>NZ_STGI01000001.1 GCF_004804275.1 Herbaspirillum sp. ST 5-3
TGGCCGATCTGGCGGGCGATGCCGATGTCCAGTGTCTTGCCCACGATGCCGCGGATATCGTATGCCTTGAAAATGCTCGGTGAAAGTACGGACATAAAACAAAACCTCAAAATCAACTAAAAGCAAAACGTTATTTCTTCTTCCGCAGGATCATCCACTGCGGCGCATTGAATCGTACGATTTGCGCATACAGCCATGTATAGCCGACTACAAATAGTGCACAAAATCCGACGAGCACCCACTTGCTGTGCCAGAACAAAGTGGCCGGGATGATGGCAGTCAGGGACAAGAGCCAGAGATAAGGAGAAGTCAATGCATTGCGCCGCGTTTTTGCGCGCGCTCCTTGTGTGCCCAGCGTCCAGCGTACCAGACGTTTGAAGACAAGCATATGCAGATGAACGCCATCCGGTATGCCGGGCGAAATGCCGCGCACAAATTTCTTTCGGTATATCGAAAAGATGACTTCGAATGCCGGATAAATCATCAGCAGGGCTGCATACCATGCCGACACTTGCGGATTGCGAGCAATCAACAAGACTGCCAGCTCCGCCAGCATGAAGCCGAGGAAGTAAGCCCCGCCGTCGCCGAGGAAAATGAGGCCGAACGGATAGTTCCAGATCATGAATCCTGCTGTCGCCCCGGCAAGTACCAGTGCCGCCGTCGTGACATGCGCATCGCCGACCTGCATCGAAACATAGGCAAGCGACAATGCGATGAATATCGAGATCGCACCGGCCAGTCCGTTGAAGCCGTCGATGATATTGATGCCGTTGGCAATGCCGGCGACGCAAAGCACCGTAAAAAGCAGCGATACCGGCGCAAATTTCAGGCAGGAGTCAATGAAGGAAACGTCGATCCTGACGATCGCCGCATGCAAGAGAAAATAGCCGACCACCGCCGAGAGCAGCGTAAAAATCAAACGGTACAGAACGCCGACGTTCTTGGTCCAGTCTTCCAGTATGCCGGAACCGAATGCGAGTGTCGAAGACAACAGCAGCAGAAATATCCAGGCGCCGATGTGAGGAGCACGCCAGTAAGCAAGCCCGGCACCCGCCGCCACGGCAATGAAAATTGCCAGTCCGCCGATGCGGGGAACCGGATGGGAGTGGAATTTTTGCGCGCCATTCAGTTCGTAGTCCAGGGTTTTTTCGTTAACGACTGACAGCTTGATGATGAAGAAACCCACCATCAATGCGACGAAAAAGCTGACTATGATTGAATGCATGTATGCTGTGTTTGAACCGGAAGAAAAGCGGTTTTCCCGCTCCACGTTTTCAATGTCGATCTTGCACCGGAAAAATTAATCTTGTTGCCGGGAGCCATGCAGGCAAAGCCGGTCTGCTGGAGACTTGAAAAACGCATTCATACCGTCAGGCGGCATACGGAAGATGCCGGTTCGGCCCGATGCGTTAGCCTGCATTGGCCGGTATTGCAAGACCCGAAATCTCTGGTTCGCGTCGATTGTGCAGCCTCGGGCTACGAATGTCGAAACCGCCTGATTCTTATTTAATTTAAATATTGCCAACTCTCTATAATATAGGAGAAACCATCAGGCCATAAGCTCGCACGATCAGGTTTTCAGGAAAATCGTGCTGGCGACGGCACCGGCGCTCGGAATGCCTCCTGGCAGCAAGCTTTTCAACGAAATCGCGGTCAATTCATGCATACGGACAAAACGGTTCTGGTCACCGGCGCCGCGGGCTATATCGGCTCGCACACCTGCGTCGAATTGCTTTCTGCAGGCTATGCGGTTGTCGCGGTCGACAACCTCTGCAACAGCTCGCGGGTATCGCTGTCGCGTGTCGAGAAAATCACCGCTAAACCGATTCATTTTTATCAAGTCGACGTCCGCGACAGGATCGCGCTGGACGCTCTCCTCGTCAAACATCAAATTGATGCGGCCATCCACTTCGCAGGACTCAAGGCCGTCGGCGAGTCCGTCAAAGAACCGCTCGCGTACTTCGACAACAATGTCTCCGGCACGGTCACGCTGTTGCAGGCGCTGTCGCAGGCAGGGGTCAAGCGCTTTCTGTTCAGTTCCTCTGCAACCGTCTACGGTGCGCCGCAATCCGTTCCCATCACCGAAGCGGCGCCCTTGTCGCCGACCAACCCATACGGTCGATCGAAGCTGATGGTCGAACAAATATTGCATGACCTGGTCCAATCGGACCCGTCCTGGGCCATGGGAGTGCTGCGCTACTTCAACCCGGTCGGTGCGCATCCCAGTGGCTTGATCGGCGAAGACCCGCGCGGCGTGCCGAACAACCTGATGCCTTATGTCGCGCAGGTGGCGGTGGGACGCATGCCGCGGCTGATGGTGTTTGGCGACGACTATCCCACACCGGACGGAACCGGGGTCCGTGACTACATCCATGTCGTCGATCTCGCGCAAGGGCATGTGGCAGCACTCGCATGCCTCTTCGACGCTGCCGACAGCTTTACGCTGAACCTGGGTACCGGTCGCGGCTACAGCGTGCTCGATGTGGTCCGTGCATTCGAATCAGCAAGCGGTATCACGATTCCCTATGAAATCACGCAGCGACGCCCCGGCGATGTTGCAACATGCTATTCCGATCCGTCACACGCGGAAGCCCTGCTCGACTGGAAAGCGCGCAAAGGCCTGGAAGAAATGTGCGCGGATCACTGGCGCTGGCAGAACACGAATCCTCGTGGATATCAGGACTGACACCCAGCTGACGCTGGCTACGCTGCACGCATCAACTGCCGCTGATCGAGAACCCGCTCATACAATTCGACATAGGCCTTGGCCATTTTCTGCGCCGTAAACAGGCTGACAAAACGTTCTCGCGCCCGTTGCCCCATTTGCTCCGCCAGTGCCGGGTCATGTTCCAGGCGCTGCATCGCCTCTCGCAGCGCCACCGGATCGCTCGGCGGCACGACAATCCCTGTCAGCCCGTCGACATTCACATAGCTGCTGCCCGTACCGATTTCGGATGAGATGAGCGGCTTGCCATACATGGCGCCTTCGAGCAGGGTCACACCGAACGCCTCGGAGCGCAGATGCGAAGGAAAGACAACCGCCTTGCACAACTTCAGCAGCGCCACCTTGTCCTCGTCCGGTACCGCGCCGACGAAGCGCACGTTCGTCAGGCCCAGGCGCGTGGCCTGCTGTCGCAGACTCGCTTCGACCGGACCGGCGCCGACAATCACGACCCGGCTGTTGTTATTGGCACAGGCATCGAGCAGAATATGCAAGCCCTTGTAATAACGCAGCACACCGACAAACAGGAAAAATCCTTCGCCTTCCTGCTCGCGCCAGTAACGCAATCGCTCGGGCGTCGGCTCCGGATAACAAGTTTCATCCAGGCCGATCGGAATGACGGTCGCCTTGTCCCGATATTCCTGCAGTATCTCGCTGCTCTGGAGGTAGTTGGGCGAGGTCGGCACAATCATGTCCACGTTGGCGAAGAAGCGTCGCATCAGCGGCCGGTAGGCCGGCATCAGCATGCGCTGGCGAACGATATCGGAGTGGTAAGTCAGGATCGCAGGCTTGGCATGGCCGGCAAGCAGGTTCAGCACATCCCCGAATGGCCAGGGATAGTGATAGTGAACCAGGTCGGCGCGCGCCACCGAATCGCGGAACAGATGCAGGGCATTGAAGGAGATCGGCGTTGACGCGATTTCCAGATGTGTCTGCGCCCGCAACACCTCCACGGTGCCCTCGCGCAGCACGGGACTCGCATTTCCCTGCCAGCTCAGTGTAAATATCCGGTTCGAGACGCCCATCGGCGCAGTGGCCGCCGTCAATTGACGAATGACCGCCTCCACGCCGCCCATCGAGTCCGGGTAGTAAGTCTTGAAAACGTGAAGAACCTTGATTGTCCCCGACATGTCACACGCTTCCGATCACTGAGCGATACACGGCCACCGTCTCTTCCATTGTGCGATTCCAGGTCAGTTGCGCGGCGCGTTCGCGACCGGCGGCAATGCACTTCCTCCGCAAGATATCATCGGTCGCCAGTTTCAGCATCGCGTCCCTTATCTCGCCAGTGGACAACGGATCCACTTCCAGCGCGGCACCCTCGGAAACTTCCGGCAAGGAGGTCGTGCTGGAAGTCACGACCGGCACTCCCGATGCAAAGGCCTCGACAACAGGAATACCGAAGCCTTCATAGAGCGAAGGAAAGACAAAAACGCCCGCTTCCGCATACACGTGCCGCAGGCGTTCTTCCTGCGTCAAGTCGTTGATCCATACAATATTGGCGCCATCCTGGACCGCAGCCCGGAGTTTGCTCAACAAAACCTCGCATCCCCAGCCAGCCCGCCCGACGATGACCAGTTGCCGATCACGCTGCATATCCATCGGCAAGCTCAGGTACGCATCGACGATTCGTTCAACATTTTTTCGCGGTTGCAGCGTGCCGACAAAAAGAAAATATCCCGGACGCAAGCCATACATCTTGCATGTTTCGTCAATCGCGGACTGCTCCGGACGTTCCTGCCAAGCCGGATCCACGCCGCAATGCACGACCGTGATCCGACGTTCATCAATGCCGTACGACTCCACCAGTTCCTTGACGGCGAAACGCGAGAGCGCAATCACATGGTCCGCCTTGTGCGCTGCATTCTTCTGCACCCAGTTCTTGATGCCTCTCAGGTTCTTTCTGGTCCATTCGGGATGCGTCAGCGGGATCGCGTCGTGCAAGGTCGCAATCACCGGGCAATGCATCCTGATGATTCGATAGTCGGTCGCATGATACACATCGACCGGCAGATCGCTTCTCACCGAACCCGGCGTCAAAAAATCCCGTATCGACAGTGCGCTGTACGAGTGCGACATCGCCCGGCCCAGGCGAAACTTGCCCTTTGATCCTTTGCCGGGCAGCGTGGAAAACGAATACCCCGTCACTTCGCAACCGAAAGCGGGCAAGCCCCGCAGCAAGGCATTGGAATAGACGCCAATCCCGTCCAGACAACCCTTCGTCAATATCGGCTCAACCGTCGTCGTGCTCAAGCCCACGCGGATCGAGCTCATTTCGCGCTGACCATCCACCGCAGCGTCTCTTCCAGCGGAATATAGTTAAGTTCACCGATCAGCCTGCGCAACTTCTCGGTCGAACCCACCAGCGTCTTGACCTCCGAATGTCTCACAAAAGCCGGGTTCACCCGTACGTCGATTTCATAGCCGGCGATCTCGCGCATGAGCCCAAGGATGTCGCGTATGGCGTATGGACGACCGCTGCAGATATTCACCACCTGCCCCGCGCAATCATGCTCGAGCAATCCGCGATAGGCGCGTGCCACCATACGGACATCCGAGAAATCGCGCTCCACATCCAGGTTCCCGAGTTCGATCACTGCGGCGCGGCGCGTGAAGTGCGAAACGATCTTCGGGATCAGGAAATGCGGCGCCTGTCCGACGCCGGTGTAATTGAACGGACGCGTGATGACGATCGGCAGGCGATCGCACCAGGTCCGGACCATGTACTCCATGGCAAGCTTGCTGGTCGCGTAGTGATTGACCGGCTCGGGCGGCTGTTCCTCGGAGATGACACCCGCCTTGGCATTGCCGTAGATGTTGGCGCTGCTTGCCACCAGTACGCGCTGCGGTGAAAGCCCGGCATCGGCAATCGCCTGTATCAGATTGAGCGTGCCGATCACGTTCACATGATAAAACGCCTCCACATCCGCATGCTGTACGAAGCTGATTGCGGCCAGGTGAATCACGTAATCAGGCCGCACTGTTTCCATCACACGGCGGCAATTGTCCAATGAGGTAATGTCAAGGATCACCTCATTCGGCCCCGAGGGGGCGCCGACCACGGCCCCGATCACGGTATACCCGGCCGCCTCCAGCTCCGCCCGGACATATTTGCCGGTAAAACCGTTGACGCCAGTCAGCAATACACGACGCTGTTCAGTCACAAATGTCTTTTCAGAAAGAGAAGCCACGCTCGTTTCTGCGCAAATCGGCCTGTACCATCATCTGGCAAAGCTGTTCCAGCGTGGTTGCGGGTGCCCAGCCGAGCTTGGCCTTTGCCTTGGCAGGGTCACCGATCAAGAGGTCGACTTCCGACGGCCGGTAGAACCGGGGATTCACCCGCACCAGCGTTTTGCCGGTGGCAGCATCCAGGGCGACTTCCTGCTCGCCCTTGCCGCGCCATTCGAGCTGGTAATCCGCCGCCTTGAAGGCCATGGTCACAAAGTCGCGCACGGTTTCGGTACGGTTGGTTGCGAGCACGTAAGTATCCGGCTCGGCAGCCTGCAGCATGCGCCACATGCCTTCCACGTATTCCTTCGCATAGCCCCAGTCGCGTTTGGCATCCATGTTGCCGAGCTCCAGCATGCTTGCCTTGCCGAGGCGGATCTTGGCAACGGTGTCAGTGATCTTGCGGGTGACGAACTCGCGACCGCGCAAGGGGGATTCATGATTGAACAGAATACCGCTGCAGCCGAAGATGTTGTACGACTCGCGATAATTGATGGTGATCCAGTGCGCGTAGAGCTTGGCCACGCCATAGGGGCTGCGCGGGTAGAACGGCGTGCTCTCGATTTGCGGAATGGCCTGCACCTTGCCGAACATTTCGGAGGTCGATGCCTGGTAGAAGCGCACTGCCGGATTGACGATGCGAATCGCTTCCAGCAGGTTGAGCGGCCCGATCCCGGTAATTTCCGCCGTGGTCACCGGCTGATCGAAAGAGACGCCGACAAAGCTCTGGGCCGCCAGGTTGTACACCTCGGTCGCGCCGGTCGATTGCAGCAGACGGATGCTGGCGCTCAAATCGGTCAGGTCATATTCAACCAGCTGCAGATTCGGATGCTTGTCGATGCCAAGCTCTTCGATGCGCCAGAAATTCACGGAACTGGTGCGGCGGTAGGTGCCGACCACTTGATAGCCCTTGCTCAGCAGAAGCTCGGCGAGATAGGCGCCATCCTGGCCGGTGATGCCGGTAATAATCGCTGTAGATGGTTTATTCATTTTTAATAGGAGTTCTTGAAGGAATTATAGAGACATAGCTACCGTGCTGCGCGTAACCAGCCGATGTTGTAGCGCTTGACCGTATCAACGATGTTGACGCAGCGCATGATGCGCTTCAAAGTTCATCGACGATTTCACCTACCCGCTTGCGAAACAGGTGCATGCCCACTATGCAGAACAGGACTGCCAGCGCTGCCGGGACCAGCAGACTCTCCCATTGTGGCCATCGTCCATGCACCAGTATGTCCTGGTATGCCGCGATCAAGGGCACCATCGGATTCCAGTTGACGTAAGGCTTGACCGCGGACGGCAGGATAGAGGCCGGGTACACCACCGGGGTGAACCAGAACCAGAACTGCAGCAGCACTGCGAACGCCTGTCCGACATCGCGAAAGAACACATTCAGCACACCGACCGAAATACCGAGGCCGATCGAAAAGATGACCTGGATCGCCAGCACAGGAAACATCGCAATAAAACTTGGCCCGGGGAACGTGCCGGAAAAAATCAGGAACAGCACGAACAGCCCGAAAATGATCGCGAAATTCACCCCAGCATTGAGGACCACGATGACCGGCAGGCAGATACGCGGAAAGCTGATTTTCTTGATCAGGTTGGCGTTCTCGATAAAAACGTTCTGCGCACGCCCGACGATTTCAGCAAACAGTCCCCAAGTTAGAACGCCGGCGCACAGATAGATGCTGTAGGCGAACCCGTTGTCCACGCCCGGCAGCTTGGCCTTCATCACCTGCGAAAAAATCACGGTATAGACCACGATCATCGCCAGCGGATTCAATATGGTCCATGCTGCGCCCAACAGCGAATTGCGATAGCGCGTCTGGAATTCGCGCTTGACGCTGCCCGAAATGAAGCCGCGATAGCTCCATACCGAACGCAACATGCCTACTGCCATTATTGAACCCTGCCGTATACGTCATCAAAGCGGACGATGTCATCCTCGCCCAGGTAAGACCCGCATTGTACCTCTATCAATGCCAATTCCGTATCACCGACATTAGTCAAACGGTGCTTGCTCCCGGCCGGGATATAGGTCGACTGGTTTGCCTCGAGCTTGATGGTTTGTTCGCCATTGATGACCTGCGCGGTACCGGAGACCACGACCCAATGCTCACTGCGATGATGATGCATTTGGAGCGACAGCGATGCGCCGGGTTTGACGGCGATGCGTTTGATCTTGAAGCCCGGCGCTTCCTGCAGCACAGTGTAGGTTCCCCATGGGCGGGCAACGGTGCGATGCACCTTGTGCGCATCGTGGCCGCTGGCCCTGAGGCGGTTGACAACTTCCTTCACTTCCTGGCTCTTCGACTTGTCCGCCACCAGCAGCGCATCCGGCGTATCGATCACCAGCAGGTTGTCCAGGCCGATGATCGCGACCAGCCGGTCCCTGGTCTCGATATGCGTATTGCGGCTGTCAATGACAATGGTCTGGCAATTGTTGTTGGTATTGCCGTCTTGATCGGCCGGAATGGCGTCCGCCACCGCATTCCATGCGCCGATATCGCTCCAGTCGAAGTCACCGGGAATGACGGCAATGTTCTTGGCTTTTTCCATGACTGCGTAGTCAATAGAGATGTTTTCGAGTGCAGAGAACGTGCTCGGCAATTCCATCTTGTCGCCATCGGCCTTGGTGCTTGCCCATACCGCGCGTGCCGCATCCAGCAGGACCGGGTTGTAGGTTGCGAAGGCATCCAGGATCGCGCTGGCCTTGAAGCAGAACATGCCGCTGTTCCAGACGTAATTGCCTTGTGCAAGATAACGCCCCGCCGTGACGGCGTCGGGCTTTTCCACGAAGCGCTGCACCACCTGCGCATGCTGGCTCACTTGGTCGCCCATCTCGATGTAGCCAAAGCCGGTTTCGGGTGCCTTGGGCTTGATGCCGAACAGCACCAGGAAGCCGTCTTTCGCGAGCGCTTCCGCGTGGCGCACCGATGTATAGAACGAGGGCGTGTCCTTGATCAGGTGATCGGCAGGCATGACCAGCATGCAGGCATCGCTTTTCTGCTCCACCGCCCACAGCGCGGCTAACGCGATCGCCGGCGCGGTATTGCGCCCGACCGGTTCCAGCAGGTAGCTCGGCTTGACCGCCTGGTCGGCCAACTCGTCATGGGAGAGAAAATAGTAGTCGCGATTGGTGACGATCAACGGCGCCGTATTATTGGATACGGCCAGCGCGCGTTCATGGGTTTGCGTCAGCAGGCTCTTGCCGCCGCCGATACGCATGAACGGTTTCGGATGGGCCTCCCGCGATACCGGCCACAACCGGGTTCCGGCGCCACCTGAGAGAATAATGGGGATCAACATGATGCTATCTCACTGTTTATGTTGTTAGGGCGCCCTGCGTCGGGCGGAGACATGCTGTCTCAATTCCGGACTGTCGTTCCTACTCCATGCACAAACGCAGCGCACCGCGCCAGTCGGGCAGGCCGCAGAATGTGTTCACAAACCGCTCGCATGACAGCACCGAATTGGCGGGCCGTCTGGCGGGTAGCGGATAATCCTGTGTTGCAATTGGCGTGACTACCGGCTTTCTGTTTACTGACCAATGCGCAACAATAGTCTGAGCAAAACCATGCCATGTGGTTTGACCTTGCGCAGCAAGATGGTAAAGACCGGATTTCTCCCGCCACAGATCCTGATCCAGGCCAACAAGCTTTTTACCCGCACCGAGAAACGCCACAACATGCGCGGTTGCATCGGAAATGGTACGGCACCAGGTGGGCGCGCCGTGCTGATCGACAACAATGCGCAACTCGTCGCGCTCTTCGGCCAGGCGCCGCACCGTCAGCAGGAAGTTCTTGCCGCGCAGGCCATAGACCCAGCTGGTGCGAAAGATCAAGTGCGGAATGCCGCTCGCCTGAATCGCCTGCTCGCCGGCCAGCTTGCTTCGACCGTAGACATTGATCGGGCAGGTCGGGTCTTCCTCGGAATAGGCGCCACTCTTTCTGCCGTCAAACACATAATCCGTAGAAAAGTGAATCATCGCCGCACCGAGCTTGCTGGCTTCTTCGGCCATCACTGCCGGGGCCTCGCCATTGATGCGCAATGCCAGTTCCGCCTCGCTCTCGGCCTTGTCCACCGCCGTATACGCTGCAGGATTGACGATAAGATGCGGTCGCACGTTGCGAATGGACTCGCGCACACTGTCAAGATCCGCCAGATCCATCTGTGCGCGATCCAGCGTAACGATCTCGCCCAGGCCTTGCAGGCTGCGTTCAAGCTCATAGCCGACCTGACCGGTTCTTCCTGTCAGAAGAATTCTCACGCGAACACCTCCGCCTCGGCGAGACGCTTGCCATTGCGGTCTTTCTCGGAGAGCACCGGCTCGATGCCGGGCGGCCAGTCGATACCGATTGCCGGATCATTCCATGCGATGCAGCGTTCGTATCCGGGAGCCCAATAATCCGTGGTCTTGTAGAGAAATTCCGCCGAATCGCTGGTCACGATGAAGCCATGCGCAAATCCGGGGGGAACCCACATCTGCCGCTTGTTGTCCGCCGAAAGTGTCGCACCTACCCACTTGCCGAAGGTCGGCGAACTCTTGCGGATGTCGACCGCAACATCAAAGACTTCGCCCGCGACCACACGCACGAGTTTTCCTTGCGGCTGCTGAATCTGGTAATGCAGCCCACGCAAGACATTCCTGGCTGAGCGGGAATGGTTATCCTGCACGAAGCGAATATCCTTCGCCCCGGTGAGCGCCATGAATTCGCGCTCGTTGAAGCTTTCGAAAAAAAACCCGCGCGCATCACCGAACACATTGGGTTCGAGGATGGCAACGTCGCGGATGGATGTCGTAATGAGCTTCATCGTCAGAATACTTTGTCTTTGAGTATCTGCAGCAGATACTGGCCGTAGGCGTTTTTCTGCAGCGGCTGCGCTAGCTTTTCAAGCTGCTCGGCGCTGATATAACGTTTGCGGTAAGCGATTTCCTCCGGACATGCGACTTTCAAGCCCTGGCGTTTTTCAATCGTGGCGATGAATTGACCCGCATCCATCAGCGATTCATGCGTGCCCGTATCGAGCCACGCCATGCCGCGCCCCATGACTTCGACATTCAGGCTGCCGCGCTCGAGGTACGCCCGGTTAACGTCGGTAATTTCGAGCTCGCCGCGAGCGGAAGGGCGAATATCCGCGGCAATGTCACACACCTGCTGGTCGTAGAAATAGAGCCCGGTCACTGCATAGTTCGACTTCGGCGCCTTCGGTTTCTCGACAATGCTGATCGCGCGACGGTTGCCGTCGAACTCGACCACACCATACCGTTCTGGATCCTGCACGTGGTAGGCAAATACCGTTGCCCCGTCTACGCAGGCTGCAGCCTTGCGCAGTTGCGCATCGAAATCGTGGCCGTAATAGATGTTGTCGCCAAGGATCAGCGCGGACAAGGCATTGCCGACAAATTCGCGCCCGATGATGAAGGCCTGTGCCAGCCCCTCCGGTGCGGGCTGAACCGCGTAGTGGATATTGATCCCCCATTGGCTGCCATCGCCGAGCAACTCGCTGAAGCGCGGCGTGTCCTGCGGCGTGGAGATCAACAGGATATCGCGTATGCCCGCCAGCATCAGCGTGGTAAGCGGATAGTAGATCATCGGCTTGTCGTAAACTGGCAGCAACTGCTTGGAAACCGACGTCGTCACCGGGTACAGCCGAGTGCCAGAGCCGCCTGCCAGAATGATGCCCTTGCGCTGGCTCGTCATTCCCCCGCCCCCTCACGCTGCGCGTAGTTCTTCTCGACCCATTTCAGATACTCGCCAGACTGCACGTCGCACACCCAGTCTTGGTGGTCGAGATACCATTGCACGGTTTTTTGAATCCCGGTCTCGAAGGTTTCGGCAGGCTTCCATCCGAGCTCGCGCTCGATCTTGCCGGCATCGATTGCATAGCGGCGGTCGTGCCCCGGCCTGTCCGTCACAAAAGTGATTTGATCACGATAGCTGCCGGCCTTCCTGGGCGCAAGCTTGTCGAGGATGTCGCACAGCGTGTGCACGACTTCAAGATTGGTTTTTTCGTTCCATCCCCCGATGTTATAGGTTTCACCCGGCCTGCCGTCCTGGAGTACACGGCGAATGGCGGCGCAGTGGTCGCCCACATACAGCCAGTCCCTCACGTTCTTTCCATCGCCATAAATCGGTAAAGCCTTGCCAGCAAGGGCATTAGTGATGACGAGCGGGATCAGCTTTTCCGGGAAATGATACGGACCGTAATTATTGGAACAATTGGTGGTCAGCGTCGGCAGACCATAGGTATGGTGGTAGGCGCGTACAAGGTGGTCCGAGGCTGCCTTGGAAGCCGAATACGGACTGTTGGGCGCATAGGCCGTCTGCTCGGTGAAGGGCGCATCGGCCGGGCCGAGTGACCCGTATACCTCATCGGTGGAGACATGCAGAAAGCGAAACCCGGCACGTTCCGGTTCGCTCAATTCCGCGTAATAGGCACGTGCCGCTTCAAGCAGGCTGAATGTGCCGTTGACATTGGTCTTGATGAATTCGCCCGGGCCATGGATGGAGCGATCAACATGGCTTTCAGCTGCAAAATGCAGGATGGCGCGCGGCCTGTGCTTGTTGAGCAGACTGGTCACCAGCGCCGTATCGCCAATATCGCCTTTAACGAAAATATGGCGCGTATCTTGCCTTAGTGACAACAGGTTATTCAGATTACCCGCATAGGTCAGCTTATCCAGGTTCACAACTGACTCGTCACCGTTTGCCAGCCAGTCGAGAACAAAGTTCGAGCCAATAAAGCCCGCCCCACCTGTCACGAAAATCATTTATCCCTGTGCTCAGTAAAAACAGTAAACCTATGATTTTACTCGAAATTAATTAATAAAATCTTACGACTCCATTACAACAGGATTCTTCCGCTGTATGGGTAAAGAATTGTTACGGCGACATTCCTCCGGAAAACCGGATAACCTGCTTATATAATCCTTCATTTCGGCGAGCATCTTGCGAAAAAGCAATGCTTTGTTGGATTTCTTGTTGACCAGCATCGTTTTTATGACCACTTACGCCATCGGCGACCTGCAGGGCTGCCGCCCAAAGCTGACCGAACTCCTGGAACACATTCACGCCATCTCGCCCGCCCCGCGACTGATCTTCGTCGGCGATCTCGTCAATCGCGGACCGAACTCACTGGAGACCCTCCGCGAGGTGCGAGATCTTGGCGATCGCGCCGAAGTAGTGCTCGGAAACCATGACCTGCATCTGCTCGCGGTCGCATGCGGCCTGCGCAAGCAGCACCGCTCCGACACGCTCGACGATGTACTGAACGCCCCCGACCGGGACGAATTGCTCGACTGGCTGCGCCGACGGCCTCTGGCTCTGTTCGAGAACGGTCATCTATTGGTCCACGCCGGCGTGCCGCCGCAGTGGACTGCGCCGCAGACGATGGCACTCGCTGGCGAAGTCGAAGACGTGCTGCGCAGCCCACGCTGGGTTGATTTTCTCGCGCAGATGTACGGTAACGAACCGGCAAAATGGGATGATGCACTGGAAGGCGCCGATCGCCTGCGCTGCATTGTGAATGCATTGACCCGGATTCGTTTCTGCACCGCCGACGGAAAGATGGACCTGTCCGTATCAAAGGGCGTCGAAACCGAATTGCCCGGCTATATGCGCTGGTTTGATGTGCCGGGCAGGAAGACCGAAGATGTGCCGGTCGTGTTCGGCCACTGGTCCACGCTGGGGCTGATCATGCGGCCCAATCTGATCAGCCTCGATACCGGCTGCCTGTGGGGCGGCAAGCTCAGCGCTGTCTGCCTGGAAGATCGGCGCGTGGTGCAGGTCGACTGCCCGCAATATCAGCGCCCTGGATCGATTTGATCAACGACGCGTTCGGCAGGACCGAGCGCCGATGCAATCGCGCGACGCGCCGCGTCGGCGAGTTCGCGCCGGTGCGACGCAGTACCGGTTTCGATGGTCGGCAGAAGTGTCAACTGCACGATCATGCCGCCAGCTTTCAGTACTGTCAGCATGCTTTCCAGGAAACTCATCTCGCCGACGAAATCCGCAGCAGGATGCAACCGCCCTTCCTTGTCGACGTAACGCACGGCGTAAGGTTGAACTGGCACTTCCGCTTCAATTGCCGCTTCGAACAGATTGGCATGAAAAGGCAGCAGCGTCCCCTGCGGCGCAGTTGTGCCTTCAGGGAAAAACGCGACGTGGTCGCCGGCATGAAGGCTGGTAACCAAGCCTTGGTAAATCCTCCTCACGTCGCGCAACTTGCCGCGCGAGATGAAGATAGTGCCGGTCTTTTCGCATAGCCACCCGATCAGCGGCCAGTCACGAATGTCCGACTTTGCCACGAACCGGCAGGGGTGAAACATGTTGATGACGAAGATATCGAGCCAGGAGACATGATTGGCGACGATCAACGCGCGTGGAGCGTCCTGCACGCCCTGCGCATGCCGGATCTGAACCGCGACATTGCAGAGCGCAAGCAGCTCGCGCGACCATCGCCGCACATGCCCCTGCCGCCCGGCCGCGTCGATCAGTGGAAAGATCAACGCGCAAACCGCCAGTCCTCGAAACAAATGAAGCACCACGCGCAGCAAGCGAAAAGCAACCATGCGCGCGGTGGTCAGCGTTCGAAGGCGATATGGCCGGAAACAATGGTCGCCCTCACCTGTCCGAGCAACTCATAGCCAAGGAAAGGTGTGTGCTTGCCTTGGCTGGCCAGTGTTTTCGCTTCCACTTTCCAGCGTGCGGCAGGATCGAATACGCAAACATCGGCGACGCTGCCGACGCTCAGTCTGCCCGATGCCAGGCCCACGACACGCGCCGGATCGCACGTCACTTTCGCCACAGCCTTGCTCAACGGCTGTTGCGACTTGTCGACATACTCGTCCGCCCATTTCAAGGCCAGCGACAGAAGCAATTCCAGTCCGGTCGCGCCTGGCGAGGCTTCTCCGAAGGGCAGCAACTTCTCGTCGTCATCGACCGGCGTATGGTCGGAACAGATGACGTCAATCGTCCCGTCCAGCAAGCCCTGACGAATTGCGTCGCGATCGCGCTGGGCGCGGAACGGCGGCGTAACGCGTGCGTTGGAATCGAAGAAGCCGATGTCCACGTCGGTCAGGTGCACATGGTGAGCGCCAACATCGCAGGTCACCGGCAGGCCTTCCTTCTTGGCCGCGCGGACAAGCTCGATCCCCGCTGCGGACGAGATGCGGCACAGATGGACCCGTGCTCCGGTGGCCCGCACCAGCTCGAATATCGTATGCAGCGCGACCGTTTCCGCTATCACAGGAACGCCGGGCAGCCCCAGGCGCGAAGCGACAGCCCCGCTATGCGCGATCCCGCCGCTGCCAAGATGCGGATCCTGCGGTCGCAGCCAGACGGTATATCCGAAGGTCTTCGCATACTGCATGGCGCGCATCAGTACGGTGGTGTCGAATATCGGGGAATCCGCCTGCGAAAAGCCGATGCATCCGGCTTCCGTCAGTTCGGCCATCTCGGTCAGTGCTTCCCCTTTCAAGTCCGCCGTAAGGGCGCCGAGCGGATAGACATGCGCCTGGTTCAAGCTCTTGGCGCGGTGTTTCAGCATTTCGACCAGCCCCGGTTCGTCGAGCACAGGTTCGGTGTCGGGCGGACACACCAGGCTGGTCACGCCGCCTTGCATCGCGGCCTGCATTTCGGATTCGAGGGTCGCCTTGTATTCGTAACCAGGTTCGCGCAAGCGCGCGCTCAAGTCGACCAGTCCCGGAGCCACGACCATGCCGCTGGCATCAATCGTCCGGCTTGCTGCAAACCCCTCTGGTGCCGTCCCTGTTGCGGCGATCTTGCCAGCAACGATATAGACATCCTGCTGCGCGTCGATGCCGTTGGCCGGATCGATGACGCGGCCATTCTTAATGTGGATTTTCATCGTTTAATTTCCCGCCAATATGCTCATCACCGCCATGCGCACCGCAATGCCGAATGTGACCTGCGGCAGGATCACGGCCTGCGCACCATCTGCCACCGCGGAATCGATCTCGACGCCGCGGTTCATCGGCCCCGGGTGCATCACGATAGCGTCCGGTTTGGCCAGTGCCAAACGCTCCGGCGTCAGTCCATAGCTCTTGAAGAACTCCTGCGCGGATGGCAGCAGCGCGCCGCTCATGCGCTCATTTTGCAAGCGCAACATGATGATCACGTCAACGCCTTTCAAACCCTCGTTGATATCCGTGAAAACGCGCACGCCCATCTGCTCCATGCCGCCCGGCAGCAAGGTCTGCGGCCCTACTGCGCGTACCTCGGGCACACCCAGCGTCGTCAACGCGTGTATGTCGGAGCGCGCAACGCGACTGTGCAAGATGTCGCCGACGATTGCCACCGTCAGGTTGGTGAAGTCCTTCTTGTAATGGCGGATGGTGTACATGTCCAGCAGGCCTTGCGTCGGATGCGCATGGCGGCCATCGCCCGCATTCACGACATGCACATGCGGCCGGTTGGTGTCCACCAGGTGCTTCGCGATCAGGTACGGTGCGCCCGACTGCGCATGGCGCACGACGAACATGTCGGCATGCATCGCCGCCAGGTTGTCGATCGTGTCGAGCAGGGATTCGCCCTTGGTTGTGCTCGACGCTGCGATGTTCAGATTGATCACGTCGGCAGACAGCCGCTTGGAAGCAATCTCGAAGGTTGTGCGGGTGCGTGTCGAGTTCTCGAAGAACAGGTTGAATACGCTCTTGCCGCGCATCAGCGGGACCTTCTTCACCTCGCGGTCACTGACGGAAACGAATGACGATGCCGTGTCGAGGATGTGGTTGATGATCGCTTTGGGCAGTCCTTCGATAGTGAGAAGATGCTGCAGCTCACCGTTCTTGTTCAGTTGGGGATTAAGCATGATCCACCGTCAGGGATAGTCGGCCGTCGTCGGCGCGTTGCAGGACAAGTTGTTGACCGTCGGTCAGCGTGACCGTATCCGCCACAAAATCGGCGGCAATCGGCAGCTCGCGACCACCGCGATCGACAAGGGCAGCGAGCATGATTTTCGCGGGGCGCCCGTAGTCGAACAGCTCGTTGATCGCAGCACGCGTGGTTCGCCCGGTGTACAGGACATCATCCACCAGCACGATGGTCGCGCCCTCGACCTCGAACGGAATGTGCGTCGGCTTCACCTCGGCGTGCAGTCCCTTCTCCGCATAATCGTCGCGGTAGAACGACACGTCGATGAAGCCGAGACGTTCCTGAAGCTGCAACTCGGCCGCCAGCCGTTCGGCCAGCCAGGCGCCACCGGAATAAATGCCGACAATGGCCACGTTTTCGGCGTTCGCGAGGCTCGCTTTCACGCGCTCCGCGAGCACCTTGTACAGTGCCTCGGCATCGAATTTAGGATTCGGCATAGTCATTGAAGTATTGTTGCAAAATAATTGCGGCAGCTTCGGCGTCGATCGTTTCGCCGCGCTGTTGGGAAATCACGGCGGACGAATACCGCTCGTCCACCAGCACGGTCGGCACGCCGAAACGGCCATTCAGCTGATTGGCGAATCGGCGGCAACGCACCGTCATTTCATGCTCGGCGCCGTCCGGATGGCTCGGCAAACCCACCACGCAGCAAGCCGGCTGCCATTCTTTCAACAGGACGGCAATTGCCTCGAATTTCGCGTCGTTGGTGGCGGCGGAAATGACAGTCAGCGGTTGCGCCTGCCTGACCAATGTATTGCCGACGGCAACACCAATACGTTTCAAGCCGAAATCGAAAGCGAGGACCGTCTTAGGCATGCCCCGCGTCACCCGCCAGCATGGCCGGGTCGAAACCCAGCAACTTCATCGCCGCTGAAAAACGCTCCTCGATCGGAAGATCGAAGATGATCGCCGGATCAGCGCGTACCGTCAGCCACCCATTGCGGGCGATTTCTTCTTCCAGTTGCCCGGCGCTCCATCCGGCGCAGCCAAGGCTGACAAGAATGCGTCTGGGTCCGTCGCCGGCCGCCACCGATTCCAGCACATCCTTGGACGTAGTCATTGCAATGTCGTCCGTCACCTTCATCATCGACGAGAATCCGCCATGCGGCGAATGCAGCACGAAGCCGCGCTCAACCTGCACGGGGCCGCCAAACATGACCGGCTTGCTATCGAATGGTCCGCGGTTTGCGGCAATCTCCAACTTCAGATCGATGCGCTCGAACAGCACATCCATCGTCATGTCGGTGGCCTTGTTGATGATCACACCCAAGGCGCCGCTGGTATTGTGTTCACACAAATAGATTACGGTGCCGCCGAATACAGGATCCAGCATGGACGGCATGGCAATCAGAAAATGATCGACCAGATTCAACTCGGAAGCGGGAGCGGTATCGGAAGAAGCGGAAAAATCTGGAGTGTCCTGGGGTGACCCAGGCGTCGAGGAAAACGAGCGAGTCTTTCTTGGTTTCACCATAATAAGCATTTTAACAGTTTTGGCGGCAATCTCGGCCGCGAAAACGATCAAGGTAAAGAAAGCCGGCGACGGATTCAAGAGTATCCATGAACAAGTTTGACAAGTCTCTCGTATGGTTTCGCCGCGATTTGCGGACTTTCGACCATGCAGCGCTGCATCATGCGCTCATGCAAAGCCGCCAGGTCTTCTGCGCTTTCATTTTTGACAAGAATATACTGGATCAACTGCCGCGCAAAGACAGGCGGGTCGAGTTCATTCTTGCGTGCGTGGCCGAACTCGATACTGCATTGCGCGAACTCGGCGGCGGCCTGATTGTGCGCCACGCCGCTGCGTCCGAAGAGATTCCTCGCCTGGCCGCACAACTTGGCGTCGATGCGGTCTTTGCCAACCACGACTACGAGCCGGCCGCCATTGCCCGCGACGCCGAAGTCGCATGCAAGTTGAGGGAATCCGGACGGGTCTGGCTCAGCTTCAAGGATCAGGTGATTCTCGAAAGAGCGGAAGTCCTGACCCAGTCCGGCAAGCCGTTTTCGGTGTTCACCCCCTACAAGAACGCGTGGCTGAAGAAGGTGCACTCCGGCGAGGATTTGTTTCTGGCATCCTTTCCGGTCGAGTCGCACTCGGCGCGGCTTGCGCCCGCACCCGACAGTGTTTCGGAGCCGATGCCATCCCTTACCGATCTCGGCTTCAAGCAGACCGGGCTGTCCCGACTTGATCTTCCCACCGGCATGTCTGGTGCGCAGGTATTGTTCAAGGATTTTTGCGGTCGTATGAGCAACTACCGGCGCGCACGCGACTTCCCGGCGATCAAGGGGCCATCCTACCTGTCGGTCCACTTGCGATTCGGCACGATATCGATCCGCGGCCTGGCGCGCGAAGCGTTGAATGCCCTACGCAGTCCGGACAGCGACGGTGCGGCGGCCTGGCTCTCGGAACTCATCTGGCGCGACTTCTATTTCATGATCCTGCACCACCATCCGCATGTCGTCACTGGCGCATTCAAGCCGGAGTACGACGCCATTCAGTGGGAACGCGGCGCGTATGCAATGCAACTTTTCAAGGCGTGGTGCGAAGCCCGAACCGGTTATCCGTTGGTGGACGCGGCCATGCTTCAATTGAACCAGACCGGCTATATGCACAATCGGCTGCGCATGGTCACTGCAAGCTTCCTGATCAAGGATCTTGGCATTGACTGGCGCTGGGGCGAGCGCTATTTCGCGGAGCGACTGAACGACTACGATTTGGCTGCCAATAACGGTGGATGGCAATGGGCAGCATCATCAGGTTGCGATGCGCAGCCCTATTTCAGAATCTTCAATCCGGTCGCGCAGTCGGAGAAATTCGACGCCGAAGGAAAGTTCATCCGCCGTTACCTGCCGCAACTCAGCAAAGTACCGACAAAGTATATCCATGCGCCTTGGTTAATGCCTGCCATGGATGCGCGTGAGTCAGGCTTGGGCGCCGACTACCCACTCCCGATTGTGCAGCACGAAGAAGCGCGCATGCGCACGCTGGAGCGATATGCAGTCGTCCGGTCGAATCGCTGATCGTTCGGCCGTAATGCCTGACTGCTGGAAAACAAAAGCCCGCCGTTTGGCGGGCTTTTGCGATTGAAAGTTGTGTCCGAGCCTCAGGCGATCGGCGTTTCCTTCTTGACGAATTCCGCAATCAGGCCAAGCAGTTGTTCTTCCTGATACGGTTTCCCAAGATACTCGTTCACGCCAAGCTCCAGTGCGTAGTTGCGATGTTTGCCGGCAGTGCGGGAAGTAATCATGATGATAGGAATATGACGCGTCCGCTCATCACCGCGCACGTTGCGGGTCAGATCGAACCCGTCCATACGCGGCATTTCGATATCGACCAGCATCACATCCGGCGTCAAGGATTGCAGGTGCTCAAGCGCATCCACGCCATCTTTCGCCAGCACGACCTGATATCCCTCACGCGCCAGCAAGCGCTGCGTCACCCGCCGCACCGTCAGTGAATCATCGACCACCATCACGATGCTTTGTGTGCGCAGGCCTTGCACCGGCTCTGCCGTGGGCGTGGATGGTGTCTGCGCCGCCATTTCGGCGACTGCACCCATCGACGCAGGCGCATCGGAAGCAATGATCCGCGGCGCGCGTATGTTCTCTTGAACTGAACGCTGTGACAGCGGCACCGGATTCAGGATGAGCACGATGTCGCCGGAGCCCAGCACGGTCGCGCCGGCAATGCCGATTAAACGGGCCAATTGCGGGCCGATATTCTTGACCACCACCTCGCGGTTGCCGATGATTTCGTCCACGTGGACCGCGACGCGATCATGGCCGCTCTTCAAGATCATCAAGGGCGAATAATGCTGGGACACCGGCGAAGCCGTAGTATCGCCCAGCAAGGTCGACAGGTAATACATCGGAACGCGCTGCCCCTGCCAGATAACCGCGCCATCGTTATAGGCCGAGGCGAGCGCATTGGTCTTGAGCTGCTGCACCTGCTCCACCAGTACCGAAGGCACTGCATATGTCTTGCCGCCCGTGGAGAGCAGCACCACCTGGGTAACCGCCAGCGTCAACGGCAGATGAATAGTGAAGTGCGTTCCCTTGCCCGGTTCCGACCAGGTCGAAACACGTCCACCCAAGGCTGCCGCCTCAGAGCGGACCACGTCCATCCCGATCCCGCGCCCGGCGAGTTCGGTAATTTCCTCCGCAGTGGAGAACCCAGGATGAAAAATCAGGTCGGTCACTTCTTCGTCCGACATGTCGCTATCGTTGGTCAGCAAACCAATGTGTCGCGCCTTGTCGCGTATCCGCCCGATGTTCAGGCCCTGCCCGTCATCAGAGAACTCGATCACAACCTCGTTACCGTCCTGGCGAATTTCCACCAGCAATTCGCCGGTTTCATTCTTTCCTGCAGCGCGACGTGCCTCGCGCTGTTCGATACCGTGAACAATCGCATTGCGCAGCAGATGCTCGAACGGACCGGTCATCTTCTCCAGCACGCTACGGTCGATTTCCACTGCGCTGCCGCGGATGTCGAGATTGACCCGCTTGTCCATTTCCTTGGCGGTCTGCCGTGTAACGCGGTACAGGCGTTCCGAGATGCTCGCAAACTGGACCATGCGCACCCGCATCAGGTCTTGCTGCAGATCGCGCGTCAAACGAGCCTGTGCCGACAAGTCATCCGATGCGCTGTCCAGTGTCTTGACCAGGTTTTGATGCACCGAGCCGACGTCGTTCACGCTTTCCGCCATCATGCGGGTCAGTTCCTGCAAGCGCGTGAAACGGTCGAATTCCAGAGGGTCGAATTCACGATCGGCCGAGTGCGCCATGCGCGAAGTGATCTGCGTTTCGGCCTGCATTTCAATTTCGCGCAACTGATCGCGCAGCCGCACCACGTTTTCGGTCAATTCGCCCAGGGACTGCTTCAAGGTATCGACTTCCGTCTCCAGCTTGGATCGGGAAATGGAAACTTCACCGGCCTGGTTGACGAGGCGATCCAGAATGTCAGCACGCACGCGAACCAGGGGCGCGGGCCCTGTTGGCGCCGCAAGGGGGCGTGCCGCCGGCGTCTTGACCGATGCCAGCCGCCCTGCCTGAATCGGCATCAGCGGTGCCAAAACCACGGGTTCCGCGACTGCCGGCAATTCTGTGGCAGCATCCCCAGCCGGGTCTGCCGGTGCCGGCTGGGCCGTCGCTGCCTGCGGGTTCTGCAATTGCTCGAACATTTGCAGGCCCTGGTCATATCGAATCAGCAGATCCTCAATGGCAAGCGGCGAGGGCACGCCGAGGCGCATGATGTTCTCGATGCGCGTCTCCATATCGTGCAAATGCTGTCCGAGGCCCATGGCACCCGCCATGCGCGCACTTCCCTTGAGGGTATGCAAGGAACGCAGCGTCGAGTGCGGCAAACTGAGGTTTGCAGGCTGATCCTGCCAGCCACGCAGCGCTGCTCCGAGTTGCGGCAGGATGTCGCGCCCCTCTTCGAAGAAAACCGGCAGGAGGTCGGCATCAAGCTCATCTTTGAGGACAAGCGCAGGATCTGTTGTTGTATCGGACTCGCCAGCAAATACTGGCTCCACAAAGGGTAAAGTGCTCACCGGCTCCGGCATGGCGACCGGCGGTTCGGTTCCAGCCCGGTCTTGCGAGAACGGCTCTTCCCGTCCAAGCTCAGGAACTGTCTCCGGTTCAACGGCGGCCATTGGTTCGCTGATGTCCGTTGCCCGCGGAGCCGGACTGTGTTCATGAGAAGCGTGTGTAAATGCCGCCATTGGCACTTCGCTCTGGGACGCGCGCGTCTCGATGTCCTGCACAATGCCGTTCAGAAGCCGCACGTACTCTGGCTGATGTGTCGGCAGCTCACCCAAGGCGAACTTCTGCAGCATCAACTTCATCCATTCGATGCTTTGCTCGAGCGTGTCGAAATTGTAATCGGTCAGCCGAACCGGCTTTCGCATCAGGGATTGCAGTGCGATTTCGAGCGCGTGGGCCACTTCCTGAAGCGCCGTAAAACCGACGGTTGCGGAACTGCCGGAGAGTGAATGTGCCGCATGCACCGACTGCACGCTGACATGGCGGTCCGGCTCATGCCGCCACTCGGCGAGATCCTGCGCCAGAATCCGGACCAATTCATCCGTCTCAGCCAGATAAATGTTATGGAGCGGAACGCTGATTTCCAGGTCGCCAATGCGTTTGACGTTGTCGTTGTGCTTGACCTCCGGCGCGTGCATTGTCGGGAATTCAATCACTTCGGCGATTGCAACGACGGGGGCAGTCGGCGCGAGCGATTCTGCAACAGGCACGCAGACCGGGTCGACAGACGCCACCGCATCTCTCTCCGCATCGAACATCGCCATGTCGGCGTCCGACAAGTTGACCTCCTCGGCCTGCGGCAATGCCGTCCCGGGCTCAGTCGCCATGTCAAACTCGTCGTCGCAGGATGCGGTACTGTCGGCCGTCATTTCGGCTGGCGCAATCGTCCCCGAATCAGAGTCCACCACCGGTGCGTCAACCTGAAATTCTTGATCGTCTACCGTTACGTCCTCGACGACCTGCCTATCCTCGAAATCGGTGGCGATGTCATCAACAGGTGTTTGCGCGACATTCAAAGCGGGCTCGGATGTCCCTTCTCCCCTAGTTTCATCCTCATAGACAAACTGGCCGCCCGACTTGACGCGCTCGGCGGCTGCAACCAACGCATCTTGCGTATGGCTCGACTTGCCCTCGTGCTTGAGGTCCTGCACCCAGTCCCCCAGCACATCCGCTGCCTTGTCCAGCAGAGCGTACAGTTCCGCATCGCCACCGCGCGCCTCCGACAAGCGCAGGTTCAGCACCTGTTCGATACTCCACGCTGCCTCGCCAAAAGCAACCAGGCCGACCATGCGGCTGCTACCCTTCAAGGTGTGAAACGAACGACGAAGTGTGGTGAGATGTTCCTGGTTATGCGACTGGTTGCGCGACTCCGGCAACGTCTGCATTACGGTGCCAAGCACTTCTTCTGCTTCGGACAAAAAAATCTCAAGAAGCTCTGCGTCGACCGCCGCATCGCTCGAAGGGGTGACGACGGGTGGCAAGGTATCGGCCGCGGGCATAACCGGGACCGTTGCAGAAATGATGTCCACCAGTGCCTCTTGCGAGGCCGAGAAATCCGGACGTTCCAGGATTTCAATGCCTGCCTTTGCACGATCATTCGCCTCGGGATTGTCGACCAGCGTCGCGTCCAGCCGTATCTGTTCGAGCGATTCCTTCAGTTGCTCCTGCAGCACCTGATTGCCGGGCTCCGCAGTCAAAGACATCGCCAGTTCAGCTGAATGCTGCTGCGAAAACGCCAGCTCATCCTCCACGGTAGGCAGCTCCGGCGACGCGGCCTCGGCGGGCGGAAGATCGAAACCCGCAACAGACTCCGGCTCCGCTACCGTGTCAGGGAGAAAAGGGTCAGGAGTGGAATTTCTTTCGACCAGCTTGGCATGAAATACGCCTTGGCCTTCGTCAAACGAGAATCGCTTCTTCGCCTCGTCAGATTGATGCTCCAAGGTCTCGATGAAGAAGCTCAGCGCCCCGACGTTTTGTGCCACCAGCTGGAACTCCTGCACAGGCGGCGCATTTTCTTCTTCAGAGTCAATGAATCGCCGTACCGCGGCTCTGGTGTGCTGAATGGTGCGGACGGCGTCCGTCTGATCGAGCACCGCCAGTGCGCCTTCGATCTGATGCAAAATCAAATCCAGTTGGCCCAGCGAGTTGCGCTGCGACGGGTCACGGAAATATTCGTCGAGCATTTTCTCGACCTGACGCAGACTTGCCTGCATTTCGCCGGCCAGCGCTGTCATTGTCTGCCGCTGCTGCGCTTCGCGCGACATGTCGTCCAGCCAGTCGGCCGCCTGTGTCGGCGTCTCCCCTGAAACGACCGCCAGAAGGCGCGCGGTCATTGCATCGGCCCGCTCCGCGAAGTTGGGCGACAGACGGCCGATTTGATTCAAGGAATTTTCTACGAACAGCAAGCTGGTCGCCATTTCCAGCCCCAGCATGTCACCGGGCTTGGCGCGCGCCGCATGGCGTGCAATCCCCTTCAGTTCACGCAACAGCTTTGTCAATGGAATGGAGTTCAGCCTGGCGCCTGCTTCAGCCAGAGCACGCATTTCATGCTCGAAGGACTCCGCGACACTGGC
The DNA here is from genome assembly GCF_004804275.1 of Herbaspirillum sp. ST 5-3. Taxonomy (GTDB): domain Bacteria; phylum Pseudomonadota; class Gammaproteobacteria; order Burkholderiales; family Burkholderiaceae_D; genus Noviherbaspirillum. Next base: position 24,969 of record NZ_STGI01000001.1, read on the forward strand.
GTCACCACCTGCGATCCGGTTCCACATGTTTTTCGCCTGCGACAGCCGCTCTTTCGCTGCGGCGAGTGCATCGACATCGATCTGCCCGTAACGTTTGGTGTCGTAATCGGACGGCACCAGTCCATCCAATTGGTAGGCAGCGCGAATTTGCCGCGCACGCGGAGATGGGTCGGGCGTCTTTGCAATAAAAAATAACGCATCGCGCAGCAGTCTTTCCGCAATGCTGGAAGAGCCCTGACACAGGCGGCGGATCTGGAGATTGATGCGCGCAAACAGCTGCTTGACATAGATCTCATTCGAAATCTGTCCAGCCGAAACTGCTTCGGACAAGCCATGCATGACCCACCAGAAGGCCCGTGCCTGCTGGTTTCCCTGCAGGCTTTCGATCTCGCCAACAATGTCACGCATGACTGCGGCATTTTTCAGCTCGGTACTACGATCCGAGCTCTTCAAGAACGGCAGAAGTGCCTGCTCGAAGCGTTTGCGTAGACTGACGAACCGTGCCGATGCCGGTGGTGTGGCAGGGCCGGTACCCGGCAGTTGCGGTCGAATTGCCAAGTTAGGGAAAAACAGATCGGCCGGATGGATGCGTTCAGCGCCGCGCGCTTCAAGCAGCGCCCGGTAGTAAGGGAACAGGCGCACCGGCTGATGCGGCATGCCTGACATCAGTTCGTCGAGATATTCGATCAATGCCTGGTAGCCGTTGTCGATGGCTTGGGCCAACTCCTGGCTGAGCGGCAGCTGCCCGGCATCCACACGGTCAAGCAAGTCTTCGACGGTTTCCGTAATAATCGCGATACCGTCGACATCGACAATTTGCAGCGCACCATGCGCCTGGTGCAGGTAAGTCTTCGCATGACGCATGGACGTCATCTGCGCCTCTGCATCCTGTGCGATGGCGTCGTGGATCGCCGCCTTGGAGCGGTTAAGCGCTTCGCGGATTTCACCTATCACCCAAGACAGCGGTCCGGTATCGAAGTTGACCCGGGCGCCTTGCGATGAATTGGAAGAAGAGGTGGTCATGACTGCCTCGCGGGGTCAAATGGCGGCAAGCCGTCATAACGGCCAGCCGCCAAGCATCACTAATGGGTCATCAGGCCGGTCGCCGACAATACGATTCGTTTCAAGCAGCTACGCGGAAACGAGACACCGAGTTCTTGAGTTCTTCGGCCAGCTTGGAGAGTTCGCGAATGGACTGCGCGGTCTGCTGCGTACCCTGTTGCGTCTGCTCGGTCACCGTCAGAATGTTCTGGATGTTTTGCGCAACACCGTTGGCCGACGTTGCCTGCTGCTCGGTCGCCGCAGAAATGCTTTGAATCAGGTCCGCGAGACGGTTCGACACGCTTCGGATCTCGGCCAGCGCGGCACCGGCAGCGTCCGACAGCTTGGCCCCTTCAACCACACCCTGCGTCGATTTTTCCATAGCGGCTACCGCATCGTGCGTATCGGTCTGAATGGTGCGCACCAGCGCACCGATCTGCTTGGTCGCCTCGCCGGAACGTTCCGCAAGACGCTGAACTTCTTCTGCAACCACCGAGAAGCCGCGGCCCGCTTCGCCCGCAGACGCCGCCTGAATCGCAGCGTTCAATGCCAGCACGTTGGTCTGCTCGGTAATGTCTGAAATCAGTTCGGTGATTTCGCCAATCTCCTGGGATGATTCGCCCAGCCGCTTGATTCGCTTGGAGGTTTCCTGGATCTGTTCGCGAATTTCGTTCATGCCCTTGATCGCGTCTTCCACCGCCTTCGCGCCTTGTTCCGCAGCCGTCACCGACTGCCGCGCCACTTCGGCGGACTCATTTGCGGATTTCGACACATCGGTAATCTGCACAGCCATTTCAAGTACCGCCTGACCGGTTTCCTGAATCTCGCGCGATTGTTTCTGTGATGCCATCAACAATTCGTTGGAAATATTCTGCGCCTGGTCGGATGCGGCAGTAACCTGTTCGGCGGTTTTCGTCACACGTCCGACCAGACCGCGCAGCTCTTCCACCGTATAGTTCACCGAGTCGGCGATCGCACCTGTAATGTCTTCCGACACGGTTGCCTGCACCGTCAAGTCGCCGTCCGCCACTTCCTGCAATTCATTCATCAGCCGCAAAATAGCAGCCTGGTTCTGGTCATTGGCGCGCTTGGCCTCTTCCTCCTTCTGGAGTGCGAGCAGACGCTGGTCTTCCGCTTCCTGACGCCGCTGGTCCGCTTCCTTGGTGCGGTTGCGGCTGTCTTGCAGCAGGACCAGCGCGATACCGACCGCCGCAAGCAACGCGGCCAGGGCACTGACGCCCATCAGCCAGAACGACCAGTGCAGCGAGTCTTCCTCGCCACGATAGGCTTGCTGCAGATTGGTGATGCGCTGCTTCAGCGTCTCGTTCTCAGCGAAGATCAGTTGTTCAGATTGTTTTGCAGCGATGAAGTTTTGGAGGTTGCCGAGAATCGACGCGACCGATTGTTGGTATTCAGCGAAAGCGGTCTGCAGCTCTGTGAGTTTCTCGCGCGTATCCTGATCCTTAGTCGCAGACAGACGCAACACGTCGCTGCCATTCAGGAAGCCCTCGGTAATGTCACGGAAGGTGTTGGTATCCTTGCCCAGCAGGAACGCCGTTTCCGGGTTCACACCTTCGGACGTCAGGAATTCGTTCGCACTACGGCCCAAACGCTGGGTCAACATGACGAGCTGGCCAGCTGCAGAAATTTCACGCGGCGTAGCACCGCCCTGCGCTTTCAATGTGGCAATCTGTTCCGTCAACTCCAGCAGAACCGGTGACAAGGCATTCAGTTTCTGCAGGGTTGTGCCAAAACCGGTCAATTCCTTCTTCAGCTTCAGGATGGTGTCGGCGGCTTTATCGGAGTTGCTCCAAACCTTCTGCGTATCCTTCAGCATCGCTTCCATCTGCGCGTTCGGAGCGTCGATCGCACGTCCCTGATAATCACCGCCTTTGGAAAGAACCGTCAGATCGCGATTGAAGTCCTTGCGGCTTTCCTCGAGCTGCTTGAACGCCTCCGGATTGCCCTGGATCGCGTTCGGCGCCGCTTTACCGATACGTTGCGAGTGCATCAGCGCATCACCGGCAATCTGGGTCTGGGTTGACGCCAGAATCGAATGCGTGGAATTCATCCACACGAAAACACCGCCGAGAACAAGCGACGCGCCGAGCATTCCCAGCAAGGCCCGCACTTGCTGCTGCAAAGGCAAGTGACCAATCAGTGGCAGACGAATATCGCCCGATTTCTGGAGCGCATCACCGATAAAGGTTGCGTTCAGATTGCGCTCGGGCGCAATCTGGGCCAGCGGCACGGCTGCAGCTCCCGAAGCAGCGAGGTCGACCTCGGCAAGCACGGTATTGGCAGCTTCAACTTGACTGCTGGACGCCACCGGCTCGCGCTCGGCCAAATCGGCTACTTCAGCAAGTCCAGCATCATTGCTCTTGGACGAGAACGGAAGATTAAACGCCATTACTGAGTCTCCTCATCAATTACGGTATGCGGCCCGGCAGTTTGACCCGGCGGCTTATAAACCCACGTGCAAGAATTGCGGATCTTGTACGATCAAAGAAAGGTCGAGTTCTGTCCAGACTTGGGACTCTCGATCGAGATAGCGTTGCAGCGCCCATGGCGTGTCAGCTGTGCCGGAGTCGCTCTGCGGCTCCATTTCAGTAACATTGCGCAAGCCCATGACGCGCGAAACCAGGAGGCCGCTATTGAAAGACAAGGAAGGAGCAAACGCGATAATCCGACTTTCCTTGTCGATCGGAGTTGGCGGCATTCCGCGGAAATGCGCGAGGTCGATCACGCTGATCAGGTTGCCCCGGATGTTGGTCAATCCGAGGAACCAGTCCTGCGTCAGTGGCACCTTGGTAATGGTACCCACCGACACGATTTCGCCCGCTTCCTGCAGTTTCAGCAGCCAGCGGGTTTGGCCAATCATGACACCGAGCTGACTGGCGGTTGCTTGCGCGCCAGTGCTCGCCGCATGCATGCGTTCGACAAGCCGCGCCTGAAACTCGCGCAAGCGAGTACGACGAGCACCGATGTCGTGCTCTTTCGGGGCGGTTTGCGACGCAAGATCCAAATTGGACGTGGTCATTTGGTGCGGTTAGCCAAGTGCCGCGATTTTCGACAGCAATTCCTGGGGATCGACCGGCTTGACGATGTAATCACGCGCACCTTGGCGCAAACCCCAGATACGGTCGGTTTCCTGATTCTTGCTCGTACAGATGATGATAGGCACGTCTTGCGTTTCCGGATCGCGTGCGATGGCACGGGTAATCTGAAAACCGTTCTGACCCGGCATCACGACGTCCATGAGAATGAGTTGAGGCTTGTCCGCCTTCACCTTCAGCATCGCTTCCTCGCCGTTTTCAGCGGTAGAAACGGAATACCCGTTCTTGATCAAAATATCTGTCAAGAAATAACGTTCTGTCGGAGAGTCGTCCACAACAAGAATTTTTTGTATGGGCATCTTGAACCTTTAACGCAGAAAAATTACTTGGAAAGTACCTGAGCGGTGTATTCGCGCACGGTCTTGAGCAGACTGTCCTTGGTAAACGGTTTAGTGAGATAGGCATCTGATCCAACCATCGCGCCGCGCGCCCGATCAAACAGGCCATCCTTCGAGGACAACATGATTACCGGCGTTGAATGAAACTTCGCGCTTTTCTTGATCAGTGCGCAAGTCTGATAGCCATCGAGCCTCGGCATCAGGATGTCGCAAAAAATCAAGGCCGGCTTGTGATCATTCATCTTGGCAAGCGCATCAAAGCCATCATCGGCAAGAACGACCTGATATCCAGCCTGCCCCAGAAAGATCTCTGCCGAACGACGTATCGTGCTGCTGTCGTCGATGACCATGATCTTGAGGCTGCTGTTATCCAGTGATGTTGTCATGACGTAATCTCATTAAACTTCCGCCCACTATACGGCGCTACTGTAACAAAAAGCAAGGTGCTTTAGAACAACACCCTCTACAGTTTTCGGCCTACGTGGTTTTTCTGCGAAACTTAATAAAATTCTAACATTGACTACTGGAATCGTGTCCGATTACTTTCTTATCAGATCGCGACCATCTCGAAATCCTCCTTGCGCGCCCCGCATTCCGGACAGGTCCAGTTCATCGGAACATCCTCCCAGCGCGTCCCGGGCGCAATGCCTTCATCCGGCAGGCCAGCGGCCTCGTCATAGACCCAGCCGCAAATCAGGCACATCCAGGTTTTGAATTCTCCGCTCGACGTTTCGTTATTACTCACAGTTGACTGCCCTTCAATCAAGTAAAATGCAAAGTCGATTATCTTAATCTACCGGCCGTGCAAAACCAAACTTCCCCCCTGATTCTGACTTTCGGCGCTGCGGATCCAATTGGCGCAATCGGCATACAGGCTGATCTCGCCTCATTTGCGGCCATGGGATGCTACGGATTGTCCGTCATCACGTCGATTCTGATCGCCGATACGGCGCGCATTGAAGACATGCAGATAACCGACGCCGATTGGGTCGCCGATCAGGCGCGTGTCGTGCTGGAAGACATGCCGGTCGCCGCCTTCAAGGTCGGTGCCGTCGGCAGCATCGAAAACGTCTCCGTCATTGCGGAGATCGTGTCGGATTATCCCGACGTTCCCCTGATACTTGATCCGTTTCTTTCGTCGATGCCAGACCAGGGGCAGGATAGCGAAGACATGCTGGTAGCAATCCGCGAGCTGCTGATTCCGCAGACGACGCTTTTCCTCGCCTCCGCAGTCGAACTCGCACGACTCGCCGAAACTTGGCGTGAGCCATCGACGGAGGACATGCTGGCCCTGGATGCGATGCGCATCATCGACATGGGCTGCGAATACCTGTTTGTGACAGGGACTCCAGGTGACGTGCATGAGGTGTCCAACATGCTGTTCGACGAATCCGGCATGCTGCGCAACGATGCATGGCAACGCCTGCCCGGGTCGTTCAACGGTGCGGGCAGCACCTTGTCCGCCACCATTGCAGCCATGCTCGCAAATGGCGTGGACGCACCGGAGGCGGTCTTCGAGGCGCAGGAATTCACCCATGCGGCGCTGGCCAACGCGCATCGACTAGGGATGGGAAAGCTGACGCCGGATCGCTATTTCTGGGCGCGCGAACCCGATCCGAACGCCAACCAATAACCCACTCCTCTTTTTGCCATGACTTCCAAAAACGACACCCTTTTTTCCCGGGCGCAAATCAGCACGCCGGGCGGCGTGAACTCGCCTGTTCGCGCATTTCGTTCCGTCGGCGGTACGCCGCGCTTCATCACGCGCGCGCAAGGCCCCTATTTCTGGGACGCCGACGATCGCCGCTATATCGACTATATCGGATCCTGGGGACCGGCCATCGTCGGCCATACACATCCTGCCGTGGTCAAGGCGGTGCAGGATGCAGCAGCGCGCGGTCTGAGTTTCGGCGCGCCGACCGAAGGCGAAATCGAGATGGCCGAGGAGATCTGCCGCATCCTCCCGTCCGTGGAACAGGTGCGACTGGTGTCCAGCGGCACTGAAGCAGGCATGAGCGCGCTACGGCTGGCGCGCGGTGCAACAGGCCGCGACACGATCATCAAGTTCGAAGGCTGCTATCACGGACATGCGGACTCCCTCCTGGTCAAGGCGGGAAGCGGCTTGCTCACCTTCGGCAATCCCACGTCGGCAGGCGTTCCGGAGGACTTCGCCAAGCATACGCTGGTGCTTGACTACAACAACCCGCAGCAACTGGAAGACATCTTCGCACGAATGGGCGACAAAATTGCGTGCGTGATCGTCGAACCGGTAGCCGGAAACATGAATCTGGTGCGCGCAACACCCGAGTTCCTGCAAACGATGCGTCGCCTGTGCTCGCAACATGGCACCGTGTTGATTTTCGACGAAGTGATGTGCGGCTTCCGCGTAGGACTTGGCGGCGCCCAGACGCTGTACGGCATCACGCCGGATCTGACGGTCATGGGCAAAGTGATCGGTGGCGGCATGCCTGTTGCTGCGTTCGGCGGACGCAAGGATCTCATGAAGCATCTGGCGCCGCTTGGTCCGGTTTATCAGGCCGGTACCTTGTCCGGCAACCCGGTCGCAGTCGCCGCCGGCATGACGACGCTCAAATTGATTCAGGCCCCCGGTTTCTACGAGTCCCTGTCAACCCAAACGGCCAAACTTGCGCAAGGCCTGTCCGCAGCCGCGAAGGATGCCGGCGTCGCGTTCTGCGCCGACTCTGTCGGTGGCATGTTCGGCCTTTATTTCAGCGAACGCGTACCGGCTAGCTACGCTGAGGTAATGGCCTGTGACAAGAACAAGTTCAACGTGTTCTTCCATGCGATGCTGGATCTCGGTGTCTACCTGGCACCATCCGCGTTCGAGGCCGGTTTCGTATCGGCGCAACACGATGACGCAGTAATCGATGAGACGCTCGCTGCCGCGCGCAAAGCGTTTGCCTCACTGCGGTGACGAGTGGAAGGGCCTGTCCACCAGGCCCTTCATTTTCTGAAACAATTTTTGCGACAACGCGCAAGCAATCACTGGTAAACTCCGCCGGCAATGGACATTTACCCCTTACCCGATCTGACATAATCGCGGCGCATCCACTGGCTGGCCGCTGATGTTTTGCGGAGGCCAGCATGGTCAGAAAACTCTATTTCCGTTTCAAGAAAAGCGGCACTTTCAAAGCCCTTGGTCCCGGTTTGATCACCGGTGCGGCGGACGACGATCCGTCCGGCATTGCCACCTATTCGCAGGCCGGCGCCCAATTCGGCTTCAACATGTTGTGGACGGTCGTGCTGACGTATCCGTTCATGGTTGGCATTCAGATGGTGTCGGCGAGGATCGGTTGCGTCACCGGCAAAGGGCTTGCGGCCAATATTCGGCGCGTCTACCCGTCCTGGCTGGTGTATGGCATCGTACTTTTGCTGCTGGTTGCAAACATCATCAATATTGCCGCCGACGTTGCCGCCATGGGTGAAGCCGCGCGGTTGATGGCCGGGACCGGTTCAGCGCACATCTATTCACTCGGATTCGGATTTCTGTGCCTGTCCCTGCAGATATTCCTGCCGTACCGCAAGTACGTAAAGTATCTGAAATGGCTGACCTTGGGCCTGCTGGCTTACGTGGCAACCATGTTCGCAATCCATGTGCATTGGAGTGACGTGGTGGTCCGCACCTTGCTGCCGCGTTTTGAATGGAATAACGACTCGATCACGCTGATTGTCGCCATATTCGGCACCACGATCAGCCCCTACCTGTTCTTCTGGCAGGCATCGCAGGAAGTGGAAGAATTGCGCTCTGGTTCCGCGAACAAGACCGCCTATACGGAAACCGAAGACTATTCCGCACACATGAAGCGGATCAAGATCGATACATTCATCGGAATGGGTTTCTCGAACCTGGTGGCGTTCTGCATCATCCTGACGACGGCCGCGACACTTGCGGCGCATGGTGTTACCAATATCCAGACTTCGGCAGAGGCGGCCGAGGCATTGCGGCCTGTGGCAGGCGAATTTGCGTTCGCACTGTTTGCGCTCGGCATTATCGGAACGGGCATGCTGGCAGTTCCGGTGCTCGCCGGGTCGGCGGCCTATGCGGTGACGGAGAGCTTTCGCTGGCCGAATGGACTGGACCTGAAAATTCTGGAGGCGCGCGAGTTTTACGCAATCATTTCGCTTGCGACGGTGGGAGGCATGCTGCTCAATTTCACGCCCGCCGATCCGATCAAGGAACTGTTCTGGGCAGCGCTGATCAATGGCGTGATCGCGGTACCGATCATGATCGTCATGATGCTGCTGGCGCACGAGTCACGTGTAATGGGAAGATTCACGCTGTCACGCCGGCATACCCTGATCGGGTGGATCGGCGTCGCAATCATGCTGGTCGCAGTGGTCGCCATGTTTGTGACGATGTAGCAAGGCTTCCGGGCGCGCTTTGCGCCCGGAAGAGCAGGATCACTTGAGCCAGCCGCGACGGCGGAAATACCAGAATGGCGCCACGGCGCTAATCACCATCAATCCGATCGAAAATGGATACCCCAAGGTCCACTTCAGTTCCGGCAGGATCTCGAAGTTCATCCCGTAAATGCTGGCGATCAGTGTCGGCGGCAGGAACGCAACGGAGGCCACCGAGAAGATCTTGATGATCTTGTTCTGGTTGATGTTGATGAAACCGACGGTCGCATCCATCAGGAAGTTGATCTTGTCGAACAGGAAGGCGGTGTGTCCGTCCAGCGATTCGATATCGCGCAGAATCTGGCGGGCTTCTTCGAATTGTTCACCATTCAGCAGACGGCCTCGCATCAGGAAACTCACCGCGCGCCGCGTATCCATCATGTTGCGACGGATGCGGCCGTTCAAGTCTTCTTCCTGCGCAATCGCATTCAGCGCCGCAGCAGCGTCCTGGTCGGTGAGCTCTTTTTGCAGCACACTGCGACTGACGTCTTCCAGGTTCTGGTAAATGCCTTCGAGGGCATCCGCCGAATACTCGGCGTCGGTTGCATACAAATCGAGCAACACATCCTTGTAGTCGACGATCGAACCGGGGCGCGAACGCGCCCGCATGCGTACCAGCCTGAACACCGGCAAATCGTCGGTATGCACCGAGAACAGCATATTCCTGGCAAGGATGAATGCCACCGTGACCACGCGCGAAGGACCGGCATCTTCCTCGAGCAGGAAGTCGGTGCGCAGATGCAAGTCACCGTTTTCCGCTTCGTAGTAACGGGCGGATGCTTCGATGTCCTTGACTTCGTCTTCGCCCGGCAGAGTGACGCCGTAAATGCTTTTCACCCACGCGCGCTCATCGTCGTTCGGATCGGTGAGGTCGACCCAGACCGGCGCGACATTCTCCAGGTCGTTCCTGGTCTCAATATTGACCTGGTTCAGTCGTCCATTCTGCAAGACGAATACATTAATCATGTGTTCTCCCGGCCGCGCCTGTCTTGTAACGGCGCAGCCAACCTGCGGCGGGTACCCGCAGGTAGATTGAATTACAGGGAACGCGGCCGCGAAGTTGGCCAGGACGCGCCCACCCACCAGTTATTGGCGAGAGGCGCTTTGGGAAGCGTGCGAAGAAAGCGCTATCTCGCCGTTTGGCCGTCGGCTGACGGCAGACAATGTGTACTAGGACTACCCAAGACGGGTCTCCAGAAACGAAAACAGCGCAAGTGTACTGATATCGATGGCAGCAGGCAAGGGTCACGCTTGGCACCGGCGAGAAATTCCTGCACATAAACGAGGCGTCAGAATCAGGTCTAGCGGGTCGCCTTTTCAATCATCTTTTCTTGCATGTTCTGCGGGGAGTCCGTTTGCGAAGCGGCCGGTGCTGGAAGCTTCGGCGCGTCGATGCCGCTCGTATCGTGCAGTTCGACCTTGCGGCTGGACGGGTTCTTGGTATCGCACTCCACGTTGGAATAGACAGGCTTGCCGTCCACCATGCACTTGCGGATCGCCGCCGCCTCTGGCTTGGCTGCCTTTTCGACCACCTTCTGGGTTTGCTGCAGGGCCTGACCGGCTTCGGTTTTCGTAGCGCGCTTCCACGCGTCCGCGAAATAATTGCGCTCATGACGCGCCGACATCAGGGCTACCATCGCGGCAAGTGCAACGACTCCGACGAATACTGCTGCCCAAAACAAGCTCAACTCACCCCGCTGATACTTCATCTGCATGTGCGCTCCCTTTCTTTTCAAGGCAGTTCGGCCGCTCCCATGCGCCGCAGGATCAAATCGGTGCGGCGCGCCAGATAGGATGATCCACGATTCTTGTCGTAAAAGCGAGGTTTTGGCAACATCACGGCCAGCCGTGCTGCCTGTGCGGCGGTCAGGTTTGCCGCCGATACGCCGTAATAATGCTGCGCCGCCGCTTCCGCTCCGAATACGCCCACGCCCCACTCGACCACATTGAGATAGATTTCGAAGATCCGCTCCTTGTCCATCATGTATTCGAGCATGTAGGTAATCACGACTTCCTGCCCCTTGCGCAAATAGCTGCGCTCGCCCGACAGAAACAGGTTCTTGGCAAGCTGCTGGGTGATGGTGGATCCGCCGGCGACTACTTTGCCTTTCTTCGTATTCTTCTCGTACGCCTTTTGCATGGCCTCCCAGTCAACACCTTCGTGTTCCGAGAAATGCGAATCTTCGGAGGCGATGATGGCGCGCTTGAGATTATTCGAAATGCGGTCGTAGGGAACCCACTTGTGCTTCAAGCGGGCGTTCGGATCTCTCTCGCGCAGCAGTGAAAGCTGCCGGTCCATGAAGCTGGTCGAGGTCGGATTGTGGTCGACCCACCACCAGATCTGTAGGGCGAAATAGAGCTGCATCGCGAGCACGATGGCGATCGGGGCAAACACAAGCCATAGAAGCAACTTGCGCAGGGTCTTCATGCGCTTACAGCTTGGCGCGCAGGTCCGCGTATACAGGCGCGGTATCCGGGCGCACGCCGCGCCAGACGAAGAAGGACTCCGCTGCCTGCTCGACCAGCATGCCCAGACCATCGCGCACGCGTGCACCGTGCTGCTCCGCGAAGCGCATGAAAACAGTCGGTGCCTTCCCGTACATCATGTCGTAGGCAAATGCATTGCCGCCGAAGACCACCGGCGCAATCGGCGGCACATCGTCCGCAAGGCTCGCGGACGTGGCGTTGATGACTATATCGAATCGCCGCTGCAGCGCTTCGAAACTGCTGGAAGTCACCGGTCCGCGGTTCGCAAACTGCGCGGCGAGCTCGGCGGCCTTCTCCACGGTGCGGTTGGCGATCACGATCTCGACTGGATGCTCGTTCAAAATCGGCAACAACACACCGCGTGCAGCGCCGCCGGCGCCAAGCAGAAGAACGCTCTTGCCCTTGATGCTCACGCCAGCATTGACGACGATATCCCGAACCAGTCCTGCGCCGTCCGTGTTATCGCCGCCGATCATTCCGCCCTCGAAGGACAAGGTGTTGACAGCACCTGCCGCCTTCGCTCGTTCGGTGAGCGAATCGGCCAGCGCATACGCCTCCAGCTTGAACGGCAGGGTAACATTCGTCCCCTTCACGCCTTGCCGAATCAATTCCCGGACCGTCCGCGCGAAGCCATCGAGCGGTGCGAGTACGCGCTCATAGGTCAATTGCTGTCCGGTCTGCACTGCGAAACGCGCGTGGATCTCCGGCGATTTGCTGTGCGCAATCGGGTTGCCGATTACGGTGTAGCGATCCGGTACGCCAATCAATTGATTCCCCCTTGCAGTTGTGCCTCGAGCGCATCGTCGCGTGTGAATTTGAAACGTGTCGTCATCACCCAGACGTCATCCTTGTCGGCAGACCGCATGTTCTTTGCGAAGGCGCCGAACGGCGCTGCGCGGCGTACGATGCGTCGCGCCGCTTCATCGAGCGCGGGATTGCCGGAGGAGCGCTCCACGGTAATGCCTTCGTCCCGGTCTTTGGTATAGATCTTCCCGTCCTGGAAAATTGAGATCGACATCGTCAGTTCGCCGTAGAGCTTCTTGCCGTCTTTTTGCGGGAAATTCAAGGTGCCGAACTTTTCGATACGCTGGCGCACGCTATCGAAATACATGGCGTAGCCGACTTCCCGCGTGCTGGGCGAAATGAAGGTTTTTTTCGGTCGCTTGTTTTCATCCTCGATGCGCCTGGAAATTTCCGCCTCGCGCCGCGCGATCGCGCTGTCGCTGTCAGTTGCATCGACGGCGTCCTGTTTCGACCGCGATTCCCTTGGCTTGACGGGATCCTTCGTCGTTGCGAATGGCGATTTCCTGTTCAGATGCGCCAGCATGCGCTGCTGCTTTTCCAGCTCTTCGATGCGACGTTGAATGGCTTGCAAGCCCTCGCCGTTCTCGGTCTTGCGCATGTCCGGCAAGGGCGACTTCGAACGGCCTGCGTCGGCATTCCCGCCGCCATCGAGATTGGCTTGCGCCAGCGCCTCGGCCTTGATCGGTTTCTTGTCATGCTTGGCATTGACAAGAATGACTTCCAGACCAGGATCCATCGGCTTGAATTGAAAGGCGTCAGGTGCCGCGAATCGCACCGCCAGCAGCGCACCATGCACTAATACCGACGCTGCGACAGCGATGGACAACGTGCGGTTTTCAGAAAGTAGCATCACGCCCAAACAATCCAGCAATTGCAGAAGCTTTGAATTTTACGATAAAGCCCGACGCCATTAAGCGAACTTTTCACTCCTGCACGGATTCCGCATCTGCCTCTGTCTCACTAATGGCGATTTCTTCATCTTCCACCACTGCGGCATCGATTTCCGCCGTGCGTTCGGTTGTCATTTCGATCAGCCTTGCTTCCACGGTCAGGTCAATTTCATCCCAGCGGATCATGTCCAGCCTGACTTGCGTGCCGCGCGGCGCTTGCGGCATGCCGGGCAATCGAATGATTAGCGGGATATCAACCAGGCGCAGGACCTCGTCCTTCAACACGACCGCATCGACATGCTTCGCATTCTCCTGCGCCAGCCAGCGCAGGCACCAGTAGCGTTCCATGTTGTTCTGAAAATCGGCATATGCCGAGTAGGCTGCATCAAATGCAGACACAATGGCAAACAGATCGGCGTCCCTCGGCTTGAATGGCGCCACCAGCGGCGCGGTGACACCATGCTCGGCGCATGCCAGGATCTGCCATTGATTGACCAGGTCGGTATAGCGTCGCAATGGCGAAGTACTCCACGCATACTGGTCCACGCCCAAGCCCTGGTGCGGCGCGGCGTGCGTGACCATGCGCACCTGCATCTTGGCCGCCCAGCCACCTCCGCCACCGCCCTGGCTGCGATAAATGCCGGGCACGCCATGGTCATGCATCAGCTTGCCCCAGGTGCTGTTGGCAAAGATCATCAATTCGGCCACGATCTTGTCGAGCGGTGCGCCGCGCTTGCGACGCACGATGGTCACGACGTCATCCTCGACATAGAAATTGAAATCGACGCGGTTGGTCTGCTCCGGTTTCAGGCCGAAACTTTCGCGCTTGGCCATGCGAGCTTTTTCGAGTACTTGCGCCCACTGCCACAGCAGCGCGATGTCCGCCTTGTGCGGATATTCACCCGCATCGGCGGCCAGGTTTTCTTCAGTGACGATTTCATCCAGATCGTTGTGACGCAAGTTGGCCGCGATCGGCACCGCTTCCGCCCGGGTTTCCGTCGACAGCACTGTCCAGTCTGCCGGATCCAGTGTCGCGTAGAGCGACAATGCCGGGCAGGTCTTGCCCTCGGCGAGGGTAAACGATTCAACCAGTTCGTCCGGCAGCATGGTGATCTTGTCGCCCGGCATATAGACCGTGGAGAGGCGCTGGCGCGCAATTGCGTCAATCACATCGTCGCGTTTGATGCCGAGCGCCGGTGCCGCAATATGAATACCGACCCGTACCTTGCCGTCGATCGTACGTACAACCGAGAACGCGTCGTCGATTTCAGTCGTGGTCACATCATCGATGGAGAATGCCTGCACATCAGCAAGCGGCAAGGAGGAAACACTCGGAATGGCGATCGTCGGAAAGCCGGTCCCCTTCGGAAAATATTCGTAAAGAAATTTTGCCAGGTGCAATTGCTTCGGCGTTCCGATCCCGCCCACCTCCAGCATCAGCCGTTGCGGTGTGGTCTGCAATTCGGAGCATGCCGCATCCAGCGCCTTGTATTCGATGCTGTTCTTGTCGGGCTTGAACAGGAGCTGCAGTGCGATCGGTTTGAACGCCTCCGGCAGATGACGCGATTTCAATTCCTCGACGTACTGCGCCTGCACCGCGGCCTGCTGCTTCTTCTTTTCGATGCCTGCCAGTGCGGCTTTCAGCGAAGCCTCGGGCGCGGCCTTGTAGCGGCCTTTCCCCTTTTTGTAGAAATAGATCGGCGCGTTATGCAATCGCAGAAGCAGCCCGGCAGCTTCCTGCGGCTTGGGTGCATGGCCGAAATACTCCGTGCCCAAGTCGGCGAAACAGAATTCTTCCTCGCCCGCCACTTCCCACAGGAAGTCCAGATCGATGTCATCGGCGATCGCTTGCGCTTCGTTCAGTAATTGCGCGGGCTCGGGAGAAGCAAACTGCAGAAGCACATCGCGCGCCTTGACCTTGGTGCGCTTGCCGGTTTGCATCTCGACCTGATACGCCTCGCCTTGCTGTTGCAAGACACTACCGGCTTTGAAGTCGCCTGATTCCTCGAAAAATAAATTCATTGCTTGCTTTTGCTTTTCAGCGAGTTAAGTCGTTAAGGGCGCGGTGTTATCGCGTTTATGTGCGTTGCGATGCGAGTTCGGCGATCGCAGGCAAGAATAGCTCCGTCACGAGCAGCACGCCGTTCTTGCGGCGGTAGAGGCAGCGACGCGCAAACAAGAGCGAAGCGCATTCCTCGCGGCCAATCGCCGCATGTGCGCGCCGTGCCAGAGGATGGCGGGCACCCAAGCGGGCGTACTGCAGCTTGCCCCGCTGCACGCGTGGATCGCTGAACAACGTCGTACCGAGCGAACGCTCGCCAAGCGTACCGAAAAACGGCCAGTCCGACGCCGTCGCGCTCAAAGGCACGACAGTATGCGCATACACCATGGAGCGGCCATCGCACTGGAGCAATACTTCCCGTTCCTGCACGCAGGCACGCCGCGGCAATTCGAGCTGCGCGAATTCATCGGCCAGACACAAGCCGCGCTCCTGTCGCAAACGACGCACGCGAAAATGGCTGCTGTGCGCCACCAATTTCTTTGTCAGCGAAACAGTATCCGTAAGCCAGCTTCGCATCTCGGGCGTCGGATTGACACCGTTGACGTGGTTGCACCAGCGCGCATACCCAATCGAATCAAGCCTCACTCGCCCGCTCCCGGCCCGATTCCGCAGAATGCCAGCACCTGGTCGACGTATTCGCCGAATTCCGAAATGCCGTGGTCGCTGCCCTGGATAATGCACTGCCTCGCTCCGGGATAATGCGCGACCATCTCGCGCCAATCCAGCAGTTCGTCTCCGGTTGCCGCCACCAGGAAATATCGTTCCGGACGCGTGATCCTTTCCACCGCGAGCGCTTTCAGTTCGTCGACATATTCATGCTTGAACTCGAACGGTTCATCCGTATGGTAAGCGGTCGTCACGCCGACATATTTTTCCAGCTCTCTTGGCGGCTTGACTGCGGGATTCAGCAATACCGCGCGGCAGCCGATGCGTTCTGCGAGCCAGGTTGCGTAATAACCGCCGAGCGACGATCCGATCAAGCTCAGTTGTTCGGGCGCGACCTTGTCCGCAAGTTCCGTGGCCAGCGCAATGGCGCCGCGCGGCGATGCCGGCAGCTGCGGGCATTGGAATTCATCGGCGCGCCCCAGCTCCTGCATCCGCTGTGCCAGCAGACGCGCCTTGAACGACAGCGGCGACGAGCGAAAGCCGTGTAAATACAGAATCATTGCGCCAGCGCGTCCAGAATCTTCTGATGCACGCCGCCGAAGCCGCCGTTGCTCATCACCAGAATATGATCACCTGGCTGCGCCGCATTGACGATCGCCTGCACCAGCGTATTCAACTCATCATAAGCACTTGCCTTCGCGCCCAGGGGCGACAGCGCTTCCCCCAAATTCCATCCAAGCGCGTCCTTGCCCGATTTGGCGCCATATCCGAACACCAGGTCGGCGTCGACCAGGCTACCGGGCAAGGCATCCTTCATCGTCCCGAGTTTCATCGTGTTCGACCGCGGCTCCAGCACCGCCAGAATGCGGGCGCTGCCCACTTTCCTGCGCAAGCCGCCCACCGTCGTTGCAATCGCGGTCGGATGATGCGCGAAGTCGTCATACACGGTAATGTCATTCACCACGCCGCGCACTTCCATGCGGCGCTTCACGTTTTCGAACTTCGACAAGGCCTCAATCGCCAGTGCCGGCGGCACGCCGACATGGCGGGCGGCGGCAATTGACGCGAGTGCGTTCAGACGATTGTGCTCTCCCGTCAGGGACCAGTCCACTGTTCCTTGAATTTCACCGTTGAAGCGTACGTCGAAGCTGCCGTCTTCATGCTCCTTGAGCGTCCAGCCCGCAGCACCGCTAACGCCAAACCATTCGTTTTCACCCCAGCAACCGCGTGCAATCACGCGCTGCAGGGACTCTTCCCGTCCATTGACAATCAATCGCCCCACGCGCGGCACCGTGCGGACCAGGTGGTGGAACTGGGTTTCAATCGCTGCGAGATCGGGAAAGATGTCCGCATGGTCGTATTCCAGGTTGTTCAGGATCGCGGTTTTCGGACGGTAATGAACAAACTTGCTGCGCTTGTCGAAGAACGCGGTGTCGTACTCGTCGGCTTCGATCACGAAGAAATTCGACTCCGTCGCCTTGCCCGACAGGCGCGCGGAAATACCAAAGTTCATCGGCACGCCGCCAATAAGAAAGCCGGGATGGTAGCCCGCCTCCTCCAGAATCCAGGCCAGCATGGACGAGGTGGTGGTCTTGCCGTGCGTACCGGCAACGGCAAGCACCCACTTGTTGCGCAGGATATACTCGCCGATCCATTGGGGACCGGAGGTATAAGGCAAGCCGCGGTTCAGGATCTCTTCCATAAGCGGATTGCCGCGCGAGACAACGTTGCCTATGACGTACAGGTCCGGCTGCAAACTGAGTTGGTCGGTGCCGAAACCCTCGATCAGTTCGATGCCTTGCGCCTGGAGCTGGGTACTCATCGGAGGATAGACGTTGGCGTCGCATCCGGTGACTTTATGCCCGGCCTCCTTGGCCAGCACTGCGAGTCCACCCATGAAGGTGCCGCAGATGCCGAGAATATGGATATGCATGTGCTGTTTCAAATGGAATAAAAAACTGACTGAAATGCCGAACAGGGAGTCCAACAACGAAGCGCTGGGGCATTTTTCAGCCGATCCGAGATTTTACCTGACCCGCGGTCTGTGAACCCGCACAATATCGGCGACCGGCAACAAGCATCGGCTTTGCGAAACACCGCGACCACCGCGACCTTCCATATCGGTCTGGTCCGTCAGTCTTACGGAGTATCATCGATACCATGAGTAATTACACAAGCAATACAGACATGCTGCGCGCGGAAATTGCAGCAGCGGCGGCTCGCCTGATCGCCGAAGACGGAGCTGATTATGCGACCGCAAAGCGCAAGGCGGCCAGGCAGGTCCTCGGAAACGCGAAAATTCGCGGCGAAATCATGCCGGACAACGCCCAGATCGAGGAAGAAGTCCGCGCGTACAATGAGCTCTTTTTTTCCGATACGCAGCCGGCCCGGCTCTTGCATCTTCGCAAACTGGCCTTGCGCCTCATGGAAGAACTGGCCCGTTTTTCACCCTATCTGACTGGCGCCGTGCTTAACGGGACGGCCGGGGAGCATTCTGATATCCATTTGCAGCTCTTTGCCGAAAGCCCCAAGGATGTCGAAATATATCTGATTAACAAGAATGTGGATTTTGAGGTGTCCGAGACCGCCCACTTCAAACACGGCGAACCCGTCGAAACCGTCAGCTTCATGTGGCAAAAGGAAGGCGTACATCTTGCCTTGTATGAAATGGATGACTTGCGCGGTGCCGTCAAGGGTTCGACCGAAGGCAAGATCGCGCGTGCCGGCGTGGACCTGGTTCGAACGCTTATTGCGGAAACAGAAGGAACATGAAAAAGAATATTGTAATATTCGGCATTGCAGCAGTGCTGTTTGCATTGCTCGGCGTATTTTTCGGATACCGCCAAACCGAATCGAACAAGGTCGACGCGTCTGCAGTTGACTATTTGCTGTCCCAATCCATGCCCGACATCAGCGGGAAACCGCAGCCGCTGGATCAATGGAAGGGCCGGGCGCTGGTCGTTAACTTTTGGGCAACATGGTGTACACCTTGTGTCGACGAAATGCCGGAGTTATCCGCCCTGCAGTCGGAAATTGAGCCCCAAAAAATCCAGATTCTCGGGATCGGCATTGATTCCGCTACGAATATCACGGAATTTGCATCTAAATATCATATCCGCTACCCTCTTTTTGTAGCAGGGGTTAGTGGTACCGAGCTGTCTCGCCAATTCGGCAACCAGGCAGGCGGCTTGCCCTATACGGTGTTGATTGGCCGCGATGGGCAAGTAAAAAAGACTTACCTCGGTCGTCTGAAGATGAATGAACTCAAAAAGGATCTCGCATCACTCTAGTTGTTTCGAAAAATCTTTCCCCTTGCCAATCAGCATCATTTGGCGGCAAAATGCGGCATCCTCGTCAAACGGAGTTGTATCTCCATGGCAAAAAAACTTCTTCTGGTCAATGGCCCGAACCTGAATCTGCTGGGCACACGTGAACCGGAGGTGTATGGATCAACGACGCTCACCGATGTCGAGCGCGCGGCGACTGCGCAGGCAGGCGCTGCTGGTGCGACGCTGAGCTGCTTTCAGAGCAACCATGAAGGTGCTCTGATCGACCGCATTCAAGCCGCCAAAACCGAGGGCGTGGATGCGATCATCATCAATCCGGGTGGATTCACACATACCAGTGTCGCCTTGCGCGATGCATTGGCAGGCGTGGCCATTCCGTTTATCGAAGTACATATCTCCAATATCCACAAGCGCGAAGCGTTTCGCCATCATTCCTACCTGTCCGGAATCGCCATCGGCGTGATCTGCGGACTGGGAGTCGAAGGATATGGCGCAGCGATCGATTACGCGCTCAAAAAGTTGTAATTTTTATCGTTCTGCCGCGAACCCACTTATAATTGCGGCGAATTCCGATTGCAATAAATACATAAATCTGAGGGATTTCATATGGATCTACGAAAACTCAAAACGCTGATCGACCTAGTTGCCGAATCAGATATCGCCGAACTTGAAGTCACTGAAGGCGAAAGCAAAGTCCGTATCGTCAAATCCTCCGGAGCGCCGCAAAGCCAGGTCGTGATGATGCAGCCGCATTCGATGCCGCAAACCGTTTCGGCACCGTCCGCCTCCGTGCCGCAAGCGGCCAGTGCACCGGTTGCAGCAGCACCGGCCGTGCCGGAAGGCCATATCGTCAAGTCCCCGATGGTCGGCACCTTCTATCGCGCTTCGGCCCCCGGCAACCCTCCCTTCGTCGAGATCGGATCGACCGTCAAGGAAGGTGATACGCTGTGCATCATCGAAGCAATGAAACTGCTCAATGAGATCGACGCCGACGCATCCGGCGTGATCAAGCAAATCCTGGTGGAAAACGGCCAGCCGGTGGAATTCGGCCAACCGTTGTTCGTGATCGGTTAAGCGCTGCGCGTTCGGCCGCTATCCAGTGTGCCGCGCACTTCCGGTAACGCTGCCCCTTAACGAATCACTCCTTCCACTATGTTCGAAAAAATTCTCATTGCCAATCGTGGTGAAATCGCGCTGCGTGTCCAGCGCGCCTGCCGCGAAATGGGCATCAAAACCGTGGTCGTGCACTCGGAAGCCGACCGCGAAGCAAAGTACGTCAAGCTGGCTGACGAGTCGGTCTGCATCGGCCCAGCCCCATCGTCACAAAGCTACCTCAACATGCCCGCCATTATCAGCGCGGCGGAAGTGACCGACGCGGAGGCGATTCATCCTGGCTATGGCTTCCTCTCCGAGAACGCTGACTTCGCCGAGCGCGTCGAGAAATCCGGCTTCGTGTTCATCGGACCGCGTCCGGAATCGATTCGCCTGATGGGCGACAAGGTTTCCGCCAAGCAGGCAATGATCAAGGCCGGCGTGCCCTGCGTGCCCGGTTCCGAAGGCGCGTTGCCGGAAGACCCAAAGGAAGTCATTCGCATCGCACGCAAGATCGGCTACCCGGTCATTATCAAGGCAGCCGGCGGCGGTGGCGGGCGCGGCATGCGCGTCGTGCACACCGAGGCGGCTCTGCTGAACGCGGTCACCATGACCAAAACGGAAGCCGGCTCGGCATTCGGCAATCCGGAAGTCTATATGGAGAAGTACCTGGAAAATCCGCGCCACGTGGAAATCCAGGTGCTCGCCGACGAGTTCAAGAACGCGGTCTGGCTGGGCGAGCGCGACTGCTCCATGCAGCGCCGCCACCAGAAAGTGATCGAAGAAGCACCGGCGCCGGGCATTCCACGCAAGTTGATCGAGCGCATTGGCGACCGCTGCGCGGAAGCTTGCCGCAAGATCGGTTACCGCGGCGCCGGCACGTTTGAATTCCTGTACGAAAACGGCGAATTCTATTTCATCGAAATGAATACGCGTATCCAGGTGGAGCATCCGGTGACCGAAATGATCACCGGCGTCGACTTGGTGCAGGAACAGATCCGTGTCGCGGCCGGCGAAAAGCTGCGCTTCCGCCAGCGAGACATCGAACTTTCCGGACACGCGATCGAATGCCGCATCAATGCGGAAGATCCGTTCAAGTTCACTCCGTCCCCGGGAAGGATCATCGCGTGGCATGCGCCGGGCGGCCCCGGCATTCGTGTCGATTCCCACGCCTATGCAGGATATTTCGTGCCGCCGACCTATGATTCGATGGTGGGCAAGGTGATCTCCTATGGTGCCACGCGCGACCAGGCCATCCGCCGGATGCAGATTGCGCTGTCGGAAATGGTGGTCGAAGGCATTCAGACCAACATCGCCTTGCATCGCGAGTTGATGGTCGACGCGCGTTTCATCGAAGGCGGCACGAATATCCATTATCTGGAACAAAAGCTGGCAGACAAGCCGGACTTGCAAAAGGCAACCGGCAAGACAGCCAAGTAAACAAGGTATTCCCATGAGCTGGACCGAAATCGTCATCGAAGTCGCGCGCGACCAGGCCGAAGCCCTGTCCGATGCATTAATGGATGCGGGCGCACTATCGGTGTCGGTAGAAGACGCGGACGAAGGCACCGAAGCCGAACGCCCGCTGTTCGGCGAGCCCGGGATGGAACCCGCGGAGGCCGCCTGGGAGCGCAGTCGCGTCGTGGCGCTTGCGGACGAAGATGCGGATCACGCGTCCATCGTCTCCCAAGCTGCTGCCGCGTGCGGCATTGCAACGCCAAACTATTCATTGCGGCCGGTCGCAGAGCAGGACTGGGTGCGCCTGACGCAATCGCAGTTCGAGCCGATCCATATCGGCAAGAACATCTGGGTCGTGCCGAGCTGGCATGACGCGCCGGACCCGAACGGCCTGGTTCTTGAACTGGACCCGGGTCTCGCCTTCGGCACCGGCAGCCATCCGACGACCCGGCTGTGCATGGAATGGCTGGAGGCGCATGCGCCACAGGGACTGACGGTGCTCGACTATGGTTGTGGTTCGGGCATCCTCGCGATGGTCGCGAAAAAACTCGGTGCAGCGCAGGTCATCGGTGTCGATATCGATCCTCAGGCGATCGAGTCCGCCCGCTACAACAGCGAACGCAATCACTGCGAAATCGACTATTATCTGCCCGAAGAATTTGCCACCTCTTCCCATCCGCAACGCTTTGATATCGTGGTCGCCAATATCCTTTCGAGCCCGCTGAAGCTGATGGCACCGATGCTTACCTCGCGCGTCGCCGCCGGAGGCAAACTGGTGCTGTCCGGAATTCTGGCCCGCCAGGCCGACGAGGTGGCAGCCGCGTACGCGCCATTCATGAAGATGTCGGTGTGGGCGGAACATGAAGGCTGGGTAGCCTTGTCCGGCCAATCCGACGGCACCGCGTAAACCACAATGGCACTCGCAACCCAATGTCCGCATTGCCATACGACATTTCGGGTCGCGCATGATCAACTGAAGCTGCGCGCCGGACTGGTGCGCTGCGGTGCCTGCAAACAGATCTTCAACGGTATCGAGAACCTGCTGCGGCCCGATGATCTTGAGCCGCCGAGCGCGCAGATACCCACGCCGGCACTCCAAGGGTCACAATCCGAGCCCGCACCGCAGGCGCTACCGCCGAGCGAGGCTTCCACTGCAAACCTGCCGGCGCCGGAGGCGGAAAAGGAAGCACCTTCGCCCGAAGAATCAGCCCAAGCACCGGACGAGATGCCGGCAGAGCCCGCCGTATCGGAGGAACAGGGCACGCAAGCGGCCGAGGGCGGTAATACGACGCCACAGGATCCCTTGCTGCGCATGACGCTGATGGATTTCACCCACGAGCAGGTGCGTCCGATCAGGGATGAAAGCAGCAAGCCGGCTGCCCGGGACGAACCGGACGCGGTGGAGCGCGCAATCGACGACCTCCAGAGCAAACCTTGGCGCAACAAAGCGGAATCCGAATCAGTCGAAACCGACGAACTGGACGCCGCTGATACCGCCGAATACGAAGAGCCAAGCTTCGTCAAACAGGGTCGACGCAAGCAGCGCATCGGCCGCCTGCTGCGGGTGGTCATGTCGGGCGGTTCGGTGCTATTGCTGATCGGATTGCTCGCCCAAAGCGCTTATGTATTCCGCGACCGGATCGCAGCCTGGTTTCCGCAGACAAAACCGGTTCTGGCGGAAGCATGCGCTTACATCGGTTGCCGGGTCGGCTTACCGGCGCAAATCGAATATGTCTCGATTGAATCCAGCGAATTGCAGACCATCAGCACCGATAGCAATATCTTTACCCTGACTGCTCTGCTCCGAAATCATGGAGCGACCGCGCAAGCCTGGCCGAATATCGAGCTGACGCTCAACGACAGCAACGACAAACCCATTGCGCGCCGCATATTTGTGCCGCGCGACTACCTGTCGGCTATTCAGGATGGGCAAAAGGGCTTCGCTCCCAAATCGGAACAGCCGATCAAACTGTTTTTTGAAGTATCGCAACTGAAACCGTCAGGCTACCGCTTGTATCTGTTTTATCCTTGACGCGCTGGAAGGCAGCGTTCTGCTTCGTTCACCCAGACTCCCCTTACAATTCCTTCTTTATCTATCTGGCAGCCATCCATGACATCCCTCATCTGCGGTTCGCTCGCTTTCGACACCATCATGCTGTTCGGCGGTCGCTTTTCCGAAGCACTTCTCGCCGACCAGCTGCACAAGATCAACGTCGCCTTCCTGGTGCCTGAAATCCGGCGCGAGTTTGGCGGCTGCGCGGGAAACATCGCGTACAACCTGAAATTGCTGGAGGGCGATCCACTCATCATGGCGACGATTGGCATGGACGGCGGTCCTTACCTGGATCGCCTCGATCGCCTGCAGATCTCGCGACGCTGCGTGCGCACCATTGAAAGTTCGTACACCGCGCAAGCCTTCATCACCACCGACGCCAACAGCAACCAGATCACGGCATTCCACCCCGGGGCAATGGCGCTCTCGCATCACAACAAGGTTACCGATGCAGGCCCCGTAAAACTGGCAATTGTCGCTCCGGACGGCCGGGACGGGATGCTGCAGCATGCGATCGACTGCGTCGACCTGAATATTCCCTTCATATTCGACCCAGGCCAGGGACTGCCGATGTTCAGTGGCCCGGAGCTGGAGCACTTTATTGAACTGGCAACCTATGTAGCTGTCAATGATTATGAAGCCGAATTGCTGACCGAGCGAACCAAGCTGCCGCTGGAGCAAATCGGCAAGCGCGTATCGGCATTGATCGTGACGCGCGGCGAGCAAGGCGCGGAGATCTATACCGACGGAAAGCAAATCGACATTCCCTGCGTGACGGCCGACAAAGTGGTTGATCCCACCGGATGCGGTGATGCGTTCCGCGCTGGCTTGCTTTATGGTTTGACGCATGGCATGGACTGGACCACGACCGGCCGGCTCGCAAGTTTGATGGGCGCAATCAAGATCGCGCATGAGGGTGGGCAAAACCATCACCCTTCCCGCGAAGAAATCGAAGAGCGCTTCCATAAGGCATTCGGCTATCGTTTTTGAGAATACCCGACGCCGTGTTGCGGCAACGATCCTTTTCCGTGGAGGATGTTATGCGCGCTGGCGCTCCGATTTCTGCATTGATGGCGGCAACGCTACTGGTCGGCTGCGCATCTGAGCGGCCGCAATCAGACAAGCTGTCGACCGAAGGAACGACCGTGGTGCAAACAGCAGAGGTCATGAACGTACGCGATATTACGGTTCACGACGGGCACAGCACGGGTCTGGGATCGTTCGTCGGCGCCATACTCGGAGGCGTGACCGGCAACGCCATTGGCGGCGGCAACGGAAATGCGGTGGCGACCGTTGCCGGGGCGGTCGGCGGAAGTCTGGCCGGTCAACATATGGAACAAAGCAATGCCAGCCGTTCCAGCATTGAATTGACGCTGCGCTTCGCAGACGGAGCGATCCGCACCTATCAAGTCGCCCCGGATGAAAGCTTCCGGGTTGGCGATACCGTGAAGGTCACGACCAACCGTGGCATCACCCGCATTACGCACTAGCGGCGGGCTTATCCGTCGACCGGCGAGAGAGTGCGCCGCACATCATCCACCGCCACTTTCGGATTCGAAATCTCGATGATCTTGCGCTTGCTTGTCTGACCGTGCGTGATGGAGATCGCACTCTTCGGCACATCCAGGGTATCGGCGAGGTAACGGATCAGTGCTTCATTAGCCTTGCCTTCGATCGGCTGCGCTTGCAGGCGAATCTTCAAGGCATCGTCAAGCACACCAATCACTTCGCTTTTCTTCGCATTCGGGGTGATTTGCACCGTAATCCGCACGCCCTTCGCGACAGCGCAACACCAGTCCTTGCTCATGCGAGAGAACCCAGCATGGTGGTTACCAGCATCAAGCCGATGCGCAACAGCACCAGCGCCACCAGCGGCGACAAATCGATACTGCCGGCCAGCGGGATTACTCTGCGCAGCGGCCGCAACAAGGGTTCGTTGAGCGCGCCGATGAATGGCGCCAACGGCGCATGCGGATTCACCCAGCTAAAAATCGCTTCAACGATGATGAGGCCCATGAAGCCGTAAAACACCCATTCGACAAAGCGCAGAAGCGACAGCAGGACAAGAAACTGCGGAGAAAAGCGCGAGAACAACACCAGGTCGATTGCTACCGCGAGAATAATGACCAGGCATGCCCCAATCAGGCTGGCCCAATCATATCCACCAACGCCCGGCAACACGCGACGCAATGGGCGCACCAGCCAGTCCGTCAACTGAAAGATGAACTGGCCGAGTGCCAACGGAGGTCGCACCCGCACCACCTGCATCCAGAATCGCAACAACAGCACACCGCCCAGCACGCCGGCAATACTATCGACAATCAAAGTAAGAATGCTATTCAGCACTATGTGATCTCCAAAGAAAAAGCCCGTCGCGCGACCAAGGCCACACAACGGGCATTTTGCCTGAACTTAATCAGGCATCCAAGCGAGCTCGGCTATTACGGACGAGTGCCGGTCGGGAACGGCCAGGCCGCTGCCGGGTTCAGCACAGTCTTCACAGCAGGCGCTGCAGCGGCAGGCTTAGCAGCAGGCTTGGCAGCCGGCTTCTTAGCTGCTGCTTTTTTCGGGGCAGCCTTCTTGGGAGCCGCAGCTTTTTTCGCTGCAGGCTTGGCGGCCTTCTTGGCAGCTGCTTTCTTAGGAGCTGCTGCTTTCTTAGGAGCTGCTGCTTTCTTGGCTGCCGGCTTCTTGGCGGCTGCTGCTTTCTTCGCTACCGGCTTCTTGGCAGCTGCTGCTTTCTTCGCTACCGGCTTCTTGGCAGCTGCTGCCTTCTTCGCTACCGGCTTCTTGGCGGCTGCTGCTTTCTTCGCTACCGGCTTCTTGGCGGCTACTGCCTTCTTCGCTACCGGCTTCTTGGCGGCTGCTGCCTTCTTCGCTACCGGCTTCTTGGCGGCTGCTGCTTTCTTCGCTACCGGCTTCTTGGCGGCTGCTGCTTTCTTCGCTACCGGCTTCTTGGCGGCTGCCGGCTTCTTCGCCGGGGCTTTCTTTGCAGCGGGTTTCTTCGCTGCTGCTTTCTTTGCTGTTGCCATTTGTTTCTCCTTCACGTGATGAGAAAGTTCAAACTTCGAGGTTTTGGAAACCCGCCCGGTCCATCGCGATGGGCCTGGCGGATTATTCATCGGCACAAGCAAGCTTCTGTTTGCGCTAATGAATTCGGCACCAGCTGAACTGCTGCATCACCTCATTCATGCAGCACTTCAGCCTCAATCAGCTACGCCTCTCTTCTGCAAATCACCGCCGCGCGTCGGCGGTGAGGGAGGTGCAAGCCACGCGCTCAAATGGCGCTGCGGCAGTCGTAGCCAAAAAAAACGCCGGCAACAATGCCGGCGTCGGAATACAGTTTGTCAAAAACCAACAGGTTTTTCAGAGCAAACGCTGCCTTGCCCGACTGAGTCGGGGTCAGCGGAAATAACGTAGAAGATCGATGCGTTCGTCTACTGTTCATTAAACTTGGTTATAGCCCTTCAGTTTGCAGCAGCCTATCGGGTCGATATGTGCTGACTGCCGTCTCTCCCCACCTCGCTAATCGCTTTGAGCTTTTTTGCTTCTTTTATTCCCAGCTCAGCGCACCGCCGGTTTGGTATTCGATCACGCGTGTCTCGAAGAAGTTGCGCTCTTTTTTCAGGTCGATCATCTCGCTCATCCACGGGAAAGGGTTTTCTTCCTGCGGGAACATCGGATCGAGACCGATCTGCTGCGCGCGACGATTTGCGATGAATCGCAAGTACCCTTTAAACATCGGCGCATTCAAACCGAGCACTCCACGCGGCATTGTATCCTCTGCGTAGCGATATTCCAACTCCACTGCACGTAAAAACAACGATTTGATCTCGTCACGAAATGCAGCAGTCCACAAATGCGGATTCTCGAGCTTGATCGTGTTGATCAGATCGATCCCGAAATTGCAGTGCATCGACTCGTCGCGCAAGATGTATTGATACTGCTCCGCCGCTCCCATCATCTTGTTCTGGCGACCGAGCGCGAGGATCTGCGTGAAGCCGACATAGAAGAACAATCCCTCCATCAGACAGGCGAACACGATCAGCGAGCGCAGCAGCGTCTGATCGGCTTCGATCGTGCCGGTCTTGAATTCCGGGTTGGTGAGTACGTCGATGAACGGAATCAGGAACTCGTCCTTGTCGCGGATGGACGCGATTTCCTGATAGGCGTTGAAGATCTCGGCTTCGTCGAGTCCGAGCGATTCCACGATGTACTGGTAGGCATGGGTGTGAATCGCTTCTTCGAATGCCTGGCGCAGCAGGTACTGGCGGCACTCCGGCGCGGTAATGTGGCGGTAGGTGCCAAGCACGATGTTATTGGCGGCAAGAGAATCGGCGGTCACAAAGAAGCCGAGGTTGCGCTTGATGATGCGACGTTCGTCCTCGGTCAGGCCGTTCGGGTTCTTCCACAGCTCGATGTCGCGCTGCATGTTGATTTCCTGCGGCATCCAATGGTTGGCGCAACCGGCCAGGTATTTGTCCCACGCCCATTTGTATTTGAACGGAACAAGCTGGTTGACGTCGGTCTGGCCGTTGATGATGCGCTTGTCGGCGGCGTTCACGCGGCGCGCTGCTGCTTCCGGCGAGGCGGCTTGCGGCTTGCTGACCAGCGCGGGATCGAACGCGATGTCGTTGAATTGGGGAGTGCGCGAAGCCGACGGCGTCACGGCGGCCAGCGCCGGCTGCAATTGCGGTTGCGGAGCTTGGGCAGGTTTTGCGACAGGGGTTACTTCGTCATCCCAACTTAGCATGGCTGATCTTCCTTACGAGTATTGTAGTTGCAGTTGCGTGATGTTCAAGTCGGCGCGGCAGCGCCTCGCATGTCGTCGGCGATCGGTATGGCCACGTGCCGTACCGATCGCGTGTCGTGTTACTGGCAGGCCTCGCACTCTTCGAAGCCGGGATCGCCCGGACGCAGCATGCAAGCCGGGCCGGCGACATCATCTGCTGACGCTGCTGCCGGAGCAGCCGACGCCATGCTGCCGACCCCGCCATTTGCCGACACGGCATTCAGTGCACCAGCCTTGGAGGTCGACTTCTCGGCATGCGTGGCGCCGATGGTACGCAGGTAGTAAGTGGTCTTCAGGCCGCGCAGCCAGGCCAGCTTGTAGGTCTCGTCCAGCTTCTTGCCGGATGCACCCGCCATGTAAATGTTGAGCGATTGCGCTTGATCAATCCATTTTTGACGACGCGACGCCGCTTCCACCAGCCACTTCGGATCGACCTCGAAGGCGGTTGCGTAGATATCGCGCAGGTCCTGCGGGATGCGGTCGATCTTGGCCAGGCTGCCGTCAAAGTACTTCAGGTCGGCGACCATGACCTCGTCCCACAGACCACGCGCCTTCAATTCACGCACCAGATTCTCGTTGATCTCGGTAAATTCGCCAGACAGGTTCGACTTGACGTACAGGTTCTGATAGGTCGGCTCGATGCAGGCCGACACATCGATGATGTTGGAGATCGTCGCGGTCGGTGCAATGGCCACGCAGTTCGAATTGCGCATGCCGTGCTGCTTGATGCGCTCGCGCAGGGCCGGCCAGTCCATGGTTTCGCTGGTGTCGACTTCCAGGTAGCCGCCGCGCTCCTCCGCCAGCAGCTTGAGCGAGTCCTGCGGCAGGATGCCGCGATCCCACAGCGAGCCGCGGTAGGAGCTGTAACGGCCGCGCTCTTCCGCCAGTTCGGTCGAGGCCCAGTAGGCGAAGTAGCACACCGCTTCCATCGAACGGTCGGCGAACTCGACCGCTTCCATGGAGCCGTATGGAACGCGCGTCATGTGCAGGCAGTCCTGGAAACCCATGATGCCCAGGCCGACCGGACGGTGGCGCAGGTTGGAGTCGCGCGCCTTCTTCACGGCGTAATAATTGATGTCGATCACGTTGTCCAGCATGCGCATCGCGGTACGGATGGTGCGCTGCAGCTTGGCGTGGTCGAGTTTGCCATCCTTCATATGGGCCGGCAGGTTGACCGAACCCAAATTGCAGACCGCGATTTCGGAGTCGTTGGTGTTCAGCGTGATCTCGGTGCACAGGTTGGAGCTGTGGACGACGCCGACATGCTGCTGCGGGGAACGGATGTTGCACGGATCCTTGAAGGTGATCCACGGATGGCCGGTTTCGAACAGCATGGACAGCATCTTGCGCCACAGGTCGAGCGCCTGGATCTTCTTGAACAGCTTCAGTTCGCCGCGGGCAGCCTTGGCTTCATAGCCGGTGTAGGCTTCCTCGAAGGCGCGGCCGACTTTGTCGTGCAGGTCCGGCACGTCGCTCGGGGAGAACAGCGTCCACTCACCCTTTTCCATCACGCGCTTCATGAACAGGTCGGGAATCCAGTTCGCGGTGTTCATGTCATGTGTGCGGCGGCGGTCGTCGCCGGTGTTCTTGCGCAGGTCGAGGAATTCCTCGATGTCCATGTGCCAGGTTTCCAGGTAGGCACAGACTGCGCCCTTGCGCTTGCCGCCCTGGTTGACGGCGACGGCGGTGTCATTCACAACCTTGAGGAAGGGAACCACGCCCTGCGATTTGCCGTTGGTGCCCTTGATGTGGGCACCCAGCGCGCGCACCGGGGTCCAGTCGTTACCCAGGCCGCCGGCGAACTTGGCCAGCAGCGCGTTTTCCTTGATGGCTTCGTAGATGCCGTCCAGGTCATCCGACACCGTGGTCAGGTAGCAAGAGGACAGCTGCGAGCGCTGGGTGCCGGAATTGAACAGGGTCGGCGTCGAGCTCATGAAGTCAAAGGACGACAGCAGGTTGTAGAACTCGATGGCGCGCGCTTCGCGGTCGATCTCGTTCAGTGCCAGGCCCATCGCCACGCGCATGTAGAAGGCTTGTGGCATTTCAATGCGGGTGCCGTCGATGTGCAGGAAGTAGCGGTCGTACAGCGTCTGCAGGCCGAGGTAGCCGAATTGCAGATCGCGTTCCGGCTTGAGCGCGTCGGCCAGTTGTCGTAGGTCGAACTGGGCCAGCTTGGCATCGAGCAGGTCGGCTTCGATGCCCTTCTTGATGTATTTCGGAAAGTAATCAATATAGTGTGCAGCGGCATCAGCCTGCGCCACTTCCTGGCCGAACACTTCCTTGCGGATAGTATGCATCAGCAGGCGAGCGGTGACCTTGCTGTAGGCCGGGTCCTTTTCCATCAGCGCGCGGGCAGCCAGGATGGCGGACTTGTGCAGCTCTTCGACCGGCACGCCGTCGTACAGGTTTTTCACGGTTTCAGCAAGGATCGCTTCCGCATCGACATGCTTTTCCAGGCCGACGCAGGCAGCGGTAATCAGGTTGCGCACCTGATTGAGATCGAGCGGACGACGCTGGCCGTCTTCGGTGACATGCAGCTGCGGCATATCGGAGGGTTTGGCGGCTTGCTGCTGCGCACGCTCTTCCATGCGCTTCGCGCGATACAGCACATAGGCGCGGGCGACGTCATGTTCGCCCGAGCGCATCAGCGCCAGTTCAACCTGGTCCTGCACGTCTTCGATATGGAAGGTGCCGCCGGCCGGCTGGCGACGCACCAGGGCGGACACCACATTGGAGGTCAGTTGCTCGACCAGTTCACGCACGCGTGCGGATGCGGCACCCTGCCCGCCGTTCACGGCGAGGAATGCCTTGGTCACCGCGATGGAAATCTTCGAAGGCTCGAATCCGACAACCGCGCCGTTGCGACGGATGACCTTGTAATCGCCAAGACTGACAGACAGATTCGAGGAGGAAGAAGACGTGCTGATTTGCGGGGAGACCAGGCCGAGTTCGCCGGGGGACTTGTGGGAAACCTCTTGAGTAGTATGCATCTAGCCTCCTAAGACTGTATTGCTGGCAGCGTTGCTGCTTATGGTTATTAAATTAGAACGCCCAGGAAAACCGGGGTTCGCGAATTGACGCGGACGGTGTACGGCGGCGTTTCGGTGAATCCGAGTGCGCCGCGCAATGCCCATCCAATAGGGAGAGCTGTTCACGGCTCGCCCACCATCACAATCTGTATATCGAGGAACAACCTGAACAGCCCATCAATGGGAAATCGCAGCACCACTATATGTAGTGGCATGCGCTGCGATTGAGACTAATTCTAGTGTCAGGTCCGGGAGGATGCAATATCTTTTTTACTTGATCTGCATTAATTTTTTTAGCAATTTCTGCGTTGACTTTTTCTTTTATCCGTGCAGAAACCGAAGTGTGTGCAGCGCCAACGAATGTGGTTCTTTTTGAATCAAGCACTTGCGGTAGCCATCCCAGTCGAAGAACGGACCAGGGTCCGTCTTGCGGCCGGGTGCGATGTGTTCATGACCGGCAACATCGGTGAGAGGATAGCGGGCTCGCAGCGCGTGGGTGAGCTCGGCCAAGGCATCGTATTGCGCGCCTTCGAACGGTTCAAAATCGGTGCCTTCCAGTTCGATGCCTATCGAAAAATCATTGCAGCGCTCTCGCCCGCAAAACGACGACGCACCCGCATGCCATGCACGCTCGTTGGCGGAGACAAACTGCATCACCGTGCCGTCGCGCCGGATCAGGAAATGGGAGGAAACACGCAGGGTGCGCAGCTGGTCGAAATACGGATGTGCATCGCAGTCGAGCCGGTTGGTGAAAAGATCGGCGATGTACGTTCCGCCGAACTGGCCGGGCGGAAGGCTGATGTTGTGAATCACCAGCAGATCGATCGTGGCATCGGCGGAGCGTGCATCGAAGTTGGGCGACGGCAGGCGCTGCACGCCACTGCTCCAACCGTCCTCGCCTATCTGGAATCGGTTCATGAATCCGGTTCGTGAATGGATAGTCGCTGCATGCGATAACGCAGCTGGCGGAAGCTGATGCCGAGCAATTCAGCCGCCTGCGTCCGGTTGAAATGGGTTCTTGCCAGTGCCCGACGAATGATCTCGCGCTCGACATGATCGAGATGCTCTGGCAGTGAACATGGCAGCTCGACTTCGACAGGAAGCGCACTTGCGGCAACCGCACGTTCCGGTCCGGCGGCAGGCGCCGCCGGCGGCTCTGTCGGCTTGGCTACGTGTTGCGCATTCGACAGATCGCTCACGGATACCGGCTTCAGCGCAAGGTCTCCTACCTCGATGACACCTCCGTTGGCAAACGCCAGCGCTCGCTCAAGAATATTTTCCAGCTCGCGCACGTTGCCGGGAAATGGATAGGACTGCAGTGCTTGCAGCGCCTGAGGCGACAGCACAGCCCTGCTGCCGCAAGAAGACAAGCGCTCCAGCAGCGCGTCGGCCATCTGGCTGATATCTTCCAGGCGCTCGCGCAGCGGGGGCAAACGCAATTCGATGACATTCAGGCGATAAAACAAATCCTGGCGGAACGTCCCCCTTTCCACGCATGAGGCCAGGTTCTGATGGGTTGCGCTGATCAAACGCACATCGACCGGCTCCTCCACCGTGGCGCCGACCTTGCGGACGCGACGCTCCTGGATTGCGCGCAGCAACTTCACCTGCATCGGCAACGGCAAGTCGGCGACCTCGTCCAGCATCAGGGTGCCGCCGTTGGCTGCCTGGAAGAAGCCGTCGCGATCATCATTGGCACCGGTGAACGCGCCTTTGCGATAACCGAAAAATTCGGCTTCCATCAAGGCTTCCGGAATGGCGCCGCAATTGACCGCGATGAACGGCTTGTCAGCGCGCGCGCTATGCGCGTGTATGTCCCGTGCGGCCAGCTCCTTGCCGCTGCCGGACTCGCCTGTGATCGCGACCGGCGCCATGCTGCGCGCCAGCCTGACAATCTGCGCGCGCAAGTCTCGCATGACTGCCGAATCTCCGGTCAGGCGCGAAGTAGCCGCCTCCACCTGGCCAGACGACGGACTCGACCCGCTACCGGCATGTTGGGTGCGCAGCGCCGACTGCACCATCAGGCGCAACTGATCCAGGCCGATCGGCTTGGACAGGTAGTCGAACGCTCCGGCCTTGAGCGCGGCGACTGCATTGTCGGCGCTGCCAAATGCGGTAATCACGGCGATCGGAGTGTTCTTGTAGGTACTCGCCACCTCGCGCACCAACTCAATGCCAAGTCCGTCCGGCAGGCGCATATCGGTCAACACCAATGCATACTCGTGCTCTGCGAGGAGCGCGCGTGCTGCCGCGAGCGTTTCGGCGCAATCGACATCCAGACCCATCTTGACAAGCGTGATCTCAAGCAGCTCGCGCAGGTCGGCTTCATCGTCAACGACCAGGATACGGGGTGCGGTCATAATGAATGCAAGTCAGGTAAAAGTGTGTCGTCCATGGCAAAGGTAATGACGAACCTGCCGCTCGGCTGATCCATTCCGCCCTTCGAGAAATCCATGCGGTATTCGTAATCGAGCATGGCGCCGTTATTCAAACACAATTCGCGCGCCAGGTAGAGACCGAGACCGGTCCCCTTGCTGGAAGTCGTGTAAAAAGGCTCGAACAAATGCGACCGGACTTCCGGTGAAATGGCCGGCCCGTCATCCTGGACATGCAGCTCAAGCCGGTTTGTCGCCGGGGAAATCGCGTGGATCCGAATACTTGCAATGCGCCCACTGGCGTAGCGTATTGCATTCGACAGCAAATTGATCACCACTTCCCGCAAGTGCAGCGGATCAAAGCGCACATGAAGGCGGGCCATGGGACCGAAAGCGATGACGCCTGACGCGACCGCGTGCCCTTCCACGAACTCGTCGACGATTTCGGCAAGAAAGGGGCCGAGCGCCAAGGGCTCATGACTCACATGCGCCCGACGCGACAGCTTGAGGATATCTTCGATCATCCGGTTCAGGCGGACCACGTTATCGCCGACGATTTTCAGCAAGCGAGACTGGGTCGGATGCGTGATGTCCTCGTTGAGCAGCGATGCAGCATGGGAAATGGCGGACAGCGGATTGCGCACTTCATGTGCAATGCTGGCGGTCAGTCGCCCCATCGACGCAAGCTTGAGTTGTTGCGCCTGGTTTTCGATTTCGCTGACATTTTGCATGAAAATGACCGTCCTGCCCTCGGGCAAATCGTCCGAGGTGACCTTGGCAAAACGCAACTTCAAGTGGGCGAAGAGTTCGCGCCGCCCATCAAGAATCAGAGTCGAATTTGCGGCGAAATGGTTGCCAGGTTTGATCATCACATATGTGGAGGCAGCGGTGTCCGTTTCAGTCGCTTCGGCGGGACGCGCGCGCCATGCAGAAAAGGCTTCCGCAATCGGCACCAGGGAGGAAATGTCGACCAGCTTCATAAGGGCCTGCTTGTCCGCAAACGACAGGCCAAGCATGCGCTCGGCCGCCGGGTTCGCGGCATACACTTCGCTGTCCCTGCCCACGACGAGGATTCCGTCGCCCATATCGGAAATGACGAGGCGATTGATCGCCTCTTGCAGCTGCAGTTCTCGTCCGCGTTGCGCCGCCAGCTCCTCCTGCTTGATCAGCTTGGCGGCGAGGCGATTGATCACATAAATCGCTGCAAAAAATGCCGCGCCGTACAATCCGGCCCGTGAAGGTGAAGCGTCCGGCATCGAGTGCAGAAGCTGGTAAGCGCTCTCCGACAACAAGATCAGCGTTACCACCGAGACAAAAAACAGCGCCAGCAACAGTGGCGCGAGAATGGCGCAACCGGCAAGCGGAAACAGATACAGAATGGCCAGGCCGGTCTTTGCGCCGCCGGCAGCGATGTACAAAAGCGAGATGGCGGTGATGTCGACGGAGAGTTGCGCCAGCAATTGAAGCATGAAACGCTTCTGGGAATACACGGACAACAGGGCGAAGGCAACGGCCAGCACCAGATACACAATGGCGGTCTGCCAATCCGCCTGAAAGCCCGCCTCGCCGCTCCCCTTTACCGCGTTGAAACTGAGGTAGACCAGCAGCACCAGCACAATCACGATACGCGTGACGCTGAAAGTCTGAAGCGGGCGCCAGAGAGTATCGCGCCCTTCGCGGCGGGCCAGTTGGGCCACCTGCATCATCGCGTGGCGCCTTTAGGCAGTGGAAAAACCGGATTCATGCGTGGGTGTTGCAGGAAGCGCCGGCGCCACGCCGGCAGGCGTGCGGCAGCCAGGAGGTGGTCGTCAAGGCCCGACATGTTTGAGACGGTGCTCATCGCTGCAGAACACCTTGCCGGACGCAGCGGTGACGGATTCCGAGGCAGGAATGTACACGCCGCAATGTGCGCACTGCACCATCGGCTCGATCAGCTTGTCCTTCTTGGAGGTGCTGGAGGTGCCGGAGGCGTGACCGGTGCTTGAAACCTTATTGCTCCGGAGCAGCCACATCACGACGATGAAGCCGATGGCGGCCCACAACAGCAGCTTCATGCCAAACCTCTGTGCAGCACGACTTCCAGCACGAAGCGGCTGCCGACATAAGCCAGCAGCAGGGTTGCAAACCCGGTGAGCGTAAACCGCAGCGCCGTCTTGCCGCGCCATCCACGCCAGACGCGGCCAGCCAGCAACGCGCCGAACAACACCCAGGACAGCATGGTAAAGATGGTTTTGTGAT
The DNA here is from genome assembly GCF_004804275.1 of Herbaspirillum sp. ST 5-3. Classification (GTDB taxonomy): domain Bacteria; phylum Pseudomonadota; class Gammaproteobacteria; order Burkholderiales; family Burkholderiaceae_D; genus Noviherbaspirillum. The sequence continues at coordinate 61,056 of NZ_STGI01000001.1, forward strand.
CCCACTTGAACGCCTTGCCGAACAATTCTTCGGAAAACACCACGCCGGACAGGACAGTGAGGGTCAACAAGCCGAAGCCAAAGCCGATCATGCGAAACAACAACTTTTCCATGGTCAGCAGGGCCGGAAGCCGGTCAAGCGCAAGCGCCAGCCAGCCGCTCTTCGATGCGTCGGGCGGGGTGTGCAAACGAGATTCTTGCAAGGCCATCAACACGGCATGAAACGCCGCGATGGTCAGGGAGCTGTACGCCAGGATGGCAATTGCGACATGCCACGGAAACAAGGCAGTCTTGCCCTCCAGCGGTACCACGCTGCCGGGGAACAGCACCGGCAGAACCACGGCCACGGCGGCAGACGGCAGCACCAGGATGCGCAAGCCGTCGAGCGAGAAGTTACGATTTTCCAGCCAGTACGCCGCCACTGAAATCCATAGCGTTGCCGATAACATGATGGCAAATCCGATGCGCAGCGATCCCGGCGCAATCATATCCGCCCACAGCGCGCCGCCGTGCAGCAACCAGCCAGCTGCGATTCCGGCAGAAATGGCCATACGGTGGCGCGACGGCAGGAAAGCACAGGTCGCGTAAAGCAATGCTGCGAGGACGAAAAAATAGGTGTACATCACGCGAGTTGATTATTGGCAGACCTTGAGTTTACACCATGGCCGATCAAACGCGCGTGCGCACAAGGTCTTATTCGGCGGCACGGCCGGCAGATAGCTGGTACTTTTTCAACTTGTCATACAGCGTCTTTTTCGGCACGCCGAGATGATCGGCTGTCGCCGCGACGTTACCTTCATTCACCTCCAGGGCTTCGGCAATCAGCATCCGCTCGTACGCGTCGACTCGTTGCGGCAGGCTTTCCACTTCCGCCTGTTCTCCGGCCGGGATGCCTGCGGCATCTGCCACGCCTAGCACCAGCCGGTCTGCGAAATTGCGCAACTCACGTATATTCCCTGGCCATTCGCGGATCTGCCACTGCGCCATCCTGGCAGCACTCCATTGAGGGACGGGCCGCCGGTATCGCAGGGCCGCTCCCTGCACGAAATGCGCGAGCAACAAGGGGATGTCGTCGCGGCGCTCGGCAAGCGTTGGCAGATCGATACTCACGACACCGATGCGGTAGTACAGGTCTTCCCGGAATTGCCTCCGCGCGCTCAACGCCAATAGATCTGCCTTGCTGGCTGCAATCACCCGGCAGTCGATCTGGATCCGTTCGTTGCCGCCAAGCCGTTCCAGCTGCCGTTCCTGCAATACGCGCAACAATTTCACCTGCAGCGCGAGAGGCATGGTCTCGATCTCGTCGAGAAAAATGGTGCCGCCATTGGCGTATTCCAGTTTTCCGATGCGCCTTTTCTGTGCACTGGTAAAGGCACCCGCTTCATGACCGAAGACTTCACTTTCGAACACGGACTCGGGCAAGGCACCGCAATTAATCGCCACAAACGGCCCCTTGCAGCCGCTGGCGGCGTGCAACTGACGCGCCACGACCTCCTTGCCGGTGCCCGTCTGGCCGTTGATCAGGATATCGACTGCGGCCGGGCCGACCGATCGGATCAAGGTCCGCACCCGTTCAATCGCCGGCGACTGCCCGATCAGGGCGGGCACGTCCGGATCCGCACTCCAGGCCGCCTTCAAGCGGCGATTCTCGATCACCAGCCGGCGCTTTTCCTGCGCCCGCCGGACCGTTTCCATCAATCGTTCCGCGGCGAACGGCTTCTCGATAAAGTCGTAGGCCCCGGCGCGCATCGCGTCGACAGCCATGCCGACATCGCCATGACCCGTGACGACGATGACCGGCAAATCGGGATCCAGCGCGACTACCTGTGCCAGCAATTCCAGACCGGAGCGCCCGGGAAGTCGTACATCGGTCACGATCACGCCGCCAAATTCCGCCTTCAGCCAAGGTTGCGCCTGTTCGACGCTGGCACAGGCTTGCACCTTGAATCCGCCGAGTTCCAGCGTCTGCGCGGTCGCCATGCGCACCGTTTGTTCATCTTCAACAAGCACCGCTTCGAGCAATTCAGTCGCCGGCAAGTAATCCTCCATCAGGGCGGGTTAAGTTGGATGAGAGCGGCAGCCGGATCACGAACTCAGATCAGCGTCGGCCACGCAGCGTAGTCACGGACTTCAGCAAGAATCTCATATTACCCCCGGCAAATGCGCGACATGGACGAAAAACTTGCATTTCTCCAATGTCGCCTTCGCGTCCGGGTCACTTACCCAGCGTGCGATAAATATTTATTACGCTCCCGAATTTCACGCTCCACCAGTGATGCGAGGCAGTTCGCCTCCAGTCAATCGCACGCATTGCGCCCGCTTTCCATATTTCCGCCAAATCGACCCGTGAGAGCGAGAGAAGCGACTGCATCGGGTAAAATGAGGCCTGTTCCCGATGCCTCATCCAGCAGCATCGTCCCACCCCATTTCTTGATATATCGTCACCCATGCTCGACAACCTGACTCAACGACTGGCCAAAGTCGTCAAAACGATGCGCGGCGAAGCGCGTCTGACCGAATCCAATACCGCCGAAATGCTGCGCGAAGTTCGCCTGGCGCTGCTTGAGGCTGACGTGGCACTGCCGGCTGTGCGCGAATTCGTCGCTCGCGTAAAGCAGAAGGCACTGGGCGAGGAAGTCATCGGTTCGCTCACTCCCGGCCAGGCCCTGGTCGGCGTAGTGCAGCGTGAGCTGGCCGCGATCATGGGTGCCGATCTCGGTCCGGACGCCTCGCAACTGAATTTCGCCACCCAGCCCCCCGCCGTCATCCTGATGGCCGGCCTGCAGGGCGCCGGCAAGACCACCACCGTGGGCAAGCTCGCCAAATACCTGCAGGAACAGAAAAAGAAGAAAGTGCTGACCGTCTCGACGGACGTGTATCGCCCTGCCGCCATCGGCCAGTTGCAGACAGTAACGACCCAGGTCGGCGCTGACTTTTTCCCGTCTTCACCGACCGACAAACCGGTCGATATCGCCCTGGCCGCGCTCGATTATGCGAAGAAGCATTATCACGACGTTCTGATCGTCGACACCGCCGGCCGGCTCGGCATCGACGAAGCGATGATGCAGGAAATCGCCGCCTTGCACACAGCGATCAAGCCGATCGAAACTCTGTTCGTGGTCGACGCCATGCTCGGCCAGGACGCAATCAACACCGCCAAGGCATTCAACGACGCGCTGCCGCTGACCGGCATCGTGCTGACCAAGCTGGACGGCGACGCACGCGGCGGCGCAGCATTGTCGGTGCGCCACGTCACCGGCAAGCCCATCAAGTTTGCCGGCGTGGCCGAAAAGCTGGACGGACTGGAAGCCTTCGATCCTGACCGCATGGCCAGCCGCATCCTCGGCATGGGCGACATCCTTGCATTAGTCCAGGAGGCGCAAAAAGGCGTCGACGTTGCAGCCGCCAAGGACCTGGCAGAGAAAATCAAGGTCGGCGGCAAGTTCGACCTGAACGACTTCAAGGCGCAGCTGAGCCAGATGAAGAAAATGGGCGGCCTCTCCGGTCTGATCGATAAGCTGCCCGCACAGTTCCAGCAAGCCGCCGGCAATGCCGACATGAACCAGGCGGAGAAACAGGTACGCCGGATGGAAGGCATCATCAATTCAATGACACCGCAGGAGCGCGCCAAGCCGGAGCTCATCAAGGCGTCACGCAAGCGCCGCATCGCGGCGGGCGCCGGTGTGCAGGTGCAGGAAGTCAACCGCATGCTCGCGCAATTCGAGCAGATGCAATCGATGATGAAGAAGCTCAAGGGTGGCGGCCTGATGAAGATGATGCGCGGCATGAAAGGCATGCTGCCCGGCGCTCGCTGACACCCTTCGTCGTCAGGCTACATATTCCTGCCGTCCAGACGTGGACGGCAGGAGTAAAGCAAAATTCCTCCGCGCTGGCGACCTGCCCGCCCTCCCCCGAACCTGCACTTCATCGAGCGAGAAATCGCCTCCTCACGCGTTCGTTCGGAGGCGCTCGCTGTCAGAGCGCGGGCGGGCCGCTCACGAGTAGCAAGTGGGCCGCCCCCCAAGCCATCTTGCGCTGCAGTGCGTGCAGTCCGATAGCGAGCAAGCGCCGAGTACTCGCAGGCGCTACGGCGCCACCAGCCGGAACGCTCACCTGCAGCAAACCCGCACCAGATAAGGCTTCCCGCCCGATCACACCATCCTCATCTCGAGTCATCGCGCCCCTCTGGAGGACAGAATAGTCCATCTCAGAGAGGGACTCGCGACAAGACGCTGGCACTCATCGAACGATCACGTGACGCTTTTCCGGTTTTCTCCTATGAAGATCGCGTGGCATGAAGCACACAAATTCATGCGCATAGTTATAAAAAACACTTGCATCCCTATGAAAAGCGCACCACTATTAGCGTTGCGTGATACGACGCATTTTCCCAACACATTTCGTGAAGGAGGCTTGAAGATGGCAACAGCCAAAAAACCCGCGGCCAAAACAGCCGCCAAGAAGCCCGCTGCGAAGAAAGCCGCAGCAAAACCCGCAGCAAAAAAAGCAGCTCCAGCCAAGAAAGCCGCCCCGGCCAAAAAGGCAGCAGCCAAGCCCGTAGCAAAGAAAGCGGCAGCAAAGCCGGCAGCGAAGAAAGCTGCTCCGGCAAAGAAGGTCGCAGCAAAGAAGCCCGCAGCAAAGAAAGTCGCAAAGCCGAAGACTCCCCGTAAGCCGAATGCAGCGTTCATGAAGCCGATGACGCCGTCCGCCACCTTGGGTGCAGTGATCGGTGCAAACCCGCTGCCGCGTACTGAAGTCACCAAGAAGGTTTGGGACTACATCAAGAAGAACAAGCTGCAAGATGAAGCCAACAAACGCATGATCAATGCGGATGACAAGCTCAAAGCTGTGTTTGGCGGGAAGAAGCAAGTGTCGATGTTCGAAATGACCAAACTCATTTCCAATCACCTGCAATAATCTGTCTTTCCGAAGGCCAAACAAAAACGCCCGCATCGCGCGGGCGTTTTTGTTGGTGCTGTCGGATACAAGTCGGCTCGGATAAATCGATTCGGTGCTGCCAAAACGGCTGCACGCGCCTTTGAACCCCCGTTGCTATTACTCGTCTCTACGGGCAGGTTGTGGTCACAAACGCCGCCCGCTCGTTCTCGTCAATCCCCGCACCCGGTTTGCGTCCAAGTGCGCAGTACGTACTAGAAGGAGTCATTACCTTGGTGATTCGACGTCCGTCCGTCGTCGTCATTTCCTGGGTCGTCGTTCCGCGCGGCAAACCGGCCGCCGCGATGCCTTTTTCCAGCCTGGAGGAAGGCGACGCGGACTCGGTCGGCTGGAACCTTGGCCGCGTGGGAAAAGCCTGTCTCAAGTCCCGGTCTATCCGCCCGATATCGCGCTTGGCAGCTTCGATCATGGCATCGGCGCTGTTCGTCGTCGCCGCAACCGGTGTGGCGGACTTATCTTCAATCACATGCCCTTGACCTGGCCGATCCTGCAGGCCGCGTTTCTCCTGCACGACGGTCTCCTGGCGAGCGTGCGGCCTGCTGCTGAAAGCCTTTGGAGGAACAGGCAATGGCGAAGCTGGTTGTGTCAGAAGGCGGATCTCAAACGGGCTAGCCGGGCGTTGGAGATGAATGGCTGTGCCGTTCGAAGCAACACGCCAGCACCAGATCATTAGCAGATGCAAGGAGCCGGAGACAAAGGCGGCGCCCCATACCACCCTCCGGCGGTAATCGGTCAACGGTTGTACTCCCAAAGCTTCCATGCCGCCAGCACGGCATTTGGATACTCCGGTCGTCCGCGACTGCCGTTATAACGTCCCAAGGCAAGAAACAGGTTGCCGCGTTCCATGTCGAGGTACAGGCGCAGGATGGAACATCCATAGCGCAGGTTCGTCTGCATGTTGAAGAGCTTCCTGCGGTCGCCGTCGCCGATGATGCGCGTCCAGAACGGCATCACCTGCATATAGCCGTGTGCGCCAACCGGCGATATTGCGTATTTGCGGAAAGCAGATTCAACCTGGATCAACCCAAGCACCAGGGCCGGATCGAGCCCGGCCCTCGTCGCTTCGTACCAGGTGGCCTCAAGAAATTCGCGCCTCACCTGCCAATCCGGCAGCCGCTTTTTCAGTCGCTCGGACATTTCGCCCAGCCAACGCAAATACTTGAGACGATCCTGGATGTTGGCGAAGTGAGGCTTGGGTGGACGCGCGTCGGCAATCGCGTTCGACAGCGCGAGTCGAACCGAATCCGCCAATGCCTCTTCCTGCTGATTGCCGGCCATGACTGCATTACAGAACAACAGGGCAGCAATCAGCGAAAGAATGCGCGCAAAGGGGTGAATCAAGGCCGTCCGCGAGGCTTCAGGATGCAAGCCTGGCCTTGACGAATTCAGCCATGTCCGCAGCCGCCACTGCAGTGGCCGCCGGGTCCCGACGCCCCTGGTACTCAAGCTTGCCTTCCTTCAGGCCGCGATCGCCGATCACAACACGGTGCGGTACGCCGATCAATTCCCAGTCCGCAAACATGACGCCCGGACGCTCGCCTCGATCGTCGAGGATGACGTCCATACCCGCGGCTTGCAGGGCGGCGTACAGCTTGTCGGTTTCCGCCTTGACCGCTTCGCTGCGATCGTAGCCCATCGGACACAGAACCACCTCGAACGGCGCAATCGCGGTCGGCCAGATGATGCCCTTGTCGTCGAAATTCTGCTCGATCGCCGCGCCCAGGATACGGGTGACGCCGATGCCGTAGCAGCCCATCTGCATCAATTGCGGCTTGCCTGTCTCGTCGAGGTAGGTCGCCTTCATGTCTTCCGAATAGCGCGTGCCGAGCTGGAACACATGGCCGACCTCGATGCCGCGCTGGATGGCCAGAAGACCTTTTCCATCCGGCGAGGGATCGCCTGCAACCACGTTGCGCAAGTCGGCGACCTCCGGTTCCGGCAGGTCACGGCCCCAGTTCGCGCCGGTATAGTGGAAATCCTCCTCGTTGGCGCCGCACACGAAATCGCTCATGACAGCGACGGTACGATCGGCAACAATCCTGACCGGCTTCCTGGTGCCGATCGGGCCAAGATAGCCCGGCGGCGTGCCGAACCATTCGACGATCTCGGCTTCGCTGGCGAAACGGTAAGTGGCGAGCCCTGGGATCTTGCTGGCCTTGACTTCATTCAGCTCGTGATCGCCGCGCAGAAGGAGCAGCCAGATTTCCTTGTCGGCCGGGGAGTCCTTGTCAACGGCGAGCACAATCGACTTGACGGTGTGCGTGAGCGAAATCCCGAGCAGCTTCGCAACGTCCTCGCACTTGGCCTTGCCCGGTGTCGGCGTCTTGGTCAGCGGGTGCTTGGCAGCGCCATGCTCGGCCGCCGGTGCAACGGCTTCGGCGGCTTCGATATTGGCCGCATAGTCCGAGTTCGGGCAATACACCAGCGCATCCTCGCCGGTGTCGGCGATCACATGGAATTCATGCGAGCCCGAACCGCCGATCGCGCCATTGTCCGCCGCGACTGCACGGAACTGGAGGCCGAAGCGGTTGAAGATGTTGACGTAGGCGTCATACATGATCTGGTAAGACTTCTGCATACCGGCCACATCGCGGTCAAAAGAATACGCATCCTTCATCGTGAATTCGCGTCCGCGCATCAGGCCGAAACGCGGGCGGCGCTCGTCGCGGAATTTCGTCTGGATGTGGTAGAAGTTGATCGGCAGCTGACGATATGACTTGATGTCGGCGCGAACCACGTCGGTGATCACTTCCTCCGACGTAGGCTGGATCGCGTAGTCGCGACCATGACGATCCTTGACGCGCATGAGTTCCGGCCCCATCTTTTCCCAGCGACCGGTTTCCTGCCATAGCTCGGCGGGCTGCACGACCGGCATCAACAGTTCGATGGCGCCTGCGCGGTTCATCTCTTCGCGGATGATGTTTTCCACCTTGCGAATCACGCGCAGGCCCATTGGCATGTACGTGTAGATGCCGGAACCGAGGCGTTTGATCATCCCGGCACGCATCATCAGTTTGTGGCTGATGATCTCGGCGTCCGACGGGGCTTCTTTAAGGGTAGAAATAAAAAATCGAGATGCGCGCATGGCGGTAATTCTTTTTAAAAAGAGAGAGTTATAATCAACCCAATTTTAAAGGATTAGCTGGCTGATGCATCCATTCCTCACATATTTGATTCACGCCGCCGCCCCAAGGGGGCTGGAGCATGACGCATGCGCCTCCGTGCGCGTGCAAAATTTGTAACGATGAGGATCGTCTAGCCGCAGAAAGTTTTGAGGTGCAACATGCTGGATCGTGAAGGCTTCCGCCCGAACGTCGGCATTATCCTGCTCAACGCCCATAACGAGGTGTGGTGGGGGAAGCGGGTGCGCGAGCACTCGTGGCAATTTCCGCAAGGCGGAATCAAGTTCGGGGAAACGCCCGAAGAGGCAATGTTTCGGGAACTGGAAGAAGAAATCGGTCTGAGGTCGGAGCACGTCAGGATCATCGGTCGTACCCGCGACTGGCTGCGATATGAAGTTCCGGACCGTTTCATCAAGCGCGAAGTGCGCGGCCATTACAGGGGACAAAAGCAGATCTGGTTCCTGCTGCGCATGGTCGGTCGCGACTGCGATATCAATCTAAGAGGCACCGATCACCCGGAGTTCGATGCCTGGCGCTGGCACGACTACTGGGTTCCCCTGGATGTGGTTATCGAATTCAAGCGCGAGGTCTATCAGAAGGCCTTGCAGGAATTGTCGCGCTACCTGAACCGGGTGGCGCCGAGCAACCACAATCGGCATGGAGCACGTTATCTGCGCCAGAACCATCCTGGAAAGGCCGCGAGCGAAACCACATCGCCGACAGCCAAACCCAAGAATGAAGAATAAGGGCCTGCTCATGTTGCCAAGCGTTTCATCGCCTGTTCTCCATCCTGTCTTGCCAAGAAAACAAAACAGGATGTCTCTTTTCCGCGCCTGCGTGGCGCTCTCGCTGCTGGCCGCAAGCGTTGCTGCCAGCGCGCGGGATCGCTTCGAAGAAGATTTCGACGACACGGACAAACCGTGGGAGGAAGTCGCCATCCAGTTGCCGGCGGCGCCCAAACCTGAAAACCTGCTGCCATTCTATGTCAGTGCAACCGCAACGCAATCCTTCGCCATCGACGCCAACTCCTTGAGCGTGGGGCCGGATGGCGTCATCCGCTATACCTTGGTCGCGACCAGCGATTCGGGCGCCCGCAACATCAGCTACGAAGGCATCCGTTGCGCATCCTATGAGAAGAAGCTCTATGCATTCGGCCAGGCTGACGGCACCTGGTCGCGTTCACGTCGAGACAAGTGGGAACGAATCAGCACCAATGCAGCCAACCGGCAGCATGCGGCCTTGTTCAAGGACTACTTTTGCGTGGAACTGACGGTCGCCGGCAGCGTGAAGGACATGATCAACAGGATTCGCTACAACAAGCCGCTGACGTCGCAAAATCAGATGAATTGACTGGTCTTTTGCCCGGAGTCAAACCGGGCAAAAACCCAATTCTCAGAGCAGGACCATATTGTCGCGGTGAATGAGCTCCGGCTCTTCCACGAAACCTAGTATGGTCTGTATTTCGGTCGATGGCCGACGCATGATGCGCCGTGCTTCGGAACTGGAGTAATTGCTGATTCCCCGGGCGATCGCATGCCCTTTCTCATCGATGCAGGTAATCACGTCGCCCCGGCCGAATTCGCCGGAGACTTCAACGACACCGATGGGTAACAGCGATTTGCCTTCAGCAGTGAGTTTTTGTACGGCACCGGCATCCAGCATCACCTTGCCGGCGGTCTGCAAATGATCCGCCATCCACTGCTTGCGGGCGGTCAATTGCGCGGTCTGCGCAACGAGCTGAGTGCCGATCGACTCTCCCGACGCAAGCCGCGTCAATACCTGATCTTCCCGGCCCCAGGCAATGACTGTGTGTGCGCCAGACGTTGCGGCACGCTTTGCCGCGAGGATCTTGGTCAACATGCCGCCACGTCCAATACCCGTTCCGGCACCACCTGCCATCGCCTCCAGCTTGGGGTCTCCGGCCTTGGCATCATGCACGAACTCCGCCGCCGGATTTTTGCGCGGATCGGCCGTGTACAAGCCTTTCTGGTCGGTCAGAATAATGAGTGCATCACCCTCGATCAGGTTGGCGACCAGTGCACCGAGCGTATCGTTGTCGCCAAACTTGATTTCGTCTGTGACCACGGTGTCATTCTCATTGATGATCGGAACGACACCGAGATGAAGCAGCGTGAAAAGGGTCGAGCGCGCATTCAGATAACGCTCGCGATCCGCCAGATCGGCGTGTGTCAGCAACACTTGCGCGGTACGCAGATTATGCTGGCGAAAACTCGTTTCGTAGATTTGCGCCAGCCCCATCTGGCCGACGGCGGCACAGGCCTGGAGTTGGTGCACGGCGGTCGGCCGCTTGTCGAAACCAAGCCGCTGCATACCCTCGGCAATCGCGCCGGAGCTGACCAGAACGACTTCCTTGCCTAGCGAGCGCAGATGGGCGATTTGCTCAGCCCATTTCGCAATTGCAGATGTGTCCAGGCCTTTGCCGTCGTTGGTAACCAGCGATGAGCCGACTTTGATGACGAGGCGTTTGGCTTTCTGAATGACGGAATTCATGGTCTTCTGGATGCCGCCGCCATGCCGAAAGCGGCCGGCGGCTTGCTTGTAAGTTCACCCCATTGACTCGGAAACGGCAAGCTTCAACACGAGGTCACGCGGGGTCTTTTCTCTTATTCGATCACTTTGAAGCGCGGATCGTCCGGATCAATCGATACGATACCACGTGCCTCTTCCACCATTTGCGTTTCTTCGGCGCGATGCTCCTGCTGACGCTGCTCCGCAAGGTAATCGTAAATGGCGATAATCAGGTCTTCGCACCCCTCCCGCGTCAATGCGGAAATCTCGAAGACCGGTCCTTTCCAGCCGAAGCGCTTGACGAAATCCTTGACGCGCTTCTGACGTTCATCGGCAGGCACCATATCGAGCTTGTTCAGTACAAGCCAGCGCGGCTTGTCGTACAGCGACTCGTCGTATTTCTTCAACTCCTTGACGATCGCCTTCGCTTCCTTGACGGGGTCGATCTTGTCGTCGAAAGGTGCCAGATCGACGATGTGCAACAACACACGGGTGCGCTGCAGATGGCGCAGGAACTGATGACCAAGACCGGCGCCTTCGGCCGCGCCCTCGATCAGTCCTGGAATATCGGCAATCACGAAGCTCTTTTCATGACTGACGCGCACCACTCCCAGATTAGGATGCAGGGTGGTGAATGGATAATCTGCGATCTTCGGGCGAGCGTTCGACACTGCCGTGATGAAGGTCGATTTGCCGGCATTAGGCATGCCGAGCAGCCCGACGTCGGCGAGGACTTTCAACTCCAGCCGCAGTTCGCGGTGTTCACCTGGTTTGCCGTCGGTCTTCTGGCGCGGCGCACGGTTGGTCGACGACTTGAAGTGAATGTTGCCCCAGCCGCCCTCGCCTCCCTTGGCCAGCATGACACGTTGGCCGTGCTCGGTCAGGTCGGCGATGGTTTCACCCGTTTCGATATCGGTAATCAGGGTGCCGACCGGCATCCTGAGTTCAATGTCGTCGGCACCCTTGCCGTAGCAATCCGAGCCGCGACCGTTTTCGCCGTTGCGCGCTTTGTGCAGCTTTGAATAGCGAAAATCCACCAGAGTGTTGATATTGCGGTCGGCAATGCCCCAGATGCTGCCACCCTTGCCGCCATCACCGCCGTCCGGGCCGCCGAAGGGCCGGAATTTTTCGCGGCAAAACGACGCGACGCCGTTACCGCCGTCACCAGCAATGACTTCAATTTTTGCTTCGTCGATGAACTTCATGATTTGCCGCCAAAAATGGCGCTGAAAAGAATAGGTAAAACAATTCTACAAACTAAAAAGGCCCTACCAACGGCAGAGCCCTTTCGCGGATGGCTTTCGCCTGATGCTGCTTTGTCAGATCTGCGTCATGCAGGAACGACAATCACGGTATGACGCTGCAACGCGCCTTTGGTCGTGAACTGCACCTTGCCGTCGATCAGAGCGAACAAGGTGTGATCCTTGCCCATGCCAACGTTCTCGCCAGCGTGCATGCGGGTGCCGCGCTGACGCACGATGATGCCGCCTGCATTGATGGTTTGGCCGCCATAAACCTTGACGCCCAGTCGTTTCGACTCGGAATCGCGACCGTTGCGCGTAGTGCCGCCGCCTTTTTTGTGTGCCATTTCAGACTCCTTGGTATCCGGTAATTTCGTTCAACGATAAATCAGGCGTTGATCGAGATGATTTGCAATTCGGTGTAATTTTGGCGATGGCCTTGACGCTTCTGGTAGTGCTTGCGGCGGCGCATCTTGAAAATTTTGACCTTATCGTGGCGACCGTGCGCCACTACCGTAGCCTGGACCTTGGCACCTTCGACCAGCGGTGCACCGAATTTGATGGTGTCACCAGCGCCCACTGCGAGCACTTGATCAAGGGTGATTTCGGAACCAATGTCAGCCGGTATCTGTTCTACTTTGAGTTTTTCGCCAGCAGCAACCTTGTATTGTTTGCCGCCGGTTTTTATGACCGCGTACATGTGAAACCTCATCGAATGTTGTAAATAAACGTTTTCCTCCAGAAACACGCCATCTAGCTCTGCGGAATCGGGAAAACCCCTGATTATACATAGACTTAGGCGACCAGTCAAAAGCTCGTTTCGGCTTGCATTCAGGAGCATCTTCGATTTTTGTCAGTCTTTCCAATGATGGTTTGGCCAGCATGTCGTCGTATAATCCCTGAAATTCACGATTTCGCAGGTTTTATCTTGTCTGCCGCCCTTCAACCAGCCACTCAGAACAACATCATCCAGCCGATCAACTCCGACATGGATGCCGTCAATGCGGTCATCCGCCGCCAGTTGTATTCCGACGTTCCACTGGTTAACCAGATCGCCGAGTACATCATCAGCGCCGGTGGAAAACGGATACGTCCGGTCCTGGTCCTGCTGATGGCCAATGCTTACGGCTACCGCGGCACCCACCACCACGATCTTGCCGCCGTGGTTGAGTTTATTCATACCGCCACCCTGCTGCATGATGACGTTGTCGACGAATCGTCGCTGAGGCGGGGTCGACAGACCGCCAACGCCATGTTTGGGAACGCAGCATCGGTGCTGGTAGGCGATTTCGTATATTCCCGTGCATTCCAGATCATGGTGTCGGTGGGCAATATGCGTGTCATGCAAATTCTCGCCGATGCAACCAACGTCATCGCCGAAGGCGAAGTGCTTCAACTGCTGAACATGCACGATCCGGATGTCACGGAGGAACGCTACTTGCAGGTGATTCGCTCCAAGACGGCAAAATTATTCGAAGCTGCCGCGCAATTGGGCGCATTGATCGCAGGAGCGCCGGACGACGCGATCGACGCAGCAGCCGAATACGGACGTTCTCTAGGTACCGCTTTTCAGTTGATCGATGATGTGCTGGATTATTCCGGCAACGCATCGGATATCGGCAAGAATGTAGGTGATGACCTGCGAGAAGGCAAACCCACGCTGCCGTTGATTTATCTGATGCAGAATGGCACGGCTGAGCAGCGCCAGCTTGTTCGTACTTGCATCGAAAATGGAGACGAACAGCATTTCGATGAAATCCTCGCTGCAATCACCGGTTCGGGCGCACTCGATTACACAAAGTGCGAAGCAGAAAAAGCGGCGCAACGCGCGGCGGCCTCAATTTCTCAACTCACGAATAGCCAATTCAAGGATTCTCTGCTACAATTATGCGCTTTCGCAGTCGACCGTAATCATTGAGCGGTATTGATCGCCCAATCACTGCAATCGGGGTGTAGCTTAGCCTGGTAGAGCGCTACGTTCGGGACGTAGAGGCCGGAGGTTCGAATCCTCTCACCCCGACCAGAATTTCCACTTTCCCCTACCTCACGTTTCTTCACAGCGGCTGTCCGCGCCCATGAACGCGCATGCACGCTGTAGTATTAATTCAATCATCACTTTGGCGCCAATGCGGGCAAACTTGCCCAGCCACGCCCGGAGTGTTACCTTGACCCGTGATCATTGCTTCACTCACGTTATACTGTGTAGCGTCATGCGACCGGTTGATGCAGTGATCAAATAAGCGCAATCAAATCCAATAAGCAGATCCTTCAGCATATGCCGACGATTCACGCATTCATCATTTCCTGGCCCGGTCGGCATCACGATGCCATCTCGATAGCAAATCAAGTGCTGAACAAAGCGGATCAGGTCAGTATCGTTTATTCCGATTCGGATCCAGATCTCAGGCTTCAAGCTAACTGCAACCTAATCAGGCGCCCCAACGATCTGTTTTGGGCGGACAAGTTCAAGGCATGTCTAGACGCGTGCGACTCTGACTTGATGCTAGTAATTCACAGCGACTGCCAGTGTGATGATTGGGGCGATCTCATTCAAAAATGCCTGTCAGCAAATCGCGAGATTCCGAATATCGGCGTCTGGGCGCCAATGATCGACTACACTCCCTGGAGCCCCGCTAGAACCAATATTGCCGCCGTTAATTCGACTTCGCTCCAAATCGTCGCACAAACTGATGGAATAGTCTTTTGTCTATCGCAGCCGGTGCAAGAGAGAATGAGGTCGGCGAGTTATGACGAAAACCTGTATGGCTGGGGCATCGACTGGATGTTTATTTGTCACTCTTTTTCAACGGATAAGCTTGTTGTCGTAGATACGTCGATATTGGTAAACCACCCGAAGAGCAGCGGATATCAACGCGAGATTGCAGGCAATCAAATGAGTAAATTCCTGCACCAACTGAGCGCTGGAGAGCTAGTGCAGTACCAACTCTTGAACGCATACATACATGTGCGAACCATTAACTCCAGCAGCAGCAATTAATCCCCAAATTTCCATACGGTGACCCGGTGAATGCCGTACCTTTTTGGGCGCAGTTGCTCGCACTTTGCCTCTTGATACTCCTGTCGGCGTTTTTCGCGATGGCTGAAACGGCGCTGATGGCCGCCAATCGACATCGTCTGCGGCACTTGGCGAAACGCGGCAACAAGTTGGCTGCGACGACTCTCTGGCTACTCGAGCGCACTGACAAGGTGCTTTCCCTGATCCTGATTGTCAACACCTTGATCAACGCCTTGGCGACCGCATTGGTCACCGCAATAGCTATCTCGATGTTCGGGAACGAGGAAAGTGTCATCACGACTGCCACAGCAGCTGTTGCTTTCCTGCTCATCGTTTTTGCAGAAATTTCACCCAAGGTTATTGGCGCGACCTATCCGGAACGTATCGCACTTCCGATCAGTTTTATCCTGAAGCCCCTGATGAGCCTCGCGAAGCCGGCGATCTGGTTTGTCAATCTGTTCGTTTCCGGATTTCTCCGCATCCTGCATATAAAGACGGGCAGTGGATCGCACGAGCAACGTCTCTCGCAAGAAGAACTGCGTTCGATCGTGCTCGAGGGGGGAAATTTCATTCCACAAAAGCACAAAAGCATTCTCCTGAACCTGTTCGACCTCGAAAAGATCTCGGTGGAAGATGTCATGACGCCCCGCGCACAGGTCGAGGCATTGAATCTGGCTACGCCGACGGAGGAAATCATTCACCAGCTCACGACCTGCTATCACAACAAGCTCCCGGTCTACGAAGGAGAAATCAACCATATCGTCGGCATCCTGCATGTACGCAAGGCCATTGCCCTCATCAATCAGGAAGAAGAACTGACGATCGCGCATTTCCGGCAACTGCTAACCGCGCCATATTTCGTCCCGGAAGACACCGATGTATTTACACAATTGCAATATTTCCAGGAAAACCACGAGCGACTTGGCATTGTTGTTGATGAATACGGCGAGGTGCAAGGACTCGTTACCTTGGAAGACATCATCGAAGAAATGATTGGCGAATTCACCACGTCTCTGCCGGGAGCTGCACGCGCGGATGGCTTTGCCTGGAACGAACAGGGAGAATGCCTGGTGGAGGGCGCGACGACGCTGCGTGAAATCAACAAACACCTGGGTTTGAATCTTCCGCTGGATGGGCCGAAAACCTTAAATGGGCTGTTGCTCGAAGAATTGCGCGATATTCCGGAAGCGAACGTCAGCCTGAAGATGGGGAAATGCGTTGCCGAAATTGTCCAAGTGCAAAATCAAGCGATCAAAATCGTCAAGCTGATCAAAACCTGACTTCCAACCCCGTCACTCGAGAGCGTCCCCTGGATGTAACACTTCCACGCTCACAGTGATGTCTCTTTGTCACAATACCTTTACAAATCAGATGCCTATAGGCATTATCTAATGCAACTTGGACGATTCTGACCAAATTTTCGGCTGAATTCATGGCAGCGGTTCTCCCCAATCAAGCTTCAACTACGACGATGTCCGGCCTCGCACGTGCCTTGGTGCAAGCCGGGCGATTGTCCGCTCAGCAAGCAGATACATTGAACAAGCAAGCCATTGCCGACAAAGTTGCGTTTATCGATGTCCTGCTGGCTAGCGGAAACATCGACTCGCTCTCGCTCGCCACTTTCTGCTCGGAAACTTTCGGATATCCGATGCTGGATTTCTCGGCATTCAATTCGAGCTTCCTTCCGGAAAATATTATCGATGCACGCCTGATGCAAAAGCAGCGCGTCGTAGCGTTGGCAAAGCGCGGCAACAAAGTCTCGGTCGCGATTTCTGACCCGACCAATACGCATACGCTGGACCAGATCAAGTTCCAGACAGAGTTGACCGTTGAACCGGTGATTGTTGAACACCCGGTGCTGTTGAAACTCGTCGAAAAACTCGGCCAAAGCACAGAGGAAAGTCTCACCGAGATGATTGGTGACGACTTGGATATTGATCTCAGCGACGAGGAAATGCCGGCAACCGGACCGAGCGAGGCAGCCACGGCAGAAATCGATGATGCGCCGGTTGTCAAATTCCTCCAAAAGATCTTGCTGGATGCAATCAATATGGGTGCATCCGATTTGCACTTCGAACCGTTCGAGAAGTTTTACCGCATCCGTTTCCGCGTTGACGGGATTTTGCGCGAGGTGGCACAACCTCCGCTTGCGATCAAGGAAAAGCTGGCGTCGCGCATCAAGGTGATTTCCAAGCTCGACATCTCGGAAAAGCGCGTGCCGCAAGACGGACGGATGAAGCTGGTCGTATCCAAGAATCGCGCGATCGATTTTCGCGTCAGCACCCTGCCGACGCTGTTTGGCGAAAAGATCGTGATGCGTATTCTGGATCCCAGCCAGGCGCAAATGGGTATCGATGCGCTGGGATACGATCCGGACCAGAAGGAACTCTTGCTGAAAGCAATCGAGCGGCCATACGGCATGGTGCTGGTCACCGGACCGACGGGCTCAGGCAAGACCGTCTCTCTTTACACCTGCCTGAACATTCTGAACAAGCCTGGCATCAACATCTCCACGGCAGAAGATCCGGCGGAAATCAATTTGCCCGGCGTGAATCAGGTCAACGTCAACGACCGCGCCGGCCTGACATTCGCCGCAGCGCTGAAGGCATTTCTCCGGCAAGATCCGGACATCATCATGGTGGGTGAAATTCGCGACCTGGAAACTGCCGATATCGCGATCAAGGCTGCGCAAACCGGCCACATGGTGTTCTCCACGCTGCATACCAATGACGCGCCATCGACGTTGACCCGCCTGATGAACATGGGCGTGGCACCCTTCAATATCGCTTCATCGGTCATCATGATTACGGCGCAGCGTTTGGCGCGACGCCTTTGCACTTGCAAGCAACCCGTCGCCATTCCCGATGAAGCGCTGCTCGAGGCAGGATTCAAGGAGGAAGATCTGGATGGGACGTGGATGCCATACAAGGCGATTGGATGCGAGCGCTGCAGCGGCAGCGGCTACAAGGGCCGGGTCGGTATCTACCAGATCATGCCGATCTCGGAAGAAATCGAGCGCATCATCCTTGCGCATGGCACAGCGCTCGAGATCGAAGAGCAAGCCAGGCAGGATGGCGTCAAAACCTTGCGCGAAGCCGGACTTGTCAAGGTCAAACAGGGCATGACAAGCCTGGAAGAAGTGCTCGGCTGCACCAACGAATAACGAGGGGACGAACATGGCAACTGCCGCCAGCAAATCAACGGGTGCGGTTAAAGAATCAATTTTTGTATGGGAAGGCAGAGACAAGTCGGGGAAAACCGTCAAAGGCGAACTCCGCGCAGGCAGCGAAACGATCGTCAACGTGACCATGCGCAAACAAGGTATTCTTGTTACCAAGGTCAAAAAGAAGTCGTTTGCGAGCGGCAGGAAAATTACCGACAAAGACATCACGCTTTTTACGCGGCAATTGGCCACCATGATGAAGGCAGGCGTTCCGTTATTGCAGTCGTTCGATATCGTTGCGAAGGGGCACGCCAATCCATCCGTTGCGAAGCTTGTTCAGGACATCCGCACAGACATCGAAACCGGCAGTAGTCTGAATCAGGCATTTCGCAAGTTTCCCTTATATTTTGATAATTTGTTCTGCAATCTGGTGGCCGCCGGCGAGCAAGCCGGTATTCTGGAAGATCTGCTGACTCGTTTGGCAATCTACAAGGAAAAAACCCAAGCAATCAAAGGCAAAATCAAGTCG
Organism: Herbaspirillum sp. ST 5-3; assembly: GCF_004804275.1. GTDB lineage: Bacteria > Pseudomonadota > Gammaproteobacteria > Burkholderiales > Burkholderiaceae_D > Noviherbaspirillum. Next base: position 79,611 of record NZ_STGI01000001.1, read on the forward strand.
GCATTGTTTTATCCGATTTCGATTCTGGTCGTCGCCTTCGTCGTAACATCGGTAATCATGATCTGGGTGATCCCGGCATTCAAGGAAGTCTTCAAGAGCTTCGGTGCCGACTTGCCAGCACCGACATTGATGGTCATGGCCATCTCGGATTTCTTTGTCGCTTACTGGTATCTCATTTTCGGTGGATTGTTTGCCAGCCTTTATCTTCTGTTCCAGTCGTGGCGCCGCTCGATCAAGGTTCAACGCTTCATGGACAAGACCTTGCTCCAAGCGCCCATTTTCGGCGCCGTAATACGCAAGGCAACGATCGCGCGCTGGACGCGGACGCTAGCGACAATGTTTGCCGCGGGCGTGCCGCTAGTTGAATCGCTGGATTCGGTGGGCGGCGCGTCCGGCAACGCGGTCTATATGGACGCAACCAGAAAGATTCAGACCGAAGTCAGTACCGGCACGAGCCTCACTACAGCCATGCAGAACTCCAATGTCTTCCCCAACATGGTTGTACAAATGGTGTCTATTGGCGAGGAATCGGGCGCGCTCGACCAGATGCTGAGTAAAGTCGCCGATTTCTACGAAGCGGAGGTCGACGACGCGGTCGAATCTCTATCCAGCCTGATGGAACCGCTGATCATGGTGGTCCTTGGCGTGCTCATCGGCGGCATGGTTGTGGCAATGTATCTCCCGATCTTCAAGCTGGGAGCCGTCGTCTGATGCTCGATCTGATTGTGTCGGCACCGCCCGCAAGCCTTATCCCGACGGTTTTCGCTACTGTCCTTGGTCTGCTGATCGGCAGCTTCCTGAATGTCGTTATTCATCGACTGCCGAAAATGATGCAGCGGGAATCGGACAACTACGTGGCACATGAGCGTGGCGAGCCTTTGCCGCATACCGACCGCTACAACCTCATGGTCCCCCGCTCGGCCTGCCCTCACTGCGGACATGCTATAAGCGCGCTCGAGAACATCCCCGTCCTGAGCTATCTTTTCCTGCGGGGGAAATGCATCGAATGCAAGACACCGATTTCGCCTCGCTATCCGATCGTCGAACTGCTGACCGGCATGCTTTCCGGCCTACTGATCTGGCGCTTCGGCAGCGGTCTGGCCGGATTGGCAACGCTGGCATTCGCGTATCTGCTGATTGCGATGACATTCATCGACGCGGATACCCAGTTGCTTCCCGATGACTTGACCCTGTTGCTGCTCTGGTGCGGGCTGTTGCTCAATCTGAATGGCACCTTCGTTCCGCTCCGCGACGCCGTGATCGGTGCGGCAGCCGGCTATGCAAGTCTTTGGAGCGTCTACTGGCTGTTCAAGCTCACCACTGGCAAGGAAGGCATGGGTTACGGCGATTTCAAACTGCTCGCGGCATTGGGCGCCTGGCTTGGCTGGAAGATGCTGCCCGTGATCATATTGTTGTCGTCCATTGTCGGCGCGGTGGTCGGCATCTCGCTTATCCTGTTCGCCAAGCACGGCCGCAACAACCCCATTCCTTTCGGCCCATACCTGGCTGCGGCCGGAATGATCGCTTTGCTCTACGGAAGACAAATGGTCGAAGCGTATATGGGAGTTCCCATCTGACATGCCTGAATCAAACGTGTCTGCGCGCAGATTTTCGGTCGGTCTTACCGGTGGTATCGGCAGTGGCAAGACGACCGTGGCGGATATGCTCCACGCAAGAGGCGCAGCCGTCATTGACACGGACCTGCTTGCGCATCAGTTGACGGCACCGGACGGTCTGGCAATTCCCGAGATACGTGCGCAGTTCGGTGAGGCGTTTTTGACTGCCGACGGTGCGATGGATCGCACGAAGATGCGGGAATACGTATTTGCGGAACCGACAGCCAAAGCGCGCCTGGAAGCGATCCTGCATCCCTTGATTCGAATCGAGACCGAGCGGGCCGCAGCACAAGCGCAAGGCACTTACCTGGTGTTCGTCGTCCCTCTGCTGGTTGAGTCCGGATCATGGCGGCAACGGGTATCTCGCGTACTGGTTGTCGATTGCGCGGAGCAGACCCAGGTACGGCGCGTCATGAGCCGCAGCGGTTTATCGGAGCAGCAGGTCCGCGCCATCATGGCAGCGCAAGTGTCCCGACAGCAGCGTCTCGCCGCAGCGGACGATGTCATCGATAACGATGGCGATGCAGTCGCACTGGTACCGCAGGTCGACCGGCTCCATGCGTCCTATGTCTCGCTCGCGGCGAAGTGTAACTAGTGTGTAAATCGTCGGCTCTACATCCGGCAGCAAAATCATTGATATCTTGCCCGACAATATTTGTATTTTTTCATGGCTTCGTTCAGAATCACATAATTATTGCCAGCACGAGCTTTACAGCTAAAGGGACGCCATTTTGATCATCTACGAATACCCTTTCAACGAGCGTATTCGCACTTTGCTGCGGCTGGAAGATCTTTACGAAAAATTCATCTTTTTCCTTCATCAAGACCACCCTCAGCAGCATCACATTGCGCTGTCGACAATTTTCGAAATGCTGGAAGTCGCCGGCCGCGCCGATCTCAAGTCGGATTTGCTGCAGGAACTGGAGCGCCAGAAGCAAACGCTCATCGGATTCAAGTCCAATCCCAATGTATTGCCGGAGCGCCTGAACGAAGTCCTTGCGGATGTTGACCGCAGCAGTGCGGCCTTGATGGCTGCGCAAGGCAAGACTGGACAAAATATTCGCGATAACGAGTGGCTCATGAGCATCCGCGGCAGGACCATCATTCCGGGCGGCGCTTGTGAATTCGACCTTCCGTCCTACTACGCCTGGCAGCATCGTTCAGCACAGCAGCGTTTCAACGATATTTCCACCTGGTTTGCGCCGCTTGTGCCGCTGTTCGATGCGATCGGCGTCGTGCTGCGCCTGTTACGCGAATCCGGTCGTTCCGCAAAGACGATCGCGCAGGCCGGCAGCTATCAGCAAATGCTACAAGGCAAGGTCTATCAGATGTTGCGGCTGAGTATTGATGAGACTCTGGGCGCGATCCCTGAAATTTCCGCCAACAAGTATATGCTTTGGGTACGTTTTACCTCGCAGGACGGCGACATGAAGCCACGATCCTTCGAGAACGATGTCCCCTTTGAGTTGACCCTGTGTAATTTCTGAGGTGTATTATGGCGACCGTCGTTGATTGCCCGACTTGTGGCAAGAAGGTCGAATGGACCGAGAAGAGCAAGTATCGGCCGTTTTGCTCCGAGCGCTGCAAACAGATCGATCTGGGCGCTTGGGCGGAAGAAAAATACGCGATCCCTGCTGTTACGCCGCCCAAAGAGGCGGATGACGACAGCCTTCCACCGCATTGAACTGCACCTGATTCACCGATCCGATCCGGGAATTCCGTATTTGCGAAGCTTGTTCGCAATCATCGAATGCGATGTCTTGAGCCGGGATGCGAGCTTGCGGCTCGAGGGGTACTGCGGATAGAGCCTCTCGAGAACGGCGCGCTCAAACAGGGCGACCGTTTTGTCCCAATCTTCCGCTTCCTGGAAATGCGATGAAACTTCCATCGACATGCTGCCTTCGGCAAGGTCGAAGTCTGAAGCATCCAGAATGCGTTGGTCCGTCATCGTGATGGCGCGGAAGACGACATTTTGCAACTGTCTCACGTTGCCCGGCCAGCCATTGGCGACCAGCGCCGCGCAGGCTTGTGCATTGAGCCGACAAATCGGCTTTTGTGCCTGCGCACAGGCGCGTTCAATGAAATGGCGCGCCAGCAGCAGAATGTCATCCGGGCGCTCGCGCAGCGACGGTACTTCGAGCTGCAGCACATTCAGCCGGTAGAACAGGTCTTCACGAAAACTTCCCTCCGCGACCATTTTCCGCAAGTTGCGATGCGTGGCACTGATGATGCGCACATTCACCTTGGTTTCGCGTTCGCTGCCGATTCGGCGGAATTTTCCGTCGTTTAAAAAGCGTAACAGCTTGGCCTGCAGATAGAGAGACATTTCGCCGATTTCATCGAGAAAAACGGTCCCGCCTTCCGCCATTTCGATCAAGCCGGGCTTGCCGCCGCGTTGCGCGCCCGTAAAGGCGCCGGACATATAGCCGAACAATTCGCTCTCGGCCAGATTCTCCGGCAGCGAGGCACAATTCAGCGCAAGAAAAGGAGCGCTTCCACGCGGGCTCGCTGCATGGCAGGCTTGCGCAACGAGCTCCTTGCCGGTGCCTGTTTCACCGACGATCAGCAATGGCGCGTCCACCATTGCCACACGGGCCGCGCGCGCCTTCAGCGCACGAATCGGCTCGGATTCACCGATGATGGAATCGAATCCGCCACTGGTATGCTGCAGGGCGTGAAGCCTGCCGCCCAGGCGACGCGGTGCATGCAAGGTAATCACACCGCCGACCGTCTGTCCCAATGCGGAATCAAGCGGCTCCGAAACCGGTGTCACTTCCAGCAGGAAGGGTTGGCCGTGCAGTCTCACCTCGCGTGCGGGCGCACGAAACCCGCTGCCCAGCAATTCCGTCTGCAGGCCGGCCTCGCCGAACAGTTCTCGTAGCGTACTGTGATGCAATTGACTCTCATCCAATTCCGCCACGACGGCGGCTGCAGCATTCGCCGCCACAATGCGGCCTTCGGCATCAACCGCCATCACCGGATCGGCCATCGCCGCCAACAGGGCATCGAGATGCAAGCGGCGGCGCGCGCCCGGCAGCACGTCGACAACTTTGACCTCCTGCACGCCGGCGACGCCCATGAAGTCCTCACGCAAGAGCGGCAACATGCTTTCACCGAGTTCAGGAATATCGATGAACACGTCGGAGGAATCGACCTCGACCGCGATCACGTTCATGTTCCGACGTGCCAGCACAGCCAGAATCTCATGTGCGATGCCGACGCGGTCGGCGAACTGGACGTCTATCCGCATGGTGTCAGGGTTTCTTCAGATTGGTTGGGCTGAGTAAGTGCCGGGACTCATCGTCACTTTACCCGCGCACCGGGAAGGCGACAATAGCGTGCGGGAGGCGCGTATGAAAATCACAGTGAACGCGCTGTCGCGGATTTTCAAGCCAGCTCTTGCGCCGGCTCCGGAATATAGGGCCGTGGACCGGAACTGAAACCACGGACCGAACTGGACGAGCCAAGCGCCTTGAGCCGCCCCAGATCGAAGGCCTGAAGATGCTGCAATACGACCTGGTTGATTTCCATCGTGGCTTGCATCAGCAGGAGGTCGACGTTTTGCTGCGCGACGCTGCGCTGCTCGTCTGCAGTGGGCTCGGATCTTTTCTTGCGTGACGACGACGGCTCCGGCATGCCGCTGGCGACGCTTCGGAAGATGTCCGCGAGCGTTATCGTTCCCAGCATCGAGGAGCAATACCAGGCGTCCTTGTTGTTGTCGTCCTGATGGAGCAATCCGGAACGGTGCAAGTCAGTCAGCAGGCTGCGTATTGCGCGCGACGATTGTCCAAGTGCGTCTGATAAAGCTGCGGTTGCCACCGGGCGTGGATTGGCAATCACGATGCGGGCCAGCACCTCGATTGCCGTGGAAAATCGCGCGTGCAGCTGGCGATCGCCGAGAATAAATTCGTTCATCGCGCCTGGCTCTACCGTGCGTCCGTTCATGCCAGCGCCTTGTGAAAAGGAAGAATCGAAAGCTTGATGTTGCGGTGACGTTCCATTTGCAATCCCTTCAAATCGATTACCGGGCAATTCCCTGACTTCGGGGTGTGGACTCAGGACGTGATAATCGCAAACTCCGGAGAGACGGAAGATGGACGCCACTCCTCGACTGGCGCTTGAGGAAGCGGCCAGCCGGTTTCCGGGCTGGCCGTCCTGGATGGCTTATTGCAGGAAATAGTCCGCAGGAACGTATTCGTATCCCAGGTCATGTGCGACCGCTTCGTAGCTGACCTTGCCCTGGCAAACATTCAGGCCATTCTTGAGATGCGGATTGTCCTTCAGCGCTTGCCTCCATCCCTTGTCCGCCAGCGCAACGGCGTGGCCGATGGTGGCATTGTTCAGCGCGAAGGTCGAAGTGCGCGCTACCGCACCCGGCATGTTGGCCACGCAATAATGGACCACGCCGTCGACGAGGTAGGTTGGTTCGGCATGCGTCGTGGCGTGCGAGGTTTCGAAGCATCCACCCTGATCGATTGCGACATCGACCACGACCGCGCCCTGCTTCATGCGTGAAATCATGTCGCGGGTAACCAGCTTCGGCGCTGCGGCGCCCGGCACGAGCACGCCACCTACGACGAGATCTGCCGAGAGCACCGATTCCTCGACTGTATGGGCGTTCGAATACAGCGTCGAAATGCGATTTCCAAACACCAGGTCCAACTGCCGCAGGCGATCGACGTTCTTGTCCAGCACCGTGACGCGCGCACCGATACCGACGGCCATTTGCAGGGCATTGGCGCCCACTACGCCGGCACCGATGATCACCACATGGCCTGCTTCCACGCCGGGCACTCCGCCCAGCAGCAATCCCATGCCGCCCTTTGATTTTTCGAGATGTGCTGCGCCGGCCTGAATCGACATGCGACCGGCCACTTCGCTCATCGGCGCGAGCAGCGGCAGGCCCCCGCCGGGACCGGTAATGGTTTCATAGGCAATGCAGGTCGCGCCGGATTTGACCAGCGCCGCAGTTTGCTGTGGATCGGGTGCGAGGTGCAGATAGGTGTAGAGGATCTGCCCTTCACGCAACATGGCGCATTCTTGCGGCTGCGGCTCTTTGACTTTGACGATCATTTGCGCTCGGTCGAAGATTTCCTTCGCCGTGTCGACCAGAGACGCTCCCGCGGCTGCGTACTGCTCGTCGGACAGGCCGATCGCGGTTCCGGCATTTTTCTGAACGATCACCTGATGACCGCGCGAGGTCAATTCGCGTACGCTGGCCGGGGTCAGTCCGACACGATATTCATGGTTTTTGATCTCTTTTGGCACGCCGACTAGCATGTGAACTCTCCTGTTATATGGTGCGCAATAACGCGCTCTGGATTGACTCCACGAAATGCCTTGCCGTATTCGGGCGGAAAGCCGGTTCCGTGGATGGCTAAAGTGATATGTAGCAACGTGCGTGCCACATAAATAAGAGCCATTAAATCAATCACTTAGAAATTTGCACGCTGATTCACCGAAGCGAACTGTCCACAAATTAATACAGAGTGCCGAACTCCTCCTGATGGAGTCGGCCGAAACTCCTCTGCAGCCCAAGCCCAGGACCGTATGTACAGAATAGAGTACGGTGTATTTAATTCAATACAGATGTATTGAAAGGGGAAATGTAATGGAAATGTTCCGCCCGGGAGTGCCCGGAAAGATTGCCAATGCCAGACAGTCGCGCGTCGCGGTATTCGCTAGGAACGAAACCGCAATTGATTCAGCCACTCCAGGAGTGGAATGGTGGCAGGCAGCAAGGGCTCGACTTCGAAGCTTCCTTGCCATGCAAATGCCTGGCCTTCAAGGCTTTGCGGTTCACCCTGCCAATGCCGACTGATGTAGAAATGGAGCCGGACGTGAGCATGGGGATAAACATACTCAACGCCGCACCACGGCTCCGCGGAGAGGACTTGCACGCCGAGTTCTTCGAGAAATTCGCGCTTGAGCGCTTCGAGAATCGACTCACCCTGCTCGACCTTGCCACCGGGGAACTCCCAGTACCCCGCATAGGGCTTGCCCTCAGGGCGCTGACCAAGGAGAACGTCGCCATTCGGCTTCATCAAAATGCCAACGGCGACGTCGATTGGTGATGCTGGAGAGGAGGACATGCGGAAACTATCTGTCGGCTTTGCCCGCATAGTCGCGTGCAAATTGCCATGCCACCCGTCCGGAGCGAGACCCTCGTTGCAAGGCCCAGCGCAGCGCATCGGCACGTGCGTCTTCGATGTGCTGGTCGCCGCAGCCGAAATGCCGCAGCCAATGCGCGACGATGTCGAGATAGTCGTCCTGCTTGAATGGATAGAACGATACCCACAGACCGAAGCGCTCTGACAAGGAAATCTTCTCCTCGACCGTTTCTCCCGGATGCAAATCGCCGTCTTCCGTATGCACATAGGTCGCGTTGTCGGACATCCTCTCGGGCATCAGGTGCCGGCGGTTGGAGGTTGCGTAGATCAGTACGTTGTCGGACTGTGCTGCGATGCTGCCGTCGAGCGCCACCTTCAGCGCCTTGTAGCCGCTTTCACCTTCTTCGAAAGACAGGTCATCGCAAAAAATGATGAAGCGTTCCGGCCGCCCGGCGATCATGTCCACGATGTCGGGCAAATCGCACAAGTCGTCCTTGTCGACTTCGATCAGGCGCAATCCCTGTGATGCGTACTGGTTCAGGCAGGCCTTGATCAGTGAAGACTTGCCGGTGCCACGCGCGCCGGTCAGCAATACATTGTTGGCCGGCTTGCCATTCACAAACTGCCGCGTGTTCTGGTCGATCTGCTGCTTTTGTACTTCGATGTTGTGCAAGTCGGACAAGGCAATGCGCGCGACGTGCGCGACTGGCTGCAAATGGCCGCGACTGCCTTTTCCGCCTTGCTTGCGCCAGCGGAATGCAGTTCCGGTATTCCAATCAGGAGTGGGACTTGATTGCGGCAAAATCGATTCAAGGCGCATCAACAGCGCTTCGGCGCGGTCGAGGAACTGGTCGAGTTGCGTCATGTCAGGAACGGTAGTCGGCGTTGATGCTCACGTACTCGTGAGAGAAATCGCAGGTCCAGATCGTCGCCGCCGCGTTGCCGCGGGCGAGTTTCACGCGCACGGTGATTTCGCTTTGCTTCATCACGCGCTGACCGTCCTCTTCCTTGTAGTCGGGATTGCGTCCGCCATTCCTCGCGACCCAGACATCATCGAGATAGAGGTTCAGCTTGCCCACGTCGAGGTCGTCAACGCCGGCATAACCAATGGCGGCGAGAATCCGGCCCAGATTGGGATCTGACGCATAGAACGCGGTCTTGACCAATGGCGAGTGGCCGATCGAATAAGCGATCTTGCGGCATTCCTCAACACTCGCGCCCTCTTCGACCGTAATGGTGATGAACTTGGTCGCCCCTTCACCGTCGCGCACGATCATTTGCGCCAGCTCCTGGGAGAGCGAGGTGACTGCGGCCGACAAGGCTGCATACTCCGGCGAGCCGATCTCGTTGACCTCGAGCTGACCGGCGCCAGTCGCGATCAACATGAAGGAATCGTTGGTCGACGTGTCGCCGTCAATCGTGATGCAATTGAAGGATTTGTCCGCCGCTTCCTTCACCATGTGCTCGAGAACCGGCTGCGCAACCTTCGCGTCCATCGCCAGGAAACCCAGCATGGTCGCCATGTTCGGCTTGATCATGCCGGCCCCTTTGCTGATGCCGGTGAGGGTCACCGTCTTGCCGTCGACCGTCACCGTCCGCGATGCCGCTTTCGGCTGGGTGTCCGTTGTCATGATCGCTTCGGCGGCGTTGTACCAGTTATCCGCTTTCAGGTTGCTGATCGCCTGCGGCAAACCAGCCTTGATGCGATCCACCGGCAACTGTTCCAGAATGACGCCGGTTGAAAAGGGGAGAATTTGCGCCGGGTCGCATCCCAGCAAGTCAGCCAGTGCAACGCAAGTCAGATTGGCGTTTGCCAGACCCGTGTCGCCGGTACCGGCGTTGGCGTTCCCGGTATTAATCACCAGCGCGCGAATCGGGCCACCGGCCATTCGCAATCCTTCCAGGTGCGCCTTGCAAACTTGCACCGGGGCCGCGCAAAAACGATTCTTGGTAAACACGCCTGCGACGCTTGCCGTCGGTGCAAGCTTCATGACCAGCAAGTCCTTGCGGTTGGCTTTACGCACGCCTGCTTCGGCGTGGCCAAGTTCGATGCCGGCGACGGGTTTCAGGTTGGCGGCGATGGGGAGTGGAAGATTGACGGCCATATGGTTTTATTGCGTGGGTGACAGATCGGTAAGATCGATATTGTAAACGTATCGGGACGACGATGCGTTCGGGATGCGGGTATTCACGGCCTGCGAAGCTTCAGGATATCCGCAAAAGACAAAGGGCAGGTTACCCTGCCCTTTGTCATGTCGCGCTGCTTTCCCGGTGTCAGGCCAGCTTGCCGTGGCACTGCTTGTATTTCTTGCCGCTGCCGCATGGGCATGGATCGTTGCGCCCGACCTTCGGCAATGCATTGACCATCGGTTGCTGACGGTCGTCATCCGCGGTCGCGGTAGGCGCCAGCAATTCTTCCGGTGCGGCATTCGGGTTGAAATCAGCATGCTGATAATGCACGTTCTCGACATGCGACTGCGCCAGCTGTTCCTCGGCGGCGTCGATCTCTTCACGCGACTGGATACGCACGGTCATGACGATGCGCACCACCTCGTTCTTGATCATGTCCAGCATCTGCCCGAACAGTTCGAACGCCTCGCGCTTGTACTCCTGTTTCGGATTCTTCTGCGCATAGCCGCGCAGGTGAATACCTTGACGCAGGTGGTCCAGCGCGGCCAGATGCTCGCGCCAGTGGGTGTCGATACTCTGCAACATGACGCTTCGTTCGAAACCGGCGAATGCCTCTTTGCCGATGATATCGATCTTGGCGTTGTACGAATCGTCAGCCGCTTTCAGCACGCGTTCCAGCAGATCATCGTCGGTCAGGTTCGGCTCGGCTTCCAGCATTCCGGAGAGCGGCACATTCAGCTGCCACTCGTTGGCCAGCGCCGCTTCCAGCGATTTGATGTCCCACTGTTCTTCCATCGATTCTGCCGGCACGAAGCTGCGGAACAGGTCGCTGAATACGCCATGGCGCAAGGACGCGATCAATTCGGAGATGTCGGCGGCTTCCAGCAATTCGTTGCGCTGCTGGTAAATCACTTTGCGCTGATCGTTTGCGACATCGTCATACTCAAGCAGCTGCTTGCGGATATCGAAGTTGCGTGCTTCCACCTTGCGCTGTGCCGATTCGATCGAGCGAGACACGATGCCTGCTTCGATCGGTTCGCCTTCCGGCATCTTCAACCGGTCCATGATCGCACGGACGCGATCGCCGGCGAAAATGCGCAGCAATGGGTCGTCCAGCGACAGGTAGAAACGGGATGAACCGGGATCGCCCTGGCGTCCGGCACGTCCGCGCAACTGATTGTCGACGCGGCGCGATTCGTGACGCTCGGTGCCGATGATGTGCAAGCCACCTGCCGCCACCACGTGGTCATGCAGCGATTGCCACTCGCTGCGCAGTTTTTGCGATCGTTCCTGCTTCTCCGCGTCTCCCAGGTTGGAATCTGCCTCGATGAGCTGGATCTGCTTTTCGACGTTGCCACCCAAAACAATATCCGTACCGCGTCCGGCCATGTTGGTGGCGATGGTGATCATTTTCGGGCGGCCGGCCTGTGCAATGATTTCCGCTTCGCGGGCGTGCTGCTTCGCATTCAGCACGTTGTGCGGCAGCTTGTGCTGGGTCAGGATATTCGACAGCAGCTCGGAGTTCTCAATCGAGGTCGTGCCGACCAGGACCGGCTGGCCGCGCTCATAGCAATCCTTGATGTCCATGAGCATCGCGTTGTACTTCTCCTGCGCGCTCTTGTACACCTGATCCTGGCGATCCTTGCGCTGGCTCGGCTTGTTCGGCGGAATCACCACGGTTTCCAAACCGTAGATTTCCTGGAACTCGTAGGCTTCGGTATCGGCGGTGCCCGTCATGCCGGCGAGCTTGCCGTACATGCGGAAGTAATTCTGGAAAGTGATCGATGCCAGAGTCTGGTTTTCATTCTGGATCCGCGCGCCTTCCTTGGCTTCGACGGCCTGATGCAGACCATCGGACCAGCGGCGGCCCGTCATCAGACGGCCGGTGAACTCGTCGACGATAATGACTTCGCCGTTCTGCACCACGTAGTGCTGATCCTTGTGATACAGCGTGTGTGCGCGCAACGCGGCATACAAATGGTGAATCAGGGTGATGTTGGCTGCATCGTACAGTGATGCGCCTTCCGGAAGCAGTCCCATGCTGGTGAGGATTTGCTCCGCCTTTTCATGTCCTGCTTCGGTCAGCAACACCTGGTGGGATTTTTCATCCTTGGTGTAATCGCCGGACACTTCGATCTTGCCCTTGCCGTCCGGAGTTTCCTCACCGATTTGCAAGGTCAGCAAGGGCGGCACCGCATTCATCTTCATGTACAGGTCGGTATGGTCTTCCGCCTGGCCCGAAATGATCAGCGGGGTTCGCGCTTCGTCGATCAGGATCGAGTCAACTTCATCGACAATGGCGAAATTCAGTCCACGCTGCACGCGGTCGCCGGCCTCGTACACCATGTTGTCGCGCAGATAGTCGAAACCGAACTCGTTATTGGTTCCGTAAGTGATGTCGGCACCATAGGCTGCCTGCTTGGTGTCATGCTCCATCTGCGACAGGTTGACGCCGGTGGTCAGTCCCAGCCAGCCGTACAGCTTGCCCATCCATTCCGCGTCACGTTGCGCCAGGTAATCGTTGACCGTCACCACATGCACGCCCTTGCCGGAAAGTGCATTGAGATAGGCGGCGAGTGTCGCCATCAGCGTCTTGCCCTCGCCGGTGCCCATTTCGGCGATCTTGCCATAGTGAAGGACCATGCCCCCGATCAACTGGACATCGAAATGACGCATCTTCAGGACACGTTTGCTCGCCTCGCGGCACACCGCGAACGCTTCGGCAAGGATATCGTCCAGCTTGGCGCCTTTGGCAATGCGGTCCTTGAATTCAGGAGTCTTCGCCTGCAGTTCGGCGTCGGAAAGCTTTTCCATCGCCGGCTCGAGCGCATTGATTTCGCGGACAGTTTTTTGATATTGCTTGATCAGTCGCTGATTGCGACTGCCGAAAATCTGGGTCAGTAATGACATGCTTGATTTCTAAGAATAGCGCCACGACAACGACACGCCACAAGGCTGGTGTCCTTCTCGATGGCCGGACTTTGGCTAAATTGCAGATTTTATCATGCGCCTCGAACCGGACTGACTCTGTCCGGAACGGATGCGCAAAATGGTTGAGCGAGCACAGAATTGTCAATGAACGGCTGTCGCTTTCTGCAACACCGATAACTCGATCACGCACTTAGGTGGGGGCGTATGACGAAGAAACAATATCTGCCGCGCAGATATTCAAACAGCCCCTGAGTAAGACAGGGAGATCGTGCGGATCGATCCTTGTTATTTGACGACCAGGGCAGCCATTTTTGCCTGGTCGGCGCCTGCGGCAAGGAATTTGTGCGGATCTTGCTGCACACCTTTGACGAGCACCTCGAAATGGAGGTGCGAACCGGTGGACCGCCCGGTGGAGCCGATGTCGGCGATGCGCTGCCCGCGCCGGACTATGTCGCCTACCTTCACATATACACGTGAGGTATGGGCGTAGCGGGTGACGATATCGTTTCCATGGTCAATATCGATCATGTTTCCGTACTGATGATGGTATTCCGCCGAAATAACCACGCCGCCAGCCGCGGCGACGATCGGCGTGCCCACCGCCGCGGCAAAATCGATGCCTTCATGAAAAGCGTTTTTCCCGGTAAAGGGGTCGATTCGCCAGCCGAAGCCGGATGCGTTGTAGCTCACATTGACCGGCTGTATCGTTGGCAGCAGTCTGGAGCGGATCTTGTAGCTCATCAACGTGGTCTCGACGACGTTCATGTAGTCGGCGCGCTGCTCGACATCCTTGGCCGTGGCATCGAGTGCTTTCTGAAACTCCGACATGCTGAGCGGCTTGTCATTTGCCGAGGGGGCCGGACCACCGCGGCCCGGCGGTTCCCTGAAGTTAAACTCCTGCGGCTTAACCCCCGCAAGGCCCTGCACCCGCTCGCCCAAGGCATCGAGGCGCATCAGTTGGGCCTGCATCTCGCCCAGCTTCATCGCCATTGCGGCGAGATTTTCCTTGACGTACTTGTCTTTCCGGAAGCTGTCTTCCTGGGTAGCTGAGGCGACTACGTCGCGAACCAGGGGAATGTTGAAGTCCGTTGCGTGACGGAAGGTGAGGTAATACAACAAAAATGCGGCCACGAGTACCGACATGACGAAAAACAGCGCCAGCGCCAATAAATGCCAATGTCTCAGGGTGATCGTTCTTGCGCTGAAGCGTGGGTGCAGCAGAATAATTTGCATGACAACTCCTACGACTCGTCTATCGCGGGCGCTCTGTGATAAGGTTTGAGCATGATTCGCTCATCCTCATTTATTTCTTATAAGCAAGGCTTTCAGTCTACACGCCGAGCCGGAAAGACCACGAGCACTGTTACAGGTGTTACAGATTTCCTGCGCGCAAACGACAAGATGGCCAAGCTCTTGCCGGCCATTTCGCGCATTAATGCACTTCAAAAGGAATGTGCTGCGATTCTTCCCGCGCTGTTTGATGCATGTTCCGTCATCCAGTTCGAAGTGGGCAATCTGGTGCTCGCCACGCCGAACGCTGCACTTGCAACAAAGCTGAAACAGCAACTGCCCAAGCTGCAGGACGGACTGCTGAAGCGGGGATGGCAGGTTAACGCAATACGGATTAAAGTGCAAGTAAGCAATATTGCTGAAAAGATAATCCCGCCAAAGCAGCTGGCGCTGCCTGCGAAAGCCGTTTCCGCGCTCGCATCCTTGAACGACGCCTTGGAAAATTCCCCGCAAAACGAAGCACTGAAGGCAGCGATCAGCGCGATGCTGAAACGCCACCGGAAGGACAAATAAAGAGCGGAGAATTGAGGCCGGGTGAAGAAAGGGCTTAGTTAAATGCCCATTCCTGGCCGGCCTGCCGGACGTAGGCGCCGGGTGCCGTATCGAGTGAATCGAAGCTGACGATCTCGTAGGCTTCGGGCTGTGCCAGCAGTTCGCGCAACAGCAGATTGTTGAGCGTGTGGCCGGACTTGTGCGCCACGTAGCTGGCGAGCAGAGGATGGCCGATCAGATAAAGGTCGCCGATGGCGTCGAGAATCTTGTGCCGCACGAACTCATTGTCATAGCGAAGACCGTCGGCGTTCAGGATGCGGTATTCGTCCATCACGATGGCGTTTTCCAGCGATCCGCCGCGAGCGAGCCCCATGCCCCGCAGCGTCTCGACATCCTGCATGAAGCCGAACGTACGAGCCCGAGCGATTTCCTTCACATAGGATTCGGACGCGAAATCGACTTCTGCGACCTGACCGGTGCCATCAACCGCCGGATGATTGAATTCGATAAAGAATTTCAGCTTGAAGCCATTGTAGGGCTCAAGCCTGGCCCATTTTTCCTGCGCGCCCTTGCCTTCGCGGATTTCAACGGGTTTCTTGATACGAATGAATTTTTTCGGCGCGTTCTGTTCCTGAAGGCCGGCCTGCTGCAGGAGAAATACAAAAGATGATGCCGAGCCGTCCATGATCGGAATTTCTTCCGCCGTGACGTCGACATACAGGTTATCGATGCCAAGTCCGGCGCATGCGGACATCAGGTGTTCGACTGTCGATACCCGCACGCCGTCCTTTTCCAGGACCGAGGCCATGCGCGTATCGCCAACGCCGGTCGCGGTCGCAGGCAAATCCACCGGCGGAGTCTGATCCACGCGGCGAAATATGATGCCTGTGTCCGCTGCGGCCGGGCGCAGGGTAAGTTCGACCTTGGTACCGGAATGCAATCCGACGCCGACAGTCTTGACGAGCTGTTTGACGGTACGTTGTTTGAGCATTGTGGAATTATAGCAACTAACCCGCGAGTCAGTTGTTTTGAAATGTAACGCCTGTTGGCGTTACGCCACGCAAAACAGCGCATTTTCCGCCTTCGCCAAGCCGAGGCGGCTATTCCAACCACCTTTGCGACCGCTGCACGGCGCGACGCCAGTCGGCCAGACGGTGCATTCTTTCTTCGTCCGCCATCTGCGGCTCAAAACGTTTCTGAACTTGCCATTGCGACGCGATTTCCTCCTTCGAGCCCCAAAAGCCTACCGCGAGCCCCGCCAAATACGCCGCCCCCAAGGCTGTCGTTTCCGTCACCATGGGGCGCACGACGGGAACACCCAGCACGTCGGCCTGAAATTGCATCAACAGATCGTTGCGCGCCGCACCGCCGTCCACCCGCAGCTCCGTCAATGGCATTCCGGCATCTTTTTGCATTGCCTCCAGCACATCCGCGCTTTGATACGCGATGCTGGCCAGGGTGGCGCGCGCAATATGGGCCTTGGTTGTGCCGCGACTGATGCCGACCATCGTGCCGCGCGCATAGGCATCCCAGTATGGAGCGCCGAGGCCGGCAAAGGCAGGGACGAAAAACACGCCGCCGGTATCGGGCACGCTGGACGCGAGCGCCTCGACTTCCGCCGAGCTTTGAATGATTCCCAGGCCGTCACGCAGCCACTGCACGGCGGCACCGGCATTGAACACGCTGCCTTCCAGCATGTAGTCGGTTTCGCCGTCAACGGTCCAGCCTACGGTGGTGAGCAGGTTGTTGTGCGACGGGATCGCTCGCTTGCCGGTATTGAGCAGCATGAAGCAGCCTGTCCCATAGGTGTTCTTGGCCATGCCGGGCCGATGGCAGGCCTGGCCGAACGTGGCGGCCTGCTGATCACCGGCGATACCGGCGATCGGGATGGCGACGCCGAACAGCGCAGGGTCGGTCTTGCCTGCGACGCCGCTGCTGGGCACGACCTGCGGCAACAGGCTGGCGGGTATGTCGAGCAAAGCCAGCAATTCGTCATCCCATTGCAGGGTGTGGATGTTGAACAGCAGCGTGCGCGAGGCATTGCTGCTGTCGATGACGTGGGCGCCGCACATGCGGAAAATCAGCCATGAGTCGATGGTGCCGAACGCGAGCTGGCCACGTTCCGCCTTTTCTCGGGCACCGGGCACATTATCGAGCAGCCATTTGACCTTGGTGCCGGAAAAATAAGCATCGAGCACAAGTCCGGTCTTCTGCTGGAACAGCGCGGCCTTGCCTTGCTCGCGCAAGGCGTCGCACAAATCCGCGGTACGGTGGTCTTGCCAAACGATGGCATTGGCGATCGGCTGGCCCGTTTGCCGATCCCACAAGACCGTCGTCTCGCGCTGGTTGGTGATGCCGATGGCAGCGATGTCGACCGGCGCAAGCTTTGTTTGCTTCAAGACTTGTTGGGCGACCTCCAACTGGGTGCGCCAGATTTCCATGGCATCGTGCTCGACCCAGCCGGAACGCGGAAAGATTTGAGTGAACTCTTGCTGCGCCATGCCGTGCTGGCGACCCGCATGGTCGAACAGGATGGCGCGTGAACTCGTTGTGCCCTGGTCAAGAGCGAGAATGTACTGGGTCATTGAAACGTCTCCAAAGCGAAGGCCGCAGCAAATGCAAAATCCGGATGAGTCATGTCAAGTACGGCCAGGTACGTCGATGCCGGTATTGATTCTAGCGAAGAAACTAAGGCGCAGCGCGACGCACGCAAGCCCCGATCCTATGCGCGCAGCCGCCGTGTCTCTGCCTCAGATCGCCTCACCCGCATCCAGGCGTCGAGTTTCGCCGCGGCCCCGACGGGCAGACGCAAGCCCAGTTTGGAACGACGCCACAATATGTCTTCCGCATTGACGGCCCATTCGCGCTGCATCAAATAATTGACTTCCACTTCAAAGAGGCCGGGCGCGATCTCGTCGCCCATGTCGCCCATCCTTCGACAGCCGGACAGAAGCACATGGGTACGCGTGCCGTAGGCTCGGGCGTAGCGGGCAATCAAGGCTGGCGGCAGCCATGCGAATTTCTGTTGCAACTGGCTCAGGTAGCCCTCGAATTCGAGTACCGAACGCTTGTCCGGCCTTGCTCCGAACAGGTCGCCGCCCGGCAGGCAGGCATCAGCTGTCCAGGCACCGTTACGCGTTGGCAGCGATGCTGCGATCAAGTCCACCGCCTCTTCCGCGAGCTTGCGGAAAGTGGTGATCTTGCCCCCGAATACCGACAGCATCGGCGCCCCCTCCCCGTCGAGTTCAAGACGGTAATCACGAGTGACGGCGGATGCATCGGACGATTCGTCCTCGACCAACGGACGCACGCCGGAATAGGCGCACACCACGTCAGCGGGAACGATCTTCTTGCGAAAATAGCGGCTGGCCAGGTCGCACAAGTAGAAGATTTCGCCATCGTCGATCGCAACCTCGCCTGGGTCGCCGTGATATTCGATATCGGTGGTTCCGATCAGCGTGAAGTCCTGCTGGAAAGGGATGGCGAACACAATGCGTCCGTCGGGGTGCTGGAAGATATAGGCGTACGGGTGATCGAATACCCGTCGAACGACGATGTGGCTGCCCTTGATCAGACGGAGCGACTTTGCGGCAGGACGATGCACGGCCGTCTGAAGGAAGCGGGCGGCCCAGGGACCGGCCGCGTTAACCAGGCAGCGCGCATTGACAGTGATCGCGGCACCCACATCGGTACGGAGTTCGGCAATCCAGTGGTCGCCGCGGCGTCGCACGGATTCGCAACGCGTACGCGTCAGGATCCTGGCTCCTCGTTCGGACGCGTCGACTGCGTTCAATACAACAAGACGCGCGTCGTCGACCCAGCCGTCGGAGTAGACAAAGCCGCGTGTGAATTCCGGCTTGAGCGGTTTGCCGGCCACATGCCGGCGCAGGTCAACGCCCCGCGAACCGGGCAGCAGCTCGCGCCTGGCAAGGCCGTCATACAGGAACAGGCCCGCACGGATCATCCATCCCGGGCGCTGCCCCTTGTCGTGGGGCAGGACGAAGCGCAGCGGCGACATGATATGCGGTGCCGCGCGCAGCAATACTTCGCGCTCGATCAGCGCTTTGCGCACCAGTCCGAATTCATAGTGCTCGAGATAGCGCAATCCGCCGTGGATCAGCTTGGAGGAAGCCGAGGAGGTGTGCGCGGCCAGATCGTCCTTTTCGCACAGCACTACCGAGAGGCCCCGGCCCGCTGCGTCGCGCGCAATCCCTGCACCATTGATGCCGCCGCCGACGATAAGCAGGTCGCAGGTGATTTTTTTCTGGCCGTGTTCCATCGAATACCCGAAAATGAATGCTTGAATGAAGACAAGCAATAACAATACGACAGCATACGAAACAAATTCAACAATGTTTTTAGAATTTTTGTTCGTTTAGTTTCGTTTGGAATTATTTTGAGATCGAAAGGGAGGGAGCGATGACGCTTAATCCACGGCAGCGCCGGCTGCTTGAAGTGGTTCGGCAACACATCACGATGTCTGTGGAAGAGCTGGCGCAGCAACTGGATGTGACGCCGCAGACGGTGCGCCGCGACGTCAAGCAAATGGAGGAAGCAAAGCTGCTGGCGCGCTATCACGGCGGCGTCGGCTTGCCGTCTTCGGTTGAAAATATCGACTACAGCCAGCGCCAGGTCTTGAACAGCGAGGCCAAGCGGCGTATCGCCAAGGCGGTCGCGGCGCAGGTGCCGTCGGGATGTTCGTTATTGATCAATATCGGCACGACGACGGAGGAAGTGGCGCGCGCGCTCTCCCATCATCGCGGCCTGCATGTGGTGACCAATAACCTGAACGTGGCGGCGATTCTTGCCGACAATCCGCATTCCGAGGTAATTGTGGCCGGCGGTGTCGTGCGCGGACGGGATCGCGGCATCATCGGCGAGGCAACGATCGACTTCATCCGCCAGTTCAAGGTCGACATCGGCATCATCGGGATTTCCAGCATCGAGCCGGATGGAACCCTGCGTGACTTCGACCCGCGCGAAGTCAAGGTCGCGCAAGCCATCATTGAGCAGTCACGGGAAGTCTGGCTGGTCGCCGATCACGACAAGTTCGGCCGGCAGGCCCTGGTGCGCATGGCGCATGTGTCGCAGATCGATGTTCTCTTTACCGACGCGCGACCGCCGGAAGCACTGTCCAAAGCTTTGAAGGAAGCGCACGTCAAGGTCGTGGTCGCTCCCTGAACGAAGCAGCGCCTTGGACAGGAAGCGATCGCCGGCGATATCACTTATCGTTTCAAGCTGTCGCGGATCTCTCGCAAAAGAACAACCTCTTCCGGCGGTGCCGCGGGTGCTGGCGGAGCAGCGGGCGCTTCCCGCTTGATGCGGTTCATCTGCCTGACCATCAGGAAAATGATGAAGGCCAGGATGACAAAGTTCAGAGCGACGGTGACAAAATTCCCGTACGCGAGTACGGCGCCGGCCTTTTTTGCCTCGGCCAAGGTCGTTGCTGTTTGGCCCGAAAGCGGGATAAAGTAATTGCTGAAGTCCAGGCCGCCCGACACTTTGCCCACCACCGGCATGATGATGTCGCCGACCAGGGAATCGACGATTTTCCCGAACGCGGCGCCGATGATGACGCCGACTGCCAGGTCCATTACATTACCCTTGAGGGCAAATTCCTTGAATTCGCTCAGCATGCTCATTACTCGACCTTTCAACATAAGGTAAAAGAAAAACCAGGCGGTGCTGAAGTTGCCTGTTTAGCATAGTACAAGATGTGGATTTCGGGCAGCAGGCTTTAAGCACATCGCGCAAGAAAAATTCATCATTCAGGCCATGTCATGACCTGGCGCGGATTCGCATGCCAGAGACAGGCGGCCGACCGCCGTCGTGCGCTCGACTTCACATAAAAAATACGGCGCCGGAGCGCCGCATTTTTCTTCCGCCTGCGCGGTTCATCCCAGTTGCGCGAGCAGTGTTTCAGCGTTCGATACCTCGAACTTTCCCGGCTGTTCGACGTTCAGCTGCTTCACGACACCGTCATCGACCAGCATCGAATACCGTTGCGAGCGAACACCCATGCCCTTTGCCGTCAGGTCGAATTCCAGGCCGAGCGCCTTGGTGAACATGGCGCTGCCATCGGCCATCATGCGCACCACGCCGGTCGCTTTCTGGTCGCGGCCCCAGGCACCCATCACGAATGCATCATTGACCGACACGCACCAGATTTCATCGACACCCTTGGCTTTGAATTTGTCGGCGAGGGCAACATAACCCGGCACATGCTGGGCCGAGCAGGTCGGCGTGAAAGCACCGGGCAAACCGAAGATCGCGATCTTCTTGCCCTTGGTCAGATCGCTGACCTTGAATGCATTGGGGCCGAGGGAACAGCCTTCCGATGCAACTTCGATGAACTCCTGAAGAGTGCCTTCAGGCACGCGATCGCCGATTTTGATGGTCATGGTGGTGTCCTTTTTACTTTATAGGTTTGTGAGTGCCAATAAAAACGCCGCGCCGTGGGGCGCGGCGTACAAACCGCAGTATGCCTTGTTCTTGCCATTCTTGCAGCGCGCCCACCCAGCCTCGCTGCAAGGCAAGGAAAAGGTCAGTCAGCCTGCTTGCGCAGGAATGCCGGGATGTCGTAGGTTTCCATGCCATTCTTTTCCAGCGCGCGCACGGTTTCGGACGCGGATTCGCGACGCCACACGGCCGGCTTGCTGAGGTTCTCGAATGCCGGCGCTTGCGGCGCGGTTCCGCCGTTGAAGCCGGTGTGCTGCATGACCGGCTCATTGTGCGTGCCGGTGCGCAGGACCGGGGTCTGCACCAGTTGCACGTTCTTGCGGGCACGGCCCAGGCCGGTTGCGACCACAGTGACGCGAATGTCGTCGCCCATGGTGTCGTCGTAAGCGATACCCTGTGCGATCGATGCATCCGGTGCCGCGAATGCACGCACGGTTGCCATGACTTCCTTGATTTCCTTGCCCTTCAGGCTGCGGCTTGCCGTCACATTGACCAGTACGCCACGCGCGCCGGACAGATCGATGCCGTCCAGCAGCGGCGATGCGACTGCCTGCTCCGCAGCAATGCGTGCACGATCGACACCCGAGGCCGTCGCCGTACCCATCATCGCCTTGCCCTGCTCGCCCATGATGGTCTTGACGTCGTTGAAGTCGACATTGATATGGCCAGGCACGTTGATGATTTCGGCGATGCCGGCCACTGCATTGTTCAGCACATCGTCGGCATGCTGCAGCCATTCGATCATGCTGTCGTCTTCGTAGATCTCTTCCAGCTTTTCGTTCAGGATCACGATCAGGGAGTCGACATGCGCGCTCAAGGCTTCCAGGCCTTCGTCGGCGATTTCCATGCACTTCGCGCCTTCGTAGGAGAAAGGCTTGGAGACGACCGCCACGGTCAGTGCACCAAGTTCCTTCGCCACTTGCGCGACGATCGGCGCTGCGCCGGTGCCGGTGCCGCCGCCCATTCCTGCAGCGATGAAGACCATGTGCGCGCCGCGCAGCGCATCCTCGATGCGTGAACGCGAATCTTCAGCCAGCTTGCGGCCGACGTCCGGCTTCATGCCGGCGCCCAGGCCCGATTCACCGATCTGGATGACGTTGTCCGCCTTCGATTGTGCGAGCGCCTGCGCATCGGTGTTGGCTGCGATGAATTCGACGCCGGACACGCCTTTGTTGATCATGTGCTGAACCGCATTTCCCCCTGCTCCGCCAACACCAACAACCTTGATCACCGTCCCCAGATTTGCATTATCAATCATATCGATTTCCATGATGACTCCCTTAGATGATGCAGTTTTCAGTCGTTAATCACCACGCGGTGTGGCGACTAGCAACTGCAAACTGCGGTTAATACACAAGATTATTACTATTAAAAATTCCCCAAAAACCACTCTTTCATGCGTTGCCAGACCGCCTTCACCGAACCATCCTGGCGAGTGACGATATGACCGCGCAAATACTGCTTTTTCGCTTCCAATAACAAACCCAATACTGTCGAATACCGCGGGCTGCGCACGACGTCGGCGAGCTGGCCGCTGTACTCAGGCACGCCGAGGCGGGCCGGCTTCAGGAAGATGTCTTCCGCCAGTTCCACCATGCCCGGCATCATTGCGGAGCCGCCGGTCAGTACCAGTCCCGACGACAAGACTTCTTCGTAGCCCGATTCGCGCACCACTTGATGTACCAGCGCGAACAGTTCTTCCACGCGTGGTTCGATGACTGCAGCCAGCGCCTGACGCGACAAGGTGCGCGGACCGCGGTCGCCGAGGCCCGGCACTTCCAGCGTCTCGTTCGGGTCGGCCAGCACCTGCTTGGCGACGCCATAGCGCAACTTGATTTCTTCGGCTTCCGCCGTCGGCGTGCGCACCGCCATCGCGATGTCGTTCGTGATCTGATCGCCGGCGATCGGGATCACCGCCGTGTGGCGAATCGCGCCTTCGGTGAAGATCGCGACGTCGGTCGTTCCGCCGCCGATGTCGATCAGCACCACGCCAAGCTCTTTTTCGTCAGGCGTGAGCACTGCATCGGCCGATGCCATCGGCTGCAGGATCAGGTCGGAGACTTCCAGGCCGCAACGGCGTACGCATTTGACGATGTTCTGCACCGCCGACACCGCACCGGTAACGATATGCACCTTCACCTCGAGGCGGATGCCGCTCATGCCGATCGGCTCGCGCACGTCTTCCTGGCTGTCGACGATGAATTCCTGCGGTACGGTATGCAGCAACTGCTGGTCGGTCGGGATATTGACCGCCTTCGCCGTCTCGATGACACGTGCCACGTCGGCTGCAGTCACTTCCTTGTCCTTGATCGCCACCATGCCGCTCGAATTGAAGCTGCGGATATGGCTGCCGGCGATGCCGGTGTAGACGTTCTTGATCTTGCAGTCGGCCATCAGCTCGGCTTCTTCCAGCGCGCGCTGGATCGATTCAACCGTCGCTTCGATGTTGACCACGACCCCCTTCTTCAGCCCCTTGGACTCGTGCTGTCCCAGCCCGATGACCTCATGCCTCCCGTTAGGCATGACCTCGGCAACCACCGCCACCACTTTGGAAGTGCCGATGTCGAGGCCGACGATCAGATTTTTCGCGTCTTTTGTCATATTGTCTGCTTACTTTTTCCTGCCGTTCACGCCGAACGCTAGTCCTTGGGCTTTCAATGCCAAGCCGTTCGGATAACGCATGTCCACACTTTCAATCTTGTCCTGCAAGCGCATCACCAACTGCGGATAGATCGCGATCAGTCGATCGACGCGGTCCTTCAATGTCGTCTTGCTCTGTTCCCGTCCGAGTTCAACCACCATGCCGTTGTTGAGCCGCACCGTCCATGCATAACGGCCGGACAGCTGCACCGCGTCCGGCGCCAGGCTGATCGCCTTGAACCAGTCCTGCAGTTCGCGATAGCGCGCCACCACTTCCTTTTCGCTTCCCTCCGGCCCGGCGAATTCCGCCAGTTCACCGTCTTCCTCGGCCTCGGCCAGGTTGGCGGTAAATACGTCGCCCTTCACCGATACCAGCCGGCCGTCTTCACCCCAGGTTCCCAGCGCCTCGTGCTCGTCGATCGTCACGATCAGCTTGTTCGGCCATTCGCGCCGCACGGTCGCCTTGCGCACCCATGGCACCGCCTCGAAGGCCTGGCGCACCGCATCCAGATTGGCGGTAAAAAAATTGCCCTTGATGCGCGGTATTGCCGTTGTCCGCACTGTCGACGGATTAACGTGGCGAAGGTGGATTTCGCCGACACCTTCGATGCGAATTGTCTTCAGCGTAAACATCGGCCGCTGCGCCACCCACCATAAACCGGACGCGACCAGGCTCAACACCAACAGGCCCAGCAGGGCGTTGGTGGTTGCGTTGAGCATTCGGACGTCGTGCCACATGGTCGTCTATATATCCTCAGGTCGGGTGCCAGTCTTTCGACGGTTTCAGTTCCAGGTCCGCGGAACGCAAAATCTCCACGCACAAGTCCTCGTAGCTGATTCCCGCTGCCTTGGCCGACATCGGCACCAAGGAATGCCCGGTCATTCCCGGAGAGGTGTTAATCTCCAGCAGGAACGGCTCGTTGTCCGCTGCGCGCAGCATGAAATCGACACGCGCCCAACCCGCGCTGCCGAGCGCATTGAAGGCGCGTACGGCGATCGACTGGATGCGCTTGGTCAACTCTTCATCGAGCGGCGCCGGGCAGAGGTACTGCGTGTCGTCGCTGAAATACTTGTTCTGGTAATCGTAATTGCCCTGCGGCGCGCGGATCTCGACGATCGGCAAGGCGCGCGCGTTACGGCCTTTTCCGAGCACCGGCACCGTCAGTTCACGCCCGCTCACGAACTCCTCGGCAAGTACCACGTCGTCGTATTTCGCGCAGTGCGCATAGGCTTCCTGCATGTCGGAGTAGCCGGCCACCTTGCTGATGCCGATGGTGGAACCTTCGTGCGGCGCCTTCAGCATCAGCGGCAATCCGAGTTCGTCCGGCACCTTGCGCAACTCCTCGTTATTGGCGTTCTTCGAGTCCAGCACGATGAAGCGCGGCGTCGGCAGACTGTGGCTCAACCAGATGCGCTTGGTCATCACCTTGTCCATGCCGATGGAGGACGCCATGACACCGGATCCGGTGTAGGGAATGCCCAGTTGCTCCAGCGCGCCTTGCAGCGTGCCGTCTTCGCCGTAGCGTCCGTGCAGCGCGATGAACACGCGGTTGAATTTCTCTGCTGCCAGTTCCGCCAGGCTGCGTTCGGCCGGGTCGAACCCGTGCGCATCGACACCCTTGCTCTGCAGCGCCTTCAACACGCCCTGCCCCGACATCAGCGACACCTCGCGCTCGGCGGAGCGACCGCCGTACAGCACGCCGACTTTTCCAAATTCTTTCTTCAAATCCGTTGCACTCATGATTGATCCTGCTTCAATGCTCAGATTCCCTGAGCCAGTTTGCCGGGCACGCCGCTGATCGAACCGGCGCCCATGGTGATCACCACATCGCCATCTTTTGCCATGTTCATGATCGTCGCCGGCATGTCGGCGATGTCTTCCACAAATATCGGTTCCACCTTGCCCAGCACGCGCAGCGCGTGTGCCAGCGCGCGACCGTCCGCGGCGACGATAGGCTGTTCACCAGCCGGGTAGACGTCGGCCAGCACCAGCGCGTCCACCGAGGACATGACTTTCACGAAGTCCTCGAACAGGTCGCGCGTGCGCGTGTAACGGTGCGGCTGGAAAGCCAGCACGATGCGGCGCCCCGGGAAGGCGCCGCGCGCGGCGCCCAGTGTCGCAGCCATTTCCACCGGATGGTGGCCGTAGTCGTCGACCAGCGTGAACGCGCCGCCTGCCGGCAGCTTGATCTCGCCGTAGCGCGTAAAGCGGCGTCCAACGCCGTTGAACTCGCGCAACGCCTTCTGTGTGGCGACATCCTTGACGCCCACCTCGCGCGCAATGGCGATGGCCGCGCAGGCATTCTGCACATTGTGCATGCCGGGCTGGTTCAAACGGACGACCAGCGGCGCGTAGCCGTCCTGGATCACGGTGAATTCCATGTGGGTGTCAACCGCCTTCGCGTCAATTGCCCTGACCTGCGCATCTTCATGAAAGCCATAGGTGAGGATAGGCTTGGCGATGAAGGGCATGATTTCGCGCACGTTGGGGTCGTCGATGCACAGCATCACGACGCCATAAAACGGCAGGCGCTGCGTGAATTCGACGAAGGCCTGCTTCAGCTTTGCGAAGCTGTGGTCGTAGGTCTCCATGTGGTCGGCATCGATGTTGGTGATGACTTCGATGCAGGGCGACAGGTTCAGGAAGGATGCGTCGGACTCGTCCGCTTCGGCAACGATGAAGTCGCCGGCGCCCAGCTTGGCGTTGGCGCCGGCGCTGTTCAGGCGGCCGCCAATCACGAAGGTCGGGTCCAGGCCGCCCTCGGCCAGCACGCTGGCAACCAGGCTGGTGGTAGTGGTCTTGCCATGGGTGCCGGCAATCGCAATGCCCTGCTTCAGGCGCATCAATTCGGCCAGCATGACAGCACGCGGCACGATCGGAATGCGTTTGGCTCGTCCCGCGACCACTTCGGGGTTGTCGCCCTTGACGGCGGTGGAGGTCACGATCGCGTCGGCATGCTCGATGTTTTCCGCTGCGTGACCCAGGCTCACCTTCGCACCCAGTTCCGACAGACGCTGGGTGGCTGCATTGCTGCCCAGGTCCGATCCGGACACGGTGTATCCCAGGTTCAGCAACACCTCCGCAATGCCGCTCATCCCTGAGCCGCCGATGCCGACGAAGTGAATGTTTTTGACTTTATGTTTCATGCTTGTGTGGCTAATTCTTCCAGTACATTTGCGATCGTTTCGTTCGCCTGGCGCCTGCCTATGGCATGCGCCGCCTCTGCCATCGTCTTGCATGCATCACGCGGGAGCGACTGCAGCAGCTGCGACAAACGCTCCGGGTTCAATTCAGTTTGCGGCAGATGGATTGCCGCTTTTTGGCTCGCCATCCATTGCGCGTTGTCGCGCTGATGCGAGGTGGTCGAGGCCACCAGGGGTACCAGCACGCTGGCGACGCCCGCCGCCGTCAGTTCCGATACGGTGATCGCGCCGGCGCGGCAGATCACCAAATCCGCCTCGGCGTAACGGCGGGGCATGTCGTCGATGAAATCCACCACTTCCGCTTGCACCTGTGCGTTCGCATAGGCGCTGCGCAGCGCGTCGATGTGCTGCTTGCCCGATTGATGGGTGACGGTCGGCCTGGCGGCGACAGGAATTCGAGCGAGAGCCGCCGGCAGACACTCGTTCAGCGCTTTTGCGCCCAGGCTGCCGCCCACGACCAGCAAGCGCAACGGGCCGGTGCGGCCGGCAAAGCGTTGTGCGGGCAGCGGCACGTCCATGATTTCCTTGCGCACCGGATTGCCGGTCACCATCGCCTTGCTCGCGGCAGCGCCGAAGTCGGCGGGAAATCCGAACAACACGCGTTTGGCCATTGGCGCGAGCGTCTTGTTCGACAGCAGCAAGGCTGCATCGGCATTGACCAGCGCCAGCGGAACGCCGCGCAGTTTCGCCATCATGCCGCCGGGAACAGTCACGTAACCGCCCATGCCAAGGACCACGTCCGGCTTGCGGCGTCCGATGATGTTGAAGCACGAGGCAAACGCGCCGGCCAGTTTGAACATGCCGCGCACGGTATGTGCGAGTCCCTTGCCGCGCACGCCGGCGAAGTCGATCGAATCCATCTCGATCCTGTGCTTCGGAACGATGTCGCGCTCCATGCCGTGCATGGTGCCCAGCCAGGAAACCTGCCAGCCGCGCGCCTGCATCGTTTGCGCGATCGCAAGACCAGGAAAAATATGACCGCCGGTTCCCGCTGCCATGATCAAAAGGCGTTTCATATGCGTCCTCCCCGCATCAGGACACGATTCTCGTAGTCGATGCGCAGCAGGATGGCGAGACCGATGCAATTGATCAGTACGCCGGAGCCGCCATAACTCATCAGCGGCAAAGTCAAACCCTTGGTCGGCAACAAGCCGAGATTCACACCCATGTTAATAAACGCCTGTACACCAATCCAGATTCCAATTCCCTTTGCCGCCAGACCTGCGAAGGTCAGGTCCATCGCAATCGCCTGCCGGCCGATTTCAAACGCGCGCTTGACGATCCAGTAGAACAGCATCACGACCACCAGCACGCCCACGAAACCGAGTTCCTCGCCAATGACTGCCAGCAGGAAGTCGGTGTGCGCTTCGGGCAGGTAATGCAGTTTTTCCACGCTGCCGCCGAGTCCCACGCCGAACAACTCGCCGCGACCGAATGCAATCAGCGAGTGGGAAAGCTGGTAAGCCTTGCCCAATGCATTCTCTTCCGTCCACGGATTCAGGTACGCGAAAATCCGCTCGCGCCGCCAGGGTGACAACACGATCACCAAACTGAAAATACCGACCAGTGTCGCGCCGATGCCGCCGAACCAGATGCCGTTGATCCCGCCGAGGAACAAGATGCCCATCGCGATGCAGACGATCACACCGAATGCGCCGAGATCCGGCTCCAGCAGCAGCAACAGACCGACAAACCCGATCGCCACCGTCATCGGCATGAAGCCTTTGGTCAGCTTGTGCATCACTTCCTGCTTGCGCACCGTGTAGTTGGCCGCATACAGCACGACAAACAGCTTCATCAGTTCCGATGGCTGCAGGTTGAACACCTTGAACGGCAGCCAGCGCTTGGCGCCGTTGACGCCTTTGCCGATGCCGGGAATCAGCACCAGCACGAGCAGTGCGAGCGTCCCCACGAACAGGTAAGGAGCAAGGCGCTGCCAGGTCTCGACCCGCACGCGAAAAGTGAGCAAGCCGGCCAGCATGGAAATCGCAATGAAGCTTGCCTGCCTGACCAGGAAATGCGAATTCTTGTAGCTTGCGTATTTCGGCGAGTCGGGCAACGAAATCGACGCGGAGTACACCATCACCATCCCGAACAGCATCAGAAGCACGACCACCCACACCAGCGGCTGGTCATACTCCATCATCTTCGAACGCTGCACGACGCCGGGCAGCGGCGCCTGCGCGGACGGAGACGAAAAGGATGGCATCGCAAATTTCATGAGAGCACCTCGCCCCGCGACAGCGCCACTTCACGTACCGCATCGACAAACACCTGCGCGCGATGCGCGTAATTCCTGAACATGTCCAGGCTCGCGCAGGCCGGCGACAGCAGCACCGCGTCGCCGGCTTGCGCCAGTTCGGAGGCCTTTTGCACTGCGCCTTCCAAGGTCTCGCAATCGATCAGATCCACGCCCGTTTGCGCGGCCGCGCTTCGGATGGCTTGCGCATCCTTGCCGATCAGCAGCACGGCGCGCACATATTTGGCAATGGGTTCCGCCAATGGTGCAAAATCCTGGCCTTTGCCGTCACCGCCGGCGATCAGGACCAGTCGACCCGATCCGCCCTGCGACAAGCCGAGACCATTCAGCGCCGCGACAGTGGCGCCGACGTTGGTTCCCTTGCTGTCATCGTAGTAATCGACGCCACCGACGTTGGCAATCAGTTCAACCCGGTGCGGTTCGCCGCGATAGTCGCGCAAGCCATGCAGGAGCGGCGCCAGGGGCAGCCCGATCGCACGGCATAGAGCCAGTGCCGCGAGCGCATTGACCGCGTTATGCTGCCCGCGGATCTTGAGCGCGTCAGCCGGCATCAGGCGATTGAGGATGATGGGCAGTTCGACGCTGTCTTTCTTGCGGCGGCGTTTTTCGCCATCTTCCGACGCAATCGCCGTGGACAGCCACTGCATGCCGTTGTCCTCGACCAGGCCGAAACACTCCGGACGGTCGGGTTCGTCTGCACCAAAACTGATGTTGGTGGCAAGCGGCGATGCCATCTGCATCACGCGCGGGTCGTCGCGGTTGAGCAAGCGAATGGTTTGGCTGCCAAAGATGCGCGCCTTGTCCGCCGCATAGGCGTCCATGTCGCCATGCCAGTCGAGATGATCCTGTGTGACATTGAGCACGGTCGCGACATCCGCCTGCAAGCTGTAGGTGGTATGCAACTGGAAGCTCGACAGCTCGAGCACCCAGACCTGCGGCAGATCGTCGGCGTCCAGCGCCGCGCGCAGCACATCGAGTGCGGCCGGGCTGATATTGCCGGCGACTTGCGTTTTCAGGCCGGCGCGGCGGCAAAGCAGGCCGGTCAGGCTGGTGACGGTGGTCTTGCCGTTGGTGCCGGTGATCGCAATCACTTTCGGTGCGTACTCGCGTTCCGTACGGAGTGCGGCGAGCGCCTGCGCGAACAATTCGATCTCGCCCCACAAGGGGATATTCTTTTCCTGCGCTGCCGGCACGATCTCGACCAGCTCCCGACCGGGTGCAAGCCCCGGGCTGACAGCAACGAAGTCGATACCATCCAGCAGGCCAGCGGTGAACGGGCCGCTGACGAATTCCACCTCCGGCACCGCCTCGCGCAACGCAGGCAAGCGTTCCGGCTCCGGGCGCGTGTCGGCCACGCGCAGCGTCGCGCCGCAGCGCGCGAGCCATTGCGCCATCGCCAGACCGGATTCGCCCAGTCCGAGTACGAGTACGTGTTTGCCTTGGTAGTCCATCAGCGCAGTTTCAAGGTCGAGAGTCCGAACAACACCAGCATCATCGTGATGATCCAGAAGCGCACCACGACTTTCGTTTCTTTCCAGCCCTTTTGTTCAAAATGGTGATGCAGCGGCGCCATCAGCAGGATGCGACGGCCAACGCCGAAACGCTTTTTCGTGTATTTGAAATAAGCGACCTGCATCATCACCGACAGCGTCTCCACCACGAAGATGCCGCCCATGATGAACAGTACGACTTCCTGGCGCACGATCACGGCGACGGTGCCGAGTGCTCCACCCAGCGCCAGTGCGCCGACGTCGCCCATGAAGACCTGCGCGGGATGCGCGTTATACCAGAGGAAGGCCAGGCCCGCGCCTGACATCGCGCCGCAGAAGATCAGCAATTCGGCCGCGCCGGGAATGTGCGGAATGAACAGGTATTTCGCATACACCGCGCTGCCCGTCAGGTAAGCAATCAGGCCGAGCGCGGAACCGACCATCACGGTCGGCATGATCGCCAGGCCGTCGAGGCCGTCCGTCAGGTTGACCGCGTTACTGGTGCCGACGATCACGAAGTAGGTCAGCGCCATGAAGCCCCATACGCCCAGCGGATAACTGATGGTCTTGAAGAAGGGGACGATCAGGTCGGCTTTCGGCGGCAGGTCGAGGTTGAAGCCGGACTGCACCCACGCAATGAACAGTTGCCAGACCTTGGTGTTGGTCGGCGCAGAAACGGAGAACGCCAGGTAGATCGCCGCAACGATACCGATCAGCGACTGCCAGAAATACTTCTCCTTCGAGGACATGCCTTCCGGGTTCTTGTACACCACCTTGCGATAGTCATCGACCCAGCCGATGGCGCCATAGCCGAGCGTCACGACCAGCACCACCCAGACGAAACGGTTGCTCCAGTCGGACCACAACAGGGTCGAAATGCCGATCGCGAGCAGGATCAGGGCACCGCCCATGGTCGGCGTGCCGGATTTGATCAGGTGGGTCTGCGGACCATCGGTGCGCACGGCCTGCCCGACCTTCAGGCGGGTCAGCATGCGAATCATCGCCGGGCCGGCGAGCAGGCCGATCGCCAGCGCCGTCAGCGTGGCGAACACCGCGCGGAAGGTAATGAAGTTGAAGACCCGCAGCGGGCCGAGGTCTTGTTGAAAATATTGTGCTAGCCAGAGCAGCATGTCAGTGAGATCCCTGTCCTTGATCGATTTGATTGACGAGGTGCTGGACTACACGCTCCATCTTCATGAAACGCGAGCCCTTCACCAGCGCCGTCGTGCCGGCGGAAACAAGACTCTCGGCTGCCTGGTTGATCGATTCGATATTGTCGAAATGCCTTGCTGCCGAGCCGAACGCCGCGCTTGCATGGCACGCCAATTCGCCCAGTGTCAGCAAATGCTCGATCCCCTTGTCACGCGCATAAGCGCCGATCTCGACATGGAACTGCGGGCCTTCGTCGCCCACTTCGCCCATGTCGCCCAGCACCAGCACCCGCGGTCCGGCGGCGTGCGACAACACATCGATTGCCGCGCGTACCGAATCCGGGTTGGCGTTGTAGGTATCGTCGATCACCAAGGCACCACTCTTTGCCGTCTTGCGCTGCAAGCGGCCATTGACCGGCGCGAATGCCTCAAGGCCGCGGACTACCGCATCCTGAGACACGCCGATCGCGAGCGCGCATGCCGTCGCTGCCAGGGCATTTCGCACGTTGTGCACGCCTGCGGCAGAGAGCTTTACCTGGAAATGTTTCCCACCGGCAGTAATGGACAGGTCACTGCCGAAATCGTTCACCTGAAATGTACAGCTCACATCCGCGTCCTGCGACAGACCGAATGTCAATGCCTTGCGTTGGCCGGCGTACGCGCGCCACAAGGATGTATAGGTGTCATCGGCCGGGAATACCGCGACACCATCCGCCGGCAGCCCCATGATCACGCCGCCGTTTTCCTTCGCGACCGCTTCCACGCTTTCCATGAATTCCTGGTGTTCGCGTTGTGCGTTGTTCACCAGGCCGACGGTCGGCAATGCTATTCCGGTAATCGTGGCGATTTCGCCCGGATGATTCATGCCGAGCTCGATCACCGCCGCCTTGTACGAGGCGTTCAGACGGAACACGGTGAGCGGCACGCCGATGTCATTGTTCAGATTGCCGCGCGTGGCGAGGATCTGGTCCGCGCCGAATGCCGCTGCGAGGACAGAAGCGATCATTTCCTTGACCGTCGTCTTGCCGTTGCTGCCGGTAACCCCGATGACCGGCAAGGTAAACTGGCGGCGCCAGTGACGTGCAATTTCGCCAAGCGCGACACGCGTATCCGGCACCACCAGCGCCGGTACCGTCAGGCCTTCCGGCACTCGCTCCACCACAACCGCGGCCGCGCCCTTGGCCGCGACCTCGTTCAAAAAATCATGCGCGTCAAAGCGTTCGCCGCGCAAGGCGACGAACAAACACCCAACGGATACCTGACGGCTGTCGGTCGACACGCCGTCGAATGCTGCATCGGTCGCGGTGTTGTTCACCACGACGGCACTCGAAATCCATGGCTGCAATTCAGCCAATGATGATTTCATTAATTCATCCCCTTCATTGTTGCTCTTGCAGCCAATGCCAGTGCGGCATGGTCTGCATCCAGAAACGGCAATTTTTTGCCTTTGATCTCTTGATACGGTTCATGGCCTTTACCGGCCAGCAGAACCACATCGTTTTTCCCTGCATGCCGGATTGCCCAAAGGATGGCGGCTGCCCGGTCTTCGATCACGTGCGGTGCATCGTGTGCGAGTCGCCCGGCATCGATGCCCTCCACGATCTGCGTCAGAATCGCGGCCGGATCTTCAGAGCGCGGGTTATCGCTGGTGACAACGATATGGTCCGCCGACTGCGATACCTTGCCCATCTGCGGACGCTTGCCCGGATCACGGTCGCCGCCGCAGCCGAACACGCACCAGAGTTCGCCACTGCGCTGCTGCGCCACCTGATGCAGGGTCGTCAAGGTCTTTTCCAGCGCGTCCGGCGTGTGCGCATAGTCGATGACAACCAAGGGCGCATCCTGCCCGCCCAGTTGCTGCATGCGGCCCGGCACTGCCGTCAGCGTTTCAGCCGCTTCGATGGCGGCCTTGAAGTCGATGCCCTTTGCCAGCAGCACGCCCAGGATGCCGAGAGCATTACTGACATTGAACTGGCCGACAAGTTGCGTCCTGACCTGCGCCGAGCCGAACGCCGAATCGAGTCGAAATACGGTACCGCCATGACTGGTGCGAATCTCGCTGGCGCGCAGAGTCGGCACATCCGACACGGCGCACTCGGTAATCGAGTAGGCGATGAGCGGCACGGAGGGATGCGTGTCTTTCATGTGCCGGATCAGCCGCAGACCCATATCGTCGTCCAGATTGATCACCGCATGCCGCAAGCCCGCCCAGTCGAACAGCTTCCTCTTGGCGACTTCATATGCGTCCATGCTGCCGTGATAATCCAGGTGGTCGCGCGTGAAATTGGTAAACAAAGCGACATCGAAATGCATGCCCTCCAGGCGGCCTTGTTCCAGGCCGATCGATGATGCCTCGATGGCAAGCGCCTGCGCGCCCGCGCCGTTCAATTGCGCCAGCTTGCGCTGCAGGAGCACTGCGTCCGGCGTCGTGTAACCGGTGGTGCTGAAGCCGCCATGTTCTCCGCGCTGGTAGAAGCCGACGCCGAGCGTGCCGATGACCGCCGTCGCCTGGCCGAGACGCGACAGTGCCTGGCCGAGCCAGTTCGTGCAGGAAGTCTTGCCGTTGGTGCCGGTGACGGCAACGCTGAACATGGCGGCGTCCGGATGCCCGTAATACGCACTGGCGATCTGGCCGCTGAGTACCTTCAAATTCGGCACCGCAAGGTGGGGCATGGTCCACGCATTGTTCCAGTCGAAGCCGGCCGCCTCGTAGACGACGGCCTTTGCGCCGGCTTCCATCGCGCGTTCGATGTAGTCGCGGCCGTCGGCGGTTTCGCCGGGAAATGCAAAGAAAACGTCGCCGGCCTTGATGCTGCGGGAATCGGACGACAGGTCCGCCTTCGGCGCCGTCGCGTGCAGCCAGGCCAGGGCTTCCGTCAATGTCGATCTCGGCGCCGCAGTCATCACATGCTCTCCTTCACGCCGTCGGCCGGAATGATGATGTCGGTCACCGGTGAATCCGGAGCAACGTTCAGCGCGCGCAAGGCATTGGCCGTGACCGAGGCGAACACCGGCGCGGCGACATCGCCACCATAGTGCGAGCCGTTCGACGGTTCATCGACCATCACGGCGACAATGATGCGCGGATTGGATACCGGCGCGAATCCGACGAAGGACGCCACATACTTGTTGACATACTGTCCACCGGCCAGCTTGTGTGCCGTGCCGGTCTTGCCGGCGACGCGGTAGCCCGGAATCTGCGCCTTGGGCGCGGTGCCGGCAGGGCTGACGACCGTTTCCATCATCGCGCGCACGTCGCGAGCCGTTTTTTCCGAAATAACGCGACGGCTGATCGGTTGATCGCCGGCCTTCTGGAAAGTGAGCGGAATCGTGTCGCCGTCACGCGCGAAGATCATGTACGACTGCGCCATCTGAATCAGGGATACCGAAATGCCGTGGCCGTAGCTCATGGTCGCCTGCTCGATCGGGCGCCACGACTTGAACGGCCGCACCCTTCCGGCAACCGCACCGGGGAAGCCCAGCTTGGGCGGCTGGCCGAAGCCGACCGTGGTGAACATTTCCCACATCTGCTGCGGCTGCAGTTGCAGCGCGATCTTCGTTGTTCCGACGTTGGATGATTTTTCAATGACTTCCGAGACCGTCAGCGGGCCGTGCACGTGCGCGTCGTGGATGGTCGCCTTGCCAATGGTCAGATATCCAGGCGCGGTCTGGATGACGGTGTTCGGCGTGACCAGCTTGTTTTCCAGCGCAAGCGCGATCGTGAACGGCTTCATGATCGAGCCCGGCTCGAAGGTGTCGGTCAATACCCGGTTGCGCAGCTGCGCACCGGTCAGGTGGACGCGGTCGTTCGGGTTATAGGTCGGCAGATTGGCCAGCGCCAGCACTTCACCGGTCTGCACATCCACTACGACGACGCCGGCGGCCTTCGCCTTGTGCTTCTCGACGGCTTCCTTCAATTGAGAGAAGGCGATGTACTGGATCTTGCTGTCAATCGACAAGGCGAGATTCTTGCCGTCGTGCGGCATGCGCACCGATTCGATGTCCTCGACGATGCGGCCGAGGCGGTCCTTGATGACGCGTCGGCTGCCGTTGGTGCCGGCCAGATTCTTCTGCGACGCCAGCTCCATGCCCTCCTGTCCGGCGTCTTCGACGTTGGTGAAGCCAACAATGTGCGCCATCACCTCGCCTTCCGGGTAATAGCGCTTGTATTCCTTGCGCGCTTCAATGCCGGGAATGCCGAGCTTGGCGATCTTGTCTGCCACTTCCTGCTCCACCTGCCGCTTCAGGTAGACAAAGCTGCGGTCCGAGTCGAGCTTCTTGTTCAGGTCGCGCTCGCTCATGTCGAGCAGCCTTGCCAGCTCACGCAGTTTTTCCTTGGGCGCGCCCTGCACGTCTTCCGGAATTGCCCAGATTGCCTTCACCGGCAAGGAAGAGGCCAGCACCTGCCCGTTGCGATCCGTGATCTTGCCGCGCGTGGCCGGCAGCTCAAGCGTGCGCGCATAGCGTGATTCGCCCTGCTTCTGCAGGAAATCGGTGGAGATGCCTTGCAGCCAGAGCGCGCGGCCGGCAAGCGCGGCGAAGGCGGCGAACATGCCAAACAGGACCACGCGCGAACGCCAAACGGGCAGTTTCACCGCGAGCACGGGGCTCGCGCTGAATTGCACTCCCTTGGCGGCGGCGGTACGCGACATCAGTTCGCCCCCAGCGTCAGGTATTGCGTGCGGGCGGGCGTGACCTGGACCATGTTCAGGTCGCGTCGTGCGTTGGCTTCAATGCGTGCGTTCTTGCCGAGGGTCGATTGGTCGAGCTGCAGCTGAGCCCACTCGATGTCGAGCTGCTTGGCAGCGGCCTGGGCGCGTTCGAGTTCGATGAACAGGCTGCGTGCCTGATACTGCGCGTTGACGACCGAGAGCGCGCACAAGACGAGGGCGGCGGCGAGGACCATGCTGATGCGGCCGCTCATTGCGCTGCCCCGATGACGGTGGTGCGCTCGGCCACGCGCATGATCGCCGAACGTGCGCGCGGATTGGCGGCGACTTCGGCGTCGGAGGGTTTCATTCTTGCCAGCAGTTTGAGTTCCGGCTGCGGCAGGTCGATTGCACGAATCGGCAGGCGACGATCGGGCTGCGGCGCGTTGGCTTTGGATGCCATGAAGCGCTTGACGATGCGATCTTCCAGCGAATGAAAGCTGATCACAGCCAATCTCCCGTGCGGGGCCAGTTTTTTTAATGCGGCATTCAGCCCTATTTCAAGTTCTTCAAGCTCTTTATTGATGTAAATCCGGATAGCTTGAAATGTGCGAGTGGCCGGATCCTTGCCTTTCTCGCGGGTTTTGACGGCGTGTGCCACGATCTCGGCAAGCTGTCGTGTGCCTGAAATTGGCTGGACTGCCCGGCGAGCAACAATCGCCTTTGCAATCTGAAAAGCAAACCGTTCTTCCCCATAATCTCGTATCACCTTTCCTATCGTCTGTTCAGACTCGGTTGCGAGCCATTCCGCCGCCGACATGCCGCGCGTGGTGTCCATGCGCATGTCGAGAGGTCCGTCGAGTCGAAAACTGAAACCCCGCGCCGCTTCATCCACTTGCGGCGACGAGATACCCAGGTCCAGCAAAATTCCATCCGCCAGCGTCACGCCACGCGACGCCAGCGCTTCATCCATCGTGGCGAAACTGTCATGCACGATCTCGAAACGTGCATCGGCAATCGCCTGGGCGGTCGCAATCGCTTGCGGATCCTTGTCGAAAGCGATCAGGCGGCCGCGCGGGCCGAGTCGTTCGAGGATCCGGCGGCTGTGACCGCCGCGACCGAAGGTGCCGTCGACGTACACGCCATTGGCGCGCTCGCCGTCGATCGCCAGCGCATCGACCGCTTCTTCCAGCAGCACCGTTCGGTGCTGCAATTCGGGCACCGCATTTTTGTTCATCACGGGCCGCTAAAACGA
The DNA here is from genome assembly GCF_004804275.1 of Herbaspirillum sp. ST 5-3. GTDB lineage: Bacteria > Pseudomonadota > Gammaproteobacteria > Burkholderiales > Burkholderiaceae_D > Noviherbaspirillum. The sequence continues at coordinate 117,288 of NZ_STGI01000001.1, forward strand.
AAAGTTACTCAAGACATCAGGCATGCCGTTCGCCACGGCCTGCGCCTCGTCCTGGGCAAGTTTTTCGGCATCCCAGATCTCGAAATGGCTGCCCATGCCAAGCAACATCACGTCGCGCGTCAATCCGACTGCGGAACGCAGTTCTGGCGCGATGAGAATGCGGCCGGCCGTGTCCATTTCGACATCGGATGCATTGCCGAGAAAAATGCGCTGCCAGGCGCGCGCCGACATGGGCCACGCGGCGATCTGCTCGCGATGGTTTTCCCAGACCGGGCGCGGAAAAAACAGCAGACAACCATGCGGGTGCCGTGTCAGCGTGACGCGTCCTTCGCATTGAAGCGACAAGGCGTCGCGATGCTTGGCCGGAATCGTCATCCGCCCTTTTGCATCGAGACTCAATGCTGACGCGCCTTGAAACACCCTGATTACCCTCGTGGTTGTTGTTTTTAGTCGTTTTCGTGAACCGTGATTTCCGTACGGCTACAGTTTTTTGCCCCACAAAAATACACTTTTTCACACTGTTGCCCACTTTAGAGGATGCTTTATTTGCGGTCAAGTAATATTCGGAAACAAAAATGCGATTTTTTCCAATGAACTCAATGACTTAGCGCGTTTCGTTGAGGCAACGCATTGAATGAATCCTCAAGATAATTAAGGACTTATCGAAGATAGTGAAGGTGACATCTCAGCTATATACATGTGTTTAAGTGGCCACAAAGCTGTTGCGGCAAGCGAGAATCACGCGGAATGGCGCGCGCAGACTGGCTCTCCGGGACGCACGCGACGAGTCCATCGGGAAATTTCCTTACGTCATTTAGGCGCCTGCCGCGGCACTTAGTTCAACGCGCGCCAGCATTGCGGCGAGAAGCTTGGCAGATGTTCGACTGCGCATCAGCGACCCCGGACAAGTTCGGCGCGAAACACGGCCATTCAAGGTTACTTCGACAAGTTCGAGATTCCGCGGCCGGCGGCTCCGGATATTGCCTCCATCCCGTCGACGAACAGGCGTTCCGATGCCAGCATCGTGCATTCCTGGCAACCATCGCATCTCACATCGCGTGATAGAAGACAGCGTCACCTGCGTGCCGGACCGGCGCTTCATCATCCGGGCATTGACTTCCGCTGTCGATCAATCGCATCAGCCAGGTCGCCTGACCAAAGCAAGTTCATGCAGCCCGCGAAAGCCCCGACCATGCGACCCACATCCTGTTTGCGTCGCGCAGCCCTCTCCATTGTCGACTGACTTGACGCAGACCTCGCGTTGCAAAGTTCATCGATGCGCATCGCACGTTAGCGTCATTTCTTCCCTTCTCCATACAACACTGTACGTCGGCAAAGAAATATCCCTTTGCTTAAAGATGTATTTTTAATGTATCATTTAAAAAAGCGCAGCGAAGAGGATGGGAAAACGATTCGCACATCGTCAAGCCTCCTGCAAGCAGCACGGTTTTCGACTGAAAGGACCTTAGCAACCATGAGTGCATCATTTACCAAATCCACAGCCAGAAACATCTTTTACGGGGGTGCGGTTTTTTTCTTCCTCCTGTTTCTGGCCATGACTTTTGACACCATGCAGACACTGCCCAAGCGTGACAACCGAGCGAACCTGACGGAGTCCGTGGCGCGCGGCAAGCATATCTGGGAGACGCGCAATTGCATCGGTTGCCACACCCTGATGGGCGAAGGCGCCTACTTCGCACCGGAGCTGGGCAACGTCTATACCCGCCGCGGCCCTGACTTCATCAAGGCATGGATCAAGGGACAGCCGACCGGCGCACCCGGCCGCCGCCAGATGCCGCAGTTCCACCTGACCGATCAACAGCTCAACGACCTCGTCGACTTCCTCAAGTACTCCTCTGAAGTCAACACATCCAAATGGCCGCCGAACATCGAGGGCTGATACAGGCACACAGATCATTGCAATCATCGGAGAAATAAATGCAATTTAAATCACAGGCGGTCGCGAAGCCTTACTTCATCGCGGCTATCGGTCTCTTTCTCGGGCAGATTATCTTCGGCCTGATCATGGGCCTGCAGTACGTCGTGGGAGACTTCCTGTTCCCGGCGATACCGTTCAACGTGGCGCGGATGGTGCATACCAATCTGCTGATCGTGTGGCTGCTGTTCGGCTTCATGGGCGCGGCGTATTACCTCATTCCGGAAGAATCGGAGCGCGAACTGCACAGCCCGAAACTGGCGATGGCCACCTTCTGGGTATTCCTCGTGGCCGGCGCGCTGACCATCCTCGGTTATCTGTTCGTGCCCTACGCGACACTGGCCGACTACACGGGCAACAATCTGCTGGCGACGATGGGACGCGAGTTCCTCGAGCAGCCGCTGCCGACCAAGGTCGGTATCGTGATCGTTGCGCTGGTATTCCTGTACAACATCTCGATGACCATCCTGCGCGGCCGCAAGACCAGCATCAACCTGGTCATGCTGGTTGGTCTGTGGGGGCTGGCGATTTTCTTCCTGTTCTCGTTCTACAACCCGGCCAACATCGTCAAGGACAAGTTCTACTGGTGGTGGGTGGTTCACCTCTGGGTGGAAGGCGTCTGGGAACTGATCATGGGCGCAATGCTGGCCTTCGTGCTGATCAAGGTCACCGGCGTGGATCGTGAAGTCATCGAAAAATGGCTGTACGTGATCATCGCCATGGCGCTGATCTCCGGCATCATCGGCACCGGCCACCACTTCTACTGGATCGGCGCACCGGAATACTGGCAATGGTGGGGCAGCGTATTCTCCGCACTTGAACCGATTCCGTTCTTCATGATGACTGTGTTCGCGTTCAATATGGTGAACCGCCGCCGTCGTGAACATCCGAACCGCGCAGCCGTATTGTGGGCACTGGGTACCGGCGTGATGGCATTCCTCGGCGCAGGCGTGTGGGGCTTCCTGCACACCCTGGCTCCGGTGAACTACTACACCCACGGCAGCCAGATCACCGCTGCACACGGCCACATGGCTTTCTTTGGCGCCTATGCAATGGTGGTACTGACCATGATCAGCTACACCATGCCGCTGATGCGCGGTCGTCCTGCCAACTCGAAGTCGGCACAGACGGCGGAGATGTATGGCTTCTGGCTGATGACGATCGCCATGGTGCTGATCACCTTGTTCCTGACCGCTGCCGGCATCCTGCAAGTCTGGCTGCAACGCGTGTCGAGCACACCGATGTCGTTCATGGCAACGCAAGACCAGCTCAGCGTGTTCTACTGGCTGCGTGAAGGCTCAGGCCTCATGTTCTTCGTCGGTCTCGTGCTGTACATCGCAAGCTTCTTCATCAAAGGCAAGGACAAGGCACTCGCCTGATCCTTGACAACCTGTCACTGAGTCACCCGCCCGGTCCGCCGGGCGGGCAAAGAAAACAACGTGGACGCTACGCTCTCCCCCTTCGCATCACAGCCCGCACGTCGCGAGCTTCCCGGCGACCTCGCCATGTGGTGCTTTATCCTTGCCGAACTGCTGGTGTTCGGCATTTTTTTTCTGGCTTACGCATTTGCGCGTGCGCGCAATGTGGAACTGTTTAATGCCTCGCAACTCGAACTGAACCGGGTCAGCGGGCTGATCAATACCTTGCTGCTGGTGACCAGCAGCTATTTCGTGGTGCGCGCCGTCGAGGCGATCCGGCGCGACCGTCACCAGATCTGCGCGCGCTGGCTTGCCGCCGCGATGACCCTGGGCGGCGCATTCATGGTCCTCAAGCTCATCGAATTCGGTGCCAAGGTCGGCGCCGGCATCAGCATGTCGACCAACACTTTTTACATGTTTTACCTGTTCCTCGGCTTCTTTCATTTCATGCACGTCCTGCTCGGCATGGTGATCCTCGGCGCGGTGGCATTGAAGGCCCGACGCGGCGAATACAGCGCCGCGGAGCATGCCGGCGTCGAGACCGGGGCATCCTACTGGCACATGGTCGACCTCGTGTGGATCGTGCTCTTCCCTCTGATTTACGTATTGCATTAAATGATTACCGCATCGACACGCCAATGGCTCATGCTGCTCGCACTCACCGTGCTGAGCTTCAGCATGACGGAAACCGCCTGGTCGGGGAACGCTGTCCTCATCCCCGTGCTGCTCGCGACGCTCATCAAGGGACGCGTCGTCATCGACCGCTTCATGGCGCTGAGGCACGTCGCCGCCTTCTGGCGCTGGCTCGTGCTCGGCTGGCTGTTCGTCGTGCTCGGTGCCATCGCCTACGCATTCCATATTTCCCTGCATTGAAAGATCGACATCATGAACGACATTGCTGCTCCAGGCCTGATGGCCGCGCTGAATATCCCGTTCTATCAACCCGTCGGCAATGAGTGCGAGCTGTTCGACTACGCATTCCGCAATCGCCTGCCGCTGCTCATCAAAGGTCCGACCGGCTGCGGCAAGACGCGCTTCGTCGCGCACATGGCCGCACGCCTGGCTCGCCCGCTGATTACGGTGGCCTGCCATGACGACCTCACTGCGGCGGACCTCGTCGGCCGTCACCTGATCGGCGACGGACAGACCATCTGGTCCGACGGACCGCTGACGCGCGCAGTGCGCCAGGGCGGCATCTGCTATCTCGACGAAGTGGTCGAGGCGCGCAAGGACACCACCGTCGTGCTGCATCCGCTGACCGACGATCGTCGCATCCTGCCGATCGAGCGTACCGGCGAAGAGTTGCAGGCACCCGATGACTTCATGCTCGTGGTGTCGTACAACCCGGGCTACCAGAATCTGCTGAAGAGTCTCAAGCCTTCGACGCGTCAGCGTTTCGTGGCAATCAATTTCGGCTTTCCGCCAGCCGAGCTGGAACAGAAAATCGTCATCGCGGAAACCGGCGTCGAAGCGATGCAGGCAACGCAACTGGTGACCCTCGCCGGCCATTTCCGCCAGTTGAAGGATCACGATCTTGAAGAAGCCGTGTCCACTCGCCTGCTGGTTTATGCAGGCAGCCTCATCCGTTCCGGCTGCAATCCGGTGGATGCCTGCGAAGCCGCGCTGGTGGAGCCGCTCACCGACGATGCCGATACCGCCGCAGCGCTGCTTGAGGTGATCAAAGCCACCTTCGGGCGATAACAGCCGCAAACGCATTCGCTGATGGAGGTGGTAAATGGCAATCCCGCAACCCCAGTCACTGACTGGGCCACGCGTCGCGCCCTCGACCGGGGGCAAGGCGGCCGGCCTGTTCGGCATACGCGTGCAGCGCTGGCGGCAACTGACGCAGACCGCGTTCTTCCTGTTGTTCATTTTCTCGCCGGTATTCGATATTTTCCGGCTCGACCTGAACGTCAAGCATTTCATTTTCTTCGGCCTTGACTGGACGCTTGGGCTGGACGATTTCCTGGCCGGCCGTGCATCGGCCACACAGGCATCGCTGAATATCGTGCTGCGCGGATTCCTCCCGCTGGTCGGAATCGGCGGCACGCTCATCTACGTAAGCTGGAAGTGGGGCCGTCTGTACTGCGGCTGGCTCTGCCCGCATTTTTCCGTGGTCGAAACCATCAATCAAACGCTGCGCCGCGCCATCGGCAAGCAAAGCCTGTGGGACAAGAAGCGACTGCCTGCACGCAATCCGAACGGCACGCAGACACCACACGATGCGATCTGGTGGTTCGCGGTCATTCCCCTGGTGATCTGCTGCGCGATGTTGTGGGCGGTGGTCCTGCTGACCTACCTGCTGCCTCCCGCCGAGATATACGGCAACATCTGGCACGGCACCTTGACGCGCAACCAGACGATTTTCCTCACGGCCGGCAGCATCGCCTTCTTCATCGAGTTCATGTTCGCGCGGCATCTGTTCTGCCGCTACGCTTGCGCGATTGGCTTCTTCCAGAGCCTGGCCTGGATGGCGAACGACAAGGCGATGGTGGTCGGCTTCAAGCGCGAGCGCGCAAAGGATTGCTCCACCTGCTTCTCCGCCTGCGACCACGTGTGCCCGATGCGGCTGAATCCGCGCAACGTCAAGCGCATGATGTTCGCCTGCGTGCAGTGCGGCCAGTGCGTCGATGCCTGCGAACAGACGCAGGAAGACAATCCGAACGGCCAGCTGCTCAACTGGGTGCATGACCTGCGCGCCGAGTCGGAGGCTGCATTCAACGTCAGCGCAGCGCGCGTCATCATGATGAAGCGTACGCCTGACGAACAAAAGCGAAAGGAAGCCTGACATGGAAGAATTCGTCGGCGGCTTGTGGGACAAGCTGATTACGCGGACGGCCTATCGCGGCTTTCCGAAGGCACGTGTCGACCTGAAGGACATGGAAAAGATCGCACCGATCTTCTTTCGCGCGCTGGGCGGCGACGCCGGCCTGAACGTCCGTGCCGGCACCGCCACGGAACACGGCGCGCGGCGCGGATGGCTGGAACGCGTGGCCGGTGTCGGCGAAAAAATCGAACTGGCCTGGAGCGACGAGAACACGCTGCACTTGCCGTCATCGATCGACATCTATCCGGAGCGCGAACAGAATCGCGAACTCTATCTGTGGCTGATCGCGCTCGCCGCGCATGACGTCGCACCCGACGAGAGCTGGATCGTCCGCAACCAGAAGGCGACCCAGGCGACCCTGCTGGCCTTGCCCGGGATGGTCTCGCGCTACATGAAGCTGACCGCCGCCGAAATCGCCCGGCGTCCGTCCCCCGCTTCGCTGCCGCCTGCGGACGCCGCGGCGGAAGCGGCGATTCAGGCCGCGCTGTGCGATCCCGGTTCAGTGAATGAATATGTGCCGGGGCGTCGTCCGCCAGCGCCGGTGCCGCTCTGGCTGCATCCCGAACCACCGACGGCAGCAGGCGAAAGCCGCAAGGCGGGCAGCGCCGAGCCGGAGCAGCCCGAGGGCGGCAAGGTGGAGCGCGACGCCGACGCACGCAAGCGCCGCGCCGAGAACGTCGAGATGCCGAAACCCGACAGTCCGTTCATCCTGCTGTTCCGCGCCGAGAGCCTGTTCTCGTGGGCCGAGTATGTGAAGGTCAATCGCGACCTGGATGAGGACGACAACGAGAATGCGGCGAAGGCGGCCGAGGACCTCGAAGTCATGAGCGTCGCGCAGGATGGCAAGACGACCGCCAGCCGGGTCCGCTTCGATCTCGATCTGCCGGCAGAAGCCGACGATGACCTGGTGCTCGCCGACGGCATCCTGCTTCCGGAGTGGCACTATCGCAAGCAAATCTTGCAAGCGAAGCACTGCCGCCTGCAGATGCTGCTGGCACGCGACGCCGAACCTTGTGAACTGCCGGTCGCCTTGCGCGCCAACGCGAAGCGCCTGCGCAACCAGTTCCAGGCACTCGCACCGCAGCGCGCCCGCCTGCGCGCGCAAACCTCGGGCAGCGACCTCGACCTCGATGCCTGCGTGCGCTACCAGGCGGAGAAAGCCAGCGGTGCGCCGGTATCCGAGCCGGGCCTGTACATCGACAGCCGCAACCAGTTGCGCGATCTGTCCTGCCTTCTGCTGGCGGACCTGTCCTTGTCGACCGATGCATGGGTGAATAATTCGGCGCGCGTCATCGATGTCATTCGCGACAGCCTGATGCTGTTCGGCGAGGCATTGGCGGCGACCGGCGACCGCTTTGCGCTGTACGGCTTTTCATCGGTGCGCCGCGAGAACGTGCGCTACCACCTCCTGAAAGGCTTCGACGAACGCTACGACGACACGATCCGCGGACGGCTGGCGGCGCTCAAGCCCGGCTTCTATACGCGGATGGGAGCGGCGATCCGTCACTCGGCGGCGATCCTGTCCAAGCAGAAATCCGCACGGCGTTTGTTGCTGATCCTCACCGACGGCAAGCCGAACGATCTCGACAAATATGAAGGCCGCTACGGCATCGAAGACACGCGCATGGCGATCCACGAGGCGCGACGGCTCGGGCTCACGCCGTTTTGCGTGACCATCGATGAAGAAGCGGGGGATTACCTTCCGCATCTGTTCGGCGCGGGCGGGTATGTCGTGGTGCGGGACGCTGCGATGCTGCCGCAGGTGTTACCGAAACTGTATGTGCAACTGACCGGGAATGGTCATTGAAGAGATTGCGCGTCCGTTACCCGGACGCGCTTCAGTCTTTCTCCGCCAGGCGTTCGTTCAGAAGCCGACTGCCAGCACTGCGTAAATCGCCAGCACACTGCCGATGAATGCCGTGCCATAGCATGCCATCTTCGATGCCGGGCTCGGATGAATCCCGACGTCGTGCAGGCTCTTGAAGATGCGATGCGCGGCGTGCCACAGGTACAGGATGATCACCGCCAGGATGCAGAGCTTGCCGATGATGTTCTGGCTGAAGGCCAGCATGCGCGGATAGCTCATCAGCTCATGCGGGAGCAGGAAACCGAGCGGAGCCGCGATGCCGGTGATGAAAATCAGCACCGGGCCGGTCAATGCGGACAGCATGCCGCCGCCGCCGAACAGTGCCCAAAAAATCGGCGCGTTGGATCTTTTTTTCATGGCTTCACACTCCAGACCAGCAGGAAAATCACCAGCGTGACGACCACCGCGACCACCACGCCGACGGTCGTGATCACACTACCTTCAACCCGCTTGCCGTTGGAATACATCGGCGGCATGGTCTTGGGCATGATCTCGAACCAGCTCCATGTGTGGTACACCATCCCCACGAGCCCGAGCAGGTGCAGCACGATCGAGACCGGATGCGTGAGCACCCCCAGCCAGGTGTTGAAGGCGGCTTCGCCGCGCGCCAGACTGAGCAGTCCGATCAGCAGCATGATCGCGTACGCCGCTACCACGAAGGCCGTGACTTCGCGCGCCATGTACCGGACAAAGAACGGGTTCTTGCGCCACCAGCCGTCCATCGAACGCACATACGGCCGGCGCGCGTCGCTTTGCTGATTGCTCATTTGACGGCTCCTTTAGGACGGATCAGGTTGGAGAAGAAATCCTTGGCGCTGTTGATCTTGTTCAGGTTGACCGCGCTGGCCGGATCCACTCCTTTCGGGCAGACCTCGGAGCAGTAGCCGACTGCAGTACAGTTCCACACGCCTTCCTCCGCGTTCACGATCTCCATGCGTTCCGCCTTGGCGCCGTCACGATTGTCTTCGTTGTAACGGTGCAGCAGGGCGAGCACGCCGGGGCCCATGAATTCATTGTTCAGGCCGTACTGCGGACAGGCTGCGTAGCACAGCATGCAATTGATGCAGGAGCTGTACTGCTCGTAGCGATCGCGCTGTTCCGGCGTCTGCAGGTATTCGCCCTGATCCAGCCGGCGCACTTCCTTCGCAATGATGTAGGGCTTGATGCTTTCCAGCTTGTTGATGAAGTCGTCCGGACGCACCACCAGATCGCGCTCGATCGGGAAGTGGTTGAGCGGCTCCACCCGCAGCTTGTTCGGATAGAAGGTGCGCAGGAAGGTATGGCAGGACAATTCAGGTTTGCCATTGATCATCATGCCGCAGCTTCCGCAGATCGCCATGCGGCAGGACCAGCGGTAACTGAGCGTGCTGTCGAGCTCTTCCTTGATGTACTGCAGGCCCTGCAGCACCGACATGTCATCGGTGAACGGCACGGAATAGGTCTGGAAGAACGGTTCGGTGTCCAGCTCGGGGCGATAACGCAGGACCTCGATCTCGATCACCCTTTGCATGTCAGCCATGGGCTTTCTCCTTGCTTTGCTCCGCGGCTGCCGCCGCCTCGCCCGCCGCACCGTAGGCACGGACAGCCGGCTGCGACTTGGTGATTTTCACATCACCCCAGCCGATGGCCGGCGCGTCAACGCCCTTGTATGTAGCGAGAGTGTGCTTGAGGAAGTTGACGTCGTCGCGTTCTTCATAGCCGTCGATGCGCTGGTGGGCGCCGCGCGATTCCTTGCGGTTGAACGCGGAATACGCCATCGCCTGCGCCACATCGAGCTGGAAGCCGAGTTCGATCGCTTGGAGCCAGTCGGTATTCCAGACGCTCGACTTGTCATCCACGCCCACGTTGCGGAAACGCAGCTTGAGTTCGTCGATCTTGTCGCAGGTTTCCTGCATTTCCTTGCCGATGCGATAAATGCCGCAACCGCGTTCCATGGCCAGCGCCATTTCCTTGCGCAGCACCGAGATGCGCTCCTTGCCGCCTTCGCGCTTGACCAGAGACAGTGCACGCTGCTGGGCATCGCCAGCCTGCTTCACGATGCTCGATCCCGCGCTGTACGAGACTGTACGTGCGAAACGCGCGGCTTCGTCGCCTGCCACCTTGCCGAACACGCACAACTCCGCCAGCGAATTGGAGCCGAGACGGTTCGCACCATGGATGCCCACGCTCGAGCATTCGCCTGCCGCATACAAGCCTGGCAATGGCGAAGCAGTCTTGCCGTTCACCGTGATACCGCCCATCGTGTAGTGAACAGCCGGGCGCACCGGAATCGGTTGATGTACCGGGTTGATATTCATGAAGCGCTCGGCCATCTCGCAGATCAGCGGCAAACGCTCAAGGATGTGTTTCTCGCCAAGATGGCGCAGGTCGAGCAGCACGGCGGAGCCTTGCGGCGTCTCGATGGTGCGGCCCTTGCGGTCCTCATGCCAGAAGGCTTGCGACAGGCGATCGCGCGGACCAAGCTCCATCGCCTTCTTGCGCGGCCACGGATCCGGCGGCCCGAGACCGTAGTCTTGCAGGTATCGATAGTTGTCCTTGTTGACCAGGATGCCGCCTTCGCCGCGGCAGGCCTCGGTGAACAGCAAGCCGGTGCCGGGCATGCAGGTCGGATGGTATTGCACGAATTCCATGTCGCGCAGCGGCACGCCGTGACGGTAGGCCAGCGCCATGCCGTCGCCGGTGACGATGCCGCCGTTGGTGCTCTGGCGGAATACCCGCCCGGCGCCGCCGGTGGCGATGACGACCGCCTTGGCCTTGATGAGCACGAATTTGCCGGTGCTGATCTGGATCGCCACCACACCCTGGCAGCGTCCCTCTTCGACGATCAGGTCGCAGACGAAGTATTCATCGAAGCGTTTGATCGACGGATATTTGATCGAGGTCTGGAACAAGGTGTGCAGCATGTGGAAGCCGGTCTTGTCGGCAGCGAACCAGGTTCGCTCGATCTTCATGCCGCCGAACGCGCGCACGTTGACATGGCCGTCTTCCTTGCGGCTCCACGGGCAGCCCCAGTGCTCCATCTGGATCATTTCGCGGGTACAGTTTTCAACGAAGTACTCGACCACGTCCTGTTCGCACAGCCAGTCGCCGCCATGCACGGTGTCGTTGAAATGATGATCCAGGCTGTCATGCGCTTGCGTCACGGCGGCCGATCCGCCTTCTGCAGCCACGGTATGGCTGCGCATCGGGTAAACCTTGGCAATCAGTGCGATCTTGAGTGTCGGGTCCTGCTCGGCGGCTGCAATTGCCGCCCGCAGTCCGGCACCGCCCGCACCGACGATAGCAACATCGGCTTCGAATATTTCCACAGTAGCCCCTTCCTGATTGTGGCGAAATTTCTGTTTTGCAACAGACAAGGTCAATATAGGAGCCTTGACATTTATCGCCAATGACCCAAGTCAAAGTTTCCAAAGTAAGGATTTTCGGGTCGAAACAAGACATCTCCCTGTGGCATTTTTGGTGATTACGCCCCTATTGTTTCCAATTTCGAAATGATGCATTCGTTTTTACAGTCTTTTTCTCAACATGAGCAATGCTTACACTGTGCTTCATCGATGAGCACACAGGAAGTGCGACTCACCGAAGCAGGATCCACCGGCTGCCCTTTTGCCCGATCCGCCGAGCCCGAATCCCACTTTTTTGGAGAATGAAAATGAAAGCGAAAAATCTGATCACCGCCGTTGCCGCATTTGCTCTTGCAGGTTCCGCCTTTGCCGCTGGCAATACCGAATATGTCGACTTCAGCAATGTGCAGTCCGTCAAGACGCGCGCCGAAGTCCGCGCAGAACTCGAGCAAGCCCGCCAGCAAGGTCAACTGGCACAGACCGAATACGTCGAATTCAACCACGTCGCATCGACCCGCACACGCGATGACGTGCGCAAGGAAGCGATTCGCGCCGCACGCGGCGATTCCGCGACCGGCACCTACTTCGGCGGCTGATGTGCAGTTCGCCCGAAAAAAAACGCCACGGCATGCGTGGCGTTTTTTTCATTGTCCGGTTGAACGGCGCGCGGAGAAAAGCCCGCTGGTCGTGGGATGAAGTTTCGGAAGCAGGAAGGCGCTTCCGGATGCACCTGGAGATACTACTTAGCGGCCGCTAAAACTGAAGGGCACCCGGGTTCACGATCCCGCGCTATTCGCTGTTTCCATCCCACGGCCGGCGGGCTCTTTATCGGCCCTTCGAACTGAGGTTTCGAACTTTACCGGAATCGCCCTTGCGCACGTTGAGCTTGCTCAAGTTGCACACCATGGTGCGGCACAGCAGATTGTGTGCAATTCAATGCTGGGAATGCCGCATGCCGCGGCATGAAAGAAAAGTGAAGCAAGCCGATAGGCCGGATTCTGTTACGACGGGCGAGGTTGCCCTCGACCGTTATGACAGCCATTCCTCTAGGCCGTGAATTACTCCACGGCTCAAGCTTCCTACCCGCACGCTCCGCGAGCAGCATCAATGCGTGCCTATTTGGAATTGCTCCGGGTGGAGGTTACCGCGTTTCACCGTAACTTAATACGCTCGTCTCTGTGGCCCTGTTCCGCGCCTCACGGCGGACGGTCGTTAGCCGTCACCCTGCTCTGTGGAGTCCGGACCTTCCTCCCGCCATCTCGCGATGGCCAGCGGCTGTCTGGCTTGCTTCACACCGCATTCTACCGCATCACCCGCTCCGTCGTTTTCTGCTACGGTATTGTTTTTCTCGAACTCCGACAAACCATGCTGACAACTCGAACCGGCGGCCAGATACTGGTCGATGCACTCCAGACCCATGGGGCCGATATCGCATTCGGCGTGCCGGGCGAAAGCTATCTCGCGGTGCTCGACGCACTGCACGATTCTCCGATCCGTTTCATCGTCAATCGCCACGAAGGCGGCGCGGCGTTCATGGCCGAAGCCTACGGCAAGCTGACCGGCCGGCCCGGCATCTGCTTTGTCACACGTGGTCCCGGTGCGAGCAATGCAGCGATCGGCGTGCACACGGCACAGCAGGATTCAACGCCGATGATCCTGTTCGTCGGCCAGGTCGGCAACGACTTTGTCGAACGCGAAGCCTTCCAGGAAATCGATTACCGGCGCATGTTCGGCACCCTCGCCAAATGGGTTGCGCAAATCGATCGGGCCGATCGCATCCCCGAATACGTCGCGCGCGCTTTCCAGGTCGCCACCAGCGGACGCCCCGGCCCGGTCGTGCTCGCGCTGCCGGAAGACATGCTGGCCAGCTCGGCGAGCGTACCCGACGCGCGGCCGTATCAGCCGGTACAGGCTTCGCCATCGCCGGCACAGGTGGCGCGACTGCGCGACATGCTGAGCGTCGCACAGCGCCCTCTGGTCGTGCTCGGCGGCGCCGGCTGGGATAATGCGTCCTGCGACGACATGCGCCGTTTCATTGAAGCCAATGCATTGCCGACTGCCTGCGCGTTTCGTTTCCAGGACCTGCTCGACAATCGCCATCCGCAATACATCGGTGACGTCGGCATCGGCATCAACCCGAAGCTGGCCGAGCGCATCAAGTCGGCCGACCTGATCCTCGCCATCGGCCCGCGCCTGGGTGAAATGACGACCGGTGGATATACATTGCTGCAAGCGCCGGTGCCGCAGCAGAAGCTGATCCATGTACATGCCTCGACGGAAGAGCTTGGCCGCGTCTATCAGGCGGACCTGATGATTAACAGCGGCATGCCGCAAATCGCAGCGGCGCTGGCCGACATGGCGCAGGTCGATGCGAGCGCATGGAAAGACACTGTGACGCAAGCACGCGCCGAGCTGCAGGCATGGCAGGCGGAACCGCCGATATTCAAGGGCACGTCCGAGAAGCTCAATCTCTGGCAAGTCGTGCAAACGCTGAAAGCCGAACTGCCGGCCGATACGCTTCTCGCCAATGGCGCGGGCAACTTCGCCACGTGGGCACATCGCTTCTGGCCGTATGGCGGATTCAGGACGCAACTCGCGCCGACTTCGGGCGCCATGGGCTATGGCGTGCCGGCCGCCGTTGCCGCGAAAATCGTTGAACAGGCGCACGGCAGGCAGCGCATGGTCCTCAACTTCGCGGGCGATGGCGACTTCATGATGAACGGGCAGGAATTGGCGACCGCTGTGCAGTATCGTGCGGGCGTGCTGTTCATCGTTTTCAACAACGGCGCCTTTGGCACGATACGCATGCACCAGGAACGGGAATACCCGGCGCGTGTGTCGGGCACCGAATTGCAGAATCCCGACTTTGCCGCGTTGGCGCGCGCGTACGGCGCCTACGGCGAAACTGTCGACACGACTGAGGCCTTTGCACCCGCACTGCAGCGCGCGCAATCGCATATCGCCACAAGCGGTCTGCCTGCACTCATCGAGCTGCGTTACGACGCCAATCTCATCACGCCGAACGCGACACTGGACACGATCCGCAAGACGGCGCTGCAATCCAGGCGCGGTACCTGAAGTCAGGCCTGCCGCAGCGCTTCCGCCACCTGCTCGCGCAACCAGCAATTGGCAGGGTCGTTTGTCGAGCTGTTATGCCAGTAGTAGTACGCTTCGATGTCCGGCATGCTGAACGGGAGCGCATAGATGCAGTTGTCGAATGGCCGATTGAAGGTTTCGGCGTGGCGCTCGGGCATGGTCAGCAGCAAGTCGGTTCTGCTCACCACGCTGCATGCGGTGAAGTAATCCTGACAGCGCAGGCGGACACGGCGATGCAGGTCATGCCGTCCCAATTCCAGGTCCTGCAAGCCGGGACCGCGCCTGCGCGTGCTGACCAGGATGTGTCCCTGTCTCATGTAAGTTGCCAGCGTCAGTTCGCCCTGAATGTGAGGATGATCCTGCCGTGCGACCACCACCATTGCGCCCACCGGTATCGCGGTACGCCGCACATTCGGCGATACCGGCAGGGGCGCGTCGATCGCGGCGTCGATGGCTCCCGTTTCGAGCTCCTGTTCCAGGTCACGACGATTCACGCTCACCGCTGCGATGTCCACTCCCGGCGCCCTGCCGCTGATGTACTGCAAGAGCGGCGGCAACAACATCAACTCCAGCATCCCGCGCACCGCGATCGTGAAGCGCCGCCGCGTGCTGGACGGCTCGAAGCGCCCTGCCTCATTGAGCGTGATCTCGATACCGCGCAAGGAGCGCCGGATCGGTTCGGTCAGACTGCGTGCCAGCGGCGTGGGCACAATCGTGCGCCCCTCCCGGACGAACAGGGGATCGTCGAACAACATACGCAAGCGCGTCAGCGCATGACTGATCGCCGATTGCGTGAGATTCAGCTTTTCGCTCGCCCTGGTGATGCTGCCTTCGGCGCAAATCGCATCCAGCACCACCAGCAGGTTCAAATCGATACGGCTGATATGTCTGTTGTTCATGGATTGAAATGAAAACCTTTCAGTTGAATCTACTGCCGATTTCCCCTTAACCTGAATGCGATTCCTGCGCTACTGCTCGCGTCGCCGTGCTTGTTCGCACATCGAATTTATCAGAGCCGCGGCGTGATTTTTAAGAGGCTTCACTCTACTTTTTTCCCGGCGGGAAGTGCGTTTCCGCGCGCCAATTTTTTATCGATACATCGAATGGAGGCAAACACATGAAGAGATAAGCACCGTAGCGACGACTTTCCAGCAATACCAACAACAATCATGGAGACACACAATATGAAGAAGAAGCTGTGGTCGTGGCTGCTCGCAGCCGCGATGGTTCTACCCATCCTTTCCACCCCGTCCTGGGCCGCCGGCTATACCCAAACCCGCTATCCGATCGTGCTGGTGCACGGCTTGCTCGGCTTCGACAACATCGGGCCGTTCGGCTATTGGTATGGCATTCCGTCCGCCCTGCGCGACGGCGGCGCCAAAGTCTATGTCGCGCAGGTATCGGCGACCAACAGCACCGAAGTGCGCGGTGAACAACTGCTCACCCAGGTACAGCAAATCCTTGCCATTACCGGCGCGTCCAAGGTCAACCTGATCGGGCACAGCCATGGCGGGCCGACGTCGCGCTATGTCGCCTCGGTGCGTCCGGATCTGATCGCTTCGGTGACAACGGTGGGCGGCGTCAACAAAGGTTCGAAGGTAGCGGATGTGATCACCGGCGCGCTGCCACCGGGAAGTTTCGGCGATACGGTCTTCAACTCCATCGTCGGTGCCATCGGTACGCTGATCGATTTCCTGTCGGGCGGGTCGGGCATGCCGCAGAACGGATCGGCCGCCATCAAGGCGCAGACGACTGCGACCATGGCAGCGTTCAATACAGCGCATCCAGAAGGCGTTCCTCCCACAGCCTGCGGCGAAGGCGCATATCAGGCGCGCGGCGTTTCCTACTTCTCGTGGAGCGGGGCCAAGCCATACACCAACGTTCTCGATGTGATCGATCCGGCGCTCGCATTGACCTCGCTCGCGTTCAGCGGCGCAAAGAATGATGGCCTGGTCGCGAGCTGCTCCACGCACCTCGGCCGCGTGATCCGCGACGATTATGCGATGAATCACATGGACGAAGTGAACCAGACCATCGGCCTGGTCAATATCTTCGAGACCAATCCGGTCACGCTGTTCCGCCAGCACGCCAACCGCCTGCAAGGAATGGGACTGTAAGATGAAAGGAAACCGTATCCTCTGGCTGGGTGCGGTCGCGCTCGGCGTGGCACTTGTTTTGGGTGTCATGTCGATGCGCGAATCCCCTGCGCCCCACATTGCGCGCAACGCCGAGCCGAATCTTTTTCCCTTTGTGCGCTCGTTCGAAGGAACCCGGCCCGATGGCGAGGTCAGGCCGGGCAAGGACAATACATTGACGGTCGACCGTGAGCTTCGGAACTTGTTCGAGTACTACCTTGCCGCTGTCGGCGAGCAGTCCCTGGATGCCATCCGCGCCGAAATCGAGCGCGAGCTCGATCGCCGGCTTTCACCATCGTTGGCAGTACAGGCGAAGGATTTGCTGTCGCGTTATCTGGATTACAAACGTGCTCTGGTCGAGGTGGAAAAAAATCCCTCGCTAGCCGGCAATGCCATCGACGCGATACGCGCCCGTCTGTTGGCCTTGCAGCAGACCCGCACGCAATTTTTCAGCGACAAGGAAATCGAAGGTATGTTTGGGGCGGACGACGCCTACGACAACGATGCGGTGGCGCGCCTGGAAATCTATCAGGACAAATCGCTAAGCGATGCGCAGAAGCGCGAAAAGCTGGCCGCGCTGGATGCCGCTCTGCCAAAGCCATTGCAGGAGATGCGCGACGCCACCTTATTGCCGGTGCAACTGGAACAGAAGGCTGCCGCAATGCGCCAGCAAGGCGCCAGCGACGACGATGTCTATCGGATGCGTGCCGCCAGTGTGGGTCCTGAGGCGGCCAACCGCCTGGGTGATGTCGACCGCGAACAAGCGGAATGGAAAGCGCGCATCGACGCCTATCTGGTCGAACGCAAGCGGCTGCTCGCAAATTCAGGCAGCAGCGATCTGTCCGCTGCCCTGCAGCAACTGCGGGATGCGCGTTTCACTCCGGATGAGCAAAGACGTCTTGCCGCATATGAACAGAACTCCTGACGGCAGCACACGTCCTTTGATGTGATCGCGCTTGCGCTTCGCGTTTATCTGAAGGTTTTGTACGGCAGCCATAGAATTTTTTCGCGCCGATAATGTCAAGTAGTACGCGGCCACTAATGTGGCGCTGAACAACAATCTTGAATTCCTGGCATCCGGATTTTTTGTCCTATGGCACTTGTCTCCATTACCGAGGCGGCGAAACTGGTTCGCAAAAACCGGTCGACGATCTATCGCGACATTGAAAAGGGGCGTCTGAGCAAGACTGTTTCTCCCGAAGGCGAAACGCAGATCGAAACGTCCGAATTGCTGCGCACTTATGGCCGCTTGCATACGGGCGAAGATGATGACGGCGAAGTTTCCGCCAAGGACAAGGTCAAAATCGCGCTCCTGGAGGAACGAAACCGTTCGCTGGAACGGGCGCTGGCGCTTGAAGCGGAATTGCGCAAGGTGAAGGATCAGGTCACCAATGAATTGCGTGCGCGGCTTGCCGACAAGGAAAGCGTGATCAAGGTGCTGGAGAGCAAAGTGCTTTTCCTGGAGTACGACAAGCAGGTTGAATCGCTCTCGCCGCACCACGATGAGGACGACGACGACAAAAGGCCGAAAACGGATGAGGATGCGGAATCCCGGCAAGGATGGTGGTCGCGCTTGCTGCACAAGAAGCACGGCCCCACGCTATCGAAATGAACCCTGCCTCGTCGCTCCAGGCCGGGATCAATTCCGCCGGGTCTTGTCCGGCGGAATGATTGCCGCGGGTTTCACACAAACTTGGTGAAGTCCGGCCGTCTCTTCTCAAAGAATGCAGTAAACGCTTCCTTCGCTTCCTTCGACATCAGCATCTCGCCGAAATGCTTGTTCTCCTCCATCATGCGCACATTGATGGCTTCCGCCTGCGCGCCCTTCATCAGGCGCTTGGTCGTGCGCAGGGATGATGCAGGCAAGGCTGCCAGCGTTGCGGCCTGGGCATGCGCGAAGTCCGCCAGTTCCGCGACCGGCACAACGCGGCTGACCAAACCCATGTCATAGGCGTCCTGCGCGGAGAATGCTTCGCCGAGCAGAAGCTTCTCCGCAGCGCGGGGATAGCCGACCATCTGCGGGAACAGCATGCTGGACGCAAATTCCGGGCACAGGCCGAGCTGGGTGAACGGCATCGCGAACTTGGCGTTATCCGCCGCATAGACCAAGTCGCAATGCATCAGCAGCGTGGTGCCGATGCCGACGGCATTGCCGGCGACGGCAGCGACCACCGGCTTGCTTGCACCGCTCAAGGCACGCATGAACTGCGCAACAGGACGGTCGCCGATTTCGGCTGCGGTATTTTTCAAGAAATCTTCCAGGTCGTTGCCGGCGGTGAAAACCTCCGGTTTGCCTTGGATGACGATCGCGCGCACAGCCGTGTCGCTTTCCGCATCCTTGATGGCATCGGCCATCATCTGATACATCTGCGTGGTGATCGCGTTCTTCTTTTCGGGGCGGTTGAATTCGATGGTCAGAATTCCCTTGGCCTTGTTGGTCAGAATGTCCATAAGTCTCCTGTCAAGTCTTGGTATGACTGCGTTGATGCAATAGCTCAGGCCATAGATTGTGCCCGATTATCCGGAAGCGCGCGCTTGCCGCATTCTCCAGCAAAAAATGAAAAAGCCGTACAGTGCCACACCGTACGGCTTTTCGTTACGATCCGAGACGGCCTTATACGCGCTCGAAGATGCCTGCGGCACCCATGCCCGTACCGACGCACATGGTGACCATGCCGTACTTCAGGTTCTTGCGACGCATTGCATGAATCACGGTCGCGGAACGGATTGCGCCGGTCGCGCCCAGCGGATGGCCGAGAGCGATTGCGCCGCCCATCGGGTTGACCTTGGAGGGGTCAAGACCGAGGTCCTGGATCACGGCCAGCGATTGTGCGGCAAAGGCTTCGTTCAGCTCGAACCAGTCGATCTGGTCTTGCGTGATGCCTGCGGCCTTGCAGGCAGCCGGAATAGCTTCCTTCGGACCGATGCCCATGATTTCCGGCGGAACGCCGCGCACCGCGAAGGACGAGAACTTGGCCAGCGGCGTCAGGTTGAACTGCTTCAGGATCCGTTCGCTGACCAGGATCAGCGCGCCTGCGCCGTCGGAGGTCTGCGAGCTGTTGCCCGCCGTGACCGAGCCCTTGGCAGCGAACACCGGCTTCAGCCTTGCCAGGCCTTCCATGCTGGTATCCGGACGCGCGCCTTCGTCCCTGCTGACGGTGCGGGTCTTGATGTCGATCTGGCCGGTTGCCAGGTTCGGGAAACGTTCGATGATCTCGACCGAAGTCGTTTCATCGTCGAATTCGCCTGCCTGCTGTGCAGCCAGCGCCCTGCGATGGGATTCGACCGAGAACTGGTCCTGCGCTTCACGCGAGACTTTCCACTGCTGCGCGACCTTTTCAGCGGTCAGGCCCATGCCATAGGCCATGCCGATGTTTTCATCCTTGAACACGTTCATGTTGATCGACGGATGGTGACCCATCATCGGCACCATCGACATCGACTCAGCACCGCCGGCGATCATCACGTCAGCCTGGCCGACCTTGATGCGGTCGGCGGCCATGGCGACGGCGGTAATGCCGGATGCGCAGTAGCGATTGATGGTCACGCCGCCGATGGTGTTCGGCAGACCGGCCAGCAGCACGGCATTGCGCGCCATGTTCAGACCCTGCTCGGCTTCCGGGAAGGAGCAACCGATGATGGCGTCTTCGATCAGTTTCGGATCGAGGTTCGGCACCTGGGACATGGCGGACTGGATCACGCGCACCAGCAGGTCGTCCGGACGGACGTTCTTGAACATGCCGCGCGGCGCCTTGCCGATCGGCGTGCGGGTAGCGGCAACGATGTAGGCTTCTTGAAGTTGTTTAGTCATTTGTATGCTCCGTGTCCGTGTGGGTGGGCGATCAGTTGCGGACGGGTTTGCCGGTCTGCATCATGCCCATGATGCGCTCTTGCGTTTTCGGGTGCATCAGCAGTTCCAGGAATGCCTTGCGCTCGAGGTCGAGCAGCCATTGCTCGCTGACCAGGCTGCCCTGGTCCACGTCGCCGCCGCACACGATTTCGGCGATCATCGCGCCGAGCTTGTAGTCGTGCGCGGAGATGAAGCCGCCGTCACGCATGTTGACGAGTTGCGCCATGATGGTGGCCATGCCGTAGCGGCCGGCAACCGGCACCAGTTTCTGCGCAGGGGCGCGGTAGCCGGCGTCGAACATGGCGCGGGCCTCGACCTTCGCCACATGCAGCAGTTCATGTGCGTTGAAGACAACGGTGTCGGTCGGCTTCAGGTAGCCCATTTGCTGCGCTTCGAGCGCGGACTTCGACACGTTGGCCGTCGCTGCATTCATGAAGTAGGTCTTCAGGAATTGCAGGATATCGTTGCCCTTCGCATCGTTGGCAGCACGCACTGCCGCTTCCTTCAAACCGCCGCCGGCAGGAACCAGGCCAACGCCCACTTCCACCAGGCCGATGTAGGATTCGATCGATGCGACGCGCTTGGCAGCGTGCAGCATCAGTTCGCATCCGCCACCCAGCGCGAGGCCGGCCACGGCCGCGACGACCGGCACGTTGGCATACTTGAGTCGAAGAATGGCCTGCTGCCCTTTGGCGAATTCCGGCTCGATGGCTTTCACGCCACCCGACATGAACAGCGGCATCACGGATTGCAGATCGAAGCCCGCGGAGAATGCACCGCCTTCGGCTGCGTCGGTGTTCCAGATGACCAGGCCCTTGTAGTTCTTTTCTGCTTCATCGATCGCCTTGTTGATGCCGGCGACGACACCCAGGCTGATCGTATGCATCTTGGTCTTGAGCGACATGATCAGCACGTCGTCGTTCTGATGCCAGAGACGGATGGCGTCGTCTTCGAATACCGTCGTGCCCGCAGTCTTGCCGTCGGCAGCGCCTTCACCGATCAGCGGCGCGCGGAATGCCTGGCGCTGATAGACCGGCAGACTGGAACGCGGCACGTAAGCCTTCTTCTCCGGCGACCAGGAACCTTCCGGCGTATGCACGCCGGTGCGGCCGTCGAACACCCATTGCGGCAGCGGCGCATTGCACAGTGCCTTGCCTGCGTCGATGTCTTCCTGCACCCAGGTCGCGATCTGCTGCCAGCCGGCGGCTTGCCAGTTCTCGAACGGGCCGGTGGCCCAGCCGAAGCCCCAGCGCAAGGCGAAGTCGACATCGCGCGCATTGTCGGCGATGGAGGCGAGATGAACAGCGATGTAGTGGAAGCCGTCGCGGAAGATGGACCACAGGAATTGCGCCTGCGGGTTGGTCGATTCGCGCAATGCCTTGATCTTCTTGGCCGGATCCTTTTCCTTCAGGATGCGCGCCACGAATTCGTCGGCCTTAGCGCCGGACGGCACGTAATCGTTCTTGGCCGGATCGAAGCGCAGGATGTCCTTGCCCACCTTCTTGTAGAAACCGGCCTTGGCCTTCTGGCCGAGCGCGCCGGCGCCGATCAGGGTTTGGAGCACGGCGGGCGTCTTGTAGATCGGGAAGAACGGATCGTTCGGCAGATTGTCTTCCATGGTCTTGATCACATGACCCATGGTGTCGAGGCCGACCACATCAGCGGTGCGGAAGGTGCCTGACTTGGCGCGACCCAGCTTGGCCCCGGTCAGGTCGTCGACGACGTCGAAGGACAGGCCGAATTTCTCTGCCTGGTAAATGGTGGACAACATGCCGAACACGCCGACGCGGTTGGCGATGAAGTTCGGCGTGTCGTTCGCACGCACCACGCCCTTGCCCAGGGTGGTGGTCAGGAAGCCTTCGAGCTGGTCGAGGATTTCCGGACGAGTAGCCACGGTCGGGATCAGTTCGACCAGGTGCATGTAGCGCGGCGGGTTGAAGAAGTGCACGCCGCAGAAGCGCGCCTTCAGTTCGACGTCAAAACCTTCCGACAGCGCCGTGATCGACAGGCCCGAGGTGTTGGAGGCGAAGATCGCATTCGGTGCAATGAACGGCGCGACCTTCTTGTACAGGTCGTGCTTCCAGTCCATGCGCTCGGCGATGGCTTCGATGATCAGGTCGCAACCCTTGAGGATGTCGAGGTTGTCTTCGTAATTCGCGACCTGGATCAGCGCAGCGTCATCCTTGTTGCCCAGCGGTGCCGGGCTGAGTTTCTTCAGGTTGTCGATAGCACGCAGCACGATGCCGTTCTTCGGGCCTTCCTTGGCAGGCAGGTCGAACAGCACGACGGGGACTTTGGCATTCACGCAATGAGCGGCGATCTGCGCACCCATCACGCCTGCGCCGAGCACGGCGACTTTTTTGACGATGAAATTGGACATAATTTACCCTTTGCTAAGGTGATAGAGGACCGGGGGATTCAGAGATTCTGATTCCCCCCGGAGAGCTCCATGGCTGTTTTTTTTCTTAGAACAGGTCTGCTTCGAGCGCCATCAGGTTGGCTGCGCCGGAACGCGCCTGACGGATGAGCATGGCGGTCTCGGGCAAGAGGCGTGCGAAGTAGAAGCGCGCCGTTGCCAGTTTCGCCTTGTAGAAATTGTCGCCGGAGTCCTGCTTCTCCAGCGCGATCTTCGCCATTTGCGCGAAGAAGTACGCATACACCATGTGGCCGACCACACGCAGGTAAGGCACGGCGGCAGCGCCGACCTCATCCTGGTTCTGGAAGGCTTTCATGCCGATCTCCATGGTCAGCTTGCCGACCTTGTCGCCGATGTCGCCCAGCGGCGTGATGAATTCGGACATCGCTTCGTTCATGGAGTTTTCTTCCACGAATGCCTTCACCTTGTCGCCGAACTTGCGCAGCTTGGCGCCGTTGTCCATCAGGATCTTGCGACCCAAGAGGTCCAGCGATTGAATGGTGTTGGTACCTTCGTAGATCATGTTGATGCGGGCATCGCGTACATACTGCTCCATGCCCCATTCGGAGATGAAGCCGTGGCCGCCGTAGACCTGCATGCATTCGGAGGTGGCGATCCAGCCGTTGTCGGTGATGAATGCCTTGATGATCGGTGTCAGCAGCGCGACTTCATCGGCGGCATCCTTGCGCACCTGCTCGTCCGGATGGTTGAGTTCGCGGTCGATCTGCAGTGCGACATAGGAGGTGAATGCGCGGCCGGCTTCAGCATAGGCCTTGGCGGTCAGCAGCATGCGGCGCACGTCCGGATGCACGATGATCGGATCGGCGGCCTTGTCCGGTGCCTTCACGCCGGAGAGACTGCGCATTTGCAGACGGTCTTTCGCATACACCAATGCGTTTTGATAAGCGACTTCGGTCAGGCCGAGCGATTGCATGCCGACGCCGAGGCGTGCTGCATTCATCATCACGAACATGGCGTTCAGGCCCTTGTTCGGTTCGCCGATCAGCCAGCCGATCGCGCCGTCCAGGTTCAACTGGCAAGTCGAATTGCCGTGAATGCCCATCTTTTCCTCGATCGCGCCGCACACGATCGGATTGCGCTTGCCCGGAGTGCCATCGGCATTCGGAAGGTACTTCGGCACGATGAACAGGGAAATGCCCTTGGTGCCCGAGGGAGCGTCCGGCAGGCGTGCCAGCACCAGGTGGACGATATTGCCGGACATCTCATGTTCGCCGGCCGAGATGAAGATCTTGCCGCCGGTGATCTTGTAGCTGCCGTCGACTTGCGGTTCGGCTTTCGTGCGCAGCAGGCCGAGGTCGGTGCCGCAGTGCGCTTCGGTCAGGCACATGGTGCCGGTCCATTCGCCGGAGACCAGCTTCGGCAGGTACAGAGCCTTTTGCTCCGGCGTGCCGTGCTCATGGATGCATTCGTAGGCGCCGTGCGACAGGCCGGGATACATGGTCCATGCCTGATTGGCGGAGTTCAGCATTTCGTAGAACGAATTGTTGACCACGAGCGGCAGGCCCTGGCCGCCGAATTCCGGGTCGCAGGACAATGCCGGCCAGCCTGCCTCGACGTACTGCTTGTAGGCTTCCTTGAAGCCGGTCGGGGTCTTGACCTTGTGCGTTTCCTTGTCCAGCTCGCAGCCCTCGCGGTCGCCGGAATGATTCAGCGGGAACAGCACTTCCGAAGCGAACTTGCCGCCCTCGTCCAGCACCTGGTTGATGATGTCCTTGTCAATCTCTGCGTGCGCAGGCAATTGCTTGAATTCATCTTCCACCTTCAGCAGTTCATGCAAGACGAACTGCATATCACGCAATGGAGCGACATATTGACCCATGGTTTTATCTCCTGACGACTAAACGTATTAGGCTGTTTTCTTGACAGCGGATTTGGGGTTCTGTTTTGCGGCCGGCTTGTCGGCGGGCTGCGGATTCTGGTAACTACTGATCAAACGTTCGAACCCGACTTCGGCGCGGTTCACGCTGCCAGGCAACTTCAGGAAACGGGCATCATGGTGCAGGGCAAGAATCAACCCGTACATTTCGAAGACCAGCTGGTCCGGATCGGTACTGGTGGACAAATGCCCCATTTCGATGGTCTGCACCACGCAGCGGCGCAAGGCGTCTTTCCATGCGCGCACCATGCCGGCGAGTTCTTCGCGGATGGCGCCCGGACGGTCATCGTATTCGACCGCGCCGCTGATATAGATGCATCCCGATGCGATTTCCACGGAAACGCGCTTGACCCAGCGGGCAAACATCGCCTGCAGACGGGGCAGACCGCGCGGCTCCTTCATGCAGGGATAGAACACTTCCTGTTCGAAGTGATGGTGGTACAACTTGACGACTTCGATCTGCAAATCCTCGCGTGAACCGAAATGCGCGAACACCCCCGACTTGCTCATGTTCATCTTGTCCGCGAGCAGACCGATGGTCAGCCCTTCCAGCCCGTCACGGCTGGCGAGATCAAGTGCCACGTCAAGAATTGCGGCGCGGGTGAGTTCGCCCTTACGCATGAATTTAGTTGTCGTCTCAGCTATATGAGTTGCCACGGTAGTGCCCTATCAAAAAATCAAAAAACTGCATCGGGGGATAAACCTGAAGCGAACGCTCGTACTATTATCCACCGGGGTATAAATGTCAAACGGGAACTTAGAGGTTCGATTCTAGAGTGTGCCGCACGCCATTTTAGAGTGCGCTCTCGAGTCGGAAAGCCGCTTTCAGACGCATTTCAAGTCTCCTTCTCCCGCCGCGCGAAACAGGCAAAACAGCCAGGCAAAACAGCCATGCACAATTGCATGGCGGACGCGTGTCCGGACAAACAGAAAGTCAGTAATTCGACTTGTCGAGTTGTCGCCGGTCGCGCTTGGTCGGTCGTCCCTTGATCGCTTCGCTTGGCTCGCGGAATAATTTTCGTTGTTCTGCTTTTTTTTGCCGTTCCGCGACGCTTTGCTCCGTTTCCGCATAAAGAGTTTGAGCGACAGAGGCGGAGCCGCGCTTGTCCGACAACCCTTGCACCACCACCTCCCATTCGGTAGCGCCGTTGTCGATGTCCAGCGTGTCGCCCATTTTCACATTGCGCGCCGGTTTGACGCGATCGCCGTTCAGACGCACTTTTCCAGCATCCACAGCATCGGTCGCCATGGAACGGGTCTTGAAAAATCGCGCGGCCCACAGCCACTTATCGATGCGAACGGATTCGGACATGATCTGTATATTCATGCAACACCCTGTATTTTATAGTGTGGCCGTGCTTTTTCTATCCTGCGGCGCAAAATATTGTCGGTGTTTTTCTGCCTGCGTTTGAATCCGTTTCAATTCTCGCAACGCACGATTTGCTATTCGCGTCGATTCCGCGAAACTGGTTGACTTGCACTGCGTGGCTGCAGATTCAGCCGAGGAGGTGGCGCATGGCGAGATGTGCACCGAGCAGCAACAGCCCGGCGAAGAAACAGGTGCGGAAAGTCTCCGCCCGCACCCGCCGACGCAGCCGCTGTCCCGCGAACATGCCCGCCATCGCAGGCACCAGGGCCAGCGACGATGCACCGGCGACGGAGAGCTGAAAGATGCCGTTGTGCACCAGCACGATCCCGAGCGCAATCGTCGATATCGTGAATGACAGGCCGAGCACTTGCACCAATTCGTCCCTCTCCAGTTCCAGCGCGTTCAGATACGGGACCGCCGGAATCACGAATACGCCGGTGGCGGCGGCAATCATGCCGGTCGTCACGCCGACGATCGGTGACAAGAAGCGTTCGGCACTGGCGGATACCGTGAAGCGTCGCTTGCTCAGGCCGAGCAGCGCATAGGCGATCAGCGCAATGCCGAGCATGGTGGTCGCGTGTCCATTGGCGTCGCCAACCCATCCCGCCGCTGCCCAGGTGCCGACGCAGAATCCGGCCAGCATCGGCCAGAAACGCCGCAACAGTGGTGCATATGCGGGACCGGCCAGCAATTGCCAGACATTGGTGACCAGCGAGGGTACGACCAGCAGGGACGCTGCCTTGGCGGGGGTCATGACAAGACCGAGCAAGCCGATCGCGACTGTTGGCAGTCCCAGCCCGATGATGCCTTTGACGAAGCCGGCAAGCAGGAAAGTCAGCGATGAGGTGATGGTCAAAAGGATGAGTCCCTGGTCCATTGCGGTTCCTACTTGCGGATGGCTTGCGCTTGCGCGGCGAGCGAGGCGTTTGCGGTAATCTTCGACGCCTGCGCCGGCTTCAGGCGCATCACGCCGAATATCACCAGCACCAGCCCTGCCAATTGCAGTACCGACAGCGATTCCCCCAGCAGCAGCCATGCGGCAAACACCGTCATCACCGGCCCCAGGGTGCCCACCGCAGCCGCATCGCCGGCGCCGAGACGCTGAATCGCCAGGGCCAGCCAGTAGATCGGCAGTGTCGTGGACAGCACCGCCATCAGTGCGGCGTTGCTCCACACGCCGGTCGGCATGCTCGCCAATGCCTGCGGATGACCGAAAAACAGGAAGTGCGCCAGCACAAGCAGGCAGGAAGCACTGCCTGCGAGACCGGACAGGCGCATGGAACCGATGCGGCTCACCATCTCGCCGGTGCCGAAGTAGTACAAGGCGTAGCTCACCGCACTGCCAAACACCCACGCCGAACCGATCAGCACCTCGTTACCGTGGCCTGCCTGATGCAGGTCATTGGCAAAGGCGATGGCAAGGCCGGTATAGCAGATCGCCATCGCCTGCCAGGCGCGCCTGTGCGGCCAATGCCGGGTGCGCCAGGCCTGCAGTAACAACACCAGCGTCGGGTAAAGATACAGAATGAGCCGCTCCAGCCCGGCCGTGATAGAGCGCAAGCCGTAAAAATCGAACAGGCTCGACAGGTAATAACCGAGACAGGCCAGTGCGAAGATGCGCGCCACGTCGCTGGCCGTCAGCGCCTTGACCTCGGGGCCGCTGCTTTTCCATATCAGCCACAGGAAGAGCGGCAGGGCAAAGGCCATGCGCAGCGCCAGCAACGTCAGCGGCTCGACCGGTCCGGCCGCATAGGCAAGCTTCACGAAAACGGCTTTCAGCGAAAAGCCGCAAGCCGACAACACTGCATACAAGCGGCCGTCTTGTGCCCAATGGCTGGCGTGGTCACGTGCTTTACGGATCATGGCGGACAGGCAGGAGATTGTTGAAACCTTATTCTGCCGAGAAGGGCTTGGCGCTAAAATACGCATTTTCTGTAGTTTCCCTTCTCGAATGGAGAAAGCTTGCGTTTCGACCTGACCGACCTGCGCTTGCTGGTGGCCATTGCCGAATCAGGCAGCCTGAGCCGCGCCGCCGCCGATTTTCCGATTGCCCTGTCGGCGGCCAGCAATCGCCTGCGCCACATGGAACACCGGCTCGGTCTCACCTTGTTTAAAAGACACGCGGATGGCATGACGCCGACCTCGGACGGCCGCATCGCTCTCGACCACGCGCGACGGGTGCTGGCGGAAGCCTTGCAGCTCAACCAGGCATTGGATTCCCTGGCCGGGCGGCGACGCGTCACGATCAAGCTCGCGGCCAACACGGTGGCCAACAGCACGTTTCTGCCGCCCGCCCTCGGCCCCTTCCTGATCGACTACCCGGATGTCGATCTGCAGGTCGAGGAACAGCCCAGCCAGGAGATCCTGCAAGCCCTGCAGGCGGGGGACATCGATATCGGCGTGCTGGATGGCAATCTACCTCTGTCCGGGATCGTGTCCTTGCCCTTCCGGAATGACCGGCTCGTGCTGTTCGTGCCGGCGGGGCATGGTCTGGCCGCACGCGGCCACTGCCAGTTCCACGAAGCGCTCAACTATCCGTTTGTTGGCATGCCGGCGGAACGCGCGATGCAGCATTTTGTGGAAGAGATGGCGACCATGCTCGGACGGCCGCTGACGGTGCGGGTACGTGCGCCGAGCTTTTTTGCGCTGGCGCAGCTTGTCACGCAAGGCGTAGGGCTGGCGGTCATGCCGGAGGCCGCCGCGCAACGGCATTGCGCAGCGATGGCGGCGGCCATCGTCACGCTGGACGATTCATGGGCGACGCGGGAGCTGCGGCTCGGCGTGCGCAGTCTTGACGAACTGTCGGCGCAAGCGCGCCAGCTGGTGACTTATCTGACGCAGACCGAGGCCGAGCGCGCCACCTAATCCGCCCTCCCGCGCGGGAGAGCGGAAAACCCCGCACGCCTCAATGCATCTGGGGAGGAGTCGCGTCGCCGATGTCATCCACCAGCGCGCCATCCGATACCGCAGTTCCCAGGGTGGCTTCTTCCAGCCAGGTTCGCACCTGCTGCAGGTGCACCCGCTCTTCATCCAGCGCGACGCTGAAGTCACTGATCAAGCCATGCTGACTCTGATCCTCGGCCAGCGCAATCAGCATTTCCCACCCGGCGTTGTCGGTCATTTCCGCGATCAGGATCGCGTGCAATGACTGCGCAATGGTCGTGCGCGGATCCGTCACCGCCTGCATCAGACCCATAGTCTCCACACCGACCAGATCGGCGCAAGGCGTCTGCGAAGTCGGATCGCCTCCCAGGGTATCAATGGCGTCGGCAATGATCGCAAAATGGCGCGCTTCATCCTGCCGGATTTTTTGCAGGTCGGCCAGCGTCATGCTGGTGGTGTCATCCTGGGTGGCTTCGAACTTGGTGATCAGCGCGTCATACAGGCGCGTGCCGGTGCGCTCGAAGGCCAGCCGCTCGCCGAGCTTGTCGAACAATAGCTGCGGGTGGTCGCCGATCAGCATCGAGGCGCCGGTGGTGATGGCGCCCCGCACCGTGCCGGGTACCGGGACCGAGCCGACCGGCTCGGCATTCACGATATAGCTGCTGCGCATCTCGGCCAAAGCACTATCGTCGCCGGGCGTCGCCGGAATCATTGATGTCGGCATGCCGGACTGCATGGAGCTCGTTTCTAACGGAGACATCTGCACGCCGGTGCGATTCATGCCGACTGGAATCTGCTCTTTCATTGCTGCTCCTTGGTTTCGTGATTCATACCGCCACCGCGACCTTGCGGTTCAGCTCGGTACCCGGCGACCAGATATAGCCGCCTGCGACAATCTCGCTCGGCGATCCGTCGGAATTGATGTGGGTGCGATAGTCGATCGACGCCTGGCTTTCCTGCGACTTGTCGACGAACTGCGTGCCCTTGGCGCGCAGATCGACTTCCTGCGCCAACACCTGCTGAACGAAATCGCGCTGGCTGGCGAACTGGATCGGCTCCGGCAAGGCAGTCGGGAACAATTCGGCGGGATCGCGTTTTTCATACTGCTTGAACAGTTCGGCGACGTGATGGAAATGCCCCAGCTCGTAGTCGAGGAAGCGCTCCCAGATTGCCTTCACGCGCGGATTGGTTTCCTGCTCCACGCAACTGTAGTAGTTGTAGACTTCCGTCGCTTCATGCAGCAACCACTGCTCCAGCACCGATTCCTGCGGATCGATCAGCGACCCGTACTGCGTCACATGCTGCTCCTCGATCGATGCGATTTCCGCATAGAGCTGACGCGCCACCGGATCGGAGAACAAGGGGCCGATATTCATGTAGTAATCGTGCGTCTGATACTCGGCGGCAGTGATCGTCAATGCATGCAACTTGGTGAGCGGCGCGGCCTTGTTGCGGTCGTACGACTCGCGCACATCGTCGACAGGCGAACGGTGTTCGTCCACCGTGGGACGGCCGGGAAGAATATCGGAGTAGCTCTGCAGGATATTGTTGGCATCCTTGCCTTCCAGCCGGTCGAGCAGTGCCGAGTAGCGGTACAGGTGATCGAAGTCTTCCAGCATGCCGAAGCGATAGGTCTGCGCGATATACGAATCGGGCTCGGTCTGAGCGACGGCCGCGGTCACTTCGATCGCAACCTGTTCGTAAGCAATTGTCGTTTCCAGAGGTGAATGATCGGCACCCAGCAGCCAGTTGACCATGGTTGCCTGATGCTGCTCGGTGCGGCGAGTGCGTGCCAGCGACAGGCGCAGATCGCGGTTCATGCGCGCTGCCATGTGCTGGAAGCGCAAGGCTTCGGTTTCGATGCCGTTCATCAGGATGATACGCACGCGCGTGAATGCATCATCGTCGAGTTTGCTGATCGGCTTGCCGACCATGTCGCGCCAGGTGAAACGCTGCTGGTCAAGCGTCGCGCCTTTCGCGCTGAATAAATCAAAAGCCATTGCGGTACTCCTTTCATGGGACCAGTAGGGTGGACCGTGAATCCTTCGCTCGACAAAGCGAAGGGGGAGGTGTCGCAACTTCCATGCCGATACTCGATGCGAGATGCGGCACGCCTTTTCCCTGCAATTCCGGATGCCCAAGGCGACAGGTGCAAAGCAGTTTTTACAAGCGCGACGTAAGGCTTACAGTCCGGCGTCGGAAATCGACGGCTTGCCTCGCTGCAGGTGGAAGGATGGTGAACAGTTCAGCTTCGCTCGGCCGGAGCGCTTGCGGGCTGCGGAGTGAGCATGTTGGCGTCGCGCACGATAACCCAGCGCGCATCGCGTTTCTTGAAGATGGTGAGCGCATGGCCGCATCGTCGCATCGGCAAACCCTGCTCATGCGGCGTCACCGTGACGGCCAGCTTCGTCCAGCAATACGCAAGGTCTGCTGCGACGTCGATTTCTTTTATCTCGGCATGGGATGCGATGCGGTAATGCTTGAGCCCTTCCTCGAATGCATCCAGAAAAGCCTGCCTGCCATGCATAGGTGCTTGCCCCGGCACCAGAAAGACCACGTCCTCCGCCATCATGTCGCGCAGGCGCTCCACCTCGCCCGCCGCCGCCGCGCTTTGCCAGTCCGCAATGAGATCACGTATCGCTTGTTCATCGTTTTGCATGAGAATCCTCGTGGAGTGCGAAGCATACAAACAGGAATGGTTTGCGGCCGGTTGACGGATGCGAATCAGGATCCTGACGGCCAGGCTGCGCGCAACAAGGCCGGCAACACCTCGCCCGCCTTGCCGCGCAAGACATACTGCGCAATCTCATCATGACTGGTGACTTCCGGATTGATCTGAATCACGGTCTTGCCACAGGCGCGCGCATGACGCGGCAAACTCGCGGCCGGCTCGACGAGACTCGATGTCCCGACACAGAAAAATACATCCGTCGCATCCATTGCTTCGGCCGCCCGCTCCCACGCCTGCGCCGGTAAAGCTTCACCGAACCACACGACACCGGGCCGCACCAGACCACCGCAATACGGACAGGTCGGCGGCACCTCGTCATCCTTGATCTCTGCCACTGATCGCCGACATTCGGAACAGAGGTTGTCCAGCAGATTTCCATGCAACTCGATCACATCGCTGCTGCCCGCGCGTTGATGCAGACCATCCACATTCTGCGTGATGACCGTAACGTGTTCGACCAGTCGTTCCAGTTGCACGATTGCCAGATGCGCCGGATTGGGCAACACGTCGCGTATCAGTTTGCGTCGCCAGGCATACCAGTTCCACACGGTGACCGGATCGCGGCGGAAGGCTTCCGGCGTGGCCAGGTCCTCGGCACGGAATTGCGCCCACAGGCCGGTCTGCGCATCACGGAAAGTTGGAATGCCGCTCTCCGCAGAAACGCCCGCGCCGGTAAAAATCGTGATTCGCCGTGCGGCGCGCAGTTTCTCCAGCAGTTCAGGATCGAAGTGCATGGTGTAAAAATTAGCGGGAGGGAATGTGCAGTATAGCCATGCGTTGCCGTTCAACGCGGCGCGTCGATTTTCGCAAGCGCCTGCCGAATCTCATTGGCACTGCCCGGCCGGACCAGGCGCGCGATTTCCTTGCCCTTGTCGAGAAAAACCAGCGTGGGCCAAAGCTTCACCCTGAACGAGCGGCCCAACGGTCGGCCGCTGCCATCCTCGACCTTGATGTGGCGTACATCGGGATGTTCAGTGAAGGCTGAGGACAGGAACGGCTGCGCGGCTCGACAGTAGCCGCACCACGGTGCGCCAAATTCAAGCACCGTCGGGCCGTCAAGCGCATCGACCTCGGCGCGCGCCGGCTCCTTGGCCGCATAAGTGTCGTTCATTGCCATGTCGATCTTCTCTGGAATGTCCTTTGGATTGGATCATTCTAGAAGTGAACCGCCGCAATTAAAAGAGGGATACGCCCTTCATGCCCGCCAGCAGGAAAAGCGCGCCTGCCGCAAGCGGAATGATCGAGTACGCGAGGAGGTGGATCCGGTTCCCCGTCTGCTCGCCGAACAATTGCTTCAGCGCCTGCAGCTTGGACAGCTTTTGAGGATGGGCATAGCGAAAATAGGTGGTGTACAGCCCGAAGAGAAGTACTGCGATACCGACGATGAGGGTGGTGGTGTTCATTGTTTATCCTGGCCATGGCCTAAAGGCTTACACGGACGTGCCCGCGCATCTTGCCATGATTGAACAGCAGTCACAACATCGCATGCCCGGCACTCACGCGGCCGCTTCCTCCGCGATCGGCTCTTGCGTCTGTTTCGGCCGTTGCGCCAGCAGGATGACCGCTGCAAGCACCATGACGCCGCCCAGCAATTGCCCGGCGCTGACCGATTCGCCAAGCAATGCCACACCCAGGCACAAGGTAATGACCGGCTCCAGGGTCGAGATGATGGATGCCTGCGACGCACCGATATGCTTGATACCGATGAGGAAAAAGGCGATCGCGATCACGGTGGAGAACAAGGCAATCGCCGCAATCGCCAGCCAGGCGGTCGTCCCGGACGGCAGCGCGGCGCCGCCCGCGATGGCAAACGAAGTGTTTCCGATCGCGGCGGTGGCCATGATCACCAGCGTACCGGCGAGCGGATCGGTGCCGATGGTCAATCGACCACCGGTCACGATGTAGACCGCATAGATGCCGGCCGCCAGCAGGCCCAGCGCGATACCGAGCGGCTGGCCTTGCAGATTGCCGCCCAGGGTGATCGCCATGCCGGCAATCGCCAGGGCGAGCAGCATCAGCGTGCGACGGTCCAGCTTTTCCCATCCGAGGGCGACGGCCAGCATGGTGACCAGCACCGGATAAATGTACAACAGCAAACCAACCAGTCCGCTACTTGCATAGCGCAGCGCGGTGAAATAACACTGCGCCTGCCCGGTGTACAACAAGCCCATCAGCACAAAGCCGGTCAGCACGCGGCCGCGCGGCATGTGCAGCCGCTTCATCCACACAATCGGCGCCAGGAAAACCGTCGCCAGCACGAAGCGCCAGGCCAGCAGCATGGTCGTGCTTACCCCGGTCGCGTAGGCAATCTTGGCAAAAATGGCAACGCTGCCAAAGCCGAGAGCGGATAGCAAGACAAGGGCGACAGCGGATTGACGGGACATGGCCATGGTGCGAAGAGCAAATCTGGTTAGGGGTAGCGAGGATGAACATCTCTTGTACGTCAGTGTATTTGCTTGCACACGTGGGAACAAACCAATATTCTTGACGGATTGACCCAATCAAATTGAGGCATCATGCATTACCGCCTGCCACCCCTGCCTGCCATCCGCGCTTTCGAAACTGCGGCCCGCTATGGCGGCTTTCAGAGTGCCGGCGAGGAGTTGCATGTCTCCGCGGGCGCAGTTGCCCATCAGGTCAAGCTGCTGGAAAACTGGCTGGGCGTGGCCTTGTTCCAGCGCTTGCCGCGCGGCGTGGTGCTGACGCCCGCCGGGCGCCAATACGCCGAGGCTCTTC
The DNA here is from genome assembly GCF_004804275.1 of Herbaspirillum sp. ST 5-3. Lineage (GTDB taxonomy): Bacteria > Pseudomonadota > Gammaproteobacteria > Burkholderiales > Burkholderiaceae_D > Noviherbaspirillum. The sequence goes on from NZ_STGI01000001.1 coordinate 151,793, forward strand.
GGCCGTTGTTAAGTGGCCTTGCCGAAGTCTCGGAAACGATCCGGCATCGCGGCGATGAACGGGTAGTAACCGTCACCTCGGTGCCGTCGCTGGTCGCGCGCTGGCTGATGCCGCGGCTCGGCCGCCTGCGCGAACAGCATCCCGACATCGACATGCGCGTCCTCGCCTCGCTGCATCCGGTCGATTTCCTGCGCGAAGGCGTCGACGTCGCGATCAGGCTCGGCACCGGCCCGTATCCAGGGCTGAAGGACGACATGCTGATGGAAGAATGGTTCTCGGCAGTCTGCAGTCCCGCCTTCAAGGCAGCGGCGGTCGATCTGCGCGAACCGGGTGACCTGTTGCGCTATCCGCTGCTGCACGATGAAGTGGAAATGCGCATCCCCGACGAAATCAACTGGACGCGCTGGTTGCAGGCTTTCGGCATCAACTACGCCGGCGCGGCACGGCCGAGTTTCTCGCACACCTATCTGACGCTGGAAGCGGCGGCAAACGGCCAGGGCGTGGCGATTGCGGCAGAACCTTTCATCGAGGAAGATTTACGATCAGGCCGACTGGCAAGGCTCTTTCCGCAGCGCGTGCGCGGTCCTTACGGGTTTCATCTGCTTCGCCTGCCGGAAGCGGAAGCGCGGCCGTCGGTCAAAGCCTTCTGCGAATGGATCAAGAAGGAAGCGCAGGCATCCTCGGCGCAATGAACTGCGCTCCCGATCGCTCGATACAGGTCTGCCCCGCACGTCCGTCAAACTCGTTCACTCGGTGTAACGTCCCAGGGTGACGATCCGGAGAATCACCTTGTACATCATGTAAGCCGCGCCGTACCAGGCCCGCTCATACCAGGGAATGTTGGCGTAATCTTCCAGCCGGACGCGCGTGCCCTCTTCCACCGCGTGCTCGATGCGCATGCGCAAGGCATGCGCGAATGCGTGGTCCTTCACCACGATGTTCGCCTCCTGATTGATCAGAAGACTCAGTCCGTCCCAGTTGCTGGAACCAACCGTCGCCCACTCGTCATCGACCACCGCAACCTTCCCGTGCAACTGGGTCTTGCGATACTCCACGACTTTGACGCCGCTTTTCAGCAGCTTGGGATAGAAGGAATGCGCGACCGCATCCTGAATGCGGAACTGTCCCACGCCGATCAGCAAGGTGACGTCGACACCCCGCGATGCGGCCGATGCCAGACCATCCCGCAGTTTGCGGCCCGGCGCGAAATAGGGATTGGCAAGCAAGGCACTCTTGCGCGCGCCGCCGAGGGCCTTCAGGTAGGTCTTTTGAATCGTGCGCCGATTCCGCAGATTGTCGCGCACCACAAATGCGGCGAGCGAGGGCCCTTCCTCAATAGTCGGGCCGGTAAAACGCCGCTCGAGAAAACGTTCCCAGCGGTATTTCAGTCCCAGTCCCGCCAGCAGCATCCAGTGCGCCTGCATCTCGTGATGGATGGTCACCACCAGCGGGCCGTTGATCTGCACGGCGAAGTCCCAGCGCGGCGCCGGCAAGGGCGTGTTGAATCCATCATCTGACACATAGTCGTAATTGATGTTGAGCCCGCCAAGAAATGCCACCTGCCGGTCCACCACGCAAATCTTCCGGTGGGTGCGCGTAATGCCGCGCCTGAACCAGGCGTTGAAGACGCGATGATTGACGCCGCCCTCGCGCAGTATTTGATTCAGGCTGACGGATTGCCGATGCCCGGTGCCGAGCCAGTCGGTAATGACATTGACCGATACGCCTCGGCTCGCGGCACGCAGCAGCGCATCCTTCACTCGGTTGCCGGTTTCATCCAGCGTGAAGATATAGGTTTCGAGAAAGATTTCGAAGTGCGCTGCGTCGATCGCGGCAATCAATGCCGGAAAGAATTCGGCGCCACAATACAGAAGCCTGATTTTGTTGTGAGCGGTAAATTCTACCGAACGCATAAAGGGGGGGAACCACTCCGGGAATGTAATCTTGGCGAGCATTCTACATCGGCGGAGTGGAAGCACCCCTATTTGAGTGCCAGTGAAGCAAGAATGGGAGCATGGTCGGATAGTTTCGCCCACAAGGCTCCGTGCAGCACCTGCGCCGACTCGATCTGGAATCCGCGCACGTATATCCGATCCAGTCGCAGCCAGGGGAGCGCCGCCGGGAAAGTGCGGGCAGGCTTGATTTTCGGCCCACGTCCGCTCAGCATGCGCAGGTAAGAGCCAAAGCCGCGCGAGGAAAGATTGCCGTCGAATACTTCGGTGACGCCGAGGTACTCGCGCAGGGAATCGCTCAACTGATTGGTCCAGTCATTGAAATCGCCGGCAATGATCAATGGCGCTTCGGGCGGCGAAGACGTCAGCACGGCTTCGATCAGCGCATCGGTCTGCCGCTTCCGGCTGCCCGCGAACAAGCCGAGATGAACCACATAACAATGCAGGTCGGCTTCAGGCGACTGGACGATGCAATGCAGGATTCCGCGCGCCTCGAAGGCGTGATCGGAAATATCGCGATTGCTCGACGCAACCACCGGAAAACGGCTCAGCAGCGCGTTGCCATGATGTCCATGGTCATACACCGCATTCATGCCATACACCGCCTCATGCGATTCGCCGGCAAGGAACTGATGCTGAGCCTGCTCCGGCCATAGCGTGGCGTGACGCGTCGCATACTTGTCGTGGCGTCCCTGCACTTCCTGCAGGAAGAAAATATCCGCCTCCATCGACGTCAATGCCTGCTTCAATGCGTGAATGCGCGGCATGCTGCGCAATGAGCTGACGCCTTTGTGAATGTTATACGTCGCGATGCGAAGTTTCATGAAATTATTTTAGACCCTGTGAAACAGATGTGTAGGGTTCGATCGCGGTGCATGGAAATTGTTTCCGCGCGGCTTATTCCAAGTTAAGTTTTAATCTGCCTGCATGTACTTCGGCAGTTGCAGGATTGCCTCGGCATTGGATGGCGAAAAGCACTTGTCGGCCGCTTCACGGTAAGGCAGCCAGAGATGATCGACATGTTCGCGCGGGGCAAGCGTGATGGGGATATCGCGCGGCACCAGCAAGCCGAACACGTGCTCGGTATTCTGGAACACGCCAGGCGCGTAGCGATGGCGCCAGACGGGATAGATTTCATAGATATTGGACAGTCCCCAGTCGCGCAGGTTGGCGAGCGGAACGGCGTCGGCACGTCGCGCCGGATCGGACGCCCCGCCGACAATGCGGATTCCGGTTTCCTCGAACACTTCGCGCATCGCAGTATCGATCAGCGGCTCGTCCGGCGCATCCTTCGAGCCGGTGACTGATTGCCAGTAGTCCTGCTTGTCCGCGCGTTCGATCAACAGCACATCGAGGTTTGCGCTGTAAATCACGACAAGAACCGACTCGGGAATTTTGTAAGGCTTAAGCATGCACCTTCAAGGACGTTTCACAGAAACTGTATGCCACATGATAACCGATGGCGACAACAGCGTATGGGTCCACGAAAAACACAGAAATTCCCATAGCGTCAGCCCAGCCCGGTTTTCAACTTCCGTATCTTTTGTGTCTTCCGTGGACAACAAGTCTTTACGCGTGAAACAAAAAAGCGCGGATGTCTCCGCGCTTTCTTGATGGCGAAATACCTTGATTACGCTTTCGCCGCCGGTTCGACATTGCGCAAACGGATATGCAATTCACGCAACTGCTTCTCGTCGACTTCGGACGGCGCCTGGGTCAACAGACACTGCGCGCGCTGCGTCTTCGGGAAGGCAATCACGTCGCGAATCGACTCGGCGCCCGTCATCATGGTCACGATGCGATCCAGGCCGAATGCCAGGCCGCCGTGCGGCGGAGCGCCATACTGCAGCGCGTCCAGCAGGAAGCCGAACTTGGCTTGTGCTTCTTCCGCCTCGATCTTGAGCGCGCGGAACACCTTGCTCTGCACGTCGGCACGATGGATACGCACCGAGCCACCTCCCAGTTCCCAACCATTCAGCACCATGTCGTAAGCCTTCGCCAGTGCCTTGCCCGGATCGGTCTGCAGGAAGTCTTCGTGGCCATCCTTCGGCGAAGTAAACGGATGATGCGCGGCCACATAGCGCTGATCGTCCTCGTCGTATTCGAACATCGGGAAGTCGATCACCCACAGCGGCTTCCAGGTCTCCTCGAACAAGCCGTTCTTCTTGCCGAAATCGCTGTGGCCGATCTTCACACGCAATGCACCGATCGCATCGTTGACGACCTTGGCCTTGTCGGCGCCGAAGAAGATCAGGTCGCCATCCTGCGCGCCGGTCTGCTCGATGATCGCCGTCAGCGCGGCATCGTGCAGGTTCTTGACGATCGGCGATTGCAGGCCGTCGCGGCCCTTCGCTTTTTCATTGACCTTGATGTAGGCCAGGCCCTTGGCGCCATAGATTGCGACGAATTGCGTGTAGGCGTCGATCTCCGAACGCGGCATCGCGCCGCCGCCCGGCACGCGCAGACCGACCACGCGGCCACCCTGCATGTTTGCAGCAGCGGAGAACACCTTGAAGTCCACGTCCTTCATCACATCGGTCAGGTCGGTGAACTGCAGCTTGACGCGCATGTCCGGCTTGTCGGAACCGTACATCCCCATCGCTTCGGAATATTGCATCACCGGGAACGGGTTCGGCAGGTCGATGTCGAGCACGTTCTTGAACACGCCGCGGATCATCCCTTCGAACAGGTCGCGGATTTCCTGCTCGTTCATGAACGAGGTTTCGCAGTCAATCTGCGTGAATTCCGGTTGACGGTCGGCGCGCAGGTCTTCATCGCGGAAGCACTTGGTAATCTGGTAGTAGCGGTCGAAGTTGGCGACCATCAGCAACTGTTTGAACAGCTGCGGCGACTGCGGCAGTGCGAAGAAATTGCCTGCGTTGACACGGGATGGCACCAGGTAGTCGCGCGCGCCTTCCGGCGTCGACTTGGTCAGCATCGGCGTTTCGATGTCGATGAAGCCGTTCGCGTCGAGGAACTTGCGCACTTCCATCGTCACGCGATAGCGCAGGCGCAGATTGTTCTGCATCTGCGGGCGGCGCAGGTCGAGCACGCGATGTGTCAGGCGTGTGGTTTCCGACAGGTTGTCGTCGTCGAGCTGGAACGGAGGCGTGACCGACGGGTTCAGCACTTCCAGCGCATGCGCCAGCACTTCGATCTTGCCCGACTTCAGGTTGGCATTGGTGGTGCCTTCCGGACGATTGCGAACCAGGCCGGTGATGCGCACGCAAAACTCGTTGCGCACTGCTTCCGCGGTCTTGAATACGTCGGCACGATCCGGATCGCACACCACTTGCACCAGGCCTTCGCGGTCGCGCAAGTCGATGAAAATGACGCCACCGTGGTCGCGCCGGCGGTGTACCCAGCCGCACAGGCTGACGGTTTGGCCGAGAAGCTCCTCAGTGACGAGGCCGCAATAGTGAGTTCGCATAGACATGATTGATTTCCAGTTTCAGATTCTTTTTGATGATCCGTCGCCCGCTGAAGCACCAGGCACGGATCCGGATGAAAAAAATGCCGAGTTCAGATTTGTGGCGGAACAGCCTTCAAATTCTTCGATGCGGCGACCACATATTCGGGCGAAACCACGCCCATCGATACGATGTATTTCAATGCCTCATCGACGCTCATGTCGAGCTCGATCGCATCGGCCCGCGGCATCATGAGGAAGAAGCCGGAGGTCGGATTCGGGGTGGTCGGCACGTAGACGCTGATGTAATCGCCGGTCAGGTGATTCTTCACGTCACCGCCGGGCGTGCCGGTCAGAAACGCGATGGTCCAGGAACCCTCGCGCGGATACTGCACCAGCATCGCCTTACGGAACGCGTTGCCCGACGACGAGAACAAGGTGTCCGATACCTGCTTGACGCTGGAGTAGATCGAACTGACCACCGGGATGCGCGTCAACAGCAATTCCCAAGCATGGACCACCTGCTTGCCGACGAAATTGCGCGTCAACAAACCCGTGACAAACACAAACAGCAAAGTCAGGATCGTACCGAGGCCCGGGATATGAAATCCGATCAGCGTTGCCGGTCGCCAACGCTCCGGCAGCAGCAGCAGCGACTGATCCATCGTGCCGATGACCAGATTCAACACCCAGAGCGTGATCGCCAGGGGTACCAGGACGAGCAGGCCGGTGACGAAATATTTGCGCATGTTTGTCTTTGACATGAGGCGGACCGGCCGCCTCTCAAGGGGATTGTTGTCTTCAGGAGGCGGACGCTGCCGGACACGAAGCGCAGGACGTACTGCCCGAATCGGAGGATGCAGCCGTCTTGTCGGGCGCGGAACCGGTAGCCGGCGCGGACGTACCGCCGCTGCCGTTCCGGAAATCCGTCACATACCAGCCCGTGCCCTTCAGTTGAAAGCCGGCCGCCGTCAGTTGTTTCTTGAAGGTGCTCTTCGCGCAGGACGGGCAGTCCGTCAGGGGCGCGTCAGAGATCTTTTGCAGTACATCTTTAGTGAAACCGCATGTTTCGCAGCGATAAGCGTAAATCGGCATGGTAAATCCCCGCAAAAATCATCCAAAACCCTGAATTATAAAGGTTTTTGCGACGACTTTGCGTGAATGCACGACAAGCGCGGACGCGAGAATGCGACAGCCCGCCGCAGTCGTGCCGACATATGGCTTTCCGTTGCAAAAGAAGCAACAATTCGTGGTTGCTGAAGATTGTCCGCCTTGCATCGGCGCCGCCAAGCCTCAAGCGCTCAGGCCCTTGACCGTGTGCCTGGGCTCATGGCGATTCTTCAGTACCTGCGGCATGAGCGAGCCCAGGATCATGCCGGCGAAGGCGGCGATCAAGCCCGCAAGCTGGCCGGGAAACTGCTCGCCAAGACTTGTCAGCTGGGGGAAGAACAGGATCCAGGTCCCAATGCCGGCCGCCAGCGAAACGATAGCGCCCTGGGTCGTCGCCCTATGCCAGTACAGTCCCATCACCAGCGGCACAAAGGCACCAACCAGCGTTACCTGGTAAGCCGCCGACACCAGATCGTAGATCGGCGTGCCTTTCATCGCGATGGCATACGCCAGCACAAGTACCGCGAACACGACGATGGTGGATCGCATTGCGAACAATTGCTGGCGGTCACTCATGTTCGGGCGCAGATTCTTGAGGATGTTTTCAACGAAGCTGGTGGAAGGCGCCAACAGAGTGGCCGAGGACGTGCTCTTGATGGCGGAAAGCAACGCACCGAAGAAAAAGATTTGCATCACGAGCGGCATCTTGGTCAGCACGAACGTGGGCAGCAGGCGCTGATAATCATTCTTCATCAGGTCAACCGCACTCTCGCCCATCACAATGACGGCGCACGAAACGATGAACATCGGCACGAAGGCGAACAGAATATAGCTCGCTCCGCCAATGACCGCACCGGCACGCGCGGTGGGCGCATCCTTGGCCGACATGACACGCTGGAACACGTCCTGCTGGGGAATACTGCCGAGCATCATCGTCACGCCCGCGCCAATGAAGGCCGCAATTTCAGTGAAGCTGGGCGTCGGCAGGAATTTCCACAGATTATCCCTGGAAGCCATGGCGAATACCTGACCGGCACCACCAGCCAGGTCGGCGGAAAAGAAGGCGATGATGCTCAAGCCGATCACCAGGACGATCATCTGGATGAAATCGGTCCAGGCCACCGCAAGAAAACCGCCGATCACAACATAGATCAGCACTGCGAGCGTGCCGACGATCATCCCGGCCGTTTCCGACATGGCGCCATTCGTCAACACCGAAAACACCAGTCCAAGCGCGGTAATCTGAGCAGCCACCCAGCCCAGGTAGCTCAGAATGATCGCCACGGAACAGAACACCTCGATGCCCTTGCCGTAGCGCTGGCGGTAGAAGTCGCCAATGGTCAGCAGATTCAGCTTGTATAGCCGGGCCGCGAAGAACAAACCCACCAGGATCAGGCAGGTACCGGCTCCGAAGGGATCCTCGACAATCGCACTGAGGCCGCCCTGCACAAATTTGGCCGGGATACCCATGACCGTTTCGGCGCCGAACCAGGTCGCGAACGTCGTCGTCACTACCATGATCAGCGGCAGGCTGCGGCCGGCGATGGCGAAATCATTCGTGCTCTTGATGCGCGTGCCCGCCCATACGCCCAGTGCAAGTGTTCCCAGCAAATACAGGACGACAAAGGAAATCAGTGTGTAGTTCATGTGTATTCGCTCCGCACGAAAAATCCGGTCTGTTCAATGGAGATCGGCTGCCGGTCCAATTTGCTGAATGAGAGGGGCCTCGGCACGCGCCCTTGTCAAATTTTTCGGGATTATAGCTTCAGAAATCCATCGACATGATTCCCGAAAACGAAAAAGGCGTGCTTTTTTGGAGCGATCAGCGCTCGCGGCGGCGCCATACCTGCCAGCGCTCTTTTCCTGCAAAAACAGGCAGCGAGTCTGCCACCGCCTCGCCGGCGATGCGTTCGAAGAAAGGAACCAGCAAGCTTTCCAGCTCGGCGGGAGCAATCCCGAATGGGGGGCCTTTCGGCGTATCGTCAAAGAAAAAGAATCCGGCCAGCAGGCCGCCCGGCGGAAGAAGCTCTGCCCAGCGGTTCACGACCGCCTGCCGCATCCGGTGCGGCAGCGCACAGAAGAAAGCGCGCTCGTAGATGAGCTCGACGGGATGAGAAGGCGCAAACGCGAAAAAATCGGCCTGCACAACCCGATCCGCCCAGCGGCCCAGCACCTTGCGCGCCGCTTCCACCGCCGCTGCGGAAAAATCAATCGCCGTGACGTCCCATCCCGCTTCGGACAGGCATGCCACTTCATAACCTGTTCCGCATCCGGGAATCAGCGTGGCGTATGGGCGAGGCGATTGGGCGACAAATTGCCGAAAGGCGGCGGGAACATCGCCGCGATCCCACGGCGTGAACTCTTGCTCAAAGCGCTCCGACCAGAACTCGGGCGCGGAAGGATCCCGGCTTGCGAAGGTAGGCACGATTTACCACCAATGGAATTGATAGAAGCGAATCAGCACTTGGGCGACCGCGATCCCGATCAGCAAGCCGCCACCAAAGTACACACCAAGACCGAGCAGCAAATTGGTGCGTCTTTGCTCGGCAAGCAATTGCATGAGCAGCTCGTCGTTTTGTCGCGACGGGTTTTCCGCTCGCGCGCTCAACACCTGGTGGATCAGGCGCGGCAGTTCCGGAATCATCTTGTTGTAGTGTGGGAGTTCTTCCTTGAAGCGGGAGACCAGGCCACGCCAGCCGATCTGCTCCTGCATCCAGCGTTCCAGGTAGGGCTTCGCGGTCTTCCACAGATCGAGGTCAGGGTCGAGTTGCCGGCCCAGTCCTTCGATATTGAGCAGGGTCTTCTGGAGCAGCACCAATTGCGGCTGCACTTCGACATTGAAGCGGCGCGAGGTCTGGAACAATCTCAGCAGCACCGTGCCGAAGGAGATATCGCGCAGAGGCCGGTCGAAGATCGGCTCGCAGCAAGCGCGGACCGCCGACTCCAGCTCATCGACGCGCGTGTCCTTCGGCGCCCAGCCGGATTCGATATGCGCCTCGGCGACACGCTTGTAGTCGCGACGGAAGAACGCGAGAAAATTCTGCGACAGGTAATCCTTGTCGTAGTCGGTCAGCGTACCGACGATGCCGAAGTCGAGCGCGATGTAGCGGCCAAATGTGGCCGGCTCGATTGACACCAGGATGTTCCCGGGGTGCATGTCGGCATGAAAAAAGCCGTCGCGGAATACCTGCGTGAAAAAGATTTCCACGCCGTCGCGCGACAGCTTCTTCATATCCACACCTTCCGCGATCAGGCGGTCGATGCGCGAAATCGGAATGCCGCGCATGCGCTCCATGACGATCACCGACGTGGAGCAGTAATCCCAGTACATTTCCGGCACGATCAGCAATTGCGACTGCTGGAAATTGCGACGCAGCTGGCTTGCGTTGGCCGCCTCGCGCATCAGGTCGAGTTCATCGTGCAAGTACTTGTCGAATTCGGCGACCACTTCGCGCGGTTTCAGGCGACGGCCGTCAGCCCACAGTTTTTCGACCCAATCGGCGGCGATCCGCATCAGGGCAAGATCCTTCTCGATCGACTTCTTCATGCCCGGTCGCAAAACCTTCACCGCAACTTCCTTGCCGTCCTTGAGTTTCGCAAAATGGACCTGTGCGATTGAGGCCGATGCAACGGGCTTACGCTCGAACTCGGCAAACAGGTAATCCGGATGCGCGCCGAGCGATTTCTTGATCTGGGCGATCGCCAGATCGGAGTCGAATGGCGGAACACGATCCTGCAGTTTCGCCAGTTCGTCGGCGATATCCGGCGGCATCAGGTCGCGCCGGGTCGACAACACCTGACCGAACTTCACAAAGATGGGACCGAGGTCTTCCAGTGCCTGGCGCAGACGCACGCCGCGCGGCGTTGTGATATCGCGCCAGAAGTTCATCGCGCCGATGAGCTTGGCCAGCCGGGGATTCGCCAGCTCCGACATCGCGATTTCATCCAGGCCGTATTTGATGACGACCCGGAAGATCTTGAAAAGCCGCAGGAATTTAAACAGCATTTAGCGGCTTCCCTTCAGTTTCTCGATACGCTTGCTCAGGCGTTCGACATCGTCACGCAGTCTGGCGACCTCGCTGGCGAAATCGTCAACCATCCGCGGCCGTACCAGCAGCGGCTTCTCGTCCAGGAAATATTCGGCCACGTTCTCCGCCAACTTTTTCTGCGTCGACACGGCGGTCTCGACTGCCGCGCGCACACCGCCTGCGACCCGTACCGCAGCCGCGTCGCCGATCAACCTGCTCAGGTCCTCTTCCGCTTCCCAGCGCAGCGAATCGGAAAGCTGCGAGATGGTATTGGCAAAATCGGCATCGCCTTCGATCTGCACATAGGAAAATGCATGCTCCCGATGCTGCATGATCAGTGGCAAATCGGACAGTTTCACACGGATCGTGACATTCACCGGTTCCTCCACGCCAGCAGCCTGGACCATGCCATCCGCCATCACCTTGAGCCGGATGCCGGCGAGACCGGCATCGAAGAAGGCGACTTTGCCTGCATGCTTGACGAGCTTGTCGCGCGCCCAGGTTTCCCGGACCAGCAGGTGGTTGATTGCAGCGGAAGTGGTGGAAGAGATCATGGTGACAAAACAAAACCGCCCGTGACTATTCACGGGCGGCCTCAAGTTTACCAGTTTGCCGATCGGTATTTCGGCCGGCTCAAGATAATTGTTGAATCCCGGCCATCACCCAGCCGCCCTGCCCCGATACCGGTTTCGTCAGATTCCAGATTTCGGCGAAAGGTTCGGCCGGCGCGTTTTCGGCTTCTTTTATCATTCCCGAGAATTTCACGCTGGCCATGTACTCATCGCCGGTTCTTTCCATGCCCAGCAGTTCGGCCTCCAGCGACACGACATCGGTATGGTTGGGCGATGCGCCGCGCTCCTGCAGTTGCAGGCGAAGCTCGGCAAACATTTCCGGCGTCGTGAATTCACGGATGTCATTGATATCCGCCTTGTCCCAGGCGGCTTGCAGTCGGATGAAATAGGTCTTTGCATGGCGCAGGAAGGCCGGCGCGTCGAAATCCGAGGGAAGACTGGACACATTGCTGCTGACCGGCTCGGCCTGGAATGCCGCGGGTTGTATCTGCGGCTCGAGGCGCGAACCGATTTCCGGCGTGCGCGGTCCCGAATAGCTGCCGGCGTAGGCCGGTTGCACATCATGTCCACTCTTGTTCCGGAACAGGCGCATGACGAACACCACCCCAACGGCGATCAAGGCAAACATGAGTATCGTGCCGATCATGCTGGCCATGACACCGCCCAGGCCGAAATGCGACAGCAACGCGCCCAGCCCCAAGCCAAGCAATGCGCCGCCGAGCATGTTGCGCCACGGGCTGGCAGGTCTTGGAGGAATATTGTTTTGCGGCGCTGCGGCGGGTGACGAGGGTTTCGCCTGATTGGAATTGGAAAACTGACCAGGAGATTGCGACGGCGCCTGACGGCTGTAGCTCGGCGCTTGCCGGCCAAACGATCCGCCGCCACCAAGCCGACGCGCTTCCGCATCGGAAGCGACGACGGCCATCGCGCCCAGGGTGACCACCAGGGCGATCAGGAATTTTTTCATGAAACTCTCCTTGTAGCCGCGCGAAACCGGAAATCGGCTCGCTACGACTGCTACAGCTTGATGCCGGTGTGCAGCGCGGCGACACCCGCAGTCAGGTTGAAGTACTCGACGCGTTCCAGCCCCGCGTCCTGCAGCATCTTTTTCAGGGTTTCCTGATCGGGATGCATGCGGATCGACTCGGCCAGGTAACGATAGCTCTCGGAATCGTTGGCGATGCGCTTGCCCAGCCATGGCAGAACCGAGAACGAATATACGTCGTATGGCTTCTGCAGCGGTTCCCACACTTTGGAAAATTCCAGGACGAGCAACTTTCCTCCGGGTTTCAGCACACGCTGCATTTCCGCCAGTGCGGCATCCTTGTGCGTCATGTTGCGCAAGCCGAATGCCACGCTGACACGGTCGAAATAATTGCTCGGGAACGGCAGTTTTTCCGCGTCGCATAGCAAGGTGGGGGTTGCGAGTCCCTTGTTCAATAGCCGGTCGCGGCCGACGCGCAACATCGATTCATTAATGTCGGTCAACCACACCTCGCCCGTCGGCCCGGCCTGCCTCGCAAAGGCCTTGGCCAGATCGCCTGTGCCACCGGCGATGTCGAGCACCTTGAACCCGGGCCGCACGCCCGCCTGCGCAATGGTGAATGCCTTCCAGATGCGGTGCAGTCCGCCGGACATCAGATCGTTCATCACGTCGTACTTGCTGGCAACGGAATGAAAGACTTCAGCGACTTTCTGAACCTTTTCTTCTTCGGGAATGGTTTGATAACCGAAATGGGTCGTATTGGTCATGGGTAGGAGCCTGTTAATCCAGCCCGCATTATACAAGTGCAGACAGACGGTATTGCCAAGCGTTCCATCCGGCAGTTCGCGCGGGGCTGAATATTTTGCTTGGTGTCAAATTCAAAGAATCAGTGCTTGTGCCCGCAACTGCCGCCCGCGCTCTGGGCCGACTGCATCGGCGCATCGCGTCCGGTCTCGCGGGTGAATCCCGCCGCTTCCAGGCGCTTCAGATAGTCTTCCCACAGCTGCGCCTGGTTGGCGCCGAGCCAATGCAGGTAATCCCAGGTATAGATACCGGTGTTATGGCCATCCGAAAAATGCAATTGCACCGCGTAATTGCCAACCGGATCGATGGCCGTCATGAGCACGTCGCGCTTGCCGGTCTGCAAGACCTCCTGTCCTGCGCCATGTCCGCGCACTTCGGCGGAGGGTGAATTCACGCGCAGGAATTCGAAAGGCAGGGAATATACCTCGCCCGACTCGAACGCGAGTTCCAGCGCGCGCGATTGCTTGTGGACGGTGATGGCGGTCGGCGTCGTTCCGGCGGTCTTTGTATCAGCCATAAATGTGCAGGTCTCAGTGATTCTTTTTTCCAGTGGAAACCGGTATATCAAAGAAGGGAGTTATCAAAGCGATCGAGTATCGCCTCGCGCAACCTCGGCACCAAGGCCCTGCGCTTGGCCAGATCGGTCGAATCGGGCGTGCGCTTGACTTCGCCCCAGATCGGATTGGGGAAATGGGCATCGTCTTCGTAGCGTGGAATGATATGCCAATGCAGGTGCGGCACGACATTGCCGAGACTGGCGACGTTGATCTTGTGCGGTTGCATGACTTCACGCACAGCTTCCTCGACCTGCCACACGGCGGCAATCAGGATGGCGCGCTCCGCAGTGGAGAGATCAGTCATCTCCCTGGTGTGCGCATTCCAGATCACGCGACAAAAACCGGGATAGCGTTCGTCATCGACGATCACTATCCGGTAGTTGTCATCCCGGTAGACGACATCGCCACCGGGCTGGATGCACAATTCGCAGGGCGTATTTTTCACGTTTTACCTCAGACCAGCACGCGTTCAATGCCGCCGTTGTTGGCAAGTGCGACATAGTCGGGCATCCAGTTTTCGCCGAGCAGATACTTGGCCATTTCGATCACGATGTAATCGGCGGTGGTGTCGGCATCTTCGTTATAACGCAACAAGCCTTGCAGGCAGGACGGGCAGGAAGTCAGGATCTTCACATCGCCGCTGAATCCGTCGGCACGCAGCTTGTCCGCGCCTTTGCGCATTTCCTCTTCCTTGCGGAAGCGAACCTGCGTCGAAATGTCCGGACGGCTGACGCCCAGCGTGCCGGACTCGCCGCAGCAACGCTCATTCTTTTCCACTTTCTGGCCGTCAGCGGTCGTGATCAGCGCGTTCACCGTTTTCAGCGAGTCCTGCTGCTTCATCGGATTGTGGCAGGGTTCGTGGTACATGTAGCGCGTGCCGGTCACGCCTTCCAGTTTCACGCCTTTCTCGAGCAAATATTCATGGATGTCGATGATTCGGCAACCCGGGAAAATTTTCTCGAATTCATAGCTCTGCAACTGGTCGTAGCAGGTGCCGCATGACACTACGACCGTCTTGATGTCGAGGTAGTTCAGCGTGTTGGCCATGCGATGGAACAGCACGCGATTGTCCGTCACCATCTTTTCCGCCTTGTCGTACTGGCCGTTCCCGCGCTGCGGGTAGCCGCAGCACAAGTAGCCCGGCGGCAGCACAGTCTGCACGCCGACATGCCACAGCATCGCCTGCGTGGCCAGGCCGACTTGCGAGAACAGCCGCTCGGAACCGCAACCCGGGAAATAGAACACGGCTTCGGTGTCGGCCGTGGTCTTCTTCGGATCGCGGATGATCGGCACGACCTTGTCGTCTTCGATGTCGAGCAGCGCACGCGCGGTCTTCTTCGGCAGGTTGCCAGGCATCTTCTTGTTGATGAAGTGAATCACCTGTTCCTTGACCGGCGGCTTGCCATGCGTTGCCGGCGGCGCCTTGGTCTGCTTGCGGGCAAACTTCTTCAGCAGGTCGTTCGCGAACCGCTGCGCCTTGTAACCGATGCCCGTCATTGCAGCGCGCGTGGCATTGATCGTCGCCGGGTCGGTGGCATTGAGGAAGAACATCGCAGCGGCGGTGCCGGGATTGAACGACTTCTTGTCCATCTTGCGCAGGAGGTTGCGCATGTTCATCGACACATCGCCGAAATCGATGTCGACCGGGCATGGCGTCACGCACTTGTGGCAGACGGTGCAGTGGTCGGCGACGTCCTCGAATTCTTCCCAGTGCTTGATGGATACGCCGCGACGGGTCTGCTCTTCGTACAGGAATGCTTCAACGAGCAGCGATGTCGCGAGAATTTTGTTGCGCGGCGAATAAAGCAGGTTGGCGCGCGGCACGTGCGTGGCGCAAACCGGTTTGCACTTGCCGCAGCGAAGGCAGTCCTTGACGCTGTTGGCAATGGCGCCGATGTCGCTCTGCTGCATGATCAACGACTCGTGCCCCATCAGGCCGAACGACGGCGTGTAGGCATTGCGCAAATCCGCGTGCATGTCAGGCAGATTCAACAGCTTGCCCTTGTTGAAGCGGCCTTCAGGATCGACGCGCAGCTTGTAGTCGCGGAATTCCTGGATTTCGTCTTCCGTCAGGAACTCCAGCTTGGTGATCCCAATGCCGTGTTCGCCGGAAATCACGCCGTCGAGCGAGCGCGCCAGCACCATGATGCGCGCAACCGCGGCATGCGCATCCTTCAGCATCTGGTAGTCGTCGGAGTTGACCGGAATGTTGGTATGCACATTGCCGTCGCCCGCATGCATGTGCAAGGCCACGAACACGCGCCCGCGCAGCACACGCTTGTGAATGGCGCTGCATTCGTCGAGGATCAGCTTGAACGCGCCGCCATTGAAGATCTGGCGCAGTTGCGCGCGCACCTCGGCCTTCCACGAGACGCGCACCGTACGGTCCTGCACCACATGGAACACTTTCGCGTCGGCCTGGCGCGCCAGGCGTTCATCAAGCCAGGTTGTCGATACCTCCAGCGAGGCCAACTCATCACGTGCATCGTGCAGCGGCTTGTCGAGCTGCATCAGGAGGTAAGTCCAGCGCGCGCGTGTTGCATCGATCAGATCCAGCGCTTGCGCAACGCGATCGCCAAGCAGTTCTTCGGGCGGAATATCCTTGGCATCCGCATCATCGCTCTTGCCGAGCGGCAGATGGCCGGCCTTGAAGAAGGCGCGCAATTCATCCAGTAGCTGCAGCTTGTTCTTGATCGACAGCTCGATGTTGATGCGTTCGATGCCGTCGGTGTACTCGCCCATGCGGTTCAGGGGAATCACCACGTCTTCGTTGATCTTGAACGCATTGGTATGTTTCGCGATCGCCGCCGTGCGCGCGCGGTCCAGCCAGAATTTCTTGCGCGTCTCTGGGCTGACGGCGACGAAACCTTCGCCGACACGCGTATTGGCCATGCGAATCACTTCCGATGCGGCGCGCGCGACAGCATCTTCATCGTCGCCGACGATGTCACCGAACAGCGCCATTTTCGGCAGTACACCGCGCTTGGACTTGGTGGAGTAGCCGACTGCACGCAGATAGCGCTCGTCGAGATGCTCCAGGCCGGCCAGGATCGCGCCGCCCTGCTTCGCTTCGGCGTCGAGGTAATCCTTGATCTCCACGATGGACGGAATCGCGTCGCGCGCCTGGCCGAAGAATTCGAGGCAAACGGTGCGCGCAAACTTCGGCATCTTGTGCAGGATCCAGCGCGCGGACGTGATCAGGCCGTCGCAGCCTTCCTTCTGCACGCCCGGCAGGCCAGCGAGGAATTTGTCGGTGACGTCCTTGCCCAGGCCTTCCTTGCGGAAGCGGCGGCCTTCGATTTCGAGGAATTCGGTCTTGAACGGCTTGGCGTTCTTGCCCTTTTCGCTCGGATGCGTCCACTCCAGCTTGAACTTTGCTACCGGCGCATCGTGAATCTTGCCGAGATTGTGCTCCAGGCGAGTGACCTCCAGCCAGTCGCCGTTCGGGTCGACCATGCGCCAGCTCGCGAGATTGTCCAGCGCAGTACCCCACAGAACGGCCTTCTTGCCGCCCGCGTTCATCGCGACATTACCGCCAACACAGGAAGCTTCCGCGGAAGTCGGATCGACCGCAAAGACGAAGCCGGCTTTTTCCGCGGCATCCGACACTCGCTTGGTAACGACGCCGGCGCCGGAATAAATCGTCGCGTAGGGCTTGTCGACGCCCGGCAGCATGGTCATCTCGACCGCGCCGAGCTGTTCCAGTTTTTCCGTGTTGATCACTGCCGACAGTGGCGTCAGCGGCACGGCACCGCCGGTATAACCGGTACCGCCTCCGCGCGGAATGATGGTCAGGCCGAGTTCGATGCAGGCTTTCACCAGGCCGGCCATCTCGTCTTCGGTATCCGGCGTCAGGACAACGAACGGATACTCGACGCGCCAGTCGGTGGCGTCGGTAACATGCGATACACGCGACAGACCGTCGAACTTGATGTTGTCCTTGGCAGTAAAACGGCCAAGCACCTTGGTGGCGCGCTTGCGCAGATCCCAGGTTTGACGGAATTCCTCACCGAAATCGGCAACTGCCTTGCGTGCGGCCTTCAGCAGAATTTCGACGTTGGCGCTGCGGCGTTTGGCCTGCGCATCGCCCGCTTCGGCCAGGTCGGTCGTCAGGCGGCGCTTCTCGACTTCGGTCAGACGATGATTGAGCGCGTCGATCAGCGCCTGGCGACGCTTCGGGTTGTCGAGCATGTCGTCCTGGAGATACGGATTGCGCCGCACCACCCAGATGTCGCCGAGAACCTCGTACAGCATGCGCGCGGAACGGCCGGTCTGCCGCTCGCTGCGCAGCTCGTCGAGGATGCGCCACGATTCTTCGCCCAACAGGCGGATCACGATCTCGCGATCGGAAAACGAGGTGTAGTTGTAGGGAATTTCGCGCAGGCGGGTCGGAGCGGCACCGCTGGGCGCGTCGGAAAGCAAAGCTTGGATTTGTGCTGGGGCGTTCATCAAAAATAGTCGGACTAACCCTTAAAGGCGCATTTTAGCTTATTGCAATGCACCAGGCTGAACAGCCTTATGGTCCTTACGGCCAAATTGCCGAAACATCGCGAAATCGCCGCAGGTCAGGGCAATAACAGTATTGAAATTACAACAGACCTATAGCCAGCTCACCAACTGCCGCCAGAACCCGTTCGGGACATACAAGAGCATGGCGGTCATCGTGAGATAGCGCAGGAACTTGCCGATGGCCATGTAAAACACGCATGGCCAGAACGACAACTTCAACCAGCCGGCCAGCGTACAGATCGGATCCCCGATGCCGGGCAACCAGGCAAGCAGCATGGTTTTCGCACCATAGCGCTGCAGCCAGCCGAACCAGCGGCTTTCGCGTTCCTTGGCGAATGCCTGCTTGGCGCCGTAACCCATCCAGTAGTCAATCACGCCACCCAGCGTGTTTCCAGCAGTGGCGACCGCCATCGCCGGCCAGAACAAGGCGCCATTGGCTTTCACCACGGCGAACACGGCCGGCTCCGACCCGAGCGGCAGCAAGGTCGCCGACAGCGTGCTGATAAAGAAAAGCGACGTCAGGCCGACGTCGGGTATTGCCAGAATATTCAGCAGCCAGCGAATAGCGGATTCGATCATTGGACAAGGATGGCCGCACCGCGTGCGGCGTCATGGACAGGGTGTGACATGGCGGCAATGTCAGGGCCGTCCATTATAATGGTCGGCTTGCGTGCCGCATTGGGGAACGCACGCCGACGATCCGAAGCTATGACTACCAACTATCTACAGAAAATCCTGACCGCCCGCGTCTATGACGTCGCCGTTGAAACACCGCTGGAACTTGCGCCCACTCTTTCGGAACGCATGGGCAACCAGATTTATCTCAAGCGCGAAGACATCCAGAGCGTGTTCAGCTTCAAGCTGCGCGGCGCCTACAACAAGATGGCACACCTGACTCCTGCGCAACTGAAGCGCGGCGTGATCTGCGCCTCGGCGGGCAACCACGCGCAAGGCGTTGCCCTGTCAGCGTCGAAGCTGGGTTGCCGCGCCATGATCGTGATGCCGACGACGACGCCCCCGGTCAAGATTGAAGCTGTCAAGGCGCGCGGCGGCGAGGCGGTGCTGTTCGGCGATTCCTATTCCGATGCCTATAACCATGCGCTGACGCTGGAAAAGAAGCACAAGCTCACCTTCGTCCATCCCTTCGACGATCCGGACGTCATCGCCGGCCAGGGCACGGTAGGCATGGAAATCCTGCGGCAGCGTTCGGAACCGATTCACGCCGTCTTCTGCGCGATCGGCGGCGGCGGCTTGATCGCCGGCGTTGGTGCTTACATCAAGGCCGTGCGTCCGGATATCAAGGTGATCGGCGTGCAAACCACCGATTCGGATGCCATGGCACGCAGCCTGAAGGCGGGCCGGCGCGTGACCCTGAATGATGTCGGCCTGTTTTCCGACGGCACGGCGGTCAAGCTGGTTGGCGAGGAAACCTTCCGCCTTGCGAAACAATATGTGGACGAGGTGATCCTGGTCGATACCGATGAGGTCTGCGCCGCGATCAAGGACGTTTTCCAGGATACACGCAGCATACTGGAACCGGCAGGCGCGCTCGCGGTGGCCGGCGCCAAGGCCTATATCGAACGCGCGAAGGCGGACAAGAAGCCGATCACAAACGAAACCCTCGTCACGGTGACCAGCGGCGCCAACATGAACTTCGACCGCCTGCGCTTCGTTGCCGAGATGGCAGAGGTCGGCGAATCGCGCGAAGCCGTTTTTGCCGTGACGATTCCGGAAGAACGCGGCAGCTTCAAACGATTCTGCCAGCTTGTCGGACCGCGCAACGTGACCGAATTCAACTATCGCATCAGCGATGAAAAGGTCGCCCATGTGTTCGTCGGCATCCAGATTCCAAACCGCGACGAGTCCGGCAAGATCACAAAGAACTTCGAGAAACACGGCTTCAAGACCCTCGACCTCACGCATGACGAATTGGCCAAACTGCACATTCGCCATCTGGTCGGCGGCAAGAGCGGACTAGCGCAGGACGAGTTGCTGTACCGCTTCGAATTCCCGGAGCGCCCGGGCGCGCTGATGCGCTTCCTCGACAGCATGGCGCCGAACTGGAATATCAGCTTGTTCCATTACCGCAATCAGGGCGGCGACGTGGGCCGCATCCTGGTGGGGCTGCAGGTGCCGAAGAAGGAGATGAAGGATTTCCGCGCGTTCCTCTCGACACTTGGCTATCGCAATTGGGACGAGACCGAAAACCCGGCGTACAAGCTTTTCTTGTAAGAACGGACGCAGGCGAACCGTTCAATTCGCCTGCGGTCAAAATCATGTGGGCGACGCCTCCAGGCGCGCCCGAAACAGCAGTCATCGTCATTCCCGCTCATGTCCGACTCCAACGTGCCGGAAGCTTCACCGCTCGGCAAACCGACCAGTTATCAGGCCGAATACGCGCCCTCATTGCTGTTTCCGATTTCGCGCCAGCAGAAGCGCGAAGAGATCGGCATTGCCGGCACCCTGCCATTTTTCGGTGTCGATATCTGGAATGCGTATGAATTGTCATGGCTGAACCTGCGCGGGAAACCGCAAGTCGCCATCGCGACCTTCACCGTGCCTGCGGACTCACCCAATATCATCGAGTCGAAATCCTTCAAGCTCTACCTCAATTCCTTCAATCAAACGAAGCTGGCGTCACCGGACGCCCTGATGGAATTGCTGCGTACCGACTTGATGAATGAATTCGGCGCACCGGTTCAGGTCAAGCTGACCATGCCGGATGCGTTTGCGACGCTGCAAATGGGCGAACTTGAAGGACTGCTGCTCGATCGCCTCGATATCGAAGTCACCGAGTACACGCCCAATCCGGCGCTGTTGAAGGCGAATCATGCGGAGGCGATGGTCGAGGAAACGCTGGTGTCGCATCTCCTGAAATCGAACTGCCTGGTCACCGGACAACCGGACTGGGGCAGCGTGCAAATCCGCTACGTCGGTGCGCAAATTGATCAGGAAGGTCTGTTGCAGTATCTGATCGGTTTCCGAAATCATAATGAATTTCATGAACAATGCGTGGAGCGCATATTCATGGACATCCTGCGCCAATGCCGTCCGCAGAAACTCGCGGTCTACGCAAGGTATACCCGGCGCGGTGGCCTGGACATCAATCCGTGGCGGAGCAATTTCACGACCGGCCAGCGCCCATCCAATCTGCGCAACGCGCGGCAGTAGACGACACTATCGGACTGGCGTTATTTATTTGATTTTGTCAGGATATTGTCATGTTCGCGGCGTAAAAGTCGATTCCCATGAGAAACCTTTTATCCGGTATGCAGTCCGAGGCATACTGGCACGCGCTTCACGATTTGGGAGTTCATTGGCACTTGCATCACACTAAGCCATTATTAAATCTTTCCTGTCGGTTCCCTGCTTACAATCAACATCGTTTCCCGAACCCGCCATATGCTTTCTCATTCCACATTCGGTAAACAAGCCTATAATGCGACTCGATTGCCCAATTTGTGCATCGCACCATGCCATTTCGTAACATGACCAACCTTGCCAGAATCCTGTCGGCCAACAATGTCGTGCTCGATCTTGAAGTCTCGAGCAAGAAGCGCGCTTTCGAGCAGGCCGGACTGATTTTTGAAAACAACTGCGGCATTGCCCGCTCGGTAGTGTCGGATAACCTGTTCGCACGCGAACGTCTCGGCTCGACCGGACTGGGACATGGTGTGGCGGTACCGCACGGTCGGATCAAGGGTTTGAAAGCGCCGCTCGCGGCGTTTGTTCGTTTGAAGGAGCCGATCCCCTTCGAGTCGCCCGACGGACATCCGGTGAAGCTGCTGGTATTCCTGCTGATTCCGGACCATGTGACGCAGCAGCACCTTGAAATCCTGTCCGAAATCGCCGAAATGTTTTCAGACGAGGCGTTCCGCAACCAGCTGGCCACGGATCCCGATGCGATTTCCGTTCATGCCCGCCTGACTGCCTGGCAGCCGAGCATACACGCCTGACCTGACGTCCTGACGCCATGCCTGCCACTACCCACTTGTCAATTCAGCAGCTCTACGACGACACGCGTGAAGCACTGCAATTAGGATGGTTTGCCGGTTTTCCGGGCGGCGAACGGCGCATCTCGGGCGATGCCACCTCTGCCGCCGATCAGGTTGGCCACCTGAACCTGATCCATCCGGGCCGGATCCAGGTCTTCGGCCATCAGGAAATTCTGTATTACAACAAGCTCTCGCCCGCCTCGCGCAAATACCAGACCGAAGAACTGGTGATCGGCGAGCCGCCGGCCTTCATCATCGCGCAAGGGCTGGAAACGCCGCCTTACATCCTTGAAGTCTGCGACGAAAAGAATATCCCGCTGTTCTCCACCCCGCTGCCCGCCGCGCAAGTGATCGACTACCTGCGCGTGTACCTGTCCAAGGAACTGGCGCAACGCGTGACGATGCACGGCGTGTTCATGGATGTGCTGGGAGTCGGCGTATTGATCACCGGCGAATCAGGGCTGGGCAAGAGCGAACTGGGCTTGGAGCTGATCTCGCGTAACCACGGTCTGGTTGCCGACGACGCTGTCGAGTTCGCACGCATCGCACCCAACATGATCGAGGGTCGCTGCCCGCCCCTGCTGCAGAACCTGCTCGAAGTGCGCGGCCTCGGCCTGCTGGACATCAAGACCATCTTTGGCGAAACCGCAGTACGTCGCAAAATGCGCCTGAAGCTGATCGTCCATCTGGTGCGCCGCAGTACGCTGGAAGAAAATTACGAACGCCTGCCCTTGCATTCCCAGACCGAAGAAGTGCTTGGCCTGGCGATCCGCAAGGTCGTGATTCCCGTCGAAGCCGGGCGCAACCTCGCCGTGCTGCTGGAAGCTGCGGTGCGCAATACCATTCTGCAATTGCGCGGAATCGACACGCTCAAGGAATTCATGGAGCGTCAGCAAAAAGCCATGGGCAACGAGTAGTTCGGACGGCGCTTCATCCCGTTCACCTCGGCTGTCACTTCGCTTCCCATGCGGTATGATTACCGCCTATGCGCATTATCCTCATCACAGGCATATCCGGGTCCGGCAAATCGGTCGGGCTGAATGCACTCGAAGACGCCGGTTACTTCTGCGTCGACAATCTGCCGCCCAAACTGCTGCGCCAACTGGTCGCCACGCGCCAGGAAGAAGGGGCCGACACATTGGCGGTCGCAATGGATGCGCGTAGTGCGGACTCACTGGCGGGGCTTCCCGCCGATATCCAGTTGCTCAAGGACGAGGGGCACGACGTCAAGGTGCTGTTCCTGACGGCGAAGACCGAATCGCTGATCGCACGCTTTTCCGAAACCCGGCGCAGCCATCCCTTGTCGCATCGGGTTCGCGCGAGCCAGGACGCCGGCGACCAGCCAACCTTGACCGAGTGCATCCTGCGCGAGCGCGAGATGCTCTCCCCGATCGAAGGCATCGGCCACGTCATCGATACCTCAGGCCTGTCTGCCAACAAGCTGCGCGGCTGGATCAAGGACCTGGTGGAAACCGAGCGCACGCCGCTGACGCTGCTGTTCGAATCCTTCGCGTTCAAGTTCGGCGTACCGCTGGATGCGGACCTTGTATTCGATGTACGCGTGCTGCCCAACCCGTACTACGACACCACTTTGCGGCCCTTTACCGGACGCGATGAACCGGTAGTCGCATTCCTGAATGCGCAGGCACATGTCGCGGAACTCTTTATCGATATACGCACCTTCATTGAAAAATGGCTGCCGGCATTCAAGAATGACAACCGCAGCTACCTGACCGTAGCAATCGGCTGCACCGGCGGACAACACCGGTCGGTCTACATGGTCGAGCAACTCGCGAAACACTTTGGCGCCACCGAACGTGTCCTGCTGCGCCATCGCGAACTCTCCTGAACGCACCGCCTACGCCGACCATGCAAGCTGACGACTCCTGGCTCCCGCTATTTCCCCTGAAGACAGTGCTTTTCCCGGATGGGATACTGCCGCTGAAGGTTTTCGAGACACGCTACATGGACATGGTGCGCGAGTGCATGCGGCGCAATACGCCATTCGGCGTTGTGCTGATCAAGTCCGGCCAGGAAGTCGGCGCCGCGGCGGAGCCGGAAGCCGTCGGGTGCCTGGCGCATATGTCGGACTGGGACATGGAGAAGCTCGGCGTGATGACGCTGCGCATCCGCGGCGGCAAGCGCTTCCGCATTGCCGACACCCGGGTGCTGCCCGACCAGCGACTCGAGGCGCGCGTCGAGATGATCCCGGCTGACGACGACATCCCTGTCAGCGACATCCATGTGGCCTGCGCCAAGACCCTGAAGATCGTGATCGACGACGTCAATACCAAGGGCCGGACTGAACATGGCGAAAGCTTCATCAGCCCGTTTTCGCAGCCGATTCAGCTCGATAGCGCGAGCTGGGTCGCCAACCGCTGGTGCGAGATCCTCCCCATTCCCCTGAAAGCGCGCCAGAAGCTGCTCGAACTCAAGGATGCGCAAAGCCGTCTGTCGATCATTCATCAGTATCTGCTGCAGCACAAAATTCTCTGAACCGAAGCGCGCAATTACATAAACGACAATAGAGCCTGCACCGTTTTGAGTCGCACGCTGTGCCATTTTTGAGAATCGCTGCGGCGATCTCTATCGCATCAGCATTTTTTACAAGCTGTTTGTCACCGCGCAAATTCGACTCCCGGTATTCGTAGGATAAATGACGGGTCGGCTCACAGTTCGAGCCTCTCCCGGCGGGGAGTGTCAGTGGATTGCGTTGGAAGGAGCTGCAGGCCAGCTGCAAGGATGCCGCGTCATGGCTTCGATGCGGCAACAAGAAGGCATGCGGCAAAATCCGCCGAAGAAGACATCGGCGCTCCCCGCCGGGGCAGTCCTGAGAAAAACTCCCTCTTGCTTCCTGCCGTGCAGGCATTTACTTGGCACTACTTTGAGCGCTAATCGTATGTTAATGGATGACGCACGCGAGGCTATGCGGTCAGAGTCCGT
This sequence comes from Herbaspirillum sp. ST 5-3, assembly GCF_004804275.1. Lineage (GTDB taxonomy): Bacteria > Pseudomonadota > Gammaproteobacteria > Burkholderiales > Burkholderiaceae_D > Noviherbaspirillum. The sequence goes on from NZ_STGI01000001.1 coordinate 176,657, forward strand.
CAATCGCCGCAAGAATATGCAACCCGTGCGCGTACCTCAGATCTCTCCCATCAGCCTGATATCGCTGCTGTACGCGCTGAGCCTGTTCATCTTTTACCGGCAAGGCTTCATCAGCGGCGCGACCTTCGTCAATGTAGCGGCCGTGGTGCTGTGCGTTGTCATCCTGTTCTATGGCTTGTTCCGGCTCGGCCTTAACAGGCACTTCGATGAACCCAGCCTGACGCTGCCACAATTGGTCGCCTCGCTGCTCATCATGCTGGTCGTGGCCTACCTGGAACGCGCTACACAAATCGCGCTGGTGCCGTTCATCCTGATCGCCTTCTCGTTCGGAATTTTCCGCTTGTCGACCGTATCGCTCATCCTGCTGGCGATCGGCTGCCTGAGTGCCTATCTCGGCATTATCTTTATCCGCGGCCATGGGGAAGGTTATAGCTATGGATTTCGCGCCGATTTGGTGCAATGGTTCGTACTGGTCCTGACCTTGCCGGGAATGATCCTGGTCGGCAAACAGATCCAGAACTTGCGACAGCTTCTGAGGGCGACGCGCTATCAGCTGGAACACTACGAAGAAAAGTCCGTCCGGGATGAACTGACCGGCCTCTACAATCGTCGGCAGATTCAAGCCGAGCTCGAGCAGGCGAAGCTGCAGGCCGATACCTTGTCCGTTCCTTTCTGCATCTGCCTCATCGACATCGATCGTTTCAAGGAGATCAACGACAACAACGGCCACCTGACAGGCGACACCATCCTGAAAGAGTTCGCCAGAGTGGCCCGCGACAGCATTCGCGACACCGATATGCTGGGCCGTTACGGCGGCGACGAATTCATGCAGATCCTGCCCGACACCGATCTCAAGGGTGCGGTAATGCACGCCGAGCGCCTGCGCGTCTACGCGCACTTCCTGGACCTCCAAAAAATCCTGGAGCGAAAACATATTTCGCTGTCGATCGGCGTAGCGCAATATCGCCGCGGTGAAAAGATCACCGATCTGATTGCACGCGCCGACTCCGCTCTATACCAGGCCAAGCAACGCGGACGCAACCGCGTGGAGTGGGTCGAGATAGGCTAGGCAGGCGTCCGTACGGGAGAAGACTCCTACGCCGTTAGCAGGTCGCCGCCGCGAAACACCGCGAGCAGAAGCTTCTTGACCGGAGCGGGCAGTGGCGCATCCTGCAACTGTTCGGCGCGATACCAGACGTGACTGGCCTCCGCCGCGAGCTGGGCACGGCTCGCCAACCTGATTTGATACGGTGACACGTGCAGCTTGAAATGGGTAAATACATGCGTAAACGGCTGCAAGCGCTCGCATGAAACAACGTGGCCGAAAGATGCGAGCTTGCGCGAAACAAGTTCGTCAAACCGCTGTCTGCCTTCTCCAAGGTCGCGCTCCTCTCCCTCTAGTTCCGGAAGCGACAACAGACCGCCCCAAATCCCGCTCCCCGGTCGCTGCTCGAGCAATACGTGATCACGGTCTGTGACAACCAGCATTGCGGTAGCCCTTTCCGGAATCGCCTTCTTCGGTTTGCGTTCGGGCAGCGAATGCACGCGGTCGCTGGCCAGCGCAATACAGCGCTGCGACAGCGGGCATTGGCGGCAGGAGGGTTTGCTGCGTGTGCAAAGCGTCGCGCCCAGATCCATCAGTCCTTGCGTGTACGCTTCAACATCCTTGCTCGGGAGGAGCGCCACGGCCCGTCGCCACAAGCCGTCTTCAACCGGCTTCGCACCCGGGAATCCCTCAATGCCGAACACCCGGGCAAATACCCGCTTGACATTGCCATCGAGGATAGCGGCGCGTGCCCCGTAGGCGAATGCGGCGATCGCAGCCGCAGTCGATCGCCCGATGCCCGGCAATTCGGCGAGCAGCTCCGGATGCTCCGGGAATTTGCCGTCGAACTCAGCGACGATTATTTGCGCGCACCGATGCAGATTGCGTGCACGCGAGTAGTAGCCGAGGCCGCTCCAATGCGACATCACTTCTTCGGAACTCGCCGCCGCCAGCGATGCGACATCGGGAAATCGCGCCAGAAAACGCTGGTAATACGGAATAACTGCAGCCACCTGGGTCTGTTGCAGCATGATCTCCGACAGCCAGATGCGATAGGCATCGCGCGTGTTCTGCCAAGGCAGCGCATGCCGGCCATGCTGTTTCTGCCAGCGGATCACTGCTTCGGAAAAGGTGGGATCGAAAAGTGTTTCGGCGCCGTCTGCCTTCGCAGCCGGCGCTTGTGCTATGCGTTTCATGTCAGGCTGTCAGGCCGCCGCCTTGAGCGCGGCGAGTTCGGCGGAAATGGCTTTCTTGAGTTCGGCCTCCAGCATCAGAAGCGTCTTCTTCTGTTCTTCCAGTTCGGCCTGCATCTTCTCCAGCGTCTCGATCTTTTCTTCCAGCGTGTCGGTCGCGAGGTGGATGCGTTCGATCGACTGCTTGCGCTTCTTCAGCTGCGAACGGTGCTCCCAGATCTGTGCCTCCAGCGGCGCCATCACCACCTTCAGCCAGGCTTCCACATCGCGATTGGCCTGCAGGAAACTTTGCTTCACGCGTGATGCAATCGAGTCGAAGAACTTCGTCATCAATACCACTTGGGGAGTGGTCATGATCGCCGCGGTGCCGAACTGTTTGTGGTACACGCCTTCAATCATCTCGATTTCCTTGCGGTATTTCTCGAGCGAGAAAGGCATGGGCGAAGAAAGTGCAAGGCCGTGTTCGGTCGAGAATTTGCGATACATCACGGTCATCATCGCCGTGATTTCCTCGATCTTCCGATTGGAGAGATCCAGGTTGTTCTGAATCTGCTCGAAGAAGGTCTTCACTGCAGTGCGCAATCCGGCCGAGAAGCGGCTCTTCTCCATGGCATCGCGCGTGCGACGAATGTCTTCCTTCAGGATGTCCATTCCGAGGCTGGTGAACACCTCAGTCGACAAGCGGGTAAATACGGCGCGTGTGCCCTGGAGCTTCATCAGACTGGCATCGAACTCTTTTTTCTCGAGTTCGACGCGTTTCATCATGTGCTCGATGATGTTCTGATTCTTGCCGCGCAGGCTCTTGAGTTCCACCAACTGCTCCACGACGCTGCGCGCACGCGCGGCCAGCAACTGCTGCTTGGACGCCGTCAACTCCTGCATCTCCGCCTTCAGTTGGCCGCGCACGATTTCCTGCTTGCTCGGGATCAGTTCGCCGGACAAGGCCGTTTCCAGCAACGGCAGACGACTCTTTGCCAACAGTTCAGGATCGCGGTTGACCTTGCCAACCAGGCCTTTTTGCGCGGAAATCGGGAATACCTGCTGCGGCGAGAGATGCAAGGTCTGTGCAACACTTGCAACCTGCTTGTCGATCTGCTGTTCGATCTCCTCCGCGCTGCGCAATTCATCCCACATGCTGTCGATCTTGTTCAACACCACCATACGCGCGGGACCACCGCCGATATGGTCGCGCCACACGTCGATGTCACTCCTGGTCACACCGGTATCGGCCGCCAGGATGAACAGAACTGCATGGGCATTCGGGATCAGGTTCAGCGTCAGTTCCGGTTCGGTACCGATGGCATTCAGGCCCGGCGTGTCGATGATGACCAATCCCTGCTTCAGCAGCGGGTGCGGGAAATTCACGATCGCATGACGCCACTGCGAAATTTCAACCAGCCCATCGTTACCCATTGCCAGGGACGCATCCGGATCATCCTCATGGTACAAACCATAACGCTTTGCCTCCTCGACCGAGACGCGCTTGGTCAGGCTCACCTGCTTGAACGCCTCAAGCATGCCTTCGCCCGAATGAATGTCGAGCGGCAACACACTCCAGACGTGGCTTTGCTCTTTGAAATCGCTGGTCGATGCAGCTTCCGCGCGCGTCTCGATCGGAAGCAGCCGAATCGATGGCGGAAAGGTTTCGTCGTACAGGAGTTCGGTCGGACACATCGTTGTGCGCCCGGCAGACGAGGGCAGAATACGCTGGCCGTAATCCGCGAAAAAGATTGCGTTGATCAGCTCGGACTTGCCGCGGGAAAATTCCGCGACAAAAGCAATCGACAACTTGTCGTCCGCAAGGCGCGCCTGCAGGCGCGAGAAGCGCTGATCGCTCGCCGAATCAGCCAGATCAGATGCGCCGACGCAGGCCCGGTAGCGCTCAAGCGCAGACATTACCCCGCTACGCCAGCTGCTGTATTCCTGGAACTTTTGGACCAGATTGCTCACGTTATCCCCGACTTAATTGCTGACAGGATCGAATCTAGCACACCCGTACTCATTTTTGACAATTCGGACAATAGAAGGTCGAGCGCTGCCCCTGCTTCAGCTGCCGCACCGGGTTGCCGCATACGCGGCATGGCTGGTCTGCCCGATCATACACAAAGTAGCTCTGCTGAAAGTAGCCGGGCTGGCCATTCACGGCCATGAAATCCCGCAGCGTGCTTCCGCCCTGCGCTATGGCCGCCGCCAGGGTTTCACGAATCGCCGCGACCAGTTTTTCATAGCGCGCCAGCCCTATACGGCTTGCTGCCGTCTTCGGGTTGATGCCGGCCTTGAACAAGCTCTCCGACGCATAAATGTTGCCGACACCGACCACGATGTCGCCCGCCAGCAACACCTGCTTGATCGCCGCGCTGCGCTTTCGTGTCTGACGATACAAAAGCTGCGCCGAAAACGCCTCTTCAAGCGGTTCCACTCCCAAACCGCGCAACAACAGATGTTCATCGATCGCTCCGTCTTCGCGGCCATGCCAGAGCACTGCGCCGAAACGGCGCGGATCCGTCATTCGCAACACCTGACCATCGACCTCCATGTCGAAGTGATCGTGCTTTTGTGGTGGCGTATCTTTCGGCAAGACACGCAGATGTCCCGACATCCCGAGATGCACGATCAACGTGCCGTGATCGAATTCAATCAGCAAATACTTGCCGCGCCGTCTCGTGATGCGAATACGGCGGCCGCAAATATGACGATCAAGATCCGCAGGGAACGGCCAGCGCAAGCCCTCGTGGCGCAAGATCACGGCGCTGACGACCCGCCCTTCCAGGTGAGGAGCGACGCCGCGGCGAGTAACTTCTACTTCTGGCAATTCTGGCATTGTTGGAGCAAACTCTTTGCAGAAAGACAAACTTGACGTGAGACATGCATGATATGACTAATCTTCATTGTACAAATAGTTGCGCGCGCGATCACCGGCTTAAGGAAGCACTACTTGTACAATGAGGCCTCGGAGCGCATGTGCACGCCCCGCCGTTGGGCGTAGAATTAGCTTTGCTTGAATAGCTGGAAATTTCCCTTGAAAAACACTCTTCTTATTGTAACTGCGTCGATCGCGTTGTCTGCATGCGCAACATGGAACCCCGAAACCTTCCCGCCGATGGCCGGATCATCGGCTCAGGCAGCAAGCCACGAGAAGTTTTCGCCGAGAAAACAAGCAGTCAGTCGCAAGTCGGACTCCCTTGCAGACACTCCCAAGGTGGAAGATCCTTTGCCCGAGGTCGAACTCTCTGAAGAGCTGCTCTTCAAGCTGCTGAGTTCGGAAATTGCTTTCCAGCGAGGCGATTGGCAAACGGCCTATGTGACACTGCTGGGCGTTGCGCAACAAACGCGCGATCCCCGCATTGCACGCCGCGCCGCAGAAATAGCTCTGTCCGCCAAGCAGGCCGATGAAGCGCTTGCCGCGGTTCGTCTGTGGCGCGCCCTGGCTCCGCATTCGGACGAGGCGACGCAATACTATCTGAGCTTCGTGATACTGAGCGACAGGCTCGCCGAAGCCAAGCCGATTCTTGAAGAGCGCATGAAAGAGGCGCGCCCTCAAACTCGCGGACTGCTGGCGTTTCAGATGCAGCGCCTGCTCGCCCGAGCCAAGGACAAGACCGAGGCATTCTCGCTGCTGGAAGAAGTGCTGACCCCGTATCTCGACCTCCCGGAAGCGCACCTCGCACTTGCCCAGGGCGCCTATGCCAGAGGCGACACCGAGCGCGCGCAACAAGAGGCGCTGTCGGCACTCAAGGTCAAACCCGATTCGGAACTCGCCATCCTTGCGCTTGCACAAGTCACGCCCGACAAGGACGAGGCCAGCAAACTATTGGTCAGGTTCCTTGCCAAGTACCCGAAATCGCGTGACGTGCGCATGGCCTATGCGCGCATGCTGGTAGAAGAAAAACAGTACGGCAAGGCGCGCAGCGAGTTTGAAACCTTGGTCAAGAATCAGCCGGACGATCTCACCTCACTGTATGCGCTCGGCGTATTGTGCATGCAAACCAGCGACCTGAAGGCAGCCGAAAAATACCTCACCACCTATCTGAACGTGCTCGCAGCCAAGCCGGAGGAAGAGCGCGATTCGACGCAAGCCTTGCTACTGCTTGCGCAGATTGCGGAAGAACGCAACGATTCCGAAGCCGCCCTCAAATGGCTGGCGCAAGTCGAACCCGGCGAAGCCTACCTGAGCGCACAAGTCAAGCGTGCACAGGTCGTTGCCAAGCGCGGAGATCTTGAAGGCGCACGCAAGCTGCTGCACGAAACCAATACCAGCGGCGAACGCGAAAAGTCGCAGCTCATCCTGGCTGAAAGCCAGCTCCTGCGTGATGCGAATCGGCTGCAGGAATCGATGGCGGTGCTCAAGGACGGCTTGCATCAGTTTCCGAACGATACCGACCTGCTCTACGACTACGCGATGGCAGCGGAAAAAGGTTCGCAGTGGGATTTGATGGAAACCACGCTGCGCAAGATCATGGAACTCGCGCCCAACAATCAGCATGCCTACAACGCGCTCGGATACTCGCTCGCGGAACGCAATATCCGCCTCGACGAGGCGCTTTCCCTGATCGAAAAGGCGTTAAAACTTGCACCGGATGATCCGTTCATCATGGACAGCATGGGATGGGTGCAATTCCGGCGCGGCAAATTGAAAGAAGCTGAAGATCTGTTGCGCCAGGCGTATCAGTTGCGGCCGGATGTCGAAATCGCGGCGCATCTCGGTGAAGTTCTGTGGGTGAAAGGACAGAAGGACGACGCGCAGAAGCTCTGGCGCGACGCGAAGTCAAAGGACCCACAAAACGACACGCTCAAGAACACGCTGGCGCGCCTGAACGTGAGCCTATGATTGAACGCATTGCCCGGCGCGCATTTGCCGGCGCGCTGACCCTGTCGCTGTTGGCCGGATGCGCAAGCCTCTCTCCCCCGGCCACAGTTGACCGGCCGACCGCCGCTCGTCCTTACCATGCCGCAATCGACTTCACTGGACGGCTGTCAGTACGATACCAGGGTCCGCGCAATGAAGAGGCCCTGCACGGCAGTTTCCTCTGGTCACAAACGCCGGCGAGCACCAAGGTCAGCTTGCTGTCGCCTTTGGGCCAAACCATCGCGGTCATCGACGTCACGCCGGATGGTGCGACCCTGACCGAAAACGGGCAGACGCTACGCAGTGCATCCGATGTCGACGATCTGACCGCGCAAACCCTGGGCTGGCCGTTACCGGTTGCCGGTTTGCGCGAGTGGCTGCAAGGTTTTGCGCTGGATGCCGGAGGCCGACGCTTTGTCGCGACACCCGGTGCGCCGGAAGTCACGACGAAAGACGGATGGCGAATCCGCTACGCCAACTGGCAAGACGACGCTTCCTCGAAGGTACAATACCGTCCGAAACGCATCGACCTTGCGCGCCTCACGGAGCAAGCCGGCGATGTCTCCATTCGTATCGTCATCGACTCATGGCAAGCTCACTGAACAACTGCCCTGCTCCAGCCAAGCTCAATCTTTTTCTGCACGTCACCGGCCGGCGTGCTGACGGCTATCATCTGCTGCAGACGGTTTTCCAACTGATCGACTACGGCGACCTGCTGCACTTCGATGTGCGTGATGACGGGATAGTTCGGCGCATCACGGAAATTGAAGGCGTACCCGAGGAAACCGACCTGATCGTTCGCGCAGCAAAACTGCTGAAAACTGCCGCCGTGAACCAGTCGATGCAACAGCCCGGCGTTGACATTCGCATCGAAAAACGACTGCCGATGGGCGGCGGACTTGGCGGCGGCTCGTCCGACGCAGCAACCACCCTGATCGCACTGAATCATTTATGGCAAACCGGCCTTACGCGTCAGGAGCTGATGAAGCTCGGCCTTCAACTGGGCGCCGATGTGCCGTTTTTCATCTTTGGGCAAAACGCGTTTGCCGAAGGCATCGGCGAAGCGCTGGCGCCGGTTGCGACTCCCGATTGCTGGTATGTCGTCATCGAGCCCGGCGTATCGGTGCCGACCGCGGCGATTTTTTCCGATCCGGATTTGACAAGAGACACGAAACCCGTCAGAATATCGGACTTTCCTGAAGCATCTACCGGCTTCGGAAAAAACGACCTGCAAGTCGTGGCTACCAAGCTATTCCCTCCCATCGCAGAAGCCATAAAATGGCTGCGACAGTACGGAGATGCAAGGATGACCGGTTCGGGAGCTTGTGTGTTTTGTGCGTTTTCGCAAGAGCAGCAAGCAGACGAAGTGCTGGAAGAAGTGCACAAAACGGGATCGGCGCAATGGAAAGCCTGGAAAGCCAAATCGATCGAGCGTCACCCGCTCTCGTATTTGCTGGAGTCGTAACTCAAGAATTCGTTTGGCGTTGCATGAAACATGATGCAACGGCAGACAACCGGTTGTGTAGGGGAATCGCCAAGCTGGTTAAGGCACCGGATTTTGATTCCGGCATTCCAAGGTTCGAATCCTTGTTCCCCTGCCATTAAAACAAAGAAGAAACCAATAAGCCGCCAACGCAAGACGACAAGTCAAGTTTTGGCGGCTTTTCATCCTTTTAAACCGTTTGCTTTAGGTGTGTCATGGCGCTTGAGAACCTGATGGTCTTTACCGGCAACGCGAACCCGGACCTGGCCGCCGGGGTAGTCAAGCAGCTGGGTATTCCGCTTGGCAAAGCCGTTGTATCGAAATTTTCCGATGGCGAAGTCATGGTGGAAATCAACGAAAACGTCCGCGGCAAGGATGTGTTCGTTTTGCAATCAACCTGTGCGCCGACCAACGACCACCTGATGGAAATCATGTTGATGGTCGATGCTCTGAAGCGCGCATCGGCTGGTCGTATCACTGCTGCGATCCCTTATTTCGGCTATGCCCGCCAGGACCGCCGCCCGCGTTCCGCGCGCGTTGCGATTTCCGCCAAGGTCGTTGCCAACATGCTGCAGCAGGCCGGTGTCGATCGTGTCCTGATCATGGATCTGCATGCCGACCAGATCCAGGGCTTCTTCGATATCCCGGTTGACAACATCTATGCGTCGCCGATCCTGCTGGGCGACCTGGTGGAAAAGAATTACGACGATCTGCTGGTCGTCTCGCCAGACGTCGGCGGCGTGGTTCGCGCCCGTGCACTAGCAAAGCGCATGAATTGCGACCTCGCGATCATCGACAAGCGCCGTCCGAAGGCGAATGTTTCGGAAGTCATGCACATCATCGGCGAAGTCGAAGGCCGCAACTGCGTGATCATGGACGACATGGTTGATACCGCAGGCACGCTGACCAAGGCAGCCGAAGTCTTGAAAGAACGCGGCGCGAAGAAAGTCGTGGCCTACTGTACTCACCCGGTGCTGTCCGGTCCGGCCATCGAGCGCATCATCACCTCGCCGCTGGATGAACTGGTCGTCACTGACACCATCCCGCTGACTGCCGCTGCAAAGGCCTGCACCAAGATTCGTCAATTGACCGCCGCCGGCCTGCTGGCCGAGACGTTCAAGCGCATCACCAAGGGCGATTCCGTCAGCTCGCTGTTCGTCGATTAAGTTTTCCCCGTTGCTCTTCGAGGAACGGGTTTTCAGGTCCCCTGGTCGCGGGGGATTCAACGCAAGGCTGCGCCTTGCATACATTGGAGCTTAAAAATGAAAGTTGTCGCATTCCCACGCAAAGAGCAGGGGTCCGGAGCGAGCCGCCGCCTGCGCAATGCGGGCCAAACCCCGGCCATCATCTATGGTGGCGCCGCTGCGCCGGTTACCGTCGCACTGGACCACAATGCGCTGTACCACGCGCTGAAGAAAGAAGCCTTCCATTCGTCGATCCTCGACATGGAAATCGAAGGCAAGATCGAAAAGGTTCTGCTGCGCGACGTTCAGATGCACGCGTACAAACAGCTGGTCCTGCACGCTGACTTCCAGCGCGTCGATGCAAGCCAGAAGATCCACGTGAAGGTGCCGCTGCACTTCGTGAACGCGGACGTTGCACCGGCAGTGAAGCTGGGCGGCGCAATCGTCAGCCACGTGATGAACGAACTGGACATCACCTGCTTGCCGGGCGATCTGCCGGAATTCGTCGAAGTCGACCTGTCGACGATCGAAGCCGGCGCGTCCCTGCACCTGTCCGACATCAAGTTGCCGAAGGGCGTGGTTGCCGTCGCGCACGACAATCCGACCATCGCTACCGCGAGCGTTCCGGCCGGCCAGGTGTCCGCTGACGAAGCGGCAGCAGGCGAAGCAACTGAAGGCGAGAAGAAGTAATTTGCCCGACATTGGCAGTCATGCCAAATCAGCAGACCCCGCCCCTGTGGCGGGGTTTTTGTTTTTCGCGGCGCCTGTATCTGTTCTCAACAGATTGGACGGCGCAACGCGACATCCGTGATAATCATGGCTTTCGCCCGGGACTCATTTTCACGGGCATCGATACAGGACATGCAAACCCATGCCCATTCGCCTCATCGTCGGCCTCGGCAATCCAGGCCCTGAATACGAACAAACGCGCCATAACGCGGGATTCTGGCTTGTCGACAACCTAGCCAGGAACCTGCTTCGTCGCGAAGCCCGCTTTAACGCACTGGCGGCAAAAACCGTCGTCGCCGGTCAGGAAGTCTGGCTGCTCGAGCCGCAAACTTACATGAACCGGTCCGGCCAGTCGGTCGGCGCACTGGCACGCTTTTACAAGATCGTTCCCGATGAGATCCTGGTCGTGCACGACGAGCTTGACCTGCCTCCGGGTGCCGCAAAGATCAAGAAAGGCGGATCGTCCGGCGGGCACAACGGACTGAAAGACATTACGGCTGCGCTCGGCACGCAAGACTACTGGCGGCTGCGTATCGGGATCGGCCATCCGCGCAGCATGAATCTGCAGCAGGCGGTCGTTGACTTTGTCCTTCATCGCCCGCGCAAGGAGGAGCAGACGCTGATCAACGATGCCATCGAAAAGAGTCTGGATGTGATGCCGCTGCTCTGCGAGGGAAAGTTCGAGGCGGCGATGATGAAGCTGCATTCCACGGCAAAATGACCGGGCACGCCCTTTCGATCCACGCCGGTCCCAAGGCCCTCGCGCATATCCGCGAGCATGGCCTGCGGGCACGAGACATTACGATCGTGCCCGCAGCCGCGGGCGGACCGAAAGGCCTGATTTTCCAGAAAATGGATCAATGGATGTTCGGCAGCTGGCTCCCGTCGGCCCCACGTGAGCGGACGTTGATCGGCGCGTCGATCGGCGCGTGGCGCATGGCAGCGGCCTGTCATGCCGATCCGGTGGACGCATTCGAGCGCCTGGGCGACTTGTATTGCGAACAGACTTACCCGCATCGTCCGACGGCGCGCTACGTGACCGAATCCTGCGAACGCTTTCTCGCCGAATTCATCGGAGGACGAGAAAAGCAAATCACCAGCCACCCGTACCATCGTCTGCAAATTCTCGCTTCGCGCGGCCGGCGACTGCTGAAGGCGCCACGAGGCAATATTTCACTGACCGCCGGTTTCGGTCTTGCCGTGATTGGCAATCTGGCCTCACGCTCGCAGCTGGCTAACCATCTGGCTCGCGTCGTTATCGGCGACGAGCGCGACCCGGCGTTCTGGCTGAAGGCAAAATTCGACGCGTTCGACACGCAATTCGCGCCGCTGACGCCGGACAATCTGGCCGGTGCCCTGCTGGCGTCAGGCACGCTTCCGTTCACCATGGAGCCGGTGCGAGACATAGCCAAGGCGCCGCCAGGCACCTACTGGGACGGCGGGTTGATTGACTATCACCTTGCACTGCCCTATTCCCGCGTCGCCGGCAATCCGGAAGGCGGCCTGGTCCTTTACCCGCATTTCAGCGATCAGATTGTGCCAGGCTGGCTCGACAAGTCGCTGCCCTGGCGCCGCGCCAACTTCGGCAGGAACAGCGATTGGCTCACCAACGTGGTGGTTGTTTCACCTTCTCAGACATTCCTGCAAACCTTGTCGCGCAGCAAACTTCCTGATCGCAAGGATTTTCTGTACTACGGCGCCAACAATGCTTTCCGTATTCTCAACTGGAAGCTGGCAATCGGCGAAGGCGAGCGTTTGCGCGACGAACTGGCCGAATTTGTCGCCAATCCGTCCCCCGACCGCGTACAAGCGATCTGATCCCACCCCGCGGTACGGTAAAATAGCGGGTTAATCCAAACATTTAGCGAAGCACACATCATGAGTCTCAAATGCGGCATCGTCGGCCTGCCTAACGTCGGCAAATCCACCCTGTTCAACGCGCTGACCAAAGCCGGCATCGCTGCGGAAAACTACCCCTTCTGCACCATCGAACCGAACGTGGGCATCGTCGAAGTGCCCGACCCACGGCTGGCTGCGCTGTCGGAGGTCGTGAAACCGGAACGCGTGGTGCCCGCCGTCGTGGAATTCGTCGACATCGCCGGGCTGGTTGCCGGCGCCTCCAAGGGCGAAGGCCTGGGAAACCAGTTCCTTGCCCATATCCGCGAAACCGATGCGATCGTCAACGTGGTGCGCTGCTTTGAAGACGCGAATGTCGTGCACGTCGCCGGCAAGGTCAGCCCGCTCGACGACATCGCCGTGATCCAGACCGAACTGGCACTGGCCGACATGGGCACCGTCGAAAAGGCCCTGCAGCGCGAAAGCAAGAAAGCCAAGGCCGGCGACAAGGAAGCAATCAAGCTGGTTGCCTTGCTCGAGCGTATCCTGCCCCAACTGAACGATGCCAAACCGGTGCGCGCGATGGGTCTGGACGCGGAAGAAATGGCATTGATCAAGTCCCTTTGCCTGATCACCGCCAAGCCTGCGATGTACGTCGGCAATGTCGCAGAAACCGGCTTCCACAATAATCCGCTGCTTGACCAGCTCGCAGCCTATGCGAACGAGCAGAACGCGCCAATGGTCGCCATTTGCGCCGCAATCGAAGCTGAAATCGCCGACCTTGATGAAGAAGACAAGGGTGCCTTCCTGGCAGACATGGGCATGGAAGAGCCGGGCCTGAATCGCCTGATTCGCGCCGCGTTCAAACTGCTCGGACTGCAGACCTACTTCACCGCCGGCGTCAAGGAAGTCCGTGCATGGACCATCCATGTCGGCGATACCGCACCGCAGGCGGCCGGCGTGATTCATACCGATTTTGAACGCGGGTTCATCCGCGCGCAGACCATTTCCTACGAAGACTTCATCACCTACAAGGGCGAACAGGGCGCGAAGGAAGCGGGCAAGATGCGCGCCGAAGGCAAGGAGTACATCGTCAAGGACGGTGATGTACTGAACTTCCTGTTCAACGTCTAATTGATCTTTCTCCATTTCCAGCATGGCTATCCTGACCGAACTGAACCTGTATCCGATCAAATCCTGCGCAGGCGTCGCATTGCGCGAGGCAACGCTGACCTCCGCTGGTTTGATGAGTGAGCATATCTACGATCGTGAATGGATGGTGATGGACGCGCATGGCGAGTTCATGACGCAACGCAATCACCCGAGGATGGCCTTGATTACGCCGCGCATCAAGACCGACACGCTGGAACTGCGCGCTCCTGGCATGCTGCGGCTGGAAATCCCGCTCGGCCTGCCCGATCCCGAGGATGAAAAGACCATCGACGTCACGGTCTGGGATGACCATGTCACCGCGTACGACTGTGACGAAACGACCGCCGCATGGTTTTCCAATTTTCTTGGAACAAGCTGCAGACTGGTTCGCTTCCATGCGAACGCCAAGCGCTTCGCCAGTACCAAATGGACCGATGGCGTCGAGGCGCCAACGCTGTTTTCGGACGGATTTCCCATGCTTGTGATATCCGAAGCGTCGCTCGCGGATCTGAACGGCAAACTCCTGGCGCAAGGGCGTGCAGCCTTGCCGATGAATCGCTTCCGTCCGAGTATCGTGGTCAGCGATATAGCGGCATTCGAAGAAGATTACGCGGAGTCATTCAGCATTGGCGAGGCGAAGCTGAAGCCGGTCAAGCCCTGCCCGCGCTGCCCGATCCCGTCGATTGACCAGTCCACAGGCGAATTCGGCCCGGACCCGCTGGACATCTTGCGAGGCTACCGCGCCAACGCCAGGATTGATGGCGGAATCGCGTTCGGCATGAATACCATTCTGCTGGAAGGCGAAGGACAAGTGCTGCGCGTCGGGCAGGAAGTGAAAGTCACTCTCGCCTTCGAATAAGGCTTGTGGGTTCGCAGTATTGCAGTCGAGGATCTCGCACGGTAGTATTTGTTCAACTATCGTCCCGCGCCAGCGACGTATCGGCCATCGGGATGTCCATGCCGGTAACCATACCCTGGAGCCATGCCGATGTCGCAAGAACTGTTGGCAGAGAATCTGCGCCTGCGCAAGCAGTTGTCGCAACTGCTTGCGCAGGCGCAGCAAAATCAGCAGATCCTGCAACGCCATCAGACTTTCGACCTTCAATTCATCGGTGCCGGCAGCTTCCTCGAACTGATCGACACGATCTTTCACTCGTTCGCCAGGTCGGCTTCGCTCGATACGCTTACGCTGTCCTTGCTCGACCCCGAATATGCCATTCGCCGCATCCTGGTCGAGCTGAATGTTCACCTGTCGGAAATGCCGCAATTGCTCTTCCTGCAGGATGAGTCCGAGTTCGGAGAACTGTCCACTCAATTGAGCAGACCGGTCCTTGGCAGCTATTCCGAGCAATTGCACGGCCATGTGTTCCCGGAACCGCTTTCCCCACCGGCCAGCGTTGCCATCGTGCCGCTCATTCGACGTGGCGCACTGATCGGCTGCATCGGGCTTGGCAGCAACGACGCGACGCGCTTTGCGTCGCACATGAGCACGGATTTTCTTGAGCACATGGCAGCGATCCTCGCGATCTGCCTCGAAAACGTGATCAACACCGAACGGCTCAAGCACATCGGTCTGACCGATACGCTCACCGGCGTGAATAACAGACGTTATGTCGAACGCCGTCTGGTCGAAGAAATCGGGCGCAGCCAGCGCCATGGATATCCGCTGTCGTGCATGTATGTCGACATCGATCACTTCAAGCAGATCAATGACAGCATCGGCCATCAGGCCGGCGATGAAGTGCTGCGTGATGTGGCTGCACGCATCAAGGCGGAGTTGCGCCTCTCGGACGCATTGGGTCGATTCGGAGGAGAGGAATTTGTCGTGCTGCTGATCGATGCGCAGCGCGATGACGCCGTCAGCGTCGCGGAGCGCATTCGAAGAAGTGTCGCGGAACAGCCGATGATACTCGGCAGCGGCGAACAGATCGATGTCACCGTCTCGATCGGCGTCGCGTCACTTGCAACGCCCAAAGACCATGAATCGGTGGAGAAAACCGCGCAGAAATTCCTGGCGCGCGCCGACCAGGCGCTTTACCAGGCAAAGAAGAGCGGCAGGAATCGCGTCGTCAGCGAAAGCTGACCTATGCCTTCAATGCCTCTTGCAGGCGTTCATATTTTGCCTGCAATTCTTCCTTCGTCTCGCGCCACGCCGGATTGAACGGAATACAGTCGACCGGACAGACCTGCTGGCATTGCGGCTCACTGTAATGACCGACACATTCGGTGCACTTGTTCGGGTCGATCTCGTAAATCTCCGGCCCCATGGAAATTGCGTCGTTCGGGCACTCGGGCTCGCATACGTCGCAATTGATGCAATCGTCCGTGATCATTAAAGCCATAACTACCTCTGCTACGTAAACCCGTGAAACTGAAATGGGTTCTTACTGATCGCCCGCCGCGATCTTGTCCTTCAGCCATTTCTCGACCGAAGGGAATACAAATTTGGAAACATCGCCGCCCAGTGTGGCGATCTCCCGTACGATAGTACCGGAAATAAACTGGTATTGATCGGACGGAGTGAGAAACAGTGTTTCAACATCAGGCAGCAAATAACGATTCATGCCCGCCATCTGGAACTCGTACTCAAAGTCCGACACTGCGCGCAAGCCGCGGACAATCACGCGCGCGTCATGTGCGCGGACGAAATCCTTCAGCAGGCCGGAAAAACTCTCCACCTGCACATTCGGATAGTGTCCAAGCACCTCGTTGGCGATCAGCAAACGCTCTTCCAGCGAGAAGAACGGCCTCTTGTTCTTGCTGTCGGCGACGCCGACGACCAATTTATCGAACAAGCCCGATGCACGGCGGACCAAATCCTCATGACCGCGGGTGAGTGGATCGAACGTTCCTGGGTAAACTGCTGTGACCATCGTGGCTCCCTGACCAATGGTGAACAAATTCCGGAACGGGCATTATGCCTCAAAATCAGTCGAGATTTTGCGCTGCAACAGATGATAAAACACCATTCCGGCCTTGTCGGCCCGAATTACTTCCCAGCCTTCGAGCCACGCCTGCGGCTTTTCCGGGTCAAGCGGCATCTCCGCTTCAGCATATACCAAGCCGCCAGGTGCCAGCAGACGCACACACAAGGGCAGCATTTTTGACAACCAGTCGAGGTGGTACGGCGGATCGAGAAAGATGATGTGAAAACGCATGCCGTCATCTCCGGCACTGGCCGCCAGCCGCGTCGCCACCGATAACGCGTCGCCGCGAAGAATGCGCACTTGTTCAGCATTCAGTTTATCCCGGTTCGCCTCCAATTGCCGGATCGCGCCGGCATTGTCCTCCACCAGAACGATCCTTGCCGCACCTCTGCTTGCCGCCTCAAAACCGAGCGCGCCGGTTCCAGCAAACAGATCGAGGCAGTGGACATCTTGCCAATTACCGTCGAGCAAATGATTCAGCCAGTTGAACACCGTTTCCCGCACGCGGTCGGGGGTCGGGCGCAGTCCCTCAGCCTCCAGCACGCGGAGCGGAGTGCGCTTCCATTGGCCACCGATAATCCGGACCTGGCGCGCGGGGCGTCCCGGACGCGCCGACGACCCGGCCTTTGATTGACGCATCTTTTGCATGGACTACTTCGCGACGCCGACCACCACGGTCGACATCTTGTCGAGCGCGATCTTGCGCTGGAAGGCTGCCTTGATATCGTCGATCGTGACTTTTCCAACCTTGTCGGTCCAGGTGTCGAGATAGTCGAGCGGAAGCTTGTAAAAACCGATCGCGGCGATGTTGTCGAGAATCTTCTTGTTGTTATCGATGCGCAGTGCGAAGCCGCCGATGAGGTTGTCCTTGGCCGCCTGCAATTCCTGTGACGTCGGTCCATCGCGAAGGAAGGCAGCAATCGTATCGCGCACTACCTTGAGCGCCTCGTCGGCCTGTCCCTTTTGCGTTTGCAGGCCCGCCTCGAACGGCCCCGGTTGTGCCAGCGGATTGAAATAGCTATACACGCTGTAGGACAAGCCGCGCTTTTCGCGCACTTCACGCGTCAGCCGCGAAACGAAACCACCGCCGCCAAGCGTGTAATTGCCGACCATGAGCGGAAAGTAATCCACGTCGCCGCGCGCAATCGCGGGCATGCCGGTGAAGATGTGCGCTTGCGATGCGGGATGCGGAATCCGTTCTTCCCTGGCGGGCGCGATTTGTACCGGCGGCAAGGCTGGCAGAGGGGCGCCTTGCGGCAGGCGTACCGTCAACTGCTGCGCGAGCTTGTCGGCTTCGGCGCGCGTGACGTCGCCGATCATTGCAATCACGGCTTGATTGGCGACATAGTGCGTCGTATGGAATGCCACCAGATCATCGCGGGTAATCGCCTCGACCGACTCGACCGTTTCATGCTCCGCATACGGATGGGTGCCATACAGCAGCTTCCAGAATGCCTTGCTGGCGATCGACTCCGGCTTGGTTTCGTCTTCCTTGATCGAAGCAATCATGCGCGCCTTGTCGCGCGCCAAAAAGTTCTCCGGAAAACTCGGGTGCGCAAGAACGCGTGCCAGCAACGCGACTGCCGCATCCCTCTCGGCGGCACTCGACAGCATACGCAAGCTGGCACCGGCGCGATCCGAGCCAGCACCTCCTCCGCGCTGGGCAGCGATATCCGCGAAGGCATCCGAGATCTGCGCTTCGGTCATCGCCGGTTCCGCCACTGGCGTGGACGCCTCATGCACACCGCGCGCCAGCATCGCATTGGTCAGTGCCGCCATGCCGGACTTGCCCTGCGGGTCGCGGCGCGAGCCGGCGTCGAATTCAACGCTCACGTCCAGGATCGGAATCGAATGATTTTCGACGAACAGGACCTTGGCCCCATTAGCGAGCGTCCATGACTGGATGTGCAGCGCTGCGTGCGCGGGCGCAACCCCGATCAGGGTCCATGCAAAGATAAAAAGAATTCGCTTCATCATGATCGTCTCATTTAGTGCCGCAAACCTTTAGGCGGTGCCGACGGTTTTTTCTCGGACAGGGGCAATGGAATCAGGGTGGCTACAGTCAGTGCATCGTCGCCGAAATATTTCCGCGCCACCGCCTGCACCTGCTCGGCAGTGACTTCCTTCAGCTTCTCGATGATACGGTCGATCTTTGTGTGCGAAATGCCCGCCATTTCCATCGTCCCGATTTCCATCGCCTGCCCGAAAATCGAATCGCGTTTGTAGATCTGGCCTGCGATCAGCTGCGCTTTGACGCGCTTGAGCTCGTCTTCGGAAACCCCTTCCTTCGCGATGCGTTCCACTTCTGCGCGCAGCAGCTTTTCGAGTTGTTCAGTGCTTGTGCCGTTGGCCGGCGTGCCGTCCAGCAGGAACAATACCGGTCCGCGTCCGATGTTCGAATAGCCCGCGCCCACCGAATTGGCAACCTTGTCGGTTCGCACCAGCTTCGCATTCAGCCGCGCGTTGTCGTAGCCGTCGAGGATGGCCGACAGAACGTCGAGGGCGTGCGATTCATTGTCCTTTTCAACGTCCTTCAAGCGTGGCACCTTGAACGCCAGTACGACATAGGGATTTTCTGCCGGCGCCTTGACCGTCACCCGCCTGATGCCATGCTGTTCCGGCTCGTCCTGCGGCTTGGTGACAGGCACGTCCTTGCGCGGGATCTTGCCGTAATACTTTTCCGCCAGCGCGTACACGCGTTTGGGATCGACGTCGCCGGCCACCACCATGACGGCATTGTTTGGCGCATACCAGCGTTCGTACCAGGACTTTGCATCCTTGACGGTCATGCTCTGCAAGTCGCTCATCCAGCCCGCAACCGGATGATGGTACGGATGCGCTTCAAATGCGGCAGCGTTCAATGCCTCGTAGACCGAAGGTATCGGCTGGTCCTCGGTGCGCCAGCGGCGCTCTTCCATCACAACGCGGATTTCCCGCGAAAATTCGTCCTTGTCGAAAACCAGGTTGGCCATGCGGTCGGCTTCCAGCGCCATGACCTTCTCCAGCTTGGACTTCTCGACCTGCTGGAAATAAGCGGTGTAATCCTTGCTGGTGAACGCATTCTCTCGTCCACCCAAGGCGGCGACGCGCTTGCTGAACTCACCCGGCCCAAGTGCCTTGGTGCCTTTGAACATCATGTGCTCCAGCGCGTGGGCGACACCAGTAGTGCCGTTGGTCTCATCCATCGCGCCGGTCTTGTACCAGACCATCTGGACGGCGGTCGGGGCGCGATGATCCTCCTTGACGATAACTTTCATGCCGTTCTTCAACATGAATTCCCTTGCAAGTTCAGCATGTGCGGCAGCAGGCAGGGAGCTCATCAGCCATGCCGACAGCAATACAGCGATCCGGAATTTCATAATCTCCGCTCTGATAAAATAGTGGACTTGTTTGGTGCGAAAGCGTTTTCGCATGCACGCCTTGCAAAATGAGGTTCCGATTGTATCTTCTTTCTGCGACGCCCAAGCGTCCCGGACTGCCTTTCTGCTCAGCTCCCCATGTTTAGTTTCTTCAAGAAAAAACCGAAAGACACGCCTGCGGCTCCGCAAGAGGCCGCGCCACAGCCGAGCGCACAGGAGGCTCCGGTAGCACCGGTAATCGAGCCTTCCGCGCCGCCCCCTGCGGAACAGAAGCAGTCCTGGCTAAACCTGTTCAAGAAGGAATCGCCGACGATTCCGGCTCCGCCCGTCACGCCTGAACCACTTCCAGCTCCACCGACTGCCGCTGAACCCTTGGCGACGCCGGTGGTGGAACCCGAAGGAGAAATCGTTCCGCCGCCTCCGCCGCCAGCGGAACAAAAGCGCTCCTGGATGCAGCGCCTGAAGGCCGGTTTGTCCAAGACGTCGTCGAACCTGACGACGCTGTTCGTCGGCGCGAAGATTGACGACGACCTCTACGAAGAGCTCGAGTCCGCGCTGCTGGTGTCGGACGCCGGCGTGGAAGCAACCCAGTTCATCCTCGATGCATTGAAAAAGAAGGTCAAGGCCGAGAAGCTGACCGAAGCCGAGCAAGTCAAAGCCGCCCTGCGCACCGTGCTGCTCGAGATACTGAGCCCGTTGCAAAAACCCTTCGTCCTCGGACGCCATCAACCGTTGGTGATGATGATTGCCGGCGTCAATGGCGCCGGCAAGACGACGACCATCGGCAAGCTCGCCAAGCATCTGCAAGCCCACCATCAATCCGTGCTGCTTGCCGCAGGCGATACCTTTCGCGCGGCTGCACGTGAGCAGTTGACAATCTGGGGGGAGCGCAACAATGTCACCGTCATTGCGCAGGAATCCGGTGATCCGGCCGCGGTCGCCTTCGACGCCGTGCAATCGGCGAAAGCACGCAACCTGAACGTCGTGATGGTCGATACGGCCGGTCGGCTACCGACGCAGTTGCACTTGATGGAAGAGCTGAAAAAAGTGAAGCGCGTCATTGGCAAAGGCATGGAAGGCGCGCCGCATGAAATCCTGCTGGTCATCGACGGCAACACCGGTCAGAATGCGCTCGCGCAGGTAAAAGCCTTCGACGATGCTTTACAATTGACAGGCATTGTCGTGACAAAACTCGATGGCACGGCAAAGGGCGGCGTACTCGCAGCCATTGCGAAGACGCGACCGGTGCCGGTGTACTTCATTGGCGTGGGTGAGAAGATTGAAGACCTGCAGCCGTTCAATGCAGAGGAATTCGTCGATGCCCTACTGAGCTGACATGATCGAATTCCGTCACGTATCCAAGCAGTACACGCGCAATACCGCCGCGCTGACCGACATTACGCTTTCAATCAACAAGGGCGAGCTGGTCTTTCTGTCCGGCCCCTCCGGCGCCGGGAAGTCGACCCTGCTGAAAATGATCGCGGTTATCGAGCGACCGAGTTCCGGCACCGTGTCGGTCAATGGCCAGGACGTCGGCCGCCTCAACGCCTCCGGCCTGCCCTACCTGCGCCGCAACCTCGGCCTGATCTTCCAGCAACAATGCTTGCTGAACGACCGCAGCGTCCTTTCCAACGTGATGCTGCCGCTGCTCGTTGCAGGCAGCACGAAAGCAGATGCCGAAAAACGTGCGCGCGCCGCGCTCGACAAAGTCGGTTTGCTCGACAAGGGGGCGTTCGACCCGCTCGCGCTTTCCGGCGGCGAGCAGCAGCGGGTTGCAATCGCACGCGCCATCGTCAACCGTCCGCAGATCATCCTTGCCGACGAGCCGACCGCCAATCTCGACCGCGCAAGCGCCAATAAGGTGATGGACGCACTCAAGGCATTTCATGACGTCGGCGTCACCTGCCTGATTTCGACGCACGACGAAGCCATTCTCGGCGACGCGCAGCGCATCGTCTATCTGCAGCAAGGGCGTCTTGTCGATGCGGAACTCGCTATGAACGAAGGGGCCGCATGATGAACTGGCTGAGATTGCATGCTTTTGCCTTCGCCGATGCGTTCAAGCACCTCGTCCGGACGCCCGGCAGCTTCGCGCTGAACGTGCTGGTGGTCAGCATCGCGCTGGCGCTTCCATTCGCTGGGTTCACCGTACTCGAAAACGTTCGCCCGGTATCGGAGCAACTCGCCGTCGAGCCGGAAATCAGCGTCTTCATGGCGATGGAGACCCCACGTGAGCGAGCGACCGCACTCGGGCCGCAGATCCGCAATATCGTGCTGGAGTCCGGAAACAAGGCCAGACTCGAATTCATCCCGCGTGAAAAGGCGTTATCCTTGCTCAAGGACAAGAGCGGCTTATCCGACGCAATCACGGCCTTGGGCGAGAATCCGCTCCCGGATGGCTATGTCCTGAAACTCGCCGGGGTTCAAAGCGCCCGCGATGCCGCTCGCGTCGAAGGCCTGGCGGTGCAATTGAAAGCGTTGCCCGGGGTCGAATACGTCCAGATCGATTCGGCGTGGGTGAAGCGTCTCGCCGCCCTGATGCAAGTCTTTCGCCTCGCGTTGCTGTTTCTTGCATCGACCCTTGGCGTAGTTGTGGTGGCCGTCGTGTTTAATACCATTCGCCTGCAAGTCATGACGCAGCGCGAGGAAATCGCCGTGTGCCGGTTGTTCGGCGCCACCGACGGCTTTATCTGCCGCCCGTTTTACTATACCGGCGCGCTGCTCGGGCTGGTGGCTGGCGGGGGCGCGCTCGGACTGGTTGCGCTGGCACTCCCGCCTTTTAACAATGCCTTGGCCGAATTTGCCCGCCTCTACGCGTCCGAATTCCGGCTGTCGCCTTTAAGCCCGGTGACGTCCATTGCCCTGTTGACAGCCAGCGCAGGTCTCGGCTTGGTCGGAGCCTTGCTTTCAGTCAAAAGACACTTGGCCCGCATGAATTGACGCCGCCGAATAAGTTTCGAACACCGCTTTGAGCCTTCGCAACTTTTTGCGCTTCCATTACTCTAAGCTAGGAATTACCAATTAATTTCCATAAATTAATAGATACTTCCTATAAGGCCAGTTGAAATAGCTGATTAGCACTCAAGGCAATAGAGTGCTAATATATTTCTGTAAGCGGATTTGATTCCAATCGGTCTCAGCTAGGAGGCAAGGAGAAAGAATGAAAGCACAGTCTGCATTGGTTCCTGTAGGCAATCATGCCTTGACGCTCGGTTTTTCGGGCAATCTAGGCAACATCGAGGCGTATATCTCGGCGGTCAATCGCATCCCCATGCTGACGCATGAGGAAGAGAGTTCGCTCGCCCATCGCTTGCGCGACGAGAACGATCTCGGTGCGGCGCAAAAGCTGGTCATGTCGCACCTGCGGCTGGTGGTATCGATTGCGCGCGGTTACCTTGGCTATGGACTGCCCCATGCCGACCTGATTCAGGAGGGCAATATCGGCCTGATGAAAGCCGTCAAGCGCTTCGACCCCGATCAGGGCGTGCGTCTGGTTTCCTACGCGATGCACTGGATCAAGGCCGAAATACACGAGTACATCCTGAAGAACTGGCGTTTGGTCAAAGTTGCGACCACGAAGGCGCAGCGCAAGCTGTTCTTCAACCTGCGCAGCCACAAGGAAAGCCTCGACGCGATGACGCCGGCGCAAGTCGACGACCTTGCGAAGACGCTTAACGTCAAGCGCGAAGAAGTGATCGAAATGGAAACTCGCATGTCCGGTCACGATATCGCGCTCGATGCGCCGAGCGATGACGAAGACGACAAGTTTGCCCCGATTGCGTACCTGTCTTCCGATGCTACCGAGCCGACCAAAGCACTGGAGGCGAAGCAGTACGATCGCCTGCAGTCCGAAGGTCTGGAACAGGCACTCGGGGCGCTTGACCCACGTTCGCGACGCATCGTCGAAGCGCGCTGGCTGTCGAATGATGATGGCTCCGGTTCCACGCTGCATGAACTCGCGGACGAATTCGGTGTCTCGGCAGAGCGCATTCGCCAGATCGAGAGCGCGGCATTGAAGAAGATGAAGGGCGCGCTGGCAGCTTACGCATAGGCCGGTGATTGCCGATAAAAAAGGCGCTCAATGTTGAGCGCCTTTTTCTTTTTCCGGCAACGAAACAACTCAGGACAGCAGCAGTTTCAAATCATGCACGATAGGCTCCGGCCCTTGTCCATGCCGGATGAACAGACGGATCCGCCCCTGGGGGTCGAATACATAGCTTCCGGCCGTATGGTCCATCGTGTAACTACCCGGCTCCTTGCCCGGCACCTTTTGATAAAACACCCGGAATTCCTTCGCGACCTTTTCGGTCGATGCCTTGTCCCCGACCAAGCCGAGGAAGCGCGGATCGAAAGCGGGAACATATTTCGCCAGTAATTCCGGCGTATCACGTTCCGGATCGACAGTAATGAACAAGACCTGCACCTTGTCTGCAAGCGGCCCGAGTTGCTGCATGACGTTCGCCATTTCCGACATGGTTGTCGGGCAGACGTCCGGGCATTGCGTGTAGCCGAAGAATACGACCACTGCCTTGCCCTTGAAATCCGCAAGAGTACGCATCTTCCCCGTATAGTCCGGCAGCGCAAAATCCTTTGCGTAGTCGAGCCCGGTTACATCAGTGTTTTTGAACACCGTTTTCGCTGGCGACAGAATCATCGGCGTACCCTCACCCGGCCTGTCACAAGCGGCGAGCGACAATACAGCAAGGACAAAGGCGACGGATGAAACGCGGACTGCAGATAGAAAACGCATGATTCAGAATAGGAGGTAGTGATCGACAAGCAGTGCGGCAAACAGCAGCGACAGATAGACGATCGAGTAAGCAAAAGTCTTGCGCGCGACGAGATCCGTGTAATGCCGGTAGATCTGCCATGCATGCCAGAGAAAAACCGCACCGAGCAGCGCGGCGCTCGCCAGATAGATCAGACCGCTCATATGCACGGCATACGGCAGCATTGTGGTGGCGACCAGTGCGATAGTGTAGAGCCAGATATGGAATTGGGTGAACTGCAAGCCGTGGGTCACCGGCAGCATCGGCAGTCCCGATTTAGCGTAGTCATCGCGACGATAGAGCGCAAGTGCCCAGAAATGCGGAGGCGTCCAGACGAAAATGATCAAAACCAGGATCCATGCCTGCATCGGAACGTCATTTGCAATGGCTGCCCAGCCCAGAGCGGGCGGCATCGCGCCGGACAGGCCGCCGATCACGATATTCTGTGGCGTCGCCGGCTTGAGGAGCATCGTATAGATCACCGCATAACCGACAAAGGTGGCAAAGGTCAGCCACATGGTGAGCGGATTGACGAAGTTGAACAGCACCCACATGCCGATACCGCCGATCACGCCGGAAAATACCAAGGTCTGCGCGGCGCTGATTTCGCCGCGCGCGATCGGGCGGCGCGCAGTGCGCGCCATGCGGGAATCGATTTCTCGCTCGACCAGGCAATTGACTGCAAATGCCGCACCGGCAAGCAGCCAGATACCGATAGTGCCCGCGACGACGATTCGCCAGTCGGGAAGATCGGGTGTTGCCAGGAACATGCCAATCACTGCGCAGAATACGGCGAGCTGCGTCACGCGCGGCTTGGTCAGCGCCCAGTACTGCGCGATGCGGTTTGGTTGGACAGTCAGAGTGTTCACAATCGCTCCTCAGGCGGCCGAAAACCGCGTTGCAGCTCGATCTGAAGCGGCTTGCGCCGGGATTCGAGCCTGGAAGTTTAACATGGTCAGCATCAGAGCCAGGAACGCGGCGCCACCGTTATGCACGACCGCCAACGCCAGAGGCCAGTTCAGGAAAATCGTGGACATGCCGGTAGCGAATTGCACCAGCACCGCAATCAACAGCCAGCGTCCGGTCTTCTGCAAACCATCGATCTTCATGGCTCTTGTCGCCAGCCACGCAAGGTAGACCACGACAAGGAAGGCGAAAGCACGATGCGTCCAATGGATCGCCGTCAAGGCAGGGAAAGGCAGGAATTCACCGGTGCTGGTCTTGCCCAGGTCCCGCCACAATGCAAACCCGTTGTTAAAATCCATCTCCGGCAATAGCGTGCCCTGGCACAGAGGGAAGTCTGCACATGCCAACGCAGCATAATTGGTGCTCACCCAACCACCAAGCGCGATCTGCACGACCAGCAGCACCATCGCCAGGGCTGCCGGGGTACGCAGGTTCAACGCCGCCTCCGAAACCGGGGACCGCTCGTTCTGACGCGTGCCCAGCCATGACAGGAGCGCCAGCAACATCATGCCGAGTAGCAGATGCGTGGTCACGATGACCGGTTGCAATTTCATGGTGACGGTCCACGCGCCAAACGCACCTTGCAGGCAAACGAATCCAAGCAGGCCAGTCGGCAACCAAGGCGAAAATCGCGTGTCCTGGCGTTTCGACTTCAGCCACATGCGCCAGGCGATGACCATGGCCGAAACGATCAACACACCGACACCCATTGCAACATAGCGATGAATCATCTCGATCCATGCCTTCATCGCGGTCACCGGCCCAGTCGGCATGGCCGCTTCGGCCGCACTGATGCTCGCGTGCGCCTGGAATGGGTTGGCGTGGCCATAACACCCCGGCCAATCGGGGCAGCCGAGGCCGGAGTCTGTCAGACGGGTGAAAGCGCCGAACATGATGAGATCGAAGGTGAGAAACGCCGTCACCCAAACCAGTTTCCGGTATTTGTTGCTATCGCTGGAAACCCAGACGATAGTCAGCGGCAACAGCGCCGCCAGCATACCCATGACCGCAAGTTGTATCAGCATAAGGTCTTATCCTATGCGGGATGCCTTGAGCAGCCTCGCGAGGTCTTTCTTGATCTTGTTGGGATCAGCGTCCTTGGGAAACCGCATCATCAGATTTCCCAGCGGATCTATCATATAGATATGGTCCGCAGGCGTTGTGCCAGACTCGGCCGGCAGCCACGATTTTAACGCCTCCGACTTGACCCGCAGCATGTGGGTGCCGTCGTACTCGCGAATGAGCAGCGTTTCGAGCGGTTTTTCGTCGGTGATCAGCCAGAGGCGCTCGACGCGATCCATGTCCTTGCCCTGCGCCAGGCGCAGTTGGCGCATGTCATAGAGTTTCTTCTGGCAGGACGCATCGCATTCCGAATCCGCAACCTGCAGCATTAACCATTTACCCTTGTAGGCGTCCAGCCCAGCCGGTTTGCCGTCGAGCGTGCTTGCTCCGAGCGCAGGAACCGGGTGGGCACGCGGATCGATCAGCGTTCCATAGTTGGTGCGTCCTTGCGGCTTGATAACGTAATAGGTCAAATAGGATGCAATCAGCGGCGCTACACACACTGCAATGATCGCAAAAAGCTTCCAGCGTCCCGCGTTTTGTTGCTTATTCTCTTCCACGTCGAAATCCCGTCACGACAAAAAATATGAGCGCCATGGCCGCCAATGCATACCACTGAAATGCGTATCCGCGGTGCTTTTCCACGCCGAGCGAAGGCCGTGGCCAGTCGCGAATCAATCCGTCCCCAGTATCAGTCACTTGCTCGATGATAAATGCTTGCAACGCTAATCCGGAAGCTTGCGCGTACTCCGGAATACTCACGTTCTGAATGATCGCGTTCGGATGAAGCCGCTCGGGAGTACCGAGCTGGAGCACATGGCCGGGGTTGCGCACTGCGATGCCCTGCAATTCCACCATTCCGACGGGCGTTGCTATCGGCGGCAGTTTAGCCCGATCGGACGGATTGCGCTTGACCCAGCCGCGCGCAACCAGGACGTGCATTCCCGAGCCGGCGATTCTCAAGGGAGTCAGGACGTAAAACCCGGCTGCGCCCTCATAAGGCCGGTTGTCCAAGTAAACGGTCCAATCGCGCAGGAACTCCCCTTTTACGACAAGCCTGCGGTACTCCAGCTCTTCGGGATTCAATGGCACAGTACCGATGGAAACCGGCGGTGCCGCGCCGCGCTCAAGCAGCCTTGCCTCGATCGCTTCCTTTTCCTGCGCACGCCGGGTCTGCCACTGCCCCAACGCAATACCAAGCGCGGCGGCAAGAACGGCGGCGACGAATGGAATCCAGCGGAAGCGGAATTTGATTGGCATTACAATATCTCTTTACTCATTCCCGCCAATTGTCACTGGCGATCGCATCCTGTTCCCTGCCCCGTGCCCTCATGAAAATCCTTGTCGCCATTGCCTTCATTCTGATCCTCGCCAGTCTCGGCTCCGCCCTCGTCTTCCTGATGCGCGACAAAGGCAAGAGCAATCGCACGGTGCAGGCGCTTGCGTTTCGCGTTGGCTTCTCTATTGCGCTGTTTGTCCTGATACTTATCGCTTACAGCCAAGGCTGGATCCAGCCGACCGGAATTCGATAACATATCGGTAACACATCAGTAAAAAAGCCGCACCGAAGTGCGGCTTTTTTATGCCTTCGGTTCCGGCTTACAACCAGTAGACGACAACGTACAGACCGAGCCACACCACGTCAACGAAGTGCCAATACCAGGCAGCGCCTTCGAATGCAAAGTGGTGATCAGGCGTAAAGTGGCCTTTCATCAGGCGAACCAGCACCACCGCCAGCATGATGGCGCCCATCGTCACGTGGAAACCGTGAAAACCGGTCAGCATGAAGAACGTGGAGCCGTAAATGCCGGAGGTAAGCTTGAGGTTCAGCTCATGATAGGCATGCATGTATTCGTAGGCCTGCAAGCTCATGAACACGGCACCGAGCACGATCGTCGCAAACAGCCAGAATGCGGTCTTGCCGCGCTCGCCGGCTCGCAGTGCGTGATGCGCGATGGTCAGCGTGACACCCGAAGTCAGCAGCAATGCGGTATTAATCGTCGGAATCGGGAACGGACCCATCTTGCTGAAGGGCTCGACGGTGCCACCCGGAGTATTTCCCCATTGCGCAGTGAAATCGGGCCACAGAATCTTGTGATCGATATCGGCAAGCCAAGGCATGGTGATGCTTCGCGCGTAAAACAGCGCGCCGAAGAAGCTGGCGAAGAACATCACTTCAGAGAAGATGAACCAGCTCATGCTCCAGCGATAGGAAACGTCGATGCGGTTACTGTACAAGCCTCCTTCGGATTCCTTGATCGCATCGCCGAACCAGTTGTACAGCACCACGATCAGGGCCAGGATGCCGGCGATATTTGCATAGGGTCCCCAGCCGTAGCCGTTCACCCATGCCGATGCGCCGAGCATCGTCAATAGCAGTGATGCTCCTGCCAGCACCGGCCATCTGGACGGTCCGGGTACGAAGTAATAAGGCGCATTACCGTGCTGATGAGCATTCATCTCCATCTCCCAATACAAATTTTAAATAGTTACTTTCCGACGACGCTTTTCACGATCAATATCAGCGTCGCGACAAAAATAATGGCACCAAGCAGCCCGGCAATGATCACATGCACGGGGTTGAGCTGCTGAGCATCCTTCTCATAATCGCTTTTCTTCCTGATACCGAAAAACGACCAGAACACCGCCTTCATCGTCTTGCCGAAAGATGCATTGCGCTGCTTTGTCTTTTCCAAGTCATCCATCGGGCTACCCACCGCTTCAGATTGCTTTCTTTCCGGACCCGCCCACTTCAAAGAAGGTGTAGGACAAGGTAATCGTCTTGACATCCTTCGGCAGCGCCGGATCGATATAAAACACCACCGGCATCTGCTTTGCCTGATTCGGCGCAAGCGTCTGCTGCTGGAAGCAGAAACATTCCACCTTCTTGAAGTGGGCTGCCGCCTGCTGCGGTGCGTAACTCGGAATCGCCTGTGCGTCGATGCTGCGCGCCTGCGTGTTCACGACTTCATACACAACCTGCGCCATTTCGCCGGGATGTACCTGCATGCTCGCAATCGTCGGACGGAAGCGCCATGGACCTTGCGCATTTGCATCGAACTCGACCGTAATGGTTCGGGTCTTGTCGATTTGCGTATTTCCCTGCGCTGATGCGTCTTTTTGTGTAACGACGTTGACGCCGGTAATCTCGCAAATCTTCTTGTAAAGCGGAACAAGCGCGTAGCCGAAGCCGAACATCAGGATGGCAATAACCACAAGCTTGCCAAGCATTTGCGAATTCAGCTTGCCGGTCCGGCCCGTGGCCGCTTGTTCTCGCGGGTCCATTTCAACTCAGCCAGATACGCTTGATGAACACGCCGACAAAAAACATCAGGGCGATCGACGCCAGAATCAACGCGGTCCTAACGTTATTCGGTTTTCTTGGATCAGACATACAACCTTTAAAGGCGGGCATACGCCCGCCATTGTTTATTTCACAGTCGGCGGCACTTCAAAGGTATGGAACGGTGCCGGGCTCGGCACGGTCCACTCCAGCCCTTCTGCGCCATCCCACGGCTTGTCGGCTGCTTTTTGGCCACCCTTGATCGACGGCAGCACTACCGCAAACAGGAAGTACACCTGCATCAGGCCGAAACCGAAGGCGCCAATCGACGCAATCATGTTGAAATCCGTGAACTGTGCCGGATAGTCGGCGTAGCGACGCGGCATACCGGCCAATCCCAGGAAGTGCATTGGGAAGAAGGTGATATTGAAGGTAATGATCGAACCCCAGAAGTGGAACTTGCCACGGCCTTCGTTGTACATGTGGCCGGTCCATTTCGGACCCCAGTAGTAAAAGCCGGCAAACAGCGCGAACAGGGAGCCCGCCACCAGCACGTAGTGGAAGTGCGCCACGACGTAATAAGTGTCCTGCATCTGGATATCGATCGGTGCAACGGCCAGGATCAGGCCGGAGAAGCCGCCGATCGTGAACACGAAGATGAAGCCGACCGCGAACAGCATCGGGGTTTCAAACGTCATCGCACCTTTCCACATGGTAGCGATCCAGTTGAACACCTTCACGCCGGTCGGCACGGAAATCAGCATCGTTGCATACATGAAGAACAACTGACCGGTCACCGGCATGCCGGTGGTAAACATATGGTGCGCCCAGACGATGAACGACAGGATCGCGATCGATGCGGTTGCATACACCATCGAGGCGTAGCCGAACAATTGCTTGCGCGCGAAGGCCGGAATGATCTGCGAAATGATGCCGAACGCAGGCAGAATCATGATGTACACCTCGGGGTGGCCGAAGAACCAGAAAATATGCTGGTACATCACCGGGTCGCCGCCACCGGCAGCATTGAAGAACGAGGTGCCGAAATGGCGATCAGTCAGTGTCATCGTGATCGCGCCAGCCAGCACCGGCATGACAGCGATCAACAGGTAGGCGGTTATCAGCCAGGTCCAGCAGAACATCGGCATCTTCATCAGCGTCATGCCGGGCGCGCGCATGTTGAGGATGGTGGTGATGATGTTGATCGAGCCCATGATCGACGAAGCGCCCATGATGTGCACCGCGAAGATCGCCATGTCCATGCCGACGCCCATTTGCGTCGACAGCGGCGCATACAAGGTCCAGCCTGCAGCCGTGGCACCGCCCGGCACCAGGAAGGAAGTCGCCAGCAGAATGGCGGCAGGCGGCAGCAGCCAGAATGAGAAGTTGTTCATGCGTGCAAACGCCATGTCGGATGCGCCGATCTGCAGCGGGATCATCCAGTTTGCGAAGCCGACGAAGGCGGGCATGATGGCGCCGAACACCATGATCAGGCCGTGCATGGTGGTAAGCTGGTTGAAGAATTCCGGCTTCACCAATTGCAGGCCGGGCTGGAACAGCTCGGCACGAATCATCAATGCCAGTACGCCACCGGACAGCAGCATGATGAAAGAGAACCACAGGTAAAGCGTACCGATGTCCTTGTGGTTGGTTGCGAACAACCAGCGCTGCCAGCCGTGTGGATGGTCGTGCGCGTGGTCGTGAGAGTGATCGTGTGCGTGATCAACTACAGTGGTGCTCATGTCAATCTCCTAATTCAATTACTTGCGCGCAGCCAGCACTTCAGCCGGTTGAACAATGTTTTCCTGAGCCTTGTTGGACCAATTATTCCGCGTGAAGGTCACGACGGCGGCGATGTCGGTATCCGACAGCACGCCTTTCCATGGCGGCATTGCACCCTTGCCATTCATGACGCGATCAATTTGTACAGCCTTCGGCCCATTCACAACTGCCGAGCCGTCAAGCGCGGGGAAGGAGCCGGGAACACCCTTGCCGTTCGGCTGGTGACAAGCAACACAATTGGCGGCATATACCTTCTCGCCCCGCTCCTTTAGCTCCGCGACGGTCCAGGTCTTGTTCGGATCGTCGGCCTTGGCCGCCATTTCCTTTTTCTTGCCATCGACCCACTTCTTGTAGTCTTCGTCGCTGAGAACATTGACCACGATCGGCATGAATGCATGTTCCTTGCCGCACAATTCGGCGCACTGACCGCGATAGACGCCAGTCTTTTCGGCGCGGAACCAGGTGTCGCGCACGAAACCCGGAATTGCATCCTGCTTGACGCCGAATGCAGGGATCATCCATGCATGGATCACGTCATTGGCGGTCAGCACCAGTCGAACTTTCTTGTTGACCGGCACAACAACCGGATTGTCGACTTCGATCAGATAGTTGTCGTTTTTTACCTTGGTCGGATCGACGACTTGTTCGCGCGGCGTGGAAAGTGCAGACAGGAAGGAAATGCCTTCGCCCTCACCCTTCAGGTAGTCATAACCCCATTTCCATTGCATGCCGGTCACTTTGATCGTGAGGTCGGCGTTGGAAGTGTCTTTCA
The DNA here is from genome assembly GCF_004804275.1 of Herbaspirillum sp. ST 5-3. Classification (GTDB taxonomy): domain Bacteria; phylum Pseudomonadota; class Gammaproteobacteria; order Burkholderiales; family Burkholderiaceae_D; genus Noviherbaspirillum. The sequence goes on from NZ_STGI01000001.1 coordinate 209,045, forward strand.
TCGCAACGACCGTCTTGGTCGCGGGCAAGGCCATGCCGATGACGATCAGGAACGGTACGACAGTCCATGCAATTTCGACGGCAGTGCTTTCGTGGAAGGTCGCAGGCCGGTGCCCGACGGAGCGGCGGTGCTTGATGATGGAGTAGAACATCACGCCAAACACGGCGACAAAGATCACCAGGCAGATGATCAGCATCAGGTTGTGCAGGGAGTAGATTTCCTCGGCAATCCGGGTCACCGGCGGCTGGAAGGTCATTTCGCGGACAGCAGGGCCGCCGGGACTGTCTACCACCGCCCATGACGGCATGCCGGCCGCCAGAAGCGATACACCGAGCATCAAGGATTGAAGGCGCTGCGCAAGTTTCATAGTTTCCTCAAAAGCCTAAAATTGGAATTCTGTTCAATTCGTCGACGCCAGCGCTCTGCACCTCCGCGCAAGTTCGCGTCTTTTTCATTCTGATCGGGCTCGAGGGTGATCAACTCAAGAGCCGCTGCACGCGATCCGCCACCTGCCCGGTAAGGAACGGGGGCGAGCCGCCTGACTTTTTCTTGCGTGCATCGATATACCGTTGCCCGTCGCTGCACGATGCCCGCGGCGAAATCCAAGTGCACCAATGCTTCCCCCTCTTGAAACAGGACAGGAAACCGGCGACCAGCAAGGAGATCGTGCGTCACAGCAATACGCGTCAACACTTTCTGGCGCGACTATGAACAATGACGCCGTACAAATCATTCCTGCTTGACGAAAATCAGTACCTATTCGTCATGCAAAAAAGAGTAGCGCCCGTTGTAAGCTGGGGAAGTATATGCCGGAACAGACATGCTTATCAAGCACAGAAATTTCTGAGCGACAATGATCCAGATCATTTTTTTCGCAAATCGAAGCGAATAATTGCTTCGCCGCTCGCGGTTTTTGTCGGAGCGGGCCGAAATGCGTGGCCGTAAATGATTTCGAAGGTAAGCGGAAGCTTGTTGTCGGCGCGTCGGTTTTTCTGCAGCGCTGCGGTGACCGCAGACCATGCCTGGCGTCCCAAGAGGCCGCGTTTTCGGGTAATGAGAGGATTGCCGCCCCAGGCGCGCACGTCTGATATGAGCCTGTCGACGGAATCATAGGTGACGGTAATGGTTTCCATGTCCATCACCGGTGTTGAAAATCCGACATCGACCAGCATGTCGCCGAAATCATGCATGTCGACAAACGTGAGCGCATGCCCATCCTGGTCGACGGATGCAAAAGCGGTTCGCAGTTCCTTGAAGGTATCCGGACCAAAGCAGGAGAACATCAGCAAGCCGTCGACGCGCAATACCCGCCGCCATTCGGCAAAGACGCGATCCGGGTGGGGATGCCAGTGCAGCGCGAGGTTGGACCAAAGCAGGTCGATCGCGTTGTTTTGGAAAGGCAATTGCGCAAAATCGCCACAGATCAAACCGCCCGACACGTCCAGACCGGAGGCGATCTTGCCCGGAAGCCATTTGCTCAGCAAACGGTTCATGGATGATCTGGCGGCACGCTGGCGGTCGCGCGCGAGCCCCAGTAGCGACTGCGAAGCGTCGACCCCGAGGACCTGTGCTTCAGCATACTGCTCCTGAAGCATCGGCATGTCACTCCCGTCGCCGCAACCGAGATCGGCCACACGCTCGGGCTTGATTTTGATGAGCGTCAGCCGCTCATGCATACGCCGGGCTATTTCGCGACGCAGGAATTCGGACTCGGCAATGCGGGCCGGCGCGGCGAACAATTTGCGCACACGTTGAATATCGATCGGGCTGCTTGAACTGCTGTCTTTGGAATCGGAAATGGAAGACACGAGAAAATCCAGCCATGTCAATGAGATAATGGATGCAGTGTACACGCTTGAAGAGTTGCTTGCTCCATGTTCCAAGGTTTGCTTAGCCGGTCACGACAGTGGTGGGATCGCCTGCCTGCCGCGCTGCCCTGTTCCTGCACATTATGCGGAAGCGACAGCACTGCGGCGTTATGCGACGCATGCCGTGCCCGGTTCTTCGGCCAGCGCAAGCACCGCTGCACACGTTGCGCGATGCCGCTGGAAGACAAGTCATCCAAAGAGTGCGGCGACTGCCTGAAGCATGCGCCGGCGTTCGATGCGACAATCGTCGCATCCGATTATGCGCCACCGGCGGACCAGCTTGTGCTGGCGTTGAAGTTCGGAAATCGACTGGAGCTTGCCGGTTTATTCGCCGGAATGCTGCATGATGCGCTGATGAACGCCCCGTCTTTGGAGGTGCCGCAGCGACTGATTGCGACGCCACTTGGACCGCAGCGGCTGGTGGAACGGGGCTTTAATCAGGCCCTGGAGATTGCCAAACCCTTGTCGCGCAAGGCCGGACTTGTACTGGATACAAAACTTGTACTGCGCCAGCGGGAAACGCAGGCGCAAGCCTTGCTGCATCCCGACGAGCGCCGGAAAAACATCCGGGGCGCCTTCGGCATCCGGCCTGAGGCGATCGATCGCTTGCGCGGGCTGCATGTCGGCATAGTCGATGACGTCATCACCACCGGCGAGACGCTGAACGAACTGGCGGCGACATTGAAGCGTTTTGGTGCGGCGCGCGTGACGAATCTCGTGTTCGCCCGCACCGTGCAAAAATAACAAGGAGAAGCTCTTGTTTCATGTAGTACTGGTTGAGCCTGAAATTCCGCCGAACACGGGAAATGTGATTCGTCTGTGCGCCAACACCGGCGCGCAACTGCACCTGATCGAACCGCTCGGCTTTCCGCTGGATGACGCGAAAATGCGACGCGCGGGACTGGATTACCATGAATATGCGAAGATGAAAGTTCATCACGACTGGGATGCATACATGGCCAGTGAAGCACCCGATCCGCAGCGCATGTTCGCGTTGACCACGCGCGGGTCAACGCCATTTGCATCGGTTGCGTTTCATCCGGGCGACGTGTTTGTGTTCGGCTCGGAGACCAAGGGCCTGGTGCCGGCGCTGCGCGAGTCGTTTCCGGCTTCCCAGAGAATCCGGCTGCCGATGCGGCCGAATAATCGCAGTCTGAATCTGTCGAATACCGTGGCCGTTGTTGTTTATGAAGCTTGGCGGCAGAATGGTTTTGTCGGCGGCAGTTAATCGTCTCAACAACTTGTCAAGGGAACACCATGCAATTGCGCCACCTACTCCCCATTTCCATCGCCGTGCTGGCTTGCAGTTTCGCCAACGCCCAGGAATACAAGCTCAAGGACCTGCGCATCGAAGATGTCTATGCGCGGGCAACCATGCCGAATCAGCCGTCCGCCGGGGCTTACCTCACCATTGAAAACCAGGGCAAGGAAGCGGACAAGCTGATTGCGGTCAGTTCGACAGTTGCGAAATCGACGCAAATCCACAACATGGCGATGGAAAACAACGTGATGAAGATGCGCGAGGTGCCGCATATCGAGCTGAAGCCTACGGAAAAACTGGTGATGAAGCCTGGTGGGGGCTATCACGTCATGCTGATCGGCTTGCACCAGCCGCTGAAGGCCGGCGACAAGTTTCCGTTGACCTTGACCTTCGAAAAGGCGGGAAAGACCGAGGTATCGGTACTGGTGAAGGACGTCACCGCGCCCGCCGGCGGCCACAACATGCCGCACGGTCATTGAGGTTCAGGTCACGCTTTCACGCTTTCACAAGACGCACCGTCGAGCGAATCTCGCCGGTGTGCAATCCCTTCAAATTATGAATCTGCGGATGCGCCCAGGAAGCGAGTGGCGTCGCATCCGTGGATGACAGCAGGCCCAACTGCCGCAGCACGGATGTCGCGGCCGGATACAAGGCGCGAGCATTGCCGTCCGCAACCTTGATCGCAATTCCCAGACCGGCGGAGCGGACGCCGATTGCCTGCACCCCTTCCGCACCACCTTTCGCAACCCAATCGCCCGGCGCGCTCTGCATGAAGGCGAGATCGGCCCGGCCCTTGCCCGACACCAGCTCGGGATGCGCGGTCATTGCGGCAAACAGGTCGTCAAACTGCTGGCTGAATTCCGGATCTTTGCCTCCCTGCGCGAGACGCGCATAGGCCAGTGCTAGGCGTGACAGCGGCATCGCGTAGTTGGGTGCGGAGCATCCGTCGATGCCCATCGTGAGATCGGCCTGCGGCATGTCGGCCGCTTGCGCAACACACGCGCGTATCGAGGTTTGCAGTGGATGGGACGGGTCAAGGTAAGTGTCGAGCGGCTGACTGTGCTGAACGCAATAGGCGAGAAAACCCGCATGCTTGCCGCTGCAATTGTTGTGCAGCTGGCTGAAGGTTTGATCCGCCGTGGGTTGTCTGTTTTCGATGCTGTAGTGGATGGGCACATGGCAGCCGCAGCGCAAGTGGTGCTCATCGCAGCCGGCCCTCGACAGCATCGTCGATACGGTATCGATGTGCATCGGCTCGCCAGAATGACTGGCGCACATCAGCGCGATCTCGCGGCTGCTGAAGCCGAACCTGGCAGGACCGCCGGCGCGCAGGAATGGCAAGGCCTGGAACGGTTTGAGCGTGGAGCGGGTAAAGGTCGGAAAATGCGGGTCGCCGGCGTAATACAGCAGCTTGCCGCTCAGGTCGACAACCGCGACGGCGCCAGTGTGGATGGACTCAGGCTGCGCGCCGCGCGTGACTTCCGCCAACGGAGCGAAGTTCATCGCTTTACCCCTTTCGGACCTTCGACAACAGATTAGTGGTCGAGCGGTCGTGCTTGAAATCGATCGCTACGGCGCGCCCGCCGTATGCAGTAACGGCACGCCCTTCCGGTATGGCGGTCATGTCGTAGTCGCCGCCTTTCACGTAGATGTCGGGCTGTGCTTCCTGCACGACTTCCAGCGCAGTGTCTTCATCGAACGGCACCACCATGCTGACAGCTTCCAGCGCCGCGAGAATCGCCATCCGGTCGTCGCAGGTGTTGATCGGGCGGTCATCCCCCTTGCCGAGCCGCTTCACCGATGCATCGGTATTGACTGCGACCACAAGCGAAGCGCCAAGTTCGCGTGCCTGCGCGAGATAGGTGACGTGGCCCCGATGCAGGATGTCGAATACGCCATTGGTCAGCACCACGGGTTTTGGAAGCCGGGCGATGCGTTCCTTGAGATCGGCGCGGGGACAGATTTTCTTTTCGAAATTGGACATGATGAAAGTAAAAGGGCCGCCAGCGTTTGCTGGCGGCCCTAAGCTTACATGAGTCGGAAGGAGATTGGCGATCAGGCTGCCGGCTTCAGAGAACTCTGGCCGAGGCGCGCGGTGACTTCCTTGCGATAGCGATTGAGGTCCTGCACCGATTCAAAGGTGCGCTCCATCAGCAGCGACATGTTGTGCAGGATGCGGTCGACCACTTTCTTTTCCCAGTCGCCGTCGAACTTGATCTGGCCGTCGAGCCAGCGCTCCAGCCAGTTCGGATCCGGAAGACGGCTTTGCACGGTATCATTCGGAAACAATGCCTGGTTGACATGCAAGTTGGTCGGATGCAGCGGCTTTTCGGTGCGGCGCGCCGATGCCATCAGGACACCGATCTTGGTGAAGGCGGCACGTGCACTGTCGCCGACCTCGTTGAGCGCTTTTTTCATGTAGCGCAGGTAAGCGCCGCCGTGGCGTGCCTCATCCTGGCTGATAATCTTGTAGATGGCTTTGATGACCGGCTCGGTATGCCAGTCGGATGCGCAGCGGTACCAATGGTTGAGGCGGATTTCGCCGCAGAAGTGAAGCATCAGGGTTTCCAGCGGCGGCGCGGGATCGAATTCGAAGCGCACGTTGTGCAGTTCCGCTTCGGTCGGCACCAGTTCGGGGCGGAAGCGACGCAGGTATTCCATCAGGACCAGCGAATGCTTTTGCTCTTCGAAAAACCAGACGGACATGAAGGCGGAAAAATCGCTGTCGCCGCGGTTGTCACGCAAGAACATCTCGGTGGCAGGTAATGCGGACCACTCGGTAATGGCATTCATCCGTATTGTCTGCGCCTGCTCGTCTGTGAGCTTTGATCCGTCAAACTGGTCCCAGGGAATGTCTTTTTCCATGTTCCAACGGACCTGTTCGAGCGATTTGAATAGTTCTGGGTACAGCATTACGCACCTTCAAAATTGAGTTAAGTGTTTGATTCTACCAAGAAAAGCGTTTGATCCGGAATCTCGGCTCCGGATTCAGGTTTGTATGTAGTGCACCGATGCAACAAAATTTGTTCAACAAGCGCGGATTTCTATGACCACCTCTCTCGAACAAACACCCCACATCCCCCGTACAGTTTGGGTGTTGGGCTTTGTCAGCCTGTTGATGGATATTTCGTCAGAAATCATCCATAGTCTGCTGCCGGTATTTATGACCGTGGTTTTGGGTACAAGTGCGACCACGGTTGGTGTGATCGAAGGCATCGCGGAAGCGACGGCATTGATCACAAAGGTGTTTTCCGGCGTCATCAGCGATTATGTCGGCAAGCGTAAATGGCTCGCGGTAATCGGCTATGGCCTGGGCGGCGCGACCAAACCCTTGTTCGCTCTGGCAACCGGCGCCGGCTGGGTATTGAGCGCGCGCTTTCTGGATCGCATCGGCAAAGGCATACGCGGCGCGCCTCGCGATGCCTTGATCGCCGATGTGACGCCCCAGGAAGTGCGCGGAGCCGCATTCGGCTTGCGCCAGTCGCTCGATACAGTGGGTGCTTTCGTCGGGCCACTGCTGGCAATGGGTTTGATGCTGTTATGGGCCAACGATTTTCGTGCCGTTTTCTGGGTGGCGGTCATTCCCGGCATGTTGGCCGTGCTGCTGCTCGCATTCGGGGTACGCGAGCCTGCAAGAGCACGGCCGCCGGGAAAGGTCGCCTTTCCTGTATCGCGGGCAGCCTTGAAATTGCTGCCGAACACGTACTGGTGGGTGGTAGCCGCGGGCGCGGCACTGACGCTTGCGCGCTTCTCGGAAGCATTCCTGGTATTGCGCGCGCAACAAGGCGGCCTGGCATTGGCGCTGGTGCCGCTGGTGCTGGTATTGATGAATGTCGTGTACGCCGTTGGCGCGTATCCCTTGGGAATACTGGCGGACAAGATGAGCCACCATACCTTGCTGACAGTGGGAATCGTGCCACTGATCGTTGCCGATATGCTGCTCGCCTATGACGGCGGCCTGGCGTGGATCGGGGCGGGCCTGGTGTTCTGGGGACTGCATATGGCGGCAACGCAAGGCCTGCTCGCGGCGATGATCGCTGACACCGCGCCGCCCGAACTGCGGGGTACGGCATATGGCTTGTTCAATCTTGGCAGCGGGGTGGCGATGCTGCTGGCGAGCGTATTGGCGGGATTGCTGTGGGACGGGCTGGGGCCGGCTGCGACCTTCGAGGCCGGCGGCGTGTTCGCGACCGCTGCGCTGGTGCTGTTGCTGTTGCTGCTGCGTTGGCCGAAGCAGGATGCCGTCAGTTGAAGTATTCTTCACCGACAAAATAACCACGGTCCAAGCGCCACCGCGTGGCAAGCCCATGAATCCACCCGCCCCTGCGCAATCCTCCTTCACGCCGGTCAAGAACGAACGCCTGTTCCTGCTGGCGCTCGCCGGCATTCAGTTCACGCACATTCTCGATTTCATGATCATGATGCCGCTCGGGCCGCAATTGATCCGGGTACTGCATCTGAGCACGCAGGAATTCGGATTGTTGCTGTCGTCGTACACCTTCACGGCCGCGGCCTCCGGCCTGCTGGCGGCAACCTACGTGGATCGCTTTGACCGTCGCAAGCTGATGCTCACGCTATATGTCTTGTTCATGTTGGCGACCCTCTCTTGCGGATTGGCCCCCAATTACGCCGCCCTGCTCGTGGCGCGCGCGCTGGCAGGTGCTTTCGGCGGCATCATGAGCGGCATGACGCAGACCATGGTGGCGGACGTGGTGCCGTTCGAGCGGCGCGGGCAGGCGATGGGAACGATCATGGCGGCGTTCTCGCTCTCGACGGTGGCCGGCGTGCCGCTCGGCCTGTTTTTAGCGGAACATATTCCCGCGCTGGGCTGGCGCGCTCCCTTCTTCTTTATCGTGGTGCTGTGCGCGATGTTCCTTTTCATCGCATATCGCCTGCTGCCGCCGCTGACGGCACATCTGGAGCGCGAGCGGGAAGGCAACGTGTTCCAGCAGATTTACGCGGTTGCGAAGAATCCCGAGCACCTGAAGGCTTATCTGTTCGTCTCGCTCCTGATGATGACGGGCTTCACCGTGATTCCGTATATCGCGCTGTACTACACCGCGAATGTCGGCATGACGGAGAGTTTCATTACGGTCATTTATCTGGTCGGCGGCGCGGCCACCTTTTTCACGTCGCGTCTGATCGGGCGAATGGCTGACCGACATGGCAAGCTGCGTACCTTCCATTGGGTGGCGGCCGCCGCCTTTGTCCCCTTGCTGGTGACGACGCATCTTGTACCGGTGCCGTGGTGGGTGGTGCTGACGAACTCGACCGTGTTCTTCATTCTGGTGCCGGGTCGCGTCGTGCCGGGCATGGCAATGGTGACCGCAGTCGCCGCGCCGCAAGTGCGCGGCACTTTCATGAGCCTCGGATCATCAGTGCAGATGCTTTCTTCCGGGCTGGCCTCGCTCGTGGCCGGGTTGATCATCAGCCGCAATGCGCAAGGCCAGGTCGAGCATTACAACATTGTCGGCTACATTGCGGTGGTGTGCGGCATCGCGAGCCTGTGGGTGGCAAGCCATCTGAAAGTGGCGCCTGCATCGGCGCCGCCGCAACGATAAATCGACTTGCGAACGCCGGCTTACCTTGATGTCTTGCGCTTGCGTGCCGTACCGGTCGTGGTCGAAGGGCTTGTTGCGCCGGCGGTTTTTGCTTTCGGTTTCGCTTTCGCCTTTTCGGTGGTTGCGGCGACAGGAGCGGGTACTTCGGCCGTCATTGCATTACCTACTGCTTGTTTGAACTGATCCTGCAACATGTTCCACCAGGCAGCTGCATTGACCAGCGGTGCGGTCAGTGCGGCGGCATCGTTTTCATCCTTGCTGGTCGGCTCCGGAGCGCCATGCAGTTTTTCCGTTCCATGTTCAGCGCCACCGCCGTTGCTGCCATTGGTCTGGGGTTGCGCGGCGGCCGGTTGCGCATGCGGCTGCGTGGCGGAAGCCATGCTCGCGGTGAAGCTGTCACCCATCGATTTCAGCGTCGACAGCGTGGCCGCCTGGACTTCCAGCGCCTGTATCGTGTTGCGCAGCATGCTCATGTTGAGATTCAGCCAGGATTCAACCGCCTTCAGGTCGGTGATCTTCTTCTGGATTTCTTCGACGGACAAGCTTGGCATGACCATGCCCGGGATATTCATGCCCGGCATGCCCGGAATGTTCATGTTGGCCATGTTCATGCCCGGGACGCCCATGCTGCCCCACAGGTTCTTGACGAAATCAATCGTGTCCGTCATCGCTCCCATTCCCGGGATGTTGGGCATTGTCGGCTTCACCATGATTTCTCTCCAAGTCTCGAAATATCGCTGAGAGTAGCAGATTAGGTGGAGTGGTCAAAATGATATAGGTTCCGTCTTGCGCTCCCACAAAAATGCGCCCGCTCGAGACTGTATTGTTGAAGCTGCCGCGCAAGGCCGATGCATTGCCCTGAAGCAACTATTTCATCCCTCTGCAATCGGCCGCCAGAGGTTGTTACACTAGCAGAATGGCTTTCATTCGTTCCCCCATGACAGAACCGCAATCCGCCGACGTCCGATCCAGGCGCTGGGTTGTCATTCTGCTTGCATCGCTGCTGCTGCATCTGTTGGCGTTCAATTGGGCAAATGGCCACATCGGCATGCCGTCCTGGCGCGACGAGACTCAAACCGTGATCACGACGGCGCTGCTGACCGAGCCGAAGAAGATCATTGCCCCGCCGTCACCGGGGATCGTCAAACCGAAACCGAAGCCGAAGCGCCGTCACCGCACCGCACCGCCACCGGTCCAGGATGCGCAGTCCGTGCCGGCGCCGGTCGTATCCGAGCCGGCGGACATTCAGCCAGACGCGGCAAGCGAAACCGTGGCGGCCGACACGCCGCAGACGCCGCCTCCCGAGGCGAGTGCCGAACCGGCTCCGCCCGCAAACGAAACGCAGGCAGCCGCGCCCTACAAGGTCGACCCGCCGCCGTCCGCCGAACTGACCTATGACGTGTTCGCGCTGCGTGACGAGCAGAAGTGGTATGGCAGCGGCGCATTCCGCTGGGAGTCGACAGGCGGAAACTATCGCGTGACGGGCGAAGCCAGCATCTCGCTCATTTTCAAGATCACGGTGCTGAACTTCACCAGCGAAGGTACGATCAACGATACCGGCATCGCGCCAGTGCTGTACAGCGAGAAGCCGTGGCGCAAGTCCTTGACCAGCACCCATTTCCAGCATGAACAGCGCAAGATCAGTTTTTCCGCATCCGAGGCCGTCTACCCATACAAGGGCGGCGAACAGGACCGCGCCAGCGTCATATGGCAACTGGCCAGCATCGGGCGCGGCGATCCCGGCCAGTTCCAGCCCGGCGCGGAGATGGACGTGGTAGTCGCGGGCGCGCGCGACGCGGATACCTGGCGCATCCAGGTGATCGGCGAAGAGGAAATCGAGACGCCTTACGGCAAGCTCGCCGCCTGGCACGTCGTGCGCGCGCCGCGTCCGGAATCGCACGACCAGAAAATCGATATCTGGCTGGCATCGCACCGGGAATGGTATCCGGTCAAGGTACGCTACACCTATGCCAGCGGCGACTTCCTTGACATGGCCTTGTCATCCCTCACGCCCCTGGCACACTGAAACCGATTTTTACCTGAAAGATTCATGAAGCTTCCTCTCTTGCACAAGGCCCTGGCCACGATTCTCGCTCTTGGCATTTCCGTTCCGCTACTGGCGGCCGGCCATGCGGTCAAATACCACGTCAACATCCCTCCATCCGTGGACTTGAGCTACAAGATCATGTCGCGGCAAAAAGGCTTTCCGGTGGAAGGCGAGGCGGTCGTCAAATGGGAGGCTGCGGACAAGAAATTTTCTGTTGCGAATGAGGCGCGCGCCATGCTGGTCGGGAAAATTCTCGATGCGCGCAGCGAAGGCGTCATCGACGACTACGGCCTGGCGCCGACCAGCTTTACGGAGAAACGCTTTCGCAAGGGCGCGACCACCACCTCGTTCGACCGCAGCGCCGGCGTGATTCGCTTTTCCGGTTCCGAGGAGACTTACCCGCTCAGTGGCGGCGAGCAGGACCGCAGCAGCGCGGTCTGGCAACTGATCGCCATCGCGCGCGCCGCGCACGGAAAATTCAAGCCGGGATCGGAGTGGACCTTTTCCGTGGCAGGAAGGAGCGAGGCGCATGCATGGACCTTCAAGGTCTTGAAGCAGGAAAAGATCGAGACCGCGCTCGGCACGCTCAACACGCTGCACGTGACGCGCGTGCAGGAGCCCGATTCCGGCGACCAGCAACTGGACATCTGGCTGGCGCCGCAGCAGGAATGGTATCCGGCGCGCATTCGCTATACCGAAAGCGATGGCGACTACATCGAACAGACGCTGGAGAACGTCAGCAAGAAGTCCTCCTGACACAACGGATTCCCACCCTCGCGCGCGCAGGCTACAATCCCTTGTCTCCCGGCATGGATGTGCCGCAACCTTGATATCCGGTATTCACATGACTTTTTCCAACGGTGCACTGGTGCTGTTCAGCGGCGGCCAGGACTCCACCACCTGCCTGGCATGGGCGCTGGCCCGCTATGGGCGCGTGGAAACCATCGGCTTCGACTACGGCCAGCGGCACGCGATCGAGCTGACCGTCCGCCCTACCCTGCTGCAAAAGATGCGCGCCCTCGCGCCGGACTGGAATGCCAGGCTGGGCGAAGATCACATGATCGACCTGTCCCTGCTGTCGACCATTTCCGATACGGCGCTCACGCGTGACGTGGAAATAGCGATGCAGGACAACGGATTGCCGAATACCTTCGTGCCTGGACGTAACCTGCTGTTCATGACGGTCGCGGCCACCGTGGCCTACCGGCGCGGCCTGGATGTGCTGGTCGGCGGCATGTGCGAAACCGATTTCTCCGGCTATCCGGATTGCCGCGACGATACGATGAAAGCCTTGCAGGTTGCGCTCAACCTCGGCATGGCGACCCGCCTCAAGGTCGAGACACCGCTGATGTGGATCGACAAGGCGTCCACCTGGCGTCTCGCGCAGGATCTGGGCGGACAGGCGCTGGTCGACCTGATCCGCAGTGACACGCATACCTGCTACCTTGGCGAGCGCGGCGCGCTGCATGACTGGGGTTATGGCTGCGGCAGCTGCCCGGCGTGCGAGTTGCGCGCACGCGGTTATCGTCAATTCGTCGGGAACTAGGGGAAACAATGTCCGTCCATTGCGCACCCGAGACTTACCAGCTTTTGCTCAAGCTTGATTTGTTTCGCGGCCTGGAGCAAGCGGAACTCGCGCGACTGCTCGAGCAGGCCGAACTGGTCGAATGCCGCGCCGGCGAGTATCCGATTCGCGAAGGCGAACAGGATCGCCACCTGTTTGTTCTGCTGTCGGGCAAGGCCGGCATCTACAAGCGCTCGTTCGGCGTGCAGAAACTGTTGCAGGAACTTGGTCCGGGCGAGTGTTTCGGCGAAATGTCCCTGATCGAGTGCCGCAGCCGTTCCGCATCGGTCAAGGCGATCAATCATTGCCGCGTGCTGCGGCTGGACGGCGACAACATCGCTGCGCTGCCCGACATTTCGTCCAAGCTGTTTCGCAACATCGCGGTGCTGCTGTCGCAACGGCTGCGGCATGCCAACGAGATCATGACGCTGGGCTAGTGTAAGCAAACTCAAAGAATCGAGGAGTACGATGCAGGTATCGGCAAGCCCGCTTGCAAAATAGACATCTCTTTCTGAAGAATTCCATGCTGATCGCCGTACTCACCGACATCCACGCCAATCGCGAAGCCCTGGCCGCCTGCCTTGCCCATGCGGAGGAGCGCAAGGCACAACGCTACGCCTTCCTCGGCGACCTGGTCGGCTATGGTGCCGATCCGGGCTGGGTAGTCGACACCGTGATGGACTATGTCGAGCGCGGCGCCTTCGCAGTGCTCGGCAACCATGACGTTGCGGTCACGCAGGCGCCGAGCAAGCACATGAATCCGCAGGCGCGCGAGGTGGTCGAATGGACGCGGGCGCAACTCAACGAGAAGCAATTGAAATTTCTCGAATGGCTGCCCCTGACGCATGAATGGAACAACTGCCTGTTCGTGCATGCGACCGCCGCCGAGCCGCGCAGCTGGGAATACGTGGCCGGCACGCTGGAAGCGATCAAGAGCATGTACGCGACGCGCTGCCGCATCACCTTTTGCGGCCACGTGCATGAACCCGCCTTGTACAACCTGTCGCCGACCGGCAAGGTCTCGTCCTTCGTCCCGACTGGCGACAGCAGCATTCCGCTCGGGACGCAGCGCCGCTGGCTGGTCATTCCCGGTTCGGTCGGACAGCCGCGCGATGGCAATCCGGCCGCATGCTACGCCTTGTTCGACGACGTCACGCATGAACTGATCTACTTCCGCGTTCCTTACGATTACGAAACCACGGCCGCCAAGATTCGCGAGGCGGGACTACCGCAAAGCGTCGGCAACCGGCTTGAGCACGGACGTTAGCCATGAGTCATAACCGTCTGGAAGCGGGGATGGTGATTGACGATTTCCGTCTGGAAGAAAGGCTTCACAAGGGCGGCATGGCCACGCTCTGGCGCGTGGTGCGCGTCGATGCCGACCAGGACGCACCGCCCGAACCACTGCTGATGAAGATCCCCATCCTCGGCGATCACAACGATCCGGCTGCGATCGTCGGTTTCGAAGTCGAGCAGATGATCATGCCCAAGCTCAAGGGCATCCACGTACCGCGCTATGTTTCCGCCGGCGACTTCACCGGTCAGCCCTACATCGTGATGGAACTGATCTCGGGAAAATCGCTGCGCTCGCGCTTCGACGAGGCGCCTTTGCCGATCGAGGAAGTGGTGGACATCGGCATCAAGGTGGCCTCTGCCCTGCACGACTTGCATCGGCAAAACGTGATCCATCTCGACATCAAGCCGAGCAACATCATGTTCCGCGAGACCGGCGAAGCGATCCTCATCGATTACGGTCTGTCGCGCCATGACAAGCTGCCCGATTTGCTGGCCGAGGAATTCCGCCTGCCGATGGGCACCGGCCCCTACATTTCGCCGGAACAGGTGCTGCATATCCGCAACGATCCGCGCAGCGATTTGTTCGCGCTCGGCGTGCTGATGTATCACCTTGCGACCGGCGAGCGGCCGCACGGCAATCCGACCTCGGTGTCCGGTTTGCGCCGCCGTCTGTATCGCGATGCGACGCCGCCGCACGCGCTCAACGACAAGATTCCCCTGTGGTTGCAGGAAATCATATTGCGCTGTCTGGAAGTCGATCCGGCCGCACGTCATGACACTGCCGCGCAACTTGCCTTTGACCTGCAGAACCCCGAGCAGGTACAACTCACCGAGCGGGCCTACAAACAGGCGCGTGACGGTTTCCTGACGGTGACGCGCCGCTGGTTCCATGCAATCGGCATGGAGCCGATGCCGCAACAATCCGCCTCGCAGCAACTCATGCGCGCGCCGATCATCATGGTGGCGATCGACCTCAATTACAATTCGGAAGCGCTGGCCGATGCGTTGCGCCTCGCAGCGCGCCGCGTATTGCAGACCGAACCGGGCGCGCGACTCGCGTGCGTGACGGTGCAGAAAACCAATCGCATCGGCATGGACGAATTCGTCGACAAGCAAGGGCGCAATCTCCATGTGAAGCATCTGGTGGGACTGAAACACTGGGCGCGCCCGCTTGCCATCCCGCACGACAAGATTACCTTCCACGTACTCGAGGCGCCCGATCCTGCAGCCGCGCTCGTCGATTACGCCAAGATCAATGACGTCGATCACATCGTGATCGGTTCACGCGGCAGCTCGGCGTTGCGCCGCTACCTCGGCAGCGTGTCATCGCAAGTCGTTGCGCAAGCGGATTGCACGGTGACCGTGGTCAAGAGCGCCGGCAGCAGCGCCAACGCGCCCGGCGCCTGAGGCCAGAGCGCGACGCAAGCGACCGAGCAAGGCCAATGCGTTTGGTACAGCCGCGCCGCTGGCGGTATTGTCGAAGACGCACCACACGGATTTGCCGGCCAGCGTATCGTGCTCGATACCATCCGCAATCCGATCCAGTTCTTCCTCGGAATAGGCCGAATGATAGACATGCGGTGAACCATGCAGCCGGAGGTAGATCGTGCGTGCGGCGTGCGCGCATTCCGGCGGTGGAGCGACCGGCGGGTCGGCAGTCACATAGGCAATATCATGCCCGGCCAAGGTCGCGGCAGCCGCATCGGAAAACCAGGTCGCATGACGCGGCTCGCAGACGATCGATACCGGGGTCAACTCGCGCAAGGCATGGAAAAACCGCTCGGCCGTCGACGCATCGTATTGCAATCGGGGCGGGAGCTGTACCAGCAGACGGTCCAGCTTCTCGCCCAAGTGGCTCACTTCACCGATGAACTTCCTCAACGCCGGCTCGACGTTTCGCAAGCTCAGTTCATGCGTGATTTCCTTCGGAATCTTTGCTGAAAAGCGAAACGCATCCGGCACGCTGTCGTGCCAGCGCGCATACGTCGCCGGACGGTGCGGACGGTAGAACGAAGTGTTGATCTCGACCGCAGGAAAGACGGCTGCATAGCGTTCCAGATGACTGCCCTCTTTCGGAAAATATTCCTGCACCGCACTCGACAAGTTCCATCCCGCGCAGCCGATATACGGGCCGCCGGAAAGTTCACCCGCCCAGGGGAACGCGCCGATTTCCGTCAAAACATCCCCATCCATGTAACTGTCCCCATCGCGCGGTATGGCAAGGCGGTCGCATTGCGCAGCGCACCAATTTCCCTCTGCCCAATTGGCTGTTAGACATTGTGCAGTGCGAATTGATCCCGGACGAAGCGAGGTGCAGAATAGGCCTTCCGCGTCTTTCAGCACCACGATGCGGCTGACCGAATCACTGTATTCCGGGAGCGCATTGACCAAGAACGTCCACCACAATGAACATTTTTTCATCAGGAACTTCGCTGTTAACAAATCATCAAACCAGCGCTCTGACGAAGCCTTCACTGTTTCTCTGATTCCTCGGACCTTGACCGAATCGATTTCAGACTTCATCAGAGCTTACCGATTGATCCTTGACCAAGGTTCGAACAGGAGTCTTGAATGAACGTGCAAAGTGAAGACATTCGGCAGCGGCTCGGTTTCATCGACCGCACCATTTATCACGCCATGCGTGCCTGCCACTCCGATAGCAGCGTGCCGGAAGAATTGAAAGATTATGTGCATCAGCTCGGCCAGCGTTCCAGCCAGGCGCAACGCGCGCTGAAATCGCGGGATGCACGTGGTGTGCGGCAGAGTGTCGACGATCTGGCGCGCATCAGCGACCAGGCGCAAAACAAGATCCATCCCGCGGACGGCATGAATTACGAACTGAAGAGCGCCGTCATCCTCACGCATATCGAACTCTCGGCGCTGCGCTACCAGTTACTGGATGCCTGATGCCGGCTTTGATGCTCCGCAACGACACAGCGCGCCACGTGCTTCGGCACGGTGCGCGCGTACACTCTCACACATCGACTTTCAGCCCCGGCCAGATCCAGAGCCAGTTCTTCTTCGTCAGCCTTCGTGAGAACTCCGCCGGCTTGTAGTGTTTTCGGTTGGGGGTGACCTTTTTCGCGAACAGGCTGTCGAGGCCGAACGGGCTGATGATCTCGATCCGCCCACCCGCATCGAGCCTCGCGCCGATCGCTGTTTCCAGCTCGACCCAATACCTCATTGCGTCCATGGTGGACTTGTAAGGCTCGTCGCCGTTACGTGTATGCATACGTGCCTGATTGCGCACCGACCATGGCAGCTCCCTGTCGATTGCCGCAAGGCGCACCTCGATCTCGCGCTCGTGTTCCTTGCTCGCGCGTTCGGGGTCGAAGTAGATCAGATCGATATCGGTCAGCGGCGTCGGAATTTCGAAGCGGTGCAGCCTGTCCCAGGCGAGATTGCGCACGAAGCCTGCCGCAATGCACCAGTCGGGCAAGGCGAGCTCGCGTGCGATGCGCAACGCACGCATGCGCAGCGGATCAGAGGCGATCCATTCGCGAAGTATTTGCAGCTGCATTTGCTTGTCCGGACTAATAAAAAAACCGCCATCCCGCTTGGGTTCGGGATGGCGGTTGTGCCTGGTTAAACCGGTTCAGGCAACCTGCTGGGAGGTCTTCACCGTTGCATTCGGTGCATTTGGCGCATCAAATGCGGTCAGCAACGCAGATTCCTTCTCCCTGGCTGCCTTCAGGTTCTTTTCCTTCACGTGACCGAAGCCGCGGATGTCTTCCGGAATGCTGGCGATCGCTGCAGCCTTTGTGATATTTCCTTCCGTCAGTTTCGGCAACAGCGCTTCAATTGTTTGCCGGTACTGCCCGATCAGCGCACGCTCCGTCTTGCGCTCCGCGGTATGGCCGAAAATATCGAATGGACCGCCACGCAGGAACTTGAATTTCGCGAGCACGCCGAAGGCTTTCATCATCCAGGGACCGAACTCCTGCTTGATGAGGTGCCCGTTCGCATCACGTTTCGCAAACAAGGGCGGCGCGAGATGGAACTTGAGCTTGTAGTCTCCTTCGAACATGCCCTCGATCTTGGCCTTGAACGCCATGTCGGCATGCAGGCGCGCGACTTCGTACTCGTCCTTGTAGGCCATCAGCTTGAACAGGTAGCGGGCGACGGCTTCGGTCAGGCGCAGGGGCTTCTGATCGACCACCTTGCGTTCCGCGCCGCGCACCTTCTCGACGAAGTCGCGATACTGCCGTGCGTAAGCTGCATCCTGATACTTCGCCAGATAATCGACGCGCATGTCGATCATCGCATCGAGCGAGGGCGCGCGCTTGAATTCGATCACTTGCGCGGCGGTATCGTTCATCTTCGCGAGACGTTCAACCGCAGCCCAGTCGTGCGCGGCATTGCGGCCCCACACGAAGGCTTGCTTGTTGAATTCGACCGAGACGCCGTTCAGTTCGATCGCCTTCATCACCGCGGCTTCCGACAGCGGCACCCAGCCTTTCTGCCAGACATAGCCGAGCATGAACATGTTGGTTGCGATGTTGTCGCCCATCAGCGCGGTGGCAATCTTGCCCGCATCGATGAAGTCCGCGCGTCCGTCGCCGCAAGCCGTGCGGATATCGTTCTCCGCCGCCGCACCGGGATGTTTCCAGTCCGGATTCTTCACGAAGGCAGCCGTCGGCGTGCCGGTCGAATTGACGGCCGCGTAGGTACGCCCCTCGCCCATGCGCGACACGGCGTCACGGCTGGCGGTGACGATCAGGTCGCAGCCGATCACGAGATCGGCCGCGCCGGTGCCGACGCGAGTCGAATGGATTTCATCCGGATGATCGGACAAGCGCACGTGCGACATCACCGGCCCACCCTTTTGTGCTAGGCCGCTCATGTCGAGCACGGAGCAACCCTTGCCTTCGGCGTGCGCTGCCATTGCCAGGATCTGGCCGATGGTGATCACGCCCGTGCCGCCAACGCCCGTCACCAGGATGCCGAAGGGTTTTTCCGTGGTCGGCAGCGTGGGATAAGGCAGGTTGCTGCCTTGCAGTATCGGCAGCTTCTTCGCGCCCGCGTCATCGCTGACGGCGGCTTTCTTCGGTTTCCTGAGCTGGCCGCCTTCGACCGTGACGAAGCTCGGGCAGAAGCCCTTGACGCAGGAGAAGTCCTTGTTGCACGAGGATTGATTGATCTGGCGTTTGCGCCCGAACTCGGTTTCCAGCGGCTCGACCGACAGGCAATTCGATTGCACGCTGCAATCGCCGCAACCCTCGCACACTGCTTCGTTGATCACGGTGCGCTTGGCCGGGTCCGGATACTCGTTGCGTTTGCGGCGGCGCCTCTTTTCGGAAGCGCAGGTCTGGTCGTAAATGATCGCCGACACGCCCTTCACCTCGCGCAATTCCTTCTGCACCGTGTCGAGCTCATCCCGATGGCGGATCGTCACGCCCGGCGCCCAGTTCACGCCTGCCGGATATTTGCCCGGATCGTCCGTCACCACCACGATCGGATTCACGCCCTCGGCAGCGATCTGGCGCGAGATCATTGCCGGATCGAGCGGGCCGTCAAACTGCTGCCCGCCGGTCATGGCCACCGCATCGTTGTACAGAATCTTGTAGGTCATGTTGACCTTGCCTGCGACAGCGGCGCGAATTGCCAGCAAGCCGGAATGGAAGTAAGTGCCGTCGCCCAGGTTGGCGAACACATGCTGCTCGTTGGTGAACGGCGCGTGGCCGACCCAGGTCACGCCCTCGGCGCCCATGTGCGTGAAGGTCGAGGTGCGACGGTCCATCCACAGCACCATGTAATGGCAACCGATGCCGGCCAGCGCGCGGCTGCCTTCGGGCACGTTGGTGGAGGTGTTGTGCGGGCAGCCTGAGCAGAAATGCGGAATGCGGTCCTTGTTCGGATCAGGTTTGGCGCTGCCGACCTTGAGCACCGATTCCTTTGCTTCCAGATAGGCGATGCGTTCCTTGACGCGCTGCTCGATCGGCTGGCCGGCGAAGTATTTCGAAATGCGGGCCGCGATCGCGCGTGCGATCTGTGCCGGGTTCAGTTCATAGGTCGCCGGCAGCAGCCAGTTGCCGTGGCCTTCGCGGTGGTTGCCGCTCCACTCGCCGGTATCGTCGAACTTGCCGACCACGCGCGGACGCACGTCGTCGCGCCAGTTGTAGAGTTCTTCCTTCAGTTGGTATTCGAGGATCTGGCGCTTCTCTTCCACCACGATGATTTCTTCCAGGCCCTGCGCGAAGGCGCGCACGCCCTCGGCCTCCAGCGGCCAGGTCATGCCGATCTTGTACAGGCGGATACCGATGTCCCGGGCGACCGCTTCGTCGATGCCGAGGTCATACAGCGCCTGGCGCGTGTCGAGATAGGACTTGCCGGCGGTGATGATGCCGATGCGCGCGCGCGGGCTGTCCCAGATGATCTGGTTGAGCTTGTTGGCGCGGACATAGGCCAGCGCGGCATACCACTTGTAGTGGTTCATGCGCGCTTCCTGCTCCAGCACCGCGTCCGGATAGCGGATGTTGAGGCCGCCGGGCGGCAATTCGAAATCGGTCGGCAATGCGATCTGCACGCGATCCGGATCGAGTTCGACCGAAGCGCCGGATTCCACCAGATCGGTGACGCATTTCATCGCCACCCACAAGCCGGTGTAGCGGCTGATGGCCCATCCGTGCAGGCCGTAGTCGAGATACTCCTGCACCGTGGACGGATACAGCACCGGAATCCCGCAGGCTTTCAGGATGTGTTCGCTCTGGTGCGCGGTGGTGGAAGATTTCGCCGCATGGTCGTCGCCGGCCAGCACCAGCACGCCGCCATTCTTGTCGGTGCCGGCCATGTTGGCGTGCTTGAACACGTCGCCGCAGCGGTCCACGCCGGGGCCCTTGCCGTACCACATCGAAAATACGCCATCGTACTTCGCGCCCGGAAACAGGTTGACCTGCTGCGTCCCCCATACGGCGGTCGCGGCCAGGTCTTCGTTCATGCCGGGATGGAACTTGACATGATGGGCTTCGAGATATTTCTTCGCCTTCATCGCGGTCATGTCGACATTGCCGAGCGGCGATCCGCGATAGCCGGTGATGTAACCGGCGGTATTCAATCCCGCCATGACGTCGCGCTGGCGTTGCAGCATTGGCAAGCGGATCAGGGCTTGCGTGCCGGTCATGAAAGCGCGGCCGCGCTCCAGCGTGAACTTGTCGTCGAGGGAAATGTTTTCCAGCAGCTGACGCTGCCCGGAATTCAAGGGTGCATTCATTCGGTCTCCAGGCCAAAAATTGTGTTCTTGGGTGCGATGGTTTCGCTGTCAAACTGACCCGCCTTGTGGGCTTGCCGTTTTATCGTTTTGACACGCGCACATTAGCACAGCAGCGCATGTCACTCAATGCACACTGCAACACCGGAGAGGTGTAACAAGGCGTAAATGCCTTGGTGAAATTGCAGCGGCGTACTTACAGTAAATCAGTCGGAAAAAGCGTTTCAGAGGGTAACATGCAATCCACTTTTCTGCTGATGGTCGGGGCAGCGGTATTCGGCGCCAGCATGGCAGTCGCCCAGTCGGCCACCGAGCCGGCTGCTCCACGCAAGCCGCACTTTCTCGCCAGGTTCGATGAACAGTTCAAGGCCGCGGACAAGGACGGCGACGGCGCGCTCTCCAGGACAGAGGCTGAAGCCGCAAACTGGGGCCGCCTCACCGACAATTTCGATCGCCTCGATACCAACAAGGATGGCAAGGTGACGCGCGACGAAATCCGGGCGCTGGTGCGCCAGCGGGTGTCGAGCTGAGCATCAGCGGTTCGGTGCAATATTGATCTCGCCCGGCAACAGACTGTTCGCCGGCAAAGCTTCCTGCATCCTGATCCTTTCATAAATCGGCGCGAAGTCCGGCGCGGTCACATCGAACAGATGCTGGTAATCGCGGATCACGAAATAGGTTTCCTGGTACGAATCGATCTTGTACAGCGTGCGCATCGTACGCTCCGCGTCCAGCGCAATGCGGCGCGGCTTCGGACTGGTCAGGCAATACTCGATCTCTCCGCCGGATGACAGGATGCCGGCGCCATACGCACGCAGGCCCTGCGGACTTTCAATCAGTCCGAACTCCACCGTGTACCAGTACAGGCGCGCCAGATACTTCAAGGCGTCACGCCGCAATGCTTTCAAGCCGCCCTTGCCGAACTGCTGCAGATGATCCGCAAAAATCGGATTGAACAGGAGCGGCACATGCCCGAAGAAATCGTGGAAGATGTCCGGCTCGACGATGTAGTCGAACTCATGCGGTTCGCGCAGCCACACCGTCACCGGAAAGCGGCGCTCGGCGAGATGCTCGAAGAATGTCAGGTCGGGAATCAGGCCCGGCACCGCGACGAGCTGCCAGCCGGTCGCCTTGTGCAGCGCTTCGCTGGTGCGCTCCAGGCAGGGGATTTCCGCCGATGCGTCGAGCTTGCCGAGGCTGTCGATGAACAGCTCGCAGGCGCGCCCGGGCAGCAGATTTGCCTGGCGCTGATACAGCTTGCGCCACAGTGCTTGCTGCTCCGCCGTGTAGCCGCGGCTGTCCTGTCTGACCACGTACTGGGCGTCGCACCGGCTGTAGTCGCCACGCAGGCTGGCGCCATCCGACTTCTCTTCCAGGGTCTTGAAGAAATCCGCCTGGTCGACCGTGGTATTCATGCTCTGCTCCTTAGGCGGAAACGCTGTCGCTCTTCAGCACGCCGCGGCGAATCTGATCGAGTTCGATCGACTCGAACAATGCGCGGAAATTGCCTTCGCCGAAGCCCTGGTCGCCCTTGCGCTGGATGATTTCGAAGAAGATCGGGCCGATGACGGTTTGCGTGAAGATCTGCAGCAGCAGCTCACGCCTTGTCGCATTGCTGTTGCCATCGATCAGGATGCGCAAGCGGCGCAAGTCGTCGACGCGCTCGCCGTGCGCCGGCAGGCGCTTGTCGACCAGGTCGTAATAGGTGTCGATGGTGTCCTGGAAAGCCACCTGCCGGGCCTTCATCGATTCCACCGTCGCGTAGATATCGTCGGTGCCGAGCGCGATGTGCTGGATGCCCTCGCCGTGGTAGAGGTCGAGATACTCGGCGATCTGCGATTTATCGTCGGAGGACTCGTTGATCGGAATGCGGATCTTGCCGCAGGGGGAAGTCATGGCTTTCGACTTCAGGCCGGTCAGCTTGCCCTCGATATCGAAATAGCGGATCTCGCGGAAGTTGAACAGGCGCTCGTAGAACTCCGCCCACTCCTTCATGCGTCCGCGATGCACGTTGTGGGTGAGATGATCGATATAGGTCAGGCCGTGGCCTACCGGATTGGCAGCGGCGCCGGGAATGGCAACGAAATCGACGTCATAGATGCTGATATCGCCGATGGCTCCCGAAGCGCCTTCCTTGCCGCGCCAGCGATCGACGAAGTAGATCAGCGAGTCGCCGATGCCCTTGATCGCGGGAATGTTCAGTTCCATCGGCCCGGTCTTGTTGTCGAAGCCCCAGGCGCCGAGCTCCAGCGCGCGCCGATAGGCATACGCGGCGTCCTTCACGCGAAACGCGATCGCGCAGATCGACGGCCCGTGCTGGCGGGCAAAGCGTTGCGCAAACGAATCCTTCTCGGCATTGATGATGAAGTTGATGTCGCCCTGGCGGTACAGCGTTACATCCTTGTGGCGATGGCGGGCGATGGCGGCAAATCCCATCTGTTCGAACAGCGCGCCGAGCGCTTTGGGATCAGGGGCGGCATATTCGATGAATTCGAAGCCATCGGTGCCCATGGGGTTGTCCCAGGGTTGGAATTCCATGCCTGTCTCCTTGTGTGATTTTGGCAAATATCTGCTTCAAGTATAGGCAAGGACAGGCGGCATAAAATTTTAAAATGTGGGCACGGATTCAGAAAATTGGCAATAATATTGCCAATAATTTTTTGAAATTGGTGATCCATGTCAAGAACAAACCTGGATAAGACGGACCTGAAGATTCTGTCGATTCTGCAGTCCGACGGCCGGCTGACCAACCAGGAAGTGGCGGACCGGGTCAGCCTTTCGCCTTCCCCTTGCCTGCGACGCATCAAGAATCTGGAGGAGTCGGGCGTGATTCGGCAGTATGTCGCCCTGCTTGATCCGGACAAGATCGGCCTCGGGCTGCTGGCCTATGTCAACGTACGCCTGGAAAAACACAGCGACACGCCGACCGGGAGTGTGCGCTCCCCGCGCGCCGACTTTGCTGCCTCGGTAGACAATTGGCCGGAAGTCGTCGCCTGCTACGCAATGACCGGTGAGATGGATTATTTACTGCGCGTGCACGTGGAAGACATGGAACACTTCTCGCGCTTCATGATGGAGACCCTGCTCAAGCATCCTGCCGTGCTGGATGTGAAGTCGAGCTTTGCGTTGCAAAAGATCAAGGACACAACAGCGCTGCCGCTGGTTTGATACGCGTCTTGATTTGCGGAAGGCACGGAGCTCTTGTTGTAGTGCCTTCCGTGCTTTCCGTGGACAAATCAAATCACCCCTTCTTCATCCCCGGCAATTTCCTCAACAATTTCACGGCGGCCTTGGCGTTCGCTTTCATCGTGTAGTCGAAGGAGGCGAACTGCTCTTCCACCGCCTCGGCCAGCATGCTGCCGGGATTGGCCGGCGTGAGCTTCAGATAGGCATCCGCTTCGCCGTAGTCGCGATGAATTTCCATGCCCGCCTTGGCCGCGATATGGATCATGGTCTGGTTCGACGACAGGCAGTGCATGTAGAGCGTGTCCACATCCTCGTTGCGGCAGTGGATGGCGCCACGCTCGAACAGCTTGGAGCCGATCCCCATGCCGCGCGCCGTGGCCGAAACGGACACGCCGAATTCCGCGATGCGCGCTTTCAAGGTCGCTTCGCTCAGCGGCGGCAGCGCCTCACGCGGTGCAAAAGCCAGGTGTCCTACACCCACCAGCCGAAGATTGTCGTCGTACACGCCAAACACCGTATCGCGCGAGAAGTCGAGCATTTGCACATAACGTGTGATCAATTCATCCGGCAGCACCGTGCCGAAACGCAACAAGCGGTCGCTCTCGTCCAGCGCAAGAAAGTGCATCAACAGGCGGCGCCGATCGCGCTCGGAAAGCTCCTTGACGCGTATCGTCGGCTTGTCCGAACCGGACTGATCATCACTGTTCGGCGGAGGGGCGGTCAGGCCAGCCAAATCGGTCGTTTTCATAGTGCAATCCTGATAACTGTAAACAATTTGTGCAGCGCACAATGTCATTCTAAGCGAAACGGAAAAATGATGGCATAAGCGCCTTCATTAATACGATTTGCTTGATACAACTCAACGTAGGATGTCATGTAATTGATCTTGCCTGTTACGTAAAACCCACAATTGCGGCGCTGTTGGCAAGATTCAACAATGACCTCCCGCCTTCTCTGAAAAAGGATCTCATGATGGCTGCTGCTCTGCGTAAATTGATCGCGTCCATGTTGTTTATCGGCACAGCGATTACGGCATCGGCCGAGACCGGTGTGACCGACTCCACCATTCTCATCGGCCAGACGGTTGGCCTGACCGGCACAGTGGCCGCCCCGGTCAAGGAGCTGAATGAAGGCGCCAATGCCTACTTCAACCTCGTCAACAAGCAAGGCGGCGTGCATGGCCGGAAAATCGAGATGCGTATGCTGGACGACAAGTTTGATCCAGCGCTCACGCTCGCCAATGCGGAAACCCTGATCAAGAAGGATCAGGTCTTCGCGCTGTTCGGCGGGCGCGGGACGCCGCACACCCAGGGCATCCTGCAGCTACTTGAGGCAAACAATGTGCCGCTGGTCGCGCCCAGCACCGGCGCCGCCGTCTTTCATGAACCTGTGCACCGCCTGCTGTTCAACATCCGCGCCAAGTACCAGGATGAAGTCATCCGCGCGGTCGAGCATTTCGACACCATTGGCGTGAAGTCGATCAGCATCCTGCACGTGGACGACGCCTTCGGCCAGGACGGCCTGGCCGGCTTCAAGAAGGCCATGGAAGCACGCATGCTGACGCCGGTCGCCATCACCAAGTTCGCTCGCGTCAATCCGGATTACAAGGCGACGGCAACGGAAGTCATCAAGCCCAATCCCGGTGCGCTGATCATCGTCAGCTCCGCCAAGAACACGGTGGAAGTCATCAAAGCCATCCGCGCGCAAGGCGGCCATATGCTGATCATGACCATGTCGAACAATTCCTCGGACGCCTTCGTCAAGGACCTCGGCGCGGCCGGCTATGGCGTGATCGTTTCGCAGATCACCCCCGCCCCGCATCTGCTGACGACGCCGCTCGGACAGGAATTCCACTCCGCCACAAAGAACACCAAGGTAACGATGTCCTATGCGGCGATGGAGGGCTTCGTCAACGCGAAGGTTTTTGTCGAAGGACTGCGCCGCGCCGGACGCAATCTGACGCGCGAAGGTTTCATTCATGCGATGGAATCGATGCAGCGGGTCGACTTCGGCGGCCTGATGGTGACCTACGGCCCGCATGACCATACCGGCAGCGAGTTCGTCGAGCTGACGATGATCGGCAAGGACGGCCGCTTCGTGCGCTGAGGCAGCCAGGGGTGTGCGCAATTCCGTCGCGCATGCGCAGCTTATGGGAATGGATTTATATCATCATTTGACGATATAAATTGATGACCGGAAGGCTTCCGCGTGCCTCATGCGGGCGGCAGGACTGCCTTCAGACCACCCAGAAATGAGCGCACGTGCATGCCGACCACCGTCTCGGCATCGAGCGGATTGGCATCGCGATAGATATGGCGGCGGATGGCCAGATGCGACACCGCGCCGTGCAGGATCCAACCGATTTCCTGCATGTATGCCGGATCTTCCGGCGGGCGCAACTTCGCCTCGCGCGCGGCTTCTTCGACAATCATCTCCAATAGGTGCGTGACGATTCCCGCAATGTAAGTCGGCGCCATTCCCTCTTCGGACAGCGATGCATACAGGAAAAGGCGCAGCCAGCGTCGCGTCAGGATGCAGTCGTAATATTCCTTGTAAAACGCCATCAGGCGCTCCTCGATCGGCTTGCTGCGATCCCTGAGCTGGACGAACCAGATTGCCTTGATCGGTCCCGCGATCTCCGTCTCGTAAACTGCATTCAGCAAGGCTGCCTTGTTGGGAAACAAGCTGTACAGCAGCCGCTGCGACACGCCGCACGCGTCAGCCAGGGCACGCGTTTGCGCCGTGAGTCCGTACTCGGAAAAAAATTCGTACGCCTTGGTCAGGATTTGTACACGGCGTTCTGCCTGCGGCATGCGTGCAGTCGGGCGCCGGCCCTTGCTTTTCGGGGCCACGGATTTTTTGTGCCGGCTTTCGGCCAGCAGGTCGGACTTTGCTTTCATCGTTGTTTTTTGGCTTGGCGCACAGGCCCGCCCATGTTTGTGGCAAAATATATCGTCAGTTGACGATATAAGAAATGGATCGAGGAGGTATTTTACCCAACTTCCTTGGTCGGGTATTCATTCAAAGGGAGAAAAAAAGTGATTCTCGAAATGCGCACCTATCAGGTGCAGGCAGGCAAGGCGCCTGAGTTCCTGAAAATCTATCAGGAAAACGGTCTCCACATCATCACGCGTTACGCCAAGCTGGTCGGCTGCTGGACCAAGGAATCCGGCACGCTGAACTCGATTGTCTTTCTATGGGGTTATGACGATTTCGGCCATCGCAGCACCCAACGCTCGCTGTTGGCGGCCGATAAGGAATGGCAAGCGTTCGTGCCTTCGATTCTCCCGTACCTGGTCCATCAGGAAAGCGTTTTCCTGAATCCGGTCAGTTTCTCGCCGATCAAGTAATCCCATGCCGGTCAGCGTCTTTGAAATCTTCAAAATCGGCATCGGGCCGTCGAGCTCGCATACCGTGGGCCCGATGTGCGCGGCCCGCCAGTTCGCGCAGGATCTGGAAGCCGGCGGCCTTCTCGGCCAGGTCGGCAGCGTGACTGTCGACCTTTATGGCTCCCTTGCGTTGACCGGCACCGGACATGGGACCGACCGCGCGATCCTGCTCGGCCTCGCCGGCAAAGCGCCGGACACCGTGGATGTCGACAGCATCGGCCCGACGCTGGCCGCGATCCGTCAATCGGGGACAATCTCGCTCCTCGGCAAGCACCTGATTCCCTTCTCGGAAACGTCGCATCTCTTGTTCCACATGGGGCGCACGCTGCCGCAACATCCCAACGGAATGCGCTTTACCGCAAGCGATACGCATGGCCGACTGCTGCTGCAGCAACTCCTGTTTTCCATCGGCGGTGGCTTTGTCGTGAGTGCCGACGAGATCGGCAAGCCCGTACAGTCACCGGTCGCCTGGCCGCACCCCTATCGTTCAGCGCAGGACATGCTGCGGATCGGGCGCGAACGGAACATGTCGATCGCAGCACTCGCTTTCGAAAACGAACAGGCACTGCGCAGCGAGCGTGACATCATCGTGGGAATCGACCGCATCCGGACCACAATGCGAGCATGCATCGAACGCGGCCTGAAACAGGAAGGCACTCTGCCCGGCGGGCTCAATGTTCGCCGCCGCGCACGCCACCTGCATGAACGCCTGCTCGAAAAAAAGAATGTGCAACCCTTGCAAGAGCTGGATTGGGTCAATGCGTTCGCCGTTGCGGTCAATGAAGAGAACGCCGCAGGCGGCCGGGTCGTCACCGCACCGACCAATGGCGCAGCCGGCATCATCCCCGCAGTCCTGCGCTTCTATGAACAGTTCTGCGACAACGCGTCGACACAGGGCATGCGCGACTTCCTCCTGACCGCCGCGGCGATCGGCTCGCTATACAAGGAAAACGCCTCGATCTCGGGTGCTGAAGTCGGATGTCAGGGCGAGGTCGGCGTCGCTGCCTCCATGGCTGCGGCAGGGCTGGCCGCCGCCCTCGGCGGCACCAACGAACAGATCGAGAACGCCGCCGAGATCGGCATGGAACACAACCTCGGGCTCACCTGCGACCCGATCGGGGGCCTGGTGCAGATTCCCTGCATCGAGCGCAACGCGATGGGGGCAACCAAGGCCATCAATGCAGCGCGCCTGGCCCTCTGCGGCGATGGAACGCACCATGTATCACTGGACAAGGTGATCGAGACGATGCGGCAGACCGGCGCGGATATGCACAGCAAGTACAAGGAGACTTCGCTGGGCGGGCTGGCGGTGAGTGTGGTGGCTTGTTGACGGATGACGGTGAAGCGCTCGACTCTTCGGCGATTCCGTACCCCACCAAGGGGCTACGGAATTACCGAAGAGAGACACAGCCCGATTCCCCGATCGCCGCTGGCCCTTTCGCGTACGCGACCCGCAAATCCTCCGACAACACAATCCCGTTTTTCACCGCCGTCATCTCCGCAAGAATCGAGATCGCAATCTCCGCAGGCGTCTTGCTGCCAATATAAAGCCCAACCGGCCCTCGCAAGCGCGCAATCTGCTCATCATCCAGATCAAACAGCTTAAGCCGCTCGCGTCGTTTGGCGTTGTTGGCGCGCGACCCAATCGCGCCGACATAAAAAGCATCGGACTTCAAGGCCTCCATGAGCGCCAGGTCATCAAGCTTCGGATCATGCGTCAACGCCACCACGGCGCTGCGGCGATCCAGCTTCATTTCGATCACAACATCATCCGGCATGGCATGCCGCAATTCGACTCCCGGAACCTGCCAGCCATCGCGATATTCTTCGCGCGGATCGCACACCGTCACGGCGTAATCCATGCCAGCGGCAATCTGCGCGACAAAGCGCGATAACTGCCCTGCTCCAATGAGCACCAGGCGCCAGCGCGGCCCATGAATCGTCGTCAAGGCATGCTCCGATGCCTGCATGCTCATGCCGGCACCCGCCGGTCCCAACACGACCCGCCCTGTTGCGAGATCGAGGCGGCGTGCTACCAATTCGCGGCGGGAAAGCCGCTGCAGCAATTCATCAATGCGGCTGTCTCCGCACAAGGGTTCGATCGCCAGTTGTATCGTGCCGCCGCACGGCAGACCAAAGCGATGTGCCTCGTCCGCCGTGATCCCGTAGGTGATCAACTCCGGACGCGCTCGGGTGATCCCCTCTTTGCGCACGCGCTCGATCAGATCGTCCTCGATACATCCGCCCGACACCGATCCGACCACGCGGCCATCCTCGCATATCGCGAGCATCGCGCCTTCCGGCCGCGGACTCGAGCCCCAGGTCTTGATGACGGTCACGAGTTCGCATTTGCGGCCTGCGTTGATCCATTCGTCGCAGGCTTTCAATACTTCGAGATCGATGCTGTCCACGGATGCCCCTTCGCTCTATGCGCGTGACAGATATTGCTCCACCAGGCGCACCCAGTAGGTCGCACCTATCGGCAGCAAGGCGTCGTTGAAATCGTAACTCGGGTTGTGCAGGTTGCACGGACCCAGTCCGTGCCCCACCGAGCGATGGTCGCCTTCGCCGTTGCCGATGAAGACATAGCAGCCCGGCTTTTCCTGCAGCATGAAAGCGAAGTCTTCCGCCCCCATTGTCGGCTCGACCGCTGGATTGACATTCGCTTCGCCGACGATCGATTTCATGACGTCGACCGCGATGGCGGTTTCCTTCGCATGATTGATGAGGGCCGGATAAAGGCGCTCGAACTTGAATTCGATCTCCGCCTCAAAGGCGGCGGCCGTATGTTCCGCCATGACCCGCATGCGGGTTTCAATCAGGTCCAGCACCTCCGGCCGGAAGGTGCGCACGGTCCCGATCAGGCGTGCTGTGTCGGGAATCACATTGGTCGCGCTGCCGGAATGGATTTGCGTCACCGACAACACGCCGGCGTCGAGCGGGCTCTTGTTGCGGCTGATGATGGTCTGCCAGCCCTGCGCGAGCTGCAAGGCAACCATGATCGGGTCTATGCCCTTGTGCGGTTGCGCGGCGTGCGCGCCCTTCCCCTTCACGATTACTTCGAACTCGTTCGATGAGGCCATCATCGGCCCCGGCGTGACGCCGAAAGTGCCGACCGCCTGCCCCGGCCAGTTGTGCATGCCGAACACCGCGTCCATCGGGCATTGCGCAAAGAGTCCGTCATCCATCATCCGTTTGGCGCCGGCGCCGACTTCCTCGGCCGGCTGAAAGATCAGGTAGACGGTACCGTCGAAATGCCGCTGGCGCGACAGATACTGCGCTGCGCCCAACAGCATCGCCGTATGGCCATCGTGACCGCAGGCGTGCATCCTTCCGTCGTGCCTGGAAGTATGGGCGAAGGTATTCGCTTCCTGCATCGGCAGCGCATCCATGTCGGCGCGCAAACCGATCGCGCGCTGGCTGTTGCCGTTCCTGATGATGCCAACCACGCCGGTCTTGCCCATGCCCCGCACAATGGGGATGTTCCACTCGGTCAGTTTTCCGGCAACCAGATCGGCGGTTCGCTGCTCTTCGTAGCAGAGTTCGGGATGCGCATGAATGTCGCGCCGGATCTGTTGCAATTCGGGATGGAACTGGATGATCGGATCAATCAGGTTCACGCGTTTCTCCGGAGAGTGGATAGTTGGCGAAAAAGGCGCGCGAGGCGCCTTTTCTCAGGTGATGACGTCGAGCGCAGGTCAGAAGAAATGACGCAGGCCGACGTTGACGCCACGATCGCCGATGCCGGTATCGGAGCCGTTGTTGACGGTGAATGTCGCGCCATTCTTGTTGCTGATGCGCGAATAAACCGTGTAGACATCGGTGCGCTTGGACAAGGCATAGAAGTAGCCGAGCGCGAACTGGTTGGCATCATGGTTGGCGGCGGTCCGGTCATCCTTGCGGATATAGGATGCGCGCACCGTGCTGGCGCCGAATGGCACCGTTGCGCCGATCAGGTAGTCGCGATTGTCTGTGGAACCCTTGGCGGCCGGACCGTCGTTGTCGCTGTAGGCAAGGTGCAACTTGGCGACGCCGAAGTCATATGTGCCCGCGAGCATGGTGTTCCTTGTGCTGGCGATGGTCGACGGATTGCCGTTGCGATTGTGGTAGGCAAGACGCACATTCACCGGACCAGCCACATAGCCGATGGAACTCCCCAGCTGGCGGCCGGCCGAGTTGTCGCCTGCGACTTCGCCAAGGCCATACAGGACGTCGGCGGTAAAGCCGTTGAAGGTCGGCGTGGTGTATTTGATGGCGTTATTGACGCGCACGCCATCCGGATCGATCAGGTTATGCGCCTGGCCGGAAAAACCGACATTGAACGGATCGGCCACTTGCGCGATCGCAAGGAAGCGCGGGCTGTACTGGCGTCCCAGCGTCAGTGCGCCCGAATTGCCCTTCAGGCCGACGAATGCCTGGCGTCCGTACATGAGTCCGCCCTGGCTCAGCGCACCAGTGTCGGCGGTGAAGCCGGACTCCAGCACGAAGTTTGCCGACATGCCGCCGCCGAGATCTTCGGTACCGCGAAAGCCGATGCGCGAACCAAACGGATTGGACAGCTTGGTGGCTGAGCCGGCCGCGCCGCCGCCCTGGAAGTCCAGTGCGAGATCCATGATGCCGTAGACAGCAACATTGGTCTGCGCCGAAGCGGCTCCAGCGAATGCACCCAGCACAGCAAGCGCAAGTAGCGATTTTTTCATTAGTCTCTCCTGAGGAAGCAGTATTTTTGAGTATCGATTTGTTTGACGGTGACTTCGTGTTGCCTGCCGAACCGTCAGGTCGGCATTTGCTGCAAATCTCTTATCGCGCCAGTGCCACGAAATAACCGAAACCGAAGCCGATGGCGCACGTAAAGACGGCCATCCATGCGGGCACAGCGCTGTATATCGAAGGCGGAGCGGATGACGGAACCGATGCCATTGCCGTGGTTGCGGCGGCTGCGCTCGCCCGCGGCGCCGCTGCCGGCGCAAGTGGAGCCGACACGGCTTCCGCCGGCATGCCGGCGCCGTCGAAGTGACGGGCGAATGCCGTGAAGAAGTCGTCCGCGTTCTTCTTTGCAACGGTTTGCACGAGACGGCTGCCGACGCTTGCCAGCTTGCCGCCGATGTCCGCCTCCGCCACGTATTTCAGCGTCGTGGCGTCGCCATTGCCGGCCAGCGAAACGCGCGCAGTCATCTTCGCGAAGCCGGCCGCGCCGCCCTGCCCTTGACCGGTCAATGTGTAGCCATTCGGCGCATCAAGCTCGGACAACAGCACGCTGCCCCGGAAAGTTGCGGAGATCGGCCCGACCCTCGTGCCGACGATGGCGGCAAACTCCGTGTCAGAAACCTTGTCGAGCTGCTTGCAGCCGGCAATGCACGTCTGCAGCACGGCCGGATCGTTCAACGCATCCCATACCTGCTGCTGCCTGGCCGGAATGCTGTATTCACCTGAAAAATCCATCGCCATGCTTATTTCTCGTAGTGTTTGAAGAGCGCCTGCGTGCCGTTGCGGCCGTAACCTTGCGCTGCGAGTTGTTCGTAGAGTTTGCGGGCCAGCGAGACGCCCGGCAGATCGAGCTGCATGCAATGCGCCTCGGCCAGGGCGATGCCCAGATCCTTGATGAAATGCTCGATGAAGAAACCCGGCGCGAAGTCGCCCTTGATGATGCGAGTGCCAAGCACGTTCAGCTGGAAGCCGGAGGCCGCGCCGCCGCCGATGGACTTGAGCACAGTGTCGAGATCGAGGCCGGCGCGCTTGCCGTAGGCCAGCCCTTCGCACACGCCCATGATGGTCGAGGCAATCACGATCTGATTGCACATCTTGGTGTGCTGGCCGGCGCCGGCACCACCCTGCAGGACGATGCTCGTGCCCATGCGCTGCAGCACCGGCAATGCCTTTTCAAAGGCCGCAGGATCGCCGCCAACCATGATCGCCAGCTTAGCGTCGCGCGCGCCGACGTCCCCGCCGGATACGGGCGCATCGATGGCATAGCACTTCTTCTTGTCCGCTTCGGCTGCGATGCGCTCGGCCAATGCCGGACTGGAAGTCGTCATGTCGATCAGGACCGCACCCCGGTTGGCGCGTGCCACGATACCGTTTTCGCCCAGGTAGATCTCTTCGACGTCATGCGGAAATCCCACCATCGTGATCACGATGTCCGATGCCGCAGCGACGTCGCCGGGCGTATCGCACCAGGTGGCGCCCCTGACGACCAGCTCATCCGCCTTGTCGCGGGAGCG
This sequence comes from Herbaspirillum sp. ST 5-3, assembly GCF_004804275.1. Taxonomy (GTDB): domain Bacteria; phylum Pseudomonadota; class Gammaproteobacteria; order Burkholderiales; family Burkholderiaceae_D; genus Noviherbaspirillum. Next base: position 242,645 of record NZ_STGI01000001.1, read on the forward strand.
GTTGTAGACGTTGAGCCGGTAGCCCGCGTTCAAGATATGCCCCGCCATGCTGCGGCCCATGATGCCAAGGCCGATGAAGCCGATGCGGGTGCTCGTGTTTGCACTCATTTGTGATTCCTCTCCTGTTTGTCGCGCAGCAGTTCGCGCAGATACATCGGGGTAAGTGGCTGCCTGTCGACGACGACGCCAAAGGGTGCAAGCGCATCATTGACGGCATTGGTCAGCGCGCCGATCGCGCCCATCACGCCACCCTCGGCCATGCCTTTGATGCCGGCGGGCGTGGCGCGGCTCGGCGTGTGCATCGGCAGGATGTCGAAATGGGGAAGCTCATGCGCCGTGGCGACCAGATAATCGGCCAGCGTGCCGGACAGGTTCTGTCCACCTTCGTCGTAATGCACATGCTCGTAGAGCGCGCCGGACAAGCCCATGGCGATTGCGCCATGCTGTTGCCCCTCGACGACGACGGGACTCAGCACGGTGCCGCAGTCTTCCGCAACCAGGTAGCGCATAAAGCGGATCGCACCTGTTGCGACATCCACCTCCACCTCGCACATATGTGTCGAGTTGGAATATGTCATCGGCGGCGGATCGTAGGTCTTGTGGAACTCAAGGCCCGGACTCATTCCCTCAGGCAGTGCCAGGGGGTCGAGATAGGCCGTACGCGCAATGTCGGCAAGCGTCAGTCGGGTATCGCTCCATTCGCCGCCCTCGGCACGCTGAACACGGCCACCCGCCATCCGCAGCGAAGCGCTATCCGGGAGTTCGAGGAGCTTTGCGGCGATGGCAAGCACCTTGGCGCATGCCTCTTGCGCGCAGAGGTACAGCGTACCGCCGCCTGCGGTGCCGCCACGCGCGCCACGGCTGCCCATGCCGTAAGGAGCCACATCGGTATGGCCAAGATGCAGGTGTACCTGCTGCGGCGGAACGCCCAGACCTTCGGCGGCGGCCTGTGTCAATGAAGTCTCGTAGCCCTGCCCGGTTGCGCCAAGCCCGACGGACACATTCACAGCCCCCGACGGTTCGATGCGCAACCATGCGGCCTCGTGGCCGGAACCGGCGATGCCGGCCGACTTGTAGAAACGCGAACCGTAGGTGGTGGATTCAACCACCGTGCACATGCCGAGGCCGAGGTAACGCCCCTCTGCCCGCGCGCGCTGCTGCCGGTCGCGAAATTCCTGGTAACCGATCTTTGCCAGAGCCGCTTCAAAGGTTTCGCGCGGCGTGATGTCTGCGAGCACCTCGCCAGTCGCCATCGTGTAGGGCAAGTCTTCCGGATGGAGCATGTTGATCCGGCGCACCTCCACCGGGTCGAGCCCGAGTTCACGCGCGATCGCATCCATCGTGCCATCCATTACCCAGCTGGTAATCGCCATGGGCGCGCGCATGGGGCCGTTGCCAACCTTGTTGGTCAACACCACCTTCACGTCGAACGTGTAGTCCTGCACCTTGTATGGCCCGGTCAGGATCATGGCCACCACACGCGCCAGATAGTTGCCGGGATAGAAGCTGTAGGCACCGAAGTCCTCAATGATTTCCAGCTCGAGGCCGAGCAAGCGGCCGTTGGCGTCGACGGCCGCCCGCGTACGGCAAAAATCTTCCCGCGATTGCGAGGATGCCAGCAGATTTTCCATCCGGTCCTCGCGCCAGCGCACCGGCCGCTTCATGTGGCGCGCAATAGCGGCAACGCTCAGTTCTTCGCGGTACAACGCGATCTTCTGGCCGAAGCCTCCGCCCACATCTGGCGAAATCACGGTGACCTGCGATTCGGTCAGCCGCATGCGTGCTGCCAGCGTGGTGCGGTAAGGATGCGGCACCTGCGTGCCGACATGAAACGTGAGGTGCTGACGTCCCTCATCCCACACGGCGATGCAGCCGCGTGTCTCGATCGGCAGATGCGTCTGGCGGTGTTGCGAGAAGGTGCTTTCGATCACGCGAAAGGCTTCGCGCTTGCGGAACTCGACATCGCCATGTTCCGAACGCTGGTGTGACAGCAGGTTTGACGGCAGGCTCTCATCAACTTTCGGCGAACCGGCGTCGAGCGCGCGCCACATGGTGGCGACCGCTTCGAGCACTTCGTATTCGACGACCACTTTTTCGATCGCGTCCTCCGCGAGATAGCGATCGGTCGCGATGATGCAGGCCACAGGATCGCCCTGGAAGCACACCTTGGCGACGGGCAGCGTATCCATTTCCACCGGCTGGAGGCCGTCTATCGGTGGCGCCATGCGCAACTTCGTTGTCCACTGCGCAAGGTCATGACCGGTGAAAACCGCAAGGATGCCGGGCATCTCCAGTGCGGCCTCGACATTGACCGAGAGAATCCGTGCGTGCGCGTGCGGAGAGCGTACAAAACACGCGTGCAGCGCGCCCGGCACATCGATGTCGTCGATGTAGCGACCATGGCCGGTCAGCAGCCGCCGGTCCTCGCGGCGCGGCACATGCTTGCCGATGGACTGAAAATCAGCGCTTGTCATGCCCGCCGCCATTCTTCATTTGCTCCGCTGCCTTCCTGATCGCCTTGACGATGTTGTGATAGCCGGTGCAGCGGCAGAGATTGCCTGAGAGCGCCTCGCGAATTTCTTCTTCACTCGGATCGGGGTTGTTCTTGAGGAATGCCTCGAAGGTCATCACAATGCCCGGCGTGCAGAAGCCGCATTGCAGGCCGTGCTCCTCGTGCATTGCCTGCTGCAGCGGTGACAGCTTGTCATCGTGCGCTACCGACTCGATGGTTGAAATCTCATGTCCTTCCATCTGCACCGCGAAGCTAAGGCAGGAACGCGTTGCCTTGCCATCGACCAGAACCGTACAGGCGCCGCACACGCCATGCTCGCAGCCGACATGCGTACCGGTGAGATGACAGTCCTCACGCAGCGCATCCGATAGCAGCTTGCGCGCCTCGACCTGAATCTCGTGGTTGATGCCGTTGACTGTCAGTGTGACGGGGAGCTTGTCCATCATGCTTGTCCTTCTGCGCGTCCAATGGCGCTCTCGATGGCGCGTTTGACCAGGGTCGCCGTGATCTCCCTGCGAAATTCGGCAGGAATGCGCGCATCGTCTTCCGGCGCGACGGCGCCACGCACGGCCTGGGCAAGCTCGCCGATCCACCCGGCATCGGCGACACGGCCCGAAAATAAGCGCGCGACCGCCTCGTACGCGACCGGGACAGGCCCGGTCCCGGCGATGCCGACCCGCAGCCGCGCCGCGCGACCTGCCTGCAAGGCAACGGTGATGGCGACAGCGACAATGGCGAAGTCGCCGTGTCGCCGGTTGAACAATTGAAACGATGCGCCTTCATCCGGCGTCGCCGCAGGGAAGCGCACCGAGAGAATGATTTCATCCGGCTCCAGCGCGGTTGCCATGACCGACAAAAAGAATTCGGATGCGGGTATCGTGCGCTGTCCACGAATGCTGACGACCTTGATCTGCGCACCGAGGGTCACGGCGACCAGGGCGAGTTGCGCTGCCGGATCGGCATGGGCAAGGCTGCCGCCCAGCGTGCCGCGCTGGCGGATCGCGTAGTGTCCGATGGTTTGCGCAGCCTGCGCCAGCAAAGGGCAACGGCTCTTCACCACTGCCGATTCTTCAATCTGATGATGACGGGTGAGCGCACCGATTTCGAGTGCATCGCCGGCGTCGCGGATGTAAGCCAGCTCGGTGAGATCGTTCAAGTCGACCAGATCGGACGGCGTCGCAAGACGCATGTTCATCATCGGGCCGAGACTCTGCCCGCCCGCAATCACCTTGACATTCTCGCCGCTATGCGCGAGCTGTTCGAGCGCCTCTTCGAGCGAACTCGGACGGTGATAGGAAAAGGCTGCCGGCTTCATTGCACGCCTTTACCAGACCAGGGTGTGGCCGCTCTGCTTGTCGAACAGATGCAGGCGATTCAGATTCAGTGCGAGACGAAGGTTCTCGCCGTCCTTGTGCTGGACTTCCTTGCCGACGCGGAAGAACAGCTTCACGCCTTCGGCTTCAAGCTCCAGGAACTGGTCGGAGCCGACCGGCAAGACGGAAATGATCTTGCCCTGCACGCACTCGCGCGCGCGCTGCTCGGCGTGGGCATCGACGTCCTCGGCGCGAATCCCCAGCACGACGGCGCGGCCGGAGTCGCCCGCTACTTTTTGCGCAATGTGCGGCGGCAGGATGATTTCAAGCTGGCCGCGCTTGAACAGCACGGCGTCGCCGGCCACCACGATATTCCCTTCGAGGAAATTGATGGGCGGGTTGCCGAGGAAGGATGCGACGAACATATTGCTCGGTCGCTCGTAGATGGCGTCCGGCGTGCCGATCTGCTGTACCACGCCACTGCGCATGACGACGATACGATCGGCGAGCGTCAATGCTTCGGCCTGGTCGTGCGTCACATACACGAACGTGGTCTGCATCGCCTGGTGCAATTGCTTGATCTCGGCGCGCATGGAAATACGCAATGCGGCATCGAGGTTCGACAACGGCTCGTCCATCAGGAATGCGAGCGGCTGGCGCACCATCGCGCGGCCGAGTGCGACGCGCTGGCGCTGACCGCCGGAAAGCTGGTCCGGGCGGCGTTCCAGTAGCGGTTCGATTTCAAGTCGGCGCGCGGCGTCGCGCACGCGCTGGTCGATCTCGTCGCTCGGATGCTTGCGCATGCGCAGGCCGAAAGCGATGTTCTCGTACACCGTCTTGTGCGGATACAGGGCGTAGCTCTGGAACACCATCGCCACGTCGCGCCTGTGCGGCGGGACGGTATTCATCACCTCATTGTCGAAGTACAGGTTGCCTTCGGTGACGTCCTCCAGCCCTGCGATCATGTTGAGCGTAGTCGATTTGCCGCAGCCCGACGGGCCGAGCAGGACGAGGAACTCCTTGTCGGCGATGTCGAGGTTCAGGTTGTCGAGCGCGACGTAACCGTTCGGATAACGTTTCCCGACGTTTTCGAATTTAATGCGTGCCACTGGATTTTCTCCTTAGCCTTTTACCGCGCCGGCAGTCAGGCCGGAGACGATGTAGCGTTCGAACATGATGGCGATGATCACCGGCGGAATGATCGCCAGCACGCCCGCTGCGTTGATGAATGAAAAACTGATCGTGAAGTCGGACGTGAACGACGCGACCACGATCGGCATGGTTTGCGAGGCCGGCGTTTGCGTAAACATCAGCGCCAGCAGGAATTCGTTCCAGCTCGTGAGGAAGGTGAACAACACGACCGCGACCAGCGAGGGCAGCGCGAGCGGAAGGAACACCAGCGTCAGCGTCTGGAATCGTGAACAGCCGTCCACCCGCGCCGCCTTGTCGAGTTCATCCGGCAGCGACTCGAAGTAGCCGAGCAGGATGAAGATGCTGAAAGGAACCGTGATCGCGAGATAGGTGATGATGAGCGACAGCAGGTTATCCAGCAGGCCCAGCTTTTGCACGAACAGGAAGAACGGCACGACGAGTGCGATGTCCGGGATCACGCGCGTGGTGAGCATGAAGTAGATCGATGTCGATCGCCCGATGAAGCGGATCTTGGCCATCGCATACGCTGCCGGCACGCTGACCAGCAAGTTGAGAATGACGACGGCGATCGCCACGATGAAGCTGTTCCACATGGACGGGAGCAGGTTCTTCGCGGTGGACGGAATGAAGCCGCCGGTTGCCGTATCTCCTTCTTTGCGCGTCTCGTAGGTGACGACTTTTTCCTTGGCCTTGAAGATGGCGTTGAAGTTGTCCATCGTCGGCGCGTGCGGTACCCAGTGCGGCGGCACGGAGGTGATTTCCGCTTCGGACTGGAACGAGGACGAAACGAGCCAGCCGATCGGCGCCAGCACGTAGACGATGAACAGCACGGAGGCTATGAATAGCAGGGCGCGCCTGCCGAGGTGAGCGATATTCATGTTCAGAGCTTCTTACCCATGCTGCGGATGATGAAAAAGGCCAGCACGAAGGTGACGATCGCCATGATGTAAGCGAGCGCCGCGCCGGTGCCGAATGCCAGCTTGCGGAAGGTCTCCACGTACACTTCCCATGCGACCACATGCGATGCGTCGGCCGGACCGCCTTCGGTCAGGATGAAGAACATGTCGAAGTGGCGAATTGCCATCATCGTTTCGTAAATCATGACCAGCAGGAAGCCGGGCTTGAGCGAAGGCAGCGTGATGTGAATGAAGCGTTGCCACACGTTGGCGCCGTCGACCTTGGCGGCGCTGTACAAGTCCGGCCGCACCGATTTCAAGGTGACCAGCAGGAGAATGGTGGCGAGCGGCACTTCCTTCCACACGAAGGCGTTTGTGATAAGCAGCAATGTCTTGTCGACATCGCCGAGCAGCACGATGTATTTCTGGATGAAGCCGAGTTGCAGCAGCAGTCCATTGAGCGCGCCGTAGCTGGAGTCGTAGATCCATTTCCACATCAATCCGTTGGCCACATAGGGAATGGCCCAGGGGACCAGCAGGACGGCGGACAAGATGCGGCGGCCGCGGAATTCTTCGTTCAGCAGAATGGCCATCAGCATGGCGATGAGCATGATGCACGCGACCGATACCACGGTGAACGAGGTGGTGCGCCACACCGAGGTCCAGAACATCGGATCCTGGAACAGGTGCACATAGTTGTCGAACCAGACGAAGGGCGCCCGGTGCGGGCGCGACAGCTTCAGGTCGAACAGGCTGATCCAGAACGAGTAAAGAATTGGAAAGACGGCAACGACGCTCAGTACGAGCATCATCGGCGCGATGAAGATCATCGCGCTCTTCTGGTCGTATGCGCTCGATGGATAGCGAAAGGCGCTGCGCGGACCACTGCTTTTGATTTTCATCGGTTCGGTCTTTCAAGGAGTGGAACGATGCTGGGCATCGCTCCGTCTCGGCATGAGCAGGGCCAATCAGGGCGCCCAAGCGGCGCCCTGATTGCCTGCGGGGTTTACCCCTTGGGGAGGGTTCGTCTTAGCTCTGCTTCTTGAGCTGGTTCCAGGTCTGGGCGGACTTCTTCAGCGCGTCGGCAACTGAAGTCTTGCCGAGGACGGCCGACTGCCATGCCGTCCCGTTGACTTCGTCCCACTCGCCGAACCAGCGGGTCACAACGTCTTTCTTCTTGACCAGCTGCTGCTGCTTCTCGTACATCGCGATATCGGAGTACTTCTGGTATGAAGCGCGGATGTCGGGATCCTTGAAGAGTTCCTTGGCGCCGAAGCCGGAACCGACATCGGTGAAGAGCATTTTCTGGAACTGGTACTTGCCGTCCGCCTTGCCGCCAAACCATTCGATCAGCTTCGCCGCATTCGCCGCGCGGGACTTGTCGGCAGCCGCCTGCGCAGTCATGCCATGGAAACGCATCCAGCCGACGGTGGCGTGCGAACCTTGCGGACCGGCAGGCATCATGGCCTGGTGGACGCGGCCGGCGATCTGCGACTGTTTCGGATCGTTGAGAGTGCGGATGCGATAGCGGCTCAACAAGGCGAACGCATGGTTGCCGGCGCCGAAGGCTTTCAATCCGTTCAGCTCGCCGGTTTCCACGCACGCCGGGGAAATGATCTTGTGCTTGTTGACGGCATCGGCAATCCACTGCAAGGCCTGCTGTGCGCCCTTCTTCGGGTCATCCATCAAGGCATTGCCGTTGTCGTCCGTGAAGCGTCCGCCGTGCGAATACACCATGGCGGAGAGGAATTCGATCAGCCAGCTTTCGCGCGCCATCGACAGCATCATCGGGTACTCGCAGATACCGGCCTTCTTGATTTGGAGCGACTGCGCCACCAACTCTTCCCAGGTGCTCGGCGGCGCCTTGATGCCGGCCTTCTTCAGCTTTTCCTCGTCGTAGAAGAAAGCCATGTAATCGGAGTAGTAGGTGAGGCCGTACTGCTTGCCGTTGTATTGCATCGACTTGGTGCAGAAGTCGTCGGTCTCGGCGTTGTACTTCATCAGCTCCGGGAAGTTGTTCACCGGCGCGATCCAGCCGGCGTCAGCCCACTCGGGAAGCCAGCTGTCGGAAACCCATAGCACGTCAAGCGGCGCCTTCCCGACAAACTTGGTAACCATGGTGTCGCGATACTGCGCCCATGGTGCATTGTTGTAGACGGTCTTGATCCCGGTCTTGGCTTCGAATGCGGTCAGATGGCTTTTCACCGCATCGACCGCCGCCGACCAAGTGTAGAAGTTGATCGCATCGGCAGCGTGCGCGTTGCCCGCCAGCGAAAAGATGCCCGTTCCTGCGAGGCCGGCTGCCGCCGACATCTTCAGGAAGTCGCGCCTGCTTGAATGATTGTTGCTCATTGCTCCTCCGTTATTGTTGGCTGCGCTTTTTGGACCCGCAGCACCGCATAAAACCCTGTGCACCGTTATTTTTCTTATTTTGCGAATTATTGCCGGAAATATTTATATCGTCAAGTGACGATATAAATATTTTTATCGGGAGCGATTTGAGCCTATTGATTTCAGCAATTCGCTGCTATCGGCCTACACAAGACCCTGCAGAGCAAACAATGTGGTCAAATTTTTATCGTCGTACGACGATAAAAATGACAAAATAGAAATGCAACCAACGACCTCGACGTGGCCGTCAGCGCGTATCCGCAGGGGAGAAAGAAAAGTGCTGGCGCTACGCCGGCAGTCATCGCAACGGGTGCCCCGCGTTACTTTCCGGGCTGTGAGCGGGCGATGATGCGGAGGCGGAATATGGGCATCCGGGAGGCTGCCTCAATCCACCACTCGGATGGGAATGCCGAAATCCGGTTGCCGACATAACCGGATTTCGCATGGCAGACGCGTATCAGATGCCAGGCAGCGTCTTCGTCTGCCCTTCCCAATGCGGCGGTTCCCTCGTCAGCAGATCGCGCGCAAACTGCTCCGCCGGCACGGGCTTGCTCAGGTAATAGCCCTGCAGCAGATCGCAGCGCTGTTCGCGCAGGAAGCGCAACTGCGCTTCGGTCTCCACGCCTTCCGCCACCACTTCAAGTCGCAGGCTGTGGGCCAGCGCAATGATGCCGGTCACGATCGACGCGTCATCCGAGTCGTCCGGCACGTCGCGCACGAAGGAGCGGTCGATCTTGATGATGTCGACCGGAAAGCGCTTCAGGTAGGACAAGGATGAATAGCCGGTACCGAAGTCGTCGATCGACAGCCGCACACCCAGGCTACGCAAGCGATGCAATGCCTCCAGCGTATCCTGCGCATGCTCCATCAAGGTGCTTTCGGTGATCTCCAGCTCCAACAGATTGGCTGGCAGGCCGGTGTCTTCCAGCGCACGTTCCACGATCTCCGCGAAGTTCTTTTGCAGCAGCTGCTTGACCGACAGATTGACCGCCACCCGCATGGTCCGTCCCGCCTGGTTCCAACGCTGCATCTGCGCACAGGCAGTCCGCAACACCCATTCACCGATCGGATTGATCAGCCCGGTTTCCTCGGCCAGCGGGATGAACTCCACCGGCGACACCATGCCGCGCGCAGGATGATGCCAGCGCACCAGCGCTTCCACACCAATGATCATGCCATTGTCGACGCGCGCCTGCGGTTGATAATGCACATCGAGTTCGTTGCGTTCGATCGCGCGACGCAAATCGTTTTCCATCCGCACATGCTCCGAAATCGAACGCTCCATCGAAGGCTCGAAGAACTGGAAGCCGCTGTTGGTTTTCTTCGCGCGGTACATGGCGGTGTCGGCATGCTTGAGCAAGGTGCCGACGTCGGTGCCGTCGTGCGGATAGATCGAAATGCCGACGCTGGTGGTGACAAAGATATCGTGCCCGTCGATCTGGAAAGGCGTTGCCAGTGAACGACAGATATTCTGCGCCGCGGCGACGGCCGCGTTGGGACCGACGACTTCGGCCAGCACCACGGTGAACTCGTCGCCTCCGAGGCGCGCCACGCAATCTGCATTGCGCACACTGCGGCGGATGCGTTGCGCCACCGCCACCAGCAACTTGTCGCCGATATCATGACCGAGCGTGTCGTTGACGTTCTTGAAGCGGTCGAGGTCGAGGAACAGCACGGCGATCGACTCGCCGGCGACACGCGCCTGTTCGATACGTCGTCCCAGCTGGTCGATGAACAGCGCGCGGTTCGGCAGGCCGGTCAGCAGATCGTTGTAGGCGAGATGACGAATGCGCTTCTCGGCCTGATTGGCTTCGATGATGCGCCGCACGCGCTGTGACAAGACGGCGAAGTGGATCGGCTTGGGAATATAGTCGCTGGCCCCGGCGGCGAACGCGCGCTCGACCGAGGTATTGTCTTCCAGCGCAGTAATCATCAGCACCGGAATGGCGCGTCCATTGGGCAATTCCTGCACGCGGGCGCAAGCGGTAAAGCCGTCCATCACCGGCATCACCGCATCCATCAGAATTACGTCCGGCTGCAGGCGTTTGAGCATCAGCAAGGCCTGCGCGCCGTCGGCGGCCTCTTCGACCTGGAAGCCATCGCGTTGCAGCGTGTGACGCAATGAGCTGCGCGTGCTGCGATCGTCGTCGACGATCAGCACCTGCGCCACTTCCTCTCCCCTGCGGATGCTCAAGCGGTCCTCGACATAGGCTTCCGTGCCTAGCACCATCGCCACCGCGTCGAACGCCTGCCGCAGGCGCGGCAATAGCGGACGGATATCGGCCACCCGGTGCTCGATGGCCAGATCTTCCGCTTCCTTCGCTAGCTGTGCCAGGACAGTCGCGCCCAGGTTGCCGCTGCTGCCCTTGACCGAGTGAGCCATGGCGCGCGCTGCATCCGCATTACCGTCCTGCACTGCCTGCTCCAATTGCGTCAGGTAGTCGGGCGTGTCTTCCAGGAAGGGCGTGATCGTTTGCCGAAGTGCCGGCCCCAGTATCTCGCGCAACTTGTCGAACACGAGCTGGTCGATCGGATTGTTATCGAGGTCGTTGACGCTGACTTCCGGCAGTTCCGATCGCCCGCCGTGCTCATGCCGCGACAGCCAGCGTTCCAGCTTGAAGCGCAGTTCGACCAGGGTGATCGGTTTCGCCAGATAGTCATCCATGCCGGCGGCCAGGCATTTTTCTGCATCGCCCTGCTGCGTATTGGCGGTCATCGCCACAATGGGAGTACGCCTTCCGAGCGGTTCCTCGAAATTGCGGATATGCGCCGTCGCCTCGTAACCGTCCATCTCCGGCATGCTGCAGTCCATCAGGATCAGGTCAAAGCGGCCTCGGCGCGCCGCCTCGACTGCCTCGCGTCCATTGGAGGCAAACTCGCACTCGCAGCCGTTCATCGTCAGCATGCCGGCGGCGACCATCTGATTGGTGCGATTGTCCTCGGCGACCAGCACCCGGAATTCCTTGGCGACGCGATGCCTTGCGAGCGGCTGCGAGGGCGGAAATAGCGACACGCCGATCGCCTGTTCTCCCGGGAGCAAGCGGCGCACCGCCTCCATCATCCGATCGCGGCGCAAGGGCTTGCCGAGATACATGTCGGCCCCCAGCGAACTGCTGCCCATCGGCGACGCATAGCGATCCAGCACCAGCATGCGCGGCACTGTCATCTGGACTTCGACACGAATCCGGCGCACCAGATCGCTGCCGCGCTCGTCGATCGCGTCCACGTCCATGATCAGGAGGTCATAGGGGGTGCGGGCATGTTCGCCTCGCGCCAGTTCGGCCAGCGCCTCGGCGCCATTGGTCACGGCATGGCAACGCATGCCCGCGGACGCCAGCGTCTGCTCGATGAACGCTCGCACGATTTCACTTTCGTCCACGGCCAGCACGCGCTTGCCGAACAATGTGCGATCGTCGGCCGACAGCGCCTGCGTATCGCTTTGCCTGCAGCTCGCGGTGAACCAGAAGGTACTGCCCCTGCCCTTTTGGCTGCTCACGCCGAGTTCGCCCTTCATCAGTGCAACGAGCTGCTTGCAGATCGCCAGGCCAAGCCCGGTGCCGCCGTATTTGCGCGTGGTCGAACGGTCCGCTTGCGCAAATGAGTCAAAGATATGCTTGACGGCATCCTCGCTCATGCCGATGCCGGTATCGACCACATCGAAACGCAGTCCGAAGTCGTTCTCCTCGATGCAGGAAATCCGCACAGCGACCTCGCCGTGTTCGGTGAATTTCACCGCATTGCCGATCAGATTCAGCAACACCTGGCGCAGACGCAGCGAATCCCCCCTCACCCGTTCCGGAACGCCGGGTGCCATCAGGTAGCCGATCTCCAGCCCCTTTTGCTGCGCCTGCTTGGCGAGCAGTTCGATCACTTCCTCGACCAGTTTGCGCAGATCGAAGTCGACCTCGTCCAGTTCCAGCTTGCCGGCCTCCATCTTGGAGAAGTCGAGAATGTCGTTGATCAGCTCGATCAGCGCGCGCGATGAATTCCACGCCACATCGACGCATTCCTGCTGACGCTTGGTGAGCTGCATTTCCTTGAGCATGTCGAGCATGCCGACCACGCCATTGAGCGGCGTGCGCACCTCATGACTGACCGTCGCCGCGAATTGGGTCTTCATCAAGGCGGTATGCAATGCCTCGTCGCGCGATTGCTTCAGCTCGGCTTCGCGTTCTTCCAGCACGCCCATCATCTTGTTGAACGCATGCGCCATTTCCACGATGTCGCGCGGTCCGTTCGGTACGGCACGCATGCCGGATTCGCCCGCTTCGGCGCGCCCCATCAGCTTGGACAACGCCTGCAGCGGTTGCAGCATGCGACGCGCAAGCAGCCGCATGATCCCCAGCAGAACCGCCGCGAACGACAGCGTGACGGCCAAATTGCCGATCAACAGCGACGCGATCAGCTTGTTCAGTGTTCCCTTGCCGATCGTCACATGGACATAGCCGAGCAATTGCGGCTGGCGTTCCTGCATCTCGAATGGCGAGGAATCGGACTGCCCGCCGTACACGGGTGCACTGAAATACCATTCGTTGTCGGTTTGCTGCTCCAGCGTTGCGCGCGACACCGGCTGGCCGGTAATGCGGCTTTGCGGCGGCAGATCAACACCGGCCTTTGCCTGCGACAGCAGCACCTTATGCGCGGCGTCGGTAATTTCCACCTGCAGCACATCGGGAAATGCGAGCGTCGTGGCCACACCTTCGCGCACGTTCTCGGGCGAGCGGTAAAGCAGCGCAAGAATACTCTGTCGCGCCAGGTTCTCGGCGATGCGCTGCCCCTGCTCGACCAGGTAGCCTTCCATCCGGCGACCGGCCTCCCAGGAGTTCATCAATGAAGAAAACAAGGCCAGTCCGAGAATGGCAGCGGTGACCGTGATGGTCAGCTGCCTTCGGAAGCCGGTGCGGCTCAGTGAATCGCGGAACATAGGGTCACACTCACTGCAGGCCAAGGCGTGCGCAGGCGCGTCGCCATGTTGAACGGACCATCAAGCCATCCGGCAGAAAACAGGTGTTCCAGTCTTGTGCGAGTCTATACATCAAGGCTCCGGGAAAATGAAATCGAAATTGCGTTGTTCTTGATAACCGATGCTCAAGCCGATATGGCTGGCGGTGCGCAGATTCACCGCGGTCTGCACCTCGCGCAAGGGCTGTACGCCGCGGCGACGTGAATCGCCCGCCATGGCAGCAAGCGCGGAACCGGCCAATGTGCGACCGAGTTCCAGATTGTTGGGATAGAGCGCGAACAGCGCGCCTTTTTTCACATGCAGGAAGCTGCTGGAAAACACCGGCACGTTGCGGTTCCAGGATTCCTTCAAGACGAGTGGCAGGATGATGGTTTCATCGACCGTGGTCGCGTCCTGCGGCAACCAGATGGCATCGCGCCGGGCTTCGCTGTAAGCGAAGGCGGATTCATACAAGCGCGCCGCGCTGGCAAGATCACGCGCCTCGTGTGCCACCAGCTCCAGGCCTTGCGCCTTCGCTGCTTCGCGGGCGAACTTGATCAGCCATTCATTGTTCTGCGGGTTGTAGATGACGATCACCCGCTTGACACCAGGCAGCAGACTTTTCAGGCGGGAGAACAGCAGCGCCGGATCCGGCGTCAGGCTCACACCGGTCAGATTGCGCGTTTCGTTTTCCGGCACCGCCAGCACGCCGCCGACCACGACCGGAATATCGCGGTCGAGTCCCGATACCGCCTTCAGTCCCTGTCGGCCCAGCGCAATCACCACTTTCGCCCCGTTGCGTTTCAGCTGCGCCCCGAGTTCGGCAGATTCCACGTTCGGCCCGATCGGATAATGACGCACCGCTGACTTCGCACCGTCTTCGATGCCCTCAATGATCCTAGCGAAGATGCTGCGATACGGTTCGCCGATATCAGGATAAACAATGGCCAGCGCCCCCGCGGTGGCAGCAAAGTCGCCGCGTCGCGCCTGGTCCCCCAACTCGGCAAGAGTAATCGGATTGAGGTCCTGGTATCTTGCCTTGGGCCCGATCTCAATCGGTAACTGGACTGCTGGCGTATTCGCCTGGTAGCCGGCAGCAAGCGGCTCCGGCTTCGCAGACAGCATTCCCTGGCCGGCATGGGCGGCAGCCAGCGCGAGCAGCAGCAAAAAGCCGAACCCGAAACGCAACGCGCCAATCTGCAAGCAGCTCATCATTGAGCATTCCCAGCGAACATATGCCTTTTTGAAACAAACAGTTACCGATAGTATCGAAGGATAGCGCAGATGGATGCTTTGGAGAAAGGTTCCTGAGTTGCGCGCGAAACGCCCCACGCTAAATTACAACGCTCCGGACACGAGGTCGGTAATGACCTCCACTTTCCTGAGTCGGGTTCAGATCAACGCTAAAGGCTATGCTGAACCTGGAAATAAACGGCCCGACCAGGCAACGGCAAATCAAATGGAATATTCCCCGGTGCGAAGCTCGGCTCCCTCGCATCGCGATTAAATAGGTTAAGCACCGTCGCGCGGAAGTCCCAATTGCCGGCAAGCTTTTCTCGTTGCAAAGTCATGTCGACGGTGGTGTAGTCGGCAATCTGCGGGCGGTTGTCACCCGGTTGGCGCCGGCGATCGGCGACGTGATTGATTGTGGTGCCCCATTGCCATGACGGAGCCAAGCGCCAGTCTGCTCGCAAGAAAAGACGCTTGCGCGGAGCCAATCCCGCATCCTGCCCAGTCGCCTCATCTGTGGAATGCTGGAGTGAGTAACTACCTGTCAAGCGCAGGTTCCGCGTCGCATCCCAGGTTGTCTCCAATTCGAGGCCGCGCCCTGTTTGGTCTCCGGTATTCTGCGCTGTTGAGCCCGTAGTCGGATCGGTATTCGCTGTAAAGCGGATGATGTCCCTCATCTTGTACTGGAACAGGCTGAGGTTGGTCTCCAGACTCGATGCCGGCTTCCAAGAAAATGCAAGTTCGTTGGTCGCGATGGTCTCAGGCCTGAGGTTGGCATTACCGATTGTCACCGGGTTGTTGATGCTATAAAGCTCGGTGAAATTCGGCGCCCTGAACGCGCGCCCATGCATTGCCTTGACAGTCAAATTGTACGCAGCGTCCCATACCAAAGCGAGACGTGGATTGGTTGTACTTCCAAAATCCGAATAACGGTCGTGACGCACGCCTGCTGTAAGCGACCAGTCTTTTGCGAGGTTCCATTCGTCTTGAGCGAAGACATAAGCTAAATGTCGCTTATGCGGTTGCATGTAGATGAATGAGGGGTTACCCGTAGCATCGACTATGCTCGGCAGTGGGAGAAATACAGGACCAACACCTGGAACTGTTACCAGATTGAAGTTCTTGAATTCTCTCGTGTCGTATAAATCCTCCTCCCGGGCACCAGCTCCGATTCTGACTCGATGATCGCTAAAGCCAGTGTAGAAGGATGACAGACTGAAATGTGAATGGCGTTCTGAGTGGCCAGGATTCCCGAATACCCCATTCGGGAATGTTCCGCCAAATGCTCCTGGCGGGAATAACATATACGCAGGATCTCCTGGCTGCTCCTTGACATCGTAATAGCCAAAAACCGCAGAAACGTCCCAATTCGGTGCCCAGTTCGCATCCCGATAAGTCATGTCCAGGTACAAGCGTGAAGCTGGTGCACGACTATTCGGATCCAGGCTTTCCGCCAAACCAGCGCCGATGCCAACCTCTCGCTGTTGAAAACCCGCGCGAAAGCGCCATTGATCTAATGCGAGGTCAGCACGAGCATCAACTGCATTTCGAACTGCATTGACACGCCCCGGCGCAAGCGAAGCGTTGGTCCCGAAAACAGGGTCGAGGAGAGACTGTAGGTCTCGCTGTATCACGCCTTTCTGTCCATCGGTATGTCCGACTCGAAGATAGAACGCGGCCTCCAGCGCGCCAATGTTGCCGCCGTGCTGAATCCACGCGTCACGCGTATTGAAACTACCGGCTCGCAGGCCATACTCGGTGCCCTTGATGTCCGCGGCCGTTTTCGTAATGACGTTAATCACACCCGAGTATGCATCTGCTCCATATAGCGCTGACCCAGGCCCGCGAATTATCTCGATCCGTGCAATATTCTCAGTTGGCATCCCCCCCCAAACTTGACTGCGGTTTCCAAGAAAAACCGTGGTAATTGGGATGCCGTTGACCAGCATTAGAACTTGAGGATTGTAGCCTGTGAATATGCCGCGAAAACTATAAATGGGGTTAAAGGCCTGTGAATAGACGGAAACATGAAGACCGGGCACGCTTTCCAACACCTGATCAAGATCCGTCACGCCCATCGCTTCAATCTCCCGGCTTGTAATGACGGTTGCCACCGCCGGTGCCCGAGCAATCGATTGTTGGCTACCTGTAGCGATGCTTATCGTTTCCTTATCGCCGTATGCAAGGGCGAGATCCTCCTCATCGGCAGTCTGTGCAGAAGCAATGTCGGCCAACGAGAGAGCAAGTACGGCACAAAACGCTCGACGTTGCAACGGTCGCATAATCTTTTCCCCTTTAATCTTGCACCAACATGCTCGGCCTCTGATCAGGTGCTGGGTCACTCCCTAGAACTGCTGCCTGTGTTTCTCCATGGGCGCTTCGACCTCCCCTCATAGAGAATATCACTACATGAAATCGGATATAAAGCACCTTCAGGACGTTCTGATGCTTCTATAAGACACGGTTGCATCCCCGCGAGAAATGCGGGAAACAAGAAAAGGTAATATTCGCGGGGTGAAAATCCGAGATCGGCGGCCAGCGCGGCAACCAATCCTGCGTAATTCATTTTCATTCGCCAGCGGCCTGCGAACAGAAACTCTTCGATCTCAAATGCGAGTCGCAGATATACTCCTTCACCGAAACCAAGTTCCTTTTTCAACGCCAGCAAATGCTGGTTGCGTTCATCGCCGTTGATAAGCGGTCGGCCATAACCCGCAATACTACGATTGCTTTCCAATTCTCGACGAACGCACTCCTCCAAGGAGCATCCTTCGTCCAATTGCTTGCGCGTACGCAGAAGAAATTCAATCGCGCGTATATCAATTCCACGCCCATAAATCGATGCTTCCGATACTGCCAACGCAGCAGCTACACCTAGATTGCCAGTACTGCGAGCACTGCCGGCAAGCGCAGCGACCCTGTTATTCCAGAGTCGAACATCCGGATAGCTAGTGTAGGTCCAGATCGAATGCAGCAACCGCAATTCCTTCGGAGAGAAACGACGTCCAGTGATACCAAACGTATAGAGCTCCACCCAGTCCATGTCCTTGAGCTCTGTATGCAGGTCATGGCCTCGAAATATCACATGACTTCCCGGAAAAAAAGTCCCCATGCGGCTTTTTAGCACGCCGACATTCTCACGCAACAGATCCGGCCCCTTCGACCCTGTCTTCATGGCTGTCCCCAATCGGATTCATCAACCAACTCCACTGTCCCAAATGGAAATTTCTTGTAGCCGAGCGGACGCTGTTCCAGTGCGTGAGCGGCAGCACCGGGCAGCCGCAACAACAGGTGAACCATTTCCGCCTGTTCAGGTGAGAACCCAAGGTCGGCGAATGCAGCTGCGGCAACCCCCGATAGAGCCAGAGGGATTCCGGCAAGCTTTTCCATTGCTTCCCTGTTCTCATTCAGCCAGGGCAGAAACGGTCCGGATTGATATCGAACCAGGCAGGAAAGAGTTTGCGTCACTGTTGTAGCAGTACTGACGCCGTGTGGGTCAAAGCCAGGGGGGTGATCAGCTTTTGGCCAAATACTCCCCGCAGGCGTTGGGAAGTTATCGAAGCGGTTCTTCCATGCGCCAAGATCGGTGCCGCAAGAAGCCCAACCTTCCATCGCAAGGAAAATCTCCCGACCCCCTGACAACTGCCCGGCGCCAACAGCAAGCGCGGCCATTAACGAAGATGCAGCTGTCGAGCCACAGACACCCCCGCACATTGCAGCATGTATGGAAGCATCGCGAGGCCCTGGGTTGGCAAGGGCAACAGCCAAAGCCTCCAATAAATCCGCTTGTGCTGCCGTTGGCGGCTCCTCAAAAAAAAGCAAGTAGAGCATCTCCACCCAGCGTGCTTGCCCCACCATTTCGCCGTAGACATCAAAACCTCGGCAATAGGCTGCCTTGGTAGCAAATGGATTGTCCGGCTCGGCTTCTTCTCGCCAAATTCGGCTGCGAATGGCGTTCGGGTTTTCTTTTTCGCTCATTGTCTTTGGTCGCCCGCTATAACAAACTCATGCCGCCATCGACCACGATTTCTTCGCCGACCACATATGCGGAGTCGTCGGAAGCGAGAAACAACGCAGTCTTTGCAATTTCGTCGGGTGTTCCAAATCGCTTGATGGGGGATTTGCGCTCGATCTCCCCTTTGACGGCCTTGACCATCTCCGCAGGAAGTCCGAAGCGATCAAAAATCGGAGTGGCAATCGGCCCCGGGCTAATAGCGTTCACTCTTATGCCGCGCTCAATCAATTCCAGCGCTAGCGACTTCACGACAGAGCGCAACGCCGCCTTGCTCGCGCCATATACGCTGAAGTTGGGAGAGCCCAATTGATTCGTAATCGAGGTCGTGACGATGATCGACGCACTGGAACTGAACAGCGGCAACGCTTTTTGAATCGTGAAGAACACCCCCTTGAAATTGGTATTCATGATTTCGTCAAAAAGCGACTCGGAGACATGTTCAATGGGAGCCGCCTTCGCCGCACCAGCATTAAGGAGTAACACATCGATTGTTCCGAAACGTGCTCTCGCCTGTTCCATCAGTGACTCGATTGCGGAGATATCGCTTGCGTCACTGCAAATCGCCAGCGTTTCAATTCCCAATTCCTGTTGTGCACGAGCCAATCCCTCGGGATCTCTGCCCGTAATAATCAGAGACGCGCCCTCGTCCTTGAATAATTTCGCGGTCGCCAACCCAATGCCACTGGTCCCGCCAGTGATCAATACGTTTTTTCCTTTTAGCCGGTTCATCGTTTCTTCCTAAAGCAAATCTCTTAAAATGCGCATCCGAACACTCATCGGCGGTACCTCTTCCGGATCCACCAACACATCCAGCAAGGTCGGCCCCGCGCGCGTGCACATCGCTTCCACATCGAGTTTCATCAAATCTTCCGGGGAGCGAATCGTGAATCCTTCCGCGCCAAGCGCCCTCGCCAGCGCCGCAAAATCGGTCGGGGGCAAATCGCATCCGATCTGCTCCGCCTTGGCCAGCCGCTGGCCGTGCTTGACCATGCCCAACGCCCGGTCGTTGAGTACGACAAAAATCACGGCGAGCTTTTCTGCTACAGCGACCGAGACTTCCTGTCCGTTCATCAGCATGCTGCCGTCCCCGGTGATGCATACGACAGGCGCGTCGGGATTGGCGGCGGCAGTGCCGACTGCGCCGCCGATCGCCCATCCCATCGGGGCGTAATTCATCGTCACCCGCAGCCATCCGCCGGAGGTCTTGCGACGTCCGAGCGTTCGCTTGCGTTCGCTGCCCAGCCGGCGTTCACCGACACGGCGGTCTCTTGGGTGCAGATAGTGCGTGGACCAGGAGACGCTGTTGCCAGTATCGGCAAGGAAGCGCGTGGTCGGCGGGAACATCAGCCCAAGCTCGCGCATCAATCGTTGCGGCTTGATCGGCGTTGCGTCGCTCAGGTATTTGTCCATGTCCGACAACATGCGGTCGGGGTCGGATACACGTATGTCCAGATCGCGCGAGGCGCGCGCGTGCTCGATTTCGTAGGAAGCGTGCTTGCTCACGTCCTTCATGCGTTCGAGCAGGCGATTGAAAATCGAGAGAATGCGCCCGCGCACATGAAAGCGCGCCATCGGCGTTAGCGCGAGATGGTCTTCCGATTCGTCGATGTGCACCATGCGCTCGTTCAGCAGGCTGTCGCTCCATCCGCCGCTGTTCCATTCGCCCATGCTGGCGCCGACCGCGAGAATCAGGTCCACTGATTCGTCGCGCAATGCCGCCTCCGCCGATGCGTGGCCGCCGAATCCGAATACGCCGCGGAACAAGGGATGATGCGGACTGACCGATCCCTTGCCGTCCGGCGTGGTGACAAAGGTCGCGCCGATCAATGCGGCGAACTGAAGAATCGAGCCCGCAGCTTCGCCACACCATCCGCCGATCAGCAGAACGACTTTTTTTGCGTCGAGCACCATCCGGTACACGGTGTCCACCGCCTCTTCATCAACGAGCGATGAGGGCGCCAGTAGTTGGCGCAGATCGTACGACGGTTGCGCCGGGGTGCTCGGACTGCGGAACACGTCGACTGGCATGCTCAAGTGCACCGGCCCGCGCGGCGTGCGGGTTGCCCTCTGCAGCGCGGCGATCAATTTCGGTTCAAGTTGCTTCGGATGGGACACGAGCGAGTTGTAGCGCGTGCAGTGGCGGAACATGCCGAGCACATTGACGCCGGTACAGCTGGATTCCTGCAGCGCGTGCTTGCCGAATGCAGGCAAGGCCGGCTGGCCGGTGATCACCAGCATCGGGATGTTGTTGTCGTAGGCACCCGCGACCCCGGTAATCAGGTTGGTCGCGCCAGGACCGGAGGTGGAGCAGCAAACGCCGATATTGCCTGTCTCGCGTGCATAGCCATCAGCCATGAATGCCGCACCGGCTTCGTGCCGCGCGAGGATATGTTGAATACCTCCCCTGCGGCGGCTTCTTGCGATGGCATTGTAAAGAGGTTCGATCGCGCCACCCGGAACGCCGAAGATGTATTCGACGCCAATCTGCTCCAGGTAGGCCACCAACAAATCGGCAACTTCAATTTCCACGGAGGGTTCGGAACTGCTTTGAGAGTTGTCCTGTTCCTCGTCATGAACATAGTATGTGTGCGAGATGTTGGTGCGCATAATGGATGCTTGCTTTCGATCTGTTTAACGACTCCCTTATTGTTCTTAGCGAGAAGCACAAAACCGCATCCCATTCCAAGAGCCAGTTATTAACCCCGGGCAATGTTACCGTAAATTGCCAGCCAGAAGTAAGCTGAAGTGAAGAAAGTACATCTCGGGAATGCTGATGCGAAATATGTGTCGTCACTCAAAAGAGACGTCTTTGAAACCGCGCTTTCAGAAACGAGAAGCGGACGAGAGAAGCGGACAAAATCAGGATTGCCGAAATGCAAGCATTTCGGGATACCCTCATGCATGACATGTGGCGTCGCTGAAGCGATAGCAACTCTTGCCACACTCCTTGGCTCGATACATCGCATGATCGGCTTCGCTCAGCAGCAGTTCGGGAGACTTTGCGCCGCCCTTCGTGCTGCTGATGCCGATGCTGGCCGAAATCCTGATCACCCTGCCGTCCAGTTCCGTCAGCGCGTGCAGCTCATGCAACACAGCCTCGGCGATCCGGATCGCGCCATCGGGAATATGTATTTCGTTCAGCACGATCACGAATTCGTCGCCACCGAGGCGGCCCATCGCATCTTCCTTGCGCACATGCCGCTTGATGCGCGCCGCGACTTCCTGCAACACACGGTCGCCAGCCGCATGGCCGTAGGTGTCGTTGATTTCCTTGAACCCGTCGAGGTCGATGAACATCAGGGCGACGACCCATCCGCGCCGCTCGGCGCGCTGCAAAGCCTGTGTCAGCTCCGCCATGAGATGACGACGATTGATGAGCCCGGTCAGGGTGTCGTAGGTTGCCAGCTCCGCCAGTTGCGCGGACCGATGCTCCAGCTCCGCGGTGCGTTCTGCGACACGTTGTTCCAGTGTTTCATTGGCGACCTGCAAATGCTTGTTGACCCGCGCAATCACCTGGTAGCTGTGCATCAGGCGCCATGCCGCATAGGACAACAGGATGAGCAGGAATCCCGAGTACGCGAACAAATACGTCCGATAGCGTTGTTTCTCCTCCAGCATGCTTTTGAATTGCACATCAAATGCACTTCTCACATCGTCGATCCGTTTTGCGGTCGGCAGGGAGACAATGCGCGTCGTCAGCGCATCTTCGGCCAGACGTTGCCGCACAATGATGCGCGCATGTCGGGTCAACAAATCCAGCGACTCTCGCAGCGTGTCCGGATAGGTGCCGCGTCGCTCCTCGATCCTGGCGACCGTCGAGAGAATTTTTTCTTCCAGCTCCGCCGCCGGGTTGAGGTTGAAGAGCAGGATATCCGTCAGAAGCTGATCGACCTCTGCTGACAGCGCGGCGAGCGGCCGCACCTGCTTCGAGCCTGTGCCATGCTCCTGGTGCAGCATCGCGTGGAGGTCCTCGACCGCAGTCGGAAAATAAAACAGTGAATTTTGCAGCAAGGCGTTCTGCGACTTGAATTGCTCGATCAGGTCTTCCTTGCTTGCGAACGCGACTTCCAGCTGATGCGATGCCGTTTCAAGCGCATTGCCTTGCGCCATGTCGACGCCCTGCCTCAGACGAGCGCGCAACGCGTGCAGATGTTGCAAGAGCGTGGTGACCGGATCATAGTTGCTGTTGATGCCGATGCGCGACTTGAGCACATTGGCATTCCATTCGGCGTCCAGTTGCTTGAGTTCACGCAACACCGGCAGGACGTGATCCTGCACATCGATATCAATGGCCTGCGTCCGGTAGTACAGAAATCCCGACAAGGCCGACAAAACGATGAAGCCGAGGCAGAGCAGCAGGGCGCGCGGATGTCTCATTTCATTTTTCGGCAAGCGCATGTGACGGGACCTGCCCGCTCAAGCTGTTGAGAAATTTGACGATCAGCGTCTTGTCTGCCCTCGGTGCCGATCGTCCGAGCTGGTACTTGAACATGACATCGACTGCCTCTTCCAGGTTTGCCGCCGACGCGTTATGAAAATACGGCGCCGTGCGTGCGACATTGCGCAGGCTTGGCACCTTGAACACAAACTTGTCGCTGTCGCGTCCGGTCACCAGGTAGCGTCCGAAGTCGGCGTCGTCCGGCTTGAGGTACGGTCGCACCACGCCAAATACCTGGAACATGTTGCCGCCGACATTGATGCCTTGATGACATGCGATGCAGCCATAACTCTTGAACCGTGCATAGCCCTGCTTTTCTTCCGCGGTGATGGCATTGGCGTCGCCGCGCAGGTAGGCATCGAAACGCGAAGGCGTCACCAGCGAACGCTCGAACTCGGCGAGTGCATCCATGGCACTCTCGCGGCTCAGACCGCCGAGGTAGACATTCTTGAAATCGCGTACAAGTTCCGCATCGAGCGACAGCTTGGCAAGCACGCTTGTCCAGCTTGTATCGAACACATTGGGATTGGTGATCACCAGATCGATCTGATGCTCCAGTGTTTCAGCCTTGCCGTTCCATAACTGGCGAAAATTGAATCCGCTGTTGAATACGGTCGGCACATTGATCATGCCAACCCGGCCATCGACTCCGACCGGGCGCGCCCGCCCGTCCGCGCCGCCCCTGGCGAAATCATGGCAACTGGCGCAACTGACCTTATTGTCGCGGGAAAAGCGCGTATCGAAAAACAGGCGCTTGCCAAGGGCTGCCTTGGCGGCATTGAATTCGATCTTTTCAGGCAGGGGCCGGATAGGCTCATCCGGCAGAAGCCGCATGCTTGTGTCAACGCTGTCCGCCGCCCGGACGCCGGCTGTACCCAGCAGCATCGCCATCAAGGCAAGCAATCGAAAAGTGAACATGGCGATCAACAATCTGCGCATCCAAATGGCATTTGCCATTCGTGAAGGATAGCAAGAATCGCCGCAATCGAGTTGCACAACAGAAACAAATTAGCGCGTCAAGCGCGCGGCATTGCCTTGTTGATAATCTCGTTCACCGCCGCGACGCGCGCCGCGTGGATTGCCTCGGGAATGTGCTGTGGTTGTTCGAGGTAACGGCCCGCGATCTCACCGGCGTTGACCGATTGCGCCGCGCTGAGCGCCGACTCGAGATGTGCGGCCTGGGGGAACGGCCTGTCAGCAAAGCCGGCGCGGCCGCGATGATCGCATTCGGAAGCACGCAGCATGTCAATGAAGCGTTGCGGCTTGCGGAAAGCGTCGCAACGCTCCAGCAAAGTGACGATGGTATTGGGGCGCAACTCCAGCGCGTGTCCCACGTTGCCGTGCTCGCGCGCGGTCATCACAGCGAGGTCGCGGCAGTCGTTCGGAATCTTCAGCCGCTTGCACACCTGTTCGACCAGACGCACGCTGCGTGCTTCGTGACCGTGATGCTTGGGCCACTCCTCCTTTGGCGTCGTGCCCTTGCCCAGATCATGCATGAGCGCGGCGCAACGAATCGCCAGGCTGAACTGTCGCTGCGCGGCATAGTCGATCACCATCATCACATGCACGCCGGTGTCGATCTCCGGATGATGCTGCTCCGGCTGCGGTACACCCCACAGCGCGTCGAGCTCCGGCAGGATGCGCTCCAGCGCTCCGCAGGCCCGCAATACCTCGAACATGCGCGACGGTTTCGTCTCCATCAAGCCACGCGACAACTCCTGCCAGACGCGTTCGGGTACCAGCGCATCGACTTCGCCTGCTTCCACCATGCGACGCATCAGCGCATTGGTTTCGGGTGCGAGCGAAAAATCGGTGAAGCGCGCCGCAAAGCGTGCCACGCGCAGAATGCGCACCGGATCTTCCGCGAAGGCCTCCGACACATGACGGAACACGCGTGCCTGCAGATCCTTCCGTCCGCCGAACGGATCGACGATCACACCATCCTCGCCCTGCGCCATGGCATTGATCGTCAGGTCGCGCCGGACCAGGTCCTGCTCAAGCGTCACGTCGGGTTCGGCATGAAACAGAAAGCCTTTGTAGCCCGGCGCAGTCTTTCGCTCCGTACGCGCCAGCGCATATTCTTCATGCGTCTTCGGATGCAGGAATACCGGGAAGTCCTTCCCTACCGGCGTAAAGCCGCGTGCGATCATCTCGTCGGGCGTCGCGCCGACCACCACATGGTCGTGGTCCTGTACCGGCAGACCGAGCAATGCATCGCGCACCGCGCCGCCGACGACATAGGTCTTCATTGCCTTGCGATCAATCCGGATAGACTTCGTACTTTTCGATCCTGTCCTGTTCCGCGACCGCCTCGCGCATCCATTGCGCCACCGCGGGGTGTGCCACGACGCGGTCGACGTAGGCCTGCAGTGCCGGGGCCAGCCACACGCCAAAGGTGCGGAAACGCATGACGACCGGTGCGAAATACGCATCCGCAATCGAGAAGTCGCCGAACAGGAATTGATGCGGACCGGAGCGGGCCAGGCAGTCTTCCCAGATTTCGCAGATGCGCGCGATGTCGGCTTGCGCTTGCGGCGTGCGCCCCTTGCCGGGGAAGCTCGCACGAATGTTCATCCACATCGCCGTACGCAGGGCAGTGAAGCCGGAATGCATTTCAGCGCACACCGAGCGCGCGATTGCACGTGCTTCCACGTCGCGCGGCCACAAGCCCTTGTCCGGAAACTGTTCCGCGAGATACTCGCAGATTGCCAATGAATCCCACACCGTCGTTTTGCCGGCAATCAGCACCGGAACGCGCCCGGCAGAGGAGTACTGCGCGATGCGCGACGAGGTGTCAGGGCGGTCAAGCGAAATGCGGATTTCCTCGAACGGGATGCCGAACGCCGTCATGACCAGCCATGGGCGCATCGACCAGGACGAGTAGTTCTTGTTGGCGATGACGAGTTTCAGGCTCGACTTCTTGGCTGCATCGAGTGTTTGGGAAAGTGTCGGGTCGAGTTCGGTGCTTTGCATGCTTCTGTCCTGTCGTTTCGGTATTGCCTCGCGTGAAATGGCGTCACCCCGTGCCGCGGCACACGGAAACATTCGAGGATAAAGCTTTTGCGTGACTTTGCCAAACCGGCAAAGTCACGTTCAGGTTGCTACCAGGGAAGTGTCAGGGCGCGACGTGCACCGAATCGACCGGACCGTGGGGCTGCAAGCCGCGCAGATAGTAGGGCGCCACAGCTTCCAGCGGTGTCGGCTCGATGTGGAGCTCTTCAGCCATCGGACCATGTGCGACATTATCGACTTTCATCGAATCGAGATTGTCGCGCGTGATCACCGGATCTCCGGGCAGGTGTTCCAGGATGAATGCCTGCAAGCGCGCCAGCGTATGCGGCATTCCGACGACCGGCCGCGGATGGCCCGAATAATTGCCGGCGACTTCCACCAGCTCGCGCAGCGTGTAGACCTTCGGCCCCGCCAACTCATAGGTCTTGCCGATCGTCTGATCATCGTAAAGCGACGCGACGAAAGCTTGTGCCACGTCTTCCACGAATACCGGCTGGAATTTCGCATCCGGGTTGGCAAGCAACATGACCGGCAACAGCTTTTGCAAGGATGCGAACATGTTGAGGAAATGATCATGGTCGCCGAACACCACCGACGGCCTGAATATCGTCGTCCGCACGGCGGGATTGGACATGGCGGCCGCTTCGCCGTCGGCCTTGGAGCGCAGATACATCGACGGCGCATCGGGCGCTGCCCCCAGCGCGCTCATGTGCAGATAGCGATGCACGCCCAGCTCGGCGCAAGCAGCGACGATTCTCTTCGGCAGTTCGACATGGGCCCGCGCGAAATCCTGGCCATAGGATGCGCCGGAGGATGCCGGTTTGCCATGGAGGATGCCGACCAGGTTGATCACCGCATCCTGGCCGCGGATCAGGTTGCGCAACTGCGCGTCGTCGTGCACGTTTGCTTCGACCACTAGTTCGACGTCCGGCAGCAGCAGCAGATGTTGCGCATGCGACTCGCGTCGCGTCGGCACCGTCACCCGGCAACCGGTATCCGCAAGTTTGGCGACGATATGGCTGCCGATGAAACCGGTGCCCCCGATAATCAGAACGGATTGATATTCCATTGCCAGAGCCTTTCTTAGTAAGCGCATCTGACAATGCACACAGCGCGGGTCGCGCACCAGCGCAATGTCAGGTGCTTGGAGAATCAGCTCCGCTCTGTCGCTGCTCGCGTCAAGGCAAGTCGCTTGCAGTAAATCCTTTCGGCGCCACCATTCCCAGACGCGCCTTCAACGACTGCGGTTTGCTTTCGAACAGCGCCGCATAGTAGGTCGCGTTCGACAACACTTTTTTCACATACTCGCGGGTTTCATTAAACGGAATCGACTCCGCGAAAATTGCTCCTTCCACCGCACGCGGGAGCGTCGATCGCCATGCGCGCGAACGCCCCGGTCCGGCGTTGTACGCAGCCGTTGCCAAAGGCTGCGAATCATCCAGATCGTGCAATACCATGTTCAGGTAGTTCGTGCCCAGAACGATGTTGGTATTGATGTCTGTTACTTGCCCATGAGCATAATCGCTCATACCGATCTTGCGCGCAACGAAGCGCGCGGTGGCTGGCATGATCTGCATCAAGCCAGACGCACCAACTTGTGATCTTGCATTCAAAATAAAGCGGGATTCCTGCCGAATCAGGCCATACACCCATGCCATGTCGAGGCCGAGCCGCTGTGTCGCCGAGAGCATCACGTCGCGGAACGGCGATGGAAAACGCTGGGTGAAGTCGAATTCCGACCGGGTGCGGTCCGAGGTGTTGACCATGCGATCGAGCACGTTCTTCTGCCGTGCGAATTCCGCCGCGGCCAGGTGCTGACGCTCGTTCATCTTGCGCAATTCCCAGTTCCACTCGCGGTAGCCTTCAAAGCGCATGTTCATGTCGAAAAACTTGAGCGCGCGGCGAAAGCCCTCGTTGTTCGCCATCGGCGCTATTTCCTCCGCGGTCACGGGCTGCGCGCGCGGCGGAATCGCGATCTTCTGGTCCAGTTCCTCCAGCGCGAGCTGGCCATAGAAATTGGTTTGGTCCGTGATGGACCGGAACAGTTGCTGTGCCTCGTCCTTGTTGCCCTCGGCGAGCTGCGCACGCCCCAGCCAGTAAATCCAGGCCGGATCCTTGCGCAAGGAGGCAGGCATGGAGTCGATTGTCGCCTTCACGAGTTTCCATTCGCCTGCACGCAGCGCGGTGCGCGCCTTCCACTGATAGCCATCGAGCGACAAGGGCGCGCCGGCCGTGCGATGCCAGTACACCACCGCATCCGGTGCAAGCTTGACCGAGGTCGGCAAGGCGATCTGCGCCCAGCTCTGCGCCAATTCACGCTCGCTCAGACGCTCGGAAGCGGACACCAATGCCTTGACCGCACGCTCGGGATTGTTCCTTGCGCTGCGCCCCAATGCCACAATGAAAACTTCATGACTCACACGGCCGCTTCCCGGTCCGCGCGCCAGTACCGCGTCCGGCTTCTCGAGCGCCTGCATCAATATTTTTTCATTGATATCCATCGCCGGTGCGATGCGCCGTATCGTCCCGCCGAAGCCCGATTCCGCCACCAATCGCACCTGCGCCCAGAAGTCGTCCGCCGTGAACTGATTGGTCTGAACCAGCGTTGAAATCAGAGAAGCGCAGGCTTCGCCATAATTTTGCGGTGCCACCAGCAAGGCACGCGCCTCGTCCGCAACGTTCTGCCCTTTCTCCGCTTTCGACAGCAAGGCGTAGCACTTCACCTGTGTGTCGTCGTTCACCACGAACTGCGGATATTGTTCATCGAACAGCGTCCAGTTGCGCGCACGCCCCAGTTCCAGCAGCCAATCGTTGCGCAGGCGATCGGCAATCGCGCTGCCTTCGTAACGGTTCAGGAAATCGCGGATCTCCTGCTCCGAGGCGCTGTTGATGCGCGGTCGCAGACGGAAGTAATCGACATAGGAAGGAATGGCATAATTGCCAAGGCGAGAAGCAAGCTCCTGCGCACGGGCGGTATCGCCGTTGCGCGATGCTTCGCGCAGGGCGGCAAACACATCGTCGTCGCTGGCAAGAACGGCAACAGGCTTCTTCGCCTCCGCAACCGGCACAACAAGAACCGCCGAAGCCGCAGCAAGCGCAATGCCGGCAATCCATTTCATGGGAAACATCAAAAGGCCTTCTCTAACACTGACTTTACATTTTGTAGGATAGCATGTGAAGTCACGAATATCGCGACAAATCCATGCCTGAAAACACTGCACAAAAAGCCGACCTGCGGCGTGAGCTGCTTGCATGCAGACAAGCAATTGATCCGGAAGTTCGACGCGGCCGCGATGAGCGCATTGCCAGCCGCGTGCTCGCATGGTGGAAGCAGGATCGCCCTTCTTGCCTGGGTGTCTACATGCCGATGCGTGCGGAACCCGACCTGCGCGGCGCCTATCTTGAACTCGCATCTCTCGGGGTAACACTTGCCCTGCCGATTGTGACCGGACGGGAGGCGCCGCTGGCATTCATTGCATGGGCACCGGGCGATCCTTTGACGAAGGATGCTTTCGGCGTGCTGGTTCCCGCATCGGGTGAAGCCGTGCAGCCGGACGCCTTGTTGATTCCCTGCGTGGGTTTTGATGCGAGCGGGTTTCGTCTCGGCTATGGAGGCGGTTTCTATGACCGCACACTGGCCTCGCGGCCGCGCCCGGCGGCCGTCGGCATTGCCTATGCCTGCATGCGAACACGGTTCGACGTATCACAGCATGACGTGCCGATGGATTTGATGATCACGGACTGAGTGACATCATCGCACCAGTCCGTCGCTGCCTGCGCTCAGGTCTTGTAGATGCCGCAAGCAATCAGCACATCGCCGGCGCGTTCCAGATAGGATGACTTGACCTTGATTTCATTGGTCACCGGATGGGCCCATTTGTATTCGATCCAGCCCTGCCCCTTGGACTTGGCCATGTTGGCCATTTCCTTGACGAACAGCTTGCCGTCGACATCCTTGCTGGCCGGGCCAAGCCCGACCGTGCGCGGATTATTGCCGTGTGCGACAAACGCCGCCTCATCCACGCTGATCGCCATCAGATAAAGATCGCGGTCGATGAATTGCCCCTTGCCGAGCTTGTTGATCTCGTCGATCAAGGCATTCTTGCCGTGCTTCCTGCCAAATTCGATGCCTCGCTTGACCATCGCAACGGCCTCGTCGGCGTTGCCGTGTTCGCGGTCGCCGAGATTGAAGCCTGAGACGGATCTCAGCAGGGATACGGCTTGCTCATTGAGCGAAGTCGCGGTCCTGGCCGCATCTTCGACCAGTTTCGCATTTTGTTGCGTCATGCCGTCGACTTGCGTGATCGCGTGATTGACGGAAGCGATGCCGGCGCTCTGCTCATTGCTCGCCGCGCTGATGTCCCTGATGATTTCGGCAACCTGCTTGACCGACAACACGATCTCATCCATGGTGTGGCCGGCATCGTCCACCAGCTTGCCGCCGGCCTCGACCTTCTCCACGGAGTCGTTGATGAGCGTCTTGATTTCCTTCGCCGCACCGGCGGAGCGCTGCGCCAGTGCGCGCACCTCCGCCGCCACGACCGCGAAGCCGCGTCCCTGCTCGCCTGCGCGCGCGGCCTCGACGGCAGCATTCAAGGCAAGGATATTGGTCTGGAACGCGATGCCGTCAATGACGCCGATGATGTCGACGATCTTGCGCGAGCTATCCTTGATCGATCCCATGGTTGTCACCACCTGATCGACCACATCGCCGCCCCTGACTGCCTGCTCCGACGCCGAAAGCACAAGACGATTGGCCTGTTGCGCGTTTTCCGCATTCTGATGGACCGTGGAAGTCAGTTGCTCCATCGACGACGCTGTCTCCTGCAGAGAACTGGCCTGGGTTTCGGTGCGCTCCGACAGGGAAGTATTGTCGCGGTTGATCTGCGAGGAGGTGCTGGTGACGGTCGTGGTGCCATTGCGCACATCGCTGACGATCTTGAAGAGCCGGTCGTTCATTTCCTTCAACGAATGCATGAGCTCGCCGATCTCGTCGCCCCCCGCCTCGTCGAACGTGCCGGTCAGGTCGCCGGATGCCATCCTCCTGGCACTCTCAAGCGCTACCTGCATCCGGCGCGTGAGACTGCGCACGATCCACCAGCCGCCCATGGCGCCGAGCACAACGACAAGCACGCCGGTGCCGATGATGGCGCTGCGCACGCCTCCCTGTGTCGAGGCCGCGGCCAGAAGCGTGATCGCAGCTGTCGCCAACAGAACAAGAGTGAAAACAAAAGCAAGGCGAACACTGAGCCTGATGTTTGCCGCGTTCATGGATGTCTCCCGTGACTGGATTCCGTGCGACCGGAATTCTGTTTTTATCGAAATGACAACATCGCCGGAAACAGGAGCAGCGATGCATTCCAGTCCGTTTTGTTGAAAAAAGAAGCTGTGAGTTACCGCACAGCAACGAGATAATGCCAGTTTATCGGCCTCGCTGCATGCTTTCTGCAACTTTGCAGACAACAAACCGACGATCAAGGATGTTCCGCAGACGGGATTGCAACAAGCGACGGATAGAAAAGCCGTAAAAACCGCTCCCGATCAGGAGGAAGTGCGGACCGGCAATCCGGCCCGCGTGAGACATGAGGATCGTGAAGAAAGCGAAATTCAGCGCGCCCCGGACGCATCCAGACGACGGCAGATTTCAGTCGTGGCGACTGCCTGGTTGAGCGTATAGAAATGCAAGCCCGGCGCACCGCCCGCCAGCAGGCGTTCGCACAAGGCAGTCACGACGTCCAGGCCAAATGCCTTGATCGACGCGCTGTCGTCCCCGAAACTGGCCAGCTTGAGACGAATCCAGCGTGGAATCTCGGCGCCGCACATATCCGAGAAACGCATCAACTGCGAGTAATTCGTGATCGGCATGATTCCCGCAGTGATGGGCACATCGGCGCCTGCCTTGCGTGCTTCTTCGACAAAACGGAAATAGGCATCCGCATTGTAGAAATACTGGGTGATCGCCGCGTTGGCACCGGCTTTCACCTTGCCCACGAAATTTTGCACGTCATCCTGCGGCGATTTCGCCTGTGGATGCATTTCCGGATAAGCCGCCACTTCGATATGGAACCAGTCGCCGGTCTCGGCACGGATGAATTCGACCAGTTCATTCGCATAACGGAATTCCCCGGATGAATAGCCCACCGCGCCATAGCCGCTCGGCAGGTCGCCGCGCAGCGCAACCAGCCGCCGAATCCCATGCGATTTGTACTCGTTCAGGATCTCGCGCAGGCTGTCGCGCGAACTGCCGATGCAGGACAAATGCGGCGCCGCCTCATGGCCTTCGCGCCGGATCTCGAGCACCGTCTCAAGTGTCCCTTTTTGCGTCGAACCACCCGCGCCGAAGGTCACCGAAAAATACTTCGGCTTCAATTCCGCCAGTTTGAGACGGGTGGCACGCAGTTTCTCCACGCCCTCGGGCGTCTTGGGCGGGAAAAACTCAATGCTGAAATTATTTGGCTTCATCTTATTTAAGTATGAGTGATGACAGCGCCCACGAAATCAGGCTATACAAGATGGCTCCGCCGACCGCCGGCCAAAACCCGGCGACGTGGAATCCGCTGACGAAATTGGCGACGGCGAGAAACAGCAAACCGTTAATCACGAAGATGAACAGGCCCAGCGTCAGCACCGTCACCGGCAGGGTCAGCAGCACGAGGATCGGCCGGATCAGCACGTTGACCAGCCCCAGCACCAGCGCGGCAATCAGCGCAGTGCTGAAATTTTCGACGCGGATGGACTGCATCAGATACGGCAATGCAAATAGCGCAGCCGCATTGATCAACCAGGTAATGAGTAAACGCATGGTCCGCCTCCGATCAGTTCACAGGACGTGATGTCAGACCGCAGGGCGCGCACGCCCGGCGGCCACCTCTTGCCAGCCTTGCTTCGCAACGCGCAACTCCTCCGCATCGCGGAGGAGCCGTCGTTTTAGTAACGGTAATGATCGGCCTTGTACGGGCCTTCCTTCTTCACGCCGATATACGCCGCCTGCTCATCGGTCAGCTCGGTGAGCTGCGCATTCAGTTTCTTCAGCTGCAGGCGAGCTACCTTTTCGTCCAGGTGCTTGGGCAAGGTGTAGACACCGACCGGATAGGACTTGGTATTGGTGAACAGTTCGATCTGTGCAATCGTCTGGTTGGCGAAGGAAGAGCTCATCACGTAGGACGGATGTCCGGTCGCGCAACCGAGGTTGACCAGACGGCCTTCCGCCAGCAGGATGATGCGCTTGCCGTCGGGGAAAATGACGTGGTCGACTTGCGGCTTGATGTTTTCCCAGGTGTACTGACGCAGCGCGGCGACTTCGATTTCGTTGTCGAAGTGGCCGATATTGCAGACGATGGCCTGGTCTTTCATCTTCTTCATGTGCGCATGCGTGATCACATGGTAGTTGCCGGTGCAGGTGACGAAAATATCGCCATGCTCGGCGGCGTAGTCCATGGTGACGACGCGATAGCCTTCCATCGCCGCCTGCAGCGCGCAGATCGGGTCGATCTCGGTAACCCATACTTGCGCGGACAAGGCGCGCATCGCCTGCGCCGAACCCTTGCCCACATCACCGTAGCCGGCAATGACGGCGACCTTGCCGGCGATCATGACGTCGGTCGCGCGCTTGATGCCGTCGACCAGCGATTCACGGCAGCCGTACAGGTTGTCGAACTTGGACTTGGTGACCGAGTCGTTGACGTTGATTGCCGGGAAGGCCAGCTTGCCTTCCTTGTGCATCTGATAGAGGCGATGCACGCCGGTGGTGGTTTCCTCGGTCACGCCCTTGATTTGCGCGAGACGTGTGGAATACCAGGTCTTGTCGGTCGCCAGCTTCTTCTTGATGGAATTGAACAGGCAGATGGCTTCGTCGGAATCCGGATTGGCCAGCACGCCGATGTCCTTTTCGGCGCGCGCGCCGAGATGCAGCAACAGGGTCGCATCGCCGCCGTCGTCGAGAATCATGTTGGAATAGCCGCCGTCCTGCCATTCGAAAATGCGGTGCGTGAAATCCCAGTACTCATCAAGCGATTCACCCTTGAATGCGAATACCGGCGTGCCATTGGCGGCAATGGCGGCCGCTGCATGGTCTTGCGTGGAGTAGATGTTGCAGGATGCCCAGCGCACTTGCGCGCCCAGTGCTTCCAGCGTCTGGATCAGTACGGCGGTCTGGATGGTCATGTGCAGCGAACCGGTGATGCGTGCGCCTTTGAGCGGTTGCGAGGCAGCAAATTCCTCGCGAATGGCCATCAGGCCGGGCATTTCGGTTTCGGCAATCTTGATCTCTTTGCGGCCCCAATCGGCCAAGCCGAGATCGGCGACAAAGTAGTCCTGGGAAGTGCTGGTAGAGATAACGGCGCTCATCACGCCCTCCTTTCCTTGAGAAAATAGAAAAAAGTAACGTGAGCGCCGTTGCGAAGATCATCCAAGCCTGACACGGTCATGGGAAAACCGTGCTGCAACGCTCCTTGGAGCAGAAAATTATACCTTAATGCGCCGCCAGTGCCGCGTTTGCGGCAGTGCGCTGGATCGATAATGTGGCCGCTTTTTTCGACTTCGGCGCAACGCTGCGTCCGATCCAGTCCAGCATGTCCAGCCAGATACGTCGCACTTCCGCCTGCGCCGGCATGGCCAGCGCATTCGGCAATTCGATCGTAATCACCGGCACGTTCTTGTGCAGGCCGCCATAATTGCCGAGCGAACCCGGGTACACGCCGACGCGATTGAAATACAGGCGACCAAAACGGCGCGGTGCCTTGGCGGGGCCATCGAGATCCAGCACACCGAACGGGGCATGCACCGAAATAATCACATCCGGCTGAAAACGTTCCATTTCATCATTCAGCCAGCGGGTTTCCGGTTCGGACAGTGGTGACTGGCCGGGAAAACGGCGCGGGTCGCTACCCGTCACCCTGGTCCAGTAGCGCTGCGCATCCTTCTCCCATCCCGGCGTCGGGAAATTGCGGTTGAGGTCGACGCCATTGGCGTTGACGCGCTGCGGTTTTTTCGCAAGCAAACCGTCGGGATTCACGACAGGCGCAATATGCCAGTAAAACTCCTGGGCCGGTTGCGTTTGCATCCATTGCATCCACTGGAACACGATAGACGCAGCGGTCAGCTCATCGCCATGAATTCCGCCAAGCAGCAACACCCGCATCGGCACACCATGCTTGCCGGATCTGGCGGCAGGAATCGACCGCATCAGGATAGGGAAACCTTTGCGCGACACCGAACCGGTCGGCACCAGCGCGCTGCCTTGGCAGGTAGCGACGGACACATCGGGCAGACGCGGCGTCAGCTGCTTGCACCAATCGCTTTGCGGCGGGGCATTACTCGTGCTGGCGGGATTCGCAAGGGCCGGCAGACAGACGACGGTGACGAGAACTGCAGTGGCGTGACGGAGAAACTTGATCATCAATAAAACCTTGTCGATTTTGCCACTGCAGGTCTGGCGCTTCTACAATCCCGCCGCGGCGCGCAGTGCAGCAGCCTTGTCGGTGCGCTCCCAGCTGAATTCTGGCTCCTCGCGGCCGAAATGACCATAAGCCGCCGTCTTCGCGTAGATCGGACGCAACAGATCCAGCATCTGGACGATGCCCTTCGGGCGCAAGTCGAACAATTCTTGCACCAGTTCCGCCAGCTTCTCGTCGCTGATCTTGCCGGTGCCGAAGGTGGTAACCATGACCGATGTCGGCCGTGCGATGCCGATCGCATACGACACCTGGATCTGGCAGCGCTTGGCAAGACCTGCGGCAACGATGTTCTTGGCGACATAGCGGCCGGCATAGGCGGCGGAGCGGTCAACCTTGGACGGATCCTTGCCGGAGAATGCGCCGCCGCCGTGCGGGGCCGCGCCACCGTAGGTATCGACGATGATCTTGCGTCCGGTCAAGCCGCAATCGCCCTGCGGACCGCCAATGACGAAACGGCCGGTCGGATTGACCAGATAGCGGGTGTTTTTCAGCCACTCCTGCGGCACGACCGGCTTGATGATTTCTTCGATTGCAGCTTCCTCGATCGCCTTGTGCGTCATCTCCGGGCTGTGTTGCGTCGACAGCACAACGGTATCGATGGCAACCGGCACGCCGTTGACGTACTTCAGCGTGACCTGGGACTTGGCATCCGGACGCAGCCAGGGCAGGCGGCCGTCCTTGCGCAGTTGCGACTGGCGTTCGACGATGCGGTGCGAATAGTAGATGGCGGCCGGCATCAGTTCCGGCGTTTCATCACAGGCGTAACCGAACATCAGGCCCTGGTCGCCCGCGCCCTGATCCAGATCGAGGCCCCTGCCTTCGTCCACCCCCTGCGCGATATCGGGCGACTGCTTGTCATAGCAGACCATCACCGCGCAGCTCTTGTAGTCGATGCCGAAATCGGCGTTATCGTAGCCGATGCGCTTGAGCGTTTCGCGTGCAACACTAATGTAATCGACGTTTGCCGCTGCGGTAATTTCGCCGGCAAGGACAACCAGGCCGGTATTGCACAGGGTTTCTGCCGCGACGCGCGCTTTCGGGTCTTGGGTGAGGATGGCGTCGAGGATCGAATCGGAAATCTGATCGGCGACTTTGTCCGGGTGACCTTCGGAGACGGATTCCGAAGTAAAGAGGTATTCGTTTTCGTTTGCCATCGCAGGCTCCTTCTAGGATTATTGTTGACCATGTCGCGGCCAGCCAATGTGCCTGCGACGCTTTAGCGATATTTATAGGCCGCCTCGCAAGTTGTCTGTTAACTCGGCGGATTATCGTGGAGACATCGAAAGACGGGCCACGGTTGTGTTATTTTACGCGTCTGTAAAAAAATCGCCAAATATCTCGTCGTTTTTTGATGCTCGTCACTCTTTTTCGCCTGCTGTCAGTCCTTCCCTTGTCAGCATTGCATGCGATCGGCTCTGCGCTCGGCTGGTTGGTGTACCTGGCATCCCCTTCGTATCGCCGCCGGCTGAAAGACAATATG
This sequence comes from Herbaspirillum sp. ST 5-3, assembly GCF_004804275.1. Classification (GTDB taxonomy): domain Bacteria; phylum Pseudomonadota; class Gammaproteobacteria; order Burkholderiales; family Burkholderiaceae_D; genus Noviherbaspirillum. The sequence goes on from NZ_STGI01000001.1 coordinate 279,481, forward strand.
GCGCGTGCGGGCTTCGGCAATCATTTGCCGTCGGCAATACGCGAAGCCGGCAAGAATATCCTGGAACTTCCCTTTATCTGGTGCGCAGAGCAGGATCGGATCCTGAACACAGTTCAGGTCGACAACTGGGATGTCGTCCAGACGGCACTCGATGCGAAGCGCGGGATCGTTTTTCTCACGCCCCACCTCGGTTGTTTTGAAATCACCGCGCAATACGTGGCGACCAGGACGCCGTTGACGGTGATGTATCGGCCGCCGCGCAAGCAAGCCTTGAAGCCGCTGATCGAAGGCGCCCGCGCTCGCGGCGACTTGCGGCTGGCGCCGGCCACCCTGTCGGGCGTGCGAACGCTGCTGAAAGTGCTTCGACAAGGAGGTCCGATCGGGATACTCCCCGACCAGGTGCCGCAAAACGGCGAAGGCGTTTGGGCCGAATTTTTCGGCAAGCCTGCATATACGATGACGCTGCCGGCCAAATTGCACCAGATGTCCGGTTCGCCCATCATCCTCACCTATGCCGAACGTCTTCCGCACGGCGCCGGCTTCCTGATACGCTTCATCCCGTTCGACGAGCCGATGGGCGGCAGTGCCGAAGAGCAGGCACGCGCCATCAATATCGCGATGGAAAAGCTCATCGCGCGCTGCCCCGCCCAGTACTTCTGGAGCTATAACCGTTACAAGGTCCCGGAAGGCATCGCCGCTCCTCCCGGGAAAACAGGAAATCTATGAAACTACTGCTGGGAATCATGTGGCTGCTGCATTGGCTGCCCCTGCCGCTGCTCGGCCGAATGGGTGAGGCAATCGGATCGTTGCTGTATGCGGTCGTGGGGTCGCGCCGCAAGATCGCGCTCACCAATCTGCGTTTGTGTCTGCCTCATCTTTCCGAAGACGAGCGGCGCGACATCGCGAAAAAGCACTTCCAGGCCTATGCGCGCAGCGTGCTTGAACGCGCCGTCCTGTGGTGGGCGCCGGAAGCGCGGCTGAAGCGCCTCATCCAGGTGGAACCGGGCGTGCCGATGGATGTCATTCAATCCGGTCCGACCATCCTGCTTTGTCCGCATTTCGTTTGCCTGGATGTCGCCGGCGTTGCCGTGGCACTGGAAACATCCGCGTGCTCGATCTACACGCGGCAAAAGAACAAGGCGTTTGATGACGCGCTGCGCAAAGGGAGGTCGCGCTTTCATCCCGTCAGATTGTTTTCTCGCGGCGAAGGCGTCAAGCCTATCATCCGCGCCATGCGCGAACGCCTGCCGTTTTTCATGTTGCCGGATATGGATTTCGGCGCCAAGGACGCGGAATTCGTTCCCTTTTTCGGCATACAGGCAGCGACCCTGACGGCTCCCGCGCGCATTGCCGCCGCTACTGGCGCCAAGGTGATCCCAGTCATCGCCACCTTTCTTCCCAATTACCAGGGATGGAAAATCCGCTTCTATCCGCCGTGGGAAGACTTCCCCGGTGGCGACATCACCGCCGCCACGCGGCGCATGAATGCCTTCATCGAAGAGCGCGCGCTGGAAGCGCCGGCAGAGTATTTCTGGGCGCACAAACGGTTCAAGACCAGGCCGGCGGGCGAAACGAGCGTGTACGGTTAAGCACTATAATCTCAGAATGAAACTCAAATTCACCAAGATGCATGGTGCGGGAAATGATTTCGTCGTCATCGACGCAATCAACCAGCACATCGACTTCACGCCAGCGCAATGGAAGCGGCTGGCCGACCGCCGCTTTGGCGTCGGTGCAGACCAGATGCTGGTAGTAGAAAAACCGCAGGCGACCGGCGTCGATTTCCGCTATCGCATCTACAACGCGGACGGCGGGGAGGTCGAACAATGCGGCAACGGGGCCCGCGCCTTCGTCAAGTTCGTCACCGACAAAGGCCTGACGAACAAGCGCGCGATCAAGGTTGAGACCATGGCCGGCGTCATCGAGCCGACGCTCGAAGCCGATGGCCGCATCACCGTTGATATGGGCGCACCAGTCCTGGAGCCGGAACGGGTACCCTTCGACGCCAAGGGTTTGCAGGGGAATGTGGAAGGCAGCGACACGCTATGGCCGCTGGACATTAACGGCAAAACGACCTGGATTTCGGTTGTTTCGATGGGCAATCCCCATGCCGTACAAGTGGTCGACGTTGCGGACACTGCTGCAGTCGAGCTCGACGGTCCGGCGATTGAACTCCATCCGCGCTTTCCGAAGCGGGTCAATGCGGGCTTCATGCAAATCGTTGATCGTCACCAGATCAAATTGCGCGTCTTCGAGCGTGGCGCAGGAGAGACACTGGCCTGCGGAACCGGCGCATGCGCGGCCGTCGTTGCAGGCATTCGCCGAGGTTTGCTTGATACGCCGGTGAAGGTATCGACCCGCGGCGGCGATCTCTCCATCTCCTGGGAGGGTGAAGGCGCGCCGGTCAGGCTGACCGGGCCGGCTGTGAGTGTATTCGAAGGCGAGATCGAGATCTGAAACAGCGGAATCCGTGACGGCATGCCGCTCGTGAAATCGATTTAACTGCGTTCCAGCATCTTCAATCGGTACAAGCGCTGCCGGTAATTTCCCTCTGGTCCGTCAGGACCGCAGTTGACGTGCTCGAACACGCCGATCAGTCGGTCGAGTGCCTGGCGTTCGACTGCGCTGCGCACCAGGATCAACCTGCGCTTGCTGTGCGGATGATGCGCACGAACGTCGATGACCAGGCACTGCCCCTGGTCCGCCACTTTCAGGTCGATCAGTAACGCCTCCGTCCTCGACAAACCGAACAAGGCGGCCAGTTCGATGCGCGCTGCCAGCTGGGGATAGAGGTCGGTGATTTCTCGCGTCAGGCGCGGCAGGATGTCCTGCGCCCACGGAGCAGGCTCCGGCGGCGCCGCGATCTTGCCAATCAGTTGCGCCGCTTCGGCGACGCCCTTTGCCTGCGCCTGCTGCATCCAGCGCAGTGCACGCACATCATTCGATTCGTCTTCGCGCCGGTGACGCCATAACTGTGTCCCCAGCTCTAATTGCGCAAGCCCGTGCCCTGCTTGCGCTGCTCGCTCAAGATATCGCCGCGCGTCCGTCAGATTGCGCTGCGAGCATTCCGCTTTCAGATAAATGCGCGACAGCGCAAACCAGGCATCGGCCTCTCCTTGCTCCGCTGCCGCGAGCAGCCAGCGGATGGCTTTCTTGTAGTTCGCGGGTCCGGGAATCGCATCGACACGCTTGCCGCCCGTATCCATGCGCGCCAGCCATAATCCCAACGAGAGCTGCGCGGCACCTTCTCCTGCCTGAGCGGCAAATTCAAGCAAGCGCGGTACGTCGGTTCCGAATTCACCTGCTTCGCACAATGCCCTTGCACAGCGCCCCACCAGACTGACATCGACCTTCGATGCGTCGCCTGGCGCCGCAATTCGCTCCACCGTGGCACGCGCCAACGGGTGCGCCCAGCGCAGGAATTCGTCGCGCTGGCCGCTCGCCCAGGCGTGTTCAGCCAAGGCATACTGAGCGTCCACCACGCCGCTGTTGGCTGCGCGCACGGCCCATTCCAGCATCGCCTTGTCATCCGCGGCACGATGTTCGTCGTCCGCATGGCGATCAAGCGCCGGCGTTTCCACATGGCCGATCGACTGCGCGAGCAGCCATTGCGCTTCGGCAATTCCAGCCTGGGCGGCCGCGTGCAAGGCACGCAAAGCCTTTTCCCGCATCGCCTCGCTGACCGCACCGTCGACTTGCCCGAGCACAAGTTTTGCCAGCACCAGCCCGGCTTGCGCCACACCGGCATCAAAGGCTCGTTCATACCAGACGTATAGCTTGGATGGATGCGTTGCCTGGCGGACTGTTTCATAAGGCACATGGCGTCCGATCAAAAGCCATGCATCCCGCTCGTCTTGCTGCGCAGCACGATCCAGCCAATACAAGGCCGTCGCAAGACTCTTCGGCAAGCCTGTGCCGCCGAAGAGGTACCGCCTTCCCAGATTCAATTGCGCCGACGCTTGACCCGCGCGTGCGGCGCGAATCATCAATAACTCCTCGCGATTTGCCATGTATTGTTGCCAAATTGGAAACTCGATTGGCTTCAGTATTCCGCAGATAGATGTAGCTGCGACTGAGCGAGGTCAAACCTTGACGATAAAACCAAAAATCAAAGTGATTGACGACAATTAATGTGAATTACTGGAAATTAAATAAATATCGCCGGTTTTCCACAGAAAAATGTGACAAAAAAACCACATCCGAAGCCGACTTTTCGTTTTTTGGTCAAACAGCCATCGAACATCCCACCAGTACGGGCAATTTGCGCGTGCCAGCGCTTACCGTTGGCATATCCGGCTAATGCGGATATTCAGCAAACTTTTTATTAATAAGGACAGAGCAAAATGAAAAAGTCACTCATCGCACTTGCTGTGCTTGGCGCACTTGCCAGCGCCGCTTCCGCTCAGACGTCCACGACCATCTACGGCCTTGTCGACGCCGGTATTGTGAATGAGCGCGGCGGCCCGGCGGGAACTGTGACGAAATTGACCAGCGGCGTGCAGAACGGTTCGCGGCTCGGATTCAAGGGCAATGAAGATCTGGGCGGCGGCTTGTCTGCGAAGTTCCTGCTGGAAGCGGGATTCAATGTCGATACCGGCACCTCAGGTCAGGGCGGGACCCTGTTCGGTCGCCAAGCCTATGTCGGTCTGGGCGGCAATTGGGGGAATCTGCTGTTCGGCCGTCAGTACACGCCTTTGCACACCGCACTGGACCAGGTCGATCCCTTCGGCACCGGCTTGGCAGGCAATATTGAAAACCTGATTCCCGGCGGAACCGGGCCAACCGGCGTTCGCATGAACAACACGATCAAGTACACCACGCCGGAATGGAGCGGATTCGCGGGCGAACTCGCCTATGGACTCGGTGAAGTTGCAGGCAACAACAGGGCCAACCGCCAATGGGGCGCGGCCGTGGGCTATGTCAACGGACCGGCCGTCGTCAAGCTGGTTCACCATCGGACAGAGAATGCCACGGGCACCGACGATGCACGTAATTCGATGATCGGCGGCAAATGGGACTTTGGCGTCGCGGCTGCCCATATCGCGTTTCAGCGGGACCAGGGTTTTGGTACCGTCGACAATCGCGATTACATGGTGGGCGTAAGTGCACCAGTCGGCCCCGGGAAAGTTCTCGCATCCTATGTCCGCCGCGATGACCGATCCGCCCTGAACGCCGACGCGCATCAATGGGCGCTCGGCTATACGCACGCGGTTTCCAAGCGTACCAACTTCTACACTTCCTACGCCCGCATCACCAACAAGAACGGCGCAGCCTTTACCGTTGGCAATGCAACCGAGGCCGGTACCGGAGACAAGGCGTTCAATGTCGGCGTCCGCCATTTGTTCTGAGTACATGCTGCACTTGCAACAGGCATCGTGAAACAGGGTCGCTCAGGCGGCCCTGTTTTATTTGCTTGCCGCGAACATAGGTGCCGCATGCCCGGCGTTGTCGGTTAAAATCACCGGTGATCTTGCCCGTCATCACTAATCGACACCCATGAGCCAACATCTGGATTCCGCCGCCATCGCCGACTATCTTTCGGACAATCCGCATTTTTTTGAAGAGCACAGCGAACTGCTGGCAAGGGTGAAGCTGACCAGTCCGGTGGCCGGGCGCACGGTTTCACTGCAAGAGCGGCAGATGGAAGTTCTGCGAGACAAAATCAAATCGCTGGAACTGCGCCTGTCGGAATTGCTGCGCATTGCACAGGAAAATGACGCAATCACGCAAAAGTTCCTGTTGTGGACGCGTTCGCTGCTGATGGCACGCAATGATGTGGACATGCCCCATACCTTGATCAATGGTTTGCATACAATCTTTTCGGTGCCGCACGCGACCCTGCGCATCTGGGGTGTGGCCGAAGAATATTCCCATACCTGGTTTGCCGCCGAAGTATCCGAGGACGCAAAAATTTTCTGCAACGGACTGACCACGCCCTACTGCGGCCCGAATCAGGATTTCGAAGCGGCATCATGGATTGACGATGCTGAATCCATTCAGTCGATCGCAATGCTCCCCTTACGTAACGACACCGGAACGGAAGCGTTCGGTCTGCTGGTGCTCGGCTCGCCCGACCCGCAGCGTTTCACTTCCGACATGGCCACCGACTATCTGTCGAAGATCGGCGAAACCGCGAGCGCGGCAATGAATTGCCTGCTTGATTAAAGATCGATTCCTTCAGCGTGAGCGCCTCCACAAATCACGCCCGCATCGCAAGCTATCTCGATAGCCTCGAAAAGCAGCGCAAGCTGTCACCGCACACCATCAGCAATTACCGGCGCGACCTGGTGGAACTGGTCGCGCTGACCGACACGCTCCCCGGCAATCCGGCACTTTCGGCGATCTCGCATTTTCATATTCGCAAATTCGCCGCGCAGCTTCATGCGAAAGGCTTGAACGCGCGATCGATCGCGCGCAAGCTCTCCGCCTGGCGCGGATTCTATGAGTGGCTGGCGGAACACGACACCTTGGCAGCCAACCCGGTCGAAGGCATCAAAGCGCCCAAGCGTAGCAAACCCCTTCCGAAAGCACTCTCAGCCGATGATGCAGTGCGGATCGTGGCCGAAGCCAGCCCTGGACGCGACGCCAATTCCCCCAGCCAGCTTTGCAACCGTGCGATGTTCGAGCTGCTGTACTCGAGCGGCCTGCGCGTGTCGGAGCTGGCGGCACTGGACCTGCGCTTCGTCAAGGAAGGCAACCACGAATCGGCCGGCTGGATCGATTTTGACGAGCGTGAGGTGAGCGTTACCGGCAAGGGCAACAAGCAGCGCAAGGTGCCGGTCGGCCAACCGGCGCTGCAGGCAATCACCGCCTGGCTCGCAGCACGCGACACTCTCGTCAAGATCGATCCGCATCCGCTTTTCCTGACCGAACGTGGCACACGCATGTCGCCGCGCGTCATCCAGCTGCGGCTGAAAGCGCATGCGCAATCACTCGGTATTCCAGCCAATGTGCATCCGCATGTGCTGCGCCACTCCTTCGCCTCGCATGTGCTGCAATCATCCGGCGACCTTCGCGCGGTGCAGGAGATGCTGGGCCACGCATCGATTGCCGCCACGCAGGTCTACACCTCGCTCGACTTCCAGCGTCTCGCGCAGGTGTATGATGCCGCCCATCCGCGAGCACGAAAAAAAGACAAAATCTAATGCTCCGCGGAAGACACGGAAAACGCGGAGAAATGACCGTGTGGAAATTCCTTGTTTTCCGTGGACACCCCCTATCCTGGATTGACCTCATGCTTACCATTACCCTCAAGCCCGGCAAGGAAAAAAGCCTGCTGCGCCGCCACCCCTGGATCTTTCCGACTGCGATCGACCGCGTCGAAGGCAAGCCGGAAGAAAAGAACAAGCCAGGCACTACAGCACTCGTGCAATCTTCCTCCGGCCAATTCCTGGCACGTGCAGCCTTCAGCCCGAAATCGCAGATCCGCGCGCGCGTCTGGAGCTTCAACGAAAGCGAGCCGATCGATCATGCGCTGATCAAGCGCCGCATAAAAAAGGCCCTGGCCTATCGCATGGCGAACGTGCGCGACACGGACGCGATACGCGTGATCTTCGGTGAAGCGGACGGCTTTCCCGGACTCGTGGTTGACTGGTACGGCGGCAAGCCGGGCTGGCTGGTTTGCCAGTTCCAGTCGGCTGGCGTCGAAGCCTGGAAAGTAGCGATCGTGCAAGCATTGATCGCCGAAACCGGTTGCCCCAATGTCTACGAGCGCTCCGACGCGTCGGTGCGCGAGCGCGAAGGCTTGCCGCTCGTGACAGGCACGCTGGCAGGAAGCGAACCGGGCGCGGAAACGCTGGTGACCGAAAACGGCGTGCGCTACGTGGTCGATATCAAGACTGGTCACAAGACCGGCTTTTACATCGACCAGCGCGACAACCGCAAGCTGGTAATGGAACATGCCGCCGGACGCGATGTGTTGAACTGCTTCTGCTACACCGGCGGCTTCTCGCTGGCGGCGCTGAAAGGCGGCGCAAAGAGCGTGATTTCGATCGACTCCTCCGGCGAAGCGCTTGCCGTGGGACAGCGCAACATGGCTCTTAACGGTTTCGACACCGCCAAAGCGGAATGGTGGGATGCCGACGTGTTCAAGACGCTGCGCTCGCTGCGCGAACAGGGAAAATCCTTCGACCTGATCGTGCTCGATCCGCCGAAATTCGCCTCCTCGCCCGATCACGTCGATCGCGCCGCGCGCGCCTACAAGGACATCAACCTGCTTGGCTTCCAGTTGCTGCGCGAGGGCGGATTTCTGTTTACCTACTCCTGCTCGGGCGCGATCAGCGCCGATCTGTTCCAGAAAATCGTGGCCGGCGCCGCCAACGACGCCAAGGTCGACGCACACATCCTCAAGCGCCTCTCCGCTGGGGTCGATCATCCGATGACCACCAGTTTCCCCGAGGGGGAATACTTAAAGGGCTTGATGTTGCACAAACCATGAGCGCATTTGAATTGCATCAACGTCAATTTTTGTGGACGGATTGAGAAACTAAGTCATAATCTCGGGCTCTTGTTTTTCATTGCAACAAATCAATGAGCAGCAAAGCCAAGTCAGCCTCACTCCCCCCGCGGGCGACCCGAAAGACCGATGTGACGAATGCGACGGCGCTCGCCGAAGCCCAGTTGCGAAGCGCGTCGGTGCGCGTGACTTCTGCGCGGGTGAGAGTGCTGACGGCGCTGCTGGATGCGCAGCGCGCCTTCACACATCAGGACGTGCAGGACGCGCTGGCGGACATGGACCGCGTGACGCTCTACCGCGCGCTCGATTGCCTGACCGACGCCGGGCTGGCGCACAAGATTGCGGGCGACGATCGCGTATTCCGCTACAGCGCCGGTGCCGAACACCGCAGCGTCCGGCAAGATGCCCATGTACCGCATCATCAGCACGGGCACTTCAAATGCACGCGCTGCGCCAAGGTATTCTGTTTGGACAGCATAGGCGAAGCGGGATTGCTGCGGGATGCGCTGCACGAAAGCCTTGGAAAAGGCTTTCAGAGCCACGATATTGAATTCACAATCAAGGGATGGTGCGCCGATTGCGCGCATTGAAATCGACGGACAGCACATGAATCTGGTACCTGCAACCATACTTACCGGCTTTCTCGGCGCCGGCAAAACAACATTGCTCAACCGCGTCCTGCGCGAGCCGCACGGCCACAGGATCGCGGTGATCGAGAACGAATTCGGCCAGGAGAATATCGACAACGAAATCCTGGTCCAGGAAAGCAATGAACAGATCGTCGAGATGAGCAACGGCTGCGTCTGCTGCACGGTGCGCGGCGACCTCATTCTCGCGCTTGGCGCGCTGGCGCAAAAGCGCGATGCCGGCGAACTGAGTTTCGACCATCTCGTGATCGAAACTACCGGACTGGCTAATCCTGGTCCGGTTGCGCAAACCTTTTTCATGGATGATGAAGTTGCCTCGCACTACATGCTCGATGCCGTGATTACCGTGGTCGACGCCAAGCACGCGATGCAGCAACTGGATGAACACGAAGAGGCGCAAAGACAGGTCGGATTCGCGGACAAGCTGCTGCTGTCCAAGACCGACCTGGTCAGCAGCGATGAAGTCGATATGCTGATCTCGCGCCTGAAGCGCATCAATCCGCGCGCACCGGTCGGCAAGGTCGATTTCGGCCAGGTCCCGATCGGCGACGTCTTTGACCTGCGCGGCTTCAACCTGAACGACAAGCTGGAAATCGATCCGGACTTTCTCGCTGAAGACGAGCACGATCACGAACATCATGCGTGCGGCGAGCATTGCGATCACGACCATGGGCATCATGATCATCATCATTCGCATCATTCGGACGAAATCGCCGCCTTTGTCTTCAAAAGCGATCGACCATTCGATACCGCAAAGCTCGACGAATTTCTCGGCAATCTGGTGCAGGTCTTCGGCCCGCGAATGCTGCGCTACAAGGGCGTATTGTGGATGGATGGCGCGGATCGCAAGGTCGTGTTCCAGGGCGTCCATCAGATGATGGGCACCGATATTGGCGCAAAATGGCCCGAAAACGAAGCGCGCGGCAGCAAAATGGTGTTCATCGGGAAAAATCTTCCGGCAGAAACTTTTATTCGCGGTCTGGAACAGTGTTTGGTATAAACTAACGTTTGATGTAGGTTCAAGCAGCGGAGGTGGTCGTTTGGCAATATGCGTGGAAAAATGTCGCAAGCGGCGCCCGATACGATTCGAATCTCACTGAAACAGCGGGTGTGACGTTTTTCAGGCAGGAGGCGAACAGGTCGAGCGGTTCTTTTTCAGAGGAAAACATGAGCGCAACCGTTACAAGATCCGCCACAAAGGGCACAGCGGCCAAGAGCGTCAAAGAAGCAGCGAAAACTGCCACATCGAAGAGCAAGACGGATACCGCGTCTGCCAAGAAGCCCTTGCTGAAAACGGCTGCGCGCAAGCAAGCGACGACCGCCGCGACCACACCCAAGCCAAGCCCGAAGACTTCCACTGCTGCGACAAAGCCAATTGCCAAACCAAGCAAAGCCACGGTAAAAAACAGTGTAAAATCCGCCGCCAAACCAGCGGCAAAAACCGCCGTCACGGGGACAGCGGCGAAAGAGACGATGCCTGCGGAAACGCGCGCAGCTGTCAACAGCGTCACCCCGAAAACGGCCAATGGAGCAACTGAATCGAAGCCTGCATCACACATCCCGGCTTCGACTCGGAGTTCCAAGGAGGCATCCGGTGCTTCTATGAGCGGTAACAATGAAAGCCCCGGATTCATGGATAAAATGGAAAAACCCGTAGTTTCGAAAGTACGCGAAGTGGCTACCAAAACAACGAAATCGACCCCCGCCGCGCCGGCTGACGGCACCTTGTTGACCGAAGAGGAAATCCTCAAGATGAGCGACAAGGACTATATGAACGAGGCACAGTTGGCCTTCTTCAAGGCGCGCCTGCAGGCCCTGGAGCGGGAACTGCTGAAGAACGCCGGTGAAACGACCGAGCACTTGCGCGAAACCGTGCTGGTGCCTGATCCCGCCGACCGTGCAACCATCGAAGAGGAGCATGCGCTTGAACTGCGTACACGCGATCGCGAACGCAAACTGCTGAAGAAAGTACAACAGTCCATTGCCAGCATCGATGCAGGCGAATACGGCTGGTGCGAAGAGACCGGCGAACCGATCGGCATCCCGCGCCTGCTGGCACGGCCGACCGCAACCTTGTCGCTGGAAGCGCAACAGCGCCGCGAACTCAAGCAAAAGCTGTACGGCGATTGATCACCGTAGAACCCCGCAAGGGGTTCGACATTTTTACAACAAGCGTACGATGCACTGCAGCGTACGCTTGTTTGTTTTCAGGCCTCTTCTGGCGTGCATGGCCATCGTGCGTGCCATGACAAGGCGTGCTGGCAATCCCGCTGTCGCTGAATCTCGCGCTTGAGTCCTCTGCTTTTTACGAAAACGCATATTCGCAATGCCATTGCGAATACTTGAATGCCGCCCAATCTGGACGAATTGACATCGTCGAGCGGCATGCGACGCCGAGGCTGCCCTTCTTCTCCGCAGGCGGTGAAATACGCGGCGTTTGACAAACAATCACTCAACCGCTGTAATGACAAGTCCGCGCGAGATTTGTGTTACCTTTACTATGAAATTCTTCTGCACAAGGTATTGCAGGGGAGTCAAACAATAATCAGCTCAGGGAAAACGTGGGGATTTTTTCGCTTTTTGGCAAGAAGAGCGGTCAGCAGGTCAAGCCTGCGGACAAGGACGCCTCTCGCGCAAAACGCCAGACAAACTCGCCTCGCACTGACAGCAGCAAGGCCGGCGCACGCCCGCAATCGGCCAAGCGCGATGCGCAGGCAGCTCTCGCGACCGCGCAGAAGATCGACGCCATCGAATCGGAGATGTCGTCGGAATTCGTGAATGTAACGACGACGCAAATCGGCAAGACAATTCCCGGCCCCCAGACGATCGCACCTCCGCCTCCGAAGCCCCGCGCTGTAGCAACGCCGCAACAAACACCGCAAGCCGAATCGAAAAAAAAGGAGTCCTCGCCACCGTCACCAGCGGCCGGGCAGGCGCAGGATGATTTCGGCACCACCACCGAATTCCTGTTGGGCGGAGAGACTGCCGTCAGCAATGTCGCCTCGCCGGCTTCCGAAGCCACCGCGCTGCTCGAAGAAGCCGCTGTCCTCTACGCAAACGGTCAGAATGAAATGGTGGAGCAGATGCTGCGCGCTGCGACCGAAGCAGACAATCTCGGCAGCATGACGCGTACCGCATGGTGGATGCTGTTCGACCTGTACCAGACTCTCGGAAAGCAGCAGGAATTCGAACAACTATCGATCGCGTATGCGAACAAGTTCGAAACCTCGCCGCCGGCATGGACAGGCATCTGTCAGCAAGGGGTTCGCAACAACGCGGCGTCAAGTGCAGTCCCGATGGTGACTTTTTCCGGCAAACTCGACGACAACAGCGCAAAGTTGATTGAGCGCATGCAAAAGCTGGCCGAAAGCCATCGTGTGCTGCGCCTTGAGTTCATGCGCATCTCCGAAGTTGCTCCGGCTGGATGTCGACTGTTGCTGGGGGAGCTGAAAAAACTGCAGAAATCAGGACATGAACTGATTCTGGTTGGCGCACCGGAACTGGCTGCAAAGATCCGCGCAATCCTGGAAGTGGGACGGCGCGACGACAGCGAAGATTCCTGGCTGTTGCTGCTGGAAATTCTGCGCCTGCTGAACCGCGAGAGCGAATTCGAGGAGGCCAGTATCGATTACTGTGTCACCTTCGAAGTCTCTCCCCCGGCCTTCGTCGCACCGAAAAACAAGGTAACCACTGCTGCAGCCGAAGCGCCAGCCAGCGCGCAGACCCAGGAAGCCTTCATGATGCCGGCGCTGATCGAGGGAAAAATCGATAATCTTATCCTGGCGATCGCTGCCTATTCGGACGAACACAGTCCGGCAATCGTCGACTGCTCGCAGCTGACGCGCATCGATTTCAACGCCGCCGGTCGTATGCTGACCGGGCTCGCACCCTTTTGCGGCAATGGCAAGCTCATCGAATTCCATCACGTCAATCACCTCGTTGCGGAATTGTTCGCCATGATCGGCCTCAAAGACGTGGTACGCATCGTTCCGCGCAAGAACTGACATCCCATTCACGACCTGGGGCTTCGGCGCCGGCTGAAGCTGTCTGCGGGAAGCGACCACCATTGCCCCTCCCGACGCGCATCTGCCCATGTGGGCCGGCACATGGTGATCCGTCAGCTACACTACTTGTAATCCAGCACACAGCCCTTATTTGCAGTGAGATTGCACATCAACATTCACTTCAGAGGCAAGCATGGAACAATTTCACGGCACGACCATCCTGTCCGTGCGTCGCGGCAATATTGTCGCCCTGGGCGGCGATGGCCAGGTGACGCTCGGCAATATCGTCATGAAAGGCACTGCGCGGAAGGTGCGCAAGCTGTATCAGGGCAAGGTATTGGCGGGATTTGCCGGTGGCACTGCCGATGCGTTCACGCTGATCGAGCGCTTTGAAGGCAAGCTCGAGAAGCACCAGGGCAATCTGATGCGAGCCTCCGTGGAGCTGGCCAAGGATTGGCGCACCGACCGCATCCTGCGCCGCCTGGAAGCGATGCTGCTGGTGGCAGACCGTGAATCGACACTCATCATTACCGGCAATGGCGATGTGCTGGAACCGGAAAGCGGTATCGGCGCGATCGGCTCCGGCGGCGCCTACGCACAATCCGCAGCCAAAGCCCTGCAGGACAACACGGAACTGTCGCCGGTCGAGATCGTGAAGAAAGCCCTTACGATTGCCGGCGAACTGTGCATCTACACCAATCTGTCGCATACCATCGAAACCCTCGACTGACGCGCAGCGACGCGTCCACACTTCATCATGAACATGACTCCCCAAGAGATAGTTTCCGAACTGGACAAGCACGTGGTCGGCCAGTCGCGTGCCAAGCGCGCGGTGGCGATTGCCTTGCGCAACCGTTGGCGCCGCCAGCAAGTGACGGAACCTCTGCGTCACGAAATCACGCCCAAGAATATCCTGATGATCGGCCCGACCGGCGTGGGCAAAACCGAGATCGCACGTCGCTTGGCGAAACTGGCCGACGCTCCCTTCATCAAGATCGAAGCCACCAAATTTACCGAGGTCGGTTACGTCGGTCGGGATGTCGACACCATCATCCGCGACCTGATCGACATCGGCATCAAGCAAACACGCGAGTCGGAAATGCGCAAGGTGCGCACGCTCGCGGAAGATGCTGCGGAAGATCGCATCCTCGACGTCCTGCTGCCACCGGCACGTGATTTCGGTTTCAGCGCATCGCCCAACGCGAACGAAGGCGAACAGGCCGGCAACACGACGCGCCAGACTTTCCGCAAGCGCTTGCGCGAAGGTGCACTCGACGACCGCGAGATCGAAATCGAAGTGGCCGATACCGGTCCGCACATGGAAATCATGGCGCCGCCCGGCATGGAAGAAATGACGGAGCAGATCAAGTCGATGTTTTCCGGGCTCGGCGCATCACGCAAGAAGAAGCGCAAGGTAAAGATCAAGGAGGCGATGAAGCTCTTGATCGAGGAAGAAGCCGCCAAGCTGATCAACGACGATGAACTCAAGCAGAAAGCGATTGCGAACGTCGAGCAGAACGGCATCGTGTTCCTCGACGAGATCGACAAGATCGCGAGCCGCTCCGAGGTCGGCGGTGCCGACGTGTCGCGTGCGGGCGTTCAGCGCGACCTGCTGCCGCTGGTGGAAGGAACGACAGTCAACACCAAGTACGGCATGATCAAGACCGACCACATCCTGTTCATCGCCTCAGGTGCGTTTCATCTCGCCAAGCCTTCCGATCTGATTCCGGAGTTGCAGGGACGTTTTCCGATCCGCGTCGAACTGGAATCCTTGTCGATTGCGGACTTCGAGCGCATCCTGACCAGCACCGACGCCTGCCTCACGCGGCAGTATGAAGCACTGCTCGATACCGAAGGCGTGAAGATCGAATTCACCCAGGACGGCATCCAGCGCATGGCGGAAATCGCGTTTTCGGTGAATGAAAAAACCGAAAACATCGGCGCGCGGCGACTGTACACCGTGATGGAGAAACTGCTGGAAGAAGTGTCGTTTACGGCCAGTGAATCCTCCGGCAAGACCATCTCGATCGACGCCGCGTATGTGGACGACAAACTCGGCGCGCTGTCCGACAACGAAGACTTGTCGCGCTACGTGTTGTAAGCGCAGTCAAGGCGGGCCTGGTCGCCCGCCTCGCATCATTTCATCATGGCTAACAAGGCACTCTCGAAACGGCAGAAGATGATCATCCGGGTCGAACCGTCGCAACGGGCGCTGAAGCCGCGCAATCCGATTGCGCTGGCGGCAAAACAACGCGTCGCCGGATCCCATCGGAAATCCGCGTCCGCCGGTCGGCAATTGCAGCAACGCCTGTTGAAGAAAGTGATCGGCGAGTCCGACGACTAGCGCAGGACTTGCGCTAGTCTGCAGCAATCAGCGGCTCTGCAAAGGCGTGTTCGGTCCGGCCGTACCCGGCGGAACCTGGTTCGTGAAGGGTGCGTAGGGCTGCGTCGCAGGCGCGGCAGGCGCAGCGTTTTGCGGGCTTGGCGCGGGAGCCGGTGCGGGCGTGACGACTTGAGGTGTCGCCGGAATCGGTGTCATTGGCGCCGGCACCGCCGGCACGGGTGTCGGTGTGACGACCGGAGAAGGTAGTCCAGCAGTTGGTGCAGGCATGGTAGCGGCCGAGCTTCCCGATCCGTTCGCAGTCGGCTGCGTCTGTGTTTGGGCCGCCGAGGGAGGCGGACTCACGACCATGGTCGGTGGAGCGGTCGTCGCCGCCGGCGGCGTCATTTGCCCGGGCCGACCGGAAACCGCCGGACTCTGGGCCGGAGCCGGCGATGCCGAACTCCCCGATGGCGTCATCGCAATACCGCCCTGCCCTTTCGCATTCTCAGGCAACTCCACCCGTTTGGTGGCCCCACCCTCGGATAGCAAGACATACCCGCGGTGCACCTCTTTTACCTTGACGCCCGGTACGACTTCGGCGTCGACCCGCACTGGCTGTGCCGGCTTGCCGTCGGCACTCAGGATCGCAATGCTGTCATGCGGATTGCCGGAGAAGATCACGCCTCTCAGTTGATAGTTGCTGGCACCTGCAACCGGCCCTGAGCGCCCGCCAAACAATGCTGCGGCTGCCTCCGGGTGTACATCCGCGGCGGCAACACGCACTGGCGGCGCGACAGGGCGCACCGGCGGCTTGAACAACTGCATCGCCCAATAAGCGACCGAGGCGCACAGGGCAATGAACATCAAGAAACTCGCAGCAAGCGGCAAGCGCTTCATCACATTCCTTTTTATTTGTTTTGTTATCGCACCAGTTGGTTGATTTCGATAATCGGCATCAACACCGCCAACACAATCAGCAAGACCACCACGCCCATTACCAGGATCAGTGCCGGTTCCAGCAGGCCCGCGATCGTCATCGCGCGCCGTTCCAGGTCCTGTTCCTGCGCGTTTGATGCCCGCTCAAGCATCTGAGGCAATTCGCCGGTAACCTCGCCGGCACGAATCATGTGAATCAGCATCGGCGGGAAATGCTTGTGCGCCGATAGTGCGCGCGCCAGGCTCACGCCTTCGCGCACGCTGTTGGTCGCTTCTTCCACCTGTTCTCGCATCGCGACGTTGGAGAGTGTATCGCGGCTGGTTTGCAGCGCTCGGAGTATGGGCACGCCGGAGCCGGTCGTGATGGCCAGCGTACTAGCGAAACGCGCGGTATTCAGGCTGCGTTCGAACTTGCCGTACAGCGGTGCATTCAACAGCCAGCGATGCCAGCGGTACTTGACGTCCGGATTCTTCAATGCCGTGCGCCATGCGAACAGACCGCCAACAAAGGCCAGCAGGACGATCCAGCCGTAACTGCGCACGAAATCGGAAATCGCCAGCATGATGACGGTCAGGATCGGCAGCTTCTGCTTGGTATTCGCAAAGACCGACACGATCTGCGGCACCACATAGGCGAGCAGGAATATCACGATGGAAAATGCCACGACCGTCACGATTGCCGGATAGGTGAATGCAAGCCGCACTTTTTGCACCAGCGAATTGCGACGCTCGATGTAGTCGGCCAGACGCGACAGCACATGCGACAACTGACCGATCTGTTCGCCGGATGCGACCAGCGCGCGATAGATATCGGCAAAGTCGCGCGGATGTCGCGACAAGGCATCGGACAAGGATGCGCCGCCCATCACTTCGGAACGGATCGATGCCACCAGGTCGCGCACGTAGGGCCGCTCGGCTTGTTCCAGCAAGGCGGTGAAGGCTTGTTCCAGCGGCAGGCTTGCCTCGAGCAGGCTGGCGAGCTGGCGCGTAAAGAGTGCAAGCTCGGTAGTCGACAAGCGGTCGCCGAAAGCCCGGATCCTGGTCTGTCCCAGTTCGTCGACCTGGGTGGCGATGGCATCGACCACGATGGGCACCAAGCCTTGCGAGCGCAGGTCCGAACGCGCCGAGCGCGCACTGTCGGCATTGACCACGCCCTTTTTGGTGGCCCCTGCGGCATCAACGGCTTCGTAGCGGAATGCCGGCATCGTTTACTCTTTCGTTACGCGCAGCAATTCCGCCTGCGTGGTGGTGCCGTCGGCAAGCCAGCGCTCGCCGTCCTCACGCATGGTGCGCATGCCGTTTCTCTGGGCCGTGGCACGAATTTCCGCTTCCGATGTCTGGTCGTGGATCTGCGCGCGGATCTGATCGGTCGTCAGCAGCAATTCATACACGCCGACACGGCCCTGGTAACCCGTGTGCCCGCACTTGTCGCAGCCGACTGCGTGCCACTCCTGCCCGTCATGCCGACGGCATACCGGGCACAGCTTGCGCACCAGACGCTGCGCGACGACGCCGAGCAACGAGGATGAGAGCAGGAACGGTTCGATGCCCATGTCGAGTAGACGGGTGACCGCTGCAGCCGAATCGTTCGTGTGCAAGGTCGCCAGCACGAGGTGACCGGTGAGCGATGCCTGCACGGCGATCTGCGCCGTTTCAAGATCGCGGATCTCGCCGATCATGATGATGTCCGGGTCCTGGCGCAGGATCGCGCGCAATGCCTTGGCAAAGGTCATGTCGATGCGCGCATTGACCTGGGTCTGGCCGACGCCCGGCAATTCGTATTCGATCGGATCTTCGACCGTCAGGATATTGGTGGTCGGCGTGTTCAGCCGCGACAGGGCCGCATACAAGGTCGTGGTCTTGCCGGAACCGGTCGGGCCCGTGACCAGCACGATGCCGTGCGGCTGGCTGATCAGTTCGTCGAATTGCTTCTGCACATCGGCGCTCATGCCGAGATGTCCCAGGTCGAGCCGGCCGCCTTCCTTGTCGAGCAGACGCAGCACCGCGCGCTCACCATGGCCGGTGGGCAAGGTCGATACGCGCACATCCACCGGCTTGCCGCCGATGCGCAATGTGATGCGGCCGTCCTGCGGCAGGCGTTTTTCCGCGATGTCGAGTTGCGCCATGATCTTGATGCGCGAAATCAGCGATGCGTGTATCGCCTTCTTCGGCCGCACGATGTCACGCAGCGCGCCATCAACACGGAAACGCACGACGGAAACCTGCTCAAAGGGCTCGATGTGGATATCCGATGCTTCTTCGCGCAAGGCCTGCGTGAGCAGCGCGTTGATCATCCGGATCACCGGTGCATCGTCGGCCGATTCCAGCAGGTCTTCGATGGCCGGCATGTCCAGCATCAGCTTGGTCAGGTCGAGATCCGATTCCACTTCGTCGACCACCTGCGCCGCATCGCTTCCGGAATTGGCATAGGCTTTCGCAATGGCTGCTTCCAGGTCTTCACGCGGCAAGGATTTGAGCTTGACGCGGCCGAAGCGGCGGCTGACTTCCGCGATGGCGGAAGGAACGGTTGCTTCCGACACCCACACCTCGACGGCATTGCCGGCCGTTTCGCTGCGGCGCGCAAGCAGCGCGTGGTCGCGGGCGAATGCGTAAGGTAAAAGGCGGGCGTCGGTCATGGTATTGCTCATTGCTGTCTGCTTGGGTTCTGATCTGTTGGTGGTGGGGCCGCCGGCACGGGCGCGGTCGCTGGCGCAGCCGGCTGGGCCTCGCGCTCCGGTCGCGGCGGCAGGTTCAGCAGGGAACCGCCAACCGGGCGGCCATTCTGCATGGGCGGCAGCACCGGCACGTTGACGTTGGGCAGCACCGCTGACGGCGCCTGTTGCGTATTCATCTGGATATTGCGGATGAAGTCATAACGATCGCTTGCAACATTATTGCTCTGTTCGCTGGTTCGGATGACGGTCGGCCGCAGGAACACCATCAGGTTGGTTTTGTTCCCGCTGCGGGTGCGGTACTTGAACAGGTTGCCGACCACGGGGATATCGCCCAGCCCCGGCACCTTTTCCTCGTTGTCCGATGCCTTGTCCTCGATCAGGCCGCCGAGCACGATGATTTCGCCATCATCGACCAGGACGTTGGTTTCGATCGAACGCTTGTTGGTAACGATGTCCGATGCCTTGCTGGTGGTCTGAATATTCGATGTTTCCTGATAAATCGCCATCTTGACCGTACCACCTTCGGAAACCTGCGGACGCACGCGCAAGGACAAACCCACATCGCGGCGCTCGATGGTCTGGAACGGATTCTGCGCACCGGAAGCCGCCGTGGTGAAGGTGCCGGTAATGAATGGCACGTTCTGGCCAACGATGATCCGCGCTTCTTCATTGTCGAGCGTAATCAGGTTCGGCATGGACAAGATGTTGGCGTTGCCTTCCGATTCCAGTGCGCGGGCCAATGCCCCCAGCGTGAGCGAACCGTTCACCTGCTTGAAGATACCCACATTGATGCCGTTGCTGGGCGCAATCGGATTGCCGGTGGTTGCCTTTGAGACTGCCTGAGCGATGAGATTGTTCCCGCCCTGCCCGAATCCGCTGGCGATGCCAAGCCGATAGTCGCTGGTCGCGTCGCCGGTCAAGCCGGCCCACTGGATGCCGAACTCGGCAGCCTTATCTGCCGTAACCTCGACAATCAGCGATTCGACATAGACTTGCGCACGGCGTGCGTCGAGCTGATCGATGACGGCACGCAGATTGCGATACACCGACTCGTTGGCGGTAATGATCAGCGCATTGGTCGCCGGGTCAGCCTGAATGAAGCCGGCCGGCCCGCCGGTCGGCAAGGCGGTCGGGGTCGGCGACGAAGGCGACAAAGAGCCTTGTCCGAGCTGCCCCTGCTGGCCCTGCTGCCCCATCGCAAATCCGGGCTGTTGCGCCTGTTGCTGCGGCTGCTGTGCGCTGGTACCCGCCTGTTGCGTGCTGCTGTCGGAAGCAACAACTGCACGCAGCGTTTGCGCCAGCCGGACGGCGTCGGCATTCCTGAGATACACCACGTGCACATTGCCCGGCTGCGCGGTCGGCTGATCCAGCTTGGCGATCAGCGATTTTGCAAGATTGGAACGCGCCACCGATGGCGCGCGCACAATCAGGGAATTGGTGCGCGAATCGGCCAGCACCGACATGGTGCCTGCAGCGCCGCCCGGAACCGGGCCGGCGCTCTGCTCCACCAGCCGGTTGACGGTCGTCGCGAGGTCGGTGGCGATGGCATAGCGCACCGGCACGACATCCAGGTCACCGACGGCCGGCGTGTCGAGTGCGGCAATGATCCTGCCAAGACGCTTCAGGTTGTCCGCATAATCGGTAATGACGATGCTGTTGTTGCCGGGATTGACGTTGATCGTGTTGTTCGGCGAAATCAGCGGGCGCAGCACCTGTACCAGGTTGTTTGCCGACTCGTAGTTGAGGCGGAAGATCTGCGTGGCAATCTGGTCGCCCCGTACGTCGGTCGGCCGGGTCGGACCGGCCTGCAGTTTCGCATCGGCTTCCGGCACGACCTTGGTATAGCCGTCGATCTTCACCATGGCAAAGCCCTGCAGGCGCAAGGCGGAGGCGAGCAACTCCATGGCCTGCGGCTTGGTGACCGGTTTTTCGGATACCAGGTTGATGGTGCCCTTGACGCGCGGATCGATGACGAAAGTGGTCCGGGTATAGTGGCCGATCGCCTTGATGACCGACTCGATATCAGCGCCCACAAAATTCAGGGTCGCCTGATTGGACGAGGGATCTTGTGCATAAACGGGCGGGAAGCTCGTCGTCATTGCGCACAACAACAAGGCGGTTGCTCCCACTTTGCGCCAACCCGCCGGCCTTTGTAATGTTTCTGCTGATTGATTTTTTTTCATTTGAACTCTAGCGCGATAACATCCTTGTCGCCTTCTCTTCGGCGTTGTCCCAGCAAATTCAAAAGATTTGCCAACCTTTCTTCCTGTCCTGCTTCCGCTTCTGCCTTTCCTGAAAACTGCAGACGTCCGTTCGACAACGTCCCATTGCCGCTCAACAACATCGGCCCTTGCAGTGTCTTCAACGCAAGTTGTGCCTGCCGGCCGCGCCAATCCATTATCAATTGGTAATCCCCAAGCGGTTTGATCGGTGACAGACGCGAAGCAATGTCGCTCATCCGCAAGGTCATCGTCCCTATCACTTCCAGACCGCCTCCCTGCCTCGCGACCTGCAAGGGAGTCCATGACAATCGCATCTGGCCCGAGGGCCGAATCGTGTTCAGCGGCGCACCCAATCCCGCCAATCGTTCCGCAGGCAAGGAAACACTTGCCGGACTCACCTGCCATTGATACCAGCTTCCGGCGATGGCGACCGCTTGCGACAGTGCCGCCGGATTCTCCAGGTGCAGATCGACCTGTCCCAGCAGCACCAGCGGCGACAAGCGCCATGCGAAGCGCCCGGGCAACAGCGGCGTCACCGGATCAGCACCGCTCGGCGCACCGCCGATGAAGGCGGAGCCCCGCCATAGGGTGCCCTGTGCATCACCGAGCGTCAAGCGCCCGCCGGTCTGCCCCTCGAGAATCGCCGCCATCCATGCCGCCGGGCAAAACACGATCACGGTCAACAGGATGGTCGCGGCACCCGCCAGCAACCATATCACGAGGCGGCGCACGGCATCTCCATCCGGTCATGAACCCGCATCATTGCTCGCTTTTCTGCTGGCGCAGGGTGAAGCTTGCATTGACCATATCGGGTTGCGTCAGTGCTTCGACCTTCGCATCGACCACCGACACGCGGGCGGTACGCTGCATGTCCGCCAGCCAGTCGGTGATGCCGGCGAAGGACACGCTGTTCAATTGAAGCTTCGCCATTTCGCCGGTCACGGTAACATTCTGCGGCTTCAATCCCTTGCCCGCGAGAGCCGCTTCGATGCTCTCCCTGGTCATCGTCGTAACCGGGCCAGCATTCTTGCGCGACACGGTCGTCGATTCCTTGGCCAGTGCCTGCACCTCCGCAGCCTGCTGGCGCAAGGCCGGCAGTTTCTTCGCCATGTCCGTACGGCCGCTGAGCGCAGGATCGATGAACAAGACGTAGATCAGGCCGAGCACGATGACGGCAATGGCAGCGAGCAGCATGTTCTGCTCGCGCTTGTTGCGTTCGCTCCAGAACGTCGACAGCGACTGCTTCAGGCCGCTCAACTGAGTGGTGCGTGCGTTCCTTGCGTTCATTTGGTGCTCCTGACCAGCCAGGTGCCGGAGGCCGGCTGCGAGGCAGTCACATTGCGTGCGGCCAGCGCACCGCGCATTTGCTCAAGCGAAACACCGGCGTCGGGCTTGAATTTGACGGTCAAGGCGCGATCGTGATATTCCAGCGACGCCACGACGGAACCGCTCTTGCCGGCGCTGGACAAGGCTTCGCCAACCGCCGCGGACAGCGCGAGAAAATCGTCCGGAGCGATTTCGCCGGACTCACGCTGCGCGGAGGCCATCTTCTGCCGCAGTTGCGCCAGCGGATCGACAATGACGGTATCTTTCGGATAAGCGGACTTGTAGGTCTGGATCATGCCGTTGCGCAGCACGTCGGCCTCGCGTTTCATGCGCATCCAGTCGACGTTCAGGCCAATGATATTGACCAGCAGCACTGCCGCCGCCAGCGCAAGAGGCCAGCGCCATGGGCGCCAGTCGAAACTGGGGCCGCTTGCCGCGCCCAGTCCGCTCATCATGTCGATCGAGGTCTTGCCCGCGCCAGCGATCCAGCGCTGCCAGCTGTCGGCATGAATGGTGATGCGCTCCTGCAAGGGCGGCGCGACATGCAGGGATTCCTCGTAGTCGCGCACGCGGGCCTGCGGCACGTACAAGTCGATCGGTCCATGCGGTACGACCGCGCTCAATGACTGCATCGCGTCGAATGCCGCAGACTCGGGCTGATCGGCGACGATCGACAGGCCGATGCCGTCCTGTTCGCCCATGCGCACGGCGATGTCGATATCGGTGCCGTGCTCGGAAACGGCCGCGCTTGCCGCCTCATTCCTGCGCGGCAGGGACAACTGCGAAGGCACGGCGCTGATGCTGCGCGCGCCGAGTCCAATCAAGGTCCTGTTCAATATCTCCAGCCACGAACGCTGCACAACCGCGACCGTGCGCACGCCTTCATGCATCTCGCCGCCGACGACAGCGCATTCGGCGGGATCGCTCATCAGCTGATCTTCCACCAGATTGGGCAGCGCCGCTTTCAGGCGCGCGCCGGACAGGGGCGGCATTTTCACGCGCAGCAAGGTGACATCGCTCGCCGCGAGCAGCAAGACCGTGCGTTGGGATTTGCCGACCAGTTCGGATAATTCGGACAGCGCCGCCACCCCTTCCCGCTCGATCGCGCCGCTGTTGCCTGCCGACGCGAACTGGCAATACAGCGGCATGCCGGGTTGCTGGCTCTCTGCGGTGGCATGCGACGGCAGCCGGATATACAGTGTGCTCAAGATATCTCTTTCTTCTTAGTTTTCTCGGATCCAGCGAATTTTTGTGTTGCCGTTATCCTGGCGCTCGATCAAGGCCTGCATGTCCATCGTTGCGCGGCTTAGGCGTACCTTGCCATTCACGAGGAAATAGTTCGTGCTGACCGAAATCGTGTTCGGCTTGACCGACGCCTGCTTCGGCAGAAGACCGGTGAATTCAGCGTTGGTCTTGAACCATGCGCTTTCCCGATTGACAGCCAATGATGCTGCCTCCGAAAGCGACAGTGTAGCAATTCTGGCAGACAGAACCTCCGGCGCGGCGGTATTGACGTTGATATTAGTCCTCACCGGCAGAACCACAATGAAATCCCTCAACTTTGCGAGTATCTCCGGGGTAAAACCGGGTACGGCCAGCAAGTCGTCAACATAAGAGATCGTCAGCGGCTGCGATTGCGGATTGGTGCTGCCGGTCGACGCGGCCGGGCGGCTGAGCGCGGACTGCATCAACTCCGCGGTAGCACGAGCGAGTGCCGGATTCTGTCCGACATTGGTCAGCAGCTTCCCGAAGGCCGCCACCTCGTCCGCGTCGACGGGCCCGCTCGGTGGCGGGTACAGATTGGTGATGTTGAAGCGCGACTGGGCGTCAACGATGCCACCGGACAGCGCGGCATCGGGGACATCGGTCTCCGTCCGTCCGTTCTCCACGTATTGATCGAGCCGGGTCTCGGCAAGAGGAACCGCCCAGGGCTCGCCGAGATGATCAACTATGCTGCGGGTCCGTGAGTCAGTCTTTTTGTCCTCGCGCAAGATCAGCTTGGTCCAGTCCAGCGCACCGCGCAGTATCCACTGCTTCTGCAACTGCAAGCGCTGGTTTTCGATCGAGCGCACCTGTACCTGCTGCTGCCAGAACAGGCTGGCGACGATGGTGATCGCGAGCGTAGTCAACAGCAAGGCGGTGATGACCGCCACGCCGCGCTGATGCAGGATGGGTTGCATTCTCATGCCGGCCCCAGCAGGAAGATCTTCACCAGCCTGGCGCCGCGATTACGCATGTGCAAAGCCACTTCGACGCCGCTCGGCACCGCCGGGTTAAGGGGCGCCGCTCCCTGCACGGGTGCGGGTGCGGGCGCGGGTGTCGGTGCAATGCTCGCATCGCTCGTCCAGCCGGTGCTTTCCTTCCAGACCCGGATGGCCATATTGTCGATGTCGGAGTTCAGGGCAACTGCCGGGCCGATTTCTCCGTTGCTGGTTGCTGCCTTCCATGCCGTGTCCAGTTCATTCAAATCCCGCGTTGCCAGTGATTCCCGGCGAATCAATACGCCGTTCTCGAGCCGGTAGCTGACTACCTGGATGCGCGAGGGCTGATTTTCGGCAAACACGGTGCGCACCAGGCTCAATCTTCCGGCCTGCGTATCGAGTATCTGTCGCCCCGCTCCGATCGTGCCCTGGTCCACAATATTTCCGCAATCGCTCTGCATCTGTGCGAACGCGAGCTGCAGCCCGCGTGTCTCTTCCAGTTCACTGGTCAGCGCAACACGCGCCCGGATGATGCTGTCGAGTCCGCGCCATCCAAGCACCGCAACGATAGCCAGCACGCTGATGGCCACCAGCAATTCGATCAGGGTGAAACCGCGTCGTTTCCCGTTCATCATCACCCCTGCGACACCACTTGGGCGAGCTTGATGATGCGGCGATCCATGTTGTCGCCATCGAACACACTGACCTCGACACGTCGGAAAAACGGATTCGGCGTCGCGAACACTTCCTCTTCGCAGGTCAGGCGCAGATCGCCTTGCGAGCAATCGAAGCTGCGCTTGCCGAAAGCCGGGTATTCATGCGCGAGACGAATCTGCGCCAGGCGGTTTTCCGCCGACCAGGTCGCCATCATGGATGCGCGCAAGCCATTGCTGTTCTGCGTCAGGCTGCCGACGGCGCGCAGGCTTGCACCCAGCGCCGTGCCGACGATGACCAGTGCAACCAGCACTTCGAGCAGTGTGAATCCTGAGGATCGGGAGAGGCGGCGATGCATGCGTTCACTCCACCACGAAATGGCCGATGCCGTCGGCGCGGACTGCGACACTGGCATCGCCCGCTGCCATGGTCAGCACAAACGGCTTGTCGACCGGTTCACGGCCGAAGATGATGCGTAGGGGATTGTTTTCCGCCGCGACCGGCGGGCTGATCGACAAGGCAATCGGCGCCCGCTTGAATTCGCGTTCACGCAGCAAATCGTCCTGCGACAGCGGTTCCCACTTGTCGCCATCGCGGATCAGGAAACGGTAGCGTTCGGAATCCGCCTCGAATGCAATCGGACGATTGCGCACGATCGCCTCATCGCGCGCGAGCTGCAGCAGGAGTGCGATGCGTTGCGCTTCGTTCTGCAATGCCTGCCGCTCGCCCGGCATCGCATTGAAAGCGACCACGCCCATCAGAATGCCGGCGATCACCAGCACCACCAGCAATTCAAGCAAGGTGAAGCCGCGCGCCTGTTTCATGCGGGGCCCGCGCGCGGCGTACGAGAGAGAAGCGTTGACTATAGATCCCACGAACCGATATCTGCGTCGTTACCGGCACCGCCCGGCTGTCCGTCGGCACCGTAGGAGAAAATATCGATCTCGCCTTTGACACCGGGGGACAGGTATTGATACTGGTTGCCCCACGGATCCTTCGGCAATTTATCGATATACCCGCCACTCTTCCAGCCATTCGCCGCAGGACCGCTGGTCGGCTTGGCGACCAATGCCTGCAAGCCCTGCTCGGTGGTCGGGTAACGCTGGTTGTCCAGCTTGTACAGCTTGAGCGCCTGCATCAGGGTCGCAATGTCCTGCCTGGCGGCAGTGATGCGTGCGTCGTCGGCGCGGCCCATCAGCTTGGGCACCACCAACGCCGCCAGAATACCCATGATGACAACCACCACCATGATTTCAATCAGGGTAAAGCCGCGGCTGACGGCTTTGGCGAGCTTGCGGCGTGGTGAGAAGGCAAGGTTAGCGATCATGGAAGTTTCTTTTCGAGAATGACAAATGAACATTAGTATAAAGCCAAGGAAGGACATCAGCTTGCCCCAGCGCAAGCTGCATACTTCCGAATAGTGAAAAGAGGTAGGACAGCAGCATACGGAAAAAGTGCTGCAAAGCACAAAATTCGCGGATTTTCTGTCTCTTGGGTGTTTGATTCCTGGATGAATATCCACGCTTCGCAGGAAAAAAATTTATTTCCGGAACCGTACGGCGACATTGATCTGCAGGGCAAAGCGCGCCATTTCAAGACTGGTCAATGCATTGTCTCCGCACGTAGTAACCGGCGATTACCCGCTCCATGACGACAAGGCGAACAATGACCCTCCTTACAACTTCAAAGGAGACAAGATCATGGCTGCCAAAACCATCCTCATGCTGGTCGGCGATTTCGGTGAAGATTATGAAATCATGGTCCCGTTCCAGGCCTTGCGCGCCGTCGGTCACGAAGTCCACGCAGTGTGTCCGGACAAGAAGGCGGGCGACTTCGTGGTCACCGCGATCCACGATTTCGAGGGCCACCAGACCTATTCCGAGAAGCCGGGCCATCGCTTCACTCTGACGCACGATTTCAACGCGGTGCAACCGGCTTCCTATGATGCACTGCTGATTCCCGGCGGACGTGCGCCTGAATATCTGCGGCTCAACGCGACGCTGCTGGAAACCGTGCGCCATTTCGCGCAAGCGAAAAAACCGATTGCAGCGATCTGCCATGGCGCGCAGATCCTCGCCGCGGCTGGCGTTCTCGAAGGCAAGCGCTGCTCCGCCTATCCCGCCTGCCGTCCGGAAGTCGAGCAGGCAGGCGGACATTATGCCGAAATCGCAGTGGACGCAGCGGTTACCGACGGCAACATCGTCAGCGCGCCAGCCTGGCCCGCGCACCCCGCATGGATCGCGCAATTCCTCAAATTACTGGGCACGGAGATTGTGCTATAACCTTAGCAAACGACCGGAGCATACAACCAACGCAGGAGCGCCCATGTGTGAAATCTTCGTCAAGGCCGATCCACACCTCTACGAATGCCGTGCGCGCTCCATCCGGCTGCATGGCGCAGTCACATCCATCCGTCTGGAGAACCTGTTCTGGCATGCGCTGGAAGAAATCGCCACGCGCGACGGCATGAGCGTCAATCAACTGATCACCAAGCTGTACGATGAACTGGTCGAATACCGGGGTGAAATCGACAATTTCACCTCCTTCCTGCGCGTATGTTGT
This sequence comes from Herbaspirillum sp. ST 5-3, assembly GCF_004804275.1. Taxonomy (GTDB): domain Bacteria; phylum Pseudomonadota; class Gammaproteobacteria; order Burkholderiales; family Burkholderiaceae_D; genus Noviherbaspirillum. The sequence goes on from NZ_STGI01000001.1 coordinate 307,486, forward strand.
CTGCGCTACCTGTCACTGATGGTCGACGGCGCGATCTCCACCGACAAACGCATACCGCTTGCGGGTGCCAAATTGATGACCGGCGGTGCGCCCACGATGAACAATGGAACAAACATGGTGCTGATGCAGTCTCGATAAAACCCGCATCGAGCAAGGAGATCGCCCATGTCGCTGCACCACGCCACTTCCGGAGAAAAAATCGATATTCGTCCGCTCGGCGACAAGCTGACGCAAACCGCGTCTACCGCGCTACTGAGAACGGCGGACCTTGAAGTGATGCGCGTCGTGCTGGCAAAAGGAAGGTCCGTTCCCGAACATCATGTCCCGGGGGAAATCACGATTCAATGCATCGAGGGAACGGTGGAAGTGCAGGCACATGACAAGACGCAAGTCTTGACGGCCAGTGAGATGCTCTATCTTGAAGGCAACGTGCCGTATGCGTTGAATGCTCTGGAAAATACATCGGTGCTGATGACGATCCTGCGCAAGCCTGATCCGTCTGGCTCAGGTGCCGCCAAGCATTCTAATTAATGTCTAGGCAGACTCGATCCGCGGGTCGCGCGACAACAAGCTTTCCACCAACTCGCGCGGCGAATCGCCATCGAACAGGACCGCCGCCACTGCATTGGTAATCGGCATATCGACGCCATGAGCGTGCGCAAGCAAACGCACCGATTGCGCACAACGCACACCTTCGGCGACATGCCCGAGTTCGGCGACGATCGCATCGAGCTTCTTGCCCTGTGCCAGGCCAAGGCCAACCTGCCGATTGCGCGACAGATCGCCGGTGCAAGTCAGAATCAGGTCGCCCATGCCTGCCAGCCCCATGAAGGTCTCGGGACGTCCGCCAAGCGCGATGCCCAGGCGCGTAATTTCAGCCAGGCCGCGCGTGATGAGTGCGGCACGCGCATTCATGCCCAGTCCCATGCCGTCAATGACGCCGGTGGCGATGGCAAGGATATTCTTTACTGCACCGCCCACCTCGACGCCGATCAGGTCATCGGTCGAGTACACACGGATCGACCGACCATGAATGGCGCGCACCACGCAGTCGCGCAGCTCCGGCGAATCGGAGGCAATGGTCAGCGCACACGGCAGGCCGCGTGCGACTTCCTGCGCGAACGACGGCCCGGACAATGCGCCATGCGGAATGGCCGCGCCGAGTTCTTCATGCACGATCTGGTGCGGCAGCAGTTGGGTCTTTTCTTCAAAGCCCTTGCACAGCCACACGATGTTGGGAATGCGATGGGATTGCAGCCGCTGCGCCAGCGGACGCAATCCGGCAACGGAAGACGCAACAATCAGCAAACGCTCGCCACCGGTATTCACATTCGCTACGGCCGATTCAAAATCGGACGTCACCTTGAGGCTGGGCGGTAGCGCGAAGCCGGGGAAGTAAGCCGCATTCTCGCGCTTGGCTGCTGCCTCGCGCATGGCGTCTTCCTCTCGGCCCCACAGCACGACATGATGGCGGTCCGACAGCACGATCGCGAGCGCGGTGCCCCAGGCGCCGGCACCGAGGATGGTGACATTCATCGGCTGATGCGTCTTGAAAGCGGAGTTGGCTGACATAGGCCCTTATTCACCCCAGACTTCGGACGCGCGCACAAATCCGCCCTGCCCGTCGCGATGGCGCACCTTGACCCAGCCGCCCGCGGCGGGTTCGACCAGTTCCAGCAATACGCCCTTGTCTGCGGTAAACGCGATGGCGGAAGCGTCGGAGGCGGCTTCGCGCACGCGCGCATTTGCCGCGCTGACAATCACGTTGCGCCGCGTGCTCAACAGCCTGGAATCAACCCAGGCCAGATCGCCGGCGGCGTCACGCACCTTGGTCCATTCACCATAGGTCAGCACGACTTCGACAGGCATGCCCCGCGGCGCGATGAACACCTTGCGGCCCTTCGCCGAGGGCGCGTCGTAGAGCACTGCAGGTGCGGCGCCAACGGACTTGAACTCCAGCGCTTGTGCAATGCCCGCTGCGGACAGCAGCAGCATGGACAAGACGAGCAATCGCGCAGATTTCATCAACACCCTCCCTGTTCTCGTGAAAACCGCAGCTTGTTACTGCTTGGTAGCTGCCGTGCCGTCGGGCATGACGAGACCGGAGCCGCCTTCTTTCTGCTGCTGTTCCGCCACAGCTTGCAGGCGCTGCTGGTAGAACGCTTCGAAATTGATCTCGGCCAGATGCACCGGCGGGAAACCGGCACGGGTGATCATGTCGGCGATGTTCGCGCGCAGGTACGGGTAGATGATGTTCGGGCAGCCGATGCCGAGCAGCGGGTCGAGCTGTTCCGGCGGAATGTTGGCCGCTTCGAAGATGCCTGCCTGCTTGCCTTCAACCAGGAAAGCAACCTTGTCCTTGATCTTGGCGGTGACGGTAATCGTGACCGTCGATTCGAAAATCGTTTGGGCCAGCGCTTCGGCGCCGACGTCGACGGCGACCTCGATGTTCGGTGCTTCCTGCTCCAGGAAAATTGCCGGCGAATTGGGCTGCTCCAGTGACATGTCCTTCAGGTAGACGCGCTGGATCTGGAATACGGGTTGTTGGTTTTGGTCGGACATGGGCTACTTTCGTGAGTGTAATAATAAGGAAAAGGACGGCGCATATGCCGTCCCTTCGGTTCAAGCTGCCAAGCGTTATGCGCCTTGCAGAAGCGGATCAAGCTTACCCGCGTGATCCAATGCGCTCAAGTCGTCGAAGCCGCCGACGTGCGTGTCGCCGATATAGATCTGCGGCACGGTACGGCGTCCTGTCTTCTGCATCATTTCGGCGCGTTGTTCCGGTTGCAGATCGACGCGGATCTTTTCGATGTTTTCGACGCCCTTGGACTTCAGAAGCCGCTCCGCCATGATGCAATACGGGCAGACGGCGGTACTGTACATTACAACACGTGCGGTCATGATTGCTGCTCCATTACTTCGCGATCGGCAGGCCCTGCGCCTGCCAGCCGGCGACGCCGCCGTCCAGGCTGAACGCCTCCGCGAATCCGGCCTTCTTGAGCGCTGCCACAGCCTTGGCCGAGCGCGTGCCGGACTGGCAAACGACGATCACGGATTTCGACTTGAACTTGTCCAGTTCGCCGATCCTGTTCGACAGTTCCTTCAATGGAATGTTCTTTGCGTCGCGCAAATGCCCGGCGCCGAACTCTGCCGGCTCACGCACATCGACAATCACGGCCTTGCCCTGATTGATGAGTTGCGTCGCCTGCAAAAGGGACACTCTGCTGCCGCGGCGCTGAAGGTTTGGCCAGAGCAAGGCACCGCCGGAAATGAGGGCAATGCCGATCAGCCAGATGTTGTCGAGGAAGAATTTCACAGTACTCCAATGGTCCTAAATGGTTTTAAGCAATCCCGACATTATAAAATAGAAGCCGAAACAGGATTTCCAAATCACGGCATCATCTTATAAATTCCTTATTTCTCTTCATTACTGAACCATGTACAAAATCGTATTCATGCGTCACGGCGAATCCACGTGGAACCTGGACAATCGTTTTACCGGCTGGACGGACGTCGATCTGACGGAAAAAGGCATCGCCGAGGCACGCCAGGCCGGCAAGATCCTGAAGGAAGCCGGATTCACCTTCGACCTCGCCTACACCTCGGTGCTCAAACGCGCGATCCGCACCCTGTGGCTGACCATGGACGAGATGGACCTGATGTGGTTGCCCGTAGTGAACGACTGGCGTCTGAACGAGCGCCATTACGGCGCCCTGCAGGGCCTGAACAAGGCGGAGACCGCAGCCAAGTACGGCGACGAGCAAGTTCTGATCTGGCGCCGCAGCTACGACACCCCGCCGAATCCGCTGGAGCCGAACGATCCGCGCACCTCGTATAACGACCCGCGCTATGCCAGCCTGAAAAAGGAACAGATTCCGCTCACCGAATGCCTGAAGGACACCGTGGCGCGCGTGATGCCTGCATGGGATGAGTCGATTGCTCCTGCCATCCGCGCCGGCAAGAAAATCCTCGTTTCCGCCCACGGCAACAGCCTGCGCGCGCTGATCAAGAGCCTGGACGGCATCAGCGACAAGGACATCGTCGGCCTGAACATCCCGAACGGCCAGCCGCTTGTGTATGAGCTGGATGCCGATCTGAAGCCGATCAAGAGCTATTACCTGGGCGACCAGGCGGCAATTGAAGCGGCCATGAAGGCGGTCGCCAGCCAGGGAAAAGCCAAGTAAGCTCGCCATGCAGCCCATTCGTCACTTCGGAACCTGATAGGAATCTTCTTGTTTGATCGCACGTCCTTCGGGAGAAGATGCCTCATTGCGCTCGGAGTGACCGCGCTGCTGCTCCACACCGCAAGCTTTGCGGCCAAGGTCAGCGAACGCACGCGCCAGAAGCACGAGGCCGAGGCCGAGCGCGCCGAGTTGCAGAAGAAACTCGACGCGCTCAAGCACGACATCTCCCAGACCGAAACAGCCAAAAGCCATGCAGCCGATGCGCTCGCGCATTCGGAAGAGGCGATTTCGCAGGCCAATCGCGCCCTGCACGAGCTGGATCAGGACCAGCACGAGATCGAATCCAAAATTACACGCTTGTCGGAAGAACAGGACCGGCTCGCCAAATCCATCGCCGACCAGCAGAAGCGCCTCGCGACCTTGCTGCGCGAACAGTACATGGCCGGCAACGAAGACCGGATCAAGCTGCTGCTTTCCGGCGACAATCCCAACCGCATCAACCGCGACCTGCAGTACATGGGCTACGTCTCGCAGGCGCAGGCAAAACTGATCGGCTCGCTGCGCGCGAATCTCCACGCGATCGAAGACAACAAGGCGACAACCCAGGAAGCCAAGGGCGAGCTCGACCAGATCGCGCAGGAACAGCGCCAGCAAAAAGCCCGGCTGGAGCAGGAAAAGGCGCACCACGCGACCCTGCTCGCGCAACTGTCGAACAAATTGGCCGCGCAGCGCAAGCAGGCCGGCAATATCGAGCGCGATGACCAAAGGCTCGCCGGGCTTGTCGACAAGCTGGCAAAATTAATCGAAGAGCAACGAAAGGCCGAAGCTGCCGCGCAGGAGCGGCGTCGCCAGGAGCAACTCGCCCGGGCGAAGGCAAGAACCGAGGCCGCGGCGGCGGCAAAGCTGAGTTCCGTCAAAACACCGGGTCGTAATCCTGATGCAATTGACGATGATGCACCACCAAAATTGTTGGGACGAAATGAACTCACGCCGGATGGCGGCGTCCAAGACGGGTCTGTTGGCCGTGGGAACTGGCCAGCATTCGGGGGGCTGCGCGGGCAACTGCGGCTTCCGGTCAAGGGCGACGTGGTCGCCAAATATGGCAGCAAGCGCGGTGACGGCCCGAGCTGGAAAGGTTTGTTCATCCGCACGGCGGAAGGCGCGGATGTCAAGGCCGTGGCCGGTGGCCAGGTCGTTTTTGCCGATTGGCTGCGCGGCTTTGGCAATCTGATCATCGTCGACCATGGCGATCAGTACATGACCATCTACGGCAACAACCAGGCGGTGCTGAAACGCGTTGGTGATATTGTCAAAACGGGCGAAATCATTGCCAGCGCGGGCAATAGCGGCGGCAACGAACAATCGGGTTTATACTTTGAAATGCGGCATCAAGGCCGCGCAATCGATCCGCTAGCCTGGCTGTCAGGCACATTCGCAAAATGACCACGAGTGTGCCGGACAGCCAGGCTTGTGCAACTTTCAGGTGGAGACATGAGCAGCAAACTTAAGAACTTCGGCCTTATCGGTTTAGGCGTCATCGCGGGCATCGCCGGTTCGATGCAATTCGACGCGAGCGCGCAAAAGAACACCGCCCCGCTGCCCCTGGAAGAACTGCGCCAGCTAGCCGATGTATTCGGTCTGATCAAGACCGATTACGTGGAACCTGTCGAAGACAAGAAACTGCTGACAGAAGCGATTTCCGGCATGGTCGCATCGCTCGATCCGCATTCCGCCTATCTCGACAAGAAGGCCTTCAAGGAATTGCGCGAAGGCACGCAGGGCAAGTTCGTCGGCCTCGGCATCGAAGTCGGCATGGAAGACGGCTATGTGAAAGTCATCTCGCCGATCGAGGATTCGCCTGCGTTCAAGGCCGGCCTGAAAGCCGGTGACCTCATTACCCGCCTGGACAACACGCCGGTCAAGGGTTTGACGCTGGATGAAGCGGTCAAGCGCATGCGCGGCGAGCCGAACACCAAGATCACGCTGACCATCGCCCGCAAGGATGAAGACAAGCCGATCATCGTCACCATCGTGCGTCAGGAAATCCGCGTGCAAAGCGTGAAGTCCAAGGTGATCGAACCCGGCTATGCCTGGCTGCGCGTCGCGCAGTTCCAGGAACCGACCGTGGACGACCTGTCCAAGAAGATCAGCGCAATCTATGCACAGGACCCGAACCTGAAGGGCCTCGTGCTCGACCTGCGCAATGATCCGGGCGGCGTGCTGCCGGGCGCGATCGGCGTCTCGGCCGCTTTCCTGCCGAAGGATGTGCCTGTCGTCTCCACCAACGGACAGTTGCCGGATTCGAAGCAGACTTTCTATGCACGCCGCGAGTTCTACACCTCCTCGCGCATGGCGGCAAACGACCCGCTGGCGAAACTGCCGGATGCCATCAAGAAAGTGCCGATGGTCGTGCTGGTCAACACCGGTTCCGCCTCCGCATCGGAAATCGTCGCCGGCGCCCTGCAGGACTACAAGCGCGCCACCATCATGGGCACGCAGACTTTCGGCAAAGGCTCGGTGCAGACCATCCGCCAGCTGACCGCCGACACCGCGGTCAAGCTGACCACGGCGCGCTACTACACGCCGAACGGCCGCTCGATCCAGGCCAAGGGCATCGTGCCTGACTTGCTGGTGGATGAATACGCCGACGGCGACGGGCTGAACGGCCTGCGCCTGCGTGAATCGGACCTGCAAAAGCACCTGCACAACGACAAGGACAAGGATGAAGCGGCGCGCAAGATCGATGAACTGGAAGAAGAACAGCGCATCGCCGCCCTCGAGAAAAAGCGCAAGCCGCTCGAGTTCGGCAGCAAGGACGACTTCCAGCTGGCACAGGCGCTGAACCACCTGAAAGGCATGCCGGTGCAGCTTTCCAAGTCTGCGCAGATCGAAAGCAAGAAGGAAAACACCATCAACGAAAAGAAGAACGGTGACAAGAACGGAAACGGTAACGGGCACGGCGAGAAGAAATAAGCCTCCCTTGCACTGACAAAAGGCCGCAGCGATGCGGCCTTTTTCTTTTGCGGCAAGACGCATGTTTTGCGTGTTGTCATGCCTTCGGGCCCGACAAAGGGTAATTTACACAGAGGAAGCCCGCCGGAGACAGAAACATGCAAGACCCGACAGCGTTGCCTGCATCCCCACGCAGCTTGCCGGCGCAAAAACAGTCCTGGGTAAAAAAGCTTGGTCCGGGACTGATAACCGGCGCCGCCGACGACGACCCCAGCGGTATCGCCACCTATTCGCAAGCCGGCGCGCAATTCGGCTTGAACATGCTCTGGACGGTGTTCTTCACCTATCCTTTGATGGTGGGTATCCAGATCGTCAGCGCAAAGATCGGCCGTGTGAGCGGCAAGGGATTGGCGAGCAACATGCGCATTCACTATCCTGCCTGGCTGGTCTATTCCGTCGTCGGATTGCTGCTGGTTGCCAACACGATCAATATCGCCGCCGACGTATCTGCCATGGGCGAATCCCTCGCCCTGCTCATAGGCGGGCCGCCGCATCTCTATGCGGCAACGCTCGGCATCGTCTCGCTCCTGCTGCAGGTGTTCATTCCGTACAGTCGGTACGTCCGCTTTCTGAAATGGCTGACACTGGGCTTGCTGGCCTATGTCGCGACGGCGCTGGTCGTCGACGTTCCATGGAGCAAAGCCGCCGCGGCGACGTTCCTGCCACGCCTGTCGTGGACGCCGGAGTTCATCACCACCATCGTCGCAGTGTTTGGCACCACGATCAGCCCTTACCTGTTCTTCTGGCAGGCGTCACAAGAGGTTGAGGAGCAACAGGCCAACCCGGCATCCTCTCCGCTGAAGGAGGCTCCCGATCAGGCGAAAGCGAATTTCAGACGCATACGGCTCGATACCATCATCGGCATGGGATTCTCGAACCTGGTCGCCTTCTTTATCATCCTGACGGCAGCGGTGACGCTGCATGCACACGGCATCACGGACATCCAGACATCGGCGCAGGCTGCAACGGCACTGCGGCCCATCGCCGGGCAATTTGCCTACCTGCTCTTCAGCATGGGAATCGTCGGCACCGGGCTCCTGTCGGTCCCGGCCCTTGCGGGATCCGCCGCGTACGCCATGGCGGGCGCATTCAACTGGACGGACGGACTTGAACACACGCCCGCGACGGCGAAAAAATTCTACGGCATCATTGCCGTTGCGACGCTCGGCGGGATCGGCTTGTGCTTCACACCGGTCGATCCGATCAAGGCACTGTATTGGAGCGCAGTCATCAATGGCGTGATCTCGGTGCCGATCATGGCCGTGATGATGCTGATGGCCGGGCATCGGGAAATCATGGGACGCTTCGTGATCGGCGCACGGCTGCGAATCGCCGGGTGGCTGGCGACCGTCATGATGGCCGCCGCCGTGGGCGCCATGTTCTGGGCATTGATGCACTAGCGCGTGTCATGGCGGAGAAAAGCTGGTGCGGACCCTCCGTGCACTTTAGAATGAGCTTGATGAATGAGCCGCTCCGGCTCGGCAAGCAAAACAGCTCCATGGACGACAATCAACTTCTCCGCTATTCCCGCCATATCCTGCTCGACGAGATCGGCATCGAGGGCCAGGAAAAATTGCTGGCTGCGCACGCGCTGGTCATCGGCGCAGGGGGCCTCGGCTCCCCCGCCGCGTACTACCTCGCTTCGGCCGGCATCGGCAAGATCACGCTGGTCGACAACGACACTGTCGATCTCACCAACCTGCAGCGCCAGATCCTGCATACCACCGAGCGCGTCGGCCAGCCGAAGGCCGAGTCCGGCAAGCAGACGCTGGCCCGGATCAACCCCGAGGTCGAGGTATGCGCCTTGAATGAGCGCGTGGAAGGCGAACGCCTTTCGGAACTGGTACGACAGGCCACCGTCGTGCTGGATTGCAGCGACAACTTCGCCACCCGGCATGCGGTCAATCGCGCCTGCGTCGCGCACAAGGTGCCGCTGGTGTCGGGCGCGGCGATCCGCTTCGACGGCCAGATTTCCGTCTACGATACGCGCCACGAAGATGCGCCCTGCTATGCGTGTCTGTTTCCGCCGGAACAGCAATTCGAGGAGGTGCTGTGTTCAACCATGGGCGTGTTCGCGCCGCTGGTTGGCATCATCGGCGCCATGCAGGCGGCGGAAGCACTGAAGCTGGTCGCCGGGGTGGGGGAATCCCTGGCCGGGCGCCTTCTTCTGCTGGACGCGCGTCATATGGAGTGGACCAGCATCAAGATTGCGCGCACGCCTGCCTGCCCGGTCTGCGGGAATGCGGCTAATCCTGCATGATCAACGCGCGCATCGAGCACGTCGGAGCCATTTGCACAGTGCGCTCGGCGCTGATCGACGTCGCGCTCTCCATCATGGAATTGCCGATAATATCGCTCGTGCCGGAAGTCTCTGTCACCGGCTCGTCGAAGAGCGCACGATAGACGCTGTACACGGCAAAATGGCGTGATTCCGCAGGCAAGGCTTGTGTCGCATCGACGGCGTCGCTCGCATTCCCGCTATCGCCCGCCACGTTTGCCGCTGTACTGACGAAACCGTCCGCCGCCGTTTCCCTTTTCATATCATCGCTGCGGCACGCTGCCAGCGAAATCGCAACGACGACGCCCGCGACGGTTGCAGCCAAGCCCGCCGGTAAAATGGCGCATCCGGATTTTCGATTGAACATGTCAGTCTCCCCTGACATGATTATTGGCGATTCCCTGCGTCGCTCTTTGGCTTGTATCAACCGGCTTACAGGCTCGGACTCCGCGCCGCACCGCGATTGGATGCAACGCACCCTTCGGCACGGCGAAAGGGGCAGTGCTACAATCGAACGGCTGTTTTCTTTCCTCCCAAGCAATTCCCATCTTCGTTCATGCCCGCAGCCGATCTCATCAAGCTGGTTTTTCTTGCCGCCATTTGGGGAGGCTCATTCATTTTTCTGCGCGTCGCGGCGCCGGAATTCGGCCCAGTCCTGACCGCCACGCTGCGCACTTCGCTGGCCGGCACTGCCTTGATGGTCTTCGCTGCGCTGACCGGCGTCAGAATGGATTGGCGCAAGAACCTGAAGCCCTTCGTGGTGGTCGGACTGTTTGCCGGCGCGATTCCGTTTTCCTGCTTTTCGTTCGCCGCGCTGTATTTGCCCGCGGCGCATTCCGCCGTGTTGAATGCCACCGCACCGCTGTTCGGCGCGGTGTTTTCGGTGGTCTGGCTGGCGGAGCGCCTGACGATGCTCAAGCTGGGCGGGCTGGTGCTCGGCGTCATCGGTGTCGCGATCCTGGTCGGCGCAGGCACCTTGCCGATCACCGCTGCGACATTGCTTGCCATCGGTGCGTGCCTGGTTGCGGCTGCCTGTTATGCCTTGTCGAGCATTATCGTGAAAAAGACCGGCCGCCCCGGCGGCATTCATCCGATTGCGATGGCAACCGGCTCGCTTGCGCTGGGCGGGTTAATCATGGCGCCGAGCATACCGTTTTCCCTGCCGCATGCCATGCCGTCGCCGCTGGCGATTGGCTGCATCATCGCCATCTCGCTGCTGTCGTCCGGCGTGGCGCAGGCCCTGTTCATTCCCTTGATCGTCAAGGTCGGCCCGACGCGCGCCATGAGCGTGTCCTTCCTGATCCCGCTGTTCAGCATGCTGTGGGGCTTCCTCTTTCTGCATGAATCGGTCGGACTGTCGACCCTGGTCGGCGGGATAATCGTCTTAATGTCGATGGGCATGGTCTTGTCGGCATCGCGTCACGAACCAGTCAACCCGGAACGCTGAATCCATGCGCAAACACGACTTCGCCATTCGCCATCCCCTGCTGACGGCCCTGGCCTTGTCGATGGGCGCGGCCATCTCGCTCGGCCTGACGCGCTTTTCCTACGCACTGCTCCTGCCGCCGATGCGCGCCGACCTCGGCTGGTCGTATTTGCTGGCCGGGGCGATGAATACCGCCAATGCCTTCGGCTATTTCGTCGGCGCCTTGATCACGCCGATGCTGATGCGCCGCTGGGGAGCGCAAACCGCCCTGATCGGCGGCGCTGTGCTGGCCAGCGTGTTCATGGCCCTGTCCGGCTTCGTGACGGACGCCGACATGCTGTTGCTGCAGCGAGTGCTGGCCGGTATTGCCAGCGCATTCATCTTCATCGCCGGAGGCGTGCTGGCAGCGCGCCTGGCCGCATTGCATGTGGAACGGGCCGGCTTTCTGATCGGTTTGTACTATGGCGGCACCGGATTCGGCATCAGCTTGTCGGCCCTGCTCGTCCCCGCCGTCCTGAGCGCCGCCGCGGCAAGAGAGGCGGTGCATGCCTGGCAATGGGCATGGCTGGCGCTGGGCGGCGTTTGCTTTCTGATGACCTTGCTGATGGCGCAGCCGGCGCACCACATCGAGGGCAAGCCGGCCGCAAGCGGCGGCCACAGCCATTTCCGCATTCGCTCGTTCGCCTTCGGGCTGGCCGGCTATTTCATGTTCGGCGTCGGCTATATCGGCTACATGACTTTCGTCATCGCGCTGCTGAAGGAACAGGGCATGTCCGCACCGGCGATCACGGCCTTCTATGCCCTGCTGGGGCTGGCGGTGGTGGCCTCCTCGCGCATCTGGGCCCACATGCTGGACCGCTTCAAGGGCGGACAGTCACTGGCGATCCTGAACGCTCTGCTGGGCGTGGCGACCTTGCTGCCGGTACTGAGCAGCGCACCGCTGGCCGTGTTCATCTCGGGAACGCTGTTCGGTGCGGTGTTCCTGTCGGTGGTGGCGTCCACCACGGCGCTGGTGCGCCACAATCTGCCTTCCGAGGCGTGGTCGACCGGCATCAGCGGATTCACGACGGTGTTTGCGTTCGGGCAGATCGCAGGCCCGACGGTGGTCGGCTGGATCTCGGATACGGCGGGAGGTTTGCAGCGCGGCCTGGTGTTTTCCGCGGTCGCCTTGTTTGTCGGTGCCGCGCTGGCGACAAGGCAGCGTGCGCTGGCACGCGACTGATCAGCGTTCTGCAGCGTCCCACACGATCTGCGCTGGCAGAGCGCCGCGCAGCGCATTGCAGACCGCGACTTCCTCCGCGCTGCGCAAGTCCTCCACGGTCAGGCACCGCTCCTCGGCATTCCATGCGGGATCGGCGAGCAGGATCGAACGCATCACGCCGGGCAGCAATCCTGACGCCAGCGGTGGCGTGAGCCAGCGACCGTCGATCTTGATGAACACATTGCTGCGCCCTCCTTCGGTCAATTCGCCGCGCTCATTGCAGAACAGCATGTCGAATGCACCCTGCGCTTCGGCCGCACGCCATGCCGCGTCATACTTTTCTCGTACCGTGGTCTTGTGGCGCAGGAACAAGTCCTCGGACGCGGTTGCGCTGGCCGCGAGCAGGATCTTGACCGGAGTCGCCAGCGGCGCCAGCGGCCCGGTCTGAATCACGCAGCTTCCATCCTGTCTCAATGCCAGCCGCATGCGGAATGCATCGTCGAATGGCAGCATGTCGCAGGACTGGCGCACCTTGTCCCGGATCGCTTGCTCGTCAAAGTTGAAACTGAAATACGCGGCCGACGCGCGCAAGCGTTTCAAGTGCAGATCGAGATGGCGGGCGCCTTCGCTTCGGCTTGCGCACATCGTTTCGAGCAGTTCAAAGTCATTCGGCAGTCCGGTCAGGAAGCGGGCCTTCAGTCTGCACTCGGCGAATTCATCGGCGGCGACGCTGTCATGCACGATGCCCGCACCGACACCCATCTCGCCCTTGCGCATGCCGCCTTGGGGTGCTTGCAGTGCCAGCGTCCGTATCGGCACCGACAGGCAGAAATCGCCGAGACTGCGGCCTTCCTGCGGCGCTTCGAACCAGCCGATCGCACCGGTGTAAATGCCGCGCGCTTCCGGTTCCAGTTCGCGGATGATTTGCATCGTACGGCGCTTGGGCGCACCGGTAATCGAACCGCAGGGGTACAGCGCGGCAAACACGTCTGTCAGGGAAACATCGTCGCGCACCCGGGCCTGCACCGTGGATGTCATCTGCAGCACGCTGCTGTAGCGATCAACGCTGAACAGCCTGGGCACATGCACTGAGCCGAAGCGTGCGATGCGGCCAAGGTCATTGCGCAGCAAATCGACGATCATCAGATTCTCGGCGCGGTTCTTCGTGTCGGCGGCAAGCGCTGCCGCACGTTCCGCGTCGCTCTGCGCGTCGCCGCTGGCGGCAGCCGTGCCTTTCATGGGACGCGCGGTCATCACGCCTTGCGCATGCTGGATAAACAGCTCGGGCGACAAGGACAGTACAGCCCGTCCGTCCGGCAGCACAATCATTGCCCCGTACGGCACACGCTGGCGCTCGCGCAACCGGCGATACAAGGCAATCGGACTGCCGTAGGCGTCGAAACGCAGGCGGTAGGTGTAATTGATCTGGTAGGTATCGCCGGCTTCGATATAGCCATGAATGCGTTCGATTGCCGTTGCGAATTCCTGTTCGCTGACATTGGCCGACACGTCAGCAATGCCCGCGCGCGGTGCGTCGTGCGTGCGCTCGGCGAGCCATGCTTCCACCTGCGCCGATGACAATCGTTCGCAGCGCTCGAACAGGAGAATCTGCGCCAGCGGCGGCATGTCCGCATGCGGCGCAATGCCATGCAGCTCCGCCCCAAGCTCGTACGCAAACAGGCCGACGGCATGCCGCCCCTGCCGCAATGCATCCTGCATGGCCTGCAGCAAGTCGGGCAGCTCCGTGGCGCTGCGGCAGCTCAGGCTGCCGACATAGCCGCTGTGCAGGCGCGAGCGCGGATCGGAGGCGCTGGCGTCGCAGTCGTCGAGCAGCGCGAAGCAGTCGGCAGAAGGATGGAAGGAGGAATCCAAGACGGTATCAGGCAGTCGGAAAGCGGTCGCACGGCCGCGAATTCAAATCAGGGAGCGCGAAAACCGGTATTGTAAGCCAATGGCACCCTGCGCTCGATTCCTCAGCTGCCGCGTTTCGACAGGTAAATGCCCCACAACAACAAGGCGCCGCCGGCCATCTGAATCGGCCCGATCGCTTCCTGAAAAATGATCCATGCCGCAACAGCCGCCGTCAGAGGCTGTATCAGCAAGCTCACCGAGGACAGTGAAGCCGGCAGATGCGCCGATGCGTAGGCGATCACGGTTTGTCCGCCGATCTGTGCAACCAGGGCCAAGGCCAGCAAGGGCAGCCAACCCGTCATCTCGGCAGGCCAGAAATTGCCCGGCGCCGTCAGTGCGAACGGCAACAGGGCGAGCCCGGTCACCGTGGTGCTCCACGCCATCAGGCGCGCGGTCGAATACGCGTTGCGCGCGTCTTTGACGACGAGCTGATAGGCCGCATAGAAGATCGCGCTCGCCAATCCCAGGGTATCGCCCAGCAGCTTGTGCCCGCCGCCGTGCGCACTGTCTGGTGCATTTGCCCCGACCAGCATCACCGCGCCGACCAGTGCGATCACCATGCCGACCACAAAAATGCGCGCGAACCGCACACGATGGGCGATCCACATCCACAGCGCGATGAAGATCGGCGCGAAGTTCGACAGCAGGGTCGCGTTTGCGACGGTGGTGTAGTGCAGCGACAGATGCCAGACGCCCATGTCGCCGGCGAAATAGATCCCGGCCAGCACCAGAGCCTTGGTGAAGTCAGTCCGCTTTTTCGCCGCCTCATCCTGACGACGCACGGCCAGCGCCCACATCCACAGGAACGGCGCCGCAAGCGCCATGCGCCAGAACGCCGATGCGAGAGGATTGACATCGGACAGGCGCATCAGGATGCCGGCGAAGCCGATCGCCATGCCACCCAATAGCAGCGCAGCAAACGCAAATGCGGGGAAGCTCTTGTTCGAGGTCATGTGCCGATGTCGGAAGCGCAAAGACTGAGAGTGTACTGAGCTTTGGCGTTCCACGCAGGACGCGATCGGCAGTCATGGCTCGGTCGCAGTAGACAAGGCAATCCGGAATGGCGCGACTCCGAACAAAAGAAATTTTATGAAGGGTCGCGCCGCACCAATCGGTCTCGATCAGTGCAACAAACAAAGCAAATTCGGATCAGGGAGTCAAAAAACGTCGATACTTTTTCGTCGACTTCTCATCAACCCAGCAGCATGCCGATTTGCGCCTGTGCGTTTTCCACCGCGCTCTGTTTGAAGCCGCTCTTGGCAAAACGGTGCCAGCGGCCGACCACCAGGCTGGTGATCAGATTGGCGCGCACCGCAACGTCCTCTTCACGCGCCTGGCCCTGCGTGACTGCAATGCGCAGCGACTGCTTGATCGCCAGCTCGACGCGTTCGATGAACTGGTTCATGCGTACCTGCAGACGTTCGTCTTCATTGACCAGTGCATCGCCGATCAGCACCCGTGTCATGCCCGGATTGCGTTCGGCGAAATTGAGCAGCATGCCGATGATCGCCTGCACCTGGGACAAGCCGTTTTCCTGTTGTTCGCTGATCTGGTTGATGAGACCGAACACGGTCGATTCGATGAATTCGATCAGCCCCTCGAACATCTGCGCCTTGCTGGCGAAATGCCGGTACAGCGCTGCTTCCGACACGTCCAGTTTCGCCGCCAACGCTGCGGTGGTGATCTTTTCTCCCTTTGGCTGTTCCAGCATGCCTGCCAGCGTTTGGAGGATTTGCAGCTTGCGTTCGCCCGGTTTGGTAGTTGCCATGATAGTAGTAGGTGTAAGCAATCCGTTATAGCCGATGAAGCATTGCCGGTAGTTTCATTACTGATTTTACTTTGACATCGACGTAAAAGGGGCGCTTTGTGAAAGCGGGATGCGGCAGGTTTCCCGCAGCCTGGCGCAGATTCGGATTGGTCGCGAGATACTGCGTGACCCAGGCGGTGCGCATGCCCAGCGCTTTCGCGGCTTTCAGGGTATCGGCAGTGTCTTCTACCAGTACACACTGGCGCGGCATCGCACGCTCCCTGGCCATCAGCTTGCGCAGCAGGAGCCTGGAGGGCTTGGGCCGCAACTGGCGGTGCACCATCATCGATTCGATGGCGATGTGCTTGGCAAAATGCCGATGCAATCCGAGATGACGCATCACCTCCTGCGAATAGCGGCGCGGGCCGTTGGTCAGCAGGATCTTGCGCCCGGGCAGGCGCTTGAGCAGGCGCGCCAGGCCGCGTTCGGCGCGAATCATCTCGGCGAGATTGTCGAACTGGTGCGCTTCACGGAGAAAGTCCTCCATGCGCACATTGTGATGCTTGATCATGCCGATCAAGGTGGCACCGTAACGCTTCCAGTACGCCAGCCGCGCGGCGTTCACGGTGTCGGCATCGGCGAGCGTTTCGCCGTCGCCCAGCACCTTTGCCATAAATGCATTCATGTTCGCGTTAATCGCCGGGAAAATCGCATGCGATGCATTGTGCAAGGTGTTGTCGAGATCGAACAACCAAATCGGCTTGGGCATCTGATAGAGTCATTTCAAAGCCGGTCGCAACAGGCTCAGGGAGAATCATGAAGAGCGGGATTGTTTTTTTGTTAAGCGCGTTGATCGGTCTTTTTTTCCCGTTCGCGCATGCCGAGAATAATGCAGCAGCCGGCGCTACAGCACAAGCAGCCACTCCTCCGCAGCGCGGTATGCTGTATCGAATCCGCCACCACAACAACACGGCTTACCTGTTCGGCACCATTCACGTCGGCCTGCCCAGCTTCTTCCCGCTTGAACCGCAAGTCACCCGTGCGCTGACGAGTTCAAGCAAACTCGTATTGGAACTCGATGTCCGTGATGATGCGCCATTTCAGGCCGCCTTGCAGAAGCATGGCGTCTACGCCGGCGGCGACACGATCGAACATCATCTGTCGCCGGACAGCGTGGCACAGCTTCGAGGCACGCTGAAAAAGTTCGGACTCCCGTTTGAAAACATCCGTCACATGAAGCCCTGGATCGTGGCCAATCTCCTGATCGGCATCGACCTCGAGCGCAACGGCTATCGGCGCAGCGACGGCATTGAAATGTTCCTGCTGTCCCTCGTCGACAAGCAGGCCAAGGCGGTGCAGGAACTGGAATCGGCGGAATATCAGATGTCGCTGTTCGACGACATGACGGATGCGATGCAGGAGCAATACCTGCGCGAGAACCTGGCAGAACTCAGCGATGGCCAGGCCTTGAAGCGCGCACAAGCCCTGATCGACGCCTGGGCCAATGCCAACGGCAAGGCGCTGGATGACATCGTGCGTGATCTGCCGAATGAAAAGACGGCTTCATCGGAATTCATGCGCCAAGTCTTGCTCGGCAAGCGCAACCCCGAAATGGCGAACAAGATCGAGGCACTGCTGAAGAACGACAAGACGATTTTTGTCGGTATCGGCCTGCTGCATCTGGTGGGAGAGCAGGGACTGCCGAATCTGCTGCGCGCGCGGGGATATGAAGTGGAAAAGCTGTACTGAAACAAAAGCAGGCGGCCCGCCGGTGTCAGTGTCGGCGAGCCTGCGCGGGAATGACTGCAACAACAATCAATGCGAGCGGATCATGGTCCCGAACGCCTGCTCCGTCAGCACCTCGAGCAAGAGCGAATGCTCGATCCGGCCATCGATGATATGCACGGTATTCACCCCAGACTTCGCCGCATCCAGCGCCGACGAAATCTTTGGCAGCATCCCGCCTGAAATCGTCCCGTCCGCAAACATCTCATCGATCTCGCGCGCCGACAAATCGGTCAGCAGATTACCCTGCTTGTCCATCACGCCGGGAATATTGGTCATCATGATCAGCTTCTCCGCCTTCAGGATTTCCGCGATCTTGCCCGCCACCAGATCGGCGTTGATGTTGTACGCCTGCCCGTCCTCGCCAAAGCCGATCGGCGAAATGATGGGGATGAAGGCATCATCCTGCAGCGCCTTCACGACTGCCGGATTGATGGCATCGATCTCGCCCACAAAGCCGATATCGAGGAATTTGCCCGGATTTTCCTTGTCCGGCATCTGCATCTTGCGCGCACGAATCAAGCCGCCGTCCTTGCCGGTCAAACCAACCGCCTGCCCGCCGTAATGATTGATCAGCATCACGATATCCTGCTGCACTTCGCCGCCCAGCACCCACTCCACCACTTCCATGGTTTCTTCGTCGGTGATGCGCATGCCCTGAACGAAGGTGCCCTGCTTGCCGATCTTCTTCAGCGCGCTGTCGATTTGCGGGCCGCCGCCATGCACCACCACCGGATTCATGCCAACCAGTTTCAGCAGGATCACATCGCGTGCGAAGCCGTGTTTCAGGCGCTCTTCGGTCATCGCATTGCCGCCGTACTTGACGACGATGGTTTTGCCATGGAATTTGCGGATGTACGGCAAGGCTTCGGCGAGGATTTCCGCCTTGATTTGCGGCGCAACTCCGGTGAGGTCGGTTTGAGAATCGGAGAAATCGGTCATGGCAAGTCCTGAAAATTGATTTTCGCGATTTTACAGGGAAAGCGCGGCGATTTCTCGGCGGCTTTCTTGTATTTCCCCGGCCGATCCGCTAGGCTTTTGCGCAAATGACAATGAGGCGCATATGACTGCCAGTTTGCTTCAGGATCTCGAAAGCCTGCGCCCCGCCTTGGTGCGTTTTGCCGCTTTACAGCTTCGCAATGACAGCCTCGCCGAAGATGTGGTCCAGGATGCGCTGATCGCCGTCCTGGAGAAGCCGGAGCGTTTCGCCGGCCAGTCCTCCTTGCGCACCTATGTGACCGGCATCCTGAAACACAAGATCGTCGATGTGCTTCGTGCATCAAAGCGCGAAGTGCCCATCGAAGCCGAAGCAGACCAGTCGGATGCCGAGGTGATCGACGCGCTGTTCAAGCCGGACGGCCATACGGTGGATATGCCGCGGCAATGGGGCGATCCGGATGCAACGCTCGAACAAAAGGATTTTTTTCGTGTCCTGGAAATCTGTCTGGAGCGTTTGCCGGCAAAAACCGCGCGCATCTTCATGATGCGGGAATGGCTGGAACTCGACACCGACGAAATCTGTAAGGAATTGCGGATTTCCACGTCTAATGCCTGGGTCATGCTGTATCGTGCGCGCGTGCAATTGCGCGAATGCCTTGACCTGAACTGGTTTGGCAAATCAGGGAACGCCACATAATGTCACTCAAGCCCACTTGCAAGGAAGTACACCGTCTCACCTCCGAGGGCCTCGACCGTCAGCTGTCGTTGCTGGAGCGCACGCGTGTGCGCATGCACTTGCTGGTATGCACCGCTTGCCAGAATTTCACGGCTCAGATGCAACTGATCCGGCGCGCAATGCGTCAACTGGGCTCTCTCGCCGAAAACGACAATGAACGCGACCGGACGTGACCGAAAGGCCGGCAAAACATAACATCATGAATTTGACGCACTGCGGAAAAAATGATGACAGTCGGTGCCTCACACCGAACAAAACGCGACTTCCTGCAAAAAATACGCAATAAAATACGATCCAAGCCCTTCTAAGATCAGCCTGCATTCAGGCAAGCATGAGGAGGGGAAAATGAAACGATTCATCCGTATCGCCTGCGCCATGGCAGTCATCGCATTGCTTGGCGCCTGCAGCCGCCAGATCACCGTCAAGATCGGCGTGGTAGCCCCCATGTCCGGGCCGCTGGCGCAATATGGCAAGGACATCGCCAACGGTGCGCAACTCGCGGTGGAGGAGCTTAACCGCGACTATTTCACCATCGGCGGCAGGCGCGCCCGCTTTGAACTGGTGGTCGAGGACGACAAGGCGTCACCCGATGAAGGCAAGGCCGCGGCAAAACGACTGATCGATGCCGACATCGCCGCCGTGTTCGGACATTTCAATTCCGGGGTGTCGATTGCCGCTGCACCTTTGTACGCGCAAGCGGGCATTCCGCAATTGTCCGTGTCGACCAATCCGAAATACACGCGCATGGGTCTGAAAACCGCGTTTCGCATCACTGCCGACGACATCCAGCAAGGCGCGACGCTGGCCCGGTTAATCACCGATAAACTGCGTGCGAAGTCGCTCTACATCGTGGATGACCGCACCATCTTCGGCGTCGGCATTGCCGATGAAGTCGGCCGCATCGTCCAGACGCGCAAGCTGCAGCCACCGCGCGAAAGCCTTGATCCGAAGAATGCGAATTACGCCGCGCTGGCGAAACAGATCCGGGACGCGAACGCGGACACGGTATTTTTCGGCGGCGACGAAGCGGGCGGACTGCCTTTGCTGAAAGCTTTGCGTCAGGCAGGCTCGTCGGCGAGGTTCGTGGTCGCCGATGCGATGTGCGACAACTCCACCGTCAAGGGCGCGCAAGGCAATGCCGATGCCAACTACTATTGCACGATCGCCGGCGTGCCGCCCTCATGGCTGTCTTCCGGAATCGGTTTCACCGAAATGTACAAAACCAGGTTCGGGGTCCCTGGCGCGTATTCCACCCTGTCCTATGACGGCATTCATGTCCTGGCGCAGGCGATGCAGCAGGCAGGCTCCGCCGTGCCGGCGAATTACTTGCCGACCCTGGCAAAAGGCGCATTCTCGGGAAAGGTCCAGGGTTCCATCGAATTCGACGACAAAGGGGACATCAAGGACGGCACGGTGGTGATTTACAAATCGGTCGGCGGGCAGCTCATCGAACAGCGCGACTTGTTGTAAGGACTGGTTTGCCTTTCGATGACCGGCACCCCTCCCAACGGGCGGGGCCCGGACCTTCGGTCTTTAAAGCGGCATGGTCGTCAGGCAGGTTCGCAGCGGCGCATCTCCTGCTTGGGGAAACCGGCACTGATCTTGTCCACCGCACTCTTCGTCGCGGCATCCAGCCCGCGCAATTGGAAGGCCACCAGGCTGGATGTCACACTGCGCTCACCGATGCGTGCGCTGCGCACACCCTTCTGGTTCAGGCTGACAAGAAAGGCGCGCGCTGCCTCTTCCTGCTTGAACACGCCGAGCGAAATACCCCAGCGCAGGCTGGAGTTGTCCTGGATGATGTAGAAGTCCTCGACACCCAGGCGGCGCAATTCGCCCGCTTTCTTCTCCGCCGCCTCCTTGTCAGCCTGCGGCGGGATGTAGACCATGTGCGACGCTACCTCACGGACCGGATGCTGCACCAGCCGATCGCCCAGCGACAAGGCGGCGATCTGGTCGCGGAAGCGCTTGGCATCCTCGATGTTGAAGTTGCCGATTTCGGCACAGGCCAGCGTCTCTTCCTTTTTCTCGACGGCCGATACCTGGGCCTCCGTGGGTGCCGCCGCCGGCGGCGCAGGCGATGCAGGCGCCGGTTGCGCCGCGGAAGCGGGCACCAGCTTGATCTTGTCGGCGTTTAATTGCTGGCTGATGCGTGCCGGCTCGCGTCCGCTCGGCAGCATCACGTCGAAATAGCCGCGCTGATAGGCGAACAATCCCGCATTCGCCAGCAACAATATCCAGAAAAAGAATTTCAGCATGATGTGAATGGTTTTCTATTGCATCGCAACCGCATGCAAACCGATCAGCACGAGATTGTCGACCTGCACATGCGGTACCGTCAGGTGCGGCGCGATCAGCGCTGCCGCTCCGCCGGAGAGTATGCATTGTCCCGCCCCGTGGCGGCGTTCATGGGCGCCGACCGCACGCTCGATCGCACCGGTCTGCGCCGCAAGACAACCGCTGACGATCGCCGCGTCGGTATGATCGGCAAAGGGTTCGGCGATGTCGAGGTCCTGCGCGACTTGCGGCAGCTGTGCGGTATTTTTCGCCAGCGAGCTGGCCATCAACCCGAGGCCGGGCAAGATCATACCACCGAGGAAAACGCCTTCCGCAGTAATCGCGTCGACGGTGGTCGCGGTGCCACAGGTGGCGACGATCAGGGCTTGCCCGGGGAACAAGGCATGCGCGCCGATGGCCGAGGCAAAGCGGTCGCAGCCGAGCTGCTGCGGATTGCGATAATTGTTCTGCACGCCCGCCATCGATTCCGACGAGGAGAACCATTCGACCGGCACCGGATGCATGCCGAACGCGCCGAGCAAGGTCTGTTCAAGCGCCGCGCGCATGTTCTGGCCGGCGACATTCGAAATCAGGACGCGCACGACTTTCTGGCCGCGCCATGCCTCGCACAGCAGCTTCAGCTGCGCATGCTCGACCATCCCGCATTCGGTCCAGCGGCCAAGTTCCTTCGCGCCGCGCGCGCTGTTGGGCACCAGGGCCCATTTCACCCGCGTGTTGCCGGCGTCAATCAATAACAACATGCGCTCAATTCTCCTTTGCTCGCAGCGATACATCGCCTGCCATGATCGCAGCGCGTCCGCTTGCCGTGTCCAGCACAAAACGCCCGATGCTGTCGACGCCGACGGCCACGCCTTCCTGCAGCACCTGACCGCGATCGAGTATCACAACGGTCTGGCCGGTATAGGCGTGCAGCGCGTTCCATCTTTGCGTAAATGCGCCCAGTCCTTCATGTTCGAACTGCACCAGCGCATCGCTCAAGGCATTCAGCAGGGTCGCCATCAGCATATCCTGATCCAGTTCCGCCAGCCAGGGAATGCTCGCGACGGGCCGCCCGATCTGCGCAGCGAGTTGCTCATTGACCGTCATGTTGATGCCGATCCCGATCACCGCCCAGCTCGCTTCATGCGGCACATGTCCGGCGGAAGCGGATTCGATCAGCACGCCGGCCAGCTTTCTTCCCTGATACAGCACGTCGTTCGGCCACTTGAGGCGCACGCTGACATTGAACATGGCGAGCGCATCCGCAATCGCGACGCCGACGGCCAGCGGCAGGCCGATCAGCGATTGCACTGGCGCATTGAATTTCCACGCCAGCGAAAACGTGAGCGACTTGCCGGCTTCCGACAGCCAGCTGCGCCCTGCTCGTCCGCGCCCTGCGGTTTGCTTTCGCGCGATCAGCAATGTGGGCGTGGTCAAGCGCGGCAAGGCTGCCAGCAAGTCGGCGTTGGTGGAGCCGGTTTCATCGACGATCTTGACCGCGACCTGCTGCGCGGCGGGCCGGCAGAAGCCGGCGATTCGTTCGGGTGAGAGAATGTCTGTCATATGCGCATTGTAACGGCATGCTTGTCGCAAAGAAATTCAGTCGGTTTCATACCCGCCGCCGCAAGGCTGAACCGCATCTTTGTGGCGACGGATGACGCCCGGCATTTTCTCCCTTAAACTCTTGCCATGCCAATTCAACAAGCACCCGTCCTCGCGGTCAATACAGGGACGCCAGCAAGCGTTTCCGCCAGCGGCAATTGGCAAGTCAATTCGCTGGCGCAAGCGGGGGTCATCGCAGAACTGCAAGCGAAACTGGCGAAGCTTGCCGATCGTGCTTCCGTTGCATGGGATCTGACGCAGATTACCGCGCTCGATCATATCGGCGCGCAATTGTTCTGGAATGCATGGGGCAAGTCCCGGCCACGGCAACTCAGTCTGTTGCCAATCCACGAAGACATTTTCAGGCGCATTGAACAAGCCGGCGCGCTCAAGCTGCCGGAACAGGAAGAGCAGCACTGGTTCTCGACAGTATCGATCGGCAATATGGTGTTGGGCTTTGCCGATCATCTGAAGAGTTTCGTCGCGTTGATCGGACAACTGACGCTGGATCTCGGCAGTTTCGCCCTGCGCCCATTGCGCGGACCATGGAAGGAAATTTCCGCGAACATTTTCCATATCGGCTATCAGGCGCTCGGCATTACCGCACTGGTGGGATTTTTGATCGGCGTGGTGCTGTCCTACCTTTCGGCGCAGCAATTGCACACCTTCGGCGGCGACATCTACCTGGTCAATATTCTGGGCATGAGCATTGTGCGCGAGCTGGGTCCCCTGCTGGCCGCCATTCTTGTCGCCGGGCGCTCGGGATCGTCCATCACCGCGCAGCTCGGTGTCATGCGCGTGACCGAAGAACTCGACGCGATGCTGGTGATGGGCATGCCGCACGGCTTCCGGCTGATCCTGCCGCGCGTGCTTGCGCTGGCAATCTCGATGCCGCTGCTTGTGGTGTGGACGGATGCAATCGCCCTGCTCGGCGGGATGACCGCGGCGAAACTGGAACTCGGACTGTCGGCAACCTACTTCGTGCAGCAACTGCCATCCGCCGTTCCGCTGCCGAATTACTGGATCGGCCTCGGCAAGGGCATCGTCTTTGGCAGTCTGGTTGCGCTGGTCGCCTGCCATTTCGGATTGCGCGTGAAGCCGAACACCGAAAGCCTGGGACAAGGCACCACGCTCTCGGTCGTGACCGCGATCACCGTCGTCATCCTGGCCGATGCCGTGTTCGCCATCGTGTTCAAGGGCGTGGGGTTCTCCTGATGGCAAACCCGGTCATTCAGATCCGCAACCTGTGGACGCAATTCGGTCAGTTCGTTGTCCATCAGGACTTGAACCTGGAGGTGCAGCAAGGAGAAATCCTGTCGCTGGTCGGTGGCTCTGGTTCGGGCAAGACGACGCTATTGCGCCAGATGCTCGGACTGGAAACGCCGACGCGCGGCAGCGTGCAGGTATTCGGCGAAGATATCGGCGGCGACGGCGGGCGGCGCCAAAGCCTGCGCAATCGATGGGGCATGCTGTTCCAGCACGGCGCATTGTTTTCGGCGCTGACGGCCTTCGATAACGTTGCGCAACCGATGCGCGAGCTGCATGCGTTGCCGGAAGACCTGATCCGCGATGCGACCCTGCTCAAGCTCGACATGGTCGGCATCACGCCGAAAGATGCCCTGAAAATGCCGGCCGATTTGTCCGGCGGCATGGTCAAGCGGGTGGCGCTGGCGCGTGCGCTGGCACTGGAACCGGAATTGCTTTTTCTTGACGAACCGACAGCCGGACTGGACCCGGACCTGTCGGAAAGTTTTGTTGCACTGATCCGCGGACTGCATCAGCAATTGCATCTGACGGTAGTGATGGTCACGCATGATCTCGATACGCTGTTTGCCTTGTCGACCCGAATCGCCGTACTGGCGGAGAAGCGCGTCATTGCCACCGGTACGCCGGAACAGGTGATCGCGATTCCGCATCCTTTCATTCAACAGTTTTTCCTCGGCGAGCGTGGGAAGCGCGCGCTGGAAGTTTTAAGGAGCTGACACCCCATCATGGAAAACAAATCGCATGCACTGGTGGCCGGTTTGTTCACCATTGCGCTGTTGATCGCCGCGATACTGGTCGGCCTGTGGCTCAACCGCGACCAGGTTGAATGGGTGCCGTACCAGATCGCGACCAAGCTTTCGATCCCCGGCCTCAATCCGCAAGCCGATGTACGATATCGCGGCCTCGATGTGGGCAAGGTGGACGACATCACCTTCGATCCGCAGGTGGTCGGCCAGATCCTGGTACACATCAGCGTGCGTCCCGATACGCCGATCACGCAATCGACCTTCGCCACGCTCGGCTATCAAGGCGTGACGGGCATCGCCTATGTGCAGCTGGATGACGATGGCAGCCGTCCGGTCAGGGTACGCAGCAGCAAGCAGCAGATCGCACGCATCGAAATGCGGCCCAGCCTGTTCGACGAATTGCAAGGCCGCGGGCTGGCGATCCTGAAGCAGACGGAAGAGGTTGCCAGACGCATCAACAACATGCTGGAGCCGGAAAACCAGAAGGCGATTCTGAACGCATTCGACAACGTGAGCAAGGCCGCCACCGAAATCGAAACCATTCCGCGGCGCCTGGAGCCGACGCTCGCCAGACTGCCGGCACTGGCCAACCAGACGCAGCAGACGCTCAATTCGCTGAACACGCTGTCGAAGGATGTCAGCGGCCTCACCAACAGCCTGCACGGCCTCAGCACCAAGCTGCAGACGCCGGGCGGTCCGATCGACACCTTCTCCGCCAGCGCGGACCGGCTCGGTTCCGTGGCGGACAAGCTTGAACACGACACGCTGCCGCTGGCCGGCGAAGCGCGCTCGTCGATACGCGCGCTCAATCGCACGCTCGACAATCTGAGCCAGCGTCCGCAAAGCGTGCTGTTCGGTCCGCCGGTGATCGCGCCGGGGCCGGGCGAGCCGGGTTTTGCAGCGCCGTCGAAGTAAAAGGAAAACGCCAATGAAAAAAATCGCCTCACTGCTGCTATCGATATGGATCGCCCTCTACGTGATGCTGCTTGCAGGATGCGCATTACCGCGGCCCGAGTCGTCCATCCTCTACGACCTCGGACCGCTGCATACGAAGCAAGGCACGGCATTGCCTGCCTTGCCGCCGATCAGCGTCGCCGACATTCAGGTGCCTGCATGGCTGGACAGCACGATGATTTTCTTTCGCCTGGATTATGCGAATGAGCAACAGCCGCGCCCCTATGCGCAAGCCCGCTGGGTCATGGCGCCCGGACAACTGCTGCTGCAACAGCTGAAGTCCCGCATCGCACAGGCAGGGGGCGTGGTGCTGCCCGCGTCCGACGGCGCGATCAACATCCCGGTGCTGCGCCTGGAAGCCGACGACTTCACGCAATACTTCCAGACGCCCGGCCAAAGCGTGGCGCGCGTCGGCCTGCGCGCTTCAGTTTACAAGGGGCGCGTCCTGATCGCGCAGAAATCGATCAACCGGCAAGCGCCGGCGCCAAGTGCGGATGCAGCTGGCGGAGCGAAGGCGCTGGCCGCGGCAAGCGATGCGGTGATCGCGGATCTGATCGTGTGGCTGAATACGCTCGACCTGAAATAATTTCGCTTGCTCCGGCGCGCGCATGAATCGAGAATAGAGAGCCATCCGTCATTCAAGCAGCGCGCGACTCGCCGAGCCGCAGGTTGTTCATCCAGCAAACAATGCCGTCAAACGAGGACATTCCGCACACGCCCCCACCCGCGCATGTATCGACTTTCGCGCGGGTCGGCTTGTTGATGTATACCTTCCTGATCGTCTACGCCAGCCTGTACCCGTTCTCCAACTGGCACAGCATGGGGTTGCCGTTCTGGAGCTTCCTGCTCGCGCCCATGCCGCATTACTGGACCGGGTTCGACGTCGTCACCAACGTGATTGGCTATCTCCCCTTCGGCGTACTCGTGGTATTTGCTCTGCACCCAAGCGTGCGCGGCATGTCGGCGGCGATCCTTGCCGTTTTCTGCGGCATGCTGCTGTCCGGCGCGATGGAAGCGATTCAGACCTTTCTGCCGAACCGCGTTTCCTCCAACCTCGATTTCCTCACCAATCTGGCCGGAACCGTGCTGGGCGCGGCGGCTGGCGTCCTGCTGAGTCCCTTCTTCCTGACCCAGAGCCGCCTGCTGCAATTGCGCCGCGACTGGTTTGTGCCAGAGGCGGGCCGCGGCCTGATCGTGGTCGGCTTGTGGCCGCTCGCCCAGATCTATCCGCAAGGCTATCTGTTCGGCCACGGCCAGATCGTGCCGATACTTTCGGAGTGGCTGTCCGATTGGCTGGACACGCCGGTCGATCTGGTCGCAATGCTCTTGCGCGATTTTCAGTTGACCGTGCAGGAATACTGGCTGGCGGAAACCATGATCACGGCCTGCGGATTCACCGGCGCGCTGCTCACCTTGTCCTGCGTCTTGCGCAAGCAGGTGTCGAAGGCGCCGCTGCTGCTCGCCCTGACGATCGTGGTGCTGGCCACCAAATTCATGGCCAATGCCTTGCTGTTCGCTCCGGCTAATGCACTCGCCTGGTTTACCCCCGGCGCCAAGGGCGGCTTGCTGATCGGCGCAATGATGGTCACCGGCCTGGCGTATGCGCCACCCGTGGCACAGCGCCGGATCGCTGCCATCAGCCTGCTGCTCAGTTTCATTGTCATCAACCTGGTCCCGGCCAATCCCTATTTCGTCGCGACGCTTCAGGCCTGGACGCAAGGGAAATTCCTGAACTTCAACGGCGCGGCGCACTTTTTGTCGGTGTTCTGGCCGTTCCTGGCGCTGTGGTTCTTGCTGCATCCGGCCCATCGCCTGAAGAAGAACTGATGCTGCCTGCGGGCACGCGGGCCGGGAGCGAAAATCGAGCCGGGTGTATCATTGCGCCTTTGACGGAACACCCGAAAACTCTGACATGTCTGACAAGCCGTACTATCAACATCATGTTTTCTTTTGCGTGAACCAGCGCGAAGAAGGTCGCCCTTGCTGTTACGACAAGGGAGCGCAAGCCGCACAGGAGCACGCGAAAAACCGCATCAAGCAACTGGGCTTGAGCGGCCAGGGCAAGGTTCGCATCAACAAGTCCGGCTGTCTCGACCGCTGCGAAGAAGGACCGGTGATCGTGGTCTACCCGGAAGGCACCTGGTACACCTACGTCGACACGCATGACATCGATGAAATCATCGACTCCCATATCATCGGCGGTAAAGTCGTCGAGCGCTTGAAGATCTGACATGAACGCCCACACGCAACGCTTCACGATGCGCGGAGCTGCGGGCGCGCTGGAATGCGCACTCGACCTGCCGCATGGCGAACCGCGCGGCCTCGCGCTGGTCGCCCATCCCCACCCTTTGTATGGCGGCACCATGGACAACAAGGTGACGCAGACGCTGGTGCGCGCCTTTGTCGCACTCGGCTATGTCGCCGTACGCATGAATTTCCGTGGTGTCGGCAAGTCCGAAGGCGTGCATGACGCCGGCCGCGGCGAAACCGACGACATGGCGCTATTGCTGACGCATATGCAACAGCAATACCCTGGTCTGCCGGTCGCGCTGGCGGGTTTCTCCTTTGGCACCTTCGTGCAGGCAAGTTTGCAGCAACGCCTGAGCGAACAGGGCAAGCCTGCCGAACGCCTGGTGCTGGTCGGAACGGCCGCCGGCAAATGGGACGTTCCCCATGTTCCTGCCAACACCATTCTGATCCATGGCGAGCTGGACGACACCATTCCCTTGGCGGATGTGTTCGATTGGGCGCGCCCGCAAGACCTGCCGGTCGTCGTGATTCCCGGTGCCGATCATTTTTTTCATCGCAAGTTGCAACATATAAAGAATTTCGTGGTCGAAATTTGGCATCGCTAAAACCTGCCTGAAAACCGTGCAGGCCGCGGCGCTATAATTTCGCAGCTTGTTTCCTCTTGTCATCCGCCCCGACCCGGGCAGCTTTCGTATTGCATATCCATGAAAAACTTTCTAGCGGCGCTGGCCGCCACCTTGCTCTCGTTGTCCTGCGCCTTCGCGCAATCCGTTCCCGCACCGACCATCGACGCCAGGTCGTGGCTGCTGCTCGACGCCACCAGCGGTCAGGTGCTCGCGTCCCATGAAGCCAATATGCGTGTCGAACCGGCATCCCTCGCGAAGCTGATGACCGCGTATCTTGCCTCTTCCGCAATCAAGGAAAAGAGGCTCGACCCGAACCAGATGGTCAACGTTTCGGTGCGCGCCTGGAAAGTCGACAAGAGCAGCTCGAAAATGTTTATCGATCCTGCCACGCCAGTAAAAGTCAACGACCTGCTGTACGGCCTGATCATCCAGTCCGGCAATGACGCGGCAGTGGCGCTGTCCGAAGCGGTCGCGGGAACCGAAGAGACCTTCGTGAACCTGATGAACCGCGAAGCGGAGCGCATGGGCCTGAAGTCGACCCATTTTGCCAACGCACACGGCCTGCCCGACCCCGGCAACTACACCACCGCGGAAGACCTCGCGACCCTGGCAACGCATGTGATCTACGATCATCCCGAGGATTACAAGATCTACTCGATCAAGGAATACACCTACAACAAGATCAAGCAGCAGAACCGCAATCGTCTGCTGTGGGCCGACCCGACCGTCGACGGCCTGAAGACCGGCCACACCTCGACCGCCGGCTACTGCCTGATTTCTACCGCGCACCGCCCCTCCGGCAACAGCGACCGCCGCCTGGTTGCAGTCGTGCTCGGCACGGTCTCCGACCAGGTGCGCAGCCAGGAAAGCCAGAAGCTGCTGAACTGGGGCTTTCAGAATTTCGACACGGTGAAGCTGTACGCGAAGGGCCAGCCTGTCGCGACGCCGGAAGTCTGGAAAGGCTCGCAGGGCCAGGTGAAGATCGGTTTCACGAAGGATGTATACGTCACCGTGCCGAAGGGCGTGGCTGAGAAGATGAAGCCGGTACTGGAACGCAAGGATCCGCTGGTCGCACCGGTTGCGCAGAACAGCAAGGTCGGCGTGATGAAGGTGATGGTCGACGGCAAGGCGCTGACCGAACTGCCGGTGCTTGCGCTGGAACAAGTCAATCAGGCCAGCATCTTCGGCCGCGCATGGGATTCGGTCCGTTTGTGGATGAAGTAACAGTCTGAGTCTTCCTGCAGGGCGGACATCCGACGTCCGCCCTGCGCTCTTCCGGCAAACGGCATCGGCCCGATTGTCAACCCGCCAGCACTCCCCCGCACTTCCCTCTCCCATACCGATTTTGCATCATCGCCTCGCTGTGATTATGCAAGAATGACTTATCCCCTTTCACAGGAATCGTCATGCAAGACCAAGACCCGCTCGTGTACCTCAATGGTGAAATGACACCGCTGTCCGAAGCGAAAATCCCGGTGCTCGACCGCGGCTTCATTTTCGGCGATGGCGTCTATGAAGTCATCCCGATGTATGCGCGCCGCCTGTTTCGGCCGAGGCATCACATGGCCCGCCTTTTCCGCAGCCTGAATGCGGTCGGCATCCACAATCCGCACAGTGAGGCCGAATGGATGTCACTGATCGAACGCGTGAGCTCGGCGCTCGCCTCCGACGACCAGCTGATTTACATGCAAGTCACGCGCGGCGTCGCCAGGCGCGCGCATGCGTTCCCGCAAGGCGTGACGCCGACCGTGTTCATCATGACCAATCCCTTTACGCCGCCCGCCGCCGAGTTATGCGAAAACGGCATCGCCTGCGTGTCGCTTGAAGACAAGCGCTGGCTGCGTTGCGACATCAAGTCGATTTCCCTGCTCGGCAACGTCCTGGCCGCTCAATATGCGGTGGACCATGGCGCCATGGAGTCCATCCAGTTCCGCGACGGCTTCCTGACGGAAGGCTCGTCCTCGAACGTCTGGGTCATCAAGGATGGGAAGCTGATGGGGCCGCCGAAGGACTCGCTGATTCTGGAAGGAATTCGTTACGGCCTGATCGAGGAATTGTGCAGCGTCGGCAACATTCCGTTTGAGGCGCGCCGCATGACGCGCGAGGAAGTGCTTGCCGCCGATGAAGTGCTGATTTCCTCCGCCGGCCGAGAACTGCTCCCGGTCGTGCAGATCGACGACAAGCGCATCGGCAACGGGGAGCCGGGCCCGGTGTTCCGCAAGCTTTACGCGGCATACCAGGACGCCAAGAGAGCGTAAAATACGCGCATTGATATTCGCGGTTTCGCATTCACGCGAAGCCGCATCTGCACATTAGCGCGCGAGCGAGCAAGCCATGTCCCAAGCCACCGATTCCCTCATCGAATACCCGAGCGACTTTCCCATCAAGGTAATGGGCATCATGCAGGAAGCGTTTGCAGAAACAATGGTCGAGGTCGTCAGGCTGCACGACCCGACCTTCCATGCCGGCAAAATGGAAATGCGCGCCTCGTCGAAAGGCACTTACCTGTCCCTGACCATCACGGTGCGCGCCACCAGCCGCGAACAGCTCGACAATCTGTATCGCGCGCTCTCATCGCACCCGATGGTCAAAGTGGTGCTGTAATCACGCCTGCGGCGTCTTAGCCACTTCGTCAAACAGCCAGTCGCGGAAAGCCCGCACCTGCGGCTTCTGCATCGCTTCCGGCGGACAGACAAGGTAATACGACTGCGGGCACCTGATCGCGATATCGAACAGGCGCACCAACTCACCCGATGCGATCTCCATCATGGCCAGCGAGTGCCGCGCCAGTGCAATGCCATGGCCCTCGGCGGCCGCGCGGACCAGCATCGATGAATCCTGAAACACCAGGCCGCCGGTCGGCTCCAGCAAATCCAGTCCGGCTGCGCGGAACCACGGCGTCCACGGCTCCATCACGCATCTCAGCAAGGGATGCTGCGCAAGCTTCTGCGGCGTGCGCGGCAACTTCCCGCGGTTGAATCGGGGACTGGCAACCGGATAGTAATAATCGTCCATGATTTTCTCGACAGTCAGCCCCGGGTAGTTGCCATGGCCGAAGCGAATGCCGAGGTCGACCGACTCGCGCACGAAATCGGTCAACTGATTGCTCGACTGCAGCATCACCTCCAGACCGGGATGCTGCTCGATGAAACGGCCGAGCCGCGGCGACAGCCAGCGCGCAGCGAACGACGACAGCGAGGTGACCGTCAGCCGCGTCTGCTTCGCATTTGCCTGCAATGCTTCCGCCGCACCGGCAATCTCGGTCATCGCCTTGCGCAACACCGCCGCGAAATGCTCGCCGTCCGGCGTGATGGCAATGCGCTTGCCATGCCGCGCAAACAAGGCGACGCCCAACTCCTCCTCCAGCGCGCGCACCTGGTGACTGATTGCGCCATGCGTGACATGGATTTCCTCCGCCGCACGTGAGAAATTGCCATGCCGCGCAGCCGCCTCGAAGGCACGCAGCGCGGCAAGATTGGGAAGTCGTCTGAAGTCGGCCATATGTGAATAATATTAGCAAGAGAATCAAAAATATATCGTTTAGACACGCGCTCCGCAAGCACTAGAATGATCTTGCACGGTGAGGTATCGAACGAATCTGCAAGCATGCAGCGATGCCGCCGTTATTTCAGGAGCGCACCATCATGAGAGGCTTATTCACAAAACAGGTACTCAGCATCCCGGCCGGCCAGGCCGTTTCCGGCGTCGCCGGACGTGCCCATACTTTGCGCGTCACGCAAGGTCGCGTATGGATCACCGTCGAAGGCATTTCGCACGACTACTGGCTGCATGCCGGCGACACCTTCACCACGATACCCGGCCGCATCACCGTGGTCGAAGCCGACCAGACCGAAGGCCGCATCGAATGCGCGCCGGCAATCCAATGGCTGAAGACCTTGAAGCTGCTGTTGGCGGATCTCGCATCGCGCTTCGCGCGCGGACGCACGGTCAGCGCCTCGCTCAAACGCCATCGTGCATGCAGCACGAACTGCTGAAAGGCAGCACGACGCAGGCTCCCGATACCAACTGGAACATTTGGAATGGAGAAAAAATGAAGACTCGCCCATGTCATATCGCTCAGGTCAACATCGGGCGAGCCCGCGCGGCGATAGACGATCCCGTGATGTCCGGTTTCGTCGCGCGTCTTGAGGAGATCAACGCCCTGGCGGAAGCCAGCACTGGCTTCGTCTGGCGCCTCAAGACCGAGCAGGGCGACGCGACCTCCCTGCAGCCTTATGAAGATGAACGCATCCTGATCAATCTCTCGGTATGGCAATCGCCGGAGCATCTCCGGCATTACGTCTACAAGACTGCGCATGCCGAGGTCATGCGACAGCGCAGGCAATGGTTTGAGCGATTCAATGATGTCTACATGGCGCTCTGGTGGATAGCTCCCGGCCATATTCCCACGATTGCCGAGGCCAAGGAGCGCCTCGCCTATCTGCAACTGCATGGCGAGACGGAGTTCGCGTTTTCGTTCGCATCGCTATTGGGCAAGTCGGTCACGGGCGCGGCACCGCCGTCCAACGCCACCTCCCCGCTGGCGACTCCAGTCCATCCGTGAATGCCTTCAGGAGTAAAGCGTGAAAGTAATCCGCAGCCGCGACTTCACTGCCAGCAAGCCCTGGGACGCAATGAACATCGCCAGCATGAACGGCACAAGCGTCCGCTTGCACTGGACCGACGCACCGTATCAATGGCATGTCAACGACGGCGAAGAAGTGTTTGCCGTGCTCGATGGCATCGTCGACATGCACTACCGCGAGAACGGCGATGAAAAGACTGCGGAACTGCGCACTGGCGATATCTTCTTTGCCGGCGTCGGCTGTGAGCATGTGGCACACCCGCGCGGCGCGGCGCGCATCCTGGTGATTGAAAAGGAAGGTAGTATCTAGTGTACCGAGTCAGAAATTCGTTGAATAGAACTGATGAAATGCACGCCATCCTTCGTTACAAATGCTCGCAAGGCACCCAGCCTTGCTCCGCTTTACGCCTCGTCTGACGTCCATTGCATCAGTTTTATTATTCAACGAACTTCTGATTCGGGACACTAGCAGGCAGCTCAATGCCACAGCACGCATCGAAACATGTTTCGCGGCGGCGAGGCAAGTGACGCTAGAATGGTGGCCAGCCCGAATGGTGGACAGCCCGCACGGGGCCAAGCGCATAGGCGGCCAATGAGTTCCAATGTTCTGATCCTGCTGCTCGTCACTCTCGTCTGGGGAACCTCTTTTCCCCTGCTGAAATCAGTTGCCGTCGATTTGAACGGCGTCGAGATTTCGGCAACACGTTTTCTGGTGGCGACCCTTTGCATGACGCCATTCCTGCTGAAAGCGCCTCGCCGTGCGTGGGCCGATGGCCTCCTGCTCGGCATTCTGGCACTAGTGTCCTACGTGGCGCAGGCATATGGATTGCAGCATATTTCATCGAATCGCAGTGCATTTCTCACCAGCCTGAATGTGGTAATGGTGCCCTTTCTGGGCACACTGTTCGGCGGCCGATTGTCGTGGATGGCGCTGCTGGCGGCCTTGCTGGCCGGGCTGGGAATCGGATTGATGTCGTGGGAGGACGGCGGCAATCTCGTCGGCGATGCAGCCACCGTGGTCTGCGCCGTCGCCTACGCGCTTTACATCATCGTCTTGTCACGGCGGGCGAGCCGGCATGATGCGAAATATCTTGCTGCGGCACAGATTGCCGTCATGGCGGTATTGGCTACACTATGGATGCTGCTGCAATCGATCCATAGCGATGCACTGTTGAGCCTTCCAGTACGTCTTGCACCGCATTACGCGACGTTTTTTTATTTGGGTGCCTGTGCCACCGCCGCCATGCTGTTCCTGCAAGCCATTGGGCAACGCGAGGTACCTGCGGACAAGGCAGCGATCATTTATGCAATGGAGCCGGTATTTGCTGCGCTGTTCGGCTGGGTCTGGCTGAACGAGGCGCTGGGCTGGCGCGGCATCGCCGGCGGCGCAATCGTTGTCTGCGCATTGATACTGAGCGAGATGCGAATCGCGTCCGGCAAGGAAGGAACATGACCAATCCTGCACTCCCCGGCATCGAGATCCGCCCCATCGTGCGCTGCGCGCAACTGGAACAACTCCTTGACACATGCCATCTGCCCGCCTCCGATCTGGCGTCCTCGCAGACTCTGCAGCTATTCGGCGCTTTTGCCGGCGCCGACCTGGCAGGTGCTGTCGGACTGGAGGTCTATTCATCGGTAGCGCTGCTGCGCTCCCTGGCCGTTGCGCCTGAACAGCGTCACAAGGGATTGGGGGGCCGTCTGGTCAAGTTCGCGGAAGAGCATGCCGAGGCCCAGGGTGTGGCGGCCATTTATCTGTTAACGACAACGGCCGCGCCGTTTTTTGAAAAGCGCGGCTATCGGGTCGCGGCAAGAGCGGATGCGCCTGATGCGATTCGGGCGACGGCGCAGTTTTCAGGTCTGTGTCCGGCGTCGTCGACTTTCATGGTCAAGCGCCGAACGACCTGAAAGCATAGACTCACTCCGTCAGCTCACCGCTCAGATTGCGCAGGAATTCCTTGCGCACCACATCCGGACTCAAGCCGAGCGCAAACAGGTGATGCAGCTTGGCGAAAATGGCCTCGAACGTCATGTCACTCGCGCCGACCACGCCCGCCGCCGTCATGCCCGCGCCAGCGGCGTAGGTGCCGATCGACACTTTCCCCTGCGGCGACTGGCTGCAGGCGACAAGCACCACACCGCCAGCATTCGCTTGTTTCAGCATTTCCAGCAGCGCAGGATCGCGGTCAGGTATGTTGCCGGCGCCGTAGCACTGCAACACCACTGCCGCCGGCTTCAGGTCAAGCATCGCCTGCACGACGCGCACCGGCAGTCCCGGCACGAACCGTATCGGCAGCACAAGATGTTGTGTGTATGCCGGCAGCTCGAATCGTTCCTTGGCGGCGCGTGCAAGCAGCGCCTGCGCGTTGAAGCGCATATCGCTTCCCGCTTCCGCCAGCCAGGGATAGTTGGGGCTGTCGAAAGCATCGAGCGAGGCGATGCTCACCTTGGTGGCACGGTTGCCCCGCAGCAGGCGCCGGTTGAAATAGATGGCAACTTCATTGACGGCATCGGATGCCGCCACCTGCAATGCGGCGATCAGGTTTTGCGGCGCATCGGACTGCGGCGCGCTCAATGGAATCTGCGAGCCGGTCATGATCACCGGCTTGCGCAGGCCCTGCAGCATGAAGGACAGCGCTGCCGCCGTATAGGCCATGGTATCGGTGCCGTGCAGAATGACGAACCCATCGTGATCATCGTAGCGCGCGGCGATATCGCGCCCGATTCTTTGCCAATCCTCGGGGGTCGCGTTGGAGCTGTCGATCGGGGTATCGTATTCGTGCAAGGTATAGCGCGGCAGATTGTTGTCGTGCCCATCCAGCAAGCCGGCCAGGGCCGAAGCAAAATCCGGCATCGGGGCATAACCCTGCGCCGTTTGCCGCATGCCGACCGTGCCGCCGGTATAGATCAGGCCGATGTGTTTTCTGCTCATCTTTTTTTCGACATTCTCAATAGGTATTCGCCAGCCTTGCCAGCTTGTGCGCGACGAGGTCGGTCACGTCAACTGCGGGTTTGGTGCCGGGCTCCAGCGGTATCAAGGGCAATTCGGTGCATGCGAGAAGAACAAGGTCGGACTCAAGTGCGTTCAGGATTTCGCTGAAACGTTCGCGAATGCCGGCAACCTGGCCGCCGACGGTTTTCACGTCGTAGATCAGCTGATGCAAGCGCTGCGCAACCGCTGCGCTCGGAAGTTCGATATCGACATGTTCAGCCAGTTTGCGGTAATGGGACCACGGGCCGAGATCGGTGACCGGGCGCGCACCGAGCAAGGCAATGCGTTCGATACGATTGGCCTGCAGGTATTCCAGCGCGACGTCGGCAAATGAAATCAGTGTCGCCGACAGCTGCAGCGCCTCCAGTTGCGGTTGATAGTAGTTCAGGGTATTGCAGGCGATCGCATAGTAATCGACGCGCTGCGCCATCGCTTGCGCCGCGTCTTTCAGGCATTTCCAGACCGCGCTGTCATTCGCCTCCAGCTCCATCGACAAGCCGAGCGCCGGTTCGGAAAAAATCGTCACGTTCGGTGCATCGAGATCGCCGCGGAAACGGTCGCCCTGCTGCTTCCGGCTGGCGCGCAATACCTTGCCCCACAGGTCGAGGCCCGCTTCCGGTCCGGAACCGGTGATGATGCCGATCTTCTTTCGTGCGGTGGAGATGGTTTGCATGGCCGAATCCTTAACCGGGCGACGTTGTTTTCAGCGGTGACGAACAGGTAGTGTGCCAGCAGATCGCCGCGTCGTCACGACGATTGGATGCGGGGTCTTCCTGTGTTGTATCGGCGAATCGGAAAATCTTCAGACAGTGAATGCAGGAGCGTGGCGTTAAAAAGGCGGTTGGCCGCAAGGCCAACCGCTTCGATGGAGACTACTAGTTGCTGCTGATTCGGCCAGTATTACTTGACGACGGCCAGTTGCGTACGCTTGCCACCCTTGTAGGTGTACAGCGTCAGGGTGCCGTCCTTGATATCGCCCTTGGAGTCAAATGCGATATTGCCGGTCACGCCCTTGTACTTGATCTTCGCCAGCTCCGGCAGGTACTTCGCCGGTTCGGCCGAGCCGGCCTTTTTCATGGCTTCGACCATCACCATCACGGAGTCATAGACGTACGGTGCATAGATCTGCACGTCGGTGCCGAACTTCTGCTTGTACGCGGCGCGGAAATCTTCCATGCCCTTCTTCTGTGCTTCTTCCACACCGCCTGCTTCGGCGCACACCACCTGGCCATCGCCCAGTGCGTCACCGGCCAGTTGTGCCAGACCTTCGGAGCAGATGCCGTCGCCGCCCATGAACTTGGCATTGATGCCCAGTGCCTTCATCTGGCGCAGCATCGGGCCGGCCACCGCGTCCATGCCACCGAAGAAGACGACGTCAGGATTCTTGGATTTGATGGAA
Source organism: Herbaspirillum sp. ST 5-3 (assembly GCF_004804275.1). Taxonomy (GTDB): domain Bacteria; phylum Pseudomonadota; class Gammaproteobacteria; order Burkholderiales; family Burkholderiaceae_D; genus Noviherbaspirillum. The sequence continues at coordinate 345,399 of NZ_STGI01000001.1, forward strand.
GTCAGGATGGCGTTGAAGTCAGTTGCCTTGTCGTTGGTGTACTGCTGGGCCACAACCTGCACGCCCTTGGCCTTTGCACCCTTCATGAATTCCTGCGCCACGCCTTGACCATAAGCGGTGCGGTCGTCGATCACAGCGACCTTTTTCGCCTTGAGCTGATCGGCTGCATAGCGACCCAATGTACCGCCCAGCTGGCCGTCGTTGGCGACCACGCGGAAGGCCGTCTTGAAGCCTTGCTGCGTGTATTTCGGGTTGGTTGCGGACGGGGAGATCTGCGGGATGCCGGCATCGTGGTAGATCTTGGAGGCCGGGATCGTGGTGCCGGAGTTGAGGTGGCCGATCACGCCGTTGACCTTGGCATCGACCAGCTTCTGCGCTGCTGCAGTACCCTGCTTCGGATCGGCAGCGTCGTCTTCTGCCAGCAGTTCGAACTTGGCCTTCTTGCCGCCGATGGTCACGCCCTTGGCGTTGAGCTCGTCGATGGCCATGCGCGCGCCGTTTTCATTGTCCTTGCCGAGGTGGGCGATGGCGCCGGAGATCGGGCCGACGTGGCCGATCTTGACAACCAGTTCCTGTGCCGATGCCGCACCTGCAAAGGCAAATGCAATCGCGCCAGCCAACGGAATCATTTTTGTCTTGAACTGCATGGATTGTCTCCTAATGAAAAAACAAAGAAAGGTACTGCAAAAAGCTCGCCTAGGCTGGAATCCGCACAGACGAAACATAACTTGCGTCGCGGCCCGACATCGCCAGATCGAAGCTGTCGTTCAGGCAGGAATCGCCGAGCTGGCGAGAGCGGGAGGGAAACATGCCGGCCGCGCTGATTTTCAGGCGGTCGAGAGAAAACTGACGCAGATGCTTGAACACGCTTTGGTTGATCGCGATCATCGCCTGCATCACCAGAAGATCGACGTCGCTGGGCACGCGCTCCGGTACGCTCTTGCTTGCCGACCTTGATCGGCTGTGCTGGTCCGCCAGCACGCAGCGGAATACGTCCTCCAGCGTGACCGTGCCGGGATCGCATGTCAGCAGCCATTTGTCGGAAGCGGACGGATCGTGTTTCAGGAGGTTGGCACGCGACAGGCTGTTGCACAGTTTTGCCAGTTCCTTGGCAGGGCGGCCGGTGGCGTCTTCCAGCTGAGCGACGCTGACGGCACGCGGCGCACTGGAAACGAGTTTGGCAAGGATTTCGGTTGTGGCAAAAAAACGGTCGTGCAATGCACTATTGCCGAGGATGCAGTCTTCAACAGTCACCATCGATGTCTCCTTTTTGAGGTCTTGCTGCGCTTGGCGACAACCGGTTTCTGACCGATTGCGCCGCCTGCAGTCACTGCCTGGTAGCGATGTTCTTGTTTTTGTTATTTGTCCCTGCTTGAAGCACCGCCCCGTGGATTAAAGCGATGACAACGTGGAACGCAACTTTAGGGATAAAGCTTGACAAATGCCATTTCGCTAATTGGCGCGACTTGATGCTACTTGATGCTAAAATGGCGGCATCTAGCATCATCGTGTTGCCGTCGAGAAAAAAGAGGATCTGATGACCGCACTGACAGAAAATACCAAGGCAATCCACGCCGCGCAGCGCGAATTCTGCGCCAACCTGCGCATGCTCTGCAGCTATTACCGGTCGGTGGCCGACGTCTGCCGCAAGCTCAATCTCAATCGCGCTCAATTCAATCGCTACCTGAACGGCACCAGCAAGCCGTCCAGCCACACGCTGGAACGAATTTGTGATTTCTTTGGCGTGGAACCGTCGGAAATCTATCTGCCGCGCGAACACTTCCACCAGATCGTGCAGGTGCGCCCGAAGCAACGTACCGAGCGCGCCGCCTACACTGATCACATCCTTCGCCTGCAGCATCAATCAACCGGCAAGTTCGACAAATATCTCGGTTACTACTACGAGTACTATTACTCGATGAGTGCGCCCGGCAAGGTGCTGCGCGGACTGGTGCATATCTTCATGCACGACGGCGCGATCTATCACGAGCGGCTGGAGCGCTTTCCGCAGCATGCCAACCTTGACCAGACATACAAATGCAAATACATGGGCTGCACCTTTTACCTGAACGACCGCATCTTCCTGACTGACTACGAGTCGCTGACGGGCAACGAGATCGCGCAAACGATCCTGTTTCCGACCTACAAGAACAAGGTTGCCCGCCTGTCCGGCCTGATGCTCGGCGTGTCGTCCAGCAATCAGCGCTCGATTGCTTGCGCGCGCGTCGTGTTTGAGTTCCTCGGCAAGAGCATCGATATCCGCAAGGCGATGCGCCTGTGCGGCCTGTTCGATCCGAAGCGCGGGGAAATCGACCCGACCATCCTGAAGGTGATCGACAACTCGCCGCACAAGGATCAGCACCACTTCTATACGATTCCGCTGTAATTCGTCGCACCGCGGAAGGCAACCGCGGGGGACGTACAAACGGAAGCGCTTTCGGTACACTTGCAAGCATGCTGACTCCCACCATCATCCATCGCGGAAGCGAATCGTACGACATCACGTTCGCCGCGATGCGCGCATTTACCGATGCACGCACGCCCGACACCCCCGACGAATTCTGGATCGTCGAACATCCGCCGGTTTTCACTCTTGGCCTGGGCGCCGATCCATCGCATGTCCTCGACGCGCACGGCATCCCGGTGGTCCAGACCGATCGCGGCGGCGAAGTGACCTATCACGGTCCGGGGCAGGTGGTGGTCTATTTGCTAATGGATTTGCGCCGCAAACCCGGTGCGCGCCTGTATGCGCGCGAATTCGTGAATAAAATTGAACAGTCGGTCATAAACACCTTGCGGGCGTATAATCTGGACGGTGAGCGCAAGCCCGGCGCGCCCGGCATTTACATGTCAGGCGGCGACTGGAAAGGTGCAAAAATCGCTGCGCTCGGCCTGAAAGTGCGCGGCAGCGGCTGCACCTATCACGGCGTGTCGCTGAATGTCTCGATGGACCTGGCCCCATTCTCCTGGATCAATCCCTGCGGTTATGAAGGACTGGCCACCGTGGACATGAAAACCGTCGGCGTGGAAGCGCCGTTGGGTGACGTGCAATCGGCACTGGCTCACAACCTGATCGATTTATTAACGGCGTGATTGCGCCTTTCGTCCCGTCGAAGCGACGGACGAGGAAACGACCTGTCCATGACCACCGAAAAAGACCCGCAGCCTTCTCCCGCCTACAATCCGAGCGAGAAGCAGAAAGGCGCCGGCAAAACCGCGCGCATCCCGATCAAGATCGTCCCCGCCGAAAAGCTGCCCAAGCCCGACTGGATCCGCGTGAAAGCCGGATCGCCTTCGACGCGCTTCAATGAAATCAAGGGCATTCTGCGCGAAAACAAGCTGGTCACAGTGTGCGAGGAAGCGAGCTGCCCGAACATCGGCGAATGCTTCGGCAAGGGCACCGCAACCTTCATGATCATGGGCGACAAATGCACGCGCCGCTGCCCATTCTGCGACGTAGGCCACGGCCGCCCAGATCCGCTCGATCCAACCGAACCCGAGAAGCTGGCGAAAGCCATCGGCGCCATGCGCCTGAGCTATGTGGTGATCACTTCCGTCGACCGCGACGATCTGCGTGATGGTGGTGCCGGCCACTTCGCCGACTGCATCCGCCATGTACGCGCAATGTCGCCGAAAACCCGCATCGAGATCCTGACGCCGGATTTCCGCGGCCGCATGGAGCGCGCTCTCGAGATCCTCAAGGAAACGCCGCCCGACGTGATGAATCACAACCTGGAAACCGTGCCTCGCCTGTACAAGGAAGCGCGTCCTGGCGCCGATTATCATTTCTCCCTGAATCTGCTCAAGAGCTTCAAGGAGCTGCGCCCGGAAATTCCGACCAAGTCCGGCCTGATGGTCGGCCTCGGCGAAACCGATGAAGAAATCCTGCAAGTCATGCGTGACCTGCGCGACCACGGCGTCACCATGCTGACGATCGGCCAATATCTGATGCCCTCGGGCGATCATTTGCCGGTTCGTCGCTACGTGCATCCCGACACGTTCAAGATGTTTGAAGCTGAAGCCTACAAAATGGGCTTCGCGCACGCGGCAGTCGGTGCCATGGTGCGCAGCTCCTATCATGCCGACCAGCAGGCGCATGGAGCCGGCGTCATCTGATACATCCGCGACAAGGCCGGCCCTGCTTGCGAACTGAGGCAGAACAAGGCTTTGTCCGCGCAGGCCTGCGATTTTGATAAAAGTAAAGGAGCGGATCGCCGCTTCGCCGACAATGACGGCGTGGGCGACCGCCCACTTCGTTTGCGCCACCGTTTCGCAACCGGGCATACGCTGCGATGTGCAACACGCCTCCTTTCTCTGACCACCTCCCAAGCCGACCATCCCCTTTGGCGCATGCGACGCGATGCGCAGGAAAACCGCTGAAGTCCCGCCGACGAACCCCGGCGAACGGCACTCCAACAGGATTGCACGCTGGCATGTTGTCCCGCGTACATCGTTACAAATCCACATGAACTTATGCCTGACACGCTTGCCATACCAACACTTATGATTGCATGGTCGGAAGTTACAAAATTCGGAGACGTCACCATCACGACGTTCGCCGCATTGGCGATCGCAGCCTGGCTCCTCGCCGAGAATGAAAGGCGCCTGGCACTGTGGTGGGGTATCTTGTTTGCTGCCGGACTGGGCGTGGTGATTGCCACAAAAATGGCCTTCATCGGCTGGGGCATCGGCATCCGGTCGCTGGACTTCGCCGGGTTCAGCGGCCATGCGATGCGCGCGTCGGCAGTGATGCCAGTCCTGTTCTACCTGATGCTGCAACGTATGCCTGCGATAGTGAGAACCTTCGGCATCTTGCTTGGCTTGGCTTGCGGCGTGGTCGTCGGCATATCACGCATTGCGGTGCACGCGCACTCAGTGTCTGAAATCACGGCAGGATGGTTGCTCGGAAGCGCCGTCAGCCTCGGCTTCATCTGGGTGGCGAGCAAGTCGCTGCAAAGACCGGTGTTCAATCCCCTGCGTATCGCCTTCAGCCTGCTTGCCCTGCTGCCGGCGCCCTACGTGCATCCGGCGCCGACTCAGCAATGGCTGACCAATATCACTTTGTATTTTTCCGGCCATGATCAGCCGTTCCCGCGAGAAGGATGGCGGATCAGCCGCCCGCGTGGCCGCCCCCCAGCGGCGCTGTGACCGACCGCTTCAAGCTATCCCGGATAAAAACAAAAAGCGCCATGACGGCGCTTTTTGTTTGATGCTTGCACAAGATCAGGCGGCCAATGCTTCTTCAAGCAACTGGTGCAAAGCGGCGAAGTCCGGTTCGCCGACATAGCGCTTGATGATGTTGCCCTTCTTGTCGATCACATACGTGGTCGGTGTCAATTTCACATCGTTAAATGATTTCGCGATGTCGCCTTGCGTATCCAGCGCGACCTTGAAGGGAAGCTGACGGGTCTGCGCATAATTGAGCACATAGTTGGGCGGGTCATAACTCATCGCCACGGCGACAAAATCCAGTCCCTTGTCCTTGAACGCGTTATAGGTGCGCACCATCTCCGGCATCTCTTTCACGCAGGTCGTGCAACTGGTGGCCCAGAAATTCACCATGACCACTTTTCCGCGCAGGCTGCGCAAGGGAATCTTTTCACCATTCACGCTGGAAAAGGTAACGTCCGGTGCCGAATTTTCCGTGGAGAGAGAGAAATAACCGACTGCGGCAAGCGTTATCACAAGCGCTGCGCCCAGCAACTTTGTCCAGGAGCGAGGACGTGGGGAAACAGTAGTATCGGACTGCATGAGGTTCTGCCAATATCGTGTATGCCAATAAACTCATTATAGTCCCGCCATGGACGCGCTACGGGCCAGCATGTCAGGGACGCAAATAGACGAAGCCCTCCCTTGCCTGCAGACGGGCCACTTCGGCGACGCCGGACGGCACCAGCTTCGCCTCCGGAACCAATTGCGACTCCGGAATCCGGTGCGCGGTCAAGGTGTTATGGCAGACACGGAAGTCGACACCTTGAGCGGCAAGCTCGCTGATCGCACTATCAAAGGGCCGGTTGTTGCGATCCTGCGCACCTTTCAGCAGAAACCGGATGCCTTCGCCATGAGCGACCACCACGATCTGCGTGTCGGGTTCCGCTCGCAAGTGGTTGCGAATGTTTGCCATGGCGCGTGCGGCCTGATCGATGCCTTCCACCAAGTGATACACGACCTTGATGCGCTCGGCCGCGGATGCACTTGCGCCGACCATCAACGCTGCCAATCCGGCAAAAAGCAGCTTGAGCAATGTGCGTTTCATCCCTGATCCCAATGATAGTTCGTGTAGGTTGCTGCCACCGCTGGTGGGACAGGCGCCTCCAGCGCGGCGCAAATCGCCCGCAGCAAATCGGCTGTCGCAAGCGGCATCGGATCGCTGTCGCCGACGGCGGCAAGCAAGGCCTTGATCAGCGCCGGCTTGGCCAGCGGCGCAAGCTGATGCGCATGATCCAGCGCAATCTTCACCTGCGCGTAATCGAGCGCAGCGACAGGTTTCAGGTCGCTTGCCGACAATGCCAGTTCCTCGCAGCGCTTCGCGCCATTGGCAAAAAGCGCGGATGCCGGCACACCGGCACCCGGTGCTGCCACATGCGCAATCAGCGACAACAAGACCTTGCAATCCTCTTTCAGCATCTCCAGGCGGGCGTAGCGCACGGGGGTTGCGCGTCCCGCGTGCGGATCCAGGCGCCGGGTCAACACCGTCTGCAAGACGAATTCCGCCAGCGTAAGCTTGTTGTCGGCCGCGATCAATCTGTCCGCAGTGGCGAGCAATGCGTCCTTTGCCGAATCCGGTAGTTGCTTCAGCGCAGGCATTGCCAGGTCGAGCAATGGCAAGCGCGCACTTTTCGGCAGACGACCGATTGCCTCAGCCAGAAAAGGCACGAGCGATGCTTGCTGCGGCGCTTCTTTTTCGAGTATGCCAAGTTGTGTGTCGCGCTCGGCCTCACCCAGCAACAACGCATAGACCATCGCGCATGCCGCATGCGGCTCGCGCACCGCGCTATCGATTTCCGGCGGCAACGTTCGTGCTTCGTACTCTTCGCTGCCGAATGCGACCCAATGCGAGGGCCGCTCTGCTTCTGCAAAACCGGTGGCGGCATAAGGAATATCCGCCAGCCTTGCATCCGGCGATGCGACATCGCCTGGCAACTCCGGCGCATCGAGCACATCCACGCTGCGGCCGTAAATGCGGCGCAGGCGTTCCTGAATCGGAGGATGGGTCGAAAACAGGCCGCTCGTCAGACTCGTTCTGGGCGCGCCAAGAAAAAGATGCGACAGTTGCTCGGCATTCGGATGTTGGATGCGCGAGCCGAGTTGCATGCTGCGCGACAATCCGCCAATCTTGCGCAGTGCGCCGCCGATGCCATCCGGATTGCGCGTGAACTGGACTGCGCTTGCGTCGGCCAGGAATTCCCGCTGGCGCGACACCGCCGCCTTGATCAGGCGGCCAAAGAATATGCCGATGTAACCGATGGCAAGCAGTGCCAGTCCCGTGACGAACAGGATTGCGCGGCCCGATGGCCCCTTGTCGTCGCGATTGCGCGCGCCCCACATGCTGGAGCCGAAATCCATCAGATGCTGGCCGAATCCGGCGATCATCTGGATACCGAACAACAATCCGATCAGCCGGATGTTCAGTCGCATGTCGCCGTTGAGGATATGACTGAATTCATGGCCGATCACGCCTTGCAGCTCGTCGCGCGTCAGCCGGGTGAGCGCGCCGCGCGTGACCGTGACGACCGCCTCGTCCTGGTTATAGCCGGCGGCAAACGCATTGATCGCGTCCTCACGATCCATCACGTAGACCTTGGGGCAAGCGATGCCGGACGCCAGCGCCATTTCCTCCACGACGTTGAGCAGCCTGCGTTCCTGCACATCGGTCGACGACGGAGCAACCAGGCGGCCGCCCGCCATTTTTGCGACCGCGTCGCCGCCGTCGCGCAGGTTGAACATCTCGATCAGCGTTCCGCCTGCGATCAACGCCAGCGTGATCGCGGTGTTGGTGGCAAAGAAACCTTTGGGATAGGCGCGCATTCCGGGCACATATCCTGTCTGCGTCCAGCTCCACACCAGCGCCATCGCGATATTGACGGCGGCGACGATCGCGATGACCGCCAGCGTGAACAGGATGATGAGCGTCCTGGTCTGGCGACGGGCGTGGTCTTGTTGTTCGAAGAAATTCATGGGCGGCGCCATGAGTTCCCCTTGCAGAAGGAGGAAGGCAGAGTGCTTGCGCAACGCGTCATGATTGTCCGCCCCCCTCCACCCGGCCTTCCCATTGCGTCAGAGAAGGCGAGAACCGATGCGCAGTGCGCATGGCTCAGAAAGAAACCTTCACTGCCTTGCGCTCCTCGGGCGACTCGGTGGACTCGAGCAACTCCGCCGCCGGGAAGGCGAACATCCCGGCGATGATCGAGCCCGGGAACTGTTCACGCGAGGTGTTGTACTGCATGACACTGTCGTTGAATGCCTGGCGCGCGAACGCAATGCGGTTTTCGGTGCTGGTCAGCTCTTCCGTCAGCTGCATCATGTTCTGGTTGGCCTTCAGCTCAGGGTAGGCTTCGGACAGCGCGAACATTTTCCCGAGCGAGGCAGACAAGGCGTTTTCGGCCGTTGCCATGTTGTGCATCGCGCCGGCATCGGTTGGATTGGTCGCCGCCTTGGCGTTGGCTGTTACGGCCAGGTTGCGCGCGGCAATCACCGCTTCCAGTGTTTCGCGCTCGTGCTTCATGTAGCCTTTGGCGGTTTCCACCAGATTGGGGATGAGATCGTAGCGCCGCTTCAACTGGACATCGATCTGGGCAAAGGCATTCTTGAACTGGTTGCGCAAATTCACCAGCCGGTTGTATGCGCCGACTGCCCAGAACAAGAGCAGTAATGCAAGCCCTAGCAGGATGATGATTCCGACCATGGATTCCCCCAAAGAAAAAAGCCGCAAATCGAAACGATGTGCGGCTTACTATAGCATTTCAGGATCAGGCGACTACCTATCCCGCCGTCATTTTCTGTTTTGCTCTTCCGACGACTGGGACATTTGCCTGAGATCGTCTTCCGAAATGTAGTCAAACACCTTCACGACCTTGTGCACGCCGCTGACGCCCCGCGCAACGTCGGCCGCGATTCGTCCTTCGCGCTGGGTCACGCGTCCCATCAGGTACACGGTGCCGCGTTCGGTAACGACCTTGATGGAATTCGCGTAAATATCCTTGGCGTCGACGAAGGATGCCTTGACCTTGCCGGTGATCAGCGAGTCATTGGAGCGCGAGGTAAAGCTCGACACGCCGCCCACTTCCAACTCGTTGACGATCGATTGCACGCCTTCGATGGAACCCACCTCGCGCTCAACGGCGGCTTTCATGGCCTCGTCGCGCACTTCGCCGGTCAGCAACACTTTGCGGTTGAAGCTGGCGACGTTGACATGCCCGGCGTCACCGACCGCGTTTGCCGCGCGCGCCTCGCCCTTGACCAGGATCGCCTTGTCTTCCGTCTGCGCGCCGAAAGTGCGGCGGTCAGTGGCGGCCAGCGTGCCGACCACGGCAGTACCCACCGCCATTTCGATACAACCCTGCAAGCTGGTAATTACGGCACCACACAACAGCATGGTAGCCAGCGGACGTGTTACGCGCGTCCATTTAGTCATTCGCTTCCTCCCCGAACAAGGCGACGTCGATACCGTCGCACAAACAATGAATTGTCAATAAATGTACTTCCTGGATCCTTGCTGTCCGGTCATGGGGCACGCAGATGTGCACGTCGGCATCGGTGATGCGTTTGCCGATCGCCCCGCCACCCTTCCCGGTCAAGGCGACGATGCGCATATCCCGTTCCAGTGCAGCATCGACGGCGGCGAGCACATTGGCCGAATTGCCCGAAGTCGACAGCGCCAGCAGCACGTCGCCGGATTGGCCGAAGGCTTGCACCTGCTTGCTGAACACGTCCTGGAAGCTGTAGTCGTTGCCGACTGCAGTCAGTATCGAGGTATCGGTCGTCAGCGCCATCGCTGGCAATGGCAGACGCTCACGTTCGAAGCGGCCGACCAGTTCGGCAGCGAAATGTTGACAATCGGCAGCTGAACCACCATTCCCGCAGGCAAGGATCTTATTTCCGTTAGACAATGCCGTAAACATAAGTTCCACGGCTTGAGAAATTGGATGGGCAAGAAGGGAGGCAGCTTTGAGTTTCAGTTCGGCACTTTCTTGGAAGTGCGCCTGGATGCGTTGGTTCGTCATAATGTCGCGATTATAGTGCAGTCGGGGAAGAAAGGGCCCGGCATGCAGGCGGTTTCGAGACCGGATGGAAATAATTTGCCGGAATAAAAAAGAAAGTGATTTAACTGGAACGGATCAGCGCGCGGCTCATGCATCAATCGCATTCTTCAACCAATCGATTTGCTCTCCGTCGATTGCGATGACATCGAAACGGCAGGCAGGGGGCATTTTGTATCCCTGAAGAAAAATTTGTGCGGCGATGATCAGCCTTGCCTGCTTGCGCGCGGTAACGCTCGCGGCCGCGCCGCCAAAGCGCGCATCGGTGCGTTTTCTGACTTCGACGAAAACCAGCGCATCGCGGTCATGCATGATGAGATCGATTTCGCCGCCCTTGCACCGGAAATTTCGCTCCTGCAGAGTCAATCCGCGTTGCTGCAGGAATTGCAGCGCGCGGTCCTCGGCCGCATCGCCGCTGATCTGTTTGACAGTGCGCCGGGCCTTGAGTGCATCGAACACACCCATCAGCGCACATCCTCGGTCGGCATGACGCCGCCGTCCCGGTAGATCGCCTGTTGCGCGCTGCGCGCGAAATGCGCGCCTTCCTTGTCGATGCGGACCGACAGCTTGCCGGTGACGCCATCCAACTCGAAATGCGTATGCTGCGCGGCGATCTCGCGCGCGACACGATAGGCGTCAATGCCAAGCGCATACAGGCGTTCGAGGTCGGCATCCGGCTTGCGGTCCGCTTCGACGACGAGCCGAGGATAAATCATCACTGCCGGATGATCCGGCTGCAGTTGCCACGGAATATCAAGCAAGCGCGTGCCGTCCAGCTCGTTCATGCGATCGTCGCTGACCGTCGCTGACGGAACGAATGGATTGAGCTGCGAGGTGCCGTACTGCACGACATGCTTGCCCATGAGGGATCGCACCTGCCTTGCCTGCACGGCATCCAGGGCAAGGAACAGCACCATGGGCGTGTCGTTTTGCATCTGCTTCTTCAGTTGCAACAGTATCCGGCCATTCAGGAAACCGTCATTGGACGGCAATTCGATCATCTCGGCTTCCAGCCCTTGTTGCTGCCATTGCAGCTCGAATGCCTTGCCCGCACGCCGTTGCCAGGCGGTTTTGGTGAAGATCACCAGCGCCTTGGCATGCGGATGTTCCCTGCTCGCCCAATTCGCCACTTGCCGGGCTTCGTCCTCGATCGATAACCCCATCACGAGCAAGTGCGGCGGCAATCCGGCAGGCGGCGAGGCGCTGTCCGAGGTGCCGGCATTGTCGGGTGGAGTGAGCGCCACGGTCGGCTTGTCGATGACGCCAGCCTGCACGATCGCCGCCACACCGGAGCGCGAGAGCGGCCCGACGATGATGTCGGATTGAGCGTTCGCGGTTCGGTATCCGGCAAGAATGTCCTGCGGTGCATCGCCGGTCTCGATGATATTGATGGCAATCGTGTCGTATTCATGCTCGTAGGCGGCCTGGAATCCGGCCCGCACCGCCTCGGCGGCAGCACGAAGCGCTTCGGATCGGGTGGGCAGCAGCAAAGCGATGCTTAGCTGTTTCCTTGGAATCGCGGAGTCGTCGGCCAGCCGAATGGCGTCAGAGGGAATAAACGCAGCCGGTGTCACCGAGACAGCTTCGCTCGCCTCGGCGTCCGTTTCCGGCGTGGTTGTAATTGCCCGTGCAGGCAGGCACAATCCGATGAGCAAACTACCAAGCAATGCCGCTTTCGCGAGCCGACCGAACATCACATCTCCCCATGACATCGCCCATTTCATACGCTCCATCCCTGCTGTCGCTGATGCAGGAGGTGTCGCAACAAGTCTTTCCTTTGTCCACATTATATGTGGTGGCAACACCGATCGGAAACGCGGGCGATATCACGTTGCGTGCCATCAATGTGCTTGCCATGGCCGATGCCGTCGCTTGCGAGGACACCCGCAACACGACTCATCTGCTGGCGCGTTACGGCCTGTCGAAGGAGTTGATTCCGGCGCATGAACACAATGAGCGCGAGGTGGCCGAGAAATTGATCGCGAGATTGCAGTCCGGACAGCGCATCGCACTGGTTTCGGACGCCGGCACCCCGGCCATTTCGGACCCGGGTGCGCGCATCGTCGACGCGGTGCGGCATGCCGGCCTGCGCGTCATGCCGCTGCCGGGCGCATCGGCTGCTGTCACCGCGCTGTCCGCCAGCGGCCTGGTGAACGACCGGTTCTATTTCGTCGGATTTCTGCCGGCCAGGGCAAAACAGCGTGAAAGCCTGCTCGCAACCCTGACCAAGGTCACTGCCACACTGGTTGTGTACGAAGCCCCGCACAGGATTACCGAGACCGTCGACGCTCTTGCGAACGCATTCGAGCCGACGCGACAAATCGTGTTCGCACGCGAACTCACCAAGCTGTTCGAGGAAGTCCACCGCTGCCCCCTGTCCGAAGCGCGCGCCTGGCTGGCGGCGGACGCGAACCGGCAAAAAGGCGAGTACGTGGTTCTGCTGGAGGGCGCTGCCGTGGAGAGCGATCACGACGAAGCCGAAGCCGATCGCGTACTCTCGATCCTGCTGGCCGAATGTCCGGTCAAGCAGGCGGCAGCGCTGGCGGCGCAAATCACCGGGCAGAAAAAGAATGCGCTATACGAACGGGCACTGCGTCTGAAGACGCCGACCTGACACGACTCAACGCTGCACGATCAAGGGTTTGGCTCCGCCGCCCTGCTGCAAGCGGGCAGCGACTTCCGCGGCCTCATCCCTGCTGGCGAAAGGCCCGCTGTACAAGCGATAGAACAGGCCGTATTGCACCAGCTCCACCGGCGGCAGCGTCAAGGAAGCATCTTGCATCAACCTGGTGCGCGCCGCTTCCGCGTTTTCGGCTTGCGTGAATGCGCCGAGCTGCAGGTAAAAGCCGGCCGGAGACGAAGAGGACGCGTCCGGCGTAAAGGACACGAGCACGGGTTTGGCGGAAACCGTGGCGAGCGGCTCCTCCGACGTATTGAGCGAGGCCGACTGCAGCATGACGGCTTCCGGTTTCGGCTCCGGCCGCGCAGCCGCTGCTACCGGCAACACCTCCGGCACCGGAACCGCCTGCGCCGTCTCCTGCTTTCTGGCGTTCGCCATGCGATCGATTTCGTCCGGCAGCAGGCGCTCCACCTCGAGTTCACCGCTGCCCTTGCCGAGATAGCCGAGTTTCAAGGCGGCGGTATAGGACAAATCAATAATCCGGCTGGAATGAAACGGTCCCCGATCGTTCACGCGGACGATCACTTGCTTGCCATTGGAGAGGTTGGTCACGCGCGCGTAGGACGGGATGGGTAGCGTGGGATGGGCGGCGGTCATCTTGTACATGTCGTACGGCTCGCCGGTGGAGGTTTTCTGTCCGTGGAATTTCTTGCCGTACCAACTTCCGATGCCGCGCTGCTTGAACGGACGGTCATCGGTGAATGGCGTGTATGTCTGCCCGAACACGACATAAGGCTTGTTGCCGCGGTTCGAATACGGCTCGATTTTGGGCACTGCGTCGGGCGTGTCGAGCAAGCCTTCGGGAGGCGTGTCGCCAGGGCCGTCATCCTGGTAATAACCGCCGCGCCCGGATCCGGCGGGCGGCAGCTTGGGAAGTCTGGAGGAAGACCTGGACGCCGCACCGGTTCGCGCGGATGAATCGGAGGATGTCGGCACGCTGCCGCAGCCAGCCAATATCAGCGCAGGCGCCACGATCGATAAAAACAGCGCCGTACATCGGTAGCGACTGCAGTACTTGCGCAATGACATTGCGTTCTCCTTCGTTCTTGACCGGCGAGACACGTGCTCGCCGCACTGCGCATGCGGCTCCCGCCCGCCCAAATCAGCGGTCGGCAGGTAGTCAGATTTCAATTTTTCGGGATGGAACGCGGCAATAAGCGTTCCAATGGGAAATAGTTTGCACCGGCAAGCGTCTTGCCGCAAGGACAGGCTTGTCGTTTTTGTATTGATATCGACTGCCTGCCCCGGAAAAAGTTTCCGGGGCAACTATCCGGCCGTCAACTTTGGACCAGTTTGCGATGACGCTGAATGCTCATCAGTATGCCGATTGCGACCCCGAGCGTGACAAACGCCGTACCGCCATAGCTCATGAAGGGCAAAGGCACGCCAACCACGGGAAGAATGCCGCTCACCATCCCCATGTTGACGAAGGCATAGGTGAAGAAAATCATCGTGATCGCGCCCGCGAGCAAGCGCGTGAATACGGTTGGCGCATTGGCGGCGATCATCAGGCCACGGCCGATCAGAAGCAGATAGAGAACCACCAGAGTGACGTTGCCGATCAGGCCGAATTCTTCCGAATACACCGCGAAGATGAAGTCGGTGGTGCGTTCAGGAATGAATTCGAGGTGTGCCTGCGTGCCTTTCAGCCAGCCCTTTCCGGTGACGCCGCCGGAACCGATCGCGATGGTCGACTGAATGATGTGAAAGCCCTTGCCGAGCGGATCGGTGGTCGGGTCGATCAGTGTCATGACGCGTTCACGCTGGTAATCGTGCAGCAGCGACCATACCACCGGCAGGCTGGCTCCAGCCGCGATGACAAGGCCGACCAGCACCTTCCATGACAGGCCGGCAAGAAAAATGACGTAGAAACCGGCCGCCATGACCAGGATGGCCGTGCCCAGATCCGGCTGCTTCGCAATCAGCCCGACCGGGATCACGAGCAGCAATCCGGCCACCAGAAATTCATGCCAGCGCAACATCCCTTCGCGCTTCTGGAAGAACCAGGCGAGCATCAGCGGCACCGCGATCTTCAGGATCTCGGATGGCTGGATGACGACGCCGATATTGACCCAGCGGCGCGCGCCCTTCTTCACGATGCCGAAGACAGCCACCGCCACCAGCAAGGCGATCCCGACCGAATAGACCGGCACGGCAAAGCGCATCAGGGTCTGCGGCGGCAGGATGGCCGCAATCCACATGATGACAAACGAGATCAGGATATTGCGCATATGATCTTCGATCCGCCCGGCGAAGTCATAGCCGGCCGAGTACATCGTGACCGTACTCACGCACAGGATCAGAAAGACGATCATCGCCAGCGGTCCGTCGAACACCGTCAGGTATTGCTTGATGGTCGGCCAGAGCGGCCGCCGTTCGGTCAAATCGATGCTTGCCATCAGTCCTGGTTTCCTTTGGTTTCCGCGCCGGCTTTCGGGCCGCCGACGGATTCTGCCTCCGCCTTCAGCTCGGCTACCGGACGGGCATTCACCTCGTCGGTTTTTTCAACCGGAACAGCCGGTTTGTCCTTGTCTTCGGGTCGCTTGCCCAAGAGGTAATAATCCAGTGCCTTGCGCACGATCGGCGCCGCGGTCGCCGCGCCGAAACCGCCGTTTTCAACGATGATCGCAATCGCGATCTTCGGATTGTCCGCCGGCGCAAACGCGGTGTACAGCGAGTGGTCGCGGTGACGTTCATCGACCTTGCTGGCGTCGTACTTTTCATTCTTCTTGATGCCCACCACCTGTGCGGTACCGGTCTTGCCGCCGGAGACGTAGCCGGCGCCCGCAAACGCCCGCGCCGAGGTTCCCTCGCGCGTCACGCCGACCATGGCATTCTTGATGAAGTCGACGTTTTGCTGCTTGAGGTCGATGCGGTAGCTTTCGTTGCGCACGGTCAGGGTGCGCTCCTTGGTGGCGCCATTCTCGACGATCTTCACCAGGTGCGGCTTCATCACCACGCCATTGTTGGCGAGAGTGGCCACGGCATGCGCCATCTGCAAGGGCGTGAATGAGTTGTAACCCTGCCCGATGCCGAGCGAAATCGTTTCGCCCGCATACCACTTCCTTTGCTCCGGTCGCTTGTAGGCATTGCGCTTCCAGGTGGTCGACGGCAGCACGCCCTGGCGCTCATGCTCCAGATCGATGCCCGTCAATTGCCCGAAGCCGAACTGCTTCATGAAATCATGGATGCCGTCGACACCGATATCGTTGGCCAGCATGTAGTAATACGTATCGCAGGACTGCACGATCGACCTGTACATGTCGACACTGCCGTGCCCGCCCTCCTTGTCGTCGCGGAACTTGTGATTGCCGAACCAGAAGAATCCGGGGTCGTGGATGGTTTGGTTCGGCGTGCGCTTGCCAAGTTCCAGCGCCGCCAGCGCCATGAACGGCTTGTAGGTGGAACCGGGCGGATAGCTGCCGATCAACGGGCGGTTCAGCAGCGGTCGATCGATCGAGGTATTCAGCTCTTCCCAGCTCTTCGGATCGATGCCTTCCACGAACAGGTTCGGGTCGAAAGTGGGCTTGGAGACGTAAGCCAGCACGTCGCCCGTCGCCGGCTCGATCGCCACCAGGGCGCCGCGTCTGTCGCCGAAAGCTTCTTCGATGACTTTTTGCAGTTCGATATCGATCGACAGGATCAGGTTGTGGCCGGGCGTGGCCGGCGTGCGCGACAAGGTGCGCACCGCGCGCCCGCCTGCCGATACCTCGACCTCTTCGTAGCCGGTGGTGCCGTGCAGCACCTCCTCATATTTCTTTTCCAGGCCTTCCTTGCCGATGTAGTCGGTGCCGGCATAGTTGGCCGAGTCTTCCATGTCCTCGATCCGTTCCGCATCGCGCTGACTGATGCGGCCGATGTAGCCGATGACGTGCGAAGCGGTTTCTCCCAGCGGATACTGGCGGAACAATCGCGCCTGGATCTCCACGCCAGGGAAACGATAGCGCTGTGCGGTAAAGCGGGCCACCTCCTCATCCGTCAGACGGGTGCGGATGGGCACGCTTTCAAAGTTCTTTGCTTCGTCCAGCAGCCGCCGGAAACGGCGGCGATCCTTGGACTGGATATCGACCAGGGCTGACAGGTGTTCAATCACCGCGTCCAATGGCTCCTGGATCTTGGAGGGCGTGATTTCGAGCGTGTAAGCGGAAAAATTGCGCGCCAGGACCACGCCGTTGCGGTCGAGGATCAGGCCGCGATTGGGCACGACCGGGACGACGGAAATACGATTGTCTTCGGCCTGGCTGGCATAGTCCTTGTACTTGACCGTCTGCAACCACAGGAAGCGCGTGATCAGCAATCCGAAACAGATGAGCACGAACACGCCTGCCGCCGACAGGCGCAGGCGGAACAGATGTATTTCACGTTCGGTATTCTTAAACTCGGTCATACTCAGCCATTACGCTCCACTCGCGTGCAAGCGAGAAAGAGGAAGGGGATAGGCGCTTGCAACAGCGCTGTTCTCGACAATCTCAAGGTCGTGAACGTTTCGTATTCAAATCGGACGCGTATCGTCACGATCGATCGCGCGGCGCTGCGGCGCCAGCAGGATCATGGTCACCACCGGCCAAAGCACGGCCGCGACTATGCTTTCCAGGAAATACAGCCAGCCGGGGAATTTGCCGCTGACCAGCAAGCGTACCGTCAGTTGCACCGCCTGCATCAGCAGCAGCAGGGGCAGGATATGGGCGGCCTGCGTCGGCAGCTTGAACCATAACACCCGGCGGTGAATCATGATGGCGAAATAGGATAGCAAGGTATACGACAGCGCATGCTCGCCCAGCAGGCTGGCGTCGTGCACATCCATCAGCAAGCCCATCATGAACGCAATCCCGATGCCGACCTTGCGCGGCTGGTGAATGCTCCAGAACGCCAGCACGAGCGCGACAAAGTCGGGAATGCCGTACCAATGGTCCCAGGGCAGCAGATTCAGCAGAAACGCGCCAATGATGCTGGTCGCAATAAACAGCGGATTGGCCGGAAGCAGAATGTAATGAGGACTCGTGTTCATGGTGTCCTTGCCTTTTGCTCAACAGTCGTCTGCGGCGCTGCGGGAGCGGGCCGCGCGGTCGCCTGCAGCTTGGGCTGGACGACCGCTGCGGGCGCCACCGCCGGCGCATTGGCCGGCTTCTGGACCGTTGCCACGTTCGGCTGGGCGACGGTCGCCGGCTTTTGCACCGCAGGGCTTGCTGCCGGGGCAGCCGGGGTCTTTTGTTCCGGAGCCGCGGGCGCAGCCTCGTTCTTCTGTTCCTTGACGCCGTCCTTGACCGGCTCCTTCGGCGTTTCCTTCGCGGGTTCCTTGAGCCCCTCAGCCGCATGCTTCTTGCCGAGCTTGTCCTTCTTGTCCCTGGATTCCTCGGGTGCCGGGCGCACGGGGAAATTCGCCTCGGTCAGCAGGATCAGCAACTGCCGGTTGCGGTCGATTCCAGCCATCGGTTGACAGACGATGCGGGCGAATGCATCGCTCGACTTACTTTCAACCTGGACAACCTTGGCGACCGACAAACCGGCTGGGTAGACCCCGTCGATTCCCGATGTGACCAGGATATCGCCATTCTTGATGTCGGCATTGGCCGGCATGAAGCGCAGGTCGAGCGATCCGGAATGGCCCTGGCCATAGGCGATGCTGCGCAGCCCGCTGCGCACCACCTGAACCGGAATGGCCTGCTCCTTGTCGGTCAACAGGGTTACCTCGGATGTGAACGGGAACACGCGCGTGACCTGCCCGACCACGCCAATATCGTCGATCACCGGCTGACCGGGCGATACGCCATGCTGGCTGCCGCGGTCGAGCACGATCTTGCGCGTGAAAGGATCCCGTGCGTCATACAGGATCTCGCTCAGTATCGACCTGACCGGGACGCGCTCATTGGCAGCGAGCAGCTTGCGCAACTGGGCATTTTCAGCAGCCAACTGCTGCACCTGTTGCAGGGTCTGCGCATTAACAACCTGCTGCTCCTTCATCCGGTTGTTTTCCTTTTGCAGGGCCGACATCGAGGAAAAATAATCCCCGACCCTGTAGGCTGCGTCGCGCGGCAGCAATGCTGCCACCTGCAAGGGGTAAAGCATGGTGCCCACTACCTGGCGGATCGTGGTCAGCGAACGCATGCGCGAGTCGGCGACCAGCAGGATGAGGGCGATCAGGGAGAAAAACACCACTTTGGCGCGTGCGGAGGCGCCTTGTTTGAAGAGTGGCGGTGGACTGTATTCCATCAGGGCCTAACGTTGATACCAGGAATGTAACGTGTCTCTGTCCGCCCGCGCGCCTTGCAGGGAAAGAGCAAGGCGTTGCGCGTAAAGCATTGTGCAGAATTACTCGTAGGAGAAGATCGAACCAAGCTTGTCCATGCGCTCCAGCGCCATGCCTGAGCCGCGTACCACGCAGGTCAACGGGTCTTCGGCAACGATCACGGGCAGGCCGGTTTCTTCCATCAGCAGACGGTCAAGATCGCGCAGCAACGCGCCGCCGCCGGTCAGCATCATGCCCTTTTCGGCGATGTCGGCGCCGAGTTCCGGCGGAGTCTGTTCCAGCGCGTTCTTGACGGCAGAGACGATGTTGTTGAGCGGATCGGTCAGTGCTTCCAGGATCTCATTGCTGGAGATCGTGAACGAGCGCGGAATGCCTTCGGACAGGTTACGGCCCTTGACTTCCATTTCCTTCACTTCCGAACCCGGGAAGGCGGAGCCGATTTCCTTCTTGATCGCTTCGGCGGTCTGTTCGCCAATCAGCATGCCGTAGTTGCGGCGGATGTAGTTGACGATGGCTTCGTCGAACTTGTCGCCGCCCACGCGCACGGAGCCCTTGTAGACCATGCCGCCCAGCGAGATGATGCCGACTTCGGTAGTGCCGCCGCCGATATCGACCACCATGGAACCAGTCGCGTCCGATACCGGCAGGCCGGCGCCGATCGCGGCAGCCATTGGTTCTTCAATCAGGTAGACCTGCGATGCGCCGGCACCGAGTGCGGATTCGCGAATCGCGCGACGTTCCACCTGAGTGGAGCCGCAAGGCACGCAGATGATGATGCGCGGGGACGGCTTGAACAGTTTGGAGTCGTGCACCATGCGGATGAACTGCTTGAGCATCTGCTCGGTGACGGTGAAATCAGCAATCACGCCATCCTTCATCGGGCGGATTGCTTCGATGTTGCCCGGCACCTTGCCGAGCATCTGCTTGGCTTCCTTGCCCACGGCCTGGATCGTCTTCTTGCCATTCGGACCGCCTTGCTGGCGGATCGCCACCACCGAGGGCTCGTCGAGCACGATGCCCATGTTACGCACGTAAATCAGCGTATTGGCAGTGCCCAGGTCAATGGCCAGGTCGTTAGAAAAATAACTGCGTAAGAATCCAAACATGTATTGTCCTGATGCGCCAAGTGGCGCGCTTAAACATTAGAGGTTAAAACCCGCGTTCCTGCGGCGGCTCAAACGCTTCGGCGCCAGCAAGGTATTAACCCGACATTCTACCTTATAATTTAGCTGAAATTAGTCGATGGAAACGTCAAAAATGCAGTGCAAATTCAAGCTACAACAAGCGTTTTGACAAGTATTTGCCACAACCAAAACACCTTTGTTTTTTAGAGTAACCAAGCCGTCAACGGCTGCCCAAATTACCCAATCATGTCACTCGACCTCTCCGATGTTAAGCGCCTTGCCCGACTGGCGCAGCTCGACCTGAACGACACTCAGGCCGGCAAGACCCTTGACAAGCTCAACGGCATTTTTGCACTGGTTGAACAGATGCGCGCCGTCGACACTAGCGGCGTAGAGCCCCTGAATCATCCGATCGCAGCCTATCAAGACAACGTCGCCCTGCGCTTGCGCGAGGACGCCGTGACCGAACCGAACCGCCGCGACGAATACCAGCAAGTCGCACCGGCAACGCAGGACGGCTTGTACCTGGTTCCGAAAGTCATCGAATAATCCTCTCCGTCAGCACGCCGGACAAAGTGCCCCAGCGGTAATCCACCCTATGCATACCAAGACCCTCAAAGAACTCTCAGCACTGCTGCATGCCAGACAGGTTTCCGCCACTGAACTGGCCAAGCTGTTCCTCACCCGCATTCAGCAAAGCGATCTCAATGCCTTCATCCATGTCGATGAAGCATTGACCTTGCAACAAGCCGCCGAAGCCGACGCGCGCATTGCCCGAAATGACACCACGCCGCTGACCGGAATTCCGATTGCGCACAAGGACATCTTCGTCACGCGCGACTGGCGTTCGACCGCAGGTTCGAAAATGTTGGCGAATTACATCAGCCCCTTCGATGCAACTGTCGTCAAACAGTTCCGTACGGCAGGTATGGTTACGCTCGGAAAATTGAATTGTGATGAATTTGCCATGGGTTCCTCCAACGAGAACTCGTACTTCGGCCCGGTGAAGAACCCGTGGGACAAGGCTGCCATTCCGGGCGGATCTTCCGGCGGTTCGGCTGCGGCGATCGCTGCCCGCCTGGCGCCGGCCGCAACCGCGACCGATACCGGGGGCTCGATCCGTCAGCCGGCTTCGCTGTGCGGTGTCACCGGCATCAAGCCGACTTATGGCCGCGTATCACGCTTCGGCATGATCGCATTTGCATCCTCGCTCGATCAGGGCGGCCCGATGGCCCGGACCGCCGAGGATTGCGGCATGCTCCTGAATGCCATGACCGGCTTCGATCCGAACGATTCGACCAGCCTGGAGCGTCCAAGCGAAGATTTCACCCGCGATCTGGACAAGCCCTTGCAAGGTTTGAAAATCGGCATCCCGCGTGAGTATTTCGGCAAAGGCCTCGCGAGCGACGTCGAACAGGCGGTACGGACTGCATTGAGCGAATATGAAAAGCTGGGCGCCACACTGGTCGAAATCTCATTGCCGAAAACCGAATTGTCGATCCCGGTGTATTACGTGATCGCGCCGGCGGAAGCATCGTCCAACCTGTCCCGCTTCGATGGCGTGCGCTATGGACATCGTGCCAAGGAATACAAGGATCTGGCCGACATGTATTGCAAGTCGCGCGCGGAGGGCTTCGGTGAAGAAGTGAAGCGCCGCATCCTGGTCGGGGCCTATGTCTTGTCGCATGGTTATTACGACGCGTATTACCTGCAGGCGCAAAAGATCCGCCGCCTGATCGCGCAGGACTTCCAGAACGCGTTCAAGCAATGCGATGTGATCATGGGACCGGTGTCGCCGACCGTCGCATGGGATATCGGTGACAAGGCCGACGATCCGGTCGCCAACTATCTTGCCGATATCTTCACCTTGTCGACCAGTCTTGCGGGCTTGCCAGGCATGTCGATTCCATGTGGTTTCGGCCAGGGCGAGAAGAATGCGAAGCGGCCGGTCGGCCTGCAAATCATCGGCAATTATTTCGACGAAGCGCGGCTGCTGAACGTGGCGCACCAATACCAGCGCGTGACAGATTGGCATCAGCGCAAACCGGAAGGCGTATAAGCATGTTGCGCAACGCCGTCACGCTGACACTGCTCTGCATGGGCGGAACGGCGTTCGCGCAGCAGCTGGACACGCATTTTTCCTGCAGCGCGGTGCGCAACGAAGACGGCGAAGCGGTGACCTACGCCGATTCCGGCGAATTCCGGCTGAACGGGGATCGCATCGATGCCTTTTTCTGGGAATCGTCTCTGTTTCGCAGCACTCACGGTTTTGACTGCAGTATCGACGCAAGCGACGGCTTGAACGCTGAGGTCAGGACCGAGCAGGAAAAAACAACGTGGCGCGTGGCACTGAAGGATGCGCGCGCCGCACGCGATCGACGCGGTTTCAAGTTCGATCGCAGAATGAATTGCACGATCCGGCTGGAGCGCGAAGGCGACATCTTGGCGGTCAAGCCGAGCTGCCCCGCGCTGTGCGGATCGCGCAGCAATTTCACGGAGTTGTCGGTGGATTTGAAGACCGGCAAGTGCCGTTATGAAGAATAAGCAAGCCATCCCCGCCCTGCCGCTCCTCGTGAAGAGGAAGGGAATGAGTCAGATTTTATAAGTGAGAAAACTATGCAGTGGGAAGTCGTAATCGGTCTCGAGACGCATGCACAACTCTCGACAGTATCGAAAATCTTCAGTGGCGCAGCGACTCGCTTCGGCGCCGAACCGAACACGCAGGCCTGCCCGGTCGATCTGGCGCTGCCCGGCGTGCTGCCCGTGATGAACAGGGGTGCGGTGGAACGTGCCATCCAGTTCGGTCTGGCGATCGGCGCGACGGTTGCGCCGCGCTCGATTTTCGCGCGCAAGAATTACTTTTATCCGGATCTGCCGAAGGGTTACCAGATCAGCCAGTACGAAATCCCGGTGGTGCAAGGCGGGACCGTTTCCTTCGTCCTCGAAAAGGATGGCAAGGCTGAAATGCGCAGCGTGCAGCTGACCCGCGCCCATCTTGAGGAAGACGCAGGCAAATCCTTGCATGAGGATTATCACGGCATGACCGGCATCGACCTCAATCGCGCCGGGACGCCGCTGCTGGAAATCGTCACGGAACCCGACATGCGCAGTGCTGCGGAAGCGGTCGCCTATGCGAAGGCCTTGCATTCGCTGGTGATGTGGCTCGGTATCTGCGACGGCAACATGCAGGAAGGGTCTTTCCGCTGCGACGCCAACGTATCGGTGCGCCCGATGGGCCAGAAGGAATACGGCACGCGCTGCGAAATCAAGAACCTGAACTCCTTCCGCTTCCTCGAAGAAGCGATCAACTTCGAAGTGCGGCGCCAGATAGAGCTGATCGAAGATGGCGGCAAGGTGGTGCAGGAAACCCGCCTCTACGACCCCGACCGCAAGGAAACCCGCTCGATGCGCAGCAAGGAAGACGCACAGGATTATCGCTACTTCCCCGATCCGGATCTGCCGCCGCTGGTGATCGCGCAGGAATGGATAGACCGCGTCAAGGCATCGATGCCGGAGTTGCCGGGCGCGATGCGCGAACGCTTCGTGAAGGATTACGGCTTGCCCGAGTATGATGCCGCCGTACTGACCCAGTCGAAGGCCATGGCAGCCTACTTTGAAGCCGTGGTCGCCAAAGCAGGCAAGGAGCAGGCCAAACCGGCGGCGAACTGGCTGATGGGCGACGTTTCCTCGACGCTGAATCGCGAAGGCGTCGAGATCGGGAATGCGCCGGTGAAGGCTGAACAGCTTGCCGTCCTGCTGCAACGCATCTCCGATGGCACCATTTCCAACAAGATTGCCAAGGAAGTGTTCGCGGGCATGTGGGAAGCGCCGTCCGACAAGCCTACGCTCGCGGACGATATTATCGAGGCCAAAGGCTTGAAGCAGATTTCCGACAGCGGCGCGCTGGAAAAGATCGTGGACGAGGTGCTGGCCGCGAATGCCAAGTCGGTCGAGGAATACCGCTCCGGCAAGGAGAAGGCGTTCAACGCGATTATCGGCCAGGCCATGAAGGCAACGAAGGGCAAGGCCAACCCGGCACAACTGACGGAGCTGCTGAAGCAGAAGCTGGCCGGTTAATTCCGCAATCCACTCGCTGCGGATTGCGCCAGGCGCAGACCGCAGCGACCGGCACAGCTATTTCGCGGCGACCGGCCCCACCAGCTCGCGATACCGATTCAAGGTCGCCTCATACTTTGCATTGATTTGTACGAGTTCCGATTCCTGATCGCGCAGCAGTTTCTGCGACGCCTCCACGGCATGGTCCGCATCATCCAGCTTGCGTTGCACGATGGTCGGCACCGGTGCACTCTTCGCCTTGAATGCATCCACCTCTGACTGTGCCGCCTTCTGCTGCTTCTCTGCGTTGGCCAGCGTCAGTTTCTCTCGCTTGATCTGCTCCTCGACCGGTTCAAGCGAGCGTTTGCGGGCCGCTTCGATATCCGCCTCGCTGCGGAAGCGCGCGCGAATCGCGAGGTCGTTGCGCCTTTGCTCCTCGGCGGCGATCGCTTCGGCCTTGCGCTTTTCTTCCTGCTCTTGCATCTTGCGCCGCTCTTCGACGGTCATCGGCGCAGGGATTTCGCGCCGTGGCATGCCGCTCGTGGAGAGTTCGCGCATGGGACGGTCCGCGCATTCGGGAATGGGTCGATCGGAAGTGATGCTGCGTCCTGACGCGTCCTTGCACTGAAACATCTGCGCCGACGCTTGCCAGGACACGACGATCAGAGGAATGAACAAGGCAATTCCGAGTGAACTCTTCATCGCACCTCCCGAATGCGTGTACGAGCTACATCAATGAACTACATGACCCCATATCTGCTTCGATAGGCTGCAACTGCGTCCTTGTATTTGGCCAGCTCCTCATTGGCATCCGCCTTGGAAATATATTCCAGCAAATCGTTCAGGTTGCCAATAGAAATCACCGGCATGCCGTAGGCATTCGTCACTTCCTGCACCGCCGAATGCTCGGACAAGGCGCCATCCTTGCCGGAGCGCTCCATCCGGTCCAGCGCGATCAGGACTGCGCAAGGCGTTGCGCCGGCGTTGCGAATCATTTCTACCGACTCGCGAACCGAGGTGCCGGCCGAAATCACGTCGTCGATGATGACCACCTTGCCCTGCAGCTTGGCACCAACCATGGTGCCGCCCTCGCCGTGGTCCTTGGCTTCCTTGCGATTGAAGGCGAAGGGCACATTGCGTCCCTTGCGCGCCAGTTCGACCGCAGTCGCCGACGCCAGTGTAATTCCCTTGTAGGCCGGCCCGAACAACATGTCGAACTCGACGCCGGAATCGAGCAGGGTCTGGGCGTAAAACTCGGCCAGCTTGCCCAGATTGGCGCCGTCGTTGAACAGCCCGGCATTGAAGAAATACGGTGACGTGCGGCCCGCCTTGGTGATGAATTCGCCGAAGCGCAGCACACCGGCGGAGACGGAAAACGCGATGAATTCCTGACGTAGCTTGCTCAAGATGACCTCAAAATGTATAAATTGACAATGCCGGATTCAATTCCAGCCAAGCAGGCATTGTAATTGGATATGCGCCCGGCATGACCGAATCGGCTTCCACAAATTTCGGTTATGCTAGTGCCCTTTTCCGCAGGTTCGTTGCATAAAAGATGGCGAGAATCGCGCCGATACGGCGTCAGAAATGCTCGCAAGGGGAGTCGCCCTTGCTGCGCTTTTTTCCTTGTCTCGACACGATTTCGCCACTTTTATTCTTGCAACGAATCTGCGGAAAGGGCACTGGCCGCTCGTTTTTCTCCTCGACACCCATGCTAAAAATCGTTTCCGCCAATCTGAACGGCATCCGCTCCGCCGCCAAAAAGGGTTTTTTCGACTGGATGTCGAAGCAGTCGCCGCATGTCGTCTGCGTGCAGGAACTGAAGGCGCAGGCCGCCGACATGATGCCCGAGTTCCTCAATCCGCATGGCTATCACGGCCACTTCCATTACGCGGAAAAGAAGGGCTATTCGGGTGTCGGTGTCTATTCGAAATTCGAGCCGGATGCGGTGCAAGTGGGTTTTGGCTGCGATGAATTCGACGCCGAAGGTCGTTATGTGCAGTGCGATTTCGGCAAGCTCAGCGTGATTTCCGTCTATTGCCCGTCCGGCTCGTCCAGCGAGGAACGCCAGCAGGCGAAATTCCGCTTCATGGAAGTATTCCTGCCGCACCTGGAAAAACTCATCGGTTCGGGGCGCGAGGTGGTGATCTGCGGCGACTGGAATATCGCGCACAAGGAAATCGACCTAAAAAACTGGAAATCCAACCAGAAGAACAGCGGCTTCCTGCCAGAGGAGCGCGCATGGATGACGCGGCTTTTCGATGAAGTGGGCTGGATCGACGTATATCGCCGGCTTCACCCGGATACCACGGGCGACGCCTACACTTGGTGGAGCAACCGCGGACAGGCATGGGCGAAGAATGTCGGATGGCGCATCGATTATCACGTCTCCACGCCTGGCATTGCAGCCAGGGCGAGCGCCGTATCCATCTACAAGGACGAGCGCTTCTCGGACCATGCACCGCTCGTCGTCGAGTACGAGGGTGCGTCAGCCTTCATCAGCGGATAGGCGCGATTCCCTTGACGTTGCTTTGATAGGGCGGAAGCGCGTCGGGCGCCGTCCCTTTGGCATTCGCATAGAGCGGCATCACTTCGGGCAGGTGTTTTTGCATGTCCTCGATGCGGCTGTTGCCGGCCGGATGAGTGGACAGCCACTGCGGCGGCGCGTTCTTGCTGATCATGCCCATCTTCTGCCACAAGGCGATGCCGGCGCGCGGGTCATAGCCGGCGCGCGCGGCGATATCGAGACCGACCAGGTCGGCTTCGGTCTCGTCGCTCCGTGAGAACTTCAGCATGACCAGCTTGGCGCCCTGCCCCGCCAGCATCTGCCCGGTATCTTTCAAGCCAAGCAGCGCGGACCCCAGCGCCGTTCCGAGATTGATGAGCGTACCCTTGGCCATGCGTTCGCGGCCATGCTCGCGCAGGGCGTGGGCGATTTCGTGTCCCATGACGATGGCGACTTCGTCATCCGTGAGCTTCAACGAGTTCAGCAAGCCGGTGTAGAAGGCGATCTTCCCGCCGGGCATGCAGAAGGCGTTGACTTCATTGGAGGCGATCAGGCTGACTTCCCACTGCCATTGCGTCGCGCGCTCGTTCCAGCGCGCAGCATGAGGAATGATCTTCTTCGCGATTGCATGCAGTCGCACGACCTGCGGGTCGCTGTCGGGCACCAGCGCCCCCTTGCGGCTCGCCTGCTGCTTGATGCCGGTGTATTGCTGGAGCGCGGTGGCTTCCACCTGGTCTTCCGGCACCAGCTTGCGCAAGGCAGACGGTTTCCCCACTTTGACGCCGTCCTCGGCCTGTGTCTGCGCGAGAGTCGGCTGCATGCCGAAACAGCATGCAACAATCAGCAACGGTGCGATATGGATTCGCTTCATCGGCCCCCCCCTACAATTTTGCGCACTGGCGGCGCACCCGATTATTATTTCTTTTCGCCGTTCCAGGGCGCAATCTTCGGCAGCAACATCATGCCTGGCATCGCCAGTGCAAAGCATAGAAGAAAGAAGACGAACCAGCCGGTCTGGTCCACGATAAAACCGGTGGCCGCGTTGAAGAAGGTGCGCGGCACGGCGGCCAGGCTGGTGAACAATGCATATTGCGTCGCAGTGTAGCGCGGATCGGTCGTCGTGGCGATATAGGCGGTGAACGCCGCAGTCCCCAGGCCGACGGCAAACGCTTCCAGGCCGATCACTGCGCCCAGCATCAGCGTGGCGTGATCATTGGTGCTGACACCGGTTTGCGCCAAGGCGGCAAATCCGAGAATCGCCAAGGCCTGCAGCACGCCGAAAATCCACAGCCCGCGGTTGATGCCTGTCTTCTCCAGCCAGATCGCACCGAGAATGCCGCCGGACAGGCTGGCCCACAGGCCGGCGTTTTTTGCTACCAGGCCGATCTGTGTGCGCGTGAAGCCGAGATCGATATAGAACGGGGTCGCCAGCGCGGTTGCCATCGAGTCGCCGAGCTTGTACAAAAAGATAAACGCCAGCACCAGCAGCGCGTACGACCAGCCGCTGCGATGAATGAATTCCTGAAATGGCAGGACGATCGCTTCGCGCAGGTTTTTCGGCGGCTGGCCGTAGATTTTCGGCTCGGCGATGATCAGCGTGGCGACGATGCCGGGCAAGATGAACAGGGAGGTAATGAAGAATACCGACTGCCAGCTCATGAAGTCGGACAGGATCAGCGAAAGCGATCCCGGCACCAGTGTCGACAGCTTGTAGGCGTTGACGAAGAGCGCCGTGCCCGAGCCCTGTTGTTCATCGGTCAGCATTTCGCGGCGATAGGCATCGATCACGATGTCCTGGCTGGCCGAGAGGAAGGCGACCGCGCCGCACAGGAGCACGATGGCGGTCAGCTCGGTTCGGGGAGAAAACAGGCCCATCGAGGCCACCGTGCCCAGCAAGGCAATCTGCGTGACCAGCATCCATCCGCGCCGTCGCCCGAGCATCGGGAAATGGAAGCGGTCCATCAAGGGCGACCAGACGAACTTCCAGGTGTAGGGGAAGCCGACCAGCGCGAACAGGCCGATGGCCTTCAGGTCCACGTTTTCCGACTTCAGCCAGGCCGACAGCAGGTTGTACAGGATGAACAGCGGCAGGCCCGACGAGAAGCCGAGCGAGACGCAGATCAGCATCTGGCGATTGAAGTAATGGCGCCAGCCCGGCTTCGTCCTGGTGTCAGGCTCGGGAGTAGGTTCGGTAGCGGAAGGCGCTGCCAATGTCATGTCGTGCTCGCTAGAGTTTAGGAATTATCTTTTACGAAAGCGGAACACGGCCAGACTGCCACGCCAATTCGGCAGGAAGGACACAGGCTTGCCGTCTTGCAACGCGACGCATTCGAGCACTTCGAGTCCCACCCGGTTCGCAAGTTCCTCAAAATCCTTGATCGTGGCGCAACGAAGATTGGGCGTATCAAACCATTCATAAGGCAGCGACTTCGATACCGGCATGCGGCCGCGCAGCAGCGCGAAGCGATGCGGCCAGTAGGCGAAGTTCGGGAAGGAGACAATGGCTTCGCGTCCGACGCGCGCGATGTCGCGCAGGACGCCCTCCACGTTCTTCATCATTTGCAAGGCAGACAAGCACAGCACGGTGTCGAAGGCATCGTCGGCAAACATCGCCAGTCCCGTCTCCAGGTCTTGCTGGATCACCGAAACGCCGCGGCTGATACAGACCGGGATCTTGTTGTCATCGATCTCCACGCCATAGCCGAGACACTGCTTATCGGTCTGCAAATAGTCGAGCATCACGCCGTCGCCGCAGCCGAGGTCCAGCACCTGCGAGGCCGGCGATACCCAGTGCGCGATGAACGCGAGGTCCGGGCGGAAAGTGATCAGTTCGCGGAAGTTCATGCGCGTCCCCTTTGCGTGATGTCTTGCCAGATGCGGTCGTAATAGGCTTTCACCACGTTCATGTAGCGCGGGTCCTCCAGCAGGAAAGCGTCATGGCCGTGCGGCGCGTCGATTTCCGCGTAGCAGACACGGCGCTTGTTGTTGACCAGCGCCTGCACGATTTCCCGGCTGCGCTCCGGCGAGAAGCGCCAGTCGGTGGTGAAGGACACCAGCAGGAACTGCGCCTCGGTCTTGGCGAGCGCCTTGGTCAGGTCGTTGCCATATTCCCGCGCCGGGTCGAAATAGTCGAGCGCCTTGGTGATCAGCAAATAGGTATTGGCATCGAAATACTCGGAGAACTTGTCGCCCTGATAGCGCAGGTAGGATTCGATTTCGAAGTCGATCCCGTAGCCAAACTGGTAACCGCCGTTGCGCAAGTCACGACCGAATTTCTCGGCCATGCTATCGTCAGACAGGTAGGTGATATGGCCCACCATGCGTGCCACCCGCAAGCCCCGCTTGGGCACCACCTTGTGCTCGTAATAATGACCGCCGTGGTAGTCCGGATCGGTCAGTATCGCCTGGCGCGCGACATCGTTGAAGGCGATGTTTTGCGCGGACAGCTTGGGCGTGGACGCGATCACCACCGAATGGCGCACGCGCTGCGGGTAAATCATGCTCCACGCCAGGGCCTGCATGCCGCCCAGCGAGCC
Source organism: Herbaspirillum sp. ST 5-3 (assembly GCF_004804275.1). Taxonomy (GTDB): domain Bacteria; phylum Pseudomonadota; class Gammaproteobacteria; order Burkholderiales; family Burkholderiaceae_D; genus Noviherbaspirillum. Next base: position 375,807 of record NZ_STGI01000001.1, read on the forward strand.
GCCCATCACGGCAGCGAACTGCTGGATGCCCAGCGCATCGGCCAGTCGCGCCTGCGCGCGCACCCAGTCTTCCACCGTCACGACCGGGAAGTCGGCGCCATAAGGTTTGCCGGTGGCCGGATTGATTTGCATCGGCCCGGTTGATCCGAAGCAGGAACCCGGATTATTGACGCCGATGACGAAGAACCGATCGGTATCGACCGGTTTTCCCGGCCCGACCATGTTGTCCCACCAGCCCACGTTCTTGCTGCCGTCCGCGCCTTCATACATGCCGGCGACATGGTGCGAGGCGTTCAGGGCGTGGCAGACCAGGACCGCGTTGGAGCAATCGGCATTGAGCTTGCCATAGGTTTCATACACCAGCGTGTAGTCCGCTAGCGAGGCCCCGCTGCTCAAGGGCAAGGGCTCGGAAAAATGCATCGATTGCGGCGAAACGATTCCCAAGGATGACATGACGATCCCAAAGTGTGCGCAATGGCGCGCAGAAAACAAAAAAGCCCGAGAAGCGGTCAGCTTTTCGGGCTAAGTTCAGGCGTATCAACAAGCACGCTTTAGCCGTATTTATTACGCGCCCGCAAGCTGATTATCAAATCGGCGCCTTGCATAAGGATAACCAAGTCGGTTCCCGCAGTCAAACTTGCTTGTCAAACCGCCATGGCTTCTCTTTGCCCCGGCCTCACACCTCGCGCAGCCTGTCGACGGCTTCCATGATTGCCGACGGCTCCATGGCACGGAGGATCTTCTTCGTGTGCGGAACAATGGTCGTGAGATCGCTGTTCAGGATTTCCTGCTTGACCGACAGAATCTGCGACGGATGCATGGAAAACTCGCGCAGGCCCATTCCCAGCAGCAAGCGCGTCAGCTTCGTGTCGCCGGCCATCTCACCGCAGACCGACACCGGAATGCCGGCCTTGGCACCGATCGAGATCGTGGTCGACAGCAGGTACAGGACCGCCGGATGCAGCGGATTGTACAGATGGGCGACCTCATGATCTGCACGATCGATCGCCAGCGTGTACTGGATCAGGTCATTGGTGCCGATGGACAGAAAATCCATGCGCTTGACGAACATGGGCAAGGTCAGTGCCGCGGCCGGAATTTCGATCATCGCGCCAACCGGAATCAGCGGGTCGAACTTCTTGTTGGCCTCGCGCAATTGTGTCTTCGCCTGCTCGATCATGGCCAGCGTCTGATCGATTTCGAAAGCATGGGCGAGCATCGGTATCAGCAGCTTGACCGGACCATATGCGGAGGCGCGCAGGATCGCGCGGAGCTGCACCATGAACATTTGCGGCTCGGCCAGGCAGAAGCGAATCGCGCGCAAGCCGAGCGCAGGATTGAGTGCGGTCTGTTCGGCTGCATCGAGCGGCTTGTCGGCGCCGATATCGAGCGTGCGGATGGTTACCGGCCGGCCTTTCATCGAGACCACTGCCTGCCGATAGGATTCGAACTGTTCGTCTTCGGACGGCAGCTTGCCGAGCAGGCCGACGCGCCCCATGAACAGGTATTCGGAGCGGAACAGGCCGACCCCCATCGCACCGGCTTCGAGCGCAGCCGGGCAATCATCGGGCAGCTCGATATTGGCCAGCAGCGTGACTTCCGTTCCATCCCTGGTAATGGCGGGCGTCTTCTTGAGCTTGCCGAGCTTCTTGCGGTCCCGCATCAGCCGCGCCTGGCGATCGCGGTACTGATCCAGCACTTCCGGGGTCGGATCGACAATCACCACGCCGGCGTCGCCGTCGATGATGACCCAGTCGTCCTGCTGGATCAGCGCGGAAGCGTTATACATGCCGACCGCCGCCGGAATGTCGAGACTGCGGGCAACGATCGCCGTATGCGAGTTCTGGCCGCCGAGGTCGGTGACGAATCCACCGAATGCACGATTCTTGAACTGCAGCATGTCCGCCGGAGAAATGTCGTGCGCGACCACGATCATGCGCCCGCTTGGCTCGTCCGAACCGTCGGTCGACGGCAGCGTATTGGCGCTTCCGGTCAATACCTTCAACACGCGCTCGCCGACTTGCAGAATGTCGGCTTTGCGCTCGCGCAGGTAAGCATCCTCGATTTCGTCGAATTGCGCCGACAGCTCATCGATCTGGGTGACCAGCGCCCATTCGGCGTTGTAGTGGCGGGTGCGAATGATTTCGAGCGGCACTTCCGCGATCATCGGATCCGACAGGATCAGCGCGTGCACATCGATGAAGGCACCCAGTTCGGCCGGCGAATCCTTGGGCAAGTCATTCCAGATGGTCTGCAGTTCCTTGTGGACGGTGGCAATCGCCCTTTGCAGGCGCTGCACTTCCGCCTCGACCTGCTCCTGCGGAATAAGGTAATGCTTGACATCGAGCGCCGCGGGCGTGAGCAGGTGCGCGCGGCCGATCGCAATCCCGCGTGACACCGGTATCCCATGAAGCGTAAAAGAAGCCATCGCGTCTTTACTCGCCTTCGCCAAACTTATTCTGGATCAGCTCTACGATCGCGTCAAAGCATGCTTTCTCGTCCGCCCCCTCGGTTTCCAGCGTGACTGTCGCTCCCTTGCCGGCGGCCAGCATCATGACGCCCATGATGGACTTGGCATTGACGCGCCGCGCATTGCGGGTCAACCAGACTTCGCTTTGAAACTTCGCTGCAAGTTGTGTCAGTTTGGCCGACGCGCGTGCATGCAATCCGAGCTTATTGGTGATTTCAATTTCTTGTTGAATCATTTCTTGTCGATCTTGTTTTAAGAAAGCCGGACGCGGTTGTCTACGCGCACAGCCCCGCTCTGCCCCCCGGCCAATGCCATTTCGACCACGACATCGAGCGTGTCGTTACGATAAGTCAAGGCACGCAGCAGCATCGGCAGGCTGATGCCCGCGATCACTTCAACATGTCCAGGACTGCACAAGCGCAGCGTGCAATTGGAAGGTGTGCCGCCCATGACGTCGGTGATGACGAGAACGCCCGAGCCGTCGTCAATGCGATGAATGGCTTCCTGCGCGAGGCGGTTGACTTCCGCAGGATCCTGATCGGCGCGCACGTCGATCGCCTCCATTCTTTCCGGCCGCGCGCGAAAAACATGGGTTGCCGCCTCGATGAAGGCGTTACCTAGCGGTGCATGCGTGAGGAGCAGAATGCCGATCATGGTTTTCAGGTTTCAACAGGACTTGTCGCGGTTAGCGGGGATGACATCGGCTTGCGGCCGTGACCTCGACAGTCCTTCATCCGCGGCGCGGATTTTTCTTATGGGTACTGCTTTTCCAGCGCATCGATGAACATTCCGGCAACATCGAAGCCGGTTTGTTGCGCGATTTCCTGGAAACAGGTCGGACTGGTGACATTAATTTCCGTCAGGTAATCCCCGATAACATCCAATCCTACCAGTATTAGGCCGCGCTTTAAAAGAATTGGCGCAAGTGCTTCGCCGATTTCCCTGTCGCGCCGGGACAGCGGCTGCGCGACGCCCAGCCCGCCCACGGCCAGATTGCCGCGCACTTCGCCATTCTGCGGAATACGGGCCAGAGAATACGGCACCACCTCTCCGCCGATCAGCAGGATCCGCTTGTCGCCCTGGCTGATTTCGGGGATGAAACGCTGGACCATGATCGTCAGCAGGCCGTTTTCCGTCAGCGTTTCGATGATCGAGCCCAGATTCATGCCGTCTTCCTTGACACGGAAGATGCCGATGCCGCCCATGCCATCGAGCGGTTTCAGGATGATGTCCTTTTGCTCGCGGTGGAATGCGCGAATCCGGTTCTCGTCGCTGGTCACCAGGGTCGGCGAGGTGAATTCAGGAAATTGCGCGATCGCCAGCTTTTCATTATGGCTGCGAATTGCTTCCGGACGATTCCAGATGCGCGCACCCTGACGCTCGGCTACCTCCAGCAAATACGTGAGGTAGATGTATTCCATGTTGAAGGGCGGATCCTTGCGCACGATGACCGCATCAAACTCGGTCAGCTGCATGGCCGTCGCCGGTTCCGCGTGGTACCAGTCTTGCGGATCGCCGGTCAGGGTGATGCGCGCGACGTTCGCCGTCAGGAGGCCGGCGTGGAAAGCCATGTCCTTCTGCTCGAAGGCATACACCGCGTGGCCGCGCCGCGCCGCTTCGGCCATCATCGCGAAGGTGGTGTCCTTGTGGATCTTGAAATGGTCGAGCGGATCGGCGAGGAAGGCAAATTTCATGGATCAGTACACTTCAGGATTCGGATCGGTCTTTTCGAGTTCGATCGACGCGGCCAGCAAGGCCATGCGCGCGACGACGCCGTACATGTAGAAACGGTTGGGCGGCGCGGTGCCCGGCTTGGCCTGCAGGTCGGGCAAGGCATGCTGCTGCGCGAATGCCAGCGGCACGAAATGCATGCCGGGAGAGTTCAGGTTTTCGTCGACACCGCGTTCGGCATGCACGCGGTAGAAGCCGCCGACCACATAACGGTCAATCATGTAGACCACCGGCTCGGCGACCGCATCGTTGATGTGTTCGAAGGTATGCACGCCTTCCTGGATGATCACGTCGGAGACTTCGAGGCCTTCCTTGACGACCGCCATCTTGTTGCGCTGCTTGCGGTTGAGGTCCTTCACCTCGCTCGCATCCCTGACGGTCATGATGCCCATGCCATAGGTGCCGGCGTCGGCTTTCACGATGACGAAAGGCTTTTCCTTGATGCCGTATTCCTTGTATTTCTTGCGGATCTTGGCCAGCACCGCGTCGACATTGGAGGCCAGGCATTCTTCGCCGGTACGCTCATGGAAATTGACCTCGCCGCACTTGGCGAAATACGGATTAAGCATCCAGCCATCGACATCGATCAGCTTGGCGAACTTCTTCACCACTTCGTCATAGGCGGCAAAGTGGTTGGTCTTGCGGCGCACGGTCCAGCCGGCATGCAGCGGCGGCAACAGACTCTGCTCATGCAGGTTTTCCAGGATGGGCGGAATGCCGGAGGACAGATCGTTGTTCAGCAGGATGGTGCACGGATCGAAATTCTTCAGTCCGAGACGGCGGCCATTGGCAGAGCGCTCGAGCGGTTCGAGCGTGATCGTGCTGCCGTCGGGCAGGTCGATATTGGTTGGTTCCTTCACCTCTTCGGACAAGGAGCCCAGACGGACATTCAGGCCGGTCTGGCGGAAGATCTGCATCAGACGCGCGACGTTTTGCAGGTAAAAGACGTTGCGCGTATGGCGCTCCGGAATCAGCAACAGATTCTTGGCGTCCGGACAATATTTCTCTATTGCGGCCATCGCTGCCTGCACCGCGAGCGGCAGCATTTCGGGCGACAGGTTGTTGAAACCGCCGGGGAACAGGTTGGTGTCGACCGGCGCCAGCTTGAATCCGGCGTTGCGCAGGTCAACCGAGCAGTAAAACGGCGGCGTATGCTCCTGCCATTCGAGACGGAACCAGCGCTCGATGGACGGCGTCGCGGACAGGATTTTCTTTTCAAGGTCGAGAAGCGGACCGTTCAGGGCGGTGACGAGATGCGGAACCATGGAAACCTTCTAGCAGTAAGCATTTTTGCAATAGGAAGATTCTAACGGTAATCGTCCTATTGCGTGTACGGGGTGTTGTCAGAGGAAGGCGAAATCCGGATGTGCATTTCACAATTGGCAACGAACATCCGGCGTCCATAATGGACGAAAGTTAAATCTGGGCGGACACGCCCTTTTTAAAGAGCTTGCCGAAAAAAAAGCGCCTCGGGTGAGGCGCTTTGAAAATTCCCTCGGAGACTGCCGGGGAGATGAAGCTGTCGATCAGGAGTGGTAAGCCGATTCGCCGTGGCTCGCGATATCGAGGCCCTCGCGCTCCTGCTCTTCCGGCACCCGCAGGCCGATCAGCAGGTCAACCACTTTATACGCGACAAACGCCACCACGCCGGACCAGATCAGGGTCGTGAGCACGCCCTGGAACTGGATCCACACTTGTCCAGCGATCGAATAGTCATCAGCAACCTTGTTGGCAACGTAGTCATAGATGCCGGTGCCGCCCAGCGACGGTGCAGCGAACACACCGGTCAGCAAGGCACCCAGGATCCCGCCCACGCCATGCACGCCAAAGACGTCGAGGGAGTCATCCGCACCCAACAGGCGCTTCAGGCCGTTCACGCCCCACAGGCAGACGATGCCGGCCAGCAGGCCAATCACCAGTGCACCCATGACACCCACGAAGCCGGCCGCCGGAGTGATCGCCACCAGACCGGCAACGGCGCCGGATGCAGCACCCAGCATGGACGGCTTGCCCTTGCCCATCCACTCGCCAAAGCTCCAGGACAGGGTCGCCGCAGCGGTCGCCAGCAGCGTGTTGATGAAGGCAAGTGCCGCGGTACCGCCCGCTTCCAGTGCGGAACCGGCATTGAAGCCAAACCAGCCGACCCACAGGAGCGATGCGCCCACCATGGTCAGGGTCAGCGAGTGCGGCGCCATTGATTCACGGCCGTAGCCGATACGCTTGCCGACCACGTATGCGCCAACCAGACCAGCCACGGCGGCATTGATGTGGACAACGGTGCCGCCTGCGAAGTCAAGCGCGCCCTTCTGGAACAGCCAGCCGGCAGCAGCGGTCGCCTTTTCAGCGGCAGCCGCATCGGTGAAGGCATCCGGGCCAGGCCAGAACCAGACCATGTGCGCAATCGGCAGGTAGGAGAACGTGAACCACAGCACGACGAACAACAGCACGGCCGAGAACTTGATGCGTTCGGCGAAGGCACCGACGATCAGGCCGCAGGTAATTGCCGCGAAGGTTGCCTGGAAGGCGACGAAGCTGAATTCAGGAATCACCACACCCTTGCTGAAGGTGCCGGTATTGGAATCCGGGGTCAGCCCTTTCAGGAACAGACGATCGAGCGAGCCGATAATGCTGTTGCCTTCGGTGAATGCGAGCGAGTAGCCGTAAATGCACCACAACACGATGATCAAGGCGAAAATCATGAAGACCTGCATCAGGATCGACAGCATGTTCTTGGAGCGGACCAGGCCGCCATAGAACAGGGCCAGGCCGGGAATCGTCATCAGGATCACCAGCACGGTGGCCACCATCATCCAGGCGGTATCACCCTTGTTGGGAGCCGGCGCCGGAGCGGCGGCAACCGAGGCGGCCGGTGCTGCAGGCGCGGCGGTTGCCGGAGCGGCGGCAGCCGGTGCAGCAGGGACAGCCGCGGCGGGAGCGGATGCCTGGGCAACGACCGCTTCAGCCTTGGCGGATGGCGCATCGTCAGCCAGCGCCGGCTGCGCGAAGCCGACCGCGCACAGCAGCACGCCGGCCGCCACGAAGCTTGCAAAGAATTTTTTCATTTCACTCCTCCTTTAGAGTGCGTCGTTACCGGTTTCGCCGGTGCGGATACGAACGACTTGCTGCAGGTCGAACACGAAGATCTTGCCGTCGCCGATCTTGCCGGTGCGTGCAGCGGTTTCAATGGTTTCAATGGCGCGGTCGACGATGGCGTCGTCCACTGCGGCTTCGATCTTGGTCTTGGGCAGGAAGTCGACCACATACTCGGCGCCGCGATACAGCTCCGTATGGCCCTTCTGGCGGCCGAAACCCTTGACTTCGGTGACGGTAATCCCCTGCACACCGATCGTCGACAAGGCCTCGCGCACTTCATCCAGCTTGAATGGTTTGATAATCGCAGTGATCAGTTTCATGACAGCCTCGCTTAGAAAGTTTTGGCGACGGAAACCAGCAGTGCGTTCTTGCCGAGGTTCTTGCCGTCGCGCCCGACATAGTTGTCTGTATTGGTGCCGATCAGCGCAGCCGAGGCGGTCGCAATGCCGAAGTCCTTGGTCACGCCGACTTTCCAGTCGGTATAGCTGAACGACGAATTGTTTTTCACCTTCTGATGTCCCGCGTGCAGGTTGACCGTCAGGCCTTCGCCGACTTCAAGATTGGCGCCCACGTCGAGATAGCCGCTGCGCTTGCTGTCAGCGAATCCGAACAGGTTGGTCAGCGAGTGCGAGTACTTGACATAGGCGGGGCCGTAGCCGACCTGACCATAGATTTCCGTCGTATTGGGACTCGGCGTGAGTGCATTCGACGGATATTGATAACGCAGCACGCCGACATCATAGGAAACGTCCTTGACGATCTCGCCGCGCTTGCCGCCGTAGATGTCCCATTCGACATTGCCGTCGCCGCCGGCGTCCTTGATCCACTTGATGGTCGACAACCAGGTGCCGGCGTAGAATCCGGTCGGGTTGTGCGTATAATCGGCGCCGCCTTGCAATGCCGGCTTCAGGCGTGTCTGCGAGATGCCGCGATAACGGTAATCGCTGACAACGGAAGCATTGAAGCTGATTTCATGGTCCGGCTTCTTCTCTTCTGCCTGAGCATGGCTGCCGGCGAAAACGGCAAGCACAGCGGAAGCGAGGATCAGTTTTTTCATGGCGTTTCCCTTTGGTGTTGGAACAAAATGACTGGAATTGCATTTTCCCAACCACTTAGCAGGACTCATGCCACCCTTTTTCCACATGGGATGCGTTATTATTTTTCCATTTCGACGCCAATCTGCCCCTTAAGCCGGCTTCAGCCGCCATGGCGACTGCACCGAATTCAAACAATGCACCACACTAGCCGCACCATCATGACGCGCACCATGGTGGGCCGCACCAAGAATGGGCGATTTATTCAACCAAGGATTCATCATGGACAAGACCAACTTTTTTAACGACCTCCAAGCAAAGATCAATCAGGCGCTCGAAAACTCCCCGGCCAAGGATATCGAGAAGAATGTGAAGGCCATGCTCACGCAGGGCTTTTCCCGGCTCGATCTGGTGACGCGTGAGGAATTCGATATTCAGTCACAGATCCTTGCCAAGACCCGCGCCAAGCTGGAAGCACTGGAAGCGCGCGTCGCGGAGCTGGAGGCCCAGCTGAAAAAAGCGCCTGAACAATGAGCCTGGCGGTTCTGAAAAGCCGCGCACTTTCCGGAATGCAAGCTCCGGAAGTCACGGTCGAAGTCCATTTGGCAAACGGCTTGCCCTCCTTCACCATCGTTGGCCTCCCGGAAACTGAAGTCAAGGAATCGAAGGACCGGGTGCGCGCGGCATTGCAGAATGCGCGCTTCGAGTTCCCCGCGCGTCGCATTACCGTCAATCTTGCCCCTGCCGACCTGCCGAAGGAGTCCGGCCGCTTCGACCTGCCGATCGCGCTTGGCATCCTCGCCGCTTCCGGCCAGATGCCTGCCGACGAACTGGACAAGTACGAATTCGCGGGCGAGTTGTCCTTGTCAGGCGAATTGCGCCCGATTCGGGGTGCGCTGGCGATGACCTATGCGATGCACCGCGCCGGCGATGTCAGCGGCAAGGAACGCGCTTTCATCCTGCCGCGCGCCAATGCCGACGAAGCAGCGCTGGTGCGCGATGCGTCGATTTTCCCGGCCGAATCCCTGTTGCAGGTCTGCGCCCATTTTGCCGCCAGCGACGGAGAAGCCCGGCTCGCACGACATCGTGCCCACGCGGACGCAGCACGCCCGGCCTATCCCGATTTCGCCGAAGTAAAAGGTCAGGCGCAGGCCAAGCGCGCACTGGAAGTCGCCGCTGCCGGCGGCCATAGCGTGCTGATGGTCGGCCCGCCTGGAACCGGCAAGTCGATGTTGGCGGCACGCTTTCCCGGCATCCTGCCGCCGATGACGGATGAAGAAGCACTCGAATCAGCGGCGGTGCAATCGCTTTCGAGCGGCTTTTCGATATCTCGCTGGAAGGCACGCCCTTTCCGCGCTCCGCACCACACGGCTTCCGGCGTGGCGCTGGTTGGCGGCGGCGGCACGCCACGTCCCGGCGAAATTTCGCTGGCGCATCGGGGCGTCCTCTTCCTCGATGAATTACCCGAATTTGATCGCAAGGTGCTCGAGGTGCTGCGCGAACCCTTGGAGTCGGGCCACATCACGATTTCACGCGCAGCGCGGCAATCCGATTTCCCGGCGCGCTTTCAACTGGTCGCGGCCATGAACCCCTGCCCCTGCGGCTACCTCGGCCACCATGCCAATCGCTGCCGCTGCACGCCGGATGTGGTGGCGCGTTACCAGGACAAGATTTCCGGCCCGCTGCTTGACCGTATCGACATGCAGATCCAGGTTGGCGCGCTGCCGCATGACGAATTGCTCAGGCAGGCCGACGGCGAGCCGTCGCGCGTGATTGCCGAGCGCGTCGAGCAGGCGTTCGAAAGACAGCTCAAGCGCCAGGGCAAGGGCAATCACGGTTTGTCCACGGCCGAGATCGACGCGCATTGCAAGCCGGATGAATCAGGCGAACAACTCTTGCGTCATGCCATGTCGAGGCTGAACTGGTCCGCGCGTGCCTATCACCGCGTGCTGAAAGTCGCTCGCACCATTGCCGATATTGCCGATGAAAACATCATTCGCCAGCCGCATGTGGCGGAAGCGATTCAATATCGCCGCGCGCTGCGCGAGCATTGAACCCTCGGTCGGGGCTGGCTCTGCCGCCCCGGCACTTCCACGACCCACGCAGGATCACCGCACTACGAGGCAGTGACGAACTCCGCATCGTGTTCACCTTCGGCGCGCGAAGCGCCCGCATGCGGCACGCGAGCATCAAGCCGCTTTCCTCGCCAGACTTCCCACAATATCTCCCAGCCGTCGCATTGCCATCTCCAGATCGTCGGAATAGCGTCCGCCGCAACTCACCCGCATGAAGTGCTCGAAGCGGTCAGAGTTGGAAAACATCGAGCCCGGCGCAAACAGAATCCCTTCGTGCAGAGCCGCATCGAAGACATCCTTGGCCGACAGTTTCTCCGGAAGTTCAACCCATAAGGTGATGCCGCCTTCCGGCACGGTGAGCCGTGTGCCGAGCGGGAAATTGGCGGCAATCCCCTCCGCCATGCGCTCTCGCTGTCCGCGCAGGGCTGCGCGCAGGCGCCGCAGATGGCGGTCATAATCGGTGGATGCGAGGAACTCTGCGGCGGCAACCTGCGACCACTCCTCGTTGTCGCGTGTCTGTGCGTACTTGAGCATCGCAACGCGTGCGCGCCAGCGTCCCGCAGCCATCCAGCCGAGGCGCATACCGGGTGCAAGGATCTTGTGCAGCGAAGCGCAATAGATGACATTTCCGCTACGATCCCATGCCTTCAATGCGTTGAGCGGTGATTCGACATCAGCCAGTTCGCTGTAGGTATCGTCCTCGATCAGCGGAATACCGTGCTGTTCGCACAATCGTACGAGACGCTGCTTGTTCGCGTCCGGCATGATGCTGCCAAGCGGGTTTTGCAGATGCGGAACGACGACCACCGCCTTGATGTCGTCGTAGGTTTGCATGGCCAATTCCAGTGCTTCGACGGAAACCCCTGTATTCGCACTGGTCGGAATTTCGAGCGCACGCAGGCCAAGGCTTTCCAGTATCTGCAGCAAGCCGTAAAAGGTCGGCGATTCGACTGCAATGGTATCGCCGGGCTGGGCGACTGCGCGCAATGCAAGGTTGAGTGCCTCGATGCATCCATGCGTCACGATTACCTCATCGGCATTGAGCACCAGTCCGCTTGCCATGGCGCGTTTCGCCAGCACGGCTCGGAATTGCGGATTGCCTCCCGGCGGGGCCGCACGCACCAGCATGTCGGGATCGCGGCGCAGCGCGCGGACAGCCGCGTTCTTCAATTGCAGGGAGGGATACAGATCCGGCGCGGCGCGCGCACCCGACAGGTTGATTTTCGGTGGATGACGGCGCCCCTGGGCGATGAACTCGGACACCCGGGCATGTATCCCGACATACTGCGCCGGATCGAGCGGCTGCCCGATATCCGGCTCCTCGAGCGGCGGAATGGCAAGTCGTTTCGGCTGACGCACGAAATAGCCCGAGCGCGGACGCGCCTCGATCCAGCCTTCACTCTCCAACTGCCGGCAAACCTGGAGTGCCGTCGAGAGACTGACGTCGTGCAGGCGCATCATGGCGCGCACCGACGGCATGCGTTCGCCGTGCGCCAGGGTGCCCATCCTGATCGCGCCCAGATAGTGATCCGCCAGCTGTCGGTAAAGAGGTCGTGCATCCATGTCGCATGATCGCCTGTCCGCGGCGTGCGGAACAGATATAGATTGCAGAAAAATGAACGATAACAGATCCCTTGCGCGCGATCTGTTCCGATGCAGCGTGCCGTGTTCTGTGCCTGTTTTCCCTTGCCTTGCTTCCCTACCATGGAAGCTCGATGACGGCATGCAAGGAGCGCAAATGCAACAGCAACTTCCGCAGCAAACCCGGCTAGGCAAGGGCCAGGTTTTGCACGTGTTCATGCCTGCGCGCACGACGATTGTGACAGCACACGGCGGCGTGCGCGTGACCGGCCCTTTGATGTGGATCGGTGAACAGGCGGTGCAGCAAGATCTTGTCTTGCGGGAAGGTGAAGCACATGTGACGCAAACCGCAGGCTGGACAGCGGTCTCGGCAATCAACTGCGCCGAAATACGGTGTTTTGCGCCGGCACCCAGGTATGCCGCGCTGATCAAGCGTTTGCTCGCACTGCTGCCGCGGCGCAACAAATTGCTTACCGACAACGGCGAGCGACCGTAAGCGCCCACGTCGATAAAGATTTATGATGGCGGGCATGTTCCGCCATCCATCCGAATTCGTCACCTTCAAGGCCAGTCCGCATCTGCCGGGCGTGGAGATGTATTCGGCGCGGCTGGTCGATCATGCGTTCGCACCGCACGTACATGACGGCTATTCGCTGGGCGCCATCGAGACCGGTGTGGAGCGCTTCCGCTATCAGGGAACGGACCACCTGGCTCCGGCCGGCACTTTGGTGCTGCTCAATCCGGATGAAATGCACACGGGCCAGGCCGAAGTCGCGGCCGGATGGACCTATCAGATGCTGTACATCGAGCCGGAAACCTTGCGCGCGATGACCGGCGGCGAAGCCTTTTTCCCTGATGCGGCAACGCATGATCCGCAACTGGCCGCAGCCTTCCGGAAGACCTTTGGCCGGATGTGGAACGCAGCCGATGATCTCGCTTTCGTGTCCGAGTTCACCCTCCTGGTTGATGCGATTGTTGCGCGCTACGGCAGAAACACGCGAGCCGTGCGACCCGTATCCGTGCGTGAAACGCGCCGCGCGGCAGGCATGCGGCGCGTGCTGGATTGCATTGAAGCACATCTGGATGAGACGCTGAGCATCGACACCCTGGCGGCGGAAGCCGGCCTGTCCATGTTTCACTTCGTGCGCGCATTTTCCGCAAGCTTTCACGTCACACCGCATCAATACCTGCAGGCGCGCCGCGCGGCCCGCGCCAAATCGCTGCTGGCACAACGCATCAGCCCGTCGGAGGCAGCCGCCGCGGCGGGGCTGACCGATCAAAGCCACCTGAACCGCTGGTTCAAGCGCGCCTATGGCGTCACACCGGCGCAATATCAACAGCAAATCGGTACAAGACCGGAAACCGCCAAGCGCGGATAATCACTTGTATCCATGCAGGGCTGCATGGGACCAGTTCTATTTTTCTGCGTTTGCATCATGTTCATCGGATTATTGTGTGCGCTCGGCGCCGGCCTCATGTGGGGTCTGGTGTTCGTGGTGCCGCTCATGCTCGGCGATTACCCCGGGCTGGTTTTATCGTTCGGACGCTATATCGGCTTCGGACTGATTGCGCTCGTTCCGGCGCTCTTCGACCGCCGCCGCATTGCCGCCTTGTCGAAAGCGGACTGGGCGGCCGCGCTCAAGCTTTCGCTGGTGGGCAACATCCTTTACTACGCGGCGCTCGCCACCGGCATTCAGTTGGCCGACGCGCCATTGCCGACCATGATGATCGGCACCTTGCCGATTGTCATTTCGATCTGGTCGAACTGGGCGCCGGGTCACCCAGCGGAAGCAATCGCGTGGCGGCGGCTGGTTCCTTCGCTGATGATTATCCTTGCCGGCCTGATGCTGGTGAACGCCAGCGAACTGGCTCATCTCGACGGCAAGCGCTCCCTCGCGGAGTACGCGCTCGGATGCTTCATCACGCTCGGCGCGCTGGCGGCATGGACCTGGTATCCGGTGATGAATGCGCGGCACATGAAGCGGCATCCGCATATTTCCTCCTCCACCTGGGCCACCGCCCAAGGCCTGGCCACGCTGCCCTTGGCCTTGATCGGCTTCGCGGGCTATGCGGTATACGTCCGCTTCCTGCCGAATGGATTCGAGTTTCCTCTCGGCCCCAGACCGTGGCAATTCATCGGCCTGATGCTGACGCTTGGACTGTGCGCATCCTGGCTCGGGACCACCTTGTGGAACAAGGCCAGCCAGCGGCTTCCGACCTCGCTGGCGGGGCAACTGATCGTGTTCGAGACCTTATCCGCGCTGCTGTATGCATTCATCTGGCGCGGCGCCGTGCCGCCCCTGCCGGTGATGGCCGGCATCGTGCTGTTATGCGTCGGCGTGATGCTTGGCCTGCGCGCTTTTCAAAAGACGCGGGGTGGAGGTGACACCAAGCGGCAGCTTGAAATCGTATCGGGCGCGGATTGATGTACGGGCCGTCTTCGGACGAAAGCCGGCGCAACTGATACCATTTCGTCCATGATCAAGTTCTCCCTCGCTCCGTTTTTCAAGGCAGCATGCGTGGCATGCGCCCTCCTGCTCATCGCATGCAGTCCCAAACTCGACTGGCGCGAGGTGCACGGATCCGGCGCACCATTCGTCGTTCTCCTGCCCGCAAAACCGGCCAGCTATACGCGTGCCGTGAATCTCGATGGTTTGCAGGTTTCCATGACCATGACTGCAGCCGAAGTCGACAAGGTCGTTTTCGCGGTCGGCACCGCCGAACTGCCTGACGCCGCCCAGGCGCCAAAGGCACTGAACGCAATGAAAACTGCGCTCGTGCACAATATCGGCGGCACCATCAAGCAGGAAAAGGTATCGCAGTCCGGCACCGCGCCGGCGACGATCGATATCGAGGCAAGCGGAACCGAATCGCGCCTGCTGCTGGCGCGCTTTCTTGCGAAAGACAAGCGCGTCTACCAGCTCGTGATGCTCGGCAAGGAAGGGACACTGTCGCGGGAGGCGGCCGACACCTTCTTCGGCTCCTTCAAGCTCAATTGAGATGCGCCCGATTCGCGTCGCGCTCGCGGTTCGCGTCTTCCTGAGTTTCGCCTCGGCGTATTTCCTTTCTTATGCATTCCGCTCGGTGAATGCGGTGATCGCGCCCGCCCTGGTTGACGACGTCAGCTTGTCGAATGCAGACCTCGGCTTGCTGTCCTCCGCCTATTTCATCAGCTTTGCCAGCATGCAGTTGCCGCTCGGGATCTGGCTCGACAAGTACGGCCCGCGCCGCACCGAGTCGGCCCTGTTGCTGTTTGCCGCGGCTGGCGCAGCGATCTTTGCGAGCAGCACATCGCTGCCAGGACTCTGGATCGGCCGCGCCCTGATCGGCGTCGGCGTATCTGCTTGCCTGATGGCGCCGCTCAAGGCTTACCGCCAATGGTTTGCGCCTGAGCGCCAAAGTCAGCTGGCCAGCTGGATGCTGGTCGCCGGCACTTCTGGCGCGCTGGCGGCGACGGTGCCGGTCAACGCCGCTCTGCCGCTGATCGGCTGGCGCGGTGTGTTCTGGATCATGAGCGCGATGATCGTCGCCACTGCAACAACGATCTTTTTCCTGCTGAAAAAGGTGGAGGCGGCGCATCCATCGGCATCGTCACGCCTCACGCCGTCCGGTCCGGCCGCCGACATGGGCTATGCGCATATCTTTGGCAATCCGTATTTCCGCCGCATGGCGCTGCTGGGCACCGTCAACCACGGCAGTTTCATTGCCCTGCAAACCTTGTGGGCCGGCCCGTGGATGATCACGGTACTCGGCATGGACAAGGCACAGACGGCACGCATCTTGTTCATGTTCAATCTTTCCCTGCTGCTGGCCTACCTTTTGATGTCATGGTGGGCGCCGCGTCACGTCGCGCAACACGGTTCGCGCGGCATCCCGGTCATGCGCGTGATTATCGTAGGCCTCGCGGGAACCATTCTGGCGCAGCTCATGATGCTGGTGACGACGGCCTCATGGTCATGGATTCTGTGGATCGTCATGGCAACATGCATCACTGTCGGCACGCTGGTGCAAACCGAAGTGAGCCTGTCTTTCCCGATCGCATTGGCCGGCCGCGCCAATACCGCCTACAACCTGCTGCTCTTCGTCGGCGCCTTTGTCGTTCAATGGGGTGTGGGCCTGCTGATCGACATGTTCAAGACCTACGGCGCCTCACCCGCCAATGCGATGCGACTGGCGTTCGCGCTGTGCGTCGCCGGCCAGGCGCTTGCGCTGGCCGCTTTTTTAATGAACCGCGCGGAACCAAACGCGGTCTGATTTGACGTATAGGAAATTCTGAAACTCATGCTATGGTTAAGTTATGAGAGCCTGTTCGGTATCTTTTTGGCCTGCCAAAAAGATACCGAACAGGCTCTAAGTTGAACATTGGAGGCTTCATGTTGGTTACGTTCAAATCCAAAGCCGCTGCCGAAGTGTTGATGTACGAAGAGCATGCGAAACGCATACTCGACTTGCTGAACAAGGATGTGAAGCGCGGCGTCCTGACGCCGGGCGAGCTGCCACAGGCGGTTTCGACGCTGGAGGCGGAAATCGCCGAAAGCCGGCTGCATCCATTGTCGGAGGAAGTGCATCGTGACGTTCTGGCGCATCACGGTGAAGACTGGGATGACAATGAACACGAGCCGGTTGAGTTTGTCAGCTTTGCAACGCGCGCCTATCCCTTGCTGGAAATGATGCGCGCTGCGAAGAACGAGGGACGCGATGTCATGTGGGGGGTGTGATGGCTCCCCGGATTGGCGATTCCGTCGCTGTCGGAGCGCGGACGTGACTTCCTCCCAGTAGGTCGCGCCGGCAGCAAAGCACTTTTCTCGCACCGCCGGGCT
This sequence comes from Herbaspirillum sp. ST 5-3, assembly GCF_004804275.1. Taxonomy (GTDB): domain Bacteria; phylum Pseudomonadota; class Gammaproteobacteria; order Burkholderiales; family Burkholderiaceae_D; genus Noviherbaspirillum. The sequence continues at coordinate 392,611 of NZ_STGI01000001.1, forward strand.
GCGATCACGCGATCTTCAAAAGGCCTGGCATGACCCGCACGCGCGGACGTGCGCGGCAATACATGCCTGCGGCAACGCAATCCTCACTCGCCGCCACTCCGGCTACAATCACATCTTTATTTCATTGCATCGCTTGCCGATGCGCAATGCGCATGGATACCTTTGGCATTTCGAATTTCGGCCTGTTTTGTGCGGCAGTCCTGCTGTTGAACGCAACGCCGGGGCCGGACACGGCCTATATTGTCGGCAGAAGCGTTGCGCAGGGCCGCGCCGCGGGCTTGATGTCCGCGATGGGAATTTCCGCCGGGTGCTGCGTGCACGCTGTCGCGTCCGCAGTCGGGCTGAGCGCGATCCTGGCTGCCTCCGCCACCGCCTTTATGCTCGTCAAGCTTGCCGGCGGCGCGTATCTCGTCTATCTCGGCCTTCGCATGGCCATGGTCAAGCCGGGCAGCGCGTCCGAACGGACCGCGGCGCACGATGTGCGTTCGCGCCGTACCATTTTCTGGCAGGCCGTCGTCACAAATGTGCTGAATCCCAAGGTCATCCTGTTCTTCCTGGCCTTCATCCCGCAGTTTGTGCGCGCCGATGCGCCGCGGCAGACCATGGCTTTCCTGTTGCTGGGCCTCGCCTTTGCCGCCATCAGCATGTGCTGGAACAGCGGCACCGCCATCCTTGCCGGCACACTGGCGCGCCATGCGGGGCAGAATCCGCGCATCCGGCTGTGGCTGGAGCGCACCGTGGGCGCGACCTTCATCGCGCTGGGCGCAAAACTCGCTCTCAGCAGAAACTGATCCCTCAACTTCAAGGACTGCGCCGGCCATGCCGCGCAGCGTCATGTGTCAAAACCACGTTTAAAAACCGATTCGCTTGCGTTCAGCCTGCTCGGCGCGGCGCGCGCCGTGGCCAAGGTGAAGGCCGGCACTGCGCTGCCGCAGGCATTGGCGGCTGTCTTTGCGCAGACAAACGCGCCGGCGCAGGCGCGCGGCGCGATGCAGGACATCGCCTACCGCACCATGCGCCGGCTTGGCAGGGCCGAAGCGCTGCTGGGCCTGCTGGCACGGAAAGCACCGGAGGCGGCTGAACTGCACGCGCTCTTGTGCTGCGCGCTGTCGCTGATTTCCGATACGGACAACGCCGGCGGCGATGCCCCGTATGAGGACTTTACCGTGGTTGACCAGGCGGTCACGGCCTGTTCCGCCGACAGCGCCACGTTCCACGCGAAGGGCATGGTCAATGCGGTGTTGCGACGTTTTCTGCGCGAACGCGAAGCCCTGCTGCAGAAAGTGTTGACGCAGCCGGAAGCCCGCTGGAACTATCCGGCATGGTGGATAGGCGCACTGCAGCAAGCCTATCCCGACAGATGGGAGGCGATCCTGAGTGCGGGCAATAGCACGCCGCCCCTCACCCTGCGCATCAACCGGCGCAAGACCGCAATGGGCAGCTATCTGCAGACCCTTGCAGACAATGGCATCGTCGCACGCGAGATCGGCCCCTGTGCGGTGCGCCTGGAACGGCCGATCCCGGTCGGCCAGATCCCGGGCTTCGCGCAGGGACTGGTGTCGGTGCAGGACGCTGCCGCACAATTGGCCGCGCCGCTGCTGGATCTGCGCGACGGCATGCGCGTACTGGACGCCTGCGCCGCGCCCGGCGGCAAGACCGGACACATCCTTGAAAGCGCGGAGGTCGACTTGCTGGCGCTCGACAGCGATCCCAAGCGCCTCGTACGGATCGAGGAAAACCTGCAACGCCTGCAACTGGCCGCCACGCTAAAGGCAGGCGATGCCGGGGCCGGCGACTGGTGGGATGGACAGCCGTTCGACCGCATCCTGGCCGATGTTCCCTGCACCGCTTCGGGCATCGTTCGTCGCCATCCGGACATCCGCTGGCTGCGCCGGCAAGGCGACGCCGCACAGCTTGCAACAGTTTCAGCAAGAATTCTTGACAACCTTTGGCAGATGCTGCGACCCGATGGTAAATTGCTATTTGTAACCTGCTCGTTGTGGCCGCAGGAGTCGGAAATGCAGGCCGCCGCTTTTGCCGTGCGAAACAAGGCCGTCCGCCTGCCCGCCCCGGGCCAGTTGCTGCCGACCGTGGACGCGGGGCAAGATCACGACGGCTTGTTCTATGCGCTATTCCAAAAAGCGCCCGTCTGATAGTATCGTTGCCGGAAACGGTCAGCGAGAAAGGCGCATGAAGACAATCATTTGCTCGTATTCTTATCCCCGTCCCGCGAATGACAGGACGAATACTGCGACGGCCGATGATTGCCGCTTTCGAGTTAAGATTTCCTGATCGGATATAGTGACAGCTTTCGCCATCGACCAAAGCCGCCTGCGAGTGACGCACCGATTCTTTTCCCTGTTGACGGGTTGGATGCTGGCGGCGCTTCTGCTCGCCCCGGCGCTGATGCCGGTGACGGCGCGTGCCGAAGGTGTTGAAATCACCTCGGCCGGCCTGGAAAGCACGGACGAAGGCTACAAGCTGGCAATCAGTTTTTCCTTCGAACTCACGCGCGGGCTGGAAGATGCCGTCACGCGCGGCATTCCACTCTATTTCACGACTGATGTGCAGCTGACCCGACCGCGCTGGTACTGGTTCGATGAAAAAGCCATCAGCACTTCGCAAACCATTCGTATCTCCTACAACGTATTGACGCACCAATACCATGCCGCGATCAGCGGCGGCCTGCAGCAAAACTTCAGCTCACTCGACGATGCCTTGTCGCTGGTGCGCCGCCCGCCCCGCTGGGTCGTGGCCGACAAGGGCGAACTCAAGTCCGGGGCGACCTATAACGTGGCCGTCCGCATGGGCTTGGACGTGGCCCGCCTGCCCAAGCCGTTCCAGGTGCATGCGCTGAACAGCTCAGACTGGCGTTTCACGTCCGATTGGAAGCGCTTCACTTACAGGGCCGAATAAACGTGCAGCGTTTCCTGCGTTACTTCCTGGTCGTTGGCGGCGCGGTCGTCAGCATCCTGCTTTTCCTGCTCGCCTCGGCATCCGAGAACTCGGCCTTCTTTGACCGGCACTATCCCGAACTGCTGGTGCTTAATGCCCTGATCGCGGCATCGCTGCTCGGACTGGTCATCCTGCTTCTTGCGCGGCTTTACCGCGGTTACAAGCGGCGCGAATTCGGCTCGCGCCTGATGGCCCGGCTGGTGCTGCTGTTTGCCCTGGTCGGCATCCTGCCCGGCACGGTGATCTACACCGTGTCGGTGCAGTTCGTTTCTCGCTCGATCGAATCCTGGTTCGATGTGCGCGTCGAATCCGCGCTGGAGTCCGGCCTGACCCTGGGCCGCACCGCGCTCGACGCTTCGCTGGCGGACCTGAGCGCGAAAGCGCGCAGCATCGCCCTCGAGCTGTCCGAACTGTCCGACTCCGCACAGGTGACGCTGCTGTCGCGTCTGCGCGAACAAAGTCAGATGCAGGAAGCAACTATCGTTACTGCCAATGGTCAAATCGTTGCTACGGTAGGCGGTCGCATCGGGGCCTTGATGCCCGATCTGCCCAGCCCGGCGATGTTGCGGCAGGCGCGCATGACGCGCGGCTATTCCGCGATTGAAGGCGGATTTGATTTTCATGACAACAGCGGCAAGGACAGCACCACGGTCAATATGGACGCACAGCCGAAGGCGGCGGACTTGCGGCTGCGCGTGGTCGTTGCCATACCTGCATCCAACAATGGCTTGTCCTTGCAAAACGAGTCTCGCTTCCTGCAACTGCTGCAGCCCGTGCCCGAGCATCTGGCGGCCAACGCCGAGGCGCTGCGCGCGGCCTACAGCGAGTATCAGGAGCGCTCGTTGGCACGCACCGGCTTGCGCAAGATTTATATCGTGACTTTGACGCTGACCCTGTTGCTGGCAATTTTCAGCGCCATCGCGGCCGCCTTCCTGATCGCCGGCGACCTTGCGCAACCCTTGCTGCTGCTCGCCGAAGGCACCAAGGCGGTAGCCGAAGGCAATCTGTCGCCGCGTCCCATTGTTGCCACCTCGGACGAGCTCGGCACGCTGACGCAGTCATTCAACACCATGACGCGCCAGTTGTCGGAGGCGCGCGCCTCGGTCGAGCGTAATCGCGCAGCGCTGGAAAATGCCAAGGCCTATCTTGAATCCGTGCTGGCCAACATGTCGGCCGGGGTGATGGTGCTGGACGGCCAGTTCAAACTGGTGACCTGCAACGAGTCGGTCGAACGCATCCTGCATCATGATTTCGATCCGCATATCGGCAAGCCGATCGGCGCCATCGAAGGCATCGAGTCGTTGGCAAACGCCATCACCAAGGCATTCTCCGAACAAAGTGCGCAATCGGCCGGTGGCGGCGCCGGTGACCTGCATTGGCAAAAGCAGATCGAAGTGCCGCGCCGCAGCGTCGGGTCGGAAGGCGAAAGCGACATCACGCTGCTGGCGCGCGGATCCTACCTGCCGGTTGCCGGCGGCGTCGGGCATATCGTGGTGTTCGACGATATTTCGGACGTCATTTCTGCGCAGCGCTCGATCGCGTGGGGCGAAGTGGCGCGCCGGCTGGCGCATGAAATCAAGAATCCGCTGACACCGATCCAGCTGTCCGCGGAACGCCTTCAGATGAAGCTGGAGCCGAAGCTGGCGGGGCAGGATGCGACCATGCTGACCAAGGGCACCGCCACCATCGTCAACCAGGTCGCGGCGATGAAGCGCATGGTCGATGATTTCCGCGACTATGCAAAGACGCCGCCCGCGGTGCTGTCGCCGCTGCATCTGAATGCGCTGGTCGAGGAAATCCTGCATCTCTATGTGGGTGGCGACGAACGCGCTATCATTCACGCGACGCTGGCGCCCGATCTGCCGCAGGTCATGGGCGACGCAACGCAGCTGCGGCAGGTGATCCATAATCTATTGCAGAATGCGCAAGACGCGGTGGCCGACCGCCCGCAGGACGCCGACAAGCCGCGCATCGACGTCGTGACCGAAACCATTCATTATCAGGACTCCGACGGCGACCAGCGCACCGCGGTGCGGCTGTCGATTACCGACAATGGCCCCGGGTTTTCCTCCAAAATTCTGGCGCGCGCGTTCGAACCTTATGTCACCTCCAAGTCGCGCGGAACCGGTCTGGGACTTGCCATGGTGAAAAAGATCATCGACGAGCACGGCGGCCGCGTCGATATCAAGAACCGGACGAGTGGAACCGGCGCAAAAGTGTCGATTTTGCTGTTAAAGTTAGCGCCGGAACGAACATGATGTTCGGCAAGTCAGAACAGGCTGCGGACGTCGTGGGCGACAACATGAACGAATCGTAATAGGTAACCTGCACCATCCGCAGTGCGACGAGCAGAAACACGCGACAACGGAAGCGAATAAGGTAAGCATATGGCAAACATTCTGGTAGTCGATGACGAAATGGGTATCCGGGAATTACTCTCGGAAATACTCGGCGATGAAGGCCATGCCGTGACGACGGCGGAAAATGCCCAGCAGGCGCGCGAGCTGCGTGCGCAAGGCGCACCGGACCTGGTCCTGCTCGACATCTGGATGCCCGACACCGATGGCGTTACGCTGCTCAAGGAGTGGCAGCGGGATGGCTTGCTTACCATGCCAGTCATCATGATGTCCGGTCATGCCACCATCGATACGGCGGTCGAAGCAACCCGCATTGGCGCCCTCAACTTCCTCGAAAAGCCGATCGCATTGCAGAAGCTGCTCAAAGCTGTGCAACAAGGTTTGTCGCGTGGACAGGAAGTCGTCCGCCCCGTGTCGATGTACCATCCGCGTCCCGTGCCGGCGCCTGCGCAGGTTGATGAGCATGCAAGCACGTTCGTCGCGCAGGCCTACACGTCGTCGGGAGTATCGCCAGGCATCGTCAGCGCCACCCAACCCGCGGCGGGAGCACCAGGAGCCGCATCCGACTCACTCCTTTTCGGCTTGTCATTCGATCTGCCGTTGCGCGAAGCACGCGATGCATTCGAGCGCGCCTACTTTGAACATCATCTGATCCGTGAAGGCGGCAGCATGACGCGCGTCGCTGAAAAAACCGGGCTGGAACGGACGCACCTGTACCGCAAGCTCAAGCAACTGGGCGTCGAGCCGAACAAGCTGTCGAAAAAGGGTTGACGCTTACCACCCTGGTCACCGGCTCGACTGCCGCCGCGCGCGAAGCGGCGATAGCGAACACCCTCGAGCCGGGGATCGACACGGCACTCATCCTCGAGGGTTTGCCCGACGGCCGAACACCTCTTGCCGCGCATGCCGACGTCTCCGGCCTGCATATCGCACGCATCGCACCCGGATGCATGTGCTGCACAGGCAATCTCACCATGCGCGTGACACTCAATCGCGTCCTGCGCCATCCTCCCGTTCGCCTGTATATCGCTTTGGCAACATCGGAACATCTGGAACGCATACGTGAATTTTTGACATGCGCGCCCTACGACAAATTGCTCCAGCTCACTAAAGATTTGCAGGCCTGACGCCGTTGCTGCTGATATAAGGCGCTTTAATTCCTTGCAAACCCGGTGAGCGACTTGAAATGGAGTCCGCTGGCCCCATTTTTGCATCAAAGGTAATGAGTTACCTGTAAACATTCGGTGGCACAAGGAGCGCAACATGAACTTAATCTACAACAGCGAGCAGTACAGCGTGGTGGAGTTCGGGGCCGATGATGGCCGCGAGGCTTTGCGCTTTGGCGGATACGAAATCATGGACAAGTCCGGCAAACGTGAAATCTTCATTGGTGGCACTCTCGCCAAGTCTTTCCGCGAAGAAGTGGAAAACCTGATCGCGACCGAGCCGAGCGTCGAAGAGATCGATGATTTCCTCGGTAAGTATGACGCGCTCATGCGCCAGCCAGTGACCCTGCACTAGCGCTTTTTACAAACCCCGCCACAGAATACATGGTCCGCATTCTGTGGCTGCCTGACCTCGACCGGAAGCTCCCCCGATACTGTGCCTTGATGCCAGCCTGTGGCATGATGGCGAGCATTTCAATCGACTCCCTTTCCTGATGCACAGAGACGACCGGCTGCATTGATGCGGCCCTGTCGATGGCATTGTGTCATTGATGCTCGGGATAGCAGACATCGAGGTCACCGATGGATCAATTCAGCGCCTTGAAGGCATTTTGTCGTGTGGTGGAAGCCGGCGGCTTTTCGGCTGCTGCCGCCGAGCTCAATGTTTCGCACACGCTCATGTCGAAGCAGGTACGTCAACTGGAATCCCTGCTTGGCGCGCAATTGCTCAATCGAACCACGCGCAAGCTGGCGCTGACCGAAGCCGGCACCGCCTACTATGCGCGAGCGCGGCGCATTCTCGACGACCTGCAGGATGCCGACCTGGCGATCATGCAGCATCACGCCAGCCCGCGCGGCACCTTGCGCATCAACGCGCCAATGGCATTCGGCACGCTCGACATGGCGTCATGGCTGCCGCACTTCATGGCGCGCTATCCGGACCTAAGCGTCGACCTGGTCTGCAACGACCGCTATGTCGATCTGATCGAAGAGGGTTTCGATGTCGCGATGCGCCTGGCGCGCGACATGCCGGATTCGACGCTGATGGCAAAGAAACTGGCCGTCACGCCGACCTTGCTGGTGGCGTCGCCGTCCTATCTGAAACAGCACGGCACCCCGTGTGCACCGGAAGATCTTGCAAAGCACAACTGCCTGACTTACACACTGGTGCCCAAGCCCAATGAATGGATGTTCGCGATGCCGGACGGCAGCCACCGCACCGTTGTCGTACGCGGCAGCCTGCAGGCGAATACCGGCATTGCCCTGCGCAGCGCGGCACTGGCGGGCACGGGTATTGCCACGACCGCCTCATTCATCGTGCATGAAGACCTGGCGCGCGGCACGCTGGTGCCGGTGCTGCCCGAATTTCCACTGCGCGCGCGCAAGCTGTATGCGGTCTATCCGCATAACCGCCATCTCTCGCCCAAGGTCCGTGCATTCATCGATTTCGCGACCGAGGTATATCGCGCGCCGGAATGGGCATAGCGGGGAACGCCATGTACGCCAATTCCCGCCCCGTCAGCAGCGCACAGACTGCGATCCACGATCGACTCGCATCCACCGTTGCCAGGCACGCCAGCACGCCCTTTCTCAAACCGCTAATGGCTTACAACCGCGATGCGTTCGAGCGCAGCATGACCGCATGGAGGCAGGCCGGGGAGCCGCCACTGATTCTCGATGCCGGCTGTGGCGTAGGCCTGTCGACACGGAATCTGGCGGTGCAATTCCCCGATCATTTTGTAATTGGCGTCGATCAGTCGGCCCATCGGCTCTCGCGCAAGACCTTGTGGGACCACGCCGTGCCGACCAACTTCCTGTGTGTGCGCGCTGACTTGATCGATTACTGGCGCCTCATGCTGGCAGCGGGTGTTCATCCCGCGCGCCATTACATTCTTTACCCCAACCCGTGGCCGAAAATCGGCCAGCTAGGGCGTCGATGGCACGGGCATCCGGTGTTTCCGACCATTGTCGCCCTGGGAGGCATTCTGGAATGCCGCAGCAACTGGCGGATTTACATCGAGGAATGCGCTGCCTCATTGAAGCAATTGACCGGCTTCGAAATCCAATGTGAAAGTTTCTCAACCGAAACACCGATCAGCCCGTTCGAAAAGAAGTACCTCGCATCCGAACATGGATTATGGCGCTGTAGGACAAGCGTCACATCCCTCGCAGGACAAAAACCAAATTTTCCGTAAGGAAATTTATTGGATAACTTTACATTTTTTGACATCCAATGTTTATGCGGGTTACAGGACAATTTCGCCTCAAATGCCCCATATTATCTGCATTTCGCAGCAGAAATGACGGTTTGACAAAGCACAAACGCGGTTTCGGTTGCAGTCAACTCCCCTATTTATGGCATTGTTCGCCTTACTAAAAGGCGGTAATCTCGGCTCTTGATCAAATTCCGACCGGACTCCCGAGTGGCACGCGCCGAACTCTCCCGACGATCCCCACTTCGCGGGCAATGCGCAACGCAATCGCGTTGCAACATACGCCGCGGACACTTCAGCGATCCACCTCCGGAAGTTCGACGCGCATCAACAATAAAGGTATTGCGATATGCTTCGTGTCTCCGATTCCGCCCCCGCGGCGCAGCCTGTCCTCGTGTTGCGCCTGAGCAATCGTAGCGGGCAAACCGCCGCATACACCGAAACCCTCAAGGAACATGGCCTCAACCTGATTGAATGCTTCACGCTGGAAGCAGCTCAGGACGCGATGCAGAACGGTTGCCGCGTCGGCCTGCTGATCGTGACGCAGGAATCGGAACTTGCGCAACTCGACAAATGCGAGCCCTTCGTCAGCAACAACAGGATTTCCTGGGTGGGGCTGGTTGCGCAGGAACTGATCTCGATGCCACGCATGCGCGAATTCATCGGCGAGCATCTGTTCAATTTCATTACCATCCCGGCCGACCTCGACCACATCGTCCTGACCCTGCGTCACGCATGGGGCATGGCCTTCATGCGCGACGGACAGCACAACGCCGCGCCGGCACCGGTGACGAATGGTTCCGACTTCGTGATGGTCGGTCAAACCTCGCAAATGCAGCAGTTGTTCAACCAGCTTCAGAAAGTCGCACGCACCGATGCGTCGGTGCTGATCACTGGACCGTCAGGAACAGGCAAGGAAATCGCGGCCCTCTCCATTCATCGTCAATCAGCACGCAGGGAAGCGCCGTTCGTCGCCGTCAACTGCGGCGCGATTGCACCGCAATTGTTCCAGTCCGAATTGTTCGGCTATGAGAAAGGCGCTTTTACCGGTGCCAGCCAGCGCAAGATCGGCCGTATCGAAGCGGCGCAGGGCGGAACACTGTTCCTGGATGAGATCGGCGACATGCCGTTCGACATGCAGGTCAACCTGTTACGGTTCCTGCAGGAGAAAACCATCGAGCGCGTGGGCGGCAACGACACGCTGGAAATCGATGTGCGCGTCATCGCCGCAACCCATATCGATCTGGCTGAAGCGGTGAAGCAGGGCCGCTTTCGTGAAGACCTTTACTACCGCATCAACGTTGTGTGCATCAGCATGCCGCCGCTGGCCGACCGCGGGCAGGATATCGAGGACATCGCGAAACACTATTTCGCCAAGTTCGCGAGCATGCACAATCGCAGCCTGCGCGGCTTTTCCAAGGCCGCGATGAATGCCCTGCTCAGCCATTCCTGGCCGGGCAATGTGCGCGAACTGGTCAATCGCGTGCAACGCGCCACCGTCATGGCGGAAGGCCGCTTCATCCAGCCGGAAGACCTCGGGCTGGATCGCAGCAGCGACCAGGGGCAACTGATGTCGCTGGAAGACGCGCGCGCCGCAGCAGAACGCATGATGATACGACGCGCCCTCTCGCAGTCGCGCAATCAGATTTCGCGTGCGGCCTCCTTGCTGGGCGTATCGCGCGTGACGCTGTACCGACTGATCGAAAAATACAATATCCGCCCCGACATGGCCACGACAGCCCGGCCGCCCTTTCTCAGCAACAGCACGCCGGACCTCGAAGCGCACAAGTAGGTCTTCCAGCCCCGATTTCGCCGGCGGCGTTCACTGCGCGCTTCATTCGTCGGCGCAAACGGTTGAGATTCCTCACTGCGGCTGGAATGACAACTGGAATAATTGACGCTTCGAGAACGATGCTTCTCGTGAAACGCATTTCATAAATACGATTCAACCGGGCTTTCTATCGCCCCGGAAGCCTGTCTGAAACACCCTGCGCCTGCACCACGTGTCCGGAGCCGCGATGCATGGCGGTGTTACCGACATCTCCCGGAAAGACTGAACCACGGCGAACGACGACAGCGGCGCAAGCCGATTTGTGGTGCGGGTAGCGCAACGCGAACCTGCGGAAGACGCTCGTGGTGAAGTGCCTGACGGAGCTACCCCATGCTCTGCAAGCCTCCATTGACTGCCGCCGGCCGCAGCCTCGGTGTCGCATCCTCCCTCACACCCTTTTCATGGACCAGAAACGAAAGGTGGCATAAGGATGAAATGGCAAAAAACACGTCATGCACGCATGATCCCGCTGGCACTGACCGGGCTGCTTCTTGCGGGACAGGCGCAGACAGCGGAGACCCCCGCGCAAAAGAGGGAGAAGCAGCTTCAGGAGCGCCTGGCCAGAAGCGATGCGCAGGCCGCAGCGTTGCAAAAGAGAATAGAGCAACTTGAAAAGCAGGTCGCCGCATTGCGAGGAACCATCGCCCACCCGGCTGTCGCGAGCGCGCCCACCAGCGCCAAGCCGGCCGCAGCCACGGTGGCGCAGGCAACGCCATCGGCGCCGCCGCCCCGCGCAGCGTCAGCGCAAAGCAGCGGCGGCTCATCCACCGCCCGTTCAGCGCCCGGAAAATTTGAAGTTGACGAGGAAGCGGCGCAACGTGCACTGGAACGCACCCTCACCCAGTCGGGTGCATTACTCCTGCCGCCGCGCACGATTGAGCTGACGCCGAGCTATTCCTATCGGCGCACCGAAGTCAGCAACTCGGTCCCGGCAACGATTACCACCGCGACATCGCCGACGCCGACCGTGGTGCTCGCCAATCAGCGCACACGCCGGAACGAGAACATCGCTCGCCTGGACTTGCGCGCGGGCCTGCCGTATCAATCCCAGCTGGAATTCAGCCTGCCTTATAACTATGTACGCTCGTCGCAAACGACGGACCTCGGCGGCACCACTTCCGCCAATGGCAGCGGCATTGGCGATGTCACGCTGGGACTGGCAAAGACACTGACGCGCGAAAGCGGATGGCGACCGGATCTGATCGGTCGCCTGAGCTACAACTTCGGCAACGGACGGCGTACCGATAATAACGTGGCGCTGCTCGGCGGTTATCGCCAGCTGCAGGCCGAAGTGCTGGCGCTCAAGCGTCAGGATCCGCTCGCCTTCTTCGCCAGCGCCTTCTATGGCAAGACCTGGGAGAAGGATGGCGTCAAGCCGGGTGATGTTGCGGGACTTTCCCTTTCGAGCGTGCTCGCCGCCAGTCCGGCCACTTCTCTGCAGTTCGGTTTCTCGCAGATCTATCGCAAGGATCAGGAACTCAATGGCGCGAAAGTCGCGGGTTCGAACCAGACCTATGGCCTCATCAATCTCGGCGCCTCGTCGGTGCTGTCGCGTGACATGACACTGGTGACGCAATTCGGCATTGGCCTGGGCAACGATGCACCAAAATACAACTTCACGATTTCACTTCCGATTCTTTTTCGCTGAAGCCGGATGTGTGAAAGGCGGGCATCTGCCCGCCTTTCTCGCTCATGCGACGCGGCTTATTGCGAAATATAAGCGTTGTTGCCGCTGGCGACGAAGGCATGATTTTCTCCGCCCACCGACAGCAGGTTCAATTGCAGGGCTGTGACCGGCGACGCGTTGGCCTGATTGACCTGGGCATACTTGAACACGTATGTCTGGCCTGCAGTGACGCCATCCATTTCTGCCGCGCTCAGCAGCATTGGTTCTGCCGTCGCCGGGTCGGCGGCGAAAGCCATCGACGACAAGGTCAGAAGCGGTGCCGCGACGAGTGTAGTGAGCAGTGATTTATTCATTTTGCGTACTCCTAAACGAGCATAGGTCTGAATACATGAACGCGCTTCCTGCGGAAGGCGTGCAGTAACTGATTTGAACAATCAGCTGCGTGGTGACACCCGCCGCACCCCTCGCCCCATCACGCGAACGATGAGATCAGGCGCACCACGCACGGGACACGAAGCCCCGTTACTGATGAATCACGGCGGTATTGCCGCTAACGACTGCTGCGTAATTGCCGCCGCCCAGGGTCAGCACATTGGCTTGTGCGATCGTGACCGGAGAAGCATTGAGCTGATTAACCTGGGCCCACTTGAAAACGAACACCCCTGCGGTCACGCCGTCCATTTCGGCTGAGCTCAACAGCATGGGTTCGGACGAAGCGGGCTCGGCGGCAAACGCCATTGACGACAAGGACAGCAGCGGAACCGCAACCAGTGTGGTGATGAGTGATTTTTTCATTTCGTGTGCTCCTAATTGATAGTAATGAAGTGATGAAAGGCGAACGCAATATGCGCTGCGATTCCCTTTCACTCTAGCCAACGAAGTGTCGAAGAATAAGTACGAAATTTCGATAGCGCAGAGAGAGTTCGGCTTCGCATGAACGACTTTATTGATCGATCGCGCATCACACTTGCCATGGCATGGCAGCGGCTTCTCAGGGTGCGGGAGTCAGCCCTTGTCCAATGCCTCCCAGATTCCCGCTGATGATGTCGGCCAGATTATTTCCGCCGCCGAAATTCAATGCGCTGATCTGAACCACCGTGACCGGCGAGATATTGATCTGGAAGAGACCGGCATCGAATAGTTGGCCGGCCGTTACGCCATCCATCTCGGCGGCGCTCAACAGCATCGGTTCGCTGGATACCGGCTCGGCTGCGAATGCAAGCGAGGATAGAGACAGCAGCGGTGCGGCAATCAGGGTAGTCATCAGTGATTTATTCATGTCGAATTCTCCTAAACTGAAAAAAGGTCGCGAAACGCCAACACGCATGGTGCTGCGATTCGCTTTCACTCTAAACAGCGCGCGTCGAAAAAATAAGTATGAAAATTCGATGTCGACCTGCGGCCCTCCTCGCGTTCCATTCAGTTTTTTGATCGGTCGTTTCGAACGAACACGCCCCAGCGCCAGCAGCCACCTGCCGGAATATGAACGGCAGGCGGCGCTGAAACGACGCGGTTGATTGTGGTGAGGAGAGGATGGCGCAAACGCGCCCGGGCCTCTACAGAGCCGTTCTTTGCGTGGAGGTGACGGAGGTGTTTCCTGTGCCGTTGATGAACAGGTAATTGGTCGTGCCCGCGCTTCCGGATTGCTGCACGTTGAGGCTTTCACCCGGTTTCAAGAGATACGTCGATACGGTATCACCAGGAGCCTGCGGGCGCAGCGTCGATGCCTCTGCCGCATTGAGCTGCCTGACGAGCACGAGCTGTTCGCCGGAAGGCAATTGTTGGGTGGCGACAAGCTCGCCAGGTGCGATCAGACGAAACGTGATCGGCTCGCCGGACGCGAGCTGCGTCAATAGTGCCATTCGATCCGGTCCCAGCAGCGTCAGCAAATCGCCGACATAGGGAGTCCCTGGAACCCGGGGTATTGTCGCCAATACGTCGGCAATGCGCTCAATCACGGGCTGTGCGCCGGCCGTGATGCCATCCAATGCCGGAGCATCGAGCGTGATCGGCCCGTCCGCAAACGCCCATGCCGAACAAGCCAGCAATGGCAGTGCAAGCAGTTTGCTTTTCAGATTTGCTTTCATTTCGTCGTCCTTCTTTCATGACGGCTGCCGGCCCGCTGATGGGTGCGCGGGCCGGCAGCCGATTCGATGCTACTGGAAGATTGATGCGAAATTGCCGCTATAAACAATTGCCGTGTTGTTGTTACCGATCTGGATGATCACAACGGGCGAGATGTTTATCTGGCTGATTTCGGCACGCTTGTACACAGCGGGGAAAGGGCGCCAGAAACCATGTCCCGCAAGGGATCCTCTACCTGCGTCGTATCTGCCGCCCGCCGTGACGTCATCCATTTGGGCTGCGGACAAAAGCATAGGCTCGTGCGCATCGGGTTCGGCGGCGAAGGCCATGGAGGACAAGCTCAACAGGGGGAGTGCAATGAGGCTGGCTGCCAGCGCTTTTTTCATACTTATCTCCTTGAGTGATGGGGAATCAAAAGGGGGAACCGACTGTGCATTCCGGTCCCCTTCCACTTTAGTTGCCCGCGTCTCGGAAAATAAGTAGCAAATTTCGATGATGAGCTATTGAATCGTGCGCCGTCGATCTAGTTTTTGAATCGTCGATGACGATCGATGGTTGTTATCGCAAGCTCACGAAGTCGTTCCGCGTAGGCTCCAGCTGATTGGGCGGCAAGCTGCCATCCCGCCGCTGGACTGCAAATCCGATATGCCCCAGCGAAGGATAATCGATCCACCGTTCGGCAAACTCCTCAACGCGCATGGTGCGATTGCCCCATGCCGGGTCGGCCAGCAATACGCGGTCGCCCTGCATTCCGCGAAACACAACGAAATGGTTGTAGCCGTTGGTCTGTATCGGAACAATGAGCGGCGCCTTTGCAATCAGGTCTTTCATTTGCAGCTTGCCGAAGCCATTCCCGACATAGCCGCGCGCGTCGACATGCCTTTTCAGGTCGAGCAACGAGAAGCCTTCGCGGGTTTGCACGAGTTGCGGATTGCGGATATACTCTTCGCGATTCATCAAGGCAAGCGCCACCTCGCGCTCGCTCACGTCTTCGCCGTGCTGATATCGCAGCAGCGTGGCGAGCGCCGCTGCTCCGCAGCTCAAATCCCACTTCTGTATCACCACGTTTTCACGTCGCATTTCCAGCAGCGACTTGACCGGGCGGTCACCGGCATGCGCTGACACAGCCCATAGAAAGCTGCACAGCGCAATGCCGAAAGCGACACCAGCGGTGCGCATCGCAGCCACCCGGCGCATACGTCGCACGACAATCATTTTGCGAGCCAATCCTTGCGGCAATTTTTTCATTTTCATATTCACCTGTGAGATACGCGATCGATCTTGTGTTGTCCCTTCTTGATGCCATGAACTCATTCGGTTCGAGCGGAGCACTCGGGAGGAAGCGTGGCCATGCTTCGCAGCACATCGGCAAGCCGCCCTGCCGCCGGACTGGCAGCCCAGGGTCGGCCATGGATCAGATACAACATTGACTTGTTGACCCGCTTGTCGCTCAGCGGCAGGCGGACGAGCGTTCCCTCATCAAGCCAATGTTGAATCCTGTGCTGCGGCAGCCATGCATAACCGAGGCGTTCGGAGACCGCCTCGAGGACAGTATCGATGCTGCTCATGAGCCACCGCTGCTGCGTCGATCCGCTGCCGGCACCCGCGCCGCGATCCCTGTCCTGCGCATTCCCGATGCCTATCTGCGTCTGCTGTGCAAGATCGGCCGATGTGACGTCGCGGCCAAGCTGCAGCAAGGGATGCTCGGGATGAGCCACCGGAAGATGTTCCACTTCGAGCAAAGGCTCGCCAAGAAAGCCGAGCGGAACGCGCTCGCTGATGGCGAGATCCACCGTGGTATCGCGCAGCACCTCCTCGGCGTGCAGCATCGCCACTTCACTCAACTTCACCTGCGCGGCACCGCGTCCGGCCTGTGAGAATTTACTCAGTGCACGCATCAGCATCTGCGAAGGAAAATTGTGATCCACCACCAGACGCACATCGCCGCCCCATCCCTGGCCCAGATTGCGTGCGAAGGTCTCAAGCTCGATGGCTTCCTTCAGTACATGGCGCGAGCGCTCCAGCAGCGCACGCCCTTCCGACGTCAGCGCAGCCTTGCGTCCCTCGGTTTTCAGCAAGGGCGTGCCTAACTGCTCCTGCAATTTCGCGACGGTATAACTGATGGTCGATTGACTGAGATGCAGGGTCTTGGCGGCCTCGGCGAATCCGCCGCAATCAATGACGGCGTGAAATATCCGCCACTGTTTCAGGCTGACGTAAATCTTCTGTACGTCATGTGCGCGAGAGCGAAAGATGGCTTGTCCGGCATCTCGCCGGCGAGCTTGTTCCGAAACCTGATTTCTCGAATACTTCATATGTCTTCCTTTACTATGTCTGTGCGGATGATCATCGGCTGGCCGGATCAACTATCACATCTCGTCACTTCTGGTCACCCGGCGCTTGCCGCAAGCATCTGCCATCAGAGCGAGGCAACGCGTTGCGTGCCGCGGATGGCAGCACCAATTTCATGAATTGCAATCAATGCCCGGTCGACGAAAATGTCACGTGCTCAATCCCTGGCAAGCACTTCCGCCGCATCGGGAGCCGACTTCATGCAAAACCTACGCCCATCGCGCAAGCTCTTGATTTGTCGGGAGTTCCTGCTTACGTATGAAATTACGTGTCCGCCCTTGTATCGTATGCGGCGCGAATTCCGTTGACCCCCGGATAGACAGGCGCCTCAACTCGCGGCAGCGCAACAGTTTGGGACCATCTCAGCGCGATACGAGGCTACACCGTCAACTATCAGCACTCTCCGGCGGGCAGTCTTGCGCAATCCGTCTCGCTGGCGCGCCGTATCGTCTCGGTCGAAATGTGTACACCGTTACGATTCCAGAAAAGAAGCCTACGGCCTGGCGAGACGAGGATCGGCGCCTCCGGACGAGACCAGGGAAGGGCCGCGTGTAACGCAACGCTGTATATCGCATCGCACGCTTCCGGGAGAAGCAATCGCTCCACGAAAAAAACCCGCCACGTCTGCAATCGCAAGCCATGGCGGGAACCGGAGAGGTATACGCGGATGTATTCATTGCAAGGAAGTGTCGGGATCGCTGGAGGTGTCTGCCCGCATCGCCGCGCAAAGCGGTCCACTTCCTTCACACGCCCCTTGTGCAAGGCCTGTGCCAATTCAGTAAGCGTCTGATTTCTTGGCCTATTCCCACAAGGGCTCGGATTTGGCCGCGTTTTCCGTCCTCGACTGTGCCAGACGCGTATCAAATATCGGGAGAATAAGCTGATGGTCACGTGCCCACGCAAAGCAGTGCCCCGGCCTGGTGCGCGTATTCAAGGAGCGGCAAGCATTACGGATTGCGTGTCCAACAAAAAACATGAATAATTGCGAGCTACTATTTCTCGTTCAGAAACAATGAGGCTGGGCACATGGATCGTCTGCAATCAATGCGCGTGTTTGCGAAAGTGGTCGAACAAGGCAGCTTTGCCGGTGCGGGCAAGGCGCTGAATATTTCGAACGCAGTCATCACGCGTCACGTCGCTGATCTGGAAGAGCATCTCGGCACGCGTCTGCTCAACCGCACCACGCGCAAGCTGTCGCTGACGGAGACCGGGCATGCTTATCTGGAACGGGTTCTGCAAATCCTGCAGGAAATCGACGATGCGGAAGCGATCGCCTCCTCGCACGCAAAGAAGCCGAGCGGCACGCTGCGCATCTATTCACTGCTGGGTTTCGGGCAGTCGCACCTTGCCCAACTGCTGCCCTTGTACGCGGCCCAGTTTCCGGATGTCACACTGGATATCACGGTCTCGGATCGCACCGTCGATCTGGTCGAGGATCGTTTCGATGTCGGCATTTTCGTCGACTTCCAGAAGTTCGATGCGAGCATGGTCGCCCGTCAACTGGGCGTCTCCGAAATCGTGTTGTGTGCGTCCCCGCAGTATGTGAAAAAGCACGGCACGCCGCGTACGCTGGAGGACATCTCGAAACATGCCTGCCTGAATTTTTCCTACGAGCAGATGCGCCGCCACTGGCCGGTCAAAGGCCCGCACGGCGATACGATCAACATACCGATCACCAGCAAGGTCATATCCAACAATGGCGATTTGCTACGCCAATGCGCGCTGGCCGGCATGGGTATCGTGATCCGCCCTTCGTTTGCGCTGGGCGATGACCTCGCGGCAGGAAGGCTGGTGCGCCTGCTGCCCAAGCATGAACTCGGTCAGCTGTCGGTCGTGATGGTGTATCCAAGCCGCCGCCTGCTATCCGCCAAGGTGCGCAGCTTCGTGGATTTCATCGCAAAGCAGTATCCCCGACCGGAGAGCGACCCCTGGCTGCTCTAAGCCAGCGCGGACGTGCTATGTTGTTATGTCACAGGCATTCTCATCAAGATCATGTGCCAGCTACTCGGAATGAATTGCAATGTCCCGACGGACATTGTGTTCAGCTTCACCGGCTTTGCCACGCGCGGCGGCCGGACCGACGTGCATAACGACGGATGGGGCATCGCGTTTTTCGAAGGCGCAGGCGTGCGTCATTTCGTCGATTACGAAGCCGCGATTGCATCGCCGGTCGCCGAGTTGATCAAACGCTGGCCGATCAAATCCAAGAATGTCATTGCCCATATCCGCAAGGCAACGCAGGGCCGCATCGCGCTGGAGAACTGCCATCCATTCGTGCGCGAGTTGTGGGGCCGCTACTGGGTGTTCGCGCACAACGGCGACCTCAAGGACTTCGTGCCGACGCTCAACGGTGCATTCCGCCGCGTCGGCACGACTGACAGCGAACTGGCCTTCTGTTACCTGCTGCAGGAATTGCGCCGGCGCTTTGGCGATACGCCGCCGGCATTGCCCGAACTGTGCCAGGCGATGCGCGAACTGAGCACCGAGATCGCCGCGAACGGCACCTTCAACATGATGCTGTCGGATGGCAATGCACTGTTTGCGCACTGCTCGACGCAACTGCACTACGTCGTCCGCCAGCATCCTTTCAGTACTGCGAAGCTGTCGGATGAAGACCTTAGTGTCGATTTTTCGAAAGTCACCACGCCCAATGATCGCGTTGCGGTCATCGTCACCGCACCGCTGACCACCAACGAACGCTGGACGCAATTTGCCCCTGGCGAATTGAAGGTGTTCGTCGAGGGCGCGCCTCTAGACCTTTGAATCCATACGGTTTTTTCGGCGTGGCGCCGGGACTTCCGGATGTGTCAGGTTGCATCGCACAATCGAAAGTTGCGATATGGAAATAAAAATGCGCTACAGTGAAGAAAAACCGCCCTTCCGGCGCCGCCTCCCGCAAGTGCGGACAGGCCGTATGCGTTGCAGTTCAGAGCGCGGCGAACGCCGCCCGAACCGTCTTCACGCAGCACGCAGCGACTTTGACTGCGACCCATACGACCTGTGCGCATTTGCCGTTTTCAGACCGGACGGCGCCTGAGAATAATCAACAAGAGACAAACCCAAGGCGAAAACATGACCGCAATGTCGGCCAATTCGACGTCGGATGCCGGTAACGCCCGTCCCCTGCGCGTGCGGGAATTTTTCCTCGCCCGCCAGCCGATCCTCGACCGCAGCCAGGCGCTGGTAGCCTACGAACTTCTTTTCCGCAATGCGGCCGTCGGCCCGGCCAACATTACCAATGACCTCTCGGCGACTGCCTCCGTCATCGCGCATGCTTCGCAACTCGGCATGGAAAAGGTGATCGGCAACGTGCTCGGCTATGTCAACGTCGACGCTGCCGTGCTGATGAGCGATATCTTCCAGTTCCTGCCGCGCGAACAAGTGGTGCTGGAAATCGTTGAAACGATGAAGGTGACGCCGGAGATCCTGGCGCGCATTGAACAACTGGTGCAGGAAGGTTTCCGCTTCGCGCTGGACGATGTGATTACCGATAGCGATGACGTACAGAAGTTGCTGCCGCTGGTCGAAATCATCAAGTTCGATTTGCGCGACATGCCACTGTCGGCACTGCTCAAACTCACACCCCGGTTCAGGAGCGCGAACAAGAAGCTGCTCGCGGAAAAGGTCGAAAATCAGGAACAGTTCGACACCTGCCTCGAACTCGGCTTCGATTATTTTCAAGGCTACTACTTTGCCAAGCCGGTGATCCTGAGCGGCAAGAAGCTATCGCCCTCGCAGCTGGCCATCATGCAGTTGATGACGCTGATCACCTCGGATGCGGACACTTCCGAAGTCGAGCGCGCCATCAAGAACGATGTCTCGCTCTGCTTCAACCTGCTGCGCCTGGTGAACACGCCGGCAGTCGGCGTTCGGCGCCGCATCGATTCAGTCAACCAGGCATTGCTGCTGCTCGGACGCAATCAGCTGCAACGCTGGCTGCAGATCATGCTGTACGCGGAGCCGTGCAAGAAGGGCCAGAGCATGACGCCGCTGCTGACCTTGGCCGCGACACGCGGCAAGTTGCTGGAACTGATCGCGCAACAATATGAGCCGCACAATCGCAGCATCGCCGATACCGCATTCACGGTCGGCATCATGTCCTTGATGGACACTCTGTTCAGCATCCCGATGGCCGAGATTCTGGAACAGGTTGCTGTCGTCGACGCGGTCAGCGATGCCCTGTTGCATCGCAGGGGTGATTTTGGCGACATGCTGAAACTGGCCGAACACATGGAACGCATCGAAGAGGCCGGCCAGATGCTGGACGACCTGGTGGAACGCTTCCGCCTGTCCAGCGAAGAGCTGTACAAACTACAGGTCTCCGCCTTCGAATGGAGCGACAACGTCGCCCGCAACGTGCACTAGACGTCCTACAAGTTCGGCGCCAGCCAGCGTTCGATGTCATCCTTGCTCACTCCGCGCCGCGCCGCCATGTCGGTCACCTGATCCGTTCCGATCTTGCCGACGCTGAAGTATTTGGACTTCGGATGGGCGAAGTAGAAGCCTGATACCGATGCGCCGGGATGCATCGCGAACGATTCGGTCACCTGCATGCCGATTTCGTCGCATTGCAGCAGCTTGAACATGTCGCCTTTAACCGTATGTTCCGGGCATGCGGGATAGCCGGGCGCCGGCCGGATGCCCTTGTAGGCTTCCTTGATCAGCTCCTCGTTACTGAGCGTTTCATCCGCTGCATAACCCCAGAAATCCTTGCGCACACGCTCGTGCAGGTGTTCGGCAAAAGCCTCGGCCAGCCGGTCCGCCAGCGACTTGAGCATGATGCTGCTGTAGTCGTCGTGCTCGTCCAGGAAACGCTTTTCATGCTTCTCGATGCCGATGCCGGCGGTGACCGCGAACAAACCGATGTAGTCGGCAATGCCGGATGACTTCGGCGCAATGAAATCCGCGAGACACTGGTTCGGCCGCGCCACGCCATCGATGACCGGCTTCACGGTTTGCTGGCGCGCACCGTAGTAGGTGAACGCGACTTTCGTGCGCGTCTCGTCGGTGTAGATTTCGATGTCGTCATCGTTCACCGTATTGGCGGGCAGTAGCGCGATCACGCCGTTCGCCGTCAGCCAGCGTCCTTCGATCACCTTCTTCAGCAAGGCCTGGCCTTCCTCGAACACCTTGCGCGCCTGCTCTCCCACCACCGGATCCTTCAGGATCGCGGGGAATGCTCCGGCCAGGTCCCAGGTCTGGAACAGCGGAGCCCAGTCGATATACTGCGCGATCGTCGCGAGATCGTAATTCTTGAAAACGCGGCGGCCGATGAACTTCGGCTTGACCGGCGCGAACTCAAGCTTTGCCTTGTTCGCGCGCGCCTCGGCCAGGGTGAGCAAAGGCACCGTTTTCTTGTTCGCATGCTGCTCGCGGATGCGCTTGTAGTCGCTCTCGATGTCTTCGATGTACTGATCGCGCTGCTCCTGCGTCAGCAAGGATTGCGCGACCGACACCGAGCGCGAAGCGTCCGGCACGTACACCACCGGGCCCTCGTAATTCGGCGCAATCTTTACTGCGGTATGGGCGCGGCTGGTGGTGGCGCCGCCGATCAGGAGCGGAATCTTCAGCATGCGGAAATGCGGATCGCGCTGCATTTCCTTCGCCACATGCGCCATCTCTTCCAGCGAGGGCGTGATCAGGCCGGACAGGCCGATGATGTCTGCATTCTCCGCCTTCGCCTTCGCGAGGATGTCGGAACACGGCACCATCACGCCCATGTTCACCACTTCGAAGTTATTGCATTGCAGGACCACCGACACGATGTTCTTGCCGATGTCGTGCACGTCGCCCTTCACCGTTGCGACCACGATCTTGCCCTTGGGCTTGGCGGCAATGCCGGTCTTCTGCTCTTCCAGCCGCTTTTCTTCCTCGATATACGGGATCAGATGGGCGACTGCCTGCTTCATCACGCGTGCCGACTTCACGACCTGCGGCAAGAACATCTTGCCCTGGCCGAACAGGTCGCCGACGATGTTCATGCCATCCATCAGCGGACCTTCGATGACATTGATCGGACGGCCGCCGGCGTTCAGCGTCTTGAGGCGCATTTCCTCGGTATCCTCGACGATCCATTGCGTGATGCCGTGCACCAGCGCATGCGAAAGCCGCTTCTCGACCGGCTCGTTGCGCCACTCGAGACTTTGCTCTTCCTTCTTGTCGCCAGCCTTCAAGGTGGCGGCGAATTCGATCATGCGCTCGGTGGCATCCGGGCGGCGATTGAGCACCACGTCCTCGACGCGCTCACGTAGTTCCGGCGCGAGGTCGTCATACACGCCGACCATGCCGGCGTTGACGATGCCCATCGTAAGGCCGGCCTTGATCGCGTGATACAGGAATACGGTGTGAATCGCTTCGCGCGCCGGGTCATTGCCGCGGAAGGAGAAGCTTACGTTCGACACGCCGCCGCTGATCTTCGCGTAAGGCAGGTTCTGCTTGATCCAGCGCGTTGCATTGATGAAGTCGACGGCGTAGTTGTTGTGCTCTTCGATGCCGGTGGCGATGGCAAAGATATTCGGATCGAAGATGATGTCTTCTGGCGGGAATCCGACTTTTTCCGTCAGCAGCTTGTAGGCGCGCGCGCAGATCTCGGTCTTGCGCTCGAAAGTGTCGGCCTGTCCGACTTCATCGAAGGCCATCACGATTACTGCTGCGCCATAGCGGCGGCACAGCTTCGCCTGGCGCAGGAATTCCTCCTCGCCCTCTTTCATCGAAATCGAATTGACGACTGCCTTGCCCTGCACGCATTTGAGACCGGCTTCGATGACCGACCATTTCGACGAGTCGATCATGATCGGCACGCGCGCGATGTCCGGCTCGGAAGCGATCAGGTTCAGGAAGCGGGTCATCGCCGCCACAGAGTCGAGCATCGCCTCGTCCATGTTGATATCGATGATCTGCGCGCCGTTTTCGACTTGCTGTCGCGCGACCGACAACGCGTCATCGAATTGCTCGTTCAGGATCATGCGCGCGAATGCCTTGGAGCCGGTGACGTTGGTACGTTCACCCACGTTCACAAACAGCGATTCATCGTCGATGATGAAGGGCTCCAGCCCGGACAGTTTCATGCGGTGGTCGGATTCCGGCACCTTGCGTGGCGGGACATCGCGCAAGGCGTTGGCAATGGCCTTGATATGGTCTGGCGTCGTACCGCAGCAACCGCCGGCAATATTGACGAAACCGGCCTCGGCAAACTCCTTCAGCAGCGACGACGTGACGTCCGGCGTTTCATCGAAGCCGGTATCGGCCATCGGATTGGGCAGGCCGGCGTTGGGATAGATGCACACGAAGGTATCGGCGATCTTCGACAATTCCTCCGCATAGGGGCGCATCACCGACGCGCCGAGCGCGCAGTTCAGGCCGATGGTCAAGGGCTTGGCATGACGCACCGAGTGCCAGAATGCAGGCACGGTTTGGCCGGACAGGATGCGGCCCGATGCATCGGTGACCGTGCCCGAGATCATGATCGGCAAGCGCTTGCCCGACTCCTCGAAGAACGTGTCGATGGCGAACAGGGCCGCCTTGCAATTGAGCGTATCGAAGATGGTTTCGACCAGCAGCACGTCGACGCCGCCTTCGACCAGCGCGCGCGTCTGCTCCAGGTAAGCGGCGGCCAGTTGGTCGAAGCTGATGTTGCGTGCGCCAGGGTCGTTCACATCGGGGGAAATCGATGCGGTCTTCGGCGTCGGCCCAAGCGCACCGGCAACGAGACGCGGCTTGTCGGCCGTGGAATATTTGTCGCACGCGGCGCGGGCCAGTCTGGCGGCGGCCACATTCATCTCGTAGGCGAGATGGCCCATGTGGTAATCCTCCTGCGCCACGCTGGTCGCGCCGAAGGTATTGGTCTCGATCAGATCGGCGCCGGCGGCGAGGTATTTTTCATGGATCTCGCCAATGATCTGCGGCTGGGTGAGCACGAGCAGATCGTTGTTGCCCTTGACGAACAGCTCCTTGCCCGGCACTGCGTAGTCGGCAAAACGCGCGCCGCGGTAATCCTCCTCCGTCAGCTTGTACTGTTGAATCATCGTTCCCATCGCGCCGTCGAGGATCAGGATGCGTTGAGACAACAAGTCGCGCAACAGCGCTTCAGTGGAGGAAATCGGTTCGCGTTTCATTTTTTCTCTCTAAAAAGCAAAAAACCCGGTCTGAAAGCGAGACCGGGTCATTCCTTGTCCGCTTTAGCTGTATTTATTCATGGTGTGATAACCACGGCGCCCGCAAGCTGGTTTTGACTTTTCAATCAAATCGGCGCAAACAAAATTATACGTCGAATCAAGGGCTTGCGCATTCGTCATGCAAATGCCGACCGGCAACGGAGAAAGTCAGTTGTATTTGCGCAAATTTATTAATAAAAACCCAACTTTCCTCGGCGTCGGCCGTGTCGATTTGAATCATGGCAGCACATATCCTGTGCGCTCAAAGCCGTATCGCATCCGCCTTCCGAGCGCTAAGCTGACGCCATATTCACTCAGGGAGCCACCATGCCACACCCGACCATGCGCGCCATCAGCGGCGTAGCCGCCACCAAGACGTTGAACGCCAAAAGCACGGCATTGATCGTGATCGATTTTCAGATGGAGTATTTCGACGGAGGCCGGCTGTTGATTCCCGGCGGGGCGTCCGCAATGGCAAATGCGAGACGCTTGATCGACTTCGCGGATGCACACGGAATGCCGGTCTTTCATGTCCAGCATCTGGGGCCGGCCGGGGGACCGCTGTTTGCAAAGGATGGCGACACGGTTGCATTCCACCCCGAGATGGCTCCCGGTCCGCAGCACGCCGTGGTTCAGAAGACCACCGCCAGCAGTTTCGCCAGCACCGACCTGCACGCGCAATTGCAGGCGCGCGGAATCAAGACGCTCATCATCTGCGGCTTGATGACGCATATGTGCGTCTCAACCACGGCGCGCGATGCACGCCCGCTCGGCTATCAGGTATTGGTGCCGGGCGATGCCTGCGCTACGCGCGACATCGACGCATGGGACGACGGCGTCGTGGACCATGCGACGCTGCATAGGGCGGCCCTGACCGAGGTATCCGACAGTTTTGCGGAAGTTTTACCGACTGCTGCGATCACTGCGCTCACCGTGCAGGAATGAAAGGATCATCATGCCACTCGTTACCCTCACCACCCGCAAGGGAAAATCGCGCGATTTCAAATCATCGGTACTGAATGGCGTGCATGCGGCGCTGGTCGCGTCCGGCGTCCCCGAAACGGACCGATTTCAGCGCGTGCTGGAATTGGATGCGGAGGACTTTCTATTTGATCCCCACTATCCGGATGCCGGCTCCGCACGCACGGAGGATTTCGTATTGATCGAAATCCTGTTGTCCTTCGGACGCAGCGTCAAGGTGAAGAAGAAAATCCTCGCCGACATCATCACGCACCTGTCCGGCGAACCCGGCATCGATCCAGAAAACGTGATGGTGTGTTTCAAGGAAACCGCCTGGGAGAACTGGTCGTTCGCGGGCGGCCGCCAGATTCACGTTTAGGGCGTGTCATCAATTACTTCGGGAGTGCGAAGTAATTGATGACACGCCCTAGCCGAAACGCCCGTCTTCAAGCGGAAACCCCTTGAGGAATTCCGCGGCCGGCAAACGCTTGCCGCCCGGCTTCTGCAATTCGCGCACGCGCAGCGCACCCGAGCCGCAAGCAATCAGGACACCGTCCTGCGCATTCGCTGCCAATACCTGGCCTGGCACGGCGCTGGTGTCAGCCGAGGCGAGTTCGGCGCGCCAGAATTTGACCGGGACGCCGTTGAATGTCGCGTATGCTCCGGGGAACGGATTGAATGCCCGGATCCTGCGCCACAGTACCTCCGCAGGCTGCGTCAGATCGAGTGCGGCTTCTTCCTTCGCAATCTTCGCCGCGTAGGTAACGCCCTCTTCCGGTTGCGGCACGGCCGTCAGTGCGCCCTGCTCCAGCTTGCGCATCGCATCGACGATCATTTTGGCGCCGAGCTCGGCAAGCTTGTCGTGCAAACTTGCGGTAGTGTCCTCAGCGTCGATAGGAATGCGCTCCATCGAAAGCATCGGTCCGGTATCCAGCCCTTCTTCCATTTGCATGATGGTGACACCGCTCTCCGCATCCCCCGCTTCGATGGCACGGTGGATCGGCGCGGCGCCACGCCAGCGCGGAAGCAATGAGGCGTGGATATTGATGCAGCCGTATTTCGGAATATCCAGGACGCTGCGCGGCAGGATCAGGCCGTAAGCGGCGACCACCATCACATCATGTGGAGTGGCATGCAGCAAGGCGTGCGCCTCTTCCGCGATATCGGGATACTTGCCGTTGAGGCGCAGCGAAACCGGTTGCGCGACCGGGATGTCGTGCGCGACCGCGAATTGCTTGACCGGCGATGCGTGCAATTGCATGCCGCGACCGGCGGGCCTGTCCGGCTGGGTCAGGACGAGAGGAATGTCGAAGCCGGCGTCATACAAGGACTTCAGCGCGACGGCGGCAAATTCCGGCGTGCCGGCAAAGAGGATTTTCATGTTTATTGATCTTGTTGCTGCCCGGATGGACGGGCGAAAACCCTGAGGGAAATATCAGACGAAGAAATGCCGCCGGATCAGCGGACTGCTGCGACGGCTTTTTTCTTTTCGCGCTCCATTTCCCGCTCTTCCTTCAACAGCTTGGTCTTGATCCGGTTGCGCTTGAGCGGCGACAGGTACTCAACGAACACCTTGCCCTTGAGATGATCCATTTCATGCTGGATACATACCGCCAGCAGTCCCTCGGCATCGACTTCGAAGGATTTTCCATCCAGATCCAGCGCCTTCACCTTCACGCGGGCAGGACGTTCGACGCCGTCGTAGATGCCAGGCACCGACAGGCAGCCTTCGTCATACACCTGCCTCTCTTCGCTGGCCCAGACGATCTCCGGGTTGATGAAAACGCGCAGGTCGTCGTGCGTTTCGGAGGTGTCGATCACGACCAGTTGCTCGTGAACATCGACCTGGGTCGCGGCAAGGCCGACGCCGGGCGCGGCATACATGGTTTCGGCCATGTCGGCGGCAAGCCTCTTCAGCCGATCATCGAAAACGGTTACCGGCTTGGCAATCTTGTGCAGGCGCGGATCGGGATAACGCAGAATATTTAGTAATGACATACGGCTTTTGTGCAACAAACCAACGGTATAAGAGCGTCGTTTCTCTTGCTAGTTCAAGGATTTATGTGCAGAATTTGATTCAATTTGACAAGTTTCGCCATGCAGTTATTTACATGCGGGCAACATGCTGTGGCAGTCATTATTGTCTGTATTCGAGCCACATTCACCGGACAGATCATGAAAAAGTTTAGCACAGCCGCCCTTATCCTCGCTCTGGCATCCGCCTTCAACAGCTTTGCGGCATCCGGCGAGGAGGCCACGCATTCGCCGCGCTGTGCTTTTCTGCCCAACGCACCTGACCAGCACACCGTCGTGCGCGGCGACACCTTGTGGGGCATTTCCGGCAAGTTCCTGCAGCATCCATGGTGCTGGCCGCAAGTCTGGGGCATGAACAAGGAACAGATCCGCAATCCGCACTGGATTTACCCAGGCCAGATCGTTTACTTCGACCGCGTCGCCGGCCGCTTGCGGCTTGGAACGCCGGTTGGCGGCGGTGCTGGCGCAACCGCGGATGGCCGCGGCGTGCCTACTGTCCGGCTGGAACCGCAATTGCGTACTGAAGGATTGGGCCAGGAAGCGGTACCCGCCATTCCGTCGAACGCCATTGAACCCTTCCTGTCGCAGCCGCTGGTGATTGCGGAAGATGAACTGGACACCGCGCCGCGCATCATCGCGACCCAGGAGGGCCGGGTCATGCTGGGCAAGGACGACAAGGCGTATGTCCGCGGCGAACTTGGTGCAGGCACTTCATTCCAGGTATTCCGTCCCGGCACCGCGCTGAAGGATCCGGATACCAACAAGGTGATTGCACATGAAGCAGCATATCTGGGCACCATCAAGCTCGAACGACCGGCGCAAGCCGCGGACGAAGCGCATGTGTTCAAGGTTGTTTCCGTCAAGCAGGAAATGGGGATCGGCGATCGATTGCTGCCGGTACCGCCCACGCCGATTCTGAACTATGTACCGCACCCGCCGGAACATCTGGTGAATGCACGCATCGTGTCGGTCTATGGCGGCGTGTCGCAAGCCGGCCAGAACCAGATCGTCGCGATCAATCGCGGCAAGAAGGATGGCATGGACCTTGGCACGGTGCTAGAACTCTATCGCTACGGAAAAATCGTGGCGGACCGCACCGACAAGGGCTCCTTCTGGGCCTTCGGCTCCTTCGGCCGTCCGAAAGTGAAACTGCCTGATACCCAGTATGGCAGCCTCTTCATCTTCCGTGCGTTCGAGAATATTTCGTACGGCTTGGTCATGCAGGTGACAGATACCGTACAAATCGGCGATATTGCGAAATCGCCTGAATAATCCTCTTCCGCTTTAAATGACGCAACACGATTGGGCGCAAGAACTTGCGCCGTGGATCCGGCTTGAACAGATTCCCGGCGTGGGCCCGGAGACTGCTCGCAAATTACTGAATACCTTTGGCTTGCCGGAAAATATTTTCTCGGCGAGCTTTTCTGCTTTGCAAAAAGTCGTTTCCGAGCGCATTGCGCAAGCACTGCTCTCCCCGCCCTCCGATGAAGCTTCCGCATTAATCGACAAGACGCTGACCTGGGCAGAACAGCCGGGCAACCGCGTGTTGACGCTGGCCGATGCGGATTATCCGAAAGCCTTGCTGGACATTTCCGATCCGCCCCTGATCCTGTACGCGAAGGGGCGGATCGACTTGCTGCAGAACCGTTCTCTCGCCGTCGTTGGCAGCCGCAACGCCACCACGCAAGGCGTACTCAATGCAGAAAAGTTTTCCGAAGTATTGAGCCAGGCCGGCCTGACGATCATTTCCGGCATGGCACTGGGAATCGATACGGCTGCGCATCAAGGCAGCTTGCGAGGCGCGGGTTCGACCGTCGCGGTGATCGGCACCGGGGCCGACATCGTCTATCCGGCCCGCAACCGCAATCTTGCTCATCAGATCGCTGCAGAAGGTTGCATCATCAGCGAATATGCGCTCGGCACACCGGCCATCGCCTCCAATTTCCCGCGCCGCAACCGCATCATTTCCGGACTGGCACGCGGCGTGCTGGTGATCGAAGCCGCCGCGCAATCGGGTTCCCTGATCACGGCGCGCATGGCGGCTGAGCAGGGGCGCGAAGTATTCGCCATCCCCGGCTCGATTCATTCTCCCCTGTCCAAGGGTTGTCATCTGCTGATCAAGCAAGGTGCGAAGCTGGTTGAGTCGGCACAGGACGTGCTGGAGGAAATCAGGCACCACGACGTGCCGCTGCGTCCGACGCCGGCGCCTTCACCTGCGGCCAAGGCGCCGGCAGCATCGCCAATCCTCGTCGCGATGGGTTTCGATCCGGTCGCTCCCGATGTTCTTGCTACACGTTGCGACGTCGATATTGCCGCTATCCATGCGCAATTGTTAACACTTGAACTCGACGGTTTGATCGAAATGCTTCCTGGCGGCATGGTGCGTCGCCTCGCAACATCCTGACACCAATTGTTGCTGTCACCGCTCCGTTTTTCGGATATGCTGTAAAAAGAAGGGCTCGATGTACGTTGTACTGTCGCCGGCATGACACTGTTTTTCTTGCTTGACATGGTGCCGCAGGTAAGGAAAACTGAATCACGAGAGTGTCATTTTTCGAAACCTGGTCGCGATGTCGCTTGCGGCATATCGACCTTCACGCTACAGTAAATCATGTTTGACGTTCTCGTTTACCTTTACGAAACCTATTATCGTCCCGACGCTTGTCCAGACGCAGATGCATTGGTCAAGAAGTTGTCCGCCGTCGGCTTTGAAGAAGATGAGATCTCCCAGGCGCTGGGATGGTTGACAGATCTCGCCGAAGCCACCAACGAATATTCCGACCGTTATCCGCAGCAAACCGCGTTTTCTTTCGGCATGCGCATTTATGCGCAGCGGGAACTTGACGTGCTGGGTACGGAAGCCGTGGGATTCCTGCAATTCCTGGAGTCCGCCAAGATCATCGATCCGATGCAGCGCGAGATCATTATCGAACGCGCATTGGCGGTCAGCGATTCGGAAGTGTCGCTCGACAAGATCAAGGTCATCGTCCTGATGGTGCTCTGGAGTCAAGGCAAGGAACCGGATGCATTGATTTTCGACGAGTTGTTCGCCGACGATGACGACGACGAACCGCGTCTCCTACATTAGTTTATAGCGCAAATCTGCGCCAGTTGTCGAATCGCCAAGCTGTCTCGCTCCAGCGACTGCCCGTCTCCTCCTTGCGGTTTTCGCCGCAACGCGCTTATCATTGGCCGCTAAATCCCCCGGATCGTTGTTATATTAGTAGGACTTTCGTTTTAGCAACCTTGTCCGGCAGCATTCACACATTGTATTGCGCGCGCTTCGGCGCCACTTTCGAGATCCTGAATATATGACTAAGACCCTCATCATCGCAGAGAAGCCCTCTGTCGCGAACGATATCGCGAAGGCGCTCGGCGGCTTTACCAAGCACGATGAGTACTTTGAATCCGACGAGTACCTGCTGTCCTCCGCCGTCGGCCACCTGGTCGAGATCGCCGTACCGGAAGAATACGACGTTAAGCGCGGCAAATGGACGTTTACGCATTTGCCGATGATCCCGCCGCATTTCGCCTTGAATCCGATTGCCAAAACGGAATCACGTCTGAAAGTGCTGACAAAGCTGCTCAAGCGCAAGGATGTCACCGCCACCATCAACGCATGCGACGCGGGGCGCGAGGGTGAACTGATTTTCCGCCTGATCATGCAGTACGCCAAGGCCAAGCAACCGATCCGGCGTCTCTGGCTGCAGTCGATGACGCCGGCGGCCATCCGTGACGGGTTTGCGCGACTGCGCGAAGACAAGGACATGCTGCCCTTGGCCGATGCCGCACGCTGCCGCAGCGAGGCAGACTGGCTGATCGGCATCAACGGCACGCGTGCCATGACCGCCTTCAATTCCAAGGAAGGTGGTTTCTATTTGACAACCGTCGGCCGGGTTCAGACGCCGACGCTGTCGATCGTGGTCGAGCGTGAAGAGAAGATCAAGAGTTTCGTGCCGCGCGACTATTGGGAAGTGCGCGCCGACTTCGTGTGCGCCGCCGGCATCTATGAGGGCCGCTGGCTCGACACAAAATTCAAAAAGGATGAAACCGACGCGGAAAAGCGGGCCGAGCGTCTGTGGAGCAAGGCAGCCGCCGAATCGATCGTCGCCGCATGCCGCGGCAAGCAAGGCACGGTCACGGAAGAATCCAAGCCCGCGACCCAGATTTCTCCCGCCCTGTTCGACCTGACCAGCCTGCAGCGCGAGGCCAACGCGCGCTTCGGCTTTTCCGCGAAGAACACGCTAGGACTGGCGCAAGCCCTGTATGAAAAGCACAAGGTACTGACCTATCCGCGTACCGATTCGCGTCACCTGCCGGAAGACTATATGAATACGGTCAAGGAGACGCTGGAAGTCGTGGCGGAAAACAACAACTACCATCAGTTCGCGAAGCAGATCCTGAACAAGAGCTGGGTGAAGCCGAACAAGCGCATCTTCGATAACACCAAGATCAGCGACCACTTCGCCATCATTCCCACGCAACAGGCGCCGAAAAACCTGTCGGAACCCGAACAGAAGCTGTACGACCTGGTGGTGCGACGGTTCCTGGCGGTGTTCTTCCCCGCTGCCGAATTCCTCGTGACGACGCGCTTCACGGAAGTCTCCGGCCATACCTTCAAGACCGAAGGCAAGGTGATGACGAATCCGGGCTGGCTCGCCATCTACGGCAGGGAAGCGGCCAACGACGACGACAAGGAAAACGCGGGAACGCTGGTGCCGGTCGCCAAGGACGAGAAGGTCAAGACCGACAAGATCACGGCGAACGGACTGGTGACCAAACCGCCGGCGCGCTATACCGAAGCGACGCTGCTGTCGGCGATGGAAGGCGCCGGCAAGCTGGTCGAGGACGAGGACCTGCGCGAAGCGATGGCCGGCAAGGGCTTGGGGACGCCAGCCACGCGTGCGGCCATCATTGAAGGTTTGTTGAACGAGAAGTACCTGC
Organism: Herbaspirillum sp. ST 5-3; assembly: GCF_004804275.1. Lineage (GTDB taxonomy): Bacteria > Pseudomonadota > Gammaproteobacteria > Burkholderiales > Burkholderiaceae_D > Noviherbaspirillum. The sequence goes on from NZ_STGI01000001.1 coordinate 425,288, forward strand.
TGCGCGAAGGCCGCGAGCTGATTCCGACGGCCAAGGCCTTCCAGCTGATGACGCTGCTGCGCGGCCTCGGCGTCGACGAATTGACGCTGCCGGAGTTGACCGGCGAATGGGAATACAAGCTGGCGCAGATGGAGCGCGGCAAGATCAGCCGCGAGGAATTCATGCGCGAGATTGCCCAGATGACGCAGATCATCGTCAAGCGCGCCAAGGAATACAACAACGACACCATCCCCGGCGATTACGCGACGCTGAAGACGCCCTGCCCGAATTGCGGCGGCGTGGTGAAGGAAAACTATCGACGCTTCGCCTGCACCAAGTGCGAATTCTCGATGACCAAGATTCCCGGCAGCCGCCAGTTTGAAATCGCGGAAGTCGAGGAACTGCTGGCCAAGCGCGAGATCGGTCCGCTGCAGGGATTCCGTTCCAAGATGGGCCGCCCGTTCGCCGCCATACTCAAGATCGTGCGCGACGAAGAGATCAAGAACTACAAGCTGGAGTTCGACTTCGGACAGGGCCAGGAAGACGACGAGGATGGCGAAGGCGTCGACTTCTCCAACCAGACACCGCTCGGCGCCTGCCCGAAGTGCGGCAGCGGCGTGTACGAGATGGGCCTGGCCTATGTATGCGAGAAGACCGTCGCCAAGCCGAAGGCCTGCGACTTCCGCAGCGGGCGCATCATCCTGCAGCAGGAAATCGTGCCGGAACAAATGGCCAAACTGCTCAACGAAGGCCGCACGGACCTGCTGCCCGGCTTCATTTCGCAACGTACCCGCCGCCCGTTCAAGGCTTTCCTGGTGAAGGACAAGAATGGCAAGGTGAGCTTCGAGTTCGAAGAGCGCAAGGCCAAGGTACCGGCGAAGGGCAAGGCGGCCGCCACGGAAGAGGCGCAGGAAGAAGCACCGAAAAAGGCCGCGGCGAAAACAGCAACAAAGACGGCAACAAAGACGGTTACGAAGGCGGCGGCCAAGCCGGCTGTGAAAAAAGCGGCTGCGAAAAAGAGCGCAGCCAAGAAAGCCGCGTGAGGCTTGCGCCGTGAGGCGTGGCGAAGAATCAGGAGCCAGCGATGAACGAGATGATTGAAAGCAGCCCGAGCAAGGACGAATGCAATCTCGCGATGCTGGCGCATCTGCTGGGCGTCTTCACCGGCTTTGTCGGAGCGCTGGTTCTCTGGCTGGTGAAAAGGGACGAAGCGGGCTTTGTCGCGCAGGAGGCACGAGAAGCGCTGAACTTTCAGATTACGGTCGCAATTGCCCTTGCCGCGAGCGTGATGCTCAAGCTGATCCTGATCGGCTTCCTGCTGTTCCCGCTGATCTTTCTCGCGAACTTCATCTTCAGCATCCTCGGCGCCGTCTCGGCGGCCAAGGGGAAGCATTACCGCTATCCGATTGCGCTGCGCCTCGTTAGCTGACCCTCTAACAGGCTGCTAACGCCGCGCTTGCGGTTCAAGGCCTTCATAGCGCGGACAATCGTCATCCATCGCCGCCCACGCCGGCAGCTTCGTCGCGAAGATATGTGCGGCCGGGCGCGCGTCAGTCGGGGTATCAATCGTTCCCATGCGGAGCCGCAGCACATCCGGCGAGCCATCGCGGCGTGAATACAACGGCGTTCCGCAGCGACTGCAGAAGGCCCGCATCTTTCCGGGCGAGGATGCATACTCGGTGATCAGGCCCTGCCCCTGCAGCCACTGAAGGTGCGCTGCGTCGATCGGTGCGGCCACCACGGAGGTGCTTCCCTGCGCCTTGCGGCAATCACTGCAATGACAGACGGTGATGGTGCCAAATTCACCTTCGTAGCGATAGCGCACGCCACCGCATAAGCAACTTCCTTCGATCATGTTCTTCCTTTCCTGAAAAAAGCGCAGCACGATTCCCGCGTGGAAATGTCCGCCGGAACTCACCCCGGAGAGCAACAGTCGAACTGGATACGCATCACTTTATTTACAAGTTTCAACCTGATCTTCCGGAGGGCAAGATGAGTACATGCAAGCTGATGTCAATTGCCAGCGCATTGACGATGGCAACAGTTCTTTCCGCCTGCGGCAGCACGCCGACCCACCAACAGGTGGGCATAGGCACGGGCGCGGTGCTGGGCGGTGTCGCAGGTCATGTCCTGACTGACAGCACGGTAGGTACGGTCGGCGGCGCGGCGGTCGGCGGACTGATCGGCAACGAAGTCACCAAACCGAAGAAATAAGTCAATCCTTCCCGGCGAGCACGTCCGGCTCGAAGAAACACCACTTGGCCTGCGGCCACTTGCGCTGGATACTTTCTTCCACCACGTTGATCGCATCGACCAGCGCGGCATCGGATGCCTGCTGCCGCATCTTGGCTTGCACGGCGATCATCAACTGCTCCCCCCATTGCAGCGTGATCAGGTGAATCACGTGGTCTACTTCGTGATGGTTTTCGATATGCGACTTGATGGCGGCATGCACTTCGGGCGCAGCCGATTCACCGGTAATCATCGCCTTGACTTCGCGCACGATGAAGATCGCGACGATCATCAGCAGGACACCGACCGCAATCGATCCGATGGCATCCCAGACCGGATTGCCGGTGACGACAGCCAGCAGCACGGCGATGAAGGCGAAGCTCAGGCCGGCGAGCGCGGCGATGTCTTCGCCGGCCACCACCATCAGTTCTGACTGACGCGTTTCGCGGAACCACTTCGCGAAGGATTTCCCGTGCGAGATCTTGCGTATCTCTTTCATCGCACCATAGAGGGAAAAACCTTCCAGCGCCACGGAGATGCCGAGCACCGCCAGGGCAACGACAGGACTGCTCAGGGGTTCGGGATGCTTCAGGTGCCCGATGCCTTCCATGACCGAAAACGCGCCGCCGAGGAAGAACAGCAGCAGCGCAACCATCATCGCCCAGAAGTAGACCACGCGACCGTAACCCATCGGATGCAGTTCATCGGCGGGTTTCTTCGCTTCCTTGAGGCCGATCAGCAGGAAGACCTGATTGGTGCAATCGGCCAGCGAGTGAATCGACTCGGCCAGCATGGCCCCGGACCCCGTATAGAGAGATGCGGCAAACTTGGCGACCGCGATGCCGCCGTTGGCACCGAGCGCATAAAAAATCGCCTTGGTAGAACCGTCGGAATGGGATGACATGGGATTATCAAAAAGAAAATGACGGCGTCACATTACTTGCTGTTTCGATTGCACGCAAGTTTTTCTCCTGCCCAGGGATACATGGCGGAACAAGTGCCGCGCTGCACGCATGCGGCCGTCGGGAAATTTCCATCACACAGTGGCTCTCCGGTAATGTGCAACACGATGTATCAGGCCGAAGCTATGCCGGAACTTTCGCTTATTGAAAGATTCTACTCACTCGCATGCATGCAATTTTGGCATGATGGATATCTCATGTCGCTTCTCACGCTTTCAGCGAATCAGCACGATTTCTTAAGGAGAATTCTTATGATGAAATGGACCATCCCTTTGGCATGCGCTCTGGCACTCTCGGCATGCGGCACCACTGGAACGGGAACCACTTCCGGTTCGTCTTCCGGTATGGGCTCAGGCTCGGGATCCGCTACCGGCACCATGTCCACACCAAGCTCCGGCGCATCGGGCAGCTATGGTTCCGGCGCCAGCGGCACGTCCAGCACCAGCCCCGGCTCGTCCAGTTCCTCGCCAAGCTCAAGCAGCAATTCCAGCACCCCCGTGCCGACCACGCCGGCGCCAGGCTCGTCGTCGTCGAGCGGCTCGACGGACATGCCCGGCACCTCGGGCACCTCAAGCAGTTCAGGTACAAGCGGCTCGACCGGTTCATCGACCTCCGGTTCCACATCGAAGTAATCACCCTTGGCAGTGCGCTTCGCGGCGGCGCGTCGTCGGTCGCGTGGCTCACTGCTGCTCCTGCTAGCGCAGGCACTGTCCCGTGCCATCCTTCCCTCCAGGGCGAAGCTGTTTTTCCTTCACGCCCTCTTCTCCAGCGCGAGCAGGAATCGCTTGCGCTCCAGTCCTCCCGCATAACCGGACAAGCCTCCGGAACTGCCGAGCACGCGGTGACAAGGCACGATGATCGAGACCGGGTTGCGTCCGATGGCCGTGCCCGCAGCACGTATGGCTTTCGGATTGGCGACACGTTGTGCGACATCCTGGTAAGTGCTCGTGCTGCCGTAAGGCAGTTCGCGTAATACTTGCCATACCATCTGCTGGAAGGCGGTGCCGTGCAGGTCGAGTGAGAGATCGAATGCGCTGCGCTTGCCGGCGAAATACTCGTCGAGCTGGGCGCAGGCATCGCGCAAATGCGGCTGCCGGTCATCGCGTGTCCAGCCCAGCGGGCCGTTGAAGTATTTGTGCTCGTCGAAATACAAGCCGGCAAGGCCAACGTCGCTTGCAGCAAGCAGCAAGGTGCCGAGCGGGCTGGGATGTTCGGTGTAATACATCATGATCAAGCCATCCATAATGCGAGTGCCGCGTAGCCGCGCCATGGCGACCATGCGACGGCGCGTGCGGCGAGTTGTTTTTCGGTGAGACGCGCGCCATCGCCGGCGGCGGCTTTTTGCAAGCCGAGATCGCCGGCGGGGAATGCGTCGGGAAAGCGCAATGCGCGCAGCGCGATGTAGTGCGCGGTCCAGTCGCCGATGCCGCGTACGGTTTTCAGTCGGGCGACGGCCTCGTCGAGCGGCAGCCCCGGCGGCATGTGCAATCCGCCCTGCGCGGCGAACTGCGCGAGATTGCCTATCGTTTGCGCACGGGTCTGCGGCAAGCCGATGGCGGCAATGTCAGCGGACTCCAATGCGGCGAGATCTTCGGCAAGCGGAAAGTGATAGGACACTGACGCATACGGCGTCACAACCGGTTTGCCGAAGCGTTGCACCAATCTTCCCGACAAGGTCGTTGCACCCGCGACGCTGACTTGCTGGCCGAGCACCGCGCGCACCGCCAGTTCGAAGGCATCGAATGCGCCCGGCACGCGCAGGCCGGGCAGCGCATCGATGCGTGGCGCGAGCAAGGCATCCTGGCGCAGGTGTTCTTCGATCTGCGACGGATTGGCGTCGAGGTCGAACTGGCTGCGCACGCGTGCGAGCAGCGGCATCAGCACCGGCGAAAGCGACGGCGCCGCTTCCAGTTCGAGCTGTCGCCGGTCGGGCAGGTGCGTCACTCGCAGCCAGCCTTCGACCTGGCCGATGCGCACGCTGCGCAGATAGGCGCCCTGCGGGTGATCATCCAGCACCGCTTCCACCGAGCGAATCGCTCGCCCGGACAAGTAGTGCAAGATCCGCGGCCAGTCGAACGGCGGCCGGTAGGCCAGGCGCAGCTTCAGCGCATCGGGCGTATCGAGGCTGTTTTTTTCGGAAGTCCGCCGGATGGCCGTCGGCGCGATGCCGTAGCGCGCCGCGAACAAGGCGTTGAACCGCCGCACGCTGCCGAAACCTGCGGCATAGGCGATATCCGCCATCGGCAAGCGGGTTTCCTGCAGAAGTTTTTTCGCGAACAAGAGGCGCTGCGTCTGCGCCAGTTCGACGGGCGTCACGCCGAAATGCTGCAACAGCACACGGCGCAACTGGCGCGAGGACAGACCTACCTCTTCTGCCAGCCGTTCGACATCGCCGTCGTTGAGCGCGCCGGCGGCGATGCGTTGCCAGACCGCGTGCGCCAGGTTTTGCTGCAAGGCATAAGGCGCCAGTTCCGGGCGGCAGCGCAGGCAGGGGCGAAATCCGGCGGCTTCCGCCGCAGCCGCAGAGCTGAAGAACCGGCAGGACGATTCACGCGGCGTCTTCACCGTGCATACCGGGCGGCAGTAGATGCCGGTAGTTGTCACACCGGTGAAAAAAACGCCGTCGAAGCGCGTGTCCTTCGCCGCCAGCGCGCGGTAGCAACTGGCGTGATCCAGGGTCGGTATGCCGGCAGTCGGCGTCATGTCGGGGCTGTTCATGGCTACTTTATACGCGCCGCTCCAGTCGGCGTCTAGCCGTTTTCGGACATGAGTTTCCTTGGCGAGACCATCCCGGTTTGATGCAGCGCAGATCAGTTGCACCCCGTATTTCTACTACTTTCCTGCGGTAAGGGCTTGGAGTAATCTGGCCGGAGCCAGATTTCTTATGCGTCGTCCATGGAGTTCCCCTCCAGCGTCCGGGATGTTTCGGTTGGGCGTTCTACGCGATGCATAGGTAATCGGGTCCCAAAACAACCAACAAGAAGGATGAGACGCAATGAGACACCACCTGATGGCGGCGGTCGCCGCGCTATGTTGCACCACAGCACTCCACGCAAAAGACATCAAGATCGCGCACGTGTACGACAAGACCGGTGCGTTGGAAGCCTATGCGAAGCAGACGCAGATCGGCCTGATGATGGGACTGGATTACGCCACCAACGGCACCATGCAGGTCAATGGCAACAAGCTGGTCGTCATTGAAAAGGACAACCAGGGCAAGCCCGACGTGGGCAAGTCGCAGCTGGCTTCCGCCTTCGCGGATGACAAGGCCGATATCGCGGTCGGCCCGACCAGTTCCGGTGTGGCGCTGGCCATGCTGCCGGTGGCCGAGGAATACAAGAAGATCCTGCTGGTCGAACCGGCCGTGGCAGATGCCATCACCGGCGACAAGTGGAACCGCTACATCTTCCGCACCGGCCGCAACTCCTCGCAGGACGCGATTTCGAATGCGGTGGCGCTGGAAAAGGAAGGCGTGTCGATCGCGACGCTGGCGCAGGACTATGCCTTCGGCCGCGATGGCGTGAAGGCTTTCAAGGAAGCCCTGAAGAAGGCCAAGGTGGTGCATGAGGAATACCTGCCGACCAACACGACGGACTTCACCGCCGGTGCGCAGCGCCTGTTCGATTCCCTGAAAGGCAAACCGGGCCGCAAGGTGATCTTCATCATCTGGGCAGGTGCGGGCAATCCCTTCAAGATCGCCGACCTCGATCCGAAGCGCTACGGCATTGAAATCGCCACCGGCGGCAACATCCTGCCGGCGATGGCCGCATACAAGAACTTCCCGGGCATGGAAGGCGCGACCTATTACTACTTCGCCATCCCGAAAAACCCGGCCAACAACTGGCTGGTCACCGAGCATTACAAGCGCTACAAGTCGCCGCCCGATTTCTTCACGGCCGGCGGCATGGCGGCAGGCATCGCGCTGGTGGAAGCCTTGAAGAAGACCGGCGGCAACACCAACACCGAGAAACTGATTTCCACCATGGAAGGCATGAGCTTCGACACGCCCAAGGGCAAGATGATGTTCCGCAAGGAAGACCATCAGGCCATGCAGTCGATGTACCACTTCAAGATCAAGGTCGATCCAGCCATGCCCTGGGGCGTGCCGGAGCTGGTGCGCGAGATCAAGATGGATGAGATGCAGATTCCGATCCGGAACAAGCGGTAATTTCTTCGCGTCGTCTTTTTTACTAATCTACTGTCGAGTAATCCGCGGCGAACCCCGTCCCCCTGCAAGGGGGCGGGGGTGCGTCGCTGCATTGCACTGACAGCGGAGGATCGCATGCCCCTGCACCACGCCGGTTCGCTCGAAACCCGCAATCTCACCATCCGCTTCGGCGGCCATGTCGCGGTCAATGCCGTGTCCTGCGCGTTTGCGCCTGGCACGCTGACGGCCATCGTCGGGCCGAACGGCGCCGGCAAGACGACCTATTTCAATCTGATCTCCGGCCAGCTCAAGGCCAGCGAGGGACAGGTGCTGCTGAACGGCCGCGATATCTCCGCGCTGTCCGCGTCGGCCCGCACCCACGCCGGACTGGGCCGCGCCTTCCAGCTCACCAGCCTGTTTCCGAATCTGAGCGTGATGGAAAACGTGCGGCTTGCGCTGCAATCGCGCCAGCACATCGGGCTGGATATGTGGAATGTGTGGAACCATCATCGCTCCCTGATCGAGCGTGCGGAACAATTGCTGGAAAGCGTGGCCTTGTCCGCCAAGCGCGACATGCATGCGGCGGCGCTGCCGCATGGCGATCAGCGCAAGCTGGAGGTCGGCTTGCTGATGGCACTCGATCCCGAGGTCTACATGTTCGATGAACCGACCGCCGGCATGAGCGTGGACGAGGTGCCGGTCATCCTCGACCTGATCCGCGCACTGAAGGCGCGCCGCGACAAGACCATCCTGCTGGTCGAGCACAAGATGGACGTGGTGCGCGAACTGGCCGACCGCATCATCGTGCTGCACAACGGCACGCTGATGGCTGACGGCGATCCGGAAACGGTGATCGCCTCGCCGGTGGTGCAGCAAGCCTATCTCGGCCTGGCGCCGGTGGAGGATGCAGCATGAATGCACCGCTCTTGAAACTCGACGGCGTGCACACGCACATCGGCGCCTATCACATCCTGCATGGCGTCGATCTGGAGGTGCCGCGCGGCCAGCTGACCATGCTGCTCGGCCGCAACGGCGCGGGCAAGACCACCACGCTGCGCACCATCATGGGCTTGTGGCAGGCGTCGCAGGGACGCATCACGTTCGACGGCATGGACATCACGGCCAGAGCGACGCCGGACATTGCGCAGCTCGGCATCGCCTACGTGCCGGAGAACATGGGCATCTTCGCCGACCTGTCGGTGAAGGAGAACATGCTGCTCGCAGCGCGTTCGGCGCGTCGCATCGAGGAAATCGACGACAAGCGGCTGGAGTGGATTTTTTCGCTGTTCCCCGCGATGAAGAAATTCTGGCTGCATCCGGCCGGCAAACTGTCCGGCGGACAGAAGCAGATGCTGGCGGTGTCGCGCGCGATCGTGGAGCCGCGCAAGCTGCTCTTGATCGACGAGCCGAGCAAGGGCCTGGCGCCGGCAATCATTGCCAACATGATTGCGGCCTTTCGCGAACTGAAGCAGACCGATACGACCATCCTTCTGGTCGAGCAGAATTTCAATTTCGCGAAGCAGCTCGGCGACACGGTGGCGGTGATGGATGACGGCAGGATCGTGCATCGCGGCCTGATGCAGGAACTGGCGGAAGATGAAGAACTGCAGACACGCCTGCTGGGCTTGTCGCTGGCGGCACATCATTAGACAGGAAAACAGGATGGAACAAACCGCAACCATATCGACCGCGCCACCGGCGGCGAAAAAAATCGACTGGGCGCCGCTTGCGCTGGTGCCCGCGCTCGCGCTGGCCGCACTGCCCTTCGTCGGCTCCACGCCCACCTGGGTGACGCTGACGGCGGCAGGGCTGGCGATGGGAATGATCATCTTCGTGATTGCCTCCGGCCTGACGCTCATCTTCGGCCTGATGGATGTGCTCAACTTCGGCCACGGCGTGTTCATCGCGCTGGGCGCCTTCGTCGCCGTGTCGGTGATGGGCGCGCTGCCGGAGTGGTCGAATGCGGAGAGCCTGGCGCAGAATCTCGGTGCGCTCGGCGCGGCGATGCTGGTGGCGATGCTGGTGGCCGGTGTTCTCGGCGCCATCTTCGAACGCGTGCTGGTGCGCGTGGTCTACGGCCAGCACCTGAAGCAGATCCTGATCACGATGGGCGGCATGGTGGTCGGCGAGGAATTGATCAAGGTATTCTGGGGGCCGCAGCAGATTCCGCTGCCGCTGCCGCCGTCGCTGCGTGGCTCGGTCTTTCTGGGCGATGCCGCGATCGAGAAATATCGCCTGATGGCGGTGGTGGTCGGCCTGATCGTGTTCGCCGCGCTGGTGCTGATACTGAACCGCACCAAGCTCGGCCTGCTGATCCGCGCCGGCGTGCAGGATCGCGAAATGGTCGAGAGTCTCGGTTATCGCATCCGCCGCCTGTTCGTCGGCGTGTTCATCGCGGGTTCGGCACTGGCCGGACTCGGCGGCGTGATGTGGGGCCTGTATCAGCAGAACGTGATCCCGCAGATGGGCGCGCAAGTGAACGTGCTGATCTTCATCGTGATCATCATCGGCGGGCTCGGCTCGACGGCGGGCTGCTTCCTTGGCGCGCTGCTGGTCGGATTGCTGGCCAATTACACCGGCTTCCTTGCGCCGAAGATTGCGCTCTTCTCCAACATTCTCCTGATGGTGGCCATCCTGTTGTGGCGTCCGCAGGGCGTTTATCCGGTGACCAACAAATGATGACGCGCCTCCTTTCCCACGACCTGCCGCGCAGCCGCGTGCTGGCGGTGATCCTGACCGTGATCGTGCTCGGGCTTGCCTTCGCACCCTTCCTGTTTCCCGGCGCGAAGTCGATGAACGTGGCGGCGAAGATCCTGATCTTCATCGTGCTGGTTGCGAGCTACGATTTGCTGCTCGGTTACACCGGCATCGTGTCCTTCGCACATACGATGTTCTTCGGCATCGGCGCATACGGCGTGGCCATCGCAAGCTCGCGCATGGGGCCGGGCTGGAGCAGTCTGTTGGTCGGCGTGCTGGGCGCGGTGGTGCTGTCGGTGCTGCTGTCGCTGGTGATCGGCCTGTTCTCGCTGCGGGTACGCGCGATTTTCTACGCCATGATCACGCTGGCGGTCGCGTCCGCGTTCCAGACACTGGCATCGCAGCTGTCCGAGATCACGGGCGGCGAGGACGGATTGAACTTCAAGCTGCCGGAGGTGCTCGCACCTTCATTTCAACTGAGCGAAGATCCTTTCCTCGGCGCCTGGCTGGACGGCAGGTTCATCACCTACTACCTGGTGTTCGTCGCGGCGGTCATTCTCTTTCTCGCGATGCTGCGCATTGTCAATTCACCCTTCGGCCATGTGCTCAAGGCCATCCGGGAAAACGATTTCCGCGCCGAAGCGATCGGCTATCGCATCGTGGTGTTCCGCACCTGGTCGAATGTACTGGCGGCTGTGTTCGCCACGCTGGCGGGATGTCTGCTCGCCATCTGGCTGCGCTACAACGGACCGGATACGTCGCTGTCCTTCGAGATCATGATCGACATCCTGCTGATCGTGGTGATCGGCGGCATGGGCACGATGTATGGCGCGATCTGCGGCGCGACCGTTTTCCTGCTGGCACAGAGTTACCTGCAGGACCTGATGGCGCTGGCCGCGAATGCCACGCAGGCGGTGCCGGTCCTGTCCGCCCTGCTGTCGCCCGATCGCTGGTTGTTGTGGCTGGGCGTACTGTTTATCCTGTCGGTGTATTTCTTCCCGACCGGAATCGTCGGCAAACTTCGCACATGGAGGACGTGATGCTTCCTGCTTCTCATTACCTGCGCTGCCGTGATCGTGAAATCCATTATGTCGAATGGGGCGCGAAGGACGCGCCGCCGTTGATCATGTGGCATGGGCTGGCGCGCACCGGGCGCGATTTCGACGACATCGCGGCAGAACTTTCCGACACCTACCGCATCATCTGCCCCGACACCATAGGCCGCGGCCTGTCGCAATGGAGCCCGGATCCCGATGCGGAATATTGCCTCGCGTTCTATTCGAAGATCGCGCAATCGCTGGTGGACCAGCTGGGCTTTTCGCGCGTACGCTGGATCGGCACTTCGATGGGCGGCGCGATCGGGACGGTGGCGGGCGCAAGCACATTGAAGGGCCGCATCAGCCACCTGGTGCTCAACGATAACGGCCCGTCGCTGGCCGCCGCCGCAATCGAGCGCATCAAGTCCTATGCGGGCAATCCGCCTCAGTTCGATACGGTGTCGGAACTCGAAGGCTTTTTCCGCACGGTATACAAGCCCTACGGCTGGCAAAGCGATGCGCAATGGCGGCGCATGACCGAAACCTCCACGCGCCGCATGCCGAACGGCAAAGTGACGCCGCACTACGACCCCGCGATGGTGCGGCAGTTCATCGTTCACCCGAACGATTACGATCTTTGGAACGAATACGATGCCCTCGACATGCCGACGCTGGTACTGCGCGGCGCGGAATCGGATCTGCTGCTGCAGGAAACGGCCGATGAAATGAAGCGGCGCGGACCGAAGGCGCAGGTCGCGGTGATTCCCGGCTGCGGACATGCGCCCGCATTGAACGTACCCGAGCAAATTTCGCTGGTCCGAAACTTCCTCGCCGGCTGATTGCCAATCAGTAAGCGGCCCGTGGCCCGGAAGATCCGCCGGGCCACACGTTCTTTCGCTTTACGCTAAACTCGTCCGTTCCTCCTCTGTTCCGGCGAGATTCCGACATGCTCACTGCCACCCGCGCCCCGCAACTGAAAACCGTCCTGATCGCCAGCGGCCTGGTACTCACGCTCGCCATGGGCGTACGCCACGGCTTCGGATTCTGGCTGCAGCCGATTTCCCAGGCACACGGCTGGACGCGCGAGACCTATTCGCTGGCGATGGCGCTGCAGAATCTGCTGTGGGGTGCGTTCGGGCCGTTTGCGGGCATGGCAGCGGACCGCTTCGGCACGGCGCGGGTGGTGATAGTCGGTGCCTTGTTCTATGTGGGCGGCCTGCTGTGGATGGCGATGGTGAACCAGCCGATGCTGTTCGTGATCGGCTCCGGCGTCCTGATCGGTGCGGCGCTGGCCTGTACCGCATTCGGCGCGGTCAGCGGCATCATCGGGCGCGTCGCGCCGGACGAGAAACGCTCATGGGCATTCGGCATTTCGTCGGCCGCCAGCTCCATCGGCCAGTTCCTGATGATGCCGGTCGAGCAGCGGCTGATCTCATCCACCGGCTGGGATACCGCCTTCTTCATTCTCGCGGCGCTGGTCGCGATCGTGATGCTGCCGATGGCATTCGGCCTGCGCGAACTGCCGCATGACAAGGCGGCCGGGCATCATCAGAGCATGAAGGAAGCGATCAGGGAAGCCTTCTCGCATCGCCCCTTCCTCTTGCTGGTGGCGGGTTACTTCGTGTGCGGATTCCAGCTCGTGTTCATCGGCGTGCACATGCCGTCCTACCTGAAGGACAAAGGCATCATGGACCCCGGCGTTGCGGTGATGGCGCTGGCGCTGATCGGCCTGTTCAATATTTTCGGGTCCTATTATGCGGGCAAGCTGGGCGGCTTCCTGCCCAAGCGTTACCTGCTCTCGTCCATCTATCTCACCCGCGCCATCGTAATCGCGCTGTTCCTGCTGGCGCCGCTCACGCAATGGTCGGTGTATATATTTGCCTCTGCGATGGGCCTGTTGTGGCTGTCGACCGTGCCGCTGACCAACGGCGTGATCGCCGGCATCTTCGGCGTGCGCTATTTGTCGATGCTGTCGGGCTTCGTCTTCTTCTCGCACCAGGTCGGCAGCTTCATCGGCGTGTGGCTGGGCGGCTATCTGTTCACGCGTGACGGCAACTACAACACGGTATGGGGCATCACGATCGCGCTCGGCGTATTCGCTGCGCTCGTGAATCTGCCGATCAACGAGAAGGCGATCGTGCGCCAGCACGTCGCGGTCGCCTGAGCGCCCGAGCACTATCATGCGCGAGCAGATCAAACGCTTCCTGTTCGGCGTCGCCCTGGCGGCGGTGCTGGCGATCGGGTTTCTCGCCTACCTGCGCCCTTCCTTCATTGTCGATCTCGCCAACCGTATCTATCTATGCTTCTGAATTCCTCCGCACCGCTCGCCCGTCCCATCGTGCAAAGCCTGGGCGCTTCGCGCATTCGTGAGGTCGCCAATGCCGGCATCGGCGTGAGCGACGTGCTGCCCTTCTGGTTCGGCGAACCGGACGAAGTCACGCCGGCCTTCATCCGCGACGCCGCAAGGGAAGCGCTCGACGCGGGCGATACCTTTTACACGCACAACTTCGGCATCCTGCCGCTGCGCGAGACCATTGCCGCCTACCTGTCCACGCTGCACGGAAACGTCGATGTGAACCGCGTGGCCGTGACTTCTTCCGGCGTATCGGCATTGATGCTGCTGTCGCAACTCATCATCAACCCGGGCGACCGCGTGGTGGCCGTGACGCCGCTCTGGCCGAACCTGTTCGAGATCCCGAGAATCCTGGGCGCGGAAGTGGCGCGCGTGCCGCTGCAGTTCGGCCAAACTTGGGAACTCGATGTCCAGCAATTGCTGGACGCGCTCACGCCGGGAACCAAAGCCCTGTTCCTCAATTCGCCGAACAATCCGACCGGCTGGGTCATCACCGCCGAGCAGCAGGAAATCGTCCTCGCGCATTGCCGCAAGCACGGCATCTGGATCCTCGCCGACGACGTGTACGAGCGGCTGGTCTATGACAACGCGAACCCCAAGGCCTGCGCACCGTCCTTTCTCGACATCGCCTCGGACGAAGACCGCATTGTCTCCGCCAACAGCTTCTCCAAGTCGTGGCTGATGACCGGCTGGCGGCTCGGCTGGGTGGTGGCACCGCCCGCCGTGATGGCCGACTTGGGCAAGCTGGTCGAGTACAACACTTCCTGCGCGCCCGGCTTCGTGCAACGCGCCGGCATTGCCGCCATTCAGGGCGGCGAGGATGTGATCGCGCACACCGTCACCCGCTATCAGGCGGCGCGCGACTTCCTGTATGAGCGCCTTAACACCTTGCCCGGCGTAACCTCGCCCAAGCCGAAGGGCGCGATGTACCTCTTCTTCCGCGTGGAAGGCGCACAGGACACGCTGGACTTGTGCAAGCAGCTGGTGAGGGAAGCGAAGCTTGGACTCGCGCCCGGCAATGCCTTCGGCACTGAGGGCGAGGGATATATCCGCTGGTGCTTTGCCAGTTCGCTGGAGCGGCTGGATGAGGGGGTGCAGCGGCTTGCGGGGTTTCTTGAGAAGCGCTGAAGAAAAACTTCAGCGCGAAGAGTGCGGGCTCCGATGGATCTGATGGCGTACGGTTAACAAAACCGTGCATGCCTTGAATATTCCGGAAGCCGGATCAGTCATCGCCATTCGGCAACAAGGCCCCTAATTGTTTCTGCAATTGCGCGAAGCGTCGCTGATTTGGGGCAAGCTTGTCCGCATGTAAAAGTGTTTTTCGTGCTTCCGTCGCCATCGTCGCATCTGCGCCGTTTTGCTCCATATACGCGATCAAAAGGTGGGCGTAATTGAACAATACGCGCACATTCGACGGCAATACGCTCCTGGCATGCCGCATCCATTGCACCGCTTCCGCGAGCTTCCCCGCCTTCCACAGGATGACGCCGCGATCCATCAACTCGCTCGCTTCCCGACGTGCGGCGTTCACGATGTCGGCGCCTTGTTCGCTCATGCGTGCCTTGTCGAAGATCTGCTGCACTTCCAGCGCGAGCGGCACATTGTCGTGATTGTTCTTCACGACTTCCCTCAACAGTTCTACCGGTGCGTCCTTGACTCCGACGGCGAATAGCAGCCGTGCCATGTCCAGGCAGGTATCGGCGTCGGGCCGTTCATTGGTGTTGTCCAACAGCTCCGCCAGTTCATCACCGGACTTGCGCGCTTTCATCCAGTCGCCGCTTTCGTGATAGACCAGACCTTCCGTGACCTTCGCCCGCAAGCGAATTTCTTCGGTGTCGAACTCCTTCTGAACGGTGGCCAGCAGTTGCAGCGCTTCCTTCGCCTGGTTCTTTTCCCCCCATACGCGCGCCAAGCCGAAATAGGCATCCGGCGTTTTCAGTACAGAGTGTTCCCCAATCTCCACGCTTTTGCGGAACGCCTTCTCGGCCACATCGAAGTGGCCCATCTTCAGCGCGATTGCGCCAAGGTTTTTCTGGCGCAGTACCGAATTGGGAGAGAGCTTCGCCGCACTTGCCAGCACCTGTTCCGCCTCGGCGAAGTGTCCCAGTTGAAGCTCCGCAAAGGCAAGCTGATCGTAGGCGTCCAGGTAGAAGACGTTTTCCTCGATCACTTCCTGCAAGAGTTGCCTTGCGCTTTCATATTCGCCGCTTTGCACGTGTATTTTCGCGATGCCGGTCTTCGCCCATACGAATTCCCGCTCGACCATGACTTGCTCGAAGACCGCGCGCGCATGCTCCGGCTCGCCGCTTTTCATGAGCAGGTTTGCCTTCATGCGCATCAGGTCCAGCGCGTGGAGTCGATCGGTCTCCAGGCGTTCGTGGCACAGCTCGACCGCTTTCAGATAATCCTTGGCATCGTAGGCGCGGTCGATTTCCTGAAACACTTGCTTTCTCGCCCAGGCGCGGTTCAAGCGCGTCAGGAGAAAGGCTTCGGTGAGTGGTTTGAGCAGGTAGCCGTCCGGCTGGTATTCGGCGGCGCCCATCACCGATTCGACGTTCTTGACGCCAGACACCATGAGCCAGATACAGGCAGGTCCGACCAGGTCGCGGATCTTGGCCTCTTCCAGCACCTGCTGGCCATTCTTGCCACCACCGAGATGGTAGTCGCACAGCACGACATCGTACTTCTTCTTTCTCAGCATGCTGGCCGCGGCAGCGCCATTTTCCGCCTGGTCGATATAGCGCGCGCCCAGACTGTGCAGCATGTCGCGCAACATCTGGCACATGCTGGGAAAGTCATCGATCAGCAAGTACTGCTTGCTTATCCAATCGGTGATTTCACGCTTGTCCATACCTGTCCTTCATTCTTGCGTTCACGGCAAGCGCAGCACGAAACAACCGCCGCCGCAACTTCCGCCATTTTCCAGCGCAATGCTGCCATGGCGGCCGCGATGCTTGTGCGCCTTGGCGACCTCGCTCGAAAAATACAGACCCAGACCAGTACTGCCGGTCGTGAAATCGACGCCGCTGTCGATAGTCGCTCCCGCTTCCAGCATCGCCGGCGGAAACCCGCGACCGTTATCCTCCACGCGGATTTCCAGCAACTCGCCGACTTGATTGATGATTAAACGGATCTTGTCACTGGTGTAATGGATGGCATTGTTGAGGGCATGTCCGACGACGCCGACCACCAGGTCCTCGTCGAAACACCAGATCAGTTCCGGCGGGTAGTCGGCCTCGAATGCGATGCCCTTGGCTTCGAGCAAAACGCGGTGTTGTGCTTCGATCTCTGCGACGAAATCGGCAATGGCTTGTGGCTGGGGATCGAACGGATAAGAGGGACTGCCGACTCGTTTATACAAGGCCAGCAGCTGGATCAGATTGTCGTTCATGCGCCGCGTTTCATACAGCAAGTGCACCACCTGCCGGTAGGCGGGCAGCGCTTGCACCGCAGGGTCGAGCAAGACCGCTTCAAGGGTACCGCTCAACATGCTGATGGAATTCTTCATGTCGTGAGCGGCCGAGGCCAAAAATATCGGCAGATCGGGCTGGGGCGGATGGTCTTCCATGGTTCGCTCGCTACGAGGGCAGGAAATGCCGATGGGATAGGCTGCCTAGACAAACTTTCCTATGAGCAACATCATAATACATGTCATTGGGGATCAAGTGCGATGCTTATCGGAGATTTTTCGTCATGCCCGAGGGCTAGCGAGGGAGCACCGTCTTGAGAAGCGCAAAAAATCTCGACGCGCCACAACTGTCGTTGGGGTGAACTACTGAGGTGTACAGCCCCCGTTTAACCGCCGTTCAGCCTTGAGAGCACATGTGCGGCAGCTTCCCAAACCCGCGAAAGCATACAATCGAGGTTAAGGAGAAATTCCCGTACGGTCGGTCGGAAGCGCAACTATCCGGCAACGACGCGCTGCATCGATGTCTTGTCGTGCACCCAGGTGTCGTCAAAGAAGGCCACTTCTCCGCTGGCCAGGTTGTGTTTGGCGCCGATGATGCCTATCTTGCCGGCGGCGATCATGTGCTCGAGGATATAGCTGCGGTTGATGATCGATCGCACTGAGCGGCGCACATTCAGGTCGGCAACATTCTCCACGAACGCAGTGTTCTTCGAATTGCGCCTTGCCGGGTCCGGGGTGTGGCTCTCTTCGTACACCGCCGGCTGGATCTTCGACAGCAGTTCGGTCAGGTTGCCAAGCTCTACATGGTCGCAGGCCCCCTTGATTGCGCCGCACGAGGTGTGCCCGAGCACTACAATGAGTTTCGACCCGGCCACGTGGCATGCGAACTCGAGGCTGCCGAGGATGTCGGTGTTGATCACGTTGCCGGCGATGCGTACGGAGAAGATGTCGCCCAGGCCTTGGTCGAAGATCAACTCTGCTGACGTGCGGCTGTCGATGCAACTGACGATGGTGGCGAACGGCCATTGGCCGTCGCGCGTCTCGTTGGCCTGCTGCAGCAAATCGCGGCTGGCGCGCAAGTTGTTAACGAAGCGGGCGTTGCCGTCCTTGAGGAACTGCAAGGCAAGTGCCGGGGTGCAAGTGGCTTGAGTTTCGGAGGTATGCGTTTTCATGGTCGGGCGTATCTTGATTTTCGACAATTGGGCTTGGCCACTATGTTAACTACAAGCAAAAATAATTAATAATCGATATTAGTTATCATATGTATAGTTAAAAATCTATGAACACCACTTTTCGCCAGTTGCGCCTCTTTCTGGCGCTGGCCGAGCACGGCAGTGTCACTGGCGCCGCCAAGGCATGCCATGTCACGCAGCCAACGGTGTCGATGCAATTGCGCGAGCTTGCCGACGCCGTCGGCCTGCCCCTATATGAACAGATCGGGAAGCGCCTTCACCTGACCGAAGCTGGCGAGGCGCTCGCCGAGACAGCACGGGCAATGCTTGACGAATGGATGGAGTTCGAGCAGGCCATCAATGCGATGAAGGGGCTTGAGCAGGGGCGGTTGCGCGTCGCCCTGGTGAGCACCGCGAAGTACTTCGTGCCGCGTCTGCTGGGCAGTTTTTGTACGAAACATCCGAACATCGAGATTGCTCTTGAGATTCTGAACCGCGATGGCGTCGTCGCGCGCCTACGCGAAAACCGTGACGATCTTTACATTATGTCGATGCCGCCCGAGAGCCTTGACCTCGAACAGCATGCATTCCTGCACAACCCCTTGGTTTTGATTGCTCCCGCAGGGCACCGACTGAAGGGGCGCCATCTGGAACTCACTGACCTCCTGGCGGAGCGATTCATCCTTCGAGAACGTGGTTCCGGCACGCGCCTCGCATGCGATGCTTACTTCGCGCGCAGCGCTTTCGTACCGGCCGTGCGGCTGGAGTTGGGCAGCAATGAGGCGATCAAGCAGGCCGTTTCCGGTGGCCTTGGTCTTGCCGTGATCTCGCGCCATGCACTTCCAGCCCGGCCGGAGGACGATCAACTGACAATTCTCGACGTGACGGGATTCCCGCTCCAGTCCCACTGGTTCACTCTGTATCCGCGCGGCAAAAGGCTTTCCCCGATTGCGGCTGTTTTCCTCGAACATCTCAAGCGGTCAGCATTCGAATGGAGTGAGCGGCGCGAGTCAGGCGTGTAGCAGGTAAGAATAGCCAACACCAACTACAGCCGAGTTGCTGCCCGCATCTGCTCACCGACGACGACATACGAGGTGCTCTTGCTCAGATGTATGCCTGTCTTTGTCCTGGTGGCGGTTGCGTCATAACGGTTCGTGACTACGATAACGAGCCAAGAGGAACGAACATCGTCAAGCCATACGGCGTTCGGATGCAAGGGCAAAGCCGCTACCTGCTCTTTCAGGTATGGGACTTTGAGGATCGGTACTGCAACATCACGATCTTCTTTGTGGAAGAGAATATGGCGAATGGCGAAGTGAAGACGCACGCAATGCGGTCGCGGTACTACGCGATCTCGACGTCGACACTGTTAAGACTGATGACTGAGGCTGGATTTAAAGATGTCAGGCAATTGGATGATGCGTTCTACCAGCCGGTACTCATTGGTACGAAGCGCGCATAACGAATCTGCTAAGCCAGCAAATAGTCGTCCACCTCAAAGTCGAACAAATCACAATCTTTGTTTCATGAAGACAATAATTATCGGGAACAGCGGTAGCGGAAAAACCTGGTTGGCGACCCGATTAGCAGACCATGCAAATGCCAGAGTTGTTCACCTTGATCATTTGTTCTGGCAAGAAGGCGGCTTTGATCGCAAGCGGACCCAGGAGGAGGTGGATGCTCTTATCTTCGGAACGAAATGCGTGGACCGATGGATTGTTGAAGGGGTATTTGGTGAGCTGGCGCAGCGGTACTTGAATGACGCGGACTGCCTTATCTGGCTGGATATTCCATGGGGCATGTGCAAGGTCAGGCTGGAGCAGCGAAGTAGCGTAAGCAAAAAACATTTAGGTAGGGCCCAATCCGAAGAAGGACTACGCCGATTGACTGAATGGGCCGCGACGTATGATCGACGCACTGATCTTTGCTCGTATCTCGGACACAAAGGACTGTTTGAAAGCTTTATCGGGCAGCGTTTCCATTTAACCTCTGAAGCATCAGCACAGATATTTCTGATTGAGGCTCTCGCCACAAGTCCGAGTAATGAGCATAGTGAAAAATGATCAAATGGCTTTGCAGGCATTGATCCAGTCTCTGGCCCATAGGGCATCGGTTCCCGGAGTATCTATTGCGGTCATTCGTCATGGTGAAGTAGCCGTCACCGCAGCCGGAATCAGGGATATTGTCGGCCGTGAATCCGTCAATGCCCAAACCGTATTTGATGTGGCGTCTCTCAGCAAGCCCATGATGGCCTATGCAGTGCTTCAGCTCGCGGATCGTGGTGCTTTGAACCTGGATGAACCACTGTCAAGGTATGTTCCGCCAATCGTGCCGGACGATACAGCTGCAGTCGCTATCACTGCCCGCCACATACTCGCGCACACCTCTGGACTTCCCAATTTGCGTGGCAAGGAAACGTTGCGGATCCATTTTGCTCCGGGGGCACGGTTCAGCTATTCCAGCGTTGGGTTTACTTATCTTCAAAGTGCAATCGAGGCAGCTACCGGTGAGTCATTGGAACCCATAATGAAGCAACTCGTGTTTGAACCGCTCAACATGATGTCGTCCAGTTTCATATGGCAGCCTCGATTCGTTAATAATGCGGCCAACCCTCACGAAGGAGGCGCACGGATTGAAAAGCATCACCCTCAGACAGCAAATGCCTCGTATTCGCTCCAGACAACCGCTGCCGACTACGGATCCTTCATGGCTGCAGTGCTAAAGGGGGATCGCCTGAAACCGGCTACCTTTTCCGAATGGCTTACGCCCGCGGTAAATGTACCCAGCAGATCAGCGACCAACCTGGAACGCGAAATCATTGAAATGGATGCGGGCGTTGCGTGGGGACTTGGATGGGGCCTTGAACCGACTCATAGCACTTTCTTTCAATGGGGAAAAATGCCGGGCGTGCGCGCTTTCGTAATGGGTAGCACTGATAAGCATGCGGGCATTGTCGTTTTTACGAATAGCAATACCGGTCTTCGATTAATCGACGAGGTAACCAGGACAGTACTGCCTGGCGATCATCCTGCGTTTAAGTGGTTGGAGGCGTGCGTCTCGGAGTGATGTGTGGTTGTTAGAAAAGCGTCTCAGGTCACAAGTAGTAGCTCTAATCAAATAGCGTTTGTGGGAAATCGGGCAGGTTGCGGCCAATTGCCGCCGGTCATCGTTACATTTCAATCGTTGTTGCGACGGCAATATTCCGGTGGCAGGATACCGTCCATATGGAACAAATTGGCTTTCAATTACCCATAAGTTTTGACATAGCGGCCGGCGTGACCTAGCCTGAGGGGACGATGTCGGACAAGAAGCTATGATGGAACCGCGGCAACATGGCGTGAGACGGAACACGCCTGCCTGGCTGAAGAGGGAATTGGATGGTTATTGCTTCTTCGATGTGCGCCTGGCAAGGCGAATGCAGGAATTGTCGACGCAACTTTGGGAACATCGTGGTCAAAGCATTCCCATGACGTGCCAGGACTGGGTCAACACCAAGGCTGCCTGCCGTTTTCTTGACAACGATCGTGTTCAGGAAAACGTGATCCTCGAAGGGTATTTTCAAGTGGCCCGTGATCGTGTTCGTACCACGAGCGGCCCGGTGCTGATCTTGCACAACACCACAACCTTCTCGTTTCAGCGGGACAATGCTTTTTCCGTTGGCATCACGCACAAATCCTTTGTTGGCAAGGATGCGCAGGGACGCCCGATGTCACGGACGATTTGCGGTCTTCTGATGCATTCCCGTTTGGCAGTCACATTGGAGGGGCTGCCAAACGGCCTGGTGGCAGTCAAGTTCTGGAACCGACAGCAATTCAAGGGATGCAGCGCCCTCACGCTCGCACGCCCCCCCTGCCGGGCAACACCGTCATTTGGCCGGGACTCTCTCGCCTTACTGAAATTGAACTTGGATTTGAGCTTGCGCTAGAAATTGTGGGTAATTGAGGGTCCTTATAAAAACGGATACGTCAAACACTCCTTGTCGAAGAAGTAGGCTGAAAGGCAGTCATGTTTGGTCAACTTGGTAAACGCTGTGCCGTAGCGTTTTGGGGCCTTCTTTCGACGGTTGTATACGCGGAAACGCTTTCTGTCTATACATTCCACGAACCGCCCATGAACTTTACAGAAGTCCCGAACAAGAGTCTTGTGTACGGAAACGATATCAAAGGATTTGCGCCTGATGTGGTTCGCGAAATCATGAAACGTACCGGCGACAAGGGGGATATCACGATTGTTCCGTGGGCGCGCAGTTACAGGCTATTGGAATCCCAGCCGAATGTTGTGTTGTTCTCGATGGCCCGAACCCAAGTGCGCGAAAACCTTTTCCAATGGGTCGGACCGCTGGCGTATAGCAAGTCGTTCTTGTATGTGAAGAAGGGTAGCGGAATTTCCATCAAAAGCCTCGACGACGCACGAAGGTTGGAAAGAATTGGTGTGATGCCAGAGGATTCCAAGGAGCAATTCTTAAAAAGCAACGGCTTTACGAATTTGGATTATTCTGTGCAATGGACCACTGTGTTTAAAAAACTGATCCTTGGACGCGTGTCCGCCATGATCATGACCGACACCGATCTGCCGATCAATGCACGGGAAGCGGGATTTGATATTGCAGAATTTGAGCCTGCCTACCTGCTATTCATTACACAGCTTTATATCGGTTTTTCCAAATCGACAGCTCCCGAACTTGTTCAACGCTGGCAATCCGAGCTAGACCACATGAAAAAAGATGGAACATTCAAACAATTGGCTGAGAAATGGTCCACGTATTGGAAGGTGCCTTGGGTGGTGATGGACGGCGCAGTCCAGCTCGGTCCGATGGACGCAAAGATAAGCGCCGATATAAAAAAGCCGGTTCCTTAGAATCGGCTCAGGTTGCCTTCTCTCCCAAAGGTTTTCCTGCTATCTCAACGATTATTTTTTGCGTTCCCCTAATGGGTGCAATTTGGCATTTTTTAGCTTTAGAAATGAAGATTTTGATTTGAGAAAAACAGTAAAGCTAATTAATCTGTGTATGGAGAAATAAGATGGGCAATGATCTAAGCAATAACAATTAGGAATTGGTACCTGAGCGTTTAGATTTTGAGCGACCGCTTCCGAGAAACATGACCGACGACAAAGGGTCGGTAGCGGCCATACAAAATGCCGCCATTTCGTAAGCACCTGACCTCCGCATCAACTTGGAATACATGTCCTGAGCAGCAAGCGACACGGCGGCCCAAGCACTCATCAAGCTCGTCTTTGTCTCGCCTGCCCGCTCATCCGCTGCCGTACGTCGAGACGCTTCGTTCAGCGCACTTCACACTCAAGCCGCCCGCGCCACCGCCTCATCATCTGCAACAACAGCACGACGCACCGGATGCGGCGGCAGCAAATAATAAAACACCGCCAAAAACACCCACACGACCCAGGCTGACCAGACGTTGTGCGAGAGGAAGTGCGCGCCGCGCATCATCTGCGCCCATCCCATCAGCATGCCGGCGGCGAGGCCGATCAGGAGAAACAGGCGGGCGAATCTGGCGTGCGTGTCGCGCCATGCGAAGTACACGGCCATCAGTGCGAAGCCGCCGGAGGCATGGCCGCCGGGGAAGCATTTGCCGGGAGCGATACCCGCAGGCAGGCGTTCGAACAAGGCGTGGAAAGGCGCGGAGCCGCCGTAGTCGACGAGGTCCCATGGGCAATACAGCGTGCTGGTGGATTTGAGTACGGACACCAGCAGCGGACCGCCGACCATGGCGACGAACAGCCAGAGCAGTCTGCGGCGATGCGGCTGCCATTGCGGCCGGATGAAGGTCATCAGAAATGCACCGAGCACCACCACGCCGACGGCGATCATTGCCATCTTCAATCCGGTATGCATGACGTTCTGCATGAATGGGCTGTCGCGCAGCGGGAACATGTGTGCATGCGCGTCGTAGTACCAGCCGATCAGAACACGGTCGATCGGCGTGGCCTCGAAAATCCAGAAGATGAACGGGGCGAGCACAAGCGGCAAGGCCAGGAGTTCATAGGTGCGCCAGGTATTCTGCAGGGTTTTCATGACAGCTTCCGATAAAGACCGTTTATGCCCGGTGCGGCGCCCGGCATGCGGATCGCGCGCGATGCAGCCTTGCCCCGGAAGGCGGCCAACCGTGGACCGGGGCGCAGAACGGTCAGGATGTTTTTCTTGAGACAGTCGAGAGATTGATTAGTGCCAACAAAGGCGCCGCCCTCATCGGCCAAGGCGTGCAGCATAGCATGGCCGGCAAAGCGTGTCGCATGGGCGGCGACGGCTCGGCTTGCCCTAAGTGCTACTTTTTCAAGGCAGGCGACGCGGCGCATTCGGGGCCATAGCGATCAATTTCCCGATCTCGTCATCCGCATACTCTATGCCGCCTTCGCCGCTGGTATGTGAATGTAGATCAATATCTTTTTCCGGATGGCAGGCAAGCTGACCAGTCGGCATCTGCTGTCGCCTCGCCCGCGATTGCCGAGCAAATTGCTCGGGTATCTGCCTTAGAATGGAAAAATGGACATCACCCTGCCCGAACTCGAACAAGCCATCAATTACTGGCGCACACTGCGGCCTTCCAGCGGCGAGGAGCGCGCCCTGTCGCCTGAAGTGAATACCCTGGCAACGGTGTACGCAATGATGATTTTTCAACAGGCGCGCACCCTTCCGCTGGATGCGCTCGATCAGGCGGCGCGACAATTGATCGACGCCTGGCGTCAACGCTCGGCATGATGCCTTTTCAGCCATTCGCGTTTTTTGCGCGGACATGTCACATTTCGGCTGGCTGTCTCGTCTTGAGAGTACAAAGACTTTTCAGGAGGAGGAACATCATGCACTTTTTGCCTTCCGCACGCCTGTTGCTGGCGACCTTGCTTGCCGCGAACGGGTTCGCCATGCTCCTCGTGCCCGCCCTCTGGTATGCAACGACGCCGGGCGTCACCGAAACCGGAATGCTGAACGCGCATTTCGTGCGCGACATCGGCTGCGCCTACCTGGTGGCCGGAACCGGTTTCTTCTGGCTCTGGCGCGACGCGACCGCCTGGCGGGCGGCCATGGTGGGCAGCCTCTTTCTGGTGTTGCATGCGCTGGTACACGTCGGCGAGATGATAGCCGGCACCATGGATGCTCATCATTGGCTGCGCGACGTGCCGGGCGTGTTCCTGCTTCCTGTTGTTGCGGTTTGGCTGGCGTGGCCGCGCCGGCATGGCATTTTTTCAAAGGAGAACTTCAATGCTGAAATGGATCGCACGGCGACGGCTCGCCGCGTTTGAGCGGGCGTTCAATTACGACGCAAGCTATTTGTACGAGATACTGGACGCGAGCTGGAAAGCCTTTACCCGCTTCGCTCCCGTCATGAAGATGTCGAGCCATCGAGAAGATATTCCGGTCGATGCCTGGTATGCGGCGAAAATCGTCGCCATGCGCTCCGAGGATTGCGGCCCCTGCACGCAGCTGACAGTGACCATGGCGGAGAAGGAAGGTGTGAGCGCGCGGCTGCTGCGCGCGGTGTTCGACAATGACGAGAAGGCCATGGGTCCGGATGTCACGCTCGCGGTGCGCTACGCGCGCGCAGTGCTGGCGCACGACTTGGAAGCCGATCGCTTGCGCGAGCAGATCGCTGCCCGCTGGGGCCAGCGGGCGGTGGTGTCGCTCGCATTGTCGATCGCCGCGGGGAAGGTCTATCCGACTCTGAAATATGCACTGGGCCATGGCCAGGCATGCACGCGCGTGCGCATCGGCGAGACGGAGACGCGTGTCGCTGCGCAAACACCTTCTTCCTCGGTGCGCGAGTCGGCAGCATGACGGCGACAGCAGCGCAGACGGCGGACGATTTCGAGCCGCATCGCCGGCATCTACGTGCACTGGCCTATCGCATGCTCGGTTCGCGCGCCGAGGCCGAGGATGCGGTGCAGGATACGTGGCTGCGCTGGCATGCGACGGATCGCGAGCGCGTCGAGAATGCGCGCGCCTTCTTGTCGCGCACCGTCACGCGCCTGTGCCTGGACCGCATCAAGTCGGCACAGGCTCAGCGCGAGGTCTATGTCGGCTCCTGGCTGCCCGAGCCGGTGGTCGATGACGAAGCGGCGTTCCAGCCGGGACCGGAGGCGGCGCATGAGTTGGCCAGCGACTTGTCGTTTGCCTTCATGCTGACGCTGGAGCGCCTGTCGCCGCTGGAGCGCGCGGCTTTCCTGCTGCATGATGTGTTCGACATGGGTTTCGACGAGATTGCGGCGGCGCTGGGGCGCAGCGCATCCGCCTGCCGCCAGCTTGCCTCGCGGGCCCGCACCAACGTGCATGCGAACCGGCCCGCGGTCAAGGTGACGCCGGACGAAGAGCAACGTCTGGCAGGCGCATTTGCGCGCGCGCTGCTTGATGGTGATGTCGATGCGCTGGCGCAGGTTCTGGCGCGAGATGCGACCTTCATATCCGATGGTGGTGGCCATGTCACGGCCGTGCCTCTGCCGCTGTTCGGCCGCGATCAGATTGCGAAGGTGTTGATCGGCTTTGCGCGCCTGTACGATGCGCAGGTGCATCGCACCCGTCCGGCGCGCATCAATGGCTTGCCCGGCTTCGTGATTTCCACCGTGCAGGGCGAGCTGGTGCAGACGATCGCGCTCGAACCCGGCGCGCCGGGCGAGATCAAGGCAATTTACGTGACGCGCAATCCGGACAAGCTGCAGATGGTGGCGCCGTAAACTAAGCCGCCATGTGGCCTAAGCAGCCATGTGGCGCGCCTGCCGCTGCGGCAGCGCGTCGGCCTTGGCCTTGTTTTTGGCATGCTCTGCCGCGCCTTTGAGACGCACTTCGCGCTTTTGCATCTGGCCGGCGTAATCGCTGTCGATCGCCGCGGTCACTGCCTCGGCATCATGGCCGCGTTCGCGCAGCCACTCTCCGACGAGGCCGGTAAGGCGTTCGAGGGCGATGCGATGCGTAGCATCGGTCTTGACGTAGATCCAGTCGGACAGCGCCATGAAATTGGCGAATGGCGATTGGTCCAGGATGAGTTTGAGAGTGTTGGCGAAACGTCCCGAATTGGCGACCATGTCCCAGTAGCGCGCAAAGCGTACCAGGCGCTGCATGGTGGCGAAGTCGATGCAATTGTTCGCCAGGATGGTGTACGGCGGATACGGATCGAAAACCAGCCCGTAGGTTTGCGTATGGCGGATCACCGGCGTGCCGCGCAATCGCTTGAGGATGCCGAACTGGATTTCATGCGGATTGATCCGCACCAGATGGTCGAAGCCGCGCGCGAAACTTTCCATGTCCTCGCCGGGCAAGCCGGCGATCAGGTCGACATGCAAGTGCGCGTGCGAGTGTTCGCACAGCCAGCGCAGATTGTCGGCGGCCTTCTCGTTGTTCTGCTTGCGGCTGATGGTGGCCTGCACTTCCGGATTGAAGGACTGGATGCCGATCTCCAGTTGCAGCGTGCCCGGCGGGAATTTTGCAATCGCTTCCTTCAGCGCGTCCGGCAAATGGTCGGGCACGACTTCGAAGTGCGCATAGACCGGGTCCTCGGGATGGGCAGCGAGCTTGTCGAGGAAGAATTGCATGATCCGCAAGCTCGACTTGATGTTGAGATTGAATGTGCGATCGACAAACTTGAACAGCCGCGCGCCGCGCGCATGCAGAGATTCGATTTCCGCCATGAAGGTATCGAGATCGAAGGGCCAGGCGGTCTTGTCGAGCGAGGACAGGCAGAACTCGCACTTGAACGGACAGCCGCGCGACGCCTCCACATAGAGCGTGCGATGCGCGATGTCCTTGTCGTTGTAGAACGCATACGGCAGCTTGATTTCGTTCATCGGCGCTTGCACGCCGGCATGGATCTTCATCAGCGGCTTGGGTCCGTTCAGGATCTCGCGGCACAGCTTCGGGAAGGTCACATCGCCCCAGCCAGTGACGACATAGTCCGCCATCTGCGCGATCGCCTGCTCGGTGGTTTCATGCGACACTTCCGGCCCGCCGAGCACGACGATGAGCTCGGGCGCGACGCGCTTGAGCACGGCGACGACCTTGGCGGCCTCCTCGGCATTCCAGATGTACACACCGAGGCCGACGATGCGCGGCTTGTGCGCCAGTATCTTCTCGACCACTTCGGTGGTCTTGGTGCCGATCACGAATTCCTCCAGGCGTGTCGATTCCTGCAAGTCGCCCATGTTGGCGAGCAGATAACGCAGCCCGAGCGATGCGTGGGTGAAACGGGCGTTCAGGGTGGCAAGCAGGATGGTCATAGGGAAGGCAGGCAAATCGGTGAGCCGCTATTTTACGCCTGCGCCCCGCCTGCTTCGCGATTCAATTGGGGGAGCGATGCACTCTCGACATGACTGCGGTTCGCCTGCCGGAAGACGTTGGGTGATACGCCGAACCAGCGCCGGAACGAGCGACTGAAGTTCGATGCATCGAAGTAACCCAGCCGCTCGGCGATCTCGGCCAGCGAACAGGCGGTGTTCTGCAGCAGCCATTGCGCCCGCTCCTTGCGCACCTCGTCCAGCAAATCCTGATAGCTGGTGCCGCGCTGCTTGAACTTGCGGATCAGCGTGCGGGAAGACATGTTCCGCTCCGCCGCGATGGCCTCGCAGGTCGGAAACGCCTCTGCGCATGCCCGCAGGCGCAGCCTGATCTGCTGCAGCAGATCGCTCTTGTGCAGAATCTGTTCCAGCGCCTGCTCGCAGTCGCGCCGGGCCGATGCAAAGGCGACCGGGTCGGCGGTGAGGCAAGGCGCATCCAGCAGTGCGCGCGGCAGCTTGATTTCGAGGCAGACCGTGCCGAAACGCTTGCGGCCTCGCAACAACGAGGCATATGCGGCGCTCCATGCGGGCTCGGGATAAGGCAGCTTGTACTGCACCTCCTCCGGCACCTGGCCGAGCACGGTTTGAAGAAGGCGCACGACCACCATCAATGCGGCTTCCAGTATCGGGGTCCGGAGGTCGCCGAGATCGAACAGTTCCCGCACCTGCAAGCGGCAATGGGTGTCGTCACAGTACGGGCGAAATTCCAGCATGGTGCAGCGCAGTTTGCTGTAGCGCGCGAGTGCGTCGATCGCCTGTCCCACGTTCCCGCCGGAGACGACTACCCGGCCGACCTGGCCATGCGCCGCCGCCGGCGCACTTGCGCCGATTTCCGCGCCCAGCGAGGGCGAGCCGCTCAAGGCGATGGCCGCCCGCACCAGGACCTGCATCTGTGCAAAGCCGATGGCCCGCTCGGCGTCCGTCAGGTCGGGCCAGCTTAAACCGGTGCCCGCCAGCAGCCGGTCGGTTTCCACCCCGCGCTTGCGCAGCATCACGCACAGCAGGCGTGCATAGGTCGAGTGGAATGCAGGTTCGAACCAATAGGCAGGGACTGTCATCTCTTTCCGCAGTGAACAATAAAGGCTTGCGATGCTGTCACAAGCTGACGCAGGCTCGCCAGCTCATGCACTTTGCTTCGCAAGCCATTCGACGGATGCCTTGATTTTCGACAAAGGGAAATCAGGAAGAGAATCCCCCCTTTCCGTTCATGGGAACGGTGCCACGCCCGCAAGCGACGGCATGTGTTGTCGCTGCCGGCGTCCGTCAGCTCAGGATATGAGTGAGCCGGCGGAAGAAATGGTTCCATTGCGGGAGGCGGATCGTCATGACCGCATGGTCTCGCGCGCGCTCGTGCTGTTGCTCGGGCGCGGCTACATTTTCGGCGTCCGGCTTTTCATGCGTCAGGAACTGACTTTCCTGCTGCTGACCACGTAATAGAAGGCTGCTTCAGAACTCTTCCCAATCGCTGTTTGAGCTTGCGGCCGGGGCCACGGAGCGCATGGGACGCGGCGCGGCAATGGGTACAGCAGTGCTCTTTCGCGCGAGTCGTGGAACCGACGGAGCCGGTGCTGCAACGCGCGGCTTGGGTGCCGGCGCACTCGCGGCCAGGTGTGCGCCGTCGACCTGGAAGGCGCTGACCAGTCGCACCAGTTGCTGCGCCTGTTCCTGCATGGCCTCGGATGCGGCGGCCGCCTCCTCCACCAGCGATGCGTTCTGCTGCGTCACCTGATCCATCTGCGCGATCGCCTGGTTGATCTGCTCGATGCCGGTGGTTTGCTCCCTGGATGCGGCGGTGATTTCGCTGACGATGTCGCTCACGCGCTTGACGCTCTCGACGACTTCGTTCATGGTCGCGCCGGCATCGTCGACCAGCTTCGCGCCGACGTGGATCTTTTCGACCGAGTCGTTGATCAGTGCCTTGATTTCCTTCGCCGCGCCGGCGGAGCGCTGCGCGAGATTGCGCACTTCGGTGGCCACCACTGCGAAGCCGCGTCCCTGCTCGCCGGCGCGCGCCGCTTCCACCGCGGCATTGAGCGCGAGGATATTGGTCTGGAACGCGATGCCGTCGATGACGCCGATGATGTCGACAATCTTTTTCGCCGACTCGTTGATGGAACCCATGGTGTCGACCACCTGCGATACCACCATGCCGCCGCGGCCGGCCACTTCGGATGCGGAGATCGCCAGCGTATTCGCCTGATGCGCGTTGTCGGCATTCTGCTTGACGGTGGAGGTCAGCTCCTCCATCGAAGAGGCGGTTTCTTCCAGCGAGCTGGCCTGCTGCTCGGTGCGCGAAGACAGGTCGAGATTGCCCGAGGCAATCTGGCTTGAGGCAGTCGCGATCATGTCCGTGCCTTGCCGCACCTGCGAGACGATGTTGGCAAGGTTATCGCGCATGGCACGCATCGCATGTAGCATGCTGGACTGATCGTTCTGCTTGAGTTCGATGCCCACCCGCAGGTCGCCGGCGGCAATACGCGTGGCGACCGAGGCGGCGAATTCCGGTTCTCCGCCCAGCCGCTTGAGCAAGCTGCGCGTGATGATCAGGCCGATACTGGCCGCCAGCAGGATGGCGAAGGTGCCGAGCGCCAGCATCACGATGCGTGCGGTGGCAAAGGTCCGGTTCGCCGTCTTGCCGGAGGCGTCCATCAGCTCGACCTGGAACTGAATGAGACCGGTCAAGCTGTCCTTGTACGCCTTGAGGACGGGACGCAGCTCTGCAGCCAGGTAGGCCTTCGCTTCCGGTGCCTTTTCCTCGTTCACCAATGCGATCAGCTTGTCCTGCCCGTCGGCATATCGCTTGCGCGCGTCCTTCGCTTGCCCGAGCAACTCCTTGCCGCGCGGCAGAGCGAGCATCTTATCCAGTTTGTCGAGGTCGCTCGTGGCGAGATTGCGCGCATCCATGATGTCGTCGACCTGCTTCTGCCTGTCCTCCTTGCTGTCGGTCAGCATCATGTTGCGCAGCGCGATCGCGATCCGGTCCGTCTGCGCCATGAGGTCCGAAGCGGAAGCAATTTTCGGCCATCGGTCCTGCACGATGGAAGTCGTGCCGTTGTCGAGGGCGGCCAGTTGGCTGACGCCGACCGCGAGGATGATCCACAACAGGATGCAGACGCTGCCGAAGCTCAGTGCAAGGCGCGTCCCGACTTTCATATTTCGAATGTCCATGGAATTGTGCTTCGTGAAGATGTGGCGGGCTTCTCCTCGCGTGCAAGGCGGAGAGAAATTGTTTCACGTCAATATTGCGCGTGAAGCTTGCCACAACGCAAGCAGAAATGCGTGCCACAAAAAATCACCGATGTGAAATTCCAACGGTCCTGATCAAAGCGGCAATAGCAGGAAACCGAGAGTCGATCAGGAAGATGAGGAACGCGGGCGCGTGTGGCGATGCTACCGGCGATCCCAGGATGCGAATACATCAAGGATCGCCGGCGGGAGGGATTGGCGTCAGGAAAAATACCGTTGCGTCACTTCGCCATTTCCTTCTCTTGCAAGGTGCGCCACATCACCTTGCCGGTCGCCGACTTCGGCAGCGTGTCGACGAACTCGACAAGGCGCGGCACTTTATAGGCGGCCATCTTGGCGTGCGCCCACGTGATGATGTCGTCTTCGCTCGCTTCGGCGCCGGCGCGCTTGACGATCACCGCCTTCACCGTTTCGCCGCGATAGGGATCGCGCGCGGCGATGATGCAGCATTCCTGCACCGCCGGATGCTGGTACATCATCGATTCGACTTCTGCCGGCCAGACCTTGAAGCCGCTGGCGTTGATCATGCGCTTCAAGCGGTCGGTGAAGAAGAAGAAACCCTCCTCGTCCATGTAGCCGAGATCGCCGGAACGGAAGAAGCGCTTGCCGTCGAGTTCGGCGAAGGCTTCCGCGGTCTTCTTCGGGTCGTTCCAATAGCCCTGGAATACCTGCGGTCCGTTGATCCAGATCTCGCCTGTCTCGCCCTGCGGCACTTCCTTCAGCGTGACCGGATCGACGATGCGCGAATCGACGTTGAGGTAAGGAATGCCGAGGCATTGCTGCTTCATGCGCTTGGGCGGGTTGACGTGCGTCGCCGCCATCGTCTCCGACAGGCCGTAGCCTTCCATGTACTGCTGGCCGGTCATGTCGAGCAGCTTCTGCGCGATCGCGGCCGGCATCGCGGCACCGCCGCCGGACACGCGCTTCAGTCCGGAGATGTCGTACTCGGCGAGGCGCGGGTTGGACAGAAAATCGATCATCATGGTCGGTATCAGCGTCCAGGTCGTGACCTTGTAACGCGTGATCAGCTGGCCGGCCGCATCGCGGTCCCAGCGCGGCAACACCACGATGCCGCCACCGGAAAAGATCATTGCATTCATCACCGACTGCATGCCGGTCACATGGAAGAACGGCAGCACGGCCAGCGTCACGTGGTCGGGAACGGTCGGGCCCGACCAGGCCGGGCTGGCCGCGGCGTTGAACATCACCGAGCGGTGCGTATGGACGCAACCCTTGGGCTTGCCGGTCGTGCCCGAGGTGTATGGCATGCAGGCCAGGTCATCGGGGCCGGCCTCGTGCGTGCGCGGCACACGCTTTTCCGCCACCGCATCCTTCCACGCCGTGACGCCGGGCGCTGCCTCGACGCCGTACGGTACGCGCACGAAATCCGGCACATTGAGGTCGGTCGGCGCGAGCAGGTAATCGGAATACGCGCCCGCGATCACATGCGACAAGCCACCCTCGCCGATCAGCGGCGCCACGCGTGTGTACAGTTCCTGCGCGACGAAGGCGACCTTCGCGCCGCTGTCGGAGACATAGTGCCGCAACTCGTCGGTCACCAGCATCGGGTTGACCGGTACCACCATGGCATCGGCGCGCAGGATCGCGAAGAAAGCGATGATGAATTGCGGACTGTTCTGCATGTCGAGCAGCACGCGATCGCCGCGCTTCACCCCGCACACATGTTGCAGATAGCCCGCCAGCGCAAGCACTTCCTCATGCACCTGTGCGTAGGTCAGAACGGTGTCGTAAAAGATGATGGCAGGCTTGTTCGGATAGCGGTGCGCGGAAATTTCCAGGTTCACATAAACGCTGGTTTCCGGTGCGGTGATGGTGTAGGGAAGGCCCTCGGGCCAGACGGCGTAATGGCTTGTGTTCATTGTCTCTCTCGTTGTTGTATTAATGAGTCTGATTATAGTTCGCGCCAGAAATCTTGCCCGAAGCGCTTGCCCGGTGCGCGCTCTGCTGGATTGTGCACCCTGCGCTGCCATCGAGAATGTAAAGATGTTCACAATTGGCGCTGCGCGAAAAAGCCGCCGGCATCCATGCTGATCTGCCTCAAGGAGAGTCCCGATGAAGCTGTTTTATGCTACCGGATCATGCTCGCTGATATCTCACCGAAGCTCCGGCCATCGTGCAATATGTGGCCGGCCTCGCACCGCAAACGCAGCTGGCGCCGCCGGCTGGCAGCATGAAACGCTATCGCCTGATCGAATGGCTGAATTTCATTTCGACCGAATTGCACAAGGCATTCGGCACGCTGTTTCATCCGGGGCCGGCAGAAACCAGGCAGTCCGCGCGCGAGACGCTGGCGAAGCGGCTCGCCATAGTCGAGAAGCAATTGCGCGCACACGGGCACCTCGCCGGGAACCAATTCAGCGTCGCGGATGCCTACCTCTTCACTGTGCTGGGCCGGGCCCGTCCCTTGAAATTCGATCTGAGCGGCTGGCCCGCAGTGCAGGCCTATTTGCAGCGCGTGGCGGCACGTTCGACAGTACGCGCCGCCATGGTGGCCGAGGGTTTGATCAAGAGCCAGGCGCGCTGCAATGATGTCTTCATCGCGACAACAAGCCAATGAACTCAAAGATAAAATCGATAGGCTCCAGGCCGCGCGTGGCGCTGGTGCTGCAGGGCGGAGGCGCGCTCGGCGCTTATCAGGCCGGTGTCTACCAGGCATTGCATGAACACGGCCTGACGCCCGACTGGGTGGTCGGCACGTCGATCGGCGCGATCAATGCGGCGCTTATCGCGGGGAACGAACGCGCACAGCGGCTGTCGCGGCTGCGTGAGTTCTGGGACGAAATCGCGCACCACGACCTGATCGACATGCGCAGCGTCCCGGATCCCGCGCGCCGCTTCAACACCATGCTGACCACCTTCGATTCGGTGACGCGTGGCGTGCCGGGTTTCTATGCCCTGCGCTGGTTCAATCCATTTTTCGCGGGATTGATCGTGCCGCCGGAACAGGCCAGCTTTTACGACACCAGTCCCCTCGAAGAAACTCTCGGACGCCTGGTCGATATCGACTACCTGAACACGCCGGGCGGCATACGGCTGACGGTGAGCGCCATCAAGGTCACTTGCGGGCATCTCGAGCATTTCGATACCGCACATCGCGAGGTCAGCATCAAGCACGTCATGGCGAGCGGCGCCTTGCCGCCGGGCTTCCCTCCGGTGCGCGTGGACGGAGATCTGTACTGGGACGGCGGCCTGTACTCCAACACGCCGCTGGAAATCGTGCTGGGCGACGAACCACGCGCCGATACCGTCTGCTTCATGGTTGACCTGTGGAGTCCGGAAGGCCCCGAGCCGACGACGCTGGAGCAAGTGCACACGCGCCAGAAGGATGTGTTGTACGCCTCGCGTTCGCGCCGCCACATCGACGCCTATCTGCGCGGACACCGGCTGCGGCGAATGGTGCGCATGCTGCGCCAGAAGGTTCCCGACGACATGCTGAGCGCGGAGGAACGCGCCGAAGTGGACAAGGTCGGCGTCGATACCACCATGCACATCATCCGGCTCGCCTATGCCGGGCGCGACTGGCAGATGGCATCGAAGGATCTCAATTTTTCCAGGGGTTCGATTGAGTGGCGCTGGGATCAGGGCTACAAGGATGCGCTGCGCGCGGTCCAGCACGCGGCCTGGCGTACCGAAGCGCCGGAAGGTGCCGGCGTGCTGGTGCATGAGTTGGTGCCGGCGCCGGTGAAGACGTACGAACAGAGATAGGCGCCCGGGCCCTGCCTGCCGCAGCGAAACTTTTCATTTCCGAATAGGATATCGAGGCAGACCGATATCCCCCCAACGAGAAGAAAAGGATCGCACGATGGACTACACCAAATTCGGCCGTACCGGCATGGATGTTTCGCGCTTGTGTCTCGGTTGCATGAGCTATGGCGAACCGGGGCGCGGCTCGCATCCCTGGACCTTGAACGAGGAGCAGAGCCGCCCCTTCATCAAGAAAGCGCTCGACCTCGGCATCAATTTTTTCGACACCGCCAATATCTATTCCGACGGTACCAGCGAGGAAATCCTCGGCCGCGCGCTGAAGGACTATGCATCGCGCGACAATGTCGTCATCGCCACCAAGGTGCATGGCCGCATGCATCCCGGCCCCAACGGACAAGGCCTGTCGCGCAAGGCGATCATGGCCGAGATCGATGCCAGCCTGCGCCGGCTCGGCACCGACTATGTCGACCTCTATCAGATTCACCGCTGGGACTACAAGACGCCGATCGAGGAAACCGTCGAAGCCCTGCATGATGTGGTGAAGGCGGGCAAGGCGCGCTACGTGGGCGCTTCGTCGATGCATGCATGGCAGTTTTCAAAGGCCTTGCATGTCGCCGAGAAGAACGGCTGGACGCGCTTCGTCAGCATGCAGAATTATGTCAACCTGCTTTACCGTGAAGAGGAGCGCGAGATGCTGCCCCTGTGCCGCGCCGAAGGCATCGCGGTGATTCCGTGGAGCCCGATGGCGCGCGGTCGGCTGACCCGCGACTGGGATGAAGGCAGCGCCCGCATGGAAACGGATGAGTTCGG
The DNA here is from genome assembly GCF_004804275.1 of Herbaspirillum sp. ST 5-3. Classification (GTDB taxonomy): domain Bacteria; phylum Pseudomonadota; class Gammaproteobacteria; order Burkholderiales; family Burkholderiaceae_D; genus Noviherbaspirillum. The sequence goes on from NZ_STGI01000001.1 coordinate 461,333, forward strand.
CAAGGGGCTCTACATCAATACCGCGAACGAAGACCGCAAGGTGGTCGAGCGCGTCGCCGAAATCGCCAGGGAGCGCAATGTCCCGCGCGCGCAGGTCGCGCTGGCCTGGGTGTTGCAAAAATCTCCCGTCACTGCCCCCATCGTCGGCGCGACGAAGATGCAGCATCTCGATGACGCGGTCGCGGCGCTATCCCTCAAGCTCACCACGGAAGAAATCGAGCGGCTGGAAGAACCGTACGTGCCGCATGCGGTGGTCGGATTCAGCTGACCTGCTGCCGGTCGCAGCACGCGGCGCATCCGGAGACACCCGAGATCATGGCCCGCGCATGCGGGTGCTATGATTTCGGTGGCCGGTGGTGCATCGTGCCGTGTTCCGAAGGTCTCCTGATTCGCATTACGTAAATGACATCAACTCGAAAACCAGTGATCGCCCTGGATGGCGATGGCGTCCTCGTCGATTATCACCAGGCCTATCGCGCCGCATGGGCGAAGGCCTTCGGCACCGTACCGGCGGTGCGTGACCCGCACGCGTACTGGCCGCTCGACCGCTTTGAAGTGCGGCGGCTCACGGGTGACGAACTGGAGCAGTTCAGGCGCTGCTTCGACTATGCATACTGGTCTTCGATTCCGGCCATTCCCGGCGCGGTCGAGGCATGCCATGCGCTGGCCGAGGCCGGCTATGAACTGGTGTGCGTCTCGGCGATCCAGGCCGACTTCCAGACAGCGCGACTGCAAAACCTGCGCGACTGCGGCTTCCCCATCGAGCGCGTGATCGCGACTTCGCATGCCGACGGCGAGACCAGCCCGAAAGCCGCTGTATTGCGGGAGTTGCAACCGGTGGCGTTTGTCGACGACTACCTGCCCTACCTGCGCGGCATTCCAGCCGACATCCACGCGGCGCTGATCCTGCGCCAGCCCAACGGCAGTCCGAACATCGGCGACGAACTGCGCTGCGCGCACTCGCAGCACGCGGATCTCGCCGACTTCGCGGACTGGTGGCTCAAGCAATAATTCCCGCCTCGCCGTTGCTTGTTCAGCGGCGAAGCGAGGGGTCTTCCGGTCAAGTCAGCGCTTCTGCCCGAGCAGGCTGAAGCCGTGCGACCAATGGTCGTTGCGGAAGCCGTAGCTGATCCACAGCATCGCCAGCGCCTCGAGCAGGCGACTGGCCGTGATGTCACCCATGTCAATCGGCGCGCGCCAGCCGAAAGCGCGCAGCAAGGCTGACACTTCCGCCTTGGCGCCATCGTCGTTGCCCGCAATGAACATGTCGGGCGTACCGTCAGGCAGCCTGGGATGGACCATGTGGGCCGCCGTGATGGTGTTGAAAGCCTTCACCACCTTCGCTTCCGGCAACAGGTCTTGCACCCGTTCCCCGGCCGAATCCGTGTGGCCGATCGCAAGACGCGGCATACCCTGTGAAAAGTCGAGCGGATTGGACGCGTCGATGACGAGCTTGCCCGCGAGATTGCCGGCGCCCGCTGCGCGCAGCCCCTCTTCCAGTCCGCTCCAGGGCAGCGCGACAAAAGCAAGATCGCCCTGCCTTGCCGCCTGCGCAAAGGACGCCGCTTGCGCGCCGGGCACCGCCGCAAGCGCTTCCTTCGTCTTGGCACCCGCCGTGTCGCGCGTGCCGAACACGACGCGGTAGCCGAGTTCTGCGAAACCCTTGGCGACCGCGACGCCAACCATGCCATTGCCGAGAACCGCGACGGCCTTTGCTGCATTGCTCATGTTCATTCTCCTTCAAGTGAATCAAGTGGATGTGCATGTATTGTGGGCGACGAGATTGATGAGCAGAAGACTATAATTACTCATGATATTGATAACCTGAGGTTGGCAATGGATTCGTCCCAGCGCGTTCGCGCGATCCTATCGTTCGTTCATGCCGCCGAGCGCGGCAGCCTCGCCGCCGCAGCCAGGGCGCTCGGCATTTCCGCGGCGGCGGTGAGCAAGAACGTCGCCGGCCTGGAGCGCGCCCTCGGCGTGCGGCTGATGAACCGGACCACGCGCTCGCTCCAGCTCACCGCCGAAGGCACGGCCTTCCTTGAACGCGCCCGCATTGCGATTACCGCGCTCGACGATGCGATCGATGCCGTCGCAGCACAGCGCGCTGCGCCGATGGGCCGGGTGCGCATCTCCACCAGCAGCGCCTTCGGGCGCTTCTATCTGCTGCCTCTGATTCCGGCGCTGGCGAAGCGCTATCCCGCGCTGACGATGGAAGTGGACATGGAAGATCGTCGCATCGATCTGGTCAAGGACGGCTACGACCTGGCACTGCGCGGCGGCGTGATTGAAGAGTCGAGCCTGATTTCGCGCCATGTTTGCACGCTGCATACGGTGTTGGTCGCCTCGCCCGCCTACCTGAAGGAGCATGGCGTGCCGAAGCGCCGCGAAGACCTGGAGCGGCATCGCATGATTGCCTTGCGCTTTCTGAACGGCCAGGTATCGCGCTGGAATTTCAAGGGAAAGCGCGGAGAGGTCATCGATGTCGAGCCGGCATCGCCCGTGCTGACGGTCTCCGCGCCGGAGGCCGTGGTCGACGCGGCGCTGCTCGGCCTCGGCATTGCGCAGGCCGGCGTGCACCATGCGTGGCCGCATTTGCGCGAAGGACGGCTGAAGGTGCTTCTCGCCGCGCAGCATCATTCCGGCGCACGCGAAATGGTGCTGCAGTATCCGCATCGTGCACTGGTCGCGCCGAGGGTACGCGCGACGGTGGAATACCTGCTCGAAAACCTGGCCAAAACCGAGGCGCTCCATGTGCGGCCATCCGCGCTGCGCGCCTTCGCGGCCTGACACGAACCGGACTTCCTCAGCGCTTCCTCGCCAGCGTCAATCCGTCCCCGATCGGCACCAGCGACAAGTCGATCCGCGCGTCCTGATGCAGCTTGCGGTTGAAGGCCTGGATCGCCAGCGTATCCGCATCGGCCCCCGGCATGATCACGCGCCCGCTCCACAGCACGTTATCCACGGCGATCACGCCGCCGCTGCGCAGGAGTGTCAGGCAACGCTCGTAATACGCGTCATACGCAGTCTTGTCCGCATCGATGAAGGCAAAATCGAAACTGCCTTCCTGTCCCTGCGCGATCAGCGCATCAAGGGTTTCGAGCGCGGGTGCGAGGCGCAGGTCGATCTTGTGCCCGACACCGGCCCTGTCCCAATACGAACGTGCAACATCGGTATATTCGCGGCTGATATCGCAGCCGATGACGCGCCCCTCGTCCGGCAGGGCAAGCGCCACCGCAAGCGCGCTGTAGCCGGTGAACACGCCGATCTCCAGCGTGCGCCGTGCGCCCAGCATCTTTACCAGCAACGCCATGAACTGGCCTTGCTCGGGTGCGATCTGCATGCTGGCGTGCGGATGGCTGAGCGTTGCGGCACGCAGTTCGGCAAGCACTGCATGTTCGCGCAGCGACACATCGAGCAGGTAGTGATACAGCGCGTCGTTGAGGTTGACGGTGCGATTCGACATGATTGCCTCTCAACAAAATCCGATCGACAAAACGAATTTGGATTCATGTGCGACACTACTCTTGTCAACGCCGTTCAATTGTTTGCGCCAGCGCAATCCAACCGGATACATGCCATGACTCCGTCGCCCTCCCCCCGCATGCCCGCCATTTTTTTCGGCCATGGCAGTCCGATGAATGCCCTGGAAGAGAACGCCAGCACCGCCGCATGGCGGCAACTGGCGACTGCCATGCCGAAACCGAAGGCGATCGTGGCGATTTCGGCACACTGGACTACGCGCGGCACGCAGGTGACGGCGATGGATGCGCCGAGGACCATCCATGACTTCGGCGGTTTTCCGCAGGCGCTGTTCGACGTGCAGTATCCGGCGCCCGGCGCGCCGGCGCTGGCGGCGCGCGTGCGCGACTTGCTGCGTCCGGTCGATGTCGCGCTGGATGAAAGCTGGGGACTGGACCATGGCACCTGGTCAATTTTGGTCAAGATGTATCCCGAGGCGGATGTGCCTGTGATCCAGCTCAGCATCGATGTCAGCCGCCCGAACCGCTTCCATTTTGAAATCGGCCAGCGCCTCGCTTCGCTGCGCGACGAAGGCGTCCTGATCATGGCCAGCGGCAATGTGGTGCACAACCTGCGCACGATCAAGTGGAACAACGGCGACGCCTATGACTGGGCCATTCGCTTCAATGACGCGATCCGCGGCTGCTTGCGGCGCGGCGAGGTCGAACGCCTGATCGATTACGCGCAATGGGGAGAGGATGCGCGCTTGTCGGTGCCGACGGCGGAGCATTTTTTGCCGCTGCTTTATATTGTCGGAACGCAGCAGCAAGGCGAGCCGATTGCGATTCCCGTCGACGGCATCGAGCTCGGTTCCATCAGCATGCTCAGCGCGGTCGTCGGCCCGCGCACCTGACAGCGGAAAACATGCCTTCCGGCAGGAGAACCTGAACTCGTCGGAAAGCGGCAAGTCTAACGATTGTTGGTTCTTGCAGCATCACAGCCTTGCCGCCCGTGACATCACTGCCTGATCGCGGCAATTCCTTCTCAAGGTCCTCGCATTGCCCGGCAAACATCATGCTTAGCGCCCTCGTCCCCGTCTGCTGCGACCCGGTATCGCACACCGGAGCATCATGTCGTCCGCCATCCTGCAATGAAAAAGGAAAAACCGGATGAACCAGGAAAGCACGCCGCCGCCAACCGAAGAAACCATTTTGATGGTCGACGACACACCGGCAAACCTGGCGTTGCTGACGCATGTACTTGAAGAACACGGTTATCGCGTGGTCGTGGCGCAGGATGGCGAAGAAGCCATGCAGCGTGCCAGCTTCGTGCAGCCCGATCTGATCCTGCTCGACGTCATGATGCCTGACATCGACGGCTTCGAGATCTGCCGCCGACTGAAGGCGGCCGAGCAGTTGCGTGACATTCCGGTGATTTTCATGACTGCACTGGCGGACAACAGCGACAAGCTGCGCGGCTTCGAGGCGGGCGCGGTCGACTACGTGACCAAGCCGTTCCAGGTCGAGGAAGTGCTGGCGCGTGTGAGCGCGCACCTGGCGCTGGGGTCGATGCAGCGCACGCTGGCCGAGAAGAATTGCCAGCTGCAAAAGGAAGTCGCACTGCGCCGGCAAATCGAAACGCATTTGCAGCACGCTTACGACATGCTGGAGCAGCGCGTGACGCAAAGGACCGTCGAACTGGCCAATGCGAACGATCGCCTGAATACGGAAATCAATGAACGTGTACGGGTTGAGGAATCCTTGCGCAAAAGCGAAGCGCGCCTGCGCCGCCTGGTGGAGTCGAACATCATCGGCGTCTATTTCTGGCGCATGGACGGCCGCATCACCGAGGCAAACGACGCGTTCCTGCACCTGCTCGGCTACAGCAAGGAAGAGCTGCAGGAAGGCAAGGTGCTGCTGTCGAACATCGCTGCGCCGGAATACGCACAAGAGAGCTTGCACGCACTGCAAGACCTGCAGCGCACCGGCACCTCGACGCCGTTCGAGAAGGAGTACATCCACAAGAACGGAAGCCGGGTGCCGATCCTGATCGGCGCGGCGCTGGTCGACGACACGGCGCAGGAGGGCGTGGCCTTTGTGCTCGACCTGAGCGCGCACAGGCAGGCGCAGGAGCGTATCCGCTACCTGGCCGACCACGATGCGCTGACCAACCTGCCCAACCGCTCGCTGCTGCGGGATCGTCTGCAGCAGGCCTTGGCACACGCCCATCGCAGCGAGACGCAGGTCGCGGTACTGTTCATCGATCTCGACTATTTCAAGCACATCAACGATTCGCTCGGCCATCAGATCGGCGACTGCCTGTTGCAGATGGCCGCGGAACGCCTGCGCTGCTGCGTGCGCGAAGGCGACACGGTGGCGCGCCTGGGCGGCGACGAATTCGTGCTGGTGCTGCCGCTGGTCGGTGGCGCCTCGGATGCGGCACTGGTGGCGCGCAAGGCGCTCGACCTGCTCGATGCGCCCTACGATTGCGCCAGCCATGAACTGCATGTCTCCGGCAGCATCGGCATCAGCATGTATCCGGATGACGGCACCGATGTCGAAACCCTGATGCGCACCGCCGACACCGCGATGTACTACGCGAAGGAAAAAGGGCGCGGCAATTTCCAGTTCTTTACGCCTTCGCTCAACCGGGTGGCGCAGCAGAGGCATGCAACGTCAAACGCGTTGCGGCATGCCCTGGCCCATGATGAATTCGTCCTGCATTACCAGCCGCAGGTGGACCTGGAAACCGGCAGGATTTTTTCCGCGGAAGCCTTGCTTCGCTGGCAATGCCCCAACACCAAGGCGACTGTCGTCTGCAGCGATTTCATTGCGGTCGCGGAAGAAACCGGCCTGATTCTTCCTATCGGAGAATGGGTATTGCGGGAAGCCTGCAAGCAGTTGCGAAAGTGGCATGAACTCGGCTTTACGCAGATGGTGGTGGCGGTCAACCTGTCGTCGCGCCAGTTCTTCCAGCCCAATTTCAGGGAGAGCGTCGAACGCATCCTTGCGGAGACCGGCGTGCCGCCCGACAGCGTCGACCTGGAACTCACCGAAACCATTCTGATGCATCGCACCGAAGACAATATATCCACCCTGCGGCATCTGAGCGACATGGGCATCAAGCTGTCGATCGATGACTTCGGCACCGGTTATTCCAGCCTGGCCTACCTGCAGCGCTTTCCGGTCGATGCGCTGAAGATCGACCGTTCCTTCGTCAGCGGCATCGGCCAGAGCGCGAGCGACACCGCGCTGGTCACCGCCATCATCTCGATGGCGCAAAGCCTGCGGCTGAACGTGCTGGCCGAAGGCGTGGAAACACCGGAACAGGTCAAGTTCCTGCAGACGCACGGCTGCCTCGCGGCGCAAGGCTTTTTCTACAGCGCCGCAGTCCCGGCCGATGCGCTCACCGATTTGCTGCGCAAGCAGAATATCCGCATTGCCCAGGTCTGAGCGACCCGCGTCAGAAGAAATACCTGAGCACCGCCTGTACCGCCCGCTGCTGCGGCACGGCACCGAATTCGCTGGCACGCTCGCCGCTGTTCATCTGCCATTGCAAGGCCGCTTCCGCGCGGTCCCAGCGATAGCGCGCCTCCAGCCAAGACAAACGACTGTGGTCGGCGACATTGAAGCGCAGCATGGCATTCAGATCGAAGTGGCTGATCATCACGTCCTGCCAGGCACCGTAGAAAAACACCGCCTGGCGCGTGGGCATGTCCTGCCAATCCTGCAGCGCCTGCCGGTAGCGCAGGTAGGCAAGCGGCGAGGTTCGCGGCAGCGCATCCCACTCCGCCTTGCTCAGGCCCGCGCCGTTGTACTGGTACTCCAGCGTGAGCGACAGCTTGTTCGATGTGGTGTAAGTCAGACCGGTGGAGAGACGACTGCGGAAGGCGCTGTCGTCGGCCCCGTTCAGTGCCTGCGACAGCAGTGAACGGCTGCGACCGCCCGACCATTCGAGGTAGGACACCGTCGCGTCGTTGACCAGCATGGCCAGATTGAAGCCGAGCTGCGGCGCCTTGTGTTCTTCATCGTAGAGCAGCCATTGCGGCTCGATGTTGTCGGACAGCTTGTGGCTCGCGGCAATCAGCCAGCGGTGTTGATTGTTGGTGGCGCCGATGTCGGGATTCAACGATGCCTCGTTCGGCCGCGTCGCCAGCTTCGGCGAATACAGCGCCGTCAGCGAGCCGCTCTCCCACAAGCTCTGAGTGCGCAGCATGACGCTGCCCATGCGATTCTTTTTCAGGCTGGCCGGATCGGCGGAGACCACGAAGCGGGTTGCGCCGGCGCGGAAATAATCGGTCGGGTTGTAGCCGGTCGCAACGCCGTAGCGCGCGTTGATGCGGCCGAAGTCGAACAACTGGTCGTCGCGTGCCTGCCAGCTGACATAGGCTTCCTTGAGCGTGTTGATGCCGTTCTGGCGCGTTGGCTGGTCGTGCCAGTTCAGGTCGAGCCGGTCGGCGAAGACCGCGCGCCAGCCGGGCGCCAATGCCTTGTCGAGCTGCACGTCGATCGACAGACGCTGGTTATCGACCGTGCCGCCACTGCGCAATGCCGACTGACCGACTGCGCCCTCCACAAACCATTGCCAGTCGCGGGCGCGCTCTACGGCAGCCGGCGCATCGTCAGCCAGGCGCAGCGCGTCCTCGTCCGCATCCGCGGCCAGCACCGTGCCTGATGCCGTCAGCAGGCATATCGCCAGGATGCGCTTCATTCCGGCTTGAACCGCGGCAGGTAATCGCGCTGCAGCCATGCTTCCGGCACATCGCGTTTTGCATAGTCGGAAAAGCGCATCACCGTCACCCAATTCGGATCGAGGCCGTCGATGATGACGGTTTCTGTCGGCCGCTCGGCGCCGAGCTGCGTCTGGTAGCGGCGGAAGTAGGCGCTCTTGAGCAGGCGTCCGCTTTCGGTGTAGTAGCGCGCCTTGACCGGGCGGTTGTTGCTCGTGTCTATCCACATCTCGATGCGATGGTAGGTGACGTCGGGCGCGGTCGCGGCCAGGGCAAGCTTGTAGCAGTGGCGGGTCTTCCGGTCGCCGTCCTGCGTATCCTCCTCCGCCTCCAGTTCCGCCTTGTAGTCCTTGGCGAGATTGGCCGTGACGATATCGCCGTTGGCGGCCTGGCCAAGCAGGCGCTGCTGCGGCGAGATGCGGATGCTGGCCTTGTTGGACGGATCGTAGAACCACAGGTCGTTTCCGCTCTTGAGCATCAGCTTGTTGGCATCGCGTGCCGGCGCGATGAAGCGGATCAGGCTGCGGAACTGGCCGCTGTTCTTGTCCGCCTTCGAATACACCGCCAGCGTGCTGGTGTCGTTCTGCTTGCCGCTCTTGTATTCGATCAGTGTGGTGGTCAGACCGAAGGAATAGTCGGGATTGCGCACGGCATCGCTGGCCGCGAGGATGTCCTGCGCGGTGGGCGCGGCATGTGCCAGCCCGCCGATGGTGAGTAGAAACACTGCTGTGAAGACTCGCATACGTTTTCTCTTGTTTGGAAAATGTTTTTTTGTCCACGGAAAACACGAAAGGAATGCGTCTCGGAAAAAGGTGCATTGCGTTTTTTCGTGTTTTCCGTGCCTTTCGTGGACAACGCTTTTAATTCACGCCGTTACACATGGCGCAAGGCATCCACGATCACCATCTTCGAGGCGCGGTTGGCCGGCCACCATGCCGACACGATTGCCACCACGATCAGGCCAATCACGCTGCCGAGCATCAGGCCGTTTTCACCCCACACCCGCGTCTTGACGGGATACGCATAGACATAGCCGGGCGGCGTCCATGTCAGGCCGCTGTGGTTGATCAGCGCAGACAGCAGCACCGCGATCGCCACGCCAAGGATGGAGCCGATCACGCCAAGCATCATCCCCTCGCACATGAACAGGCGCCGGATGCCGCCGCGCCGCTGGCCGATGGCGCGCAGGGTACCGATTTCAACGGTGCGTTCAACCACCGCCATGCTCATGGTATTGCCGACCGTGAACAGCACGATCACGCCGATCAAGGTGGCGATGAAACCGAACACGGAATTGAAGAACTGGATGGTCTGCCCGTAAATCGGCGCGAGCGTCTGGAAGGCCTGGACCTCCAGCGAGGTATCCTTGAAAGTGGTCGCCAGCAATTCTTCCAGCCGCGCCTTGGCTGCCGGCATCTGGCTGGTATGCTGCAACTGCAACTGGATCGCGGTGACCTGCGGCGCTTCGCTACCGTAAATGAGTCGCTGCGCCTGCGACAGGTGCATGATCATGAAAACATCATCGGCCTCCTTCAAGCCCTGGTTCTCCGCCTTGACCACATTCAGTCGCGCGACATTGGGTGCGCCATGCAGGTTGGCCGCCAGCATCTCGATAGTCGCTCCCTGTGCATCCGCTTGCGGTTCGCTCGGCTTTTCCATCGCGGAGAGCGCGGCGATGTCGTCTGGCGCGCTCGGTCCCGTTGCCTCGCCGCGGGGCTCCGGTTGCCGGCAATCCGGCACCTTGAGCGGGCCGCACAGTTGCAGGATGCGCGCCACCCCGGTGCCGACCACCACTGCATCCGGCGCGGTGCCGGTCAGTGCCAGCGGACGCGCAAAGCTCATGCTGCCGTAATCATCCCAGGCCCGCATCTTGTTCTGGTCGTCGACCACAATGCCGCTGGCGAGCACCGTCTTGGAAACGCCGGCCGAGAAATTGCCGCCGATGCCGCTCAATTGCAGCTTGGGCGTGACCATGGTCAGCATGGGCGAAAGCACGGGATCGCGCTTTATCGTGTCGATGAGGCGCTGGTAATCGGGCAGACCATAGGCGGCGGGATTGCCGCTGCCGTAGAGGAAATAGTCCTTGCGCTGGATCTGGAAATGGCCATGCAGCTGCACATAACCGGTTTGCATGGCCAGGATGACGTTGCGGCTGTAGCCGCCGAAAAGCAGTATCGCGACCAGGCCGACAATCATCGCCAGCAGCGTGGTGAGCGAGCGGCGGCGGTTGCGCAGCAGGTTGCGCAAGGCGAGCGAGAAGGTCTTCATGCGCGCACCTCCCCGTTGCGGCGTTCGATGCCGGTAATGCGGCCGTCGCGGATGAATACCGCGTCGTCGGCCTCCGCGAGCACGTTCGGGTCATGTGACGAGAACACGAAGGACACGTGATGCTCACGCTGCATCTTGCGCATCAGGGCGATGATGGCCGCGCCGGTCTGGCTGTCGAGGTTGGCAGTCGGTTCATCGGCCAGCACCAGTTGCGGCTGGGTCGCCAGCGCGCGTGCAATCGCCACCCGCTGGCGCTGTCCGCCGGACAACTGGCCAGGGCGGTTGTTGGCGCGATCAGCAAGGCCCACCGCATCAAGCAGCGCGCGCACGCGCTCCCTGCGCTTGGCTGCGGGCATCTTTGCCAGCAGCAGCGGATACTCCACGTTCTCGTAGGCCGTCAATACCGGCAGCAGGTTGAAGTTCTGGAAGATGAAGCCGAGATGCTGCGCACGAAAATCCGACAAGGCGTCGTCGGACATGGACTTCACGTCCTGTCCTGCGACCAGGATATCGCCATGATCGGCCCGGTCGATGCAGCCGATCAGGTTGAGCAGCGTGGTCTTGCCGCTGCCGGATGCGCCCGAGATGACGGTAAAGCAGTTGGGGCGGATTTCGAGGTTGATATCGCTTAATGCCGGAACATCGACCGCATCGAGATGATAGGTCTTGCCGACTTGTTTCAGGACGACAGGTTGCATGACGCTCTCGCAGGAATGGAAACGTTGCCAATATAGCCATTTCTGCGAGAACAGGCGACCCTTTTGCGACGAAATGCAAAAGGTGGCGATGAAACACGAAAAAAACCGCCCGAGGTGCGCCCCTTCCGCCGGCCTCAATAAGTTTCCATCACAGGCAGGTCGCGTCCGCGGGTGGTCGCCGGTCCGAAGCCATATACCACCACCGCCAGCGCGGCCAGGCACCAGACGATCAGCGCGCCCGAGGGCAGGTCGTACACCAGCGAAACGGCCAGGCCCGATGCATAGCCGGCGATGCCGACCGCATAAGCAATCGGCAGTCGCCGTGCGAGCGGATAATTGCGCACCGCCAGTCCGGGAACGATGAGGCTGGCGAAGACCAGATAGACGCCCACCAGTTGCACCGAGATCGTGACCGCCAGCGCGAACAGCAGATAGAACGCGAGCCGCCCCAGCCGATGGCGGAAGCGGAACACGGCAAAGGCAATGACGGCGGTCGCAATCGCCGGCACGATCAGCTGGTCATAGCGCACCCACAGGATCTGCCCCGCCAGCAGGTCGCGCAGATGCTCGCCGCCGTGCGGGTTATGCGCGAGCAGCAGCAGACTGCCGGTGGCCGCGAGGATGAACACCACTCCGATCTGCGCCTCCTGCACCTCCGGCCAGCGCCGCTCGGTCCAGGTCAGCAGGAACGCGCCCAGCACTGCCGCCGCGCCGGCCGCAAGCTGCACGGCCCAGGCCTGTTCGAAGTCGGCCATGCCCGCGACGATCACGCCGAGCGCGGCGATCTGCGCGATCGCCAGATCGATGAACACGATGCCGCGACGCAAGACCTGCGCGCCGAGCGGGACATGGGTGGCGAGTACCAGGGCGCCGGCGAGAAACGCCGGCCCGATGATGGACAAGTCCATGGCTTCGAAACTCATTTGGCTGCCTCCAGCAGACGCTGCACCGTATCGTCGAACAGGCTGAACAGGTCCTTCGCCGCATCGCTGCCGCCCACGGTAAAGGGCAGCATCACCGCCGGAATATGCGCATGCTCGGACAGCCATTGCGAGGCGCGCCCATCCTGATAAGCGGCGCGGATGACCATCTTTGCCGGCTGGCGTTGCAGCTGGTTGACCAGTTCCGACAAGTGCGCCGCGCTGGGCTCGACACCCGGCTTCGGTTCCAGCGTCGCCACTTCGCGCATGCCGAGCCAGTTCAGCAGATAGCTCATGTTCTTGTGGTGATCAACCACCGGCATGCCATTCAGGGGCGTCGCCTTCTGCTCCCACTTCTTCATGGCTGCGACCCAGCGGCCGGAGAAGTCCTTGTAGCGCGACTGGTAGTAGGCGGCATTGCCCGCATCGATCTCGCTCAGGCGCTTGACGAGAGCATCGGCCACCTTGGCGATATTGCGCGGGTCTTGCTGGATATGCGGATTGCCGGCGGCGTGCACGTCACCCTGGCTGCGGTCGACGCGGCTCGGCACTTCCAGACGCGGTACGAAGCTTCCGGCTTCGAAATAACCCGGCTGCCCCGGCACGATCCTGGCATTGCCGGATTGCTGCAGCAGGATCGGCAGCCAGCCGGCTTCCAGCTCCAGCCCGGTGCAGACCAGCAGGTCGGCATTGCGTGCGCGCGCAATGAGGCTGGGCCGTGCTTCGATACGGTGCGGATCCTGCAGCGCGTTCGTCGCGCTCGAGACCTTCAGCTTGTCGCCGCCGATCTCCGTCGCCAGCGCGGCCCATTCAGGCTCGCAGGCGAGGACATTGAGCGCCGCATACGAGGGTGATGCCATCAGCGCCGCAAATGCGACGCTCAATCCAAATAGAATTTTTTTCATTCTTCACTCCTAGAAGTTATGTGCGCCATGCGCACCCAGGCTCATGATGTACTGGAGAAAAACCTGACGGTCCGTGACCTCGGGGCGGGACCGGTCGCGCGCGAACTGCAGGCGAAAGCGGCTGAACTCCGAAGGGGAGTAGTCGAACATAATGCTGGTGCGCGCGGGCTTGTACGAGGCCAGGCGCTGGAAATCCGCAGCGCTCATGGACCCGCTGCTCACCAGGCCGATGTCCGGCGTGCCGGCATTCAGCCGGTCATAGCGCAATCCCGTGCGCCAGGCCGGACGGAACTGGTAGACGCCCTGCACATACCAACCGGATTGCGCCGATGCGTAAGCGCCTGCCGCCGTGCCGAAGGATTGCGCCAGCGTGTCGTAGGTCAAGGTGCCGTTTTCCTTGCGATGGAAGTATTCGCCCTGCAACTTGAAGTTGGTGTAAGTCGCGTTGCCGTTCGGCGCCCATTTGTAGACGCCATCGACGATCCAGGTGTTGGCATGGCCGCTGATGGCATTGGTCACACCGGTGCCGCTGCGGTCGATGTCCTCGTAGGTCCTGTCGCTTGCGCCGGTGCGCAGGTAGGACAGCCCGGCGCGCCAGCTCGCGCTCTCGCCGATGTCGTCGCCCACGTGCGCGAACAGCGCGGTCGAGCCGATGCCGTTCTTGTTGCGGTCGCTGCCGGGGAAGGCGGCTCCGCTCCCTGCCTCCATGCCGAGCTCAATGAAACGCTCGGTCGGCGCCAGCCATTTGAGCTGCAGCCCGTCGGGCTTGAACTGGCCGCCGAGGAAGGCCTGGTAAGCAAGCGGCGCGTCGACGAAATCCCATACATGCGCGTGCTGGTTGTTCAGATAACCGATCGAGGACAGGAAGCGCCCGCCTCGCAGGTTGATGCCGCTGGACAAGGCTTTCGTTTCGAAGAAGGCTTCCTCGACGCTGGCCGTGTTATCGGGAGCAAGGGAAAAAGTCAGCTGTCCGGCGAAGCGCGGATCGACGTTGGCGCGCAGCGTCAGCTCCGACTCGCCGAGATTGAAGCCGCGTTTGCCGGGACCGATTTCATCGCCACCCGGCACGAAACCCTGAATGCGAAATTGCGTCGGGTCCTGCGACAGATTGGCATAGGTGCCGCCGAGGATGAGAGAGACTTCGGGATTGAAGGCACTGGCGCCGCCCGCGGTGGAAGCGGTTGTTGTTGTGGCTGTTGCCGGTGATGGTGCGGGCGCTGCCTGCGTGGCGGCGGTTTGTGTTTCGGCGGCTTGCAGACGTGCTTCGAGCGCGCGAATCCGCGCTTCGTATTCCTGCTTCATCTGCCGGATTTCATCGCGCATCTGCGCGAGCGCCTGGTCGTCGGCGGCAAACGCCGGCAAGGGCGATGCGGCCGCATAGACGGCAGCCAGCGCCGTCGTGAGAACGGATCGTTTCAACATGGTATTTCCTGTTCGGGAAAATCGAAATCAGGCCGGCGCGCGTGGCGGCCGGCCGCAACGAGGAATAGCAGCAGGCTGTTGAAAAACGTAGCGAGCGGGTCGAGATTGGGGCCGAGGAGCGCACGCGTACGACTGGTACGCAGAGCACCGCAGGCCCTAAAATCGGGCCGCGCAGTAGTTTTTCACCAGCCTGCTAAACGAAGAGTGGCGGAGCGCGTGAATCGAATGCGCGAAGCGCGGCAGGCAGGGGTTTGACCAGCAGCACGAAAGTGATCGTGTCGGCCGGCGCCGGAAGCGGATCGAGCTGAAGCGGGGAGCCGGTCAGGCCCGAACCGATGGAGGCAAAGGCAAGGCATTGCACGCATTGCAATTCGGCCGGCAACTCCTTGTCCCTGGAACGGCTGGAAGAAGTATCCGAGGAGATGTGCGAGATCGCATGCGTGATCCCCAACTGCTGCGAAAGCAGCAGAAAGGCGAGCACGACACGAGCGAAGACGCGGCGGATTTTCACTTGGTCAGAACGGACAGGTGCAATACAGGATCCATTTGCCCTCGCGACGTGTTGTCGCATTGAAAATGGCGGATCGCCGGATTATAACAAGCTGCCCGCCCCTACGCGCGAAAGCTCTCATCGGATGCCGGCGAACCTGGCAGCGCCCCCTCCTCCCATTGGCGTGCGCGCAATTCTTCTGTGGTGCATCCTTCGCCCGCCGGCGCCCATCCCGGCGGCATGAAGACATGCCCGAAGAAAGCCCGCACGCTGCGCGCCGCAGCCAGATCCCGAACAAGCTTGATCCATTGAAAAAACTCGACCCGAAGCGGATTGTTGCTCGTCAGCGGCTGTACCAGTCCGTAACGGCAAGGCAATTCGTCTCGCTCCTTCACATAAGTGCCAAACAGTCGATCGAAGATCAGAAGAACACCACCATAGTTCGCATCGAGATAGGCTGGATTGGCGGCGTGATGCACACGATGCGCGGACGGTGTGTTGACGATCCCCTCGAGCCAGCCGAGCTTTGGAATCCATGTCGCATGAATCCAGAACTGATACAGCAGGTTCAACGACAAGGTGGCAAATACAATCCGGGGAGCGAATCCCAGCCAGATCAATGGCACGAAAAACAGTGCCGTGCCGGAAAACTTGCTCAGGATGCCGATGCGAACTGCCGCGGACAGGTTGAGATCATTCGGAGAATGATGCACTGCGTGGTTGCACCAGAACCATCGGACGCGATGCGCAGCCCGGTGGTACCAGTAATAGAAAAATTCCTGACCAAGAAACAGCAGGAGGATCGCCAGCCATCCATCCAGATGGATCGTCGTCAGGCGGTGTTGAACAGCCCAGCGAATGGCAGGCGTGGCAATCGAGAGCGGCAGCAGGATGTTGAGCGCAATGCGGACGATCAGGTCGAGTGCCGATACGCCGAATGCGCGCCAGTCGTAGCGACCGATACGCGACAGGACAAACGCCTCGACGAGCGCAATGATGAGTACGACAGGCGTGGCAACGAACAGAAGAAACTTCTCAAGAGGCAGCATGGCACGGACTCCGCGAATGAGATCGTGTGGAAAACTCTTGCCCTCTTTCAGTACGCTTTGCGCGCCGCATCACGATCGTGATGGAGGGCGCTGTATCCTGTCATGAGAAGGTTGCCGAAACAATATCATATCCATGGGAGCCCGGATTCGAGCTCCATCCAAGCCACCACAGCGCTGTCACAGCGTCTGATCCATCTCCACCGACGGACAACTGTCGGGCGGTTGATGCCGCACCACGCGCGCCGGCACTCCGGCCACGGTGCAATGCGGCGGTACGGCTTTCAGGACGACGCTGCCGGCGGCGACCTTGCTCATCATGCCGATTTCGATGTTGCCGAGGATCTTCGCGCCCGCGCCTATCATCACGCCGTAACGAATCTTCGGATGCCGGTCGCCGTGTTCCTTGCCGGTACCGCCGAGGGTGACGTTCTGCAGGATGGAAACCTTATCTTCAACCACGGCGGTTTCACCGATCACGATGCCGGTGCCATGATCGAGCATCACGCCGCTGCCGATGCGCGCGGCCGGGTGAATATCGACGGCGAACACCGCCGATGCCTGGTTGGACAAGGCGAACGCGAGTTCGGATCGTCCGGCTTGCCAGAGCGCATGGGCAATGCGGTAAGTCTGCAGTGCATGAAAACCCTTCAGGTTGAGCAGCACATGCAGGGAATCCGGGCAGGCGGGATCGCGTTCTTTCACCGCCGCAAGGTCGGCGGCAATCTGCGAGATGATGGCCGGATGCGCGTGCAGGATGTCTTCCATCAGGGGGCGCAATGCCGTTTCCGGAAAATCCTCGCAGGCGAGACGGCGCGCCAGCACGGCCGCTACGATGGCGACCGGAGAGGCATGCGCGAGTACCAGTGCGTGCAGGCGCGCTTGCAGGATCGGTTCGCGCCGCACCAGGTCCTGCGCGGCGCGGTGCATGTCGTGCCAGACGCCGTCTTCCTCGCGTGTCCCCGGCATTGCAGCCTGGTCAGGCTGTGCGACATCGGCTTCTGCTCTGTTCATGATGGTTCTCCTGGTTGCGTTCATGCCCGCATAAAACAAAATGGCCGCAGTTTTTACCTCACTGCGGCCATTGGAATCTGACGAAAAACGCACGCGCTAGTCGGCAAGCCCCTCCGGCCGCCGGCGACAACAAATCAGGGTGGAAACAACTGGCTTGCTCATGCGTCTAAACAAAAAGAAAATATGCTTATATGAAAACTGGTATTTGGCCATTAAAGCATATTTTGCGGATTTTGGCGCAAGCGCCGCGCAGTGCGATTTCGGCTGCACATCCCGCTTTTCAATCACCATGAAAACTTTACGCATAGGCCTGATCGCGGATACACACGGATTGTTGCGACCGGAAGCCCGTGTCGCGCTCAAGGGCGTGGACTTAATCATTCACGCCGGCGATATCTGCAACGCCGAGGTCTTGCATGCGCTCCAGCAGATTGCTCCCGTCGTCGCCGTGCGCGGCAATAACGACAGGGGCGCCTGGGCTGACGCATTGCATGAAAGGGAAACCGTCACGGTCGGCGGCGTCGCCATCCATGTGGTGCATGACCTCGCCGATCTCGACCTCGACCCGAAAAGCGCCGGCATTCAGGTTGTGGTCAGCGGCCATTCCCATCGGCCCTCGCTGAAGATGGAGGGCGGCGTCCAGTTCGTCAATCCCGGCAGCGCCGGCCCGCGCCGCTTCAAGTTGCCGATTTCGCTGGGCTTTCTCCACATCAGCAACGGCAGCGCGAAAGTGGAGCTGCAAACGCTGGAAGTGGATTAGCAGACATGCTACTCAGGCCTGCTAATTGCATCATGGCCCGACAGCCATTCCTGACGGACATGCCCGATCCTGATTCATGGTAATGTGCCATCACCCCAATGCTCCGGAAAGGATGCCCGTGAAATTTCGTCTGCCCTCGCAACTCGCCTCCGTCACCTTGTTCATGGCTGCACTCTCGTTGACAGCCTGCGTCGATTCCGCCTCGACCACCAGCGCAGCCACCAAACCCGTCGCCGCATCAGAGTCCTCCGGTTCCTCGTCTTACGATCCTGCAAAGATGGATCTGAAACCCGTGCCGGCAAAAGTCACGTCCGAACGTCATACCGGTGCCTATGCCGAAGGCAGCGCGCTCAGCACGGGACCGATACTGAAGCCGCTCGACCCGTCGCCGGTGAAGACGATACGGCTGGATACCACGCACAAGATCATCGACCTCGCACCGGGCGTCAAATTCAGCGGCTGGACCTTCGGCGACCAGGTGCCGGGGCCGACAGTGCATGTACGCGTCGGTGACCGTGTCAAGTTCTCGATGACGAATCGCAGCGACGAGCCCGTGCCCGGCCCGCGCATGACGGCCGCACCGATGATGCACTCGATGGATTTTCATGCGGCGATGGTTTCGCCGGAAGACAAGTATCGCTCGATCGCGCCGGGGCAAACCATGGAGTTCGAGTTCACGCCCAATTATCCCGGCGTCTTCATGTATCACTGCGGCACGCCGATGACGCTGGAACATATCGCATCGGGCATGTATGGCGCCGTGGTGGTCGAACCGCGTGGCGGCTATCCGACCAAGGCGGACCGCGAATACGTGATCATCCAGAGCGAGTTTTACGTCAAGCAGGCACCCGGCAACGCGAAGGTGCAGGGCATACCGCTCTATGTGCTGGACGGCGACCGCTTGCGCAACGCGCAGCCGACCCACACCGTGTTCAACGGCGTGCACAACGGGATGATGCGCACTCCCCTCCCCGCCAAGCCGGGCGAGCGGGTGCGCTTGTACGTGCTGAACGCCGGCCCGAGCAAGACTTCCAGCTTCCATGTGGTCGGCGCGATCTTCGACCGCGTCTGGATCGAGGGTAATCCGGACAACCAGTTCCGCGGCATGCAGACCGTGCTGCTCGGTTCGTCGAACAGCGCGATCGTGGAATTCGTGGTTCCCGAAGAGGGTTCGTATGTGATGGTCGATCACCACTTCGCCAATGCATCGCAGGGCGCGGTCGGCCTGATCAGCACCGGCGCCGCCGGCGAGCACGCGACGGAACACCACAACATCGCCGCGTCGCCGACGCCGACCGACCCGGACGAAATACAAGGGAAACAGCAGTTCGAATCGAAGTGTCTCGCCTGTCATGCGATCGAAGGCGGCCGCGGCAAGAAGATCGGCCCCGACCTGGCCGGTGTGACCAAGCGCCGCTCCGACGACTGGCTGCGCCGCTGGTTGAAGTCACCCGAGCAGATGCTGGCCAGCGATGCCGACGCGAAGACGCTGCTCAAGCAGTTCAACAATCTGCCGATGCCGAACCAGAATCTGTCGGATGCCGAAATCTCGCATTTCATCAAGTATTTCCACTGGCTTGATTCCCAGCCCGGCCCCGCGCCGATGGATCACGAGAGCAACGAGAAAGGAAAGTCATGAACGCACCGGTAAAGGCTGCACTTGCATTCGCGCTGGCTGCGTGCTGCACGGCAGCGTTTGCCTGCGGTCACTGCGTCGAAGACAAGGTGGCCGCCGTCTATGACCATGCGGAACTGATGCGCGCCGAGGCAGCGCGTCATCATGTCGCGTACTGCGCGATCGACGGCAAGCTCGAGTACCTGCAGTCCGGCGATGTCGCGCAGCGCGGCCTTGTGCAGGCAGCAGAGGCAACACCGGGCGTCGATCGCGGCAGCATCCGTATTTCCGTCGATAACGCCGCGTTGTCTTTCTCCTTCGATCCGTCCAAGGTGTCGGTGGACAAGGCAGTGCGTACGATGAACAAGAAGATTGCCGCACAGGGATTGCGCCTGGATCCCATGCGCGTGATGGAGCGCACTGCGGTACTGAAAAATGTCGAGGCAGCATCGCCTACGCGCCGCCCTTGAAGAAGTTCCACGTAAGAATTGCAAGACACGGTAAAAACGCGCAGCACCATGAATGACGCGCGGCACGTGCGCCGGTTCGCCACCGGCGCACCCGCCCCTTCCTGAAATCCGCCGCGACACTGCTGCCGCCGCGGAGCGCGGCTTGCATCATCCATCGCATCGCCCATCGCCCCGTTTCCCCCTGGATTTTGGCATCCTTATTGCTGTGCCCGGATATCTCGGCATTGGAGGGATAGTCCATGCACGGCACTGCACTGTACGGCCCGCTCAAACTCGTCAGCCTGCTGATAGTAATCCTGATGCTGGCCGCCATCGTATATGGCGGATACATCTCGATCAGCTACTGGTCCGGTATCGGTGTTTGAGGGGAGGCGCGGCACAACATGAACAAACGACAAACCCGCCTCTTCGCCATCGGCTCGACCACCGTCCTGGCGCTGGCCTTCCTTGGCATGACCATCGACACCCATCGCCAGGTCGACAAGCTGACCAACGCGGAAAACCTCACGCCGGCGGTGATACATGGCAAGGATGTCTGGCACAAGTACAACTGCATCAACTGCCACACCTTGTTCGGCGAGGGCGCGTACTATGCGCCGGACCTGACAAAAATCACGCAATACCGTGGCGCGCCCTATCTGCGCGCCTACCTGCATGACCCCTCCAAGTTTTACAACGAGCAGCGCCATCGCCGCCTGATGCCGACGCAAAACCTGGCCGACAATGAAATCACCGACCTGCTCGCCTTTCTCGACTGGGTCAGCAAGGTCGATAATCAGGGCTGGCCGCCGCGTCCCATCCTGGTGACAGGTTCGACCATCCCCGGCACCGGCGCAAGCCCGGCGCAGCAGCAGAATCCGGCCGGCACACCGGCCGGCGGGGCGCAGAAGGCGCCGGGCGCACGTCCTGTCACCTCGGGCGACGATCCGGTCGCGCTGGGAGAGACCTTGTTCCGCTCCTCGCCGCCCGGCTGCTTCGCCTGCCACTCGGTGGCGCCCGGCGTGAACCTGGTCGGTCCCTCGCTCTCCGGCGTGGCGACCCGCGCGCAGCAGATGATCAGCTCGGGCGAGTACAAGGGCTCGGCCAAGGACGCCGCCGCCTACATACGCGAGTCGATCGTCAAGCCGAGCGCATTCCTCGTTCCCGGCCCGACCTTCTCCGCGAACGGCCAGTCCTTCATGCCGGATACCTACGGCAAGGATCTCAAGCCGGAGCAGATCGATCAGCTGGTCGCCTATCTGATGAGCTTGAAATGACAATCCGGGTCTAGAGAGTGTTACGAAAGGGAGAACTGCAATGCGATATCGGTCCCAGGCAGTAGCGTATTGGTACTTTGCGGTGGCAATGGTGCTGTTCGGCTTGCAGCTCGTGTTCGGTCTGCTGTCCGCCTCGAAGTATCTCGGTCCCGACCCCTTGCTGTACATCCTGCCCTTCGACGTGACGAAGATGATCCACACCAATCTTCTGATCGTCTGGGTGCTCACCGGCTTCATGGGCGCGACCTACTGGATGGTGCCGGACGAGTCGCGCACCGAGCTGCACAGCGTCAAGCTCGCGTATATCCAGCTGATCCTGTGGGTGCTGATGGGCGTGAGCGCTGTGATCGGTTACCTGTTCCGCTACGGCACCGGCAACAAGCTGCTGGAGCAGCCACTGCCGCACAAGATCGTGATCGTGATCGTGATGCTGATGTTCCTCTATAACATCGGCATGACCATCCGCAAATCCGGGCGCTTCACCACCACCGAAGGCGTGCTGCTGCTCGGCCTCGGCAGTGCGGCACTGCTGTACCTGCCCTCGCTGATCGAATTCCGCAATTACACGATTTCCATTTTCTATCGTTGGTGGACCATTCACCTGTGGGTGGAAGGCGTGTGGGAAATGATCCAGGGCGGCTTCCTCGCGTATCTGCTGATCCGGCTGTCGGGCGCCGACCGCGAAGTGATGGAAAAGTGGCTGTACGTGATCGTCGGACTGGTGTTCATCGCCGGCATCATCGGCACCGCGCACCACTATTACTGGGTCGGCGTGCCGCATTATTGGCTGCCGATCGGCGGCTTCTTCAGCGCGCTGGAACCGGTGGCACTGATCGGCATGGCGATCTATGCCTATTCCGCGATACGCCGCTCCGGCCTCGCGCATCCGAATGTGCTCGCGCTGCACTGGACCGTGGGCAGCGCGGTGTTCACCATGTTCGGCGCCGGCCTGCTCGGGCTGGCGCATACCTGGCCGAGCGTGAACAAGTGGACGCACGGCACCCTGATTACCGCCATGCACGGCCATGCCGCCTTTTACGGCGCATACGCGATGATCGTGCTGGCGATGATCAGCTACGCGCTGCCCGCGATGACCAGCGAGCGGAGCGAAGGCGGCAGCAGCGTGGGCTTCTGGGCGTTCTGGCTGCAACTGGCCGGCATGTTCGGCATGACGCTGTCGTTTGCCACGGCCGGCATCGGCCAGGTCTACCTTGAGCGCATTCTCGGCCTCGGATATCTCGACACGCAGCTGCGCATCCAGGTCCACTTCGTGATGCTGATCGTGACGGCATCGCTGTTTACCATCGGCGCGGCACTGTTCATCTGGGACTTCTTCCGCAGGGCGCCGCGCTTCGACCTGATTGAAGATGTTGCGCCGGCGGGCGCCGGCCGGGCCGGAGCCATGCCGTGAGCAAGGACTGAACAGGCATGCAGATCGCCGCCATCCGGCCGGCCGACGAGCCGTTCTATGTTCCCTCCGGCGACGAAGTGCGCATCTTCGAGCAATGCCATGCGCGCAATCTGGCCGTCATGCTGAAAGGCCCGACCGGCTGCGGCAAGACGCGCTTCATCGAGCACATGGCATGGCGGCTCGACCGCCCGGTCATCACCATCTCCTGCCACGACGACCTGACCGCAAGCGACCTGGTCGGCCGCTTCCTGATCCGCCATGACGGCACGGTATGGCAGGACGGGCCGCTGACGCGCGCGGTGCGCGAAGGCGCGATCTGCTATCTCGATGAAATCGTCGAGGCGCGCCAGGACACGGTGGTGGTGCTGCATCCGCTCACCGATTACCGGCGCATGCTGCCCATCGACAAGACCGGCGAACTGATCGAAGCAGCCGACGGATTCCAACTGGTCGTGTCGTACAACCCCGGCTATCAGCGCATGCTCAAGGACCTGAAGCCGAGCACGCGCCAGCGCTTTGTCGCGCTCGACCTCGGCTTTCCGCCGGCGGAGCGCGAGATCCGCATCATCGAACATGAAAGCGGCGCCGATCGCCCCA
This sequence comes from Herbaspirillum sp. ST 5-3, assembly GCF_004804275.1. Lineage (GTDB taxonomy): Bacteria > Pseudomonadota > Gammaproteobacteria > Burkholderiales > Burkholderiaceae_D > Noviherbaspirillum. The sequence goes on from NZ_STGI01000001.1 coordinate 484,396, forward strand.
CCGTGCATGCGCTGGTGACGCTGGGGCTGCGCCTGCGCGCGCTGCAGGATCGCGGCCTCGCGGAAGTGCCGAGCACGCGCCTGCTGATCGCCGCCGCACGCCTGATCGCCAGCGGCATCGAAGCCCGGCAGGCATGCTACGCCGCGCTGGTATCACCGCTCTCGGACGATGCTGCGCTGGGGGGCGCGATGCGCGATCTGGTGGACGCGACTTTTATCTGATGGCCGAAGCCGAAGACGTCCTGGTCGATGTCGCGCACCACGCGACGGTGTACGCGCAAGACCTGTGGCGTCGGCACCGCCCGTCGCGCGCGCATGCGCCATCGCTCCGGCTCACCGACGTCGCACAACGCATCAGCCTGTTGCTCACCGCCGTGTTCGGCAATGCGTCGCCGCTGCGTGCAGCCCAGCCGCCACCGCCGCCGACCTTGCTGCAAACCTTGTTTCGGCGGCACGAACAGCCGCTGTCGCAACAAGCTCTGGCGGCGACCGACGGCGACACCATCTGGCTGCCCGCCGAGTTGCCCGGGCGATCGACGGAAGCTGCAATCGAACGCTATCGCATCCTCGCGCTGCAACAGGCGATGCGCCTGATGCGCCGCAGCGCGCAGCCATTGCCGCCCACGGCAACGGCGCTGGAGCGCGACCTGTACCTGCTGCTGGAAGCGATTGCCGCCGATGCCGCGCTGGCGTGCCTGCTTCCCGGCCTGGTCGAGGGGCTGAATGCCTTGCGGCGCGACGCACTGGCGCAACGTCCCGCGCTAGAACGTTTTGGCGCAGGCAGGCGCCGGCTCGAAGAGCTGTTGCGCGCCATCTTGCGCACGGATTGCCGCGCTGCGCCGCCGGGCTTGCTCATCGCCTCCTCGCCGTCGGAAGCATGGCTGCAGGCACAATCGCTCGCGGCAGCCATGCTGCTTGAATCGGATCCCGCGCTACAACGCATCCGCCATCCGCTCTGCAAGGATCTGTGGACCGGCGAGTTCAAGTGCCCGCCCTCTCCATCCAATGCAATGGATGCGAGAAGCACTGATCTTGCCAAAAAGAGCGACAAGCCACCGCGCAGTGCGCGCCTCGCTCGCCGTCCCGAAGTGCGCGAAGCAGCCGAGGACGAAGACGACCGGCGCACCGGTCCGTGGATGGTGCAGACCGCGCAACCGCAGGAGCATGCGGAAGATCCGATCGGCATGCAGCGGCCCACCGACCGGGATGAATCGACGGCCGCCGAGGATTTCGCGGATTCGCTCTCCGAACTGCCGGAGGCGCGCCTGGTGGCCACACCCGGCCAGCCAAAGGAAGTGCTGCTGTCGGACGATCCGCTGCCGTCGCGCACAAGAACTGCCGCCGCCGCAACACCCGGCGACGCGGCCACATTCACCTATCCGGAATGGGATTACCGCATCGGCGCCTACCGCGAACCGGGCGCACGCGTTCATCTTCTGCCGGCATCGCAGGGCTCACCGCAATGGGTGGCCACCACGCTGGCCGAACACCGCGCGATGCTGGACGCGATCCGTCGCCGCTTCGAGATGCTGCGCGCCGACCGCGTGCGCCTGCGCAAGCAGATCGACGGCGCGGACATCGACCTCGACGCCTATATCGACAGCCGGGCCGATTTCCACGCCGGCCGGCCGATGGCGCAGGGTTTGTATCAGACCTGGCGCGCATCCCGGCGCGACATGGCGATTGCGTTGCTGATCGATGTCAGCGGCTCGACCGATGCATGGGTGTCCGCGAACCGGCGCGTGATCGACGTGGAACGCGAAGCGCTGCTGCTGGTGTGCATCGCGCTGGAAGGCATGAACGAACCCTTCGCGGTGCACGCATTTTCCGGCGAGGGGCCGGACAAGGTGACGCTGCGCACCATCAAGGACTTCAACGAGCATCACAGCGATGAAGTCGCGCAACGCATCGCCGCGCTGGAACCGGAGCACTACACCCGCGCCGGCGCAGCGCTACGCCATGTCACCGCAAACCTAATGCGGCAGACCGCGCGACACCGCCTGCTGTTGCTGCTGTCGGACGGCAAGCCAAACGATGTCGATGACTACGAAGGCCGCTATGGCGTGGAGGACATGCGTCAGGCGGTGACCGAAGCAAAATTGCAAGGCATCTTCCCCTTCTGCCTGACCATCGACCGGCAGGCCGCGAACTATCTGCCTCAGGTGTTCGGTGCGCATCAGTACGCGCTGTTGCCGCGGCCGGAACTGCTACCCACGGTGCTGCTGGATTGGCTGAAACGACTGGTCGCAGAATAAGGCCGGGTGTCAGATGCCGGCGTACCACTGATACCCGTGGCCGTCTTCCCAGTAGCCGCCCTTGCCGCCGCGAATTCTGTCCAGGCTCTCGACCAGTTCGATGCGGCTGAGATACTTCGCATGCTTGTAACCGAGCTGGCGCTCCACGCGCACGCGCAAGGGCGCGCCGTTGGCGATCGGCAGCGCGCTGTCGTTGAGGTCGTAGGCGAGGATCGTCTGCGGATGGAAGGCGTCATCCATGTCGATGCTTTCGTAGTACTGCACCGAGCCGGGACCTTCCATCGGATCGGCGCAATGGAACACCACGAAGCGTGCCTCCGGACGCGGGCGCGCGACGTCGAGCACGCGCCCCAGCGGGACACCCGTCCATTTTCCGATCGCGCTCCAGCCTTCCACGCAATCATGGCGCGTGATCTGCGTGCGGCTCGGCATGGCGCGCAGTTGCGGCAGCGACAGTTGCAGAGGGTTTGCCACCAAGCCGTCGACCTTCAGTGCCCAGTCCCTGAAGCCGTTGGCAGCCAGCGCCTGATAGGCCGGGTTTTCCGGATTGCTGGTGCCGTTGCTGCGAAAGCGCGGCGACAGGTCGGCTTCGGTGAATTCCTGCGCCATCGTTGCACGCGGCAGCAATGCCTTGTGCGCCGTCCGGCTCAAGCCCTCGCCCGCCGACAGCATCTGCTGGAACCATTCGGCCCGGCTCAGGCGATCGCATCCGGCCATGCCCAGCACGGCCAGCACTTGTAAGGACTGGCGAAGGAATAGTCTCCTAGGCATTCTCATGACGCGCTCCCGTGGCGGGTTCCGGCTCGATATCGTAGTAGCCGGTGATCATGGACCGAAGATGGTTCCACAGCCCGCTGACAATCACTTCGAACACATGAATCAGCACGAACGCGACCAGCATCCACGCGATGATGAAGTGGATGGTGCGCGCCGACTGCCGCCCGCCGAACCAGTTGACCCAGCCTGTGATGGCGCTGTCGAGCATCGGCGACATCGCCATGCCCATCAGCACGATGAGCGGAAGCAGCACGAAGATGACCGCGAGATAAGCCAGCTTCTGAAGCACGTTGTAACGCCTGGCCGCCTCGCCCTGCGGATGGCGGAACAGAAGATGGTCCTTCACTGATGCCCCGATGCCCTTCAGTTCATCTTTATCCGGAGCGAGGTCGCGCGCGAGATGCCCGCTGAACAGTGCATACAGGATATAAGCCAGCCCGTTGATGACGAACAGCCACGCGAAGAAGAAATGCCACTGCCGCGCAAATGCCAGCGAGTAATAGCCGGGAATGGTGATCCACGATGGAAAGGCGTGCCGGTTCAGCGCGCCGTCCGCGCCTGTCGAGACGCCGAGCACACCCGTGGTATCGAACTGATGACTGCCGATGCGCAGGATGCCTCTTGGTGCTGGCGCTGCGTCAACAGAATCGATTTCCAGCACCGCCGGACGTCCACTGTAAGACGAATTGCCCCAGTACAGAGCGGGATGCGCATTGAAGATGGACAGGCCACTCATGAACAGCACCGTGAGGCACAGCACATTGATCCAATGCATCAATCGCACCGGCAGGCGATGCCGGTAATACAGGCTTGCCCTGCGCGGTGGCGGCATGAATGCGGAAAGCGTTTTTTGCATGATGAACACGAATCGGTGAGTACGCCTCGCGGACAGGCGTCAACAAAAGCCCAGCCACCGATGGGTGCGGCGTGAGACCGTGATTTGAATAGTTCACTATAGGGCAGTGACGCGTTAACGCCAGTCCGCACCTGCGCAGATTCGCTCTGGGAAACATTGCGGCGCGTCGTTTCCATTTGTCATGCGCGAGCCCGCCGTCGTGAACTCCGGGACTGTATTGGCCGTCGCAGCAGATAGGCTTCTTGCATTACGCGCTTACTGGGGAGGAAATCAAGGTGAAGGCATTTCAACGGAAAAAGCAGATCGCAGGATCGCGAACGCAGCGTGCGCGTCGCAACGCGGCTCAGCCAGCGCGGCCATCGCTGCCCGGGCAGGTCGTGATGGTGCTGCAGGGCGGCGGCGCTCTGGGCGCCTATCAGGTCGGTGTGTATGAAGCACTGCACGAAGCGGGCATAGAGCCGGACTGGGTGATCGGCACGTCCATCGGCGCGATCAACGGCGCACTCATTGCCGCCAATCGGCCGCAACAGCGTCTCGAACGCCTGAACGCATTCTGGCAGCGCATCGAACATGATCCGCGCGGCCTGCTGCCCTCTCTCTGTTTTCCGTTTCTCGGCAATGCCGCGATGAACTGGCTCACACTGGTCGCGGGCATTCCGGCCTTCTTCATTCCCAACCCTATGGCCCTGCTCGGGCAGCATGCGCAGATCGGCGTCGAAAACGCGGCGTATTACCTGACATCGCCGCTGCGCGACACCCTCGCCGCGCTGCTCGACCTCGACTATCTCAACGCGCGGCACACCCGTCTGTCGCTCGGCGCCGTCAAGGTCTGCAGCGGCGAAATGCATTACTTCGACAGCCGCAGCGAACCGATCACACTGGCCCACGTCATGGCCTCCGGCGCCCTGCCGCCTGCGTTTCCGGCGGTATGCATCGACGGCGAGTTCTACTGGGACGGCGGCATCTACTCGAACACGCCGATCGAAGCCGTGCTCGACGACCACCCGCGCCGCGACTCCCTGATCTTCAGCGTGGATGTCTGGAAGCCGGACGGCCCCGCACCCGACACGCTGTGGCAAGTGGCCGGCAGGGAAAAGGACATCAAGTACGCCAGCCGCGCCAACAGCCACATGGCGCGGCAAAAGCAGATCCATCACCTGCGCCACGTCATCCTCAAGCTCGCGAACGCAATGCCGGAGAGACTGCGCAATTCTGCCGAGATCAAGGAGCTTGCCTCATGGGGCTGCCAGACGACGATGCACGTCGTCCGCCTCGTCGCATCCGGCCTCGACGGCGAAGACCAGTTGAAGGACATCGACTTCACGCCTGCCAGTATCCGTGCGCGGCGAAAGGCCGGCTACGAGGACACGCGGCGCATGCTGGATCTGTCGCCCTGGAACCGACCGGTGGATCCGATCGAAGGCGTCATCATTCATGACATGCTGGCGGCTGCGCCATCGATGCTGGGCAAGGGCGTGGATGGATTTGCGGGGAGGACGAAATAGTGCGTGTGCAAAAACAGGCACTGCTGCAGATTGCGTTGCGCATCGTCTAGCGTGCGACGGTTCCGCGAACTGCCCAGGCACGTGCCATCAAGGAGATCGATCCGTCCGCGCTCACAGGAATGCGATCTCTTATACCGTCCCGCAGGCGCGCTCGTGCTGCCTCGTCGAGCGACATCGCATACGCAGGAGCCGGCCCCTGGCCGCCGAGGAACGGCTGCCAGTAGTCATCGAAATTGTTGAACGGCGTCGGAATGTCGATCGACTTCACTTCAACTCCGGTCAGATTAGCATCGGTAAAGAGCGCCTCGAGCGCTTCCGGCCGGCATACCGGAAAACGCACGCCTTCGTCCACCTTCGCAGCGTCCGGGTCCAGCTCGACCGCCGCATCCCAGAACAAGCGCATGAGCTCCATCTTTCCCGCGTAATCCCAGACATAAGCCGCGATCACGCCATCCTTGACCGCTACCCGCTTCATTTCAGCGAGCGCGGCGCGCTGATCTGGGATGAAGTTCAGGACCAGCCCCGAGACCACCACATCCACCGACGCATCGCCGAGCGGAATCGCCGTCCCGCTGCCTTGGTGCAGCTCCGCCTGCCCGCCGAGATTCTCCTTCGCGGTCTTGAGAAATCCCTCCGAAGGTTCGACGCCGACGACGGAGGATGCAGCGCACTGATCGGCAATCGCCGCGCAAAGCGCTCCCGTGCCGCATCCCACGTCGAGCCATCTCTTCCCGGCTGGAATGTTCAGCCACGACAGGAACAGCGGCGCCACCTGCCGGCTCCACCGACCGACATACTGCTCATACGGGTTGCCACGCTCCCAGGTGTCGGAAACTTGTTTGGGCTCCATGGTGAAACCTCCTGCGTGGTGATGAAGCGCAACGCGGATATCGCGGTCACGTTTGCGCGACCTTGTTCATCCCGGTATTAAAGGAATGCAAAGCATTGGACTTTTCTTGGCCGATGCCCGCTTGCTGAAGCACCAGAAGAGCGGCGGACAGGCGCTTCCCTAACCCCATTTTCTTTCGGAGGTATAACCGAATATTTGACATCCCTCATGATGCTCGGCGTTCGGCGCAGCAAATGATGTGGTCGAGAGCATGAGAGCCAGAGATTGGCGCAGCGGTGACGCAGATTCCATGTTGACACGGCCGCCAAGGAGCCCATCACAGATGCCGGATAGTCGACTGCAGGACTCTCCCTCTTGCCGTCCCTATCGGTCAGTTCTTCGTACTTTGGGGAAGTCCATTCACGATTGGTTGGCAGTCCGCACACGATCACTTCGTGGCTGCACAGACAAGGCACTCACCCGGCACCTCGAACCCACTTGACGATTCGAAACTGCGCATTGAATCCTCTACTTCGTTCCACACGGACTCGCATTCCCGAGGGGACAGGTGAGCCATCATGGCATTGAATCCACCGAAGGCTTCTCGCGCGACCCGGACATACTCGGCGGAACTGGCCGCTCCATGGGGCACCGGCACGGCGCGAAGCTCGGCATCGGCAAATCCGGCTTGACGGAAGAGGTCTTCGAGCACTCCGGGACCACCAAGGCTGAACGGTCCGGGTTGTCCCGGAACGGGAGGCGGGAGTTGCGCGCGCCGGCGGATGATAGAAGCGGGCAAGGCGCCCCAACTGTTTCTATCGGGCGTGGAAAAGACAGCGGCAGCAACCCGACCACCCGGTCTCAGAACACGGCGCCACTCGCGTAGCGCTGTCACGGGGTGCGGCATATACATCAGACCCAGCCGGCACAGCACCGTATCGAACGAAGCGTCCGGGAGATCAAGCTTCTCACCGTCCATGGCGCGTGTCTCGATCTGTTTGAGCCCGCGTTCACGGGCGACCTGGAGCGCAAGCTCGATGATCCCTTCCGAGATGTCGGTCGCCAGCACATACCCGCCAGGGCCAACTCGCTCGGCGGCACTGACTGCCGGCTCACCGGCGCCGGCGGCAATGTCCAGGATGCGCTGGTCTGGCTGAATCCGGGCCATGTCGAGCATCTGGCGAGTCGCCACGCCATACCAACGCTCCAGGGTGGGAGTCCAGCGCCGCCATGCCGCACCGTCCTTGTTCCATTGCTCTCGCTGCGCGTTCTTGTACTTCGCTGCGTCGAATGAGGGTTGCTGCTCGGCCATGAACGTCCTCCTCTCGGTTGGACCTTGATTTTACTTCGCGGCTGGGGATTCGGGCGCATCGCTTTTTCCGCCTTGGCATTCGAATTCACTCGAAAAACGTTGACCTTCGGCAAACAAGCAAGCGCAGTCACGACGCGGCGGCACCGCCATCCTTCACCGCTATATCGAAGTGCAATACGTTTTCGCGCACTCCCAGCTTTGAATACAGTGCGATGGCCGGATCATCGCCGAGATCCGCCTGCACAAAAATCACATAGGCCCCGCGCGCCGCTGCAATACTCTTGAGTTCCTGGATCAAGGCCGTCGCGATACCCTCGCGCCTGTGAGCGGCCGCGACTGCAAGATCGTAGATGTAGATCTCACTACGTTCCTGCTCGAACTTCTTCAGCTCGTAGGCCGCGATGCCGCCTACGACCTCACTCCCCTTCAATGCGGCGAGTGCGATGAAATAGTCGGACCCAAGCAACCGGCGGAGATAATCGCCGCTCGGGCGATTCCTGCCATAGGTTTCGGCCTCATCGAAAGCTTCTCCGAAGACAGTGAGAAGTGCTTCCATCAGCGCAACATCGTCGGATTCAAGCTGGCAAATGCGGAAATCAGGCGGAAGGGACATGAGTGCATCCTTCAAGAATCAGTGGATGACGGCCGGCGCACGTACGTTGCACTCAGTCCGCCATTCCGAAGAGGTAAGTACTAAAATTATTCTCCCACCGGGCATCATTGAAACGGCGCGCGGTGTCCGTTGGTAGAAGGGAGCGGGGTTGAGCGCCGTGCAAAATCTGTCCGCTCATGTCGCTCAATCGAAGACCCTCGACATGATGTAGTCGTTCACGTACTCCGCCTCATCGGCGCGCTTGTAGAACTTCCGCAGAGTCCCTTCGATCTCGAATCCGTGTCGCTCGTAGAAGGATATTCCACGAGGATTATCGGACTCCACGATCAACTCAATGCGCTTTATGCCCGACTTCTGAAGTTCATGGATGGCTTCGGTGACCATGTTGTGGGCGACTCCACGACCTTGAAACTTTGGCGCGACGGCGAGAGAGCCCAAATAGGCGACGTGAGCTGCACGCCCCGGATGTCTGGCGGCCTTGTAGAATCCCGCGACTTCACCATCCACTTCGTACACCCAGAAGTGACTGCTTTCCACGAGCTCTCGAAAGATGGGGCGAAATGGCTCGATTGGCATCGGATCAAAACCAAGAAAGCGAACAACCGTCTCTTCCATGTAGATGCGAAAGACGGCCTCAAGATCACGCATTTCAGCAAGGCGGCGCACTGTGTCTCCTGAAATTGTTCATTTCCGCGAGATGGGTTTCTTGAACAGCGCAACAAGCAAAAGCGCTGCGCCTAGGAGCGCCCAGAATGCCGGCGCGCCTTTCGGGCCGATCCCGTAATAGAGGATTCCGTATAGTCATGATCCTTTGCCGGTAAATGGCGGCAAACGAGGGTTCAACCATTCCGCCACGGCGATTGCGAAAGAGGCGAACGATAATCCGATCGCCAGGTATCGGGCCTGCTTGATTTCGGAAGCAGTGTATCGACCTCCTGGAATGCTCGGCGTTACCTTGATCGGTTTCGTCCTCAGCAAATATGCGTCGATCAAAATCCAAATGCATAGGGCAAGAAGCAATATGCCACCGATGATGATTTCCATAAATGCTGAAATTTGACGACTACATTGACCGGGACCGGGCATCGGAATCCCCCGGCGCCCCTCTGGCGCACGATACTAGGCTTTGGTGTGATGATCCGCGTATGCCACGCCATGACCAAGCGACCAATCCATGCGCGAGTTTTCAACCAGCGCAATCATGATGTCATCTGCCCGGAAGCCTGCTTCCACTGCTCTGTCAGCAATATGACGGAAAAGCGCTCGTTTCTGATCATCGGTACGCCCGCTCAAAAAAACGATTTCGGCGATGCACGCGTCGCTGGACCGGTGTACGCCTCCGAAATGAGGATCAAGAATCATCTCTTCGGCATCGAAGCGAGAAATCAGCTGAAAGAGATCGTTCGGCGGGACATTGCAGGTTTTCACGAGCCCGTCCTGAACAGCCGCGGCAAGAGCTTTTACCTTGCTTGATGAGAGGTGTCTGGGGGCGGAAATTTTTGTTAGTGGCATTGGGCGTCTTGACTTAGAAGTATTGGAAAAACAGCATTACATTAATACGCACGGAGTTAACTCATGCAATGTTGGGTCTTGCAGCCCAACCTGCCGTGCTTGATCAGCGCACACAAAATGTGTACACCCGTGTCGAGGGAGTTGTTATGTCGCATCACTCTGCCACCGCTCATGAATTGCACGGACATGATTGTGAACAAGTATTGCCCACGATCGGACATCTTCTTCCGAAAAGTACCGAAACCACACGTGGTCCTCTCGAGAATAGGGCCGACTGACCTGCTTCCAGTCTTCGAGAAAGTACGCAATGTACGTTGTCGGGTTCTTGAATACCTTCTCGAATCCTTTCACCATGTCGTTTATGTAGTCAGGAGGTGGCGGAGGAATGTTTTGAAGGATTCTGTTCTGCCTCGCCCTGATGTATTCGAGCTCCGGCAGGGACAGGTAATTGGCCAGTTGAAACTGAGCCCCGTCATCCAAAGTTGGATCTGGCCCGCTGCGAATCCAAACGCTAAACTTCGATCCCTTGTAAGGATTCCAGCCATCATGGTGACAGCGAATCTTCACAACGAAGAAATCCGGGCCGACTTGCCGCTGGTAGACAGGGTTACTCGACGATTGCGACTTGAAACCGTTTTCCTTAAACCAAGGCCCAAGCACGCTGCGCAGAACCCGATATGTGTCCTTAGCCTTCATCTTTCTGCATAAGCACAATAAGGTTTGACGTGAGGGGCGACCAGAGCTGGAGGCAAAGGGAACCTGAAGCGCGGCTTCAGGGAATCTGTCTCGACGAAATTGTTAGACGTACTTCGCATCAACCAAGCCACCATATTCTTCAGAATAGACATACTTTCCTGCGAGAACGCCTGCTACATAGGTATCAAAGTACTCGCCAAAACTCCCAGCCTTTACCTCGCGCATTTCCATATCGTGCCACATGGTAATGACTTGGCCCGCTGAACCGGATACTGCAGGATCAAGGTCTAGGCAGAGATGATCCCCGCCGCCATTGTGAGTGAACGGAATCCACTTTGGATTCCACCAATCGTTCTTGACCCCTTTCTCAGGCTCGGAAGATATGTCTTTGAAATCCCCGCCATCTAGAAGCTCCTTCCAGACTAACCACTGACTATAAATCTCCTCGCACGACAAGAACTCCATCCCATCAAATAATGATGAGTACCCGCTTTGGCCGTTATGAACCTTGATGCACGAGACAAAATCATTAGGAAGCTTTGTTCCTAATTTTTCTTCTAGGTCAGATATCTGCTCATCAGATGCCGGCGGATTTAAAGTGGAAAGACCTTCGGGCCAATGCTCAGAAAGCCACTCTTCTAACTTCTTCCATGATTCTTCCATAAAGATTCCTTGTACGCCTAACATAGAGGTGACCGGCGCCTTGCCGCAACGTGTCCGCGTCGACCGGCCTATTAACCCGCGCCGGCAACATGCTCGGTTCCGAGTGCGATAAGCAGGATGCGGTTGAGAATCATCACTGCAGTGATGGTAAATCTGTCGCGAGGCCGTTCCAGCCACGCCGAATCGATGATCTGCGCACCGCCTAGTGTGGTCAGCGACTGAGCGTAATCCAGCTTTCCACAATGGCCTTTAATCTGCTCAGAAGCGAACGACAGCTCAAAATGGTGGTGAGCCGTCTCATTCCGGAGTTCTGCGAGCACGAGGAGGTCTTTGTACATGGCCTTGGGGATCAGGCCCAAGGTGTAGGCGAGGTCTGTTCTCGCCGCGAAACTCCCAATCGCACCCGATCGCGAGTCCAGGAGTTTTTCAGAGACACTGCTCTTGAGTAGGCGCTTAGACAGCAGCGACGCGAGACAGGCGTCGATATAGCTGACGCCCACAACGATGGCCGACGTATCCGGACCCGAGTTCAGCACCTCGTACAGGTGCGTCGAGTCAGTGGACAATTCCTCTGGGGGGATGGGCGGGCGTCGTGCCATAACGGACCTCCTGCGCGGTTTAACGCCGATCTATGGACTCCCTCCGTTTTGCAAGACATTCCGTGTTGGTGTTGATTTGAAATCGACTGCACAAATCTATCCGGCCTACTGTGGCACCCGTCGGCACCGGCCCTGATGTCATTCGCTCGCAGACTTCCTCATTAGCTAAGCGGCCTTGCTTCGGCCATCAGCGTTACCAGGCTCTTGTCTGCGTGAGTTCGACTCATTTCTCCATCAACCCGTCTTGCTCGCAATCGTCGGCGGGGTACTCCGTTTGGTTTATCTTCGGCGCCCAGTTCTTCTCAGGCAGCCGTCCTGTATTCCGTGCCTCTGGCAAGCATGGCCCACATAATCCGGGCATGCTTGGCTGCCAGTGCGACTGCGACGACATTGGCGCAGGACCGTTTCTGCAACTCCATCGCCCACTGGCTTTTGCGATCTGTCTTTCCACCTGCCAAACGCATCACGCTGCGCGTGCCATGGATCAGCAGCGTGCGAAGCCGAACATCCCCACGCTTGCTGATGCCACCGAGGCGGCTCTTGCCGCCACTGGAATGCTGGCTTGGGGTCAAACCCAACCACGCCGCAAACTCGCGCCCGTTGCGAAACAGCTTCGCGTCGCCAACACTGGCCACCATCGCCGTTGCCGTGATCGGCCCGACACCTTCAATTGCCATCAGTCGCTTGGCCGCCTCACTCTGCCGCGCTATGCTGCTGATCTTGCGTTCGTACTCCAGCGCCTTGTCGTCGAGCTTTTGCATGCGCTCGTACAACTCACAAATCGTTTCCTTGGCCAGCAATGGCAAGGCTCTGGTGCCCGTTTCAATTTCCATCATCACCCGCCGCAGCCTCGCCATACCGCGAGTGACGACGATGCCGAACTCCCCCAGCAGGCCGCCAATCTGGTTCGACAGCGCGATCCGTTCCGCCACCAGCAGATCCCGGGCACGATGCATCGTCAGAATCGCTTGCGCCTCTTCGCTCTTGATCGGCACGAAACGCATGTTCGGACGACCAACTGCCTCGCAAATCGCATCAGCATCGTTGGCGTCGTTCTTGCCGCTCTTGCGATAAGGAATGACGAACTGCGATGCCATTAACCGGGCATCATGTCCCAATCGCTTGAGCTCTCTGGCCCAGTAATGCGCGCCGCCACATGCTTCAATCCCAACCAGGCACGGCGGCAGCTTCGCAAAGAACTCCAACACCTCGCTACGGGACAACGTCTTCTTCAGCTTCGCCTTGCCATGCTCATCCACGCCATGCACCTGAAACACCAGCTTTGCGATATCCAATCCGACTCGTACGATTGCCATCTCCGCTCTCCCTGATCAGACGCGGCACAATTGCCCGCTTGATCTGCAGTCTACCCAGCTTCAGAGGTGGAGGGAGTCCATGACATTAGCTAAACGGTAGCGCGTAGCGCTATCCGGGTCGAGCGACAAATTAAATTCCGTCATGCACTCCTCGCCGCTTCGGTTCGCATTTGTTGAACGCGCTCAGCAGATAACTCTAGGCCAGCGGGTGACCCCGGATTAACAACAATTCCGACTCCTGGAGCGACACCTTTTATCAACCAACTAAAGTTTGTGAGAAGCGCAAAGCAGAACTGAGGAAATCGTTTTGGCCACTCGACAGAGCGCTCCAGGGCGGTGAACAACGCCATCACAGAGTCACCATTTCGGTTTGCCAGAATTAGGGGCGACGCAGTGTTATCCCAAACGCCAGCTGGGTCAATATCTTTGTCAATGAGTGTTAAAACCTGAGAAGTCCATAGCTTGTCCATAAAGACTGAAGGGGAAACTTTCCCCTCCTGCGCTTGAACCAGGCAATCTTCCAGTTCGTTGATTGGTTTAAATTCAGCTGGCAATTGCAAGTCTCGTGAAAAAGGGATTTAGCGTTGAATTAGAGTGCAGCATGGTTATTGGAGGCATGGCGTTGATATAGACGATAAGCATAAACCACGACTAAGCCAATGACCCATACTGGGATATAGAGCACCCAAGTCAAGCCTCCTTCGCGAGCAGGAACGAAAAACCAAACCCAAGATTGAAACGCGATAAGCAATGCGCAAAAGAAAAGCAGGCTGGGTGCGGCCAAACCGTGGCGAAATGGCTTGTGAATTAGCGCTAGACCAATGACCAAGATGTGTGGCGCTGCCATAAATAGCCAATTGATCGGCACCAACTCCCAGTCTGCAAGGGCAAAAAGGTGGCCTGAACGGGCGGAGCTGATAAATAGAAGCGCGATCGGAAGCAACGCAGAAAATGTGGCGGTGAGCGCAAAGCGGCGATTGTTTTTCATGCGCTCTAACGATCAAGCTGAACGGCGCGAAGCGACCGAATCCAGTGATGGGATGGACTCCCCCTGCCTTTTTGCGCCAAAGTAGACGCACTGGTTCACGTGGGGACGGGGATCAGTCAACAAAAGGAGCCCACCATGAATACTACTATCGTGGCCGTTGACCTGGCCAAATCCGTTTTCCAGCTTGCTGTGGCCGATGCCGCCTGGCGCGTTACCGAACATCATCGTCTTACCCGTAGCCAATTCGAGCGCTGGTTTATCAACCGCAACGTGTCGCTCGTCATCGTGGAAGCTTGTGGCTCGGCGCATCACTGGGCGCGCTGGCTTAACAGCTTGGGCATTGACGTCAAGCTGCTGCCGGCCGCCTATATCCGCGCCTACGTCAAACGCAACAAGACCGATGCCGCCGATGCCTGCGCGCTCCTGGAAGCCGCCCGCTGCGCCGATATCGCACCGGTCAAGGTCAAGTCGATTGAACAGCAGGCTCTGCAAGGGCTGCATCGAACCCGTTCGCTGTGGATGGGCACCCGCACCTCGCGTATCAACGCCTTGCGTGGCTTCTGCCGGGAGTTCGGCATTTCCGTTGCGGCTGGCAGCCGCAACGGCCTGGAACAGATCAGCCGCGTGCTGGCCGATCCGCATTCGGCGGTGCCGAACCTGATTCGCGGCACCATGAAGCTGCTGGTCGAGGAGATTCGTCTGCTGGAAGCGCGCATCGCCCAGCTTGAGCGAGAACTGACCGAACTGGCCAAGCAGTCGCCTGCATGCACGACGCTGCTGTCGATTCCCGGCATTGGCTTGCTCACCGCTACTGCAATGGTTGCAGCCACCAGCGGCAATGTGCAGCACTTCCGCGATGCTCGCCATTTCGCCAGCTGGTTCGGCCTGACACCGAAGGAATACTCGTCCGGCAGTACGCGCTACCTGGGTCGCATTTCCAAGCGTGGCGACCGCTACCTGCGCATGCTGCTTACCCATGGCGCGCGCTCGGTTTTGCGCGCGGCCAGCGTTGCTCAAACTGCCGGTCGACAACTTGATGGATTGCGACAATGGGCACTGACCGTGCAAGCGCGGAGTAACCATAACAAGGCTGCCTGCGCATTGGCCAACAAGCTGGCGCGCATTTGCTATGCGACGCTGCGCGATGCCGAGCCTTATACCGGCATGGTCACACGCATGAAGAAAAAGATGGAACGCACCGCGTACGCGATGCCTGCTTGAACAACCTGACTGACCTTTGACCCGCCCGCCTTTGCACAGAGATTGATCGCCCATCATGGCAACCCGGGAAATCCCCACACCGTTTGACGCCGATAACTCTTCCGGCAGCTTCACGCCTGCCGCTCGTAACGATTGGCGCAACGGCGACGCAGATTCCATGTCGGCACGGGCCACCAACGAGCCCATCACAGATGCCGGATATACGACTGCAGGCTTCTCCCTCATGCCATCCCTATCGGTCAGTTTCTTGTACTTCGGGGGGAGTCCATATACGAGGAGTTAGAAAGGTTACTCCCACCAACAGTAAAGCGGATTTCCACATACCCCGAACGCTCCAAGATCTTCCTTCGACTTTCCCCAGAAACAGTAGTACTGTCCCTCATTCGGTTCAAACACTAACCAGTAGCCTTCCGAGGCGGCAAGTAAAATGCCTGTTACCTTATCACCCAGATTTCGATGAATGAATCCAGGCTCTTCAACTGTTGCTGAGATCCATTCCGGCGCTGTTAATGAAGCTCGTAGGGTTTGCCGTAGTCCCTCGAAATACTCCTCTTCGCCCCTTCCCTTCGGAACAATAATTCCCGACGTATCCGCTAGTGCAGATTCCAACCGTTCTCGTAAATCGCTAGGAAAGTTCATTTCTAACTTCAATTGGAGTGAAAAAATTTCTGCCTATCCCGGCTGACCGATCGCTTCACAAGCCTTGGTGCGACTGATTGACGCCGATAGGATGTCCGTTTATCCAGCGATAAATAACCGACAAAAACTGACAGCTTCCATTCATTCCAGTCCTCCCGTTTCCACGTCAATTTCCGAACCGCCAAAGCGCCCGATTCAGGCCAAGCCTTGCAACCATGACAAGCGTTACAGCTTACGCAGGGAATAGGCGTACGTCTACCGGATTGATGGTACATCGGCTTCCACAACTTGCAGCATCCCATGGACATGGGAGCCAAAGAAGCAAGCTGCCGAAATGAAGGAAATTCACGCACTATGGCCCGCTCGCCTTATGGACCGGCATGCGACTGAGAAGACGCGTCGCGAAATACTCGTCGACGAAGGCAAGGACAACGAGAGCTGCATCACTGTGTTGTTCTTGGCCTTTGCCGCCCGGCTTTGAAAGCGGGTCGCGCATGCGCCATGGCCACCCGCCCCATCCCCTTTCAACTCAGCGAACTAACCACCGCCAGCATCCGCGCCGGACTCTCCCCCAGCCCATGAAAGGTATGCGGCAACGACGCATTGAGATACGCGCTGTCGCCTTGCTCAAGCCGGTACTTGCGGCCATCATAGAACAGCTCCACCGCGCCTTCGACCACGTACACAAACTCCTGGCCGTCGTGAGTGATCGGCGCGCCTTGCGGGACCTTGGGATCGAAGGTCAGGAGGAACGGTTCCATGACGTGGCCGGCGGTGCCGGGGCGGGTCAGGGAGTTGTAGGCGTAGCTCTGCTCGGTGTCGCCCTGTTCGCCCGAGAAGGATTCGCCGGAGCGGCAGATGGTGAGCGATTCGGTCACGGTTGCGCCGCCGTGCAGCAGGCCTTCCATCTTCGATCCGAACACGCGCGAGAGCTGGATCACGGCGCCGATGGAGGGCACCGCTTCGCCGCTTTCGTAGGCGCGCAGGCGCTCGGCTTCGATGCCGGTGAGTTTGCAGACCTGCTCGACCGTCAGCTCTTGCGCTTCACGCAGTTTCTGTATCCGCTCTCCGACATATTTGCGCACGGTTTTCCTCTCTGGCTGTTGATTCAGATATTGCGCCTGGCGGGCACGATGCGGCCGGACAGCGCGCGCAGGTTCTGCCAGTGGCGCTCGATGTCGGGCCGCAGGTCGGCCGCGCTCAGTCCGGATTTCTGGAAGCGGCGTTGCAGCGACAAATACATGTCGAGTGCTTCGTCGGAGAAGTCCGGTTCGATGTTGATCGCGTAGCGCTTGCCGTCGAACACTTCAAGTACCGGGAACAGGCCGGAGCGCACCGCAAGCCGCACCAGTTCGATGCCGAGCGCAGGCTCGGACTTCCAGCCGGTGGGACATGGCGACAGCACATGCAGGAAGCGGAAACCCTTGAGGTCGAGCGCGTGGCGCAGCTTGCGCAGGGTGTCGTCGGCATGCGCGAGCGAGATCGATGCGGCGTACGGAATCCGGTGCGCGGCCATGATGGCGACGATATCCTTTTTCTGTTCCGGCTTGCCGTGCGGCGTGTTGGTGGTGACCGCGCCGTGCGGCGTGGCGGAGGAACGCTGGCCGCCGGTATTGCCGTAGATTTCGTTGTCGTAGCAGATGTAGAGCACGTCCTCATTGCGTTCGGCGGCCGCCGACAGGCTGGCGAATCCGATGTCGTAGGTGCCGCCGTCGCCGGCCAGGCAGATCACGCGCGTGTCTTCGCCGTTCAGTTGTGCGACGCTGGCCGCGCCGCTGGCTGCCGCGGGCGCGGAAGCGAAGGTGGTGAGCAGCGTCGGCACGCCGTAGGTGCTTTGCGGGAAGAGGCCGGCGGCGACCGCGCCGCAGCAGGCCGGGATGATCAATTGCACCTGGCGGTCAGCCACCGCGCGCCGCATCATCTGCAGCAGGTTGGACATGCCGCAGCCGCCGCAATTGGTGTTGCCCGGCCGTAGCAGAGGCTGGGCGCGATCGAGCGCGGTCTGCGCGACGCCGCACAGGAGCGGTTCGTTCATCATGTTCATACGGCCTCCACCAGGCTTGGCTGGCCCGACTGCTGGCGCGCTTCGATGTCGGCCAGGATGTTGTCGATGTGTTCCGGCCGCAGGTCGCCGCCGCCCACGCCCGCCATGTAGCTCTGCACCACCGCGCCGGGATCGGCCAGGCCGCGCACTTCGCCCCACAGGATGCCGCCGAAGCCGAGGCTGATGTTGCGGTCGATGACGGCGATCCTCTTCTTGCCGGCGAACCATGCCCGGATCAGTTCGGAGGGCAGCGGCCGGAACAGGCGCACGCGCAAGGCGCCGACTTTGCGTCCCTTGGCGCGCAGCGTATCGACCACGCGCTCGGCAGTCGATCCGATGGTGCCCATGGAAACGATCAGGTTGTCGGCATCGTCCGCGCGATAGGGAACCACGGCATCCGGCAGGCAGCGCCCGAAGACCTCGGCGAAGGCATCCTGGATTTCGCCATACACGGCCGGCACCGACAGCATGGCGTTGTGGTGCTGCAGGCGATGCATCTCGGTCAGGTGCGGCACTTCCATTTGTCCCAGCGTGTGCGGCGTGTCGCCAAGCTGGTGCGGAATGGCGGCGGGCGGCAGGAAACGGTCCACCTGCTCCTGTGCCGGGACCTGGATCTGCGCCACCGTATGCGACAGGATGAAGCCTTCCATGCAGACCATGGCGGGCATCATGATGCGCTTGTCTTCGGCCAGGCGGAATGCGCACAGGACGGTGTCGAACAGTTCCTGGTTGTCGGCGCAATAGAACTGGATCCAGCCGAGGTCGCGCAGCATCAGCGCGTCGCCGTGGTCGGCCCAGATGTTCCATGGCGGGCCGACCGTGCGGTTGGCCACGGCCATGACCACCGGCAGGCGCAGGCCGGCGGCGGCCGCGCAGTTTTCCGCCATGTAGGCCAGGCCGTTGGAAGAGGTCGCGGTGAAGGTGCGCGCGCCGGCGGCAGCCGCACCGATGCACACGCCCATGGCGCTGTGCTCGCTTTCGACGCGGATGACCTTGCCCTTGTCGATGGTCTGTCCGCACAGGTATTCCATGCACTCGGTGGACGGCGTGATCGGATAGACGCCGCTGCAGAAGCCGCGCCCTGTGCGGTTGGCGCGCGCCGCGAGAGTCGCTGCCAGTGCGGCGCCATGATTGGCACTGATGAGTTCTAGCGGCATGTGCTTGCCTCCCGCTGGTTCTTGTTGATCATCTCCATCGCGCTGCGCGGGCATTCCGCCACGCACATGCCGCAGCCCTTGCAGAACTCTTCATCGACCCGATAGCCGTCCTCGGTGCGGAAGATCACGCCGTCCGGGCAGTAGACCAGGCAGGTGTCGCAATTGGTGCAATGACCGCAGGAGAAGCAGCGGTCGGCTTCTTCGGGGCCGGCCAGGCCGAGGTTGTATTCGACGAAGCTCTCTCTGCGCGCGGGCGCCGGCAGGTGCCTGTCCTTGTGCGGTGTCGCGAGGTCGAAATGCGAGAAGCGGACTTGCGCGGGCGCGACCGGGTTGACCGCCTGCTGGGTTGTCATCGTCTCGCCTGTCAATGCCTGCAGCGCAATGCGCCTGCCGTTGCCGATGGCATGCGTCACGGTGCCCTCGCCTGTGGCGCAATCACCGGCGAACCAGACCGGCAGCGCCTCGTCTTTCTGCCATGCGCGGCCGTCACGCATCTGCCAGCCAGCCGGCAGGAGTTCCTTGTCGGATTGCTGACCCAACGCCAGCAGAACCTTGTCGCAGGCGATGGTCATCGTACGCTCGCTGACGACTGGACGGCGGCGCCCGCTCGCGTCGGGCGGGCCGGGTTCCACTTCCGCGACGACGATGCCGTCGACCGCGCCCTTGCCGCTGAAGCCGACCGGCTGTCGTTGCAGCACGAGGCGCACGCCTTCCTCTTCGGCGTCTTCGATTTCTTCTTCGATGGCAGGCATGTCTTCGCGGCCGCGCCGGTAGATCAGCTTGACCGAGGTGGCGCCGCAACGCAGTGCACTGCGCGCGCAGTCGATGGCGGTATTGCCGCCGCCCACGACCACCACATGGCCTTGCACGGTGACGCCGCCCTGCTTGGCGCGGTCGAGGAATTCCAGGCCCTGCTCCACGCCGCTCATGCCGACGCCCTCAGCGGCAAGACTGGTCGGCGGGCCGAAGCCGGTGCACACGATCACCGCATCGAACTCCTGCGTCAGGCGGGCCAGTTGCTCGCCGCGCAGTGCCTGTCCGCATTTCGCTTGCACGCCGAGCGCCATGATGCGGTCGATGTCGCGCTTCAACACATCGGGCGGCAGGCGGAAGGCCGGGATGCCGTTGCGCAGCACGCCGCCCAGCGCGGGGCCGGCTTCGTAAATCGTGACGGCATGGCCGCGCAGTGCGAGCTGGTATGCAGCCGACAAGCCGGCCGGGCCGCCGCCGATTACCGCAAAGCGGCGCCGCTGCGCCGGTGTCTGCTGTGCCGGCTGCAACGCTGCCTTGTCCCCTATCCAGCGTTCCAGGCTGCGGATGTTGACCGCGCCGTCGAATGCGGCGCGATTGCATTCCTTCATGCAGGGCGCCGGACAGACGCGACCGCACACCGATGGCAGCGCCTGGGTGCGCAGGAGAATCGTTGCAGCTGCTTCCGGTCCATCGTTCTTCAGCGCCTGGATGAATCCCACGATATCGTTACCGGCGGGGCAGGCGACATTGCAGGGCGCTGCATGCTCGCGATAGAGCGGCGCCTGGTTGCTCCAGGAGCCGGTCTTGAGCGTCGCCGGGGTGTCCGCGCTGTGCTCGCTCATCGGCATCACGTCCGGCAGCGCGGCGAGGATGACTGAGGCGGAGGGGATGTCGGCGGCGTGGTCCGCGTCGCGCATGCGAACATGCGCATAGGCGTCGCGTGCGGCGTCCAGATCGTCGCGCAGGCCCATCGATACATAGGTCTTTTCGAGGACCGTCAGCGGAATGCCCATCATGCGCGCATACGCGCCCAGCATGGTGGTATTGATGATGACGACCGAGCTGCTGCCGATGCCGTGTTCGCGCGCGATCTCGGTGGCATCCACCACGCCGAACTGATAGTGCGCGAAACGTCCGGTATAGGTTTCAAGGCTGGCGTGGGAGTTGAGCAGCAGGACCGCGCCCGCCGAGGCACCGGACAGGATCTGTTCGCCCATCAGGCCTTCGTCCAGCACCAGCAGGTGGTTCGGCCGATAGACCTTGTTGCGGTTGGCGATGGGGGCGTGATCGACGCGGGTGTAGGCTTGCACCGGAGCGCCCGAGCGCTCGCTGCCGTAATCCCCGAAGGTCTGCACATGCAAGCCCATCTGCGTGTACAGCGCCGCGATCAGCTTGGCACAGGTGACGCCGCCCTGTCCGCCCCGGCCATGTACCCGGACTTCCAGCGGCAAGGACAGCCCGCCCGGCACAGTGACGATAGCCGCCTGCGCTGGGGAGCCGGTATTGGTCCGTTGCTCCATTTGCTCCTCCACCTTTGCTTAAAAGGCTCTGCCGCGAAATCTGATGAATCTCCCGGTGACGCACTCCGGTTCGCTTGTGGCGAACGCGCTACCCGGGCACTGGCGTGCGGCCGGATTGGAGATGTCATTGATAACATTAGCGCGGAGCGAGGCCCGCGCCAACGTCAACGTTGCCGGAAAGCGATCCAGATCAATTTTTTGCCGCTGGTGAAGGATGTCTGCCCCTCCCTTGGGAGGAGCGGGGATTAGTAAATCTGCTCGCCGGCCTGTGCGCCGCCGCGCGCATCGGCGCTGCCGACCATGCTGAGAGCGACCGCTTCGGCGACCTTGATGCCATCGACTGCCGCCGACAGGATGCCGCCGGCGTAACCGGCGCCCTCGCCGGCCGGATACAGCCCTTTGGTGTTCACGCTCTGGAAGTTGTCCTGGCGCTTGATGCGCACCGGTGACGAAGTCCGCGTTTCGACACCAGTCAGCAGCGCATCGCGCATCGCATATCCGCGGATCTGGCGATCGAACGCGGGAAGCGCTTCGCGAATGGCTTCGATCGCGTAAGCAGGCAGCGAGGGCGCGAGATCGGTCAGATGCACGCCCGGCTTGTACGAAGGCTGCACCGTGCCGAATTCGCCGGACGGCTTGCCGGCGATGAAGTCGCCGACCAACTGGCCGGGCGCATCATAGTTGCTCCCGCCGAGCACGTAGGCCCGCGATTCCAGCTCGCGCTGCAGGTCGATGCCGGCAAGCGGATGGTTAGCGCCGCGATCGGTCGGATAATCCTCCGGCGTGATGCCGACCACGATGCCGCTGTTGGCGTTGCGTTCATTGCGCGAATACTGGCTCATGCCGTTGGTCACCACGCGTCCCGGCTCGGATGTCGCGGCCACCACGGTGCCGCCCGGGCACATGCAGAAGCTGTAGACCGTGCGGCCGTTCTTGCAGTGATGCACCAGCTTGTAATCGGCCGCGCCCAGGAGCGGATGGCCGGCGAAGTTACCGAAGCGCGCCTTGTCGATCAGCGACTGCGGATGCTCGATGCGGAAGCCGATGGAGAACGGTTTGGCTTCCACGTACACGCCACGGTCGTAGAGCATCTGGAAGGTGTCGCGCGCGCTGTGCCCGACCGCCAGCACGACGTGGTCGGTGGCGATGCGTTGGCCGTTTTCCAGCACCACGCCGCGCACCTGTCCCTGTTCGATATCCAGGTCGGTGACTTTCGCCTCGAAACGGAATTCGCCGCCGAGCGATTCGATGGTCTCGCGCATCGCCTCCACCATCTTCACGAGGCGGAAAGTGCCGATGTGCGGCTTGCTGACGTACAGGATTTCTTCCGGCGCATGGGCTTTCACGAATTCGGTCAGCACCTTGCGGCTGTAATGCTTCGGGTCCTTGATCCCGCTGTGCAGTTTGCCGTCGGAAAAAGTGCCCGCGCCGCCTTCGCCGAATTGCACGTTCGATTCCGGATTGAGTTCGCGCTTGCGCCACAGGCCCCAGGTGTCCTTGGTGCGTTCGCGCACGACCTTGCCGCGCTCGAGGATGATGGGCCGAAAACCCATCTGCGCCAGGATCAGCGCCGCGAAAATGCCGCAGGGGCCGAAGCCGATGATGACCGGACGCTTGTCGACATGAGCCGGCGCATGCGTGACGAACTTGTAGCTCGTGTCGGGCGCGATGCCGACGTTCGGCACGTCCTTCAGGCGAGCCAGCAGCGCATCTTCATTCCTCACCTCCACGTCGAGCGTGTACACCAGCGTGATCGCGCTGCGCTTGCGCGCGTCGTAGCCGCGCCGGAAGACGGTGGTGCGGATCAGATCGCCGGCCGCAATCTTCAGCCTTGCCAGGATGGCAGCTTGCAGGTCGGCGTCGGAATGGTCGAGCGGGAGGATGACGTTGGTCAGTCGCAGCATGTGCGTGGCGTGAAGAGTCCGATGGGAAGGGCGCTATTTTACTCTACGGCATATCACCTGAGCCTGTCCTTGCATCGAAGCATTTTTGTCAACAAGGTGCCCATCGGGTAATCTGCTTGCAATGACAAGGCCTGGAGAAATGATGGGCAAGTTACCGATGTCGATTCACAAGATCTTCCGGCTCATGGCAGCCGCCTTGATCCTCCTGGCGGCCACCGTGCAGGCCGAGGAAAGGAAGAACTGGTACGACGATCCGTTCGAGCAGGCGACGGACACGATTCCGCAGTGCGGCGAAGTCAAGGGTCCGTTGCGCACGAAGGAGGAAGCGCTTGCCGATGCCCATCATCGCATCGAGCGCGGCAACTCCTGCGCGCTGGATGGACGCTGCGAACCTGGCGGCCCCTACAAGCACGACCATGAGATCAACAAGGGCGTGGTGCAGACGATCAGGACTGCGCCGCAACTGCAGCGTTCCGCGATATGGGTGTCGACGGGACACAAATGGGTCACGCTGGAAGGCTGCATCGCCGACGAGGGCCAGCGCAGCATCGCCGTCGAGACGGCGCGTCGCGTCCCGATGGTGGAATTCGTCATCGACAAGCTGCAAGCAAGCGCGAGATAGAACCGGCGCATCGCCTGCCGCGGCCGCATGCCTATCGATACTGGTCGCGCAGGCTCTTCACCTGGTCGTGGTTCTTCAGTACGCCGTGAAACTGCTTTTCCACCACGTTGCGCACATCGGCCGGCAGGTTCTTGTCCAGCGCGCTGCGGTAACTCGCTACCGCGACATCCTCGCCGCGTTCGCATTCCTTGAGCACCGCCCTGTCATTCCTGCCGGTGACCAGACCCTTGATATCGACCCAGCGGCGGTGCAAGGCGCTTCCGAGGTCGCTGCTGTTTTCCGGGTCGCCGCCGTAGGCGCGCACCAGTTCCTGCAACTCGATGACGGCTGCCGTGCAGGTGTGCACGCGATTGGAGAAAAAGGTCTTGAGCTGCGGATCGCTCGCATTGTCCGCACAGCTGCGGAACCCTTCCTCGCCGTCCTTGCTGGTCTCGATCAGCTTGTTCAAGGTCGTGATTATTTCATCGTTGTCCATGCCCGCTCCCGTCCTGGTTGCATGTAATCGGTTCGCGCCCGCGCGCGTCGCTCCCGCCTTGGGGAGCGACCGAACGCGGCATTCACGCGAGGTCCGGAATTATTTCTTTTCCGTTCCGCCGGTGCTCGATGAGCCGGAGGTGTCGGAGGACTTGGATTTATCCTTGCTCTCGGATGGACCGGCGCCGCTCGACGAGGTACCCGACTTGCCGGACGACGATCCCGATGCAGTGCTCTTGCCGCTGGAAATGTCCTTGGCCATGGTCAGATGCTCATCCACGGTCGGCTTGATCTTCGCGACCAGCGCCTTCAGATCCGGATCCTTCGCGCGCTGCTCGGCCTTCTTCAGCATGTTGTCGGTCTTGCGGTGGTCGCCCACGCCGCCCTTCGACATGTACTGCTTGTCAAACTTGTCGCCTTCCAGCGCGCTGAGCTTTTTCAGCTCGGCCTGATGCTTCCTGTCGGGCTCGGTCGGCAGCGTCACGCCCTTGGACTGGGCCAGTTGCTCCAGTTCTTTCTGGGATTGCGTATGGTCGTCGATCATCTTTTGCGCAAAGGTCTTGACCTGATCGCTCTTGGTCTTGTTCTGCGCAACTTTTGCCGCCTCGATTTCGGCCAGGTTGGAATAGGCGATGTCGCGCATCAAATTCTGGTCGGCCTTGCTCAGCGATGTGCCGCTCGCGCTCTTGCCTGCGCTGCCCGAGGTATCCGATGCGCTGGTGCCGGACGACCCGCTGCTGGAGGGCGAAGCCTTGTCGCTGGAACTGGACGAGCTGCTGCTTGGCGCACTGCTTGGTGGTTTCGCGCTCGAGGTTTCGTTCTGGCCGGTCGGGCTCATCTTGCCGGACTTGTTTTCCTTCGTCATGCCGGAGGCGTCCGGCGCGGTGGATTGCGCGTAGACCGAAGTCCCGCCAAAAAGCATCGCGAGCGCGGCGACGCCGAGCAGGCGATTGAGTTTGTTACGTTCTTGCATCTCTAGTCTCCTTCAGGAACATGATGGCAATAGCCAACGAATTGCATCGGATCGATGCATGAACAGTCAGGCAATGTGCATGCCAGATTGCACAGGCGGCCCGGTTCCGCGCAGGCGGCAATTTATGTCAGGGAGATGTGGAAGAGACTACAAGGAAATGCAATATTTACAGCGAATTTTCCGCCGTGCAGGCCATCAAGAAATGAGCCGGCAGATGACGCGCAAAAAAATGCCAAGGCTTTCGCCTTGGCATCAAGACTTGCCGGATTGCTCCGGCAAGCGCCCATGAACGAAGAACGGTCAATGCCGCCTGCAAGACGCGAAAGCGCACCGGTTGCAGGCGGGTTGCGAAGGACGCCGCTGCGCCTTGCGGCGCTCCCCTTTCCGAGCAGCGTCCTCGCAAACCTTATGACCGGTCTTCTAACGGTGTCCTAACGGTGTCTTTTCTCGCACTTGCATTCGACAGTGTTCAATACAGTCCCGTCCGGATCGACGGTTTCCAGAATCACATCAAAACCCCACAGGCGCGTCACGTGTTTCAGCACTTCCTCCGTCTGCTGGCTGAGCGGACGGCGCAGGTACTGGTTGTGACGCAGCGTCAGCGAGCGCTGGCCATGCGTGTCCACCGACCATACTTGGATGTTCGGCTCGCGGTTGTGCATGTTGTACTGGCCGGCGAGCTGTTCGCGCAGATAGCGGTAGCCATCGTCGTCATGGATCGCGGAAATGCTCAGCTTGTCCTTCTTGTCGTCGTCCAGCACGGAGAAGAAATGGAAGTCGCGGATCAGCTTGGGCGACAGGTATTGCGAGATGAAGCTTTCATCCTTGAAGTTGCGCATCGCGAAGTCGAGCGTCTTCTTCCAGTCGCTGCCGGCGATATCCGGAAACCACTGGCGGTCTTCCTCCGTCGGGTCTTCGCAGATGCGGCGGATGTCGCGCATCATCGCGAAGCCGAGCGCATACGGATTGATGCCGTTGAAGTACTTGCTGGTGACCGGCGGTTGATAGACGACGTTGGTATGGCTTTGCAGGAATTCCATCATGAAGCCGTTGCCGACCACGCCTTCGTCATACAACTGATTGAGGATGGTGTAATGCCAGAACGTGGCCCAGCCCTCGTTCATCACCTGCGTCTGGCGCTGCGGATAGAAGTATTGCGACACCTTGCGCACGATGCGCACGATTTCGCGCTGCCACGGTTCCAGCAGCGGCGCGTACTTCTCGATGAAGTACAAGAGGTTTTCCTGCGGCTCGGCCGGGAAACGGTTGGGCGCATCCTCCTGCACCACTTCCGCCTTGCGCGGCAGCGTGCGCCACAAATCGTTCACCTGCGACTGCAGGTAACGCTCGCGCTCTTCCTGCCGCTCGCGTTCTTCCGCCATCGACAGCTTGGTCGGGCGCTTGTAGCGGTCGACGCCATAGTTCTGCAGCGCGTGGCAGGAATCGAGCAGCAGTTCCACCGCTTCGATGCCGTAACGCCGCTCGCAATCCGCGATGTAGTTCTTCGCGAACACCATGTAGTCGATGATCGCTTCCGCATCGGTCCACGTGCGGAACAGGTAATTGCCCTTGAAGAAGGAATTGTGGCCGTAGGAGGCGTGCGCGATGACCAGCGCCTGCATGGTCAGGCTGTTCTCTTCCATCAGGTAGGCAATGCACGGATTCGAGTTGATCACGATCTCGTACGCCAGCCCCATGTGGCCGCGCTTGTAACTCTTTTCCGTCGCCAGGAAATGCTTGCCGAAGGACCAGTGGCTGTAGGACACCGGCATGCCGACCGATGCGTAGGCATCCATCATCTGCTCGGCGGTGATGACTTCCAGCTGGTTCGGATAGGTATCAAGGCCGAAGTTCTCGGCCACCCGGCGGATTTCTTCATGCACCTGTTCGAGCAGCTCGAAGGTCCACTCCGATTGCTCCGGAAGCCGGAACGTTTTGACGGCCTTCTTGCGAGACTTCCTGGCCGGTTTCTTGAGCTCAGTCGTCGTCATTTCGTTTGCTTCTTGAAGAGTTCACGGAATACCGGATAGATATCGGCCGGCGACTCGATTTTCTGCATCGCAAAGTGCGGATGGATATCCGGTATCTGCGTGTATTCATGCCACAGGTTCTGCGGTTCGCCGTCGGTGATTTCGACGTAGGCGTAGTACTGCACCAGATGCATGATCTTGTTGATCAACAGTTCGCGGCAGGTCACCGAGTCGTTGTCCCAGTTGTCGCCGTCGGACGCCTGCGCGACATACACGTTCCAGTCGCCGCGCGCATAGCGCTCGTTGATGATCTTGTCGAGCAGGTGCAGCGCCGATGACACCACCGTACCACCCGATTCGCGCGAATTGAAGAATTCGTTTTCGTCGACTTCGGTCGCCTGCGTATGGTGGCGAATGAACACTACCTCGATCTTCTCGTAGGCGCGCTCCAGGAACAGATAGAGCAGGATGAAGAAACGCTTGGCCGCGTCCTTCTTCGCCTGGTCCATCGAACCCGACACGTCCATCACGCAGAACATCACCGCCTGCGTCGAGGGCTTCGGTACCTTGATGCGGTTGCTGTAACGCAGGTCGATCGGATCGAGGAAGGGAATGCCGAACAGCTTGGCGCGCAGATGATGGATTTCCTTGCGCAGGGCCACGATGCGGTGGTCGTCCTCGAAGGTGGTCTTCAGCAGTTCGTCCATCTCCGCTTCGGCTTCCTTCAGGCGCTTGCGCGACTTGGCACCCACGGCGATGCGGCGGCCGATCGCGCCGCGCATCGAGCGCAGCACATGGATATTGGTCGGCGTGCCGGAGATGGTGTAGCCGGCGCGCTGCTGCTTGAATTCCGTGATGGAAGTCAGTTGCGTCTTGACCAGGTTGGGCAGCTCCAGGTCTTCGAAGAAGTAGTTCATGAACTCTTCGCGCGAGAGCTCGAACACGAAGTCGTCTTCGGTGATCTCTTCGCTGTTGCCCGCCTTGCCCTTGCCGGCGCCATTGCCGCCCTTCGGCCGCTGGATCTGGTCGCCCTTCTGATATTCCTTGTTGCCCGGCCGTACCGTCTCCCACACGCCGCCATGCGCATGGCCGAACGTGGGCTCGTTGATGTCCTTGACCGGAATGGATACTTTTTCGCCTTTCTCGACCTCAGTGATCGAGCGGCCCTTGATGGCACGTGTAACGGCGTCCTTGATCTGGGACTTGTAACGCCGCAGGAAGCGCTCGCGGTTGCCAGCGGACTTGTTCTTGCCTTGCAGACGCCGGTCGATGAGGTAAGCCAAAATGCCTCCTGAAACTCTGTATGGGCGTTTGTTATATCCCTCGGATGTTGGCAATCGAGGGATTGTCCCGCACACCGGCTACTGGCCCCCTCCCCCTGCATGGGGGAAGGAGTGCTTCAGCGATGCGCAGGACTACATCTACATCAAGACGACTTGCGGACCCGCAGATACCACTCGCACAGCAGGCGTACCTGCTTGGCGGTGTAACCCTTGTCCACCATGCGCGAGACGAACTCCTGATGCTTGTTCGCGTCGTCGGCGCTCGCCTTCGCGTTGAAGGAGATCACCGGCAGCAGCTCTTCGGTATTCGAGAACATCTTCTTCTCGATCACCGTGCGCAGCTTCTCGTAGCTGGTCCAGGCCGGGTTCTTGCCGTTGTTCTGGGCACGCGCACGCAACACGAAGTTGACGATCTCGTTGCGGAAGTCCTTCGGATTCGAAATGCCCGCGGGCTTCTCAATCTTCTCCAGCTCGCTGTTCAGCGATTCGCGGTCGAAGCTCTCACCGGTGTCCGGATCGCGGAATTCCTGATCCTGGATCCAGAAGTCCGCGAAGGTCACATAACGATCGAAGATGTTCTGGCCGTATTCGGAATAGCTTTCGAGGTAAGCCGTCTGGATCTCCTTGCCGATGAATTCCACGTAACGCTGCGCCAGGTATTCCTTGATGTACGACATGTACTTCTGCTCGGTCTCCGGCGGGAACTGCTCGCGCTCGACCTGCTGCTCCAGCACGTACAGCAAGTGCACCGGGTTGGCCGCGACTTCGGTGTTGTCGAAGTTGAAGACCTTGGACAGGATCTTGAACGCAAAGCGGGTCGACAAACCGTTCATGCCCTCGTCCACGCCGGCGTAATCCGCATACTCCTGGCGCGACTTCGCCTTCGGATCGGTGTCCTTCAGGTTGTCGCCGTCATAGACCTGCATCTTGGAGAAAATGCTGGAGTTCTCCGGCTCCTTCAGGCGCGACAGGATTGCGAACTGGGCCATCATCTTCAGCGTGCCGGGAGCGCAAGGCGCATGCGACAGCGAGGAAGTGCGAACCAGCTTTTCGTAAATCTTGATTTCCTCTGACACTCTCAGGCAATACGGCACTTTCACGATGTAGATACGATCGAGAAATGCTTCATTGTTCTTGTTGTTCTTGAACGCCTTCCACTCCGACTCGTTCGAGTGCGCGAGCACCACGCCGTCGAAGGGAATCGCGCCGAAACCTTCGGTACCCTTGTAGTTGCCTTCCTGCGTTGCGGTCAGCAACGGGTGCAGCACCTTGATCGGGGCCTTGAACATTTCGACGAATTCCATCAGGCCCTGGTTCGACAGGCACAGCCCGCCGGAGTAGCTGTAGGCATCCGGATCATCCTGCGAATAGTCTTCCAGCTTGCGGATGTCGACCTTGCCCACCAGCGATGAGATGTCCTGGTTGTTTTCGTCGCCCGGTTCGGTTTTCGAAATCGCGATCTGCTTCAGCACGGACGGATAGCGCCGCACCACGCGGAACTGATTGATGTCGCCGTTGAATTCGTGCAGGCGCTTCACTGCCCACGGGCTGGGGATGGTCTTCAGATAGCGGCGCGGGATGCCGTAATCTTCTTCGAGGATCGCGCCGTCTTCATCCGCGTCGAACAAGCCGAGCGGCGATTCATTCACGGGCGAACCCTTGATCGCGTAGAACGGAACATGTTCCATCAACGCTTTCAGTTTTTCAGCGATCGACGATTTGCCGCCGCCAACAGGACCAAGGAGGTAGAGCACCTGCTTGCGCTCTTCCAGGCCTTGCGCTGCATGACGAAAATAAGAGACGACCTGCTCGATGACTTCCTCCATTCCGTAGAACTCACGGAACGCAGGATAGATCTTGATAACCTTGTTGGCGAAGATGCGCGAGAGTCGCGGATCGTGGCGCGTGTCGACCAGTTCGGGCTCGCCGATTGCTTCGAGCATGCGCTCGGCAGCAGTGGCATAGGCGAGTCGATCGCGCTTGCACAATTCCAGATATTCTTGCAGGGAGTACTCCTCTTCCCGTGTCCGCTCATACCGTGATGCGTAGTTGTCAAAGATCTTCATGGGGTTTCCTTTGTAAATCTACCGGTCAGTGGGTGTCGGATACAGATTTGAATTTCCACTCCGCAATTTAATAATACGCGTTGTTTTCCATTGTCCATAGAAAATTTTTCGTTTTTTTCTGACAGAGAAAATCGTTGAGAATTTGTGTAGTCACTTCATCTTTTCAAAGCGATATTTCTCGCACTTTTGTCGTGAAAAACTTTCGATTGCGCAAAACTTTTTTGCACATGCATGGTCGAAAGCCGCTGCTGTTCGTTCGTCTGTGCAGCGCAATACACGCAGCGTGTTTGCGTAAATGCGACACTCTTCGAGAATCGAAAAACATGTCGCAAAATCTATCGTGAGAATTGAGTGCAAAAGCACGCGCTGTTCATGCGATTGCCTTGCACTGTGCGAAGAGAATTGACGGGCAACGCATCCATCATGCGTTGCATCGATGCAAAAATCACGATGCACGCATCGTGATTTTTCTTGCACCGTTTTTGTAGTCGGATATAGTAAAAGAATAAGGCAATTTATCTGCCAAGAAATCCCTTCAGCTTGTCCTTGAGCTGCTCCTGGATTTTGGCTTTCACTTCTTCTTTCTTTTCATCGATCTTTTGTTTGGCGAGTTCGCTCGCCATGCCGGCGAAGTCAATGCGCCAGCCAATCGCGCTGAACGGTCCCGACAGCTTGACCGGTAGCGTCAATCCCTTCAGCGCCTGTAGTTCCGGACCGCCCTGCCCCTGCAGCGTGGACACCACCGTTGCCCTGGCCAGATAGTCGATGCGGTCTTCACCCAGATTGATATCACCGGAACCGCCAACACGCACCAGCGGCGATTTGATATTGAGATCGTCGTTGTGCGCGACACCATTGGCGATACGGAAGCTTCCGGTCAATTCGCTGAAGTCGGTTTTCTCCGCCGCCGAGGCAGTCCCGCTTTGCGGCGGCGCATCACCCCGGATGGCGCCGATCTGCGCTTTTGCGCGTCGCACCGTTTGCGCGATATTGACGCCGCGAATCGCGCCGTCGCGCAGCTCCAGTTTTGCGTTGCCGTTCAAGCCCTTCTTGATCTGATTGAAAGTCGCACCGCTTGTGCTGACGTCGAGCTGCACATTGCCGCGCCCTTCGATTGGTTCCTTGTCGATCGCATCCTTCAACAGCGGGCCGACATTGATGCCGGACAGCGTTTGACGCAGCGCGAAACGCACCGGCTTGCCCGCAGTGATGGCGAGCGCGCCGCTCACGCTTCCCCCGTACAGGTTCGCGGCGAGCGGGCTGAGGTCAAGCTTGCCGCCCGACACGTGCACATCGAAGCGCACGTTCGAGGTCTTGAGATTCGCCACCTTCAGGGCACCGACGCGCACGCTGCCGCTGGCCTGCAATTTCTGCAGTGCGGAAAAATCCATGGGCTCTTCTGCCGCCGGCTTTGATGCAGGCGCGTTTGCCGCCACCGCGGCCTTGCGCTTGTAGCGATCAAGGTCGAGCTGGTCGATGCCGATATCAAATGTATACGCAGCCGGAGAGAAATCGCTCAGCCCGAGCTTTGCATTGAAATTGCTCTGATCGAGACTGCCCTTGAGCACGGCCGAGGCGGTTTGCTTGCCAAGATGCACACTCGCATTGCCGCCGGCTTTCAGCGCCAGCGTTCCGCCGCCGGGATTGGGCAGGGTGAAGTCCGCCGCGATGCGCGACAGTTCGATCAGCTGATTTTTCAGGTCGGCCGACAAGGGCGTGGTCAGCGATCCGTTGAGCGCGGTGTCGCCCTGCCGCCCCGACAGGCGCAAGGCAAGTTGCGGCGATGTAAACAGGAGCTTGTCCAGGTCGCCGGCCAATGCGCCGGAGATGTTCGCCTTGGCATCCAGCGTGGCGTCCTTGATGGCGGCGTCGAGCGTCAGAGCCGGCAGCTTGAATGCCTGCGGCGTGCCCTCGAAGGACGGCATGCTGAAGTCGGCGCTGATGGTGCGTCCGCCCTCGCTCAACTTCGCCTGGCCGCTCAGCTTGCCGCCGCTGACTTTCGCGTCTGTCACCGCCAGCTTCGGTATGTCCACGCTGGCGTCGATCGCATTGCCCGCCTGCTTGCCGTTGGCGGACAGCTTGACGCCATCCAGCAAGAAGCGCTTGGCCTCCGGTTGCAGATCGGCGTCGCCGGCCGCCCTCAGCAGCAGGTCCTTGAAACCGAGCAGACCGCCCTTGAGCTGTGCATCCAGGTTCTTGAGCGTATAGCGCTTCCGATCGAGGTCGAGCGTGAAGCCGGTCTTGAAGTTTACCCGCGCATTCACTTCCGGCTTGTTCCCTTTGACGTCTGCCGCGAAGTCCAGTTTGCTTGGCACATTGTTGGCAATCTTGCCGGTTTCCAGATCCATGTTCGCGAGTTCGAACTTGCGTCCTTGCTGGCGATCGTCATAAATCACATTTGCATGCGAAATATGCACGCTGTCGATGGCGAACTTGACCTGCTGCCCGGACTCATCCTTGGAAAGCAGGTCGTCGTAGTTGGCGCTGCCATCCTTGAAGCGCGTGATATGGGTGCGCAGACCATCGATGCGGACACGGTCGACCACCAGTTGCTTCGCCAGCAACGGAATCAGCGCGAGCGAGACCTTGGCACTATCCACGGCGGCGAATTCGGTATTGCTGTTGTGTTCGGAAATGCTGACCCGGCCCAGGTCGGCGCCGAGTTTCGGGAAGAAGGTCAGCTTGATGTCGCCCGGAATGCTGAGCGTGCGCTGCTTCTTCTCCTGCACCAGCCGGATCAGCAAGGGCTTGTAATCGTTCGGGTTGAAAGTCGCCGCGATAATGCCGGCCGCCGCGAGCAGCAACGCAATCAGTGCGGCGAGGGCGATCAGAATAATCCTGGCGGTCTTGCGCATCGCATCCCTTTGCAATCGTGGCGGTCGTGACGATCCATGGGCGCCGGTACATGTCTTTAATTACAGCATAGGCCGTGCGCGCCGCTCGTCAATTAGCCTGCGCCCTGCCGCATAACCGCTTACAGGCGCACAGGCTTGCCTTGCATTTGAGGAAACATCCTGTTCTTGGTTCCACTGGCAGCGCTTGCGGTTCCATGCCCGACATTTTTGAGCCTCTTCGCCGCCAGAAGGTCCAAAAGCACATGAGAATTGTTTAAACTTCAAACCTTTGCAAAATACGTGTTGTATACAAGCCTTTTCGTTTTACTTTCTTCGGAATCGAAATGAGTCGCATCAGCAAGACAGAACCCGCATCCCCCGTTCGCCCCATCTTCGCGGTCCGCAATTCCCGCATCCATGGCCGGGGCGTATTCGCCGTGCGCAACATCCCCGCCGGCACCCGCATCGTGGAATACGAAGGCGAACGCATCAACTGGAAGGAAGCGGTCAAACGGGAAAACGCCAAGGCTGCCGACGATTTCCACACCTTCTTCTTCAGCCTGGAAAGCGGCAAGATCATCGACGGCGGCAGCAAGGGCAACGACGCGCGCTGGATCAACCATGCGTGCGAGCCGAATTGCGAAGCGCGGGAAGAGGATGGCCATGTGTTCATCTACGCGCTGCGCGACATCAAGCGCGGCGAGGAACTCAACTATGACTACGGCCTGACATTGGACGAGCGTCACACGCCGGCGCTCAAGCGTGCCTACGGCTGCCTGTGCGGCGCGGAAAAGTGCCGCCGCACCTTGCTGGCGCCGAAGAAGAAGCGCAAGCAGAACGCCTAGTCTGTCTTATAGAAGCACCCCGAAGCGCCACCCAAAGAACACGCCCAGCGCCACCGTAATCGTGAGCAGCTGGCGGCGTGTTGCCGCGCATACCGCTATCGCGACGATGGCCGCCACCAGTTGCGGGTTGCGCCAGCTCAGCTCCAGATCGCCGCCCTGCGGCGCCAGCACCAGCGGGACGATAATGGCCGTCAAGACCGTCACCGGCACAAAACTCAGGGCCTGCTGCAGCAGCGGCGGGAGCGACAGCCTGCCGCCCAGCATGAAAATCCCGGCCTTGATAACGACGGTGACCAGCGCCATGCCGACGATCATCAGCGTGTAATTCATCATTTCTTCCCTTGTTTTGTCAGCGCCATCCCGACCGCTACGCCGATCAGCACCGCGCTCATCAGGCCCAACTTGTAGGGGACATCCTTCAACAGATAGGCAAAGATGCCCGCCGCGAGCGCCGCGAAGAATTGCGGCAAGCGATTCAGTTGCGGCACCACGATCGCAATGAAGGTCGCCACCATGGCGAAATCGAGCCCCAGCGACGGCAACTGCGGGAACACCGCGCCGAACAGCAGTCCCACCAGCGTCCACAACTGCCAGTTGGCGTACATGGACAAGCCGGAGCCGAGAAAATACCAGTGCCCGAGCCGCGCGTCGCCGCGCTTGCTGTAATAGCCGTTCATCACCGCGAAGGTTTCGTCAGTCATCAGAAAACCGAGCGTCCAGCGCCAGCGCGCGGGCAGGTGCGCCACATGCGGCAACAGGGTCGCGGCATACAGCATGTGCCGCAGGTTGACGATGAAGGTGGTCAGCCAGATCACCAGCAGGCCGGCATGGCCGGCGACGAGGCCGACGGCGATGAACTGGCTGGAACCGGCAAATACGCTCATCGACATCAATTGCCCCTGCCAGGCGGCGAGCGGGGTGGTGGCGACGAGCGTGCCGAAAATCATGCCGAAGGGCGCGGCGCCGACCAGCATCGGCAAGGTGTCGCGCGCCCCGGCGGCGAGGCTTGTTAAACGGGTGGGATGCATGGGAAAAGTTAACAGAGTTGAATTGAGGTCACCACGATGCGCTCAGGCAGCCAGCTTCAATGCCCTGGCTTCCTTGCGCATGAAGGCGGCCGCCTCCTGCTGCAGCCATTGTTCGAAGGCCAGCAGGTGCGACGGCTTCGTGCGCCCGCTGGCGGTGACGAGGTAATAAGAATGGGCGGCCGGCGCGATCAGGTCGAACACCCGTACCAGCCGGCCGGCGGCCAGGTCGGTCGAAACCAGCGAAGTACGTCCGATCGCGATGCCCTGCCCTGCGATCGCCGCGCCCAGCATCAGGTTGCTGTCGCTGTAACTGGCCTCATGCACGAACTCGGCAGGATCGACCTGCGCCAGTTTCGCCCAGGTGTTCCACTCCATCGGGCAATCGTCGCGCAGAATCCGGTAGCGCTTCAGGCTGGCCGGCGTCTTCGGCAGCCGCCCCTTGTTGAAGGCCGGGCTGCAGACGGGGAACACCCATTCCTCCAGCAGCTTCTCCGCATCGCATCCTTTCCACGGCCCGCGACCGTAACGGATCGCGATGTCGGCCTCGCCGCGCTGCAGGTCTTTCAGGTCGGGCGATGCCTGGATATGCACGGCCACGTCCGGCTGCAGCTTCTGGAACCGGTTCATGCGCGGCAGCAGCCAGTGGTTGGCAAAGGATTGCAGCGTGGTCACCGTGATGGATGGGCCACGCTTGCTCACGCCTACTTCCGATACAGCGCGGCTGATCTGCTGCAATGCCGGCTGAATGCGCTTGAACAGCAAGGCGCCTTCCTTGGTCAACAGCATCTGGTGACCCTGACGTTCGAACAGGGCGACTCCGAAGCTGCTTTCCAGCATGCGGATCTGCTGGCTGATGGCGCTGTGGGTGACATGCAGTTCGTCCGCCGCCAGTGAATAACTGTTGTGGCGCGCGGCCGCTTCGAAAGCATGCAAGGCGTTGAGGGAGGCGGTTCGCATGCCGTATTGTTAGTTTTTCTAACAGGGCATGTCAATAAATGTCGTTAGCTTTCCTGCACGGTCCACCATAAAATGGAGCCTGCCAAAAGCACTTCTTGTCACTCCGCAAGCGCCGACAAGAGCTTGCTCCGATGACAATACTCACATCTATCCCATGTCCACCTCCAATCTGATAAGACTCTTTCTGCTCGGCGCCATCTGGGGCACGAGTTTCATGCTCATGCGCATCGCCGCGCCGGTACTCGGTCCCATGCTGACCACGCTCGGCCGCGTGCTGCTGGGCGGCGCCGCGCTATATCTGTTCGCCCGCTCGCGCGGCATCGACTTCGCGTGGCGGCGCAATGCCCTAACCTACCTGATCATCGGTCTGTTCAATACCGCGATTCCGTTTGCCTTGTTTGCATGGTCTGCGCTGTACATCCCCTCTTCCTATATGGCGACCATGAATTCGCTGGCGCCCATCTTCACCGGCGTGTTCGGCATCCTGCTGCTGGCGGAACGCCTGACCGCGACACGCGTGGCCGCCTGCGTGCTGGGCCTGGCCGGGGTGGCAGTGCTGGTCGGCGTGGGGCCTACCGCCGTGACGCTCAATGTGGTGCTCGGCGTACTGGCCGGGATGGCGGCCGCAGTCTGCTATGGCTTCGCCGCGACCTACACCCGCATGAAGGCGTCCGATCTGCCCTCGCTGGCGACAGCCACCGGCAGCCAGTTGACGGCGGGTCTTGCGCTGCTGCCGTTTGCCCTGCCCGGCGTGCCGCATGCGGCAGCGGCGGCGACGGGAACGGTCCTGCTGGCGGTCGCCGTGCTCGGCATCTTCTGCACCGGCCTGGCGTATGCGATCTTCTTCCACCTGATCGCCACCGAAGGCTCGAGCAAGGCGATCACCGTCACCTTCCTGGTGCCGGCCACCGCCTCGATATGGGCCTGGCTGTTCCTGAACGAGCCGGTCACCCCCGGCACCGTCGTCGGCATTGCCATCGTGTTGTGCGCGACCGCGCTGGCGCTCGGCCTGGTCGACAAATGGAAGGCCGCGATCCTCAGCAAGGCCTGAACTTGTAACGATTTGCTGCCTTCGGGCGTAAGAGTTGTAAGGAAGTGTGAATAAGGCCCGTTTTCCCCACCTGATCCGCTTTGACAAGCTTTGTAATGTCTCCTATAAAGGGACAACAATTACAAGAAGTACAGGGAGGGGGCGAATGTTGAAGTTCAATTTCTCGGTCAAGAACCGGATGGGCCAGCGGGTGGGCAACATCATCATCGGCGGGCGTGACCGGGCTGACGCCGAGCGCAAGCTTTTTCAGATGTATCGTCACTGCACGATACTGGAGTGCGCATTCAAGCGCCCGGAAGAAAAGACCTGGCATGCTGTCGAGCTTGAAGACGCGCTGAGCACGACGCCGGAATAACCCCTTCCTGGACAGGGTCTCATCGAGGCATTTCCACGAAAGGCAAGCATGGCGGCAGGCCAGCTTGCCGCACATCCCTTCCCCGAGGTTCAGTCGTTCGGCTTGAACATCGGTGCGGAAGACATCAGCACCAGCCCGATCGCGAGCGGAATGGTGGCGGCAAAGCCGATATGCTTGAAGCCCATCGCGCCGACCACGCCGCCGCAAAAGAAGGACGTCACCAGCATCAGATGCACGCGCAGCTTGGTGCGATTGGCCAGGACATAGAAATCCCTGGCATCGCTGTCGTGCCGGTTCCAGTAAAACAGCTTGCCCAGCTCGATGCCGATATCGGTGACCAGTCCGGTTACATGGGTGGTGCGGATCTCGGCATTCGAAATCTTCGTCACCAGGGCGTTCTGCAGGCCCATCACGTAGCACAGCAGCACCGCCGTCAGCGACAGGTTGACGAATTCGTGCATCTGCAGGTTCGCGCCCATCAGCCCGAACACGAGCAAGAGTACGGCTTCGACCAGCAGCGGCGGCATGTAGATATTGCGGTCCGTATTGCGCTTTGAATAATTCACCATGATGGCGGTCGACGCCGCGCCGCCGGCGAACGACAGCACGGACAGGAAAGCCGTGCCTACCACCTCGAGATTGCCGAGCACGAAAAAATCGGCGGCGGTGGACAGCATCCCCGTCATGTGCGAGGTGTACTGGCCGATGGCGAGAAACCCGCCGGCGTTGAGGGCGCCCGCCACAAACGCAAGCGAGACGCCGAGGTGCAGGTTGGCGCGCGCGGAACGTTCGGGAGCGGTTAAGGAAGCAAGATAATTGATCGGCATGTGGGCTGACAGGGGGCAAGAGCGTTGTCGCGCACTAGCAGTGCTGTTGAAAAGTTACTGCGAGGCGACAAAAGTGTAAGCGTATCACTCTCTGCCGACTTTAGCCGCATTCGGCGCGCCCGTTGCGTGCGCGCGTTGGCCTGGCGCCGCTGCCGAAAAAATGGAGTGGAGACTGCATTGTCACCGTATATCTCCACTCCAAACCTCAGGAGACACTGAGGAGAGACTGCATCTTGCATCGGGCCGGTCCACGGCGGGTGCGCAGGGTCGGCTCGCTGTGGGCAAAATGACCACGCAAGAAATGTATCAGTCCTCTAGCAATAGAAAATCCGGAAAGTCGTGCGCTCTATCTAAGAAGATTCAGCGGCGAGGCCTGAAAAACAGTCCGAAACCGAGGCATGCGGCCGGCGAACCCGCGCCGGGACTTGTATCGCTTGCGTTTTCGGCATGCGGCAGTCAGCCCCGGGACGATCTACTGCTTTTGCGGTTCCGGCTCCCTCGCCCGGCTGTTGTCGACCATGGTGAAGGCCGACAGGCACGCGGCCTTGAGTTCATGCGCAAAGATGGGCGCGAACAGGGTCTTGCTCTTCGACTTCGTCAGCCGCGCCTGCAGCGGCAGCAGGTAATTGCCGGCGGGATCATCCAAGCGTTGCCACTGCAGGCTATCGTTGTGCTTCCTGATTTCCACGCGCAGCCGCACCGGCGGCGAAGCGCGGCTGCTGACTGCGACCAGATTCGCCTTGCCATCCACGATGTCGCCCATGAGCGAGGGCGCAGCACCTTCATCGATATTGGCCGCGCCTGCAGTCGCAAAGAAGTGCGCGCCGCAAAGCTTGTTGCCTTGCTGATGCAGTTCGAGCGTGAAATTCGAACACTTTCCCGACGCGCGCTGAACACCGGCGGGGCAGATCCAGGCCACCCACGCGCCGCTGAAGTCGGCATCTTCCGCCAAGGCGAAGGTGGCGGGAACAAGCATGAAGAGCGCAAGCAGGGAGAACGTTCGCATGATGATCGGCGGCAGTCAGGTGGCGTAAAATGGACATGATCCGCAAGATTTACCAGACTCGCCCGAGCGGGCGCTTGAGAGTACGCAAACCTGCTTGCGGTCGGCTGCGCCCTCGCTTGAATGTGCCGCGGATGACAACCATGAC
The DNA here is from genome assembly GCF_004804275.1 of Herbaspirillum sp. ST 5-3. GTDB lineage: Bacteria > Pseudomonadota > Gammaproteobacteria > Burkholderiales > Burkholderiaceae_D > Noviherbaspirillum. Next base: position 523,990 of record NZ_STGI01000001.1, read on the forward strand.
AATATTGCAACAAGCTTAAAGCTGCCGAAGGGAGGCCGGCTGGAACACGGCGTCGCCGACCGTATCACTTCCCCATGTACTTCTTTCTAAGCTTGTCGGTCAATCCATCGGCGCGCACTTTCTCCAGCGCGTCGGAGAGCCGGCTGACAATCGCCGGATCGCTGTCCTTGCGCATGCCGAAGTAGTAGGCGTGGCTGTCGTCGACCAGTATTTCCGGCACCAGCTCGGCGGGCTTGCGGCCGTACTTCTTCGCGTAAAAATACGCGGACCAGTCGAGCGCGAGGATCAGGTCGACCCGTCCGGCAAACAGCTTTTTCACGTTGCTTTCATCATTCTGCGTACCATCCAGCTCCTTCTGGAAGCTGAACCCGCGCCGAACGAGGGCCTTGGTGGCGGCCATTTCATAGACGGCGCCGATACGGTATTTGCGGGCATCGGCAAGCGTGGCGACGTGCACGTCCTTGCGCTGCTTCAGGCGGAACAGGAATATCTTGCGCGGGCTGATCGGTCCAATCCAGGCAAACAGCGGTTCGCGTTCCTCGGTCCTCACCAGGCTGTAGAGAATCGTGTCGGGACGCGCCAGCGTGGTGCGATAAGCGCGCGGCCACGGCAGCATGGTGATTGACAGTTCGAGGCCCGACTCCCTGGCCATCGCCTTCAGCAATTCGGTCGAGTAACCGGTGACGACGCCACCTTCCTTGTAATTCAGTGGCGGCAGGTCTTCGGTCAGCGCGACCAGTTCGGCCGCGCAGGCAGCACCGCTCAGCAACAGCGCGCCCAAGGCGCACGCAAGATGTCTGCTACGAAAAATCGTCGACATGTTGCCCTCCGGTGAAAGCAAACAGCGCAGGACGGTATCAATTGATCGGCTTCAATATCCTTGTCCAGTCGAATTGCCAACGGCCGTACGTGTGCGTGCGACATCGACCGCTTGCGGCCACAGGGAACTGCGCGGGAGCACGCATGCGGGAGCGGATTTCCACAGCCTCTCTCTGTCAGTGTAGACCCGATTCCATCCAACAGAAGCCGGTTCGGCGGAAAGGCCGCGAGAGAGTCTATTTCACATTGAACCTGATCTTCAGCCAGCGTGCGACGCCGATGATGATCACAATGCCGAGCAGATCGGCGAGCGCGCTCTGCTGTGTGACTTCAAAACCCGCGAGGCCTTTCAGGCCCGTGACAATCATCCAGGCGCTCAGCGCGGAAAGCGCAACACCGGTGATCGGTCCGGAATAATTTCTGGCGAACAGCGTCAGGAGATTCGGCTTCCTGGGTGTAGGCGGGATCGGATCAGATTGCTTGGTCATCGAATGCTCCTTGACTGCATGGTTCTGCGAAGCGATCCATCCTGTAAGCTCGCAGCGCGTTTTTGCTTGTCGAGTGGAAGTACTTGCGACAGGACGTTTTATTCCTGGCAAACAGAATGGACCGGTTCGCTCGCCTCGACATCGAGGCAAGTTGTGTGAAAAACACTGGCGCAGCATGGTCATCCTCGCGGCTGCAGGATGACCATGCCGCGAAGTCAGGGACCGGCAACAGCGGCTGTCGTGGCGGTGGTCGGCGCTGCCGCGGTGATTGCAGCGGCAGCGGGAGCAGGCTGATCGGGAACGCTGGTCACGGCCGGACTTGCAGCAGTGGCCATGACCGGATGCTGCTCGTCGGTCCACACAACGTGGTTATCGACCGCATACAGCTTGCACGGGACATTGCTGTGCATCTGGCAATCGGAGAGCGCCTGCTCTACCGGATCATCGCCATCCTCGGCCCAGCTCCACGCACCGGTCGGCGAGACCGCGAAGGCGCGCGGATAAGACTTGCCGAGAAAGACACGATACTGCTCGCGTGCGCCGGACTTCAGGAAGGGAATCGCCTCGACATTGTCGATGGCGGCGTACTCATGCGCGGGCACCTTGATTTCGTCATCCAGTGCGAGCACCTGCTGGGTCGGCATGCCGAGTTCCTTGAGGAATTTCTCCGTCTCCGGCCACCAGATCTTGACGCCGTCGCGGCTTGCGCTCATGCCGTGCGCATCCTTCTTGAAGGGGCCGTAGGCCACCAGCTTGGCATGTCCGCCGGCCTGGTTGTAGGCGCTATAAAGGCGCGCCGCCAAATCCGGGCCGAAGTGATGATCGTTCTCGCCATAGAACCAGATGCTCGGCAGCGTGGTTTTCGCGCCATAGGTCGCGAACGCCTGCACCAGCGACTGCTGCCAGCGGCAATCGCCGCCGTGCATCTTCAGGCCGCCCGCGAAATTGATCAGGCCGCGCACGCCGGGAAACTGGCGTGTGCCGAAAGCGAGTGCAGTCAAGCCGCCATACGACTGGCCTGCGATAACGATGTGTTCGCGGTCCACCCAGCTTTGCGCACGCAGGTATTCCAGCGTGCCCTGCAAATCGTCGGCCTGGGTTTGGCCGTGCGCGGTCATGTCGCAGCCCGGATCGATATACTCGCCGGTCGACTTCGAAAAGCCTTTGCGCATCGGAACGACAACGGCGTAACCGCGCTTGACGAATTCGCGGCTCAGCACGACGAAGCGGTCACGATGTTGTGCATGCGGATTGCCGAGCGCCTTGCCGTGATTCATGATCACCAGCGGGAACGGGCCATTGCCCGGCGGTTTGAAAATCGTGGTTTCCAGTTCGACCGTCGCGCCGCCGGAAACAACGGGGATCATGACGACTTGCTCATTGAGAGCGGCGTCGAGCACGACGGCTTCGGCGGGAGTGGTGCTGGCCAGCAAGCTTGAGGCGAAAATCAGAATGCCCAGAACAACGGATCGGGTCCAGGTTTTCTTCGCGTGGGGTTTCTGTACAAATAAGCCTGTCATAGATCCGATACACGTCGAATGTTGAACACACCGGCCCGCGTGGCGAACCGCCGGCGTGCTGCTTCAAAACTCTTGATGCAGCACAAGTGTTGCCCATTCTAAATACCGGTTTTCCAGGACTCAATATGCGTTTATGCAACTCGGAAACATTTTTTTACGAAACTGTTGTATGCCCGAAAGCTTTATGCAGGCTTGTTGCTCGAACGTTAAGGAATTGTGCTGGCGCCATGTCTGGCATGCACTACACTTTATTTGCGGTAACGCGCAACCTTTGTGATGACGAGGAGTCAATAGCTCACACCCGTTCTTAAAAGGATGTCACTATGAAAGTTGATGTGTACAAACGCCCTGATCAGGGAGGCCGGTTTTCTTATCTGGCAGTGCCCGAAGGACGACCGATTCCGGAAGAAGCAACCAATACCGATTGGGAAACGGCCGAGCACAATATCGACCTCGATGAAAACAACGAGCCGGTGCATGGCCTGTCGGCGGACGACGCGCTGCAGCAGATCACTGCAAAGGGTTACGCGATATCAAGTGTGAATAACAAGGTTCGGATCGGTCCGAATATTTGATGACATGCCGGCCCGTCCCAGCGGCCGGCGAAGGGCGTCTCACATGCGCACGGCACCAGCTCTGGTCGCCGTGCCAGCTTTCATCCATCGAAATGACAACATAGCGCGCATCGCTATCTCAAGCCTTCATGCGCGGCTCCCGCCGTCCACCCCTCGACCGGATCGATCTCCAAAGGCAAGCCGTAATGCGGTCTGCGCGCCGCCCATGCTGCGGCCACCGCGCACAAGACCGCATCCAGCCAGTCGGCAGTGCCATCTTCCGCCAGCGTTCGCCGCAAGGACTTCTTCAATTGCAGGGTGACGCCCAGCGGATGCGTGCCCTCTTCCAATGCCTTGATGATCGTCTCTCGCGCGGCGCGCCGATCCGGCGTTTGCCTGGCCTTTTCGTCGCTCTTGTAGGAAGCACGCGTGACCGCACGCGCCACCAGCCCCGGATAACCCTCAAGCGCAATACGTTGCGGATCGCCCGCATGCAGCCCGAACACGGTAACGCCGGCACGCAGCAAGCGCCGGGTTCCTTCATGAAACATATACGCCACCGGAGGATTGACCCACTTCATTGACGGACTCGACCCTGCCGGCCCATCCGTGACGCGATGCGCGAACTTGTTGCCGACCGGGCGCGCGTCGCAGAACGCCTTGAAGAGCGCGCGCAATTCTGCACGTGGTATCGCGGCGCAATGCGTGACAAGTTCCGCCCAGCTTAATGGCCAGCCAAGATGCTCCACCAGTTCGCGCGACAGGCCGAATGGAAAATCGAAGGCGCCGACCCACGGGCCGGGCTGCGCCAGCCAGTTTTCATACGAATCCCAGTCGGCATGCGCGACGATTTTGTCGATGCGCAGCACATCGCCCTCGCTGCTGCCGTGGGCGACGGTAATGGGTTTGGCGCGGCGGGGCGCGGAAGTGAAATCGACACCGATGATGTTCATGCCGGCAAGTTTAACGTGCGCGCGCCACTCCGTTCGGCAACTCTTTTCGTGCAGTTTTATTTTTTCAGGAATTATCTCGTGGCAAACGGATTCCAATGGTGGATACCAATAACAAATGGAAAGTTGGTGCAGCGATGGATCGTTTGCATGAAAGCGCGAACCGCTTGAAACGTGGCGCATGGTTTCGCGTACTGGTGGTGGTTGCGCTGCTGGCGGCATGCGCCAGCCTCCCCGACGTCCACTATCTGCAAGAGCGTCAGCTTGGCACGCAGGATGCCACCATTGTCAGCGTGCGCGGCGAGCTGCCGGATGCGAAGAAGCAAGTGCTGCTCGACCGGATGGAGAACCGGGTCGGCCCCACCGACATCCTGTCGCGCCACATCGCGGCGGAGGAAGCGATCAGCGGCACGCCGCTGGTGGCGGGCAACAAGGTCACGCTGCTGGCCGACGGACCGATCACCATGCGCGCCATGATGGCGGCAATCCGCAATGCGCGCCATCACATCAATCTCGAAACCTACATCTTCGAAGACGATGAAGTCGGAAGCGCACTGGCCGATCTGTTGATCCGCAAGCACGCAGCCGGCGTCACCGTCAATCTGATCTACGACAGCGTGGGCGCACTCGGCACGCCGCGTGAATTCTTCGACCGCATGCGCGAAGCCGGGATCCATGTGCTCGAATACAACCCGATCAATCCGGCCAATGCCAAAGGCGACTGGGAAATCAACCAGCGCGACCATCGCAAGCTGCTGGTAGTCGACGGCCATGTCGCATTCACCGGCGGCGTCAACATCAGCAAGGTGTATGGCAAAAGCTCGCTCATCAAGAGCAAGCGCAGCAATCCACCACCCAAGGATGCCAAGGAAAATGCCTGGCGCGACACGCACATGCAGATCGAAGGGCCGGTGGTGGCGGATTTCCAGAAACTGTTTCTCGCCACCTGGCAGCGCGAAACCGGCGAAGCCCTGCCCGACGCCATGTATTTTCCAACGCTCAAAGTCGAGGGCAAGGCACTGGTGCGCGCTATCGGCAGCACGCCCGACAAGGCGGATTACGCGATCTACAAGACCTACATTTCAGCCTTCGCAAATGCCGACAAGACGATCCACGTGACCACCGCCTATTTCGTGCCCGACCGTCAGGTGGTGCAGGCGATGACGGATGCGGCGCGGCGCGGCGTGGACGTGCGCATCATCTTCCCCAGCCTGAGCGATGTGGGCATCATCCTGCATGCCGGCCGCTCCTTCTATGAGGAACTGCTGGCCGCCGGCATTCATGTGTATGAGCGCAAGGCTTACGTGTTGCACGCAAAAACCGCGGTGATCGACGGCGTGTGGTCCACCATCGGATCGACCAATCTCGATATCCGCAGCTTCCTGCACAACGATGAAATCAATGCGGTGGTGCTGGACGTGGATTTCGCGCAACGCATGGAAGACCTGTTCACACGCGACTTGCAGGACTCGGTGGAAATCGATCCGGAGAAGTGGCGCCATCGCGGCTTCATGCAGCGTATGCGCGAGTGGGCCGCACGTGCGTTCCAGTACTGGCTGTAAGGTGGACGACACGCATCGATCGATTCGATCAATGTGCACCGCTATTCCTGCCACTTTCCTTCCGCAGGATGCCGCGCCAAAAAAAGATCATGCTTGCCATTGATTTATGTAAATCGTAGCGAGCAGCAATCTTAATCATTCTCAAGCTTGAACCAAATTGACACTTTCGCATCACACTGGGCAATGGATTAAGGTGTTGGTGCGAAATGAAATCATCGATCAGTGGAGCGTTGCGCAACCACAAGTTGCGCGCGCTGGGAATGCTGTTCGCCCTGACATTGGCGACAGGTATTGCAACCACCGCGTGCGGCGGTGGAGGCGGAGCAACAAGCAGTGATGCAACGAACAGCAGTGCGGCAACGGCCCCGGCTCCGGCCAGCACGCGACTTGCCGCAGCAAGCGTTGCACGCGTGCTGGAAGTACCGCAAGCGCTCGCCGACGATCCCTTTGACCGGGAACGCGAGCTCACCGTCCCGCCCGGCTTCGGCGTCCGCCTGTGGGCACGCGTGCGCGGCGCGCGCTTCATGGCGCCGGCACCCAACGGCGACGTCCTGGTATCGGTGCCGAATTCGGGCAAGATCGTGTTGTTGCGCGAACGTGCCAACGACGTGCCGCAGACCTTCGATTACGCCACGGGCCTGCACAATCCGCATGACATGGTGTTTCATCGCATTGGCGATGTCACCTATCTGTATGTCGCGGAATCGAATCGCATCACGCGTTCGGTCTATCAAAACGGCGAGACCGCGAGCGGCGCGCGCGAAACCGTCGTCGCCGATCTGCCCGATGATTCCACGCCCGAACTGCAAGGCAGCTATGGACACGAGTTGAAGAACATCGCTCTCTCGGCTGACCACAAGCTGTACGTCTCGATCGCTTCCACCTGCAATGCGTGCGTGTCGGATACCGTCAGCGACCCGGTGCGCGGCGCGATCTATCAGTACAGCGCCGACGGCAAGGACCGGTGGCTCTTTGCGCGCGGGCTGCGCAATGCGGAAGGGCTGGACTTCATTCCCGGCACCAACACGCTGTGGGCGGCGGTCAACAATCGCGATGAAATCCGCGTCCCGCTCGATGTCGACGTCAATGGCGACAAGGTGAGCGACCTTGGAGAAATAGTGCCGGCGTATGTCGATGAAAACCCGCCCGAACTCTTCACCTTCGTGCGCGACGGCGGCAACTATGGCTGGCCTTTCTGCAACGCTGTCCCGAATGCGAACATGTCGAATCTCGACGTCTTGCCGGACTTCGAACTGAATGAAGGCGGCGCCGATTTCAATTGCGCCACGGTCGACCACGCATCCAAGGGCATACGCGCGCACTCGGCGCCGCTCGGCTTCAGCTTCCTGCATGCGAGCAATATCCCGGCCGACTATCGCAAAGGCGCTGCGGTGGCCCTGCACGGCTGCTGGAACTGCACCAGCCTGCGCGCCGGCTACAAGGTCGTTTATTTTCCGTTTGACGACGCCGGCAATCCTGGCGCGGAAATCGATCTGGTCACCGGCTTCGTCACCGATTCCGAAAGCCGTGCGTTTTGGGGCAGACCGGTCGACATCATCCCGGATGGCAAAGGCAATCTGCTGATTTCGGATGATTACGCGGGAGCGATTTATCAGCTGTATCCGAAACCGTAATCAAAAACCAATCGTGAATCCCCATCCGATTCCGGAAAAGCGCCAATCCCGGAAATCGTCCGCATGCTCCAGCAGCCACAATTGCTGATCCAGTTGCGGCGAGAGCTGGCGCGCCTGATTCAGCTGCGCCCATTCGTCGGAGGAGGGTAACTGCTCGATGATCTGGCCGCGCATTTCGCCGGCCGGGAATGCGGCGCTCTGCACATTGAAGTAATAGGCCTGACGGCGCAGTGCGCGCAATTGCGCATCGCTGATCATCGCGCCGCCGGTCCACACCGGGCTGCCCGAGATTCTGGCCAGCGGAAACAGCACCGGGCCATTGGTGCCGAACCCGCCCTCGTGGATCGCCGCGCTGCTGTCCGCGCTGCCGGATGTGACGATGCTCGCGGTCATCGTCATCGTGTCGAGGTCGACCGTGACGAGGCCCGTGCCGATCGCGTTGCTGGCAGTGCGCGGCACCTCCTCCGCGCTGCTCAAGGTCGTCGTGAATACCCGTATCCTCGGGCCCGGACTGCCGCCGCAAGCGGCAAGCATGACGGCGGCGACAATACCCAGCAAACAAGCGAGGAATGCAGGCAGGCGGTCGGAGAGCATGGCAGGTACCTTTCGGGAAGAATGCCCTGCGGGCAGTGCACATCTTCATCATAGGTCCATGCACTGCGCGTGCCAATGCGCAGGATCAAGCGGCGGCCGCCACCACTTCCTGCGCGACCCGGAATGCATCCACCGCCAGCGGTGCTCCGCAATACACCGCTGCATGCAACAGCACTTCGCGAATTTCTTCCGGCGTCGCGCCGTTGTTGAGCGCGCCGCGCACATGCCCCTTCAGCTCGTGCGCACGACCGAGCGCCGTCAGCATCGATACCGTAATCAGGCTGCGCGTCTTCAGGTCAAGGCCCTCGCGACACCAGACCGTGCCCCAGGCATTGCGCGTGATGAATTCCTGCAAGGGCATGGTGAATGCGTCGGCATTGGCAAATGCCTTCTCGACGAATTCCTCGCCCATGACCTGTTTGCGCATCTGCAAGCCGCCTTCGAATTGTTGGTCCTTGTCATCCATGTCGCGCCTCCGAGTAATAGTGAAAAGCGGCGATTATAAATTCCGCGGCCCGAGGTTTCGACGACGACAGGCAATCCGGGATGTGAAAAGAATGGCACCGAGCAGGCGCACATCGCCGATCCATGGATGGGCTTGATAATGCTTTGCCAAGATTCGCGCATTTTTTTCGTTGCTTCGTTGCATTCTCTTACAGCTGATACAACTTCAGTGGCTCTCGAATCGGGACACAAACTCTAAGATGACCACGCATCATCAATTTGATAACAGTCATCGGAGAAATACCATGAAACAAACAAAGTCCCTGAGCCACACTGTTGTTTTGAGTGCGCTTGTCACTGCCTTGCTGTCCATCGGCGCCGCCATCGCGCAGACGACCACGACAACCGACACAACAGCGACGACAAGCACGACTGCGACAACGACCCCGACGACCACGACCACAGGTACCGCAACGGACACCACCACGGCAACGACCGCCCCAACGGCGACGACTGGTACAACCACGACCGCGACGACCGATCCGACCACGACAACGGCCGGCACGAGCACGGGCACCGCTACGGGCACGACCACCACCGCAACGACTGATCCGACGACCACGACGACGACGGGCACGACTACCACCACGACTACCGCGGCCGTCAGAAAAGGCGCCACTGTCTACAAGCGTGGCGCCACCCTGCCGGATGGCGTGGTAGCGAAAAAGCACGGCGCGACCGTGGTGTTGCCGGCAGCAGCGCAGGCCGGACAGGCACGGGCCGCCGAAAGCAGGGCCGCTGCCGAAGAACGACATGAAGCCGCTCTGGCACTCAAGGTAGAACGGCCGGCGAAAGTAGACAAAGTCGAGAAGGTCGAGAAAATCGAAAAGCTCGAGAAGATCGCCAAAGTGGAAAAAATTGAAAGGCCGGTAAAGATTGAACGGGTCGAGCGCCCCGAAAAAGTTGAGCGTACGCGCCGCAACTAAATAGCGCCACTTCCAGCCGGGCAACATGCGTTGCCCGGTTTTTTTATTGGACAAACCGATTGTTGAAAGAATGAAAAAACTGAGTCTTGTAGCAGCCGCAGCAGCCGCCCTCTTGTCGCAGGCAGCGCTCGCCCAAAGCAATTTCACGGTGAAGACCGGGTTCGACTACAGCACCGGCACGTATGGCACCAATACGCGCACCGAGATTTCGTCGATTCCCTTCATCGCCAACTATGAAACCGGCAACTGGGCCTTCAAGCTGACCGTGCCTTACGTGCGCATCACCGGTTCCGACAGCGTCATCGCAGGCGTCGGTGCAGTGCGACCGACCACCACCAACGTGCGCACCTCGACCGGCTTCGGCGACATCACCACGGCCGCCACTTATTCCCTCGTGATCGATCCGAAATCGCAGTTCGGTGTCGACGTCACCGGGAAGATCAAGTTCGGCACCGCCGACAGCGCCAAGGGCCTCGGCACGGGTGAAAACGACGTCTGGGTGCTGGTCGACCCTTACCGGAAATTCGGGAACGTGACTTACTTCGGCGGCGTGGGCTACGGGATGCTCGGCAGCTCAAGCACCCTGCCGCTCAAGGATGTCGTCAGCGCCAATGCGGGCCTCTCCTACAAGCTGGATGAGCAGGCCAGCATCGGCGCGGTCTTCGACTATCGAAGCAAGTCCACCGATGCCGGCTTCGACCAGCGCGAACTCACGGCCTTCTATTCGCGCAAGCTCGGCGGCGGCTACAAGATGCAAGCCTATGCGACCAAGGGCTTTTCCGACGGCAGCCCGGACTGGGGTGCCGGTCTGAACGTCGGCTACAACTACTAAGATCCCTCGCGCCCGTACAAAGGGCCACCTCCGCCAGCCTTGCCAAGGCAGCGAATTTGCCTGATGACATCGAACGGATGTTCCGACGTCATCAGGCATTGGTTTCTTGCTCGCTTTGCATTTTCTCCGTCAGGCAAATGAAAGACAGGCCCGGATAAGATGCCTTTCCCGAACAAGAAAACCTGCCCGATGAAAGACATTTTCCTGGAAGGACGCGGCAGCCCGGTGCTGCTATTGCATGGCCTGCGCGGCAACCCCATGGAGCTGCAACTGCTAGCGCAACGTTTGCATGCTGCCGGACACACTGTCAGCGTTCCATTCCTGCCGGGATATGGCCAAAGCGACAGCGACCGCACGCCGCTTGCCGGCAGCGAGCAATGGACGGACACGGCGCAGGAACGGCTGGAGTTGCTCGCGAAGAGCTACGGTCCGGTCTCTACGGGCGGCATTTGCGTCGGTGCAGATCTTGCGCTGCGTCTGGCGCACCGTGCCGGCGATTCGGTGAGGGCCCTGCTGCTCATTTCCACAACGCTCTTTTATGACGGCTGGAACCTGCCTTCGTATCGGTGGCTCCTTCCCGTCGCAGGATGCACGCCGCTCAAGCACTGCTATTCCTTGCGGGAAAAGGATCCCTACGGCGTCAAGAATGTACGCATCCGCGCATGGATCGCGCGTCAGATGGAAATCACCGGCAACTCCGCCGCAGGCGCGCGCGACCTGCCCTTGACCGCGATCTACGAAGCGTACCGTCTGATGCGGCGCGTGCGGAACAGTCTTCCCGACATCAGCCAGCCCACGCTCATCCTCCACGCGGCTGAAGATGAAGTCGCCAGCCTGCGCTCACCTGCCCTGCTTGCAGCGCGGCTTGGTTCGTCGATGATCCGGAAGATCATATTCGACAACAGTTACCACATGCTTACCCTCGACAACGACCGCGACGCCGTGGCGCGCGCGAGCGTCAGCTTCCTTCGCGAACTGACGGAGGAATCCGTCCTCAACACCAGGCATTTCGCCTGACCCGCCCCTGAAAGAGAGACCGAACATGGACACACGAACAATTCTCGCAGAACTCGCCATCAAGGAATTCGGCTGCGATCCCGCGAAGATCGCGCCCGAGGCATCGATTGCCGAACTCGGAATCGACTCGATCGGCTTGCTGGAATTCATCTTCCGCATCGAAGACATATTCGGCATCGAGGTCGACAACGCACAGGCTGCGAACCTGAAGAGCCTGTCGGATATTGCTGCCCTGGTTGACCAGCTTCGCGCATCCACGGTGCAATGAGCAAGCCCGAGCGCGTTTTGATAACAGGTATCGGGGCCGTATCGTCCCTCGGGGTCGGTGTCGAACCTCTTTTTGCCGGCGCCCTGGCCGGGACATCCGGCGTTCGCCCCTGGCCTGCGGCAGAAGGCCGTTGGGTTGCGGCGACCATACCGGACGAGATGGCGCTTCGCTCCATGCCCGGACTGCCGACCAATGTTGACCGGCATGTCACGCTCGCCTCGCTGGCCGTGCGCGAAGCCATGTCGGATGCCCGGCTGGCGGAATTTTCTTCCGCGCAGAGCGAACGCTCGGGCGTGTATTGGGGAACGGGCGTGGGCAGCGCGGCGACCACGGAGAGCAGCTATGCACGCCTGCATGGCGGGCAGCGGATCGGCCCCATGACCGTCCTGCTGGCGATGCAGAATGCGGCCTTGGCGCAGATCGCTCTCGAATTCGGACTGCGAGGTCCGCAGCTTTCCGTTTCGCAGGCATGCGCGTCGGCGGCTGCGGCCATCGGCGAGGCCATGCTCGCGCTGCGATGGGGCCGCGCCGACCGCATCGTTGTCGGCGGGTCGGAGGCGCCCGTCATGCAAGGTCAGATGCAGGCATGGGAGGCATTGCGGGTGCTCGCTCGCCGGGATGAAGGCGCGCCGGAGAAGAGTTGCAGACCTTTCGACCGCAGGCGAAGCGGTCTGGTGCTGGGGGAAGGCGCCTCGGCTTTCGTGCTTGAACGCGAAAGCGTGGCGCTGGAGCGCGGCGCGCGGGTGCATGCCGAATTGTGCGGATACGGCAATGCCGGAGACGCCAGCCATTATGCGCGGCCCGATGCGGACGGCCAGCGGCGGGCGATGAGTCTGGCAGTGCGGGATGCCGGTCTGGCGCCGGCGGAGATCGGCTATATCAATGCCCATGCAACCGCGACAACGATCGGGGACCAGACGGAAGCCGCCGCGATCCGCGACTTCTTTTCGGGCTCGGATGCGTTGCCTGCGGTATCATCCACGAAAGGCGTGCACGGGCATACGCTGGGAGCGGCCGGAGCACTGGAACTGGCGATTACCGTGCTTGCGCTCGAACATGGCCGGCTTCCGCCCACCGCACATCTCGAGGAACCAGACGTGGATGGCATCAATCTCCTATTCGGTGAAGCAAGGCACATGCAGATCGAAGCAGCATTGTCGAATACCTTTGCCTTCGGCGGCAGCAATGTGTCGCTTGCCATCAAGCGTTACGGCCCCGGCTGAACATGCGCATTCTGCTCATTGAAGACGACGTCATGGTGGCCTCCGGCATACGCGAGGCGTTGGAAAAGTCGGGTAACGCCGTGGACCACAGCCTCTCGGCCGAGCCGGTCGAGCACGCGATGGAACTGACGCAGTACGATCTTGCGATCGTCGATATCGGCTTGCCCGGCATGAGCGGCCATGAATTCATTCGACGTATCCGTGCCCGCAACATCACCGTTCCCATCCTCATACTGACTGCGCGCGACGGAATCGATGATCGCGTGAAAGGACTGGATCTGGGCGCGGACGACTACATGGTCAAACCCTTCCACCTTACCGAACTGCAGGCGCGCATGCGCGCCCTGATACGGCGCAGCCGCTCCGTCGCATCCTCCGAACTGAGCGTGGGTCCCCTGAGCCTGGACCTCGCCCGCCGCACTGCGACGATGAGAAACCAACCCATCGAACTGACAGGCCGCGAGTGGGACATCCTCCAGCATTTGATGCTGGCCAGCCCGAACGTCGTCCCCAAGAAAAAACTGGTGGAGAGCCTGAGTGAGTGGGACAACGAGCTGACCATGAACGCCATTGAAATCTACATATGCCGCCTGCGCACCAAACTTCGCAACAGCGGGGTCGAAGTCCGCACCTTGCGCGGAATAGGTTACCGCGTCGATGAGACCGCCCCGTCCTGAACCGGCGCGCCAGACGCTGCGCCGACGTCTGCTCCTGTCCCTGTTGTTGCCGCTTGCGGCCTTGCTCCTGCTGGGCATGCCATTTGACTATCGGCTCGCGGTCAGCCCCGCTGAAGAAGCCTACGACTATGCACTGACGGAGAGTGCCTTCGAACTCGCTGCACGTGTCGTCGTTCGAGACGGCGCATTGATTGTCGATCTTCCGCACGACATTGAGTCGCTCATGCGCGCCGATCGCACCGACCAGGAATTTCTGGCGGTCTACGATCCGCATGGCCGCCTCCTTGCAGGAGATGCCGACCTGACTCCGGATCTCGCGTTGCCCGATAGCGGCCTGCTCATTTCTGACACAGTGCTTCGCGGATTCAAAATCCGGAAAGCGACCTACAAGAAGTCGACCAGTCTCGGTGACGTTACCGTGATGTTTGCAGAGACAATCAGGAAACGCGACCGCGCCCGCTCCAGGATACTGGCAACGATGGTCCTGCCCAACGTCCTGCTCGTCCTTGCCACCCTCGTGCTGGTGTACTTCGGCGTGCGACGAGGCCTGGCGCCCTTGAATCGCCTTGGGCAGGAGATCGCCAATCGGCCTGCGCACGACACCAGCCCGATACCGAAACGCGACACGCCGGGAGAGGCGGAACCGCTCATCAACGCGATGAACGTCCTCATTTCGGAGCTGCGGGCCGCGGCCACCGCGCAGCAGGTATTTCTTGCAAACGCCGCGCATCAGTTGAAGACGCCACTGTCAGGCTTGCAGACCCAACTTGAACTCGCCGCCCAGGAACTCCCCGAGGAATACAGCAGCCGCGTGGTTCGTTTGCGCGACGCCACCAGGCGACTTGGCCATCTGACGCATCAGCTGCTCGCATTGGCGCGCTCTGGATCCGAGGCAAACATCGGGAACGAGCACCGGAAGATCGACCTTGCGGAACTGTTGCGCGCCAGTGCATCGTCCTGGTTCGATGCAGCCCTGGCAAAGGACATCGACCTCGGATTCGAACCCGAGCCGGCCGTCGTCGAAGGCTCGGAATGGCTGCTGAGGGAATTGCTGGCCAACCTGATCAACAATGCAATCCAATACACCCAGCGTGGAGGAACGGTAACCGCCCGCAGTGGCATCGGTGGAGACGGCCGGCCGTTTATGGAGGTGGAAGACAACGGGCCCGGCATTCCGCAAGGCGCGCATGCCCGCATCTTCGATCGCTTTTACCGGCTTGCGGACGGATCGCCCACCGGGACTGGCCTGGGCCTGGCAATTGTCAAGGAAGTGGCCGACCGCCATGATGCGACGATCAGCCTGCGGAGTTCCTCGCCGGATGGCGGGACCTGCATCAGGGTGAGTTTTGTGCCGACGTCGGAATGATTGGCTCGTCTTGCGTCATTCGGGCACTCCGTCAACAAGAATCCGAATATCGCGATCACGGCCGCACAAGCCGAGCGCGCCAACGTCTGTCGTGCCCGCATCTCTCCATCTCATCCATGCGCAGCGTTCCACCATTGACGGTGGAACGCTGTTCTCGATACCGGTGGCAAAAATGAATCCGGCGACATCGCGACACCCTTTCGCGACTGCAACGATGTCAGGTTGACCCTGCACGGTAGACAAAGTTCTATTCCGCAACCATGGCCATTTCTGCGCGGCGCGAGTTGACCGCGGCGACGAAGCAAGTGAGCGAGAGGAGGGAAACCGCAAGCAGGATGCCGAGCAGCCATGCCGGCGAGGAATTGAATTCGATAAACGCGGCGGCCACGATCGGGCCTGCCGCCTTGGCAATCATGGACGGCCCGGCCAGCGCGCCGGAAATCGCGCCATAGTTCTCGCGCCCGAACAAGGCCTGCGGCACGGTGCCGCGCACGATCGTCAGCACCCCATTGCTGCCGCCGTACAAGATGCAGAACGCCGCCACCGCATACTGATGCTGGCCGAGGAAGAGCAGCGCCAGCAAGCCGGCAGGCAAGGTGGCAAAGGTCAGCTTGCCGACCGTTTGCGGCCGCACATGCCGCTCGAAGGCCATTTCGCCGATGCGCCCCACTACCTGCATCGGTCCGATCAGTGTCGACATCAGCACCGCCGTGCCGGCGCTGTGGCCAAAGCGCTGCAGCATCGGAATCAGGTGCGCCGCGAGCACCGAAAAGATGAACATGTTGGCGGAAAAGGCGAAGGCCAGCTTCCAGAAGGTCGGGTCGCGCAGCGCTTCATGCAGGGTGTAGTTGCGCACCGCATGCGCTCCGGGCGGCGGAAGGCGGCGCGGGCCGGTTTGCAACAAGGCGTGCAGCGGCGCGCACAGCGCAAGATGCACGATGCCGTAGACCAGGAAAGTATCGCGCCAGCCGAGCATGCCGTTGAGCTTCAGCGTCAGCGGCCACGCCACGGTGCTGGCCAAACCGCCGAACAGGGTCAGCACGGATATGCCCTTGCGCGGGCTGTGCAGGAATTCGCGGTTGATGGTGGCAAACGCCGCTTCGTACAAGACCATCGCCATCGCCACGCCGATCACGCTCCATGCGGCGTAATACAGCACCACCGAATGCGAAAGCGCGACACCGATCATGCCGATGCCGGCCAGCACGGAACCAATGCCCATCACCGCACGTCCGCCAATGCGATCGATCAGCATGCCCGCCGGCGTCGCGGCCAGGCCCGAGATCAGCAGTCCCCAGGAATAGGCGCCGAACACCAACTCGGTGCGCCAGCCGAACTCCTGCTGGATGTCATGCGCCACGATGGCGAATGCGTAGTACATCGAGCCCCAGGACACGATCTGCGTGAAGGCCAGAATGCGGATTATCTTCCAGGGATCTCTGCTGTTGCTCATGCGTGCTTCTCAACCGGGCGCCAATGGCGCCGCGCGATAAAGGGAACTCCGGACCTGCGGAGGAAGTTGTCGTGAATTCATGCAATTGGCGCGAATGCCCTGCGCCAGCCAATGTCAGAATCCCAAGCGCTATTCTGCCAGCGAAACTTCGACGCGTCTTACCAGCGCGAAAAATGGTCTTCGGTTACGCCGACCAGACGCGTGACTGTCCGTGGCGCCGCATCGGAGGAGGATTTGACCCAGCCGCTGAAACTGCCGACCGGTTGCACGTAGCGCGATGCCGCAATCAGCAGGTTTTTGTCTTCGCGGCGCGCGCCTTCGGGCTGGAAACGCAGATCCAGCAAACCGTCGTCGGTGCGGATGTGCCAGGGCGCGAGCGGATCGGCAGGGTCATGCTCGAAGCGCGCTGCCCCGAGCGGAATCAGGCGGCCATCCAGCCACAAGGCATTCTCCTGATCGCCGAAATAGCCGGACTGCAGGTTGAATCCCAGTTCCAGGTTATGCGCGGACGCCCATTGCCATGCCGTTTCGCGCGCCAGCAATCCGTTCGAATAGTCGAAACTGGCCACGCCACCCTGCAAATCGTAGGCACGCTGGCCGGCTTGCACCTTGCCCGTCAGCGGCATGCCGGAAGACTTCTGCGTCGCGTGCACCGACCCTCCGCACACCGGGCCGACCGCGAGCAGCAATGGCGCGCAACCGGCGGCCAGAAATTCCGCCTCGATCCGGAACGCGCCGCAATGCAAGGCGAGCCGATGGCGCTGTCCGTCATGCACTTCATACACGATGTGATTGCCGAGCCAATGGAATGCACTGCCCTGCCCCGGATGCTTCGCCACGCGTGCGCCCAGCCCCGGCAGCCCGTTCTGCGAGTAAGCAGCCACTTCCTTGCGCAGGCGGCGGTCGAAGGCATACGCGAAGGCGGTATTGGTCCAGCCGAGATCGACGATGGCCAGCCCGCAAAACAGCTCTTCGGTGGCGAGCGCAATGTATTGCCAGCGCTTGTGGTGAAAACGCCGCCAGAGCGCGCTGCGGGCGTAGGGCGCGGCCAGGCGCGACCAGTCGATGCTTGCCGCCGAACCGGCAAAGCGGCCGAAGCGGGCTTGTCCGTCGCGTTCCGGAATCTGGCGCGGTGCGGCCGGCAGTCTGTCTTCTGGTGAATCACGCATTGTTCATTCGTTTTTTTTATGGCTGCGTCGCCAGGCGAAGTACCGCCTCGCGCGCCGCGTTTTCCAATCCTTCGAGTTCCGGCCGCCTCGGGCGATTGCGTACGCGGAACAGCATCAGCCCCTCGACCTGCGCCACGATCAGTGCCGCGCGCACAATGTAATCCTCATCCGAGATGTGCGGCGACATGCCCTGGATCAGCTTGAAGATCGCCTTCCTCTCGCGCGCCTGCATCTTTTCCATCAATGCGGAGGCAAAGGTGTTGCGCGTGGCCAGTGCCCAGAATTCGAAAAACATGCCGCGCATGACCGGGCTGCCCAGCTCTTCGAGAAACATGTCGATCGTGGCCAGGAACTGCTCGACGCGCGACTTGCCTTCCATCGACGCGATGATGCTGTCGATCTTTTCCTGAAGCTGGTTCATCGCATCCAGCAGCAAGGCCTCGATCAGTGTGTCCTTGCTGCCGTAGTAATGCTGCACATTGCTCAGGCTCGCACCGACCTGCGCGGCGACGCGGCGCATCGACAGGCCGCCGTAACCTTCGGCCGCGAATATTTCGCGTGCCGCCTGCAGGATGTCGTGCGCGCGCTCGTAGCCCTTTTCCGTCGTGTTCGATGTTTTTCGCTTGAGCGAAGTCTTGAGGGTGGGTGACATGGTGAGGGTCTGACATCAACAGCTATTGATCAATCGCAAAATTATCCCACGCGCGTTGACGAATAGGCCACTTGACCTATAATATTTAACTTTAGGTCATCCGACCTATAAGAACAATAATCGTCAATCCTCACGTTGATGGAGCGCAAAATGAGCCGCAAAGTATATGTATCGGGCGTAGGCATGATCCCCTTCGCCAAGCCGGGCGCCAGCGCCAGCTATGACCAGATGGGCGCTGCGGCCGGACGGCTCGCGCTGGACGACGCCGGAATCCGCTATGAAGACGTGCAGCAAGCCTATGTCGGCTATGTGTACGGCGACTCCACCAGCGGCCAGAAGGCGGTGTACCAGCTGGGCATGACGGGCATCCCCATCGTCAACGTCAACAACAACTGCTCGACCGGTTCGACCGCGCTGTTTCTCGCGCGGCAGGCGGTGGCCAGCGGCGCGGCCGACTGCGTACTGGTGGTCGGCTTCGAGCAGATGAGCCCCGGCGCGCTCGGCTCCGTGTTCCGGGATCGCCCCACGCCCTTCGACGCCTTCGACGCGGTGACCGACAAGCTGGTCGGCATGCCCGAGATTCCGCTCGCGCTGCGCTACTTCGGCGGCGCGGGCCTGAGCCACATGAAGAAATACGGCACCAGGCTCGATGCCTTCGCCAAGATCCGCGCGAAAGCCAGCCGTCACGCCGCCAACAATCCGCTCGCCCTGTTCAAGCAAGTGGTGTCAGCCGACGACGTGATGAACGCGCCGATGATCTGGCCCGGCGTGATGACGCGCCTGATGGCCTGCCCGCCCACCTGCGGCGGCGCGGCGGCGGTGCTGGTCTCGGAAGAATTTGCCAGGGCGAAGGGCTTGAACATGTCGGTGCACATCGCCGCCCAGGCTATGACAACCGACCGGCCGAGCACCTTTGAGTCCGGTGACATGATGAAACTGGTCGGCTACGACATGGCGAAGGAAGCAGCGAACAAGGTGTATGAAGAAGCCGGCATCGGCGCAAGCGACCTCGACGTGGTCGAGCTGCACGACTGCTTCGCACAAAACGAACTGATCACCTATGAAGCACTCGGTCTGTGCCCGGAAGGCGGCGCGGAAAAATTCATCGACGATGGCGACAATACCTATGGCGGCAAGGTGGTGACCAATCCCTCCGGCGGCTTGTTGTCAAAGGGCCATCCGCTGGGCGCGACCGGCCTCGCGCAATGCTATGAACTCACGCACCAGTTGCGCGGCACGGCGCAGGCGCGCCAGGTGGAAGGCGCGCGCGTGGCCCTGCAGCACAATCTCGGCCTTGGCGGCGCCTGCGTGGTAACGTTGTATCAGGCTTCCTGATATCGCTGCCGGCAATAAGAGCGTCTAACAACAATCATATCGAGAGGAACGACATGAACACCACCTCCCCCTGGATGACACCGGAACTCGAAGGCTTCCGCGATGCAGTGCGCCGCTTTGTCAACGCGGAAATCGTGCCGCATCAGGAAACCTGGAAAAAGCAGCAGCACGTGGACCGCGCGGTGTGGAGCAAGGCCGGCGAAATGGGCATGCTGCTGGCCGATATTCCCGAGGACTTCGGCGGCTCTGGCGGCAGCTTTGCGCATCAGTGCATCGTGTTCGAGGAACTCAGCTATGTGGGCGATACCGCCTTCGGGCTGCACGTGCATGCCATCGTCGCTCACTACTTGCTGAACCAGGGTACCGAGGCGCAGAAGAAGAAGTACCTGCCCAAACTCGCCAGCGGTGAAATGATCGCCGCCATTGCCATGACGGAGCCGGGCGCGGGCTCGGACCTGAAAGGCATCCGCACCACGGCGCTGAAAGACGGCGACGCCTACGTGCTGAACGGCTCCAAGACCTTCATTTCGAACGGTTACATGGCCGATCTGATCCTGGTGGTGGCGAAGACCGAGCCGCAAGCCGGTGCCAAGGGCGTGTCGCTGATGCTGCTGGAAACCCGCGACTGTCCGGGCTTTCGCGTCGGTCGCATCCTCGAAAAGCTCGGTCAGAAAGGCCAGGACACCTGCGAGCTGTTCTTCGACGGCGTGCGCATGCCGCTCGACAGCGTGCTGGGCGGCGTCGAAGGCAAGGGCTTTGCGCAACTGATGAATGAACTGCCCTACGAGCGCACCATCATCGGCGTTTCCGGCGTGGCCAGCATCGAGCGCGCGTTGCGCCTCACCGTCGAGCATGCGCGCGAGCGCAAGGCATTCGGACAGGCGCTGATCGAGATGCAGAACACGCGTTTCCTGCTGGCCGAAGTCAAGACCGAGGCCACCGTCGCGCGCACCTTCATCGACCGCTGCATCGTCGACATGATCGAAGGCCGCATGGATACCGAACTGGCGTCGATGGCGAAATACTGGATCTCCGACCTGCAGTGCACGACGATCGACAAATGCCTGCAGCTCTTCGGCGGCTATGGCTACATGATGGAGTATCCGATTGCGCAAATGTATGCCGATGCACGTGTGCAACGCATCTACGGCGGCGCCAACGAAATCATGAAGGAAATCATTTCACGCTCGTTGTAATATAGCGTGATCATGAAGATACAAATCGCCTCGGACCTGCACCTCGAATTCTTCGCGCGCCGCTTTCCGGAATATCGGATTGTCGCGCCGACCGATGCCGACGTGCTGGTCATCGCAGGCGATATTCATCAGGGAACCGGCGCCGTCAATGCCTTCCGCGACTGGCCGATTCCGGTCATCTATATCCACGGCAATCACGAGGCTTACCACCGCGACTATCTTGATACGGTAAAAGAGCTGCGCACGGCTTCGGCCGGCACGAACATTCGATTTCTCGAATGCGACGAGCATGTGCAGGGCGGCGTGCGCTTCCTGGGCTGCTGCCTCTGGACCGATTACGGACTGTACGGCGATCGCAAGGCCGAAGCCATGGAAGAAGCGGAACGCACCCTGATCGACCATGAGCTGATCAAGATGAACGGCAACTTCTTCACCGCGCGCGACGCCGAGGCCTTGCATCATGCGGCGCGCGCATGGCTGGAGAACAAGCTGCAGGAAGCTTTCAGCGGCCCGACCGTGGTGGTCACGCATCATGCACCGCATCCGTCCTCGATTCATCCACGCTTCGCCGGCAGCCTGCTGAATCCGGCATTCATCACCGACCTTGGTCCGCTGGTGGAACAGGCCGATGTGTGGATCCACGGCCATGTGCACGACAGCTTCGACTACCGCGTGGGCAAGACGCGCGTGATCGCCAATCCGCGCGGCTACACGCTCAACCGCTCCAGCGCCCAGTCACCCGATCAGCTGCAATGGGAGAATCCCGCCTTCGATCCGGGCATGGTGATCGAGGTTTAGCTTTGTTTTCCCTTGCGCTGGCGGTCATACTTGCGCCAGTACTGGAATTCCTCTTCATGCACTTCGAAGTCCAGGTCCATGATGCGCGCCTGCAAGCGCTCCTGCACATCCGCGACGGCCTTGTTGTAGACCAGCGGGCCGATCTCTTCCAGAAAGAATGACAGAAGGCCGCTCGCCGCAATATTGCCGATGGGTTCCTCCATGTTTTCCTTGAAGTAGCGTTCGATGGACGCAACCGCTTCCTTGTGGGCTTCCCTGGAAATTTCAATGCTCATTATTCTTCCTTGAATGAATTGCGGCGCTGCGCTTGCTGTTTCAGCGTCGCCCGAAGATCAGCGAGGACGCAAGCATCGCCAGCGCGATAAAGCTCAGGATTGCCCCGGCGGCATGCGAGTATTCCCCGCGGCGGCGGAGCGCCTCCCATCCTTGCGGCAACACCGTCCAGTTCTGCGTCGCCTGGTTCGCCGGGAAAGTGAACGAGAAGAATACAACGAGGCTGAGCGCGATGCACAAGGTCGCACCCAGCGTGAAGTAGAACGCAGCACCACTCCCGCGTTGGAGCACTGCCAGCGCCGCCGTCGTGAGAAGGGCGCAGATCACCACGATGCCGAGCAAGGCCCAGCCGCGATAAATCTGCTGCACGATCAGGTAATCATCCCGATCGAGCCCGATCTTGTTGGGCAGCGCAAGCAGGTGCGCCCACCCGGCAACCATCGCGATGGCGGTGAGCAGGATGGCGAGCAATTGCAGTGCCTTGGTCATGATGCATGCTCCGCGTGAAGTGTGAGCCGATGCAAGGGCGACGCATTGACGCGGTGTTCAATCACCTCGCGGCGCGTCCACCCACCATTGCGCCGGCCGCTTTCCGGAAGTCTTCCAGTCGCGATAGAAATCCAGTTTCGCCATCAGCAGTTTCCTGTTGCCGGCGAGTTCCTTCATCTGCTGGTCGATGCGCCGCAGATGGCGTTCAAGCAAGGCCACGCGGTCGTCGAGGCTTTGTTTGCCTCGACTGACCAGTGCCGCATACTCTTGCATCTGCGCCAGCGTCATGCCGGTACGCTGCAAGCGCTCCAGGAAAAGCAGCCATTGCACGTGCTGCACATCGTACTGCCTGCGGCCGCCGGCATCGCGTGTAACGAAGGGCATCAGGCCGATCGATTCATAATAGCGCAGCGCATGGATGCTTTTTCCGGTGCGTTCCGCGAGTTCGCCTATGCGCAAGTGGTCTGGCATTGTTTCCCCCTTGTTGAGTGGACGGGAGGCCGATGGTGATTCTGACATCAGCGTAGCACGGCCCCCCCGCTGGCGTCAGCGGGCCGCCACAGGCACCGGGTCGCCGAGCGCCGCGGCGACCAGTTGCGTGTCGAGATATTCGGTCAGCTCCTTCATGCGTCCTTGTTCCATGCGGCACACATAGCAATAGGCATTGTTATAAGGCACGCCTGTCTTCGTCTCGACCTTGCCGCGGCATTCGACCACCACGTAATCGTCTTCCGCGATGATGCGATGCGCAGTGTTGGTGTACTGTCCGGCGAACCGCGCGAACAAGGGTTTGAACAATTGGTCGAGCACCGCTTGCTTGCCGCGATAGACGCCGGACCAGCTCGTGCTCCCCTGCATGATCCAGCAGAAGTCGTCATGCAGGCATTCGATGAAGGGTTTGCCATTGCCCTGCGCTAATTCGTCGAAGATTTCCCGCATGCGTTGCTTGTTTTCCAGTGCAGTCATGATGTTTCTCCTTTCGATTGACCGGATTGCATTAAAGATGCTCGAGTGCGCTCTAGGTCAAGGAAAATATTCGACCCGCTTCAAATCGTGCGCGAACGCACTGAAACGCATATCCACGGTGCAGCTTTGGTAGAATGGTCCTACCTCGCACAATCATCCATCCGATGCGCCTGACCCAATTTTCCGATATCGGACTTCGTGTCCTGATGTATCTTGCCCGCAGTGGCGAGAGACCCAGGCCGGTGACCGTTGCGGAAATCGCCACGCAATTCGAGATTCCGGTCAACCATCTGGTCAAGGTCGTCGGGCACCTGGCGCGCTCCGGCTGGGTGCTGGCAACGCGGGGACGCAACGGCGGCATCCGCCTTTGCGTCGAGGCGTCCGGCCTGAAGATCGGTTCCGTGCTGCGCGAACTCGAAGGCGATACCGAGCTGGTCGGCTGCGACAGCCGCGGCTGCAGCCTGAGACGCAGCTGCAAGCTGCGCGAGGCGCTCAAGGTGGGCCTGGGTGCCTTCTACGGCGCAATGGACGGCTATACGCTGGCGGACATTACCGACAGCCGGACCGGCGAGCAGCTCGCGCGCATGCATCGCAGCTTCCTGAAAAAAACCCCTTGCGGCGCTGCCGGTCCGCGGATGAACTGAGCGGTTTTCCAGGCTTTACATTGCTGACACGCCAACCCCTTATCTCGGGCAACCCCGATGGGCGCCAACGCACCCTCACCTATCTCGATGCCCGGCATCGCATGGCACTTGACTATCATGAAATTTGAAACAATCACGGAAGAATCGATTCGTGTCCTGGTCGACACCTTTTACGACGGCGTGCGCAAGGATGCAGTCCTCGGACCGGTGTTCGAGGAAGCGCTGCACGGCGCATGGGACACGCACATGCCGCGCATGTATGCGTTCTGGTCGACAGTGCTGCTCGGCACCAGCAGCTTTCAGGGGAACGTGTTCGGCAAGCACATGGCGCTCAGCGGCATTCGCGAGGAGCATTTCGTACGCTGGCTGACGCTGTTCAAGGACACCGCGACGCGCTTGTTCGAGGATGCAGCGGCGGCCGAGATGCTGGAAATCGCCGACCGCATCGCGGGCAGCCTGCAGCTCGGCTACTTCGGCGAACGGACGGTGCGACTGTAGCCTACCGTCCCGTCTGATAGCACCAGTGCCATGGTTCGTAAATGAACCCCAGGTCGTTCCCGCGCGGGTAGGACAGCGTGAAGCTGAATCGATCGGCATGGCTGCACAGCCAGCGGAACGCGTCGGTGTGCTCGAAAGGCTCTTCGGTGGCGACGCAGCCCGGCGTGTTGATATCGACCGCGCGCCCGGTGTGATGTTCGCTGTACCCCGGCGGCGCGCTCAGCGTAAGGATGGTTTCGATCGGCATGTCGCGCGCAAGCTTGGCACGAATGATCTCGATCTGCCGTTCGACGCTGCGAAATGCGGAGACCACTTCCAGCACGACGCCATCTTCTTTCGCCGCATCCTTCATCGCCCACCACGCCTGCGCCGCTTCGGGCACGAGCAGGTACTCGCGGTTGCTTTCATCGGTTTCGGCAATCACCAGCTCACTGGCTTCCACGTAAAACGGGAGGCGCTTGCGTGCGATGAGTTCGTCAGGGATGCCCAGTGCGTCGAGCGCCAGGCTGATTCGGTTGCGGTATTCGTGGATCGACATTGCGGATTTGGCATTGCCGGCATGGCATGGGCCGGCGGAATGGGAAACAGAACACTAGAATACCGCCCTCCCGCGTCGATGCAAAGCGCGCGGCAACAACACGAACCGCCAAATTGCAAACGTCGGACGGGAGCCGATTGAAACGAGCCCGTCGGACAATGCCGCAATGGCAATCCATACGCGTGACTGCTTAGCCAGCAGCATTCAGCGCTGTCTCGATCTCTTGACGTTTTAACTCCGGCGCGAACGCCAGAATGAAGTCATAGACATAGGAACGCAAATACGCGCCGCGGCGGACTGCCAGCCTGGTCAGGTTGGGCGCGAACAGGTGTGCGGCCTTGACCGCGCACAGGCCCGGCGCCAGATTGTTCTCGGCCGCCATGGAGGCAACGATGCCGACGCCGAGTCCGAGCGATACGTACTGCTGGATCACGTCGGAATCCATGGCAGTCAACACGATGTCGGTGCTGATGCCGCTTTCACGAAATGCATCGTCGATATGACCGCGGCCGGTGAATCCGACGTCATAGGTAATGAGCGGATACTCAGCCAGCTGCTGCAATGACACCTTCTCGACATCGCTCAGCGGATGGCCTTGCGGAACGACGATCATGTGGCTCCAGCGATAGCACGGAAAGGAAACCAGCTCGTCGAACTGGCTGAGGCCTTCGGTCGCGATGCCGACGTCGGCCCTGCCGGAAATGACCCATTCCGCGATATGCTCGGGCGCGCTTTGCTGCAGGGCGATGCGCACTTCCGGGAACGCGTTGCGAAAGGACTGCACGACGCGCGGCAATACATAACGGGCCTGCGTGTGCGTTGTGGCGACGGCGAGCGTACCGCTGCGCTCGCCCGCATATTCCTGACTGGCCTGGCGCAGGTTTTCCGCTTCCAGCAACAGGCGCTCGATGATCTGCAGAATGCCCCTGCCGGGATCGGTGAGGCCGGTGAGGCGCTTGCCGTTGCGCTCGAAAATCTCGACGCCCAGTTCCTCTTCCAGCTCGCGGATCTGGCGGCTGACGCCCGGTTGCGAGGTGAACAGCACATTGGCGACTTCGGTCAGGTTGTAGCCGCGCCGGGCCGCTTCACGGACTGAACGCAATTGTTGAAAATTCATTTGCTTCCCCTCAGGCGGCGTGGTCGACGAAGACGCGGAGGCGCTTCGGGCGCACCAGCAGCATCTCGCCTTGGGTCAGGCCCAGTTGCGCGTAACGTTCGGTGGAAATGACGGCCTCGATCAGTTGCGCGTTGTCGGCGCGTTCGAGTTCCAGCTGCGCCAGCGGTCCGATCGCGTGGGCATGCCGCAAGCGGGCGATGATGCCTTCGGCGCCGGCGGTATAAGCTTCGATCTCGATGTCATGCGGGCGCACGTAGCCGATGCCTTGCGCGTCGCGTGCCTGTGCATGATCGGGTGCGTCCAGCGCCATGCCGCCGGCATCCAGCACGCCTTCATGCACGCGTCCATGAAACAGGTTGACGTTGCCGAGAAAGCCGTACACGAAAGGCGATGCCGGATGGTTGTACACGTCCTGCGGCGAGCCGATCTGCTCCACTCTTCCCTTGTTCATCAGCACGATCCGGTCGGATACTTCGAGTGCTTCTTCCTGATCGTGTGTCACGAAGAGGCTGGTGACATGCAGTTCATCATGCAAGCGGCGCAGCCAGCGCCGCAGTTCCTTGCGCACCTGGGCATCGAGTGCGCCGAACGGCTCGTCCAACAGCAGTACGCGAGGTTCCACGGCGAGCGCACGTGCCAAGGCGATGCGCTGCCGCTGACCGCCGGAAAGCTGCTGCGGATAGCGGTCGGCGAGCCAGTCGAGCTGCACCAGTTCCAGCAAGGACATCACCTTTTTCCTGATGTCCGCATCCGACGGACGCATGTTGCGCGGCTTCACGCGCAGGCCGAACGCGATGTTCTCGAACACGCTCATGTGCTTGAACAGCGCATAGTGCTGGAACACGAAGCCGACCTGCCGCTCGCGCACATGATGGCCAGATGCGTCTTCGCCGTCGAGGAACACCTGGCCAGAATCGGGCTGTTCGAGGCCGGCGATGATGCGCAGCAGCGTGGTCTTACCGCAACCGGATGGCCCGAGCAGCGCAGTCAGCTGCCCCGAAGGGAAATGCAGCGACACATTGTCGAGCGCCGCAAAACTGCCGAAGCGTTTCTGAATGTTTTTGACTTCGATACCCATGATTATTCCTGATGTACTTGCAGTTTCGTGCCCTGCGCGCGCCATTCGATCAATGACTTGAGCGCGAGCGTGACGAGTGCCAGCAGCGCCAGCACCGAGGCGGCGGCGAAGGCCGCGACAAAGTTGTATTCGTTGTAGAGGATCTCGACATGCAAGGGCATGGTGTTGGTCTCGCCGCGGATGTGCCCGGAGACGACCGACACGGCGCCGAACTCGCCCATCGCCCGCGCGTTGCACAGGATCACGCCGTACAGCAGTCCCCATTTGATATTCGGCAGCGTCACATGGCGGAAGGTGCGCCAGCCGGAAGCGCCCAGCACCAGCGCGGCTTCCTCCTCCTCCGTACCCTGCGATTGCATCAGCGGGATCAGCTCGCGCGCGACGAAGGGGAAGGTAACAAAGGTCGTTGCAAGTACGATGCCGGGCACGGCGAACAGGATCCTGATGTCGTGCTCTGCCAGCCACGGCCCCAGCCATCCCTGCGCGCCGAAGATCAGCACATAGATCAGGCCCGCGATCACCGGCGATACCGAGAATGGCAGGTCGATCAGGGTCAGCAGGATGTGCTTGCCACGGAAGCTGAACTTGGCGATGCACCACGCTGCCGCCACGCCGAACACCAGGTTCAGCGGTACGGCGACGGCCGCGGTGAGCAGGGTCAGTCTGATGGCGGCCAGCGCATCGGGCTCGCCGAGCGCCACAAGATAGGCATCCCAGCCCTTCTTCAGCGCTTCCGTAAAAACTGCAAGCAGCGGAAGGAACAGGAAGAGCGCGAGGAAGGCCAGCGCAAGGCCGATCAGCAGCACGCGCACCCAGAACGGCTCGCCGGTTGCCGCGGGCGCACCGGCCGGTTCGCGCATCTGCGCCGGATTCAGCAAGGTCGTGGCGGCACCTGTCATGTCAGACTTTCTCCGCCCGGCCGCCCTTGCGGGTCCAGGCTTGCAGCAGGTTAATCGCGAGCAGCAACAGGAAGGACGCCATCAGCATCACGACAGCGATCGCCGTGGCGCCGGTGTAGTCGTATTGCTCCAGCTTGGTAATGATGAACAGCGGCGTAATTTCGGACACCATGGGCATGTTGCCGGCGATGAAGATCACCGAGCCGTATTCGCCGGTAGCGCGCGCAAAGGCGAGCGCGAAACCGGTCAGCAAGGCCGGCAGGATGGTCGGAAAGATCACTCTCGCGAAGGTTTGCCAACGGTTGGCGCCGAGGCTGGCGGCCGCTTCCTCCAGTTCACGTTCGGCTTCTTCTAGAACCGGTTGCACGGTACGCACGACGAAGGGCAAGCCGATGAAGGTCAGCGCCACCAGGATGCCCAATGGCGTGAATGCGACCTTGATGCCGAAGGGTTCGAGATAACGGCCGATCCACCCATGCGGGGAATACAGCGTCGTCAGCGCGATGCCGGCCACTGCCGTCGGCAAGGCAAACGGCAGATCGACCAGCGCATCGATCAGTCGTTTGCCGGGAAAGCGATAACGCACCAGCACCCAGGCGACGATACCGCCAAAGACCACATTGAGCGCCGCCCCGAGCAGCGACGCGCCGAAGGTCAGACGGTAGGATGCCAGCACCCGCTCGGAGGTGACCGCGGCCTGGAACGCATCCCAGCGCATCGTGAACGTCTTCAGGAACACTGCCGACAGCGGAATGAGCACGATGAGGGCGAGATACAGCAGGGTGAACCCGAGCGAGAGGTGAAAGCCGGGCAGTACGCACGATGACGGCTTCCTCGATGCAACCCCTCCGATATCCGATCTTGCTATTGCGCCTGCCATGTCCGCTCCCTTGCGCTCCTTCAGGACGGATGGAATCGCCTTGAAACGAGCACTTATTACTAATTCAGCTATAGAACCGCAATAATTGCACTCAAAACACATAAAGAGAACGACTTTTTTCGCATTTCTATAGGCCGTTTTCAAATAAGGAAGCAGAGCGAAGTAAAAACAGGCTGATTGCAACAATGCATGCAGCCCGCGATTTTCATGCCGCGTCGGCGCAGGATGCGACACGATGCCGGATTGGCGACAGTTTCATGTGCGGCTCCGCCTGCTTGATGGAGGAATGCGGAAGATCCCAGATGAAGCCTTGTGCATGGATCGGCGCCCCGCTTGCGCGGACCATGCGCATCAGCATTTCCAGCATGTCCGCGCCTTCGACGCGCTTGAAAACGACCTGGATATTTCGCTCGGCGCATCGCTGGATCAGCTTCAGGGCAGGTTCTTCGCACACGCCATTCCGGGTATCGACCTTGACCACCTGCGGCCGCACGCGATCGATCAGCGACAAGGCATCCTGCGCATCGACGGCATTGACCGCGATGCGGAAATCATTTCGCCGGTAGTTGTCGGTCACAAAGTCCAGCAGCCATCCCTGCTGTTGTGCGATCACCGGCAATTGCAGCACGATGCGTTGCTGCGGCAGATCGAGCAGATTCAGAATCCGCTTGAACGCTGTTCCGTGGTTGCCATCCACCGCTGCAAGAAGCCGGGCATGCACGCTCAAGTACAAATCGCTGCCCTCAGCCTGCGGCTGGCGAAAGAAATTGATGGCATGTAGCACGCGGCACAAGCGATCCAGCTCGACCGATTCGTCGTCATTGGCAGCATGGTCCAGGAGCTTCCACAGACACAGGCCCTGGTCCGATCCAGAACTGGTGCGGGCAAAGCCCTCGTGTCCGACGATATGGCCGGTGGCAACTTCGCGGATCGGCTGGAACGCGCTCGTCAGCGTGGAGTTGAAGTAGCACCCCTTTGCGCGCCCGTCGGCGCCGAGCCACACACGAGTACCCGCGTGCGTGGTGCCGTAAAGGCGTGCGAGATAGTTTTTCAGTCCTGGAAAAGACACGGCGACAGCTCCTGCTCGATGCGCATGATTTCTCGGTTGCTGCTCAGGCAGCGATTACTTCTGGCCCGGCTGGTAGATCTGGTCGAACGATCCGCCATCGGCGAAATGCGCCTTCTGCGCCGACGCCCATCCGCCGAACACCTCATCGATCGTGAACAGCTTCACTTTCGGAAATTGCGACGCGTATTTCCTGGCGATTTTTTCGGAGATCGGGCGGTAGTAATTCCTTGCCGCGATTTCCTGTCCATCATCGCTGTAAAGATACTGCAGATAAGCCTCCGCCACCTTGCGCGTGCCCTTCTTGTCCACCACCTTGTCGACGACGGCAACGGGAGGCTCGGCGAGAATGCTGAGCGTCGGTGCAACCACTTCGAACTTGTCCGGGCCGAGTTCCTTGATCGCGAGGATGGCTTCGTTTTCCCACGCGATCAGCACATCGCCGATGCCGCGTTCGACGAAGGTGGTGGTGGCGCCGCGCGCGCCGGAGTCGAGCACTGGCACGTTCCTGAAGATCCTGGCGATGAACTCTTTTGCGCTCGCCTCCGAGCCACCCGGCTGTTTCAATGCATAACCCCAGGCGGCAAGATAGTTCCAGCGCGCGCCGCCGGAAGTTTTCGGGTTCGGCGTGATGACTGCGACGCCCGGCTTCGCCAGATCGCTCCAGTCCTTGATACCTTTCGGATTGCCCTTGCGCACCAGGAACACGATGGTCGAGGTGTACGGCGCGCTATTGTGCGGCAGGCGTTTCTGCCAATCCTTCGCAAGGAAACCGCGCTGCGCGATTTCATCGATATCGTAAGCGAGCGCCAGCGTGACGACATCGGCGCTCAAGCCATCGATCACGGACCGGGCCTGCTTGCCGGAGCCGCCGTGCGACTGCCGGATGCTGAGCTTGTCGCCGGTCCTGGGCTTCCATTGCGCGGCAAATGCCTTGTTGACGTCCTGATAGAGCTCGCGCGTGGGGTCGTAGGATACATTGAGCAGGTTGATGTCTTCCGCCCATGCCGCCGGTGCAACAAGGGCCAATGCCAGCAAGGGCTGGAGCAGTTTCTTCAATAACATGAGGCGTCTCCCTGACGATAAGTTGAAGTCGTCAGCTTAAAGAAACACCTGGAAGAAACGAACGAATCGTTTTAAGGTTGATTATTTGGTTTATGCATATCGCGTTACCGCACAGCACCGGCGCCGCGACAGCGCTCGAACTTCACCATTGCTGCATCATGATTCCGATCCAAGACCTGCTGCATCGCATCCAATGGGATGCAGAATTTGGCAAAGGCAGTTTCATGATCGGCTACTACGATCGGGTCGACGACAACATCGTTCGCGTGCCGTTCCGCGAGATCTTCCTTGCGCCTGGCCAGCACTTTTCATTCGACGTGATGGACGAAGACGGCGAAACCCATATGGTGCCTTTCCATCGTGTCCGTGAAGTATGGCGCAATGGCGAGTTGATCTGGCAACGCAAGCTGCCGTGAATCGATAGGGATATTTTCCACGTCGGCGCTGCAAGCGTTCTGCATCGCGCCGCAGGTCATCCAAAATAATTCAAGCCGAGTGCTGCCTTCACCTCCGACATTGTCTGGCCGGACACTTGCCGCGCCTTTTCCGTCCCCTGGCGAAGGATGTTCAGAACTTCACCGCGGTCCATCGAGAACTGTTGCCGCCGCTGACGTATCGGTTCCAGCAAGGCTTGCAGATGATCGTTCAGCCGACGCTTCAACACGCTGTCCGCAAGTCCGCCGCGCCGATAATGCGCCTTCAGTTCCTCCAGCGTCGCCGGCTCGGTGTCGAACGCATCAAGAAAGGTGAACACGACATTGCCTTCGATCTGGCCGGGATCATCCACGCGCAGATGCTGCGGGTCGGTGTACATGCGATTGACGGCCTTCTTGATCTCGTCCGCACTGGCGCCCAGCGGTATCGCGTTGTTCAGGGACTTGCTCATCTTGGCCTTGCCATCGATGCCGGGCAGGCGTGTCACCGGCGACAGGACCGCCTCGCACTCGACGAGAACCTGGCGCTCGACCGCGCT
Organism: Herbaspirillum sp. ST 5-3; assembly: GCF_004804275.1. Lineage (GTDB taxonomy): Bacteria > Pseudomonadota > Gammaproteobacteria > Burkholderiales > Burkholderiaceae_D > Noviherbaspirillum. The sequence continues at coordinate 556,013 of NZ_STGI01000001.1, forward strand.
GTTGAATTTGCGCACCAGTTCATTCGTCTGCTCGATCATCGGCAGTTGGTCATCGCCGACGGGAACCAGTGTCGCCTTGAATGCGGTAATGTCGCCGGCCTGGCTGACCGGATAGGTCAGAAAGCCGGCAGGGATGTCGCGCTCAAAACCGCGCAATCGGATTTCATCCTTGATCGTCGGATTGCGCTCAAGTCGCGATACCGTCACCAGATTGAGGAGGTATTGCGTCAGCTCGGCAAGCTCCGGCACCTGCGACTGGATGAAAATGGTGGACAAGCCTGGATCGATTCCCGCCGCAAGATAATCGAGCGCGACTTCGATCACGTTGTCGGTGACCTTCCGGTGCCGGCCGACGTTATCCGTCATGGCCTGGGTATCGGCAAGAAGCAGGAATTGCTGCGTGGTGTGCTGGAGTTCGACGCGCGCCCGAAGCGAGCCAACATAATGGCCGAGATGAAGCGGGCCGGTTGTACGGTCGCCGGTCAGGACAACGGGTTTTGCTGATGACATCTGGAATCCCTTTTATTCAAGATCCGCCGGTCAACACAGCAAAGCAAAAACAAATGCCGCCCTGAACGGCGGCATTGTTTATAAAGATGAATGGAAACAGGCCGCCAATGTCAGGCGGACCACCAATATTGACGAACTGATGCGTTCATTTCCATGCGGCGATTATATCACTCGCCAATTGGAGCGATCGATGGTCCGCCACGAGCTCAGGCTGTAGCGGACGCATTCGGCGAAACCGGCCCCGGCCGGGGCGGACTCGTCCTGGAAGTGCCATACCTGGGCGGACGCGGCTCGGTGCCGGCCATGATGTCGTTGATCTGGTCTGCGTCGACGGTTTCCCACTCGAGCAGTGCCTTGGCCATCGCGTCCACTTTGTCCCGATTGGCTTCAAGCAGGCTGCGCCCCAATGCGTACTGGCGATCCAGAATGCTGCGGACCTCGTCATCGACTTTTTGCTGCGTCTCCTCCGATACCGGATTCGACGACATGCCAAAGCCTGCGCCCTGGTTGTCGTCCGCGTACACCATGGTGCCCATGGCTTCCGACATGCCGAAACGGGTAACCATGGCGCGCGCCAGCTTGGTGGCACGCTCGAAGTCGTTCGAAGCACCGGTCGACTTCTGGTTCATGAAGATTTCTTCCGCAATCCGTCCGCCAAACAGGATCGTGATGTCCTCGAGCATCTTGTCCTTGTACATGTTGACCCGATCATGCTCGGGCAACTGCCAGGTCAGGCCGAGCGCGTACCCGCGCGGCATGATGGTCACCTTGTGCACCGGGTCCGCCTTCGGCAGCAGCTTGGCAACCACTGCATGGCCCGACTCGTGATATGCGGTATTGCGCCGTTCTTCTTCGCGCATGACGGCGGACTTTCTTTCCGGCCCCATGACGATCTTGTCCTTGGCGTCCTCGAAATCCTGCATGTCGACGACCTGCTTGTTGCGACGCGCGGCAAACAATGCCGCTTCATTCACCAGGTTGGCCAGCTCCGCGCCCGAAAAGCCGGGGGTTCCGCGCGCCAGCACATTGGGCTGCACATCCCTGGAGATCGGCACCTTGCGCATGTGGACCAGCAGAATTTGTTCACGGCCCCGGATGTCGGGCAGACCAACCATCACCTGGCGGTCGAAGCGGCCCGGACGCAGCAATGCCTTGTCCAGCACATCGGCACGGTTGGTCGCTGCAATGACGATGACGCCGGCATTCGGCTCAAAGCCATCCATCTCGACCAGCATCTGGTTCAGCGTCTGCTCGCGTTCATCGTTGCCGCCGCCCATGCCGCTGCCGCGCGCCCGGCCGACTGCGTCGATCTCGTCGATGAACACGATGCATGGCGCATGTTTCTTGGCCGTCTCAAACATGTCGCGCACGCGCGACGCGCCGACACCGACAAACATTTCGACAAAGTCCGAACCGGAGATGGTGAAGAACGGCACCTTCGCCTCGCCGGCGATGGCGCGCGCGAGCAAGGTCTTGCCGGTCCCGGGAGGGCCGACCAGCAATATGCCATGCGGAATGTGGCCGCCGAGTTGCTGGAATTTTCGCGGGTCGCGGAGGAACTCGACAATCTCTTCGACTTCTTCCTTGGCCTCGTCACAGCCGGCGACGTCGGCAAAGCTCACCTGGTTGGAATGCTCGTCCTGCATGCGGGCCTTCGACTTTCCCATCGAGAATATGCCGCCCTTGCCGCCGCCTTGCGATTTGCGCATGAAAAAAATCCAGACGCCGATCATCAGCAGCATGGGAAACCAGGAGATGAAAATCTGCGACAGGAACGAAGGACCTTCGGGGAATTTGACATCGAACTTGATGCCGCTTTCGATCAAGTCGTTGATCAGGCCGCGATCGAGCAGGGTCGTCGTCGTCTTCAGCGCGGCCCCGTTATTCGTCACGGCGACGATATTCGTTCCCTCGATCACTACTTCCCTGATCGTTTTCGCTTTTACCTGCTCCAGAAATTCGGAGTAGGGAATCGACGACGCGGTGGAGGTCGCCGGACTGTTGAATTGGACGAGAGCGATGAAGATGGCAAATGCGACCGCCGCCCAGATGGCCGGCTTTATATACTTTGAGTTCACTGAATTCCTAAATGACAATAACGAAACGATTCGTCCGCTTGTCGTGTTCTTGCCCTTGAAGTAGAGCAAGCAGTACCACTATAGTGGTTCCGTTCAAACCGCGCTGCGTTTGCCTTGCTTCAACCTGAGCGAGAGCAAGGTTCAAGCACATAGTATCGTTCATTCGCACTATAAATAAGCGAATAATTTCGTTGGATTGGTTCGGAAAAAGAGGAACAAGAAACTGGGTGTTTTGAATTGGCAAGAGTAGAGCCTTGATCGCTGATTGCATCAGTGCATCTGATGCCGCATCGCCATGAACGACAAGCGCCTCCGCCGGCTTGGCCAGGGAGGCGCGTCGTGGATCGGCGTACTGAGCCACAGTCGCAACAAGGGCGGCGACAGCCATGCTTGCAAGTTGTCAGGATTGAAACCTGTTGCGCCGATAATTCATTTACCCGGCTTTCTGTATCTCCTGTATCAGTCGAGAGATCCGAACTTCAAATCGCGGCTGCGATGGCCTTGCCTGCATCGGTGGTGGATGCCTTGCCGCCGAGGTCCGGCGTCACCGCGCCTTCCAGGATGCTTTGCTCGATGGCCTTCAGGATGGCGTCGTGCGCCGCCGTGTAGTTCGCATCGCCCTGGCCGAGGAAGTCGAGCATCATGGCGCCCGACCAGATCATGGCGATCGGGTTGGCAATGTTCCTGCCGTAGATGTCCGGCGCGGAACCGTGCACCGGTTCGAACAGCGAGGGGAATTTGCGCTCGGGGTTCAGGTTGGCCGAGGGTGCGATGCCGATGGTGCCGGTGCAGGCCGGGCCGAGGTCGGACAGGATGTCGCCGAACAGGTTGGAAGCGACCACCACGTCGAAGCGCTCCGGACTCATCACGAAACGGGCGCACAGGATGTCGATGTGATACTTGTCCCACTGCACATCCGGATACGTCTTTGCCACTGCCTCGACGCGCTCGTCCCAGAACGGCATGCTGATCGAGATGCCGTTCGACTTGGTGGCGGACGTCAGGTGTTTCTTCGGGCGGCGTTGCGCCAGGTCGAAGGCGTACTTCAGCACGCGGTCGACACCATGGCGGGTGAACACGGCTTCCTGCAGCGCGAACTCGCGGTCCGTGCCGCTGAACATGCGGCCGCCGACGGACGAGTATTCCCCCTCGGTGTTCTCGCGCACCACGTAGAAGTCGATGTCGCCCGGCTTCTTGTTGGCCAAGGGGCAAGGCACGCCGGGCATCAGGCGCACCGGGCGCAGGTTGATGTATTCGTCGAACTGGCGGCGGAACTGGATCAGCGAGCCCCACAGCGAAATATGGTCGGGCACGGTGGCCGGCCAGCCGACCGCGCCAAAGAAGATCGCCTCGAACTGGCTCAGTTGCTCGAACCAGTCGTCCGGCATCATCTTGCCGTGCTGCAGGTAGTAATCGCAGTTGGCCCACTCGAAAGTGGTGAATTCCAGCGCGATATTGAACTTGCGCGCCGCGGCTTCGACCGCGCGCAGACCTTCCGGCATGACTTCCTTGCCGATGCCGTCGCCGGCGATCACTGCAATCTTGTGTTTTTTCATCGAACTTCTCCGTATCGTTCAAGCATGGAATTGCACAAGCATAGACCTGAACAGTTCGTTTACAATGCCTCGATATGTGAATTGAAGAAACACACTTCGTGAACAATGATCTGGCTAACGAAGACCTGCGGGTGTTCGTCATGGTGGCGCGCAAGGCGAGCTTTGCCGGCGCGGCGGAAGAACTGGGCATGTCGCCTGCCTACATCAGCAAGCGCATCGGCATACTCGAGAGCGTGCTCGGCGTGCGCTTGTTTCATCGCACCACGCGGCGCGTCGTGGTCAGCGAAGATGGCGAGCGCGTCTATGCCCGCGCGCAGACCATCCTGGAAAACATCGACCATCTGTACGACGAGGTGTCGGCCACGCGTCGCATGCCGCGCGGGCAGCTGCGCATCTGCAGCAGCTTCGGCTTCGGCCGCAATGTAGTGGCGCCAGCCATCGCGCAACTGATCGAAGTCTACCCTTCCCTGCAGGTTCGGTTCGAGGTCTTCGACCGCCTGATCGATATCGCGAGCGAGGGCTTCGATCTCGACATCCGCGTCGGCGATGAGATCGCGCCGCACCTGATCGCCAAGCGCCTCGCGTCGAACTATCGCATCCTGTGCGCATCGCCCAGGTATCTCGCGCGACGCGGCACGCCGAAGACCCTGCATGAATTGTCGAATCACGACTGCCTCGTAATCAAGGAACGCGACCATCCCTTCGGCGTGTGGAAACTGCGCAGCGGCGTCGACGAACAGACCGTCAAGGTGACCGGCCCGCTGTCATCGAATCATGGCGAGATCGTGGTGCGCTGGGCGGTGGAAGGCGCAGGCATCATGTTGCGCTCGATGTGGGATGCGGGCCCGCATATCGAACGCGGAGAACTGGTGCGGATCCTTCCGGAATACCAGCAGGAAGCAAACATCTGGGCCGTCTATCCGCAGCGTCTGACCGGTTCGGCGAAGATCAGGGTGTGCGTGGAATTCTTCCAGAAATATTTCGCCGAGCGGCAGCAAGCGACGTCCGCCGCAGGCGCAAAGCCGCGCGGTACCTCGGGCAGGCGCCGCGCGTCAACGTGAAGCGCTGCGACCGCCCTCATTGCATCAGAACTCTTCCCAATCGCCGCCGGCCACCTTGAGCGCCTTGGCGCGTTCCGGCGAACCCGATACCGCCAGGCCGCGCGCACCGGCCTTCGTTCGCACCGGCAACTTCGTGACGCGTTCCTTCTGCGCGGTTTGAGGCGCAGCGGGCTGCAGCATCGCGCTGTCTTCCAGGTTGAATGCGCTGACGGCTTCCGCCAACTGTTGCGCCTGGTGGCTCAGGCTTTCGGCAGCGGCTGCAGCCTGTTCGACCAGCGCAGCATTCTGCTGCGTCATGCCGTCCATCTGGCCGATGGCCCGGTCCACTTCCTCGATGCCGGCGCGCTGCTCCTGGCTGGCAGCAGCAATTTCGCCCATGATGTCGGCCACGCGCTTGACCGATGCCACGATTTCTTCCATCGTCTTTCCGGCATCGTCGACCAGCTTGCTGCCGAGATCGACCTTGTCGACCGAGTCGGCGATGAGCGTCTTGATTTCCTTGGCCGCGCCCGCCGAGCGCTGCGCGAGATTGCGCACTTCGGATGCCACCACCGCGAAACCGCGTCCCTGCTCGCCCGCGCGCGCGGCTTCCACCGCAGCGTTCAGCGCAAGAATGTTGGTCTGGAAGGCGATGCCGTCGATCACGCTGATGATGTCGACGATCTTGCCCGAGCTTTCCTTGATCGAGCCCATGGTGGCGACCACCTGTCCGACGACCTCGCCGCCCTTGGCCGCCACGTCCGATGCGGACACGACCAGCTGGCTGGCCTGCCGTGCGTTGTCGGCGTTCTGCTTCACGGTACCGGTCAGTTCTTCCATGGAGCTGGCGGTTTCTTCCAGCGCGCCGGCCTGCGTTTCGGTGCGCGCGGAGAGATCGGCGTTGCCGGTGGCGATCTCGCGCGAGGCAATGGTGATCGTTTCCGTGCTGCGCCGCACGGCGCCGACCGTCTTGATCAGGCTGTCGTTCATGTCCTTGAGAGAGCGAAGAAGTTCGCTGATCTCGTCGACGCCGGTGACTTCCACATGCGAGCGGAGATCGCCCGCCGCCACCCTCTTGGCGATGGCGACCGCGCCACGCAGGGGTTGCGTGATGCTGCGCGTGATCTGCCAGGCGCACATGGCGCCCAGGCCCATCGCGATTGCGGAAACGATGAACAGGACATACTGGAGCCGCTTGCCGGCGCTGAGCGTGTCGTCGAGAATGCGCGCGGATGCCGCCTGCTGGCTCTCCACCAGCTTGTCGATCTGCGCCAGCGCCTGTTGATTGAGCGGATCGATCTTGGTCGTGATGGTGCGTCCCGCGCCTTCGGTGTTGAATGCAATGGCCTGCCCCAGCGCCTCCTTGAGCAGAACCTCGATTTCCTTGTCCAGCCGCGCGACGTCAGCGATGATCGCCTTCTCCTCGTTGCTCAGGCCGAGAGCGGTGAGTTTGTCGAGCGCCTCGTCATAGCGCTTCTGCTGCGCCGTGACCTTGAGGTTTTCCTTCTCCATCGCGCTCACTTCCGACAGCATGCCGATATTGCGCATGGCAATGCCGGCGGCCAGCAACGAGCCGCGCATGGTATTGGCCTGCATGATCTTGCTGTTGGCCAGCGTCAGGCTGTCGGCCATGTGGCCGCTGCTGCGCGTGTTGATCACGCTGCCGGCGATGAGAGTGGCCAGCAGCAAGGCCAGGACGATGGCGAAGCCGCCTCCCAGGCGTGCTCCAATCCGTAAGTTGTTCAAGCGCATGGGATCCTCCCTGCTTATGCGAAATGATGGAGCGGCAGAACGGGCATCCCGGGCTTGCGTTCCGCCGCAAGGACAGCCTTATTTGGACTTGTATTTCGCCAATGTCGATTGCCATCCGCCGTCTTTCGCCATTTCCGCGACGGCTTCATTGACGAGTTTCAGCAACTCGGGGTTCTTTTTCGGAACGAGGACGTGCCGTGTATAGCTGCTCTGCGGCGTCGGCGCGACATAGAGTTTGCCCGCCAGATCCATCTCGTGCAGCAGGTAATTCGCGGTCGAGCGCGGCAGCAGCGTCACTTCGATGCGGCCGGCTTCCAGCTTGCGCAGGTTGCTGCGTTCCTTCTCCGCATCCTCGCGCTTGATCGCACCGGAGGCAACCAGTTCGTCGATGCCTGCGTAGTTATGACCGAGAATGCCGCCGAACTGTTTTCCCTTCAGCGAGGACGGATCCTTGTATTCGACCTTCTTCGTCGCATTCGACAGGATCACATTGGCATCGTCCATGATCTGGCCGGACCACAGATAGGTCGTGCGGTCCTTGTCTTTGAACCACAACGGATTGACCCATGCCACCACGCCGTTGAAATCGGGCGCTGCCATGGCCTTGTCCAGCTGGGCGCGCGACACGACTTCGATCTTGAAACTCGGATTGCCCTTGGACTTCTTGTTCAGGAAGTCGATGAAGTCATAGCTCAAACCCTTGCCGCCATCGACGACGAAGGGCGGATGGTTGTGATAGGTGTAGACCGGAACGGTGTCCGCCAATGCGGGCAGCGCGCTCAATGAGGCGGCGGCGAGAAGACCGCTGACGACGTTCCTGAAGATGGCTTTGCGAAGTGTGCTCATGCTGATTCCCTCTCTACGTGTTTGAATCCTGAATGGCGGCGCCCGCATCGTGTACGGGCGCCGCAGGCAACGGCGAGGCGGATCATGCTGCCGCTGCGAACCTGCTCCCTTGATTAAAAGGTGTGACGTACGCCGACGTTGAACGCGCGATCACCGGAGCCGCCTTCTGTCGCGTTGCCGACGGTATAGAACCCGCCCGCGCTGCCCGCCCTATTGGCGACGGTGTTGTCGATGCGCGCGTAGGACGTGTACACGTTGGTGCGCTTGGACAGCGCATAGGTGTAGCCGAGTGCGATCTGGTTGGCGTCGTTGCTTGCCACGGTCTTGTCCGACTTGCGGATATAGGAAGCGAGGAACGTGCTGGCGCCGAACGGCACGCTGACACCAAGCAGGACATCGCGCGAGTCGGCCAGCGGCACATTGGTATTGCCTGTGTAGGCGCCCTTGTTGATCGCATAGGCAAGGTGCACGGTAGCGGCACCGCAGTTGTACTTCCCGCCGAGCACGGTAGTCTTCGCGCTGGTGCTTGCAGTGATGTCGTTCACGTTGTTGTGCGCGAGGCGCACGGTGAGTTTGCCGTTGGTATAACCAAGCTGGGCGCCGACCGTGCGTGCGGCGGAGGTATTGCCGGCGACTTCGCCGAAGCCGTAGGTGACATCCGCGCTGAAACCGGCGACCAGCGGTGTTGCATACTTCACACTGTTGTTGGTGCGCGCCGCGTTGCCGCCGCCGGTCGGCGTGCCGCCCTGCGACATCAGGTTGGCCGCGGTACCCGCGAGGCCGCAGGAGAACGGATCGAGCTCGCCGCACAATGCGCCGAAGATCGGCGTGTATTGGCGGCCCATGGTCAGTGCGCCGAGATTGCTCTTCAAGCCGACGAATGCCTGGCGACCGAACAGCGCGCCGCCCTGCAATGCCGAACCCGTGTCCACGCCGAAGCCGTTCTCCAGGACGAACAGAGCGGACGCACCGCCGCCGAGGTCCTCGACGCCCTTGAATCCGATGCGGTTGCTGTTCTGCATGCCGCTGCTGAGCTTGGTGACGGCACCGTTGACGCCGCCGGTCTGATGATCGATGCCAGCGTCCACCACGCCATAGACGGTCAGGCTCGATTGTGCGGCGGCGCTGCCGGCAATTGATGCAAATGCTGCAAGTACTGCGAGTGCGAGAAACGACTTCTTCATTACGATTTCCATCCCTGTTTTTGTGAAATGCATGGGCCGCTGATAGGCATCGATGCGATGCGGTCGCGGATCCTCTGATGAACACATGTCCACAATCGTTGGTAGCGCAGAGAAAGAAACTGCCAGTCAAATTGCGGTCACGCGTTGGTTTCCAAATTGCATGTTTCATGCCATGCGTAGCAGATGCAGGCGTGACGCGGCTCTGCTGAATTTTTCATCAGTGCACGGAAAGGGGAATTCTCAGAACTTGAAAGCGGACGCTCCCGCTTTCAGGAAAGGAAACGCGTTATTGACGCGCTTGTGTGAAATGGAGAGGGAGTGCGCGATCCGGACACAACCCGGACCGCATTTGTCAGACAACGTGCAGAAGAATGGCGAGGTAATGACAGACGCTTCCGCACAAGACGAACAGATGCCAGATGCCGTGACCATGGACAATGCGCTCATCGAATGCGTAAAACACGATGCCGAATGTGTAGGCTGCACCACCCGCTGCAAGCCAGGCAAAGCCGCTCCAGCTCAGCGCCGCAATCAGGGGCATGATGGCGATCACGGCGAGCCAGCCCATCAGTACATAGATCACGAGCGACAGCACGCGTGCGCCTTTCGCGATGCATAACTCCTGCACGATGCCAATCACGGCCAGCCCCCATATCGTCCCGAACATGGTCCATCCGAGCGCGCCGCGCAAGGTCACCAGCGTAAAAGGTGTGTAGGTGCCGGCAATCAGCAGGTAGATCGCGCAATGATCGAGCTTGCGCATCACCTCCTTGGCCGAGCCCCGCACGCTGTGATACAAGGTGGAAATGACATACAGCGCCAGGAGCATCGCGCCGTAGATGCTCAGACTGACAATCTTCCATGGATCGCCGCCCTGCGCCGCAATGACAATCAGCAGCGTTGCGCCGCATGCCGCCAGCAGAGCGCCGGCAAGGTGGCTGATGCTGTTGAATCTTTCTCCGTAGTACATCGCAGTGAAATCCTTGTGAACAAATTCGAAAACCGGCTTCGTCTCTTTGGAAGTCGTGGGAAGCGAAAACCATCATAGCCAGTGGGGCCATCTGTTGGGATGGCGCCACACCGTGGCTTTGCGCTGCGTCAGTTGCATCCTCGGTAGATGCGATGTGCGGCGTCTGGATTGCTGCCGGCGCAATGATGCTCGATCAGGGCGGGAGGGCTGCTTCATGCAGCGGTTTTGCACACTAAAACCCGATTCCGATTAATATTGTCCGCTGACAATATTCCTCAACACAATTTACTACCATGACTACATCTTCGCAAACGAATTCCGCTCCCATCCGCTTCGACGGCCAGGTGGCCATTGTGACCGGCGCCGGCGGCGGCCTCGGCCGCTCGCATGCCTTGCAACTCGCCGCACGCGGCGCCAGGGTCGTCGTCAATGACCTCGGCGTGGCGCGCGACGGCACCGGCAATGCGCAATCGGCAGCCGAGCGCGTGGTCGCCGAGATCCGCGCAGCAGGCGGGCATGCGATGGCGAGCGCCGCGTCGGTCACCGATCCCGCTGCCGTGGAGGACATGGTAAGCCTGGTGATGCGCGAATGGGGCCGCATCGACATCCTGGTCAACAACGCCGGCTTCCTGCGCGACAAGAGCTTTTCGAAGATGACGCTGGACGACTTCCGCGCCATCGTCGACGTGCACCTGATGGGCGCGGTGTATTGCACCAAGGCCGTGTGGGAAATCATGAAGCAGCAAAACTACGGCCGCATCGTGATGACCACATCCTCCTCCGGTCTGTTCGGCAATTTCGGCCAGGCCAATTACGGCGCGGCCAAGATGGCGCTGGTGGGACTGATGCAGACGCTGGCGATCGAGGGCGAGAAATACGGCATTCGCGTCAACTGCCTGGCGCCGACGGCAGCCACCAGGATGACGGAAGACCTGATGCGTCCGGAGGATCTTGCCCTGCTCAAGCCGGAAAGCGTCACGCCGGGGATGATCTATCTGGTGTCGCGCAATGGTCCGAGCAAGACTGTGCTGTGCGCTGGCGCGGGGACGTTCTCGCGTTCGAACATTACCTTGACGGACGGTGTGTTCATTGGCGAACGTCCGGATGCGGCCGAGCTGTTGATGGCGAACGAGGATCGGCTGCGTGATCGTACGGGAGAGACGATTCCGACGACCGGGTTTCAGCAGTCGATTATGGAGATTACCAAGGCGCGTGCCGGGAAGATGTGAGTAGTTTTTTCTTCGGTGATGCAGGGCTGTAGGTTCTTCGTCGAGACTTGCCGGGGGCGGCCCGGCGAGCCACAACGGAGAGAGCAAGGCATCGCACCACCGAAGAAAAACCAGATCCGGAAGGCGACATCACCTCTCCGCCCGAACCCTCACCACCCTCCCCCCCGCAGCCCACACCCCACGCCCAATCGCACGCCCCCCATCAAACACCAGCCAGCTCTGCGCCCCATAATGCGGCAGCGGCCGAAGCAATGCCCGCAACGCATCAGCATCGCCCACCGACACCACCGCCAGTGGCGCACCATCCTTGACCACCGTCCACACCTGCGCACTCCCTTTTCCATTCAGCTCAGCCGGCCGCGACGGCAGCCCGGCGCGCGCCAGGGCCGCATCCACATCGGCATGCAAGCCGATCAGCATCACCGGCTCACCGCCCGAGCCAATCTCGTCGACCGATACGACGCGAGGAGGTCGCTCGAACAAGCGCCGTGCAAGTTCCTCCGCCGTCTCGCGCAGTTGCGGCGAGACGATCGCAAGACGCGCGGAACGTGCGATGAACCATTGCCGCAGTATCGGTGGAAGCTGCTCATGATCGAGCACGCGCCAGATGCGAAGATCCGGATCGACGCGCACGCCTTCCGGCGCGGAATCCACGTCGAGGCTGACGCGCTCATGCGGCCGCGCAATATCGATCCAGCGCATCTCCGAACGCCCCGCATAGACCAGTTCGACCGGCAAGTGCAATGCGTAGGCAGGCGATGTCTGTTCGACGGCGAGCTGCACGCGCGATTTGCCTGCCTCGGATGTCAGGCTGGCGTCGGATATCGTCACCGTCGGCCCGCCGGCGCGCGTGAGCCATTGCTTGAAAAATTCGTCCAGCGGCTTGCCTGACGCCTGCTCGAATGCAAGGCGCAAATCGTTCCAGCTCGCCTGCTGGAAGCGATGCCTGTTCCAGAACGCGCGGATGCCTTTGCCGAAGGCTTGTTCGCCGATCGCGTCGCGCAACATCACGAACAGCATTGCCGACTTTCCATAGCCGATGGCTGCCGCCGCGCCGTGCGTGCGGGACCGAAAGCCGCTCAGGGTCTGCCGGTCACCCGCCGGCACGGCGGCGAAATCGCGCAGCCATGCCAGGCGCATTTCCCGCGCCGCGCCCGCCGATTCGCGTTCCTTGTACGCGTAATCGGCCATGAAGGTGGTCAGTCCCTCGCTCCAGTTGCCGCTGGCGTAATCGACATACACGCCATTGCCCCACCAGTTGTGCAGCACTTCGTGACCGAGAGAGGTGGCGCGGATGAAAGGCAGCTTCAGCACGTCGGCGCCGATATAGGTCAGGGTCGGCATGCCGAAGCCTGTCGGCAAGGGGCTCGCGACGATGGAGAAGCCGGCGAAGGGATACGCGCCGATCTGCTCGGAATACGATGCGATGTAGGCTTGCGTATCGTCGAGGTAGCCATCGCTCATGTCGGGCATCGCATCCAGTTCGCGCGTGAAGTAGGTGCGCAGGCGCAAGGGTTCCGCGTCTTTGCGCGCGATCATTTTCTCGCGCACGATCCACGGCCCGGCCATGAGATCGATGCCATCGGCAGGCTGCGTGAATTCGAAGCTGGCGCGATAGGGTTTCGTGCCGTCGGCAGGCACCTCCTCCAACAGCAGGCGGCCTGCCACCAGCGCGCGCTGCCCGTTGCTCACCGAGAGCGTCAATCGATAGGTGAACAGATCGGCAGGCTGCGGATACCAGGCGCTGCCTGCCGGCAGGAAGCTGCCTTCGCTGGAGGCCATCGGCGGCAGGCTGCGCAAGACGCCGCGATGATCGAGGCTGCGATCCAATGCCGGCAGCGTGCCGCCGTATTCCAGCCGCAGCTTGTCGGCACCCGACGGCATGACGACGCGCCAGTCGCGCAGCGCGCCTTCGCGTCCGGCGGGATGCACCGTGAGGGCTTTGCCGCCAGCCGTCGCACTCCTCACCTGCAGGGTTTCATGCAAGGCAAAGACAAATTCATGCGCAGGCGGAACGAACTCGGCGCGTGCCTTGAATTCACGCGTTTCGGTGTTCAGGTCGACATGCAGTTCCAGCGCGGGCGTCGCGGCTTGCGCGAATGCGCCTGCGAGAACTAACAGCAGAACCAGGAGCGGCTGACAGATTGCACGCGCAAACAGCCGGCTCATCGGCGCACCGGAAACTTGATGATCAGATCCAGGGTCTCGTCGCCACGCTTGATGCGCATCGGCAGCCAGGTTCCCGCAGGCTGCCCGCGCACCGCAGCAACCACAGCACCGCTTGCGTTGACAGCCGCGCCACCGACCTCCAGCAAACGGTCGCCATTCTTCAGCCCGGATTTTTCCGCAAGGCTGCCTGCGCCAACGTCGATGATGCGCACCGCGCCTTCGTTCTCTTCCAGGCGCACGCCCAGTCGCGGCGGCTCCGGCGCGGGCTCGGCCTGCGGCGGCAAACCGAAAGCGACATTCACCATGCCGGGACGGATTTCCTTGCAATCCATCTCGGACGAAAGCGCCATCATGGTTCCCACGTTCTTGATGCCGAGATCGCGCAACTGGAACGGAACGCCGTAATTGAAGCGGATATGTCCGCTGCCCATGATGCCGACAACCAGCGGCTTGTCGCTGCCTTGCACGGCATTCGCGCGGCGTGCCAGGGCTTCGGCCATGGCGCGGTCCCAGGTGGTTTGCGATTCGACGAAATTGCGGAACGCGCTATCCGACTTGCTGGCTTTCTCGTTCTTCGCTCCCTTCGCTGCGTGCATCGCGTGCACGCGGTAGACGTCGAACAGGAAGTCGCGATAGGCGTCGCTCGGCGGCGCTGCGCGGCCCACGCCCTCACGCTGCGCTTCGGGCACGCTGTCCCAGCCCTTTTCACGCACCGCCTTGTTGAGCGAGGAGTCCACATTCAACGCCATCATCGGGATGCGGTTGATGCGCGCGAATTCGAAGAGCGGCAGATAGAGTTCGGGAGGCGTGTTCCACACCTTGTTCCATTCCGCCAGCTCCAGGAATTGCTTCACCGTCAGATCGCCGGCGACCCAGCGGTCCAGCACCGCCTGCACGCGGCGCGGAAACATTTCGAAGCCGATCACCATGTTCGGCCGCAGCAGGTGAAGCGCCGCGAGCGTCTGCAACTGCCAGCGATGATGGTCGTCGTCGTCATGGTGCTCGCCGAGAAGGACCACCTCGCGTTTGGCCATGTCGGTCAGCAGTTCATTTTCGGGAACGGTGCGAAACGGCGCCCGGTCCAGCGCGGTCCATGCGCTCGGAATCAGACAACTGGGGGCGGATGCCGCTTGCGCGGAATGCAGCGCAAAGGCGGACAGGCAAGCCAGCGCGATGGCGGCGGTTCGAAGGTTTTTCGGTTGCATGACAGGATGTGACCTTTCGATCTTTTCCGGCAGGTATGGCGAAGCAGTGCGGACTGCGTCGCGCAGTTTTTTCAATCGACCTCCCGGCATCATGGCCTTCGCATCGGCCTTGATTTCGGTCAAGTCATGCGCCGGTATAGCCGCGCCGCAAGCATACGCCCTTTTCCATGGTGTGGGTTTCGCCTGGATCAGCAAAGCAGAAAATGGCAAAGCGTTTTATATTGGTCGTCTTGCCCGCTGACCAGGGCTGCCCCGATCACCTGAACTTGAAGGAATTTGCATGACCGATTTGTCCGTCTTTCCCATCACGAAGAAATGGCCCGCCCAACATCCCGACCGCATTCAGCTCTATTCCTTGCCCACGCCCAACGGCGTCAAGGTGTCGATCATGCTGGAAGAATCCGGCCTGCCTTATGAGCCGCATCTCGTGAGCTTCGAGACGAACGACCAGCTGTCGCCGGAATTTCTCTCGCTCAATCCGAACAACAAGATTCCGGCCATCATCGATCCGCAGGGGCCGAACGGCAAGCCGCTGCCCTTGTTTGAGTCGGGCGCGATTCTGCTCTATCTGGCCGACAAGAGCGGGCAGTTTCTCCCGGCGGATCCGGCGCTGCGCTACGAGACGATCCAGTGGCTGATGTTCCAGATGGGCGGCATCGGCCCGATGTTCGGCCAGCTCGGTTTCTTCAACAAGTTTGCCGGCAAGACCTACGAAGACAAGCGTCCGCGCGACCGCTATGTGGCGGAGTCGAAGCGCCTGCTCGGCGTGCTGAACCAGCGGCTCGCCGGACGCACCTGGATCATGGGCGACGACTATACGATCGCCGATATCGCCACGCTCCCCTGGGTACGCAACCTGATCGGTTTTTACGAAGCCGGCGATCTCGTGGGGATCAAGGATTTTCCGCATGTGACGCGCGCGCTGGACACTTTCCTCGCGCGTCCCGCGGTCGCAAAAGGCTTGCAGATTCCGGGAAACAATTAGCAGATAGGTCGCGAACTTGCACTGCCGCCATTGATTTAAAGCCGGTCAGACGTGAAATGCACCCGGATCCGCTCTTCCAGCATTTGCCGGGTGTCTTTTTCATTTGCCTGGGAAAGACAGTTGAATACTTCCCGCGCAATCGGCCGGAAGGCGGCCATCACCTTGGGGTCGAAGTGGCTGCCGGTTTCCGCTTCGAGAATATCCATTGCCTCTTCAAAACGCATCGGCTCCTTGTAGGCCCGCCTGGAGCAGAGCGCGTCAAAGACGTCGGCCACCGCGAATATTCTTGCTGCAAGCGGAATGGCCTCGCCCGCCAGCTTGCGAGGATAGCCCGAGCCGTCCCATCTTTCGTGATGGGCGACGACCACGGCTTTTGCCTCGTCCAGCCAGTCGATGTTGCTGACGATATCCTCGCCTTGCGCGACGTGCGTCTGCATGATTTCCGATTCTTCCGCGCTGAGCCTGGCTGGCTTGCGAAGAATCGCGTCGGGAATGCCGACCTTGCCGACATCGTGGAGAAAACTACCGATGATCAGGGACTGCATCGGCTTCCCATGCAAGCCGATGCATTCGCCGATGCGCGCGGCGATCCAGGCAACACGGAGATTGTGCGCACCGGTATCGGAATCCCGCTTCGCGATCGCGCGCCCGAGGGCTTCCATCATCGAAATATGCGAGGTCAGGATCTCGCTGGTCTTCCGTTCGTTTTCCGCGGACAGTCGCACGACGACCGGATAGATCACCGCGCCGCACATCAGGGAGGCGACCCCCACCATCAACGCCGCTGTCAGGGCGGTCCCGAACATCTGCTCGCGCTGCCAGTCAGAGACGACCCGCACTCCCTCGAAATAGCCGGCAATCGGCCCCGAATCGCCTTCGGCCGCCGCTTTCAGCGGGACAAAGACGCGCAATACCCAGCGCTTGTCATGGAGCTTCAGGCTTTCAAACGAAGCGACCGCCTTCTCCGGCCGCACGTGGACGGGAAGCTGTCCCTCGACCAGGCGGCCCGCCTCCGTCATCGTTATCGCGAGTTTCTGCCCGTTCCGGTCATAGATCTCCGCGATGTCGAACAGCCCGCCGGCGAGCGCATCCGACGCCTTTCTGGCTTGCTCGCTGGCCTTCGGACCGCTCAGGGCCTCGGTATCGAAATGGTGGAGATGCAAGAGCCGGCGAGACTCTTCCATGGCAAGGGAAACCGTGCTTTGTTCGGCGTTCCGATGTGCGACGAACCAGGCAGCAGGGCTCGCCACGGCAGCGAGAAGAATGCTGGCGATGCCAATCTGGATCGCAGTACGGCGGTTGAAGGAATTCATGACGGCACGTCCGGTTACCGGCACTAAAACCAAAGCGAGAATCGTGCTAGCGCAATGGCGGCAAAAGGTCTGGGGGCCGCACGGTTTCAGTCGGGAATCTTTCTGTCTCGATGAGGCCGGAAATACGGCCATGGAGTCATTGTTTGCCTGCACTGCTTAAGCGGAACTGAATAAGCGGAACTGAAGACGGGTTTCATGCCAAAGATCAGCATTTCGCATTTCAGCTTTTCTTTTATACTGTACAAACATACAGCATTTATGGAGGAAATCATGGATGCGGAAGTCGACAAGCTGGCTACGGCCGAGTCCCGCTTGCGCGAAGTCATCGCCGACATTGTGCGGCGACGCACTTCGCGCAATGTGCCGCTGAGCTGGCGCCTGATGTTCGAAATCGAAGACGAAGCCCTCTCCCTGCTGCAGCACGACCCCGAACTTGACCTGCGCTACCTCGACATGATGGCGTCGCCGACCGCGCAACGGCACGCGGGCACGGACGAGCCGGCCGGGTTGAGCGATGTGTATGCAATGCATACGGCCTTGTGGATGATCCAGGAGGCGTATTGCCGTGCGCATGCGCATGGCGTCCTGCCCGCCGACCATTCGCATTCGGCGAAGAACAAAACAGCACGCTCCACAGTCATAACTGATATGAGCTAGCAGGTTGTTGAAAAACAGAGCGGGCGGATCGGGATTGGAGCCTGCGAAGGTGCATTTCAACAGCCGGCTGGAGCTTCGCTGGAGAAGGATGCAATCATGGATAATGAAAAGCAATTCGCAGGAACCGGAAGCTCCGCGCCGCGCATTTCGCGCGTCGCTTTGCTGGCGGGGGTTGCAGGCGGTCTGGCAGCGCTCGCATTACTCTCGACGGCGCGTACTCAGTTGCGATCACGGCGCTATTCCGATCGGGCGGAGGAACGGCGCGATCCCATGCATTTTTTCCTGGCGGGCAAATATCCGCACCGGCGGGCAATCGATCGCTCCGGCCGGCGGCCCCTGTTTGAACGCCGCCAGTCCGTGTACGATGCCTATTGAATGGCGCCGAAGACCGGTGTCATCGCGCTTGTTTGCGGCCCTTGCTGAAATCAGTGCTCGCGCCTGAACAGCACCCGCAGGCGCAGCCATGCGTAGTACCTGCTTCCAAGCCGAATCCTGTTATGAAGCGTTTTTCCCATGATAACCTCCACTGCATGATCTCAGTGTAGAGAAGGCTTTCCTGAATGAATGTGACCAGCAGCACAACCGAGCATGCGCGGACGTAAAAGCAACAGTGTTACGAGCGCGTTTGCGCGTCGGGTTTCCCCGGCGCGGGCAGTTCCGTGTTTTATTGACCTGGCGCATGTAACGACCGCTTGCGCGCGTCGTATGATTGCCGGCCGCCGACCGGACTTGTTTCCCGAGACGAACCTCGATCGGAGGCGCATCGTCTTGCCGCATCGGCTCTCTGTCCGGTTCGTTGCCGGGCGCCATGGCTTTTCCTCACCTTGCATTTTGGAGTCAACCGTATGAACCTGATGATCACTGGGCACCACCTTGAAATCACCTCCGCGCTGCGCGCCTATGTGGAAGACAAACTCGAGCGGGTCATCCGCCATTTCGACCAGATCATCGACATTGCCGTGATCCTCGGTGTCGAAAGGCCGTCGGAGAAGGACAAGCGGCAACGTGCCGAAGTCAATGTTCGTCTGAAGGGGAATGTGATCCACGTCGAGAATTATGCCGACGACCTGTACGCGGCGATCGACGGCCTGGTCGACAAGCTCGACCGCCAGGTGGTGCGTCACAAGGAAAAGATCCAGTCACATCAGCACGAGGCGGCCAAGCGCGTCAGCAGCGAGCTTTAACACCTTTCAGGTGAGGCGATGCTGGTTCATTTCACGACCAGCGTCGCCTTCATGGTGGGATGCAAGGTGCACACGTAGTTGAAGACGCCCTTGCGTGCCGCCTTGAATTTCCACGTTCCGTCAGAGGCAATTTCCCCGGAGTCGAAGCTGCGGTTTTCCGCCGTGGCGGTATGGGGAAACGCGTCCTTGTTTTCCCACACCACGGTGTCGCCCGCCTTGACCTCCAGCGTCTGCGGCGTATAACGCATGGCCTCGATTGTGATCACATGCCGCACAGGCGCCCGGTCGGCGAGCGCCGCACCGCCGCTGCCGAACAATGCAATACACAGCAGCAGCGCCATTCCTCCAAGGCGCCGCAGCTTGCGGCGCTCACTCAGGGTCGCAGACACGATGGCTCCTTATTTCAGGGAAGCCTGGATGTGCTTCGCATGCTGCAGGTGCGCGTCGATTGCCGGCCGCACTTTTTCGATCAAGGACTTCAGCTCCGGATTCTTTGCATTCGGCAGCAGCGTCTTGTCGATCGCGTCCAGTACCGTCTGGTGATAGGTCACTTCATTGTCGACATAAGCCTTGTCGAAGGCCGCGCCTTTCAGGCCCTTCAGCTTGCTGATGTTCTGCGCGCCGCCGTCCTTCAATGCCTTGCTGGTGTCGTTTTCTTCCGGCGTGACTTTCAGCTTGGTGACCAGCGCGACGGCCTGCTTGTTGACGCCGGTATGGTCGGCCACCATGCGCTTGGCGAAGTCCTTCACCTCCTTGTCGTGCGCCTTGGACTCGGCCAGCTTGCCGGCATCGACGTCCACGCTGTTGGCGGCGACGACGATGGCGGCAATCTGCGCGTCATTCGGCGCCCCCGTTTGCGCCACGGCGCCGCCGGCGGCGAGGGTCAGCAAAGCGGCGGCGATAGAGACGGAAAGTTTGTTCATTGCAGGGCTCCTTGAAATGGATTGAAAAGGCGTATGACGCCGCACGCGGCACATGTCTTGCCGCGCCGGTTTCTGTTCGTCATGCCACATTGGATGAAGCCTGAAAGCGCCACGTTCCCGCGTACCGCATTTATTTGCCTCACAAAAAAAAACGGGAGCTCGCAGGCTCCCGTCCTTTCATGCGCGGCAGCGTTCAGGCGGACTTCATTTCATCCTCGATATAGGAGCGCACGATGTCGTCGAAGCTGGCATCGTGCTTGAAGCCCAGCGCGTTGGCGCGCGCGGTGACGAAATCACCCGGCCAGGAATTGACGATGCGAACGATGGCCGGGTCCTGCTGCCAGCGGATGCGCCCGGCCGCCTCCGGGCCGCCGACGCGCTCAAGCGCGGCAACCATTTCCTGCACCGTGGTGGCGAGGCCCGGCAGGCTCAATGCGCGGCTGCTGCCGAACAGGCTGCCGTCGAGGTCATGACCGTGGATCAGGCTGTCGATGGCGTAACGCGGCGAGAGCAACCACATCGGCGTCTCGGGCGCGACCGGGCAGACCGACTCGACGCCGTTCAGCGGCTCGCGAATGATGCCGCTGGCGAAGCTGGAGGCCGCCTTGTTCGGCACGCCGGGCCGCACGCACACGGTCGGCATGCGCAAGGCGCGGCCGTCGATGAATCCCTTGCGGCTGTAGTCGTTGATCAGCAGTTCGCCCATTACCTTCTGCGTGCCGTAGGAACTCTGCGGCGTGAGCACCTGGCTGTCGGGCACGCGCTGCGGCAGTTCGCCGCCGAAGACCGCGACCGAGCTGGTGAAGACCACGCGTGGCCGATTGCCGTTCTTGCGGGCGCGTTCGAGAATCAATCGCGTGGCGTCGAAGTTGATGCGCATGCCCAGATCGAAATCCGCTTCCGCATGGCTGCTCACGATGGCGGCGAGATGGAATATCGACTGCGTTTCCGGCGTCAGCACCGCGTTGATGACGCTCTCATCCGCGATGTCGCCGCTGACGACCTGCACGCGCGGGTCGCTGAAGCCTTGGGCGGGCACCACGTCGAGCAGGGTAATGCGCGTGATCGGCGTCTGCTGGCCCGCCGCGTTGGCCAGTGTGCCGCGTTCCAGAAGGCGCTTCGCCAGTTTTGCGCCCAGCAGTCCGGCGCCGCCTGTGATCAATACCTGCATGGTTTCCTCTTTGAATAATGCGCCCGTTCGGCGCGGTCAAGAATCCTTTGCGCTGCAAAAGTTGGCCTGGGAGCACGCGCTCCGTGGCCGAAGTCAGGCATATTGTAGTACAAAGAACAAAGTTGTATGATAAGCAGACATCATATCTATTTGCCCTATTGAAGGCCGCCGGATGACGAATACACCTGCATTCCAGGTTGAACCGCTGACCGCAAACGTGAAGATGCCGGACCGCGTCACGCAGGCGCTACTGGAGCTGATCCGCAGCGGCGCCTTTCCGGCCAAGTCGCGCCTGCCGTCCGAGGCCGAGATGGCACAGCGCTTCGGCGTCAGCCGCACAGTGATCCGCGAAGCGGTATCGCGACTGAAATCGGAAGGCCTGGTGGAATCGCGCCAGGGCAGCGGCGTCTTTGTGCGCGAAGCCGGTCCGGACACGCCGTTTCGCATCGATCCGACCGCAGTCGACTCGATCCAGTCGGTCCTGCAGCTCGCCGAACTGCGCCGCGGCCTCGAAGCCGAGATCGCCGCGTTGGCCGCCGAGCGTCGCACACCGGAGCAGATCGCCGACATCGGCGCCAAGCTGCAGGCCATCGACGATGCGGTGGCCGCCGGCGGTGACGGCGTCAGCGCCGACATGGAATTCCACCGCAGCATCGCGCGCGCCACGGCCAATCCGCATTTCCTTGCGTTGTGGGACTTCCTCGGGCAGTTCCTGAAAGGCTCGATGGCGATTTCGCGTGCCTGGGAGGCGCGCACCGAAGAAACCCGCTCGCAGGTGCAGGAAGAACACAAGGCGCTCTATGCCGCGATCGCCGCCGGGGACATCGAAGGAGCGCGCAATGCCGCGCGCCGCCATATGGAGATGGCGTCGCAGCGCATTCGCACCGCCGATCCGGAATTCCTGAAAGAACACAGCAAGTAGCCGCCCGCCGGCACGACTAACGATAGCGAATTGACATGACTCTCTTACTCGGCTGCATTGCCGACGATTTCACCGGCGCGACCGACCTGGCCGGCATGCTGGTACGCGCCGGCATGCGCACGGTGCAGATGATCGGCGTGCCGCAGGCGCCGCTGCCGCCCGATATCGACGCCGTGGTGATCGCGCTGAAATCGCGCACCACGCCCGCCGGCGACGCCATCGACGAATCCCTGGCCGCGCTGAAGTGGCTGAAGACGGCCGGCTGCCGGCAGGTTTATTTCAAGTATTGCTCCACCTTCGATTCGACCGATGCCGGCAATATCGGCCCGGTCACCGATGCCCTGATGCGCGCGTTGAATACGCGCTTCACCATCGCCTGCCCCGCCTTCCCCGAAAACAAGCGCACCGTTTTCAAGGGCTATCTCTTCGTCGGCGACGTGCTGCTCAGCGAAAGCAGCATGCGCGACCATCCGCTAACGCCGATGCGCGACGCCAACCTGGTGCGCGTGCTGCAGCGCCAGACCGATCGCAAGGTCGGCCTCATCAGCCATGAGACGGTCAGCGCCGGCGCGACCGCGATTGCGACGCGCATGGACAGCTTGCGCAGCGAAGGCGTCGAGATCGCCATCGTCGATGCGATCTCGAATGAGGACCTGATGCGCATCGGCGCCGCCTGTGCCGGCCTGCCGCTAGTGACTGCCGGTTCGGGCATCGCGCTCGGCCTGCCGCAGAATTTCCGCAAGGCCGGCCTGCTGAATCGGCAGTCGGCGGCCGACCAGTTGCAGTTTCCGGAAGGTTTGCGCGCGGTGATCGCCGGCAGCTGTTCCGCCGCGACGCAGGCGCAGGTCGCGCACTACATCGACGAGGGCCGCCCCGCCTTCGCTATCGATCCGCTCAGGATCGCAGCCGGTGTCGACGTGGTGGCGCAAGCGCTTGCCTGGGCCACGCCGCTGCTGCGCGACAGCGCACCGCTGATCTATGCCACCGCCAGCCCGGAAAACGTCAGGATGGTGCAGACGCAGCTCGGTGCCGAACGCGCCGGTGCGCTGGTCGAGCAGGCGCTGTCGGCCATCGCATGGGGCCTGGTGGAACGCGGCGTGCGACAACTGATTGTGGCCGGCGGCGAGACTTCCGGCGCGGTGGTCGGGGCGCTCGATGTCGATGGCCTGCACATCGGCCCGCAGATCGACCCCGGCGTGCCATGGACCAAAAGCCTCGGCGATGCGCCGCTGGCGCTGGCACTGAAGTCGGGCAATTTCGGCTCGGTCGATTTCTTCACCAAGGCCTGGAGCATGCTGCCATGAACGAATCGGCATTGCGCGAAGAGATCTGCGCCTGCGGCAAGTCGCTCTACGATCGCGGGCTGGCGACCGGCAGCAGCGGCAACATCAGCGTGCGCCTCGACGACGGCTGGCTGCTGACGCCGACCAACTCCTGCCTCGGCCATCTCGATCCGGCACGCCTGTCCAAGCTCGACTGGCAAGGCAATCTGATCTCCGGCGATCCGGCATCGAAGGAAGCCTTCCTGCACCGCGCGATGTACGAAGAGCGCAGTGGGGCCGGCGCCATCGTGCATCTGCACGCCACGCACTCGGCCGCGGTGTCGTGCATGTCGGGCCTCGATCCCTGCGATTGCATCCCGCCGCTGACTGCTTATTTCGTGATGAAGATCGGCAAGCTGCCGCTCATTCCCTATCACCGCCCGGGCGACCCGCAACTGGGCGAAGTGATCCGGGGGCTCGCCGGCAAGCATGCCGCAGTGCTGCTTGCCAATCACGGGCCGGTCGTGTCGGGCAAGACGCTGGAAGCCGCGGCCTATGCGACTGAAGAGCTGGAAGAAACCGCGAAGCTGTTTCTGCTCCTGCGCGGACACAACCCGCGCGTGCTGAACGACGCGCAGCTCGCCGAGCTGAAGCAGGCGTTCAATCTCGACCAATAAAAGCGCCAATCAAAATGCTACTGCGCAACCCGATCCTGAACCTGCGATGCTCACCGTACCTCACGTACGGCTGCACTTCCCGGTCCAGGCTTGGGCTGCTCGCCACGCATTTTGATCGACGCTAAGAAACAAGAAAGGAAGCCACGTGCCCAAATTCGCCGCCAACCTCACGATGATGTTCAACGAGGTCCCTTTCCTGCAGCGCTTCCAGGCCGCCGCGCAAGCCGGCTTCAAGGCTGTCGAATTCCTCTTCCCCTACAACTTCGCGCCCGAGGAAGTCGCCGCGCAGCTCAAGGCCAACCATCTGGAAAACGTGCTGTTCAACATGCCGCCCGGCGACTGGGCAGCAGGCGAGCGCGGCATTGCATCGCTGCCAGGGCGTGAAGCCGAATTCCGCGAAGGCGTCGCCAAGGCGATCCTGTATGCGACGGCGCTCGGTACGCCGCGCCTGCATGCGATAGCCGGGCTGCTGCCGCAGGGCGCGGATGCGGCGCAGCACCGCGCAACTTTCATCGACAACCTGCGCTTCGCCTGCGCGGAAGCGGCGCAGCACGGCATCACGGTGCTGATCGAGCCGATCAATACGCGCGACATCCCGGGCTACTTCCTGAACACGCAGGCCGAAGCACATGCGATCCGCGAGGAAGTCGGCGCGCCCAATCTGAAGGTGCAGATGGATTTCTATCACGTGCAAATCATGGAGGGCGATATCGCGATGAAGGTGCGGCGCTACCTGCCGCACATCGGCCACATCCAGATCGCCGGCGTACCGGAGCGCAACGAGCCGGATACCGGCGAGGTCAACTATGCCTATCTGTTCCGCCTGCTCGACCAGCTCGGCTATGACGGCTGGCTGGGCTGCGAATACCGACCCGCGAAAGGCACGGTGGAAGGCCTTGGCTGGATGAAGGCATTCTGATGCGCACCCTGCGCAACGCGTTCGGCACCCGCACGCCGACAACAAATAACAACACACGGAGACATCGCATTGCATCCGAATCACGCGCTTTCATGGACGGCCGCTGCGCCGTCGCATGCCCGCAAGTCCGCAACACCTTCGCAGCACTCAGCACTTCCCTTCACAAAGCCTCAAGGAGACTCACAATGAAAGCTTTCCGTTCCAGCGTTATCGCAATCGCAGTGTCCGGCCTGGCGCTGGCCTTCGCATCCCATCCCGCCTCGGCGCAGACCGTGATGCGCATCAGCGTATCCACCGCGCAGAACTCGCATCAGGGCGTTGCCATCGACACGCTGGCCAAGGAAGTCGAGAAGCGCACCAACGGCCGCTACAAGATCCAGACCTTCTACGCCGGCGCGCTCGGCGCGGAACGCGAGGCGGTCGAGGCAGTGCAGCTCGGCACCCAGGAACTGACCTGGACCTCCACCGGTCCGATTCCGAACTTCGTGCCGGAAGTAAAGATCCTCGACGTGCCTTTCCTGTTCCGCGACTATGCCCATGCACGCGCCGTGCTGGATGGTCCGATCGGCCAGGACATGTTGAAGAAGTTCGAATCCAAGGGTATCAAGGCCCTGGCCTGGGGTGAAAACGGCTTCCGCCACATGACCAACAACAAGCGTCCGATCAACGGGCCGGAGGACATGAAGGGCCTGAAGATGCGCACCATGGAAAACCCGGTGCACATCCAGGCGTACAAGGGCTTCGGCATCATCCCTACGCCGATGGCCTTCACCGAAGTGTTCACCGCGCTGCAGCAGGGCACCGTCGACGGCCAGGAAAATCCGCTGTCGGTCATCACCGCGAACAAGTTCGAACAGGTGCAGAAGTACCTGACCCTGACCGGCCATGTCTATTCGCCGGGCGTGTTCCTGATGAACAAGGCCGCCTTCGACAAGCTGTCGCCGGCTGACAAGCAGGCATTCCTCGACGCCGCCAAGGTCGCCGCCAAGGCCAACCGCGATCGCGTCGACGCCGACGAGAAGACCGCTGTTGCCGACCTGCGCGCCAAGGGCATGCAGGTGGTGGACAAGGTCGACAAGACCAAGTACCAGGCCGCGCTGGCGCCGGTCTTCGCCGACTTCGAGAAGCAGTTCGGCAAGGCCAATCTCGACAAGATCAAGGCGGTGAAGTAATTCAGCAAACTCGGCAAGCCTGGCGCCCCGTCATCGACGGGGCGTTTCGCATGCATCGGATAATGCCGTTCGCCGCAATCTTCGCGGCGGATGACCTGATCGATAGAGAACAACATGAAATCTGTTTTTTTAGCGGTGGAACGCCGCCTGACCGCGCTATCCATGGGCATTGCCTGCCTCATGCTGGTCCTGTCGGCCTGCCTGGGCATGTTCCAGATCCTGACGCGCTTTGTCTTCGAGCAGCCGGCCGAATGGACCGAAGTGCTGATCCGCTTCTTTCTCATCTGGATGGTGTTCATGGGCCTGCCGGAAGCCTTCCGGCTCGGCTCGATGGTGTCGATCGATCTCATGCACCGCCTCGCGCCGCCGGCCTTCCAGCGCGTGCTCGATGGCGTGATCGCGATTCTCACGCTGGCACTGCTGGGTGTGATCATCTGGTACGGCTGGGACTATGCGCAACGCGGCAGCGTGCAGACCATGGCCGGCCTGGAGCAGATCTCCATGTTCTGGGCCTATCTCGCGCTGCCGGTCGGCGGCGTATGCGCAATCTTCGGCGTCATCGGCAACTTCCTCGAGCCGAAGCACGAAGAGCTTGAAACCGCCCAGTAATCACACGATCAAGAGAATTCGCCATGTCCCTTACCATGCTCATCACGATGATCGTGTGCTTCGCCATTTCGGTATCCATTGCGGTATCGATCGGCCTGGCCAGCGTCGTCGGTATTTCCGTCACCAACGCCAACATGCTCATCGCGGCGAAGGAGATGTTCACATCAATCAACAAATTCCCGCTCGCTGCGATTCCGTTCTTCATCCTCGCCGGCAACCTGATGGAAACCGGCGGCATTTCCAAGCGCCTGGTGGAGTTCGCCAAATCGCTCGTCGGCGGCATCCAGGGCGGCCTCGCCGCAACCTGCGTGCTGACCTGCATGATCTTTGCGGCGGTATCCGGTTCGTCGGTCGCCACCACCTTCGCAATCGGCTCCATCCTGATTCCTGCGCTGGTCAAGCACGGTTATCCGGTCAACTATGCCGCCGCGCTGCAGGCGACTTCGGCGGAACTCGGCGTCATCATCCCGCCATCGATTCCGATGATTCTTTACGGCGTGTCTGCGGAAGTATCGATCGGTGAACTGTTCATCGCCGGCTTCGGCCCCGGCATCCTGATCGGCGTCGCGCTGATGGCCTTCGCGGTGATCTACGCGCGCATCAAGGGCTACGGCAAGGATGATCACGTGGGCAAGCTGTCGGTCTTCGTCGCGGCGAAACAGGCCTGGCTGGCGCTGCTCATGCCGGTGATCATCCTCGGCGGCATTTACGGCGGCGTCTTCACGCCGACCGAAGCCTCGGTCGTTGCGGTGTTCTACGCGCTCATCCTCGGCGTCTTCATCTACCGCGAGACACGCCTGTCCGATGTGCTGCGCATCGTGCGGAAATCGGTGCTGTCCTCGGCGGTGATCATGTTCATCATCGCCAACGCCGGGCTGTTCAGCTTCATGATCACCCGCGCCGGCGTGCCGGAAGCGATCGGCGCCTTCCTCGCCGACACGCTGAAGAGCCCGCATTACTTCCTGCTCGGCGTGAATGCCGCGCTGTTCGTGATCGGCATGTTCATCGAGACCTCGGCATCCATCATCGTGCTGGCGCCGATCCTGGTGCCGGTGGCGATCAAGTTCGGCGTCGATCCGGTGCACTTCGGCATGATCATGATCGTCAATCTCGCACTCGGCATGATCACGCCGCCCTTCGGCGTCAATCTGTTCGCTGCCTGCACCGTGGCGAAGATCTCCCTGGACCGCATCATCTCGCGCCTGATTCCCTTCGTGCTGGTGGTGCTGGCCTGCCTGATGCTGATCACCTACTTCCCGCCGCTGTCGCTGTCCCTGCGCGATCTGGTGTACGTGAAGTAACAATGTGCCGAGGCGCGCCCTTCGGTGGGCGCGCCTCGATACCCCCGCCTTCCCTTTCCGCTTCCCACCTCACCGCATCGAACAAAACCCGATGTGATGGCCCGCACCATACAGTCTTGTTTGGTGTAAATTTTTCCTGCCGTATCCAGATTTCACTTTCCGGACAGATGCATCTCGTCGCCGGGGCGGGTGCGCATTCCACCTGCGTGGCTGCTGCCACTCCTGCACTCGCTGTCAGCCTTACCCCTACGCAATCCGGGTCGCGATTGACAAGCCTCAACGGTTAAAAGTTTGGCAATACTAGACTGTTGGTGAGCGGCGAACACCTATCCGGAGAAGAGCAATGCAAATGTCGGGGAGGAGTAGGTTACTTGGGCTTGTGCTGGTCTTGATTGCCGGACTCAGCGGCTGCGGAGGAAGCGGGGAACCATCCTCCTCCAGCCAGACAGGGCCGTCGACGGGAACGAGCAAGCTTCTCGCCGAAACAGTCGTCGAAACCTGGACAAAATGCGCGGATGAAAATCAGCTGTGCTCATTCACGGGAACCACGCAAGTCCGCTACGGATTGAGCGGCACTTACGTCACACGCACCGCGACCACCTCCATCCAGTGTTCCAACAGCGTATTCGGCGATCCGTTGCCTGGTGCCGACAAGATCTGCGAGTACCTCACCACGACGGTCGTCACCGACCCGCCGCCACCGCCTCCTCCAACCGAGGTTACCTGGACCAAATGCGCCGACGAGAACGGCGTCTGTTCGTTCACGGGAACCAGGGAAGTGCGCTACGGCTTCAATGGCACGTACGCCACCCGCACGGCGACCAGCGCGATCGCCTGCAACAACAATGTGTTCGGCGACCCGTTGCCGGGCGCCGACAAGATTTGCGAATATGCGTCCACCACGACCGTGGAGCCACCTCCACCTCCACCGCCCCCGCCGCCACCTCCACCGACAGGCGATACCTGGACCAAGTGCGCTGACGAGAACGGCATCTGCTCGTTCACCGGGACCCGCGAGGTACGCTATGGCTTGAATGGCACGTATGCCACTCGCACGGCGACCGGCTCGATCGCTTGCAACAATAACGTGTTCGGCGACCCGCTGCCGGGTGCCGACAAGATCTGCGAATATTCGCCGACCACGATCGGGGAGCCGCCTCCGCCACCACCACCGCCACCGAGCGGCGACTGCAATGGCGTCATCGATCAATGTCTCGACTTCACGTCGCCGCTCGTCACGAAATACAAGGGTGGCAAGACGGCAGCCGCTTCCTACACTTTCGATGACGGCTATCCGTCCAGCTCCACGATCGCCTCGATCTTCGAGAGCCGTGGATTGCGCGCAACCTTCTATGTGATCGTCAGCACGGCGGATATGGCAGGTTGGCCGTTCTGGAAAGGCCTCGCGGCAAAAGGACATGAGATCGGCAATCATTCGATGACACATACGGTCGACATGTCCGACCCGCTGGTGACGGACGCCACCTTGAATACGGAGATCAATGGCGCGCAGACTGCGATCGAACAGCATATCGGCATCAAGCCGCTCAGTTTTGCATTCCCGTGGCATGCTTATACCAGCCACGCGCTGAGCATCGCCGAACAGAGCCATGTCGCGGTGCGCAAGGTGGTGATGGACGATCCCGCCTATCGCTTCGTATTCTTCGACCAGGATCACACCGCGACGCTGGCGCAGGCGCTCACGAATGCGAACAACACATTGAGCGAGGTCGTGTCCATGGGTGGATGGATGGTCGCCGGCGGACACGGCATCGACAACGATGGATGGAGCCCCATCACTTCGCAATTCCTGAACGACCACCTGACCTACGCGAGCCAGTATTCGTCCCAGTTGTGGATCGACACCTTGCTCAACGTGGCGCGCTATCGCCGCTGCCGCCCGCAGGTGACCCCTGTTGCGACAGTCTCCTCATCGAGCCAGGCGGTGGTAAGCCTGGAAGGCAATTTCGAGGCAGGAATCTGCACCGCACCGCTCACGGTCAGCGTGCCGGTCAA
The DNA here is from genome assembly GCF_004804275.1 of Herbaspirillum sp. ST 5-3. Lineage (GTDB taxonomy): Bacteria > Pseudomonadota > Gammaproteobacteria > Burkholderiales > Burkholderiaceae_D > Noviherbaspirillum. The sequence continues at coordinate 585,663 of NZ_STGI01000001.1, forward strand.
GCTGAACCTGACCAGCCAGATACAGGCGCGCACCGCCACCGGAGCGACGGTTGCGACCACGCTATCCGGCGGAAAACTCATTTTTGATGTCGTGCCGGGGCAGCAGGTGATTCTCCAGCTCACGCAAGCGGCGAACTGAAGACCAAAGACTTCCTTGGCAAATTCACCTTTGCCAAGGAAGCAAGTAGGGGCATGCACTGAAGCATTCCTGACAATCCATCAAAGGTCCGCGCAAGTGGGCGTCGCTTCACATGTATCGCCATGCAGGCGTCAGGGGCATTGGCGATTGACCGTGTTTCTGCACAAGTTGGCCTTGCCCATCGATAAGCTAAAGTCCTACAATCGATGAGCGGCTTGCGGGATGTGCGGCAGATGACTGTCGCCGTGCGTTGCAATCCGCATATGCATGCAAGAACAGCCATACCCGTTGATGAGCTTGCATGCCGCACATGAAATCCAAGTCGAGCGAAGCAATGCCGCATCGCCAGGCGCGAGCCAGCCGACTGCCGGCCTTCAAGGATCCAACAACTGATATCGCGCGAGCGATGCTTCCGAATACTGATCGACATCCTGCATTGATACGCCAGTAACGCCGCGCAAACCAGGCATGGCGGTCGGCGGACGACATGCGATCAGACACGAGAATTTATGGACGAGAAACTGAAACACGATTGGGATCCACGGTCCGAGGCGGTACTCACGGATCAGATTGCGGCGTATGACGAAATGCGCCATCGCTGTCCGGCGGCGCACAGCGCCTACCTCAACTGGTCCTTGTTCCGGCACGAGGACGTGGTGCGTGCACTGCTGGATCATGAGACCTTCAGCAGCGCAGTATCCAGTCATCCCGCCGTGCCGAACGGCATGGACCCGCCGCAGCACACCGGGTACAGGCGGATCATCGAACCTTATTTCAACGCAGAGCGGATGGCCACGTTCGAGCCGGTATGCCGCGCCGTCGCGGCCGCGCTGGTGGACAAATTGCCGGATGCGGGTGAAACCGAATTCATGGCTGCACTGGCCGAAGATTATTCCCTGCAGGTCCAGTCCGCCTTTCTCGGCTGGCCTTCCGACTTGCACGAGCCGTTGCGGCGCTGGGTGCGCAAGAACCACGAGGCGACCCTGGCCCGCGACAGAACAGCGATGGAAGAAGTCGCCTATGAATTCGACGGCTACATCCGCGACTTGCTGGCGACGCGACGCGCGGCAGGCGTCGACGCACCGGACGATATAACGACCAGCCTGATGCACGAACAGATAGCGGGCCGCCCTCTTGATGATGAAGAGATTGTCAGCATCCTGCGCAACTGGACGGTCGGCGAGCTGAGCACGATTTCCGCCAGCGTCGGCATTCTGGCGCATTATCTCGCGGCGCACCCCGAGCTTCAGCAGCAACTGCGGCAGCAGACATCGCTGCTCCCTGCCGCGATCGACGAAATCCTGCGCATGCATGCGCCCCTGATTGCCAACCGCAGAATCACGGCCCGGCCGGTGGAAATTGCGGGACGCCAGTTCGCCGCCGGCGAACGCATCACGCTGATGTGGGCATCGGCCAACAGGGATGAAGAGGTCTTCGGCAATCCGGATGAATTCCGGCTCGATCGCGATCCGTCAAAGAACCTGCTGTATGGCGCCGGCATTCATGTTTGCCCGGGCGCACCCCTGGCACGTCTGGAGTTGCGCATCATTGTCGAAGCGCTGCTTGCGCGTAACAGCCGCATCGCGCTGGTGCCGGGCAAGGAAGTGGTGAACGCGGTTTATCCCGCCAGCGGGTTTTCCACTTTGCCGCTGTGGTTTGAACGCATGGCCGAGCCGCGATGAAAGCATAGCCAGGCAATGAAGCGTTTTGTTGACCGGCTATCGGTCCGGCGGTCGATGGTTCTGCTCATGGCGCTTGTTACGCTGCCCATGGTTGGACTGATTGTCTATTCCGTCCAGAAGAACCACGAACATGCAATCGTACAATCAAGTTACGTACTGAGCAGATTTACCGCCACCGAGGCAAGCGACTTCGAGCGAACGCTGAATGAATCGCGAGATGTGCTCAAGAAGCTGGCGGGACGACCCGATATACGGGCACTTGACCCGCGACATTGCCCGTCCATACTCGGCGAAATCAAGCAGCTGTTCCCCCGCTACGCCAATGTCGTGGTCGTCAATGCCGACGGCCGCATCGTGTGTTCCGTCACGCCCGCCAGCAATACGGCATCGGTCACCGATCAGATGTGGTTTGCAGAGGCAAAGCGGACCAACGCATTTACCATCAGCCCGCCACATTTCGGCCCCGTCACCCGCAAATGGGTTATCAGCTTGAACGAGCCTGTGCGTGACAGCAATGGGCGGTTCGCCGGCCTGGTCGGCTACAGCATCGATCTTGACTATCGCCCTCTATTGCACAGTGCCGGCCCACTGCCGAACGGCCTTGCCCTCACCGTGGTCGACCGACACGGGACTGTTGTCATCCAAAGTGAAAACGGAACAGAAACGCCTGGCAAGACATTTTCCGACGCACTGGCTTTGAAAATCGGCGGCGACGCGCGTCCGGTGGTTGGTGTCCTGGGAAATGGCCCGAATGAAAGGCTGGTTGCTGTCAGCCCGCTTGGCGACACGGGACTCCGCATCTATGGCATACGGCCCAAGGAATACATCGCACAGGAAAACCGTCGGGCCGCTTTTCGGCAGTTGACTATCGTGGCCGCCCTGGCCGGACTCAGCATCATGCTGGCCGCGTTCATGGGGCGCCGCTTTTCACTTCAGCTCGAGAAGATGGCACGCGCGGTCAGTCGCATCGCCGGAGGCGATTTGAGCAGCCGGATTGTGGTGGCCGGGCCATCGGAACTGGCCGATCTTGCACGCGACTTCAATCACATGCTGGATGTGCGACTCCAGGCCGAGGCAAGGTATCAGAGCCTGTTCGAGGCGTCCTCGGACGGAGTCGTGGTCGCGGATTCGAGCTCGCGAATCATTCTCGCCAATTCGAGAGCGCATCAGATCTTCGGGTACGCACGAGGCGATCTGGTGCAACAGGATTTTGGCATGCTGATTCCCGAGTTCAGTCGCGCCAATCCTGCTCAGCCTGCCGAGAGCGCCTTCTCCCTGCCTTCGAACGGCTGCGTGGTGGAGTGCTATCAAGGCCGTCGCAAGAATGGCGAACTGTTCAAGTGTGAAGTCAACCTCACTTTTCCAGAAAGCCTGGAAGGCACTATTTTTTCCGCGGTAATTCGCGACCTGAGCGAGATTGAGCGCACGTCGCGGCGCTATCTGACCGCGATCGATACGACCATCGATGGTTATGCGGTACTTGGTGCCGACAGCCGGTTCCTGGAGTCCAACTCCGCCCTGGCCACGCTGACCGGCTATTCGATCGATGAACTCCATCGCATGACGATTTCCGATGTGGATGCGTTATGCGCGAGTGACCCGACCGGCACAATTCAGCGAAGGCTGACGCAACACGGCAATGGCCGCTTTGAAACCGTCTGGCGCGTCAAGTCCGGCGAGCTGATCAATGTCGAGCTGAGTTACAGTCACCATGAAGAAGACGGCGAAGTCTTCTGTTTTATTCGCGATATCAGCGCAAGAAAAAAAGCGGACCTGGAACTGTCGATGTCGACCGCCCGGATCAGGAATCTGGAGCGCGCAATCAATGAGCATGCGATCGTTGTGATGGTCGATGACGCGGAAAACATCACTTTCGTCAATGACAAATATTGCGCCATCTCGCAATACTCGCGCGATGAGTTATTGGGCAAGAACTACCTTGATTTCAATCACGCGCTCTGCAGCGCGGATTTTCAAGAGGGTCCGAAGCGAGCCATGTCGAGCCGGCGCATCTGGACCGGGGAAATAAAGAATCAAACCAGGGATGGCGCCTTCTATTGGGCCAACAGCACCGTATTTCCCTTCAAGGACGGGAATGGCAAGCACACCGGATATTTCATTATCCAGAGCGACATCACTCGCCAGAAGCAGGTCGAAGAAGATCTGCTGCAATCGACTGAACAATTGCGGCATTTGCTGGCGCGTCATCGCGAGGTCAAGGAAGAGGAGCGCAAACGGATTGCACGCAAGATCCACGATAATCTCGGCGGCCTGTTGCACGGCATCCGATCGCATTTGTCGGTGGCGTTAAAACACGATGCCGTTCGGCCTCTGTCCCATGACCAACTGCTCGTCGAAGCGATGGAAATGGCCGATCAGGCAATGGAGTCCGTGCGCAGCATCATCGTCGCGCTGCGGCCAAGCGTGCTGGACCAGTTGGGTGTGTGGGCGGCCATCGAGTCGTATGCGAGCCAGATCGAGGAACGCTCGCATCTGCGCTGCCAGGTGATGATCGATCCTTTCCTGGAAGAGGGTTCCTTGAGCGACGCAAGCCGTATCGCGGCGTTCCGCATCGTTCAGGAACTGATGATCAACGTCATCCGGCATGCCGATGCTTTCACCATCGACGTGGAAGCAACGCGCATGAAGGACCACGTGAGAATCGTCGTTTCGGATGATGGCAAGGGCATCGACCCGGCACAGATTTTTGGCGAACAATCCTGGGGGATCATGGGCATGTACGAACGCGCTCGCTATTGCGGCGGCGAGCTGAGGATTACGAGAAGGTCCAATCGCGGAACGACCGCAGTACTCAGACTTCCGCTGGAGACATCGCATGTCCAATAATCCGATCAAGGTCTTGCTGGTCGATGACCATGCCATGGTCCGCAAGGGCCTGAAACTGATTCTGGATGCGACCGGCGACATTCGTGTGGCAGCAAAGGCCGAATCGACGCCGGATGCCCTGGTCAAGTTGACTGAGCAAGCCTTCGATGTCGCACTGGTTGACATCGCACTGCCGGGAAAGAATGGCCTGGAGCTGCTTCGCCTGATCCGGGAGTCCTACCCGAAACTGGCTGTCCTGATATTGAGCATGTACGACGAAGAAGTGTATGCCGTGCGCGCACTCAAGCTGGGAGCGGCGGGTTATCTGACCAAGAACAGCCGGGATGCGGACCTGATCGATGCGATTCGCAAGGCTGCCTCCGGCGGAAAATATGTCAGCGCCAAACTCGCGGAGAAGCTCGCCTGCCTGGTCGGAGGCGACGGCAGTCTGCCTCACGATGCCTTGTCCGACCGGGAGCTCGAGGTCTTGAAGCTGATCGCAGCAGGCCAAAGTCTCGTCAATATCGCGGCCTCACTGCATCTCAGTCCCAACACGGTAACAACCTATCGTGCGCGCATCATGGTCAAGCTGCACGCCAAGTCGAACAGCGATCTCACACGCTACGCGATCGAGCACGGCCTGAGGTTATAGACCTGCGCCCCCGCCAGCCAGCTCGGCTGGCTTCTCCTTGAGGTGCTTTCTTCAGCGCCGTGCAACCTCTTCTGCAAACACTTTTGCCATCGAATTGTCGTGTAGGGCTTCCACTACACACTTTTGTCTGCGTAAACCCGACACCATTTCGATAGTTGCGTGATAGCAAGTTTGCCAGAAAACCTCTATGTTATGCGTCCACGGCTGAAGCACGAGACTGTTGTTTCAGGCAATGAAAGGTGACGATGCAAGCAAACAATTCCCTTCCGCATGCAAGCGTCCATTCCGGGCCGGTCGATGCTGCAACGCCATCGGGACTGGAATTCCTGTCCTTTACCTTGGGCAGCGAAGAATACGGCGTCGACATCCAGAAGGTGCAGGAGCTGCGCGGTTACGACGCTGTCACGCACATTGCCAACGCCCCCGCATTTCTGAAGGGGGTGATCAATTTGCGCGGCGTGATCGTGCCGATCGTGGACCTGCGCATCAAGTTCACCCTCGGTGCGCCTGCATACGATCAATTCACCGTCGTCATCATCCTCAATATCGGTCGACGTGTAATGGGGCTGGTGGTCGACAGTGTATCGGATGTGATCGCCCTCAGCCCCGAGCAGGTGAAGCCGGTGCCGGAAATGGGCTCCGCGCTGGATACCGATTATCTGATTGGACTGGGCACGCTCGACGGGCGCATGCTGATCCTGATCGATATTGAGCGGCTGATGTCCGACAAGGAAATTGGCTTGATTGAAGAGTTGGCGGAATGAACTCCACCCCGGCGCACGGTCCCTGACACCGCTCCTGCATGTGAAGTGGGAGTGAAAGCTTGCATCGGCAGGCAATTGAATATTGACAGAAGGTGTCTGAAAATGTTTTTCGCGAATTTGAAGGTAGGTACCCGGCTCGGCATCGGGTTTGCGATACTGATTCTGCTGCTGGTCGGCGCTACTGCACTCGGCGTTTCACGCCTGAGCGCGCTCGACGACAGCACCAATCTGATTGCACGCAACTATTACCCAAGAGTCGCCATCGCCAACAAGGTTCTGGAAGACGTCAATACGCAGGCAAGCATCCTGCGCAATTTGCTGCTCCTTGAAAATCCCGAACAGATCAAGGCGGCATTGGCCACCAGCGAAGCGCTTCGAAAAGATATCGCCGGCAATGTCGCGCAGCTCGAAAAGCTGCTGGCAACCAAGAAAGGCCGCGAGATATTGCAGGCCTTGCTGGCAGAGCGCAATAGATATCTCGCCGCGCAAAACGAATACCTCAAGTTGTTCGCGGAAGGCAAGAAAGCGGAAGCCACCACTCAGTTGTTCGGCGTCCTTTCTCCCGCGCAGGATGCCTACTTTAGCCAAGTAAAGGGCCTGGTCGTGCTGGGCGGGAAATTGATGGAAAAAGGCAGCGCGGATGCCGACACGCAGTATCACGAAGGCGCCACCATCATGCTGAGCCTGGCGGGCATGGCGATCCTGCTGGCAAGCTGGTTTTCTTGGTGGGTGACGCGCAGCATCACGCGGCCGCTGAACAAGGCCGTCGAGGTCGCGCAGACCGTGGCTTCCGGAGACTTGAGCAGCGAGATCGAGGTCAGGTCGAACGACGAGACGGGACGACTGATGCAAGCCTTGAAGAACATGAACACCAGCCTGGCCAAGGTCGTCGGCGAAGTGCGAAACGGCACCCACACCATCGCCACCGCATCCGGCCAGATTGCCGCCGGCAACCAGGATCTGTCGTCGCGCACCGAGGAACAGGCCAGCTCGCTGGAAGAAACCGCGTCCTCGATGGAGGAGCTTACCTCGACCGTGAAGCAGAATGCCGATAACGCGCGCCAGGCCAACCAGCTTGCGATCTCCGCCTCCGAAGTGGCCCGCAAGGGCGGTTCGGTTGTCTCGCAGGTGGTCGACACCATGGGTTCGATCAACGCTTCCTCGCGCAAGATCGTCGACATCATCGGCGTCATCGACGGCATCGCCTTCCAGACCAACATCCTGGCATTGAACGCGGCGGTGGAAGCCGCACGTGCCGGCGAACAGGGGCGCGGCTTTGCCGTGGTCGCTGCCGAAGTGCGCAATCTGGCACAGCGCTCCGCTGCCGCCGCCAAGGAGATCAAGGCATTGATCGGCGATTCTGTCGAAAATGTCGATGCCGGCGCAAAGCTGGTGGATCAGGCCGGCGCTACCATGCGCGAGATCGTCGACAGCATTCAACGGGTGACCGACATCATGGGCGAAATCATGGCAGCCAGCGCGGAGCAAACCGCCGGCATCGATCAGATCAATCAGGCGATCACGCAAATGGATCAGGTCACCCAGCAGAACGCGGCGCTCGTCGAAGAAGCGGCAGCAGCCTCGGTTGCCATGCAGGACCAGGCCGACAAGCTGGCGCAGGTAGTGAGCGTGTTCAAAGTCAACGGCATGCAAGATGCTGCGGCGGCGCCCTCCTTGGCGGGCAGGCCGTCCCTTGCTCCGATCGGTCATGACGCGAGAAAGGCTTCGGGCACGAAACATCTGATGGCTCCGCGTGGCCAGGTCGGCGAAGAATGGGAACAGTTTTAGCTCATCCTTGAGCGCAACGCTCTGCGAATGCAGGGTGCTTGTCGACTGGCCTGCTCGCGGCACTGACAGGCGCAGTCGTCCGGCCATACCGCCTGCAAGCATTTGAGATGCAGCTGCCGTCAACCGATAATATGAGCGCCGCCGAAGGAGGCCGCATGAGAAAGCTGGATGAAACAGTCCGGGTCATCGCCGAACTTATCGGGCTGACGCAGGATGACATCGCGGAGCGCAAGGCTTTTCTCGAGTTCGGCCAACACGACAGCGACCAGCTGCGCACGCTTCATCTCCCGATGGTGCAGGCGCAGGATGCGCTCGCAGAAAATTTCTACAGCTTCCTGCTGAAGTTCCCGCCCCTCAAGGAACTCCTTCCCGATATCGAGGCGATGAGCCGGCTCAGGCAGGCGCACAATCGCTATTTTTCCCAGCTTACCGAGGGGGAGTACGGGCAGGAGTATATCCAGAACCGTGTGCGTGTCGGCATCGTGCACAACAACATCGGGCTGGACGCGAAATGGTATATCGGCGCTTACCGGAAATACCTCGCGGCGATGGCGCCGATCCTCTGGGAGTTGCTGGATTGCGATCCGGTGAAATTCTTCGCAAGCTTTGATGCGCTGCTGAAGATAGTGTTTCTGGACATGGGCCTGGCCATCGAAACCTACTTCGAAATCAATCACCAGGTGACGTCGCAGCACAAGAAATTCGCCGAACAGATGATCGCTGCATTGCCGTCCGGCGTCATGGTCGTCGATACACAACATCGGGTGCGCACAATCAATCGCGTCATGCGCGCCATATGCGGACTGGAAGCCGACAGCGATGTGGTGGGACAGCCCTTGCACGCTCTCATCCAGAGCCCTCAGCTGCTGGAATGCATCACGCCGCCGCTGGTGGCGCGCAAGCTCGTGCTGTTCCTGCCTTCCGCCGCCGCTTCAAGGCATATTGAATTCATGATTTCAGAGACCTTGCTGGACGACGAAACCTTGTGGCTTCTGGTCGCGCAGGATGTCACGCAGCGGGTCTGTGCCGAAGAGGAGTGGAGACGGTTCAGGCTTGGCATGGAGCACTCCACCGACGCCATCTACGTGGTTGACCGAGCCAGCATGCGGATTGTCGATGTCAATGCAACCGCTTGCGAAATGCTGGGTTACACCCGCGACGAGATGCTGCAGTTGGCTCCGCATGACACACGCGTCGGTGCCAGCGGTGACAAGCTGGCCGAATACTATGACGAGATCGTGTTCAGCGCCACCAAATACGCCGTCGCGAAAAGCATGCTGCGGCATAAGGATGGCTCGCACTTGCCGGTTGAGGTGCATCTGAGAGCATTGCAGTCGGGCGGCCGTCACATCGTGGTGGCACTGATCAAGAACATGACCGAACGCCTGCAGGCAGAGGAAGCCCTGCGCGTGAGCGAAGAGCGTTTCATCGCCACATTCAATCAGGCTGCCGTCGGGTTGGCCCATGCAAGCATCGACGGCCGTTGGGCGCGCGCCAATCAAAAACTGCTGCAGATCACCGGTTATTCCGAAGAAGAACTTCTGAAGCTGACAGTATTCGAAATAACCCACCCCGATGACCTGGAAACGTCGCGAACGCTGATTCGGCGCACGCTGGCCGGAGAATTGCAGAATTACTCCTGCCAAAAACGCTATCGTCGCAAGGGCGGCAACTATGTCTGGGTCACCGTGTCGGTCTCGCTGGTGTTCGATTCTGATGGCGCGCCGGGTTATTTCATCGCCGCGGTTGAAGACATTTCGCTGCGCAAGCGCATGGAGCAGGAGCTGCAGTTTTCTGCCTATCACGACGCCCTCACCGCGCTTCCCAACCGGGCCTTGCTGCAGGACCGGCTTTCGCAGGCAATTGCTGATGCCCGCAGCGCGCAGCGACATGTCGCGGTGATGATGATCGACCTGGACCGCTTCAAGAACATCAACGACAGCCTGGGACATGATGTCGGCGACCAGGTGATTGTCGAATGCGGCCGCCGCCTGAACCTCAATACTCGACGTGGCGACACTGTGGCGCGGCTGGGCGGCGACGAGTTTGTGGTGATTCTGGCCGATGTCGGCCATGAGGAAGATATCGCCCGCCTGGCGCAGCAGACGCTGCTGTCGCTTGCGGAACCGGTCGTCGTCATGGGGCAGGAGCTCTACACGAGTGGCAGTATCGGGATCAGCCTGTATCCGAAGGACGGCAGCGACGGCCCTGCCTTGCTGCAAAACGCCGACATGGCGATGTATCAGGCAAAGGAACGAGGCGGCAATAGCTTCCAGTTCTATGCGCACGAGATGAACGCAAGGGTGCTGGAGCGCCTGCAACTGGATGCGCGTCTGCGTCGCGCGCTCGAATACAACGAGTTCATCCTGCATTACCAGCCGCAAGTCGATATTGCCACCGGCAGGATCGTCGGCGTCGAAGCCCTAATACGCTGGCAGCCGCAGGACGGCCCGATGGTCCCGCCGAATCATTTCATTCCGATTGCGGAAGAGACCGGCCTGATCGTTCCCATTGGCGAATGGGTATTGCGCACTGCGTGCGCGCAAAGCCGGGCGTGGCAACGCGCCGGCCTGCCCGCCATCCGAACCGCGGTGAACCTGTCGGCCCGCCAGTTCGGGCGGCAGGACATCGTCAAGCTCGTCGCGCAGGTATTGCTTGAAACTGGGTGCAGTCCAGCCGCACTGGAGCTGGAGATCACAGAAAGCGTGATCATGAAGAATGCCGAAGCCGGCGTTGAAACGTTGAGCCGGTTGAGCGAAATGGGCGTCAGCCTGTCGATCGACGATTTCGGAACCGGGTATTCAAGCTTGAGTTATCTGCATCGCTTCCCCATCCATACCCTCAAGATCGACCGCTCCTTCATCGGCGACATCATGAGCCCCGAGGACGAGGCACCGATTGCCAAGGCAGTCATCCTGCTGGCACATAGCATGAACCTGCGGGTGATCGCGGAAGGCGTGGAAACGGAGGAGCAGTTGTCGTTTCTGCGTCGCCATCACTGCGATCAGATCCAGGGATACTACTTCAGCCGTCCGGTACCGCCGGCGCAGATTGAGGACCTGTTGCAGGCGAATCAGGCACTCAGCGAAACGGCCCTGGAGAAAGAAGGTAGGAACCAGGAAAATGTGTCGGAGAATTAGCTTGCCTACTGGCTGAATCAGCCGAGCGCAATCCCGGCCTTGCCCCGCATTGCCTTGACCCTGCCGCGCAGGGTTTTCGCCTCGAGCCGCTTCTTCTGCGACACACGCGTGGGCTTGGTTGCTTGCCGCACCGGCGGCAATACCGTGACGCTGGCAACCAGGTCGTGCAGGCGACGCAGTGCCTCTTCCCTGTTCTTCTCCTGGCTGCGATGGGTTTGCGCCTTGATGATCACCACGCCGTCCTTGGTGATGCGCTGGTCGTGCAGCTTGAGCAGCCGATGCTTGATCGGATCGGGCAAGGAGGAAGCCTGGATATCGAAGCGCAGGTGAATGGCGCTGGAGACCTTGTTGACGTTCTGGCCACCCGCGCCCTGCGCCCTGACTGCGGTCAGTTCGACTTCGTCTTCTGGTACGGTGAGTGGATGAACGATGCTCATGATCCGTGCAATGAATGTATCGCGCGCCCGCTGCCGTCAGGCGTGCGAGCCTTGCGTATCCTTCACTTGCCGCTGCCTCTCCTCCCATGCGGCAAGTGCGGTGCGGTAGCGTTCGAGCTCCTGTGCGTACAAATCGAAGATGCAGGGTTCGCATCCGCTGCGGCAGCATTCCTCGTCGCCGGGTTTCTCGGGCGGGACAGGCGGCGCGTCATTCTGTGCTGAAAAATCTGGCATGGCAAAAAACAAAATGGGTTTCCGCCAAGTGTAACGCGCATCGCGGTAACCTGCCGCGTCTTGCAGAAACAATCACATTGTCGATTCGTCATACCCGGCTTGCCCTCGATAATCGGGCGCGATGCCTCGGAGGAAGGTAGAATTCGTCCGTCGCGCAACGCGGCAACGCTTCCAAACGAGATTCCCGATGGCCCGCCTGAAACTAGAATTCCCTGAACACCAGTACTACTACTCCACGCAGCTGACGGTGCGTGTGACCGATATCAACGGCGCCAACCACCTTGGCAACGACTCGATGATTTCGATGATTTCCGAGGCACGCGCCCGCTTCCTGTTCGAGTTCGGCATCGAGGAAAATCGTGGAGACGGCGTCGGCATCATCGTGACCGACCTTGCCACCACCTACAAGACCGAAGCGCATGCGCGCGACCACTTGCTGTTCGAGGTCGGCGTGATGGATTTCAACAAGTACGGCGGCGACATCACCTTCCGCATCACCCGCCCTGCGGATGGCGCGCTGGTGGCGATGGCCAAGTCGGGATTCGTGTTCTTCAATTACAAGATGAAGAAAGTCGTTCCGATGCCAGAGGCGTTTCGCGACAAGTTCCCGAAGGTGAACTGGATCGGCTGAAGAAGGAATGCCGGTGCGCGGCGGTGGCGCACCGGTGTGCAGTGACTGGATTAATTGCCGCCGATCAAGGCCTGTTTCAGGCTGCTGTCGGCCGGCTTCTCGCCCAGCCAGATTTTCAGGAAGGCATTGTAGAAGGCGATGTCGGGAAGAACTTCGCCGACCGGCTTGTCGTTCACCAGCACATGCATGCCGGACCCCGGCACCCAGTCATTGGTGATGGTGTCGCCCGCCTTCAAGGCCGGAATGGCGGCAAAGATCTCGCCCATCTTCATGGTCTGATTGACGAATTTGGCCTTTTCCGTCTTGTCGGAATTCTTGTTCAGACCGTCCATGAAAGCCTGCCCCATTTCTTCGCTGTTGATGTCGCGTACCAGCACCAGGCGCATGCGGCGCGGACCGTTCGACGCCAGGATGTCGGGCACGGTTTTCTTTTTCTCGGTCAGGTACAGGCCGGCCACATAGACCTTGAAGATGGCCCAGCTGCGCACCCCGGCGCCGTTCAGTTTCAGCTCCTGGTTCGCCACGCGTACGCTGTCGGGCAGCTTGACGCCGGCGACCTCCGCGGCAATCACATTCTGACTCAGTCCTGCCACCAGGCACCCGAGGGCCAGCAGCCACTTGATGCGCTTGCTCATTGTCTTGCTCCTTCGTGAAATTATTTATATGAATCGAGCTTGCTCTGAGTACCTCAGAACTCCTCCCAATCGTCTTTGTTGTCGAGTGCTGGCACGCGGGGTACCGCCGCCAGTTTTTTCACCTTCGCTTGCGCCCGCGCTTGTGCCGCCGGCGCCGAGATATTGGTCGCAAGGCTGCGGCCGACCTGATCCGCGACGGCCAGCGCGCCGTCGATCTTGAACACGCTGACCAGTTGCGCGAGGCTGCCCGCCTGGTTCTGCATGGTTTCCGCCGATGCCGCGGCCTCTTCGACCAGTGCCGCGTTTTCCTGCGTCACGCTGTCCATCTGCACGATCGCATGATTGACTTGCTCGATGCCGGCGCGCTGCTCCTCGCTGGCCGCGGTGATCTCATGCATGATGTCGGTCACGCGCCTGACGCTGGCCACCACTTCGTCCATCGTCGCGCCGGCCTGGCCGACCAGCTTGCTGCCTTCTGCCACCTTGTCGACCGAATCGCCGATGAGCGTCTTGATCTCCTTTGCCGCCGAGGCCGAACGCTGCGCGAGGTTGCGCACTTCGCTTGCCACCACCGCGAAGCCGCGTCCCTGTTCGCCGGCGCGCGCGGCTTCCACCGCCGCGTTGAGTGCCAGGATGTTGGTCTGGAAGGCGATGCCGTCGATCACGGCAATGATGTCGACGATCTTGCGCGAGGAAGCGTTGATTGAGCCCATGGTTTGCACCACTTGCGACACCACGGCGCCGCCCTTCTCCGCCACTTCGGATGCGGACGCGGCAAGCTGGTTCGCCTGCCGCGCGTTTTCGGCGTTCTGCCGCACGGTGCCGGTCAGCGTTCCCATCGATGCCGCAGTCTGCTGCAGCGCACTGGCCTGCTCCTGGGTATGACTGGACAAATCCATGTTGCCGCTCGCCATCTCGCGCGAAGCGGAGGCCATCGTCTCCGCACCGGCCCGCACCTCGCCGACGATCTTCGACAGGCTCTCATGCATGTCCTTGAGCGCTTGCATGAGCTGACCGGTTTCATCCTGCGTGGTGATGCGGATATCGCTGGTCAGGTCGCCATCGGCCACCCGCTTGGCGATCGTCACCGCTTCGGTCAGCGGCGCGGTGATCCTGCGCGTCGTCAGGAAGCCGACCAGCACGCTGAGCACACTCGCCACCGCGGCCAGCAGCAGGATCAGGTAGCCGGTGCCATGCGCGGCCTCGGTCGACATTTCGCCGGCCTGTTCCATCTCGCCATGCTGATATTTGATGAAGGCATCGAGCTGCTCGAAGTACTTGGTCTGCAGCGGCCGCACCGAGAACATCAGCTTCACCATCGCATCGTCTTTCTTGTCCTCGTTGACGAGGGCGACGAACTTGTTTTGCGCCGGGACGAACTTGTCGCGCAGCTCGACGATCGCCTTGAGGTGGGCACGTCCCTGTTCGTTCGTGATGCTCTTCTGCAAGCGGGCAATGGCCTCGTCCATGCTCTTGTTGCGCGCATCGATGTTGGCGAGTTCCTTCTTGATCTGCCCGGCGTCGGCCATGATCAGCACATTGAGCATGCTGCGCACGCTTTCATTGAGCTCGGACTTGATGGTATTGGCGATGACCGTCTTGGGATAGCGGTCCTTGACCAGTGTGGCGATTTCACTGGTGAGGCTGTCGATCCGGACATAGGAAAGAGCCGCCAGCATGATTAACAGTACGGTAACGACGCCGAATGCGAGCGCCAGCCGCTGACCGATGCGCAATCTGCCGAGTTTCATTTTGCCTCCGAGGCCCACTTTGGGAAGTGGCAAGTTTCAGGTCCGTCATGGACAAGCCTGCAGGAATGGTCTTTTTGTATTTGCCATTTCATCTATCCCTGCGATGATATTTCAGCGGAGCAATGCTCGGCAATGCGTTTATTGCCATATGGCAATAAAGTGAATCTTTACTCTAATTTTTGCTGCGCAGCAGCAGAGCAATGAGGAATGGCGCAGTCGCCGGATCAGGCTGCAAAAACGCTGCTATGGCTGGCGTTGAGAATGGCTTCGACCGCAGGGTGCTTGATCTTGCGTTCATTGGAAATGGCGAAGAACTGCTCGCGCACCTGGGTCAGCTCGCCGACCGGCAGCGCGCCGAGCTGTTCCTTGACGTCATTGGCCAGGGCAGAGGGCGCGGGAAACAGGCCCATGCCGCTGCGGCCGAAGGTGTTCAGCAAGGCATTGTCGTCGAACTCGCCGACCACGTCCGGGCGCACGTCGTGCGATTCAAACCAGTGGTCGATGCGCCCGCGCACCGCGTGATTGCGCGTGGGCAGCAAGAGCGGCGCGCCGGTCAGCCGTGAAGGGAAATCCGGCTGATAACGTTCGGCAAGCTCCGGCAAGCCGAACAGCATCAATTCGCTTTCCCCCAGCAAGTGGCTGAACACGCGCAAGGTGGTGCCCGACGGCACGGGACGGTCGGTCAATATGACGTCCAGCTTGTGCACCGACAACTCGCCGAGCAGCGATTCAAAATCGTCTTCATGGCATACCAGCTTGACCTTGTTCGGCAGCTGCAGCGCGGCTTCCAGCAGGCGCGCCGCGGTCAACTTGGGCAGGGAATCGGACAGGCCGACCGTCAGGCGCATGGTGCGGCCGATGTCCGGCTCGGTCAGCACCTCTTGCATCTGTTCGCCGAGCAGGAAGATCTGATCCGCATAGCTGAGCGCGACGCGACCGGCCTCGGTCAGGACCAGGCGGCGCCCCTGCGGCGCGAGCAGGGCCTTGCCGAGCGATTGTTCCAGCAGGGCAAGCTGTGCGCTGATGGTTTGGATTGCCACATCCAGCCGCTCGGCTGCGCGCGTGATGCTGCCCTCCTTGGCAACCACCCAGAAGTAATACAGATGCCGAAAGTTCAGGTTGGTGTTTTTCATGCTTCCGTTTTTACGAAGTATTTATCATATTATCTTCGCTTTTTAAAACAAGGCAAGGCATTTATCCTTGCTGCGTAACTGAAACGGGAGGCGTCCCATGTGACCCGACTTTCCTGAGCGCGCCTGAGTGCGCGAAAAGGTTTGACTGTTTGAATACGCTTTATCGAAAGGATGCATCATGAATGATCGTTACCAATCACTCCGCACGCAAGGTTTCGGCGCACGCGCCGCCACCACCGTGATCGACGTCGCGGCACATCGCGTGCTGCGCAATACCTACATGCTGCTGGCGATGACGCTGGGTTTCAGCGCGCTCACCGCCGGCGCGTCGGCCGCGCTGCGCCTGCCGCATCCCGGCATGCTGATCACGCTGGTCGGCTATTTCGGCCTGCTGTTCCTGGTCAACAAGTACCGCGACCGCGGGCTCGGCGTGGCGCTGGTGTTCGCGCTGACCGGCTTCATGGGCTATACGCTCGGCCCGGTCATCGGTCATTACCTGAACATGCCCAACGGCACGCAAACGGTGATGATGGCGATGGGCGGCACGGCGGCGATCTTTCTCGGCCTGTCGGGCTACGCGCTGGTTTCAAAGCGTGACATGACCTTCATGGGCGGTTTTCTGACAGTGGGCGTGCTGGTTGCGTTCCTGGCTGGCCTGGCGGCGATCTTCTTCCAGGTTCCGGCGCTGTCGCTGGCCGTCTCGGCGGTGTTCGTCCTGCTGATGTCGGGCATGATCCTGTTCGAGACCAGCAACATCGTGCGCGGCGGCGAAACGAACTACGTGATGGCGACGCTGAGCCTGTATGTGTCGATCTTCAACCTGTTCACCAGCCTGCTGCATCTGCTCGGCTTCGCCAATAACGAATAAGCGTGGCCGCTTGGCCATGCCAGAGGGTGTCGCGGTCTGGACACCCTCGTTTTTTTAATCCCCGGAATACATCACCATGCTAGAACTGCTCAGTGATCCGCAAGTCTGGATCGCGTTTTTTACGTTGACCGCGCTGGAGTTGGTACTCGGTATCGACAACATCATTTTCATTTCGATCCTGGTCGACAAACTGCCGGCGGCCAAACGCGAAATGACACGCCGTCTCGGCCTGTTCTTTGCGATGTTCATGCGTATCGGCCTGCTGCTGACGCTTTCCTGGCTGGTCGGCATGACGGCACCGCTGTTTTCCGTGGCTGGCTATGGTTTTTCGGGGCGCGACATTGTGCTGCTGTGCGGCGGCCTGTTCCTGCTGTGGAAGAGCGTCGGCGAAATCCATGAAACCTTCGAGGGCGCCGAAGGCGGAAGCGCTGCCGCAATCAGGCGTACCTTCATCGGCGTCGTGCTGCAAATCATGGTGATCGACCTGGTGTTTTCGCTCGACTCCATCATCACCGCCGTCGGCATGGTCGACCAGATCGCCGTGATGATCGCCGCCGTGGTCGCTTCAGTCAGCCTGATGATGCTGTTTGCCAGCCCGATCGGTCGCTTCATTTCCGAGCACCCGACCATCAAGATGCTGGCTCTGTCCTTCCTGGTGGTGGTCGCGGTGGTGCTGATCGCGGAAGGTTTCGGACACCATGTGCCGAAGGGGTATATCTATGCGGCGATGGCCTTCTCGCTGATGGTGGAAATGCTCAACATCCGCCTGCGGAAACGCAGCGCGCATGCGCATGCTTCGCCGACGCACTTCGTGCATGACGACCGGGCGACAAAACCCCGAGCGCCGCAGTGAGCGTTTCCGGTTCAGGATCTGGCACGACGAACTCGACCGGTCTGCCGTCTCCGCCATACGGCTTGCCAGCGGAAACGGCAACCTTTCAGACGGCAAGAGCGGTGTTCTTGCGCAAGCCGACATATTCCAGTTCCGCCAGCACGGCAACAGCCAGCGCCTGCGCCGCGACGAAGGCCGTCCCCGCCAAGTTGGGCGTGACCCATCCGGACAACAGCAGCGCGATACTGTCGACCACCCACAGTGCATTGCCCAGGATGACCGCCCAGACCCAGCGCGGCGAGACTTGCTCGCGCGTGCCGACATAGGCGACCAGCGCGGCAAACGGCAGCAGGATCAAACCGGCTTCGCGCAATAGCGCGGACGGCAGTCCGAGCAGCGGCGCAAGAAAACCGGCATCGAGCGTGAGCAGCAGGCCGGTGCCGAAACTGGTCAGCGCGTCGGCCAGCAGCACGCGGCGCAGGAAGGATGAGGATTGGGTATTGAACATGGCAAGCTCCTTGGTGAATGAAGAAATCAGACGGCTGCGCGCTGACGCGAATGCGACGCGGCCAGCACCTGGATCAAGGGGTGGTCGCAAAAGATCCGGTTCTCCGCGACCAGTCCGTCACGCACACGTACGCGGTCGACGCCGGTGAATTCGAAGGGCGCGTCATCGAAGCTGCCGCGCGCAATCCAGCGGATGAACACACAGTCGCCGTTGGCGGCATGCTCGGCCACTTCCAGGCGAAAGTCCGGCACCATTGCGATCAGCTCGGCGATGCGCTGCGTATATGCGTCCACGCCGCGCACCGGTTCGCTGCCCGGCCAGTAGCCGACCACGTCCGGCGCAAGCGCGCGCGGCACCAGCGCGGGATTCGGCTTGGCCCAGAACGCCGCGAAACTGTCGACCGACCAGCCATGCTTCTTCTGCACCGGCGCCTCCGGCATGGGATCGAAAAAGCCGGTCAGCTTGCATAAACGGCCATCGGCCACGACGCCGAAATCGGTGCCTTGCGCGCGCATCGCGTCCGGCGCGTCGGCATCGACAGGCGCAAGCCGCCATACGAAGCGCACGCGATCCTGCAAGGCATCGATGTCGCCATGGCGCGATACGCGATGCGCGGGAAAACGCTGCTGCATGGCGGCGATCATCGCGTCGATGCCATCATGTCCATAGGCGTGCGTCAGCGGATCAAGAAAATCCGCATCCTCGGTGAATACCTGCGCGATCAATGCGCGGCGGCGCGGCGCATCGGTCTCGCTCCATACCGCGATATAGCGCTCAATCAATTCGTTCAATTCGGTCTGTTCGCTCATGTCTGGCTCCATGCATGCAGTTGGAAAGTCCGCTTGCAGCAGTCGATTGTGTGCTGCGACGGTGACTGCATGTTCGTGCACGATGCGCGGCAAGTCGATTACGTCGGAGGTAATGGGAAGGCTTGAGCGAGTTGCGCTATGATCGACGCCATCATGTCAACCACCCGTCCTGTCGGAGAATTCCTGCGCGAATGGCGCCAGCGCCGTCGCCTGAGCCAGCTCGACCTCGCACTCGAGGCCGAGATCTCGACGCGCCACTTGAGCTTCATGGAAACAGGGCGCGCAACACCCAGCCGCGAGATGGTGCTGCGCCTGGCCGAACGCCTCGATATTCCGCTCAGGGAACGCAACACGCTGCTGGTTGCCGCCGGTTTTGCGCCGCTCTTTCCTGAGCGGAAGCTGGAAGATCCGGCACTGGAACCGGCACGCAAGGCGATGGAACTGGTGCTGGCGGGACACGAGCCTTATCCGGCGCTGGCGGTCGATCGTCACTGGAACCTGATCGCGTCCAACAAATCGGTGCCGCCGCTGTTGGCCGGTGTTGCACCCTTCCTGCTGCAAGGGCCGGTCAACGTGCTGCGCCTGAGCCTCCATCCGGAGGGTGTCGCGCCGCGCATTACGAACTATTGGGAATGGCGCGCGCATCTGTTCGAGCGGCTGCGACACCAGATCGGCATCAGCGCCGATCCGGTCTTGATCGAGTTGATGAATGAACTGGCGGAATATCCTGCGCCGGCCGGTGTCGTTCCGCATGCGAATACCGCCGGACAGGAATACGCCGGCGTGGTGGTGCCGTTTCAGCTGCGCACGGAAACCGGAACTTTGTCCTTCATCAGCACCACCACGGTGTTCGGCACGCCGATTGATGTCACCTTGTCGGAATTGGCACTGGAGACTTTCTTTCCCGCCGATGCGGCGACCGCGGAAGTGCTGCGTTCGCTAGCGGCAAACGCTGCATGAACTCAGCCGCGCTGCGTCATTTCAAGGATTGCCTGGACCTGTGTTTTCAGCGCATCTTCAATTGCAGCAGACGACGGCAGGAAACAGCGATCGAACACGGCGCTGCCGATCGTGAAGGCCCATGCACCGGCGCCGCACATGGCTTGAATGCGTTGCTCGCAATCGATACTGCCGGCGGTGATGACAGGCAGGTCGACGGCTGCGATCACCTTGCGCGCGAGTTCCTCCGCATCCCCTGAAAAACGATAGGCGAGCAGATCGAGCCCGTGCACGCCCGGCAGCGACGCGAGGCGGCGGGCGTCATTCACCACTTCGTCGATGCTGCCGACAAGTTGCGTCGGATGTCCGACCGTCTCGCCGCAGAATGGAAAATAGCGGATGCCGCTGCCGCGCAACAATGGCGCCGCCTCTTCCGCATGGTGCCCGCCCAGCAGATAATCGACACCGAGTTCGAGCGCCGCATGCACCGACCGCAACTCCGCATCGCGCGTGGTGCTGACGACTTCCAGCATCACTTGCCGCCCATCGCGATGCATGTCCCGGGTCAACGCGGCCAGTTCGGCAAACGGCAGGCCGATGTCCTTGAAGCCGACGTATCGCACGCCAGTCTGCGCGACCTCCGCGTACGCCGCCTGCGCGTGCGCGACCGTCCGGTCGTTACGGGTCAGCATCAGGATGAATTGCGCCATCGTGCTTTCCTCGCCTTGCCTTCCTGCCGGCGCTTACTGCGCTGCCAGCATCGGTCCGATCTGCCTGCTGGGCAAGGGGACACTGCAGTAAAAGCCCTGCAACTGATCGCAGCGCAGCAACTTCAGCAGCTTGGCCTGTTCCTCATCGTCGACCCCTTCCGCGATCACGCTCAGTTCGAGCGAATGGGCGAGCGAGATCACCGAACTCACGATGGCCAGGCCTGACGGGCTGCGGTTCATGTTGATCACGAAGGAGCGGTCGATCTTCAGCAGATCGATGGGCAGGCGCGTGAGGTAGCTGAGCGAGGAATAGCCGGTGCCGAAATCATCGATCGCGATCTTCATGCCCATATCCTTGGCCGCGCGCAGCTTCTCGATATTCTGGTCGATATTTTCCATCAGAATGCTTTCGGTGATTTCCAGGTCGAGCATGCGTGTGCCGTCCGGGATCTGCTCGCCGATGCTCTTGAGCGAATCGACGAAATCCCGATGCCGCAGTTGCACCACCGAGACATTGACGGCGATCGGCGGCGGCGTCAGCCCTTGCGACACCCAGCTCTTGTAATCGGAAATCGCCTTTTCCATGATCCATTGGCCGACCGGCAGGATCATGCCCGTCTCTTCCAGGATCGGAATGAAGGAAGACGGCAGTATCAGCTCCGATGCCGATTGCTGCCAGCGCAGCAGGCATTCCAGCCCGACCACGCGATCGCTGCCGGTATGGATTTTCGGCTGGTAGTACAAGGTGAATTCGCCGCGCTCGAGCGCGCGGTACAAACGGTTCTCCAGTGTCAGGCGTTTCGCCACGCTGGCATTCATCTCGCGCCGGTAGAACAGATAGGTATCGCCGTTCTTCTGCGCTTTCTTGAGCGCGATCTCGGCATTCTTGTAGAGCGTGTCGCGATCCGCGCCGTCGCTCGGGAACAAGGAGATCCCGGCTTTCACCGCGACGTACAGCTCGTAGCCGCTGACTTCGAACACCGGCTTGAAACAGCCTGCAATCAACCGTTCCAGCATGTGGGCCGCATCGGCCGCGCCCTTGATATCGGCCAGCATGATTGCGAATACGTCGCCGCCAATATGCGCCAGCGTATCGTGCGAGGAAACGAGGCGCTGCAGCCGCGCGGCCGCCTGCTTGAGCAGCGCGTCGCCGATATGGCGCCCGAAGCTGTCGTTGACGTTGGAGAAGCGTTCGATGTCGAACAGCAGCACCGCCATGGTGCGTTTCTCATGCCGGGCGACCTCGATCTGGCGCTGCAGGCGGTCGAAGAACAGGTCGCGGTTGGGAAGATTGGTCAGCGCATCGTAGTAGGCGAGATAATTGATCTGCTCTTCCTTGATGATGTGGTTGAGCGCATAGGAAATATCGTCCGCGAGTTCGGACAGCAGCTTCATTTCTTCGCGATCGAAGAAACGGATTTCGCTTGCGTACAGGCAGAGTACGCCGATCGGATGCCCGGATTCGCACAAGGGCAGGACCACCAGGGAGTGATAGCCCATCTCCAGGAATTCGCGCTTGAAGCTCAGCCGCCGGTCATGCTCGATGTCGTTGCAAACCACCGGCTTGCTGCAGTCCACGACGCGCGTGATGACCGAGCGCTCCATCAATACGCGCGCGGAAGCTCCGGAAGTCACCTTGCATGAACCATTTCCCACCGCGAGGCTGGAAACCGCCAGCGCGTCGGGTTTGCCGAAACCAACCCAGGCCATCTTGAACTTGCCCTGCTCAACCGCCACGCGGCACACTTCCTGCATCAGTTCCTGGCGGTCGTTGATGCGGATGATGGCCGCATTGATGGCGCTGGTGATGCCCTGGATGCGGCTCAGGCGCGCGATCTTGCGTTCCTGGTTCTTGCGCTCGGTAATCACCTCGGTGAACATGATGATGCCGCCGATCTCGCCCTGGTCGGTATACCAGGGATGCACTTCCCAGCGCACCCAGTCGATCGAGCCGTCGGCGCGGCTGAACTGCACTTCATCGCGCTTGTCGACGTCGCCGGCGAGGCAGCGTCGATAGATCTCGCGCCATTCCGGCGGCGTTTCCGGAAACACTTCGTAGTGCGACAAGCCGGTGATGTCGCGGTCGCCGAGGCGATAGTCGACATGCCAGCGCGGACTCACCAGCACGTAACGCATCTCCTTGTCGAGCATCGCGACGGCGGCCGGATTGTGCTTGATGAACAGGCGCATGCGCTCTTCGCTCAGATGCAGCGCCTGGCTTTGCTGACGCAAGGTTTCATTGAGGGTGCGCAATTGTGAAATGGTTTCCACATAGCCGCGATGCATCATGTCGAACGGTGCCAGCGCCTGTCCCAGGAACTCTGCCGCCTTCGCCAGCAAGTGAATGCCATCCTCGTCGAACGATAATTTTTTTCGGAATTCGTCCGACAGCAATGCCGACTGGTGAATTTCATTCAGGTTGAGTACGCTTAACTGACTGGTCGCGCCGCGCCTTCCGAGCTCATAGGCATGCAGCAAGGCGGCTTCATCGCTTTCGCCCCGCAGATATTCAAGCAATGCCATCCGGTACTCATTCTGGTATTCCACGTACTCGCTGTCGGGAGCGTTATCCCGTGCAATATCTCGCTGGGGATTGTTGCGCGACGCGAGAGAATAGGTCAGTTGCGTACGCCTGTGGAATCCTTGTTTTCGCCTGTCCATTGCACCCCCAGCACCAATGCGTCGTCGGTATCGCGTGCATGTGCGTAAAAAATTTGATTCACCAACTGCTGCGGTTGTTCCACGTGCCGCAGGCCATGCAGGAATGCGCTGCAGATGCCATCGGTGGCGAACAGCAGGAAATCGCCGGGGCAGATCGGCAAGCTTGCCGGCGCCAGAGCAGGCAGACGATCGCCGACGATGCCGCCGCGCGGCAGGATGGAGACCGGCTTGGCGTCGGGCTCAGCACGCAGCAGCATGCCTTCCACATTGCCAACCGCCACCCAGCTCAGCGTATTATCGGACGCATTGATGGACGCCGCAGTCAGGACCGCGCCGCGCGTTTTTCTGAGTTCCTGGTGGCAGCGCTGGATCAGGATAGCCAGTGGCTCATCGGCGTGATCGGCCAGCGTGGAAACCGCGGCTTTGGCCGCGATGCAGGCATCCTCACCATGCCCAAGGCCATCAACGACCGCGATCAGCACGCCTCGTGCATGCGGCGCGATCACATACTGATCTCCTGACTCGCGCTCTCCCGGCATCGGCCGTGCTGCAACCCAATACTGCAAGAACGGCATGCTGCCGGAAGAGATCATGCGGTCACCGTTCCCATTTCTTCATTGTGATCACGGTCCCCTTGCCCACTTCGGAAACAATGTCGAATTCATCCATCAAGCGCTTGGCGCCGGGCAAACCGATGCCCAAGCCCTGCGAGGTCGTGTAGCCGTCCTGCATCGCCAGGCCAAGGTCCGGAATGCCCGGCCCCTGATCGCGCACGATGACGAGGATGCCGCGCTTGCCGCCCTGCTCCACGATCTTGAGGTGGATACAGCCCGACTTCGCATACAGTACGGTATTGCGCGCAATCTCCGAAATGGCGGTCGCGACGATGGTGCGCTCGGTATTGCTGAACCTTAATAATCCAGCCAGTTCTTTTCCGTATTGGCGTGCCTTCAGCACGTCGAGATCGGACCTGACCGGAATCGCCGTTTCATGTTCGGCCATTGACGTTATCACTTCGCGCTCCATTGGACCGTAGAATCGAAAGCCCATCCTCCAGATCCAGTGCCAAAATAGTGTCCTCGAGCGTCAGGCCGAGCTGCACCATCGAAATTGCCACATCGGGTTGAATGCCGGCGACCACGGTTTTCGCGCCGAGCAGCTTGGTCATGTGCGCTATGCTGCGCAGCGTGCGTGCGGCGAAGGAATCCATGATGTCGAGCACGGTGACGTCGATGAGAACGCCACGCGAACGGAATTGCCGTACCTTGCCTATCAGTTGATCGCGCAGCGCCAGCAACTCCTGATCGGTCAGTTCTCCCTGAATGGACGCAATCAGGAAGTGCTCCTGTTTCAAGATGGGGACAAGCATCGGCATGCCTTTCAAGCCTGGTCAGGCTGATTCTCGTCGCCAACCGGCCCCTTGATGACCTTGTATCCGCTCAATTGTTCGGCGCGCTCGACGCCGCTCAGCATATCGCCCACGGTTTCGATACGGCCAAGGTCGATGCCCAGCGTCACCAGCGTCAGCGCGATTTCCGGCGCGACGCCGGAGATGATGACTTTCGATCCCATCAGGCGCGCCGCTTCCACGGTCTGGACCAGATGGCTGGCCACGCGCGAGTCGACATAGGGCACGCCGGTGATATCGACCACCACGACTTTGGCGCGGTTGTCGCGTATGGCGCGCAGCAACTGCTCGGTCAACTGGCTGGCGCGGAAGGAATCGATCATGCCGACGATAGGCAGGATCAGGATGCCTTCGCGGAAGGGCAGCACCGGTGTCGATAATTCCTTGATCGCTTCCTGCTGCTGGCCGATCGTCCGTTCGCGGGAATCGATATAGGTGTCGATCGCCAGCCCCATGTCGAAGAAGGTCAGCTTCATCAGCGAAAAAAAGATGTCGTGTGCCTTGGCCTGATCATCCTTGTATCGCTCGAAGATACGCATGCCGACGGCGCGCAGGTAGAAGCTGTACATGCCGAGATAGGACTTGATGGGCAGCGATATGCGCTCATGCACGGCACCGACTCTCAGTCGGTTTTCGACGTAATTTTCGTCGTAGTGGCCTTGGGTGAGACGAAGGAAGTATTGTTTTTGCGCATTCTTTACATGCGCCAAAACCTTGGGATCGGAAAAAAATGCGCGGGTGTCTTCGAAGTTCAGTATGTGGCGGTAGAAGTCCTCGATGACTTCTTCCGCGTATTCGGCGGCAAGGGTGTTGACCTCGCCAAGTCTGGCTTCATCTTCATTCCGGAATTCCAGAAATTCCTTGCGTTCCCGAATTTCCCTGTCGTCAATGTTGAGGCTCTTTAACAGAGCCACCCATTCCTTTCTGCGGCTTGCTGGCGCATCCATGGATCCGGCCTCCGTTTGTTGAAATATGCCTGCCGTTGGGCGTTGTCGCGCCACTCTCCCGGTTGCAACAAGCCATTTTTCAACGTCGACACCAGGGCGTCGGTCGATAGGGATGCAGGAGGGCGGTTCATCGGGCTCCCACATTGACCCGGAGAGCGCTTTTTTGACATCGTTCCGCGTTGCATAGTTTCCGGTAGATTGAGACTTATCGTGTTGCGATTAAACATGAAACCGATGTTTCCTTCAGAAAGAAAAAGGCGAACAACGGACGCTGTTCGCCCGCTGTTTTCCTTTTCGGAGTAGGTATTTACTGCGGTCAGCGCTGGGTTTCGGCGCCAGAGCGGGCATCGGTGATCGAACGCATGCCGGAGGTGAGCAGGGCGATGCCGACGATGAGCACAAGCAAGGCGCCGCTGGCGGCAAACAATTGCACCAAGGACACGCTGCGCATCAGCCAGCCCGTGATTGCCGAAGACATCGGCGCGATGCCCATGAAGATGAACATGAACAGGCTCATGGTGCGGCCTAGCATGGCGGGTGCCGCGTGGCGCTGCAGCCAGGTGTAGATATTGACCTGCAGGAAGCCGCCAAGCGTGCCGATAACCAGCAGCAGCGCAATGCCCTGCCATGTTGCCTGAACCAGTCCCATGGGCATGAACAGGATGCCGATGATGCCGTCAATCAAAAGGATCGTGCTGCCGAAACTGCCAAAGCGCAGATGCGGCTTGATTCCCGTTACCGCCATCCCGAGCAGCGTCCCTGCGCCATGCGCGCCGGCAAGCGCGCCGAAGGCCGCCGCACCGGCACCGATATGGTTGGCAAGAACGGGGACGGCGACCTGGACCGGCCCGGTGATGAAGAATGCGACCGCCGCCCAGTACAGGAAGCAGGTACGCAGGCTGTCATCCTTCCAGCAATAGCGCAAACCTTCGCCTACGGCTTTTTTCACGGATTGTTGCGCGGCGGCATTCACGCCCTGCCGCCCGTGTACTTCCCGCATCGCGACTTTTGCCAAGGTCCATGCGGACACGGCAAAGCTGATGGCGTCGAACAGGAATGCCAGTCCCAGGCCGCGCGCATCTTTCACCACGCCGACATCGCTGCCATGGCTGAACAGCGCGATCAGCAAGCCCGCCAGCAGTGGCCCGGCGAACATCGACATCTGGCGTATGCCCATGAAGATGCCATTGGCTGCCTGCAACTGCTCGCGCGCCACCACATGCGGCATGATCGAGGTGCCGGCCGGAATGCTGAACGCGGTCGAGAGCCCGATCGCCAGCGCAAAGGCATACACCATCCCGACATTCAGCACGCCGGTAAATACAGATACGGCCAGCGCTGCAAGCAACAGCGTGTTGATGTACTTGGTCAGCATCGCCACGCTCTTGGGCGAATGGCGATCGACCAGCGCGCCGCCGACGAGAATGAACAGCGCGCGCGGAATGCTCATGACCGCCAGCACGGTTCCCAGCACCAGCGGGTCGCCGGTCATTTTCAGGACCAGCCAGGGCAAGGCGATCAGGGTGAACTGGTCACCCAGCATGGAAATGATCGCGCCGGCCGCCAGCCAGCGAAAGTTGCGATCCTGGAAAAGCTTCTTGTCTTGTTCGTTGCTTGCGGGTTTATCCATTGGAGGTTCCTGTTCTTCGTTGTTGTTGCGCGACCAGATGTCCGATGCCCTCTTCCAGGAAGGCAATCATCTCTTTGCCGACCCCGGTGCCGATCAGCAGATGCGGCTCTCTCTCGTGGGCGAGCCGGATCTTTTCATGGACTGCGGGATCATCGCCCCATACCGCGCAGCTTACCGCGAGCCACTCGGCGCACAAGCGCTGGCCGGCCGGGCCGCGAGGATCAATGCCCTGATCAAGCATGTCGCGCAGCTCGGCAGAGAGTTCAAGCCAGCGCGGTCGGCATTTTGCAAACTGTTCCAGCGACGGCTGCACCGGGATATCACCCAGGTACTTGCGATAAATGCTCATGCGATACGTCATCGATGCGGTCGCCATGTAGTCGATCATCGTGCCATCGACCCCGCTCAGCGCCTGCACCGCCGATTCATTGCGATGCATCGCATCGAGCTTCCTGATCAGGCGCGGATCTCCACCCATGCGTTCATGCACCAGTGCCATCCACGGCAGCGACAAGGCTTGCACTTCCGCGCTGTCGGGAGGGACATTGCGATCCATCAGGCTGCGGATCTTCACGATCAGCGCCTTCGACTGCGAGGTGACTTCCTTGTTGGCGGCGTCGCGCAGAACACGCAAGGTCGCGAGCTCGTCCCTGGTGAAGTACTTGTCGTACATCGACATCATTTCCAGCGTCACCAGCCAGTCCGACAGGTCGGGCTCGACATTGCCGGCCACGTGTTTCAGCAATCCCTGCAGCCGGTCGCGCAAGGCGATGGTGCGGCGTGCCTGCAAATCGAGCAGCGCGATCTGCTGTTCGATCACGGTCTGCAAGTCGGTGCTGTCGCCTTCCAGCAGCGAGGCGATGTCGGCGAGCGACAGGTCGAGCCGGCGCAAGGCCTGGATGCGATGCAGGCGTTCAATGTCCTGCCGGTCGTACAAGCGGTAACCGGAATCGGAACGCCCCGACGGACACAGCAGCTTGATGGCATCGTAATGATGCAGCGTGCGCACCGTCAGCCCGGTGCGTTTGGCCAGCTCGCCAATTTTCAGCAGCATGGGTTCTCTCCTTGATGACAACAAAAGATAAAGCCTCACGCCACGTGAGAGTCAAGCGCCTTTGCCGTGTCGCGCCAGTATAGCGACGCCGGCAAGCGGGCGCGCAATGAGGCGAACTTGTAACAGTCTGTGCGCCGTTTGCCGCGCCGTTGAGTGTTATCAAAGGAGGCGTGTTTCCTGTCAGCGATGATGGCTCAAAGCACAAGAAATCAGGGAGCTTTTCTTTTTCTTGAGGTGGTCTGTGTTGCATGCAAATCTACGAAGCCGAATCAGCGCAGTTCTTGTTTCTGTTTTTCTTGCCGCCTGTGGCGGCGGCGGTAGCGGAGCCGATACCGCACAATCCGGAGCCAGCCAAACAACATCACAGCAGCAAAGCAGCGCCCCCGCGCCATTGGCGCCCTCTTCCAGCAACAGCGCGCCCGCTCCCGTCGTCGGCGGCGTTTCCGAAACCAAGCCGACTGCAGGTAGTACCGCAAACGAACCCGCCGCTGGCAGCAACACCAACACTACTTCCACAAGCCAGGCCGATGCGACCAAAGCACGCTTCAACCAGCCGGTCGGCATCGCGAGCGACAGCAACGGCAACCTGTATGTCGCCGATTCCGGCAATTACACCATTCGCAAGATCGCATCTTCAGGCGTGGTCACGACGCTGGCCGGTTCGCCCGGCATCAGCGGCGATGCGGACGGCACGGGACCTGCAGCGCGCTTCGGCAATTTGAAGGGGCTTGCAGTCGATGCGGCCGGCAATGTCTACGTGGTCGACAGCAACGCGATCCGCAAGATCGCACCGAGCGGCGCGGTAAGCACCGTGGCAGGCATGCCCGCCGCAAGCGGTGACGCTGACGGCAGCGGTGCCGCGGCGCGCTTCAACCAGCCATGGGGAATCGCCTCGGATGCGGCCGGCAATCTGTACGTGGCCGATGGCGGGAACTATCTGATTCGCAAGATCACGCCCGCCGGCGTGGTGACGACGTATGCCGGTACGCGCGGCATGCGTGGAACCGCCAACGGCATGCGCGACGCCGCGACCTTCCTCGGTCCGCAAGGCATCGCGATCGACCCGGCCGGCAGCCTGTATGTCACCGATTGGTACGGCCCGCCCGCACCGAACATCCCGGAAGGCAGCACCTTCATCCGCAAGATCGCGGCAAGCGGCCAGGTCAGCACCATGGCCGGCAACTTCAACGGCGAAACCGGGCCGGCATTGTTCCTCGACACCTTCGCCATTACCGCGGATGCCTCCGGCAACGTCTACCTCGCCGCCGGGCGCAGCGTGCGCAAGGTGAGTTCTTCCGGCGCGACCAGCACCATCGCAGGCCCGACAGACCAGTTCGATTCGCTGTACGGCATCACGATCGACGGTGCGGGGAATCTGTTTGTCTCCGACACCTCGGCGAATGCGATCGACAAGGTGACGCAGGATGGCAGCATCACACTGGTAGCCGGAAAGCGAGGCGAGGCCGGCAGTACCGACGCGCCGTAGCCCAGGTATCGGGCGCGCTGCCCAATACCAATGCACGAAAAAAAGGCCGGCTATAAAAGCCGGCCGTAAAGTAATGCACCAAGGATGGTGGGGAACTACTCGTATTTTCCGTGTGCAAGCAGGTTCATCAGCTTGTCGACTTCGCTGCGCTCCTGCGTCTGAAAACTGTTAAGGAATTTCTGATACGCCTGCGGATCGGATTTGCTGCGCTCTGCGAACTCGTCGATGGACATCGGTTGCGGAGCGCGTCGGGTGGCGACCGTGTCCGGCTTCTGGGCGGCGCTGGCAAGTCCGATGGCATGCAGGACGTCAGGGCTGCGCCAGGCAAGCCCGCAAATCGCCACAAGCAACATGAAGAGCAGCTTCTTCACCATACCCCCCGAAACCGGCATAAAAACAGGTTCAAAAGTTACCACACGCTCGCCTTGCGATACATACCATGAACATGTGAATCCCGACATCGCGCAAGCAATTGCGCGAGGCGTTACACTTCCCTGCGCATGAACAACAGCTGTCAAGGAAGAACATGAAGATTGCGATCTATGGCGCAGGCGCTATCGGCGGCCTGATCGGTGCACGACTGGCAGTTGCCGGCTGCGAGGTGAGCGCCGTCGCGCGCGGCGAAACGCTTGCCGCACTTAATGCCCATGGCATGCGTATCCAGGCACAGGGCACCGTCACCAGCGTGCCGCTGCGCGCGCATGCCGATCCTGCGGCGCTCGGCGTGCAGGATGTGGTCGTCATCGCGGTCAAGGCGACCGCGATGCAGGAAGTGGCGGCGCGCATCGCGCCACTGCTGGGACCGGATACGCTTGTCGTCACCGCGATGAACGGTGTTCCCTGGTGGTTCTTTGCCGGAGACGAGCTTCCCTATGCCGGCACGCGCTTGCAATCGCTCGATCCGGACGGCGCATTGCTGCGCGCCATCCCTTTCCGGCAAGTCATCGGCTGCGTGGTGCACCTGTCGAGCTCCTGCCCGCAACCGGGACTGGTTCGGCTGGGCTTCGGCAATCGCCTGATTCTCGGCGAACCGGCGGGCGGCCGCTCGACGCGTGTCGATGCGCTGGCCGCGCTGCTGCAGCGCGCCGGTTTCGAGGCGGAAGCGAGCGCCGATATCCGCACCGATATCTGGTACAAGCTGTGGGGCAACATGACGATGAATCCGGTCTCGGCGCTGACCGGCGCGACCTGCGACAGGATTCTCGACGATCCGCTGATCCACGATTTCTGCCTGTCGGCGATGGCGGAGGCGGCACAGATCGGCGCGAAGATAGGTTGTCCGATCAGCCAGAGCGGCGCGGATCGCATGGAGGTCACGCGCAAGCTCGGCGCATTCAAGACCTCGATGCTGCAGGACGCGGAAGCGGGCAAGGCGCTGGAAATCGACGCGCTGATCACCGTCGTGCACGAGATCGGCAAGCTGGTCGGCATCCCGACGCCGTCAGTCGATGCATTGCTCGGCCTGGTGCGCCTGTACGGCAAGGTACGCGGCTTGTATCCGGCCTAGACATTCAAAAGCACTGTATCCAGTTCCCGTTGCTCTGACATGGGCGGCCGTTCTTGTCGAGGAAGGTGCCGCCGGTCCCGCCTTCGTAGCGGCGGCCGTCGCTCCAGCATCCGCCCGGGTCACAGGTGATCACGGGGACGGGTGCGCCTGGCGCGACCGGTGCGTTGCCCGGCATGGCGGGCGGCGGGATGCGCGGCGTGGATACTTGCGGCAAGGGCA
This sequence comes from Herbaspirillum sp. ST 5-3, assembly GCF_004804275.1. Classification (GTDB taxonomy): domain Bacteria; phylum Pseudomonadota; class Gammaproteobacteria; order Burkholderiales; family Burkholderiaceae_D; genus Noviherbaspirillum. Next base: position 617,053 of record NZ_STGI01000001.1, read on the forward strand.
CATGGGCCGGCATGCGGGTCAAGGGCGGCCGGGGTACTGTCGGTTCTGCCGGCCGATCAGGAAAGCTGGCCACATCGCGCGGCGTGTGAGGATGGATCTGCACCGAGGTGCATCCGGCAAGCAGGATCGCCAGTGCGGACAGAGCAGGACGGACAGGACGAGCAGACATGCTTGACGACCATTCGCGGAATCGTTTCCGTGTAGACCACTCCCGTTGGCGATCTATCCGTGACCGCGCAACTCGCGCTCCAGAAAATCCGGCACCTTGGCAGCGCTCAGCGCGCCCACCTTCGCCAGCAGGCGTGTGTCGATGCTCGCTACCCCGTAGGTGCGGCGCAGATGTTCGCCGATGTGGAGCAGCACATTCGCGCTCACCTCGGCGTCTGCCTCCGCGCGGTGGGCCGTGCCCTTGAAGCGGATGCCGAGCGAGGATGACAAGGTGCCGAGCTTGTAACTCGGCAAGCCGGGAAACACGCGCCGCGACAGTTTCAGCGAACAGATCAGGCTGCGGTGTTCCGGTTCCAGGCCGAGATCGCGGCTTTCTGCCCGCAGGAACTTCTCGTCGAAGCTTGCGTTATGTGCCGACAGCGCATCGGTGCCGATGAAGCGCAGCAGTTCCGGCATCACGCGCGACACGCAGGGCGCGGAATCGACCATCTGCTGCGTGATTCCGGTGAGGCTGGTGATGAAGGACGGCACGCGCACATGGCAATTCACCAGCGAGACGAAACGGTCGACGATGCGCCCGCCTTCGATGCGCAAGGCAGCCACTTCCGTGATGCGTGCGCCAGCGGCCGGACTGAGGCCGGTCGTTTCGAAGTCGAGCATGATGATGGGGTCTTGATACATAAACGGCTCTGCAATGAGGCAGGAAAGTTTTCGGTTGCCGTCGCCGAAAGCATTTCCTGCGTGAATACGATGATTACTTCCCGAACAAGCCTTTCAGCAATTTGACCGGATTGGGCAGGTTCGGTGCCTGCTGGCCCTCTTCCCCGGCGCTGCTTGCGTCGCTCGCGCCCTGCCTTCCCGCGCGCGGCTGACGACCGCCGTCCTCCATGCCGAGCATGGTCATGCCGGTCGACTTGATGCGCACCCGCGCGGTCCACTCCGGCTGCCAGTCCGCCGCTGCCTTGGCGGGGCGGGCGGGATAGGACAGGTTCAGTTCCGGTCCGTAGGCAATCATGTTCAGCATCGCGCCTTCGGCCTTGTCGAAAATGCCTTTCGGCACGGTGCAATTGACGGTCGACGGTGCAAGGATGACTTTCTGTTGCAGCAGCTTCGCGATCTGCGCCGGCGCCTGATAGGTCATCAGGCTCCAGCCATTCTCCGGCTTCTCGCTCGAACTCCAGAAAATCATGTCCCGCGCGCCGTCCGGCCCGGATGCCGCGCCCTGCGCCTGCAGGAAATAGCCCTTCGCATTCTCCATCGCATTCCATGCCACCTGCACGCCTTCGCTCGGCATGCCTTTGGTACTGAGCTGCGCCTTGGGCAGGAAGTCATGCGCGGCGCCGACATTGAACTTGAGGCTGGCCGGCACACCGTCACCGCTCACTGCGTGCTCGCCAACCAGCGAGGCATTGTCCGGCACGCGCTTGCTGTCGCGCTCGTTCGGCCACAGGGAATGCCCCGGCCTGCCCTGCACGCCCTTGCTCGGCGCGCCGTGGCTGGAGAAGAATTGCGCAAACTCCGCGTAATCCTGCTTGCCCAGATCGAGCACCTTCGGCTGGCCGGGACGAATCGTGTCGCCACAACCCCAATACAGCAGGATGCGCCCTTTCGGTTTCTCGGCTTCGCCCGGCCCGTCGCTGCGCGCACCCTGCGGCTCCTGCTTCGGTCGGTACGGCATCAGCAACAACGAGGAACCCATGTTCATGCCGCCGGGGATCGCATGCGTGCCTTCGACGCCCGACGGATGGGCGCGCACATACAACTCGGCATCCAGCAGCTTGCCGCGCTCGCCCATGCCCATCGAGCGGCCGAAGTTGTTGCCGCCCATCAGACCGCCGCCCATGCCGCCCTCTTCCGGCATGCCGGGAATCGACATATTGCTGGTGGACAGATCGACCCAGTATTGCGCAGCGGGGCCGCGCGACTGGGCTTGCGCCGCGACGGCGAACATGGTCAGACAAAGGGCGAAGCTGAGGCGTGCTGTGGACATTGTTGTTCTCCGTGGTTTGTCGAGGGGTGCGTTACCACTTTTCCAGGCGCCGGCAGGCGCTCAGCGTGCGCGGATCACGGCGAATTCTGACAGAAAAGCCGCACGCGGAATGGAATCGGCCTGCAATATTTTCCGCACGGGAGGGCGAGGCATATTGCCCGGGAACAAAGCATGCGACGGAAAAAAGATTTGAAAACGGCCGGCACTATTCAGGAAAGGCTATCTTCAAAAGCCCTGTGAAGACCATCAACAACGAATGGCCAATAGACAACGTTCATGAAGCGCTCTCGATAGCGGCAATTGGGCGGCCATTGTCGCTCGCGGTCAATCAGCACGGCAAAACGAGTCGATAGCCGACCGCAGTCTCGGTCAGCAAATATTTGGGTTGTGCCGGATCATCTTCGAGTTTCTGCCGAAGGTGTCCCATATAGACGCGCAAATAGTGACTGCTCTCCGCATGCGTCGGCCCCCAAACTTCGCGCAACAGTTGTGGGCTCGTTACGACCCGCCCTGCATTGCCGATGAGTACTGTCAACAGGCGAAATTCGATCGGCGTCAGATGTACTACCTGTCCTGCTTTGCTTACCGAGCGCGCGCTCAAATTGATCTCGACATCGCCGAACTGCACCAACCCATGCTCATCCGCATGCGGCTGGCGTCGACGACGCTGCGCCGCACGTATGCGCGCAAGCAGTTCTCCCACGCCGAATGGCTTGGTAAGGTAGTCGTCGGCGCCCCAGTCGAGCGCCTTGATTTTGTCGGCCTCGCCAGTGCGCGCCGACAAGACAATGATCGGCACGGAAGACCATTCACGCATCTTGCGGATGAAATCGACGCCGTCTCCGTCCGGCAGCCCCAAATCCAGAATGACCAGATCCGGTTTGCGGGCACCGGCATCGATCAAGCCGCGTTGCATCGACGCCGATTCAACAATGCGCCATCCTTCGGCTTCCAGTGAAGTCCGCAAGAAGCGCCGGATCTGAGGCTCATCTTCGACCAGCAGGGCAATCGGGCTTGGTTCAGTCATGATCCGCGTCGCAAATGATGAAGATCCGTCTCATGCACATCCGGCATTGCCGGTGGTTGGCCAAGTGGCAGCGTGAAGACGAATGAGGCGCCGCCATCCGGCGGAGTCTTGGCGTGGATCGTGCCCGCATGCGCCGAAATAATGGCTTTGCAGATGGCCAGCCCAAGTCCGACTCCGGGTGTGGACGACTCATTGATGCCGCGGGTGAATTTTTCAAAAATGAGCTCTTCGCCACCGGCTGGCAACCCAGGCCCGTTATCGCGAACCGTGATAGCCAGGAACTGGTCTTTCACTTGCGCGGCGATGACGATGCATGATCCGGCCGGCGAGTATTTTGCCGCATTTTCCAGCAGATTACAGAGGACACGCTCAAGCAGCACCGCGTCAAATTGCACCAGCGGCAGATCACGCGGAAGTTCGGTCTGGATCCGATGCGCTGTCAGTTCAGAATGGCTTGCGCGCAGTGCGCTCCCAACCACCTCTTCGAACGGTTGCCATTGCAGATTCAGTTTGACTGCGCCACTCTGGAGCCGTGCCATATCGAGCAGGTTCGACACCAGATTACTCATTCGCAACGCTTCGTCATGCAGCGCCTGCGCCAATTCTTGCTGTACCGGCGCCAGCGTCGGCCTGGACCTCGACAGCGATTCAGACAGCCCCACCAAAGCGGTAAGCGGTGTGCGCAGGTCATGCGATAGGGCCGAAAGCAATGAATTGCGCAAGCGCTCCGATTCAACCCGCACCGAAGCCTCCTGTGCGACGTCGATGTAGTGCACGCGCTCCAGCGCGATTGCTGCGAGCGTGGCAAACGTGTCGAGATGCTGTCGTTGTTCCGGAATGAGCAGTCGGTGCCGATTCTCCGGCTGAATGACCAGTACGCCCCGTGTACGCATGGGCGCCACCAACGGCAAATAAAAGAAACCGCTGCTTGGGAGTATGTGGGTCCCGGTGCCGGCCGGTTCCGCATGGTCGAACGCCCATTGCGCAATGCCGGTATCGAGTACCGTCATCCGTGTTTCTGTTCCGGGGTCGCGCCAGGAATGTGGGGGTGATTGCAATCGCCCGGCATCATTCGGCAGCAGCAAGGTCGCCTTGGCTCGAAAGGTGCGTTGGATGAACTTGCGCGTGATCTCGAAGACCTGAGCCGGCTGAAGCGCGCCGGATAGCTCGCGCGAAAATTCATACAGCGCCCGCGAGCGGGACTCGCGATGCGAAGCCACGCGTGCCTGGTAGCGCAAGTCCGCGGTCAGGTGCGTGACAATGAATCCCACTGCAAGCATCACTGCGAAGGTCACAAGGTATTGGAGATCGCTGACAGAGAAGGAAAATTGCGGCGCCACAAAAAAGAAATCGAAGGCTGCGACACCGACCAATGTCGCAACGATTGCCGCGCCGCGCCCGAGTTGCACTGCGGTCAGCACCACGGTCAGCAAAAACAGCATGACGATATTGGCTGGATCCAGATAGGGCGACAGTGGCGCTATTGCAAGCGCCGTCGCCAGGCTGGCTGCTGCGGCCCATGCATAGCGCGATAGCCACGAGCTTCGATACGGCGCAGTAGCGGCTTCGCCCTCTGCCGCTCCGATCGCATTCGCATACCCGTCCTTTTCCGGAGCAACAGGATCGACTAAAGCCGGTTTGCTGATTTCAACCAGGTCGACGTCAGGTGCATAGGCTGCAATGCGCATGAGAAGTGTTGTGCGCCATGGCCACGCAGAATGGCCACGCCCCAGGACGATGATCGATGCCGCATGGCTGCGCGCGTATTCTGCAATGGCTTCCGGAATATTATTGCCGGCCAGGACAGCCGCGGTCGCTCCCAGGTCTTGCGCCAGCTTTAACGTCTTCAGAATCCGTTCGCGATGTGCCAATGGCAGGCGCTGTAACTTCGATGTTTCGATATAAGCCGCATGCCATTGCGCATTCGATTGCTTGGCCAACTCCGCGGCCCGGCGGACGACATGCTCAGACCATAATCCGGGGCCGACGCAGACCAGCAATGAAGAGCTCGTGCTCCTTACCGGGTCGCTCTGGCCCTCATCGCGCTGCGGTGTGTTGGAGACAGCTCGTGGAAAATCGGTCGAGAACATAAATTGTCGCTTCGTTGCACCTACTTTGCCGTCGATTGTACCCGGCCGCTTGATCCGGGCCTTCAGAATATCCGACTCCATACAGGGACTTTGATTTTGCCGAACGGGAAGGCGGAACGGTGTAAAGAAAATATAAAAATTTCAATGCGGTGCCTTTCACGCAGAACGCCGGGCTTATTATCACCAGCGTGTTCTACGCCGTTCGCATAGCTGCGAAAACCCATTATGAAGTCTGCAAAGATTCGCGAAATTTTGCTTGGCAAGCCGCTCGACCCACTGAAAACGGAAACCCGGCATTCATTGGCCCTCGTTGCTTTCATCGCCTGGGTCGGGTTGGGGGCGGATGGACTGTCCTCATCTGCATATGGCCCCGAAGAAGCTTTCAAAGCACTGGGCCCGCATGGACATTTCGGCCTATACCTTGCGATTGCGACGGCCGTCACGGTATTCATTATTTCGCTCGCTTACAACCAGATCATCGAACTCTTTCCGACCGGCGGCGGCGGTTACCGCATTGCGACCGTATTGATCGGACCCCATGCCGGCCTGGTCTCCGGTGCGGCGCTGATTGTCGATTATGTGCTGACCATCTCAATCTCGGTCGCCAGCGGCGTCGATGCCTTGTTCAGCTTGTTACCGGTCGGCGCACAATCGTACAAACTGACACTGGAACTGACAACGGTTGTCATCCTGTTGTGGATGAATTTACGTGGCGCCAAGGAGTCGATCAAGATCCTGCTGCCGATTTTCATGGGCTTCGTGATTACGCATATCGCGATCATTCTGTACGGTGTGGGAGTCCATGCTTCTGCCATACCCGCGCTACTTCCCGACACGATTGTCGAGACCAGAAAGATGGCGGCAGAGACCTCGTGGATTTTCACCATCGCGCTATTGCTCAAGGCGTATTCACTTGGCGGCGGCACCTATACAGGGATTGAAGCCGTTTCCAATAACGTGAATTCACTGGCGGAACCGCGGGTCCATACCGGCAAGATGACCATGCTGTACATGGCATTCAGTCTTGCCTTCACGGCTGGCGGCATCATTTTGCTCTATCTGTTATGGCAAGCCACACCGGTAGAGGGTCAGACGCTCAACGCAGTGGTGTTCAGTTCAATCCTGGGCCATATGGGATTTGGCGGCGCCTCGCTGGGCGTCGCGCTATCGACCACCTTGGCCTTTGAAGCCGGCTTGCTATTGGTGGCCGCGAATACGGGCTTTCTGGGTGGACCGTCCGTATTGGCAAATATGGCTGCGGACTCGTGGGTGCCGCACAAATTCCGTTATCTGTCCACGCGGCTGGTCACGCAAAATGGCGTGTTGGTGATGGGATCGGCTGCGTTTGCGCTGCTGTTCTGGAGCGGTGGCAAGGTGGATTTGCTGGTGGTCCTTTACAGTATCAATGTCTTCTTGACATTCAGTTTGTCGCTTGCAGGATTGTGCCTCTACTGGTTCAAACATCGACAGGATGGCGGACATTGGAAACCGCGCCTGATGTTGTCCGCGACCGGTTTGCTGGTGACATCGAGTATTTTGGTGGTCACGATCGTCGAAAAATTCTTCGAGGGCGGTTGGATGACACTTCTGATCACGGCCCTCGTCATCGCTGCCTGTCTCTATATTCGCGCTCATTACCGGGACACAAAGGAAAAGATCCGCATGGTGGATGAAGTATTTGCTCATCAGCCATTCGGCGCCCATGTCGGCGAATTGACTCCCGATCCGAATGACCAGACGGCGGTATTCATCGTAGGCAGCTCGCGCGGCGGGGGGCTGCACGCCCTGTTATGGGTGCAGCGCATGTTTCCGGGGCATTTCAAGAACTTCATCTTCGTCAATGCGAGAACGGTGGATGCGCACGCCTATGGCGGCGAAGGAGAGGTCGCGAAAATGCGAGCGCAGGCGAAAGCGACCTTGAACTATTTCGTCGATTTTTGCCATAGTCATGGCATGGCGTCAGCCGCTTATCTGGGTTTCGGCACCGATGCCGTGGTCGAAATCACCCGACTGTGCGATGAAATCAGCAAGGAATATCCGAATTCGATTTTCTTTACCAGCAAACTGGTTTTCAGGGACGACAACTGGTTTACCCGGCTATTGCATAACCAGGCGGCGTTAGCGATTCAGCGGCGATTGCATTTTGACGGCCTTCAAATGGTGATTCTGCCAATGAAAGTGTGAGCGAGCCTGCCGACGCTCTCGAAGGTCAACTTCATTGAACAGACATAAGGCGTGGCGCAAGTCAGGACGGCAACAGTGAAGCGCTTGCGGCCGCCACTATCCTCCGGCTCAAAGAATCGAGCATCCCTGACGCTGCACGAGCATGCTGCCAGTGAAGCGGTACGTCCAAGGGAGTGTTCGGCACCAATTCGACGAGAGTCCCATTCTTCAGGTGCGCGGCAATCAGTGCCTGCGGGTGCATGCCCCAGCCCATGCCGGCCAGGGCTGCGGTCACGAACGCCTGGGGTGAAGGCAGCATGTGCCGCGGAAGCTCTACGTGCCGGCGACACAAGCGCCGTGCCCAGCGCGTCTGCAACGCATCCTTCGTGTTGAACACGAGACTGGGCGCCTTCGCCAGGCTGCCGGCCCGAACACCGTGTGTGAAATGGCGCTGCACGAACGCCGGGCTGGCTGCCGCCAGATAGCGCATGGAGCCTAACGGCCGGCTGTTGCAGCCTGGGGCAGGACGATCCGTCGCGGTCACGGCGGCCAGCACTGCGCCGCTACGCAACCACTCGGTAGTGTAATCCTGGTCATCCACCGCCACTTCCATCAGCACAGGGTTTTCTGCAGCGAAGGCACCGATGGCCGGCGCAGCCCATGTGGCCAGGCTGTCGGCGTTCACCGCAATGGGCAGCGCCACACGTGTAATCCCCTGCGGTGCAAGCGCCGGCAGAGCCCCTTGCAACTCCTGCTCAAGCAAGCGCACATGGTCGACATGCTGGCACAGGCGACGTCCCGTTTCGGTGGCGCGGCAGGGTTGCTCGCGGACCACCAGCGCGCAGCCGACGCGTTCCTCCAACAGTCGGATGCGCTGCGAAATGGCAGACGGCGTCACATGGAGCGCGCGTGCTGCACGCTCGAAGCTTCCTTCCCGGATCACGGCAGCCAGCGCAGACAGAGCGGAATAATCTAGCATCGCGTAAGTTTATCTAAACTGAATGAAGAAAAGATAGTTTGTCTTCATTCGAAAGCGCTGGCAAGCTCTCCGCATGATTACCTCACCTGCCCCCTCTTCGCTCGGCTTATCCGTTCTTGTCCAGGGCCTGGCCCTCAGCCTGGGACTCATCGTGGCCATTGGCGCCCAGAACGCATTCGTTCTGCGCCAAGGCCTGCGCCGCGAACATGTCGGCATCGTCGTGCTGTTCTGCGCAACGGCGGACGCAGTGCTGATTACTTCCGGCGTCATGGGCATGGCCCAAGCCTTGGGGGAGAGTCGGGGCCTTGCGCGCGCACTGGCGCTGGCCGGCGCCGTGTTCCTGGCCTTGTACGGATGGCAGGCGCTGCGTCGGGCCCGGCATTCCTCCCAGTTGAAAGCGGCAGAAGATGGGGCGGGTTTCAGCCGAGGTGCTGCATTGGCTCAGGCCGCGGCATTCACGCTGCTCAACCCTCATGTCTATCTGGATACGGTACTGCTGGTGGGTAGCATCGGCGCCCAGCACCCCGCGGCACTCCGGGTTTGGTTCGTCGCGGGCGCAAGCTCTGCCAGCCTGTGCTGGTTCGGGCTTCTGGGATTCGGGGCGCGATGGCTGGCCCCGTGGTTCGCGCGACCGAGAGCCTGGCAGGTGCTGGACATTCTGATCGGCATGACGATGTTCGCGATCTCCGCACTGCTGGTGCGTCACGCCCTCGCAGGCTTGTTCCATGCAGCACCTCCATGGTGACCGTCGGGAAGGCGGCTTATAGCCGCTGCCTCGGGTCATGAATCGGCTTTAGTCCGTCCAGAAGCGGGCATCACTTACTGGATATTGCATCCGGCCGGCTTTGCGCCCTCCTTGCGTCTGACCGCTGCGTGGGAGGAAATATAGGAAAATTGCACACAGCATCCTGGCCAGCATCCTAAGATGTTGACGAACGTCAACCTTAGTCGGCAGCTGCCCCATAGCACGTCGGCCCTGCGGAAAGTGCGCCAAACTGGCCCCAAAAATGATGAGCTGCGGACTCGGTGAAATTAACCGAACCTGCGATAGAGGGAGCATGCGATGAAAACGATAAAGGAACTGGTCCTGAAATAACTTCAAGCGCTTTCGGACCCTTGAACTTGATTTTGACAATGAACATCCTGGCCGGTGGCAATGACGCTGGCAAGAACTCAGTGCTAAGTACCTGAAGAAGGTCTTGATTCTGAGTGAAGAGAAGCCCGAAGAGCCGGCCACTTACAAAAGTTGCCGTGGCGGAGATCGCGTGGGTGCGCGCCCCTAAGGAACGCCAATTGCTTAAGAAATAGGGCAGTCTTCATGGTTTGAGCCATGTACTTCTTAACATCCGTCGGAGAACGAAAATGCTCAGCAAAAACACGATTTGTCTCTGGTTCAACAGCACGGCAGTAGAAGCCGCGCAATTCTACGCCGAGACGTTTCCGGACAGCGCGGTGGGAACAATCCATCGCGCGCCCGGCGACTATCCCGCTGGCAAGCAGGGTGACGTCTTGATGGTCGAGTTCACAGTGATTGGCATTCCTTGTATCGGTCTGAACGGTGGCCCGGCGTTCCAGCACAACGAGGCGTTCTCCTTCCAGGTTGCAACCGACGACCAGGCCGAAACCGACCGCTTGTGGAATGCGATTGTCAGCAACGGCGGCCAGGAAAGCGCATGCGGCTGGTGCAAGGACAAGTGGGGCCTGTCATGGCAGATCACGCCACGCGCCCTCACTGCCGCGATCGCCGATCCTGATCGCGCGGCGGCCAAGCGCGCTTTCGAAGCGATGATGCAGATGGGGAAGATTGACATCGCTACGATCGAAGCGGCCCGGCGCGGTTGACGCTCCTTGATCACCCTTTTCCGCTGGCCGGGATAAGATATTGGGGCGATTTCACAATAGGTTTTATTAGTCGGTGTCCCTATTTATCAGTCAGACCGTGACGTATAAATCTAGGTGTGCGATGAAGCTAGATGAATCTATGTGTCAATAATATGAGAATGACTCTTCATGGAAATTATTCTGAGAAATCCAATCCCGGGAGATATTGGTTGGCTGATATCAATACATGGGAAACTATATGCAGAGCAGTTTGAATTTGATTCAAATTTTGAAAGGGACATTGCCAAAAAAGTTATTGCGTTTTTGGAAAAACAAAATTCCTTCAACATGCTCTGGGTGGCAACTGTAAACAATAAACCTATTGGTTCTATAGCTGTGTCAGTAAAACCTGATCAAACCGCATTTATAAATTTTTTGCTCGTCAAAACCGAATACCGAGGCTGCGGAACTGCAAAAACGCTAATGGACAAAGTTATTTCACATTGCAAAGATCACCACATAGGCTTGTTGTGCCTTGAAACGTATAGCTGCCTAAAGTCTGCTCGAAAATTGTACAAAAAATATGGTTTTACACTTTCAACCAAGAACGTTGATGTCAAAATGTATGGTCAATCCTTTGATCAAGAGTTTTGGGAAAAAAGATTATAAAAATCCGATGACTTGAATTGAAAAGGAACGGGTACAACGTACCGCTAGCAAGAAGAATAGTGAATCGATTCAGTCTTAATTTGCCTCTCAACGCGGCACTTTGTGCCGGTTAGCTCTGTGCAGAACGTCTGCCTTGGGAAAAGCTGTACTTCCGGTCCGGGTCGGTAACGGGCCTGCGCCGACCTGACTTCAATGGCCGTTTCCGGACCCAAGGCAGTCGAACACGACTGGCCGGCGCTATTCATTCGGACTGATCTTCGCAATCCCTGTGAAGGTCACTAAAAGACGAACGGTCAACCGATTCGGGATTGGCCCTTCCTCTCTCGGCGCGCCGAACAGACTCAGGATTTCTTGCTCATGGGCGGTTATCAATTACGCGAGCGACGGATGCATGAATTGCTGCTAAGTGCGATCCATTAACCGACTCTCTACGATCCCCTGAAGCGCTTTGCCGTATTCTCGACTTTGCGCTGCAAATGTCTGGCGGCCGGGCGCCAGAATCTTCCGCCATGGACAAGCATCGATAGCGGTGAGCGGAAAATCACCAGGTCTGCGAGGTTGCGCTGCACGCCGAGGAAGCGGAACTTGTATTCGTCCTGTCCCCACTGGAAGTGGCACTCCTTTCCTCCGTGCGCAATGCAGTCGACGATGGCGAGATAGCAGCAAATCGTCCCCAACCTGAATTCCTCGTAGCCAGGGTCGTAGGCGCACATGTCCATGAAATCGTTGCTGCCGACCCGGTAAGCGATCCAGCCGCCGCAGATCTTGCCGTCGATGGTGGCGATGCCGACGATACCGTAGCTTCGCGCCATGCGCACCATCTGGTCGACTGTCTCCTCGTCAACGATGGATCGACGGTGCTTCTTCGTCATTTCCGCAGCCTTCATGTCGACGATGGCGCGCATATGCTCGCGCGTGATGTCGCCTCTTGTAAAAACCTGGTGCCGGAAGCTCGGGAATTCCCGCTTGAGCTTGTTGGAATAGTATCTGATCGTCCTGCGCGTCGACTTGCCCAATGCGGCCACATATTCTTCCTCGCTGGCGGGAAGCGACAGGACGATATCCTCCGACACATCGAATCGATGACAGAGATACGCGCGCGGCGTGCCATCGGGCCGGATCGCATGAAACGCGATGACCGATGCCGATGCGAATTTCTCGAACACGTGCTTGACGAAGCGCTCGATGTCGGCACCGCCGATCGTCATCACTTCGTTGAGGACCTTGATGACGTGGCCGTCAAGCCGGAACAACAGGATGGCGCAGGGCTTTCCCGCCCGATCCGCAACATAGGTATGGACATGCGCGAGCGATGCGCCGGACTTGCACTGGAACTGCGCCAGCGTCGAATACGGGCTTTCGTACAGGGTTTCCAGCGCGCCCTGCACAAACGGGGGCGTACTGCACTCATGGAACCTCACCGACACGTCGGTGCGCACATTGCCCATTACCGATTGGACTCCGGCGCCGGTATCCGACGACGGAACGCGCATTCGCTCCATGGTTTCCTGCCCTTTGCTTGTTATTTTCAGGAGTGAGCGACCTGAACCGATCGCTTGTCCGTTGAAAATATTTTCCCATGCAGGATCACGGAAGCATTTGTGGAGGAACAAGCTTTGTGGCAATGAATGAACGAAAGCCCTCCTACGTTGCGCTATCTCCCGAGCTCGCCGGCGGTCTTGCCGCCGATGCCGAAGTGCTCCTTCGGCATTTCGGTCAGGATCACGCGCACGCTCTCGGGCTTGGCGCCGATGGCCTCGTGCATGGCTTCGGTGATCTTCTGGATCAGCAGGCGTTTCTGCTCGACGGTGCGGCCTTCGAGCAAATGGATTTGGCAGATAGGCATGTGAAGTCTCCTTAAACGAATCGCATGTTGACGCTTCCCAGCTCCTGGATGCGCAGCGTGACATTGTCACCCGCATGCACTGCGACCGCTTCGGTGATGCCGCCGGACAGGATCAGCGTGCCGGCCGGGATTTCCTCGCCGCGCTCGCCGAGCAGGTTGGCGAGCATGGCAATGGCCGCCGCCGGATGGCCGAGCACGGCAGCGCCGGCGCCGAGCGATACCACCTGGCCGTTCTTTTCCATCACCACGCCGAGCGTGCGCAGGTCGAGATTGTCGACCGGGGCCATGCGGCCGCCGACCACGAAGCGCGAGGACGAGCAGTTGTCGGCCACCACGCTCTTCAAATCGAACTTGAAGTCGCGATAGCGCGAATCGATCACTTCGATCGCCGGCATCACGAAATCGGTTGCCGCCAGCACGGAACCGATGTGGCAGCCCGGGCCTTTCAATGGCGCCTTGGTGACGAAGGCAATTTCCGGTTCGACCTTGGGATGGATCAGTTCGGACATCTTCGCCTCACCGCCTTCAGGCACCGCGAAGTAATCGGCGAGGAAGCCAAACACCGGCGTTTCCACGCCCATCTGTTTCATCTTCGCGTGCGAAGTGAGGCCGGCTTTCAGGCCGACGATGCGCGCGCCGCGCGCGACCTTGCGGCGCTTGATTTCGTCCTGGATCGCATAGGCGTCGTCCCAGTCCATCTCGGGATATTCGTCGGTGATCTTCAGCGTGTCGCGCGCTTCCAGTTCGCAGGTTTCCAGATGTGCCGCGAGTGTTTGTATCGTGCTCTTGTCGAGTTTCATTGTCTTTTCCTTTACATCAGGCCGCGTTCGCGTGCCATCGTCAGCGCGGTGTCTTCGATCATGTCTTCCTGTCCGCCGACCATGCCGCGCCGGCCCATTTCGACCAGGATGTCGCGTGCCGGCACCTTGTATTTCTTCTCGGCGCGCTTGGCGAACAGAAGGAAGGAGCCATAGACACCGGCATAGCCGAGCGTGAGCGCATCGCGGTCGATGCGGATCGGGAAATCCATCATCGGCACGACGAGGTCTTCAGCCACGTCCTGGATCTTGTAGACATCCACACCGGTCTCGATGCCCATGCGCGCGCAGACTGCGATCAACACTTCCATCGGCGTATTGCCGGCACCTGCCCCCAGACCGGCTGCCGCGGCGTCGATGCGGTTGGCGCCGTATTCGATGGCGGCCACCGAATTGGCGACGCCCATCGCCAGGTTGTGATGGCCATGGAAGCCGAGTTCGGTTTCCGGCTTCAGTTTTTCACGCAGCAGGCCGATGCGGGCTTTCACGTCTTCCGGCAGCATGTAGCCGGCGGAATCGGTGCAGTAGATACAGTTGGCGCCGTAACTTTCCATCAGCTTGGCCTGCTCGAGGATCTTCTCCGGCGAGGCCATGTGGCTCATCATCAGGAAACCGACGGTATCCATGTTCAGCTTGCGCGCCATGCCGATGTGCTGCTCGGACACGTCCGCTTCGGTGCAATGCGTGGCGACACGGATGGTGTTGACGCCAAGCTCGCGCGCCATCTTCAAATGGTCGACGGTCCCGATGCCGGGCAACAGCAGCGCCGAAACCTTGGCTTGCTTCATCAGCGGGATCACCGCGCCGAGGTATTCCTCGTCGGTATGCGCCGGGAAGCCGTAGTTGACCGAGGAACCACCCAGGCCGTCGCCATGCGTGACTTCGATCAGCGGGATGCCCGCGTTATCAAGCCCCTGCGCGATGCTTTTCATCTGTTCCAGTGTCATCTGGTGGCGCTTCGGATGCATGCCGTCGCGCAGCGTCATGTCATGGACGGTGATTTTCTTGCCTTTGAGTGTCATGTCTCTTTCCTTACGCGGCGATTGCTTGCAGGACCAGCTTGCCGCTGATGATTTCTTCGGCGAACATCTCCGCGGTGCGCGCGGCGGCGGCGGTCATGATGTCGAGGTTGCCCGCATACTTCGGCAGGTAATCGCCCAAGCCTTCGACTTCCATGAAGATGGACACGCGCTTGCCGTCGAATACCGGACCGTTGACCAGCTTGTAGCCGGGCACGTACTTCTGTACTTCCTTGATCATCATGTGCACCGAGGCGGTGATCGAGTCGCGATCCGGTTCGGTCTCGGTCAGGCAGTGGATGGTGTCGCGCATGATCAGCGGCGGCTCGGCCGGGTTGATCACGATGATGGCCTTGCCCTTTTTCGCGCCGCCGACCTTCTCGACCGCGCCGGAGGTGGTGCGGGTGAACTCGTCGATGTTCTTGCGGGTGCCGGGGCCGACCGAACGCGATGACACGGTGGCGACGATTTCGCCGTAGGCGACCGGCTGCACGCGCGACACGGCCGCGACCATGGGGATGGTGGCCTGGCCGCCGCAGGTGACCATGTTGACGTTCATCTCGCGCTTGCCGACGTGTTCGAGCAAGTTGACCGGCGGTACGCAGTAGGGGCCGATAGCGGCCGGCGTCAGGTCAATCATCATCACGCCGAGTTCATTCAGCTTGCGCGAATTTTCTGCATGCACATAGGCGGAGGTCGCGTCGAACGCGATCTGGATTTCATCGTTCGCGACGTGCGGCAACAGGCCGTCGACGCCGTCGGATGTCACCTTCAGACCCATGTCGGCGGCGCGCTTGAGACCTTCGGAAGTCGGATCGATGCCGACCATCCAGACCGGCTCCAGCACCGGGCTGCGTTGCAACTTGTACAGCAGATCGGTGCCGATATTGCCGGGGCCGATCAATGCGCATTTGATTTTTTTCATCTGTGTTCTTTCCAATGGATTCTCTATCGGGAACTGGCTACTGGCTCCTTCCCCCTTTGCAGGGGGAACCAGTAGTCGAAGCATTAATAGAATCTGACCGAGCAACCGCCGATGCCGCCAATCGTGACGCGCAGGTTGTCGCCGGCCTTCACCGGCAGCATGGCCGCGAGCGAACCGGACAGCACCACCTCGCCAGCCTTGAGCGGGATGCCGAGCTTGCCCAGTGTGTTGGCCAGCCATGCGATCGCGTTGACCGGGCTGCCGAGTGCGGCCGCGCCCGCGCCGGTAGCGGCGATCTCGCCGTTCTTTTCCAGCACCATGCCGCAGGTCGACAGATCGACCTTGCGCGGATCAACCGCACGGTCGCCGAGCACGAACACGCCGCAGGAAGCGTTGTCGGCGACGGTGTCCTGGATCCTGATCTTCCAGTCGCGGATGCGCGAGTCGACGATCTCGAAGCAGGGCATCACGCATTCGGTCGCGCGCAGCACATCAGCATTGGAAATACCCGGCCCCATCAGGTCGTGCTTCAACACGAAAGCGATCTCGCCTTCCGCCTTGGGCTGGATCAGCGTGTTCATCGGGATCGCTTCGCCTTCGTTGTAGATCATGGTGTCGAGCAGGTAGCCGAAGTCGGGTTGATGCACGTTGAGCATGTCCATCACCACCTTGCTGGTGACGCCGATCTTCTTGCCGACGACGCGCGCGCCCTTTTCCATGCGGCGCGCAATCATGCGCTGCTGGATGTGGTACGCATCCTCGATGCTGATGTCCGCATGGCGTTCGGTCAGCGGTGTCAGCGTCTCGCGGCTGCACAGCGCGTTGTAGAGCTCGTCGCCGAGCTGAATGATTGTTTGCTGTTCCATGGTGTGTCCGTAAAATTGAAATCAGGTTTGCGCCGGTTCGGCGAGGAAGTCGCCGACCAGACGCGCGAAGCGCTGTGCGTGCTCAATCTGCGTCCAGTGTCCGCAGCGGCCGAAGACATGCAGTTGCGAGCGATCGATCCATTGCGCCAGCGTGAGCGAAGTCGACAGCGGAATCACCTTGTCCTCGCGTCCGTGGATCACCAGCGTCTCATGCGGCAGAGCACGGATGTCTTGCTCGCTGCTGGCCATCGCATTGACCCAGCGCTGACGCGGCGCCGGGAACATCGCGGAAAACGATTCCTGGAAGCCGGGGCGAATGCTGGCCTGGTAGCGCAGTTTCGCAAGCTCGTCGGTAACCAGCGAGCGGTCGTAGGCGAAGATGTCGAGCAGCTTGCGCATGTTCTCGATCGAAGGCTCGTAACCCCATGCTGCATCGAGCCCCGGCGTGATTTCGAAAGGCACGCCGACGCTGCCCATCAGCACCAGGCGCCGCACGCGCTTCGGATGCCGGATCGCCATCGCCAGCGCGAGTGCGCCGCCGAAGGAATTGCCGACCACATCGGCCTGCGCGATGTCGAGCGCGTCCAGCAGACCCACCGCCTGCGCTACCCAGGTGTCGAGGTTGTAGGCGATGCCTTGTGGACGCTCGGTGAAGCCGAAGCCCGCCATGTCGGGTGCGATCACGCGGCTGCGCTTCGCCAGTTCCGGCATGGTCAGGCGCCAGTTGGCCCAGGCGGAAACACCCGGTCCCGAGCCGTGGATCAGCAATACGGGAAAGCCGCTGCCAATGTCATGGTAGTTGGTCAGGATGCCGTTGGCGCGGATGCTGTTGGCGATTTCGGGATTGGTATTCATGTCGTTGTCGATCAAAGCTTGATGCAGACGTTCTTCAGCTCGGTATAAAACTCAAGTGAATGCACGCCGCCTTCACGGCCGATGCCCGATTGCTTGGCGCCGCCGAAGGGTGTGCGCAGATCGCGCAGGAACCAGCTGTTGACCCACACCAGGCCGGCTTCGATCTTCGCCGCGACGCGATGGCCGCGCTGCAGGTTGGTGGTCCAGATCGATGCGGCGAGACCGTAGGTAGTGTCGTTGGCGCGGCGGATCACTTCTTCCTCGCTGTCGAAGGGGAAGATGTGGCAGCACGGCCCGAAGATCTCCTCGCGGCAGACCGCCGCATCGTCGGACAGGCCGGTCCAGATGGTCGGCTGCACCCACGCCCCCTCGGCCAAGTCGCCCTGCATGTCGGGCACGCCGCCGCCGGTCACCACGGTCGCGCCTTCCTCGACCGCCTTCTCGTAGTAGGACAGTACCTTGGCCTTGTGCTCCTGGCTGATCAGCGGGCCCATGCCGGTGGCCGGATGGTTCGGCACGCCGATCTTCATCGCTTCGGCGCCGATCTTCATGGCAAACACGAACTTGTCGAAGATCGGGCGCTCTACGTACACGCGCTCGGTGCCGAGGCAAACCTGGCCGCAATTGGCGAAGGCGGAACGCAGCGTGCCTTCGATGGCCGCTTCGAAATTGCAGTCGGCGAACACGATGGCCGGATTCTTGCCGCCCATCTCCAGCGACACCGGACGCGCACCCTCGGCGGCGGCCCGCATGATCGCCGCGCCGGTGCGGGTTTCGCCGGTGAAGGTGATCGCGTTCACGCCTTGATGGGTAGTGAGAAACTCGCCGGCGGAGTTGGGGCCGAAGCCGTGCACCACGTTGTACACACCCTTGGGCATGCCGACGGCGTTCATCACCTCGCCCAGCAGCGTTGCGGTCTGCGGTGTTTCTTCCGAGGGCTTGACGACAACCGTGTTGCCGCAGGCGAGCGCAGGGCCGACCTTCCACGTCATCAGGAGCAGCGGCAGGTTCCACGGGCAGATCACGCCGACCACGCCGACCGGCGAGCGGGTGGCATAGTTGAGCGCGCCTGCGCCGTCGGGCGTGGCCATCTCGAAGAATTCGGTCGGCACGTTCTTGATCACGTCGGCGAAGATCTTGAAGTTGGCCGCGCCGCGCGGAATGTCGATGTGGCTCGCGAGACTGCGCGGCTTGCCGGTGTCGGCGCATTCGGCGTCGAGGAATTCGTCGAAGCGCCGGTTGATTTCATTCGCAACGGCATACAGCAATTCAACCCGGTCGGCGACGGCCATCTTGCCCCACGGCCCGACGAGCGCGCGACGCGCCGCAGCGACTGCGGCATCGACCTCGGCCTTGCCGGCCTCGGCGACTTTGGCGATCACCGCGTTGTTGAGCGGCGAGCGCTTGTCGAACAGCTTCGCGGTCGTGACGAATTCGCCGTTGATAAAATTGTTGATCTGCTTCATTTACACTTTCTCCGTTACGTTTCCAACACCGGTACGGTGCGCAAGCCGCACCCTGCGTTCTTCCTACGGGTGCAGCCCGATGGCATCGAGTCCGGCACGTGCGCACTCTTCGTCCTGCGCCTCAGACGCACCGGACACGCCGATGCCACCTATCCATTCATCGCCTTCCATGCGCATCGGCAAGCCGCCGCCGAACACGATCAGGCGCGGCTGCGCCGAGAAGCCGAATTTCATGCCTTCGTCATGGCCGACAGCCGCCATCCAGTCCCTTGTCGGAAAGCCGAAGCTCGCCGCCGTATAAGCCTTGTCGATCGCGATGTCGATCGAGTGCAGGAATGCGCCCGGCATGCGCAGGAAGGCCATCAGACTGCCGCCGCGGGTGACCACGGCGACGTTGATGCACCAGCCGTTCGCTTCCGCGTGCCGCACCGCCGCTTGCGCGGCGGCGCTGGCTGCTTCCCAGGTGATGCCCGGGCTTGCAGTCGCGACTTGCATCTCAGGTCACCACGGTCAGGAAGCGCTCGTTCAGCTTGCGGTCGTGGTAGAACACACCGGCACCCACTTCATCCCATGTCCAGGTGATCGGTTGCATGTCCGGATAGAAGTCGTAGCCACCGCAGAAGGTTTCGAGGCGATTGCCCGAGGGGTCGAAGAAATAGATCGTCGTGCCGCGCGTGACGCCGTGACGCGTCGGACCGGCATCGATCGACACGCGATGCATCGACATCAGGTCGGCCGCGCGCAGCACCTGCTCCCAGCTTTCGAGGCGGAACGAGAGGTGATGCAGCTTGTCGTCCTCGGCATGGCGCACCATCGCGATGTCGTGCGCCTTGGCGGAGCAGGTCAGCCAGGTGGCGAGATCGGTGGTTCCATCTTCCAGCTTGATGCGTTCGACCAGCGAGAAGCCGAGCACTTTTTCGAACAGGTCCTTGTTGCCGTCGATATCGCCGCCGTAAATCAGGCAGTGGTCCATGCGCACCGGCGCGATGCCGGGAATGTTCGGCACCCAGGCTTCCGGATTGGTGTAGCTCATGCCGTTGCCGACGTCCTTCTTCTCGGCATACAGTTCGATGGTATGGCCGGTCGGGATCTTGAAGCGCACGCGTTCGCCCGTGTTGAGCATTTCGCCGGCCGGAATGCGCTCGGTCTTGACACCGTATTCCTTCAGGTCGCCCTCAAGCTTGTCAAGCGTGGCCTTGTCCAGCACCTTGAAGGCAAAGTGATCGAGACCTGCGCGGTCGGCCTGGCGCAGCACCACACTGTGATGGTCGCGCTCATCCCAGCACTTGAAATACACGCGGCCGGAATCGTCGCGCCCCACTTCGAGCAAGCCCATCACTTCCGTGTAGAACTTGACCGACTCCTCCATGTCCAGCACGCGCAACTGCGCATGTCCCGGACGCAAAACTCCTGTCATTGCCATGGTGATCTCCTCCAATACAGCTTTGATTAAACAAAACGAATCATGATTCGGATGCCTGTTCTCGGCACACGTTCTTCTTCATCTTCCCTACCACTTTCAATGTCACATCGCTCACCGGCGTCACCCGGCAGGCGAGCAGGCGTCCTTCGGCCTCGTCTTCCTCGCTCACGTGCTCGCGGCTCATGGCACGCTTGCGGTAATCCCCGGCGGTGACTTCGATCTTGCATACGCCGCAGCCGCCGCCGCGGCATCCGACGGGAATGCCTTTCTTGCCCAGCGCTTCCATGCCCACCAGCAGCGATTGCCTGTCCGAACAGCGGAAAGTCTCGCCGGTGTCCTCGATGGTGATGGTGAAGTGCGCCATGTCAGATCTTCTTGAACAAGGGGCTTCTGACCTGCTGCGCATCCGCCGCCGAAAAGAACTTCTCGGTGTAGATGTCGCGTTCGAACAAGCGCCCCTGCATCAGGGTCGTGATGCAGGCGTCGATCATCATCGGCGGCCCGCACAGATAAGCCTTGTGGCCGCGGAAATCGTTGTCGAAATGGTTCTTCGCCGCGTCGTGCACGAAGCCGCGGAAACCCGCCCACGCACTGTCTGTCGGTTCGTTCGACAGGGACGGCACGTAGGTGAAGTTCGCATGCTTCGCGGCGAGCGCTTCGAACTCGTCGTGGTAATACAACTCGTCGCGGGTCCGTGCGCCATACACCAGCGTGATCGGCTGGGTCGAACTCTGTTCCAGCAGATCGAGGATCATGGAACGCGGGCTCGACAGGCCGGAGCCGCCGGCAAGGAAAATCGACGGCAATTGCGCCAACTTGCGCACGAAGAAACGTCCATAGGGCCCGGTCAGCGTGAGCTGGTCGCCTTCGCGCAGCGTTTCATGGATCCAGGTCGTCGCCTTGCCGCCCGGGACAATGCGGATGTTCAGCTCGATCTCGCCATCCTTCGAGGGCGGGTTGGCCAAGGAGAATGCGCGCGACATGCTCTCGCCCGGAATCTGCAGGTTGATGTACTGGCCTGCCTGGAAGCGAATGCGCTCCTCGACGTCGAGCTTTATCCAGATGCCCTTGATGGTCGGCGTCAGGTTCTCGATGCGGCTGACCGTGCCATGGAAATCCTTCACCGGCATGTTCTGCGCATCGGGATCGACGTCGATCTCGGCCTCGACCACCGCGTCGGATTGCAGGGTGGCGCAACAGGCAAGCGTCTTGCCTTCTTCGCGTTCGTAATCCATCAGCGCGAAGTTGGATGCCTCGCCATGGTCGATCTCGCCGTCCACCACCTCGATCTTGCAAGTGGCGCACAGGCCGTGACAGCAGGCGTGCGGCAGATAGATGCCGGCGCGCAGGCTGGCATCGAGAATGGTCTGCCCCTCTTCGACGTCGATGGTCTGGCCGAGCGGTTCAATGGTCAACTGGTAGCTCATGTCACTTCTTTCCTTCGCAGGATGCGCGCGGCGCGCCCTGCGTTCAACTTAACTGCAGGATCCCTTGATGCCCGTCAGTCCGGGCGTGCGGAAGCGGATCACGTCCTTGTGCTTCAAACCGTTCTCGGCGAGCGACTTGTCGGCGTCCGGTTTCCACGGCTGGCCGGACTTGAACCACTCGACCTTGCTCCAGTCGATCTTCGCGAATTCGGGATGGTCGCCGAACGCGCCGGGAAACGCATGTTCGACGACGTCGCCGAAGCGCATGGTCGGCGCGAAGGGAAAGGCGAAGGGCGCGCAGAACATCAGGTGGTCCTCCCAGCCGACATACAAGAGCTGGGCGCCGTGGAACTTGTCGACGCTGTCCTTGACCTCGCCGACGTAGGGTTTGACTGCTACTACTGACATGGTTTGTCTCCTTGATTGGTTCGATGCATTGCGCGATGGTGGCCTAATGGTGGCGCGAAGGCGGCTTGATGCCGCCCGGCGGCGATCTAGGTATTCTTGGTCGCCATCTGCCGCCACTGCGCAAAATTCTTCTGGTCCTCCGAGCCCTCGAAGTCGAGGTTGTCGCGGCCGACGTTCAGGTGATACCAGCGCAGCACTTCCATCAGCGGATCGAAGCCTTCGGCTGCCGGGTTGACATCCGGTTCGAAGCAGTTGCCCTGGTAGATCTGGTGTACCGGCAGCCACGCCTGCACGTACTTCTCCGGCTCGTGGTCGAAGATTTCCTTGCAGCCGTCGGAGCAGAAGTGGTACTTCTCGCCCTTGTAGTCGGACTCGCGGTAGCAGATCTTGGTTGGGTCGCTCGGCTCGGTGAACAGCATCGGGATCTGGCAGCACTGGCACAGCATCGGCAGCGTCTTGTTGTAGAAGCGCTTGCCCTGCTTCGCCTGCTGCGCCCAGTGTTCGAAGCGCGGACGGTAGTACTTGTCGAAGGTGTTCGGGTATTTCGCGGACAGCCAGTCCATTTCTTCCGGCGTCGGCATCCAGGTATGGAAATCAGCCGCCGCGCCGTACTGGTAGAAGGTGGCCCATGCCTGGTGCGAGATGTGTTCCTTGTCGATGGTGGCCTGCTCGACGCACTTCGGCACGGTGATGCCGTAGCGCGCGAGATCCTTGAACAGCGCGCCACCGGATTCCTCGAAGTACACTTCCCATGCTTCCTTCCAGCTCATCACGCGCTTGGGCAGCATGTAGTCCATCATCATCGCGACGAGGGTCAGCATGCGCACGCCGCGCCAGGTCCACTTGTCGATCCAGCGCTGCACGATCGGCAGGTTGTCCGGGTCCTGTTCGAGGATGAACTTGATCATTTCCAGGCCCAGCGTCATGTGGCGCGCTTCGTCCGATTGCGCGGAGAAGCCGAAGGCCATCGCGCCCATGTCGCCGTTGTAGGCCGCACCGGAAATGAAGGGCACGAACAGCAGGTTGGTCAGCACATATTCGAACGAGAAGCCGATCGCGACCATGAACTCGAAGGGGCCGGCTGACATCGCGTCGTCGAAGAAGGACTTCGGCACCGACAAGTACCAGACGCGGTCGTGCATGTGACGCCAGTCGTGGAAACCGTTGTAGTGCTTGTTGTAGTTCGACAGCGAATGCACCTGCGTCTGGAAGTGGCGGATTTCGTCGAGCGACTGCATCTGGCAGGCCACGCGCGCACCAGCGCCGCGGAACTGGCGGCCGACATGCGCGAAGCCACGATGCGCCGCGTATTCCGCCGGTGAAATGCCGGTCATGAACAGCTTGAGCGCATTGATGTAGCGCGCATCGGTGACGCCGAGGTGGCCGTTGCTCTGATTGAAGGCGTCCAGGATCGCGTACAGCTTGCGCTCCTTTTCGGACTGGTATTTCCAGTAGGCGTCCATGGTCAGGCGGAACGGATCTTCCCACTTGTCCCAGTCGTGGATCTTGATGCCTTCGAACTTGTCATACGGATAAACCGCATCCATCGGCTGATAGCTGGTTTCCCAGTCGAGGCCGCGCGTCATTGCCGCGTAGCGCTCTTTCAGGCCGAGCTTCTTGGTCGCTTTCATGTCCATTATCTTGTCTCCTTGTTGGGGCCGGCTCAGTGCTTCCAGCTCAGCGTGAATTCGTCGTCGGTCTCGTTGATGTGGCCGGACAGCGTGATCAGGTGCACGTGCAGCTCTTGCAGGTCGAAGTCGCGTCCGAGCTTGTCTTCCACCGTGCCGCGCCTGATGGTGAGGCTGCCGGGCGCGTCGATCTTCACCATGGCCGGCTGCTCGTTGATGATGGCGTTCGGGTTGTCTTCCGCGATCGCGTCGATGATGCTGCGCGTTTCTTCATTGGTCTGGAATGCGATGAATACGTTGGACATCATGTCTCCTTACAGCGCCAGCCCGGCCTTGCCGGCGCGGAGCTTGAATTCTTCGGTCAGCTCGGCCATCACCGCTTCGGCTTGTTCGCCGAGTGCGTGTCTGGCGAGCGGGGTCAGCGCGGCCACGGCCTTGTCGCTGTACTCTTTTGTCCATTGCGACAGCAGTGCCTTGTTTTCCGGGGATTCGGCAGCAGCGGTCTTGATGCTGGCATCCACCCACTTGCGCGTCTCGGCGAACCACTCGCTCTGGAAGCGCGTCAGCATCGACACGGTCGGGCCGGCCTGTGCGGAGATCGCGTTGTCGATGTGCTGATACACCAGCGGATACAGCAGGCCGTCGAGCACGAGGTTTTGCGCGACGAACAGTTCGAACCAATCCTTCAGCACGAAGCTGTCTTCGACATAGCGGCGCAGTCCCTGCCACTTGCCGTCCTTCAGCCACGCGTCCTTGGCGGCGTCGAGCGCGGTTTCGTCGTCCAGCAGCAGACCGACGCGCGTCAGGTACTGGGCGATGCCGAGGTGGTCCATCGCCTGGTAGATGCACGGCTGCGTGATCGCGGTGCCGTAGCCGTAGGCGCAGATGAAGGAATTGTTCATGTTGGAGCCCCACTCCAGGTGGCGCAGCGGCAGCAGCACGTCGAGCGCGAGCTTGCGGGTCGCTTCCGGCAGGGCTGCCGCGAGGCCGCGCGATTCGACGAACTCGAAATCGCCCTCGGCGGTTTCCTGCATGCGGGCGCGGGCCAGCGTGTAGGTGCCGTAGTAGAGCTGGCGCGGATCCTTGAACGCATACCAGTCCGCCATCTTCACCCTGGTGCGGGTGACGTCGAACAGTTCGTGATCCGGGTCCCACAAGGGGCGATAGTGGAAGTTGGCGTCGGCCTGCGCGCCAAGCGTGCCTTCCTGGTAGCGCGAGGCCGGCTTGTCGCCGCCGATGCGCCGTGCGACGTGGTCGAATGTCTGGCGCAAGGGTTTGATGCTGACAGTACGTAGATCAATATGCATTGCTGACTCCTCCTGTTTTAATTGCCGGCCCCGTGCATGGCGCCGGTTGAATCTCTGTTACTTGAAGCGTTGGTGCGTGGCCTGCCGCAGGTTCCAGTCCCACTGCGATGCTTCGCCGTCGGCCGGATGCGCCTCGTCATCCAGCACGGTCACCGCATTGGCCTGGCAGAATTCGGTGAAGGCCGGACCGGGCAGCAGCAGTTCCACAAACAATTCCGGTTCGCCGATGGCGAATTCGAACTCCACCATGCCGTTTTCCCGGGTCTCGATGACGCGTACAAACTTGCGGGTCGTATCAAAGCTTGAGCTGTTCATTTTTTCCGCTGTCCGTGTTGGCCAGGAAGGACATAGCAACCGCCGTGCCAAAATGTCGGAGATAAATAAAAATCTCGATATTATGAGTTTTGGATGCGGTGCAGCATTCTGCTTTTCCGTAGATTTTTGCTGGAGAATTAGACGGAAAATGCCGAAAAACTGGCCTCTTTATGCTGCATTGCAGCGCAAAGACATTGCCCTTTGTCTACTCATCAAATGATGAAGTGGCCCGATTCGGCTTGATGAAATGATCGATAATTCCCGATATTCAAGTAGAATCTCGATATTATTAGGGCTGCACAAATTCTGCGATCCGTTCGCACTCCACCACTTTCCGTTGGCAGGCCCCCATGATCAATTACCCGAAGGACCTCGATCTGCGCAGGCTGGTGCGCTTTTCCGCCGAGGACGGCACCATCTGGCTGGCGGAACACCGCATGGTCTTGCTGCATACCGCCGCGCTGGCCGGATTGCGCAAGGAATTGCTGAACACGGTCGGCCTCGAGCATGCGCGCCGCGTGCTCACCCGCATGGGCTATGCGTCCGGCGTGCGCGATGCCGAGCTGGCCAAGAAACTGCGCGCCGAGCAGAGCGTGGTCGATGCCTTCGTCGTCGGCCCGCAGCTGCACATGCTCGAAGGCAGCGTGAAGGTCAAGCCGATCAGCATCGACATGGATGTCGCGGCCGGCCGCTTCTACGGCGAATTCCAGTGGGATAACTCATGGGAAGCGGAATCGCATATCAAGGAATTCGGCCCGCAGAAAGATCCGGTGTGCTGGATGCTGCTCGGCTATGCCTCCGGCTACACCACGACCTTCATGGGCAAGTTCATCCTGTTCAAGGAAGTGAAATGCGTTGCATGCGGCGATCCGCACTGCTACATCGTCGGCAAGCCGGCGGAGGAATGGCCGGACGCCGCAGAACACATGGCGTACTACGAAGCCGATTCCATCGTCTCGCGCCTGCTCGAATTGAAGACGCAAGTCGATGCGCTGCGCTCCTCGCTCGAACAGCAGCGCCAGGTCGACAACATGATCGGCAGCTCGCCGGCTTTCCAGCGCGCCTACGACCTCGTGCTCAAGGCTGCGAAAACCAATGTGACGGTGCTGCTGACCGGCGAAACCGGCGTCGGCAAGGAACGCTTCGCGCGCGCCCTGCACGACATGAGCAAGCGCGCCGAACGGCCCTTCGTCGCCGTCAACTGCGCGGCGCTTCCGCACGACCTGATCGAATCGGAATTGTTCGGCGTGGAGAAAGGCGCCTTCACCGGCGCGCATGCAACGCGTGTCGGCAAGTTCGAGCGCGCCGAGGGCGGCACGCTCTTCCTCGATGAAATCGGCGAACTGCCGCTGGCGGCGCAGGCGAAGATCCTGCGCGTGCTGCAGGAAGGCGAGATCGAACGGCTGGGCGACGATCAGACGCGCAAGGTCAACGTGCGCATCGTCGCCGCCACCAACGTCGAGCTGCAGCAGGCAGTCAAGGACGGCCGTTTCCGTGCCGACCTGTTTTACCGCCTTAACGTGTACCCGATCGAGATCCCGCCCCTGCGCGAGCGCGCGCTCGACATTCCGCCGCTGGTCAATGCGATGGTCGAAAAATTCAATGCGGTGCACGGCAAGCGCGTGGCCGGCATCACCGACAAGGCGATGAAAGCGCTCAAGGCCTATCAATGGCCGGGCAACGTGCGCGAACTGGAGAACATGATCGAGCGCGGCATCATTCTTGCGCCGGCCGACGGCTGGATAGAACTCGATCATCTCTTCCCCAGCCTGAGCGAATCCGAGATGCGCGACATCGGCATCAGCGAGCAAGGCGCGCTCACGGAAAACCGGCCGCTGGAGCAGGAGCGTTTATGCGAAGCCTTCATCACCAGCGGCATGTCGCTCGACGAGATCGAAAGCATGCTGTTGCGCGAGGCGGTCGAGCGCTCTTCCGGCAACCTCGCCGGCGCGGCACGCATGCTCGGCCTCACCCGCCCGCAACTCACTTATCGCCTCAAGCGCAACCAGGACAACACTCCGGACAGGGAGTAGGAACATCATGCTGCACACGCAAAAATTCAATACCGCATTCCGCGAAGCGGACACCGCCCCCAACACCTTGACCGAAGGCACCTATCTTCAACTGCGCCGCGACATCATCGAAGGGCGGCTGCCGCCCGGCGAGAAGCTGCGCGTGGAACATCTGAAGGACCGCTACAACGCCGGCGCCGGCACGCTGCGCGAAGCGCTCTCCCTGCTGCTGTCGGACGCGCTCGTGGTCAGCGAAGGACAGCGCGGCTTTCACGTCGCGCCGATCTCGTTGACCGATCTGGAAGACATCACGCGCACGCGTGTGCTGGTCGAGGGAGAAGCCTTGCGGCAGTCGATACTCGCCGGCGACGATGAATGGGAAGCGCGGCTGGTCGCCGCATTCCACAAGCTGACCAAGACCGAGGAAAAACTCGGCGACCGCGAACAAACCAGGGTGCGCGAATGGGAAATGCGCAACCGCGAGTTTCATGAAGCGCTGATCGCCGGCTGCGATTCGCGCTGGCTGCGCTATCTGATCGGCCTGCTCTATCGCCAGTCGGAACGCTATCGCCATCTCGCGATTTCGCATCACTCGATACCGCGCGACGTGCATGCCGAACACACCGCAATTTTCGATGCAGCCCTCGCGCGCGATGTCGACAAGGCGCTGGCCGCCATCGAAACGCATATCCAGCTGACCTTTGAAGCGATTCGCCGGCTCATGCCGGACATCGAGGCGGCGAGCGGCGGTTAACAGACGGTCAGGTCATGTGCCGGTCCGCCGTCACGCTGGCGCTGCGGACTTCACCCGGGTGTGCGCCGAGGCTCATCGGGATGGAAAGAAAGGTCGTGAGAATCACCGGCACCATCGCGGCGCACACGACATAAAGGTATTGACGGATGAAAAGTGCGAGTACGGGGTGCATGGCAATTCCTTTCTTCTGGGTTAATGCCTGCATCGTGAGCGCGGCAGCTTAAGCGAATCTGAGGAGCGGCGTTGCGGCGATTTGCATAACTCCCCCTCGCTGTCCACGGAAAACACGGAAGACACGGAAAAAATGCGCCACCTACTCTTTCCGTGTCTTTCGTGTTTTCCGTGGACAATCGATTGTTTTGCCTACTCAACGCCGCGCACCGCAATCCAATCTCGGGCTGCGCAGTAGCATTGCGATAGGCGCTCTTAAGAATGCCTTAAGATCCGCTCGTGATCATGGGAACACTGAATGAAAGGAGTTTCCATGAATCTGTTGTCTTCTCATCGAATATTGTCAGCTTGTGTCGGCGCAAGCATCGGACTGGCCGCAGCCGCGCTGGTTCCGGCCGCACAGGCAGCCACGCCGGCGGAGCTGCTGTCCGGCTATACCGCCCAGGCCGGCGCACCGGCCTCGCCTGCCCGCGGTCAGCAATTCTTTACCTCCCGCCACGGTCATGAATGGAGTTGTTCCTCCTGCCACGGCAACGTGCCCACCCAGACCGGCAAGCACGCTTCGACCGGCAAGCCAATTCATGCCATGGCACCGGCCTTCAATCCAGAACGCTTCACCGATGCCGCCAAGACGGAAAAATGGTTCCGCCGCAACTGCAACGACGTGCTGGGCCGCGAGTGCAGCGCCGCCGAAAAGGCCGACGTGTTGAGCTGGCTGCTCACGCTCAAGCCGTAAGCATTCACACCCACTATCCGGAGAACCCAACATGACGTTTCCCACTCATTCCCCGGTGCGACGCAGCCTGATCGGCCTGGGCGCACTGCTGTGTTTCAACGTCGCCGCGACGGCCGGCGATCATGGTCGCACACGCGTTCCGCTGCTGCCCGCCTATCAGCAGGAATGCGGCGCCTGCCACGTCGCCTATCCGCCCGGCCTGCTTCCCGCCGCATCCTGGCAAAGGCTGATGAACAATCTGCCGCGCCATTTCGGCACCGATGCGTCGCTCGATGCCGCCACCACGAAGCAGCTCGACACCTGGCTTGTCGCCAACGCCGGCACCGGCAAGCGCGGCAGTGAAGAGCCGCCGCAAGACCGCATCACCCGCTCGCGCTGGTTCACGCGCGAGCATGACGAAATATCGGCGTCGACCTGGAAGCTGCCAGCCGTCAAGAGCGCCGCCAACTGTATCGCCTGCCATGTCCATGCGGACAAAGGAGAATTCAATGAGCACGATGTACGAATCCCGCGCTGATGCGGCCGCCACCGGGTCGGCAACCCGGCAAGTCCTGGTCTGGGACGTTCCGGTCCGGGTTTTCCACTGGCTGATGGTGCTGAGTTTCGCCGGCGCCTATCTCACGGCGGAAAGCGAGCGCTGGCGCCTGCTGCACGTCACGCTCGGCTACACCATGGCGGGCCTGGTCGGCTTCCGCATCCTCTGGGGGCTGATGGGCACGCGCTATGCGCGCTTCTCGAATTTCGTGCGCGGTCCGAAAGCCGT
This sequence comes from Herbaspirillum sp. ST 5-3, assembly GCF_004804275.1. Lineage (GTDB taxonomy): Bacteria > Pseudomonadota > Gammaproteobacteria > Burkholderiales > Burkholderiaceae_D > Noviherbaspirillum. Next base: position 646,699 of record NZ_STGI01000001.1, read on the forward strand.
GACGCACTATCTCGGCTCGCTGGTGCACGGCAAGCCGGAGCACCATACCGGCCACAATCCGGCCGGCGCGCTGGCGATCCTCGCCCTGCTCGGACTGACGCTGGCGGTGGCCGCATCCGGCTGGGCCACCTACAACGAACTCGGCGGCGACTGGCTGGAAGAGGTGCACGAAGCGATCGCCAACATCATGCTGGCCATCGTCGGCCTGCACGTCGCCGCGGTGGTGCTGAGCAGCTGGCTGCATGGCGAAAACCTGGTGCGTGCGATGTTCACCGGACGCAAGCCTGGCAGGCCGGAAGAAGGCATTCGCAGCGCATGGCGCACCGTCGCCGCCCTGATGCTGGTAGCAGTGCTGGGCTTCTGGTGGCTGCAATGGCAGGGGGCGCCGTCGGGTGGCGACCTGAGCGGCGGCACCACGGTGTCGGCCAAGGCCGGGCATGACGACGACTGAAGCGTCTCGCTCCCGGCGCATCGCGATGCCGGAAACGAAAAACCCGCATGCCTGCGCATGCGGGTTTTTTCATTCAGCATCTCGACTGCGATCAGGCATCAATCATCATCGTCGTCGTGATGGTGATGATGGCGATGCTTCCAATGGCCGTACCGATACGGCGGGCCGTCGCGCTCGACGTAATAGACACGTTGCTCGATGACCGGCACCATCGGTTGTTGAATCACCTCGACACGCTGGCGCATGATCGGAACCTGGACATAGTCGACCACCGTACGGCAGCGCTGTACCGTCTGGTATGAAGGGTACGCAGGCGACGAGCGCGATGACATGCGATCGCCCACCACCGCGCCGGTCATGGCGCCGACTGCCGTGGCGACCGTCCTTCCATTGCCGCGGCCGACCTGGTTGCCGATGATGCCGCCCGCGATGCCGCCGACGATCGCACCGCCGTAATCTTGTCCGCGCGCCTGCACCGGAACCTGCTCGTTCCAGCACTCCTGGCGCGGACGTTCGACCGTCTGGTATTCCGTTGCCGATGCGGCCAGCGGCAATGCGATTGCAAACAGGATGCAACTTGCTTTGCTTAACATGATGGTTTCATTCGTGTTGTTTTTCATGGAGGCCCATTGTCATTGTCGACCACGCCGGGTGCCTCCGGACGGCTGTCAATACGATGCGATCTTACTGGTTCTTCTTGGCGATTTCGTTGCCAACATAACCACCGCCGATCGCGCCGGCGATGGTTGCAAGGGTGCGTCCGTTGCCGCGACCAACCTGGTTGCCGAGCAGGCCGCCGACCACCGCACCGACGCCGATACCGACCGGGCTGTTTTGCGCAACCGGCGGCTGCGGCGCGGGCGCCGGCGGAGCATAGGTGGCCGGCTGGGCGGAAGCGGTCGTCGTGTGATGCACGACATGCGTGCGGTGCACGGTGCGCGCGGGCTGCTGGTAGCTGGGCGGCGGCGCATACTGCGCAACAGCCGGAGCCGGCGTCTGCACCTGGACCGGAGCTGTTGTCGCCTTGCCATCTGCCGTTGCAGCAACCGGCTGCACGCTTGCGGCAGGAGCGGTCGTGCCCTGCGACGAAGGCAGGATGCCCGTCATGGCAGCGGTGCCGACCAGGCTGACCAGCATGACCGACGCGGCCGCGCCGGCCATCAAGGGGTGAAGACGTTTCGAGGATTGATTCGATTCCATGTTGGCTCTCTCTGAAAAAAATGAATGGCGCTGACAGGCATGTTAACGCCCGAGATCTGCCGGAAGATTTCAGCACGGTGTATCAGGAGTAAGCGAATGTAACTTCGCACAAAGACGCAGGCCTTGCACCGCGCACGGCAATTCCGCCGTACCGAGTTGCAACAATTTGTAAAGGCCGTCAGCGCTGCCGGTACAGCGCTCGTTATTCAGGCACACAAGGGAATTTTCTCCTTTGTCTTCAAACTGAAAGAGAGCACTCCATGAAAAAGATCGTCATCGTCGCCGCCTTGTTCGCCATTGCCGGTATCGCCAGCCTCGCCAACGCTCAAAATGCACCCGCTTCGGCTGCTGCCGCTGCGCCGTCCGCCAGTGCAGAAGCGCCGGCACCGGCAAAGGCACACAAGAAGCATGTCAAGCATGTGGCAAAGAAGACTCATGCCAAAAAGGCCAGCACCTCCGCAGCAAAATAATCAGCAGCCGCTGAAATGAAAAAGCCCGCATTGCGGGCTTTTCTGTTTTGGCAGCGGCTTATTTCAGCTTCCACCGAAATGTGCGCGGCTTCGGCTCGCCTGCACGCGCGATGCGCAATTCCACACTCGCCGGTGCTGGCTGCAATGCATTGAAGCGCAACATGCCCTTGCGATGATGGCCGCCCGGCGCGTCGCCCTGCCATGCAAGGGGCGGCGTCTGCCTGCCGTCGGGAGCGACGAGCGTCGCGTCCTTCAGCAAATCGTCCTTGAGTTCCCGGGAATGCGTGTCGAACACGACCTCGAAGTCCCAGGTCGCGCCTTGCAGGCTTCGCGGGGTCACCTTGACGGTGACGGCGAACTCATTGCTTGTTTGAGTGGAAAGTTCTTGCGCCGCCACACCTCCCGCGAACAGAAATGCGAGATGCAAAACAAGGATGCGAAAGATCAGGCCACACATTTTGCATGCTCCCTTGAAGCGTGAAGAAGTTTGCTTGCGACATACGCAACGCCGGCCGCATTCAACAGCAGTCCGACCCAGAAGAGCTGGATCTGGAATTGCGCCGCAAACGCCACCAGCCCGGTCGCGCCGAGTACCGGTGCGACATTGGCAAGATAGTGCGCACAGCACGAGATCATGGCGGCGGTGGAGGTCGTTCCTGACGCGGCGACCACCGCACCGGACTGCTTCGCGCGCTTGACCAGTTCGCGCAATTTCACGAACAAACCAACCTGAATGCCGAAACCGGCCGCCAGCGGCAGGATGAAATACCAGAAATTCGAGAACTGTTCGACGGTGAACGCCCATCCCGACACGAACGTCAGCACGACGAAATACACGCCAAGCATCAGCACGAAGGCCATCGCACCGAACGCGGCGGCGCGCGAGACGGTGCCGGGTAGCGCGCCTGCAGTCGTCGTGCTTCCGCGTAGCCGCAAGGCATTGGTGATCACCGAGACCGAACTCAGGCTCATGGCGAGCGCGGCGATCATCGGCGACAGCAACTGTCCCGTGAAGGGATACAGCAGCCCGGCAGCCAGGGGAATGCCGAGCGCGTTGTACACGAATGCAAAGCCGAGGTTCTGGCGCATGTTGCGCACCGTATCGACCGATAGCGAGCGCGCTCGCGCAATCGCACGCAGGTCGCCCTTGACCAGCGTCACATGCCCGCTGTTGATCGCTACATCGGTGCCGGTGCCCATGGCGATGCCGACGTTCGATCTGGCAAGTGCGGGCGCATCGTTGATGCCGTCGCCCGCCATGGCAACGATCCTGCCTTCCTTCTGCAGGCGCTCGACCAGTTCCAGCTTATCCTGCGGCTTGACCTCGCCGTAGACCTGATCGATGCCCAGCTTCCGCGCGACCGATCTGGCGGTCGTGACGCCATCGCCGGTCGCCATCACGACCTGCAGACCCGCCTCCTTCAAATCATGGAGCGCTTCGCGGGTGGTGGCCTTCACCGGGTCGGAGACGGCGATCAGGCCGACCAGCCTGCCGTCGGCGGCAAGATACATCACGCTGGCCCCCTCCTTGCGCAGCGCTTCCGCCTGGCTCGCCAGCACATGCCAGTCCACCTGCTCGGCATCCATCAGTGCCGTATTGCCCAGCGCGATGCGACGACCGGCGAGGCTTCCGCGCACGCCGATTCCGCTCGACGATTCGAAGGACTCCGGCTTGTCCAGCGCCAGGCCGCGACGATGCGCCTCCGCGACGATGGCGTGGGCGAGCGGATGTTCGCTGCCTTGATCGATGCTTGCGGCAATCAGCAGCACGTCCTGCTCGGTGAAACCGGGAGCCGGAGCGACGCTGTCGAAGGCGGGCTTGCCTTCGGTCAGCGTTCCGGTCTTGTCCACGATCAGGGTGTCGATCTTGCGCATGCTTTCGATCGCCGCCGCGTCGCGGAACAGGATGCCTTGCGTTGCGCCGCGCCCGGTGGCAGCCATGATCGACATCGGCGTGGCCAGCCCCAGTGCGCAGGGGCAGGCAATGATCAGGACGGCGACGGCATTGACGAAGCCATACACCCAGCTCGGTTCGGGACCGAACAGGCCCCAGCCGAGCAGCGTGAGCAGCGCAATGCCCACCACGATCACCACGAAGTAGCCGGCCACTACGTCGGCCAGCCGCTGCATCGGCGCGCGCGAGCGCTGGGCATTGGCGACCATCTGCACGATCTGCGAGAGCACGGTCTGCGCACCGACTTTCTCGGCGCGCATGATCAGGCTGCCGCTGCTATTGATAGTGGCGCCGATCAGCTTGTCGCCGGCGCGCTTGGTGACGGGAACCGGCTCGCCGGTCAGCATCGATTCATCGACTGCGCTCTCGCCTTCCAGCACGGCGCCGTCGACCGGAACCTTCTCTCCGGGACGCACGCGCAAGGTGTCGCCGATATGCACATGCGTGAGCGGCACGTCCTCCTCGCTGCCGTCGCTGTTGATGCGGCGTGCCGTCTTGGGCGCGAGCCCGAGCAGCGACTTGATGGCGGCGGAAGTCTGGGAGCGCGCCCTCAGTTCCTGTATCTGGCCCAGCAAGGTCAATGAAATGATGACTGCGGCGGCCTCGTAATAGACGCCGATGCGGCCATGCGCGACAAAGGTCGGCGGAAACAGACCGGGCGCAGCGGTCGCGACGAGACTGTAGCCGTAGGCCGCGCCGACGCCGGTCCCGATCAGCATCCACATGTTGGGGCTGCGATTCTTGATGGATTGCCCCCAGCGCGCAAAGAAAGGCCGGCCGGCCCACAGGACCACGGGTGTGCTGATGGCAAGCTCGACCCAGCTCTGCGCCGGTATGCCGCCTTCGACGAGCCGGTGCCCGAACATCGCCATCGAGGTCACCACCAGGGTCAGCGGCAACGTCCACCAGAAGCGGCGGCGGAAATCGATGAGCTCGGGATTTTCTTCTTCCTCCAGCGAGGGCATCACAGGTTCAAGCGCCATGCCGCAGATCGGGCAGCTGCCCGGACTCGTCCGGCGAATCTCGGGATGCATCGGACAGGTATAGACGGTTCCTGCCGGCGCGTGCCGGGCAGGGTCGGTTACGGCAGGATCTTGCAGGACGGCATGGTCGTGGTGGCGGTGCGTGCTGTCGGTCATTGGATGCCTCCAGGCTTTCCAGATCGAAACGCGAGCGAGGGTGCGCGGAGGCAAGAACCCGGATCGGGGCAATGCGTCACGCCGATAGTGTCGATACGTTTTTCGTATCCATGTGAAGTCATGGTAAGGAATGAACTGACAGGGTGAATGACCCAGGTCAAATGTATCGGGATGAGATGCCATTCTGCCTGCAGGCACATTCGCGTGCGGTGAGGTGAGATGACACAATGCGCGAGCCAGAAGCGCCGCGGCAGCATCTTTTCCATGAGCGTTGCCTGAGCGGCCGGCGTGGATGCCCGCCAGTCAGGCGGCGTGCGTCCCGACTAAGCTCATAAAAAACTGTGAGATGGATGTGGTCCGTGTCGGATGCGATGCAAGGCGCCTGACCCGACGCAGTGCGAGCACTGTCAGGGGCGGGCAACGCAATAGCGCGCCGACTTGGGCCACAGACAGTTACAGTTTTTTATGAGCAGGTACTCAGGTTGTCGTCGCGTGTTTCGCCTGGTGCCGGCCCGCGCGTGGGGTGGCAGCGATGCGCGCAACCGGCACCGGCGCCAGTCGTGCCAAGGCCGGCCGGTTTCGTTCGAGCCGGAACACCGAAATCGCTTGCGACAAGCGCTGCGCCTGGTCCGCCAGCGACGCAGCCGCACCTGTTGCCTGTTCGACCAGCGCAGAATTTTTCCGGGTCGCTTCATTCATCTGCGTGATCGCGCGATCGATTTGTTCAATGCCGGCGTCCTGCTCTTCCGACGCGGCCGAGATGTCGCCCATGAGGCTGCTCACGCGTTTAACGGAATCCAGTATTTCGCTCATCGTCGTGCCAGCCTGAGCCACGAACACGTTGCCGGCCTTGACGGATTGTGCCGCGGTGTCGATCAGCGCCTTGATTTCCTTGGCCGCCCCGGCGCAGCGTTGCGCGAGGTTGCGCACGTCAGCTGCGACGACCGCGAAGCCTCGCCCCTGTTCTCCTGCGCGTGCTGCTTCGACGGCGGCATTCAGCGCCAGCATATTGGTCTGGAAGGCAATGCCATCGATCAGTCCGACGATATCCACGATCTTGCGTGACGACGTGCTGATGTCAGCCATGGTGCTGGCGACTTGCTCGACCACCTCGCCGCCCTTGACGGCGACCTCCGCCGCCGAGAGTCCGAGCTTGTTCGCGTGCAGCGCGTGCTCGGCATTTTGCTTCACCGCCGAGACGAGTTGCCCGATGTTCGCGGTGGTCTCTTTCAGGCTGGTCGCCTGCGCTTTGGTGCGGGAAGACAGGCCGATGTTTCCGGCCATGATGCCTTCCGTGCCGCTGGTGATCGATTCGATGTTGGCGCGCACGTCGCCGATGATCGCCAGCAGATTGACGTTCATCTGCTCGAGCGCGCCAAGTAGCTGGCCGATCTCCCCGCGCCGCGCCGCATTGAAGCCGGCCGACAAATCGCCGCCCGCGATGGTGCGCGCGGTTTTCGTGGCCTCCCGCACGGGCTGCACGATCGCTGCATGCAAGGCATGCCAGATATAGAGCGACAACAAGGTGCCGGCGCCGCTCAGCGCGGCGACGGTCCACGCCAGGCTGGCCGATTGCGGCAGCGCCCCCTTGAAACCCAGGATTCCCATCACGAGCAGCAGCAGGCACATCGCACTCATCTTCAGGCCGAGTGATATTCCCATGGGCAGATGCTTGAGCCTATCGATGCGGCCCGCGAGCCCGGTACGCACCAGCACGCCGTGCCGCAAGGCCATGTTCTTCGCCTGTCCGCTGCGCATCTTTTCATACAAGGCGGTGGCTGCCTCGACTTGCTGCCGGCTCGGCTTGGTCCGCACCGACATGTATCCGACAATGCGGCCGTCTTCATGCACTGGCGTGACATTGGCCTGCACCCAGTAGAAGTCACCGTTCTTGCGCCGGTTCTTCACCAGCCCTGTCCAGGGGATGCCGGCCTTCAGTGTTTCCCACAGGTCGGCAAAGGCTTCCGGGGGCATGTCGGGATGCCGAACCAGGTTGTGTGGCGCGCCGAGTAATTCGTCTTCGGTGAATCCGCTGACTTCGATGAAGTAGGGATTGATGTAGGTGATTTTCCCCTTGATGTCGGTCTTGGAGACGATCGCGAGACCATCGCGCAGGAGGTATTCAGCGTCGGATACCGGCAGGTTTTTGCGCATCGAGTGTCTTCTCCTGTCAGGGCGGCTCCTGCAAGAAACGCGCTCTTCACGCGGCGGAAGCGGCGCTGCACATGGCGCGTTATTTCCTGCAAGACAGATTCGATAATAACATTATGTTTTACTGTATATTGATTTAAATCAAGTATTTTGCCGAATTCCAACATGTTGAAAAAATGGAAGGCAAGAACGGGCCTGGCAATCCGCTGCCACAGCAACGATCTGCGGAAACAGGCCGGGCCATGCCACTTGAAAGTCTAGCCTGGCAGATAAAACCGAAAATCGTCCTTCGTGCTGTGCTTGACCGCATACATGGCAGCGTCCGCATGCTTGAGGAGCGCATCTTCATCCTGGCCGTCATCCGGAAAGACGCACAGCCCGGCACTTGCGGTGACATAGTGGACCCGGCCGGCGAGCATGACCGGCGTGCGGACCGCCGCGACGATTTTGCGCGCGATGGCGCTCAACTGTTCGGGGTCGCCGACCTCCTGGATGATGACGACGAATTCATCGCCCGCCAGGCGCGCGACAAAATCGCTGGCCCGCACGTTCTCGCTGAGACGCTTGGCGGTTTCCTTCAGCAGCACGTCGCCTGCGTCGTGACCGGATGTATCGTTGACGGCCTTGAAGTGGTCCAGGTCAATGAACATCAGCGCGAACTTGCGGCCGTAGCGGCGCGCCTGCTGCACCTGATGGCTGAGCATCTGGTTGAACATCATCCGGTTCGGCAAGCCGGTCAGGATGTCGTGGCTGGCGAGATGGCGGATGCGTTCTTCCGCCAGCTTTCTTTCGGTGATGTCCTTTCCGGTGCCGCGATAGCCCGCCAGCCGGCCGTCACCATCGCGGATCGGCAAGCCGCTGATGCTGAGGTAGCGCGGCCCTGCTTCCGTGGTCTGCGTCTTCAGCACCAGTTCGTAGAAAGGCCGGCCTTCGGCGAGCTGGCTCTGATGTTCGAGCCATTGCTCCATCGAGACATGATCGAAAGGCAGCTCCCACAGCGTCTTGCCTAGATAATCCTCCGCCGCCATGCCGGTCTTGGCCAGCACGTCGCCATTGATCTGGACGAAGCGATAGCGGTTGTCCTGTTCCCAGTACCAGTCGGAGGACAGCTCGGTCAGATCGCGGAAGCGCTCTTCGCTGGCCCGCAGCGCCGCTTCCATCTCCCGCCGCGCGGTGACGTCGCGCAGCATGCCGCGAAAGCCGACCGGTTCTCCTTTGTCATTCCTGATCAGCTGGACGGAACCTTCGCACAGCAAGGTAGCGCCGTTCTTGTGCAACAGCACCCAGTCGATGCCTTTTTTCGGAATACCGGTGCGAAAGACATCGTTGAAGTTGGTGAAAACATAGGCCACTTCTTCCGGCTTGTGATATTGCGAATAATTCAGCCCGAGGATTTCATCCATGGTGTAGCCGAACATGCGGCAGAACGCGTCGTTGCACAGCAGCAGCGTGCCGGTCAGATCGACCTCGTAATAAGCTTCCTCGATGCTTTCCAGGATGGAGCGGTATTTCTCTTCGCTGGCGCGCAGCGCTTCCTCGGCCTGGTAGCGTGCAGTGATGTCGCGGCAAATGCCGCGGAATCCGACGGGCTGCCCGCCGGCGTCGGCGATGAGCTGCGTCGAGGCCTGGGCGATGCCCGTCGTGCCGTCCTGCCGCAGGAGGCGGTACTCGGCGAGTTCCCCCGGCTGGCCACTGCGGAACACCGCATTGAAAACGCGGTAGAGCGAGGCCGCTCCCTGCGCATCGGTGTAGTCGCGGTAGTTCTGGCGCAGCAAGTCCTCCTTGCTCGCCCTGTGCATGTGGCACAGCGCATCGTTGACTACCGCGTAATTGCCCTGCAGGTCGACCTCGAAGTAGCCGTCATTCATGTTCTCCAGAATGCTGCGGTACTTTTCTTCGCTGGCGCGCAAGGCGTCGATGGCTTTTTGACGTTCAGTCTCGCGCTCGAAGTTATCGAGCGTGAACACGATGTCCTGCGCGATGCGCTCCAGCAGCTGGACAATCTCGTCGTCGAACGCATCCCTGTGCCTGGAATAAAGCAGCAGCACGCCGACCGACTGCCCTTTCCGGACTAGGGGAAGTGCGGCGCCGGCGGCCGCCTGCTCCTTGCCGGCCGCCTCGCGCCACGGGCCGGAACGAGGATCGTTCAGGAAGTCGTTGATGACGCAGGCTTTCTGGCTGCGAAATGCGGTGCCGACCAGGCCGTGGCCCTCCGGCCTGTTCTCGTCGAAGGAAATATGCAGCGCGCGCAAGGTGTCGGCACCGATGCCGGCCACCGCGACCAGCTTCGCCCATTCCGCGTCCGTGTCGGGCAGCAGGATCGAAGCATTGACGATCTGCCCTCCGCGCACCGCCACCTCGCACACCTGCTGGTACAGCTCTTCCGGATTCCGAGCGTGCAGAATGACTTCGTTGGTGCCGCTGATCGCCGCGTACATCTGGCCGAGCCGCACCGCGGCCCGCTCGGCGTGCTTGCGGCGGGTGATGTCGCGACCGATGCTGATCACGATCCAGCGGTCTTCGAAGCGGATCGCCTTGCGCTGGATTTCGAACAGAAACAGCTCCCCCGCCCGGTTGCGCGCCCTGCCTTCGGTGGTTCTTCCGATCCCGCCCGCGACGATCATTTCGTCGTAGTCGGCTGCGATGGTCTGGCGATCGGCCAGCAGCACATCCTCCGGCCCCATGCCCAGCAGCTCGTCGCGCGCGTAGCCGGTCAATTTGCACGCGGTGTCGTTCATGTCGATGAAGCGCATGGTCTCGCGATCGACAATGACGATCGGGTCGCCCGAGACATCGATCGCCGTACGAAAACGGCGCAGCTCCGTTTCACGCTGCTTTTCGATGGTAGCGTCGTGCATGACGCCGCGATAACCGATGAACAGTCCCGCGTCGTCGAACACAGGCTCGCCGGACAGCTTGAGAAAGCAGGTTCCCGTCGTCCCGCCTTGCCACGACCATTCGGCGTCGCGGAAGGACTGCCGGCGGGCGAAGCAGTCCTGCCAATCCTTCCAGGTGGCCGATTCATGGGTGATGCCGGCGATGTCCCAGGGTGCCTTGCCGAGCGCGGACTGGATGGCATCCACGCCAAGGCCCGAGCGCGTGCTCGTGCACTGGATCAGTGTGAAGCGGCATTCCGCATCCTGCTCCCAGTAAGCGTCCGCACAGAGCGCAATCAAGCTATTCATGGTCGGGTCTCCAGCCTTCTTTAGAGCCTATCCCAGTAGGATACAGCCCCACACCGCTACCCATTGGGGCACATGGCAAGGCGCGAGGCCCGCCGCATGGTGATCCACGCAAGGGACTCGCAACACCGCCATGTGCCCCAATGGGTAGCGGCCCTCCGGGTTGGGGGCAAAAACGCACGCCAGCGGTGTTGCTCGTCTTTGCATAGATCACTATGCCGCATCCTCGCGCCTTGCTGGCGCACCTTTTTGCCCCCAACGCGGGGCTGTATCCTACTGGGATAGGCTCTTACCGGCGCACCGCACCTCCGGACGTGGGGGATAAGCAAATCTTTTCGTTCTTCTTTGTTCTGTCAGTGCCTCGCCAACAACGACAGGCGGAACGCTGCACAGACTCCCGAGCAAGGGGATTTGTGCAGCGTTCCGCCCGGCGGCCGCAATCCGGCCCCGTTCGTTAACGGGCGTGATCGCGCCAGAAACAGCGATTCCGCGTTCAAGTTGCCATAAGGAAATTTAAAAAGCAATCGTCCCATTGGACGATGTTGCTTTGACGAAAATATGCAACTGCGTGCGGTCACGTCCTAATGTGGGCGTATCAGGCTGGCGAGCCGGCTTTTCCATTCAGTCAGCGCACGCTTGTCGCCCGCGACGCGCTGCTGCAGGCAATAGCGGAACCAGCCGTCCAGCATCAGGTATACGCTCAGCGGATCGGCGGGAGAAAATATTCCGCCTCCACCCAGCGCCTCAACTTTCTCGACAAAGCGGCCGACGATGGCGGTGAGCTGTTCTTCGAGGTCATTGACCACCGGGCGGAAGGCTTCGTCGAACAGAGCCTGGGCGCGGATGTCGTACCACAGGCGGTGGGTATGGGCATCTTCATCGACGGCGCGCACCAGCGCATCCGAAAACTGTTCGAGCAGGTCCTCGAGCGTGCTGGCCGACTCGATGCGTTCTGCAAGGCGGCCGATGAAATCGTCCTTGTACAGGCGGACGCAATAGGACAGCAGTTCGGTCTTGTCGTCGAAATAATAATGAATCGTGCCCAGCGACACCCCGGAGCGTGCCGCGATGTCACGCAGGTTGATGCGGGCAAAACCGACTTCCGCCAGCGCGGACAAGGTGTGCAGCGCCAGTTCGCGTTTTTTTTCGTTTTGTTTGTCGGAACCGGCGCGTCGCGCCGGCTGAAGTGTTGCAATGTTAGCTGCCTTGGAAGTCATCAGTCTCAATGCGCCGCGCGCAAGGTAGATGGAAGCGGATGCTCCATTCTACCTTGGCCGAATTCATCCCAGCAGGGCGTGGAAGAAAATGCGCGGCAGTTTGGCGAAGCTCGGCCGGTACTGGAACTCGGTGAGCAGCTGGCCGATCTTGTCGGCGCGCCGGTTGGTCACGAACCATGGCGGACGCGGCAGCATGGCGAAGGACAATCGCAGCAAGCCGCGCGGGAATGGCTGGAACGGCGCTTCGATCACGGTGCGCTGGGGCTTGTCGAACAACAGCGTGTTGTGCACGGAACCGATGCCGCTTTGCACATCGTCCAGCGTATGGCCGGGGAAAGCGCCCCACGGCGTCGGCGCGGAGAGGAAGCCAAGTCCGGTCCAGGCATTGACCGCGATGCAGCCGTAGTGCAAGTCCGCAATGATCTCGTCGAAGCGCTTGCGCCCGATTTCGCGCATGGTGGCCGGATGAATCAGGATGTTCGCGCCCAGCGTGCCGTACAAATGCTTGTTGGCATAGTCGATGGCGGCGATGAGGAAGCTTTCCGCATCCTGTGCCGGCAATTCGGTCACGGCCAGCGCCGGTCCGAACACTTCATCGCGTTCGGTCGGGCAGCTGACCGAGGGCGAGAAAGCGGTGATCACGCATTCGTCGGCGCTGGACGGCATCGCGCCCTTGTTGCCGACGGCGCGCAGGAAACCGGCGAGGCGGTTCTGGACACCAGGGTAGTACAGCTTGCGCGGCGCCGTCGCGGCGACGGTCTTCCTGACTTTCAGCAGGAAATCCGATTTGAGCATCCAGTTCTGCGGCAGCACCAGCACCTGGCAGGCGATACAGTTGAAACCGGAGTTGTGCAGCTTTTGCGTGGCCACGTGTTCGGCCTGGAAGGCGATGTCGGCCTTCGACCACGGGCCGGGGACCACGATGGTCGGGCACACCGCGCCGAGCTCGGAAGTGATGCGGCGCTTGTTTTTCGGCGTGCCGGCGCGCTTGTTGGCCGCGCCCTCTTCTCCGCTGCCCCACACGATCTGGTCATGCGCCGCGCCGGAGCCGGTGATATGGATCTCTTCCACCAGCGGATGGTTGCACAAGTACTGGCCGACGCTGACGTCGCCATGCACGATGCGCAGGAAGCCGCGGCTGATGAGCGGCATCAGCGCGGGGATGAGAAACTCGGTCAGGTATTCGTTGACCGGATTCATCTTGATGATGGCCACCTGGTTTTCCGCGAACAGCTTGTGCAGGCCGTCTAGCGGCGCGATGGCTGCGATATTGCCCGCGCCGAGAATCAGCGCCAGCTTGCCCTCGTGCCCGCTGCCCGGCGTGTAGATCGAGGCCGTATTCTGCGCGAGGTTGGCGCGCGTGACGCCCGGCTCCATCCAGACTTCGGCATTGACACCGCTCAGCAAGAGGCGGTCCCACAGGGAATGCGGAACGACCCTGGCTGCCAGTTGCCCGTTGGGCAACTCGCGCAAGGGCACGCTCTCCAGGTGCAATTTCCCTTCCACCTTCGACAAGGTCTGCATCAGCGCATTGCAGTAGGCCATCACGGCGTAGGGGCCGGAGATCCATTCCTCGCCAGCCACCGGCGAGCCCTCGGGAATGCCCTTCTTGCGCGCCGCGGTTTGCGCCCACGCGGCGGCCACCGGCATCAGGCATTCCTTGATTTCCGCCAGCAGCGCGATGCGCTCGGCCACGGACACCTTGGGCCAGACATGCTTCTTCTCGTGCAGGGCCTTGACCGCCTGTTCGATTTCAACAGGGACGAGGTTGATTTTTTCATCGAGAGCCATGGCGAGTTTTCCTTATTGTCGTGCAGCGGGTTGAGGGCGGAGGATGGATGCAGGCAGGCGGTGCCGGATCTGCCGCGAATGAACGAGGGCTTGACGCTGCTCAGCCGGAATGGGGAGTGGTTGAAGATGTCGCGGGGGCGGCTCTGCAGCCCGTGCCGGGGTGATGAAATTGAATCGCATGTCTCCTCCTGTTTGGATGGTTTTTTCGCCATCCTAGGTTAAATTTGGACACTTGTCCAAATTTTTTTGAAGAAGACAACTTTGTCCTTGCGCAAAAGCCCGCAGCCTTTCCCGGACCGGCAGATGACGAATTGATAAGCTTGTCGGCCATCCACTTCGCGGGTCCGAGATATCGACAGGAACTGACAGCGGTCGTCGCATACTCATCACAAGGCGCGTATGGTGCGCGCCTCCGAACAGACACTGCTCGACACGCTTGCGCAGGTTACGGTCGGATAATGAACATATCGCAGGTGCAGCAAAAATCGACACGGAGACATCACATCCAATTGCACATGCAGAATGCACAAATGGGATAACATTTCTCTTTTTGCACCGCAACATGTCTAAAGGGGTCTGTTTTGACTTCGCATTCTCGTCCTGAAAAAAGCAGTCTGGCCGCCCTCACCCTCGCCGCCATCGGCATCGTGTACGGCGATATCGGCACCAGCCCTCTTTATACGATGAAAGAAGTGTTTTCCGAGGTGCATGGCCTGCCGCTGAATCCGGCCAACATACTTGGCGTGGTATCCCTGATTTTCTGGGCACTAACCATCATCGTGTCGTTGAAATATGTCACGCTGATCCTGCGTGCCGACAACCGGGGCGAAGGCGGCATCATGGCGCTGGTGGCGCTGGCCTTGTCCTCGATTCCTGCCAGGTCCCGCTGGTTTACCCCTCTCATGATGGTCGGCGTGATCGGCGCGGCGCTCTTTTATGGCGACGGCGTCATTACCCCAGCGATTTCGGTGCTGTCAGCCATCGAAGGACTGGAAGTGGCTACGCCCGCGTTCAAGGCGTATGTGGTGCCATTGACAATCATTGTGCTGGTTGCACTGTACGCGCTGCAAAGCACGGGCACTGCAGGCATCGGAAAATGGTTCGGGCCGGTCATGCTGGTGTGGTTCGCATTGCTGGCTGGAATGGGAATTGTCAATATCCTCGAGACACCGGCGATCCTGGCTGCGCTCAATCCATTGCATGCGTTCCATTTTCTTGCGCAGAACGGCTGGCTGGCTTTCGTCGCACTCGGCGCGATCGTGCTCGCGGTCACCGGGGCCGAGGCACTGTATGCCGACATGGGGCATTTCGGCAAGTCGCCGATCCAGACCGCGTGGTTCGCCGTGGTGTTTCCCGGTCTGGCGCTGAACTATTTCGGCCAGGGAGCAATACTCCTGTCCAATCCGGAGGCCGTATCGAATCCGTTTTACCAGCAGTTGGGTGCATGGAGCGTTTATCCGCTGGTCGTCCTGTCGACGATCGCAACCGTGATCGCCTCGCAGGCAACCATATCCGGCACGTTTTCGATCACGCAGCAGGCCATCGCGCTCGGCTTCCTGCCGCGCATGAAAGTGGTGTACACGTCCGAGCGAGAGATGGGGCAAATCTATATTCCGCTGGTGAACTGGATGCAATTAACGGCGGTGGTACTCGCTGTCGCCGGCTTCGGCTCTTCTTCAGGCTTGGCCTCTGCTTATGGCATCGCAGTGACGGCAACCATGATGATGACAACTGTTCTGACCTTCTTTGTAATCCGCTACGGCTGGCATTACAACTTGTTGCTATCCCTTGCCGCTACTGGTTTCTTCCTCGCCATCGATATCACCCTGTTTTCCGCCAACACATTGAAGATCATGCACGGCGGCTGGTTCCCGCTCGCGCTGGGTGCGATCGCCGTGACCGTGATGCTGACCTGGCGCGACGGGCGGCAATTGGTGTACGAGAATCTGAAAAAGCATCTGGTACCGATCGACGATTTCCTGCAATCCCTGTTCATCAGCCCGCCAGCACGCGTGGAGGGCACGGCAGTTTTCTTCCGCGCGGAAGGCGACGGGGTGCCGCACGCGATGCTGCACAACCTTTCTCATAACAAGGTCCTGCATGAAAGAACGGTGTTCCTGACCGTGTTCAATGCCGATATCCCCACCATCCCGTCGAAGGAGCGCGTGAAGGTGCGGCCACTCGGGCATCAGTGCTACCAGGTGGATGTGCATTACGGCTTCAAGGACGACCGCGACATCCCTGCCGCGCTGGCGCTGTGCAAGGAGGCCGGACTGGATTTCGACATGATGTCCACCTCGTACTTCATCGCCCGCCAGACGGTGATTCCGCGCGTGGGCAGCGGCATGGCCTTCTGGCGCGAGTCATTGTTCGCCACCATGTCGCGCAACGCGCGCGACGCGGCGGATTACTACCGCGTGCCCGCCAACCGCGTGATCGAGCTGGGCACGCAGGTCGAAATCTGAGCATGAGGCTGCGCAATCGCGTCGCAGAAAGCATTTCCAAAACGTAATGACTTCGACTAAGCTTGTAGAGCCTCGGGCAGGATTACTTTTTTGACAGCACGTCCTGTCCTTCTTGCGGCGTCGAGCATCGCATTCATTGCACTAGTTGCTCACGCTTGTCCGGCTCGGCACAGCATACGGCGGCTTCTCCATTCAAATGGGCGACATGGAAAACACCGAAAAGACATCAGGATCTGCCGTGCAATCGGCATGGCACGAGCGTCTTTCCCTGAAGACCAAGCTGATCATGATCACGGTGGGACTGTTCGCCGGCTTCATCTGGATGCTCACCTTCTTTTCCGTCACGGTCCTGAAAAGCCAGCTCGAAGAAGTGCTGCGCGATGAACAGCTCGCCTCCACCAGACGCCTGGCTGCCGAGCTAAACATCAAGCTCGACGAACGCATCGAGAGCCTGACCAAGATCGCCGCAAAACTGCCGCCTGACTTGAACGAGCAGGCGCTGGATGCCTTTCTGCCGCAATTCGGCGCCTTGCATGTCGTGTTTTCCGGCGGCATCGCGGTGATCGGCCTGGACGGCAAGACCATCGCCGATTTTCCGGTGGCGCCCGGGCGGCGCGGCACCTGGTTCGGCGACCGCGACTACTTCCGGCAGGTGGTGCAAACCGGGCGTCCCTATATCGACAAGCCGATCATGGGCCGTGCACTGAAGCGCCCGGTGCTCACGATGGCGGTTCCGGTCTTCGACAGCGCAGGCAAGCTGCGCGGCATCATGACCGGCATCACCGACCTGACGGCGCCCAATTTTCTCGGCATGATTTCCGAACCCTCGATGGCGGGTAAAGGCGAGCTTTTCGTCTTTTCTCCCAAGGACAAGCTGATCATTGCCGCCAGCGACAAGCAACGCGGGATGACCGAATCCGCCCCGCGCGGGGCGAACGCCATGCTCGACCGCTTCGTCGACGGCTTCGAAGGCTCGGGCATTGCCGCCAACTCGCAAGGCATCTCCAAACTGTATTCCGCGGTGCGGGTGCCCGCTGCCGACTGGATGGTGATGGTAGCCTTGCCGACCGAGATTGCGTTCGGACCGGTGAAAACCATGCAAACCTGGCTGTACGCACTGGCCGGCATCATGACCCTGCTGGCCGTATTGCTCCTGCGCCGGACCACGCAGCGCCTGCTGGCGCCGCTGTACGATCTGGGCCATGCCATGCGGCACATGATCGGCGGCCAGGCCCCGATGGTGCCGATGCCGGTAGTGCGCGCCGATGAAGTCGGCGAGCTGATCAGCAACTTCAACCTGCTGGTCGAGGATCGCGGGCGCTACGAAACCGCGCTGGGCGAGAGCGAGCGCCGCTTGCGCAAGCTGGTCGAGAGCGCTCCGGACGCGATCATCGTGCAGACGCAGGGCCGCTTTGCGTACGTGAACCCGGCGGCCTTGCGCCTGTTCGGCGCGACATCGCGCGAACAGTTGCTGGGTCACCCGATTATCGAGCGCACGCATCCCGACAGCGGCCAGTCGATGGAAGAGCGCATCCGCGTACTCAACCAGGAACGAAAGACCGTTCGGCCAAGCGACGAACAGCTGCTGCGCCTCGACGGCGCGCAGATCGACGTGGAAGTGTCGGCCGTGCCCTTCGTGTACGAGGAGGAACATGGCGCACTGATGTTCGTGCGCGACATTACCGAACGCAAGCGCGCCGAGCAGACCCAGAAAAAACTCAATCGCGCCCTGCGCCTGCTGAGCGATTGCAACATGGCGCTGGTGCATGCGGAGCGCGAGCAAAGCCTGCTGGATGAAGTCTGTCGTCTGATCGTCACCAGGGGAGGCTACCTGATGGCCTGGGTCGGCTACCCGGAACAGGATGTGCAAAAGTCGGTGCGTCCGGTGAGCCATTTCGGTCTGAACGAGGGCTATCTCGAAAGCGCGAACATCTCCTGGGCCGATACGGAACGCGGGCAGGGCACGACCGGAACCTGCATGCGGACCGGGGAAATACAGGTGAACTCGGATTACCACAGCAACCCGGCCATGGCGCTGTGGCGCGATGCCGCCATGGCGCGCGGCTACCGCTCGAGCATCGCGCTGCCGCTGATCGGCGCGCATGGCATATTCGGTACGCTCTCCATCCATTCGCCCGATGCCGGTTCCTTTGCGGAAGACGAGGTACGCCTGCTGGAAGAGCTGGCTACCGACCTTGCATTCGGCATCACGACCTTGCGCGAACGTAGTCAGCGCGAAGCGGCCGAGGAGAGACTGGCCTTCCTCGCGCACTACGATCCGCTCACCCATCTTCCCAACCGGGTGCTGCTGCGCGACCGCTTCGAGCGCGCGTCGAGCGCCGCCGCGCGCTCCATGCGCAGTGTCGCGATGCTGGTGCTCGATCTGGACAACTTCAAGCGCGTCAACGACAGCCTCGGGCATGAAGTCGGCGACCAATTGCTGCTGCACGTAGTCGATCGCCTGCAGCACTGCATCGGCGAACGCGATACCATCAGCCGCCAGAGCGGCGACGAGTTCGTGATTCTGCTGCAGGATCTCGCCGATACCGGCGCGGTCGGTCGCATTGCGCAATCCCTCCTCGACGCGGTGGCCGAACCCTTCGAAATCGGCCAGCATACGATCACCACCTCGTTCAGCATCGGCATCAGCATGTACCCGAGCGACGGCCGCGATTTCGACACGCTGCTCAAGCATGCCGACACCGCGCTCTATCATGCCAAGGACAACGGTCGCGACACCTATCACTTCTTCGCCAACACGATGAACATCGACGCGCTGGCGCGCATGCAACTGCACAGCAATCTGCGCAAGGCGGTGAAGAACCAGGAATTCCTGCTGCATTACCAGCCGCAGATCGATATCCCGAGCGGCGCGATCGTCGGCGCCGAGGCGCTGGTGCGCTGGCGCAGCGGCGAGGAAGGCCTGATCGCGCCGGGGCGCTTCATCCCGCTGGCGGAAGAAAGCGGAATGATCGTGCAGATCGGCGAGTGGGTGCTCAACGAGGCATGCCGCCAGACCATGGAATGGATCAATGGCGGCATGGCGCCGCTGGTGATTGCGGTCAATCTCTCCGCGCAGCAGTTCCGGCGCGGCGATATCGTCGACACGGTACAGCGCGCGCTGGCGCAATCCGGCTTGCCGCCCTCATTGCTGGAACTGGAGCTGACGGAATCGATCCTGCTGCAGGAAACATCCATCGTGATGGAGTCGCTGTACAGGCTGAAGGAACTCGGCGTGCACCTCTCGATCGACGACTTCGGCACCGGTTATTCCAGTCTCGCCTATCTGAAGAAGCTGTCGGTCGACAAACTGAAGATCGACCAGAGCTTCGTGCGCGACGTGGCCGACAATCCGGACGGCGAAGCCATCGTCAAGGCCGTCATCCAGCTCGGCCATGCGCTGCAGCTGTGCGTGGTCGCGGAAGGTGTCGAGACCGATTTCCAGCTCGATTTCCTGCGCGTGCATGAATGCGACCAGGCGCAGGGGTACCTGATCGCGCGCCCTGTCCCGGCGCGGGAATTTGCGGAGTTCGCGGCGACGCGCAGATAGCAGGCCGTCGAAGAACACAGCGGGTCGGACGCTAATGCAGGCCCTTGCTTCCCACCACATCCCCCAGGTTGGGCATCCGGTTGATCCGCGACAGGCTGCCGTCCATGATCATCGCCTCGAACTGCGCGGCGGGAAGCGGCGGGCTGAAAATGAAGCCTTGCGCGCTGGTGCAATTGCGCGCCTTCAGATAGGCCAATTGCTCCGCCGTCTCGACGCCGCCCGCGCTCACGCCGATGCCGAGGTCGTGCGCCAGACTGATGATGGCCGAGGTGATCGCCGAGTCCTCGCGCCGGTGCGGCAGGTGCTGCACGAAGGCTTTATCGATCTTCAGCACATCGATCCGGAAATCCTTGAAGTCGATCAGTGCGGTCGTGCCGGTGCCGAAATTGTCGATCACCAACCGGATGCCGAGCGCGCGCAGTTCCGTGAGTTGCTCCTTGATTTCCGGATGCTGTCCCAGCATCGCTTCCGGCACTTCGAGTTCGAGGTGTGCCGGCGCGATGCCGGCGTCGCGCAGGATGGAGGGGATCAGCGCGACGAACTGGGGCT
The DNA here is from genome assembly GCF_004804275.1 of Herbaspirillum sp. ST 5-3. Classification (GTDB taxonomy): domain Bacteria; phylum Pseudomonadota; class Gammaproteobacteria; order Burkholderiales; family Burkholderiaceae_D; genus Noviherbaspirillum. The sequence goes on from NZ_STGI01000001.1 coordinate 666,818, forward strand.
CGTTGAATTGTCGCGCCGAGAAATTGATCGACAGGCGCAGGTCCGACAGTCCCCTCGCCTGCCACTGCCGCACCTGGTGACAGGCTTCGCGCAAGGCCCATTCGCCGACCTCGACGATCAGGCCGCTCTGTTCGATGATCTCGAGGAATTCACCTGGCAGCACGGTTTCCAGCTCGGAGGCATTCCAGCGCAGCAAGGCTTCCACCGAAGAGATATTCCATTTGGCCAGATCGACCAGCGGCTGATAGTAGAGCTCGAATTGGTGATTCTTCAGCGCGCCGCGCAGGGCTGTTTCGCGGTCGCGCTTCCATGTCTGGCGCGATACCAGGTCGGCGGTGTAGAACTGATAGGTGTGCCGCCCTGCTTCCTTGGCGCGGTACAGGGCCAGGTCGGCGCGCTTGACCAGTTCGACCGAATTCTTCCCATCCTTCGGACAGACGCAGATGCCAATGCTGGTGCCGCTGATGATTTCGTGGGAATCGAGCCGATAAGGACGGCCGAGTTCGAGAATGAGTTTGCGCGCCAGCGTGTCGGCGGCCTCCGGCTGCGAGGTGTCGGCCTGAATGACCACGAATTCGTCGCCGCCGAGACGGGCAACGAAATCGGTTTCACGCAAGGTCGAACTGATGCGCAGCGCCACTTCCTTGAGCAGCAGGTCGCCGGCGTGGTGGCCGAAGGTGTCGTTGACGTGCTTGAATCGGTCGAGGTCGAGCAGCAGCAGCGCCAGCGGCACATCATTGCGACGTGACAGGGCGATCGACTGATGCAGTTGATTGCTGAAGTTGATGCGATTGGGCAGTCCTGTCAGGGCGTCGTGATTGGCAAGGAAATAGGTTTGTTCCGCCACCAGCCGTTGCTCCGTCTGGTCGCGCATGATCTTGACGAAGCCGCGCAGACTGCCGTCGGGATTGTGCAGCGGCGTCACCACGCCGGTCGCCCAGAACCGGGTGCCGTCCTGCCGCAGATGCCAGCGGTCGTCTTCCGAGCGGCCGGCGACGCGCGCCTCTTCCAGTTCGCGCATGGGCTCGCCCATGTCGCGGTCCTCCGAGGTGAACAGACTGGCGATGGGAAGGCCGATCGCCTCGGTGGCCGACAAGCCGAGTATTCTTTCCGCACCGGCATTCCAGCTCATGATGTTGCCTGCCGGGTCCGTCGTCATGATCGCATAATCGGTGGACGCCTCTACCAGCAGGCGGAAGTCCTGCTGCGACTGTTTCAGCGCGCGCTCGGTTTCGACCTGGTGAGTGATGTCGGTATTGGTTTCAAGGAAGCGATACGGGCGCCCCTCGTGAAAATCCAGTGCCCACTGGCTGAACACGATGAGTTCACGTCCGTCGCGAGCGGTGTGAATCACTTCGCCTTCCCAGTAGTGCTGCTGCCGCACGATGGCGAGGATCTCGTCGAGCGCTTGAGGAAAGCGCGTCTTGAGCAAGTCATGGCTGACCTGTCCGATCGCTTCGGCGCGCTTGTACTGATACAGCTTCTCGGCGCTGCGGTTCCAGTAGGTAATGACATCATCCGTGGTGCGCGCGAGGATGGCGTCGTGGGCAAGGTCGAGCAGGCTCGCCTGCTCCTGCAATTGTCGCGCCTGCGACGCCAGCGCCTGTTCGCGTTCGCGCTGCGCGGTGATGTCGTGCAATACGGCGACGCCTCCCGCGAGCACGCCCTGGCTGTCGAGCAATGGACGGGCATTAATGCTCAGCCACACGCCTTCCCGAGAAGACGCATCGTAAGGCAAGAAGGCGATCAGGTCGTCCACATGTTCGCCGCGCAGGGCGCGCGCGGTCGGCCTTTGCTCGGGCAGATAGGGTGTCTTGCCGTCCGGCTGCAGCAAAGCAAAGGCACCGATCGACTGCGGAATGTCCGGCTCGACCGATTCCATATTGAGCAAACGCCGCCCAGTCGGATTCACCATTATGAGGTGCCCGGACAAGTCGGCGACGACCACCGCTGCCGCCATGCTGTTCAGAATCGACGTCGTCAGGTGAGCCTGACGGTGCACTTCTTCTTCCAGCACTTTGCGTTGGGAGATATCGCGCAAGGAAGCAAAGAAAATCGTCCTGTCGGGCGTGACGATGGACGTTACCGTCAATTCCACCGGAATCTCGCGGCCATCCTTGCATTGCAGCGGCATTTCGACCCGGTTGCCGGGCGGCCTGCCTTCTCCCTCCTCAAGATAATGCTGCAGCCCGCGCTCATGCGCGGCACGATGGCGCGGCGGAATGAGGGTATCGGTCAGGGAGGACCCGGCCACCTCTTGCCGCGACCAGCCGAAGATGCGTTCTGCCTGCTTGCTCCACTCGATGATCCTGTTGTTCTGGTCGGTCGCGATGAAAGCATCCACCGCATTGTCGATAATCAGTCGATACAGTTGCTCGGCCTGGCTTGCCTCTTGGAACAGGAGTTTCATTGAACTTGATCTACCGTATCGAAATATTTGTGTGACATCACAACGCGCCCGGGGTTTCGGTGGCGGGATTTCCGCAGCAAGACGCTGGCTCGTCGAGTCGGTGTTGCTGCAGGCTCTCGATATTCCGACGACCCGCGCATGACCTCGCCCGCCCGATTCCCGCCTGCATCTCGAAATAGCTTGACCCCGGTCAAGCATGAAACGGGCTTCGGTTCCTAACATGAGAACCGGGGGTGGTGCATTGCAACATCGAGCCTGAAACTTGTGCCGCAGCGGCAAACCTTCTCCGCCGTTTCGTGTCCATAGAAAGGTTGATGGCCGAGTTTTCGATGCAGTTCACCCGGCCCACCGCGTCTGATCGCTTTGCGGCGACGCACATACCAGCGTATCGGACGTGTTCTGACTTCTTGGAGAAACACATGGACAGACCGCGATCGAACCTGGAACAAGCCTTGAGGGTTCACGACCCGAAGGAAGCGCACCTTCCCGCACAGCCCTGGACCGTGACCGACGTCGAACCGCCGGCGACGATCGACCGCCTGATTCATGCAACCACGGGCCGCGTCACGGGCAGCATCTCCCCGGTCAGCCTTGCGCTGGCGTATCTCGACTGGGCGCTGCATCTTTCCGAATCGCCGGGGAAGTGGCAGAAGCTCGGGGAAAAAGCGATGCGCAAGGCGGCGCGCTTTGCGATGTACGCAGTGCACGCGCAAACCGACAGGGATTGCGATCTCTGCATCGAGCCGCTGCCGCAGGATCGCCGCTTCCGCAGCGAAGCCTGGCGCCGCTGGCCGTTCAATCTGATTCACCAGAGCTTTCTGCTGAACCAGCAGTGGTGGTACAACGTGACGACCGGCATCGGCGGCGTATCGGCGCATCACGAACAGGTGGTTTCCTTTATCGCCCGCCAGTTGCTCGACACCATCTCGCCGGTCAATTACATCGCCACCAATCCCGAGGTGCTCGACACCACCGTGCGCGAAGGCGGTGTCAACCTGCTGCGCGGCGCGATGAACTTCATTGAAGACTATGAACGTTCGCTGGCCGGCAAGCCGCCGGCCGGCTTTGAAGATTTCATGCCGGGGAAACACGTCGCGATCACGCCCGGCAAGGTGGTCTACCGCAACCGCCTGATCGAACTGATCCAGTACGCCCCGACCACGAAGGAAGTGCATGCCGAGCCGATCCTGATCATCCCGGCCTGGATCATGAAGTACTACATCCTCGACCTGTCGCCGCATAACTCGCTGGTACGCTACCTGGTCAGCCGCGGTCATACGGTCTTCATGGTGTCCTGGCACAATCCGACCGCACAGGATCGCGATCTCGACATGGAAGACTATCTGCGTCTGGGCGTGCTCGAAGCGCTCAACGCAGTCCAGGCCATCGTGCCGCAGCGCAAGATCAATACCGTCGGTTATTGCCTGGGTGGCACCCTGCTGGCGATGGCGGCCGCATACCTGGCGCAGATCGGCGACGAGCGCGTCAACTCCTTGACGCTGCTTGCGGCGCAAACGGACTTCACGGAAGCGGGCGAGCTGACGCTGTTCATCGACGACAGCCAGCTCAACTTCCTCGACGACATCATGTGGAACCAGGGCTTCCTCGACAACCGGCAGATGGCGGGCGCCTTCCAGCTGCTGCGTTCGCATGACCTGATCTGGTCGCTGGTCGTGCAGCAATACCTGCTCGGCGGGCGCCAGACGGTCACCGACCTGATGGCGTGGAACGCCGATGCGACGCGCATGCCGGCCCGCATGCACAGCGAATACCTGCACCGGCTGTTCCTGAAAAACGATTTGTTCGCCGGACGCTACAAGATCAACGGCCGACCGATCTCGCTCGGCGACATCCGCGTGCCACTGTTCGCGGTGGCGACCGAGACCGACCATGTCGCACCATGGACCTCGGTCTACAAGATCAATCTGATCGCCGACCCTGACATCACCTTCCTGCTCACCAACGGCGGGCACAATGCCGGCATCGTCAGCGAGCCGGGACACAAGGGCCGCCACTATCGCATGGCGCACAGCCCGTCCGGCACCAATTACATCGACGCGGAAAACTGGTTCCTGTCCAATCCGCCGGTCGAAGGCTCCTGGTGGCCGGCCTGGGCCGGCTGGGTGGAAAAGCACGCCAGCGGCATGGCGCCGCCGCCGGAGATGGGCGCGCGCAAGAATGGCTATGCGCCGCTGGGCGATGCGCCGGGCAGCTATGTGATGGAGAGGTAGGCTGAAGCGCGCGTTGCGGTGAATTGATGGACAGAGGCGTCTGTCCACGGAAGACAATCGTGTTTCAGGTCCGCGTTGCTCGCGGCGGAAGCTTCCGCGCCTTCCGTGGACCGCGCATCACTTGCCCTTCTCGCCGAGCTTCAGCTCCGCCACCCGCACGAAGACGTAGGCCACCAGCGCAAACACGAAGAACACCAGCAGCATCCAGGCTATCCCCTGCAGCGTCTCGATCACGGTGCGGTAGATCTCCAGCACCCAGCGCTCGAAGGTTAGCTCCATGATCTTCGGATCTTTCTCCCAGCGCATCGGCGTAATGTATTTTTCAAGCTGATAGACGCGCACGCCAGCCGAGATGCCGACCACCAGGATGGCAAACTTCATGTACTTCAACCAGGCGGCGCTGATCTCGTCGGCGATGATGCGCTTGAGGATGGCATCGAGCGGCGCGGCAAAGGCTTTCGCCACCGCATAGGACACGCCGGACGCGACCAGCAGGGTTACCAGGAGCAGCAGCAAGAACATGAGTACCTCCCCGAGGAAAGAAAATCCGACTGCCATTGTAGCGGCTGGCTGTGTTGCGATTCATGGGCCGGCGGCGCGACTGGCCGCCCGGCGCCAGCTTTTTGGCTTGCCGGGCCATGGCAGAAATACGACAGCCTTCTAAAGTTGCAACGATTCGGGATAGAATAGCTGTAAGATCGCCTTCAACATAACCAGAAGGATCGAAGCTGTTTCACTGTGCACTGCAACAAGCCGCGCCGAAACAGCCAGCCCGATCACACCGACTAGAGACATTTTTCTTCCATGCTGATCCACGTTCGCGCACGCCCTCTGCTGCACCTGGTTCACATTGCTAACGCGAACGGGCCGGAATTCTGATTATGGAAGCATTGCTCAAGCATCTGGTGGACATGACTTGCCAGCGTGACCACGTCCTGCTCGATACCTCGGTGGTAACGGCCTTGCACGAACTGGTCGGCGCGCAGCAGGTCCGGGTGCACGAGATTTTCCGTTTCCGCCATGAGCTGTTCCTGCGGCCGCGCGTCTGGATCAAGGACGACAAGGTGATTTCGGCGGAAGAGACGCTGGACATGGAAACCAGCGGCGAGCCGATCAACACCTATCCATTCCTGGTCGACGGCATCAAGCAGCGCAAGAACTGCGTCGAGCAAACGGCTGATGACGGCTCCCAGACCTTGTGGCTGCCGGTCTGGCTGAACGACAAGGTCAGCACCTGCATCGAGGTCAGCAACCCGACCCCCTACAACAGCGACACGCTGCACATGATCGACGGCATCCTCAGCGTCTATCGCAATTATCAGAACATCCTCGACTACAGCGAACGCGACTCGCTGACCGGCCTGCTCAACCGCAAGACCTTCGACGAGAAGTTTTCCAAGCTCCTGTCCTGCGCAATGCTGGAAAGCACGCCCAAGGACCAGCAGGAGCGCCGTCATCAGCACGACGGCAACATCAAGCAGTGGCTGGCGGTGGTTGACATCGACCATTTCAAGCGCGTCAACGACCAGTTCGGCCATCTGTACGGCGACGAGGTGCTGATCCTGGTAGCGAACCTGCTGCGCTCCTCGTTCCGCTCGCAGGACCGCGTGTTCCGCTTCGGCGGCGAGGAATTCGTGGTGCTCCTGCGCTCGACCACGCTGGATGACGCGCGCAAGATCTTCGACCGCTTCCGCGCCAACGTCGAACAGCATGAATTCCCCCAGGTCGGCAAGGTCACGGTCAGCGTCGGCTTTGCCAGCATTTCCACCGAATCGCCGGTGGTCATTCTCGGACACGCCGACCAGGCTTTGTACTACGCCAAGGCCAACGGCCGCAATCGCGTCTGTTATTACGACGAACTGGTCAGCAGCGGCGAACTGCACTCCGAAGTCTCGAACGTCACCGTCGAATTCTTTTAAGCGCCGGCGGCACCACGCACGCAGTTCATTGCGTGGACGTGTTCGCCCTCAGCGACCTGCCGGCCGGCTTCGGCGCGGCCCGGGCGGTGGTCAGCAGCAGCACGCTGCCGAGAATGATCGCCATGGCCACCGTTTCGCGCGTGCCCAGCGATTCATTCGCCAGCCATACGCCCAGCACCACGGCAATCACCGGATTGACATACGCATAGCTCGACGCCAGCGCGGGCGGCACCTTGGACAACAGATACATGTAAGCCGAGAAGCCGGCCAGTGAACCGGCCGTGACCAGGTAAGCCCACGCGAACAGCGCGCGCTCGTCGAGCGTGACGATCGCTTCGCCCCGCAGCAAGCCGACGCACAGCAGGAAGCTTCCACCAACCAGCATTTCGCTGGCAAATCCCATCGCACCCGGCGCGAGCGCCAGTTTCCTTTGCGACAGCACGGAGCCGAAGGTCCAGCATGCGACAGCGCCGGCCAGCGCAAGCACGCCTATCGGCTGCGCGGCAAAGTCGCCACTCCCGGCAAGCAGGACCGCCCCGGCAAAACCGGCTAGGATGCCGGCCCACTCGCGTCCGCTCGGCCAGTCGCCGAACAAGCCCGACCATAGCGCGAACATGAGCGGCGAGCTTGCGATGAATACCGCGGTCAGGCCGGATGAGACGTATTGCTGCGCTACCGCGGTGAGGCCCATGCCGCAGCCGAGCAGGAGGATGCCGACGATCCCTGCATCGCGCCATTGCCTGAAGGTGGGAAACGCCGCGCCGCGCAGCTTGAGCCAGGCGAACAGCACTCCGCCCGCCGCCAGGAAGCGCGTTCCCATCAACAGGAACGGAGGAAAGGAATGCAAGGCGAAGTGAATCGCCAGGTAGGTCGAGCCCCAGACCAGGTAGACAGTGATCAGGGCCAGCAGCACGAATTTGGGGAGGGTACGCATATTGTTTTTCGAAGAAGTATGCGAACAGTGTATGCGCCAAAATGTCCATTTTGAATGGATAATGCAAGGCAAAACCACTCCTTAACCTTGTCTTTCATTGAAATAAATGGGTTTGACCATGAAAATCGAATTTGACGCGATGGACGCCAAAATCCTCGAAATCCTGCAGGGCGATGCGCGGACCACGCTGGCCGAAATCGGCCGCCGCATCCACATGAGCCAACCTGCCGTTGCGGAGCGGGTCAAGCGCATGGAAGCCGCCGGCGTCATCACCGGCTACCATGCGCGCATCAATCCGGCGGCGCTCGGTTACGGCATCACCGCCTTCATCCGCGTCTCCAGGCGCAGCCATGAAACGCCGGTCGAGGTGGTCGCCGCGCAAGTGCCTCAGATCGTTGAATGTCACTCGATCACCGGCGACGACTGCAGTATCGTCAAGGTGGTGGCCTCCTCGGTCGGCGAGCTCGAAAAGGTGATTGTCGAACTGACACGCTGCGGCGTGACCTCGACCTCGCTGATCCTGTCTTCCTGTATCGAACGCAAGGCGATCAAGCCGGTCGGCTAAGGCCGGCTGATATTCGGTTAGCAGGCTGTTTTCGCGCGCTTTGACCTAGCGCAACGAAATCGGTATCGGGACGGACTACTTTCCGCATTACAAGGAATCATCTTTTCCTCGCTGCGCCCCGAAAGGACTGAAATGCTTAACAGGATTTCCCTCAGGTACGGCATGTATATCGGGGTCTTTGTCGCGGTGACGCCGCTGATCCTGGTGCTCTTCTTCCAGATCTTTTTCAGCAGCAGCCTGCAGCAGCGGGTAGACCACGCGCTCGGCACCTACGATGTCGGGTTGCAGGCGTCCGCGCGTTACAAGGATTTCCTCAATGGCGTGTATCGCGACGCAAGCGCCGGCAAGCTTGGCGACGACACCCTGAAAGCCTTGAACGATGCAACGCTGAAGGCGGACGAACTGGCAAAGCTCGCGCCGGGTTCCACTGCCGGAGCGGCGAGCGAGAAGCTCGGCAAGCTGCGCTCGGCACTGGCTGCGAGCAACACGCCGGAATCCGTGGCGGCGCTCAAGCCCGATGCTGCGGGTGCCGACGCGGCGCTGGCGAGCGCGGTTAGCGACATCAAGACGCAGCTGTCGGCCCTGGTCAGCGACGACAACAAGGCCGCGCGCACCAGGAGTTACATCCTGCTCGGCGTGGTCGGCATGACGCTCGTGCTGCTCGCCTTCGTGATTCACCAAATGGTCATCGCGGTCACCAGGCCGCTCGCGCTGGCGGTGGAAGCGGCCAAACGCGTCGCGCAAGGCGACCTCTCGCACGACATCGAAGTCGATCGCCATAATGAAATCGGCGTCTTGCAGCAAGCCCTGTGCGACATGAACCATGCGCTCATCGCGATTGTCGGCGACGTGCGCCGCGCATCGCAGGAAATCGCGCGCGGCACCGAGGAAATCGCCAACGGCAACAACGACTTGTCGCGCCGCACCGAGCAGCAGAGCGCCAGCCTGGAAGAAACGACGTCCAGCATGGCGCAACTGACCGTGGCCGTCGGCCATAACGCCGACAATTCGCGCCAGGCGAACGAACTCGCGCAAAAGGCATCGCAAGTCGCCGTCAAGGGTGGCGAGGTGGTCGAGCAAGTGGTCGGCACCATGGGTTCGATCAACGACAGCTCGCGCAAGATCGTCGAGATCATCGGCGTCATCGAAGGCATCGCGTTCCAGACCAATATCCTCGCGCTGAATGCCGCGGTCGAAGCAGCGCGCGCCGGCGAACAGGGCCGCGGCTTCGCCGTGGTCGCCAGCGAAGTGCGCAACCTGGCGCAGCGCTCCGCCGCGGCCGCGAAGGAAATCAAGGACATGATCGGCAGCTCGGTCGACAAGGTCAACGACGGCACCCGGCTGGTCGAACAAGCGGGCAACACCATGCGCGAAATCGTCGGCGCGGTGAAGCATGTCACCGAAATGATGGCGGAAATCCAGGCGGAGTCCGCCGAACAGAAATCGGGCATCGAACAGGTGAATCAGGCGATGCGGCAGATGGATGAAATGACGCAGCAAAACGCCAGCCTGGTGGAAGAAGCGACGGCGGCAGCCGAAACCGTGCGCGAGCAGACCGGCAAGCTTGCGGCGGCCGTTGGCAGATTCACGCTGGGCGACGACCGGATGCTTGCCGGTCCGGCGCAAATGACACCTCGACTTGTCTCGGGCACCCATCTGAAACTCGCGTCGAACTGAAGCCTGGCGCAGTCTGCCGGGCCGGAGCAATCCGGGCCGGCAGCAAACATTGTCTTTGTTTCAATTGTCCAACCCAAGGGTTGGCGAGGTGTCTTTTTTTCTCCTGATTCACATTCCGCATTTGCCTAAGCAAGCGGCTCCGGCTTACACTTCCATTCATGGCAATTTCGCTACGCGATTTTGCTGGTACGACCGCCACAACGGTCCTGCAATCTGGCAACCAAGCGCCTTACCCGGCGTTCTCGTTGCCAGACGCTATCCGAAAAACAATTTTGGAGACAGTTCATGCTCACCGATACAGCAGCATCCCCTGCCGGGGTGCCTGACGCCGCCTCGCGCGCCGCCACCACCCTCGCCTCCGTCAAGCTCGACGACAAATACACCAGCACCAGCGGCAAGATTTTCATTTCAGGCATCCAGGCTTTGGTGCGCCTGCCGATGATGCAGCGCCAGCGCGATCTCGCCGCCGGGCTGCATACCGCCGGCTTCATTTCCGGCTATCGCGGCTCACCCCTGGGCGGCCTCGACGAAAGCCTGTGGAAGGCGCAAAAGCTGCTGGAAGAGAACCACATCAAGTTCGTGCCCGGCGTCAATGAAGAACTGGCCGCCACCGCCGTATGGGGCACGCAAACGGTCGATTTGATCGGCCCGGCGAAATACGACGGCGTGTTCGCCCTGTGGTACGGCAAGGGCCCGGGCGTGGACCGCTGCGGCGACGTCTTCAAGCACATGAACCATGCCGGTTCCGCCAAGCACGGTGGCGTGCTGCTGGTGGCCGGCGACGATCATGCCGCGTATTCCTCGACGCTGCCGAACCAGTCCGACCACATCTTCTCGGCCTGCATGATCCCGATGCTGTATCCCTGCAATGTGCAGGAATACCTCGACCTCGGGCTGCACGCCTGGGCCATGTCGCGCTACGCGGGCTGCGCGGTCGGCTTCAAGGCGCTGGCCGATACCGTCGAGTCGACCGCCTCGGTCGATGCCGACCCGTTTCGCCTGCAGATCGCCTATCCAACCGACTTCATCATGCCGGAAGGCGGCCTGAACACGCGCCTGTCGACCGACACGCTGGGCGTGCAGGCGCGCAAGCAGGAAGCGCTGATGCAGGATTACAAGATCTATGCCGCACTGGCCTATGCGCGCGCCAACAAGCTCAACCACACCACCATCGACAGTCCGACGGCGCGGCTGGGCATCATCGCTTCCGGCAAGTCTTACCTCGACGTGCTCGAAGCGATGGAAGAACTCGGCATCGACGAGAAGATGGCCGCCGATATCGGCATCCGCGTCTTCAAGGTCTCGATGCCCTGGCCGCTGGAGCCGGACAGCGTGCGCGAATTCGCGCAGGGCCTCGATGAAATCCTGGTGGTGGAAGAAAAGCGCCAGATCGTCGAATACCAGTTGAAGGAGCAGCTCTACAACTGGCGCGACGATGTGCGTCCGCGCGTGATCGGCAAGTTCGACGAGAAAGGCGAATGGGTGCATCCGCGCGGCGAATGGCTGCTGTCCCCGAAGGCCGATTTCTCGATCGCGCAGGTGGCGCGCGTGATCGCGCAACGCATCGCGCGCTTCCACACCAGCGATTTGATCAAGGCGCGCCTGACCTTCCTGGAAGCGAAGGACCAGGTGCTGTCCAAGGCGGTCAACACACCGCCCCGCCCGGCCTGGTACTGCTCCGGCTGCCCGCACAATACCTCGACCAAGGTGCCGGACGGCAGTCTCGCGCTGGCCGGCATCGGCTGTCATGTGATGGCGACCGCGATCTATCCCGAGCACAACAAGCTGACCACGCACATGGGCGGCGAAGGCGCGCCCTGGATCGGACAGGCGGCCTTCTCCAAGCTGCCGCATGTGTTCCAGAACCTCGGCGACGGCACCTATTTCCATTCCGGCTATCTGGCGATCCGCGCGGCGGTGGCGGCGAATGTGAACATCACCTACAAGATCCTCTATAACGATGCGGTGGCGATGACCGGCGGCCAGCCGGTGGACGGCATCACGTCGGTGCCGATGATCGCGCAGCAGATGGCGGCCGAGGGCGTCAAGCGGATTGCATTGGTGACCGAAGACTTGTTGCGTTACGCCGACCGTTCGTCCTTGCCGCAGATCGTCACCCTGCATGACCGCAAGGAACTCGACGCGGTGCAGCGCGAACTGCGCGAAGTGCCGGGCGTATCGGTGCTGATCTACGACCAGACCTGCGCAGCCGAGAAACGCCGCCGGCGCAAGAAGAATGAATATCCCGATCCGCCCAAGCGCCTGTTCATCAATGACGCGGTATGCGAAGGCTGCGGCGATTGCGGCGTGGCCTCGAACTGCACGTCGCTGATGCCGCTGGAAACCGAGTTCGGGCGCAAGCGCACCATCGACCAGTCCTCGTGCAACAAGGATTATTCCTGCGTGAAGGGCTTCTGCCCGAGCTTCGTCACGGTCGAGGGCGGCACGGTCAGGAAGTCGAAGACCGGCGCGGCCAAGCAGGACGACTTCGGCCCGCTGCCCGACCCGGTCCTGCCGGCGTGCGATGCGTCCTTCAACATCCTGCTCAACGGCATCGGCGGCACCGGTGTGATCACCATCGGCGCGCTGATCGGCATGGCCGCGCATCTCGAAGGCAAGGGCGTGTCGGTGCTCGACATGACCGGCATGTCGCAGAAGAACGGTTCGGTCACTTCGCACATCCGCATCAGCAAGACGCCCGGCACGATCCGCGCGCAGCGCATCGCCACCGGCGAAGCGGACCTGGTGCTGGGTTGCGACATGCTCACCGCCGGCGCGCAGGATGCGATTGCAAAGATGCGTCCGGGCCGCACGCGAGCGGTGGTCAACACGCACCAGCAGCCGACCGGGCATTTCACGAAGAACCCCGACTGGGCCTTCCCGCTGGGCGAGGTGCAGGCGCTGGTCAACGAGTCGGTCGCCAACCGGGCCGATTACATCGATGCAACGAAGCTCGCCACGGCGTTGATGGGCGACGCGATCGCGACCAACCTGTTCATGCTCGGCTTTGCCTGGCAGAAGGGGGCGCTGCCGGTGTCCGAGGCGGCGCTGCTGCGCGCGATCGAACTGAACGGCGTGGCGGTCGAGTCCAACAAGAGAAGTTTCCTGTGGGGCCGGCGCGCGGCGGTCGATCTGGCCCGCGTCGAGCGCATCGCCCTGCCCGGCAAGCCGGTCACGCTGCACCTCGCGGAAAGCCTGAGCGGACTGGTTCAACGGCGCGTCGCCTTCCTCACCGATTACCAGGATGCGGACTACGCGGCGCGTTACGAGGCTCTCGTCAATACGGTGCGCAAGGCCGAAGAAGGACTCGGCAAGGGCGACAAGCTCGCGCGCGCGGTGGCGAAGGCGTACTTCAAGCTGATGGCGTACAAGGACGAGTATGAAGTCGCGCGCCTGTACACCAATGGCGAATTCGTCGAGAAGCTGAAGCAGCAGTTCGACGGCGAGTTCAGCCTGAAATTCAACCTCGCGCCGCCCTTGTTCGCGAAGAAGGATGGCAACGGGCATCTGGTCAAGGCGGAATACGGCTCGTGGATGTGGCAGGGCTTCCGCCTGCTGGCAAAGATGAAGACGCTGCGCGGCACGAAGCTGGACGTGTTCGGCTACACGGCCGAGCGCAGGATGGAACGGGCGCTGATCGAGGAGTACCGCGACGTCATTCTGGCGCTGCTGGATCGCCTTTCCGACGACAACTACGCGCAGGCGGTGCAGATTGCCGCCCTGCCGGAGAAAGTACGCGGGTTCGGGCATGTCAAGGCGAAGGCGGTGGATCGCTACCATGCCGAGCTTGCCGAATTGCAGCAGCGGTTTGGCGAGACGGCAAAAGGCTTGTCGCACGCCGCCTGACTCGACCTGCTTCAACCTGCGCGCCCCTGTATCAGCAGGCATGCGATGCCGGCTTTTCCTTGCGAGGAAGGGCCGGCATTTTTTTGGAGTGAGAACAGTCAAGACGCCACATTCTTCCTGTCTGGAACTGCCTTGGCTTCTCAGGCACACATAGTCACTGGCGAAACCTTTCTCACCCCGACCCATGCCTCCCAAAATTCCTCTGTCTTCGCCCAAAGCGCAGCTTGCGGATCAGGTCCCGAACGTTCAGCATTTGAATGCGTCGGAAGCACCGAGCCCGGCCACGTCCCAGGTACGGAGACCGAGATCCGCGAGCGACAAGCCTCTTCAGATTCAACGGGAAGCCGGACGCCCTCTTGCCTTGCAAAAAAACGCTTCACAACTCTCTGCCCATGAGAAAGCGCTCGTCAAGCAAACGTATGAAGAGAACCGCTATTACCATGGGACCGGACACAAGAAGGAAATTGAGCGAGTAGGCCTGGACACAAGGCGCAAGACCGCTGGCGCGACAAAGGCTGTCGCCGACATGCAGCTTCTTGATGAAAGTCTTGTCGACCCAGCGCGGAACTTCAATTACTTCACCCAAAACAAGGTATTGGCGAAGTATTTCGCGACGACTGCCAGCGGCGACACCAATTCTCCCGGCCTGGTAAGAGCCCTTATCAATAGAGACAGGATGCGGCTGGAGCGCGATCCCGATATGGAAACAGACCCCGCCTCCCCGTTTTACAACGCGGCCCATCGCACATCGGCAAGCGTGCCGCCGGAATTTCTGCTGCATTCAAAAAAAGGGACCCCACGTCCGCCAACAGCCGCAATACGCGTTTTTAGAGAAAAGCTTGCCGAAAAAGGCGTAAAGCTGTCTGCCCGCGCGGCAGCTCGTTTATTGAAGCAGGAGCAATCGGATTCTGAAGATGATTTCCCCGTTGATGGCTCCGCAGCGCAAGAAGTGGCGGATTTTCTGGGCGGCAGTGGATCGCAGGCGAAGGAGTAGAAGCATCAAGGGCTCGCCACGTTCGATCTTCTTCGGCCTGCGCGTCATCCTGACGGCAGGCCTGCGATGCCGATATTTTTAATGGCGAGCGAGAAAAGTTGAGGGACCATTTCCCTGCCGGTGGAACCGCCTCGTGAGACGGCATCACGCATGACAAATCGGACAGCCTGGAACCAACTGAAAGCGTCTCCATGCAAGGCAAGGTCTCACGTACGCATCACCCAACTCCCGCCGGGGGCAGCGAACGCGTGGCCGGTTCCGCTCAGCGCATCCTGGACCAGGCATTTGCGTCGAGGGGAGACGATCTTCTGTATGTCGGCAATGGCAGGCTATACCAGCAATTGTTGAGTATCAGCCCTGCGGCGCTGCAGGATGCACGGCAACTGTCGACCTTCGCCACGCTCCTGGCCAATGCGGCCGGGCACATCGACAGGGCGGCGTCGCGCGATCTGGGAGGCGCCGCGCAGCGCGATCGATTGCGCGCCGAGACGCTGGCCAGGCTATCGTCCATTGCACAGCATTGCAATCAGCGCGATCGCGCCACGGGATTTTTTTCGCAATTGAACGCCGCAGCGCGGGTAGGCTTCTGCAATGCGTTCAGCAAGTTCCCATCGGACGCGCAATGCCGGACAGCGTGCGCGGGCATGGCCGGAAGCTTGCGTCGTCTCGATGGCATGTCGGCCCAGCATGTCTCCCTGTTGGCCAATGCCTTCGCCAAGTGGCCACAGGAGCGTGAATGCCGCCAGGCCAGCGGACGACTGGCACAGTGGGTAACAAGCCGATCGGATGCCCATCTCGCCAGGCTGACGTCCCAGGAACTGGCCCTCCTGGTCAACGCCTTCTCCAGGCATCCGGATCTTGCGCACTGCCGCGCTGCCGGCGCACGCATGGCAGGTCAGGTAGCGGATTCCGCGCTCGACCTCGAAAAATTCACGCCGCAACATCTGTCCAATCTGGCCAATGGCTTCTCCAGATGGCCTGACGATGCGTCTTGCCGCGTCGCGTGCGAACGCCTGGCGGAGCATGTGACGATGCCCGCGGTGAATCTCAGGCAATTCAACTCGCAATGCCTGTCCAACCTGGCCAATGCGTTCGCCAAATGGCCCGACGATGCGCGCTGCCGCAACGCATGCGCACGCGTCGCGCAGCAGGTGACGAGCCGATCGGCTGCGGACCTCGGAAAATTCACGCAGCAGCATATGGCCAATCTGGCCAATGCCTTCTCCAAATGGCCGGAGGATGCGCACTGCCGCAGGGCCGGCGCGCGCCTGGCACAACAGGTAACGGGCAGATTGGTGGCCGCCCCCGCCGAATTCACCGGGCAAAATATGGCCAACCTGGCCAATGCGTTTTCCAAGTGGTCCGACGATGCGCATTGCCAGCTTGCCTGCACGCGGCTGGCGCAACAGGTGGCGAACCAGACGGTCGCTCTCGATACATTCAACTCGCAAGATCTGTCCAATCTGGCCAACGCGTTCTCTGCGAGGCCGGACGATGCGATTTGTCGCGCTGCATGCGCGACCATCGCGCGGCAGATCAGGAACCGGCCGGCGGAAGACCTCGCGCAATTCACACCGCAGGGCCTGGCCACGCTGGCGATCGTGTTCGGCAAGCAGGCGGACAATGGAGACTGCCGCGCTGCGGGCACGCGCATTGCGCAGTTGATGACGGATCCGGCTGTCGATCCGGCGAGGTTCGACCTGCAAGCCGTGGCCAATCTCGCCAACGCGTTCGCCAAATGGCCGGACGACGCGCATTGCCGCGCAGCGTGCTTGCGCCTGGCGCAGCAGGTGGCGAATATGGATAGCGTGCGATTCGATGCGCAGAGCTTGTCCCATCTGGCCAATGCGTTTTCCAAGTGGCCAGGCGAAACGAAATGTCGCACGGCGTGTACGCGGCTGGCGCAAGGCGTGACGGATCCGGCGGTCGATCTCGGTACCTTCGCGCCGCAATCCCTGGCCACACTCGCCAACGCGTTCTCCAAATGGCCGGACAACCCACATTGCCGTGCGGCGCAAGCAAGGGTGGCGCAGCAACTGATCAATCCGCTTGCCGATTTCCACGAATTCACACCGCAAAATCTGTCCAACCTGGCCAATGCCTTCGTCAAATGGCCGGACGATGAACGCTCCCGCCTGGCATGCGTGCGCCTGGCACAGCGCGTGGCGGACCCGGCCGTCGATCTCGGCGCATTCACCCCGCAAGCCCTGTCCAATCTGGCCAACGCCTTCGTCAAATGGCCGGACGACGCGCATTGCCATGCAGCCTGCGTACGCCTGGGGCAATGGGCGACCGGACCGCAGGTCGAGCTCGGGAAATTCTCGCCGCAGGAGCTGTCCAATCTCGCCAACGGACTCGCCAAATGGCCGGAGGATGAGCAGTGCCGTGCCGCGTGCGCACGCCTGGCGGAGTGGGTCGCAGGCCCGCATGTCAATCTCGATACATTTCGGCCGCTCGACCTGGCCAACCTCACCAATACGTTCGCGAAATGGCCAGGCAATGCGCATTGCCTGGCAGCGTGCGCACGTCTGGCGCGGCAGGTGGCGAATCCGGCCAAGAACCTCCAGGCATTCAAGGCGCAAGAGCTGACCAATCTGGCCAATGCATTCAGCCGGTGCCTGTCGCCGGAGGCCGAGGACGAAGATCCCGCGCTCTTGCAGGGACTCAGCCGCATTGCCCGGCATGTCGCCGCGCAGCCGGACATGGTCGCCGGATTCGGCGCACTGGACATCGGCCAGATGCTCAAGGCGCTGCGCCGCGACGAACTGGAGGACGGACTGAACCGTCTTGCGCCGCCCTGCCTTGCGCGCCTGTCATCGCTGCGTGCCGCCGACAATCTCAAGACTGTGAATCTGGAAACCGTGGGCACGCTGTGCATCGGTCTGCGGCCGCTATTGCGCAACAGGCGGCTCGGCCAGCACAAGCAGGCATGCGCGCAACTGCTGCATCAGCTGCAACCCATCGTCGAGCGCAAGCTCGGCCTGTTTCTTCAGCAGAGCCAGCATGAGGAAGCCTGTTCCACCCGCTGTCCCGCGCTGTCGTGCTATCAGATCCTGGCAACCTATCGGACGCTGGTGCAGGCCGACGTCAAGGTAGGCGCGCCGGCCGCCGCCAATCTGGACGAGTGGACCAAGGCACTCTACGCGCGCAGCGCATCGCTGCTCGAATCCGACCTGTCCGACTATAGCTGGAACACCATTGCGCAGCTTGAAGCCGAAGAGCCCAGCGAGATCCTCGACCGCTTCGTCGAGAACCACCTGGAACGGATCACGGCGAAGCACCCGCCGTCGTCATTCAATCTGGAGGCGGCATTCGATAGCATGGACCATCCGCCGCAACTGCCGCAGGGTCAAGACGGGCTGATGCGTGTGCCGCAGGTCAATCTGCGCGGCCGCCGCGTCGGCGATGAGACGCCGGAACAGTATTCGATTCTGGCGCGCCTGACGCAAGGCCAGGTGCCGCTGGTGCTGGCCCAATTGCCAGGACAGATGAGCAAGCTGCTGCTCGGGCGCATCGTCCATGTGGACAACGTACCATACCGGCTCGACCTGTTCGGCGGCAGCAAGATGAAGATCGAGGGCATGACGCTGGATCGCATCTTCAGCGAGAGCGACAAGCCGGCCGCGCGCAGCTACGGTAAGCTGTTTGCGGCACCGCTGGCCGACAGTGCGCCGCACAGCGATCTGGCCCGACTGATGACCCAGATGTTCCCGTACCAGGAGAGTTTCTATTATTTCCAGCGCATGATGATGTCCTCGCCGCCGGGGATGAGCACGCGGCCGGACGGGCATGTACTCGAAGGCAATTTCAGGATCGGCATGCTGCCGGATCGTCAGGCCGGCGTTCATCCGTTTCACATCCGGGATGCGCAAGGACAGTCTCTCGCGCTGCAGCCGCATGACGGCTGTGGCTTCATCAAGCAATCGTTGGCGCAGAAGATGGCGTGGTATGAGCCGGCGCAACAGGCCTCCCCCTATGGCAAGCCGCAATCGGCCAACCTGCCGGCGCACGCCTTGCAGCACTATGGTCAGAACGATGCCGTGGTCGAGGAAACTATCGAGCGAATGGTGCGGACGCTCAATGGAAAGGCGCCGGAAAAAGAGGAACTGTATCGAGCATTGACGGCCGGATTGATCCGGGGCGACATCGCGGTGGCAGTGCCCTCGGCCGACGGCAAGGTGCATTTGCCACGGCAGAAGAGCGCTGAGTTCGACGCGCATCGACATGCGAATCTGTTGATCGGCAAAAGCCCGTACGACAAGCCGAACCTGCGGCCTCTCGAGCAGGAGCGCGTCGCCACGCAGGACGACGCGACCGCGCGCTTCCTGTCCGCTTGCACCGCGTTTCAGTACAGCTTTGTGGCACAGCAGCTAGGCGCAAGCAAAGACGAGGGCAAGGCGCCCTTGATGGGCGCCAAGGGCATTCTGGTGGTGCTGCCCGATGCCCTGTGGCCGGAGACGTTCAGCGGGCAGGACCTGGTGATGTCGGCCGAAGACATGAAGCTGCATTCGAGCTGGACCGACGCCAAGCATCGCAGCAACGAGGACAGTCTGTTCGAGGCCCGCGGGATACTGGCCACCACCAATATTTTCCCGCCCGGTTCGACGATTGCGATGCCGCTGGCCGAGCAGAAGAAGCTCGATGGCGACTTCGATGGCGATCCTTTGCTGATCCTGGCCAATCGTCCGGCGCTGTTTGCGCTGGTGCGCGAGGCCGAGCAGCAGCGTGAGGATGCCGCATCGCTCAAGCCGCCGAAATCGGTTACGCCCGCACTCGACGAGTATGGGCAATACCGCTTCGGCCGTGCCAATCAGATCATGGCCACGCGCGGCCAGGTGCTGGAGGATTTCGTCGGCTTGCAGATGGCTTTCCTGGCGCTGCAGGCCGATCGCCGCAGCGAGGTCGCGCAACGCATTGCGGCCCGGGTGTATGAAGGTCAGGACGCGCTTCTCGGGAAAGAAGCTCCCGCGTACGTGGAAAACGATATGGCGCAAACCGCGCGCAATCTGCTGAGCATGGGGATCAAGATCGGCACCGACGCCTACAAATCGGACACCGGCATCGAGACCTACAGGCAGGTGGCGCTGAGCATCAAGCGGCTGTTCTCGCAACAGAAGGTCGTCACGGCGGTGCCCTACGGCAAGGGGCTGGCACGCAAGCTTGCGGCGGGACGTTTCGATCCGGAGGAGAGCCTCGCGTCGCTTGCCTCCAATCCGACACTGGCTGCGCAGGTGATGCGTGGGGCGATTGCCCGTTTGCATGCGAACGACATGCTGCCGAAGGCGCAGATGTCCGCACCGAACGAAGCGCATGTCGCGGCGCCTGAACCGGAACCGGAGACCAAGCCGCAAACCGCACCGCACAGCAAGCCGCCGGCCTGGGGCGGAAACTCGGCGCAGCATTTGCGTGCTCGGCTGCGGGCAGATGCACGGTCCGATCACCCGCCATCCCAGGCCGAAACCAGCGGAAGACCGGCAATAGCAGGGCCGCGCCCCCAATTGCAAGCTTCGTCGCCGCAGGTGCGAACCAGAAAGCGCGCCTGACTTCGGCGCAATGTGCACGCCGAAACGATTCCCTCCTTCAACACGGCCGGGCATTACCCTCCTGGAAACATTGTCTGCCGGATGACGGCAACCGGATTGACGTTGTGTTAGATTGACGTTAACGTAAACGTAATCCGCCAGTTCCGCCATGCGCGGCGCCACCGAAAAGTAGATAAAGAGACAAGCAATGACCGACCTCTCCGTAGCCCAGAAACTCACCGAATACAAACCCGCCAACAAGGTGCGCTTCGTCACCGCAGCCTCGCTGTTCGACGGCCACGACGCCTCGATCAACATCATGCGCCGCATCCTGATGGCCAACGGCGCGGAAGTGATCCACCTCGGCCACAACCGCTCGGTCGACGAAATCGTCACTGCAGCCTTGCAGGAAGACGCGCAAGGCATTGCGATCTCCAGCTATCAGGGCGGCCACGTCGAGTACTTCAAGTACATGATCGACCTGCTGAAGCAGCGCGGCGGCGCGCACATCAAGGTGTTCGGCGGCGGCGGCGGTGTGATTGTCCCGGCCGAGATCGACGAGCTGCATGCCTATGGCGTGACGCGCATTTTCAGCCCGGAAGACGGCCAGCGCATGGGCCTCGTCGGCATGATCCTGTCCATGATCCAGGCCTGCGATGTCGACCTGTCGCCCTACGCACCGACCAAGCTGGAAGCACTGACCAAGGGTGACATGGTCGAGCGCCAGCGCCCGCTCGCGCAACTGATTACCGCGCTGGAAAACGACAAGGTCGCCGCCAAGCTCAAGACCGAACTGCACAAGGCCGCCGACACCATCAAGACGCCGGTGTTCGGCATCACCGGCACCGGCGGCGCGGGCAAGTCCTCGCTGACCGACGAACTGATCCGCCGCATCCGTCTCGACCAGGACGACGCACTCAATATCGCCGTGGTGTCGATCGACCCGTCGCGTCGCAAATCCGGCGGCGCGCTGCTGGGAGATCGCATCCGCATGAATGCGATCAATCCGTGGAATAACCAGTCTCGTGTATTCATGCGCTCGCTCGCCACGCGCGAAGCCGGTTCCGAAATCTCGCAGGCGCTGCCCGACGTCATCGCCGCCTGCAAGGTGGCCGGCTTCGACCTCGTGATCGTGGAAACCTCCGGCATCGGCCAGGGCGATGCCGCCATCGTGCCGCATGTGGACCTGTCGATGTACGTGATGACGCCGGAATTCGGCGCTGCATCGCAACTGGAAAAGATCGACATGCTCGACTTCGCCGATTTCGTGGCGATCAACAAGTTCGACCGCAAGGGCGCGCAGGATGCGCTGCGCGACGTGGCCAAGCAATACCAGCGCAACCGCGAGCTGTTCGGCAAGAAGCCGGAAGAGATGCCGGTGTACGGCACGCAAGCCTCGCGCTTCAATGACGACGGCGTGACCGCGCTGTACCAGGGCCTGCTGCCGAAGCTGACGGTGCTGGGATTGAAGGCCAAGCCCGGCAAGCTCGCGCCGGTGAACGTGCGCAGCTCCTCCGGCAAGAACGCGATCCTGCCGCCGGCCCGCACGCGCTATCTCGCCGAAATCGCCGACACGGTACGCGGCTACCACAAGAACACGGCCAGGCAAGTCAAGCTGGCCCGCGAGCGCCAGCAATTGCAGGAAGCCAAGCGCATGGCCGCTGCCTGCAGCAAGACCGCCGACCTCGACGACCTGATTGCCGAACGCGACAACAGCCTCGACGCCAGCGCGAAGAAACTGCTCGCGATGTGGCCCGACATGAAGGCCGCGTATGCGGGCGACGACTATGTGGTGAAGATTCGTGACAAGGAAATCCGCACGCGCCTGGTGCAAAAGACCCTGTCCGGCACCACGATCCGCAAGGTGCAGCTGCCGAAGTTCGAAGACCATGGCGAGATCCTGCGCTTCCTGATGGCGGAGAACGTGCCCGGCTCCTTCCCCTACACCGCCGGCGTGTTCGCCTTCAAGCGCGAGAACGAAGACCCGACCCGCATGTTTGCCGGCGAAGGCGACGCCTTCCGCACCAACCGTCGCTTCAAGCTGGTGTCCGAAGGCATGGACGCCAAGCGCCTGTCGACCGCCTTCGACTCGGTCACGCTGTATGGCGCCGATCCGGCGCCGCGCCCCGACATCTACGGCAAGATCGGCAACTCCGGTGTGTCGATCGCCACGCTGGACGACATGAAGGTGCTGTACGACGGCTTCGATCTGTGCGCGCCGAACACCTCGGTGTCGATGACCATCAACGGCCCGGCGCCCACCATCCTCGCGATGTTCATGAACACCGCAATCGACCAGCAACTGACCAAGTTCCGCGCCGACAACAAGCGCGAACCGACCGACGATGAAGCGGCCAAGATCCGCGAGTGGGTGCTGGAGAACGTGCGCGGCACCGTGCAGGCCGACATCCTGAAGGAAGACCAGGGCCAGAACACCTGCATCTTCTCCACCGAGTTCTCGCTCAAGGTGATGGGCGACATCCAGGAATTCTTCGTGCACAACCGGGTGCGCAACTTCTACTCGGTGTCGATCTCCGGCTATCACATCGCCGAAGCCGGCGCGAACCCGATCTCGCAACTCGCCTTCACGCTGTCGAACGGCTTCACCTTCGTCGAAGCCTATCTCGCGCGCGGCATGCACATCGACGATTTCGCGCCCAACCTGTCCTTCTTCTTCTCCAACGGCATGGACCCGGAGTACACGGTGCTGGGACGCGTCGCACGCCGCATCTGGGCAGTCGCGATGCGCGACAAGTACGGCGCCAACGAGCGTTCGCAAAAACTGAAATACCACATCCAGACCTCCGGTCGCTCATTGCACGCGCAGGAAATCGATTTCAACGATATCCGCACCACCTTGCAGGCCTTGATCGCGATCTACGACAACTGCAACTCGCTGCACACCAATGCGTACGATGAAGCGATCACCACGCCGACCGATGAATCGGTGCGCCGCGCGCTCGCGATCCAGCTCATCATCAACCGCGAATGGGGACTGGCGAAGAACGAGAACCCGAACCAGGGTTCCTTCATCATCGAGGAACTGACCGATCTGGTGGAAGAAGCGGTGCTGCAGGAATTCGAGCGCATTGCCGAGCGCGGCGGCGTGCTGGGCGCGATGGAAACCGGTTACCAGCGCGGCAAGATCCAGGAAGAGTCGATGTATTACGAGCACCTGAAGCACGACGGCACCCTGCCCATCATCGGCGTCAACACCTTCCGCAATCCCAAGGGCGACGCCACGCCGCAGACGCTGGAACTGGCACGTTCGACCGACGACGAAAAGCAGTCGCAACTGAAGCGTCTCGCCGAATTCCAGTCACGTCACGCGGACAAGGCGCCCGCCATGCTGCAGAAACTGCAGAAAGCGGTGATCGATAATGAGAACGTGTTCGCCGTGCTGATGGATGCGGTGCGTTACTGCTCACTGGGGCAGATCAGCAATGCCTTGTTTGAGGTGGGCGGGCAGTATCGACGCAACATGTAGTAACTCCCTATCCACGGAAGGCGCGGAAAGAACAGAAAAATCCGCGTGCCTTCCGTGAACCTGAACACATCGTCACACTCGCGGTGAACCGGCGGGACGCAAACGCTCCAGCAAGAACTCGATCAGCACGCGTACCCGGTGCGGCATGTGGCGGTGGGCGGGATAAAGGATGGAGAAGGGACGTGACGTTCCGCCGAATTGGCGCATCACCTCCACCAGCCTTCCACTCGCCAGATCGTCCACCACGATAAACCGGTAGGTCTGCGCCAGGCCCGCGCCGCTGCGTGCTGCGGTGGACAGCCCAAGCACGTCATCGGTAATCCGCAGAGAACCCCGGGTTTCGATCTCCACCTCCGTGCCATCGGCTCGCAGCAGCCACGGAATCGCTTGCCCGGTGCGCGGCCGCTCGAACTGGATGCAATCATGCCTGCCGAGTTCGTCCGGCGACTTTGGCCGCCCCT
Source organism: Herbaspirillum sp. ST 5-3 (assembly GCF_004804275.1). Classification (GTDB taxonomy): domain Bacteria; phylum Pseudomonadota; class Gammaproteobacteria; order Burkholderiales; family Burkholderiaceae_D; genus Noviherbaspirillum. Next base: position 690,864 of record NZ_STGI01000001.1, read on the forward strand.
TGCGCTTCAGATAGGCGGGCGATCCGACGACCACCAGCTCCGCATCTTCTATCTTTCGCGCAATCAGCCCCGAATCGGGCGGATTCCTGGCCCGGATCGCCAGATCCATGCCGTCCGCCACCAGGTCGACATTCTGGTTGCTCAGTTGAACCTCCAACTCGATTTGCGGATAGCTTGCCTTGAATCGGGCAAGGATAGGCAACACACGGAAGTGGCCGTAAGAAGTCGGCAGACTCATTCGCACCAATCCGGTCGGCACGACCTGATCGCCGGTCAGCTCGCGCTCCGCTTCCACCAGCTGTCCTAGCGCCTGGCGGCATTGCTCGTAGTAGGCGCGCCCCTTGTCGGTAAGGCGGACGCTTCGCGTGGAGCGAACGAAGAGTTGCACGCCGAGGCGCGCTTCCAGCCTCGACACCGACCGACTCACGGCGGCCTGCGTCACACCCGCCTGCACGGCCGCCGCAGTAAAGCTCGCCAGCTCCGCCGTCCGGCAAAAGAGCTCGATGCTGCCGAGCATGAGCCCGTCAAAGTTTCGGTTCATTTCATTACATCATGTAATCAATGTTGTTCGCCATTCTATATTTATCTTCTCGTGTGCGGCAAATACCATGCGCTGGTCTGTTCAATGATCACAGGAGATCCGCATGCCTTACATCCACATCCAGGTCACGCGCGAGGGCGTGACGGCGGAGCAAAAGAAAAAACTGATTGCTGGCGCGACCGAGCTGGTGGTCGAGGTGCTCGACAAGGATCCGGCCGCCACATTCGTCGTCATCGAGGAAGTGGACACCGACAACTGGGGCGTCGCGGGCGAAACGGTGACCGCGCTGCGCACGCGGCAAGCGCTGGCCAGGGAACCGCGCTAAGCGAGACACCAACGATACCCATCTTTCAACCTCTACCGAATGGAGAACTTCATGAGCAAAAACATCGTCATCGTCTACCACAGCGGATACGGACACACGCGCAGGATTGCAGAGGCCGTCGCCGAGGGAAGCGGCGGCACGCTGCTGGCCATCGATGCAGACGGAAACCTGCCCGGCGAGGGCTGGAGCAAACTGGGCGCTGCCGACGCCATCATCTTCGGCTCTCCCACCTACATGGGCAACGTCAGCTGGCAGTTCAAGAAATTCGCTGATACCAGTTCGAAGGTATGGGCCACGCAGGGCTGGAAGGACAAGCTCGCCGCGGCATTCACCAATTCGGCGTCCGTCGCCGGCGACAAGCAAACCACCTTGTACGCCCTGTTTACCCTGGCGCAGCAGCACGGCATGCTGTGGGCCGGGACCGGAATGATGCCGAGCAATGCAAAGGCTTCAACGCGCGACGACATCAATTACCTGTCCTCGTTTTCCGGCCTCGCCACGGCCACGCCGTCCGATGCATCAGCCGACGAAATGATTTCCGGCGACATGCGCACTGCCGTCCTCTTCGGCAAGCGCATCCGCGCAGCGTCCGAGCGGATTTCCTGATAAAAGGCACTGAGCAAGGAGATGAAAATGCAGGATCACCAGGCAGTTCTGATGGCGATTTCCGAATACTGCAAAGGCGTGTTCAGCGGCGAGGTCGATCGGCTGCGGACGGTGTTTCATCCGAGGGCGGCGCTGTTTGCCGAGATTCGCGGAGAGGCATATTACAAGCCGCTCGACGAATACCTGAATGTGGTTGCCCACCGCAAGTCTCCCGAAGCGCTGGGAGAGTCGTTCCTGATGAAACCGATCTCGGTCGAGGTGACGCACAACATGGCGTTCGCCAAGGTGCATTGCCCTATGCTCGGTTTCAATTATTACGATTACCTGTCGCTTGTCCGTCAGGAGGGCCGATGGATCATCGTCAACAAGCTGTTCACCGACGTGCCTCTTGCGCCGGCGGCACACGCTTGATGTCCTGCGCCGCCAATGATCATTCCGACAATGCTTGCACGCCCTTGTCGCCTCGTTTTCCGTCGCGCTGCTCCTCAACGGGGACCGTCATTGATGGCTCGAAGAAGCGGAAGGTGCTCTTTCCCGCATCTTTCGCCGCATACATCGCGCTGTCGGCATGCTTGAGCAGTTCAACCGGCGTTCGTCCGTCGGCAGGATAAATCGCAATGCCGATGGACGTTCCTACCTGAACCGTATTGCCGCGAAGTTCCATCGGCTCGTTGATGACGGCGACAATGCGTCTGGCGATATGCGCGATCTCGTCCTTGTTCGCCGGATTGTTGAGCTTGATGACGAACTCGTCTCCGCCCAGGCGGGCCACGGTGTCCGACTGCCGCACCAATGCCAGCAATCTCTGCGCGACCTCCCGCAGCAACTCGTCGCCGACGTCGTGGCCGTAGGTGTCGTTGATGAATTTGAAACGATCAAGATCGAGGAACAATAGCGCCAGGCCAACGTGCGTGCGCTCGGCCATCGAGATGCGATGGTTCAGCCTTTCCATCAGCAAGGAGCGATTCGGCAGATCGGTCAGGGCATCGTGAAAGGCCAGATGTTTCAGGTATTCGTCCTTGCGCCAGAGGTCGGTGATGTCACTGAACACCGACACATAGCGCACGGGATTGCCGGCCGAGTCGCGGATCATGGTGATAGTGATCCGTTCCAGGTAGACTTCGCCGTCCTTGCGGCGATTCCATATGTCGCCTTTCCAGCGGCCGTTGGTCAGAATGTCGTGCCACATGGCGACATAGAACGCGTGGTCGTGCCGGTTGGACCGGAGAATGCGCGGCGTCTGCCCTATCGCTTCCTCGGCGGTATAGCCGGTAATCGCGGTGAAGGCGGGATTCACCGACAGGAAAATCCCCTGTGCATTGGTGACAGCGATACCTTCAACCGTGTTTTCAAAAACACTGGCGGCAAGTTCGAGCTGCGATTGCGCTTCCTTCAACTCGGTCACGTCGCTGGCCAGGATGAAGATTCCGTTCACCGCACCGTCGACATCGATATCGGGAATGTAGTTGGCCAGGATGTAGCCTGCACTGCCGTCGGCCTTGGTCAGGGTCCGCTGGAAACGCTGCGTTTCACCAGCAAGGGCTCGGCGAATATGGGGTTCGTTCAGGGCATACAGGCGCTCTCCCATCAAATCCCGGATGGAGGTACCGATGATGTCCTCAGGACGTTTTCCCCACCACTCCATATAGGCATTGTTGGCAAGGCCGAAGCGCAAATCCTTGTCCCAGTAGCCGATCATGTTGGGCATCGCTTCGATGGCGGACTTCATGAACCGCTCGCTCCTGGCAGCCGCCAGGGCGGCCGATTCAGCCTGCTTTTGCGCCTCGGTCGCGCGCGCATTGGCGCGGCGCATGGTGTCGATGACATAGCAGACCGCCATGCAGGTGAGCGCGAAAACGCCCATGCCCAGAAGATCGATGGGACTCGCAATGAAAGGCCGAGCAACGAGAAACGGCCATAGAAACGCAACCGTGAGACAAGCCAGCACCGTTGCCAGCAGAGCCGCAGAAAGCCCGCCGTAGAGAGCAACGCCGATCACGGCCGGATAGAACGTCAGCCAGGCGAGGCTGGACTCAAGCGGCTGCAGCGGCCAGACCCTCAACGCCGCGGCAACCGACACGACGACGAAGGCAAAGAGGCAGCGTCCCCAACAGGTTTGAAGCATCTGCCTCGTGTTCACGCCTTCTCGGGACATAGGTGCGCAATGAAATGAAAAACGATAACGCTCTCGTGATACGTTAGGGGTGAACTTATGCGTCGGCTCTTTGATTCATCAATAACATGGAATTCCTTCCGGCGACAGGTTTTCGACCGAAATGGCGGGCTCGGCCGGGACCGATTCATTGTACTGCAGGCTTGATGGAATCTCGTGCGCAGGCTTCTGAAGCAATTCCGAATTGTTGCAGTTCCTATTTCGTTAAAAAATTGTCAATGCAAGGATCGGCAGGGTTCGGCTGCGAACAAGATCCTGCCCGGCAGCACATCCATTCGGTTCCGCAAGTTGCTGCGATCTGGAATCATGGATGCGCCAAATGACTGAATCGCCTGCGCGCGGACATCGTCAAACGGCACTTGTCCGCACACGAAAGCTATTCCAGATACTGCGCATTCCAGCGCGCATACAGTGCATACGCCGCTGCCTTCATCGCATACTTGTCCGCATAATCCGCCGGATCGAGCGGGTCATACACGTAGTAATTGGCACGATTGTTCACCGTCTTCATCATGTGCAGGATCTTGTCGGGCAGCGTGTAGGGCGGCTGCCACTCGAAATCGTCCTGCGCTTCGTAATGCAGGAACACCGGCAGGATGGGAACGCCGGTGCGCTGCGACACTTCAAACGCGCCCGACTTGAATTCTTCAAACAGACGGCGTCCCTTGCATCCACCCTCCGGATAAAGCGCGATGTTGCGGCCGTCCTTCACCGCCTCCACCATCGCCTGAATCGCCTGCTGACGCGAGGCGGGATCGTCACGGTCCACGTATAGCGTGCCGGCTGCCTTCGTGATGCGGCCCACGAGAAACCAGTCCTGCACCTGCACCTTCGCCAGCGACACTACGTCGAACAAGGCGGGAATGCCGATGTCTTCCAGCGCGGAGGGATGATTGGCAATCAGGATGAAGCGCGCGGGCAGACGGAGGCGGTTTTTCTGGTGCAGGCGCAAATCGATATCGAGCGCGCGCACGAACGCGCGGCACCAGGCGTGAAACAGACGCGCGACGGGGTGCTTGCCGCGCCATGGCAAGCATGACAACAGATAGAGCAGCGCAGTGAACAGGATGAAGTCCGTCCAGGCGATCAGTTTTCGCATCCAACGCAGCAGCAACAACATCCGGTTGACTCCCTGCCCATGCACGGAATCATTATTGCCTTGGCCCATCCGTTGAGCAAGTGTGCCGTCGCACTTGTCGATCAGCGCGCAACACATTCACCGGAAGATCAGCCGGAAAACTTCGCAAGCTGCTGCAGGATCTCCTTATCAATGGCATTCAAGGCCACGGTTTTCTCGACCGCGCCGCGCTTCACCGCTTCTTTCGGCATCCCATACACGACGCAGCTCGCCTCGTCCTGCGCGACGGTATGCGCCCCGGCCTTGCGCATCTCCAGCAAGCCGGCCGCGCCGTCGTCTCCCATGCCGGTCATGATGACGCCGAGCGCGTTGGCGCCGGCCGCCTTGGCCACGGAACGAAACAAGACATCGACGGACGGACGGTGACGATTGACCAGCGGGCCGTCGATCACTTCGACGAAGTATTGCGCGCCGTTGCGCCGCAACAGCATGTGCTTGCCGCCCGGCGCGATCAAGGCGCGGCCCGGGACGACGCGGTCATTGTTCTGCGCCTCCTTGACCGCGATCTGGCAGATGCTGTTGAGGCGTTCCGCAAATGCGGCGGTGAATTTTTCCGGCATGTGCTGCACGATGACGATGCCGGGCGACACGCGCGGCAAGGCGGTCAGCACTTCTTCCAGCGCCTGCGTGCCGCCGGTGGAGGTGCCGATGGCGACAACCCGCTCGGTGGTCTGCGTCATGGCATTCCCTTCGGCGGGCGCAAGAATCACGTCGGCGGTGTACTTCGCCGTGACCGGCGGTGCGGCGTGCTGCTGCGGCACCAGCCGCCTGACGTTGGCGCGCACCGCTGTCCTGACCGCCGTGATCAGCTCGTCGGAACTGTCTTTCAGATATTGCTTGAGGCCCAGCCTGGGCTTGGTGATGATCGCGACCGCGCCGGCGGCCAGCGCCTCCATCGTGGTTTGCGCCCCCTTCTCGGTCAGCGTCGAACAGATGACGACCGGCGTCGGCCGTTCGCTCATGATCTTGCGCAGGAAAGTGATGCCGTCCATGCGCGGCATTTCCACATCGAGCACGATCACGTCCGGCCATTGCATTTTCATGCGTTCCATCGCCAGGATGGGATCGGCGACCGCGTGCGTGACCTGGATGCCGGGCACGTTCTCCAGCAAGCCGGTCAACACCTGGCGCACGACCGCTGAATCATCCACTACCAACACCTTGATGCGTTCCATGGGCGCCTTCTTGTTGCTATTGAATATCAGCCGGCTTGACCTGGCGCGACCAGACATGCCCGCTGCTGATATCGAAAATCATTTGCCGGTGGCCGACGCCGAACAGGCTTTCGGACACCAGCGGAATGCCGTGCGCGCGCAACAGTTCGCGCGCTGTTTCGCCATTGCGCTTGCCGACATGGATTCCGGTCGCCCGCGTGTGGACCGGGAACATGTCGCCGCCGCCGAATATCTTGCCCTCGCATTCCGTGACCACGACGCCGGCGGCATGAAGCTCGCGCAGCATCAGCCACATGACTTCCTCGCCGTAGCGCCCGTCCGGTTCGCGCGATGCGCCTGACGGACGACTTGCGAGCATGAAGTGCGACATCGCACCGATGCGCAGGCGGGAATGCCAGAGCGTGATGGAAACGCAGGAGCCGAGCAGCGTCCGGATCCGGTAATCCGCGTTGCCGACGAAGTACTCGCCGGGCTGCAGGAAGATTTCGATGAAGGTCTTCTTGCCCGACATGGCATCAAGCCGTCTTGCGGTACACCGACGGCATGACCGGCTGCACCTGGTCGGTCACGCCATGCAGGCTTTCCGAATGCCCTATGAAGAAGCAGCCGTTCGGCTTCAACAGCGACAGCACGCGCGCGACCACCTGCTGCTTGGTGTCGCCATTGAAGTAGATCATCACATTGCGCAGGAAGATCACGTCAAACGTGCCGATCTGCGGCAGCGTGCCGTTCAGGTTCACCTGCAGGAACTGCACGCGCTGCCGCAGGCTGCGCTCGATCAGCAGAGTGCCCTGCTGGGTGCCGGTGCCCTTCAGGCAGTAGCGCTTCAGGTAGTCGGGCGGAATATGCGTGGTGCGCTCCAGCGGATAGTGGCCGGTCCGGGCGCGTGCAAGCACCCGGGTACTGATGTCCGACCCCACCACCTCCCACGGCGCATCGCCCAGCGTATCGGCGAGCACCATGGCGATGCTGTATGCCTCTTCGCCGCTCGAACTCGCCGCGCTCCACACGCGAAACGTCTGCCCGCTCCTGCGCAGCTTGCAGGCGGCTTCGCGCAGCTGGTCGAAATGCTTCGGCTCCCGGAAAAAGTAGGTCTCGTTGGTCGTCAGGAGGTCGATGGCCGTCTGCACTTCGGCGGCATCATTCCCGCTGGTTAACAAGCGGAAGTACTCGCCGTAATTGTTCAAGCGGCACTGCTGAACGCGCTTGGCAAGGCGCCCGCTGACCAGCGCCTTCTTGGCGGGCGACATGCTGATGCCCGCCGTCTCGTAGATGAACCGCTGGAACTGGAGAAACTCCTGGTCCGTAATCGTGATGACATTTCCCACAACTTCTCACTCATTCATGATTTTCTTCCCGGGCGGACCGGCCCGCCCGGACTGCTAGTGGTCTGCTTTGTAATTGGGTGAACTAACAGAAGCGATGGATTGTCGTGTCACGCCAGGCGCAAACCGCAGCGATAGTGGGACTATCGCGAGCAGTTCAACGCGGCCGGCGAGGCGACGCATGGCGCGAAAAGCCGCGCTTCTGTGTTCAATCAAATGCGAAGCAGACCACTAAATGCCCGCCGACTCCAGCGCCAGGCCGCTCAGCGCACCCAGATCCTCGGTCGACAGCACGTTGTCGACATTGAGCAGGATGACGAACCTGCCGTTGACCTTGCCCATGCCCGCAATGAAATCGGTGCGGATCCTGGCGCCGAAGCTCGGCGCCGGTTCGATCTCGGAGGACGGTATTTCCAGCACTGCATTCACCGCATCGACCACCACGCCGACCACCTGCTGGGCGTCGTGGTGACTGACTTCCACGATCACGATGCAGGTGCGCTTGGTCACCGCCGTGACCGCCTTGCCGAAGCGCGAGGACAGGTCCATCACGGGCACCACCGCGCCGCGCAGGTTGATCACGCCGCGTATGCATTCCGGCATCATCGGTACCTCGGTCAGGCCGCCGTACTCGATGATTTCCTTGATCGCCAGAATGCCGATAGCGAACATTTCGCCGCCCAGCATGAAGGTCAGATACTGCGCATGGTCGTGGCTTGCCTGCAATTGCCCTGAACCGGGTTTGACTTCTACCAGCGAACTCATTCACATCTCCTAGAATTTCGTGAAATGCGTCTCGTCCGGCTCGTGTGCCGCCGCGAACGCGTGGTCCGGCAGCTTTTTCACGCCGTTCTGCTTCATCGCCGTGGCCTTCGGTGCGGGCTTGCGCGGCGCGGCGGCGGTCGATGCCTGCGCATGCTTGAGCTTGAAGAAGGACATGGTCTGCTGCAGTTGCTCGGCCTGGCCGCTCATCTCCTCCGCCGTCGCGGCCAACTCTTCCGAGCTGGATGCATTCTGCTGCGTGGTCTGGCTCAACTGCCCCACCGCCGCGTTGATCTGCCCCACGCCCGACGACTGCTCTTCCGACGCCGCCGTGATCTCCTGCACCAGGTCCGAGGTCTTCTTGATGTTCGGCACCATCTCGTCCAGCAGCTTGCCGGCTTTCTCGGCAAGTCCGACGCTGTTGGTCGCCACTTCACCGATCTCCTGCGCGGCCACCTGGCTGCGCTCGGCCAGCTTGCGCACTTCGGCCGCCACTACCGCAAAGCCCTTGCCGTGTTCGCCGGCACGCGCGGCTTCGATCGCCGCGTTCAATGCCAGCAAATTGGTCTGGTACGCGATGTCGTCGATGATGCCGATCTTCTTCGCGATCTGGTTCATGGCTGAGACGGTTTCCCGCACGGCCTCGCCGCCTTCGGCCGCTTCCTGCGCGGCCTTGGTCGCCATGCCGTCGGTGACCTTGGCGTTCTCGGTATTCTGCGAAATCGAGGCCGTCATCTGTTCGATCGAGGCGCTGGTTTCCTCCACGCCGGCCGACTGCTCGCTCGCTGCCTGCGACAGGGATTGCGCAGTGGCGCTGACTTCCTCGGAGGCACTGGCCAGCGCATCGGCAGCGCTGTTGACCTCTGCCACCACCAGCGAGAGCTTGTCGACCATGTTGTTCGAGTACTCCTTGAGTTTGCCGAATGCGCCTTCATAGGACTTGTCGATTCTCGTGCTCAGATCGCCTTCCGACATCGCGCCCATCACCCGCACCACATCGTCGATGCTCGCGCCCGTGGTTGTCATCAACTGGTTCAGGCCGTCCGCCATCTCTTCCTGGAATCCGCGCAGGCCTGCCGTGTCGAGGCGCGTGTCGAAGTTGCCGCGATTGGCGGCTTCAATCGCCTGGCGCTGGCCGTCGATCACTTGCGTGAGCTTGTCGACCGTGTTGTTCGTGTATTCCTTGAGCTGGCCGAACGCGCCGTGGTAGTTCTTGTCGATCTTCTGCGACAGGTCGCCGTCGGACACCGCGCCCATCACGCGCACCACATCCGAAATGCTGTCGCCGGTGACCGTCACGAGCTGGTTCAATCCTTCGCCCATCTCTTTCTGAAAGCCCTGCAGCCCGGCGAGATCGGCGCGCATATCGAAGTTGCCCCGGTTGGCCGCTTCGACCACGCGCTTCTGGCCGTCGATCACCTGGCCCAGCTTGGCCACCATGGTCTGCATCGCATGCAGGAGCTGACCGGTTTCATCCCTGCTGACCGCATCGATCTTGATATCGAGGTCGCCATCCCTGAGCTGGTTGGCGGCCTGCACCGCCTGACCGAGCGGGCGCGTGATGCTCAGCGTGATCCAGAACGCGGTCAGTGCCGACAGTATCGCGGCAAGGCCGCCCATGATGAGCATCAGCGTGCGCGCACTGTGGAACTCGTCGGAGGCATCCTTGCCGGAATCCTCCATAAGCTGCCCCTGGTACTTGATCAGCGCCTCCAGCGCTTCCATGTAGGCAAGCTGCGCGGGCCGCAGTTGCGTCAGCAGCAGGCCTTTCGCTTCGTCCTTTTTCCCTTCATTGATCAACCTGGTGAACTGCTCCTCGTGAACGAGGAATTTTTCCCGAGCGTCGACGATGCCCTTCAGCAGCTCCTTTCCTTTTGGCGATGCGATCGCCTTGTCCAGCCTGGCGATGTTCTCCTTGATCCTTGCCTTGGCAGTGTCGATCGTGCCAAGTTCTTTCCGTATCGTTTCCGGCTCGGTAAAGATGATCGTGTTTCGCATCGACCGCGCAATCTGGTTGACCTCGCCGATCATCTCGTAGGCCCACACCACCTTTGGATAGCGGTCGTTGACAATGACCTCTGTCCCTGCATTCAGATTGCCCAGGCGGGAAATCCCGAGCAGCAGCACCGCAATCAGGACCAGGCAGACCAGTCCGAACGACATCCCCAGGCGAGTGCCGATTTTCATGTGTTTCAGCATTCCATTCTCTCTTCAACCAAGTATTTATCTCTGCTCGGGAGCGTATGCGCTTCCCGATGCCCGCTTCCGTATAAGTAAGTCCCGATCTGGTTGGTTCACCTCCGGGGTCATGCCCGGTTTGTCGTTGACAAAAATCTCAAAAGCGCGTGAACTGCGCCTCCTCGAGCGCGGCATCCGTGGCGAGCGCCACGCTTCGCCTCACCCTGTCGCCGTCGAGCCTCCTCGCCGGCGTTCTGGCCGGCGCCTTTGCCGCATGCCTGCGCGGCTCCGCTTCTCGTACACCCGCCACCCCGTCCAGCTTGAAGAAGCTCATGGTCTGCTGGAGCTGTTCGGCCTGCCCGCTCATTTCCTCCGCGGTTGCGGCCAGCTCTTCGGAACTCGACGCGTTCTGCTGCGTCACCTGGCTCAGTTGCGCCATGGCGGAATTGATCTGCCCGACGCCGGAGGATTGTTCCTCCGACGCGGCGGTGATTTCCTGCACCAGGTCCGATGTCTTGCGAATGTTCGGCACCATCTCGTCGAGCAGCTTGCCAGCCTTCTCCGCCAGTTCCACGCTGCTGGTCGCGACTTCGCCGATTTCCTGCGCGGCTACCTGGCTGCGCTCGGCCAGCTTGCGCACTTCCGCTGCGACTACGGCGAAACCCTTGCCGTGTTCGCCCGCGCGCGCCGCCTCGATCGCTGCATTCAAGGCGAGCAGGTTGGTCTGGTAGGCAATGTCGTCGATGATCAGGATCTTCTTCGCGATCTGGTTCATTGCCGCCACAGTCGCTTTCACCGCCTCGCCGCCTTCGGTCGCTTCCTGCGCGGCCTTGGTCGCCATGCCGTCGGTGACCTTGGAGTTTTCCGTGTTCTGTCCGATCGAGGAGGTCATCTGTTCGACGGATGCGCTGGTTTCCTCGACACTGGCCGCCTGCTCGCTCGCTGCCTGTGACAGCGATTGCGCCGTGACGTTGACCTGTTCGGACGCGCTGGCGATCGCCTCGGCACCGCTGTTGACTTCCGCCACCACCTGCGACAGCTTTGCGACAGTGTTGTTGGTATAGTCCTTCAGCTTGCCGAACGCGCCCTCGTAGGATTTGTCGATGTTCTTCGTCAGGTCGCCTTCCGATACCGCCCCCATGACCCGCACCACGTCGTCGATGCTGGCGCCGGTTGTGACGACCAGCTGGTTCAGCCCTTCGCCCATGTCCTTCTGGAAGCCCTGCAAGCCATTCAGGTCGATGCGCGCGTCGAAATTGCCGTGATTCGCTGCCTCCACGATGCGGCGCTGCCCTTCGATCATCTGCTTCAGTTTCGCGACCATGTTCTGCATGGCGTACAGCATGCTGGACTGGTCGCCGGCCTTGACCACGACGTCCGCCGGCAGATTGCCGCCGGCGACATCGCGCGCCACCTGCGCCGCATATTCCGGCTCGCCGCCGAGCTGGCGCAGCAGGTTGCGGATGATCAGCCAGGACATCACCAGCGTGACACCCACGCAGGCGATGGTGAGCGTGATGTAGATGATCAGGTTGCGATAGGCGCTCGCGGCCATGTCGTGCGCGGTGCTGACAATATCGCCTGACAGGCCCTGTTCCACTTCATGCAAGCCGTCGATGCGCGCGGTGGTCTGCCGCACCCAGGCTTCGCCAGGGACGCCGAACTTGCCGCTCGTATTGCGTTCCAGCGCGGCGCCACGCATTTTTTCCACCTCGCGCGAATAATCCCGGGTCAGGACGCCTTCAAAGGCTTTCGCGTCCTTGTCGCTCGCATAGGTGCGGAAGGTCGCAAAGTCTCCGTCCTGCTTGTGCACGCGCTCGAGCAAGGCGCGGTAATCGGCAGCGTTCATGGCATCCGCGACAAACACGCGCGCGCCCAGCGCACGCTCCTGTCCGGCGTATTCCTTGCCCTTGACGAGGCTGAGATAGGAAGTGAGCTTGCGCCCGAGCACCGGGTTGGCGTCCTGCGTGGCCAGGCCGGCCAGCGATTTCACCAGCACGCCGATGGTGTCGGTGAAGTAGGCGGCGGTCTCGTCGCCGAGTTTGCGCAGGGCGGAAATTTCCTCGCGCGCCCGTGCCAGTCCGGCCAGGCCGTCGAGCGCCTGCCGCGCAAATTCGTTGGTGCCGGCGACGTTCTTCAGGTTCTGCTGGCTGGTGTCGGTGGCCATGCGGCGCCTTGCCATGTCATCGCCGAACTTCTGCCCCTTGGATTGGGCGAAGCCGACGCTGTTGGCGCGCTCGACCTGCAGCGCGTGGACGACTTCACCGAGGGCGGTGGCGAGGTTCATCAGTTTTTCGGTTTCGCTGGCACTCTTGTATTGAAGCCATCCATCCCTGGAAATCGTGCCTGTGGCAAAAACTAGCGCCAGAAGCGGCAGTGTCACCAGTATCAAAAGTTTGCCCGCTACGGTCTTGATGATGTTCATGTTCGTCTCCTCGCTTGAAGTCTTTTCGCCGGTCCTGCCATCGGTTGTGCCACCGATATTGCTATCGACCCGGCCCTGGCGCTGTGGCCGGCGGCCCCGCCGCGGCTTCCGCCAGGGCATCGAGCTCGTCGAGCGACACAATCTGATTGATGTTGAGCAGGATCACGAACTTGCCGTTGACCTTGCCCATTCCTTCGATGAAATCGGTACGGATCTTCGCGCCGAAACTGGGTGGCGGCTCGATCTCGGAAGCGGCGATATCCAGTACCGCATTGACCGCGTCGACCACCACGCCGACCACTTGCTGCGCGTCGCCGTTGTCGACTTCCACGATCACAATGCAGGTGCGCTTGGTGACCGCCGCCGCCACCCTGCCGAAGCGAGAGGACAGGTCCATTACCGGCACCACCGCGCCGCGCAGATTGATCACGCCGCATATGCATTCCGGCATCATCGGCACCTCGGTCAGACCGCCGTATTCGATGATCTCCTTGACCGCGAGAATGCCGATGGCGAACGCCTCTCCGCCCAGCATGAAGGTCAGGTATTGCCCGCAATCCGAGATAGCCTGCGCCTGCGGCGCCTTGGCCCCGGCTTCAACAAGTGCGCTCATCCTCGCCTCCTAGAACTTGGTGAAATTCGCTTCGTCCAGGGCCGCATCGGTCGCAAGCGCCAGGTTGCCCGCAACAGTCTTGCCCGCGAATCCCCGCCTGGATGTGGCCTGCTCGACGGGCTTGCGCATCGGACGGACGGCCTTCGCCTGGTCACCGACGTCGAGTTTGAAGAAGGCCATCAACTGTTGCAGTTGCTCGGCCTGGCTGCTCATTTCCTCCGCCGTGGCCGCCAGCTCTTCCGAGCTCGATGCATTCTGCTGCGTGGTCTGGCTCAACTGCCCCACCGCTGCATTGATCTGCCCCACACCCGAGGATTGTTCCTCCGACGCCGCCGTGATTTCCTGCACCAGGTCGGAGGTCTTCTTGATGTTCGGCACCATCTCGTCCAGCAGCTTGCCCGCCTTCTCCGCCAGCTCCACGCTACTGGTCGCGACTTCGCCGATTTCCTGCGCGGCCACCTGGCTGCGCTCGGCCAGCTTGCGCACTTCGGCCGCCACCACCGCAAAACCCTTGCCGTGTTCGCCGGCACGCGCGGCTTCGATCGCCGCGTTCAGTGCCAGCAGGTTAGTCTGGTAGGCGATGTCGTCGATGATGCCGATCTTCTTCGCGATCTGATTCATGGCAGAGACGGTTTCCCGCACGGCCTCGCCGCCTTCGGCCGCTTCCTGCGCGGCCTTGGTCGCCATGCCGTCGGTGACCTTGGCGTTCTCGGTGTTCTGCGAAATCGACGCGGTCATCTGCTCGATCGAGGCGCTGGTTTCTTCCACGCCGGCGGCCTGCTCGCTTGCCGACTGCGACAGGGATTGCGCGGTTGCGCTGACTTCCTCCGAAGCACTGGCCAGTGCATGCGCTCCGCTGTTGACTTCGGCAACCACATGCGAAAGCTTGGTCACCATGGTTTTCATGGCATACAGGAGGCTGGATTCATCCTTGGCCTTGGTCTTGATCTCCAGCGACAGATTGCCCGCCGCGACTTCGCGCGCGATTTCCGTTGCGTAAGCCGGCTCGCCGCCCAGCTGTCGCAGCAAGCCCGACACGACCCAGGTTGCGAGCACGACCGCCAATGCGGTGGCAAGCCCCGTCATCATGATGATGGTATTGCGTGCGTCATGGAAGGTTGCATCCGACTCGCGCCCGGCTTCCTGCATCAACTCCCCCTGATAGTTGATCAGCGCATCCACTGCGTCGATGTAGGCGAGCTGGGTGGGACGCAGCTGCGACAGCAACAGTCCTTTTGCTTCGTCTTTCTTTCCATTGCCGACGAGGGTAATGAACTCCTCCTGATGCACCTTGTACTTGCCGCGTGCATCGAGCACGGCCTTCAACTGCTCTTTGCCCTTTGGCGTGGTGATGCTCTTTTCCAGCTTGTCGATTTGCTTGGCAATATTCGACTTCGCGGTTTCGATCGTCGCCAGCTCCTTGCGGATGGTTTCATGGTCGGAAAAGATGACGGCGTTCCGCATGGAGCGCGCAATCTGGTTGAGCTCGCCGATCATCTCGTAGCCATCCACAACCTTGGGATAGCGGTCATCGACAATTTTTTTCGTGCTCTCGTCCAGGTGGCCGAGGCGGGAAATTCCAATGAAGGCTGTTGCAAGCAACAGCAGGATCACTGCGCCAAAGCACAAGCCCAAGCGCGTTCCGATTTTCATATTGTTTAACATGCTGCACCTTTCAGTAATAGGCCTTTGTTATTCGCGTTTGCCACTTCATCGATCACATCCCGATGGTGGCTGTGCGTGCTTTTTTTTCGCTGATTGCTGTTACTGCTTTCTCATGCCGCCAGTTTCTGCTTCTCCCTGCCATCGATCACATTCAACAAGGCCGGCACATCGAGGATGAGCGCGACCTCGCCGCTGCCCAGAATGCTGGACCCGCTGATGCACTTGACCTGGTTGAACATCTTTCCCATTGGCTTGATGACCGTCTGGAATTCGCCGTGCAAGGCATCGACCACGAGGCCGGCCTTCTTGCCCGCATACTTGATGACGACGATGCTTTCGCGTCGTGCCGCCGCGCCTTCGATATCGAACAGTTCACGCAATCGAATGAAGGGCAGCACCTCGCCGCGCAGGTTGGTGTAGTCGTGGCCCGGTTCGCAGGAGAATTCGACGCACTCTTCGATCATGTCGAGCGGGACCACGAACATCGTCTTGCCGAGCCCCACCATGAAACCGTCGATGATCGCCAGCGTCAGCGGCAGGCGCACGGCCACCGTGGTGCCGATGCCTTCCTCGCTGCTGATATCGACACTGCCGCGCAGGGCGACGATGTTGCGCTTGACCACGTCCATGCCGACGCCGCGCCCGGAAAGGTTGGTGACCTGCTCGGCGGTGGAGAATCCCGGCTCGAAAATCAGCGCATAGATTTCGCTGTCGGTGAGCACGCGTCCCGCTTCCACCAGGCCGCGCTCGACGGCCTTCGCCAGGATCTTGTCGCGCTTGAGTCCGCCGCCGTCGTCGCTGACTTCGATGACGATGCTGCCGGAGTCGTGATACGCGTTGAGCCTGACGCTGCCATTGGCAGGCTTTCCGGCGGCAGTGCGTACTTCGGCGGATTCGATGCCGTGATCGATCGCATTGCGCACCAGGTGCATCAGGGGATCGGCGATTTTTTCCACCACGGTCTTGTCGAGCTCGGTGTCTTCGCCGCTGACGATCAGGCCGATGTCCTTGCCGAGTTCGCGCGATACATCGTGTACCACGCGCTGGAAACGATTGAAGGTAGCGCCGATCTTGACCATGCGCAGTTGCAGCGCGCTGTCGCGCACTTCCTCGACCAGGCCGGACAAGGTGGATGTACATTCCTGCAGCTCCGCGATCTGCGCGCGCCGCGCGATCAGGTTGGCCGAGGCACCCGCAATGATCAGTTCGCCGATCAAGTTGATCAGGTGGTCGAGCTTGTCGGCGTCCACGCGGATCGAGCGGTTCTCCTGCGTCTTGGAATCGTTGATCTTCTTCTGCTTGGCCAGCGCGGCCTCTACCACGTCGCGCTGCACCGCATGCTGCTCGACGAGGATGGTGCCGATAGGCGGCGCGGCGGGCGCGGCGTCCTGTTGCGCATTGAGCGCGGCGTCGAGTTCGTGCGCGGTGACGCTGCCGCAGCGCACGAGGATTTCGCCGAGACGCGCGGTTTCCTCCGGCAGTTCCTGGATCAGGCGGACGTATTCCGAAATGCGGCTGTGCGGTGGCAGAATGCTGATGCGGCAATCGTCGCGCACGAATTCGAATACGTTGTCGATCGCCGCCTTGTCTGCCTCGCTCTCGAACGCGATCTCGAAGCCGAGATAGCAGGATTCCGGATCGAGCTGATCGAGAGGAGGAACGCCGTCGGTCAGCGTGAAGATGGCGACAATACGTCCGAGCTTGCCGAGGTAGCGCAGGAAAGACAGCGGATCCATGCCGTTACGCAGCACGTCGGGACCGAAGCGCAGCGAGATGTGCCACTGGTTGTTGCCGCCGTTCAGTCCCTCGATGCGCTCGAATGCTTCCTCGCTCTGCTCGACAACGGCAAGCGCGCGTGCCGCTGTCGGCCCTGGCGCGTCGAGGTAAGTGCGCAATTGATCCGCCAGGGGCGTACCGCGTTGCACGCTGGCTTCGTCGCCGCCGGTCTGCCCGGCTTCCACGCCATCGATCAGGTCGCCGATATGGTCGCAGCAGGACAGCAGCAGGGTGACCAGCGTGTCGTCGATGCCGAGTTTGCCGTCGCGCACGCGGTCGAGCACGCTCTCCAGCACGTGCGTGAACGCGACGATATGGTCGAGGCTGAACAATCCGGCCGAGCCCTTGATGGTATGCGCGGTGCGAAAGATCGCGTGGATCATTTCGCTGTCGGCCTCCTCGCCCGCAAAGGCGAGCAGCGTGGTTTCCATGTCCTCCAGCAGTTCGCGGCTTTCGGCGATGAAGGTCTGCAGTGCGTCGTCAAGATTCATGTCATGCCTCGCTATGTCATGGGTCGTTATGCGGTGATGACCATCGGGTCGCCGAAGAAAGCGCTCATGTCGAGCAGCTCGAAGGCTTCCGTCACGGCCGCGCTGTGCGCAGCGAGCCGGATGTCCTTCTGCGCTCCCAGCGCGGCTTTCTTGGCGGCGATCAGGAGCTGCACGCCGGCAGCGTCGATTTCGGTGATGGCGGACAGATCGATCTCGAGCGTCTGACACTGCGCCAGCGAAGTCAGCAGCAACTGCTTCAGCTCGCCCGCCTGGTAGATGGTCATCTCGCCTTCGAGGGATAGCGAAAGTTCCGGACGAGCGCCGTCCTGACGCTTGTTGTCAGCGTTCATGGTGTACTCCGAGAATGGTTTAGTTGCGGATGTGTGGCGGCGCTATGGCAGTACCAGTTTTTGCACCGCGCTTAACAGCAGCTCGGGCTTGAACGGCTTGACCACCCAGGCCTTGGCGCCCGCTGCCTGGCCCTGTCGCTTCTTCGATTCTTCGGACTCGGTGGTCAGCATGATGACCGGCGTGAACTTGTACGCCGGGTGCTGCTTGACCGCGGTCAGGAAGGTGATCCCGTCCATCCTCGGCATGTTGACGTCGCTGATGATGAGGTGCACCTTCTGCCCCGTCAGCTTGGACAAGGCATCGGTACCGTCGCAGCCTTCGAGCACATCGTAGCCGGCGCCCTTGAGCGCGATGCCGACCACCTGCCGCAGCGACGCCGAATCATCCACGATCATGATTGTCTTGGCCATAATTCCCTCTAGAAAAAGGTGATTTCGTCGTCTTGTTTTTTCGCGAGTTGCTGACCGCCGTGCACGGCGCGTTCTTCGGCCATCGCATAGGAACCAGCGAGGTCGGCCAGCAGCGCTTGGGAATCGAGCGGCTGCAACATGCCCTCCAGTTCAAACTGCCGTCGGTGCTCGTCGAGGAATTCGGGAAGGCGATCGATGCTTTGCCGCACATGGCTCATGATCTGGCTGACGCGGTCCTGGAACTGCAATTGCACCAGCGCCTCGCTCACTTCCGATTTGATGCCGATGCTCTCGTCCTTGAGCAGGCTGGAGGAACGCACCAGCGCATCGGTGACATTGCGGAAATCGGCCAGCACCGCGCCGATGGTCGCTTCCGATGCCGACATCGAGCTTTCCTCCTGCTGCATCGACTGCCCGGCAGCCTCGCAGGTGGCGATGATGGCGTTGCTGATGAGGCCGACTTTCTCGGTGATGCGGCGGCCGGTTTCGCCGGACAGGTTGGACAGCATGCGCACTTCCTTGGCGACGACGGCAAAGCCGCGTCCCCGCTCGCCTGCGCGCGCGGCTTCGATGGCGGCATTCAGGGCCAGCAGATTGGTCTGGGCGGCGATTTGCGCGACTTCGTCGGCCATGTTCTTGAGTTCGGCGATGAAGTGTGCGAGACCCTGGATTTTTTCCAGCATGGCGGCCTTGCTGGCGGTGGCCGACTTCAGCGATTCGATGACCGCGCCCAGCTCCTTCTCGCTCGATGAGAACACGGCGACCAGGCCGGAATGGCGGTCGTCGACGGATTCGGTGGCGCTGCTCGATGCCTGCACGGCCTGCTCGAGCTTGTCGACAATGCCGGAAAAGCGCTGGGCCAGCGAGGACACGGCGTCGTCCATTTGCGTCATTGATGAGGCAATCTGGGCGGACCAGACCGGCGCCAGCGATTCGCCGAACTGCTGACGGCTGGCAATGTAGTCTTCGACGGGCTTGCGGAACTGGTCGCGCACCGCAACGCTGCGCAGGCCAATGACGATGCCCGCGATGCCGAGCGCGACGGCGGTCAGGATGCTGCTCAGCTCCCAGCGGCCGAATGCCATGGTGGCCACGCCGCCGGCGACTCCCAATGCGACGGGGGCAAGCGCATGGCGCCAGGATGTTGCGGGACGCTTCATGCCGGATGCGCGCAAGCGCCTGTATCGATTGTGGTCACCGCAATCCGGACGCAAAGCCGTCCCGCTTGTCTTGCAAGCATCGTCTTCCCCAATAATTAGCCGGTGCTTTTCTGTCAAGAAAATGTCCGGGATACCTAGAAAAACAGGCTTGTGCTGTTATTGCCTATTGGAAATTATCCTATCAGTTTTCTTTATTAACCCAATTAATTATTTTAATATCTTGTCGCAAATCAATCACACTGTGATGTAATTTTATTGCGCTAAATCAATGCCATCATTTCGGCCGAAGTGGTAGTGGAATCGGGCTGACGTGCAGGCGTTGGCGTTGACGTCGCCGACGCGGCTCTGCATCATTGCGTCGGCACCTGGCCGAGCAGGCCCCTCCCATCCACTCACCTTTTCACCATGAACAATATGACAATGCCGCAAGCCCTCGTTTCCTGGAGCGGCGGCAAGGATTCCTGCCTCGCGATGTGGCGTGCCCGACAATCCGGCATGGCGATTCGCCGCCTGATCACCGCGCTCGACGAAACCGGCGAGAGTTCACGCTCGCACGGCGTGCCGCCCGCACTGATCGCGGCGCAAGCCGAGGCGCTCGGCGCCGAGATGCGCTTCTATGAAACCTCGTGGAAGAACTACGAAGAACGATTCATCGCGACGCTCCATGCCGCACATGCCGACGGCATGACGCACGCGGTGTTCGGCGACATCGACCTCGTGCCGCATCGCGAATGGGAAGAGAAAGTCTGCGCCAGGGCCGGGATCGCGCCGGTCCTGCCCTTGTGGGACGAGCCTCGCCGCAAGCTGGTCGATGAATTCCTGTCGCTGGGCTTCAAGGCAGTCGTGGTGTGCGTGAATGGCAACCATCTGGGGGAAGAGTTCGTCGGACGTGATTTCGACGACGCGTTTCTTGCCGACCTGCCGGCCAGCGTGGATGCCTGCGGAGAAAACGGCGAATTCCACACCTTCGTCTACGACGGCCCCGGATTCGCGCACCCGGTCGCCTTCCGGCGCGACTGCAAGCAGAGCTACGCGTCGCCGCCGGAACTGGGGACGGCGACCTATTATTTCCAGCGACTGGTCGCCGCCTGAGCGCTTATCGCATCATGGATTTCGGCAGCCAGGTGACCAGGTCCGGGACAAAGTAGACCAGCGTCACGGCGGCCACCATCAGGAAAAACATCGGCAGCGCCGCCCTGGCGATCCAGGGCACCTGTTTCTTTGTCATGCCCTGCAACACGAACAGGTTGAAGCCGACCGGCGGCGTGATCTGCGCCATCTCGACCACCAGCACGATGAAGATGCCGAACCAGATCAGGTCGATGCCGGCCTTCTCGATCGTCGGCAGGATCACGCCCATGGTCAGCACCACCATGGAAATGCCGTCGAGGAAGCAGCCGAGAATGATGAAGAACACCATCAGCGCCATGATCAGCATGAAGTTCGACAGTCCGAGCGAGCCTATCCATTCCGCCAGATGGCGCGGCAGTCCGAGATAGCCCATCGAGATGGTCAGGAATTGCGCGCCCGCCAGGATCAGCACGATCATGCAGTACAGGCGCGTCGCACCCATCAGGCTGTCGGCGAAGGTGCGGCGGTTGAGCGAGCCTTGCACGGCAGAGAGAATCAGCGCGCCGATCACGCCGACGGCGGCGGCTTCGGTCGGCGTCACCCAGGGTGAATAGACCGCACCCAGCACCAGCGCGATCAGCAGCACCACCGGCAACAGGTGACGCGACGCGTACAGCTTCTGTGCGAAGGTATAGCTTTCGGTGGCGCGCGGCAAGGCGTTCGGGTTCAGCAAGGCCCAGATGGCGATATAGCCGGAGAACAGGCCGGCGAGCAGAATCCCGGGGATGACGCCGGCGATGAACAGCTTGGCGATCGAGACGTTGGCCATCACGCCGTACACGATCATGATGATGGACGGCGGAATCAGCAGGCCGAGCGTGCCGGCGCCCGCCAGCGTGCCGATGATCTTGTCCTCCGGATAGCCACGCGCAGTCAGCTCGGGCACCGTCATCTTGCCGATGGTCGCGCAGGTCGCGGCGGAGGAGCCCGACACCGCGGCGAAGATCGCGCAGCCGATCACATTGGTGTGCAGCAGCCGGCCCGGCACCCGCTCCAGCCAGGGCGCAAGTCCCTTGAACATGTCTTCCGACAGCTTGGTGCGGAACAGGATTTCGCCCATCCAGATGAACAGCGGCAGCGCCGTCAGCGTCCATGAGGAAGCCGCGCCCCAGATCGTCACCGCCATCGCATCGCCCGCCGGACGCGCCGAGAAGAGTTCCATGCCGAGCCATGCGACGCCCGACAGCGCGAGCCCGACCCAGACGCCGGAACCGAGAATGGCAAACAGGGCAACAATCAGCAATATCGTGGTCAAGAGTTCCATCGTCCCGCCTTATTCACTATGCACCGATTCTGCCGATTCTATGACGACGCGCTTGCCGCGGATTTCCATCACGAGGTCATCGACCAGCGCAATGAACAGCACGACCGCGCCGATTGCCATCGGGATCTGCGGGATCCACAGCGGCGTCGCATCATTGCCGGTGGAGATGTCATGAAAATCCCAGGACTGCCAGGCAAGCCGTATCGCGTAGAACGCAAAGGCGCCCGACAGGACGCAGCCTGCCAGCAGCGACCAGATTTCCAGCGCGTGGCGC
Source organism: Herbaspirillum sp. ST 5-3 (assembly GCF_004804275.1). Classification (GTDB taxonomy): domain Bacteria; phylum Pseudomonadota; class Gammaproteobacteria; order Burkholderiales; family Burkholderiaceae_D; genus Noviherbaspirillum. Next base: position 712,647 of record NZ_STGI01000001.1, read on the forward strand.
GCCTTGTCCGACACCGCATGCAGCAGCAGCGAGACGCGGATATGTTCGCCGCGTTTCAGGGTGTGCGCGAGCGCCAGAAAGCCGGTGGCCGCCATGCTGTAGCCAGCGTACATGTCGGTGCCGCGCCAGCCCAGTCCGAACATGCGGTCGGCGATGCCGGCCACGACCATCAGCAAGGTGCCGATCATGAAAAACGCCGCGGCATAGCCCGCAGCGTCGTAGAGTTTGTCGAGAAATGCGCGCATGTGATCCTTTCCTGGCGCCCGTCGTGATGCACCACTCCTCCCGGCGCCATGCCGGAAGGAGCGTCGTTCAGCTTTACTTGCTGTAGGCGTCGATCACGGCCTTGCCTTCCGGGCCGGCCTTCTTCAGCCAGTCGGCCAGCATGGTGTTGCCGATCTGCTTGAAGTCGGCCTGCATCTTCGCCGATGGCGCGTGGACGGTCATGCCCTTTTTCTTCAGCTCGGTCAGGTACCAGTCGTTCTTGGTGCTGGACATGGTCCATCCGCGCGTCTCGGCATCGGCGGCGGCTTTCAGGACGGCGCCTTGGGTGGTCTTGTCGAGTGCGTCGAAGGCTTTCTTGTTGACGATGATGGCATTCTTCGGCAGCCAGGCCTGGATGTCGTAGAAGTTGTTGAGCTGTTCATAGACCTTGGAGTCGTAACCGGTCGAGCCGGAAGTCATGAATGCCTCGACCACGCCGGTCGCCAGCGCCTGCGACAGCTCGGATGCCTGCACCGTCACCGGCTGCGCGCCGACCAGTTCCGCGATGCGGCTGGTGGCCGGGCTGTAGGCGCGCCATTTCATGCCGCGCAGATCGGAGGCCGACTCGATCGGCTTCTTGGTGTAGATCCCTTGCGGCGGCCAGGCGACCGCGAACAGCATCATCATGCCCTGCTTGCCCAGCAAATCGTCCTGCGCCTTCTTCGATGCCTTGTAGAGTTTTTGCGCCTGCTGGTAGGACGTCGCAAGGAAGGGAATGCCGTCCAGGCCGTACAGCGGGTTTTCGTTCTCGAAGTTGACCAGCAGGATCTCGCCTGCCTGTACCTGGCCGCCCTGCACCGCGCGCTTGATTTCCGGCGCCTTGAACAGCGAAGCGTTGGCATGAACGGTGATCTTGAGTTTGCCGCCCGTGGCCTTGTCCACTTCGTTGGCGAACTGCTGGATGTTTTCAGTGTGGAAGTTATTGGCCGGATAAGCGGTCGCCATGTCCCACTTGGTCTGCGCATGGGCGGCGAGTGCCAGGGTGAACGCGGATAGTGCAACTGCCAGTCGATTCAAACGCATGATAGTCCTCTCCATAGTTGGTCTTCTATTGCCATGCATTTGCACGGCACGCACTCCAAAACTATTTCCGGCCGCCAGCGAACAGACAAGCGATGGCTTTCATTATGACAACAAATCGGCCCGGCCGTATTGCGCCCTGCAGCCGACTTGTCCAAGCCTTGTTTTAGAACCGGAATCCTGCGCAATTCATACATTTCATCAACAAAACGTTAACGAAATGTTGATTAATGCTAGTAAACTTGTCGCTATAATGTCAAGCGACATCTTTCGCCGGGCAGTTTTTATTCCAATTCGGGGGCGTACATGCAACGTTGGCAATTCTGGATCGACCGCGGCGGCACCTTTACCGATATTGTTGCCAGACGGCCGGACGGCGCGCTGATCACGCACAAGCTGCTGTCGGAGAATCCGGAGCAGTACAAGGATGCAGCGGTGGCGGGCATCCGCCGCGTGCTCGGCCTCGCACCGGATGCCAGGATCGGCGCCGACCAAGTCGAGGCCGTCAAAATGGGCACCACCGTCGCCACCAACGCGCTGCTGGAGCGCAAGGGCGACCCGACCGTGCTCGCGATCACCCGCGGCTTTCGCGATGCATTGCGCATCGCCTACCAGAACCGGCCGCGCCTGTTCGACCGCCACATCGTGCTGCCCGAACTGCTGTACCAGGAAGTGGTCGAGATCGATGAGCGCATCGGCGCGCACGGCGAAGTCGTCACGCCGCTCGACCGGGATGCCGCACGCATCGCGCTGCAACAGGCCTACGACAAGGGCATACGCTCGGTGGCGATCGTGTTCATGCACGGCTACCGCCATACGCAGCACGAGGCGATGGTCGAGGACATCGCACGCGCCATCGGCTTCACCCAGATCTCGGTATCACACAAGGTCAGTCCGCTGATGAAACTGGTGTCGCGCGGCGACACCACCGTAGTCGATGCCTACCTGTCGCCGATCCTGCGCCGCTATGTCGATCAGGTTGCGCAGGACATGCCCGGCGTGAACCTGCAATTCATGCAGAGCAATGGCGGCCTGGCGGACGCGCACCGATTCTTCGGCAAGGACTCGATCCTCTCCGGGCCCGCCGGCGGCATCGTCGGCATGGTGCGCACCAGCCAGTTGGCCGGCTTCGACAAGGTGATCGGTTTCGACATGGGCGGCACCTCCACCGACGTGTCGCATTTCGCCGGCGAATTCGAGCGTGCGTTTGAAACACAGGTGGCCGGCGTGCGTATGCGTGCGCCGATGATGAGCATTCACACCGTCGCAGCCGGCGGCGGCTCCATCCTGCATTTCGACGGATCGCGCTACCGCGTCGGCCCCGACAGCGCCGGCGCCAATCCCGGCCCGGCCAGTTATCGCCGCGGCGGTCCGCTGACCGTCACCGATTGCAACGTCATTCTCGGCAAGATACAACCGGCGCATTTCCCGGCGGTGTTCGGCCCGCAAGCGAACCAGCCGCTCGATGCGCAAGCCGCCGAATGGAAATTCCGCGACATGGCGCAGGACATCGGGCGCGCAACCGGGCGCATCCCGGCGATCGAGGAAGTGGCCGAAGGCTTCATCGAAATCGCGGTCGGCAACATGGCCAACGCGATCAAGCAGATTTCCGTGCAGCGCGGCCATGACGTGACCGAATACGTGCTCACCACCTTCGGCGGCGCCGGCGGCCAGCATGCCTGCCTGGTGGCGGATGCGCTCGGCATGACCACCGTCTTCGCGCACCCGCTCGGCGGCGTGCTGTCGGCTTACGGCATGGGCCTCGCCGATCAAACCGCGATGCGCGAATCGGCAGTGGAAGTCGCGCTGAATCAGGATGCCGTGCCGGCACTGCAGACCCGACTCGATCAACTGGCCGACGAAGCGCGCACGGACCTGCTGTCGCAAGGCGTCGCGGCAGAGCGCATCCAGACCATACAACGCGTGCATCTGCGCTATGAAGGCACCGACTCCGCGCTGACCGTTCTGTTCGACAGCGCCGACGGCATGCTCGCGCAATTCGAAACCGCCTACAAGAAACAGTTCTCCTTCCTCATGCCCGGCAAGGCGCTGATCGTGGAAGCGGTGTCGGTCGAGGTCATCGGCAAGTCAGCCGAGGCGCAGGAAAGCGCGCCTGTGCTGCCGCCACGCGCAGGCAGCTTGCACGCCGCCGAGACGGTGCGCCTGTATTCCGCCGGCCGCTGGCACGATGCCCTGCTCTACAAGCGCGAAGACACGCGCCCCGGCGACATCATCCATGGCCCGGCCATCATCGCGGAAGCGAATGCGACCACGGTCGTCGAGCCCGGCTGGCAGGCGCGGGTCACACCGCTCTACCACCTCGTGCTGACGCGCGTGGAAGCGCGTCCCGAGCGGCGCGCGATCGGCACCACCGCCGACCCGGTGATGCTGGAAGTCTTCAACAACCTGTTCATGTCGATCGCCGAGCAGATGGGCCTGCGTCTGCAGAACACCGCCTATTCGGTGAACATCAAGGAGCGACTCGATTTTTCCTGCGCGATTTTCGATGCCGACGGCAACCTGATCGCCAACGCGCCGCACATGCCGGTTCATCTCGGCTCCATGGGCGAAAGCATCAAGACGGTCATTCGCGAGAATGCAGGCAAGATGCAGCCGGGCGACGTCTTCATGCTGAACGATCCCTACCACGGCGGCACGCACCTGCCGGATGTCACCGTCATCACGCCGGTCTTCGACGAGAACGATGCGACGGTGCTGTTCTACGTCGGTTCGCGCGGCCATCACGCCGACATCGGCGGCACCACGCCGGGATCGATGCCGCCGGATTCCACCGTGGTTGAAGAAGAAGGCGTGTTGATCGACAACTTCAAGCTGGTCGACGCCGGCCGCCTGCGCGACAAGGAAACGCTGGCCATGCTGCGCGGTGCCCGCTACCCCGCGCGCAATCCGGAACAGAACCTGGCCGACTTCCGCGCGCAGATCGCGGCCAACCAGAAAGGCGTGGAAGAACTGCGCAAGATGGTCGCGCACTTCGGGCTGGATGTCGTCCGCGCCTACATGCAGCATGTTCAGGACAACGCGGAAGAAGCCGTGCGCCGCGTGATCACCGCGCTGAGAGACGGCGCGTACGAGTACGTTCTCGACAACGGCGCAGTGATCCGCGTCGCAATCCGCGTGAACCAGGCCGAGCGCTCCGCCGAGATCGATTTCACCGGCACCTCACCGCAACTGACGAACAACTTCAACGCACCGTCCGCAGTGTGCATGGCAGCCGTGCTCTATGTGTTCCGCACCCTGGTCAACGACGACATTCCCCTGAACGCCGGCTGTCTGAAGCCCTTGCACGTCATCATTCCCGAAGGCTCGATGCTCAATCCGCACTACCCCGCATCCGTCGTGTCCGGCAATGTCGAAACCTCGACCTGCATCACCAACGCGCTCTACGGCGCGCTCGGCGTGATGGCGGCCTCGCAAGGCACGATGAACAACTTCACGTTCGGCAACGACAAGTACCAGTACTATGAAACCATCTCCGGCGGCTCCGGCGCCGGAGATGGTTTCGATGGCACCGACGTCGTACAGACCAACATGACCAACTCGCGGCTGACCGATCCCGAAGTGCTCGAATGGCGCTTCCCGGTGCGGCTGGAAAGCTACGAAATTCGCCATGGTTCCGGCGGCAAGGGCAAATGGCACGGCGGCAATGGCGGCGTGCGCAAGGTGCGCTTCCTCGAAAACATGACCGCGTCCATCTTGTCGAACAATCGCTTGCATGGTGCGTTCGGCATGGCTGGCGGCAAAGCTGGTGAACCGGGGCGGAATATCGTCGTGCGTCGCGACGGCAGCGTGGAGGAGTTGGCGCATGTGGCACGGACCGAGATGCAGGCGGGGGATGTGTTCGTGATTGAAACGCCGGGCGGCGGAGGATATGGAACAACGCAAGGGTGACCCACAAGTCAAAGGCAGCCGACGAGTCATGCCTTTTTCATTTCAGAAACACATGAACTTGTCGGTGCCGACGTTAGTGCATGACACGCAGATCGCTTGTACAGAATCTCCATGTGCGCCCTTATTTCAATGCGTTCATCAATGCCCGCAGCTGCGGCGTCCCCGCTTGACGTCAGGAGCAAAGTGTATATACTCAGCTTCAATTGCTCCATACACGCAAGCACACATGAACAAGCCCTGCATTCTTTCGAATCGCAATTGTTCATCCCTGAACGAGGGAGATGTGTGTATGCCTGCATCCTTCGATTCCACACGTTCTCTTCATTCCTCGCTGCGCGGATATTCCGCATCGCGCGCCCTCGGCACGCGGCTCTCCGTCCGAGTTCCCGCCTTCCTCTCTTAGGCTCGGTGAGCGCCTGAGAGAGCCACCCGGCCTTCTCAGCACTCCCGAGCCCCCACACGAAATCCTGAAGGTTTATTGACGCCCTCGGTGCGTCTCGTACCGTGCATTTCTATTGTCGGCCCTGCGTCCTGCGCAGCGGCCGCAGGGATCTTTTTTGCCATGAAAAATCAACGCTTCTTGTCACAAGACGACGCCAGCACCCTCAGCACCTTGGCCGAGCACCTGCTGCGCACGCAGGACGCCAGAATGAATTTTGCCGAGGATCTCGTCGAGCTCGTTTCGACATCAATCCTTCTTCCCGAGAACGCGCGGCGGAATGACTGCGTCGCGCTCTACACGGAAGTGACCTATCGCGTAGTCGGTTCGGGCGAACTGCATTCCATCCATATCGTCAGCCCGCATGACCACAACGCCGCGCTCGCACGCATTTCGATTCTTGCTCCGCTCGCGATGTCGCTAGTCGGGCGTCCTGTCGGCAGCATCGTGGAAGTCAGTCTCCCGTTTGGCAAGCAACAGCGCGTCGAAATCGTCGCAATCGAACCTCGGCTAAGCGTAGCGAACGAGCCGACTGCCCGCCCTGCCGGAGGACAGGAAACTCGCTCGTCCGGCATGCAGAGCAAACGTGGCATGCGCGGTTGACACGACACCCCGGGATCAATCACTCGAAGAGGCAATGATGCGAGATATGAACACGACGCCAAACAGCCATCCGGAAACGGCCGACACAACGCAAGATAGCGGCCGTGATGTAGGCAGACAGAGAATGGCGGTCCGGTTGGCGGAAATCGAAATGCGTTCCGAGGAATTACAGCGCGCAATACGAAATGCACTCGGCGAGAGCGAGTATGCGCGGCACCGCGCAGAATCGGATCTCGCCCATGCATACAAGTTCGCGATCGAAATCTTTGCGAAGGCGTTGCTGCCATTCAAGGACACGCTCGAGGCGGCTCTGAAGATCGACACATCGGATGCAAATGCCCTGAAGGCGGGCCTTGCTCTCAGTCTCAAGCAGCTGGACAACGCGTTCCAGCGGAACGGCTTGCTCGAGATATGCCCGCAGCCCGGAGAGAGATTCGATGCCGAAAGGCACAGATCTGTCTCGGTCGGCAGCCGAATCGGCGAGAGAGAAAGGATCGCCTCGACTGAACGCAAGGGGTACGAACTCAATGGCCGCGTCATTCGACCGGCAGCGGTGATGCTGCGCCGGGAAAAATAACGGGTACGCCTGTCGTTGAGAAAAGGACGAGATGCCAGGCTTGGCGGAACTTGTTGTGGGCAAGGTGAGAAACATTCTCGACGACGCATCAAGATGCAATACGCAATCCGCCATCGCGCATCACTGATATTCAAGTCGATTGAATGAGCACTGCAATGGAATGCCAGGCAAGCACTACGCCCCTGCCCGCGTCAATCGTGGTCACCCGGCCAATTGGGCAGGCGCAATCGCTATCCGATCGAATCGCTGCGATGGGGCTGACGACCACAGTCTTTCCGCTCCTTGACATCCTCCCTGCTCCGGATGAACTTGAGATCGATTCGGCAGCGAGCAGACTGCATGACTACGCGATGGTCGTTTTCGTCAGCGCGAATGCGGTTGACGCATTTCTTCCGCGCGTTGCTCACTGGCCGGATCGGCTGGCGTGCGCGGTAGTCGGCGAGGGCACCCGCATGCGGCTCGCACAATTCGGATTGGACGAGGACAGCATCAAGATCGTCAGCCCATGGCCGGGTCAGTCACAAGACTCGAAGTCGCTTTTTGCACGCCTGGATCTCGCAACGCTCCGTCATCGAAGGGTACTCATCGTCAGAGCGGAGTCGGGCCGCGATTACCTCGCCAGGGCGCTGACAAAGAACCAGGTCTGGGTCGACTGCATCGCGGCATATCGAAGAATTGCCCCGGAGATGGACGCAACAAGAATCGCGAGATTAAGTGCCTTGCTCGAACAGCGTCACTGCTGGGTGATGACGAGCGGCGAGTCGGTCGCCGTGCTGCTGGAGATGGCGAAGACGATTCATGGCTTGCGTGGAGCAAGGGATGCGCGTGAACAGTATCTGCTGGTGTCGCATCACAGGATCGCGGCAAGTGCCAGATCGTTGGGTTTTGCCCGCATTATCACTTGCGGAACCGGAGATGATGCCATTGTGTCTTGCCTCCGGTCTCTTCTTGAGCGCAAGTAATCTGGGGCGGCGAGCCGTCAAGCGCGATTCAAACCATGGAGGCCCCCATGCAACAAGAGCTGAGTCATTCAAGTACCGTGGTGATATCCGCGGTCGATCGGCGTCGTCTTCGGAAGCTGCTGGCATCCGAAAAGCCGGAACAATCACATGCGTCGACTTTGCTTCATCAAAAACTTGCACTGGCCCGTATCCTCGCGCCGGAGGCGATGCCGCCGGATGTCGTGACGATGAACTCTCGCGTGCTGATGCTGGAGATCGATAGCCAGGCCGAATATGGATTTACGCTTTCGTATCCGTGGCTCGCAACCGATCCAGGCAATATTTCGGTCCTTGCTCCGGTCGGCGCCGCAGTACTTGGGCTTGCGCGCGGACAGGAAATCTATTGGCGAAGACGTAGCGGCCGTCTGACTGGCATGCGGGTGCTGACTATCCTCTATCAGCCGGAAGCCTGTGGCGATTTTGACCTTTGATGGCGGTGCAACGATGACAGGCATCGCCTGCGACAAAAACCATTCCCTTGTTCCATCACAGCGTGAAGCAGGAGATCACACCATGACTCGAATAATCGAAGGAAAGCCCTATGCAATCGGGGAAGCACTTGGACGATTGGGTAGGCATGCCATCAAGGGACTGCTTGAGTGCGCGGACTGGCAACGCCTGCAGAAGTGGCGCGGAGGCCGCGTGCTTTGCAGGCTGATCGACCGGACGAAAAAAACCTTTCCCGCATATTGGGACGAAATTTGCGGCATGGGCGCAGGTCTGGGAATGGATCCCGCGGACGTGTTCTTGTGGAATTGCCGATGCGACCTTCTTGCCGCGACCGGCATTGCCAGCAGCTCGATCGCGATCAACCGATTGGGCGCCGGACTGGTCGCGCAAAATCTGTGCGACCAGTCCGACCTCGCCAGCGCCAGCGAAGTCCTCGACATCCGGCCGGAAGGTAAACCCGGTTTTCTGGCCTTGTCCATGCCCGGCTGCCTTCCGGGTTTTGGGTGCGCCGCGAATCGTGCCGGAATTGTTCAGATTGTCGACAATATCGAGGGCGGAGAATTCAGCTTCGGAATCCCGAGCGCCGTCATCGCGCGCGCCGTGCTCGATACCAGTTCGCTCGGAGATGCGATCGAGCTGGCCATCGAGATCGAGCGCGTCGGCTCGTGTCACCACATCCTGGCTGCCGCCGGGGAATTCGTGATGGTTGGCATTGAAGCGGATTCCTTCGATTCCACGCTTGTGCCGATTTCCAATAAATACTGGCACACCAACCATCTGCTGAGAACAGGCACTGCGGACTATGCACGTCCACGACAAGCATCCGTCGATCGGCACAGGAAGCTGGGAAAGCTGCTTGAGCAGATGCCGTCACACCCCATGCCGGAAGACGTTCTGTCCCTCCTGGATTCGTCCATCAGCGGGCCATGCGATCTGTCTGGCGGCAGAGAGGTCTTGATCCCGGCCGAAGGGAATGCCGGGACCGCTTTCTTCAAGATTACGCAAGAGCAGATACACGTCTCGCTGCTTCGTCCATGTGACGCTGATGTCACGAATCACCTGATCGAAGTGGAAGACCGCGTGCGGCTGCAATGAGCAAGCATGGTGCCGCGGCGAGGCGCGGCACTGCTCGTACGCGCTGTCTCGTTGACCCTTCGAGCGTTACCACCAGCTGCGCCTCGGTGACGTAAGAGCCTCCAGCATTTGACCTTCCCAACCCGGCATCATGCCTGAGAGGGTGGACGGAGGTGCCCTGCAAGCAGAATTCGAAAATGCGACTCAGAAAGGACAGCATCAAGGTCATTCAATGATTGATGCGGATTCTTCCTTGTCAGCATTATCATGGCGGCTTTGCGCGCAATTTATCCAGCGCCAGGCAGATCCATCCTGTCACCGGCACCAAACGTAAAGGGAATTTCTGATGAGGGCATCAAAATCACCAAAACTGCATTTCGCCATCATGATCATGATCGTCCTTGTCTGGCTAATGGCCTATCCAATCGCAAGGAGCCTCGTGCCAGACACCACTTTTAGCGAGCCATTTGACAAGATATATAACGGGCTCAATGTCCTGTTCACCGCGCTAGCCTTTGGCGGGGTGATCAGCACCCTGTTGTTTCAGGTCGAGGAATCGAAAGTCGCCCGGCGCGAGGAGATTGAACGCTCCATTTTCGAACTGTTTCAGACCTTCACCAGCCTGGAGTTCCAGCACGTCAAGGATTGTTCTTTCCGTGCACTTCTGGCGGCAGTCAAAAATCGCGAATACGCCGAATTCCTGGCGAGCCGCCTGTTTGTCGTTGAGCAGCTGCCGTTCCCTGTTGCCAGCACCGCCACCCTGTGCGAATTGGACGAAGCGAAGAAGAACAAAAGCGAAGAGGACATGGTTCATGCTGACCGCGCCGATCGCCTCATGCTAGACAACATGCTCAATTTCTTTGCCATGCTTGCACAGCGCGAGTCCTCCGCAACTGTCATCAAACACTGTGACTTCGCCTACGACTGGTGGCGGCCGGTGCTTTGGCTCATCGGTCAATTACAGCAGGAGCGCTACGCCTCATCTGAAGTGATCCGCAAGTACTGCAAGAATCAGCTTATCGTCGTTACCCTGAAATCGCTGGACAGCATCTACGGGCATGGCCCGCTCAACACCCGTGAGGAAATCTGGGAGTACATCACCCACCATCCAAAGCTAATCGCATTCGGACTGGATCACCGTTTCCAGGCGCTTACTGGCTGCAAGGCCGGCTAAGTCGCGATCAGCGAAAATAGGCTGGCCGAATTTGATGCTGGCGTTGGCCTCTGTTTCGTTGGTTCATCTGGTTAGATGATCGCTTTCTGACGAAATTTGTTTCCGCCAAGGGGCGACTGGCGTCGATCAAGACATCATCAGGCACAAGCGCGTTCCTTTTCGTGCCTTCTGGTCGACTGACAGCTGTAGCGACGGGAATTGTGCCGTCGCTACAGCTGCCATCAACGCCCAGCGTCATGCAAAGGCATCAGCGTCCGACTTTACCTCCCTCCCCTCGTCCTTCAGCATATCGACCACTGCGCCATACCCACCGCCGCCGGGCGTCTCGATGACAAACACATCCCCCGGCTGCATCTCCGTGCTCGACACGAAACCCAGCTCCTCCACGCGTCCATCGGCCCGGATCACATAATTCCGCCCACACTTCCCATCGCCACCGCCCGCCGATCCAAACGGTGCAACAACGCGATTATTCGACAGAATCGATGCCGTCATCTTCTGCAGGAAGCGTATCTTGCGTACGCCGCCATTGCCGCCCTGCCAGCGGCCGCGACCGCCCGATCCCGCGCGGATTTCATAGCTGTCGAGCCGTACCGGATAACGCCATTCGAGCACTTCCGGATCGGTCAGCCGCGAGTTGGTCATGTGCGTCTGCACGACGTCCGTGCCCTTGAATCCCTCGCCCGCGCCAGAGCCGCCCGAGATGGTTTCGTAATACTGGTACTCCTCATTGCCGAAGGTGAAGTTGTTCATGGTGCCGGGTGCGCCGGCCAGCACGCCCAGCGCGCCGTACAGCGCATTGGTCACGCAGCTTGATGTCTCCACATTGCCGGACACGACCGCCGCCGGGTAGCGCGGGTTAAGCATCGAGCCTTCCGGAATGATCACGTTCAGCGGTTTCAGGCAGCCGGCGTTGAGCGGGATTTCGTCGTCGACCAGGGTGCGGAACACATACAGAACCGCAGCCATGCTGATGGCACTGGGCGCGTTGAAGTTGTTCGGCAGTTGCGGCGAGGTGCCGCTGAAGTCGATGTCGGCGGTGCGCTTGGCGCGATCGACGCGGATGGCGACCTGGATCACCGCGCCATTGTCGAGCCGGTAGGTGTAGCTGCTGTCCTTCAAGGCGCTGATCACGCGCCGCACCGCTTCTTCCGCGTTGTCCTGCACATGCCGCATGTAGGCCTGCACCACGTCGAGGCCGAAGTGGTCGACCATCTTCAGCAGTTCTTCCACGCCCTTCTGGTTGGCGGCGATCTGCGCCTGCAGGTCGGCGAGGTTCTGCCGGATGTTGCGCGCGGGGTATTTGCCCGATGACAGCAGCGCGACGGTTTCTTCTTCAAGGAAGCGTCCGCCTTTCACCAGCTGGAAGTTGTTGATCAGCACGCCCTCTTCTTCGACCACCTTGCTGTCGGCCGGCATCGATCCCGGCGTGATGCCGCCGATGTCGGCATGGTGGCCGCGCGAGGCGGCATAGAACAGGACCTTGGTACCGCTGCGGTCGAAGGCGGGCGTGATGACGGTGACGTCGGGCAGGTGCGTGCCGCCGTGGTAGGGATCGTTCAGCATGAAGACGTCGCCCGGCTGCATCTTGCCTGCGTTCTCGCGGATGACCGTCTTGATGCTTTCGCCCATGGAGCCGAGGTGCACAGGGATGTGCGGCGCGTTGGCGATCAGGTTGCCGTCGGCGTCGAACAGCGCGCAGGAGAAGTCGAGTCGCTCCTTGATGTTGACCGAGAAGGCGGTGTTCTGCAGCCGCAGGCCCATCTGCTCGGCGATCGACATGAACAGGTTGTTGAAGACTTCCAGCATCACCGGGTCGGCGTCGGTGCCGATGGCCTTGCGCTGCTGGCGCGCTTCGACGCGTGTGAACACCAGGTGGTTCAGGCGCGTGACTTCCGCGCGCCAGCCGGGTTCGATGATATTGGTCGCGTTCTTTTCCGCGATGATGGCCGGACCATGGATGATGTCGCCGGGGCGCGTGTCTTCGCGCCGGTAGAGCGCGGTGTCGTGCCATTTGCCGCCGGAGAACAGCTGCACGATTTCCGCCGGACGCAATGCGCCGCAGCGTGGTTCCAGTTCTTCCATATGCGCGGACGCTTCTTCGGCAAGGCCGATGGCTTCCACCGAAACGGCCTCGATCACCAGCGCCTTGTCCGGCATGAGGAAGGAGTAGCGCTTCTTGTATGCAGTCTCGAACTGCTCGATCATGCGCGCCATCGTATCAAACTGCACCACGATCACCGAATCCGTTCCTTCGTAGCGCAGATGCGCGCGTTCGACGGTGCGGATGCGCGCCGGCTCCACGCCTTGCGCGATCAGGTCGTCGCGGCCCTCGCCGGCCAGGCGCTGCAATGCAGCTTCGACGCTCGCAAGTGCCGATGCTGACAGAACTGTTTCGATGGCCTGCTCGCGCATCGCAGTCTGATCGGCCAGGCCCATGCCGTAGGCCGACAGCACGCCGGCAAACGGATGTGCGAACACGCGCGTCATGCCGAGCGCATCCGCGACCAGGCAGGCGTGCTGGCCGCCGGCGCCGCCGAAGGTCGTCAAGGTGTAGTCGGTCACGTCATGGCCGCGCTGCACCGAAATGAATTTGATCGCATTGGCCATGTTGCCCACCGCGATTTCGATGAAGCCTTCGGCCACCTCTTCCGGCGTGCGGCGCTTGCCGGTGGCGCGGTAGATCTCTTCCGCCATCTCGGTGAATTTCTGCACGACCGCATCGCGATCCAGCGTCTGGTCGGCGTTCGGGCCGAACACGGCAGGGAAATATTTCGGCTGGATCTTGCCCAGCATGACATTGCAGTCGGTGACCGCCAGCTTGCCGCCGCGACGATAGCTGGCCGGGCCAGGATTGGCCCCGGCGCTGTCGGGACCGACGCGGTAGCGCGATCCGTCGAAATGCAGGATGGAGCCGCCGCCGGCAGCGACGGTGTGGATGCTCATCATCGGCGCACGCATGCGCACGCCGGCCACCTGCGTTTCGAATTCGCGCTCGAATTCGCCGGCATAGTGCGACACGTCGGTGGAGGTGCCGCCCATGTCGAAGCCGATGATTTTCTCGAAGCCCGCCGTCTTCGCGGTGCGCGCCATGCCGACGATGCCGCCGGCCGGCCCGGACAGGATCGAGTCCTTGCCCTGGAAGCGATGGGCGTCGGTCAATCCGCCGTTGCTCTGCATGAACAGCAGGCGCACGCCCTCCATCTGGCACGCGACCTGATCGACATAGCGGCGCAGGATCGGCGACAGGTAAGCATCGACCACGGTGGTGTCGCCGCGCGACACCAGTTTCATCAGCGGGCTGACCTTGTGCGATACCGAGATCTGGGTGAAGCCGATCTCGGCGGCGATGCGCTCGATCGCCTCTTCATGCAGGGTAAAGCGATAGCCATGCATGAGCACGATGGCGACCGCGCGCAATCCCTTGGCATACAGTGCGCTCAGTTCGCGCCTGACCTGCAGCGGATCGAGCGGCGTGAGGACTTCGCCGTGCGCGCCGATGCGCTCGTCGATCTCGACCACTTCCTGGTACAGCAGTTCTGGCAGCACGATGTGGCGGTCGAACAGGCGCGGGCGGTTCTGGTAGGCGATGCGCAAGGCATCGCGAAAACCCCTGGTGATCAGCAGCGCGGTCGGATCGCCCTTGCGCTCCAGCAGTGCATTGGTGGCGACGGTGGTGCCCATCTTCACCGCTTCGACCAGTTCCGGCGAAATGGTATCGGCCGGCCGCAGGCCGAGCAGATGCTTGATGCCGGCCACCGCCGCGTCCCTGTACTGCTCCGGGTTCTCCGACAGCAGCTTGTGCGTGATCAGCGTGCCGTCCGGACGGCGGGCAACGATGTCGGTAAAGGTGCCGCCGCGGTCGATCCAGAACTGCCAGCGTTTGTCCTGTTCCGTATGTCCTGTCTGTGCTTGATGCATGGTGTCGCCTTTCTAAAAGGAAGAGGCCGCGCGCGCGGCATGAACATTGAGTCCGGACAGCTCGCGCAATGACGCGAGTTCCTTCAGGGTGGTCTGCATTGCATGGATTGCGGCCGGCCGGCGACCGCTGAAAACGCTCTCCACCGGATTGCCGACCGAATGGCGCCTGCTGCGGCAGGCCTGGTCTTTTGTCATTTCTTCTGTCTCCTTGTGCGCCGCCGATGGGCCGGCGACTCCTTGATTGATTTAATTTATCGACGACACATCTTCTTTTCATCGACGATTTATTTATAATTTGTTGACATATTACAGATTAAAATACTAAGATTCAAGAAAAAAGAGCAGGAACACATCAAAGGAGACAGGCATGAAAACGATCCAAAGGGTGATGCGCCGGTTGGGAAAAGGCCTCTTTTTGGGCTTCTTTTTCACTCTGGCAATGCCGACGGGAGTGGCGCAAGCCGGCGCCGTGCATGTCGATCTTGCGACCGCCTACGGTGCCGACAACTTTCACACGCGCAACCTGCAGCAATTCGCCGATGACACGAGAAAGCTGACAAACGGACAAGTCGATTTCGCGATCCACGCGGGCGGCAGCCTGCTGAAGCCGACCGACATCTATGCCGGCGTGCGCATGGGAAAAGCCGGCGCGGGGGAAGTGATCATGTCGAGCCTGTCGAAGGAACATGTCCTGTTCGGCATTGATGCCCTGCCCTTCATCGTGGCCGGCTATGAGGATGCGCGCCGACTGTGGGCGGCATCGCGTCCTGCCATGGAAAAGCTGCTGCATGAGCAAGGCCTGCAACTCTTGTACGCCGTGCCCTGGCCGCCGCAGAACCTGTATTCGCGGCGCGAAATCGGCACGATGAAGGACTTCAAGGGACTGAGCATGCGCAGTTACGGTCCGGCCACCGAACGCATCGCGGAACTGATCGGCGCAAGACCCATGACCATCCAGGCGGTCGACCTGGAAAAGGCGATCGCGGAAGAGAGGCTGGATCTGATGCTCACCTCCAGCAGCACCGGCGTCGATACCAGGGCATGGTCCTCGCTGAAGCACTACTACAAGGTCAGCGCCTGGATTCCCAAGAACATGGTCTTCATCGACCGCAAGCTGTACGACGGTCTCGATACCCGCACACGCGAAAAGCTGGTCGAAGCAGCGCGCGCAGCGGAAGAGCGCGGCTGGCGGCTCAGCCAGGAAAGCAATCAGAGCGCGGAAAACCAGCTCGCCGCCAACAAGGTCAGCGTCTCGACCATCGATTTCATCATCAGAAGTTATCTCGATCGGCTCGGCGAAACGCTCGCGCGCGAGTGGCTGAAAAAAGCCGGCAACGATGAATTGAGCGTGCTGCTGAAGTACACCACCGAGCGCTCCGCACGGTGACACTCCATCCGGCACATATTCGCAACAAGCTTCATTCCAATTTCAAGGAAACTTTCATGAAACCGCTACGCCAATTTCTCGTCATCGCCGCATTGGCGGCCGCAACGCACGCAGCGCACGCCGAGAGCAAATGGGACTTCCCGACTGCCTATCCGCCGAGCAGCTTCCATACCGAGAACATCCAGCAGTTCGCCAACGAGATCGACAAGACCACCGGCGGCAAGCTGAAGATGACGATCCATTCCAACGGATCGCTGTACAAGGCCAATGAAATCAAGCGCGCGGTGCAGACCGGCCAGGCGCAGATCGGCGAAATCCTGCTGTCCGGCGCGGCCAATGAAAACCCGCTGTACGGCGTGGACTCGATTCCCTTCCTCGCCACCAGCTATGCGGAAGCGAAGAAGCTGGCAAGCGCCGCGCGCCCGGCCACCGAAAAACTGCTCGCCGCGCAAGGCATAAAGCTGCTCTACGTCTCACCCTGGCCGCCGCAGGGACTGTTCTCGATCAAGCCGGTCAATTCGCTGACCGATCTGCGCAGCACCAAGATGCGTGCCTACAACCCGGCCACCAATCGCATCGCGCAACTGGCGAAGGCGCAGCCGACCACCATCCAGTTGTCCGAGCTGGGCCAGGCGCTGGCCACCGGCGCAGTCGACAACTTCCTGACATCGACCGCGAGCGGCATCGAGAACAAGCTGTATGAGCAGACCAAATACTTCTACGACATCAATGCCTGGGTGCCGAAAAATGCCGTGATCGTCAGCCAGAAATCCTTCGACGCGCTCGACAAGGCATCGCAGGAAGCCGTGCTGAAAGCGGCGCAGGCCGCCGAGGCCCGTGCATGGAAGATCAGCGAAGAAAAAGACCAGGAGTACGCGAAGCAGCTCGCCGCCAACGGCATGAAGGTCGCAAGCCCGAATGCGCAGTTCAAGACGGAACTGCAAACGATAGGCGCAACCATGACCGCCGAATGGATGAAGTCGGCCAGCGCCGAGGCGCGCCAGGTCATCGATACCTACAAGCAGAAATAAGCACAGGCCACGGGCCGTTTGCTATCGCCGCGGCCCGCCATTATTCAAGGAGACAAACATGACGCGTCTACTCGACGGATTCTATCGGTCGCTGCTGTATCTCGCGGCCCTCTTCATGATCGCGACGCTGGCCGTGATCCTGCTCGGTGTGGCCGGGCGACAGTTCAATTTTGACGTGCCGGGGCTGGATGCCTATGCCGGCTACTCGATCGCCGCCGCACTGTTTCTCGCGATGCCGGCGACGCTGCGCAACGGCGACCATATCCGCGTGACACTGATCCTCAACAAGCTCGAAGGCAATGCGCGCAAGCTGGCCGACTACTGGTGCCTGATCGCTGCATCCGGCCTGGCCCTGTATCTCGCCTACTTCTCGCTGCGCCTGGTGTGGCTCTCGTATGTCACGAATGACGTATCGCCGGGCAGCGATGCCACGCCGCTGTGGATTCCGCAGATCGCGATGGCGCTCGGCAGTGTCGGACTGGCACTCGCCTTCATCGAAGACCTGGCGCTCAAGCTGCTGGACCAGGAACGCATCCTGATGCCAGGCGCCGAGATGGCCCGCACCGAATAAACCGAACGGAGAACACCATGGAAATCTTCATTGCCGTACTGCTGATCGGCGTCATGCTGGCGGTCCTCGGCTCCGGTCTGTGGATCGGGCTGTCCCTGCTCGGCGTCGCCGTCTTCGGGATGGAAATGCTCACCAGCCGTCCCGCCGGCGACAGCATGGCGCTCACCATCTGGGGCTCGACCTCGAGCTGGACATTGACCGCGCTGCCCTTGTTCCTGTGGATGGGCGAAATCCTGTTCCGCAGCAAGCTGTCCGAAGACATGTTCAAGGGCCTTGCGCCGTGGCTGGAACGCCTGCCCGGCCGCCTGCTGCATGTGAACATCATCGGCTGCACCATCTTCGCCGCGGTGTCCGGTTCGTCCGCCGCGACCTGTGCCACCATCGGCAAGATCGCTTTGCCGGAACTGAAGAAACGCGGCTATCCGGAAGACATCACGCTCGGCACGCTGGCCGGCGCCGGCACGCTCGGGCTGCTGATTCCGCCGTCCATCATCATGATCGTCTACGGCGTCGCCGCCAATGTGTCGATCGCCGATCTGTTCATCGCCGGGGTGATGCCGGGCCTGTTGCTGGCGGTGCTGTTCATGGGCTATGTCATGTTGTGGGCCTTGCGGCATCCGGACGCCATTCCGGCCGCCGGCGCATCGACCAGCTTCGCCGAGAAGATCTATGCGTCGCGCCATCTGATCCCGGTCGTGACGCTGATCGTCGCGGTGCTGGGTTCGATTTATTCGGGCGTGGCCACCGCGACCGAAGCGGCGGCATTCGGCGTGGCCGGCGCATTGATCCTGGCGCGCGTGGAAGGCTCGCTGACCTGGGCCGTCTTCGCCGACGGCTTGATCGGCGCTACTCGCGTCTATTGCATGATCGGCCTGATCCTTGCCGGTGCCGCCTTCCTCACCTTGTCGATGGGCTTCATCGGCTTGCCGCGCCACCTGGCGGAATTCGTCGGCACGCTCAACCTGTCGCCCTTCATGCTGATCCTGGTATTGATGGTGCTGTTCGTCGTGCTCGGCTGCTTCCTCGACGGCATTTCGATCGTGGTGCTGACCATCTCGGTGCTGCTGCCAACGGTACAGAAAGCGGGCATCGACCTGATCTGGTTCGGCATCTTCATCGTGCTGGTGGTCGAGATGGCGCAGATCACGCCGCCGGTCGGCTTCAACCTGTTCGTGCTGCAGGGCTTGACCAAGCGGGAAATCAGCCACATTGCGAAAACCGCGTTCCCCATGTTCCTGCTCATGGTGGCGGCGGTGCTGCTGGTTTACTTCTTCCCCGACATCGTCACCGCCCTGCCCGCCAAAATGAAGTAAGGGCGGTTCACGCGTGAAAGGCGCGGCTTGCCGGCGATGTCTCTGCCGGCAGGCCGCCATCCAGGCATTGTGGCAATGGCGCCCCGGATAATATACTGCTCACCTGACAGCCATCACTCACGCCGCACCGATTATCCGGAGTCCCGCAATGACGAAAGAAAAGAGCCCGTCGGACAACCCGACCGCCACCTCCCCCACACCGGCCTCCAAAGTGCCCATCGTCTCGTCGTCCCATCTCGCCTCCGGCAAAAGCACCGAACTGAGCGAGTTCGAATTCGGCCTCATCATTGCCAGCAACGCATTCAACCGCTGGGCGGTGCGCTGCATGATGGCGTGCGGCATGAAGGACATGACCATCACCGACGTACTGGTTCTGCATCACATCAACCATCGCGCGCGTGAAAAGAAACTGGCCGACATCGCCTTCACGCTCAATATCGAAGACACGCACGTGGTCAACTACTCGCTGAAGAAACTGCTGGCGCTGGGATTGGTGCAGACAGAACGACGCGGCAAGGAAGTGCTGTACTCGACAAACGATCGCGGCCGCGACCTGTGCAAGCGCTATTTCGAAATCCGCGAACAGGTGCTGGTATCGAGCCTGAGCGGCGACGGCACCGAGAGTTTCGAGCTGGCCGAACTGGCGCGCTTCCTGCGCATGCTGTCCGGGCTGTACGACCAGGCAGCGCGCTCGGCGACGTCGCTGTAATTTCTACCTGGACTGGAAGCGGCGCAGGCCGTCCAGGTCGAGCACGGTGACGCCGCCGTACTCCACGGTCACCAGCCCTGCCTCTTCCAGCCGCTTGAGCGAGATGTTGACGCGCTGGCGCGACGCATTGCACAAGTAGCCCAGCTCCTCTTGTGAAATCTTCAATTTCAGGCTGATGCCCGGATTGAGGTGCGGATTGAACAAGGCGGCCAGGCATCGCGCCAGCCGCGCGGTGGTGTCGAGCATGCGGTCGAATTCGACCAGCGAGATGAACATGCCGAGGCGCTCGTTCAGCAGCGTCATCACGAAGCGATTGAAACCGATGCTGTTGTCGAGCATCCAATGGAAGGTGGCGCGCGGCATCAAGGCAAGCCGCGAATCGCGCAAGGCGATGACGTCATACTGGCGCGGTCCCTCCTTGAGCAGCGATCCCTCGCCGAACCAGGCACCGGCGAGCACGCCGGTGAAGGTGATGATCTTGCCCTCCGGCGAAACGCAGCTCATCTTCAGCAAGCCGTCCATCGTGCCCACCCAGTAATCGACCGACTCGCCCTTGCGGCAGGCGTAGCCGCCGGCGGGAACGAAGCGTTCGATCGTATCCGCCTCCACGCGCGCCAGTTGTTCGGCGGTGAGCGATTTGGCCCATGCAGCATTGCGAAGCATGTTGAGAAGCGGGTCGGAAGGGGAGCTCATGATGTGCAATCGACAAGTGATGCTGCTGATGAAAGGTGAAACACAAGGCATTGTGCCAATGCCCTGTCCGCAGCGCAATCGCGCAGATCATCACTTTGACGCGAACGCTCGATTTCTGAATTGCTGGGATAATAAGCCCCTATCGTTCTTGGACCATCCACTATGCAAGCTGGAATACTGTACGCCGCCTGCGCGTATGCCATCTGGGGCGTGTTCCCCGTCTACTTCAAGGCCTTGCAAGCCGTTCCCCCGGTCGAAATCCTGTTGCACCGCATGGTCTGGTCGCTGGTGTTCGTGGTGATCGTGCTCGCGTGGCGCAAGCAGTGGTCATGGCTGGCGGACGTGGTGCGCAAGCCGAAGGTGCTGGCCGGTTTCGCTGCCAGCGCGCTGGCCCTGTCGGGCAACTGGTTCATCTACATCTGGGCGGTCAACAACGGACGCGTGGTCGATTCCAGTCTGGGCTATTTCATCAATCCGCTGTTCAGCGTGCTGCTGGGTTATCTCATCCTCGGCGAACGCCTGCGCCCGGCGCAGTGGGCGGCGGTCGCGCTGGCGGCCGGCGGCGTGCTGTGGCTGACCTGGCACACGGCGCAATTCCCATGGATCGCACTCGCGCTGGCAACCACCTTCGGGCTGTACGGATTGCTGCGCAAGACAGCATCGCTCGGCGCGCTGGAAGGCTTTTCGCTGGAAACGATGCTGCTCTTTCCGATCGCGGTGGGCAGCCTGCTGCTGCTCGCCTCGCATCAGCAGAACAGTTTTGCCGGCGCGCCCGTATCCCAGCAATTGCTGCTCGTGGCGGCCGGTCCGATCACGGCGGTACCGCTCCTGATGTTCGCCTACGGCGCGCGCCGCATTCCGCTTTCGCTGCTCGGCCTGCTGCAATACATCGGCCCCACCCTGCAGCTGCTGCTCGGCGTCTGGCTTTACCACGAACCCTTCGGTGGTGTGCGGCTGGTCGGCTTCGCCATGATCTGGAGCGCGCTGGCCGTGTACTCGCTGGAGGGGTTGTGGCGCAATTGGAAAATGAAACAGGCCACGCCGTAGCCTGCGACGCGGTGTTCGGCCGGGCGTAGCCGGCCGAATGCCCAATACGGCAAATCTCCTACAGGCCGGCTGCGACCATTCGCTCTGGCGAGAAGTCCCCGCCATGATGTCAGCCACCGACACCAGCTGACCAAGCCACGCAGCGCATTTCCCTTGTCATAGCGCTACGATCGCCCAGCCACATTCAATGTCCGAAATTGTCTTACCGATGTTGTCCTACGGAAATTAAGTATAGAATCGACGCCATAAAGGCAAGATGCTCCGCCGCTCCAAGGTTCGACGGCGTCCGCAGGCCTGCCTTCGCTGCTGGATACAAGTGACATAAGCATTCTGGTTTTTCACCCTCAAGGACGGAACAGTGCAAATGAATCACGTCGACCAACCCTATGAGCAGCAACACATAGCCAAAGTGCAGCGATTCTTCCTCGTGCTGCTATGGGCCCTTTTTCTGTTTTCACTCGGGCTGGCACAATGGAACGACACTTGGGGACCGGCTCTCGTGGTTGGGCTGGCGACTGCCGTCATACCAAGCTTTTTCGTGATCACCGCCCCAACCAGGCTTGTCACACGCTCGCTGGTGGCCGCGGCCTTGATGATTTTTTGCGCGCTCAACATCCACCAGGCAAACGGGATGACCGAGTTCCACTTCGGCTTCTTTGTGTTGATGGCGTTCTTGCTGTTCTATGAAGATTGGCGCGTGATCGTGGTCGCGGCAGCTGTCGCGGCGATTCATCACCTCTCATTCAATTATTTGCAGGAATTGGGGTATCGAACCATCTGCTTTACCAGACCGAGTTTCGGCCTGGTCTTGCTGCACGCAGCGTATGTGGTGTTGGAGGCGGCCGTCTTGTCCTACCTGGCGATCTTGCTGAAAAAGGAACACATGGGCAAGGCGCAAAACGGGGCAATTGCCAGCAAGCGGCTCGACGTCATGCGCACCATCGTCGAGGAAGCCCGCGCAGGTATCGATGCAATCACCACGGCATCGCGCGAAATCGCCCAGGGTAACGCTGATTTATCGACGCGTACCGAATCCCAGTCATCCAGCCTTGAACAAACCTGCGGTTCGATGGAAAAACTCACCATGACCGTCAAACAGAATGCGGACAACGCGCGCCAAGCCAACCAATTGGTTTCGTCCGCCTCGTCGGTTGCGGTCAAGGGAGGCGATCTGGTATCCCAAGTCGTCGACACCATGGGCTCGATCAAGGACAGTTCGCGCAAGATCGTCGACATCATCAGCGTCATTGACGGCATCGCCTTCCAGACCAATATCCTGGCGTTGAACGCAGCCGTGGAAGCCGCACGTGCCGGCGAACAGGGACGCGGCTTCGCCGTCGTCGCCTCGGAAGTGCGCAACCTTGCACAACGCAGCGCCAGTGCCGCGAAGGAAATCAAGGTCCTGATCGAAGATTCGGTGGGGAAGGTCGACGCCGGCGGCAAGCTCGTCGATGAAGCGGGACAAACCATGACGCTGATCGTCAACTCGGTCAAGCAGGTGGCCGACATCATGAGCGAAATCACCGCCGCCAGCCTCGAACAAAGCGAAGGCATTGAACAGGTCAATCAGGCGATCTCGCATATGGACGAAATGACCCAGCAAAATGCTGCTCTGGTCGAACAGACTTCGGCCGCCTCGCTTGCCATGCAGGATCACACCCTGCGGGTAGCTGAAGTGATCGACTTGAAACGGATTTCGTTTTAATCGGAAGCGAATCCGTCCACCTTGTACTTGAATGCGAAAAGCAAAGCCGCCGATTTCCCGGCGGCTTTTTATTGCACGTGCACAGCCGGATCAGAACCGATAGCCGACACCCAGGCCGATCAGCAGCGGATCAACCTTGACCGCACTGACCTTGGCGCCGCTCACCATCACATCGCTGCGGATCTGGACTTTTTTCACGTCCAGGTTGAGCGACCAGTTCTTGTCGATCTTGAAATCCACGCCGGCTTGCAACGCGAGTCCGAAGCTGTGGTGATCGAGCGCGCCTGCACCGTTGAGCAGGCTGACGCTGGAGATGTTGGTGTAATTCACGCCGGCGCCAAGGTAAGGGCTCACTTGCGCCGCAGGCATGAAGTGGTATTGCAGCGTCAGTGTCGGGGGCAGGTGCTTGAAGGTACCGATCTTGGTGCCGGAGAGGAAGACATCATGCTTTTGCGGGTAGGTCAGGATCAGCTCGGCCGCGATGTTCGGCGAGAAGAAATAGGAAATATCGACTTCCGGAATGGTCTTGTTGCTGACCGTGATGGCGTCGGCCGGCAGCGCGAGCGGACCGCCTGCGTCGGATTTGTCCGCCGGGTCGATCTGCACCGCACGGGCGCGGATTTGCCACGGGCTTTGCTGTGCGAATGCGTGGGATGCGAGGCCAAGGGCTGCGAGGGCAAGGATGACTGCTGACTTCTTCATTGCATTTACCTTTTGGTTGGTTGGACATGAAACTGCCAAGCAATTTATTCCCGCAGCGCAGCAGAATCGTTGATCCAGATCAACCAATAACCACTTCAGAAGTAGGGCTTTATTCCCGCTCAATGGCGATTTTGGACGTTTGTGATATATCGCCGCCGCGGGCTGCCTTCCCGCCCCGCTGGTCACCCCGATCGGTTATCCTTGCACACTCTTCTTTTCATCGGCTTCATCGCATTATTCCTATGGCTCAATACGTCTACACCATGAACCGCGTGGGCAAAATCGTCCCGCCCAAGCGACAGATTCTCAAGGACATTTCCCTGTCCTTCTTCCCGGGCGCCAAGATCGGCGTGCTCGGCCTGAACGGCTCCGGCAAATCGACACTGCTCAAGATCATGGCCGGCGTCGACAAGGAGATCGAAGGCGAAGCCGTGCCCATGCCCGGCCTGAACATCGGCTACCTGCCGCAGGAGCCGCAACTCGATCCGGAAAACACGGTGCGCCAGGCAGTGGAATCCGCGCTGGGCGAAGTATTCGAAGCGCAAGCAAAACTCGACGCCGTGTATGCGGCCTATGCCGAGCCGGATGCCGATTTCGATGCGCTCGCCGCCGAGCAGGCGCGCCTGGAAGCGATCATCGCCGCCAGCGACGGCAACACGCTCAACCAGCAACTGGAAATGGCCGCCGACGCGCTGCGCCTGCCGCCGTGGGATGCCAAGATCGGCGTGCTGTCGGGCGGCGAGAAGCGCCGCGTCGCGCTGTGCCGCCTGCTCTTGTCCAAACCCGACATGCTGTTGCTGGACGAGCCGACCAACCACCTCGATGCGGAATCGGTGGATTGGCTGGAGCAATTTCTGCAACGCTTCCCCGGCACCGTGGTTGCCATCACCCATGATCGCTACTTCCTCGACAACGCGGCCGAATGGATTCTCGAACTCGACCGCGGCCACGGCATTCCGTGGAAGGGCAATTACAGCTCCTGGCTGGAGCAGAAGGAAGCCCGCCTGAAGCAGGAAGAGTCGAGCGAATCCGCGCGCCAGAAAACCATCCAGAAGGAACTGGAATGGGTACGCCAGAATCCCAAGGGCCGCCAGGCCAAGAGCAAGGCGCGTCTGGCCCGCTTCAACGAGTTGAGCGAATACGAATACCAGAAGCGCAACGAGACGCAGGAAATCTTCATCCCGGTCGCGGAGCGCCTCGGCAATGAAGTGATCGAGTTCAAGAACGTGAGCAAGGCTTTCGGCGACCGCCTGCTGATCGACAACCTGAGCTTCAAGGTGCCCGCCGGCGCGATCGTCGGCATCATCGGTCCGAACGGCGCCGGCAAGTCGACGCTGTTCAAGATGATCGCGGGCAAGGAGCAACCAGACAGCGGCGAAGTGGTGGTCGGCCCGACCGCCAAGATCTCGCTGGTCGAGCAGTCGCGCGAAGACCTGAACAACAAGAAGACCGTGTGGGAAGACGTGTCGAACGGCGCCGACATTCTCACCGTCGGCCGCTTCGAAATGCCCTCACGCGCCTATCTCGGCCGCTTCAACTTCAAGGGAGGGGATCAGCAGAAGATCGTCGGCAACCTGTCGGGCGGCGAACGCGGCCGCCTGCATCTGGCCAAGACGCTGCTCATGGGCGGCAACGTGCTGCTGCTGGACGAACCATCCAACGACCTCGACGTGGAAACGCTGCGTGCGCTGGAAGATGCCTTGCTGGAATTCGCCGGCAGCGTGATGGTGATCTCGCATGACCGCTGGTTCCTCGACCGCATCGCCACGCACATCCTCTCCTTCGAGGGCGATTCGCAGGTGGTGTTCTTTGACGGGAATTACCAGGAGTATGAAGCCGACAAGAAGAAGCGCCTCGGCGAGGAAGGTGCCAAGCCGAAGCGGGTCCGCTTCAAGCCGGTGACGCGCTGATGCTTCGATGACTGCACAAGGCGGAAGCGCTGCGCGTCTTCGCCTTGTGCATTGCTGTTCGCTCTTACTTCATTCCCTTTAGCAGCGGCAGGCCGTTCTTCTCCCACGCAATCATCCCGCCTTCCACATTTTTCGCATCGCTGAAGCCTGCCTTGCGAAGCATCTCCGTCGCTACCGCCGATCGCCGGCCTGACCGGCAAATCAGCACCACGGTCTTGTTGCGGAACGCATCGATTTCCTTCAATCGCGCACCCAGTTGTCCGACCGGGATCAGCGTGCTTCCGGGTGCATGGCCGCTGGCGTATTCATCGGCTTCGCGTACATCGAGCAATAGGGCGCCCTGGCTTTTCAGCTGCTGCGCCTGCTTCACGTCGATGCTGTGCATGTCTTGTCCCTGCGCAAGACCAATGTTGGCCGCCAGCAGGAGGCTGAGGGCGAGGCGATACATAGTGCTCTTTTTCATGTTGAATTTCCTGTCGTATTCGATAAGCGCATGAAGCATAACGCAAGCGGTCCGCATGCGTCGGCGTGAACATGCGCCAGGCATCCGGCCTGCTTGACCCCGGTCAGCTTTTATCCATCGCACGCCATTGCCTCTTCGACAAGGGGCGCTATATTGAAATTGGCAGGAGAGGCGGAGAAGATCTTACGTACTGTCCTGTGGAGGTCCACCATGAAAGCCCTTTCGATAATCCTCGCGGTCATTCTTCTTGCGAGTTGCTCTGGATTGGGGCAAACCAGCGGTGCCGGCAGCGCGGGCGAAACAATGAGCGGCCCAGGCACAACCCAGATGAATAATCAGAACAACTTCCCGTCAAGCATCTATTTCGGCGATTGAGTTTGCTGACGATGCCTGTCCGTTCGCCGGCAGGCATCGCCTCGATGGCAGCCCGCTTACATGGGCGCGCGCGCCAGCAATCCAGTCAAGGAATACCCGAACGCGCAGTGACACCTGCCCGTTGTATGAATAGACCATGGACAGCGAGCAACGCAGGTCCGACTGATGACGCACCGTGCCCCTTGCCTAATTGTGCATTTGACATGATCATCATGGCAATTTGAACAACAAGGGAGACATCCTCATGCTACGCAAGACGCTGCTTGTCATCGCTATCCTGTTTCTGGCCATGGTCGCCTATCTGCTGCTCGCGCCCGTGCCGGTGGCCCCCGAAGCCTGGAACGCGCCGCAAGACGCCGGCTATGTCGGCGCGCATGCAAGGAATACCCGCCTGGCCGGACTCACGATGATTGCGATGGGTGGCGCTACCGGCCCCGAGCATGTCGCCCTTGGCCCCGACGGCAAGCTGTATGCGGCCGTGGATGGCGGCAAGATCGTGCGCATGAACGCGGACGGCTCCGCACCCGAGGTATGGGCCGCGACCGGCGGTCGCGTGCTCGGTTTCGATTTCGATGCGCGCGGCCGCCTGATCGCCGCCGATGCAATGCGCGGAGTGCTGGCGCTCGAAGCCGGCGCCGGACTCGATGCCGGCAAGAAGGCCGAAGTACTGGTCGACAAGGTCAAGCTCGATGATGGCGACGATCCGATTCGTTACGCCGATGCGGTGGTGGTGGCGAAGGATGGCAAGATCTATTTCACCGACGCGTCGCGCCGCTTCGGGGCAAAGGAATGGGGCGGCACCTTCGAGGCGAGCGTACTCGACATCATTGAACACGCTGCCACCGGCCGCGTGCTGGTCCATGACCCCGTCAGCCATCAGACGGAGGTGGTGATGAACGACCTGGCTTTCGCCAACGGTCTGGCGCTGTCCGCCGACGAGAAGTCGCTGTTCGTGGCCGAGACCGGTGAATATCGCGTGTGGAAGGTGGACGTGAATGCACGGGTATTAAGTGCGAAGGCATCGGCGAGCGGAACATCCCAGGCACGCCTCGTGCTGTCCAATCTGCCCGGTTATCCGGACAATCTGATGCGCGGCATGCAAGGCCGCATCTGGCTCGGCTTCACCAAACCGCGCGGCGCGGCGATCGACAAGATGGCCGGCAAGCCCTTCCTGCGCAAGATCACCATGCGACTGCCCAAGTCGATGTGGCCGGTGCCGCCCGCCTATGGCCACGTGATCGCATTCGATGAAGATGGCAAAATCGTCGCCGACCTGCAGGACCCGAGCGGCGCATACCCGGAGACGACCGGCGTGACCGAAACGTCCGACCGTCTCTACATACAAAGCCTGCATGCGCCGGCGCTCGGCTGGATGGAGAAGGCGCGCGCCGGACTGAAGCCGCTGTAGGAAACTTTCAGCATGCGCGAGCCGTGCAAGAACAAGTTTGCCCGGCCCGCGACTTCGCATTCCTTCCCGGTGTCCGCAGAACTTGTGATGCAGCCATGATTTGCCGGCGATCAAACGAAAAAATGCCGGCGGTTCGCGCTTCTTGCCAGCCATAGTCAAGCCGGAAATCGCTGCAATTTCCCCGCGTCTCCATGTCCTCTGAGTTATATCAAACCCGTGTGCATCGCACCATTCTCCGGTAGTGATTCACAGAGGCGGCATCTATATTGAACCCAGTACGAATTGAAACGCGTTTCAAAACGAAACGCGTTCTTGATCAGGGAGGATTCATTTGCATCGGAGATACTGTCATGAAAACCCTTCCCCTTATTCTCGCAGCAATCTTGTTGGCAGGCTGCGCCGGTACACGCATGCAGGACTCAAGCGGCATGAGCGGAACCAGCGGTGCAAGCGCCAGCGGCGACCTCTATCAATTTCAGCATCAGAAACCCGGCGATACCTATTTCGGCGATTGATGGCAGCATGATCGACTCGCTGCCATCCATGCGGTATCGGCCCGTTCAGAACAAGCGGTTGTACTGCACGCTCAAGATATTCACATCGTTGTTGTAGTCGCCAATCAGCGTTCCGCCCACCGGTGGTTCCGCCTTGTTGATCGATGCATCGTGGATAAACAGGTGGGCGAAACCGAAGTCCCAACTGCCGTGCCGCGATGGCTTGAACTGCGCGCCGAAAGCCAGCCAGCGGCGGTTCGCATCGGGAACGCGCGGCGTGCGGAAGCCATTGGGCACCGGCGTCTGGTCGAATGCGATGCCGCCGCGCAGTTTCCATGTGTCGTTATGGCGATAATTGACGCCCAGCGATACGCGCCAGGTGTTACGCCACTGCTCCGGCGTAACGCTGTCAGGCGCACCGTTGTTGAAGTGAATGCGCAGTTCCTTGAAACGGCTCCAGTGCATCCATGTCGCATCAGCCATGGCTGCCCATTTCCGGTTGAGATCGGCGTACGCGCTCATGCTGAACGAATCGGGCAAGGTCAGGCCGGCGCTGACGCCAGTGTCGGTAAAGACGGGCGACGCAGCGAGCGGCGCAGGCAAGCCTGCCGGCCGGCTATAGCGCGCATCGCCGGACAGGCTGTGCGTGATCTTGGAACGGTAGGCGAGGCCGAAGCGCATGCTTTCATTCGGCGCGAACAGCGCGCCGAGGTTGAACCCGTAGCCCCAGTCATTGCCTTCCACGGTGACGGCGCCATCCCTCGCTTGCGGCAGGAAGCCGGCCGGCGCGCAGGCGGCCGCGCCGAGACCGCCGACGCATACCGTACCGAAATCAATCGCGCGCGACAGATCGACTTTGATGTACTGCGCGCTGATGCCGGCTCCAAGGGAAACCTGCTCGTTGACCTGATACGCGAGCACAGGATTGATGTTGACTGTCTTGAGTTCCGATTTGAGCGCCTGGTAGCGCCCTACCCAGCCGGCGTCATATTCGGTCTTGAGGCCGAACGGTGCCTGCACGCCGATGCCGAAGCGCATGCGCGGATTGATGTCCATCGCATAGAACAGCGAGGGCACGAAGGCCCAGTCGCCGGCGTCGCCGCCATTGCCGCCGGCAAGCGGCCCGCCGGTTGCGCTGACCGAACCGCGATTGCTGAATTCCGCCGAGGGGCGAATCGCCGCGCCGTTCACCATGAACTGACGCCCCGGCAAACGCGTCAGGCCGGCGGGATTGTAGAAGACAGTACCGACATCCTCCGCCGCCGCCGCACCGCCGGCGAATGCGTTGCCGAGGCTCGATGAGCTCATTTCATTGATGGCAAAGCCGCCCGCGTTTGCGGCACCGGATACGAGCAGGGGAACAAGGCTGAGCAGAGATGAAGTGGATGCTGCGAGGGAGATGCAAAACCGTTTCATGTTGATGCCTCCTCTTGGCCAGCGCCTTCGTGAGCGACGACGACGCATCGCCGCTCAAGCCTGCGCCGGGATCAGAGCCTGATCAAATGGTATGGACGCCGCCTTCTCGGGCAGGCAATGGAGGGGGACTCCTGCGCCGACGGCATCGATGTGCCAAAGT
>NZ_STGI01000010.1 GCF_004804275.1 Herbaspirillum sp. ST 5-3
TGCCGCCACGGACGTTTCGAGAGAAACAGGCTTTAAATAACTAATGCCGGTGGTACGGGAATACAGGGGCGAAACCACCGGCCATCAAGACGCTCGACAGCTTTGACTTCGCCGCCGCCAGCGGCGTGCCTCGTGCGCAGGTGCAGGAACTGGCCAGTCTGGCCTTCATCGAACGCAGCGAGAACGTCGTGCTGCTGGGGCCGAGCGGCACCGGGAAGACGCACATCGCCGTGGCATTGGGCTATGCCGCCACGCAGGCCGGCATCAAGGTGCGCTTCATCACGGCGGCCGACTTGCTGATGATCCTGACCACCGCGCATCGCCAGAACCAGTTGGCCGACGCGCTGAAACGATTCGTCAATCCGTACCGACTGTTGATCATTGATGAAATCGGGTATCTGCCGATGAGCCGGGAGCAAGCCAACCTGTTCTTCCAGGTCATTGCCAAGCGTTATGAGCGCGGCAGCCTGATCGTGACGAGCAATCTGCCGTTCGGGCAATGGGATCAAACCTTTGCCGACGACGCCACGCTCACGGCAGCCATGCTGGATCGCTTGCTGCACCACGCACATGTCGTGCCCATCCAGGGCGACAGCTTTCGGTTGCGCGAGAAGCGCCGCGCTGGCGTCATGGCGAAAAAAGCGTCCACAGGAAAGGAGGTCTTGCCGGACTGATCGAGACCGGCAATATCGATGACACTACAAACTGGTGTATCAATATTGAATTGCCGATGCCGGAAAAACTGTATCAGTATTCAATTGCCGTTGACACCAACGAGTGTCTGGCGATCGAAGTCGATACTTCATTGCCGGAACGTCGCGTCGTTGGCGTGTTGGAACGGCTGGCAGAACTGCGTGGATTGCCACGATCAGTGACGGTAGACAAGGGGTCAGAATTTACCGGGAAGGCACTCGATGTATGGGCCTATGGTCGGGGATTGCAACTGCACTTCATCCAAGCTGGCAAGCCGCAGCAGAACGCGTACATCGAGAGCTTCAATGGCAAGTTCCGGGATGAATGCCTGAACGAGCATTGGTTCATCTCGATGCGCCACGCACGGCAAGTGATCGAGGAATCGCGTCAGGAATACAATGGCGAACGACCACACAGTTCGCTCGGCTACCTGACGCCGAAGCAGTTTGCACAGAGTTTTTTAACCGCAGACGTCGTGTCGATTTCGGACTAAATTGGGTAGCAGGTCAACAGCGCCGCGATTCGTGGAACTGGCGCGCGTACCATCTTTTTCTTGAAATCTCCTTCATCACTTCGATCTCAAGATCTCGTTCCGCCAGCAGCTTCTTGAGCCCGGCGTTCTCCTGTTCGAGGGCTTTGAGATTCCTGACTTCATCGGCCGCCATCTCGCCAAATCGCTTGCGCCAGCCATAGATGCTTTGCTCGGTAACGCCGTGGCGCTTGGCCACTTCGGCTATCGGGGGCCTGTCGGCCTCCCGCAAAATCCGGTCGATTTGTTCGTCGCTGTATCGGCTCTTCTTCATTGCTCCCTTTCGTTTGGGAGCTATCTTCTCAAATTTCCTGTGGTCCGAAAATCTCAGGACAGGTCAGTGTGCTTGCGTATGAGTTCCGCGAGGCGGTCGAAAGTGGGCCCGACGAGGTCGTTGGGAACGCATGCATATCCTAGAATCAGTCCCTTCTTTGCGCGCGACGGCTTCATGTAATAGCCTGAGAGCGGCCTTGCGATGATTCCCTGTTCTTGCGCGGCGCGGCCGAGCGCTACGTCGTCACAGTTCTCGGGCAGGAGTAGCGCGAGATGCAGGCCGGCGTCGTCGCCGGAAATCGGCAATGCATCACCAAAATTGCGTGTAATGGCTTCACGGAGCAGATTGAGACGCTCGGCGTACAACACGCGCATGCGGCGAATATGCGAAGCGAAATGCCCCTCCGTCATGAAGTCAGCGAGCACTGCCTGGGTAAACAATTGTCCGCCGCGGTAGAGGTCCGATAATCCGGTTGCGAATGCGTCCGCGAGCGCAGGCGGCACGACGATGAAGCCGGTACGCAAGCCGGGAAACAGCGTCTTGCTGAATGAGCCGATGTACAGCACGCGGTCGTGTGTGTCCATTCCTTGCAATGAAGCCAGCGGTCGACTGGCGTAGCGGAATTCGCTGTCGTAATCATCCTCGATGATCCAGATACTGTGCACCGCTGCATATTCGAGCAGCATGCGTCGACGCGACAGGCTCATTACCTGCCCGAGCGGGTACTGATGCGAAGGTGTGACGAAGATGAATCGCGGAGGGTGGCGTAGGTCTGCGGCGACCGGGCTGATGCCTTCGTCATCGACTGCGATCGGTGTTGGTTTCAGGTTCAGCGACGTCAGCACATTGCGCGTGCCCCAATAGCAGGGATCCTCAACCCAGGCGCGGTCGTTGACATCGGCCAGCAACTTGGAGGCAAGGTCAATGGATTGGTGAATGCCGGACGTGACAATGATTTGCTCGGCGGTGCAGTTGACCGATCGGGCGACCCGAAGGTATTCGGCGATCGCTTCGCGCAAGGGAAGATAGCCGCCGCCATGGCCGTAGGTCAGCATGTCCGAACGTGAGCGGCGCCAGTATTTGTTCTGCAGCCGGCTCCATATCTTGCTCGGGAACGCGGTGACGTCCGGGACGCCGGGCATGAATGCGCCCCATTGGAATTTGTATGCTCCCGCGTGCTTCACCAGTTGCGCGCCGCGCTCCGACAAGCCGAGATTGCTTCCCTGTCTGGGGCGTTTGATATCGATATCGTCGACCTCCGGAATCTGGTCCGGCACGGTGTCGGTGACGAAGGTGCCGGCACCGGTGCGCGTTTCCAGATAGCCCTCGGCCATCAATTGTTCATAGGCGTAGGTGACGGTGTTGCGGGATATTTTCAGCTCGCGTGCGAGGTCACGCGAGGAGGGGAGCTGCAGACCTGCAGGCATGACGCGCGACAGGATGGCTTCACGGATGACCTGGTAAAGCTGGCGGTTGACCGGCTTGCCGCAACTGCGGTCGATTCTCTGTAGCAGAAAGTCGGAAAGGGCTGCGACCCGCAAAGTGGCACCATCGAATAATTCAAAGTGGATCTACATTGTAGCGCCAAAGCGGCCTTAGTATCTCTCCCACGATAGAGATAAACAGATGGAGTAGACATGAAGAACGCTGATCTGCAGAGACGCAAGGATATCGCCACACCCCGTGGCGTTGGCGTCATGTGCCAGTTCTATGCCGACCGTGCATCGAACGCGGAAATCTGGGATGTGGAGAATCGCCGCTACATCGATTTCGCCGCCGGTATCGCCGTGCTCAACACCGGTCACCGCCATCCCAGGCTCATGCATGCGATCGAGCAGCAGCTCGGGAAGTTCACGCATACGGCGTATCAGGTTGTTCCCTATGAAAGTTATGTCGAGCTGGCGGAACGCATCAATGCGATCACTCCGGGCGATCATGCAAAGAAGACAGCACTCTTTTCCACTGGCGCCGAAGCCGTCGAGAACGCAATCAAGATCGCACGCGCCGCTACCGGCCGCTCAGCCGTCATCGCGTTCAGCGGAGGCTTCCACGGCCGCACCATGATGGGCATGGCACTGACAGGCAAAGTCGTGCCGTACAAAGTCGGTTTCGGGCCATTCCCCGGCGAGGTGTATCACGCGCCGTTTCCCATCCCTGCGCATGACGTGCGCACGGAAGATTCGCTGGCCGCCTTGCAGACCTTGTTCAAATCCGACGTCGATCCGAAACGTGTTGCGGCGATCATTCTTGAGCCGGTGCAGGGTGAGGGCGGATTCTATGCGGCTCCGGTCGAATTCATGCAGGCACTGCGCAAGCTGTGCGATCAGCACGGCATCCTGCTCATTGCCGACGAGGTGCAGACGGGATTCGCGCGCACCGGCAAGCTGTTCGCGATGGAGCATTACGGCGTCATTCCCGACTTGATGACGATGGCCAAGAGCCTGGCCGGCGGCATGCCGCTGTCCGCTGTTTGCGGCCGTGCGGAAATCATGGACGCGCCGGCACCGGGCGGACTGGGCGGTACCTATGCGGGCAACCCGCTGGCAGTCGCTTCCGCACTTGCCGTTCTCGATGTGATCAAGGAAGAGAATCTGACGGCGCGCGCGGAGCAACTCGGGCAGCAACTCAAGGAAAAACTTCACTCCTTGCGCAAGCGCGTTCCGCATATTGCCGACGTGCGCGGACTGGGTGCCATGGTCGCCGTGGAATTCAACAAGCCCGGCAGCGCGGAAGCCGATGCGGATTTTGCAAAAAAGGTACAGACACGCGCGCTCGAAAGAGGTTTACTGCTATTGATCTGCGGCGTATACAGCAATGTCATTCGCTTCCTGTTTCCGCTCACGATCAGTGATGATTTGATGGACGAGGCATTGACTGTACTGGAAGCCGCAATGCTGGAAGCCTGACAGCTTGTAAAGCCGGCGCGGCAATGCACCGTCGCCGGTCACCATAACAAGGGGACATTCCGTGATACACAAAGACAATGCGACGCGCGACACCCTGGTTGAATTCCGGGGCGTCAAGAAGACCTACGATGGCGAACACCTCGTCGTCAAACATCTCGACCTCAACATCGAGCGAGGCGAATTCCTGACGCTGCTCGGTCCCTCCGGATCGGGCAAGACGACATGCCTGATGATGCTGGCCGGTTTCGAGTTTCCGACGGGCGGCGAGATTCGGCTCGATGGCCAGCTGCTGAACAAGGTGCCGCCGCACAAGCGCAACATCGGCATGGTGTTCCAGAATTACGCACTGTTCCCGCACATGACGGTTGCGCAAAACGTTGCTTATCCATTGACCGTGCGCGGTGTGGACAGCAGCACGCGCGCGGCCAAGGTGAAGCAAGCGCTCGACATGGTGCAGATGGGGAAATTCGCGGACCGCTATTCAGCCCAGTTGTCCGGCGGGCAGCAGCAGCGCATTGCATTGGCGCGCGCCCTCGTGTTCGAACCCAAGCTGGTGTTGATGGATGAACCATTGGGTGCGCTCGACAAGCAATTGCGCGAACACATGCAACTGGAGTTGAAGGCGCTGCATCAGCGTCTCGGCGTGACCTTCGTGTATGTCACGCACGATCAGAGCGAAGCGCTCACCATGTCCGATCGCGTCGCGGTATTCGATCAGGGCGTGATCCAGCAGCTCGCGGTGGTCGACGAGCTGTATGAATACCCGCAGAACCAATTCGTCGCCGGTTTTATCGGCGATAACAATCGCATCAACGGCACTGTGTCGTCCGTATCGGGCGGGCAGTGCGGCGTGCGCCTGCCGGATGGTAGCATCCTGAACGGCCTGAATGTCAATTCCGCACAACCCGGCCAGAACGTGACGGCGTGCGTACGACCGGAACGTATCCGCCTTCATGCTGCGCACGCTGAAATCCCGAATGCACTGCGTGCCACCGTGTCTGATCTGATTTATTTCGGCGACCATGTGCGCGTGCGCTGCGCCTTGCCCAAGCAGGACGATTGCTTCGTCAAGATTGCGTTGCATGACGCAGCGGCGCTCGATCTGTCGACCGACGCGCCGGTACGGCTGGGCATCGAGCCAGAGCGCCTGCGCATCTTTAATTAGCCACCCATTCCGGATGACGCCCTCGCACAAGAAGGGGCGCATCCAGATGTATCCCGACCGGTTAGCGGGACATGATTATCCATCACATCCAACAATACGAGAGAAGGAGCACAGATGAAACGCACCCTTAAACCCATCCTGCTGAGCGCAGCCCTGTCCGCCGGGTTTGCCCATGCAGGCGAGCTGACCGTCGTCAATTTCGGCGGCGCCAACAGCCTCGCGCAAAAAGCTGCCTATGTCGAGCCGTTCCAGAAAGCGACCGGCAACAAGGTGACGGTCGTCGAGTACAACGGTGAAATGGCCAAGCTCAAGGCGATGGTCGAAACCAAAAAAGTGAGCTGGGACCTGGTTGAAGTCGAGTCCGGTGAAGTCGGTCGCGCCTGTGAAGAAGGTTTGCTGGAAAAAATCGACGCCGCCAAGATCGGCAAGAAGGAGGACTTCATTCCCGCCGCTTTCCATGAGTGCGGCTTCGGCGCATTCGTCTGGTCGACCGTGCTCGGATATAACGCCGACAAGCTCAAGACCGCACCCAAAGGCTGGGCCGATTTCTGGGACATCAAGAAATTCCCGGGCAAGCGCGGCATGCGCAAGGGCGCGCGCTACAACCTGGAGTTCGCGCTGATGGCCGACGGCGTGCCCACCAAGGAGGTGTACAACGTGCTGGCCACCAAGGCGGGTGTCGATCGCGCATTCAAGAAGCTGGATGAACTGAAGAACAACATCCAGTGGTGGGAAGCCGGCGCGCAGCCGCCGCAATTCCTCGTTGCCGGCGATGTCGTGATGTCGACGGTCTATAACGGTCGCATCGATGCTGCGCAACGCGAAGGCAAGAACCTGGCGATTACCTGGGCCGGTGGCATTTACGACCTGGACTACTGGGTGATTCCGAAGGGCGCGAAGAACAAGGAAATCGCGGAAAAATTCATCGCCTTCTCCAGCACGCCGGAAGCGCAGCATCAATACGCCGGCAAGATTGCCTACGGCCCGGTCAACAACAATGCCTTCAAGCGCATGGACTACAAGATGTTGTCCCAGTTGCCGACCTCCACGACCAACGTCAAGGATTCGGTGCAGCAGAACATGAAGTTCTGGACCGATCACGGCGAGGAGCTGGAACAACGCTTCACCGCCTGGGCGGCGCGATAAGCCTGTCTCCCCCGTCGTTATGGAGTTCTCCAGTCCGTGACGGCGGGCCTGATGCCGTGCTGCTCATGCTGCTCGGGCGACATGCGTGGCGCGGCATCATTTTTCATCTTCACTGAAATTGCGATATGACTACCTCCGCAATCGCTCCGGCCATCGATATGCCCTACGTGGAACCTTCGACAGTGCAGTTGAAGCGCGAGCTGCATCGGGCGCAGCTGCGCAAGCGCATGGCCGCCATCGCGCTCATCGCGCCGCTGGTCATTTTCCTGCTGATTGTGTTTGTCGCGCCGATCGCCATTCTCCTCAAGCGCGCCATCGAAAATCCGGAAATCGCCGACGGCTTGCCGCAGACGGTAACGGCGTTGAAAGGATGGGACCGCGTCAGTGTTCCGCCGGATGCCGCCTATGCCGCGCTCGCCGCCGATCTGGCTGCAGCACAACAGCAGAACGCAGCCGGCAGCGTCGCTCGTCGCATCAACACGGAACTTCCGGGTGCGCGTTCCGTGATCATGAAGACCACGCATGCCATGCCCTTGCAGGCGGCGGATGGCGGCAAGATGACGGCAACGGAATTCAAGCAGGCGCTGATCGACATCGATGAACAATGGGGCAAGCCGGAGTACTGGCAGGTGATTGCCAAGAATGGTTCCCGCTACTCGCCCTACTATCTGCTGGCGGCGCTCGATTTGCGTCAGGATGGCACCGGCAAGATCGTGCGCATTCCTGAAGACGAGTCGGCCTACAGGCAAATCTTCGTCCGCACGTTCGTCATCAGCCTCGGTGTCACGCTGTTCTGCCTGGTGCTCGGCTATCCGCTGGCGTACTGGCTTTCCACCATGTCGGAACGGCGTGCGAATTTATTCATGATCCTGGTCCTCATTCCGTTCTGGACCTCGATCCTGGTGCGCGTGGCGGCGTGGATGGTGTTGCTGCAATCGGAAGGACTGGTCAACAAGACGCTAATGGCGCTGCACGTCACCAACGGCCCGCTCGAATTGATCTTCAATCGCACCGGAACCTACATCTCCATGACGCACATTCTGCTGCCGTTCATGATCCTGCCCTTGTACAGCGTGATGAAATCGATTCCGCCTACCTATATGCGCGCGGCGATTTCACTCGGCAGCCATCCGTTCGCCGCGTTCTGGCGTGTCTATGTGCCGCAGACTTATCCGGGCGTCGGCGCTGGCGCGCTGCTGGTGTTCATCCTTGCGCTCGGCTATTACATCACGCCGGCGCTGCTGGGCGGCACCAACGAACAGATGGTCAGTTATTACGTCGCTTACTTCATCAATGTGACGATCAACTGGGGCATGGCATGCGCGCTGGGGGCATTGCTGCTGGCGGCGACCTTGCTGCTGTATGGCGTGTACCGCCGCTTTGCCAGGATGGAGGTGAGCATGGGATGAGGACGCAGTCCATCGTTCGCATGCCGCTGCAATCATATTGAAACCGGATACGCCATGAAAACCTTCTTGCCGACCTTCGCTCCTTACCAGTCGTTTGCCGAACGCACCTGGTTTTTCATCCTGCGCGGATTGAACGGGCTGACACTGCTGTTCCTGATGCTGCCGATCCTGGTGATCATTCCACTATCGTTTGCCGACAGCACTTTCCTGTCCTATCCGATTCCGGGATTCTCGCTGCGCTGGTACCAGAGCCTGTTTGAATCGGATGAATGGATACGCGCGGCGCAGAACAGCTTCATTGTCGCGCCCGCCGCCACGGTGCTTGCCACCGTGCTCGGCACGCTCGCTTCCGTCGGCTTGAACAAGGCGGACTTCCGCGGCAAGGCGCTGGTCATGGCTGTGCTGATTTCCCCGATGGTGGTCCCGGTAGTGGTGGTGGGCGTCGGTATCTACATCTTCTTTGCGGCGATCGGCTTGTCCGAAACCTATGTCGGATTGATTCTTGCGCATGCCGCACTGGGTGCGCCGTTTGTCGTCACCACCGTGTCGGCCACCTTGCAAGGATTCAACCAGAACCTGGTGCGCGCCAGCCTGAGCCTCGGCGCGAGCCCCTTGCGCACCTTCTTCAAAATCACCTTGCCGGTCATTGCGCCGGGGCTGATCTCCGGTGCGCTGTTTGCGTTTGCGACATCCTTCGATGAAGTTGTCATCACGCTGTTCGTCGCCGGCCCCGACCAGTCGACGCTGCCGCGCCAGATGTTCTCCGGCATCCGCGAGAACATCAGCCCGGCCATCGCTGCGCTGGCGACCATCCTGATCGTGTTCTCGACCTGCCTGCTGCTGGTGCTGGAATGGCTGCGCGGGCGCAACAAGGCCGCTGCCAAATATTAAATTTTTCGGAGCCATCCCATGCTGCAACTGAAAGACCCATCGCTGCTGCGTCAGCAAGCCTACCTCAACGGTCAATGGTGCGACGCTGACAATAGCGAACGCTTCCCGGTGACCAACCCCGCCACCGGCGAAACCATCGGTACCGTGCCGAACATGGGCGCTGCCGAGACGTGCCGCGCGATCGACGCCGCCAATCAGGCCTGGCGCGGCTGGCGGGCGAAGACTGCGAAAGAGCGCAGTGCGATCCTTCGCAAATGGAACGACCTCATGCTGGCCAATGTGGATGACCTGGCGCTGATCATGACAGTGGAGCAGGGCAAGCCGCTGGCCGAAGCGCGCGGCGAAATTGCCTATGCTGCTTCCTTCATCGAATGGTTTGCCGAGGAAGCCAAGCGCGTGGCGGGCGATACCTTGCAATCGCCCTGGGCCGATCGCAGGCTGGTGGTCACGAAGGAACCGATCGGCGTATGCGCCGCGATCACGCCCTGGAATTTTCCGGCAGCGATGATCACGCGCAAGGTCGGGCCGGCGCTGGCTGCCGGTTGTCCGATGATCGTGAAGCCGGCGGAAGGCACGCCCTTCTCGGCACTTGCGATGGCGGTGCTGGCGGAGCGCGCTGGCGTGCCGGCCGGCGTGTTTTCCGTCATTACCGGCGATGCGCGCGCCATCGGCGGCGAGATGACGTCCAACCCGACGGTGCGCAAGCTCAGCTTTACCGGTTCCACCGAAGTGGGCCGTTTGCTGATGCAGCAGTCGGCCGCGACCATCAAGAAGCTTTCGCTCGAACTCGGCGGCAATGCGCCCTTCATCGTGTTCGACGATGCCGATCTCGATGCGGCGGTCGAAGGCGCGATCGTTTCCAAGTACCGCAACGCCGGCCAGACT
The DNA here is from genome assembly GCF_004804275.1 of Herbaspirillum sp. ST 5-3. Classification (GTDB taxonomy): domain Bacteria; phylum Pseudomonadota; class Gammaproteobacteria; order Burkholderiales; family Burkholderiaceae_D; genus Noviherbaspirillum. The sequence continues at coordinate 9,899 of NZ_STGI01000010.1, forward strand.
TGCGTGTGCGCCAACCGGCTGTATGTGCAGGACGGGGTGTATGACGCCTTCGCCGACAAGCTGGTCGCCGCAGTGAAGAAGCTGAAAGTCGGCAACGGCCTTGAACCGGGCGTGACGCAGGGGCCGCTGATCGACGGCGACGCAGTCGCGAAAGTCGAGCAGCATGTCGCCGATGCGCTGGCCAAGGGCGGACGCGTGCTGACGGGCGGCAAGCGGCATGCGCTCGGCCACACGTTCTTCGAGCCGACCGTCATTGCCGACGTCACCTCCGACATGCGCGTGGCGAAGGAAGAGACCTTCGGCCCGCTGGCACCGCTGTTCCGCTTCAAGAATGAGGCCGATGCGATCGCGATGGCCAACGATACCGAGTTCGGTCTCGCCAGCTATTTCTATGCACGCGATATCGGCCGCGTCTGGCGTGTGGCGGAAGCACTGGAAAGCGGCATGGTCGGCATCAACACCGGGCTGATTTCCAACGAGGTCGCGCCCTTCGGCGGCGTCAAGCAATCCGGCCTCGGCCGCGAAGGATCGAAATACGGGATGGATGACTATCTCGTCATCAAGTACCTGTGCGTGGGCGGCATCTGACGGACGCCTGAGCCGCGCGCCATGACATTTGAAACTAGAACCCGTAGCTCGCCCGCAACATCACGAAATTGATGCCGCTATTGGGTTCCTTGATGCCGCCATTCGAGAAGTGCTCGGCTTTCAGCGCGATATCGAGCTTGTTCGGAAACACGTAGCCGACGCCGATCTGATCGCCGAACTGAAAACTCGTGGAGAGTTGGCGGCGATTGCTGTTGTAAACCTCGGACAGCAGGTTGGCGCCAATGCCTCCCTCCAGATAAAAACCCGTCAGGCTGTCGCTCTGAAGGCGAAACACCGGGGTGAGGCCGAGCACCGCGATGTTCTGCGTGTTGCCGGGGATGTTCCTGAAATTCGTGGCGTGCCATCGCGCCACGCTGAGATCCCAGTAGCCGCCGATATGGGTTCCGTTCGACTGCCACCACCGCTTGTTCCATTTCCATTGGACACCGAGGCGCACCAGCTTTGTCTTGTTGCCATCGCCGTATTCAAGTGAGGCCGAATCAATCGCATGACTCGACAGGGGAAATGCGGCAAGGGCACAGCAAACGGCAAGCGCTCTTGTTAGCGTTGGAATCTGTTTGAGCATGGATAACCTCGAATAAGAACGTCTGGAAACAAATACACGCCAACGATGACAGCGGGCCCCGGCGGCGGGGCGAGAAGTTTCACGCGACGTAGGGCGTTTCAATACGGCCGGGCACATCGACCCGCAGGCTCAGCACATAGCCGGACAAGGGGTGTGCCGCCAGTTCGTCCGCAGGGCGCTTGTTGCTCACCGTCGTGATGTAGAGCGTGCGCAGGTCATCGCCGCCGAAAGCGATCATGGTAGGGCAGCGTACAGGCAGGCTGATTTCCTGCAGCACCTCGCCCGAAGGTGCCAGCCGCAGCAGGCGGCCACCCTCGTACATGGCACACCAGTACGCGTTTTCGCTGTCGACGGCGGCGCCGTCGGGGCGGCCGCCGTAATTGTGCGATTTGTCCGTCGAGAACTGCTTGAACACACGCCCGTTTGCCACACTGCCGGTGGCGAGATCAAAATCATAGGCCATGATCCTGTGCGCCGTGGTGTCGGTGTGATACAGCGTGCGGTTGTCGATGCTGAAGGCCACCCCGTTGGAGACGGTCACCGGTTTGCCTGCGTCGCGAATCGTGCCGCGTTCAATGCAGTAAAGTGATCCGCCGGGCTGGTCGCGCGGGTCGTACAATGTGCCTGTCCACAGCCGCCCAGCGGCGTCGCAACGACCGTCGTTGAAACGGATGCGCGTGCTGTCGTAAGGCGCATCGGCAACATGGCGCAGGCCGCCGCTGCGCGTGTCCAGCATGGCCAGGCCGGAACGCATGGCGACGATCAGTCCGCCGCTCGCGCAACGCGCGATGCAGCCGGGTTCGGAGGGCAAAGCCCAAGAATTGTGCGTGCCGGTCCCGGGGACGAATCGATGCACCGCCGTGCCCGCGATGTCGATCCAGTACAGAGCCGATTCTTCAGGGTGCCACACGGGGCATTCGCCCAGCAACATTGGGGTATCGAACAGAACTTCTACCTTGCTCGTCGACATGGAAGTTATTATTTTGAGATGATGATGCATCATTATGCAATGAATCCGATTTTTACGAGGAGAGCAGCTTGAGTATTTCCGCACCGCTACCAGCCATCGCATTTCTAGGCATCGGGCTGATGGGAAAGCCGATGGCGACTCGACTGCTTCAGGCGGGATACCGATTGACTGCGTGGAATCGCACACGGGCCAAGGCGGATGCGCTCGCGCCTTTTGGCGCGTCCGTTGCGGATACTCCGAGCGAAGCGGTGGCGCAGGCCGACATCGTCATCACGATGCTGGAAGCCGGGCCAGTGGTGGCGCAGGTGATCGATGCGGCCTTGTCCGCTCTGCGTCCCGGAACCCTGGTGATCGACATGAGTTCGACGCGCCAGTCCGAGGCGCAGGAAATGCATGCCAGACTGGCCGCGTGCAGCGTCGCATTCGTCGATGCGCCGGTGTCCGGCGGCGTCATGGGGGCGGAAGCCGGATCGCTCGCCATCATGGCGGGCGGGAGTCCGGCCGACTTCGCAAGGGCGGAGCCGATCCTGCAAGTAATGGGCCGCGCGATCCTTGTCGGGCCCGCGGGATGCGGCCAAGTGGCAAAACTCTGCAATCAGCTGATCGTCGGCGGTACGCTGAACATCGTGGCCGAAGCCTTGCTGCTGGCGCAGGCGGGCGGGGCGGATCCTGCTGCCGTGCGCGCCGCCATCCGCGGCGGATTCGCCGAGAGCCGCATCCTCGACGTGCACGGCCAGCGCATGCTGGAGCGAAACTTCCTGCCCGGCGGTCAGGTGAAAAGCCAGACCAAGGATCTGGAAAACGTCCTGATTGCCGCTTCTGCGGCCGGGGTGCATTTGCCGGTGGCCGAACTCGTCACCAATATCTATCGCAGCATCGCCGACGCCGTGCCGAATGCCGATCAATCTGCAGCCTTGCTTGCCCTGGAACGCCTCAACCCCGGCAAGCGCCTCGGCAAGGATGCCGACAAACTGCCTTGAACACACCTTTGCACAAGCGAGCGCCCGCGGCAGTCTCTGGCGATGCGGTTGCCGTGTCTCATTCATTTTCGACTCCCTGTAATTTTCTATGACGGTCAAGCTTCAGGAACGCATCGATTGGCGTCTGGTATGGAATCTGGTCAAGCCCTACTGGATTTCCGAGGAGCGCTGGAAGGCGCGCGGCTTGCTGGCGGCGGTGATTGCGCTGGCGCTCGGCATGGTCTATCTCGATGTGCAGTTCAATGCATGGAATCGCGACTTCTACAACGCATTGGAGAACAAGGCCTTCCCCGCGTTCAAGGAACAGCTCTGGCGATTCTCCTATCTCGCGTTCATCTATATCACGGTGGCCATCTATCAGGTCTACCTCACCCAGTCGCTGGAGATGCGCTGGCGCGCCTGGATGACGCGACAATACCTGGATGAATGGCTGAGCAATCAGGCCTATTACCGGATCGAACAGACCCGTTCCGCCGACAACCCCGATCAGCGCATCGCCGAGGATTTGAGCTTCCTGACCAGCGGCTCTCTCTCGCTGTCGATCGGCTTGTTGTCGAGCGTGGTGAAGCTGTTTTCCTTCATCGGCATCCTGTGGTCGGTCAGCGGTCCGCTGTCGTTCATGCTCGGCGCGCAATCCATCACGATCCCCGGCTATATGGTGTGGTTTGCGATGGCCTATGCCGTCATCGGTTCCGCGCTGGTGTGGTGGATCGGCAAGCCGCTGGTGCTGCAGAATTTCCTGCAGCAGCGTTACGAGGCGGATTTCCGTTTCGGCCTGGTGCGCATCCGCGAGCACGCGGAGCCGGTTGCGCTGTATCGCGGCGAATCGCAGGAACGCGCGCAACTGGCGGGCCGCTTCGAATGGATCCGACAGAACTGGTGGGCCATCATGCGCACCACCAAGCGATTGAATGTCGCGTCGAATTTTTACGCGCAGTTTGCCATCATCTTTCCATTCCTGGTTGGTGCGCCGCGTTACTTCAGCGGCGCCATCACGCTCGGCGGACTGATGCAGATCAGCTCGGCCTTCGGTCAGGTGCAAGAGTCCTTGTCATGGTTTATCAATGCCTTCAGTTCCCTTGCGAGCTGGAAGGCGAGCGTCAACCGGCTTGCAGGTTTCCATGCGGCGGTGACTGCGGCCCGTACGCAAGAGGCAGGCATCAATGTCGAGCGCAACAACGTCGGCGCGATCCTGCTGGACGATGTGGAGCTGCGATTGCCTGGCGGGCACACGCTGACTCGGCCGTTGTCGACGAGCATTCATGTCGGTCAACGCATCCTCATTACAGGGCCGTCCGGCTGCGGCAAGTCGACCTTGTTCCGTGCCATCGCGGGCATCTGGCCGTATGGTTCGGGCAGCATCGAAATACCGAACGAAGCGAAGCTGCTCTTCGTGCCGCAAAAAAGCTATCTCCCGATCGGGACGCTGCGTGCAGCGATTGCCTACCCGGCTGCCGAAGAAGCGTACAAGGACCGCGCGATCCGGCATTTCCTCGAACTGTGCAAGCTGCCGCACCTGGCGGAAAAGCTCGACGAAATGGATAACTGGAGCCAGCGTCTCTCGCCGGGCGAGCAGCAGCGGCTGGCCTTTGTGCGGGCATTGCTGACGCGGCCGCAGATGCTTTTCCTGGACGAGGCGACGAGCGCGCTCGATCCCGAGACCGAAGCGCATTTGTACGAACTGGTGTTGCAAGAGTTGCCAGACGCCGGGCTGATCAGTATCGCGCATCGCGATGTTGTTGCAAAATATCATCAGCTTCGTTGGCAGTTTGCTCACGAAAAGACCGACGAAAGTCAAATCGCGGCGGAAGTGACTTCGCTACGCTATACAATCCATTCATCCCAAATTGTCAGGCCGCAAACGCCGCTGTTCACCGATTTCTAGTCTGAGTGCGAGTACGCAGACATCGATACGGAGCGTGTGCCTTTGATACGTTCCGTCATGAAGCATTTCGCCGTTTCGCTCTTGTTGCCGCTTGTGATCACCGGATGCGCCCTCGATCCCGGCGGCGCGCCGGTCGAACAGTCCGCCAAACCGGCGAACGCTGACGGCAGGCTCACGCTCTTTTCCGCCAATCCTCCCGGCGGAATCCCGGAGGGCTGGAAGCCGCTGATCATCCTGCGCAACAAGAAGCAGACGGAATATCAACTCGTGCGCAAGGAAGGCAAGACCGTTCTGCATGCGCGTGCCAACAGTGCATCATCCGCATTGATGCATACGCTGAGTGTCGATCCGGCAGGCCGCCCGTGGCTTCAATGGCAATGGAAGATTCCGGCTTTACTCAAGGCTGCGGATAATACGCAGCGCGCCACCGAGGATTCACCGGTACGCATCGTTCTCGGATTCGATGGCGACAAGGAAAAGCTCCCATTCACGGATCAGGTGCTGTTCGAAACCGCCAAGGTCGTGACCGGCCATGATTTCCCCTACGCCACCCTGATGTACATCTGGGAAAACAATGCGCCGGTCGGCACCATCATCCGCAGCACCTACAGCAGTCGCATCAAGATGATGGTGGCCGAGAGCGGCTCGGGAGGCATCGGCGAGTGGCGCGCGTTCACCCGCAATATCGTCGAGGACTACGAGAAGGCCTTTGGCGAAAAGCCGGGCCGGCTGATCGGCATCGGCGTGCTGACCGATACCGACAATACCGGCGAATCCACCGAGGCGTGGTACGGCGATATCCGGCTTCTGCGCGAAGCCGTACTGCCGGTGAATACCTCCCTGACCCTGCCACAAGTGCAGTAGCGCCACGGTGCAATGGCGCAAGCGCGCCTCAGGTGTTGCGCAGATAGGATTCCGCCAGCCGCACCCAGAAGGTCGCGCCGATCGGCAGCAAGCGATCATTGAAATCGTAACTGGGATTGTGCAGGTTGCAGGGGCCGAGTCCATGTCCGCCATCGCGGTGGTCGCCTTCTCCGTTGCCGATGAAAACATAACAACCCGGTTTTTCCTGCAGCATGAACGCGAAATCTTCCGCGCCCATGGTCGGTTCGGTTGCCGCGTTCACCATGTCCGCGCCGGCCACTGATTTCATCACCTCGATCGCGAATGCGGTTTCCTTCGCGTGATTGATCAGGGGCGGGTAATTGCGCTTGAAGCGGAAATCGACCTCGGCATCGAATGCGGTCGCGGTATGCTCGGCAATGGTCTGCATGCGCTGTTCAACCAGGTCCAGCACCTCGGTCGTGAAGGTACGTACCGTGCCGATCAGGGTGGCCTCGTCGGGAATGATATTGGTCGCTGTGCCGGCGTGGATTTGCGTGATCGACAAGACTGCGGCATCGATCGGGCTCTTGTTGCGCGTCACGATGGTTTGCCAGCTCTGCGCAATCTGGATGGCCACCATGATCGGGTCCACGCCCTTGTGCGGCTGCGCGGCATGCGAACCTTTGCCCCGAACGACCACTTCAAACTCGTTGGACGAGGCCATCATCGGCCCCACCGTGGTGCTGAAGCTGCCGGCGGCAAGGCCGGGCCAGTTATGCATGCCGAATACAGCGTCCATCGGACACTGCGAGAACAAGCCGTCGTCCATCATTTTTTTCGCGCCGCCGCCGCCTTCTTCTGCGGGCTGGAAAATCAGATAAACGGTGCCGTCGAAATTGCGATGTTGTGAAAGATAATGCGCCGCGCCGAGCAGCATCGCAACATGCCCGTCATGACCGCAGGCATGCATCTTTCCCGCATTTTTCGACGCATGCGGGAAGGTATTGATTTCCTGCACCGGCAATGCGTCCATGTCGGCGCGCAGGCCGATGGCACGCGTGCTGGAGCCATTCTTGATCACACCCACCACGCCGGTTACGCCCATGCCGCGCAGGATGGGGATGCCCCATTCGGTCAGTTTCTGCGCAATGACATCGGACGTGCGCTGCTCTTCAAAGCACAGTTCCGGATAGGTGTGGATCTCGCGGCGGATTTGCTGCAATTGGGAACGGAATTCGGTAATCGGGTCAAGCAACTTCATTGTTGTCTCCATTTCACTGCCAGGCGCGTCTTGTTGCTCGGAAGCATGCGCGCCTTGCGCAATATCGGTATATTACGCCCAGACCGGTATAGCATATTTTAGCTACTCCCAACGCCCGGCGGATGTCCCTTCAGGGAGCGCCGGCTTATCTCGGAATGTTTTATGACCACCTCCATTGTTCGCGCAACCTGCCCGCATGATTGCCCAGACACCTGCGCACTGCTCGTCACCGTGAAGGACGGCGTTGCCACCGAAGTGCGCGGCGATCCCGACCATCCCACCACGGCGGGCGTGCTGTGCACCAAGGTATCGCGCTACACCGAACGCACGTATCACAAGGATCGTCTCTTGTATCCGATGAAACGCATCGGCAGGAAAGGGGAAGGAAAGTTCGAACGCATCAGCTGGGACGAGGCGCTCGACACTATTGCGGCCCGTCTGAAGGAGATTGCGGCGCGCAGTCCGCAAGCCATCCTGCCGTACAGCTATTGCGGAACGATGGGGCTGGTGCAGGGCGAATCAATGGCAGCGCGGTTTTTCCACAAGCTCGGCGCGTCTCTGCTGGACCGGACCATTTGCTCCGCTGCCGGCGGCGTCGGATACAAGTACAGCATCGGCGCGCGCATCGGCACCGATGTCGAGCAATTCCAGAACGCGAAGCTGATCCTGATCTGGGGAGGCAATCCGATTGCCTCCAACCTGCATTTCTGGATGCGCGCGCAGGAAGCCAAGCGCCGCGGCGCGAAACTGATTGCGATCGATCCCTACCGCTCATTGACAGCGGAGAAATGTCATCAACACATCGCGCCGCTACCCGGCACCGATGCGGCGCTCGCGCTCGGCATGATGCATGTCTTGATCGCCGAAAACCTGCTCGATGAAGACTACATCGCACGGCATACCCTCGGCTTCGACCAGCTCCGGGAGCGCGTTCGGGAATGGACGCCGCAGCGCACCGCGCAGACCTGCGGCATCACGGTAGAAGAAGTCGAACAACTCGCACGCGAATACGGAGCGACCGCCAGGCGCGGCGAGCCGGTTGCGATCCGCGTCAACTACGGCGTGCAACGCACCCACGGCGGCGGCATGGCGGTGCGCAATATCGCCTGCCTGCCGGCGCTGGTCGGCGCATGGCGTCACGCAGCGGGCGGCGTGCAGTTGTCCACATCGGACGCCTTCCCGAAAAACAACCAAGCTCTGCAGCGCCCCGATCTCCTGCAAGGGCAGTCGCGCACGATCAACATGATCGAGATCGGCAATGCCTTGCTGCACGAAGCTTCGCCGGAATTCGGCCCGAAAATCGAAGCGCTCGTTGTCTACAATTCCAACCCGGTTGCCGTCGCTCCGGAGTCGCCGAAGGTGGCGCAAGGATTCGCGCGCGAGGACTTGTTCACGGTTGTGCTCGAACATTTTCAAACCGACACCGCCGACCATGCGGACATCCTGCTGCCGGCCACCACGCAGCTCGAACATGTCGATATCCATACGACCTATGGCCACATGTACATGATGGCCAACAATGCCGCAATCGCTCCGCTCGGCGAGGCCAAGCCGAATACCGAAGTTTTCCGGCTGCTCGCCGCGCGCATGGGTTTCGATGATCCTTGCTTCAAGGAGAGCGACGACGACATCGCCGCCCAAGCCTTCAACAAGAACGACGTGCGCGCTATCCATTTCAATTGGGATTCGCTCAAGCAAAAAGGCTGGCAGAAACTCAACATGCCGGAGGCACCGTTCGCTGACGGAGGCTTCCCCACGCCCTCGGGCAAATGCGAGTTCTATTGCGAGCGCATGAAAGCCGCCGGGCTTGATCCTTTGCCAGCGTATGTGCCGCCCCATGAATCGCTTGCAAGCAGCCCCGAGTTGGGAAAAGACTATCCGCTCGCGATGATTTCTCCGCCGGCCAGGAACTTTCTTAACAGCACCTTCGTCAATGTGGAGAGCCTGCGCAATACGGAAGGCGAACCGCATCTGGATATCCACCCGCTCGACGCTGCACATCGCGGCATCGAAGACGGCAATCCGGTGCGCATCTTCAATGCGCGCGGCTCATTCGTTGCGAAAGCGCGCGTGACCGAGAAGGCGCGGCAGGGCCTCGTGGTCGGCTTGTCGATCTGGTGGAAGAAGTTGACCGCCGATGGCAAGAATGCCAACGAAGTCACCAGCCAGCGCACGACCGACATGGGCAATGGACCAACGTTCTACGACGTGCTGGTGCAGGTGGAAAAGGTGTAGGCAGGATATGAAAATGAAGTGGCGGACTTTGATTTTTTGCGGTGTGGCGGCGCTGGTCGGCGGCTGCGCGCAGATCGGTTATTTCGTGCAGGCCGCGCAGGGACAGTTTTCCCTGCTGTCCGAAGCGCGGCCGATTGATGACTGGCTGTCCACGCCGGGCATCGGCGACACGCTCAAGGTCAAGCTCACCCGCGTCAAGGAAATCCGGTCATTCGCCGCCACCGATCTTGGCTTGCCGGACAATGACACCTTCACCACCTATGCCGATCTCAAGCGCCCCTTCGTCATGTGGAATGTCGTGGCGACGCCGGAATTGTCGCTGAAGCCCCTGGAATGGTGCTTTCCGGTGGCTGGCTGCGTGAACTATCGCGGCTACTACAGCAAGGAAGATGCGCAGGCGTATGCCGCCGAGCTGCGCGCCGAGAAGTACGACGTCGAGGTGTCCGGCGTGCCGGCTTATTCCACGCTAGGCTGGTTCAAGGATCCGGTGCTGTCGACCTTCATCCGCTACCCTGACGGCGAAGTGGCGCGCATGGTTTTTCATGAGCTGGCGCACCAGGTTGTCTACGTGCCCGGCGATTCGCGCTTCAACGAGTCCTTCGCCGTATCGGTGGAGGAGGCCGGCGTCGAGCGCTGGCTCGAAAAGTACGGCAACGACAAGATGCGCAAGGACTATGCGGCGTATGAAGCGCGCAAGCAGGATTTCCTGGCCATGCTGCTCAAGTACCGCAAGACGCTGAAGGCAAACTACGATCGCGACGTGAGCGACGGCGAAAAGAGGAAAGAGAAGGCGGCAATCTTCCAGGCCCTGAAGGATGAATACCAGGTGCTGAAAGCAAGCTGGGGCGGCTACGCCGGCTACGACCGCTGGTTCGCCGAACCGCTGTCGAACGCCCACTTGTCCGCCATCGCGACCTATCACGATTTCGTGCCGGGTTTCCGCGCCCTGATGACGCAGACCAAGAGCATGCCGAAGTTCTATGCGGCCGTGCGCGCGCTGTCGACGCTGGACGAGGAAGAGCGGCATCGCCAGCTCGCCAGCCTCGGCAACAGCCCCTCGCTCACGGCCGGCAACCTGCACGCCGCTGTTGATCATTAAACATCATCAGACCGTGCCTGACGGCGCTACCCGCCAAAAGAACAAAGCGACCCGCGTGGTCGCTTTGTCGTATCCGGAGCGCGCGCAAAGTATTGTTGCAGCGCAATAATTTGCCGGGACTAGAAGAAACCTTCTTATCCATCTTTAAACCCTTGAAAAGACTTGCGCGCCAAGCCTGCCGCCGATAGCATCTATGCTATAAAAAAGAACCGGTCGTTCGATTATTTCGCAAAACCGTACCTTCCACCCCAAAATAAGATCAGAGGCAGACATGGATAAAATTTGGCTGAAGTCGTATCCCAAGGGCGTTCCGACGGACATCGATTGCTCCCAGTACCGATCATTGGTTCACCTCCTCGAGGAGTCCTTCCGCAAGTTCGCGTCGCGCAAAGCGTACGTCTGCATGGACAAGTTCCTCACCTATGCGGAAGTCGACCAGATGTCCAAGCAGCTCGGGGCATGGCTGCAAAGCCGCGGATTGCAGAAGGGGGCGCGTGTCGCCATCATGATGCCCAACGTGCTGCAGTATCCGATCGCCATTGCCGGCATCCTGCGCGCGGGTTATACGGTCGTCAACGTCAATCCGCTGTACACGCCGCGCGAGTTGGAGCATCAGCTCAACGACTCCGGCGCCGAAGCCATCATCATCCTCGAAAACTTCGCCACCACGCTCGAACAGATCATCGGCAAGACCAAGGTCAAGCATGTGGTGGTCGGCAGCATGGGTGAAATGCTGGGCGGACTCAAGGGCGCGATCGTCAACTTCGTGGTCCGCAATGTGAAGAAGATGGTGCCGGCATTCTCCTTGCCGAACGCTACCCGCTTCAAGCAGGCGCTGGCCCAGGGCGCGCGCCTGACGCTCAAGCCGGTCGATCTCACGCATGACGACGTCGCCTTCCTGCAGTACACCGGCGGCACCACCGGCGTGTCGAAGGGGGCGACGCTGGTGCATCGCAACGTCATCGCCAATGTGCTGCAGAACGACGCATGGGCGCAGCCGGCGCTGCAGCAGGAACCGAGGATCGATCCGCTGACGATCGTCTGCGCATTGCCGCTGTATCACATCTTTGCACTCACGGCCTGCTGTCTGATGGGGACCCGCTGGGGCGCGATGAACATCCTGATCCCGAATCCGCGCGATATCCCCGGCTTCGTGAAGGAGCTGTCGAAGTACAAGTTCAACCTGCTGCCCGCCGTGAACACGCTGTACAACGGCTTGCTCAACAATCCCGATTTCGCCAAGCTGGATTTCTCCGGCCTCAAGATTTGCAACGGCGGCGGCATGGCCGTGCAGAAGGCGGTCAACGACAAATGGCTGAAGATCACCGGCTGTCCGATCATCGAAGGTTACGGCTTGTCCGAGACCTCGCCGTCGGCCACCATCAACCCGGCCGACTCGACCGAGTTTTCCGGCGCCATCGGTTTGCCGATTCCTTCCACTGAAATCGCGATCCTGGATGACGATGGCAAGCCGGTGCCGCAAGGGCAGCCAGGCGAGATCGCCATTCGCGGTCCGCAAGTGATGAGCGGCTACTGGAATCGTCCGGACGAGACCGCCAAGGTCATGACCCCGGACGGCTTCTTCAAGTCCGGCGACATCGGCGTGATGGACCCGCGTGGCTTCGTCACGATCGTCGATCGCAAGAAGGACATGATCCTGGTGTCCGGTTTCAACGTCTATCCGAATGAAGTCGAAGGCGTCGTCGCCGCGCATCCCGGTGTGCTGGAATGCGCCTGCATCGGCGTCCCCGATTCGAACTCCGGCGAAGCGGTGAAGCTGTTCGTGGTGCGCAAGGATCCGTCATTGACAGTCGATGAGCTGATGAACTACTGCAAGGAACAGCTCACCGGCTACAAGAAGCCGAAGTACATCGAATTCCGCGACGACCTGCCGAAGACGAACGTCGGCAAGATTTTGCGTCGCGAACTGCGTGACGAAAAGAAAAAGGCCGCATAGTCCGCACACGGATTGCGACAAGCCTGGGACGATAAGTGAAAACCGCCTGCAATGCAGGCGGTTTTTTTATGTGTGCTACCGGAATTGCAGACGCGCGAACGACTCAGCCGGCCTTGATCACGCCCGGGCGCCCATCCTCCACCACAAAGCGTGCAATCGTACTGATCCCGGAATCGGCATTCCGCACGTCATCCAATCCCTGAAAGCGCACCTGCGTGCGCGCGGGCGTGACCTCCATCATCACAAACCCGCGGCGATCGCTGCGCCCATATTTCATGTGCGGATTCTGCGCAACATACTGATCGGTGCGCGATTGCGGGCGAGAACTCGATGTCACGGATGTGCCGCAGAACTCCGCGGCAATCACCGGGTTGTCGGCTGAATCGGGACGGTTGAAATCCGGCTTCAGGTCGGATGCGTAAAACGCGTGCACATCCCCCGACAGTACGACCGGATTGGCCGGACGATGCTTGAGCATGCTGTCAAACAGACGCTGGCGCGCGGCGGGATAGCCGTCCCATCCATCCGTCCAGAAGCGCCCATCGCCTTCCTTCGCAATCGGGACCTGCGAGGCCTGTGCCATCAGCGTTTGTTGTGCAATGAAATTCCATTTGGCGCGCGACTCCGCAAAGCCTTCCGTCAGCCAGGTTTCTTGTTCAAGGCCGAGCAGCGTGCGCGCCGGATCCATTCGCTCCGTGCAACTCGCGGTCACCGATGCCGATCCTCCGCGCCCGGGATGGGGGCAGGCATGGTAACTGCGGTATTGCCGATCGTCGAGCACATGAAACCGCGCCAGTCGACCCCAGTCATAACGATCGAAAATCCGCATCCGGGCAAAACGCGTCGGGTCACTCGGCAGCGCAGGCAGGCGCACCGGCATGTGTTCGTAAAACGCCTGGTAGGCTCCGGCGCGGCGCGCGAGGAAATTCGGGTCCAGCCGTTCATCCCGGTCCGCACCATAGTCGTTGGCGACCTCATGGTCGTCCCAGGTGACAATCCATGGCGCCACCAGATGCGACGCCTGCAGATGCGGATCGGATTTGTATTGCGCATAGCGGGCACGATAGTCCGCCAGGCTCAAGCATTCGTCGATCCTGCGACGCGGGGCAGGGGGATGCGTCAGGTCGTATGGCCCCCATTCGTAAATATAGTCGCCCAGGAACGCAACCAGATCCGGCGCTTCCGCAGCGATGTGGCGATGCGCGGCATATTCACCGTACTCCCAGTGCTGACACGAGGCAAAGGCAAAGCGCAAGGCCCCCGGCATGCTTTCCGCCGCCGGAGCGGTGCGCGTGCGCCCGACAGGGCTGACCGCATCGCCGAGCATGAAGCGATACCAGTACCACCGGTCGGGACGCAGGCCGGTGACATCGATATGCACGCTGTGCGCCAGTTCCGGCAATGCTGTCGTACTGCCTTTGGCGACAATGCGCCGGAATGCTTCATCCTCCGCCATCTCCCATTGCACGGTGAACGCCTGCGTTCCCGCCGACAGCGTGTTCAAGGGATCGGGCAGGATGCGCGTCCAGAGCACGACGCTGTCGGCGCGCGGCGAGCCGGACGCAATGCCCAAACTGAATGGATAAGCGTTTGTGCGCGCGATGGCGATGCCGGGAAAAGCGGAGGACAGTGCCGCCAGCGATAACAGCCGAGCCGACTGGAGAAGGAAGAATCTGCGGTGGAGTGACATAAGACAGTGATCAGCATCGAAGTGCGCCGCGGATCGGGCATTATCCCGCGCGGAGCATCGATACGTTAACAACTTGCAGGAAACAATGCGGCCGTCGGAAGTCTTGTTATTCCGCCAGCGGCGGCACCTGGCGTGGCTTGCGGTCATCGCCGGTCGCGACATAAGTCAGTGTTGCTTCGGTCACCTTGACCGTCTCCACCTGCAGGCGGTTGCGTTCCGCGTAGACTTCGACATTGACCGTAATGGACGTGTTGCCCACCTTGACGATATCGGCATAGAACGACAGCAAGTCGCCGACAAATACCGGGTGCTTGAAAAGAAAGGAATTTACCGCGACCGTGGCAACACGCCCATTGGCGCGTCGCACTGCTGGCAAGGCGCCGGCAATATCGACCTGCGCCATGATCCAGCCGCCAAATACGTCGCCATGCACATTTGCGTCGGCTGGCATGGGCATGACGCGCAACTGCGGTATTTTTCCTTCGGGCAGCTTGGTATGGTGGCTGTTTTGCATTGTCCTTCTCCCTCGTTTTGCGTGTCTGATGAATTCCGGGCCCTACGTTACAATCGTTCTGACACGAAGCATAAACTATTCTGACTGCAATTTTCATGCGCCGCCATTCCGTTTCCTATCCCGAGCCCCCTGCCAATCAATGCACTCGCAATGATTGGGCAACGCTCAAGACCTTGCTCCCCTACTTGTGGGCCTACAAATGGCGCGTACTGCTGGCATTTACCTTCCTGGTCGCCGCCAAGCTCGCCAACGTTGGTGTGCCGCTCGTTCTGAAAGCCTTGATCGACCACATGACCATCACGCCCGGCAAGCCGCAGGCCCTGCTTGTATTGCCGGTCGGCATATTGGTTGCGTACGGTGCCTTGCGTCTGTGCACGACCATGTTTACCGAGTTGCGCGAATTCGTGTTCGCCAAGGTCACGCAAAGCGCGGTCCGCACCATTGCATTGAAGGTATTTCGCCATCTGCATGCGCTGTCCCTGCGATTCCATTTGAATCGGCAAACAGGCGGCATGACGCGCGATATCGAACGCGGCACACGCGGCATTTCTTCATTGGTGTCGTATACCCTCTACAGCATCTTGCCGACGCTGGTGGAAATTGCCCTCGTGATCGGCTACCTGGTCCTGCACTACGACGTCTGGTTCGCGGTGATTGCCCTGACCGCACTCACCATCTATATCGGCTATACCGTTGCCGTTACCGAGTGGCGCACCAACTTCCGGCGCACCATGAACGAGCTGGATTCGAAAGCCAACACGCGCGCCATCGATTCGCTGATCAACTATGAAACAGTGAAGTATTTCGGCAACGAGGATTATGAAGCGCGCCGCTACGACAAGAGCATGCACAAGTGGGAAACAGCCGCGATCAAATCGCAAACCTCGCTGTCTATCCTCAACACCGGCCAGTCCTTGATCATTGCAGTTGCGGTCACACTCATCCTGTGGCGGGCCACTCAGGGTGTGATCGACGGCAAGATGACGCTGGGCGATCTGGTGCTGGTGAATGCGTTCATGATCCAGCTCTACATTCCGCTCAATTTCCTGGGCGTGATCTATCGCGAAATCAAGCAGAGCCTGGCCGACATGGAGCGCCTGTTCACGCTGCTCGATCAGCATCGCGAAGTTGCCGACGCGCCGCATGCCAAGCCGCTTGCGATCGGTGGCGCCGAAGTCAGGTTCTCGCATGTCAATTTCAGCTACGAAAGCAAGCGGCAGATTCTGTTCGATGTCGATTTCACCATCCCTGCCGGCAGCACCACCGCCGTGGTCGGTCACAGCGGCTCGGGCAAATCGACCCTGTCGCGGCTGTTGTTTCGCTTTTACGACGTCAATTCCGGCAACATTACGATCGATGGCCAGGACCTGCGCGATGTGACGCAGATTTCGCTGCGCAAGGCGATCGGCATCGTGCCGCAGGATACGGTTCTGTTCAACGATACGATTGAATACAACATTGCCTATGGCAGGCCGGATGCGAGCAAGGACGAGATCATCGCCGCTGCCAAGGCGGCCTACATCCACGACTTCATCGAGAGCCTGCCGGATGGCTACGCCACCATGGTCGGCGAGCGCGGACTGAAACTGTCAGGCGGCGAAAAGCAGCGCGTCGCGATCGCGCGCACGCTCCTGAAAAATCCCGCGATCCTGATCTTCGACGAAGCGACCTCGGCGCTCGATTCGAAAGCGGAGCAGGCCATTCAGTCGCAATTGAAGGAAATCGCGAAGGACCGCACCACGCTGGTCATCGCGCATCGCTTGTCCACCATTGCGGATGCCGCGCAGATCCTGGTGCTCGACCATGGCCGCATCCTCGAGCGCGGCACCCACGCGCAGCTGCTGGCGAAAGACGGCGCCTACGCGCAAATGTGGGCACGTCAGCAGGCGCGGCAGGGGATCGAAGCTGCGGCGCCCTCGTCCGAAGAAGTCGGGCCGGAATCGGAAGCTGCGTAAGGCGCTGCGCGGCAATGCTTTGCGCTGTCCGGCGAACAGCACTACCATAGCGCCATGGAAACCAAATGGTTGGAAGATTTCATCTCCCTGGCCGAGACGCATAGCTTCAGTCGCTCCGCCGAATTGCGCCATGTGACGCAACCGGCATTTTCGCGCCGCATTCAATCGCTCGAAGCCTGGCTTGGCGCCGACCTGATCGACCGCACTTCTTACCCGACCCGGCTGACGCCGGCCGGCGAAGTGTTCTACGAGCAGGCGCTGGAAATGCTGGGCCAGATCAACAACGCGCGCGCCCTGATGCGCGGCAAGCGGCCCACCGCGCATACGACCGTCGATTTCGCCGTGCCGCATACGCTGTCGCTGACCTACATGCCGGAACTGATCACCGAGCTGGATGCCGGCTTCGGCACGCTGCACACGCGTCTCATCGCGCTGAACGTGCATGACGCCGTGATGAGCATGGTCGAGGGCGGCTGCGATCTGCTGCTGTGCTATCACCATCCGCGCCAGCCGGTGCAGCTTGATGCCAGCCATTACGACATGCTCACGCTCGGCAGTGAAGCGCTGCGTGCCTACTCGCGCTGCGACAAGTCCGGAACGCCCGAATTCCCGCTGCCCGGCAGCGCCAGGTCGCCGCTACCGTTTCTGTCCTACACCAGTAATGCTTACCTGGGACGCATGGTCGATCTGATCCTGTCTGACGCCAAGCGTCCTCTGTACCTGGAAAAGCGCTACGAAACCGATATGGCCGAAGGCCTGAAGATGATGGCGCTGGAAGGGCACGGCCTCGCGTTCCTGCCCGAATCTGCCGTGACCCGCGAAGTGAAGCAGAAGCAGCTGGCGCGCGCCGACGGCGGGAATGCCGAGTGGGAGGTCAACATGGAGATCCGCTTGTACCGCGAGCGTCCGTCCGTGCAGCGGCCGGGCAAGCCGATCGTGTCGCGCCTGTGGGATTATCTGGTCCGACGCAGCGAAGCGCAGGCCAAGGCGCAGGCGCGCAAGCAGATGAAGGCCGGCAAGAAAACCGGCTGATCCGCGCCGCATAATAGATTATGCATTTTTTGCATACTTGCATGCGAACAAAGCATTAGCTTTGCTGCACTGCGTTGCTCTACGATTCAGTCATGTGATCCGCCGTCTACAAGACGGCGGCGAACCTGAACCCACAAGGAGCAGCAATATGTCGAACCACCACGAAATTCCCTCTTATCTTACCCCGCACGAAATCGGCCCCTGGGGCGTCTACCTGGAACAGATCGATCGCGTCACTCCCTATCTCGGTTCGCTGGCCCGCTGGGTTGAAACACTGAAGCGCCCGAAGCGCATCCTGATCGTCGACGTGCCGATCGAGCGTGACGACGGAACCATTTCCCACTTCGAAGGCTATCGCGTGCAGCACAATACCTCACGCGGACCGGGCAAGGGCGGCGTGCGCTTCCACCAGGATGTCACCTTGTCGGAAGTGATGGCGCTCTCGGCCTGGATGACGGTCAAGAACGCCGCTGTCAACGTGCCGTACGGCGGCGCCAAGGGCGGCATCCGGGTCGATCCGAAGACGCTGTCGCAGGGCGAACTGCAACGCATGACGCGTCGCTACACGAGCGAAATCAACATCATCATCGGCCCCAACAAGGACATCCCCGCGCCCGACGTCAACACCAATGAGAAGATCATGGCGTGGATGATGGACACCTATTCCATGAACCAGGGCAGCACCGCCTCCGGCGTTGTCACAGGCAAGCCGATTTCGCTCGGCGGCAGCCTCGGACGCCAGGAAGCGACCGGCCGAGGCGTCTACGTCGTCGGTTGCGAAGCGGCGGCCAAGCGCGGCATGGACATCAAGGGTGCGCGCGTCGCAGTGCAGGGTTTCGGCAATGTCGGCGGCGTCGCTGCGCGCTTGTTCTCCGAAGCAGGCGCCAAGGTGGTCGCGGTCCAGGACCATGTCGCGACCGTGATGCGCGACACCGGCATCGACGTGGCGGCGCTGCAAAAGCATGTCAACGAGCATGGTAGCGTGGCCGGTTTCACTGGCGCCGAAGTGGTGCGTGACCGTAGCCAGTTCTGGGACGTCGATTGCGACATCCTGATTCCCGCGGCGCTTGAGCAGCAGATCACCGAAGCCAATGCAAACAAGATCCGCGCCAAGATCATTCTCGAAGGCGCGAATGGCCCCACAACACCCGCCGCAGACGACATCTTGACGGACAAGGGCGTGCTGGTGGTGCCGGATGTGATCGCCAATGCCGGCGGCGTGACCGTCAGCTACTTTGAATGGGTGCAGGATTTCTCCAGCTTCTTCTGGACCGAGGACGAAATCAATCAACGCCTCACCCGCATCATGCGTGAAGCCTTTGCGGCAGTCTGGCAATTGGCACAGGAGAAGCAAGTCTCATTGCGCACGGCGGCATTTATCGTGGCCTGTACGCGCGTCTTGCAGGCCCGTGAAATGCGTGGCTTGTACCCCTGATTCACCCACGATCTAGCTGAACAGTCCGAATGCGGCTGGCAATGTGCCGGCCGCATTCGGCTTTGACCAGCCCGGCGGCTGTATGCGAATGAAAAAGCACGCCGGGCGGTTATTGCTGTACGAGACCGGTCCGTCAGAATGAACCGGCACGATATGGAGACATGATGCAAGCCAACAATAATGCCATTGCACGGGCAGGTGCAGCAGCACTGCTTTGTTTCGTTGCTGCTGCGGCCCACGCTACCGACACCTTGTCGAAAATCCGCGAAACCCAAACCATCACCATTGCTTATCGCGAAGCATCGCTGCCGTTTTCCTACCTCGACGCGCACAAGAAGCCGATCGGTTACGCCGTCGATTTGTGTCTCAAGATCGCCGATGCGGTGCGACGCGAACTCAAGCTAAGCCGTCTCGACATCGCCTACCTGCCGGTCACCCCTTCCACGCGTATTCCCGCCATCGTCGAGGGCAGGGCCGACCTCGAATGCGGATCGACGACCAATAACGCAGAGCGGCGCAAGCAAGTCGCATTTACCATTCCGCATTTCGTCGCGGCGGCGCGCATGGTGGTCCGCGCCGACTCCGGCATCAGGAACTGGGCCGATCTGCGCGACAAACGGGTAGTTACTACCAAGGGCACGACCAGCGTGAAACTCCTGACAGAGCGCGACAAGGTGCGCTCACTGGGCCTGAAGCTGGTCGAAGGCCGCGACCATGCGGAGTCGTTCAACATGGTCGAGAAAGGCGAGGCTGAAGCTTTTCCGATGGATGACGTATTATTGTTCGGCTTGCGCGCCAGTTCGCCGGACCCCGGCCGCTTCATCGTGGTGGGAGACGCGCTTTCCGCCGAACCGTATGCCATCATGCTGCGCAAGGACGATGCCCCGTTCAAGGCCTTGGTCGATCGTGAAATGGGTCGTATCATCCAGGACGGGGAGATCTACAAGCTGTACGATAAATGGTTCAAGAGCCCGATCCCACCGAAGGGGATCAACATGAACATGCCGATCGGCCATTTGCTGCGCGACACACTGCGTTTCCCGACTGATAAAGTCGGAGATTAGCCGCCGGAACCACACGGAATACAGAGTCAACGGGCCAAAACTTCGGCACGTTTCTTTGCAGGGAGGGCCGGGTTCAAAAGCTAGCTTGAAACACGCGATAAAGTCAGCTTTTGAATTAACCCTTTTGATACACTAGGGCACACAATTTTTACAGGAGGCAATATGAAATTATCGAAGCTCATCTCCATCCTTATCGCCACCGGCGCAATCGTCGGCACGGCACAAGCGCAAGACCTGACCGGTACGCTGAAGAAGATCAAGGACACGGGCGCCATTACCGTTGGCTATCGCGAGTCTTCCGTACCGTTTTCCTACCTCGACGACAAGCAGCAGCCCATCGGTTATGCGATGGACCTGTGCATGAAGATCGTGGATGCGGCGAAGACCGAGCTCAAGATGCCCAACCTGAAAGTGAATCTGCAGCCGGTTACCTCCAGCAATCGCATTCCCTTGCTGCAAAACGGCACCATCGATCTGGAATGCGGCTCGACCACCAACTCCGTGGCCCGCCAGCAGCAAGTCTCGTTCGGCCCGACCTATTTCGTCATCAACGTGACGGCCGCGGTCAAGAAGACTTCCAACATCAACTCCCTCGCCGACCTCGCCGGCAAGACCGTCTCCACGACTTCCGGCACCACCTCGGTGCCGCTGCTCAAGTCCTATGAGAAGACCAAGCACGCGGAAGTCAAGGAAATCTACGGCAAGGACCACGCCGAATCCTTCCTGCTGATGGCCGATGACCGTGCGGCTGCCTTCGTCATGGACGACATTCTGCTGGCCGGCCAGATCGCCAATTCGCGCAGCCCGAAAGACTTCAAGATCATCCCCGAGTCGCTGCGTCAGGAGCCGTACAGCATGATGCTGCGCAAGGACGACCCGCAATTCAAGGCGCTGGTCGACAAGACCATCAGTGGCGTCATGAAGTCGGGCGAGATCGAGAAGATCTACTTCAAGTGGTTCCAAAGTCCGATCCCGCCGAAGGGCATCAACATCAACTTCCCGATGACCCCGGCTATCCGCGAAGCGTTCAAGAACCCGAACGACAAGGGCGTTTAAGCGCGTTGCATGAAATGAAGAGCCGGAAGGCGTCCGCGCCATCCGGCTTTTTTTCAGGCAAACAGATATTTTGGTGACGGGTCCTGCCTATGCGGGCCGGCTCTGTCACATGCCTGAGCAAGCTGGGAGACAAAAATGAATTTGGGAATTTTTTTCGAGCAGGTCCCCGACGGTGACGGAACATGGGCTGACATGCTCCTTTCCGGCCTCGGATGGACGCTCGGAACGGCGACGCTCGCCTGGATCATGGCGTTCGTGCTGGGCTCGATCATCGGGGTGGCGCGCACCACCGAAAAGCACTGGATGGTCAGGTTGGGTAACGCCTACGTGGAGCTGTTCCGCAACATACCGTTGATTGTGCAGTTTTTCGTCTGGTACTTTGTCGTGCCGGGACTGATTCCTTCAGTCAAGGCATGGGTGACAACCCTCGATCCGACCAACCATCAGTTCGTGACGGCGGTGGTCTGCCTCGGCTTTTTCACCTCCTCGCGCATCGCCGAGCAGGTGCGTTCGGGCATCCAGTCCTTGCCGCGCGGTCAGCGCAACGCCGGCTATGCGCTTGGCCTCACGCAGATCCAGACCTATCGCTACGTGCTGCTGCCGATGGCGTACCGGATCATCATTCCGCCGTTGACCTCGGAAGTGATGAACCTGATCAAGAACACCGCCGTCGCCTATTCGATCGGCCTGGTGGAACTCTTTTTCCGCACGCGCGAGATGGGTGAAATGACCTTCCGCTATTTCGAGGCATTCGCCGCTGCGACGCTGATCTATGTCGTGATCGCGATGACCGCCAACCGGGTCATGGCCTTCATCGAACGCCGGGTTGCGGTTCCCGGCTATATCGCGGGAGGCAAATAATGGGCGATATTGATTTTGACGTCGTTGTTCGCACTTGGCCCTACCTGCTGGGCGGCCTGCAGTACACGCTGCAACTGACCGTGATTGCCGCCGTCGGCGGAACGATCTTCGGCACCTTGCTTGCGATGGCGCGACTGTCGCATTTCAAGCCGCTGGCAATGGGCGCGGCAGGCTATGTCAACCTGATGCGCTCCATCCCGCTGTTGCTCGTGATCTTCTGGTTTTACTTCCTCGTGCCGGTGGTGCTGCAGGCGATTACCGGGTCAGAGCGACCCATCCAGCTCGGTGCCGACCGCTCGGCCTACATCACCTTCATCATGTTCGAGGCGGCGTACTTCTGCGAGATCATGCGGGCAGGCATCCAGAGTATCTCCAAGGGGCAGGTCGGCGCTGCGTACGCACTCGGGCTGACCTACAGGCAGGCGATGCAACTGGTGATCCTGCCGCAGGCATTCCGCAACATGCTGCCTATCCTCCTGACGCAGACCATCGTGCTGTTCCAGGACGTTTCGCTGGTGTCCTTGCTCAACGTGACCGACTTCGTCGGCGCCGCCGGCAAGATCGCACAGCGCGACAGCCGCATTGTCGAGATGTACCTGTTTGTCGCCGTCGTCTATTTCGCGCTCTGCTTCGCGCTGTCATTCATGGTCAAGCGACTGCAGAAACGCATTGCCATCATTCGCTGAGGATTAGGAAATGATCGAAATTAAAAACGTGAGCAAATGGTACGGCAGCTTCCAGGTGCTGACCGATTGCACAACCCATGTCAGCAAGGGCGACGTGATGGTCGTCTGCGGTCCGTCCGGTTCGGGCAAGTCGACCTTGATCAAGACCGTCAACGGCCTGGAGCCGTTCCAGAAAGGCGAGATCCTGGTCAACGGCGTGTCGGTCGGCGACCCCAAGACAAACCTGTCCAAGCTGCGCGCACACATCGGCATGGTGTTCCAGAACTTTGAATTGTTCCCCCATCTGTCGATTCGCCAGAACCTGACGCTCGGCCAGGTCAAGGTGCTCGGCCGCAGCGAAGAGGAAGCGATGGAGCGCGGCTTGAAGTATCTCGACCGCGTGGGTCTGCTTTCGCAAAAGGACAAGTTCCCCGGGCAGTTATCAGGCGGCCAGCAGCAACGCGTCGCCATCGCGCGCGCCTTGTCGATGGATCCCATCGCGATGCTGTTCGACGAACCGACCTCCGCACTCGATCCGGAAATGATCAATGAAGTGCTGGACGTCATGGTCGGACTGGCGCAGGAAGGCATGACCATGATGGTCGTGACCCACGAAATGGGCTTCGCGAAAAAAGTGGCGAATCGCGTCGTCTTCATGGACAAAGGCTGCATTGTCGAAGATTGCACCAAGGAAGAATTCTTCGGCTCGCCGCGTTCCGACCGGGCGCGCGATTTCCTCGCAAAAATCATTCACTGACACGGTATTTTTTCCGATTCGAACCGCTTCAGCGCAGCGCCTGAAGCGGTTTTTTTATGACCCGGCACACCCGGTATCGCCACTTCCAAACGGGTAAAATAGCGACACTTCAAAGAAAGAGTCGCCATGTCCCGCTCAGCAGCTTCCTCGAATTCCAGCAGCATTACCATCACCCGCCCCGACGATTGGCACCTGCACCTGCGCGACGGCGCAACCCTTGCCAGTGTATTGCCGCACACCGCGCGGCAGTTCCGCCGCGCGATCGTCATGCCCAACCTGAAGCCGCCGGTCACCACGACAGCGCAGGCGATTGCCTATCGCGAGCGCATTCTCGCCGCGCTGCCGCAGGGCATGAATTTCGAGCCCCTGATGACGCTTTACCTGACCGACAATATGCCCGCTGACGAAATCCGTCGCGCCAGAGACAGCGGTTTTGTGCATGCGGTCAAACTGTACCCGGCGGGCGCAACGACCAATTCCGACGCGGGCGTGACGGCCTTGTCAAAGTGCTACAAGACGCTGGAAGCGATGCAGGAAGTTGGCATGCCCTTGCTGGTCCACGGCGAAGTCACGGATCCCGCGGTTGATATCTTCGACCGCGAAGCCGTCTTCATCGACCGCGTGCTGCAACCGTTGCGGCGCGACTTGCCCGCATTGAAAGTCGTGTTCGAGCACATCACGACCAAAGATGCGGCGCAATTCGTCAACGAAGCCGACGACAGGATTGCAGCGACGATTACTGCCCACCACCTGCTTTACAACCGCAATGAAATCTTCAAGGGCGGCATTCGGCCGCATTACTACTGCCTGCCCGTGCTAAAACGTGAAGAACACCGGCTGGCGCTGTTGCGTGCCGCCACCTCCGGCAGCACCAAATTCTTCCTCGGCACCGACTCCGCACCGCATCCGAAGGGGCTGAAGGAGCATGCCTGCGGCTGCGCCGGCTGCTACACCGCACTGCATGCCATGGAGTTGTACACCCAGGCCTTTGATCAGGCAGGCGCACTGGACAAGCTCGAAGCATTTGCCAGTTTTAACGGCCCGGGGTTCTATGGACTGCCGCGCAACACCGGCACAATTACACTGCGGCGCGAAAACTGGCAACTCCCGGCAGAGCTGCCGATGGGTGATACGACAGTGGTGCCGTTGAACGGCGGCGAAACGATTGGCTGGCAGCTCGCCTGAGACTGTTTCTGCGCGCGCCTCCGGACGACGTGTAGCCACCGCCGATTCTTGAGTCAATGATGAGTGGTGAATTCCTTCGCGAGATCGATTGGACGCGACCATGGCTGGCGCCGCTGGCCGCGACTGGCGACTTGCTGGTGCGTGCGACTGATTGGCGCGCCGAGTTGAATGCCTTGGCGGAGGCAAAGGATTTGCGCAATCACCGTGGCTTACGCGTCCGGCTCGTTCCTCAGGCCGATTTGCCACCGGATACCGCCTACGAAGCATTCATCAGCCAGACCGGCTGCGTACCGACTCGCGACAATCTCCACGATTTTTTCAATGCCTTGGTCTGGCTCAGCTTCCCGCAAATCAAAGTCCGGCTCAACGCGTTGCAAGCCGCGGGAATCGCCGACATGGACGGTGTGGGGCCGATTCGCGGCAAACTTCGCGATGCGGCAACCATTTTTGACGAAAATGTGGCGCTACTGGTAACGCACGATGTGTTGCTGCTGGAGGATCTGCGCGCTCACCGCTGGCAAGAGCTGTTCATGTCCAGGCGCAATGCATTCGGCGGCGACTGTGAAGTCTGCTTGTTCGGTCATGCGTTGATGGAGAAGCTCATGCACCCATACAAGGCCATCACTGCCCACGCATACCCGGTCATTGTGGAGTCGAGGTATTTCGCGATGCCGTTGTCAGACAAGCATGCATGGCTGGATCAAACGATATCCCGGAAATTGTCCCATAAGCTGACGACCGCCGACTTTACACCCTTGCCGGTTCTGGGTATTCCCGGGTGGTGCGAGGACCAAGGGGAGGCGTTCTATGCGGACTCTACAGTGTTCAGACCTGGGCGAGTAGGCCGGGAGGGCCGGGAATCAGTCTGATTCGCTCGTCGGGATAACGTTCTCCACGCGGTCGATTCCAGTCATCGAAAAAAGAAAAGGCACCCGAAGGTGCCTTTTCAATACTGCATTCAAATCACTACAGGCTTACGCCTGCAAACGATTAGAACTTGTGGCGAATGCCAACGGCAAATGCGTTGGAGTTGTTGCCAGCGGCAACTGCGTTACCACCGCTCGATGCGTCGCCAACCACGAAGGCTGCGCCGGAATCATTCTTGATGTGGGCATACGACGTGTAGATGTTGGTGCGCTTCGACAGGGCGTAGGTGTAGCCGAGGGCGTATTGCTTGGCGCCAGCGTTGTTGGCGGTGGAGCGATCATCCTTGTTGATGAAGGAAGCCAGAACGGTACCAGCACCGATCGGAGCGGAAACGCCAACCATCCAGTCACGGTAGTCAGCGCCAGCGTCGTTCTTTTCGCTTTCATAGCCGAGGTGAGCAGTTGCAACGCCGAAGTTGTAGGTGCCGCCAACCAGCCACAGCTTGGTGGTGTTGGTGTTGGTAGCGTTGTTGTTGTTGCTGTAGGCCAGCACTGCGGCGACCGGGCCGTTGGCATACGAACCGGACAGAGCGTAGGTGCGGCTCTTGGACGTGTCGCCGGCAACTTCACCCAAACCATACAGACCGCTTGCGCTGAAGCCGCTGAAGTTGTTCGTGGTGTAGTTGATGGAGTTGTTGACGCGGACGTCACCGGATGCGCCGGAGGCCATCAGATTGGTCGTTGCGCCGGACAGGCCGGTGCCGAACGGATCGATGGAGTCGAGGGCGATAAACAGCGGGTCATATTGGCGACCGAAGCTGACCGAGCCGAAGCCGCCGCTCAGGCCAACCCATGCCTGGCGACCGAACAGCGCGCCTTGGCGTTGCGTACCGGTGTCCAGGTTGAAGCCGTTTTCCAGTTGGAAGTTTGCCTTCAGACCGCCACCCAGGTCTTCGGAGCCCTTGAAGCCCAGACGGTTGCCCGACTGTACACCGGTTGCCAGCTTCCAGACGGAACCTGCTGCGCCGTTTTCACGAGCGATACCTGCGTCGACCAGGCCGTAGACGGTCACGTTCGTTTGTGCAGAAGCAACGCCTGCAAATGCGCCGAATACGGCGAGGGCGAGAAGCGATTTTTTCATTGATGAATCCCCAAAAGGTTATCGAGCTGAATTTTTTGTAGTGCTTCGTCTCCGGCAAGGCCACTAGTGGAAACGCCCCTGCCAGAAACTGACTTCGTAATCAGTAAATCGAGAAGTCCGTGATATTTCATCAAATATCCGGTCGCAGGACAAAGGGATTTTGGCTTTTGCGGGATTCTCAGGGGGAGTTTGTGGTGCTTTTGCAACGAGGATCGAGCAGAAGATTGGGTCTTTGACAATAAAGTGCACCAAATGTGTGCAATTTTTTTGAAAGAAAGGTTTTGCCGTCAGTAGTCTTCAATGCGGAGTCGGCTTGCTGAGCCGACAAAAAAGCGAACTCATCCGGAGATGAGTCCGCTCTTAAATCGCTTCTAGATGGTGGTAGTTACACCACCATGAAGAGGCTTAGAACAGGTGGTTGATACCAACCGACAGACCGGTTTGACGGGTCTGACCAACGGTAACAGCAGTGCCGCTCAGCTTGGAGTTGTCGATGTCGGCGTAGAAGTTCGTACGCTTGGACAGGGCGTAGGTGCCGCCCAGGATGACCAGATTACGACGACCGGTGGTGGTCGCGGTGTCGGTCGTGGTGCGATAGTAAGCCAGGCTCAATTGAGCTGCCGGAGTCACGTTGTAGCTGCCGCCGAGCCAGATATCTTTCACTTCGGTCTCGGTCGTCGCGCTCGTGTCTTGAGTTGCCTTGGCATAGCCGGTCGCAACGCGGAACGGACCTGTCGCATAAGCTGCGCCAACAGTCCAGTTGTCGAAGTCCATGAATGCGGTGCCAACAGCGTTCTTGCGCTTGGTGTAGGCGCCACCAACGGTTACCGGACCGCCAGCATAGCTTGCGCCGATTGCTTGCGATGCGCCGTTGCTGGTGCTGCCAGCTTGCTCGCCCAGGGCGTATTCAGCACGTACGGAAACCGGACCGAAGGCGCCAGTGTACTGGATGTCATTGTCCAGACGGGTCAGGCCACCTTGTGCTGCCAACGGGACGATGGCGGTGTATTTGTAGTTGAACGGATCGTACAGGCCGATCGTCTTGAAGTTCACGGAGTACTGACGACCGAGGTCGACGGAGCCCCAAGCGCCACCCAGACCGACGTATGCGGAACGATTGAACAGGCGGTTGGTCGCATTGTCCAATGCGCCGGTGCCGGTGTTGAAGCCGGTTTCCAGGACGAAGTGGGCATTCAGACCGCCGCCGAGATCTTCAACGCCTTTGAAGCCGATGCGGTTGGAGTTGTATTGGCCGTTCGAGCCCATGGTCAGGCGATTGTCGCCAGCAGCGTTGACATTGGTCAGATTGCGAACGCCTGCGTCAAAAGAGCCATAAATAGTCACAGCGGATTGTGCTTGAGCAGCACCTGCAAAGGCACCCAGAACTGCCAGTGCGAGAAGCGATTTTTTCATTAATAAATCTCCAAGGGTTGGCGTGCTAAAATTTTTTTGAATTGCCTTGAATTTCATCCAGTAAGGCCACTAGTGGTAACGTCCCTGCCGGACACTTCTGATCGGTGATCAAGAAGCTAATGGTGATTTCATCAAATATGGCCGGTTTGGGCAAAGAGAATTTGGTTTTCCGGGCAACGGGCCGGCATTTATGTGGCTTCTTAACAACAGCAATGTTGTTATAAATGCCTTTCCAGCAATAAATCAGCTTGGTGTCGCCGGAGTTTGTTGTTGTTTTTATATCGTTTCGGCGGGTTTTCGGATTGAAGCTGAATTAAATGCGAGGATTTCTTGTCCTTGCCAAAATAAGATTCAGTGCATTTGCGGGAAAATGTGCGAATTCATTAATGCAAACCGCGACCCCATTCATGTTTCAGTAGGAGTCCCTTGAGAATGCGAAACGTCGATGAGCTGATTACCGGACTCGATAAAGTGCTGCGCGCAGTGTCTGGCGTAGTAACTGCATCGCGCCCGAACCCTGCCGCCAAAGTGGTGGAGTCGACAATGGATGACAGGGAGCGCCGCCATAGCGCGGGCTTGATGCGCGTGAATCACGTCGGAGAGGTATGCGCACAGGCGCTCTATGAGTCGCAGGGCCGATTTTCGGGCAATGTGTCGCTGAGACAGCAATTTGCGCAGGCTGGACGCGAAGAAGAAGACCATCTCGCCTGGACGTCGCAGCGTTTGCAGGAGCTCGGTTCGCATACCAGTTTGCTCAACCCGTTGTGGTATGCGGGGGCGTACGCAATCGGTACCGTGGCCGCGCGAATGGGAGATGCCAACAGCCTGGGCTTTGTTGTCGAGACGGAGCGTCAGGTCGAGGCGCATTTGGCCAGCCATCTGAATCGTCTGCCGCAGCACGACGAAAAATCGCGTGCAATTGTCGAACAGATGCGCGTCGATGAGATCGCGCATGGCGCGAGCGCGCAGTCGCTTGGTGCCGCCGAGCTTCCGTTGCCGATTCGCGGCGTGATGCGCGCGATGGCTAAGGTAATGACGGCAACCGCTTACTATATATAGCTTGGCACTGGGCCGGATGAGCCGGAGCGCCGGCCCGATCCGTTGGGGTCAGGCCGGGGCGTCCGTTGCTTCCGCGAGGTCGTCCACGATCTCGAAGGAATGCGTGATCTCGGCGGTTTTTTCCAGCATGATCGAGGCGGAACAATACTTTTCGTGCGATAGCTTGATGGCGCGCTCGACCAGATTCTGTTTCAGATTTCGACCGCGCACCGTGAAATGGAAGTGGATCTTGGTAAATACCTTGGGCTCTTTTTCCGCGCGCTCGGATTGCAAGGTGACGTCGCAACCACGTATATCCTGATGACTTTTTCGCAGGATCAGGACAACATCGTAAGCGGTACAGCCACCGGTCCCCGCCAACACTAATTCCATCGGACGCGGTGCCAGGTTACGTCCACCACCTTCCGGTGCTCCGTCCATGGCGACGACATGGCCGGATCCGGTTTCTGCCAAAAAAGTCATTCCGGACAATCCTGTCCAGCGTACGGTGCATTCCATCATTGCCTCTCTTGATTCCCGAGGGGGTAATTGTAGCGGGTTTGGAGTTGGTACATCGGCAAGCCGCAAGCCGGAAAGAGGGTGTTATTTTTCACGCCATAGGCGACAGGCGCCCGAAGGGCTGATGAATATACTTCTTATAACAAATCAGCCAGGAAACAATCTGGAAAAATGCTATAATTGCAATAAATTCACAAAGTGGGTGAAAAAACCACATTGTGGTAAGTTGTGTAAGTGCATGAATTTAAATAATAAAAAGAGAAATATTCAGAGAAATGGGCGGGAAATCATGCTTTTTTCTTGCATTGCACAATAAATTTCGGTAGAATTTGATTGCTGGTTGTTAATGCGGATTTGATCGCTTCAGCCAACCGATTGTCTCCTCCACCCTCCTCCTTTGGTGTGGATTTAAACCCGAAGCCTTACCGCTTCGGGTTTTTTTTATTCAAGCGCCCTGAAGGGCATCGTCAGGCCGGCGAGTTTTGCTGAACAGCACGCGGTGTTTTCACGCAAGTCCATTCTTCCAATTAAGTTTGACGCCAAGTCCTTGAAAAGGTTATACTTTCAGGCTTTCCGTTCGCTCAGGAAAAGATAACAAGGAAGAGCCCGCCGGTTTTCAGGGAGCGGGACCGCCAATTTGAGCGTTTATTTATTTAGGACATCATCATGAAGACCTTTTCCGCGAAAACCCATGAGGTTCAGCGTGAGTGGTTCGTGATTGACGCAACGGACAAAGTCCTCGGACGTGTCGCCAGCGAAGTGGCACTCCGACTGCGCGGCAAGCACAAACCCGAGTTCACCCCGCACGTCGACACGGGCGACTTCATCGTCGTCATCAACGCAGGCAAACTGCGCGTGACCGGCAACAAGGCGCTGGACAAGACCTACTACCGTCACTCGACCTATCCGGGCGGCATCTATGAAACGAATTTCCTGAAAATGCAACAGCGTTTTCCGGGTCGCGCGCTGGAAAAAGCGGTCAAGGGCATGCTTCCCAAGGGCCCGCTTGGCTACGCAATGATCAAGAAGCTGAAAGTGTATGCCGATGGCACCCATCCGCACTCCGCTCAGCAACCCAAAGTACTCGAAATCTAAGGAGCGGACATGATCGGTAACTACAATTACGGAACCGGCCGCCGCAAGAGTGCAGTGGCTCGCGTTTTCATCAAATCCGGCAGCGGCAACATTGTTGTCAATGGCAAGCCGGCAGCGGAATATTTTTCCCGCGAAACCGGTCTGATGGTAATCCGTCAGCCGCTGGAATTGACCGGCAACCTCGAACGCTTTGACATCCTCGTCAACGTGCATGGTGGTGGCGAGTCCGGCCAGGCCGGCGCGGTGCGTCACGGCATTACCCGTGCACTGATCGACTACGACGCAGGCTTGAAGCCCGAGCTATCGAAAGCCGGCTTCGTCACGCGCGATGCACGTGAAGTCGAACGTAAGAAAGTCGGTCTGCGCAAAGCACGCCGCGCAAAGCAGTTCTCCAAGCGCTAATCTGCGTTTTCAGAACATCGAAAAGCCGCTGGGTTGGTGCCTGGCGGCTTTTTGCTTTTTGCGGCCGGTCGAATGGAAACGCGCATCGCTGAGCCGATAGGCTCAGGACGGCAAGCTAAAATTCAAGAATGTGAGTGTCAACGTCTTCAGCAAGGAAATGAGATGATCAAAGTCGGTATCGTAGGCGGCACAGGATATACGGGCGTGGAACTGCTGCGCCTTCTGGCGGCGCACCCGGGTGTGCAGTTGACTTCAATTACGTCGCGCAAGGAAGATGGGATGCCGGTCGCCGACATGTTTCCCTCGCTGCGCGGTCATGTGGCTCTCGCTTTCTCCAGCCCGGAAAAAGCGAAGCTGACCGAATGCGACGTGGTGTTCTTTGCAACGCCTCATGGCGTGGCGATGGCGCAGGCACGCGAACTGTTGGCCGCCGGAGTCAAGATCATTGATCTTGCCGCTGATTTCCGACTGCAGGACACTGCGGAATTTGAAAAATGGTACGGCATGCCCCATTCATGCCCGGACTTGCTGGCGGAAGCGGTGTACGGACTCCCCGAGGTTAACCGCGAAGCGATTGCAAAAGCCCGCTTGATCGGCTTGCCCGGTTGTTATCCGACCTCGATGCAGCTCGGCTTCGCTCCCTTGCTCGCGCAGGGCAAGCAGCTCGTGAATGAGTCGATGCTGATTGCCGATTGCAAATCAGGCGTATCGGGCGCCGGACGCAAGGCTGAGGTGCACACGCTGCTGGCGGAAGCGTCCGACAACTTCAAAGCCTATGGCGTAAAGGGGCATCGTCATCTGCCGGAGACGGTGCAAGGGCTGCAGGCGATTGCCGGCCGCAAGATCGGACTGACCTTCGTGCCGCATCTGGTCCCAATGATTCGCGGTATTCACTCCACCTTGTATGCAAACATCCTGCCCGACGCGCGCGACACTGATTTTCAGGCGTTGTATGGGCGCCACTTCGAAGGCGAGAAATTCGTCGATGTGATGCCCGCCGGAAGCCATCCGGAAACGCGCTCGGTACGCGCTTCGAACAAGCTGCGCATCGCGGTGCATCGCCCGGGCGGTGGGGATCTGCTGGTCATCCTCGTGGTGGAGGACAACCTGGTGAAGGGGGCTGCAGGGCAGGGCGTGCAATGCATGAACCTGATGTTCGGCCTTGATGAAACCGCGGGATTGATGCACATTCCAGTATTGCCGTAGGCATACAATCTCATCGCATGGCAAATCCCGGTTCTCCCTTCAGTTCGATGAAGTTCAGGCTTTGGCGGCGGCGCATGTCCGTGTCGTCGCCGAAGATGACCATCAGGTCGCAGTTGCCATGGCCGATGCGGATTCTTTTCTTTATCCTCAGCGGCGGGCTCGGGGCCATCCTGATGTGGTCCTATGATACCGGGCGCCTCAATCCTGATGGTCATGCGGACAACACTCGCGAGCAGCTCGCCAGCTATAAAGAACGGCTTGAGCAGATGACCGCCGAGCGCGACAAGCTCTCGACAACCGCCAACGCCGCCGAAAGCCAGCTCAACATGGAGCGCGCGGCACAAAAACAACTTGCAGTGCAGGCCAAGACGCTGGAGGCGGATAACATCCGCCTGAAGGAGGATCTTGCTTTCTTTGAAAGTTTATTGCCGAATGCTACCGGTCCGCAGGGCGTTAGCATTCGTCGCCTTAAGATAGATCAGGTTGGCCCGAATCAAATCCGGTATCGTTTGTTAATCATGCAAGGCGGCAAGGGAGATCAACAGTTTGTTGGTAATCTGCAACTCGCGGTGAGCACTCTCCAGGGCGGCAAAAATGCTATGATGATCTTTCCTGGTGCTAACTCTGCCGAGCAGGAAAAATTCAAACTCGGCTTCAAACATTACCAGCGTGTTGAAGGGGTGCTCACCCTGCCGGAAGGCGCGTCGACCAAATTGGTCCAGGCACGCGTGCTCGAACGAGGCCAGATTCGGGCGCAAGTATCCGCGAATTTGTAAAGGAGAGCCATCATGTTAGGCCGCAAAAACAAGGGCACAATTGACAGCCTGATTGGCATTTCGACCAAGATCGAGGGTAATGTCCATTTCCAGGGCGGTTTGCGTATCGACGGGCAGGTAAAGGGAAACGTCATCGCGACCGGCGACGATCCAAGCATGCTCGTGATTTCCGAGCACGCGCGGGTCGAGGGCGAAGTGCGCGTCGCACATCTGGTTGTCAATGGCGAGATTCTCGGGCCGGTACATTCCTCCGAACTGCTTGAATTACAGCCAAGAGCCCGCATAACTGGAGATGTGTACTACAAGGCGCTGGAAATGCATGGCGGCGCGCTGGTCTCCGGCAAGCTCACCCATGACCAGGTCGGCGAGCCGGTTCTGAAGCTGGCGCTATCGAATACCTGAAAATCGCCAAGCGTCTATAATGAATCCATTGATATTTGCAGGAGCCTGAAATGAATGCAGTTACCGAAATGCCCGAACCGATCATCTTTTCCGACAGTGCAGCCGCAAAAGTTGCACAATTGATCGAGGAAGAGGGCAATCCCGACCTGAAGTTGCGTGTTTTCGTACAGGGAGGGGGCTGCTCGGGCTTCCAGTACGGCTTCACTTTTGATGAAATCGTCAATGAAGACGACACCACGATGACCAAGAACGGTGTGCACCTGTTGATTGACTCGATGAGCTACCAGTATCTGGTCGGTGCTGAGATCGACTACAAGGACGACCTGGATGGCGCGCAGTTTGTGATCAAGAATCCGAACGCAACCACTACTTGCGGTTGCGGATCGTCGTTCTCGTAATTCCGGTCGGCATTTCCAGAAAAGCGCAGGCAAGCCCTGCGCTTTTTTTTTACGCTTGTCGCAGGCGTTTCACCTCGGATAACGCGCCCCGAGAATGCGAAATCCTTGCGCGCCAGTCACCGTCGGCAGGTTTCCGGCCATGCCCTCAACATGGCGTTGGGCGAGCCAGGCGAATGCCAATGCTTCCACGTGATTCGGTGACACTCCCAAGGTTTCTGTCGAGGACACGCGTGCTGCAAGCCGACGATCATCGAGCATGTGTTGCAAAGTTCGCATCAAATGTACGTTGTACGCCCCACCTCCGCACACGTAGACTGCTTTCGCCTTGCGGGCATGCGTGGCAATGGCATCAGCGAGGGTGGACGCCGTGAATGCGGTCAAAGTTGCCTGCACATCGGCCGGATTCGCGTTGCCGAACCCTTTCATCTGGTTTTCGAGCCATTCGCTGTGGAACAAGTCGCGACCGGTGCTCTTCGGCGGTGGTAATGCGAGGTAGGGTTCGGCGAGCAGGATATCCAGCAAGTCTTGCATGACATGCCCGGTCGCAGCCCAAGCACCGTCAGCGTCGTAGCTCCTGCCTTGATGGCGGGAAATCCAGGTATCCATCAAGACATTCCCGGGCCCGGTATCGAAGCCGATTACTTTCTCGCCAGGTTCCAGAACGCTGATGTTGCTGATGCCACCGATATTGGCGACTACGCGGATCTCGTCACCGCTGCCAAAGATCGCTTGATGGAATGCCGGCACCAGTGGCGCGCCCTGGCCACCCGCTGCAATGTCCCGGCTGCGAAAATCGGCAATGACGTCTATGCCGGTCAGCTCCGCCAGCAACGCGGGGTTGTTGGTCTGGCGGGTAAAGCCGAGCTCCGGTCGATGGCGAATCGTCTGGCCATGCGCACCGATCGCCGTGACATGGCTGGCATGCTTGCCTGCGGCGGCGAGCAATTGTGCAACGCATTCCGCATACACTCCGGCCAAGCCATTGGCCGCCAATGCTTCCCGATGCAGTTCATTTTCGCAGGGTGCCTGCAACGCCATCAACTCTTCGCGCAGCGCCGCGGGAAAGGGAAGGTGGGCTGTGGACAGCGTGTCGATCCGATGGGCCGCGTCATCGGCGGGAAATGCGGCGAGGACGCCATCGACACCGTCAAGACTGGTGCCGGACATCAGGCCGATAAATAGATGGGATGGTGTGCCGGGCATAAAAAAACCGTTCAAGTGTCCTGATTTTACAGGCGCTTGAACGGTTTTGTTCGTGTCAAATTACCTGGCTGCCAGTTTGACGTTTTCGTCTTGCGGATTGAGCAATGCGAAGCGGTGGCGCATTTCGCCGGCAACGCTGCGGAAGCGCTGCAGCTCGGCGCCAGCCAGTGGTTGCGCATTGGGGATGTCCACTGACAAGGGGTCGCGTGGCTGGTTGTTGATGCGGAACTCGTAGTGCAGATGAGGGCCGGTAGCCCAGCCGGTGGAACCCACGTAGCCGATCACCTCGCCTTGGCTCACTTTCATGCCACGTTTGAGGCCGCCTGCAAAACGGCTCATGTGAGCGTATGCCGTTGAATAACTATTCCAGTGCTTGAGGACGACCACGTTGCCATAACCGCCCTGGGTGCCGACAAAGTCCACCGTGCCATCGCCGGCGGCACGAATAGGTGTTCCGGATGGCGCGGCGAAGTCGACGCCCTTGTGCCGCTTCCACTGACCGAAAATCGGATGGACGCGCATCGAGAAGCCGGAGGATACGCGGCTGAACTCCAGCGGAGACTTCAGGAATGCTTTCTTGAGCGCCTTGCCGTCGAAGGTGTAATAGCCACCGCCTTGCTTGCTGCCCGGCTCGTCGAACCAGACCGACTGATACTTGTTGCCGGCGTTGTTGAACTCGGCCGCCAGTACGCGGCCGGAGCGTACATACTCGCCGTTCTGCCAGAAGGTTTCGTAGACGACATTGAAACGGTCGCCTCGGCGCAGATCGGATGCGAAGTCGATATTGGTCGAAAACATGTCGACGATTTGTGTCGCAATGCTATCGGGGATCTGGGCTGTGTCAGTGGCGGCGAATAGGGACGACTTGATTTCGGCCGTGTGCATTTCAATGCGCCGCTCCATCGCCGCAGCCGATTCGGAGGCTGTAAACTGATTGCCGTCGCGCGAAATCACGATGTTGCGGATCGGCTGATTGCTGCCTTCGGACAGCGTCGCCATCAGCCGCAGCAGCTGGCCATCCTTGTTGGTTTGCGCCTGCACGCGTCGCCCGGCCTTGAGGTTCAGCACGCTGTGCGCGACGTGGTCCGCCTTGATGAAGGCGGCGGCAGCATCGTCATGCACACCCAGGCGGTTCAGCAAGCTTGCCAGGTTGTCACCGGAGCGGACTCTTTCTTCGCGAATATACAACTGATCGTCCGATTGCAGCTTCGCGATCTGCTCGGACAAACTGGGAATGGCAAGCTCTTCGGTAATCGACTTGACCGGCAGATCAGCGGCATCTGGCGCCATCGGCGCGACACCGGCGGCACCGAACGCACATGCGGCGAGGAACAAGGCGGACGCGGATATGATGCGCGTCTTGCGTGATGAGCCGAAAAAAAGCTTGCTGCTCGAGCCCAGTTTCAGGAATTTGTCTGTAGGGAGCATGCAATAAGTTAGAATTTGCTGTTTTACTGAAGTGCTTGTGAGTGAAGCAGCGGCGCGGATAGTTCCGGAAGGGCGCGCATGCTGAGGCAATCGCCTCGCTGCACCTGTGTTCCGTCACCGAGAGTGAGACAGTGCTTCACCTGTGCGCTTCACAAGCCTCGATTTTCATCCTGCTGCTTTTGTTGTTGCATTGCAAGGTTGAAAATAAGCAGCGATTATACCAAGCCATGGTATGGATTTTTCACGATGGATTTTTAATTTTTCTCAGCTCATGGACGTCTCCCAGAACTTGCAAAACAACAATGCCGCGCCTGACGCACTGCCAATGTCGGATTCCGTTCAGGAAGCCTTGGCCGTCGCCAAGCGCGGTGTCGATGAATTGTTGATCGAAACCGAATTTGCGCAAAAGCTTGCGCGCTCCGAAAAGACCGGAACGCCTTTGCGCATCAAGCTCGGTCTCGATCCGACCGCGCCCGATTTGCATCTCGGACATACGGTCGTGCTCAACAAGATGCGGCAATTGCAAAACCTGGGCCATACGGTGATTTTTCTTATCGGCGATTTCACGTCGATGATCGGCGACCCGTCCGGCCGCAATGTCACACGTCCGCCGCTGACCCGCGAGCAGATTGAAGAAAACGCCAAAACCTACTTCGCTCAGGCGAGCCTGGTTCTTGATCCGGCACGCACCGAGATTCGCTACAACTCCGAGTGGTCGGATCCGCTTGGCGCGCGCGGCATGATTCAGCTCGCTGCAAAATATACCGTGGCGCGTATTCTCGAACGCGAAGATTTTACAAAGCGTTTCAAAGCCGGCACGCCGATTTCAGTGCACGAACTGCTGTACCCGTTGATGCAAGGCTACGACTCAGTGGCGCTCAAATCCGATCTGGAACTCGGCGGTACGGATCAGAAATTCAATTTGTTGGTTGGCCGCGAACTGCAAAAGCATTACGGGCAGGAGCCGCAATGCATCCTGACCATGCCCTTGCTCGAAGGCCTCGATGGTGTCGAGAAAATGTCGAAGTCGAAAGGCAACTACGTCGGCATTACCGAACCGGCGAATACGATGTTCGGCAAGCTGATGAGCATTTCGGACACGATGATGTGGCGGTATTACGAGTTGCTGTCTTTCCGCTCGACTGCGGAAATCGAACAGTTCAAGAAGGAAGTCGAAGGCGGCCGCAATCCCCGCGATCTCAAGGTCTTGTTCGCCCAGGAAATCGTTGCGCGCTTTCATTCCGGGAAGGCAGCGGAAGATGCGTTGGCGGACTTCAACAACCGCGCTCGCGGCGGCATTCCCGATGACATTCCCGAAGTCAGCTTGTCGGGAGCGCCGCTTGGCATCGGGCAGTTGCTGAAGCAGGCCAATCTCTGCCCGTCCGCCTCGGAGGCCTTGCGCATGGTAGAGCAGGGCGGCGTGCGCATAGACGGCGCGACGATCAGCGACAAGGGATTGAAGGTCGAAGCGGGCACCTTTGTACTTCAGGTCGGGAAGCGCAAGTTTGCTCGCGTCACGCTGGCGTAGGTCGGCATGATCGCACTGCTGCAGCGGGTTCTCGAAGCAAAAGTCACGGTGGAAGGCGAGACCGTCGGCGCGATCGGCAAGGGCTTGATGGTGCTGGTCTGCGCCGAGCGCAACGACAGCGAAAGGGAAGCCGATGCCTTGCTGGTCAAGCTGCTGTCTTACCGGGTATTTGCGGACGATGCCGGCAAGATGAATCGCAGCGTGGTGGACACGCAAGGCGGATTGCTGCTGGTGCCGCAATTCACGCTGGCGGCCGACACGCAATCGGGAACGCGACCCTCATTCACACCGGCGGCGGCGCCCGATGAAGGCCGACGCCTGTTCGATTTTTTTGCAGGACGGGCGCGTGCGAAGCATTCATGCGTCGAAACAGGCCGGTTCGGTGCGCACATGCAGGTGTCATTGACCAACGATGGTCCGGTGACATTCTGGTTGCAGATCAAACCGCCGGCCGTGTCATAAAGCACAATAGGAAAAACTCATCTCATCGATGAGTTCCAGCAGCATCACACACTATCCGTCAACCAATAATCACAGGAGGTCAAGATGAAACTCTGGAGCGAATCATTCAAGGATGGCACCGCTATTCCCGGCGAATTCGCCTTTGGCGTCATTGATCCGGCAACGCATGTGACCCTGTCGGCCAACAGGAATCCTCACTTGGCCTGGAGCGATCTGCCGGCAGGCACCAAATCGCTGGCGCTGATCTGTCACGACTATGACGTTCCGTCGCGCGGCGACGATGTGAATCAGGAAGGCAAGACGGTGCCGGCTGATCTGCCGCGTGTCGATTTTTTTCATTGGGTCTTGATCGATCTGCCGGCGAGCGTGTCGTCCATCTCGGCGGGGCAGTACAGCAATGAAGTGACGCCGCGCGGGAAGCCCGGGCCGGAGATTGGTGGCGGGCGTCCCGGTCGTCACGGCATCAACGATTACACCGGCTGGTTTGCCGGCGACAAGGATATGGCTGGCGATTATTTCGGTTATGACGGCCCTTGCCCGCCATGGAACGACTCGATCATGCATCACTACGTCTTCACCTTGTATGCGCTGGACGTCGAGCGCTTGCCGGTCGAGGGCAAGTTCAGCGGCCAGCAGGTGCGCGACGCGATGCGCGGCCATATTCTTGGTGAAGCTAAAATAGCGGGCACTTATACGCTCAACCCGAAACTGGCAAAGGCTGGTTAGGTTCAGTAGAGGAATCCGGAGTTTTTGTGACAGAAATCTTGTTGATACGCCACGGTGAAACTGCGTGGAACGCCAGGAAACGCCTGCAGGGGCATCTCGATATTCCGCTCAATGCGGAAGGTGAACTGCAGGCGGCAGCGCTTGGCTATGCGCTGATGGGCGAGCCGCTGGATGCCATCTTCTCCAGCGACTTGCAACGGGCACGGCAGACTGCAACAGCGATTGCTGCGCCGCGCGGCATGACGGTCGGGCTTGATCCCGGTTTGCGCGAGCGATGCTACGGTGCGTTCGAAGGCATGTTGTACGCCGAAATCGAACAGCGCTATCCGGAAGCGTATGCTGCCTGGCAGTCGCGCGACATCGACGCACGCTTTCCGAAAGGTGTGCATGAAGCGGAGACCTTGCGCGAGTTTTCGCAGCGCGCGGTCAGCACCATCATCCGCATTGCGTCTCAGGGCCAGTATCGCAGGATTGCGCTGGTTGCGCACGGCGGCGTGCTCGAATGCGCGTATCGCGCCGCCCAGGACGTGGGATTCGAGCATGCACGCGACTTCGATATCTTCAATGCGAGTATCAATCGTTTCGTTTGGAACGGGAAAGAGCTGCAACTTCTGCACTGGGGCGATGTGAGTCATCTCGAGACGCAACAGTCGCTTGATGAAATTGATCGGGAATAAGCAATTCGAGCGACGGCGTCGCTCTCGCCTATATGTTGCGTCCAATCATTGGTATTGCCAATTTGATGGATGCCCCGGAGCGGCTAAAATAGCGGCTTGTATCCGCGCCCACCTCTCAATTCCGTGAATATCGGTCCTCACTTCCTCCGAAACAATGTTTTCGTCGCTCCCATGGCCGGAGTGACGGATCGGCCTTTCCGTCAGCTGTGCAAGCAGCTAGGCGCCGGCTATGCGGTATCGGAAATGGCGGCGTCGGACCCGCGCCTGTGGGACAGCGAGAAGACGGCGCGCCGCACGAATCACGATGGCGAGATGGAGCCGAAGGCGGTGCAGATCGCAGGTGCCGATCCGTCCGTACTCGCGACATGCGCCAAGTTCAATGTCGATCGCGGTGCGCAGATCATCGATATCAACATGGGTTGCCCGGTCAAGAAGGTCTGCAGCAGCTGGTGCGGATCGGCCCTGCTGCAGAACGAGAAGCTGGTCGGCGAGATTCTCGATGCGGTGGTGACGGCCGTCGATGTACCTGTCACGCTGAAATTTCGCACCGGATGGAATCGCCAGAACAAGAATGCGTTGACCATCGCGCGCATGGCGCAGGAAAGCGGCATCGCGATGCTGACCTTGCACGGCCGGACACGCGCTGACGGTTATGGTGGCGAGGCGGAGTATGAAACGATCGCGGCGGTAAAGGCCACGGTGTCGATTCCGGTGGTGGCCAATGGTGATATCACCTCGCCGGAGAAAGCTAGGCATGTGCTGGATGTGACTGGAGCCGATGCGGTGATGATCGGCCGCGCTGCGCAAGGGAGGCCATGGATTTTCCGCGAGATCGATCACTTCCTGCGTACCGGACAATACCTGCCGCCTCCGCTGGTTGCGGAAGTGCGCGCATTGATGAACGAGCATCTGCAGGCGCATTACGCGTTTTACGGCGAGTACATGGGCTTGCGCACGGCTCGCAAACATATCGGTTGGTATGTGCGCGATTTGTCAGGCGGCGAAGCGTTCCGGCAGCAGATGAACCGGCTCGAAAGCTGTGAAGAACAACTCGCAGCCGTTGATGCATTTTTCGAATCTCAGGCGACCTTCGGCGACCGGTTACAATACGGCCTTGCCGAGCAAAAGCTGGCCGCGTAAAAATATAAAAATTACAATACATTACTTCCATGAGCAAAGACAACATCCAGGACGTCGTCAAGAAAAGTCTTGAGAAATACTTCAAGGATCTGGGCGAACAGCAGCCGTCGAATGTCTATGAAATGGT
This sequence comes from Herbaspirillum sp. ST 5-3, assembly GCF_004804275.1. Lineage (GTDB taxonomy): Bacteria > Pseudomonadota > Gammaproteobacteria > Burkholderiales > Burkholderiaceae_D > Noviherbaspirillum. The sequence goes on from NZ_STGI01000010.1 coordinate 51,046, forward strand.
GGTCTTTACCGTGGAAAAACCGATTCTCGAAGCGGTGATGGAGCGTGCTGATGGCAATCAGTCGCTGGCCGCCGAAATGCTGGGCATTAATCGCAATACATTGCGAAAGAAACTGCAGCAACACGGATTGCTGTGATCCATAACGTAAAGGCAGTCAGTCGGCGCAGGCCGGCGGCACCGTTTTTACGTTATCAATCACTTCCTGCACGTTCATCATGATCAAACAAGCTCTTATTTCGGTCTCCGACAAGACCGGCGTCCTGGACTTTGCGAAGGCATTGTCTGCCATGGGCGTGAATATCCTGTCCACCGGCGGCACGGCGAAACTGCTGGCCGATAACGGCGTGAAGGTGACCGAGGTTGCGGATTACACCGGCTTTCCCGAAATGCTCGATGGTCGCGTGAAGACGCTGCATCCCAAAGTGCATGGCGGCATCCTGGCGCGCCGCGATCTGCCGGAGCATGTGGCGGCGTTGCAGAAGCATGGCATCCCGACCATCGACATGGTGGTAGTGAACCTGTATCCGTTTCAGCAAACGGTCGCCAAGGATCAGTGCACGCTGGAAGACGCCATTGAAAACATCGATATCGGCGGCCCGACCATGCTGCGCTCGTCGGCCAAGAATCACAAGGACGTCGTGGTGGTTTGCGATCCGGCCGACTACGGTCGCGTGCTGGACGAGATGAAGGCGAACAAGGGCGAAGTCGGTTACGACACCAAATTCGCATTGGCGAAAAAAGTGTTCGCGCACACCGCGCAGTACGATGGTGCGATTACCAATTACCTGACTGCGTTGGGCGAAGACAAGCAGCACGCGACGCGCAGCGCTTATCCGCAAACGCTCAACCTGCATTTTGAAAAAGTGCAGGAGATGCGCTACGGCGAAAACCCGCATCAGTCCGCGGCGTTCTACCGCGACCTTGCGCCGGTGGCCGGATCGCTCGCGAATTACAAGCAATTGCAGGGCAAGGAACTGTCGTACAACAACATCGCTGATGCCGACGCCGCGTGGGAGTGCGTGAAGACGTTTGATGCATCTGACAACAGCGCGGCCTGCGTGATCATCAAGCATGCCAACCCTTGCGGCGTCGCGATCGGTGCCGATCCGCTGGAAGCCTATTCCAAGGCATTTCAGACCGATCCGACTTCGGCCTTCGGTGGCATCATCGCCTTCAATCGTGAACTCGACGGAAAGGCCGCAGAAGCAGTCTCCAAGCAGTTTGTCGAAGTGCTGATTGCGCCGTCGTTCAGCGCGGAAGCGAGGCAGGTTTTCGCGGCACGTCAGAATGTGCGCTTGCTTGAAATCCCGCTGGCCCGTGTCATCAATGCCTACGACTGCAAGCGCGTCGGCGGCGGCTTGCTGATCCAGTCGCCCGATGCAAAGAACGTTGTCGTCGCCGAGTTGAAAGTGGTGACCAAGAAGCAGCCGACGCCGCAGCAGATGCAGGACCTGATGTTCGCGTGGCGTGTTGCCAAGTTCGTGAAGTCGAATGCCATCGTATTCTGCGGTAATGGCATGACGCTGGGCGTTGGCGCAGGCCAGATGAGCCGCGTTGATTCGGCGCGCATTGCGTCGATCAAGGCGCAGAACGCCGGCTTGTCCTTGAGCGGTTCTGCCGTGGCTTCGGATGCCTTCTTCCCGTTCCGCGACGGTCTCGACGTGGTGGTCGACGCCGGCGCAACCAGCGTGATTCATCCGGGTGGTTCGATGCGCGATCAGGAAGTGATCGACGCGGCCGACGAGCGCGGCGTGGTGATGCTGTTTACGGGGACGCGTCATTTCCGTCATTGAACTCTTTGAGAGCCGTTCCCGCGCAAGCGGGAATGGCTAATGCATGAAAATCCTCGGCATCGACCCCGGCCTGCGTACCACCGGTTTCGGCGTAATCAGCAAGCAGGGCAGCAAGCTCAGCTATATTGCTTCCGGCACCATCAAGACGCTCGATGCGGACCTGCCGCAGCGACTGAAGACCATCCTCAGCGGCGTTTCGGAAATCATTCGCACCTATACGCCCGATTGTGCGGCGATTGAAAAGGTGTTCGTCAACGTCAATCCGCAATCGACGCTATTGCTCGGCCAGGCTCGCGGCGCGGCGATTTGTGCGTTGGTGAGTGCGGACCTGGCGGTAGCGGAATACACCGCTTTGCAAATCAAGCAGGCGGTCGTCGGTCATGGCAAGGCGCAGAAGCAGCAGGTGCAGGATATGGTGCAACGTCTGCTGATGTTGTCCGGCATGCCAAGCACCGACGCGGCGGACGCATTGGGTGTGGCCATCTGCCACGCGCATAGCGGCGAGGCATTGTCCACGCTTGGCGGCCTGGCACCGGCGCTCGCGAAGAAGGGATTGCGCGTGCGGCGCGGGCGGCTTATCGGTTAAAAGTGTTTCTCGGCTTTGCGCGCGGCGATTTCAAACCGGTTATGCCAGTATGCATCGCGTCCGCGCATGAATGCCCAGAAGCTGGACGCCAGATAGGCAAACGGAAAAACCGGGCCCCAGCGCGAGGCTTGCCGGACATGCGCGAGTTCGTGGACGAGTACGCGCGACGACAAGCCCTGGCGTTCCGCGATCACGACGTGGCCGAGCGCCATCGCGTTCATGGGGCCGAATGGATGGCGGTTGAGAATCCAGTCCGCGATCGGGCCGCGCGCCAGCAGCGCGATGGTATGGCCGCGCACCAGTTGCAGATGACCGCGAAACAAAGCCACCGGCAGGCCGAGCAGCAGCCCGAACAAGGTCAGCGGTGCTGCCCAGATCATGCCGAGCACCGTACCTGCCCAGTACAGCGAAAGCCTGAGCTGATTACTGCGAAGTAGGCGTTGTAGCCGCAAGCGCATCTGTCGTTTCAAGAATCGCCTCAAATCACCCGAGACCGCCGCCCTGCGCTTGAAGACGAAGGACGAGGCCGTGGATTCTGCATTGTCGGTTGGAGCCTTTTCCATGGAAAAAAATCCTTGCCTGCCGAATAGTCCCGGTTAATCGGGAAATACACAATGGGCGATGTGGGCAGCGATCAATGTCCTGTATGATTCATCTGACAGGGTGTTGAAGAAACTCTCGGCTGCGATGTGCCGCGGCGAGGCGCTCGGCTCCCCCCGCAATTGCCTACAAGCTGCCAACTTTTCAATACGCTATTTGCCATGATAGGTCGCATTTCCGGAACTCTGCTTGAGAAAAATCCGCCCCAATTGCTGGTTGATTGCGGTGGCGTCGGCTATGAAATCGATGTGCCGATGAGCACCTTTTACAACTTGCCGGCGATGGGTGAAAAGGTGGTGTTGCTGACGCATATGGCGGTGCGCGAGGATGCGCATCTGCTGTACGGTTTCGGCACCGCGGAAGAGCGCAACGTGTTCAAGCAATTGATCAAGATTTCCGGCGTGGGCGCGCGTACAGCCTTGTCGATCCTGTCAGGCATGTCGGTCGCGGATCTGTCGCAGGCGATCACGCTGCAGGAGGCCGGGCGGCTGACCAGGATTCCGGGCATCGGCAAGAAGACCGCCGAGCGTCTGCTGCTGGAGCTCAAGGGCAAGCTCGGCGCCGACCTGGGGGCAGTGAGCGGCGCCATGCAACACGACGCGACCTCCGATGTCCTCAATGCATTGATCGCGCTTGGCTATTCGGACAAGGAAGCGATGCTGGCCTTGAAGCAGGTTCCGGCGGGAACCGGCGTTTCGGAGGGCATCAAGCTCGCGCTGAAGGCACTGTCCAAGGCATGATGAAGGAATGGTTTTATGAGTATCCAGACTGACAATTTCACCGAACAGCGGATCATCTCCGCCACGCCGGCCTCGACCAACGAGGAGGCGATCGAGCGTGCGTTGCGCCCGAAACAGCTGGACGAGTATGTGGGGCAGGAAAAGATTCATGCGCAACTGGAGATTTTCATCACCGCAGCGCGGCAGCGCCGGGAAGCGCTGGACCATACCTTGCTGTTCGGTCCTCCCGGGCTCGGCAAGACCACGCTGGCGCACATCATCGCGCGCGAGATGGGCGTCAATCTGCGCCAGACTTCCGGCCCGGTACTGGAACGTGCCGGCGACCTGGCTGCCTTGCTGACCAACCTCGAGCCGAACGATGTGTTGTTCATCGATGAGATTCATCGTCTTTCGCCGGTGGTCGAGGAAATCCTGTATCCGGCGCTGGAAGATTATCAGATCGATATCATGATCGGCGAGGGGCCGGCGGCACGTTCGGTGCGCCTGGACTTGCAGCCCTTCACGCTGGTGGGCGCGACCACGCGTGCCGGCATGCTGACCAACCCTTTGCGTGACCGCTTCGGCATCGTCGCACGGCTGGAGTTCTATACTCCCGCAGAACTTGCCAGGATCGTGACGCGCAGCGCGTCCCTGCTCAACGCGGTGATCGTGGATGAGGGCGCATTGGAAATCGCCAAGCGCAGCCGCGGCACACCGCGTATTGCCAACCGCTTGCTGCGCCGCGTGCGCGACTACGCGGAGGTGAAGGGCAATGGCGAGATTACCAAGATGATGGCGGATGCGGCACTGAAAATGCTGGACGTCGATCCGGTCGGATTCGACGTGATGGACCGCAAGCTGCTGGAAGCGGTGTTGTTCAAGTTCAATGGCGGCCCGGTCGGGCTCGACAATCTCGCGGCCGCGATCGGCGAAGAGCGCGACACCATCGAGGATGTGCTGGAACCCTACCTGATTCAGCAAGGCTATTTGCAACGCACTCCGCGCGGCAGAATCGCAACGCCGACGGCGTATACCCACTTCGGCGTAACCGCGCCGCGTGCCCAGAACGGCGATTTGTGGGAGCAGCATTAGGTTCCGTCCGGGTCGGAAACGGGTTTGCTTTCCTGCAATCCGCCGCTGGACAGGCATCGCCCGGCAGGGCATTGTGCGGGAACCTTTTCCCTGAGTTGTCTGCCTGACATCCGTAGAAATACGGTAGTCATTCCAACTTCTTAAAAAACTGCAAAGATGCCCCTATAATGTTTGTTTTCGTACGGGCGCACTTTTTTTGCTTGACCAAACGCAATCCTGCGGTATGGTACCCGCGTAAAGTGTCCGGGGCAGCGCTGACACCGCAGAGCAAGTGATCCCCTGCGCACACTTCATTTCCAATCGAGTCCCGCCATGCTGATGTCCACCCAAGCAAACCGCTTTGCGCACCAATTGCTCGACGCGCGTGCCAAGGCACAGCTGATTCCGCCGCTGTCGACTACTGCGACGCTGTCGCTGGACGATAGCTACGATATCGTCAAGAGCCTGACCGATATCCGTACCGCTCAGGGCGAGACCATGATCGGACGCAAGATCGGTTTTACCAATCGCAAGATCTGGTCAAGGTACGGCGTCAACGCACCTATCAGCACGCCGATCTGGACTCCGGTGTTCGATTCGACGGTGCGCTACACCGAAGACAACCGCGGCATCCAGAGCTTGCAGGGCGCCTTGCAGCCGCGCATCGGTCCGGAGCTGGTTTTCCGGCTCGGGAAAACGCCGGCAGCCGAAGCAACCATCGAGGAATTGGCGGAATGCATCGAATGGATGGCGCATGCCTTCGAAATCGTGGTGTGTCCGTTCCCTGGCTGGAAGTTTGAAATGGTGGATTCGATCGCCGCATTCGGCCTGCACGGATCCCTGATCATCGGCGAGCCGAAGGTCTTGTCCGCCGCCAGCCGGCGCAACCTCGGCAATGTCCTCGCGCATGCCAGCCTGTCGCTGTCATGTGGTGACGAGCTGCGTTCGGCCGGATTCGGCAGCGATGTGCTCGGCAGTCCGCTGCACGCCTTGTGGCATTTGCATGAGGTGCTCAAGACGCAGCCGCAGTTTCCGCCCTTGTCGGCGGGTGAAATCATTACCACCGGCACCTGGACGGACGTGTGCCCGATCAAACCGGGCGAAACCTGGACTTCGGCATTCTCCGGCGTCAGCTTGCCGGGACTGACCGTGTCTTTCGTCTGACGAGCACGGATCAATTCATCGCTGTCGCACGGGGATTCGACTTGGCCTGGACTGTTCTGTTTATCGCCGGTTTGCTCGAAATTGTCTGGGTCATCCTGTTCAAGCAGTCGGAAGGCTATACCCGCTGGGGTTATGCGCTTGCCGGGCTGGGCGTGTCGGTGATCAGCTTTGCCATGGTGGGCTGGACCCTGAAGACCTTGCCGGTCGGGACAGCGTATGCAGTGTGGACCGGAATGGGCGCGGCAGGAGCGGCGATTGTCGGTATCCTCTTGTTCAACGAGCCGGCAACGGCTGTGCGGCTGGCCTGCGTCGCCTTGATCCTGATAGGCATCATCGGCCTGAAGCTGACCCATTGAGCGACTCGGGCTCTAAAAACAAAAGGCGCCTGCGTGGCGCCTTTTTTGTTCGGATCCAGCGATGTTATTCGGCGCGAATCCAGGTCTGGGTGCGGCCAAGCAGCGGCACGCCGATATATCCGCGCACATCAAGCTTCTTGCCGCCGTCGATGACGGACATCTTGCTCCTGTAGACCTTGCCGTTCGCAGGATCGAGGATCTGGCCGCCATTGTATTCGTCGCCGTCCTTCTTCATCCCGGTGATGATCGTCATGCCGAGGATAGGCTGGTCTTTCAGCGAGCCCTCGCATTTGTCGCATTTCGGGTTCTGCTCTTCACCGGCTTCGCGGAACAGCTTCTCGATCTTGCCGCGCAACTCGCCGTTGCTTTCGCTGATGCGAACCAGGGATTTCGGTTTGCCGGTCTCGTCATCAATGGTTTTCCATACGCCGACCGCTGTGGCTTGCTGCGCCCATGCGCCGGAGGCAGCGAGGGTAGCCGCTGCCAGGCTGAAAGTGACTAATCGTCGAATCATCTTTTTGTCTCCTAGGATTAAATGGCACCGCGACCTGAATTGCCGTCCTCAGGCCGTGAAAACGCTTCTGCTCTGTTCACGCGATCGCGAACAGAGCAGAAGTTTGGCGCGACTAATCGTTACTTCTTTTGCAATATATCAAATTGCTCGCGCAGTTTTTGGAGTGTGGCTCCGAAAGTCAAGAGACGGTCTTTCTCTTGAGCAACGACCTGCGCGGGAGCGCGGGCAACGAAGCTTTCATTGCCGAGTTTGGCGTTGGCCTTGGTAATTTCACCTTCGAGGCGAGTGATTTCCTTGGAGAGACGCTCGCGCTCGGCGGCGATGTCGATTTCGACTTTCAACATCAGCTTTGCCGTGCCAACGATGGAGACCGGCGCCGGCGACTCCGGCAGAGTGTCGACGACTTGCACGTCGGCCAGTTTTGCCAGGGCTTGCAGATAGGGCACAAACGATTTCAGTTGTTCCTGATCGGCGGGCGCCGCTTCGATGATCAGCGGTACGCGCTGCGCGGGCGACAATTGCATCTCGCCGCGCAGGTTGCGGCAGGCATCGGTCATCGACTTCAGTTGCGCCATCCATGCTTCGGCCTGCTCGTCGAGCTTGTCGAGGTTCGGCTGCGGATACGGCTGCAGCATGATCGAATCGACTGCCGGATCCATCTTGCGGCCGGTCAGCGGTGCGACGGTCTGCCACAACTGCTCGGTGATGAAGGGGATGACCGGATGCGCGAGACGCAGCACCGTTTCCAGCACGCGCAGCAAAGTGCGGCGCGTGGCGCGCTGCTGCGCTTCCGTGCCGTTCTGGATCTGCACCTTGGCGACTTCCAGATACCAGTCGCAGTACTCGTCCCAGACGAACTTGTAGATCGCAGAGGCGATGTTGTCGAAGCGGTAGTCGGCGTAGCCTTTTTCGACCTCGGCTTCGGTGCGCTGCAGGAGCGACACGATCCAGCGGTCGGCCTGCGAGAAGTCGCGGTCAGGTCCGCAGGTGGCGGGATCGAAACCGCAATCCTTGCCTTCGGTGTTCATCAGCACGAAGCGGGTCGCATTCCACAGCTTGTTGCAGAAGTTGCGATAGCCTTCGCAGCGGTTGAGGTCGAAGTTGATGTTGCGGCCGAGCGAGGCGTAGCTCGCCATGGTGAAGCGCAATGCATCGGTGCCGAAGGCCGCAATGCCATTCGGGAATTCCTTGCGCGTGGCTTTCGCAATGCTCTCCGCCTGCTTCGGATTCATCAGGCCGGTGGTGCGCTTGGCGACCAGCGATTCGACGTCGATGCCGTCGATCAGGTCGATCGGGTCGAGTGTGTTGCCCTTGGACTTGGACATCTTCTGGCCGCTGGCGTCGCGCACCAGGCCGTGCACGTACACCTTCTCGAACGGCACCTTGCCGGTGAAGTGCGTGGTCATCATGACCATGCGCGCCACCCAGAAGAAGATGATGTCAAAGCCCGTCACCAGCACGGACGAGGGCAGGAACATCTTGTAGTCCGGCGTTTCCTCCGGCCAGCCCAGCGAGGAGAAAGGTACCAGCGCAGACGAGAACCAGGTGTCGAGCACGTCGCTTTCGCGCGTCAGCGACTTGCCTTCAGCTTGTGCCTTCGCGTCTTCTTCATTGCGTGCAACGTAAATCTTGCCGTCTTCGTCGTACCATGCCGGGATCTGGTGACCCCACCACAATTGGCGCGAGATGCACCAGTCCTGGATGTTATTGAGCCACTGGTTGTAAGTGGTGGTCCAGTTTTCGGGGATGAACCTGATCGAGCCGTCGGTGACCTTTTCCAGAGCGACTTCGGCGATCGACTTGCCGGGGAAGTGCGTGCCTTCGGGTGCCGGCTTGCTCATTGCGACGAACCACTGGTCGGTCAGCATCGGTTCGATCACCACGCCGGTGCGGTCGCCGCGCGGCACCATCAGCTTGTGCGGCTTGACCGATTCGAGCAGACCGAGGGCTTCGAGATCGGCGACGATCTGCTTGCGCGCGTCGTAACGGTCCATGCCCTGGTATTTCGCCGGCGCGTTCTCGTTGATCTTCGCGTCCAGCGTCATGATGTTGATCTGCGCGAGTTGGTGGCGCTGGCCGATCGCGTAGTCGTTGAAGTCATGCGCCGGCGTGATCTTCACGCAGCCGGTGCCGAATTCCTTGTCGACGTAGTCGTCGGCGATGATCGGAATTTCGCGGTCGGTGAGCGGCAGTTTCAGCAGCTTGCCGACGAGGTGCATGTAGCGTTCGTCGGTCGGATCGACTGCCACGGCGACGTCGCCCAGCATGGTCTCCGGGCGGGTGGTGGCGACTGTGATGTGGCCGCTGCCATCCGCGAGCGGATAACGGATGTGCCACATGTTGCCGTCTTCTTCCTCCGACACCACTTCGAGGTCGGACACGGCGGTGTGCAGTTTCGGATCCCAGTTGACGAGGCGCTTGCCGCGGTAGATCAGCCCCTGTTCGTACAGGCGCACGAACACTTCGGTGACCGCCTTGGACATCTTCTCGTCCATCGTGAAGTATTCGCGTGTCCAGTCGGTCGAAGCGCCGAGGCGGCGCATCTGGCCGGTGATGGTGGAACCGGATTTTTCCTTCCACTCCCACACCTTTTCCAGGAATTTTTCGCGGCCGAGGTCATGGCGGGAAATTTTTTGCGCGTCGAGCTGGCGTTCCACCACGATCTGGGTCGCGATGCCGGCGTGGTCGGTGCCGGGAATCCAGGCGGTGTTGTGGCCGCGCATGCGGTAATAGCGGGTCAAACCGTCCATCACGGTCTGGTTGAATGCGTGGCCCATGTGCAGCGTGCCTGTCACGTTGGGCGGCGGCAACTGGATGCTGAACGAGGGTTTGTCGGCATGGGTGCTTGCGGTGTAGTAACCGCGCTTTTCCCATTCGTTACGCCAGTGTTTCTCGATGTCGGCGGGCTCGAAAGACTTTGCTAATTCCATGATTTGATTTGTGTTTCTGCGAAACCATCCATTATAAGGGACATGGTGGATTTGCCTCGGACTTTGGCGCCTGTTGGCGTATAATTCGCGCATTATCCGTTTGGGGCGATTGCTCCGGACGGTGTAACGCTAGGGGTCCTGGCCGAGTGGCCGGGTGAGAAACACCCTCGAACCTGATCTGGGTAATGCCAGCGAAGGGAAGCATCCGGAAAGCCAGTCCCTCCTTTTTCCGCCGCTCCTTCGCTTTACCGTCTTAGCAAAGGAGCATCATGAACGCCAATCCCCAATTCCTCGCCGCCACCGCCAAGGTGGATGAAGCGGCAATCCAGCCGCTACCGAATTCCCGCAAGATCTACGTCGAAGGTTCGCGTCCCGACATTCGCGTCCCGATGCGCGAAATCAGCCAGTCCGACACGCCGGCCTCGATGGGCGCGGAAAAGAATCCGCCGATCTATGTCTACGACACCTCGGGCCCGTACACCGATCCGAGCATCAAGATCGACATTCGCTCCGGCCTGCCGGCATTGCGCGCGGGCTGGATCGCCGAACGCGGCGATACCGAGGAATTGTCCGGTCCTTCTTCGCAGTACGGGGTCGAGCGCCTGAATGATCCGAAGCTGACCGAGCTGCGCTTCAACCTGCATCGCAAGCCGCGCCGTGCACAGGCCGGCAAGAACGTGACGCAGATGCACTATGCGCGTCAGGGCATCATCACGCCGGAAATGGAATACATCGCGATCCGCGAAAATCTGCGTCGCAAGGAATACCTTGAGGGTCTGAAGTCATCCGGTCCGATGGGACAGAAGCTGGCCGACCTGATGGGCCGCCAGCATCCGGGGCAATCCTTCGGCGCCGCGATTCCGTCCGAGATCACGCCGGAATTCGTGCGCTCCGAAATCGCCTGCGGCCGCGCCATCATTCCCGCCAACATCAACCATCCGGAAAGCGAACCGATGATCATCGGGCGCAATTTCCTGGTGAAGATCAATGCCAACATCGGCAATTCGGCAGTGACCTCGTCGATCGGCGAAGAAGTCGAGAAGATGACTTGGGCGATCCGCTGGGGCGGCGATACCGTGATGGACCTGTCCACCGGCAAGCACATTCACGAAACGCGCGAATGGATCATCCGCAATTCGCCGGTGCCGATCGGTACCGTGCCGATCTATCAGGCTCTGGAAAAGGTGAACGGCAAAGCCGAAGACCTGACCTGGGAAATCTTCCGCGACACATTGATCGAGCAAGCCGAGCAGGGCGTCGACTACTTCACCATCCACGCCGGCGTGCGCCTGCAATACGTGCCGCTGACCGCCAAGCGCCTGACCGGCATCGTCTCGCGCGGCGGCTCCATCATGGCCAAGTGGTGCCTCGCGCATCACAAGGAATCCTTCCTGTACACGCACTTCGAAGACATCTGCGAAATCATGAAGGCATACGATGTGTCGTTCTCGCTGGGCGACGGCTTGCGCCCCGGTTCGATCTTCGACGCCAACGACGAAGCGCAACTGGGCGAACTGAAGACGCTGGGCGAGCTGACGCAGATCGCCTGGAAGCATGACGTGCAGGTGATGATCGAAGGCCCCGGCCATGTGCCGATGCAGCTGATCAAGGAAAACATGGAGCTGGAGCTGAAGGACTGCCACGAAGCACCTTTCTACACGCTCGGGCCGCTGACCACCGACATTGCACCCGGCTACGACCACATCACATCCGGCATTGGTGCTGCGATGATCGGCTGGTTTGGCACCGCGATGCTGTGCTACGTCACGCCGAAGGAACACCTCGGCCTGCCGAACAAGGCCGACGTGAAGGAAGGCATCATCACCTACAAGCTGGCTGCGCATGCCGCCGATCTCGCCAAGGGCCATCCGGGTGCGCAGATCCGCGACAACGCCCTGTCCAAGGCGCGCTTCGAATTCCGCTGGGAAGACCAGTTCAATCTCGGTCTCGATCCGGACAAGGCGCGCGACTTCCACGACGAAACGCTGCCGAAGGATTCCGCCAAGGTCGCGCATTTCTGCTCGATGTGCGGCCCGCACTTCTGCTCGATGAAGATCACGCAGGACGTGCGCGACTTCGCCGCTTCGCAAGGCGTGTCCGACGAGGAGGCGCTGAAGAAGGGGATGGAAGAAAAGGCGGTGGAATTCGTGAAGACCGGCGCGGAACTCTATCGCAAGCAATGATGGGCCAACTGCGTATGGAAATCGAACTGAACGGAACGCCGCATCCGATCACCGAAAACCTGAACGTGCAGGAGTTGATCGCCTCGCTCGACTTGACGAGCAAGTCGCTGGCGGTGGCGATCAATCGCGAGGTGGTGCCGAGGCATATGTGGGCGCAGCGGGTGTTGCAGCCGAGCGATCGGGTGGACATCGTGCGCGCGATCGGCGGCGGTTAAGCTGTACGGAAATACCTCCCCTGGCAGGGGAGGGAGCGGAAACGGAGCTCTTATGCAAACACATCAAGACATGAATCAAGACCAGCCCCTCATCATTGCCGGCAAAGCTTACCGCTCCCGCCTGCTGGTCGGTAGTGGCAAGTACCGCGACCTCGAGGAAACCCGCGCTGCGACGGAAGCCAGCGGCGCCGAAATCATTACCGTGGCGATTCGCCGCGTCAACATCGGTCAGGACCCGAACGCGCCCAACCTGCTCGACGTGGTGCCGCCGTCGAAGTACACCATCCTGCCCAACACCGCGGGCTGCTACACCGCGAAGGATGCGGTGTACACCTTGCAGCTCGCGCGCGAACTGCTGAATGGCCACAAGCTGGTCAAGCTCGAAGTCCTCGGCGATCAGAAGACCCTGTTCCCCAACATGCCGGAAACGCTGAAGGCAGCGGAGACGCTGGTGAAGGATGGTTTCGACGTGATGGTGTACTGCAGCGACGACCCGATCCAGGCGCGCATGCTGGAGGAAATCGGCTGCGTGGCGGTGATGCCGCTGGCCTCGCTGATCGGCTCCGGCATGGGCATCCTCAATCCGTGGAACCTGTCGCTGATCATTGAACAATCGAAGGTTCCGGTGCTGGTCGATGCCGGCGTCGGCACGGCGTCGGATGCCGCCATTGCCATGGAGCTGGGCTGCGATGGCGTGCTGATGAATACTGCGATTGCAGGCGCACGCGATCCGATCCGCATGGCACGTGCAATGATGCTTGCCGTCGAGGCCGGTCGTGACGCGTATCTGGCTGGCCGCATTCCGAAGAAATTTGCCGCTTCGCCTTCGTCGCCGATGGAGGGGCGCGCAACATGATTCGCCCCAGCGTCCTGGTTTTCGCCGGTTCGGACCCGAGCGGCGGCGCGGGACTGCAGGCGGACATACTTGCGATTTCCGCGCTCGGTGCGCATCCCTTGTCCGCGATTACAGCACTGACGGTACAGGACAACGACCATGTGTTCAATGTCCATCCGGTCCCTGCCGGTCTGGTGCAACAGCAGGCACATGCATTGATCAGCAAGATGGACATCGCCGCCGTCAAGATCGGCATCGTCGGCAATCGTGCCAATGCAGACGCAATTGCGGACACGATTCTGCTGATGAAGCAGCGCAGGCCCAATCTGCCTGTGGTGCTCGACCCGGTGCTGGCTAGCGGTCATGGCGACAGCCTGTCGCAGGACAATCCGGTGCAGGCGATCGCGTCGCTGCTGCCGCTCGCAACGCTCGTCACGCCGAATCTGCCGGAGGCGTCGGCCTTGTGCGGTGGCGACCGGCGGCTCGATACGCAAGTCGAGACCCTGTTGAGCTATTGCCCGAACGTGTTGATCAAAGGCGGCCATGACAGCGGGCCGGATGTGGTGAACCGCTGGTTCACCAATGGCAATCAGTGCACATGGACTTGGCCGCGACTGGAAGGCAGTTTTCACGGCACCGGCTGTACACTGGCGTCGGCTATCGCCGCGCTGCTTGCGCGCGGCAAGCCCATGGTGGAGGCCATTGAAGAAGCGCAGGCCTATTGCCATCAGGCCTTGCAGTCGGCCTATGCGATTGCGGATGGGCAGCGCATTCCGAATCGCTGCGTACCGCTGGAGGAGGAAAAATGAAAGGTTTGTATCTGGTAACCCCTGACTGGGACGACACGCAGAAACTGCTGGACGTCACCGAGGCAGGTCTGCGCGGAGGCGCGGCGCTGGTGCAATACAGGCACAAGACGGCAAGCCCGCAATTGCGCAAGGAACAGGCGGCGGCCTTGTTGGCGCTGTGCCGCAATTACGGGCGGCCGTTCATCGTCAACGATTTCGTCGACCTGTGCATGGAGCTGGATGCGGACGGCATTCACGTCGGCGGAACCGATGCGCCCATCGCGCAAGTGCGCGCCGCAGTCGGTCCGGACAAGATTGTTGGCGCCTCCTGCTATGGCAGCCTGCAACTCGCGCGCGACGCGCAGCAGGCCGGGGCAAGCTATGTGGCTTTTGGCGGTTTCTATCCTTCGCGGGTGAAGAAATACGAAGTCTCGACCTCTCCCGACATCGTCACGCAGGCCCGGACTGAAGTGCCGGTGCCAAATGTCGTGATCGGTGGCATGACGCCGGAGAATGCCGAGCCGCTGGTAGCTAATGGTGCGGACATGGTTGCCGCGATCAGCAGCGTCTACATGGTCGACGATCCCGAGGCGGCGGCGCGCCGATTCGTGAATCTGTTCAAATCCTGATTGCAACAGACGACGGCGGGCGCAAGGCGCTCGCCTCGCCGATTACTTCAAGGCTTCCAGCGCCGCCACCAACTTGTCCAGCTCGGCGGGCGTGTTGTACAAATGCGGAGTGACGCGCACCACGCGCTCGCCATTGACGATCGGCGCCACAGTGAATATCCGGTGCGCCTGAAAAAGATATTCCGCGACGTCCTGCGCGTCTTTCCCGTTCACCCTGAATGCCGCGATCGCGCATGAGCGCCGCGGATCATCCGGCACCATCAATTCGATTCCCGGCAGCCGCTTGACGCGGCTGGTCCAGTAGTCCTTCAGGTAACGCAGGCGCGCTTCCTTGTTGCTGCCGCCAATCATGTTGTGAAAAGCGATCGCGTCTTCGATCGCGAGTTCGGGGGCCGGCGGGGTGGTGCCGAAATGCCCGAGCTTGCGGATATCCGAATCGGCATGCGTCGTGTCGCCGAACAAGGGGGCGATGTCGCGCACACGTTCCTTGCGGATGTAAAGCAGGCCCACGCCCAGTGGCGCGCCCAGCCATTTATGAAGGTGCGCCGCGACAAAACTGCTGCCAAGCTGCGGCAGGCGGTAATCGAGGTGGGCGAAGGAATGTGCCGCATCGACAAAGACATCGATACCCCGACGCTGCGCCATGTCCGCGATTTTTGCCACCGGCAGGATCTGGCCTGTCCTGTGCAGGATATGCGTGACCAGCAGCACGCGCGTCTTCGGTGTGATCGCGTTTTCGTAGAGTGCAACGATTTCCTCATCGTTTTTCGGATGAAACGGCAAGGCAATGCGCACCAGCTTGAGGCGACCGCGTTGCTGCATCATCTGCAGCGTCTCGTCCACGCTGTCGTAATCCTGATTGCCGATCACGACTTCATCATCCGGGAGGAAGGGATAGCCCTGGATCAGGATGTTCATGCCCTCGGTCGGGTTGCGCACGATGAGCAGTTCTTCCTCCGATGCACCGGTGAAATCGGCAAGCGTCTTCACGACGGCGGCCAGCCGTTGCGGATACCGGGTGCGCATGAAGAAGCTTCCTTCCCGGTTGACCAGGCGGTTGTATTCTTCAAGCGCTTGCTGGACCGGCTTCGACGGAACGCCGAAAAAACCGTTTTCGAGGTTGATCACCTCGTCGTTCAGGACATACTGGTCGCGGATGCCGGACCAGTATGCTTCGTCGGCCGGATCGATATGCGCAGGAACTTGCTGTGCCAATGGAGCCTCTCGGATCGTGGTTGAAAAACCATTGTAATCGCCCTGCGCGCATCAGGTGGAAGGGCAACTCGTGCCCTTCCGATTCGCCTACAGGCATTCCAGGCGCCGCAGCTCGCGTGCCAGTTGCTCCTTCGTCTCGGCCGAAGCGCTGTGCATGGGCGCACGCAACATATCCTGCATGTCTCCCATCATGGAAAGCGCCGCCTTGAGCGGACCCGGATTCGGTTCCCTGAACAGCAGGCGGATCAATGGGAGCAGTCGATAGAAAATTTCCCTCGCCTCGCTTAAGGCCTCATTGCGAACAAGTTGCGCGATCCGCACAAACAGGTCCGGGCGAATATGAGCGGATGCGGTTATTGCTCCGCTGCCGCCAAGGCAGAGCGTGGAAAGGAGCAGGTGGTCTTCGCCGGCGAGCACCTGCAATTGCCTGTCCCCCATCAGGCGCATGGTCAAGGACTGATCGCCGCCGCAGTCCTTCACGGCGACGATGCGCTCATGCTGCGCGATCGTCCTGAAGGTGCTCGGTTCGATCGCAACGCCGGTGCGGTAGGGAATGTTGTAAAGGATGACGGGCGCCGACGATGCGTCGGCCAGCGCCCGGAAATAATCGACGAGTCCGGCTTGCGACGGCCGGATGTAGTAGGGCGGCGGTGCGAGCAGTCCTGCGATTGGCCGGCGCTGAATCTGCTGCATGCGGGCAAGGACATGCGCCATATTGTTGCCCGCCAGACCCATCACGACCGGACATTGCGGCACGGTGTCCAAGACCGCGTCCAGGGCCTCGAGCTGTTCGCCTTCGCCGAGCGCGGCTGCTTCCCCTGTCGAACCGCATACCACCAGGCCGGAAACACCGGCTTCCACGAGGCGACTGGCAAGCGCCTGCAGCGCGGCATAATCGACCGCATTGCCGCGAAACGGGGTGACCAGAGGCACCCAGATACCTGTAAAGCTTGTCATTGCAAATACTCCCATTATCAGACCGACAGGTCACCGTCAGGAGGATCTGCAAGAACGTGTGTGACAGAGGGGGGAGTGGTACCGGCCTTTGCGCTTACTGTCCTGTCAGCCCACCTGACGGGACAGTGCGCCCCGGTCAGATGAGCGACTGTTTTTTCGATTTCACTGCACCGGCGACGCGTGACCCTGCCTGGGCGTTCAAGCCCGGTGCGCAGAGATGGTCGATGGAACAGGAATGCATTTTTTGCATGAAGTGCGGATATGCTTCGATTATGGTGCGGGCAATCTTGTGCGTCAAGCAATGCCGCCGGGCGAGATTTAGCCGCAGACGCAATGCTCGCGCCGTTATAATCAGGGAATGCAAAACCTCCTCCACAATCTCAATCCCGAGCAACTCGCCGCCGTCACGCTGCCCGCGCAACCTGCGCTGATTCTCGCCGGCGCCGGTTCAGGCAAGACCCGCGTACTGACCACGCGCATTGCATGGCTGATCCAGACCGGCCAAGTGTCGCCGTCCGGCGTGCTGGCGGTGACCTTCACGAACAAGGCAGCCAAGGAGATGATGTCGCGCCTGTCGGCCATGTTGCCGATCAATACGCGCGGCATGTGGATCGGTACTTTCCATGGACTGTGCAATCGTCTGCTGCGCGCGCACTATCGCGATGCGGGCTTGCCGCAGACCTTCCAGATTCTCGACTCGCAGGATCAGTTGTCGGCAATCAAGCGTTTGCTGAAGACGCTGAATGTCGACGATGAAAAATATCCGGCGCGCAATTTGATGTATTTCATCAATGGTTCGAAGGAGCAAGGTCTGCGCGCGAAGGATGTCATTGCAAACGATGATTACAACCGCCGGTTCGTGGAGCTGTATGACGCCTACGATCAGCAATGCCAGCGCGAAGGCGTGGTGGACTTCGCGGAGCTGTTGTTGCGCTCGTATGAACTGCTGTCGCGCAATCAACCGCTGCGCGAGCACTATCAATCGCGCTTCAAGCACATCCTGATCGACGAGTTCCAGGACACCAACAACCTGCAGTACAACTGGCTCAAGCTGATGGCCGGGCAGCACAACGCGATCTTCGCCGTCGGTGACGACGACCAGAGCATTTACGCATTCCGTGGTGCGAACGTGGGAAACATGATCGCCTTCGAGCGCGAGTTCCACGTCGAGAACCTGATCAAGCTGGAGCAGAACTATCGCTCGCATGGACATATTCTCGACGCCGCCAACATACTGATCGCGAACAACAGCAAACGCCTCGGCAAGAACCTGCGCACCGACGCCGGCCATGGCGAGCCGGTACGCATTTTCGAAGCCAGCAGCGACATCCAGGAAGCGCAATGGATCATCGAGGAAGCCAAGAGTCTGATCAATGAGGGTGCGCTGCGCAACGAGATCGCGATCCTGTACCGCTCCAATGCGCAGTCGCGCGTGATCGAGCATGCACTGTTCACCGCCGGCATTCCGTATCGCGTGTATGGCGGCCAGCGCTACTTCGAGCGCGCCGAAATCAAGCATGCGATCGCCTATCTGCAACTGATGGATAACCCGCACAACGATTCCGCCTTCCTGCGCGTGGTGAACTTCCCGACGCGCGGCATCGGCGCGCGTTCGCTTGAGCAATTGCAGGATGCGGCGCGGCAGTACGGCATTTCGCTGTATGCGGCGGTGCCCTACGTGACCGGCAAGGCCGGCGCTTCGCTCGGCGCCTTCGTGAAGCTGATCGAGGGCATGCGCTTCGAGACGCAGAACCTGCCGCTGCAGGAAATGGTGAAAGTGGTGCTCGACATGTGCGGACTCATCACGCACTACCAGAGCGAAAAGGAAGGCGCGGACCGCATCGAAAACCTGGAGCAGCTGGTCAGCGCGGCAATGCTCTTCGTGTCGGAAGAAGGTTTCGGCATCGATGCGCCGGCGCTGCTCGGGCCGAAGACGCAGGCGGTTGTCGGAACGCCGCTGCCCAACGGCGACGAGATACTCGATGCGGACGCACCCCTGCCGACCGTGATGTCGCCCCTGTCGGCTTTCCTGTCGCATGCATCGCTGGAAGCGGGCGACAATCAGGCGCAGGCAGGGCAGGATGCCTTGCAGTTGATGACTGTGCATTCGGCCAAGGGCCTGGAGTTCGATGCGGTCTTCATCACCGGCCTGGAAGAGGGCTTGTTCCCGCACGAGAACAGTGCGCAGGAAGAGGGCGGGCTGGAGGAAGAGCGCCGCCTGATGTATGTGGCCATCACGCGCGCCAAGAAGCGCTTGTACATGAGCTTTTCGCAAACCCGCATGCTGCACGGCCAGACGCGCTACAACATGAAATCGCGCTTTTTCGACGAGTTGCCGGAAGAAGCGCTGAAATGGTTGTCGCCCAAGGTCCAGCCGGTGTGGTCCCCGCACCGAAAGGCGGCATGGGTCGACGCGCCCGAGAACGGCGCCAACGCCATCGCGCAAAACTTTGCCCGTCGGGACCTTGGCTGGCGCGTCGGCGAAACCGTCTCGCACCAGAAATTCGGCGAGGGCGTGATCGTCGATATCGAAGGCAGCGGCACCAATACGCGCGCCCATATCAACTTCGGGCGGCACGGCATGAAGTTGCTTGACTTGAACATTGCAAAACTGGAAAAAGTGGCGCAGCGGCTAAGCTAACGTTCATCGCGCCGAAGCAGGAACTATCCGATAGCTGCATCGGCTTCCTCTGATCGCGGACGGAACTTTTTCGGCGTTCCTTCGTTAGTGCAGGTATCGATAATGCGAAACCTTGCCCACCTTGACGATATCGCCTGTGTAACGCTCGCCAAGCGCGGCGACGGCAAGGCATTTTCCGAACTGGTCGCGCGCTATCAGGACCGCATTTACCGCTTTCTGCTGCGCCTGACACGCTCGCCCGACGACGCGCTGGAACTGACGCAGGACACCTTCCTGCGCGCTTATCAGGGGCTGGAACGCTGGCGGCCCGATGCCTTGTTCAAGACCTGGCTGTTTCGCATCGCGCGCAACATCGCCTTCGACAGTTTGCGGCGCGACAAGCTCGTTGAATTCGTCGAACTGGAGCAGGACACGGACTTGCCGGACACGACCGCGGGGCCGGAAGCCATTTTCGAAACCGCGCAGCGCTATCGCCTGCTGGAAGCCGCGCTCGCACGCCTGCCGGCCGAGCATCGCGAGATCCTGCTGCTGCGTGAAATCGAGGAAATGGCCTACGACGAGATCGCCGCTATCCTGAACCTGAATGTCGGCACCGTCAAATCCCGTTTGGCGCGGGCGCGTTCCGCCCTGCTCGACAAGCTCAAACATCAACCGGAGGTATCGCGATGAACTGTCCGCAGCATGAGGAAGTCTCCGCCTATATCGACAATATGCTGGCACCCGCCGAACGGCAGCAATTCGCCGCGCATGCCCATGCCTGCCCGCTCTGCCGCGCACGCATGGATGATCTGCTCACGCTGCGTCAGGCATTGCGCGAATTGCCATCGCCGACCTTGGGCTTCGATCTGGCGGCACGCCTTGGTCCGCAGTTGAATCGGGGTAAGGCGCGTTCGCGGCCTGCGCGGGCATTCTGGATCGACTGGGGCGCGCCCGGACTGGCGGCCGCTGTGTCGCTCGCTGCCGGCGCATGGATCGGCGGCATGCTGATCGGCGGCGGCGTCGCACTTGCGCCGCCAGCGACCATGGTGCGCGTCTTCGATCCCGTGCCGCCGGGCGGCCTGTGTGCCGCCGCGGAACTTTGCAGAACACCGAAAGGACTGAGATGAATCGCACCGCGTTGAAGTGGCTTCTCGCCATCTCGCTCTCGCTCAATGCCGGCATGATCGTCGCCGTGGCCGTCAATCGACTGGGCGATCCGCATCGACAGGCAAGCGTGCAGAGCGAGCATGTGAGCCTGCCGGATTATTTGCAGCTCTCTGCCGACCAGCATCGGCGCTGGTCGGAAATCGAAGAAGCTTTTCTCAAGGACATTGCGGGCAACTGGCGCGAGATACGCGCGCACCGCGAAGACCTGGTGCGCCAGATCTTCTCCGGCACGCCCGACCGCAGCGTGATCGATGCCGAGCAGTCGAAGATCGCCGCATTGCAGGACAGCCAGCAGCGCCGTGTCATCACGCAACTGCTGGCCGAGCGCGAATTGCTCGACCAGTCCCAGCGCGACAAGCTGATGAAGCTCCTGCTGAGCAGGTATACGCAGGAAGCGACGGAAGAGGAAATGTTGCACCGCCATTGAATTGGATGCGCAAATAGATGGAACATTCTTGCGTGGACTTCGTTTAAGCAGGCAAGGTCGAACACATCGCCGACCGAAATTCAATCTGATACGGAGTACAACATGAAATCCATACCGCTTTTGCTGGCTGCCATTTCGCTGGCCTTTCCATTGACGACACTGGCCGCCGAATCGGGGCATGACCATCACGGCGCAGCGCCGCACAAGATCGAACTCAATGCGGGCAAGAAGTGGCAATCTGACGCCTCGCTGCGCAAGGGCATGAGCGCGATCAAGGAGCAGGTGAGCGTCGCGCTGCCGGCGGCACACGAGGGCAAGTTCACGCCGGAGCAATACGCGAAACTGGGCAAGGACCTCAACGATCAGGTCGCCTACATCGTCCAGAACTGCAAGCTCGATCCGAAGGCGGATGCGCAACTGCATGTGATCATCGGCGATCTGGCGCAAGGCATTGAAACGCTCGAAGGCAAGCAGCAGAACAAGGAGCGGGCGCTGGGCGTGGTGCAGGTGGCGGAGGCATTGAACACCTACGGCAAATACTTCGATCATGCGGGCTGGAAGCCGGTGAAACTGCCGCACTGATCGCCTGCGGCACTTGGTGCGGAGAATTCTCGCTAGGCCATGCTGAAAAACTTCATCGGATCCACGCGCCATTTTTCCGGCGATTCATGGCTGAGAATCTTGTCGCCACCGCCCAGGCCGAGCGGCTTCGACAGGTCCACGTCCTGCGGCTTGATATAGGTGTTGGATTTGGTGCTGAAGAAAATCCGGACCTTCGGCGCCAGCAGATTGGTCTCATGCGGCTCGATGACGACGCCCAGGCGTCCCGACTCGAGCAGGACCAGGGTGCCGACCGGATAGATGCCGACGCAGCGCATGAAACTCTGCACCTGCAGCGGGTTGAAGTGGAACTTGCTCCATTCGTAGATCTTGCGCAGCGCTTCGGCGGCTGACATGCCCTTGTGATAGCAGCGGTCGGCGGTGATGGCATCGTATACATCGACGATGGCCGCCATCTGCGCGAGGGTGCTGATCTGCCCGGCGGGCAGCTTGTCCGGGTAGCCGCTGCCATCCATCCGCTCGTGATGGTGCAGCGTGATGTCGAGCGGTATGTCGCCAACGCCCGGTGACTTCAACAGAATGTCGTAGCCGTCTTTCGGATGCTTCTTGATGAGCTCGAATTCCTCTTCGGTCAGGCGTCCCGGCTTGTTCAGCACCTCGTCCGGCACCAGCGCCTTGCCGGTGTCGTGCAGCAATCCGCCCAATCCTGCCTGACGCGTCAGTGCGGGATCCATGCCCGCCGACCGGCAGAAGGCCACCAGCAGGGTGCAGACGCTTACCGAATGCAGGAAGGTGTAGTCGTCCTTGTTCTTGATGCGCAGCAGTCCGATCAGCGCGCCGGGGTTGCGCAGGATCGATTCGGTGATGTCTTGCACCACCGGTTCGACCTGATCGAGTTCGATGGCTTTGCCCAGGCGCGCGTCATGCATGACGGTGCGCACCAGTTGATGCGCCTGATCCTTGATCTTGTTGGCGCGCGTCAGTTCTTCCGCCAGCGATACGCGCATGGGCGACGCCGGCTGGTGCTGGGCGAGATCGAGGATTTCCTTTTCCAGTGCGCTCGATGCTTCCTGTGCGGTCGGCGCATCCTTGTCATCAAGGCCTTTGTCGGTGTCGATATAGACTTCGTGAATGCCGGAGGCCTTGATCTTCGCGATTTCCTCGTCCGAGGAAACCAGCAATTGATTGCGCAGGAAAGGGTGGTCCATCCAATGGCAGCTGAAGTCATGGATGAACATCCCTACCTTGATCTGGCGCACATCAATTTTCTTGATCATGATACTTCCTTGGCACTATGTACAGAATACCGAACGGATGCTGCTGGATACCTGTCTGGAAATCTGCCGCGCGACAGCTTTCAAACAGGTTCCGGGACTGAAAGTGCGGTTCCAGTATAGCCAGTTTTGATGCCTTGGAGCATCTTTGGCGGCGAAGCGGGATGGTGACAGTGTTGCCGCCGTTCAGTCCTGGTTGCTGCGTGCGTCGGGCGGCGGCAACTGTTTTTCCGGTGCGGCTTGCGGTCGGCCGAATATCCAGGTGTAGGTGGGATAGAAGGAGCAGTACATGACGATCGTCAGTACAAGTGACAAGGGCAGTGCGATCAGGACGGCGATGCCCTTGGCGAGGACCAGGGCGACGAAACTGCTGACGATGGCGGGAAACAGTACGCCTATCCCCATCCAGGCCAGGCCATAGACCAGAAAGGCTCTGCCGGCGCGCTGCACGGCGAAGAAGCTGTAGAAAATCGCCTTGCCGACACCCATGCCCTGCCACGCAATCAGCGGCGCGGCATACCAGAATGCCATTGCCGCCGGCACGTAGACCGCGGCGGCGAACATCATTGCCAGCGACATGTTCGAGTTGCGGATCATCTCGGCATTCAGTTCCTTGCTGCCGCTCATCACCTGCCAAGTCACGCCGCCGTCAATCAGCGCGGACGCCGCCAAGGCGAGGATCGCCGCGAGCAGATAGAACGCGCCCAGCACCAGCAGCTTTTTCAAGGCCGGCGTGCGGAAAACCGTGACCAGCAGACTCGGATAAACCTTCTTGCCTTGCTCGATATTCCGGCATGCCTCCATGAACGCCATGGAAAGGGCCGGTACCAGCACCAGGGGCAGGATCTGGCCGAGCAGGGGCAGGACACCGACGGCCAGCATCAGGAACATGTACGCCAGGAACAGCGTCGACATTTCCACCGGCTGCTTGCGAAACAGCGCGAACCCTTCCTTGACCCAGACCCAGCCGGTGTTTGCAGGCAGTTTTCCCATTGTCAGAACAAGGCAGGAACCGGATTGTTGATGCGCTGGCGCAGGATGCGTTCGAAGTGGGTCGGGTCGTGCGGGGTCAGCATTTCCGCCTCGCGCGGCAAATAGAAGTCGTACAGGCGCGAGAGCCAGAAGCGCAGTGCGCCGGCTTGCAGCATCGGGCGCCAGGCAATCTTTTCCGGCTCGACAAAGGGCCGCACCGAATGATAGGCGTCGAGCAAGGCCCGTACACGTTGCTCGTCGAGCGCGCCGCTCTCGACATCGATGCACCAGTCGTTGACCGTCACTGCGACATCAAAGATCCAGGTATCGCAGCCGGCGAAATAAAAATCGAAGAATCCGGTCAGGCGTTCGCCGACAAACATCACATTGTTGCGGAACAGATCGGCGTGAATCGGTCCCCGCGGCAACTGGTGATAGGTGGCGGAGGCGGCAAATGCTTCCTGCGTATGGATTTCCGCGCGCAGCAGATGCTGGCTGTCTTCCGGCAAGTACGGCAGCACCACCGGCGTGGTGGCATGCCACCAGGCGAGGCCGCGCAGGTTCGGCTGCTGCATCGGGAAATCCTGGCCTGCCAGGTGCATCTTCGCCAGCATTGCGCCGACCGCCGCGCAATGCGCCGGCTTGGGATCCATTTGCGATGTGCCGTCCAGCTTGGTCACGAGGCAGGCCGGCTTGCCATGCAGCGTGTGCAGGATGTCGCCGTGCTTGTTGGAGATCGGCGCCGGTACCAGCACGCCGTGATCAGCCAGGTGGCGCATCAGTTCCAGGTAGAACGGCAATTGCTCGAAGTTCAGCTTCTCGAAAATCGTCAGGACGAACTCACCCGCTTCGGTGGTGACGAAAAAGTTGCTGTTTTCGATGCCGGACGAAATGCCTTTGATGGCGAGAGGCTTGCCGAGATTGAACTGCGCGAGCCATTGGGTAAGGTCATCCAGGCTGACCGGGGTGAAAACTGCCATGAGCGAATCGGAAAAAAATGTCGAATAAATGAATGGGCTATTTTTTCGGCGCGGGCGCCTGAGGCGGGGCCGGAACCGCCGCCGCCTGTGCTTCTTCCGCTTCCTTGGCTTCTTTCGAGCGGCCAAGATCGAATTCCAGCACTTCCCACTGCGCCGGGCGCATTGTACTGCTTTGCGCGTCTCCTGGGAGTGCGCTGCCGGCCTGATCGTTGGCTTTTACAACGTAAGTGCTGCCGCCGGTGCTGACCTTGACTTCGGTAACCTTGCCGCCGCGCGCACGCTTTTCGCTGATTTTGCTGCGTCGGTCGGGCTGGCGGATCGTGACTGCGGGCGGTTCGCCTTCTTCCAGTTTTTCCAGCCGGGGAGGCGGAGGGGCTTTGCCCGAGCCTTGCTGGGCGATGGCCGACAGCGGAATTGTCAAGGCAGCAATAGACGCTGCGACGAGTGGCCAAACCCTGAGTGTGCGCATGATGATTCTTGAACTGTTATTGGAACGCGGTATGGCTGAATTGCAATCGAGCCTCTATGAAACATTTTAGCAAACGGCACCTGCAAGGACAGGAAATCCCCGGCTGCCCTTGCGCACGGCTGTTGAGGTAGAACAATGTTAGAGGTAGGCGCCCGCTTCCTTGCTTTCCGACGTCAACAGCTCATGGCTGGCCTCGTAGAAGGCGAAAATCGCTTCCACCACATTGGCAGGTTCGTCGATGAGCTGCACCAGGTCCAGGTCCTTCGCATCGATCATGCCGTCGGCGACCAGGCGTGTCCGGAACCACTCGAGCAGGCCGCTCCAGAATTGCGTGCCGACCAGGATCACCGGAATGCGGCGCGACTTGCCGGTCTGGATCAGCGTCAATACTTCCGTCATTTCGTCCAGCGTGCCGAAACCGCCCGGCATCACGACATAGGCGTCCGCATATTTGACGAAAGCAACCTTGCGCGCGAAGAAATGCCGAAAGCTGATCGAAATGTCCTGCCAGCGGTTGCTGGACTGCTCGTGCGGCAATTCAATATTCAGGCCGACCGAGGACGACGCACCTTCATACGCGCCCTTGTTCGCCGCTTCCATGATGCCGGGTCCGCCCCCGGAGATGACCGCGAGTCCTGCGTCGGACAGGCGGCGCGCGATGTCGACGCATTTGTCGTAAAAGGGGTCGGTCGGCTTGATGCGCGCCGAACCGAAGATGGACACTGCCGGGCGCAGCTCCGCGAGTCGCTCAGTCGACTCGATAAACTCTGCCATAATCGTCAGGATATGCCATGATTCCCGCGCTTTTTTTGCAGTGGCCCGATTGACATCCGTGATTTGCCTGAGGCGCGGCACGTTTTTCCCTTTTGACACCATATGAATAAAACCCTTTTGCTCGTTGACGGTTCCAGTTATCTCTATCGCGCATTCCACGCGATGCCGGATTTGCGTAATGCCGAAGGCGCACCGACCGGCGCCATCTACGGCATGATCAACATGCTGCGCAAGTTACGCAATGATTACTCGGCAGCATACATTGCCTGTGTGTTCGACGCAAAAGGTAAAACCTTCCGTGACGATCTGTATCCGGAATACAAAGCGCATCGTCCATCGATGCCGGAAGATCTCGTCAAGCAGATCGAGCCTATCCATGAAGCCGTGCGCGCGCTCGGCTGGCCGATTCTGATGGTCGAGGGGATCGAGGCCGACGACGTGATCGGCACGCTGGCGGTGAAAGCGGTCGGGCACGGCATGCAGACGGTGATCTCGACCGGCGACAAGGATCTGGCGCAACTGGTGAACGATCATGTCACGCTGATCAACACGATGAGCAACGAAAAGCTCGACCGGGAAGGCGTGATTGCCAAGTTCGGCGTGCCGCCGGAGCGCATCGTCGACTACCTGACGCTGATCGGCGACGCGGTCGACAATGTGCCGGGCGTCGACAAGGTCGGCCCGAAGACCGCAGTCAAGTGGCTGACGCAGTACGGCTCGCTGGACGCCATCATCGCGCAGGCAGCGAGCGTCGGCGGCGCGGTCGGCGAGAACTTGCGCCGCGCGCTGGACTGGCTGCCGCAGGCGCGTCATCTGCTGACCGTCAAGACCGATTGCGACCTGGCTGCACACATGGTGTCGATCCCGGAATCACTGGTGGCCAGGCCGGCCGACAACGATGCCTTGATCGAATTCTTCCGGCGCTACGGTTTCAAGACCTGGCTGCGCGAGCTGACCGGTGAATCGACCACCGGCGTGCGCCCTGCGACGCAGGTGCGCAGTGCAGAAAGTGCGGAACCGCAGGCGAACCTGTTCGACTCCGGCCCGGTGACGACCGAGTACGAAACCGTGCTGACGGAAGCACAGCTCGACCGCTGGCTGGAAACGATCAATGCCGCCGAGTTGACTTCGGTCGATACCGAAACCACATCGCTCGATCCGATGCGCGCGCAACTGGTCGGCATTTCGCTGTGCTGCAAGCCCGGTGTGGCCGCCTATATCCCGGTTGCGCACCGCTATCAGGGAGCGCCGGAACAACTGTCTCGCGACTTCGTGCTGGAGAAGCTGAAGCCCTGGCTGGAAGATGCCGCCAAACCCAAGCTCGGGCAGCACCTGAAATACGACAGCCACATCTTCGCCAATCACGGCGTCGCATTGCGCGGCATCGTGCACGACACGCTGCTCGAATCCTATGTGTTCGAGTCGCACAAGAGTCACGACATGGACAGCCTGGCGCTGCGGCATCTCAATCGCAAGACCATCACCTTCGAGGAAGTGTGCGGCAAGGGCGCCTCGCAAATCTGCTTCGACGAAGTTCCGCTCGAACGCGCGACCGATTATGCAGCGGAGGATGCGGACGTCACCATGCAATTGCATCAGGCGATGTGGCCGCACGTGGCCGACAATGCGGGCTTGAAATTCATCTATGAAAAGGTCGAGCTGCCGACCTCGATCGTGTTGCAGAAGATCGAGCGCAACGGCGTGCTGATCGATGCGCAATTGCTCGCCACGCAGTCGCACGAACTCGGCACGCGCATGCTGGAAATGGAAAGGCAGGCGTATGAACTGGCCGGCCAGCCGTTCAACCTCAACTCGCCGAAGCAGATCGGTGAAATCTTCTTCGACAAACTGCAACTGCCGGTGGTGAAAAAGACGCCGTCCGGCACGCCGTCGACCGATGAAGAAGTACTGCAGAAGCTGGCCGAGAATTATCCGCTGCCGAAAATCCTGCTCGACTATCGGGGCCTGTCCAAGCTGAAGTCCACCTACACCGACAAGCTGCCGAAGATGGTGAATCCGAATACCGGCCGGGTGCACACGAATTACGCGCAGGCCGTCGCGGTAACCGGACGTCTGGCATCGAACGATCCCAACCTGCAGAACATTCCGGTGCGTACCGCCGAGGGCCGGCGCATCCGCGAAGCCTTCGTCGCGCCGCCGGGGAGCGTGATCGTCTCGGCCGACTATTCGCAGATCGAGTTGCGCATCATGGCGCACATCTCGGGCGACGAGAATCTGCTGCGCGCCTTTGCGGAAGGCGAGGACATCCATCGCGCCACCGCTGCCGAGATTTTTGGCGCGGCGCCGGCGGATGTGACCAGCGAGCAGCGCCGCTATGCCAAGGTGATCAACTTCGGCCTGATCTACGGCATGAGCGCATTCGGACTGGCGAGCAATCTCGGCATCGAGCGTTCCGCCGCGCAGATGTATATCGACAAATACTTCCAGCGCTATCCCGCCGTCGCGCAATACATGGCTGACACGCGTGCCCAGGCCAAGGCGCGTGGTTATGTCGAAACGGTCTTCGGTCGCCGCCTGTGGCTGGCGGAAATCAATTCACCCAATGGCCCGCGTCGCCAGGCTGCCGAGCGTGCCGCGATCAACGCGCCGATGCAGGGCACGGCCGCCGATCTGATCAAGCTGTCGATGATCGCCGTGCAGGACTGGCTGGAAGCAGAGCGCATGGCGTCGAAGATGGTGATGCAGGTGCACGATGAACTGGTGCTCGAAGTGCCGGAAGCAGAGTTGGCGCGCGTGCAGCAGACCTTGCCCGAGTTGATGAGCGGCGTCGGCCAGCTCAGGGTTCCCTTGACCGCGGAAGTCGGTATCGGCAAGAACTGGGATCAGGCGCATTGATCCGGCGTGCTACGCGCAAGTTGATTTATCGTTATCATTTCCCGGTCGGTCCGCGCGCATTGCGGTGCGACCGCCGGCGATCCCGATAACCGAAAGGAGAGAACGATGCTCAACTTGAAGCAAGCGATTTCCGCAGTGATTGGCCTGATGCTGGCGGCTGTCGTGCCGGCGTCGATGGCGCAGGGAAAGACGGAAGTGCAGTGGCTGGGCCAGGCGACGACCAAAATCACGACGCCGGAAGGCAAGGTCATCGTGGTCGATCCGTGGCTGACCAGCAATCCGAAAACACCGGAGCAATACAAGAAGCTCGAAGCGCTCGGCAAGGTCGACGTGATTCTGGTGACGCACGGGCACATGGACCATTTCACCGACGTGTCCGCGCTGGCCAGGCTGAACAAGGTGCCGGTCTATGGACCCGCAGGCCTGCTGCAATCGGCCGTTGCGCTTGGCATCCTCCCGTCCGAACTGACGCGCGGCTTCAACAAGAGTGGCACCGTCGTTCCGTCCGGCACCAATATCCGCGTTACCGCCGTGCATGCCGAGCACAGTTCGGAACTGACATGGCACAACCCGACAAGCTCGAAGGACGAGATTCATGTTGGCGGCGAGCCGGTGGGCTACATCATCGAGCTGGAAAACGGCTTCAAGATCTATCACATGGGCGACACCGGTCTGTTCGGTGACCTCGCGTTCATCGGCCAGTATTACAAGCCGGATCTGGTGATGATTCCGATCGGCGGGCATTTCACGATGGGGCCGAAAGAAGCCGCTGTCGCCATCCGGGACATGCTCAAGCCAAAGTATGCGATTCCGATCCACTACGGCACTTTCCCGCTGCTGAAGGGAACACCGGCGGAATTGACGAAGGAGCTCGGCGCTGCCCCTACCAAGGTGCTTGCGATCAATCCCGGCGAGAAGCAGGAGTTCTAGCGGGTCATCCTCATCCGAGATGTCATGTCCGCGGAAAACACGGAAAGCACAGAAAATATGTTTGATTTCCGTGCTTTCCGGGGACATCCATAACCCCTACCATAACAAGGCAGCTGTTTGCCGAAACAGCCAGTCTGTGCTTTAATTTGCAACTTTGTTGCATATTCGTCGGGGCTCAAAATCAACTCCACGCTGTTATCCATCCTGCTTGCGACCACCATTTCCGGCGTCATCAGCATTACCGCTGCGGCGGTGTTTTCGTTTTCCCTGCTGTCGAAAATGGTGGACCGCATGGTCAGCCTGTCGGTCGGCATCCTGTTGTCGACCTCGTTGTTGCACGCGCTGCCGGAAGCGTTCGAATCCAAGGCCGACAGCCACCTGCTGTTCGCCATGCTGCTGGGCGGCTTGCTGGGATTCTTCCTGCTGGAGAAATTCGCGATCCTGCGCCATTCGCATCATTACGAAGGCGATGGCCACGGGCATGAGCACGGGCACGATGTGCATGAGGCAGGCAAGTCGGGTTGGATGATCCTGGTCGGGGATGGCCTGCACAACTTCACCGACGGCATCCTGATCGCCGCGGCTTTCCTCGCCGATCCGCATCTCGGGCTGATCACCGGCCTGGCCATCATTGCGCATGAAATCCCGCAAGAGATCGGCGATTTCATCGTGCTGCTCAATGCCGGGTTCACGCGCACCCGGGCCTATGTCTACAACCTGTTGTCCAGCCTGATGGCGATCATCGGCGGCGTACTCGGCTATTTCACCCTCGGGCAGGTGTCGGACTGGATTCCCTACGTGCTGGTGTTTGCGTCGTCCGGTTTCATCTATATCGCTGTCAGCGACCTGATGCCGCAAATGCAGCGACGCTCAACGCTGCGCGAAACGATTCCGCAAATTATCCTGATTGCCGTCGGCGTGGCGCTGGTGGTGTTCGTGACGGGGCAGTCGCACCAGCACTGATCGGCAATTAAGAACCGGTTGCTACCGGCCGCGATGGATTGGAGCACCACTCGCTCCAGGAACCTGGATACAAGGCTGCACCGGACAGTCCGGCGACCTCGGCGGCGAGCAGGTTGTGGCAGGCCGTTACGCCCGAGCCGCATTGCATGATGACCGATTCCGGGGCGCTGAACAGGGCATTGAATTCGTCGTGCAACTGGCTGGCCGGCTTGAATTGCCCGTCGCCTTGCAGGTTGTCCTTGAAGAAGCGGTTCTTCGCGCCGGGAATATGGCCGCCGACAGGATCCAGCGTTTCATTCTCGCCGCGAAAACGATCGGGCGCGCGGGCATCCACAATAATGCGCGCCGGGTTCGACAGATTGGCTATGATGTCATCGGCGCTGACGGTCGTCATGCGCGACGGATGCGGCTCCACATTGCCGCGCGGCCGGGTCACGGTTTCCGTCGACAAGGCCAGGCCGAGCGCCTGCCAGGCCGGCAGTCCGCCATCCAGCACGGCAACCGCATCATGCCCCACCCAGCGCAGCATCCACCACAGGCGTGCGGCAAACATGCCGCCGTGCGCGTCGTACGCCACCACTTGCGATCCATGATTGACACCCCAGCGGCGCAGCGTTTCAACGAAGGCATTGCGTTCGGGGAGAGGATGGCGTCCGCGAAACTCTCCGTTGGGGCCCAGGCTCTTGTCCGACAGCTCGCTCTCGACGTCCGCGAATTGCGCGCACGGGATATGACCTGCCGCATAGGCAGCACGACCGGCGTCCTGGTTGGCGAGGTCATGGCGGCAATCGAGCACGACCCAGCTCGCGTCCTTGATGTGCCGCGCGAGATCGGCGGCGGAAATCAGCGTGGTGTATTGCATACGACTCTATACCTCGGTTGCTATCGGATCATTGACCTCGGCGATGGAAGGGTTTTTCGTTCCGACGCCAGCGTTGCGCGTATTGTAATAGGTCGCGGCGATTCCGCTCGCGAGAATGATCGCGATACCGAGCCAGCCGAGCCAACTCAGTACATCGCCCCAGATCAGGATACCCCAGATGCTGGAGAAAACAATGCCGCTGTATTGCAGGTTGGCGGTCACCAGCGTCTTGCCGAGATGGTAGGCGCGGGTCATGGCGACTTGCGCAAGTGTTGCGGTCACGCCGATCGATAGCAGCAGGATGAGGCCCTTGGCGCTGTGTTCATGCAGGCCGGTCAGGGAGCCGTTGCCGGCCAGGGTCCCGGCCAGGCCTGCCACCAATCCGGTCAGCGAAAAATAGAACACCACGCGGTATTCCGGTTCGCCCATCTGTCCCAGCTTTTTCACCTGCAGGTAGGCGAGCGCGGAGAGTACGCCTGACGCGAGTCCGACCAATCCGGCAAACCATTGATCCGCATGGAACGAAGGGCGCAGCAGCAATGTGACGCCGACGAAGCTGAACGCGATCGCGCTGGTCAGGCCCCATTCGAACCTGTTCTGCCTGTGCCACCAACCGACGGTAAACAGGATGGCAGCGATCCAGATCGGCGCCATGTAGTTGAGAGTCATGCCGGTGGCGATCGGAAGCTTGCCGATCGAATAGAACCACATCGAGAGAGCGGTGACGCCGACCAGACCGCGCGACAGGTGTGCCCCTGGCAGAGAGGTGCGCAAGCTGCCGCCCCGGACCAGAGTCAGCCCGGCCATGAAGATGACGCCGACTATCCCGCGGTAGGTCACGATTTCGGCGACCGAGTAGGTGCTTGATGCCAGCTTGACGCACACGCCCATGATGGAGAAAGCGAAACTTGCGAAAAGCATCCAGAGCGATTGCATGGGAGTCGGGCGAAAATGGCGTGGCGGCAGGGCGGAAGTCCAAGATGATACGCGGATTCGGCATTGCGGGCAGGACCGGCACGCAAGGTCGGCGGGAGGCAGGCGGGCATTGCCCGCCTTTATTCAGACAGCGATGCGCTTGCGGTACCACTCATGGAAATGCTGCATGCCGTCTTCCATCGGCGACTGGTAGGGCCCGACTTCATTCTCTCCGCGCTCCAGCAGGATCTTGCGGCCGGCATCCATGCGCTGGCCGATCTCGTCGTCCTCGATGCAGGTTTCCATGTAGGCGTCGCGCTCGGCTTCGACGAAATCGCGTTCGAACAGCACGATCTCTTCCGGATAGTAGAACTCGACCACATTCCGGGTCTTCTGCGTTCCGTTCGGCCATACGGTCGACACCGCCAGCACATGCGGATACCACTCGACCATGATGTTCGGATAGATCGTCAGCCAGATCGCGCCGTGCGGCGGCAGCTCTCCGTTGCGGAATTGCAGCACCTGCTCCTGCCACTTGCGATACTTCGGCGTGCCGAACCGCGAGAGCGCATGATTGACGCCGACGGTCTGCACGCTGTAGTTCTCGCCGAACTCCCAGCGCAGGTCGGAACAAGTGACGAAGCTGCCGAGGCCCGGATGAAAGGGTTCGACGTGGTAGTCCTCCAGATAGACTTCGATGAAAGTCTTCCAGTTGTAGTCACAGTCGTGAACTTCAACATGGTCCAGCATGTATCCGCTGAAATCGAGATCCTTCGTCACGCCGAGCCTGGACATCATTTGCGCGACGTTGACGCCGTTCTGCTCGAACAGCAAACCGTTCCAGTTCTGCAGCGGCGTCTTGGACAGGTTCATGCACGGCGTGTCCTCGAAATGCGGCGCGCCGATCAGTTCACCCTTGAGATCGTAAGTCCAGCGATGCAGCGGGCAGACGATGGTGTTGGCATTGCCGCGCCCGTCGAACATCTTGGCCTGTCGATGGCGGCAGACATTGGACAGCAGTTCGATGCCTTGCGGGCCGCGCACCAGCATGCGGCCCTCGTTTTCCCATGCCAGCGTGGCATAGTCGCCGGGATTCGGCACCATGAGTTCATGGCCGACGTAACGTGGACCTTGATGAAAAAGTTGCTGGATTTCCTGCTGCAACAGCGCGTCGTCGAAATAGACGTTGACCGGAAGTTGCGCGTTGGATCGCGCGAGCTTGGCGACATGAGCCAAATCGGACATCCCCACCCCCAAATTAATTTGCACCAACCTAAGAGAGAAAGAATCCGCAAAAACCAGTATTCAAAAAAGATGAAACGGAAATTTTGGACAGAACTGGCAATTATACCTGAGACCGCACTACGCGATTCTCAGGTCCGAGAAGGCCAAGCAATAAGCGATCCAGTGCAGTTTCAGGCAGTGCGGCCTCGAAAAATGATGTGTGCAACTGCGCCTCGACTGTGCAAATCCCGCTCTTCATGGTGTTGCCTTATTTTTAACTTGCCTTGACTTTTCGCAATGGCGGGGCGATTTGGCCGGCCGGCGCATGGCTTTCCGGCTTGCTGGATCTCAACTGCATGAGGTGGTTTGTTCTAAAATATCGGACTACACTTCACTTTTGTCCACTATGTCAAAGAAATCAACGCCCGCAGGGGAACCGGCTTCCTTCGAAGACGCCATGGCGGAGCTGGAACAGCTCGTCGCCACGATGGAAGCGGGCGAATTGCCCCTCGAAGCTTCGGTGGCTGCCTACAAGCGCGGTTCGGAGCTGGTCAAGTTTTGCGCGGCGCAACTCGAGAAGGTAGACAATCAGGTCAAGGTCCTCGAAGGCGACATGCTCAAGCCGTTCTCCGCCGGTGCCGAACCTGAGGCGGAAGAATGACGGAATTTCAAGTATTCGGCGACTGGATGAAGGGCGTCCAGTCGACGATGGAGGATGCGTTAGCCTCTTTTTTGCCGTCTGCGGCGGATATTCCTGCCCGCCTGCATGAAGCGATGCGTTATGCGGTGCTCGATGGCGGCAAGCGCGTGCGTCCCTTGCTGGTGTTTGCCGCGGGCGACCTGTTCGGCGCCGGCACTGACCTGCTGGCCCGCGCGGCGGCTGCGGTGGAAATGATTCATGCCTATTCGCTTGTGCATGACGACATGCCCTGCATGGACGACGATGAACTGCGGCGCGGCAAGGCCACGGTGCATGTGAAATACGATGAGGCGACTGCGTTGCTGGTCGGCGACGCACTGCAGACGCAGGCCTTTCTGGTGCTGTCCGAAGGCGGACACATCGAGGATGCGGCGCGCGCCGTGGCAATGATTCGCCTGCTGGCGCATGCGTCCGGATCGGTCGGCATGTGCGGCGGGCAGGCAATCGATCTCGCGAGCGTCGGCCTGAACCTGTCGCTGGGCGAGCTGGAG
Source organism: Herbaspirillum sp. ST 5-3 (assembly GCF_004804275.1). GTDB lineage: Bacteria > Pseudomonadota > Gammaproteobacteria > Burkholderiales > Burkholderiaceae_D > Noviherbaspirillum. The sequence continues at coordinate 85,786 of NZ_STGI01000010.1, forward strand.
CAGATGCATCGCCTGAAAACCGGCGCCTTGCTGCGTGCTTCCGTTCTGCTGGGCGCCATGGCAGGCAAGTCGTTGAGCGACGAGGAAGTCGCTGCGCTCGATGCGTATTCGAGCGCGATCGGACTGGCATTCCAGGTGGTCGACGACGTCCTCGACGCGACGGCCGATTCGGCAACGCTCGGCAAGACCGCCGGCAAGGATGCGGCGGATCACAAGCCGACTTATGTATCGATTCTCGGGCTGGAGCAATCCAGGGCCCTGGCGGAACAACTGCGGACTGATGCGCACAAGGCGCTCATGCCGTTCGGAGAGAATGCACGGCGCTTGCGCGACATAGCAGACCTGATCGTGCAACGGAAAGCCTAGACCAATATGAACCTGTTGAAGATGATCGACGCGCCGGCGGACTTGCGCAAGCTCCCTCGCACGCAATTGAAGCCATTGGCGGACGAGCTGCGCGCCTTCCTGCTCGATTCCGTTTCGAAGACCGGCGGCCACTTGTCGTCCAACCTCGGCACGGTGGAACTGACCATTGCGCTGCACTATGTGTTCAACACGCCGGAAGACCGGATCGTGTGGGACGTCGGCCATCAAACTTACCCGCACAAGATCCTGACCGGCCGCCGCGACCAGATGCACACGCTGCGCCAGTTGAACGGCATCTCCGGCTTCCCGCGCCGCGATGAAAGCGAGTACGACACCTTCGGCACCGCGCACTCATCGACCTCGATTTCCGCCGCACTCGGCATGGCACTGGCTGCCAAGACCAAGGGCGAAAGCCGTCATTCGATCGCGGTGATCGGCGATGGTGCGATGACGGCCGGCATGGCATTCGAGGCATTGAACAATGCCGGCGTCTACAACGACATCAACCTGCTGGTGATCCTGAACGACAACGACATGTCGATTTCGCCGCCGGTCGGCGCGCTCAATCGCTACCTCGCGCGCCTGATGTCGGGCAAGTTCTATGCGGCAGCGAAAAACGTCGGCAAGTCGGTGCTGCCCGGCCCGATGCTGGAGCTCGCGAAGCGCCTGGAAGAGCATGCGAAAGGCATGGTGGTGCCCGCCACCATGTTCGAGGAATTCGGTTTCAACTACATCGGCCCGATCGACGGCCACGACCTCGAATCGCTGATCCCGACACTGCAGAACCTGAAGAATCTGCGCGGTCCGCAATTCCTGCACGTGGTGACGAAGAAGGGACAGGGTTACAAGCTGGCCGAGGCCGATCCGGTGCTGTATCACGGCCCCGGCAAGTTCAATCCGGCGGAAGGCATCAAGCCCGCAGCGACCAGCAAGATGACGTACACGCAAGTGTTCAGCGACTGGCTGTGCGACATGGCGGAACACGACACGCGCCTGATCGGTATTACGCCGGCCATGCGCGAAGGCTCCGGCCTGGTGGAATTCGAACGGCGTTTCCCCGGCCGCTACTACGACGTCGGCATCGCGGAACAGCACGCCGTCACCTTCGCCGCCGGCCTTGCCTGCGAAGGGCTGAAACCGGTGGTTGCCATTTACTCCACCTTCCTGCAGCGCGGGTACGATCAATTGATCCATGATGTCGCGCTGCAAAACTTGGATGTCACCTTTGCACTCGACCGCTCCGGCCTGGTCGGCGCCGACGGTGCGACGCATGCCGGCAACTACGATATCGCTTACCTGCGCTGCATTCCGAACATGGTGATCATGGCGGCTTCCGACGAGAACGAATGCCGTCAGATGCTGTCCACCGCGTTCCACTATCACGGACCGGCCTCGGTGCGCTATCCGCGCGGCGCCGGCATCGGTGCTGCGATCGACAAGGAATTGCACACCATCCCCCTGGGCAAAGGCGAAATCCGTCGCGAAGGCAAGGGCATTGCGATTCTCGCATTCGGCACCATGGTGGCGCCGAGCCTGAAAGCAGGCGAGGAACTGAATGCCACTGTCGCCAACATGCGCTTCGTCAAGCCGCTCGACGTCGAGCTGGTCAAGCAGCTGGCGCAGACGCACGATGCGCTGGTGACGGTCGAAGAGGGCGCGATCATGGGTGGCGCCGGTTCGGCGGTGGCGGAAGCCCTGGCGGAAGCGGGTATTGTCAAACCGATCTTGCATTTGGGGCTGCCGGACAAATTTATCGATCATGGCGACCAGGCGCAGCTGCTGGCGATATGCGGCCTGGATGCCAAAGGCATCACCGCCGTCATCAGGAAGCGCTTCGACAAGGGCGAGCCGCGCCTCGTCGTCAACAACTGACATCTCCATCGCGGCCGGACCATGCGCCGGCCGCCGCATTTGAAAGTAACGCAATGAATACCCGCGATCTCAACCTCCACGCCATCCCCGATGTGCAAAGCACGGTCGACACGCGCCGCTTGTCGATCCAGCGCGTCGGCGTGAAAGGCGTGCGTTATCCGATCACGATCAGGACGGTCAATGGCGTGCAGCCCTCGGTAGGCACATGGAACATGTATGTGCATCTGCCAGAAGCGCAGAAGGGCACGCATATGTCGCGCTTCATCGGCCTGCTGGAAGACAATCGCGCGCCGCTCGATGTCGCGAAATTCGGCGGACTGCTGCGGCAAATGGTCGGATTGCTCGAAGCGGATTCCGGCCGCATCGAAGTGTCCTTCCCGTATTTCATCAACAAGATCGCGCCGGTGTCCGGTGTCGAGAGCCTGATGGATTACGAAGTCGGTTTCACCGGCGAGATCAGGAAGGGCGTGACAGAAATTTCACTGAAGGTGCTGGTGCCGGTCACCAGCCTCTGCCCCTGCTCGAAGAAGATCTCCGACTATGGCGCGCACAACCAGCGTTCGCATATCACTGTCACCGCGCTGCTGGACGGCGACCTGGCGGTGGATGAACTGATTGCAAGGATTGAAGAGCAGGCTTCCTGCGAGCTGTATGGCCTGCTGAAACGCCCCGACGAGAAGTATGTGACCGAGCGTGCTTACGACAATCCGAAGTTCGTCGAGGACCTGGTGCGGGACGTGGCAGGGATGCTGAATGCCGACCAGCGGATCGTGGCCTACACGCTGGAAGCGGAGAATTTCGAATCAATTCACAATCATTCGGCATATGCCCTGATCGAGAACGACAAGCGGGTGAAATAAACGCTTCGGCAGGCAAGGAAAAAGCGACGCATTGGCGTCGCTTTTTTTATGGCTGCGTAGCGGCCGGTCACACGTCCCGCTTGCGATCCTTTTCCCACAGCACATCGCTTCCGCCGGCAAACCGGTTCAATACGCGCGACAGCACGAACAACAGGTCCGACAGGCGGTTCATGTAATGCCGCAGGTTGTCATTGATTGTTTCGGTATTGCCCAGCGTGACGATCGCGCGTTCGGCGCGCCGGCACACGGTGCGGCACACATGCGCCAGGGCCGCGCCACGCGAGCCTGCTGGCAGAATGAATTCCTTCAGGCGCGGCAGATCGGCATTGTATTTTTCCAGCAGCGTGTCGAGGCGCGCGACTTGCGCTTCGGTGATCAGGGTGTAGCCGGGGATGCACAATTCGCCGCCCAGGTCGAACAGGTCGTGCTGTATCGTGACCAGTTCTTCGCGCAGTTCCGGCGGCAATTCCTCGCACATGAGCAAGCCGATATGGGAATTCAGCTCGTCCACCTCGCCCATTGCGTGAATGCGCAGGCTGTCCTTGCTCACTCGGCTGCCGTCGCCGAGTCCCGTGGTGCCGTTGTCGCCGGTGCGTGTGGCGATTTTGGAAAGTCGATTGCCCATGTTCGTCGAAGCGTAAAGGTAAAGACCAGAGGATAAGCCAAAATTGCGAGGGGTGGTGTCATCTCCATGTCAATGTACGGGGATTACCCCCGCGCGGTAGAATCGGAAAAAACGGAGACGACCATGAATCACTTCAGCCAGCCGACGGTATCGAAAAGACCTCTTCCCGAAGAGCTTGCGCTTGCGCTCGGCACCTTGTTCGAAGACCGCTTTTCCGTCTCGGAGGCCATGCGCGCGCATCATGGACGCGACGAATCTTCCTATGATCCGATGTTGCCCGATGCGGTGGTATTCGCACAGACGACCGAGGAAGTGGCGGAGGTGGTGAAGCTGTGCAGCAACTATGACGTGCCTATCATTCCCTACGGCACCGGCACTTCGCTGGAGGGCCACGTGCTGGCCTTGCGCGGTGGTGTGACCATCGATCTGTCGCAGATGAATCAGGTATTGGCGGTGCATGCGGAGGACCAGACGGCGACGGTGCAGGCTGGCGTTACGCGCAAGCAATTGAACCAGGAGATCAAGGATACCGGCCTGTTTTTCCCGATCGATCCTGGCGCCGATGCATCGCTCGGCGGCATGGCGGCGACGCGCGCGTCCGGCACCAATGCCGTGCGTTACGGCACCATGCGGGAAAACACGCTCGCCTTGACCGTCGTCACCGCGGACGGCCGCATCATCAAGACCGGCACCCGCGCCAGGAAGTCGTCGGCCGGTTACGATCTCACGCGCATTTTTGTCGGCAGCGAAGGCACGCTCGGCATCATCACCGAAATCACCGTGCGGCTGTATCCGCAGCCGGAAGCCGTGTCGGCAGCCGTGTGCTCTTTCCCGAGCACGGCCGACGCAGTCAACACGGTCATCCAGACCATCCAGATGGGTGTGCCCATTGCGCGCGTCGAATTCATCGACGAGAGCGCCGTGCGTTCCATCAACGCCTACGACAAGATGAGCCTGCCCGAAAAACCGCTGCTGCTGTTCGAATTCCACGGCAGCGAAAACGGCGTGAAGGAAAACGCGCAAACCGTGCAGGAAATCGCGGCGGAACACAATGCCAGCGGTTTCGAATGGGCAACGCGCCCGGAAGATCGTTCACGCCTGTGGGCGGCGCGCCACAACGCCTATTTCGCCATGCTGCAGATGCGACCGGGCGGGCGTGCGATCACCACCGATTGCTGCGTGCCGATATCGCGCCTGGCCGAGTGCATACTCGATACTCAGGCTGATTGTGAAAAGAATGACATGATTTATGCCATCGTCGGCCACGTCGGTGACGGCAATTTTCATGTCCTGATGATGGTCGATCCGCATGACGCGGACGACGTGGCCAAGGCCGAAGGCATCAACGCACGCATGGTGGCGCGGGCAATTTCAATGGACGGGACCTGCACCGGGGAGCATGGGGTGGGACTGCACAAGATGGACTTTCTGGTGCAGGAGCATGGGCCGGCGGCAATTGAGACAATGCGCGCGCTCAAGCATGCATTTGATCCCAAAAACATGTTGAACCCCGGTAAAATCATCCACTGGTAGCGATTCGGTCTGCAAACCTACTGCGCGACGCAATCTCACATCTGCGATGCTCGTCGTACCGCAGTACGACTGCGCTTCTCGATGCGACCTTGTGTCGCTCGCTACGGTTTTCAGACCGAATCGGTGGCCGCTCATCTTACTTCGAGTTTTCATTATGGCTATACGCCTCCCTCCGGTTCATGCCCTGTCCGCCTTCGAAGCGGCAGCCCGTCACGGTTCCTTCGCTGTCGCTGCCGAAGAGTTGTGCATCACGCCCTCGGCCTTGTCGCACCGCATACGCTTGCTGGAGGACTTTGTCGGTGAACGCTTGTTCCTGCGCGATGGCCGGGCGGTCAGTCTGTCCGAGTTCGGGCGGCGCTATCTGGATGTGGTGAAGGCGGCGCTGCGTACCTTGACCGATTTCCCCTTGCCGCACCGGAGCGCGCCTGCACAACCGCGCATCAAGGTCACGGTGCCGCCGACGTTTGCGCGATGCCTGCTGGTGCCGCGCCTCGAAGAATTCTCCAACTTGCATCCGGAAATCGTGATCGAGCTTTTCCTGTCGGTGCCGTTGTACGACTTGAGCCTGTCGGAGAGCGACGTCGAGGTGCGTTTCGGCGCCGGCAAGTATCCGGATATCGTGACTGAAAAACTGTTCGAGGAACCGACCTTCACCGTCGCCAATCCCAAGTACCTGGAGAAGATCGGCGGCCTGAAAGTGCCGGCCGATCTTCAAAAGGCGACGCTGCTGCGCTCGGCGCTTGAACCCTGGCAACCCTGGTTTGAAGTCGCGGGCCTGGATTGGCCTGAGCCCTCGGTCGGCCTGCGCTTCGACGACCTCGGCTTGCTGCTGGAAGCGGTGCGGCACGGCCTTGGTGTCGGACTGACGCGGCAACACTTCGCGCAGAATCAGATAGCCAGTGGCGAGGTGGTGCAGGTGTTCCCCAATATCGCCTTGAAAACACCGCCGCATGCGTATTACGTGGTGTATGAGCAGCATGTGCGCGATCGGCCCGAGGTCGGCGCTTTCGTCGACTGGCTGCTGAAAACGTTCCGCACGGCGTGAATTCGCATCGCGCTTCGCCGGAGCCTTGGCTGTCCTGCGGCGAACAGAGCTTGATATCGTTTCAACAAGTGCGGCCGAAAGCTTTCTCGGCGCGATGCAGGCTTGCATCATTCCGCGCATAATTGTGCTGGCCGACTCTTGGTCATGCAGAAATGGCAAGCCGTCAGATTGTGCACGGCGACTCGCCTGAAAAATATTCACCGCACGGGGCAAAGCTTTTCAGGCGCATAAGCGATGCAATAAGCACCCGTCGGCAAGGGATTTCGCTACACTCTTGCGAGCCGAACCAGTCAGGAACAGGACATGAACGCCCCCTCCCAGATTCAATTCACAATCGAACGTCAGCGCGAAGTCGTCAGCGCCCTGCGCGCACTTCTGCCCGAAGCGTGCGTGTTGTTCAATGAAGAAGACACCCGGCCTTATGAATGCGACGGCCTTGCGGCGTATCGCCAGTTGCCGATGGTGGTGGTCCTGCCCCAGACCGAGGCGCAGGTGATTGCCATCCTCAACACCTGCCGCGAACTCAAGGTGCCGATCGTGCCGCGCGGTGCAGGCACCGGTCTCTCGGGTGGCGCGATGCCGATTGCCGATGGCGTGGTGCTCTCGACCGCCAGGTTCAACAAGATCGTCAAGCTCGACCCATATTCCCGTACCGCGGTGGTGCAGCCGGGCGTGCGCAACCTCGCGATTTCCGACGCGGCCGCTGCGTACGACTTGTACTACGCGCCCGATCCCTCGTCGCAGATCGCCTGCACGATCGGCGGCAACGTCGCGGAAAACTCCGGTGGCGTGCACTGCCTGAAATACGGCTTGACGGTCCACAACGTATTGCGTGTGCGCATGGTCACCATCGAGGGCGAGGTGGTTGAACTTGGCAGCGAGGCATTGGATGCGGCCGGACTCGATCTGCTGGCGGTATTCATCGGCTCCGAAGGCATGCTTGGCGTGGTCACCGAGGTGACCGTCAAGCTGGTGCCGAAGCCGCAATCGGCACGCGTGATCATGGCGTCCTTCGACGACGTGGTGAAGGGCGGCGACGCGGTCGCCGAGGTGATTGCGGCAGGCATCATCCCCGCCGGGCTGGAGATGATGGACAGGACATCCTCGCGCATGGTCGAGCCTTTCGTGAATGCCGGCTATGACACCGAAGCGGCAGCGATCCTGCTGTGCGAATCCGATGGCATGCCGGAGGAGGTGGAAGAGGAAATTGCCCGCATGAGCGAGGTGTTGAAGTCCTCCGGCGCGACCGCCATCGCAGTGTCGCAGAACGAGGCAGAGCGCCTGAAGTTCTGGTCCGGCCGCAAGAACGCCTTCCCCGCCGCAGGACGCATTTCACCCGACTACTACTGCATGGACGGCACCATTCCGCGCAAGCGCCTGGCCGAAGTCCTGATCGCGATTACCGAGATGGAAGGCAAGTATGGCCTGCGCTGCGCCAACGTCTTCCATGCCGGCGACGGCAATCTGCATCCGCTGATCCTGTTCGATGCCAACAAGCCCGGCGAGTTTGAGCGCGCCGAGGCATTCGGCGCCGACATCCTCGAATTGTGCGTGAAGGTCGGCGGCACCATTACCGGCGAACATGGCGTGGGCATCGAGAAGATCAATTCGATGTGCGTGCAGTTCTCGCCGAAGGAACTGGAGGCATTCGTCGCAGTCAAGCGTGCCTTCGACGCAGCATTCCTGTTGAACCCCGACAAGGCGATCCCGACGCTGAACCGTTGTGCCGAGTTCGGCAAGATGCGCGTGAGCGGCGGACAAATGAAGTTTGCGCATCTTCCGCGTTTTTAGAGAATCTTATGGATCAGGCATTGCAACAATTCCGCGACCGGATCGCCTCGGCATCGGTCAGCAAGACTCCGCTGCGCATTCGCGGTGGCGGCAGCAAGGACTGGTATGGCCAGGACTTGCAAGGCGAGCTCCTCGACACGCGTGCGTATTCAGGCATCGTTGCCTACGAACCGACCGAACTGGTGATCACGGCGCGCTGCGGCACGCCTCTGGCCGAGATCGAGGCCGCGCTCGCCGAGCGCAATCAGATGCTCGCCTTCGAGCCGCCGCGCTTCAGCCCCGATTCCACCATCGGCGGCGTGATCGCCGCCGGCCTGTCGGGCCCGCGCCGTCAGGCGGTTGGCGCGGTGCGCGACTTTGTGCTCGGCGCCGTGCTCATGGATGGCAATGGCGAGATGCTGCGCTTCGGCGGTCAGGTGATGAAGAACGTCGCCGGTTATGACGTCTCGCGCATGCTCGTCGGTTCGCTCGGCATGCTCGGCCTGATCCTGGAAGTGTCCTTGAAGGTGCTGCCCAAGCCCTTCCACGAAACCACGCTGCGCTTCGAAATGCGCAAGACCGAATCCATCGAGCAACTCAACAAATGGGGCGGCCAGCCGCTGCCGATTTCCGCCAGTGCCTGGCATGGCGGCGTGCTCATCGTGCGCTTGTCCGGTGCCGAGTCAGCGGTCAAGGCGGCCATGCAAAAAATGGGCGGCGAAGAGGAGGCGCAGGCGGATGTGTTCTGGAATGAGCTGCGCGACCACAGCAATCAGTACTTCAGCGCGACCAATGGCCCGACTGCCTTGTGGCGCCTGTCGGTGCCGTCGACCATTCCGCCGCTGGCGCTGGAAGGCGAGCACCTGATCGAATGGGGCGGCGCGCAACGCTGGTTGAGAACGGAGCTCGATGCGGCCACGATCCGCTCGGTGGTCACGCAAGTCGGCGGCCACGCGACACTGTTCCGCGGCGGCGACAAGAGCGTCGGCGTCTTTCATCCGCTGGTGCCGCCGCTCGCCAGGGTTCATCGCAATCTCAAGAATGCATTTGATCCGTCCGGCATATTCAATCCGGGACGGATGTACAAAGAGTTTTGACCATGCAAACCAATCTCGCTGATTTCATCAGGAACACGCGCGCCGGTGATGAAGCCGACGCGATCCTTCGCAAGTGCGTGCACTGCGGATTTTGCACCGCCACCTGCCCAACGTATCAGTTGCTCGGCGATGAACTCGACGGCCCGCGCGGCCGTATCTACCTGATCAAGCAGGTTCTCGAAGGCAAGCCGGCCACCGCCAAGACGCTATCCCACCTGGATCGTTGCCTGACCTGCCGCAATTGCGAATCGACCTGCCCGTCGGGTGTGCAATACGGCCGCCTGGTCGACATCGGCCGCAAGATCGTCGAAGAGCAGGTGAAGCGCCCCATGTCGCAACGCATCGTGCGCGCGGTATTGAAGGAAGCCTTGCCGCGCAAATGGTTGTTCACGCCCGCGATGAAGACCGGCCAGCTGATGCGGCCCTTGCTGCCCAAGTCCCTGCGCAACAAGGTCCCCGCGCGGCAGAGCGCCGGCACTTGGCCGAAGGCGGAACACGCGCGCAAGATGCTGCTGCTCGACGGCTGCGTGCAGCCTGCGATGGCACCCAATATCAATGCCGCCACCGCACGCGTGCTGGACGCGCTCGGCGTGCAATTGATCGTGGCGCCGAAGGAAGGCTGCTGCGGCGCGATCCGTTTTCACATGAATGATCAGGATGGCGGCCTCAACGACATGCGCAACAATATCGACGCATGGTGGCCCTACGTGGAAGGCGGTGTTGAAGCAATCGTGATGACGGCCTCGGGTTGCGGCGTGACGGTCAAGGAATACGGCCATCTGCTTGCGCATGACGAGAAGTACGCGGCGAAGGCGAAACGCATTTCGGAACTGACGAAAGACCTGAGTGAAATCCTGCCGCCCTTCGAGCAGGCATTGCAGCAGAAGCTGGATGGGAAAATCAAGCAGCGCGTTGCCTATCACCCACCGTGCAGCTTGCAACACGGCCAGCAGATTCGCGGCAAGGTGGAAGGAGTATTGCGCGCGGTGGGTGTCGACGTCAGCCTGTGCAAGGATAGCCACCTTTGCTGCGGCTCCGCAGGCACTTATTCGGTCACCCAGCCGGAGCTGGCCTACAAGCTGCGCGACAACAAGATTGCGAACCTGGAAGCGACCAGGCCGGAGATGATCGTGTCCGCCAATATCGGCTGCCTCACGCACCTGCAATCGGGGACCGAGACGCCGGTCAAACACTGGATTGAATTGATCGACAAGGCATTGCTCGCGGCTCGCTGATATTCCGGCTGCGAATAATTGCCATGATGAATCGTGATTGGATTGATGACTGGTGCCTCCCTATACTGTGATCAAGCAGGTTGATCGTTGAAAGGAAGCATCATGAGTATCGTACCAGTCGTTGTTATCGGATCCTTGGTTGTGTTGGTTGTCGTTGAGGCGTTTGCATTCGGTTTCGTTAAAGGGAAGAAGCCTGACGGGCATGTGCGCAACTGACAATGCGCTGCCAACAAGGGGAAAGGGAGTGGGCAAATGGGCGGATGACGCCCATTTGTTTTATTCAGCGAGTAGCTTCTCGATATCCCGCATCAATTCCTTCGGCTCGGTCTGCGGTGCGTAACGCTTGTACACCGTGCCATCCTTCCTCACCAGGAACTTGGTGAAATTCCATTTGATTGCTTCCGAGCCCATGAGTCCGCGCGCCTCGCTCTTCAAGTGCTTGAAGAGCGGATGCGCATTGGCGCCGTTCACATCGATCTTGTCGAAGAGCGGGAAGCTGACGCCATAATTCTTCTCGCAGAAAGCACCGATTTCATCCGCTGTGCCGGGCTCCTGCGCGCCGAACTGATTGCAGGGAAAGCCGAGCACTTCCACGCCCTTGTCCTTGAACTGCTCATAGACGGCTTCCAGTCCCTTGTATTGCGGCGTGAAGCCGCAATTGCTCGCCGTATTGACGATCAGCAGGACCTTGCCGCGATACTTTTTCAGATCGACCGGCTTGCCGTCGAGGCTTGTTGCGTTGAAGTCGTAAACAGTCGTCACACGATTCCCAGATGTTCGGTTCCCTTGCTCAGGTCGCGGCCCTTCGCGTCCTTGCCCTGCAGCTTGATGGTCAGGCGCAGGTCATTGACCGAGTCGGCATTGCGCAGCGCGTCTTCGTAGGAAATCTTGCCGGCCTCGTAGAGGTCGAACAGTGCCTGGTCGAAAGTCTGCATGCCGAGCTCGCGCGACTTCTTCATGATTTCCTTGATTTCATGCACCTCGCCCTTGAAGATCAGGTCGGAAATCAGCGGCGAGTTCAACATTATCTCGACTGCGGCGCAGCGCCCCTTGATATCTTTCAAGGGGACGAGACGTTGTGAAATCAATCCCTTCAGGTTGAGCGACAAATCCATCAGGAGTTGCTGACGGCGTTCTTCCGGGAAGAAGTTGATGATCCGGTCCAGCGCCTGGTTCGCGCTGTTGGCGTGCAGCGTGGCAAGACAGAGGTGGCCGGTTTCGGCAAACGCGATCGCGTAATCCATGGTCTCGCGGTCGCGGATCTCGCCGATCAGAATCACGTCGGGCGCCTGGCGCAGTGTGTTCTTCAGTGCGGTGAACCAGTCGGCCGTATCGACGCCGACTTCGCGTTGCGTGACGATGCAGTTCTTGTGCGGGTGCACGTATTCGACCGGGTCTTCAATCGTGATGATGTGACCGTAGCTGTTTTCATTGCGATAACCAACCATGCCGGCCAACGTGGTGGATTTGCCCGAGCCGGTCGCGCCCACCATGATCACCAGCCCGCGCTTGGTCATCGCCACTTCCTTCAGCACCTCCGGCACGCCCAGGTCTTCCAGTTTCGGAATCGTGGTGGTGATGGTCCGCAGCACCATGCCGACACGGCCCTGCTGCACGAATGCCGACACGCGGAAGCGCCCGAGGCCGCCGGGACTGATCGCGAAATTGCACTCCTTGCTCGCTTCGAATTCCGCAGCCTGCTTGTCGTTCATGATGGCGCGCGCCAGTTCGACGGTATGCGTGGGCGTGAGCGGCTGGTTCGAGACCGGTGTCATCTTGCCGTCGATCTTGAATGCCGGCGGGAAATCGGCGGTGATGAAAAGGTCGGAGCCGTTCTTGCTGAGCATCAGCCGCAGCAGATCGTGCATGAATTTCGTGGCCTGGTCCCGTTCCATGGTTCTTCCTTCGTCGTTGCGGGCTCATCGCCCGCCTTGGTGTTGATCTTGATCGATTTCAGCCCGGGAAGTTTTCCGGAATCTTGGCGGCAGCGCGTGCGGCGGCCGGCGAAATCACATTGCGCCGTACCAGGTCGGTCAGATTCTGGTCCAGCGTCTGCATGCCGATGTTGCTGCCGGTCTGAATCGTGGAATACATCTGCGCCACTTTGGCTTCGCGGATCAGGTTGCGGATCGCGGGCGTGCCCAGCATGATCTCGTGCGCGGCGACGCGACCGCTGCCGTCCTTGGTTTTCAGCAGCGTCTGCGAGATGACTGCTTGCAGCGATTCCGACAGCATCGCGCGAATCATTTCCTTTTCTTCCGCCGGGAACACGTCGACGATACGGTCGATGGTCTTTGCCGCCGATGAGGTGTGCAGCGTACCGAACACAAGGTGGCCGGTTTCGGCCGCCGTCATCGCAAGGCGAATGGTTTCCAGGTCGCGCAATTCGCCGACCAGGATCGCGTCCGGGTCTTCACGCAGGGCGGAGCGCAGCGCGTTCTGGAAGGACATGGTGTGCGGACCGACTTCACGCTGGTTGATCAGGCATTTCTTCGATTCGTGCACGAATTCGATCGGATCTTCCACGGTCAGGATGTGGCCGTATTCGGTTTCGTTCAGATGATTGATCATCGCCGCCAGTGTGGTCGATTTGCCGGAGCCGGTCGGGCCGGTCACCAGCACCAGGCCGCGCGGCTTCAATGCCAGCTCGGTGAAAATCTTCGGCGCATTCAGTTGTTCCAGCGTCAGCACTTTCGACGGAATGGTACGCAGCACGGCCGCCGCACCGCGGTCCTGGTTGAATGCGTTCACGCGGAAGCGCGCCAGGCCCGGAATGGCAAACGAAAAGTCGCATTCGAGCACTTCTTCGTACGCCTTGCGCTGGCCGTCGTTCATGATGTCATAGATCATGCCGTGCACATCGCGGTGCTCCAGCGGCGGCAAATTGATGCGACGCACGTCGCCATGCACGCGTATCATCGGCGGCAAGCCGGCGGACAGGTGCAGGTCGGATGCGCCGTTCTTGACGGCAAAGGCGAGAAGTTCAGAAATGTCCATTTATAATCCCAGGCTGGCGTAAGCCGCAGTGACAATATTGATGCAATACCGGCAAGGTGTTGCCCTAAGCTAACTGATTATGTCCTCAATCTCCGACAACTTGCAAGCCGTAGAGGAACGTATTACCACAGCCGCGCGCGAGGCAGGACGCGACCCGCGCGAGGTTCGCCTGCTGGCGGTGTCGAAGACCTTCGGCGCGGACGCGGTCATCGCCGCGGCGCAGGCGGGCCAGCGCGCCTTTGGCGAAAACTACTTGCAGGAGGCGCTCGACAAGATGAGCGCGGTGCATGTCGCGCGGCCAGACTTGTTGCTGGAATGGCACTTCATCGGCCCCATCCAGAGCAACAAGACGCGGCCGATCGCGGAGCATTTCGACTGGGTGCATTCGGTCGAGCGCGAAAAGATCGCGCAGCGCTTGTCCGAGCAGCGGCCAGCGCATCTGCCGCCCTTGAACATCTGCCTGCAGGTCAACATCAGCGGAGAGGCCAGCAAGAGCGGCGTCGCGCCCGACGAAGTACTGGAACTGGCAAAACGGGTGGCGGATCTGCCGCGGCTGAAGCTGCGCGGATTGATGGCAATCCCGGAACCGGAGGGCGACATCGACAGGCAGCGCGTCCCGTTCCGGAAGGTGCGCATGCTGCTGGACGAGTTGCGTGCGCATGGACTCGACATGGACACGCTATCGATGGGCATGTCGGCCGACCTCGTCGCCGCGGTCGAGGGAGGTGCAACCATCGTCAGAATTGGAACGGCAATCTTTGGACAACGACACTATGCAAAATAACCTGAAAATCGCATTCATCGGCGGCGGCAACATGGCGACCGCGCTCATCGGCGGTCTGGCCGGCAAGCTGACCGCGGGAGAAAACATTCACGTCGTCGATGTCAATGCGGACGCCTTGCGCAAATTGCAGCAGCAGTTCGGCGTGAGCACGTCTCAACAGATCGATAGCGCGCTGGCCGACACCGACGTTGTCGTGCTGGCAGTCAAGCCGCAACAGATGAAGGAAGTGATCGCGCAGTTGAGAGCGCACATCCGGTCGCAACTGGTGCTGTCGATTGCAGCAGGCATTCGCGCACTCGACTTGTCGCGCTGGCTGAACGGTTACAGCGCGATCGTGCGCACCATGCCCAACACCCCGGCCTTGATCGGCAAGGGCATCACCGGCATGGTGGCATTATCCGGCGTGTCGACTGCGCAGCGGGATGCGGCTGACGCGATCATGCGTGCGGTAGGCGCGACAGTGTGGCTGGATGACGAAGGACTGATCGACCCCGTGACCGCCGTCTCCGGAAGCGGCCCCGCCTATGTTTTCTACTTCATTGAAGCGATGCAGCAGGCAGCGCAGGAAATGGGACTGACTGCCGAGCAGGGCACCCAGCTTGCGATCGCCACCTTCGTCGGCGCATCGCAGCTGGCGGCGCAATCGACCGAGCCGGTGTCGACATTGCGCGAGCGGGTGACATCCAAAGGCGGCACTACTTACGCCGCCTTGACCAGCATGGATGCAAGCGACGTCAAGGGCGCGATCGTCAAGGCGCTGAAAGCCGCTGCCTCGCGTGGCAAGGAGCTGGGCGAAGAATTCGGGCAGGACTGACGAATTGTTTAACCCGGCAGCAGCAATTGCAGGCTCGGCCGGAGCATTCGCCATGTGCGCAAGCCGGCCGATCCCAGCCGCAGGACAGATGACAGGCGGCGTGGCCGGATGGCGATCAGGCCCACTGCCGCAGCGGCGATCCATCCGGGATGCTGCCGGACACGATCGACAATCCGCAAGCCGACCTCGACCGAGTTCAGGTTATGGGTCAGCGGTTCGATTTGCAGCGCCAGATCGGCGCGCTGCAGGAGGCATTCGGCGATCAGGCGCTGCCGCCGCGCTGCCAGCATTTCGGCGCGTGTTCTCATAGCGGCGGCTGCAGCGCTTCGGTATCGCGCGACAACTCGGTCATCGTGTGTCCCAGCAGTTTCGGCTTCACCCGGAACTGCCGCTGCACGCGCAATCCGATCATCGCGCCGGCAAGCCCGAACAATGCGATGAGCGTCAGCAAGATGCCGATGCGATGCGTGTCCCAGTACAGGATCACGGCCAGAAAGACGGCGAGCACCACGGCGATGCCAAGACAAAACATCGCCGCGAGCGACATCAGCAGATAGGAAAAATAGCGCAGCGATTCTTCCTCGACTTCTGTCGCCGCCAGTTCCACGCGCGTCTGGACAACGGCAAGCAGCGTGGCCGCCAGCCGCGCTACCGATTCTGCAATCACCATGCTGTCAGCGGCGGCCGAGCCAGAGGCCGATCACCAGGCCGGCGAGGGCGCCGACGCCGACCGACTGCCAAGGGTGGGACTGTACGTATTGATCGGTGGTATCGATGGCGTCACGCGCGCCGGCGCTGATGCTTTCTTCCAGTGAGGACAAACCGCTTTTGGCGCTGGTCAAGGTGGATTCGAAGCGGGCGCGTGCCATGCGATACCCGTCGTCGACTTGCTGACTGGTGTTTCTGAGCAGGTCTTCCGCATCCTTGATCACCAGCCTCAGATCGTCGAGCAAACGATCCCGCACCATACTGCGTCCGTTGGATTCCATGCCATGCCTCCTGTGGTTGAGATGCGCTTCTTGCAGTGTAAGCAACGGGAGGATGGCGATTTTGCGCGGTGTCAAACACTGTCGGCTGATCACTAGCGCATCGCGTAGTCGAGAGCGATCCCTGCAAAGAAGGCAGCACCGAGCCAGTTGTTGTGGCGAAACGCCGCGAAGCAGCCCATGCGGTCCCGTGTGCGGATCAGCGTGTAGTGATACAGCGCGCAGGCGGTGGCAACAATCATTCCGCCCGTGAACCAGGCGCGCAGCCCATATTGCCAGCCGACCAGCAGGATGATCGCAAAGGTGATCGCATAGCACAGCATGACCGCCATCACGTCGAAGCGGCCGAAGGTGATGGCGGAGGTTTTGATGCCGATCTTCAGGTCGTCGTCGCGATCGACCATTGCGTATTCGGTATCGTAGGCGATGGCCCAGAAGATGTTGGCGGCAAGCAGCAGCCACGCCGCCGGCGGCACCGTATTCAGGACGGCGGCGAAGGCCATCGGAATGCCGAAGCCGAACGCAATGCCAAGATAGGCCTGCGGAATCGCGAAGAAGCGCTTGAAATACGGATAGCTTGCGGCAATCAGCACGGCGGCCACCGACAGCTCCTTGGTGAGCATATTGAGTGGCAGGATCAACGCAAAGGAAATCAGCGCGAGCACCGCAGCGACCAGGACGGCCTCCCACGGCGCGATCCTGCCGCTGGTCAGGGGGCGTTCTGCCGTGCGCTTCACATGTTTGTCGAAATCGCGGTCGGCAAAGTCGTTGATCGCGCAACCCGCCGAACGCATCAGCACCGTCCCCAGCGTGAAAATCAGCACCAGCTTCCAGTCCGGTTTGCCTTGCGAGGCGAACCACAGGGCGGCCAGCGTCGGCCACAGCAGGAGCAGGATGCCGATCGGCTTGTCGAGCCGGACGAGGCGGGCATACAGGGCAAGGCGGTTCATGTCGTGGAATGAATGAAAACGAAAAGAGGGAATGACAACAAAGAATCTTGTGAAAGGGCTAAACTTCGCTCCTGCGTTTCAAATTGCTGCGCTGAAATCGCGTTGACACCGAATTATAAGCGTCGCGAGCATGGTTTCGTTTATCGTTATGCAACTGTCATATCACCTTCGTGCGTCCACAAAAAGGGCAGGAGAAAAGATGCGCCGCCATATCAAGTCGCTGGTCGCAGGATCGCTGTGCGCCCTGATGGCGGGATCTGCCTGCGCCAAAACCGAAATCGTCTGGTGGCATTCCATGACCGGCGCGCTCGGCGACCGGGCTGCGGGACTCGCCGACAAATTCAACAAGAGTCAGCATGCCTATAAAATCACGCCGGTCTTCAAGGGGAGCTACGACGAAGCGATGACGGCCGCCATTGCCGGCTATCGCGCGGGAAAGGCGCCGAACATTCTTCAGGTGCCGGAAGTCGGTACCGCCGCCATGCTGCATTCGAAAGGTGCCATCGTTCCGGTATCGAAGGTGATGCAGATCGCCGGTGAAAGATTCAATCCTTCAATCTATGTGCCCGCGCTTGCCGGCTACTACATGTCGCCGGAAGGGGCGATGCTGTCCTTCCCGTTCAACAGTTCGACCGCCGTGTTCTATTACAACAAGGACATGTTCGCAAAAGCGGGACTCGACCCGGACAAGGCGCCCGTCACTTGGCCGGAGGTGCTGTCGGCTGCGGCCAAGCTGAAAGTCAGCGGCGAGGAATGCGCCTACACCAGTGGCTGGCAATCGTGGGTGCATCTGGAGAATTTCTCGGCCTGGCACAACGTGGAATTCGCCTCCGGGAACAATGGGTTCGCGGGCAATCACTCCCGCCTCAAATTCAACAGCCCTCTGCACGTGAAACATATCGACACCCTGGCAAACTGGGCACGCCAGGGCTACTTCACCTATGCCGGTCCCAGGAATGAAGCGGAAGCCATGTTTTATTCCGGCGAGTGTGCGATGCTCACTTCCTCCAGTGCGGCCTATGCCAACATCCGCAAGAATGCCAAATTCAGGTTTGGCGTCGCGGCGCTGCCGTATTACGCCAGAGTGCATGGCGCGCCGCAAAACACGATCGTCGGCGGCACCTCGCTGTGGGTCATGAGCGGCAAGAAAACCGTCGAATACAAAGCTGTCGCCAGGTTCTTCAAGTTCCTGTCCAGGCCGGAAATCCAGGCAAAGTGGCACCAGGAAACCGGCTATCTGCCGCTGACCACGGCTGCCTACGAGCTCACGAAGAAATCGGGTTTCTATGAAAATTCGCCCGGCCAGGAAGTGGCCGTTCGGCAAATGCTCGTCAAGCCTACGCCGAAATCGCGCGGCATACGTCTAGGCAATTTCGTGCGGATTCGCGCCATCATCGATGAAGAGCTGGAACTGGCATGGAGCGGCAAGAAGACCGCAAAGGATGCGCTCGACACGGCGGTCAAGCGCGGCAACGAGTTGCTGGTGCAGTTCGAGAAGACAAGAAAATAGGCTGCCTGTTGCAGGCAGCCTGCTTCGCCGACGGCAGCCTCGTTGTTTGCGTCAGGCTTCCATGGCCTCTGCGGTCTCCGCGTCATGCAGCATGGTCACGCCATGCAAGTCGCAGGACAGCACAGCCTGGCGTATCGCATCGATCGCCGCCTTGCGGGTAAAACTCTTGCGCCAGGCAATCACGACGCGGCGCGACGGATCGGGTGGCGAAAAAGGAATGTAGCGCAGCATGCCGTCCTTGGTCTGCATGTCCGGCACGGAGGCCTTCGGCAGGACCGTGATGCCGATGCCCGACGCGACCATATGACGGATGGTTTCCAGCGATGAGCCCTCGAAAGTGCGCGCGATGCCGTCGCCAGTCGTGGAGAAGCGCGACATCTCCGGGCAAACTTCCAGCACCTGGTCGCGGAAGCAATGCCCGTTGCCAAGCAGCAGCATGGTTTCGGATTTCAGTTCCTCCGCGCCGATCGATTCGCGCTTTGCCCATGCATGATGTTTGGGCAGGGCAACGACAAACGGTTCGTCGTACAAGGCTTGCACCATCAAACCCTGATCCGAGAATGGCAGGGCCATGATCGCCGCGTCCAGTTCGCCCTGGCGCAAGGACTCGATGAGCCGCACTGTGAAGTTTTCCTGCAGCACCAGCGGCATTTGCGGCACCTGCTCGATCATGGTTTTCACCAGCGGCGGCAGCAGGTAGGGCGCGATCGTATAAATCACGCCGAGACGCAAGGGGCCGGCCAGCGGATCCTTGTTCTGTTTCGCGATTTCCTTGATGGCGGCGGTTTGCTCCAGCACCCGTTCTGCCTGCGCGACAATTTGCGCACCGAGCGGCGTCATCGAGATTTCCATTCCGCCGCGTTCAAAAATCACCACGCCAAGTTCATCTTCCAGTTTTTTGATCGCAACCGACAAGGTCGGTTGCGCGACGAAGCAAGCCTCCGCAGCATGGCCGAAATGCTTCTCGCGCGCGACGGCGACGATGTATTTCAATTCGGTAAGAGTCATGTTTGTTTTGCCTCGGTACCAGTGAATGAATTGGCAGCAACTGCCATAGTATAAGACTATGCACCGGGGCGCACGGATTGAAATCAGACTTTCAGGAATTCTTCGCGTCCGCCCAGCCAGCGCGCCAGATGCGCTTCGACCGTTGCCGGGTCTTCATGCAATAACATTTGAGCAATATTGCGTGCTTTTTCCACCAGCCACTGGTCAGTTTGCAAATCGGCAAAACGCAGCATCGCCTGGCCCGACTGCCGCGCGCCCAGGAATTCTCCCGGGCCGCGAATTTCCAGATCACGTCGCGCGATCTCGAAGCCATCGGTGGTTTCCCGCATCGTCATCAACCGCTGTTTCGCGGTCGGACCGAGCGGGCTCTGATAGAGCAGTAAGCACACGCTCGCGGCCGAACCGCGGCCCACCCGCCCGCGCAACTGATGCAACTGCGACAGGCCGAAGCGTTCCGCGTGTTCGATCACCATCAGCGAGGCGTTCGGCACATCGACCCCGACCTCGATGACGGTGGTCGCGACCAGCACATGAATGTCGCCGCGCGTAAAGGCATCCATCGTGATCTGCTTCTCGGCCGGTTTCATGCGGCCGTGCACCAGTCCGACCTGCAATTCCGGCAATGCCTCCGCGAGCATCGCGTGCGTATCGGTCGCGGTCTGCAGTTGCAGCGCTTCCGATTCCTCGATCAGTGGACAGACCCAGTACACTTGCCGGCCTTCGAGCGCAGCGACATGCACGCGCTCGATCACCTCGTCGCGCCGGTTCTGGTCGACGATGCGCGTGACAATCGGCGTGCGCCCCGGCGGCAATTCATCGATCACCGACACTTCCAGGTCGGCGTAATACGTCATTGCCAGGGTGCGGGGAATCGGCGTGGCGGACAT
Organism: Herbaspirillum sp. ST 5-3; assembly: GCF_004804275.1. Lineage (GTDB taxonomy): Bacteria > Pseudomonadota > Gammaproteobacteria > Burkholderiales > Burkholderiaceae_D > Noviherbaspirillum. The sequence continues at coordinate 106,125 of NZ_STGI01000010.1, forward strand.
CATCAACTGGTGTGGCACGGTCTGCGTCGCGTCCCCGGTGTCCAGCCCCTTGTTGCGCAAGGCCAGGCGCTGTCCGACACCGAAACGATGTTGTTCGTCGACGATCACGAGGCCGAGCCGCGCGAACTCCACGCCCTCCTGGATCAGCGCATGCGTGCCGATCACCAGTTTCGCGTCGCCCGATTCAATCAGCGCCTGGGACGCTTCCTTTTCCTTTTTCTTCAGGCTGCCGGTCAGCCACGCGACCTTCACGCCGAGTGGCTCCATCCACATCGCGATCTTGCGAAAGTGTTGCTCCGCCAGGATTTCGGTCGGCGCCATCAGTGCCGCCTGAAAGCCGCTGTCGATGGCCTGTGCCGCCGCCAGCGCGGCGACCACGGTCTTGCCGCTGCCGACGTCGCCCTGCAGCAGCCGCTGCATCGGGAAGGATTCGCGCAAGTCGGCGCGAATCTCGTCCAGTACGCGTTGTTGCGCGCCGGTCAGCTGGAATGGCAGATTGGCGAGGAATTTCGTCGACAAGTCGCCGATCACCGGCAAGGCCGCGGCACCCTTGGCGCGGCGTGCCGCCTGCGCCCGCTTGAGTGATAACTGCTGCGCCAGCAACTCGTCGAACTTCATCCGGATCCAGGCCGGATGCGTATGCTCCATCAATGCGTTTTCATCCACGTCCGGCGGCGGGTTGTGCAGCAGTTTCACCGAGGGCTCGAAGGGCTGCAGCTTGAGCGAGGCCAGCAGAGCGGGGGCCAGCGTGTCGCGCCAGTCGACGCGCGAAAGCGCATTGGCGATTGCCTTGCGCAGGAAGGCCTGCGACAGGCCTTCACCGGACGGGTACACAGGCGTGAGCGCATTGGGCAAGGGATCGCCTTCCTGCACCACTTTATAGACTGGGTGAACCATTTCCGCGCCAAAGAAGCCGTGTCGCACTTCGCCGCGCGCCCGCACCCGCGTGCCGACAGCCAGTTGCTTCACCTGGCTGCCGTAAAAATTCAGGAAGCGCAGCACCAGCGGGCCGGAGTCGTCGGTGATGGTCACGACGAGCTGCCGTCGCGGCCGGTACTGGATGTCGCATTCGGTCACCACGCCTTCGACCTGCGCCGCGTTCCCGGCCATGAATCCCGCCTCGTGGATAGGCACGATTTTCGTCTCATCCTCGTAACGCAGGGGCAGGTGGAGCACCAGGTCCATATCCGAGCGCAAGCCGAGTTTCGCGAGTTTGCTCTCGCTGGTGGTGGTCTTTCGTTTGGCGGGGGCTGCGGGCTTTCGCTTTGCGGCGGGCATATCCAATGTAAATCGTGCGGCAGGGCGTAAAATAGCGGGTTTGATCCGACCGAGGCCGGCGGAAGCGTCAGTCATTGTATGGCAATTCTGCCAAGTGCGGACGCATTCCCAAAAGGGTATTACACCCGACATTCCGCCTCGACGCCACTCTGACGCATGTATTCTCTTTCCGATTTCGATTTTCACTTGCCGCAGGAACTGATTGCGCAAGTGCCGCTGCCGCAGCGCAGCGCATCCCGCTTGCTGCACGTCGACGGTGACGCGCTGCTCGATCGTGCCTTTGCGGACATTGTCGACTTGCTCGCGCCGGGCGATCTGCTGGTTTTCAACAATACGCGCGTGCTGAAGGCACGTTTCTTCGGTGCGAAGGAAACTGGCGGCAAGGTCGAAGTGCTGATCGAACGTGTCCTCGACCACCGCACCGTGCATGCCCAGGTGCGCGCCTCCAAATCGCCTCATCCGGGCAGCAGGATGCGGCTGGCCGACGCCTTCGACGTGTTGGTCGGCGAACGCGCTGGCGAGTTTTTCACGCTCACGTTTCCTTCGGATGTGTTCGACCTGATCGAAGCGCACGGCCGGCTGCCGCTGCCGCCGTACATCGAGCATGCGGCCGACGAATTCGACGAAACGCGCTATCAGACCGTCTACGCAAAAGAGCCGGGCGCGGTCGCTGCGCCCACGGCCGGTTTGCATTTCGACCAGCCGCTGCTCGACAAGCTGCGCGACAAGGGCGTGCGATTCGCCTACGTGACGCTGCATGTTGGCGCCGGCACCTTCCAGCCGGTGCGCACCGAGAACCTGGCCGAGCACAAGATGCACAGCGAGTGGTACACCATGCCGCAAGAGACGGTGGATGCGGTGCACGCAGCAAAGTCTGCGGGGCGCGATGTCGTCGCGGTCGGCACCACCAGCATGCGTGCGCTCGAGTCGGCATCCCAGTCGGGAGCGCTGCAAGCCGGCAGCGCCGACACCAATTTGTTCATCACACCCGGCTATGTGTTCAAGACGGTCGATCGCATGATCACCAACTTCCATTTGCCGAAATCGACCCTGTTGATGCTGGTATCGGCCTTTGCCGGCTACCAGCGCATCCGTGCCGCCTATGCGCACGCGATCGAACAGCGTTACCGTTTTTTCAGTTACGGTGACGCCATGTTGTTAACGAAGAACCCCACATGCTAAATTTCAAACTCATCAAGACCGACGGCAAGGCGCGCCGCGGCCGCCTGACGCTCAACCACGGCGTGGTGGAAACGCCGATCTTCATGCCGGTGGGCACCTATGGTTCGGTGAAGGCCATGTCACCCGTCGAGCTGCACGAGATCGATGCGCAGATCATTCTCGGCAACACGTTTCACCTGTGGCTGCGTCCCGGCCTCGACGTTGTCGGCAAGTTCGACGGCCTGCATCGCTTCATCGGCTGGAGCAAGCCGATCCTGACCGATTCCGGCGGTTTTCAGGTCTTTTCGCTGGGCGCGATGCGCAAGATCACGGAAGAGGGCGTCAAGTTCGCCTCGCCGATCAACGGCGACAAGCTTTTCCTCTCGCCCGAGATCTCCATGCAGGTCCAGCGCGTGCTCAATTCCGACATCGTGATGCAGTTCGATGAGTGCACACCCTACGAGATCGATGGCAATCCGGCCAGCGAGCAGGAAGCGGCAAAATCGATGCGCATGTCGCTGCGCTGGGCGAAGCGCTCGCGCGATGAATTCGACAAGGGCGAAAATCCGAATGCCTTGTTTGGCATCGTGCAGGGCGGCATGTTCGAAAACCTGCGCGACGAGTCGCTCGCCGGCTTGCGGGAGGTCGGTTTTGAAGGCTACGCCATCGGCGGCCTGTCGGTCGGTGAGCCGAAGGAAGAGATGATGCGGGTGCTGCAGCACATCGGCCCGCGCCTGCCGGAAGACAAGCCGCACTACCTGATGGGGGTTGGCACGCCAGAAGACCTGGTCGCCGGCGTGGCGAACGGTGTCGACATGTTCGACTGCGTCATGCCTACCCGCAACGCCCGCAATGGCTGGCTGTTCACGCGTTTCGGCGACATCAAGATCAAGAATTCGCGCTACAAGGACGACGAGCAGCCGCTCGACGAAACCTGCGAATGTTATGCCTGCCGCAACTTTTCCCGTGCTTACCTGCACCATCTGCATCGCGCCGGCGAAATTCTCGGTGCGCGACTGAATACCATTCACAACCTGCATTACTACCTGCAACTGATGCGCGAAATGCGGGCGGCGATCGATGCCGACCGCTTCCAGGCCTACGTCGTGCAGTTCCATGCAGACAGGGCGCGGGGCATATAGCTCGTTGTCGTCCGTGAGCCATGTCCGCCCTCTGAATTGCACCGATTGGAAGGGTTTTTCAACATTGCAGGGAAACCGGGCGGTGAATGCTAAAATGCCGGGTTGATCCTCATGACAACCTGGAGCAATAACGTGTTCATTTCCAACGCATTCGCACAAACCGTGGCCGGCGGCACTGAAGGCAGCCTGATGAGCTTCCTGCCGATCATCCTGATGTTCGTGGTGCTGTACTTCCTGATGATTCGCCCGCAGATGAAGCGCCAGAAGGAACAAAAGGCCATGATGGAAGCTCTGGCCAAAGGTGATGAAATCGTTACCGCTGGCGGCATTCTCGGCCGGGTAACCAAGGTGACGGATGCCTATGTGACGGTCGAAATCGCCGACGGCACCGAAGTTGTCACCCAGAAGGCAGCTGTCACCACTTTATTGCCAAAAGGCACGATCAAGTCGCTGTAATCGGGATAATTGCGGGATGCGCGATACCGGGCATCCCTGACAATGCTTCTCAAGCCCGACATTCAATGCTGAAATCCCTATGAATCGCTACCCCATCTGGAAATACATCGTCATCGTCATCGCCCTGATCTTCGGGGCCCTGTACACGGCGCCGAACTTCTTTGGCGAATCACCTGCCGTGCAGGTCAGCAGCGCCAAAGCCACCGTCAAGGTCGACAGCAGCATGATGGGCAAGGTGGAGCAGCTGCTTCAGGAAGGCGGCATCAAGCCGGAAAACCTGTTGTACGACGTTACCGGCACGCACGGCTCGGTGCGCGCGCGATTCAATGACACCGACACCCAGTTCAAGGCCAAGGCTTTGCTGGAAAAGGCCCTGAATACCGATCCCAGCGATCCGACTTACAGTGTCGCATTCAATCTGTTGTCAAACACGCCGGGCTGGCTGCAGAGCATGCACGCACTGCCGATGTCGCTCGGCCTGGACCTGCGCGGCGGCGTGCACTTCCTGATGCAAGTCGACACCAGGGCAGTGTTGAACAAGCGACTGCAAGGCCTGCAGGCCAGCATGCGCAGCATGTTGCGCGACAAGAACGTCCGCCATGCCGGCATCAACCGTAATGGCGATGCGATCGAAATCAAGTTCCACGACGCGGAAACCCGCGCCAAGGGAAAGGAAGTACTGGCTTCGCAGCTGAGTGAACTGATCCTGACCGATGCGGACGACAGCGCGGGTCCGAAGCTTGTCGCAAGCATGAAGCCCGAGGCATTGAGGACCACGGTGGAGAACGCGGTGCAGCAAAACATCAGCACCCTGTCCAAGCGCGTGAACGAACTTGGCGTGGCCGAACCCTTGATCCAGCGACAGGGCGCCGACCGGATCGTCGTGCAATTGCCCGGCGTGCAGGACGTTTCGCGCGCAAAAGACATCATCGGCCGCACGGCAACACTGGAAGTGCGCATGGTCGATGAATCCGTACTCCGCGGGACCGAGGAAACGGCAACAATTCCGTTTGGATCCGAGCTGTTCAAGGTGGGCCGCGGCGCTCCCGTCGTCCTCTACAAGGATCCGATCATCACCGGCGACTACATCGCGAACGCAACCGCCAGTTTCGACCAGAACCAGCAGCCGGCGGTCGGCATCGACCTCAATGGCGACGGCGGGCGCAAGATGCGCGAAGCCACGCGTGACAAGATCGGCAAGCTGATGGCAATCGTGCTGTTCGAAAAGGGCAAGGGCGAGGTGCTGACCGTCGCCACCATCCGCGATGAGCTGGGAGCGCGTTTCCAGATCACCGGCATGGGCTCCGCCGAAGCGTCGAATGACCTGGCACTACTCTTGCGCGCCGGCTCCCTCGCGGCGCCGATGGAAATCGTCGAGGAACGCACCATTGGCCCGGCACTCGGTGCTGAGAACATCAAGAAAGGCTTCAACTCGACGCTGTACGGCTTCGTTGCGATTTCCGCATTCATGATGCTGTACTACATGCTGTTCGGCTTCTTCAGCGTGCTGGCGCTGGCGGTCAACGTCCTGCTGCTGATCGCGCTGCTCTCGTTGCTGCAGGCGACGTTGACCCTGCCGGGTATCGCCGCTATCGCGCTGGCTCTGGGTATGGCGATCGACGCCAACGTGCTGATCAATGAACGCATCCGCGAAGAACTGCGTTCCGGCAATACGCCGCAGGCGGCCATTGCGGCTGGCTTCGAACGGGCGTGGGCGACGATTCTCGACTCCAACGTCACGACGCTGATCGTCGGCCTGGCACTCCTGATTTTCGGTTCCGGCCCGATTCGCGGGTTCGCGGTGGTGCACTGCCTCGGCATTTTGACCTCGATCTTCTCCGCGGTATTCGTGTCGCGCGGTGTGGTCAATCTCTGGTATGGCCGCAAGAAGAAACTCGCTTCCGTCTCCATCGGCCAGATCTGGAAGCCGGGAAAGGCATAAGGCGTTTCCTCCGCCCGGAGAGTGGAGGAGGTGCGAAACCGATTGCAGATATCCATCAAGATGGATGAATGCAACACTGAATAACAGGATGTGACATGGAATTTTTCCGCATCAAAAAAGACATTCCCTTCATGCGCCATGCGCTGGTGTTCAACGTGATTTCCGCGCTCACGTTCGTCGCCGCCGTGTTTTTCCTCTGGCACAAGGGCCTGCATCTTTCCATCGAATTCACCGGCGGCACGGTGATGGAAGTGACGTATGCGAAACCGGCCAACATCGAGGGCATTCGCAAGACAGTCGAAGGGCTCGGCTACACCGATACCCAGGTGCAGAATTTCGGCACAGCCCAGGATGTGATGATTCGCCTCCCAGTACAAAAGGGAACGACATCGGCGCAACAGAGCGAGAAAGTCTTCTCGGCCTTGAAGGCGCAGGCCGAGGACGTGAAGCTGCAGCGCGTCGAATTCGTTGGCCCGCAGGTCGGCGAAGAACTCGCGCACGACGGCCTGTCGGCACTCGCGATGGTCGTGATCGGCGTGATGATCTACCTGGCGGTGCGCTTCGAATGGAAATTTGCCGTCGCGGCAATCATCGCCAACCTGCATGACGTGGTGATCATCCTCGGCTTCTTTGCCTTCTTCCAGTGGGAATTTTCACTGTCGGTGCTGGCTGGCGTGCTGGCCGTGCTCGGCTATTCAGTGAACGAATCGGTCGTTATCTTCGACCGGATCCGTGAAAACTTCCGCAAGCTGCGCAAGGCGCCGGTCATGGAAGTGATTGACAACGCGATTACCAGCACGATCTCGCGTACCATCATCACCCACGGCTGTACGCAGTTGATGGTGCTGTCGATGCTGGTGCTGGGCGGCGCGACGCTGCATTACTTCGCATTGGCCCTGACCATCGGCATTCTGTTCGGTATCTATTCGTCGGTCTTCGTTGCCGCTGCGGTCGCAATGTGGCTGGGCGTCAAGCGCGAAGACTTGATCAAGCCCGTGAAGGAAAAGGATGAAACCGGCGGTGCGGTGGTCTGACCGAATCCTGATGTGCGAAAGCCGGCTTGCGAGCCGGCTTTTTTGTTGACGAGACTTTTTATGCACAAGGAGAACACATGAAAAAAGTGCGCATATGGGATTTGCCGATTCGTCTCTTTCACTGGTCGCTGGTGGCGCTGATCGTGGTCCTGGTCGTCACGCAGGAAATCGGCGGCAACGCCATGGAATGGCATTTTCGTGCCGGTTACGCGGTACTTGCCTTGATTGCCTTTCGCATCCTGTGGGGATTGACCGGCACGCGCTACGCCCGGTTTTCCAGCTTTATCTACAGTCCGTCGACGATCCTTGCTTATGTGCGCGACCACAAGCAAGCGCTGAAAGCGCGCTACCTCGGACACAATCCGCTCGGCAGCCTGTCGGTATTCGCCTTGCTCGCAAATTTGCTGGCACAGGCGGTCAGCGGTTTGTTTTCAAATGACGACATCGCCAATGACGGGCCGCTGGTCAAATTCATCAGCAAGGATTTGTCGGACCAGATCACCTGGTTTCACAAGGAAGTCAGTGCCACCTTGTTGTATGTGCTGGTTGCGCTGCATGTCGCGGCGATTGCTTACTACTATTTCAGGAAGAAGCAGAATCTCGTCCGGCCGATGATTACCGGCGATCAGTTGGTGGACCTTGATGCCCCGACCGCGAACGACTCCTGGCTGATGCGCATGCTGGCGCTGATGCTTCTCGCACTCTGCGCAGTTGGCGTGTATTACGTGGTGAATCTGTCGCCGCAGCCGCTTGCCTGAGCTCGCTGCGGGAATATGCGAGGAATCCGCCCGGCCGCAAGCGCGGGCGGATTCGTAGGCGGGATTACTTGTTGCGGAAATCGTCGTGACAGCTCTTGCAGGCCTTGCCGGTTTCGCCAAACGCAGCCTTGATGGCATTCTGGTCGCCCGATTTTGCCGCAGCGGACAATTTAGCCACCTCCGACTGCATTTTTTCCGCAGCTGCCTTGAACTTGTCCTGTTCTTTCCAGATTTCCGGTTTGGCTTTCGAGTTGCTCAGATTCGAACCCGCCGGGAAAGCACTCCATGGCAGCCTGGACATTGTCTCGATCACAGCGACATCCGATTCGACCGACGCCTTGTCGTAAGCTTTCTCGCCCTTGACCACTGCACCAACGCGCCCCATGTGCGTCCCCATCACGGAAAGTGCTGATTGCCGGTATTTGACAGCATCCTCAGGCTTGGCAAACTGCGCCTGGGCAGAGAAGGGGACTGCAATCAGAGTGGTCAATGCGATGCTGGCAAACAGAGGCTTCATGTGATCTCCTATCGTTGGATGAATACGAGCGACCCGGGAAATTGCTTGTTGGTAAAACGGGCTCATATCATAGCAATCTTCCATTTTCCTTGCGCAACACGACCCGCCGCGCCTAGCGTACTGCAGCGCGACCGATACGAATTGCTAGCAGGGCGTTGAAAAACTACTGCGCGGGTTGATTTTGGGCACTGCGGTGCTCTGCGTACTGCTCTGTACGCGTGCGCTCCTCGCACCCAAACTCGACCCGCTCGCGACGCTTTTCAACACCCTGTTAGAGGAATAAGGAGGAGCGGCGAGGCGGGGTGCCATGGGCGCCCCGCACTGCATGGGAGAGAATCAGATCTGACGCGCCAGCTTTTCGGCGTGGCCGATATAGTTGGCAGGCGTCATGGCGAGCAAATGATCTTTTGCCTGCGGCGGGATTGCCAGGCCGTTGATGAATTCGCGCAGCGCTTCTTTCGAGATGCCTTTGCCGCGGGTCAGTTCCTTCAGTTGCTCGTAAGGATTCTCGATGCCGTAGCGGCGCATCACCGTTTGCACCGGCTCGGCCAGAACTTCCCAGGTTGCGTCGAGATCTTCCGCAAGGCGCGACGGATTTACTTCCAGTTTGTTCAGTCCGCGCAGGCAGCTGTCGTAAGCGAGCACCGCATAGCCGAAGGCGACGCCGATGTTGCGCAAGACCGTGGAGTCGGTCAGATCACGCTGCCAGCGCGACACCGGCAGTTTTTCCGAGAGATGCTTCAGCACGGCATTCGCCAGGCCGAGATTGCCTTCGGAGTTTTCGAAGTCGATCGGATTGACCTTGTGCGGCATGGTGGAAGAACCAATTTCGCCCGCCTTGGTCCGCTGCTTGAAATAACCGAGCGAAATGTAACCCCAGATATCGCGGTTCAGGTCGAGCAGAATGGTGTTGGCACGCGCGATTGCATCGAACAGTTCCGCCATGTAGTCATGCGGTTCGATCTGGATCGTGTACGGATTGAAACTGAGGCCGAGACGCTGCTCGATCACATTCTTCGAAAACGTTTCCCAGTCGAACTCCGGATAGGCCGACAGGTGTGCGTTGTAATTGCCGACCGCACCATTCATCTTGCCAAGGATTTCGACGGAGGCGATACGCTGCTCGGCGCGCTTCAGGCGCGCAACCACGTTGGCGATTTCCTTGCCAAGTGTGGTGGGGCTGGCCGGCTGACCATGGGTGCGCGACAGCATCGGCAGTGCGGCATTGGCGTGCGCAATATCGGTCAGTTTAGCAATCACGCTCTGCAGCGCGGGCAGCAACACATCGTTGCGCGCCGCTTTGAGCATCATGCCGTGCGAGGTATTGTTGATGTCTTCCGAGGTGCAGGCGAAATGAATGAATTCGGATGCGGCGACCAGTTCCGGCACATCCTTGACCTTTTCCTTCAGCCAGTACTCGACCGCCTTCACATCATGATTGGTGACCGCTTCGATCGCCTTGATGCGTTCGGCATCGGTTTCGCTGAACTCATTCGCCAGCTTGTCCAGCAGTGCGCTGGCCGCGGCCGAAAAAGGCTTGATCTCCGTGAATCCGGCAGTGGACAATGCCTGCAGCCATGCGATTTCCACCTTCACGCGATGGTGCATGAAACCGGCTTCGGACAGAATCGGGCGCAGCTTGTCGGTCTTGGTGGCGTAGCGGCCATCCAACGGAGATAGGGCGGAAAGAGAGGAGAGCGACATGATAGTGAAAAGCGGAGAAGTCAGTAAAAAGGCGCGCTAAAGCGGAAAAACCATCGCGCAAACGCAGTGCAATCCGCCATTTTACCATTTGCGATCCGCCCGAAAAAATCGGATCCACGCAACAGTCGACCGCCGGAAAGCCGCGTCCGGCCGCCGATACGCGCTTCCTCAATGCTATAATCGCAAGCAATCCCTAATATACGCATCTATGAAACTCATCGGTTCTCTCGCCAGTCCTTATGTCCGCAAAGTCCGCGTTGTAATGGCGGAAAAGAAGCTCGATTACGAGCTCGTCCTGGAAAATGTCTGGTCGCCCGACACCACGATTCAGCAGTCCAACCCGCTCGGCAAGGTGCCTTGCCTGATCATGGAAGACGGCGGAGCCATGTTCGACTCGCGCGTCATCGTCGAGTATCTCGACACGCTGACGCCGGTTGGCAAATTGATTCCTCCCAACGGCCGTGAGCGTGCCGAGGTCAAATGCTGGGAAGCCCTCGCCGATGGCGTGCTTGACGCCGCCATCTTGGTGCGACTGGAGCGCACACAGCGTCCGGAAACGCTGCAAAGCGCCGACTGGATCAAGCGCCAGATGGGAAAAGTCCATGCGGGGCTGGAGGCGATGTCGGCTGGATTGAAAGACACCCCTTTTTGCTGCGGCAATCATTACACGCTCGCCGATGTTTCAGTCGGCTGCGCGCTCGGCTGGCTGTCATTCCGCTTTCCGGAAATCGACTGGCGCAGCGAACACGCGAATCTTGCCAAGCTCTTCGACAAGCTCTGCGAGCGCCCGTCGTTCAAAGACACGGTTCCGCAATAAGTCTGCGGACACTAACGAAAAGGGCAGTCGAATGATCGACTGCCCTTTTTTCATGCGTGATGCTTCCTAGTTGCCCATCTGCGACTGCAGGTAATTCGGCAGGCCGACCTTGTCGATCAGTTCGCGCTGGGTTTCCAGCCACTCGATATGTTCTTCCGTATCATCCAGAATGTCTTGGAGAAGATCACGCGACACGTAGTCGCCGGCGGCCTCACATGCGGCGATGCCATCCTTGACGGTCTGCTGTGCCATCGTCTCCAGCTTCAGGTCGCACTCCAGCATCTCCGACGTATTTTCACCGATCATCAATTTGTGGAGTGCCTGCAGATTGGGCAGACTGTCCAGCATCAGGATCCGGTTGATCAGATTGTCCGCATGCTTCATTTCGCCGATCGATTCTTCATATTCCTTCTTCGCGATTTTTTCCAGGCCCCAATGCTTATACATACGGGCATGCAGAAAATACTGATTGATCGCAGTGAGCTCGTTGGTGAGCTGCGCATTCAGCAACCTGATGACATTGGGATCACCCTTCATGAAGACCTCTTTGGTGCAATGTGATTAATCGGATTGATTGATCCTGTGGATCGATCGGCTGGCGGTCGAATAATCATCATAGCGCACGATGTTGTTTTTTCCATTGCACCGATTGCATTTCCTTCATGTCGTTTCGCGAGGAAATCGGAGGGGTGAGACTGAGCGAGCGAGAGAAGAAAGAAGAATCGCCCTGCTGCAACGAAGGCGATTCAATCCAAGCGCTAAGATTGGCTTGGAGAATGACGCTGAGGAATCTAATGCTTACGCTGCGATTGCAGTTTGCGACAACATGGGTTGCGCCTCGCGCACACCGTCTTCGAGGTATTCGCGTAACACGGTTTTTGCACAGGAATGGCATTTGCCGCAGCAGTTGCCGACGCCGAGTTCGGCGCGTAGTGCCGGCATTGTCGTGATTCCTGAATCCACCGCCTGGCGAATTTTGCTTTCGGATACATTGTTGCAAACACAAATAATCATTGATGTACCTTGTATGGCGAAATACTGGAAAAATTAGCTTGCTCTGTGCCGGTCAGGCGGTCAGGATCAGCTTGTTCAATTGCGTCAGCCGGAGCCGGTAAATCCGGCCTTGGTGATCGATTTCCACCTCACGCTGCTGCTGAAACAGATCTTCGCTCTTGATGCGTGCGACTTCCCCGGTGGGCGATAGGGCGGAAGCACCCGCGGAGGGCGCCTGCATGCATGTTTGAGTAAGTCCGGTCATGATGTGGTCATTTCTGCAAATGAGAACAATTCGTATTTAGATTATTGTCGATGTCGTTGAGGATTGCAAGGACTTTCCCGCGACTATGTGTATTTGCCGCAGCTGTTCTCGGGTGCCGGATTGTTATGAACCCTGGGCTTTGGCTAACCGGGTCTCAACCGATTTGTCGGCATCAGATTTTCTTGCGCCTCGGGTGGACCGGTCCCTTGAACAGGTCAAGGATTTTGGGGGCTGGTTAATCACGTAAAGCGGCTGCAGCCCGGCGGCAGGCTATCCAGAAAAGAAGTGTGCCCACAAGGATGGCGGCCAACAGCGTAAGCTGCTCCGGCGTTGCCCCTTCGTTGAACATTCTTCGAAAGACGCCGCCAGCACCATACCCAGCGGCGCAGATGCTTGCCGACCATAGAATGGCACTGACAAGATCCAGGAACAGGAAGCGCAGGGTTGATATCCTGCTCATCCCCAAGGCCAGCAGGCCGGCGATGCGCATGCCGTAGAGAAAGCGCAGGCACAGCACAAGCATGATGTGATGCTTGTGCATCAGACTTTCCAGTCGCCTCTTTCTGTGCCGGAGCGAAGGAAAGCGCCGCAGGACTCGTGCGCCATAGCGCCGCCCCGCGAGGAAATACGGCAGGTCGCCCATGAAACTCGCAACAGCGCCAATCCCCATGACGATGGGGAGGGCAAGATGGCCATGGTAGGCGGCAAGACTCCCGGCGAGCAAAACCGCTTCCCCTTCAAGGAAGCTTCCCAAGGCCACAGCAAAGTAGCCGTAGGTCTGTATCAGATGAGCAATGTCCATGCGTTCAATATTTGGAATCCTGGCAGAAACGTTGACTGGCCAAAGCGGCTTCGCGATAGAGTTTGAAGGTTGATAAAAGTTGCGAAGACTTTTTTACTCCGGGCAACTGGAAGTGCCAAGGAGCTCCGGTCAAAGGACACTTTCGGCACCTGCATGTACTCTGCCAGATCCTCCAACTGCATGCTGCTCAATCAATTTTAGAACTCAGCATAGGTCGACCTGGCTCAAGCTGTCGGGATGCCGACCTGTCATATTTCACCGCATACAAACTTAGCGTGGCAAATGATGACTTCGAATTCCATGACGCATACCTGCATGCAGAAGTTGAGAGGGTGGATGCTTTTCTGCGGCCATCCATCGGTTCGGGCCTGCTCATGAGCGAGAAAATACACCCTTCGCGGGGGCGCAGAACCGCTCTTATTTCGCTGTTAAGCATTCTCGCCTCAGCCTGCGGTGGCGGCTCGTCGCCAGCTTCCACGCCTACTCCGGATTCGGTGCCGGCACCCACACCGGATCCCACGCCGCCCGCACCGGCGCCAGTCGCAAGACTGACGCTGAGCGGTGCAAGCATGCTGGGGACGGATGGCTCCGCGGTTATTCTTCGCGGAATCAATGAAGGTACGTGGGGCAAGATGCGAAGCGATGATGCTGCGACAATCGCCGCCCAGGGTGGCAATGTCGTTCGCGTCCTCATTCGCTGGTGGGGGCTGTATGGCGGTACGGATGTCGAAAGTCGGGCTGACGCGGCCCCGGGCCATTTCAAGCCCGATCATCTGGCCCGGTTTCTGCAGGAGGTCCAGTGGTGCCAGAATGCCGGATTATGGGTCGTTCCGGTCATTGACTCCAACTGCGGCCAGAACGGCCTTCAGGACGCATCCATGGCCCAGTACTGCGATCCGAGCGGCACCTATCCCGGTGGCCGCAACTTCTGGACTGATCTGACGCAGCGCCAGCTGTTCAAGGAAGCGTGGATCTACCTCGCTGGCATTCTCAAAGATTATCCGAAGATTGCCTTCTATGAACTGCTGCCTGAACCATTGGCGGGCAGGGATTCATCCTATGGCGACGATGTGTCAGCTTTTTATCAAGAGCTGATGGCGGCCATCGAAGACATCGCCGGGGACAAGCGAACGCCATTTCTGGTTGGGCCGCGCGACGCCTACAACATCAACCTGTGCGACGAAGCGTATATTGCGGCATCCCGATGGGCGAACCGGGTTGTGTACACCGGTAATCTCTTCTTGCGGACCAGCAAGACGCAGGCGGAAAACATCGCCGACCTGGAGACACGACTCGCCGCACTGGTGAAAATGAAAACATCGCGCAATGTTCCCGTATTCATTCAACAGTTTGGCGTGCGAACCGGTGACGATCCTGACGAGTTTTACCTGGAGGCGGGGCTGAGCCGGATGAATGCGGTCGGGGTCGGCTACACGGGATGGCAGTGGCGGCAAAACACATCCAACCCTGGCGAATATGCGGTGATTGTCGAAGACGCGACGACGGGCGCCGATGTTGTCAAGACAGACGTTCTGGCAGTGTATTCAAAGTACTGGAAGGGGTAACGGCACTGGAATGTCCGCAATCGCAAAGATCGCAAAGCGAATGTTTTCGCTACGGACGCGGCCACACGATCATTGCGCCGCCTCATGCAAAAAGCGCGGAGCTGCTGAACTGCGGCGATGCGTTTGCACCTGTGAAGAAGTCGGAAGGATCAAGCGACAGCCGCCATGCCGGCTTGCCGTCTGCGACAGTCAGAAACGGTAATCGGCGTGAAAGCCCAGCGCACTGCGCTGATGCTCGGGCTGGGCGACTGTTCCGGTCGGAATTCCGTCTTTGTACAGCGTTCCATCGTCGCTGTGCCTGATTCGCATCCAGTCGAGGTCGAGCCCGAACGAGAGGTTCGGCAATGCGCGCGGGAATGCAGTCATCCCCAGGCGCAGTCCGATCGCCGGCTTGGTGGAAAAGCGTACATCGTCATACAGCTGATTCTCGAAATGCACACGCAGACGCTCGGGTCGCGCAAATATCATCAAGCCTTTGAATGTGAAGCTGGCGGCCGGCATGCGTATCGCCGTCGTGGCGACCCCCGCCAGCAGGCGCCAGGACGAATAGCGTTCGTTTACACCGGCCACGGTACCGCGACCCAACACATGGCGGCGCCATTCGTCATATTCCAGCCCGCCAAGGACAGCGGTGTTTTCATTTAATTGTCGGGACAGTTCGGTCGCGATGCGGCCTTGCGTCGTTGCGGTGTCGGTCCAGAACGGAACGCCGTTTTGGAGACGCCCGTCATAGTTCAGGTCGGCGCCGTAAATTTCACCGGAAACGCCAATGCTCCACGCATCGCGCCGATGTGTTGCATTCAGGCTGAGACCGGGAAGCCAGCCATGTTCCCGCACCAGTTGCCGTCCGCTGTTGTCCGATTCGGTCATGCGCACATAGCGCAATCCACCTCCCGCGGAATACTGCCATTCCGCACAGGCGGAAGCAGAGGCGAGGAGGCCGGCACCCAAGGAAATGGCGAACAGGAAAGGTTTCATTTCTGCATAGTATGCATCCGGGGAAGAAAAAAGGGGCGCCAAGGCCCCCCTTTTTCGCCGGAAAGTTTGCGTCAGGACAAACTGTCCAATTCCGACCAGGTAGTCGTAATTGTTTCCTCTATGACACCATCGCTGTTCTTGTCGAGGCCCAGCTGCACTGTGTTTGTGTTGACAACGGTGAACTTGAGCGAGGAATTGTCGCCGGCCGTCACGGTCATGACGCCCTGCGACGGATACGAGCCGCGCTGCTGCTTGAAGTCGGTCGTGGTGTGCACAACGTAAGTCGTATTTCCCAGGCGCGGGAAGTTACCATTCACCGTGAAGTTTGCACGGTAGGTGTACAGATTGGCAGGAGTAACCGATCCGGAATAATTATAGGAAGTCAGCGTGTAGTCGGTGGTCGATGCCCCGTTCACGATGTGCATTTGCAATGAATTGCCGCTGCCGGAGAAGCTCGCGTTATTGAGCCCGGATTGGTTGTAGGTAAGCGCCAGGTCACCCGTTGCCGTATTTGAAGCACCGGTAAAATTCTCGGTGACCGAAAAGCCGGTAAAGGTCAGCCCCAATGCGGCGCTCCACGCCGATGTCATGGAGGGCGTGCCGGTGATGCTGTTGAAGACCATATGCAACGAGCCGTTCATCTTGATCGTGCCTTGTACGCAATTGCTGGTATTGATCGTCACCTGATCTCCTGCGGAGACAGTCGAGCTGTTGGCAGCAGTTGCGGTAAACGTTACGCTGCCGCCGCCACTGCAACTCACGGTATCGGTGGCCGTGACGCCGACGGGCAGGCTGGCGGACTGATGTTCGAGCGCCAGATACAATTGCTGCAGCGCCGCGTCCAGCAAGCCGCTTCCGTTGCCGCTGGTGCTGACTGCAGTGACGATCCCCGGGGTGCTTGTCACCTGGTTATTCAATCCTTGCGAAGCGGAGTAAACCTGCGAGCTCACATCCTTGGAATTGGCTGAGGTGATCGCGACACCGGTCACCGGCGTTGAACTGCCCGTTCCCGAGCCGTTTGCCGATCCGGTGCTGCCGCCACCGCCGCCGCAGGCCGCAAGCAAAAGCGTTGCGCCGATAAGTATCGCCGTCGTGGCGCGAGATGTCGAAATTGTCATGATTCGCCGTTCCCAGTGTAAAAAGGATGGAGTGGAGTTGCCGATATGGTTAATGCATTGCCAATTGGCAAAAGCATAACGTCGAACATCATAATCGGCTGCCGCAATTCTGGCAATTTCAGCAAGAATGTTGCTTAGGCTGGTTGGATGGTGTGACTTGAAATGATCCCGCCGCCCAGGCAGATTTCGCCGTCATAGAGAACGGCGGACTGGCCGGGGGTGACAGCCCATTGGGCGGCCGGAAAGGCAAGCGAAAAGCCGTCCGCTCCGGCCGGTGAAAATGCACATGGCACATCCGCCTGCCGGTAGCGCGTCTTTGCATTCAGCATTCCGGACTGCGGCGGCTCGCCCGCTATCCAGCTGGCCTGCTCGGCCTCGAGGGAAGACGACAGCAGCCAGGGGTGGTCATGCCCCTGAACAACATACAAGGTGTTGTGTTCGATGTCTTTTCTGGCGACGTACCAGGCGTCGCTGCTTCCTTCGGCATTCTGGTACGACTTCATGCCGCCCAGGCCGATACCCTTGCGCTGACCCAGCGTGTAGAAACTCAAGCCGACGTGTGTTCCGACTGTCGTGCCGTCGGGGGTCTTCATCGGCCCCGGCTTGTACGACAGGTAGCGATTCAGGAATTCGCGGAAGGGACGTTCTCCAATGAAGCAGATGCCGGTTGAATCCTTTTTCTTTGCATTCGGCAGCCCGATTTTCTCCGCGATATGGCGCACCTCCGTCTTGGGGATTTCACCGAGCGGGAAAAGCGTTTTCGACAGTTGCGCCTGGTTCAACCGATGCAGGAAGTAACTCTGGTCCTTGCTGGCGTCGAGCGCTTTCAGCAATTCAAACCGGCCGGACTCGGCCTGGCGCACGCGGGCATAATGGCCGGTTGCGATCAGGTCGGCACCAAGCTTGATTGCATGATCAAGGAAAGCCTTGAATTTGATCTCGGCATTGCACAGCACATCGGGATTGGGCGTGCGGCCCGCCTGGTATTCACGCAGGAATTCCGCGAAAACGCGGTCCTTGTATTCGGCGGCGAAATTCACCGCTTCGATATCGACTCCCACCACATCGGCCACGCTCGCCGCATCGATCCAGTCCTGGCGCGTCGAGCAATATTCCGAATCGTCGTCATCTTCCCAGTTCTTCATGAACAGGCCGATCACTTCATAGCCTTGTTCCTTCAGAAGCCAGGCCGACACGGAGGAATCGACGCCGCCTGACATGCCGATCACGACCCGCTTCTTAGCCATGCAGTACCCCGGTGGCGCTCGGATGGGTGTAAAGCAGCGACAACGGGGCGCGCTTGCCTGCAAGGTAATCGTCGACACACCGCAGCACGAGCGGGCTGCGATGCTTGCTTTCGCATTCCAGCATTTCGTCGCGTGTCATCCACACGGTGCGGAGAATGCCGTGGTCGAGCGGACGATCGTGCGCTGCGCCGAGTTCGCCGGTAAATGCAAAGCGCAGATAAGTGACCTGCTGCCCGGTTCGCGAGGACAGATAGCGCGACATGTACATGCCCACCAGTGCGGTCGGCGTAAAATCGTGAGCCGCTTCTTCGAGCGTCTCGCGTGCCACGGCGTCAATCAGGGACTCGTTCGGATCGAGATGTCCCGCCGGCTGGTTGAAACGAATGCCATCACTGGTCTCTTCCTCGACCAGCAAAAAACGGCCGTCACGCTCGATGATGGCAGCGACCGTTACAGAAGGTTTCCAGACTTCACTCATAGTATCCCTTGAAGAGGGCGCCATTTTACCGTGCATGGGCGACGCGCGCCGCGACCACATCGACTGCGCTTGGCTGCCCGTGTTGCAAATAAGACTGCCAGGAAGCGGAATAATCAGCGTCGGTACGGAAAACTTCTTGATGTTGCACAATTTTTTCAAACAAGTTTCGGATGCAAGCTTAAAAAAGCCGCTAAATTCTTTTTTCGCCGCTTTTTTCATTTATCCTCTGTGGGAACCGGTGTAAATAAGAAAAAAATGCCGGTTTTGTGGCCCTGATCAACAAGAGAATAAAAAAGAACGATTGTGCTATTTTTTGGTTTCCGTGTAAGATCGGTGTAAGAATTGAACATGGGAGAAGCACGTGGCGATCGACATGCCCGCCGTACACCGGGCGGGTGGACTTCATGCTGCCCTCTCCCGCGTATCCATCGGAAATCAAATTGCCGCAACAAGGCTTTGTCTGCGCGGCGAGGAATTGTGTAATTAGGAGAAAAAATGCAACGCATCATGCTTCGGTCAAAGATCCATCGAGTCACCGTCACACAGGCCGACCTGCATTACGAAGGATCCTGCGGCATCGACCAGAATTTACTGGACGCCGCCGATATCAAAGAGTTTGAAAAGATCGAGCTCTACAACATCAACAACGGAGAACGTTTTTCGACCTACGCCATCAAGGGCAAGCGCGGTAGCGGCGAGATTTCGCTCAACGGCGCAGCGGCCCGCCGTGCCCATCTGGGGGACCTTTTGATCATTTGTACCTACGCGCCGATGAGCGACGCGGAGATTGAGACGTATGTGCCGAAGATTGTTTTCGTCGATGAAAAGAATCAGATCACAGGACTCAAAAAGTCGCCTGCATGAGGGCACAAGAAAAACCTGCCCTGTCCAGAATAAAAGAAAAGGTGCGACAGCAGTGTCGTTCCCTCCACATGAATATCCACTTTCATAACCACCAAGGGGAAAGCGTATGCCTCTGACAATCGGAGTACCACGGGAGGTTTTCCCGGGCGAAAAACGTGTTGCAACCGTTCCCGACGTTGTTGAAAAACTCATCAAGCTCGGTTTCTCCGTTGCTGTCGAGTCCGGTGCGGGCGATGCGGCGAACTTCAGCGACGACACTTACCGCGCCGCGGGCGCGCAGATCATCGACAACGCCGCCAAGCTGTGGGCGTCGTCCGATATCGTGTTCAAGGTGCGCGGACCGAACTCTGACGAAGTCGCGATGATGCGCGAAGGCGGCACCTTGATCAGCTTCATCTGGCCGGCGCAAAACCCGGAATTGATGAAGCAGCTTGCCGCCAAAAAGACGACCGTGCTGGCCATCGACTCGCTGCCGCGCACTCTGAGCCGCGCCCAGAAGATGGACGCGTTGACCTCCCAGGCAGGCGTTGCCGGCTATCGCGCCGTCATCGAGGCTGCTAATGCATTCGGCCGCTTCTTCAGCGGCCAGGTGACGGCAGCCGGCAAGGTTCCGCCGGCCAAGGTCTTCATCGCGGGCGCAGGGGTGGCCGGCTTGGCGGCGATCGGCACCGCCGCAGGCCTGGGCGCCATCGTGCGCGCCAACGACACCCGTGCCGAAGTGGCCGACCAGGTGGTGTCGCTGGGCGGCGAATTCGTGAAGGTCGATTACGAGGAAGAGGGCTCCGGCGGCGGCGGCTACGCCAAGGTGATGAGCGAAGGCTTCCAGAAGGCCCAGCGCGAGATGTATGCCAAGCAGGCGAAGGAAGTGGACATCATCATCACTACTGCCTTGATTCCCGGCAAGCCGGCACCGAAGCTGATCACTGCCGAGATGGTGATGAGCATGAAGCCGGGCAGCGTCATCGTCGACATGGCGGCCGAGCAAGGCGGCAACTGCGAACTGACCGAGCCCGGCCAGGTGGTGGTGAAGCATGGCGTGACCATCGTCGGCTATACCGATCTGGTCAGCCGCCTGTCGAAGCAATCGTCGACGCTGTACTCGAACAACCTGCTGCGGCTGACCGAGGAGTTGTGCAAGACCAAGGACGGCGTCATCAACGTCAACATGGAAGACGATGCCATCCGCGGCCTGACCGTCATCAAGAACGGAGAAGTCACCTGGCCGCCGCCGGCGCCCAAGCTGCCGGCCGCACCGCCGGCCGCCAAGCCGGCCGCCGTTGCTCCTGCAGCGAAAGGTCATGGCCATGGCGCTGCAA
This sequence comes from Herbaspirillum sp. ST 5-3, assembly GCF_004804275.1. GTDB lineage: Bacteria > Pseudomonadota > Gammaproteobacteria > Burkholderiales > Burkholderiaceae_D > Noviherbaspirillum. The sequence goes on from NZ_STGI01000010.1 coordinate 126,560, forward strand.
GCGAACCGGCTTCCGGCTCGCGCATCGCGGTTCTGTTCGGTGTCGCTGCCGCGCTGTTCTGGTTGATTGGCGCCTTTGCGCCGGCGGCATTCCTCGGCCACTTCACGGTGTTCGTACTGGCTTGCTTCGTCGGGTACATGGTTGTGTGGAACGTCAAGCCTTCGCTGCATACGCCGCTCATGAGCGTGACCAATGCCATCTCGAGCATCATTGCCATCGGCGCGCTGGTGCAAATCGCACCTCCGCTCTCTGCAGGCATTGAACGCCCGGGTGACTTGATCCGCTGGCTGGCCGTGGTCGGTATCGTGCTCACCTCGATCAACATGTTCGGTGGCTTTGCCGTTACGCGTCGCATGCTGGCGATGTTCCGCAAGTAAAAATAAAGGGAGCCGATAAAAATGTCTGAAAGTCTCACAACAGTCGCTTACCTGGGCGCGACCATCCTCTTCATTCTCAGTCTTGGCGGATTGTCCAATCCGGAAACCGCTCGACGCGGCAACCTCTACGGCATGATCGGCATGGCAATCGCCGTGTTCGCGACGGTCTTCGGGACGCATGTCACGACGGCCGGCATTCCGTGGATCATTGGCGCCATGGTTGTTGGCGGCGCGATCGGCCTGTACGCAGCGCGGACGGTGCAGATGACCCAAATGCCGGAACTGGTGGCGTTGATGCACAGCCTGGTCGGTCTTGCCGCAACGCTGGTGGGTTATGCGAGCTATGTCGATCCTGCCGCAAGCGCAAGTTTCAGCGGTGCGGAAAAGGCCATCCACGAGGTCGAGATCTACGTCGGTGTGCTGATCGGCGCGGTGACCTTCTCCGGTTCGATCATCGCTTTCGGCAAACTGTCCGGCCGCATCGGCGGCAAGCCCTTGCTGCTGCCCGGGCGGCACTTTCTCAATCTCGCGGCCCTGCTGATCGTGATTTATTTCGGCAGGCAATTCCTGCATGCCGAGACGGTCGGCGCAGGCATGACTCCGCTTATCGTCATGACCGTGATTGCCTTGCTGTTCGGCATTCACATGGTGATGGCAATCGGCGGCGCCGACATGCCGGTGGTAGTGTCGATGCTCAACAGCTACTCGGGTTGGGCGGCGGCGGCAACCGGTTTCATGCTGTCGAACGATTTGCTGATCGTTACCGGCGCATTGGTGGGTTCGAGCGGTGCCATCCTCTCCTACATCATGTGTCGCGCGATGAACCGCAACTTCATCAGCGTGATTGCCGGCGGTTTCGGCACGGAAGGCGGCAAGCCCGCACCGGCAGGCGGCGCGGCACAACCGGCTGGCGAAGTGTCGCCGGTCACGGCGGCCGAGACCAGCGAACTGCTGCGTGAAGCGAAGAACGTCATCATTGTGCCGGGTTACGGCATGGCAGTGGCACAAGCACAGCATACTGTCTATGAGATCACCAAGTTCCTGCGCGAGAAGGGAGTGAACGTGCGCTTCGGCATTCACCCGGTCGCGGGTCGCATGCCTGGTCACATGAACGTGCTGCTGGCAGAGGCGAAGGTGCCTTACGACATCGTGCAGGAAATGGACGAGCTCAATGATGACTTCGGCGATACGGATGTTGCAATGGTGATTGGCGCCAATGACATCGTCAATCCGGCCGCGCAGGAAGATCCGTCCAGCCCGATCGCCGGCATGCCTGTCCTGGAAGTGTGGAAGGCCAAGACCTCGATCGTCATGAAGCGCAGCATGGCTTCCGGCTACGCAGGTGTCGACAATCCGCTGTTCTACAAGGAAAACAACCGCATGCTGTTCGGTGATGCAAAGAAGATGCTGGACGAGGTGCTGGTTTCCCTGAAAGCAGCCTGATCGAAAGACCGCATCGTTGTGTGAAAAAGCCGCGCATTGCGCGGCTTTTTTATTCTCGTTGGCCGAACAGCATTTGTTCGGCCAGCAATCGCTTCGCGGGTTGCAATGCATCCACCATCGTGAGGGAAAACCCCAGTGCTGCCTGCGACAAGGCGCCATCCGGCGCGCTGGCGAAGATGCGGGCCAGGGTGTCGGTCAAGGTGATCGTGAGCTTGCGGTCCGATTGCCGCATTTGAATGAATCGCTGCAGCATCTCCGGTGTCGCTTCGCGCGCAAGCAGGCGTGCCAGCACGGCCGCATCGCGCAAGCCGAGATTCATGCCCTGACCGGCGACTGGATGCAGGGTTTGCGCTGCATTGCCGATGGCAACCGTTCTGGGCGATATCGCTGCATGAGCATTCAGGCCAAGCGGATAGGTGACGCGTGGCGTGATGCCGGTAAACCTGCCGAGCCGACTGCCGAATACGCGCTCCAGTTCGGCCAGGAATTCGCTGTCCGGCAATGCATAAAGGCGCGATGCCGTGGCAGGACGCGCGCACCAGACCATCGCATAACCATCATCTTGCGGCAGCAGGGCCAGCGGGCCTTCCTCGGTGAAACGCTCGAAAGCGCGATGCGCAATCGGTTGGCTGCAGCTCACGTGCGCGATGATCGCTGTCTGCTGGTAATCGCGGCTGATCGATTTGGTGCTTTGTTCGGAGAATACGCCGCCTTCGGCTTGCACCATGATCTCCGTGGTGAGGGACCGGCCGTTCGAACATTTCAGTTCGACGGAATCGGCGCGTTCCAGCGAGGAAGTGACATGGATCGGACGCAGTGTCGTGACCCCGTTTCGTTCCGCAAGCGCGGCCAATGTCGACACCAGGGCGCCGTAACGCGCCACGTAACCCAGCGCAGGAATGTCATAGTCTTCGCGATCGATGACCGTGCGGCCAAAGTGCCCGCGCCGCGAAACATGGATCTGATGAATCGCATTGGCAGGGATGGGCCATGCCCCGACACCTTCCAGGATTTGTCGGCTGCCATAGGAGAGGGCGATGGAACGCGGATCTCGCGACACCGCTTCCAGTGGCTTGGCATCGATCAAGGCGACGCGAGCCGCCGGAGTGCCTCGCTTGACGAGGTGCAGTGCGAGCGCCAGGCCGACTGGGCCGGCGCCGCAAATGGCGATATCAAAATCCGTTGTTGCCATTGCCTCAGCGTTTCATCACGGCTTCAATGTCCGCGACGGTCTTGGGCGCTGCTTCAGTGATGATGTCGCAACCGTTTTCCGTCACCAGCGCATCGTCTTCAATGCGAATGCCGATATTCCAGAATGCTTCCGGCACACCGGGTTCCGGGCGCACATAAATGCCGGGTTCGACGGTCAGCACCATGCCGGGTTGCAAGGCACGCCATGGTTTTTCTCCGGCGAGCACAGTCGCCTCGCGGTATTCGCCGACGTCATGTACGTCCATGCCCAGCCAGTGGCCGGTACGATGCATATAGAACTGGCGATACGCCCCTTTTTCAATGGCATCATCCAGGCTGCCGACCTTGTTCTTGTCCAGCAAGCCGGTGTCGAGCATGCCTTGCGCCAGCACGCGAACCGCAGCGTCGTGGCCGTCCATGAAGCGCTTGCCGGGGCAGATTTCGGCGATCGCCGCGGCTTGGGACGCGAGCACAATTTCGTACAGTGTCTTTTGCGGTCCGGTGAATTTCCCGCTCGCGGGGAAGGTGCGGGTGATGTCGGACGCGTAGCTGTCGAGCTCGCAGCCGGCATCGATCAGGACCAGGTCGCCGTCCCTGATTTCCGCGTCGCTGGCGCGGTAGTGCAGCACGCAGGCATTGGCGCCGGTGGCGACGATGGATCCATAAGCCGGATATTGCGAACCGTTGCGCCGGAATTCATGAAGCAGTTCGGCTTCCAGATGATATTCTCGCAAGCCGGGTCGGCAGGTCTGCATCGCGCGGCGATGCGCTTCGGCGGAAATGGCGGCGGCGCGCTTCATGATGGCGATTTCGGCGTCATCCTTGATCAGGCGCATCTCATCCAGCAGCACATGCACGTCGTGGACGACCGACGGCGCGACAATGCCTGCGCGCGATTGCATGCGCACTGCCTGCAACCAGTCCTGTACTTGCCTGTCGAGTTTGCTGTCGCTGCCCAGTGCATAGAACAGGGCCGGTGCATTGGCGAGCAATTTCGGCATTTCGGCGTCGAGCGCGCTGACAGCATGCGCCACATCGAATCCAAAGGCTTCGCGCGCCGCCTCCGGGCCATAGCGATAGCCGTCCCAGATCTCACGTTCGAGATTCTTTTCGCGGCAGAATAGAATCGATTGATTCTTCTCGCCCGCGATCAGCACGATCACGGCTTCCGGTTCGTCGAAACCCGAGAGGTAGTAGAAATAGCTGTCGTGCCGATAGGGATAGTCGGAATCGCGATTGCGCATGACTTCCGGTGCGGTCGGGATGATAGCGACACCGCCGCCTTTGGCCTGCATTTGTTTCATCAATGCCGCACGTCGGGCTGCGTACGATTTCATTTGCGCTCCTTTGCGTTCTTCTAGCCGTTCAGTTGCGCCAGGCGTTCCGGTGTGCCGACATCGGTCCAGTCGCCGCGAAACACTTCGCCGCCGACCTGCCCGCGTGACGCGTATTCGCGCAGGATGGGGGCAATCTGCGCCGATTGGCCGGGCTCGACGGAATCGAAGATCTCCGTACGGTATACACCAATGCCGGAAAACGTGAAACGCGGCTCGCCCTCGTTGACCACCGAAAAGCTGTGCAATCCGAAATCGCCTTTCGGATGATGCGGCGGATTTTTCACCAGGTAGAGCCAGGCGACATCGCGCTTGTCGCGCGGGTGCGGATTGCCCCACATGTCATTGTCTTTCAGCGCATCCTTGACCTGCTCGAAATCGAAATGCGGGCAATAGATGTCGGCGGCAATCGCGACAAAGGGCTCTTCGCCGAGAAGATGGCGCGCCTTGGCTACCCCGCCGGCCGTTTCCAGCGCTGTACCTTCGGCGGAATAGGCGATGCGTGCACCGAAGCGGGAACCATCGCCCAGCGCTTCTTCGATCATGTGGCCGAGATGCGCGTGATTGATCACGATATCGGTGATGCCGGCACGTACAAGATTCAGAATGTGCCAGACGATCAAGGGCCGGCCGCGTACTTTCAACAGCGGCTTCGGGCAATCATCGGTCAGCGGACGCATCCGCTCGCCGCGTCCGGCGGCGAAAATCATGGCTTTCATGCTTGCGAAATTCCGTTCATCCTTGCAGTCTCAGAAAGTGTAGCCGACCGATGGCGCCTTTTCTTCCAGCTCATCCAGCAATCTGATCAATGGCGCCAGCGCGTTGTAGCGGCCGGCTGCCTTGCGGGTGTATTCCATCACCAGCGGCAGGTCTTTCAGATAGCCATCCTTGCCGTCGCGATGATAGAGCCGAGCAAAAATGCCGAGTACTTTCAGATGCCGTTGCAGGCCCATGAACTCGAAGTCGCGATAGAAGGCGTCAACGTCCGGATTGACCGGCAATCCGGCGCGGCGTGCGCGTTCCCAGTAGCGGATCGCCCAGTCCAGCACCATTTCTTCATCCCACTGGATATAGGCATCGCGCAACAGCGACACCAAGTCATAGGTAATCGGGCCGTAGACCGCATCCTGGAAATCCAGAATGCCGGGATTACCCTGTCCCAGGACCATCAGATTGCGCGAGTGATAGTCGCGATGCACATAAACCTGCGGTTGGGCGAGATTGTTTGCAAGCAGGGTTTCGAAGACCTTGTTCAGCACTTCGGATTGCTTGTCTGTCATCGTGACGCCAAGATGCTTGCCGACATACCATTCCGGAAACAGCATCAGCTCGCGGTGCAGCAGTGCGCGGTCGTATTCCGGCAGGACGTCAGGCTTGCTTTGCGCCTGGATCAGCACCAGTGCATCGATCGCATCCAGATAAAGCTTGTGGGCGGTATCGTGGTTGAGTTGATTCAGGTACGTGGTCGAACCGAGATCGGACAGCAGCAAAAAGCCGCGCGCGATGTCCTGCGCGAGCACTTTGGGAACGGAAACGCCGGCATCGCCGAACACCTCGGCGACGTGGATAAACGGACGCACGTCCTCCTGCGGCGGCGGAGCATCCATCACGATATAGGTGGCGCCATCGCTTGCATCGGCGCGGAAATAACGGCGGAAACTGGCGTCGGAAGAAGCCGGTCGGATCGATTCCGGAAGGGCTTTGATGTCTGGCACGGTAGCCAGCCATTCTTTCAGTTGAATTAGACGGAGATCAGCGGGAGTATTTACAGACATGAAACTACCTGAGGCCTATAGACGGGGAGTTCCCATATAATAAGGGATTCAACTCAAAAAAGCGCCAGTCAATCCTCTCTTTTCATGAACCGGCTCCCAGCATTTCCTCCATCGCAACGTTTGCTTCGCCTCCTGACCGCCGCTCTCACGGTGGCGTCGGCGCCGACGCTCGTTTCAGCGCAAGCAACGGCGAAATCCTCGCTGGCGAAAGACAAGGACGAACCGGCAACTATCAGCGCCGAACAGATGACCGGCCGGCCCGACCGGGAAATCAACCTGGAGCGCAATGTCGAAATCACGCGCGGCCCGACAGTCATCAATGCCGACAAGGCGACGTACCGGATTCCGGAAGATGAGGTCGAGGCGAGCGGCAACATCCGCATGCGCCGCCTTGGCGACGCCTATACCGGCGACGAGCTGAAACTCAAGATCGAGGCGCAGGAGGGATTTGTCCTGCATCCGACCTACCACCTCGAGCGCAACAATGCGCAGGGGCAGGCCGAGCGTATCAATTTCGAGGGTGAAGACCGCGCGGCCGTCATCGAAGGCTCGTACAGCACCTGTGAAGGTCCCGACCCGGACTGGTACTTGAAATCGAGCAAGCTCAACCTCGATGCCGGACGTGACGAGGGCTATGCGCGTCGCACGACGGTGTATTTCAAGGACGTGCCGATCCTGTTCGCTCCGGCGATGTCGTTTCCGCTGTCGGACGCCCGCAAGACGGGCCTTCTGCCGCCGACCATCGGCACCACCAACAAGGGCGGCCTGGAATTCACCCAGCCGTATTATTTTAATATTGCGCCTAATCGTGACTTCACGCTGTATCCGAAACTCTATGCGCGCCGTGGTCTGCAGCTGGGCGGGGAGGCGCGCTATCTGGGCGCCGGTTATTCAGGCGAAACAAGGGCGGAAGTCCTGAACAACGATCACCGTACCGGAACCAACCGTTATGCGATCTCATCGACGCACTCGCAGGTACTGGCACCCGGCTGGAGCTTCGGATGGAATGTCAACAGCGCCTCCGATAACGACTATCCGAGCGATTTCTCGCGCACCATCACGACGGCTTCGCAGCGCCTGCTGTTGCGCGATGTCGCGCTCTCCTACGGCAGCAGCTTCTGGAACGCAACCTTGCGTACCTCGAATTTCCAGGTGCTGCAGGACCCGATCGTGCCGATTACCCGTCCTTATGATCGCATGCCGCAACTGTCAGTCCATGCCGGCCAGCTGGATGTGAACGGCTTTGACTGGACTGCCGATTCGGAGCTCACGCGCTTTACGCACCCGAACTCGACCTTCGTGGAAGGCGACCGCTTTCTGGTGAATCCGCGCATTGCGTATCCGCTCATTCAGCCCGGATATTTCTTTACGCCGAAGCTTTCCTTGCATGCGACCAAATATCGTTTGCAGACGCCGACGCCGGGGGCGACAAACGACCTGACGCGCGTGTTGCCTACCCTGTCGATGGACGGCGGTCTGGTGTTCGAACGCGATGCGGCGTTCTTCGGCAGCAGCATGACCCAGACGCTGGAGCCGCGCCTGTTCTACGTGTACACGCCGTATCGCGATCAGAGCGCCTATCCCAATTTCGACACGGCGGAAGCCGACCTCAGCTTCGCACAATTGTTCAGCGAGAACCGCTTTGTCGGCAATGACCGCATCAGCGACGCCAATCAGCTGACCGCGGCCTTGATTACGCGTTACATTGAACCGACCGGTGCCGAGCGCATGCGTTTCGCGGTCGGTCAGCGCTTCTACTTCACCGAGCAGCGGGTGACCCTGGGGCCGGTGCGCAACGAAAGCCGTTCGGACTTGCTGCTCTCGTTGTACGGGCAAATCAACCCGAAACTGAGCATCGAAAACAATATCCAGTACAGCCAGTCGCTGCACTCGATGAGCCGCGCCAACTACGGCGTTCGCTGGCAGCCGGCACCCAAGCGCGTGTTCAATCTGCAATACCGTCGCGACCGGGTGAATCGGCTTGAACAGGTCGATGTGGCGGCGCAATGGCCTTTTGCCAATCGCTGGTATGGTGTGGCCCGTGTAAACTACTCGCTACCCGATAGCAAAGTGGCGGAAGGCTTGCTCGGCGTGGAATACAAGGCCGACTGCTGGGTCTTCCGCATGGTCGGCCAGCGCATCCCGACGGCGACAGGCGAGGCGACCTCAGCCTTGTTTTTCCAGCTTGAGTTGAACGGACTGACCCGCCTCGGTTCCAATCCCCTTGATGCGCTGAGGGCCAGCATCCCTGGCTACCAGTTGGTGAATCAACCCAGTAACCCATAACGAAGCATGTCAAACATGAAAATTCTCCCGACCACGCTCAAGACCGCGAAATCCATGTCCCGCTTCCGGTTCGCGGTCGCGCTGTGCGCCGCCATCAGTGTGCTGCCGCAGGTTGGCGCGCAGGTCAAGACGACAGGCGCGCAAACCGAAAAGGCGCCGCGCATCTATCTTGCCGATGCGATCATCGCCGTGGTCAACAACGAGGTGATTACGCGCCAGGAGTTGGTTGAGCGCATGCGCGTGGTCGAGCGCCGCATGAAGAACCAGGGCATCGCCTTGCCGCCCCAGCCCGAATTCCAGCGCCAGTTGCTGGAGCGCATGATCGTCGATCGCGCGCAAATGCAATTGGCAAAAGAGTACGGCATCCGCGTTGACGACACCATGCTCGATCGCGCCGTGGCACGCATCGCCGAACAAAACAAGATGTCGCTACAGGAGTTCCGCACCCAGCTTGAGCGTGAAGGCACGCCGTTCGCGAAATTCCGTGAAGAGATTCGCGAAGAGATCATCATGCAGCGTCTGCGCGAACGCGAAGTCGACAACAAGATCCAGATCACGGAATCGGAAGTCGACAACTACCTCGCCGCGGAACAGGGCGCGCAGGCGCAGCAGGAATACAAGCTGTCGCACATTCTGGTGCGCATTCCGGAGAATGCGACCGCCGAGCAGATCGCCGAGCGACGCAAGCGCGCGGAAGGCGTGCTCCAGCAAGTGCAGGCAGGAGGCGATTTTGCCAAGCTGGCGGCAACGTATTCCGACGCGACCGATGCATTGAACGGCGGCGATCTCGGCTGGCGCAATCCGGACCGCCTGCCGCAATTGTTCGTCGATACGATCGCCGGCATGAAGCAAGGCGAAACTTCGCAACTCCTCAAGAGCTCCAATGGTTTCCACATCCTGAAGCTGGATGGCAAGCGCAGCCCGAGCGTGATGAAGGCCGGTGGCGCAGCGGCCGTGCAGCAGACGCATGTACGCCACATCCTGATCAAGGTGAACCAGATCGTGTCGCCCGCCGATGCCAAGCGCAAGCTGATCGAGCTCAAGCAGCGCCTGGACAACAAGGCCGCCAAGTTCGAGGATCTGGCGAAACTGTTCTCCAACGATTTGTCCGCCTCCAAGGGGGGCGATCTCGGCTGGATTTATCCGGGCGATACCGTTCCTGAATTCGAGCGCGCAATGGATGCGCTGCAGCCGGGGCAGATCAGCGAGCCGATCGAATCGCCGTTCGGCTATCACCTGATCCAGGTGCTGGAACGCAAGAAAGATGACGTCTCGCAGGAGCGCCAGCGTCTGATCGCGCGGCAGGCGATCCGCGAGCGCAAGCTGGAAGAGGCGACGCAGGACTGGCTGCGCCAGGTACGCGATCGCGCCTATGTCGAATATCGCTTCGACGTCAGCGATGCGCAATAAGCGGCCGTGAGCACCCGACCGACCATCGCGATCACCTGCGGCGAACCGGCAGGAATCGGCCCGGAGATTTCCATCAAGGCAGCATGGGCGCTGCGCGACAGCGTGAACAGCGTGCTGATCGGCGACGCCGCGCTCTTGTCCATGACGGCGTCCGACATCGATCCGGCGATCCGGCTGGTTGCGATCTCGACACTTGCGTTCCGCAACAGCGGCCTGCCGCATCTTTCACGCGAGCAGATCGCTGTGATTGATTGCCCGCTGAATGAACCGGCAGTGCCGGGCAAGCTGGATGCGCGCAACGGGCGCGCCGTTCTTCAGACGCTGGATGTCGCCATCAAGGGCGCCATGCAAAAACAGTTCGATGCCATCGTGACCGCGCCTCTACAGAAAAGCACGATCAACGATGCCGGCGTGCCGTTCACAGGTCACACTGAATACCTCGCGGAAAAGACGAACACGCAGCAGGTCGTCATGATGCTGGCCGGCGGCGAGCCCTTGCTTCGCGTCGCCCTGGCAACGACGCATCTGCCGCTGAAAGACGTGGCTGCGGCGATCACCTTCGACAGCCTGATGCGCACGCTCGACATCGTGCATCATGATCTGCAACGCAAATTCGGATTGCCCAGTCCGCGCATCCTCGTCACCGGATTGAATCCGCATGCGGGCGAGGGCGGTTACCTCGGCCGCGAGGAAATCGATGTAATCACGCCAGTGCTGCAGGCAGCGCAGGCAAAAGGCATCGACGCGCGCGGCCCCTATCCGGCCGATACGCTGTTTCAGCCCAAGTACCTGGAGCAGGCGGACTGCGTGCTTGCGATGTATCACGACCAGGGCCTTCCCGTGCTGAAGCATGCGAGCTTCGGGCGCGGCGTCAACATCACACTCGGCTTGCCCATCATTCGGACGTCGGTCGACCATGGTACCGCGCTCGATCTCGCTGCGGCCGGACTTGGGCATGCCGACCATGGCAGCATGCTGGAAGCAATCAAGATGGCGGCGCAGATGGCGGCCGCTTCATCCACCAAGGCGCAATGAAACATATCCCACGCAAACGCTTCGGTCAGAACTTCCTGACCGATCAGTCGGTGTTGTACGACATCATCCGCGCCATCGACCCGAAAGCCGACGACACGATGGTGGAGATCGGCCCCGGCTTGGCGGCGATGACGCGTCTACTGCTTGAGTCGCTGAAGCAGTTGCATGTGGTTGAGCTCGATCGCGATCTGGTCGCACGCTTGAAGAAAACCTTCGATCCCGCACGCCTGATCGTCCACGAGGGCGATGCATTGCAATTCGATTTCGCATCGATCCTGGTCGAACCCGGGCACAAGCTGCGCGTGGTCGGCAATCTGCCCTACAACATCTCCAGCCCACTGCTGTTTCACCTTGCGCAGATCGCGCCGCAGGTGCAAGACCAGCATTTCATGCTGCAGAAGGAAGTGGTCGAACGCATGGTCGCCGCGCCGGGCAGCAAGACGTACGGCCGCTTGTCGGTCATGCTGCAGTGGCGCTATTACATGGAATTGCTGTTTGTCGTGCCGCCGAGCGCTTTCGATCCTCCGCCCCAGGTCGACTCGGCCATCGTGCGCATGATTCCGCTTGCACAACCTCTGCCATGCGATGCATCGAAGCTGGAGCAGGTGGTGGCGAAGGCTTTCTCGCAACGGCGCAAGGTGATTCGCAATTGCCTCGCCGGCATGTTCACCGAGGCCGATTTGATTGACGTCGGCATCGACCCGCAGGCACGCCCGGAAGCGGTGCCGGTCGAGCAGTTCGTGGCATTGGCAAACAGCTTATCCTGACGCCGAGAGCGATTCATCCACGGAAAACACAAAAGGCACGGAAGAATCCAAAGTGATTTCCGTGCCTTTTGTGTTTTCTGTGGACCGGGCCTGTCAGGCTTAAACCAGTCCGAACCACCCGAGCAGTGCGCCGACGCCCAGCATCCACAGCAGAGGCATTCTGGTGCGCCAGATCAGCAAGGCCGCCGCCAGCGTCAACAGCCACAGCCGCCAATCCCTCGCCGGGTTGTTGTGGGCGCTGGTCAGAATCCAGCCGGTGGAAATCAGCAGCGCAATCACGATCGGTGCCAGGCCCTGCTTGAACGCGCGCACAGCGCGCAAGCTGCGGTTGCGATGGCCCCATTGCGCGGCCAGGTAGGTGAGGGACGTGCTGGGCAACATGATGCCGACCATGGTGAGCAGCACGCCGACCAGGCCCATCCAGAGACTGCCGGTATTGATGCCGACATGCCAGCCCATCAGGGCCACGAACAGGACATTCGGTCCGGGCGCTGCCTGTGCGATGGCAATCGATGCATTGAACTGCGGGTCCGTCAGCCAGTGGTGCTCATCCACGAGGTAGCGGTGCATGTCTGGCGCCGTCGTGATTGCGCCACCGACGGACAGCAGGGACAGCGCCAGGTAATGCACGAAGAGCTGAGCCCAGTCGCTCCATTGCAGGGAAATCAAGGTGCCACTCACGGCTTGAGCTTTCGATAGGCCAGCACGTACGCAATCCCGCCGAGCCCCGGCAGCACATAGGTGAGCGGCCAGTGGAGCAGCGCGACCGCGATGAAGCAGGCGACGCTGAGGGCGATACAGAGTGGCATGCCAAGCGGGCTTGTCCTGAGCGCGGTGAGCAGCTTCAGTCCGGCCGCCGTGATCAGGCCGGCAGCAACAGCGCCCATGCCGCGCAAGGCGCCGGCAAGCGCGGGATGGTCCGCGAACTGTGCGTAGATGAAGGTCAGCAGCAAGACGATGATCAGCGGTGCGGTCAGCATACCCGCCAAGGCCGCGAGCGCACCCGGCAGGCCGAAATAGCGGCCGCCGATCATCAGTGACAGGTTCACCACGTTGGGGCCAGGCATGATCTGCGCGACGGCCCACTCCTCCACGAATTCTTCCCTTGTCATCCAGCGCTTCTTTTCCACGATTTCGTGCTGGACGATGGCAAGCACGCCGCCAAAGCCTTGCAGCGCCAGCAGGGAAAAGGAAATGAACAGGTCGCTCAGAGACTGAGGGCGCGGGTGGTCGCTTGTGGCAGGTGCTTCCATGAGTCGATCGAAGCCTCTATGCGGGCTTGCGCTCGATCAGCTCGATCTTGTACCCGTCCGGATCCTGCACGAAGGCGATCACCGTCGATCCGCCTTTGACCGGACCTGCGTCGCGCGTGACGGTGCCGCCTTGCGCTTTCACGTTCTCGCAGGTCTTGTATGCGTCTTCCACTGCAATCGCGATATGGCCGTAGGCGTTGCCGAGATCGTACTTCTCGACGCCGTAGTTGTAGGTCAGTTCGAGTTCGGCATGCTCGGGATTCTTGCCGTAGCCGACGAAGGCCAGCGTGTATTTCTGCTCCGGCCGGTCGGTCGTGCGCAGCAGATTCATGCCGAGTACCTTGGTATAGAAATCGATGGAGCGCTGCAGGTCGCCGACCCGCAACATGGTGTGAAGAATACGCATGATGATTTCCTGTTGTTGTTCAGAAGATGGGCAGCGTTTCCGGCCCGCTCTCGCGCAATACCCGCTTGGCCGCCTGAAATTCCGGAAACACGGATTGCACCGTGGCCCAGAAGCGCGGGCTGTGATTCATCTCGCGCAGATGCGACAACTCGTGTGCAACGACATAGTCGATCATCGGCATGGCAAAGTGGATCAGCCGCCAGTTCAATCGAATCTTGCCCTCGGCGGTGCAGGAGCCCCATTGCGTCGCCGCGGATGACAAGGCAAACGACCGATAGCTGACGCCGAGTTTTTCCGCATAGAGCGGCAGGCGCTCGGCGAAAATGCGTTTTGCTTCGGCCTGCAACCATCCTTGGACACGGTCTTTCAACTGTTGTTCGCTGGCGTCCGGCGGCAGGCAAACCGTCAGTTCGCGCGTGCTTGCATCGTAAGCAATGCCCGCCGACTGCGCGGCGAGTATGCGCAAGTTCACGTCATTCCCAAGATAGGGCAGGATTGCGCCATCGCACCACTGCATATGTGGCTGCAGGCGGCGCGCCGAACGTTCGCGGCGTTCGCTCAGCTTGGCAAGAATCCAGCGCTGCTTTTCACGGATCGCGCTTTCGATTTCCGCAACGGTGACCCAGCGCGGCGCGGTGATCCGCAAGCCGTCGTCATCAATCAGGAATCCGATCGAACGGCGCTTGGAACGCAGCAGGCGGTAATCGAGGATATGCTGATCGACCTGAATGCGTCGTCTGCCCGTTGGGGGCGTGTTCGGAGGAGGTGTTCCCGGTATCGGGGACAATTCCAGCGGTTCGCGTTGCGGAACCAGTGCCGATCCCGGCGCCTGTTTCGGCGCCGGCTGATCGACCTTGGGCTGGGAAGAAAATTCTGGAGAAAAAAAGTCTAGTTGCAGCGCAAGCTGCTGTGGATCAGGCGGAGTCTGGCGTAGCAGCTTCAAGGGAGTCTGAGAGATTGTCTTTTGAATAAATTCCGGGCGAGGAAATGACTCGCATCTCAGATTCTATCCAATTTTCAACTTGTTGCATTAACTCAGGTGCAGTCAGCCCTTTGGGCGAGATCGGTTTGCCGATCGACACGGTGATGAGACCAGGCTTTTTGATGAAGGAATTCTTGGGCCAGCATTCACCCGCATTCATCGCAATCGGCACTGCGACGGTGTTGGTTTCCACGGCGAGTCGTGCGCCGCCGCCCTTGTACTTGCCCTTCTTGCCGACATGCGAACGCGTACCTTCCGGGAACATGATGATCCATTGGCCATCCGCCAACCGCTTCCTTCCGCGCTCGACAACCTGTGCAAAAGCATCCCGCGCATTGCCGCGATCAATCGGGATCATGCGCAGCAGCGCGATGCCCCATCCAAAGAACGGGATGTACAGCAGCTCTTTCTTGAATACGTAGACCAGCGGGCGCGGCATCGCATAGAGAAAGAAAATCGTCTCCCAGGCCGACTGGTGTTTCGACAATAGGATGGCTGGCGAATCCGGCAGATTCTCGTAGCCCTTGAACTGATACCGGATACCGCAAATGGTCTTGGCGGCCCAGATCACGAAACGGTTCCAGAAGGAAGTCAGGAAGTAGCGCTTGTTATAGGGCAGTGGCGCGAACAGAAAGCACATCGGCGCCCAGATCAGCGTTGCGAGAATCATCAGCAACGTGAACAGGAGCGAGCGCAGGAACAGATTGAAGTTGGACATCGAGTCTCCAGTCATGGGATACATTCCAGCGGCGCGAATCACGCGGCGGCAGGAACATCCACATTCGTTTTTAATAGATGGTCGACCACGGCGGCCAGATCGGGATAGACGGTTGTGCCCGGAGGCAGGCCGCCGGTGGCTTGCGTCTTTTTCCCTTTTCCGGTCAGGACCAGATAGGGCGTGCAGCCCGACACAAAGCCGGATTGCAGATCGCGCAGCGAATCGCCGACGGTCGGCACGCCTTTCAAGCTGACGTTGAACCGTTTTGCGATTTCCTGCAGCATGCCGGGCTTGGGTTTGCGGCAGTCGCAGTTGTCGTCAGCCGCATGCGGGCAAAAGAAGACGGCGTCGATCGTGGCGCCGACCTGCTTTGCCGTCGTGTGCATTTTTTGATGGATGGCGTTCAGCGTCACGATGTTGAACAGGCCACGTGCAATGCCGGACTGGTTGCTGGCCACGATGACGCGATAGCCGGACTGGTTCAGGCGTGCGATGGCTTCCAGAGAACCGGGAATCGGAACCCATTCGTCCGGCGACTTGATGAACTTGTCCGAGTCGTAGTTGATGACGCCGTCACGGTCCAGGATGATCAGTTTCATGCTCGCGTGCTCTGTATGTATGCTCAGTCTGGTGCTCACGCTGCCAGCTTTGAAATATCCGCCACCTGATTCATCATGCCATGCAGATCAGACAGCAGCGCAAGGCGGTTATTGCGCAGCTGCTCGTCTTCGGCCATCACCATCACGTCGTTGAAGAAGGCGTCCACATCATTGCGCAAATGTGCGAGAGCCTTCAAGGTGCCGGTGTAATCGCCTTTGGCGAAGGCGGTATCGACGCGCGGCTTCAGCTCGACAATCGCGGAATACAAACCGGCCTCCGCCGCTTCTTTCAGCAAGCCGCGCTGTACCGCGCCGGCACCGACTTCGGTTTTCTTGAGGATATTGGTGATGCGCTTGTTGGCCGCAGCAAGCGATTCGGCTTCCGGCAATGCCGCGAAGGCATGCACGGCATCCAGGCGCTCGACTATGTTGTCGAGGCGGTCGGGATTCTGCGCAACCACAGCTTCGATTTCGTTCTGTGCATAGCCGCGTTCGCGCAGCAAGCCGCGCAGGCGGTCCAGCATGAAATTGAAGACGTCAGTGGTGGAATTCTTGAAGTTGGCGTTGCCGGCAAACTGTTGTGCGGCATCCTGCAGCAAGGTGCCGAGTGACAATGGCAAGCGCTTTTCGACCAGCATGCGCAACACGCCGAGGGCGTGACGACGCAATGCAAACGGATCCTTGTCGCCGGTCGGTTGCAGGCCGATGCCCCAGATGCCCACCAGTGTTTCCAGTTTGTCTGCCAGCGCGACCACAGTGCCGGTTTGCGTCGAGGGCAATGCATCCCCTGCAAAACGCGGCTGGTAGTGTTCAGAGGCCGCCAGGGCCACTTCCTCGTGCTCACCGTCGTGGCGTGCATAGTAGGTGCCCATGATGCCTTGCAGTTCCGGGAATTCACCGACCATATCGGTCAGCAGGTCGGTCTTTGCCAGCAATGCGCCGCGTTCGGCCAGCGCGACATCCGCATTCAGCGCGTGGGCGATCTTGCCGGCCAGCGCTTTGACGCGCTCCGTGCGTTGCGCCTGGGTACCGAGTTTGTTGTGATAGACCACATTGGCCAGACCGGGCAAGCGGTCTGCCAGTTTCTTTTTCTTGTCCTGCTCGAAAAAGAATTTTGCATCGGACAGGCGCGGGCGCACGACGCGCTCATTGCCGCCGATGATGTGTTGCGGATCCGTCGTTTCCAGATTCGACACGATCAGGAAGCGCGAACGCAGCCGGCCGTTCGCGTCGGTCAGTGCGAAATATTTCTGGTTGGTCTGCATCGTCAGGATCAGGCACTCCTGCGGCACGGCGAGGAAGCTTTCTTCGAAGTTGCACGGGTAGACCACCGGCCATTCCACCAGTGCGGCGACTTCATCGAGCAAGGCCTCGGGCATCAGCACCTTGTCGTGACCGGCTTTCTCGAGCAGAGCGGCACGGATCTTTTCCTTGCGCGCGCCGACGGACGGGATCACTTTGCCTTGCACTTCCAGCGTCGTCTCGTACGATTCCGCGTTCGCGACAGCCAGTTCGCCTTGCGACAGGAAACGATGTCCGAGTGTCGACCGGCCGGCGGACAGGCCGAGGATCGCGACCGGCACGACTTCGCTGCCGTGCAGCGCGATCAGTTTGTGCGCCGGGCGCACGAACTGCACCGTGGAGCCGTCGGGGCGCTGATAACTCATCACTTTCGGAATCGGCAATTTGCCGACGGTTTCTTCCAGCGCCGCCTCAAGGCCGCTGTGCAAGGTGGAGCCCGGTGCGGTGTAGGTATGGAAAAAGCTTTCTGCCTTGCCGTCCTGTGCGCGCTCAAGGTCGCTCAGCTTGAGGTCGGGGAATCCGAGGGCGGCCAGTTTCTTCGCCAGCGGCGGCGTCGGATTGCCATCCTTGTCGAGCGCAACCGCGACCGGCAGCACTTTTTCGCGAATCGATTTGTCGGGCGAGCTTGCGCGCACCCTGGTAATCGAGACAGCAAGGCGGCGCGGCGTCGCATAGGAGGTCACGACGGAATCGGCTTCGACGAAATCACGCGATTTCAAGCCATTGAAAATGCCGGCGGCAAATGCCTCTCCCAGCCTGGCCAATGCCTTGGGCGGAAGTTCTTCGGTAAGCAGTTCGACTAACAGTGTCTGGTTCATGTTTATTCTGCGTTCTTTCCGTTCTCACCCTCTCGCACAAGGGGAGGGTGACATGGGTTTGGGTTGATCAATCAGAAAACCCAGCCTTCGCCCAAGCGCCTCGTTGAAGAGGAGGAACCCCGGCGGAGCTTATCGTTGTTCGATAAATTGCCGGCAGCTCAAGCTGCCTTGCGACCGTCCCCGCACATCGGGAAGCCCAGCTTCTCGCGGGAATCGTAATACGCTTGCGCAACCGCACGCGACAGGTTACGGATACGTCCAATGTACGCCGCACGCTCTGTGACCGATATCGCGCCACGCGCATCGAGCAGGTTGAAGGTATGCGCGGCTTTCAGGATCATCTCGTAGGCCGGCAAGGCCAGCGGCACTTCCAGCAGGCGCTTGGCTTCGGCTTCGTAATTGGAGAACAGCGAGAACAGGAATTCGGTGTTCGAATGCTCGAAGTTGAAGGTCGATTGCTCGACTTCATTCTGATGGAACACGTCGCCGTAGGTCAGGCGCTTGGTCACGCCATGCTCTTCCCACTCGGTCCAGACAAGGTCGTAGACATTTTCCACGCCTTGCAGATACATGGCGAGGCGCTCGATGCCGTAGGTGATTTCGCCCAGCACCGGTTTGCAGTCGAGGCCGCCGACCTGCTGGAAATACGTGAACTGCGTGACTTCCATGCCATTAAGCCAGACTTCCCAGCCCAGACCCCATGCGCCCAGCGTCGGGTTTTCCCAGTCGTCTTCCACGAAGCGCACGTCGTTCTGCTTCAGGTTCAGCCCCAATGCTTCGAGCGAACCGAGATACAAGTCGAGAATGTTTTCCGGCGCCGGTTTCAACACCACCTGGTATTGATAGTAGTGCTGCATGCGGTTCGGGTTTTCACCATAGCGCCCGTCTTTCGGACGGCGCGAAGGTTGCACGTAAGCGGCACGCCATGGCTCCGGACCGATGGCGCGCAGGAAGGTCGCGGTATGCGAAGTGCCTGCGCCGACTTCCATGTCGTAAGGCTGGAGCAGTGCGCAGCCCTGCGCGTCCCAGTACTCCTGCAGCTTCAGAATGACTTGTTGAAATGTTAGCATCGTATGGTTGCCCTCCTGCGCAACTGCCCAGGATGAGGTGAATGGTGGAAACTCGCTAAAACCCTAGATTTTAGCGGTTTTTAGGGGGCTTATGCGCATTGTTGCGCTTGGCGCGCCCCAATAAACGGGCGGCTGCGAGCAGCAAAACCGCAGCTGCGATGGGGATGATATTGCCGTACCGGATATACGGTGTCAGTCCCTGATAGCCCTGCACGCTGGCCGACAATACGCCGCGCTCGAAGGGCGGGAGGCGGGCGATGACTTCACCCTTCTGATTGATCACCGCCGTTGCGCCGGTATTCGTTGCACGCAGCATCGGGCGGCCGGTTTCCAGCGCGCGCATCTGCGATATCTGCAGATGCTGGGGCAAGGCGATCGAGTCGCCGAACCAGGCAATATTCGACAGGTTCAGCAGGATGCTCGCCTGCGGCATGGCGGCCGTTCCGCCCGCGGCGACCTGCGCTGCGATTTCCTCGCCAAACAAGTCTTCATAACAGATGTTCGGCAAGATCCATTGATCGCCGACCGCATAGGGCGCTTGCAACAGTTTGCCGCGGGTGAAATCGCCAAGCGGAATGTTCATCATCTCCACAAACCAGCGCGCGCCGAGCGGAATGAATTCACCGAAAGGCACCAGATGATGCTTGTCATAGCGATATGCCGGCGTGGCGGCTTGTGGCGACAAGCCGATCATGCTGTTGGCATATTGTCCTGACCCATCGCTGACCGGAATGCCGAGCGCGACATGGCTTTTCGACTTGCCGGCAAATTTCGACAGCAAATCGAGGTAGTCCGGCGGCAGTTGGCTTGACAGCAGAGGGATGGCCGTTTCGGGTGTAGCGATCAGATCCGCGGGTTGCGCGGAAATCATGTCGTAATACATGGAAAGCGTGGCTTCGATCTGCTCGGGCGCAAACTTCATTTCCTGCGGCACGTTGCCTTGCAATAGTCGTACTGAAATCGGATGTCCGTGTGCGGCGGTCCAATCCACCGATTTCAATCCGAAGCCGGCGGCAAGCAGCATCGCGGCCAGTCCGAGCGGAAGCTTTTTCTCGGGCAGCAAGGCGATACACCCTGCAATCAGACCGGAAATCCAGGCCAGCCCATAGACCCCGACGATGGGCGCGAAACCGGCCAGCGGACCGTTTGTGTGTGCATAGCCGGAACTGATCCAGGGGAATCCGGTGAAGATCCAGCCGCGCATCCACTCGGCCAAGGTCCAGAGCGAAGGGAAGACAAACAACAACGCCACCCAATCCGGCAGGGACCAGCGTTGTTTGAGACGCGTGCCGCCACCCATTGCGAGCGCAGCGAACAGGCTCAATGCAAAAGCAAGCAGGGCCACCGCGAGGACGGCCATCCATGCGGGCAAGCCGCCATAGCGGTGCATGCTGATGTAGAGCCAATGAAAACCTGCCGCCAGCCAGCCGAAACTGTAGGCCCACCCGATCAACTGGCCTTGTCTGAATGAGCCGGCGCGCGCCGCCAGCCGAAACACCAGCGCCAGCGTTGCAATCTGCAACGGCCAGATGCCGAATGGGGCGAAAGCCAGTACGTTGACGGCGCCGGCAATCAGGGCAAGGAGGGGGATCAGCGGCGAAGAAGGGACGAATGAGAAGGGCTTGTTCACGCGGTCGGGAGCGAATGCTTTTGTATTGTTATTGATTGGTCAGACGTTGGCGGGCCGGCCAATCCGCGCGCCGAATCAATCGGCACGCGCACCGCCCCACGTCAGGAAGCAGCTTCCGCTTCCTGCTCCGGAATTTTTTCCACGAGCAGCACATGCACCTGCCGCGCATCGGCGCGCAGCACTTCGAAGCGCAAGCCGTCGATATCGAACACATCACCTTTGCGCGGCACGCGGCCGAGATGATTGGCGACCAGTCCGCCTATCGTGTCGACATCCTCATCCGAAAAATGCGTGCCGAGCGATTCATTGAACTGCCCGATTTCGGTCAGCGCCTTGATACGCCAGCGCAGTCCGCGTGCACCGTCGCGGACCGGAAGAATGTTGTCCTCTTCCTCGTCGAAATCATACTCGTCTTCGATATCGCCGACGATTTGCTCCAGCACGTCTTCGATCGTGATCAGGCCGGCAACGCCGCCATATTCATCGACCACGATGGCCATGTGGTTGCGATTGGCACGAAAGTCGCGCAGCAGCACATTCAGTTGCTTGGACTCCGGAATGAACACCGCCGGACGCAGCATGTCGCGCACCTCGAAGGATTCCTCCGCATAGTAGCGCAGCAGATCCTTCGCCAGCAAAATGCCGACCACCTTGTCGCGATCACCATCAATCGCCGGAAAGCGCGAGTGTGCGGTCTCCAGCACCGATGGCAGCCATTCCTCGATGGGCTTGGTGATATCGATGACGTCCATCTGCGGGCGCGGCACCATGATGTCGCGTGCGGACAAGTCGGATACCTGGAACACGCCTTCGATCATCGACAGTGCGTCGGCGTCGATCAGATTGCGTTCATGCGCCTCGTGCAGAATCTCGAGAAGCTCGGCGCGATTTTCAGGTTCGGGGGAAATGAGTGCGGTCAGGCGTTCAAACAATGACCGGTGCGGTTTGGTGTCAATGAACTTGTTGGCACCACTAGGGTGATCTTGCATATGGCGGGAAGCCGTCGTTGGAGTTGGGTATAGCATACAACAAATGCGCGTCGAAACTCAAAAAAGCCGGACGCGCATCTTGTTCAAGATCCAATATCAATTGTAGGGATTGGCTTCGCCAAGGCTTGCCAGAATTTCAATCTCGAGCTGCTCCATTTCGGCAGCTTCTTCTTCTGTCTCGTGATCATATCCTTGCGCGTGCAGCACGCCATGCACCACGAGATGCGCGGTGTGTGCTTCCACGGACTTCTTTTGTTCCGCGGCTTCGCGCTGCAACACATCGGTGCATAAAATGATGTCGGCCTGCGTTACCTCGCTGTCTTCGTCTTCCGTGTAGGCAAAGGTGAGCACATTGGTGGCGTAATCCTTTTCCCGATAATCGCGATTAAGGACTCTGCCTTCCTCGGCATCCACAAAACGAATCGTCAGTTCCGCAGGCGCAAACAATGCGGCCTGCACCCATTGCCGAAGCTTGTTGCGTGGAACGATTTCTTTCAGACGTGGATCCGGATACTGGACGGACAAGGAAAGTTTATTTTTGGGCGGCATTTCTTGTGGATGCGCTTTTGGGGGAAGTGGCGGCCTCGTAGGCGTCAACGATGCGCGCAACCAAGGGATGACGCACGACATCGGCGCTTGTAAAGTGAGTGAAGGCAATGCCGCGCACGTTCTTGAGAATCTGAACAGCGTCGACCAGGCCGCTCTTCTGCGTGCGCTGCAGATCGATCTGCGTCACGTCGCCGGTCACGACGGCCTTGCTGCCAAAACCAATGCGGGTCAAAAACATCTTCATTTGTTCCGGCGTCGTATTCTGCGCTTCGTCGAGAATGATGAATGCATGGTTCAAGGTACGCCCGCGCATGTAGGCCAGCGGCGCGATTTCAATCACTTGCTTCTCGAACATCTTCTGCGTCCGATCGAAGCCAAGCAAATCGTACAGCGCGTCATACAGGGGGCGCAGGTAGGGATCGACTTTCTGGGTCAGGTCGCCTGGCAAAAAGCCGAGTCGTTCGCCGGCTTCCACCGCTGGCCGTGTCAGGACAATACGCTTGACTGCATCGCGCTCCAGCGCATCGACTGCGCATGCCACGGCAAGATAGGTCTTGCCCGTACCCGCAGGACCGACGCCAAAGGTGACATCGTGTTCAAGGATGGATTTGAGGTACTGATTCTGATGCGGAGTGCGGCCGCGCAAATCATGCTTGCGGGTCTTCAGCGCCGGGCCGACTTCCTCGAGCTCTTCTTCGTTTTTTGCTTCAGCATCGCTTTCCTGGCTTACCGCGCGTTGTTCCACCAGCGCCAGTTGAACGTCTTCAACCGAAATTGTCTTATCGGCAATTTGATAAAAATTTTCCAGCAATTCGACCGCGCGTGGCGCGTTGCTGCCGCTGATGATGAATTTTTCACCGCGGCGAAAGATGGTGACGTCAAGTGCCGCAGAAATCTGGCGAAGATTTTCATCCATCGGTCCGCACAAGTGTGCAAGCCGCTTGTTATCCAGCGGTTCCGGAATGAAATGTTGTGGCTGGGCAGGAATTTTGGTTTTCAAAAGTTGAGTCGACTCTCTTCAGATTCACTGTTTGATGACAAGTTCTCCGCGCAGGGAGTGCGGATAGGCGTGCACGATGCTCACGTCGAGCAACTGGCCGATGAGGCGTTTCGCATTCGGCCCACCGTCGAAATTGACGACGCGATTGTTTTCCGTGCGACCCTGCAACTCTTGCGGGTTTTTCTTTGCAGGACCTTCCACCAGGATGCGCTGCACGCTGCCGACCATCTGCTGGCTGATTGCCAGCGTGTTGGCTTCGATGACCTCCTGCAGACGTTGCAGGCGCTTGAGCTTCACTTCATGCGGTGTGTCGTCCGGCAGGTTTGCTGCCGGCGTACCCGGGCGCGGACTGAATATGAAACTGAAGCTGTGGTCGTAGCCGATATCGTTCACCAGCTTCATCAATGATTCGAAATCCGCTTCCGTTTCACCAGGGAATCCGATAATGAAATCGCTTGTGACAGAAATGTTCGGACGGATTTCACGCAGGCGCCGAATCACCGATTTGTATTCCAGCACGGTGTAGCCGCGTTTCATCGCCATCAGGATGCGATCCGAGCCATGCTGCACTGGCAGGTATAGATGGTTGACCAGTTTCGGCACTTTCGCGTATGTGTCGATCAGGCGCTGCGTAAATTCCTTGGGATGGCTTGTGACGAAGCGGATGCGTTCGATGCCCGGGATCTCCGCGACGTACTCGATCAGCAGTGCGAAATCCGCGATTTCTCCGTCCGCCATTGCGCCGCGGTAGGCATTGACGTTCTGGCCAAGAAGCGTGATTTCCTTCACCCCTTGCTCTGCCAGGCCGGCCACTTCCGCCAGCACGTCGTCGAAGCGCCGCGAGACTTCCTCGCCACGGGTATACGGCACCACGCAATAGCTGCAGTACTTGCTGCAGCCTTCCATGATCGAAACGAACGCAGTTGCACCTTCCACCTTCGCGGGTGGCAGATGGTCGAATTTTTCGATTTCCGGAAAACTGATATCAACCTGTGCATGGCCGGTGGCCTTGCGTTGATGAATCAACTCCGGCAGACGATGCAATGTCTGCGGACCGAACACCACGTCCACATAAGGCGCGCGCTTGATGATGGCTTCGCCTTCCTGCGAGGCCACGCAACCGCCGACGCCGATCACCAGCCCAGGCTTGGTCAGCTTCAGTTCGCGCAGGCGGCCGAGATCGGAAAACACCTTCTCCTGCGCTTTTTCGCGCACGGAACAGGTGTTCAGCAGGATCACGTCAGCCTCTTCCGGCGTTTCGGCCTTGACGACGCCTTCGGCGGCATTCAGCACGTCTGCCATCTTTTCCGAGTCGTACTCGTTCATCTGGCAGCCGAAGGTTTTGATAAATACTTTTTTCGGCATGAATTATCGGGGCGGGCTATTCGTTTGTTTGGCGAGCGGCTGGCGCACTTCGTCAGTAGTCAGGATCCAGACACGATCGATTTCGCCCTGGTCATTCTCGGTGTAATTGACAACAAAATTGCTGCCGCGAAGCGATGCAGGCATCTGGATCAGGTTGTCCTCGTTCCAGATCCTCGCACCGGGGGATAGCCGCCGTGCTTTACCCTCGATTTCGATTTGAGGATATGGGGCGGGACTCATCGTGCCTCGCTTGGTGTTGGTCGGAAACGGTCGGTCAAACGCGAGCGCCGGGAGCGCCATGACAGCAGATAAAAATAACATGAGCAAGCGTCGATGCCGCATCTCACACCCTGTTTCGTTGCAGACGGGGCGGCCATTATAGCACCGGCACCCACCAAGCTTTCGGCGAAGGCGCGGAACCGGGCAGACGAAAACTTTCATTCAAGCAAGCTGCTTGATACGCATCCACGACGTCTTGTAGCGAGAAAAAGTTCGTACAAAGAATTAATCAATTGACAATTATCAAAAACAAAACTATCTTTGCTGCTACTTTCGTTGTTCATTTTGCAATTTATTGCAACGTACCACGCCGCCGCACCATATCCCCCCGATGGAGCAATTTGATGAAGCTGTTGCATCTACTCCTGCTGGTGTCACTGTCATTTCTGGGCGTCGCTCAAGTCGTGGCAGAACCGCAGGCGCTGTCTAGTAGCGACACGCAGACCGAGAGGCGCGCATTGCAGGAAATGTATGGCGGTGTGGTCGTGAACCAGACGGTTACCGTTGCCGGCCAGGACTTTTACCAGCAGTTTGTCGCGGGATGGCGCGACCGGGCGCTCAGCGAGCGTTATGCGATTTCCATCCACGAACGGCCCTCGGCACGGTGGGGAGCCCGGATTTGGATCGAATACGCGCAACGCCGGATATTTCAGGCCCAGCTTCCGACCGGGCGCGCCGGCATCCGAGCCTTGAGCGATCAAGCAGTGGAAATTGCATATCAGCAAGTGACTGACATCGATGTCGAGCGTCTGTTATTCCGCGACGCGGATCTCGGCGCCGATGAAATATAAAAAGCGAGGGAGACATGAAGGGTAAGAAAATCGCATTGCCGATGGCGATGCATTCCATGTTGCTTGCGTCAATGTTGTTGACAGTTGGCTGTGCGCAGGCCGGTGAATTGGTCTATACACCGGTCAATCCGAGTTTCGGGGGCAGTCCCCTCAACGGCTCGGTGCTTCTTAATGCGGCACAGGCACAGAACAAGACGAAAGACCCGGACGCACCTCCGCCGCCAAAGAGCACGCAGCAAGACTCACTGCAACAATTCAACGATATTCTCGAGCGTTCTGTCCTAAGCCGGCTGGCATCTGCGGCAACTTCGAACATTATCGGCCCCAACGGTCAACTCGTCCCGGGAACGATTAACACCGGAAATTTCTCGATTGAGATTTCCGATCTGGGCGGTGGACTGTTGCAGGTCACGACGACCGATCGGGTAACCGGTGCAACGACTTCCTTCCAAGTGGGGCAGCAATGACGGCTCTTCCCGCGAAGCGAAGCAGCAAATCGTGTCTGGTGGCACTGCTGATGACGGTGTTTTTTTCCGGTTGCACCACCATGCAGCCTCCCTCCAATCCGGTAGCCAACGCACAACTGGCGCCGGCGACCAAAATCACACGTGACCTGTCGCGGCTGCCCGAGCCGAAAGGCAAGGTCGTTGCCGCGGTGTATGGCTTCCGCGATCAGACCGGGCAATACAAGCCTTCACCTGACAGCTCGTTTTCGACAGCGGTCACGCAGGGCGCGGCATCGTTGCTGGTAAAGGCGTTGAAGGACTCCGGCTGGTTCACGCCGGTGGAGCGCGAGAATCTGCAGAACCTGCTCACCGAGCGCAAGATCGTTCGTGCCCTGGAAACCCCGCAGGACAAGGGCAGTCCGGCGGTGCACCTGCCACCTCTCATGCCAGCCACTGTTCTGATCGAAGGCGGCATCGTCGCATACGAAACCAACGTTCGTACCGGAGGTGCCGGCGCACGCTATCTCGGCGTGGGGGGGAAGACACAGTACCGGGTTGACCAGGTCACGGTCAACCTGCGGGCCGTCGACATTCGGACCGGCCAGATTCTCAACAGCATTTCTACAACCAAGACGATCTATTCCTACGAGCTTTCCACTGGTGTATTCCGGTTTGTGAATTTCAAGGAATTGCTTGAACTCGAGGCCGGATACACCCGCAATGAGCCTTCCCAACTGTGCGTAAGAGAAGCGATCGAGGCAGCTGTTGTGCACCTTACTGTGCAAGGTCTGAAAGACAAGGTATGGGCTCTGAAAGATGAGAAGGATTGGAATTCACCAGTCCTGCAGGCTTATCTCAAGCAAAACAACGACTACCTGAATCAGGTTGAAGATGCGGGGCATGAACAGAGCGCTACAGACAGGGAGGGCAAATCATGAAAACACAATGTGTGGCGACGATTCGATCACATATTTTCGCTGCGGCGTTCTTGCTGATGTGCGCGCACACCGGCGCAATCGCGGGGGATCTCGCCCCAGGATCAGAACTGGGCGTCTCGGAGCTCGCTGTAGCCGGCGCCAACGGCATGCAAGCGCGGATCGCACAGACCGGCGAGCAGAATGAAGCGGCCATCAGGCAGCAGGGAGTTTCACATTCCGGCCAGATTAGTCAAACCGGGGTCGCCAATGAGGCGAGCACCGTGCAGCTTGGTCACGCGAACCAATTCGTCCTCACTCAATCGGGCAGCGGCAACGAGTTTGAACTGACGCAGGCCGGCCGAGCAAATCAGGCCGTCGTGTCACAAGGCGGCGATGGAAATCGCGCCTCCGTCGAACAGCTCGGAAATTCCAATCTCGTGAATGTCCAGCAAGGTGCACTCAGCCCCAATCTCGCTATCCAGCAGCGCGGCAACGGTCTTGCAGCAAGAGTGATCCAGTATTAAGGGCACTGGATCGCACCAGTTTTTCCGCCCTTTTCTTTAGAGGAGAAAGCAATTGAAAACAAAACTGACAGCATTGGCATTGGCCATCGGTATGGCTTATGCTGCTTCACCGGCATTCGGGCAAGCGGTCATCTCGTCGACCGGCACGGGCAATGAGGCCTACATCGAGCAAAACGCCTCTGCGGGCGCATTCGCATCGATCACGCAAACCGGCAACGGCAATATCGCCGGCGTTCCCGGCGCAACACCGAGCGATCCGGCTGTCGCAACCGGCATCCTGCAAACGAACAGCACCGCCGTGAATGCCGTCGTTGAGCAAAGCGGCAACGCCAATACTGCGAGCATCACTCAAGACACAGCCACAAACAGCAACGCAGCTTCCAGCCAATCCGGCAACAATAACCTGGCAACGACGTCGCAAACCGGCGCCACGCAGAGCTCTCTGGTTATCCAGTCCGGCAATGGCAACAACGCCTCCGTGAACCAAAGCGGCGCGAATCAGACCGCATCGGTGAGTACCACCAATTCGACCAACGGCAGCGCGACAATCAACCAGACGGATGGTCTGACCACCGGCAACGCCGCTGCCATCGCGCAGGACTCGGTATTGAATCAAGCCGCCACGATCAACCAGTCCGGCAACGACCAAAACGCAACCATTACGCAAAATATCGGATCAAAAGAAGGCAGCGCGACTGTGGCGCAGTCCGGCGAAGGTCATACCGCGAACGTTGTGCAAACCAACACCTGGTTCAGCCATGCGTCGGTGACTCAAGTCGATTCCCAGAACACCGCCAGCGTGACGCAGGGGCCTCTGGCTGATGCCAGCACGGCGACTGTTTTCCAATCCGGTAATAGCCAAAATGCAACGATCGACCAGTCCGGCGGCACGGTTTTCCCGGGCGGCGGCTCTGTCCAGGGTAACTATCAGGCCACGATCACGCAGTCGGGTGGTTACAATAACACTGCAACCGTTGCTCAATCCAATGGCTACCACGACATCGCGACGATCAATCAAATCGGAACGCACGACCAGGTCGCCACCGTGACCCAGTCGGGCAACGATAACAATGCAAATGTCACGCAAAACAACGGTTCGCATGACGGCAGCGCGACGGTCACCCAATCCGGCCACAGCAATACGGCAAACGTGCTGCAAACGGATACGTGGTACAGCAATGCTTACGTAACGCAAGCTGGCTCGTTCAACAGCGCAAATCTCACGCAGGGTGGTCTTGCTGATTCCAGCACGGCGACGATCAACCAGTCCGGCAACAATAATGCCGCGACTGTCCAGCAAAGCGGCGGGACGGTATTCCCGGGTGGCGGTTCTGTTCAAGGCTTGTACCAAGCGTCTGTGACGCAAAACGGTGACAACAACACCGCTAACGTGTCGCAAACGAACGGCTATAACGATGTCGCAAGCGTGAGCCAGGATGGTATTTTGAATACTGCATCGATTACGCAAAGCAGCGCGTCCAATTCCTTGGCCCAAATCAGCCAGGGCGGGAACAACAACGATGCGCTGATCGGCCAATCCGGCGGTAATGCCCTGACAGGCAATATCACGCAGACCGGTGACTGGAGCTATGCGAACATCGCCCAAGCCGGCAATGGCAGCCTGGCCACTATCGTCCAGAACGGTGATGGCACGAGCTTCGCTGCTCGTAACACTGCAGCAATTCTGCAGACTGGTAACGGCTTTGTGGCTTCGATCAGCCAATCAGGCAATACCAATCATGCCGCTGTCTGGCAGCACTAATCTTTTCTAACGCAGGAAAAGAGAAAGGCGGGCGAACTTTCGCTCGCCTTTCAATATCATTGAGTTCAAGGAGGGCATGATGGCTGCTGACGCAAACTTGCAGGTTTGGCTCGATACACAGGCCAACATGGGGCAGACCCTTCTGGTTCCCTATGTAAAGACTGTGACCGACAGGCAAATTAATTTCCGTCTTGACGTGATTCAGCGAGGTAGCGGCGGAACGTCCCGTATCAGTCAGCAGGGGCTGGTCAAGGCCATGGCGAAGGCGCCTACATCCCTGGGGCGCGTGGCACTGGGCGTGCAGGGCAATTCGGAATGCAGCATCGAGCTTGAGCTAAAAGAGAATGGCGCAGAACTGGGCGTCTACCATTTCGATTGTCCCCGCTAAGGCGTATTGCGTTTCTCCTGGTGTTCAACCGGAATCAGATTGTCTGGCTGTAGCAACGCAGCTCGGCAAAGACGCTCCATCTCGATCGCCCATTGTGCGGCGGTCAGACCCTGCTGGTCGATGAGCAAGAGATAGCGTCTTCCTCCCCATACGGACAAGTACAGCGCCCTCACGGTATCGGGACTGGCGCGCCGCGGAAGATCGGTGCACGCATCGATTGCCGCAATCCACTTTACAGAAAGTTCGTCATATACGCGGCGATGATGCTTTTGCTCGGCAATCTGGTTTTCAAGAGCGAGCATTTCGGAATCGAAATAGGGCAATTCGCCGACGTCGATGCCGCAGGTGAGCCGTACTAGCCGGTGTATGCGCTGCTCCCAGGACGCTGAGGGAGGCGCGATGACTTGTCTGTCGATTTCCTCCAGCAAGACATCGATGCAGTGACGCACATAACCCGAGAGCAGCGCATGCTTGTTCGGAAAATATTCGTACAAGGTCCCCACCGATACACCGGTTTCAAGAGCGACTGCGCGCGTCGTGACGCCTTCCCATCCGTGTGTGCGCCAAATCCGAACAAAGGCGTCATAAATCGCCTGCACGGTGAACTTTGCCCGTGCCTGTAATGGTCGCTTCAGGGGCTTCACCCGAGTCTTTCGCCCGGCATTTTGATTTCCGAACCCGGAGGAAGGGCGGCGCGGATACATTGGAGACATCGACCTGTGACTGAAAAAGGAGAACGAAATGTCGGATGCAATGACTGTAACACGGCTGCTGACCCGCAAGGACGCCTTGAACGAAAGCCGGGTGGATTCCACCCGGATCCTCCTGCCACTGCAGGAGGGGGAGGTGGTGCTCAAGATCGACCGCGTCGCGATCACGACCAACAATATCACCTATGCGGCGTTCGGCGACGCGATGCAATATTGGGAATTTTTTCCGACTCATTGCGAGGGCTGGGGGCACATGCCTGTCTGGGGATTTGCCGAGGTGGTCCTGTCGGAAGCGGAAGGCGTGGAAGTCGGCGAGCGCTTTTACGGCTATTTCCCGATTGCCAGCCATATCAAGATGCAGGCTGATCGAGTGAGCAAGCGCGGGTTCTATGATGTCTCGAAACATCGCCAAGCACTGGTTTCAGCCTATAACCAATACACGCGTTGCAGTAACGATCCCGCCTATGTGCGAGAAAACGAGAATTACCAGATGATTGTGCGCCCCTTGTTCATCACTTCTTTCATGGGCGCAGATTTTCTGCAGGATAACAAGTTCTTTGGGGCCCGGCAGATTCTCATTTCCAGTGCGTCGAGCAAGACGGCGTATGGCACGGCGTTTTGCCTGCATGAGAAATACGATGTCGAGTTGATCGGACTGACTTCGCGTGGCAACCGGGCGTTTGTGGATAGCCTTGGGTGCTACCACTGCAGTGCTGTCTATGAGGAGGTGACCATGATGAACAAGGACGCGCCGACCCTGTACATGGATTTCTCCGGTGATGAAACGCTGCGCGCCACAATACATCATCATTTCGGCGACGCGCTGACTTACGACTGCTTTGCCGGCTCCGCACAGAATACGAATTTTTTGCGCGACACCGCTTTGCCCGGCCCGAAGCCGCGCTTCTACTTTGCGCCAGTGCAGATTCGCAAGCGTAACGAGGATTGGGGGCATGATGTCGTTAATCAGCGCTTCAACGAGGCCCAGCTCGATTTCATCCGGCGCGTCAGCGATCGGCAAAATCCCTGGATGGAAGTCACCGAGACCCGCGGCTACGCAGGCGCGCAGGCACTTATCGCTGAAATGCATGCCGGCCGCATCGATCCCCGGAAAGGACATGTTGTTGTGCTTTGATTGACTTGCCGGGGCGGCGGATGGCTCCACGTAAACCGCCGGAAGGATCGCGTTCTGCCTGGCTGGTGACAACGTCATTCTTGTTTTTTTGGCATGCCCCCAAGCCGGCCCTAAAAATAGGTTCTTCACGGATTAACGTGAACGAATAGAAACAAGGAGGGCAGTGAAACGTCGATAAACTGGTTGTGCGACCAATCAGGAAATGACGAGACACTGCCCTCATGACCGATCTTACGCATGACCTCCCGTTCTGGGAAGGTTTTTCCATTTCTTCGCTGGATGTGCAGGACGATATCGTCCGGATCAGGCTGGAGCCGCGGCCGGACGCGGCGATGGTGTGTTCGGGTTGCGGGCACAACTGCGCCTATGTGCATGAGACGTCCTGGCGCCAGATACGCGACATGCCGCTGTTTGGCCGGGCGGTCTGGCTCAAGGTCAGGCTGCGACGGTTGCGCTGCCCGGAGTGCGGGCCGCGTACCGAGCGCCTTTCCTGGCTGGGCCGGCATGCCCGCATTACCAATCGTCTGGCCGAGTTTGCCGCCCATTGGTGCGCGCGGCTGCCGATTGCGCATGTGTGCGAACTGACCGGACTGCACTGGGAAACGGTGCGCCGGATCGACCGTGCGCGCCTGCAGGAGAAAGTGGATGCGCTGCCGATACCGGAACCGACGCGCTTGGTAATGGACGAATTTGCGCTGTACAAGGGGCACCGCTATGCCACAGTGGTGCTCGATGCTGCTACCCGGCGCGTGCTGTGGATTGGCGAAGGCCGCAGCCGGGAAGCGATCCGGCCATTTTTCGAGTGGCTGGGCAAGGAGCGTTGCGGCAAGATCGAAGCGGTGGCCATGGACATGAACACGGCCTTCGACCTGGAAGTGCAGCAGCATTGCCCCAAGGCGCGCGTGGTCTACGACCTGTTTCATGTGATTGCCAAATATGGCCGCGAGGTGATCGACCGGGTGCGCGTTGATGAAGCCAATCGGCTCAGGCAGGACCGGCCGCAGAGCAAGGTCATCAAGCAGGCGCGCTGGCTACTGCTACGCAATCAGGAGAATCTGCAAGCCGATGGTAAGGCCCGCCTGCAAGAGTTGTTGAATGCCAATCAGGCACTCATGACTGTGTATGTAATGAAAGCGGCCCTCAAGGACCTGTGGGAGCCGGTTGGCGGAAAGCCTTGGCGTCATGCCTGGCGCACCTGGCACGCACAGGCGCGCGAGAGCGGCATCGAACCATTACGACGATTCGCCGATCGACTGGCCCCTTATTGGCGCGGCATCCTTGCACGCATGCGCTGACTGATGCATACCGGCCAGCTTGAAGGTATCAATAACCGCATCAAGGTCATGAAACGCATGGCTTACGGATACCGTGATAGCAGCTACTTCTTCCTCAAGATCAAGGCCTCGTTCTCCGGAAATCCGTGAAGAACCTAAAGTTTGAACGTGCCACAAATAGCGGCGCACCAAGGCGAGCGTATAGGAGAAGGTCACGCATCGCTTGTCGTACCAGCCCGCCGCGCGTATAGCCGTGATGCCTTGTTCGAACAAGGGTTTGGTCGAAAGTGTCACCATCGAATACAGTGTCAGAATCGCCGGGGTCATGCGGGCAATCGCCGCTGGCGACCATTGCCGCTGCGTTTCCATGCCCAGATGCGCCCGCACTTCTTCAAACGTCACCTATCAGCACCCAGTGTATCGGCACGACGGGCAAGCCGCTGCTATGCCAAACCGCAGTAGCGGTGGCAACGGCAATGCTTCCTTTGTCCTGGCTGTATCATCGCTCAAGCGTCACGTATGCCAAAAAGTAGTGGCATCGGCCAATCTGGCTTGCAGGGTCGGCTGCCGGCTTCCCTTGCAACGAGGCTGGCCTTTGGCGTCGGGCTCGCGTTCCCGCTGATAAACAAAAATGGGCGGGTAGCAGCAGCGCATCCCTGCGCCACCGCCCCCTCAGAGCCGTGCGTGCGACTTTCACCGCGCACGGCTCAAGCACAACAAAAGTCTCGATGCCGAGACCGATTTCGTGGATGAGTTTCCCCCTCCATTCGTCTTCGCCAGCGACACTGCCTGACTCTCATCGCAGGGACGCCGAACCATCTACGTCGCCGATGGTTACTCTCTTGCTGAACCCTGGATAACCGCTCCGCGAACGCTACCAGAATCGTCGCAGCCGTCTGGCGACTGCGGCACCCGGTGAACGTGGGCATCCTTTCGGATCGGGACAAATCTTGAATCCCTGTCCGGTTTATTACCAACTGGCCTTCGGTTTTTCCACCATCCTTTGCCCGCTCCACCCACAGCGTCCTTTACAAGTCGCCTGCCGCCTTTCGGTATTCTGGAAGGATAGGCGGTGAATCGAGTTTGCCGTGTTCCGCGTCATTGACACACGTGGGGTAGATTCATTCTGCCGTCTTTGCCGACGGTCATTTGTCCGTGTATTTTCATTTATCACGGGAATAACCAACGGCATGCCTTTTGGCCCAAGCCTCTCAGCGTCTTTGGCTTGTTGCTCGTAACGACAATTTATTCACCAGTTCGCATATGCTAACTTTGCCACGCAGCCTGGCACCTCATCCGCCTTGAGTGGTGGACGCTGCATCGAACAAGGCAAGTTGTGTCTGATTGAATCGCGAGTATTCCTGCTGCCACGCTGAAGGTTGTTGAGCCGGCATCACCTGCACCGCGGTCACCTTGTATTCCGGACAACTGGTGGCCCAGTCGGCGTTGTCAGTGGTGACCACATTGGCGCCGCATTCGGGGAAATGGAAGGTGGTGTACACCACCCCAGGCTGCATCCGTTCGGATACCCGTGCTCGCAGTACCGTTTGCCCAGCACGACTCTGAACGCTGACCCAATCATGGTTCGTGATGCCACGATCCTCTGCATCATGCGGATGAATTTCGAGGAGATCTTCCGCATACCAGCGCACGTTCTCGGTGCGACGTGTCTGTGCGCCGACGTTGTACTGGGTGAGGGTGCGTCCGGTGGTAAGGATTAACGGATACTTGCGCGTGACTTTTTCATCGGTGGCCACGTACTTCGTTATCATGAAACGCCCCTTGCCGCGTACGAACTGCCCCACGTGCATGAACGGCGTGCCTTCCGGCGCCTCGTCGTTGCAGGGCCACTGGAGGCTGCCCAGGCGATCCAACTTGTCGTAGCTGACACCGCTGAAGGTCGGCGTCAGACTGGCGATTTCATCCATGACTTCGGAAGGATGGCTATAGTGCATGTCATAGCCGAGACGTCTGGCGAGCTGGATTGTCACTTCCCAGTCGGCATAGCCCGCCTTGGGAGGCATCACTTTGCGGACCCGAGAAATGCGACGTTCAGAGTTGGTGAAGGTGCCGTCCTTTTCCAGAAAAGAGGAGCCCGGCAGCAAGACATGCGCATACTTGGCCGTTTCGTTAAGGAAGATATCCTGCACGACGATGCATTCCATCGATTGCAGTGCAGCCGCGACATGCTTAGTGTTGGGGTCCGACTGCACGATATCCTCACCCTGGCAATAGAGGCCCTTGAAGCTGCCATCCAGCGCCGCGTCAAACATGTTGTTGATGCGCAGGCCTGGTTCCGGCTGGATGGATACGCCCCAGGCCGCTTCAAATTCCGCGCGGACCGTGGTGTCCGACACATGACGATAGCCCGGAAGCTCATGCGGGAAGGAACCCATATCGCAGGAACCCTGCACGTTGTTCTGGCCGCGCAAAGGATTGACGCCGACACCTTCACGGCCGACATTGCCTGTGGCCATCGCGAGATTCGCAATTCCCATTACCGCCGTGGAGCCCTGCGCATGTTCGGTCACGCCGAGACCATAGTAAATCGTCGCATTGCCGCCGGTCGCATACAAGCGGGCGGTATCGCGCATCAGGGATGCCGGAACACCGGTCACTGCTTCCATCGCCTCCGGCGAGTTCTCCGGCAGCGATACGAAGTCCTTCCACTGGCTGAACGACTTTCCCTCGCAACGTTCGACGATGAACGCTTCATTCAGCAAACCTTCGGTCACGATCACATGCGCCATCGCGCTGATGATCGCGACGTTGGTGCCGGGTTTCAACTGCAAATGATATTCGGCCTTGACGTGCGGTGATTTCACCAGGTCGATGCGACGCGGGTCGATCACGATCAACTTGGCGCCCTGACGCAGACGTTTTTTCAGACGCGACCCGAAGACCGGATGGCCGTCAGTGGGATTGGCGCCAATCACCATGATCACATCCGATTGCTCGATCGACTTGAAGGGTTGTGTGCCGGCTGATTCGCCCAGCGTCTGTTTCAGGCCGTAGCCCGTGGGCGAATGGCAGACGCGGGCGCAGGTATCGACATTGTTGTTGCTGAAGGCGGCGCGTACCAGTTTCTGCACCAGGTAACCTTCTTCGTTCGTGCAACGGGAGGACACGATGCCACCGATTGAATCTGTGCCATATTTTGCCTGGATGCGCTTGAATTCCGACGCGGCGTAATCGAGCGCGTCTTCCCATGACACTTCGCGCCACGGATCGGTGATTTTCTTGCGGATCATCGGTGTGGTGACACGGTCCTTGTGTGTCGCGTAACCCCATGCGAATCGACCTTTCACACAGGCATGTCCCTCGTTCGCCTTGCCGTCTCTGGTCGGCACCATGCGAACCACTTCAGTACCTTTCATCTCCGCAGTGAGCGAGCAGCCGACGCCGCAGTAGGCGCAAGTGGTGACTGTCTTGTGTTCCGGCTGGCCCAGCCAGATCACAGACTTTTCCTGCAAGGTCGAAGTCGGGCAGGCTTCGACACAGGCGCCGCAGGACACGCATTCGGATTCCATGAACGGTTGGTCCTGGCCGGGCGATACGCGTGAGTCGAAGCCACGGCCAGAGATCGTCAGCGCAAGCGTGCCTTGGATTTCGTCACAGGCGCGTACGCAGCGGTTGCAGACGATGCACTTGGCCGGATCGAAGGAAAAATACGGGTTCGATTCATCCTTTTTGCTGTCAAAATGATTCGCACCACCTTGGCCATAACGTACTTCGCGCAGACCCACCACGCCGGCCATGTCCTGCAGTTCGCAGTTGCCGTTGGCGGGGCAGGTGAGGCAGTCGAGCGGATGATCAGAAACGTACAATTCCATCACGCCCTTGCGCAGGGCTTGCAGCGTGCCTGATTGGGTCCGTACTTTCATGCCGGGTTCAACCGGTGTCGTACAGGATGCCGGATACCCCTTGTATCCTGCGATCTCAACCAGACACAGGCGGCAAGAACCGAAAGGTTCGAGCGTGTCTGTTGCGCAAAGTTTGGGGATGCCGATGCCGCTTTCGGCAGCAGCGCGCATTACAGAGGTTCCTGCCGGAACGGTGACCTGCACGCCGTCAATCTCCAGCGTGACTTGCTTGAGCGCTCCGCGCCGAGGTGTGCCGTGATCCCTGGTGACGATGGTCTCGATCATCGGGACCTCCCTTGCCTGAAATCCTGGGGAAAATTGTCAAGTGCGGACAGCACGGGGTAGGGTGTCATTCCTCCCATCGCGCAAAGCGAGCCATGCAGCATGGTGTCGCACAGGTCGCGCAGAATTGCAGTTTGCCCAGCGCGGTCCTTATTCGCGATGATCCTGTCGATGACTTCGACACCGCGTGTCGATCCGATGCGGCAAGGCGTGCATTTTCCGCAGGATTCGACGGCGCAGAAATGCATCGCGTAGCGCGCGAGCTTCGCCATGTTCGCGCTATCGTCGTGGACGACGATGCCGCCATGCCCCAGCACCGCGCCGATGGCAGCAAACGCTTCATAATCGAGTGGCGTATGCCATTGCGACGAGGGGAGGTACGCGCCCAACGGTCCGCCGACCTGCACTGCCTTGATGGGCCTGCCGGATGCGGACCCGCCGCCGTAATCGCTGAGTATGTCGCTTAAAGTAATACCAAATGCCTTTTCGATCAGCCCTCCACGCTTGATGTTGCCAGCCAGCTGGATTGGCAGCGTGCCGCGCGAGCGTCCCATTCCGAAATCACGATAGTAGGCGGCGCCTTTATCGAGAATCAGAGGCACCGTCGCCAGAGACAGGACGTTGTTGACCACAGTGGGTTTTCCGAACAATCCTGCGAGCGCTGGCAGCGGCGGTTTCGCGCGCACTACGCCGCGCTTGCCTTCCAAACTTTCCAACAAGGCTGTTTCCTCGCCACAGATGTAGGCACCGGCACCTTTTCTGACTTCAAGATCGAAGGCAATGCCTGACCCCAGAACGCTTGTGCCAAGGAAGCCTCGTTTGTATGCGGCGGCGATGGCGGCGTTGAGCGTCGCAATGGCATGCGGATATTCACTTCGCACGTAGATATAGCCCTTCGATGCGCCGACCGCAATGGCGGCGATTGTCATGCCCTCGATTAGCACGAAAGGATCGCCCTCCATGATCATGCGATCAGCAAAGGTGCCAGAATCGCCCTCATCCGCATTGCAAACTACGTACTTCTGCAATGCCTGCGCGTCGCGCACAGTCTTCCATTTGATGCCAGTAGGAAAGGCTGCGCCGCCGCGTCCGCGTAGACCGGAATCGATGGCCGCCTGCACGATAGCATCCGTATCCAGAGTCAGCGCCTTGCGCAATCCGCGATAGCCGCCGTGCACTTCATAATCGGACAGAGATAGCGGATCGATGATGCCGACACGCGCAAAGGTCAGGCGCTCCTGTTTTTTCAAATAGGGAATTTCTTCCGTAGGTCCGAGGGAGCGCGGATGGCCGCAATTCCCATATTGGAAATTCGCATCGAAAAGCGCGGTCACATCATCCGCGCCGACCGGGCCGTATGCAACGCGCCCGGTAGCCGTCTGCACTTCGACCAGCGGCTCCAACCAGAACAGCCCACGCGAGCCGTTGCGCACGACCCGAATGTCGATGACACGTCGCGATGCCTCCTTTGCAATGGCAGCGGCGACGTCATCCGCACCAAGTGCGATGGCGGTCGAATCGCGCGGAACGAAAATTGTGATGGTCACGTCGACTCCTTGAGATTGTTGATCAGCTTGTCCAACCTGTCGCACGTCATATGTGCATATGGCGTGTTGTCGATCATGACCGATGGTGGCACTGCACAATGGCCGAGGCAGTAAACCTGTTCGACCGCAATATCTTTGTTTGTACCTTTCTCTGCGCGGGCCAGCAAACGGTCGCTACCCATACTCTGGCATGCCTCCGCGCAGCAGACGCGGACGACGTGTTTCGCAGAAGGTGCAGTGCAGAAGTCGTGATAAAAGCTGATCACGCCATGCACTTCGGCGCGCGACAGATTGAACGCTTCGGCGAGCATGATCACTGCATCGGAAGGAATATAGCTAAGCTCATCCTGGATCGCATGCAAAGCCGGAAGGAGATGACCTGGGGTAGAGGTATGGGCCTCAATAACGGCGCGGACTGTGCGGTTGATATCGATGTCGTCATGACGCATGATCGTGGAATGTCGTCCTTGGTTGAGCTGCGAAATATGAAGCAAAATGCATATATGTTGTATATGATTTTTGTATACTACGAGGCTAACATGCGGAGAATTGCTACTCAATATGATACGAATTACATAAATATGAAGATCGAAATCCGACCAGTCTGGATGCTCAAGAAAGCCGATGGTGTGGCCATCGCGTTGCCCGCGCTCTTGCAGCTGCTGTCCGAAATTCGCGACGAGGGCAGCATCAGCAATGCCGCGCGGACCATCGGCCTGTCGTATCGCCATGCGTGGGGACTGCTAAAGGAATTCGAAGCGCAATTCGGCACACCATTGGTGCAGAAGGTGCGCGGCAAAGGGACGGCGATTTCGCCGCTGGCTGAGAAGCTGATCTGGGCCGACAAGCGTATCGCGGCACGCCTGTCGCCATCGCTCGATAGCCTCGCATCCGAACTGGAG
Organism: Herbaspirillum sp. ST 5-3; assembly: GCF_004804275.1. Lineage (GTDB taxonomy): Bacteria > Pseudomonadota > Gammaproteobacteria > Burkholderiales > Burkholderiaceae_D > Noviherbaspirillum. The sequence goes on from NZ_STGI01000010.1 coordinate 165,679, forward strand.
CGCGAGCTGGAAGCCCTGATCACCAACCATGCGCCGGCATTGCGGATTACCGCATCACACGGATTCGCGGTCGATGCCTTGATCAAGCAGCTTGCCGGCAGGGAGGTTTCGGTCGACCTGAAATACCGCAGTAGCACCGAAGCGGTCGCAGCACTGGCGCGGTCGGAATGTGATCTGGCCGGATTTCATCTGCCGCTCGGCGAATTCAAACAGGCGGCTGCCAATCCATATCTGAAATGGCTCGATGCGAAACAGCACGCGCTCATTCACCTCGCCTACCGCACGCAGGGCTTATTTGTCGCCAAAGGCAACCCGAAGAAGGTCCATGCAATCGCGGACTTGGCGCGCAGAGATCTGCGTTTCGTTAATCGGCAGGCGGGCTCTGGCACGCGAGCGCTGCTCGAACTACTGCTGGGTAAGTATGGCGTGAGTCCTGGAGAGATCGATGGTTATGAAAGCGCCGAACTGACGCACGCCGCAGTGGCTGCCTATGTAGCAAGTGGCATGGCCGACGTCGGCTTCGGTGTCGAGGCCGCCGCACGCCATTTCGGTTTGGACTTCCTTCCGGTTGCACGCGAGCGGTATTTCTTTGCCTGCAACCGAAACAGTCTCGAGCAGCCGCTGCTGGCTGAAGCATTAAAGGTCATATGTAGTGCGCGTTTTCGCACAATTGTTAATGAACTCCCTGGCTATGACGGCAGGTTATCCGGGTCGATAGGCTCACTCGGCGACGTCGCATGATTTGAGTGTCTCAGTGGTTTCCGGGGCTTTTTGTGGCTGGTCTACGGGGCGGAAACTACGCGCAGAATCTGCAAGGTGCCTCGGAGCGACCGCCTACTTTTCTCGCCTCTCTGCCCGCCTCAAAGCGCCATCACGTCTATTCGTCAATTTATTGAACTCCCGACTTATGTGTGATTGCCCCGGCCGTTTCGATGGCCTTCGTGCGGAGGCAATGAGGCGCAGAAGAATCCATTTGAAACGAGGCTGCATACGAATGCAGCTGGAATTAATTAGTTTCGCTCTTCAACTAAAGCTTCTCGCATAAGCTTGTAAATCGAAAAACAACGTCGAAAAAATGGTTGACACAAAAAAACTCGAGGAGCAGAATTGCATACGTCTGCAATGAAATAAAAACGCCGCAGCCGAATGAAATTTCAGTTGATTTCAGACAAAAAATGCAAATACATCGCCACGAAGCAAGCGAGAGCCTGAGCCACGCGTTCCGTGGCCTTTTCCAACAAGGGCGACCATGTGGGGTTCACTCTCAGCGAGGGTGCGATCACAACGCTAGCTGTATGTGAACTTCTTCGTTCCGCGCAACCAATCTCAACATTCTGATTCAGCACATGGCCTTCGAAAATTTGAAAATTATCGGCGAACGTATCAATCCGGGATTTAAGAGCAGCAAGCTCTTATTCGATAGCGAGAATGTCGCCGGAATTCAAGCTCTCGCTGCCGAGCAGGTGCGAAACGGCGCCAGCTACATCAACATCAATATCGGCGACAAAGCCGTCACCAGGCCAGAGTTCATGACTGAGGTGATCAAGGCTGTGCAGCAGGTCGTATCGGTGCCGCTGTCTTTTGATTTTCCAAATGCCGACGTGCAGGCGCGCTGCTTGAAGGCGTACGACCGAGAGAAAGCAGTCGGGCAGCTTCCGATCGTTAACTCGATATCGGAATTGCGATGGGAAATGCTGGATCTGTTGAAGATTGCTCCATGTCGCTTTGTATTGATGGCATCCGAGCGCGAACAGAATGGCAAAAGAATTGCGAACAAGACAGCACAAGAAGTGCATGAAACGGCAAGGCGTATGGCCCGAAAAATTCTAGACACTAACGCCGGCCTTACTATTGATGATTTGTTCGTCGATGTTTCTGTCGGGCCGATCGGTGCTGATATGGAAGGCTTGACTCGCATGGCCGTCGACGCCATCCGCGCCATCGGAAGCGACAAGGAGTTGAAGGGAGTTCACATGTCAGTAGGTCTGTCGAACATTAGCATCATGCTCCCGACGAAAGCTATCGATGGAAGTCCTCTTAAGTCGCAAATTGAGTCGGCATTCCTTACGTTGACGACGCCATTTGGTCTAGATACCGTGCTTGGGACACCGGGGAGGGACTATGAGCGTCTACCAGACGACAACCTGGTGATGCGTGGTGTTTGCGAGTCGCTTGAGCTGGACGGAATCGATGCAATTCTGCGAATTCAACAGCTTTACCGCGGTGATTGAGGATCAATGCTGCGGGGCTGTCCTGGCAAGCTGAATATCTGCGAAAGGAAGAGGACGTGATTGATAGAGATGCGCTGTTCAACGCGATCTGTAAGGGTGATCGCAAGACGGTGATTGCGATTGTCCAGGGTGCGGTTGACGCGGACGGGGACGTGGTCTCGCTTCTGAACGAAGTGATGATTCCGGCCATGCGCGAAGTAGGCGAGCGCTTTTCGCGCAATGACATTTTCGTGCCGGAGATGCTGGTGGCAGCGCGCGCCATGCAGGGTGGAATCGACATCATTGAGCCGATCCTTGCGAATGCGGGCTACGAACCGATCGCCAAAGTGTGCATCGGGTCAGTCAAGGGCGACCTGCATGATATCGGGAAGAACCTGGTGGTGATGATGCTTAAAGGGGCTGGTTTCGAAGTCGAGGACCTGGGTGTTGACGTCGAAGTGGAGCAGTTCGATGACGCGGTACAGCGCGGCGCACGAGTGGTATGCCTGAGTGCATTGCTGACGACGACCAAAGACGAAATGCGAACGGTGATCGAACATTTCCGCGCCCGTGAAGACGTGAAGGTTGTGGTGGGCGGGGCGGTGATCACGCAGGACTATGCCGATGAGATTGGTGCGGCGGGATTCGGGCGGGATGCCACCGACGCCGTACGCGCCGTGAAAGATTGTATTGGCATCGCCGCCTAACGTGGCCTGCCGTCAACAGCGCTGATACTGCGAGGCCATAGCCATGGAACTGACCGTTAAGACATTCGATAGCGAGCTGGTGATCGACGAAGTCAACCGCCTCGAGCTTGACCAGATATTGCATGACCACGGATATTTCCTAAATAAGCGATGCGGCGGCGAGGGGACGTGCGGCGGCTGCAAGGTCGTTCTTGAGGAAGGAGAGGTGACGGTTGCAGGCAAGCCGATATCCACCTCGGCCTCTCATCCACGTAACGTGCTTGCCTGCTGCACGAAGCTGGTTGGACCTCGCTCAGTCGTTCGCATACCGTCACGTTCTTTGATCGAGGTTGGCGGCGCGATCGAGCACGAGTTTTATCTGCCGGCGAACCTGGTAGTGAATCCGCCGATCAGAAAGATTTGTGTTGCCATACGGGCAGCATCGCTGACTGATCATCGTTCCGACCAGGAACGAATGGTTGATGAAATTCAGCGATTGAGCGGCTTGCATTCCATCGTGGTTCCCTTGAGCATGACGAAACGCCTGTGTCGCTTGCTTGGTGCTGGCGCTCAGATGTTAAACGTTACCCTGGCGGCGTTCGGGGAACATTGGAAGGTATTTGACCTTGAAGGCGGCGACAGCCAGGGGTGTTCCTACGGAATGGCAATTGATATCGGCACGACGACAGTGGTTGGTTTGCTGATCAATTTGGAAACAGGGGCCATACTGCAGAATGCAGCACGTTACAACCAACAGGTAGAAATGGCCGACGATGTGGCTTCACGTATCTCGGCAGCCAAGTCCGTGCAAAATGTCGAGCGTCTGCAACGCCTTGTCGTGCTTGATACGATCAATCCTATTATCGACAGCGTGTGCCATGCCGAAGGTATCACCCGGGATGAGATCAAGTCTTTTGTCATCGCCGGTAATACGGTCATGGCTCACCTGTTACTCGGCCTTGATGTATCAAACATTGGAAAGCTGCCCTTCAATCCATGTGTCCGTCACGCAGAGATGGTGACCGCACGTCAGTTGCACATGCACGGACATCCCGACGCTCATGTTGAGGTAATCCCGGCGATAAGTGGGTATATCGGTGGTGATATTACCGCAGACATCTGCGTTGCCGATTTGGAGTCGCACCCGGACGGGACCTTGCTTGTCGATATCGGGACCAATGCCGAAATGGTGCTCAAGGATCGAAATGGTCTTATTTGCTGCGCCACACCAGCCGGGCCTGCTTTCGAGGGTGCGGGACTCTTGCATGGCTGTCGTGCGTCAAAAGGGGCAATTGCGCACGTCGAAATCGGTCCGGATCTTGAGTTTACAATTGAGTGCATCGAGGCCGCGCCACCCAAAGGCGTCTGCGGCTCCGCAATCATCGATTTTATCGCGGAAGGCTTCAAGCGGGGGCTAATCAACCGGGCTGGTCGCTTCGATGTTGCCCGCCTCAAGGAATGCGATAGACATGTGAAACTCGATATCGCTGGTCAATCAGTGCACGCCTGTGCGCTCACCAGGCGCACGACGAGCAGCGAAGATTCGCAGATTCTAGTCACCGAGGCAGATATTGCACAGATCTTGCAGGCGAAGGCAGCAATTTTCTCCGGCATCAAGACATTACTCGAACAGGAGGGCCGGTCTTTCGGTAATGTCCGTAGCATCCTTCTTGCCGGAGGGTTTGCACGGCATATAAATCTTGAGAACGCAATGTGCATAGGAATGCTGCCCAGGCTGCCGACGGAGCGCTTTGTGGTGATGGGAAATAGTGCACTAGCCGGCGCATATCTATCTTTAGTGGACTATGGGCGGGCGAAAGTAATGCATGAGATACATCTGCGTCCTCGCATCGTTGAACTAAATCTCGTTGATTCATTTGAGGGTAATTTCATCGAGGCGTTGTACTTGCCTGAGGTGATTGAAGATGCGCCCGACGAGCAGGCGCACAGTTATATGGAGGCAGACGAGAATGTACATTGATTTCGATCGAGACGACATCTTGACACAGGCTCATGATCGCGTGGCGCATCGCCGCGACGTCGAGCGTGTCCGCAAGGGAGCGGATGCCGCGTATGAGCAACTGTCAGAATGCCTCGCATTGGCATTGCGCTGTGTGCGAACGCTATCGAAGCCGGCCGCTGCTGTCATCGAAGTCAATGCTGCTGAAATTTTGCGTGACCTGATGCACGGCGATGAACCACTGCTGCTGACACCCCATGTAGAGCCATCGACTGCAGGAGATGTTAAAGCATACCTGTATCTCGTGACATGTGGGCTCGACTCACGCGAGGCTATGCGATGGCTCGAAAATGACTACGCCGCGTATCATTTTCAGAATGAGATTGCACGCGAGCTGGTCTTTGCCGTGGCGCGCCATACGCATCGCAACGTCTGCGCCAATCATCCCGGCTATAGATTTGTTCGACATGCGATTCGCACCGAAATGCCTACGCCGCACGGAGCTGTGAAAGGCAACGGTGGCGCAGCCCGTCTATGGGACCCGCGCGGGGTCGGGCGTTTGCTACAGCGATTCGGGAGTGATGCTCTTGCCGTCTCTACAACGAGTGCCGGCTGTCTGACGCCGCTCCACTCGCTCGTGGGTTTGATGATCGGTACGCCAATCTGCAATGACGAGCATGCTGCATATCCTGTGCACACCGACGCTGAGCCAGCATGCGCATAGCTCGCTGAGCGACAAGGGACGGCGAAGCGGAGCGATTCGCCAGCAAGATAATCGACACCACCCAAAGGCAAATCAAAAACGCAACCGTATGCAAGAGCGACATATCGATCTTTCCCATCGCTTACGCCAGCGGGCATGACGAGTGAGGCGAAAATTTAAACACACCATCTGACGAGCTGGGCTACCTTTTGCAGTCCGGTATCGAGAGAAATTGCCAGGAGAATTTCAAGATGCATCAGTTCCATCCAATTGACACACGTCTGCCTGCTATGCTGCGTAGCGGAAAACGCTTGCGTGGTGTTTTCAACGGCCTTCCGTCACCCGCCATCGTCGAGATGTGTGCCTATGCCGGTTTCGACTTTATTGTCATCGACAACGAGCATGGAAGCTCTGATCTCCAAATCACCGAGCACATGCTGCGTGCAGCAAGAGCAAGCGGGATCCCACCGCTTGTGCGGTGCTTCGAGCAGGATATTGCGCGCATTCTCGACATGGGCGCCAGCGGTGTGCAAATACCAATGGTTGATACCGCAAAACAGGCTGCTAGCATTGTGCAGAAAATTCGTTATCCGCAACGGAGCGGCGTTAGCGGCCTACGCGGCAGCGCCTTTAGTACGCGTGCAGCCGGCTATGGCGCTTTTGGTGGCCCTGCGCACACAAAATTGAGCAACGAGCATATCGCGCTTGTCGTAATGATCGAAACCCCCGAAGGCGTCGCCAATGCCTCAGAGATTGCCGCCGTAGACGGTGTCGACGCTGTTTTTGTGGGCCCGAATGATCTGGCCCATAACATGGGGCACGAAAATCGCTGGAGCGAGCCCGAGGTGCAGCAGGCGATCGAACATGCGCTGCGTGCCGTGGCTGCGGCCGGAAAATGCCCAGGCGTGCTGGCGCTCGGCGAAGAAGAAGAGAATAAGTACGCAGTCTGGGGAGGGAGATATTTTGCTAGCACCACGACAGGACTAATGACGCATGCGTTTCGCCAAGCGGCCCAAAGTGGTGCCCGTGGTGCCGGTTATTGACGCAAATGTTCGCGGCGTAAACGCACGATGGACGCGCCCACCCAAAGCAACACGGATTGATTTGAACCGGTGGACAAAACAATTGGCACGGAGAAGATACTGAATATGAGTAGAGCATTTATCATCGACGGTAAGGCGTTTGCCGAAAACTTGACCCGAGAGATGGCCGAGGAGGTCACGTCAGTCCGCGAAGCACATGGGTTAGTTCCTGGACTGGCAGTGGTGCTTGTCGGCGATGATCCAGCAAGCCAGGTCTACGTACGAAATAAAGCGCGACAAACGGAAGCGATTGGAATGCGCTCATTTGAGTATCGCCTCCCTTCCGACACCTCGCAGAATGACTTGCTTGCGCTGATTGGCCAGCTCAATGCCAATCCGGAGGTTCACGGAATACTCGTGCAATTGCCACTGCCACGTCATCTTGACAGCGCGTTGGTGATTGATTCGATCGATCCGGCGAAGGACGTGGATGGATTCCATGTCACTAACGTCGGACGACTCAACGCCGGTCTGCAATCACTCATTCCCTGCACCCCCAAGGGTTGTTTGATGCTTCTGAAGAATCATCTCGGGGACTTGTCGGGAAAACATGCGGTGATTATCGGACGGTCCAACATCGTCGGAAAGCCGATGGCAGCGCTACTGCTAGCCGAGCATTGCACCGTGACCGTCGTTCATTCGCGCACCCGGGATGTTGCAAGTGAGTGTCGTCGTGCAGATATTCTCGTCGCTGCGGTTGGCCAACCTGAATTTGTACGGGGCGATTGGATTAAGCCAGGCGCGACGGTAATCGATGTGGGTATCAATCGTGTGACCGCACCCAATGGTAGTACGCGCCTTGTAGGCGATGTCAATTTACTGGAAACGCAGGAAATTGCTGGAGCAATTACCCCGGTGCCCGGCGGCGTCGGGCCCATGACTATCGCATGCCTGCTACAAAATACGCTCGAAGCTGCGCGATGTCAGATTGGTGTTAGCAGATAGGTTCTTGAACGACTTGGCAGCGTTGCCGAGCGCGGCGCGCAGCCAGGACGCTCTTTGGTACATTGAAGCGAGGTACAACACAGCCACGCGCGACTTATTCGGGTGGCTTCCTTGCCGATTCGCGAACCACCAGGCGCACGGGCAAGACAATAGTTTCACTCCGCGGACCGGTATCTTCATCAGCCAGCGAGCGGTGCACTAATTTAATAGTAGCTTCGATCATCAGATTTAACGGCTGTTCGACTGTTGTCAAAAGATAGGATTGCCAGCTTGCCTGGGGTACATTATCAAATCCGACGACGGAGACATCCTCCGGAACACGTAACTTAAGTTCGTGACGTAGTGTGTCCATTACCGCGAACGCCATATGATCGCTTGCGACAAAAACTGCATCCGGACGATCGTCTGAAGAACTGAACAGTTCCCGAGTCGCCTGGCGAGCGGTCTCGAAATCATAGTTCCCAATGGCGCGAGCATAGACACGCATTCCATGCTCGGCGAGTCCCTCGCGGAATCCGCGTTCACGTTCCATACTGGTCGAAGACTCTTCGTAACCGGTAATGTAGGCAATGCGGCGATTGCCTGCAGCAGCCATGAAACGGGCCACTTCTTGGCCACCGCTAATATTGTCGGACCGGACCGAGCTTACTGCGCCGGTGTCGTCTTTCGACATCACGCGATTAAACAGGACTACCGGGATGTTGGCGTCAGCGCAATGCTGTGCCAAACCCGATGATAACGTCGTCGACGCCAGCACGATACCGTCGACGTTATATTGCAATAGTTCGCCAATAAGGCTGTCCGAATTGTTGTTTTCAGTAATGAACAGCAGCACGTGGAAGCCGTCGGCTTGCAGGCATTTAGCCAGTCTCTCCAGCGCAAGCGGGTAAAACAGATTGTCAAGGTCCGAGAGGACCAGTCCAATTATGTTCGAACGACCAGTGATGAGACTGCGCGCATGGGCATTCGGGCGATAGCCAAGTTTGCGGGCCGCCTCAAGGACTTTTTCCCGCGTTGCTTTCGACACGCTGGCGCCCGGTGTAAATGTGCGACTGACAGCTGATTGCGAGACGTCCGCAAGGCGGGCCACATCAAAGGAAGTTACAGGTGTCTTCATCTCTTGTCCATTAAGCGTGAGCTTCCTCGACACAACTGGCAATCCTTACACCAGCGCTACCGGATTGAAGCACAACCAAACCCCTACCGTCCTCGACTTGATGGAAGTGAGCGACAACAACTTCGGAAGCCGCATGCGCGCTATTCAGCAAGTCGGCAAAAATTTGTTGGTTCATTGGAGTGTTCTAATGGCCTTGTTGTGTGCTGAGCGTCGAGAGCTCTTGTGCGATGACTTTTTATCGAGGAGTGGTCGTTTTTTCACTCGCCAGCAAGAGAGCAGTGTACCTGATATGCGTGGAATGCATGAAGCAGTGAGCTCGTCTATTGCACGTACCAGCATGTCTAGCTAACGCGTCGATATACCGCGATAGGCCAGGTCGCGCCACCTTCCAATTAGAGTGAACTCTGTGAATTAAGCCCTCATGGAGGCTTCCCTAGTGCCGCAGTAATCGACCCATCAGGCACGCCAATTGATTGGCTATGTAGGATATCTGCGAACCCATAGAAATATAACAGATCGGGAAAAAGCATGCCAGTGGCATGCGTATGCAATAAACACAATTTATTTTATCCGTTCCAATAAATAGGAAAATGCAGGAGAAAAAACCGAGAAAAATTGCCAAAAACCGGTTGACACAGGATTTCAATCGAGACACAATGCATACGCATGCAATCGAGACGGCCTCTTCGCATGACTCTGGGTGCGGCCGTCAAACCACTGCGGTAAAGCAAGCCTTTATCTAATGTGAACCAAGCTGTCAGAGCTCTATAGTTTTACTGCCTTGCAGTCCGCACAAGTGATGGTACTGATGCCAGCCCTGTGCTAACTGGCAAGCTGAATATCTGCGAAAGGAAGAGGACGTGATTGATAGAGATGCGCTGTTCAACGCGATCTGTAAGGGTGATCGCAAGACGGTGATTGCGATTGTCCAGGGTGCGGTTGACGCGGACGGGGACGTGGTCTCGCTTCTGAACGAAGTGATGATTCCGGCCATGCGCGAAGTAGGCGAGCGCTTTTCGCGCAATGACATTTTCGTGCCGGAGATGCTGGTGGCAGCGCGCGCCATGCAGGGTGGAATCGACATCATTGAGCCGATCCTTGCGAATGCGGGCTACGAACCGATCGCCAAAGTGTGCATCGGGTCAGTCAAGGGCGACCTGCATGATATCGGGAAGAACCTGGTGGTGATGATGCTTAAAGGGGCTGGTTTCGAAGTCGAGGACCTGGGTGTTGACGTCGAAGTGGAGCAGTTCGATGACGCGGTACAGCGCGGCGCACGAGTGGTATGCCTGAGTGCATTGCTGACGACGACCAAAGACGAAATGCGCACGGTGATCGAACATTTCCGCGCCCGTGAAGACGTGAAGGTTGTGGTGGGCGGGGCGGTGATCACGCAGGACTATGCCGATGAGATTGGTGCGGCGGGATTCGGGCGGGACGCCACCGACGCCGTACGCGCCGTGAAAGATTGTATTGGCATCGCCGCCTAACGTGGCCTGCCGTCAACAGCACTGATACTGCGAGGCCATAGCCATGATTCTGATGAGCGAAGAATGAGCGCCGGGCCCGTAATAACCGTTTAATCCTGATTACCGCACCAAGTGAGTAAAGAATGACACCACGAGAAATATTCAAAACGGCAATGAATCACCAGCAGCCGGAACGTATGCTTGTTGATATGGGCAAGCATATCGGCTCAATCCATAAAAGGGCATACCCCGGGATCCGCGAGTACCTCGGAAATGTTCCGATGAAAAACGAACGTTTGATTCTCGATCGCATGGCACAAACAGTGGTGCCGGATGAGGAGTTATTGCAGCGCTTCGGCGTTGACTTCCGCTGGGTCGTTCCACACTACGTTCAAGTAAAAGAGCGTGAGGATGTCGACGGTTACATTGACATGTGGGGCGTCCCCTATCGTGCAACCGCCGACAAGGACCACTTCGCGGTTGACGGCGCGCCGTTGAAGAAGGCCACCCTTAAGGATATCGACAAATTCCAGTGGCCGCAGGTCGATGACCCTAAGCAATTTGAAGGGCTTGGCGTGCGAGCAAAGCATTTGTTCGAAAACACCGGCTATGTGATTGGTGCTGATGCGATCAAGGCTGGTCCGTTAATGACAGCGCTGCAAATGCGTGGTTACGAGCAGTTTTTCATGGATCTCGTAATTGATACTGACTTTGCTGATGCGTTGCTCGAGCGGATTACCTGGACCTTGAAGGAAATGTGGACCAGATATATGCGAGACGTCGGCCCATACGTGCAGATTGCCTATGTGACCGATGACCTGGGCACGCAAACGTCAATGCTCATGTCGCCCCAGTTGTTCCGTGAGCGAATCAAGCCATGGATGACACAGCTGCATAACCACATCAAAAGCCTTGCTGACGTCAAGCTAATGATGCACACAGATGGCGCAGTCTTGCCTGTCATTGAGGACATCATCGAGATGAACGTGGATATCCTTAACCCGGTGCAAACGTCGACAAAAGGTATGGAAGATACCGCAAATTTGAAAGAGCGTTTTGGTGATCGCCTTTCATTTCACGGCGCAATCGACGTCCAGCAATTGTTGCCGAATGCGTCTTATGACGAGCTTCGCTGGGAAGTCGCAAAACGAATTCATGACCTCGGGCGTAATGGCGGCTACATCATCGCGCCTTGCCACAACATTAGCCATGACACGCCGCCGGAAAACGTGGTTGCGCTGTTCGACCTGGTCAAGGAGTTCGGTCAATATCCACTCAATCTAGACGCCGAAATTGCCAAGAACAATTCGTATTTTGCGCGATTCAAGTAATTAATCAGCGGTGCGCATACTTACTGCCTCGTCGGCTTAATTGTACTGCCGCACCAGAAAAAACTACCAAATGCAATTTTGAAGGGGGCTTTTATGTCAATGCTTGAGCGTCTGAAGCCAGACTATGCACGTAACATGCGAATCGTTGGACACTCCGACCAAGGGGGGCGCAGCGATGGTGTGCAGGTGATGGTGAGCGGCGGTTATGCGTATATCGGTCACGTCTTCTCCGGTGGCTTCTCCGTGGTGGACGTGCGTGATCCGGCAAACCCAAAGTTCGTACAGCATGTTCCCCAGCCGGCCGGGACGTGGAGCCAGCATTTGCAGACGAATGGCGACCTGCTTCTTGTGGTCAACATGAAAGACATGCTGCGTGATGAAAACGTTAACGCTGGCCAGTATTATTCCGGCTCCATAGCGGGCAAGGTAGATGTCTCCGCTTCCAATCGCGGTTACTCAGCTGGTATGCGAGTTTTCGACATTAAGGACCGCGCAAACCCGCGTGAAATCGGTTTCATGCCGTTAGATGGTCTAGGTGTGCATCGCATCTGGTACGAGGGTGGAAGATGGGCCTACGTGTCGGCGTTGCCTCCGGGATTTACAGACGATATTTTTATTGTCGTCGACATGGCAGATCCGACGAATCCCGTTCCGGTAAGTCGTCTATGGTTGCCGGGCATGAATACTGCCGCTGGCGAGACACCGAGCTGGGATCCCAAGTATCGCTACGCGCTGCATCACGCCATTATCAAAGGAGACCTCGCATGCGGGGCATGGCGTGACGGTGGTATGACGACCATCGATATCAGCGACCGGTATAACCCGAAGCTGCTTGCGCACCGAAACTTCGCGCCGCCTTTCGCCGGCGGGACGCACAACACGCTACCGTTAATCGACAGAGGTCTTCTTGTCGTTGTCGAAGAGGCCGTGTTCGATAACTGCGAGGATGGCATTAAGCGCAACTGGGTTTTTGATATCCGAAACCCAGCCAATCCTATCAGTATTTCGACCCTGCCGATTCCTGGCGAGATTGACTATGCGACGAAGGGCGGCCAATTTGGGCCGCACAACATACACGAGAACCGGGCAGAGAGTTTCCAAAGTTCCGAGATACTTTTTGTCACCTATCAGAACGCGGGCTTGCGTGTCTATGACATTCGCGATCCGTTCCGGCCGCAAGAGATTGCCGCGCTTGTGCCGCCAGCGCCAACCAAAATGATGGACTATCGTCCAAACCGGCCCAAAGTTATCGATACCACCGATGTATTTGTTGACGAAAAAGGACTGATCTATTGCACAGACTCCAATGCAGGGCTCTACATCCTTGAGATGGACAAGTTGTAATAAGTCGATGGTTTTTTTGACGGCGCGCTAGCCTGCAGCGCCAGTGCGTCATCCCGTACAAGGTATTGCATGAATACACAGATAAAGACAGTGCTCGTAGTTGGGCAGATCCATCCTGCGGGCATGGAGGTACTCCAAGCAAATGCAAGCTTGAAGATTGAGGTGATCTCGGATCCCGGCGCCGCCATCCCGGTAAGTAGTGTCGAGGCGGCGGACGCGGTGCTGATCCGTTATGGTGTCATGACGGAGGCGCATATCGCTAACGCCACCAAGCTCCGAGTTGTTTCACGCCATGGCGTAGGCTGTGACAATCTGCCCGTGGACGCACTCTCTGAGCGCAACATTCCCGTCACCGTCGTTGGGCCAGTCAACGCCGTTTCGGTTGCCGAGCAGGCAATGGCCATGATGTTGGCACTTTCGAAGAAATTGGTCGGATACGACCAGTCCGTGCGCAAGGGGGCATGGGGAATCCGTGACAGCCTGGCCGCTACCGAGCTTTCTGGCAAGACGCTGTTGCTCCTTGGCTTTGGGCGTATTGGGCGAGAGGTGGCAAAACGTGCACGCGCGTTTGATATGAACGTCTTGGTCTTTGACCCCATGATTTCCGCCGAGCGTGCTGCGGCAGAAGGCGTCGTTAAGGTCGAGGACTGGCGTGGCGAACTCGGGCGAGTCGATGTTCTGAGTCTGCATTTGCCGCTGACGAAGGAAACCCGCGGTATTGTCAACGACGAGGTTCTCGGCGCAATGAGGGCAACTGCGATTATCTTGAATACCGCACGCGGAGGTTTGATTGACGAGCACGCGTTGCACCGGGCGCTGACAGGACGTATGGCGTTTGGGGGCGCAGGTATCGATACATTCGAAAAAGAGCCGCCGACGCTGGATCACCCATTTATGGCTTTGCCGAATGTAATTCTCAGCCCGCATAGTGCCGCGCTCACCGAAGAGGCGGCCAAGAGAATGGGAATGGTTGCGGCTCAAAACGTGGTTGCAGGACTGGAGAACCGTCTCAATCCCGATCTGATATTCAATCGCCACGCACTCAAGATGTAGTCAATATAGGCGCGCCTATACCGCACGGAGCCGCTGATGAAGAACGAAGAGTCGTCAAGATGAAAACCCAGATACCTACTGAAGTTTACTTAGCCTTCCTCGGAAGAACCATTGATATTCACTGGGATAGGCACGCTATCCTGATGCTAACAGCCTGGTTCGTACTGGTGCCTGCTGGCGTAATTGCCATTCGATTCTTCAAGCCGTTGCCAGCGCCCTATGGAATTGCAAGAGGAACTGGACGCTTCGATCGCAATCTGCTTTGGTGGACGATTCATTGGACGTTTCTCTATACGGCGATCGCGCTGTCACTTGCAGGTATGACGGTGGCACTCGTTGTTAGCAAGGGCTTCAGTGGCTCGCTGCATGCGGTATTCGGGGTTGCTACTGTTATTTTTGGCTGCATACAGATTGTGTCCGCTTGGCTTCGAGGTACGCATGGCGGCAAGCACGGTGCTCATTCCGATCCGTCGGATCAGTCCACATGGCATGGCGATCACTACGATATGACGCCGAGGAGGCGGTGGTTCGAGGCCTATCACAAAACTGGCGGTTATTTTACCTTGGCCATGGCGATCGCAACGGCAACAACAGGCTTACAGCAGCTGTGGATAGATGCAGTTGCATTTTTCATCGTCGCAATATTGGGTGCACTGCTGGTGGTTGCGGTCGTTCTCGAGGGGTTGGGATACCGGCAGGATACGTATCGCTCGGTGTACGGCAACCATCCTGATCATCCGTTCAATAAAGCGCGCGAGCATCTTTAACTTTCATGCATGCCAGGTAAGTGCGATGCTTTTGAGCGGCTAATCAAAAGACGCATGCTAATCAAAAAACGCATATCACCAGGCACAGTGCATATCATTTATTCCGGGTTGAATCATCGTGTCCTCACTGTTGCAGGTTGAAACTGGGGTGGCTCCTAGTGAGCTAATACCTTCTGCTCCGTTACAAATGGCTCTTCCAAGGATGGCGCTCATTCCAATAAATGAAGATCGCGTGTTTCTAAGGGGGTTAAGGACTGAGGCGCTTATCGGAGTCTACGCTCATGAGCGCCAAGCACCTCAGCCACTCGTAGTAGATCTCGAAATCGGACTGGCTAACTTTCGAAGCTGCTTTAGTGACGATCTTGCGGATGCAGTAGATTACGACAAGGTGGCAGAAATGGTCCATAGCATAGCGGGCGAGAGCAGAACGCAGTTGCTGGAAGCCTTGGCGCAACGAATCGCGTCTGCAGTTCTCGCCAATTTTGATGCTAAATGGGTCCAGGTTGATATCGTTAAACCCGCTGTCATATCTGAGGCCAAGGTTGTGGGCGTGTCAATCAAACGTGCACGATCGCACCCTCGCCGAGAGATACGCTGATAGTGTGACGTCGATGTTAATAGATTGTCTTAACGGTACACCTAAAATCGTGCCGGATTATTCGACTTATTCAAGATGCTGCCGGTATCCGTAATCATCTGGAATAACACTATTAAATCGTACACTTTGCCACTACTTGGACACTGGTGAACGCCCATCGGGATTCCATATTCATGCGCTTGCGCTTGGGCGACGTATTTCATCGTCGAACCAGCGGTCCAATTGCGTCAGCGCAGTAGCGGTTCCGCGCGGTCCTGAACGTACACGTAATCGCGTGTAAACGTCGTCTCGAACAACTTCGCAATTCCATCCGATTCCGTACTGTGCACCGGCGCAAATCCGAGAGAGTGATCAAAGGCGATGATTTTTCTAGCCGTGTAGCAGTTGCGATTATCCGTCAACTGTTGAAAGCCACTTTTTAGGTCATATCGCACACGTTTGACCCTCCGCCGGAAAAGCAGGCAGACAAGACAAACGCACGTGCCAAGCTCGATCGTCGTCCGCTGAAATCAGTTTTTCGCGGACGCTTCATCAATCGCATTAAGCAGTTGATTGTAGCTACGCTTTACGCGGAACTGAGGAAAGTCTGCAATTACATTAGCTGGCGGACAAAAAAAGATGCCGGTATGCGCTTCGCTTAGCATGCTAATGTCGTTATAGGAGTCGCCGACCGCAATAGTGTTGAAGTTGAGTGTATTAAAAGCCGCGACTGAGGCGCGCTTATGATCCGGTATGCGTAAGTGATAGTCGGCTATATACCCGCTTGCGTTCACCTCAAGGTGATGGCAAAAAAGTGTCGGCCAATCGAGCTGAGCCATTAAAGGCGAGGCAAACTCATAAAACGTATCAGATAGGATGACTACTTGCATTCGTTTTCTTAACTCATTCAAGAATTCTCTGGCGCCAGGGATTGGACACATACCGCCTATAACGTTTTGAATATCGGAGAGCCCAAGTCGGTGCCGATTTAGGATCTCCGTGCGTTCGCGCATCAGCTTGTCATAATTCGGTTCATCTCTTGTCGTTTTCGACAGTTCGGGAATCTGTGTTCGTTGGGAGAACTCGATCCAGATTTCTGGCACGAGTACGCCTTCGAGATCAAGGCAGACTATTTGCATCGATTACCTGTAAGTATTGATATGTTTGGTAGGAAGGAAAATGCGGTGCATCGCACGATGATCAGAAGTGGCGCCGTTCGTTAAGACAGTTTCCGGCGAGAGATAAGTGGAATCTTTTGCGGATTAGTCTGCACGCATAGAAGTGGCAGCGAATGGAAGTAGACATCATCCGGCGTCTTGGCGTCAAGACTGAAATGCAGATGCTCTCATTATAAAAGTCGAAGTTCCTAGCCAGTGACTGGTGGCCTGGGTGCCGGTGTCATAGGCGCGCAAATAGATATTTTTGAATTTCACCGATTTCCATAGCTGCTCAACGAACACATTGTTGCGCCAGCAGCCCTTGCCATCCATGCTGAACCGAATACTATTTTCCTGCAGCAGTCCAGTGCAGGTGATGCTGGTGAACTGGCTTCCTTGACCGGTATTGAAGATATCGGGCGCGCCATATTTGACGACCGCTTCGTTGACCGCATCGATGCAGATATCGGCCGCCACGGTATTCGGCGATCGGCATGCCAGCCAGAGCTATCGAACCGACTGCGTAGATCTGATTGCATCGCTAGCGTTTCCTTGGGCCTTCTTCTTCAGCTCGCCATGAGCGGAGCGTTGAGGGCCAATGTTCAACTAAGCTGGTGGAGATCTTCTCGCGATCTAAATTAATTCAAGTTGTAGGCGTGTAAAGCTTGACGCTGTTATATCTGCAAACTATGATTCCACGAGATGTCAGCATCCAGGAACACGGTGAAATTCCGTGGCGGGCCCGCCGCTGTAATCGGGGACGGATGCCGCAAGACCATAATTTTTATGATCAGCCACTGTCGAGATTTAACTCGACGGGAAGGCGCGGCAAATCCGGTTGATCCGAGAGCCAGAAGACCTGCTGAAATCGAACACAAGTAATGAAGCCAATGGCAAGGGTTTCACCGCTACGCATGGTCGCGTCGCGGTGAGACCCTTTTTCTTTTTCGGACTTGAAAGGAACATTCTCATGACAATCAAACCCTTCCGGCTAAACAAAAGCCAAATCCAGGCTGCCTAAGAACCTGCGTGCTAATCCCACCGGTTTGCGGCTTTTCCCAATTGTGCAATTCACCACTTCTGCTGTTCATCTTTACCGGCTGAAGCGCACGGGCCGAATAGCGGCATGACTAGAGTCAGCGCCATTTGCAGCCCTTACGAGAATCAGGTGCGTGATGGATTGCGATCGGTTGCGGATAGCGACGCAAACAACTTTCTATGAGATGGGTAAAGCCAGGGAACCGAAACCACATTCGATGCGATCTTGCCGTAGCGCGGCGCGAGTGTCGGTTGCTAATGACGTATTAAAAAATTATAGGAGTGCCATGAAGACAGCATCAATGCCTGCAATTCAGGATGTGCACGCGTTCACTGCGGAAGCGCGTGAAGCAATTTATACAGCGATCTTTTCGCGGCGCGACGTGCGCGGCCAATTTCTGCCGGACCGCGTTTCTGATGAGGTGCTTAGCCGGATATTAACTGCCGCGCACTTCGCGCCGTCAGTTGGCTTTATGCAGCCTTGGAATTTTCTCCTCGTGCAGTCCGATGCGGTCAAGCGCCAGGTCCATGACGCGTTTGCGGTGGCACATGCCGAAGCAGCCGACATGTTTGACGGAGACAAACGCAACGTCTACAGGACGTTAAAGCTGGAAGGCATTTTGGAAGCACCGATAGGAATTTGCATCACTTGTGACCGAGAGCGTACCGGGCCAGTGGTGGTCGGCCGCACGCACATGAAGACCATGGATCTGTACAGTAGTGTCTGTGCCGTACAGAACCTATGGTTGGCCGCTCGCACCGAGGGAGTAGGGGTTGGCTGGGTGAGCATCTTCAACCAATCTGAGTTGCAGCAAGCTTTAGGTATTCCCGAGCGGATTGTCCCCATCGCCTATCTATGTGTCGGTTATGTGAGTCATTTCTATTCCAGGCCGGAATTGGAAACGGGCGGTTGGTTGCCGCGACTACCAATCGAAGATCTCGTATATTTCGATCAATGGGGCAACAGTGACAACACGCACCCGCTGATTGACCACCTACGCCGAGACCAGGTTGCCGCGCAGGAGTGCCGTACGCCGGCATCGATGCAACCAGCATAGTAGAAAAAACACCCATCACGATTACTGACATAAAAAGGGCATAGCCATTACGGCATGGATACGATAAATGCATATACCTCATATTGAAACAACAATGAATTCAGCGCTTTCGGCGCTTCTTGACACAGCTATCAACAGCAAAACCAAACCGATTGGTAGTTTGGGCATGTTGGAGATACTCGCTAAACAAATCGGCTTGATTCAGAAAACAACCCGACCAAGGCTTGATCGGCCGGCAATTTTTGTATTTGCTGGCGACCATGGTGTCGTCGCCGAAAACATATCGGTTTTTCCGCAAAGCGTCACTTGGCAGATGGTTGAAAACTTTCTGGCCAAGGGTGCAGCCATCAACGTTTTTTCACGACACAGTCAGTGTGCGTTACATGTCGTCGATGCGGGTGTTAATTATGACTTTGGTGATCGTGTCGGACTAATTAACCGGAAGGTTGCCCATGGTACTCGCAATTTTGCAGTCGAGCCCGCCATGAGCCGGGACGAATGCAAGCGGGCGATTGAGCATGGCATGGCTCTGGTTGACACGCTGGAAGGCAACGTGCTGGGGTTCGGCGAAATGGGAATCGGCAATACCACGGCCGCTGCGGCCATTATGCATAAATTAACTGGTGTGCCGGTAATCAATTGCGTTGGTGCTGGAACCGGTCTCTCTGACGACGGCATATTGCGCAAGCGTAATGTTGTTGAGCAAGCCGTCCAACGTCATGGGGCGGACGACCCGTTGGACATCTTGGCGACCTTTGGCGGGTTTGAAATTGCGATGATGGCTGGTGCTATGTTCGCCGCAGCCGAGAGACGCATGGTATTGCTAATCGATGGTTTTATCGTGACGAGTGCCTTGTTGGTGGCTGCACGCTTGCAGCCGGCCATTCTTGACTACTGCGTGTTTTCCCATTGTTCTGACGAGAGCGGGCACCGGCGCATGCTGGACCATTTTCACGCGCAGCCGCTGCTGCATCTTGGTTTGCGGCTAGGCGAGGGGAGCGGATGTGCCCTGGCCTTGCCGCTAGTTCATGCGGCAACGAATTTTCTTTGTGACATGGCTACTTTCGACTCGGCGCAGGTCAGTGAAATGGTGGACTAAGACATGCAATGCCTACTTGCCCGCAGTTTGCACCAACTTCGCCTGCTCTTCATTGCGCTGCAATTTTTTACACGATTGCCGGTCCCGCGCTGGGTAGGCTTTGAACAGGAGTGGTTGCATCATGCGAGTCGCTATTTCACCGCCGTTGGCATCATCGTCGGGGCGATCGTCGCAACGGTATATGCGGTGGCGAGTTGGATGTTGCCGCAAGTCGTTGCCGTACTCTTGTCGACCGCCGCAGGCATCTATCTGACCGGTGCGTTTCACGAGGACGGATTTGCCGATACCTGCGATGGACTGGGTGGTGGTGTGAACAAGGCGCGTGTGCTGGAAATTATGGTCGATTCACGTATCGGCGCTTACGGCGCCATCGGAATCGGCCTGTTGCTAGCGCTAAAGGTCGCAGCGCTTGCCAGCCTGCCATCGCATGCGGTGGCGGCAGTGCTGCTGGCTGCGCATCCGCTTTCACGGTTGGCATCGGTGGCTTTGATCTGGCGACTCGAGTATGTGAAGGTGGAGGGAAAGGCAAAGCCGCTTGCACAGGAAATTTCGACGGCAGAACTCGTTATTGCTGTAGCGGCTGTTGTGCTGCTACTTGCGGCGTTGCTGTTTGCCGAGGCGATAAGCTGGCGAGCAATTGTTGCAGGTGCTATGGCGTCGACAATCACTGCGATGTGGATGGCTCGGAAGATTGTGCAGCGTATTGGAGGATATACCGGTGATTGTCTCGGCGCAGTGCAGCAGATGGCCGAGGTCACGTTTTATGTTGCGGTTCTTGCTGTGGCACATTAGGTCATGCGACTTTTTCTAATTCGGCATGCACGGCCGGACGTCACGGATGGAATCTGCTACGGCAGAACCGACCTGCCGGTGCGTCCGGAGGAGCACAGGACAGTATTGACGCAATTGATGCAGGCATTACCAAGGCGTGTGCCGATTTTTTCCAGTCCATTAAAGCGTTGCAGTGAATTGGCAGCACTGTTGGTCGAACCGCTTGGATCGAAGGCTGTTATTCATGATACCCGCCTTGCTGAAATGGATTTCGGCGCATGGGAAATGCGCGCGTGGACTGACATTCCACGTGCGGAAATCGATGCATGGGCCGCCGGTTTGCATTCGTATCGGCCAGGTGGCGGAGAATCTGTGTTGGGCGTGGCATACCGTGTACGACAGTTACTGAATGAACTGCAAGCGCAGCAGCCTGATAGTGTGATCGTTGTCTGCCATGCCGGGACCATTCGCGTATTGTTGGCTTGCCTGTCTCATTCGACACTGATGGATGTCGCGAGAGCGGCAGCGCAAGTCCCGCATTCGATCGGGTATGGCGAATTGATCGCACTCGATTGTTGAGCAGTGAAACACTTAATATGAGCGAAAAAATTCGCATTTAGTGTTGTCGCCTTTTACTTCAAGCCTTATACTTTATCAAGTTTTGGTGCCCGCGCGCATGTCCATGCGTGCAGTTAAACGGGAAACACGACGCGTTTCATCACGCTAACGTGTGCTGCCCCCGCAACGGTAAACAAGCGTCATCGAGAATCTGTTGTAACGATTCTCGATGACAGACGGTCTGTCTCAGCCACTGTGCGATTCGCATGGGAAGGTCGACCGCTTAGCCTTGTTAGCCCGGATACCGGCCAGAACAGGTGGAAGTGTACGAACGGGGATCTTCGCAGCGCGAGTGGGATGATGGCATATCCCATTTTTCGATTGTTATATCCAGTCTGAACGCTTTTGTTTCATCCAGCCTGCGGGGAAGCAGGCCGGTTGTAAATTCATTGGATATTCTTCTTAATGGCATCACCCATTTTCCGGCGTGTTCAGGCGGTCGGCCAACCGCTTGCGATAGCCGTCGTCGCTCCCACAGTATTCGTCGTTTCCGCATTCGCTCAGGAAAAAACGCTTGAACCCGTTGTCGTTACGGCGTCGCGCACCCAGCAAATTGCGAAAGAGGTTCTTGCGGATCACATCACCATTACCAGTGAAGAGATCGTGAAATCCGGTCACACGTCGCTTGTCGATCTGCTGCAGCGTCAGCGCGGCATTGAAATTACGCGCAATGGCGGACCAGGAACTCAATCCGCGGTATTCATGCGCGGCACTGACTCCCGCCAGAACATTGTGCTCGTGGATGGCGTGCGCGTTGGTTCCTCGACCAGCGGCGGTGCAAGCTGGAATGCGATTCCACTATCGCAGATCGAGCGTGTCGAAATCGTGTATGGGCCGCTTAGTACCATGTATGGTGCAGACGCCGTCGGCGGCGTCGTACAGATTTTTACCAAGCAGGGGGACGGTCCCACGGCACTTTCCGCTTCTGCAGGCGCAGGCAGTTTTGGCGCGCGCAGTCTGGACGCCGGCGTATCTGGCGAGAGCGGAGGTTTTCGTTATGCAATTCGCGCGGCCCATGAGCGCTCGGACGATTTTTCCGCGACCAAAAAGGGGGCGTCCGGATTCAACCCTGACAAGGACGGCCATGACAGTACCAGCGCGAGCGGCCAATTCGGACTACGGCTAGCCAAGGGGCATGAAGTTGGCGTGAACTTCTTGCATAACAAACTCGAGTCGCAATATGACCAGAGCGCCCGCTTTGATGATCGTACGCGGCAGAAGCTGGCTACTTACGGTGTCTACCTGAAGAACCAGATCTCATCGCGCTGGAACAGTCATCTGCAGGTTGCACAATCGCAGGACGAGGGCGCATTTACTACCGCGCCAAGCGCGTCCAGCGCAACCGGACTGAGCCACTTCAATACAACGCAAAAGCATATCAGCTGGCTGAATAACATTAGCATAGACAGGGACCTGCTCCAAGTAATGGCCGAACAGCGCAAGGAAGACGTGGAATCTTCCAATGCCGCATTGAACGGCACTCGCACCACAGATTCGGTGGCGGCGGCGTATCAACTGCGGCGCGGACGGCATCTTGCCGCTGTCAGTATTCGTAACGACGACAATTCGCAATTCGGTAGCCATAGGACTGGGAATGCATCGTATGGGTATCGATTGACTAACGCGTGGCGGGCCAACATTGGTATTGGAACCAGCTTCCGTGCACCTAACTTTAACGAGTTGTATTTCCCGGGTTACGGCATTTCGTCGAACAAGCCTGAGAAGGGCAGGAGCGCGGAAATCGGCTTGTATTACGAAGACGGCAAGGTGCAATACAGCGCAGTTTATTACCGCAATCGTCTAGCCGATCTCATCATCAATACGCCGACCTGTCCAATCGAACAAGCGAGTCATCCCTTTGGTTGTGCGTATAACGTGAACAAGGCGCTGCTGTCAGGGTTGTCACTTGGTGCAAGTACGGTGCTAGATAAGTTCACGATCCGCGGATCGCTCGATTTGCAGGATCCGAAGGATGAAACCACAGGGCGTCAGCTTGTGCGGCGCGCAAAGACGCACGGCACGCTCGGTGTCGACTATTCGGCAGGTGCGCTCAGTAGCGGCGGAGAAGTCGTTTTTTCCGGCAGGCGCTTCGATGATGCAAACAATCGAGTCATTCTTGGTGGCTACGGCATCGTCAATCTCTACGCCAATTATGACTTTGCGGAGAACTGGACCTTGTTTGGCCGCTGGAACAATGTCCTTGATAAAAAGTATGAGCAGGTCAGGTACTACAACACCGCCGAGTCGAATTTATTCGTCGGCGTGCGCTACGCCATGAAGTAAGAAGCAGGAGCCCAGACGTGCATACTCGAGTCATTGCAGTGCCATCGTTTCATGAGAGCCGCCGCGCCGCCACCGTCCTGTCGGTACTGGCGATCCTGTCATGCGCGACCGTCCTTTTTGCCTGCCGTGTCGGCTCGGTGGGGTTGTCAACATCCGAACTGCTTGCGGCATTGGGGGAGATCGCGCGCGGCGAGCCGACGTCCTTGGCGGCAACCCTGTTGCAATTGCGGCTCGGGCGTGCGCTGTCGGCATTCGTCACTGGAGCAACCCTTGCGCTGGCTGGTGTAATGATGCAGGCGTTGCTGCGCAATCCTCTGGCCGACCCTTACGTGCTCGGCGTGTCGGGCGGAGCCGCCGTCGGTGCTCTGTCAGCCATGCTGCTTTTCACTGCGGCATGGCTGATTGATATTGCGGCGTTTGGTGGTGCCATTGCCGTTGCTTCTCTCTTGCTGTTGTTGGCGTATCGTGACCTGCACGGAAGTGGGAAGTCCGACGGTGGTGCGCCGATGCTATTGCTGACCGGCGTGATCGTCGCCTCTGGCTGCGGCGCACTCGTCACGTTGATGTTGTCGATTGCGCCGGACAATCGCCTGCGCGGAATGGTGTTCTGGCTGATCGGTGATCTGTCAGCCACACAAGTGCGCTGGCTACCGTGGATAATTCTGCTCGCTGCGCTCAGTTTTTCAGTTAGTGTCGCACGAGCCGTCAATGTGATGGCTATGCACGCGGAGGCGGCCGCAACGTTAGGCATCAGTGTTGGTCGATTGCGGCAAGGGCTGTTTCTTTGTTCCGCGTTACTAACTGCAAGTGCCGTCAGCACTGCCGGCAGCATTGGCTTCGTCGGTTTGATTGTGCCGCATGCCTGCCGTTTCGCGTGGGGTCCGGATCACCGGCTTTTGCTACCCGCAGCGACCTTGGTTGGTGGCGCTTTTCTCGTCTTCGCAGACACCTTGGCACGAACCATCCTGGCGCCACAGCAGTTGCCAGTGGGTGTGATTACTGCACTGATCGGTGTGCCAGCGTTCTTGTTTCAGCTACATCATATTCACAGGAAGTGAGAAGATGCAGACGCGCGACCTGTCCTTGCGAATCGGCACCCGGCAATTGATCAATAGATTGAACTGGAACATCGAACCGGGTGAGTTCTGGTGCGTCATTGGGCGCAATGGTGCTGGAAAAAGTACGTTGCTGCGCACACTCGCCAGCATGCGGAAGGCTGATGGTGGCGGAGTCTGCGTGAGTGGACGGGCCTTGACGGAGTGGCCGCTAGCTGCACTGGCGCGCGAGCGCGCCTATTTGCAGCAGGGACGCAACGATGCCTTCGGCTATCGCGCGATCGAGACGGTGCTCGCGGCCCGCCATCCCTATCAGGACAATAGCTACTGGGACGTCGACGCGGATTATCAGATTGCAATGGCGGCGCTGCGCCAGCTTGATGTGGCTCATCTTGCCGAGCGCGATGTGCGTACGTTGTCCGGCGGCGAACGCCAGCGTGTCGCGATCGCCGCGATATTGGCGCAGGACTCTTCTTTGCTGCTGTTGGACGAACCGGCCGGCGCGCTCGACCTTGCCCATCAGGTGAGCGTGATGGAGCTGCTGGCACGCTTGTGCCGCACCCGGAACAAGGCCGTGGTGATGGTCGGCCACGACCTCAATCTTGCACATAGTGTCGCTACCCATGCCTTGTTGCTCATGGGCGACGGGCAATGGCAGGCCGGGCCGGTTGCCGAGGTAATGAACGCATCGCTGCTGAGCCGCTGCCTCGGTTATCCGATCGAAACCCTACAGCACGGCAAGCGTGTGCTATTTATCCCCGCGGAAGAACACAATTATGTCTGAAAACGACTTCAATGAACGGCATCGCGTCCGCATGCAGCGAAAGAAGGAACTCATCGATCAAAAAATCGCGTCCGCCAAAACCGATGCGGGCGTGCTGCTGATTAATACGGGCAACGGCAAAGGAAAAAGCTCAAGTGCCTTTGGCATGGCAATCCGTGCTCTTGGCCACGGCATGAAAGTCGGTGTTGTGCAATTCATCAAGGGCGCACAATCGACGGGCGAGGAAATGTTCCTGCAGCGCTTTCCCGATGAAGTCAGCTTCCATGCGATGGGAGAAGGCTTCACATGGGAAACGCAGAGCCGCGAGCGGGATATTGCAGCGGCGGAGCGCGCATGGGAACGCGCCAAAGTCTTTTTGTCCGATCCGGCGATCGGCTTCGTCGTTTTGGACGAATTGAACATCGCGCTGAAGTATCGCTATCTGGATATTGAACAAGTCATTGCCGACCTGAAGGCGCGTCCGCCCATGCAGCATGTCGTCGTCACCGGGCGTGCGGCGCCACCCGAATTGATCGCGATTGCCGACACCGTAACGGAGATGCAACCGGTCAAGCATGCGTTTGCTGCCGGGATTGCCGCCCAACCCGGTGTCGAGTGGTAATCATGGCAAGCGCACAAGTTGTGTTGATATCCGCGATTGCTTCTGGACAGGGTAAGACGACCGTAACGGCCGCCCTCGCGCGCAAGCTGTGCCGGCAGGGGCAGCGTGTTCGCGTATTCAAGACCGGTCCTGATTTTCTTGATCCGATGGTGTTGCAGCGGGTATGTGGCTCGCCAGTGCAGACGCTGGATTTATGGATGGTCGGCCTCGACCATTGCCGTCAACTGCTTGCCGAGGCGGCAACAGAAGCCGATGTCATCCTGATTGAGGGCGTGATGGGCTTGTACGACGGCACGCCGTCTTCTGCGGACCTGGCCAGACAGTTCGGCGTGCCGCTGCTGGCGGTGATCGATGCGAGCGCAATGGCGCAAACAGCCGGGGCGGTCGTACTCGGTTTGCGCGATTACGGGCCGGTGGATCTTGCCGGTGTCATCGCCAACCGTGTCGGCAGCGCTCGCCACGCGCAAATGATTGCGGAGTCGATGCGCGGCATACCGCTGTTTGGCACTTTGCCGCGCCAGCAACAGTCGCTGCCGGAGCGGCACCTGGGCCTGGTGCTGCCGGATGAGGTCGATACCATCGATAGCGTGC
Organism: Herbaspirillum sp. ST 5-3; assembly: GCF_004804275.1. Classification (GTDB taxonomy): domain Bacteria; phylum Pseudomonadota; class Gammaproteobacteria; order Burkholderiales; family Burkholderiaceae_D; genus Noviherbaspirillum. The sequence goes on from NZ_STGI01000010.1 coordinate 191,978, forward strand.
TTGATCAACTGGCAGAACAACTCGACCTCGATGCAGGCGCATGGGAGCGCATGCAGCCAAACGGCTTCGATCCGATTCGAGCCGACCAGAATAATGCCGATGAATTAAAAGGCAAGACCATCGCAATTGCTCGCGATGCCGCATTTGCGTTCCTGTATCCCGCCAATCTCGATTGCCTCCATGCGCTTGGTGCCCGAACGGTCTTCTTTTCTCCACTTGCAGATGAAGCCGTGCCAATCGAGGCGGACGCGGTATACCTGCCGGGCGGTTATCCGGAATTGCACGCAGAGGCTTTGGCGAGCGCAGTACGCTGGCAGCAATCGATGCATCAAGTGCATAGCGAGCACATCCCCATTCTCGCCGAGTGCGGAGGAATGATGGCGCTGGCCGAAAGCATCACCGACACACAGGGAACAAGCTGGCCGATGGCCGGATTGCTACCGGGGCAGGTGATCATGCAGACGCGCCTTGCCGCGCTCGGTCCGCACGCATGGCAGACCTCGGCGGGGGAGTTGCGCGGGCATGCCTTCCATTATTCGCGCCTGGAATCGGATGCGGTGCCCGCCGCGCACACCACGAAATATCCGACGGGTGAGGTAGGTGAACCGATCTACCGGACCGGTTCGCTGACCGCATCGTACTTTCATGCCTACTTCCCATCCTGCCCTCAAGCAGTAGCGAAGTTGTTCCGGACCGGAGGTGGCCAATGACGCGCACCTTGATCGTCGGCGGTGCCCGCTCGGGCAAAAGTGCTTATGCGGAGCAGCTTGCGACGCAATCCGGTAAGAGCGTGGTCTATATTGCCACCGCGGCGGCACGAGACAGTGAAATGGAGAAGCGCATTGCCGTGCATCGCTCGCGGCGCGATACTGCTTGGGCGACGATCGAGGAACAGCTGGCACTGGGTGACGCGATCGCACGCGCCAGCACGTCCGACTCGCTTGTCCTCGTGGATTGCCTGACCGTCTGGCTTTCCAATCTTCTGTTTTCCGAACGCATGGATTACCCGGAAGTTGGCGAGATCGTGCCTCCGGTCGCATTCACCGAACAGCGCGCCCATTTTCTCGATGCGCTTGAACAGGCAGCGGGTGACGTCATCCTGGTGTCGAACGAAGTCGGACTGGGCATCGTGCCGCAAGGCGCGATTTCACGCTGGTTTGTCGACGAGGCGGGGCGTTTGAATCAGGCAGTGGCGGCGCGTTGCGAGCACGCGGTATTTGTCGCGGCCGGCTTGCCGCTTGTGCTGAAGGGGGCGTTGTGCTGAGCAGTCTTAGTCTTTCCATGCTGGCGCTGCTGATGGCAGCTGGCGTTGCACTGGACAGGCTGCTGGGCGAGCCGATGCGCTGGCATCCTCTGGTCGGCTTCGGCAATGTTGCAAAGACGGTGGAGCGACGACTCAATCGCGGCTCGCTGCGTTATGCGCGCGGCGTGTTCGCATGGTCTGTCGTTGTATTGCCGCTGGTTGCGCTTGCCTGGTGGTTGATCGATGTCAGCGGACACCTCGGCATGGTCATGCATGCGGTGCTGCTGTATTTCTGCATCGGGTTGCGCAGCCTGCGTGACCACATGCTGCCGATCGGGCAGGCGCTGTTGAACTGCGACCTGCCGCTTGCACGTTCGCTCACTGCCCGCATTGTCAGCCGCGATACCGAGCGTGCTGCGGAACCGGACCTGGCGAAAGCAGCGGTCGAATCCACGCTTGAAAACGGCAACGATGCGGTATTCGGCGCGCTGTTCTGGTTCGTCGTGGCCGGCGGGCCAGGTGCATTGCTGTTTCGCCTTGCCAACACGCTTGATGCGATGTGGGGCTACCGCTCCGAGCGCTTCCTCGCATTTGGCTGGGCGGCGGCGCGCATCGACGATGTCCTGAACTGGATTCCGGCAAGGCTCACCGCGCTGTCCTACACGTTGCTTGGCGATGGACGCAGCGCATGGCATTGCTGGAGAACACAGGCACCGGCGTGGCCGAGTCCCAATGCCGGCCCCGTGATGTCCGCAGGCGCCGGTGCGCTCGGTCTGGTGCTCGGCGGCGAGGCGCAATACGACGGCGTGATGGAAGCCCGACCGCCGCTCGGCATGGGGCGCACGGCGGCGGCCGACGACATTCGCCACGCATGGCATCTGGTGGCGAAAACGGCGGTGCTATGGATCGTCCTGCTTGCCGTCACTGCATTTGTTATTGAAAGGATCACGCATGCTTGAGCACGGTGGCAACCTGCGCGATGCAGCCGCAGGCTTCAACCGGCCTCTGGCGCAGTGGCTCGATCTGTCGACCGGGATCAATCCCCGGCACTATCCGGTCCCGCCTCTGGCGCCAAACGCTTGGCACCGCCTGCCCGAAGCGAGCGCGGAACTGGTCGAAGCGGCTCAGGCCTGCTATGACGCGCCACGCATGTTGCCGGTAGCGGGCACGCAGGCTGTCATTCAGGCATTGCCGCGACTGCGGCCGCGCGCGCAGGTAATCGTCGCCGCGCCGTCGTATGCGGAGCACGCGTACTGCTGGACGCAAGCCGGTCACGCCGTGCGAGAAATTCCGTACGACAGGCTAGCACGCAACATCGAAGAGGCTGATGTGGTGGTGGTATGCAATCCCAACAATCCTACCGGCGAAAGAATCGCACCGCAGGTATTGCTTGGTTGGGCGGAATCGCTTGCCGCACGTGGCGGTTGGCTGATCGTCGATGAAGCGTTTGCCGATACCACGCCGGAAATCAGTGTGGTCCGCTGGACTGACAGGCCAGGCTTGATCGTATTTCGTTCAGTCGGCAAGTTTTTCGGGCTGGCAGGATTGCGCCTTGGCTTTGTGGCGGCACATGAGCGACTGCTATTGGAACTCGCCGAATACCTGGGACCATGGAGCGTGTGCGGGCCGGCGCAGGATATCGGTGATGCGGCGCTGCGCGATACGCAATGGCAACAGGCGACCCGCAAGCAGTTGGTGCATGACGGTGAGCGCTTGCACCACCTCCTGGCGGCATACGGCATTCATGCCTCCGGCACGGCGCTTTTCCAGTGGTGGCCAGAACCGCAACCGGAAGTGTTCAAGGAACACATGGCCCGAAATGGCATCTGGGTACGGCTGTTTCCAGACAAGGCGCGTGGCATTCGTCTTGGGCTGCCGGGTAATGAGACGGACTGGCAGCGCTTGCAGGAAGCGCTTGCAGCCTGGACCTCGCAGAAAGGGTCGAAGTGATGTTCCGCTATTTAATCGCTGCGCTGTGCCTGATCTCGTTGCATGCCATTGCTGCCATCAAGGTTCAGGACGATGCGGGCGACACCGTTGTTCTCGCCAAGCCAGCTCAACGCGTGGTGTCGCTTGCCCCGCATGTCACCGAACTGCTGTTTGCCGCAGGCGGCGCTGATCGCGTTGTCGGCACGGTGAACTATAGCGACTACCCGCCAGCAGCACGCAATATTCCTCGCGTTGGGGACAACCGGAACGTAGATATCGAGCGTCTGCTCGCGCTCAAGCCGGATCTGCTTGTGGTATGGCGGCACAACGCTTCCCAGCGTCAAATGGAACAGCTTCGAAAGCTCGGCATTCCGCTGTATTACAGCGAATCGCACACGTTAGATGACATTCCCGAAGCCGTCTCTCGCTTGGGGCAGTTGCTCGGCACCGAGCTGCAGGCGAAGCAAAACGCGTCGGATCTCAGGCGGCAGATTGACAGTCTCGTTGCACGCTATCGCCATCGCCCGGCGGTGCGTGTGTTTTATCAAGTGTGGGACAAGCCGCTGTATACCCTCAATGAGCAGCACATTGTCAGTGACGCCATCCGTATTTGTGGTGGCGAAAACGTATTTGGTCGCCTGTCGAATACCGCACCAAGTATCACGCCGGAAGCCGTTCTTCAGGAAAACCCAGAGGTGATAGTCAGCGGAGATCGTAAGGGCCAGGCTGTTAGCGGTGTCGATATGTGGAAACGCTATCCGAGCTTACTGGCGGTGAGCCGTGGCAATTTATTTGCGATCAGCGACGACTTGATGAACCGATCTGGCCCACGCATTATCGAAGGCGCAACGGAGTTGTGCGAACGCCTGGAAGAGGCAAGAAAACGCAGGAGGAAATGATCTATGAGTTATCGCCGCATTGCCTGTCTAAGTACGGAAGCCGTCGAGACGTTATATGCGCTCGGCGCGGAAGACCTGGTCGCCGGCGTCTCCGGTTTTACTACGCGGCCCTCCCGTGCCCGCACTGAAAAGCCCAAGATCAGCGGCTTTTCTTCATCGCGCCTCGAACGCATTCTGGCCGTCGATCCGGATCTCGTCGTTGGATTTTCCGACATGCAGGCCGACATTTGCCGCGAACTGGCTGGCGTTGGCGTTGAAGTGCATCTGTTCAACCAGCGCAGCGTCGCAGGCATTCTGCATATGGTGCGCGTGCTCGCCGCTCTGGTCGATAAGCAGCGTGAAGGCGAAAAGCTCGTCGGTCAATTGCAGCAGACAATAGATGCGGTACGCGAACAGAGCGAGCAATGGACGATCCGCCCGAAAGTGTATTTCGAGGAATGGAACGATCCGCTCATGAGCGGCATCGGCTGGGTTTCGGAAATGATCTACATCGCCGGAGGAATCGACGCATTCGAAGAATTAGCCGCATACCCGAAGGCGAAGCAACGCATCATCGCCGATGCTGCGGAAGTGGTTCGACGTGCGCCGGACATCATTATCGCCTCCTGGTGCGGCAAGAAATTCCGTTCTGATTCCCTGGCATCCAGGTCCGATTGGGGAAATATTCCTGCAGTGAGGACGGGGATGGTGTTTGAGATCAAGTCGCCCGACATCCTTTCACCCGGTCCGGCAGCGATTAACGAAGGGCTGGTCCAGATCGCAGCGATGGTTCGCCGCTGGCAGGAGCAACACGCATGAATTTCCCGTTCCAGACATTGATGGTGCAAGGCACGACCTCGGATGCCGGCAAGAGCACGGTGGTCGCCGCGTTGTGCCGCCTGCTTGCGCGGGAAGGTGTTCGCGTCGCACCTTTCAAGCCGCAGAACATGGCACTTAATAGCGCGGTCACCCTGGATGGCGGCGAGATTGGCCGTGCTCAGGCCTTGCAGGCACAAGCAGCGGGGGTCGCTCCGCACACTGACATGAATCCGGTCTTGCTAAAGCCGTCTAGCGACACTGGCGCACAGGTGATCGTCCACGGCAAGGTACGCGCCAACATGGACGCACGTGACTATCATCAGTACAAGACCGTCGCGATGGACGCCGTGCTGACGTCTTACCACCGTCTACAGCAAGGATATGAATGCGTAATTGTCGAAGGCGCTGGCAGTCCCGCAGAGATTAATCTGCGTGATCGCGATATCGCCAACATGGGCTTTGCCGAAGCGGTTGATTGTCCGGTGGTACTCGTCGCCGACATTGATCGCGGTGGGGTGTTCGCCCATTTTGTCGGCACACTGGCCTGCCTGTCGGAAAGCGAACGTAATCGTATCGTCGGTTTTGTCATTAACCGCTTTCGCGGTGATATCAGTCTGCTGAAGCCCGGGATCGACTGGCTGGAACAACAGACCAGCAAACCGGTGTTAGCTGTATTACCTTATCTGCACGGACTCTTCCTTGACGCCGAGGATGCCATCCAATCGGCACAGAATACGCAAGGCCACTTCAAGATAGTTGTACCAGCGCTGCCACGCATCAGCAACCATACCGACTTTGATGCGCTACGTGCTCATCCTGCTGTCGATATGCGCTTCGTCGGTCCAGGACAAGCGATTCCGCCAGCCGACCTGATCATCCTGCCGGGCAGCAAGAACACCAGAGGTGATCTCGCCTGGCTAATGGCGCAAGAATGGCCGGATGCCATCCGCAAGCATCTGCGTTATGGGGGGAAAGTGATCGGCATTTGCGGCGGTTACCAAATGCTGGGAAAGACGGTTGCAGATCCGTATGGGGTAGAGGGAAAGCCAGGCGTTTCGGCCGCACTCGGATTGCTTGATATCGATACCGAGCTCAGCTACGAAAAGCGTCTGGCACAAGTCAGGGGGTGCTGCGCGTTTGCCGAGGATGCGGCCGTCACCGGTTACGAAATTCACATGGGCCGCTCGCATGGAAAGGACACGACCACACCTGCCTTCTTGATCGGCGGGCGGCCAGAAGGCGCTCGTTCTACCGACGGACAGGTCCTCGGCACCTATCTACACGGGCTGTTCGACACGCCTCAGGCGCTATCGGCTCTGTTGGGCTGGGCAGGTCTCACAGACACCGTGGTGATCGATTTTCCGGCGCTGCGCGAGCAAAGCATCAACCGTGTGGCAGATGCTTCAAAACCCCTGCTAAATGGGCTGCGCTGGTTCGGAGCGCGCACTTCGGCCAGCCTTACGAAGGATCACAATTACTAAGCTTACGATTGTCTTTACGGAATAGACCGGTGACGCATTGCTCGGACTGATCTCTCGATTTTTATCTTTGTGCGCGCTGCTGATGATCGTCTTGCTCGTTTTTGACTTCCAACCATGCGTCGATACCGTGGGCCCGGAAAGTCGTGCAAGCATGGATGAACGCCAGATACGTGCATGAGACAAGACGGACGCAGATCCAACTTGCTGCCGCAAGTACAACCGAGGAGCGTATTGACCAAGCCGTATGGACAAGTAGGGTGGCGACTTACGGCATTAAGAGCAGCCTCGTCGAGTATGAAACGAATTCGGGCGACGCTCCAAGCATCACCTCGATCGTCTGTCCCGCCAGGCCGGGTTGGCCCGGCACTCCTCGCTCGGCGCTCACTGCCCGACACCGTCAGGTGACGCACTTAGAACCTATCCGTAAATTATGTTGACCTTCATCGGCACCTTACGAAACACGATGATGGCTGCAGCCAAATGGTTT
>NZ_STGI01000011.1 GCF_004804275.1 Herbaspirillum sp. ST 5-3
CAATTCGAGGGCCAGCGCGTTCATGCTTCTGCCCTCCGGATCAGTTCTTCAATTTCGGTACTCACTTCGCCCCACGCATGTTGAAAGGACTTCCTGGCGCGCCAGAAGCCGAACCCGCCCACGGCCAGCAGCACGGCTGCGGCAAACCAGCCGGACGGTGCGGCGGTGTCGACCTGGAAGCCGAATAGTTTCATGGCGGTACCATTGGCCGACTCCAGCGTCAGGTGATACAGCATTTCGATCATCATCACGATGCCCAAGAACGCCACGCCCGCCATCGCGCACACGGCGCACAAGTGAGGCCATATGCGACCGAATCTGCCGTACTTGGCCACGCGCAGGTTCATCATGAGGATGCTGGCCAAGCCGCCCGGCGCGGCCATCACGATCAGGATGAAGAACACGCCGAGGTACAGCTGCCATGCGGTCGTGTACTCCGACAGCATCACCGTCAGGAACACGCCGATGATGGCGCCGATCATGGGGCCGAAGAAGAAGCCGACGCCGCCGATGAAGGTGAACAGCAGCACGCCGCCGGAACGCAGGGCGCTGACGTTCTCGGCCGTGACGATCTCGAAGTTGATCGCCGACAGGCCGCCGGAAATACCGGCGAAGAAACCGGAAAGGATCAAGGTCAGGTAACGCGCCCACTGGGTGTCATAGCCGATGAACTCGACGCGTTCCGGGTTATCCCGCACCGCGTTGATGAGGCGCCCCAGCGGCGTCTGCGTGAACGCAAACATGCCCACCGTGCTGATGAACAGCCAGAACGCGATCAGGTAGTACACCTGGATCTGCGGGCCGTAGGTGATGCCGAAGAATTTCTCGCCGTACACGCGATTGGTGGAGATGCCGCCCTCGCCGCCGAAGAACTCGGGGAACATTAGCGAGCAGGCAAACACCAGCTCGACGATGCCCAGCGTGATCATCGCGAATGTGGTGCCTGATTTCTTGGTCGTGACATAACCGAACAGCATGCCGAAGAACATGCCGGCGAAGCCGCCGACCAGCGGAACGAGCGTGACCGGCATCCAGATCTTGCCGGCCGTGGCGAGATTCATCGCATGGATTGCAAAAAACGCGCCCAGGCCGGAGTACACGGCATGTCCGAAGGACAGCATGCCGCCCTGCCCGAGCAGCATGTTGTACGACAGGCTGAAGATCATCACCGTGCCGATCTGCGACAGGATCGACAGCGACGCGCCCTTGTTGAAGATCAGGGGCGCCACGATCAGGATCACAGCGAACATGCCCCAGATGATCCAGCGCGCCAGATTCATCGGTTTGTAGGTCAGGCTGTTTGTCATTGCTAAAGTATTCATTGGTTCAGCCCTCACGCGTGCCCATCAAGCCACGCGGCCTGAAGATCAGAATCAGGACCAGGAGCAGATACGGCATGATCGGCGCTACCTGGGAAATGGTCAGCTTCAGCACTGGATAACCGAAGGTTTCCGGTGTGACGGCGGTGCCGAAGCTCGACATCAGCGTGGCAAACGAATAGTCGAGCGCCACGGCAAATGTCTGCAGGACGCCGATCAGCAGCGAGGCGAGCAAGGCGCCCACAAGCGAGCCCATTCCGCCGACCACCACCACCACAAAGATGATGCTGCCGACAGTGGCGGCCATGCCTGGCTCGGTGACGAAGGCATTGCCACCGATCACACCCGCCAGGCCAGCCAGCGCACAACCTCCGCCAAACACCAGCATGAACACCCGCGGCACGTTATGCCCGAGCGTCTCCACCGCCTCCGGATGGGTCAGCGCCGCCTGAATGACCAGCCCGATGCGGGTTCTCGTCAGTACCAGGTAAATCGACACGAGCATCAGGGCAGCGATCAACATCATGAAACCGCGATAGGTCGGGAAGGTGGTGGTGAACAGCGTAAACAGCGGCCCGTCCAGCTCGGGTGGGATCGAATAAGGCACGGCCGCCCTACCCCAGATCAGTTGCACCAGCTCCACCACCACATAGGAAAGGCCGAAGGTGAATAGCAGTTCGGGGATATGGCCGTACTTGTGCACCGAGCGCAGGCCGTAGCGTTCGACCACAGCGCCGATAACGCCTACCAGCAAAGGTGCGACCACCAGGGCCGGCCAAAAGCCGATCACGCTGCTGATCGAATAAGCGAAATAGGCTCCGACCATGTAGAAGCTGGCATGGGCAAAATTGAGCACGCCCATCATGCTGAAGATGAGCGTCAGGCCCGAGGAAAGCATGAACAACAGGAGCCCGTAGCTCATGCCGTTCAGCAAGGTGATGACTGTAAACTCCACGAAGTGACTCCTGCGAGGTGTGCAACTCTCTTGTTTTTATGTATGGGGAAACAGCGTGGTGACCTGCGAGGCACCACGCTGCGCGGGCATTCTTACTTCGACGGACGCTTCATTTGGCAGGAAGTCGGCTGTGCCGAGATATGAGTGTCGAGCACCTGGTTGGTCTTCCAGCCGTAACCGGTGTTCTCCTGGTCATACTTCACGTCCTTGCCGTTGATCTTGGTCCATGTCGTGATATAAAGCGGCTGCTGCAACTGGTGGTCGGCCTTGCGCATTTCGACTTCGCCATTCAGGCTTTGCACCTTCATGCCCTCCATGGCAAATGCGACTTTCACGGGGTCGGTCGACTTCGTCTCCTTGATCGCCTGACCCAGCATCTTCATGCCGGTATAGGTCGCCATCGCGTAGTAATCGTCGTTGTACTTCTTCTTGAAACCTTCGACGATGTCCTTGCCGACAAAGCCCTGGTTGTTCGGGTTCCAGTAGCCGACAAATTTCACACGATCGACGCCGGCGCTGCCCATCGCCGTGGGTGTGCCCGTGGTCACGGCGTAATAGGTATACATGTTCGTCTTCAGGTCGGAGTCTTTCGCTGCCTTGATCAGCAGCGCGAGGTCGGCACCCCAGTTGCCGGTGATGACGGTATCGGCGCCGGCCGCCTTGATCTTCGCGATGTAGGGCGAGAAATCCTTCACCTGCCCGATCGGATGCAGGTCGTCGCCGACGATCTGGATGTCCGGGCGCTTGCGCCTCAAATACTCCCTGGCTGCACGCTGGACAGAATGGCCGAATGCATAGTTCTGGTTGATCAGGTAGACCTTCTTGATGTTCGGATCCTTCGCCATGTAGGAGGTCATCGCCTCCATCTTCATGTCGCTGTTGGCATCGACCCGGAAGTGCCAGAAACTGCACTTGCTGTTGGTGAGGTCGGGATCGACTGCCGCATGGTTCAGGTAGATAACCTCTTTGCCAGGGTTACGCTCGTTATACTTGTTGATGGCATCGATGAGGGCAAGTGCGACGCCCGAGCCGTTACCCTGGATGACATAGCGATAGCCTTGGTCGATTGCTGCCTTCAACTGGACCAGCGATTCCTGCGGGCTGCCTTTGTTATCGAAACCAACGATGTCGAAGGTGTTGTCGCCTGCCCACTTCTGCTTGTTGGCCAGGTCGGCGATGTACTGCCAGCTTCTCAGCATATTTTCCCCGACTGGCGCGAACGAGCCCGACAAGGGATCGATGAACGCCATCTTCACAACTTCGGCGCCAGCTGTCGCGGGAATGGCAATCGCCGCAGCGAATGAAATTGGCAGGATCAGGGATTTCAAGCGAATAGTCATTTTCCTCTTCCTTATGGATCTTGTGCATACGCCATATTGTTTCGGCGTTCTGTATTGGTCATTGTTGCAATGCTGTAGTTATTGTCTTTCCTGGTCCCCCTTTACATTGGTGTGAATACTCCGGCGTTAAAGATATGGAGCTCCTTTCTGCCGGAAGCCGATCATGAAAACAGTCTCGATCCAATCGAGCGCGGGCAGGCAATCAATTACGTCGCTTCCGTCCTCGGAATAACGCTTGCCTTTGTCAACGTCTTGCCAGGATCACGCCACCTCGAAAAGTCCGGCCGCGCCCATGCCGCCGCCTACGCACATCGAAATCACGACGTATTTCACTCCGCGCCTTCTTCCCTCGATCAGCGCGTGTCCAACGAGACGTGCACCCGTCATGCCGTAGGGATGGCCAACTGAAATTGCGCCGCCGTTGACGTTGTAGATCTCTGGATCGATATCGAGCTTGTCGCGGCAATACAATGTCTGGCACGCGAATGCCTCGTTCAGCTCCCACAAGCCGACGTCTTTGATGGTCAGTCCGTGTTGGTCGAGCAGTTTATGAATGGCGGGCACGGGCCCGATTCCCATTTCTTCCGGAGCGCACCCTGCCACCGCGATGCCGCGGTAGATGCCAAGCGCTTCCAGTCCGCGACGTTCGGCCAAGCTGCGCTCCATCACAACGCAAGCCGATGCGCCATCCGAGAGCTGGCTCGCATTACCTGCCGTGATCACGCCGTCATCAATTACCGGCTTCAGGAGCTGCAATCCTTCGAAAGTCGTATCGGGGCGATTGCCTTCGTCCGCGGACAAGGTGACATCCCGGAAGCTCACCTGCCCGGTTTCTTTGCTGAAAACGGCCATCGTGGTGCGGATCGGCACGATCTCGTCGTCGAATAGACCTGCCTTCTGTGCCGCTGCGGTACGACGTTGCGATTCGAGGGCATAGCGATCCTGCGCCTCGCGCGTGATGCCGTATTTGGCGGACACGAATTCCGCCGTTTTCAACATGGGCATGTAGGCATGTTCGGCTGCGGCAACGACGTTCGGATCGGCGTCCTGCCATGTCCACTCCATGTAGCGGTTCTGCAGAGCGGAGATATTGTCCTGGCCACCGGCGACGACAACCTGCATGCCATCGACGATGATCTGCTTCGCAGCGATGGCCACTGCCATCAACCCCGAGGAGCATTGACGGTCAATGGTTTGCCCGGGAACCGTATTGGGCAGGCCGGCGGCAAGCGCAGCGTACCGGGCAAGATTGCCGCCGCCGGTCCCTGCCGTCAGCACACTGCCGATGACGACGTCGTCGACTTCCGCGTCGTTGATGCCGGCACGATCCACCGCGTGCCGAATGGCATGCCCCATCATTGTGGGCGACTTGATGTTGTTGAGCGAACCGCGAAAGGCACGACCAATGGGCGTGCGTGCGGTAGAGACAATGACAGCGTCTTTCATGTTTTCCTCTGAAGCGATCGGTTATCCGATCTGTATTTCAATTAAGCTGCCGGCCGCATACACGTTGCTCTTTTCAGCCGACTCTGACTTCAAAGGCCGGCATCTTGTCTAGAGGGCCGTCGCACACTCTCACCGTCGATGAGCGACGCGCAATGATCGGCTTACAGTGTCGGGGATGGGTGCTTCAAAAACTATGTGCGCCGAGCACATATACGAGGGCATTTAGGTGTAACAACAGGCATTTCTTGTTTTACAAGTGCAGTTCTACCAAGTTCGCTGTACGCCCATGCGTCTCGCCGCCGGCCCCCACCGCCCCGAGGTCCGGCGAGCATGAGCGCGCGGCATGCAGTGCAATTGCGCCGCCAGGGCGGCATCTCCCTGTCGCTTATTCGACGAAAGCCCCGGCCTTGGCAAGTTCGAGCCGGTACTGCTCCCAGCCCGATTCCGGAACGGTCTCGTCGTGCCGATCCCGGATTTCATCGAACCTCTTGCAGATTTCTGCGACCGGCTCCTCGGAATCCCCCGCAAAAATGCCCTTCGTCATGGTGATGTGCGCGCACTCGAAGCTCCCTGCACCCGCCAGAAGAATCGTGCGCGTTGGTGCATTTTGTCCGACAAGCGCTACCACACCCGGGCTCACGGCGGCCGGCTGAAGTTGCGCCAGGTCTTCGGGGGAGAGTACGCCTTCGGTCATTGCAGTCGCTGCCGTCGGGGCCAGGCAGTTGACGCGGATATTGTATTTGGCACCCTCGAGCGCGAGCGTTTGCATCAAGCCGACGACGGCCATCTTGGCGGCACTATAGTTCGCCTGGCCGAAATTTCCATACAAGCCGGATGACGATGTCGTCATCACGATCCGGCCATACTGTTGCGCACGCATCTGCTCCCATACCGCTTTGGTGCAGTTGACCGAACCCATCAGGTGAACGTCCATCACGAGGCGGAATTCATCGAGCGTCATTTTCGAAAAACTCTTGTCTCGCAAAATACCTGCGTTGTTGACTAGAATATCGACGCGCCCCCACTCCTCCACAGCCAGCGCAACCATCTTTTCCATTTGGGCGAAATTTGTGACATCACCTCCGTCCGCGATCGCGATACCGCCATTACTTACAATCTGATCGACGACATTCCGTCCGGGCGATCCCTGGTGGCTCCCGCCGATATCGTTGAGCAGCACCCGGGCACCATACTTCGCAAGCGCCAGGGCATGGGTGCGCCCCAGTCCGCTTCCCCCTCCGGTGACGATGGCCACTCGGCCGTCCAGAATTTTTTTCATCTTTGCTCTCCTGTTAGAACGGGTTATCGCGTGCCGACGTTCACGGACACGCTTGAATTGTTGACTGAAGTGAACACGGCCTTCCCTGACCGACCAGCTAGCGCATGAGACGGTATCGAAAGAAAATCCGAAACGGATCGACCCGGGCGGAGGATCTTTCCAAACTTGTTTAATGATCAAGTTGCCTGCTTCGGCATTTCGGAGTGGATCTTGCGGAATCTGAAATCGGCTGCTTCGTGTCAGGTCGCGGTGGGAAACACTATATGGAGCGATGCCCCACTACTCAATGTCAGGCATCGACATCAAAAGCCGCATATTTGTGTAGTTGGCCGACATGGCTTCTGGATGGTGCGCATGATGTAGTTCATCATCCTTAACACTCGCCTGCACGTTCGCCGCCTGACGACAGCAAAAAGACTTGGAGAACCCGGACGAGGTGTTTCACGCCCAGCGCGATATTCGGCCCCGCAAATGGCTGCCATATGCCAGCGGCAAATCTTTCAACCAGGTTGGTTTACAATGGAACACATACATCAATCGCCATTCGGTCTGTTCGGCGCGAAATGAATAAATTGAGTGATCATGGAATCGACCACACGCCTGAAAACATCGCGGCCGATCTAATTCGCCTGATGCATCGCAGCGCTCCTGCGAAAGAGTTTGCAATACATCTTGCTCAAGCCGAGGCGATTCCCGATAACGACCCGCGAAAGCCCGGCGTTGTCGAACTCGTGCAAATGGCGATGGCGGTGCAGGACCGGCTGGAGTCGCAACAGCACAGCGAACAGGGCATGCTGGCAGTGGTCGAATCCGCCAAAGATCTTTCCAGTCGTCTGAACCTGACCGGACTGCTGCGAGCAATTGCCACTCGCACTCGCAATTTGCTGGGGTCGCATGTGACCTGGTTGTCGGTGTACGATGCGGAGCACAATGAATTCCGGGTAGTGGTCACCGACGGCGCGATATCTGAAAGCACAACGAAGATGACTGCCGGAAGACAGCTGGGGGTCGCCAGCGTCGTCATGTCGACACGCCTGCCGTTTTCAACCCCCGACTACCTCCACGATAAACGGTTTCCTCACGATCCCGAGATTGATAATACTTTTCGCGATGAGGGAATCGCTGCACTGCTTGGAGTGCCGTTGCTCTGCGACGGCAACGTCCTTGGTCTGTTGTTCGTCGCAGATCGATACCACAGAACGTACACTGCCCTGAACATTGCCATTCTGTCCACGCTTGCAACACACGCCGCCGTCGCGATTAATAACGCAAAAGCTTTCGAGCAGGCCAATGCGGCGCTTCAAAAGGCCGATATCGCACGCGCGGAACTGGAACGGCACGCACGCGATGTACAAAGTGCCGCCGAGGCTCACGAACAGCTAACGTCCCTGCTCGCAAAGGGGGCTTCGCTGGGTAACCTCTGTCATTCCATTGCACAACTGCTTGACGGCGACGTGCTCATTCTAGACGAGGCCTCCCAGGTCATCTGCCGGGCGACAGCATCTGATTACGCCGGAACCGCGGCAGATACCTACGCACCGCACACGGCGCACAACGCTGCCATTACGCAGGCCTTGCGCGAAAGCAGACTGAGAGGACGATCGGTGATTGCCTACGAGGCAGATGGCGAAATATGCAGAGTCACTGCTGTCATAGGCGGAGATGACGTACTTGGAGCCGTACTGCTATTCCGACATGATGATCTCAGCGAGATTTCGATACGTACGCTGGAAAGAAGCTCGAGTGTAATAGGCATCGTTTTACTCTCCCAGGAGCGAATTGAAGCAATCAAGAGTCGCGATGTATCCACCTTGCTACGCGCTCTCATTTTCCCTCGACAGGAAAGCACGAAATTGATATGGGAGAGAGCCGAACGCTTCGGGCTCGATTTGTCCCAGCCAATTTCGATGATGCTCATTGAGATGGAGCAACCGAAGTCAGAGTTGGTAGCACGGCGCCTGCGAGCGAGCGCCCCATTTTCCCAACTTGTACTGGATGAAGTGGATGGCGCGCTGGTTATCGTTTGCGGGACCACGAAGGCGCAGGGCGTCTTGAAAGGACTCACTTCCACCATCCGGTGTGAATTCAGCCAGGATTACCGCGGGGTCTTGTCAAGGCCGATTCAATCTTCCGCAGAAGCCCCCGCTCTGTATACGACGCTAAGGCGGGCTCTTTCGGTACTCGCTCGCATCGGCGTCCAAGGGCAGATCCTGGATCAAAACGAGATGGCCTTGTACTCGGTATTATTCGAGACCCACGATCAAACAAGTCTGAAAGCATTTTTGAGTGCAAACATTGGGCCACTTATCGCATACGACGAAAAGCGCAGCGCTGACCTCACACACACGCTACTCAGTTATTTCGATAACAACCAGAATGCGAAATCCACCGCAGCCCGCCTGGGTATCCATGTAAACACGTTGCGGCAGCGACTGGCGAATGTTGAGGAGCTGCTGGGTTACTGGGGCAGTCCAAGTCGGGCGCTTGAAATTCATATCGCGCTGCGACTCTGGAGTGTGAGCATGCGCAGCCAAAAAGGACAGCAATGATTTACTTCCCGGCTGCGGCCTTCGCCAACTAACAGAACCCACCAACGTTGCACCCGGGCGCGGATCCCGCATGATCCGCACGATTGTGGGTCACATAAGCAGTCTATTCAGGTTTCCCCGCCCTCCTTGTTTCTATTCGTTCACGCTAATCGATGACGAAAAAAAGCCGGCATCGCTGCCGGCCAAAAACCCTCAAGAGGCATCGGATGGACTGGGCCAATGAATCACCATCCTCCACCGAGGGAGCGGATCAAGGCGACGGTGGCGGTTGCACGGGAGCCGCGCAGCTGCACCGCGCTGCGTTCCACCACCAGCAGATTGCGCTGGGCGTCGAGCACATCGAGAAAACTGGTGCGTCCGGCGTCGTACAGCTTGTGCGCGAGCTCAGCACTGCGGCGCGCGCTGGCGACTGCGTCGTCGATGGCTTGCGCCTGGTCGGCCAGCGTGCGCAGACCGACCAGGTTGTCTTCCACTTCCGCGAATGCGGACAGCACGCTCTGCCGGTAGCCGGCAACCGATTCCTCCAGCGCCGCTTCGCTGCGGGCGATGTTGGCGCGGTTGCGACCGCCGTCGATCAGAGGCAGGGACATCAGCGCGCCGACCACCCAGGTTCGGCTGCTCCACTTGAACACGTCCGACAGGTCTGCCGACTCGCCGCCGCCGGCTGCCGTCAGAAGCAGCGCCGGGAAACGCGCCGACTTCGCCACCCCGATGCGTGCGTTGGCGGCGATCATTGCGCGCTGCGCAGCGGCGATGTCGGGCCGGCGTTCCAGCAGAGCCGACGGCAACCCGGGCGGGATCGCCGGCAACAAGGTCGAGGTCAGCAGCGGATTGCCCTGCATGCCGAAGGCGGCAGCCGGTTTGCCGAGCAGTACCGCGAGCGCATGTTCGAGCTGGGCGCGTTGGCGCTCGAGCGCGATCGCATCGGAGCGTGTGGTCGACAGTTCTGTCTTCGAGCGTTCGAGGTCGAGCTCGCCCAGGTCGCCGAGGTCATAGCGCCGCTGGTTGATGCGCACGTTCTCTTCGCGCAGGCGCACCGTCTCGTTCAGGTAGGCGAGTTCCGCGTCGGCGGCGCGCAGCCGGAAGTAGGTTTGCGCCACGTCGGCCTGCAGCGCAAGCAGTACCGACCGCAAGCTTGCTTCGCTCGCCGCTGCGTCGGCTTGCGCCGCGCTGACATTGCTGGCCACGCGACCGAACAGGTCGACTTCATAACTGGCGGTCAGCTTCGCCTGCCAAGTGTTGCGGGGCGAAACCGGCGTGCCTTGCGGCAAACCGAGCGAGACATCCGACGCGCGGCCGCGCTGGCCGCCGAGCTGCACGCCGACCTGCGGCACACGGTCCGCTTCCGTTATCCCGGCGATGGCGCGTGCCTGCTTTACGCGGGCGGTTGCGGCGGCGAGGTTCTGGTTGGCCTTGGTTGCATCGTCGATCAGCCGGGTGAGCGTCTCGTCCTTGAATGCCCTCCACCATTCGCCGCGCGGCTGCGCTTCGGCGGGTTGTGCTGTCTTCCACTTGGCGGCGAAGGTCTGGTCAACCCCGGCCGCCTCCTTGTAGCCGCTCGGCACTTCGACGTCCGGCGCGCGCAGCTCTGGCGCTGCACAACCGGCGAGGACGACGGCGGCGACCAGCGGAATGAGTTTGATTGCTTGCATCATGCCACTCCTTCCGGCTTTGCCTGCGCGTGCGCGACCGCATGGGCAGGCTCTGGTTGTTTTTCAAAACGTTGTGCCAGCGTGCGCAACAGCACGTAGAACACCGGCGTGAGGAAGAGCCCGAACAGCGTCACGCCGAGCATGCCGGCGAACACTGCTACGCCCATCGCGTGCCGCATCTCGGCGCCGGCGCCACTGGAGAACACCAGTGGCACCACGCCCATGATGAAGGCAATCGAGGTCATCAGGATCGGGCGCAGACGCAGGCGGCAGGCTTCGAGTGCGGCCTGCACCACGCTGCGGCCGTGCAATTCCAGCTCCCGCGCAAATTCCACGATCAGGATCGCGTTCTTCGACGCCAAGCCCACCAGCACGAACAAGGCGATCTGCGTGAAGATGTTGTTGTCGCCATGCGTGAGCTTCACGCCGAGCAGTGCGCACAAGATCGACATCGGCACGATCAGGATCACCGCCAGCGGTAGCGTCCAGCTTTCGTATTGCGCGGCGAGCACGAGGAATACCAGCAGCACGCACAGCGGAAACACGATGACCATGGTGTTGCCAGCCAGGATTTCCTGGTAGGTCAGTTCGGTCCACTCATAGGTCACGCCCTTGGGCAGCACTTCCTTCGCAAGCGCTTCCATCGCAGCCTGCGCCTGTCCGCTGGAGACGCCGGGCGCCGGACCTCCGTTGATGTCGGCGGAGATATAGGCGTTGTAGCGTTGCACGCGGTCGGGGCCGTAGCTGTCCTTGACGCGCATCAGCGACGACAGCGGAATCATTTCGCCCCTGTTGTTGCGCACCTTCAGCTGCGCGATGTCTTCGGCATGCGAACGGAACGGCGCGTCAGCCTGCACCCGCACCTGGTAGGTGCGGCCGAACTGGTTGAAGTCGTTCACGTACAACGAGCCGAGGTTGATCTGCAGCGTCTGGTAGATCGTTTGCAACGGAACGCCGAGCTGCTTGGCCTTGGTGCGGTCGATGTCGGCGAACAGTTGTGGCACGTTGATCTGGTAACTGGAGAACACGCCCGCCAGCTGCGGCGTCTGCCAGGCCTTCATTTGCAGCGCCTGCACCGCCTTGTACAGCGCGTCGTAGCCGACGTTGCCTCGGTCCTCGATCATCATCTTGAATCCGCCGATGGTTCCCAGGCCGTTGACCGGCGGCGGCGGAAACACCATGATGAAGGCATCCTGGATGCCGCCGAGCTTCTGGTTGATCTGCTGCGCGATCGCCATGCCGGATTGCTGCGGCGACTTGCGTTCCTCGAAGGAGTCGAGTGCGAAGAACACGATGCCCGCGTTCGGCGCATTGGTGAAGCCATTGATCGACAGGCCCGGGAATGCGACCGAATCCTTCACGCCAGGCACGCTCTTGGCGATGTCGGACATGCGGCGGATCACGTCTTCGGTGCGCTCCAGCGAAGCGGCATCCGGCAGTTGCGCAAAGCCGACAAGGTATTGCTTGTCCTGCGCCGGCACGAAGCCGCTTGGCACCGCCTTGAAGACGAACACTGCGGCTACCGACAGCACGGCATAGACAGCGAGCGCGATGGTCTTGCGCTGGAGCACGCCGTGCACTCCCCTCTCATAGCTGTGCGAGCCGCGATGGAACACGCGGTTGAAGCCGGCGAAGAAACGGCCGAACAGCTTGTCCATGACGCGCGTCAGTGCATCCTTCTTCGCGCCGTGCGACTTGAGCAGTGTAGCGGCCAGCGCCGGCGACAAGGTCAGCGAATTGAAGGCCGAGATCACGGTCGAGATCGCGATGGTCAGTGCGAATTGGCGATAGAACTGGCCGGACAGTCCGGAGACGAAGGCGATCGGCACGAACACTGCGCACAGCACCAGCGCAATCGCGATGATGGGGCCGCTCACCTCCTTCATCGCCTGCACCGTCGCGTCGCGCGGCGACAGGCCGCTTTCGATGTTGCGCTCGACGTTTTCCACCACCACGATCGCGTCATCGACCACGATACCGATCGCCAGCACCAGGCCGAACAGCGACAGCGTGTTGATCGAGAAGCCGAAACCAAGCAGCACCGCGAAAGTGCCGATGATGGATACCGGCACCGCCACCAGGGGGATGACGGAGG
The DNA here is from genome assembly GCF_004804275.1 of Herbaspirillum sp. ST 5-3. Lineage (GTDB taxonomy): Bacteria > Pseudomonadota > Gammaproteobacteria > Burkholderiales > Burkholderiaceae_D > Noviherbaspirillum. Next base: position 12,636 of record NZ_STGI01000011.1, read on the forward strand.
CGCGCCAGGTTTGCAGGAACACGATCACCACCAGCACCACCAGCGCGATGGCTTCGAGCAAGGTGTGAATGACGGCATTGATCGATTCGCGCACGAACTGCGTCGGGTCATAAACCACGCTGTAGTCCACACCTTCCGGGAAGTCCTTCTTCAGCTCTTCCATCTTGGCGCGCACGTCGGTCGACAGCTGCAGCGCGTTGGCTCCCGGCGCCTCGAAGATCGCAATCGCTGCCGCCGACTTGTTGTTCAGGAGCGAACGCAGTGCGTACGAATTCGAGCCGAGTTCGAGCCGCGCCACATCCTTCAGCAGAGTGACGGAACCGTTGTTGCCGGTCCGTACGATGATGTTGCCGAACTCCTCCTCCGACTGCAGGCGGCCCTGCGTGTTGACGGTGAGCTGGAACTCGGCATTCTTCGACGGCGCTTCGCCGATGGTGCCGGCTGCGACCTGCACGTTCTGCTCGCGGATGGCGGCGACCACGTCGCTTGCCGTCATGCCGCGCGCCGCGACTTTCTGCGGATCGAGCCAGATGCGCATCGCATAGTCGCCCGCGCCGAACAGCAGCACTTCGCCCATGCCCTGGATACGGGCGAGCTGATCCTTGATGTTCAGCACCGCGTAGTTGCGCAGGTAGACGTCGTCATAGCGGCCGTTGGGCGAGGACAAGTGCACGACCATCGTCAGGTTCGGCGAACTCTTGGCGGTGGTGACGCCGATCTGGCGCACTTCCTCCGGCAGGCGCGGCAGCGCGCGCTGCACACGGTTCTGCACCTGTGTTTCGGCTTGCTCGACGTTGGTGCCGATCTTGAAGGTGATGGTGAGGGCGAGCGAGCCGTCGGACGTTGCCTGCGAAGACATGTAGAGCATGTTCTCGACGCCGTTGATCTGCTCTTCCAGCGGCGCGGCGACGGTTTCGGCGATCACCTTCGGGTTGGCGCCGGGATACTGCGCGCGCACCACGACAGAGGGCGGCACCACTTCCGGGTATTCGGAAACCGGCAGCTTGAAGATCGCCAGCACGCCGGCGACGAAAATGATGATCGACAGGACGGCCGCGAAGATCGGCCTGTCGATGAAGAATCGGGAGAAATTCATGTTGTTCTCTCTTGTTGCTTGTTCAGGGCGAAGGATGGCGGAGCGTTACGACTTGGCCGGCGTTTCCGCCTCGGCCTTCACGTCCGCCTTCTTGCCTTCCTTCGCATCGGCCTTGCCCTGCACCGTCAGGTCCGCATCCATCGTGACCGTCTGTGCCGTCACCGGCGCGCCGGGGCGCACGCGCTGCAGACCGTTGACGACGATCTTCTCGCCGGGCTTGACGCCCTCGCGCACCACGCGCAAGCCGTCGACTACCGGACCGAGCCTGACCGGGCGGTATTCCGCCTTGCCTTCACCGTTCACGACGAACACGAACTTGCGATTCTGGTCGGTGCCGACGGCGCGATCGGCAATCATCGCCGCCCTGGTCTCGCCGCCCGTCCCGTTGCCCGCTGCAAGTTGCACGCGGGCGAACAGGCCGGGAGCGAGTGCGTTGTCCGCATTCTTGAAGGTGGCGCGCATGCGCACGCTGCCGGTCGCGGGATCGACACGGTTGTCGACGAATTCGAGCTGGCCTTCATGCGGGAAACCGGTTTCGTTGGCGAGTCCGATGCGCACCGATACCGATTTGCCGGCGCGGATGAGCGCGCCGACGCGCAGGTAGGTGTCTTCATCACCGTCGAAGCTGGCGTAGATCGGGTCGGCGGAGACCACCGAGGTCAACACCGCATTGCCGTCGACCAGGTTGCCGACCGTGACCTCCGCCTTGCTCACGCGTCCGTCGATCGGCGAGGTGACTGCGGTGAAGCCGAGATTCAGTTTCGCGGCTTCATAGGCGGCCTGTGCAGCGCGTGCGGAGGCTTCAAGTTCCTTTGCATTCGCCGTTTTCTCGTCGACATCGCGCTGGGCGACCGCCTTTTCCGCGACCAGCTTTTCCGAGCGGGCGAGCTCGGTACGCGCGAGGTCGGCTTTGGCGCGTGCGGCGATGGCAGCGGCTTCGGTGCGACGCGCTTCCGCTTCATATGGGCGCGGATCGACCACGAATAGCACCTGCCCCTTCTTCACTAATGCGCCCGGCTTGAAATTCGCTTTGGAAATGAAGCTGGCCACGCGCGGTCGGATCTCGACACGGTCGACCGCTTCCAGCCGTCCGGTGAATTCCTGGGTTTCGACGATGGATTTCTCGATGACGGCTGCGGCGGTGATTGGCGGGCCGCCGCCTGCCTGCTTGCCGGCTTCCTGCGCGGCGGGTTCGCCGCAGGAAGACAGGAGAAGTGCTGAGAGGCTGCCCAGTGATAAAGCGGCGGCAAGACGGGTGGTGGTTTTCATGTTGTTGTCCTTCCGTTTTCCAAAGAAAAAGAGATCCCGCGGCCGGTGCTTGCGGCACGGCCGACCTTGTGTTTCAGAGCGGATTGATTAGAAACTTACGACGGCGTTTCCTTGTACAGCCTCTCGAGGAACGCAGCAATTTCCCGCAGTGCGTTCTCCCTGCGCGCGCAGCTGCATCGCGCATTCGGTTCCTGCAGCTCGATATGCGGCAGACGCTTGACCACTGCCATGATGCCGGCTGAATTCAGCTTGATGCCGTACTGCTCCGCCTCATCGCGCAGCGGGTCGTCGTCGGCCGACAGGATCAATGCTGGTGGCAGGCCCTTCATGCGGCTGGACTGCAGAGGCGACGCATACGGATGCGCGCGGTCGATTGCACGCGGCAAGTAGTCGCGGTATGCGGCCGCGCACTGGTCGGTGGCGCGCGCCACACCAGCATCGCGGCTTAGCCTGCGCATCGAGCAGCTGGTAAGACCGGGATCGAGCATCGGCATCAGCAAAAGTTGCGCTGTCAGCGTCGGACCGCCGCGGTCGCGAGCCATCAGCGCCGATACCGCCGCGAGGTTGCCGCCAGCTTCGATGCCGGCCGTTACCAGCCGCTTGCCATCCCAGCCGACTTTGGCCTTGTTGCGGGCGACCCAATTCAGGACTGCATGCGCGTCCTCCGCTGCAGCCGGGAATGGCCGTACCGTGGCGAGCGTGTAACTGCTCCCCAGTACGTTCCAGCCGGTACTGACTGCGAGCGCGCGGAAAAACTCGTCACCCGCATCCAGTTCATCCGTGACAAAACCGCCCGACGGAAAGAACACGATCAGGCCAGGTGCCGCATCACCCGCAGGACGCTTCGTCGCATACAGCCGCGCGGCCAGCTTGTCTTTCGCGCCCTGCACCGCCAGTGCGCGGTATTCCAGCTGCGCCGTCTCGCCACCTACACAACCCGTCGTCTTGCCTTGCATGGTATCCGTCCTTTATTGCACGTCTGCCGTGCTGCAAGCCTTGCCGTCGAACATGCGGTCGGCGAGTACATCAAAGCCCATGGCCTGCGCGCGCACGGCAGTGCCCACGATCTGGCCAGTCGCTGCCATCCCGGCCGCACCGGACAAGCCCAGCGCCAGCACGGCCACGGCGAAAAGTGCGTCACGATTGCTCACAAGGGACTCCTGGTTTCTCAAATCCGGCTTTCATGCGTTGGACTATAGCTTGTTCTAGAATATAGACAAACCAGCATAAAACGAATTGACTGTTCAAGAATCTGAACAATGATCAAGTGCATTCCTGCCGAGCCGGTTGCCATTACTATAAGGCAGGGATACTGACAACGTTCTGTCAGGAGTGAGACTGGTGCAGTGTCGGGTTCGCCATAGAAACCAGCACCAAAAACGACACCGCGCCAGCTCCAAGGAGAAAGAAATGGACAAGCTGCAAGCAATGGAAGTCTTCGTGCAGGTGGTCGATACCGGCAGTTTCACGCGCGCCGCGGAAAACCTGCTGATGCCCAAGGCAACCGTCTCGACCCTGGTACGCAGCCTCGAAACGGCGCTGTCGACCAAGCTGCTCAACCGCACCACCCGGCAGATCAGCGTGACGGCCGACGGTGCCGCCTATTATGAGCGCTGCCTTTCCATTCTGGCCGATGTGCGTGACGCCGAAGAATCGTTGTCGGCAAGTCGCGCCAGCCCGACCGGACGGCTGCGGGTAGACGTCTCGACAGGTTTCGCCCGCCATTTCCTGATTCCCCTCCTGCCCGATTTCTACGCCCGCTATCCCGGCATTGACCTCGACCTGGGCTGCAGCGACCGCCCGGTGGACTTGATCGAGGAAGGCGTGGACTGCGCGGTACGCGGCGGCGAGCTATCTGATTCGACGCTGGTCGCCCGTCGCATTGGCGTCATGCGGTTCATTACCGTCGCGACGCCCTCCTACCTCACCTTGCACGGGCGGCCGACGCATCCGGACGACCTGCATCGTCATCAGTGCCTCAAGTATTTCTCGGCCAAGACAGGGAAGACCTACGAATGGGATTTCGCGCGCGATGGCCAGCGTATCCAGATGAAGGTGCCGGGCCGGCTGGCAGTCAACGATGCCAATGCCTACATGACGGCTTTATTGAATGGCATGGGCATTGCGCAAATGGTGGCATTCGTGGTCCAGCCCTATATCGCCGCGGGCCGGCTCGAACGCGTGCTCGAAGACTGGTGTGTCGATCCGATGCCTGTCCAGGTGGTGTATCCGCAAAACCGGCACCTCTCGGCCAAGGTGCGAGCGTTCGTGGAATGGGTGGCGGAACAGTTCGATGCGACCCCGGGCTTGCGCATGCAGGATGCCGGCGAGTGCCCGGGATTGCAGGCGGCGCCCGGTTTCGCAGCTGTCGATGCACTGCAAGCCAGCATAGGAATACCGAGCGAGATTTCCCGTCCTAGCGCCTAAGTCTCCCCGCCATCCGATTCGTCGCCACCGGGAGTGTCGCGGGAGTGGACGAGGCGCTGCTTGTGGTGCCCGGTCGGCAAGCTTGCCGATGCGTCACGGCGCAGCTTGTGACATCAGGTCTATTACTTGTCGATGCGTTTCGACACGACGACACAGCACTTGCCCATGGCTTTGGCTTCATACATCGCATCGTCGGCACAGTGGAAAAGCGTTTTGCTGCTCGTTCCGGAGTCCGGGTATCCAGCCACGCCGATACTCGCTGAAATGCCGACCGTAAGGTCTTCCATCACATAGGGAACGGATAGACTGTCGACCAGCTTTCTGGCCACTGCTGCCGCAGATTCAGTCGTCGCAGCGATCAATAGGACCGCAAACTCGTCGCCACCCAGGCGTGCGGCGAGATCGGAGTCCCGTATCCCGGCTTTGATTCGTTCAGCGACGATGCACAGCAATTTGTCGCCGGTCGCGTGGCCATATTGGTCGTTGATATTTTTGAACCCGTCGAGATCGATATAAAGAATGGACAGGCAAGCGGCGTTTCTTTGGCACAGCGCCAGTTGCTGATCGACGATTTCGCCAAACAGCGCCCGATTTGACAGGCCGGTAAGCACGTCATGCCGCGCCTGGTGCTGCGCCTGGAGCAGCATTTCGGATGCTTTCATCAGCGACATCCCGACTTCATTCGCCTCTTTCAGATGGAGTGGCGGAACGATCACCGGTCTGCCGGAGCCAAGTGCGAGTGCCGGACGCGTCAGGCCTCGGATCGATCGCGCAATTCGTCCGCCCGCCCACCACGCGACGGCAAGGCTGCTGGCCAATAGCAGCGTTGTCGCAAGAATGAGCCATGACAAGCTTCGCCACAGGGCATGGGTCAATGTTTTCGTTGGTATGTCGATTGCTACGGTCCAACCGGAAACGGCGGAGCGGCTGAAAACAGTTACTGCGGCGACGCCATCCACCGTTCGTCGTTCGAAAGCGCCCTCGCTTGACGCCGCGATTCGCGTAATCAAATCCTGCGAAGCCATCCTCCCGACGAAGCGGGCATTGTCACGCGTGCGTGCGACGATCGCGCCGTTGCGGTCGAAAATGATGCCGATCCAGTCCGGAGGCAGGCTTTGGGCCTGCAGATGCCTGATAAAGCGATCCGCAAACATGCCGACGCTCAGACTGCACATCTCCATGCCATTGCACGCAACCGGAACGCCGACCGCGATTGCCGGGCGGTTGAAAATCGGGCCGACGAATAGCCTGGAAATCATCGGCTCGCGGGTTTTTTGCATCGTGGTCCAGAGACCTAACCGAGTCCGTTGTGGAAGTGGCATGCCGAATGGGCGAAGGGTGTTGATATATTGCGTGCCCATCATGTTGCCAAGCACGATGTTGTCGCCCTGCTGGCTTTTGAGCACATCCTTGGCCTGGCCGTAAAACGCCGCGGGATCATTCGATTTCAGATACGGCGAAGTGGCCAGGGATCTCAACGAGGCGGTGATGCTGGACAGGTCGCTGTCCACGACGGATGCCATTGCATGGACAGTGGCGACGGAATTGCTGACGAGTTGTTCGCGGGCACGCTGATAGTCGTAGAAGATCAGCGTGCCCGCGATCACTGCTGCGGGTACCACGCAAGCCATGACGAGCAAGGCGAGCTGCGTACGGATGGATGAGCTCGAGCTTGCTCTCATTTTCCGCGGGCAGGTTTGAAAGTGCAGGCTAAACAAAACGCTTCAGTACCGTAGTCACCAAGTTGGTGAATATTCTACATTACTTGGAAGAAACGTTTTGTGAAAAGATGTGAATTTCACAAGAGCCATTCAATCGGCAAGAGCGACATCAGATACATGCCGAAGCGCTGCCAAAGAGTGGTGCCTGGCTCGATATCATGCCGGATCAAGGCGCCCTCCTTGTGCTCCAGCCAGTAGACCCTTCCGTCCTCCGCGAGCTTTGCTTCATACGCATTGAGCGGAACCCGGTTCTTGAATGCGTCGTCAATCTGCTGTGCCAGCGCCGGACTTTCGATGACAAAACCCAGTTCCGTATTCAGCCTGGCGGATCGCGGGTCGAAATTGAACGAGCCAATGAAAACGCGCTCTCGATCAACGGCAAAAGTCTTCGCATGCAGACTGGATCCGGAAGTGCTGTCCCCCAGGCTGCTGCCGCTTCGTCGTGCCGCGGGTATCTGTGCCAGTCGCTTCAATTCGTAGAGCGTGATTCCGGCCGAAAGAAGCGCCTTGCGCCGCTTGGCATAGCCGGCATGCACAACCGCGACGTCGGTCGCTTCGAACGCATTGGTCAACACGTTGATTTTCACGCCACGCTGCACCATGCCTGCCAGCGAATCCACCCCCGAAGCCGTCGGCACAAAATAGGGTGAGACCAGATCGACCTCGTCTTTCGGCTCCCCGATTGCCCGCTTCAGCTTGTCGGTGAACTGTCCTTCCGGCGTGGCTTTCCCGAGGCCTTTATCGGGGTTATCGCTGACGATCAGCGTTATGGCCCATTCGAAGGGCAGCGCGCCTTGCAGCAGCTCGCGTTCGAATGAGGACTCCTTTACCGCGCGGATGTATGCCTTGGCTGGCGGGCTGTTCTCCATCGCCATTGCGGCCAGCCGGAGATTCGCGGACTGCACGTCGGTGACGGGCGTCAGCAGACCTTGGACCGGATACGATGAATCGCTGGCCCAGTAGCGATCGAATTCCGCCGATACGCCGGCGACGACCGGACCGATCGCCATCACGTCCAAATCGGCAAACAGGACATCGTTGGTAGCGCCGAAATAGGCGTCGCCAATGTTGCGGCCGCCGATGATCGTCACCTGGTTGTCCGCAGTGAACGACTTGCTGTGCATGCGGCGGTTCAGCCGGGAAAAATCCGTGAGATACCCGAGCCAGCGCCACGAACGAATGGCAAACGGGTTGAACAGGCGCACTTCGATATTCGGATGCGCATCCAGCGCCGCGAGTACCGGGTCGAGTCCGGATGTGTTGTTATCGTCGAGCAGAAGCCGGACGCGCACGCCGCGATCGGCGGCGTCGCGCAAGCCTTCGAACAACAAGCCCCCGGTCATGTCGTTGCGCCAGATGTAGTACTGGACATCCAGTGTCCGTTGCGCCGATTGCGTCAACACGACACGCGCATCGAATGCAATGCGCGCATCCCGCAAGGTGTAGATGCCGGACTTCGCGGGATGCAGGGCCACGAGCGGCGCGACCGCCCTGCCGAGCGTCGTTCGCGCCGTATCGGTAATGGCAGTAGAGACGCTGCGATTCTCCAGCGGCGGCAAGTTGACGCATCCGGAAAGCGATGTCGCAAGAACCAGTGCGGCCAGGAGCCGTGGAAGAAGGCGGACGTTTACATCACGGGCCCGGGGTAAGGTGCATGAATCGTGCATAGCTCGCACGCCTGTATGTAATCCCACTGTTAGCCGACGAGTTTCAAATACGACATGGGCAGGTAAGTCGGGGTTTGATCAGCTCCCCGCGCCTTTCTCTACGATACAAGCTTTTCGCGGTTCTGCACGAATGCCCTCGTGTCTGCTTGACCTGAGTAAAGCAGGCATCTCGTGGATTCCGGGCCAGGCAGTCTAATTGAGGACAAACCGCGCCTGGCTTATAATAAGCACTGCTTACTATTATTTGAGCTATTCGATGGAACTCCACAAGGAAAGTATCGGCTTCTTGATTGCCGATCTCGCACGCCTCATGCGCCATGCTTTCGAGCAACGCACAGAGGGAAGCTGCATCACGCTTGCCCAGTCAAGGGCCCTGCTCTACCTGGAGCGAAACGAAGGCATCCGCCAGGTTGAACTGGCTGGATTACTGGAAGTGCAACCGATCACGCTGGCTCGCCTGATCGACCACCTGCATGCCGAAGGCCTGGTGGAACGGCGCGCGGACCCGGCCGATCGTCGCGCCTATCGCTTGTATCTCACGGCGGCGGCAGAGCCAAGGCTTGCGGCAATCAGGCAGGTTGTCGGCGAGATACGCGCTGACGTTCTGGACGGGATAGACCCGCAGCAAGTCTCTATTGTGCTGGCCGCCCTGAACAGGATGCGCAGCAATCTGCTTGCACCCCAATGCCTCGATTCCGGAGAACATGCCCAATGACGCAAACGAATACCAATGAAGCTCAACCGCAGGCCGCAGTCCGCCGGCGTAATCCGCGCATGAAGCGAATACTTCTGCTGGTGGTTGTGCCGCTGATCGCGATGCTGGTGGTGTTCGCCCTGTACATGAAAGGCGGCCGTTATGTCGAAACCGATAATGCCTATGTGAAGGCCGATAAGGTGCCGGTCAGCTCAGAGGTGTCGGGCGCGGTCAAGGAAGTGCTGGTGCAGGAGAATCAAAGCGTGGCCGCCGGACAGCCGCTGTTCCGTCTCGATCCCTCGTCATTCCAGGTGACCGTCGCGAAAGACGAAGCCAAACTGGCGCAGGTGCGCACCGACCTGGCCGCGCTCAAGGCCAGCTATCGCGGGAAACAGGCTGAAATCGCACTGGCGCGCACCAAATATGCATTCGCGATGAAGGAACAGCGCCGGCAGGCCGATCTCGCGGCAAAGAACTTTATATCGCCCGCCAAACTTGACGAAGCCAAACAAGGTACCGACCTGGCAGCGCAGCAGGTCACAGCGCTGGAACAGGATCTGAAGCGCATCGCCGAATCCCTCGGCGGCAGCGTAGACATGCCGGTCGAGCAGCATCCCAGCTACCTCGCCGCGCAAGCCGAGCTGCAACAGGCACGGCTCGACCTCGCCCGCGTCGAAGTGCGTGCGCCGCTACCTGGCGTGGTCAGCAAACCGCCCAAACCCGGCCAATACGTGGCGGCGGGCAGCACGGCCATGGCGCTGGTGGCGAACGGCAACCTCTGGATCGAGGCCAACTTCACCGAAACCGACCTGACCAATGTCGCCCCGGGTCAGCATGTGAGTATTCATGTCGACACCTATCCGGACGCCGAATGGAACGGCGTGGTTGATAGCCTGAGTCCGGCCACCGGCGCGGAGTTTTCCATCATCCCGGCGCAAAACGCGACCGGTAACTGGGTGAAGATCGCGCAGCGGGTACCACTGCGCATCAAGCTGGATGACAAGCCGAACCTGCCGCAGTTGCGTGCCGGACTGTCCACCTCGGTGGAGATCGACACCGGCCATCGCCGGCGCCTGTTCGGCTTTTCACTCTAAGACAGCAACATGGGTGCTGCTTCCATGCCGGCCGGACGGCCTGACACCGCGCATCGCGGACTCATCACCTTGTCCGTGATGCTGGCCACGATCATGCAGGCACTGGACACGACGATTGCGAACGTGGCCTTGCCGCACATGCAGGGCTCGATGAGCGCGACCCAGGACCAGATTTCCTGGGTTCTGACTTCCTACATCGTCGCGGCAGCCATCTTCATGCCGCTCACGGGCTTTCTCACCGCGCGCTTTGGGCGCAAGCGCATTTTCATGTGGGCGGTGGTCGGCTTTACCGTTGCCTCGATGATGTGCGGCGCGGCACAAAGCCTGACGCAGATTGTCTTGTTCCGCTTGCTGCAGGGCGTGTTCGGTGCCAGCCTTGTGCCGCTGTCGCAGTCGGTATTGCTGGATACCTATCCGCGTGAACAGCACGGCTCGGCCATGGCCTTGTGGGGCGTGGGCGTGATGGTCGGCCCTATCCTCGGACCGACCCTCGGCGGCTGGCTCACCGAGTACTACAACTGGCGCTGGGTCTTCTACATCAATCTGCCGTTCGGCATGCTGGCATGGCTGGGTCTGGCGGCCTATGTGCGAGAAACAGAGACGGACCGTACGCGCCGCTTCGACCTGCTCGGATTCGCACTGCTCAGCATCAGTATCGGCGCCTTGCAGATGATGCTTGATCGCGGCGAATCGCTCGACTGGTTCGCCAGCGCGGAAGTGATGATCGAAGCCATGCTCGCAGGACTGTGTTTCTATCTTTTCGTTGCCCACATTTTCACGGATGAACACCCGTTCATCGAGCCGGGGCTGTTCAAGGATCGCAACTTCGCGGTCGGGCTGCTATTCATCTTCATCGTCGGCATCATCCTGCTTGCGACGATGGCGCTGCTGCCGCCCTTCCTGCAGAACCTGATGGGCTATCCGGTGATCGATGTCGGCTATGTGCTCGCGCCGCGCGGCATAGGGACGATGGTCGCGATGATGGTGGTCGGCAAGCTCTCCGGCAAGGTCGATGTTCGCTACCAGATTTTCCTGGGCCTGATGCTCACCAGTCTTTCACTATGGGAAATGACGCATTTCAACACCGATATCGGCAGCTGGGATGTAGTGCGCACCGGTGTCATTCAGGGGCTGGGACTGGGCTTCATCTTCGTGCCCCTGTCGACAATTACCTTCGCCACGCTGGCTCCGCGTTATCGTAACGAGGGCACCGCGCTGTTCAGCCTGTTGCGCAATATCGGCAGCAGTATCGGGATCTCGGTGGTCATCACCAAGCTGTCGCAAAACCTGCAGGCCAATCATGCTGCGCTGGCCGATTACATCAATCCTTTCAACCTTGCGCTGCGGCAGGCAGTCGAGGCCGGCGCGTACAACCTGAACACGCCACAGGGCCTGGCCGCGATCAACGGCGAAGTGACCCGCCAGGCTGCCACCCTCGCTTATCTGCAGGACTTTCGGCTGATGATGTGGATCACGCTGGCCGCCGTGCCCTTGATCGTGCTGCTGCGCGCGCCGGCAAAGAAGGCTGCGCCAGGCGAGGTCCACGCGGCGCTCGATTAAGCGGTCGTCGCAGCGCTCCTCACATTTGCGGAACCTTGGCCGCTTCCAGCCACTGCCGCACGCGGCCGGCATCGGCGGCGCGCGCGAATTTGCCCTTCGCGTCGAGGAAAACCATCACGATCGACCGTCCCTTGATCATGGTTTGCATGACCAGGCAACGCCCCGCTTCGGAGATATACCCGGTTTTCTGCAGAATGATGTCCCAGTTCGGATTGGCGATCAGATGGTTGGAATTCCTGTATTGCAGCGACGGGCCGCCCGGGTCGACTTCGTATTTGCGGTTGGTCGAGTATTCGCGGATGATCGGGTGCGCTTGCGCGGCGACCACCAGTTTTGCAAGGTCGCGCGCGCTGGATACGTTCTCGCTCGATAAACCGGTCGGTTCGACATAATGGGTATCGTGCATTCCGAGGGCCTTGGCTTTGGCATTCATCGCGGCGACGAAAGCCGTCAGGCCGCCCGGATAATTCCGGCCCAATGCCGATGCGGCCCGGTTTTCGGAGCTCATGAGCGCGATATGCAGCATGTCGGCCCGCGTCAATTGCGAACCGATGCGCAAGCGCGATGAAGTGTGCTTGATCCTGTCGATGTCATCCGCGATCACCTCGATCACCTCGCTCATGTCCTGCTGCGCCTCGACCACGACCAGGGCCGTCATGAGCTTGCTGATCGATGCGATCGGCTGTACCGAGGTCGAATTTTTCTCGAACAGGATTTGCGAAGTGGCAGGGTCCCACACGAGGACCGAGTTTGATCGCAGATCGAGTGAATCCTCGATCTCACGCAGATCGGCCACGGGCTTCGGGTGTAGTGCTGGGCGGACGCGATGACGGCGAGTGCTTAGCGAAGACTGGACAGACGCTACTCTGCCGTGCCTCGCGACTGCATTCTTTACGATCCTGGGGCTCCGGTTCCGCGTGCCAGGGGACGGGCGGCGCTGTGGGGAGCGCAAGTTCTTGGCGCTGACGTTTGCTTTGCGTTTCGCCGCTGTGTCTTTTTTTGCCGCATGCTTCCGCGCGGACGGTGTGGTTCTTGTGCCCTCTTTCGCCCACGCCGACTGCGCCGAAAAAACAAGATGCAGTGTCAGAAACAGGATCAAAAGGCCAAGCCTGCTGATCTTCTGCGAACCTCGATCATGCTTGAAATCAATGGCATCGAAGCTTGATGATAAATTGACAAAACGCAGGCAAATTAACGGCTTGGACATGGGTTTTAAGCTTGATTCTGGTGCGCAATCTGGATCGCGAGGGCGACGGATCATCACATGCGAGATGTCCTGCAAAAACACCGAACGGGCAGCAGAGAATGGCAAAGTGTCGTTCGTAATGAGTATCTGCAATATTGCCTCATGATACTTAGGCGGGCCTTAAGCTGGAGGAAACACGGCCACGAAAATTTCCTGAGATGAAATTCAGGTGCCTGGAGGATCCTGTCGTGCTGCCATTGTTTAAGTTTCACCTAATCTTTTGAAGCCATAATGCATCCCCAAGGCAAACGACTGTCGGCGCGCATGGCCCTTCTCGCATCCTCATGGCATTGAATTCGCAAGCTCCCGATCTGCACGGCTCACGTGAGCGACAAGGCCTTCCTTGCGCCCGGGGTGTGCAATGCCTGGCGCTGACACTGGCTGTGACCTTGTTATCTTCCTGCGCGTCAGGCCCCGTCCGCGAACCGTCGGTCGCGCCCGTGCCGGTTGCTGCCGCACCGCATGCTGTGTCAGCTCCGGCGAAAATCATCCAGTCTGACGAAGGCCTTCAGAACACCGAACCCGCCCTTGCGCAAGCGCCGCTCGCCGTGCAGGCTCCGCAGCAAATCGACGACGGTCTGCGCTTGCGTGCCTGGGTTGAGCAACAGGGCCGGATCTATCGCGTCGCGTCGCCCTTATTGATCAATAACACCGAGTTGTGCCCGCAGCATGCGCGCCGCATCCTCGGCCTCACCGCAAAAAACAAGTATTCGTATTCTGCCGATTTCATTTCGCTCGCCGAGTCCGCGCTCGGACTCGATGATGAGCTCCAGGTAATGCATGTCTTGCCCGGCAGCGGCGCTGAGCTGGCCGGCGTGCGCAAGGGCGACGTGTTGCTCGCAGTGGAGATCGAGCCCATCCCGAAAGGGCCGGATGCCGAGCACGCTGCAGCCGAGCTGATCGGCTCGGAGATGCAGGGACGCGAAAGTGTGTACGTGAGCGTCCGGCGCGAAGGACAGCGGATGGGCTTCGACATCCCGTTGACGATGGCATGCGGCATGGTTCTCGATCTGGGCAATACGGATGAACCAGGCAGCTTTTCCGACGGTCAGCGTGTGCTGGTCACGCGCGGCATGCTGGACTTCGTCCGGTCCGATGAGGAGCTGGCCTATGTGCTGGCCAGGGAAATCGCACGCAACGAAATGATGTCGGACAGTCACCCCGAGATAACAAGTGTCATCGAGCGTTTGCATGTATTGGAATCACGCATCACCGCTGCCGAGTTCAGCACTGCAATGCAGCCATTTGAGTCGGACATCGATTCAGCAACCGAACGCCTCGCGCTCGATATGCTCGGGCGGGCTGGTTATGGTGTTGCGGACTATCGGTCCTTTCTGCAACGGCTGGCAAGCTTTTCAGCTTCCAGTGTCGGGAGCCGCACTGCTCCGGCCCCTTCTTCGGCGCCTTACCGCATTTCCGTCTTGAATCCGAAAGTAAAGGATGGCGCATCCGGAAGCGGAAACGGTACTCGATAGGTGTATGAGTTTGTCCGGATCTAAAACAGCACACGCCCTGCCCCGGTGTGTGATTTTTCCTCGGTCGTACTGCGGTAATTTCGTGCACCAGGCGCAGGATAGACCGCGTGATATTATCGATTCCGGATTCTCCGCTTCGCCCTGTGACAAAGCATGTCGATCGACAACCTGTGCCGATGGCGTGGGCCGGCCTGCGAGCATCGCATTTATCGCATTTCAAGAGCGACGCAGGCACGGTCCGACCACCGGAGACGTTGAGAGGAAATGATGAATGGGGGAAATATCCCCGATGATGTAAAGCGCTTCATCCTTGTCAGCATTGCGTCGGTTCCACACCTTGAGGCCATCTTGTTGTTGCGCAAGGAGAAGACGCGCGACTGGAACAGCAGCCAGCTGGCGCAACGGCTCTATGTAAGTGAAAAAACGGCTGACGATCTGCTGTCCGAACTGCACACGGCCGGCATTCTTGCCGAGGATGACGACTCGTCTGGCTACCGATTCCAGCCGCAATCTCAGGAGCTGGTCCAGATGATCGACCGCCTGGCTGATATCTACGCACGGAATCTGGTCGAGGTTACCAATCTGATCCACTCGAAGACCAGCAAGAACGCACAGCGCTTCGCCGATGCGTTCATTTGGCGAAAGGACCCGTGACCCATGGCGCCCGTAATCTATTTCCTGTGCGCGCTTACCGCGCTGACCTGTGCTTTTCTGTTGCTGAGGAGTTACCTCCGGCAACGATTCCGCTTGCTCCTTTGGAGCGGCCTGTGTTTTGCCGGACTGGCCATCAACAATATGCTGCTGGTGCTGGACAGGATTTTTTTGCCGGAAATCGATCTGTCGCTGGTGAGGTTGTTAAGCGCACTCATCGCATTGCTGCCCTTGCTTTACGGCCTGGTATGGGAAGAGGAGTAGCAAGCGATGAATGACATGCTTGTCGGCGCGATTGCGATGGGTTCTCTGGTTGCGAGCCTGTTTTTCCTGCGTTTCTGGCGAACTAGCGGGGACCGGTTTTTCCTCTATTTTTCGCTGGCCTTTTTTCTCGAAGCCATCAGTCGTGTTCTGCTCGGCTTGAGCGCCTCGAAAAGCGAAGACATGCCGCTGTATTACCTGATCCGACTGGTGGCGTATGGTTTGATACTGCTGGCGATTATCAGGAAGAACAGCGGACGCGATAAATCGGGCTAAGCCATTCCCCTGCCCTCCCGATCGGGGACCTGCAAAGGCAAGAACGAAATCCCCTGTCGGCACACATTGGTCAGCGCGGCATCAATTGGTAGTAGTCAAATCCGGCACTTCTTCCACCGAGGCAATCGGCAAGAAAGTCCTCGATTGCGCGCCAGGCGGCAAGCCGGTTGCGCCAGCGTCGCATCTGATGCCCTTCATTGTCAAAGACGAGGTAGTCGACCGGGCGCCCGAGCTTGCGCAGCTCGGCCACCACCTCGTCTGAGTCCTGTTTGAGCACGCGTACGTCGTTGGCGCCGTGAATCACCAATAAGGGTTCGGTGATCCGGTCAATTCGACTAAGCGGCGAACCATGCCACATTTCTTCACGCTGGACAGGATCTCTCGCGTCACCATAGAACCACTCGAAGTAATGCCGATTGCGCCAGAAGGATGGCCAGGTGTCGAAAATGCGTGGCCAATTGGCGACGCCGACCAGATCGACGCCACAGGCATACTGATGAGGTTTGTCGATGAGCTGCATCAAGGTCGAAAATCCTCCGAAACTTCCGCCAATGACGGCGATATGCTTCGGATCGGCAATCCGCTGGTCAATCGCCCATTGTGCGGCTTCGGCGACATCCTGTTGCAGGCGCGTCGCCGTCACTCTTGCTCCGGCCGCCATGAATTTGCGGCCGTACCCGGCAGAGCCGCGATAATTCACCTCGATCACCGCATAACCGCGATTGGCCAGCAGCTGCATCGTGCTGAATTCGCCTGCGCTCCAATAGTCGCGAGTCCACGGGCCGCCGTGGATGTTGATCACGAGCGGGGCAGGTTCTGTGACCCCGTTTGGCCGGAGGACGTATCCTGCAATGTCCAGTCCGTCCGAAGCACGGAAGGAAAACGGTTGCATCGGAGCGAGAACATGGGACGCGTCTGCCGATGGTGTACGCAGCGGCGTCACCGTATCGGTGCGCCGGTCGAAAAGCAGTTCGCTGTTACCCGCGGCGGAAAATCCTTTAATGATCACGCGTTGCCGGTTTTCCGATATCGTGCCGGGACGCGCCCATACGAGATCCGCGGGGATGACGCCCTGCTTGCGCGCCAGCATAAGCGCTTGCTCAACCGCGTCCCTCATTTCCTTGCCGACGGCATTGTCGAGATAGTCGATCCGCGGGTAATCCGGCGTGCTCGTTACCGCGTACGGCTCACCGTGACGGCGCGGAAAAAGGGTGAGGCCGACATCGACGCGCGGATGTTCGAACAGCACGCGTTCGCTCCCGTCGTCAAGATTCACTTCAATGACCGCAGCCTTGTCCCGATCGATATTGGAGAATGCATACAGGCGATGCTGCGCGCGCTCCACCCGCAATGCATGCCACCAATCGAAACCGCCGACCTTCTTGATGGTTCGCCATGTTGCAGGCGATTCAGAGGAATCAATCGCGATTTCTGCGACACGATCGGCGCCATCTTCGCGTCCAAGTTGACGGATGCGGCCGATCAGCCGGCCGTCGGTATCCACCATCCAGCTCAGGACATTGCCGTCACTGCGGGCAATTTCCCGGATCTTTCGCGTGGCGAAGTCCGCCTCATAAACATCAAAGGTGCTGCGATCGCGGCGATTGGTGGCAAACAGGACGCGGCTTGAGTCAGGCCTGCCCGCGCCGAGCAGGAAGGAGCGTGTATCGGGCCACGGTGTGACGAACCAAGGCTCAAAATCTGCCGCACGCGTATCGAATATCGCGATCTGCGTATTTTCAGCACCGCTGGCATCCTTGTAGAAGTATGCGTGGCGGCTGTCGGCGAGCCATCCGAAGTTGCCCATTTCGTCCATTGGTCGCGCAAGGTGGCCGGTTGCGAAACGTTGATCCGGTGTCGTCGAAATATCTCCTGCGCGATCGACATTTCTGGCGGCCAGGCCGACATCGAACCCGAAGGGCTGACTCCAGATCAAGCGTTGACCATCCGGCGACAGGAGGAAGTTTCCCCTGTAATCGATATCTGCAACGAAGCGGCGCACAGGCACCAGTTCGGGCAAGGTGGCCGACTGGAGCGACGGATGGTTGGGCGCTGTGGCGCAAGCGGACAGCAGTACGGTCGCCAATGCAACCAATAGCGTCGGGATGTTTTGTCTAACGGACACGATCGGAATGCTCCGCGAAAACGCTATCCCCGATCGCGCGGGGCGGGATCGGAAACCGCAGGATTGTCAGGGGGAACGGAATGTTTCTACAGAGCGGAATGGTATCGGCAAATTGCTATATTGCCATCCCATGGACATGGTGCCTTTGCCTGGCAGTCATGCTTTGGCCGGCCCCGAGTGCGGATGCAAGAGAGAAGCGGGTCCGGCCGATAGAGAGCGCATGAACGCTTAGCGCTTGTTGCCGGACGCCATGAACTGCGCAATCGTGCCGTCGTCCAATACCCGTCTATCCTCGAGATCTTTTCCGAGCTTTCCGCATACGTCGCGGCACAGGTCGATCGTGCTCTGGTCCTTGATCCGATAATAGACCTGCGTCCCTTCCTTGCGCCGTGCCAGGATGCCATAGCGGTAGAGCATATTGAGCTGGCGCGAAATGTTCGCCTGGGTCGATTCGCTTTGCACCACAATGTCGCCGACCGCCCGCTCGCCATTGCACAAGGCGTGCAGGATCTTCAGGCGCGTCGGCTCGGATAGCAAGGAGAAGTAATGCGACACCTCCTCGAACAAGGCGTTCATCTGTTCCCGACCGGATTTCGTGTCCATTAAGTCAGTTTCTTCATCGGCTCTAAAGTTATATATGTAATCAAAATTGGCGCCAAATTGCAAACACTTGTTCGAGGTCTGCCGGACAAATCAGCATCCCGCAGTCTTCTTGAAGGACTTGCTGTTGTTCTTTGCGCCCTCCTTTTCGAATTTTGCGCGGATCTCGTCGCCTTCCACGATCCGTTTGTCCTTGAATTTGTCGAGCGTCAGATCGTCGCTAATGTCGATACTGACGGACGCCCCGGTCTTGTTGTCCTTGAGAACGGCGACGGCCGACTTGCCGTCGGGGGCCAGCTTGATCTTGCTGACAGGCCCGACTACGGTGACCGCCTGTGCGGAGGCGACGGGAGTGAATGCGATACTGGATGCGGCGAGCAACGCGACAAGAACGATGCGTGAAAGATCGGTTTTCATGATGACTCCTTTCGAGTGCGATTAATTAATGGTATTCATAAAATGTTGACTCAGAATTTCACCTCGAAGCTTGCATACAGGTTGTAGGCTTTCGCCAGCGGCGTCGTGGTCATCATCTGGCCGCGTACATCCGAGATGCGTACCGGCGCACCGACCCAGTTGTTGCTGCCGGTGTAGTCGAAGTCGTAGTACTGGAAGCCGAGGCGGAAGAAAGCCTTGCTGAAGAATGAGGAAATCGGCCTGCGGTCGAGTTCCTGGATCAGGTAGGTTTCGTACACATTGCCACGCGTGCCAACCTTCGATGTCCACATGTCATCGGCAGCGGGCGCAAAGGTGATCCAGTTCTTCGAGCCGTGATTGAACTCGAAGCCCAGCTTGGTCCTTGATGGCAGGTCGTAGCGGACGCCGGCGGCAACTGCCCAGCCGGTCTTGCGCTGCGCCGCCTCCGGCGCGAAGAAGCCGCCGGTCAGCAAGCCCTGGAATCCGAACTGCGAGGAGACGTTCTGATTCGGATGGGTGATGCTCGTCGCGACATCGGCAAACCAGTTGAGGTCACCCGTGCCCACCTTCTTGATCTTGCCCATCGCACCGCCGCCCCACCAGTCGATGTCACCCAGATTCGTCTTCGGCGCGGTGTTGCCGAAATAGGTGTTGCGCATGACCGGCGCATCGAAAATGTTGAAGCCGCGATCCCACTGCAGCCAGACGCGCAGTGCGTCGGTGTCGATCGGCACGACGGCGATGCCGAGCATGTCGGTGTCTGAAATCGCGTTCGCCGGCGTGGAGCGGAAGCCGCTTTCAAATCCGCGTCCGTAACAGAGCTTGGCGTAAGCGCCGGGCAGCGATTCGATATCGGGCGCCCAGCCCAGCGTCATGCCGTCGAATGCGTAATCGACCAGCAGCGACGGCGTGCCGCCCTTGCCTGGCCCGGCTGTGTTCAATTTCAGGTTGCTGGGGTAGCCATTGGTGGACGGACGGCGGCCGACCGAGAACCAGATATCCTGTTCGGCGATGTTGCTCCAGGTCCCGTAAGCGCGATCGACATTGAGATAACTGGTGGACGGAATGTGGCCGAGCGTTCCGTCGAATACCCCGACGCGGTCCGCAAAGTATGGGGCCGTGCCACCGTTGACGATGGCGCTTTCATCCTGTGCGCCGAACACCTTGTACATCGCCAACCGTGCGTTGACACTCACGTCCTGGGTTGCCTTCGCACTCAGGTCGAGGCCGAAGCGATTGGTGTAGAGCGTCGTGTTTTCCGGCTTGTAAGCGGGAACCTGCACGGCGAATCCCGCAAGGCCCTGGATCAGGCCCGCGTTCTGCGGGCTGGAGACAAAGGCGGCTGCCTGATCGTAGGTTTTCACCGCGTTCATCGCTTGCGAAAAGCCCATCAAGGCACCGAGCGCGCCGGAAGTGGACATGCCGCCCGCAGCCGGAGCGCCGAAATAGCTGGACGATCCTGAAGCGGTGGATGGGTTATTGAAGAAGTCGGTTTGCAAACGTTGCTGGGCATTGGCAAAGGTCGCGTTCACGTCCGTGAATGTCCGCGTCTCGCCCTTGAGCGAGTCGAGCCGGAAGCGGTAATCGCCGCCGATCGTGAGCCACTTGGCGACCGACTTGTCTTCGACACGCTTGATTTGGCTCTTGAGTTCGTCGATGGCTTCGGCGTCAGCGGCCTTGGGCTGGCTCTTCAGCGCTTCGGCAGTTTTTTCCTCGTTCAACTTGACCTGTTTTTTCAATTGCTCCAGTTCGCTCGACAGCGCTTCGATCTTCTTCAACAGCTCGGCATCGGCGGCATTCGCCGCAAAAGGCGGAAACACCAGGCTCGAGATCAATGCTGCCAGCACGCGTTTAGACATGGCCTTTTTCATTTTCTTCTCCCTGTGCGGTCAATCGACCAATTGCGATTTCGGTTCGGCTTCGGTGTCGCTCCAGCCGGTGATCATTGCCTTGATGTGCGCCAGCGGCGTGTGGCCGGCCGTGGCCAGATAGAGGTGCGCAATCAGGAAGATGAGCATCATGAAAGCCGCGGCGGTATGCGTCAGCGCGATCGCGCCCAGCGACAGCCCGGACAGGAAAGCGCTCCCCGATCGGCCGAGATCGTTGTAGAACAGATAGAGCAGCCCGCTGGCCCAGACCAGCGGAAGGATGAACAGCTTGATCTTGAGGTAGACCAGTCGTTGCAGCGGGTTGTGCTTTTGATCTTGCGTCACATGGAAGGGATGCGGCGCGCGGGTGAATATGCCGACGGCGTAGTAATTCATCATCGCCCCGATCTTGTCGGTGGTCGGGATGTATTGCCGCCATTCCCCGGTCGTGAAGTGCCAGAAAATCGCGAACAGCCACAGCCCGATCAAGGCCCAGGCCGCGGTGGTGTGCAGGTCCGCTGCTTGTTGCCAACCCATCAGCGTATACACGCCGTGGACCTCAAAACCGGTGATGAGCATCAGGATGATGAGGGCCGCTTGTGCCCAGTGCCAGAAGCGTTCGAAACGCTTGAACAGATAGATGCGTGCCATGATGGTTTGTCCTGGTTATTTGTTGCGGAAGAAGGCAATCACGCGACCGAGCCCGTGGAGCACCACACCCAGCAAGGCCAGTGCCGCGATCGTCCAGCCGGCGCCGTCGAGCCAGCTTGCGTGGTCGCTTGAGCGACCGGGAATGTAGATGCCGCTGACTTTTTCAAGGCGTCCGGCGGAAGAATGGCACTCGACGCAATCCAGCGCCCTCTCCTTCGGCGCGACCATGTGGGTGATCGGCCAGGTGCTTTCGGTGCTGATGAAATCGACCTTGCCTGAGAACGGTGCGTTGACCGATTTCATGCCGGTGGCGACCGCTTTTTCCCAGTTGAGGTTGGTCCAGTACGCGCTATCGTCGTTGCCGGCCAGATGGGTGACGACGAGGGTCTTGTTGACCGGGTCGTAGGCCTGCTTGCCGCGGAAGATCTTGACTGGCCAGATCATCGACTTGCCATCGCTGGCGCTGCCCTCGAACTTGTTGATCTGTACCGGTTCGGCGCTTTTTTCGATCTTGTCGCCGAGCAGCGTGTAGGTCACGGTGCCGTTGAACCAGACATACTCCGGCTTGACGTTCTCGCCCCACACGAAGTCGCCCTTGATCCCCATGTAGACGTCGTAGCCGTCATCGTTCCTGACGACGAGCGGCTTGCCGTCGGGGCCGCGCTTGCCGGCGGTGGACCAGTCCCATGACATCTTGGTGGGAACGCCGCCGCGCGCGTAGGTCGGGATGTGGCAGGTCTGGCATGCGATCTTGTCGGTATGATCGTTCAGCTTCGCCGTCTTCTTGTGCGGAGTGGCCGTGTGGCAGGAGCGGCAGGTAGTCGGATTGGCCTTGTCCGCCTTGCCGCGCATCGGTTGATCGCCGTTTTCCATCGCCGTCGGCGCGTAACGGCTGCCTGGAACCTGGTGTCCCTCTGTCTTGTGGCAGGTGGTGCAGGTGAAGTTATTGCCCTTGGTGTCCATGTGAACATCGAGCACCTTGCCTGGGGCTTCGAGCGAACTGTCGAGGTCGCCGTGCTTCACGCCATCCCCGCCGCCGCCGCTGAAATGGCATGCGCCGCAATTTGCGCGACGGCTGCTGCCGACGCGTTGCGCAATCTGCTTGAGGTCGATTCCGCGAATGATCTTGCCGGAGCCCGGCGGATATTCGGTGTCCCTGGTGACCACGTTTCCGGCGAAGCCGCCCGGTTTGCGGTATTTGCCGGTGGTGTCATGGCACACCAGGCAGTCGACGTTCTCCTCCGAGGCAAAGTCGAAGCTGTCGTCCTTCCACCCATAGCCGATGTGGCAGGAAGCACAGCCGCCCATATTGCTGGAGGCGGAAGTGCAGAAATTATTGATCAGGTGCTTCTTGCCCAGGAGCTGCCCGGTCGCCGGATTACGGTATTCCCACTTCCAGTGCTGCGTGGTATGAATCTGCTTGGAAGCTTCCGTATGGCAGCTCAGGCAGGCCTTGGTAACCTCCGGACCGGATTTGAAGTCCTGCTGCAAGGCGGTGAACTTGCCGTGATCGGCGGTGGACTTGAATAGCCTGGCCGGAAGCTGGTCGGTTGCGGCATGGGCCAGAGAGGCGGCGACGAAGATGCAGGCCGCAGCGGTGAATGCTCGAAAACGCATGACTTTCCCCTTTAAAGAAGCCGAACTGCGCGTCGATGCCATGAGGGTTGTAACTTAATCCCTCAATACGCATATAGCTATATACCCATAGGAACTATGTGGCTTAAACGGGGAATTTGGAAATTTCGATTTCAAATACGTGACATTTCGCCTGCGAATATGTCGTATGAGTAAGAAAAGAAAATCCCTCTTGATGCGCGGATGGCGAAAGGGAACGCCGCGAACAACAAGGAACTCAACATAAGGCACCGCACAGGATGCTGTTGATTAACGGTGGTGTTTAACTTATGGTGATCGCCAGCATATGAAAGCAGTCGTCGCTGACATCGAAGACGCAGCGATGCACCAATGCACCGATGCCCTGTCCGCCCTGGAGAAATCAATGACGCACCCGGAACTGCACGAAAAGACTTTCCTCTTGTTGTTGGTCGTGGTCACGCTGGCATTCGGCTGGATTCTCTTGCCCTTCTATGGAGCGCTGTTCTGGGGTGCCGTGGTGGCGATCCTGTTCGAGCCGATCTATCGGAAGCTGCTGGCTGCCATGCGGCAGAGAAGGAATCTGGCGGCAATCACGACCCTGTTGCTGTTTTTGATCATCGTGATTTTTCCGCTTGCGCTGATTACCGCGGCTTTGGGCAAGGAGGCGACGGCCATCTATCAGCAGATGCGTTCCGGTTCGCTGGATTTCGGGGCGTACCTTCAGCAGGTGATCAACGCCTTGCCATCCTGGCTGATCGGTTTGCTGGAACGCTTCGATCTCGGCGACCTGGCGTCTATCCAGAAGAAGCTGTCGGCGGCCGCCGTAGAAGGCAGCCAATTCATCGCGTCGCAGGCGCTGAATGTCGGGCAGAACACCTTCGGATTCATCGTCGGCGTCGGCATCATGCTTTACCTGATGTTCTTTTTTCTGCGTGATGGCCGGACCCTGACGGTGCGCATCAAGCAGGCGATTCCGCTGAGCACGGAACACAAACGCTATTTCTTCCTCAAATTCACCACCGTCATCCGCGCCACGGTCAAGGGCAACATCGTTGTCGCCATCGTGCAAGGCGCGCTGGGCGGATTGATTTTCTGGTTTCTCGGCGTTCAGGGGCCGCTCGTGTGGGGCGTGGTGATGGCCTTTCTTTCACTGCTGCCTGCGGTGGGCACGGCCATGGTCTGGGCGCCGGTTGCGGTCTATTTCCTTCTCACCGGATCGATCTGGCAAGGCGTCACCCTGACTGCCTTCGGCGTACTCGTGATCGGCCTGGTCGACAACGTCCTGCGCCCTATCCTCGTCGGCAAGGACACACAGATGCCGGATTACGTGGTGCTGGTCTCGACCCTCGGGGGGATGGCACTCTTCGGCCTGCACGGTTTCGTGATCGGGCCGGTGATCGCCGCCTTGTTCATCGCCGCGTGGGATCTCTTTTCCTCGGATAAAGAGCCGACTCCCTGACGATCTATCGCGCCGTGCCAGGCTTGTTTCTTCACGCCTGACACGGTGCTTCTCGGCGGAATCGCTATGCTGCCGCGGCGGAAAATTCGTCGAAAGCGGCTATCGCGTTGGCGGAATACATGAGCGACGGTCCGCCTCCCATGTAGACGGCCATGCCCAGGGCTTCTTCCACCTCGGCCTTGGTCGCGCCGAGTTTCACCAGCGCTTGCACGTGGAATCCGATGCAGGCATCGCAATGCGCCGCGATGCCGAGCGCAAGCGCGATCAGCTCCTTGGTTTTCTTGTCGAGAGCGCCATCGCGGGATGCGGCGCGCGCCAGGTCGCTGAATCCCTTCATCACATCCGGAAGGTCAGTGCGCAAGGTGGCGAGATTTTTCGAGACCGACTGCGTCAGCTCGCGGTAATTGGGAGGAAATGTGCTCATGCCTGTTCGTTCCTTTGCCGATTACGGTTTTGCATCATTCTTGACGCTGCAGGTGCGCAGCCCGAACGGCATGTAGGCCGGGCAGAAGCCGAATACGCCGGTTGCGAGAGGGATCAGGCCGAGCCAGCCCCACGCCCCGATGGCGCCCAACAAACTGGCAGCGATCAAGGCCAGGCCAAACACGACGCGCAAAACGCGGTCGATACCGCCAACATTCGACTTCATGTCATCTCTCCATCAGGTAAAAAATCAAACAGGACATACCCCGAATACACGGAAGTTCAACAAGCGCATGCCTTTGCCTGACATGCGCCGGGATATCTACCGACGCTTGGTACGCGCGGCCGTCTGAATGAACGGCTGCCGTTCGCGGGCGTGCTGTTCGAACTGGCGGGCAATGCTGCCGCAGACCAGGTCGCACAGCGCATAGACCGATTCGTCGGCGATACGGTAATAGACGCTGGTGCCTCGGTTCTCGCGCGCAACCAGGCCGTGCTTGCTGAGGATCGCCAGATGCCGGGAGATATTTGCCGATGTGTATTCACACAACTCGGCCAGCTCTCCCACGTTGCGTTCCCCGCTTCGCAGGAGCGTGAGAATGCGCAAACGCGTGGGCTCGGAGAGCGCCTGAAAATAGGACGCTACCTGATCCAGTGCTTCCAGAGGTAAATCTTGCATATTGGATACCGATGAACAATTAAAGGGTTTCATTCTGCCTCAGCAATTCGGCCCTGTACACACGTTTGTCTATTAAGGTGCTTGCGTATTTAATTAACTGGTTACATAATAACAGAGAAAAATTCAAATGCCAATCATCCGAACGGCATTTGCACCACATGCATCTGGAGAAGGATATGTTGAAGAAAACCCTGTTCGGTCTGTTGATCGCCGCCGTTGTGGTCCATGCATCCGGCGCAGCGCCGGCGCAGGACGGCTTGGCGACGGTGACCGTCCAGTCGGCCGGGGGCGCAGAGGCATCCCCTTACGACGGCGTTGTCGAGGCGGTGCGTCAGACCGTCCTGGCGGCACAAGTGCCCGGCGCTGTCGTCGCCCTTTCCGTCAAGGCCGGCGATGTCGTCAAGGAAGGCCAGGTGCTGGTGCGCATTGATGCACGCGCCGCAACGCAAAACAGTGCCGCCAGCGAAGCACAGGTGCAGGCAGCGCGCTCCGCCCTGGAAGTGGCGACCAAGGACTATCAACGCCAGCAGCAGCTCTACCAGAAGCAATACATCAGCCAGGCCGCGCTCGAACGCGCCGAAGCACAGTATCGCGCGACCTCGGCGCAATTGAAGGCGCAAATCGCGCAGGCGAGCGCCACGAATATCCAGTCCGGCTTCTATACGGTCAAGGCGCCATACGCAGGCGTGGTCGCGGATGTGCCGATTACCCTGGGGGACATGGCCATGCCGGGGCGCCCTCTTCTGACCCTGTACGACCCGGGTGCGTTGCGTGTGACGGCAGCCGTGCCACAGACGGCGCTGGGACGCGTCGCCGCAGGGCAAGCGGCCAAGATTGAGTTGCCAGGACTTCCCGCGGATAGGCAATGGATCACGCGGCCGCAGGTGCAGGTGCTGCCAACCATCGACGCAGCGACGCATTCGGCGCAAGTGCGCGTCGATCTTCCCGCAGATCTGAAAGGCGTCACCCCCGGCATGTTTGCCCGCGTGTGGCTGCCCTCGCAAGCCGCAGCCTCCGGTCGCTTGTATGTGCCGGGTGCGGCGATCGTGCGGCGCGCCGAAATGACCGGTCTCTATGTCATCGATTCCAATGGGCGGCCGGTCTTGCGCCAGGTGCGGCTCGGGCGCGTGGAAAATGATCGGGTCGAAATCCTGTCTGGCGTCGCACACGGAGAACGCGTGGTGATCGATCCGCAGGCAGCCGCACGCGTGCGCTAAGGACCGACGATGAACGTACAGCTTGGTATTTCCGGCCGCATCGCGGCATTTTTTCAGAGCGCAAGGATCACGCCCTTGCTGGCGCTGGCGGCACTCCTGCTCGGCGCCTTCGCCGTGATCGTCACGCCGCGCGAGGAGGAACCCCAGATCAACGTGACGATGGCAAACGTGCTGATCCCCTTCCCCGGTGCTTCGGCGCGCGACGTGGAGCAGATGGTCGCCACGCCGGCCGAACAGGTCCTGTCGCAGATTGCCGGCATTGAACACGTGATGTCGGTCTCGCGACCCGGCGTTGCGATCCTCACCGTGCAATACAAGGTCGGCGTGCCGCGCACCGAAGCGCTGGTGCGCCTGTACGATACGGTTCACTCGAACGCCGACTGGCTGCCCAGGGGCTTGGGCGTGCTCGATCCGATCATCAAGCCCAAGGGCATCGACGACGTGCCGATTGTCACCTTCACCTTGTTCAGCAAGAAGGCCGACACCGGTGCTTACGATCTTGAACGCATCGCGCACAGCATCGAGGCCGATCTCAAGCGCGTCCCCGGCACACGGGAAGTGACAACGATCGGTGGACCGGGCCGCGCAATCCTGGTCGAACTGGACCCGGCCCGCATGGCCGGCTCCGGCGTCACCGTGTCGGACCTGCGCATGGCGCTGCAGTCGGCCAATCTCGGCTTGCCGGTGGGCGAACTGCTGTCCGGCAATCGCGCCGTCGAGGTCGAATCCGGACCGTTCCTGAAGGATGCCCGTGAGGTTGGCGAACTGGTGGTCGCGGCACGCGACGGCAAGCCGGTATTCCTGCAGGACGTGGCTGCTGTGCGCGATGGCCCCTTGCCGCCTGCGCGCTATGTCTGGCACGGTGTCGCCGGAAAGGATGGCGGCGAATATCCGGCCGTGAGCATCGCCATTACAAAGAAACCGGGCGAGAACGCCATCGACGTAGCCAATGCCTTGATGCGCCGTGTCGACGTGTTGAAGAACACCGTGATTCCGGCCGACGTGCAGGTCGCGGAAACACGCAATTACGGCGCTACCGCCAACGACAAGGCGCAGAAGCTGATCCAGAAGCTGCTGTTCGCCACTTTGTCGGTGGTCGCACTGGTTTTCATTGCGCTGGGAAAACGCGAGGCGGCCATTGTCGGCAGCGCCGTGATCCTGACTCTGACCGTGACGCTGTTCGCGTCCTGGGCCTGGGGATTCACGCTGAATCGCGTGTCCCTGTTCGCCCTGATCTTCTCGATCGGCATCCTGGTCGATGACGCCATCGTGGTGGTGGAAAACATCCACCGTCATCAGCAACTATCGCCCGGCCGACCGCTGGCGGAAATCATTCCGCACGCGGTCGATGAAGTGGGTGGCCCGACCATACTCGCAACGCTGACCGTGATCGCCGCGCTCCTTCCGATGGCTTTCGTGACTGGGCTGATGGGGCCGTACATGAGCCCGATTCCGATCAACGCGAGCATGGGCATGCTGCTGTCGCTCGCGATTGCCTTCGTGGTCACGCCGTGGCTGGCGCGGATCTGGATGAAGACGACGCACGGAACTTCCCACGATGAAGCGCCGCACGGTCTGTCCGCACGGCTGGCGCCGCTGTTCCAGCGCATCTTCCGCCCCTTCCTCGACGACACGCGCGGCAAGCGCAACCGGCGCCTGCTGGGCCTCGGTATCGCCGGCCTGATCGTGCTCTCCATGTTGCTGCCGGCAGCCGGACTTGTGCTGCTGAAGATGCTCCCCTTCGACAACAAGTCGGAATTCCAGGTGGTGGTCGACATGCCGGCCGGAACGCCGCTGGAACAGACTGCGGCTGCCTTGCATGAACTCGGCGTCTATCTGGCCACCGTGCCGGAAGTCACCGACTACCAGGCTTATGCGGGGACGGCCGCGCCGATCAATTTCAACGGGCTGGTGCGCCAGTATTACCTGCGCTCCGGCGGCGACATCGGCGACATCCAGGTCAATCTGGTGGACAAGCATCACCGCGACGAGCAAAGCCATGCGATTGCGACGCGACTGCGCCCCGCCCTGCAGAAGATCGGCCAGCGCTTTGGCGCGAATGTAAAAGTGGTGGAGGTGCCACCCGGTCCGCCGGTCCTGGCCCCGATCGTGGCGGAAATCTACGGCCCGGAAGCGGAAGGCCGCCGGCAGATGGCCAAGGCGGTGCGTGCGGTATTCAACAAGACCGCCGGCGTGGTGGATGTCGACGACAGCAGCATCGCCGTGGCGCCGAAGACGGTGCTGCTGGTCGATCGCCGCAAGGCCGCATTGCTCGGCGTGCCGCAGCAGGCGATCGTGAGCACGCTGCGCGCCGGACTGGCGGGCGAAAGCGCGACCTATCTGCATGACGACAGCAAGTATCCCGCGGCCGCGATCCTGCAGCTCCCGGCCGATCGCCACGGCGACCTCGACGCGCTGCTCCAGCTTTCGGTGCGCTCCGCCTCCGGCAAGCTGGTGCCGATCCGCGAACTGGTGAACGCCAGCGATACCCTTCGTGAACAGCCGGTGTATCACAAGGATCTGCTGCCAGTGAATTACGCGGTGGCCGACATGGCCGGCAAGATCGACAGCCCGCTGTATGGCATGTTCTCGATGCGCAAGGAGCTGTCCGCGCTTTCCTCGCCGAGCGGCGGCGGACTGATGGAGTACTTCATCAGGCAACCGGAGGACCCATACCGCGACTATGCGATCAAATGGGACGGCGAATGGCAGATCACGTATGAGACCTTCCGCGACATGGGCGCCGCCTATGCGGTCGGGCTGATCCTGATTTATCTGCTGGTCGTCGCGCAGTTCGGCTCCTACCTGACGCCGCTGATCATCATGGCGCCGATTCCGCTGACCATCATCGGCGTGATGCCGGGACACGCCCTGCTCGGTGCGCAGTACACCGCCACCAGCATGATCGGCATGATCGCGCTGGCCGGCATCATCGTGCGCAATTCGATCCTGCTGGTGGACTTCATCAACCTGCAGGTGCGCGCCGGCATGCCGTTCAAGGACGCGGTGGTCAACTCGGCCATCACGCGTGCGCAGCCCATCATGCTGACCGGTCTGGCTGCGATGCTGGGCGCGTTCTTCATCCTGGACGATCCGATCTTCAACGGGCTGGCGATCTCGCTGATTTTCGGCATCCTGGTGTCCACCATGCTGACGCTGGTGGTGATTCCCCTGCTGTACTTCGTCGCTTATCGCAATCGTTTGACTTTCATTACTCAACAAGGAGATTGATCATGACTTCCTGGCAAATCGTTCGTGTCGTCGCCGGCACATTCATCCTGCTCTCGCTGGCGCTGGGCATTCCCGGCAGCCCGATCTTCGTCAGCCAGTGGTGGCTTGCGTTTACGGCATTCGTCGGCGCCAACCTGCTGCAAAGCGGGTTCACCAACTGGTGCATGATGGAGACCATCCTGCGCAAGCTGGGTGCGCGCCGGGGCTGCTAAAGGGAGACGATCATGCATCTCGTCTGCCCGGCGTGCGCAGCCGTGAACCGCGTTCCCGAGGAGCGATTGCAGGACAACCCGGTGTGCGGCAAATGTGGCACCGCCCTGATGGCTGCCGAGCCGGTCGCCCTCAGCGACGCGACCCTGCCGATATTCGTAGCGAAAACAGAACTTCCGGTCCTGGTTGACTTCTGGGCGGACTGGTGCGGCCCGTGCAAGATGATGGCGCCGCAGTTTGCCGCCGCCGCGCGCCAGATGCCCCGCGTGCGCTTCGCCAAGATCGACACCGAAGCCTGTCCGCGCGCCAGCATGAGCTTCGGAATACGCAGTATCCCTACCCTGATCCTGTTCAGCGGCGGGCGCGAGATCGACCGCCTGTCTGGCGCGGTTCCTGCGCAGGAACTCATCACCTGGGTACGAAGCCACTTTGAGAAAGGCTGATCATGAAGCGCGCAAGTTCCGCACTGTTGTCCGTGCTGCTGGCGCTGGCCGTGCAAGCCTCGCATGGCACGACGCTGCGCGAGGCATGGGAACGGGCACAACAGCACGACCGTGAATATGCCGCGGCGCGGGCCGCGTATGAAGCCGGCAATACACGGCGCGAGCAGGCGCGTGCCTTGTGGCGTCCCTCCGTGATGCTGAGCGCGGCCGCCGGCCGGATGAGCAATGACAGCCATGCTGCGGGCGCACAGTTTTCCGCGCCGGGGTTCGGCCAGTCCTCCGGGGTAAGCTTCGACACCTCCATCGACAACGGCACGATGGAACGCTATACCCTGTCCGCGAAGCAGCCGCTGATCAGTCGCGAACGGCTCGCGCAAAGCCGCCAGCTTTCCCTGTCTGCGGACGTGGCGGAAGCGGAATGGCAGAACGCGCGCCAGTCCCTCATGCTGCGCGTGTCTGAGCGCTATTTCGACGTGGTGCTCGCATCGGACACCCTGCGCCTGCTGCGTCAGCAGGACATGGCCGTGGAACGCATGCTGAATGAAGCCAGGGACCGCTACAAGCTCGGCACTTCGCCGATCACCGACACGCACGAAGCGCAGGCGCGCGCCGAGACGGTCAAGGCGCAGGTCCTGATGGCCGAGACCGACCTGCAGATCAAGCAGCTCGCGTTCACCGACCTGACCGGCATCGGGCCGAACGACATGGCCCTGATGCAGCCGGATGCGGACTCCGCGCCGCAAGGCTTGCTGCCGTTCGACCATTGGCTCAAGGCGGCGGACCAGAACAATCCTGCGCTGCGCATGCAGGCCAAGGGCCTGGAGGCCGCGGAAGAAGAAGCGGCAAAGCACAGCGCCGCAGGCGCGCCCTCGCTCGATCTCGTGGCGCAGATGGGCCGCGACCGGCTGCATGGCAGCGGCGACTATGGCAGCGCCGAAAACACGAGCAGCAACCGCATGATCGGCGTGCAGCTCAACATCCCCCTATTCACCGGCGGCTACCGCAGCGCAAAGCATGAAGAAGCGCTGCACATGGTCGACAAGGCACGCGCCGACGGCGACCGGTTGCGCCAACAGATCGCACTGCAGACACGTTCCGCATGGCTCGGCATCACGACCGGAGCCAGCCGTGTGGCGGCGCTGGAACAGGCGCGCAAGGCCAGCCTCGCGCGGCTTGACGCCACCCGCCTCGGCCGCGAGGTCGGCGACCGCACCACGCTCGATCTGCTCAATGCAGAGAATGAGGCGACGGCTGCCGAACTGGCGCTGCTGCAAGCGCGAGTCGCGCTCGTGACGGACCGCTTGCGCCTTGCCGCGCTGGCAGGCAGCCTGGATGAAGCCGAACTGGAATCGGTAAGCAAGCTGGTCCAGCGACCTGCCACGCAGCGGCAGTAAAGCATCCGGGGTAAAGGGAATGAGCGTGTCCTGATGCATTGCCGTCGTGGCCGGAACATTATGGATGTCCATGGAATGCGCGGAAAGCATCGAACATGCTTTGTTGATCTCCGTGTTTTCCGTGGACAAGGGCTAGGTCTGTCGAACCAGGCGCTCTAGGCTAAGCTAGGCGATCACTGCTTGCGCCTCAAAGCGCGCTCTGTAAGCAACGTTAAGCGAACCTTCGTCATCGGCGCGCGCGACAGCCATCACGCGCACTCCGTTCTGCGCTTCTATGTTGGCGTGCCCTTCCAGTTCCGTGATGGCGCCTACGTCGAGTCCTGCCGCTTCCGCAATGGTTCGCAGCGCCCCCTTTTACACAACGAATCGTTCGGTCACCAAGCATAACGATCGATTCGGTGCGCCGAGTCGCTGCGGCACAGGTGGCGTCTTGCAGGGTCATCGCATCGGTTAGGCCAGTATCCGCAGCTTCGATCAGAACCCGGAACGTCAGCTCGTACACGTACAGGCGGAATTTCGCAAGATTATTGGGAGTGGACGAAAAAAAGGCAAGACCCGCATCACGAGTCTTGCCTTGCATCCGTGCCCGCCTGCGCATGTTGTCATGCGCAGGTCAGTCGTCAGATTCAGACCTTGACGGTATCCGCAACTTCGCGGAATTCCTCGATCTTGTCGAAGTTCATGTACTTGTAGATATCGGCGGCATTCTTGTCGATGATGCCGATATTTGCCATGTACTCTTCCTTCGTCGGAATCTTCCCGAGCATTGCGCAGACAGCCGCCAGTTCAGCCGAGCCGAGGAAGACGCGCGTATCCAGACCGAGACGGTTCGGGAAGTTGCGGGTCGAGGTCGACATGGCGGTCGAACCCTTGCGGATCTGCGCCTGGTTACCCATGCACAGCGAGCAGCCCGGCATTTCCATGCGCGCGCCGGTGCGGCCGAGCGTGCCGTAATGGCCTTCGTTGGTCAGTACCTGCTGGTCCATCTTGGTCGGCGGAGCGATCCACAGGCGAACCGGAATGTCGGTCTTGCCTTCGAGGAGCTTGGACGCTGCGCGGAAGTGGCCGATGTTGGTCATGCAGGAACCGACGAACACTTCGTCGATCTTTTCGCCGGACACTTCGGACAGGGTCTTCACATCGTCCGGATCGTTCGGGCAGGCGACGATCGGCTCGCTGATATCGGCCAGATCGATTTCGATCACGGCGGCGTATTCGGCGTCGGCGTCCGGAGCCAGCAGTTCCGGCTTGGCCAGCCATGCTTCCATTGCCTTGATGCGGCGTTCCAGCGTGCGCTTGTCCTGGTAGCCGTTCGCAATCATCCACTTCATCAGCGTGATGTTGGAATTCATGTATTCCATGATCGGCTCTTTGTCGAGGTGCACCGTGCAACCTGCGGCGGAACGCTCGGCGGACGCATCGGACAGCTCGAATGCCTGCTCGACCTTCAGCTTCGGCAAGCCTTCGATTTCGAGAATGCGGCCGGAGAAGATGTTCTTCTTGCCCTTCTTCTCGACCGTCAGCATGCCTTGGCGGATTGCGTACAGCGGGATCGCGTTGACCAGGTCACGCAAGGTCACGCCGGGCTTCATTTCGCCCTTGAAGCGGACCAGTACCGATTCCGGCATGTCGAGCGGCATGACGCCGGTAGCTGCAGCGAATGCGACCAGGCCGGAACCGGCCGGGAACGAGATACCGATCGGGAAACGGGTGTGCGAGTCGCCGCCGGTGCCGACGGTGTCAGGCAGCAGCAGGCGGTTCAGCCAGGAGTGGATCACGCCGTCGCCCGGGCGCAGTGCGACGCCGCCACGGTTGGAGATGAAGGTCGGCAGTTCGTGGTGCATCTTCACGTCGACCAGCTTCGGGTAAGCGGCGGTGTGGCAGAACGATTGCATGACGAGGTCGGCGGAGAAGCCGAGGCAAGCCAGGTCCTTCAACTCGTCGCGGGTCATCGGGCCGGTGGTGTCTTGCGAGCCGACGGTGGTCATCTTCGGTTCGCAGTAAGTGCCCGGGCGAATGCCCTTGCCTTCCGGCAGACCGCATGCACGGCCAACCATCTTCTGCGCCAGCGAGTAGCCCTTGCCCGAATCGGACGGATTCTGCGGCAGGCGGAACAGCGTGGACGGCGGCAGGCCGAGTGCTTCGCGCGCCTTGGCGGTCAGGCCGCGGCCGATGATCAGCGGAATGCGGCCGCCGGCGCGCACTTCGTCGAACAGCACGTCGGACTTGACCTTGAATTCGGAGATGACTTCGCCGTTCTTCAGTGCCTTGCCTTCGAACGGACGCAGTTCGATCACGTCGCCCATGTCCATCTTGGACACGTCGAGTTCGATCGGCAATGCGCCGGCATCTTCCATCGTGTTGTAGAAAATCGGAGCGATCTTGTTGCCGAGGCAGACGCCGCCGAAACGCTTGTTCGGGATGAAGGGAATGTCTTCGCCGGTGAACCACAGCACGGAGTTGGTTGCGGACTTGCGGGAAGAACCGGTGCCGACCACGTCGCCGACGTAGGCGACCAGGTTGCCCTTGGCTTTCAGCGCTTCGATCTGCTTGATCGGGCCAACCTTGCCCGGCTCGTCGGCGTTGATGCCCGGGCGCGGGTTCTTCAGCATGGCCAGCGCGTGCATCGGGATGTCGGGACGGGTCGTCGCATCGGGTGCGGGCGACAGATCGTCGGTGTTGGTTTCGCCGGTGACCTTGAACACGGTCAGGGTCAGGCTTTGCGGGACTTCAGGACGGGAGGTGAACCACTCCGCATCGGCCCAGGATTGCACCACGGCCTTGGCGTTGGCGCTGCCCTTGTCGGCCAGTTCCTTCACGTCGTGGAAATAGTCGAACATCAGCAGGGTCTTCTTCAGGCCCTCGGCAGCAACGGTGCCTACTTCGGCATCGTTGAGCAGATCGATCATCGGCTTGATGTTGAAGCCGCCGAGCATCGTGCCGAGCAACTGGGTCGCGGTCGTACGCGAAATCAGTGCGCAGGTTTCGGTACCCTTGGCGACTTTTTCCAGGAACGCCGCCTTGATCTTCGCAGCGTCATCCACACCGGCAGGAACACGGTGGGTGATGAGGTCGACCAGGAACTTTTCCTCGCCGGCCGGCGGGTTCTTCAGCAATGCCACCAGCTCTTCTGTCTGTTTTGCGGACAGCGGCAGCGGAGGAATGCCGAGCGCGGCGCGTTCGGCGACGTGTTGACGGTAGGCTTCTAACATGGGGTTCCGATAAGTTGGTTTGTTGGAAAAGCGGCTCATGTCCTTGTTCCACATGACCGGGGTACAGACAAATGGAATAAGGCTTACCCGAATTATACTTCCGTTCCGCCAAGTCTTCTATAAGACATAAGACTTTTCTTTGAAGAATTTCGTTGCCATATCATTACCAAGGCGACGTCGCATTACGCGAACTGCCCGGTCGATTTCATCGGATTCGCACGTGTGGATTGCTTTTACGGCTTGCCATTTTTCTTTTTTTATATAAGATAGTAATCAATTACTTGCTTATGTGGAGCAAACATGGACTCACGTCCCAAGCTACCCGCCGATGAACGCCGCGCCGTGACAGTCGAAGCCGTGGTCGAGTTGGCAGGTTCGCAAAACCCCAGTGAAATCACCACTGCTGCGATCGCCAAGCACATGAACTTGACCCAGGGTGCGCTATTCCGGCACTTCCCGACCAAGGATTCGATCTGGCAGGCCGTCATGGAATGGGTCGCCGAGCGGCTCCTGGCGCGAATCGATCAATCGGCCCAAGGGATCGATTCGCCCCTGGTGGCCATGGAGGCGATGTTCATGGCGCACATCGATTTCGTGGTCGATCATCCGGGCGCGCCACGGATGATCTTCGGAGAGCTTCAGCGCGCCGATTCAACGCCGGCAAAGCACATGGTGCAGACCTTGATTCAGCGTTATGGCGAACGCCTGAATCGGCTTATTGAAAAAGGAAAAGCATGTGGTGAACTGTCGGCCTCCCTCGACAGCGATGCTGCGGCGATCCTGTTCATCGGCACGATTCAGGGGCTGGTCATGCAATCATTGCTGGCCGGAGACGTGCAGCGCATGCGACGCGACGCGCCGCGCGTATTTGCGATTTATCGCCGCGGGATCGGGAGTGCGCAATGAAACGCCTACCCATGCAGAAGCGCACACTGGCGCTGCTGGCGGTGATTCTTCCGCTGCTTGTGCTCTTTATCTACGTTGGCTTTCGATCCGGCCCGCTCGCACCCATTGCGGTGACGGTCGTGACCGTGGAGTCACGGGCCGTTACGCCGGCACTGTTCGGTATCGGGACGGTGGAGGCGCGCTATACCTACAAGATCGGACCCACCATTGCCGGCCGCGTAAAACGGCTGGACGTCCATGTGGGCGATCAGGTCAGAGCCGGCCAGGTGCTGGGAGAGATGGATCCCGTCGATCTCGATGATCGTGTTCGCTCGCAGGAATCTGCCTCCAGGCACGCGCAGGCCGTCTTGCGCGAAGCGGAAGCACGGCAGAACTACGCGGAGACACAGGTGCGCCGCTATGAACAGTTGTTCAAGGTGCGTTTTGTCAGCGAGGAAATCGTCACGACGAAGCGGCAAGAATTGCAGATTGCGGACGCCGCGCTGTCGGCAGCCCGGGAAGAATTTGCGCGAACACGTTCCGACCGCGAGGCGCTGGTCGCGCAAAGAAGCAACGTGCGCCTGATTGCTCCGGTGGAGGGCGTGGTCGCGGTGCGGGACGCCGATCCGGGCACCACCGTTGTCGCCGGCCAGTCCGTGGTCGAGATCATCGACCCCAAGAGTCTGTGGATCAACCTGCGCTTCGATCAGATCAGAGCGGCGGGGCTCGCGGCCGGATTGCCGGCCCGAATCACCCTGCGTTCGCGGGAGGGTCTGGCCTTGAAAGGCCGTGTGCTGCGGATTGAACCCAAGGCCGATGCAATCACGGAAGAAATGCTTGCCAAGGTGGTCTTCGATGCCCTGCCCCAGCCATTGCCGCCAATCGGCGAGCTGGCTGAGGTCACCGTCGATTTGCCGGCGCTTCCTGCTGCCGCCGTGATTCCCAATGCAGCAGTACGGAGAGACGGCAACAGGACCGGCGTCTGGCGGGTCGTCGATGGCGACCTGCGCTTTTCACCTCTCAAGCTGGGCGCTTCCGACCTGGACGGCTACGTGCAGGTGCGCGACGGCCTTCAGGTGAATGACCGTGTGGTCGCCTACAGCGAAAAGGCCCTGACGTCGCGCAGCCGTATTCACGTGATCGACCGCATGCCGGGAGTGCCGCGATGATCAGCCTGGCCGGACGCGACATTCTCCACGCCTGGGGAAAATTTGTTTTCACCGGCGTCGGCCTCGGTCTGCTGATCGGCGTGACGCTGGTCATGGCGGGGGTATACCGGGGAATGGTGGACGACGGCAAAGCCTTGCTTGACAACAGCGGTGCCGACCTCTGGGTTGTGCAAAAGGATACGCTCGGCCCTTATGCGGAATCTTCCAGTCTCAACGACGATGTGGTTCGCACCATCCGGGCGATGCCGGGCGTCGCCCATGCGGCGAATGTGACTTACCTGACGATGCAGGTGCGCAGGGGCGAGAGCGACGTGCGCACCATGGTGGTGGGCATCGCGCCCGGCGAACCGGGAACGACGCCGGGCTGGCCGCCCTACCTGACAGCCGGGCGTCAGATCACGCGTGGTCATTTTGAAGCAGTGGCCGACGGCGCCACCGGCTTTTCCCTGGGGGACCGCATTGTCATCCGCCGCAATCAATACACCGTGGTAGGACTGACACGGCGCATGGTGTCGTCGAGCGGCGATCCGATGGTATTCATTCCGCTCAAGGACGCGCAGGAAGCGCAATTCCTCAAGGATAACGACGCCATCTGGCAAAGCCGGCGCCGCAGCGAGGCCAATCCGGCCTTCAACCGCCCCGGTGTTCCCGGCCTCCTGGACGCGGTCATCGCCTCGCAAAGCACCAATGCGTTCGTCAATGCAGTGCTGGTGACGTTGCAACCGGGTCACGCGCCGGAGGAAGTCGCCGAATCCATCCGGCGCTGGAAGCGCTTGACGGTCTACACGCGCACGCAGATGGAAGGCATCCTCGTTGGCAAGCTCATCTCCACCTCGGCAAAACAAATCGGCATGTTTCTGGTGATCCTCGCTGTCGTCAGCGCGGCCATCGTCGCTTTCATCATCTATACGCTGACGATGGACAAAATTCGAGAGATCGCTGTGCTGAAACTCATCGGCACGCGTAATCGCACCATCGCCGCAATGATCATGCAACAGGCGATTGCGCTGGGCGTGATCGGCTTCGTGGTCGGCAAGATCGCCGCGACCTTATCCGCGCCGATCTTCCCCAAATATGTGCTGCTGATGCCGCTCGATTCGGTGCTTGGCTTCATCGCAGTGCTTGCGATCTGCGTTGTCGCCAGTGTCGTCGCCATCCGTATGGCGCTCAAGGTCGATCCTGCCGAAGCAATTGGAGGCTGACATGAGCAGCAAAGGTATTCGCATCGAAGGTCTGAGAAAGCGCTATGGCACGGGTGACACCGCGGTCGATGCCTTGAAAGGTGTTGATATGCACGTCGATCCCGGAGAGGTGGTAGGCCTGATCGGTCCTTCCGGCTCGGGCAAGAGCACCTTGCTCAAATGCCTGGGCGCGGTCATCGATCCGACCGGGGGACGGATGACGCTCGGCGACGAAGTAATCTATGACGATCGCTGGAATGTGCGCGACCTGCGCGCGCTGCGGCGCGACAAGATCGGATTTGTGTTCCAGGCGCCCTATCTGATTCCGTTTCTTGATGTCACTGACAACGTCGCCTTGCTACCGATGCTCGCCGGCGTCGCGAATGCCCAAGCCCGCGCGAAGGCACTGGAACTGCTCGTCGCGCTGGATGTGCAACACCGGGCGCAAGCCATGCCATCGCAGCTTTCCGGCGGCGAGCAGCAGCGCGTGGCGATCGCGCGCGGCCTGGTAAACCGCCCGCCGGTCATCCTCGCCGACGAGCCCACCGCTCCGCTCGACAGCGAGCGGGCGATGGCTGTCATCCGTATTCTTAATGACATGGCCCGCAAGTTCGAAACCGCCATCATCGTCGTCACCCATGACGAAAAAATCATTCCCACCTTCAAGCGCATTTACCACATCCGCGACGGGATGACCCATGAAGAAGCGGGCGAAGGACGCGCCTTCAACTAATCCGGGGAATCAGGCGTCTTTCATGGCGCGGCTCAAGCACTTTTCGGCGCGAAAACATAGCGGACGCCAAAGCAACAGCCAATCTCGCATGCTTATCCAGGCCGAACAAGACCGCTCGGCGCATATTGTGCAAAAATCCATTTTCCTTGCCCATTGAAGCCCGTCATCACCGCGTTCGGGCGTCACTCTTGATCATTCACTGGAAAATGTCATGCCTTATATGCTGCTCATTATCGAACCCACCGGCCAGAGACAAGCCCGGACGGAGGCTGAAGGCCACGAAGTCTACGAACGGATGCTGCGCTTCGCGGGCGACTTGAAGGAACGCGGCCTGCTCTTGGGCGCGGAATCGCTCGGCCCGCTTGCCAATGCCGCGCGGGTTCAGGTGCATGGCGGCAAGCCGCGCGTGCTCGACGGCCCGTTTTCCGAAGCGAAAGAAATGATCGGCGGTTTCTTTTTGATCGACTGCGCAACGCGGGAAGAAGCTGTCGCCATCGCAAGCAAATGCCCCGCAGCCGAATGGTGCACCGTCGAGGTGCGCAACCTCGCTCCCTGTTACGAATCCTGAAAAAGTTCTAATTTATCTGCGCCGGCTTGTCGATTTCGCCGCACTTCGTTCGTCGTGTCATCAGGAGGCCGCCAAGCGGGAGCAATCCGCTCCCCGGCAGGCATCCGTGAACAATTCGAAGGAGAAACAATCATGCGCTACATGATTATCGTGAAAGCAAGCCAGCAATCCGAAGCCGGCGTCATGCCGGAAGAAAAACTCATGGCCGAGATGGCGGATTATCACGAGCAGCTCGCCAAGGCGGGTGTGCTGCTCGACGCCTCCGGCTTGCAGCCGAGCACAAAAGGCTGGCGCATCCGCTATTCGGCAGGAAAGCGTATGGTGATCGACGGCCCGTTCGCGGAAACCAAGGAGCTGGTGGCCGGTTACACCATCATCCAGGTGCGCTCGCGCGAGGAGGCGCTGGAGTGGACGCGCCGCTTCCCAGCGCCGCATGGCGACGATGTCGAGGCCGAGATCGAGGTCAGGCAGATGTACGAACTGGAAGACTTTGCCCCCAGCCCGGCAGTCGAACAATTCCGCGAACTGGGCATTCGCGGCGAGTCGGTACGCTGAGCATCCACTTGCCACCTTATTCCACCTTAGCGACAGCAAAGGACAAGCATGAACAAGCAAATCTACGTCAACCTCCCGGTCAAGAATCTCGACAGCGCGAAAGCCTTTTTCACGAGCCTCGGATTCGGCTTCAACGCCCAGTTCACGAACGAGCAAGGCGCCTGCATGATCGTCTCCGACGACATCTATGTGATGTTGCTGGCGGAGAGCTTCTTCCAGACCTTCACGCACAAGCCGATTGCGGATGCCAGCAAGCTCACTGAAGTTCTGGTGTGCCTGTCCTGCGAAAGCCGCGATGAAGTCGATCAACTGGTTGCCAAGGCGCTCGCCGCCGGCGGCAAGGCACCGCGCGCACCGCAAGACCACGGTTTCATGTATGGCCATGGGTTCGAGGACCTGGACGGGCATATCTGGGAACTGGTCCACATGGATGCTTCCGCAGCGGGAAATGCCTGATGCATTCGGCCGTGCACCAGGCGATCGACGCGGTCTGGCGCATTGAATCGGCCAGGATCGTTGCCGGCGTCGCACGCCTGGTGCGCGACATCGGGCTGGCTGAAGAGCTGGCGCAGGATGCGCTGGTGGCGGCACTCGAACACTGGCCGGCCGCGGGCGTGCCGGACAATCCCGGCGCCTGGCTCATGGCGACGGCAAAGAACCGGGCGCTCGACCGCCTGCGGCATCACAAGCTGGCGCAGAGCAAGCTGGAACAACTGGGCCATGAGCTTGACGCGCAGGAGGCCATGATCGTGCCCGATTTTGTGGATGGACTCGATGTCGCCTGGGCAGATGAAATCGGAGACGATCTCCTGCGTTTGATCTTCACCGCCTGTCACCCGGTGCTGCCGACTGAAGCGCGTCTGGCGCTGACTTTGAAGCTGCTGTGCGGGCTGACCACACATGAGATCGCGCGTGCTTTTCTCGTGCCGGAACCGACGATTGCGCAACGCATCGTGCGTGCCAAACGCAGCTTGCGCGAGGCGCGCGTGCCGTTCGAAGTGCCGCGCGGCGATGCGCTGCAAGAGCGGCTATCGTCGGTGCTGGAAGTGGTCTACCTGGTTTTCAACGAGGGGTATACCGCGACCGCCGGCGACGACTGGATGCGTCCTGCGCTGATCGACGAGGCGCTTCGCCTTGGGCGCATGCTGGCCGAACTCGCTCCGGATGAATCCGAGGTGCACGGACTTGCCGCGCTCATGGAATTGCAGGCATC
The DNA here is from genome assembly GCF_004804275.1 of Herbaspirillum sp. ST 5-3. GTDB lineage: Bacteria > Pseudomonadota > Gammaproteobacteria > Burkholderiales > Burkholderiaceae_D > Noviherbaspirillum. Next base: position 53,902 of record NZ_STGI01000011.1, read on the forward strand.
CCGCGCCAAGGCGCGCGTCGATGCATCGGGACGTCCGGTCCTGCTGCTCGACCAGGACCGTTCGCGCTGGGATCACCTGCTCATCCGCAGAGGGCTTGCGGCGCTCCAGCGCGCCGAGGGTTTGATGGTCTCACCTGGCCCCTACGCGCTTCAGGCGGCAATCGCAGCCTGCCACGCGCGCGCTATCGCAGCGTCCGAAACGGACTGGCCGCGGATCGCGGCGCTTTACGCGGCGCTGGCGCAGGTTTCGCCGTCGCCCGTAATCGAGCTCAACCGCGCGGTGGCCGTCGGCATGGCCTTCGGTCCTGCGGCCGGCCTTGAGATTGTTGACGGCCTGCGCGGCGAACGCTCCCTGCAGGGATACCAATGGCTGCCGAGCGTGCGTGGCGACCTGCTCGCGAAACTCGGGCGAAACGAAGAGGCGCGGACAGAGTTCACGCGCGCCGCGCAGCTGGCAGGCAATGCCCGGGAACGCGATCTGCTCCTGGAGCGCGCAGCGGAGCTTGCCGGCGCCGATGCAGGTGCGTCCGGCGGACAACAAGGCCCGCAGGACATGCCCTGAGGCGTCCTGCGGATTCCTTCGGCAAATGGGATCAGGCCGGAATTACTTCGGCTGCGTGCCCGATTGCTCCGAGCCTGCAGGCATGGATGGTGTGGACGAGGACGGACTGGAAGGCGTGCTTTGTCCAGTCGATGAAGAGCCTGATGTGCCCGCACTGCTGCTACCCGTCATCGCGCCCTGCCCGCTGGAGGAAGTTCCGGTTGCGCTGCTGCCGGATGTTTTCTGCTGCGACTGTTTCTTGGCTTCTGCCAGGGCGAGGTTGTGCTTGGCCTTGGCTTCCTTCTGGCAGGCATTCTTTGCGTCGCCGACCTGGTCGTCGCAACGCTCCTTGGCTACCTTGTAGTCGGCGTCGGCTTTCGCCTCTTCCAGATCGAGGCGGTTCTTCGGCGTATCGCGCTGATCCAGTTTTGCCTGTGCCTCGGAAATCTTCTTCTGGCCATCGGCTTCGGCCTTGCAGATATCCTTGGCGTTGCCGCTCATGCCGTTGCATTTCTCGATTGCCGCCTTGTGCTGCTGTTCAATGGTCTGCTTCGAGCTTTGCTTGCCGGAAGTGCCAGAGCTGCCTGAGGTCTGCTGGGCATAGGCGCTTGATGCAAAGACAAAGGCGAGCGATGCTGCGAGGACGGTGAGTTTATTGTTCATAGCGGTACTCCTTCCATTCGTGAAAGATGGTGAGGTGCAAGCAACGTGCCCGGCCCTGTCGGGTCAGGCCATTGATTGCTTCCCGGGTTGATGTCACAGGTGCCTACCAGGGTGTAGACAATGATCCGCGGCGTTTGTTAGATTTTTAAGAGATGATTTGAGCCAGCGCGAAGTTTTTTCGGAATAAGAGCCCATTTCGGTAGGCAGTGTCTGCGGATTGCAGGCCAGGAATGGCGCAGACAAGGCGCGAGGAGGCGACATAGCGCTGGCTATGGCAACGACGAGCAACGCAGTATCCGCCATTTCTGGCCTGGAAGCTGCGGGCCACTGCCTGCCGAAATGGGATCTAAAGAAACTCCGCAGCTTGCAACGCGGAATGAAATCAGCCCAGCCGCGCTGCGCTGTCGTGCAGCATTTTCTCCAGGTCGGCAAAATTTACCGGCTTCACGATGTGCCGCTCGAAGCCCGCCTCGGCGATCCGCTTGCGATCGCTGTCCTGGCCGTAACCGGTCAGCGCGATCAGGCGGACGCGCTCCTTGCCTGGCATCGCACGAATGCTGCTTGCAAGTTCGTATCCATCCATGCCGGGCAAGCCGATGTCGAGAATGGCAATGTCCGGCGTTTCCGACTGCAATCTTGCCAGCGCCGAAGGCCCATCGAATGCGACGAGGGTGCGATAGCCGCGGGCCATGAACAAATCTCCGAGCGTGCGTGCGGCATCCGCGTTGTCGTCGACAATGAGGACGGAAGCGGTGCCATCGACATCGGCGCAAGCGGCGGAAGGCGCATGCCTCGCAAGTTGGGGCTCGGTTTCCTGCATGCCGAACGCCGGAAAGCGCAAGGTGAAGACGCTTCCCTTACCCGGCCCCGCGCTTGACGCGCTGATCGAGCCGCCGTGCAGTTCGATCAGGCTGCGCACGATGGTCAGTCCGAGCCCAAGCCCGCCACGCGACCTGGCGAGGTTCTGCCGGTCCTGCACGAACATGTCGAAAATATGCGGCAGCATCTCCGGCGAAATGCCGTTTCCATTGTCGGCAATCTCGATCATGATGCCGGATGCCTCCTGCGCCGCGTGAATGCTGATCGTGCCATCACTGTCGGTATATTTCGCGGCATTCATCAGGAGGTTGGCCAGGATCTGCGCGAAGCGATTCGGATCGACATGGACTTGCATGCCGTGCGACGGGATATCGCTGCGGAGCTTGTGACGTTTTTCTTCCAGCAAGGGGCTCGCGGTTTCGATCGCCTTCGCGACAATGGAGTGCAGTTCGACGAGTTCCTTGCGCAGATGGATCTTTCCCTGTGCCACGCGCGCCACATCCATCAGATCATCCACCAAGCCGACAAGATGTTCCGCCTGCCGTTCGATGATCCCGCGCTCCTTTTCCGCCACCTGGATTCCGCGCAGTTTCATCAGCTGCAGCGCGGTCATGATGGGTGCCAGCGGGTTGCGCAACTCGTGGCCCAGCATGGCGAGGAATTCATCCTTGGCGCGGCTTGCCCGCTCGGCGGTCCGCCGCGCCATGCTCAGCTCGGTTACGTCGAAGGCGACCACGGCAATACCGTCAATGCTGCCCTCATCCGCGAACATCGGCTGATAGACGAAATCGAAAAAACACTCCTGCCGCGCGGGCGGATCGCCCTTGACGACTTCAGCGCGCAGCGAGCGGCCCACATACGGCGTGCCGGTGCCATAGACGCGATCCAGCAGTTCGTAGATATCCTGCCCTTCCAGCTCAGGCAAGGCTGTGCGAATCGGCTTGCCGATGATTTCCCGGCCTCCGACGAGTTCCAGATAGGAGGGATTCGCCAGCTCGTAGATATGTTCCGGGCCACGCAGGATGGCAATCGCGGCTGGTACCTGTGCGAACACCGCCTCCATCCGCCGCGCCTGGGCGGTTTCGATGGCGCGCAGGCTGGAGCGAAGCAGCAAGGCCTCGACCCGCGCGATCAGCTCCCTGCTCGAAAACGGCTTGACGAGGTAATCATCCGCACCCGCCTGCAGGCCGCTGACGCGCGCCTCTTCGCCTGCGCGGGCGGAGAGCAAAATGACCGGCACATCCTTGATCGTCGGCTCGCTTCGCAACGCGGCGAGCATCTGGAATCCATCCATCATCGGCATCATGACATCGGCAATGACGAGCGCCGGAGGATGGGCTTGTGCCGCTGCCAATGCCTGCCGTCCATCCGCGAATGCATGCACGTTCCATCTCGGCTGCAACAAGCGCGTGACGTAGTCGCGCATGTCGGCATTGTCGTCCACCACGAAGATGCGTTGTTGTGCGGCGGTGTCGGCCTGCGCGGTGTCGGGCGCCCGCATGGACACCGCCTTCGGCCCGTTCCCGGAGGCCAGCCAGAGTTCGGCTTCCATCATGAAGGCGTCCGCCTGCGCCGCGCTCGGCCGATCCGTCGGCAATTCCCTGACCTGATCCGGCGGCAGGTGCGATTTGCCGAAGGGCAGCGCGATGGTCAGCGATGTCCCCTGCCCTGGCGTGCTGCGGATGGCAATTTCGCCGCCGTGCAGGCCGACCAGATCGCGGACCAGCGCCAGGCCGATCCCCGATCCCTCGTGCGTTCTGGCACGGGTGCCTTCGATGCGATGGAAGCGCTCGAAGACGCGCGGCAACTGGTCCTGCGCAATGCCGACGCCCGTATCAGTAACCATCAGCACAACGCGATCGTCCAGTGCATGGAGCGTGACCGTGACCGCGCCTTCGAAGGTGAACTTGAATGCATTCGACAGCAGATTGAGAATGATCTTCTCCCACATCGTGCGGTCGACGTACACCGGCTGCGGCAGCGCTGCGCAATTGACATGCAGCACCATGCCGGCCTTTTCGATGGCGGAGCGGAACACGCCGGCCAGCTCCGCCGTGGTTTGCGCGAGATCGATCGGCTCAAAGGCGGCGCTCATGCGTCCGGCTTCGATGCGGGAGAAGTCGAGCAAGGCATTGACCAGCTTCAGAAGACGCATGCCGTTGCGATGCAGGAGCCTGAGCTGGCCGTGGGCTGCGGACGGCATGCTGTCGTCCGCCAACAGTTCTTCCAGCGGGCCGAGCATGAGCGTCAGCGGCGTGCGGAACTCGTGGCTGACGTTGCTGAAGAAGACGGTCTTGGCGCGATCGATTTCGGCCAGCGCCTCGACGCGCTTGCGCTCCGCTTCATAGGCCAGCGCTTCACTGATCAAGCCTTGCAGCTGGTCGGCCAGCAGGTTGTAGAAGGACAAATAGGCATCGTCGAGCGCGCGGTGCGGGTTGACGCCGGCGACCAGTAGCGCGATCGGACGGTCGCCGCCCGGCATGGCGATGGGAGCGAGTATCGCTTCGCGCACGCTGGACGACCAGATGCCAACCGGCAAGCGTGCGAAGCGCTTGTGCAGGTCGCCCGCCACATGCACGCCATCCGAAGCCAGCGCTTCGGCCAGCGGCCAGGAAGATGTCTTGTCGTGCAGCGCAATCTCGTGGGGAGCAATCTCGGGAAATTTCTCGACGCCAAAGGAAGCGGCGAGACACGCCGTGCCCGATTTTTCGTCGATCAGGTAAAACAGACCGAAGGGCAAATCCGCCTTCGCGCCGGCGAGCACGTTCGCGGCGGCGCGGCAGGCGCCGGGCAGATCGGATGCGCGCGGCTGGTTGCCGAGCAGGCGAAGCGTCTCGATGCGGCGGTGCCCGATCACCTTTTCGGTGGTTTCGATGACCGGTGTAAAGATGCCGCCCACGCCACCTGATTCGTCCATGATGGGCGAGTAACTGAAGGAAAAATAGGTTTCCTCCTCATAGCCGTTGCGGTTCATCACCAGCAGCAAGTCTTCCGCCTTGACCGCCTTGCCGGTGCTGACCACTTCCGCCAGCATCGGGCCGACCACCGGCCACACGTCGGCCCACACCTCGCGCCCGATGCCGCCCATCGCCGCCGGGTGCTTTTTGCCGAGGGCCGGAATGTAGTCGTCGTTGTAGAGAATGACCATCTCCGGCCCCCACCACAGGATGATGGGAAAACGGCAGGCCAGGCAGATGCTCAGGGAGGTTTTCAGGCTTTGCGGCCATTCGCTCATCGGGCCGAGCGGCGTGGTGTCCCAATCCATCTTGCCGACCAGGCGCGCGGTTTCACTGTTGCCGCCGATTAGGTAAAGCGATTCCTGCATCTCGTGTTCCTTGACGGCCGTGAGAACCATTCCGACGGCTATGCAAGCATGATACCAAGCCAGTCCAAAAACCAATTGAGGGGCGTCGAACGCAATTCATGTCGACGCGGAAATGGACACGCGTTCTACAAGACCCGGTTGAACCAGAGCATCGACAGGAAGGCGGACAAGACCGCGAATACGGCTGCGCCGGCGGCAAACAGACCGGACACCTCGCGCTCGCGCCGCTCAAGGGTGAGATGCGAACTGAGTGTCTTGTACACATTGGCCAGGTCGTGTGCCGTGCCTGCGTGAAAATACTGCGCTTTCGTGACTTCGGCGATCTTCTTCAGCGGTTCTTCGTCAAGCCGCACGTGCATGGCCCATCCGTCGCCCGTGAGGATCTTGCCGGCCTCGGTGCCGATGCCGACGGTATAGACCCGCACACCGCGCTCGGCCGCCATCAAGGAAGCCTCGACCGGATCCGGACCGGTAGTGGTCTGACCGTCGGTCAGCAGAATGATGGCGGCGGAGTTGAAGGAACCAGGCGGTACCGGAACAAATTGCCCTGGCGGTTTCGGCTTCAGCTCCTTGCCCAGTTCCTGCGCGGTCAGCTTGTCCTGCGACTCAACGGGTCGCGGATCGAGCGAATCCAGATTGAACTCGATATCCGGAAAGATCGCCTTCAGCGACACAAGGATGCCGCTGCCCACCGCCGTGCCGCGTTGCAGTTGCATGCGGCCAAGCGCGTCCAGCAGGTCGTCGCGATTCGACGTTGGCGCCTGCACGATGGCTGCCGTGCCGGCAAAAGCCACCAGCCCGACGCGGGAATTGCGTGGCAGGTCCTGCACGAAGGCCTTCACGGCGGAAAGCGCCGCCGCCAGGCGGCTTGGTGCGACGTCGTTGGCGCGCATGCTGCCGGAAACATCCACGGCAAGGATCATGGTTTTCTGGTCGGAGGGCAGCATCATGATGGCCGCGGGTCGTGCCGCTGCCAGCAGCATCAATGCCAGCGCCACCAGGAACAATGCCGGCGGAATGTGGCGGCGGATCTGCTGCGTGCTGTCCATCGCCTGCCGGACCGTTGCCAGGCCGGCGTATTGCATCGCATATTTCTTCCGGCGCCGCATCATGACCCAGTACGCGAGCACCAGCAGTGGCAGGACCAGCAACAACCACAGCATGTCAGGCCAGATGAAACTCATTACTGTCTCCTGCCGAATTGCGATGTGCCGCCTGTCGCCAGGCGGCTGCTGTTCTTGCGCAACTCCGAAAAGCGGTACAGCGCATCGACAATGTCGTCTTCGGTCGAGAGTTCGAGCGCATCGACCCCGGCGTAGGAAAACGCGTCGTGCAAGGCCTCCTCGCGTTCCGTCACGGCAGCGGCAAAGCGGCTGCGGAATGCCTTGTCGTGCGTATCGACAAGCAATTGCTCGGCTGTTTCCGCATCCTGGATCGTCAGCAGGCCGAGGTCGGGCAAGGCCATTTCCAATGGGTCATAGAGCCGGATCACAACCAGTTCATGACGCTGCGCCAGCATGGCCATCGCCTTTTCCCATCCGGGCTGGGTAATGAAGTCGGATATCACGAAGACCAGCGAGCGCCTGTGCATCACATGCGCGGCGGTCTGCAACAGGTCCAGCAGCCGGGTCGAAGACGGCGCCTTGGCGCCCTGTGGCCGCTTGAGCATCCTGTGCAGCAGCTGCAAGACCTGGCGCCGGCCGCTGCCGGCTGGCACGACGGTGTCCACACTGGTGCCGTAGAACAGTGCGCCGACGCGATTGCCGTGCCGACTCAGCAGGCTGGCGAGGATGGCCGTCAGGTCCATGGCCTGCGTGCGCTTGGTGACTGTTTGCGAGCCGAAATTCTCGGACGGACTGAGATCGAGCAGGAACCAGGCGGTCAGCTCGCGTTCCTCGTAGTATTCCTTTACGTAAGGGGTCTGCAGGCGCGCGGTGACATTCCAGTCGATATGCCGCACGTCGTCCTGATACTGGTATTCACGCAGGTCGGCGAGATCGACGCCGATGCCGCGGAACAGGGTTCGGTAGTCGCCGTGCAGCAAACCATCGAGACGGCGAAGCACCGTCATTTCAAGGCGGCGCAGTATCGCCTCAGGCGCTGGCATCAACTCGGACATGGCTTTCAAGCACTCTTTCGGGAGGCGGCAAGTGTTTCAGGATGCGATGGATGATCTGGTCGGCGCTCACCGCATCCGCCAGCGCTTCATAGGACAAGGACAGACGATGGCGCAGCACGTCGGGCACGAGATCGACCACATCCTCGGGAAGAACGTGGTTGCGCCCGCGCAGCAGGGCCAGCGCCCGCGCGCCTTCCACCAGATGAATCGATGCGCGCGGACTGGCGCCGCAGCTCAGGTAATGCGCCAGGTTCTGCACCTGGTAACGGTCCGGATTGCGGGTGGCGGCGACCAGGCGCACCGCATAGCGCACCAGCGACGGGTCGATATAGCAGGCACGGCATTGGCGCTGCAGGTTGGCAAGTTCCTCGGTCGTGGTGACGGAGGCCACTTCCTGGTCCTCGCTCGTGACCCGGTTGACGATCACGAATTCCTCTTCCTCGGTCGGATAATCGATCAGCACCTTCATCATGAAACGATCGACCTGCGCTTCCGGCAGCGGATAGGTGCCTTCGGTCTCGATCGGGTTTTGAGTCGCCATCACAAGAAAGGGTTCGGGCACGCGATGGGTAGTGCCGGCAATCGTCACCTGGCATTCCTGCATGACCTCCAGCAGCGCGCTTTGGACTTTCGCCGGTGCACGGTTGATTTCGTCGGCCAGCAAAAGATTCGAGAAGACCGGCCCGAGCGAGGTGCTGAACTCGCCGGTCTTCTGATTGTAGATGCGGGTGCCGATCAGGTCGGCGGGGACCAGGTCGGGCGTGAACTGGATGCGATGAAAACTGCCGCGGATGGTGCGGGCAAGCGTTTTGACGGTGAGCGTCTTGGCGAGTCCCGGTACGCCCTCTACCAGCAGATGGCCGCCGGCCAGAATCGCCACCAGCACACGTTCCAGAAAATGATCCTGCCCGACGACAACCCGTTTGACTTCATACAGAACGCGCTCCATGCGCAGCGAAACGTCCGGCTTGCTCTTGTCCATGTTTTCCATTGTGTGGTGTCCGGTCAGTGTTGTCAGAATGGCGACTCGCCTGCTGCGGCCGCCGCGACTTCAATCGGTACCGCGAAGCCGATGCCGATGAAGGTGCCCTGCTCGTGCGGGCTCAGGATGGCGGTCACCACGCCGACCACTTCGCCGTCCATGGTGACCAGCGGCCCGCCGGAATTGCCCGGATTGGCGGCGGCATCGAATTGGATCAGGTTATGCAGGACTTCGCTGCCGTCCGGCGCGGAATAAGTTCGCCTCAGGCCGGACACGATGCCGGCCGATGCGGAGGGACCGATATTGAACGGATAGCCCACAGCAACCACCTTGTCGCCGACCGCGAGATTCTGCGTGGAACGCAAGGTCGCGGGAACCAGGTCATCCGGAATCGTCAATGCCTCGATGACCGCCAGATCCTGGTCCGGCATGCGGCGCAGCACGATCGCATCCGATTCCACGCCATTGGCGAACTGCACCTTGATGCGCGTTTTTTCATCGCCGTCGACGACGTGCAGACTTGTCAGGATGGCGCCCTTGTCGATGATTACCACGCCGGTGCCGACACCGCTGGGCGTCTTCTTGCCGTTGCCTTCATCATGGACCTGGACCACGCGCACCACGGAGCGCCGGATGCGCTCGAACGCCCTGGATTCGGGTGAAGGCAAGGTGTTTTTCTCCAGTGTGTGCAGCACGGCGGCATCGATATCGCGCTGCGTCAGCTTGTGCACGGAGGGCAGCGAGAGTGTGTAAGCAAGGAACAGCACTGCGCTCAGCAGCACAGACGAGGCGACCAGCAGCACGCGCTCATGTCGCGCGGCCAATGCCCGCATGCGGACATAAACCTGGTTCTGCTTGTGCGGGCGCGCCTCGGGCGCAGCTTCTGCCGATTCGTATGAAGCAGCAGACGCCGCGTCCGCCGGCGGCTCCGCCCTGCGTTTCCGCGCGGATCTGCTGTAGATGGGTGGGCGTCTCATTGCATGTCACTCTCGCGGGTCTCAGGACGATCCTGTGGATATCGGCTGCGGAAAATTCTTCAACGCAGATTCTTGTAGCGTCCTACGCGATATTTCCGCATCTGGTAATTGGCCGTCGTTCCCAGCACCAGCACGCCGAACAGCGGTATCAGCAAGAGCGGAGAATTGCTGAAGACCGCGCCGCCAAATCCGAGTACCGAACACAGAGCAAGAAGCTTGCCCAACTGCCGCATGCCGACCTTCCATGCCTGGTACGCAAGATCGAGTGTCATGAGCATGAAGAACACGTCAAGAAAAATCATGATGCTTTCCTGCAGTAATCAAACCGGTATCCCGCCTCATGGGTGCGGGATACCGGTTGGAAAACAGGCGCGTCCAAGTCTCCTGCACTCGGATTTGCGTCCCACCTTGTTACTTTGTCCTTGCGGGATTGGGCAAGTTCAAGGCGTTTTTCGCCCTGCAGCAAGCAGCATGCAAATAATGTGGCGCAGACGGGAGTGACGGCGGGCGACCCTCGCCGCGCTCAGGCGGCGAGCTTGGCGTCCGCGCTCGTTGCGTGGAAACTCATTGCCATCTCGAACGATGCCTGCATGAAGGCGAGCAGCCTGGCGAACTCCGCATCGTTCAGCGCGCGTGCCTGGTCGCATGCGCGATAGATATTGGCGAACTCGCGCTCGCGTCCGGCCTGTACCAGCAGCCTGCCGAGGCCAAGGTCTTCGAGGGTCTTCCAGAGTCCCGGATTGTGGCTGCGCGCCAGGTTCAGGAGAAAGATCACGGGATCCTTGCGGCCCAGGACTGCCGTCAGTCTCAGGATGATTTCAAACGGCAATGCAGCCTTGCCGTTCTCTGCGAGGTCCAGCAGAACCGGGTCCTTCAAATTGACAGCCTTCCCCAGCTCTTCGATGCTCAGCCCCGCGGTCTTGCGTGCGCCGCGCAGCAGGCTTCCCGTCTTCCGCAGTATTTCCTTCTGTTCCGGACTTGTGAAACCTTGGCGGGCGATGGTGATCGTGATATCGGTCGCTGCAACAGTGATGTTGAGCAGAGAACCGGTCCAGCTCCTTAGCTGTCGAGCCAGGCGCAGTACCGGCGTGCCTTGCGATGCACGCACGGCCGGCACATTCGCGGCCTCTTGCGGTTTTCGGCTCGCGCTGGCGCGTGGCCTGCTGTTTCGCGCGGTAGTGGATGCGCTCTTTCGTGTTGCCGCCAAAATCCTTCCTCCCATTCGTTGTCAGCCAAGCGGAATTCGCTCCGCCGGTGGCAGGAAATGGTGGCACACAAAGTCGCGCGTCAATACGACCTGGCGCGGAACGCGTGACGATTGCGGAAGGAAAATGCAGCCGGTTTGATAAAAATCGGCTGCCGCATGGAAATGCGCACGCCGAAGGCGGCTTTCGCTGTTTCCGAACAGCGCAAGCAATCCATTCAAATGGCGCGGATTTCCGATGAATTCGCCGGCTCGGCGAAGGGGCCCCTGGTTTCAAGCCGCTCTTCAAAGTCTTCGTCGATCTGGCCGTGCTCTTTCAGGAATTCACGCACCTCATGCAGCCACAGGCGCTTGTCGCTCAAGCCGGAATCGTCGCCCAGGGTGTAGGTGTTCCTGTCGCTGAACAGACGCTCCGCGTCGGGTTCCTCGAGAGCGAATACTCTTGCCAGAATGTGCGCCGGCGATCCGGTTTCAGTTGGTTCACCCTGCAGCACCAGTTGCTCGCCCTCGAGCGACAGGCCCAGCGCCGTGAACTTCGGATGCTGTGCCAGCCAGCCGGCCGGCGAGCATATCGTTCCATGTTCGAGGGACGCGCCCCGGGCGGTTTGCAGCTGGCCGAGAGCAATGGCGGTTTCAGGGATGCCATCGATGATGGCGTAAGCATCCTTGAGCAGTTCAAAGTCAGGTCCGGTTTCCATTGCTCATCCTTTCGCGTCGTGTTGTGAGATGTGAGATCGTCCGGGACAGGTGTCTCCCTTGATCTGTAGACTCGAAATCAGGTCGAGTGGTTTCATTGACCTCGATCCGGTCAAACGCGATTCGTGTCGTTTGCCTTCACCGAATATGGCCGTGGTCTTTCCATCCGGCACGGGCAGCAGTCCACACCGTCATTCGACGGTCAGGGCGTCGGCGGCGATCACCACGCGGTTTCTTCCCTCGTGTTTGGCGCGATAGAGCGCCTCGTCGGCGCGGGACAAGGTTTGTCCGATGGTTTCGCTCCCTTCGTATTCCGCGACACCGATTGAAATCGTGACGCGCGCTTCCCGCGGTATCCCCGGAAATTGCAGTTCTTCCACGCCCTGGCGGATGCGTTCGACGAATGCGGCCGCCGAATCGACGCCGCTGCCGGTCAGGAGCAACAGGAACTCCTCTCCGCCATAGCGCCCGAAGCAATCGGTCTTCCGAATGTCGCCCTGGATCTTTGCGGCCAGGGTCACCAGCACCTGGTCGCCTGCCGCGTGGCCGTACCTGTCGTTGACTTCCTTGAAATGGTCGATATCGATCAGGCACAGGCAGAACGGTGCGCCGTTGCGCTCCACGCGGTTTCTTTCCTGCTCGGCGACGCGTATCAGTTCGCGCCGGTTGAACACGCCGGTCAGTTCATCCCTGATGGCGAGATCGCGAATGATGCTCAACGCCTGGTCCAGTCGGACGAAGGCAGCGGCATTGATCCTTTCGTAAAGCAGCAGGAAGATCGCCACCGTCATGACGAACGTGCCCGTCGACGCGAACGTGAGCAGCCGCATGTCGCGCACAACCGTGGCCGGCAGCACGTCGAGAATGTTTCCGATATACAGGCCGATTACGGCAAGCAGGCTGAGCGCGGACCAGATTAGACCGGGGCGCAGGCCGCCGCCGGCTGTCGCGACCAGCGGGCAAACGGCGAACCAGACGACCGTCGGCGCCGTCACGCCACCGAGCCGGGAGCTGAGGATGGCGAGCGGGATGAACATGGAGACGATGAGGATTTCCCGCGCCAGCACCGCGTTGCCGGCCCACTTGAGTACGCCTATCGTACTCAGCGCACCCGCCATTGCAATGAAACACGAGCTGGCATTGACCTGATCGCCGAGCGCCTGGTAGAAGAAACCGTAGGTCGGCATGATCACCAGCGCCAGCAGCGCCGCGGTAAGCAGATTTTCCGCGCGCGTCATCTCCGACGGACTATGCAACTCGGAGGCCGGCAGAAGAAGTCGTACGGCGTTGAAAAGGCGCTGGAACTGCAGCGTGAAGCGTGGTCTCATCCTCAGCCTTTCACAAACGCTTGCTCGACGAGCGTAGCGACGGTATTGCCGCGCGCGTGAGGCGCCACGGGAAAGCCCCACTGCGGCGAAACGACCGGTCAAGTGCTGAAAGGTGGATCTGTCGGACGAAGAACCTGGCCGTCTTCCGTCTTCTCTTCCGATGCAGACTGCAGGCCTGAACCGGTCAGTTTCTGCAGATAAACTTTACCGCAGCATTGCGTTGCCCGCAATAAATGTGGCAAAACTGCACGATCGCATTTCATTGCCAAAACGGAAAGCCGCGATCGAACAGAGAGGATGCCTAGACTATCTTTCCGGGGTTCAGGATGCCGTTCGGGTCCAGGGTCGCTTTCAGGGCGCGCATCAGCGCGATCTCCTCGGGTGTCCTTGAAAGAGGCAGATAGGGTTTCTTCTCCAGTCCGATTCCGTGCTCGGCGGAGACGGAACCGGCGACGAGTGCGAGCGGCTCGTACACGATGCGCTCCACCTGCGCACGATCTGCGTCATTGCCGGTATGGATCACGAGATGCAGGTTGCCGTCGCCGAGATGGCCGAATACCCAGCAGTGATGCGCAGGCCAGCGCTCTGCCAGCGTCCGCCGTACGCCAAGGATATAACCCTCCATGGCGGTGACCGGCAGCGAGACGTCGAAAGTGAATGGCCAGCCGTAGCGCGCCACCTGCATCACGTCGTCGCGCATCGCCCAGAGTCCGGCCCGCTCGCGCTCGGAGCTCGCGACCACCGCATCGGCAATCAGGCCGGCGTCGCTGGCGCTTTCCAGTGCGGCGATGAAGCGCGCAGAATCTTTCTCCTGCTCCGCGCCGAGCGATTCCACCAGCACGTAAAAAGGCCGTCCATGCGGCAGCGGCGGCGTCGATTTGGCCGGCGCCGTCGTCACCAATTCGTAGAACTCGCGCCACATGACTTCGAATGCCGACAAGCTGCCGCCCAGTGCGCGATCCATGTGCTTGAGAAAGGCCGTCACCGCATCGAAACTGTTCAGGGAAACGAACGCCACATCCTGGCTGCGCGGGCGTTCCGACAGGCGCAGCACCAGGCGCGTAATGACGGCGAGTGTGCCTTCCGAGCCGATGAACAATTGCTTGAGGTCGTAGCCGGCATTGTTCTTGATCATGCGGTTGAGCGATGAAATCACGGTGCCGTCCGCCAGCACGGCTTCCAGGCCGAGCACCATCGCGCGCATCATGCCGTAGCGGATGACGCGATTGCCGCCGGCATTGGTCGCGGCATTTCCGCCGAGGGTGGCCGAGCCGCGTGCGCCGAGGTCGAGCGGAAAGGCCAGACCGTGCGGTTCCAGCGCTTCCTGCATGGTTTGCAGCGTGACGCCGGCCTGCGCCACTGCGATGCGCTGCACCGGGTCGATTTCCTCGATGGCATTCATGCGTTCGAGCGACAGCACGATATGCGCGGGCGCGGTGTCGGCGCCGTGTACCAGGCCGGTCAGGCCGCCCTGGGGCACGACCGGGATCTTTTCGCGGTTGCACAGCTTGAGCACCGACGACACTTCCGCCGTCGTCTTCGGCCTGATCAACAGGCCGGCTTGAAGGGTATCCTCGCGCATGAAACCCGCAGGACGCCGCCTGAGTTCTTCCGCAGGCAGGATGCCTTCCGGGCCGACTATGGAACGCAAGTGCTCGATCAGTTCTTCATTCATCATTGTTCTCCCGACACCGCGGTGTCAACGCACTACTCCAGTTTGCTGACGTCGCGCACCGCGCCGAACGCGGCCGAGGTCACCAGTGCGCCATAGGCCTTCAGTGCGGTCGACACCGTGCGCTTGCGCGACACCGGCTTCCACGCCTGCTTTCCGCGCGCCTGCATGGCCTCGCGTCGCGCCGCGATCTCGTCATTGGGTACCGCCAGGCGGATGCTGCGTGCCGGTATGTCGATCTCGATCATGTCGCCGTCTTCCACCAGGCCCAGCAGTCCGCCTGCCGCTGCCTCCGGCGAGATATGCCCGACCGACAGGCCGGAAGTCGCCCCGGAGAAGCGGCCGTCGGTGATCAGCGCGCAGGACGCACCGAGGCCGCGCGCCTTGAGCATGCCGGTCGGCTTCAGCATTTCCTGCATGCCCGGACCGCCCTTCGGCCCTTCATGGCGCACCACGACCACATCGCCCGCCTTCACTTTTCCACTCTGTATGCCCTGCCCGGCGTCGTTCTCGCTTTCGAATACGATGGCCGGACCTGAAAACACAAGCGCGGACGGATCGACTCCGGCCGTCTTGACGATACAGCCATCCGGCGCCAGGTTGCCATACAGGACCGCCAGGCCGCCGTCGGTGCTGTACGGATGCGCGCCATCGCGGATGCAGCCCCCGCTGCGGTCCAGGTCGAGTTGCGGATAGCGCGCATCTTGCGAAAACGCCTGTAGGTTCGGCCGGTTCCCCGGCGCGGCGCGGAAGAAATCGAGGACGCGCTCCTCGCGCGTGCGGCAAACATCCCATCGATCGATCGCCTCTCCCATTGCAGCGGAATGCACGGTCGGCACGCGCCTTTCGATCAGCCCGAGACGGTCGAGCTCGCCGAGGATGCCCATCACGCCGCCGGCGCGGTGCACGTCCTCCATGTGATATTGCTGGATCGAGGGTGCGACCTTGCACAGGTGCGGCGTCGAGCGCGATATGCGATCGATGTCGGCCATGGTGAACGGCACACCGGCTTCATGTGCCGCGGCCAGCAGGTGCAGCACGGTGTTGGTGGAACCGCCCATCGCGACATCGGCGCGCATCGCATTTTCGAATGCCGCAAAACTGGCGATGCCGCGCGGAAGCGCGCTCGCGTCGTCTTGTTCGTACCAGCGCCGTGCCAGCTCCACGGCGGTGCGTCCCGCCTGCAGGAACAGTTCGCGGCGTTCGGCATGCGTCGCGACCAGCGAGCCGTTGCCGGGCAGAGAAAGGCCGAGCGCTTCGGTCAGACAGTTCATGGAATTGGCAGTGAACATGCCGGCGCACGATCCGCAGGTCGGACAGGCATTGTGCTCGACCTCATCCACTTCGGCGTCGGAACATCCGGGATTGGCGGCCGCGATCATGGTATCGACCGCGTCGATCGGAATGACGTTGCCGTTGCGCGTCAGCTTGCCCGCCTCCATCGGCCCGCCGGAGACGAAGACGACTGGAATGTTCAGCCGCAGTGCCGCCATCAGCATGCCGGGCGTGATCTTGTCGCAGTTGGAAATGCAGACCAGCGCATCGGCGCAATGCGCGTTGACCATGTACTCCACTGCATCGGCGATCAGGTCGCGCGAGGGCAGCGAATACAGCATGCCTTCGTGGCCCATGGCGATGCCGTCATCCACGGCAATCGTGTTGAATTCCTTGGCCACGCCGCCGACCGCCTCGATCTCGCGCGCCACCATCTGCCCCAGGTCTTTCAGGTGTACATGGCCCGGCACGAACTGCGTGAAGGAATTGGCAATGGCGATAATGGGCTTGCCGAAATCCCCATCCTTCATGCCGGTGGCGCGCCACAAACCGCGTGCGGCGGCCTTGTTGCGTCCGTGGGTGGTGGTGCGTGAGCGGTAGTTCGGCATAGGGCCTCCTAAGGATTCACCAGGTCCAGCGGCGTGCCGTGCAGCGCTGCGATCAGGTTGCGCGTCGCCTGCATCGCCATGGCGTGGCGCGTGGCCATCGTGGCGCTGCCGATGTGCGGCGCGAGCACGACATTATCGAGCGACAGGAAACCGGGATGCGGATGCGGTTCGTCCTCGAATACATCCAGCCCGGCGGCGGCGATGGTGCGGCTCTTCAGCGCATCGACCAGCGCGGCGTCATCGACCACGCCGCCCCTGGCCGTATTGATCAGCACCGCGGTCTTTTTCATCATGGCCAGTTCCACTGCGCCGATCATGTGATGCGATTCGGGGCCATAGGGCATTTGCAGCAGCACGAAGTCGGATTCGCGCAGCAGGTCCGCCAGCGGCTGGTAACGCACGCCGAGCGCTCCCTCTTCCCTTGCCGGCAATGGTCTGCGCTTGAAATAGCGCACATCCATGTCAAAGCCGCGTGCCCGGCGTGCGATGGTCTTGCCGATGCGGCCGAAGCCAACGATGCCCAGCACACGGTGGTGGATGTCGAGTCCCATCGGCGGCGCCGAGGCGCCCCATTTGCGTTCGCGCACGAAGCGGTCGACTTCCACTAGCCTGCGCGCAGCTGCCAGCATCAATCCGAATGCCAGGTCGGCAGTCGCGTCATCCACCGAGCCGGGCGTATTGGTCACCATGATGCCGCGTGCCGTGCAGGCATCGACATCAATGTTGTTGTAGCCCACACCGATATTCGCGATGACGCGCAATTTGGGGCAACGCGCGATCAGGGCGGCATCGATGCGATCAAGCGCGCTCACCAGCACCGCATCCGCCTGCGCCATGTGTTGCGCCAGCGCCTCGCCTTCGAGCACGCCGGCGTCGGGGTTGTAGAGAACCGTGCCTTGCTGACGCAGCAAGGCGATGATGTCGCTCGGCATCGGGCGTATGACGGCAATGGTATTTTTCAAGCTCACTCCTTCGACGAGTGGTCGGGACAGGTTGGCGCAGGTCGGTACATCAGACGCCGAGGTAGATCCGCCGGATATGATCGTCGTCCTTCATCTCCGCACTTCCCCCGCTGCGCGCAACCTTGCCGTTCTCCAGCACGAACACGCGATTCGCCACGCGCAAGGTATTCAGCGCGTCCTGCTCCGCCATCAGCACGGCAACGCCCGATGCGCTAATGGCACGAATGGCATCGAAGATCTCGATCTTCAGACGATGGGCGATACCGACCGACGGCTCATCGAGCAGCAACAGCTTCGGCCGGCCCATCAGCGCGCGGCCGATCGCGACCATCTGCTGCTGCCCGCCAGACAGGGTCGCGGCCTGCTGATCGCACCTTTCCCGGAGCACGGGAAACAGCGCGAATACTTTCTGCATATCCGCTTCGATGTCGTCGCGGTCGCGCCGCAGGTAGGCGCCCAGCTCCAGGTTCTTGCGCACGGTCAGTTCTGCGAACAGGCGGCGGCCTTCGGGGCAATGGCAGATGCCGAGGCCAACGACCTGATGCGGCGCATGCTGATGCAGCGACGCGCCATTGAATTGCAATGTGCCGGATGACGGCAGCGTGCGCGATATCGCCTTCAGCAAGGTGCTCTTGCCGGCGCCGTTCGGCCCCAGCACACCGACCAGTTCGCCCGGCTGAACGTCGAGGCTGACGGACTCCAGCGCAAGCGCCTTGCCGTAGCGCGCGGCAAGCTGTTGAATGTCAAGCAATGCCAAGGTCGGCCTCCGTCTTTCCGATATAGGCTTCCACCACTTTCGGGTGGCGCACGATGTCTTCCGGGCTGCCGGTCGCGATCACTTCGCCGAAATCGATCGCGATCACGCTCTGCACCAGTTGCATGAACTCGCGCAGCTTGTGCTCGATGATCAGGATGGTCAGGCCGCGTTCGCGATGCAGATGGCGGATCAGTTCCGACAAGGGCTCGATTTCGCTCGATCCGAGTCCGGCGAAGGGCTCGTCCAGCAGCAACAGTTCCGGCTCGGTCGCCAGTGCGCGCGCGATCTCGAGGCGGCGCTGATCGCCGTAGGACAGCAATTCCGCCGACATGTCGATCTTGTGCCCGAGGCCGACATCGCCCAGGATCTTGCGCGAGCGGTTTTCCGGTGATTCGCCGTGGATTGTGCCGTGCCTCGCGCCGCGCGGCGAATAACAGGCAACCATCACGTTTTCCAGCACCGACATCCCGACGAATGGCCGGCAGAGCTGGAAGGTGCGTGCCAGTCCCATGTTCACGACGCGGTACGGCGGCTGTTTTTGCAGCGGCTTGCCGTTGAATTCGACGCTGCCCTGGTCCGGCGCCATGAAGCCGGTCAGCAGGTTGAACAAGGTGGTTTTTCCGGCACCGTTCGGCCCGAGGATGCCGACGATCTCGCCGCGCCGCACCGAAAAGGACACATTGCGCACAGCAACCAGGCCGCCGAAGCGCTTGGTCAGGTCGCATACTTCAAGGATCGGTTTCATTTGGCCGCCCCCTTCGATGCCGCTGCACCGAGGCGCTTCCAGATCGGGGCGATCAGCCCATTGCGCAGGAAGAAGATCACCAGGATCAGCACCAGTGCGTAGACCAGCAGACGATACTCGCCGACGCTGCGCAGCAGTTCCCCCATCAGCGACAGCAGGATCGCGCCGCCGGCCGCGCCGTACACCGTGCCGAGGCCGCCGACATAGACCATGGTCACCACCGCGACCAGCATCATGACCGACAGAATCTGCGGGCTGACCTGCATCTGATAGCTGGCATACAAGGCACCGCCCATGCCGGCGAAGGCTGCGCTGATCACCAGCGCCGCGATCTTGTAGAAGGTGACGTTGATGCCGGCTGCCTGGCAACTCGCCTCATCCCCGCGAATCGCGCGCAGCAATATGCCCCAGCGCGAGCGTGCCAGGCCGACCAGCACCGCGCCGCTGACCAGCGTCATGGTCAGCACGAAGTAATAAAAGGCGACCGGATTGCTCACCAGCGGTGTGAGTCCCTGGATGCCCTCCTCGCCGCCGCTCACCTCCCAGAAGATCAGCACCATCCGTTGCGCGATGGACGCCGCGGCCAGCGTCGCCAGCGCGAAGTACGGCCCTTTCAGGCGCAGCGTCGGAAAACCGATCACGATGCCGACCAGCGCCGCGCATCCCATCGCCGCCGCCATGCCAAGCCAGGGCGAAACGCCATGATTGACATTAAGATAAGCGATGGCATAGGCGCCGATGCCGATGAACAGCGGATAGCCGAAGTTCTCGCGCCCGGTCAGCCCGGAAAAGAAATCCCAGCTCATCGACCAGATCGCGTAGATCAGGCAGACGGTGAGAACGCCCGTCAGGTAGCTGCTGCCGCCAAGCCAGGGCGCGGCCACGAGCAGCAGCAAACAGATCGCGGCCAGCGCGGCCTGCTTCACGCTCAATTGCATGGTCAATTTCATGCTCCTCAGAAAGCAGCCTGTTTGCCGCGCAGGCCGGCCGGACGCAACAGAAGTGTCAGGAGCACCGCCGTCAGCGAAACCACTTCGGTCCACGATGAAGACACCAGATAGGCCACCGCCGTTTCGGCAAAACCGAGCAGGATGGCGGCCATGATGCTGCCCGGCAGCGAACCCAGTCCGCCGACGATCACGATGGCGAAGGCCTTGGTCAGCGCCGGCAGCGCCATGTGCGGCGATGCGGACAGGAACGGACCCGCCATCACCCCGGCCAATGCAGCCAGCGCAGCAGCGACCGCCACCACGCGGCCATACACCCGGTCGATGGGGATGCCCATGTACTGCGCAGCCAGCGGATCCTGCGAGATGGCCAGCACTGCCGCGCCGGCACGGGTGTGCTGCACCAGCAACCACAGCACGGCCAGCGCCGCCACCGCGACCACCAGCGCGAGCATTTGCTGCCCGCCGATATCAGCGCCGAACACGGTCAGCTTGGTGTCGACGAAGGCCGGCACGTTGATCACTTCGGAACCGAAAGTGACAAGCAGGCCCTGCTCGACCACCAGCGACAGCGCCAGGGTCACCATCATCACCGCCATGGCTGAACTGCGTTGAGGGCGGATCAGCACGCGCTCCACGACCAGCCCGAACAGCGCGGTGATGCCGATTGCCAGCACTGCGGCCACCAGCAGCGGCAGTTTCAGCACGACGGCGAACAGGTAGGTGAGATAGGCGCCCATCGCGTAGAACGCGCCATGCGCCAGGTTAAGGATGCGCGCCACCCCGAATACCAGCGTGAAACCCACCGCCAGCATTGCGTAGATGGCGCTCGTGACAGCGCCGTGTACCAGGATTTCCATCATGCTCTGGCAGCCTTACTTGAGCCAGGGCGGCAGGATGTAGGGGCCGGTACGCAATTCCTTCGGCCACACGATCACGCGCTTTCCGCCTTCCTGCCATTGCGCGAACAGCACATTGACCAGGCCCGGGCCGGCCTTGACGTCATGGTTTTCGTCAAATTGCAGGCGGCCGACGGTGACCGGCATGTCGGTCTTTTCGAGTTCCTTGATCACCGCATTGTTGTCGAAGCTCTTGGCGCGCGTGACTGCCTCCGCATATGCATACACTGCGTCATAGGCGCCATTGCCGGTGTAGACCGGTTCGCGGTTGTAGTGCTGCTTGAATGCGTCGAGGAAGGGAATCGTGCGCGGCGACAACGGTGCGCGGACGATGAAATTGGTCGCCACCTCGCCGATTGCCTTGCCGCCCACGCGCTGGAAGAAGTCGGCGTCCTGGCTCTTGACGTCGATGCCGCCGTACGGAACCGGGATGCGTGCGTCATACCACTGCTTGGCGAAGACATCGCTGGACGCATGCGACAGAATCACGAGCAGATATTCCGCGCCGCTGTTCTTGATCTTGGAGAGCAAGGGCGAGAAGTTGGTGGTGCCGGTATCGAAGGTTTCCGCCATCACGACTTCCAGCCCGCCCTCTGTTGCGCCCTTCTTCAGCACCGGCAGCAAGTCCTGCACCCATTTCGCGCTTTCGCCCACGACGGCGATCTTCTTCAGGCCGAGTTCGCCCTTCAGGAATCCGGTCATGTAGCCGACCTGGCTGCGCGCCAGATGCAGCGAGTTGATCGGGCCGACGCGGAAGATGTATTTGTTGGTCTCGTAATCCTGCTTGACCTTGGCATTGATGGCGGGCGACGCAGCACCGACATTCAGGTAGATGGTCTTGGAAGCGGCGATATGCGGCACTTGCGCCAGCACCACGCCGGAAGTATAGCCACCGACCAGGACGTCGACCTTTTCATCGCCGGTCAGCTTCTTGATGGCGCTGATGCCTTTTTCCGGATCTTCGGTTTCGTCCGCCACCACCATCGACAGCTTGCGTCCGAGCACGCCGCCTTTCGCATTGATCTCGTCAATGGCAAGCTGCGCGCCGTCGCGCGTGTCGCGCCCGATCTGCAACTGGATCGCAGTGGTAACGCCGATCTTGACCGGCTTGTCCGCCTGCGCGAACGCGAGCGCCGGGCCAAGCGCCAGCGTCGCCGCCAGCGCCAATCGCTTCAATGCAAATCTGTATGTCATGTCTCGCTCCTTTTGGATTGTCTTAGTGTTGATGCGGCGCTTTTTTTCACCGCTGCTTTCAGCAAGCTTCTATGCGGCCACCTCCTTTTTCGCGCCGTTCCACCGTTGCAGCAAATTCGTGCGCTGGCTCGCCAGCTTCTGCGCGCTGGCTTCGCGTACGTGGCCGTAGCCGCGTACCTGCTCCGGCCATCCGGCGATCTCGACTGCCAGATCGAGATGCGTTGCATCCAGCCCGTCCAGCAGTTGCGCGATGTCCTGCTCGTATTCCGCAAGCAGGCGCTGCGCCAGCTTGCGCTCGGGGCTGCGCCGGAAGGGATCGAGGAAGGTGCCGCGCAAGCCGCGCAGCCGCGCAAGCACACCGAACACTTGCAGCACCCATGGCCCGAGTTCACGCTTGCGCGGCGCGCCGGTGACCGGGTCACGCTGGGCGAACGGCCAGGCACCGAGATGGAAATGCAACTTGTAATCGCCTTCGAAGGCCTGTTCCAGTTCGGCACGGAATTCCGGCGAGCTGTGCAGGCGCGCGACCTCGAACTCATCCTTGGTCGCCAGCAGCTTGTAGTAGTTGCGGGCCACGGCGCGCGCCAGGCGTTCGCTGCCGTCGAATATGCGCTCCACCTCCGCCACGCGCGTGACCAGGCGGCGATAGCGTTCCGCATAGGCAGAATTCTGGTAAGCAGTCAGGCGCGCGGAGCGGTCGGCGACGATGTCGGCCAGGCGGTTCAGGCTGGTCGGCACGATACTGATCACGGCGGCCGGCTTGACCAATGCCTCGACGGAGACGGGATCGTGCGCCATGCGTCGCCCCCACAGGAAACTCTTGAGGTTGAATTCGACGCTGACGCCGTTCAGTTCGATGGCGCGTTCGATGGCACCGCGCGACACAGGCACCCAGCCGCGCTGCCATGCATAACCGAGCATGAACATGTTGGCGGCGATGGCGTCGCCCATCAGGTCCATTGCCAGGCGCGATGCGGGTAGACAGGCGACACGCTCTTCGCCGCCGGCGGCGGTACGGATGCGCTGCTGCAACTCCTGCGGGTCGAGCTGCCAGTCGGGATTCTTGGTGAAATCGCTGGTTGGCGTCAGTTCGGTATTGACCGCGGCGCGCGTGCGCCCTGCCGCCAGCCGTGACAAGGCTTCATCGCCGGCACTGACCACGAGGTCGCATCCGACCAGCAGATCGGCTTCGCGCGCGGCGAGGCGCGAGGACTGCAGCATCGCCGGATCGTTGCCGATGCGGACATGCGACATCACCGCGCCGTATTTCTGCGCAAGACCGGTGACATCGAGCGTGGTGGCGGCCTTGCCATCGATATGAGCCGCCATGCCAAGTATCGCTCCGATGGTGACTACGCCGGTGCCGCCGATGCCGGTGACCAGCACGCCGTAAGGATGTCCGTCCAGTTGCGGCACGACGGGCTCGGGCAAGGCCGGGAAATCGGCATCCTTCAGCGTGCGCGTCTTGCCGCGCTTGAGGCTGCCGCCGTGCACCGTCACAAAACTCGGGCAGAACCCTTCGACGCAGGAATAGTCCTTGTTGCAGGAAGATTGGTTGATGCGGCGCTTGCGTCCGAGTTCGGTGGCAACCGGCTCGATCGACATGCAGTTGGATTTCTGGCTGCAGTCGCCGCAGCCTTCACATACCGCGGTGTTGATGAAGCTGCGTTTTTCCGGGTCGGGATACTTGCCGCGCTTGCGCAGGCGACGGCGTTCCGTGGCACACATCTGGTCGTAGATCAGCACGGAGACCGCCGGGAAGTGACGCAAATCGCGTTGCACGTTGTCCAGTTCACGCCGGTGTTCGACCTTGACGCCAGCGGGCAGCTGCACGCCGGCATAGCGTTCCGGGTCTTCCGTGACGACGACCACCTTGCCGACGCCTTCGGCCAGCAGCTCGGCGGCCATCTGCGGAACGCTCAGCTCGCCGTCCACCGGTTGGCCGCCGGTCATGGACACGAAGCCGTTGACCAGCAGCTTGTAGGTAATCGGGACCTTGGCCGCGACCGCCTGGCGAATCGCAAGGAAGCCGGAATGGAAATAGGTGCCGTCGCCGAGATTGGCGAAGACATGCTTTTCCTCGGTGAATGGCGCCTGGCCGACCCACATCGCGCCCTCGCCGCCCATGTGGCACATGGTGCCGGTGTGCTCGGGACGCTGCAGCGCGGCGATCGCATGGCAGCCGATGCCTGCCAGCGCACGACTGCCGTCCGGAACCTGGGTAGAGGTGTTATGCGGGCAGCCGGAGCAGAAGTTCGGCATCCGGATCGGGCCGGGACGACGGGTTGCGTCCTGGGCATTGCTTCCCCAGCTCAGGCCAAGCAGCTTTGCGATCAGGGCTGCGACCTGCGGCGGAGCCAGTTCGCCGACCGAAGGCAGGCCGGCTGCGCCGCGTGCCGGCGACCATTCATTGGCACTGTGGAATTTGCCGACAACGCGTGCGCGAATCGCGGAATCGAACAGGATGGTCTTGATCTGGTTTTCAAGGACCGGGCGCTTTTCTTCCACGACAAGGATCGTGTCGAGCCCTTGCGCGAATTGTTCGATGATCTGCGGATCGAGCGGCCATACCATGCCGATCTTCAGCAGGCGGATGCCGTGCGCGGCGACCTCCTCTTCGCTCAGGCCCAGTTCCAGCAGGGCCTGACGCACATCGGTATACCCCTTGCCGGCCGCGACGATGCCCAGCCGCGGGCTGGCGCTGTCCAGCACGATTCGGTTGAGGTCATTGGCGCGCGCATAGTCGAGCGCGGCGTGCAGCTTGTGGTTGTAAAGGCGCGCCTCCTGATCCAAGGGACGGTCGAAGCGGCGGATGCCGAGACCGTCGGCCGGCAATGGCACACCGGGCGTAACCGATCGCGGATGCTCGGGGCCGACGTAGACGCTGCCGGAGGATTCGACCACATCGGTGACCAGCTTCAGTCCGACCCAACAACCCGCATGACGACTCATCGCCAGGCCATGCAGACCGAAATCGAGAATGTCCTGCACATTGGCGGGATACAACACGGGAATGCCGGTGGCGATCAGGATGTAATCGGATTGCGCGGCCTGGGTCGATGACTTCGCCGCATGGTCGTCGCCGCACAGCGCAAGCGCTCCACCCCATGGCGAGGTTCCCGCGCCGTTGGCGTGGCGCAGCACGTCGGCGCTGCGGTCGACGCCCGGCGTCTTGCCGTACCAGATGCTGAAAACGCCGTCGTATTTGGCACCGGGGAAAATCCCGATGTACTGCGAACCCCACACCGCGGTCGCGGCCAGGTCTTCATTGACGCCCGGTTGAAAATGGATGTGGTTCTTCTTCAGCCATTCGGAATTGCGCCACAACTCCATGTCATAGCGACCCAGCGGCGAACCGCGATAGCCGCTGATGAAGCCGGCGGTGTTGCGTCCGGCGGCCTGGTCGCGCATGCGCTGTTGCATGGGCAGCCGCACCAGCGCCTGGGTCCCGGACATGAATGCCCAGCCGTCATTGAGCGCATATTTGTCGTCGAGCGTGATGTCGAGACGGGCCGTCAGTGGAAAAGGTGCATTCATAGCGCGCTGCGTGCGGGCACGGCGGACCCTTGCGACTGGCGCGGCCGTTTGTCCTTCCGGGCGGCGAATGCGTCCGGTTGGCAAACACGGCCGGCGACCGCGCTGGCCCGGACGGGCGTGACGCTGTCTCCATTGTTGTTTTGACCAGCGGGATTCTAAAAGGAACGAGCGTTCGATTCACCACCTGTTCGGGTGGTGAACGTCGCTGCGGTGCAGCATGGGAATTTCCGCTACTCAATCAGGCGCATGCAGCGCGCCCTGGCAATGGCCTGCGCGCGGTTATGCGCATCGAGCTTGGCATACAGATTCTTGAGATACCACTTGACGGTGTTTTCGGAAATCTGGAAACGCACCGCCAGTTCGCGGTTCTGCTCGCCCTGGGCGAGCGCGCGCAGCATCTCGCGTTCGCGCGGATTGAACGGCTCCGGACCCGTTTCCTGCGTGCTATCGATGCCTGCGGGCACCGACTGTCCGCCCGCTTGCAGCACCCGTTCTGCATGGTCGCGCACCACGCCGTGCGGCAACGCGTCCCTGCCGGAAAGCCAATGGCCGATGCGCGCCAGAACCGCATCGCCTTCATCCGCGAAACTGCGAATGAAGCCATGCCGGCTGCCGATAGCCATGGCTGCAGCCAGTTCATCATTCGCCGCAACCGACTGCCCGATGGCATCGAGCGCACAGGCGCGCATGATCGACAGTTTCAAGGCCCGCCAGCCACGATCCAGCGCGCGCGCCTCTTTCAGCAGACGCTCGATGAGCGGCAGCATGGTTTGCGCGTTGCCGAGGCGGATCTGCAGCCGTATCCAGGTGATGTCGCGCGCTTCGGCATCGGTGGTGAAATAGAAATGCGCTTCCTGCGGCTCATGCTGCGCGGCGGCGGCCAGCGTGGTCGCCACCCGCAACTGGTTCGACAAGGTCGCGAAGCGCACCTTCTCCCAGCGGCAAGCAAATGCCAGGCGATGAAAGCGCCTGACCATTGCACGACCCAGCGCCTCGTCCAGCATCGCCATCGCTTCGTTGACCTCGCCTTGCACGAAACGCAGGCGCGCTGCGGTCAGGTAGCCGCCCAGCAGCAGCCCCATCGCCAGATAGCCTTCCTCGGCAGGTGTGTGAATGGCAAGCACCGCGGCCGCTTCGTCCAGCCGGTCAGCCTCGTACAGGATCTCGTTGTGAAGGCCGGAGCCGATGCTGGCGTACTCGATTTGCGCGTGATCGGCGGGCGGCGTGCGCACGTCGATACCGGTGTAGCACGCCATGGCGCGATGCAGCTCTCCCCTCGCCGCCCACGCGGCAGCACGTAGGCCGACCGTGGCCGACATGCCGAACAGGTTGGATGCCTTGCGATTGTGGTGATCGGCGCGGTCAAGCAGTTCGAGCGCGGCGTCGAAATGGCTCATCGCGATTTCGCCAAAGGCGCGCACGTTGGTCATGATGCCGAGCGCATAGTCGCCGGAGACCTTGCTCAGGTTGCGCGCCGTGACTTCCATCACCTGTCCCACGTCTTCCGCGACGGCGGGAATCAGGGCTTCGAGCGCGAGGCAGTCCTCCCATACCAGCGGGGCAAAGGGCCGGCTCTCGGCCAGGGAAAACAACTGGCGCAGGCGGGCTTCCGCTTCGTCGATCTGGTGGAAATAGGTATGCGCGCGGGCTGCCGCCCACACGATGTCCGGATGATCATCCGCGATATGCGAAGGCAGTCGTCGCACCCATTGCAGCAGGGTCGCGAGATTGCCGGCCTTGACCAGTTGCTTGGCTGCGCGCTCCATCATGCCGGCGGCAAAGCCTGGTTCGTCCGCCTCCATGGCATGACCGATCGCCTCGATCAGTTGGCCGTGCTGTTCCAGCCAGAGCGCTGTCTTGCGATGCAATTGCTGCGCCATGCCGGGGTGCAGTCGATCGAGGCGCGTGCGCAGGAAATCGGCCAGCAAGGGGTGATATCGGTAGGCACCGTTGCGCACATTGTCGAGCGGGATCACGAACTGGTTGCGCCGCCCCATTTCATGCAGCAGCTGCGCACTGTTGCGGATGTCGCACAAGGCGTCGCACAAGCCCGGCTCCAGGTAACGCAGCACGCTGGTATGCAGCAGGAAGGATTGCTGCTCCGCCGGCTGGCGATCGAAAATCTCCCCGGCCAAATATTCAGCAAGATCCGACGCGCCATCCTGCAAGACTTCCAGAAAACCCTGCGGCGCTTCGCTGCGATTCAACGCCAGCGAGCTGAGGCGCAGCATTGCCGGCCAGCCTTCGCAGCGCTCGGTCAGCAACGCATGCCATGCTGCCGGAACGGCGTTGCTTCCGCCGGATCCATGCAGGAAGGCGCTGGTCTCGTCCGAATCGAAGCGTAGCTGGCGGGCCGACCATTCCAGCACCAGTCCGCTGGCCTTCATGCGTCCAAGCGCGAGACCGGATTCCGGCCGGGTGCCAATCACAATGCGCAGGTTGTCGGGTGCGAAGCGCAACAGGCGGTTGAGCAAGGCCAGTGCTGCAGGTTCCTGCACCGATTCAAGCTCGTCGAGGAACAGCACCTGCGGTTCGGGCAGACGCTCGACATTGTTGAGCCAGAAACCGAGATCGGGCATGTGCGGCATCGCCAGCGATTCCTGCGACTGGCCGGGATATGGCTGTCCGATGACGGCCTGCAAATGCGTCAGAAGATGGTTGAGGTCATCGTCGCGCGGGTCCAGCGTGAGCCAGCGGCAATGCGCGCCGTTTTGGGTGAGGCGCGCGAACAGCTGGCTCATCAGGGTGGTCTTGCCGTAGCCGGCCGGAGCGCGCAGCAGGAGGACGCGCCAATCGGGCATCTTGTTCAGCGCGTCGAGCAGCTTGTGCCGCGGCAGCATGCCTGCTGTCAGGGTCGGCGGATGGAGCTTGCTTCCCAGCGCCGCGCCTGCAGCGACATCAAGGTTTTGCCTGGAAAGGTCTTTCATGGGAGCGACTGACTTCCCTTCGTGTCGAGAACGTGCTGGACGATGTGGAGCGGACATTATCGCAGCATTCCAGAACGAAAAGCTTCGGGCGCTGCAGGGCTCAGGCCAGCGCGTCTTCCGATGTCTCCTGCTGCTTGTTGCTGGCATTGAAGCGGCCTTCGAGCAGCAACAGGGAGTCCATCAACTGGCGCAGCTGATGGTCGGGGATGCTGCCCAGCGTGCGCTTGACGAAGGAGGCGCGTTTCGGAAGGCTGTGCTCGACCTGCTGCTTGCCCGCATCGGTCAGGGTGACATTGGTGATGCGCTTGTCGTGCTGATCGGTGTGGCGCTCGATCCAGCCCAGCGTCTCGAGTGCGCTGAGCTGCCGGGAAAGCGCGCCGGGATCCATGTGGGACGCGTCGCCCAGCTGCTTTTGCGGACAGGGACGCTCTTCGGTGTACAGGTACAGCATGACCCGCCAGCGCGGCAGGAAATGCCCGACTTCCTTTTCGTATGCGCTCATGAACGCCCGATAGGTGCGTCCGAGCTGCTGAAGCACTTTCAATTGTTCAACCGCATCAAGCATTTCCACTCCCCTTGCGCCCCATGGCTCGCATTATCCCCGATTCTGCCGGTTTTTCGTCCTGTCAGCGGCGTAACTGGAGGCGCGGCACGCGGCGCAATTGCAATACCGCAAGCACGGCGACGGCAACCGACAACATCTGACCGACGTGGATGGACGATACCAGCGACACGCGTGCCATTTCAATCAGGTCAAGGCCGTTTTGTCCGGCCGCATGCACCTGGGCCAGCAGGTGCCCCTGCTCCACCTTGTTGATCAGGATCTGCGGATCTTCCAGCGGTACCAGCCATTGCGAAGCATGCATGGACTGCAGCGCATCGCTCACGCGGCTGATGTACAGGTGATTGACCAGGGTGCCGACAAGCGCGGTGCCGAGCATGCCGCCCACCATGCGCAGCGACTGGATCATCGCGGTCGCAATGCCCAGATGGGCGCGGCCGGCGGTCTCCTGGGTGAAGATCGTCAGGTTCGGCAGGATGAATCCAAGGCCGAGTCCGCTGCCGAGCAGATAGAGCGCCACCAGCGCATGCGGCGTCGTATGCTTCAGTGTTGCGATGCCGATGCCCGACAGGCCCAGCAAGGCGAAGCCGGTAAACATGATCCAGGCGGGATTGGGCACGTGCGGCAACAGCCGGCTGTTGGAAATCGAGCCGATCGTGATGCACACCACCAGCGGCGTGATCAGCATGCCGGCCGCATTCGGCGACAGTCCGAAGCCGCCCTGCAGCAGCAAAGGCATGTAGAACAGCAGCGCGAACATCATGAAGCCCATCATCACCGACAGGATGAACAGCGAGGCGAGCGCCGGATTGCGGAACATGTCGAATGGCAGGATGGGATTGCTCGCCCGCTTTTCACAGAAATACAAGCCGACAAAAGACGCCACGCTGCCGGCCGCCAGCAGTGCCATGGCGATGCTCAGTCCGTGTTTCGGCAGCAGTTCGACGAACAACTGCAGGCTGCCGAGCGAGCTTGCGATCAGTAATGCACCGATCCAGTCCAGCTTCATCGGACCCTCGTGCTTGTGGTGGCGAATCAGCGGCATATGACGCCAGACGAAGTACACGCTGAGGAGTCCCACCGGAAGATTGACATAGAACACCGAACGCCAGCCGGCGTATTCGGTCAGGAAGCCGCCGAGCGACGGTCCGACCGCGTTCGCGATGCCGAATGCCGTGCTGATCAGGACTTGCCAGCGCAGTCGCACGCGAGGTTCGGGAAAAAGATCCGGGACGGAAGCGAATGCGGTGCCGACCAGCATGCCGCCGCCGATGCCCTGCAGGCCGCGTGCCAGTACCAGGAAGAGCATGCTGCTTGCCATGCCGCACAAGGCGGAAGCGAGCGTAAAGATCACGATCGATGCGACGACGAAATACTTGCGCCCGAAGTGATCGCCCAGTCGCCCGAAGATCGGCACGGTAATGACCGACGCCAGAAGATAGGACGTGGCGACCCACGCATACAGGTCGAAACCCTTGAGCTCCGCGACCACGGTCGGTAGCGCAGTGCCGACCACCGTCTGGTCGAGCGCCACCATCATCACGACAAAAAACAGACCCAGCATCGCGAGCAAGGACTCGCGGAACGACCTTCCTTGCGTGCCTTCTCGGCTCGGAATGGTGACTGTTGCTGGATTGGAATCTGTTGCTTCGGTAGTGTTGGCTTGCTTTTCCACGGGAATTGTTTGACATCACAATCATTGACATGTCAATGATATTACGCCTCACCGAAACCCGTGTCAAACGCCCTCCACACATTCACAGAGCGATTGCAAGAACCACTACTCGGTCCCCGAAAGACACGAAAAATACAAATAGTGCTCGCGTTGCATTTTTTCGTGTCTTTCGTGTCTTTCGTGTCTTCCGTGGACGACATAATGTTTCGCCTTCCCAACGCTTCCCCTCATCCAGTCACGCTGCACATATACTCACTTCCCTTCCGCACCCCTGCTCTCGGCCTCCCAGGCTTCCGCGTCGCGCGCGAACATGTCTTCCAGTTCCTTCCGGCCCTGCTTGGCCATCGAAATCATCTGCGGCTGATCCTTGTAATGCGGATACGCGGCTTGCAGCAGCTTGATGTTATGCGCACGAAATTTCCGGACCACATCCTCCGCCCGGTCCCGCTCATACCCCAGCTCCTGCAGCACTTTCCCGCCGAGTTGCAGCGATGCCTCGAAGGTTTCGCGTTCGAGGATGGACACGCCGCGATCCATCAGATCGTAGTAATGGGTAACGTTGCGCGCACGGGCCAGGATTTTCAGGTGCGGAAAGTCGCGCCTGACCATATCAACCAGCGCAAGGCTGTCCTCGACATTGTCGATCGCGACCACCAGCAACTTGGCCTTCTCCACCCCGGCGGCACGCAACAAGTCGGCGCGCGAGGCATCGCCAAAGAACACCTTGAAACCGAACTTGCGCAGCAGATCGACCTGGTCCGGGTCGTGGTCCAGCACCGTGGCGCGAATCCGGTTGGCCAGCAACAGGCGACCGATGATCTGGCCAAATCGGCCGAAGCCGGCGATGATGACCGGATCCTCCTGCGGCTCGATCTTGTCCGCCGGGCGCCGCTTCTCTCCCCTGAAACGCGGCGCGATCCATTTGTCGTAGAGCACCAGCAGCAATGGCGTCGTCACCATGGACAGCGCGACCACGACCACCAGCAGCGATGCGATCTGCGCGGAAAAGACCCGAGCCGTTGCCGCCGCCCCGAACACCACGAAGGCAAACTCGCCGCCCTGCGACAACACGAATGCGAACAAGGCCTGTTCGCCGCGCGGAATGCCGAAGCGTTTGCTCAGCACATAAAGCACTCCGGTTTTGAGGAGCAGAAAACCCGCCACGAGGCCGAGCACCAGCAAGGGCTGCGCGAGAAACACCCCGAAATCGACCGACATGCCGACCGCGGTGAAGAACAGTCCCAGCAGCAAGCCCTTGAACGGTTCCAGGTCGCTTTCCAGGGCGTGCCGGTATTCGGAGTCTGCGAGCAGCACGCCCGCGATAAAGGTGCCGAGCGCCATCGACATCCCGACCGACTGCATCAGCCAGCCAATCGCGATCACCAGCAGCAGCGCGAAGGAAGTGAATATCTCCCGCAACTGCGTCTTCGCGATGAAGCGCAACAAGGGGCGGATCAGATAGCGCCCGCTGAAGATCAGCGCGATCATCACCGCGGCCACTTTCGCCGCGACCATCCATCCGCCTTCGGTATCGTCGCGCGGCATTGCGCCCAGAAACGGAATCAGCGCGATCATCGGAATCGCCGCCATGTCCTGGAACAGCAGGATGGAAAATCCCGCCGCGCCGGCCGGTGTTGCCTTGAGGTTGCGCTCTTCCAGCGTCGCGAGCGCGATCGCGGTGGACGACAAGGACAAGCCGAGCGCCGCGATCAGCGCGGTCTTCCAGTCGAGCCTGAGCGCAAGCCCTGCCCCGAACAGCACGAGAGCGCCGACACCAACCTGCAGTGTGCCCCAGCCAAATATCGGACGGCGCAAGGCCCACAAGTGCTTCGGATCCAGCTCCAGCCCGATCAGAAACAGCAGCAGGACAACGCCGAATTCGGAAAAATGCAGGATGACATCAACGCCTTCGATCAGGCGCAATCCCCACGGGCCAATCGCCATGCCGGCCAGCAGATAGCCGAGCACGGCGCCCAGGCCAAGGCGCTTGGCGATGGGCACCGCAATCACTGTGGCGGCAAGGTAAATCAGGGAATTGAATAGCAGGCTGTGTTCCATCGGAGGTCTCGGCCAGGCGCGAGCAATGTCGCAGATGCTGGTACTTTACCGCGGGACCGGAGAAATCGCCGATGGAAACCCGTTGTTGAATGAAAGAAGCGCGATGGCGTGCTCTGCACGGTGATCTCGAGCATCAAAACATGTCGGAAATGGGCCGGTCAAGTCCTTGAATCTCACTTCGTGATCGCGGGGACCAACTGTGGCTTCCCAAGTCAACAAAAATATCGGCGCGCTCATTGTTTTTATACAAATCCGGACAGACAATCGCTTCGTACCAAGTCGACCATGTGCCTGCTCAAGGGGTGATCGAAATCAGGCGTAGAGCAAGAGTGGTAAAAACCACCTCAATGGCTTGGAACACCGCTCGCAGGGAGGCGGAACGACAAAACAGACTGCCGAAAAGGCAGCAAAGGTCGTAAAAACTTAAACACCAATTCATGGAGACAACAATGAAAACCCAGCTACGGAAATGGCTGTCTGCAGCCCTTATTGCAATTTGTATTCTGCCGGCCCAGTCCTGGGCAGTCGGCTATACCCAGACCAAATACCCGATCGTGCTCGTGCATGGCCTGTTCGGCTTCGATAATATCGGCCCGTTCGGTTACTGGTACGGCATTCCCTCGGCCCTGACAGCCGACGGCGCCAAGGTTTATGTGACACAGGTGTCGGCAGCCAACAGTACGGAAGTGCGCGGCGAACAATTGCTGACCCAGGTGAAGCAAATCCTGGCAGCCACCGGCGCCGCCAAAGTCAACCTGATCGGCCACAGCCACGGCGGCCCGACCGCGCGCTACGTGGCGTCGGTGCGGCCGGACCTGGTGGCCTCGGTCACCTCCGTCGGCGGCGTCAACAAGGGTTCCGCGGTGGCCGACATCCTGGTCCACGTGGCTCCGCCGGGCTCCCTGTCCAATGCCGTGCTGACCTCGGTCACCAATGCCCTGTCCAGCCTGATCAACTGGCTGTCGGGCAACCCGTCGCTCCCGCAGAATTCATGGGCAGCCGCAATGTCGCTCAGCACTGCCGGTTCGGCAAAGTTCAACGCAGCCCATCCTGAAGGCGTGCCGACCACCGCCTGCGGCGAAGGCGCGTATCAAGTCAACGGTGTGCGCTACTTCTCCTGGAGCGGCGGCAGTTCTTACACCAATGTCCTGGACGTCGTCGACCCATGGCTGCTGTTGACGTCGGCTGCGTTCGCCGGCGCCAAGAACGATGGCCTGGTCTCGAGCTGCTCCAGCCACCTGGGCAAGGTCATTCGTGACAACTACGGGATGAATCACCTCGACGAGGTGAACCAGACGGCCGGCATCGTGAATCTTTTCGAAACCAATCCCAAGACGCTCTATCGCCAGCATGCGAATCGCCTGCAAAGTCTTGGCCTGTAATTTCCGATAGAGATTCCTCATGCAAATAAGGAAACGATATCTTGGCGTGGCGGCGGCTTTGGCCGTCGCCATTTGTTACGCTGCCTGGCCGACGCAGCCTGAACCCAGGGTGGCGCTCAAACCACGCGGCGACGGCAATCTGTTTTCCTTCGTCAGATCGATGGACGGCACCCGGCCGGATGGCAATGTCACCTCCTCCCCCGACGACCAGCTGGTCGTCGATGCGGAGCTGCCGCGCATGTTCGATTACTACCTGGCTGCGGTCGGCGAAAAATCGCTGGACCAGATTCGCGCCGAAATCGAGCGTCAACTGGACCAGCGCCTGAAGCCGAACGCAGCCGCGCAAGCCAAGCGCCTGCTGGCCGCCTACCTGGATTACAAACGCGACTTGGTCACAGTGGAAGAGAACTTGCAGGCCGGCGCCACCGGCAACGGAATCGAAGCGATCAAGGCACGCCTCGACGCCATCCGGCAATCGCGCCTGCAATTTTTTACTCCCGAAGAAGTGCAGGCCATGTTCGGCCTGGAGGATGCGTACGACCGGTATAACGTTGAGCGGTATGAGATTGCCCAGGATAAAGCCCTGACGGACGCGCAAAAGGGGGAAAAGCTGGCAGCGCTGGATGCGGCGATGCCGCCCGAATTGCGCAAGGAACAGGAGGCGCCGCTGGCCGTCGTCAAACTGGAAGAGTCGGTGCAGAAAATGCGGGCAAACGGTGCCAGCGATGACGACGTGTATCGCACGCGCGCTGCCACGCTCAACCCGGAAGCAGCGGCGCGCCTGAGCGAATTGGACCGCGACGAGGCCGCCTGGAAAAATCGCATTGCCGACTATCTGGCCCAGCGCAGCAGCCTGCTTAACGCCAACATGGCGGATGCGGACCGGCAGGCGGCAATCCAGCAATTGCGCAACAGCCGCTTTGACCCGCAGGAACAGATGCGCCTTCCGGCATACGAGTAACCGGTTTTATCGGCGTTGGAAATCTCCCTTTCTGGCAGGAGTGACGCACGGTGCCGCAGAATGATTCGCGCTGCGAGCACCTGCTATTTTGCCGCTTAACGGATTGGGCCGACTTCAGATTCAACACCTGCACAGAAGTTCGCAGTTCAATCAAGGAACGCGCAGTGCGCTCGCGCGCTGGCTTTTTGCCGCTCGCCATGCCGCCAGCATTTTTCCGACTACTCGCCAGTGAAACCGCTTGTCCGTTGCCGCACGGTGAACGATCCATCGATTGGCCTGCAGCGCATAGCCCTTGCACGCGGTTCTCGTCGCTATTCCCGCGTGCCGCAGAAGCGCGCCCCGGGAGCGATACAAGGTGATGTGGTCGAAAGCCTGCAACTCGCCGAGCAAAGCCGTCTTGTACTCGTACCAACTGTGACCGAGATGAAAATGTTCCGCGCCCGATTCAATGGCATTGCATATCGCCAGGTAGCAGCACAGCATGCCGAGGCGGTAATCGTCGTAGGCCGGATCATGTGCATTCACCCGCGATATCCAGTTCGTCCCGATGCGGTACATGATCGTGCCGCCGCACAGGCGACCATCGATGGTGGCAAGCAGAACGGCGCCGCTGCGCTGAACCAGCTTGATGATGTTGCACGTTTCATCTTCGTCGATGCCGAAGGAGATGCCTTTGCCAGCGATGCGCGCGCGGCTCAGTTCGATGATCTCGCGGATGAGCCGTTCGTCCACCTCGCCGCGCTCGACGATGCGATGCCTGAATGAGGGGAAATCGCGCTCCACGCGGTTGCGATGACGCTTGAGATTCTTGCGCGTGGAGGAACCCAGGCGCGCAAGATAGTCTTGCGGTGTGGACGGCAGCGTCACAATGAAATCTTCGGCGCAAAAAAAGCGCTGCTGCAGCAGCGGGACGCCGCGCGACTCCATCTGCACCGCATGCAAGATGATCATGTCAACCGGATCGGAGCCGGCAAACATGTGATGCGCGAAGCGTTCCACCTCAGCCGCCTCAAGTCGCATTCCCTCGTTGACCACATACAGCCTTGTCCCTTCGCGCCGGTACAGGAAGACCGCCGTCGGCACGCCATTCCGTCGCGCGATATAAGTGCTGACGCCTGCCAGACTCGCGCAGGCGTGAAAGTAAGTCAGTGAGGAATACAGCGTCCCGTACAGCCGGTCCAGCTCCGGCCCGACATGGGGCGGCACCTCATTTTCATGCACAACAATATCGGCCTCGGCCGCGAAATTCGGCTCTATATCGAAAGGTGTCATGTCTCTTCGGACGGCATCGCGCGCTGCGTCGTAGCCGTCACCTCCGGAAGATTCCTCTTGTCGGCGAGCACTTGTTCGCTCTGCCACTTGTCCAGGCGTCGGCGTGCAACGGCCTGTTAAGACTGCGAGCGAGCATGCAAGGGGAAGTTCCGGCTTTTGCGTTTCCTGCGTGGAGGGCTTTGAACCGGCGCAAGCAGATCGTGGAGCGCGTCGGCAAGTGTCTGGTGCGAACGAACAGAAGTGCATCAGTCTGTTTGGCGGGGACCACCACGCCTTCGACCAGCATCTTGCGAAAAACAGTAGCAAGACGTATCACGAAGAAAGTATTTTTCCTTTTAATTCAATGGCTTGGAAGATTCCGCGTGAGGTGTGACGCGAGCTGGCACAGTCCCTGCGATATCCCTCTCGAGTGCGACAAAACGCTCACCAACCAAACCCGAATCATTCATTTTTAAAGGAACATCACCATGAAAACCCTGACCATCAAAGACCTGTCCCGCACCGAAGAACTCGACCGCGATGCCATGGCTGCCGTACACGGCGGCACCGGCATGGGCAAAGGCATGATGCCCTACTACTGGGGCGGCCCGTCATACAACGTCAACAAGAACGACTTCTCGTTCGACGCCAGCCAGTTGATGTCGCAAAGCCAGAACACCGAAGTCAACAACGGCAACAACGTTGCCTTCGCAAGCAACATCACTGCCAACGTCAACCCGACGCAGACCGGCACCAACAAGATCGACTTTCTGTAATTTATTTTGAAAACCTTCAGGAGAACAGACATGACCACATTGATCATCAAAGACATCGCTGCCATCGCAGAACTCGACCGCGACTCCATGGCTGCCGTACACGGCGGCCATGGCATGGACAAGGGCATGATGCCCTCTTACTTTGGCGGCCCGTCGTTCAGCCTCAACAAGAACGACTTCTCATTCGACGCCAGCCAGCTGATGTCGCAAAGCCAGAACACCGAAGTCAACAACGGCAACAACGTTGCCTTCGCAAGCAACATCACCGCCAACGTCAAGCCTACGCAGACCGGCACCAACAAGATCGACTTTCTGTAATCAAATTGAAAACCTATTGGAGAACCGACATGACGACACTGATCATCAAAGACATCGCTGCCACCGAAGAACTCGACCGCAAAGCCATGAGCGCAGTACGCGGCGGCACCAGCAAAGGATTGACGCCCTACTACTGGGGTCCGAGCGTGAGCATCGACAAGAACGACTTCTCGTTCGACGCTACGCAAATGCTCGGCCAGAAGCAGGATACGCTGGTGAACAACGGCAACAACGCTGCCTTTGTGTCGGGGATTACCTCCACGGTAAATCCGAGCCAGACCGGTACCAACAAGATCAACTTCGGTTAAGAAGTGACACGGTGAGGGGCAGCCCTCACCTGCATGCGAAGATGAAGGGCGGGTATCCGCCCTTCACTCTTACTGCTTGCGTGCGATGAAACCGCCCACTGAAGCGGCCCCAGTCGTTGCGTTCGACAGCGAGAAGCTGCCGCCGATTTCTGCAGGGCCTGCGCCGCTGCCTCCTGCAAGCACCGGGCCGAAGAACCGGCCGCTCAATCCGCCATTCAGCGTGCCGTTGTTGACCGCGCCGGTCAGGTAGTTGGCGACATTGCTGCCCGCGGCACCCATTGCGGTGGAGGCGCTCATGGTGACAGGCACCGCCAATGCGGCATCGTCATCCGTATGCGTATTCTGGATCGCGACGCTGACCGAACGGGTGGCAAAGTCGACGGTAATGAGCGCCGAACCACGGAAGAATGCAGCATCTTTGGTGGCCGAGGCAGCGTACCAGCCGAATACGATGCCGGAATAGGTCGCCTTGCCCGAGGCCGGTACGCTGGCCGGATCGGATACCTGCCCGAAGGCGACCATGCCGGTGCGTGCCTGATTATGCTCATCGCTGCCGGCGCCGGCGGTCCACTCCACGATGCGGACAGTGTCCTGCGTGAGCCAGGCGCCGAGGTTGGCATACTGGTAGCTCCAGTTGCTCAACTGGCGATAGCCCTTCGAGCCGGGGAACGGCACGCCGAAGCCATTCCCGCCGGGCAGGATGGTCGGATTGCCATTCGCATCCGGCAAACCATTCCCAGCATGCACGTCGCCGTCGCCGTGCAGGCGGCTGGCGCTCGTCGTATCCGGCATGATGCCGCCGGTCTGCCAGTCGCCCGTGTGATGCTGGATTCCGGATGTCTCGATCGTCGGGCAAGGCACCATCTCGGGCGGACAGCGCGAAGGATCGCTGCGCGGGAAGTAGCTGTTGTTCGCGTAGTTGAGCTGCGTGGCGGCCGTCCCCTTGCTGGCGACGTCGTAGAAGGCCAGGTTGGAACTCGGCGGCAGCGCGCCTGAACTGATCATTCCAGAGGAATCGATCTGGACGCGGCCTTGCGTGGTGCGGAAGGTCTCGACGATGATCGGACGCTCGACCTTGCCATCCCACGAAATGCCCAGGTTGGACAGCAACAGCACGGGGTTCGACACCAGCCCGTCGCTCGCCTTGAACACGCGCACCTCGGCCAATCCGCCGCTCGCAGGCGCAAGGCCCCAAGCCGCGGTGGCGTCGACGATGGGCGTGGCCAGGTCGTTGGTCGATTTGCCATACGCCTGAACGCCGGAACTCGTCAGGGTGACGCCGTTCTCGGTGCGGATGATGCTTCTGCCGCTGCACTGGGTGTTCGCGCCCTCGACGCAGGACATGGTCATCTGCACGCCGTCCGGCACAGGCGACGGCAGTCCCGGCGGCGGCGGGGGATTGGGATCGGTGGACGTCGTAGCATATTCACAGATCTTGTTCGCGCCGGGCAGCGGATCGCCAAACACTTCGTTGTTGCAGCCGATCGTATTCGTGGCGGTGAGCGTCGCATAGGTGCCGTTCAGGCCGTAACGGACCTGCGTGGTGCCGGAGAACGAGCAGATGCCGTTTTCGTCCGCACACTTTGTCCATCCTGGCGTCGGATCGGGGTCTGGTGGCGGCGTGGACCCGGATAAAGTGTATTCGCAGATTTTGTTGGCACCCGGTAGCGGGTCACCGAAGACTTCATTGTTACAGCCGATGACGTTGGTGGCGGTGAGGGTCGCGTAGGTGCCGTTCAGTCCATAACGCACCTGCGCGGTGCCGGAGAAGGAACAGGTGCCGTTCTCGTCCGCGCATTTTGTCCAGGTCGTCGGGTCTGGCGTGGGATCGGGTACGACGGTGATCGTCCGATACTCGCAAGTCTTGTCCGCGCCGGGCACCGGATCGCCGAAGACATCGTTGTTGCAGGCAATCGCGGAACTTGCCGTGAGCGTCGCATAAGTGCCGTTCGCGCCATAGCGCACTTGCGTGGTGCCGGAGAACACGCAGGTACCGTTCTCATCCGCGCATTTTGTCCAGGTCTCAATATAGGTGTCGGCGAGCAGTTTGGATGTCGCGTTGGATTGTTGTCCTCCCGCGGAGACGTCTTGATTGCCGCCGCAGCCAGTCAGTCCAATCATGAGTAGCATGGCGAACGCGAATGCGACGCTTCCGGGTGTTTTCATTGGTGTTCTCCGCATTGAAACACTCACGAGTCTACGAGTTGCGGATTTGCATATGCTTGAGTGGCATCAATTGCCGATCGTATAAGAAAAAAATCGGCTTTCCCCTGGGCATGTCTCATTGATTCGCGTTGCAACCAGTCTTCAGGACGTGGCCAGAGACAGCCGGGTTGCGGTTACTGGCGGCATCGAGCAAATGTGTTTATGCTCCGGTCTGACAGCGGCACACGCAGCTGATACCAAGGTGAATGCAATGGCAAAGAAAGAGAAACTTGATCCGGAAACCGCCGCGCTGATTCAGTGGTGCACGGAGGTGGAAGGATTCCTGGTCGCGGGCGGAGCGACGCTGGCCCAGGCGCAGGAACATATCGAGGAACAGGTCGAATGGTTCACCGACATGTTCTACGACGGATTGTCGCCCGAGGAGGCGGCGAAAGCGGCATTAAGCGACTGAGAGCGAAGCGTCCGGCGGCAGGGCCGTGCATCGCCGCCGACGCCTCTTCAATCTCGATTCCGCACGGATACTATCCGGCGAACGCGCGCCGCAGTCCTTCACGCAGTCCTTCAATATCGATCTTCTTCATCTTCGGCCTCGCAGCCATCGCGCTTTGCACAAAGGCTGCGACGCCGACTGCAAGACTTGTCTTATTTCGCGTCCGGCGCATGCCAGTTTCGCGGTACCGGTTGCAGCATGCTCACGCGATTACCTTCTGTGTCGATGAACGAGACGTACTGGCCGACGCCGGGTATCTCCATCGGCTCACCGAGCACCTGACCGCCGGATTCGCTCACTTTCCTCGAGGATTCCTTGATGTCGGTGACAGCGATGACGACGGAGGGATGCTGCGCCGGCCATTCCGGATTCTTCGAGTAGAAGCCGCCGTTGATCGCACCGGGGCGCTTCGGTCCTGCATCGTCCGTCTCGGTCGTGGTGGCGATGACGTAGTTGCCCATCTCCGGGCCGAGATTTTTCGTTTGCCAGCCAAAGGCCGACTCGTAAAACGACGCCATCCGGTCTTGATTCTCGTACGGCATTTCAAAGTGAACGACTGGATCCATGTCTTTCTCCATTTCGGTTGAGTAAGGATGCGCTCCCGCGTGCGTCGGGCAGTCGCACGCGTCGCGGTGCTGTTTCTTGTTTCCAGGTTTGAAATCGCTCCCAGTTGATATGCAGGATGGTGCATGGAGAATCCTTGTCAAGCATGATCATCAGGTTTTCCTGACCGGTCCAAATTCACGGCAGCAAGGGTTGTGAGGCATCCTTCGCGCATTTTGCATTGCGTCATTTCCATATTTCGACTATCCTTGAAATATCGAACAACACAAGCCGACCGGCTTCCGAAACATGGACACCTCCGCCGCCGTCTCCGCACTTTCCGCGCTCGCCCACGAATCCCGCCTGTCGGTATTCCGACTGCTGGTCCAGGCCGGGCCGGAAGGAATGGCCGCCAGCAAGATTGGCGAGAAGCTCGACATTCCGCCCTCCTCGCTATCCTTTCATCTGAAGGAACTGACGCACGCCCGGCTGATCAGCCCGCGCCAGGATGGCCGCTACATCATCTATGCCGCCGCGTTCCCGACGATGAACGCATTGATGGCATTCCTGAGTGACAACTGCTGCGGCGGCAATCCGTGCATGCCGATCCCGCAGTGCACGCCCGACTGCCAAAAGACCGCGGACACATCCTCCGCAGATTGAGGCCCCTCTTTCCGACCAACGCGATCAGCACATGAACGTTCTCTTTCTATGCACCGGCAATTCCTGCCGCTCGATCCTGGGTGAAGCGACCTTTAACCATCTCGCCCCGCCAGGCTGGCGCGCAATGAGCGCCGGCAGCAAGCCGACCGGCCAGGTCCACCCGCGCTCACTCGCGCTGCTGGCCAAGGAAGGTATGGCCACCGACGGCTATTACAGCAAGTCGTGGGATAACTTGCCGGCCACGCCCGACATCGTGATCACCGTCTGCGCCAGCGCGGCCGGCGAGACCTGCCCGGCTTATCTTGGTCCTGTACTGCGTACGCACTGGGGCGTGGAAGATCCGGCGCACGCGACGGGCACCGATGAAGAGATCAATGCCGCCTTCCGCAAGGCGTATCGCATCCTGCGCGCGCGCATCGAGGCATTTCTCGCCCTGCCGCTGGATACGCTCGAACGCGACAAGACGGCACTCAAAGCAGAACTGGACAAGATCGGTCAACTCGTTTAAGGAGCATTCATCATGGCAAGCATTCAAGTATTCGATCCGGCATTGTGCTGCAGCAGCGGCGTCTGCGGCGTCGACGTCGACCAGCAACTCGTCACCTTCGCAGCCGACGTCAGCTGGCTCAAGGAGCAAGGCGTTCAGGTGGAACGCTTCAATCTCGCGCAGCAGCCGATGGCCTTCGCAGAAAATGCCACCGTGAAGGGGTTCCTGGAGCGCTCCGGACAAGAGGGCCTGCCCCTGATCCTGGTCGATGGCCAGATCGCCTTGACCGGCCGCTATCCGCGCCGTGCCGAGCTCGAGCGCTGGGCGGGTCTCGCAAAACCCGCCATCGAGGTCAAGGCGGCCGGCGGATGCTGCAGCGGATCGAACTGCTGTTAAGGAAGGTCCTGCCATGCGATTCCTCGACACCCCTCCCCCCTTCCTCTTTTTCACCGGCAAGGGCGGCGTGGGAAAAACCTCCCTCGCCTGCGCCTCGGCCATCCAGCTCGCGGACCAGGGCAAGCGTGTCCTGCTGGTCAGCACCGATCCTGCGTCGAACGTCGGGCAAGTTTTCGGGATCACCATCGGCAACAAGGTGACCACGATCGATGCGGTACCGCGCTTGGCCGCACTGGAGATCGACCCGCAAGCGGCGGCGCAGCAATACCGCGACCGGATTGTCGGGCCGGTGCGCGGCGTGCTTCCCGAGGCGATCGTCAAGGGCATCGAGGAACAATTGTCCGGCGCATGCACGACGGAAATCGCGGCATTCGACGAGTTCACCGCGCTCCTGACCGACCCGGCCCTGCTGCTGCAGTACGACACCATCGTGTTCGATACCGCGCCCACCGGGCATACCATCCGCATGCTGCAATTGCCCAGCGCCTGGACCGGTTTTCTGGAGGCCGGCAAGGGCGACGCCTCCTGCCTCGGGCCGCTCGCCGGTCTGGAGAAGCAGCGGAGCCAATACAAGGCGGCTGTCGACGCGCTGTCCGATACGCATCGCACCCGGCTCATCCTGGTCGCGCGGGCACAACGCTCGGCACTGCTCGAAGTCGCGCGCACGCACGAGGAACTGTCCGCAATCGGCTTGGCGCAGCAATACCTGGTCATCAACGGCGTGCTGCCCGTTGCTGAGACGACGGATGATCCCCTGGCCAAGGCCATCTACGAGCGTGAGCGGGCGGCGCTGACCGAGTTGCCGGCAGCGCTTTCCGTACTGCCCGTGGACTACGTTGCCTTGAAGCCTTTCAATCTCGTCGGCCTGCCGGCATTGAAGAGGCTTCTGAGCGACGAGACAGCAGCATTGGCGTCAGGAACACCTCCTTCCCGGCCACCCGCAGCGCCGGACCTCGCATCCCTGGTCGATTCGATATCCGGCGACGGTCATGGCCTGCTCATGCTGATGGGCAAAGGCGGTGTCGGCAAGACCACGATGGCCGCAGCCGTTGCGGTCGAACTGGCCAGCCGGGGCTACCCGGTTCATCTGACGACCTCCGACCCGGCGGCGCATCTTTCCGAGACCTTGGCCGGCTCGCTTGAGAATCTGACCGTCAGTCGCATCGATCCGCACGCGGAAACCGAACGCTATCGCCAGCATGTGCTGGACACGAAAGGCAAGGATCTGGATGCACAGGGACGCGCGCTGCTGGAAGAGGACCTGCGCTCGCCCTGCACCGAGGAAATCGCCGTATTCCAGGCGTTTTCGCGGGTGATTCGTGAAGCCGGAAAGAAGTTCGTCGTGATGGACACCGCACCGACCGGCCATACCCTGCTCCTGCTCGACGCAACCGGCGCGTACCATCGCGAAATCGTCCGCCAGATGGGCCA
Organism: Herbaspirillum sp. ST 5-3; assembly: GCF_004804275.1. Lineage (GTDB taxonomy): Bacteria > Pseudomonadota > Gammaproteobacteria > Burkholderiales > Burkholderiaceae_D > Noviherbaspirillum. The sequence goes on from NZ_STGI01000011.1 coordinate 97,546, forward strand.
CAGCGGCATGCATTTCACCACGCCGATGATGCAACTGCAGGACCCGAAGCAAACCAAAATCATGATCGTGACCCTGGCGGAAACCACGCCAGTGCTGGAGGCGGCGAATCTGCAGGATGACTTGCGCCGGGCCGGGATCGAACCCTGGGCATGGATCATCAACAACAGCCTCGCTTACGCCAACCCGCGATCGCCCTTGTTGCGCGAGCGCGCCGCAAATGAAATGACGCAAATCGAAACCGTTGCTTCCCGCCATGCGCAGCGCTGGGCGATCGTCCCCTTGCAGGCGCAGGAACCGGTCGGCGTCGAGCGCTTGCGCATGCTGGCGCGCCACGCAAGCGATATCCCCGCCCACTCCTGAACGAGAGCATCATGTCCGCACAATGTGAAGTTACCGGCAAGCGCGCCGCCAAGGCGCCGCTCAGTTTTTTCGAACGCTATCTGACCGCCTGGGTGGCCTTGTGCATCGTCGCCGGCATCCTCCTCGGGCAAGGTTTGCCCGACATCTTCAAGGCCGTCGGCGCGATGGAAATCGCGAAGGTCAATATACCAGTGGGCTTGCTGATCTGGGTGATGATCATCCCGATGCTCCTGAAAATCGACTTCGGCGCCCTGAACCAGGTGCGCGCACATGTCAAAGGGATCGGCGTGACACTCTTCGTCAACTGGCTGGTCAAGCCGTTTTCGATGGCACTGCTGGGATGGCTCTTCATCCGCGTTCTGTTCGCGCCGCTGCTGCCCGCCGCGCAGATCGACAGCTATATCGCCGGCCTGATCCTGCTGGCGGCCGCACCCTGCACCGCGATGGTTTTCGTCTGGAGCCGCCTGACCGACGGCGATCCGTATTTCACCCTGTCGCAGGTGGCGGTCAACGACCTGATCATGGTGTTTGCGTTTGCCCCGGTGGTCGGCCTGCTGCTGGGTGTCTCCAGCATTACCGTGCCGTGGGACACACTCATCACGTCGGTCATCCTGTACATCGTCATCCCGGTACTGATCGCGCAGGCGCTGCGGCGAATACTGCTGGCCAGGGGGCAAGCGGTGTTCGATGCGGCGATGGGGAAGATCCAGCCGTGGTCGATTGGCGCGCTGCTGCTGACGCTGGTGCTGCTGTTCGCGTTCCAGGGTGACGCCATCATCAAGCAGCCGCTCGTGATCGCGCTGCTGGCTGTGCCGATCCTGATCCAGGTCTTCTTCAACTCGGCGCTCGCGTACTGGCTGAACCGCAAGCTCGGCGAAAAGCATTCGGTAGCATGCCCTTCCGCCTTGATCGGCGCGTCGAACTTTTTCGAGCTGGCGGTCGCCGCAGCGATCAGCCTCTTCGGATTCGAGTCCGGCGCTGCGCTCGCGACGGTGGTCGGCGTGCTGATCGAAGTGCCGGTGATGCTGCTGGTCGTGAAGGTGGTCAATGGCAGCAAGACCTGGTATGAAGCTGGAGCGCATTCCGCGCCGCGCGGCTGATGGAACTAGTCGAGCGCTGCACCGATCGTCCCGCCCAGCTCGCGGAAGCTCTCTTCAACAATCGCGACATCATCTAGCAGGCATAGTCGCGCCATGCGCGCGACGGCCTTCATGTAGGCATGCTCCGCACGCGTCTCGAGCGCTTCGCAGTAGTCGAGGCCCCATGCAGCGAGATGTGTATTCAGGAAAGAGCGCTGGCTGGCGACCAGTTGCATTGCTTCGGCCGTCCTGCCCTGCTCCCACGCCTGGCTTTCCTCGCAACTCAGCAAGGCCATGAACTTCAGTTCCGCGCCGATATGATCGGGTGACGGCGCATCCGGTGCAATTTCGGCAAAGCCGCAGTCCGCCATGCAGGCGACGACCTCCGCCGTTGCCGGTCCGGGGACCGTGCCATCCCGCACAAATGACTCGTAGGGCAGACTCTCTCCGCCCGACTTGCTCACGACGACGAGGCGACGGGTGAATTCAACCGCCGCATCGTCCGGCGCACGCAAGGATTCCTCGACCGCCCGTCGCAACTCGGCCAGCGAGCCGTCCGTATCGGCGCCCGCAAGCTCTGCCTGCAGTTCGCGCAGATGCTGCGCATCCGGCACTCTCAGGAACAGCCGGGAAAGCAACCAGTATCCCTGGCTGCGCACCTGGGCCAGAACACCATACTCCTTGTGCTCATCCATGGTCAATGCGGCGCATAGACCGGCAGCTTGTTGCTCTTCTGCCGGTGACACTCATAGCACTCCTTCGGATCGACCGGACCGGGCGAGCCCTTTGCGAGCGGCTTGTTGCGGCTCACCAGCAGCACATTGTCGGCCAGCGGCTCCTTGCTGTGGCAATCCTCGCAGTCGGTCTTGGCCTTGCGCGCATGGACCTTGTGGAAGGACCCCTTTTCCGCCATGGAGAGCTTGCCGGTCGCGACAGGTTTGGTGGTGGTTTTCTTCGCTGCGGCATCGGCCGCGATCGCGCCCTGGAAAACCGCCGCACTCGCCACGCAAAGCAGGAAGGTCAGAATCGATTTCATGACGATGCTCCCTCATCGAGAATGTAATAGACCTGCGGCGAAGTGTTGAACTGCTTCTTCAACTGCACCGCGTTGCCTTCCTTGATGCGTTTCGACACTTCGCTGTTCGGGTCGTCCATGTCACCGAATACACGCGCCTGCACCGGACAGACCAGGTCGCAAGTCGGTGTGTATTCCTGGTCCTTGCCGATACGATCGACCTTGCCGTTGGCCACGGCCTTTTCCAGCTTGTGGCTGCAGAAGGTGCACTTTTCCGCGACATTGGCCTTCTTGCGATGCGTCGGATGGCGCACAGCGGCGGACAAGGTTTCGGATCCGATCGGTCCCTTGCCTGGCCGCAGGGATTTCAGCGACTTGTTGACCTGCGGTACGCCATAGGGGCAAACCGATGCGCAATAGCCGCAGCCGTTGCACTTGTCGTAGTCGATGATCACGGCGCCGAATTCATTCTTGCTGATCGCCTTGGTACCGGTATGGTCGCAGGCCGCCTTGCAGGCCGGGTGCTCGCAGTGCATGCAGCCCATCGGGATGTAGATCTTCTTTACCGTCGGATAGGTGCCGACTTCATATTCCATCATCACATTCCACGGGGCGTCGGGCGTGAAATGGTTTTCGACCGCGCAGGCCGCCATGCAGGAGCGGCAGCCCATGCAGCGCTTGGTGTCGATTACACGAACGAACTTGGTCATTTTCTTCTCCCTTACGCCTTGTAGAGCTTGCACTTGGTATCGTTGAACGAGTTATGTCCGGAGATCAGGTCGGGATGATGCTCCAGCACCTGATTGATCGCGGTCCCGTTGTGCCCGTCCGGCGCGTAGCCGGGGCTCCATTGTCCGTAGTGGTAGGAGACGGCGATGGTGTCGGGGCGGATGCCCTGTATCAGCTGCGCGGTCCCCTTGATCTTGCCGACCCGGGTTTCGATCGTGACGGCGTCACCGCTCCTGATGCCCAGCTTGCGCGCCGCGGCGGCATTGATCTGCACGGTGTTGGTCGCCGCATCCCTACCGATCGCCTGGTTCAGGATCACGTTGTTGACGGTGTTTCCGGACTGGTTGCGATACATGCGTTTATGGGTGATGACGTAGAACGGGTAGTCCGTTGCCTCGCGATGCGGGGTCGGGAACGCATGCTCCCGCGTCGGCAACGGCGAGTAGGCTATCCGCAGTTTCGTCAGGTCGAACGATGCGAGATTGTTCTTCTTGACGATGCCCTCGGCCTTGTAATAGGTGTCGATCAGCTGATCGGCGTAGAACTTCATCTTGGCCTTGCCTGGCCCCTTGAACTTGTCCTCGGCGCCAGACAGATACTTGCTCTTGACGCTCTTCTTGCTGCCGATGAAGCCCTGCTCGACCGCGACCGAAAAATCCTTCCTGGCCTTGTCGGCCCAGAGTGTTTCCACGCCTTCGCGGGTCGTGTAGTCGCGCCCCGGCTTGAAGGTGACTTCCTTCAAGCCCCAGGACTTGTTGCATTGCTCGGCAAACTGATCGCGGAAGCCGACCCGCTTGCTGAGCTCCCAGATGATGCTGAATGCATCGTGTTCCAGGTTGTAGGGATTGGCCATCGGCTGGCGGATCGCGACATGGCCGGTGTCGGTCGTGCCGCGCGTCGGCGCGAAATGCCAGGATTCGAGGTAGGTCTTGTCCGGCAGCACGATATCGGCGTACCACGCGCTTTCGCTCATCACGATGTCGATGACGACGTTGTAGGTTTTTGCCAGGCCTTCGAACTGCTGCCATGAATTCGGAATCGACACCGGCCGGTTGGTACCGTAGAAGATCTGCATCTCCGGCTGATACGGCAATCCGTATGCCTTCGGATCCTGCACCACGAGATTCGGCGTCTGCGCAATGTGGTGATTGGAGTACGGGAAGAACACGCTTTGCGCAAGGTCGGCGCGGCTGGGCGGGTATTCGCACTTGCTGACGTCAAAGTACTGCGGACGTCCATACGCGCCGCCGAGCATCAGGCCACCCACGGCGTCGATGTTCCCGACCAGCATGTTCAGGATCAGGCCGGTGCGCCAGCCTTGCACTCCGTGCTCCTTGGCGGCCAGGCCGCGGAAGGAGTACAGCACGGCGGGGCGGTAACGCAGCGTCTGCCCGTCGATCACGATGGTTTCTCCGATACGCGCCTCCTTCGCAAAAGTCTGCGCGAGGCGTGTAATCGTCGCTGCCGGGACATCCGCCACTTCCTGCGCATATTCCGGCGTGATGTCGGCGATGCTGTCTGCCAGCACCTGGAAGGCGGTGCGGAACGGCTTGCCATCGACGGTATAGGTGCCCTTCAGCGCCGGCTTGACACCCTGCACATACGGTTTGGCGCTGCTGGACACGGTATCCCACACCAGCGGCGTCTTGCCATCCTTGTCCTTGAGGATGACGCCTGCCGCGTCGACGAGTTGCGGCGCATTGGTGTAATCGACCAGGAAGGGTTCATCGATCGTTCCCGCATCGATCATCACCTTGGCCATTGCCAGGATCATCACGACATCCTTGCCGGGTCGTACCGGCACCCATTCATTGGCCTTGCCCGCCACACCGGAAAGCCGCGGTTCGACGACGATGGTCTTGAGGCCATTGTTGTCGATGCTTTGCATGGTCTGCCAGTCGAGCCAGCGCGAGGCTTGCTCGCCCTCGTAGTAATTCGCGCCGAAATTGAGCAGCAATTTGGAATGCTTGAGATCGGGCAGGATGCCTCCGCCGGCCCAGGTCAATTCGTCGGCAACGTGCCGTGCCGCTTCACACGCGGTCGTCCGGTGCACCATGTTCGGCGTGCCGAAAGCCTTGGTCCACGCCTCGCAATACTGCTCCTGAATCAGATATTTGCCCTGGCCATGCTGCCAGATCAGCTTGCGCGGATCTTCCGCGCGCAACTTCCTGAGCCGATCGGAAATCGTGTTGAATGCTTCGTCCCAGCTGATTTCGACCCAGCGCGGATCCTCGTGCGGACCCTTCTTCGGATTGGTGCGACGCAGCGGCTTTTTCAGCCGGTACGGATCGTAGGTATTGAACATGCCCGAAGCGCCCTTCGGGCAGATGCCGTGATTGTAGAACTCGGCCCGCGCCGCATCCGGGTAAATAGTGCGGATCACGCCGTTGACGACGGTTGCTTCGATGCCGCAGAAATTCGGGCAGATCGCGCAACCGGATTTGATCTTGCGGATGTCGACGGCGCCGGCTGCGCCATTGACCTTCTTCGCGTTTTTCGCTGCTGCGGCGATCGTGGGAAAGCTGAATGCCGAAGCGGCAGCCGCCCCGCCAAGCGCACCGACACCCTGCATGAACTTTCTGCGACTCAGTTCCATGGCCTTGTCCTCTTACTTTTGAGAGTGAAATGTGTTCTCGACGACTGCTGATGAGATTAACCACGAACCTATCATGGTCGTTTTAGAGGGACAATTTGGCGTTCTGGAAAGGGTGATTCAGATCAATTTGACAATGCAATCAGCCGCGATTGGGTGCGAGAATGCATTTCATGAGGGAGCGGGCCGGCGAACGCGGCCCGGATGGATGCGAGAGCTTAGAACTCCAGTTCTTCCGCGATTGCGTCGATGCCCGCCTTGGCGCACGCATCATCCGCACTGCCGTTCGGTGCGCCGGACACGCCGATGCCTCCATACAAGGTGCCGCCTGCCTCGATCATCAGGCCGCCGCCGATGGCGAGCACGCGCGGGATGCTGCGGATGCCGCTGGATTCCTTGCCGCTCTGCGTCGATTCCGCGAACTGGCTGGTGTTGGACTTGAAGCTGACCGCCGTCCATGCCTTGTTGACCGCGGCTTCCGGCGTATGCATGCCGGCGAAGCGATCGCGCAGGACGACCTGCGTCTGCCCAGTGCGATCGACCACGGCGATGGCCACCTGATAGCCGCCGTCGCGGCATTTTTTCAAGCCGGCCTGCGCTGCCTTGAGCGCCGTTTCCGGGGTCATCAATTTGATTGCGTAAGTTGCTTCCGCCGCGTAAGTACCGGCGCTTGCGAAAAATGCGAGCGTGACTGCGAGTTTGTACTGAACTTTCATGGTCTTCCTCCCTTTGTTTCTCTGTGTTCCGTATCTCGCGCATGCGCCAGCTTGCGTGCGGCCTCGGCGAAAGCATTGTCCAGATATCCGCCATAGAGCCCTACCGTGTCGCCACCGACGATCGGGGCTGTCAGGATTCGGCCGGCGCTATCGAGCATCACCACCGTCGGCGCAAATCGAATGTCGTAACTGCTCGCCAGCGCGTGCTGGCTGATCCGCTCCCGGTGAAAGCCGATGAGCATGCTGCCGCCGTTGACTTGCACTTCACGGATGACCGGGCGCTGTTGCTCCGGCAGATCGCGCAGCAGCGGCGCGAGATAGTTGCGCCGCACGACATTGCAGAATGAACATCCCGGGAGCGAGAACAGAATCACCACCGGCTTGCCGCGCTGCTTCGCCACACTGCCGTCCTGACTCAAGTCGATCGGGGCCGGAAGTTCGACGGAGACGTCGGATGCCGTCGCCGCTCGTGCACTGAACAACAGGAAAAGCAGTGCGGAAAGCGCCGGCAGGAGGGCCGCAACTATGCCTAATCTAACGAGCCAGGCGCGCGATATCATCGAAGTCTTCGTCAAAAATCTCACCAATGTCGATTCTGAGCACCTTGCCGTTCTTGTCGAATACCTGATTGACCGGCAAGCCTTTCAGTCTGCCAAAGGCATTTTCGAATGCGGTGAAGTCGGTGGTTACCGGATAGGAGAGCTTGTACTTCGCGATCCAGCGCTCCGTCTTTGCACCTTGTTCCGGATCGTTGCGCTCGATGTTGACGCCGATGACTGTCAGCTTGTCCCGGTTTTCCCGGTAGAGTTTCTGCAGCTTGGGCGCTTCATTCATGCAGAATGGGCAGCCGGATGAAAAATAGCTGACCACCAGCAATTTGCCACGCAATGTGGCGGCATCGATGGTCTTGCCGTCGATGGAACGAACGGCCGGCAATACGGGCGTATCGCCGACGCGCAGCTCGGCCGCGTTCAGGGCGCCGGCAAGAATACTCAGGCACGCGCCGAGCAAGAGTTTCCGGAGACTCAGCACGGCGATCTCCCGTCAGAACTTCGGAAAGTACAACTTGTTCTTGTCCAGCTTGTAGGTCCACGGAAGGCCGGCATTCTTCCAGCCGTTCACCGCCCGCTGCCCCGCCTTCGTGCCGTCCTTCGCGAGATCGCCCTCATAACCGTCGATGACGGTATAGACCTTGCGATAGCCGAGATCGTTGAGCAGGTTCGCCGCACGCGCGCTGCGATCTCCCGAACGGCACATGAGAATGATAGTGTCGTCTTTGCCGAGTCCCTTGTCCGCGAGACGGCGACCAAGCTCGGGCCCGAAATCATTATTCGGCTCAAGCTTGAAGCGTCCCGCCTTGTCGTCCCAGGGCGCATCGTCAGGGTGCTCGACGTAAGGAATATTGGCATCGGCCACGGTCGGCATGCCGAGGTAGGACACTTCCGCCCGCGTGCGCACGTCGACCATGAAAGCCTTGTCGCCGAGCTTCTGCTTGAGTGCGTAGGCTTCCGGCGCATCAAGATACAAGGCTTGTTTGGTGCGCTTGACCTCGGGCACTTGCGCAGCGTCTGCGGCCCATGCATGCACGCCGGCCAATGAAAAGACCGTCAGGAAGATCAGTGCGCTCGCAAATCGTTTCGTTCTCATGTTTTTCTCCAGATATCAGATCGCAATGCCGGGGTTGCCGTCCATGCCGATGATGCGCGGGGTGTTGAGCTTGCGCGGCGCGACGGTCTTCTTGTCGCGCAGCCACTTCGCCACCACTTCCCACACTGGCTCGCCGCTTGCACCTTCCGCGACAGGTGCCCAGCCCGCAACCTTGTAGGTCTTGCCGGCTTCGATCGGGTTGCCGTTCAGTCGCATGTCCTGGATGCGCGATCCCATCTTGGCGCGCGGATCGATGGCGTAGGTCATGCCACCCACGCGCACCATGTCGCCGCCCTGCTGATAGTACGGATCCGGATTGAACAGATTGTCGGCGACGTCTTCCATCACGTTCTTGATGGTCGCGCCGGTCATTTCGGTCAGCGTGCTGTACGAATAGGTCGTCGCGGTCTGGTCCATCAGATGTTCCATCAGGATCGCGCTGTTGGGCAGCAGCGAGGTGCCCCAGCGGAATCCCGGCGAAAATGCGAGATCGGCGCCCTTCATATCGATCAGCGCATCGACGATCAGCTGGTCGAAGGTGCCGTTGAAATTGCCGCGGCGGTAGAGCGTCCCTTCGGTCATCGCGAGCCTTTCGTTCAGCTTCGATTCGTACGGCGCGCGAATCTTCTTGATCAGCGCATCCATCTCCTTGTCAGCCGGCAGGAAATTGGAGAATACTGGCATCAGGCGATAGCGGAAGTCCCGGATTTTTCCGCCGCGCACATCGAAGTCGAGCACGCCGAGGAACTTGCTGTTGCTGCCCGCATTGGTGACCAGCGTCTTGCCGCCGGCATTGCTGACAACCACCGGTTGCGGCATGCCGTCATGCGTATGGCCGCCGAGGATGGCGTCAATGCCGCGCACGCGCGAGGCCATCTTGATGTCCACGTCCATGCCGTTGTGCGACAGTACGACGACTACCTTGGCACCCTTGCCGCGCGCCTCGTCGACCATCTTCTGCATGTTCTCGTCCTGGATGCCGAAGCTCCATTCCGGCACCATGTAACGCGGGTTGGCGATCGGCGTGTACGGGAATGCCTGGCCGATGATGGCGACCTGCACGCCGTTCATTTCCTTCATCACATAAGGATCGAACACCTGGTCGCCGAAATCGGTGGTCTTGATGTTCTGCGCAACGAAGTCGACCTTGCCCTTGAAATCCTTCTCGACAATTTCCTTGACGCGCTTGTCGCCCAGCGTCATTTCCCAGTGTGCCGTCATCACATCGACGCCGAGTGCGAGACAGGCATCGACCATGTCCTGCCCGTTCGTCCAGAGCGCCGTGCCGGAACCTTGCCAGGTATCGCCGCCGTCGAGCAGCAATGCGCCCGGACGCGATGCCTTCATGCGCTTGACCAGCGTGGCCAGGTGCGCAAAGCCGCCGACCTTGCCGTAGGTCTGCGCGGCTTTTTCGAAGTCGAGATAGGAGAAAGCATAAGCCTCAGCCGTATTCGGGCGCGCGCCCACCTGCTTGAGCAACTTCTCGCCGACGAGATGCGGCATGCGGCCGATCGCTTCGCCGATGCCGAGGTTGACATTCGGTTCGCGGAAATAGATCGGCAGAAGCTGCGCATGGCAGTCAGTGAAGTGTAGAAAGTGGACGTTGCCGAAGCGCGGCACGTCATACATCTTGCCTGCGGAAGGCGCGGCGAATGCGCTGCCCGCGTTCAGCGTCATCCCGCTGGCCGCGGCTATCCCCATGACATGCATGAATTCACGCCGATTCATTCCCATTGCTGTTCCTCGAAATTCTGAATTGGTTGATCCGGGCGAGGGCACCCACTGCCCCGCCCGTTTGACTGTCGCTTATTTGTTTGCGGGAGAGGCGGGATCCAGCAGCAAGGCCATGACGTCCTTGATCTGCGCCTCCGTCAAGATGCCGGAGTGACCGAAGCGCGGCATGTTGGAACACGCCGAATACGCCTGCGAGTTGTAGATCTTGCCCCAGGTGTACTTCACGATCTCGTCGCTGTTTCCGCGCAGCTTGCCGTAGTTGTACAGCGAGGGCCCGATGTTGCCGAAGGAGATTTCTTCCTTGGTGATCTGGTGGCAGGCGTAGCAGTTGCCGCCGTTCGGCGCGCCGACCTTGTCGGACGATTGCATGCCACGGCCGTTCTGCGCGATCTTCTCGCCTTCCTGCCACTTGCCGAGGTACTTGCCGTCGGACGGATACTTGATCGTCTTCATCTGGTTTGCTTCGATCTGCGCGGCCACGTCCTTCGGGCGCTCGGACGGATATTCGCTGCACAGGCGCTGTGCCTCGTCCTGGTTCAGCATGCGTTCCATTGTCGCCGGCCCCTTCGACTTGAAGTCGTTCTTCAGCAACGCCAGCGCTGCCTTGCCGTAGTCGGTGTCCGTCGCCACAGTGGCGCAGCCCGCGATCGCCAGCACGCCTGCCATCATGATGCTCATACGTTTCATGTCGTTTCTCCTTATCGCTTGAGCGCCGGGGCGTTATACACGCCACCTTCCGCATTCTTTGCCAGGAACATCGTGAGCGCCGTGATGGCGTCCGATGCATAGCCCGGCTCGGGGAAACGCTGCTGGCGGAAGCAGTCGTTCAGGCGATGCTGCATGGTGCGAACTTCGCCCTGCGAGACGCGGTAGGCAGGCCAGGTGGTGTAGGCAGCCTGTGCGTTTGCCTTGTTCAGGATGTTGGGCAGTTCCTGCAGGCGGATGCGCTGGCCGTCGGTGCCGTGGCAGGTGGCGCAGGAAAAGTCATGCGCGCCGGCCCGGTAGAAGAAGATCTTCTTGCCCGCCTCGTAGGCTGCCTTTTCCGCCGGATGATCGGTCGGGGTTGCCATCTTCATGCCGCGCGATTCGGCCGTGATATACGACACGATCGCTTCGATGTCCGACGGCTTGCCTTGCGCGGCGAACGGCTGCTTCGTCGCCTCCTCGCGGCTCAGTCCCTGCAGGTTCATGCGGCAATGAATCAGCCGCTGCTCAAGGTCCATCACCTTGCCAGCATCCTTGAAGTAGCGCGGCAGTTCGACATAGGCGCCCTTGACGACGCCCGGGCCCTTGCCCAGATCGCATTGCTCAAGCGAGACGTTCTTCGGGCCCGCTTTCTTTTTCCACAATTCCTCGCCGCGCATTTCCCACAACTCGGCGGGATTGCCATCGGCAAGCATCTGGCGATACTTCGCGATTTCGTCCGTTGCGGAAGTCTGGGCCGATGCGGACGCCGCCGTCGCGGATGCCGCGATGGCGACCAAAATGAGGCCTTTCCAGTTCATGCTGTCTCCTTGGTACAAATTGATCGGGTATGGAACTCATTCCATAAATAGGAGGGCTCGCGAAGGTGGCCTGGACGGATGCAGTGCAAGGCGCGGTGCGACGCGCAGGGTGGTTCCCTGCGCTAGCAGCGCAACGCCGCAATGCGCCGTCCAGGCCACCTTCCCGGAGGGTTCGCACCAGAATCGGCGCTGGACAGCGTTGTGCTTCTTGCAAATAGGCACCGCTATTTGACGCGGCGCACGCCTTGCCAGCACCGATTCTGGTGCAAACGCGAGCCCTCCTATTTATGGAATGAGTTCCCTCCACTCTTGCCGGTGGTATGAAATGCAAACAGCAGTTACGTCCAATCAGGAAATCGTGCCTTCGTCGGTGCGCGTGTCGCCCTTGGTGTCGATCCAGGTCACGGCGACCTTGTCGCCTTTGGCGCCGCCCTTGAACTTGAACGACAGGAACGGGTCCTTCGATACGGAGGGGCCGAACTGCGCGTCCAGCACGAGTTTGTCCTTGCACTTGGCGGTCAGCGTCTTGATGTAATGCGCCGGGATGACCTTGCCGGATGCGTCCTTGCGCTGACCTGTTTCCATGTCGTGACGCATAAGAATCTTGACTTCGACTACATCGCCGTTTGCACTTGCGCGGATGCGCATTGGATCTGCCATGATGATTTCCTTCGAAAATTCGTAAAAATGGATTCGGTGTCGGATGTCGATCAGCCGCCGCAGCCGCCGAGCGTGACCTTGATTTCCTTGCTGGCGACCAGCCACTTGCCGTCGGCCTTGACCAGTGCATGCACATTGGAAGTGGCGCCCATCTTGACTCGGGTGCTGATGGCAGCTTCCGTGCCAGCGGGGATGTTGAAGCCGGCCGACATCGCGCTCGGATTCTTCTCCACGAGGATGGCCATGTATTCCGTGTTGGGAACCTTGCTGCTCACGGATACCGGGACCACGGCGCCGTTTTCGGCAATATCCGGCCCGGTGATGGCGACGTCGCCGCTGACCGCGAACTTGTCGCCGCCGAGCGCCTTGACCACGTCATCGATGCTTTTCGCGTCGAATGCCGTCTGATTCCAGTCCGCTGCAAATACATCGCTTGCCTTGAGCAGGCCCGCGGTAAACGCCATGCCGAGAACGGCGGAAATCCGCAACATGTCGCGTCGATTTTGATTCATCTCTCTCTCCTATCGTAAAAAAACAAGGCAAGCCGTCTCACTGGTTCGCCCTGATGCATCGAATGCCGTGCCGCATGCGTCATCGCATTGCGCACGGCGTTCGCCAGTACTCTTACTTCGCGCCGGCCAGGACCCATGACACAAGGGTCTTGACGTCGTCGTCCTTGATCTGCGCCTGCGGCGGCATCGGGATCGGGCCCCATACGCCACTGCCGCCGCTCTTGACCTTGGCTGCCAGCGTGGCCTGAGCACCGGCATTGCCCTTGTATTTCGCGGCGACGTCGTTGAAACCCGGGCCGACGATCTTGTTGCTCACGCCATGGCAAGCGGTGCAACCGCTCTTCTTTGCCAAGGCCAGGCCGTCGGAATCCGCGAACGCGCTGCCCGCCAGGGCGGCCAGTGCCGCAGCCATTACTACTTGCTTCATGCTCTCTCCGTGATTGGTCGAATGTTGCTTTGATGGTTTGCTGTTGTATGCCTACTTCGCGCCCGCGAGAATCCAGGACACGATGGTCTTGATTTCGGCTTCATTGACATGCGCCTGCGAGGGCATCGGGACTGCTCCCCACACGCCGCTGGTGCCGCTCTTGACCTTGCCGATCAGGGCGGACTCCGCCGTTGCATTGCCTTTGTATTTCGCGGCAATCTCATTGAAGCCCGGCCCCACGATCTTGTTCTCCACACCATGGCAGGCGACGCACGCGTTCTTCTTCGCCATCGCAAGGCCTTCCGGTTCGGCGGCGCTGGTTGCGCCGGCGGCGCTCGCCGTCGCGGCCTTCGCAGCCGACAACGGTCCGGTCGACGCCGGCTTGGTCGTATCGACGCCACGAACCGGGCCGAAGGCGCGGTTCTGCTGCGCGACGTTGCCATGCGCATTGCGCGATACGTCGGGCAAAGTCGAGTGGATCTTTTCGTCAACCGGGCAATTCTTCATGCAGGCGACGCTCTTGACGTCCGGCTTGCCATGGATGTCCCACATGCCGTGATTGGTCGTCATGCCGTTGCGGTTCGGCATGCGCTTCTGCACGTCGGCGATGTTCTCGTTCGACAGCGTGAAATCATCGGGAACGATTTCCGCCATGTTGAGAATGTAGGCGAGCACCGAATAGACCTCTTCGGTCGACAGCGACTTCGGTGCGGTCCACGGCATGGCGCGGTTGATGTAGTCCCACAGGGTCGAGACAGTGGCGACCTTCATGATCGTGGTCTTCTGCGGCTGGCGGCCGGTGACGAGCGCGGCCACGCGCCCGGTCTTGATGTCGTCCGGCGTGGTGCCGCCGATGATGGGCGTGAACACCTCATTGGATTCGCCGAAGGTGCCGTGGCAGCTGGCGCATTTGCCTTCCCACACCTGCTGGCCCTTGGCAACCGTACCCGATCCTTTCGGCAGGCCCTTGAAGTCAGGGCGCACGTCGATATCCCACGCCGCGATTTCCTTCTCGGTCGCGGTACGACCGATATTGGGAAACTTCTCGGCGAACGCCAGGCCGCTCGTTACCGCCAGCGCCAGGGCGGCGATGGAATTAATAAACCTGGACATTCGACACCTCTCCGGATTCGGCGACCTTCCACGACTGGATCGCATTGTTGTGATAGATGGATTTCGTTCCGCGAACCGCGCGCAGTTCATTGATCTTCGGCTGCACATAGCCGGTTTCATCGATCGCACGCGACTGCAGCACGACCGGCGAGCCGTCCCATACCCAGTCGATGTTGAAGCGGGTGAGGCACTTCGACAGCACGGGCGTCTCCAGGCGCGCGGTGCGCCAATTGCGGCCGCCGTCGACCGACACATCGACGCGCTTGATCTTGCCGCGACCCGACCATGCGAGACCGGTAATGTTGTAGAAACCCTTGTCGAGCAGCGTCTGCCCGGCGGATGGCGTGGTGATGACGGATTTCGTTTCCTGGATCGAGGTGTACTGGCGGAAGGTCCCGTCCGGCATCGCGTCGATGTAGTGGATTGCTTCGTCCTTGGTGGCGTAAGGCTTGTCGCCGACCTCGATGCGGCGCAGCCACTTCACCCAGGACACGCCCTGCACGCCGGGCACGACGAGGCGCAAGGGGTAGCCGTTTTCAGGGCGCAGCATTTCGCCGTTCATGCCCCACACGACCAGCACGTCATCCAGCGCGCGGTCGATCGAGATGGTGCGTGTCATGGCCGAGCCGTCCGAACCTTCGGCCAGCACTACCCTGGCATTCTTCTTGTCGTAGCCGCAGTCTTCCAGCAGATAGGAGAGCGGCACGCCGGTGAATTCGCTGCAGCTCAGCATGCCGTGCGAATACTGCACGGTCGGCACCGCGACGTTGCCCCACTCCATCGCGGTATTGGCGCCGCATTCGATGAAGTGCATGCGCGATACGGAAGGCATGCGCATCAGATCGTCCATGGTGTAGACCTTGGGATTCTTCACCATGCCGTTGATCATGAAGCGATGCTTGCTCGGATCGACGTCATACCAGCCTTGATGATGGCGCTCGAAATGCAGGCCGCTCGGCGTGATGATGCCGAACAGGCCCTGCAGCGGCGTGAACGCCACCGACGCCGCCGACACGCGGGTCAGGCCCGGCGATTCGCGACGCAGCAGATTGGTTTCAAACTTCGAAGGCATGCCATAGGCATTGGTCGCGACCGGCTTGCCCAGCGTTTTCGCATGCTCGGGCAAGGTCAGGATATTGCTATCCCCTTCGAAACTGCTGGCCGCGGCCTGGGCCAGGGCCGTGCCGCTGGCCATGGCCGCGCTGGCGGCCAGGAAGCTGCGGCGCAAGAAGCCGCGCCGTTCCTTGTTCATGCCGTCCTTGCTGATCTCCTCAGCAAGCCGGCTGTCGACGAAATTTTCGGGCGCTCGAAGTATCCGGCCCGTCTTTTTGATTTCATGAGACATGCAGCGTCATCCTCGTAGAATTGTTGAATCTTTTGATCTTGTATAAAACTATATAGCTACATCTTAATATTTAAGGCAAAAATAAATCCGGAAAATAGATTCCGGATCGGATTCTTACTCGCCCCCGGCCATGAAGCTGTCGACGGCGTCCTTGTCCAGTGTCTTGTTATTCGCCAGTTTGACCGACATCTTTCCGCAAACCGTGCGGCACACGTCGACCGTGTTCTGGTCGTCGATGCGGTAATAAACCTGGGTGCCGTCCTTGCGCCGAGCCAGGATCTTCGCGCGATACAGCATGTTCAGCTGGCGCGATACGTTGGCCTGGGTCGACTCGATTTCCGACACGATCTCGCCTACCGGACGTTCGCCGCCGCACAGTGCATGAAGAATCTTGAGCCGTGTCGGTTCGGAGAGCAGAAAGAAGTAGTTCGAGACTTCTTCAAACAGCTCCTGCATCTGCCCTTTTGCGAGATTCTTGTCCATGTTCGTCGAAATTTCTTTATATGTGTAAGTGCGCATATAAACAAATTCTACGAATCTTTGCAAATCTTTTTGATTGTGCATCGCAACAACCAACCTGCAACCGATCCTTGACCACGCCGGTTTCATCCCCCGCCAATGTTCCGGCGTCGACCGCATCGCCGTAACGACGCGCCCGAGTCACTGTCCGGCCTTCACCGCTTCTCCGCCTTGTACCCGCCGCTCCTCGCGCGTCAGCTTGTTGCGCACCTGGACCGAGGTCTCGGCAAAGGCGGAGTCGAGATAAGGTCCGGCCTGGGCGATGATGAATTCCTTGAACGCGGCCGTGGCCGGCGACAGGTGCTTGTTGCGCAGGTGCGCCGCATACCAGGTCCGCATCATCGGCATGCCCTTCACGTCGAGCACAGCCAGTTCGCCTGCCTTCAGTTCCAGTGCCAGCGTATGCAGCGAAATGAAGCCAAGGCCAAGGCCGGCGATCACCGCCTGCTTGATGGTTTCATTGCTGCCCATGACCATGCCGCGTTTCGGCTGTATCTGCTGCTCGCTGAAAAAGCTCTCCATCGCCAGCCGGGTACCCGATCCCTCTTCCCGAATCAGAAACGTCTCCTCGCTCAGATCCGCCGCCTTGATCCTGCGCCGCGCAGCCAAGGGATGATCGGGTGATGCGATGATCACGTGCGGATGTCGCGCCAGCGGAAACGACAGCACGTCCATCTCCTGCGGCGGCCGCCCCATGATCGCGAGATCGATCTCGTTGTTGTGCAGGAGCTGGATCAGGTTTTCGCGATTGCTGACGGTGATGCGCAATTCGATCTCGGGATGACTTTGCCTGAACAGCGCAATCAGTTTCGGTACGAAATACTTCGCCGTGCTGACCAGCGCCACCGTCACCAGGCCGGCGCGCAATCCGGTCAGCGCGGCAAGACTGTCCTGCGCGTTCTTAATCGCACCCAGCACTTCATGCGCGGTGCGCTCCAGCTGCCTGCCCGCTTCGGTCAGGTACATCTTTTTGCCGATCTTGTCGAACAAAGGCATGCCGACCGATTCTTCCAGCTGGCGTATCTGCATCGACACTGCCGGCTGCGTCAGGAAAAGCTCTTCGGACGCCCGCACAAAACTCAGGTGCCGCGCCGCAACACTGAAAATCTGCAACTGGCGCATCGTCAGGTTTCTCATCATCACTCCGGAAAATTTTCACGTGGCATTACTTAAGCATAACCTTACTTATACCCTAATTATTATTGAATTTTCTTTATTCATCCACCTGCATACACTTCCGTCATCGCAGCAGTTCACGATAACCCATCAATCAAGGAGTGGCAGATGACTGTCAAGAAGTACAGCGCGGGTGTGAAGGAATATCGCAGCACCTATTGGGAGCCTTTCTATACCGTCAAGGACACCGACATCCTTGCCTGCTTCAAGATCACGCCGCAGCCGGGTGTGGACCGCGAAGAAGCCGCAGCCGCCGTCGCGGCCGAATCCTCGACCGGCACCTGGACCACGGTGTGGACCGACCTGCTGACCGACCTCGACTACTACAAGGGCCGTGCCTATCGCATCGAGGATGTGCCCGGCGACGACACTTGCTTCTACGCATTCATCGCTTACCCGATGGACCTGTTCGAAGAAGGCTCGGTCGTCAACGTCTTTACCTCGCTGGTCGGCAACGTGTTCGGCTTCAAGGCAATCCGCGCGCTGCGCCTGGAAGACGTGCGCTTCCCCATCGCTTATGTCAAAACCTGCGGCGGCCCGCCGAATGGCATCCAGGTGGAACGCGACAAGATGAACAAGTACGGCCGTCCGCTGCTCGGCTGCACCATCAAGCCCAAGCTCGGCCTGTCCGCCAAGAACTACGGTCGCGCCGTCTATGAATGCCTGCGCGGCGGTCTGGACTTCACCAAGGATGACGAGAACGTCAACAGCCAACCCTTCATGCGCTGGCGCGACCGTTTCGACTTCGTGATGGAAGCGATCCACAAGGCCGAGAAGGAAACCGGCGAACGCAAGGGCCACTACCTGAATGTGACCGCGCCGACACCGGAAGAAATGTACAAACGCGCAGAGTACGCCAAATCGATCGGCGCGCCGATCATCATGCACGACTACATCACCGGCGGCTTCTGCGCCAATACCGGCCTGGCCAACTGGTGCCGCGACAACGGGATGCTGCTGCATATCCATCGCGCGATGCACGCCGTACTCGACCGCAATCCGCACCACGGCATCCACTTCCGCGTGCTGACCAAGATCCTGCGCCTGTCGGGCGGCGATCACCTGCACTCCGGCACCGTGGTCGGCAAGCTCGAAGGCGACCGCCAGGCAACGCTGGGCTGGATCGACCTGATGCGTGAACGCTTCGTGGAAGAAGACCGCAGCCGCGGCATTTTCTTCGATCAGGACTGGGGTTCGATGCCGGGCGTGTTCCCGGTGGCATCCGGCGGCATTCACGTGTGGCACATGCCGGCGCTGGTTTCCATCTTCGGCGACGACTCGGTGCTGCAGTTCGGCGGCGGAACGCTCGGCCATCCATGGGGCAATGCGGCCGGCGCGGCGGCGAATCGCGTGGCACTGGAAGCCTGCGTGGAAGCGCGCAACCAGGGCCGCGAAGTCGAGAAGGAAGGCAAGGACATCCTGATCGCTGCCGCCAAGCACTCTCCTGAACTGAGAGCGGCGATGGAAACATGGAAGGAAATCAAGTTCGAATTCGACACGGTCGATAAGCTGGACGTGGTGCACAAGTAAGCACAAACAAGCGCAGCCATCGCTCGCAAAGAAACAGCATCGGAGATATCAAATGAGTGAAATGCAAGACTACAAATCGCGCCTGTCCGACCCGGCCAGCCGCAAGTTCGAAACCTTTTCCTACCTGCCGGAGATGGATGACGAACGCATCCGCAAGCAGGTCGCCTACCTGGTGAGCAAGGGCTGGAATCCGGCCATCGAACATAGCGAGCCGGAAAACGCCTTCGACCATTACTGGTACATGTGGAAGCTGCCGATGTTCGGCGAAACCGATGTCAGTGCCATCCTGGCCGAGGCCGAAGCCTGCCATCGCGCCAATCCGAATCATCACGTGCGGCTGATCGGCTACGACAACTTCAAGCAGAGCCAGGGCGCGTCGATGGTGGTGTACCGCGGCAAGACTGTCTGACCGAGAACGGCAACATTTTCGGGCGAGGTTGCTGCGTCCCTTTTTTCTGTCGCAGCAGGCCTCTTTTGGGCGGCGGGACATGCCGTCCCGTCGCAGCTTTTTTTAAACCGCATCATGACTGATCCGATCGCACAATACCGTTTTCGGGAAGAGCCTTATTACCGCGCCACCGGCGACGAGATCGCCTTGTACGAGGCCGCCTATTCGGCCCGCATGCCGATGATGCTCAAGGGACCGACCGGCTGCGGAAAGACCCGATTTGTCGAATACATGGCGTGGCGCCTGGACCGGCCGCTGATCACCGTCGCCTGCAATGAAGACATGACGGCATCCGATCTGGTCGGGCGCTTCCTGCTCGGTGCCGAAGGTACGCACTGGCAGGATGGCCCGCTGGCACTGGCTGCGCGTCATGGCGCGATCTGCTATCTCGACGAAGTGGTGGAAGCGCGCCAGGACACGACGGTCGTCATCCACCCGTTGACGGACAGTCGGCGTGTGCTGCCGCTCGACAAGAAGGGCGAACTGGTGCGCGCCCATCCCGATTTCCAGATCGTGATCTCCTACAACCCGGGCTATCAAAGCCTGATGAAGGACCTCAAGCAATCGACAAAGCAACGCTTCTGCGCGCTCGATTTCGACTATCCCGCGAAGCAGGTCGAACTGGAAGTGATCGTGCATGAAACCGGCGTGGACGAGGACATCGCGAACCGCCTGGTCGGCATCGCCGAACGGGGTCGCAACCTGAAAGGTCATGGACTGGACGAAGGCATCTCCACGCGCATGCTGGTGTACGCAGGTTCCCTGATTGCCAAGGGCATCAAGCCGCTCGACGCCTGTCGCATGGCACTGGTGCGGCCGCTCACCGATGATCCTGACATGCGCGACGCACTCGACGCCGCTGTCACTACCTATTTCTGACAACGAACCATGCTGGCCGCGCAAACCGACATCAGCGAGCTACCGGGCAAGGTCCAGGACGCGATCGATGCGTCTGCCGCGCAGGCAGCGAAGGCGTTCACGCCGCACGGCCTGCTGTCATATCACGCCGGCATTGCCGCCCTGTGCCGACTCGGGCGCGGAGACGGCCTTGCTCTCGCATTCATCAATGCGGCACCGTCGATTGCGCGCGAACTGGGCGAGGATGTGCTCGACGAACTGGTGCAGGAAGCCTTGCGGCTGGCTTCAAAAACCAGCGGCGCCGTGATCGAGAGACTGCTGGAAACGGCGCCCCTTGCCGCTTCCCGGCTCGGCGACGCTGAAGTGTTTCATGGCTATCTGTCGCTGATCCATCACATCTCGGCCAACGCCCCGCGCGCGCTGCGGCCGATGCTCGACAGGCTGGATACCCTGCTCGGCCAGCTCACGCTCGGCGGGCTGCGGCGCTGGGCGCAGTGGGGCATTCAGGCGCATCGCACGCATTTCGACGATCAGATGCGCTACTTCGGCCTCGACAGCGCGGAATCGCTCGCCATCCTGCAACAGGAGCGGCGCGGGACGCTGTTTGTCGATGTGCACCGGCGCATCGGCATGTACCTGCGCGCCCTGTTCGGCCGCGATTTCATCATGCGCCCGACCGCAGGCGATTTCGAGTCGCGCAACGGCTATCGGCCTACCATCGATGAATACCTGATCCACTTGCCCGACGCCTACGATGACGTCGGCGATGTCGGCGGACTCGACATCTATCGCGCTGCGGCGGTGCATGCTGCGGCGCATGTCGTCTACACCACCGACCGGCTTTCTGCGGAAGGTCTGAGCCCATTGCAGATTGCGGCCGTCGATGTGGTGGAAGATGCGCGCGTAGAAGCGCTCGCCATGCAGCATTTTCCCAACTTGCGCCTGCTGTGGTCGCGACTGCACGCGGCAAGCCCGGCACAATGCGCCACCCTCGGCGACTACCTTGACCGTGTGGCGCGCGTACTGCTCGATCCGGCGTATGTCGATGACGATGCGATCGTCGCCGATGCGCGGTCGCGCTTTGCGCGAGCGCACCGGGACTTGCGCAGCAATCTCGTCTCGCACGACATCGGACTCGCGTTGGCCGAAAGACTCTCCGCCCTCCCCGTCGTCTTCCGTGCGGCCGATGCCGTCCGGTCAGCACCTTATCGCGATGACAACCGCCATACTTGGGAATACCGTGGCTATGACACGCGCGCCGCGCTGGAAGAGCGATACCGCTTCTCGCGCCAGCAGCGCCGGCACGTGAACCTGATGGAGTTCGTCAACGAGATCGATACCGAGACGGCCGGCGACGACGCGCAAGAGGTCTGGGTACTGAAGAGCGAACTCTTTCCCTATGAAGACCGTGGCGTCTCGTATAACGCCATCGAAGGCGCGCAGGCGCAGGCGGCTCCACTGCCCTATCCCGAGTGGGACTATCGCATCCAGATGCAGCGCCCCGCCTGGGCGCAGATCATCGAGTCGCTTCCCGCCCCGGGCGATGCCGCGCGCATCGATGCCATTCTTGCACGTCACAAGCCCTTGATCGGGCGGCTGCATCGCCTGATCGAAGCCATGCAACCGCAAGGCGTGCAGCGCCTGCGCAAGCAGGAGGACGGCGACGAGATCGACCTGAATGCCGTACTCGATGCATGGACCGACCTGCAACGCGGCCAGATGCCCGACAGCCGCTTCATGCTGCGTCACAAGCGTTCGGTGCGCGATATCGCGGTGCTGATCCTGCTGGACCTGTCGGAATCGGCGAACGAGAAGCTTGCCGGTTCGGAGCAACGCATCATCGACCTCGCGCTGGAGGCGACCGCCCTGACTGCGGACACGCTCGAACGCATCGGCGATCCGTTTGCGATCCATGGTTTCCAGTCGGACAGCAGGCACGCGGTGCACTACCGTCGTTTCAAGGATTTCAAGCAGGCTTACGACGCGGCAGCGAAAGGCCGCCTGTGCGGCATGCGCGCCGAGCTGTCCACGCGCATGGGCGCAGCCTTGCGGCATGCGACGCACCTGATGCAAAAGCAGCCACAACGGCAGAAACTGATCCTGGTGCTGACCGATGGCGCGCCGGCGGATGTGGACGAACGCGATCCGCAGTACTTGCGCCAGGACGCGAAGAAGGCCGTCGAGGAAGCGCGGCGCGCGGGCGTCACGACCTTCTGCCTGAGTCTCGATCCGCAGGCGGACGATTATGTCGAGCGCATTTTCGGCAGAAGCCATGCGATGGTTCTGGATAACATCGCGCGCCTGCCCGAGAAGTTGCCGGCGCTCTATGCGGCGTTAACAAAATGAGCTGCCTTTTTGCTATGGCAAGGAACGTGACTCCGACACCGACAAGGCCGGCGTTCGATAAGCGGAATTTATATTCACCTTAAAAACATCTGACTGTATATTATTTACCTAGTTAGTTATATTGAGATATATAACATAATAATTGGAGACACCATGCCCAACGGACGCACCACCTTCAGCAAGTTCATCATCGAGCAGCAGAACCGGCTCGAGACCGCCGATACCGACCTGACGGCATTGCTCAACGATGTACAGACCGCATGCAAGTACATCGCGTCAGCCATCTCGCGCGGCGCACTGAACGGCAGGCTGGGCAGCACCGCCCAGATCAATGTTCAGGGCGAGACGCAGAAGGAACTCGACATCGTTTCGAATGAAATCTTCATCGAAAGCTGCGCGCTCGGCGGCCAGCTTGCGGGCATGGCATCGGAGGAAATGGAGGATGTCTATCCGGTGACCAATCCGTCCAAGCGCGGGCGCTTCCTGCTGGTGTTCGATCCGCTCGACGGTTCCTCCAATATCGACGTCAACGTGTCCGTCGGTTCGATCTTCTCCATCCTGCGCGCCCCCGATGACAAGGCAAGGGTCGCCGCGGACGACTTTCTCCAGCCCGGCACGCAGCAGGTCGCGGCCGGCTACGCAATCTATGGCCCCGTGTCGATGATCGTGCTGACCATGGGCGACGGCGTGAACGGCTTCACGCTCGACCGCGAGATCGGCGCGTTCATCCTCACGCATCCTAACCTTCGCATTCCGTCGGATACGTGCGAGTTCGCAATCAACACCTCCAATGCGCGCTTCTGGGAACCGCCGGTGCGCCGCTACGTCGAGGAATGCGTGGCAGGACGGACCGGCCCGCGCGAAGCCGACTTCAACATGCGCTGGATCGCATCGATGGTGGCCGAAATCCATCGCATCCTGATGCGCGGCGGCCTGTTCATGTACCCGCGCGACAGCAAGGATCCGGCCAAGGCCGGCCGTCTGCGACTGCTGTACGAAGCCAATCCGATGAGCATGATCGTGGAACAGGCAGGCGGACTCGCCTCCACCGGCTACGAACGCATACTCGAAGTCAAACCATCCAATCTGCATCAGCGCATTCCAGTGATCCTGGGTTCGTGCAATGAAGTCCGGCGTCTTGAGCAATATCACGCCGATCACGCGGCAGGTACGGACAAACCGTTCGAATCGCCGCTGTTCAATACACGCAGCCTGTTCATGCAGCCCGTATAACCCAATCACTGGATATCGCCATGTCAAAGAAACATCCCATCATCGCCATCACCGGCTCGTCCGGTGCCGGCACATCGACGGTCACCAAGACCTTCGAACACATCTTCCGCCGCGAAGGCCTGACCGCTGCCATCGTCGAGGGCGACTCCTTCCATCGTTTCGATCGACAGACGATGAAAGTCCGCATGGCGGAAGAGCTCGCCGCCGGCAACCAGCACTTCAGCCACTTCGGCCCGCAGGCCAACCTGTTCGAAGAACTCGAAGGCCTGTTCCGCCGCTATGGCGAAACCGGCAGCGGCATGGTACGGAAATACCTGCATAACGAAGAGGAAGCGGCGCCCTACCATCAGGAACCGGGCACCTTCACACCGTGGGAAGAAATCCCGGCCGGCACCGACCTGCTGTTCTACGAAGGGCTGCATGGCGCAGCAGTTGACGGCAACATCGATGTGGGCCGCCATGCCGATCTGCTGGTCGGCGTGGTCCCCACCATCAACCTCGAATGGACGCAGAAGCTGATTCGCGACAAGAGCCAGCGCGGCTACTCGCAGGAGGCGGTGGTCGACACGATCCTGCGCCGCATGCCGGATTACGTGAAATACATCTGCCCGCAATTCTCGCGCACGCACGTCAATTTCCAGCGCGTGCCGATGGTGGACACCTCCAACCCGTTCATCACGCGCGACATCCCGACGGCGGATGAAAGCATGGTCGTGATCCGCTTTGCCAACCCGAAGGGTATCGACTTCCCCTACCTGCTGTCCATGCTGCACGATTCATGGATGTCACGCCCCAATATCATCGTCGTCCCCGGCGGCAAGATGAGCCTGGCGATGCAGCTGATCTTCACGCCGATGATTCTGCGGCTGACGGAGATGAAGAAAAAGTAAGGCAACGCTGTCGGCACGCTCGACCGACCGCACAGCACCCATGCAGAGCGGACACGATGTCGTGCCCGCCGGGCCCGCTTTCGCCTGGAATATCCGACTTAACAGGAAGACACATGACCATCACCC
This sequence comes from Herbaspirillum sp. ST 5-3, assembly GCF_004804275.1. GTDB lineage: Bacteria > Pseudomonadota > Gammaproteobacteria > Burkholderiales > Burkholderiaceae_D > Noviherbaspirillum. The sequence goes on from NZ_STGI01000011.1 coordinate 122,108, forward strand.
GCCAGCAACTGTCAAATGCCCTGCGCTTTTTGGCCATCGACGCCGTGCAGGCCGCCAATTCCGGCCACCCCGGCATGCCCATGGGCATGGCCGATATCGCCGAGGTGCTGTGGCGCCGCTACCTGCGCCACAATCCGTCCAATCCGCGCTGGATCGACCGCGACCGCTTCGTTGTCTCCAACGGCCACGGATCGATGCTGCTGTATGCGCTGCTCCACCTGAGCGGCTACGATCTGCCGATGGAGGAACTGAAACGGTTCCGCCAGATGCATTCCAAGACGCCCGGCCACCCCGAATACGGCATCACGTCCGGCGTCGAAACCACCACCGGTCCGCTCGGCCAGGGCATCACGAACGCGGTTGGCATGGCGCTGGCGGAGAGGCTGCTCGCCGACGAGTTCAATCGCCCCGAGCATGTCATCATCGATCACACCACCTACGTCTTCCTCGGCGACGGCTGCCTGATGGAAGGCATTTCGCACGAAGCCTGCTCGCTGGCCGGCACGCTCAAGCTCGGCAAGCTGATCTGCTTCTATGACGACAATGGCATTTCCATCGATGGCCATGTCGAGCACTGGTTTGCCGACGACACGCCGCGACGCTTCGAAGCCTATGGATGGCAGGTGATCCCGAACATCGATGGACACGACCACGAGGCGATCGACAAGGCGATCCAGCAGGCACGCAACGAGTCCGGCAAGCCGACGCTGATCTGCTGCAAGACCGTGATCGGCAAGGGCAGTCCCAACAAGGCCGGCACGCATGATGTGCACGGCGCGGCATTGGGCGAAAAGGAAATCGCGGCGACGCGTGCGGCCCTCGACTGGCCTTACGCGCCCTTCGAGATTCCCGACCGCATCCGTGCCGAATGGGACAACCGCGAGCGCGGCGCCATGATCGAGCGCGCATGGAACGAACGTTACGTCGCCTATGCCGCGCAATATCCGCAGGAAGCCATCGAACTCATGCGCCGCATGGCCGGCCATCTGCCGGAAGGATGGTCGGTGCATGCGCTGGAAGCGCAGCACGAGACCTGCCGCAAGGGCGAGACCGTGGCCACCCGCAAGGCATCGCAGAACGCCATCGAAGCCCTTGCGCCCAGACTGCCGGAACTGCTGGGCGGTTCCGCCGACCTGACCAGCTCCAACCTGACCAATTGGAGCGGATCGGTCGCGGTGCGCGCCGACAAGCGCGGCAATCATATCAACTACGGCGTGCGCGAATTCGGCATGAGCGCCATCATGAACGGCATCGCCCTGCACGGCGGCTACATTCCCTACGGCGGCACCTTCCTCACCTTCTCGGATTACAGCCGCAATGCCTTGCGCATGGCCGCGCTGATGCAGATCCGCTCGATCTTCGTGTTCACGCACGACTCCATCGGCCTCGGCGAAGACGGCCCGACGCATCAGCCCATCGAGCACGTGACAAGTCTGCGCATCGTTCCCAACATGAGCGTCTGGCGTCCATGCGACACCAGCGAAACCATGGCTGCCTGGAGCGCCGCGATCGAGCGCAGGAACGGCCCGACCGCGCTGATCCTGTCGCGCCAGAACCTGCCCTTCCAGGCACGCACGCCGGACCAGGTGATCGCGATTCGCCGCGGCGGATACATCCTGTCGGAAGCAGCCGACGGCAAACCGGTTGCAATCCTGATGGCAACCGGCTCGGAAGTCATGTTCGCGATGGATGCGCAGCGCGCGCTGGCCGAGGACGGGATTTTCGTGCGCGTGGTATCCATGCCGTCCACCACGGAATTCGACATGCAGGGCGACACCTACCGCCGCAGCGTGCTGCTGCCGGAGGTGCCGAAGATTGCAATGGAAGCCGGCGTCACCGATCTCTGGCACAAGTACGTCGGCGACAAGGGCCGCGTGATCGGCATCAACAGTTTCGGCGAATCCGCACCCGCGCCGCAACTCTACAAACATTTCGGACTGACCGCCGCAGCGCTGTGCGAAGCAGTCAAGGACATGCTGGGGAAATAAGCGATGACAATTACCTCCTGGGCCCGCCCTGTCAATGCAGTGCTGTTCGACCTCGACGGCACGCTGCTGCACACTGCTCCCGACATCACGGCCGCGGTCAACATGATGCTCAAGAGCCGCAACCTGCCCATCCTGCCCGAGGCACTGGTGACCAATCTGATCGGGCGCGGCAGCCCGGCCCTGATCGACCGCGTGTTCAACGTGCTTGATGTGAACCTGTCGCCCGGCGAACGGCTGGATGCCCTGCAACTGTTCCAGCAGTTCTATGAAGACATCGTCGGCACCCGCGCCCGCCCCTATCCCGGCGTGGTCGATGCGCTGGAGCGCCTGCGCGACATGGACCTCAAACTTGCGGTCGTGACCAACAAGTACCACCGCTTCGCGATCCGCCTGCTGCGCCAGTTCCACATGGCGTCCCTGTTCGACCTGGTGGTCGGCGGCGACACGCTGGAAGCGCGCAAGCCCAATCCGCTGCCCATCCTGCACACCTGCGACAGCCTCGGCGTGCCGGTCACGCAGGCCTTGTATATCGGCGATTCCCCCATCGACGTGGAAGCGGCGAAAGCGGCCGGCGTCCCGGTCTTCTGCGTGCCCTACGGCTATCGCGAAGGCCAGGCACTGGCGACACTCGCCTGCGACGGCTTCATCGAATCGCTGGCCGACATTCCCTACATGATCACCGGCCGCCTCGGCGCCAGGCGCGAGCAGAAAAGCGCATAACACGCATTTCACATTCTCTGGAGACAAACATGACGATACGCGTTGCAATCAATGGCTACGGCCGCATCGGGCGCAACATCCTGCGTGCCCACTACGAAGGCGGGAAGAAGCACGACATCGAAATCGTTGCCATCAACGATCTTGGCGATGCCAATACCAATGCGCACCTGACGCGCTTCGACACCGCGCACGGCCGCTTCAACGGCAAGGTCGAGGTGGACGGCGATACCATGACAGTGAACGGCGACCCGATTTTCGTCACCGCCATGCGCCATCCCGCCGAGCTGCCGTGGAAACGCCTTGGCGTGGATGTGGTGCTGGAATGCACCGGCTTCTTTACCTCCAAGGAAAAGGCCGCCATGCACCTTGCCGCGGGCGCGAAGAAAGTGATCATTTCCGCCCCCGGCGGCAAGGATGTCGATGCGACCATCGTGTACGGCGTCAATCACCAGGTGCTCAAGTCAACGGACACGGTGATTTCGAATGCATCCTGCACCACCAACTGCCTGGCGCCGATGGTGCTGCCGCTGCACCGCTCGCTCGGCCTGGTCCAGGGCCTGATGACCACGATCCATTCCTATACCAACGACCAGGTGCTGACGGACGTCTATCACAGCGACCTGCGCCGCGCGCGCTCCGCCACCATGTCGCAAATCCCGACCAAGACCGGTGCTGCCGCTGCGGTCGGCCTGGTGCTGCCGGAACTGAACGGCAAGCTCGACGGCTTTGCCGTGCGCGTGCCGACCATCAATGTGTCGCTGGTCGACCTGACCTTTACTGCGGCGCGCGAGACCAGCGTCGAGGAAGTCAATGCCATCATGCGCGACGCGGCTGCCGGCGACCTCAAGGGCATCCTGGAATACAACGACCAGCCGCTGGTGTCCGTCGATTTCAACCACAACCCCGCCTCATCGAATTTCGATGCCAGCCTGACCAAGGTCATCGGCAACCTGGTCAAGGTCAGCAGCTGGTATGACAACGAGTGGGGCTTCTCCAACCGCATGCTCGACACCACCGTCGCGCTGATGAATGCACGTTGATTGCACGCTGATTACCCGGAGAACATGATGTCGATTCGCCAATTCACCGCGATGCCGAATATGGCCGGCAAGCGGGTTTTCATCCGTTCCGATCTCAATGTGCCGCTGGACGACCAGGGGCGGATCACCGACGACAGCCGAATTCGCGCCTCGCTTCCGGCGCTGCTGCATGCGCTCGAACGCGGTGCCGCCGTCATGGTGACTTCGCATCTTGGCCGGCCGACGGAAGGCTGCTTTCGTGAGGAAGATTCGCTGGCGCCGGTCGCGGCCCGCCTTGGCGAACTGCTCGGCCGCCCTGCGCGCCTGGTGCGCGATTGGGTCGAGCAGCCACCGCACATCGAACCCGGCGAACTGGTCGTCCTGGAAAACTGCCGCCTCAATCCCGGCGAGAAGGCCAACGACGACGGGCTCGCCAGAAAGATGGCGGCAATGTGCGACATCTATGTCAACGACGCCTTCGGCACCGCACATCGCGCCGAGGCCACCACGCACGGCATCGCGAAGTATGCGCGAGTCGCCTGCGCCGGTCCCCTGATGAGCGCCGAACTCGATGCGCTCGGCAAGGTGCTGCAGACGCCCTCACAACCGGTTGTTGCCATCGTGGCAGGATCGAAAGTATCGACCAAGCTCACCATCCTCAAGAGCCTGGTCGAAAAGGTCGATCACCTGATCGTCGGCGGCGGCATCGCCAATACCTTTCTTCTCGCCATGGGGTACCAGGTCGGCGCATCGCTGGCCGAACCGGATCTGGTCGGCGAAGCCAAAGCCATCATGCGCGAGATGCGCGCCAAGGGCGGCAGCGTTCCCCTGCCGGTGGATGTCGTCTGCGCAAAGAAGCTGTCCGCCGATGCGGTGGCAAGCACCAAGTCGCTGGGGGAAATCGCGCCCGACGACATGATCCTCGACATCGGTTTTCAGTCGGCCTCCCGGCTCTCGCTGCTGATCTGGCAGGCCGGAACGGTACTGTGGAACGGACCGGTCGGCGTGTTCGAGCATGAGCAGTTCGCGCAGGGCACGCGCGTGATCGGCGAGGCAATTGCGAAGTCCTCCGCGTTCTCGGTCGCGGGCGGCGGCGACACCCTGGCCGCGATTGCCAAATTCAAGCTCGCCGATCGCATCAGCTACATCTCGACAGGCGGCGGCGCCTTCCTCGAATTCCTCGAAGGCAAGGAGCTGCCGGCGGTGGCGATACTCGCGAAGCGCGGCGAAGACTGACCGCCGCACCGCCCTTCCACTTACTTATTGCACATACTCACAGGAGACAACAATGGCACTGGTATCACTTCGACAATTGCTCGATCACGCCGCTGAACACGGCTACGGCCTGCCGGCCTTCAACGTCAACAACATGGAGCAGATCCAGGCCATCATGCAGGCCGCCGATGCCTGCGACAGCCCGGTGATCCTGCAAGGTTCGGCCGGCGCCCGCAAGTATGCCGGCGAGGTCTTCCTGCGCAAGCTGGTGGAAGCCGCCGTCGAGACCTATCCGCACATCCCGGTCGTGATGCACCAGGACCATGGCGCCAGCCCCGCCGTGTGCCAGCGCTCCATCCGCTCCGGATTCTCGTCGGTGATGATGGACGGCTCGCTGATGGAAGACATGAAGACGCCCTCCTCCTTTCAGTACAACGTCGAAGTCACGCGTCGCGTGGTCGACATGGCGCATGCGGTCGGCGTGTCGGTCGAGGGTGAACTCGGCTGCCTCGGCTCGCTGGAATCCGGCATGGCCGGCGAGGAAGACGGTTCCGGCGCGGAAGGCAAGCTGTCGCACGAGCAGATGCTGACCGACCCCGCGCAGGCAGCCGACTTCGTGGCGCAGACCGGCGTCGATGCGCTCGCCATCGCCATCGGCACCTCGCACGGCGCCTACAAGTTCAGCCGCAAGCCGACCGGCGACATCCTGGCCATTGCACGCATTCGCGAAATCAATGCGCGCATTCCGAACACGCATCTGGTCATGCACGGCTCCAGCTCGGTGCCGCAGGAATGGCTTGAAATCATTCGCCAGTTCGGCGGCAACATCAAGGAAACCTACGGCGTGCCGGTGGAAGAAATCCAGCAAGGCATCAAATACGGCGTGCGCAAGGTCAACATCGACACCGACATCCGCCTCGCGATGACGGGCGCGATGCGCAAGCTGATGGCGGAGAAGCCGGACGAATTCGATCCGCGCAAATTCCTGGCCGAAGCGACCAAGGCGGCCAAGGGCATCTGCAAGACGCGTTTTGAAGCATTCGGCAGCGCGGGACAGGCATCAAAGATCCGCCCCGTTTCGCTCGACACCATGGCGACCCGCTATGAACAGGGCGAGCTGAAGGCGATCGTGAAGTAATACAGGTGGCGTTCGGTGCGGCAGGCAGGAATTGCCGCCTTGACTGTGGTGCATCATGCTAATCGGAGTGTCGAATGAAAAACCGAATCGATCCGGACTTTGACGAAGGCCTGCTGCAGGCCCTGATCTTCGATGTCGACGGCACGCTGGCCGACACCGAGCGCGACCTTCACCGTGTCGCATTCAATCGCGCGTTCCGCCAGGCCGGTCTCGACTGGACATGGGACGTCCCCACCTACGGCCGATTGCTGAAAGTGGCGGGCGGCAAGGAGCGCATCCTTCATTACATCCACACCTGCGTCCCGCACCAGGCGCCATCGAATCCGGAGACGCTCACCCGCGAGCTGCACGCGCTGAAGACACAGTTCTACCTGGAGCTGCTGCGCGAAGGCGAGATCGCGCTCCGCCCCGGCGTCGAACGCCTGATCCGCGAAGCCCGCAACGGCGGCTTCCGCCTCGCGATCGCGACCACCACCACCTACGCCAACGTGGTCGCGCTGCTGCATGCCACGCTAGGCGAAGGCGCGCACAAGTGGTTCGACATCATCGGCGCCGGCGATGACGTGCCGAACAAGAAGCCATCGCCCGACATCTACCGCTACGTCCTGCAAAAGCTCAAGCTCCCGGCCGCCGCCTGCTTCGCCTTCGAGGATTCCGCGAACGGCCTGCGGGCCAGCTCTGGCGCCGGACTGCGCACCATCGTCACCCCGACGGTCTACACCGCACGCGAAGACTTCAGCGACGCGTTTTCCATCCTGTCCGATCTCGGCGAGGCCGATTCGCATTGCACGCACTTCGGCGGCTGTCGCCCGGAGCGCGGCGCGGTTGATATTGCGCAGCTTGATATGTGGCATGGGTATGTTGCGGCGGTGCTGGCTTGCTGATTAGACCTGTCCACCCACGCCTTTAAACTTCTCAACAAAAGCGGCAATCTTTTGGAACACACTCTGTTTCTTTGTCAGGTATTGCGGGTTTAACGGGCTCATTTTGGGCAAAATAGCATTGAGTTCAGTGCCATTGTCACTGGCGAATTCCCGCTTCAGTGAGGTGGTGATATAGCGTTTGGCCGCCTCTGCATTCAGATTTTCGACGCTAATGAGCTCTTGTGCCTCACGTTGTTGTTCTGCTTGGGCAAAAGTGAAGAAGGCATCTATCACACTGGCCTTATCGCCGATCTGGTCCAGATCGGTCTGGTTGATGAAGTCGACCAGCAGGCTTTCTTTGGCGCGGTTGCCCAGGCTGGCGCGAATCACTCGGCGCACGTCCTCGACCAGTGAAGCTTTGTCCTTGACCTTTTTATTGTTCTCAAAAATCAGCTCCAAAATGTAGTCCAGATTGATTTCTTGAGACTTCAGCAGGTCGACCTCAAAGACCACATCATCCCAGTCGATCGTGGAGTTTTCCTTCTCGGTGGAAGATTTTTCCCGACGCAACCAATCGCGAACGTCGTTATAGGTTGAACGATAATCCTGGATTTTGCGTTCGGCAGGCATCTGAATGGCTTGCAGATCTGCCAAAGCAGCGTCATCAAGATAATACTTGGCCTTGAATGCTTCAACTGCCGCCGGGTCGTTCATATCAACGTTTTGCAAGGCCTTCAGACTGGCGAACTCGTCATAGTTTTGCAGTACGTTCTCAACGCGCAAATACTCTCCAAACAGCTTCGCGAAGGCTTTTTTGTCGGACTCTTTTTCAATGGCAGACGGATCAGGAAAGCGATCCTCCAGTTCCTTCACCACGTCCACATAACCACGTCGCGCTTCACCGGTCGCCGCATCAGTGAAACCTTCCATGTAGTCCTTATAGCTTTTTTCCAGAACCACGTTCTTGGTATTGTTGTCGCCAAACAAGGTGATGGCCTCAATGGTCGCCTGCTCCAAATCGCGGAAGGTGACGATATTGCCAAAGGTTTTAGTGGCGTCAAAAATCCGATTGGTGCGCGAATAAGCCTGAATCAATCCGTGGTAACGCAGGTTTTTATCCACAAACAAAGTGTTCAATGTGGGGGCATCAAAGCCGGTCAGGAACATGCCCACCACAATCAACAAGTCAATTTCCTTGGCTTTGACTTGTTTGGCCAGATCCCGGTAATAGTTTTGAAAGCCATTGCTATCCACGCTGAAATTGGTTTTGAACAGCGCGTTGTAGTCAACGATGGCCGCGTTCAGGAACTCCTTGGCGCTACTATTCATGGCTGAAACATCAAAGCTTTCATCCTGAATTTCGCCTACGGCATCCTGCTCTTCATTGGCTGCAAAGGAGAAGATGGTGGCCACTTTCAATGGCTTGTCGCTGTTCTTCTGCAACTCCTTGAACGACTCGTAATACAGCTTGGCGGCATCCACGCTGCTCACGGCAAACATGGCATTAAAACCCTTGCCACCAGCTTGCAGGCGATGGGTCTTCTGCCGGAAGTTATTCAAAATGTACTGGGTAATTTCTCGAATGCGATCGGGGTGCAACAAGGCCTGCTTGGTTTCCGCGGCGCTGAGCTTTTTCTCGTCCTGTTCGGTTTCAATGGCTTTGAACTTCGGGCGCACATCGTTGTAGTCCACCTTGAACTTCAGCACCTTCTCATCACGAATGGCATCGGTGATGACATAAGAGTGCAACTCGCGACCAAATACGCTAGCCGTATCTTCTGCGCCTAATGCGTTTTTCCCAGCAAAAATCGGTGTGCCGGTAAAGCCAAACTGATAGAACTTTTTGAACTTCTTCTTCAGGTTTTTCTGTGCTTCACCGAACTGGCTGCGATGGCACTCATCAAAAATGAATACGACCTGCTTGTTATAGATGGGAAGGTCGCCTTCGCTTTTCATCAGGTTATTGAGCTTCTGGATGGTGGTGACGATGATCTTGTTGTCGTCCTTGTCCAGGTTGCGTTTGAGGCCTGCGGTGCTGTCAGAGCCATTCACGCTGTCCGGCGAAAAGCGCTGGTATTCCTTCATGGTCTGGTAATCCAGGTCCTTGCGGTCCACCACGAAGAAAACCTTGTCGATAAACTCCAGCTCGGTGGCCATGCGCGCCGCCTTGAAGCTAGTCAGGGTCTTGCCGGAGCCAGTAGTGTGCCAAATGAAGCCGCCGCTTTCCGTCTTGCTCCAGTTTTTGGCCTGCCAAGCGCTCTTGATCTTCCATAGAATGCGTTCAGTGGCGGCAATCTGGTACGGGCGCATCACCAGCAGCGTATTGCTAACATCGAATACCGAATAATGCAGCAACACATTGAGCACGGTGTGCTTCTGAAAGAAGGTGGCGGTAAAGTCTTTCAGGTCTTTGATTAGACTGTTATCCGCCTTCGCCCAGTTCATGGTGAAGTCGAAGCTATTCTTGAGGCGCTGAGTGGTGTTGGCAAAATAACGGCTGTCGGTGCCGTTGGAGATCACAAACAGCTGCAAATACTTAAACAAGGAGTGCTCGCTGTTAAAGCTTTCCTTGCTGTAGCGATGTACCTGGTTAAAGGCTTCACGAATTGCCACGCCGCGCTTCTTTAATTCTACCTGTACCAGTGGTAAGCCATTCACTAACACGGTTACGTCATAGCGATTGGCGTGCGTCCCCGTTTGCTCAAACTGTTTGATGACCTGCACCTTGTTGCGAGCAATGTTTTTCTTGTCCAGCAGGTAGATGTTCTGGATATGCCCGTCGTCAAAGACAAAATCGTGAATGTAATCGTCGTGGATCTTTCGTGTTTTCTCGACGATACCATCGCTGGGTTTATCCAGCCAGGTTTCGACAAAGCGCAACCACTCGCCGTCCAAAAACTGCACGTTGTTGAGCGCTTGCAGCTGCTGGCGCACGTTGGCCAGTAAAGCATCCGGGGTTTTCAGGCTTGGCAGGAATTCATAGCCCTGATTGGCCAAATCCTGAATAAGCTCACGCTCCAGATCGCCCTCGCTTTGGAAGCTTTCAGAGACTTTCCATTCCTTGGTGTATTTATCCAGAACAATGAAGTTATTAGATTCGGCAATCGGCTTGGTGTAATCAACCATTTTGTTGCTCCTGCTGCCAGTAGCCATAGTTGCTCTTCAAGTGATCGAGCAAGAGTTTGACAGTCGCTTTCTCCGCTTGCGTTGGCTCTGCCACGGTTTCATTAGATAGCGTGCTGTGGCTTGTAAAATTAATGATTCTGCTTAAATAGAGCTGCTTGTCATCAGGCAAGAGGTCCGACCATTTGGGGTAACCCAGAAAGCTGGCCGTTTTCTCGTAAAGATTGCGCAGCAAAGTGAAGTGATACCTTTCAACTTTGTTGTCAGCAACCGCCTGTTCGATTGTTCGTTTCAAATGCAGGTGGTAGGAGAAGCTCTTGTTGGAGTCGCCATGTTTTTCTGTGAGGGCGAAGGTACCATCGTCAAAACGCTCCAGCATGTAGCAGGCTTTGCCGTTCAGCTCATTGAATAGCACGTTATAAAACAGCGGGCTATGCGTCGTGACAATGAACTTCAGCTGCGATTGACTGGATTTAATCAGACTCGCCAGATTAACCGCCAATTCAATCAAGTGGTTTTCATCGAGAGAACTGACGGGGTCATCAATAAATACATACTCCAGCCGATCAAATGCGCTGGTTTCTCGCTCACCCGGCTCGGCGACATTAAGAATCGTCACCACCTGATCAAGCAGGGTGTAAAAAACGCTCCAGATAAAGTTGCTTTCTTCGCCTTTGGATAGCTTGACATGACCGGATCGCTCGTTGTTGCCGCGCTCCAGGGAAAATGTGACTTCGGTAAAATCTGCGCTAAAGTGCGGTGTTAATTTGTCGTTCGCATAGCGCTGAAAATAATGGACGATATTTCCATCCTGGCCCAGGTCTTGAAGCAGCGTGAGCAGCCAGCTTGTGTACGAATTGGGTTGGATTTTCAGCTTGTGCTCGACATCGCCCGCCAGATCGTTATCCCAATAAAACAAGTCCTCGGTGAAGGCGTTGTAATAGAGGATTTTATTGCGCGGCAACGCAGGCTGATCGGCTTCGTCATCGCCTTCTCCGCCATTTGCTTTGGGCGCAATCAGCTGCTTGAACTCCCGCGAAAGGCGCGTCTTGCCCGTGCCGTTGAAGGCGTAGATCAGCTGCACCTTTGGAACAGGTTTGGCTTCGTCAACTTCCTTGGTCTTTTCAGGGACAGTTTTCCTGACTATCTTGGACGCACTAAGCTGCTGAGCTATCTCCGCGAGTGTCTTGCTCATATCAGGCCGCCAACTCATCCGGCTTTGGGAAGTTCAAGAGCAGATCGCGGTAATACTCGTATTGCTTCTTGCGCAGTTCGATCTCGCGGGGCAAGCCTTCGCTGATGGAGTTGGTGAGGGCGTCGAATTTATCCAGAATGGCGACGATCCGGGCTTGTTCGGCGAGTGATTTCTCTGAGTTCCCTGGGTATGGAATGGGTATTCGTACTTTTGCGATCCCGTCAATCAATAATCTATTAACCTTCCCTCGCGACACATGCTTCGCCTTCTCATCGATGAATGCAGCTGTTTGCATAACATAGGAGATAAATTTCGGATTCATTGAATGGCGAAAGGCGTAACTATCGTCGTGAATCGCCACCTTCTCTTCGCCAAGCCAAGCCACTGCTTTGCCTACATCTTCTACAGTTTCCCCGACCCCAGCCATTACAACGTCTCCCGGCTTTGCGTAGCGCAGTGATTCAGCCATGTCACTTCTGACATGAGAAAAGGCTTGGTTCGCAAACGCCCCATACCGAGTATATATCTCGCCGTAGTGAATAGCGCGAATGCCATCTTCCACATAGTCGGCCTTGGTAAAACGTTTCCCGCGAATGAATTCACCAATCTCTCCCAGAGGCTTCCACTCCACCTCCCCGTCTTCAAAGCACAACAATCGATCGCGATAGTGGTTGTATTGTTTTTTGCGGGCGGTAAGCTCGGCAGTAAGCTCGGCACTAAGCTGGGCGGTAAGCTCTGTAAATGCGTCCAGAATACGGACGATTTCGGCCTGAATTTCAAGTGATTTTTTTTGGTTTTCTGGGCATGGGATAGGTATTTTTGCTTTGCCGAGGCCATTCGAATTTATCGATGATATTTTTCCAGAAGAGATATCCTTCTTGATTTGCTCCTTAAAAAGAACAGTTCTTAAGAAATAGGATACATATTTTGGGTCTAATTTGCTTCTATACGAAAAGCAGGCATCGTGAATTACGACATCATCTTCGCCTAGCCAAGCAGTGCCATTACCTATATCTTCAATAGTTTCACCCGCCGCGACAATAATCACGTCTCCATGACTTGCGACTCGTAGCTTTGAAGCCAGCTCTGAATCAAGAAAAGATTTTGATTCTTTTGCCCAAATCCCGTAATGCGTGTACATCTCCCCATAATGAATGCACGGGGTGCCCTCTGGGGCCATATCTGTTTTTACAAATCTTTTTCCTCTAACGAAGGCACCGATCTCTCCCAACGCCTTCCAATCCACTTCAACGCCATTTAGCAGTTTTTCCATCAGGCGCAACTTGTTCATGCCCCAAGCTCCTCGCCTTCGATCTCGGCCACAATGGCATCGATCTCCGTCCGCAGCTTGTCGATCCTGGCCACCGTGGTTTTCAGCTCGGCATTGAGCCGGACAATGTTCACTACTTCGCGGGTATCTTTTGCTTCGACATAGCTGCTGACCGACAGGTTGTAATCGTTGCCAGCGATAGTCTCAAACGGCACCGATTTGGCAAAGTGGTCCAGATTCGCCTTGCTCTCGAACACCTGCATGATCTGTTCGATATGCGCGTCCAGCAGCACGTTGTTATTGGTTTCTTTCTTGAACAGCCCGCTGGCATCAACGAACTGGGTGGTGGTGTCGGTTTTATGTTTGGATAACACCAGAATATTCACGGCGATGGTGGTGCCAAAAAACAGGTTGGGCGCGAGCGAGATCACCGTTTCGACGTAGTTGTTATCCACCAGATACTGGCGGATTTTCTGCTCGACTCCGCCTCGGTAGAAGACGCCGGGGAAGCAGACAATGGCGGCGCGGCCTTTGCTGGAAAGATAACTGAGCGCGTGCAGCACAAACGCAAAGTCGGCTTTGGACTTGGGCGCGAGCACGCCAGCTGGGGCAAAGCGCTCGTCGTTGATCAGCGTGGGGTCGTCCGAGCCTTTCCACTTCACCGAATACGGCGGGTTGGAGACGATGGCATCAAAGGGTTTGTCGTCACCAAAATGCGGCTCGATGAGGGTATTGCCCAGCTGGATGTTGAACTTGTCGTAGTTAATGTTGTGCAAGAACATGTTCATCCGCGCCAGGTTGTAGGTAGTGTGGTTGATTTCTTGCCCGAAAAAACCTTCTTCAATGATGTGCGCATCGAAGTGTTTCTTTGCTTGCAGCAGCAGCGAGCCGGAGCCACAGGCCGGGTCGTAGATCTTGTTGACGTTGGTCTGCTTGTGCATGGCCAGTTGGGCAATCAGCTTGGACACATGCTGCGGAGTGAAAAACTCGCCGCCGGATTTGCCGGCGTTGGCGGCGTAGTTGGAGATGAGGAATTCGTAGGCATCGCCAAACAGGTCGATGTGGCTGGCGTCAAAGTCACCGAAATCCAGTTCAGCCACGCCTTTGAGCACGGCGGCCAAACGGGCGTTTTTGTCTTTTACCGTATTGCCGAGACGGTTGCTGGTGGTGTCGAAGTCGGCAAACAGGCCTCTGATATCCTGCTCTGATGGGTAGCCATTGGCGGAGCTTTCGATCGCCGCAAAGATGGCGGCCAGGTCGGTATTCAGGCTCTCGTTGGTGTTGGCGCTGGCGGCCACGTTGGCGAACAACTGACTAGGGTAGATGAAGTAGCCCTTGGTTTTGATGGCGTCGTCTTTGATTTCAGGTGTGATAACTCCATCGCCGAGTTGCGCATAATTGATGTTGTCATCACCGCCTTCAATGTAGCTGGCAAAGTTTTCACTGATGAAGCGATAGAACAGGGTGCCGAGTACATATTGTTTAAAATCCCAGCCGTCCACTGCACCTCGTACATCATTGGCGATTTGCCAGATTTGGCGTTGTAGGGCGGCGCGTTGTTGGGCACTTGTCATTGTGTTAATCCTGTTTCAATACGTTATTTCAAGCGAGGGCAACTTTATACTTTTCGAGCACTGTTGAATAGTCAGGGCGACTTATTGCGGTGATGGGGGCGCCGCTAGAGATGCGAAAGAAGGCAAAACCGGCATCGGCGGTTCCCCGTCGATTGAAAGAATGATTTATGCCTGCTTCTGGCCGAAGCGACCGACGCAAGGCGAAATAGTCGTCACTGGATCACCACCACACGGGCCAACCGCCAGCCTTTCCACGAATTGCCAGTTCGCAGAATCCCGCTCAACTCTTAAGCTTGTACCCAGTCTTGAACATCCACCAAACCGCCGCCAGACAGAGACCCAGGAACATCAAGGTCATGCCTATGCTGATGTCGACCCGAACGTCGGCTACACCATAGAAGCTCCAGCGAAATCCGCTGATCAAGTAGACCACCGGATTGAACAAGGCAATTTTCTGCCAAAGCGGCGGCAACATGCTGATCGAATAAAAGCTGCCGCCCAGGAAGGCCAGCGGAGTGACGATCATCATCGGAATGATTTGGAGTTTTTCGAAGCCGTCCGCCCATATCCCGATTAAAAAGCCGAACAAACTGAACGTGACGGCAGTCAGGATCAGGAATGCGATCATCCAGACCGGATGCACGATAGTAAACGGCACGAACAGCCGTGCCGTCGCCATGATCAGCAAGCCGAGGATGACCGACTTGGTTGCGGCCGCGCCGACATAGCCGATCACAATTTCAACGTAGGAGATGGGCGCCGAAAGAATTTCGTAGATGGTGCCGGTAAATTTCGGCATGTAGATTCCGAACGACGCGTTGGAGATGCTTTCCGTCATCAGCGACAGCATGATCAGTCCCGGGACGATGAATGCCCCGTAACTGGTACCGTCAATCTTGACCATATGCGATCCGATCGCAGCGCCGAATACCACGAAATAGAGCGAGGTCGATATTACCGGCGACGCGATACTTTGCATCAGCGTGCGCCAGGTGCGCGCCAATTCGAATTGGTAAATGGCGCGAATGGCATAGATGTTCATGGCTGCGCCCTCACGAGGTTCACGAAAATTTCTTCCAAAGAGCTTTCGCTGGACTGCAGGTCCTTGAAATCTATCCCATGCTCGCCGAGACGTCGCAACAGGTCGGCAATGCCGGTTTTCTGGCTCTGAGCATCAAAGGTGTAGGTCAGCGTCATGCCGTCCTCGCTCAGTTCAAGTTGAGGTCCTGCCACTTCTTCCGGGATTCGTGCGAGCGGGTGCTGCAGGTGCAATCTCAATTGCTTCTTGCCAAGCTTTTCCATCAAGGCGACTTTGTCTTCCACCAGGATGATTTCCCCGCTTCGGATGACGCCAATCCGGTCCGCCATTTCCTCGGCTTCCTCGATATAGTGCGTGGTCAGGATGATCGTCACGCCGCTTTCGCGCAGACCACGAACCATCTGCCACATGTCACGCCGCAATTCGACGTCGACACCGGCGGTAGGCTCGTCGAGAAACAAGATCTCTGGTTCGTGCGACAGGGCCTTGGCGATCATCACCCGGCGTTTCATGCCGCCCGACAGCGTTCTGATCTTGGCATCCTTTTTATCCCAGAGCGAAAGGTCGCGCAGTATCTTCTCGACATAAGCCGCATTGCGCGGTTTCCCAAAAATCCCGCGGCTGAAATTTACCGTTGCCCAGACACTTTCAAACGCATCGGTGGACAATTCCTGAGGAACAAGCCCGATCTTTGACCGCGCAGCACGGTAGTCGAGGACGACATCATGGCCGCCGGCCAGCACCACTCCGTGCGTCGGCTGGACGATGCCGCAAATGATATTGATCAGCGTAGTCTTGCCGGCGCCGTTTGGGCCCAGCAGCGCAAAGATTTCGCCGGGGCGGATCTCCAGATCAACTGCCTTGAGCGCATGGTGGCCCGACGCATAGGTTTTGGTAAGGCGATTAACTGAGACGATGGCCTGCATCTTGACTCACGATGGCAAATATAAAGGTGGCCTAGATTGTATGGCGAATCGGCAGGGGGTGCTGTCAGATCGTAAATTTGGCTTTTGGAACGATGCTGAGCCGATTTCCAAGTGGAGCCAATGGCCGAATTCAGCCGAACCACTTATCGCGGTGGCTATACATCAGGTTTCTGAGGTTCTGAAAGCGATGTACGGCAGGAATTGGGCACACAACATCTGGGCGGATTTCCTGACCTAATGTTGGGGATGCCCTGGCGGTGAACACCGCCAGGGCGAGCGGAAAAAGACATATGCAGGCGACGCGCCGGCAACCAGCAGCGCCGCCTGCAGATGCTACGGCTTCAGATACGCATATCCTTCCTGCGTCTGCAGGCGGACGACTTCAGCCACGCCGGACGGTACGATGGTCGCCTCGGGAATCACCCGGCTCTTGTCGATCTTGCGCGTCTGCAGCGTGTTGTTGCAGACCCGGAACTGGACGTTGCGATTGGTCAGTTCCTGCACCACCGCGTCGTAGGGATTGCCGTTCTTGTCTTTTGCGCCATCGAGCAGGAAATCGATTCCCGGCCCATGGGCGACAACGACGATCTTTGCATTGGGGCTGGCATTCAGATGATTGCGGATATTGTTGAGCGCGGCCATGGGGTTGGCACCGTCATTCATGTGGTAGACCACCTTTTCCTCGCGGTCGGCAGCGACCGCCACTGCAAGCCCGAGGAAGGCCAGGAAAAACACGGCCACTGCATTACGTAATGTCTTCATCGTTGTCTCCTATTTTTGAATTGAGTGTTTCACTGCTATTTTTGCTGCAAGCTTTCCTTCTCCATCAGGATGTAGGTCCCGTAGGCATTCAGGCGGTTCGCCGCATCGAAGGCCGGGTAATCCTTGAACCGCGACCAGTCGATCTTTTCATAGGTTTCCTCGAAGGGAACCATGTCCGCTACCGCCTCGCCGATATGCTTGCGCAGGAAAAGCAGGTATTCGCGGGTGAACTGCATGTCTTCAAGCGTGCGGGTGGACGATTCGCCGTGACCGGGCACCACCACCGCCGGCTTGATTTCCAGCATGCGGTCGAGCGCCGCCAGCCAGACCTTGCTGTCGGCATTGCCGACGAAGGGAATGCGTCCGGTGAAGAACAGATCGCCGGCGAACAGCATCCGGTCTTCGTCGACCGACAGCATGATGTCTTCGTCCGAGTGCGCGCCGCTGGTATCGATGACGCGGAAATGGATGCCGCCGAGTTCGAAGGGGATGATCCTGGCCTGCTTGAAATTGAGCCAGCGATCGGCCGGCACCAGTCGGGTCCGCTCATCGACCCAGGGGCTGAGGGCTTCCCGCCGCTGGGCCAGTCGCACCTTCGCGAGGTCGGAATGCAGGTAGACCTTGCCGTGCTCGTGCGCCCAGATTTCTGCGCCTTCCGCCTTCAGCGCCTGCAGGCCGTAGAAATGGTCGGCGTGGTAATGGCTGATGATCACGTAACGGATCGGCTTGGGCGTGATCGTACGGATTGCCTTCACCATCGCTTCGCCGAGTGCGGGCGTGGCGAGGGCATCGAAGACCACCACGCCCTCATCGGTGACGACAAAGCCGGCGTTGGACATGAAGCCCTTGTTTTCCGCGCTGGCCATGCCGGAACCGCCATGAAAGTAATACACATGCGGCGACACCTTGATCGGCTCCAGCCGGATCTCCTCGCCGGCCGCCTTCGCGACGCTGGAAGCCGCCGCTCCGGAAATGCCTAGCAGCCGCACCAGCCCTACTCCAAACTTTCGACACATCGCGTTTTTCACTCCTGCGTATTCAATCGCTTGCCGCTCCATGACAGAGCGGCGATCAAACAACTATAACACCACATGAGTATATGACGATTGACGAATATATGCTTAAATACCTTCAGACAACCGATGCAGAAACGCAAAGCATCTGCATTTTCGACAAGTCGAGTTCGGGCGTTTCCGTGCAAAGAACGCGGGTGCGGTCCGGACTGGGCGTGATTGGGATGGGAATATGACTCTGGCTGGCCTGATGGAAGCGATTGGCGAAGGCGAAGTCCTCGCACTTGGCGGATTGGCAATCGGACTGTTGTTCGGCATTTGCGCGCAACGATCGCGCTTCTGTCTGCGCTCCGCCGTGATCGAAGTCTGCCATGGCGACCTGGGCGCCAAATTGGCCATCTGGCTGCTGGCCTTTTCCGGCGCCATCATCCTGACGCAGTCCTTCATCCTGAGCGGCATCCTCGACGTCAGCAATGCGCGTCAGCTGGCGGCGCGCGGCACGCTGTCCGGCGCCTTGATCGGCGGCCTGCTGTTCGGCGCCGGCATGATCCTGGCGCGCGGCTGTTCAAGCCGTCTCCTGATCCTCGCCGGCACCGGCAACCTGCGTTCGCTACTGTCCGGCCTGGTGTTCGCCGTCGTCGCCCAGGCCTCGCTGGGCGGCATTCTTTCCCCGCTGCGCATTGCCATCAGCAACTGGTGGACCATCGATGGCGGGACCGCGCGCAATGTCCTCGACATTTTCCATGTCGGGAATGGCAGCGGCCTGGTGTTCGGCCTCATCTGGCTGATCGGCGGACTGTTTTTCGCGGTGCGAAGCCGGATCAGCCTGAGCTCCGCGATCACCGGTTTTGGCGTTGGCGCCATGGTGGCTGGCGCCTGGCTGTTCACCTATCAGATTGCTTCGGAGGCCTTCGAGGTCACAGCAGTAAAAAGCCTGAGCTTCACAGGTCCGGCCGCCGACGTCCTCATGCTGGTCCTGTCGCCGCCGGGACACCCGTGGAATTTCGATATCGGGCTCGTCCCCGGCGTCTTCATCGGCTCATTCCTGTCGGCCTACATCGGGCGCGAAGTCAAGCTGGAGGGTTTCAAGGATGGCCTGAGCATGCGCCGCTACATCATCGGCGCGACCTGCATGGGCTTTGGCGGCACGCTTGCCGGCGGTTGCGCGGTTGGCGCAGGCGTGTCCGGGGCCGCCGTGTTTGCGCTGACGGCGTGGGTGACCTTGTGCGGCATCTGGATCGCCGCCGGTCTCACCGACTATTTCGTCGACAGGCGGCCGCTCGCGGCCTGATTCACATCCTCCGATTTGCTTCGTCGCTCCTGAAGCGCTGAATCGCGGCATCCACCATGCCTTCGACGCTGCCGCTGCTGACATACTGGTCACGCAAAAAACTGGCGTCGCTGCCCGCGTGGGCGGCATGGTAGAGATGCTCCAGCGCCATCTCGCCGCCCAATTCCACCGCATGCGACTCGATCCTTCGCAAGGTCGTCAGAATGTCCTCGCGCACTGACAGCGATTCATGGCTCTTGGGATGCACGATGGTGCCATCCAGCCCAAAGCGGCATGCCTGGAAGCGGTTGTAGTTGTAGACCAGGTAATCATCCTCGGCGGGTGCGGGTTCATGCCCTTCCAGCAGATAGCTGCACAGGGCCTGCAGATAGCCGGCGAGCGCAGCGGCCCGCTCCACGTTCAACGGCGTATCGCACACCCGCAATTCGATGGTGCCGTATTCCGGCTTGGGACGGATGTCCCAGTAAAAGTCCTTCATGCTCTTGACGATGCCGGTGTGCTCCATGCGCGCGAAATAATCGCGCTCGAAATCCTCCCAGCGCAACAGGAAAGGCGCACGCCCGCTCAGGGGAAACGCAAAGACCGAATTCAGCCGCGCGGAATTGAACAGCGTGTCGCTGCCCTGGAAATACGGCGACGACGCCGACAAGGCAATGAAGTGCGGCACGTAGCGATTGAGCGAATGCAGCAGCATCAGCGCGTCGTCCCCCGATTCGCAGCCGATGTGCACGTGCTGCCCGAACACGGTGAACTGCTTGGCCAGGTAACCGTACAGCGCGGACACCTGCTTGAAGCGCGGCTTGGAAAATATCTTGCGCTCTGACCATTTCTGGAAAGGATGCGTGCCGCCGCCGCACACGCCGACATTGAGCATGTCGCCCGCGCGTACCAGCGTATCGCGAATACGCCGCAATTGTTCCAGCAGTTCGCCGTGCCTGGTGTGCACTTCGGTATTGATCTCGATCATGCTCTCCGTGATCTCGGGCGTGACGTTGCCCGGAAACGGTTTGCGCGCCAGCAAGGCCAGCATGTCCGGGCTGGCATCGGTCAAGTCGAAATCGCTCAGACTGACGAGTTGCAGCTCCAGTTCGACGCCGACCGTTAGCGGGTCCGATTGCTTGAATGGTTCCAGCGGCATGCTTACTCCTTGATCGTGTCTGGCTTGTCCGGCGTTTCCGGTGTTTCCTGCGCCCAGATCAGGGCACGTTGCGTGATGATCGGTCCGATCACTTCCAGCAGCAGCGCCATCGCCGCCAGCGGCATCAGGCTGTCAACGAGATTCACTCCCGCGCGCCGCGTCTGTTCCAGCATCAGGATGACAAATACCGACAGCGGCGCCAGCGCCAGCCCGGTCAGCAGACCCTTGCGCCACGAGACGCCACTCACGCGCGCAAAGACCCCGACGCCGATCATCTTCGCCGCGAACCGGGCGACAAGCAGGATCAGCCCGAGCGTCATCCCATCAATCACCTGGCGCCAATCCAGCGTGGCGGCAACGAAGAAGAAAAGCACGACGCTCAGAAGATCGCCCATCACGCCGAAATTGCGCTGCGTCTGGTTCAGCGTCACGCGACGGTGACGTGCCACAAGGCCGAAAGTCAGGGTTGCCAGCACCGGCGAGAACTTGAAGGCATGCGTCACCGCGACCAGCAGAATCACGGCGATGGCAAAGGCCAGCGTCGCATCGCGCGAAAGATTGCCGAGCCGGCGCAACAGGCCGGGCACCGACACGCCCACCAATGCGCCGAGACCGGCGGATACGGCGAGCACCACCAGGCTGCTCCACACGGCATCCAGCAGACTGCCGGAAGTCTGGAACACGCCGATACCGACGATCACCTTGAAGGTAAACACGGCCAGCACGCAATTGAGCGCGGACAGATGCAGGATGCGCTCGCTGACCTGGCCGGAGCTGCGCTCCTCGTTCAGCACGCGCAGGATACCCGCCGGCGAAGTCGACATCGCCAACGATCCCAGCAGCAATGCCGCGAGCGGTGCCATGCCGAACCATTGCGCGACGAAATACACAACCACAAAGGTGGCGACCGCCTCGACCACGCCCATCACGCCAATCCACGGATTGGCGCGCAGCCAGTGCAGGTTGATGCGATAACCCATTTCGAACAGCATCAGGCCGAATGCAATGTTCGCCAGCAGCATGAAGGTATCGGCTTCAGATTGCGGCAACACCCCCGCCAGCAGATTGCCGAACAGAAAACCGACTAGCCCGTAAATGCTGATGCGCGGCAATCCGGTAAGTCGATATCCGAACTCTCCGGCCACCCATGCGATTGCAATGGCGAATGGCCACGCGAGCTGGTACGACATTGGAATAAACTCCGGCATACCCCTTTTTCTCCCGAGTCACGAACCGGAGTGCAAAGCAATCCGATTCGAATGCAAATCGACGTCCCGGCCGTGAACCGGCGGGGAACGTCGTCCAGGTCAATGAACTGCCCTTGTTTTCAATACGGATTCCAGGAGCAATGATCGCGCAATCCGCCAATTGCCGCTCCCGCTCCGCGCACACGATTTGATATAGGCCCGTCCTGTCTTCCCAATCCGGTACACCTTCGAGACCGCGGTTGCCAATGACAAACTCCGGCATCAAGTCCAGCCATACACCCTCGCCCTGCAGCGGTCATCCCTGGATCATCGCTACCGGCGTCATTTGTTCAGTTGATTTTCAAGACGTGAGCGCATTCAAGGCACACAGCAGATAGATGAGCTCGACCATGTCATGAATCCTTTCGCCACTTGAACGCATCCGCAAACTGATGCGCCCTCTTCCCGGTCTTCGAATGGATCAGGTTGCTGATCTCAACGAGATGGTGCGCATAGCTCTCGGCGAGGAGATCGATCATCTGCCGCAGGCTTTCCGATGCGGGCTGGTAGCGGAACACCGCATTGTTGTCGGTCGTCGCAAGGACGTCGGCGGCCTGCAGTGCGCTCAGCAACTCGCTGGCGGATCTCTCGCTGAGATACAAGCGTGTCGCAAGCCGTTTGCTGTCCCAGTCCTGCGCCGCGTTTCTTCGCAACAGCAGCATCGCCTCCAGGAAGGGAACGGATGGAATGCTGGCGAGAATAAAGCGTCTTGCTTCGTCGGGTATCTGTTCCCGATTCATAGTCTCCCTGCGCCATTCACACGTGCTCGACCCATGCGGCTTGGCGGCATCGAAACGCCAGGTCGTTTCATCAGGTCCACGCGAAAAATGTCCCCCCGGTTAAGGGGGGACGAAGAAAAGGCCGGTAATTACCTTTCCACTGCTGTTGCTCATTTGTCGAAGGCGTCAGGATCAACGCCTGCCCTCGATTCCCGGAAGTCATGCCTGCTTGACTCGGGAACAGGGAAAAAGGCAGCCCGTCAGGAAACGCGCGGGCCCAAGGGGATCAAGTTGTGTATCAATGCTTGCAATGATGCATTACAAAACTTAGGGGAAACTTAAACACGGAGAAAAAAGCGAATGGAAGGCGGCACACTTTCGCCGCGCCTGCGCCCGGGAGCGGTTCATGCCGCCGTGGCGGATGCTGCGGTCGGTTGTGCCTCGTCAACGAGGGGGAATGCGACCGTGACGGCCAGCCCGCCGAGTTCCGAGGTGCCCAGCTCGACGCTGGCGCCATGCCGGTCAGCAATCGTCTTGACAATGGCCAGGCCGAGTCCGCTTCCGTTGGGCGCCGTGCCGGGGACGCGATAAAAGCGATCGAACACGCGCGCCCGGTTTTCTTCCACAATGCCGGCGCCGGAGTCCTGGATTCTGAGCCTGGCGCTTGTGGCATCCACTGTCAGATCGATGCACACCTGGCCCTGCTCCGGCGTGTAACGCACCGCATTGTCGAGCAGATTACGCACGAGTATGCGCAGGCTGTCCGCATCGCCGAGGAGTTCCACGTCGGGCAGTTCGGCGTAGCGCACTTCGACATGACGCGACTGCGCAAGCGGCGCCACGTCGCTGGCCGCATTCGCAATGCATCCAGTCAGCGAAACCGGCGTCAGCTCCTCCGCTTCCGATGAGGGATCCTGCCGTGCCAGCACCAGCAACTGCTCGACCAGGCGCGATGCGCGATCGACGCCGCCAAGCAAACGGGCGATGCCTTGGTTGCGCGCGGTTTCATCCTTGGCCCGCGCCAGGGTCTGCACCTGGAGCTTCAATGCCGTCAGGGGCGAACGCAGCTCATGCGCCGCGTCCGCCACGAAGCGCTGCTGCGCATCGATCGCGCGCGCCATGCGTGAAAGCAGGGAATTGAGTTCCGCGATCAGCAGCGACACTTCCTTCGGCACGCCCTTGTCAGAAACGGGAGCAAGCGAGCCCGCATGGCGGTGCGCCAGATCGAGGCCGATGCGATTGAGCGGCGCCAGCGCCGAGGTGACGACCCACCATGCGGCCGCAAACAGGAGCAGAGATACGGGCAGCACCGGCCATACGGAATTCCAGGCCAGCGCGATGGAGCGGTCGCGGCGCGAATCCATTTTCTGCGCGACCTGGATCACCCGCGTCTCGCGATGGACCGTGTAGATGCGCCAGTCGCCGTTATCCAGCGTGACCGTCGAATAACCGAGCGTACCCCGCTCGGGCAGACTGCGATAGGCGCGCGACTGATAGACGCGCACGCCGTCATCGGTCCAGATCTGGATCACGAAATCGAAATCGTTGTCGTCGGTGGGCGCCTTGTACCAATCCGACTGCTGCACCGCGCTGTCCTGCAGTGCGAGTGCCATTTGTTCCATGTGATAGTCGAACAGGCTGTTTGCCTTCTGCATCGCTTCCCGGAAGGACGCGGCGAACTGCACCCCGGCCGCGATCAGGATCGCGGCGCCCAGCAGCAGGATCAAGCGTATGCGGAGCGACTGCATCAGACTTTCTCTACCATGTAACCGAGGCCGCGGACATTGATGATGAACTGCTGTCCGAGTTTCTTGCGCAAGCCGTGGATATAGACCTCCACCGCGTTGCTCTCCACCTCGCCGGACCAACCATACAAGCGCTCTTCCAGCTGGGCGCGCGAGAAGATCGCGCCGGGCCGCGCCACCAGCGTGTCGAGTATCGCCCACTCGCGCGAGGAGAGCACCAATTGCTTGTCGGCGACCATGACCTGCCGCGTCGACGGATTGATCTCGACCTCGCCTTTCCGGTAGACCGGATCGCCGCCGCCCCTGGCACGCCGGATCAAGGCATGCAGACGCGCGATCAGTTCTTCCAGGTCGAAGGGCTTGACCAGGTAATCGTCGGCGCCGGTGTTCAGCCCCTGCACGCGCTGCTCCACCGTATCCCTCGCGGTGACCACGAGGACCGGCATGTTGCTTCCCCTGGCCCGCAAGCCGCGCAGGACGTCAATGCCGTCTTTCTGCGGCAGACCGAGATCGAGCAGCAGCGCATCGTAGCCGTAGGTAGCAAGCGCGGCCTCTGCCGCCGTTCCGTCTTTCACCCAGTCGACCGCGATGCCTTCGCCGTCCAGCGCGATCTGAACATTCTCGCCAATCATCAAATCGTCTTCCACCAGCAGTACTTTCATCTTTGGCTCACGCGCGGGTAATGCAAAAAAGGTCACTTCGCTCGTGGGCGAAGCTCTGGGATTGTAGGCGCGCCTGGCGGGACGCCGCAAGCGCTTGAGAAAACGGCCGCCGCGTAAGCGTCGATTGACGGACTTGAAGCGGAAGGGAATGCCGTGTGTGCGGATGCAGTGCGCGGAACCCGATGCGGGCATCAGGCAAGCGCTTGTTTGCCGATCCAGCTCCGGCAGCACAAATAAGAAAGCCCGCGCCTTCCAGGCGCGGGCTCACTTGATTGTCTCTTCCCACCTTCTCCGAGATGGATTTTTTTACACTGCGGGTGGATTCTGCACTCTTTTCCTGTTTTTGAAAAGAGTCTTTTGATTTAGCTGAATAAAAGCAAACGATTGATGCTCTGAGGCAAATCTGTGTCGTTCCAGCACCTTTTGCAGCTTGAATTTCAGATCCGCGAACACTTTAAGCGTGGCCTAAGTTTACTGTGCCAAGATTTCCTGCCGCCACCCATTTATCTGGTCTTGGCGGGCAACAAAATCATCGAATTTCTGATTCTCATGGGAGCTTGGCGATGCCTGAAAAAACACTAACGCATTTCGCGAATCGGTCGGTTTCTCAAGCCGCCGGAAAAGCTGGTGGTGGCGCACACAACGCGCTTCGCCCGCAAGCCCGCAGTCCATTCAAGCTGCAACGCGCCGAGCAGGAAAGACTGGACAGATACGGCAGATTCGGCCGCAGATAAGCGCTTGGCCCCTGTCAGTTGAATGCGTGGTCCGCACGGCCACGCATTGTTCGTCCTTTCCCTTTCCATTGACCGATTGTCCAGTCTGCGCAACAAACAGGATTGGATCACAGGTCTGCTTGTTCGCGTGAGCAGTATTCGAGCGCCTTCACGCGATTTGTTCTCGCGATCCGCTGCCGCATCCGCGGCTTGTTTCCCTCCCCTGTAGCCCTGAAAAGAACAACCGCACGTTTCCCATTTCCTCAGGGAGACCGTTTCGCGTCGCCATGGAAATATATAAGTATCAACTTATGCTATCCATATATTTACTCATTTGATCTTATGTTAATCAGGCCCTTATAGTGAAGCGAATAGCGGATTGATAACACTCCGCCCGACCTTTACTGTCAGGACGCCTGCCATGTCTGAACGCCACCCGATCATTGCGATTACCGGCTCATCCGGGGCCGGAACGACTTCCGTCACCCGCACTTTCGAGAACATATTCCGCCGCGAAGGCGTGCGCTCCGTCATCATCGAGGGCGACAGCTTCCATCGCTACAACCGCGAAGAGATGAAAGAAAAAATGGCAGAAGCAGCGCGGCAAGGCGATCAGCATTTCAGCCATTTCGGTCCCGACAACAATTTGTTCGAGGAACTCGAATCGCTGTTTCGCAATTACAGCAAGGAGGCTTGCGGACGGCGGCGCAAATACCTGCACGATGAAGAAGAAGCCGCACCCTATCGTCAGCCGCCCGGCACATTTACCGCATGGGAAGACATTCCAGACGACACCGACCTGTTGTTCTATGAAGGCTTGCACGGCGGCGTCGTTCACAAGAGCATCAACATTGCGCAGTACCCGGACTTGCTGATCGGCGTGGTACCGGTCATCAACCTGGAATGGATACAAAAGCTCTGGCGTGACAAGTCGATGCGCGGCTATTCCACTGAAGCGGTGACCGATACCATCCTGCGCCGCATGCCGGATTACGTGAATTACATTTGTCCGCAGTTCTCGCGCACGCATGTGAATTTTCAGCGCGTGCCTTGCGTGGACACCTCCAATCCCTTCATTGCGCGCGAGATTCCCTCGGCGGATGAAAGCTTCGTCGTCATACGTTTTGCCAATCCGAAAGGCATCGACTTCCAGTACCTGCTGGCGATGATTGCCGATTCCTTCATGTCGCGCGCCAACACCATCGTGAGGGTCGGCCGGGATTCGCGCACGATTTGTTGAAATCTCCTCCAACGCCATGATTTTTAAAGAATTTTGATGCTGTAATTCATCGGTGGCACCTTCCTGTCCAGATCCAGCGTGTAATCGCCGAACCGGTTGATGTGCTCGGTCCGGTACGGCGCCAGCCCGGCCAGGATTTCCTCGTTGATCGGCAACCCTTCCTCCTGCATCTCTTTGAGTAGGCGCGTCATCGATTCGACGTTGTGCAGGATCGCCAGATTCGCCACAAGCTGGTTGTATTTGACCACCTTGCGCTGCTCGTGGCGCACATTTTCCGCGATCACGCCCTGGTTGCCGAAGAACAGCCACTTGATGAACTGGTTAAATTCCTCGCTCTTGTTGGTGGCCGCCTGGATCGTCTTGCGCAATTCGCCGTCGGCGATATACCTGAGCAGGAATTCGGTCCGCACCACCCTGCCGAGTTCGCGGAACGCGAAATACAGCTTGTTTTTACGACTGGCCGTGCCCAGGCGCCGCAGGATCGTCGACGGCGTGATCTTGCCGGCCTTGATCGACAGCGCGATGCGCAGCATGTCCGGCAGGTGCGTCTCGATCAGCTCCCAGTCGATCGTCTTGTTTTCGACGAAGAGCGCGTTGATGTGCTGGTAACGCATCCCGCGCTCCGGCTTGAAAAACACCAGCTGCTTCAGATTGCGTATCCGCGGCATCAGGTTGATCCCCAGCAGATACGCCAAGCCGAACACGGGCGCGCTCTGCGCGTGCGTGTCGCCGTGCAGCGTATCCGGCTGGATCTCCGATTCATTCTTGATCAAGCCATCGAGGATATAGATCGCCTCGTACACCCCGCATGGGATGAAATGCGAAAACAGCGCGATGTACATGTCCGAGACATGGTAATAGCCGATGCCGCCGTAGCCGCCATAGCGGATATGGTACTCGGAGAGCAGGTTCTGTTCATACAGATTCCATTTGGTGCCGTCGGCTGACGCGCTCTTGCCGCTACCCCAATACTTGGGCAGCAGGAATTTGTTGTAGGCATTGATGACCTGCACGATTGCCTTGTCCAGCCGCTCCTCGGTCATGTGATGCAGGTTGAGCCACACCACCTGCTTGCGCGACAGTCCCTTGACCGACCGCGCCGTCTGCGTCGGCCCCAGGTTGCAGCCGTAGCAGAACAAGGTCGTCACGAAGCGCTTGCGTGGATCGTCGATCTTCGCCTCGAAGCCGGACAGCGGCCCGAAATGCTTGTGCAGGTCCAGCCAGCTTTCCGATTCGACCAGGATATCGAGGATGTTCTTTTCCGGGATGCGTTCGAGCAGCAGTCGGTCGACATCGTCGAGCGCCGCCGGCTTCGCCTCCTTGTCCTGTTTGCGCAAAATGATCTGGTTGCCGTTCAGCTCGACATTCTCATTGCCGGGCAAGCCCTCGTCTACTTGGCGCGCGGTCTCGGCCAGCGACTTCTTGAGCCGCGCGACGAAGGTCTTCGGCTCGACCGGGATCTCGAGCATCTCGCCATAGTCGTCGACCTGCGCGTGATAGGCATCCCAGTCGACCAACTGCACCCGGTAGTCGCTGTACTGATCGCTATTGGCGACAAACAGGTCGCCCGATTGCAATTCCCGCATCGTCTCGGTCAACACGCACATCTCGAAGTATTTCCGGTTGACCTCGGCGACGTTGCCGGTGCGCTGGCCGGTCACGAGCTTGCGCCATTTGTCCGGAATCCATTTCAGGCTGATGTTTTCGCCGGCAATCGACAACCATTCCCGGTGGCTCTGCCGGTGCTGCAACACGAAGCGGATCGCGTCGATCAGCGACAGGTCGGCCGAGGTCGATTCGAGATCGAGCAAGGTCAGGCAATTGAGTAGCATCGGGCGCTGCGTCTGGTACGGCGCCAACATGAATGGCAGATAGTTGTTGCCGGCATAAGCCATGTGCTCGTCGCATTCGGCGATCAGCTGTTCCGGCGCGTCATGGATCGCGGCGGCGACGCGTTTGCCGCGCTCCTTGTCGTCGGTGCCTTCCTGGAACGCTTCGAGCACGTCGCGTAGTTGCGACACCAGCTTTTCGGTGCGCTTCTGGTGCTCGAGGTAGTAGCGCTGCAATTGTTCCTCGGCGCCGTTGTGGATCTTGCGCAGCTTGCGGATGAACATCTCGACGGCGTCATCGAGCGCCTTCGACAGTTGGGCGTGGAACAGCACGACCATCAAGGCATAGCGCTTGCCCGGCTGCGTCGCCTTCAGATCGGCAGCATCGAGCGCCCGCGCCTCATTGACGAACTGCGTGTATTTCACGACCGGCAACTGGTCGACGGGCGGCAGGTTGACCACCCAGCTCCTGAGCCATTCGACGTGATCCAGATAGCGGCGCACCTCGGTATTGGTCGGCTTCTTTGGCTCCTGCTTCAACTGCTGCCAGCCGGACAGCACATGCCCCGGCTGCAGGACCAGCATGGCGTCGAAGCGTTCTGTCACCGACGCGTCCAACGGCGTCGTCAGGCTGCGGAAGTAGCGGTCGTTGGCGAGGTTGCGCGCCTTTTGTGCGGCCCGGCGCAACTTGCTGAAGGCCGGCAGCTCATAGCGTTGCCGGATCAGTTCCTCGATCACGACATTGATGATGTCGGCCAAGTCCTGTTTGGTCTGCGCCGCCTCAAGCGCAGTCGCCAGAATGAGGCGGTCGGTTTCCTTGGTCACCGGCGCAATCTTGAGGAAATCCCGGATCGCCTCGACGAAGCGGCGCCGCGATTGCGATCGTTCCTCGGCGAGCAGATCGCGCTGGGCCACGGAGCGCGTGCCACTGAATTTGACCAGGAAAGACACGATCGGCGGCGGCACATCGGCGAGCATCGCGAAATAGCCGAGGCGCTGCGTGGTCTTGAGCAGGATCAGCAAGTACAGGCGCGCCGGCGCCGATTTGCCGAGCTTGCGAGCGAACCGCATTTCCTCGTTGCTGGGCCGATACACCTCGTTGAGTTCGCGCGGCGTCAACTCCGGCTTGAAGCGCGGGTACGCCGTTTCATGCAGACTGGTCACGCCCTTTCTCCCTGTCGCGTGTATTGAGGATGGATGGCGGCGATCCAGGCGCCGCATCGGTGACTAGTGCTATGGTTTCAGCGGCAATTCGCAGCGGAACAGCACGGCATGCACCTTGTGCAGCTCATGCTCATGGTCCTTCAGGAATTTGCGCAGCGTCGGTTCGGTATCGATCAATTCCAGGCATTGCGGGTGGCGCAGCGCGCTGCCTTCGAGCGAATGGTGGCTGACCCGCTCGCCCGGCAGATAGCCGGCGTCGACGTGATGCAGGATTGCCTGCTTGACGCCCAGGCGCCGGGCGTATGCGAGTAGATGAGACGCCAGGTTCGGTGCAGTGAAACGATGCCAGAAACGCGTGCCGCGCGCCTTGGCGGACAGCGGGAAATAGAGTCGGAGTGCAGCGAGGTCTTGCATGATGATTTCAAGCGGTTGGATTATTGGACGGATTGGTCTTGTTCGGCTTCTTTGCGCAGCTGGTGCCGGTAGTGGGCGACTTCGCCAAGCTTCATACCTTCGGGAACGTGGCGATGGTGTTTGGCATGGCCCACGCGCTGCGCGCGGTAGATGCCGGTGTGCCCGGAAAACAGATAGCTGACCACGCACGCGATGCCGGCATAGGGGCCGATGGCCGGGCCGAACAATTCGATCGCCATGACGGTCGAGGCGAGCGGCGTGTTGGCCGCACCGGCAAAGACCGCCACGAAGCCGAGCGCGGCCAGCATCGAAAATGGCTGCTGCAGGATCGGCGCCAACGCGTTGCCGACGGTCGCGCCAATGTAGAACAAGGGCGTGACCTCGCCGCCCTTAAAGCCGGTGCCCAGTGAGCCGATCGTGAAGGCCATCTTGCCGGCGAAATCCCACCACGGCAGTTGCTGCTGGAACGATTCGACGATGACTGGAATGCCCAGGCCGATATAGCGATGCGTGCCGACCGCCCACACGGCGACGGCCACGGCGATGCCGCCGATGAAGGGGCGCAGCGGCGCATACGAAACGTGCTTTTTCAGGATGTCGGACAAGCCGTGCGTCGCGTTGGCGAACACCATCCCGATCAGGCCGAACACGATGCCGGCGGCCAGCGTCGCGCCCAGGCTCCATGCCGTGATTTGCGGGATGGCCGAGACGGCGTAATGCGTATGGTGGATGCCCCACAGCAGGCCGACCTGGTCGGCGACGATCGCCGCCACGAAACACGGCAGGATCGCGTCATAACGCATGCGACCGATCGCCAGCACCTCGAGGCCGAAGATCGCGCCGGCCAGCGGCGTGCCGAACACGGATGAAAAGCCGGCGCTGATGCCGGCCATGATCAACAGGCGGCGCTTCTGCTGGTCCATCCGGAACAGGTGCGTCAGCTGGTCGGCCAGCGCGCCGCCCATCTGCACGGCGGTGCCCTCGCGGCCGACCGAGGCGCCGAACAAGTGCGACAGGATCGTGCCGCCCAGGACCAACGGCGCCATGCGCAACGGAATGACTTTCTTGGGATCGTGGATCTCGTCGATGATCAGATTGTTGCCGGCCTCGACATTCTTGCCGAGCTTGAGATAGACCCAGCCGACCGCGAAGCCGGCCACCGGCAGCAGCCAGATGAGCCAGGCGTGTGCCTCGCGCCACGCGGTCGCCCATTCGAGCGAAAACAGAAACAAGGCGGACGCGGTGCCGGCCAGGATGGCGACGATGAGCGCGAGTGCGAGCCACTTGCCCATGTAGGGCAACAGGTCGACTTGTTCGGGATGTTTGGAATGTTTCATGCAACCAGGTTTGTTGAATGCACAACCTGGCCGTGTGAAGCGGTGGACGAATGCCTACAGCTCCCATGACCAGGAACGACTGTAGGCATCATCAGCCACCCACCAAGTGGGCGGCGGTTCAGGGAGGAATGCCATCTCCGCAGCCGGCAGATTGTACGGTATCCGGTCCGAGATTGACAACCGGCACGGCCAACCGGAAGGAAAAATGGCTTGTCTTGATAATCAAAAGACAATGATGATGACGGAGCCCGCCACGATCAGCGCTCCGCCAAGGGCGACAGGCCAGGTCAGTTGTTCGCCGACGAACACGATGCCCAGGACAATGGCGATGGCCACGCTCAGCTTGTCGATGGGCGCCACCTTGCTGACCGGGCCGAGCTGCAGCGCCCGGTAATAGCACAGCCACGACAGGCCGGTGGCGATACCGGACAGCACGAGAAATAGCCAGCTATACGGCGAAATCGAATTTGGTTTTTGCCACTCGGTCCGCCAGAACAGAATGCCGGCGGTGACGATTAGAATGACGATGGTCCGGATGAACGTCGCCATATTGGAATTGATGCCGGCGACGCCGAGCTTGCCGAACAACGCGGTCAATGCCGCAAAGAACGCCGATCCCAGTGCAAACACGACCCAGCTTGGAAGAAAATTCATGCGCATTCCCTGAAAAGAAAATCAAACGAGCAAACCATGCACTGTCACGCACGGCGCACCAGCGACACAGTCAGCATGCCGAGCAGCGTCATGCCCAAGGAGCCCACCACATGGATCGCAATGGCGCCGCAGGCCCACGCCAAGCGGCCTTCCTGCAAGAGCGCGACGACTTCCGCGGAAAAAGTCGAAAAGGTCGTCAAGCCGCCGAGAAAGCCGGTCACGACCAACAGGCGGATTTCCGGCGAGAGTGTCGGGTGGTCGGCGAAGAAAGCCACTGCGATACCGATCAGATAACCACCGAGCAGATTGGCGGTCAGCGTGCCGGGAGGGATCGCTGGAAACAGGGCGTTGAGCTGGTTGCCGAGCACCCAGCGCAGGATGGCGCCCAGGCTGGCGCCGACGGCAATGGCGGCAATGGAGGTCCACACGAGTCCTGTCCTTTCTTATTGTCGCCTGGACAGGCGGGCCTACGCATCCCGTCCAGGCTTTGCTGTAGGCAGCATCAGCCGGCTGCGCGGCGCCGACGGTTCAGGGAGGCATGCCATCTCCGATAGCCAGAATGTACCAGACATGCCGCGCTCGAAGGAGTATGACGAAATAAAGCCGAAAATAGGTAGCTGACTACGCAGGCGATGCCCGCATAGGGGCCGAGGCCGGCCCGAACAATTCGATGGCCATGCCGGTCGATGCAAGCGGCGTATCCGCCCCGGTCAGCTTGCCGTCGGCGCGAGATGAACATTGCGATGCCCTGCCAGCATCAACAGCGCGTGTTGCGCGGAGCGGGTTTCCTCGTCGCTGGTCAGCAACCGGCGTACTGCATCATATTTGGTCGCGTAGCGCCGCATGTCTTCCGCGAGGCGGTCGAGCAGGGCCGCCTCACGGGCGAGCAGCATGTGTGCCGTGTCGGCGTCGTCGACGCGGGCAATCAACTGCCGCAGATGGGGAAGACAGATGACGGAAAGCCCTCCCAACGTGCCTTCCCTGTCTTCCGCGAGTCGTGCTGCAAGTGACGCTAGCGCCTCCGCTTCTGCTTGGGCGCGCTCACGGCAAAGCACGCAGGCATCCGCGCCGGGCAGGAGTGCTTGCAACGCGGTTGACAGCGCCTGTGGCGCAAGCGCGGCATCCGCGAAATCACGAAAACGTTCCGAGAAATGCTCAAGCAGCGCCGGATAGCCGCTGCAAATGCCCTGAGTGGAGGCCAATGCGCCGTATTGCCAAGTATGCAATGCGCAGAATCCACCGCGCTCCGCGTGCCGACGTTGCACCTCTGGCCGAGTGCAGAGTTCGTATTGATAGTGGCACAGGAACGCGAACTCGGTGTCAACGATGCGCGTGCAAATCTCGCAGGAGCGAAACTGCTGCGACGCATCGGAGGCCGCGACGGTCGCCGCCTCATTACGCAGCGAAGCGCCCGGCAGGCTCGCGGCGATCCGCCGCGACAGGGAATCGACGTCCTCCGCCAGCCGCTTCGCATCCGCCCCCGGCGGCAACCCGCATAGCACATCGATCACCCGGTCGCAGAGCCGCAGCAGGAATTCACTGCTTTTCTCTTCCAGCAGGAAGCGCACCAGCTCCGCTTCGAGTGCCTCGACGCCGCTTGCCGCCAGGCGTATCGGATCGACGTCGCGCTTGGCCTGCAGACCGTCGCGCGCGGAGAGCGGGAATATCCTGGGGATGTTGGGGCCGAGCCCGGCGCGCAATTGTTCCCGCACATGCCCCAGCACCTGCTCGCATTCTTCGGGCGACACCATGTCCTGCTTGTTGACGACAACAAAAACGCGACGCGCCGATGCGCAAGCCACGCGCAAAATCCGCAACTCCTCGTCAGCAAGCGGGCTATCCATGCTGGTGACGAGCAGGAAGGCATCGGCCTCGGGCAGAAAGTCTTCCGTGGTGCGGGTATTCTCCGCGATCGATGACCCGAGCCCAGGGGTGTCGACGAAGTAGAAGCCGCGCCGCAGCATCTCGGCAGGCAACCGGATCTCGACCACCGCGACGCGCTTGACGTTGCCGGGATTGCGCTGCTGGGTCACGTATTCCGGCAACGCCGCCAGCGGGATGTCGGTCCTGAGAAGATCATGTCCCTGGTAACGGATCAGCGCGTGTTCCTTGCTGCCGTAGGTGACGCTGGTGATGACCGAGGTCAGGGGCACGATGCCAGTGGGCAGGCGGTCCATGCCGATGAGCGCATTGATCAGGGACGTCTTGCCGCGGCTGAAGCGTCCCACGACCACCAGGTTGAAGCGATCTTCGGCGAGGCGCACGAAGCATTCCCGGATGCGTTGGCGGTTGTCTTCCGAGGCGGCGAGCAACTGTGCCGAGCGCAGCAGTTCGGCCAGATCAAACTTCGCATGTTCATAGGCTCTCAAATCCATCGCGATACTCCACCTCGTCCGCAGCGTCGGCCATCCCCCATCGCATCAACGTCTCTCCCCCTGCTTGCGCACGATGAAGAACAGTGGGAGAGCGGCCAGTTGCAACACCATGCAGAACCCGATCGTCGCCGCCAGCGAGCGGTCGTACAGAATGCCGATCAGCGCGCTGCCGATGAACCAGCACACGCCGTAGCCGGCAGTAAACAAGCCGTAAGCGGATGCGCGATGCTGGCGCGCCACCATCGGCGCGACCGCCGCCGGCACGATCGATTCATGCACGCCCATGCCGATTCCCCACAGGGCGGCGCCAAGTAGCGCAGTCCAAAAGCCGCCCAGGAATACCAACGGTGCAAACAGGGCGGCGATGATCGTCAAGGGAATCAGGATCGCAATGCCGAAGCGATCGAACAGCCGCCCGAGCACGAGCGAGCCGGTGCCACTTACCGCCATCGCGACCGCATAGGCAATGGGCACCCACTGCGGCGGCACCGACGACGCCTTTTGAAAGTGGTAGGCGATCAGCGGGAAATCGGCGAACCCCGCGGCCACCAGCCCAGCACCGGCGAGGTAGATCCAGAACACGCGCGGGAACTTCTGCCCTTTCACGTCGGGTATGGCGATGTCCGCTTCCATGTTTTCCGGGTGCGGATACAGGTGCCGGGCGACTAGCAGCAGGCACAGGCAGACCACGCCGGGCAACAGCAGCGCAGCAAATGCGAGGCGATAGTCGCCGCGCTGTGCCAACACGCCGGCCACCGCGAGCGGGCCGAACAGCGCGCCGAACTGGTCCAGCGCCTCATGCGCGCCGAACGCCTTGCCGTAGCCGATTTCCTGCGCCGCATGCGACAGCATCGTGTCGCGCGGCGGGTTGCGGATTGCCTTGCCGACGCGTTCGAGGATGATCAGCACCGCCGCCGTCTGCCAGCTGTCGGCCAGCGCCAGCGCCGGCACCGCCAGCATCTGCACGATATAGCCGGCGATCGTGATCGGCCAGAATTGCCCGGTGCGATCGGCCATGCTGCCCGACACCAGGCGCAAGCCATAGCCGAGTAATTCGCCAAAGCCGGTGACGACGCCGACTGCGGTGGCGCTGGCTGCCAGCAGCGCGAGATACGGGCCGAGAATGCTGCGCGAGCCCTCATAGGTGAAATCGGCAAAGAAGCTCAGCACGCCGATCATGATGACGAATTTCCATGCCGCGTTATTTTTCGTAGTGGCTTGTTGCATGATGGTGCCCTCATCACGACGCTGCAATACCGCGTTCACCCGACCAACGCCTGACGAACGCCGTGGTACCGGCAAAAACCGCCGATCCACCCAGGCTTTCCTCGATGCGCAGCAACTGGTTGTATTTCTCCACCCGTTCGCCGCGGCACGGCGCGCCGGTCTTCAGATGCCCGGTA
Organism: Herbaspirillum sp. ST 5-3; assembly: GCF_004804275.1. GTDB lineage: Bacteria > Pseudomonadota > Gammaproteobacteria > Burkholderiales > Burkholderiaceae_D > Noviherbaspirillum. Next base: position 157,884 of record NZ_STGI01000011.1, read on the forward strand.
CCCAATGCGACGGTGAGGTCGGCGATGAAGCTGTCCACCGTTTCGCCGCTACGGTGCGAGACCATCGCGCCCCACTGCGCGTCGTAGGCAAGCTGCACCGCTGCGTTGGTTTCGGTCAGGCTGCCGATCTGGTTCGGCTTGATGAGCACGGCGTTGGCAACGTTTTCTTCGATGCCGAAAACGATGCGGTCCACGTTGGTGACGAACAAGTCGTCGCCCACCAGTTCGATGCGGTCGCCGAGCGCCTGGTTGAGCCGTTTCCAACCGGCCCAGTCGTCCTCGGCCAGCCCGTCTTCCAATACCGCGATCGGGTATTGCGCCACCCAGTCGGCGTAGATGGACACCATTTCTTCGGCGCTGACCTGCCGCCCTTCGGTGCGCAGATGATAGAGACCGTTTTCGTAGAAAGCGCTGGCAGCCGGGTCCAATGCCAGCAGCACGTCTTCACCGGGCCGGTAGCCGGCTTGCCCGATGGCCAGCAGGATGAGTTCGATCGCGTCGGCATTGCGCTTCAACGCGGGCGCAAAGCCACCCTCGTCGCCGACGGCGGTCGAATGACCGGCATCCTTGAGGACAATCTTGAGCCGGTGGTAAATCTCCGCGCCCCAGCGCAACGCCTCGGCGAAGGTGGGAGCACCGACCGGCGCAATCATGAATTCCTGCAAATCGGTCCCTTGCCAATTGGCATGAACGCCGCCATTGAGGATGTTGAACATCGGCACCGGCATTCGGCAGGCGCTGGGGCCGCCGAGGTAACGAAATAATGGAAGGTCGCAGGCATGGGCGGCGGCGCGCGCGACCGCGAGGCTTACGCCGAGAATGGCATTGGCACCGAGCCTTTCCTTGCGAGAGGTGCCGTCCAGCGCCAACATCGTGCAGTCCACCCGCCCACGGTCCAGCGCGTCCATGCCATGAATGGCGTCGGCGATGGCACCGTTGATGTTGTCGACGGCGCGACGAACGCCCTTGCCGCCATAACGCGATAGATCGGCGTCGCGCAATTCCACCGCCTCATGCACGCCGGTGGAGGCACCCGACGGTACGGCGGCACAGCCTTTGGCGCCGTTGGCGAGAACGACATCGACTTCCACTGTAGGATTGCCGCGCGAGTCGAGTATTTCGCGTGCGTGGACCGATTCAATGCGGGTTTCCATGTGCTGCTCCGATCAAAAGGGGCTTTACGTCGGCTACATGTCACGATGCAGGAAGAACCGACAGGGCGGACGACCGGCACCGATCGCGCAGGCCGGGCAATGCGCGGTACGCACAACGTTCAACGGGGGAAGGGATTTTCATGAAGCCAGGGTTGCAGAGCGTGCGAAACCTGGATAGGGGGAAACAATACATGCATGCCTACCATTTCCCGGTCCAGGAACTTGTAGGCATCATCAGCCGGGCTAGCCGGCGCTCAGGGAAGGAATGCCATCTCCCACTGCTCACATTTACTAAAGGTTGAGCGTCTTCATGCAGATTTGTTCCTTAAATAGCGAATAACCGGCGTAACATGGAGAACTAATGTGTTTCGGTTTGGAACGTTCTGTCGCGGGCAAATTTCCTATACTTCTGACGGAGGCTGTCCTCCTTGAAGGAGCTGCCATGAAAGGCTTTCAACTCGAGTTCTTTATGGAACAGAACAAGCGTCACCACCATCAGGGATTATGGGAATGGCTGCTTGAGGCAGCCCGCTCGCATGGCATTCGCGGCGCGACCGTGTTCATGGGGGCCATGGGATATGGGCATCACCGCCGCATCCATTCCGCGCACTTCTTCGAATTGGCGGATCAGCCGGTGGAAGTGACCATGGTGGTGACCGAAGAAGAAGCAGACCGCTTGTTTGCGCTACTGAACGAAGAAAAGGTGCACCTGTTCTTCGTCAAGTTGCCGGTGGAGTTTGGCACCATCGGCGAGGTAGGGGCATAGAATGGAGACGGCTTGACCGGACAGGACCGCACCGTCACGACCTGATTCTTTTTACGTGGCAAGCAGGTTGCAGAAGCTTGGTGGCTTGAATCTCCTTATCCCGGCGCATATGATGATGTTCAAGGAGATGGCATTCTCCTCGAACCGCCTTGATGGCTGATGATGCCTGCAGACCGCCCGACACGGGCGCTGTGGGCGTTCGGCTCCTTTCCCCCGTTCTCCCAGAGTGTCCCGCGTGGCCTGTTATCGCTAGTAAGCAGTAGGTCCATGAGGAGTCATGCTGTGGAATCGACGACCCCGCCTTGTCCGTTTTGCGCCATCAGTGACGCCGTATTTCTGCTCAACCAGCATGTCCATGCACGCTGGGACCTGCACCCGGTCACGCCCGCGCACGCGCTACTCGTTCCAAACCGCCATGTCGCCAGCTTTTTCGATACCACCGACGACGAGCGCGCTGCCTTGCTGCAATTGCTCAAGGAGGCGAAAGCCTTGCTGGATGACCGCCATGCGCCCGCCGGCTACAACATCGGCATCAACATCGGCGAAGCCGCGGGCCAGACCATTCCGCATGCGCACGTTCATTTGATTCCGCGCTACCACGGCGATGTAGAAAATCCGCGCGGCGGCGTGCGCGGCGTAATCCCGGCGCGACAATCCTACTGAGGCAGACAACGAACAATAACCGGCGCGAGAGGAGAACCCCATGACCAACGTATGGATGCTTGCCGCTCTATGGCTTGGCTTGGCGCTCATCGCCACGCTGTTGTCGATCTGGCTGCGCATCGCCACGGCGCTGTCCGAGATCGTGGTGGGGACCGTCGCGCAACTGTTCATCGGTGCGCTGATCGGCGGCGCTGTGCTGGGAACCGATGAATCCTGGATCAGGTTTCTGTCCGGCACCGGTGCCATCGTACTGACCTTCCTGGCAGGCGCCGAGCTCGATCCGGCGGTATTTCGCAGCAAATGGAAGGAGGCGTCCGCGATCGGCCTGATCGGCTTTTTCGCGCCATTTTTGGGATGCGCCGCAGTGGCCTATTATCTGCTCGGCTGGAACTCTCCCGCCAGTTGGCTGGCCGGCGTCGCCCTGTCCACCACCTCGGTGGCGGTGGTGTACGCAGTAATGCTCGAATTCGGGCTCAACAAGACCGATTACGGCAAGACCGTGCTGGCCGCGTGCTTCATCAACGACCTCGGTACCGTGCTGGCACTCGGTTTCATCTTTTCGCCGTTCACGATGAAGACGCTGGTGTTCTTTGGTGTCAGCATTCTCGTGTTTGCGATCCTGCCCTGGCTGACGCTGCGCTTTTTCCGGCGCTATGGCGACCGGCCGTCCGAACTGGAGGCGAAATACCTGTTGCTGATCCTGTTTGCGCTGGGCGCGCTGGCGAGCTGGGCCGACAGCGAAGCGGTCTTGCCTGCCTACGTGATCGGCATGGTGCTGGCGGGCACCGTCGGCAAGGACCATGCGCTGATCCGACGCCTGCGCACGCTGACCTTCGGCCTGCTGACGCCGTTCTATTTCATCCGCGCCGGGTCGTTCGTTTCGGTGCCGGCGCTGGTCGCCGCACCGGCCGCCTTCTTCGTGCTGTTCCTGGCCAAGATGGCGACCAAGTTCGTCGGCGTCTATCCGGTGACGCAACTCTACAAGACGCCGAGGAAAGAGGCGATGTACACGACTCTTCTGATGTCGACCGGACTGACCTTCGGCAGCATCTCGGCGCTGTTCGGCCTGTCGCACGGCGTGATCGACCAGACGCAATACTCGTATCTGGTGGCGACCGTTATCGGCAGCGCGGTGATCCCGACCCTGATCGCCAACGCGTTTTTCCTGCCGCACCATCTGTTGCGTCCGCTTGACGCGACGCCGGCAGAAGCACCGGCCTCCGCGGCCGGGGCCGCGCAACTCTCCGAGTCGAAATAGGAAAGGAGACAGGCGATGTTCAAGCGCATCCTGATTGCCTACGATGGCTCGCAGCCGGCGGAAAAGGCGTTTCACACGGCGCTGAGCCTGGCGGCGAAGTATCAGGCGAGCCTGCAGGTGCTGTCGCTGGGGCGCCCGCTGGAGCGTTTTGCCGGCGAGTTTGAACTGATGCTGGCGCAGATGGCGCCGACGGAATTCACCCCGGACGCGGAAATGGACGCGGTGGCAAGACATGCGCAAGAACGTTATCAGCAACGGTTCATGCTGCTGCGGGAACGCGCGGCGCAATCCGGTGTCGTTCCCGAATTCCAGGTGTTGATTGGCGACCCGGCCGAGCAGATCGTCCGCACGGCCGACGAGAAGGCGATCGACCTGGTCCTGCTCGGCCATCGGGGCAATGCGCTGTTCGAGCGCTGGTTGCTGGGATCGGTGGCAAAAGCGGTCATCGCGCATGCGAAGTGCACGGTACTGGTCGTCCGATAGCAGAAAAGGAGGGATGCCATGTTCAACCGTATCCTGATTGCCTACGACGGTTCCGAACCGGCGGACAAGGCGTTCGATTATGCCGTCGATCTGGCGGCCAAGTACCAGGCGTCCCTAGAGGTGCTGGCGATCGCCCGTCCGCCCGACTTTGCGGAAGACGTCGAAACGGAAGCGCTGCTGGAAAAGACGCAGGAACATTTCCAGGATCAATTCGCGCAATTGCGCGCGCGCGCCGCCCGCGGCGGCGTCACGCCCGAATTCAACGTCGTGGTCGGCCATCCGGCGGAACAGATCGTGAAGGAAGCCGAACAGAAAGCGATCGACCTGATCGTGGTCGGCCATCGCGGCAAGGGCTTGTTCGAACGCTGGCTGCTCGGTTCCGTGGCGCGCGTCGTCATCGCCTATGCGCACTGCGCGGTGATGGTGGTGCGGTGAGCGGCGCGAGGGCCTGCTGTGACAAGGAAGTCGACGGGCATGAACGAAGTGTTTTGCATGCATTGTTTCGCGTTGCTGCCGGCGCAGACGATCATCTGTCCGGTATGCAACCGCGCGGCGGAGGACACAGATGTGGGCGACTACCGGGAAAAGCTGGTGAACGCCTTGCATCATCCTCTGGCGGAGGTGCGCATGCGCGCGATCATTGCCCTCGGCCTGCGGCACGACAAGCCGGCCGCCGATGCACTGGTTGCCTGCGCATTGCGCAATCCGGTCGATGTGGTCGAGGGTTTGCAGATCATCGATGCGCTCAAGATCCTCGACGACGGCAAGCCACGCATGATGGCGTTGCACTACCTGTTCGTGCGTCATCCCGCGAGCGCAGTCAAGCAGGCGGCGCTGGCCGCCATCAACAATGTTTTACCGCGCGACGCAGAAGAATGGTCGAACCAGTGATGCTATCACTGAAGAGGAATGGCAATGATCGACATCGATATCCCCGGCTATCGGCATCTCAGCCTGTCGCACCTGGTGGTCGACTTCAACGGCACGCTCGCCTATGACGGCACGTTGTGTGAAGGCGTGAAGCCGCAATTGACCGAACTGGCGACACTGCTCACGGTTCATGTGGTCACCGGCAACACCTACGGCACCGCGGACGATGAATTGCGCGGCAGCCCTTGCCAGATCGTGCTGCTGCCACCGGAAGGACAGGCGCAGGCCAAGCGCGACATCGTGCAGCGGCTTGGGGCCGATGTGACGGTTGCCATCGGCAACGGCCGCAACGATACGCAGATGATGCAGCTGGCGATGGTCGCCATCGCGGTGATCGGCGCTGAGGGTGCCGCGTTTCAAACACTGGCTGCGGCGGATGTGGTGACCAACAATATCCATGCCGCGCTCGGGATGCTGCAGCACCATCAGCGATTGATCGCAACGCTACGATCGTGACCTTGCCGTTCGCATCCGCGCGCGGGCTGCAAGAAAGGCAAACAACGAGGGCATGCATGATGGAATTTTCCGCAAGCCGTTCCGCCTCGCCGGACCGTGCCATCCCACCGCGCGGCGAGCCGCTATCCGATGGCGAAGTGGGCTTTCTCTGGTGGTTCATCCAAGGCGGCATCATGGATTCGGAAGTGCGCGCGCATCTGCATCGCGGCTGGGGGCTGTGTCCCCGTCACAGTTTCGCTTTTCTTGCCGTCAATGCCGCCTTCTGCCACCACTACTTGCACGGGCCAGCCGTGCTGTATGCGGATCTGATGACGCGCGCACGCGACGCCTTCGCCTTGTCGGGTCCGCTGCACGAGACGCGTCTGCAGCATCGTCTGCGCGAGTCCGGCCCCTGCCACATATGCAATCAGGGTCTGGGGCCGGCCTCGGCCGGATTTGCCAGTCCGGAGCACCTGGTCATCGGGCGCAATACCGACAATATCCTCGGATTCTTGCGTGAAACCCAGCCGTTCTGGATGCCGGCACTCTGCGGACGCTGCAGCGGCACCGCAGCCGCGCCGCGCTGCCGGCCGCACCTCGTGGAGGAACTTGCCGAAGGAACGCTGCGCGATCTGGCGCGGCAGCGCGCCCTGGTGGAAAACATCACGCGCCATCTGCTGAATTACGAGCAGTCATTCCGCTGGGAGTTCAACGGCACCGATACGCTCGAAGACCGCGGCGCGCTGGTCGGCGCGGTCGGTTGGTGCAGTGGCTGGGAGGCGTTGCTGCATGTTATTTCCGACCAGGCAGTCACGCACTGACGCGTCTCCAATGCAGAGGGCCCCCGCGACATGCGCTTCCACAGCATCCTGTTTCCGAAACCCGGCACCGCCCTCTCCAAGGAGACGCCCGAGTTCTTCCACGACTTGAATCTCGACCAGATCGTGGAAGCCGCCACCGCCGGCAGGCAGGACTACGACCTCGCGCCTTTTTTCCACACTGGTCTGCACGAGCGCGATGCGATCACCTACCGGCAGGAAGTCATGCGTGATCTCGAAGACGAGCACGCGATGCAGATGATCCGGTCGTTTTCCCAAGGCATGCGCGCGATGCGCGAACATCTCGAACAGCAAAAGAAATTCCACTACAAGTACGAAAGCGAACGCTGGTTTCTTCGCGCTGTAGCGCGCTATTGCGATGCCGTAGAAGGTCTGGCACGGGACCTGCGGCTGCTCAAGCTTCAATCACGCGGCATGGCCGCCTTCCGCGATTACCTGCTCGGCTCTGTGCAATCCGCCCCCTTCGCCACGCTGGCGGGGGAAACGCGAACGCTGACGTCTGCTCTGTCCGCCATCTGTTACTGCCTAGTCATCGAAGGGGACACGGTCACGGTGCGCCCCTTGGGTGACGAGATCGATTACACGGCGGAGGTCGAACGCACGTTCCACAAGTTCCGGCGCGACACGGTGAAAGACTACCGGGCGAAGTTCGACGACCGGATCGGCATGAATCACATCGAGGCGCAGGTGCTGGACCGCGTGGCGCTGCTGAACCCGGATGCGTTTGCCGCCCTCGACCGCTATTGCGTTGAGCATGCGGGATATCTCGACCGGAAGATCGCCGATTTCGAGCGGGAAATTCAGTTCTATATGGGCTGGCTGGAGTACGTCGCGGTCGTCCGGCAGGCGGGCTTGCACCTCTGCTATCCCCAAATGTCCGACACCAGCAAGGAGATCACCGGGCGCGACGTCTTCGACCTGGCATTGGCTCACAAGCTGGTGGCGCGCAAGTCGGCGGTCGTGTGCAACGACTTCGATCTGCGCGAGCCGGAGCGCATTTTCGTCGTCTCCGGTCCGAACCAGGGCGGCAAGACGACGTTCGCGCGCATGTTCGGCCAGTTGCACTACCTGGCCAGCCTGGGATGCCCGATTCCGGGTTCGCGCGCGCGGCTGTTCCTGTTCGATCGCCTGTTCTCGCATTTCGAGCGGGAAGAGGACATCCGGAACCTGCACGGCAAGCTCGAAGACGATCTGGTTCGCATCCACGGCGTTCTCGAACAGGCGACACCCCGCAGCATCATCGTCATCAACGAGATATTCTCGTCGACCACGCTCAAGGATGCGGTCTGTCTGGGAAAAAAAGTCATCGCCAGACTGTCCGAACTGGATACGCTGTGCGTCTGCGTCACCTTTCTTGACGAACTGGCATCGTTCAACCGAAAAACGGTCAGCATGGTCAGCACCGTCGAGCCGGACAATCCCGCGGTTCGAACCTACCGGATCGAGCGTAGGCCGGCCGATGGGCTGGCCTATGCGCTGGCGATCGCTCAGAAGTACCGCGTGACCTACGACTGGTTGCAGAAACGGATCGCCACATGAAAGTGCTCTTGATGCATCGCGACCGGGATTTCGATCCACCGCAAGACGCGGCGTGCGATCTGCAGACGCTTGCGCAGGACTTGGAACTCGGCACGCTGTGGCGTGCGATGGCCGGTGACGACGAGTTCCTTGCCGACGTTGCGCGCAAGGCACTCTTCGCGGGCTTGCGCAACGACCTCGACACGATCCGATACCGGCAGGCCGTGTTGCGGGACTGCCTGAAGTACCCGGCGCTGATCAGGCAGGTTTATGCACTTGCCGGGGAGGCCATCGAGAAGAAGGGCAAACATTATTTTGGATTTTTCACCACTTACCCGTCATCGACGCTGCGCGACGCGATCGACGTGATGCGGATGTTCGTCGACATGCTCAGGGCCGTGCGGGAGACCGTGCGCTCCGAGGCCGGCGGCTTTGCTTCGCAGGGCTTCATCAATCTGTTTGCGATGCTCGACGCCGAGTTGAACGACGACTATCTGGCCCGCGTGCAGGAACAATTGAAGGAGTTGAAATTCAGGAAAGGCGTGCTGTTGAGCGCCGAACTCGACAGCGGCAATCGGGGCACGCATTACCTGGTGCGTAAATCCACCCGCAAGCGACCCTGGTGGTCGCGCTTGTTCGTCAGGCGCTCCGCCTATACCTTCCGGCTCGCCGAGCGCGACGAAGCCGGCGCGCGGGCGCTGTCGGAAATCGAAGGGCGCGGCATCAACTCGGTGGCGAATGCGTTGGCCCAGTCCGTCGAGCACATCTTGGGGTTCTTCCAGATGCTGCGCACGGAATCGGCTTTCTATGTCGCTTGTGTGAACCTGCACGAGCAGCTCACGGCCATGGGCGAACCGGTATGCCTGCCCCAGCCGCTACCCATGGACCAACGCGGGCACCGGTTTCACGGACTGTACGACGCCTGCCTGGCCTTGCAAATGGGGCGAACCGTCGTCGGCAATACCGTCGATGCCGGCGGCAAGAGCCTGGTGATCATCACCGGCGCCAACCAGGGCGGCAAATCGAGCTTCCTACGCAGCATCGGCGTGGCGCAGTTGATGATGCAATGCGGGCTGTTCGTCGCAGCGGAGCGCTTCGAGGCGGGCTTGTGCAGCGGCCTGTTCACCCATTACAAGCGGGAAGAAGACGCCACCATGAAAAGCGGCAAGTTCGACGAGGAACTCGCCAGGATGAGCGGCATCGCCGACCGTGTCGCGCCGGATGCGCTGCTCGTCTTCAACGAGTCGTTCGCCGCAACCAACGAGCGCGAGGGGGCGGAGATCGCCAGGCAAGTAGTGTGCGCCTTGCTGGACAAGCGCATCCAGGTTTTCTTCGTTACGCACTTCTATGAGTTCGCGCACAGCTTCTTCGACAGGAAGCGGGACGATGTCCTCTTTTTGCGTGCGGAACGGCTGGCCGATGGAACGCGGACATTCAGGCTCGTTGAAGGCGAGCCGCTCGATACCAGCCATGGCGAGGATTTGTACAAGAAGATATTCGCCGCACGTACCGAACGGGAGCGCGCAGCGTGACAGGAGGATGCGGTGCGGTCACGTCATCGTCTATGGGGGAAATTGAGGAAACGGGAAAAATTGTACGCTAAGGATTTTCGGCCTCGAGACCGGCTTCCGGCCGGCCGGGATTCGTGCAAAATTCGTCAAAAACTGCTCCGAGCCCCTGCTTTAAACGGGAACCCTGACTCAGATTTTCCTACTCGCGCGCGCCGCCATCATTGTTCTTCAGCACGGCGGCCGACGTTGGGCCTTCGGGCGCCGGCAACATCGCCTCAATCCGGTGCCGGGCAAAGGGATCTGCGCCCTCGACATAGCGTAGCGCGCTTTGCACACTCTTCCAACCGACGTATTCCATCAGCGTCTTGATGTCCCAGCCGTTGCTAGTTGCCCAGCTGGCAAAGCCGCGTCGCAAGGAATGCGCGCTGTAGAGTTCCGGATCGGCTACGCCGGCGTTGATAAAGATGGTCCGCAGCAGCGGCACCAGGCTGGCCGGCTTGAGCCCTTCGTCAGCGATATGTCCCCAACGGTCGATCGAGCGGAACACCGGCCCCGACTCCAGCCTGGCCAAACTCACCCACGCCGCGTAGGCCGTCAAGGGACAGAATCGGGATAGCGCCGGCGCCTTGAAGGTGGCGCCGTGCCCCTGTCGGTCGCCCTTGGTACGGGGGAGGAAGCATGTCATCCCCTCACCTGGTACGACCTGGACATACTCAGCCTGCAGGCGGGCGAGTTCATCGCCGCGAAAGCCACGCCAGAATCCCAACAGCAGCAGCGCGCGATCGCGCGTATGCCGCAGCTCCGCTGGCCGATTTTTTGTGGCCTGTGCGGCCGCGATCGCGCCGTCGAGCCACGTGTCGACCTGGCCCAGCTGGTCCAGCTGGAACGGCTTGGCGCGCTTTTCCTGCGCCGGGTGCTCGGCCTGGATGCCGCGCATCACCTTGCGCACCAGCGGCGCCTTGGTCGGATCGGGAAAGCCTTGGTCGATGTGCCACTGCGCGATGGCGGCCAGGCGCTGCCGCAAGGTGTTGATCGCCAGCGTTTCCGCATGGTCGGCCAGGTAGCGGGCGATGTTGTCGGCGGTGGCCGGCAGGAAGCCGCCCCACTCGATCTCGTAGTGCCGCAGCGCTGATTGATAGCCGAGGCGCGTGTTATGGCGCGTACCAGCTTGCACATAGCGATCGATTTTGTTCATGGCGTGTTTAGCGGCTAAACAGGAGGCAGTACATGAAATACCATCGATTTTAGCGGCTTTTTTACCTTCATACGCAATAAGATTACTTTATTAAGCATGACTTTTACAGAAAATTCACTTGCCTTGCACAGATTTATAGTATGTAATTACGTGGTATGTAATACATTACTTTATTTGCGGAGGCGCCATGGCGCGCAGCGGACTCTATAAATCGGACGTCAAGAAGGCACGCGACGCCTTGCTGGCACAGGGCAAGCACCCGTCGGTCGACGCCGTGCGCATCGCGCTCGGCAATACCGGCTCCAAGACCACCATCCACAAGTACCTGAAGGAACTGGACGAAGAAGACGGTGGCGCCGGCGGCCACCGTGCCTCCATCAGCGACGCCCTGCAGGACCTGGTGGCGCGACTGGCCGCCCAGTTGCACGACGACGCCAACGCCCAGATCGATGCGCTGCGCGCCGGGCACGCCGAGCAAGAGCGTCAGCAGGCCGACACGTTGACTGCGGCGCGCAAGGAAACCGAACAGTTGCGCGCGCAACTGCAGCACCTCCAATCAGATTGGCAGCAAGAGCGGGACGCGCACGGCCGCACGCGCGAATCGCTGCAGCAGGAAACCATCGCGCGCCATACGGCCGAACAGCACGTCGCCGACCTCAAGGAGCGAGTGGCAGAAAACGAGGCGCATTGCCAATCCCTGGAAGACAAGCACCGGCACGCGCGCGAGGCGCTCGAGCATTACCGGCAATCGGTCAAGGAGCAGCGCGACGCCGATCAGCGCCGGCATGAGCAGCAGATCCAGCAGCTGCAGGCCGAGCTGCGTCAGGCGCAGCAAACCATCGTCGTGAAGCAGGAGGAAACAACGCGCCTGAACCAGGACGGTGCGCGCCTCATCGCCGAATTGACCCATGCACGCCAGGCCTTGCACGAAACGCAGGAAAACGGCCGGCGCCAGGCGCAAAGGCTCGAAGCGCTGCAAGCAACCGAGCAGCGTAATAGCGCACTGGCGGCGCAGCTTGCCGATAGCCACGCGCAGGCCCAGGCGCTGCAGGCGCAATTGGCCGCCGCGTCGAAAACGATCGAACGCCTGTCGGCGCAGGGGCGCGACCTCGAACTAGCCGCGGCGCAAGCGCAGGCAAAATTCGAGACACAGCAAGGCATCCTGGCCGAATTGCGCGCGTATATGGACGGCCGCGCACAGCCTGTGCCCGGCGAGGCCGGCGCATGAGCCCCCGCGTAGACCTGAAGCTGCGCCTCTGGTGCAACGGCGAAATCGCGCTGGGTCCGGGCAAGGCCGAGCTGCTTGCGGCGATCGCGCACACCGGTTCCATCAGCGCGGCCGCGCGCAGCCTGGAGATGTCGTACCGCCGCGCCTGGCTGCTGGTCGATACGATGAACCGCTGCTTTACCGAACCGCTGGTCGTGACCCTGGCGGGCGGCAAGCGCGGCGGCGGCGCCCAGGTGACGGCCGCCGGCCAGGACGTCCTGACCCGCTACCGTCGGATGCAGGACAAGGCCAAGGCGGCGATTAGCGCCGATTTGGAAGCACTGTCGCCCCTGCTCAAAAGTTCCCCCTCCGATCGCGCCTAGTTCTTTCGGAATATGCGCCGCCAACGCTATATCTGGCAGAATATAGCGAATTCGTTACCCAAGGAGAACCACTGTGGAAGTCCTCAAGCACCTGCTGCTGGCCTGTGCGCTGCTGTGCGCGGCATCGGCCCATGCCGAAAAAATCACCGTCGCGGCCGCGGCCGACCTAAAGTTTGCGATGGACGACATCGTGGCCGCATTCCGCAAGGACCATCCGGCCGACACGGTCGACGTCACTTACGGGTCGTCCGGCAAGTTCCACACCCAGATCCAGCAGGGCGCGCCCTTCGACCTTTACTTCTCGGCCGACATCGCCTTTCCCCGCGAATTGCACAAGAACGGATTTGCCGCCTCTGACGTGAAACCGTATGCGTTGGGGCGGATTGTGCTTTGGAGTACGGGCATGGATGCGTCCAAAATGACCCTGGACAGCCTTGCCGACGCCAAAATCACCCGCATCGCCATCGCCAATCCCAAGCATGCCCCGTACGGCAAGCGCGCGGTCGAAGCGCTGCAGGCGACCGGCGTATGGGACAAGGTCGAGCCCAAGCTGGTGTATGGCGAGAACATTGCCCACACCGCGCAATTCGTCCAGACCGGCAATGCGCAAGTCGGGATCATCGCGCTGGCGTTGGTGCTGAGCCCCGAACTCGCCGGCAAGGGCGGCTACTGGCTGATCCCGGACAACCTGCATCAGCCGCTCGAACAGGGGTTCGTCATCACCAAGCGCGCCGAGGGGAATGCCTTGGCCCGGCGCTTTGCCGATTACATGAATAGCAAGGCCGCGCGCGCCATCATGGTTAAATACGGCTTCGTCCTGCCCGGCGAAGCCGGCGGCAAGTAATGCACAGCACGGCAGTGCGCGGCCGAAATGCGCAGGGCTTTGTGGCCGGGGGCCTGATCGGCACCCTGGGCGGCTTGATCGGCCTGGGCGGCGCGGAATTCCGCTTGCCGCTGCTGGTGGGCGTCTTCCGCCTGCAGACGCTCGAAGCCGTCATTCTCAATAAGGCCATCAGCTTGGTGGTCGTGGCGGCGGGGCTGCTGTTCCGCGCCGGCACCATTGCGCCGACGGCGCTCGTATCCCACATCGACGTCGTACTGAACCTGCTCGCCGGCAGCCTGATCGGCGCGTGGTGGGCAGCCGGGCACGCGATCACGTTGCCGCGTCATTGGCTTAACCGGATCGTTATGACGCTACTGCTTGCGCTGTCCCTCATCATGCTGGCGGAGGCGTGGGCTGGACGGGGCGCTGCCGGTTCGCCGCTGTTCGAACCCGGGCTGCTGCGCGTCGGTGCCGGCGTGATCGCGGGGTTGGGCATTGGCGTGGTCGCCGCGCTGCTGGGCGTGGCCGGCGGCGAGCTGCTGATTCCGACCATCGTTCTGCTGTACGGTGTGGACATCAAGCTGGCGGGCAGCCTGTCGCTGATGGTGAGCCTGCCGACCATGATTGTCGGCTTCGCGCGCTACGGCCGCGCCGAAGCATTCGCCGTGCTGCGACACGAACGGCCGCTGCTGCACTGGCTGGCAGCCGGATCGATCGCCGGTGCCGCCGTGGGCGGGCTGCTGGTGGGATGGGTGCAACCGGCGCTGCTGATGGCGCTGCTTGGCGTGCTACTGTTCGTCTCAGCCGTGAAAACCTTCCGACACGCGCACTGAACAGGAAAACCTATGTTACTGAGCGACGGCGATCTGCAAGCGATCTGGCTGACCGTGCGCCTGGCGGCGATCGTCACCGCGATCCTGCTCGTGGTCGGCACGCCGATCGCCTGGTGGCTGGCGCGCACCAGGAGTGGGTGGAAGGGGCCGATCGGCGCGGTCGTGGCGCTGCCGTTGGTGCTGCCGCCGTCCGTGCTGGGTTTTTACCTGTTGCTAGCAATGGGCCCGGACGGGCCGGTGGGGCGCCTGACCCAAATGCTCGGCATCGGCCCGTTGCCGTTCACCTTTTGGGGACTGGTCCTGGCCTCGGTCTTCTATTCGCTGCCGTTCATGATCCAGCCGCTGCAAACCGCCTTCGAAGCGGTCGGCGACCGCCCGCTGGAAGCGGCGGCCATGCTGCGCGCATCGCCACTTGATGCGTTTTTTTCGGTCGCGGTGCCGCTGGCGCTGCCGGGATTTTTTACCGCCTCGGTATTGACCTTTGCCCACACCGTGGGCGAATTCGGCGTCGTGCTGATGATTGGCGGCAATCTGCCGGGTGTCACCCGGGTCGCGTCGGTCCAGATCTACGACCATGTGGAAGCCATGGAACTGGCCCAGGCGCATCGCCTGGCCGGCGTGATGCTGGTATTTTCCTTCGCGGTGCTGCTGGCGATGTACGCCGGACGCCGCACATCGAAGAAAGGGCCGTAGCGTGACGACAGGGATTGCGGCACGCTTTCGGCTCGACTGGCCAGGCTTTGCGCTCGATGTCGACCTCAATCTGCCAGCGCGCGGGGTCACCGCCCTGTTTGGGCCGTCCGGCTCGGGCAAAACCACGCTGCTACGCTGCATTGCGGGCCTGGAGCGCGCTTCAACCGGCCGGCTCGCCATGCAAGGCGAAGTCTGGCAAGACACCGGGCGCTGGGTGCCGCCCCATCAACGACCGATCGGCTATGTCTTTCAGGAGCCGAGCCTGTTTCCGCATCTGACGGTAATGGGCAACCTGCGCTACGGCTTGCGGCGCATTGCACATCCCAGCCCAGCCCGATTGGAGCAGGCGATCGATCTGTTCGGCATCGGCCATCTGCTCGACCGCCAACCGGAGCGGCTTTCCGGCGGCGAGCGCCAGCGCGTCGGCATCGCTCGGGCGCTCGCCGTCAATCCAAGGCTGTTGCTGATGGACGAGCCCTTGGCGGCACTGGACCTGAAGCGCAAGCAGGAAATCCTGCCGTATCTGGAACGGCTGCATGACGACCTGGACATCCCGGTGCTCTATGTCAGCCATTCACCGGACGAAGTGGTGCGGCTGGCGGATCATCTGGTGGCGATGGAAGGCGGGCGCGTGGTTGCCAACGGACCTCTGGCAAGCGTGCTGGCCGGCCTCGACCTGCCGATCCGGCTTGGCGAGGACATCGGACCGGTGCTCGATGCGACCGTGGGAGCCATCGACGGGGCATGGCACCTGATGCGCGTGGATTTCGCCGGCGGCAGCCTATGGGCGAGAGACCGCGGCTTGGCGGTCGGGCACCGGGTTCGAGTACGGGTCCTGGCGCGGGACGTGAGCCTGGCCGATCAGCCGGGGCACAGCAGTATCCAGAACGTGCTGCGCGGCCGCGTCGACGCCATCGGCGACGACGAGCATCCGGGACTGGCGCTGGTGCGCGTCCAGGTAGGAGAAGTACAACTGCTTGCGCGGTTGACGAAACGCGCCGCTGCCGCGTTGTCGGTGCAGGTGGGGCGGGAACTCTGGGTGCAGATCAAGTCGGTGGCGCTCCAGGAATAGGGAGGGCAGTGGACACGAGTGGAATCAATGATGGCTCGATCGGTATCGGAAGCCTTTTGGCGGGCGCCATATTACCGACCATTGTCGCTGCATTGTTCCTCCTACTGTAGACTCCTGATTCCCGATATGGCCGGCAGCGAACTGGAGCGAGCATGACGATGGAATTGACTGCTTTACTGCGCACGTTCGGTTTGTTCGTAGCCACCGCAATCGCCGAACTGGTGGGCTGCTATTTGCCGCTGCTCTGGCTCACAGGAAAAGGGTCTGCCTGGCTCCTGATACCGGCGGCGATCAGCCTGGTGATCTTCGTTTGGCTGCTTACCTTGCATCCGTCAGCAAGCGGGCGAGTATAAGCGACGTACGGTGCCATCTACATTGCCGCAGCATTAGGCTGGTTGTGGCTAGTCGATGGTGTTACGCCGACGTGGAATGACTACATCGGGGTTGGGTTGGCGCTGATGGGAGCCGCGGTGATCGCGCTTGGGCATCGGCCTGTTTAAGAAGGCAAGAAATTTGGAAGTTGGAAAGCATTTAGCCGCAAGCGCCGCCTCGCGTTTTTTCCATTCAGTTCAAATGGGTTAAGACCATTTTTGCAAAAAAAACCGTAATTCCGGCCAACCCTCGTGCCCCAAAAAGGTAAAAATTCTTCGGAAAACGTATTGCCGGGAAACGAAAAATAGGGAAAGGCGAAACGCCTTCAGCAGGAATTCAGGCTATTTTTACATTTTTGGGGGAGGGGCAAAAATAGCCAACTTGCGCTGCTTGTTCTACTTCCGGGACATGTTCGGCGATCGGGGCCGACTCATCATGTGATACAGCGGCTGCACGAATCGCATAGGTTATAAAGGGGTCGCCTCAGAAAACGGAAAATAAAGCACGCTAAGCCGGTTGCAGCGGTCGTAACGGCCTGAACTTGCCCGCACCGATCTTGGCGCTGCTGCGCCACAGGTAATCGCCGGTCAGGTTGATGTGTTCCCAGCCAAGCGGCGACAGGTACTGCAACAGCCCTTCATCGACAGCATGGCCGTTGCCACGCAGCGCCTGCGCCGCCCGTTCCAGATAGACCGTGTTCCACAGCACGACGGCCGCTGTCACCAGATTGAGGCCGCTGGCCCGGTAGCGCTGCTGCTCGAAGCTGCGGTCGCGGATTTCGCCCAGCCGGTTGAAGAACACTGCCCTGGCCAGCGCGTTGCGCGCTTCGCCCTTGTTCAGCCCGGCATGCACGCGGCGGCGCAGTTCCACGCTTTGCAGCCAGTCGAGGATGAACAGCGTGCGCTCGATGCGGCCCAGCTCGCGCAGGGCCACGGCCAGACCGTTCTGACGCGGGTAACTGCTGAGCTTCCTGAGCATCAGCGAGGCCGTCACCGTGCCCTGCTTGATTGAGGTGGCCAGCCGCAGGATTTCGTCCCAGTGGGCACGAATAGCCTTGATGTTCAGCTTGTCGCTGCTAATCATCGGTTTGAGCGCGTCGTAACTGGCTTCGCCCTTGGGGATGAACAGCTTGGTATCACCCAGGTCGCGGATGCGCGGCGCAAAGCGGAAGCCCAGCAGATGCATGAGGGCAAAGACGTGATCGGTGAAACCCGCCGTGTCGGTGTAGTGCTCCTCGATACGCAGGTCGGACTCGTGGTACAGCAGGCCGTCGAGCACATAGGTCGAGTCGCGCACGCCTACGTTGACCACCTTGGTGTGGAACGGCGCGTACTGGTCGGATATATGGGTGTAGAAGGTTCGTCCAGGGCTGTTGCCATATTTCGGGTTGATGTGGCCGGTACTTTCGGCCTTGCTCCCGGTTCGGAAGTTCTGGCCGTCCGACGATGACGTGGTGCCGTCGCCCCAGTGTTCGGCGAAGGGATGCCGGAATTGGGCGTTCACCAATTCAGCCAGCGCTGTCGAATAGGTTTCGTCGCGGGTATGCCAGGCTTGCAGCCAAGCGAGCTTGGCGTAGGTCGTGCCTGGGCAGGACTCGGCCATCTTGGTCAGGCCCAGGTTGATCGCGTCGGCTAGGATGGTGGTCAACAGCAGGTTTTTGTCCTTGGCCAGGTCGCCCGATTTCAGGTGCGTGAAATGGCGGGTGAAGTCCGTCCACTCATCGACTTCGAGCAGCAGTTCGGTGATCTTGACGTGTGGCAGGATCATGGCTGTCTGGTCGATCAGCGCCTGCGCGGTGTCGGGCACCGCGGCATCCAGCGGCGTGATCTTCAGGCCCGACTCCGTGATGATGGCGTCCGGTAGGTCGTTGGCCAGCGCCATGCGGTTGACGGTGGCGAGCTGCGTTTCCAGCAGCGTCAGCCGGTCATGCAGGTACTGGTCGCAGTCGGTGGCCACGGCCAGCGGCAATTCGCTGGCCTGCTTGAGACTGGCGAATTTCGCGGGCGGCACCAGGTAATCCTCGAAGTCTTTGAACTGGCGTGAGCCTTGCACCCAGATGTCGCCGGAGCGCAGCGCGTTCTTCAGTTCCGACAGTGCGCACAACTCGTAATAACGCCGGTCGATGCCGGCATCGGTCATGACCAGCTTCTGCCAACGCGGTTTGATGAAGTCGGTCGGGGCATCGACGGGCACCTTGCGGGCGTTGTCGGTGTTCATGCCGCGCAGCACCTCGATGGCATCGAGCACGTTCTTGGCGGCGGGTGCGGCCCGCAGCTTGAGCACATCGAGAAATTCCGGCGCGTAGCGACGCAATGTGGCGTAGCTCTCGCCGATACGGTGTAGGAAATCGAAATCATCCGGTTGAGCGAGCTTCTGTGCCTCGGTGACGCTCTCGGCGAAAGCATCCCAGGACATGACTGCCTCAATGGCGGCGAACGGGTCGCGGCCCGACTGCTTGGCGTCGATCAGCGCCTGGCCAATGCGCCCATACAGGCGCACCTTGGCGTTGATGGCCTTGCCAGATGCTTGGAACTGCTGCTGATGCTTGTTCTTGGCGGCGTTGAACAGCTTGCCCAGGATGCGGTCGTGCAGGTCGATGATTTCGTCGGTGACGGTGGCCATGCCTTCGATGGTCAGCGCCACCAGGGTGGCGTAGCGGCGCTGCGGCTCGAACTTGGCCAAGTCGGCAGGCGTCATCTGGCCGCCTTCGCGGGCGATCTTGAGCAGCCGATTCTGATGCACCAGCCGCTCGATGCCGGTAGGCAGGTCGAGCGCCTGCCAGGCTTTCAGGCGCTCAATGTGTTCAAGCATGTGGCGCGAATTCGGTTTGGCGGGCGACTGACGCAGCCAGGCCAGCCAAGTCGTCTTGCCGTTGTCGCGGCGTTTCAGCAAATCGTCGAGACGATGCCGGTGTCCGTTCGACAACGGTTCGGACAGGGCTTCGTAGATGCGACGGTTGGCGCGGGTGATCGCTTCGGCGCTCGCCCGCTCGATGGCGTTGAGCGCGGGCAGAATGATGGACTGCCGCCGCAGATGTTCGATCAAGGCATCGGCCAGCACGATGCCCTTGTCGGTCTGCATGGCCAGCTCGGTCAGCGTATGCACAGCCTGCCGGTAGTGGCCCATTGTGAAGGGCTGGAAGCCGAACGCGGTTTGCAGCTCGACCAGGTGCTCGCGCCGGGTCTGCTCTCGCTGCCCGTATTCGTCCCAGCTTTCGATGCCGACCTTGAGTTGGTTGGCGACAAGTTTCAGTAAGGGCGGGAACGGCGGCTGATCGACGCCAAGGATGATGCCGGGAAAGCGCAGGTAGCAAAGCTGCACGGCGAAGCCCAGCCGGTTGGCAGGCCCGCGCCGCTGCCGGATGATGGCAAGGTCGGTATCGCTGAATGTGTAATGTCGAATCAGATCGTCCTTGGTGTCCGGCAACGCCAGCATGCTTTCCCGCTCGGCGGCGGACAGTATGGAACGACGAGGCATGGCTATTGATCCAATCTCAAGTATTGATACAGGGTCTCCCGGCTGACACCGAATTCACGTGCCAGCTTCGCTTTTTGCTCGCCGGCTGCGGCCCGCTTCCGCAGTTCGGCGACCTGTTCGGGCGACAGTGCTTTCTTACGGCCCCGGTAGGCTCCGCGCT
The DNA here is from genome assembly GCF_004804275.1 of Herbaspirillum sp. ST 5-3. GTDB lineage: Bacteria > Pseudomonadota > Gammaproteobacteria > Burkholderiales > Burkholderiaceae_D > Noviherbaspirillum. The sequence goes on from NZ_STGI01000011.1 coordinate 177,656, forward strand.
GCTTGGCGAGCGCGATGCCTTCGCGCTGCCGCTCGCGGATCAAGGCGCGCTCGAATTCGGCGAACGCCCCCATGACAGACAGCATCAGGTTCGCCATCGGCGAATCCTCGCCGGTGAAGGTCAGACTCTCCTTGACGAACTCGATGCGCACGCCGCGTTTGGTCAGCTTTTGCACAAGGCGGCGCAAATCATCGAGGTTGCGCGCCAGCCGATCCATGCTGTGCACCACCACGGTGTCGCCTTCGCGCACGAAGGCCAGCAGCGAATCGAGTTCAGGCCGCTGGGTGTCCTTGCCCGACGCCTTGTCGGTGAACACCCTGCCGACTTCGACATGCTCCAGTTGCCGTTCCGGGTTCTGGTCGAAGCTGCTGACCCGGACATAGCCGATGCGTTGACCCTGCAAGGTGCCTCCAAATGCGAAAATGTCAGGAAGAAATCTATGACCTTTCGCCGCAGGTGTCAAGAAACAAAAAAGTTAACTCTATTCTGACGCTGCTGGGTGGTTTCTCCTGACATCAGGATAGGGTATAGCCTAGCCGGACGCACCACACTTCAGTTGACTTCATTTAAATAGTTGTTGTAATATCTTAATATGGAAAAGCAAACCGCAACATCAATTTTTGAATCCCTCTCATCGGGGCTGCGTCTGGATGTGTTCAGACTGCTAGTCAAGAAGGGGCCGGAAGGCATGGTAGCGGGCGAAATCGCCAGCGCGCTGGACGTGCCTCCGGCCAACCTCTCCTTTCACCTGAAGGCGTTGTCACAAGCTCGCTTGGTGACAGTTGAGCAGGAGGGCCGCTTCCAGCGCTACCGCGCGGACATCCCGTTGATGCTGGATTTGATCGCGTACCTCACCGAAGAGTGCTGTTCGGGCAGCCCCGCGCAATGCGTTGAAATGCGTGCTGCCTCGAAATGTGTCGAGGAACTATTGCCGCCACTGTCACCCACCCCCAACGAAAGCGACTATGAATATTCTTTTTCTTTGCACCGGTAACTCCTGCCGTTCCATCCTGGCCGAGGCAACTTTCAACCACCTGGCTCCAACGGGTTGGAAAGCGATGAGTGCGGGCAGTCAACCAACCGGGACTGTTCACCCGCGCTCTCTGGCGCTCCTGGCGCGTGAAGGCATCGCCACAGATGGACTGCGCAGCAAGTCGTGGGAGAACTTGCCGCTGGTCCCGGATGTGGTCATCACTGTCTGCTCGAACGCCGCAGGAGAAACCTGTCCGGCTTACCTTGGCCAAGTAGTACGGGCGCATTGGGGCGTTGACGACCCCGCTCATGCGACGGGAAGCGACGAGGAAATCGAAGTCGCCTTCACGAACGCTTACCGGATTTTGCGTCATCGCATTGAAGCGTTCATCGCGCTACCCCTGGCGCAGATTGAGCATGACCGAGCACAGTTGAAGGTGGAACTGGATCGGATCGGAACACTTTCAGAGTAGTTTTTATTTGACATACATTTCAATACTTGATGGAGGTTTTAAATGAAGAAGATCGAAGTCTTTGACCCGTCGTTGTGCTGTAGCACGGGGGTGTGTGGGGTGGATGTTGACCAAGCCCTCGTCAATTTTGCTGCCGATGTTAATTGGGCGAAGCAGAACGGCGCGCAAATCGAGCGCTTCAATCTGGCGCAGCAGCCTCAGGCATTTGCGGACAACGCAACCGTAAGAGCGTTCTTGCAACGCTCGGGGCAGGATGCGTTGCCCCTGATCCTGATCGATGGCGAAGTGGCCCTCGCGGGACGCTACCCGAAGCGGGCCGAATTGGCTCTTTGGATAGGTATCGATCAACCGACGGACGCCGCGAAGCCGGCAACGGGTTGCTGTTCCAGTCGTGGCTGCTGCTGAACAATACGGAGAAAAGTAATCATGAAATTCCTTCAACATCCACCGCGCTATCTCTTTTTCACGGGCAAGGGCGGCGTCGGCAAGACCTCGATAGCCTGTGCCACCGCCATTCAACTCGCCGAAGCTGGGAAGAATGTCCTTCTGGTCAGTACCGACCCGGCGTCCAACGTCGGGCAGGTCTTCGGCGTCACGATCGGCAATCGCATGACGCCGATTCCTGCCGTTCCACGTCTTTCGGCGCTTGAAATCGATCCGGAAGCCGCAGCCCATGCCTATCGGGAACGCCTGGTCGGCCCGGTTCGCGGTGTGCTTCCCGACGACGTGGTGAAGGGCATCGAAGAATCGTTGTCGGGCGCATGCACCACGGAAATCGCCGCATTCGACGAGTTCACCGCACTATTGACCAACGCCGCGCTCACCGCCGATTTCCAGCACATCATTTTCGACACCGCGCCCACCGGTCATACCATTCGCCTGTTGCAACTGCCTGGCGCCTGGTCTGGCTTTCTGGAAGCGGGCAAGGGCGACGCCTCGTGTCTCGGCCCGCTGGCCGGATTGGAAAAACAGCGCACCCAGTACAAGGCGGCGGTTGAAGCCTTGGCCGATCCGCTGCAAACCCGTCTCGTGCTGGTCGCGCGCGCCCAGCAGGCGACCCTGCGCGAGGTGGCGCGTACTCATGAAGAACTGGCCGCCATCGGCCTCAACCAGCAGCATCTCGTCATCAACGGCATCCTGCCCGCCGTCGAAGCCGACAACGATCCGCTGGCCGCGGCAATCCACGAACGCGAACAAGCGGCGCTCAAGAACATTCCTGCCGTGTTGATTGCGCTTCCGCGCGACCTTGTCCAGCTCAAGCCCTTCAATCTCGTCGGCCTCGACGCCCTCCGGCAATTGCTGACCGACCTGCCGCCAGAGGCGCATGTCGCAGCCGATGCCCCCATTGAACTGGATGAGCCCGGCGTGGCCGACCTCGTCGATGGCATCGCGGCAGATGGACACGGGCTGCTCATGCTGATGGGCAAAGGCGGCGTGGGCAAGACGACGCTGGCAGCGGCTATCGCCGTGGAGCTGGCCCATCGCGGCCTGCCGGTCCATCTGACGACTTCCGACCCTGCTGCCCATTTGACCGAAACCCTGGCAGCAAAGCTCGACAACCTCACGGTGAGCCGGATCGATCCGCATGCCGAGACCGAGCGCTATCGCCAGCATGTGCTGGAAACCAAGGGTGCCGAACTCGACGCCGAAGGCCGCGCATTGCTCGAAGAAGATCTGCGCTCACCCTGCACGGAAGAAATCGCCGTCTTCCAGGCGTTCTCGCGCATCATTCGGGAGGCGGGCAAGAAATTCGTCGTGATGGATACCGCGCCGACCGGGCATACCTTGCTCCTGCTCGATGCGACCGGTGCCTATCACCGCGAGATCGCGCGTCAGATGGGTAACACCGGCATGCACTTCACCACGCCGATGATGCAGTTGCAGGACCCGAAGCAAACCAAGGTGCTGATTGTCACGTTGGCGGAGACGACGCCGGTGCTAGAAGCCGCCAATCTCCAGGCCGACTTGCGCCGCGCCGGCATCGAGCCGTGGGCCTGGGTCATCAATACCAGCGTGGCGGCAGCCTCGACCACTTCCCCCTTGCTGCGCCAGCGGGCCGCCAACGAACTGCGCGAGATTAACGCCGTGGCCAATGAGCACGCGGACCGTTACGCCGTTGTCCCGCTTCTGAAAGAAGAACCGATTGGAGCAGAACGCCTGCGTGCGCTCATCCATCCCCAAGCATAGGAGATCGACCATGTTGATCCGAAATTTCATGACGCCCGATCCGGTGACCGTTCAACCTGAAACGCCGGTTGAGGACATCGCCAAGCTGCTGCTTGCCCATCGCATCAACGGCGTCCCGGTGGTCGACGGCGTTGGCCGTCTGCTCGGCGTCGTGACTGCGGAGGACTTGATCCACCGGGGAGCGGACGAACGGCTTGAACCCCGCGAATCGGTCTGGAAGGAAAATTTCTGGGTTTCCTTCCTTGGCCCAAAGGGGCGCACAGCGCGCAAGGCCGAGGGGCGTACTGCCGCAGAGGTAATGACCACGGAAGTGCACACCGTCGCGCCTGCCATGCATCCCTCCGTGGCAGTCCGGTTGATGGTGGATCATCACTTTACGTCCCTTCCCGTAGTGGAAGATGGGAAAGTGATCGGCGTCATCTCCCGGATTGACCTCCTGAACCTTCTTAAAGAACTCGATAACCCGCTGAAAAAAGAGACTTGACATGCTTGCTGCCCTACTGATTTTTCTTGCCACTATCGTGCTGGTGATCTGGCAGCCGCGCGGGCTGGGCATTGGCTGGAGTGCGACGCTTGGCGCTGTCGTGGCGCTACTGTCCGGTGTCGTTCACTTAGGTGATATTCCTGTCGTCTGGCAGATCGTCTGGAACGCCACAGCCGCGTTCATTGCCATCATCATCATTAGCCTGTTGCTCGATGAGGCCGGATTTTTCGAATGGGCAGCCTTGCACGTCGCACGCTGGGGAGGCGGGAAAGGGCGCATGTTGTTTGCACTGATCATCCTGCTAGGTGCGGCCGTCGCCGCGCTTTTTGCCAACGACGGCGCAGCACTGATTCTCACGCCAATCGTCATGGCCATGCTGTTGGCACTGGGGTTCAGTCCGGCGGCCACGCTCGCGTTCGTCATGGCAGCGGGTTTCATCGCAGATGCCGCCAGCCTGCCGCTCGTCGTATCCAACCTGGTCAACATCGTCTCTGCCGACTTTTTCAAAATCGGGTTCAATGACTACGCTGCGGTGATGGTTCCGGTGAATATTGTCGCCATCATTGCTTCTCTGGTCGTACTCTCAATCTATTTTCGCCGCAGTATCCCCGCACACTACGACGTGAATCAGTTGAAACAGCCGAATGAGGCCATTCGCGATGCGGCAACGTTCCGTTTCGGCTGGGTGGTTCTTGTCCTGCTGTTGGTCGGATTCTTCGGCCTTGAGCCGCTAGGCGTGCCGGTTAGCGCAGTGGCTGGCGCAGGGGCCTTGCTGTTGCTCGCAGTCGCTGCGCGAGGGCATGTCATCAGCACTCGCAAAGTGATCCGTGAAGCGCCTTGGCAAATTGTCGTCTTCTCGCTGGGAATGTATCTCGTGGTCTATGGGTTGCGTAACCAAGGCCTGACCGAGCACATCGCAAGGCTGCTGGATTACTTCGCACAAGGCGGCGTATGGGGAGCCACGTTTGGAACAGGCTTCCTCACTGCGCTGCTGTCTTCGGCCATGAACAACATGCCTACGGTACTGGTGGGCGCACTTTCCATTGATGCCACAAGTGCAACCGGCGTGGTGAAAGAGGCAATGATCTATGCCAACGTGATCGGCAGTGACTTAGGGCCGAAGATCACCCCTATTGGCTCGCTAGCGACGCTGCTCTGGCTGCATGTACTGGCGCGCAAGGGAATGACGATCACTTGGGGGTATTACTTCAAGGTGGGCATTGTGCTAACCGTCCCCGTACTCGCGGCGACCCTGGCTGCGCTGGCACTGCGCCTGAGTCTCGCCTGATGCGGGCGGTGCTCTGCTCGAAGACATACAGAATTGATCCATCCTTGCCATAGGCTCGGCAAATTGCATCTGTAGCACGGAGCAAGAGGGACTGAGACTCCTTTTTGCTTATTAGCTGATCCTTAGCGTGCTTTATTTTCCGTTTTCTGAAACGACCCCATAAAGAAAAGGAGCTTTATTACTTTTCTGCGTATGTGTGATTTTCCGCTTTATCCTGGCATGCGCCCTGGTGCACCCCATGGTTTTTGAGTGGCGTACGATCAAACCGTGTCAAATTGCGCGAAAAGGATAAGGTCACAGGAAACAGGCATCTCTATATATTATTGATTTTGAAGGAATAATATTCTCTAACCGTGTCAAATTGCACGGAAAGTACAATTACCCCGGCGGCGCAGTTGGTCGAGGGCGGCAAGAATCCGACCGTCGACAGCGTGCGCGAGGCCTTGGGGGGCACCGGCAGCAAAAGCACGATTGCCCCTCTGCTGAAACGCTGGAAGACCGAACATCAAAGTGAACTGGCGCAAGCTGAAGCCGGCTTGCCACCGTCGCTCCTGGCCGCCGTCCAGGGGCTGCACCAGCACATGCAAGCCGAGTTCGCACAGCAGCTCGAACAGGCAAAACAGCTGCATGCGGAAACGTTGCGCGCCGCGGCCGAGCGCGAGCTGCAGACGCGCACCGAGCGCGACGCGGTAATCGTCGCGCAGAAAGCCTCAACCGAGGAATTGGCGCGCAGCCGGGAAGCGCTGGCGCAGCTACAGGCAAGCCATCAGGTCCAGAGCGTGACACTCGCCACCGTGCAGGCGGAAAACGCCGGCCTACAGCAACGCCTGGCCGACCGCGCCGCTGACGTCGCGACACTCGATCACCAGCTCAACCAGGCGCGCGCCCAGTTCGAGCATTTTCAGGATGCGACCGCCGCCCAGCGTGCGGCAGAACGCCAAGGCTACGAGCAACGCATTGCGCGCCTTGAACAGGAGCTGACACGCGCCAATCGGCATATCGCCACGCAGCAGGCGACACTCAGCCAGCAGGAGGCCGGCATTGCGCATCTCCGTTCCGACCTGGGGGATGCGCAGCAAGCGGCGCGCGATGCGCAAGAAGAATTGGCGACTGTTCGCACGGCGCGCGATCGCATGGCAGAACGACTGGACGCGACAGTCGCCGCGCGGGATGACTTGGTTGTCCAGCTGGCCGCCGCCCAAAGGGAATTGACCGATGTGCGGATCGCACTGGCCGCCCAAGAACGCGAAGCCAGCCTGCTTGCCGAACGCGTGCGGCGCGTCGAGGAGCGCGCCGACCAGTTGGCCGAAGAAAGACTCTCCTGGAGGCAAGAGCGAGCAACGCTGGAACAGCGGCTACGCGCCACCGAGCAAGGTCCGCATGCGGCTCCGCCAGGCTGACCTATGTTGAACGCGGCACTCCTCTTTCTGGCGGCGTTGGGCGCTGCCGCCGTCTCCGGCTCTGCGGGCTTCGGTGGCGCGCTGCTCTTGTTGCCGCTGCTGGTGAAGACGGTCGGCGTCACTGACGCCGTGCCGCTGCTGACCATCGCGCAGTTGATCGGCAATCTATCGCGTGCGGCACTTGGGTTCACGCAGATTCGCTGGAGGCCGGTAGCGTGGTTTTTGCTCGGGGCGATCCCTTTCAGCATCCTTGGTGCGCAATCGTTCCTAGCGTTTCCCAAAACAATCGTTACCCGCTGCATTGGCGCCGCGATCCTGCTGTTCTTGGCACTCAAAATGTTCAATCTCGTGCGACTGCGAGCCGGCCCGGCATGGCTCGGCGTGGGCGGCGGAGTGGTGGGCTGTCTGTCCGGCCTGGTCGGCAGTGCCGGACCACTCGGGGCGGCGGTCTTCCTGGCGCTCGGCTTGCCGCCAGTCGCTTATGTCGCCAGTGAAGCCACAACCGCACTGGCGATGCACGGCGTCAAAATGCTGGTGTACGGCCGCTATCTGGCGCTGGACCGGCAGTTCTGGTTCCTGGCCGGCCTCATGGGAATCGCCATGGTGCTCGGCACGTGGCTGACAAAGCGCATCGTCGAACGGATTCCGCGCGAGCGGTTCCAAAAGTACGTCGCCTTACTGCTGGCAGTCTTGGCGGCGTATATGCTGGTGCATGGATGAAATCATTCACCTGTTCAGCCGCCGCATCGGAAAGCTCACCAGATCGGCGTGCCGTGAATGCGCGCATGCGGTCGTCGCCCGTATTCGACGAATCGTTCGGTTCGCGCCAGCCAGTGCAGCGGCCTTGGGGCGGATACTGCTACCGGCGTTGGCCTTTCACGCGTGAAAGTCAGGGCGAATCAAGGATGGAGGTGACGGTAGCGGAAGCGAGTGCGCCGTCAGTGGTGGTGGACGTCGTCAGCACCGGTGGCGCCCCTTCTGAGGACAATCACCACCAGGCCGATGGCGCCCGCCGTAACGCAAAACCAGTACAGTACATCGACCGGGATTGCTTTCCATAAGGGATTGGCATCGCTGAATGGAGCAAGCGGCTTGATATCCGGATGCATGAAGCTATCCAGGAAAACGTGGGAATAGACCCCCAGGCCCGCCCCGACGGCAACGGCCTGGAGGCGCAGCTGTTGCCATCGGAACGGGTTCGGCAAACGTATTCGAGCAGCTGCCGCGCGGGCAACGGCAAACAGTACGAATGCGCCGATCCCGACGAGCGTTGCTCCAATATACGTATGGAAGAAGCGGTGAACCGGATATTGATCGGAAAGAAGGTAATACAGTGGCTCGACGTCGATGAGGACATTGGCAGAGCAGAACGCGAGAAAGCTAATACGTTTCGGCGCAGCAGAGTGTAACGCCGCACCGGGGCCGAAATGAAAGGGTGTGAACGGCATGGTTATCGCTCCATTGGCCGCATAGTTTGGCGCGGAAAAGGCATATCCTTAAAACGAGATAGCCATTATCGCATCAGCGCTGGAAATTAGGCCGCGGGAGTTATTCAACTCTGGTTTCAAATTTATGCAGAAATTTCTTATTGAATTCAAAGGGATGCGCTGAATTTCAACAAATTTGACGCGAATCCCGGCCGACCCTCTATCGGCTTGCAGGACGCCCACGGCATCATCTGGCGGGCGTATTCGATGACATCGGCGCCAAGCCAGGAGTTTCTTGAGTTCTACGGCATCCTGGTCCCCAACGGGCTGTTCACGACGCAGTTGAAAGAACTCAAGCCTGGCGGTGAGTTGCTGATTGAAAAGCAGAGCTACGGTTTCATGACGCCGGACCGATTTACGGACGGCGACGAGCTATGGATGCTGGCCACCGGCACCGGCGTCGGCCCCTTCATCTCGATGCTGCGCGATACTTACGTCTGGCAAAAATTCCGCAGGCTCATCCTGGTGCATTGCGTACGCCAGGAAAATGAATTTTCGTATCAGGACGAATTGGAAAATCTGCGCCGTCATCCGCCGGCACCCGGCGGTGCGCAGTTGCTTGTTGTCCGGTCCGCCACGCGCGAGACGCAAACGACAAACAGCCCGTCGCATCTGAACGGGCGCATCACGACGCTGCTCGAAAACGGCGAGCTGGAAAAGGCGGCCGGACTTACGCTCAGTGTCGAATCTTCGCGCGTCATGATGTGCGGCAACCCGGACATGATCGAAGACATGCGGAAGCTCTTGCATCAGCGCGGCATGCGGCCGGTCCGCCGTGCCTTGCCAGGACAGTTCGTGACGGAAAACTACTGGTGATGCGTCTTCAGCGCTCGCCGCGAATATAGTGCTCCAGCTGCTCGATGATGAATTTCTGCTCGGAGATGATGTCCTTGACCAGGTCACCGATGGAAACCAGGCCGACCAGCTTGCCGTCAGCCATCACAGGAAGATGGCGCAGCCGGTTTTCCGTCATCAGCGCCATGCATTCTTCATTGGTCTGTTCCGGGCGCACGTACATTACCGGAGAACTCATGATCGCGCGTATCGGCGTCTTGTCGGACGATCGCCCCATGAGCACGACCTTGCGCGCATAGTCGCGCTCGCTGATCACGCCCACGAGTTTCTCGCCCTCCATCACCAGCAAGGCGCCGACCGCGCGTTCGGCCATCTGCTTGACCGCATCAAGCACGCTCGCATCCGGCGAAATCGTGAAAACGGTCTTCTGGGGTTTTTCCTGCAGAATGTGTGCAACGGATTTCATGGCAACCTCCCTTTGAAGTCAAGCATGGGCCAAGACGACACTGGCTCCTTATGGATGCGCAGCCGATATGCGACGGTCCGGCATCACCCTTCTGTCACCCTGCGTGCCTGTGCTTCTCGTCCGCAAGCGGATCGAAAGCGCCAACAGCAGCACACCGGTGACCACGGCATAAAGGCTGATCCACCAGATCAGCGCCAGCGCGCCGGCACCGGGAAAAAGAAACACAAGCGCGCCGAAAACGATTGAAGCAATTCCGCTCAAGACCAGCATCCACTCGCCGCGAATCACCTTGCGCAGGCGAATCGCAGTGGCGATATCGAGTATGCCGCCGACCAGGGCATTTGCGCCAATGACCAGGACGAAGATCAGCGCAGTCAGGGTCGGGTGCATCACGGCGATTACGGCGGCGCCGATGCTGGCCAACCCGAACAGCAGTGGCAGCCACCAGTCCTCATCGTGCTTCCGGTTCTGCACCGCGCCGACCAGGGAGACCACGCCGGCAAGCAAAGCATAGGCTGCGAACAAGGCAACCAGGCTCAGCAGGGTCACGCCGGGCATCATCAACGCGAGCAGACCGAACGCAAGGGCAACAATGCCTCGCAGCGCAAACACCCACCACGAATGCAATGCCATATTGCTCATCATCGTACCCTCCTTCCGGATAAATGTCACACTGCCATCATGGGCATTGCGGGCCATCATGATGTGATTTGATCAATCTCCAGCTTTGCGTGTTCAATGCTGTCGGTGCGGGCAGCGACGAAATGGAAAAACCCGGGAAAGATCTTCCTGCGCACCCTGACCGTGATGCCGCGTTTCGCGATTTCGTAGCCGCCGTACCAGACATCTCCGTTTCCAACCATCGGTATGGGAAATATCGTGTAGCCCTTGTACTCCAGATGTTCATCGTTGTCGTTCATGTTGCATTCCATGGCGAAGAGCCAGGGAAACCTCATTCTCAGCAGCATCACTATGACGTCCCGCGCTTGCGCGCCTCCACCACTGCCTTGGCGGCGTTCACCTTGCCGTGCCCGAACCAGTCGCAATGCCCATTGCCATCGTATTGGCCCCGATTTCCGCCAAGCACAATGTCGGAGTCGGTATCGGCGATCTTGTCCGCGGTCGATTGCAAGATATCCTTGACTTCATCCGCGCTGAGACGGGAGTTGGCGGACAGCACCAGCGCCGCGACACCCGCCACCAGAGGCGTGGCGCTGGACGTGCCGCCAAAGCGCCCGGTGAAACGGCTATGCGCGGTAAAGCCCGAGCCGAAAGCTTCGTTGTCGGTGGTCCAGATGCCGCGTCCCGGCACGAACTTGCGGGTATCGCGCGGATGGAAGTTATTGCTCGGAGCGCACACACTGATTTCCCGGCCCCAGTTGCTGTAGGCGGCGTGCCTGTTCATGCTGGTCGACGCCGCCACCGCAACCACCTTCGGATGTGCCGCAAAGCCGTTCAGGATCGGCCCGGTGGTACGCCGCAAGGCCCCCGATCCATAATCCAGCCACAGAAAGCCGCCGGCATTGCTCAGATCCTTGACCGGCGCATCGAAATTGGCCGCGGCAAAGCAGATCACGCAGCCCTTCCCGCGCGGACCGCCATGCATGGCCAATTGCGTCAGGGCATTGTCCACCGCGCTTGCAAGCGGCGCGAAAACCGGCGGCGGTCCCCAGCTGCAGGAGATGACATCGGCCTTCTGTCCCACCTCGTTGAAGATCTCGATCAGCAAGTCGTCATCCGCCGCAAGAGGAAAACGGACCGGCATGAATGCGCAACCGTGCGCGACGCCGACCACGCCGCGTCCATTGCTTTCCGCGATAGCGACGCCCGCGCACGGTGTTCCGTGATAGTCGTCGTGTTCTGCTTCCGGGAAAGGATTGGCATCGCCATCCACATAATCCTTCGGCGAAACGATCTTGCCCGCACCATCGAAATCCGGATGGGAAAGATCGAATCCATCGTCGATCAGGGCCACCACGATGCTGCGCTCGCCGCGCGTGACATCCCAGGCTTCCGGCGCATGCACGGACGCCTCGGCGACGAGCTGGACGCCATTGCTTGCATTCAAATGCCATTGGCGCGGAAACAGTCCGTCCGAGGGAATGAAGGCCGGCATGAAGCGGTTCACCATGTTCGGCTCGGCGGACGTCACGATCTTTTCCTCGGCCAGGCGGTTGGCGAGCTTGATCGGGTTCTCTCCCGCTTCGGTAGTCACTTGCAGCAAAAAGGTGTGCTGTTGACCGCCATATTCCTTCAACACTCGCAGCCCGTATTTCTCCAGCAGCTTGTCCACTTGTTCATGGGTGGCATTCGCCGCAAAGCTGACGATGATGCGGTCGGTCAGGTAATAGACCGTGCCCTCGGAATCCTTTGGCCGATAAGCATGGTGTGCGATGCTCTTGAACGCCTCGGACCGCACCGCGTCCATCGCGGAATCGCGCTCGGTCATGGTGGTTTCGACCTTGAATACTTCGTTGGTCAATGGATTGATTTCATGCACCCCCGGCGCCGTGCGCAGCTTCTCCAGCTGTTGCGGGCTGGACGGAATCACCGTAAAGCGATCCGTCTCCTTTTCCAGCTCGATTTTTTTGCCGCCGCGCCAGACGTATGAACCGAGGTCAGCAGTGTGTGATGAAGGTGCGTGTCGCATGTCGGTCTCCTTGAGTCACGGCTCATGGCCGGTCCAGCCCCCAGAAACGAACGATATGGAAACTGGAACAGATGCCGGAGGCAAGAATGAATGGCGCGGTCTTGCCGCATTGCGCGTCGCCATTGCCCGGATCGACAGGCGTGCCATGTCCCATACCGTTGATCAGAAAAGTTTCGACCATCGCATTGCCGTTCTGGTCCTTGTACACCTTGTGCGCATGGCCGTTGATCGTCTCATCCACCACAGGCGTCTGGTTCAAGCCATGCACATTGGTCCACTGCTCCATCAGTTCGACGGCGTCCTTGGGTTGCACGGTGGTGTCGCTGCTGCCGTGCCAGATGGACACGCGAGGAAATGGTCCTGCATGATTCGTCGCGGCGCGCACCAGGCCGCCCCATTGCACCGGCGTCAAATCCTTCTCTGGTGCCAGCGCCTGTCCGAACAGGCCGCACTTTTGCTGCGCTTCGGATTCGCTCGTCGCACATTTGTACGGTATGCCTGCAATGATCGCGCCCCCGGCAAATACTTCCGGATACACCGCCAGCATTACCGCAGTCATGCCACCGCCGGCGGACAGGCCGGTGATATAGATGCGCTGCGTATCCACCTGATGGTCGGTTTTCATTTTCTCGACCATTTGCCTGATCGACATCGCCTCGCCCTGATCACGCTGGATATGTGCCGCATCGAACCATCGGAAGCACTTGGCCTGATGCACCTCTTCCTGCGGCAGCAGCAACGCGAAGCGGTACTTGTCCGCAAACTTGATCCAGCCGGTTTCGTCGTCATACGCGTCAGCCTTCTGGGTACAACCATGCAGCGCCACGACCAGCGGACGGGATGCGCCGAGCTGTTGCGGCAGATATTTGAACATGCGCAGCTTGCCCGGATTCTGGCCGAAGGAAGTCACCTCGGTAAGCTTGCTCAGCTTGCCTGGCCAGTTTCCCCACGCAGCAGCAATGGCGGGCACCAGCAGCAACAGGAGCAGCCAGAAGCGGGCGCGCCGCTTCCCTGCCGGCTTGCCAGACGAACGCGTCTTTAAGCGTGGAATTGCAGTGATCATCTCCGCCCCGCGATTGACTGTTCAGTCTATGCACCGCGCTGTCTGGCGGTTTGCGGTAGATCACGGGCGCTGATCAGCACGCCATCATCTGCACGGCTTCTGCGTTCACGCGACGCTGGCAGCGGCGCTGCGATAGGATTTCAGAAGCTTGCTGATACGCAGCGACAATTCCCACCGGTCCACCGGCTTGTTGATGAATTCATCCGCGCCGCAGCTCAACATGCGTTCATGCGCGGCGACATCCTCCAGGGCAGTTGCCAGGATGACGGGGATCGCACGGGTTGCGGGATTGTGTTTCAACCAGCGCGTGACTTCGAAGCCATCCATGTCGGGCATCACCAGGTCCAGCAGGATCAGGTTGGGCTGCTCGGTCACCGCCAGCGCCAGCGCCTCTTTGCCATTGGTGGCGCTGAGGGTCAGATAGCCTTCTTCCCTGGCAAGGTCTTCCAGCAGTTTGCGCTCATGTTCTTCATCATCGACGACCAGAATTCTGGCAGGGACCGGACTTTCCATGGTGCGCACCTCCTCCTTGCTGTTCCGAATCCGGCACCGTAAAACGGCCTGTATTCATGTTAGCAATCGCGGGGCATTTGACCAGATCTGTTTGACAATTCGTCTTCAGCAAGCAGAAGCGGAAAGAATTCTGCGCGGGAACTGAGAACACGCGCCGAAAACAAAAAAGCCCGGAGGAATTCCACCGGGCTTTTCGGGAGAGCAGAAACGCGATCAGTTGAAAGTCTTGCCTTCGGCTGCGAGTTTTGCCAGCAGCTGAGCCGGTTTCCAGGCGACGCCTTGATGGCCCTTGGCATATTTCTCAATCGACATCATCACGTTCTGCAAGCCGACGGTGTCGGCGTAGAACATGGGGCCGCCGCGGAACAGCGGGAAGCCGTAGCCGGTCAGGTACACCATGTCGATGTCGGAAGCGCGCATCGCAATGCCTTCCTCCAGAATGTTCGCGCCTTCGTTCACCAGCGCATACACCAGACGCTCGACGATTTCCTGATCGCTGATCTTGCGGCGCTCGATGCCGAGATCGGCCGAGTGCTTGATGATCATGTCATTCACCACTTGCGAAGGATAGGGCTTGCGATCGCCGGGCTTGTAGTCGTACCAGCCGGCGCCGGTCTTCTGGCCGAAGCGCCCCATTTCGCACAACAGGTCGGCAGTCTTCGAATAGGTGACTTCCGGCTTCTCGATGTAACGGCGCTTGCGGATATACCAGCCGATATCGTTGCCGGCCAGGTCGCCCATGCGGAACGGGCCCATTGCAAAACCGAATTTCTCGATCGCCTTGTCCACCTGCTCGGGCAGGCAGCCTTCTTCCAGCAGGAAGCCGGCCTGGCGGCTGTACTGCTCGATCATGCGGTTGCCGATGAAGCCGTCGCACACGCCGGAGACAACGCCGGTCTTCTTGATCTTCTTCGACAGTTGCAGCGAAGTCGCCAGCACGTCCTTGCCAGTCTTCGCGCCGCGCACGATTTCCAGCAGTTTCATCACGTTGGCCGGGCTGAAGAAGTGCAGGCCGATCACGTCCTGCGGACGCTTGGTGAAGCTGGCGATCTTGTCGACGTCCAGCGTCGACGTATTGGATGCCAGGATCGCGCCCTGCTTCATCACTTCATCCAGCTTCTTGAACACCTGCTCCTTGACGCCGATGTCTTCGAACACGGCTTCGATCACGATGTCGGCCTGGCCGATCTCTTCGTACGAGAGCGTGCCCTTGATCAGGCCGACGCGCTGCTCGAACTTCTCGGGCGTGAGCTTGCCCTTCTTCATCGTGTTTTCGTAGTTCTTGCGAATCGTCGCCAGACCCTTGTCGAGCGCTTCCTGCTTCATTTCCAGGATGGTGACCGGGATGCCTGCATTGGCGAAGTTCATCGCAATGCCGCCGCCCATGGTGCCTGCGCCGATCACGGCAGCCGACTTGATGGGGCGCGTCGGCGTATCTTCCGGAACGTCCGGCACCTTGGTGGCTGCGCGCTCGCCGAAGAATGCGTGGCGCAGTGCCTTCGATTCGGTGGTCTGTACCAGTTCCACGAACAGGTCGCGCTCGAACTTGATGCCATCGTCAAACTTCATCGTCACTGCGGCGGCAACAGCCTCGACGCACTTGAGCGGCGCCGGGAACGGGCCTGCCATGGCTTTGACGGTGTTGCGGGAGAATTGCAGGAAGCCTTCGTAATTCGGGTAGTCGATCTTGATGTCGCGGACCTTCGGAAGCGGGCGCACATCGGCAACCTTGTTGGCGAACGCCACGGCGGCTTCCATCAGGTCGCCTTCGGCCAACTGGTTGAACAGTGCGGTCTTCGCCAGCTTTTCGGACGGGACCGGGGTGCCGGAAACGATCATGTTGAGCGCCATTTCGAGCCCCACCACGCGCGGCAGGCGTTGCGTGCCGCCGGCGCCCGGGAGAATGCCCAGCTTGACTTCCGGCAGGGCGATCTGCGCGCCCGGCGCAGCAACGCGGTAATGGCAGCCGAGCGCCAGCTCAAGGCCGCCGCCCATTGCGACGCTATGGATCGCTGCGACTACCGGCTTGCTGGACGTCTCGATGACGTTGATCACAGTATGCAGCGACGGCTCGGCCGATGCCTTGGGCGAATTGAATTCCTTGATGTCCGCGCCACCGGAGAATGCCTTGCCGGCACCGGTGATCACGACTGCCTTGACGGCGTTGTCGCTCAGCGCCTTCTTCATGCCTTCGACGATCGCGCTGCGCGTGGCGTGGCCCAGCCCGTTGACGGGCGGATTGTTGAGCGTAATGACGGCTACCGCGCCGTTAACCTTGTATTCGGCAGTCATATCTCTTCCTTTTAAATTAGATGTGTAGGGACGCTGAAGCGGGTTTTGAATTGTTCGAGTGCCTTACTATACCCCAAAATAGAACGATCGTATTATTTTTACGCAAAAAAATCCGGCACGCCTTGGAACGTGCCGGATAGCTTGTCTGCAATGCTCTTTATTGCGCTTTCAGGCGCAGTAGCGCGCCGCGTTTCTGGTCGTCAGCATAGGCGTAATCCACCCGCCCTGCCGACACCACACCCATCAGCAACATGTTTTGCGTGATTGCATCGTGGTCTTCCTTCGAGAAGGGATGGCTGTAGCTGGTAATGACGCCCTGATACCGGCTCTTGAGATTTTCCAGTGCCTCCTTGATCCGGGTTCCGTCGGTCGAATTGGCCTGGCGCAGCGCGAGATACAGCAGGTGCATGCCGTCATAACCTTGGGCGGCGCTCATTGGCGACGCAATCAGACCGGTCTTGAAGGTCCGCTTGTAGGCCAGCAGAAAACTGTTCTTGCTGCTGGAACCGAGATCCTGGATGAAGGTTTGCGGCATCAGGGCGCCCTCGCCCGCCTTGCCGGATTGCTCGATGAAATTCCGCATCGAAAAGGTCCAGCTGCCCAGCATCGGAACCTTCCAGCCCAGCGATTCCTTGTTGCGCGCGATCACCGCCAGTTCCGGACCGATTCCCCATACCACAAGGGCATGCGCACCACTGCCCTTGGCATGCCTGACCTGCGCGCCCATGTCCTGCTCACCGATCTTGAAACGCTCCACGGAGCTTACCTCAACGTCCGCCAGCTTGGCCTGCTCCTGGAAGGCCTTCAGGCCGGCATCACCATACGCGGTGGTGTCGGCCAGTACCGAAACCTTGCCCAGTCCCTTGCGTTTGAGATCGGCCACTACCACCTTCGCTTCCAGATCGAGCGTCGGGGAAATCCGGAAGATATAGTTTTCCGTGGCTGCCGGCGGTGCATACTTTTTCGTGAGAGAGGTGCCGGTCGACACCGCAATCAGCAAGGGAATCCGCGCCTTCTGATAGACGTCGATCGAAGCAAGGCCGACGCCCGTATTCACGATACCGATCGCGGCAACGACCTTCTTTTGCGTGAACTCCTCGGCAATTTTCGCGCCGATGTCATTATTCGCCTCATCGTCGCGTTCGATCAGTTCGACTTTCCGACCGTTGATGCCGCCGATGTTATTGATCTCTTCGACAGCAAGATCGATGCCGTTGCGCATGCTCACGCCCATCGGGCTGGAACCGCCGGAGAATGGACCGGATACGCCTATTCTGAGCGGCGCATTGTCCGCATCCTGAGCAAAACAGATTATCGGGGCAAACGAGATTGCGCAGAAAAACAAGGCACGACAGCGACGCGTGGGCCACATGGTTTGTCTCCTCATTGAATAGTATTGCCGTAACGGCCATCCTCTGATCGGGGATGTTGCGAAATAGCGGTCCGCGCAGTATTCAGCCCGCCGGGCGCGAGCACAAGCGCACAACTGCGTAGATTCGAATCAGTGTAACTACCTAGAACAAGGCGCTACAAGATAAAGATATGAGGGCGAACGGTGAATTTATTTCAAGGCTGGTGGCAGCCAGTGCGCTGCGCGGCAGGACTGGATAGTCTTCAGTCCCGGGAAGTGGTGTGCGTAGCGCCAGGCTCGGGAATGTCGACCGACAGCGCATTCAGCCGCTGCATCTCCGCCATGATTTCCGCAGGAATTTCCGGGCGCGCCCACTCCCTGTACTGACCCGCGGCATAGGCAAGCGCATTCTTGTAATACATGAATGCGTTGAGGCGGTTGCGCACGAAATTGTTTTGCGTACGCACCACTTTGCCGGGTGTCCCCATCACGATCGAGTTGGGCGGAATGACAGTACCTTCCTTGAGGAAGGTGTGGCCGGCAACGATACTGTTCTCGCCAATGACGCAGCCGTCCATAATGGTCGAATTGATGCCGATCAGGCAGTTATCGCCGATCGTGCATCCATGGATGGTGCAGTGATGCGTGATTGAACAATGACTTCCGATGATGGTCGGCGTGGAGTCGCCGATATGCAGCATCACGAAGTCCTGGATGTTGGAAAATGCGCCGATCACAATTTCCTTGTGCTCGGCGCGCGCGGCGACGTTGATCCAGATCGATGCGTTCTCCTCCACCGTCACCTTGCCATACAAATGCGCGGTGTCGTGCACGTAGGCCGGCTTGCGGAGAACGACATCGGGACCGATCACTGCCATGCCGTCACACTTCCAGCCATTCCTTGCGCACGTTGGCATTCTTGCGCAAGTCGTCCGGCGTCCCTTCAAACACGATGGATCCGTGGCCCATCACATA
>NZ_STGI01000012.1 GCF_004804275.1 Herbaspirillum sp. ST 5-3
CTTGCTCATCTTCATCACCTCCGATTGCCGTCACCGGCAATTCGGATGCGACTTTCAATTTACGGACAAGTTCTTAGCCAGAGTAAAAACTATGTTAGAGAATTCGCAAAAATTTTTTATAGCCTTTGTCGCTACGTTCATTTTTTCCGCCACCCCGAACGTTCACGCCGAAAAAATCTACAGCCAGAAAGAGCGCCAAGCGGAAGAGGCACGAATTCAAAAAGATATCGAGAAGAACCTGGATTGGCGAAACCGGACGCCGGATACATCAGACGAGTTGCCAGATGCAGATCGTTGGCTATATGGCCGCTCGAACGAATCCATTCTGTTGCGGCAATCAACGGGGGAGCGGTTCGGCATATTTGAATCTTTCGATGACAAGAACAATACAAAAATATTTGAGATTCGTATGCATAAGAAAAGCAAGCTTACGGGTCGATTCCGTCCATTTCAAGGCAACTGCGAAGGCGAATCGATTTCGGCTGAATTAGTCGCGGCACCTTTCGTGTTGTACCAGGAAATGTGCGCCGTCGCAGATGGATCAACAGAGCATTCACTCTATTTGTATGATTATGCGAGTCGTGGCTTGTACTGGATATACAGCGCGACTCTTAGCGACTATGAAAAGCCAAAGGTCACCTACAAAGACGGGGCGTACAGGCTTCGTTGGAAATTCAGGCTGATTGGAAACAAGGAGCAAACAGTAATCACTCGGAATTTCCAGATTTCTAAAGTCGGAAATGGGAACTGGGCAGTTAAGGACCTCCCCCCAATTAACGAAGAGATTGATGGCGTTACACCAGTAGAAAAACTGCCTCTTAAAACTGAATACGATTTGCCGGCATTCGTCGCGGACTGGGGAAAGCGTTGACGATGGATCGGCTCCCGCGGTCAGGCCTTGTAATCACTCAAATGTTGGAATGCAATATCTGCCTCAACTTGACGATACACAAATTTCTTGTGACCTGTCTTGGGATTTTTGGACCACAAGAAATTTGAGAAGATGGCGCCCAAACGAAAAGAGCTCATACCCGAGATATGCACCTCATATTTATCGAAGGAATCCCAGGCTCGGGAAAGAGCACATTAGCAGAGAAGATCTGTGCCGCGGCTGCTCGGGTAGGATATGACGCCAAATGGTATTTAGAGGAGTCAAAAAATCACCCGGTACATCCGGCAACCTGGCGCATATTGAAATCTCAGCCGAGCTTTGCCGAAGAGTGCCTGCGGTCCTGGTCAAACTTTGTCGAGCAGTACCAGAAGCGGAACATCTTGCATATTCTGGAAGGCAGCGCCTTCCAGTCGACCGTCCGCTTTATGATGGAGCATAAGCAAGCTGGCATTGAGGATTATTATCGACGCTTTGAGGACATAATTCGCCCGCTGAGCCCTCGCATGGTCTACTTGCGACCACGGGACGCGGCGCAATACGCAGCTTATGTTTCCAGATTTCGAGGCGCGGCTTGGACAGCGAAGGTAGGCGAATATCTGGAGCGCACGCATTACTCTGTTTCGCGCGGATTAAGCGGTGCCCATGGGATGCATCAGTTTTGGGCCGAGTACACAGCACTTTGCGATGATTTGATAGCAAAGACATCAATGCCGGCAAAGACGATCAAGGTGGTTCCCGATGAATGGGACAGGCATCTCACTGAAGCAATCAACTTCCTTGGTTTGAGAGAGGCGAACTGAGGATACATACTTAATCCCCCTTCACTCCTCCCGGCACCCGATTCGCAAACAACACCGCACTGTGCCCCTGCACCTCAACGGCAGGCTCCTCGACAACACGCATCTCGGCGCCCGGTACCGCACTATCAATCAGCAAATACCATCTCACCTGCCCCGGCGGAAAACTGAATCGAATCGGTTCAGGCCCGCCGTTGATGAACATCAGCACTAGCTCCAGCTCTCCATCGACGGCGACGCCTGCCCGCCGCACCGACAGCGCCCACGCTTCGGAGTTCTGCCATGCCTCTTCCGACAGGCCATTGCCCTGTTCGTCGAACCAGGCGATGTCCGGTACGCCGGGCGCGACTTCCTGGCCGTGCAGGAAGCGTCGTGATTGCAGCAAGGCGAAGCTGTGGCGTAGCGCCGCCAGCCGGCCCACGTAGTCGATCAGCGATTGCCCTTCCGGCGTGTGCGCCGCCTTCCAGTCCACCCATGAAATTTCATTGTCCTGGCAATAGGCATTGTTGTTGCCGCCTTGTGTGCGGCCGAATTCGTCACCAGCGAGAAGCATCGGCGTGCCTTGCGCGAACAGGAGGGTGGCCAGCATGGCGCGCTTCACCTTTTCGCGCAGATCCCGGACTGCGGGATCGTCGCTCGCGCCTTCCGTGCCCCAGTTCGCGCTGTGGTTTTCGCTATGCCCGTCGTTGTTGTCTTCGCCGTTGGCTTCGTTGTGCTTCTGCGCATAGCTGACCAGATCCTGCAGCGTGAAGCCGTCATGCGAGGTCACGAAGTTGATGGATGCCCAGGGCTTGCGATGGCGCCGGTCGAACATGTCGGCCGAACCGCTGAGGCGCTTGGCGAGTTCGGGCCGCTGTCCGGCGTCGCCGCGCCAGAACTGCCGGACGCAGTCGCGGAACTTGTCGTTCCATTCGGCGAAGCGCGGCGGGTGGTTGCCGAGCTGGTAGCCGCCGAGGCCGACGTCCCAAGGCTCGGAAATCAGCTTCAGGCGCGATAGCACGGGGTCTTGCAGAATCGCGTCGAAGAACCCGGCGCCCGGATCGAAGCCGGTGCCTTCGCGCCCGAGCGTCGCGCCGAGGTCGAAGCGAAAACCATCGATATGAAACGAGTCGGCCCAGTAGCGCAGGGAGTCGAGCACCATCTGCAGCACGCGCGGATGCGAGATGTTGAGCGTGTTGCCGCAGCCGGTTTCGTCGATGTAGTAGCGTTCGTTGCCGGGCACGAGGCGGAAATAGCTGCCGTTGTCGAGGCCGCGAAAGCAGATGGTCGGCCCCAGTTCGCTGCCGCTGGCGGTATGGTTGTAGACCACGTCGAGAATCACTTCGATGCCCGCCGCGTGCAGGCGGCGGATCGCGAAGCGCATGTCGTGCAGTCCGCCGGTGGACAGGTAGCTCGGTTCCGGCGCAAAGAAGGACAGCGGACTGTAGCCCCAGTAATTGCGCAACCCGCGTCCCAGCAGGAAATGATCCTGCAGGAAGGCCTGCACCGGCATCAGTTCGACGGTGGTCACGCCGAGCTTGTGCAGATGATCGATGAAGCGCGGATTGGCCAACGCGGTGAAGGTGCCGCGCAGATCGGCACGCAAGTCCTCGCGCAGCATCGAGATGCCGCGCACGTGCGCTTCATAAATCACAGTCTTTGACCATGGAACGACTGGCCGCCGGTCGTCGCCCCAATTGAATGCGTCTTCGACCACGACCGCTTTCGGCATCGCCGCCGCGCTGTCGCGCCGGTCGAAACTGAGGTCGGCGCGCGACGAGCCGATGCGGTAGCCGAACAGCGCGTCGGTCCAGCGCAGCGGGCCGGATAGTTGCCGCGCGTACGGATCGAGCAGCAGCTTGTGATGATTGAAGCGGTAACCGCGCTGCGGCTCGTACGGCCCGTGGGCGCGATAGCCGTAGAGCAGACCGGGGTTGGCTTCGGGCAGGTAGCCGTGCCAGACTTCGTCGGTGCATTCGGGCAGAGGCAACCGCGCCAGTTCCTTGCGGCCGGCTGCGTCGAACACGCACAGCTCGATCTTCTCCGCACTCGCCGAAAACACGGCGAAGTTGACGCCCGAGCCGTCATAGCTTGCGCCAAGCGGATAGGGCAGGCCCGGCATCAGCCGGCCCGGAATTTCAAAGAACATGCATCAGGTCTCCCGGCGCTTGCGATTGCTGTCTGGACAAACTTCGAGCTGCCAGGTAATGCTATCGTTCCCGCGCGAACGGGATTCGGGGAAATATCAATGGTCCTGACAGAATGGTTCCGAACGGCGGCCGGCAGGACTACCCTGCGGCTTCATGCCAGGCCTTCTGGTCCTATTGGCGCCGGCCCTTGCGCGGGTCGGGCTGGCCGAACTTGATGGGCGATGCGTATTCAGGTCGCAAGCCGCGCACGCTGCTGTACACATCGCGGATGCGTGCGAGATCGGACTCCAGATCGCCGGTCAGCGTGATGTAGTCCACCAGGCGCACTTCCTTCTTCTGATAGTCGATGCAGGCGATGCCGAGCGGCACGCCGGCGCTCAGCGCGATGTGATAAAAACCGCTGCGCCAGGTATCGCGATATTTGCGCGTGCCTTCCGGTGCCAGCGCGAGCCAGTAATGGTCGGCCTGCTTGATGCGCACCGCCAGCCGCTCGATAGCGCCGGTGGAAGCGCCGCGCTCGATCGGCTCGCCGCCCCATGCACGGAACAAGGGTCCGAGCAGCGCACCGCACGCGCCGCGAAACAGGGCCTCCTTGCCAAGCCAGCGGAACGGCACGCCGACACCCCATTTCGCAAACAGCCCGATGACAAAATCCCAGTTGGAGGTATGCGGATACACGATCACGACGCCGCGCGGCCCGGGCAGCGGCGCGAAATTCACGCGCCAGCCGAACAGGGCCAGTGCCCGGACCGCGAAGCGTTGCAAGGAGGAGGAGACGGAGCGGACAGTCAGATAATGTTCGGCCATGGTGTTCTCGTAGCAGCCGAAATATTATGCCTGTTTATGTGTGGAAATGTTTCTCCGGTCGCGCAAATCTGTTTCAATCAGTAATAAGACTGCAAGGCTCGAAACCCGGCCGCTAAGCTATTGCAAACTCCCCCGGAAAAAAGCGATGAAGAACGTTTGCAGATTGCTATGGCCGACCGTTGTGCTGTTCACCTTGCCGCTGGTCGCGCTGGCCGACTCATGGAAAGACGAAGGCGGACATGGCCGCGAATACAAGGAAAAGTATTGGGACGGCCATTGCATGGTGGAGCGCAAGTTCAAGAAGAACGGCGAGTACAAGGAAAAGCGCAAGTGCAAGGATGATGGCGAACCGGCGGTGATTTATGCGCCGGCGCCGCCACCCGTCGTGCTTGAGCCGGGTCTCACCATCCAGGGAACGGCGCGCATTCCGCGATAACATCACGCAAAGCTTGCCGTCGCTTGCAGATGCGGCGACGACTCGCGCAAGACCCAGCGCATGGGCAGCGCACCCTGCCTGAACACAAATCGCTCGGGAGAAAAACGCAGCATGCGCTTCGCGCCCGCGAAGCCTTCGACCTGCGGCCCTTCCCACACGACGTCGGCACGGCCGCTCAGATGCAGCAAATCTCCTTGCTCGAAATCGATGAACAACAAGCCCGCGCGCCCGTCGGCGAGCAGATTGCCGATGGTGTTGAAGAGGTTGTTGCCCTGAAAATCCGGCCACATCAATCCGCCTTGCGCATCGACCTGCACGAAGCCGGGCCGTCCGCCGCGATGCGATACATCGACTGCTTGCCCCGCCGCGCTCGCGATGAAGAAGGTATCGCATTGCCGGATCAAGGCCCTTGCCGCATTGGGCAGAGTAGCGCCGCCCGCCGTCAACGACGTCGCTCGTTCCTCGGTTAATGGCAGCCGCTCGCGCGTCTGGATGTATTTCGCGCAATTGCCGAAACTCTGCTGTACGCCGAGTGTGAAACCCTGTGCATCCGTGTTGCTGACCACGCCGTTGACGCGATTGCGACGGCGCGTCTCGAACTGCAGGCCGAGGCCGCCGAGTGCATAGCCCGGCTGCATCGCTGCGGTCAGCGGATCGTCTTGCTGCAGGGATGCGGCTATGCGCAAGCTGACCGGGTCCGGCGACTGCATAAATCCCGGCTCGCCCCACAGCAGCGACGCCCACAGTCGACCGTCATCATCGCTGCCGCCGACGAAGAAGGTCGGCAGCAAGGGGAAGAAGTCGCGGTGCTGCTGCGGCATGTAATCGCGCAGCGCGACTCTGCCGACCTTTTCCATCTGGCTGCGCACGCCGACACGTTCCTGCGCGGCGATCTCGCCGGCGTGAAACGGCTGTCCAGTTTCGGAAGAAGGCAGACGATCGGCTTCCATGCGAGCTCCTATGCCGCTTTCGCGCCGGCGGGCGGCAATTCGATCATCGGCACGAAGCGCGGCAAGGCCTCGACGCGCGCGAGCCACGCGCGCAATGCCGGATAAGGCGTCAGCGAAATGTCGCCTTCCGGTGCGCGGGCGATATAGCTGTAGCAGGCGATGTCGGCGATGGTCGGCGTGTCGCCCAACAGAAAGCTGCGCGCCTGCAGTTCCGTGTCCATGATGGCGAACAGGCGCTGCGCGCGCTGTTGCGCGGCGTCGATGTCCACCGGCCTGCCGAAACGCTTGCCGACCCGCGCCAGGGCAGGGCCGAAGGCGATCTCGCCGGCGGCCACCGACAGCCAGCGCTGCAGCTGCGACGCGCCGAGCGCATCGCGCGGCATCCAGTGCTCGTCTCCGTAACGCAATGCAAGGTAGACCAGGATGGCGTTCGAGTCGGCCACCACGGTGCCGTTGTCGTCGATCACCGGCACCTGGCCGAAGGGATTGAGCTTGAGAAATTCCGCGCTCTTTTGCTGGCCGGCACGCAGGTCAATATCGACTGCATCAAAGGGCAGGCCGAGCAGGGAGAGAAAAAGTTCGGCGCGGTGTGCATGACCGGAGACGATGCTGCGGTAGAGCTTGATGGGCGATGGTGGCTGCATGTCGGTTCTCCTTCTTGATTGGGGAAGTTCGATTCTGCGTCAGCCGCATTGCTGAATAAATAGCAATAAACAAAGCAAATTACTTCATAATCCGGAGTAATCAAATCGCATGGAGTCTGGCCCATGGACAAGTTGCGCAGCATTCAAACCTTTGTCGAAATCGCCGAGCGCGGCAGTCTGACTGCCGCCGCCGACGCGCTCGATACGTCGCTGCCCACGGTGGTGCGCAAGCTCGCCGAACTGGAAAGCAATCTCGGCGTGCGCCTGTTCAACCGCACCACGCGGCGCATTCATCTGACTGATGAAGGGCATCGCTACCTGACGATCTGCAAGACTGCGCTCGCACAACTGGAGGAGGCGGAAGAAGCGCTGTTTGAAGCCAAGGCCAGGCCGTCCGGCAAGCTGGTGGTCACCGCGCCGGTGCTGTTCGGCCGCCTGCATGTGGCGCCGCTGGTGATGCGCTTTTTGCGTATGCATCCCGAACTGAACGTCGACTTGCTGCTGCTCGATCGCAGCATCGACCTGATCGAGGAAGGCGTCGACATCGCGGTGCGCATCGGCCACTTGGCCGATTCCACCTTGCATGCGGTGCCGGCCGGCTTTCTGCACCGCGTGATCTGCGCCAGTCCCGCCTACCTGAAAGAACATGGCACGCCGAGGCATCCGTCGCAACTGACTGAACATGCGGCGATCCGCTTCACCGGTCGCAGCGTGCTGAGCGAATGGCAGTTCCGCGAGGATGGACATGACCTGAGCGTTCGCATCGCGCCGCGCATCACGACCAACTCGGTCGACGCCGCGCTGAATGCCTGCCGCGAGGGCATGGGTATCGGCGCCTTCCTGTCCTACATGGTGCAGGCGCCGGTCAGGGCAGGCGAGCTCAAGCCCATCCTGCGCAAGTTCGAAGCTGAACCGTTGCCAATCACGATGCTGTATCCGCACTCGAAGCTGATGTCGGCACGGGTGCGCGCCTTCATCGACTTCGCCGCGCCGCTGCTGCGCGCGCAGGATTTCAGGAAATTGTGAAACGAGCTATTGGTTAACTGTTGTGCAAGCCCGGGTGCTAGAATGTTTCCTTACGTTTTGGGCGTCAGACATGAACGTTACCGCCAAGTCTTATCAAATCATCATCGAGCAGCTGCGTGTCGGAATGTTCGTCATTCTCGACCTGAGTTGGCTGCAGCATGATTTTCCGCGCAACAGCTTCAAGATAAAAAACGAAGAGCAGCTGGCCAAGATCCGCGCGCTCGGACTCAAGCGTATCCGCATCGATCCACTGCGCAGCGACAGTGTGCCGGAACCGCTGGCGCCGGGCGAAACCATTTCCGCGGAGGATCGCGCGACCGAAGCCGTCGACCTGCCGGAAAGTCCGATGGCCAAGGCCAAGCGCGCGCGCATCGAACGCATCAACCAGCAGCGCGCGGCGGTGGTCGAATGCGAGTCGCAGTTCGTGCGCACCGCGGCCACGCTCAAGCACATCAACAACAATCTCTTCGCCCGGCCGCAGGAAGCCTATCAGCGCGCCAACGAACTGGTTGATCACCTGGTCGATTCCGTACTGACCGATCGCGATATCGCGATCCACCTGATGAAGGACAAGATCGGCGGCGAGGAAATGTACTTCCACTCGCTGAACGTATCGGTGCTGGCGATGATGCTCGCCAAGCAGATGAAGCTGCCGAAGGAAGCCGTGAAGGAACTTGGCTTCGGCAGCCTGTTCCACGATATCGGCAAGCTCGACATTCCCGATCGGGTGCTGCACAAGACCACGCCGCTGACGCGTGCCGAGCAGAATCTTTTCGAGCTGCACTGCGCCTATGGCGAGCCGATCGCGAAGAAACTCGGATTGTCGCGCGCGGCGACCGATATCATTCTCGAGCATCATGAATGCATGGACGGCAGCGGCTATCCGAACCGCCTCAAGGGCGACCATATCTCGCCGCTGGCGCGCATCGTGGCCGTGGTCAACACCTACGACAATCTGTGCAACCGCCCGAACCCCGCCGACTCGCTGTCGCCGTATGCCGCGCTGGCGCACATGTTCGCGCGGCAGCGCACCCAGCTCGACGGCGATCCGCTCGGCATCTTCATCCGTTGCCTCGGCGTGTACCCGCCGGGAACCATTGTGCGCCTGTCGGACGGCACGCCCGGCATGGTGGTGGCGGTCAACTCGGCCCGGCCGTTGCGTCCGTCCGTACTGATCTACGATCCGGAAGTGCCGAGCAGCGAAGCCATCATCCTCGACCTGGAACACGAGCCGGACATCAACATCAGCGAAAGCCTCAAGCCGATGCAGTTATCGCGCGAAGCGCATGCTTATTTGAATCCACGCAAGCGCATGAGCTATTACTTCAACCTGCCGAATTCGCGCCCGAAGGCACGCTCCTGAATTGGGCGGTGGAAATGCGCGGACCGTGCGCCGCGCAAATCGCTTCTTCCCTCTCTGCGCACAGTCCCTATACTGGATGTTTGCGGAGCGTGCGGAATGAACAAGTACGAAATCATGTCCCTGATGATGCGCGGCGAGAACCAGCGCCTCAACGCCGACCTCTACAGCATCGCCGCCTTGCTCGCCGAGCAACTGGCCAGGGTGAGCGACAAGCTGAGCGCACAGGAAGTCGATCGCTTCATCCAGATCGGCGGTGCCTTGTACCATGCCGGCGTAAATGAATTCGGCGCCGCCGTGCCGGTCGAGGATCTGTTTCCCGCCGAAGAAAACTGGCCCGAGGGGCCCTGCCCCGAACGCGGCGGCTTCCGCAATAGAAACTGAAAGGCATGAAGGCGATGTGCACGTGCGCTGCGCAGTCCTTGTCAAATGCGCAAAGTTTCGGCATCATCCTTGCATGACCTCTCTGCGCCATTCCATTCCAGCCCGTTCCCGTCACGCCGCCCGGCGTGCGAGCACGTGCGCGGATGTCGGTGGCCGTCATTCGCGCATCAGCGCTCCTCTCTCCCTCTCCATTATTCGAATTATCCAGGGTCGTTAAGCTGCGGCAATTGCCGGTGCTTGGCGTCCCTCAACGAGATCGCTGCGTTTGCGAACATTTGCGAACGCATCCCTTTTCGACATTCACTGGAGAATCCCATGTCCTATCCCATGCCGAGCCAGGCAGGCTCCTATCCGTCCCTGCGCGACATCGCAGCCACCGCCGGACGCTTGTCCGGCAAGATCCTGCGCACGCCTGTATGGCGCTGGCAAACCGGTGCCGCCGACGAACTGCTCGGCACCGACACGGAAGTCTGGCTCAAGCTGGAACTGTTCCAGGCGACCGGCAGCTTCAAGTTGCGCGGCGCGCTCAATGCGCTGTTGGCACTCGACGCGCCGGCCAGGCAGCGCGGCGTGGTCGCGGTCAGCGCTGGCAACCACGCGATCGCGGCGGCGTACAGCGCTCGCGCCTGCAACGTCGATGCGAAAGTCGTGATGCCCGAACATGCCAGTCCCGCGCGCATCGCCGCCTGCAAGGCGCTGGGCGCGCAGGTGATCCTGATGCCGGACGTGCATGCCGCCTTCAGCCACGGACGGCAAATCGAGATGGACGAAGGGCGCGCAATGATCCATCCCTTCGACGGCCCGATGATCGCGCAAGGCACGGCGACAGTCGGCATGGAATTGATGGAACAGGTCCCGCGGCTCGACGCGGTTGTCGTTCCAATGGGCGGAGGCGGACTGTGCGCAGGCATCGCTTCGGCGGTCAAGCAGACTGCGCCGCATTGCTCGGTGATCGGCGTCGAACCGATGGGCGCGGATGCGTTGTATCGCAGCTTTCGGTCAGGCCGGCCGGAGCGCCTGGAGCGCGTCGACACGGTGGCCGACAGCCTCGGCGCGCCGTATGCACTGGACTACAGCTTCCAGGTGTGTCAACGCTTCGTGGACGATGTGGTGCGCGTCAGCGACGATGAAATCTGCCGCGCCATGTTCTATCTGTACCGCGACATGAAGCTGGTGGCCGAACCGGCCGCCGCCACCGCGAGTGCGGCGCTGTTCGGCCCCTTGCGCGACAGACTGCGCGGCAAGCGCATCGGCGTTATCGTGTGCGGCTCGAATATCGACCCGGCACGCTTTGCCGAACTGGTCGAGCGCGGCGCAGGTTGAGGAGGTCGGGCAGCCTCATTGAGGGCGCGGTCCATTTGCTGGCCAACCGCGAACTGAAAGCGACCGTTTGTCGTCTCCGATGAGGCGCCCGAGAATGAGTGACGGCACAAACCTCCCCAATGCGGCACGCGTTCCGGTTGCCGTCCAGCTTGGCGTTTTCAACGCACCGTTACGCCTTGGCTGGAAAGACCTTGTCGACGCCCAGCTTCTCTCATTGCGCTGAAGCGGCGACCTCACTGGGAGCGTGGAATGTGCATCCCTGTGAAGCACCCACACCTTTCAAGAATGCACGACGAGCGGATCCGGCAGCGATCGCGGCGGCGACGTGTTGCGAATGCCGCTCAGCTCCAGTCAGTTTTCTGACCCACCCCCGGAATGGAACGACGCCTTCGGCGGTGCGCTGGAGTGCGCCGATCGCGGATTTCTTCACCACTTCCGTGCTGCGATCCGCGGCGCTCGGATTGCCGTCGTCCGACGGGGAATCGAGGTCGGCTCCAAGGACTGCATCGAGGTCGTGCACTTGCAACGAAATAGCTGCACAGCTGCGGTCCGCGGGCATGTCGTAGGGTTGCCTCTGGGCGGTCGTCAGTATCTCCGGGATGTCCGCGCGGACGATGTTCAGGTCGCTCAATGGAGTCGTTGCGGCATTGCCAATGCTTGATTGCGTCGACGTGGCACAGCCGCCAAGGAAGACAGCAAGAACAACAGCCAGCGCGGTACAAGTCAGTTTTGAATGATTCATGCTCGAATTTTCAGTGAATGTTGTGAATGTTATTGCGGACCGCCCGCGGAAGCGACACATGCTGACATGCAAAAGTTGCCAAAGCAATATCTGAATTATGGGAGATGCCTGCTGCCGCGCTGATGTCGCGCTTCTGTCGCCCGGATGAACGCGGATGCGCTACATGACGCTGGTGGCCGAACTGGTCGAGCGGCGCCGCTTGAGAAGGCCGAGCCTCATCATTGAGGCTGCGCAAACGGCAGCGCTGGACTTGGCGCAAAACAGGAACGATCATGCGACTTCATGACCAGACCTAGCCAACACCAATAACAAGGAGCGACCCATGGAAATCTTGATCGCAGGACTCGTATTGTTTCTCGGCATTCACTTGCTGCCCGCCTTGCCGGGCTTGCGCAATGCGCTGTTCAAGTCCCTTGGCGAGAAGAAGTACAAGGGCTTGTTCTCGCTCCTGTCCGCGATCGGCCTGGTGCTCATCGTGGTCGGCTACGGCCGCGCGCCGAGCGAGCCGAAGCTGTTCGATCCGTTTCCTGCCGCAATCAGGATCGCGCCGCTGGCGATGATCGTCAGCTTCATTCTGCTGGCCGCGGCCAATATGCGCACGCACATCCGCCGCGCGATCAAGCATCCGATGCTGATCGGTGTCGGCATCTGGTCGGCTGTCCATTTGCTGGCCAACGGTGAACTGAAAGCGACCGTGTTGTTCGGCGCGTTTCTGGCGTATGCGGTGGTCGATCTGATCTCCGCCATGGCGCGCCATGCGACCAAGGCCTTCACGCCGGTGGCGCGCCAGGATGTGATGGCGGTCGTATCCGGCGTGGTGCTGGCGCTGATTGTGATGGCGTTTCATCGCCAGTTGTTCGGCGTACTGGCAGTGCCCTGGGGAAGGTGAAGGGCGGCAGGAAAAGTTGGCAGCCTGCTACTGGCAGGACCAATTCAGCCCTTGCCCGTCACAGGCACCAGGCGGGTGCGAACGTAGTCGATATGGGCCTGCATGGCGGTTCGCGCCTCTTCGGGCCGGCGCGCGCAGATGGCGTCGCATACGCTGCGATGCTGCTGCAATAGCTGTTCCGGGACCGACACTTCCAGCTCGCGCAAGCCGGCGACGTTGAGCGTGATGTGTTCGCGCAGCATGCTCATGATGCTGCTGTGCAGGTGCAGGAACATGCTGTTGTGCGAAGCCAGCGCGATGGCGTCGTGCAGCATGGCGTCGATGCTGGATTCAGTCTCCTTGTCGTCGCTGTTGCGGGCGCACTCCAGCGCATGCATCAGACCGCTGATGCGTTCGATATCCTCGGCGCTGCCGCGCAAGGCGGCGAAGTAAGCGGTCGCTCCTTCCAGCACCCGACGGAATTCAAGCATGTCTTCCCGCACGGTCGGATGGTCGGTGATCAGTTGCCCCCACGGTGAAGCAATGCCGGTGCGCAGCTGGTCCGACACGAACACGCCGGCGCCCCGCCGGCTCCGTAGCAGGCCGCGGGCCGCCAGCCGCTGAATCGCTTCGCGCACGGTATTGCGCGACACCCCATAGCGTTCCGCCATTTCCCGTTCCGAGGGAAGTCGCGCGTTGGCCGGGAAGCTTCCATTCAGCATCGCCGTTTCCAAGCGGCGCATCACTTCCTCCACCCGACCACCCGCCTGCCTGCTGCCCATTGCTGTCTCCTGCGCCTGTCATATGCCGACTGGTCCGACCAATTTGCGCCGTCCGGCCGTCTGCTGGGATTATGCGGGCACAACAAGAAATACGCAAAGACACGCCTCGGCCCGCGCCCTGCGCCGAGGTTCCCAGGAGACGATTCACGGAACACCATCACCCCCGCCGCGCCTTGCCAATTGGCTGAGCCGCCGTACCGACGCGATCGGCGACAGCGCACATTCGCACAATTCCCTGGCAAGCACGCCGCACCGTACCGATTTACTGATTGATTTGTTGGAGGAGAGCATTATGGTTTGGCAACAGGTTTACGACCCATTCGGGAACATGGTCATATCGACCTTGCTGGCAGCGATACCGGTAGTAGTCATGCTGGTGTCGCTGGGTTTTCTGCATATCAAGGCGCATCTTGCCGCCGGCCTCGGCTTGCTGGCGGCGCTGATCGTCGCCGTGTTCGCTTACGGCATGCCGGCCGCGATGGCGGGCAAGGCGGCCATGCTCGGCGGCTTCACCGGCCTGCTGCCGATCGGCTGGATCGTGCTCAACATCATCTTCCTGCAGCAGCTGTCGGAACAGAACGGCAGCTTCAAGGTCCTGCAATCGTCGCTGTCGGGCATCACCGATGACCGCCGCCTGCAACTGCTGCTCATCGCATTTTGCTTCGGCGCGTTCTTCGAGGGCGCGGCCGGCTTCGGCACGCCGGTGGCCGTCACTGCCGGCATCCTGATCGGCCTGGGCTTCTCGCCGCTGGCCGCATCGGGCCTGAGCCTGATCGCCAACACTGCGCCGGTGGCATTCGGCGCGCTGGGCACGCCGGTCATCACGCTGGCCAAGGTGCACGGCTACGACCTGATGGACGTGACCGCGATGATCGGCCGCCAGCTGCCGTTCTTCTCGCTGCTGGTGCCGTTCTGGTTGATCTGGGCGTTCGCCGGGCGCAAGGCAATGATGGAGATCTGGCCGGCGCTCCTGGTCACCGGCCTGTCGTTCGCCATTCCGCAGTACCTGGTGTCCAACTTCATCGGCCCGGAACTGGTGGACATCATTGCGGCGATCGTGTCGATGGTGTCGCTGATCCTGTTCCTGCGCGTGTGGCAGCCGAAAAAGATCTGGCTCTCGCCCAACCTGAAAGGCCATGAACACGACGGCGGCCGCGTGCCTGAACCCCGGCCGGTGGAACATTACTCGCGCGCCGAACTGGTGCGCGCCTGGACACCCTGGGCGATTTTGACCGGCTTCGTATTCGTCTGGGGCCTGCCGCCGGTGAAGGTCTTCCTCGACAAGCTCTTCGTCGCCAAGTTTCCGATCGAGGGACTGCACAATCTGGTCATGAAGATGCCGCCGGTCGTGACGAAGGCGCATCCGGAGGCCGCGGTCTACGTGCTCAACCTGCTTTCCGCGACCGGCACCGGCATCCTGCTGGCAGCCATCGTCGGCGCGCTGGTCATGAAATACCGTCCGACGGAAATCGTGCACACCTTCTTCCGCACCTTCTGGCTGGTGCGCTATTCGCTGGTCACCATCGTGCTGATGCTGGCGCTGGGCACGCTGACGCGCTTCTCCGGCACCGACACCACGCTCGGCCTGGCGTTCGCCAACAGCGGCGTGCTGTATCCCTTCTTCGGTACGCTGATGGGATGGCTGGGCGTGAGCATGACCGGCTCTGACACCGCATCGAACGTGCTGTTTGGCGGCATGCAGCGCGTGGCGGCCGAGCAGCTCGGCCTGTCGCCCAACCTGATGGGCGCGGCCAATAGCTCCGGCGGCGTGATGGGCAAGATGATCGACGCGCAATCCATCGTCGTGGCATCGACCGCCACCCGCTGGTTCAACCATGAAGGCGACATCCTGCGCTATGTGTTCTTCCACTCGATCGCGCTGGCGGCGCTGGTCGGACTGTTCGTTACCTTGCAGGCCTATGTCTGGCCCTTTACCGCGATGGTCAAATAAGGAGAGCCGGTGCGGGAAAAACAGGCAGGCCCGGGCTAGCGGGGCATGCCTGTGGCGGGCAAGCATCACGAACCCCGCAAATTCGATCTATCTCATTGTTCAGAAAACGCGGCGCTGGCCATCATGTTGCTGATGGCCAGCGCCGAATGTTAATATGATGCAATGGGAATGAATCTTTTCACGCGCCGTCTTGCTGCCTGGATCGCATGTTTTGCGGTTCTGCTGGCTGCGCTTGCGCCGTCGATTTCCCATGCCGTCTCCGCAGCAAGAGATGGCAATGCGGGCTGGGGCGACATTTGTTCCCAGACCGGATTCAAGCCGGCGCAGGCAAACAATGCGCATGAGCATAGCTCGCCCGATCCTGCCAAGCCTGGCCTGCACTTCGAACACTGCCCGTTCTGCTACACGCATGCCGGCTCGGTCGGCCTTCCGCCCGTTGCCGGCTTTGCGCTGCCGCTGCTGATTGCCACTCAGGCAAAACCTTCCCTCTACTACCAGTCTCCGCGCCCGCTGTTCATCTGGGCCGCCGCGCAGTCGCGCGCTCCTCCTGCCATAGCCTGATTTTTGCCCTTGCCGATAGCACCGCGCATGCGGCGGCTATCGCTTGTTGCATCAGCTTGTCCGAGTCCACCGGCGTGCGCCCGCTCGCCGCGGAGTCCGGGTCACTGATGCGTGCGGACTGATCCAGTCCATCCAACGACTTTCAAAGGCACTGCCTTGAAGCACCTGTCCTACACGTCCGTCGTGGCATCGGCCACGACGAGTGGCCCACGAACGGCCACTTTCCTGCTCGTCCTGGGCCTGCATGTCGCGCTCGTCGCATGGGTGTCGCGTGCACCACTCGGCACGCCGTCCGAACCGGTTCCGATCAGGATGGCGGTGCGCACCGTTGCGCTGCCCGCGCAGAAGCCGCAGGAAATTCCCAAGCCAGTTGTTCAGCAAGCGAAACCACTTCCGCAAGCCGAACGGCCCGTTGTGCGGCCTACCGCGCCAGCAACAGCGCCATCGGTGTCAGCTGCGGTACCCCATGCCGAACAAGCACCGGCGATCGCATCGCAGCCCTCGGTACCGGCAAAGGAAGAAGCGCCGCCGATGCCTGCGCCCGTGGCAGTGACGGCGGCACGTTTCGATGCCGACTACCTGCAAAATCCCGCCCCCGTTTTTCCGGCCCTGTCGCGCAGGATGCATGAAGAGGGAAAGGTGCTGCTGCTGGTACAAGTGTCTGCCAAGGGCGAGGCGGAGAACGTGCAGATCAAGCAGAGCAGCGGCTATATCCGCCTCGACGAAGCCGCCGTCAACGCGGTGCGCAAATGGCGATTCATCCCGGCGCGGCGCAGCAGCGAGCCGGTCGCCAGCAGCGTCGTCGTGCCTATCGTGTTCCGCCTCGATAACTAATGCAATGAATTCAAACCAGGGATCACAACAATGAAATCCAGCTACCAACCACTCTGTATCGCCCTGATTGCCGCATTCGCGGAATCGGGCC
Source organism: Herbaspirillum sp. ST 5-3 (assembly GCF_004804275.1). Lineage (GTDB taxonomy): Bacteria > Pseudomonadota > Gammaproteobacteria > Burkholderiales > Burkholderiaceae_D > Noviherbaspirillum. Next base: position 16,578 of record NZ_STGI01000012.1, read on the forward strand.
ATGCCGCGCTTGCAGCGGCTGACGCACCCGTTCTCGACGAGGTCGTCGTCAGCGGCTCGCGGGCCGCGACCAAACTCGTCGAGACTCCACAGGCCATCGGCGTCGTGAAGGACGATGCCCTCAAGCGTGACAAACCCAAGACGATGGGCGAGGTCATCAACCGCATTCCTGGCGTCTACTGGAACGATCTCGGCAACGAGCAGCACAGCATGGGAATTCGCCAGCCGATCAGCACCAATGCGGTGTATCAGTATCTCGAAGACGGCATTCCGATCCGCCCGCTCGGCGTGTTCAACCACAACTCGCTGAACGAAATGAACCTCGCCGGCACCGAAAGCGTGGAAGTGGTGAAAGGGCCGGCGTCCTCGCTGTATGGCAGCAATGCGGTCGGCGGGGCGATCAATTTCCTGACCGCCGCACCGTCGCGCACACCGACGGCAAGCATCGGCGTGCGGCATGACGATACTGCGGGTTTCACGCGCTATGACAGCGCGGCGAGCAATACCTGGGACAAGCTGGGCCTGCGCTTCTCGCATTACAGCTCGCGCCGCACGCGCGACAATTGGCAGGAGTACAGCAACGGGAGAAAGGATTCCTTCTCGCTGCGCGGCGACTATGCCTTGAGCACCGCCTCCCAGCTGCGCGCGACGCTGGTGCATACCGACCTGGATGCCGCGATGACCGGCAGCCTGTTTGAAAACGACTACCGCACGAATCCCGGCAAGAGCCTCAACACCTTCACCTATCGCAAGGACAAGACCACGCGCGCCAACCTGGCATGGGAAGGCGAAACGACGCAGAATGGATTGACCACGATCACGCTGTTCAGCCGCAGGAACGACCATGGGCAGATACCGAGCTACACGATCGGCAGCTGCGTCGGGACCACCTGCAAGGGCAGCATCAACAACAACCATGTCGATTCGCTCGGTGTCGATGTGAAGCATCAGCAGGAATTCGACTGGCTGTCCTCACGCCTGATCGCCGGTGTGTATATCGACAAGAGCGACAACCCTTACGTCAGCGACAACCTGAGCATCACGCGCGATCCGGCGAGCGGAAAATATGTCAGCTACACGATGTCCAACGCTGCCGATCCGAAGGGCGTGCGCGACTTCCAGGCGGACATCGACAACGTCGCGGCCTTCGCACAATGGGAGTTCACGCCGCTGGCGAAGACGCGCGTGGTGGCGGGCGGGCGCATCGACACTATCCGCTACGACTATCACAACAAGCTCTCGCCGGCAGGCAGCATCAATTTCGGCGCGCCGGACGAATCGCGCAGCTTCTCGCACTTCAGCCCGAAAGTCGGCGCTACCTATGCGCTCAACAAGGATGCCAGCGTCTACACCAATCTCAGCGAAGGCTTCACGCCGCCCGAGGTGCTCCAGTTGTATGGCAAGACCGGCATTCCGAATCTGAAGCCATCGACCTACGACAACTACGAGATCGGCTTGCGCATGGCTTTCCTGAACGGCGCGCTCAAGCTCGATTCGGCGCTGTACCGCCTCGATGGTCGCGACACCCTCGTGAACTACACCGTTGCGCCGGGAAACACCGAGTACCGCAATGCCGGCCGCACGCGCAGCCAGGGGCTGGAACTCGGCCTGAGCTATGACGCGGGCGCAATCGACATGCGCTTCGGCACCACGATCGCCTCGCATCGCTTCCGCAAGTACCAGGTGTCCGGCACGCTGGATTACAGCGGCAAGGACATGCCGCAGGCGCCGCGCGACATCACGACCGCGGAGATCGGCTACAAGCCGGTGCAGGGCGCGCGCATCGCGCTGGAACTGGTGCATCAGGGCGAATACTGGATGGACAACGCCAACACCGTGAAATATCCCGGCCACACGCTGCTGAACCTGCGCGCCCGGTACCAGTTCGCCAAGGGCTGGGAGGCATGGCTGCAGGCGCGCAACTTGACGGACAAGCAGTATGCGGATTCCGCGTCGAGTTCCTATTCCGGCGTCGGCACCTATTCGCCGAACACGCAAAACCAGTACACGCCCGGCGCACCGCGCAGCATCATGGTCGGCCTGGCCTACACCTTCGATGCCCGCTAGTTACATGCACACAAGGAGTTCATCATGAATGAAAAACTCGGAGTCGCCCACTTCTGGGCACAAGGTGATGCGGTATCGCACACCGTCGCCATTGCATTGCTGTTGATGTCGGCCCTCAGCTGGACCATCGTGATCGGCAAGCTCGTTGCGCACCTGCGCACTCGCACCTCGACCATCGCCGCCATGCAGTCGTTCTGGAATGCGCCCTCGCGCACGCAGGCGCTCGACACCATCCGCAAGGAAGACCGCAGCGGCGTGTTTGCCATGGTCGCGACCGATGCGGTGCTGGCTGCGCAAGCCTGGGAAGAAAAGGCGACCACGGGCGTCGATGCCAGCGAGTTCATCGGACGCACGCTGCAGCAATCGACCCTGCTCGCACAGGCGCGCGTGGAGCGCGGCCTGACCTTTCTCGCTTCGGTGGGATCGACCGCGCCCTTCGTGGGATTGTTCGGCACCGTGTGGGGCATCTATCACGCGCTGATCGGTCTATCCGGCGCCACGCAAGTGGTGCTGGACAAGGTGGCCGGCCCGGTGGGCGAAGCGCTGATCATGACGGCCGCCGGCCTGTTTGTGGCGATCCCCGCCGTGCTTGCCTATAACGCCTTCACGCGCGCCAACCGGCTGGTGCTGGCGCAGCTCGACGGCTTCGCCCACAGCCTGCACGCCTGGCTGGCCGCCGGCGTGCGGCTCGACGGGCAGGCACGTGCCGCAACCGTCACCGCGCTGCGTGCAGCGCAATCGCACTGAGGAGCAAGCGTGGCATTCAACTACAAGCACAACAACGGCGGCATGACGCAGCCGATGGCGGAAATCAACACCACGCCGCTGGTGGACGTGATGCTGGTACTGCTGGTGATCTTCATCATCACCGCACCACTCTTCAATCAGGCGGTGCCGATCGACCTGCCGAGGGTCGATGCCAGTCGCATGGACGACAAGCCGCGCACGGTGCAAGTAGCGCTGGACGCGGAAGGCAAGGTCTTCGTCGATGGCGCAGAGGTGGCATTCGAATCGCTGGATGAGCGACTGCGCGCCAGCACAAGCTCGGGCATGCCCGCGCCGGAAATGCAGTTGCGTGCCGATCGCGGCACGCGCTATGAGCGGGTCACGGCAGTCATGGCCGTGGCGCAGAAGAACGGGATCAGCAAGATTGCCTTCGTGACCGGGGGAGAAGACCATGCGCGCCACTAATTTCTCCACTCTTTATCGTACCGTCGCGGCAGTCTGCATTTTGATTGCGAGCGCTTTGTCGCTCGATGCCCGCGCACAGGCGGGGCATGCGCATCACAACGTGGCGACTGGAAAGCGAATCGAACTGGGCACGACTGTCGCCCTTGATGCAGCCGGGCGCTTCTGGGCGGTCAGCAAGGAGAGTGCCGGCGACGCGCAGTTCGTGGTGCTTCAATCATCCGACGATGGCGGCAGGACATGGTCATCGCCCGTGCGCATCCAGAAGGAGCCTGAAGCGATCGCGGCCGATGGAGAAAACAGGCCGAAGGTCACGATCGGCAAGCAGGGTGAGATTTTCATCACCTACACCAAGCCGCTCGCCAAACCGTACACCGGCGAGATCCGCTTCGTGCGCTCGCTGGATGGCGGAAAAACCTTCCTGCCACCGATCACCGTGCATGCGAACCGCGACGAGATCACGCATCGCTTCGATTCTCTCGTCGTCGATCGCAGCGGCCGCATTTATGTCGCATGGATCGACAAGCGCGATGGCATCGCCGCCGCGGCGCGCAAGGAGAAGTACAGGGGAGCCGCGCTGTACTATGCCGTGTCGGAAGATGGCGGCGCAAGCTTCAAGGGCGACATCAAGATCGCGGACCACTCCTGCGAATGCTGCCGCATCGCGCTGGCCCTCAATCAGGAGGGGCGGCCGGTTGCGATGTGGCGCCATGTCTTCTCACCCAATGTGCGCGATCATGCGATGGCCGAGTTGACGCACGAGGGCAAGGCCATGCCTCTGTCGCGCGCATCCTTCGACAACTGGCGCATCGACGCCTGCCCGCATCACGGCCCGTCGCTGGCGTTCGGCGATGACGGTACGCGCCATCAGGTCTGGTTCAGCATGAAGGATGACGATGGCGGCATCTTCTATGCCCACGCGACGCCGGCCGGAAAGCTGAGCACGCCGATCAAGCTCGGCGCGCCCAATGCTGAACATGCAGAAGTGGCCGTGGATGGCAAGCGCGTGGTGCTCGCCTGGAAGCAATTCGATGGAAAATCGACCGCCATCTTCGGCAAGCTATCCAATGATGGCGGCACGACCTGGCGCGATCAGGAACTCGCGCGCACCGAGGGCGCATCCGACCATCCGCACCTGTTGAACACGCCATCAGGCATCCTGCTCGCGTGGCGCACGCAGGCCGAGGGCATCCGCATCGTGCACGTGCAAGGAGAGAAATAATCATGCGCAAGTTGATTGCATCGCTTCTGGTCGCGCTGTGTGCCCTTGTCCCCTGCTTGGCGAATGCGGGACAGATGCTTCAGGCATTTGAACCGGACAGCCTCGCCCACATCATTGGTACGCAGAAGGGCAATCCATTCATCCTCGTTGTATGGTCGCTTGATTGCGTCTATTGCCAGGCGAGTCTGAAAGCGCTCGCGCAAGAAAAACGCAAGCACAAGGACTTGACCGTGGTGACGATTTCCACCGACGCCGTGAATGACCCGGAAGCGGTCGCTCTCATGCAAAAGCGCCTCGACGCGCTCGGCATGACGCGCCATGCCTGGGCCTTCGGCATGGCGCCGCCGGAGCAGTTACGCTACGCCATCGATCCCCGCTGGCATGGCGAAAAACCGCGCAGTTACTGGTTCAACGCACGCGGAGAAAAGACCGCGTATTCGGGCGTGATCACGGCCGAGATGATTGGCAGATTCGCTGCACGCTGATCTGCCACGCCGAAAAAATCACGCGTCACTGCGCAGCTTCCAACAACTGTTTCAGGTGACCCAAGCCGGCCGCGAATATGCCACGAATCGTCGTCTTGATCGCTGCGTCATCCACCGGCGCATCCTGCTTGCGGCGGAACTGCGCCTGCCATGTCACCGTGGAGCCGCCGTCGCCGGCGGGCGCAACCGCAATCGATGCGCCATAGTCGGTCACAGGCAACGGAGAATCGAGCAAGGTGTAGCGCTGGACCTTGCGCGCATCGTCATGCTCGCGCAACTGCTCCGTCATCCGTGCGCCATCCTTGAGCGTGAGCAGACGAACCGCCTGCCGTTCGTTGTTGCGACCTTCCGTCAACCGCGTTGCGGCGACGGCGGGATGCCAACTCATGTTGTCGAAGTCCTTGACGGCCTTCCACACGGCGTCAGGCGCTGCCGCGATGACGACACGTTCCTGCACATCGAGCAGCGAAGCCGATGCGGCAATGGCAATGCCATTTGCAAGCATACCCATGCCGAGCGCCGACAACTGTAATAGTGCGCGAACCTTCATGTACCTATCCTTTCACTGAAATAACCCGAATGCTTCACGCCGAAGCATCACCAAACCCGCTTTCAATCACTGGAAAGCGTGCCGTGGATTTTTTCAGGAACGAGACGCGGCGTATTGTAAAAATGCGTCTTCAGGCGCGCCTGCTGCAAGTAGGCCAGCGGCGAGAGGGAAGTGAGGGACTTGAATTCGCGGATGAAATGCGATTGATCGAAATAGCCGTGCGCGAGAGCGGAATCCGCGCAGCTGGCGGACGGATCGAGCACAAGCGTCCGCGCGGTCTTCTGGAATCGGCCCAGGCGTTTGGCTTCAACCGGTGTCTGCCCGGTGACCTGCAGGAAACGTCGCTCCAGCTGGCGTCTGCCGAGATTCAGGTGCGATGCCAGTTGCTCGATGGATAGCGCGTCGCAATGACGATAGAGATGCGCAGCCGCGACGCTGACCAGTGCATCGCTTGCCGTCTGCTCCAGTTGTCGAACGAAGAAGTGCTGCAGCAATTGGACGCGCGCATCATTGGACCCGGCGTCGGCCACGCGACCGGCAAGCGTATGTCCCGCCCTGCCCCACAAGTCTTCCGCAGCCGGTTGCTGGTCAATCAATTCATTGCCGGGCACCCTGGTGAAGTGATGCAGTGCCCCGGCGCGGAACCGGACGGCCACGAATCCCAGCCCGCCCATCTCGGCGAGCGCGACCGGACGTCGGCGGATGCAGAGCAGATGCGCACTTGGCAGAGCGTGACTGTGCCTGCCTTCGATTTGCCGGAACGGCGTGCGATAGTGAAAGAACATTTCGGCGCCGGTACCGGGAAGGAGCGAGGGCAATGAGATGACCTCGCGCTCGTCGGATTCCCAACCCCAGAACCGGTCAATATACCGACTGAGCAGCGGCGTTGGGAAGCGGGTGAAGGTACGCATGCGGTTTGGCAGGGTTGTTGGCTCGAGGCGGGCGGCAGTTTGCGAGCCTGTCCTCCGCATCTTGCCATGGCCGGGCTGCTGTCACAATATCCGGTCCATGGGAGGCATCAGGTGTTCTGGCTTGCCCCTTGCAAAGACATCGACCTGCATGGTCACCCCGCCTTCGCCGCCCCAAACAGATAACAATTTGCAAACTCATACCGCCAGTCAATGCAAATCCAAAACAAAGAGTCCATAATGAACCCAGTGGCTGTCATCAATGGATCGATGAAGGATTGTGCAATCCCTCCTTTCTATCAACGATGCAAACCCGCACAAAATCAACGCCATTGTTCGCACACTGGCTCATCCTGAGTGCCGCACTGCTGGTCCTTGGTGCGGCCGGTGTCTTCTATTTCCTTCAGGGACAACACCGCACGCAGCAACGCGAAACGGAACGCTTGCTGGCACAGTCCCGTGTCATCCAGGAAAACGTGAGCCAGAACCTGCTGGCGGTGAACCAGACGCTGCTTGATGTCCGCACCCGGATTTCGGCGCTTCGCGCAGCGCAGGAGTTCGATTTCTATCTCAAGACGCTGGCCGATGCGATGCCGGCAATCCGTACCCTGATCGTTCTCGATGCGCAGGGCGACGTGACAGGCGCAAGCCGCGCGGAATTGAAGGGCCGCAATTTCAGTCAACGGGAGTATTTCCAGGAAGCACTGCGGAACCCGGATCCGGAAATGCTCTTTGTTTCGCCGCCTTTTGAGACATCGCTCGGCGTGTATTCGGTCACGCTGACGAAGGCATTGCTCGATGCTCGCGGAAACTTTGCCGGCGTCGTGACTGCCACGCTGGATCCGAATTACTTCGCTCCCTTGCTCGAATCGATCCGCTACACCCCGGACACCATGACTTCCATCGTGCATTGGAGCGGCACGCGCTTTCTGGTCCGGCCGGACCAGGGTAGCGCGCCCGCAATAAATCTCCTGCAGCCCGGAACATTTTTTTACCGCCATCGCGAGAGCGCTCGGGAGACTTCCGTGTTTTCCGGCAAGGTGTACGCCAGTGGCGAGGAGCGCATGATTGCGCAGCGCACGATCATGCCCGCCGGCCTGAAGATGGACCAGCCGCTGGTGGTTGCCGTGAGCCGCAAGCTCGATCGCATCTACGCCACCGTGTATCGAGACATCGAGATCCTGGCTGCGATTTACGCGCTGATCTCGATGCTCTCCATCGCCGGCCTGTATGCGTATCAGCGCGAGCATCGGGAATCCGCGGCCAGGGAAGCGGAAGCATTCAGGATGGTGGAAGAGAGCGAACGTTTCATGAAGATGATCGCGGATCATTTACCGGGCATGGTCGCCTACTGGAACAATGAATTGCGTTGCCGCTTCTCCAATGCGGCCTATCTGGAATGGTTCGGCAAGACGCCGGAGCAAATGCGCAACATCCGCATCCAGGACCTGATGGGTCCTGAGCTGTTTGCGAAGAACGAGCCGTACATGCGTGCCGCGCTACGCGGCGAGCCGCAGTTGTTCGAGCGTACGCTGACCAAACCCGACGGCAGTGTCGGTTATACCTGGGCGCAATATATTCCGGACAAGGAGGGCGACACGGTGAAGGGTTTCGTGGTGCTGGTATCGGATGTCACGAAACTCAAGCAAGTCGAATTCGCGCTGGCCGAAAGCGAGTCGAAACTGAAGACCATCATCGAAACCGAACCGGAGTGCGTCACGCTCCTGTCGCTCGATGGCACCGTGCAGCAGATGAACCGTGCCGGGCTCGACATGATCGGCGTCGATGCCGAGGAGCAGATTGCGGGATCGCGGCTATGCGACATGGCTGTTCCGCAATATCAGTCCGCATTGCGCGAACTGAATACGAGTGTCGTCAGCGGCGAGCGCGGTCGACTCGCTTTCGAGCTGGTCGGACGCAAGGGGACGCATCGCTGGCTCGAAGCGCATGCGGTGCCGATGCGGGACAAGGACGGCAGCATCAATGGATCGCTGTGGGTGATCCGTGACATTAGCGACCGCAAGAAAGCGGAACAGGAGCTGGAGAGGCTGGCCCAAACCGATTTCCTGACCGGCCTTGCCAACCGCCGCCAGTTCCTGTTACTGGCGGGGCAAGAGTTGTCCCACGCCGCACGCTATGGCGGCCCGCTGTCGGTGCTGATGATGGACATCGACCACTTCAAGAAGATCAATGATACCTATGGCCACAAGTGCGGCGATATTGTTCTTCAAACCTTTGCCACGCTGTTTCATGACACCATGAGGACCGTCGATATTACCGGTCGCCTTGGCGGCGAGGAGTTCGCGGCCGTATTGCCGCAGACCGATGGGGAACACGCATTGGAAGTGGCGACACGCCTGCTGGAAATCGTCTCCGCCGCCGAGGTGCGCCTCGAGGATGGGCGATCGATCCGCTTCACCGTATCGATCGGGCTGGCAAGCCGGGTCGACACGATCGACAGTATGGATACCTTGCTGGCGTGCGCCGACGCCGCGCTCTACGAAGCGAAGAATACCGGTCGCAACAAGGTTTGCGTTTACCAGAAGGCATAGTGCGTCAAGAAGCCTTGCCCGGCGCTATTTGTATTTCGCCATGCCTTCCCGCTCCACGAACGCCAGCAGAAACTCCACGAAGCTTTCCGCCGCCGGCAAGGGCGAACGGCCATGGCGCGAGAACACGAAGAACTTGCGCGTCACTTCCGGTTCATGCAGGCGGCGCATCTGCAACTGGTACAGCTTCACCAGCGATTCCGCATAGGGAAGACAGGCCGCGACGCCCAGATCGGCGCTCACCATCGAAAGCGCCGTCGTCATGAAAGTCACTTCATTGCTCGGATTGAGCGTCAGGTCGCGGAACGATGCGTGCAGGTCGAGCGCGAGCTTCTCGGAGAATTGGCCCTGCAGGGCGATGAAGGGATAGCGCATGGCGTCCGCCCAACTCACGCGTCGCTTCTTTTCCAGCGGATGCGTCTTCGGGAAAACCAGCATGAAGGGCATTTCGAACAGGGGCATGGCGTCGACGCCCGACACCAGGTCGCGCTCCGGTCCGACGCCGATATCCACCTCGCCGCTCAGCACGCGCGACACCACGCTTTCCACGCCGCAATCGACCAGCTTCACCTGCACGTTCGGATACTGCAGCCGGTAGGCCTTGATCACCTCGGGCAGCAGCGTGCAGGCCATCAGTTGCGGCACGGCCACGCGCACCAGGCCTTTCTTCAGGGCCTTGAGGTTGTTGATTTCGCCCAGCGCGCCGTCGAGGTCCAGCACCAGCTTGTCGACCAGCGGATAGAACTCCTTGCCGACGTCCGACAGTCCGAGGCGGCGCGTGGTGCGGTCGAAGACCTGCACGCCGAGCGTCTGCTCGAGTTCCTTGATCAGGCCGCTGAGCGCGGATTGGGTCACGTGCAGGCTGTCGGCGGCGCTGGTAAAGCTGCCGGTCCGGACGACGGCGATAAATGCCCGCAATTGGCGTAGGGTCACACTCATCAGATTTGCTGATAAATCCAGTAGAAAATCCCGTTTGAATGATAAACCGGTTTGGACTTTAATGCTCCTTGTACATGTTGCTTTCAACGCGGCACTGCACCGCAGTGCTTCCGCAAACCACTCAAAGGAGACAGGAATGAAGGTCAAGAAGATTCACCACGTCGCATACCGTTGCAAGGACACCAAGCAGACCATCGAGTGGTATCGCAAATACCTCAACATGGAACTGGTGCTCGCCATCGCCGAAGACCAGGTGCCCTCGACCGGTGCGCCCGATCCCTACATGCACATCTTCCTCGACGCGGGCAACGGCAACATCCTCGCCTTCTTCGAACTGCCGAACCAGGCGCCGATGGGCCGCGACGCGAATACGCCGATCTGGACCCAGCATCTGGCGATGGAAGTCGACACGATGGAAGAAATGCTGGAAGCCAAGAAACGTCTCGAAGCCGGCGGCATCGAAGTCATCGGGCCGACTGACCACACCATCTTCAAGTCGATCTATTTCTTCGACCCCAGCGGCCACCGCCTGGAACTCGCCGTCAATACCGGCACGCCGGAGATGATGAAGAAACTCGACGAGGTGAAGTGGGCCATGATCGAGGAATGGGATCGCACCAAGAAGGCGCCCAAGCACGCCGCGTGGATGCATGACGGCAGCTACGCTGCCAAGCAGTAAGAGCACGGCCTTTCCTTCCCGCATGGGCAAGGAAAGGCGCACAAGCATAACAAGCAAAGGAGCAGGAGACATGTTCAGCCGCCTCGGAAGATGGGCGTCACGCGGACTCGAAATCGCGATCGTCGCGTGTTTGTCCATCATGGCCATTCTGGTATTCGGCAACGTCGTGTTGCGTTATGCCTTCAATTCCGGCATTGCGGTATCGGAAGAGCTGGCGAGGCTGCTGTTCGTCTGGCTGATCTTTCTCGGCGCAATTCTCGCGTCGGCGCAGCATGCGCACATCGGCTTCGACACGCTGGTCACCAAGCTGCCGACCGCCTGGAAAAAGATCCTGATCGTCGCCACCGGGTCCCTGATGCTGATCGCATGCGTGATCTTCATCGTCGGCGGCTGGCAACAGGCGGTGATCAATCTCGACAACACGTACCCGGTGCTCGGCATTTCGTATGCGTGGCTGTATGCGGTGGCGATTGCATTCGGTGCCGGCATGGTCCTGACCATCGGCGCCAATCTCTGGAAGGCGCTGGCGCACCGCGACAGCGATGACGATCTGGTCCTGATCAAGGACATCGGCACGCGCATCGAGGAAAAGATGGGCGACGTGGCCACGCGCGACACGCAGGAGAAGCCCGAATGAGCGCGTTCATCTTTCTCGGCATCCTGCTGGCGCTGATTACCATCGGCATGCCGATTGCCTTTGCCTTGCTGTTCGCGGGCATCGGCATCATGCTGCAACTCGACCAGTTCGATTCGCAGATCGTGGTGCAGAACGCGATCGGCGGCGCCGACAATTTCGTCCTGATGGCCGTGCCCTTCTTCATTCTTGCCGGCGAGTTCATGAATGCCGGCGGCTTGTCCAAGCGCATCGTCGACCTGGCTGGCGCCTTCGTCGGCCACCTGCGCGGCGGGCTCGGTTATGTGGCGATCTTCGCAGCGGTGCTGCTGGCCAGCCTGTCCGGCTCGGCGGTGGCCGACACCGCGGCGCTGGCGGCGATCCTGGTGCCGATGATGCGCCAGGCCGGTTACGACCCGGCGCGCGCATGCGGGCTGATGGCGGCCGGCGGCATCATCGCGCCGGTGATTCCGCCGTCCATCGGATTCCTGCTGTTCGGCGTGGTGGCCAACATTTCGATCACCCGCCTGTTCCTGGCGGGGATCATGCCGGGCGTGATGATGGGGCTGGCGCTGGTGTTCGCCTGGTGGCTGGTTTCGCGCAAGGCGAACACCAAGCTGGCGCCGAAGATGCCGCTGCGCGAACGCCTGGCCCTGCTGGGCAAGGGCTTCTGGGCGCTGATGCTGCCGGTGATCATCATCGGCGGCTTGAAGTTCGGCATCTTCACGCCGACCGAAGCCGCCGTGGTCGCCGCCGTCTATGCGCTCTTCGTCGGCCTCGTGGTCTACCGCGAGCTGACGCTTGCCACGGTCTACCACTGCCTGCTGGTCACCGCGCGCACCACGGCGGTGGTGCTGCTGCTGGCGGCGCTGGCGATGGTGGCGTCCTACATGATCACCGTCGCCGACATCCCCGGCCAAGTCGGCGCATGGATGCAGGTCTTCGCCGGCAGCCAGTTGCTGCTGGTGATCGCGATGATGATGGTGGTGTTCTTCGCCGGCATGGTGCTCGACTTCATCCCCATCGTGCTGATCTTCACGCCGGTATTCCTGCCGATCGTGCAGCAGGCCGGCATCGATCCGGTGTATTTCGGCGTGGTGTTCGTGATGAATTGCTCGATCGGCATGATCACGCCGCCGGTCGGCGTGGTGCTGAATGTCGTGAGTTCGATCGGGAAGGTGTCGATGTCCGAAGCGGTGCGCGGCGTCCTGCCCTTCCTGATCGCTGAAACGGTAGTACTGGTTGCCCTGATTGTCGCGCCGTCGCTGGTGACGGTGCCGGCATCGTGGTGGCATTGAAAATAAACGAGAGAAGGAGAAACAAGTCATGAAACCAATGCACACTCTGATGGCGTTCGCAATTGCAAGCCTGCTGGCCGGCTCGGCGCTGGCGCAGACGACCGCCAAGTTCGCCGTGACGCTGCCCGAAAAATCACATCAGGGGCAGGGCGTGGCCAAGTTTGTCGAACTGGTGGAAGCCAAGAGCAAGGGCAAGATCAAGATCAAGCCGTTCTATAACGGCGCGCTCGGCAACGACGTGCAGGTCACGTCCGCGCTGCAGGGGGGCACCATCGAATTCACCGTGCCGCAGACCACCACGCTGACCGGCATGGTGAAGGAATTCGAGATTCTCGATTTCCCCTTCCTCTTCAGCAACGAGCAGGAAGCGGAGAAGGTGCTGGACGGCGCAACCGGGCAGAAACTGCTCGACAAGCTGCCGGCCAAGGGCCTGGTCGGCCTCGCCTACTGGGAAAACGGCTTCTTCAATGCCACCAACAGCAAGCATCCGATCGCCAAGGTGGAGGACTTCCAGGGCCTGAAGTTCCGCGCGATCCAGGCCAAGATTTCGCAGGAAACCATCAAGGCGCTGGGCGCCAATCCGGTGCCGCTCGCAGTGCCCGAACTGTACACCGCGCTGGAAACACGCACGGTCGATGGACAGGGCACACCGACCGCAGTGATTGCAGCACTGAAGCTGAACGAGGTGCAGAAGTACCTGTCGCTGACCCGGCATGCGTACGGTGCATTCGTGCCGCTGGTGTCGAAGAAGTTCTGGGACAAGCTGTCCGATGCCGACCGCAACATCCTGCGCGACGCCGCGCTGGAGGCGCGCACTTACCAGCGCAAGGTGGCGCGCGACCAAGCCGCTTCCGCACAGGCGCAGATGGCTGCGAAGGGCCTCCTGGTCAACGAGGTCGCGCCGGCCGAGCGCGCGCGCATGCGCGACAAGGTCAAGCCGGTGTGGGACATGTTCTCGAAGGAAGTCGGACAGGACATGTTCGCGGAAGTGACCCGTCAGCTCGATACGAAGTGATACGCCTCTCCACCTGAACAGGAAAGACAAGGAACCATGAAACTCGCCACGCTCAAGACCGGCGGCCGCGACGGCACGCTGGTGGTGGTCAGCCGCGACCTCACGCAATGCCAGCCCGTGCCGGACATCGCGCGCACCCTGCAGGCCGCGCTCGACGATTGGGAACGCACCGCGCCGCAATTGCGGGAGGTCTATCTTGCACTGAACAACGGCGCCGCCCGCCACGCGCAGCCCTTCGATGAGACGCAATGTCATTCGCCGCTGCCGCGCGCTTATCAATGGGCTGACGGTTCGGCCTATCTGAATCACGTGGAGCTGGTACGCAGGGCGCGCAACAGCGAAGTGCCGGCCTCGTTCTGGACCGATCCGCTGATGTATCAGGGCGGCTCCGATTCCTTCGTCGGTCCGCGCGATCCGATGTATGCGCTGAGCGAGGAATGGGGCATCGACCTGGAAGCGGAAGTCGCGGTCATTACCGGCGATGTGCCGATGGGCGCGACGCCCGAGCAGTGCGCCACCGCGATCCGGCTGGTCATGCTGGTCAACGATGTGTCCTTGCGCAACCTGATCCCGGCGGAGCTGGCGAAGGGTTTCGGCTTCTTCCAGTCGAAGCCGGCGAGTGCGTTTTCTCCGGTGGCGGTCACCTCGGACGAGCTCGGAGATGCCTGGCGCGACACCAAGCTGCATCTGCCGCTGCTGGTGCAGGTGAATGCTCAGCCCTTCGGCAAACCGAATGCCGGCGTCGACATGACCTTCAACTTCAGTCAGCTCATCGCCCATCTCGCGAAAACGCGCGAAGTCGAAGCCGGTTCGATCGTCGGTTCCGGTACGGTGTCGAACAAGCACGACAGCCTGCACGGGTCGAGTATCGACAAGGGCGGCGTCGGCTATTGCTGCATTGCTGAAGTCCGCATGGTCGAGACGATTGAAAGCGGTGCGCCGAAAACCGGTTTTCTGCGGTTCGGCGACACGGTGCGCATCGACATGAAGGATGCGCAAGGCAACAGCATTTTCGGGGCGATCGAGCAGACAGTCGTGAAATATCCAAAGCCGAAATAGCCAACGCTGTTTATCGCATCGCGATATTTCGCATCATCACTTTGAATGATCTCAACAATGCTGAAACTCCATACCTACTTCCGCAGCTCCGCCGCCTACCGCGTGCGTATTGCGCTGAACCTGAAGGGCCTGGCCTATGAATCGATCCCGGTGCATCTGCTGAAAAACGGCGGCGAGCAGTTGCAGGAATCCTATCGCGCGATCAACCCGGCCGGCCTGGTTCCCAGCCTGCAGGATGGCGGGCACATCCTGACACAGTCGCTGGCCATCCTTGAATACCTGGACGAAGCCTATCCGGAAGTGCCACTGCTGCCGCGCGATCCGTTCGCGCGCGCCAGGATCCGGGCGTTGGCGCAAACCATCGCGTGCGAAATCCATCCACTCAACAACCTGCGCGTGCTGAAATACCTGACGGGTACCTTGCAGCTGACCGAAGAAGCCAAGACGCAGTGGTACCGGCACTGGACGGAACAGGGTTTGCGCACGCTCGAAGCGCATCTGGCGCGCAATTCGGGCGAAGCGGAAACCGGTGCCTTTTGCCACGGCGACACGCCGACGATGGCCGATTGCTGCCTGGTACCGCAGGTATTCAATGCGCAACGCTTTCAGGTCGACATGTCGGCCTACCCGACCGTCATGGCCATCCATACCCGCTGCAGCGCGCTGAAAGCCTTCGCGGCGGCACATCCATCGCAACAGCAAGACGCAGAGTAAGGGGGTCGCCCTCAGGAGCGCACCGGCAGCAGGCGGCGCACGCCGCGCAACAAGGCGACGGCCAGCCTGGAGCCGGGATTGCCGTTGCGCCGCACCCTGCGTGCCCATAACCTTGCCCGCCGCAAAGCGCGGGCAAGGGCATTGCGTAGCAGGGTGTCGGGATGGCCGAACATGCGCAGACGCGAACGATACAGGATGAGGTCGTCGAGGTTTCGCTGCGTTGCCTGCAAGCGTGCCTTGTACTCGTCCTGTCCCCACAGCAGGTGGTACTCATTGCCGCCCTTCAGGATGCATTCGCAGGCGGTCAGGTAACAGCACAGGGTGCCGAGCCGGTAATCGTTGTAAGCCGGATCATGGGCCAGCACTTCAAGGAAGTAGTTCTCGCCGGCGCGGTAATTGATGGTGCCTGCGCAAACGCGGCCGTTGATGGTGATGACGGCCACCATGCCGCACTCCATGGCCAGCTGGATGATGCGCCGCGTCGCGTCGTCGTCGTTGATCGACACCTTGCCTTTTCCCGCCATGCGGCTGCGATTGAACTCGACGATGGCGCGAATATGGTCGGGGTCGATGTGACGGCCTTCGGACACCTGAAAGTGGAATGTGGGGAAGTCGCGCTTGAGCTTGTTCAGGTAGCGGTGGATGTAGCTGCGGGTCGCCTTGCCCATGCCGGCAAGGTAGTCCTCGGTGCTGCGCGGCAGCGTGATCACCATGTCTTCCAGGCAGTTGAAGCGCTCGAAGGGCAAGGGCAGGCGGCGTATCATGGCCTGCACCGCATGGAAGGCGATGACGTCGACTTCAGGATAGGTGGCAAGAATGTGGCGCGCAAACCGGCTGACCTCGTGATCATCGAGCAGAATGCCTTCGTTCAGCACCTGCACATGGTTTTTTTCCCGGCGGAACAGCCAGACGGTGACCAGCACGCCATCGTCGAACACGGCGTAGGTGCTGATATTGCTGGTGCGGCCATACACCCTCAGGTGCGACAACGACGAGAACAGGTTGCCGTACAGGCGCAGCAGCGCCGCTTCCGCAAAGGGTGGAACCTGGCCTTCGTGGCATTGAATGGTAATGCCGTGCTCCGTCACCATCCCGAGGGCGACGCGAGCCTGGTCGGCGTCGATGGCCGTAGCAATGGAACCGCGTGCGCTCATCTTCTTGTCTCCGTTTTCTTGTGGCGATTCGTTGTTCGTCATTTATTGAATGTGTTGTGCTTGCTGGGCAATACCGCGGCGCACATGCCTGCCGTCACGCCTTCATGCAATCCATCGCAGTAGGCTTGGGCAGGGCTCGCCTAGATTGGACGGTCAGGGGAGGAAGAGTTCATCGCGCTTGCCGATTGCAATGCGCTTGTTTGTGTGAGCGCAAAAGTGAGGACGGAATCCGCAATCGACGGAATTCCCGCTCCTATATTTATTGGAATTGCCCGCACACGCCGCTGCTATCGGACCATCAGGCAAGCGCGTACTCAACGCCGCCTGCTTTCTGCCCCCGTGATGGTCGAAGCCCGTCCATTTTCCATGCGGGAATCGGGTCTTTGTCCCTTCCGGCAGCGAAAAACCACATCCACTGTAGGGGTTAATCCAGCGCATCGAAGAGTCGCGTAGAATCTGACCAAAAGAACAGCATTCGTCATCGCCTCCAATCAGAAGAACAAATTGATCCGCCGCCTACGCACAGCACTGCGCTCTCCCGCGCACCTCACGCGCCGCTCCGTCCGCGGCCTGTGGGCATTGCAGAACCGGGAACGCATGCGCCTTTGGGCAGAAATGTCCCAGGTGCGGGGCTTGATGCACCTGCTGATGAAGCAGCGGAATGGCTATCGATGGGACGACACGGACCGCCGCACGATCCGCACACAGTTGCGCAAGCTGGCGTCGCTCAGTCCCTACATGCTGCTGTTCGTCTCGCCGGGCGGATTTCTGGCGTTGCCGTTGCTGGCCTGGTGGCTGGACCGGCGCAGGCAGAGACGGCATGACGGCGTGCAGCAGCCGACACTCGAATAATTGAATTGAATCCGAATGCATTGCGCCGCTTTGCCGGCGCAATGCATGTGCCAGGACCCAGCATGCTCGAACAACACAGACCGACGGACAAGACGGCGCACGCGACAGCGGCCCCCATCACCGGGATCGAAGAGATCGAAGAGATCGAAGAGCGGTTCAGCCGCATCACGCGCCTCACGCAGCGCGCATTCAACGCGTCGATAGCCTTCGTGCTGCTGGATGACGCCGGCCAGCGACGGTTCCAGTCGTGCCAGGGATTGGCGGCCGACGACTTGCCTTATTGCCTGCCGTTTTGCGAGAGCAGCGCTGCGGCCGGCGCGCCCGGCGTGATCGAAGATGCCGCCGCCGATCCGTGCTTCGCGACCAATCCGCTGGTAACAGGTCCGACCCAGGTCCGGTTCTATGCCGGATGGGCGCTGCAGAACCGCGCCGGCAAGCGGATCGGCACGCTCGGTCTGTTCGACCGTGCTCCGCGCCGGCTGGATGCTGGCGATGTCGACGCCTTGCGCGACCTGGCGCAGTGGGCCGAATCGGAAATGAACAATCGCGCTCTGCTGCGTGCGCTGACGGTTGCGGAAGAGAGCGAATCGCGCCTGCATGCGGTGGTCGACAGCGTGGCCGACGGCATCATCACGCTCGACCAGTTCGGCAAGATCGAATCGATCAATCCGGCCGCCGTGCGCATCTTCGGCTACCAGCCGGAGGAAGTGATCGGGCAGAACATCAAGGTGCTGATGCCGACCAACTATCACCACGCGCACGACGGCTACCTGCAGAACTTCCGCGACACCGGCAAGACCCGCATCATCGGCCAGGACCGCGAAGTGACCGGACGCCGCAAGGACGGCTCGCTGTTCGCGATGGAACTGACGGTCAACGAAATGTGGCTGGGCGGACGGCGCGGCTTTGCCGGCATCATCCGTGACATCACCGTGCGCCGCGACAACGAGCGAAAGCTGCGCGAAAGCAGCGCGCTGCTGCAGACGGTGATGAGCAGCACCTCGTCCTTCGTGTACGGGCGCGACATGCATGGCCGCTTCCTGTTCGCCAACAAGGAATACAAGAAGGTGTTCGGCTTCGTGCCCGGCCAACTGGTGGGCAAGTCCGTCGAGGATGTCTATCCGCCCGACCTGGCCCGCTACAACCGCGAGAAGGATCAAGCAGTGCTGCAAGGCGGCCCCGGCACGCGGCTGGAAGACGAAGTGCAGGTCAACGGAGACGGGCCGATCTTCCTGGTGGTGCGTTCGCCGCTGATCAACGAGAAGGGCGAGGTGTACGGCGTGTGCGGCGTCGGCACCGACATCAGCCAGCGCAAGGCGGCGGAAGAGGCCATGGCCGCGCTGAACCGGCAATTGGCCGAGACCACCGGGCTGCAGCAGGCCATCCTCAACAGCGCCAACTTCTCGATCATCGCCACCGACGTGCATGGCACGATCCGGCTGTTCAACATCGGCGCACAGCGCATGCTCGGCTACGGTCCGGACGAACTGATCGGCAAGGACACGCCGGAGGTCTTCCACGATCCGGAAGAAATCATCGCACGCGCGCATCTGCTGAGCATCGAGACCGGCCGGCATGTCGCGCCCGGCTTCGAAGCGCTGGTCGCGCTCACCCGGCGCGGCCTCGCCGACGAGCATGAGTGGACCTATATCCGCAAGGACGGCAGCCGCCTGCCGGTGATGCTGTCGGTCACGGCGGTGCGCGATGAACACCAGCGCATCACTGGCTTTCTCGGCATCGCCTACGACCTGACCGAACGCAAGCGGGCCGAGCACATCAAGGATGAATTCATCTCCACCGTGTCGCATGAATTGCGCACGCCGCTGACCTCGATCCGCGGCTCGCTGGGACTCCTGACCGGCGGCGTGGCGGGCGACATCCCTGAGCGCGCGCGGCATCTGCTGCAGATCGCGAACAACAATTGCGAACGCCTGGTGCGGCTGATCAACGACATCCTCGACGTCGAAAAGATCGAGTCGGGCAATATGCGTTTCGACATCGTGCCGCAGCCCATCCTGCCGCTGATCGAGCAGGCACTCGATGCGATGCAGGATTACGCCGCGCAGTATCAGGTCAGCTTCGATCTGCAGGCGCAGGCGACGGACGTGCAGGTGGCGGTGGACGCCGACCGCATGGTGCAGGTGATGATCAACCTGCTGTCCAATGCCGCCAAGTTTTCGCCGCAGGGCAGCCATGTGCAGGTGCGTCTGACGCGTCTGCCTAATTGCATGCGCCTGTCGGTGATCGACCAGGGACCGGGCATCGCGCGGGAATTCCGCGAACGCATCTTCCAGAAATTCGCGCAGGCCGATTCCTCGGATTCGCGCCAGAAGGGCGGCACCGGCCTCGGCCTGAGCATTTCGCGCGCCATCGTGGAAAGGCACCACGGCCGCATCGACTTCGACGTCGCGCCGGACGGAGGCACCGAATTCTATGTGGAATTGCCGCTGATCGCCGGCGAGGGCACATACTCCGCCATGCCCGCTGGCCAAGGGCGTGTCCTCATTTGCGAAGACGATCCGGACGTGGCCCGGCTGCTCGGCATGATGCTGGCGCAAGCCGGCCTCAGCAGCGATATCGCGTATGACGCGGCACATGCGCGGCGCCTGCTGGCGGAAGGAAGCTACGAAGCGATGACGCTGGACCTGGCCTTGCCGGGCGAGGACGGCGTTGCGCTGCTGCGCTGGATGCGCAAGCAGGAAAGCACGCGCCATCTGCCTGTGGTGGTGGTATCGGCGCGCGCGGAAGAGGGGCGCCGCAGGCTGACCGGCGGCGCGATCGGCATTGTCGACTGGATTCCCAAGCCGATCGACCAGGCGCGCCTGATCGCGGCCTTGCAGAGCGTGATGCACAACTCCAGGAGCGATGCGCCGGCGGTGCTGCATGTGGAAGACGACCATGACCTGGTGAAGGTGGTGACCGCCCTGCTGCATCCCGACGTCGCGGTCCGGCATGCGCGCACGCTGGCCGACGCGCGCGACCATCTCGCGGCGGAGTGCTTCAAGGCGATCCTGCTCGACCTGCAACTGCCTGACGGGCACGGTTCCGAATTGCTCGGCACGCTGCCGCCGCTGAACGCGGCGACGCCGGTCGTGGTGTTCGCAGCCGAGGATGTCGATCAGCCAACCATCGACAATGTGCATGCCGCACTGGTAAAGTCGCGCACCTCCAATGAACAACTGCTTGCCATCCTGCACGAACTGATTCGTCAGTCGCGCGGGGAATAAAGGACGATCAATGCCGCGTGGATCGCTCAACCAGATTCTTTACGTCGAAGACGACCCGGACATCCGAGTCGTGGCCGGGATCGCGCTCGAACTCGTGGGCGGATTCAAGGTGACCGAATGCACGTCCGGCCGCGAAGCGCTGGACGCGGTGGCGGGCGGCCTGGTACCGGACCTGATCCTGCTGGACGTGATGATGCCGGACATGGACGGCCCGGCCACGCTGGCAAGACTGCGCGCGCTGCCGCCGGTGGCCGCCACCCCGGTCATCTTCATGACCGCCAAGGTGCAAGCCGGCGAAATCGCGCAATACCAATCGCTTGGCGCCATCGGCGTGGTCGCCAAGCCTTTCGATCCTATGCAACTGGCGCAGCAGGTACGGCGCCTGTGGGAGCAGGCCGATGCCGAATAAGGACGACCCCGAACTGAGCGAAGCGCTGCGCGCCATCGAGCAGGCCTACAGCGCGCGGCTGCCGGAGCGCTTGCGCGAGCTCGGCGACTGTCTCCAGCATTGCCTGGAGGAGCCGGGCGACAGCAGCCATGTGCAGCAATTGCTGGTGAAGCTGCACAGCCTGGCCGGGTCGGCGGGCACCTTCGGTTTTTCCGAAATGGGCCTGCGCGCGACGGAACTGGAGCTGCTGCTGGGCAGCTTCATCGCCGGCACCGCGCCCGGCGGCAAGGATTTTGTGCCGGTCGCCGTGCGTTTGAAGGAATTGCTGCGCTGGGCCGCCGCCAATCCGAAGGGAGACAGACCGGTGCGCTTGTTGCCGCACGCGCCTGCCGCGCCGCACCCGGACAGCAAGGACAGCGAGGACAGGCTGATCTACCTGGTGCATGACAACGCCGAACTCGCACGCGATATCGCCGGCCAGCTGCGGGCCTTCGGCTATCCGGTGACCATCATCAGCGATCTATCCAGCCTGGAAGCGGCGATCGCGCAACGCGTGCCGGCCGCGGTCGTGATGGACCTCGGCTTTCCCGCCGGGATCCTGGCCGGCGCGGCGGAGGCCGCGCGCATCCGCCAGCGCGGCGAACGGCATTTTTCGTTGATCTTCATTTCCACCCGCAGCAACTTCGCGGCGCGGCTGGCGACGGTGCGCGCCGGCGCCGACGGTTATTTCGCCAAGCCGCTCGACATCGTGGCGCTGATCGACAGGCTGGATCGCCTTCTGGCACGCGATGAATCGCGGCCTTACCGGGTACTGGTCATCGACGAAGATCCGGAAACGGCCAACTACCATGCCACCATCCTGCGCGGCGCGGGCATGGAAACGCGGGTACTGGAAAGAGCGGACGAAACCCTGCACGCGCTCGGTGAATATCGTCCGGAACTGATCCTGATGGATTTGTACATGTCGACTTGCAGCGGCATCGAACTGGCGAAACTGATCCGGCAGGACAACATGTATCTCGACGTGCCGATCGTGTTCCTGTCGAGCGAGGCGGACGTCGACAAGCAGCTCCATGCGATTGAATCCGGCGCGGACGATTTCCTGACCAAGCCGATCAAGCCGGTCCATCTGGTGTCCGCATTGTCGAGCCGCGCGCAGCGCTATCGCGAGCTGCGCGGCCTGATCATGCGCGACAGCCTGACCGGCCTGCTCAACCATTCCGCGCTGAAGGAACACCTGATGCGCGAGGTAGCGCGCGCACGGCGCAGCGGCGCCCCGCTGACGCTGGCCATGCTCGACCTGGATCATTTCAAGCGCGTCAACGACACCTACGGCCATCCGGTCGGGGACCAGGTGATCCGCGCGGTGTCCCGCCTGTTGCAGCAACGCCTGCGGCGCGGCGACATCATCGGCCGTTACGGCGGCGAAGAGTTCGCGCTGATCATGCCCACCACGCCGGCTTCCACGGCAGCGGTGGTGGTGGACCAGATTCGCGCATCGTTTTCGCATATCCGTCACCACTCGGAACTGGAAGATTTCACCACGACCTTCTCGGCCGGCGTGGCGGAGCTGAAGGGCGACGAGGATGCCGACGCCTTGCTGTGCAATGCCGACGCGGCGCTCTACCGCGCCAAAAACAACGGACGCAATCGCGTGGCGAGCTGAGCGGAAAATCCGGCCCCGTGTCAGTGATGCAGGGGCCGCAGCACAATGGTGGTGCCGGTGAGGTCGATGTCACGGATGTGGATGCTGCCGAAACTCGCCCCCGATGTGCCGCGGATGCGGATGTTCTCGAAATTGATTTCACCGATCGAGCTCGGCAGGCTCAGCATGATCGCGCCATCCTGAGTGATCGTCGCGGCGGCATTGGCCGGGTCGTAGACGACATCCTTGATCGTGGTGTCGGCCTGCAGAAAGCCGAGCAGGGGATTGAGCATCACCGCCATGTCGCCCAGCACCCGGATGCCGTTGTCGCGCGTCCCGCGCCTGGTCGCATGTTCGATCAGCTGGTCCGTCAGTCCTTGCGCCGAGACGCGGTCGAGGTCGTCTTCCGTCATCGGACGCAAGCCGGTGTGCGTGTCGTGCACCGAGGCGCTTGCCGTCACCCGGACCGGCGGCACCGGGTCCATCGCATAGGCCCGCAGCGGCCCCATCAGGACTGCCGCGATGGCGGCCGCCAGGCGCAGGTTGCGCTGCTTGCGCAGCACGTCCTGCACATGCCGGTGCGTCACCAGGTTCCATTCGGCGACGATGTCGCCGAGGCGCTGGCCGGTCTTGCGCTGATGCTCGATCGCCCTCGCCAGTTGTTCTTCGGAGATCAGGCCATGCTTGAGCAGCAGTTGGCCCAGCAGCGACTTCTCGCGGTGTTGTTGCAACCATGCCATCGCATCGGCCCTTTCTTCAGAGTTCATCACTGATTACCCGCCAGGGACGCGCGGAACCGCAGGTAATCCTGCCCGCTTTGCTGCGGCTTTTCCAGCATCGGCATGTGGCCCGTTCCGGGCATGACGATCACTTCGGAATGCGGCAGCAAGGTGTGCATGACTTCGGCGGTGCCGGGATGAATCACGCGATCCTCGGCGCCCCACACGACCAGCGAGGGAATGCGGAGCCCCTTGATCTGCTGCTCGACGGAAGTGCCTGCGATCTGCTGGAAGATGCGCTCCTCCAGGTCGGCGTTGCGGATGCGTTCCTGCGCCAGCACGTTGAGGAACGGTCGCGGCACGAAGGGCGGATCGCTCATCGCGAAGCTGAACAGGTCGGCGAATTGGTCTTCATTGCGCACGATCAGCCGGTTGCGTCCGCCGCCCAGAATGGTTTCAGCGAGTTCGCTTTTCGGGCCGCTCCAGACGCCGGCCGCGTCGATCAGCCAGAGGCTGGCGACTTCGTCCGGATGCAGCGCGGCATAGGCCAGCGCAATCTGTCCGCCCATCGAATTGCCGCCGAGATGCAGCCTTGGCACGCCCAGCGCCCGTGCCAGTTCGCGCAGGTTCGCCACCTGCGCAGCCGGCGTGTAATCGGCCTGCGGCGGATGCGCCGATTCGCCGAAGCCGATATGATCGGGAATGATGACGCGGTAATGCGGCGTTAGCGCGCGTGCGACGCGCACGAAGTTGTCCTTGTTGCCGCCGAAGCCGTGCAGCAGCATCAGCGGTTCGCCTTGTCCACCTTCCAGATAGACATAATGCAGGCCGTGCGGCAGATCGATTTCCTTGCGCTCCAGTCCGGCGCGCTCGCGCTCGGCATTGAGCGCAAGCTGCGCAGTCCGCTGGAACATGCCGGCGCAGCCGGCCAGGTTGAACAGCAGGACGAGAAGCAGAAGATGCCATCGCAAACGGAAGATCATGAACACGCTTTCAACGACTGGATAGGCTGAAGGACAGGACCGGAAACCGCTTGCGCGATATCCGGCACATCATGATGAAAATGGTAAGCGGCCGCAAGGCGGGCGGCGGACTCTTTCAGCTGACGTGCGAAGCCAAATCCTTGGCCGGACAAGCCAATGGCGTAGGCGAAACGGCATGTTTCGCAAGATCGTTCCTGCGGGAAAAGGATAGTCGGGCCGCACGAGCGTGCCCGACCGGCCTTCCGATAGCGCCAAGCTCACCCCGCCGCGACGCGGTAGGCGGGATATTCCGTGCATTGCACCGGCTGCTCCTCCTTGACGGCGCGTCGCGCGCTGGCAAGATGCAAGCGACGCGGCTGATAGACCGCGACCGCCTCATGCATCGCGGAAATGACGGCAATCGCCTGCGACACCTGCGTGTCGCTGAGCGAAAGCACCTCGGTCTTTACTTCACGCGGAATGTTCTTCGCCGGATAGCGCGGAATGTTTCCGACCAGGCGGTCGAAATCGGCCGCCACTTCCGATGGCAGATCCTTCGGCTTGAGCTTGACCAGTTTGTTGTATGCGGTGACCAGGCGATCGCGCTGCTCGTTGCTACCTGCGAGCGCCTTTACCGCGCATTGAAGTTGTTGCCAGGCATAGGACATGGTTGTCTCCTCCTTCCCAGGAATGGTCCGGTCCGTCGGCGGCGCGAAATCCTGCCCGACCGAATCCTTTTTTGTGCACCTCGTTTGACAAAAAATCCACACCGCTTGCCACCTCCCTTGGTCGTCCCGCGGGCAAGCGCGTTGATTTTTTGTTATCGCATCATAGGATGACAAACCCGCTCCGCAATCGTCCAAAGGGATGAGTTCATGCTGCACTGAACAACGAGGAGGGCGGTTTCCGCATGAGCGGAAACCGGTCGCGGATGGCGCGTGTGCTTACTTGAGCGCGTCGACTGACTTGACTTGCTGGCGCAAGGCGAATTTCTGGATCTTGCCGGTGGAGGTCTTCGGCACTTCGGCGAAGATCACGGTGCGCGGCACCTTGAATCCCGCCAAGTGCTGCTTGCAGTGCGCGATGATGTCGTCGGCCGACACTTGCGCGCCCGGTTTGAGTTCGATGAAGGCGCAGGGCGTTTCGCCCCACTTCGGATCCGGCTTGGCCACCACGGCGGCGGCAACGATCGCCGGATGGCGGTACAGCACATCTTCGACTTCGATGCTGGAAATGTTTTCGCCGCCGGAAATGATGATGTCCTTGCTGCGGTCCTTGATCTTCACGTAGCCGTCGGGGTTGAGCACCGCCAAGTCGCCGGTATGGAACCAGCCGCCGGCGAAGGCTTCCTCGGTGGCTTTTTCATTCTTCAGGTAACCCTTCATGGTGATATTGCCGCGGAACATGATCTCGCCCATGGTTTCGCCATCCGCCGGCACCGGCTGCATGGTTTCCGGATTCATCACCGTCACCGCCTGCTGCAGATGGTAGCGCACGCCCTGTCGCGCATTCAGCCGCGCGCGTTCGCCGATGTCGAGCGCATCCCAGGCTTCATGCTTGACGCACACGGCCGCCGGGCCGTACACCTCGGTCAGGCCGTACACGTGGGTGATGTCGAAGCCGAGCTTTTCCATGCCTTCGATCATGGCGGCAGGCGGCGCAGCGCCGGCGACCATTGCGTTGACCCGGTGCTGGATGCCGGCCTTCATTTCCTCCGGCGCATTGATCAGCAGGCTGTGCACGATAGGTGCGCCGCAGTAATGCGACACCTTGTGCTCCTTGATGGCGCTGAAGATCGCTTGCGCGTCGACCTTGCGCAGGCAGACGTTGATGCCGGCGCGCGCGGCAATGGTCCAGGGAAAGCACCAGCCGTTGCAGTGGAACATGGGCAGCGTCCAGAGGTAGACCGCATGCTTGGGCAGATCCCATTCGAGGATGTTGGAGATGCTGTTGAGGAAGGCGCCGCGATGGTGATAGACCACGCCCTTCGGATTGCCGGTGGTGCCCGAGGTGTAGTTCAGGCAGATCGCCTGCCATTCATCGGCCGGCAGTTGCCACGCATAACCGGGATCGCCGGCGGCGACGAAGTCTTCATACTCGATGCTGCCGATGCGTTCGCCCGGGCCGGTGTATTCGGAATCGTCGGCATCGATGACCAGCGGCTTGCGGCTCGACAGTGCGAGCGCGGCTTTCATCACGAACGCGAATTCGCGGTCGACGATCACGGCTTTCGCCTCGCCATGGTCGAGCATGAAGGCGATCGATTCGGCGTCGAGACGGGTATTGAGCGTATTGAGTACGGCGCCGGTCATCGGCACGCCGAAGTGCGCTTCCACCATCGCCGGAATATTGGGCAGCATGGCGGCAACGGTATCGCCCAGGCCGATGCCGCGCGCGGCGAGCGCCGATGCCAGCTGCCGGCAGCGGCGATAGGTCTGGCCCCAGGTGCGGCGGATGCCGCCATGAATGACGGCAAGCCGTTCCGGGTAAATGTCGGCCGCGCGCTCGATGAAGTTCAGCGGCGAAACCGGGGTGTAATTGGCGGGATTGCGGTCGAGGCCGACCTCGTACATATTCGGCATAGTGTTCTCCGTGCGTGAAGCGTTAAACGAGCACGTACTCTAGCCGAAACAGCGCCTCGCGCAGTCATGCCGCCGACAATCCCTTGCATCCTGCTTGCGGATGATCAAAGCCCTCTGAAAAAATGGGGATCGTCCGGCACCGCTGCTGCTAGCCCGGATATTTCATCCGAACGCCATGGATGTCCACGGAATACACGGAAAGCACGGAATAAATCCTTGGAATGTGTGCTTGTTGCGGGCACGCCGAATGTCTTTTGGGTCGTTTGTGGACAAGAGTTTCGGCTCTATGGCAGGGGAATTATGGATGTCCACAAAAGCCAAAAAAAAGCATGGTTGTTTTCCGTGTTTTCCGTGGACATCCATAGACGCCACGAGCAATCAAAGAATGAATTTCTGTTTATAACCAAGCAGTAATATAATCATCTGCAGCCGTCGGCTTTGGGAGACAGCACTCCGGGGAAAATCGTTATCAACGAGGCAAGCAACACCCATGAAACTGAAAAAGAAGATGTTCATCTCCATGGGAGTGGTCTGTGCCCTGTTCGCCACCGCGCTGGCAGTGGCGCTCAGCGGCATGAAGGACACCGCAGAGAAGTTCGATACCTTCATCACGAAAGACCAGGCATTCCTGAGCAGCAGCAATACCTTGTATGCGCAGGGTCTGCAGATGGGCCAGGCGCTGCGCAACATCGTTCTCGATCCCGCAAACACGCGAGCCTACAAGAATCTCGACGACGCGTCGCAAGGCTTCAGCGATGCATTGCGGGCGGCGCGCGACATCGCGGCCGGCGATCCCGATGCCATGCAGGCGCTGAACAGCATCGGCCAATTGCGTGAACAGCAAGCCAGGGTGCATCAGCACATCGTCAACCTGGCAAAGACGGATGCCGCCGCGGCGATCGCCTCCCTCAACAAGGACGATACGCCGCTGTGGCGCACGATGCGGGCGGACCTGATTGCCTTGCTCAAAGCGAAAAATGCCGATGTCAGCAACGCCAAAACTCGCCTCGCGGAGACGACGCGCAACCGTCTCCTGTACAGCCTCGCGCTGGCCGCCATCGCGCTGGCTGCGGGCTGCGGCATCGCGCTCTGGCTGACCCGCAATGTCATGATGCAGCTCGGCGGCGAGCCGGACTATGCAGTGCGCGTGGCGACCGCCATCGCAGCGGGCGACCTGAGCGCGCCCATCCGGCTGGAGGACAAGGACCAAGCCAGTCTGCTCTTCGCCATGAAGACAATGCAGGACAGCCTGGCGACGCTGGTCGCCAATGTACGCATCGGCACGCACACCATCGCCACCGCGTCCAGCCAGGTCGCCGCCGGCAACCAGGAGCTGTCCGCCCGTACCGAAGAGCAGGCCAGCTCGCTCCAGCAGACTGCCGCCTCCATGGAAGAACTGACGTCCACCGTGAAGCAGAATGCGGAGTATGCGCAGCAGGCCAACCAGTTGACCCATGCCGCCTCCGGCACGGCCATCGAGGGCGGCAAGGTCGTGGCACGTGTCGTCAGCACGATGGGCTCCATCAGTGCATCGGCGCAAAAGATTGCCGACATCATCGGCGTGATCGACGCCATCGCATTCCAGACCAACATCCTCGCGCTGAATGCCGCGGTAGAAGCAGCGCGCGCCGGCGAGCAGGGACGAGGCTTCGCGGTGGTTGCGGCGGAAGTGCGCAACCTCGCGCAGCGGAGTGCGGTTGCGGCAAAGGAGATCAAGACCCTGATCGAGGACTCGGTCGACAAGGTCGGCGCGGGCAACGCGCTGGCCAGCGAGGCCGGCGCCACCATGGAAGAAGTGGTGAGGAGCGTGGCACGGGTCACCGACATCATGGCCGAGATCGACGCCGCGAGCCGGGAGCAGAGCACCGGCATCGAACAGATCAACCTGGCCTTGATGCAGATTGACCAGGTCACGCAGCAGAATGCCGCGCTGGTGGAAGAAGCCGCCTCGGCCGCGGAGTCGATGCAGAATCAGGCGGCGCAACTGGAGGTCGCGATCAGCACGTTCAAGCTGAAGCAGGAGGCGCATCGTACCGCGCACGCTTCACATCTGCCGCCGCGCGCGGCAGTCGCACCAATCCGGCTATTTCATGTGAACGCGGAATAGCGGCGTACGCATGGCAAGCCGGCCTGCGATTTCCGCAGCCGGCCCGGGTCCGCCGCTTCAGCGATCCAGCATGGTGACCGCCGTCGGGCCGCGCGTGTACATCAGGCCCAGCTTGTACTGCGCACCGGCGTGCCCGGCTTCGGCGGCCTTCTTGTACCACTTCGCCGCTTGCACCGGATCCTGCTTCACACCTTCGCCGGCGTGGTACATCAGGCCGAGGTTGAACTGCGCGTTGGTGTCACCCTGCTCGGCGGCCATCTGGTACCAGTGGGCCGCCTGCGCCAGATCCTGTTTCACGCCGACGCCGCGCCGATACATGTTGGCAAGATTGACCTGTGCGCTCGGATAGCCTTGCTCGGCTGCCTTGCGATACCACTGGATGGCCTGCGCATAATCCTTGGGCACGCCATGCCCTTGCGCAATCAGCAGGTTGGCCATGTGATTTTCCGCGTAGGCATCGCCCTGGTAGCCGGCCTTGCGGTGCCAGTAGATCGCCTTCTCGACATCCTGTTCGACGCCCAGGCCGCTGATGTACATGTTGCCCAGCGTGTGCTGCGCCAGCGTGTGTCCCTGCTCGGCGGCCTTGCGGAACCACTCGACCGCGCGCTCGTCATCCTTCAGCACGCCTTCGCCGTTGCCGTACATCAGGCCGAGGTGATACTGCGCGCCGGCATCGCCCTGCTCGGCGGCCCTGAGATACCAGTGCAGCGCTTCATCGAAATCCTGCTTCACGCCTTCGCCGCTGGCATACAGCAGGCCGAGATTGACCTGCGCGCCGGCGTCGCCCTGCTCGGCGGCCTTGCGGTACCACTGCACCGCCTGCGCGTAATCCTGCTTCACGCCGCGGCCATCCTTGTACATGTTGCCCATGTTGTTCTGCGCATAGGCGTTGCCCTGCTCGGCCGCCTTGCGGTACCAGTAAAGCGCCTGCCGGTAGTTCTGCGGCACGCCCTGGCCGTAGGTATACATGTTGCCAAGATTGATCTGCGCCAGCGCATGGCCTTGCTCGGCCGCCCGCGCATACCACTGCAGCGCCTGGCTGTAGTCTTGCGCCACGCCCTGGCCCTTGTTGTAGAGCAGGTTGGCGAGGTTGAACTGCAGCACCGCGTAATCCGGCTCGGCGGTGCGGCGATACGGCGGCAATTCCTGCTCGTCGTCCTGCGCCGTGCCTTCGCCGTTGTCGTAACGAATTCCCTGGTTGACCGGCGCGCTGGTATAGCCCTGGTCCGCCGCCTTGCGGTACCAGTACACCGCCAGCTTCTGGTTGTGCGACACGCCTTGCCCCAGCGTGTACAGGTTGCCGAGGTTGATCTGCGCAATCGGATGTCCTTGCTCGGCCGACTTGCGATACAACTTCGCCGCCTGCGCGTAATCCTGGTTCACGCCCTCGCCGCGCTCGTACATCCAGGCGAGGTGATATTGCGCGCGCGGATCGCCCTGCTCGGCGAGCGACTTCCACTCGCCGGCGGCGGTATTGAAATCGTTCTTGTTGTAGGCGGCGAGACCCTCGGAAAACCCGGCGTGGGCCGAGACGGAGAACAGGGCGGTGACGAAAAAGGGAATGAGGTATTGGCGCATGATTGAAATGGTTGTCGTTGAGTCGTTGCCTGATATTAAAACGACAATGTGGCAAGCGCCGGGCCGATGCTCTGACTACCGAGGCCAAATGCTTGGCTTGATAAGCCAGCAAATGAACCTTCCACCGGCCGCAATCCCGCATGGCGCCTTGCGTTTGACAAATGTCAAACAAACGCCGCATGCATCCTCTCGGCGATTCCATCCTTTTTGATGGTGACGATCGGCCCTGCTGTTTCTAGTATGGGATCGACGCTGCATGCGCATTACATCAACAAGAGGAGACAACAACCATGTTCGATTACATCATCGTCGGTGGAGGCTCGGCCGGCTGCGTGCTGGCGTCGCGCCTGAGCGAAGACCCGGAGGTCAGCGTATGCCTGCTGGAAGCCGGTCCGCGCGATACGCATCCCATGATTCATATGCCGCTCGGCATACTCTGGATGATGCGCAGCAAGGTGCTGAACTGGCATTACCGCACCCGCAACGAACCGGCGCTGGCCGGCCGCGCGCTGTACTGGCCGTCGGGCCGTACACTGGGCGGCAGCAGTTCCAGCAACGCGATGATCTACATGCGCGGGCATCCGAGCGACTATGATGCGTGGGCGGCGCTGGGCAATCCCGGCTGGTCATTCAAGGAGGTCCTGCCTTACTTCAAGCGCGCGCAGAATCAGGAGCGCGGCGCTTCCGAACTGCACGGGGTCGGCGGCCCGCTGAATGTGGCGGACGTCCGCACGCCGAACGTGTTGTCGCGCACCTTCATCCAGGCGGGCATCCAGGCCGGCATTCCCTACAACGAGGATTTCAACGGCAAGGAACAGGAAGGCATCGGCCTGTACCAGTTAACGCAAATCAAGGGCCGCCGCTGCAGCGCCGCGCGCGCCTATCTGCGCCCCGCCCGCAACCGTCCCAACCTGAGCGTGATCACCGAGGCGCACGCCTGTCGCGTGTTGTTTCGCGGCGCCACCGCCATCGGCGTCGAATATCGCCGGCACGGACAGCTCAAGCAGGTGCATGCCAGGCGCGAAGTGATCCTGAGCGCCGGCGCGATCCAGAGCCCGAAGCTGCTCATGCTGTCGGGCATCGGCGATGCCGCGGATCTGGCATCGGCCGGCATCACGGTGCGCAAGCATTTGCCCGGCGTCGGCAAGAATCTGCAGGATCATCTCGACGTGATCGTCGTTCATACCTGCACCAAGGCGGTGTCCTGGGGCATCACCTTGCGCAACAGTCTGCGCGGCGCATGGGACGCGCTGCGTTACCTGGTCGCGGGCCGCGGCATGTACACCACCAACGGCGCCGAGGGATGCGCCTTTGCCAGGAGCTCGCCGCAGGAAGCGATCCCCGACCTGCAGTTCCATTTCACGCCGGCACGCCTGTCGCAGCATGGCCGCGATTTCCGCTTTCTGCTGGGCGAAGGCTATTCGCTGCATGTCTGCAATCTGCGTCCGAAGAGTCGCGGCGAGATTCGCCTCGCCGGCAGCGACCCGCTGGCCAAGCCGGATATCGTCGCCAACTACCTGTCCGATCCGGAAGACATGGAACACATGGTGAAAGGCGTGAAACTCGCGCGCAAGATTCTTGCCGCGCCCGCCTTCGACCACTTTCGCGGCGTCGAACTGATTCCGGATGCACCCTTGGCAAGCGATGACGATATACGCGACTTCATCCGGCGCCGTGCGGAAACCATCTACCACCCGGTCGGCACCTGCAAGATGGGCGATGATCCGATGTCGGTGGTGGATGCCGAACTGCGCGTGCACGGCATGCAAGGGCTGCGCGTGGTGGATGCGTCGATCATGCCGCTTTTGATCGGGGGCAATACCAATGCGCCGACGATGATGATCGCGGAAAAGGCGAGCGACATGATCAAGCAGGCGCGCAAGACAGTCACCCGCGAGAGCCTTGCATCGCTGCAAATACAGGAAACGGAAGCCGTGATTTCCCGCATGCGCACATCCCATTGAGAGGAAGGGTGGTGATATGCTCTTCGCGTCACCACCAACATTGCGCGCGTGTTACCCATGAGCGAGCCGGCTCCCGCCACGCACCTGAACCCGACCAAGTTCCATCCGCCTCCGCCGAGCGGGACAGGCGTGCCGCGCGCACGCCTGCTGGCACAGCTGGAGCAGGCGGCGAATGTGCATCTGGTCCTGCTGCTGGCGCCGGCCGGCTATGGCAAGACCACGCTGATGGGTCAATGGATGGAGCGCATTCTGCGCAACGGCGGGCAGGCGAGCTGGCTGACGCTGGATGCCGCCGACAACGACCCGGCCCGCCTGCTGTGCTATCTGCAGGGCGCCCTGCGTGAATGGATGACGCTCGCGCTCGGCGCGGACGAGTCGGCGCACGCCGCGTCTGCCGACTGGATGTCGCTGCTGGACCGCATCGGCCCGGATGCGCCGCAGCTCACCCTGTTTATCGATGAGTTCGAACACCTGAACGCCGGGCCGACACAGCGCATGGTGCGCCTGCTGGCCGAGCGCCTGCCGCGCCGCGTGCGGCTGGTGATTTCCAGCCGCGACAAGCCGCCCGGGCTGGAGCGTTTCCGCCTGCGCGGCGAGTTGCTCGAACTGACTGCCGCGACGCTCAGCTTCGACGCCGCCGAAACCCAGCGCTTCTTCAGCAGCCGCATCGCCGAGCCGCTGGGCAACTGGGTGATCGACAAGATGCAGTCGGTCACCAACGGCTGGCCCGCCGCATTGCAGCTGACGGCCCTGGCGGCGCGCACGCGCGACGACGTCGAGCGCTACGCCAGCGACTTGTCCGGCAGCCTCGCGAATATCGCCGATTACCTCGCCGAGGATGTGCTGCATGCGCAGGCCGAGGACATCCGGAATTTCTTGCTGGAGACCTGCTGCTTTCCGCGCCTGAGCGCGGCGGTGTGCGATGCCGCAACCGGGCGCAGCGACAGCCAGCGCATGCTGCGCTACCTGGAGCGGCACGGCCTGTTCACGGCGCCGCTCGACACCGGCGGCACCTGGTATCGCTACCATCCCCTGTTTTCCGCTTTCCTGCAGAACCAGCAGGCGCATGCGCTGGCGGCCGAGCAGATCGTGGCGATCCATCGCGGCGCGGCGCGCTGGTTCTCGCGTCACGGTATGGCGATCGAAGCGGTCGACCTGTGGCTGCTGGCCGGCGACAGTGCGGCAGCGATCCGCGAGATGAGTGCCTGCGCCTACGAGCTCGTGATGCAGGCGCAATTCAGCACCATCCTGCGCTGGATCGAACGGCTCGATGATGCGGCGCTGGCCGCGGCCGGCCCGCAACTGGCGCTCGCGGTCGCCTGGGCCTACGGTTTCGCCGGCGAGCCGGAGGCGGCAACGCAGTGGCTGGAATCGCTGCGGCAGGCGGTGCCGGCAGATGGTGCGGACTCGCCCTTGCAGCAGGAAGTGGTCGCCCTGGAAGCGGCGCTCCTGGCATTGCGCGGCGAGGTACGTTCCGCGCTGGCGCTGGGCCTTCTGCATTGGGACAAGGCCGGCGCGCGACGCGGCTTCGCGGCCGGCGCGCTGGCCAATGTCGTTTCCTATTGCCTGATGCTGCAGGGCGAGTTTGCCCGCGCGCGCCAATTTTCCGACGAGGCACGCCTGTGCAATGAAGAGGTCGGCAGCGCGCTCGGACTCGGCTATGCCTTGTCGATGTCCGGCCTGATCGAAGCCAGCCAGGGCAAGCTGGATCAGGCGCTGCAGCAGTTCCGCGAAGTCGACCGCGTGGCGGCAATCAAGCTGCGCCATCCCTGGTTCGAGCCGACTCACATGAGCGTGGCCTCGGTCGGACTGATCGCCAGCGTGCTGTACGAGAAGGACCGGCTGGACGAGGCGGACGAACTGTTGCAGCGCTATTTTCCGCTGGTCGCGCGCCAGCCATCGATCGACATGCTGCTGCTCAGTCATGTGGTGCGCACGCGCATCAAGATGGCCCAAGGCGACGTCGATGCGGCGCTCGAAACGCTGCAACTGGCCGAGCGCAATTGCAGCGCGAGCTGGCGGCTCGGCCCTTCGCGCCGCATCATCGAATGGGAGCGCATCCGCATCGATTTGCTCACCGGGCGCAGCGAACGCGCCTTGTCGCGCGCCGTCATCGCCGAGCGCGCCGAGGCGGAGCAGCCCGCGCAGCAGGGCGCCAGCTACGTGGAAGAATTGTTCGGACGCGGCATCGAGGCCATGCGCTGCGCGATCGCGGCCGGCCGCCATGAGGATGCGCTGGCGCGGCTGGCGCCGGAAATCGCACGCGCCTCAGCCAGCGGCCGGCGCTGGCGCCAGCTCAAGCTGACGCTGCTGCAGACACTTGCGCTCGATGCGCGAGGTGCGCGCAGGGAAGCGCAGGCGACGCTGGTGCATGCCTTGCAGCTCGGTGCGCAAATTGGCGCGCGGCGCAGTTTCGTCGACGAGGGAAAACGAATCGACGCACTGCTGCGCGAACTCCCGGCGCAAGAACTGGCAAGCCTGCCCGACGCCGAGAACCTCCTTCGCTACTGGCGCGACCTGCGCGGCGACGTCGGTGCAACGGGAAGCGCGCATGCCTTGCTACAGGCGAACCTGAGCGATCGCGAGCTGGCCATCCTGCGTCTGCTCGCGGTCGGCATGGGCAATGAGCAAGTGGCGAAAAGCGTCTTCCTGTCGGTCAACACCGTCAAATGGCATATCCGCCGCATTCTGGAAAAACTCGACGCGCGCAATCGCAGCGAAGCGGTGTTCATCGCGCGCCGCCACGGCATGATCGACGTCTGATCACGTGCCGGCAAGCTGCCTTCCGCGTGCGAGGAAGCGCCGATACTCTTCGTCGGGCACAAACAATCCGCCGGTGGTCCACAACAGATGCACCGCCTGCGCCATCCGGTGTTCCAGCTTGTTCTGCTGCAGGTAGTGCCGGCCGGCCTCGGTGTTCAGCAACATCCCCGGTCCGCCGATACCGGCGGCGGCCGACGGTTCGATGCGCATGCCTTCGCTGTCGTGCAGCAGGGCAAGCTGACGGTACAGGCTGTCATCGTCGACCGTGAAAATGCCGGACAGGAGCGGCGTCATCATCTGCACCGCCAGTTCCGATGCCTTCGCCACTGCCAGTCCATCCGCATCAGTGCGATTGTCGAGGCCGAGATCATAGACGGTGATGCCGGGACGTTCGGGATGGCTCATCTGCGCCAGCACACAGGGCGAGGCCGTCGGCTCGGCAAAGAAGCAATGCACATCGTCGCCGAACACATGCTTGAGCCCGAAGCTGATACCGGAAGGCGCGCCGCCCACGCCGCAGGGCAGGTACACGAACAAGGGCGTATCGCGACCGACAGCGATACCGGCCTGATGCAACTGTTGGCGCAAGCGCAGCGCGGCCACGCTATAGCCAAGAAACAGTGACAGCGAGCGCTCGTCGTCCACGAAGTAGCTGAAGGTATCGCCTTGCGCCGCGCGGCGTCCTGCCTCGACCGCTTCGCCGTAGTCGCCCGCATGTTCGACTACTTCGACACCGCGCTGCCGCAGGCGTTCCTTCTTCCACTGCTTGGCATCTGCCGACATGTGCACCTGCGCCCGAAAGCCGAGCGCGGAAGCGATCACGCCGATGCTCAGGCCGAGATTGCCGGTGGAGCCGACCGCCACGGTGTAACGTGCGAAGACCTGACGCGCGGGCGGCTCCGCCAGCACGGCGTAATCGCCCGCCATGTCGATCAGGCCGTGTTCCAGCGCGATGCGTTCGGCGAACTCCAGCACTTCGTGGATGCCGCCGCGCGCCTTGATCGATCCGGCGATCGGCAGCGCGTGATCACCCTTGATGAACCACTTGCCGGCGGTGGTCGTGTTCATCATGGCGCGCTGCAGATGCGGAACCGGGATCAGACTGGATTCGACCAAGCCGGCGCTTGCAGCGGTTTCGGGAAAGAGTTTGAGCAGCAGCGGCGCAAACCGATGCCAGCGCGCTTCGGCGGCCTCGATTGCGTCGAAGCCGATCGGCATCGCGTGCAGTGCGTCGGCTGCCGGCTGCCGCGCGGGATTCAGCCAGAGGCAGGGCATCTTCGCACTGAGCGTGCGATCGATTTCATCAAGAGGCGTTGTCGGCATCATTCATCCTTGTGAAGAAGTGTCAGGATAATTGATCCAGGTCGAGCCTGCCCGCGTCCTTTCTTCCCCTTCTTTAAACCCCCGGCGGTTTTGCTGGTCTTAATTCGCTGGGACGCCAACAGGTTTGCCGGAGGGAACCGGATTTCTGCCAGGACAGAGGATTCCCATCAACGTGCATCGGAATGCGGCATGAGACAAATTGAAGAACGAAAACAAGAGGTGTCGGACCTGTTTCGCGCGCGCGAATTGCTCACTGCCATTGCGCTGATTGTTTCTCTTGTCATCACTTATAACCTTTGGACAACAGCGAGTCATGTTGCCTCCCAAGCACTGCGAACGAGCTTCGATTATCGGGTGCGCGAATCGAATGAGCGGATTCGGCAACGTGTCAGAATATATGAGCAAGTACTGCGCTCGACAGCGGGCCTGTTCAATGCGACGCAGCCTGTCACGCGCAGAAGCTTTCGCATCTTCGTCAATACGCTGCAACTCGCGGACAACTTTCCGGGAATACAGGGAATCGGCTTTGCCGAAGTGATACGGCCCGGCGAAATGGAACGGCACATCGCGTCGGTGCGCAAGGAAGGCTTTCCGAATTACACCGTCTGGCCGCAGGGAAATCGGGAAATCTATACGGCGATCGTGTTTCTTGAACCTTTCAGCGGCAGGAATCTGCGAGCCTTCGGTTACGACATGTTTTCCGACCCAGCCCGCCACGCGGCGATGGTGCAGGCGCGCGACAGTGGCTCAGCAGCTGTGTCGGGCAAGGTCATCCTGGTGCAGGAGGCGGGAGGCAATGTGCAGTCCGGTTTTCTGATGTACTTGCCGATCTTTCGGCCCGGCGCGCGGATAGACACGCTCGAACAGCGGCGCGCGAATCTGTTCGGTTGGGTGTATGCCCCGTTTCGCATGGACGATTTGATGCAGAGCCTGAACGGTGAACAATCCGATGACCTTGATATCGAAATTTACGACAATACCAACCTGGTAGAACAGGCAAGGATGCACGACTCCGTCAAGTCGAACAATGCGCTTAGCCCACAGCACGGGTTCAGGAGCATCAACCGCATCGAAGCGGGCAACCGCACCTGGACGGTCGTCATTAGCGCCTTGCCGGTTTTCGAGGGAAAAATGCAATCGGACCGGCCGATGATCATTTTGCAGGCGGGCATCAGTATCAGCCTGCTGATCACCTTGCTGATCTGGCTTTTCCTGGATGATCG
The DNA here is from genome assembly GCF_004804275.1 of Herbaspirillum sp. ST 5-3. Classification (GTDB taxonomy): domain Bacteria; phylum Pseudomonadota; class Gammaproteobacteria; order Burkholderiales; family Burkholderiaceae_D; genus Noviherbaspirillum. The sequence continues at coordinate 54,350 of NZ_STGI01000012.1, forward strand.
CGCCCGCGCGCTGCAGGCGGCCGAACAGGCAATGCAACTGGCGCTGTACGATACGCTGACCGGTCTGCCCAACCGCAAGCTGCTGGACGAGCGCATCGAGCAGGCGCTGGTCAAGGCCAAGCGCAGCAAGAGCCACGTCGCACTGCTCTTCATCGACCTCGACCGCTTCAAGCCGGTCAACGACCACTATGGCCATGCCTACGGCGACCTGCTGCTCAAGGAAGTCGCCCTGCGCTTGCGAAGTTGCGTGCGCGAATCGGATACCGCCTCGCGCCTGGGCGGCGACGAGTTCGTCGCCTTGCTGTCGGACACCGAAGGCGCACATGCCGTGCAAACGGTCGCCGACAAGATTCTGGAACGGCTGACCGAACCCTATGAAATCGCCGGCCACACCTTCGACATCTCCGCCAGCATCGGCGCAGCCCTCTACCCCAACAACGGCCTTGACGCCAAATCCCTGATGAAAAGCGCCGACCTCGCGATGTACGACGCCAAGAACAGCGGCCGCAGCAACGTGAAGATGGCGCGTTCCGTTCTCAAAAGTATGCCGGATTGAGCTTGCCCGGGATTGCGGACAAGCGGCATCAGCCTTCATTCGAACAAATAGCGTATCGCTGCATCCGACATCTCGGCATTGCTGTGTCCAACCCGAGGAACGCTGAGCAGTTTCCAGCGGAACGGAACCCGGCGCGCTGCGGCCTGGCGCTGTGCAAGCCGGAAGAAGGCTTGCCCGCGCTCATAGCGGTTTTTCCCTTGCTCCATGGCCTCCGGCGAGCGCGGCAATCCTTCGCTCTCGGGGTCGATGTCATCTTCGCCGAGCATCACCACGAGGCGGCGCGCAAACACCGCATCCCGCTGCTGTTCGCTCACCAGCGCCGGATCCAGGCGCATCGGGAACGCCGATGCCGGCGATGACGCATAAACCGGCATGGTGTAGGCGCCGGCATTGGCAGCAAACGCGATATCGACGCGCGAGGTTGGCATGAACAGCATGAAGCGATGCACGAACTGCGCACCGGCCGAGTGGCCGAACAGATAATACTTTCCGACAGCCAGTCCGTCGCGCCGCTGCAGATCGTCGAACAAATGCTCGATGGTCCGGAACAGCCAGTGTTCCCGGCGCGGATCGGTCACATTGCCGAACTGGTATTCGTCGATCGAAAAATACTTGTCCGCGAACTCCGGCACGACCACCAGTAATTTGTTTTTCTCCGCATGACCGATCCATTGGTCGCGATACTGGTCGCCCTTGCGGTCGGCGCCGGGCATCACGATCATGATCTTCACCCTGTTGTCGAGCGAAGCCGGCTTGTAGTACCAGACTGAAATCGGCCTGCCGGGACTGACGGCATCATCGGCGAACAGAAAGTGACCACTGCCGGCCGGCAGCGCGGCGGCATGCGCGAGCGGCGATGCCAGTAAAAAGTAGATCGCCGAGCGGGCAAGAAATGATTTCAGCAAGCGCAATACCGGTCTCCACTGTCCAGAATGATCGAGGTTCTATTTAATCCCCGGTGGCCGGACGCGGCTTGGTGTTGATCAAGCATTGCGCAAAAGACACGGCATCCGTCATTCCGATTTAAATGTGTCTATTTGTGACATCTGTCACATTTCGTATCGTGCAAGCGACATATATTTGAGCCGTAACATGAATTCTCCAAACGAGCTTTTGGCCCGCTGACCGCAAGTCGGCGGGCCGTTTCTTTTTGGGCGCTCGGAGTATCAGAACGACGAACCGGGCTGCTGCAGGAAGGCGAGTTCCTCCGGCGTGGAGGCGCGGCCGAGGATGCGGTTGCGATGCGGGAATCGGCCGAAGCGGGCAATGACCTCGCGATGCCGCAGCGCGAAGTCCAGGAAGCCGGAAAACGCAGCGGCATCCGCCGCCGCCAATTCCTGAAACAATGCCACGCACCGCTCCTGGTCCTGCAAGGATTCGGAGTGCTCCAGCGGCAGATAGAAGAACACCCTCTCGATCGGGCGCAGCGCGTGGTGCAATCCTTCCTGCAAGCCCTGCCTGCACCAGGCCTGCGCCAGCGTATCGAAGGCAAAGGCTTGCGGCGTGTCGCGATACATATTGCGCGGAAATTGATCGGTGAGAATGATGAGCGCCAGGCATCCAGTTGCGCTCGACAACCACGCGTCCAGTTGCCTGCCGGCCGCCGACAGCACGCTCGGTTCGAAGCGTTGGCGGATCTGCTCGTCGGTGCGCGGATCCTTGCGCCACCACAGGGCGGCGCGCTGCTGCGCGACGACCGCGTCATCCGCGCTGTCGCCGAACCAGAATTGGCGGATCGATGCTGGGGTTTCGATCATGGGAACGATGTCCGGCTTTCTTTCCTCAGCCATTCATCATCGCTCCTGACCGCCTCGTCGACCTGGCCGGCGAGCTTGATGGCGACCTCGACCGATTTCCGGATGTAGGCTTCTTCATTGTTTTCGCTGATCTGCCGGCTCTGCAGATACCCGACAAAGATGGTGGCCGCCATGCCGGCCACGACCGACTCGCTGTGTTGCAGGTGGAGATAAACCTCGTTGCTCATGATGCGGCCTCCCGTTGGCAGGAAATGGATAACGACGCGATGTCCTTGCAGGATTGACAAGGACAGTCTAGCGCGCCAATGCCGAAGCTGCAAAATCAGGCGAATGCGCCTTTCCGCGAAAAAATCGAAAGTGGAATAGTATTGAGGGAATTGGTATGCCAATTCAGGCCGCTTATCCTGCCGTTTTTCCGATTATTCCGACAATTCAGTATGACCACTCAATCGACTATCGATACCGTACTTGAAGAGAACTTCAACACACTTCCGCACTTGGTCCACCTGCACGCGGCTGCCAATCCGGCGCGCGACGCCTTCATCCAGGACGGCCAGCGCCTGAGCTTCGCGCAACTCGACACCCTGATGGACCGGATCGCGGCAGCCTTGCAACGCGACGGATTGCAGCCGCGCGACGCCATCGCGATTTGTGCCAGCACATCGATTCCCTATGCCGCAGTGTTCCTCGGCGGCCTGCGCGCCGGCGTCGCGGTCGCCCCGCTGGCGCCTTCGTCTTCGCCGCAAAGCCTGGCCTCCATGGCCAGGGATGCGGACGCGCGCGTGCTGTTCGTCGACCAGGCCGTCGCCCAGGCGCTGGAGCCGGTGCGCGACAGCCTCCCGGCGACGATCGTCGCATTGGACGACAGCGCGGCGGGCATCCCGTTCCGCGACTGGCTGGCCGCACCCAGCGCGCAGCCCAAACCGGTCGACATCCAGCCGGACTGGCCGTTCAACATCATCTATTCCTCCGGCACCACCGGCGCGCCCAAGGGCATCGTGCAGCCGCACTCCATGCGCTGGACGCACATCCAGCGCGCGCGGGTCAACAGCTACGACGCGACGGCCGTCACGCTGGTGTCGACGCCCCTGTATTCGAATACCACGCTGGTGAGCTTCCTGCCGACCGTCGGACTGGGCGGCACCACGGTCATGATGGCCAAGTTCGATGCCGGCGCCTTCCTCGCGCTGGCGCAACAGCATCGCGTCACGCATGCCATGCTGGTGCCGGTACAATACCAGCGCATCATGGCGCGCGAGGATTTCGGCTCCCATGACCTGTCGTCCTTCCGGATGAAGTTCTGCACCAGCGCGCCTTTTTCGGCGGCGCTCAAGGCCGACATCCTGCAACGCTGGCCGGGCGGCCTGATCGAGTATTACGGCATGACCGAAGGCGGCGGCACCTGCATGCTGGCCGCGCACGAGTTCCCGGACAAGCTGCATACCGTCGGCAAGCCGGCGCCGGGACATGACATCCGCCTGATCGACGACGCCGGCAAGGAAGTCGCGCCGGGCGAACTGGGCGAGGTGGTCGGTCACTCACCGGCGATGATGGCGGGCTATCACAAGCAGCCCGAAAAGACCGCCGAGGCCGAGTGGTACGACCCGAGCGGCAAGCGCTTCATCCGCACCGGCGACGTCGGCCGCTTCGACGAGGACGGCTTCCTGACGCTGATGGACCGCAAGAAGGACATGATCATTTCGGGCGGCTTCAATGTGTATCCGAGCGATCTGGAAGCCGTGCTGATGCAGCATCCGGACGTGGCCGAAGCGGCGGTGGTGGGCGCGCCCTCCACGCGCTGGGGCGAAACGCCGGTTGCGGTCGTGGTGCCGAAGAAGGGTGCGGCGCTGCAGGAACAGGAACTGCTCGACTGGGCCAACGAGCGCCTCGGCAAGACGCAGCGGCTGGCCGCTGTGCGCATCGCGTCGGTGCTGCCGCGCAGCGCGATCGGCAAGGTATTGAAGCGCGAGCTGCGCGACAGTCTCGCCGCCACGCTCGGCCCGCTGTAATCGCAGGGACGACATTCACGTTTTTAGGGACAGTCAACAAACATGCTGGACGATTCACTTTTCAATACCGACGAGATCCTGGGTCTGCTGAAACCGGAGCAGACCGGCGTCGACCGCTTTCGCGGGCAGAGCCATTTCATGGGCAGCCCGAACGTCTTTGGCGGCCAGGTGCTGGGACAGTCACTGTATGCCGCCTCCATGACCGTGGAGGGACGACGGCCGCACTCGCTGCATTCGATGTTCATCCTGCCCGGCAACCACGGTCTCCCGATCGATTACGAGGTCGAGCGCGTGCGCGACGGCGGTTCGTTCAGCACGCGCCGCGTGGTCGCTTACCAGGAAGGGCGCCGCATCTTCGTGATGTCGACTTCGTTCCAGACCGTGGAAGAGGGCTTGTCGCATCAGAAAGACGCGCCGCCGCATGATGCGCCGGAGTCGCTGGCGTCGAGCATCGAGATCTGGAAAAAGCATGCAGTCAATGCGAAGCGTCCGTTCCGCCCGGTACCGGTCGATTTCCGCGCCGACCATGCGGGCGACATCTACAGCGGCCATCAGGGCAAGCCGAGCAAGCAGGTGTGGACCCGTTCGCCGGTTGCGCTGCCCGACGACGTGCTGGTGCATGAAACGTTGTTCGCCTATGTGTCGGATTACGGGCTGTTGTGGACTTCCTTGCAGCCGCATCATGTTTCCATGGGCGACCCGCGCCTGCAGATTGCCAGCCTCGATCACACCATCTGGTTCCACCGGCCGTTCCGCATGGACGAATGGCTGCTGTTCGCGATGGAAAGTCCGAATGCGTCCGGCGGACGCGGATTGTGCCTGGCCCATGTGTACCAGCGCGACGGCACGCTGGTGGCGACGCTGGCGCAGGAGGGCCTGATCCGGCTGCGCGAAAAAACGAAGTCATAATATTGCGCGCTTGCGCCTTTTTCTCTTCATTACTGGATTCAACATGGATGTTGTCTTGTCGCCGGAAGTGCTGGCGATGCTGTTTGCCGCGGCCATGGTCGCCGGTTTCATCGACGCGATCGCCGGCGGCGGCGGGCTGATCACGATTCCGGCACTGCTGCTGGCGCAGGTTCCGCCGCTGCACACGCTGGCCACCAACAAGCTGCAAGGCAGCTTCGGCTCGCTGACCGCTTCGCTGATGGCGCTGCGCCGGGGACTGGTGACCTGGTCCGACATGCGCGTCCTGTTTGCCGCGTCACTGATCGGCGCCGGTCTCGGCGCGTATGCAGTGCAATTCGTCAACGCCAAGGCGCTCGATGTCATCATTCCGGTGGTGCTGCTCGGCATAGGCTTGTATTTCATGCTGGCGCCGGGTGCTGGCAACATCGACGGCCAGCCGCGCATGAACAGCGCCGCCTATCAGGGCGTGGTGGTGCCGGGCATCGGTTTTTACGACGGCATGTTCGGCCCCGGCACCGGCTCGTTCTTCTCGATGGCCGGCGTCGCATTGCGGGGACACAACCTGGTGACCGCAACCGCGCAGGCCAAGGTGCTCAACTTCGCAAGTAACATCGCCTCGCTCGCGGTGTTCATTGCCGGCGGCAAGGTCATGTGGGCAGTCGGCGCCACCATGATCGGCGGGCAGGTGATCGGATCATGGGGCGGCTCGCACGCGATGGTGCGCGGCGGCACCAGGTTGATCCGGCCGATGATCGTGACGGTCTGCTGCGTGATGCTGGGACGCTATGCGTGGCAGAAGGGCTGGCTGGTGTTCTGATTGGAATCGCTTGCCGCGGCAAGGGTCGAACACGGATTGCGGATTGCAGCGGGAGAATGCCATGTACATGGTGTATTGGACGCAAGTTGAAAACGAGCAGACCATGCCGCACAGCCAGGGTTTTCCTTCCGAGGACATGAGCGGCGCGCTGAAATTCATGGAAGCCCTGCGCACGCGGCAACGCGCCGGCGAGCCGGTCTGCTTCATCACCATGTGTTCCGAGCATCCCGACTCGGTGGGTTTTCCCGGTGTCGCCGAACCGCATCCGGATTACAGCTGGAAGAAGCGCCGAAAATAAGCGCCTTCCCGACTTGATCCAGATAACACCACGCCGCAATTTTCTGCCGGCAGTGTCGTTTTTTTCAGCAAAATCCACGACAATCGTGCGTTCCTGCGCGGCACGCATCAAAACAGGTCTTTACTCGTGGAAGCACATCAAGCCTTACCCTATTTGCGCGAGACGCTCATGTTTCTCGTGCTCACCGGCATTCTGATTCCGCTGTTGCAGCGCTGGCGCGTCAACCAGGTGCTGGGTTTTCTCGCAGTCGGCACCGTGGTCGGCCCCTTCGGCCTCGGCCTGCTCGCGAAAGGAGTGCCCTGGCTCGCCTACTTCACCTTCCCGCAACGCGAAGGCATCAATGTCCTGGCCGACCTCGGCGTCCTTTTCCTGATGTTCATGATCGGCCTGGAACTGTCGGCCGAGCGGCTGTGGGCCTTGCGCCGCTGGGTATTCGGCGCGGGCAGCGTGCAGGTGGTGTTCAGTGCCGCGATCATCGGCGGCCTGGCCTATGCATTCGGCAATCCGGTCGAAGCGGCGGTCGTCCTCGGCTGCGTGCTGTCGCTCTCGTCCACCGCAGTGGTGATGCAATTGATGACCGAGCGGCGCACGCTCGGCACGCCGCTTGGCCAGGCGGGATTCTCGATCCTGATGCTGCAGGATCTGGCCGTGGTCCCGCTGCTGATGCTGACGGATGTCCTGGCCAGGGGCGACAGCACCGGCGTGTTCAGCCTGGCCGGTTTCACCATGCTGAAATCGGTCGGCGCCATCGTCTTGATCTATTTCCTCGGCCGCCGCGTGATCCGTCCGCTGTTCCATTCCTTCATCCAGCAACGCCAGCCGGATGTCTTCATGGCGCTGACCCTGCTGAGCTCGCTCGGCATCGCCGGTCTGACCGCGGCCGCCGGTCTGTCGATGGCCCTCGGCGCATTCCTGGCCGGCCTGTTGCTGGCGGAAACCGAATTCAAGCATGAAGTGGAAGTGACCATCGAGCCCTTCAAGGGTTTGCTGATGGGCTTGTTCTTCATGTCGGTCGGCATGGAAATCGACGTGCGCGAAGTGCTGAAGACGCCGGTGCTGCTGCCGCTGTCGGTAGTCGGCCTGTTTCTCATCAAGTCGCTGGTGCTCGCCGTGATTTTCCGCATCGGCGGCTTCAGTTGGGGGCGCGCGGTCGAAGGCGGGACGCTGCTCGGACAGGGCGGCGAGTTCACCTTTATCGTCGTCGGCACTGCCACCGCTTTGCAATTGCTGAATCCGGCGACCGGCAAGTTCATCCTGCTGGTCGTCAGCTTGAGCCTGTTCGCCACACCCTTCGTGGCCAAGGCCGGACGCGCATTCGGCGATTGGTGGGAGAAACGCCACCCTGACGAGATGCCCCATCCGGAGGGCGCGGGACTGGAACCTGCCGGCGGGCATGTCATCCTCGCGGGATACGGGCGCGTCGGCCAATTGGTCGCGCAATTGCTGTCGGCGCAAGGCATCGCCTTTGTCGCGGTGGAGTCGAATCCGCGCCTGGTGGCGAAGCTGCATCCGCTCGGCGTACCGGTATTTTTCGGCGACGCGGCGCGTATCGAACTGCTGCGCAAGGTGCATGCGGATTCGGCGGCGGCGATCGTGTTGACCATGGACCATCCCGCCTCGGCATTGCATGCGGTCAAGGCAATCCGCCGCCTGTATCCGAGGCTGCCGCTGCTGGCGCGTTCGCGCGACGAAAAGCATGCGCAGGCGCTGAAGCAGGCGGGCGCCACTTTCGTGATTCCGGAGACGCTCGAAACCGGGCTGCAACTATCTGCCTTCGTGCTGCAAACGCTGGGCGTGGAAGAAGGCGCCGCCGCGCACACGATCCAGCTCGAACGCGAACGCCGCATTGCCGACCTGCTCGTTGCCCCTACTATCACCGAGGCAAAATAGGCGGTCATACGGTGTATGCTATGCACTGCATTCATCCCGAACAGGCAAGAAGAAAAGGAGCCCCATGAACATCGCAAATGACGTAACGCAACTCATCGGTAACACGCCGCTCGTCCGTATCCGCAAATTGACCAAGGACTGCGTGGCCGACGTGGTCGCGAAGCTGGAGTTTTACAATCCCGCCCACAGTGTGAAAGACCGCATCGGCCTGGCGATGATCGACGCCGCCGAGGCGGCCGGCCAGATCAAGCCGGACACCATCTTCGTCGAGCCGACCAGCGGCAATACCGGCATCGCGCTGGCGATGGTGTGCGCGGCGCGCGGCTACAAGTGCGTGCTCACCATGCCCGAGACCATGAGCAAGGAACGCCGCATGCTGTTGCGCGCCTACGGGGCGGAGCTGATTCTCACGCCGGGACCGGAAGGCATGAACGGTGCGATCAAGAAGGCCGAGGAGCTGGTTGCGTCCGATCCGCGCTACGTGATGCCGCAGCAGTTCAAGAATCCGGCCAACCCGGAAATCCACCGCAAGACCACTGCCGAGGAAATCTGGCGCGACACCGACGGCAAGGTTGATATCGTGATTTCCGGCGTCGGCACCGGCGGCACCATCACCGGCGTGGGCGAGGTGATCAAGGCGCGCAAGCCGTCCTTCCAGTGCATCGCAGTGGAACCGGACGCATCGCCTGTGCTGTCGGGCGGAGCCAAGGGTCCGCACCCGATTCAGGGTCTGGGCGCGGGCTTTGTGCCGGATGTGCTGAACACGAAGATTTACGATGAAGTGGTGCGCGTGAAGAACGACGATGCGTTCGATTTCGCACGCCGCGCGGCGCGCGAGGAAGGCCTGCTGGTCGGTATTTCATCGGGCGCGGCGCTGTGGGCCGCGGTGCAGGTGGCGCGCCGCCCGGAAAACAAGGGCAAGCTGATCGTGACGATCATTCCGTCCTTCGGCGAGCGTTATCTGAGCACGCCTTTGTTCGCCAATCTGGCGGACTGAAGCACCTCGGAAAGCGGGTGGGAAGTCCCGCTTTCCGAATCAGGATGTTCTTGTCAGGATCGATTGCGCGACGCGGCGCGCGCTCGGCAAAAAGCGCGCGATGGTCGCCAGCAGTTCATCCTCTCCCACCGGCTTGCCGAGATAGGCATCGCATCCCGCCCACGTGCCGCGGAACTTGTCGAACGCGGACGATTTACTGCTCAGCATCACCACCGCCGCTTCTTTCGTCGCCGGGCTGGCCTTGATGCGCTTGCACACCTGGTAGCCGTCCATGCCGGGCATCAGGATATCGAGGAAGATGCAGGTATAGCGCTTGGCCTGCGCCATGTCGATGGCCATCTCGCCGTTCTCGGCATAGTCGACGTCGAAACGAAAGGGCGCGAGTCGGGTCCGCATGAAGGCGCGCACGGTCGCGCTGTCGTCGACCACCAGCACCGATTCCATCGGATTGGTTTCGAGAAAGACCGGAGGCGGCACCACGATCTTGTCGGTCGCACGGCGGAAGGTGCGTCCATCCCACTGCCCCTCCTCGTCGCGCTGCGCGCGCCGCTGCAAGGCCTCCTGCATCTGGCGGTCGAGCTGCTCGAACAGGCGCATCCAGTGGATCGGCTTTTCCACCACCGGCCATGCGCTTTCGGAGGATGCGCGCCCGATCAATACCGCCGGTGCGAGCATGCTGGGCGAACGCTGCTGCAGCAACCTGACGGCATCCGGATTGTCGGCGTTGACGAGGTAAATATCGGCGCGCTCATTCGGCGCGGACGGCTCGGCGTAACAGCAGCTGCGGCGCCCGGTGAGTCGGAAGGTGGATGACAGCATGGTCTTTTCCGCGGCGGAGAAGCCGAGCATCTCAAGCACGAAACGGCGGGTGCCGGTTTGAACAGCCTCAGATTGGAGTGCGAGGTTCATGATGGGTAGCGGCCTGTGAAAGGGTTCGTCGCCGTGCGCGGTGAATAGGTTCGTCGCCATGCGACTAGCGCATCGTTGCAGAAATGATAACACAAGTCAAAATTCACTCCTCTTTTTTGGGGTTATCCGAACCAGGAATCGTGTCCACAGCCGGCTGCATGAAAAAAACCGATAATGGTGGCCTCGAAAAGTGGATGGGACAGACATGAGCGACTTTCGCAGCGACACCGTGACACAACCCACCGCCGCGATGACGCAGGCGATGCTGGATGCGCCATTGGGCGACGATGTATTCGGCGAAGATCCGACCGTCAACCGGCTGCAGGAACTGGCGGCCGGGATGCTCGGGTTCGAGGCGGCCCTGCTGGCGCCGAGCGGCACGCAATCGAACCTGATCGCGCTGATGACGCACTGCCAGCGCGGCGACGAAGCGATCGTCGGGCAGCAATGGCATACCTACCGCTGGGAAGCGGGCGGCATGGCGGTGCTGGGCTCGATCCAGCCGCAGCCGCTGGAACACCAGGCCGATGGCAGCATCGCGCTGGCCGATATCGAAGCGGCGATCAAGCCGGACGATCCGCATTTCGCGAGAACGCGTCTGATCGCTTTGGAAAACACCACCGGCGGCAAGGTGTTGCCGCTGTCCTACATGCGCGAGGTACAAGCGCTTGCCACCCGCCGCGGCCTGCGCACGCATATCGACGGCGCGCGCCTGTTCAATGCGGCAGTCGCGCTTGCGCAGGCAGAGGGCGGCGATCCGGTGCAGCAGGCGCGCGAGATCTGCCGCGGCTACGATTCGGTTTCCGTTTGTCTTTCCAAGGGACTCGGCGCGCCGATCGGATCGCTGCTGCTGGGTTCAAAGGAGTTCATCCAGCAGGCGCGGCGCGTGCGCAAGATGCTGGGCGGCGGCATGCGCCAGGCCGGCCTCATCGCGGCCGCAGGCATTCATGCCCTTCAGCAACACGTGCATCGGATGGCGGATGATCACATCAATGCACGTACGCTGGCGGATGGCTTGTCGCGAGTCGTTCAATCCAATGCCAGGCTGGCAGGCAAGGCCGTTGCGCACGAAGCGCAAACCAATATCGTATTCTTCGATGTCGAATCCGGTCTTGCCGATGCGCTGCTGCAGCACCTCGCCGACAATAATGTGAAAGTGACATCCAGCATGCAACGCTTGAAGAACCAGACGATGAAACGCATCCGCTGGGTCACGCATCTGGATGTGACGGCCGGCGATGTGGAGCGCGCAATACAGGTGATGGCTTCGTTCTAAGCCAGCCAGGCACGGACCTGCGCATACACCTCCGCGTTGCTGAGCAGGTCCAGGTGGCCGAGGCCGAAGCCGGTCCATTGCCGGTCGGGTGGGAACTCCAGGCAGCGCACCGGGTCGGCATGCCGCCCGAGTGCGCTGTCGAGCGGCACCAGTCCGTCGCCCAGCACGCGCTCAGTGAATTCGCTGCTTTTCTTGCTGAGCACCGCGGCCAGCGCATAGCAGAGCACGCCGTCCGGCAAGGGCAGCGGCCGCCGCGAGTCGGGAGCACGGGCGAAGCGGTCGCGTCCTTCCCAATCTTCATCGAGCACGTTGCCGTGACGCAGGTCGGTGATTCCGGCACTGCGAATTTTTCCGAGGCGCGCGAACGGTGCTGCATAAGGCGAGGCTTCGAGCAGGATGTCGACCCAGTTGCCGGCACGCTCCAGCGGTGCGCCATGATGCGGCGTGCCGAGGAACACCAGCTTGCGCAGCAACGGCAGCCAGGCAGTCCGCTCCTGCGCCGCGTAGTAGCAGGCGCTGCGCGCCACCAGTCCGCCCATGCTGTGGCAAACGAGGGTAAGCTCCTCGATCGGGTACGGCCATTCCTTTACCAGCTTCTTCAAGAGCGCGGCCAGTGCATGGCCGTTGGCCGAGACGTGCAGGCCGCTGTTGTAATGCAGATAAAGCGGCGTGTAGCCCAGATCGCGCGCCAGCGCCGCGCCGTGGTCGTGCCCCTTGCGCAGCCATTGCAGATCGTTCATGCACAGGCCATGCGCGAGCACCATCAGCTTGCGGCCTGCTTTCGGAAACGTCGTGCGCAGGGACTGCCGTTCCAGCAGCAATGGCTGACCGGCTTGGCGAAACTGCATGGGAATGGCCAGCGGATTGTTGCCTCGCGCCATGTAATCCCCGAGCACACCGTTCAATGCAGCGAGCACCGCTTCACGCTCCGGCGTTGAGGCGTGTTCGCCGAAATAGGGATTCAGCTTCGCAAGCGCGGTGTTGATACCGCCGCCGGCGATGCGTGCCAGGCCGCGAACCGCGTTATAGATGAGACCGGAAAGGCCGCTCGTGCGCTCCTTCGGCTGCGCTCCGGGCATGCGCACGACCGAGCCGTGCATCGCTTCCACCAGGTCGGTGACGCCGAGCGTCGCTTCGGTGGCAAGACTGACGAGCGCGCGGAGATCGGACAAGTGAATATGGCGCTCTTTTTTCATGGAAATTCTTTCTTCCTGTATCGGGCAATTCGTTCGGAAAATCGTGGAACCGGTCGGAAAGGTGCCTGTCAGAAGCCCCTGTACGTCAGGCAAATTTGCATGGATGAAAAATTGGCTTGACCATTTATCACTCATGACAGGAATCAATTAGTGAAGAAAACCCTCGCAGCTCTCGGTGTCATCGCCGCAACATTCGCCGCCGCCAATACCCGTGCCGACATCGGCGTCGCCGGCGAAGTCGGCACCACCGGCTTCGGCTTCCATGCGACCATCCCGCTGACCCCCAACCTCAATGCGCGCCTCGGCCTCGGTTATCTCGGCTATTCCTACAGCGGCCGCACCAGCGACATGGATTATGACCTGAACCTCAAGGCCAAGACCTATGACGCCTTGCTTGACTGGTATCCGCAAAAGGACAGCAGCTTCCGCATCACCACCGGTCTTGCCTACAACGGCAACCGCATCGACGTGCAGGGACGCTCGAATGCGAGCGGACGTTACACGATTCAGGGTAACACCTATGACGCAACGAGCTTCGGAAAAGTGACCGGAAAAGTCGATTTCAACAAAGTCGCGCCCTATCTCGGCATCGGCTGGGGCCGGCCGTCACAAAAAGACAAGGGCTGGTCGTTCGCGACCGATATCGGCGTGCTGTTCCAGGGTTCGCCGAAGACGACGCTGACCAATAGCGGCTGCACCGCGCCGGCGGCGATGTGCAATCAGTTCGCCAATGACGTGGCAAAGGAGAACGCCGCGCTGCGCGATGAAGTGGGCAAGCTCAAGCTCTACCCGGTGCTGCGGGTGGGCATCAACTACAAGTTCTGACCGTCAGGCGGGATGCTAGGTCTCCAGCAGCGAACGCAGCATCCACGCCGTCTTCTCATGCACCTGCATGCGCTGCGTCAGCAAGTCCGCGGTCGGCTCGTCGCCGGCCTGGTCGACTGCCTTGAACATCGTGCGTGCGGTACGCACCACGATTTCCTGATCCTGCACCAGTTGCCGGATCATCTCCTGCGCATTCGGCACGCCGTCCGGCTCGTTGACGGTGCTCAAGCGCGAAAAATCGCCATAGGTGCCCGGCGCCGGGCTGCCGAGCGCGCGAATCCGCTCGGCAATCAAATCGACCGCCTGCGCCAGCTCGGTGTACTGCGTTTCGAACATCAGATGCAGGGTCTGGAACATGGGGCCGGTGACGTTCCAGTGAAAGTTATGCGTTTTCAGATAGAGCGTGTAGGTATCGGCCAGCAAGCGCGACAAGCCATCGACGATGGCGCGCCTGTCCTGTTCGGAAATACCGATGTCGATTTGCATGATGAGCCTCTCCTGAGCGATTGATCTATCGATATGACAGTCGTCCGCTACCGGGGTTCGCGCATGGACTTGATGCAGGCGAAGAAGCTCCGTAATTTCCTTGCGCTTGCGCCGCGACATGCAGGCAAACGGACTGACATGCCGCCGCCTCGAGGCGTGCAACGCTCAGCTCATACCGCTTCTGCGGTGCCCCAGTAGTTGTAGGTCAGGGGGCGCGGTCCCGGCAAGTACATGGTCTGCATGTCACGCGATTGAAATCCGGCTTCGCGCAGCAGCGCCGGGATGTCTCTGTCCAGGTGGCATCCGCCCGCGATCTTTGACCATAGCGGCGTGAGGCGATGTTGCCATGCCTGGACCGAGGATTCGGGAGCCAGGCCATGTTCGCAAAAGACAAGCTTGCCGCCACGCTTGAGGACGCGGCGCATTTCCTTGAGCGCCGCCACCGGATCGGGAATGGTGCACAGGGAGTAGGTGACCAGCACGGTATCAAAGCTGCCGTCGTCAAAGGGAATCCGTTCGGCCGACAAGCCGACGAGCTCGACCGATATACCCGACTTCAGCGCCCGCTTGCGTGCCAGCGGATGCATCTCCACGCCTGGGTCGAGGCCTACAATGGTTTCCACTTGCGCGCTGTCATAGTGTTCCAGATTCAGTCCTGTGCCGATCCCGATCTCCAGCACGCGGCCTTTCGCCAGAGGAATCAGCTTGTGGCGCTGGCGCCATACCGGCCTGAGGCCGCAAGCAAAGTCGAGGAGATAGGGAAGCAGGTGACGCTCATACCAGTTGGGCGCGGAGGTATTCATGTCTGTGCTCGTGAAGTTGAGTTCCGTTTGGACAGGGCCTCAGGCGAAACGTGCGGCTTGCTCGTTCACGCGACGCGGGCGCCTGCTGCAAGTTTGACGGGAAGCAGCGCGATGTCCGGCAGATTTTCCGCCACATCCTTCACCGAGGCGTGTTTCCGCAATACCTCCACGACTTGTGGCAAGGGCGCAGACCATAACTCCGGCAGATCCCGCTCCTGTGGACTTAGCACAGGGAAAGCCAAGCTCTCCAATGGCGGACAGAATTGCGCATTCACGCCGGGCTTGTTGCCTCGCGCATCGATGCGATACCAGCCGTGATTTTTCAGATGGACGGCGTTCAAGCCGTGTAGGCAGAACGGCGGGCCTTCGGTACCGACGGCCAGTCGCTGGTAGCACAGGGCTGTCGGAATGCCGTTCGCGCGCAGCAGCGCGGCCAGCAAATGGCTCTTGGCGTAGCAATAGCCGGTGCCATGCTTGAGCACCTCGGATGCGCGGCAAGTGACCGGGTCGAGCTGGAAATCCCCGCTATGCTTGATCGCATCGCGAACGAATTCAAAGCAGTTGCGGACGATGTCTTCCTCGGAGCCGCAGCCTTGCGCCAGATCGGCGGCCTTCCTTTTTACCTGCGGGTGGTCACCGTCGATATATTCGCTGAATGTGAGATAGGGGTTCGTGTTTATCGATGTGTTCATGTGACGGAGCGCATCGAAAGGGCGACAAGGGCCAGGCCGATTGCAGCGGGAAGCGCCTGGACAAAGAGAATCTTGCGGCTCGCGGTGGCGGCGCCGTACACGCCGGCGACCAACACGCAAGACAAGAAAAAAATCTTGATGCTTGCGCCGCCCGCACCTGACCAAAGCCCCCAGATCAGTCCAGCTGCCAAAAAGCCGTTGTAGAGCCCCTGGTTGGCGGCCAGCACCTTGGATGCCTTGGCTTGCTCCAGCGTCTGGCCAAACGCCTTGAGTCCGGCGGGCTTGTCCCAGAGGACCATTTCCAGCACAAGAAAATACAGGTGCAGCAGGGCGACGAGACCCACAACGATGTCGGCGGCGATGTTCATGTTCAATCCTTCGTTCAGTTTTGCGGGGTCAGGTTTCAATCAGGTGCAATACCTTCTTGCTGCATTCTGTCTTTCAGTCTTTGGATGTATTCATCCAGGAACATGATCTTGATCCGCTCCGCCCAATCGGTGTAGCCGTAAATCAAAAGGCTTTGTGTCGTGTCGAACTGCAGAAAGTCATTCACATTCTTGATGCTGCTCTTTATGTAGTTCGAATAAACGATCGGGAATTTCTGTTTCAAAGCGGCGCGTGCAGCGTCCTGTGACGATTCGTTTCCAGTTACCGGCCCGCCGACGAGATACAGGGCCAACTGCCAGACCACGTAATCCAGGCTCGGGCCGTACAGCGGAGCCGACCCGGACAGATCCGACGTAGGCACAAAGACATATCGGCTCGAGGGGTCATACCTTTTCGCCAAAGCATCTGCAAGATAGTCCTTGAGTTTCGCAAGGGCAGCGGGTAAAGCCGCAGCTTGATCGTTTTCCAAATCCGGCATCCAAATCTCCTCATGTGATCGAATCGTTGTCCACGTTCATAGCGTGCATTACAACAAATATAACATTGCCTGAATTGCAGGATTGCCTCGCCCGCAGCATCCCCCGACAAGTCACCTCGCTTAATTGTCAACAAACAAGAAACAGTGTCGTTCCATTCAGGCTGTTTATCTACCATCCTCGCAGCAATAGAATGTCTTCGTCCTAACACGTACCGTCCCGGCCCAGAGCAATGAACCAACCGATCAAAGCCATTTGCCCGTCACTGTCGAGCCGTCCAGATACTGCTGCGCGCATGCCGTCCGCGGCACGCGAGCTGAGCCTGACCTATCACGCGTTCGAGGTATTTGCATCGCGCCACCTGCGTGAACTCGGGCTGACGCCGGGGCAGTTTTCGGTGATGTCGGTGCTCGCGAAGGACGTGGATATTTCGTGCAAGGCACTCGGTCAGCAGGCGGGCATTACCAAGGGCACGCTGACCGGTATCGTGGACAGGTTGGAGCAAAAGGGACTGGCGCGGCGCAGCACCTCGCAGCAGGACCGCCGCTCCAGCGTCGTGAACCTCACCGACGAAGGCCGGGTGACCTTCGAGCGGGTAGCCAATCATCATTTCGCCTATTTGCAGGAGGCGTTTGCCGGATTCGATCACGAAGACCTCACCAGCTTCGAAGCCAGCTTCCGCCGCTTTCGGGAATTTTTCAACCAAGCTTCGCGTCACTAAAGGAATCAGCAACATGTCTCACTCCGCACTTCGCTCCCTGTCCTCCGTTATCGCTGTTGCCAGCCTCGTGCTGTCGGCATCCGCTTTCGCAGCCAACCCGGCACCAGCCGGCAACTACAAGATCGATCCGGTCCACTCGGTCGCCTACTTTGAAATCGGCCATCTCGGCGGCGTCAGCCGTTTCATGGGCCGCTTCAATGACATGTCCGGCGACCTGGTCGTCGATACGCCCGAAAAGAGCAAGATCAAGGTCGAGATCAAGACCGACAGCATCGACACCAAGCATGAGCCGCTGGAAAAGCATTTGAAGAGCCCCGACTTCTTCAATGCGGTGCAGTTTCCGACGATGAGCTTCACCTCGTCTGCCGTGACGCTCAACGCAGCGGGCGAAGGTACGCTGGCCGGCAACCTGAATCTGCATGGCGTGACCAAGCCGGTCACCCTCAAGCTCAAGCAGATCGGTTCGGGCAAGGGCATGAAGGGCGAGACACGCGTCGGCTACGTCGCCACCGGTACCATCAAGCGCACCGACTTCGGCATGAACTATGGCGTGCCGGGCGCAGCCACCGATGAAGTCGATCTGCACATCAACATCGAAGCGATCAAGCAGTAATGCTTGCGCGCCGGCTTCATGATGAGGCCGGCGCCTGCCCATTCTTGCAGCAAGGAGTTCCGCCATGCCCAACCCGTCCTTTGTCATTCCCCTGTTCTTGCAAAGCGCCGTGCTTCCCTTCGGCGTGACGCTCGCGCTGTTGTTCGCATTGCGTCGTTACGCAGCGGTCTCGGTGATTGCCTTGTGCGCGGGTTTCATCGCCGCCTATTTCGCGATCCTGCACGCGCAGTGGTCGGCAGTGCCGCATCAGTCGCTCGACTGGGTGCCGGCGATCGCACTGCTCGGCACACTGGGCGCGGTGGCCATTGAACGCAGCAGGCATGCCGGAATACGGGTGATGGCGCGCTTTGCCTTGTCGCTGCTGGCTGCCGCCGCGGTGGGCTGGTTCGGACTGGAAGGACTGGGCCTGGCGAAAGTGGCGCTCGCTGCAGTACTGAGCGCCGCGCTGGTCTGCGCCGCGTGGACCTATCTGGGCGACGCCGCACAGTACCGGCCCGCACCATCGCTGTCGATGATGGTTGTGGCGGGCGGCGCCGGGCTGGTGTTGCTGCTCGATTCAAGCCAGGCCATCGGCCAGTTGAGCGGCGCGCTCGCATCCTGCCTGGCGGCGGGTCTCGCGTTCAATGTCCGGCGCGTGCGTGCGACGTTTTCCGACGCGGCGGCCGGCGTCGCGGTGCTGCTGCTTGGCGTGCTGCTGATGAACGCGTATCTGTATGCCGGTTTTTCGCTGGCTTACGTCGCCCTGCTGGTCGCCGGCCTGCTTGCCGATCCGCTGGTGCATGCGTTCAATCGCTGGCGTGCGCGTTGCGGCGGTGCGGGTTCGTGGTTCACCGCCACGGTACTGGCAGCCATTCCGGTGCTGTGCACGATAGGGCTGGCGATCAAGGCGGCGCAGGACGCGGGCGGCTATTGAATATTGAATTCGAAACGAAGGTTTCGGACAGCGCGCGGGCGGCGCGTCCGCGCAGGTACAGCAATTTTGTTTAACGAAAGGTTCCTATGAGCAGTCAAGCAATCGTTGCGAGCAAGACGCCGCATGCCGTGGATGTGGAAGCCGGAAAAGATTACTATTGGTGCAGCTGTGGCCGCAGCAAGGCGCAGCCCTTCTGCGACGGCAGCCATCAGGGCACGACATTTACGCCGGTGAAGCACACTGCCGCGGAAAGCAAGACCGTGTATTTTTGCGGCTGCAAGCAGAGCGCCAGTTCGCCGCTGTGCGACGGCGCGCACAAGCAGCTTTAATATGCATTTCACCACTCGCTCTTGAGCGCCAGCGCCGCAGCCACGAAGTCGACGAAGGTGCGCACCTTCGCCGACAAGTGCTTGCGGCTCGGGTACACGGCGTAGATGCCGAGCTCGCCCGAGCTGTACTCGCCGAGCACTTCCACCAGTCGCCCCGCGCGAATATCTTCTCCCACCAGAAACAGCGGTTGCCGGATCAGGCCGACGCCGCCCAGTGCCGCCAACCGAATCATGTCGCCGTTGGTCGCGCGCAGGCTGCCTGCCACCTTGACCGTGTGCGTGCCGCCCGGCCCGCTCATCTTCCAGTCGTCGCCGGTCGCCGCATAGCTGTACATCAGGCAGTTGTGATGCGCCAGGTCGGCAGGCGTGCCGGGCATGCCGTGGCGCTTCAGGTACTCGGGCGCACCGCAAATGGCGATGCGGTCGGAGGCAAGTTTCTTGGCAATGAGGCCCGACTCCGGCATCAAGCCGATGCGCACCGCCAGGTCCAGTCCTTCCTCGATCAGATCGACGCGGCGATCGTTCAGCAGCAGATCGACCTTCACGTCCGGGTACTGCTTCATGTAGTCCGACACGATCGGGCCCATGTGCAGGATGCCGAAGGATACCGGCATGGTCAGCCGCAAGGTGCCGTGCGGCGCTTCGGTGTGGCGCACCGCGCCTTCTTCCGCTTCGCTGATGTCGGCCAGGATCTGCGTGCAGCGATCGTAATAGCTGGTGCCCGATTCGGTGAGTGTCAGCTTGCGCGTGGTGCGCTGGAGCAGGCGCGTGCCGAGATGTTCTTCGAGGTGCGCGACATATTTCGACGCCATCGCGCGCGATATGTCGAGGCGGTCGGCCGCCGCCGCGAAGCTGCCGGTGTCGACCACGGCGGCAAACACCTTCATGCTGGTGAGAGTGTCCAAATTCGACCTTGCTGGAGTGGATGGGCGCTGCGGCGGACGGGTGTGGAAGCGCTCATCGCTTCGCTCAGGATTTGAACCGTCGCAGTATTGCCTGCATGCGGCTATCTTGCCATGGCCGAAGGGGGAGGGCAATGCGCGTCGCCCCGGCCGGCATGCAGCGGGGCGACGATGCTGGCGCTATGCGACGCGCTGCTCGTCTTCCGGATCGAACAGGACGGCCTTGGACAGATCGAAGGCGATTGTCATGCGCTTACCCGGCGTGGCTGCCGAGCGCGGGTGCGTGCGGCAGGTGACGCGCGCGCGATTGCAGTTGACGAAGACCAGGGTGTCGGGCCCGGTGGGTTCGGTCAGCTCGACGGTGCAGGCGACTTCGGTCGGACGGTAGCCGTCGTGGCCTTCGCCGGCGCGAGCACTGGCCGTGTCGGTGACATGCTCGGGGCGAATGCCGAGGATGATCTCGGTCCCGATCCGCCCGGCCACGGCACCGGCGATATTCGACGGCAAAGGCAGCAGCGTGGTCTCGCCTGCGTGCTCCAGCGCGAAGGCCGCGCCGGCGCCATGCGCATGCAGCTTCCCGCGCAGGAAGTTCATGGACGGCGAACCGATGAAGCCGGCAACGAACAGGTTGCTCGGACTGTCGTAAATTTCCTGCGGACTGCCGAACTGCTGCACGACGCCGTCCTTCATCACGGCGATGCGATCGCCCAGCGTCATTGCTTCAATCTGGTCATGCGTCACGTACACGATGGTCGAGCCGAGGCGCTGGTGCAGCAGCTTGATTTCGGCGCGCATTTCGACGCGCAGCTTGGCGTCGAGATTGGACAGCGGCTCGTCGAACAGGAACAGCGCCGGATCGCGCGCGATGGCGCGGCCCATCGCCACGCGCTGGCGCTGACCGCCGGACAGCATGGCCGGCTTGCGGTCGAGCAGATGCTTCATCTGCAGCGTCTCGGCGACGCGGTCGACGATGATGTCCTGTTCCTTCTTCGGCACCTTGCGGATGTTCAGGCCGAAGGAGATGTTCTCGCGCACCGTCATGGTCGGATACAGCGCGTACGACTGGAAGACCATGGCGATGTCGCGCGACTTCGGCGGCACATTGTTGACCACGCGATCGCCGATCATGATCTCGCCGTGCGAGACCGATTCCAGCCCGGCGATCATGTTCAGCAGCGTGGACTTGCCGCAACCGGAACCGCCGACCAGGATCAGGAACTGTCCATGATCGATGTCCATGTTGATGCCCTTGAGGACCTCGTTGCCGTTCGGGTAAACCTTGCGCACATTGCGTATCGATAAGTTGGCCATTCGTCTTGTCTCCTCTAACCTTTGACGGCGCCGGCGGTCAGCCCGCGCACGAAGTACTTGCCCGCGACCAGGTAGATCAGGAGCGTGGGCAGCGCCGCGATGATCGCGGCCGCCATGTTGACGTTGTATTCCTTGACCCCGGTCGAGGTGTTGACCAGGTTGTTCAATGCGACCGTGATCGGCTGCGCGTCCGAACCGCCGAACACCACGCCGAACAGGAAGTCGTTCCAGATCTGCGTAAACTGCCAGATGAAGCACACCATGAAGATCGGCAGCGACAGCGGGAAGATGATCTTGCGATAGATCATGAAGAAGCCTGCGCCGTCGATACGTGCCGCCCGCACCAGTTCATCGGGAACGGAAATATAGTAGTTGCGGAAGAACAGGGTGGTGAAGGCAATGCCGTAGATGACGTGCACGATCACCAGGCCGGTGGTGGTGTTGGCCATTTCGACCGCGCCGAGCATGCGCGCCATCGGCAGGATGACGACCTGGAAGGGGATGAAGCAGCCCACCATCAATGCGGTGAACACGATCTCGGAACCCCGGAAGCGCCAGTGCGACAGGACGTAGCCGTTGAGCGAGCCGATCATGGTCGAGATCAGCACCGCGGGCACTGCCATGTAGACCGAGTTCCAGAAGAAGGGAGCCAGTCCGTCGCAGCGCACGCCGGTGCAGGCGCTGCCCCATGCCTTGGCCCAGGCGGCCGTGGTGGGCGATACCGGAATGGCGAGCAGATTGCCGGCGCGGACTTCGTCCAGCGTCTTGAAGGACGTGGTCAGCATGACGTAGAGCGGGATCAGGTAATAGATCGCGACCAGGGCCAGCAGGGCGTAGATCACCATGCGCCCGAGCGACAATGAACGTTTTTCTTCAGTGTGCATTGCGGCTTCCTTTCGTTTCCATGTACATCAGGGGCACCAGCACCGCAAGGATGGTCATCAGCATCATCATGGCGGACGCCGCGCCCAGACCAAGCTGGCCACGCGTAAACGAGAACTGGTACATGAAGATCGCCGGCACGTCGGATGCATTGCCGGGACCGCCGGCGGTCAGTGCCATCACCAGGTCGAAGCTCTTGATGGCGATATGCGCAAGCACCAGCAGCACGCTGAAGAACACCGGGCGCAAGGCGGGAATCACGATTTTCCAGTAAATGGTCGGCAGGCCGGCACCGTCCACCATCGCCGCCTTGATGATGCTGTCGTCGATGCCGCGCAATCCGGCGAGGAACAGCGCCATCACGAAACCGGACGACTGCCACACGCCGGCGATCACCACGGTGTAGATGGACATGTCCGGATCGACCAGCCAGTCGAAGCTGAAGTGGGCGAAGCCCCAGTCGTGCATCAGCTTTTCGAGGCCGAGGCCGGGATTGAGAATCCACTTCCAGGCGGTGCCGGTGACGATGAAGGACAGCGCCATCGGGTACAGGTAGATCTGGCGCAGTGCGCCCTCGGCGCGGATGCGCTGGTCGAGAAGCACGGCGAGGAACAGGCCGATGGCGAGGCAGAACAGGATGAACAGGCCGCCGAAGATGCCGAGATTGGCAGCGGCGGTCCACCAGCGGTCAATTTCGAACAGGCGCTCGTACTGCACCAGCCCGGCGAATTCGAAATTCGGCATCAGACGCGATTCGGTCAGGGACAGGTAGGCAGTCAGGCCGATGAAGCCGTACACGAACACCAGCGATGCGATGATGGTGGGCGAGAGCACGATGCGCGGCAGCCAGGCGTCGGCCCAGACGGCAAGCCTGCTGCGGGAAGTCGCCCTGCCCCTTGGGGGGGAGGTGAACGCGCACGGCGGCGCGGCGGTGGAAGCGGGATGATCTGACATATGCGTCTCCTGGGTCAGAGAATGGCGGCGGATGCGATGTCCGCGCCGGAATGCTAGCCGGGCGCGCAGCCCGGATACAGCGGAACCCGCGCCGCCCGGCAATCTCCCCGTGCGAGGGGCAGGTGCCGGGCGGCGCGCGGAGTCAGGCAGGAGGGCAAACCGCCTGCCTTCCGGGACAAGTTACTTCGTCTTTGCCGCTTTTGCCAGCGCCCGCACGGCGTCTTGCGAGCTCATGTTGGAATTCATGAACTTCGCGATCACGTCGACCATCGCGCCCTGGGTGGCCGACATCATGGCCATGCCGTGCGCCCAGCTCGGCACCAGGCCGCCGTTCTTGCTGGAGGCGTCCATGTCATCCATCGACCGGGTCGCGCAGCTGTCGAACTTCGCGCGCGACACGCCGGCGCGGGCCGGGATCGAGCCTTTGTTGAGGTTGAAGACTTCCTGGAATTCCGGGCTCATGATGCGCGATGCCAGCGTGAGCTGCGCCTTCTGCTGCTCGTCGCCCTTGACCTTGAACATCGCCATCGAGTCGATATTGAAGGTGAATGCCTTGTCGGTTCCCGGCGCGGCCAGGCACAGGAAGTCGGTTCCGGGCTTCTTGCCGGCGGCGGTAAATTCACCCTTGGCCCAGTCGCCCATGAACTGCATGCCGGCCTTGCCGTTGATGACCATCGCGGTCGCCAGATTCCAGTCGCGGCCGGCGGCGTCCTTGTCAATATAGGTCTTGATCTTGCCCAGCGTGTCGAAGGCCTTGACCATGGTCGGGCTGGTCAGCGTTGCCTGGTCCAGCTGCACGAAAGCCTTCTTGTAGAAATCCGCGCCGCCCACGCCCAGCGCGACCGACTCGAACACGGTCGCGTCCTGCCATGGCTGGCCGCCGTGTGCGACGGCGATCATGCCGGCGTTCTTGATCTTTTCGGCGGCCGCGAAGAATTCATCCCAGTTGGTCGGCACCTTGGCGCCCGCCTTCTTCAGGACCTCCGGATTGACCCAGAGCCAGTTCACGCGGTGCACGTTGACCGGCGCGGCCACGTAATGTCCCTTGTATTTCATCACGGCCGACACGACCTTCGGCAGCGACGCATCCCACTTGCCTTCCGCTGCGGCGGAGTCGATGTTGGCCAGCACGCCTTCCTGACCCCATTCCTGGATCGACGGTCCCTTGATCTGTGCCGCCGTGGGCGCGCTGCCCGCCATCACACGCGCCTTCAACGCGGTCATCGCGTTTTCACCACCGCCGCCTGCCACCGCGAAATCCTTCCAGGCGATGCCCTTGGCTTCCATCATCTTCTTCAGTTCCGCCACCGACTTGGCCTCGCCGCCGGATGTCCAGTAATGCAGCACCTCGACTTCGGCGGCCTGGCTTGCGGCTGCGCCGAGCAGGGCACCGGCGATGAACAGGGTCTTGATTGATTGTTTGAATTTCATTACGTCTCCTCGTATGAAAAAGCGGCTCGGCGAATGGCGCCGGCGGGCTGTCGGCAGAAATGCCGGTCATGCAAATGTTCTTGTTACGGGCTGATAAACTAGTAAAACTACATCGCCGTGTGAAATTTCCAATAAATTTTACTCAAGATTCATCCGGCGCGTTGCAATTGTAGTAAAGCTACATTAATATTGCAACATCCGTTTTAATCTAATGAAAATAATTAAATGCCCGCCAACCCTGGGTTCACATTCATCTTGTTTGGTGCCAACGGTGACTTGTCCATGCGCAAGATTCTCCCGGCGCTGTTCGCCGCGCATTGCCATGACAAGTTGCATCCGCAAGGAAAAATCCTGTGCGTATCCAGGGAGTCCATGAGCGGTGACGTTTATCGCGAGAGCGTGCGCTCACATCTGGAGCGCTGGCAGCGGGCTGGAGAAACGGACGAAGCCGCCAGCGAAAGTTTTCTGCAGCGGCTGGACTATCTGGAACTGGACGCGCTGGTGCCGGACAGCTACCGAGCCCTCGCGGCTCGGCTGGAAACGGCGGCCGGCGTGCATGTGTATTACCTGGCAACGGCCCCGGTGCTGTTCGAGCCGATCTGCGCCAACCTCGCCGCCTGCGGCATCGATCTGGCGCGCGCACGCGTGGTGCTGGAAAAGCCGCTCGGCACCGACCTCGCTTCCTCGCGCGCGATCAATGATGCCGTCGCCCGCGTGTTCGCGGAAAACCAGATCTACCGGATCGACCACTACCTCGGCAAGGAATCGGTGCAAAACCTGCTCGCGCTGCGCTTCGCCAATTCCCTGTTCGAGCCGCTGTGGCGGCGCGAAGCGATCGCGCATGTGCAATTGACGATCGCGGAAGAGCTGGGCGTGGAGCGGCGCGGCGAGTTCTACGATGCCACCGGCGCCTTGCGCGACATGGTGCAAAACCATCTGCTGCAATTATTGTGCATGGTGGCGATGGAGCCGCCGACCTCGCTCAACGCCGACGCGGTGCGCGATGAGAAGCTGCGCGTGCTGCGCGCGCTCAGGCCGCTGTCGCGCGACGAACTGGAGCGCAATGTGGTGCGCGGCCAGTATGCGGTCGGCGCGGTGCGCGGCCAGCCGGTGCCCGCTTACCTGGACGAGCCGGACATCCCGGCCGATTCCCGTACCGAGACCTTCGTCGCCCTGCATGCCGAAATCAACAACTGGCGCTGGGCCGGCGTGCCCTTCTTCCTGCGCACCGGCAAGCGCCTGCAGCAGCGCATGGCGGAAATCGTGGTGACCTTCAAGCCGGTACCCTATCCGATCCTGCCGATTCCGCCCGGCCTGTCCGGCGAAGTGTCCAACCGGCTCGTGATCCGCCTGCAACCGGAGGAATCGATCAAGCTGCACTGCTTGGCGAAACAGCCAGGCGACGGCATGAATCTGCAGCCGGTGGTGCTCGACCTCGCCTTCGACAAGGCCTTTGCGCAACGCCGCGAGGATGCCTACGAGCGCCTGCTGGTGGATGCCATCCGCGGCAATCTCGCCTTGTTCGTGCGGCGCGACGAACAGGAGGCTGCCTGGCACTGGGTCGAACCGATACTCGACATGTGGAGCAACAGCCCCCTGCCGCCGAAATCCTATCCGGCCGGCACCTGGGGTCCGGCCTCGTCCAGCACCTTGCTGTCGCGCGCCGGCTTTGCCTGGCACGAGGAGCGTTGATGACACCGCATGCACGCATAAGTTTGTCCCTGAACGCATCGATCGGGCCGAAAATCTGTTATGTATGGTCTGGCAGAATTGCAAAGCCCGAAGCCATGAAACACACCCAGGATTTGTCCGACGAAGTTGCCCGCCGTCGGCGTGATATGTATTGTTTGTTCGAGCCGGACCGCTTGCCATATTGATTGCTTATCCGAAAATCTCACTCTATGTCTTCCATTCCAACAATTAATCCGCACGACGCGCAAACCAACGAATATCTGGACGGGCCGCGCCTCCTGGCAGATGTCGGGGGCACTTTTGCCCGCTTCGCACTGGAGCGCTCGCCGGGAAAAATCGACGCGATACGCGTGCTGCGCTGCTCCGAATTCGCCGAATTCGCCGACGCCGCCGCAAGCTATCTCGCCGAATGCGGCAACCCGCCCGTGCGCCATGCCGCGATCGATATCGCCAATCCGGTGCAGGGCGACGAAGTCCGGATGACCAATCACAATTGGGCATTTTCGATCGAAGCCACGCGTCGCCGCTTCAACCTCGATACCTTGCTGGTCGTGAACGATTTCACCGCGCTGGCGATGTCCCTGCCGCACCTGGAACAATCGCACTGTCGCCAGATCGGCGGTGGCAAGGCGCGCCCGGGCGGCGTCATCGGTCTGGTCGGTGCCGGCACCGGGCTCGGCGTCGGCGGCCTGATTCCTTCGGAGGGGCGCTGGATCGCGCTGGGCAGCGAAGGCGGCCATGTTTCCTTTTCGCCGATGGACGAGCGCGAAATCGCGATACTGCAATACTGCTGGAAAAAGCATCCGCACCTGTCCGCCGAACGCCTCGTGTCCGGCCCCGGCATCGAGCTGATTCATGAAGCGCTGGCCGCCAATCACGGCGTCAAGGCGGAGAAACTCGGCACGCCCGAGATCGTGCAGCGCGCGCTGTCGGCAAGCGATGCGCTCTGCGTGGAAGCGGTGGAAACCTTTTGCGCGATGCTCGGCACCGTGGCCTCCAATGTCGCGCTCACGCTCGGCACCATCGGCGGCATCTACATCGGCGGCGGCGTGGTGCCGCGCCTAGGCGAGTATTTCGCGCGTTCGCCGTTCCGCGCCCGTTTTGAAAACAAGGGGCGCTTCACGGACTACATGACGCACATGCCGACCTATGTCATCACTGCGCCCTATCCGTCCTTTGTCGGCGTCGCCGCGATTCTGGCCGAGCATCTCGGCGGCGGCAATGCCGTCCCCATCCTGGAACGCATCCGCAAGACCATGCCGCAGCTGTCGCCGGCGGAACAGAAAGTCGCGAGCCTGATCCTTGCGCATCCACGTTCCGTGATGAACGATCCGATCTCCGACATCGCACGTCGCGCGGAAGTCAGCCAGCCGACCGTGATCCGCTTCTGCCGCACCATGGGCTGCCAGGGCCTCGCGGACTTCAAGCTGAAACTGGCCTCCGGCGTCACCGGCACGGTGCCCGTGGCCCACAGCCAGGTGCATGTGGGCGATTCCTCGCTCGACGTCGGGGTGAAGGTCGTCGACAACACGGTTTCTGCGATGCTCGAGGTGCGCGACAGCCTCAATTCCGAAGTGCTCTCGCGCGCCATCGACGTGTTGTCGCAGGCAAGCAAGGTCGACTTCTACGGTTTCGGCAGCTGCGGCCTGGTAGCCGAGGATGCGCAACAGAAATTGTTCCGGCTCGGCATCCCGGCCGCCGCCTATACCGATCCGCAACTGCAGGAACAAGCCGCCGCGATGCTCAAGCCGGGCGATGTGGCCGTCGTCATTTCCAACACCGGCCGCCTGCGTCATCTCGCGTCGGCGGTCGACGCCGCCGCCAGTTCCGGCGCGACCATCATTGCGCTCGCGCCGGGCAATTCGCAGCTTGCCAAGCGTGCGCACCTGACGCTGGCGGCCGAACATGACGAGGGCAATCCATCGCACATTCCGATGATCTCGCGCATCCTGTTGCTGCTGCTGGTGGACATGCTGGCGGTCGGCGTTTCGCTCAAGCGCTCCAGTCCGTTTGCCGAACTCCAGCGGCAGGCCAAGCGCGGCATCCTCACGCATTCCGGCCCGCCGCCGAGCGGCATCGCGCCTTCCGACGCCGAGCAGGACGCGGACAGCGAGGCCGCGCACGTGGCGCCGGTGATCTACCATACCAAGTAGCGCAGACAAAGCGCCAATATCAAAGGCCGATTGCATGAGAACCATGCAATCGGCCTTTGTGTTTTTGCCTTGGTAAAGCTGGCCCGCCTCAGGCGGCGCAATAGCGTTCGAGCAGTTCCCGTGTGATGAATTCCTCATGCGTGCCGTGGCAGCCGCAGGCATAGGCGCCTGCCACCGCGCCGGCCCGCATGCAGGCTTCGAGCGGCTGGCCCTGGAAGTGCGCGAACAGGAATGCCGCGACGAAGGAGTCGCCCGCGCCGTTGCTGTCGACGACCGGACGCTGCAGCTCGGCGCAGGCAAAGTGGCGCACTGTCGGATCGTCGTGCGCGAGCAGGTAGCTGCCGTGTTCTCCGGCCATGGCGATCACCGCTTGCGCGCGGCCTTGCTGCAGGACCTCGCACATGATCTGTTCATGTCGCCCTTGCAGCGCGGCGGTGCTCATGAAGACGAGATCGGAGCGCAGCGCAAAATCGCGGTGATAGTCATCGGTTCCGTTCCAGTTGTGCAGATCGGTCGACACGGTGACGCCCAGCGCGAACGCATCGTCATACAGCTCGCGCGTCCAGTTCATGATGGAGAAATGCGCATGGCGCGCGGCCCGCAGAAAGGGCAGATGGAAGTCGCGCGGCATGCGCAGGCTGTCGGGATGGCGGCGATCGTACAAGGACAGGCGCCTGCCTTGCGGATCGACCAGGTTCACCGCGCGACGCGTTCCGCTGGCGTGGACCAGATGGCTGAAGTCGAGGCCGGTCTGCCGATAGCGCGCGAGAATCAGGGCCGCCTGCGGGTCCTCACCGATGAAATCGATGAACTTGGTCCTCAGTCCGAGCGCATGGCAGCCGAGCGCGACGCCATTACCCGTATGGCCGACATAGTCGCGCACCGGCGGAACCTGGATGGAATCGACGCAGGGCAGGGACAGCGACGGCACCCGCACGATGGTGTCGATGCCGACGCCGCCGACCACCAGGACATCGTATTGAGGCATGTGACTCTCCCGATTTGACTACTTCGTATCCGCCTCAAGCAAGACGGTTCCGATCGACGACGCGGCGACCGCGCCATGCTGCACAGTGAATTGCCGCCCGCTGTACGCATCCCGTACCCGCGCACCATTCGCAAACACGCCACGCACCGGAATCACGACATTGCCATTGACGTCCGGCGCAACCACAACCCGGTCAGCGTGGGCCTCATCCACACGTGCGAACACATACGGCTTCTCGCTCAGCCTCAGGTGCGATCCTCGCGCCAGCGCCACATGTTTCGCACGGAACCGCCCAAGCCTGCGCACATGCTCCAGCAATGCCGCATCCATGCTCGCCCAGTTCATCGGCGAGCGCGTCGCCTGCTGCGGATCGCCGTCCGGGGCGGCGCCGGGCGGGCGTGCGCTCTCGTCGCCATAGAAGAGATCCACACCGCCGGGCGCGAGCAGCAGCGCACTCAGCCCATGCCACAAGCGGTCGCGGGGAAAGAGATAGGTGTCATGCGAGGAGATATAGGACAGCACATCATGCGGTTTGCCCTGCGACTGCAAACCCGCATATTGCCGGTACACCGCATCGAGGCTATTCCAATCCTCGCCTGCGCGCGCCTGGAACGCGAAATTGATCATCGAATCGAATCCCGCATCATGCCAGCTGCTGCGCTCCGGTCCGTGCGCCCAGACTTCGCCGGTCATCCAGAAGGGCGCATCGTCGATCTTCTTGTCCGGATTGTTGTTCTTCCACTCCGCCAGGGCGGCGCTTGCCGCGCGCTTGAGCGCCAGCCAGCTTGCCGGTTCCACATGCTTGACCGTGTCGCAACGGAAGCCATCGACACCGAACTCGCGCACCCAGTCGCTCAGCCATTTGACGAGATAGCCGCGCACGCCGGTATCCGGCATGAAGCGCGCCCCGGTATCGGGCTTGTTCCTGAGGATGGGTGGCAGATCCACCGGCTTGTCCTGCTCGGTCTTGAAATCGGGCAGGTAGGCAAGCTGCATCGTGAAATCGTCGCGTCCGCCGTCGCGATAGCCGGGCAGGCCGGCGCGGACCCAGTCCGGCCCCCACCATGTGCCGAAGTCGAAATTGTTGTAGTCGATGAAGCTGTGATAGTCGCGCAGGCTGGCGTCTTCATGCCCCGGCCACAGCACCGGCACCTTGTATTCGGCGAGCGTGCGAATGTCCGCATAGCCGGGATGGTTCATTACCACGTCGAACAGCACGCGGATGCCCTGCGCATGGGCGGTGTTGATCATCTCGCGCAGCTCCTCGCGCGTGCCCATGTTCGCATCCAGCTTCGTGTAGTCCAGCGCCCAGTAGCCGTGATACGCGTAGTGCTTGAAGCTCCGGTTGCCGCCGACCACCCAGCCGTGGATCTGTTCGACCGGCGAAGTGATCCAGAGCGCGTTGACGCCCAGCGACCGGAAATAGCCCTCCTTCAGCTTCTGCGTGATGCCCGCGAGGTCGCCGCCGTGGAAGGTGCCGATTTCACCAGCCTTGTCCGGCGTGCGTCCGTAGGAGCGGTCGTTGGACGGGTTGCCGTTGACGAAGCGGTCCGTCATCACGAAATAGACAATCGGATTGTCCGCGAAGCCGGGAAAGCTGGAAAAGCCGGGAGACGGCGGCGCGGAAAAGGCCTGCGCTGCCAGCAGTGACAGCAGCAGCGCAAGCCAGCGTTTGTTCATGCGCATGGCGGAATTCCTTTGTCGGATGCGGCGCTCACTTTGCGCCAAGGATGCGCTTCGACGCCTGGTCGAGCGCCTCGCGAGGGGTTTGCCTGCCTTGCGTTGCGTTCTCCAGCGCGACTTTCATCGACGACCAGAAACGGCTCATCTCCGGATTGTTCGGCATCGGCTTGCCGGCTTCCGCGCTCTCCATCGTGGCGCGGATATGCGGATTGCTTTTGAGCTCTTCGTAGAACGCGATGTTGGCCGGCACCCCGAGCGGACGGTCGGCATCGATGGTCTTCAGGCTCTGCAGGCTGAGCATGTGCGTTTCGAGGAATTCAGTGGCGAGCGCCTTGTTCGGACTCGCGCTGGAAATCATCGCGCCGAGCACGCCGACAAAGGGCACCGCCGGCTTGCCGCCGATGCTCGGAATTGGCGCGACGCCGAAATTGATCTTCGCCTTCTTCGCACCTTCCCACGACCACGGCCCGTTGATCATCATCGCGACCTTGCCTTGATGGAAACCGGCTTCCATCTCGGCATAGCCGGCGCCTTTCGGCAGGATGCCTTCCTTCACCAGCTTCACGACTGCTTCCGTTCCCGCGATCCCGCCGGCGGTATTGACGCCGGTATTGGTCTTGTCATAACGGCCGGAGTCCCACGGGCCGAACGCATATGCGCCGCCGGCGGCCAGCAGCGGCCAGGAGAAATAGGTGTTGGTGTAATCCCACAGGATGGCCTTCCTGCCCTGCGCGGAGAGCTTTTTGTCGAGAGCGGGGATGTCCTCGATGCGTGCCGGCGGGATGGGCGCGAGATCCTTGTTATAGACGAGCGCGACCGCCTCGATGGAGAGCGGATAGCCCCATGTCCGCGCGCCCACCATGAAGGCATCCCAGGCCAGCGGCGCGATGGTGGCGCGGAAGGCGCGGCTCGGACGGATCGGCTGGATCAGCCCGGAGGAGATCCAGTCGCCGATGCGGTCATGCGCCCAGATCCAGATATCCGGCCCCTTGCCGGCGGAGGCGGCCTGCTGGAATGCCGTCGGCGCGTCTTCCGGCGTCTCGACGATCACCGGCACACCGGTCTTCCTGGTGTATGCCTCGCCGACCTTCGCCAGTCCCTTGTAACCCTTGTCGCCGTTGATCCAGATGAGCAGCGTGCCTGGTTCGGCAGCAGGCGCGCGCGCCGCGAACAGGCAAAGCAGGGCCGCGGCAAGCAGCAGCCTGCCTCCGGTCGTTGTCACCGTCATGCTTGTCTCCGTTGTTCTTGTTGATCTTGAAACCGGCACGACGCGATTTGGCGCCGCGCCGTGGGCGTGCGTCGATCAGCCCTTGACGCCTCCCGACGTCAGGCCGGAAATCATCCATTTCTGTGCAAGCAGGAACACCACCGTGATCGGCAGGCCGGACAGAATCGCCGCTGCCGCAAAGTCGCCCCACAGATATTTCTGCTCATACAGGAAGAGTTTCGATCCCACTGCTAGCGTCAGGTTGTTCTGCTCCTTGAGCAGGATCGATGCCACCGGATATTCGATGATCGCGCCGATGAAGGCGAGCAGGAACACCACCATCAGGATCGGCACCGCCATCGGCAGCAGCACGTAGAGGAAGGATTGCCAGGGAGTGGCGCCATCGACCTTGGCCGCTTCCTCGATCTCGACGGGTATCGTGTCGTAGTAACCCTTGATGGTCCACACATGCAGCGCGATGCCGCCGGCGTAGGCAAGCACCAGACTGAAGTGGCTGTCGATGCCGAGCCAGGGAACATAAGTGCCGATCACATCGAAGATCGCGTAGATCGCCACCAACGCAAGTACGGCGGGGAACATCTGCAGCAGCATCAGCGCCGTCAGCGCCTGCGACTTGAAGCGAAACTTCATGCGCGAGAATGCGTACGCCGCCGTAGTCGACAGCAGCAGCGTGACGCCAGCCGTCATGAGTGCCACCTTGACCGAATTCCACAGCCAGCGCAGCACCGGGAAGTCCGGTTCGATCAATTCGCCGCTGGGTCCCTGGTAAGACATGCCGAGCGCGAGCCGCCAGTGCTCGAAACTGATCTCCGGCGGGATCAAGCTGCCGGAGGCAAAGTTGCCCGGCCGCAGCGAGATCGACAGGATCACGAGGAAGGGAAACAGTGTCACCACCAGCAGCGCGATCAGCGACAGGTGGGCGGCGATGACGCGCCAGCGTTTGGATTTGTCGGTAACGATTGCCATTGCTCCTCCTAAGCCTTGTTCACGCGTGTCAGGCGCATGTTCACCACCGACAGCATCGCGACCAGAATGAAGATCAGTGTCGAGATCGCGGCAGCGAGACCGAAGTTCTGTCCGGAATCCTCGAAGGCGATGCGATAGGTGTAGGACACCAGCAGATCCGTGGTGCCGGCCGGCAGGCGCGTGTCGAGGAAGTCGGGACGGCCGGCGGTCAGCAGGTTGATCAGCACGAAGTTGTTGAAGTTGAAGGCGAAGGAGGCAATCATCAGCGGTGTCAGCGGCTTGATGATCAGCGGCAGCGTGATCCTGAAGAAATTGGTGATCGGTCCGGCGCCGGCCAGTGCCGAGGCTTCGTAAAGGTCGGAGGGAATCGCCTTGATCAAGCCCATGCAGACGACCATCATGTAGGGATAGCCGAGCCAGGTATTGACCAGCAGGATCATGAGCTTGGCCAGCGCGGGATCGGAGAACCATGCCGGCCGGATGCCGAACAGCGCGTCGAGCACCAGGTTGATCTCGCCGAAATTGTTGTTGAACAGGCCCTTGAACACCAGGATGGAGATGAAGCCCGGTACCGCATAGGGCAGGAACAGGAGCGTGCGGTACACGCCGCGAAAGCGCAGCGCATCCCAGTTCAGCAGCACCGCCAGCACCATGCCGAGGCTGGTGGTGGCGAGCACGGTGATCGTCGAAAACACCACCGTCCAGATGAAGATGCGGAAGAAGGGTTCGCGGAAGGCTTGATCGGAAAAGATCTGGATGAAATTGGCCAGGCCGACGGTGACCTTGAAGCCGGGCTGCAGGGATCTCCCGTCCGGCGTCTCGAAGAAACCGGTCTTGAAATTCGGCTTGATCAGCTCGCCCGTTTTCACCTTGCGCAGCGCGCCATCCGGACGCTCTTCATAGACACGCTCGACCGCCGCGTATTCCCGCAGCCCGGTCATGCGCAGCGCCGTCTTGTCGGGCAGCACCAGCGTCAGCGCCTTCAGGGCTGTCTGATGCGCGATGATGTCCTTCAAGGGCAAGGCATCGCCCGGCAAGGACGAGGCGCTGTCTTTCAGCTGTGCGATGGGCACGTCGAGCGAGGCGCTCTTGCGCAGCGCCAGCGGCTCGCTGACGTAGGCCTTGTGCGTCTCCGGGTGCTCCAGCCGGATGCGGAAGGCGCGGCCCTCGGCGTGCAGGCTCATGGCATAGCCGATGTCGCTGGCACGGTCGGCTTCATCGAGCAGGTATTGCCTGGCGCGCTCGTACGGCAGCAGGTTCTTCGAGCTGAAATTGGTGAAGCCGATGGACACCGTGTAAATCAGTGGAAACAGCACGAACACGACTGCGCCGGCGATGCCGGGGAACAGGTAGCGATAGGCGTAGGCCGCCGACGCGCTGTAAATGTACGTGCCAAGCGCCAGCAGTGCGAGGAAGGTCAGTGCCAGCATCACCTGCCCGGCATGATAGAGAACGAAGACGAAATACAGCCCTGCGCCCGCGCTGAGCGCGAGAGTGGCGGGGCCGATGAATTTGAGGGCGTGCGGTTTGCCAGTCATGTTGCATTGTCCGTTTGAGTCGGTCAGACATCCCCCTCGCGGGGGACGGAAGGAAAGGTCGGCGGGGAGACGGTGACCGCCACCCTTCCTTCCGTCGAAAACGGCGTCAGGCGCCGCCGCCGGAAACGATGCGTTTGGCCGCCGCGTCCAGGCCTTCCTTCACGCCCTGGCGACCTTGCGTGATGTTTTCCAGCGCCGACTTCATGGATGACCAGAAGCGGCCCATCTCGGGATTGTTGGGCATCGGCCGGCCTGCCTGCGCGCTCTCCATGGTCGCCTTGATGTTCGGATTGGCTTGCAGCTCGCCGAACAGCACCTTGTTGGCCGGCGTGCCGAGCGGCACGTCGGCATTGATGGTCTTCAGGCCATCGACGGTCAGCATGTGGTTTTCAAGGAACTCGGTGGCGATGTCCTTGTTAGGACTCGCCTTGGAGATCATCGCGCCCAGCACGCCGATGAAGGGCGACGCCGTCTTGCCGTTGACCGTCGGGATTGCCGCCACGCCGAAGTTGATCTTCGACTTGCGCGCATTGTCCCAGGACCAGGGACCGTTGATCATCATCGCGATCTTGCCCTGGTTGAAGCCGGCTTCCATCTCGGAGTAGCCCGCGCCCTTCGCCATGGCGCCGGCATTGATCAGCTTCATGATGGTTTCCACGCCGGCCACCGCGCCCGCATTATTGACGCCAGTGCTGGTCGGATCAAAGGTGCCGTCGGATTTCATGGCGAACGGATAGGCGCCGCCGGCTGCCAGCAAAGGCCAGGTGAAATAGGTGTTCGTGTAGTCCCACAGAATGGCTTTCTTTCCTTGCGCAGACAGTTTCTTGTCGAGCGCCAGCACCTCGTCGAAAGTCTTCGGCGGCGTCGGCACGAGGTCCTTGTTGTAGACCAGCGAAACCGCTTCGATCGAGATCGGATAACCCCAGGTCTTGCCGCCGACGGTGAAGGCGTTCCATGCCAGCGGCGCAATCGCGGCACGCGCTTCCTTGCCCGGCGTGATCGGTTGCAGCAGGCCGCTGTTCATCCATTCGCCGAGGCGGTCGTGCGGCCAGATCCAGATATCCGGCCCCTTGCCCGCGGCGGCGGCCTGCTGGAACTTGGCGGGCGCATCTTCGGGATGTTCGACCACGACTTTCACGCCGGTCTTTTTCGTGAATTCCTCGCCGACCTTCGCCAGGCCCTTGTAACCCTTGTCGCCGTTGATCCAGATCAGCAGCTTGCCCGGCTCGGCCGCGTGCGCCGCGCCTGCCAGTCCGCCCAGCGCGGCCAGCATGAGCCCTGCCTTGATCAGCTTTCTCCTGGTATTTGATTGATGCATCGTCTTCTCCAAATCTTGTTTGTTACGAGGCAAGGAGGACAACGAATTGCGCGGCGCTCGTGGCGCGCAATTCGCGTGGGGATTCGTCAGGCGTGCCTGCAGGCCATTCCGTTTTCGTCGAACACATGCAGGCGCGCAGGCGTCGCTTTCAGATGCAGGTGCTGCCCGATCGCGTACTCGCGTTCCGGGTCGGCGCGCACGACAAGCGCTTCGTCGCTGGCATCCGCATGGAGATAGACATAGCTGATGTCCCCGAGGCGTTCGACCGCATGCACGCGCGCGGGAATGCCTTCGCCGGCATCGCACAGGCAGACATGCTCGGGGCGCACCCCGATGGTGACCGGCGTGCCGGGCGCAAGCCGGGCCGGCGCGTCGGTATGCAATACGGCCTGCGAGGCGGTGGCGACAGTCAGCCTGTCATCCTCGCTGCCGTGCACGGTGCCGGCGATGAAGTTCATGGTCGGCGAGCCGAGAAAGCCGGCGACGAACAGGTTGTCCGGGCGATGATAAAGATCGAGCGGCGAGCCGACCTGCTCGACGCGCCCGGCATTGAGCACCACGATGCGGTCGGCCAGCGTCATCGCTTCGACCTGATCGTGCGTGACGTAGATCATGGTGGTGCGCAATTCGCGGTGCAGGTTGGCCAGTTCGATGCGCATCTGCACGCGCAGCGAAGCGTCGAGATTGGAAAGCGGCTCGTCGAACAGGAACACATCCGGCTTGCGCACGATGGCGCGGCCGATCGCCACGCGCTGGCGCTGCCCGCCGGACAATTCCTTCGGCTTGCGTTCGAGCAGGGATTCGATGCGCAGGATCTGCGCGGCGCGCATGACGGCGTCGCGGATCGCAAATTTGCCGGCGCCGGCAAGCTTGAGTCCGAAGGCCATGTTGTCGTACACGCTCATGTGCGGATACAGCGCATAGCTCTGGAATACCATCGCGATGCCGCGCTCGGCCGGCGGCACATCGTTCATGCGCGTCGGGCCGATATACAAGTCGCCTGCACTGATTTCCTCCAGGCCGCAGATGACGCGCAGCAGCGTCGACTTGCCGCAGCCCGAGGGGCCGACGAACACCACGAATTCGCCATCCTCGATATGCAGGTCGATGCCGTGCAAGGTCTGCACCTCGCCATAGGCCTTCTTGATGCCCGCTAACTTGAGTCCTGCCATAGTCTCCTCGCTCTCCGCTCCTGTGGCGGATTTTTTATCGCGTGATGTTGTGCACCAAACCGTACCATGCCCCGTATGGCGGCAGTGTAACGGTTGCGCCCCTTGCCGTTCCAGGCAGACCGTGTCCGTCCAGTGCGGCAGCGTCGGCTGCCTGCGGCCACTCGAAACTGATATTGCGGTCGCTCAGGTTGAAGGCCGCGAGCAGGCCGGGCATGTCCTGCAGCTCGCGACGGAAAGCCAGCACCGATTCGGGGGCGTCGAAAAAGAAGATGTCGCCAACCGACAGCTGCGGGAAGTTGCGCCGCCAGGCCAGCATGTTGCGCGCGAAAGACAAGGGCGAAGTCGGGTCGGCGAGCTGCACGTCGACCGCGCGTTGCGCATGCTCGGGCGGAATGGGCAGCCAGGGCTCGCCGGTGGTGAAGCCGGCCTTGGCCCATTCGGCCTGCCATGGCATGGGCGTGCGGCAGCCGTCGCGTCCCTTGAACTCGGGCCAGAATGCGATGCCGTACGGGTCGCGCAAGGCTTCCAGCGGCAGGTCGGCCTCGGTCATCGCCAGTTCGTCGCCCTGGTAGAGGCAGGGTGTGCCTTTGAGCGAGAGCTGCATCGCCAGCACCAGCTTGGCCAGCTGTTCGGAGGGCTGCGCGCCGCCCCAGCGGGTGGCGACACGCACACTGTCGTGATTGCCGACCGACCACGAGGCCCAGCCGCCGCGCACGCGTTGTTCAAACTGTTCGACCTGGGTGCGTATGTGCGCCGCGGAGAATTCGGTGGTCAG
Organism: Herbaspirillum sp. ST 5-3; assembly: GCF_004804275.1. Taxonomy (GTDB): domain Bacteria; phylum Pseudomonadota; class Gammaproteobacteria; order Burkholderiales; family Burkholderiaceae_D; genus Noviherbaspirillum. The sequence continues at coordinate 92,202 of NZ_STGI01000012.1, forward strand.
CAGGTTGAAGCTGTAGGCCATGTGCAGGCGGTCGCTGCCGGTGTAGTCGGCCATGACGCCCAGCGCGTCTTCCGCGCCGACCTCACCGATGGAGATGGCGCCGTATTCGTCCAGCAGTGTGCGCACGCTGGCGAGAAAGGCGATGTTTTCCGGACGCGTCTTGTCGTACAGGTGCGACTGCATGCCGTAGGGATTGACCTCGCAGACCACGGTGCTGTCGCGCACTTGCGCCGCCGGATTGTCGCGCAGTTCAAGATCGTGGAAATGGAAGTTGCAGGCATCGAGCCGGAAGCCGTCGACACCGCGTTCGAGCCAGAAGCGCAGGTTGTCCAGGTGGGCCTGCCGCACTTCGGGATGATGGAAATTGAGATCCGGCTGACTGCTCAGGAAGTTGTGGAGATAGAACTGGCGGCGCCGCGTGTCCCACTGCCAGGAAGAGCCGCCGAACACGGAGAGCCAGTTGTTCGGCGGCGTGCCGTCCTCCTTCGGATCGGCCCACACATACCAGTCGGCCTTCGGATTGTCGCGGCTGCTGCGGCTTTCGATGAACCACGGATGCTGGTCCGATGTATGTGACAAGACCTGATCGACCATCACGCACAGCCCGAGCGCATGCGCGCGCTCGATCAGGCGGTCGAAGTCGGCCAGCGTACCGAACATCGGGTCGACATCGCAGTAGTCCGACACGTCATAGCCGAAGTCCTTCATCGGCGAGGTGAAGAAGGGCGAGATCCAGACGATGTCCGCGCCGAGGCGGGCGATGTAATCGAGCGCCCCGGTAATGCCGGGCAGATCGCCGATACCGTCGCCATTGCTGTCGCAAAAGCTGCGCGGATAAACCTGGTAGATCACCGCCTTGCGCCACCAGTCGGGCGCGCGGTCGCATTTGAGGGAATAGGCACGGCTGGTATCGCCGACGATGCGTTTAAGCATGTTCGTTCTCGTCTCTTCAGAGGCGGCGAAGTGGCGCCAGCCAGTTGTTCTTGGTTCTTGTTGGCTTCGGAGCTGCCGCAGGGCAGGAACGCGCCGAAAGGCGGCCCGGGTGCTCCGTATATTTGGCTTTGTCGCAAAACTACACAATCCAAAGCGTTTTAAATTTAGAAAAAGTATATTCAAAGCGCTTTGAAAAGTAAACAAGGAAATGAAAAACAGATAATTTGGCCGAGGGAAATCACGGGGAGAACTAGGACTCAGCCGGACCGAGGGGCCTTGCGGGCAGGCAAAGCGCCGCCCGCAAGGCCGCATAATCCGCCGCCACCAGGTCGGCACCGGCAGCGCGGAGCGCCTCGGCCGCGAATGTCGTGGTGAGGCCGGCGACGAAACAGCCCGCGGCCTTGGCGCTGCGTATGCCGTTCGGCGCGTCTTCGATGACGAGTGCCTGTTGCGGCGCGGCGCCCAGCAAGGACAGCGCGCACTGGTAAGGTTCGGGGTCCGGTTTGTGGCGCTGCGTGTCTTCGCGGCTGACGATAGCGTCGAACCAGTCGAGCAAGCCATAGCGTTGCGTCGCCAGTTCCAGGTCCCAGCGCGTGGCCGATGTCGCCAGGCCGATGCGCGGCACCACCGCGCGTAGTCCTGCGATGAAGGCCTCCACGCCCTCGATGAGGCGCACCTGCGCGAACAGTTGCCGATACTGCTCGCGCTTGAAGTCATCCATCGCATCGGCGGATACGCGCCCCTGCGCCAGCGTCTGCGCGGCATAGGCGAAAAAATCCTGATCCGTGCGCCCCTTGAAATCGAAAAAGATGCTGGCGGAATGCGGCACGCCGAAGTGTTCGAGCGTGCGGCGCTTCGCTTCGGCGTGCAAGGGTTCGGAGTCGAGCACGACGCCGTCGCAGTCGAAGATGCAGGCGGCAAAGTCTTGCGCAGGCTTGCCCATGCTGGTCGCTATCGTGGACAGGGTCCGACGGTTTCTCCGGCCAGCAATACCGGCTGCCACAGCTCCTGCAATTGCTGCGGCGGCGTGCCGTCGAGGATGGCCAGCAGCATCTCGACCATTTTCGCGCCGGCGCGATCGGGATGCGGCTGATCGACCGTGGTGACGTTGTATCCCGCCAGCGAGTCTTCCATCACGCCCCAGACGATCAGCGATATGTCCTTGCCGATGCGGATGTCCGAATCGAGCAGCGCGCGCACCGCACCGACGCCCGACATCTGATTGTCGACCACCACTGCGGTCGGGCGCGGGGAACAGGCCAGCAGACGCTTCATCGCCTGGTATGCGGCGCGGCGATCGGGCACGTTATCGATCAGGCAGGCGGGATCGACAGGGATGCCGGCTGCCTCGATCGTGGTGACGAAACTGTCGTGGCGCTGCCGCGCGAAATTCATGTCGAGGTCGGCGCTGATCAGACCGATGCGTTGATGTCCGAGCGCAAGCAGCCGTTCCACCGCCAGGCGCATGCCGGCTTCATTGTCATAGTCGAACCAGGCGTGCGGCGCATTGTGCCGCGTGCGGCCGTGCGCGACAAACGGCAGGCCGCGCGCGGCGAGAAGGGCGATGCGCTCGTCGTGGATGCGGGTGCGGCTGACGACCAGGCCATCGACACGGCGGCCTTGCAGCAGGTGCTCGTAGGCGCGCAGTTCATTGGCCGGCGACACCGGCACGATCACCAGATCCATCTGACGCGCTTCCAGTGCTGTCGACATGCCGTTGATGATGTCCGCGAACATGGGGTCGAACATGTCGCTCGCGGACAGCGGCGAAATGATGCCAACCATGTTGCTGCGGCCGACGGCGAGGCTGCGTGCCATCGGATTCGGACGATAGCCGGCCGCGTGGGCGGCCTCCAGCACGCGCTGGCGCGTGCGCTCGCTGACCTCGGGATAGCCGTTGAGCGCGCGACTGACCGTGGTCTCGGAAATGCCCAGTGTCTTGGCGAGATTCTTGAGGTTCATAGGGAACGCGGAAGGGGATGCACGATTATAGAGGAAGCACCGTGCCGACTCTTGCGTTGCGACAGGCCCGTTGATATTGCAGGCATGTTGATCTTGCAGGCGCGGCGCTCCCGTGCGCCATCTTGCCGCTGCGCGGAGAAAAAAACCGCGCGGATACCGCGACGAATGCCACTTTCATCCATCGCCGGCCCGGGAGGAGCCAGACTGGTATCCGCGCCAAAGGTAAAAAAATCGCTGCTCGCAATCTCGCTCACCCGGGCTCGGGCAAGCGGTCCTTGCGTATTACCACCAGGTCTCGACCTGGAAACCGACGGTGCTGCCACTGGTGTTGGCGCCGAACACGCCGGTTGCCGATAGCGGAGTGCCGGCCGCCGCCGCTGCCTGCGCCGCACTGTTCCACTTGGCGTAGGTGTAGTAGGCGCGCAGCACCGGGCGCGACCAGAAGCTGCCGCCCGCCGCCAGTTGCGGCGCAATGGTGAACTTGGTCAGGCTGCGCGATGCGGCGCCATCCGGCTTGACCGTGTCGTGGCCAACTTCGACCGCCAGGTTGTAGTTCTCGTGGAAATGATAGATCGGGCGCACGCCGATCGAGGTCCACTTGGTATGCACGCCGGCGCTCTTGGTGTCCTGGTAGACGACGGTGCCCATGCCGGACCACTTGGTGCCGGAGGGCTGCACCATGACCTGCTCGACCACGCGCATCACGGTGTCGTCGCTGGTAGCGCCGAAGTTGATGCCGCCGGTGCCGACGCCGCTGCCCTTGCCGTATTGCAGATCGAGCTTGTTGAAGCCGCCCATCAGATTGTTCTGGGTATGCATGATGTTCAGCAGATGGCCGCCGGCGACGGTCGGCGCGCCGGTGACGACGCGCTTCTGATTGATTTGCGCGCCCAGCGTCAGCTCGCCGTCCGGATTGACCTTGATGCCGGAGAGGCGAATGTCGTGCGCCAGCGCCGTGCGTCCGCTGTTGCCGGTATCGGCATTGCGCACAATGGCGTACGCCAGCTTGGCGGGGCCGAGGTCGATGTTTTCCAGGCCGGCGCCGGGGCCGCTGTTATTCCAGAAGTAGTAGTCGCTGATATGCACGTCCTGGCGATCGTAGAAGCGCTTGCCGACCCAGGCCTTGGCCTTCGAGAACGCGCCGGTTCCGATGTTTTCGGCGACCACGTTCATTTCGCGCCACGCGGGGCTGAACTGCTCCCAATCCTGGTCCTGGTTGACGGCGAACGCCAGGCGCGTGTTGATGCGGATGCCCAGGCCGTTCTGGCCCTTGTAGGCTTCGCCGCCGAAGGCCAGCTCGCCGTAGGTTTCGCATTCGTTACCGAGACGGAATTTGGATCCGGCGCCCGCCAGTCCGAAGCAGGCTTCCTTGCCACCTTGGCTGCTGGTACCGAAGCCCGAGCGGAAATAGCCGCCGAAATCGATCGGCAAGCCGGCGTGCGCGGCGGATGCGAAAAATGCCAGTGCCAACGCCGCCGGCAGTGTTTTCAGGGTGCGACTCCTCATGTTCTCTCCTTAATGATTTTTGAAATTGTGTAGCGTCAAGTCTTGCCATTGCCCCCGAGTCCTGGCTTGCCGCCCGCCGGCCGCGAAGCTTTTTCCAGCCTTCAGCGTCCAAGCAATGCTGCTGTCACCCGAGTGAAATCTAGTCAAACTACATGGCGTTGCGGCGTTTCCTGCTGCTGATCCCCACCAGCAACCGCAGGAAAATTACCTAATTTCTTTGCTTAAGATGTAGTTTTGCTAGATTTGTGAAGCAATTTTTACACATAATTTCTATAATTTCTATATTCGGCGGGAGAAATATTTTGATTTTTCAAGCTGAAAGCGGATTTTTCGGTCGAGAACCGTGAAATCAAGGCGTACCCCGGTGATGTTGTACTATTACTACATGATGAATTCATGCACTGCAGCATGACGTTCACCCCAATTCAAAGGAAAGACATGAAAAAGAGCATTCAGCAGGAAAGCTGCACAAGAGCAAAGGTCATCGCGGGAGCCGCGCTGTGCCTGCTTTTTGTTGCCGGGCAGCCCGTGCAGGCGGCGCCCGGCTCCCGGTACACCGCGTGCGCGAGTTGCTCGCCAAAGGATCTGGTCTGGGGGGAGGGAGAATTCGATCAGGTGCTTCTGGTTACCGCACCGGGAGACGCGCGTAACCGGCATCCGCAGGCATTGCCGGTCGACTGGTTGAGTCAGGCCGTGGCCGGACTACGGCTGGGCAACGACACCGTCCCTTTGCTTGACGAGAATGCCGCGGCCAGCCTCGCGCAAGGACTGAGCAAGGCGCTGGCAAAGGCCGATCCGCGGCAGGACGCGGTGTTCCTGATGACCAGCAAGCCGGGCGGCGGATTGCTAGGCACGCGCCTCGGAAACAGCGGCCGCGCCTTCGTCGATGAGCACGGCCTGAACCTGATCTTCGGCGAAGCGCATGTGGAATTCGTCGGGCGGTACCGCGCCACGCGCATGGAGCGGCCGTTCGATTTCGGCATCCGCGACAAGGCGTCGACGGTGACGCTGGCGGCCGACCACGCGGTTCGCCGTCGCAAGGATTGGCTGATTTTTCCGCTGGCGGCAGCGGCCGCTCCGGAAAGCCGTGCGCCTGCTCTTGCTCCGCAAGCGGTCGAGCGTGACGAGCGCTATTACCTGGCGCAGGAGGCGCGGCTGAAAGGTTTGAAGCGTCTGCGAGAGCAGAATCTGATCGACGAGCAGGAGTATCAGGCCAAGCGCAGCGAAATCCTCAAGGCCTGGTAGCGCAGGTTTGCCGGAGGCGCATTACTGGATCGGTCCCGGAAACATCGTGTCGCCGCCGGCATTGCCGCTGCCGCGGCTGACCGATCCGCCGCTGCTGCGTTCGGTGCGCTTGCCGGTCGCCGGGTCGCGGTCCAGTCCGCTCAGGAAGCGGTCCAGTTCGTCGGGCGAGAAGACGCGGCTGTTGCCACGGTTGCCGCCGTCGCTTCGCTCCACCGTCTGCACGCCGTCGGGGCCGACCACGACCGCAGTGTCGCTGTTACGTCGCGTCACCACGCCGTAACCCGGCGGGATCATGTCTTCCTCATTGAGCTGGTCGATCCAGTCCTTGTCCGGCGCCTTGACCATCAATGGCGGAGGTCGCTTGGGCTGCGGGAATTTTGCCTTCACGTCGATCAATTTGGTCTTGAGCGTGTCGCGGAAAAAATCGCCGACCAGCAGGATGGCATTGTGGCCGCCCTGGCCCCAGTAGTCGCTGCGCATGGTCACGCGCGGATCGTTGAAGCCTATCCACGCGCCGGCCACGAGGTTCGGATGCATCAGGATGAACCAGCCGTCGGTGTTGTTTTGCGTGGTGCCCGTCTTGCCGGCGATGTCGGCCACGATGTTGAAGCGGCTGCGCACTTCGGTGCCGGTGCCTTGTCGCACCACGCCGCGCAGCATGTCGATCAGTTCGATCGCGGTGTCTTCCGACATGGCGCGCTGCGGCTCGGCATTGAACTCGGCCAGCACCTTGCCGTCGCGGTCGGTGATTTTCCTGATGACCACCGGCTTGCGGTATTCGCCGACCTGCGCGATGGTGGCGTAGGTCGACACCATTTCCAGCAGGGTCACCGGACTGGTACCAAGCGACAGCGAAGGGACCGGGTCAAGGCGGCTTTGGGTGACGCCCATCGCGCGCGCCATGCCGATGACGGTGGGCAGACCGACATCCTGCATCACCTGCGCGGTGATCGTGTTCTTCGAATAGATCAGCCCGTCGCGCATGCTCATCATGCGGCCGGAATAGCCGGACATGTCGGTCGGTCGCCAGATGCTGCCGTCGTTGGCGCGGATTTCCACCTGGCCGTCCGGATAGATGCGGTCCGGGCGGAAGCCCTGTTCCAGCGCGGCGCCATACACGATGGGCTTGAAGGTGGAGCCGGGCTGACGCTCTGCCTGCGCGACATGGTCGAACTGGTCTCGTTCGAAGTCGCGGCTGCCGACCCAGGCCTTGACCTCGCCGCTGGCCGGATCCATCGCAACGAAACCGGCTTCCAGCCGCGTCTTGTTCTCGCGCAGGCGGCGCATGAACGCGCTGTCGTCCTTGAGCTTCGCCAGCGCGGTTTTCGGCGCCTGGCCGCTGCTGACGGCTTTTCTGTATTCGGGACTCTCGCGGATGAAGGCATCGACAAGGGCAACATGCTCGCTCCAGAAATGCTGGAACGGTTCGACCTTCTTGCGCATCGCCTTGTAGGCCTTCGGCGTGTGCGACGCGACGCGCGACGTGCTGCGTCCCCATTCGACATCGGCAATCGCCTGCAACAATTCCGATTGCCGTTCGACCGCCTCGGTGGCGGCGTCCTGCAATTCGTCGTCGAGCGTGCTGTAGATGACGAGCCCATCGGTGTTCAGATCGTATCCATGCTGTTCCGTCCATTCCAGCAATTGCCGACGCACATACTCGGTGAAATGCGGTGCGACATCGACCGGTTCGGTCGGGCGGTTCAGCCTGGCCTGCAATGGGGCGTCACGCAGCGCTTCGAATTGCTGCGCCGGCAGCATGCCGTGCTTGACCATTTGATTGAGCACGACGTTGCGTCGTGTGCGTGCGCGTTCCGGATTGATGATCGGATTGTAATAACTGGTGCCCTTGAGCATTCCCACCAGCATCGCGCTTTCGAGGAGATCCAGTTCGGCCGCCGGCTTGCTGTAATAGGTACGCGCCGCCATCTCGATGCCGGTCACGTTGTAGAGAAAGGGAACGGTATTCAGATAGGTTTCCAGAATCTGGTCCTTGCTGTACCGCTTCTCGACCTTGATCGCGGTAATGATCTCGCGCAATTTGCGATCGATGGTGCGTGCGCGGCCGATTTCCTCCGGAAACATGTTGCGCACCAGTTGCTGCGTGATGGTCGATCCGCCCTGCGCCTGGCCGAGCACGGTGTGCAGCACCGCCGACAAGGTGCGGCTGATGTCGATGCCCTGATGATCGTAGAAGCGATGGTCTTCCGTCGCGATAAGGGCCTTGATCACATAGGGCGATACATGGTCGAGCGGAACCAGTTCCTGCTGCGGGCGCCCGAAGGTGGCGAGATGCGTGCCCTTGGCCGACAGCAAGGTGCTGGGCATTGCGCTCTGCATGTCGAGCATGCCTTCGACGTCGGGCGTCTGCGGAACGGTCTTCGCGACGTAGCCGCCGGCGACGATGGCCGCGGCAATCATCACGACAATGAATGCAGCCACCACCCTGAGGGTGTAGCGAAGGAACGTACGGCTGCGGGAAGGTCTGTTGTCTCCGGAAGAATGTTGCAGGTCTTGCTGTTGCGGATTCTCGTCGTCCACCATCGATATCCTTTTTCCTGACCTTGAATTGAAAATTGGACAAGCGCATGCCTGTTTGGTTTTGCAATTTCTGAAAAGTGTTCATCGCCTTGCGGAAAGCGCCGTGCAAGACTCCTGACACAAGGCTGTCAGGAGTCTTCACGCACACTGCAATGCGACAGGGAGCTTGGCCGATATCAGCGCGCGACAGGCGGGTTCTGTTTAAATCGGTACAGAGGGTTTATCCTGCGGTATCGACGCCGAATTTCTCCGGAGCCCATGCCATTGATCCTGCCTTGCTTTTACCTGGATGAACCGCTCAGCGAGAGCGAATTGCAATTTGTCACCAATACCCTGGTCGGCCACTGGGCCAAGTTCCGCACCGGCGCCACGGCCATCGAGCAGCGGCGAGTGCCGGGCGTGCTGCCGGTGCCGGATCTCGACGGCATGTATGCAGCCGGCCGCGAACAGCGCGCCGAGGGCGTGCGCGCGAATTTGCGACACGCGGGCATTCGCGCCTACAACGGACACCAGGTGCTGTGGGTAATGCCGCGCGACATGGATTGGGATGCGGTGTTTCAGTTCGCCATACGCGAGGAGACCGGCTTCGGCCCCTTCGTCGCGCAACGCTGGTTTGTTGAAAACGGAATACTGGTGCGCAGCAGCGTACGCGTCGTCAATACGGAGATGCTGTTGCGCGGTTTGTAGCTTGCAGACAAGGAGACTGTGCAATGACAGCAAAGGTAAAACCGATTCCCGACGGCTTCCACACCGTCACGCCCTATCTGACCATCAAGAATGCGGCAGCGGCGCTCGATTTCTACAAGAAAGCCTTCGGCGCGGATGAAGTGTTCCGCATGACCGATCCGGCGGGCAACAAGGTGGGGCACGCGGAGATCCGCGTCGGCAATTCCCCCATCATGCTGAGCGACGAATATCCGGAGATGGGCGGCAAGAGTCCGGACACGCTCGGCGGCACGCCGGTGATGATTCATCTCTATGTGGAAAACGTCGACGCGCTGGTCGAGCGCGCGGTCAAGGCCGGCGCGAAGCTGGAACGGCCGGTGGCCGACCAGTTCTACGGCGACCGCGGCGGCATGGTGGTCGATCCCTTCGGCCACAAATGGTGGATTGCGACACATATCGAAGACGTGCCGGCCGACGAACTGGACCGGCGCGCGATGGCGATGTTCGGCCAGCAACCTACCTGAGCGCCGCGAACCGCTGCTGCCAGACGTGCGCCACGTCCAGCAGACGGTTCGCAAATCCCCATTCATTGTCGAACCATACCAGCAGATTGGCGATGCGCGGCCCGATGGTGCGCGTCTGGCTGCCGTCAACGATGGCCGAATGCGGGTTGTGATTGAAGTCGACCGACGCATGCGGATCGTCGGAATAGGCAAACAGGCCGGCGTGTTCCGACGAGGCGTCGGAAAACAGCGCGTTGATCTGCGCGATGCTGACATCGCGCGCGAAGCTGACTACCAGATCGATGGCCGATACATTGATGACCGGTACGCGCATCGCCTTTGCCTGCACCCGTCCGGCCAGTTGCGGCATCAGCCGCTCCACACCTTTCGCCAGCCCGGTGGATACCGGAATGATCGACTGCATGGCCGAGCGCGTGCGGCGCAGGTCGCTGTGATGATAACTGTCGATCAGCGGCTGATCGTTCATCACCGAATGCAGCGTCGTCATCAGCGCATGCTCGACGCCGAATACGCGGTCCAGCATGGCGAGTACCGGCACGATCGCATTGGTCGTGCATGACGCGTTGGACACGATGCGCTCGTCGCCGACGAGATCGCCCTGATTGACGCCGTACACAATGGTGCGATCCACATCCTGCGCGCTATTTCCCGGATGCGACAGCAACAGGCGCGGGCAGCCCGCTTCGAGAAAGCGCACCAGTTCGTGGCGGTGCGCGTACTGGCCGGAACACTCGACCAGCAGATCGACGCCCAGTCCTGCCCAGTCCACCGCCTCCGGCGTGGTCGCATGACTGACGTGAATCGCGCGGCCATCGATCGTCAACTGATCGGCGCCGACTTCCACCTTGCCCGGAAAAACGCCATGCGTCGAGTCAAAGCGCGACAGATAAGCGATGGTCGCCAGATCGGCCGGCTCGTTGATCGCCACCACCCGGAATTGCTCCTTGAGCGGCGACTCGTACAGCGCGCGCAGGAAACAGCGGCCGATACGGCCGTAGCCGTTGATCGCAAGTTTGACGGGCTGGTCGGTGCTGCTTGGATTGGCGCGGGAAGGGTGCATGGAATTGAAGAGTCGTGGAGTCGATCAATGCACGGACATGTTTCCATGCGCTCGCCATTCGCAGCAGCGCACTGTCCGTTGACAAGGAAGAATTATACGGGACAAGCTTGATGCGCAAGTCCCGGGCCTTGACGTTCGTGGTCCGCGATTCCCGTACCGCCAGCTTCGCTACCCGCCCATCCCCACCTGTTTTTCCCGCGCACGCTCCAGCATCGCGTGGTGGTGGTAATGCGGATCGTTCAGCTGTTCCGCGCGCACGATATCCGCGTCGCGTCCGTCATACGGCCATTCGGGATAGGCGTCGAGGCGGCGTTTCGCTTCCTCGACCGGGATTTCATGATAGCTGGCGAACCACTCGCGCACATGCGGTTCCCGCACGCCGTTCAGCGGCACGAAGGAGATGACCACCGCCGGCGTCAGCGCGCTCATGAACACATGAACCGGATACGCGTGCCGGCAATTGCGCGCGCCGTGTTCGAAGTAGGCGATGTTGCGCCGCGCTTTCCTGCCGTCGTAGCTGACCATCCAGGAGAAGGGAATCCTGGGCCGCTCCGCGGGCAGCGCCGGATTCGGATCGGGGGCTTCGGCATGTCGTGCGTCGCCGGGTCGGTCGAGGTCATGCAGCTCGCATTTTTGATGCTGGTCCACGTTGGACTCCTTTCCTTCGCTCCACGCGCCCGGGGATCGCCCTTGACGCGCGCCTTGGATACCCATCAAGCCTACACCTCGCCGCGGCAAATTCAAGGTGCGGCATGCAGCCGGAAACGGTCATACCGCTCCAGCACCATCGGCACATACCGCATCGTCTCCTGGTAGGGCGGCACGCGACGGCCGTGGCGGATCACGGCATTTTCGCCGGCGTTATAGGCGGCAACGGCCAGCCGCACGTTCCCGTTGAACATGGTGAGCAGGTCGCGCAAATAGCGCGCACCGACGTCGACGTTTTGCTCCGGCGAATACAGATTGAACTGGCCGTAGCGTGCTGCGGTCGCCGGCATGAGTTGCATCAGGCCGATCGCACCCTTGGGCGAACGCGCGCCGGCGTCGAAACCGGACTCGACTTCAATGATCGCCTTGAGCAAGGCGGCATGCACGCCGTGCATGCCTGCAACTCGCTGGACGAGAGGTTCGATCGCGTTGCGCCGGGCGGCAAGCTGCGGCAGGGAGACCGGGCCGGCACCCGAGCGCGGCCATAGCTGGTTGCCGTCGAACACGGCGTAAATGCGCGACGTCCTGTTGATCGGCCGATCCGAGAACGTCGGCGTCCTGCCGGACGGATCGTACGACCGATAGATCTTCGACTCTTCCGCCTGCGCCATGCCCGCCGCGCAGAGCGCCATGCACAACATGAATTGCTGCGCCGGCGCGAAAACTCTCCTTTGTCTGGAGCTCATTGCATCCTCCCTGCTCATCCATACGATACGCCAGCACCAATATTTCCTGCAAGCACGAAGATTCGGCAAAATTGGTAACCTTCAGTTACCATGTAGCAAGCACGGCAAGTATCGAATCGAGATTGAACGGGTGAAAAATGACAGCAAAGCGTTTTGCCCTTCTCCCTGACGAGCCCGAGCAGCGGCTCAGGATCAAGCGCTTTGTGTTCGCCACGGGCGCCTACGCGATGAATTTCACGTTTGTCCTTGCCTGCTGGTGGATGAACTATTTCACAACGCAGACCCTCGCCATCTACGTCAGCTTCGTCCTGTCCATCCACCTCGGCGTATATGCGCTGATCCGCTCCGGCCTGAACAAGCGCTTTGCCGATCCGAGCCTGACCAAGCCGCAGATGGCCATCGCCACGTTTTCCGGCTTGTATCTGATGTACTACGCGGATGATTTCCGGGCCACCTTCCTGCTGCTCGGTGTATCGATGCTGGTGTTCGGCATGTTCCGCTTCAAGACGCGCGATTTCGCCGCCTTCGGCGCATTCATGCTGGTCGGTTATGCGATCCTGATCGCCTTGCTCCAGGTGTACCGTCCGAGCGAAATCAAGCTGAAGGTCGAGGTGGTGCAATGGCTGGCGCTATTCGTGGCACTGGTGGAGTTCAGTTTCCTTGCCGGCTACATCGGCAATCTGCGCCGCAAGCTGCGCATCAATAACCAGGAGCTGGAAAAGCGCAACGCGGACCTCGAAACGGCAGTGCGGCACATCAGCGAAATGGCGATTCGCGACGAGCTGACCGGCGTCTACAACCGGCGTTATGTGATGGATCGGGTCGAGGAAGAAAGACAGCGCTGCGCGCGCAACGGCGCGGCGTTCTGCGTATGCATGGTCGACATCGACTTCTTCAAGAGGATCAACGACGTCCATGGACACATGGCCGGCGATACCGTGTTGCGGCGCATCGCGGCGACGGCTTCCGGCACGCTGCGCCTGACCGATGTTTTCGGCCGCTTCGGCGGCGAAGAGTTCGTCATGGTATTGACCGATACGGTCGCCGCGGGAGCGCTCGCTTCAGCCGAGAGGGTGCGGCAAATGATCGAGCAGCTGCGCTTTCCTGAGATCGATCCGGCGTTGACGGTCACGATCTCGATCGGCATTGCGGAGCATGCGAAGGGAGCGGACGTGGCCTTGACCTTCAAGCGTGCCGATGAAGCCTTGTACCAGGCGAAGGAAGACGGCCGCAACCGGAGCCGGCTTGCAGCGGCCACGGCACAAGCCACGCAGGCGGAAGCAGGCTGACTTTATTCACCGATCTCACGCAGGTCGGCGACAGGCATCTGCCCGAAACTTTCGCTCACAAGATAGTCCACCAGACGCCTTGCGCATTCCTTCGGGTCGGCCAGATTGCCGTCGCGCTTCAAGGCTTCAAATCGTTCGCGCAGCGGAAACTGCTCCAGCGTGGCCTTGCGGATTTCGGCCTGCATGTCGGTATCGATCACGCCGGGAGCAAGGCTGCAGATGCGCAGGCCGGGCGTCTGGTCCAGCACGACGGCACGCGCGTGATGATCGAGCGCGGCCTTGGTCGCGCAGTAGACGCTCCAGCCGGGATAAGCGCTGCGTCCCGCACCGCTGGAGATGTGCATGACGCGGCGATCGCCGGCATCCGGGCTTGCGAAGGCGAACGCGCCGGCCAGCATCAGCGGTGCAGCGACATTGAGACTGACGGCACGCGCGATGGCGGCAGGGTCTTGCAGCCGGATCGGCCCGATCGGCTGCAGCACGCCTGCATTGTTGATGAGGAGGACGTTCTGGTCGCCGGCGAGGAAGCGCCGCAAGCTGTCACCGGCGAGCCATCGTGCCAATGCATCGGTATCCGACAAATCGAGCGCGACTTGCTCTAGCAGGGCAGGGTACTGCGCGCCGAGTTGCGGATTGCCGTGCCGCGACAAGCCGAGAACGGCGATGTTCCGCGACAGCAGCTTTTCTGCAATGGCGGCACCGAGGCCGCGTGTATGTCCGGTGAGAATGGCTTTCATCGTGCGCCTTCCGATCGAGTGGGTTCCCAGCATGATAAATGGTGCACGAGCAGCGCGCATTCTTCCGCCGCAAATCGCCTTGAGGAAGGCATGTACGCTCGCCGCGAACGCGCGCTAGAATGAACTCATGTGCGCTAACTACCTTCCCTCCACGCATCACCAGCTGCAGCAGTTCTTTGGTGTTGCGCCACCCGATTCCGATTATCCGGCCGAGGCATTTCCCGGCTACATGGCGCCGATGATCCGCCTGCCGCGCGCAGATGCCATGCCGGGTGACCGCGCGTGCGCGCTGGGCATGTTCGGCCTGGTGCCGGGTTGGGCCGACAGCAAGCTGGCGCGGCAGACCTATAACGCGCGCACCGAAACCGTGGCGAGCAAACCGAGCTTTCGGCATGCCTACAAGCATCATCAGTTTTGCGTGATTCCGCTGCGTTCCTTTTATGAACCGAGCTATGAATCGGGAAAAGTGGTGCGCTACGAAATCGCCGATGCGGACGGCGCGCCGCTCGGCGTGGCCGGTATCTGGGAGTACAAGCAGGACGGCGGCAACGGTCTGCCGCTGCTGTCATTCTCCATGCTGACCATCAATGCGGACGGGCATGCGGTGATGCAGCGATTCCACAAACCGGGCGACGAAAAGCGCATGATGGTAATACTCGACCCGGAGCGCTACGACGAGTGGCTGCATTGTCCGGTCGAGGAGGCGGAGCGCTTCTTCATGCGCTATCCGGCTGAGCGCCTGGTCGCGCGGCCAGCGCCGAGGCCAGGCAAGACGGCGGCGCAGGAGACCTTGCCCGGCCTCTGAAAATGCGTGGATTCAGCGCGGATCCGGTCTGTAAGAAGATGTAAATTTGAAACAATTCTCCTGCGCAACGCGGCATCATGCACCAATAAGACCAATACGCAGCGAGACATGAACATTACCGATGAAATGTTGACGGCTGCCATCACCAAAGCCGTCGAAGCGGGCCTTCTTCCCCGTCGGTCATTGCGGGAAGACATCACCGAAGCGCGCTTGCTCATGCGCGATATCCTGAAAGCCGCACTCGCGCCGATGCGACAGACAAAGCCCATCGTTGAAACATCTCCTTTTCTGGTTTCCGGCTTCCGTGCGCGCGATCTCCTGGCCGAACGGCCGGAGTTCCTTCATGCAGTCGAGGAACAAAACCAGGCCTAGGCGCTAGCATCCATAGCGCTTCATGCCGTCGACGAAGCGGTACTCGCCGTGTCGGTCGGTGAAGCAGATTCCGCCGTCCGTATTCTCCGTCGGCACTTTCGCGATCTTCCTGGTTTTCGGATGACGGAATATCCATGGCGCGACCGGCTCTGCGTCCATCCACAAACCCACGCGGCGCTGCCGCGCCATGGCTTCCAGCCCCGGCAGCGTCAGATCCTGGTTGGTCTTGGGGTAGACCCAGACCATGCCGCGCTCGACCTGCGCGCGATTGGCTTCCACGCCCTCGCAGGTCACGATCGCCACCGTGCGGCCGCGATGATCGATGGCCTGCTCCTGGTAGCTGGCATCCTTGCCGAGGCAGAGCTCGGCGAGGGATTGCCGCGACTGCGCGCCGAAGGGCTGGGCCTTGTCGGGTGCGTCGATGTTGGCGAGCCGGATCTTGAAAGGCTGCTCGTCAACGAGGAGTGTCAGATTGGCGCCATCGGCGACACCGATGACCTTGTGGGCATAGGCCGGCACGAGCGGCGCCAGCGCGAAAAGAAGTGCAAACAGTTTCATGAAGCGATTCTACGGAGTGCGCCCTGCGCGTGCTGTAACAGCTTGTTTCGATGAGGCAGGGCGCTCGATATGATGCCCGAAAATGCGCGCCTGATGTGCGTTGCGTGGCGCTACATTTTTCAGACCGTGATTTTGTGGACAGGAACAGACAACTCCGGCAAACAGATCGCCGCTTCTTGCATCGCGCATGTTTGCATGCAAGACATGCGAAAACGAGGGCTGTTGCATGTTGCGTGACCTGCCTCAAGCCGGTCCGGGCTGTGAGCGGCATGATGGCGTAATCCACCTGGAAAGGAGGATTCTGATGCTCTCCCTACACACCACTATCAGCAAGATGCGCATCGGCATGCTGCTTGTCTGCTTGTCGTTCTGCTTGTCGATATCACCGGCCTATTCTGCCTCGTCACAACTACAAACCAGCGAAGCGGGAAACACCTACATCAGCGGCAGCGATCTCGTGATCGCCACGCCTGTCGCGGCGGATCTGTTCGCCGCCGGCGGACGGGTGAGCGTGGAACGCGAAGTCGGTGCCGACGCGGCAGTGGCCGGCGGCTCGGTCACGATTCGCGCGCCGGTGCGGCAGGACTTGCGCGCCGCCGGCGGGCATGTCGATATCGAGGGCAATACCGACGGCGAACTGGTCGCGGCCGGCGGCAATGTGCGTGTGGGCGAAGCGGCGGTGGTGGCGGGTTCGGCCTGGCTGGCGGGAGGCGATGTGACGGTGGCCGGGAAGATTGGAAAAGGTGCCCGGATTTACGCCGGCAACATCGCGATTTCCGGCGAGATCGACGGCGACGCGCATCTCTACGGACAGCAGATCAAGTTGCTGCCGGGTGCGATCATTCGCGGCGGTCTTTTTTACGCCAGTCCGAATGAGCTGATCCGCGATCCGTCAGCCCAGGTGCTGGGCGCGCTCACGCACGAACCGACGCCGCCGGAATGGAGCAAGGAGCACGGCCCGCGCCGCGCAATGTCGTGGTTCCATCCTTTCTTCGTGCTGAGCATGCTGGCGGCGGGCATGCTGCTGTATGTGCTCTTTCCTGCCGCCGCGCTCGGGCCGCAGCGCGCGATTCGCCAGTATCCGCTGCGCAGCCTGTTGCTCGGCCTCGCATTGGTGTTCACGATTCCTCCGGTGGCGATCCTGTTCATGGTCACGGTGATCGGCCTGCCTATCGGTTTTGCGCTGCTGCTGCTCTATCCCTTGAGCCTGATGCTGGGCTATCTGGCGACGGCCTTCCTGATCGGCCGACAGGTTGCCACCGCCGCGAAGCAGCCGGAACCGGCGAGCCTGAAGCGCTATGCGTTGTTTCTCCTGCTGGCGCTGATCGTGCTGAGCATCGCCGCGGCGATTCCTTTCCTCGGCGGCATCGTGATGATCGCTGCGGTCGTGCTCGGTCTGGGCGGATGGGCGGTCTGGATTCAGACGACGTATCACGGAGCGCGCGCGGCGCACGAATGATTCAGGCGAATGATGACGCGGACAGGCGGCGGCGCAGTTCGCGCTCGGTTGTCAGGTTGAATCCGGTTTCGGTGTCCACCAGAATGAGATTGGGACAATCCGGCGAGAAAAACCATGCGGTATCGTCGATCGCCACCCACTGTTCGGCCGCGCGCCCGGCTTCTCGCAGCCACATACGGATTTCGGCCTCGCGGACAAAAGGATGATGGAGGCCGCCGGCAATCGGAGTGACGTCGATGATGCGATCGCCGATGTCCGGCGAGAAGAGCGCCCGTAGTTGCGGCAAGGGATGCGCCTCGCGCCAGGTGCTGGAGATGACGATGTCGACGTCCGCGTAGTCGCGCATCACGCGCTCGAACTCGGCCAGCAGGGTGAACACCCCGGCCGGCCGGTGAAACGGGTGCAAGACACCGTCGAAGTCGAGGAAGACGATCATTGCAGTGAGCTGTTCTGCCCCGGCGGTCAGGCCGCGATCGCCACCTTGCTTTCTTGCGGCGCCGAGCTGCGGATCAGGTGATCGAAGGCGCTCAGGGCCGCTTTCGATCCTTCGCCCATGGCGATGATGATCTGCTTGTAGGGCGTGGTGGTGGCATCGCCGGCGGCGAATACGCCCGGCACCGAGGTGCGGCCGTGCGCATCGACTTCGATTTCGCCGCGATTGCTCAGGGCGATCGTGCCCTTCAGCCAATCGGTATTGGGCAGCAGGCCGATCTGCACGAAGATGCCTTCCAGTTCGACGTGGTGCGCCGCACCGCTCTTGCGGTCGGTATAGCGCAGGCCGTTGACCTTGTTGCCGTCGCCCGTGACTTCCGTGGTTTGCGCGCTGGTGATCACGCTGACGTTCGGCAGGCTGAAGAGCTTGCGCTGCAGGACCGCGTCGGCACGCAGCTGGCCATCGAATTCCAGCAGCGTGACATGCGACACGATACCGGCCAGGTCGATCGCCGCTTCCACACCGGAATTGCCGCCACCGATCACCGCCACGCGCTTGCCCTTGAACAGCGGGCCGTCGCAGTGCGGGCAGTAGGCCACGCCGCGATTGCGGTATTCCTTTTCGCCGGGCACGTTCATCTCGCGCCAGCGCGCGCCGGTCGCCAGCACCACGGTCTTCGCCTTGAGGCTCGCGCCGCCGGCCAGCCGGATCTCGATGTTCTCGCCGGGGATCAGCGCTTCGGCGCGCTGCAGATTCATGATGTCCACATCGTAGGACTTCACGTGCTGTTCCAGCGCGGCGGCCATTTTCGGCCCTTCGGTTTCCTTCACGGAGATGAAATTCTCGATGCCCATGGTGTCGAGCACCTGACCGCCGAAGCGCTCGGCGACGACGCCGGTGCGGATGCCCTTGCGTGCCGCATAGATCGCAGCCGATGCGCCTGCGGGTCCGCCGCCGACGATGAGCATGTCGAACACGTCTTTCTGCGCGATCTTCGCGGCTTCGCGCTGCGCGGCGCCGGAATCGAGTTTCGCGAGGATCTCTTCGAGCGACATGCGGCCCTGGCCGAAGCTTTCGCCATTCAGGAAAACAGTCGGCACGGCCATGATCTGGCGTGCGGCGACTTCATCCTGGAACAGCGCGCCGTCGATCATCGTGTGGCGGATGTTGGGGTTGATCACCGCCATCAGGTTCAGTGCCTGCACCACGTCCGGGCAATTCTGGCAAGACAGGGAGATATAGGTTTCGAACACGAACTCGCCCTCGAGCGCGCGGATCTGCTCCAGCACGTCGGCATCCGCCTTGGGCGGATGGCCGCCGACCTGCAGCAGCGCCAGCACCAGCGAGGTGAATTCATGGCCCATGGGAACGCCGGCGAAGCGGATGCCCATGTTGCTGCCCGCGCGATTGAGCGAGAACGATGGCGTGCGTTCGTCTGCACCGCGTTGCTCGGTCAGCGTGATCTGCGAAGACAGATTGGCGATGTCGTTCAGGAGTGAAGACATTTCATGCGCGCTTTCGCTGCTGTCCAGCGACGCGACAATCTCGATCGGTTGGGTGACTTTCTCGAGGTAAGCCTTCAATTGGGTTTTGAGGTTGTTGTCCAGCATGATGATTCCCTTGTGAGGATGGTGGAATGTCGGGATGTGCAGTGCCACTTCCGGATCAGGCTCGTGCCAGCGGAACAATCAGGGTGATCGGGGAGTGGTGCTGCGGACGCGGGTTGCCGCGTCCGGTCGGCGCACCGCGCGAAGGCGGCGCGCCATGAAGATTTAGATCTTGCCGACGAGATCCAGCGACGGAGACAAGGTCTTCTCGCCCGGGGTCCACTTGGCAGGGCAGACTTCGCCCGGGTGCGATGCCACATACTGCGCTGCCTGCACCTTGCGCAGCAGTTCCTTGGCGTCGCGGCCGATGCCGTTGTCATGGATTTCGCACAGCTTGATCTGGCCTTCCGGATTGATCACGAAGGTGCCGCGCAGTGCCAGGCCTTCTTCTTCGATCATCACGTCGAAGTTGCGGGTGATCGCGCCGGTCGGATCGCCGATCAGCGGATACTTGATCTTGCGGATGGTATCCGAAGTGTCATGCCATGCCTTGTGGGTGAAGTGGGTGTCGGTGGACACGCCGTAGACTTCCACGCCCAGCGACTTGAAGGTGTCGTAGTTGTCGGCCAGGTCGCCCAGCTCGGTCGGGCAGACGAAGGTGAAGTCGGCCGGGTAGAAGAACACGACGGACCACTTGCCCTTCAGGTCGGCTTCGGTAACCGGAACGAACTTGCCGTTATGAAAGGCGGTTGCTGAGAAAGGCTTGACTTGGGTATTGATCAGAGACATGGTGACTCCCGTGTTGTTGGTTGAAGAAAAAACGTCATGGGTGAATCATAGTGCCGATCTATGGAAATGAGAATTCGATAGTTTGGATCGAAACCATAGACTAAATCTATTACTGCCCTGTCTTGCGGGCAAACATGCGGCGTGAATCCCGGCTAATGCGTGAAGCAGCGTGCGCGCTTGTCATTTCTTGTTGCGGCGGTCCGTCTGCCGGCGTTCGACAAGGTCCCAGCCGATCTCTCGGCGTATCTGCTCGGGATCGTGCAGGGGCGAACGGGAATTCTGACGGCGCTCGATCTGTCGCCGCTCCAGATATTCGCGGACTTTTTCCTTCGCTTGCTTGGGCTGTTCCATTGCGGATATGCGGTCGGATGTTGGCGGGGTTGCGGAGCGAGGGCCGCTGCAGACGCATTTATAGGTTAGGAACTTCCCGGTCGCGGGACTTGACGCGACACAAAGGACGGAAAGGAAACAGTGGCCGCGCGCCGGCGACCTTCGCCTAATATGGAGAACAGATGGAGACCGCATTCCGATGGAAAAATTCCTGATACAGAACGAATTCGGCCAGCCGCAGGAATTGCTGGGCGAGGAAATTGTCGTGCCGGGCTTTGAAGAGCTTCAGTTCATCCTGCACACGTGGCTTTACGACAAGCACGGCGGCTGGGCCATTACCGAACGCTCATCGGGCAAACGCATCGCAAGCGGACCGGCCGGCAGCGAAGACATGGCGCGCGCGCAGCTGGAACGGCAATTGAGCATCCACGGCAAGGATGCGCTGATGCACGTGCTGGGCAAGGGACGATTGTCGAGCTGAGCCATGGACGATCCCTTCCGGTTGCAACGCTTCGTGGATGCGCAGCGCTCGACTTACGAGACCGCCTGCGCCGAACTGCGTGCGGGCCGCAAGCGCAGCCACTGGATGTGGTTCATCTTCCCGCAGATACAGGGACTGGGGCAAAGCGAGATGGCGCGCAGGTACGCGATCTCCTCGATTGAGGAAGCGCGGGCTTACCTCGCGCATCCGGTGCTCGGCACGAGGTTGCGCGAATGCGCGCGCATCGTGGCGGCGATCGAAGGCCGCACGGTGGAAGAAATTTTCGGCTATCCCGATGACATGAAATTCCGGTCCTCGATGACGCTGTTTGCACGGGCCGGCGAGGACAATGCAGTGTTCGAGGCATGCCTGCGGAAATACTTCGGTGGCGAGCCCGATCCTGCTACGCTGGCGCGGTTGTGAGATTCTCCCGCACGCCATCGTTTTCCATCTGTTTCACAGTGACTCTTTCCGGTTCATGACAAGCGCGTCCCCCTCCCCCGACTCTCCCGCGACCATCCCTGCCACCGACGACAGCATGGCCCCGGAACTGCACGCGCAGGCACTGGGCGCCGATCTGGTCAAATCGGAGGGCCGCGTATTCCTGCGCTTTTCCGGCCTTGCCGAGGTGGCCGGGCTGCACATTCCCTACAGCCTCGTTCCGAGTCAGGGCGTGCTGGCCAAGCCGAGCAAGTGGCGCAAGATGGCGCCGGAAGAACAATTGCAGCTGATCACGCAGCGCGCCCATTCCGGCGTGAAGGAAGAACTGCATCGCGAAGTGACCGCCTTTGTTGCCGGACTGCATGCGCGTGCCGACGATGTCGGACTCGATGCGATGGTTTTCCTGCACGCGCTGGAAGGGCGCGACATGTCCGATCCTGCGGAGTATGTGTTCGAGCGCATCGAGCAGCGCCTGCAGCATGCGATCGAGCGCCAGAACGAAGAGCGGCACGCGGCGCTGACGAAGGAGAGCATCAATCTCGCGGAATATCCGGCATCGTTCGAGGTCGCCTGGCGCATGCCGCGCCGCTTCATCGCCTTGCTGGGGCCGACCAATTCCGGCAAGACGCATCAGGCGATGGAAGCGCTGGCCCGGGCGAAGAGCGGCGTCTACCTCGCGCCACTGCGCCTGCTTGCGCTGGAAAACTACGAACGCTTGCTGGAGGCCCGGCCGCACGGCAAGGAACTGCTGGTCAGCCTGGTGACCGGCGAGGAGCGCCGCATCGTCGAGGGCGCCACGCATGTGGCCAGCACGGTGGAAATGCTCGACACCAGCACGCGGGTGGATGTGGCGGTGATCGATGAAATCCAGATGCTGGGCGATCGCGACCGTGGCGCCGCGTGGACCGCCGCAGTATGCGGCGCACCGGCATCGGTGGTGTACCTGGTCGGTGCGCTGGAGGCGCGTCGAGCGGTCGAAGCGCTGGCCGAACGGCTGGAATGTCCGCTCGAAGTGCATGTGCTCAAGCGCAAGGCACCGCTGTCGATGGAAGCCAAGGCGGTGCGCAAACTGCGCAACCTGCGGCGCGGCGATGCGGTGATTGCCTTCTCGCGGCGCGAGGTGCTGATGTGGCGCGACATGATCACCGAGAGCGGATTCTCGGTGGCGACGGTGTATGGCAACCTGTCGCCGGAAGTGCGCCGTGCGCAAGCGGCGCGCTTTCGCAATGGCGAGGCCGATATCGTGGTCGGCACCGATGCCATCGCGATGGGGCTGAACCTGCCGATCGAACGCGTGGTGATGACCACCTCGACCAAGTACAACGGCATCGAGGAGGAAGAAGTGCCGGCGGCGCTGGCGCGGCAGATCGCCGGCCGCGCGGGCCGCTTCGGCGTGCACGAGGAAGGCTTCGTCGCCGGCTATGACGAAGAAACCCATCATGTGATGCGCTCGCTGCTGAAGGAGAAGGTTCCGCCGGTGGCGGCAGCGGGCTTTTCGGTGGCGCCCACGCTGGAGCATCTGCATCGGATCGCAGCGGTCACCGGCGAGCAATCGCTGACCAGACTGTTCAAGCGCTTCGTGCACAACATCGACGTGCCGGATGGCTTCTTCTTCCCGCGCATCACCGATGAACAAGCCGAACGCGCGCTGTGGCTCGATACGCTCGCACTGTCCATAGCCGACAAGTTCACGCTCTCGCTGGTGCCGATTTCATCGCGCGTGCCGTCGCTGCATATTGCATGGCAGGACTGGGCGCGTGCGCTCGCCAAGCACAAGGTCAGCGCGCTGCGTCACGAGTTGGTCTCTCTATCGCGTCACAATCTGCAGGAGGTGGAAGACATGTGCAGGATGTATTCCGCCTATGCCTGGCTCGGCTATCGCTGTCCGGAATTCTTCCCCAGCGGCGAGCTGGCGCAGGAACTGGCGCGCGAGGCGTCCGAGCGGGTCGATGCGATTTTGCAGGCGCAGAATTCGATCCTGCGGCGGCGGCGCGGGCGAGTGGCTTAGAACCTGTTTAGTGTCTTTTTGGCAGGCGCGCAGCGTTCTGATCCGGCCGGATACTAGGCGCGGCGACGCGACGTAGCGGTGCTACGGCAAGGAGCCGTAACAACGTAGGCGGCCGGATCAGAACGCTGCCCAAAGGGTTCTGCCGGGAAGGGCGCATTGCGGCGTTGCGCCGCTTGCACAGACGGCCAGTCTGAGCAGCGCGGCGCGCCTTGCCCTGCATCCCTTCCCGGTAGAACGCGCCTGCCAAAAAGACACTAAACAGGTTCTTACCCCCTGCGCCACATGAAGACACCGAGCAAGGCCATCCAGACCAGCAGCAGAATATTCGCCGGCATGTTCACTGTCATGGCTGTTTCGGAGAAGCCGGTATAGGCGATCACGACGCCCGCGACCATGGTGGACGGGCCGCCCAGGCAGGCGAGGAAAGCGAGCCACGCCGGATATTTCTTTGCTTTCGAGATGGCGATTCCGTAGAGGCTCGCAGCAAGACCCAGCACCAGGCTGAGCATGGCGGCCAGCCCGATCTCGATCTGGCGAACGGCAAAGGCGGCCTGAAAAACCGCGTCCCTTTGCGCAGGCGGTGCAGCGACCCATGCGTTCACCATGGATTTCAACGCGATGCCGTCGACTGCCTGCAAGGCGGCGGCAACACCCAGGCCGGCGATCGCCGCGCCGTAACCGAGACGAGACCAGATTTCGCCTTGCGACTCGCGCAAGAGTTGCGAGAGCGATATCAGTGCGAACACCATGAGCGTCACGCCGGCCAGTTGCGTCAAATGGCTGGCGATCCAGTGGTGGTCGGCAGCATACTCAGTGAAGGCGGCCAGCGCGTCGGCCGGGTCTGCTTCCATCGGATGCAAAAGTGTGCCGGCGAGCAGCAGGATGCTGCCGCCGATGGCGCACATCGCGCCGATCTTGCCCGTCTTGTTGTGTTTCATGCTGTGCGTCCGCAGATTCTTGGTTTTGTATTTTTGGCAAGCATTATAGCCACGACTTGGGTTCTTACACGCTGTTACCATTTCCAGTGATTGCCCTTGTCCTCTTCTGCCGCCAAGCGGACGTTAACCTGCACAATCAAGAACAAGTCCGGAGGCGCGGCGGCATGGCTAATTTCCTATTTGCACGGATTCCACTTGCGGCGCTGTTCATCGTCTGCACCGCGACTGCTGCCCCGCGAACCGATCCCTTGCTCACTTTGCCCGTACTTAACCGCATCACCTGGGGCGCGAACAGCGAGGCGCTGCGCCAGGCCAATGCCCTTGGCCTGGGCCGTTACCTCGAACAGCAGCTGCACCCCGGCCCCGCGAACTTGCCTGTGCAAGTGCAAGCGCAGATCGACGCGATGACCATCTCGCAGCGTCCGCTGGAACAGCTGGAGCACGATTTCGAACAGCGCCGCCGCGATGCGCAAGGCATGAGCGATGCGCAGAAGCAGGCCGCGAAGCAAGCCTATCAGCAGGACCTGAACCGTCTTGCACGCGAGGCGGCGAGCCGGTCGCTATTGCGCGCGCTGTATTCGCCCAACCAGTTGCAGGAGCAGATGACCTGGTTCTGGATGAATCACTTCAATGTGCACCAGGGCAAGCACGATCTGCGCGCGATGATAGGCGATTACGAAGAGCACGCGATACGGCCCTACGCGCTCGGCAAATTCCGCGACCTGCTGGCCGCCACCGCGCACCATCCGGCGATGCTGCGCTACCTCGACAATGAGCACAACGCGGCCGACCGCATCAACGAGAACTATGCGCGCGAGCTGATGGAACTGCATACGCTCGGCGTCGATGCCGGCTACAGCCAGCGCGATGTGCAGGAGCTGGCGCGCGTGCTGACCGGCGTCGGCATCCATCGCGGCGAACAGATGCGGTTCGGGCGGCCCGCGTTGCAGCAACAGTATGTGCGGCAGGGCTTGTTCGAATTCAATCCGAGGCGGCACGATTACGGCGACAAGCAATTGCTCGGCAGGACGATACGCGGGCGCGGCCTGGCCGAACTGGACGAGGCGCTCGATCTGCTGAGCCGCCAACCGGCGACGGCGCACTTCATCAGTCGCAAGCTGGCGCTGTATTTCGTGTCGGACGATCCGCCCGCCGCACTGGTCGAACGCATGGCGCAGAGCTTCCTGCGCAGCGACGGCGATATCGCGGTCACGCTCAGAACCCTGTTCGATTCGCCCGAATTCGCGCAGTCGCTCGGCCGCAAGTTCAAGGACCCGGTGCACTATGTGGTGTCGGCGGTGCGGCTGGCCTATGAAGACAAGCCCATCCTGAATGCCGGCCCGATGCTGAACTGGCTCAATCGCATGGGCGAGCCCTTGTACGGCCGCCAGACGCCCGACGGCTATCCCCTGACGCAATCGGCCTGGAACAGCGCGGGGCAGATGACGACGCGCTTCGAGATCGCCAAGGCCATCGGTGCGGGCAGCGCCGGCCTGTTCAGGACGGATGACATGCTGCCGCAGGAACGGCCGGCCTTTCCGCAACTCGCCAATGCCTTGTATTACCAGTCGCTGCAAGCGGGCCTGAACCCTGCCACGCGCGCCGCGCTGGAGCAGGCGGCATCGCCCCAGGAGTGGAACATGCTGCTGCTGGCGTCTCCCGAAATGATGCATCGTTAGGAGCAGAAATGAAACGTCGTGACGTGCTCAAGGTTCTGGCTTCCCTGCCGCTCGCCGGCTCCGCGGGCAGCCTGTTTGCCGCACCCGCTGCCAGGAGCAAGCTGCTGCTGGTGTTCCTGCGCGGCGGATACGATGCGGCCAATCTGCTGGTGCCGGTCTCCAGCCAGTTCTACTACGAGGCGCGGCCCAACATCGCGATTGCGCGTCCCGGTCCGGATCTGAATGCGGCGCTGCCGCTCGACGCCGACTGGGGCCTGCATCCGGTGCTGCGCGATTCGGTGCATCCCTTGTTCAGCGCGGGGCAGGCGGCCTTCATTCCGTTCGCGGGCACCGAGGACACCTCGCGCAGCCATTTCGAGACACAGGACGCGATCGAGTTGGGCCAGCCGGCGGGACGCGGGCGCGATTTCCAGTCGGGTTTTCTGAACCGGCTGGTGATGGAACTGAACGGCAAGGATGCCATCGCCTTCACCGATCGCCTGCCGCTGATCCTGCAGGGCCGCGCGCAGGTGCCGAATGCGTCCTTGCGCGCGGCGGCAAGGACGAATGTGGACGCGCGCCAGAGCAGCCTGATCGCGTCGATGTATCGGGGCACGGAACTGGAGCAGCAGGTCAACGACGGTTTTCATCTGCGCGACGAACTCATGCAGGAGATGGGCGGCATCATGGGCCGTGAAATGGAGGCCGCCAATCGCAATGCGATTTCAACCAGGGGTTTCGAGTCGGTTGCGCGCCGCATCGCCACGCTGATGCGCGACAGGTACAACATCGGCTTCGTCGATGTCGGCGGCTGGGACACGCATGTGGGCGAGGGCGGTGCGAGCGGCCTGCTCGCCGGGCGCCTCGATGCGCTGGGGCGCGGGCTGGCCGCCTTCGCGCAGGAAATGGGCGGCGCGTGGCGCGACACGGTGACGGTGGTCATCAGCGAATTCGGCCGCACCTTCCGCGAAAACGGCAATCGCGGCACCGATCACGGGCACGGCACGGTGTACTGGGTGCTGGGCGGCAGCGTGCGCGGCGGGCGCATCGCCGGCGAGCAAGTGCGGGTGGAACAAACGACGCTGTTCCAGGATCGGGATTATCCGATACTCAACGAATACCGCGCAGTGCTGGGCGGCTTGTTTGCGCGCATGTATGGCTTGCGCTCGGCGCAGCTGGAGCGCGTCTTTACTGGCGTGAAAGACCGCGATATCGGGCTGGTATAGCGTCTACATCTTGACGCGAAACGCCTTGCCGATCACATCCACCGCTTCCGGACTGTCCCATTGCTTGGCGCCATAGAACTTGGCGACCACGCGGCCCTGCGCATCGACCAGCAGCGTCAGGGGAATGCGGTCGGCGCCCAGCATGTTTTCCAGGAACAGCTCACTGTCGATGTAATTGCTGAAGCTGGTTTTCGATTGCTGCAGGAAGGCCAGCGCGCGGTCGCGGTAGTCGTCGGTGGAGACGCCGATCACGTTGAACTGCTTGCCGCCATAGCGCTTCGCGAGGCGTTCCAGCGATCCCATTTCCGCGCGGCAGGGGCCGCACCAACTGGCCCAGACATTGATGACCAGCGGCTTGCCCCGATAGGCCGACAGCTTTTTGGCGGGACCGGACAGGCCCTGCATTTGCGCTTCGCGCAGCACGCTGCCGATCTCGACTTCGCCGGGTGTCTTCGAGAACGCGGAGGATGCCGCGCCGGCGAGGCAGAGCAGTAACAGGGAGAGGATACGTTTCATGCTTCCAAGTTTATCAGTTGCCGGTCAGCAAAAGAAGCGCCAGAGCCGGACGCACGCAGGTTTCCTGACCTGAAGCAAACCATGTGTTGCCGGCATGGACAGTTCTTGATATTTCCGGCAACAGACGATATGCGCTCCGGTCAAACTTGTTGCATGCCAGGCATGACACGGTACCGCCCGACGCACCGGTTGCTCAATGGACTTCACGATGGATGCCGATTATGTGGTGATCACCCTGCACCTGTTCGGCGCGCTTTGCGCCGGCGGGATCATTGGGCTGGAGCGCAGTTTTCACGGCCGCCCGGCGGGTTTCAGGACGCATGCGCTGGTGTGTGTTGCCTCCAGTCTGCTCATGCTGGTGATGCTGTACCAATGGAAATGGCTTCCGGGCGCGGCAAACGACACCGTCAGGACCGATCCGACCCGCATGGCGCAGGGCATCATGACCGGCATCGGTTTTCTCGGTGCGGGCGTGATTTTCAAGGAAGGGCTGAGCGTGCGCGGCCTGACCACGGCGGCATCGATCTGGATCACGGCGGCCATCGGCATCCTGATCGGCGTGGGATTCTATTACCCGGCCATTCTGGCGACCGCGCTGACGCTGGGCATCCTGTCGCTGTTCCGCCGCATCGAGGCGAGGATGCCGTCGCAGTCCTATGCGCACCACGCGCTGCGCTTCGAGCGCGACCAGGTGCTTTCGGAAGCCGAGGTCAGGAAGATCATGGCGAACCACGGCTTCAATATCGCCAACATGAGCTATCGCATTACCGAGGATGGCCAGCATTTTGAATACCGCATGGTGATTCGCACCTCCGACGTGAGGAACATGTCCGTGCTGTCGACGCATTTGCTGTCGCTGGAGCAGGTGAAGTGCTTTCAGATTTCGCCTACCGGCGATTAGCCTTACAGCAATCATGTCAGTTCGCCATTGCGGTCGCGGTGCATTGATGCCAGCATGATTTCAGCCATTGTCCTGAATGGGAGTGATCGACCATGAACATCGACGAGCTCAACAAGGTGGCGCGCGCCATCGTCGCCGACCGGAAAGGCATCCTGGCGGCGGATGAAAGCGGTCCCACCATCAAGAAACGCTTCGACGCGATCCAGCTGGCGTCCAGCGAAGAAAGCCGGCGGCGCTATCGCGATATCCTGTTCACCACCGAGGACGTCGAACAGTATCTCGGCGGTGTGATTTTGTACGAAGAAACCCTGCGTCAATCCAGCAAGGACGGCATACCCTTTGCCGAACTGCTGTCGCGTCGTGGCATCATTCCCGGCATCAAGGTGGACAAGGGCAGCAAGGCGCTGGCCCTGCATCCCGGCGAGAAGATCACCGAAGGCCTGGACGGCTTGCGCGAACGCCTCGTCGAATACCGGCAGATGGGCGCGCGCTTCGCGAAGTGGCGCGCGGTGATCGAGATCGACGAGCACACGATACCAAGTGGCTGCGGCATACGGACCAATATGCATGCGCTGGCGCGTTACGCCGCGCTATGCCAGGAAGAGGGCATCGTGCCCATCGTGGAACCGGAAGTGCTGATGGACGGCGCGCACGGCATCGCGCGCTGCGAGGAAGTGAGTTCACGCGTGCTGGGCAAATTGTTCAGGGAACTGGACGCGCATGGCGTGGCATTCGAAGGCCTGCTGCTCAAGCCCAACATGATCATCCCCGGCATGAAGTGCCCGCAACAGGCCAGTGTGCAACAGGTTGCCGAGGCGACGGTGCGCTGCCTCAAGCGCTACGTTCCCGCCGCCGTGCCAGGCATCGTGTTCCTGTCAGGCGGGCAGAGCGCGGAAGATGCAACCGACCATTTGAACGCGATGAACAACATGGGCCCGCATCCGTGGCAGCTCAGCTTCTCCTACGGCCGCGCGCTGCAGGCGCCGGTCCTCGCCGCATGGCAGGGGCAGGAAAGCCGGGTGGAAAAGGCGCAGCAGGCCTTCCTCTTGCGTTGCCGGCTGAACGGGCTGGCACGCGCAGGCGCTTATGCACGAGAGATGGAGAAAGAGGCGGGATAAAGAGGAAACCTTGTCCACGGAAGGTACGGAAAACACGGAATAACAAATGCTTTTTTCCGTGCCTTCCGTGTTTTCCATGGACACTCGCTACTTGCTAGCGCGTCGCGTTCTTCACCTTCGGCACCGGATAGTAGCGCAGGCGGAATGCATCGGGCATGCCCGAGCCGAGCAAGGGGCGCAAATACAGCCGGAAGGCATCGGTGATGTCGGTGCCGCTTTCGGCGATGAATTCGTCGTCCATCACGCGCGTCTTGCCGGCCACCACTTCGAGGTCGAGCAATTCATAATCGACCGAGTAGAAGCCGGTGCGATTGATCGCCACTGATCCGTCGCGATTGCCCCACATCGCGTACTGCACCGCTTTTTCGCCGACCTCGCGCGCTTCGCGCTGATCGACATCGGAGACGCAGCCGATGAAGGAACGCTGCAGATAGCCGAAGGTGTCGCCGCGCACGCGCTTGATCTTCAGCTTGGACTTGATTTCATCGCACAGCAGATCGGCCAGCGCGCCGCTGCCGGAAAGCTGCACGTTGCCGTGCGCGTCGCGCTCCACTTCCTTGGCCAGGAGGCTCGCGATGGGCGCGCCCGACAGGTCATGCACGCCTTCGGACACGGCAATCACGCAGCGTCCGTAGCGATCGAAGACGCGCTTCACATCGGACAGGAATTTGTCGATGACAAAGGTGCGTTCGGGCAGGTAGATCAGATGCGGTCCGTCGTCGGGGAATTTCTTGCCGAGCGCGGACGCCGCAGTCAGGAAGCCGGCGTGACGTCCCATCACGACGCCGACATAGACGCCCGGCAGCGCCGCGTTATCGAGATTGGCACCGGCGAAGGCTTGCGCGACGAAGCGCGCGGCCGATGGAAATCCGGGCGTGTGATCGTTGCCGACCAGGTCGTTGTCGATGGTCTTCGGGATGTGAATGCTGCGCAAGGGATAGTTCGCCTTTTGCGCTTCCTGGCTGACGATGTGCACGGTATCGGCCGAGTCGTTGCCGCCGATGTAGAAGAACTGCTCGATCTGGTGCGCGCGCAGTACGTTGAAGATTTCCTGGCAATACTTGACGTCCGGCTTGTCGCGCGTGGAACCCAGCGCCGACGCAGGCGTGTTGGCCACCAGTTCCAGGTTGTGGCTGGTCTCCTGCGTCAGATCCAGGAAATCTTCATTCACGATGCCGCGCACGCCGTGACGCGCGCCGTAGACCAGTTCGACGTTGCGAAATCGTCGCGCCTCCAGCACCACACCGACCAGCGACTGATTGATCACAGCGGTCGGACCGCCCCCTTGCGCCACCAGGATTTTTCCGGAAGGCATAGCATTCCTCCTCTATCAGATAGGACCGGGCATCACTCGTCCGATTTTACCGCGACGTTCTGATAGAGGGCGCTACGCGGGAAGAATATTCGAGTTGCGCTTGAGAAGGATCAGTTCCACAACCTAATGCGGCGCAACCGATCCGCGCCAAGCCCCGGTTTCCCTGCCGCGGGTTTCAAGCATGTCCTTGAAGCGCTTGAGATTGGCTTTCGTCTGCAGCTTGACGACACCCAGCGCATCGCCGATTTTTTCATCCATGGTGCGCGGATCGTAATCCATTTGCAGCATGATGCGCGTCTTTCCGTCCGAGAGCTTGTGGAAGGTGACCACGCCGGCATTGCGGACGCCGCCGATGCTGCGCCATGCGATGCGCTTGTCGGGAATCTGCTCGGTGATCTCGGCATCCCATTCCTGTTCCTTGCCGGCCACCTCGGCGCGCCAGTGCAGATGCGTATCGTCAAGCTGGCGCACTTCGCGCACGCTGTCCATGAACTTCGGAAAATCTTCAAACTGCGTCCATTGGTTGTACGCGGCGCTGACCGGGACATCCACGTCGATGGATTCCTGCGTGGACGACGACGTCTTTCGCATGACGCCGGTCTTCTTCAGCTGTTTCGACAGGATAACTCCGCCCGCGGCGAGCGCGGCAACGGCGAGGATTCTGTTCATGTTCATGTGCATCTCCTTTCGAGTAAGGCTTGTTCGTGGAGCAAAGTTGTCTTGCGCATCGCGCAAAGTGATTCATGCAGATCGTGATTCACTGACAACGAAGCTTGTCATTAAGTTCGTGAGTGATTTCCATCGGCCTTGCGTTCACGCGGCTTCCGGCCGTGATTTACCGCTTGAAATGCTGCGCTTCCACGCATGGAACTAATCGCGCGCACAGGCTTCTTACAAGCCTATTGCGGTTTTATTAATATGCTGAAAAGCGCTCAAGCCCCCTTCCTACGCAACAGTGCAGCAACCCCGGCTCACCTTCAATTCTGCCTCCTGCGAGGCGCCGCCGCACATCAACTCCCCGCATGGTTGACTGCATCGCGATGAAGAAGCTCGCTGCATTGTGTTGACGCTTTTCGCATGGAACGAACAAGGAGATGCATCATGGCTTCAGTTTCAAGAAATGATTCCGGCATGCTGACCGCGCTTTTCAATGATCACGCCAGCGCCGAGCAAGCGTATCAAGTCCTTTCCGAGCGCGGCTATACGAAGGACGACATCAATGTGGTCATGTCGGATGACACACGCAAGAAACATTTTGCGCAGCAAGGCACGGCGCAGACGGAGCTTGGCAGCAAGGCGGCGGAAGGCGCCGGTGTCGGCGGCGCGATCGGCGGCACGCTGGGCGCGGTGATCGCTGCCGCGATGGCCACCGGCGCGAGCATTGCGCTGCCCGGCATCGGCCTGGTGGTGGCCGGCCCTCTGGCTGATGCTGCGGCGGGTGCGGGCGCAGGTGCCGCCACCGGCGGACTGCTCGGCGCGCTGGTCGGCTGGGGCATTCCGGAAGAGAACGTCAAGCGCTACGAGAGCGGCCTGAAAGGCGGCGGCATCATGATCGGCGTCAGGCCGCGTTCCGAGGAGGATGCCGATTACATCGAACAACGCTGGCGCAGCCTCAATGCACAGGACGTCTACCGGCCGGGCCGCATGGCGCAGACAGCCGACAGCGGTCGCACCAGCGTGATCGGCGTGTATGACGATTATGCGGATGCCGAAGGCGCGGTGCAGGCGCTGACGGCGGACGGCATTCAACGCTCGCGCATCCATCTGCAGCCCGAGTCGGAAATCCCTGCAAGCGGGAAGACTGCGAAGGCCGCAAAAGTGGCAAAAGCGGAAGCAGAGCATGGCGCGGCGGGCATCAGCGGTTTCTTCCGCTCCCTGTTCGGCACGGAAGAGCACAAGGAGCATCACGATGTGTACGCGGAATCGGTGCGCCGCGGCAGTTACGTGCTGACGTTCGAAGCGCAAGACCATCGGGAGGCCGAGCGCGCGTCCGACATCATGAATCGCTTCAATCCGGTCAATATCGATGAACGCGCCGGCGCATGGAAGCAGCAAGGCTGGTCTGGCTATGAAGCTGCCGCGCCGAAGCTGTCGCAAAAGGAAATTGAAAAGGAACGCAGCAGCTACCGTCCGGCGACGACGCAGGCCGGCACCACGGAGCAATCGACCTTTCCCGTCATCGAGGAAGAATTCAAGGTCGGCAAGCGGCTGGTGCAGCGCGGCGGCATCCGCATCTTCCGCCACGTGACGGAAAAGCCGGTGCATGAATCGGTACAACTGCGCCAAGAGCATGTGAAGGTCGAGCGGCACGCCGTCGACCAGCCGGCCAGCGAAGCCGATCTCGCCGCCTTCAAGGAAGGCTCGGTGGAGCTGCGCGAGATGGCGGAAGAGCCGGTGGTGTCCAAGACCGCGCATGTGATCGAGGAAGTCACCATCGGCAAGGAAGTGAGCCAGAAGACCGAGGAAATCAACGACACCGTGCGCAAGACGGATGTCGAAGTCGAGCAGCTCGGCGCATCGGATACCGGCCGCGGCACGACCGGCATGGTGAAGGGCGATGACGACGCATTCCGCCGTCACTGGCAGACCGCCTATGGCAGTTCAGGCGGGCGCTACGAAGACTACGATGCCGCTTATCGCTACGGCTCCACCATGGCGGGCAGCGAGCGTTTCAAGAACTATCGCTGGGAAGATGTCGAGCCCGACATGCGCAGCGACTGGGAGCGCCAGCATCCGGAAAGCACCTGGGACAAGGTGAAGGACGCGGTGCGCTACGGTGCCGAGCGCGTGGGCGGAAGCCGACGTCATTAAAGTCTGATTGACGCGCAAGCAAAGGGCGGGCGTCCGGCAACGGGCGCCCGCCCTCTTTTGTCGCTAGCGGCATCTCGATCGTCGTCCGGCGCAATGACAGAAACGCGCCGGACGGATCAAGCCTCCCTATTGTTTCGTTGCGGTGATGACCTGGAAGTTTCCGAAGAAGCAGGTGGTGCGCTCGCACGTCCAGTGGCCGGTCTCTTCCAGATAGCTGATCGGGTCATGCGTATCCCAGAGCGCAAGGCCGAGCGGCTCGAACACCTTGAAATAAGCCCAGCTCAGCGCCCGCAGCACACGCAGGCTGGGACGATGAAACTCGGCGAGGAACAGCTTGCCGCCGGGCGCAATCAAGCGACCTGCTTCGCTCAGGGCTTGCCCCTTCAAGTGATGCGGCAGCTCATGCAGCAGGAAGAAGATGACGTTGGCATTCACCACGCCATCCTCTTGCTGCATGCGGGTAGCATTCTCCCGAATGAACTCCACCTTGTCGCCAAAGCCGGCGAGCTTCTCCTTGGCGTGTTCCAGTTCATTGGGAATAATGTCGGCAATCAGCACGCGCTCGGCGCCGGCTTGCAACGCCGCCTTCACCACGCGCGGCATCACATTGCCGAAGGCGCAGGAAGTGATCAGCAGCTTCTTGTTGCGCAGATCCATCTGCCGGATTTCAGCAACGATCTTCGAGACCAGGCGGCGATACTGGAACAACAGGATAGCCGAGATGATCGGCTGGAAATCGATGGCCCGGATAAGCCGCATGTTCGAATACACCGGATACACATGTGAGGTCTCGTTCTGCCATGCGGGGACGAGCCCGCGCACGACCAGTGCGCCGCGCGTGAAGACAAAAAAGAACAGGGCAGTAAAACTCAAAGCAATGAACAGGGCAAAGGCCCCATTGATCATCCAGGTGTCCATGACATTTCCTTCCAATTAAGATCGGGTGCTGCTTCGCTCGCCGCAACGCACGCCGCTCAAGCTGCGCGAATGTCGGGAGGTGTTCATATGCTGTAGAGCAAAAGCGGTGCCATGTCGCAATGCTTGTTGGAAAAGCGGCGACGCGGCGCGGAGCCAGCGCTAACGGCCGCAATGGCGCGCTATCGGATATGCGCGAAGCCGTCGAGGGTGATTTTTTCCTCGAAATGGAAAGGAGTTTTCTCGGGAATTGGAAATGGACGGGTGTGGTGTGCGCCTTGTGCGCAACTGTGGGCTGTGCACTGCCGCCTAGCGTTGCCCTCAGCGGCCATGTGAATTCTTCGAGCCTCCCGTTTGTTGCCGATATTACAATCTTCACCTACACTGAGTGCCAAATGATCGGACTCCAGTGGAGTCCGTCTTTCCCGGTTTTTTATGTTTCCTGTTAAATCGGCTGGCCCGCCGAAAGCCACGCTGCATGCGGCTTGGCATGCGTTCATGCGTCCGTGCATAACGGCTCGCTGGTGCGCATAACGGACAGGCCGAGTCTGATAAATATTCAGTTAGCAGCCTCGATAAAAATATTTTTAGGAACTTATGTACTCATCGACCTTCATTTTCGCCAAAGGGCAATACGACGACGAATTTTTCCGACTCGATGAAGCCATTGCCGAAGCAGCAAAGAAAATTCCGGGCTATCTTGGCGAGGAGACTTGGGAGAATCAAACAACAGGTCTGATCTCGAATGTGTACTACTTGGAGTCGCTTGAATCGTTGCAGGCCTTAATGAAGCATCCGAAGCACGTTGAGGAGAAGCGAGCGCAGGGGAAGTGGCTAGATGGGTATCAAGTCATCGTGTCGGAGGTCATTCGTACGTACGGGGATGGAAGGATCAGCCATCCGGCGGGCACATTTGATGTCGCTAACTCGTCGTATATGGACTCGGGCGCTACGCGCCGTTCAGCTTAGCCGTTATGTCTCATGATTTCATTCAGTGTATCGAGCTATGAAGCGTTTCTTTACTTGTATTTTTTTATTTCTATGCGTGCCCGTTACGGCAGAAGAGTTATATCGCCAGGAGTTCGGCAACTACTTCGACCAAGCCGGAGTGCAGCAAAAGGCGACCTTCAAAGAAATCGTCAGAGACGAAACCTCTTCTGTTGTCGAGGTCACGCCAACAGCAGGAGAACGTGAGGTGTCGATTATTCCTTTGGGTAAGGGTGTATGTGGGCTGATGATTGTTCGCGAAAAGAAGTTTGCGAGGACATACGTGATCGACAAGAAGGCAGGGCTTTTTCGCGTAGCTTTCCCTGAAGACGCCAGTGGTGCCAATGACGCGAAACGCGATTCGCTGGAATGGTTCTTTACGAGAACCTCCTGCACTGGCTTCGCGTTCTAAGGTCGGTATCTCACCGATAACATGCTTAGCGGTACACCCACTGTTTTTGTGGATGAGGCCTCAATGCAAGTGGCCAGTTTGGAGATGCGTCAGTAATGCAGTCCATAACTCCCAGGTCGACACCGACGCTACGCGCCGGTCAACCTAATCGTCAAACATAAAGGCACACATGATCACTTGCTATCTGAAATATGTTGTTGATCCATTCAAGCTCAAGGAATTTGAGCACTATGGGAAGCTTTGGATTCCGCTGGTAGAGAAGTTTGGCGGCAAGCACCATGGATATTATTTGCCTTCTGAAGGGGCAAACAATATTGCGCTTGCGCTGTTCACGTTTCCGAGTCTTGCCAGTTATGAGGAATACCGGACAAAGTCTCTCAATGATCCCGATTGCCAGGCTGCGTTCAAGTATGCGGAAGAGACACGCTGCATCATGAGCTATGAGCGCAGTTTCTTCCGGCCGGTATTCGAATAATTTTTAAGGCGCAAATGATGTTTAACTCGCCGCTCAACACGGGCAGCGTTAAATTGAAAGTGAGTCGTCGTGATTCGTAAAATAAGCATTTTGTGCGCAAGTCTATTGCTCGGCGCATGCGGAGGTGGCAGTAGTGCGAGTGCCGGTTCGCAGATACTCATGCAAGAACTTGCAAGTTCCAACGGCGTTCAGACCAAATACCTAGGCTCCTGGTCCTCTTGCACTGCGCAAGCCAATGGTCAATTCATCCGGAATAACATTTCGTTTTCCTTGTCTGGTACGGACTTGCTGTTCACTCCCGCGATTGGTATCGTCGGCGCCTTTTCGGATGCGGCATGTACACAATCTATTCCTGGTCAATCGGCAGGTGTGACACCTATTGTTCCGCTACGCATAGGCTTGATCAAGGCAATAAGTATCGCGCAACAATCAAACTCCCGGTTCAGTGGAAATGCAGATGAACTACCGGATATCGGTCAAGCTGATTTCAAATTTGCCGGTTTTAATAGCGCCAATACAAGCATATGGTTTTCACCGACAAGTACATTTTCCGGCACGGTCATTCGATACGACAAGAATTAGGACCGCGCTGAACAAACCGCCCGCCTCATTCCCCAATCATCTTCACCAGCACGCGCTTCCTGCGCATACCGTCGAACTCGCCATAGAAGATCTGTTCCCAGGGGCCGAAGTCGAGCCGGCCGTTGGTGATGGCCACCACCACTTCGCGTCCCATCACCTGGCGCTTGATATGCGCGTCGGCATTGTCTTCGCCGGTGTCGTTGTGGCGGTACTGCTTGATCGGTGCGTGCGGCACGAGCTTTTCCAGCCACACCTCGAAATCATGATGCAGCCCCGGCTCGTCGTCGTTGATGAAGACCGAGGCGGAGATGTGCATCGCATTGACCAGCGCCATGCCTTCCCTGATGCCGCTCTCGGCCAGGCAGGCTTCGACCTGCGGCGTGATGTTGATGAAGGCGCGGCGCGTGGGCGTGTTGAACCAGAGTTCCTTGCGGTAGCTTTTCATGCCTGATGCTCCAGTCGGTCCTGTTGGCGTGGTCACGCCGCGTGAATCTTGATGCTGCGCGCCCTTAGCTGTCCGCAGCCGCCATCCACTTCCTGCGCAGCGGAATCGCGCAGCTTGGCGAGGATGCCGCGACGATGCAGTATGCGCACCATTTCGCGTGCGCGCTCCACCTGCGGCCGGCTGAACGGCAGGTCGGGAACGCTGTTGTACGGGATCAGGTTAAGCACGCCGTACTTGCCCTTGAACAGTTCGACGATGCCTTCGATTTCGTCGTCGCCGTCGTTGATGCCTTCGAGCAGGGTCCACTGGTATTGCACCGGATAGGCGGTGGCGCGGCCGTATTCTTCGGCCAGCTCCACCAGTTCGCGCGGCGTCAGGCGCGGCGCGCGCGGCAGCAACGTCTCGCGCAAGTCGGCCTTGGTGGTGTGCAGGGACAAGGCGAGCGCGGGCTTGACCACGCCTTGCGGCAGGCGCTCGAACACGCGCGTATCGCCGACGGTCGAGAACACCAGGCTCTTGTGGCCGATGTTGCCCTCGGTGCCGAGCACTTCGATGGCGTCCATGACGTTGTTGAAATTGTGCGAGGGCTCGCCCATGCCCATGAAGACGACTTTCTTCACCGCGCGTTGCGTGCGCGCCAGCGCAACCTGGGCAAGCATTTCGCCGCTCGTCAGCTGGCGGATCAGGCCGCTGCGCCCGGTCATGCAGAACTGGCAACCGACCGCGCAACCGACCTGGCTGGAAATGCACAATCCGCCGCGCGGCAGCAGCACGCTCTCGACCGTCTGGCCGTCGTTCAAGCCGACCAGCAGCCGCGCCGATCCCTCCTCGGCCGGATGCGAGGCGATCAGGCGCGCCATGCCGCGCAGCTCGGCATCGAGCGCGGGCAAGGCCTCGCGCAGGCTCAACGGCAAATAGTCTTGCGCGCGCCGCCGCCCCTGATCGTGGGAACGGCCTTGTATCCAGTCCCGCAGCACGCGCTGTTCGTGTTCCGGTTTGGCGCCGAGCGCGCGCAGGCGCTGGCGAATACTGTCGATTTGCATGGGAGAAGCGGCGGCCGATGGATGGAAAGACAGGCGCGACCGGGGCCGCGCCTGTGGATCGCTGAATTTTAAGCCGGTGAACGGCTTTTTCCAAATCGGCGCGGCGACGCCTCAGACGTGCACGTAGCCGTCGGTCACCGAGTTGACGAGCACACCGTCCACATAGACCGACACCGGCTCGCCGTCCGGTGAGGTCAGCAGGCCTCCGGTGGATGCGTGCTGGAGGGGCAGCTTCATGCGGCCGCCGTGCACGTCCGCCATCGCTTCGCGGTCCAGTTCTTCGGTCTTCGACAAATCCTTGATGCTCAGGGTTTTCATGGCAATTCTCCTTGCGGTATGAGGTGGGTTCGATGGAGTGCAGATGCTTGCGCT
This sequence comes from Herbaspirillum sp. ST 5-3, assembly GCF_004804275.1. Classification (GTDB taxonomy): domain Bacteria; phylum Pseudomonadota; class Gammaproteobacteria; order Burkholderiales; family Burkholderiaceae_D; genus Noviherbaspirillum. Next base: position 130,996 of record NZ_STGI01000012.1, read on the forward strand.
CGTCTATCGCATTGCAGGGAGCGTGCCAGTCGTGGAAAGTCGCCGACGACGCGACAATACAGGGGGGAAGCGGCGTTTCAAGCGGCCGCGCGCATGCGTAGTGCCGGAGTTCACACAACACTGTTGACGCAGGTGTTCGTCCGAGCACGACACATGCATGTCTAGGCGACGGAATTCGGCGCGGCCGGCTGCGGCGTCTCGCCGATCGCCTCGCGCACGGCATCGTCCACCGTTTCCAGCCACACGAACTGGAGCTGACGGCGCGCCTCTTCCGGAATCTCTTCGAGTTCCTTTTCATTGCGTGCAGGCAGCAGCACGGTGGCGATGCCAGCACGCAGCGCGGCCAGCACTTTTTCCTTGATGCCGCCCACCGGCAACACCAGTCCGCGCAGGCTGATCTCGCCGGTCATGGCACGATCGTGGCGCACCGGCCGGTTCATCATCAGCGAGGCGAGCGCGACGAACATGGCGACACCCGCGCTGGGGCCGTCCTTGGGCACCGCGCCGGCCGGCACATGGACATGGATGTCGCTCTTCTCGAAAATCTCCGGCGCGAGGTGCAGGTCCTCCGAGCGCGCCTTGACGAGAGTGAGCGCGGCCTGCGCGCTTTCCTTCATCACGTCGCCGAGCTGGCCGGTGAGGATGAGCCGGCCGTTGCCCGGCGTGCGGCTGGCCTCGACGAACAGGATGTCGCCGCCCACCGGCGTCCACGCCAGCCCGGTGGCGACGCCTGGCAGGCTGGTGCGCATCGCGAGTTCGCTCTCGAATCTTTTCGGGCCGAGGATGGCGTGCAGATCGGCCGCTTCGATGTGCACCTGCTGCACGCTGCCTTTCGCGATCTGCATCGCGGCATGGCGGAACGCGCTGCCGATCTCGCGCTCGAGATTGCGTACGCCGGCTTCGCGCGTGTAATCGTGGATGATGGTGTGCAATGCTTCGTCGCTGATGTCGCATTGCTGCGGCGTGAGGCCGTTGGCCTCGCGTTGGCGCTGCACCAGATAGCGCCGTGCGATCTGCGCCTTTTCCTGTTCGGTATAGCCGGGCAAGGAGATGACTTCCATGCGGTCGCGCAGCGGGCCGGGAATGGTGTCGAGCATGTTGGCGGTGCAGATGAACAGGACTTTCGACAGGTCGAAGGGCACGCCGAGGTAGTTGTCGCGGAAGGTGGCGTTCTGTTCCGGATCGAGCACCTCGAGCAAGGCGGCGGCCGGGTCGCCGTGCATGCCGGCGCCCAGCTTGTCGACTTCATCGAGCATCATCACGCAGTTGCGCGCGCCTGCCTTGCGCAGGGCCTGGATGATGTTGCCGGGCAGCGCGCCGATATAGGTGCGCCGATGGCCGCGGATCTCCGCCTCGTCGTGCACGCCGCCCAGGCTGACACGCGCGAACTTGCGGCCGGTCGCTTTCGCGATGCTCTGGCCGAGCGAGGTCTTGCCCACGCCGGGCGGCCCGACGAAGCACAGGATCGGGCTCTTGCCCTGCGGGTTGAGCTTGCGCACGGCGAGGTATTCGAGGATGCGGCGCTTGATCTTTTCCAGGCCGAAGTGGTCCTGGTCGAGAATGCGGCTGGCCTCGTCCAGGTCGATCTTGTCCTCGGTCATGGCCGACCACGGCAGCTCGGACAACCATTCGAGATAGGTGCGCAGCATGGAATACTCGGCCGCGGCCTCGGGCATCTTTTCCAGCCGTCTGAGTTCCTTCTTCGCATGCACATCCACCTCGGGCGGCAGCTTGGCCCTGACGATCGCTTCCGCCAGATCCTCGAGCTCGGGATTGGCCTCATCGGTTTCGCCGAGTTCCTTCTGGATCGTCTTCAGTTGCTCGCGCAGCAGAAATTCGCGCTGGCGTTCATCCATGCGCTCCTTGGTTTCCTGGTTGATCTTCTGCGACAGGCGCAGGATTTCAATGCGGCGCACCAGGAAGTTCAGGACCTTGTCGAGGCGCTGCGGGAGATCGATGGTTTCGAGGATGTCCTGCTTTTCCTGCACCGTGATATCCATCAGGCCGGCGACGAAATCGGCGTAGGCCGATGCCGAGGTGATGTTCTGCGCGGCGGCCACGACTTCCTTCGAGACATTGGGCAGCATGCCGAGGATTTCCGCCGAGCGCTCCTTCAGCTGCAACAGGCGCGCCTGCACTTCGGCGCTGCTCTCCTCGGCTTCCGGCAGGATCTGCACGCGGGCGGCATAGAACGGATATCCCTGCAGGAATTCGACGATGCGAAAACGCTGATGGCCCTGGCAGACGATGAAGTGATCGTTGTTTTGCGTGACGTAGCGCAGCACGCTGGCGGTGGTGCCGATCTGATGCAGATGCTCCGCCTGCGGCGCCTCCGTCTCGGCCTCGCGTTGCAGGAGAATGCCGACCGGGCGCTCGCTGCGCGCGGCTTCCTGCGCGGCGGCGACCGTCTTCTCGCGCCCGATGTTGATCGGCACCACCAGGCCGGGAAACAGCACGAGGTTGCGCACCGGGATGATGATCAAGGCATCGTCGGGCAGGACCTGCGCCTGAGGCAGCGCCGGTTGCGTGGCTTCGATGATGGCGGCATTGTCGTCGTGCGCAGGCAGCTCGCGGTGCCCGCCTTGTTCAGCGTTCGCAGTCATGATGGGTCATCCGGTCTTCTGCAAGGTGAGCATGAGGCAGCCGTCCTTCAGCAGGCGTTGTCCGAGCTGGAAACGCTGCGCAGGAAACTCGATCCGTCGCTCGAAGCGGCCGTAGGGAATCTCCAGCCGGCGTATCGCTCCGCTGCGGCAAATGCCCGGCATCGCGCGCTGGCCTCGCACGATCACCGCGGTCCCGTCCACGGAGACCTCGAGCTGTTCGGCCGCGACCCCGGGCAGGGCGACAAACACCACGACTTCCCATTCCGTCTCGAAAATATCGACCGGCGGTTGCCAGGCCGGCGGCTGGCTGCGGCGGTTTTCAAGCTGAAAGAACTGGCGATGCAGCCTGTCGGCATGCTCCAGCAATTCCAGTGCTTCATCCCACATCGATGCGGTTGGATCGCGCCATCTCATACGCTGTCTTTCATGCGATTATGATTTTGTCCATGTCAGGTAGACACGATTCGCCGCATCGTGTTCCACCGACACGAGAGCAAGCTGATGATTGCCTGCGCAAGTTCATGCACCGAATGCAGTCGGCGCCCGACCCTTGCCAATGCGTCAAGCAATATTGTTCACAATCAACAAGAAAATTGACGTAGTGCAAGTTGCGTCATAGCATGGGCTTTCACCGCCTCACTGCAGCAATCGACAATGTCTTCCAATTTGCCCTTCCGATGGACTGCGCTCCGCCTGAAAACCGTGAGCGCAGCGGTTCTTTCGACACTCTGTTTTGCCCACGCTCATGCCGTCGGGCTCGGCGACCTCAGCGTGCAGTCTTCCCTTGGACAGCCATTGCGCGCCGAAATCGAACTGGTCGGTCCCGCGAAAGACGACGAGGGCGCGCTGCGCGTCAAACTCGCATCCTTCGACGCTTATCGCCAGGCCAATATCGAGTTCAATCCGGCCCTGCTCTCGCTGCGTTTTGCGATCGAACAGCGCGACAACCGGCAGATCATCCGCGTCGCGTCGTCGCAGGCGATGAACGAACCGTTCATCGATCTCTTGCTGGAAGTCACGGCCAGCAGCGGACGCATGGTGCGCGAATATGTCTTCCTGCTCGACCCGACGAGTCTGCAACCGGTGCAGACCGCCGCCGCGCCCGTGGACAGCAAGGCCGCGCCGAAGTCCGGCGCAAGCGTGGTCGCGCAGGCTGCGACCGCCGGCGCGCACGCAGCCGCAAAGGCCCCGCCATCTCCGCCCGCCCAGCCGGCATCAAGGAGCGCAGTGCCGGCACCAGCGAAAGCCAGCGTGCCGCATGAATCCGCAGTCAGGCCGGCCGCCAACGCCGCCACCGGCGGAAAGCCTCGCCTGCATCTGTCGAGCGTCAACGCGGTGTCCTCCCCCGATGCCGCCGCGATGGTCGATCGGGAAGAGTACGCCTCGATGGAAAAGGCGCTGGCCGACGCCAACACGCGCGTCAAGGCGCTGGAGGTCAAGGTCGGCGAATTGCAGAAGCTGCTGGAAGTGACCAACAGCCTGCTGGCGGAATTGCAGAAACAGAACGCACTGACCAAAGCGGCCACGACGGCATCCGCCCCGCTTGCCGCGAGTGCCGCCGCACCGTCCGCCAGCGCAGAGGCGAAACCCGCCGAGTTCAAGAACGATACGCCTGCAGTGCCAGTCAAGCCGGCCGTCGCAGCGCCCGCCCGCCCCAAGCCGGCAGCGCCCCCGCCGCCACCCGAGCCGGGCTGGTTCGACGATTCGCTGCTGTTGCCCGGCGCCGGGCTGCTGCTCGTGGCGCTGGGCGCAGCCGGCCTTTACCTGCGGCGCAGGAGGGAGCAGAAGCCGTTCGACGCGGCGACGTACGCCATGACAAACACGGTGGAAAACACCAGCACCCAGGGCCTGGATACCGGCACGCTCAATTCCGGCTATACGCTGCTCGGCACGCCCTCCCATGGCGGCGACGGCGAGGTCGACGCCATGTCGGAGGCGGATGTCTACATCGCCTACGGTCGCGACGTGCAGGCAGAGGAAGTGCTAAAGGATGCGCTGCTCAAGCAGCCCGAGCGGCATGCGCTGCGCGTCAAGCTGCTCAGCATCTACGCCGGCCGCAAGGACCGTCATGCCTACGAATCGCTGGCGCGCGAGCTGTACCGGATGACGAAGGGCGAAGGCGAGGACTGGATGCACGCGGCCGCAATGGGCATCGAGATGGATCCGGGCAATCCCCTGTACGCACAAGGCAAGACGCTCGCGCAGCCGGAAATCATCATGGCATCGACCGAAGCGCACGATCTGGACGATGCCTTGCCGGCGCTGGAAGACGGTACCGAGGAGAAAACGCTGTCTGCAGCCTCCGATGAAGTGGACGCGACGCAGGCGGCACCATTGCCCGCCGTTATGCCGGCACAAGAAGCGCCAGCCGCCGCGCAGCTCACATCAAATGACCTGGACTTCGACCTCGACGGCATGCAGCCGAACAAGGCCGAGGAAGAAGCGCAAGCCGCAGCCGGTCCGATCGACTTCGCGCTGCCGGAACTGCCCGCCGCGGAAAAAGCGGAGGAACCGGTGGCGGAAACCGGCCCCATCGACTTCGATTTCGTCCTGCCCAGTATCCCGATCCCGGAAGAGCCCGCAAAGCCGCACAGCGCGGAGCCCGATATCGCGCCGCTCGACTTCGATTTCGTCGTGCCCGGGATCGCCGCTGGGAACGACCAGCCGGAACGCGAAGACCTGCGCGTCACGAAGTAGCGTCGGCGCGACGCGCAAATCGCCGCAACTTGTTATCCGCCTTGCACTCTGAGCTCTCAATGCAGGTCCGCTTGCCCCTGTGGCCAGCGGACCTGCAGTCCAGCACACGAGAGACGGAGATGCATCATGACAAGAATCCAGCAGTCGATTGAAGTTGGCGTGCCGCTGCATGCCGCCTACCACCAGCTCACCCGCTTCGAGGACTATCCGCGTTTCATGCAGGATGTCGACACGGTGCGGCAGCTCGACGACACCCACCTGCACTGGTCGAGCAAGCTGTCGTACCAGACCATGGAGTGGGATGCGGAGATCACCGAGCAGCAGCCGGACCGCTGCATTGCCTGGCGCAACACCAGCGGCCCGACCAATGCCGGCCGGCTAGAGCTGCAGGCGGTCGGCGCAGACAAGGCGCGCGTCACCCTGACCATGGAATGCGAGCCGAATGAGATCCTGGTTGCGCCCGACGGCGACACGGAGGCCGTGATGACGCACAGGCTGGAGCAGGATCTGGCTTGCTTCAAAGCCTATGTCGAAGGCCGCGACGTGGGAAATGGTGCGCCGGCCGCTGCGCTCGGGGAGGCCGCGCGCAGCACGCAGTCCGAGGCTTCGCTGTCGCAAGCCTCCGCCGAGCGCAGCGGTGATGAACGCTTTTCCGTCGCCGAAGAGCAGAACTTCGACGCGCAGTCCGACCAGGCGCGGCGCGTGGGGCAGGCTCCCGATGGCTTGGGGCAGGACGCCGCGAACAAGGACGAAATCCGGCAGGCCATCGAGCGCAGCATTCCTCCGTCGGAATAAAATTGCGCGCTATCCCTGCACTGAGAGACCTGCCCGCACCATGAACCCCGCCGACCTGGAACTGCTCGTCAACCGCACCATGCCCTTCGGCAAATACAAGGGCCGCCTGATTGCCGACCTGCCCGGTCATTACCTGAACTGGTTCGCGCGCGAAGGTTTTCCTCCGGGCGAGATCGGCCGTCTGCTCGAGCTGATGCACGAGATCGATCACAACGGCCTGTCGTCCCTGCTCAAACCTTTGCGGCAGCGGTCAGAGAGTGCATCATAAAAAAGCCCCGCCAAGCCGAAGCTTGCGGGGCATAAATCCTTCCTTAGCAGGGAGGAGGAGACAACGGGCAGGCCTTACACGGCGCTGAAGTCGGGATTCGGCTTCAGTCCGCGCAGGGCGGTAAGTCCGTTTCGCGCAGTGACGCGTTCCGAGGCCTTGAGAATGTCGTCGAACGCGAGCCCGGGGTGACGCCGGACCGGCATCGGCACGGCAACCGCCGGCGCACGTGCGGCCAGGCGGAACAGTGTCGGACCGACCAGATAGGTCACCGGGAAGGCGATCGGCCACGCGGTCAGCCAGCTTTCCAGCCACGCGCCGAAGAAACCTTCGGTCGCTCCCGACCACATCGCATGCATGACCGCGGTGATCACCAGCGTGATCAAACCGCTCAGCACCAGGGATGGCAGCATCGACGCCAGGCTGCGCGAACGGCGCACATAGGACGCGACCTGATCCAGGAGATTGGGGTGGAAGGAATGGCTGACTGCGCTCATGATGGCACCTCGTCGAAAGTGTTTGGCGTCCTAGTTGCCGCGTGATGCGATCGAGCGCAGCTCGGCGGCCAGGCTCGGATGCAGGCTTTCCACTTCACGCGCCATGCGGTTGATCTGCATGATGCTCTTCAGCTGGCGGCGCTCCTCACGCTCTGCCAGCGAGCGGCGCGGCTTGACGACCAGCAATGCAGCGCGCAGCAGTCCGATCAGCAAGGGCTTGAAAGCGACCAGCACGGCGGCCAGTACGCCGACGCCAAGCAGCGGGCGGATGACATTCAGCGCGTTGGCGACGAGCACCTGTAACGCGGGGAGGGCGGATTCTGCAGGGATGGCGATAGTTAAGATAGACATGATTTACTCCAAAACAAGATTCACTCGATTCGATTTTTCGCTTTTGCTGCATTGCAGTATAAGTTGCTCACAGTTATAAAACCAATTTCCGTTTTACATATCAGCTATACTCCATGTGAATAACAGGGTCTTTCCTGTTTGCCATTCCCACCACCCGCTTCCGCCCTAAAACATGAGCTTCCTGACCCTGGATCTGAATCTCTTGCGCGTCTTTGACGCCGTGATGACGGAGCAAAATCTGACGCGTGCAGCCAACAGATTGGCAATGACACAACCCGCCGTGTCGAATGCGCTGCGCCGGCTGCGCGATGCGCTCGGGGACGAGTTGCTGATTCGCACCGCGCATGGCGTGAAGCCGACGCCGCGCGCCGAAAGCCTGTGGCCGACGGTGCGGCGCGCGCTGTCGGGACTGGAAGAAGCGATTGCGCCGGAAGAACACTTTGATATTTCCACCGCGCAGAGTACTTTCCGCATGGCCATGGCCGATGCCACAGCCGCCTTGTGGCTGCCGGCCCTGGTGCGCTCGATCGAGCGCGATGCGCCGGGCCTGACGATTCGCATGGTTCCCTTGACGACACGCGAGCCGCGACCGATGCTGCTTCGCGGCGACATCGATCTGGCGGTCGGGTTCTTTCCGGGCGTGGTGGCGCAGCTGGCGGGCGGACAGGCGTCGGTGACGCCGATTCGCCACGAGCAGCTCTACTCAGGCCGTTACGTATGCGTGATGCGCAAGCATCACCCGCTGGCAAAGACGGAGCTGACGATCGACGACTACTGCGCAGCGAATCATGTGCTGGTCAGCTTCTCCGGCCGTGCCAACGGCCTGGTGGACGAAGCACTGGCCAAGATAGGGCGCGAGCGCCGCATTCTCCTGACCGTGAATCAATTCTTTACCGCCGGCCGGGTGGTGGCCACCTCCGACCTCATCACGGTGCTGCCGCGCCATCTGATCGCGTCCACCGGCATCACCGGCGCGCTGATCACCAAGGAGCTGCCGTTTGCGCTGCCGAATGTGCACGTGGACATGCTGTGGCATGAGCGCGACACGCGCAATCCGGCCCACAAATGGCTGCGCGAACACCTGAGCGGAACCACGCGCGACACCTTTGCGAAAACGGGCATCGCACGCTGACAGAGTTGGCCCTGCGCAGGCGATCAATGCCGGTGAAGCGGCAGCTGCTGTCCGTCCTTGCCGACGCACAGTCCGGCAGCCGTCTTGATCACGGTGATGCTTCCTTCGCCCCTGACTTCAACCGACACGGCATCGGCGGTGCGCAGCACATTGGCCAGGCGCAGATGACCGTGCAGCAGGCGATAGGCTTCGCCGTCGCGGACAATCACGATATCGGGAATGAGCTTGTTCTCCATGCGCGGCATGCTACGCGCCGCATGTGACACGGACATGACGCGTGCATGAAGCTTTGATGAAAGACTGCGGCCGGTCTCAGCGGCGCGGCGTTTCGGCGGCAGGCTTGCGCTTGCCGTCCGCCTGGACTTCGTCGCGCCCGGCATCGCCCAGTTCGGGCGAATCGAGCTGCGCGCGCAGGTATTTGATCGGGGCCAGCGCCAGCACGATGATCAAGGTCCAGAACAGGATCATTGCAAGCGTTCCCAGCCAGTGCCAGCCTATTCCATGATGCCACATCATCGCGAGACCTCCCGGGATGTTCGCCGCCAGTGCTGGCAGCGTGTATTCTGTTTTACCTTATTTGGGAAGGGAGGCCCTTTGACTCAGGTCAAGGATCAGACAAGCATCGCAGAATAATCAAGAACGCTCACTGCCGAGCGGAAAGCGTGTCCTGCATGGCGGCAGCGCGCACACTGCGGGCGGACACGGCGGCCGCACGGACATTACTGCTGCCGGACTGTCCGCCGCTCGCTGTCGTTGTGCTCCACCGCGTGCTTGAGCTGGTTAAGAAAATACGGCTTGTGCAGCACGACGAAGTTGAAATCCAGCTTGTCCGTCAGCAGGTAGCCGAAGCCGGAGGAAAAAACGATTCTTACTTCCGGCGCCTTCCTGGCGACGATCTTGGCCAGGTCGATGCCGGACATGCCGGGCAGTTGCACGTCCGCGATCAATACGTCGAAGGGCTGCGTGCCGAGCCAGGCGACGGCGTCCTCGGCGTTGGACACGCCGTGCGGCCGATGGCCGAGCGTCTCCAGCATCTCGCACAAGATCTGCAGAAAGTCGCTGTTGTCCTCGACGACAAGAACCTGAAACGATGTCGTCGTCATGCCGGAGAACCGGCGGCAGTGTCGGCGGCGAATGCAGCCTCGGCGTGGGCGGGAGCATTGCGGGTTCGCGGTTTGAAGAACGGCATGGGAGCTGACTTTTCAGGTGGTTGAGGTTGGCGGCAGGTATTCTCGCAAACCGGCCGATTTCAGCAATGCGTGATGACCAATTTCCAAACACTTTTTGCGTTTGGTCAATATCGCATGGTGAAACACAGCGAGCCCTTCACACGTCTTCCTCTTGTGCGATCCGAGCGCCAGGGGGATCGAATAATCAATGCACGGTGCAACGCGCCGAAAAGGCGTGGCGGAACCAGTGCTCGAATTCCATGGCGGTCAGCGGTTTGCTGAAATAGAAACCCTGCGCCTGGTCGCAACCGTGTCCGCGCAGATAGTCGACTTCGTCTTCCGACTCGATGCCTTCGCCGACGACTTCCAGCTTGAGCGAACGGCCGAGCGCCAGCACGGTATCGGTGATGGCGCGGCTTTTCGCATCGCGCCCGATGCGATTGATGAAGGACTGGTCGATCTTGAGCTTGTCGAGCGGCAGGCTGGTCAACAGGCCGACACTGGAGTAACCAACGCCAAAATCGTCGAGCGCGATGCGAATGCCGAGGGAGCGCAGCTCCTGCAGCGCGGCGATGGTCTCGTGCAGGTCTTCATGCACCGTGCTTTCCTTCAGCTCTATCTGCAGGCTGCCCGGGTCCATGCCGCTCTGCGCCACGCAGCTCGCCAGGTTGCTGACGAAGGAGCGTTGCCGGAACTCTTGCCGGGCGACATTGATGGCGATGCTGATGTTCGGCAGCCCTGCCTCGCGCCATTGCCGATGCTGCCGGCACGCCTCGTGCGCTACCCAGTCGCCGATCTGGTTGATCAGTCCGGCCGCTTCCGCGACGGGCAGGAACTGCGGCGGGCCGAGCGGTTCGCTGCCCGGCATCGGCAGTCGCAGCAACGCTTCGACGCCGATTGCACTGCCGCTTTCCAGCTCCATGACCGGCTGGTAGTACAGCAGCAACTCGCCATGTTCGAGGGCATGCCGCAAGCGCATCTCGATCGCGAGATGGCGGTCCGACGCATGCTCCAGCAAGGGCGTGTAGAAGCGGTAGCACTTGCGTCCGGCCTTCTTCGCTTCATACATCGCGATGTCGGCACACTTGATCAAGGCGTCCAGGTTGTCGCCGTGGCGCGGATACATGCTGATGCCGATCGATGGCGAGACATGCAGTTGCAAGGACCCTATGTAATAGGGCGCACTGATGCGTTCGACGATGTTCTGCGCCACGGTGGTCGGGCCGTGCGCATCGTCCGGATGCGGCAGGGCGATCACGAATTCATCGCCGCCGAGGCGGCCTACGATGTCTTCCTGCCGGGTGCAGTCAAGCAGCCTCTTGGCGACCTGCTTCAACACCTGGTCGCCGATGTCATGCCCCTGGGTGTCGTTGATGGGCTTGAAATGATCGAGGTCGATGAAGAGCAGCGCACCGCTGCTGTGGGTGCGTTGCGCGATGGCCAGCAGATGCTCGCAGTATTCGAACAACAGCGCGCGATTGGGCAGGCCGGTCAGCGCGTCGCGCTGAGAGGCTTCACGGATGTGCTGCTCGGTGAGCTTGCTATCGGTGACGTCGAGTGTGGTGCCGACGAAACGAAAGTGCCCGTCGGGGTCGACCAGCGACTGGCCGTTGACGCTTATCCAGCGCTCCGCGCCGTCGCCGCAACGGATGATGCGGAACTCGACATTGAAATGCTCGGCTGCGCCATTCAGGGCGATCCTTCTGGCCCTGCCGTCGATGCGCGCCCGGTCTTCCGGGTGGATACGCTCCGCGAACATCTCGTAAGTCATCGGAATATCCGGCGGCAGGCCGTAGATGCGGCGGTTGGTCTCATCCCAGATCAGATCGCCGGATTCGGTGTATTCCCACAAGCCGAGATGGGTCGCCTGCGCCGCCAGCCGCAATGTCTCCTGGCTGCGGCGCAATGCGTCGCTGGCGCGCCGCATGTCATCGATGTCGGTGGAGGAACCGTACATGGCAAGCATCTTGCCGTCGCCATCCTTGAGCGGAATGCCGTGCGACAGAAACCAGCGATAGCCGCCATCGGGCGCCTTCAGGCGCTGCTCGACGCGATATTCTATGCCTGTACGCAGCGCCTCCTCAAGCGCGGCCCTGGTGCGCGCCACGTCATCGGGATGCACGAGCAGGAGCGACTCGCTGGTGGTGTGCAGGTCAGTGCCAAAATATTGGCGGAAGCGCGCATTGGCGTAGCCGATGCTGCCATCCGGCGCCAGCGCCCACACCAGTTGCGGCATGGAATCGGTGATCAGGCGAAAGCGCCGCTCGCTTTCGGCCAACGCGTTCTCCGCTGCCACGCGGCGGCTGATGTCGCGCATGAGCACCACCTGGCCGACGCGATTGCCATCGATCTCGACCGGAGCCGAAGACCCGGACATGATGAGGCCGGTGCCATCCTTGCGGATAAAGGTGTCGGTCCAATCTTCGATGACTTCGCCGCTGGTATAGCTTCGATGGAACGGACAGTCGGTGGCGGAACAGGATGTGCCGTCGGGGCGATGATGATGAATCAGGTCATGCAGGTTTTTTGCGGCGAATTCCGCGGCGGCGTAGCCGAATGCTTTTTCGGCGGCAGGATTAGCATAGATGACGCAGCCCTGGGCGTCGGTAAAGAAGATAGGATCGACCGCATGATCTGCAATGATCCTGTTGGTATCGATAATTGACTGCACCATGCCTCCTCGCACAGCGATCCGGCGATAACGCGAAGAAGGCACGAGTCCCTGCAATGCGATGCCAAAGAAGTGCAATGTTGTTTTTCGACCGGCGCCGTGCAACTTGGTTCTTGCCGGCAGCGCGATGATGACGAGGAGAATATTTCCAGTCGATAAGTGCTTGACGCGCATCAACGGCGTCATCACACGCTGTTCGGGCGACGCATGACTTTTCCGGATTTCGTTGACTCAGATCAACGTGAACGGGTGCAGTCCATTGGGTCTTCGTCTACTCTGAATAGGAGTCCATTTCGGCAGGCAGGGCCTGCGGATTGCAGACCAGGAACGGCGCAGACAAGGCGCGCGGAGGCGACATAGCGGTGCTATGGCAACGACGAGCAACGCCGTATCCGTCGTTCCTGGTCTGAAGCTGCGGGCGGTGCCTGCCGAAATGGGCTCTAAGCGCTGGAGCCTGTCGCATCGCACGACAGCCTTGTTCCGGCCGCATGCGGGGGATCGACGATGAGACGTACCGCAATTGTCACCGGAGGCACACGCGGCCTCGGCAAGGCAATCTCCATTGCGCTTCAGTCGCAAGGGGTGGAGGTGGCCGCAATCTATTGCAGCAACGTCGGCGCGGCACAGGCCTTCAGCACGGCGACCGGCATGCGTTCGTACAAGTGGGACGTGTCCGATTTCGACGCCTGCCGCGAGGGCGTCTCGGCGGTGGAAAAAGACCTCGGGCCGGTCGATATCCTGGTCAACAATGCCGGCGTCACCGGCGACGCGATGCTGCATCGCATGAGGGCGGAGCAGTGGGCGCGCGTGATCGACAACGATCTCGGCTCGGTCTTCAACATGTGCCGCAACGTCATCGAAGGCATGCGCGAACGCAGCTTCGGACGCATCATCAACATCAGTTCGGTCAACGGACAAAGGGGCCAGGCCGGCCAGACCAATTATGCGTCGGCCAAGGCGGGCATCCTCGGATTCACCAGGGCGCTCGCGCTGGAAGGCGCGCGCAAGAACATCACGGTGAATGCGGTGGCGCCGGGCTATTGCGATACCGAGATGGTGGCCGCCGTTCCGCAGGACATACTCAAGACGATCATCGCAGGCATCCCGGTCGGGCGGCTGGGCGCGCCGGACGACGTGGCACGCGTGGTCGCCTTTCTGGCGAGCGAGCAGGCGGGCTTCATCAACGGCGCGACATTTTCTGTGAATGGAGGACAGTACATGAGTTAGGCGGGTGCGATTCGTTCCACGCAGTGGGCGCGCCTGCCGCCATTTCACGCAGTGAAGGAGAACATCATGTTCAAGACGATTCTGGTGCCGACCGACGGTTCAACGCTGGCCGATGAAGCAATCCACGCAGCCGTCGAGTTTGCGAAGGAAAGCGATGGCTACGTGGTCGGGCTCTCGGTGGCGGAGCCCTATCCGTTCTCTCCGCTGTCCGAAAGCGCGATGACCGAGGAATGCGTGCACTACGAAGACCAGATGCTGGCGCGGGCGCGGCAGAACGTGCAGAAGGTGGCCGATGCGGCAAAGGCCATGAAGGTGCCGTGCGAGACCGTAGTCGAGCAATCCTTCTCGCCGTACGAGAAGATCATCGATACCGCGCGCAACATGAGCTGCGATGTGATCTTCATGGCTTCGCATGGCCGCAAGGGGCTGAGCGAACTTCTGCTCGGCAGCGAAACACAAAAGGTGCTGGCGCACTCGACCATTCCGGTACTGGTCATTCGCCAGAATATGTGACCGCGATGCAGCGCACCTTATCAACCCTGTTGCATCAACCCTGAAGAGACGATCATGTTCAAGAAAATCCTGATCCCCACCGACGGCTCGGCGCTGGCCACGACAGCAGCGCAGGCCGGCGTGGAATTCGCCAGGCAGTGCGGAGCCGAGGTGGTCGGCGTGTTCATTGCGCCGGACTACCACTATCCGATCGGCGTGGAAATCATCCCGCCCAGCTATCCGAGCGAAGAGGAGTACAAGGTGTCGATCGCGCGCACCGGCGAAGCCTACCTTGCAGGTGTGCGGGAAGCGGCGACAGCCGCCGGACTGAAATACAGCTCAGTCATCGCCTACTCGGAACAGACCGCATTGAAGATCGTGGAGATCGCGCAGCAGCAGCAATGCGATCTGATTTTCATCGGCTCGCACGGGCGCAGCGGCCTCGGGCAATTATTGCTCGGCAGTGTCACCACCAAGGTACTCGCGCTGTGCGACATTCCGGTATTCGTGTTCCGCCTGAAGAAAGCCTGATATGTCTTACCGGACGATACTCGTGCATGTCGATGTATCGAAGCACGCGCTTGCACGCATCCGACTTGCCGCCGGCATTGCCGCGCAGGAGGAGGCGCACCTGGTCGGTGCCGCCACGAGCGGCGTGTCGAGATACATCTATCAGACCGGCCTGATCGATGAAGCCGCTCCCAACGCCGCGCAGCATCTCGCGCTGCACGTGAACGCCCTGCGCGAGCGCGCGCAAAAGGCACTGCAGGCATTCGAGGAACAGGCGCGCGGCCTGGGCATCGCATCGTTTGAGCGCGCATTGATCGACGACGAGGCGAGCGCCGGCATCAGCCTGCGGGCACGCTACTGCGACCTGGTGGTGATCGGACAATTCGATCCGGATGAGTTGTCGCCGATCGTGATGCCCGACTTCCCCGAATACGTGGTGATGAATTCGGGACGCCCGGTGCTGATCCAGCCCTATGCGCGCCGTGTCGACACGCTGGGTAGGCAAATCCTTGTCGCCTGGGATGCGAGCATCGGCGCAACGCGCGCAGTGGTTAACGCACTGCCCCTGCTGCGGCGCGCGCAAGCGGTCGATCTCGTCGTGTTCAATGCAGAGGCGAATGAAGGCCGGCACGGCGATCAACCGGGCGCCGACATCGCCTTATACCTGGCGCGTCACGGCGTGCGGGTCAACGTGATCCCGCAATCGACGCAGGGCGGCGTGGGCGATGCATTGCTCTCGCTGGCCGACAGTCGCGGCTCCGACCTGCTGGTGATGGGCGGCTACGGCCATTCCCGTTTCCGCGAATTGTTGCTTGGCGGCGTGACCCGCACTGTCCTGCAGTCCATGACGATTCCGGTATTGATGTCGGCCTGATTCAAGCACGCGCGATTCAGGCTGGCGCTTCTTGCAATCCTTGATGTCCGTCAATCAATTTTTCTTTGGCGCTCCGTAGCATCCCTGGAGAGTGTTATCCAATCGTTTTGAGCACCGTTCCATCGACGCAGCGCGCAGGCTTGGTGCGATAATGAACCGACAGGATTAACGCGGGATTGTCTAGCTTTCGAAAGGGAATCGCTATGCCATACAGTACCGAAGCCATCCGAACCATCGCCCTGCTCGGGCATACTGCCTGCGGCAAGACGAGTGCGGCCGAAGCGCTGTTGCATCAGGCAGGCATGATCTCCAGCCAGGGCAACCTCGAACGCGGCAGTACGGTCTGCGACTACGACCCGCTGGAACGCAAGTACCAGCATTCGCTCAGCTCTTCCGTTGTCCACCTGCATCATCGCGATACGCGCATCCATCTGATCGACACGCCCGGCTATCCGGATTTCGCGGGGCAGGCGATCAGCGCGTTGCCGGCCGTCGAGACGGCAGCGGTGGTGATCAATGCGCAATCCGGCATCGAAATGATGACGACGCGCATGATGGAGCTGGCGCAGCAGCGCAACATGTGCCGCATGATCATCGTCAACAAGATCGACGCGGAAAATATCGATCTGCCCGGCCTGGTCTTGCGCATCCAGGAAACATTCGGCAAGGAATGCCTGCCGATCAACCTGCCTGCGGCCGGCGCCACCAAGGTGGTGGACTGCTTCTTCAATCCGTCCGGCGAATCCGATTTTTCCTCGGTCGCGGAAGCGCATCGCGCGCTGGTCGATCAGGTGGTCGAAGTCGATGCCGATCTGATGGCGCTCTACCTGGAACAGGGCGAGATCGAACCGGAGCAATTGCACGCCCCTTTTGAACAAGCCTTGCGCGAAGGACATCTGGTGCCGATCTGCTTCGTCTCGGCGCGCAATGGCGCGGGCATTGCCGAGCTGCTGGATGTGTTCGTCAAGCTGATGCCCAATCCGTCCGAAGGCAATCCGCCGATGTTCTATCGCGACGACGTCAACGCGCCCGGCCAGCGCAGCGAAATCCACGCGGTCACCGATCCGGAAAAACACGTGCTCGCGCATGTGTTCAAGATCGCGGTCGATCCCTACGTCGGCAAGCTCTCGGTGTTCCGCATCCATCAGGGCACGGTGCGGCGCGACAGCCAGCTGTATATCGGCGACGCGCGCAAGCCTTTCAAGGTCGCGCACCTCTACATGTTGCAAGGCAAGGAGCAGATCGAAGTCCAGCAAGGTGTGCCGGGCGACATCTGCGCGGTGGCAAAGATCGAGGACATCGCTTTCGACGCCGTGCTGCATGACGCAGCCGAAGACGATCACATCCATCTCAAGCCGCTGCCTTTCCCGCTGCCGATCTTCGGCCTGACCATCGAGCCGAAAAAGCGCGGCGACGAACAACGCATGTGGGAAATCCTGGGCAAGCTCACCGCGGAAGATCCTTGCCTGAAAGTCGAGCACCAGATCAGCACCAATGAAACCGTCCTGCGCGGCCTCGGCGAACTGCACTTGCGCACGGCGCTCGAGCGCATGATGGACGTGTACAAGATCGAAGTCTCCACCCATCCGCCGAAGATCGCCTATCGCGAAACCATCGCCGGCAAATCGGAAGGCCATCATCGTCACAAGAAGCAGAGCGGCGGCGCCGGCCAGTTCGGCGAAGTGTTCCTGCGCGTCGAACCGCTACCGCGCGGCGAGGGCTTCGAATTCGTCGATGCGGTCAAGGGCGGCGTGATTCCCGGTCAATTCATCCCGGCAGTGGAGAAGGGCGTTCGGCAAGTGCTGGATGCCGGACCGCTGGCCGGATTCCCGATGCAGGATGTACGCGTCACCGTCTACGACGGCAAGAGTCACCCGGTCGACTCCAAGGAAGTCGCGTTTTCCACCGCCGGCCGCAAGGCCTTCATCGACGCCGTGCTCAAGGCGCGGCCGATGGTGCTGGAACCGATCGTCAACGTCGAGATCGTCACGCCGGAAGAAAACATGGGTGACATCACCGGCGACCTGTCATCCAAGCGCGGCCAGGTCAGCGGCATGCAAACCGCGCAAGCCGGCACAGTCGTCGTGACCGGACAGGTGCCGCTGTCGGAGCTGAACGGCTATCAGTCGCGACTGCATTCGACCACCGGCGGGCGCGGCAGCTACACGGTCGAGTTCAGCCATTACGACCCGGTGCCGCCGGCGGTGCAGCAGCGGCTCGCGAGCCAGTACAAGGTAGCGCCGGAGGAGTAGGGAAGAGCCTGTGACAATTGGGTAGGCGAGCCGGCCAGGCTCGCCTATGTTGATGCAAGCTACGCACTCGCAACCACAAAATCGGACGCCAGAAGGGTTTTCTGCCCCGTCAGAGTAGCGATTTGTATAGCGCCGTAGTTAGCGCCCTCACCATCCTGATCGAAATACAGGGCGCCGGTCGTAGTGTTGTAAAGGAATTGCGCAGAGGTTCCCGATGCGACCGGTGTGGATGCACCCGAGAGCAGTGTGACCGCTGCGCCAGGCGTCAACCCGAAGTTGCCGCCGATGACCTGGATGACGTCGGCGCCTGAGGTGAAATCCGAAATGGTGTCTGTGCCTTCGCTTGGGGTGACGAATTTGAAGATATCGTTGCCGGCGCCGCCAGACAGGGTGTCGTTGCCAGTACCACCCGTCAGCAGATCATTGCCCCCACCGCCGCTGACATTGTCGTTGCCAGCCCCGCCGTCGAGCACATCGTCCTTGTCCTGTCCGTAGATGCTGTCGTTACCCTCCAGGCCATTGATGCTGTTCGAATAGCCGCCAAGACCAGATATGGTGTCCGCTCCCGCCGTACCATTCTGCTTGCCCGCCACCGTCGCCACATCCCAGGTCGTGCCATCAGCAAACGCGATCGTTTCAATCCGGTTGGCCGAAGAATAAAAGTAACCGGACAAGGTCACCTTGTCGCTGGTGTTGACGTTCAATATCAGATCGTTGCCGCTGCGGTTGACCTGGATATCGCTGGCATTGATGCCGGCACCAAACTGCAGCTTGTCAACGTTGCCGACAACAGTGTCGTAGTCGCCAATCGTGTCGACTCCATCACCCAGGTTGAACATGTAGATGTCATTGCCAGCCCCGCCGTTGAGGTAGTCGTTACCCGCGCCACCGCTTAATACATCGCTCTTTTCCTGGCCATAGATGCTGTCGTTACCCTCCAGGCCATTGATGCTGTTCGAATAGCCGCCAAGACCAGATATGGTGTCCGCTCCCGCCGTACCATTCTGCTTGCCCGCCACCGTCGCCACATCCCAGGTCGTGCCATCAGCAAACGCGATCGTTTCAATCCGGTTGGCCGAAGAATAAAAGTAACCGGACAAGGTCACCTTGTCGCTGGTGTTGACGTTCAATATCAGATCGTTGCCGCTGCGGTTGACCTGGATATCGCTGGCATTGATGCCGGCACCAAACTGCAGCTTGTCAACGTTGCCGACAACAGTGTCGTAGTCGCCAATCGTGTCGACTCCATCACCCAGGTTGAACATGTAGATGTCATTGCCGGCGCCGCCGTCGATTGTGTCGTTGCCAGTACCGCCCGTCAGCAGATCATTGCCCCCACCACCGCTGACATTGTCGTTGCCAGCCCCGCCGTCGAGCACATCGTCCTTGTCCTGGCCGTAGAGACTGTCATTGCCTCCCAGACCATTGATGCGGTTGGCAACGCCGCTGATGCCGTACAGGGTATCCGCCCCCACCGTGCCATTCGCTCCCTTGCCCGCCACTGTCGCCACATCCCAGGTCGTGCCGTCTGCAAACGCGATCGTCTCGATCCGGTAGTTGGCGCCGTAACTTGAATAAAAGTAGTTGCTCAGCGTGACCTTGTCGGTCTCGTTTACATTCAGGGTCAGGTCATTGCCGCTGCGGGTGAGCTGAATGTCGCTGGCATTGATGCCCGCACCGAACTGCAGCTTGTCGGCGTTGACGGCAACAGTGTCGTAGTCGTTGATCGTGTCGGCACCGTCACCCAGGTTGAACATGTAGGTGTCGTTGCCGTAGCCGCCGTCGATTGTGTCGTTGCCAGTACCGCCCATCAGCAGATCATTGCCCCCACCACCGCTGACATTGTCGTTGCCAGCCCCGCCGTCGAGCACATCGTCCTTGTCCTGGCCGTAGAGACTGTCATTGCCTCCCAGACCATTGATGCGGTTGGCAACGCCGCTGATGCCGTACAGGGTATCCGCCCCCACCGTGCCATTCGCTCCCTTGCCCGCCACTGTCGCCACATCCCAGGTCGTGCCGTCTGCAAACGCGATCGTCTCGATCCGGTAGTTGGCGCCGTAACTTGAATAAAAGTAGTTGCTCAGCGTGACCTTGTCGGTCTCGTTTACATTCAGGGTCAGGTCATTGCCGCTGCGGGTGAGCTGAATGTCGCTGGCATTGATGCCCGCACCGAACTGCAGCTTGTCGGCGTTGACGGCAACAGTGTCGTAGTCGTTGATCGTGTCGGCACCGTCACCCAGGTTGAACATGTAGGTGTCGTTGCCGGCGCCGCCATAGAGCGTATCGTTGCCAGTACCGCCCGTCAGCAGATCATTGCCCGCGCCGCCGCTGATATTGTCGTTGCCAGACCCGCCGTCGAGCACATCGCTCTTTTCCGCGCCAGAGATGCTGTCATTGCCGTCCAGGCCATTGATGCTGTTCGAATAGCCACCGAGACCTTGCAGCGTATCGGCGGATGCAGAACCGCTCGTGTGCTCGTAGTCCATTGTTGCCAAGTAAAACTCAAAGCCCTGCCCTGCCACGTTCCCGTATTGGCTAAGGGCATGCCGCAATTGATTTGCGGCAGACCCCTCGCTTGAAAGAGTTGTGGCCAAGTCATCGATTAATTTGGCGCCTTTGGTCGGGTCGGCCACGTAGTGTGACTGTAAATCAGAAACAACGGCAGTAACATCGAAGTCAAACGCACCAGTTGTCGAATTCCACGTTAGTCCTATTTTGCTATACAAACTCTGGATTTGAGGCGTTTGCTCTAGCAATTTTCCATACATAAACTCCGCTAAATTTTGGTAATCCTGCATGATTACCGCAGCTGCGCTCGGCCCAGGATTTGCGGTTCCTTCATTGGTGCCACTTCCTTGCACAAAGCTTTCGGTCAAAAACTTCTCTAGGGTATATAACTTTCGTCCATCATCGATATAATCCCCTCTGCTATTCGCGGCATATTGGTCGCTTCCTGTCCAGGCAAACAGTAGCTGGTCGAGCACTGCGTGACGCGCAGTGCTGCTGTCGGCATTAACGAAATTTTCAACTAGTATTTTCAATTGGCCACTAGTGTCCCGCGCCATCGCCTGATGCAGGCTATGCACGTTACCAAACCCTTGTAAATCCGGTAGCGCTGCGATAGTGTCGCTTACCGGTACCAAATCCTCCTCCACCGTACGCACAAGGTCGACGTCAAACCACACATCATCCACCGCGTGTACACTGCCGTCGGTCCGCGTATATTGCCCAGCCTGTAGGTGCTGATTTCCCTGTGCATCGGTTTGACTCTGCGCTGAATAGGTCAGATTGATGCTTGTTACGCCAGCCGCCTCCAGTCCCAGCAGTTCACCATTCGATACTTGGGCGTTACCGTCGCCGTCTTTCCACACGCGTAGTTCGGAAAAAATAGCGTCGCTGGCGTCGATCTTGCCGTCATGGTTGTTGTCGAGCTCAGCCAGTGCGGCGAACCCGTTCGCAGCCTTGCTGCCATTCGCGAGCAAGGTGTTGTTTCCAAATAGTTCGCCGCCGTTATCGATCTGGCCGTTGCCGTTCCTGTCCAGTACAAGTAGACCGTCGTCCTTACCAGCCCAGCCAGTAGTTTCGGCAAAATGGTTACCGTCGTGATCGAAGTGGATCCCGGCGGACTTGCCGATGGTTTCAACACCGTTGCCGTCGAGGTCGAGGATGAGCGGGCTGACGGTGACCTTGGCGGTGTGAAAGGATGTTTGGAGGGAAGTGATGAAGTTGTTGAGTATGTCGCTGGTGCTGCTAACAAGTTGTCCATTTGCGTCGAACAGATAATTCTTGAAACTTAACTTGTGTCCATGGCTGTCATATTCAGTAATGGCGGTCAGGCTGTTGGTAAGCGCGCCGGCAGTATTGGTCATGGTCACAGTCTCTACGCGTTGATAGTGACCAGTTGTACTATCTCGTGTCCAAATCTGTTGTGCTGTGGCGGTAGCGTAAACAGTGGTGTTGACCTCGTTGAGCACAGACCCATCGGGGGCGTGCGTGTTCATGAAGGTGATTTCGCCCAGGCGGAATGCATTTTGCGCTTCCAAGGCCCTTATCTGGGATAGAGAAGGCACGCCCTCCTGCGCAAAGATCGGTGCCATCGGATGTGAAAAAAGCGTAAAAATACCCTGACCGGATTGCGCGGCGCTTAGACCTCCGATATCAAGTGCGTAGAGCGCAGGCGGAGTATCGTGCACGTTTTGCAGATAGGTTTGCAGAGGGGGCGCGGTATAGACCGCGACATCGTTTAAGTGCTGCCCAGCAGTGCCGACCACGGTGTACTGACGGGCCTCGAATGCCCCAGCACTCAACTGATAGTTGTCCTGCAATTCGTTGAGGCCGTTACTTTTCCAGTACTGTTTGAGTGTCGCAAAATCGTTGCTTTGGGTGGGTCCCGACGCCCCGGGACCGTCAATACTCATGCCATTCAGGCCGTAAAATTTTGAAGTCACCTCAGCAAGCCCGCCACCGAGCGAGTGCCCGGTGACGTCGAGGCTTGCACGAATTTCATCCAGTGAAAGAGTTTGATTGGCACGCTTGATTTGCAGGATTGCCGCGCCAGCAAAGTTCACCGCGTCCGCCATCTGAGCATGCCAATTGCCATCGGCGAATTGAGCGTCGGCGCCGGTAAAGTCGGCTAGGTTGTCGGAACCGCGGAATGCGATCCGGTAATTGCCATTGCCATCGGTGTATAACTGCGCGGCGAAGCTGGAATTGGTGGCATGGAAGTCTTCGATAAGTACAGGTTGCCAGCCGAGAACGATCTGTCCGCTAGCGCTATTATTCGTGCTGTACGCGGCTTCCGAAAAAATGCCATACGTCGAAAATGTTGTTGTCATTATTCATTCCCTGTTGGGCAGATAAAATTATTTGGATTGCGTGGGCAGCGTGTGTTGAATTAACTGTTTCCACCCGGAAGACTTCAATTTGTCGGCAGCACGCACTTTTTCGGTGAACCACTCCGGCAATTCGATGACGTGGGCAAACTCTGAAAGCAACCTCCCATTACTGCCTTGCACTTCTGGCTTCCTTAGAACCAATACAAATTTATTCACACCCTGCTTTTCCATGCGTGGATTCGTGAAGAAGCCGATGTTCCCTTCCAAGCTGATGAAGTTGTAACCCGGCAGCAGCTCTTCGATGTACATGAATTCTCCCAGCGCCGTAATTGGCCAAACAACGCGGTCACCCTTGACCCCTACGAGACCAAACGAAGATTGTTTGAATTTGGTTTGAAACCCAGGCCGCTCATTCGACCAGGTGGAACCGGTGTCTTTTCGAGTAACGCTGTAAGGCAGGTTATTGGAGAGAAGGTGTTTGGAAACGGGAAGCATGTATAGCGCACCTACCGAGTATTTCGTGTCACTGATCGCGGGCAGCGTCAGATCCTTTTTGTAATAAATCTCAAATCCCAGTGCGATGCGACGCGAGCAGTTTTCCTTGTTGCCGCCATAGCCGCATTGTTCTGCGCCTTCCTGCAGGAGATGAAACGCCACGGCTTCCGCACCCTTGAGATTTGCATCGACAAATTCGGGTGGCATGCAGTACTTGCTTGCGAATTCTGGCGAAACAACCCAGAGGTAATCGTCCTTGGTGTAATGCGTTTTTCCTGGACGCGGGCCGCTGTAGTAACCATCGGAACAGTTTTGATATTTCGATTTGATTTCCGCTTCAGTCAGCACCGATTCGGCGAACGATAAATGACTGAGTGTGCATAGCAGAAGTCCGCACAATAAAAAGCGTGTACTCGATATAGAAGTCATGGTGCTGTCTCCTTGAGGAAATTGGAGTGACGTGGTTGTGTATTGCCGTTCATTCGGGCAGGATTTCCATCATGGCGGACGGGATCCATCGATGCATCATTGCGCTCCCGTTGAAAGGATGGGACTGACGAATTGTTTGCACAGCATTTCAAAGCAAGTCGATTTGGTTTGGCAACGAGATTGCCTTTGCGATCGGCAAATGTAACGCATCACCGACCTCAATCCATCCCCAGCTTATGGGAGAAAACGCGGATTTGAGAAATGTTGAGGAATCTCTTGGTTTGAGTATGGCGAGCTGTCACGAGCGCATTGCGGTCGTCATGCAATGCAAATGAAAGAAATCCAATAACCAATGCCATCGCGGATTGAGACATATTCCAGCATGGGGAAAGCCCACCTGCGTCGATCCAAGGCAGCGCCGAAAAAGCAAACAAGAATAGCCGATGGATTTTGCGCTGAAAAATCTCCGCCAAAAGAACGAGATGATTCGTGGCTTGAATGCCGACAGAGAGGAGCGCCTCGCGTATTAGGGGTCTCCGCTCAGAAAATGAATAGGCAAGCAAATCGGCAGGTTGGTGGTGTTCTTCATTTCTTCCATCACTGCATAGGTGTGAGTCTCGCGCACGCCTTTCAGTTGCAGCAGTAACTTGCCCCAGAAAATCGTAAGGCCATCATCGCCACAAGAAGCAGAGCGGTGACGCCGAAAGAGTAAAAGCAGCAGGAATCGCATTACGAAGAACCCGTCGTCATTTGCCGCAATCGCTTTGCTCCCCGGCGGCATCCCCCGCGCCATCAAGAAGCGTTATTATTGCCCCTTGGAACAACAGGGGTATTTCCATGAAATTGCGGGGTCTGCTGAAAAACGCGCTCATCCGGGTGCTTGCCGTTTCCTTCACCGTGGCGGCCGCGGCTGCCGTTCTCGGTTATCTGCATGCGCGTGAATCGGCGGAAGACGCGTCGGTGCGCATGCTCGGCATCGAAACGCGGCGCGTGGTGCCGGCCGCCATCCTGGAATTGCCCTCGCCGCAACGCGAGCAGGCGCTGGCAAAGGCGATCGAAAGCATGGTGGGCGGCATCTTCGCCGTCGCGGAGGTGTATTCGGCCGATGGCAGGAAGGTTGCCGAAGCCGTTCAGCCGGGATTCGACGACATCGAAGAGGCACTGAAGAAGCTGCCGCATGGCGCGCCGCCGGCGGGAGGCGGTTACGATTCCGCGCAGGTGCTGGGCCAGCAGGTATTGCGCGTCTTCACGCCGTTGATTTCATCGACAGGCCTGGTGATTGGCCATCTGGAAGGCGTGCGCGTGCTGGACGAGGTGGAATTGTCGAACATCCGCCACTCGGCCATCGTGTCGGCGCTGCTGGCTGCGGTATCGGTGCTGGTATGCGCGCTGGTGCTGGCGCCCCTGCTGACCGATCTGGCGGTGAAGAACTTCCGCCGCGCGCAATCGCTGCTGGAAGCGCACATCGGCATCCTCGAAGCGCTCGGGCGCGCGATTGCCAAGCGCGATTCCGACACCGGCGCGCACAACTACCGCGTGGCGTGGATTGCCGCGCGGCTGGGCGAGGAAGCCGGACTGAATCCGGCGCAGATGCGCAACCTGATCGCCGGCTCCTTCCTGCACGATGTGGGCAAGATCGGCATTCCGGATGCGATCCTGCTCAAGCCGGGCAAGCTCGACGCGGAGGAGTTTGCGATCATGCAGCAGCATGTTGACCTCGGCGGGCAGATTGCGGGGGAGGCCGGCTTCCTGGTCAATGCGCGCGAAGTGATCGAAGGCCATCATGAGAAGTGGGACGGCTCGGGCTATCCGAAAAAGCTCGCCGGCACGGCCATTCCGCTCGCCGCGCGCATCTTCTGCATCGCGGATGTGTACGACGCGCTGCGCGCCAGGCGTCCCTACAAGGAGCCGTTCCATCGCGACAAGGCGATGGCGATCATGCGCGAAGGCAGGGAACAGCATTTCGATCCGGGGCTGCTGGACATCTTCGAACGCATG
Organism: Herbaspirillum sp. ST 5-3; assembly: GCF_004804275.1. Taxonomy (GTDB): domain Bacteria; phylum Pseudomonadota; class Gammaproteobacteria; order Burkholderiales; family Burkholderiaceae_D; genus Noviherbaspirillum. The sequence goes on from NZ_STGI01000012.1 coordinate 156,288, forward strand.
GTCGATGAAATCGAAACGCGCGCGATCAGCGCGAGCGAAGCGGACACCATGGAGCTGATGCGGCAGATGGCGAACCGGCATTTCTTTTCCGACGCAGACATGGCTTGATGCCGCCCGTCGGAATGACAGATGGGGACTGAGAGTCTTATCGGATCGGCAGCTTGGTAGTGTTCTTCACTTCTTCCATCACTGCGTAGGTGTGCGTCTCGCGCACGCCTTTCAGTTGCAGCAGTGACTTGCCGAGGAATTCGCGGTACGCATTCATGTCTTTTACGCGTGCCTTTACCAGATAGTCAAAACCACCGGCGACCATGTGGCATTCCTGCACTTCAGGAATCACCTGAACGCTGCGCTTGAAGGCTTCGAACACTTCCGGTGTGGTGCGGTCGAGCACCACTTCAATGAACACCAGCAGCGACACATCGAGCAATTGCGGATTGAGCTGCGCGGTGTAACTCATGATGTAACCGGCTTCCTGCAGCTTGCGAACGCGCTCGAGACAAGCGGCCGGCGACAGGTTGACGCGAGACGCCAGCTCCACATTGCTGATGCGGCCGTCGTTCTGCAATTCAGAAAGAATTTTCTTGCTGATTTTGTCGAGCATGGCATTCGTCTCGTAAGAATTTTGTTCGGCGCGATTGTCCCACAAAATACAAAATTTCGATAGTGAACCGGATTTCCAGAATTAATCCTTACTAAAGCTTACTACAATCGAATCATCATTTTTTGTGACCGATTTCTCTTTTGTACGGATTTTTATGTTGATTTCCTCCCGTGAAGTAACACCCGTTCTGACTCCATTTGCTGCACTGCACGCGGAAGTTTCCCATGAAACGACACCCTTGCGCGCGGCCATCACTGCCGCCTATCGCCGCGACGAGCGCGAAGCCGTGCAATGGCTGCTGGCGCAGGCCAAGGTCAATCCGACCGCGCAAGAACGCACGCAGTCGCTGGCGCGCGAGTTGGTCGAAGCCGTGCGCGAAAGGCGCACCCGTTCATCCGGCGTCGATGCGCTGATGCACGAATTTTCCCTGTCTTCCGAAGAAGGCGTGGCCCTGATGTGCCTGGCCGAAGCCCTTCTGCGCATTCCCGACCACCAGACCGCCGACCGCCTGATCGCCGACAAGATCAGCAAGGGCGACTGGCGCAAGCACCTCGGCGAGTCGCCCTCGCTGTTCGTGAATGCCGCGACCTGGGGCTTGCTGATTACCGGCAAGCTGGTCGGCACCAGCAGCGAACAGGGCCTCGGCTCGGCGCTGACGAAACTGATCGCCAAGGGCGGCGAGCCGCTGATCCGCAAAGGCGTCGATCTCGCCATGCGCATGCTGGGCAACCAGTTCGTGACCGGCCAGACCATTGCCGAAGCGCTCGCCAACAGCCGCGACAATGAAGCGCGCGGCTACCGCTATTCCTATGACATGCTGGGCGAAGCGGCGCTGACGATGGAAGACGCGGAGCGCTATTTCCGTTCCTATGAAAGCGCCATCCATGCGATCGGCAAGGCCTCCAACGGCCGCGGCATCAAGGACGGTCCCGGCATCTCGGTCAAGCTGTCCGCCTTGCACCCGCGCTATTCGCGCGCGCAACGTGATCGCACCATGCAGGAATTATTGGGCAGCCTGAAGAAACTCATCCTGCTCGCGAAGCAATACAACATCGGCCTGAACATCGATGCGGAAGAAGCCGACCGACTGGAATTGTCGCTCGACTTGATGGATGCATTGGCATTCGACCCTGAACTGGCCGGTTTCGACGGCATCGGCTTCGTGGTGCAGGCGTATCAAAAGCGCGGTCCCTTCGTGATTGAGTATCTCGCCGACCTAGCGCGCCGCAGCCAGCGCAAGTTCATGATTCGCCTGGTGAAGGGCGCGTACTGGGATGCCGAAGTGAAACGCGCGCAAGTCGATGGCATGCCGGGTTATCCGGTGTACACGCGCAAGGTGTATTCCGACGTGTGCTACCTGGTCTGCGCGCAAAAGCTGCTCGCCTCCACCGACGTGATCTATCCGCAATTCGCCACGCACAATGCGCAGACGCTTGCCTCCATTTATATCTGGGCGCAGGAATTTGGCGTGACCGATTACGAGTTCCAGTGCCTGCACGGCATGGGCGAAACGCTGTACGACCAGGTCGTAGGCGATGACAAGCTGAACAAGCCCTGCCGCATTTACGCGCCGGTCGGCTCGCATGAGACGCTGCTGGCCTACCTGGTGCGTCGCCTGCTGGAAAACGGCTCGAATTCTTCCTTCGTCAATCAGATCGTCGATGAGAGCGTCGCCGTTGACAGCCTGATCGCCGATCCCGTCGAAGTCGCGAAGACGCTGGGCGGTGAACCGCATCCGGGCATTTCCTTGCCGGTCGATTTGTATGGCATGGAACGCAAGAATTCCGCCGGCGTGGACTTGAGCAATGAAAACGTGTTGCGCGATGTCGACGCCGTCTTCGCGGATTTCGGGAACAAGCAATGGCAAGCCGCACCTCTGCTCGCCTCGCTATCGGAAAGCAGGAATCAGCCGCAGAACGTGATCAATCCCGCCGATCATCGCGACATCGTCGGCCAGGTGATCGAAGCCGGCGCCGAAGAAGTGGAAAGCGCGCTCAACGCTGCACAAGCCTATGCGACGGACTGGCAAACCTTGCCGCCTGCGCTGCGCGCTGCAGCACTGGTGCGTGCCGCCGATTTGCTGGAAGAGCATCAGCTCGAACTGATGGCGCTGGCAATTCGTGAAGCCGGCAAGTCGCTGCCGAACGCCATTGCGGAAGTGCGCGAAGCGGTCGACTTCCTGCGCTATTACGCCGCACAGGTGCAGACCGGACCGAATACCTTTGCGCTCGGCCCCGTGGTGTGCATCAGCCCCTGGAATTTTCCGCTCGCGATTTTTATCGGCGAAGTGAGCGCCGCATTGGCGGCAGGGAATGTGGTGCTGGCCAAGCCGGCGGAACAAACCCCGCTGATCGCCCATCGCGCCGTGCAATTGCTGCATGAAGCCGGTGTGCCGCGCGGCGCGTTGCAACTCCTGCTGGGCCGCGGCGAAACCGTCGGCGCAAAACTGGTTGCCGATGCGCGCGTCTGCGGCGTGATCTTCACCGGTTCGACCGAAGTGGCGCAGTTGATCAATCGCACGCTTGCACAGCGGTCCGTCAAGGAAGCACGCGAGATTCCGCTGATCGCGGAAACCGGTGGCCAGAATGCGATGATCGTCGACTCCAGTGCACTGCCGGAGCAGGTGGTGCAGGACGTCATCAGTTCCGCCTTCGACAGCGCCGGCCAGCGCTGCTCCGCCTTGCGTGTGCTCTGCCTGCAAGCGGACATCGCGGACAAGACCATCAAGATGCTGAAGGGTGCGATGCAGGAATTGCGCGTCGGGAATCCGGACCGCCTTGCCACCGACATCGGTCCGGTGATCGATGCGGATGCGCAAAAAGGATTGCTGCTGCACATCGAACGCATCAAGACCCACGCGCGCGATTTTTATCAACTGACGCTGCCGGAGGATTGCCGGCAAGGCACATTCGTTCCGCCGACCGTGATCGAAATTTCATCGCTGTCGGAGTTGCAGCGTGAAGTCTTCGGACCGGTGCTGCACGTCATTCGTTATCAGCGCGACCAATTGCCGAAACTGATCGAAGACATCAACGCAAGCGGTTACGGCTTGACGCTCGGCATTCATTCACGCATCGATGAAACTATTGACTTCATCACCGCGCGTGCGCACGTCGGCAACATTTACGTCAATCGCAACATCGTCGGCGCGGTCGTCGGTGTGCAACCTTTCGGTGGTGAAGGAAAATCCGGCACCGGTCCGAAGGCGGGCGGGCCGCTGTACCTGAAGCGCCTGCAACGCAACCCGGTTGTCGCCATCGGCGGTCACACCATTCATCAGAAACAGGCACCGGCATCCGCGCAATCCGCTTTCGAACAATTGCTCGCATGGGCGGACACGCACGGCCACGAACGTGTCGCCAGCCTCGGCGAATCCTATGCGCATGCAACGCCGCTGAATACATCACTGGTGCTTCCGGGACCGACCGGCGAGCGCAACACGCTCAGCTTTGCTCCGCGCGGCACGGTATTGTGTGCGGCAACAAGCGTGAGCGGATTGCTGAATCAGCTTGCCGCTGCGCTTGCGACAGGCAATCGCGTCGTCATGGATGCCGCATCCTCGCTGCTCTTGCCGTCCGGTTTGCCGCAGGCTGTGCGCAATGCGGTAACGGTTGTCGAAGAAGATGCACTTTCCCGACAAGCGCTCAACGTCGCACTGCTCGACGCACCGAAGATGCGCAGTCTTCTGCCGGAGCTTGCTGCACGCGACGGCGCACTGTTGCCTTGCATAGAGACCTGCGAAGCGGAAATGGTGCCCTTGTGGCGCCTGGTTGCCGAACGCGCACTGTGCGTCAACACGACTGCGGCGGGCGGCAATGCAAGCCTGATGACCATGGGTGCGTAAGCGCGACCGGGAAAGAAGATGACTGATATCGATCACTACTTTCTCGGCGATGCGGACTTGCATCAGCGGCTCGCGGTCGGCACCGGCATCCTTGCGGAGCTGGTGCGCTGCGCGCCGCGTGCGGTCGGCATTTCCGCTTTGGAAAACGCCACAGGCTATCCGACGCAGGTGCTGGAAAAGAATTGCCGTCACTTGTGCCGCGCCGGACTGTTGCAGCCGGACGACTCGGATCGCTGGCTGCTGGCCGGTGCGCCGTCGGAGATCACGCTGGAAGATGTGTTCCGCGCAGTACTGACGGACTCGCCGACCTGCGACAAGAAAAATTCTTCGCAGACAAAGATTTCTGCCGGAACAAATGACGTGGAACTCTTGCTGATGCAGGCCACCGTCGGCATCCATCAGCACATTTTCAACTATCTGCGCCGCTTCTCGCTTGACCGCGTGAAGATCAGCGGCGCCGGCATGTTTCCGCAGACAACGCAGCGCGCCTGCGATTTTTGCAGGGACGAAGCGCCGGCTGAACTGCACTGAAGGCAGAGCAAACTGCCCGCAATGAACTCTTGCATGCCGGTCAAGTCTTATCGGCATGTCCCGCGCAGGAAAAATTGCTCTCTACAGTGCCGGCGGCCTGATTGTCGTGCTCGCATTCTGTGTCGCAGCGCTGCTCAACTTCAACTGGAACCGCACCAAGCCATGGATCAGTTCGCGCGTCGCTGAGGCGACAGGGCGCGCATTCAACATCGGCGGCAATCTGAGCCTGACCTGGCATGCACCGCAAGGCGAACAAGGCTGGCGCGCATGGGTGCCGTGGCCGCGCCTGGCCGCACGCGACGTCAGTTTCGGCAATCCCGACTGGACGGAAAAGCCCTTCATGGCCAAAGCGCGCGAGGTCAGCTTCTCGATCAGTCCTCTTCCGCTTCTCAGCAAGAAAATCGTCATCCCTTCACTCGCGCTCAGTACACCCGAATTGTCGCTTGAGCGTCTGCAAGACGGACGCAACAACTGGACCTTCGGATCCGGCGGCAAGTCGGAATGGCAATTCGAATTGCAACGCTTGATCCTGACCAAGGGCGAGGTTCAGCTGAAGGACGCCATCAAGCACGCCAATCTGAAAGCCGAAATCGATACCCTGGGCAATGGCAATGATGAAAACCTGCGCCTCGGCTGGCGTGTCGCCGGCACTTACAATGGCGAAGAAGTCAGCGGGCAGGGGCGCGCCGGCGGCATTCTGTCGCTGCAGCAAAAAAATACGCAGTATCCGATCGATGCCACCGTGCGTGTGGGCAAGACCAGCATCGATGCCAAGGGAAGCCTGACCGATCCGCGCCGGCTCGCCGCGCTCGATCTGCAGCTGAAGATCGCCAGCGTGAGCATGGCGCAACTTTATCCGCTGATCGGCGTCGTGCTTCCGGAGACGCGTCCCTTCGTGACCGAAGGCAGGCTGCACGGCAGTCCAGGACAGCACGGCGGCAACTGGACCTATGAAAAATTCAGCGGCAAGATGGGAGCGAGCGACCTGGCCGGCACCCTGCATTATCGCGGCGGCGAACCGCGCTCCTTACTGGAAGGCACGGTCTCATCCGATTTCCTGAATTTCACCGACTTGTCGCCATTGATCGGCGCCGACTCGGAGGCGAGTCGCGCCCGGCGCGGTGCCAAAGGCGAGCAGCCACCCGACAAGGTGCTGCCGGTGGAAAACTTCCGGACAGAGCGATGGAACAGCATCGACGCGGATGTGCAGTTCACCGGCCGCCGCATCGTGCGCAAGGAAGAACTGCCGATCGACAATCTGGTGACCCGTGTTCACCTGCGCGACGGCGTGATTTCGCTCGCGCCGCTCAAGTTCGGTATCGCAGGCGGCAATCTGGTTTCGAATATCACGCTCAACGGCAAGACCAAACCGGTGAAAGCCGAGATGAAATTATCCGCGCGCCACATGAAGCTCAAGCAATTGTTCCCGACACTCGAGCGAATGCAGGCCAGCCTGGGTGAAATCAACAGCGATGCCGCACTGACGGCCAGCGGCAACTCGATTGCCGAACTGCTCGGCTCATCCAGCGGCGAGATCAAGGCCGTGATCAACCAGGGAACCATCAGCAAGCTGTTGCTGGAAAAGATGGGTTTGAATATCGGCAGCGTCATTGTCACGCAGATGTTCGGCGACAAGCAGATCCAGCTCAACTGCGCGGCGACCGATTTCATCATCAGCAAAGGCGTGATGCAGACCCGCGCGTTTGTCGTCGACACCGCCGATGCAACGATTCATGTTGACGGAAAAGTCAATCTGGCGAAAGAGTTGTTGGCCCTGACCATTTATCCGGATACCAAAGGCCTGCGCATGATTTCCCTGCGTTCCCCGCTGTACGTGAGCGGACCGTTCAAGAAACCCAAGGTCGGCGTCGACAAGGGCGTGGTCGCGCTCAAGGCGGGCAGCGCGCTCGCGCTCGGCGCCTTGGCACCGGTCGCCGCGGCCTTGATCCCGCTGGTGAACGTAGGACCGGGCGAAAAGAGTGAATGCGGAGCCTTGCTGGCGCAGGCAACCGAAAAACCGGTTGCACCGACGGCAGGCGGCAAGGTTGAGAATACCAGCGGCAAATGAAAGAAGTGTTTGACGGCCTTCGTCCTGGCGCAAGACTTGTCAAGCCTGTGTACACAGCCTCTTCACAATGCCAAACGCATAACGCGAAGCAATCCGGTCGATGAATTGCATGAAGTCGTGCGGCGCTTCTTCATTGGCGCTATCGGAGATCGTCCGGATCACGGCAAAGGGCACGCCGAATTCGAAACAGACCTGGGCCACGGCTGCGCCTTCCATCTCCAGCGCCAGGAGCGGCGGAAAAGCCGCTTTCAGTGCATCGCGCCTTTCCTGCCGGTGAACGAATTCATCCCCGCTGGCAATCAGGCCACGATGCACGCGCGGCAAGCCAAGGTGAAAACTTTCCCGGTCTTGTTCTGAAATCGCTCCCTGCGCATCATGTGCCGCGAAATCCGATGCGGCACGAGCCAGGCGATCGGTCAGATTCTTGTCAGAAGAGAAATGTGATTGACCGAGCAGCGGGACTTCATATTGCGGAAACAGCGGTGTGGTGTTCATGTCGTGCTGAACCAGCTCATCTGCCACCACGATGTCGCCTACGCGCAGCTCGTTCCCCGCAGCACCCGCCACACCAGTGAAGACGATATGCGTGACTGCAAAGCGTTCTATGAGGGTTGCTGCGGTCGCTGCGGCGGCAACCTTCCCCATGCGAGACAAAACGCAGACCGTATCGATCCCCCATAACTTGCCGGACGTGTAATCACGCATGCCGCGATTGGTCTTTTCGGTGTCTTGCATGGTCTCGATCAGGCCGGCTTGTTCCTGGTGCAGGGCGCTGATCAATCCAAGGCGGGGAATTTGTGATGTCATTGGCAACTTTTCTCGGTGAGAATCGAAAGACTGGAGTCGGGACGGCAATAACGTAGCGTATTGCTTCCGGCTGCTTTTGCGCAAGCGCCGACGACTGATGTTTTTGCGGTTCTTTTACTTTGTAGTTGATATATATAAATAGTAGTAGTGTTAACGCGCCTCAAAAACTGTGGATAACCCGGTAAACCAAAATCGGATCAATTGTTTACGTTCGGCATAAGTGCTGAATAATCGGTGTATCGCAAAAGGACAGATTCTGAATAAAAAAACGCGTATTCAGATTTCCCGGCTTGTCCCCATCTCCTCAAGCTTTTTTCCAAAGACTTATCCACAGTCAGTTCTGCAATCCATCGTCGATTGTCGGCATGCTGCATAAAAGACAGGTTTCAGATGTTGTATTTCTGTCTAGCAGTCCATGGTTCCGTCTGGTTTGCGAAAGCGTTTTTTCTTCGCGCTCCCGGGCAAATAAAGCGCAGCGGGTTTTAACTTAAAGATTGATATATACGAATAGTGATAGTAGTTAACGCAGTGCCAAATCTGGGGATAAGCGCATTAAGCGCAATGAAATCAAGGCACTGCAGAATGGATAAGGCCTGAACAATGCCTGTATGACCGAAGGAAACTTCTTGGATAAAAATGACTGAAGGCAGCTTTACCGCGCTTGTCCTCAAACTACCCACCGGATATGCAGGGAATTACCCACAGGCCGGATCAGGTTCGCCAAAGAGATTGCAATAAAGAAAATACCGCGGCGATCGCCGGTTCGCTCTTGCGCTTGGCCAGCGTAATGAAGGACAGTTCGGTGGACAGACTGACGGCGTCCGCAATCACCAGCCCGTGGGCGTGGGCTTCGCCCAGCGCCACCGATTCGCGCACCAGCGAGAGCCCGACGCCGGATTTCACCAGGTCGAGCATGGATGGCTCCTGATCAACCAGCGCCACCTTGTTCGGCGTGACCTTGTATTGCGCGAAGGTCTTGCTCAGCAGGCGGTTGTGCGCGGATTCGGGCGGAGTCCAGATCCAGGGCAGTTTCGCGAGCGCCGGCCAGTCGCGCCCGGCGACACGGTTTTTCCAGCCCTGGGGAGCGACCACGTTGTAGGTAAAGGAAGTCAGCGTCTGGTAATGGAATTCCTTGCCCGGCGTGCCGAGGAAGTAGCCGACGTCGAGTTCGCCGCTCTTGATTTGCTGCATGACCCAGCCGGACATGCCGTGTTGCAGCCGGGTCGAGATCTGGGGATAGGTTTCCACCAGGCGCTTCAGGAAGGCGCCGAGGCGGATGAATTCCGGGTCGAGGATGGTGCCGATCGAGAGCGTGCCGGACAGCGTGGAGTGCAGGGAGGCGGCGCCCTGGCGGAATTCGGCCACGCTCTCCATCACGCGTTCCGCAAAAGGCAGCAATTTGGCGCCGTCGTCCGTCAGACTCATCCCGGACGGCGTGCGCGTAAATAATTGCAGGTCGAGACTGGCCTGCAAGGCCTTGATCTGCAGGCTGACGGCAGGTTGCGTCAAATGCAGGCGCTCGGCGGCGCGCGTCAGGTTGCCTTCCCGTGCGACGGTCACGAAGGCGCGAAGCTGGGTCAGGTCCATGAATGCTCTCCCGTATCACCGTCATTATAAGAGTCTTTTATATCCGACTTGATAACAACTCATTGGATTCCCCACGAAGGCCGGGATATGCTGTCAAAATCCGCTCATCCCTAAAAGGAATCCTTATGACGCAAGCTTTGATCCAGCATTACATCGGTGGCCGTGTGGTTGAATCGACCAGTGGCCGCAAACAGGATGTCTTCAACCCCGCAACGGGTGAAGCGAGCGCGCAGGTGGTGCTGGCCAGCGTCGAAGAAGTCAATGCTGCCGTTGATGCGGCACGCGCAGCCGCACCCGGCTGGGCCGATACCGCGCCCTTGAAGCGTGCCCGCGTCTTGTCGAAATTCAAGGAGCTGATCGAGAAGCATCATGACGACTTTGCCGCAGCGATTACGCGCGAGCACGGCAAGGTATTTTCCGATGCCAAGGGCGAAGTCACGCGCGGGTTGGAAGTGGTCGAATTCGCTTGCGGCATTCCGCAATTGCTGAAGACCCAGTTCACCGACAACATCGGTGGTGGCATCGACAACTGGCAGTTGCGCCAGCCGCTCGGCGTGACCGCCGGCATCACACCCTTCAATTTTCCCTTCATGGTGCCGATGTGGATGGCACCGATGGCCATCGCCACCGGCAACAGCTTCATCCTCAAACCTTCCGAGCGCGATCCTTCGCCTTCGCTGATGATGGCTGACCTGCTCAAGCGCGCAGGCCTGCCCGACGGCGTGTTCAACGTCGTGCAGGGCGACAAGGTCGCTGTCGATACGCTGCTGCATCATCCGGATGTGAATGCCGTGTCCTTCGTCGGCTCCACGCCCATCGCCGAATACATCTACACCGAGGGCACCAAGCGCAAAGGCGCCTATCCGCTGCGCGTGCAGGCCCTGGGCGGCGCGAAGAACCACATGGTGGTGATGCCGGACGCAAATCTCGATCAGGCGGTTGATGCCTTGATCGGCGCGGCCTATGGGTCGGCTGGCGAGCGCTGCATGGCAATCTCGGTGGCGGTTGCCGTCGGCGGTGTTGCCGACAAGCTGATCGAAGCCCTGATCCCGCGCGTGAAAGCGCTGAAGGTGAAGAACGGCATGGAAGCCGATGCCGAAATGGGTCCGGTGGTGACGGCGCAGCACAAGGCGAAAATCGAGGGCTATATCGAAGACGGTGTGCAGGCTGGCGCCAGGCTGCTGGTCGATGGCCGCGGCCTGAAGGTGCCGGGTCTCGAGAACGGCTTCTTCATCGGCGGCACCTTGTTCGACCATGTGACGCCTGACATGAAGATCTACAAGGAAGAAATCTTCGGACCGGTGTTGTGCGTGGTGCGCGTGCCGGACTTCGCGTCGGCCGTCAAATTGATCAATGCGCACGAGTTCGGCAACGGCGTTGCGCTGTTCACTTCGGACGGCAATACCGCGCGCGAGTTTTCGCGTCGCATCGAGGTTGGCATGGTCGGAATCAATGTGCCGATTCCGGTGCCGATGGCATGGCATTCCTTCGGCGGCTGGAAGCGTTCGCTGTTCGGCGACACGCACGCCTATGGCGAAGAAGGCATCCGCTTCTACACGCGCTACAAGTCGGTGATGCAGCGCTGGCCGGATTCGATTGCCAAGGGCGCCGAGTTCACGATGCCTGTGGCGAAGTGATGTGCATGCCCGATCGCCCCGCGCGATCGGACAACATCCTTTGACGAAAAGATTCTTGCCAGCGTAAGCCGACCGTCAGCCCGCGGGTTGATGATCGCAGCACACCATTCATCGGGAGACCATCGTGGAATCCGCAGGAAAATACGACTACATCATCATCGGCGCCGGCAGTGCCGGTTGCGTGCTCGCCAATCGCCTCGCACAGGACGCCGATGTGTCGGTGCTGCTGCTGGAAGCCGGCCGCAAGGACGACTACATCTGGATTCACATTCCGGTCGGCTACCTCTATTGCATCGACAACCCGCGCACCGACTGGCGCTTCCGCACCGAGGCCGATGCCGGACTCAACGGACGCAGCCTGATTTATCCGCGCGGCAAAGTGATGGGCGGATGTTCCTCGATCAACGGCATGATCTACATGCGCGGCCAGGCGCGCGACTACAACCTGTGGGCGGAACTGTGCGGCGACGATAGCTGGCGCTGGGAAAACGTGCTGCCGGTGTTCAAGAAGAGCGAGGATTACCACAAGGGCGCCGATCCATTCCATGGCGCGGGCGGCGAATGGCGCGTCGAGAAGCAGCGCCTGTCCTGGGAGATCCTCGATGCCTTCCGCGATGCTGCCGAACAGGTCGGCATTCCCAAGGTGGACGACTTCAATCGCGGCGACAACGAAGGCAGCAGTTACTTCGAAGTGAACCAGAAAAAAGGCTGGCGCTGGAACACCGCGCAAGCCTTTCTGAAATCGAACGGAAGCCGCAAGGGCAAGCTCGACATCATGACCGGTTGTCACGTCAAACGCCTGCGCCTGCAGGCAACGGCGGAAGGCACGGTCTGCACTGGCGTGGAATTCACCGGCGGCGGCACCGAATGGTATGCGGAAGCCGCGCGCGAAACGATTTCAACCGCGGGCGCGGTCGGTTCGCCGCAAATCCTGCAACTGTCGGGTATCGGCCCTGCCTCTCTGCTGCAGAAAAGCGGCGTGCCGGTTGCGCTCGACCTGCCCGGCGTGGGGGAGAACCTGCAAGACCATCTGCAACTGCGCATGGCTTTCAAGATCCAGGGCGTCAAGACGCTCAACACCATGGCCAACAGTCTGTTCGGCAAGATGCAGATCGGCATGCAATATGCGATCTCGCGCAGCGGCCCGATGTCGATGGCGCCGTCGCAGCTCGGCGCGTTCACGCGCTCGGATCCCTCGCAGCCATCGGCCAACCTCGAATACCATGTGCAACCCTTGTCGCTGGAAAAATTCGGCGAGCCGCTGCATCCCTTTCCGGCCTTCACCGCCAGCGTATGCAACCTGAGACCGACCTCGCGCGGCCACATCCGCATCGCCTCGGCCGATCCCTTCGCTGCGCCGAAGATCACGCCGAATTACCTGAGCACGCCGGAAGACCGCAAGGTCGCCGCCGATTCGCTCAAGCTGACGCGCACCATCGTCCAGGCGCCGGCGCTGAAGAAATATGCGCCGGAAGAATTCAAGCCGGGTGTGCATTACCGCACTGAAGAAGAACTCGCGAAAGCCGCCGGCGATATCGGCACGACGATCTTCCATCCGATCGGCACCTGCAAGATGGGACGCGCCGACGATCCGATGTCGGTCGTCGACAGCCAGTTGCGCGTGCGTGGCGTGAAGGGCTTGCGCGTGGTCGATGCTTCCGTGATGCCGACGATTACGTCGGGGAATACGAATTCGCCGACCATCATGATTGCCGAGAAAGCAGCCGAGTGGATACGTGCGGCGCGCAAGGAAGAGGGTGCGCAAAGCCGTCCTGTTATTCGCGTCGCGGAGCCTGCGATGTAATAGTTTTTTGCAGTTGATCTGTCGATTGTGAATTGGTTGACTTGACTACAAGCAAGTATTTTTTCTTCATGCTAAGATCAGCCCTGCCTGATAAAGCGACATGTACAAGATTGATACAGGCCAAACAATCGACAGATGAGTTGTCGCTTGTATTGCCACCCCCCCAGTCGTACTGTGTACTGTGCATCATCGTTATGCATGACACGCTCCGATGTCGGAATCATTCGGACATTGATGATAGTCAGTAGGGAGAGCCCATGGCGGACGTGGTTTTGGAGACGAGACAACTGACCAAGGAATTCAAAGGATTCACTGCGGTCAATAATGTGAGCCTGCAGGTTCAGCGTGGACATATCCATGCATTGATCGGGCCCAACGGCGCCGGCAAGACGACCTGCTTCAACCTGCTTACCAAATTCCTGGTGCCCACTTCGGGACAGATTCTGTTCAACGGCCGCGATATCACGATGGCCCGGCCTGCGCAGATCGCGCGTCAAGGCATCATCCGTTCATTCCAGATTTCGGCAGTGTTTCCGCACCTGAGCGTGCTCGAAAATGTGCGCATCGGTTTGCAAAGGCCGCTCGGCAATTCTTTCGCTTTCTGGCAAAGCGAAAAGAAGCTCAACGCGCTCAACGACCGCGCCATGGCTTTGCTGGCGCAAGTCGATCTCGAACAATTCGCCGACACCATGACAGTCGACCTGCCGTACGGCCGCAAGCGCGCGCTCGAAATCGCCACCACGCTCGGCATGGTACCCGAGCTGATGCTGCTCGATGAACCGACGCAGGGCATGGGTCATGAAGACGTGCATCGCGTCACGGAACTGATCAAGAAAGTCTCGCAGGGACGCACTATCCTGATGGTGGAGCACAACATGAGCGTGATCGCCGGCATCAGTGACCGCATCTCGGTCCTGCAGCGCGGCGCCATGCTGGCCGAAGGCACGTACGATGAAGTTTCGAAGAATCCGCAGGTGATGGAAGCGTATATGGGCACCACCTCCGGCGCATTGGAAGGAGCGCATTGAATGGCTGGATCAGCGGCATTGGAAATCACCAACCTGCACGCCTGGTACGGCGAATCGCACATTCTGCATGACGTCAATTTCTCGGTGAACCACGGCGAGGTCGTGACCCTGCTGGGCCGCAATGGCGCCGGCCGCACCACGACCTTGCGCGCCATCATGGGACTGACCGGCGCGCGCAAGGGCTCGATCAAGATCGACGGCGTCGAAGCGATCAGCTTGCCGACCCACAAGATCGCGCACCTCGGCGTCGGCTATTGCCCGGAAGAACGCGGCATCTTTTCATCCCTGTCGACCGAAGAAAACCTGCTGCTGCCGCCTTCCGTATCGAAGACCGACAAGGGCATGTCGATCGACGAGATCTACCAGATGTTCCCCAACCTGAAGGAACGCAAATCGAGCCAGGGCACGCGCTTGTCGGGCGGCGAGCAGCAGATGCTGGCCGTGGCGCGCATCCTGCGCACCGGTGCGCGCCTCCTGCTGCTGGACGAAATTTCCGAAGGCCTGGCACCCGTCATCGTGCAGGCCCTCGCGCGCATGATCACAACCTTGAAAGCAAAAGGCTACACCATCGTGATGGTGGAGCAGAACTTCCGTTTCGCCGCACCCCTGGCGGACCGGTTTTTCGTGATGGAGCATGGTCAGATCGTCGAGACCTTCGCCGCATCAGAACTGGATTCCAAAATGCCCGTGCTGCATTCGCTGCTCGGCGTATAACACCAACGTGGATATTCACTCAAGGAGATGGTAATGAAACTGAAAGCTATGGCAGTTGCTGTATCGGCTACGTTCGCAATGGGCTTGGCAGGATCGGCGTCCGCACAGATTTCCGGTGACACAATCAAGATCGGCTTCATCACCGACATGTCGGGCCTGTACGCGGACATCGACGGTCCGGGCGGCGCCGAAGCGATCAAGATGGCCATCGCCGATGCAGGCGGATCGATCAACGGCAAGAAAATCGAACTTCTCACCGCCGATCACCAGAACAAGGCCGACATCGCCGCATCCCGGGCGCGTGAATGGTTCGACCGTGACGGCGTCGATGTGCTGATTGCCGGCACCAATTCCGCCACCAGCCTGTCCATGGCCAAGATCGCGGCCGAAAAGAAAAAGCCCTTCATCGCCATCGGCGCCGGCACGGCCCGCCTGACCAATGAAGAGTGCTCGCCTTACACCGTGCACTATGCCTACGATACGGTCGCGCTCGCGAAGGGCACCGGCTCGGCGGTCGTGAAGCAGGGCGGCAAGAGCTGGTTCTTCCTGACCGCGGACTACGCGTTCGGCGCATCGCTGGAGAACGACACGGCCGCGGTCGTGAAGGCCAACGGCGGAAAGGTGCTGGGCAGTGTCAAGCATCCGCTGTCGGCATCCGACTTCTCGTCCTTCCTGCTGCAGGCGCAGGCTTCCAAGGCACAGATCCTGGGCCTGGCCAATGCGGGCGGCGACACCATTAACTCGATCAAGGCAGCCAACGAATTCGGCATCACCAAAACGATGAAGCTGGCCGGCCTGCTGATGTTCATCAACGACGTGCATTCCCTCGGCCTGAACCTAACACAGGGCATGTACCTGACCGACAGCTGGTACTGGGATCTGAATAACGATACCCGCGCCTGGTCCAAGCGCTACTTTGAAAAGATGAAGAAGGAACCGTCGTCGCTGCAGGCGGCCGACTACTCGTCCGCTTCGCATTACCTGCAAGCCGTGAAGGCCGCCGGCACCGATGATCCGGACAAGGTCCTTGCCCAGTTCAAGAAGACCAAGGTCAACGACATGTTTGCCAAGAATGGCGTGATCCGTCCGGACGGACGCATGGTGCACGACATGTTCCTGATGGAAGTGAAGAAGCCGTCGGAATCGAAGTATCCGTGGGACTACTACAAAGTCGCACAGACGATTCCGGGCGACCAGGCCTTTACTACCAAGGCCGAATCCAAGTGCGCGATGTGGAAGTAGCCTGAAGGCGGCTTCGCCGCAGGAAATCCAGGCATGACGTAATCGCAGTACACGCCCCTCTCCGGCAAGTGAGAGGGGCAGGAGTTGAGGGCGCGTGTCAGGACATGGAAGCCCATTCCTGCATCAGCCCTCGCGCAGCCCGCCCCGCATTCGGGCGCTCATGGCGGTGGCGTAGCGTTTCCGCGCCGCTCGTTCAGCAGCAATTTTTCTTATTCCGCTTATGGAAATATTCGGCATCCCTTTGCAAGCAATGCTGAGCCAGCTATTGCTTGGCCTGGTCAACGGTTCGTTCTACGCGATGCTGTCGCTCGGCCTCGCGGTCATCTTCGGCCTGCTCAACGTGATCAACTTCGCGCACGGCGCTTTGTACATGATGGGCGCCTTCCTCGCGTGGATGGGGATGAACTATTTCGAGATCAATTACTGGGTGATGCTGATCGCCGCCCCGGTCCTCGTGGGCATCTTCGGCATCATCATTGAAAAGACCATGCTGCGCTGGCTGTACAAGCTGGATCACCTGTACGGTCTGCTGCTGACCTTCGGCATCACGCTCATGGTCGAAGGCTTGTTCCGCTCGTTTTATGGTGTGTCGGGGCAGCCGTATTCGGTGCCGGAAGCCTTGTCCGGCGCCTTCAACCTGGGCTTCATGATCCTGCCGAAATACCGCGCATGGGTGGTGCTGGCATCGCTGGTGGTGTGCTTCGCGACCTGGTTCATCATCGAGAAGACCAAGCTCGGCGCCTACCTGCGCGCAGGCACCGAGAATCCGAAGCTGGTGGAAGCCTTCGGCATCAATGTGCCGCTGATGGTGACGCTTACCTATGGTTTCGGCGTCGCGCTCGCCGCCTTCGCCGGCGTGCTGGCCGCGCCGGTGATCCAGGTGTCGCCACTGATGGGTTCCAACCTGATTATCGTGGTGTTCGCGGTGGTCGTGATCGGCGGCATGGGTTCCATCATGGGTTCCATCCTCACCGGTCTCGGACTGGGCGTGATCGAGGGCTTGACCCGTGTGTTCTATCCGGAAGCATCGGCAACCGTGGTGTTCATCATCATGGCGATCGTCCTGATGATTCGCCCTGCGGGCTTGTTCGGTAAAGAGAAGTAAGAGAGGGTATCGCATGAATAGCAAAGTCGGATATGCAATCGCACTGGCAGTGGCGCTGGCAGCGCCCTTTGTCATGTACCCGGTGTTCCTGATGAAGGTACTGTGCTTCGCCTTGTTTGCCTGCGCCTTCAACCTGCTGATCGGTTTTACCGGGCTGCTGTCGTTCGGCCATGCGGCGTTCTTCGGCGGCGCGGGCTATGTGGCCGGCTACGCGATCAAGTCCATGGATCTGCCGTTCGAGCTCGGTCTTGTGGCGGGCGTTGCCGCTGCGTCATTGATCGGACTGGTCATGGGCATGCTTGCCATACGCCGCCAGGGCATCTACTTCACCATGATCACGTTGGCGCTGGCGCAGATGCTGTTCTTCGTCTGCCTGCAGGCGCCGTTCACAGGCGGCGAGGATGGACTGCAGGGCGTGCCGCGCGGGAAGCTGCTGGGTATGGTGGATCTGTCGAACGACATGACGCTGTACTACGTGGTGCTGGCGATCTTTGTTGCCGGTTTCGCGTTGATCGTTCGCACCGTGCATTCGCCGTTTGGACAGGTGTTGAAGGCGGTAAAGGAGAACGAGCCGCGCGCGATCTCGCTCGGTTACGACACCGACCGCTACAAGCTTCTCGCATTCGTGCTGTCGGCGGCGCTTTCGGGTCTGGCAGGTGCTACTAAAACCGTAGTGCTCGGCTTTGAAACCCTGACCGATGCGCACTGGACAATGTCGGGCTTGGTGGTACTGATGACGCTGGTCGGCGGCCTCGGTACGCTGATCGGTCCGATCGTCGGCGCGATCCTGATCATTGCACTGGAAAACAAACTGGGTGATCTGGGCAACTGGCTGGCCACGCTGACCAGTATCGAATGGTTCCGCTCCATCGGCGAGTCGGTCACGATCGTCACTGGATTCATCTTTATTGTTTGCGTACTGGCATTCCGCCGAGGCATCGTTGGCGAGTTTCTCGCGCTATTCAAACGACCGGGCGCGGGGTCATCCGCGTCGCATTAAGCCTGAATAGCTGTTGTCCACGAAAAACGTGAAAGGCACGAAAATTCACTTGGAATTTTTCGTGCCTTTCGTACTTTTCCTGGACCAGCAGGCTTTTCCTGCCAGTCGGTTTCCCCGCGATTACAAAGCCGCCGCGTAGATCGCACGCGCATCGGCGCGCGTGACTTCGCGCGGGTTGTTGGTGAGCAGCCGCGTCTGCAGCATCGCATCATCGGCGAGCCGATCGAGATCCGCTTCACTGATGCCAACTTGCTGCAGCCGGGTTTCGATCCCGGTGCGCCGGGCGATTTCATCCATTCTGTCGATCAAGGCTTGCGTGCGCGCTTCGATGCTGCCGGTGACACCAGGCGTCACGATTTCCGCCAGCTCCGCATACTGTGTCGCCGCGCTCGCTGCATTGAAGCGGAGAACATGCGGCAATACGAGCGAGTTCGACAGGCCGTGCGGCACATGGAAAATCCCGCCGATCGGATAGGCGAGGGCATGGACGGCGGCACAAGGTGCATTCGCGAAGGATTGACCCGCAAGCATGGCGCCGAGCAGCATCGCTTGCCGGACTGCAAGATTTTTCCCGTCTTCACATGCGGCAACGATATTGTTTGAGAGTAAGGTCAGTGCCTGGGACGCGAGCATGTCGGACAGCGGGTTCTTCTTGAGCTTGGTGGTATAGGCTTCAATCGCATGCACCATTGCATCAATTCCGGTCGCTGCCGTGACCTTGGGCGGGAGTCCGACGGTCAGCTCCGCGTCGAGAATGGCCAGGTCTGCATATAGTTGTGGCGACACAACCCCCATCTTGGTCGTCGCGCCTGTCGTGACGATGGAGATCGGCGTGACTTCCGATCCGGTGCCGGCGGTCGTCGGAACCTGGATCAGCGGCAGTCGGACGCCTTTCACATTACCAATGCCGTACATGGTTTTCAGTTCTTGCTCGCTGTCGGTCAGCACAGCAATCAGTTTCGCTACGTCCATCGAACTTCCGCCGCCGAATCCGATCACCAGGTCGATTTCATTCTTGCGCGCATTGTCGACCGCTTGTAACACCACGGCCTCTGGCGGGTCGGCAAGCACATCAGAGAAGATGTTCACAGTCAATCCAGCGTCCTGCAGGGCAGCAATGGGCGCGTCAACCAGGCCGGTTTTCAGGAAACCCGCGTCAGTGACAACCAGCGCCCGGCGAGCAGTCGGAAAATGTTGTGACACATAGACGCCGATGCGCTTGGCGGCACCCGGCTCGGACACGATATGCGGGACGGTACTGAAGCTGAAAGCGTTGGAAATGGCAGAAGTGGTCATCGTCTCTCCTTGGTAATAACGCATTGTAGCAAGCTGAAGTGAGGAGCGTGGCTGCGGGCGACGGGCCTGAATACGGACAACTTGTGGCAAAAGTGGGACAAGTAGATGTAGCCGAATGTAACGGGAATTCATGCCGTAAGGCAAATCGACTAGGATGGTTTTATTCCAGTTCATCGACACACCAAATGTTTCACGTGAAACATGCGGAAAGGGTGCTCCTATGATCGATCCCACCACTATCTTCCAGCGGACCCAAAGTGGCCGTGATGAAATCTATAACAAGAGCCATGGGCTAACGCAGAGCGAGCGTCTTGTCCTTATCATGATTGATGGCGTCACCGCCCACCAGAAAGTCCGTGAGAAACTGACCTCCTTGACCGACGAGCGCTTCGAGCGCGCCATGCTCACCCTGCACAATAAGGAGTTGGTAAGCGAGGTCTTCATGCCGATCGAGGGGCAAGCCGCCGACGAGATTGAGACCGAGGTTGTTGATCGGTTCCTGCAACAAGATCCTCTGGATCCGGTAACGATTATCTTTGTTGATCCTGAAGATCAACTCGGCTTGCTGAATTGCATTCCCGCATCCAAGCCCGCCTCCAAGTCTGCCGAACCGTCGCCCCCGCCGCCGCCCACCAGCGTGTCCTTCGAGCAGGAGGGGCCGACGGTTAATGCAATTGCGGAATCGACTGCAGATCCGACAAGCGGTATCGATACGACATTCGATGAACTCGCTGAACTTGCCGAACTGGCCAGTACGGTCGAGAGAGAGGTGAGGGCACGCAACCAGGACCGTGTCTTTCGTCCCGTGCTTGCGACGGAGAAGGTGGGGCATCCGGTCATCAGCATGAAGCACGCACTTGAGCCGGAGCACCACTCCCCCTTGCGAGGCCTCCATTGGGGGTATTGGATGATCGGTCTTGGCGTCGCCTTCATCGGAAGTTTTTTACTCTCCCACCTGATACATTGAGAAACGGCCTGATTTTGTTTCACGTGAAACAAAATCAGGCGAATCCTCGCCGATACGAGCGGGTCAGGCGAAAAACACCTTATAATCTCGCCTCCGGCGTTCACTTCACTGTGTCTCAGCGCACGTAACGCCGGCCTCCGTCTTACTCGTCTCACCGAGGCGCACTATGCTCTTTCCTACAGAATTCGATGTCATTGTCGTCGGCGGCGGCCACGCCGGCACCGAGGCAGCTCTCGCATCCGCCCGCATGGGGCAGAAAACCTTGTTGCTGACCCATAATATCGAAACCCTCGGTCAGATGTCCTGCAATCCTTCCATCGGTGGAATCGGTAAAGGCCACCTGGTCAAGGAAGTTGATGCCATGGGCGGCGCAATGGCGATTGCGACCGACGAGGCTGGCATCCAGTTTCGCATCCTGAATTCCTCCAAAGGTCCGGCAGTGCGCGCGACACGCGCGCAGGCCGACCGTATTCTGTACAAGAAAGCGATCCGCGGTCGCCTGGAAAACCAGGAAAACCTGTGGCTGTTCCAGCAGGCTGTTGACGACCTGATGGTCGAAGGCGATCGTGTCGTCGGCGCCGTCACCCAAGTGGGAATCCGTTTTCGGAGTCGCGCGGTCGTCCTCACCGCCGGAACCTTCCTCGATGGAAAAATCCACGTCGGCCTGAACAACTATGCCGCCGGACGTGCCGGCGACCCGCCTGCGATCTCGCTGTCGGCGCGCCTGAAAGAATTGAAGCTGCCGCAGGGCCGCCTGAAGACGGGCACGCCGCCGCGTATAGATGGACGCACCATCGATTTCTCGGTCATGGAAGAGCAGCCGGGCGACCTCGATCCGATCCCAGTCTTTTCCGTCATGGGCTCGGTCGATCTGCATCCGCAGCAACTTCCATGCTGGATCACGCATACCAACGAGCGTACCCACGACATCATTCGCGCCGGTCTCGACCGCAGCCCCATGTACACAGGCGTGATCGAAGGCGTCGGCCCGCGTTACTGCCCATCGATCGAGGACAAGATCCATCGTTTCGCCGACAAGTCTTCGCATCAGATTTTTCTCGAACCGGAGGGGCTGACAACGAACGAGTTCTATCCGAACGGGATTTCGACGAGTTTGCCGTTCGACGTGCAATTGGATCTGGTGCACTCGATGCGCGGCCTGGAAAACGCACACATCTTGCGTCCCGGCTATGCCATCGAATACGACTACTTCGACCCGCGCGGCCTGAAAGCCTCGCTCGAGACCAAGGTGATCCAGGGGCTGTTCTTCGCCGGACAGATCAACGGTACCACCGGCTATGAAGAAGCCGCCGCACAAGGCATGCTGGCCGGCCTCAACGCCGCTCTGCTGACCCAAGGCCGCGATGCCTGGACTCCGCGCCGTGACGAAGCCTACCTTGGCGTGCTCGTCGATGACCTGATCACCAAGGGCGTGCAGGAACCGTACCGCATGTTCACCAGCCGTGCCGAATACCGCCTGAGCCTACGCGAGGACAATGCCGACATGCGCCTGACCGAAATCGGCCGCCAGCTCGGCTGTGTGTCTGACGCACAATGGGCGGCCTTCGAGACGAAGCGCGAAGCGGTTGCGCGCGAGCTGGAGCGCCTGAAATCCACCTGGGTCAATCCCCGCCTGCTTCCTGACGCGGAAGCCGAACGTGTGCTCGGTAAAGCGATAGAGCGCGAGTATGCGCTTACTGATCTGCTTCGCCGCCCCAACGTGAGCTATGAAAGCCTGATGAGCCTGAAAGGTGTGGATGGTCAGGACTTGGCCGGCCCCGGTGTAGCGGACGAGGCGGTCATGGAACAGGTCGAAATCCAGGTCAAGTACGCCGGCTATATCGATCGCCAGGCGCGCGAAGTCGAGCGCCATGATTATTACGAGAACCTGAAGCTGCCCACCGAGATTGACTACATGGAAGTGCGCGGCCTGTCGGTTGAGGTGCGGCAAAAGTTGAACAAGCACCGCCCGGAAACGCTCGGCCAGGCTTCGCGTATTTCCGGGGTGACTCCCGCCGCCATTTCGCTGCTGCTGGTGCACCTGAAAAAAGGCGGTTTCAAAGATTTCGCCAACGCCCAAGTGGCGGCCTGAGGATCACCGCACGATGGCCGCATTCCACCGCGACGAATTGACGCGCACGCTCACTGAAGGCGCGCGGGCGCTTTCGCTCGACTTGAGCGATGCCCAGATCGGGCAGCTGATGGATTATCTTGCACTGCTGTCCAAATGGAACGCGGTGTACAACCTGACCGCCGTGCGGGATCCGGCGCAAATGGTGACCCAGCATCTGCTCGATTCGCTGGCTGCGGTACCCGCTTTCACTGGCGCAAGAAATGTCCTGGATGTCGGCGCCGGCGGCGGCTTGCCAGGCATCGTACTGGCCATCGCGCGACCGGACCTGCGCGTCTCGATGATCGACACCGTGCACAAGAAGACAGCCTTTCTCACGCAGGTGAAGGCGGAACTCGGTCTCGCCAACGTCACGGTGCACACCATGCGCGTCGAGCAACTGCAGGCGCCGGAAGAATTCGATGTGATCACTTCGCGGGCGTTTGCCGAACTGTCCGACTTCGTCAATTGGTCCGGTCACTTGCTGAAGGCGGGCGGCCGCTTCATCGCGATGAAGGGTGTCGTGCCCACGGAAGAAATGGCACGCCTGCCGGCAGGCTGGCATGTCACCCAGGTGCAGCCGCTACAAGTCCCCGGCCTGAACGCTGAACGCCATCTGATTTTCATCGAAGCAGGAGAACAAGTATGAGCGCGCTGTTTCATACTCTCGGCATCACCGACGTCTGGCAACTTATTGCCGCCACCATGGTGTTTCTGATGCTGCCCGGCCCCGGCACCTTTTGCGTGCTTACTTGCACCGGTCAGCGCGGCTTGCGCGGCGGTTTCGCTTCCCTGTTCGGCTTGATGCTGGGCGACGCTGCATTGATGTTTCTCGCCGCCATTGGCGTCGCTGCCTTGCTTCAGGCGAACCCGCTGCTGTTCAAGGGTTTGCAATATCTCGGCGCGGTCTACCTTGCCTACCTCGGCATCAAACTGCTGACCGCGAAGAAAGAGCAGGGCGGGGCAGTCGTGCCGTTCTCGAATAGCGCCGATTTCCGTCGCGGCTTTCTCGTTACCATCATCAATCCGAAGGCCATCGTCTTTTACATGGCCTTCTTCCCGCTTTTCATCGATCCGGCTACCCATCAGGGCAGCACGACCTTTGCGGCGATGGGCGCAGTGATTTCCAGTTGCACTCTGTTCTATGGCAGCATGCTGGTTCTCGTCGGCAACGCGGCCGCCAAGCGTCTCGCGCGCAACCGACGCATCGCCGCGTTCGCATCGAGAGCAGCGGGCATGTTCCTGATCGGCTTCGGCATCAAACTCACTACTAATTAAGCTATGGCCAAAATCTTCTGCGTCGCCAACCAGAAAGGCGGCGTCGGCAAAACCACCACCGCTGTCAATCTCGCCGCCGGTCTGGCACAACTCGATCAACGCGTGCTGCTGGTCGACCTCGACCCGCAAGGCAACGCTACCATGGGCGCCGGCATCAACAAGTCCGAACTCACGGCTTCCGTCTACGAAGTGCTGCTCGGCCTGTCCGACATTCAGACCGCGCGCAAACATTCCGAGACGGGCAAGTTCGATGTGCTGCCCGCGAATCGCGAACTGGCCGGCGCAGAAGTCGAAATGGTCGAACTCGAAAACCGTGAGAAGCGCCTCAAGGATGCCATCGCCCTGGTCGATGCCGACTACGATTTCGTGTTGATCGACTGCCCGCCGGCCTTGTCGATGCTGACCCTGAACGGCCTGTGCGCCGCGCACGGCGTGATCATCCCCATGCAATGCGAATACTATGCACTGGAAGGCCTGTCCGACCTTGTCAACACGATCAAGAAGGTGCATGCCAAGCTCAATACCGACCTGAAGATCATCGGCCTGCTGCGCGTCATGTTCGACCCGCGCATGACGCTGTCGCAGCAGGTTTCCGCGCAACTCGAACAGCACTTCGGCGACAAGGTGTTCAAGACCATCATCCCGCGCAACGTACGCCTGGCCGAAGCGCCGTCCTACGGCATGCCCGGCGTGTCCTTCGATCCCGCCTCGAAAGGCGCACAAGCCTATATCGCCTTCGGCGCCGAAATGGTCCAACGCATCAAATCACTGTAAGCGCTCACAGAACATGGTCACGAAAAAATCCAAAGGGCTCGGTCGCGGTCTCGACGCATTGCTTGGCGGCTCGTCCGACATCACCGAAGCGGTGCCCAACGTCGCGGGCGCGCCCTCGACCTTGAATGTTGCGCAATTGCAAGCCGGCAAGTACCAACCGCGCACGCGCATGGACGAGGGTGCATTGAACGAGCTTGCCGCGTCGATCAAGGCGCAGGGCTTGATGCAACCCATCCTGGTGCGGCCGGTTGCGCATAACGGCAGCGACAGATACGAGATCATCGCCGGCGAGCGACGTTTTCGCGCGGCACAGATCGCCGGCCTGAACGAAGTACCGGTGCTGGTCAAGGACGTCGACGACCAGGCCGCGGCGGCAATGGCACTGATCGAAAACATTCAGCGCGAAGATCTCAACCCTCTGGAAGAAGCGCAGGGCATCCATCGCCTGATCACCGATTTCGATTTCACCCACGAACAGGCGGCCGGCGCGGTCGGCCGCTCGCGCAGCGCGGTGTCCAATCTGCTGCGCCTGCTCAATCTCGCCAAGCCGGTGCAAACCATGCTCATGGCCGGCGACATCGACATGGGCCATGCCCGGGCCTTGCTCTCGGTCGACGCCGCAACGCAGATCACGCTCGCCAACCAGATCGTCGCCAAACGCATGTCAGTGCGCGAAGCGGAAAAGCTCGTCGCCAAAACCACGACCGAACAAGCCGCCGCGAACAAGCCGCGCTCCGCGAAAGAAAAGTCGCGCGACATCGCACGCCTGGAAGAAGAGTTGTCGGACGCCCTGGCCACGCAGGTGCTGATCAAGGTCGGTGCAAAAAACAAAGGGCAGCTCATCATCGATTTCGCTGATCTCGATGCGCTCGACGATCTGATCGCGAAACTGCGCGCCTGACATCGGCGCCGGCGCAACGGCGTATTCCCGCGTTGTACGAAAACAATTACCTCGCTGGTAATTGGCATGCTGCCAGCCGCTCACTAAGCTACTCTCAAGCTCATTACCTAACCATGCACACTCTGCTCATCCTGCCCGGCCTGTACAACTCCGACGCCGGGCATTGGCAAACACGATGGGAAGCGATGCTTCCCAACGCACGACGCGTGCAGCAGCAAGACTGGAATGCGCCGAAGCGAGAGGACTGGCTTGCGGTGCTGGACGCGGCAATCCGCTCAAGCGACGGTCCTGTGTTCCTGATCGCGCACAGCCTCGGATGCGCGTTGACCGCCTGGTGGTCCGTCCAATGTCGGGACCAGCCGCATGCGTCCAAAGTGAAGGGTGCCTTGCTTGTTGCGCCGCCGGATGTCGAACGTGCCGATTTTCCCGACTTCGTCGCGGGCTTTGCACCGATGCCGCGCACGGCTTTGCCGTTCCGGACGATAGTCGCCGCATCCTCGAACGATCCGTGGTGCGCGTTATCAAAAGCACAAAACTGGGCGGCCGACTGGGGTGCCCGCTTTCACGACATCGGTCCGCGCGGGCATATCAATGCTGACAGCGGACTCGGCACATGGACCGAAGGCAGGGCCTGGCTGGAGGAGCTGCAGTCTTGTCAATCGTAGTTTTACCGTAGCGTTCTCGCGGGAGTGCGCGCCAGCAAAGGTTTGACGGTGACTGTGGAAAACACTTATAATCCCGTGGTTTCACAAAACGCACCACCTTGGAACACCGCGGCCCGTAGCCGAGCCCTTCGAGGCTCGACGGATTGCATGACTTCGGACCGATATGCTACGCATTGTCCTGCTGCAATTGTCGACTACGGTCATCACCGGACTGATTGCCGGTGTGCTTGGCGGGAGACACGCGCTAATATCTGCGCTCCTTGGTGGCTTGTGCTGTGTGGTGCCAAACGGTTTGTTTGCCTTGCGTTTGTTCATTAACGCGCGCAAGCCGGGTGCTGTCAATCCGATGACGTTTTTCATCGGCGAATTTATCAAGATTGCATTGACGATCGCGCTATTGGGCGCGGTGGTCTGGCTGTACCGCGATTTGAACTGGCTGGCGCTGATCGCCGCTTTCATCGTGGCGCTGAAAAGTTACATCATCTTATTATTTAGGCACTGACATGTCATCTCCAGCGAGCGAAGTAGCAGAACAC
The DNA here is from genome assembly GCF_004804275.1 of Herbaspirillum sp. ST 5-3. GTDB lineage: Bacteria > Pseudomonadota > Gammaproteobacteria > Burkholderiales > Burkholderiaceae_D > Noviherbaspirillum. The sequence goes on from NZ_STGI01000012.1 coordinate 182,786, forward strand.
GCACCCACTGCGTCCGAATACATCGTCCATCACCTCGGACACCTCTCCACCCATCACCAGGAAAAGATTGTCGATTTTTCGATCATCAACATGGACACCATCTTCTGGTCGCTTGCGGCCGGCGTGTTTGGCTGTCTGCTGATGTGGATGGCTGCTCGCCGTGCCACCTCCGGCGTACCGGGACGCTTCCAGGCTTTCGTCGAAATGGTCGTCGAAATGGTGGAAGACCAGTCCAAGTCCATCGTCCACGGTGACCGTACCTTCATCGCCCCGCTGGCACTGACCGTGTTCGTCTGGGTCGCCCTGATGAACTCGCTCGACTTCCTGCCGGTGGATCTATTTTCGAGCATCTTCCGCCTGATCGGCATTGATATTCATCACCGCGTGGTGCCGACCGCCGACCTGAACGGCACGCTCGGCATGGCGCTCGGCGTCCTGGCCGTGGTGATCTATTACAACCTCAAGATCAAGGGCGTCGGCGGGTGGCTGCACGAGTGGCTGGCTGCGCCGTTCGGCATCTACATGGCACCGTTCAACGTGCTGCTGAACCTGATCGAATACCTTGCGCGCACCATTTCCCTCGGCATGCGACTTTTCGGCAACATGTACGCAGGCGAACTGCTGTTCCTGCTGATCGCATTGCTGGGTTCGATGGCGACCGCGTTCGGCTTCATCGGCCACGTGATCGCCGGCTCGATGTGGGCCATCTTCCACATCCTGATCGTTTTCCTGCAAGCCTTCATTTTCATGATGCTGACCCTGGTGTACATCGGCCAGGCGCACGAGGCTCACTAAAGAATCGAAAGATAGTAGTACGCAAAGAAGTTTGTTTTTGTATTTTGTTTTTAACCTTAACTTATTGAAGGAATTCTCATGACTGACATCTCTTTTGTTGCTTTGGCTTGCGGCTTGATCATCGGCCTGGGTGCAATCGGCGCGTGTATCGGTATCGCAATCATGGGTGGCAAATACCTGGAAGCATCGGCACGTCAGCCTGAATTGATGAACACCCTGCAAACCAAGATGTTCCTGCTGGCTGGTCTGATCGACGCGGCGTTCCTGATCGGTGTCGGTATCGCCATGCTGTTCGCGTTCGCAAACCCGTTCATCGCGAAGTAATTAGCCTATAGCTGATTTCCAGCAGCCGGACCGGTAACCGGTTCGGCTCTCGTTATTCTGAGAAGGAAAATACCGTGAACTTAAATGCAACTTTGTTTGCGCAGTTCGTGGTCTTCTTCGTCCTCGCGTGGTTCACGATGAAATTCGTGTGGCCGCCGCTGATGAAGGCGCTCGACGAACGCGCCGAGAAGATCGCGAATGGTCTGGCTGCCGCCGACCGGGGCAAAGCAGAAATGGCTGCCGCAGAAAAGCGCGCGCAGGCTGAACTCGCTACCGCCCGCGACGAAGGTCAGAAGCGCATCGGCGATGCCGAAAAGCGTGCCCAGGCGATTATCGAAGAAGCCAAGAAAGCTGCATCCGAAGAAGCTGCGCGCATTGTCGCCGCCGCCAAAGCCGATGCAGACCAGCAAGTAACTCGTGCACGTGACGAACTGCGTGCCCAGGTCGCGAGTCTCGCGGTCAAGGGCGCCGAGCAGATTCTGAAGCGTGAGGTGAATGCAGCGGCGCATGCCGATCTGCTGAGCCAACTGAAGAACGAGCTGTAATCATGGCCGAACTCGCAACGATTGCTCGTCCTTACGCAGAAGCACTGTTCCGTGTAGCCAAGTCCGGCAATCTCGCCGCCTGGTCCGACCTCGTGTCGGAAATGGCGGTCGTTGCCAGTCATCCCGACGTGAAGGCATTTGCCGGCAATCCGAAGCATTCGGATCAGCAAGTGGTCGAAACGTTCCTGTCGCTATTGAAGTCCAATGTCAGTCCCGAAGCGAAAAACTTCATCGGCATGCTGGTCGAAAATGGCCGCCTGACGTTGTTGCCGGAAATCGGTACGCAATTCCACGCGTTGAAAAACGCCGCGGAAGGCGCCGCCGATGCGGAAATCACGAGCGCGTTCGAGTTGACCGACGCCCAAGTGAAGGACCTGGTAGCGACCCTGGAAAAGAAATTCGGCCGCAAGCTCAAGCCGTCGGTGACCGTGGACAATTCATTGATCGGTGGCGTGCGCGTGACAGTTGGCGACGAAGTGCTCGACACCTCCGTACGCGCCAAGCTGCAGAAGATGTATACAGCCCTCGCGTCGTGATTGCCGGCTCATTGATGGCCCAAGCGCTAGCGTAAGAGATACAAAATTTTAGGAGTTAACATGCAACTCAACCCGTCTGAAATCAGCGAACTGATCAAGAGCCGGATCCAAGGCCTTGGCGAAACCGCTGAGATTCGCAATCAAGGCACGGTGATTTCCGTGACCGACGGTATCTGCCGCATCCATGGTCTTTCCGACGCCATGCAAGGCGAGATGCTGGAATTCCCGGGCAACACTTATGGCCTCGCACTGAACCTCGAGCGCGACTCCGTCGGCGCCGTTATTCTGGGCGAGTACGAGCACATTTCCGAAGGCGATACCGTCAAGTGCACGGGCCGCATCCTGGAGGTGCCGATCGGTCCGGAACTGAAGGGCCGCGTGGTCAACGCACTGGGTCAGCCGATCGACGGCAAGGGCCCGATCAACACCAAGCTGACCGCTCCGATCGAGAAGATCGCTCCGGGCGTTATCGCACGTCAGTCCGTGTCCCAGCCGATGCAAACCGGCCTGAAGGCAATTGACTCGATGGTGCCGATCGGCCGTGGCCAGCGCGAGCTGATCATCGGCGACCGCCAAACCGGTAAGTCTGCTGTCGCGGTTGATACCATCATCAACCAAAAAGGCCAGGACATGACGTGTATCTACGTCGCGATCGGCCAGAAGGCATCGACCGTCAAGAACATCGTGCGCGCGCTGGAACAGCATGGCGCGATGGAATACACCATCGTCGTTGCCGCCAACGCTTCCGAATCCGCCGCGATGCAATACGTGTCGGCCTACTCCGGTTGCGCAATGGGCGAATACTTCCGCGATCGTGGTCAAGACGCACTGATCATTTATGACGATCTGTCCAAGCAGGCGGTTGCATACCGTCAGGTTTCGCTGCTGCTGCGCCGTCCGCCGGGCCGCGAAGCGTATCCGGGCGACGTGTTCTACCTGCACTCCCGTCTGCTCGAGCGTGCCGCTCGCGTGAACCCCGACTACGTCGAGAAGTTCACCAACGGTGAAGTCAAGGGCAAGACCGGCTCGCTGACCGCACTGCCGATCATCGAAACCCAGGCAGGTGACGTTTCCGCGTTCGTTCCGACCAACGTGATTTCGATTACCGACGGCCAGATCTTCCTGGAAACCTCGCTGTTCAACGCCGGTATCCGTCCTGCGATTAACGCCGGTATTTCCGTGTCGCGCGTCGGTGGTGCAGCCCAGACCAAAGTCATCAAGGGCCTGTCCGGCGGTATCCGTACCGACCTGGCACAGTACCGTGAGCTGGCCGCGTTCGCGCAGTTCGCATCGGATCTGGACGAAGCCACCCGCAAGCAGCTCGACCGCGGCGCACGCGTGACCGAATTGCTGAAGCAGCCGCAGTACTCGCCGCTGCCGATCTCGCTGATGGCCGTGTCGCTGTTCGCCGTGAACAAGGGCTACCTGGACGACGTCGATGTGAAGAAGGTGCTGGCATTTGAATCGGGCCTGCACAACTTCATGAAGACCAGCCATGGCGCTCTCCTGCAGAAGATTGAAGATAGCAAGGCACTCGACAAGGATGGCGAAGCAGCACTGGCCGCCGCGATCGCCGACTTCAAGAAAACCTTCTGATCACTGGAGCTAAAGGAGTAATTACTCATGGCTGCAGGCAAAGAGATACGCGGCAAGATCAAGAGCGTCGAAAACACGAAGAAGATCACCAAGGCGATGGAAATGGTCGCCGCATCCAAAATGCGCAAGGCGCAGGATCGGATGCGCGCGGCCCGTCCCTACAGTGACAAGATTCGTAATATCGCCGCTCACTTGTCGCAAGCCAATCCGGAGTACACGCATCCGTTCCTGGTCAAGCAGGACGCAGCGAAGAAGGTGGGCATCATCGTTGTCACGACCGACAAGGGTCTGTGCGGCGGCATGAACACCAACGTGCTGCGTCAGGTGACCAACAAGGTGCGCGAACTCGAAGGTCAAGGCATCAAGACCGAAGCAGTCGCAATCGGTAACAAAGGTCTCGGTTTCCTGAACCGCATCGGTGCCAAAGTCGTGTCGCAAGCCATCCAGCTCGGCGATACGCCGCACCTGGACAAGCTGATCGGCCCGGTCAAGGTGCTGCTCGACGAATACCAGGAAGGCAGGCTCGACGCGGTTTACCTGTTCTATACCAAGTTCATCAACACGATGAAGCAGGAACCAATGATGGATCAGTTGCTGCCGTTGTCGTCGGAACGCATGGAGGCTGACAAGAACTCCCACTCGTGGGATTACCTCTATGAGCCGGATGCACAAAGCGTGATCGACGAACTGTTGGTACGTTATGTCGAAGCACTGATTTATCAGTCCGTTGCGGAAAACATGGCGTCCGAGCAATCGGCGCGCATGGTCGCGATGAAGGCGGCGTCCGACAACGCAGGCAATGTGATCGGCGAGCTGAAACTGGTTTACAACAAGACCCGTCAAGCTGCGATTACCAAGGAACTGTCCGAGATCGTCGCCGGTGCGGCTGCGGTTTAACTAGAAGAATTTATTTATATTGAAGGAACGAAAATGGCTGAAGGCAAAATCGTTCAGTGTATCGGCGCCGTGGTGGACGTGGAGTTCCCGCGTAATGCTATGCCCAAGGTGTACGATGCCTTGAAAATGGAAGGCTCCGCGCTGACCCTGGAAGTGCAGCAGCAGCTTGGCGACGGCATTGTCCGTACCATTGCGCTGGGCTCTTCCGACGGTCTGCGTCGTGGCATGGTGATCCAGAACACCGGCGCACCGATCTCGGTGCCGGTTGGTCCGGCAACTCTGGGCCGCATCATGGACGTGCTGGGTAACCCGATCGACGAGCGCGGTCCGGTGTCATCCGAGCGTACCGCTTCGATCCACCGCAAGGCTCCTGCCTACGACGAACTGTCGCCGTCGCAGGAATTGCTGGAAACCGGCATCAAGGTTATCGACCTGGTTTGCCCGTTCGCCAAGGGCGGTAAGGTCGGTCTGTTCGGCGGTGCAGGTGTGGGCAAGACCGTGAACATGATGGAACTGATCAACAACATCGCAAAGGCGCACTCGGGTCTGTCCGTGTTTGCCGGTGTGGGTGAGCGTACTCGTGAGGGTAACGACTTCTACCACGAAATGGCGGATTCGAAGGTCGTTGACCTCGACAACCTGGCCAATTCGAAGGTAGCGATGGTGTACGGCCAGATGAACGAACCGCCGGGCAACCGTCTGCGCGTGGCACTGACCGGTCTGACGATTGCGGAATCCTTCCGTGACGAGGGCCGTGACGTTCTGTTCTTCGTCGACAACATCTACCGTTACACGCTGGCCGGTACCGAAGTGTCCGCGCTGCTGGGCCGTATGCCTTCCGCCGTGGGTTACCAGCCGACGCTGGCCGAGGAAATGGGCCGTCTGCAAGAGCGTATTACCTCGACCAAGACCGGTTCGATTACGTCGATCCAGGCCGTGTATGTGCCAGCCGACGACTTGACCGATCCGTCCCCGGCAACCACCTTTGCGCACTTGGACTCCACCGTCGTGTTGTCGCGTGACATCGCCGCTCTGGGTATTTACCCCGCAGTTGATCCGCTCGACTCCACGTCGCGTCAGCTCGACCCGAACGTCGTGGGTGCGGAGCACTACGAGACGGCACGCGCCGTTCAGGGCACGCTGCAGCGCTACAAGGAACTGCGCGACATTATCGCGATTCTGGGCATGGACGAACTCGCACCGGAAGACAAGCTGGTCGTGGCACGCGCTCGCAAGATGCAGCGTTTCCTGTCGCAGCCGTTCCACGTCGCTGAAGTGTTTACCGGCTCGCCGGGCAAGTACGTTTCGCTGAAGGACACGATCAAGGGCTTCAAGATGATCGCCAGCGGCGAACTCGATCACCTGCCGGAGCAAGCGTTCTACATGGTCGGCACGATCGAGGAAGCAATCGAAAAAGCCAAGAAGATCCAGTAATCGGGAGCGCGCAATGCGCGCCAGCCCGGATACCGGAGCGCTACGGTATCTGACTGGTGCACAGGGGCGCGCAAACGGTCTGTTCTTCAGACGAACAAAAAAGGTTCTAACATGGCACACACTATTCACGTAGACGTCGTCTCCGCCGAAGAAGAAATCTTCGCCGGCGAAGCCGAATTCGTCGCGTTGCCGGGCGAAGCGGGCGAGCTGGGCATCTATCCGATGCACACGCCGTTGATTACGCGCATTCGTCCGGGTGCGGTGCGCATCAAGGTGCCGGGTCGCGCGGACGAGGAATTCGTCTTCGTCGCCGGCGGCATCCTCGAAGTGCAACCGAACAACGTCACCGTGCTGGCCGATACTGCTATCCGCGGTCACGACCTGGACGAGGCGAAGGCAAACGAAGCGAAGAAACTGGCGGAGGAAGCACTGGCGAATCGCGAATCGGAAATCGATTACGCGAAGGCACAGGCGGAACTGGCTGCCGCCGTCGCTCAGTTGGCGGCAATTCAGAAGCTGCGTCAAAAACGCTAATGATGTTGGCAGTAGAATGAAAAGGCAGCTTCGGCTGCCTTTTTTATTTCCAGAAGCAGGATTTCCATGGACCAAAACGAAGACTTCATTCCGGCACTTCTCGCGGCCAGCCACACCATCGCCGTCGTCGGCTTGTCCTCGCATGAGGACCGGCCGAGCTACGAAGTGGCGCACTACATGCAATCGCACGGCTATCGGATCGTCCCGGTCAATCCGACGTATGCGGGCACTCACATTCTCGGGGAGTATTGCTATTCAAGCTTGCACGATGCTGCCGCCGCAGTCGAGAAGGAGGGGGGGCGGATCGATATCGTCGATTGTTTCCGCAAGTCGGAGCACATCATGCCGGTCGTCGACGACGCGATTGCCATCAAGGCGCCATGCGTCTGGATGCAGCTCGGCGTGATCAACCAGGCTGCCGCCGACAAGGCCGAGGTCGCCGGACTGAAAGTGGTGATGGACAAATGCATCAAGGTCGAACACAACCTTAATCACTAACGCCGCGCCAACGCCGATATTGTCGATATTCCATGCGCCGCTTTCTGCCTGAATTGATCGCCTTGCCTTTGCTGCCTTTCCTGATTGCGCAGGGCCGGCATACACGCAAGGTGACTCCGCGTCTGCCGGAAGCGGCCGGGCCGACGGCCGGGGTCGCGGGGCCTGCGCATTCCGGCGCACTGCTGTCTTTGTTGACCGTTGGCGAATCCCCCATCGCCGGGGTCGGCGTGGATTCCCATGAGCAGGCGATCACGGGCCAGCTCGCCGATGCCTTGGCGCAGCGACTGCATCGTCCTGTCGCATGGCGCGCCTGCGGGAAAAACGGCTTGACCGCGCGGGAGGCGCTCGCACAGCTCGTTCCGGAGATCCCGGTGGAAGCGGTCGATGTGGCACTGGTCGCCTTCGGTGTGAACGACACCACGGCATTTCGCCCGCTGTCGTCCTGGCTGCGAGATCTGGGCAATGTGCTCACGGCAGTCCAGGCGCGATGCTCGCCGCAGTGCGTGATTGTCTCCGGCGTTCCTCCGATGGCCCATTTTCCGGCACTGCCGCAGCCCCTGCGCTGGGTGATGGGCCTGAAGGCGCAAACGCTTGACGGCGCGGCACGCGAACTCGCGCATGCCTTGCCACACGCGCTGTATGTGCCGCTGCTGCTCGATACACGGGACAGAAGCATGATGGCGTCCGACGGTTACCATCCATCCGAGAAGGGCTGCAAGGCCTGGGCGGAGCTGCTGGCGGACGCCTATCTGTCCCGTTGCAATTCCTGATCGAGGGCCGGTTGGGGGGCAGAGCTTAGGCTGTCACGATTGTTCTGTTTCTTCATTGCGCAGGGCGAACTGCGATGGCCGCAATGCCAGCCCATTCTTTCCGCCGGGCAGCCCGACATTTTCCGGTGCCGATCTTGCCGGCGATGACCGGAAGCGGAACTCGATGGCATTGCCAAACGGAAAATTTATGGCGTTCATCTCCGCAACCGGTTTCATCGGAAGCATCGCATCGGCGATAATGAGCGCTTAACGAAAGCCAATCCATGTCATCCAAATTCGCCCCCCTGAAGAACGACACCTTCCTGCGCGCCCTGCTGCGCCAGCCGACCGACTACACGCCGCTGTGGCTCATGCGCCAGGCAGGACGCTACCTGCCCGAATACTGCGCCACGCGCAAGCGCGCCGGCTC
>NZ_STGI01000013.1 GCF_004804275.1 Herbaspirillum sp. ST 5-3
CAAAAGATCGAAACCCGCATGGATAGTGGCCTGCCCAGCAGGAATCGAACCTGCGACCCTCAGCTTAGAAGGCTGATGCTCTATCCAACTGAGCTATGGGCAGTGTGCAAGGAGAACGAACTGCAACTGAACAAAACGATAACATGATCGTTGGCAGCTTGCATTCCGTCTGTGATGAAGCTTGCGGATATTACATCTAATAACGCGGGCTTTCAACGCCTCTCAGGCTAGTCGCGAGAATCTAAGTACCTGCTCATAAAAAACTGTGAGATGGATGTGGTCCATGTCGGATGCGATGCAAGGCGCCTGACCCGACGCAGTGCGAGCACTGCCAGGGGCGGGCAACGCAGTAGCGCGCCGACTTGGGCCACAAACAATCACAGTTTTTTATGAGCAGGTACTTAGTCCTTCAGCAGTAATTTGTTCTCAGCCATCAGTTTCTCAAGGTGAGAAACCGCTACCGGCCTGCTCAAGTAATATCCCTGCATCTGATCGCATCGCTGCTTGCGCAGGAAGTCGAGTTGTTCCAGGGTTTCGACACCTTCCGCGATCACCTTCATCTTCAGGCTGTGCGCCAGCGCAATCACGGCCTTTGCAATTGCCGCATCATCAGAATCGGTTGTGATATCTCTGACAAAAGACTTGTCGATCTTGAGCGAATCGATCGGGAAGCGCTTCAGGTAACTCAAACTGGAATAACCCGTTCCGAAGTCATCGATCGACAGGTGCACGCCCATCTTGCTCAGCTTGAGCAAGACGTCCGCGGCGGCTTCCGGGTTTTCCATGATGACGCTTTCGGTGATTTCGAGCTCCAGCCATTCGGGGCTGCAACCGGTTTCCTCGAGAACGCGCGACACGGTCTTGACAATATCCTGCTGCTTGAACTGTCGCGCCGACAGGTTGACCGCGACCTTGACGTGCGCCAGCGCACTGTTTTCACGCCAGGCACGCCCCTGCGCACAGGCAGTGCGCAGCACCCACTCGCCCATCGGCACGATCAGCCCCGTATCTTCCGCGACCGGAATGAAATCACCCGGAAAAACCATGGGCTGGCCGGGCGGCTCCCAACGCAGCAAAGCTTCGACGCCAATGATCCGGCCGCTGGAGAGATCCATCTGCGGCTGGTAATGCAGGACGAACTCGTCGCGTTCCAGTGCGCGGCGCAATCCGCTCTCCAGCTTGAGCCGATCCAGCGCCCTGGAATTCATCTCATGCGCATAGAACTGGAAATTATTGCGGCCGGCATCCTTCGCGCGGTACATCGCGGTGTCGGCATTTTTCAGCAAGGTCTGGGCGTCATGACCATCCCGGGGAAATACGCTGACGCCGATACTTCCAGTGGGGTAGAACTCATGGTCTTGCATGGCCATCGGCCGTGACATCGCTTCAAGGATCTGCTGCGCCATGATCGCCGCAGCGTTTTCGTGCGCAATGTCGGGTCGGATCACGACGAACTCGTCGCCGCCAAGCCGCGCAATGGTATCGCCGGCGCGCACGGTGAAGGACAGTCGGCGCGCGATCTCGATAATGATCTTGTCGCCCACGTCATGGCCCAGGCTGTCGTTGATATTCTTGAAGCGATCGAGATCGATCATCATGACCGCGACCTGGCCACCGGAGCGATTGGCGAAAGCCAGTGCCTGCGTCAGACGGTCCAGCAACAGCGAGCGGTTCGGCAAACTGGTCAGTGCGTCGTAGTTGGCAAGATGCAGCAACTCTTCTTCAATCTGCTTGCGCCGCGAAATATCCTCGACCACCGTGCTGAAATACTTCGGCTTGCCCTCCTCATCGCGCACCGTCGAACTCGTGAGATTGACCCAGATGTAATACCCGTTCTTGTGACGATAGCGCTTCTCCCAGGTCTTCTCGTCCACTTCGCCGGCAATCATGCGGCGTGCGACCGACCAGTCGGCGATCAGGTCCTCCGGATGGGTAATATCCTGGAAACGCATTTCCAGCAGCTCTTTTCTCGAATACCCGACGATTTCGCAGAGCTTCTTGTTGACCATCAGCCAGCGTCCGTCCGGCGCGACATGAGCAAGACCAACCGCGGCCTGATTGAACGCCACGCGGAAGCGCTCTTCGCTCTCGCGCAATACCGCCTCGGCCTGCAGGCGCGCGGTAATGTCGCGCACCACGGCAACCAGCAGTTGCCGGCCTTCCGACTGCACTGCCCGCAGATATACTTCGACCGGAAATCGCTTCCCGTCCTTGCGCTGGTGAACCGTGTGCAGGATCCCCGTCTTGCTGTCGCTGCCGATGACTTCATCGAAGCGATGATTGATTCGTTCCAGCTCGCCGTCGTCCGGCTTGAGATCCTGCGGCCCGAGGTGCAGCAGTTCCTGATGCGTGTATCCGAGCGTGGACAGCGCCGTCTCATTGGCGTCGATAAAGCGCATCCGTTCGCGATCGATCAGGTAGACCGCATCGATCGAGCTGTCCAGTGCCATCCGGAAGCGACGCAATTCCTCCTGCGAGCGAACGCGGTCGGTAATGTCCTGCGCCATCACCAGCAATGCGTCTTCCTGTGCAAGCAATGCACCGGACACATTGAATTCGAAGTGGCGTACCACCGGACCGTCGGCAACGGTGACCATCAGGTCATGCTGATCCACGCCGCTGGCCAGCACCTGCCTCAAGCCGTCGAACAAGGCGGCATTGCTGATCAAGGTGGTCAGCGGCATACCGTCGACATTCGCCTCGGCATCAAGGCCAAACATCCTGCACATCGCGCGATTGATGGTGCGAATATTCAAATCCGCATCAATCGTCATCAGACCCGAAGGCATGGAGGCAATGACTTGCTCGGTATAGTTCTTGACGCGCAAGATCTCTTTGCGGTCGGCCTGGAAATAGGTATCCAGGGTCAGCACCACGTCCATGCAGACAATCTTCAGCAATGCTTTATACGCGGCAAAGAACTGCTGCGGCTCGTCGCGCATCGATTCGGCCAGGATCGGGATCACCTCAGTAACGTACTTTCGGTAAGCGCCGACATACCATTTGGGTTCCAAACCGATGCGTTGATGCACGACGCCGACGCGCAGGCGATCCTTGATATAGCGTGCATCGTAATCGCCCTCCGTCAGGCGATTGAAATAAACAACCTGGGCGCACTTCAGGCGCTCGCGGACGCCGGCATCACCCAGCAAGGGCTGAAGCTCGGGAAATTTGGACAGATAACTGTGGAAGGAATTGACCAGTGCCGGCTGATGCGGCGCCAGCACATCATGAACTTTTCGCAATAACGCGATATCTGCGTCGGTCAGTTCGAGGACGGCCTTGCGCTGATCGATTCCGCTCGGATCCAGGCCGATCTCCCCGGCGATGATCTCAACGAGTTCATCCAGGTTCTTCATGCAATGGCTCCGCCGGAATACGGGAATACAGCTGTTGTATTACATGCAGACGCCAAGTGCCCCTCGCTCGCGACATGATAGGAAGCCTGATTATCTCAGCGACATCAAGTCTACGCAAACTGTAAATCGGGGATGTAGCATTATTGCTGGCCGTCGCAGGCATGCCCGCTCTCAGTACGAGGCGGACATGCATGTTCGCACCAGGCTAGCGCTTCATGATCGCTAGCCCGCTCACGGCATTGAGAGGTGTGAAGGTCGATCCGCTCGTTGTGCTGGTCGTCGATCCGGTTGCCATGCCGTACATGACCGCCGCTCCCTGCGCGCCGCCGAAGAACACACCATCGATATGACCTATCGTTTGCGCACCGCACGACGGCCCGCTGCAGCTTGCCGTATGCGTGATGCCGTTCACGCCGTTGAGCATGGTGCTGGAACCGAATCCATCCTTTCCGCTCAGCGGGATATTGCTGGCGCTCATGCTCCAGTTGCTGGTATTGGTCGCCGAGTTGAAGCTGACATTGACTCCGGCGTTGACCTTGGCGTTGGTGAAGTCAGCACTCAGAGTCGCCGAATTCAAGGTGCCGATGTTTCCCTTGAAGTCGGTCGGGCTGGTGTTGCCGGCCAAGGTATATGTCGCAGTCCCGGTCAGCGGCAGGCTCGTAAACGTGCCCATGTCGGTCAGCACCGGGGACGCAATCCAGTGAACGCTGCGGCCGGAGTTGTCGATCGTGCCCAGCTTGATCGCACCGTCACGGCTGTAGATATCGATGCTTCCGCCTTCCCAGCGGCCCCAGGACACGGTGGTCGTGCCGATGGTGGCCGAACCGACATCACGGTTCACAGCTGAGCCGATCTTGATCGTGGCGGGAGTATCTACCGAGGATGTAGAAGTGCCTGCTGCCATGGGCGTGAAGCCGCTTGCGGTGCCGAGGAATTCATTCAGGCCGTCTGTCCCGAAAACAACCCGCGCTGCCGGCGCTTCGCCGGCGTCAATGCTGCTGCGGTAGAAGCTTGTATCGGTGGAGGAAAAGGATCCTTCCCAATCCTTCCAGCCATTCGTCACGCCGACCGCCCGGAACGGCGTGTTGACGTCCTGCGTCGGGCCGGTAAAGCCGGCAACACCCTGGATAAGATTGTTGTTAAACGTCGTGATGGTCTGGCCGGTAGTGCTGTCCACCTGTGTCGTCGGCACCGCTTCCTGTATCGCGTACTGCAAGGCAGCGGCGTTCAGTCCCGTTCCCAATAGTGAGCCATCCATCGAGCCGTAGGCAAAACCGGTAGTGGCCGTCCCCGTCGAACTCATTGCGGCGCCATTCTTGGTTACGCTGATGCTGGAGGTGCATGTGCCGGAGCAAGTACTGTATCCGTAAAAGTGCGGACCATACATCTGCATATCACCGCTCTGCATGCCCCAGTTATTGCCGCCGATCGAGAAATTGAGGCTGGCATTGGCGATTTGGGTTGTAAAGTTCACACCCAGGCTCGCATTGGTCAGCGTTCCGACATTGCCCGCCTGATCGGTCGGCCGGGTGCCTCCCGCCAGCGCATAGCTCGCCGTGCCGGTCAGCACTAGTGACAACTGCTTCGGTGTCGCGATGTCGCCAGCAATCCAGTGCAAACTGCCACCGCCAAGCGTCGATGTGTTCGTATTGGTGGTGCCAATGACAAACGCGCCTGACGTCGTGTCGTAGGCTCCAAGCCCCCAGTTGCCGCTGGCATCCATGCCAATATACTGGCTCGTCTGCGTCACTTGGCCGCCCTGCCAGCGTCCCCAGTAGAGGCCACTCGCGGCATTCGAGCCGAGATCGGTCATGGTACTGCCGCTTTGGGACAAGCTCGACCGATAGCCAAAATAATCCGTGCCGTCGTCTGTCACCTTGATGACGTTGCCTGCCGAGTCACGCTGAACGGACGAACTGGGACCGCCGAAGTAAAAGACGCCCGGATAGTAAAAGGTCTGCGTCTGATCCGTAGAACCGCTGGTTGTCACCTGGGCCGGAAAGGTTGCGATCAGCTGCGTATACGGCGTCGAAGGCGTTGGGGTTGGGGTCGGTGTCGGTGTCGGGGTGGGCACCGTGTCGCCCGTCAAAGTCAGTTGTTCGCCACTCGTTGTCGTGATGGTCTGACTCGAGAGATTCAGCGTGTTGCCACTGGTGTCGGTTGCCGTCAGGTTGGTAGTCGGGGTCGTACTCGTAACAGTCGTCGTCGTCGTTGCCGTCGCCACTACAGGCGTTGCAGTGGAATCGGTTTTCGCAGCGCCGGTGCTCTCGCTGCTGCTGGCGGTTGCCGCCTCCTGCTGAGTGGAACCTTGCGCCTCTTGCTTTGCCTCTTGCTTCTGCTCTTTCTCCTGCTTTTGTTCCTGCTTTGGCGCCGGTGTTGCCCGATAAAAATCAGGCACCTTCGGCAGCAACACGGGCGCCTGCGTCGGCGATGCCGCAAAGCCAACCTGATTTGCCGCCACTAAGGTCGTGCCTGCCTGGTTTGTCAGCGAGGTCGCGCCGACGTTGACCTTGTCGTACGTGCCCGGGGGCGCTCCCACGCCCATGCCTGCGGATGTCGGCAATACCACCACCGGCTCGTGATCGGTGCCTCGAATGCCGATGACGGCCGTCGGCGTTTCTATCTTGTATCGGTCCTTGTTCACGCGGCCAATCAGGCCAGTAACTGCGCGCAGCCCGCCCTTGACAAGGGAAAAGGATGCTTTTTCCTTGCCGTCGCCTTCATCGCTGAAAACATAATCATTGACCTTCAGCTCGGTCGCGGGACGCACGGCAACCATTGCCCCATCAATCATCTTCAGCTGTGCCGAACCGCCTGCGCCACTGATGACAGTGTCGCCTTCGTTCACTTCTTCGCCTTTGCGCAGCGGGCGCTCCTTGCCCTTGGCGTCGACAATACGCACGTCGCCGGCGACAAATTGCGCGCGACCGGCAACACCGGCTTCCGCCAGAGCCGGATAAACCGCGATCAGCGCAACACAAAGTACTTTCAATCGAATCGAATCAAATCGGGTGGTCTTCATGGTGCTTCCCGTCGGTTAATGCAAGTCGTAGCGAACCGTCACCAGCGTCTCGGTGCGGCGGTATTCGCTCAGTGCGATGTTTGAGCGATTCTCGGTGTACATAACCTGGGGCCGTACCGTCCAGTCCGGCGCTGGCCGCCAGTTCCAGCCAAGCGTGACGTCGGCAACATGGTCGCTGCCATAGGCCACATTGGTCGAACGCGCGAATGCGGAACGGTCGCCGCGATAAAGCAGCCCGATGCTCGCAAACAGGTCGGAGGTATCGTTCAACGACAGCTGGCCATAGAGACGGCCATTAAAAAAACGCTTGTCGTAATTGGCGCCGTTCGCCAAGGAATTCTGCGCATTGTCCTGCCCGCCGAGGACGCTCGCATACAACAAGGGCTTGCGCCTTCCCTCGCATTGATGAAGCCAGCCGACGCCGAGGCCCAGGGTATTGACGTCGTTGACCGCAATATCCGGAAAGCGCTGTCGCGTCGCCAAACCAAACAGACTGGCCTGATCGGACGAGCCGTAGGTACGGCGCCACTCCACATTCAGACCAATCGAATTGCGATCGGCGCTCGGCACGTCGGTACGCTGGTGGTAATCCTGCAGAGTCAGCCCCGCTCGGTACAAATTCACGCCTTGCGCGTAACTGATACCTGCGCGCAGGTCGATCTGGTCGCTTGCATAGTTATGCGCCCTCAGCACTTCGCGATGTCGCACGTCGGCACCGGCAGACAGCGATATCGCTTCAGTCGCCTGGTGCGTCACCTCCACCCCGGCGCCCGCGCCAAGAATGCCGGAACTGCGCTTCACCGCATTACCCGTGGGAAGAAAGCCCGGCAAACTGTAAGTTGCCAGCACCGCATTGGTGAAGTCGCCGACCACCGAAGTGATGTTGTTGTCATAGCCGCCGAATCCCTCGACGTATCCGTTCACCACGGTACGCTTCGCCTGCTCGCGCTCCTCGATGGCGCGGTAGTACTTGTCGATGATCAGACGCGCGCTCGGCGGCGGATTCACCCCCGCGACGGCATCGAGTTCCTGCCGTGCGCGCGGATAGTCACCCAGCGCAAAGTAGGCACGCGCCATGTCAAGCCGAACGCCGGCGGCATTCGGGTCCACGGCCAGCACGCGTTCGAAAGCGAGGGTCGCCTTGTCCGGCTTGCCCGCATCGAGCGCGGCAACGCCGATCAGCGTGTCGAACTCCACGTCGCCTGCGCGCGCGAACTCCTGTTTTTCGAGCAGCGCATACGCGTCGGTGGGTTTGCCGTCGCGCAGCATCGCGCGTGCCTTATCCATCTCCGCATCGGCTGCCCACACGCTGCCACCGGCAAGCATGGACGCAACCAATGCCGACATGATCCTTGTCTTCATCCGGCAATTCATTTAGGGGGCTCTCCTGTCGACAAATCTTGTTGCGCTCGCTCGGGGCTTGGCCAAGAGATCCTCTGCGGGAAAACAAGACTTTCTTCTCGTTAAAATTTCCTTAAAGTAAGTTGGAAATTTACCGCTGTCAAGAAGCGAAGAGTACTTTTGATCGAATGAAACCCCGCAGGGATTTGATCCCTTGGGGAAAAAAGGACAGCCCAAAAATACAGCGTTCGGGAGTTGATATGCGCGGGGAGCCGCTCGGTTGCAATGGAACTATCTTGGGAGCACGGGCTATGCCGGATTTGCGTAGTGAAAGCCAGCCCTCCACCATCAAGGGAGAACAGCCACGACGGCCTTGCTTGGAGAAGCGGGTTTCGCGGCTACTAGGTCCTTGAAACCCGCATAAAGAGAGAAAATCCTGGTCGGGGCGACACGATTCGAACGTGCGACCACCTGATCCCAAATCAGGTGCGCTACCAGGCTGCGCTACGCCCCGAGAGACACGCATCATACCGGGCTTGGACGATGCGGTCAATTTTATTCCGGCGGCATGCCAGCCGCCTGTACTGGCGCTCTATTTCAAGCGGCAAGCTTGTCGGCAATCCGACGTGCCATCGCATTTGCGGTATCCGCACTTCTCGCTTCGACCATCACGCGGATCAAGGGCTCTGTGCCCGATGCACGAATCAGGACGCGACCGTTATCGCCCAACTCCGATTCGACGATTTCCTTCTCGGCCACCGCCGCGCCGTTCTTCTGCCATTCAAAACCAGGCGTCACTTTCACGTTGACCAGGCTTTGCGGGAAAAGAACGAGATCGGCTGTCGCCTGCGCCAAGGTTTGACCGCTACGTTTCAATGCTGAGAGTACCTGCAAGGCGGAGACGATGCCGTCGCCGGTGGTGTGCTTGTCGAGGAATAGCAAGTGCCCCGATCCTTCGCCGCCGATCAGCCAGCCGCGCTCCTGCAGCACCTCGAGCACATAGCGGTCACCAACTTTCGCGCGCGCGAAGCCGACACCCAACTGCTTGCAGGCGACCTCAAGCGCCATGTTGGTCATCAGCGTGCCCACGACGCCTTGCACGGGGCCGGTCGACAGGCGGTCCTTGATCATCACATACAGCAGCTCATCGCCGTTATAGGCGCGCCCGGTTGAATCCACCATCAGCAACCGGTCTGCGTCGCCATCGAGGGCAATGCCGAGATCGGCTTTGTGTTCCAGGACCGCGGCCGAGATTGCCGCCGGCGCGGTCGCCCCAACGCCGTCGTTGATATTCAAGCCGTTTGGCTGGTTTCCGATCGAGATGACTTCCGCGCCGAGTTCATGGAACACATCGGGCGCGATGTGATAGGCCGCGCCGTGTGCGCAGTCCACCACAATCTTCAATCCGCGCAGGTCAAGCTCGTTTGGAAATGTACTCTTGCAAAACTCGATATAGCGGCCTTGCGCATCGAACAGTCGCTTGGCCTTGCCGAGCTTTTCCGACGGAACGCATTCGATTGGGGCTTCAAGCGCCGCTTCAATCGCGGACTCGACGGCATCCGGCAGCTTGTTGCCCGATGCGGAGAAGAACTTGATACCGTTGTCGTCGTACGGATTATGAGATGCCGAAATAACGACACCTGCCGACAGGCGCAGCGCGCGAGTCAGGTAGGCGATCGCCGGCGTCGGCATCGGCCCGGCCAGGGTCACATCGACACCGGCGGCGGCAAAGCCTGCCTCAAGCGCGGCTTCCAGCATGTAGCCGGAAATGCGCGTGTCCTTCCCGATGAGCACAACCGGTTTCCCACTGCTCGATTCTGCCTGCGCCAGCACCTTGCCGGCGGCATAACCCAGCTTCATCACCAGGTCGGGAGTGATCGGCAATGTCCCCACTCGCCCGCGCACGCCATCCGTGCCAAAGTATTTGCGTGTCATGTTTTCTTCCTTAGCTGTTCGTGGCGACTGCCTGCCAGACCTTGAGCGCATCCATCGTTTCCGCGACATCATGGACGCGAACAATCCGCGCGCCGCGCGCAACGGCCGCAATCGCGGCTGCTACACTTCCCGCCATGCGCTGCTCGACCGGCCTGCCGGTAATCGCGCCTATCATGGATTTGCGCGACAGTCCGGCCAAAATGGGAACGCCGACTTCGTCCGCCATCCTTCCGAGATCCCGCAGCAGGGCGAGATTATGTTCCAGCGTCTTGCCGAAACCGAATCCGGGATCAATACACAAGCGGCGGCGATCGATCCCTGTTTGTTCCATGGCCGCGACACGCTCTCGCAGAAACGCAGTAACTTCCTCGGTAACATTGTCATAGTGCGGCGTGACCTGCATCGTCGTCGGATCACGCAGCATGTGCATGATACACAGTGCACAATCACTTTCCTTGACGACACTCAACGCCCCGTCCGCTCGAAAACCATTGATGTCATTGATCATGTCGACACCAGCAGCGATTGCTTCACGCATCACCTCGGGCTTGTAGGTATCCAGCGACAAGGGTTTGCCGCAATCCCGCAATGCATAGAGGACTGGCATGACGCGTCGCAATTCTTCGTCGAGCGGCAAAGGTTCTGCACCTGGCCGACTGGATTCGCCGCCGATATCGATGATATCGACACCGTCCGCAATCATTTGCTCGGCACGCGACAAGGCGAGATCCAGCGAGTGAAATTGGCCTCCGTCGGAAAACGAATCCGGGGTGATGTTGAGAATTCCCATCACGAGCGGACGCGCCTGCTCCTCCATGGGGAAGCTATAGCGTCCGAATTGCAGGTATTGTGTTGTCATTGGGGCGATACAAACATGTGATGCAAACAAAAAGGGCGAGGATCACTCCTCACCCTTGATTTGACCGTTAAGTCGGCTGCTGCTGCTTAGGCCGGCGCAGTTGCGTTGGGAGAAACACCACCGGATGTATTATCCGATGCGGACCGTTTGGTCGGGATCCCTGCCTTCGGCGGACGCGGCTCACGGCCCTCCATGATGTCATTGACTTGGTCTGCGTCGAGTGTTTCCCACTCGAGCAAGGCATTGGCCATGATTTCGACCTTCTCCTTGTTTTCTTCAAGCAGCCTGCGCGACAACGCATATTGTGCATCCAGGATCGAACGAATCTCGGTGTCAACCTTTTGCTGGGTGGCCTCCGATACCGTCTTGGACGTCATGCGCCCGAAGTATGCATCCTGCTCACTGTCCTCGTACACCATGGTGCCCAAGGTTTCGGACATGCCGTAGCGAGTGACCATTGCACGGGCAAGCTTGGTTGCACGTTCGAAGTCGTTCGAGGCGCCGGTCGACATCTGATGCATGAAGATCTCTTCGGCGATGCGTCCGCCGAACAGGATTGCGATCTCTTCCAGCATCTTGTCCTTGTACATGTTCACACGGTCATGTTCCGGCAGTTGCCATGTCAGGCCGAGCGCATAACCGCGCGGCATGATGGTGACCTTGTGCACCGGGTCTGCTTTTGGCAACAGCTTGGCGACGACGGCGTGACCGGATTCATGGAATGCCGTGTTGCGGCGTTCTTCCTCGCGCATGACTGCCGATTTGCGCTCCGGACCCATCACGATCTTGTCCTTGGCGTCTTCGAAATCCTGCATTTCGACCAGGCGCTTGTTTCGGCGCGCGGCGAACAGTGCAGCTTCGTTGACCAGATTGGCCAGATCGGCTCCGGAGAAACCGGGTGTGCCACGTGCCAGAATGTCAGCCTTCACGTCGGGGGCAATCGGCACCTTGCGCATATGCACGTACAGGATCTGTTCGCGACCGCGGATATCCGGCAAGCCGACCATCACCTGGCGGTCGAAACGGCCCGGACGAAGCAGTGCCTTGTCGAGCACGTCAGCGCGGTTGGTTGCTGCAATCACGATCACGCCCGAATTGGCCTCGAAGCCATCCATTTCGACCAGCAATTGGTTCAAGGTCTGTTCGCGCTCGTCGTTACCGCCACCCATGCCGGCGCCACGGTGGCGACCGACGGCATCGATTTCATCGATGAAGATGATGCAAGGCGAGTGTTTCTTCGCGTTCTCGAACATGTCGCGTACGCGGGAGGCGCCAACACCAACAAACATTTCAACGAAGTCGGAACCGGAAATCGTAAAGAACGGCACCTTGGCTTCGCCCGCAATGGCGCGAGCCAGCAAGGTCTTGCCGGTACCCGGAGGGCCGACCATCAGCACGCCACGCGGAATGCGGCCGCCGAGCTTCTGGAATTTGGTTGGGTCACGCAGGAAGTCAACCAGCTCCTGGACTTCTTCTTTCGCCTCGTCGCAGCCGGCAACATCGGCAAAGGTCACGGTATTGCTCGCTTCATCGAGCATGCGAGCCTTGGAACGGCCGAACGAGAACGCCCCGCCCTTGCCGCCTCCTTGCATCTGACGCATGAAAAACACCCAGACGCCGATCAGCAGCAGCATCGGGAACCAGGAAATGAAAACTTGCGACAGGAACGATTGTTCTTCCGGCTGCTTGACGTCGAATTTGACGCCATTGTTGATCAGATCGCCGATCAGGCCGCGATCAAGATAGGTCACCGCTGTCTTGATGCGCTTGCCATCATTGGTCGTCGCGACAATGGTACGGTCTTCAATGACTGCTTCGCGAATCTGCTTGGCCTTGACCTCGTCCAGGAAGTCCGAGTAGGGGATCGGCGTTGCGCCGCCGGCCAGAGTGCGTCCGTCGAACTGCTTGAAGACAGTGAAGAGCACCAAGGCGATGACCACCCAGATGGCGGCCTTCGAAAACATATTGTTCACTAGAACTCCTTAGACGCAGGCGCGCCTATTTACAAAGCTTGTAATTGATTCTACCCGCAATAATCTGTGGTTGCCAGCCCGAATATTGCTTCAAATCGCGGGGAAAATGACCGCAAGTTGCGCCGTAGCGACCGAATCTCGATGGGTTTGCCCAGCATGTGCGGCTCGTTTTGCGGAAATCAAGGGTTATCAAGTAATCAACTTGCAACTAGTGAGGGTTTTTGAGGACTTTACCAAGCAAAAATATTTCCGAGGATTTGTCCCTGCTGGCCTTGGGCTTCTTGGACGTTACGGTCTTGAATTCCTGGCGGAACTTCTCGACAAGTTGGGTATAACCCGGCCCGTTGAAACATTTGACGAGCAGGGTGCCGGAAGGTTTCATATGGGCTTGTGCAAATTCGATCGCCAAGTCGATGATATGCTCAACCCGTGCCGCGTCCGTGACTGCGACGCCCGACAGGTTGGGCGCCATGTCGGACAAGACCAGATCGACCTTGCGGCCGGCGACCACTTCCTCCAGTTGGTCCAGCACTTCCTGTTCGCGGAAATCGCCTTGTATGAAATGCACATCCGCGATCGGCTCCATGGGCAGCATGTCCAGCCCGATGATGGTGCCGTTGATGCCGCCCCCCTCCTTCCCGGCCAGCTTGTTGCGTGCGTACTGCGACCAGCTCCCCGGCGCGCAGCCCAGATCGACGATGATTTGCCCCGGCCTGATCAGTTTTTCGCTCTCGTCGATTTCCTTCAGTTTGTAGACAGCGCGCGCGCGATAGCCCTCCTTCTGTGCCTGCTTCACATAAGGATCGTTGATATGGTCATGCACCCAGTTTTTGTTGAATTTGTTCTTTGCCATTCGCGTAGAATACCGCTTTTAAGGAATATTAATCATGTTGAAACTGACACCCGCCGAGCGCAGCGCGCTCCGCTCCGAGGCGCATGCACTGGACCCCGTCGTCATTATCGGCGATGCCGGCTTGACACCCGCCGTGCTGAAGGAAATCGACTCCAGCCTGAACGCCCATGGACTGATCAAGGTTCGCGTCTTCGGCGACGACCGCGATGCACGCATTGAAATCTATGAAAAAATCTGCGAAGAACTGGGTGCCGCCCCGATTCAGCATATCGGCAAACTGCTGGTGCTCTACCGTCCGAAAAAAGATGCTCCCAAGGAGCGCAGCGAAAAGCGCGGCAAAGGCCTGCGCGAAGTAACGATCGTCAAACCAAGCCCGAGCGGGACCAAGCGCCCGACGGTGACCAAGGTTGTCCTGAAAGGTAATGAGCGCGTCACGGCCGGCGGGAATATCAAGCGCGCCAAAAAGCGTCAAACCAGTTCAAAGAAATCCGCTTTGGGCAGGACTTGAGAAGAAGACCGCGACAACTCGACAGGCATGGCGATCATGGTCGCCACTTCAATCATCGCAGTTTCCAGATAAGTAGCGCGCCAAGCAGGCTCTGGATCAGGTAGAACGCGCTCGACACGCCATGCAAGATGCCGAATTGGCTCTTCGTCGCAGCGTCCATCACACCGCCGGGACCTGCCGCCTCGCGCAACGTCGACATAAACGGCTGCAGTCCGAAGTAGCCGACCAGCGCACAAACGAGCATCGCCAACGCAAGCCAACGAACCTGTTTTCCCGCTTTGGCATTACTTTCCTCTGGAGCGGACTTGACTGATGCGATCAGTGCGAGCGCGCAGACAATCGAGATCCAGGCTTCAATCCGGAACAATTTTCCCGCGATCGTTCCGGCCAGCATTCTGTCAGTCAAGCTTGCAAAGAGCGTCGGCGCGACCACGTAGCCAATGGTCCACAGACTCCCGATCCAGAGCGTAGCAATCAGCAGCCGAATGCGTGCGGCACGCATCGCAACTCAGATGTAGCGGACTTCGAGGACTTCGTATTCGCGGATGCCGGACGGCGCATTCACTTCAACCACGTCGCCCGCATATTTGCCGATCAGCGCACGCGCGATCGGAGATGTGATCGACACCTTCTTTTCTTTCAGGTCGGCTTCATCCTCTCCGACAATCTGGTAGGTCACTTTTTGGCCAGACTCAAGATCTTCGAGATCGACCGTTGAGGCAAAAACGATACGACCTTCGGCATCCAGCACGGTCGGGTCGATGATCTGCGCAGCGCCCAGCTTGCCTTCCAACTCCGCGATACGCCCTTCGATAAATGCCTGGCGCTCCTTGGCGGCGTCGTATTCAGCGTTTTCGGACAGGTCGCCCTGGGCGCGCGCTTCCGCAATGGCGCTGATGACGGACGGACGATCCTTGGTTTTCAGGCGGTGCAATTCAGCCTTCAAAAGCTCTGCGCCGCGCTTGGTAATGGGTACTGTACTCATGATTTTTTTGAGGCGAAATGAAAACCACAGAGGTCACAAATAACTCCGGGAAACCCGGAATCGTCTGTGACCTCTGTGGCTAAGTCTTATCTGTAAAAGCTTAGTGTAAGGTTTTATGCAAGCCTTGTAAATCGTAGACATGCAGCACGTCAAGATGACGCATGCCTTCGACCGCAGCTTCCGCACCGGCAATGGTGGTATAGGTCGTCGCCCGGGCCTGCAGTGCCGACGTCCGGATGGTGCGCGAATCGGTAATGGCAGTCCGTTTTTCCTCGACCGTGTTGATCACCATGACGATCTCGTTGTTCTTGATCATATCGACAACGTGCGGGCGACCTTCCACGACTTTGTTGACGGCCGTCACGGGGATGCCGGCCGCGCTGATTGCCGCTGCCGTGCCCTTGGTTGCCACCAGCGTAAATCCGAGTTCGGCCAGATCCTTCGCGACTTGCACTGCACGCGGCTTGTCGCTGTTCTTCACGCTGAGGAACACCTTGCCGGACTTCGGCAATTTCACGCCGGCGCCCAACTGCGACTTCACGAAGGCTTCACCGAAGGTCTTGCCTACGCCCATCACCTCGCCGGTCGACTTCATTTCCGGTCCGAGAATCGTATCGACGCCCGGGAACTTGTTGAACGGGAATACCGCTTCCTTGACGCTGAAATACTTCGGCACC
Organism: Herbaspirillum sp. ST 5-3; assembly: GCF_004804275.1. Classification (GTDB taxonomy): domain Bacteria; phylum Pseudomonadota; class Gammaproteobacteria; order Burkholderiales; family Burkholderiaceae_D; genus Noviherbaspirillum. The sequence goes on from NZ_STGI01000013.1 coordinate 15,513, forward strand.
ACCTCATTCCTGATCCCTTGGCTCTCAAGCGACTGGCCAACCATGCAGCGTGCGGCGATCTTCGCCAGTTGCAGGCCGGTCGCCTTCGAAACAAACGGTACGGTGCGCGAAGCGCGCGGATTGACTTCCAGCACGAAGACGATGTCCTGCAGCTTGCCATCGACTTCCTTTTGCTGGATGGCGAACTGCACGTTCATCAGGCCAACCACGTTCAAACCCTTGGCCATCAATGCAGTCTGGCGCTTGAGTTCTTCGATGGTGTCCTTCGACAACGAATACGGCGGCAGCGAGCATGCCGAGTCGCCGGAGTGAACGCCTGCCTGTTCGATATGCTCCATCACGCCGCCGATGAAGGTGCGCTGACCATCCGACAGACAGTCGACGTCGACTTCGATCGCATCGTTCAGGAAGCGATCCAGCAATACCGGCGAATCGTTGGATACCTTGACCGCTTCGCGCATATAGCGTTCGAGATCGCGCTGCTCATGCACGATTTCCATCGCGCGGCCGCCCAGCACGTAGGAGGGACGGACCACCAGCGGATACCCGATTTCCTGCGCAAGACGCAGTGCATCTTCTTCGGTGCGCGCAGTGCGGTTCGGCGGTTGACGCAGGTCGAGATCCTGCAGCAGCTTCTGGAAACGCTCACGGTCTTCGGCGGCATCGATCATGTCCGGCGAAGTGCCAACGATCGGCACGCCGTTGGCTTCGAGGTCGAGCGCCAGCTTGAGCGGCGTCTGGCCACCGTACTGCACGATCACGCCGTAGGGTTTTTCCTTGTCGACGATCTCCAGCACGTCTTCCAGCGTCAGCGGCTCGAAGTACAGACGGTCGGAGGTATCGTAGTCGGTCGAAACCGTTTCCGGGTTGCAGTTGACCATGATGGTTTCGTAGCCGTCTTCACGCATTGCCAATGCAGCATGCACGCAGCAATAATCGAATTCAATGCCCTGTCCGATGCGGTTCGGACCACCGCCCAACACCATGATCTTCTTCTTGTTCGTCGGCTGCGCTTCGCACTCTTCCTCATAGGTCGAATACATGTACGCGGTCTTCGTCGCGAATTCCGCGGCACAGGTATCGACACGCTTGTAGACAGGACGAATGCCCAGTTCCCGGCGCTTGTCGCGCACGGCCTTGTCGGTGGTCTTCAACAGCTTCGCGAGTCGACGGTCGGCAAAGCCTTTTTGCTTGAGCTTGAACAACGTAGCCTTGTCGAGTGCGCCGAGCTTCTGCGTTTCCAGCCATAGTTCGATGTCGACGATTTCCTTGATCTGCACCAGGAACCACGGGTCGATATGCGTCAGCTGATGCACTTCTTCCAGCGAGAATCCTTGGGCAAAAGCATCGCCGACGTACCAGATGCGCTCCGGGCCTGGCTCGCCGAGTTCTTCCTCAATTGTCTCGCGGTCGGTGGTCTTTTCGTTCATGCCGTCAACGCCAACCTCGAGGCCGCGCAAGGCTTTCTGGAACGATTCCTGGAAGGTGCGGCCGATGGCCATCACCTCGCCCACCGATTTCATCTGCGTGGTCAGGTGGCTGTCGGCAGCCGGGAATTTTTCGAAGGCGAAACGCGGCACCTTGGTCACTACGTAGTCGATGGTCGGCTCGAAGGACGCCGGGGTCGCACCGCCGGTGATCTCATTGCGCAATTCGTCGAGCGTAAAGCCGACCGCCAGCTTGGCCGCGACCTTGGCGATCGGGAAGCCGGTTGCCTTGGACGCCAGCGCGGATGAACGCGATACACGCGGATTCATTTCGATGACAATCATGCGGCCGTCTTTCGGATTGACCGAGAACTGCACGTTGGAGCCGCCGGTATCCACGCCGATCTCGCGCAACACCGCGAGCGAGGCGTTACGCATGATCTGGTATTCCTTGTCGGTCAGCGTCTGCGCCGGCGCCACCGTGATCGAGTCACCGGTGTGCACGCCCATCGGATCGAGGTTTTCGATCGAGCAGACGATGATGCAGTTGTCCTTCTTGTCGCGCACCACTTCCATCTCAAACTCTTTCCAGCCGATCAGCGATTCTTCGATCAGCAGTTCGGAGGTCGGCGAGGCTTCCAGGCCGCGCTTGCAGATGGTTTCGAATTCTTCCGGGTTGTAGGCAATGCCGCCACCGGTGCCGCCCATGGTGAAGGACGGGCGGATGATGACCGGGAAGCCGATGTCGCGCTGCACGGACCATGCTTCATCCATGGTATGGGCGATGCCGGAACGCGCGGAGCCGAGGCCGATCTTGGTCATCGCGTCCTTGAACTTCAGGCGGTCCTCCGCCTTGTCGATCGCTTCCGGCGTCGCGCCGATGAGTTCGCAGCCGTACTTGGTCAGCACCCCGTTGCGGTGCAGGTCGAGCGCGCAGTTGAGTGCTGTCTGGCCGCCCATGGTCGGCAGGATCGCGTCGGGACGCTCCTTGTCGATGATGCGTTCGACGACTTGCCAGGTGATCGGTTCGATGTAAGTGACGTCGGCCATCTCCGGATCGGTCATGATGGTCGCCGGATTGCTGTTGACGAGGATGACGCGATAGCCTTCCTCGCGCAGCGCCTTGCAGGCCTGCGCGCCGGAGTAGTCGAATTCGCACGCCTGGCCGATGATGATCGGGCCGGCGCCAATAATCAGGATGCTTTTAATGTCTGTGCGCTTAGGCATTTTTGTGTTTCTCCATCATCGCCACGAAGCGATCAAACAGGGGGGCGATGTCATGCGGGCCGGGCGATGCTTCCGGGTGGCCCTGGAAGCAGAACGCCGGTTTGTCGGTGCGCGCGAAGCCTTGCAGCGAACCGTCGAACAGCGACACATGGGTGATGCGGCAGTTGGACGGCAATGTATCCACATCGACGGCAAAACCATGGTTCTGCGAGGTGATCATCACCTGCTTGGTGTCGAGGTCTTGCACCGGATGGTTTGCACCATGATGGCCGAATTTCATCTTCAATGTTTTTGCGCCGGATGCGAGCGCCATGATCTGGTGACCGAGGCAGATGCCGAAGGTCGGGATGCCGCGTTCGATCAGTTCGCGGGTTGCCGCGATTGCATAGTCACATGGTTCCGGGTCACCGGGTCCGTTCGACAGGAAGATGCCGTCAGGGTTCAGAGCGAGCGCTTCCGCGGCGGACGCCTGTGCGGGCAGCACCGTGACCTTGCAACCACGCTCGGCCAGCATGCGCAGGATGTTGTACTTGACGCCATAGTCATAGGCAACGACATGGAATTTCGGCTTGGTCTGCTTGCCGTAGCCTTCGCCGAGCTTCCATTCCGATTCCGTCCACACGTAGGACTTGGCGGTGGAAACCACCTTGGCCAGATCCATGCCGGCCAGGCCGGGGAAGGATTTTGCCAGCGCCAGTGCCTCTTCGACGTTGGCCGCCTCGCCCGCCATGATCGCGCCGTTTTGCGCGCCCTTCTCGCGCAAGATGCGCGTGAGCTTGCGGGTGTCGATGCCGGCGATGCCGACCACATTTTCCGCCTTCAGATAGTCGGACAGGGTTTGCTTCGAGCGGAAGTTCGATGCCAGCAGCGGCAGATCCTTGATGATCAGGCCGGCAGCATGGATTTTGCTCGCCTCGACGTCTTCTTCATTCACGCCGACGTTGCCGATATGCGGATAGGTCAGGGTGACAATTTGGCGGCTGTAACTGGGGTCGGTCAGGATTTCCTGGTAGCCTGTAATGGCCGTGTTGAACACGACTTCACCGATCGTATGACCGGAAGCACCAATTGAAAAACCCTGGAAAATCGACCCGTCTGCAAGCGCTAGGATGGCCGGAACTGATTGGCCAGAAAAAAATGGCAGCAAGGGTAACTCCTGAGATTGTTACCGCCGCTGCGCCGCGCCAGAACGACCGCCAACCGAACGGCTTGCGCTGGGTGTCGAGGGTCTTTTTGGGACGAGATGGAAGGGGTATGCGCTACGGCGGACTGAATTAGTTAAACCCCGAAATTATAGCCGAGAACACCCTATCCTGCAAACTTGTAAGTTTGCGGTAAGGCAGTCAGCGCCCGGCGCAGAAGTCTCGAAATCATGCCGCCGCGGCGTTTTGTCAGAGCGCCAGCGCCGCGATGCCCGTCTTGGCAATTTGCACGTCTTCAGAGGATTTGACGCCCGAAACCCCCACAGCGCCGATGCATTGACCGTTCGCCATGATCGGAACGCCGCCTTCCAGCATGCCTTCGACGGCCGGCACCGTGACGAACGACACGCGGCCGTTGTTGATCATGTCTTCGTACACCTTGGTTTCCCGGCGCCCCAAGGCTGCGGTCCTGGCCTTGGCGGGCGCGATGTGCGAGGAAAGCGGCGCAGCGCCGTCCAGGCGTTGCAGCCAGAGCAGATGGCCTCCATCATCCACGATCGAAATCGTGACTGCCCAGTTGTTTGCGTTTGCTTCGGTTTCGGCGGCTGCGGCGATCTTCTTGACGTCGTCGAGCGTGAGGACTTGTTTGGATTGCATTGTGCCTCCATGGTGGATATCCAGAGATTGTACGTCCGCAGCACCACGCGCGCCGTCCGCATAAGTACGTAGGCGCATCAACGCTTGTTTTGCTTCAAGAGCAGATCAACCAAAGGTTGCAGTTCGGCCGACAGCTTGCCGATATGTGGCAACACCTCATCTTGCCGCCCCTCCTTGATCCATTGCAACAGGGTTGCCAGATCGGGGCTGCCGGATTTTTCACTCGCACCAAGCGGGTCCACGGCGCCCTCGCGCGCGTCCGACACGGGAATGTCGCCGCGCAAAAACGCCATTTCCTCTTCCTTGCCCACGATGCCTGTAATCGCACGGGTCAGGCCGAACATCGCGCGCCGACGTGCCAGCCCTTGAATTGCCTGCAAGCTGACGGTGGCGGGCTCCGGGCAATCATCGCTGAGTGACGCGAGGCCGCAACTTGCGATAAATGCCATTCGGTCACTTTTGACCAATTGTGCGCCGGCAATTGCCCGGCATATACGTTGCGCAAAACAGCGGGCGGAATCGAAATTGATGCTGCCCGTCGCAAGAATGAATTCTGCTTCGCCGCTCCGCGCAACATGGTCGCTTTGCCGCACCGTCCGGCGCAGCAGATCACCGATCGCCCTCACCACGTTTTGTGGCGGTGCAGCCGCGACATCGTCCACGCCGATATGCTTCAAACCGATGCAGACATGGAGGACGACAAAGTTTTTCCTGGATTTGACAGAGTTCGCCAGCAGCGTTTCGACGCCGGCGCGCGCGACGTCGGCAGACGGCAGACTTTCCGGAGAAATGTCTTCTGCGTTCTCGACCAGCGCTTCGAGGCTGCGCTCGAACTCATGTTGCGTTGTCACCAGCTTGGACAAAATATCGAGCCGGGACAGGAGCTGCGCGGTGCCGATTCCCTTGGTAATCAAATCGGTGGCACCTGCGGCTTTGGCGCGGTCACGCTCTTCGTGCTCGTCGCTGCCGGATACGACCACGACCGGGATGTCGCGTATACGGCTGATGCGGGAGCTGCGGATGCGGTGCAACAACCCGTAGCCATCCAGCTTCGGCATCGTCAGGTCGGTGATGACCACGCGTATGCTCGGATCCAGCAGCAAGGTTTCCCATGCCTCTTCGCCGTCGAGCGCCTCGCGAAAATCGAACATGCCTTCGATATGCTTGATCAGCGTTGCGCGCACGATGCGCGAATCGTCAGCGATCAGGACGCGCGGCTTGGCAGGCAGTTCAATCGAGGTTTGTGTGGTCATGCGAGACAGTTAAGTATGCTTTCCTGCAAGCATAACCCTGCATCATGGATTTTGACAGCACCACCCATTTCCCTTACATTGTCCGTGTCTTTACCACGCAACTTATCCGAATGGCAACTTTTCTGTCAGGGCAGCGATCCCACATCCGAGTGCGCATTTGCGCGCTGGGGATCAGCTTGTGCCTGGCCGGATTAGCGTATGCGGATGATCAGAACCCAGCGACAGAGCAGACAACAACATTGACCAGATTGCAGGAGTTCACCTCGCGTGCCAAGGCGAACGCATCGGAACTCGTGGTCCGCGCGATGGGATTGATCGGCATCCGCTACAAGTATGGCGGCACCGCACCGGAAAGCGGCCTGGATTGCAGCGGTCTGGTGCGTTATCTGTTCAAGGACGTATGGGGAACCGACTTGCCGCGCACTTCCGAAGAAATGAGCCGGGTCGGCGAGAAAGTCGACACGCAGAATCTGCAACCCGGCGATCTCGTCTTCTACAACACCCTGCGGCACGCTTTTTCACACGTCGGGATTTACCTCGGCAACAACAAGTTCATCCACTCGCCCTCGCCCGGCGGCGAAGTCCGCATTGAAAGCATGGACCTGAGCTACTGGAAAAAACGCTTCAACGGCGCGCGCCGCATCAACGAGCCGGAATAGACCTCCGGAACGGATAGCGTATCCGGTCTATTGTTCGCGTTTTGCATTCAGGCGGCGCTTTATTTCCGGCAGCAATGCGGCTGTTGCCTGCTCGCCCGCCAGAATCGCGGTGTTTCTAGCCGGAAAATCACTTCCCTTCATCGTACCCAGCCGGGGCTGAATCACAATGTCGGCATCCTTCAACTCGTAATGATTGATGCTTTGTCCCATGATCGCGAAGGTTTGCAATAACACGTCGAGGTTACTGGACGAAGGTTGCGCATCCGGCTGGGATGAAATATTCACCGCAATGACGAAGTCCGCGCCCATTTCGCGCGCAAACCGTACCGGAACCGGGGAGACGAGTCCGCCGTCAACATACGAGTGCTCACCGATCTTCACCGGCTGGAATACGCTTGGAACTGCGGACGATGCACGAACAGCCAGGCCGGTATTGCCGCGCTGGAACAGGATCGGTTGGCCGTTATGCAAATCGGTAGCGACGGCGCCGAACGGGATTTTGAGCTTTTCGAGCGGAACGTTGTTCACCGTGCGGTTGACATAGTTTTGGAGGGCCTCGCCCTTGAGTACGCCGGTCGCTTTGCTGAAAAACGGAACCGACCAGTCCGAGATGGTTGCCTCATCCATCTCCAATGCCAGCTTATGCAGCGCGAAGCCGTTGTTACCGGCGGCATACAAGGCGCCGACCAGGCTTCCGGCACTGGTGCCCACCACCAAGTCCGGCACGATCCCTTGCGCTTCCAGTGCCTTGATCACCCCGATGTGCGCAAATCCGCGCGCCGCTCCACCACCAAGCGCGAGCCCGATCTTGACCTGCCGAGCGGCTTTGGGCTGACTGGCTGCTTGCTCTACCGGCTGAGAAGCCGGAGGAGGAGTCACGGTCGAGCAGCCGACAAACAACAACAAAGTGGAAAAAAGGACAGCCAGGGATGAACGTTTCATGGATAAGCGTGGGCGCGCGGCGGCGCGTGAGAAAACATTGAGCGATGGAGATGACGGACAAAGCCCGCCACAAAAACCGGCATTGCCTGAAGACATCGCATTTTAACGGATGTTTTCGCGGTGCATCCCGGGTGCGGAGGATAAAGTGGCGAAAGGCTGGCGAGTTCGCATGAAAGGTCAGCGCGTCAACAAGGTCGGTCCGAAGCCTTGGAACGGACCCAATGGGCTTCTTTCTTCTTCCCGCTGATGGACGCTTGGCTTACCGTTCCAAAGCTTGTACACCACGGTATCGCCCTTGATGACAAACACCGCATTGAACCGCCAGCCGGATATATCTATCTGACGCTTGAAATTGAAGAAATCGAGCCAGAAGTTCCCGTAACGCTTCCGGTCCAGAGAAACTTGGTCAACTTCATAGGCGAAGCAGTTGTCCTTCACCGAAACACATTCCCGCAATCCCGGCTCGAGCGCACTGAGGTCGTAGGAAAAAAGCGGAAACAATCGCCGGAGCAGATCGGTGTGGCTGAGGTAAGCAACATTCGGCGTCAGATCCGGATCAATCGCGAGCATCTTGAGCTCGGCTACACTGGTCTTGCCGGGAATAATCTTGTCGAATGCTGCCTGGGCATCGGCGTAAGTTCGCCACGGTATCTGCGTTTCCTGTTTTGCGGTGGGAAGCAGGCTTGAACAGCCAGCCACAAACGCGGCAAATACAATACTGGCCATGAGACTTCTCAGGACAGTACTGCAAGACACTGCAGAATTTTGGGTCATGGCGGAGAAACGTTGAGGCGGTCAGGCCCGAAAGCGAATTACCATACCCCTAGTTTATCCCAAGAAATCCGTTCTGCCAGGTCATTCGGCATAAACCGACTTGCTCGGAAATTTCACGGTGAAAGTGCTCCCTTTGTCCGGCTCGGAATCAATCGACAGGGTGGCATCGTGGCGCAGCAGCACATGTTTGACGATGGCCAGGCCGAGCCCGGTGCCCTGGGTTTCGCGCGACCGGCTCTTGTCAACGCGATAAAAGCGTTCGGTCAGCCGCGAAATGTGCTCGGGACGGATGCCGATACCGGTGTCCTTCACCACGAACTCCGGCCCATCTTCTTTCATTCGCCACGCGAGCGCGATGCTGCCCTGCTCAGGGGTGTAGCGCACTGCATTGGATGCGAGATTGCCGAACGCACTGCGCAACTCGTCGGTGCTGCCCTTGATGTCCGGGCCATCGACTTCCAGCGAGACGTGATGCCTGCCGGCGGACAGCGCCATCGCTTCGCGCTGAATCTGTTCCATCAAGGTCCGGATATCGACGCGCTCGGGGCGCAATGGATACTCGACTGATTCAAGCCGGGTCAGGGTCAGCATGTCCTCGACGAGATTCTGCATGCGCTGTCCCTGTTCGATCATCAGCTTCAAATGCGACATGCGAGTCTGAAGCTCGAGATTCGGCTGATTGAATGCGATCTCCAGAAAACCGTTGATGACGGTGAGCGGCGTGCGCAACTCATGCGACGCATTGGCGATGAAGTCACGGCGCATCATTTCGACCCGTTCCGCCTCGGTTGCATCATGCGTGACGAGGATTTGGCGCCGGCTTTCGAAGGGAATGATCTGCACGATCAGCTTGCGCTCGCGCAGGCTCAGGGTCAGCGGCTGCTCGTAACGCCCGAGAACGATATAGTCGATGAAGGCCGGTGTGCGTACCAGGTTGGTCACGCGCATCCCCTTGTCGCGTTCCAGATCAAGTCCGAGATGCCTTTCCGCCGCGGGATTGCACCATTCCAGAAACAAGACGTCGTCCATGATCGCGACACCGTCGGGCAACAGGCTCATCGCCTGCCGGAAGCGGGCCAGCCACTCCGTCAATTCCGCCTGGTTTTTCTCGTCGTCGCGACGCAGCTTGTACAAGCGTGAAAAGATATCGGTCCAGGCGCCCCAGCCATCCGGCAGCTTGGCACTGCTCGGATTATCCAGCCAGTCCGAGAGCTGGAAGAGGTAATGCAATTGCGTGGCCAGCATGACCAGCATCGCGCCCACGATTGCCGCAAGCGCGACGATCGGGCCAAAGAAATACCAGACAATTCCGGCACCGACCAAAAGGAGCAACAGGCGCAAGGCCACCGGGATCCAGAATACCAGGCGTCGATTCATGAAAAGGCGTGTTTATTTTTCGGACAGCATATAGCCTACACTACGCACTGTCTTGATGAGCGATTCCGCATCCTTGAGCGCCTTGCGCAGCCGCAGCACATGCACGTCGACCGTGCGTTCTTCGATCACCACGTGATCGCCCCATACCTTGTCCAGAAGCTGGCTGCGCGAAAACACACGGTCCGGATGCGCGAGGAAAAATTTCAACAGCTTGAACTCGGCATGTCCGATATCGATCCTTTCCCCATGCAGCTGAACAGTGCAACTGACCGGATCAAGGGTGACCGCGCCGGCCGTCATCAGGCTCTGCGCATGCTCCGGACTCTTGCGCCGTAACAGCGCCTTGATGCGCGAAGTCAGCTCGCGCGGCGAGAACGGTTTCGTAATGTAATCGTCCGCGCCCTGGTCCAGACCCGCGATCTTGTCCTCTTCCATGCTCTTCGCGGTGAGCATGATCACCGGCAGTTGTTGCTGCTGGCGGTCGGCGCGAATGCGCGACAACAATCTCAATCCGCTCTGGTCCGGCAGCATCCAGTCGAGCAGCACCAGATGCGGCGTGCGGCGCTGCATGAACTCCCAGGCTTCCGCTGCGGTGTGCGCCGCGAACGTGTTCCAGCCGGCCTCTCTGAGCGTAAACGTCACCAGCTCAATGATGGCTGGTTCGTCCTCGACAATCAGTATTGTGGTTTTATCGACGGCCATGTTCAGATAGAGTCGTCCTTCTTGACGTGTGCGAAATCGGTATGTCGAATGTCCTTGCCTTCGACCACGTATACCACATATTCCGCGATGTTTTTCGCGTGGTCGCCGATCCGTTCGATGGCCTTGGCCACCCACAAGGTATCGAGCGCCGCCGAGATCGTGCGCGGGTCTTCCATCATGAAGGTGATCATGGTGCGAATGATGGAACGGAATTCATGATCGATCGCCTGATCCTGTCCGATGATGCGGGCCGCCTGCTTGTCATCCAGACGGGCGAAGGTATCGAGTGCGCCATGCAGCAGATCCGCCGTGTTGAGCGCCATCACGCGAATTGCTTCGTAATGATTGAGCACGCCCACCGTGCCTCGCTCATGCAGGTTCTTCGCGCTGCGCGCGATCTTGGTCGCCTCGTCGCCGATGCGTTCCAGATCGGTAATCACCTTGAGCGTGGCCATGACGGTACGCAGATCGTTTGCTGCCGGCTGGCGCTTGACGATCAGGTGACTGCAGGTGTCGTCCAGCGTGACTTCGAGCCGGTTGACGTTTTCGTCGGCCTTGATCACCTGCTCCGCCTGCTCAAGATTGCCTGTTCGGAAGCTGGCGATGGCATCGCTGAACTGGTTTTCCACCAGTCCGCCCATGAGCAGCACTTTCGACCGGATCGCTTCGAGGTCCTGGTCGTACTGTTTTGAAGAATGGTCACCTGGCATCAGGTTCTCCTTAATGATTCGATATTCGTTTGCTACGGGTCAGCCGAAGCGGCCCGTGATGTAATCCTGCGTCGCCTTCTTCGCCGGGTTCATGAAAACCTGATCGGTCTCGCCGAATTCCACCAGCTCGCCCAGATACATATACGCGGTATAGTCGGAACAACGCGCCGCTTGCTGCATGTTGTGCGTGACGATGGCGATCGTGTAGTCGTTCTTCAGTTCATGGATCAGCTCTTCGATCTTGACCGTCGAAATCGGATCGAGCGCCGATGTCGGCTCGTCCAGCAAAAGCACGTCGGGCTTGACGGCGATTCCGCGGGCAATGCAGAGGCGCTGCTGCTGGCCGCCGGAGAGGCTGAGACCGCTCTTGTTCAGCTTGTCCTTCACCTCTTCCCAAATGGCCGCCTTGCGCAGCGCTGCTTCGACGCGCTCATCCATCTCGCCCTTGGAGAGGTTCTCGTAAAGACGCACACCGAAGGCGATATTTTCATAGACGGACATGGGAAACGGAGTCGGCTTCTGGAATACCATGCCGATCTTGGCGCGCAGCATGTTGACATCTTGTTCCGTGTCGAGGATGTTGCGACCGTCGTACATGATCTTGCCTTCCGCGCGCTGTCCCGGATACAGGTCGAACATGCGATTGAACGTCCGCAGCAGCGTCGATTTGCCGCAACCGGACGGTCCGATGAAGGCCGTGACTTTCCGGTCGTAGATGTGCATGTTGATGTTCTTCAGTCCCTGGAAACCACCATAGAAAAAATTCAGGTTGGAGATTTCAAGGGTGATGTTTTCGGCCGCCGTCAGGGTTGGAGTCATCATCATGTCACTTCGGTACTTTCTGGCTGAACAAGGTGCGCGACAGGATATTCAAGCCCAGCACGCTGAAGGTAATCAATAATGCGCCGCCCCATGCAAGGGCGCGCCAGTTGTCGTAAGGGCTCATCGCGAACTGGTAGATCACGACAGGCAGGTTGGCCATGGGCGCGTTCATGTTGGCACTGTAGAACTGATTGTTCAGTGCGGTGAACAGCAGCGGCGCCGTTTCGCCCGAGATGCGCGCGACCGCGAGCAGGACGCCGGTCACCACGCCGGCCTTGACCGCGCGCAGGCGAACCATCATCGCCACTTTCCAGCGCGGCGCTCCGAGCGAAAATGCCGCTTCTCGCAAACTGCTCGGCACCAGCTTGAGCATGTTGTCGGTGGTGCGAACGATGACCGGGATCGCAATCAGCGAAATCGCGAACGTGCCCGCCCAGCCCGAGAAATGCTTTACGTTCGCGACGTAGATCGCATACACGAACAGACCGATCACGATCGACGGTGCCGACAGCATGATGTCGGTGACGAAGCGCGTGACTTGCGCCAGCCAGCTTTCCTCACCGTATTCCGCGAGATAGATGCCGGCCAGGATGCCGATTGGCGTGCTGACAGCAGTCGCCGCACCAACCATCAGCAGGCTGCCAACGATGGCATTCATCAGTCCGCCTCCCTCGCCGCCCGGCGCCGGGGTCGTCTCGGTGAGCATGCCGATGCTCAGCGCATCGAAGCCCTTGAGCAGCAGCGTCACGAGGATCCACATCAGGAAGAACAGGCCGACCGCCATGGCCGCCACGGAGAGCGCGATGCCGATGCGGTGCGCCCACAGGCGCCTGCGGTAAACAGGATTCATGACTTGGTTCCCTCTTTGCGGGACATGCCCATCAGCATCAATTTCGCTGCGGACAAGACGATGAAGGTAATGACAAACAGGATCAGGCCGAGTGCGAACAAGGACGAGACATGCAGCTTCGATTCGGCTTCGGCAAATTCATTGGCGAGTGTCGAGGCGATGCTGTTGCCCGGCGCGAACAGCGACCAGGACAGCGCGTTCGCATTACCGATCACGAAGGTCACAGCCATCGTTTCGCCCAACGCGCGGCCGAGGCCGAGCATCACGCCGCCGACCACGCCGTTCCTGGTGTAGGGCAGCACGATCTTGCGCACGACTTCCCACTTGGTGCAGCCGAGGCCGTAGGCCGATTCCTTGAGAACGGCGGGCACGACTTCGAATACGTCGCGCATCACGGAAGCGATGAACGGAATGATCATCACCGCCAGGATCAGGCCGGCGGTGAGTATGCCGATACCCATCATCGGTCCTTTGAACAATTGGCCGATGACCGGCAACTGGCCGAGCGTGTTGTTCAGCGCCGGCTGCACGTAGTCGCCGAACAAAGGCGCGAAAACGAACAAGCCCCACATGCCGTAAATAATGCTGGGCACGCCGGCGAGCAATTCCACTGCTGTTCCCAGAGGACGCCGCAATGACGACGGGCAGATTTCAGTGAGAAACAGGGCGATGCCGAAACTGATGGGAAAAGCAATCAACAGCGCGACCAGAGATGTCGCAAGCGTGCCAACAATGGCGATCAGCGCACCGTACTGGTCATTGACCGGATCCCATTCGACCTTCGTGATGAAGCCCGGGCCGAACTCCTTGAATGCCGGCCAGGCACCGATCATCAAGGAGATGATGATCCCGACCAGCACCAGCAAGACGCTCACTGCAAACAGCAGCGTCATTTTATGGAACAAGAAGTCCTGAAGCCGCTGCCTGCGCATGGTCGATACCATGGCTTTGGCAGCGGCCTCGTGTTCGCCGCTCTTCCTGTCGGGTTTTGCGCCGGGCGTTGCTATCGATGAAAAATGTGCGTGCATATACTCGGACGCCCTTTCGGGCATTTGCATCCGCGTGCGCTTGCCATCCTGGGATGGTAATCGCACGCGGATGCGCGATAGATGTCGATGCTTACCAGACAGCCTTGCCGGAGCCGTCCTTCAACTGGGCTTTCCATGCGTCCTCGACCAGCTTGACGACTGCAGCGGGCATTGCCACGTAGTCGAGATCGGCCGCCATCGAACCACCATTCTTGTAGGCCCAGTCAAAAAACTTCAGCACTTCCTTGCCCTTGGCCGCATCGGTCTGGGCCTTGTGCATCAGGATGAAGGATGCCCCGGTGATCGGCCAGCTGCTCTTGCCAGGCTGGTCGGTCAGGATCACGGCAAAACCAGGCGTCTTGACCCAATCGGCATTGGCGGCAGCGGCCTTGAACGTGTCATCGTCCGGCTGAACGAACTGGCCATCATGATTCTTCAATTGCGTGTAGCCCATCTTGTTCTTTTTTGCGTATGCATACTCAACATAGCCGATCGAATTCTTGATGCGCTGCACGTTGGCGGCGACGCCTTCATTGCCCTTGCCGCCCACGCCCACCGGCCACTTGACCGCGGTGCTTGAGCCTACCTTCGCCTTGAAGTCGGGGTTGGCTTTGGACAGGTAGTCGGTGAACAGGAAGGAGGTGCCGGAACCGTCGGCGCGGTGCACCACGGTGATGTCCTGTGCCGGCAACTTCACGCCTGCGTTGAGCGAGGCAATTTCCGGGGCATTCCATTTGGTGATCTTGCCCAGATAGATGTCAGCCAGTACCTGGCCGGTCAGTTTCAGCTGGCCAGGAGCGACTCCTTCGAGATTCACGACCGGCACCACGCCGCCCATGATCGCCGGGAATTGCATCAGACCTTCGGTTTGCAGTTCTTCCGCCTTGAGCGGCATGTCGGAAGCGCCGAAATCAACAGTCTTGGCCTTGATTTGCTTGATGCCGCCGCCCGAACCGATGGACTGGTAGTTCAGACCATTGCCGCTGACCTTCTTGTATTCCTCCGCCCATTTTGCGTAGATGGGATATGGAAACGTGGCGCCGGCGCCAGTGATATCGGCAGCAATGGCGGTAGAAAACGAGATTGCCAGACCGGCAGCCGCAGCTGCCGATGTGAAGAATTTGTTCAGTCGCATATCTGCTCCATGAATTGTTGTCAAAGGAAGACGTCGCGAACTTTATCTCCGAAATATGACGGCTTTATGACACATGGCGAACAGCATGTCATAAATGCCGCGATGCTCGAAATTCATGTCATATTATTGACATAATGGAAATAGTCTAGGCGATGACTTGGCTAAAGTACAAGGGAAATCGCGTGAAGTATCAAGCCGACCAAGCCACCGACCAGCGTACCGTTGATACGGATGTATTGGAGGTCTTTGCCGACATGCAGCTCGAGCTTGCGTGACATGGTGTCGGCGTCCCATTTCCTGATCACACGCGCCACGAGATCGGCGATCATTTCACGGCGACCGACGATTGTTTCCGTTGCGAAGATCCGGATCCACTGATTCAGCTTCTTCTGTACTTTGGCATCGAGCAGGAGTTCATTCCCGAATGCATGAAATCCGCGGTCGAGCTTGGCAATCAGTTGCGAGTCGGGTGACGCGATATCGGCCTCGACACGCGACTTGATGTCATGCCACACCTCGACTATGTAATTGCGCACGAGAGGATGTCCGAGCACTTCGCTCAGCATTGCATCCAGCTTCGCCTCATATTCCGGCGAGGTTCGCAACTGTTCGATGAACTCATCGGTCAGCCGCTGAAAGCGCAGGCGCCACTCGCTGTCCTCGTCGCGCATTTCATCCAGCGTGCTTTGCAGCGCCTCGATCAGGCGGTGATAAAACTTGTCGTCGATCACCTTGGGCAGCCAGCGTGGACTGTTTTCGTGAATTTTCCAGCGGATGTAATCCTTGTTCTGTTCAAGTGCGCGCGCGGCCATGCCGATCAATCGGTCAAACACGACCTGATGATGCTGACCCGCGACCAATACGGACAATACTTCGGCGACCACCGGCGCGAATTTGGTGTTTTCCAGTGCGGCGCTGAGGCGGTTCTGCATGAACTGGCGCACATCGTCATCTTCGATCACCTTCAGCAGCGAGGGAATGCCGCGGGCGATCTGGCGCGAAACGGCACGGCTGTTTTCCGGTTGTGCCAGCCAGGAGGCGGCAGCGCCCGCGAAGTCAATCCTGCGCAATTCTTCGCGGATGATTTCCTGTGTGATGAAATTGTGTTCAAGAAAATCGGACAGGCTGTCGCCAATGCGATCCTTGTTGCGAGGAATAATTGCGGTATGCGGAATGGGCAGGCCGAGCGGCGAGCGGAACAGTGCCGTGACGGCGAACCAGTCCGCCAGGCCGCCGACCATGGCGGCCTCGGCAAAAGCGGAAACTAACGAAAGGTATGGGTATCTGGGTTGCAACAACCTGGCAACGACAAACAGACCCGCCATCGCCACGAGCAAGCCGGTGGCCAATCCACGGGTTTTCTTTAGTTGAGCAGCCTGCTCTTTTTCGTGCATTGATTGGCTGTTTCCGTTGAAGATCTGATATCCAATTCAGAGCATAGTGCACTGAAATTAGTTCACGTATGACAACAGGCATTTGTGGCAGCGTTGCAATTTCATCTTGCCGTCATATTCAAAAGGCAATATTGCTGCGCCTCAACCCTGTTCCTGTTTTGTCAACCTATGCGCATGCCAACTTTACGCCTTTCACGCCTCCTCGGCGCTATCTTGCTGTACCTGCTGTCCTCGATCGCAATCGCTGAACACAACACCATCGTCATCGGTCAGGCCATCGACCTGTCAGGCCCCAATGCCAGTATCGGACGCGATTATGTCGCCGGCATAAAAACCTGTTTTGACATGGTGAACTCGAGCGGCGGAATCAATGGCAAGCGAATTCAGTACATCGTTCGCGACGACGGCGGACAAGCCGGCCTGTCCGCCACCGCTGTAGCGGATCTGATCGAACGCGATCAAGCCGATTACCTGCTCGGGGGCGTGGGAGATGCGACAACACGTGCAGTGCTGGAGCTTCCCGCCTTCAAGCGCAGCGGGCTGGTGCTGTATGCGCCCCTGACGACAGCCGACTTTGCAGACACCCCCCGCATCCTGTTCTGGCGTCCCGGTTATCAGCAGGAGATCCGACATATTTTTTCGCACTTCAGCAAGCTGGGGATCAGCAATGTCGGTATCGTGTATCAGGATACTGCAGTGAATCACGAGGCCTATCGCAGTCTGCACGCCGAGATCGCGGAGCGCCGCATGAAGCTGGGCGGCGTGGCACATATCGGGGCACACGGCGAGCCAATGACGCAGGAAGTCGCGCAGCTCGCCGCCTCGAAGCCGGGTTTCATACTCGTTATCGCCGATACGATCAGCACGGCGCTGTTTCTCAAGGAGTACCGCACGCATGATGCGCGCAGCTTTGTCGCCGGGACGTCCCTGATCAATCTCGATACACTGCGGGAACTGGCGGGAAGCGCGGCGGTGGAATGGACGGTGTTCTCGCAGGTTGTGCCCAATCCGGGTGCCGGCACGTCCCTGATTCAGGTCGAGCACATGCGGATGATGAAGAAATACCGCGATGAAGCTGTGTCATCGATGACGCTCGAAGGCTTCGCCGCTGCGAAAGTACTGATCAAGGCAATTCAGCAATCGAAGCGCAACGACCGGCACGCGCTGCAGGAATTCGTCGCACGCAAGGGCGATATTGATCTGGGCGGCCTTTCCGCAGTCGTGAGGAACAATGGCAATCGCCTGTCGAATTATCTGGACATTGCATTGTTCAACAGAAACGGGTTGGCATTCTGAACGCGTTCATCGAGCGCGCTTCATTCGTCGGCTGTCGGGCAGCGCACAAGCACATTCTCGCAGCCGGGCTAAACAATTTCATGGGTTTTCCTTTCGGGATTCACCGACCGAGACATGATTTGCGGCGAACTTAACATCTCGCCAAGACTCAAATCTGCTCGGCGAGCGATGGAAGTCAAGCACAGCACCCGGCCATGAATCGGCCTCCGGAATGGGAGACGACTCGCCATTCCACGCCTGTCAGTTGACACCATTCGTATTCGCCCCTCTTCTTCAGAACGCAAGGATTTCCCATGAAACGACGAACAACACGCCGGACCTCCGCCAACCCGTTTGTTGTCTGGACCCAGCTCGCGCTGAAAACCAGCGAGATGATGGTAGCTTCGGCACAAGTCATTCATCATCGCACCGGCCGCATTGCCAGGGCAGGCGTCATTCCCAATGAGCGAGACCAGCGCGAATTCACATTGATGGGACAGGAGAAGGTCGAAGCCCTTGCCGAATCGGCACAGGCGATGGCGGCACGGATGATCGTCATCTATACGCAAATCGGTACACTGGCATTCAAGCAGCTCCTGAATGGTGCGAGCGGTTTCATGACCTACATCGCAAGCCCTGCCACCATCCTGTCAGCGAAAAGCCAGGCCGATCTGCTTGGCAGCACGCTCGGCGGTTCTGCCGCATTGGCGTCACAGTTATCCAGCTCGCTGGCACGCCTCGCCCATCATGGACTCAAGCCAATCCATACGCGGGCCACGGGCAATGCCAAGCGCCTGCTGAGAAGCTGAACGGCGTCGAAAATATTTTGATTGGAATTGCGCTGGCGATACGGCGTGCGATCCGCCGCTCGCGATGGAAAAGCGAGCGCCAAAACTAGCGATACTTGGCAGCGATCGCGCTCAGCCTTCCTTTCGCCTTCACCTGGTCGAGCGCGGCCTGGAGCATGGCGACCAGCCGGTCGTCCGTCTCCTTGTTGAGGGCAAAATAGTAATGGAGCGACTCGTTGAGGGTATACACCTCCTCATAATCGCTGGTCGGGTAACCCAGTTCCTTCAGATTCCAGAGAATGACCTGGTCGCCATAGGCCCACATGTCGATTCGATCCGCCTGCAGCATCTTGGCCAGGCTCACGCCGGAATTGGCCTGGTATGTCTTGTCCTTGGCCACACCCAGCTTGTCGAGCAGCTTTTCACCGATGTCCTCCCGCACCACGCCGATCCGGTAGTTCGAGGCTTTCAGATCGTCAATCGAGGAGATCCTGATGCCCTTCCTCTTCTTGGCAACCAGCACGATGCGCGAAGGCATGATAGGGCCGACCCACTTGAACAGTTTCTCGCGCGCCTCGGTTCGCGTGGTTGAAAACAGCACTGTGTTTTTTTCCTTCAGCGCCGTTTCATAGCCGCGCGCCCATGGCCACACCCTGATGTCGGCACGCGTCTTCTTCGCTCCCGCCTGCGCGAGCATTTCAGCCAGCACGTCAACTGCAATGCCTTGGCGCTTGCCGTCGCGTTCGAAATTGAACGGTGGGTAATCTTCCGTAATGTAGGTGAGATCGTCGAGAGTCTGCGCGGAAGCCGGCACGACAGCCGCAGCAAGCATGACGACAGCGACCAGGCTTTGCATGCATGCCATTACCGAGAAGAGAAGTCGTCGGCAGGACGAAAAATCGCGATAGTCCATGCTGTTCTGCGCCTCCCAAATTCCAGTTATCGGCAACCATTCTACTATCGGGCTCGGGGCAGCTACGTCTGCGAAGCAGTCGCCATCATTTCAAGGCCCGCCACCTCCAGCCTCTTGCGGTCGTGGAGCATCTGCAGGAAACAGTTCGGCTCAACCGGCGGACTGAAATAATAACCCTGCATCTGGTCGCAGCCGAATCCCGCCAATTGCGTGAGTTGGCCCGCCTCTTCCACGCCTTCCGCCACGATGTTCAGCCCAAGGCTGTGCGCCATCGCAACGATGGCACTTGCGAGGTGAGAGTCGTCCGCATTGCTGGTAATGTCGGCGACGAAGGAGCGGTCGAGCTTGAGCCGGTCCACCGGAAAGCGCTTCAGGTAAGACAGGTTTGAGTAACCGGTGCCAAAGTCGTCGATCGCGATACTGATTCCCATGGCTTTCAGTCTGCGCAGCAATGCTACTGTCCTCTCGGGATTGCGCATCGATGTCGTCTCTGTGATCTCGAGTTCCAGATATTGCGGCGCAAGATCCACGTCCTCCAGCGCCATGGCGACTTCGGTTTCGAATTGCGGACGAACGAGCTGCTGAACCGACAGGTTGACCGAAACCTGCAGATTGTCAAAACCCGCATTGTGCCAGGCTTTGACCTGCTGACACGCACTGCGCATCACCCATTCGCCGATGCCGACGATCAGGCCGGTTTCCTCTGCAAGCGGGATGAAGCGCGCCGGTGGCACCAATCCCAGTTCCGGATGCTGCCAGCGCACCAGCGCTTCAGCGCCGATGATGCGGCCGCTGCGAATGTCCAGCAATGGCTGGTAATGCAAGAGAAATTCCTTGCGCTCCAGTGCGCGACGCAGGTGCGACTCCATCACCAGATGCTCGTTGACGCGGCTATGCATCTCTTCCCTGTAGCGCGCAACCTCATTGCGGCCTTTTTCCTTGGCGTGGTACATCGCCGTGTCCGCATACTTGAGCAGTGCGAAGGGATCGGACGCGTCCTGCGGATACACGCTGATGCCGACACTGCAGGTAACCGCGACCTCCTGATCGCCGAGCAATACCGGCTCGCAAACCTTGTCCATGATCCGCCGCACCAATGGTGCCACCGCCTGATCATCGACGCCTTCGAGCATCAGC
Source organism: Herbaspirillum sp. ST 5-3 (assembly GCF_004804275.1). Lineage (GTDB taxonomy): Bacteria > Pseudomonadota > Gammaproteobacteria > Burkholderiales > Burkholderiaceae_D > Noviherbaspirillum. The sequence goes on from NZ_STGI01000013.1 coordinate 35,725, forward strand.
ACGAATTCGTCGCCGCCCAGCCGTGCCAGCGTGTCGCGCTTGCGCGCACACTCCGCCATGCGGGCGGTGATGGTCTTCAGCAGAACGTCGCCGGCATCATGCCCGAGTGTATCGTTCACATATTTGAAGCGGTCCAGATCGAAGAACAGCACATAAATCGCTTGCTTGTCGCGCTCCGCCGCCGCGATCGCCTGCTCCAGCCGGTCCATCAGCAGCAAGCGGTTCGGCAATCCCGTGAGGGCGTCGTGCAAAGCCTGCCTGCGCAACTCCTCTTCATAGTTTTTATGATGTGTGATGTCGTGGATCACGGTTTGAATCGCGCGCGCACCGCCAAACTGAAAGCTTGCACGTCGGATCTCCACGTCGATCACGGTACCGTCGAAGCGCATCATCTTGCCCTCGAACGAGCGCTGCTCGTGGTGGGGATCGATCAGTAGCTGCATCTGCTCCTGCATGCGCTCGCGCCACCCGAGCGGCACCAGCTGCAGGAAGGGCATCGCCTTGACCTGCTCCGCGTTCGGCGCGCCAAGCAAGGCGAGCGTTCCCTGATTGACGAAAATGATTCTATCGTCGCGCTCGATCATGATCGCATCGGGAGACATGTCGACCACTTGCCGATAGCGCTCCTCGTTTTCACGAGCGGCCTGCTCCGCGCGCTGACGCTCCGCCATCTCCTCGTTCAAGCGCTGGATTGCCTCTTCTTTCTCTGCGACCTTCTGGGCCAGCTCCTCGGTGCGGCGTACCACCAGCTTTTCCAGCCCCTCGCGATAACTCGCCAGTTCATCGATATCGCGCCGGATCGAACCGGTCATGTCATTGAACGCGGCGACTACCACATCGAACTCGTCGGTGCACTGCCGCTTCCTGCGCCGCAGCTTCAATGGCTCACCGAGATTGGACAGGTCGAGCTGACGCGCATACGCGGCAATGGCCGACAAATGTCGACTTACCAGCCGCCGGAATATGAACAAGGTGAAGATGACGACGATGGCCGTCTTGGTGCTTTGCGTGACAAGAATGAGCAAGACCTTGTCCTGCAGATCGCTGTAGATGCCGTCCAGGCCGGCGATCACTTCCAGCGTACCGAGTGGAATCTTGTCCGTTCCATCCTTGGCGTCGGAAAATGCGATGGGTATCTTGCGCGTGATTGTCTGATGGGTGTTCCTCGCAGCGCGGCCTGCGTGCATCAGAAATTTCCCGTTGGGGTCGCGCAGTTCAACCGCCAGGATATCCGGCAGCCTGGCAATGCCTTCCATCTGCTTGCGTGTCTGCGTCTCATCCATCGTCCACATTGCTGCGCCGATGCTGTCGATGTACGCCCGCTCGATTTCATTCAAGCGCAATTCAATGCCGGAAACGCCCTGTCGAAAATCCAGCAGCAACTGCATGCCCGTTGCAACGAAAGCCAGGCATGTACTGCACAGCAGGATCGCGGTCAGTACCCTCCGTCCGAGTGGATTGGCTTGCAACGACTCGTGTAACAACTTTCTCATGTCGTTTCGACCCACTAGTCAGAATAAATCGCTTGATGGCATCGTCGGAGTTTTTGTCGCTAGCCAAAGGTGGAAGCGGTAGATTTCGTTTCCGCTAGGAAAGGATAGCACTTTCGCCACTGTGGCGACGAATGCATGGAGACAAATTATTTTTAGAAGAAAGTTAGCAGAATGACACCCCAATTACCTATGGAGTGCTGCCGGGGGAGATCTGTGCAACAGAAAAAAATAAAGCCGCACGAGGCGGCTTCAGATTCCAGAATTACTGGCGGAAAGGGTCGGATTCGAACCGACGGTACGGTATAACCGTACACTGGATTTCGAGTCCAGCGCATTCGACCACTCTGCCACCTTTCCGTTCTTGGTCGTTCTGCGGCGGGTCAACGCCGCAAAGCATGTGAGTATAGCAGACTCTGTTCGCAGACGGAATAGGTCATCGTTGCCATTCCGCGAAGCAAAGGCATCGCTCAGACGGCGCGAGCGAGCCGCTTTGCACCGCCCATATAGGGTTGCAGCACTGCCGGAATGTCGACGCTGCCATCTGCCTGCTGATAATTTTCCAGGATCGCGACCAGGGTGCGGCCGACTGCAAGGCCGGAGCCGTTGAGCGTGTGCACCAGTTCCGGCTTGCCTTGGGCATTGCGGAAGCGCGCCTGCATGCGGCGAGCTTGGAAGCTTTCACAGTTGGATACCGAAGAAATCTCGCGATAGGTGTTTTGCGCCGGCAACCACACTTCCAGGTCATAGGTCTTGGCGGCACCGAAACCCATGTCGCCGGTGCACAGCGTGATGACGCGATACGGCAGTCCGAGCTTTTTCAGGATGTTTTCGGCATGGCCGACCATCTCTTCCAGCGCCTCATAGGATTTCTCGGGATGCACGATCTGCACCATCTCGACCTTGTCGAACTGGTGCTGGCGAATCATGCCACGCGTATCGCGTCCGTAACTGCCCGCTTCCGAACGGAAGCACGGCGTGTGTGCCGTGAGCTTCATCGGCAATGCATCACCGGCGAGGATTTCATCGCGCACCATGTTTGTGAGTGGCACTTCCGAAGTCGGAATCAGGTACAAGGCCTCACCCTCGCCTTCCTGTCCGCCCTTCTTTGCCGCGAACAGGTCAGCTTCAAATTTCGGCAACTGGCCTGTCCCGCGCAGCGAGTCTGCATTCACCATATACGGCGTATAGCATTCGGTGTAACCATGCTCGCCGGTATGCGTGTCCAGCATGAACTGGGCAAGCGCGCGATGCAGGCGAGCGATGCCTCCCTTCATGACGGCAAAACGCGAACCCGTCAGCTTGGCAGCGACATCGAAATCCAGTCCGAGCCCGGCGCCGACATCGACATGATCCTTGACCTCGAAATCGAATGCGCGCGGTGTGCCGACCTTGCGCACCTCGACGTTGGCTGTTTCATCCTGGCCTACCGGCACCGATTCGTGCGGCAGATTGGGCACGGCCAGCATGAATTCACTCATCTTCGCCTGCACTGCGTCGAGCCGCTCGGCAGATGCCTTCAACTCATCGCCGATGCCCGCAACTTCCGCCATCACGGCAGATGTGTCCTCGCCCTTGCCTTTGAGCATGCCGATCTGCTTGGACAGGGTATTGCGCTTGCCTTGCAGTTCTTCAGTACGCGTCTGGATCTGCTTGCGTTCTGCCTCAAGCGCGTTGAAGGTGGCGACATCCAGTTGAAATTTGCGCGCGGCCAGGCGGGTGGCGACACTGTCGATGTCTTTGCGGAGAAGTTGAATATCGATCATGGAAATTGCGGGGATGTTGAATGCGAAACCGCCATTGTACCAAGCAGAAGCGCTTTCCCATCCATGGATGAGCGGGCCGAAGCTTGACGATAGCCAAGTTTGTTGACTTGAGCCGTCCGGGTTTTACCGGGTAAAACGCTACTTCTTCTCGCTCTTCCTTGCCTCGCGGTCCAGCGACCGCAGGTGCGCGAGTTTGTCACCGATCTTTCCCTCCAGGCCGCGCGGCGTCGGCTGATACCAGCCCGGTTCCCGCACGCCCTCGGGCAGATAGGTTTCCCCCGCCGCATAGGCGTCCGGCTCATCATGCGCATAGCGATACAGCTTTCCATAGCCAAGCTCCTTCATCAGCTTGGTAGGTGCATTGCGCAAATGCTCCGGCACCGGGCGCGACTTGTCCTTGGCCACGAAGGCGCGTGCGGCATTGTAGGCGTTGTAGACGGCGTTCGACTTGGCCGCGCAGGCAAGAAACACGATCGCCTCCGCCAGTGCCAGCTCTCCTTCTGGCGATCCGAGTCGTTCGTAGACCTCGGCCGCATCGAGCGCCAGCCGCAGCGCCCGGGGATCGGCCAGGCCGATGTCTTCGGTCGCCATGCGAATGATGCGACGCGCGAGGTAGCGCGGGTCGGCACCGCCGTCGAGCATGCGCACGAACCAGTACAAAGCGGCATCCGGATTGGAACCGCGTACCGATTTGTGGAGAGCGGAGATCTGGTCGTAAAACGCGTCGCCACCCTTGTCGAACCGGCGCAGATTTTCCGCAAGCGCCGTCGCCAGCAAGGCTTCATCGACTTCATGCTTGCCGCTCGCAGCTGCGGCGCGCGCGACGATCTCGAGGTTGTTCAGCAGCTTGCGTCCGTCGCCATCGGCGCTCGCAATCAGTGTCGCCTTGGCTTCCGGCGTGAAATCCAGTCCGTCCAGCTCCTGGATGCAAGCACGGTCCACCAGTTCGTCCAGATCCTCATCCGACAGCGATTTCAGCACGTACACGGCCGCCCGCGACAACAAGGCGCTGTTCACTTCGAACGACGGATTCTCCGTAGTTGCTCCGATGAAGGTGAACAGCCCGCTTTCGACATGCGGAAGAAATGCGTCCTGCTGGCTCTTGTTGAATCGATGCACTTCGTCGACGAACAAAATCGTACGGCGGCCCGAGTTGGCGCGGATGATCTGCGCGTGCTCGACCGCTTCACGAATATCCTTGACGCCGGAAAGCACCGCCGACAAGGCGATGAATTCTGCATTGAAGCTGTCGGCCATCAGTCGCGCCAGCGTCGTCTTGCCGACGCCCGGCGGCCCCCACAGGATCATCGAATGCGGCTCGCCGGACTCGAAGGCAACGCGCAACGGCTTGCCCGGACCGAGCAGATGCTGCTGGCCGATGACGTCGTCCAGCGACTGCGGGCGTAGCCTTTCGGCTAAAGGAATCGAAGTCATGAGTAGCGCGGATCAGGCCCGCGAATTATTTGCCAGAGCGGGTCTCTGCCCGCCTCGCGTCATTGCCGAAAAACATCGGCGCCCTTGGGCACCACGAATTTGAACTGTTCCGCACCCAACGGTGGATTCTTTTCGAACTTCTGGAAGGACAGCAGCGACACCTGGCCGAAGGAATCGCGCAACTCCATTGCCTGCGGCAGGCCGTCCTTCAAGCCGATGCCGATGCGTTCAAAGGTGGTGTCCTTGGTCTTGGGGGTTGCTTCCAGCCATTCGAGCCCGTCCTTGGCGCCGCCTTCCTTAAGCGTGAAATTCTTTTCCAGATCGTTACTGCCGAACAGGATCGCCGCCGGTGACGAGCCTAGCGCGTCACCAAGCGGCTTGACCGTCACCTGATTCAGATCCTTGTCGTAAATGTAGAGTTTGTCGCCATCGGCCTGCAACAGCTGCTCATACGGTTTCTGGTATTTCCAGATGAACTTGCCGGGGCGCGCGAACACAAAGCTGCCGGACGCCTGGTTGGACATTTTGGTCGCGCCATCCACCACCTTCACCTGGCGCTGCGTGAACTCGCCCTTGGCTGATTTCGTGCTGCTGACAAAGGTCTTGAACTGGTCGAGTGCCGAGGCACTGGCAAGTGCCGGGATCGCCAGCACGAGTGCGGCGAGCAGGTTTGCTGTACGTTGGAAACGAAATATGGATCGCGATCTTTCTTGTATCAAGGTTTTTTCCTATTCAGTGGTATTGCCTGCGGGCACGAGGATTTCGCGGTTGCCATTGGATTGCATGGTCGAAACCAGGCCGCTTTGCTCCATTTGCTCCAGCAAGCGTGCCGCGCGATTGTAGCCGATGCGCAAGTGCCGCTGCACCAGCGAGATCGATGCGCGGCGGTTTTTCAGTACCACGGCCACCGCCTGATCGTACAGTGCATCGGATTCACCGCTGCCGCCGGCGCCTTCGCCACCGAACGCAGCATCTCCCCCTTCTTCCGCGACACCACCTTCTAGGATTCCCTCAATGTAATTCGGTTCCCCCTGTGCCTTCAGGTGTTGCACCACGCGATGCACCTCCTCATCGGACACAAAGGCGCCGTGCACCCGGTTCGGCAAACCGCTGCCCGGCGGCATATAGAGCATGTCGCCCATGCCGAGCAAGGCCTCCGCGCCCATCTGGTCGAGGATGGTACGCGAGTCGATCTTGCTGCTGACCTGGAAAGCAATCCGCGTCGGAATATTTGCCTTGATCAGGCCGGTGATCACATCGACGGATGGCCGCTGCGTCGCCAGGATCAGGTGAATGCCCGCCGCGCGCGCCTTCTGCGCGATACGCGCAATCAGTTCTTCCACCTTCTTGCCGACGACCATCATGAGGTCGGCCAATTCGTCAATGATGATGACGATGGTCGGCAGTTTTTCCAGCGGCTCGGGCGCGTCCGGTGTCAGGCTGAACGGGTTCGGAATCTTCTCTTCGTTCTTCTCCGCGTCGGCGATCTTGTGGTTGTAGCCGGCGAGGTTCCGCACACCCAGTTTGGACATCAGCTTGTAGCGGCGCTCCATTTCCGCCACCGCCCAGTTCAGCGCATGTCCGGCCTGACGCATGTCGGTCACCACCGGCGCCAGCAAATGCGGAATGCCTTCGTAGACCGACATTTCCAGCATTTTCGGATCGATCAAAATCATGCGCACATTGTTCGGGTCGGACTTGTACAGCAGCGACAGGATAGTCGCATTGATCCCGACCGATTTGCCGGATCCGGTGGTGCCCGCGATCAGCAAGTGCGGCATCTTTGCAAGGTCCGCCACCACCGGATTGCCGGCAATATCCTTGCCGAGCGCGACGGTCAGGCTGGAATTACTGTCGTGATAGACCTTCGAGCCAAGGATCTCGGTGAGGCGCACGATCTGCCGCTTCGGATTCGGCAACTCCAGACCCATGTAATTCTTGCCGGGGATGGTTTCGACCACGCGAATCGAAGTCAGCGACAGCGAACGTGCCAGGTCGCGCGCGAGATTGACAATCTGGCTGCCCTTCACGCCGGTGGCCGGCTCGATTTCATAACGGGTAATCACCGGCCCCGGATAGGCGGCGACCACCTTGGCCTCGACGCCGAAATCGGACAACTTCTTCTCGATCAGGCGACTGGTGAATTCCAGCGTTTCGACACTGACCGTCTCCTGCGCCGGAGGCGGCTCATCCAGCAAGGACAAGGGCGGCAGATTCGTGTCCGGCAGGTCGGCAAACAGCGAAACCTGTTTTTCCTTTTCCACGCGTTCGGACTTCGGCACCGCAATAACCTGCGGCTCGATGCGAATCGGACTGGCTTCGACAATCTTCGCGCGCTCCTGCACCACCGTTACCTCCCGCTTGACGGCAGCCACCTGCCCGACCTTGCGGTCCTCGCGCGCCGCGTATAGGTTGCGAATGCCCTGGACGCCGTTTTCAATCGTGCCGCCAATGCGTTCGGCCACCGCCAGCCAGGACACATGAAAGAACAGGCTGAAGCCGACACCAAACAGCAGCAACAGAAACAGCGTTGCACCGGTGAAGCCAAGCGCACTCTGCGCCGCGCGACCGATCAACTCACCCAGCACGCCGCCCGGCGCGCGCGGCAATTGCGCCTTGAGGGAATACATGCGCAGATACTCGATCGCCACGCTCCCGATCAGCATCAGCACAAAGCCGGTCGAACGGATCCATACCTCGTGATGATGCTCGGGCTCCGGCTCCTTTTGCAGGAGGAAGCGCTGCGAAAGACGCCGATAGCCGACCCACACCGAGCGCAGCATGAACACGCAGCACCACCAGGCCGAAAAACCGAAAATGAACAGCATCAGGTCCGCCACCCAGGCGCCAATGCGTCCGCCCCAATTATTCAGATGCGGCACGACGCTGGCGTGGGACCAGCCGGGATCGGCCTTGGAATATGTCAGAAAGATAATGATCAGATAGACGGTCGCCACCGTCAGCGCGAACCAGCGCGCCTCGGACAGCAGCCGCACGAGCCGGTTAGGCAGCGGCTGCGCTTCCGGCGGATTGGTGTTGCGGGTATATGCTTGATTTGTTCGGGTCATAACTGGTTGAAAACTCGGTGAAGCACCCCAGCGCGGAGCTCATCGGGCGAGAATTTGGCGCACCGTGCGGCCTTGCGTGGCTTGTTCGTCTATAATCTTAACCAGTTTTTCAGGCGCAATACCGAATATCTCGGGATGCGGTTGAAATTTTGCCTTTTGGCGACATATGCAAGCCGTCGAGAGCGGATTTTGTCAGTTTTGCGCTTCCTCGCCGACCAATTCCATCAATCCCCCAACATACTGCTATGGCAACCACCAAACACGCCAACGTACTGATTATCGGTTCCGGCCCGGCCGGTTATAGCGCGGCCGTCTATGCTGCGCGCGCCAACCTGAAACCTGTCCTGATTACCGGCGTCGAGCAAGGCGGCCAACTGATGACGACGACCGATGTCGAAAACTGGCCCGGCGATCCGATGGGCGTGCAAGGACCGGAGTTGATGCAGCGCCTGCTGCAGCATGCCGAGCGCTTCAATACCGAGATCGTGTTCGACTATGTCCACACCGTCCGCCTGAATGAAAAACCGATGCGCCTGATCGGCGACAACGGCGAATACACTTGCAACGCACTGATCATCGCCACCGGCGCCTCGGCGCAATACCTCGGCCTGCCGTCCGAGGAAGCCTTCATGGGCAAAGGCGTTTCGGCCTGCGCGACCTGCGACGGCTTTTTCTACAAGGGCCAGGACGTCGCCGTCATCGGCGGCGGCAATACCGCTGTCGAAGAAGCGCTGTACCTCGCGAACATCGCCAACAAGGTGACGGTGGTCCATCGCCGCAACAAGTTCCGCGCCGAGCCGATCCTGATCGATCGCCTGATGGCCAAGGTCGCGGAAGGCAAGATCGAGCTCAAACTCGACCATACCCTCGACGAAGTCACCGGCGACGACAGCGGCGTCACCGGCATCAACATCAAGTCGACGGTCGACGGCGCGATCAGCAAGGTGACCGTGCATGGCGTCTTCATCGCGATCGGTCACAAGCCGAACACCGGCATTTTCGAAGGCCAGATCGAGATGCACAATGGTTACATCAAGACCAGGGGAGGCTCCGACGGCATGGCAACCGCCACCAACATCCCCGGCGTATTCGCTGCCGGCGACGTGCAGGACCACGTGTACCGTCAGGCTGTCACCAGCGCGGGCACTGGCTGCATGGCGGCGCTCGACGCACAGAAGTACCTGGAAAGCCTCGAAGGCTGATCCGGCGATTGACAACAGCAGTACCCGTTCGCGCCTGCGGCCCGAGCCCGGCGCGGACGGTTTTGGAATGATCCATCATGTCTGGCACCATCAAGGACTTCGCCTCGCTGAAGGCGCTGCGCGCGAAGATCAAGGCGCAGGAAGAAACACGCAAGGCAGCAGAGGCGGAACGAGTACGCCGTGAAAAGGAAAGCAGACACGACAGCGAACTGTTCCGCCGCTCCATCGGCGAAGTGGCACCACTGCCGCCGTCGAACAAGGCCGAATCCAGCATTCCCCGCCCCCTGCCCATACCGCTCAAGCATCTGGCCGACGAGCAAGCCGCTCTCGAGGAATCGCTGTCCGACGAATTCAACGTCGACACGCTGCTCGATACCGACCATGAACTGAGTTACGCACGGACCGGCATCAGCTCCGATATTCTGCGCAAGCTCCGCCGCGGCCATTGGGTGATTCAGGGGCAGCTCGACCTGCACGGAATGCGACGGGAAGAGGCGCGCGAAGCTCTCGCCGAATTCCTCCGCAATGCCGTCAAGCGCGGCCAGCGATGCGTACGCATCATTCATGGCAAGGGCCTGGGTTCGATCAACAAGGAGCCTGTGCTCAAGAGCAAAGTTCGCAGCTGGCTGGTGCAAAAGGAAGAAGTGATTGCGTTTTGCCAGGCGCGTGCTGCCGATGGTGGGTCCGGTGCTCTTGTTGTCTTGCTGAAGGCATAATCGAGCAAGAAGTCCATGCGTCCCTGCTGAGCGCGGAACGCTCAACTTGCATTCCCCTCCCATGCAAGTATCATGCAGGACAAATCACCTCCCATCCGCCCGCATGTCCCTGATCAAAATCATCGAAGTCCTCGCCATTCTGATCAGCGCGTTCTCGGGGTTCATCGAAGCGCGCAGCAAGAAAATGGATGTGGTCGGCGTGTTCACGGTGGCGTTTATTACCGCGTTTGGCGGCGGTACGCTACGCGATATCCTGCTCGACAAGCGGCCGCTGTTCTGGGTAACCCATCAGGAATATGCAATCCTGATTTTCCTGCTGGCCCTGGTTGCCGCACCGATAATCCGTACACTGCGCAAGATTGTGTCGGAGCGGCTCATCGTGGTCGCCGATGCACTCGGACTGGGGCTGTTTTCGATTGCCGGCGTTTCGGAGGCCCTGATCGCAGGAATGCCGCTCTTCATCGCGTCGATGATGGGCGTGATCACCGGCATATTCGGCGGCATACTGCGCGACGTGATCTGCAATGAAATCCCGATGGTGCTGCGCGACGGCAGACCTTACGCGATCTGTTCCTTTGCGGGATGCTGGATGTATCTGCTGATGCAAAAAGCCGGCGTGCCGCCGGATTTTGCCTTGTGGTCAAGCGCGCTGGCGATCTGCGGCTTGCGTCTTGCGACCTGGGTGAAAGGTGTCAGGCTGGATTGATCAATGGGAGACAGGCCCGGCAGAGACATCGGCTGCCGACTCCAACACGGGCCGTGATCTGGTTCAGACTGCGTCTGCGCCAGTCTCGCCGGTGCGAATCCGGATCACCTGCTCCACATTCCGCACGAAGATCTTGCCGTCGCCGATCTTGCCGGTCCGTGCGGCCTTGATAATCGCATCCACCGCCTGATCAACCACCTTGTCGTCGATGACCGCTTCGATTTTGACTTTCGGCAGAAAATCAACCACGTATTCGGCACCGCGATACAGCTCGGTATGCCCTTTCTGGCGGCCGAAACCCTTCACCTCCGTCACCGTCAAGCCGGTAACGCCGATTTCGCCAAGCGCTTCACGCACTTCGTCCAGCTTGAAAGGTTTAATGATTGCAGTAACCAGCTTCATAACAACTCCTTAGATTGAATGTCACTCACGAAATCTTGATGTAATCGGGTAGCGCCAGTCGCGGCCGAATGCACGGTGCGTGATGCGGATGCCGATCGGCGCCTGGCGGCGCTTGTACTCGTTGATCTTGATCAAACGCGTGACACGCTCGACGTCCTCGCTACGATACCCCGCCGCGATGATCTCGGCAATGCTGCGGTTCTCTTCCATGTACATCTGCATGATCGCATCCAGAACCTCGTAGGGCGGCAGCGAATCCTGGTCGGTCTGGTTCGGCCGCAGTTCCGCCGAAGGCGCGCGGGTCAGGATGCGTTCCGGGATCACCTCGGAAACGGAATTGCGGTACTCGCACAAACGGTACACCAGGGTCTTGGCAATGTCCTTGATCACCGCGAAGCCGCCCGCCATGTCGCCGTAGAGCGTGCAGTAGCCGACTGCCATCTCGCTCTTGTTCCCGGTTGTGAGAACGATGGAACCGTACTTGTTCGACAGCGCCATCAATATGGTGCCGCGGATGCGCGCCTGGATGTTCTCTTCCGTGGTGTCTTCCGGCAGCCCCTTGAACTCTTGCGCCAACGTGCTGCGGAATGCATTGAAGCAGTCGACGATCGGGATTTCATCGTAGCGCACGCCGATGCGCTTGACCATCTCGCGTGAATCGAGCCAGGAAATCTCCGCAGTGTATGGCGAAGGCATCATCACTGCGCGCACCTTGTCGGCACCCAGTGCGTCCACCGCCACCGCCAGCGTCAATGCGGAGTCGACGCCGCCGGATAGCCCGATGAGCACGCTGGGAAAACCGTTCTTGCCGATATAGTCGCGCACGCCGAGCACCAGCGCCTTGTACACCTGCTCCTCGATCGATTGTTCCGGCGCAATCGGCCCGGAAACCGGACGCGCCCCGTCGAACTCGATGATTTGAAGATCTTCTTCGCAGTGCTTCAACTGCGCGCAGACGGCACCCGTTGCATCCAGTGCGAAGGAATTGCCGTCGAAGATCAGCTCGTCTTGCCCGCCGACCAGGTTGGCGTACACCATCGGCAAACCGAGCGAGGACACGTTCTTGCGCATCACGTCATAGCGCAGATATTGCTTCTTCATGTGGTACGGCGAGCCGTTCGGCACCAGGAGCACCTGCGCGCCCTCTTCCTTTGCCCGTATCGGCGTGTGGCTGGCCCAGGTATCCTCGCAAATGTTGATGCCGAATCGAACCCCCTTCACGTCGAATACCAGCGGTTCATCCGAGGACGAAAAGTAGCGTTTCTCGTCGAACACCGTATCGTTCGGCAGATCATGTTTCCGGTAGGCGCCAAGCACTTTTCCGTTCAGGATGACCGATGCGGCATTGAAGCGTCGTCCGTGGTGCAAGATGGGTTGGCCGACAATGACATGCACATCCTTGAGGTCGGCCAGCTCGGCCATCAATGCCTCAAACTGTTCCGCCGTTTTTGCGTAGAATGACTGACGCAGCAACAAGTCTTCCGGCGGATAGCCGGATAGCGACATTTCCGGCGTCAGGACGATGTCTGCGCCCAGCACTGCTGCGCGGCGGGCAAAATCCGCGATTTTTGTGCGGTTTCCGGCGAGATCGCCAACCGTACTGTTGATTTGAGCAATGGCAACTTTGACTGTCATGGTGAAAATTACAACGACCGAATCCGCTAAATGCATTAACAATCGTGAATTATCGCACGCGAATCGTCTCTTCTCTTTCCGATATCGGTCAAGCGGCCTGGGATGAACTCGTCGCCGCGCAGGCGAACACCAATCCTTTCCTTTCCTTCGCGTTTCTCGATGCCTTGCATGAGGCGGGTTGCGCGTCGCCGGAAACCGGCTGGCAGCCGCAATATCTGACGCTATGGCATGGCGGCCGGCTGGAAGCTGCGCTTCCCCTTTACGTGAAATCCCATTCGTATGGCGAATATGTATTCGACTGGGCCTGGGCCGACGCTTATCGCCGCAACGGCCTGGAGTATTACCCGAAGCTGTTGTCTGCGATTCCGTTCACTCCCGTGACAGGAAGCCGGCTGCTGGCGCGCAATCCGGACGCAGAGGGCGCGCTGATCGATGCATTGTGCGAACTGCAGGCGCAAAACGGCCTGTCATCGACGCACATATTGTTCCCCCCCGAACGGCAGGCGCGTGCACTGCAGGAAGCGGGTTTCATGCTGCGCACTGGCGTGCAGTTTCACTGGATCAATCAGGGGTACCGGGATTTCGATGACTTCCTGGCCACACTCGACCGAAAGAAGCGCAAGAACATCCGCGCCGAGCGGCGCAAGGTGCAGGAAGCCGGCATCAGCTTTCGCCATCTGCGCGGCGCGCAGGTCAGCAAGGCGGACTGGCATTTCTTCAAGCGTTGTTACGACCGAACCTATGCGGCCCACTACTCGACGCCCTATCTGAACCTCGACTTCTTTCTTCGCATCGGCGCCAGCATGCCGCAGAATATCCTGCTGATCATGGCCGAACGCGAGAACAAGCCGATTGCCTGCTCACTCGTCATCCATGATCAGAACAGCTTGTATGGACGCTACTGGGGAGCGGTCGAAGAAGTGCCATGTCTGCATTTTGAAACGGCCTATTACCAGCCGCTGGAGTTCTGCATCACAAAGAAGATTCAGTGCTTCGAAGGTGGCGCGCAAGGTGAACACAAGATGGCGCGCGGGTTTCTGCCGCAAAAAACCTGGTCCGCGCACTGGCTTGCCCACCCTGCCTTTGCGGAGGCCATTGAACATTTCCTGGAACATGAAAGCGGCGGTATCGATGCCTACATTGACGAACTGGAAGAACGCAATCCGTTCAAATCCGGCGCCGATACCTCCGGTTAATAACCTATAAAAACCGAATGTTTCGCGCAGATGCCTGAATTGCCGAGTTTTCCGGCGCACCTGATATAACGCCTTGCCAAAATCAAAACTTCCCGGCATGCTCTCGGCATCATGTCAGTTCCCGCCATTGCACCGGTCACTCCCGCCATCAGCCGACTTGGGCGTTTTTACGTCACGCGAGAACTTGGCCGCGGGACGGTGGGCTGCGTTTACCTCGGCCACGACCCGGTCATCGGTCGCGAAGTCGCGATCAAGACGTTCAATCCACGCCTGACGCCATCCGAGAGAAACAAGTACGAACAACAGTTCATCAACGAGGCGCGCGCCGCCGGCCGCCTTGCGCATCCTCACATCGTCACGATCTATGACGCCTCGGTCGAAAACGGAGCGACCTACATCGCGATGGAATATCTGCAGGGACGCGGTTTGAATCGGGTGCTGGATAGCGGACATCGCTTCAAGCCGGATGAAGTCGCATCGATCGTCTGGAGGCTGGCCGACGCGCTCAACCATGCTCATCAGCACCAGGTCATTCACCGCGACATCAAACCGGCGAATATTTTCATGACCGAAGGCGACCTGCCGAAGCTGATCGATTTCGGGATTGCGCGCTCGCCCAATCGTCTCGCAGACAAATTCGCGCATGCGGATGATCCCGTCACGCTATTTCACGGCAACAACGTGGTTGGCACGCCGAACTATATGTCGCCCGAGCAGGCATCCGGAAAACCGATCGACGAGCGCACGGACATCTATTCGCTCGGAGCGGTCATGTATGAAATGCTGGTCGGCCGCCCTCCTTTTCATGCCGAAAACGCGGACAAGTTGCTGCAACAAGTCATCACCAAGGCGCCGCCCGCGCCTGTCGAACTGGATCAGCGCATACCGGTCGTGTTGTCCCAGATCGTGATGAAGGCAATGAGCAAGCGCCCGGAAAAACGCTACCAGAGTGCCGAGCAGATGGCGCTCGAAATCAAGCGTTATTTGCTGAAGGAGCAGCGTGCGCGGCGCCGCATGCGACTTGCGCTGCCACCGGAAGCGCAGAGCAAACGCGAAGGATTCCTTGCAAGTCACAGCATGATGGCCTGGCTCGGGTACTTTTCGCTGACCGCCGCAACGGTACTAACGGGCTTTGTGTTGCTGCGCTAACGCGAATTGAGCGCAGTCAGAATCTGCCCCTTGAGCGTCTTGATCAGCGCCGTTTCATCCGTCGGCACGCCTTCCGGCGCTGCCTGCGTCCGGTCGGCATAAAACAATCCGAGCTGCTTCTTCTGCACCACAAGCGGCAGAACGATGAAGCTGCGCGCGTCCGAGAACAGAGTGCGATACCAGGCAGGAAGCAGGTCGCGGATCTTTTGCGCAGTGGCGTCGGAGATCATGAGATCGGCATCGTTTTCCATTGAGAGGTGAAACAAGTCACGCGCCGTCGCTACTGGAAAAACAAAACCCGCCTGACGGTCGACATTGTTCTCGCCTATCGATATCCGCGCCTTGAATTGATGGCTCTGCATGTCCTTCAGGACGACAGTAGCGAAGCGGAATCCCATGCTGTTATACAGCGTTTCAAGCACCAGCAGCATCAGGTCATTGACCTTGCAGCGTCCGGACGCCATCATCTGCGTTACGTCTTGCACGCCGGCCAGCAAGAGATCGCGCGCGTTCATCGGTTTGCCGCTGGCATGACGCTCGGTAACCTGAAGCGGCAGAGCCTCCTCGGCCGTTTGCATCATCAGATCGTCAAGCAGGTCGGGCGCGGCGCTCTGTCCTTGCTTCGCCGCAGAGCCTGATCCCATGCTCTCGGCTGCGGCGGCATTTTCGGAGCCGGCCTCTGTCGCGGGATGGTCGAAATGCTCGTCCGTGTGCAGCGCCAGCTCGATATTGGCTGCAAGTGTTCGCGCTTCCTGTGCCACACTGGTAAACAGCAGGTTGAGCTTCGTCTGGTCGAGGCCGAGCGCGGTGCCGAAGCGAGCCAGAACCGCCTTCACCGCGGCATCCTGTCCGGCACTGTTGACGCCCGGAATCAATCGAGCAGCGGCGGAACTGAAGGCGGCCACCTGCTGAACCCATTCCTGTCTTGACCTGGCTGTTTTCAGCACACCACCTGGCAAGGGCGCAAGCGATTGCACGATGGTGTCAGGCATTCTCCATTCGCGCAGAACCGCGTCCCCCAGCATGTCGAAACTGCAGCTCAGCACCTGCATCGATGCCTGGGATGGCGAGTGACTGCCGCTTTCCACCAGCTTGTTGATTCGGGCATACAGGTCGTGATCGTGCGCAGCGACCAGCAAGCGGCCAATGTTCTTGAAAAGTGCGGCGATCGCCGCCTCCTCGCCGTCCTTGAAGTGCCCGCGGCGCGCCATCTCGCGGCCAATGATGCTGGCGCACAGCGCGTGAGCAAGCTCATTGCGTACACTTTTCGCATGCTTGCCCGACATGCGGTCGACCAGCAGCATCGCCAAAGCCGTGGTTTTTACCGCATCGAATCCGAGCATGAAAATCGCCTTCGATACCGTCGTGACCGGCGTACCGGATGCGGTTCGGTAGTTCACGGTGTTGGCGATGCGCAGTATCTTCTGGGTCAGCGCCACGTCGGATAGAATGAAGTGCGCGAGATCGCGAATCGCCTCGTCGTCCGATGAGGTCATCTGCACGACGCGGGAAACCGAACTGCCAAGGGCGGGCAAGTCCGCTTCACTGCTGATTTTCTGCAGCAGGCGGTCGCGCGCCGAAGTGGCGGATTCGTCGCCGGCAACCGAGAATCCGCTATCGGCCCTGGACGGCCCGGTGTTTTCAAAGACCACTTCTAAAGACTCCCGCGTGTACGCAAGCTGACGAAACCAATGATGACCCATCCAACGCGAATTGTCGATGCGTCGACAATTCCGCAACAACAGTTTTATATCGGCCGATGCCCGGTTTAATTGAGCCTCGCGATCGATGTTCGTTCAATCGACGACATCGCCGCCCAAGCCCTGCTTAAGGCACAAAAAAAGCGCACTGAAAAGTGCGCTTTCTTCTGTCGCAGGGCAGCTTATTTGCTGTGCTCCCTGTTGTAGGCCGCGACGCCGTTGACGATTTCTTTCTTCGCTTCGTCCGGGCCGTACCATCCCTCGATCTTCACCCATTTGCCCTTTTCGAGGTCCTTGTAGTGTTCGAAGAAGTGCTGGATCTGCTGCAGGCGAAGTTCGTTCATGTCCTCCGGTTTTTGCCAATGCGTGTAGATCGGCAGGACCTTGTCCACCGGAACTGCCAGCAATTTTGCGTCGCCGCCGGCTTCATCCTTCATCTTCAGTACGCCGATCGGGCGGCACCGCACGACAACGCCCGGGATCAGCGGGAACGGGGTAACCACCAGCACATCCACCGGGTCACCATCATCCGAGATGGTTTGCGGGATGTAGCCATAGTTGCACGGATAATGCATCGCGGTGCCCATGAAACGGTCCACGAAGATCGCGCCGGTTTCCTTGTCCACTTCGTACTTGATCGGATCGGCGTTCATCGGAATTTCGATGATGACATTGAAATCGTCCGGCAGATTCCGGCCGGCGGGCACATTACTCAAACTCATGTTGCTCTCTCAAAATGAAAAAATTCTGGAATTCCGGAATTATAACGGCTTTCATTCCCGCCTTGTGCGTCGCAGCAGACGGTTCGCCGCGCGATGCAACCCTCACCGACTATGTCAGGAGCACGTCAGCAAGAAGTGTTAGATGACAGGAATGCGTCACAGAACGGTGGCCAATGCGCACTGCCGGTAATGCGCAGCTGCCTGGTCGGGCTGGTTCAATGCCTCGTGGAGTTGCGCCAGCTTCAAATGCGCCTGACGAACGGTCTCCGGCTCGGTCGTGTCGGATAGTGCGTGTTCCAGGTGGCGCTGCGCCTTCCCCCATAGTTTCTGGCGCAAGCAAAGCGTACCCAGCGTCAACGCCAGCTCGGGATCATTCGGTCGGGTCTGAGCCCACTCTTCGCAAAGTTCAATCTGCGCGAGCAAGGCCGAAGAACCCTCGGTCGCCGCGGAGTTGCCGTAGGCACGCACCAAACGCTCGTCCCAGCCGGCCGCCAGTGCCTTTTCGACGATGCTGCGTGCTTCGTCCTGCAATCCCCGCGCATTGAATGCTTTTGCCGCGCGAATGGCGACGTAGGGCTGTACCCGGTCCTCGCCGGGAATGTCGGCCCACACATTACGAAGCGATTCCGCGTCATGCGCATTGTTCGACAGCAAGGCTTCATAGGCCAATTCCCGGAGGCGGCGCGACAATGCCGGGTGCAAGGCATTGCGCTTGTCCAGCAGACGCACCAGGCGCAATACTTCCGGCCAGTTCTTCGCACGCTGGTTGGCCTTCAAGGCCAGCCGCAATGCATGAATGTGCCGGGTGCCGCTGGAATTGAGTTCCTTGATTGCCTCCAATGCGGGTTCGGACTCATAGCCATCGATCGACAGCTCCATCGCCGTCATGAGGCGCGCCGTCTTCAGTGACGAATCATCCTGCGCCTTGGCAAGCCACACGTCACGACGATCGGGTTGCCCGATGCGATGTGCCGCACGCGCCGCGATCAATGCCGACAATCCGGCGTTGTCCGCGCATTCGGCGGCACGTGCGGCAGCTTTCTCCGCGTGTCCGAAGCGGCCTTCGAACAAGGCCTTGAGCGCGTCACGCAATGCGCGATTGCCTTCGCGCTCCCGCTTTTCCCTGCGATACGCGGCCACGCGTTGCGGCATTTGCTGTGTGCTGCGGATCGCATTGAAAATCGCAAACAGCACGACAAACAGCACCGCCATCAACACAATGAAAAAATTGAGCGACAGGTCGATGCGGTATGGCGGATAAAAGAACACCACATTGCCCAGGTTGAAGCGGGCACCGACGGCCAGGCCGATAGCGGCGGCGAACAGGATAACGAGCGAAAGGAAGATGCGCATTGTCCCGGACCTTTACGGCTTCGCCTTGTAATTCCGCACCGCGTTCAAGCTGTCTGCCAAGGTCGGCATTTCGATCGAAATGTTGCTAGCCTGGACTTGACGCAACAGGGCCTGCGTCGTTTGCGTCTGCTTGGCGCGCGTGTCGAAATAGCGGCTGATCGCATCTTGTGCCGACACCAGATCGCTGCGGAATGCCGCTTCATTGCGCGTCAGGAGAGCGACCCGCGCATTCAGCAGGCGCAGCTTCAAGTTCTCTCGTGCGTAGTAGGATTGTGTCGGCGAAAGCAGCAGCGCATCGGGAATATCGACATTGCGCACGCGGATCAGTTGGCGAACCTCGGTCCACATCTCGTTGGTCCAGCTGTCCCACTTGTCACCCAGGTCCGCGATCCAGTCGGATGCGCTGCTCCTCGCCTTGTCGGTTGTCGGCTTGGCCTCCGCCTTTTTAGGTGCTCGACGGGAAGCCTTCGGCTGAGTCGGTGCAAGCACGGGCTTTTCATCGGACAGCAAGGGCATGTTGTCGATCTGCCCGATGACACTGTCCAGGCGCAAGGCAATTCCTGTCAGATCAACGGTCGGCAACGCCTTGAGCCGCTCCAGGTCTTTCGCGATCGCGCGGCGGATCATGATGAACTGGGGCTTGTCCGAACGCGACAGGCGGCTGTCTGCGTTTTGCAGGGCGATGATTGCTCCCTGCACGTTGCCGGCCAGTTGCAATTGCTGGCTGGCGGTGGACAGCACCTGTTCGATTTCGGCCAGCGCCCAATCGTCGCGATTCTTCGACAATTCCTGGTAAAGCTGCTCCAGCGCCAATTGCTGACTTTGCGCTTCCGTCTGTTTACTTTCCAGCACGTTGACCTTGGCCTGCAGCTCCCGCATGCCGTCTTGAACCGTCTTCACCAGCACTTTGGTTTCGGTCGTGAGCGATTCGCCGCTTTTCAGGCGCTGCGCCACTTCGTCGCGCAAGCTGCTGATTTCGTGTTGCGCAGACCACCACTGCGCAATCAACAGCAACGCAAGAATGCTCAATCCGCCATACACCGGCTTGAGCGTTTTCTGCAGGCGTGGCGCATTATCATTTTGCAAAGGCGCGCGGGATGTCGTCGACTCCGCCTGTTGCGATGGCGGAGTCGACTGGAAGGATTGACCGGGGTCGGAAGAAGGAGGCAATTCGTTCATGCTCGAAATTGTAACGCGGCTAACAGCTGTTCGTCGCCTGATCCGGTCTGCGTCAGCTTGACGAATCCGAGCATTCGCGCATTTTCCGCGATGCGCGCATGGGGCACGATGAGTCTTTGCTGTTGCAATTTAACCACGCCCTGGTCACCAGCCAGCCCTCGCACCATGTCCGCGAGGATGCGCAGGGCCTCGGAGCTGGTGATGATCCAGTCTCCTTCGCAATCCAGCAAGCGCAGCAATTGTTCGCGTGCCGGCTGGTCGAGAACCGGCGCAGCGCGCCGGTAAGCGGCAATTTGCTCGACCTGCACGCCTTGGTCGCGCAAGGCGTCGGCGAGCAGCTCGCGACCTGTCTCACCGCGCACGATCAACACGCGCTTGCCGCGCAATGCTTCAAGGTCCAGCACTTCAAGCAGGGTCTGCGAATCGGTTCGATGCGGATCGATCGGACTGATGATGTTGGCATTCGTCGACGTCAAACCGTGGTTTGCCAGCGCAAGCTTGCTGCCCTCGCCCATCACGGCGATGGCAACCTCTTTCGGCCACTCTTTGAGAATACTGAACGCGGCGTCGATGGCGTTCGGACTGACGAAGGCGACCATTGCGTAGCTCGCCAGGTCATCAAGTACCGCCTTCAATTTCGACTGATCGGGCAAGGGCTGTATGTCCAGCAAGGGAAACACGACTGCCTCTCGTCCCTGCTCCACAATGCGCCGGGCAAGCTGCCTGGCCTGCGCTAGCGGACGCGTGACGACAACGGGATGGGAAGATTGGTCTGTCATTGGCTGTAGAAGCTGGGGCGTCATGCCTTGTCAGGCGCAAGAGATCGACTTCCGCCCCGTGTATGCAGGATGCGATCGACTTTCATCAACCGCATCCGCTGTCGGTATCAGGCTGCGTCCATTGCCCGACATGCTGCCAGGATGTCGTCCGCGCCTTGCGATTGCAAGGCCAATGCAATCTGCTGGCCGAGCAATTCAGGCGCATTCGCCGGACCGGATGCGTCAGCGGTCGCGATGCGCTTGCCGTCCGGCGTCGCGACCATCGCGCGCAGGTGCATCGTCGCCTGGCCGTCGACGGTTCCGAATGCGGCAAGCGGAATCTGGCAGCTGCCGCCGAATGTGCGCGACACGGTGCGTTCCGCGCTCACTGCCTGGGCAGTCGACTCGTGGTTGAGCGGAGCAAGCAGTTGCAGCAAGTCGTCGCGGCCATCCAGGATTTCGATCGCCATCGCGCCCTGCCCCGGTGCAGGCAGGCTCTGTTCAGGTTCGATCAATGAGCGGATGCGTTGAGCCAGTCCGAGGCGCTTCAGGCCCGCCGCCGCGAGAATGATCGCTGCATATTCACCGCGATCCAGCTTGCCGAGGCGCGTATCGAGGTTGCCACGCAGCGGGCGGATCACCAGTTTCGGAAAACGCGCGGCGATCAATGCTTGACGCCGCAGACTGCTGGTGCCGACCACGGCGCCATCGGGCAAGTCATCAAGCGATGCATATTCATTGGAGACGAAGGCATCGCGCGGATCTTCACGTTCCAGGACGGCGGCCAGCGCAAACCCCTCCGGCAACTCCATCGGCACATCCTTGAGCGAATGCACGGCGAGGTCCGCACGGCGCTCCGCCATCGCGACTTCCAGCTCCTTGACGAACAAACCTTTGCCGCCGACCTTGGACAGTGCGCGGTCGAGGATCTGGTCGCCTTGCGTGGTCATGCCGAGAATTTCGATGCTGCACTGCGGATATAATGCCGACAACCTGGCGCGGACATGCTCCGCTTGCCACATGGCCAGACGACTTTCGCGAGACGCAATCACTAACTTGGAGGGAGGGGAAACTTTCACGGAGGGCTCTTTCGAATTTCAATGATGCTGACCGCATCGATTTTATCATGCACATACGTGCCTCCCGGTGGCCGCGAGCCACTTTCTAGTGTAAAGCTGATTGCAATCAATCAACATGTCAAGACAACAGAACCTCCCGGCGCCGGTCAACAAGGCCGCGAACGATAAAGACGCCCCACTGAAAGAAGATATCCGCCTGCTGGGCCGACTGCTCGGCAATGTCCTGCGCGAACAGGAAGGCGAAACCGTTTTCCACGTCGTCGAGACCATCCGCCAGACGGCGGTGCGTTTTCGCCGTGAGTCCGACGCCCAGTCCGGCGCAGAGCTCAACAAGATGCTGAAGAAACTCACCCGTGATCAGACAATCACCGTGGTGCGCGCATTTTCGTATTTCTCCCACCTCGCCAACATCGCCGAAGACCAGCATCACAATCGCCGCCGCCGTGCCCATCTCCTCGCGGGATCGGCGCCGCAGCAAGGCAGCATCGCATATGCCTTGTCGAAGCTGGACGACGCCGGCGTATCGGGCGCGACCGTGCGCCGCTTCTTCAAGGAAGCGTTGATCTCGCCGGTCCTGACAGCGCATCCGACCGAAGTGCAGCGCAAAAGCACGCTCGACGCGGAGCGCGAAATCGCCCGCCTGCTGGCCGAACGCGATCCCCCGCTCACGCCCAAGGAACTGGCGCACAATACACAATTGCTGCACGCCTGCGTCGCAACGCTGTGGCAGACCCGCATGCTGCGCTACACCAAGCTGACCGTGGCCGATGAAATCGAGAATGCGCTGTCCTATTACCGCATCACCTTCCTGCGCGAACTGCCGGGACTCTACGACGACATCGAAAACGAGATCGCCGCGCAGTTTCCGCAACGGCATGCCGAGGAAAAAGACTTTCCTCCCTTCGTGCAAATGGGGAGCTGGATCGGCGGCGACCGCGACGGCAATCCCAATGTAAATGCCGGCACGATGCAACACGCGCTGATGAGCCAATCGACAGCGATTTTCGATTTCTACCTGGAGGAAGTACACGCATTGGGCGCGGAATTGTCGATTTCCACCCTGCTGGTCAGCGTCAGCCCCGAGTTGCAGGCACTGGCCGACAGTTCGCCCGACCAGTCCGAGCATCGGATGGACGAGCCATACCGCCGCGCGCTGATCGGACTGTATGCACGTCTGGCCGCAACGGCCCGCAAGCTCGGCGCGGCTCACGTCCTGCGGCAGGAGGTCGGCTCGGCCGCTCCCTACGAAACCGCCGCCGAATTCACGCGCGACCTGCAGGTGCTGGCCGATTCGCTCAAGGCACATCACGGCGCAGCTCTCATCAAGCCGCGCCTGGCAACGGTTAAGCGCGCCTCGGAAATCTTCGGCTTCCACCTCGCCACGCTCGACATGCGTCAGAGTTCCGACGTGCACGAACGGGTTCTTGGCGAATTGTTCTCCCGTGCCAAGGCGCATCCGAACTACAGTGGATTATCCGAAGACGAAAAGGTCGAATTGTTGCTCGATGAGCTGGGCAAGCCTCGCCTGTTGTATTCGCCTTATCTCGACTATTCCGCCGAGACCGGCTCGGAGCTGGCGATCCTGCGCGCTGCGCGCGAAATCCGCCAGCGCTACGGCGATCGGGCGATCCGCAACTACATCATCTCGCACACGGAAACGGTTTCCGACCTGCTGGAAGTCTTGCTGTTGCAGAAGGAAACCGGTCTGCTGCACGTCGAATGGGACCACGCGTCGGGGCAAGTGCACGATGCGCGCATGGAATTGATGGTCATCCCCTTGTTCGAGACCATCCCCGACTTGCGCTGCGCGGCCGGCATCATGGAAGCCTTCATGTCGCTGCCGCAGGTCCGTCACCTGCTTGCGAAACAGGGCGATCTGCAGGAAGTGATGCTCGGCTATTCCGACTCCAACAAGGATGGCGGCTTCCTCACGTCGAACTGGGAACTGTACAAGGCGGAAACGCAGCTCGTGGAATTGTTCGACGGCGCGAACGTCAAGCTGCGCCTGTTCCATGGGCGCGGTGGCACGGTAGGCCGCGGCGGCGGCCCCAGCTACGAGGCGATCCTCGCGCAACCGGCCGGCACCGTCAACGGGCAGATCCGCTTGACCGAGCAGGGCGAGATCATCGCGTCGAAATTCTCCAATCCGGAGATCGGCCGACGCAACCTGGAACTGCTGGTAGCCGCGACACTGGAGGCCAGCCTGATGCCGCATGCGCCGCAAGGACGCCGGGCAAAGAAACTGGCCGGGTTCGAGAGCGTGATGGAAGAGTTGTCCGCTCGTGCCTATCGCGCCTACCGCGATCTTGTGTATGAAACGCCGGGTTTCACTGATTACTTCTTCTCGGCGACGCCAATTGCGGAAATCGCCGAGCTCAACATCGGATCGCGGCCGGCCTCGCGCAAGTCGACGCGCCGCATCGAGGACCTGCGAGCGATTCCCTGGGGTTTCTCGTGGGGTCAATGCCGACTCCTTCTACCCGGCTGGTACGGCTTTGGCAGCGCGGTGTCGTCCTGGCTGCATGAAGATGCGGACGTGAAGGAGCAAAAGAAACGGCTCGCGGTGCTGCGCGCGATGTTCAAGGAATGGCCGTTCTTCGCCACCTTGTTGTCGAACATGGACATGGTGTTGTCCAAGACCGACCTCGCGGTCGCGTCTCGCTATGCCGAGCTGGTTGCCGACAAGCGATTGCGCAACAGCATCTTCAAGCGCATCGTGGAAGAGCACGAGCGCACGACGACATGCCTGACGACCATCACCGGCGCCAAGGAACGGCTGGCCAGCAATCCGCTGCTGGCACGCTCGATCAAGAACCGGTTTGCCTATCTCGACCCGCTCAATCACTTGCAGGTAGAGCTGATCAAGAGGCATCGCGCTGCGACTGCCGAGGGACGCAAGCTGGATGAGCGTGTGCGGCGCGGCATCCATCTGTCGATCAACGGCATTGCCGCAGGCTTGCGCAACACCGGCTGATCTTCGCGTTCGGAGAACAAGGAGAAAGTTCTCTCGCGCCGGCCAGATAGGAAAGCGTGCCCCGATGATTCGGGGCACTTTTTTTGCAAAAGCTTACCGAACCAGCGCCTTCACCACTGGCCATTGCCGTCGCGAAATCGGCAGCCGCTCATCGACATCGCGCAGAATCACCTGCCATGATTCATGCACCTTGTCCTGCTCGCTGTCGCTATCGATAGCCTGCACGCCCCGTTCGACGCCGACGATCGCGTTGCGGGCGACCAGCGCGTTACGGTGTACGCGCACAAAGATGTTTTTGAATTCTTCTTCTATCGAGGTGAGCGATTCTTCGATCAGATAATCCTGCGCTCTGGTGCGCAAGGTCACGTATTTCAATTCCGCCTTGAGGTAGAGGACGTCATTGACCGGCACCAGGAGCAGGCGTCCGCGCTCCTGCACTGAAAAGTGCTGGCGTGCCGATTGCAGGGCCTTCCCGGCGCCTGTAATCGCCTCGGCCTGCGTTGAGGATTGCGCGCGCATTGCACCGGCGCGCCGGATGGCGTCCGCCAGACGCGAAGCGCGTACCGGCTTCAAGAGATAGTCCAGCGCGTGCACCTCGAATGCTTTCACGGCGAATTCATCGAAGGCGGTCACGAAGATCACGGCCGGCGATGCCGCTGCATTCCTGATGAGGTGCGATGCCAGTTCGATTCCGGTCATGCCGGGCATTTGCACGTCGAGCAGAACGATATCCGGCCGGACGTCGGCGATACCATCCAGCGCCGCTTGCGCACTGCTTGCCTCGCCAGAAAGTTCGTGCGGACACTCTTCCGCAATATCCGACAGCAAGGTCTTGAGCCGCGAACGCGCCGGAGCCTCGTCATCCACAATGAAGAGGCGCGGTTTCATGCGGCTCCCTTTACATAAGGAAAGCGCAAGCGCACCTCGAAGAAACCACGCACGATTGTCGTCGTCAGTTGCGCCTCGACGTCGTACAACAATGCCAGTCGTTCGCGAATATTTTCCAGCGCCATGTGATTGCCCACTCCCGCGGGTGCCTGTTCATGAAATGCATTCACAACAACAATTTCGATGCGATCAATGGAACGGCTGACCTGAATCCTGACCGGAGAGGCTTCCATCGCCGGCTCCACCCCGTAGTGCACTGCGTTTTCAAGCAAGGGCTGCAGCAACAGGACGGGAATTTGCGCCTTGCGCAGCACTTCCTCACCGATGTTGTCGGTTTCCCATGTCACTTGCAAGCGCTCGCCCAAGCGGATTTTTTCGATCGACAAGTATTGCTTGCACAGGCGAATTTCGTTCTCCAGCGTAGTCATGTTGCGCGGGTCGCTCATCAATACCCGAAACAAATCCGCCAGGTCTTCCAGTGTCGTTTCCGCGCGACGCGGTTCGGAGCGGATCAGCGACAACACCGCGTTCAGGCTGTTGAACAGGAAATGCGGCCGAATGCGTGCCTGCAGCGCCTGCAAGCGTGCCTCCACCAGTGCCGGTGAATGCGCCCGCGTGCGCAGCTCGAAATAATGCTGGAACAGGCCGCCAAGGAGTGCGGCGGCGATGGCGCCCTTCAGGATGGTCAAGTTGGCAAAACCGCTCATCAACCAGTCCACCATCGAGAACATGTACACAACGGTTGCCGTAACCGCGGCCGGCACTACCCAACAGGCGGCGCGCTGAGTCCAGCGCCACAGCGCTTCCGTCGCGCCGGAACGGGGAACCATGCGACGCAAACCACATAGAGCGAACAAGGACCAAAGGCATGCCAATTCGACCATCATTGACGCTTCGACAAACTCCAGCATGCCCCGCTCCCAGTTGCTGGCCTGGATGAGTATGCCTGCGAGCACTGCGGCATTGACGCCAAGCAGCGTGCGGAACACCACGCCAATGTTGCAGCAGTCCGGAATGAGAATCTCGGTCGGACGGTCGGCCTTGGCGGAAGCGATAGATAACGGCATAGGCAAGGCTTGTTTTATAATCACATATTCACCGGAACCCGATTATGACAGCACAACTCTCCAAAAAAAGCGAGGCCTGGTCGGCCCGTTTTTCCGAACCCGTCTCCGACCTTGTCAAACGTTACACCGCATCGGTGTTCTTCGACAAGCGCATGGCCGACGCCGATATCCAGGGCTCCCTTGCCCATGCCGAAATGCTGGCGCACCAGGGCATCATCAGCGCGCAGGACCATGCGGACATCCAGCGCGGCATGGCGCAAATCCAGTCCGAAATCGCGTCGGGAAAATTCGAATGG
Source organism: Herbaspirillum sp. ST 5-3 (assembly GCF_004804275.1). GTDB lineage: Bacteria > Pseudomonadota > Gammaproteobacteria > Burkholderiales > Burkholderiaceae_D > Noviherbaspirillum. The sequence goes on from NZ_STGI01000013.1 coordinate 62,505, forward strand.
CTGCTTGACCTGGAAGACGTTCATCTGAATATCGAAAAGCGTCTGACCGAGCTGGTCGGCGACGCCGGCAAGCGACTGCACACCGGGCGTTCGCGCAACGATCAGGTGGCGACCGACATTCGCCTGTACATGCGTTCGGCGATCGACGATATCGGCAGCCTCCTGCGCGACCTGCGTCTGTCGTTGCTGGATCTCGCCGAACAGCATGCCGGCACCATCCTTCCCGGCTTCACGCACATGCAAGTGGCGCAGCCAATCACCTTCGGCCACCATATGCTGGCCTATGTTGAAATGTTCAGCCGCGATGCCGAGCGCATGATCGATTGCCGCAAGCGCGTCAACCGGCTGCCGCTGGGTGCAGCCGCCCTGGCCGGAACGACCTTCCCGATCGACCGCGAACGTGTCGCAAAAACACTCGGCTTCGACGAAGTGTGCCGCAATTCGCTGGATGCAGTGTCTGATCGCGATTTCGCCATTGAATTCTGCGCCGCGGCCGCATTGGTCATGACACACGTGTCGCGCATGTCGGAAGAGCTGGTGATCTGGATGAGTCCGCGCGTCGGCTTCATCGACATCGCCGACCGTTTCTGCACCGGCTCATCGATCATGCCGCAAAAGAAGAACCCGGATGTCCCCGAGCTTGCACGCGGCAAGACCGGCCGTGTGAACGGCCACCTGATCGGTCTGCTGACGCTGATGAAGGGCCAACCGCTCGCCTACAACAAGGACAACCAGGAAGACAAGGAACCCTTGTTCGATACGGTCGACACCGTGACCGATACGCTTCGCATTTTCGCCGACATGGCGCGCGGCATTACCGTCAAGCCGGAGGCCATGCGTGCGGCAGCACTGCAGGGCTACGCGACGGCAACCGACCTGGCCGATTATCTGGTCAAGAAGGGCTTGCCGTTCCGCGATGCCCATGAAGCAGTGGCGCGTGCCGTGCGTACCTGCGAACAGCGCGGTTGCGATCTCACCGACCTGTCGCTGGACGAGATGCGCGCGTTCTCGCAACTGATTGAAGCCGATGTCTTCGACGTGCTCACGCTGGAAGGATCGGTCGCCGCTCGCAATCACATCGGCGGCACCGCGCCGGATCAGGTCCGTGCAGCGATTGCACGCTGGCGTGCGCAACTGGGCTGATATAAGGTTGAAGACGTGCCGCCGGCGATCGCGTATTGCGTCGGCGGCACGGTTGAAGTGAGTTTTTAACGCGTCGCCAGCAAGATTCAAAAGAAGCGCGTACACTGCTCGGCATGCATCAATCCGCATCGGATCAATGACACGATGGATGATGCAGGCAACTCCTCTCGCTCCCTCGCGACTGTCACAGTCGCCCTCTTCAAAAAACGAATGCAGTACGTGTTAGTACGTAAGCATTGACACCTAAACATCGCTGTTTAGATGAAAAAAACACGCACCTATTGCGTCGCAACATGAAAAGAATATGCCCCCTCTCGGGGAAGTGTTCGCTTGCAAGTTGAAATGTCATATACTCCCCCCGAACCATGAACAGCCCCACTTCGCGGGGGAAGCGGCCGCAAATAAAAATCAAGCGCGCCGGACCACTGATTTTTTTCATAATTGGAGACACAACCATGTCTTTCTTACTCTCGTTATCGAGGCTCATTGACACAATCAATGAGAAAATCGGACTCGGCGTCAGCTGGGCTCTCCTTCTCTCCGTTCTGATCTGCACGGGCAACGCAATCATCCGGTATTCACTCAATACCAGTTCGAATGCATGGCTTGAAATTCAGTGGTATCTGTTTGCAGCGATTTTCCTTCTCGCGACCTCGTATACGCTGCGCCGCAACGAACACGTCCGCATCGACGTGATCGCCGGCCATCTCTCCAAGCGCACGCAAGTATGGATCGACCTGCTCGGCTTTCTGGTTTTCCTGTTGCCGATGTCGATCATCATTCTCTACTACGCTGTTCCGTATGCATTGCTCTCCATCGAAAACCAGGAAGTCTCCAGCAACGCCGGCGGCCTGATCGTCTGGCCCGCCAAGCTCCTGATCCCGGTCGGCTTCCTCCAGTTGACCATGCAAGGTATCTCCGAGCTCATCAAGCGCATCGGCTACCTGCAGGGCAAGGTAGATGCCAGCGCATTTGAAAAGCACGCCGCAACGCCGGAAGAAGAAATCGAGGCGATCAAGGCAGCAAACAAACTTAACTGATCGGCGGAGAGAAAATAATGGAGCAGTTTCTGATTGCGAATATGGCGCCGGTGATGTTTGCCGCGCTTGTGGTGTTCCTGCTATCCGGTTTTCCGGTAGCGTTTTCCCTGGCCGCGAACGGTTTGTTCTTCGGCTTCATGGGAATCGAGTTCGGCTTGCTAAAGCCCGAGCTGCTGCAGGCCTTGCCGAATCGTATTTTCGGCATCATGGCCAACGATACGCTGCTGGCAATTCCGTTCTTTACCTTCATGGGTCTGATTCTCGAACGTTCGGGCATGGCGGAAGACTTGCTTGATACGATCGGCCAGTTGTTCGGACCTATCCGTGGCGGCGTGGCCTACGCGGTGGTCTTTGTCGGCGCATTGCTGGCGGCAACTACGGGCGTGGTCGCGGCCTCGGTGATCTCGATGGGTCTGATTTCCCTGCCGGTCATGCTGCGCTATGGCTACGACAAGAAGCTGGCTTCGGGCGTTATTGCCGCATCCGGCACGCTGGCGCAGATCATTCCGCCGTCGCTGGTGCTGATCGTGATGGCCGACCAGTTGGGCCGCTCCGTCGGCGACATGTACAAGGCGGCCTTCGTACCCGGTCTGTTGCTGACGGCAATGTATGCCGGCTACGTTCTCGCCGTGTCGATCTTCAAGCCGCACGCTGTGCCGGCGCTTCCGCCGGAAGCGCGCAATCTGCGCGAACCCAACGGTCGCAGCGGCGTGGTTTCGCTGTTGGCCTTGATTATCCTGGCGGTCGCCGGATCCTACGCCTTCGGCTCGTACTACGGCGCAGGCCATCCGAATGCACCGAGCGATGAAGTCGGCATCTTTGCCGCCTCCGTGGGTATTGCCGGCGCATTCATTCTGGCGCTGCTCAATCGCAAGCTCAAGCTGGGCCTGCTGTCGCGCATGGCAGAACAAGTCGTGTTCGTCCTGATTCCTCCGCTGGCGCTGATCTTCCTGGTGCTCGGTACGATTTTTGTCGGTATCGCAACCCCGACCGAAGGCGGCGGCATGGGCGCATTCGGCGCGCTGGTACTGGCAATGATGAATCGTCGCCTGTCCTGGTCCTTGATGAAACAGGCAATGGATTCGACGACCCGCCTGTCCTGCTTCGTGGTGTTCATCCTGATCGGCTCCAGCGTATTCAGCCTGGTGTTCCGCGCAGTGAATGGCGATCTGTGGGTCGAGCATCTGCTGACATCGCTGCCCGGCGGCACGACCGGCTTCCTCATCGTGGTCAACCTGCTGTTCTTCGGACTGGCCTTCTTCCTGGACTTCTTTGAACTCGCGTTCATCCTGGTTCCGCTGGTCGGACCTGTGGCCGACAAGCTGGGCATCGATCTGATCTGGTTCGGTGTGTTGCTTGGCGTGAACATGCAGACTTCGTTCATGCACCCGCCGTTCGGTTTCGCACTGTTCTATCTGCGTTCGGTGGCGCCGAAAGAGGTCAAGACTTCCGACATTTATTGGGGTGCGATCCCGTTCGTGCTGATCCAGGTCATCATGGTTGCACTGATCATCATGTTCCCGCAGGTAGTATCGATCGGCAAGAAGACCGACATGAAGGAACAGATCGAACTGAAGATCGATATCCCGACCGGCGGACAAAGCAGCGATGCGCCGCAGTTGAATTTCTCGACGGACAGCGACACGAAGGCAGACGAGGCACCGCAGTTGAACTTCTCGTCGGACGCAGACAAGAAGTAATCCGCTCTTCCCGCTCGAAGCCCCGCACGGATATCCCTGCGGGGTTTTTTTATGGCTTGTCGGTCCGAAGGCTCTTGTCCGGTGCTGCCTTCCGAATGGGGCAATAAAAAACCCGCAGGGCTTGCGCGCTGCGGGTTGATGCTTACGTCGAGAGTTCTGCCTCAGCCGCCCGACCTTACACGGTTGATCATGTAATTTTGCATGCTCGCTTCGGCCACCGAGAACCATTGCGTCTGATCTTGGCGGAAGCGCTTCCAAGGCTCATAGATCTTCTTGAACTTCGCATTCTTGGAAGCTTCTTCTTCCATCACATCATGCGCGGCCTTGTAGCAGGCATCCATGACGTCCTTGGAGAAAGTTTGAAGTTTGACGCCGTTCTTCAGCAGGCGCGCCAGCGCGGCCGGATTGCGTGCGTCGTATTCCGCCTGCATCACGACATGTGCCTCGAAAGTCGCTGCCTCAAGCGCTGCCTGATAATCCTTCGGCAGTTTTTCCCATTCCTTGATGCCGACATAGAAGGACAGTTGCGGACCGGCTTCCCACCAGCCCGGTGAATAATAGTATGGCGCAACCTTGAAGAAGCCGAGCTTTTCATCATCGTATGGTCCGACCCATTCGGCCGCGTCGATCGTTCCCTTTTCCAGGGCCGGATAAATGTCGCCGCCGGCGATTTGTTGCGGGACCAGACCAAGACGCTGCATGACTTTACCGGCGAAGCCGCCGATGCGCATTTTGAGGCCGTTCAGGTCTTGCACGGTCTTGACCTCCTTGCGGAACCAGCCGCCCATCTGCGTACCGGTGTTGCCGCCCAAGAAGTTCACAATACCGTAATCCTTGAAGTAGGAACGCAACAGTTCGCGGCCGCCACCCTGATCGAACCAGGCGGTCTGCTGGCGCGAGTTCAGGCCGAACGGAACGGCGCAATCGAATGCGAAGGTCGGGTCCTTGCCAAAATAGTAATACGACGCTGTATGCCCCATTTCCACCGTTCCTGCCTGCACCGCATCCATCACCTGCAGCGCCGGCACGATTTCGCCGCCGGCAAAAACACGAATATTGAATTTTCCATTGGTCATTGCCGAGACGCGACGGCTGAAGGTCTCCGCAGCGCCAAAGATCGTGTCGAGGGATTTCGGGAAGCTCGACGCCAATCGCCAATTAATGGTGGGTTGGGATTGTGCGAGTGCCGGTGCCGCAATGGCAGTAGCCGATGCGCCGACTGCAGCCTTCTTGAGAAAGGAACGACGTTGCATGTATATGTCTCCTGGATATAGGTTTGAAAAGTCTTTAAGACTTCGCGCAAACACGCCTTATTGTTGTGTAACAAGGCGGCCTACGCTCGGCAAATTGTATTTCTTGAATACATTTACTGCAACGTGAAAATTTGCTGGCTGAAAAACTGTTTTTGAAGAAGACATTTGCCCGTTTTGGCAGATCTCGAGCGACGCGATCGGTATCCGGAATACAGGCGAAAAAAATCCGCAATGCTTGCGCACTGCGGATCAAGGGACACTACTGAGTTTGCTTGAAACTGCTGCTACCTGATTACTTGTGAGTGATCATGAAGTTCTGCATGGTTGCTTCAGCGACCGAGAACCATTGATTCTGGTCTTGGCGGAAGCGCTTCCACGGTTCGTAGATCTTCTTGAACTTCGCATTCTTGCTTGCTTCTTCTTCGTTCACTTCATTCGCGGCCTTGAAGCACGCTTCCATGATTTCCTTAGAGAAGCTGTGCAGTTTCACGCCGTTGCGCAGCAAGCGTGCGAGCGCTGCCGGATTCTTCGCATCGTATTCGGCCTGCATATAAACATGCGCTTCATAGGACGCTGCCTCGATGGCGGCCTGGTATTCCTTCGGCAGCTTCTCCCATTCCTTGATGCCGACATAGAAGGAGAACTGCGTGCTCGGCTCCCACCAGCCCGGCGCGTAGTAGTGCGGCGCGACCTTGTACAGGCCGAGACGTTCGTCGTCATAAGGACCGATCCACTCTGCTGCATCGATGGTGCCTTTTTCCAGCGACGGGTAAATATCGCCGGCGGCGATCTGCTGCGGCACCAGGCCAAGCTTCTGCATCACGCGGCCGCCGTAGCCCCCGATACGCATCTTGAGGCCCTTGATGTCGTTCAGGCTCTTGATCTCCTTGCGGAACCATCCGCCCATCTGCGCGCCGCTGTTGCCGCCGATGAAGTTCATGATACCGTAATCCTTGTAGAAGTCGCGCAGCAATTGTTTGCCGCCGCCTTGCTCGTACCATGCGGTCTGTTGGCGCGAATTCATTCCGAACGGAACCGCGCAATCGAATGCGAAGGTCGGATCCTTGCCGAAGAAGTAGTACGGCGCGGTGTGGCCCATTTCAATGGTGCCGGCTTGCACCGCATCCATCACCTGGAGTGCCGGAACAATCTCGCCGCCCGCGAAGACCCGAATATTGAATTTGCCGCCAGTCAGTTGCGACACGCGCTTGCTGAAAACTTCAGCAGCGCCGAAAACCGTGTCCAGCGTTTTCGGGAAGCTCGACGCCAGGCGCCAGTTGATTGTTGGCTGGGTCTGAGCCAGTGCAGGCGCTGCCATCGCGCCGACCGACGCGCCAACCGCTGCCTTCTTCAGAAACGAACGACGTTCCATTTTGTCTCCTCCGGAGTAAACAACATCAAAAAATTGTTGCGGGGCCCTTGCGCAATGGATTTTGCACAAGGTGTGTTGCGAGCCAAATTGTATGAGTCAGGCAATGCCCATGCAACGCAAATAACTGCCGCTATACAGCAGAAACCGAGTGATAAAAGCCCACAGGTGAAAATTATTGATGTCTCCTGCAAGCCTTGCGAAGGCAACATGCCGGTTTCAGGCGAGGCACCATGCTTTTACTGATCAAGCCTGGTGTTCGGTGGACGCCTTTTGCTGAAAAGAATTCAAGCGTTCAGCTGCAACAAATGGTGTCCCGCCCGGTCGTCAAAATGCCTTTGCGTCAGCGAAGCACGCAGCGCGTCGGCGCTTCGTGCCTCTCCGAAATACTTCCTGTCTTACTTGTGACTGCTCATGAAGTTCTGCATCGGCGCTTCGGCGACGGAGAACCATTGGTTCTGGTCGCGCTGGAACCGCTTGTAGGGCTCATAGATCTTCTTGAACTTGGCGTTCTTCGAAGCTTCTTCCTCCATGGTTGTCACTGCGGCCTTGTAGGAAGCTTCCATGATCTCTTTCGAGAAGAAGCGGAGCTTGGCGCCGTTCTTGATCAGACGCGCCAGTGCCGCCGGATTCTTCGCATCATATTCGGCCTGCATGTAGACATGCGCCTCATAGGATGCTGCTTCGATCGCGTACTGATAATCCTTCGGCAGCTTTTCCCACTCCTTGATGCCTACGTACAAGGCAAGCTGCGCGCCCGCTTCCCACCAGCCCGGCGCGTAGTAGTACGGAGCGACCTTGTAAAAGCCAAGCTTCTCGTCGTCGTAGGGCGTCGTCCATTCGACTGCGTCGAGCGAACCCTTTTCCAGTGCGGGATAAATATCGGCGCCTGCCAGTTGCTGGGGAACGAGTCCGAGCGGCTGCAGCACCTTGCCGGCAAATGCGCTGATGCGCATCTTCAGGCCCTTGATGTCGTTAACCGTCTTGATCTCCTTGCGGAACCAGCCGCCCATTTGCGCGCCGGTATTCCCGCCCAGGAAATTCATGATCCCGTAGTCCTTGTAGAACTCGCGCAGCAATTGCTTGCCGCCGCCCTGCTCGTACCACGCCGTCTGCTGACGCGAGCTCATGCCGAAGGGAACTGCGCAGTCGAACGCAAAGGTCGGATCCTTGCCGAAGTAGTAGTACGGCGCGGTGTGGCCCATTTCAACAGTGCCGTTCTGGACGGCGTCCACCACTTGCAGCGGGGGCACGATCTCGCCGCCGGCAAAGACGCGGATATTCAACTTGCCGCCGGTCAGCTGCGATACGCGTTTGCTGAATACTTCGGCCGAGCCGAACAGCGTGTCGAGAGACTTGGGAAAGCTCGACGCCAGGCGCCAGTTGATCGTAGGTTGCGATTGCGCCAGTGCGGGTGCGGCAATTGCTCCAACCGATGCGCCTACAGCCGCTTTTTTTAGAAAGGAACGACGTTCCATTTTTTCTCCTGTTGAAATAAAGCACCGAAAACTTCTGCACAAACCAGCGCGCTGCTGATTCAACACGCTGCAACATGCAGCATTAACTCAACTTGGTCTCCTGATCCGACACCTTGGCAGGTCAACGGTCGCCGGAACTTGGACAACACCGCGGCCCATGCCGTTTCCCATTGCGATCCCGGTTCCTTCCGGCACCAAAAAAGAAAAGCCCGCAGCACTTGCGCGCTGCGGGCAATTTCAATCACTTTGGCAAACTGCGATCCACCGCCCCATCAACTGCATGGCATTGTGAATCGATGCTACGTCTCTTGCGTCATTGAGACGTTCAACAGGATATCGGGATTGCTTCATCGATGGCGCGGCCGAAACAGCGATCGCTCTGCCGGTCGCCCGATTATTGATGAACACACGACATCCCACTCTGTCTCCTCTTGTATCAAGCATGGTTTTGTTTAATCGCAGCCCGAATACAACAAGCTTTTAATATTGCACAATTCTAGAAGCGTGTCGTTGCTTAGAGCAATCTTAATCACAAATCCCGGTATGAGCGCTTAGGTAATAATACGTAGGAACAATGCCGACGCCATCAGAGAGCACTTCGCTCCCCCGCCATCAGAAGTCGTCCGGCTTCGAAGTTCGCCTAACTCTATCGGCAACAGCGTTTGCGCACACGCCGTAGTCCCTACCCGGGCAGCGTCTGTGCCGAGATCCATTTTTCCGAACGCAAGTCCATATCAGAAATCAAATGTAGCAAAGACACTTTCTCTTGTTGCATGCGGGTGTCCACAATTGAGTGCCGTGACCAGTGCAAGCACAATGCCGTTCCATTGTCTGCGGACTGCCCCTCGCCTGACGCTCCGCACCCACGCTCACAGCGCACGCCGTCTCAATGGCCTCGCCCCTTTCCCATGCGAGGAGCGAGGCGCATCTCTTGGAGAAGTTACATGCGAAACAAGCCGATCTACAAATCACTCTACGCGCAGGTCTTGACCGCGATCATCATCGGTGTACTGCTCGGATACTTTTATCCCTCGCTCGGCGCCGAGATGAAGCCTCTTGGGGATGGCTTCATCAAACTGATCAAGATGATCATCGCCCCGATCATCTTCTGTACCGTCGTGATCGGCATCGCCGGCATGGAGGATATGAAAAAGGTCGGCAAGACCGGCGGACTCGCCCTGCTCTACTTCGAAGTCGTCAGCTCCGTCGCGCTGATCGTCGGCATGCTGATCGTCAATGTAGTGCAGCCGGGGGCCGGCATGCATGTCGACCCGCATTCACTCGACACCAAAGGCATCGCTGCCTACACCGCCCCTGGCAAGATGCAATCGACCACGGAATTCCTGCTCGCCATCATTCCAAACAGCATGGTGGATGCATTCGCGAAAGGTGACATCCTCCAGGTGCTGTTGATCTCCGTCCTGTTCGGTTTTGCCCTTCACAAGTTCGGCGGACGCGGCACGCTGGTGTTCGATTTCGTCGAAAAGATTTCCCATGTGCTGTTCGGCATCGTCGGCATCATCATGAAGGTCGCACCGCTCGGCGCCTTTGGCGCAATGGCATTCACCATCGGGAAGTATGGCGTCGGCAGCCTTCTCTCTCTGGGCAAGCTGATGGCGACCTTCTACTTGACCTGCCTGGTCTTCATCTTCATCGTGCTCGGCACCATTGCACTGATCCACGGATTCAGCATCTGGAAATTCATCAAGTACATCAAGGAAGAATTGTTCATAGTACTTGGCACATCCTCTTCCGAATCGGTTTTGCCGCGCATGATGGCGAAGATGGAAAACCTGGGCGTGAAGAAATCCGTGGTCGGCCTCGTGATTCCGACCGGATATTCGTTCAACCTGGATGGCACCTCGATTTACCTGACGATGGCTGCCGTCTTCATTGCGCAGGCAACCGATACGCCAATGACGCTGCTTCAGCAGATCACTTTGCTGGCAATACTGCTGCTCACCTCGAAGGGTGCCGCCGGCGTGACGGGCAGCGGATTCATCGTTCTTGCAGCCACCCTGTCCGCGGTAGGCGGAGTACCGGTGGCGGGCCTCGCACTGATTCTCGGCATCGACCGCTTCATGTCGGAAGCACGCGCATTGACCAACCTGATCGGCAATGGTGTGGCGACACTGGTCGTCGGCAAGTGGACCGGCGACCTGGACTCGGCAAAGATGCTGCTGCACTTGAACAGTGAAAATGTGGAAGAAGCCGAGTCGCCGGAAGAAGTTCTCGACCAGCTTGAAGTCCCCTCGCTGCCCGGCAACAAGACCGCCTGAACCACGGCATCGCTGTGCCGGCATCCGGCGGTCTCACGCAAGGGGCCTTGGATCGGAAACCGAGTCGGAGCTTAAACGATCAATTGCCGGCAACCGTCATGTTCTCGATCAGAATCGAGCCCGTCTCCTTGGTGCCTCGTGTCAGGGTATCAGCGCCAATGGCAGCAATCTGCAGGAACATCTCCTTCAGGTTGCCGGCGATCGTGATTTCCTCGACCGGGTACTGGATCACGCCTTTTTCCACCCAATAACCTGATGCGCCGCGGGAGTAATCACCAGTCACATAGTTGACGCCCTGCCCCATCAACTCTGTCACCAGCAGGCCGGTATCGAGCTTCTTCAGCATTTCCTTGAAGCTGTCGGCCGGCCGGGTAAGGCTGGAAACCAGCGAAAGATTATGCGACCCGCCGGCATTGCCCGTGGTCTTCATTCCGAGCTTGCGCGCGGAATAGGTGGACAGGAAATAACCTTGCACCACGCCGTCCTTCACCACATCGCGCCGTGCAGTCTTGACGCCCTCTTCATCGAATGGCGACGAGCCGACCGCGCCGATGACGTGCGGATCTTCCACGATCTGGATGTGCGGCGAGAAAACCTGCTTGCCGAGCGAATCGAGAAGAAAGCTCGACTTCCGGTACAAGGCACCGCCGGAGATCGCCTGCACGAACGAGCCGAGCAATCCCGCCGCCAGCGGCGCTTCGAACAGGACCGCGCATTTGCGCGTGTCGAGCTTGCGGCCATTCAGTCGTGCCAGTGCGCGTTCAGCCGCATATCGACCGATGTCCTCCGGTTTCGACAGCTTTTTCGGATCGCGCGTCGACGAGTACCAGTCGTCGCGCTGCATATTGCCGCCCTTGCCCGCGATCGGTGCGACCGAAATCGTGTGCCGCGAATACGGATATCCACCCATGAAGCCGCGCGTGTTGGCAGCAACGAAATGCGATTGCTGCGCGTACACGCTGGCGCCTTCGCTATTCGTGATGCGCTTGTCGACGGCAAAGGCCGCTGCTTCGCAACGCTGTGCAATCTCGACGGCCTCTTCCGTGGAAATCAGCCACGGATAGCAAAGCTGCAAATCGCGCGGATTCATTTCGAGCATCTCTGCGTCCGGCAGGCCGGCACAATCGTCTTCCGCCGTGAAGCGGGCGATGTTATATGCAGCCTCGACCGTGTCCTGCAGGGATCGTTGCGAAAAGTCGGAGGTGCTGGCATCACCGCGCCGGATATGGCGATCCTGCCCCATATAGACGGTGACGCCGATACCCTTGTCCTTGTTCTGCTCAATGGTCTCGATCTTGCCTTTGCGCACAGTCACAGCCAGACCATTGCCTTCGCTGATTTCGACAGCGGCGTGGGTTGCGCCTTTTTCCTTCGCGAAACGCAGCACATCCTGTGCAAGTTGCCTCAACTGGTCCTGGCTATGGGTAAATACGGGGTTGCTCATGAGCTTGTTTTTTTGGGAAGTCGATTAAAACAGTTATCATAACAGTCGTTTACAGAATGGCTTTGATTCATCATGGTTAATCCCAACAGAGGTGCGGTCGGCTTCAAGTCGAGCGAGTTTGAACAGCAGTACGATCGTCCGTCGAAATCCCAGCTCAAGCGCGAAATGACCGCGCTGCAGGAGCTGGGCGAAGAACTGGTGTCGCAACCAAAGGATCGCGTCATGCGCGTGCCGATGCCGGAAGACGTGCGCGATGCCATCCTTGAATGTCAAAAGATCAAGGACCACGAAGGACGCCGCCGCCAGATGCAGTATGTCGGCAAGAAGATGCGCTTGCTCGAGGAAGACGAAGTCGCAGCCATCCAGAGAGTCCTCGATAGCTGGAAAGGCGCGTCCAAGGCAGAAACGGCGGCAATGCATGCACTCGAACGCCGGCGCGAAAAACTGCTGGCCGACGACAAGGCACTGACCGAACTGAAAGAACAGTACCCGGAAGTCGACGTGCAGCAACTGCGCGCCCTGATCCGCAACGCGCGCAAGGAGCAGGCCGAGAACAAGCCGCCCAAGGCCTACCGCGAAATCTTCCAGATCCTGAAGCAACTGAAATCGTCACCATCCACGCCAGCGGCAGAACAACATGACGAAGCAGAAGAAGACTAATCCGGACGAACTCCTCGTCGGTCTCGTCTCGATCTCGGACCGCGCCTCCAGCGGCACCTATGAGGATCAGGGCATACCCGCCTTGCGCGACTGGCTCACTGCCGCGGTTACGAGCGACTGGAAGATGGAGGCGCGCCTGATTCCTGACGATTGCGCGCTGATCGAAAAGACCTTGATCGAACTGGTGGACGATATCGGCTGCGACCTGGTCCTCACCACGGGCGGCACCGGCCCGGCACGCCGCGACGTCACGCCCGAGGCGACGCTTGCGGTCGGTACCAGGGAAATGCCTGGCTTTGGCGAACAGATGCGCCAGATCAGCCTGAAATTCGTACCGACAGCCATCCTGTCGCGGCAGGTCGCCGTGATCCGCGAAACGCCGGATCACGCGGCACTCATCATGAACCTGCCGGGTCAGCCGAAATCGATCAAGGAAACGCTGGAAGGATTGAAGGATGCCGATGGCAAGCAGGTGGTGTCCGGCATTTTCGCCGCCGTGCCCTACTGCATCGACCTCATCGGCGGACCGTATATCGAAACGAACGAAGCAGTTTGCAAGGCGTTCCGCCCGAAGTCAGCCATACGCCCGAAGCAAGACGCGCATCGCCAAGACTAACCATGACGCACAAGCCGCTCGACACCATCGAACTCGAAACCGCACCCGACCCGCGCGTTTCCATCATCTGGCTGCATGGTCTGGGCGCCGATGGCAATGATTTTGTACCGATCGTGCATGAACTCGACCTGACAGGCTGTCCGCCGATCCGGTTCGTGTTTCCGCACGCGCCGGTCATGCCGGTAACCATCAACAATGGCTACATGATGCGTGCCTGGTACGACATCCTGGGCATGGATCTGGTGCAGCGCGAGGACGAAGCCGGTTTGCGCAAATCGCAGACGATGGTGGAGCATCTGATCGCACAGGAAAAGTCGCGCGGCATCCCGGCCAGCCGCATCATCCTGGCCGGTTTTTCACAGGGAAGTGCGATGACCTTGCAGACAGGTTTGCGGCATCCGGAGAAGCTCGCCGGCCTGCTGTGCCTGTCCGGCTATCTGCCGCTCCATGCCACCCTGCCCGCCGAGCGGCATGGCGCCAATCACGAGACCCCGATCTTCATGGCGCATGGCCGTCACGACCCCATTGTTCCGATCGACCGTGCAGAGAAGTCGCGCGACATATTGCTTGCGCTGGGCTACAAGCTGGAATGGCACGAGTATCCGATCGAGCATTCGGTGTGCGGCGAAGAGATCGACGACATCAGCGCATGGCTCAAGCGCGTGCTGGTCTGAGCTGCGGTGCAATGCCGGCAGCGGTGGATACCGCTGCGCATGAAAGAAAAACCGTCAGCCGATTTACTTGAACACGACCGTCTTGTGCCCGTTCAACAGGATACGGTGCTCGACAAACCACTTCACCGCACGCGCCAGCACCACACACTCCACGTCACGGCCGATTGCTGTGAGCGTGTCCGGCTCCATCGCATGATCCACGCGCTCGACGTCTTGCTCGATGATCGGCCCTTCGTCCAGATCGCCGGTCACGAAGTGCGCCGTCGCACCAATCAGCTTCACGCCGCGATCATGCGCCTGATAATAGGGCTTCGCGCCCTTGAAACTCGGCAGGAAGGAGTGATGGATGTTGATTGCCTTGCCCCTCAATGCTTCGCACATTTCGGGAGACAGTATTTGCATGTAGCGCGCCAGCACCACCAGGTCGATATCGTTGGCCTTTACGATTTCAAGGATGCGTTCTTCCTGCGCGCGCTTGGCTTCCGGTGACGCCCCGGCCGCCAGCGGCAAATGGTGGAACGGAATGTTGTAACTCGCCGAGAGCTGATAAAAATCGGTATGGTTCGACACAATCGCGGGAATCTCGACCGGGAGCAAGCCACTCTTGTAACGGAACAGCAAGTCGTTCAGGCAGTGGCCGATCTTCGACACCATTAACATCATGCGCGGCTTCTTGCGTGCGTCGTTCAGCTGCGCATTCATCCCGAGTTCGCGCGCGACCGCAGCGAAATCCGCCCGCAGTTGCACGTCGCCCACCGCCGGGTCTTCGGCGGCGAAATGCACCCGCATGAAGAACAAGCGCGACTGCGCGTCGCCGAACTGGGCGGAATCGATGATGTTGCAGCCGTGCTCGGCAAGAAAGCCCGACACCCGATGGACGATGCCGCGGTGGTCGGGGCAGGACAAGGTAAGAATGTATTCCGGATACGTCATAATGGATTATGAAGAGTGCGAGGAGCTATTGTCGCACGCCTCATCGCAGTAAAACAAAAACCCGGATACGCAATGCGTGATCCGGGTTAGCTGAAACGCCACAGAGGCGCTTCCTGATTGCCGCCAGCGGCCGCTGGCGGTGGGTAGTTATGTGTGCGAGGTTGGCAGCGCGGTTACTCCAAGCAGTGGCAATTCGCAGCTTTCTTGCTATTTCATTCCCGAGGCGTGCGTTGGACGCTTAGCCTACTTTGGCGACGGACAGGCTGCTCTTGGCGCTGCTCGCCGTACCGACCTGAATGTCGCCCGACAGTTGACCGCCTTCTTCGATGACGACCTTGCCATAACGGACCTTGCCCGAGACCTTGCCGGTCGAATAGATCACCAGCTTCTGGCGCACGGTCAGTTCACCGTCGAATTCACCGTGGATTTCGGCGATGTCGATTTCGGCGGAGCCCTTGAACGCGCCGCGCTCGGCGATCTGGATCACGCGGGAATCGATCGTGGCTTCGACACGACCTTCGACAACCAAGGTGTCGCAATCGGTGATTTCAACGCCCTTGAGCTTGATATTCGGTCCGACGATCAGCTTGCTGCCGCCCTCATTCGTGCTGGACGTGGTGTCTGCATTGTTCGAGGTGCCGCCAACGGGCGGGACGGATTTGTTGAAACCCGACGTACCGGTCGGAACAATGCCGCTGGAGGTATGGAGGGGGGAATTTGGCGTGTTGGTTTCGCGCTTGCCAAAAAGCGTTTCGGAACGAAGCATGTGATCTCCTGAAAATGATGTGCGTAGTTAGAACGTGACTTTTGCGATGTCATGGAAACGCGTCGAGCATTCCCATCGCATCGAAAACGAGGCAACACTTAACTTGCGTTTGCGCTGCAGGAAGCAATCTCCCCACCTCTTGAGCCGCGGCAATGTCGCGGCTCCCCACTTGGTCCGCATGCCAGATGGAAAGTTCCGGCTTTGTTTTGATCTGTTACACTTTTTCAGAAAAAGCACGACCGTTCAATTTCATGTATAGTTAGCCGACCTAACCTCAGATGGAGACAAGAAATGACGATGACGAACCAACAGGTCCGACTGGCTGCTCGCCCGGTCGGCATGCCGAAGCAAAGTGACTGGAAATTCGCCTCTGAGCCGGTGCGCGAAATCGCGGACGGCGAAATAATCGTGAAGACGCTTTACCTCTCGCTGGACCCGGCGATGCGCGGATGGATGAATGAAGGCAAATCGTATATCCGTCCCGTGGGCATCGACGAAGTGATGCGCGCCGGCGGCATCGGCAAGGTGGTCGCCTCCAAGTCGCCGAAATTCGCAGTCGGCGACTATGTTTCCGGCGCTATCGGCGTTCAGCAGTTCTGGGCGGGCCCGTCCGATGACAAGACCGCGGCGTTTTACAAGGTGGATCCGAAAGCCGCCCCCCTGCCGAAATATCTGAATGCGCTCGGCATGCCGGGCATGACCGCCTATTTCGGACTGCTCGACGTGGGTCAGCCGAAGGCGGGTGAGACCGTCGTAGTTTCCGGCGCAGCCGGAGCAGTCGGCCAGACGGTTGGCCAGGTCGCGAAGCAAAAAGGCTGCCGCGTGGTCGGCATCGCCGGTGGCAAGGACAAATGCGATTTCGTAGTCAATGAACTAGGCTTCGATGCTTGCATCGACTACAAGAACGAATCGGTGCGCGACGGTTTGAAGAAGCATTGCCCGAAAGGCGTCGACGTCTATTTCGACAATGTCGGCGGCGAGATCCTCGATGATGTGCTCACCCGCATCAACATGAAGGCACGCATCATCATTTGCGGAGCAATCTCGCAGTACAACAACACGGCCCCGGTCAAGGGCCCGGCCAACTACCTGTCGCTGCTGGTGAACCGTGCGCGCATGGAAGGTATCGTGGTTTTCGACTACGCCGATCGCTATCACCTTGCTGCAGCGGAAATGGCGAAGTGGATGAAGGAAGGCAGCTTCAAGACGCGCGAAGACATCGTCGAAGGCGGAATCGAAAAGTTTCCGGAAGCGCTGCTGATGCTGTTCGAAGGGAAGAACTTCGGCAAACTGGTACTGCAGGTCGCCAAGGACGAATAAGCACCCGTCTGAATTTACATCCTCGGCAAGCCCCTTTCCATTCCGGGAAGGGGCTTTTGTTTTTCAGTTCATGCGGCGGCACTGACGCAGTTCGCATTGCGCCAGAAAACTTGCTCCAGTGTCGCATTGAAGCCGATACACTTCCACCGGACCTTTGGCGGTAATCAGCGCCGCACCTGCGCGGCCGGTACAGCCATAGCTTTTCGCCAGGCGTTCGACGGTTGCAGATGACACGCCCGAGCGGAATGCGACTTTCTGCACCACCGCATTGCCCTCGGCATCCTGGATACTGATCTGGTCTTCCGGCAGGTCGGGGTTACGCGCGACCTTCGTGCGCGGCACGGGCTGCGTCTCAGGCTCAAAGTAAGTCGCTGTCCCGCCGAGGCTTTTCGGCACAATCGAGCACGCGGTTGTCAGGACCGATACGGTCAGCGCGGCAATCAATGGCAGTCGCTTCATTTCCCCTTCCTTCTCTCGTCGACGAATGCGGATGAATTCTCCGCGGCAACCCGGCAAACAGCCGCCAGTGTATACCGACGAGGTACGAATGCATAGATGTGGGCGCAGCGCCGGAATCAGACCCGATCGATCATGGCTCCTGGCACATAAAAAAAGCGCTGCCGGACATACTGACAGCGCTCTTGTGCGGCGGGTCAAAAAAAACGCTGCCCGACGTGGCAGCGTTTTTATGAGCTCAGCCGATTTAGTTGCGAACTACTCGCTTGTACTCGTTGGTGCGTGTATCAATTTCGATCACGTCGCCCTGGCTGACAAACAAGGGAACTTGAACCGTGTGGCGATGTGCCTCGATGGCATTTTCAATCCTGGCTTCTTTCAGCACGTTGCCGGAAGTATTGCCCTTGACGGCCGGCTCGGAGTACACCACCTCGCGTGCGATCGTGATCGGCAATTCGACGGAAATCGCCTTGCCGTCATAAAACACCGCTTCGCATTCCATGCCGTCTTTCAGGTAATGCAGCGCATCACCCAGGTTTTCTTCCTCGATTTCGTACTGGTTGTATTCTTCGTCCATGAATACATACAGCGGGTCGGCGAAATACGAGAAGGTCACCGGCTTTTTGTCGAGAACAACGACGTCAAACTTGTCGTCACCGCGGAACACGTTTTCCAGAGGCGCGTTCGTCAGAAGATTTTTCATCTTCCATTTGTAGGTGAAGCCCGTGCGGCTCGAACCGTTGACGTCGGAACGCAGAACGATAAAAGGCTTGCCGTCAACCATAATGATGTTGCCAACACGAATTTCTTTTGCAGGTTTCATAGGGAATATACGTAAAAAATAAGTTGCATGAAAATCATCAGTCGCCTCTTGGCAGACGGCGCCGGAAGCTCACGCTTGATCGAAATCAAGCGCTATAGATTAACCGCGCATTATACCTCGTTTTCCGCAGTTTCTGACCGGATTGATGCGGCAAATTTCAGCAAATTGGATGTCAAATCGCCATTTGCGAGCATTTTCTGTCGCCATTCGGCCGACCGCGACGCCATTCTTGGCATATCGGCCTGAAATTTTGTCCAGAGCCCGCGCCAACCGGCCTGATCGTTTTCATTCTCCACAATTGCACCGTTCCAGCGTAGCGAGAATGAATTCAGACTTTCAATGTCGGCTGAATAACGCTGCAAGAATGCACGCAATTTCTTGTGATGCAAATTTTCATCTTGCGGATAGATATGCCAGACGAAAGGCTTGCCCGCCCATTGCGCTCGAACGAAGGAATCCTCGCCGCGCACGAAATTGAGGTCACATGTCCACAACAGCTTGTCGTAATCCGGTTGCGGAACAAAAGGCAAGACGCGCACCGTAAGCGCGCCGCGCGTTTGCGCGGCTCCCGATCTCGCCTCCGCGCCAAGAAATGCTTGAACCGCTTCGACCGCAACCCCTTCGGGCACCAGACAAGTGATTGCCGTATCACTGAACTGCCAGGCATCGAACAGAGCTGAAACCGGCGCATGCGGATAACAGAACAAGGACAGCTTCAAGGAAGACATTTCTCCCGGCGTCACTCCAAACTGCGCGAGAAAAGCTGTCATGACCGCTTGATCTGATTGAAACCGCTCACGCTGCTCTTCCAGTGAAGACTCATGAAGCAAGCCGCCCGTTTTGCCGGTGAAACCGGGAAAGAAAAAATATTTCGTCAACGGCATGCGCGGATGTGGCGAAGGCAAGGCATGACAACCCTCGACCCATTCCTCGGCGCTCAGGCCTTCCAGATTCAGCCATACCGGACGCGGGTGGCACTCCGCCATGGCGGCGATGTATCCCGGCGGGATGTCGCAACCGAAAAACTCAATGACGATATCGGCGATATCAGCAGTCGAAAATACGCCCTCCTGATTGCTCCAGTGGCGCACCGTCACGCCGCCAAGCTGCTGGATGCCAGCATCGATCACAGCATCCGGACAGATCCGCTGCAAGGTCTGCAAATCGTCGATCCACAAGGTGACGGCGATTCCATGCTCGTGATGCAGTTGCCTTGCCAGGCGCCAGCAGATACCGGCGTCGCCAAAGTTGTCAACGACCTTGCAGAATATGGCCAGGGACCTTGCCTGGTTATTGTTGAGGAACATTTGGGATGATTTGATTCGATCGCTGCACAGCCGCATTCTTGCATGAACTGGCGCGCAGGTCGCCGGCGAAATGATGCCGAAGCATGCTCATTACGGAAAAGTATGCCGAAAAAGAAAAACGCCACGCGAGTGCGTGGCGTTTTAATTTGGCGTCCCCACGGGGATTCGAACCCCGGTTATCGCCGTGAAAGGGCGGTGTCCTAGGCCTCTAGACGATGGGGACAGTAACCTGTCGATACTACAGCCTATTCTTCTTATCGCACAACTTGTCGCTGGTGGAGGTAAGCGGGATCGAACCGCTGACCTCTTGCATGCCATGCAAGCGCTCTCCCAGCTGAGCTATACCCCCGTGTGCGAAGAAACGAGAGTATAGCAAAGTTTTTTCTCAGGTGTAAATCCTCTTTCGAAAAAAATTAAGCAACAGCGTTTTCGAGGCGCGCCAGGACCGTGCCCCGGCCGAACAATTCCAATACCGCATCGATCGATGGCGTCTGCAACTGGCCAGTGATGAGCAGGCGCAATGGCATCGCCAGCTGCGGCATCTTCAGCTTGTGCGCGGCAATCACTTCCTTGATCGTGGCGGAAATGGCGGCCTTGTTCCATTCAATGGTTTTACATTGCTGAACGAATTGCGCAAGCGCCGGCTTGACGGCATCGCTTACATGCTGCGCAACCAGTTCCGGATCCGGTTTGGGCTGGCGGTAAAACAGCATGGCCGCGTCCGCCAGTTCATTAATGGTGTTGGCACGGTCCTTCATCAGCGCGATGACCGGCTGTACGGCAGGCGCGCCCTCGAACACCGCGCCGTCGTCCTTCAGATGAGGCAAGACCAAGGCTTCCAATCGGGCGTTGTCGGCCAGCTTGATGTAATGGTTGTTCAACCAGGCAAGCTTTTCTGGATTGAATTGCGCCGGCGATTTCGAGAGGTGGTTCACATCGAACCACTGGCAGAACTGTTCCATGGAAAAGATTTCATCATCGCCGTGACTCCAACCTAGCCGCGCGAGGTAATTCAGCATTGCTTCCGGAAGATAGCCTTGTGCCGGATATTCCATCACACTGACCGCGCCGTGGCGCTTCGACAGTTTTTCGCCGTCCGCGCCAAGAATCATCGGGACATGGCCGTATTCCGGCAGCGGCGCGCCGAGCGCGCGCAGGATGTTGATCTGGCGCGGGGTGTTGTTGACATGGTCGTCGCCACGGATGACGTGCGTCATCTTCATGTCCCAGTCGTCGATGGCGACGCAGAAGTTGTAAGTCGGCGTTCCGTCCGGGCGAGCGATCACGAGATCGTCCAGCTCCTTGTTGGAAATGGTGATCGTGCCTTTCACCATGTCGTTCCAGCTCACGTCGCCGTCGAGCGGGTTCTTGAAGCGCACCACGGGCTTGCGGCCTTCAGGGATCGGGGGCAGAGTCTTGCCCGGCTCCGGGCGCCATGTGCCATCGTAGCGCGGCTTGTCGCCAGCGGCGCGTTGACGCTCGCGCATTGCCTCGACTTCTTCAGGCGTGCAATAGCAGTGATATGCCGTGCCGGCTTCGATCATCTGCGCTACCACCTCACGATAGCGATCCATGCGCTGCATCTGGTAGAACGGGCCTTCGTCATGATGCAGGCCGAGCCATTCCATGCCGTCGAGGATGGCCTGCACGGCTTCCGGCGTGGATCGTTCGAGATCGGTGTCTTCGATACGCAGAATGAAGGTTCCGCCGAAATGGCGAGCATAGGCCCAGGAAAAAAGCGCGGTGCGGGCGCCGCCGAGATGAAGGTAGCCGGTAGGACTGGGAGCAAAGCGGGTACGGACTGTCATGGCAATTGAAATAAAAACGGCCTTGGATCGCCAAAGCCGTGTGAATGAAGATGCGCTATTTTACCCTTTCGGCAACAGGGATGAAATGTGCGCTAGTCGTTCTTGATGACAATATTCGGGAACCTGCTCGTCATGTCCTTGGCCTTTTCGGCGACCTTGACCGCGACCTTGCGCGCGATGTCCTTGTAGATTTTTGCCACAGGGCCATCCGGGTCGGCGATGACGGTCGGCTTGCCGGAGTCAGTCTGTTCGCGGATCGACATGGTGAGCGGCAATGCGCCGAGGAATTCCACGCCGTATTCCTTGCACATCTTCTCGCCGCCGCCGGAACCGAAAATCGGTTCTTCGTGGCCGCAATTGGAGCAGATGTGGGTGCTCATGTTTTCGACAATGCCGAGGATGGGAATGTCGACTTTCTCGAACATCTTCAAGCCCTTGCGCGCATCCAGCAATGCGATGTCCTGCGGCGTCGTGACGATCACCGCGCCGGTGACCGGGACTTTCTGAGACAGCGTCAGCTGGATGTCGCCAGTCCCCGGAGGCATGTCGACGATCAGATAATCCAGTTCGCGCCAGTTAGTTTGTTCCAGCAGTTGCTGCAAGGCCTGCGTCACCATCGGGCCACGCCAGACCATGGGCTGGTCGGGATCGATCATGAAACCGATGCTCGACACCTGCAGTCCGTAGTTTTCCAGCGGCTCCATGGTCTTGCCGTCCAGCGATTCCGGCTGGCCGGAGATGCCCATCATCATCGGTTGCGACGGACCGTAGATATCGGCATCCAGAATGCCGACCTGCGCGCCTTCCGCAGCCAGGGCCAGCGCCAGGTTGACCGCGGTGGTCGACTTGCCCACGCCGCCCTTGCCGGAGGCGACGGCAATGATGTTCTTGACGTTCGACATCAGTTTGATGCCGCGCTGGACCGAATGGGCGATGATTTTCGAATAGACATTCACTCCGACGTTGCCGGCGCTGGGAATCGCGCGTACCGCATTAATTGCAGCGCTGCGGATGGCATCAATCTGACTCTTGGCGGGATAGCCGAGCTCGACGTCAAGGCTGACATCGGCGCCACTGACTTGAATATTTCTCGCAGATTTGCTGGAAACGAGGTCTTTGCCTGTATTCGGGTCGACAACCTGGGACAAGGCCGCCTTGACGGCTTCAACGTTGATAGTCATTGCTTCTCCTGAATTTTGATGCACTAAGTCTAAACCAAACGCGGTCCGTTCAGCCGATTAACCCTATGAAATGCTCGCCAAACCGCCTGGCAGCGGCCTATTGCCCCTATCTTTGACGCCGCATACCTGCGACATGCGCCCCGCCACTGATAAAATGAGAGTTTTATTTCAATAAGCATTGCCAAATGAGCACCACACCGCATCGCAAGCTGTTCGTCACCACCGCCCTTCCCTATGCCAATGGCGCGTTTCACATCGGCCATATCATGGAATATATCCAGGCCGACATCTGGGTACGGTTTCAGCGGATGCAGGGGCATGAGGTGTTTTTCGTCGGTGCCGACGATGCGCATGGCGCGCCGATCATGATCGCAGCCGAAAAGGCCGGCATCACGCCGCAGGAATTCGTCGCGCGTATCGCGGCAGGTCGCCAGCAGTATCTTGATGGTTTCCATATCGGCTTCGACAACTGGCATTCGACCGATGCTCCCGAAAACCATCAGCTGTCGCAGGACATCTATCGCCGCCTGCGCGACCATGCCAAGCTGATCACCACCAAGACCATCGAGCAGTTCTTCGACCCGGTCAAGAACATGTTTCTGCCGGACCGCTATATCAAGGGCGAGTGCCCGAAGTGCGGCGCGAAGGACCAATACGGCGATTCCTGCGAGGTCTGCAGCGCGGTGTATGCGCCGACCGACCTGAAAAATCCGTATTCGACGCTGTCGGGCGCAACGCCGGTGATGCGGTCGTCGGAACACTATTTCTTCCAGTTGTCGAATCCGAAATGCGTGGAATTCCTGCGTGAATGGACACAGGAGCCGAACCGCCTGCAGCCGGAAGTTATCAACAAGGCGAAGGAATGGCTGGAAGGCGACGAAGGGCTGGGCGACTGGGACATCAGCCGCGACGCACCCTACTTCGGCATTGAAATTCCGGACGCGCCGGGCAAGTATTTCTATGTCTGGCTGGATGCGCCGGTCGGTTATCTGGCATCGCTGAAGAATTATTTCGACAAGACCGGGCGCGACTATCAGGCATTCATGGACGATCAGTCCACCGAGCAATATCACTTCATCGGCAAGGACATCATCTATTTCCACACACTGTTCTGGCCGGCCATGCTGAAGTTCTCCGGTCTGAAAGTGCCGAACAATGTGTTCGTGCACGGCTTCATCACCGTCAGCGGCGAGAAGATGTCCAAGTCGCGCGGCACCGGCATTTCGCCGCTGCGCTACCTCGACATCGGCATGAACCCGGAATGGCTGCGCTACTACATCGCCGCCAAGCTGAATGCGAAGGTGGAAGACGTGGATTTCAATCCGGATGACTTCGTCTCGCGCGTCAATTCCGACCTGATCGGCAAGTACGTCAATATCGCCAGCCGCGCCGCAGGCTTCATCACCAAGCGCTTCGGCGGCAAGCTGAGCGATCCGGTGACGGGCGGCGAGGCAATGAGCTGGCGCTTGCGCTTCGGCGAGCATGAAGACTCCATCAGGGATGCTTTCGAGGCACGCGAGTTCGGCAAGGCGATCCGGCAGATCATGGCGCTGGCCGACGAGGTCAATCAGTACGTCGACACCAAGAAACCCTGGGAACTGGCCAAGAATCCGGCGAACAACCAGGAGTTGCAGGATGTGTGCAGCAACCTGCTGCGTTCCTTCTATTGCCTGACGATCTATCTCGCTCCGATCCTGCCTGCGCTGGCGCGCAAGGTGTCGACGCTGTTCGGCATCGAACGGGACCTGACCTGGGCGGATTTGCAGACCAGCCCGAGGTCGATCGGCACATTCGAGCATTTGATGCAGCGGGTGGATCCAAAGATGCTGGATGCCTTGTTTGAGGCACCGGAACAAAGTCAGGCGGCCGCTCCTGCGGGCGAGGCCGAGAACGCAGGCGCGATCGAGGAGATCGCACCGGAAATCAAGATCGACGATTTTGCCAAGATCGACCTGCGTATTGCGAAAATCGTCAATTGCGAACACGTCGAAGGTTCCGACAAACTGCTGCGCCTGACGCTCGATGTAGGCGAAGGCCGCCACCGCAACGTCTTCTCCGGCATCAAGTCCTCCTACAAGCCGGAAGACCTGATCGGCAAACTGACGGTAATGGTGGCCAATCTGGCGCCGCGCAAGATGAAGTTCGGCATCTCCGAAGGCATGGTGCTCGCCGCATCCTCCGCTGACGAAAAAGCGAATCCGGGCATCTATGTATTGAATCCCTGGCCGGGAGCCGAGCCGGGAATGCGCGTTCGTTAAGCATGTCGAACACGGACTCTCCCAGTAGCAAGGCGTCGCCATGCGCGACGCCCTGGAAGCTTCTCATTCGTGAGGCCGGCCTCGACGACGCGCAACTGATCGCCGATCTGACGCGCGCCGCATGGGCTGGCAAGGTGGCCGTCACCTCGAGCGGCCACCGCGAGACTGCAGCACGCGTGCTGCAGCACTTGCAGCACGGCGGCGGTTTCATTCTCATGAAGGATGAGGACGCGATCGGATCGGTGCGCTGGTTGCCGCTCGAGAGCGAACCTCAAGTGTGGGAAATCATGCGCATGGGCGTGTTGCCCGCCTATCGTGGCGAACATCTCTCGCAGCACCTGCTTGAAGCCGTCATCCACCGCGCGCTGGGCGCCGATGTCACCGAACTGCGACTCGGCGTGCGCGCCGATCAGCCACGGCTGCTCGATCTTTACGCCGCACTCGGCTTCGACCTGGCTCCCGAGCTGGAATACACGCACGCCAATCCGGCCGAGCCGGCTCCGACGGTGATGCGCCGCCTGCTGCGCAACTGATCCGATCCTGCGCATTCTCGCTGGCGGGCATTTTCCGGACAGATCTGTTCATGCCACTGAAAACCTGAGCAAGGTCATGGGATTTCTTTGCCCGTCAGAATTCCATGTCAAAACTATACCCTTGTCATAACCCTGACCTTATAATGGATCCAGAGCGAAAAAAATTCGCGGATCGAGACAAGGAACATCGGTGACAGACCTGGGCCAGCTTGATTACATACTATTCGTGATTGCAGGGTGGTTTTTGATAGGCACCTGCGGATTGTTTGTCATCAAGCACACCACGTTCGTCGCACGCGTACTCTTCCCCCTGGGCGCTCTGCTCGGCATCTTTCTCGGTGCCACAGGCCTGGCCGGCATCTGGATCGAGACACCCCAAACCATGATCCTGCCGCTGGGGCTGCCCGACTTGCCCTTCCACCTGCGCCTCGACAGTCTTTCCTCCTATTTCCTGTTCGTCTTCGGCATTGTCAGCACGGGCGTATCCGTGTTCTCGGCCGGTTATTTCCGCAAGGGCGAGGGAACGCCGCCCGGCCTGCTCTGCCTCGAGTACCACGTCTGCCTGGCGAGCATGGCCCTGTTGCTGGTGGCAGACGACGCCTATGTGTTCATGGTGGCCTGGGAAACCATGACCTTGTCGGCCACGCTGCTGGTCATGGCCAACCACCGCATACCTGAAGTTCGCCGCGCCGGCTTTCTGTACATCCTGATCTCCCATGTCGGCGCACTGGCGCTGTTGTTGTGCTTCGGCCTGCTACAGGCCAATACAGGCGACTACACCTTCGCCAACATGCGACAGCAGCACCTGAGCATGTTCTGGGCATCAATCGCGTTTTTCCTGGCGCTGTTCGGATTCGGCGCCAAGGCGGGCATCCTGCCCCTGCACGTGTGGCTGCCGGAAGCGCATCCCGCCGCGCCGTCCCCGATATCGGCGCTGATGAGCGCATTCGTGCTGAAGACCGGCGTCTACGGCGTGCTGCGGGTGACCTTCGACCTGCTGAATGAACAGGTCTGGTGGTGGGGAGGCACGACGATGGCGATCGGGCTGGCAACCGCCTTGTTCGGGGTCGTGCTGTGCACCGTCCAGACCGACATGAAACGGCTGCTGGCGTATTCGTCGATTGAGAATATCGGCCTGATTTTTGTCGGCATCGGCCTGACAATCCTGTTTCGCGCGTACGGCATGTCCGGCCTGGCGGCGCTGTCGCTGACGGCCAGCCTGTATCACATCGCCACCCATGGTGCTTTCAAAAGCCTGCTCTTCCTCGGCACCGGCACCGTGCTGCATGCGACCGGCGAACGCAACCTGGGCCGTCTTGGCGGACTCCTGCGCTTCATGCCGTGGACCGGCTGGGCGGCCCTGATCGGCGCGCTGGCTGCCGCCGGATTGCCGCCTCTTGGCGGCTTCGTCTCTGAATGGCTGTTGCTGCAAAGTTTCCTGTTCACGCCCGGCTTGCCGAATTCTTTCCTCAACATGCTCATCCCCATCGTGGCGGCAGTGATTGCACTGGTTGGAGCCCTGGCGGGATATGTGATGGTCAAGTTCTTTGGCGTCATCTTCCTCGGCCAGCCGCGTGAGCCGAAGCTGAACGAGGCCCATGATGCCGATACATGGGAACGTCTTGGTTTCGGATGGCTGGTCGCGGCCTGCATTTTCCTCGGCCTGTTCCCGGTGCAACTGGTGCAGGCCCTGGATCGCGTCACCCACTTTCTCGTCGGCGACGGCATCGCAGAGGCTGTCACGCAAAACGGCTGGCTGATGCTCGCGCCGGTTGCGCCGGATCGTGCCAGCTATGCGCCCGCGGTATTCGTCATGATGCTGCTGGCGTGCTGCATGCTCGCCTTTATGCTGGTGCGTCGCCTGTACCACGGACGCTTCCGCCGGTCGCCGCCGTGGGCATGCGGATTCCCGATCATGACCGCTCGCATGCAGGACACGGCGGAAGGCTTCGGTCAGCCGATTCGTGAAATTTTCTCGCCGTTCTTCCGGATGACGCGCGAACTGCCGACTGCATTCGACAAGGCGCCGCGTTATCGGGTTACTGTCGAAGATCCGTTCTGGCAAATGATCTATCGCCCGATCGCACGGCTCACCGAACGCGTCGCGCGCCTGGTCGGGCTGCTGCAGCAGGGGCGGATCGCGGTCTACCTGCTCTACAGCTTTTTGACGCTGCTGCTGATGTTGCTGCTGGTGACGCGATGATCAATTTCTCCGGTCTGCTTCTTCAATTCCTCGAAATCGTGCTGGCGCTGGCCGCCGCACCGCTGCTGACAGGCTGGGTCAACCAGTGCCGCGCCTGGTTGCAGAACAAGTCTGCGCCTCCCCTTTTCCAACCCTATCGCATGCTGCACAAGCTGTTCTACAAGGAATCGGTGCTGGCCGACCATGCCACGCCTTTGTTTCGGATGGTTCCGTATATCGTGTTCGGCTGCATGACGCTGGCCTGCGGCATCATTCCCACCTTGTCGACCGATCTGCCGCTCTCGCCGGCGGCCGATGCGATCGCGCTGGTCGGCCTGCTGGCACTGGCGCGGGTGTTCATTTCGCTGGCGGCAATGGATATCGGAACGGCCTTCGGCACCCTGGGCGCCCGACGCGAGATGCTGGTGGGTTTTCTGGCCGAACCGGCATTGCTGATGGTGTTGTTTTCCGCTTCGCTGATCACGCAATCGACCTTGCTGCCGACCATCGTGGACAAGCTGGTGCACCGCGAGCTGGCGATCTATCCCAGCCTCGCTTTCGCCGGCGTGGCCTTTACGATGGTGTCGCTGGCCGAGAATGCCCGTGTGCCGGTCGACAATCCCGCGACGCATCTTGAGCTGACCATGATCCACGAGGCGCTGATCCTCGAATATTCCGGACGCCATTTGGCACTGGTGGAATGGGCCGCAAGCCTCAAGCTGTTTGCCTACTCCTGCATCGGTATCGCGCTGTTCTTCCCCTGGGGTATCGCTACGGTCGAGACGCCTGTCGAGCTCGTCATGGCACTTCCCATCCTGGCCGGCAAGCTGGCGATCGGCGGCGCCTTGCTCGCGCTGATTGAAATGAGCAGCGCCAAGATGCGTATTTTCCGTGTTCCGGAATTTCTGACCTCCGCGTTTCTGCTGGCGGTGATCGGCATGCTCATCCACTTCCTGCTGGGGGCATAGGATGACCAATTACCCTGCGCAATTCCTGAACCTGTTCGCGGCCACGCTGCTGTTGCTGACCTTTGCCATGCTCAGCCAGCGCAGGATTCTGTCCTTGATTCATCTGTTTACGCTGCATGGAGCGACGCTGGTGGCGGCCACGCTGGTCGTCGCATTTGTGACGCACGAAACCCATCTTTATTTTTCCGCCGCCCTGACCTTCGCGCTGAAAGTCGTCCTGATCCCGTGGATATTGCACAAGCTGATCCGGCGTCTGAACGTCAAATGGGATGTGGAGCCGCTCATCAATGTCCCGACCACGATGCTGATCGGCATCGTCCTGGTGATCATTGCCTTCAACCTGGCGCTGCCGATCGCGCAGCTTTCCTATTCGATCGCACGCGGCACACTCGGGATCGCACTGGCCTGCATTCTGCTCTCCTTCATGATGATGATCACGCGCTCCAAGGCGGTGCCGCAGGTGATCGGATTCCTGGCGATGGAGAACGGACTGTTTTTCGCCGCGACCGCCGCGACCTATGGAATGCCGATGATCGTTGAACTCGGTATCGCGCTCGACATCCTGGTCGGCATCCTGATCCTCGGGGTGTTCATGTTCCAGATTCGCGAACGGTTCGACAATCTGGATATACACAACCTGGAAAGCCTGAAAGAAGACTGACATGGACGCCTTGGTTCTGGTTCTGCTGACACCGCTGCTCGGCGGCCTGATACTGGGCCTGATCGGCGATCGCGACAGCGCGGCGGAACTCAACGTCGGTTTCAGCCTCGTCACCTTCATCGCTGCCGCCATGCTGACCGCACAGATCATCGCCGGCGGCCCGACGTTCGGCTTCGGCAAGCTGCTGTTTATCGATCCGCTGAATGTTTTCCTCGTCACGCTGACGGCCTTCGTCGGCCTGACGACGTCACTTTTCTCGCGGCCGTACATGCGCGTGGAGCGTGACCACGGCAAGATGACGCCGCGCCGCATGCGCCTGTATCACAGCATGTACCAGCTGTTCATGTTCACCATGTTCCTTGCACTGATGACCAACAACATGGGCATGCTGTGGGTGGCGATGGAAGGCGCGACGCTGGCGACCGTACTGCTGGTCAGCGTGTATCGCACCGCAACCAGCCTGGAAGCCGCCTGGAAATATTTCATCCTGTGCGGCGTCGGCATTGCGCTGGCGCTATTCGGAACCATTCTGCTTTACCTTGCCGCATATCGTGAACTGGGCAGCGGCAGCGATGCCCTGCTGTGGACCAACCTGAACGCCGTCAAAACCCGTCTCGAGCCGACGGTCATGTCGCTCGCGTTTGTTTTCCTGCTGGTCGGCTACGGCACCAAGATGGGCCTGGTCCCCTTGCATAACTGGCTGCCCGATGCGCATGCGGAGGGGCCGACTCCCATCTCGGCGGTGCTGTCCGGACTGCTGCTCAATGTGGCCTTGTACGCGGTGCTGCGTTTCAAGGTGCTGGCCGACGGGGCGCTGCTCAACGGCCTGCCGGGCAAGCTTCTGGTCGGTTTCGGCTTGCTGTCCGTGCTGGTAGCGACGTATTCCCTGTCGCGGCAGAAGGATGTGAAGCGGATGTTTTCGTATTCCTCCATCGAGCATATCGGGCTGATGACTTTTGCGTTCGGCATCGGCGGACCGATTGCGACTTACGCCGGACTGCTGCACATGACCGTGCACTCGCTGGTGAAGTCGGCAATCTTTTTCGCGGTCGGCCATGCGGCGCAGAAGGCCGGTACGCAGGTCATGGACGACATCCGCGGCCTGGTGAAGGTCAGCCCCACCGTGGGCTGGGGCATGCTGCTGGGATCGCTGGCGATTCTCGGCATGCCGCCCTTCGGCGTGTTCTCCAGCGAATTCCTGATCGTGACGACCGCCATGCGTGAATTGCCATGGACAACGCCGGTGCTGCTGCTCGCGCTCGGCGTCGCGTTCGCGTCGATCCTGAGCCGTGTGCTGTCGATGGTGTTTGGTGAAACCACCGCCAAGCCGCTGGCCCATCCCCCGGCGCTGCTGCCGGTCTTCATCCACCTGGGATTGGGACTGATGCTCGGTTTGTATATTCCCGCTTATCTGAACATGTGGTTCAGGCAAGCAGTCAAGATGATCGTAGGGTGAACGATGAACACCGATACGTTTACCAAGAGATACGCGCTCCCGTTCAAATCGCTGGCGGGCAGCGTGCCGATGTGCGTGGCGGATGTCACGCCGCAGGACTGGTCACGCGTGGCGCAGATGATCAATACCGAAGGCGGCCGGCTGATTTCCGTTTGGGGAACGGATCGACGTCCGCTCGCGGACCGCTATGTCATGTCGGCTGTCTATTGCGCCGACGAAGGCCTGCTGTGGCTGCGTCTGGCGGTGAACGAGCGGGAAGGCTACCCGGACCTGTCCGTGATATTCCCCTCGGCGGCAAGGATGCAAAGGACGGTGTTCGATCTTCTCGGCATCCCGGCAAATGGCGCGGAAGACACTCGCCCCTGGATCAATCACGGCAGATGGCCCGCATCGTACTTCCCGCTGCGGCATGAGTTCTCGGGGCGGGAACAGTTCGACAGTGGATTGGAAGAATATCCGTTCATGCAGGTGGAAGGCGACGGCGTCCATGAGATCGCGGTCGGCCCGATCCACGCCGGCACCATCGAGCCCGGACATTTTCGATTTTCCGTCGTGGGCGAAAAGGTGCTGCGACTGGAGCAGCGCCTCGGTTATACGCACAAGGGGACGGACAAGCTTTTCGTTGGACGCGAGCTCGCCGACGGCGCCCGCATTGCGGGGCGAGTATCGGGCGATTCGACCGTCGCGTTCGCGTGGGCCTACTGCATGGCCGCCGAGGGAGCCAGCAAGTGCGTAGTGCCGCCGCGCGCGCTGTGGCTGCGCGCATTGCTGCTGGAGCGCGAGCGCATTGCCAGTCACCTGGGCGATCTGGGCGCACTCGGCAATGACGCCGGCCTGGCATTCGGCCTGGCGCAGTTTTCGCGACTGAAAGAAGATTGGGTGCGGCTCAACCTTCAGCTGTTCGGCCATCGCTTCATGATGGATCGGATCATTCCGGGCGGCGTCTCGGTCGACCTGGATGCGGTGGGCATCGGCCTGCTGATGACGCAGTGCGATCACATCGAGGACGAAGTGCGCACGCTGCACGGTATCTACGACGAACATGCGGGCCTGCAGGACCGATTTATTTCGGCTGGCCGCGTGTTGCCGAAGCTGGCGTCGGAACTCGGCTTGTGCGGAATGGCGGGCCGCGCCAGCGGGCAGGCATGGGACGCGCGCGCGGATCAGGCGATGGCACCTTATTCGCAGCTCGATGTGCGCATGGCCACGCATCGCAACGGCGACGTCGCGGCGCGCGTGCTCGTGCGCTTCGATGAAATCGCCGAGTCGCTGCGCCTGCTGCGGGAAATCTTACGGCGCTTGCCGTCCGGCTCGATCGCTGTGCCCTTGCCGGCATCCGGGGGCGAAAGCCTGGGCACGGGCTGGGTGGAAGGCTGGCGCGGCGCAGTCCTGGTCGGCCTGGAAACCGATGCGCAAGGCAAGATCCTGCGCTGTCATTGCCATGATCCATCATGGCAGAACTGGCCGGTCCTGCAACATGCGATCATGGGCAATATCGTTCCTGATTTCCCCTTGATCAACAAATCCTTCAATCTCAGCTATTCGGGACACGATCTCTGATGTGGTTCCTCCTCAAGCAAATCGCCCATGCGGGACTGCCGGCGGAAAAGGCGCCCGAGCCGAATGAAGCCTGGCGCACGGAGCGCGAACAGATTCAATCGAATATCCTGTCCATTCTCGGACGGGCACTCTGCATCCGCCAGGTTGATGCGGGTTCCTGCAATGCTTGCGAGCTGGAGATACAGGCCTTGAGCAATCCCTATTACAACCTTGAAGGGCTGGGGATCAAATTCGTCGCCAGTCCGCGCCATGCCGATATGCTGCTGGTGACGGGGCCGGTGACCAAGAACATGGAAGCCGCGCTCAAGGATGCCTATGACGCGACGCCCCACCCGAAACTGGTGGTAGGAATCGGCGAATGCGCAGGCAACGGCGGAATCTTCGGCGAGAGTTATGCCAGTTGCGGACGCGTGTCGAACGTGATTCCGGTCGACGTCGTCGTGCCGGGCTGTCCGCCGCCGCCGATCGATATCCTTCGAGGGATTCTGTCAGCAGTAACGGCGAAGGCAGGCGAATCCGGGACCTAGCCTTAATGGAGCCCGGCAGCGCGTACGCTGCCTTCGTAGCGCGCAAATGCATCGGCCAGCATATCCACCATAGCGCGCTCGCTCCAGGGCTGGTGCAGGAATTTGTAAATGCCGCCGCGATTGATCGCATCGGCGCTGACCGTCGCATCGAACTCCCCGCCGAGAAGAATGCGCACGGTGTTCGGATACATCTGTTTGACGCGGCTCAAAAACTCAACGCCGCCGATGCCGGACATGCCCTGATCGCACAGGACGATGCCCACTTCCTCGGCTGCCAACAGGTCGAACGCCTCGCGCGCATCCGACGCCTCCAGCAGACGATAGCGCGCAAACTGCGACGCAGCGGACAAGGCACGACGGCTGTTCTCGTTTCGGGACAGCAGCAACATGGCGGGGGCGTGACGGGACCTGCTGATTTTTTCGATCTCCAGCACGCGCTTTTCCAATAGCACGGCCAGGCACAGGTCGGCGGGAAGCGCCGGACTGAAGTAATCGCCTTGCATTTCATCGCAGCCGTGCGCCGCAAGCAACGCGAGCTGACTGCCGTTTTCCATGCCCTCTGCCGCCACTTTCAATCGCAGGCTGTGCGCCATCGCAATGACAGCGTCGGCAATGGCAAGATCGTCCGGATGGCTTTGAATCTCGCTGATGAAGCTCGGATCCAGCTTGATCCTGTCGACTGGGAAGCGCTTGAGGTAACCGAGATTGGAAAATCCTGTGCCGAAATCATCGATCGACAGTCCGATGCCAAGCACCTTGAGTTCCTGCAAAACTCGCATCGCCACAGCCGGATCCTGCATCAGCAAGGACTCCTTGAAGTCGAACTCGAGATGGCAGGCCGCGACGTCCATATCGCGCAGTGTCGAAGCAATCGATTGCGCAAAACCGGGGTTCAGGAACTGCGACGGCGAAATATTGATGGCAATCGGCACCTGCAACAGCGCCTGTTGCTGCCACTGCTTGTGCTGGGCGCAGGCAGTGCGAATCACCCAATCGCCGATCTGGCCGATCAGGCCCGCTTCTTCGGCGAGCGGAATGAAGTGCAGGGGCGGCAGCAGTCCGAGCTCGGGATGCTGCCAGCGAATCAATGCCTCCAGGCCGATGACCTGGCCGCCACGCAAATCGATGCGCGGCTGGTAATGCAGCACAAACTCCTCGCGTTCAATGGCAAGGCGCAGACTCCTCTCCAGTGCCATGCGCTCATTCATGCGCTGATTCAGCTCGCCCGTAAAGAACTGGGAGTTGTTGCGCCCAAGCTCTTTTGCACGATACATCGCGATGTCCGCATTCTTGAGAAGCGTTTCGACATCGCCGCCATCTTGCGGATAAAAGGCGAATCCGATGCTGCAGCTCGGCACGATGGAATAACCCTCGTACACGATCGGTTCGGCCATGCAATCCAGTATGCGCTGCATGGCATGGGCGGCGACGTTCTCGCAGATCTGGTCGTAAAACACGATGACAAATTCGTCGCCGCCGATGCGGGCGATGGTGTCGGACTCGCGCACGCACGATTGAAGCCGGCATGCCGCTTCGACCAGCAAATGATCGCCTGCTTCGTGGCCGAGCCGGTCATTCACGGTCTTGAACTTGTCGAGGTCGATATAAGCAACCCCGAGCTGACCGCCGTAACGGTCGGCGAAGCTGATCGCCTGCTGCAGGCGGTCGGTGAGCAGATTCCGGTTCGGCAGCCCGGTCAGGGTGTCATGTCCTGCCTGGAACCCAAGCTGGTCGCGGGCGTATTTCATCTGCAGGTGCGCATGGATGCGCGCCTGGATCTCCGCCGACCTGAATGGCTTGGTGACATAGTCGATGCCGCCGCAATTGAACGCGGCGACCTTGCTGTCGGTATCGTCGGAAACGCTGACGAAAATGACGGGGATGCCGTTGAACTGCTTGGACTGTTTGAGATGGCGGCACACCTCGAATCCATTCATCTCGGGCATGTGAATGTCGAGCAGAATCAGGTCCGGTTGCGCGCGCTCGATCTGCTCCAGTGCGGTGACGCCGCTGGCGGCGGAACGGACGCGATAACCATGGCCGCTCAGAATGGCGGCCAGAAGCTCCCGGTCCGTCGGCGTGTCGTCGACTACCAGGACATCGGCCAGATCCTTGTCAGCAGCCAAATGCATCGTGCGCCTCTTTCTCCCTGAGTTCGCTCTGCGTCCGGCGAAATCGCACTCGGGGATAAACGTCACTTCCAGGGTGATTGTCCTGTCCGTGTACCGGAACGGAATATTGCTTGATAGAAATAATACCAACATCAAGATCAGTTCGCTACAACAAATTGAGGCATTGATTGCAAAACGGACAAGCTCGACAGCTGCCCGACGCAGAACAGCAATTGCATTGGCGGAATAGTGTCAAAGACAGGGTAAAATAGCGGGTGCATTTTCACCGGGCCCACAACCATCATGGCATTCAGCAAACACAACAAGCTCTACGTATCCGACTACACCCGATTCCTCTCCGAGATGAAGCAGAAGGATCCTTCGCTTGACGAAAAACAGCGCAACGGCCGCCTGATTCACTGGGACAAGGCGCCGATCGATCTCGACGCCCGCCGCCGTGCGGAAGAATCCCGCATCAAGCAGCAAGCCTACGTCTATCAGACCAAGCACTGATGACGACACAGCAGGACGCACTGCTAGCGCACTTGCCGGCTGATGCGCCCGAACTGGCGCTTGCGAATCAACCGGACTCGACTCCCAACGTGATCGACGGCGTGGCATTCGCGAAACTGTACGGCGAGCCGCTGTTCAAGCTCCCGTCGGACCTCTACATCCCACCGGATGCGCTGGAAGTCTTTCTCGAAGCATTTCAGGGTCCGCTCGATCTGCTGCTGTACCTGATCCGCAAGCAGAACTTCAACATCCTCGACATTCCGATGGCGCAGGTCACCCTGCAATACCTCGAATATGTCGAGCAGATCCGCGAACGCAATCTCGAACTGGCGGCCGAGTACCTGCTGATGGCCGCCATGCTCATCGAGATCAAGTCGCGCATGCTGCTGCCGGTGAAGAAGAGCGACAGCGGCGCGGAAGCGGAAGATCCGCGCGCCGAACTGGTGCGCCGCCTGCTGGAGTACGAGCAAATGAAGCTGGCCGCGCAGCAGATCGACACGCTGCCGCAGCTAGGCCGCGACTATGTTCGTGCGCAGATCTTCATTGAGCAGAGCATGGTCACGCGCTGGCCGGAAGTCAGCATGTCTGAATTGCAGGCCGTCTGGAGCGACATCCTCAAACGCGCCAAGCTGACCGCGCACCACACCATCAGCCGCGAAGAACTGTCCGTGCGCGAGCACATGACCGGCATCCTGCGCCGCTTGCAATCGGCAAAGTTTGTCGAATTCGCCGACCTGTTCGACCCCTCGCGCGGCGTGCCGGTGTTGGTCGTCAACTTCATCGCGCTGCTCGAACTGGCGAAAGAAACTCTGATCGAAATCACGCAGGCCGAAGCTTTTGCGCCGATCTATGTCCGATTGGCTTATTCTCCGACCTGAACTTCACCATCCCCGGCCGCATCAGGCTCATTACCGTAGCAAGGCTGTTCCATGAAAATCATTTCCTCTATTGACGAATTGCGCGACCAGTTGCGCGGACAATTGCGCACCGCCTTCGTGCCCACCATGGGCAACCTGCACGAGGGCCATCTTTCGCTGATGCGTCTGGCGCGCAGGCATGGCGATCCGGTGGTGGCTTCGATCTTCGTGAACCGCCTGCAATTCGGCCCGAACGAAGATTTCGACAAATATCCGCGCACCTTCCAGGCCGACGTGGAAAAGCTGGAAAAGGAAGGTGTGTATGTGCTGTTCGCGCCGACCGAACGGGATATGTATCCGGAGCCGCAGGAGTACCGCGTGCGTCCGCCGGACGACCTGGGCAATATCCTGGAAGGCGAGTTTCGTCCCGGCTTCTTCACCGGCGTGACGACTGTCGTGCTGAAGCTGTTCTCCTGCGTGCAACCGCGCGTTGCCGTTTTCGGCAAGAAGGATTACCAGCAGTTGATGATCGTGCGGAACATGTCGAAGCAATTCGCGCTGCCGACCGAAATCATCGCAGCGGAAACCTACCGTGCGGACGACGGACTGGCGCTCTCCTCGCGCAACAGCTATCTCTCGCCGGAAGAGCGCGCGGAAGCCCCGGCGTTGTACAAGCTTCTCAATGAAGTCGCCGATGAGGTCCGCTCCGGACATCTCGACATGTTCGAACTGGAGCGCCAGGCGATGGCCAGGCTCGCGAAGCGCGGCTGGAAACCGGACTACATTTCGATTCGCAAGCGTGCCGATCTGCAACCGCCCTCCGCCGGCGATCTGGCGCAAGGCGAGCCGCTGGTGGTACTTGCCGCGGCCAAGCTCGGCATCACGCGTCTGATCGACAATCTCGAAATCTGAGCACCCGCTCCGCTCGCAATAGCCTGTAACCAATGCGGCGCAAACACCTAACACGGCTTATCGCCTGCAGCATGCTCGCGCTGCTTCCCCTGGGATCAGCGCGGGCTGCGATTTCGGTCGTCGACGACACCAAACGAACCGTCACCCTTCCCGCGCCCGCGCACCGCATCGTCAGTCTCGCGCCGCATGTGACCGAACTGCTTTTCGCGGCGGGCGCCGGTCGCTATGTCGTCGGCGTTTCCGAATTCAGCGATTACCCGGCGGAAGCGAGGCGGATTCCTTCAGTCGGCAGCGGCTTGTCGCTCGACATGGAACGCATCATTCAGCTCAAACCCGATCTGATCGTCGGCTGGAACAACGGCAACGCAGCGCCGCAATTGGCAAGGCTTGAGCAGCTTGGCATTCCGGTATTCAAGAGCGAACCCTACGACTTCGCTGCGATTGCGCGTTCCATGGAAAGCCTGGCGCACCTGGCGGGGACCGACGCAGCCGGCGAAGCGGCGGCGAACGCTTTCCGCACGCGCCTCAAGCATCTGCGCGATACCTACCAGCAGCGACGCAGCATCACCGTCTTCTACCAGATCTGGCGATCGCCGCTGATGACGCTGAACGGCATGCACATGGTGTCTTCCGCCATTCGTCAGTGCGGCGGCATCAATATCTTCGCCAGCCTGCCGCAACTCGCGCCCACAGTCAGCGTGGAGGCCGTGCTCAAGGCCGATCCTGAAGCGATCGTTGCCAGCAGCGGCGAGCAGGACGATGTGTTTTCGCCCTGGCGCCGCTTTCCAAAACTGAAGGCGGTTGCGCGCGGCAACCTCATCCTGGTCGATGGCACACTGATGAATCGTTCCGGACCGCGCATCCTGGATGGCATGGAAATGTTGTGCAAGGAACTCGACGCGGCACGCTCGAGAAGACCCTGAGCGATTGCTGCAAGGCGAGTTCCGCTTTGTCGTTCAACAGATCGTCAAAGCGGCATCAACATCAGGTCTGTATCGCCTGGGTCGATGCCCTGCTGCGACAACAGCGTCGTCACCTGTGCGCGATGATGCGTCTGATGGTTAAAGAGATGGGTCACCAGCAGCCATGCCGGTCGGGTGCGAGTCGATTTGGTCAGGCCGCTGTACCAGCTGAAATCGCTTGCCAGCCATTCAGCGTCGAGCGTCGCAGCCCAGGCCAGGATATCCTCGTCCATCGCTGATCGCGCAGCCTTGAGCGCATGCCAATCCTCGTACAGGTCAGTGCCAATCGAAGCCTTCGGATACGCCTTCGCCAGCGGCGTCTCATGCGTAAAACGGCCCAGCCACATGTAGTCCCCCCAGATGATGTGATTCAAGGTCGAATGGATCGACTTGAAGAACGCGCCTCGATCCAACTTGCGCTCTTCATCCGTCAGGCGCTCGCACGCCTGGTAAAGCTTTTCATTCATCCAGTGGTTGTAAGCTGCCATGGTCTGCGCGTATCCGGGTGCGATCATATCCAATCCATGCTGAAAATGATGAAATCAACAAGGGCATGATAACGAACTGCGCGCCGGAATGTGTTGACGCAAGGGCAAGCCCATATATAATCGTCCGATTTCGCGGGGCAGGCTGCACGCCTTGCAATGGTTTGTTCGATTCCGGGCACTGATCGCGTGGCCGGTTGTTTCGCATCGTAGATTCAGTGGAATTTTATGGGCTTCTCGAACGAAAAACCTGTTTTCCGTCAGCGTCGCATGCCGCAATGGAAAAGAACCGCTCTGATGACGGGCGGCTGCGTGCTGGGCACGCTTGTTGCGCTGTCCTTTTACCCACCAACCCTGGAAGCCGCGCGCAGCCTTCTCCCCCAGCCGATTTCCAACGCAATCGCTTCCCAGAACGGCAAATATCTGTCGCCCGCCGAAGCACGAAAACAGCATCTCTCGGAAGCCGGGACTGCGGTGCACGGCATGTACATCAAGGATCCCTACGGCTGCGTCTACATGTTTCAGTACGTCTCGGCGAGCTTATCACTCATTCCGGTCGTGTCCGAACACGGCAAGCAGGTCTGCGAATAAATTACTGCTGCACCCACTTCACGACTTCCTGCCACTGCTCGAGATCCTTATCCACCCGCGACGGTGCGACATCCCATACCGTGGCGCCGTGGGCGGCGAGCTGGACGTAGTTCTGCGTGTCGCGCAGATAGCCAAGCACAGGCAAACCAAGATTACTGACGTAATGCGCGAGCTGGTCCGCGGCGCGGGTGCGAACGTTGATGCGCATGCCAAGCACACCGACGCCGGCGTGACCATGCCTGCCGGCGAGGCGCTGCAGGAATTCCTGGGTTGCCAGAATATCGAACATCGATGCCTGGAGCGGCACAAGGACCTTGTCGGCAATGCGCAATACCTCTTCAAGTCGCGCACCGGAGAGTCCGGCCGGCGTATCGAGCACGATATGCGTGGTGCCCTTGGGCGGCCTGGCAACATGGCCATTGACGATGTCCCATGAGGCGATCGGCGGAAGGCTGCCGGGGCGCAGCGCCAGCCATGCGCGAGAAGATTGCTGGACATCCGAATCGCCGAGCATGACTTTGTGGCCCTGCTTGGCGAAATATCCGGCGAGATTGGTGGCGATGGTGCTTTTGCCGACGCCTCCCTTTGGATTCGCAATGACAATGACTGGCATGTTCCCCCCGATGAGTTGACATGTTTGCAATACTTTTGTCGTTTCGTGCCACTGACGCAACGTTTCCAAAGAGCATAACACGGCATCTTTTCAGCAAGGAAACTGTGGACGCGCTTTTCTGCTCCCCGGCAAGTTATCGTGCCTTAAAATACCGCGATGCAAAACAATTCGACGACTCTCCCCGCCGTCACGGACGACGGCGCCCCAGCCTCGCTGCAAGCCTATTTCAAGCCTGACATCTCTCCGGACGATATTGAGCAGGTCTTCCGCCTGAAGCGGGCGCAACCGCTGCTGCAGGCATTTACCGCCCTGTTCCATGGCGGATTCGATGGCGTGCTGGTGCGATTGCTGGTGCTCAAGGAACTGGCGGCCGACACGCAGTCGTCTGCGCTGTCGCGCGCCGACATCAACACCCGGCTCGCCTATCTCGATCCGGACAGCCTGGAAACCGTGCTGGCACGCCTGCGCTCGCATCAGTTGCTCGCCTGGGATGCCGCACAGGGCGTCTATCGCATGACGCCGACCGCGCGCAATGTGCTGGCGGCCATCGACGGCCTGCTCGGCCTGATTCAAGGCGACGACGAGGCGGAGATGGGCTTCCTGCTGTCACAGGTCGCCGGATCGCAGGCGGTCGGCGGCGTGAATGTCGAGCAGTTGCAACACCTGCTCGGACGCCTGGTCGACCTGACCGAGGAGTTCCGCGACGCGATTGCCTCCGGTTCGGAATTCCGGCTGCGCGCGGCGCAGGAAAAATGGCATACCGCCTGCGACTGGGTGGAGAAAGGATCGCAGATCATCCATGCGATCACGACCGATCCCCAGGCCGATGCGGCCACGCATCGCGCGGCGCAAGCCATCGGCCGCGCACAGAGCGCCCTCCTGAACATGCAGGGCATGTTTTCGCGCGCCCTCAACCAGATCGAGCGCCAGCGCGTCCATCTCGGGCAATCCGGCCTCTCGACCACCGATATCAAGACCTGGCTGATGCAGCAGGACGACCTGGCGGCCCTGGCGGACGGCGCCGTGTCGACGCCGGTCACGCCACTGTTCATCACTCCTTCGGAAATGATCGATGTCGCCGAAGCCGAACTGTTCGCCGATCGGGTCGCGACCGCGGCTTCCGCACTGCCCGCGGGTGAGGACGCGCCCGTCACGCGCAGCCAGGAAGCGAGCATGCCGGTCGAGCTGGACGCGTGGCTGAATCGCCTCTCGTCATTTGCGTCGCCATCGCCGGCCGCCACGCCGGTGCAGGACACGCTGCTGCCGGCCAGCTTCGCGATCGCCTCCTACCGGGCTTCGCTGCTGCCGCTGCTGGGCGATGAAAGCGAATCGGCGCTGCAAGGCGGCACTGCGCACATGGCTCGCCTGCCGCTGGTCTTCACGCCACAAGACGGCATGATCGCGCTGAAGGACCCGCATGTGGTCGCCATCTCGAACGCATCCCTCTCACACAAACCAGAATCTCGAACGGATATACAGCATGAACCACGAAGCGCAAATCCTGATCGCACAGTTGCTCACGCATCAGACGCTACCGCGCGACAACAAGCTGGTGAAGCGAGCGCTGTCGGATGAATTGTTCCGCGCCGAGCTCGATAATCGTCTTTCGGCCTGCGGACTGAAGCTGCTCGACAACGTCTACGCCGACCACGTCACGCTCGCGCTGACGCGCGAAGTCGAACCGAAGATCTTCGGTGCGCGCGACACATGGCAGAACAATAATGCCGGCCTGGCACGCGACGGCGTGGCGCTGCTGGTGGTGCTGTGGGCGCTCATCATTCTGCCCAAACGCGAGCGGCAGGAGTCGCACCGCAACGCCGCCGAGGATCAGAACGACATGTTCGGCAAGGACAAGCCCATGCCGCGCGCGGAAGAGGCGTCGACCGGTATTTCCCTCAAGGCGCTGCTGGCGGACTTCGGCGACAAGCTCGGCAAGAAGACGCGCATCGGCATGAACCTCGGCCAGCTTGCAAGGCTCGGCTTCATCGAAATGAAAGGCGACATGATCCTGGAAGGACCGCTGCTGGATCTGATGATGGATACCGACACGCTCAAGGAGCGCATCGTCAACGGAGCTCTGGCCGACATTTTCAAGCGCGCGCCGCAGGAAGTCACGGAATAGGAATCGCATGTTTCATATCAAATCGCTTGAACTGGTGCACTGGGATTACTGGCAGCGCATCAAGAACATCCCGCTGGACGCAAAGATCATCACCATCGCCGGGCAGAACGGCTCCGGCAAGACGACCCTGCTCGATGCCTTGCGCACGCTGTTCGGCCTCGACTGCTCGATGGGTCGCTCATACAAGCACTACGCGCGCCACTCCGGCGAGCAGACCGCCTGGCTGCGCGCCGTGGTCGACAATCGCCCCAGCGGACGCCAGCTTTCCAACCGGCCGTTCCGCGCTTCGGGCTTTTTCAGCGAGGATGAAGTCACGCTGTTCTGCCAGATCCAGAAGAACGGAGGAGACTGGCGGCGTCAGTACCTGATGCGCGGTGGCGTGGTCGAGATCGAGGCGGTGCAGGAGGCCAGCGACTGGCTCGGTCTGGACGCGTATCGCAAGCGGCTGGCCAATGCCGGCTTGTCGCAGGCGATGGCGAAGGTGCTGGCGCTGGAACAAGGCGAGACCGACAAGCTGTGCGAATACGCGCCGCGACAGTTGCTCGACCTTGTGTTCCAGGTATTCGGCGACAAGGAAGTGCTGGACGCTTACGACGAAGCGAAGCGCCACCAGCGCGACACCGAGACCGAGTTGCAGCGCTTCGAAGCGGATCTCGCCGCCTCGCAGACCAACCTCGAACGCTTGCGCCTGCGGGTGGCGAACTACCATCAGTGGGAAGGGCTGAACAAGGAGCGGCGCGACCTGCAGGAAGAAATCCTGCCGACGCTGCAATATCACGAAACACGGGAAAAAGCGGCAACCGTCAGCCAGGCACTGCGCGATGCAAAAAGATCGGTGGTCACGCAGGATGCGCAGTTGTCCGAAAAGCGCGTCCTTGTTGCCGAGCGCGCAAAAGCCCTGAGCGCAGCGCACGATCACGAGACGGCGCTGGAGCAGGAAAAGACCACACTGGAAAGGCGGCTGGGCGAGATCAACACCAGACTCAAGCCGCTGGAAAACCTGCTGGAACAAAAAATGCGTCTGCAGAAACTGGCCTCCGATGCCGGCGCCGATATCGCCGATGTCGCCGCGCAAGCGGAGCAGAAGGAAGCCGAGTACATAGGTCTGCGCCAGGCGCGCGCGGACCTCGCCAGCCGGCTTGCCGCCGATCGTGCCGCCATTGCGGCGCTTGAGGGCAAGGCGGCGTTGCCGGAACCGGACAATGTGCGTTCCATGCGACGCGCGCTGAACGATGCCGGCATTGCGCATGAGATGCTGACCGACATCATCGAGGTGACCGACCCGCGCTGGCAAGGCGCTGTCGAGGGCGTGCTGCGCGGCTCTACTTTCGTCGTCTTGCTGAAGAACGCGAAAGATGCGGCAGCGGCCTATCGTCTCGGCGAGAAGGAGCGCTATGGACACTTCATCGTCCCCGAACGCGTCGCCGCGCCGGTAGCGAAGGATCAAAGCCTGTTGTCGGTGCTGCGCTTTTCCGCACCCGCGCCGGCATGGCTGATCGATCAGCTGGCCCGCATCACCCGCGTCGATTCGGTCGATGAAGGGGCCAAGCTGCCGGGATCACCGGAGTGGATCACGCCGGACGCATATCACCGTGAACGGCGAGGCGGCCGCTCGCTGTTCGTTGAACCATCGCGCTACCGTTTCGGCCAGGCCGGGCGTGCGCAACGCCTGGCGGCATTGCAACAAGCCTTGCCAAAACTGGAAGCGGAAGAAGACACGTTGACCTTGAAGATCAACAAGCTTGCCGGTGAAATCAGCGCACTCAAGGCGCGCCTTGCCGGCGTCGATGCCGCCAAGGAATTGATCGCACGACAAATGGAATTCGAGGAAGCGGAACGCGGCGCCACGCCGCTCAAGGCCACGCGCACCGAGGTCGGCACCCGTCTCGGCGAGCTGTATCCGCTCCTGAAGACCGCGACGGAAGCGCGCGTGCTTGCCGACCGCGAATGGAACGGGACAAAGAACGCACTGACCGAGGGCGAAGCGCACTTGCGGCAGGCAAACAAGCGCAATGAAGAAGAGCGCAGCGCGCAC
This sequence comes from Herbaspirillum sp. ST 5-3, assembly GCF_004804275.1. Taxonomy (GTDB): domain Bacteria; phylum Pseudomonadota; class Gammaproteobacteria; order Burkholderiales; family Burkholderiaceae_D; genus Noviherbaspirillum. The sequence continues at coordinate 106,101 of NZ_STGI01000013.1, forward strand.
GCCCGTACGCTTGCCGGTATTCGCCAGACATGGCGTCACCTGCCGTTCAACTGGCGCCGCCCTGCCCGCCGCCACGCACTGGTCGAGGAACATCAGAATGCGCACCAGGTCGAACTGCGACTCAAGCATCTGACAAGCGATCTCGAACGCGAGGACTGGGAAACCGATGTGACCGTGGTCGATCAACATGCGCGCCTGTCGGCACTGCTGCAGGGGCGGCAAGCGGAAACCGAGGAGCGCCGCTACCAGAACAACCGGGCGATTGAAGCGACCACCAATGCACGCGGGGCCTACATCGAGCGGCTGCGCTACACCATCAAGACTTACAGCCGCAACATCAAGGAACTGGGCGAACTGGCAGGGATTGAAGTCCACACCGACCCCGTTCGACTGGAAAACGACGACATTCAACTGTCTCAAGCGGGCTTGCATGTCCGCTTCAAGTTCGACGGCAAGGGGCCAATCGGCATGAACGACGGCGAAGCCTCGGGCGGTCAGCAGGTGATGAAATCCCTGATCCTGCTGATCGGCCTGCTGAAGTCCGACGAAGGCTCCGGCGGTTTCGTGTTCATCGACGAACCATTCGCGCATCTGGACATACGCAACATTCAACTGGTCGGCGAATTCCTCAAGAACACCGACGCGCAGTACCTGATGACGACGCCGCTGACGCACAACACCGACGTCTACGATCCGTCGGAACTCACGCTGATCACCAGCAAGAAGAAGAAGGAAACCCACTGGGCGCAACCGATCTTCGTGCTGCAGCGGCGCCCCGCGCCGTCGGCGAAAGCGGCCTGACCGCCAAGCGGTCCTGCGAGCCATGCGTGACAGCAGTTGCGCATGGCGGTGAGCTCGGCTGAACTATTTGAGCTTGGACTTGCCATCCGCCAGCTTTTCAAGCGCAGCAAGTATCGGTGCCGCAGCATCAGCGATGCGGTCGATGCTTTGCTCGCGCAGCAGTCCGGGATCGACCGGCGTGAGCTCGGAGAGTCCTGCCCAGCGCAGCAGTGCCGCCATCGTCTGAGGCAAATCGAACAGACCGTGCAAGTAGGTTCCCATAATGCGGTCATCCGCGGAACGCGCCCCCTCCGCACGCTCGCCGAGATAAAACGCCGGCCTGGCACTTGCGCTGCCGTGCGAGACACCCACGTGGATTTCATATCCGACGACCGGCGCGTCGGCGAATGCGCATCGGCCGTTGATGTGGGCCAGCGTCTTGTCCGCGGTCAGTACCGTGTCGACATCCAGCAATCCCAATGCCTCGGATTCGCCGGGCGCGCCTTCGACACCGTGCGGATCCGATACGGTGTGCCCCAGCATTTGATAGCCGCCGCAGATCCCAAGCACCTTGCCGCCATAGCGCAAATGCCTTAGCAATGCTTCGCGCCAGCCGTTTGCAATCAGCCACTCGAGATCGGCCCTTGTATTCTTGCTGCCGGGCAGGATGACCAAATCCGCCGGCGGAATCCCTTGCGCGGGGCCGACAAAATGAAGATCTACATCGGGCTGCGCGCGCAGGGCGTCGAAGTCGGTGTGGTTGCTGATGCGAGGCAGAACCGGGACCACGATCCTGAAGCGGCCTTTTTCATGCTGCATGGGCTGAATCGCATCTTCCGCATCCAGGAACAAGCCGTGCAGATAAGGCAGCACCGCGAGCACCGGTTTTCCGGTCTGCGCTTCCAGCCATTCCAGCCCGGGTTGCAGCAAGCTGATATCGCCGCGAAAACGATTGATCACGAAACCTATGATGCGCTTGCGCTCGCTCTCCGACAGGCACGCGAGCGTGCCGACGATGTGCGCGAAGACGCCGCCGCGATCGATGTCCGCGACCAGGATCACCGGGCAATCGACCTCTTCTGCGAAACCCATGTTGGCGATGTCGCGCTCGCGCAGGTTGATTTCCGCCGGGCTGCCCGCGCCTTCGACAATGATGGCCTCATAGGACTCGGACAAGCGACGGTAGGATTGCAACACAGCCTGCATCGCAACGGTCTTGTATTGATGGTAATCGCGTGCATTCATGTCGGCGCGGACCTTGCCATGCACGATGATCTGCGCCTCGGTGTCACTTGAGGGTTTCAGCAGCACAGGATTCATGTCGCTATGCGGAGCCAGGCCGGCGGCTTGCGCCTGCAGGGCCTGTGCACGCCCGATCTCGCCGCCGTCTTCGGTCACCGCGCTGTTGAGCGCCATGTTCTGCGGCTTGAAGGGCACGACTTTCACGCCTTCGCGCGCCAGAAGTCGGCACAAGGCGGCGACCACCGTGCTCTTGCCGGCGTCCGAGGTGGTGCCCTGCACCATCAGCGTCTGAAAGGGAATGCTCATTTTCGCCTGGTCATCGGCGTGCTTCCGCGGGAATGTAGAGCGTTCGATTGCCGTGTCGTACCGTCTCGATCGGGTAACCCAGGCAGTCGCTCAGGATCTGCGCCTGCATCACCTCCTCCACCGGACCAGCCATCCAGCGTCCGTCGCCCATCAGCAACAAGGCGTGGCTGGAAATACTGTGGGCGAGATTGAGGTCATGACTCACCATGACCACCGCCTTTTCCTGTTTGCGGCACAACCGGGCCAGCAGTTCCATCACGCTGACCTGGTGCGCAAGATCAAGCGCGCTGGCCGGCTCATCCAGCAGCAGCCAAGGGGTGTCCTGAGCCAGCGCCGCCGCGATCGCGACACGCTGGCGCTCGCCGCCGGAAAGCGTGCGTACATCACGCTCCGCCAAATGGGCAACGTCGAGTGCAAGCAAGGCCACGCGCGCCTTCTGGATATCCGCAGCCGCATCCCAGTACTGGTCGCCCTGGTAAGGATGACGTGCCGCCAGCACTGTTTCGATGGCGCGATATCCAAATGCGTCCTTGCGTCCCTGCGGCAGGTAGGCGCGTTGCCGCGCGAGCTCCGGCGCGTGCCAATCGTGCAGCATGCGTTCGCCAACGCGAATGGCACCACCGTCGGGGTCGCGCAGGCCGGCGAGCGTTCGCAGCAAGGTACTTTTTCCCGCGCCATTGCGCCCGATCACGCACCAGCACTGGCCCGCTTCGACGCGCCAGTTCAACTCCCGGACCAGGAGCCGGTCGCCAATGCGCAGGGTCAGGTCGAGCGTGCGCATCGTCTATTTCCTGTGAATATGATGTAACTGCAACAGAAAGATGGGCACGCCGATCAGGGCCGTGATCACGCCCACCGGCAGTTGTTGGGGTGCCAGCACACTGCGTGCCAGCGTATCGGCAAGGACCAGGAAACTTCCGCCCGCCAGCGTGGCTGCGGGGAACAGCAGTCGATGGTCGGGTCCCCACGCAAAGCGGCAGGCGTGCGGCACGATCAGACCGATGAATCCGATGCTGCCGGCGCTGCTGACCGCACTCGCAGTCAAGAGCGCGGAACACAGGAACAAACCCTGCCGCAGGCGTCCGACGCGTATGCCCAGCGTGGCCGCTGCCTCCGCATGCAAGGCAAGCACGTTGACCGCGCGTGCAACGCGAATTGCGAACACAAGCGCGCCCAGCCATATCGTCCAGGGCAACCAGCGTATCTGCGTCGACGAAAGGTCACCGATCAGCCAGAACACCATGCCGCGCAAGCGATTGTCGGGCGCCAGCGACAGCATCAGCGCGACCAGCGCTCCGCAGCCCGATGCGACGATCACGCCGGTAAGCAGCAGCATCGGTGCGCCGCCGTCGGCTCCGGTGTTGCCTCGCAGGTCGCGATAGGCGAGCAGCAACAGCAGAAACGCGACCGCGACTGCGCCGGCAAACGCCGCGATATCGATCAACCAGGCTGCTGTGAAAAAAAGCATTGCGAACAATGCGCCGACCGCTGCGCCTCCCGACACGCCGAGCACATAGGGATCGGCGAGCGGATTGCGCAACAAGGCCTGCATCATGACACCTGCCAGCGCGAGAGTGGCGCCGGTGACGAAGGCCGAGAGCGCGCGTCCAAGGCGCAATTCCAGCAATGTCCCGGCCAGGCTCGCCGGCTCGCCACGCAGCATGTCGCCCAGTGCCGAGAACAGCTCGGGAACCGACAGCGAGACGGAGCCGACGACGCAGGAGAACAAGATACTGGCGCAGGCAAGCACCAGCATCACCGCGAGAACGGTGAACGCACGGCGGCGTTCGTTGAACAAAGGCAGACTGATGACAGTGCTATGCATGGTTCATCCGGACTCGCATGATGACGCCCGGTCTCTAAAAGTCGAGACGGGCAGAGACCTTCAGTTGACGGCCGGTATCGGAATAGATTCCGGTTCCGCACGCCCCGAAGGCATTCGAGAAATAGCTTCGATCCGTCAAGTTGTTGCCGGCAATTGCCAACTCCCATGCGCCGACACGTCTCGCATAACGTGCATCCACGGTCGTATACGATGGAATGCGGATGGCGCAGCTATTGGAAAAGTCACCGCCGTAGCGCTGCGAGTCGGCCCATTGCACACCTACGCTTGCGCTCTGGCTGCTGCCCGGCAGCCAGTTCAGGCGAAGCGTCGCGGTGTTGCTTGGCACCAGTACCATTTCCTTGCCATTGTTCGGACCATCGGTGAACTTGGCGGAAACATGCTGCAGCACGGCCGACAGGGTATATGCCGGCATCAAGCGCACATTCGCTTCCACCTCGACGCCTTGACGACGCGTGGGGTCCAGGTTCACGTTGGAGAACTGAAGCGGATTGAAGAAGATTTCATTTTTCAGCTGATGACGAAATACCCTTGCAGTCAGCTTTCGCGCGGCATTCCCGGCAGTCAGGCCGACTTCCAGGTCGCGTGAAGTCTGCGGCTCCAATGCTTGATTGGGAACGGGAGTGAATCCGTTTTCATCGGCATTGGCGACACGATAGCTGCGCCCGGCCTTGGCGAACACATCGAGCTCGCGCGAAAACGCATACTTTCCTTGCAACTCCCACGCGTTCAAAGAATGCGAGGTGTTATACGCTGTCGTTCCAAAAGCGAGCGGATCGGCGAAATCCTTGTCGAACGTTTCATGACGCGCGCCGACGGCGATACGTGCGTTGCCTGCCTGGATTTCGTCGCGCGCGTAGATCGCGCGCGAGGTTTGCGTCGCATCGGCAGTGGAGCTTGGGAAACCGCCGAAGCTGCTATTTACCTTTCGCTCCCATTGCGCGAAATCGATACCGCCGACCAGCTCATTCTTCATGCCGTTCATCTCTGCCCGGTGACGAATGCGCGGCGAAAACTGGGTCATGCGGCTGTCCGCGCGATAGTCGAAGGAGCCGAATGCCGAGACGTAAACGGCTTTGACCGTCTTCTCGCGATGCGCCAGCTCTGCCGCGAGGTCGATTGCGCCCAGGCGGCGCTCGGCCAGAAGCGTAAACCGATCCGTGTCGGACGAACCGAAATCGTTCGGCGTCGTTGCCTGACGCGGATTCGCCTCGAACTGCGCCAGCGTCAGCGAGCCAGGCAGGCGCGCATCCTGACGCGCGAGGTCGATACGCATTCCTACTCTTCCCTCGCTGGATGCCCACTGCGCACCGCCGCTGAAGTTCTTTTGCCGGACCGCATTGTTGTCGCGATAGTTGTCCGCTTGCTGCGCACTCACATTCGCGTCGAGCGAAAAACCGTCCGCGCCTTTCGCCACCGATCCGCGCAATTCCCTGTGACCGTAGGAACCGACTTCCCCGACGAGCGTCCCGCGCAATCCTGGTGCCGCGCTGCGTTTGGTAATGATCTGGATCGTGCCGCCGGTCGCGCCTTCGCCATACAGCACACTGCTGCCGCCGCGCACGATTTCAACACGTTCGACGGTTTCAATCGGAACACTCGACAAGAGCGCCGTGCTTAATTCGCTTTCCGACAGACGGACGCCGTCGACCATCACGACGAGATTCTGATCGCTGTTGGCACCAAACCCGCGCAAATCAATGGCAAAGTCCTGCGAGCCGTTGAAGCTCTGGCGGCCGTGGACGCCACCCAGCTTGCGGATTGCTTCATTGACGTTATTGATGCCTGCTTCGCGGATCTCTTCCGCCGTGATGACGGAAGCACCGATCGGGCTTTGTCCCGGGTCGGTGGCGAAACGGGAAGCACTCACCACAACGGGTGCCAGTGCTTTTTCTTGAGTGGATTGAGCAAATGCGGGGGCCGCAGATACGGCGCAAAGCGCAGACGCTAAGGCCAGCGGCTTCCAGGCCGCATCGCCATTGCGCGAGATAGAACGAATCATGATGTTGTTTTCGGAAAAATGCACTCGTCCTGCCTCCCCGCAGGACGGATTCAACAGAAGGCGTGACGAGCGCACCGAAAACGAATCAGCGGAGCCAGGCTCCGATCCGTGTCCGCGAAGGTCCCCGTCCGCACACTTCCACCTGTTCTGGCCGGTATCCGGGCTGGCAAAGTGAAACGGCCGACCTTCCCATGCGGACTGCACAGTGGTATCGAAAGACCGTCTGACATCTTGAATGCTGACTGCATTCGCAATGACGTTTGCTTACCGTTGCGGGGGCAGCACACGTTAGCTGGATGACGCCTCGTGTTTCCCGTTTAACTGCCTGCATGAACATGCGGGCGGGCACCAAAACCCTGCTATTGTAAGCCTTGCAGTATCCAGCGACAACAAAGCGAGGCCGCATGCGCAACATGTTAGCGGTCCGACAACTCGTCCGGCTTGCGTTTGCCGAACACGCCTTTCTGTCGCACACTCGCATCTTTACCCGCAGCAGCAACTCATGAAAATTCAAACCGAATACTTTAACCAGCAATACAACGCCCGCGCGATGATTCCTGACCATCCCTATGTCTTCACGCGCTGGCTGAAGGATTCCGCGCAGGTGCGGCGCACGCAGGCGGCACTGTTTGATCTTGCCTATGGCGAAGCCAGCGGAGAGCGGCTCGATTTCTTCCCGACCTATCGGGGCGATGCACCGCTCCTGGTGTTCATTCATGGCGGCTGGTGGCGTTCGCTCGACAAGTCGGATTTTTCATTCGTTGCGCCGGCCTACACGCATGCCGGTGTCAACGTCGCGCTGACCAATTACACGCTCGCGCCGCAAGCCTCGATCGCGGAGATCGTGCTGCAGCAAGTACGCGCACTTGCATGGCTTTACCGTCACGCGGAAGCCTATGATTTCGATCCTCAACGCATAGTCGTTGCCGGCCATTCCGCCGGTGCGCATCTGGCGGCGATGATGATGGCCGCCGTCTGGCCGGTGTTTGGCGAGGACCTGCCGCCGGACCTGGTCAAAGCCGCGATCCTGATGTCCGGCATCTATGACCTGGAACCGGTACGGCATGCGGATTTCGTGAACGTCGATTTGAAGCTGGGCGAGCGGGAAGTTGATTTTTTGTCACCAGCCAGAATGCCGCAGGCAAGCGCCGCGCCATTCCTCACCGCAGTCGGTGCGCTGGAATCCGAAGAATTCAGACGGCAGACCGGATTGCTTGAACAATCCTGGCAAGCCGGTCACCGAATGCAGGTTCCGCTGCCGGAAGCCAATCACCTGACAATCTGCGATGCGTTCGCGCAGCCTGACCACCCGCTTTGTGAAGCGAGCATCGAACTGATTTCCTCACTCAAATAGCAGAAGCGCTTTACACAACAGATTCGGCAGCAAGGCTTTGCCGGGAAAACAGGCAGGCATTATGATGTCTCTGTTGCGAATAAGAAAGACGTGACTGATAATCGTACAAAACCTGTGCTTCTGGCATGCAAGCGCAAGCAGTAACCTGGGCCGGATCACTTGTAAGAAGAATGCCGACAACGAAGATAGGGAAGCACCGACATGACCGACGCAGCAGATGACCTCGAAGCATTGTTTGATGAAGTGGCGGCCCAGCGCGCCGCTGACACAGTCGAACCTTCTGAGCCCGTTGCAGAAGCAGTTGTCGAGAGTGAGCCGACATCCTGCGCATCGGAGATGATGAATGATACGTCGGCTGCGGCATCCGGCGATCTGTCCGAAAAGCCGATGTACGAACGCCTTGGCGGCATCGTCCGCATGCTGCACGACTCTCTGCGCCAGCTCGGCTACGACCGCTCGCTCTCCGATGTGGCCAGCCAGATCACCGACGCACAGGGCCGTCTCGAGCACATCGCCGCCTTGACCGAACAAGCCGCCAACAAGGTCTTGAACGCCGTCGACACCAGCCTCCCGGAGCAGGAAACGCTGACGAAAAAGGCGAAGGACATGGAAAATCGCTGGGCCATGCTGTTCGATGGCAAGCTCAGCATAGAAGAATTCAAGGCGCTGGCTGGCGACTCGAAGCAGTTCGCCGCCACCGTCATGGAAGCAAGCGAATCCGAAAAGGCGCGCCTGCTTGAGATCATGATGGCACAGGACTTCCAGGACATCACCGGCCAGTTGATCAAGAAGATCGTCACCATCACCAGCACCGCCGAGCACGAGCTCGCGCAACTGCTGAGGGACAACGCGCCAGCCGAAGTCAAGGCCGCGATGGCCGCCGAGCACAAGCCCGCGGACAAGCCTGTGGATCTGATGCAAGGCCCGTCCGCTCCGAGTGCGGCGATGGCGCAGGATGACGTCGACAGCTTGCTTGCGGATCTGGGGTTCTAATGGACGATATGCTCAAGGAATTCGTTGTCGAGGCACTGGACCTCGCGACGAACGTGGAAGAGCACCTGCTCTCGCTGGAGCGGCATCCGAACGACAGCGACACGCTCAATGCGCTGTTCCGCTCGTTCCATACCATCAAGGGCGGCGCCGGCTTCATGAATCTGCCGGCCATCGTGTCCGCCTGCCATCTGACGGAAAACCTGTTCGACGCCCTGCGCACGGGCAAGGTACCGGTCACGCCGACCGCGATCGAAGCGGGCCTGCAGGCAAGCGGCTTCGTCGGCGACCAGTTGCGTCAATTGGCAAACGGGGCGGCGCCCGAAGCCCTGCCCGCCATGCCGGCAGCGCTGGAAGACATCGTGGCGCAAGCCATCGAGGGTAATGCCGCCGAACCGGCGCCCGTGGCGAAACCGGAAGCGGTTGCCGCCAACGAAGATGGAGCGGAAACGGCGAACTCCGTGATGTCCGACGACGGCCTCGATTGGGAAGCCTTGTACCGGGCGGTGGTTCCCGCCGGCACGCTTCCCGACGCACCGGCTGCGCCGGTTGCGCTCGCCGCTGTGCCGGCGTCGGCGGTCAAGGCCATCGAAGAAGGCGCACGACCGATCACCGCGCAGGTCAAGGAAGATTCCATTCGTATCGACGCCGTCAAGCTCGACGCCCTGCTCGAAGTCGCGGGCGAGTCCGTGCAAGCGGCGAACCAGGCCGCGGTCCTGCTGGAAAAACTCTTGCAGTTCAAGTTCGACGGACAGGCTGCAGTATTGATGTCGACCTTGCAGGAAACCCTGAATCGCGCCTCGCGCTATTCGACGGAGTTGCAGCGTGCGACCCTGTCGACGCGCATGCAGCCGGTGGGCCGCCTGTTCCAGAAATTTCCACGCCTGGTACGCGAACTTGCAAGAGACCTCGGCAAGAATGTGGAACTGGTGATCGAAGGCGCGGAAACCGAAGTCGACCGCGTGGTGGTCGACAGTCTGTACGATCCGCTGGTGCACATGCTGCGCAATGCGCTGGATCACGGCATCGAAACCGCCGAGGAACGCGCCGCAACCCCTAAATCGCCCAAGGCGACCATTCTGCTGAAGGCTTGGCAGGAAGGCAGCAGCGTCATGATTGAAGTGTCCGACGACGGCAAGGGCATGGATCCGAACCGGTTGCGCGACAAGGCAATCGCGAAAGGACTGATCAGCGACAATGCGGCGCAAACGCCGGAAGAAGCGTTCCAGCTGGTCTTCCTGCCGGGCTTTTCGACCAAGGAAGTGGCATCCAGCGTTTCCGGTCGCGGCGTCGGCATGGACGTGGTGAAAACCGCGGTCGAAAAACATCGCGGCGCCATCCGCATCGATTCCGCATTGGGTGAAGGCACGCGCTTCACCATCCGCCTGCCGATCGAACTGTCGATCGTGCCGACCATGCTGGTGCGTACGGCCGGCGCGGCTCTGGCGATGCCGATGGCGGTGGTGCAACGCGTAGTGGAACTGCCGGAATCCTTCTCCGAAGTCGGCGGCGCACCGGTATTGCGCGACCAGGGACGTCCGCTCGCCGTGCGCTCACTGGCCGAAATTCTCGGCTACGAAGCATGCAGGGAAAAAGTCGGCATCGTCATCGCTGCGCCACAGCCTTACATCCTGGCAGTGGAAGCGGTGGATGGCACGGCCGACCTCGTCATCAAGCCGCTTACCGCGATTGCGGTGCCCGGCGTGAATGGCACCGCGCGCTCCGCGGAAGGCGAACTGGTGCTGGTGATCAGCCTCGCGTTCCTGCTCGACGGTTGCAAGACGACTGCCGCACGTCTGGCCGCTTGACCCTTCGAAACGACCCGGACGGCCTTGCTGTCCGGGTCTTTGTTACTTCCGCCCGCCCGCAGCCGCAGTAAATACCCCCAAGCCGATGAAGGTGCCCGCCGTGATATAGCGGCCATAGGAGCGCGCCCGTCTGGCCCGGCCGAACACCGGAGCAACCACGCTGGCCGCCAGCACGTAGGAGCAATCCGTCACTGTCGCAATCATCACGAATACCGCGCCGAGCAAAATGCTTTGCTGCATGGCCGAGCCCGTCGCATCCATGAATTGCGGCAGGAACGCGGCGAAGAAGATGGTGGTTTTCGGATTGAGCAGCGCGACGACGAAACCATCGCGAAAGATGCGGTTGAGCCGCGCAATACCGGCATCCGACGGTGCAGCGTCCGACGCGGGCGTGCGCCACGCCTTGATGCCAAGATAAACGAGGTAGGCTGCGCCGGCATATTTGACCACCGAAAACGCCAGCGACGAAATCGCAAACAAGGCAGCCAATCCAATCGACGCGCCGACGGCATTACCCAGGTTGCCGAGCGCCACACCGGCGACCGATGCGAGGCCGGCCCGTTTGCCTTGCGCCAGCGTTCGGGTCACGACATAAATCACGGCCGGGCCGGGCGTCAGCGCGAGCACGAGGCTGGCGAGAAAAAAGGCAAACAGTAATGGTCCTGCCGGAAAATAGCCGTTCATTTTATCCTCCTGAATCTTCATGCTCCCGAATCGGTATCGGAATCATTGCTTCGACGCGCGCTCCGCCTTCAGTTTTGTCCATGAGGCGAGTTTTTCGTGGATGCCTTGCTGTTCGCTGAACATTTGCGCATCGGATGCGAGTTGCGCGCACAACTCCAACCGGATGCCATTCGGATCGAAGAAGTAAATCGATTTGAAGACGCGGTGATCGGTGATGCCAAGCACCTCGACACCGTTCGCCTCAAGACGTGCCTTCATTGCTTCCAGCTGCTCTATTGTAGCGACGCGCAACGCGATATGGTTGACCCATGCCGGCGTATTCGGAGAGGGTTCGCAGGCGGCGTTGTCTCCGAGATCGAAGAACGCGAGACAGGATCCATCCGTCATGCGAAAGAAAATATGTACATAGGGGCAGAATTCGCCAGTGGACGGCACCACGTCCTTCTGGATGTAGTGAAACAGCGGCAACCCGAGAATGTCCTCGTAAAAGTGGCGCGTTTCTTCCGCGTCGCGGCAGCGATAGGCGAAATGGTGCAAGCCGTTGATCGGCACAGCGGCGGGAATGGCCGCGGCCTGGCCGACAGGTGTGGCTGCGAGTGTGCTCATGGCATCCTCCGTGATTCAATGGCGCGCTTTTGGCGCTCCGCCTTGCGCAATCTTCTGCTCGATTGCGCCGAAAATCGATTTACCCTTGGCATCCAGCATTTCGATGCGGATCGTGTCACCGAATTGCATGAATGGTGTTTTGGCTTCGCCGTCGGCAATCATTTCCAGGCAACGTTTTTCCGCGATGCAGGTGTAGCCCTTGCGCGCATCCTTGTTGGACACCGTGCCGGAGCCGATGATGGAGCCGGCGCGCGCATTGCGCGTCATCGCCAGGTGCGCGATCAGTTGCGGGAAGCTGAATACCATATCCACCCCGGCATTCGGCTGACCGACTAGGGCGCCGTTCCACGTGGCCCGCAAGGGCAGATGCACCTTGCCGTCCTGCCATGCATCGCCAAGCTCGTCCGGCGTGACCGCAACCGGCGAAAAACTCGAGGCGGGTTTCGACTGGAAAAAGCCGAAGCCCTTTGCCAATTCGGCTGGAATGAGATTGCGCAATGAGACGTCGTTGACCAGCATCAGCAACCTGATATGGGATGCCGCCTGCGCCGCATTGGTTCCCATCGGTACATCGTCGGTAATGACGGCGACTTCGCCCTCGAAATCGATGCCCCACTCTTCCGAGGCCAGCAGGATATCGTCGGTCGGCCCGAGAAAGTCATCGGATCCGCCCTGGAACATCAAGGGTTCATGCCAGAACGAGGCCGGCATTTCCGCGTTGCGCGCCTTGCGCACGAGTTCGACATGATTGACGTAAGCCGAACCGTCCGCCCACTGGAAAGCGCGCGGCAGCGGCGCCATGCAACGCGTCGGATCAAAGTCGAAGTGACGATGCGTCCTGCCTTCGTTCAAGCGCTCGTAAAGCTGTTCCAGTTGCGGCGCGATGAAATGCCAGTCATCCAGCGCGCGCTGCAAGGTGAGCGCAATGCCGTCGGCAATATGGGCGGTTTTCAGGTCGCGCGACACGACTGCCAGCTGGCCGTCGCGCGTGCCGTCTTTCAGAGTAGCGAGTTTCATCCGGGCCTCCAGTCGAAAGGTCTGGTTTGACTTGCCGGCAGAATCATTCCCGGATGGCGAGCCACCGCCTGCTGACGAACTACAGCAGGCTGCCGACGTTCAGCAAGGTCAGTACGCCAAGGACCGCAAATATCACCGCCGCAATCGCGTGCACCAGTTTCAGCGATATCATTTTTGTGATTTTGTCCCCCAGCAGCACTGCCGGCACATTCGCGATCATCATGCCGAGCGTGGTGCCGGCGACTACCGCAAACAGGGATGAATACTTGGCCGCGAGCGCAATCGTCGCCACCTGCGTCTTGTCTCCCATTTCAGCCAGGAAAAACGCCAGCACCGTCGCGCCGAACACGCCGAAGCGCGAGTGCTTGGCCTCGACTTCATCCAGTTCGTCGGGAATCAGGGTCCATACCGCCATGGCAATGAACGACACGCCAAGAATCCAGCGCAGCACATCCTGGCCGACCAATTCGGTAATCCAGCTGCCGACGGCACCCGCGCCGGCATGATTCAAGGCGGTGGCGACGAGAATGCCGAGGATGATGGGAACGGGACGGCGGAATTTGGCGGCAAGCAAAAGCGACAACAATTGCGTCTTGTCGCCCATTTCAGCGAGCGCGACGATGCCAGTGGAGACGAGAAAAGCTTCCATGAAGAATAGTGAGAATGTTCTTGGTATTGCCGCGCGTCACAGCTCGTAGCTGTCCTTCGCGCCGCTCATGAGTTGTTCGATCAGCCTGCGGTTGAGCGTCGGGTTGAGCAATTCGATGAAACTATATACATAACTGCGCAAGTACGCTCCCTGCTTGAGTGCCACGCGCGACGCATTGGACCCGAACAGGTGGCCCACCGAGATAGCCTCCAGTCCCTTGTCGCGCTCGGGGTCGAATGCCATTCCCGCGATGATGCCCACGCCCATGCCGAGTTCGACATAGGTCTTGATCACGTCCGCGTCGATCGCTTCCAGCAGAATGTCCGGTTTCAGCTCGCGAATGGCAAACGCGTGGTCGATCTTGGCCCTGCCGGTGAACGCTGCGTCGTAAGTGATGAGTGGGTAGGTCGCAATCTCCTCCAGCGTAATCGTTTTGGATTTCAGCAAGGGATGGTCATGCGGCACCACCACCACGTGCTCCCATTGATAGCAAGGCACGCTGATCAATCCATCCATGTTGGCGATGGCCTCCGTTGCGATGGCCAGGTCGGCCTGATCCTTCAAGACCATTTCGGCCACCTGCTTCGGATTTCCTTGCAATAAAGACAAGCGCACCTTCGGAAATTTCTGTGTAAACGCCTGCACCACTTTGGGGAGCGCATAACGCGCCTGCGTGTGGGTGGTCGCAATGGTGAAGCTTCCACTGTCTTGCGCCGCGAATTCCTTGCCGATCTGCTTCAGGCCGTCGATTTCCTGCATGATCAGCTCGACCGAACGCAACACGGCCCGCCCGGGCTCGGTCAGGCCGCGGATACGCTTGCCGTGGCGCGTAAAAATGTCCACGCCCAGTTCTTCCTCCAGCTCGATGATGGCCTTGGAAACGCCGGGTTGCGAGGTATATAGCGCTTTTGCAGCCTCGGTCAGATTGAAGTTCTGGCGGACGGCTTCCCGCACAAAACGAAGTTGATGAAGGTTCATCTTTTCCCCTTGGCTTTTTGCCAATGCATTTTTTCTTCTTGTTTATGCCTGATAGGCATATAAGCAAATAAATACTAAGTAGTTTGGAATAAGGGTCAAGTTTATTACGATTCCCACTCGTTTGCGTGAGGTGACATGACTCTTTCTTATGTGCTTTCAGGTTTTGGCGTCGGGCTGCTGGTCGGCTTGACGGGCGTGGGCGGCGGATCCCTGATGACACCGCTGTTGACGCTTCTTTTCGGCGTCTCGCCCACCGTGGCGGTCGGCACCGATCTGGCCTTTGCCTCGGCAACCAAAACCGCAGGCACCCTTGCCCACCGTCTCGGCGGCACCGTGCACTGGAGCATCGTTCGCCGCCTCTGCCTCGGCGCCTTGCCGGCAGCCTTGCTCGCTACCGTAGCCTTGAAATATTTCGGTGCGCTGGACAAGGAAATCGGCCAGATCATTCGCTATTCGATTGCCGGCTCGGTGCTGCTCACCGTCGTGTCCCTGCTGTTTCGCGGCCGCATGCTGACCTGGATCCTGGCCCACCCCGAACGGCAATTGCAGGGCACCAGGCTGACCGCGGCCACCATCATTGCCGGTGCCATTCTCGGTACCTTGGTGACCATTTCCTCGATCGGCGCCGGCGCAGTCGGTGCCACGATCCTCGTATTGTTGTATCCTCGCCTGTCCCCGGCGGAGATCGCCGGAACCGATATCGCTTATGCGGTCCCCCTGACTGCCATCGCCGCCTTCGGCCACTGGTATCTTGGCTCGATCGACTGGCAATTGCTCGCCACCCTCTTGCTGGGTTCCGTGCCCGGCATCACCCTCGGTTCACTCGCCGCGAAAGCCGTGCCGGAAAAAGTGTTGCGTGGCCTGTTGGCGACAACCCTGACGGGCGTCGCCGCGAAACTGGTTTTTTAAGATTGGATAAGAGAGATGTATCGTTACGACCAATATGACCATCTGATCGTCAAGGAACGCGTCGCGCAGTTTCGCGACCAGGTCCGTCGACGCCTGGCCGACGAACTGACCGAAGAAGAATTCCTTCCCCTGCGCTTGCAGAACGGACTGTACATGCAGCGCCACGCCTACATGTACCGCATCGCCATTCCGTATGGCCTGCTGTCGTCCACGCAAGTGCGCAAGCTAGCCTATATCGCGCGCAAATACGACCGCGGCTACGGCCACTTCACGACGCGCCAGAACATCCAGTTCAACTGGATCAGCCTGGAAGATGTGCCGGACATTTTCGAGCACCTGGCTTCGGTCGAAATGCACTCGATCCAAACCTCGGGCAACGACGTCCGCAACACGACCACCGATCAATATGCCGGCGTCGCAGCCGACGAGCTGGTCGATCCGCGTCCGTATGCCGAAATCGTCCGCCAGTGGAGCACCTTCCATCCGGAATTCGCCTACCTGCCGCGCAAATTCAAGATCGCCTTCAACGCTGCCAAGGAAGACCGCGCCGCGCTCGCCATGCATGATATCGGCATCGAAATCGTCAAGAATGCCGAAGGCGAAATCGGTTTCCGCGTGCTGGTCGGCGGCGGCCTGGGCCGTACCCCGATCCTCGGCAGCTTCATTCGCGAATTCCTGCCCTGGCCGCATCTGCTGACGTATATCGAAGCCATTCTGCGTGTGTACAACCAGTACGGCCGCCGTGACAACAAGTTCAAGGCACGTATCAAGATCCTGCTGAAAGCGACCGGCGTCGAGGAATTCGCGCGCATGGTTGAAGAAGAATGGGCCGACCTGAAAGACGGCCCCGGCACGCTGACCACCGAGGAATTCGACCGCATCGCGGCCTACTTCACGCCGCCGGCATATGAGACGCTGGCCAACGAAGACGCCACACTCAAGCAGCAGCGCGCGCAAAGCAAGGGCTTCGACAACTGGATGAAGCGCAACGTCAAGCCGCACAAGGTCCCGGGCTATGCGATCGTCGTGCTGTCATTGAAGAAACCGGGCGTGCCGCCGGGCGACGCCACTGCAGAGCAAATGGATTTCGTTGCCGATCTGGCCGACCGCTACAGCTTCGGCGAAGTGCGCGTCACGCATGAGCAGAACCTGGTGCTGGCCGACGTCAAGCAATCCGAGCTGTTCACGCTGTGGGGTGAAGCCAAGGCGCATCATCTGGCCACGCCGAATATCGGCTTGCTGACCGACGTAATCTGCTGCCCCGGCGGCGATTTCTGCTCGCTGGCCAATGCCAAGTCGATCCCGATCGCCGCAGCCATTACCGAGCGTTTCGAGGACATCGACTTTCAGCACGACATAGGCGAGATCGATCTCAACATGTCGGGATGCATCAACGCCTGCGGTCATCACCATATCGGCAATATCGGCATTCTCGGCGTCGACAAGGATGGCTCCGAGTGGTATCAGATCTCGATTGGTGGCGCGCAGGGCAACGACAGCTCGGTCGGCAAGATCATCGGCCCGTCCTTCTCCGCGCAACAAGTGCCGGGCGTGGTCGATCGGCTGCTGCAGGTCTATGTCAAGAATCGCATCCAGGGCGAGCGTTTCATCGAAACGGTGCGCCGCATCGGTATCGAGCCGTTCAAGGAATATGTATATGCCACGCCGATCGCGGGCGGAGCACTGGTAGGGGAAGACGAATATGCGTGAAATCATCAAGGACAAAGCCGTCGTCAATGATGACTGGACTCTGATGCACCTGGCCGAGGGCGAGACGCCGGAAACGGTTGCCGTCCCCACCGGCAAGCTCATCGTGCCGTTGGCGGTCTGGGAAGCGCAACGCAGCAAGCTGCGGGAACGCGCCGAGATCGGGGTCTGGATCGCCAGCCACGAGCGGCCGGAAGTGTTGAAGGAAGACGTTAAAAAGCTGTCCGTGATCGCCGTCGATTTCCCGAAATTCTCCGACGGTCGCGGCTTTTCGATTGCCTACAATCTGCGCCACCGTCTCGGCTACACGGGCGAACTGCGTGCGATTGGCGACGTGCTGCGCGACCAGATGTTCTACATGCAGCGCGTCGGCTTCAACGCATTTGCGACGCGCCCGGATCGCAGCATTCATGAGGCGCTGAAAGGCTTGTTCGATTTTTCGGAAGCCTACCAGGCGGCCTGGGACCGGAAATTGCCGCTGTTCCGCCGCGTCGAGCGCGGACAAAAAGCGACCCAAGGTTGAAGCCATGAGCACCAAGGATTTCAACAATCTCATTGCAGCAACACAGGCGACACTGACGAGGATCGCGAACGACTTTGCGCCTGCCGTGTTTGCCTCCAGCCTCGCGGCCGAAGACATGGTGTTGACCGACATGATCCTGCGCGCCAGGCTGTCCATCGGGATATTCACCCTGGAAACCGGCCGCCTGCACAAGGAAACCCTCGGCATGCTGGACCGCATCAGGGAAACCTATGACTCCGAGGTGAAGCTCTTCAAGCCGGAGCAGGCCGCGGTCGACGCCTACGTGCAGCAGCACGGCTTGAACGCGTTCTACGACAGCGTCGAACTGCGCAAGGAATGCTGCCGCATCCGCAAGGTGGAACCGCTGAATCGAGCCCTCGCCGGCAATAAGGCATGGGTCACCGGCCAGCGCCGCGCGCAGTCGACGACACGCGCCGATCTCGCCGTGCAGGAAAACGACGAAGCGCATGGCATGACCAAGTTCAATCCGCTGGTCGACTGGTCCGAAGACGATGTGTGGAACTACATCCGCTGCAACAAGGTGCCGTACAACCCCTTGCACGACAAGGGCTACCCGTCCATCGGCTGCGAACCCTGCACCCGCGCCATCCAGCCGGGCGAAGATATTCGCGCAGGACGCTGGTGGTGGGAGAATCCCGAGTCAAAGGAATGCGGCCTGCACGTCGTCGATGGCAAGCTTGTCCGAATCAAATCTGTAGCACAGTAAAACTATGAATACTGCAGTCGAAAAACTCTTTTTGGATGCTGCCAGCAACCGTCACCTGGACTGGCTCGAATCGGAAGCAATCCACATCATGCGCGAGGTTGCGGCCGAGTGCACCAACCCGGCATTGCTGTTCTCCGGCGGCAAGGACTCGGTGGTCCTGCTGCGCATCGCGGAGAAGGCATTCCGCCCCGGCAAATTCCCGTTCCCGCTGGTGCATATCGATACCGGCCACAACTTCCCGGAAGTCATCGAATTCCGTGACCGTCGCGCCAAGGAACTGGGCGAACGCCTGATCGTGCGCTCGGTCGAGGATTCGATCAAGCGCGGAACCGTCCGCTTGCGCAATCCGCAAACCGATTCACGCAATGCCGCGCAAGCCGTGACGCTGCTCGAAACCATCGCCGAATTCAAGTTCGATGCCTGCATCGGCGGCGCCCGTCGCGATGAAGAAAAGGCCCGCGCCAAGGAACGCATCTTCTCCTTCCGCGACGAGTTCGGCCAATGGAATCCGAAGGCGCAGCGCCCGGAATTGTGGGACTTGTATAACACGCGCGTCCATCCCGGCGAGAACATGCGTGTTTTCCCGATCTCGAACTGGACAGAGCTCGACGTCTGGCAATATATCGCCCGCGAAAACCTGGCGCTGCCATCGATCTACTTCGCCCATGAGCGCCAGGTGATTCCGCGCAACGGCTTGCTGGTGCCGCTCACCGACTTGACGCCGCCACGCGAAGGCGAAACGATCGAGACCCGCGTCGTGCGCTTCCGCACCGTGGGCGATATTTCCTGCACCTGCCCGGTGGCGTCCGATGCGAACACGGTCGATGCCATCATCGCCGAAACGGCAGTGACCCAGATTACCGAGCGCGGCGCAACGCGCATGGATGACCAGACATCCGAAGCCTCGATGGAAAAACGCAAGAAAGAAGGGTATTTCTGATGGGTGCACAATTGAATGCGGCAGTAGTTGCAGAACCAGTGGCATTGACCAGCGCAGGCATGGAACGCGGGCTGCTGCGCTTCATCACGGCCGGCTCGGTCGATGATGGCAAGAGTACGTTGATCGGCCGTCTGCTGTTCGACAGCAAGGGCATTTTCGCCGACCAGCTCGATGCGATCTCGCGCGCCAAGCACAAGCGCACCGTAGGCGACACGGTTGATCTGTCGCTGCTGACCGATGGACTGGAAGCCGAACGCGAACAGGGCATCACCATCGACGTCGCCTATCGCTACTTTGCGACACCCAAGCGCAAGTTCATCATCGCCGACACCCCCGGCCATGAGCAATACACGCGCAACATGGTGACCGGTGCATCGACCGCCGACGCAGTCATCATTCTGGTTGACGTGTCGAAGGTCAAGCTGGGCGACGACGGCAGCGTCGAACTGCTGACGCAAACCAAGCGCCATTCGACTATCGCGCATCTGTTGCGCATCGAGCATGTGATCGTCGCGGTCAACAAGATGGACCTGGTCAATTACGACCAATCCGTATATGACCGTATCGTCGCGGCCTACCGCAAGTTTGCGCAGCAACTCGGCCTGCAGGACGTACATGCCATTCCCTTGTCGGCACTGGCCGGCGATAACGTCGTCGAAGCCGGCGACAAGATGCCGTGGTATCAGGGTCCGACCCTGATCAAGCTGCTCGAATCGCTTTCCGTCTATGACGAATCGCATGACGAACCCTTCCGCTTCCCGGTCCAACTTGTGGCGCGCCACAACGGCCATGAAGCGAATGATTTCCGTGGTTACATGGGCCGCATCGAAGCCGGCAAGGTCCGCAAGGGTGACAAGCTGGTGGTGCAACCGAGCGGTCAGGCCGCAACCGTAAAGGACATCCTGACGCTGGAAGGATCGATTGATTCGGCCGCGGTCGGCCAGTCCGTCACACTGCTGCTGGAAGAGTATCTCGACATTTCGCGCGGCGACATGCTGGTCGCGGAAGACAGGCCGGCCACACAGTTGCGCACAGTGACTGCCGACGTCTGCTGGCTGTCGGAAGAACCGCTCGACATGCGCCGCAAGTACTGGCTCAAGCACACCACCAAGCAAGTGGCTGCGCGCGTGGCGAAGATCGACACCCTGCTCGACATCAACACCCAGGAGCGCCGCCCTGCCGAAGGACTGAAGCTCAACGACATCGCGACCGTGTCGATCAATGTGCAGCAACCGCTGGCGGCCGATGCCTATGACGCGATTCGCTCGACCGGCGCGTTCATCCTGATCGATGAGGTGACGCACCAGACGGTTGCCGCCGGCATGATCCGGATCGATTGAGTCCAGGATTTCATGTCGTCCTCATCCGCCGCGCAGAAGAAAACCGGCAAGGTTTATCTGATCGGCGCAGGTCCCGGCGCCGCTGACCTGATCACGGTCCGCGGCGCCCGCATTCTTGCCCAGGCCGAGGTCGTGCTCTACGACGCATTGGTGACGGAAGAGATGCTCTCGCTTTGTCCGCAGGCGGAGAAGATTTCCGTCGGCAAGCGTTCCGGACAACGTTCGACCGCCCAAACTGTCATCAATCAGCAATTGGTCGATTGCGCCAGGCGATACAGGTTGGTAGTGCGCCTGAAGGGCGGCGATCCGATGATGTTCGGCCGCGCCGACGAAGAACTGCGCGCATTGGAAGCCGAGGATATCAAGGTCGAGATCATTCCGGGCATTACGGCCGCCCTTGCCGCAGCCGCCTCCACCAAACAGCCACTGACCAAGCGAGGCATCGCCCGCAGCGTCGCATTCTTTACTTCAAGCACTGCGCCCGGTCATCCCGAACAATCCACCCTGCCTGATTGCGACACGCTGATCCAGTACATGGGCGGAAAGGAAGCTGTCGCGACCGCGCGCAAGTTGCTTGCGCAAGGAAAATCGCCTGCACTTCCTGTCCTTGTCGTGGAAAATTGCAGCCGAGATAATGAGTGCGTCCTGCGCTTGACACTTGGTGAACTGGAACAAGGACTGGCCGCCTGCCACGGCCCGGTTTTGGTCATGATCGGCGAAGCGCTGGCTTCGCGCAGCTAAGTTGCGAGCGTAGTGACGCAGTAACGAGCGATCGCGTTCAAGACGTCTGCATCCTCGCCCACTGCAGCAGCGGATTTGAGCTGCAGGCCGGGGAACTCTTTCTTCAGTTGCTCGATCATCACGGGCAAATCGCGCAATACATGCCCGCCCTGCCCGAAAAACACCGGCACGACGGTCATGTTTGTGCAGCCATCCTGCATGAGTTGCCTGACGAGTTCAGGTAATTTCGGCGTCATCAATTCCAGAAACGCCAGCACAACCCTTACCTCGGGTGACTGCGCCTGCGTAATCTGCTGCAGCCGCTGGAAGGGTTCTGCCCATCGCGGATCACGTGCGCCATGGGCGAACAGGATAAGTGCGCGTTGTTCCATAAGCGAGTCTCCTAGTGCTTTTGAACCCACAGCAATGCGCCGATCGCCACCAGCAGGAAGGTCGCGCTGGGCAACACGGCGGTGGCAAATGCCGGCCAGGTATTGAGCAGGCCGAGATGCGAGAACAGGCTATTCAGCAACTGGAAGCTGACGCCAATCATGATGCCGATGAAAATCTTCAAGCTCACGCCACCGGCGCGGAAATGCAGATAGGCAAAGGGCAACGCCAGCGCCATCATCACCAGCACCGCGAGCGGATAAATCAGCTTCTTCCAGAATGCGATTTCATAGCGATCGGTGTTCTGGTTGTTTTCCGCAAGATGCTTGGTATAGGTTGCCAGCCCATAAGCCGACATCCGATCCGGATCGGCAAAGAGCACCGACAGAATATCGGGCGTGATCTCGGATACCAGATCCTTGGAAGCAGCGTTCGTGGTCGCAACCCTTGCCGAGAGGTCCGGAATATTCGTGGAAAAGGTCGTTTCCGTCACATCCGCCAGCCGCCATACGTTATCGCCCTTGTAATCGGCGTGCTTTGCCGAAACCACGGCCGTCAAATGGAAATCGCGGTCGAACTCGTAAAGCTTCACGCCTTGCAATTGGCCATCTGCGCTGACTGTTTTCACGTTCAGGAAACGCGATCCGATCGGATTGCCATGCAGTCCGTTTTCCCGGATCAGATCCTTGGTCCAGAGGCCGGAGCGGAATTGCTGCGAAAGATTGGAGCCTTGCGCCTGCAGCTTCCAGCGTTCGGCCATTTCGCTGCTCGCTGGCGCGATGAATTCGCCAAAGAGAAAAGTGACCAGGACGAACACAATACCGACCTTCGCCAGCATCCAGCCGGCCATGACGGTCGAAAGGCCGGAGGCGCGCATGATGGTGAATTCGGAGCGCGCCCCGAGCTGGGCGAGTGCATAAATAGTGCCGATCAGGGCCGCGATCGGCATCAAATCGTACACGTACCCGGGCAAGCCCATGGCGACGTACAAGAATGCATGCTGCAGCTGGTAATTGCCGCGTCCGATCTGCGGCAATTCGTTGATCAGGTCGAAGAATGCAAACAGCGCAAGAAATGCAATCAGCGCAAACAGCACCGCCCCGACGATCTCCGCTGCTACGTAACGGTCCAGCACCTTCATTTTGCGCCCGCCTTTCTGAACAGGTAAGCGCGCTTGACCGTACCCCAGAGCGTTGCCGGGTGATAAGTACTGTTAATCAGGAGACGCCAGGAGAACAGTCCGAGCACGAGCAGCACGGCAACAAGATGCATCGGCCACCACGCTACCGATAGATGCATGCGCTGCTGCTGCACGGCGTATTGCAGCACGCTAACCATATTGCTGTAGACAACATACAGCAACAGGGCGATCAGCAGATTGGCCGAACGACCGCCGCGCGGGTTCACGAAGCTCAACGGGATGGCCAGCAGCATCAGCAGCAAACCCATGATGGGCAGCGAGACGCGCCACAACAGTTCGCCGCGATTGAAGTGGTTTTGCAAACCTGCCAGCAGCTCGGTGGTCGAGAGCGCTCGTGCCGATGTGTCGCCAACCAGCGCAGCCGACTGGCGCGACACCAGCACGCCATAGCGCTCGAATTCCATGACGCGGAAGTCCGGCTGGTTCGGCAGACCGTCATAACGGCGCCCCTGATTCATGACCAGAAATTTGTCGCCGCGCTCGTCGAGGGCAATGGTGCCCTCCTTTGCGACCACCACGCTCGCACGTCCATCCTTTACCGTATTGACGAACACGTTCCTGACCTTGGTCGCATCGCCGCTGACCGCCTCCACGAAAAAAATGCGGTCGGCCGACGACGATTCCTGGAATTTGCCGGGCGCAACCTTGGAGATATCGTTCTGCTTTTCAAAACGCTCCTTCAGTTCCGCGCTCTTTCTGTTGGCCCATGGCGTGACCACAAAGCTCAACGCGGTAATCAGGACGATGATCGGCGCGCCGAAGGACAAGACCGGCGCAATCCAGCGCGTCAGGCTCATCCCGGAGGAGAACCAGACCACCATTTCCGAATCCTGGTAGCTGCGCGTGACGACCGCCAGCACCGAGATGAAGCCGGTCAGGATCAGAATGATCGACAGATACTTGAGTGCCGCGAACCCGATCAGTGCGACCACGTCCTGCGAGCTGATCTTTCCGCCGGCGGCCTGGCCGAGGATCTTGATCAGCATGACAGTAATCGTGATGGTAAATAGCGTGGTAAAGACGGCGCCAGCAGTGCTGACCAATTCGCGTCGAAGTGCGCGCTGAAAGATCATTGAATTGAAGACTATAATTGCGTCTGGAGAAGGAGAGACCCATGGACTTTAGCATAAAACCGATCGACCCCAAAACCGGCCTCGCCGGCGTCAAGACTGGCTGTATTGCTGTTGGCGTATTTGAAGACAAGAAACTTTCGCAAGCCGCGAAAGAACTGGACCGCAAGGGCGACATCAGCGCGGCGCTGAAGTCCGGCGACATCACCGGCAAGGCCGGAACCACCCTGCTGCTGCGCGCCACGGCCGGTGTGGCCGCAGAACGCATTCTGCTGGTCGGTCTCGGCAAGGATGAGCCGATCACCGAGAAGAATTTTGTATCTGCGGTGCAGGCGACGGCACGGGTCTTTGCATCTCTTGGCGCAACCGACGGCGCCATCGCGCTGCCGCTTGAAGACGTCAAGGCGCGCGACGCTGCCTGGTCCGCCCGCGCGGCGGTGCTTGCCATGCGCGACGCCTCCTATCGTTTCGATTCCACCAAGAGCAAGAAAGAACCCGCTCAGGGCGGTGTCAGAAAAGTGACATTCCTTGCCTCCGGCGCAGCGGCAGCGGTAGCGAAGGCCTCTGCTGCGCAAGGCACTGCCATCGCCAATGGCATGGATCTGACCAGGGACCTGGGCAACCTGCCCAGCAATATCTGCACGCCGACCTATCTTGCCAATACCGCGAAGAAGCTAGCGAAGGATTTTGGTTTCGGCATTGAAGTTTTGGAACGCAAGCAGATCGAAGCACTCAAAATGGGCAGCTTCCTCTCCGTGACCAAGGGCAGCGAGGAACCACCGAAGTTCATCGTGTTGAAACACATGGGCGGCAAAAGCAAGGATGCGCCAACCGTATTGGTAGGCAAAGGCATCACCTTCGACACTGGCGGTATCTCGCTCAAGCCGGGCGCCAACATGGACGAAATGAAATACGACATGTGCGGCGCCGCATCGGTGCTCGGCACCTTCCGCGCGATCGGCGAAATGGGCCTGAAGCTGAATGTGATCGGCGTGATTCCTACTTGCGAAAACATGCCGTCGGGCCGTGCGTCCAAACCGGGCGACATCGTGACGTCCATGTCCGGCCAGACCATCGAAATCCTGAACACGGATGCCGAAGGCCGCCTGATCCTGTGCGACGCGCTGACCTATGTGGAACGTTTCAAGCCGGCAGCGGTGGTCGACATCGCAACGCTGACCGGCGCCTGCGTGACCGCCCTCGGCCACCACAACACCGGCTTGTTCACGCGGCATGACGATGCGCATGATGAACTGGCGGACGAATTGCTCGCGGCCGGCAAGGCCACCGGCGACACCGCGTGGCGCCTGCCGATCGAGGATTCCTATCAGGAGCAGCTGAAATCCAACTTTGCGGACATGGCCAACATCGGCGGACCGCCGGGTGGCAGCATCACGGCCGCCTGTTTCCTGGAGCGTTACACGAAAAAGTACACATGGGCGCACCTCGACATCGCCGGCACGGCCTGGAAGAGCGGCGCGGCGAAAGGCGCGACCGGTCGCCCGGTCCCGCTGCTGACGACCTTCCTTCTGAACCGCGCGAACGGCAAGAAAGCGGCATGAAGCTGGCAACCTGGAACGTCAATTCCCTGAAGGTCCGCTTGCCGCAGGTCGTGCAGTGGCTGGCGGACAATCCGGTCGATGTGCTGTGCCTGCAAGAGACCAAGCTGACCGACGACAAGTTTCCGTTGGCGGACATCGAGAAGATTGGTTATCAAGCTGTTTTCGCCGGCCAGAAAACCTACAACGGTGTCGCGATCCTGTCGAAGCATGCGATGAGCGAGGTGGTGAAGAACAATCCGCGTTTCGAGGATGAGCAGCAGCGCATCATCAGCGCCACCATCGAAGGCATGCGCGTGGTGTGCGCCTACATCCCGAACGGTCAGGCGGTCGGCTCGGACAAGTATCAGTACAAGCTGGGCTGGCTGAACGCCTTGCACGACTGGCTGGCGGACGAGTGCAAGAACCATGAAAACCTCGCGCTGCTGGGTGATTACAACATCGCACCGGAAGACCGCGACGTGCACGATCCTGTTGCATGGCAAGGCCAGGTACTGGTATCCGAACAGGAGCGCGCCGAATTCCGCCGCTTGCTGGATCTCGGCTTCAAGGATGCGTTCCGTCTGTTCGATCAGCCGGAAAAAGCCTTCAGCTGGTGGGATTACCGGATGATGGCATTCCGCCGCAACATGGGCCTGCGTATCGATCACATCCTTCTCTCGCCCCCGCTCGCCGGGCGCTGCAGCGCATGCGTCATCGACAAGCTGCCGCGCAAATGGGAACAGCCTTCCGATCACACACCGGTGGTGGCGACGATCGACTAGCTGCTTGGTCCACCGAAAGCGCGTTGGACACGGAAAGATATCCGGCAAAAGACATTTCCGTGCTTTCCGTGTCTTCCGTGGACACCCCCTACTTGAACAACCATAATTTCAACTGTGACAGGAGCTGCTCCGAGTCGATCGGCTTGGAGGCATAATCCGAAGCGCCGGCGGCGATACATTTTTCCCTGTCGCCTTTCATTGCCTTGGCGGTTAGCGCAATGATAGGCAGGTCCTGATATTTCGCATCCTTGCGAATCTCACCGATGGTTTCATAACCATCCATTTCCGGCATCATGATGTCCATCAGGACAAGGTTGATATCCTCCGTCTCATGCAGGTGCGCCAGCGCCTCCTTGCCGTTCTCGGCGGTCACGACCGTCATGCCGTGGTTTTCCAGCATTCCGGTCAGCGCGAACAGGTTGCGCACATCATCGTCGACAAGCAATACTTTCTTGCCTTCCAGCAGATGGCTGGTCGGCGCGACTTGTTCCAGCATCGTCCGCTTGCGCTCCGACAGCGAACCTTTGATCCGCTTCAGGAATTGCTCGGTTTCCACCACCAAACGGTCGAGCGAGCGCGCGCCTTCAGCGACCACAGCCGCACCCATCCGCTTGAGCTGGTCCTCCGTCGTGCGATCCAGCGGACGTCCGGTATAGATCACGACCGGTATCTGGGCGAGTTCGCGCTCGGCGCGGATCTCGTGCAGAAACGCCTGTCCATCCATGTCCGGCAAGTCGAGGTCGAGCACGATGCCCTGGTAGGAGCGGCTGCGCAAGGCTGCGCGCGCATCGCTTGCGCTAGACACCGCGTCCAATTCGACATCCGCGCCTTTGAGTTCGGCCAGGATGGCTTCCCGCTTTATCGGATCGTTCTCGATGACCAGCAAGGCGCGGATCGGGCGATGCGCTTCCTTCATGATCTGGCTGAACACTTGCCCCAGGGTGGCGACATCGACGGGCTTGGCGAGATAGCTTGCGATGCCGAACCGATCCGCGGAGGCCGGGCGATCCCGCACCGAAATGATATGGACCGGAATGTCGCGCGTCTCCGGTGCGGCCTTGAGCTGCTCCACGATGTCCCAGCCCTCCAGGTCGGGCAGGTTCAGGTCGAGGGTTATGGCATCGGGCCGGTGCTTGCGCGCCAGCGCCAACCCTTCCTCGCCGCTTGGCGTGACCAGTGTCTTGAATCCGCGCTCATGCGCCATTTCCTGCAATGCGCGCGCGAACACGGGATCGTCCTCGACAATCAGCAGGACATTATCCTGCGGCGATAGCCCGACGCGGTCATCGGTGAAGCCTGGTTGCGGCGCCGGCGAAGCAGACGGGGGCCGTGATGCAAGGCGCGGCGGCGACTGACGGACGCGCACTGCCGGTTCATTTCCCGGGTCCGGCCTCGGCCCCACGGCTCCCGGCCATTGTTGCGGCAGATAGAAGATGAAGGTGCTGCCCTCACCTTCCTTGCTCTCCACCCGCAGCTCGCCGCCGAGGAGATAGGCAATTTCACGGCTGATCGCCAGCCCGAGGCCGGTGCCGCCATAACGGCGCGAGGTGCTGGCGTCGGCCTGCTGGAATGCCTCGAATATGAGCCTCTGCTTGGCTTCGGGAATGCCGATGCCCGTGTCGGTGACCGCAAATGCAATCACCTGCGGCGCATGATTCAGCACCTTATGCTCGGGGGTCCAGCCGGAGCGCGCGATATAGGCGGTGAGCGAGACGCTGCCTCTCGACGTGAATTTGATGGCGTTCGACAGCAGGTTCTTGAGCACCTGCTTCAGCCGCTGGCCGTCGGTATGCAGCGTCGGCGGCAGATGCTGATCGAATTCGATATTGAATGCCAGCCCCTTCACTTCCGCCAGATGACGGAAGGTGCGATCGACATGATCGGCAATTTCGGTGACCGGCACATCTTCGATATTGAGCGTGGCGCTGCCGGATTCGATCTTCGACAGGTCGAGGATATCGTTGATCAGGTGCAGCAGCTCGCTGCCTGCGCCGTGGATCACCTTGACCATCTCCAGTTGTTTCGGCGACAGGTTGTTGTCCGTGTTCTGGCGCAATTGCTCCGCCAGCAGCAGCAGGCTGTTGAGCGGCGTGCGCAGTTCATGCGACATGTTGGCGAGGAACTCGGATTTGTATTTGGAGGTGAGCGCGAGTTGTTCCGCTTTTTCCTGGAGATTGCCGCGCGCAACTTCGATCTCGCGGTTCTTGCGCTCGACCTCCGCATTCTGGTCGGAAAGCTGGCGCGCCTTCTGCTCTAGTTCCGCATTGGTGTTTTGCAGCTCGTCCTGCTGCGCCTTCAATTCGCTTGCCAGCGATTGCGACTGCTGCAACAGGGCCTCGGTGCGGGACGCGGTTTCAATCGAGTTGAAGACGATGCCAAGGCCTTCCGCGAGCTGATCGAGAAAATTCAGGTGAATCGCCTGGAAACGCTCGAATGCAGCCAACTCGATGACAGCCTTGACCTGTCCTTCGAACAGGATCGGCAGCACCACGATATTGCGCGGACTCGACTGCCCCAGCCCGGACACGATCTGGATGTAATCGTCCGGCAGGTTGGTGATGAGAATACGCTGCTTCTCGAACGCGGCCTGACCAACCACGCCCTCGCCCATGTCCCATTCCTTCGACAGGTTCTTGCGCTCCTGGTAGCCGTAGCTGGCCATGAGCTTGAGGCGCAAGGTGTTGTATGGGCCGGATTGCATGACGTAAAGCACGGCGTGCTGCGAAGCGACCAGCGGCGCAAGTTCCGACAGCAGGGTGCGCGACATGGTGATGATGTCGCGCTGCCCTTGCAGCATGCGCGTCAGGCGCGCAAGGTTGGTCTTGAGCCAGTCCTGTTCGGTATTGCGCTGCGTGGTTTCCCGCAGGTTGCGGATCATCTGGTTGATGTTGTCCTTGAGGTCGGCCACTTCACCGCGTGCGATGACCTGGATCGAACGCGTCAGGTCGCCCTTGGTCACGGCGGTGGCCACCTCGCCGATGGCACGCACCTGCGTGGTCAGGTTCGCCGCCAGTTCGTTCACGTTGTCCACCAGGTCTTTCCAGCTGCCGGCCGCGCCGGGCACCACTGCCTGACCGCCCAGCCGCCCTTCCACGCCCACTTCGCGCGCCACCCGCGTGACCTGGTCGCTGAAGGTGGCGAGCGTGTCGACCATGTTGTTGATGGTTTCGGCCAGCGACGCCACTTCACCCTTGGCGGGCACCATCATCTTCTGTTTCAGGTTGCCCAATGCGACGGCGGTCACCACCTTGGCGATGCCGCGCACCTGATCGGTTAGGTTGTCGGCCATCAGGTTCACGCTGTCGGTGAGGTCTTTCCAGATGCCGGATATGCCCTTCACGTTGGCCTGTCCGCCGAGCTTGCCTTCCGTGCCCACTTCGCGCGCCACCCGCGTCACTTCGCTGCCGAAGGCGTTGAGCTGGTCCACCATGATGTTGATGGTGTTCTTGAGCTCAAGGATTTCTCCCTTCACGTCGACCGTGATCTTGCGTGACAGGTCGCCGTTGGCGACAGCGGTCGTCACCGTCGCGATGTTGCGCACCTGCGCGGTCAGGTTGGTGGCCATCAGGTTCACGTTGTCGGTCAGGTCTTTCCAAACACCGGCGACGGCAGGCACATAGGCCTGGCCGCCAAGCCGACCTTCGGTGCCGACCTCGCGTGCCACGCGCGTCACCTCACCCGCGAAGCCATTGAGCTGATCAACCATAGTGTTGATGGTTTCCTTCAACTGCAGCACTTCGCCGCGCACGTCGACCGTAATCTTCTTGGAGAGATCACCGTTGGCCACCGCTGTCGTGACGGTGGCAATACTGCGCACCTGGTCGGTCAGATTGCTGGCCATCAGATTCACGTTATCGGTGAGGCCCCGCCACACGCCGGACACGCCTTTGACTTGTGCCTGGCCGCCGAGCCGGCCTTCGATACCGACTTCGCGCGCCACGCGCGTCACCTCGCCGGCAAAACTGTTGAGCTGGTCCACCATGATGTTGATGGTGTCTTTCAGCCGCAGGATTTCGCCTTTGACATCTACCGTGATTTTCTGTGACAGGTCGCCGTTCGCCACTGCGGTGGTCACCGTCGCGATGTTGCGAACCTGGGCAGTGAGGTTGCTTGCCATGAGGTTGACGCTGTCGGTCAGATCTTTCCAGGTACCGGCGATGCCCGATACCTGGGCCTGTCCGCCGAGCTTGCCTTCGGTCCCGACCTCGCGCGCCACCCGCGTCACCTCGCCGGCGAAGCTATTGAGCTGGTCCACCATGGTGTTGATGACATCCTTGATCTGCAGGATCTCGCCCTTGACGTCGACCGTGATCTTTTGCCCGAGGTCGCCATTGGCGATAGCCGTCGCCACCTTCGACACGTCACGCAACTGCACAGTCAGGTTGCCCGCCATTGCATTCACGTTGTCGGTCAGGTCCTTCCACACGCCGGCGACCCCAGGCACCTCTGCCTGTCCGCCGAGCTTGCCTTCGGTCCCGACCTCGCGCGCCACCCGCGTCACCTCGCCGGCAAAACTGTTGAGCTGGTCCACCATGATGTTGATGGTGTCCTTGAGCTGCAGGATCTCGCCTTTCACATCCACCGTGATCTTGCGCGACAAGTCGCCCTTTGCGACTGCGGTAGTGACTTCCGCGATGTTGCGCACCTGTCCGGTGAGGTTACTCGCCATCAGGTTCACGTTATCCGTAAGATCTTTCCAGGCGCCTGCCACGTCCGGCACCTGGGCCTGCCCTCCGAGCTTGCCTTCGGTGCCGACTTCGCGCGCCACGCGCGTCACCTCGCCGGCAAAACTGTTGAGCTGGTCCACCATGATGTTCATGGTGTCCTTGAGCTGCAGGATCTCGCCTTTCACATCCACCGTGATCTTGCGCGAAAGGTCACCCTTTGCGACTGCTGTCGTCACTTCCGCGATGTTGCGCACCTGGGCGGTGAGATTGCTCGCCATCAGGTTCACGTTCTCGGTGAGGTCCTTCCATACGCCGGACGCACCTTGCACTTCGGCCTGGCCGCCCAGCTTGCCTTCGGTACCAACCTCGCGCGCCACCCGTGTCACCTCGCCCGCAAAACTGTTGAGCTGGTCCACCGTGCTGTTGATCACATCCTTGATCTGCAGGATCTCTCCCTTGACGTCGACCGTGATCTTTTGCCCCAGATCGCCGCTGGCAATCGCGGTCGCGACTTTCGATACGTCACGCAACTGCACCGTCAGATTGCCCGCCATCGCATTGACGTTGTCGGTCAGGTCCTTCCACACGCCATCGACACCCGGCACCTCTGCCTGTCCGCCGAGCTTGCCTTCGGTCCCGACCTCGCGCGCCACCCGCGTCACCTCGCCGGCAAAACTGTTGAGCTGGTCCACCATGATGTTGATGGTGTCCTTGAGCTGCAGGATCTCGCCTTTCACATCCACCGTGATCTTGCGCGACAAGTCGCCCTTTGCGACTGCGGTAGTGACTTCCGCGATGTTGCGCACCTGTCCGGTGAGGTTACTCGCCATCAGGTTCACGTTATCCGTAAGATCTTTCCAGGCGCCTGCCACGTCCGGCACCTGGGCCTGCCCTCCGAGCTTGCCTTCGGTGCCGACTTCGCGCGCCACGCGCGTCACCTCGCCGGCAAAACTGTTGAGCTGGTCCACCATGATGTTCATGGTGTCCTTGAGCTGCAGGATCTCGCCTTTCACATCCACCGTGATCTTGCGCGAAAGGTCACCCTTTGCGACTGCTGTCGTCACTTCCGCGATGTTGCGCACCTGAGCGGTGAGATTGCTCGCCATCAGGTTCACGTTCTCGGTGAGGTCCTTCCATACGCCGGACGCACCTTGCACCTCGGCCTGGCCGCCCAGCTTGCCTTCGGTACCAACCTCGCGCGCCACCCGTGTCACCTCGCCGGCAAAGCTGTTGAGCTGGCCGACCATCTTATTGATGGCGTCCTTGATCTGCAGAATCTCGCCCTTGACGTCGACCGTAATCATCTGTCCCAGATCGCCACTGGCAATCGCGGTCGCCACTTTCGATACGTCGCGCAATTGCACCGTCAGGTTGCCCGCCATGGCATTGACGTTGTCGGTCAGATCCTTCCACACGCCGGACGCGCCCTCGACTTTCGCCTGGCCGCCGAGCTTGCCCTCGGTCCCGACCTCGCGCGCCACGCGCGTGACCTCGCTGGAGAAGCTGTTGAGCTGGTCGAGCATGGTGTTGATGGTCTTGGCATTCTTGAGGAACTCGCCCTTCAGTGGCCGCCCTTCGACTTCCAGCTCCATGTTTTCAGTGAGGACACCGCGTGCGACGGCGCCGATCACTCGCCCGGCGTCGCGCACCGGTTGCACCAGGCTGTCGATCAGGCTGTTGACGGCGTTGACTTTCACGCCCCACGAGCCCTTGTAATTGTCGAACACGATGCGCTGGCCCAGCTTGCCTTCGGTGCCGACCGTGAGGGAGACCTGCTCCATGCTTTTGGCCACACGTTCGTTGGCAGAAACAATGTCGTTGAAGGCGTCGGCAATCTTGCCGTCGATTCCGTCCCAATCCGATGGCAGGCGCGCGCTGAAGTCGCCGTCCCGCACCGCAATCAAAATATTCAACAGGACGGAACGATCGAGCATGTGCGGCCCGATCTCGGTCCTGCCGAGCATCGCCTGGTCCGACGCGCGCCTGGCATGCATGCGTCTGTCATGCATTCCGGTTTCTTGCGCCATGTTCGCCTCCTTTTCTTGCCTGGTCCACCACGTCGAAACGTCCGCGTTTCAGCAACTGCAATGCCTCATCCGTCGGTACCGGCCTGCTGAAGAAATTGCCCTGCAATTCGTCGCAGTCATGTTCAATCAAAAATGTCATTTGCTCGGCGGTCTCCACGCCTTCGGCGATCACGGTCAGGCTCAGGCTGTGCGCAAGCGTAATGATGGCGAGTACGATGGCCGCATCTTCGGGATCGGTCGCAATGTCCCGCACAAAGGCAGCGTCGATCTTGAGTTTGTCCAGCGGAAAACGCTTCAGATAGGCGAGCGAGGAATAGCCGGTACCGAAGTCATCGATGGAAATCGGCACGCCGAGATCGCGAATCTGATGCAAGGCCTGGATCGCCTTGGCGGGATCGGTCATCACCGCCGACTCTGTCAGCTCGGCTTCCAGCATGGCGGGTGGAATTCCGGTCTCCCGCAATGCTGCTTCGATGCTGCGCGCCACGCTGTCCTGGCGGAACTGGCGTGCCGATACGTTGACGGCGATCGGACAGCCCTCGGTGCCTTCCGCGCGCCAGCGCTGCACTTGCGATGCTGCCTCGTGCAAAGCCCATTTGCCGATCGATTCGATGCGACCGGTTTCCTCCGCAATCGGTATGAACTGCGCGGGCGGCACCCAGTTTCCGTCTGCCTGCGGCCAGCGTATCAACGCTTCGAAGCCGCAGATCTCGCCGCTGGCAGCGCTGATCTTGGGCTGATAATGCAGAATGAATTCTTCTTCCTGAATCGCACGCTGCAAGGCGCCACCCACGGACAGGCGGCGGGCCGCGGCTTCATTCATGTGCGGGGTGAAGAAGGAGAACCTGCCGCGCCCTTCCTGCTTGGCATGGTACATCGCGGTGTCCGCGTTGCGCAGAAGTTCGTCCATGTTCTGGCCGTCGTACGGGAAGATCGCGATTCCGATGCTCGGCGAGACCCGCAATTCCCGATCCGCGATCTGGCACGGCTCCGCCACGGTCGTGACGATCTTTTCCGCCACCAGTGCCGCATCCTGCACATCGTGCAAGCCGGCAAGCAGCACCACGAATTCATCGCCGCTCAGACGTGCGACGGTATCTTCTTCACGCACGCAATGACCAAGGCGCTCGGCCACTTCCTGCAACAACCGGTCACCGGCGGCATGGCCAAGCGTATCGTTGATGTCCTTGAAGCGGTCGAGGTCGATGAAGAGAACCGCCACCGGTGCATGCTGGCGTCCCGAATGCGCGGTCGCCTGCTTCATGCGGTCTTCGAGCAACAAGCGGTTGGGCAAGCCAGTGAGCGCGTCATGGAAAGACTGATGCAGGATATAGGCCTCCATCTCCTTGCGCTCGGTGATGTCGCGCGACACCATCACTACTTGCTCGACTTCGCCGGCCGGATTGCGAATCACGCTGGCTTCGGATTCCAGAAAGCGCACGCCGCGATCCGGCACCGGCACCCGATATTGCAGTCGCGTGTTCTGTCCGCCTTCGGTCAGGGAAAAAAAGGCGGAGCGGACACGTTCGCGGTCGTCCTCATGGACGATGGCGAAATATGTTTCTTCGGAACGAATCGCCGACCCGAATGCGGCCGAATACGACGGGCTCTCATAAACCCAGCCCCCGCGCGCATCCAGCAGTGCCACATAATCGCCGGCGTGTTGGACGATCAGGCGTTCGGTTTCGCTGCGTTGCGCGGCATCCTCCGCCTGGCGGCGCGCAGCGATTTCCAGGCGCAAGGCTTCGTTCAGGCGCGTCACATGGTCGAGCTCGCGCTTGAGGGCCTGATTGAGGTATTCCAGCTCAACGTCCTTCCTCTCGCGTCGTCGGTTTCTTTTCGCGAGATCGATGAAGACCTGGACCTTGGATTTCAGCACTTCCGGTGCGACCGGCATGAACAGATAATCGACAGCACCAAGTTCATAGCCCGTCGCGCGGTCAAGATCGGTGGCGCGATGCGAGGTCAGAAAAATGATCGGGGTATATTTGGAGCGCGGCCTCTGCCGGATCAGGCGGGCAGTCTCGAAGCCATCGAGGCCGGTCATCTTGACATCGAGAATGATCACCGCGAAATCCTGTTTGAGCAGCAGCATCAATGCTTCTTCTCCGGACGACGCCGTCTCGATGCTTGCCTCCAGATCAGTGAGAATGGTATTCAAGGCAAACAGCGAACCAGGGTCATCGTTTACGAGCAAGACTCTGATCTCGTCAGCTTCGTTCATAGGTGAACCTTGTCGGGAAATTCAATCGATCTCCGGGCAGTCCATGCGGACCGCATCGTTAAAAGTAAAAAGTATGCATTCGATAAACGCGTCCTTGCCTCCAGGCATGGGGTTGGCGCAGTGTGGCGGGTATGGATGCTTTGCGTTGATGGCAATTGCGTGCGGCACATTGGCTCTATGTTTTGGAATGACATGCTCTACAGTTGTGCCTGTGCAAAATCCGATGCATGGGATGCGCATTCGACCGACATCGCATCGCCTCCTTTGCGAGACGACTTGGGTATCCAGGCAGGCATGCATGCGACGCCCATGGGCGAGACACGGCCCGCAATGCGACAAGCGCAGCACGGCACCCGGGACATTCACTTTTTATAGGCGTCAACAACTTCGACGGACAAAGGCAAGGGATGTTCCCCATCCTCATGCATTCGGAAGAGAATGGTGCATGCAGAGACTATTTGCTGCGGAACGCCGGCATGAATATGAAAACGCGGCGCCGGTGCGGCGAAAAGTCTTGCCGGGCTACACGAATCAATGGGCAAGATTATGTTGCGGCACTCCGCTTGTTTTGCTCATCAGCACTTTCCCTGAGAAGCGCACACAGTCTGCATCGGAAGGCGGGGTCGCGGGCGATGTCAGCATGCCGGACAATGCCGCGCGTGGATGGCTAAGCATCGCGGACTTCGGCATTGGCCCGCACAGAAATTTTCAAATACCGAAGGATCGTCGATACAAGGAGGGAAATCGGGAATGGTGCCGAACGGCTGGATGCCGTCCGGCTTACACGGGTTGTCTGCAGTTTAGGCTTCGCTGACCGCAGCCTTGACCTGTTGCAGCGAGCTTGGGTCCTCGATCGTCGTCAAATCGCCGGGATCGCGGCCTTCGCAGATGGCTTGAATCGAGCGACGCAAGAGCTTGCCCGAGCGCGTCTTCGGCAGCAGCGTCACGAAGTGCACGCGTGCCGGACGCGCCACCGCGCCGAGCTGTTTGTCTACCACGCCCATCACTTCCGCCTCCAGTGCCTTGCGCCCTTCCGGTGTTGAGGCCGGCTCCGCATTCTTCAGGATCGCGAAGGCAACCGCGACTTGTCCCTTGAGCTTGTCTTCAACGCCGACCACGGCGACTTCGGACACGTTCGGATGGCTGGAAATGCTCTCCTCGATCTCGCGTGTGCCAAGGCGATGTCCCGCGACGTTGATCACATCATCGGTGCGGCCCAGAATGAAGTAATAACCGTCTGCATCGCGAATGCCCCAGTCGAAGGTCGAATACACCTGTTCCTTGAAATTCGCCCAGTAGGTGTTGACGAAGCGCTCGTCGTCGCCATACACCGTCTGCATGCAACCCGGAGGCAGCGGGCCGTCAATCACCACCACGCCCTTCTCATTCGTGCCGCACAGCGCGCCGGTCGTTTCATTGAGCAGCTTGACCTTGTAGCCGAACATCGGGACGCCCGGGCTGCCGAGACGCGTCGGCTTGTCCTCCACGCCCTTGGCAACCGACAGGATCGGCCAGCCGGTTTCGGTTTGCCAGTAGTTGTCGATGATGGGCACGCCCAGCTCGGAAGAAATCCAGTCGGACGTCGTTTCATCCAGTGGCTCGCCTGCGAGGTACAGCGCCTTGAGCGAGGACAGGTCGTATTTCTTCATGAATTCCGGCGGCTGCTTCTTGAGCACGCGCACTGCGGTCGGTGCGGAGAACATGCGCGTGACCTTGTACTTCTCGACGATGCTCCACCAGATTCCTGCATCGGGACGGATCGGCAAGCCTTCGTACATGACGGTCGCCATTCCCGCGATCAACGGGCCATAGACGATGTAGGAGTGCCCCACCACCCAGCCGATATCGGAGGTCGAGAAATAGGTCTCGCCCGGATTGCCGCAGAAGATGTACTTCATCGATGCCGCCAGCGCGACCGCATAGCCGCCGACATCGCGCTGCACGCCCTTCGGCTTGCCTGTGGTGCCGGAGGTATAGAGGATGTATGAGGGCTCGTTCGATTCCAGCCAGGCGACCGGCACTTGCGCCTGCATGTTCTGCTCGCGCAGCGTCGCGTAATCGACATCGCGGCCGGGCACATTGGTCATCGGCACGAGGCCGCGGTTCACGAGCAGCACATGCGCCGGCTTGTGATCCGCGAGCTTGATCGCCTCATCGAGCAGCGGCTTGTAGGCCACCGCCTTACCGCCGCGCGAACCTGCATCGGCAGAGACGATCAGCTTCGGCTTCGCATCATCGATGCGGGTCGCCAGGCTGTTCGACGCGAAGCCGCCAAACACGACTGAATGGATGGCGCCGATGCGTGCGCAGGCCAGCATCGCAAACGTCGCTTCGGCAATCATCGGCATGTAGATCAGCACGCGGTCGCCCTTGCCTACGCCGAGCGATTGCATCATCGCCGCCGTGCGCATCACTTCCGATTGCAGTTCCTTGAACGAATAGACTTTCTCGCTGTTCGTTTCGGTCGAAATCGCAATCAGCGCAGGCTTGTCGCCCTGCGTCGCGACCCAGCGGTCGACTGCGTTGTGACAGAGATTGGTCTTTCCGCCGACGAACCATTTCGTGAATGGCGGGCGGGAGTAATCGAGCACTTGCGTGTAGGGCTCGTTCCAGTCAATCAGCTTCGCCTCGTTGTCCCAGAATGCCTGCGGGTTGTCGATTGATTGCTTGTAGAAATCCGCGAAGTTCATATCTCCTCCAAATCAGTGTGTCCATGCCGCACCATCCGGCACAGGGATTGTTTCTAGTATGCGTACTACGACTTACTGAGCACTTACGCTCAGTGAAAAACGCGAAAAAAAAGCGCAGGAACGAGAGTGCCGATGCGCTTGTTTTTCCCTATGTGACCTTGGATCAGATCACGTAAAGATCGACATACTCGTGCACCGCCATCGCTTCCAGTTTCGTCTGGTCGAGCGACACATCGAGAATGGCTTTCTGCTGCTTCGCCGGAAAGCGACGCGCCAGATTGGTTTTGAACTTGGCTTCGAGAAGAGGAATGCCTTCCTTGCGACGACGAGCGTGGCCGATCGGGTATTCAACGACCACTTCGTCGAGCTTCGCTCCGTCCTTGAATTCGACGGTCAGCGCATTGGCAATCGAGCGCTTCTGCGGGTCGTGGTAGTCCTGGGTGAAAGCCGGATCTTCGACGCACACGATCTTGTCGCGCAATGCATCGATGCGCTTGTCGGCGGCAACTTCATCTTCATAGTCCCCGGCAGTCAGCCGCCCGAAAATCAAGGGCACCGCAACCATGTACTGAATGCAGTGATCGCGGTCCGCCGGATTGTTCAGCGGCCCCTTCTTGTCGATGATGCGAATGCAGGCTTCATGCGTGCGGATCGTGATCTTGCTGATGTCGTCGACCGATTTGCCTGTTGCGGCCAACTGCGCGTGCAAGCTCATCGCTGCTTCCGCAGCGGTCTGGGCATGAAACTCCGCCGGGAAGGAAATCTTGAACAGCACGTTTTCCATCACGTAGCTCTCGTACTTGCGCTGGAACTTGAACGGCTGCCCCTTGAACAGCACGTCGTAGAAGCCCCAGGTCTTCGCGGTCAGCACGGAGGGATAACCCATTTCACCGGTTCTCGCCATGAGTGCGAGGCGCACGGCGCGCGAGGTCGCATCGCCCGCAGCCCACGACTTGCGCGAACCCGCGTTCGGCGCATGGCGATAGGTGCGCAGCGATTGTCCATCGACCCATGCCAGGGAAACCGCATTGAGCATCTCTTCGCGGGTCAGGCCGAGCATATGTGCGACGACAGCAGTGGACGCCACCTTCACCAGCACGACATGATCGATGCCGACCTTGTTGAAGGAATTTTCCAGCGCGATGCAACCCTGGATTTCATGGGCCTTGATCATGCCGGTCAGCACGTCCTTCATGGTCAGCGGCTTCTTGCCGGCGGCCACGGCATTGCGCGACAACCAGTCGGCAGTCGCGAGGATGCCGCCGAGGTTGTCCGAGGGATGCCCCCACTCTGCCGCCAACCAGGTGTCGTTGAAGTCCAGCCAGCGAATCATTGCACCGATGTTGAACGCGGCTTGCACCGGATCAAGCTGGAACTGCGTGCCCGGTACCTTCGCGCCGCTCGGAACCATCGTACCCGACACGATGGGACCGAGCAGCTTGGTGCATGCCGGATACGCAAGTGCTTCAAGGCCGCAGCCCAGCGTGTCGATCAGGCAATTGCGCGCTGTTTCATACGCGAGCGTCGACTTGATCTCGAATTTCTCGACGTAGTCGACGATATCGACCAGGACCTTGTCCCAGTCGGGACGCTTTGCTGATTTCATGTCGAGTGGCTTGGCTGGTTTCATATCGAATGAGACAGGCTGTCTGGCGGCCTTGTTCCTCAGAAGGAATCGCCGGGAACGCGCACCCATCCTTCCATCAGCACCCTGGCGCTGCGACTCATGATGGCCTTGGTCACGCTCCATTCGCCGTCGATCTGGGTCGCTTCCGCGCCAACCCGCAAGGTGCCCGAAGGATGGCCGAAGCGCACCGCGGTGCGAGCGCCACCGCCGGCGGCCAGGTTCACCAGCGTGCCCGGGATCGCCGCAGCGGTGCCGATGGCAACGGCGGCCGTGCCCATCATCGCATGATGCAGCTTGCCCATGGACAGCGCGCGCACCAGCAGATCGATATCGCCTGCCTTGACCTGCTTGCCGCTGGACGAAATGTAGTCGGCCGGTTTGGCGACGAAAGCCACCTTCGGCGTGTGCTGGCGCTTTGCCGCCTCATCGACGTTCTTGATGAGCCCCATGCGCACTGCGCCATAGGCACGAATGGTCTCGAACATTGCGAGTGCCTTCGTGTCGCTGTTGATGGCGTCCTGCAACTCGGTGCCCTTGTAGCCGATGGCTTCGGCGTTCACGAAGATGGTCGGAATGCCGGCATTGATCATGGTGACCTTGAGCGTGCCGATGCCTGGCACGTCGAGATCGTCGACCAGATTACCGGTCGGGAACATCGAGCCGCCCGCGCCCTCTTCCTCGGCAGCCGGGTCCATGAATTCCAGTTGCACTTCCGCAGCAGGGAAGGTCACGCCGTCGAGTTCGAAGTCGCCGGTTTCCTGCACCGCGCCGTTCGTCATCGGCACATGCGCAATGATGGTCTTGCCGATGTTGGCCTGCCAGATCCGGATGGTTGCGACGCCATCCTTCGGCACGCGGCCGGCATCGACAAGGCCGTTGCTGATCGCGAAGGGACCGACGGCGGCGGACAGGTTGCCGCAATTGCCGCTCCAGTCGACGAATGCGGTATCGATGGACACCTGGCCGAACAGATAATCGACGTCGTGGTCGGGCTTGCTGCTCTTCGAAACGATGACTGTCTTGCTGGTGCTGGAGGTCGCGCCGCCCATCCCGTCAATCTGCTTGCCGTAGGGGTCGGGGCTGCCGATGACACGCATCAGCAATGCATCGCGCGCTGCGCCCGGTTTCCGTGCGACCTCGGGCAGATCCTGCAGGCGGAAGAACACGCCTTTGCTGGTGCCGCCGCGGATGTAGGTGGCGGGAATCTTGATTTGAGATACGTGGGCCATGAATGTTTTCCTGAATAGAAGACACCCCTCCCCTTGCAGGGGGAGGGAATTTCACTCTTCGTAGCGACCGCTCAATACGCTTAAGCCGCTTTCCCCGACGACTCGAGGAAGTCCTGCGCGAAGCGCTGCAACACGCCGCCCGCTTCATAGATCGATACTTCCTCCGCCGTGTCGAGACGGCAGGTCATCGGCACTTCCACGCGCTCACCGTTCTTGCGGGTGATCACGAGGGTGAGGTCGGTGCGCGGCTTGCGCTCACCAATCACGTCGAAGGTTTCGGTGCCATCGATGTTCAGGGTCTTGCGATTGACGCCAGGCTTGAACTCCAGCGGCAGCACACCCATGCCGATCAGGTTGGTGCGGTGAATGCGCTCGAAACCTTCGGCCGCGATCGCTTCCACGCCTGCCAGGCGCACGCCCTTGGCCGCCCAGTCACGCGACGAGCCCTGGCCGTAGTCGGCACCGGCGATGATGATCAGCGGCTGCTTGCGCAGCATGTAGGTCTCGATCGCTTCCCACATGCGCGTGACCTTGCCTTCCGGCTCGATGCGCGCCAGCGAACCCTTCTTCACCTTGCCGTCGACCACCGCCATCTCGTTGACGAGTTGCGGATTGGCGAAGGTCGCGCGTTGCGCGGTGAGATGGTCGCCGCGATGCGTTGCGTAGGAATTGAAGTCCTCCTCCGGCAAGCCCATTTTCGCCAGGTATTCACCGGCCGCGCTGTCGAGCAGAATCGCGTTCGACGGCGACAGATGGTCGGTGGTGATGTTGTCTGGCAGCACCGCCAACGGACGCATGCCCTTGAGCGTGCGCTCGCCGGCCAACGCGCCTTCCCAGTACGGCGGACGGCGGATGTAGGTGCTCATCGGCCGCCAGTTATACAGCGGGCTGACTTTCGACACGCCCTCGGAGCGCTGATCGAACATCGGAACGTAGACCTTGCGGAACTGCTCCGGCTTCACGCTCGCTTTGACGATGGCGTCGATTTCTTCATCGGTCGGCCAGATATCCTTCAGCGTGATCGGTTTGCCGTTCTTGTCGTTGCCGAAAGAATCACGCTCGATGTCGAAGCGGACTGTGCCGGCAATCGCGTACGCGACCACCAGCGGCGGCGATGCGAGGAAAGCCTGCTTCGCATACGGATGGATGCGGCCGTCGAAGTTGCGGTTGCCGGAAAGGACGGCCGTCGCATACAGGTCGCGGTCGATGATTTCCTGCTGAATCTTCGGATCCAGCGCACCCGACATGCCGTTGCAGGTGGTACAGGCAAACGCGACGATGCCGAAGCCCAGCTTTTCCAGTTCTTCCTTCAGGCCGGCGTCTTCCAGGTACAGCTCCACAGCCTTCGAGCCGGGCGCCAGCGAGGTTTTCACCCACGGCTTGCGGGTGAGGCCGAGGCGGTTGGCATTGCGTGCCAACAAGGCAGCGGCGATCACGTTGCGCGGGTTGCTGGTGTTGGTGCAGCTGGTGATGGCAGCGATGATGACGGCGCCATCCGGCATCTGGCCGGGCACTTCTTCCCACTTGCCCGCGATGCCCTTGGCGGCGAGGTCGGCAGTCGCCACGCGCGCATGCGGATTGGACGGACCGGCCATGTTGCGCACCACGGCGGACAGGTCAAACTTGAGCACGCGCTCGTATTCCGCGTTCTTCAGCGTGTCGGACCACAGTCCCGCTTCCTTGGCATAAGTCTCGACCAGCTTCACCTGTTCGTCCGTGCGGCCGGTGAGCTTCAGATAGTCGATGGTTTGCTGGTCAATGGAGAACAGCGCTGCGGTGGCGCCGTATTCCGGCGCCATGTTGGAAATGGTCGCACGATCGCCCAGCGTCAGCGACGAAGCGCCTTCGCCATAGAACTCGAGGTATCCGCCGACCACCTTCGACTTGCGCAGGAATTCGGTGAGCGCCAGCACGATGTCGGTGGCGGTGATGCCCGGTTGACGTCTTCCGGAAAGCTCGACGCCGACGATTTCCGGCAGGCGCATCCAGGAAGCGCGGCCCAGCATCACGTTCTCTGCCTCGAGACCACCGACGCCGACGGCGATCACGCCCAACGCGTCGACGTGCGGCGTGTGGCTGTCGGTGCCGACGCAGGTGTCAGGATAGGCAAGGCCATCGACCGCATGGATGACCGGCGACATCTTCTCCAGGTTGATCTGGTGCATGATGCCGTTGCCCGCCGGGATCACATCCACGTTCTTGAATGCGTTCTTGGTCCAGTCGATGAAGTGGAAGCGGTCCTCGTTGCGACGGTCTTCGATCGCGCGGTTCTTGGTGAACGCGTCCGGATCGAAGCCACCGCACTCGACGGCCAGCGAGTGATCGACGATCAGTTGCACCGGCACGACCGGATTGACCTGGGCCGGATCGCCGCCCTGGTCGGCGATCGCATCGCGCAGGCCGGCCAGATCCACCAGCGCGGTCTGACCGAGAATGTCGTGACAAACCACACGTGTCGGGAACCAGGGGAAGTCCAGTTCGCGCTTGCGCTCGATGAGCTGCTTGAGCGAATCGGTCAACGTGGCCGGGTCGCAACGACGCACGAGGTTTTCGGCCAGCACACGCGAGGTGTACGGCAGCTTGTCGTAGGCGCCCGGCTGGATCGCGTCGACCGCGGCGCGTGCGTCAAAGTAATCCAGTTTGGTGCCCGGTAGAGGTTTGCGGTTTGCGGTGTTCATGGATCAGAGAAGAAAAGAGATGATCAGCGGGAGGCGGAGCCTGACGCGCATGCACGACAGGCTCCCGGTGTTGCTTCTTTACTTGCGCTTGTTGATCGGCACAAACTTCAGATCTTCCGGGCCGACGTAATTCGCACTCGGGCGGATGATCTTGTTGTCGATGCGCTGCTCAATGATATGCGCAGCCCAGCCGGAAGTGCGCGAAATCACGAACAGCGGCGTGAACATCGCCGTCGGCACGCCCATCATGTGATAGGACACGGCGGAGAACCAGTCG
The DNA here is from genome assembly GCF_004804275.1 of Herbaspirillum sp. ST 5-3. Classification (GTDB taxonomy): domain Bacteria; phylum Pseudomonadota; class Gammaproteobacteria; order Burkholderiales; family Burkholderiaceae_D; genus Noviherbaspirillum. Next base: position 149,629 of record NZ_STGI01000013.1, read on the forward strand.
AGGTTCGGGAACATCTTCTTGACGTCCCACATCACGCTTTCGAGACGCTCGGCGATGTCGAACATCTTCATCGATCCCGCATCCTTCGACAAGTTGCGCGCGACTTCCTTGATTACCTTGTTGCGAGGATCGGACACGGTGTACACCGGATGGCCGAAACCGATCACGACTTCCTTGTTCTCGACGCGCTTGCGGATGTCGGCTTCCGCTTCGTCCGGGTTGTCATAACGCTTCTGGATTTCGAACGCGACTTCATTCGCGCCGCCATGCTTCGGGCCGCGCAGCGCGCCGATCGCACCGGTGATCGCCGAGAACATGTCGGAGCCCGTGCCTGCGATGACGCGGCCGGTGAAGGTGGAGGCATTGAACTCGTGCTCGGCGTACAGGATCAGCGAGGTATGCATCGCCTTGACCCACAGATCCGACGGTTCCTTGCCATGCAGCAGATGCAGGAAGTGGCCGCCGATGGAATCGTCGTCGGTTTCGACTTCGATGCGCGTGCCATTGTGGCTGTAGTGGTACCAGTACAGCAGCATCGAACCAAGCGATGCCATCAGGCGGTCGGCGATGTCGCGCGCGCCCGGCGTGTTGTGGTCGTCTTTCTCCGGCAGCACGCAGCCCAGCGCGGAAACGCCGGAACGCATCACGTCCATCGGATGCGACGAAGCAGGCAGCCATTCCAGCACGGCCTTGACGTTGGCCGGCAGACCGCGCAGGGACTTCAGCTTGGCCTTGTAGGCCTTGAGTTCAGCCGCGGTCGGCAGTTTGCCGTGCACGAGCAGGTGCGCGATTTCTTCGAATTCGCACGCATCGGCGACGTCGAGAATGTCGTATCCGCGGTAATGCAGGTCGTTACCCGTCCTGCCGACCGTGCACAGTGCGGTATTGCCTGCCGTGACGCCGGACAGCGCCACGGATTTCTTCGGTTTCGGTCCGGTTGTAGTTTGTTGTTCGCTCATATAGCCTCCAGGTGGTCACTTAGCCTTTTGTTGCGCAAACAGCGCGTCAAGTTTTTGTTCGAAGTCGTGATAGTTGATTCGGTCATACAACTCCATGCGGGTCTGCATGGTATCGACCACATTCTTTTGCGTGCCGTCACGGCGGATGGCGGTGTAGACGGTTTCCGCGGCCTTGTTCATCGCGCGGAAGGCCGACAGCGGGTACAGCACGAGGCCGACGTTGACGCTCTTCAACTCGTCAACCGTGTAGAGCGGCGTTGCGCCGAATTCGGTGATGTTGGCCAGGACCGGCACCTTCACGGCATCCGCGAACGTCTTGTACATGTCCAGTTGCGTGATCGCTTCCGGGAAGATCATGTCGGCGCCGGCTTCGACGCAAGCCTGTGCGCGATCGAGTGCAGCGTCCAGCCCTTCGACGGCGAGCGCGTCGGTGCGGGCCATGATGACAAAGTTTTCATCGGTGCGCGCATCGACCGCCGCCTTGATGCGGTCGACCATTTCCTGCTTGCTCACGATTTCCTTGTTGGGACGATGGCCGCAACGCTTGGCGCCGACCTGGTCCTCGATGTGGATCGCGGCAGCGCCGAACTTGATCATCGACTTGACGGTGCGCGCGACATTGAACGCGGAAGAACCGAATCCGGTATCGACGTCGACCAGCAGCGGCACGTCGCAGACGTCAGTAATGCGCCGCACATCGGTCAGCACATCGTCCAGACTGGAAATGCCGAGGTCCGGCAAGCCGAGCGAACCGGCGGCCACGCCGCCACCGGACAGGTAAATCGCGCGATAGCCTGCGCGCTTGGCCAGCAATGCGTGGTTGGCGTTGATAGCACCCACGACTTGCAACGGGGATTCTTCTTTTACTGCCTTGCGAAAGGCGGCGCCTGCGGAATAAAGAGTCATTTCTTCACCTTGTGGGAACTGTTTCAGCCAGAGAAGCTGCAGGCTTAATTGCAATCGGCGTGCCATCGAGTAACACCTCCCTCGGTCCATGACTCCCGGTTGGCAAAAACGCGTGTTTTCAAGGGCTTATCGTCGCATTTATCCTGGATCAATTTCCCCGTCACGTTTCATTCTGTGTTACATTTGAAACGTTGAAACGTTCATGAAACATGCGCATCCCATCCCGCCCCCTTCCCGACCTGCCCGATAAGCCGATTATCTGGACGGTATCGATTTCACGCCTGTCCGACCTGTTTCGCGACATCACGCCGGAATTCGACGACCGCGCGACGATCGAGCCGATTCGTTACGGCTTTGAAGAGGCCGTGCAGCACATACGCGAGCGATTGGAAACGGAGCGCTGCGATGCCGTAATCGCCGCCGGCTCCAACGCCGCCTACCTGAAGAGCCGTCTGTCACTGCCCGTCGTCATCGCCAAGGCGAGCGGCTTCGATGTCATGCAGGCTTTGGCGCGCGCGCGCAAGATCACTCCCGAGATCGGCCTGGTCACCTATCAGGAAACGATGTCTGAACTGGCCGATTTTCAGGCCACCTTCGGCCTGAAAATCGCACAGCGCACCTACACCACGGAAGAGGACGCGCGGGCACAGATCGACGAACTCAAGGCAAGCGGCATCAAGGCTATCGTCGGCGCCGGCCTGGTGACCGATCTCGCACAGGAGGCCGGTCTTGCCGGCATCTTTGTCTATTCGGCCACATCGATCCGCCAGGCCTTCGAAGATGCGCTGGAAATCGCACGCTTCACCCAACTGGAATCCGGGCGCGGCCGCAATCAGCAGGTATCCGAAACCCTGCGCGCCAAGCACGGCTTGAACGACTTGCGCGGCGACTCCCCTGCGATGCAAACCGTGCGTCACTCGATCGAGCTGTTCGCGAAATCGCCCGCCACGGTCCTGATCCAGGGAGAAACCGGCACCGGAAAGGAACTCGCAGCACAAGCCATCCACCGAGAAAGCCAACGCGCACGCCAGCCTTTCGTCGCCATCAACTGCGGCGCGGTGGCGGAATCGCTGCTCGAATCCGAATTGTTCGGGTATGAAGAAGGCGCGTTCACCGGCTCGCGCCGCGGCGGCCATGCGGGCCTGTTCGAAGCCGCGAATCGAGGCACCCTGTTTCTCGACGAAATCGGCGAGATGCCCGTGCAGTTGCAGACACGCCTGCTGCGCGTGCTGGAAGAACGTGAAGTGGTGCGCGTCGGCGGCACCCGCCCCGTTCCTGTGAATGTACGCATCATCAGCGCCACGCACTGCGACCTCGACCAGCGCGTGAAGGATGGCCGTTTCCGCGCCGACCTGTTCTATCGCCTCGGCGTGTTGCGCCTGAGTTTGCCGCCCTTGCGGGAACGCAGCGAAGACCTGGTCGCCCTGGCCGAATGGGGATTGAAGAACGCACTGGCCTCGCTCGGCGCGCGCCCGCACGCCAATCTGCATGCGGAGATCACGGCCTGCGCACCGCTCTTTTCCCGCTATGCCTGGCCGGGCAATGTGCGCGAGTTGCGCAACCTGATGGAACGGCTCGCACTGTTCCTTGCCGCAGAGCCGCTGCAAGCGCTCACGCCGGGCTTTGTGATGACCGTTGCACCGGAGTTGGGCGCCATCACGGAGCCGCCGCCAAAACCCGTAGCAGCCGTGGCCGCCGAGTCCATCGAACAGGTCCTCGCCCGCTTCAACGGCAACCGCGAAGCGGCCGCGAAATTTCTCGGCATCAGCCGCACGACCTTGTGGCGCAAGCTAAGCAAGGGCAATTAGCACGATGCATGGCGCCGGACCGACAAGCGAATTTGCCCTATCATTGGCGTTTTGAGGTCTCCACGATGCAGAATCCTTCCCGCCCCGATACACCCTGCGTTGCCGTCTGCACGACCACCTTCGACGACGTCTGCCGAGGCTGCGGACGCACGGTCGCCGAAGTCGCGAACTGGGTGTTCATGTCCGAAGAAGAAAAGGCGCTGGTGTGGGCCAGGATCACCGCCGAAGGCTATCCGCGCCGGCAATCCTGACCGCGTCAATCGTCTTTCGCGCCGTCGATCCCGAGTTCGTGGATCTTGCGCGTGATCGTATTACGCCCAATGCCAAGCCGGATGGCTGCATCGTTCTTGCGCCCATGCGTATGCTTGAGCGCAGTCTTGATCAAGGCTGATTCGAACTGCCGGCCCAGCGCATCCATCACTTCCGGCTGACCGGAGGCCAGCATTTGCGCCGCCTCGTTCTCCAGAAGCGCGATCCAGCTTGCCTTGTCGCCCAGTCCATTGCCGCTGCTGCTCGACGGGAAGGATGATGCAAACGATGCGGCAGTTGCGGTCGCTGTTTGCATGCTGGACATTTCCGGCTGCGGTACAAAGACCTGCGGCTGCGCCATGGGGGCTGCTGGCATTGCGAGTGACGGCGTGGACATCACGCTCGTCACCGCCGGCGGCGCATACTCCTGTCCATGCGTTAACTCCGGCGGCAAGTCCTTCACTTCCACCGTCTGGCCCGGCGCCATCACGGTAATCCAGTTGCAGAGGTTTTCCAGTTGCCGCACATTGCCCGGCAAATCCAGACTGGACAGGAATTGCATCGCCGCATCCGACATGCGTTTGGCCTCGACGCCCAATTGCTTTGCGCTTTGCGCCAGAAAGTGGCGTGTCAGCAGCGGGATGTCTTCACGTCGTTCGCGCAAGCTGGGAAGGCGCAGGCGAATCACATTCAGGCGATGATACAAGTCTTCCCGGAACAAGCCTTCCTTCACGCGTAGTTCCAGATTCTGATGCGTGGCCGCGATCACGCGCACATTCGCCTTCAGCGGCTGATGACCGCCGACGCGATAGAAATGTCCGTCCGACAGCACACGGAGCAGACGCGTCTGCAAGTCGAAAGGCATGTCGCCGATTTCGTCGAGGAACAGGGTGCCGTTTTCGGCCTGTTCGAAGCGGCCGCGTCGCGTGGCCTGCGCACCGGTGAACGCGCCGCGCTCGTGGCCGAACAGTTCGGATTCCAGGAGGTCCTTCGGAATCGCTGCGGTATTCAATGCAATGTACGGCTGGCTGGCGCGCGGACTGTGCTTGTGCAGCGCGCGCGCGACCAGTTCCTTGCCGGTACCGGATTCACCTGTGATGAGCACCGTGACATTCGATTGCGACAAGCGGCCGATGGCACGAAACACGTCCTGCATCGCCGGCGCCTGACCGAGAATTTCCGGCGTATCGGTGGAGGCTTGCTCAACGCTAGACTCGCGCAAGCTCTCTTCCAGTGCACGTCGAATCAGTTCGACCGCCTTGTCGATATCAAAGGGCTTGGCGAGATATTCGAATGCACCACCTTGGAATGCGGCAACCGCGGAATCGAGGTCGGAAAACGCGGTGATCACGATGACAGGCAAGCCGGGATGCCTGGCCTTGGCCGCCTGCAGCAATTCGAGACCCGACTCGCCGGGCATGCGGATGTCCGACACGAGCACCTGGGGAACGCTGGTCTGGAGAGCATCCATCGCCTCGCGTGCGTTGGAAAAACTTCTGGTGGCGAGGTTTTCGCGGGCGAGCGCTTTTTCGAGCACCCAGCGAATCGATTCATCGTCGTCAACAATCCAGATTGGCTTCATATAGTTTTCGGCGTCTCTCTATTCCCGGGCGTGCAGGGCGTACATTAAGGCAGCGGTATCAAGATCCTGAAATCGGTGCATCCCGGACGACTTTCGCATTCGATCACTCCCATGTGCTGTTGCACGAAAGTTTGCGCCAGCGTCAACCCAAGTCCACTACCGCCATCGGTCCCGGATACCAGGGGATAAAAAATGCGGTCCTGGATCTCGGGCGGAATACCCGGACCATTGTCGATGATATGCAAGTCTAATGCCAGCCTGTAACGCACCTTCGCCAGGGTAACCTGCCGCGCCACCCGCGTCTGCAAGGTCAGCACGGCGTCGCCATTCTTGATGCGTTCGGAGAGCGCTTGCGCCGCGTTGTGCGCGATATTCAGCACGGCCTGGATCAGTTGCTCCTTATCGCCGCGAAACTCGGGAACCGACAAATCGTAATCGCGCTTGATCGTCAACCCATGCGGGAACTCCGCCACGATCAGGCTGCGCACCCGCTCGCACACCTCATGGATGTTCACGTCGCCGACGATATGCGGCCGCCGGTGCGGCGCCAGCAAGCGATCGACCAGGGTTTGCAGCCGGTCCGCTTCCTTGATGATCACCTGCGTGTATTCGCGCAGCTCTTTCGCATCCCTCTCCGGCAGCTCGAATTCGAGCAATTGCGCGGCGCCGCGGATGCCTCCCAAAGGGTTCTTGATTTCATGCGCGAGGTTGCGGATCAGCTCCTTGTTGGCCTGGCTCTGGTCCAGGAGGCGCTCTTCGCGGTCGAGCTTGAGCTGCTGCACGTTCTCGCGCAATTCGATGAGCACCGGCGTATCCGGACTGTCGAGCGCGGTGACGATCACATGCACCTGCAGCGGTTCGCGCCCAGCGCGCTCGAGCGTCAAATCGAGGCGCTTGTCGGCGAACCGATGCTGAACCGCTTCGTGGAAAACTTCGGTCAGATGCTCGCCGTTCAGGAACAATGCGTCCAGTCTCTGGTTCGCCAAGGCCCTGATCGACGTTTCGAATAAGTGTTCCGCCGCCGCATTCGCATAGGTGATGCGCCCGTCGGTGTCGAGAATGACCACCGCCGACGAGAGAAGATCCAGGCCGCCGAACAGGTTCGCAGATGTTTTCACCAGTGTTCCAAAAAATAAAGGCCGAAAAATAAAGGCCGCGTCGCGCGGCCCCGTTCATGCAAGTGTCATACCTGCCGTCTTTCCTGACTTATTTCAGGTTATTGATCTCACGCTTCAAGGCTTCGATATTTTTTTCCGTACGCTCGATATCTTCCTTCATCGCCGCGACACGTTCCTGATACTTCGCATAATTACGCTCATCGCCGTGCCGCTCGGGCTCGCCGTTATTGAACTCTTTCTTCAGGTTTGCCAGCTTCTGCTCCTCACCCTTCATTTCGTCCAGCAGGATCTGCTTGCGGTCACTGTCACGCGCCTTTTGCGTCCCGCTGTCGACCTTCGGAAAATCAGACGGTGAACTCGCCGGTTTTGAAGTTGCCTGCACCGCCGGCTTTTTCGGTGGTGCGGGAATCATTGTAATGCCCGGCAAATCGACTTTCTTGCAGCCTTTGGTCGCACCGGTATTCTTGTACTCCTTCTTTCCGTGCTCATCGACACACAAATACACATCGCTCTGCGCGTGAACATAACCTGCTGCAGCTGCCAGCAAAAGCAGCCCGGTTAACTGTCTCTTCATAATCTTTCTTTATAGAAACTCTCGAGGCGCTTACTAGTTTAGGATAAGAATCAAGGCTTTACAAACGGCACAGGTCAGATTGCTTTAACTTGCAACACTACCATCACCTCAGGATGTGAGGGTGAAATTGCATAAAAAAAGCGGGGAAAACCGAAGTCTTCCCCGCTCTCGAACCAATTCCGCCTTGCGGCGGATGGCTGATTACAGCGAGTAGTACATGTCGAACTCGATCGGATGGGTCGTCATGCGGAAGCGCTGCACTTCGGCCATCTTCAGTTCGATGTACGCGTCGATCATGGTGTCGCTGAACACGCCGCCACGGGTCAGGAACTCGCGATCCTTGTCCAGGTACTCGAGCGCTTGATCCAGAGAGGAGCAAACGGTCGGGATCAGCGCGTCTTCTTCCGGCGGCAGGTGGTACAGGTCTTTCGACGCTGCTTCGCCCGGGTGGATCTTGTTCTGCACGCCGTCCAGACCTGCCATCAGCAAGGCCGAGAAGCACAGGTACGGGTTGGACAGCGGATCCGGGAAGCGCGCTTCAACGCGGCGGCCCTTCGGATTCGCAACGTGCGGAATACGGATCGATGCGGAACGGTTGCGAGCCGAGTAAGCCAGTTTCACAGGTGCTTCGAAGCCGGGAACCAGACGCTTGTAGGAGTTGGTGCCCGGGTTAGTGATGGCGTTCAGCGCGCGAGCGTGCTTGATGATGCCGCCGATGTAGTACAGCGCGAACTCGGACAGGCCGGCATAGCCGTCGCCGGCGAACAGGTTCTGGCCATCCTTCCAGACGGATTGGTGCACGTGCATGCCCGAACCGTTGTCGCCGACCAGCGGCTTCGGCATGAAGGTCGCGGTCTTGCCATAGGTGTGCGCAACGTTCCAGATCACGTACTTCATGTTCTGGGTCCAGTCTGCGCGCTCGACCAGCGTGGAGAACTTGGTGCCGATTTCGTTCTGGCCGGCGCCCGCCACTTCATGGTGGTGCACTTCGACCGGAATGCCCATCGCTTCGAGGATCAGGCACATTTCCGAACGCATGTCCTGGAAGCTGTCGACCGGCGGAACCGGGAAATAGCCGCCCTTGATGGTCGGACGATGGCCGGTGTTGCCGCCTTCGAGTTCCTTGCCCGTGGACCAGGAGGCCTCTTCCGAGCCGATCTTCACGAAGCAGCCGGACATGTCGATCTTCCAGCGCACGTTGTCGAAGATGAAGAATTCAGGTTCCGGACCGAAGTAGGCGGTGTCGCCCAGGCCGGAGGACTTCAGATAGGCTTCAGCGCGCTTGGCGATGGAGCGCGGGTCGCGGTCATAGCCTTTTCCATCGGACGGTTCGATCACGTCGCACTGCATGAACAGCGTGGTCTCTTCCATGAACGGATCGATGTTCGCCGTATTCGGATCCGGCATCAGGAGCATGTCGGACGCTTCAATACCCTTCCAGCCGGCGATCGAGGAGCCGTCGAAAGCATGACCGGACTCGAACTTGTCCATGCCAAATTGCGAAACCGGAACGGTAACGTGCTGCTCTTTGCCTCGGGTGTCAGCAAAACGAAAATCAACGAACTTGACTTCGTTGTCTTTCGCCATCTTCAGGACGTCTGCGGCCGTCATTGCCATGCGAATCTCCTAATGTGAGAAAGTGGTACGGAATGTAATGAAATTGGTTTGAGCGACTGTCTTGGCCGTATCACGGTGAAACGCAAAACATGCCGAAGTGCGACCAGAACTCAACCGGCAATGATAGCAGATTCCATGCCACCAATTTGAGAAATAGCAAATGCCCCGCAGTCCGTGAATGCACGGGAATTCGTGGAAATAATGCGCATTTGAAACGCATTTACGGCCAGAAGATAGCCCGCGGAAAATCACCAAGTTGGTGCAAACATTCAGACGCGCACCTTAATAGTGCATTTTGTTCATTCTACATCTGCTTTTGCACCGTTTTTGCGCACACCCAATTCGACAACTGTCAACGATGCGACGCCGCGATAAAATAGCAAAAGCCCAATTTCGGAAGACAAATGATCATGGATATCCTTGCGACGGCACGCCAGCGCGGCCAGGAAAAACAGCTGCCTTATGCCGGTGCAGTTACGCCGGCAGAGGCTAATACCTTGCTTCAGCAGAACCGCGCAGCGAAGCTGATTGACGTTCGTACCGACGCCGAGCGCGACTGGGTGGGCCGCGTGACAGTTCCGGATTCGCAGCATGCCGCTGTCCAGTGGAGTGTCTACCCCGGCGGCACGCCGAATCCTGATTTCCTCGAGCAGCTCGGGCAAGCCGCCTCGAAGGACGATATCCTGCTATTCCTGTGCCGATCCGGCGTCCGCTCCCGCCACGCCGCGAAACTGGCAACGGAACACGGTTATCAGAACTGTTTCGACATTCTGGAGGGCTTCGAAGGCGACAAGGACGCCGAGGGCCACCGCAAGACGGTGGGCGGCTGGTGCAAGGCAGGTTTGCCCTGGGTCGGCGCGTAAGATCGCCCCCCTCTGTCCGGATTATTCCGGCTTGATCAATCCCGCTATGCGCCGCCGCACGAAGTTGATGTGGCTGCGCAGCCCGTACAATTCATCGGCGAACGACAAGGGAATCGATATGCGGTTCACCCGCTCCTCGATATCGTTCAAACGCTCCAGCTGCGTCCGATACACATCGGCTTGCCGTTCCTGAGGAACATCCTCGATCGCCTGCTCCACAGCGCGCAGCTGGCCGTACCAGCGATACACGCGCGAGCGTACCTTCCAGACATACAGAGGCGGGATGATCCGCGACAGCGGCAGAATCAGCGCACCCAACGCAACCACGACCACCCACATCCGTTCCAGCAGATTGGCAACCCAGAACGGAAGATAACGCTGCAGCAGCGGCGCGCCATTCTTGTAAAACTTTTGGGCGGCCGGCGAAACCGCAATCTCGGTATAGCTCGCCGTCGGGAACTCGTCCTTCCTGTGAAACCATCCCGCATCACCGTGGATATCCGATGCCGCCTGTACGAACAAATCGATCAGCGCCGGATGCAGGTCATCGCGTGCGACGAGTGTGGCAGTCGGCGCAATCAGGTGATAGTCCTTGGCCGGGATATCCCTTCCAAGGTCCACGATTCCGCGCGGCAGAACCACATGCGACAAGAACGGAAAGCGCCGTGTATACGCCTCGGCCTGAACGAAATCGAACAGCTTGATGCCGGGTGTCTGCAGCAGCATCTGGATCAGGGGCGCGTCAGGCGCGGAACTGAATACCAGGCCATCAATGCGCCCCGCCAGCAGCTCCACCGTCGCCGGCGTGTTTTCCAGCGCGCTCAGCCGCAGATCGGTCGGCTCCACGCCGTTGACCGACAGGATTTCCTTGAACAGCTTCGGCACGCCGGTGCCCTCAGGCCCGACATTGATTTTCAGCCCCTTGAGCTGCGTGAGCTGGCTGACATGCTTCGCATCACGCAGGAATAGCCACACGGGCTCGGTGAAGAGGCTTCCCAGCGAAACCAGGCCTTTACGTTCGGCCTCCTCCTGTTGTGTTGATCCGCTCTGGACAAACGCGATGTCGACGCCGGACGAATCATCCTTCAAACGCTGCAGGTTTTCCTGCGAACCGAGTGATGGTTTCAGATCGACGCGAATTCCCGCCTTCGCGAGTGCTGCGACATACTTCTTTCCGAATGCCTCATAGGCGCTGTTCTCCTGGCCCGTCGACAGTGTCACATGGTCCGGCGGGGACGGATCGACCCACCAATACGCGAGAAAGCAGGTCAGCACGATTGCAATCGCCGCCGGGCCAGCCGCGACCAGAAAATCGCGCAGCGAGAATTTGCTGAACTTGAGAATCTTTGGCATGTATGTCCCGATAGAAATCATGGGACACACCATGCCAAGAAATGCCCGGCAGCGCAAGGGCCGGATCGCTCTCGACCATCCTTAATGGCGGAGCAAGGAAAGCGATGATCCGGCGCTCCGGAAGAGGTGCCGGCTCATCCAACTGCCTGTCGCTCAACGGGAATTGCTCATTGCCGCGGACTGAGTAGCGGCGCGCGCGGGAAGCGCACGACGCCTGCCGCACGCCACCGCGTCCTCGGAAAGAAAGTGTGCGGCGATCGAAAACCAGTCCTCAATGGAGAACAAACGACGCGCCAGCGGCAGCAACTCTTTCTCCTCCCGGTCGAGGCGCGTGACGATCTTGTCGCAATACGACTCCATCGCATGGATGACTTCATTCACCTTGATGCTGCCGAGGTCATATGCCCCCGCCAGTTGATCGCCGGCGGAGCGCAGGAAGCAGGCTGCCTTTGCACTCAATGCATCAAGCTCGCCGATCAACGCATCGGCTTCGTCGGAGACGGTGCGGATCGCAGGAATCAGATACAGCTCGATCTTGCGATTGCGACAGAACTTGTCAAACTGCATCAGCTTGTTGAATGCGGTTTCCAGAAAGGCAAAATCGAAACTCTGCAAGCCGCGCCATGCTGATTGGAAACAATGTCGCAATCGACTCAACATGCGTCGGGCCTTATCCTGTTCAGCGGCGATAGCGACGAGCGAATAGGTGGCAGTTAGCATGGGCACTCCTTGATCTTGTAACTGCTGAACAAACGATTCAGATTTGTCGGAATCCGATCGCTGCACTACGGCTGCACTACGAAAACCGGGGAAGAGGTGGGTTGAAAACGCGTTGCCAGAGTATAGGCCGAACCGTTTTTGCTCCATTGAGATTTCTCAAACAGCACTTGAAAGTGCGGCGATTGACAAACCTATTGCCCCTAACATGCACCTATCTGCGGCGAAAGCGCAACGGATTTGAACAGTCGTCCAGACGGACGGACGCGAGTGCTGGAAGGGAGAAGAGAAGATCTTGCCGGGAATCAGTTGCCGTCACACGAAGACAGCCTGATTCCCGGAGGCGGAAAAGATATGAAATGCGAACGACTCAGGTGCCGCTACGCAAGCTTGACCGCATGCTCGCGTGTCGCATGGAAAGTCAGTTGCGGCCAGCGCTCCTGCGTCAGCTTGAGATTGACACCCGAGGTCGCGAGATAAGCCATGTTGCCGGCGGCATCAAAAGCAATATTGCTCCCAGCCGAAGACTTCTCGAAGTCGGCCAGCGCTTTCTTGTCTTCGCTGGTTATCCAGCGCGCGCTGCTGATACTGGTGCCTTCAAATACCGCATCCACCCCATATTCATTCAACAGGCGGCTTGCCACGACTTCGAACTGCAGCACGCCCACTGCACCGAGAATCAAGTCGCCACCATGGACCGGCTTGAAAACCTGCACGGCGCCCTCTTCGCCCAACTGCTGCAGCCCCTTGTGCAATTGCTTGATCTTCAAGGGATTGCGAATGCGCACCGAACGGAAAAAGTCCGGCGCGAAATACGGAATGCCGGTGAACTGCAACATTTCTCCTTCGGAAAAGCTGTCGCCGATCTGCATGTTGCCATGGTTGGGCAAACCGATGATGTCGCCGGCGTAGGCCTCCTCGACCTGCTCGCGGCTGGACGCCATGAAGGTGACAACGCTGGATACCTTGATCTCGCGATTCAGTCGCAAGTGCTTGATCTTCATGCCACGCTCGAAACGTCCGGAGCAGACGCGCAGGAAGGCAATGCGGTCGCGATGGGCCGGATCCATGTTGGCCTGAATCTTGAACACGAAACCGGAGAATGGCGCCTCGGTCGGTTCTACGGAACGCACGGTCGCATCTCGCGGACGAGGCGCCGGCGCCCAGTCAAGCAAGGCATTGAGAATTTCGCGAACGCCGAAATTGTTGATCGCCGAGCCAAAGAAGACCGGCGTCTGCGTTCCCGCCAGGAATGCATCGAGATCGAACGGATGCGAGGCGCCATGCACCAGCTCAACCTCGTTCTTCAACTGTTCGATTTCCAGAGGGAACATCTCGACAAGACGTGGATTGTCGATGCCCTTGATGACCTCGAATTCCTGGTCAGCGCGCTCTTCGCCCGCCTTGAACAGCAGGATTTCATCGCGCAGCAGGTGATACACGCCACGGAAATTCTTGCCCATGCCGATCGGCCAGGTGACCGGCGCGCACTGGATCTTCAGCACCGATTCGACCTCATCGAGCAACTCGAGCGGATCGCGGGTTTCGCGGTCCATCTTGTTCATGAAGGTCAGGATCGGCGTGGCGCGCATGCGGCACACGTTCAGCAGCTTGATGGTCTGTTCTTCCACGCCCTTTGCCGCGTCGATCACCATCAAGGCCGAGTCGACCGCGGTCAACACGCGATAGGTGTCTTCGGAAAAATCCTGGTGGCCCGGCGTGTCGAGCAGGTTGACCACGTGATCGCGATATTCGAACTGCATCACGGAGCTGGCGACCGAAATGCCGCGCTGCTTTTCGATCTCCATCCAGTCCGATGTCGCGTGGCGGCCGCTCTTGCGCGCCTTGACGGTGCCGGCGAGCTGAATCGCGCCTGAGAACAACAGCAGTTTTTCAGTCAGCGTGGTTTTACCCGCGTCCGGGTGAGAGATGATGCCAAAGGTGCGACGGCGCGCCACCTCGCGGGCAATCAGCTCGGTCGGGACTTTGCGGGATTCGGGGGCGGCGTCGAGCGTATCGGTCGACGGTAAATCTGGTGCGGAGGCCATGTTGCGCCTTTAAAAGGGGTCAAGTTTACTGACTGCCGGAGGGGATGTCTAATTCCTTCCAGCCGTCTTTGGAGAGTTCAGAGCTTGATGAAATGCTCACGGTAATAGCGCAGCTCTTCGATGGATTCAACGATGTCGGCCAGTGCTGTGTGCTTCTGATGTTTCTTGAAACCTGTCGCGATGCTCGGCTTCCAACGCTTGCACAGCTCCTTCAGCGTCGAAACATCAAGATTGCGGTAATGGAAGAACGCCTCCAGCTTCGGCATCCCGCGCGCCATGAAGCGACGATCCTGGCAAATGGAATTTCCGCACATCGGCGATTTGCCACTGGGCACAAAATGCTTCAGAAAATCGATCAATGCCTTTTCCGCATCGGCTTCGCTGATGGTCGAAGCCTTCACGCGGTCGATCAAGCCCGAACGGCCGTGCGTACCCTTGTTCCATGCATCCATGCGGTCCAGCACTGCATCCGGTTGGTGAATCGCAAAAACGGGGCCTTCGGCCAGGACATTCAATTCCGAGTCGGTGACCACGACCGCGACTTCGATGATGCGATCGTTATCCGGATCCAAGCCTGTCATTTCCATATCGACCCAGACAAGATTGAATTCGTTCGGACGGGCTGGCACGTTGATTGGAGTTTGTGATTCGGTAGCTTGTGACATAATTGTTTTCCTCAAAGAGCCCGCCATTTTCTCACAGGCATAGCATGTCTTCACTCGCGTTTTCAGTATTGTTTGTCACTTTTCTCGTTGTTACCCTGGCGGTTCGCTTCTGGCTCAGCTCGCGGCACATTCGTCATGTGCTTGCCCACCGCAACGCCGTTCCAGCGGAATTCGCGGAAAAGATTCCATTGTATGCCCATCAAAAGGCCGCCGATTATACCGTCGCGAAGACCAAGCTCGGATTGCTGACGATGCTCGTCAACGCAGCCGTGCTGATCGGATTCACCTTGCTCGGCGGATTGCAGGCGCTGTCGGTCAGCTTGTTCAAATTGCTCGGCTCCAGCATGGTGTATCAGCTCGCGTTGCTTGCCTCGTTTGCATTCATTACGGCGGTCATCGACCTTCCCTTCGACTACTACAAGCAGTTTGTCCTGGAAGCGAAGTTCGGCTTCAACAAGATGAGCTTGCGCCTGTTCATCACCGATCTGATGAAAAATACCCTGGTCGGCATCGTGATCGGCTTGCCCCTGACCTGGGTCATCCTTAGCCTGATGGAAAAATCTGGCACGCTGTGGTGGTTTTATGCATGGATCGTATGGAGCGGATTCCAGTTGCTGATGCTGGTGCTCTACCCGACAGTCATCGCGCCACTGTTCAACAAATTCACGCCGCTGCAGGATGAAAACCTGCGCGCCAGGATCGAAAGCCTGATGCAACGCGTCGGCTTCGCTTCCAAGGGATTGTTCGTGATGGACGGATCCAAGCGCAGCGCGCATGGCAATGCCTATTTCTCCGGCTTTGGGGCAGCAAAGCGCATCGTGTTTTTCGACACCCTGCTGGCTCGCCTCGGTCCGCAGGAAATCGAAGCCGTACTTGCACATGAACTGGGCCATTTCAAGCTCAAGCACGTCATCAAGCGTATTGCAGTGATGTTCCTGCTGTCGCTCGGCTTCCTTGCCTTGCTTGGCTATCTGAAAACGCAAACCTGGTTCTTCACCGGCCTGGGCGTCGATCCGCTCCTGATCGGCACCAACGACGCGATGGCGCTGATCCTGTTCATGCTGGTGCTCCCGGTATTCACTTTCCTGTTCTCGCCGCTGATCTCGATCACGTCGCGCAAACACGAGTTCGAGGCCGATGCATTCGCCGCGAGATATACCAATGCACAGGAGCTGGTGTCGGCGCTGGTGAAGTTGTATGAAGATAACGCATCAACCTTGACGCCGGATCCGCTGCATTCCGCATTCTATGATTCGCATCCACCGGCCGCGGTGCGCATTCAGCAGTTGCTTGCCCACCGATGATGCCGACTACAAAAAGGACAACTATGGTCACTACCGCAGAGCTGCTCAAGAAAACCTGCCGGCATCTGGACGCTGGATTAAACGATGCCGAGATCAAGGAATACCTTGTTGCCGTCGACGGCTGGTCGCTGCAGGACGGCAAAATCATCAAGACGTTCAGCTTCAAGAATTACTACGAGACACTGGCTTTCGTAAACGCGATTGCCTATGTCATTCATGCCGAAGACCACCATCCCGAACTGGTCGTGACCTACAACCGCTGCACCGTGAAGTTCGACACGCACTCGGTCAATGGCGGTCGCGGCGGCATTTCGGAAAACGACTTCATATGCGCTGCCAAGGTGGACGCGATTTTTCAGCAAGCCGCGCATTAAGCGATGAGCGAGAAAATCGGCATCATCGGCACCGTTATTGCGGCCCATGGGCGGCATTATCTTGTACAAGTCGGCGAAAGCAGACTGCAATGCGTTACTCGCGGCAAGAAGAGCGATGTTGCGGTCGGCGATATCGTCAAACTGAAGCAGACTTCGCCCGACCAGGCGGTAATCGAATCGATCAATGAGCGCAAGACACTGCTCTATCGTTCGGATCAATTCAAATCGAAACTGCTCGCAGCCAACGTCACGCAACTCTTCATCGTAGTCGCCACCGAACCGGGGTTTTCGGATGACCTGGTATCGCGCGCATTGATTGCCGCCGAAGCGGCGGGTATCAAGACACATATCATCCTGAACAAGATCGACATCACCGAATCCTTGCCCAAGACACGCGAGCGGCTGTCGCTTTATTCCAGGCTGGACTATCCGGTCCATGAAGTGTCTGCACGCAGCATGCCTGAGGAAACCTGCGAAATCCTCAAACCCATGCTCAGCGGCCATTCCACCATCCTGATCGGCCAGTCAGGCATGGGCAAGTCCTCGCTGATCAACCTTTTGGTGCCGGATGCCGAGCTCGCCACACGGGAAATCTCGGCCGCTCTCGATTCCGGCAAGCACACGACGACCTTTACCCGCCTGTTTGCCCTTGACGCCGAGAGCGCCATCATCGACTCGCCCGGTTTTCAGGAATTCGGCTTGTACCACTTGAGCGAAGGCATGCTGGAACGCGCATTCAGGGAGTTTCGCCCGCACCTGGGAAATTGCAAGTTCTACAACTGCCACCACCTGAACGAACCGGGATGCGCCGTGCTTGCCGCAGTCAGCTCCGGTGAAATCTCGCCCATGCGGCACGCCCTCTACCAGCAGCTCGTGCACGAATCCTCGCAGAAACTCTATTGATGCTGGCCAGAAGCTATGAGAACAGCTTGGCGATAGTTATCTTTTTCAGAAAAAATCCCTTATAATTGAACAAGTTACAAACGTTCGGCGGCAGGCGCCAACTTGCCGCCGTTTTCATTTATGGCGATCAAACACTTCCTGCAGTTTTCTGACTTTACACTTGATGAGTTCGAGTACTTGATCGAACGCAGTCGAATCATCAAGCGAAAGTTCAAGAATTACGAAACCTATCATCCGCTGCTCGACCGCACGCTGGTGATGGTGTTCGAAAAGAATTCCACGCGCACCCGCCTGTCCTTCGAAGCGGGCATGCATCAGCTCGGCGGTGCCGCGATCTACCTCAATACCCGCGACAGCCAGCTCGGTCGCGGCGAGCCGGTGGAAGATGCGGCGCAGGTCATGTCCCGTATGTGCGACATCATCATGATCCGCACCTTCGGGCAAGAGATCATCGAGCGTTTCGCGAAGCATTCGCGCGTCCCTGTCATCAACGGCCTGACCAATGAACATCATCCCTGCCAGGTGCTGGCCGATGTGTTCACTTACATCGAACATCGCGGCTCGATCGCGGGCAAGACGGTGGCATGGATCGGCGACGCCAACAACATGCTCTATTCCTGGCTGCAGGCGGCGCAGGTGTTCGGCTTCCACGTCAACGTATCGACGCCGAAGCGCTACGAGATCGATCCGTCTCTCGTTGCAGCGGATAACAAGAACTACACGACTTTCGTCAATCCGGCCGACGCCTGTGACGGCGCAGACCTCGTCACGACGGACGTGTGGACCAGCATGGGCTATGAGGAGGAAAATGCCGCTCGTCTGAAGGCATTCCACGGCTGGATCGTGGATAGCGAAAAGATGAAGCGTGCACATCCGGATGCGCTGTTCATGCACTGCCTGCCGGCGCATCGCGGTGAGGAAGTCTCCGCCGAGGTCATCGACGGCCCGCAGTCGGTCGTGTGGGACGAGGCCGAAAACCGTCTGCACGTCCAGAAGGCGCTGCTTGAATACCTGGTCTTGGGCAAGCTCGATTAATCAGTCAGGTATCGCCCGGTTCCTCGGCGTCTTACCCACATTCACAATTTCAGCAAGCGAAGCAGAAATCATGTCAACCATACTCCAGTCCGTTCCCGTCAACCAAAAAGTGGGCATCGCCTTTTCCGGCGGCCTTGACACCAGTGCAGCACTGCACTGGATGCGCCAGAAAGGCGCGATCCCGTACGCATACACCGCGAACCTGGGCCAGCCCGACGAACCCGACTACGACGCGATCCCGAAAAAAGCCAAGCTGTACGGCGCCGAACAGGCACGCCTGATCGATTGCCGCGAACAACTGGTTGCAGAAGGCATCGCCGCACTGCAAAGCGGTGCCTTCCACATTTCCACCGCAGGCGTCACCTACTTCAACACGACGCCGCTGGGCCGCGCAGTCACCGGCACGATGCTGGTTGCCGCGATGCAGGAAGACCAGGTCGACATCTGGGGCGATGGCAGCACGTTCAAGGGCAACGACATCGAACGCTTCTATCGCTACGGCTTGCTGGTGAATCCGGCCTTGCGTATCTACAAGCCCTGGCTCGATGACCGCTTCATCCAGGAACTCGGCGGCCGCAAGGAAATGTCAGAGTTTCTGATCAAGTCCGGCTTCGACTACAAGATGTCGGTCGAGAAGGCCTATTCGACGGACTCGAACATGCTGGGCGCGACGCATGAAGCGAAAGATCTTGAACACCTGAACAGCGGAATGAAGATTGTCGAGCCGATCATGGGCGTAGCATTCTGGCGCGATGACGTCGAGGTCAAGCGCGAGGAAGTCAGCGTCCGTTTCGAGGAAGGACGTCCGGTCGCATTGAACGGTATCGTCTATTCGAACCCGGTCGATCTGCTGATGGAAGCGAACCGCATCGGCGGCCGCCACGGGCTCGGCATGAGCGACCAGATCGAAAACCGCATCATCGAAGCGAAGAGCCGCGGCATCTACGAAGCTCCGGGACTGGCGCTATTGTTCATCGCCTATGAACGTCTGGTTACCGGCATTCACAACGAAGACACGATCGAGCAATACCGCGACAACGGCCGCAAGCTCGGACGCCTGCTGTACCAGGGCCGCTGGTTCGATCCGCAAGCAATCATGCTGCGCGAAGCGTCACAGCGCTGGGTCGCGCGCGCAATCACCGGCGAAGTCACGCTGGAACTGCGCCGCGGCAACGACTACTCGATCCTGAATACCGAATCGGCCAACCTGACCTACAAGCCGGAACGGCTGACGATGGAAAAAGGCGAAGGCGCATTCACGCCGCAAGACCGTATCGGACAACTGACGATGCGTAACCTGGACATTACCGACACGCGCGAAAAACTTGGCATCTACGGCAAAGCCGGCTTGCTGACCGCAAATCCGTCGGTTGCGCTGCCGCGCCTGGGCAAGAGCAGCGACGAATAATCAAGAACATCAACATCGAGCACGACACCATGACTACACAATTCGACAATGTTTCCGTCGTCAAGAAAGCCAATATCTACTTCGACGGCAAGTGCGTTTCGCACACTGTCCAGTTCGCGGACGGCACGAAGAAAACCATTGGCGTGATTTTCCCGTCTTCGCTGACCTTCAATACCGGCGCGCCGGAAATCATGGAACTCAATGCGGGCAAATGCCGCATTCGTCTCAAGGGTGAAGATGCATGGAAAACCTATGAAGGCGGACAGCGCTTCGAGGTGCCCGGCAATTCGAGCTTTGACATCGAAACGCTGGAGACGCTGGATTACGTCTGCCATTTCGTCGCAGCTTGATTTTCAGCACAAAGACTCGAAACAAGGTAGCGTGCGCACAGCCACGCTACCGCTCGTTCAGACGAAAACCGGCTCCGGCTCCAGCATGACGCCGAACTTGGACATCACGTCCATCTGAATCGCTTTTGCCAGCTCCGCAATCTCCTGGCCTGACGCCCCGCCACGATTCACCAGCACCAGCGCCTGCTTCTCATATACACCCGCAGCACCAAGACTTTTACCTTTCCATCCGCTCTGGTCGATCAGCCAGCCGGCGGCCAGCTTGTATTTGCCATCGGGCTGCGAATAACTGACCAGTTGCGGGCAGGTCGCCAATAACGCATCGCGTTGTGAGGCAGATACCACGGGGTTCTTGAAGAAACTGCCTGCATTGCCGATTTTTGCCGGGTCGGGCAATTTGCGTGTGCGAATGGCGATGACTGCGTCGCTGACATCTGTCGGCGTCGGTGCACTAATCCCTCGCGCCGAAAGCTCGTTCGCGACATCGGCATAGTGGGTGTTGAGGTGCCATTTTTTCGGCAGCGCGAAAGTCACATCGAGAACGACGGAACGATCACGCAATGCATGCTTGAACACGCTGTCACGGTACGCGAATTGGCAGGCGGACTGATCAAGCACAAAGGTTTCGCCCGTCTCGAAGTCGAACGCCGTCAACGCAAAAAAACGATCCTTTAGTTCGACGCCGTAGGCACCAATATTCTGTATCGGCGCCGCGCCGACGCTGCCGGGGATAAGCGACAGGTTCTCCAGTCCACCCATGCCCTGCTGCAGCGTCCACTGCACGAACTGGTGCCAGTTCTCGCCTGCCGCGGCCTTGACGTGAATGGACTCAGCATCCTCGCCAACAATTTCCACACCGCAGGTGCACATATGCAGCACCAGGCCGGCAAAATCCCGAGTCAGCAGCAAGTTGCTTCCACCGCCAAGCACCAGCCTGGGCAAACGCGCGAGAAAGTCGTCGTTCTTCACCTGGGTCAACATACTGACCGAGGTCACGCGCAGATAAGCCTTGGCCTTTGCCGCAATACCGAAGGTATTCAGGTGTTGCAGGGGAAATTCGTATTGGATAGGAAGGACTGGAGTCATAGCGCGGCATTATATAGGGCGGGGCGGCAAGGAGAGCGGAACGGCGAGCGGAACGGCGAGGCCTAGCCACCCGATTTTTTGTCGGCTAGAATGCCCCGTTGATCGATCCACAACACGGCCCCCGCCAGAAGAATGACAATCGGGCCTATTTTCACAGCGAAAAGAGAGTACAGCCATGCCATCTTTTGATGTCGTATCCGAAGCCAATCTCGTCGAAGTCAAGAACGCGATTGATCAGTCGAACAAGGAAATTTCGACCCGCTTCGACTTCAAGGGCAGCGATGCCCGCGTTGAGCAGAAAGAGCGCGAACTCACAGCCTACGCGGACAGCGAATTCCAATTGAACCAGGTGCGCGACGTGCTTACCGGCAAAATGGTGAAGCGCAATGTCGACGTGCGTTTCCTTGATCTCGGCAAGATCGAGAAGATCGGCGGCGACAAGGTCAAGCAAGTCATCAAGATCAGGAACGGTATCGAGTCGGATGCCGCGAAGAAAATCGTTCGCATCATCAAGGATAGCAAGATGAAGGTGCAGGCGAGCATTCAGGGCGACGCAGTACGTGTGACGGGTGCAAAGCGCGACGACCTGCAATCGGCGATCGCCCTGCTGCGCAAGGAAGTCACGGACCTGCCGCTGGAATTCAATAATTTCCGCGATTGAGTCTGCATTGTTGCCGTTGTCGGCGCTTCAATCCGAAAGTTGTCTTCCGGAAGCAGAGAATGCTATTCTGTTCACGCATCTTTGCCATGCAACATTCCGGCATGTTTGACTGACTTTTCGACACCATGCGCCCGACACTTCTTGCTGCCAGCCTTCTCCTCTTCGCCGGAGCTTCTCAAGCGGCCGACATCAGCGTAGTCGGCCTGTTTCCCAACAAGGCCGTTCTGGTCGTCGACGATGCTCCTCCCAAGACCTATTCGGTGGGTGCGACGATTACGGAAGGCATCAGGCTCGTTTCCGCGGATAACACGTCGGCAACAATAGAAACCAATGGCAAGCGCCAAGTCATCGCACTGGGCGAACATGTGAGCCGTAATGCAGGAAGCGGGCGCGCAAGTGTGGCCTTGCAGGCCGACAGTCAGGGGCACTATGTCGTGCAGGGTCAGATTAACGGCGGCACCGCACGCATGTTGCTTGATACCGGCGCGACCATGATCGCCCTCCCCGCATCCGATGCCACGCGGCTCGGGGTCGATTATAAAAAGGGCCGGGTAGCCTACATGAATACGGCCAATGGCGTCGTCACGGCCTATCACGTCAAACTCAATACCGTCAAAGTCGGCGATATCGAAATCAATCAGGTCGACGCTGTTGTCCAGGAGCAGGGATTGCCGTTCATACTGCTCGGCATGTCCTTCCTCAATCGCACCGAAATGCGTCGCGAAGGCCAGCAAATGGTGTTGACCAAGCGGTTCTGATCGTCGACTGCAGGCGAATCGTCAATCTGTCACGGGAAAGCCGGAATATGGGGCTCCATGCCGCCGAACCTCGCCTCGGGATGACGTTTCTCCACCAGATTCTCGATTTCCGTTACGCGCTGATTCGGAACGTCGATCATCAGTAGCACCTGCCCTCGCTCCATTCCTGCCTGGAAGGCCTTCAGGCGCGAGTTCGGGATTGCCGCGGCCACCATGCCGGAAGCCCACGCGCCGAACAGTGCACCCACGATGCCGGCCACCAGAACGGCGATCATTTGCAGGCGTACTCCCTCGGGCGGGAACAAGACCAGCAGCGCACCACCAATCAGGCCGATTGCTCCGCCGACCAGCATGCCCGACTCCGCGCCGTGCACCAGGTCGGTTTTCTGCAGGAAGTTTGCTTCCGGCATGTCCGGCAGAGGCGTACCATCCTTCGCGCAGAAGTGCATATAGCGCTCCTCGATGCGGGCAAGCAGCAATTCGTCCAGCAAGGCGCGTGCGCTGGGCACATCGGGCAGCATGAAATAAATTCTGCGGCGCATGATCACCTCCTTTTGACGCAGAGAATAGCTTTGTTATAGCAAACCCGCTTCAATCTACAAAGGGCAATCTCGCCACTACGTTCAACATGCGCCAGCGCAGTGCAGAAACGAACGGGCACTGCATTTGCCATGCCCGCAAGGCGGCTTACTCCGATTCCTGCAAGCGGCGTTGCTTGACCGCTTCCGCCAATCCTTCCAGGATCTTGACACTCGATTCCCAATCGACGCAGCCGTCAGTGATCGACTGGCCATAGGTCAGTGGCTTTCCAGGAACTAGATCCTGACGTCCGCCGACCAGGTGCGATTCAACCATGACGCCGACAATGCGCGTATCGCCCGCTGCGATTTGCCTTCCGATATCGGCGCAGACGGGAACCTGGTTTTCCGGCTTCTTCGAGCTGTTTGCATGCGAGGCGTCGATCATGAGACGCGAGGCAAGTCCGTTGGCGGCAATATCCTTGCACGCGGCATCGACACTCGCCGCGTCGTAGTTCGGCGCCTTGCCGCCGCGCAGAATGATATGGCAATCCTCGTTGCCGTTGGTCGACACGATCGCTGAATGCCCACCCTTGGTGACCGACAGGAAATGGTGCGGCTGCGATGCCGCCTTGATGGCATCAACCGCAATCTTGACGTTGCCATCCGTACCGTTCTTGAAACCGACCGGACAGGACAGGCCGGATGCGAGTTCGCGATGCACCTGCGACTCCGTCGTACGCGCACCGATCGCGCCCCAGCTGATGAGGTCGGCGACATACTGCGGACTGATCACATCGAGGAATTCGGTACCTGCCGGCAGGCCGAGTTCATTAATGTTCAACAACAGCTCACGAGCCATGCGCAGGCCCTCGTTGATGCGGAAGCTGTTGTCCATGTACGGGTCATTGATCAAGCCCTTCCAGCCGACGGTCGTGCGCGGTTTTTCGAAATACACGCGCATCACGATTTCCAGGTCGCCGATGAAACGATCGCGCTGCTCGACGAGGCGGCGCGCATACTCCATGGCGGCCTTTGGATCGTGAATCGAGCAGGGACCGATGACGACCATCAGGCGGTCGTCCTGGCCGTGCAGGATACGGTGCAAGGCGGTACGGGCGCTTGCGACGGTCGTCGACGCCTTTTCCGAGCAGGAGAATTCGCGGATGAGGTGCGAGGGTGGCGCGAGTTCTTTCATTTCCCGTATGCGTAGATCATCTGTGCGCGGCATGTTTTCTCTCCAGGTCAAAAGGTTTAAAACGCAAACTGTAAAAAGAAAAAACCGCCATCGCTGGCGGTTTTTTCAAGAAATTCGGTTCAGGCTCTTTATTCGTGCGCTTACCGCTTTTCCACCGCCGTTGGGCTGGAATAGCTAAAGTGAAAATAAAAGTAAAAGCGCGCGAAAGTCATGTTTTTCAGGTTTTTTGCAGCAAATTTAAATGAATAGTGCAATAAATAAAGGGTTTTGGCAAGGGATTGGGAATAAATTTGTCTTGAAAGCCGTCATTCCGCCTCCTTCGCCAAAGAAACGCCGATCGGGGACGTAAATGACGGCACTCGGTCCTACGCCGTTCCGCCTACGGTCACCCCGTCAATCCGCAAAGTCGGCTGACCTACGCCCACCGGCACGCTCTGCCCTTCCTTGCCACACACGCCGACGCCGCTGTCGAGACGCATGTCGCGGCCAATCATCGACACGCGATTGAGGACATCCGGACCGTTGCCGATCAGGGTTGCGCCCTTGACCGGATAGGTCACCTTGCCATCCTCGATCATGTACGCTTCGCTGGCGGAAAAAACGAACTTGCCATTTGTGATATCGACTTGGCCGCCACCGAAATTCACGGCGTACAGACCATTCTTCACAGAGGCGATGATTTCGTCCGGATCCTTGTCGCCAGCCAGCATGTAGGTATTGGTCATGCGCGGCATCGGCAGATGCGCATACGATTCGCGACGTGCATTGCCGGTTACCGGCATCTTCATCAGGCGCGCATTCATGGTGTCCTGAATATAGCCCTTGAGGATGCCGTCTTCGATCAGGGTCGTGCACTGGGTGGGATTGCCCTCGTCGTCAATGTTGAGCGAACCGCGGCGGTTGGCAATGGTGCCATCGTCGACCACGGTGACCCCCTTGGCGGCGACACGCTCGCCAATGCGGCCGGAGAAGGTGCTCGATCCCTTGCGATTGAAATCGCCTTCCAGGCCGTGGCCGATGGCTTCATGCAGCAGCACGCCTGGCCATCCCGGCCCGAGCACCACTGTCATCGTCCCTGCCGGAGCGGGGCGTGCGTCGAGATTGACGATGGCCGATTCGACGGCCTCGGTGGCATAGCGTTCCAGCAATTCATCGCTGAAATATGCGTAGTCGTAACGCCCGCCGCCGCCGCTCGATCCGACTTCGCGCCGCCCGTTCTGCTCGGCAATCACTGTGATCGAAACGCGCACCAAGGGGCGGATATCGGCGGCGAGCACGCCATCGCTGCGCACCACCAGCACGACGTCATATTCGCCAGCCAGCCCGGCCATCACTTGCACCACGCGAGGATCCTTGGCGCGCGCGATGCGCTCGATCTTCTCCAGCAGCTTGACCTTTTCCGTAGCGTCAAGCGAAGCGAGAGGGTCATTCGGCAGGTACAGGGAACGGCCGCCGGCAGTCTGGATCGACGAGGCAACCTTGATCTTTCCTGCTCCTTGACGTGCAATGGTGCGCGTAGCCTCGGCAGCCTGCAGCAGTGCGTTTTCGGAAATTTCGTCGGAATATGAAAATGCCGTCTTGTCGCCGGAAATTGCCCGCACGCCGACGCCCTGATCGATCGAGAAGCTGCCGGTCTTGACGATACCTTCTTCCAGGCTCCAGCCTTCATTCTTGGTGAACTGAAAATACAAATCGGCGTAATCCACGCGATGCGTGAAAATCGCATTCATCGCCTTGATCAATTTCGCTTCATCCAGGCCGAACGGCGCAAGCAGGATGTCACGAGCAGCGGCCAGGGTCTGGAGGTTGGGTTCGAATAGATTCATGGTGTTCAACGCGCCGATGCCGGCGCGAATTCAGATTGGTAAAGTGAATAGATTGTAGAGCATCTGCTCGCGCTCTGGTTCTCGGCGCGATCCGGCATGCGAATGCAGATACCTTGCACGAAACGTTTTCCCTCTTTGAAACGCGCTACAGCTTGCGGTGTTTCAATGCGGGCAGGCTCTCGCGCACACGCTGCAAATGCGCCGGATCGACATCGCCGATCACGATTCCCTCTCCTTCCGGCAGTACCGATTTCACTTCGCCCCAGGGATCAATCAGCATGCTGTGCCCCCAGGTGCGGCGCCCATTTGGATGATGGCCTCCTTGGGCGGCTGCCAGCACGTAGCACTGGTTCTCGATGGCACGAGCGCGCAGCAGGATTTCCCAGTGCGCCTTGCCGGTGGTATAGGTGAACGCCGCCGGCATGACGATCAGCGCGCAATCGTCCATCGCGCGATAAAGTTCGGGAAACCGCAGGTCGTAGCACACCGACAGGCCGACTCGGCCGAATGGCGCTTCGAAGCTTGCGACCTTGGTGCCGTGCACGATGGTGCGCGCTTCGTCGTAGGATTCATTGTCTTTGGTGAAACTGAACAAGTGGATCTTGTCGTAGCGCACCACGTGCTCGCCCTGCGGGTTGTACACCATCATGGTGTTCAACACCTTGTCGGCCTCCGGGGCGACCATGGGCAGGGTGCCGCCGATCAGCCAGATTCGGTGTTCGCGTGCAATCTCGGTCATGAATTTCTGAATCGGACCCGCATCAAGTTGTTCCGCATGTGCGAGCTTGTCCGATTCGTTCATGCCCATGATGGGCCAGTATTCCGGCAGCAACACCAGTTGCGCCCCCTGCCGCGCAGCGTCGCCGATCAGACGGCGGGCAGCCGAAAAATTTTCTTCCACGACCG
The DNA here is from genome assembly GCF_004804275.1 of Herbaspirillum sp. ST 5-3. Lineage (GTDB taxonomy): Bacteria > Pseudomonadota > Gammaproteobacteria > Burkholderiales > Burkholderiaceae_D > Noviherbaspirillum. The sequence goes on from NZ_STGI01000013.1 coordinate 176,415, forward strand.
GCGTGGAGACCATCTGCACAGCAGCGACTTTTATGGCATCAGTAGGCATCTTGTCTCAATTGTCCTATCCGGAATTGCTGACTGCTTCATGCGCCGGGCCAGGCGTCTTTCGCAACAATTTGGTGACCACCGGGTCTTTCCATGGGCCGGTCACTTGATACTCGAAAGTAAAGGCTTTCATCAGCGGATCCCGCAGGAACAACTGTGCGAGGAAACTGCCCACGCCGATCACCGGATTGACGGCGAGCCCATACACCACCGACGCAGTTCCGACATTGATCTCCGGGATCACCACGACATGCAGATTCTGTACCTCTTTGTCGACATCCGCACTGCCATCAATCAGCACGGTCGCCGAGGAGCCGCGCATCTTGAAGTTATCGGTCTTTGCCACGCCATCCGCAATGTTCGCCGAAGCGGTCACACCGTCGAATGCAAAGCCTTCCGAAAACACATCCCTGAAGTCGAGTGCGAGACGGCGCGGCAGAGATTGCAGGCTCAGTACCCCAAGCAGTTTTGCGGCGCCCGGCTCGACTTTCAGGAACTGGCCGGACGCCAGGTCAAGACGCAGCTGTCCGTTCAGGCTCGGGATATCAAGGGAGAACGGCAAGCCTTTCCAGCTGATATCTCCTTCCATCTTGCCCTTGCCGCCGCGCAGCACGTTGTTGAAACCAAAACGATCGAGCAGCCTGCCGGCATCGGCGATGTTGAGCGTGTAATTCAGGTTCGACAAGTTCTCGCCGTCCTTGTTCGTCCATTTCCCGGTGGCTTTCAATTCTGCATCGGGATTTGTGATCGACAGCTTGCCGATGCGCCATTCGCGGCCGGTAAAACCGCGCCGGTTTTGCGCCAGGAGTTCCAGATGGCCGAACTTCTTGCCGAACAATTCAAAATTCTCGGCAACCACATCGACCGCCGGCATCTGGGTCGTCGTGCTCTTTCCTTCGAATAACTCGGTCACGTCGGAGGCCGCCGACTTGGGAATGATCAACGACGCCAGGCGCGCCGTGACGCGGCCGAGACCTTGCCCTGAGCGCGATTCCGCCCAGGTGACATAGCCCGACACCTGATCGGAATCAATGTTGGCCTGCCATGTACCTTTCTGATGCGAGGCACCGACCACCACATTGTTGAGGGTGCGACCCTCAATGACCAGCTCGGTCGCGCGCGCCGCCAATACTTCCGGATCGATGTATTGCGCAATCGAAAGCGAATCCGATTGCTTGCGTGTATCGCCGGGTTTGCTCGCCGAAACGACAGACGATACCGCGCGACGCCATGCGTCGATGTCCAGGGACTTCAGGCTGACGTTGGCGACGAGTCCTGCGTCAGGCTGGGGCGCTGGCACATTGACGCCGATGCCACCGCGTACAACGCGCCATTCCGCATCCTTTTCCGGCCCTTTCTGGCGTTCATAACGCGCGGAGATCGCGGATCCCAGCGACAGCTTCATTTCATCACGCGTCAGCGAGGCATCGTTCGATGGCAAGCCGGCAAGTTCGAAACGCAGTGGCAAGCTTTCATTGGCGGCTTTGCGCAATGGCACCGGAAAATCCAGAGCGATGCCGTTCAGGCTGGATTCCACCACGATTTCCGGGTGCTTGTTCTTCACGCGGATCGTTGTGGCGTATCGTGTGCTGCCTGCGATTCGCTCGGAGGAGCGCTGCGTGACCGGTGTGGAGTACATCTTGCGAACGCCTTCGGCGGTCAAGCTGCCGTCAGCTTTTACCAGAATCGACCCGTCGCGCTGAGTTCCGCCCGATATGGCCACCGGCCCGCCAAGGAAGTTCGATTTGATGCCCGCGATGGAGAAGCCTTTTTCGTGGAACTCGAGTTTTCCATTCGCTGCCAGCAATGGCGGCATCACGCTTTTCAAGGTGACATTGTTGCCGGCGAATTGCAGTGTTCCATTGACCTTTGCGTCAGGCAAATGGCTCAGGGGAAGTTGCAGCTTCAGTGCCAGTTTTGCATTGCCGGTGCCCTTGGTTTCTTCCGTGAAGTGATCGATCCAGCCGGCGACAGGACTTTCGTTGGTGAAGCGGAGGAACTCCTGCAGCGGCCCGGCGGCGTCACCATCGACATTGAGGAGCATGTCGTGATGCGACAAGTCGGGAATGACGGCCTTCACGCGCGACAGTGCGGTGCCGGATGTCCTCGCGCTGTCCGCCGTGATTTCCATTCGCGCGCGGTCGAATGCGATCGTGCCGTTGATCTGGTCGATCAATGGCCAGAGCGGCGTCTTGCCATCGTCGGCAAATTTACCCGGCGCATAGTTCAGCTTACCGTCTTCGATGCGCCCCATCACGCTGAACTCGCCTCTGGGCTTGTCACCATGACCACTGACATGAAAAGGGAATTGCGTCAGGTCGCCTTTCAGCTTGAGCCGAACATCCTTCACCGCTCCGCCGACGAGTGCGCCCGTCAGCCACGTGCGCAAGGTTTCCGGCGTCTGAATCGGCAAGTAGCGGCCGATATTCTGCAGCTCCAGCCGGTTCAGTTTTCCACTGATATCGGTACTGCCCTGTGTTGTTCCGGGTTTACGGGTCAGCGGCATCAAGTGCCGCCCCGAGAATGAGCCGGCCAGACCATCCTGCACGAAATCCATTTTCTGCAGATCGACCAGCAGCTGATTATTTTCCTGAAACACCCAGTTGGCCTGTACATTGAGGCGTTCGAAAGGCATTGCCGGGTCGGAGAAGTATCCCGGCAGTTGCAGGGTCAGATTGCTCGAAGCCAGGCTGAGCAAGCCGCCGCGGTCATTGGCCTCGACCCGTCCGGTCAGGTTGTCAACACCGGGAATGGCAGGCACGGCGGCTTGTGCCGGGACGCCTGCCGCCTTGGCCCGTGCGGCGCGCGCGGGCTGCGGCTTGAGCGACAAGCCCGTGAATTCGCCCTTGATGTTGTATGCCGATACTTCGGGATAAGAGCCATGCCATTGCGCGGAAAAATCCCGAAGCATGCCGCGAGGAGCGAAATCGGCCAGCATCTGGCGCTGCTCCGCCGGCAGAGGCAACCGTTCCGCAAAATTGGCGATGGTCTGCAGGTCGAGCAGTTTGGCGTTGATCTCGGTTCTGGCCAGATGTCCCTTCTGGGCCGGAGCGAAGCTCTCCTTGATCGTCGTCTTCGGCAAGTACAAGCCGTCATCCGTCTTCAGAGTGAAATTGGTGAGCGAAATGGAATGGCCGTTCTGGCCGAAAGCCGGTTTTCCGTCCCCGGCATTTGGATGGAAATCCTCTCGCATCGACACTCGCCCGCTGATCTCGACCAGATTCATGAGGTCGAGATCCTTGCGCAAGCGCGCCGACACGTTCGCCAAGCTCAGGTCGGCAGTGAAATCGGCAACCCGCGACCGATCGAAATTCAGCCATGCCCGTACCGAGCCTTTGCCGGTCTGCACCTCGATCGGATAGTCGGCATAGGCCTTCCAGACCGTCAGATCGGTATCGCGCAGGTCGGCGTAGAGCTCACCCTTCCACTTCGTGGCGTCGGATGCGTTGCCGCCGAAGTGCGGATGGACGAAGGATGCGCGCACATCGAGCGGTGCAGCGAATGCAGAAGGCGGAACTGCCTTCAGAGCGAATCGATGATGGTTCCACTCATTGCGCAGAACGAAGTTGACGTCGTCCAGCACCAGTTCCGGGGCTGCGCGCTTGTAGTCGTTCCAGCGCAAGCGCCCGTCGCGAATCACGATCTCGCTCTGCGACAGCACCCAGTCGGCGCCCTGGCCATTGCCGCCTTTGCCGGTGTCGATAAAGATGCCTGCGACGTAGAGCTTGCCATCCGCGTCGCGCAATACATCCATGTCCGGACGATCGATGATCAGGCGGTGCAAGCGGAGTTCGCCGGCAACCAGCGTCCACCACGACAAGGTGGCGGACACATTGGGCAAGGTCAGCGACGGATTGCCGAACTTGTCATGAATGACTACCTTGTCAAGTGACAGGCGCGGACGCAATCCGGACCATGACGCGTCGATGTTTTCGATCGATACCTTGTTGCCGATGGCACGCGAAGCGAGGCGTTCGACGTCGGGTTTGTAGCTGTCGATATTCGGCAGCACGACGTAGCGCAGACCGAGGACCAGCACGCAGAAGAGGAAGTAGGCAAGGACTGCAATCTTGAACAGCGCACCCAGCGCATGATGGGTCAGGGCATTGGCGATTAAATAACATTCTTTCAGCGCATACCACCATCGTGACAACCGGGCTGCGGTCTTGCGCGGAATGTTTTGGTCAATGGACATCAATAGGAAAACAAGCGGCGTAAAATAGGATCAAATTGACATGCGAATCGTTCGCATGGATATCATAGGGCTGGTCATAGGACTGCTACGGTCTTGCCGATCAAACGACCAGATATTCAAGTGCAAAGCATACGGCTTTCAATCTCATCCCCAATATTGTGACCCAATCTTATTTGACCAGCGCCGTCGCATCCCGGTTCTACGCACGATGGCTGAATGCGGATCCCGCCCGGGCGGGCATGGTTACGGATCTTGCTCAATTATCTATTACCCCTGCGATTTTTGCTCATCTTTTACAAAAAGAAACAGCAGCCGGCATGCCCTTGCAGCGTGCGATGCGGCGCGTGCGCAATCTGGTGGTCGCCACATTGATCGAGCGTGACCTGAATGGACGCGCCGATCTGGCCGAAGTTCTTGCGACCATCAGCAGCTTCGCCGAATTCGCGGTGCAAACGCATGTGGCTGCGCTGACAGCCGAAATGATCGAGGCGCATGGCACGCCGATCGGCATCGAATCGGGCGAGCCGCAGGAACTGATCGTCCTCGGCATGGGCAAGCTGGGTGGCGCTGAACTGAACGTCTCCTCCGATATTGATCTGATTTTCGTGTATCCCGAGAACGGTGAAACCAGGACGACCTCGCCCGAGCAGCGTCCTTTGTCCAATCATGAATTCTTCACGCGCCTCGGCAAGAAGCTGATCGGCGCGATATCGGAAATCACCGAGGATGGATTCAGCTTCCGTGTCGATATGGCATTGCGCCCGAACGGAGCGTCCGGTCCTCTGGCAGCCAGCTTCGGCATGGTGGAAGACTATCTGATCGTGCAAGGCCGCGAATGGGAACGTTATGCATGGGTCAAGGCGCGCGCATTGACCGGGCGCGCGTCCGACATCGCGGCGCTCGATAGCATCGTCAAGCCCTTCGTGTATCGGCGCTACCTCGATTTTGGCGCGATTGAAGCGCTGCGCGACATGCACGCCCAGATTCGCGCCGAAGTGAAGCGCCAGGAAGCACGTCATCCCGGCCGCACCAACAACGTCAAACTGGGGCGTGGGGGCATCCGCGAAGTGGAATTCCTGGCGCAGGTGTTCCAGCTGATCCGCGGTGGCCGCGACGCCTCGCTGCGCGACCGCTCCACCCGCGTGACGCTGGCAACCCTGGCCGCCAAGGGGCTGCTCACGCAAGCCGAAGTCGATCAGTTGCTGCAAGCGTATACCTTCCTGCGCAACCTGGAACATCGCCTGCAGTACCTGGACGATGCGCAGACCCACACCTTGCCCGCCAATCCGGAAGACCGCTTGACCGTTGCGAAGATGATGGGTTTTACCGATGTCGAGTCCCTGCTGGAAGAACTCGATGCGCACCGTGCGGTCGTGGCGGCGCAATTCGATGCGATCTTCAGCGACAAGCGCAGCGGACAAGCTGCCGAGGCGGAGTCGCCGGCCGCTGCCCATATCGTGCTGTCCGACGCCGATAACCGTGAAGCGATCGAAGCGCGACTGGCGGCACTTCACTTCGAGGACGCACCGGTGGCAACCCAACGCCTCCTGCTCACTTGCCAGTCGCCAAAGCTGCAATCGCTGCCGGAGGCCAGCCGCAACAAGTTGATGGCCTTGATCAATGCGGCGCTGCCGCTCATCGCCAGCAATACCAAGGCACACAACGCGACGCTCGGCCGGCTGCTCGATTTCTTCGAGGCGATCGCTCGCCGCGCCGCCTACCTGGCGCTGCTCACCGAATACCCGCACACGCTGGAACGCGTGATCCGCATGATGAGCGCGAGCGACTGGGCGGCAAAATACCTCACGCGCCACCCGATCCTGCTGGATGAGTTGCTCGAGGACCGCACCTTGAAGGCCGCGCCGGACTGGCCGGCATTCGGGCAGGAAGTCCGACGCCAGCTTGATGCCAGCCAGGGCGATACCGAACATCAGATGAACGTCTTGCGCGACTTGCACCACGCGCAGCTGTTCCGTTTGCTGGCGCAGGATCTGGAAGGCGATCTCACTGTCGAACGGTTGGCCGACCATCTGTCGGCGCTGGCCGATATCCTGGTCGACGCGACGGTCAGGGCGGTGTGGCAGACGATACACAATCGCCATCGGGAAGATCCGAAGTTTGCCGTCATCGCTTACGGCAAACTGGGCGGCAAGGAACTCGGCTATGCATCGGACCTGGATGTCATCTTCCTGTTCGACGACGACGATCAGGAGGCGCCAGCCCTGTACGCAAAGCTGGCGCAACGATTCATCACCTGGATGACCACCCACACACCGGCCGGCATTCTGTTCGACATCGATATCGCCCTGCGTCCGGACGGCGCCAGCGGCCTGCTCGTGTCGCGCCTGACTGCGTTCGAGAAGTATCAGACCGAATCGGCGTGGGTATGGGAGCACCAGGCATTGACGCGCGCACGGTTTTGCGCCGGCGACGCGGCAATCGGCGCGCGCTTCGAAGCCATCCGTGAATCGGTATTGCGTCAGCCACGGGACGAAGAAAAGCTCAGGCAGGAAGTGCTGACCATGCGCAGGAAAATGCATGAGGCGCATCCCAACCGCACTGCCCTGTTCGACATCAAGCATGATGCCGGCGGCATGATCGACATCGAGTTCATCGTGCAGTTCATGGTGCTGCGCCATGCCGCGCAGTATCCGCAATTGACGGCCGACATCGGCAACATTGCCTTGCTGAAGCTGTGCGGCGAACTCGGGCTGATCGACAAGGCAATGGCGCAGGAAGTGGCGAACGCCTATCGCAGCTTCCGCAAGTTGCAGCATCAGATACGGCTGCAGGGCAATGACCGCGCGCGCGTGGAAACCGAACGCGTTGCACCCGAAGCGGCGCAGGTACGGCGCCTATGGAATTCCGCGTTGGGCAGCGACGCGACGGAGTGATCTTTCCGGCGCATATTGCCGGAAAGCATGCGGGTAGCGCTCTTTGCAATCTCCCTATAAATTACTACTTTGATAGTAAGTAAGCTTCGGCGCTGCTTCGTGCGAAAACAAGACAGCAGGTTGCCATGGAGATTGCATGATCAAATTAAACGTCAAGAGCCAGCGTCTCGCCGCACTGTTCCTGCTCGGAAACGCGCTCTTCAATTTCCCTCTGCTGACTCTGTTCAACCAGCCGTCAACAGTGGCCGGAATTCCCTTGCTGTATCTCTACGTGTTCGCGGCCTGGGGATTGCTGATTGCGTTGCTCGCCTTTGTTGTCGAAAAGAAGTAAAGCAATGCATAACCGTACGTTTCCTCGAACAGGCGTTAAATGCTGCCAGGATGGCTGATTGCGCTTGCTGCGTTTTCCTACCTTGGGGTGTTGTTCGCGATTGCCTATTACGGCGATAGAGCCGCCGCCCAGGGACGCAGCATCATTGCCAATCCCTACGTGTACTCACTGTCGCTGGCGGTGTACGCAACGGCCTGGACATTCTATGGCAGCGTCGGGCGCGCCGCCGGCAGCGGGATCGGCTTCTTGCCGGTATACCTCGGCCCGACGGTGATGGCCACGTTGTGGTGGATCGTATTACGCAAGATCATCCGCATCGCGAAGGACAACCACATCACTTCGCTGGCGGACTTTGTTTCCTCCCGCTACGGGAAAAGCGCGCTGCTCGCGGGACTGGTCGCCACCATTGCCGTGGTGGGCGTTACCCCCTACATGTCGTTGCAACTGAAGGCCATATCAATCAGCTTCAGCATGTTGATGCACTACCCCGACGTCGTCAGGGCGGAAGGCGAATATGTGCCCGTGCTGATGGATACTGCCTTCTATGTGGCCCTGATCCTGGGCGCCTTCACCATCCTGTTCGGTGCACGCCACCTGGACGCGGCCGAACGTCATGAAGGCATGGTGGCCGCCATCGCATTCGAGTCGCTTGTCAAGCTACTAGCATTCCTGGCCGTCGGCGCGTTCGTTACCTATGGCATGTATGACGGCTTCGGCGATGTATTCTCGAAAGCATCGCAGCTGCCCGAGGCGCGCGCCGTCTTCGTCATTGGCGGCGCATCGGAGGATGTGTATCACAGCTGGGCGTCCTTGTTCTCGGTGGCCTTCGTGTCGATGCTGGCGATCATTTTCCTTCCTCGCCAGTTTCAGGTCGCCGTGGTCGAAAACGTCGACGAGTCGCATTTGAACAAGGCAATCTGGCTGTTCCCGCTCTATTTGCTCTTGTTTAATATCTTTGTACTGCCCATCACTTTCGGCGGCCTGCTCCATTTCCAGGACGCGACGGCCAACCCCGACACCTTCGTGCTGACGCTACCTCTGTCCCAGCATCAACACGCGCTCGCCTTGCTTGTATTCATCGGTGGCTTTTCTTCAGCAACAGGGATGGTCATCGTCGAGAGTATTGCCCTGTCGACGATGGTCTGCAATGACATCGTCATGCCAACGCTGCTGCGCATCAAGCGTCTGAAGCTGTTCGAACGCCAGGATCTGTCGCGACTGGTACTCCGCATACGGCGCGTCACCATCATGCTCGGCATGCTGCTCGCCTATGGGTATTACCGCTGGGCAAGCGAGGCATACGCACTGGTATCGATCGGTTTGATTTCCTTCGCGGCCGTCGCGCAGTTCGCTCCTGCAGTGCTGGGTGGAATTTACTGGAAAGGCGCCACGCGCGCCGGCGCGCTTGGCGGCCTGGGCGCCGGGTTCGCAGTGTGGATTTATACGCTGATGCTGCCGGCCTTGGCGCGTTCTGGCTGGTTGCCAATGACCTTGCTGGACCACGGGCCGTTCGGTATCGCATTCCTGCGGCCATTACAGTTATTCGGGCTGGAGGGGCTGGATGAGATCACGCACGCGATGATATGGAGCATGTTCGCCAACATCGGCACTTTTATCGGCGTTTCCGTGATGACCGGCCAGACGGCGCTTGAGCAGACACAGGCAGCGCTGTTCGTCGATGTATTCAAGCATGAACGCAGCACACCCGAACGAATTTTGCGGACCAAGGGATCGCTTCCGGAGCTGCATGCCTTGCTGTCGCGCTTTCTCGGTCCGACGCGCGCAATGGCTGCCTTCAGCAATTATGCAAAGCAGCAAGGCATGGATTGGCCGCGAGAAGCGGACGCGGACCTTGTCAGCATGTCGGAGGCGCAACTGGCTGGCGTGATCGGAGCCGCTTCTGCACGTGCAATGATTGCCTCGGTCATCGAAGAAGAGCCCTTGTACGACAGTCTGACCGGCTTGCCCAATCGTGCATTGCTGCTCGATCGCTTGAGCGAGGCAATGAAGCAGGCGCGCCTGCGCAACGACTTCAGCTTTGCGCTGATGCTGCTGAGCCTCGACCGATTCCGCATCATTTCCAACAGCCTCGGCCGCACCGTGGGAGACCAGTTGCTGATCAACGTAGGTTTGCGGCTCAGCGCTTGCCTGCGCGTTGGCGAAACCGTCGCGCATCTTGGCGGCGACGAGTTTGCGCTTCTGCTGAATGATGTCAAGGACGCGAAAGAGGCAATGCGTTTTGCCGATCAATTGCAGAGCAGCCTGGCGAACGCCTACCAGTTGGAAGACCACGAGGTGTACACGACGGCAAGCATTGGCGTCGTGCTGAGCAAGCCATCCTATTCGGATCCGGCCGATATCCTGCGCGATGCGGCGACTGCCAACCATCGTGCCGTGGGGCGCGGAGGTGCGTGTTGCGAGGTGTTTGCGTCGGACATGCGTACGCGCGTGGTCGCCCTGCTCGACATGGAAACCCGGTTGCGACAGGCGGTGACCAAGGGTCAGGAATTCGTCGTGCACTACCAGCCGATCGTGGCGCTCGATAGCGGCCGACTCGCCGGGTTCGAGGCGTTGGTGCGCATGCGCCGGCCGGACGGAACGCTTGTATTGCCGAACGAATTCATTCCATTGACGGAAGAGACCGGCCTGATCATTCACATCGGACGCTGGGTACTGGCCGAGGCATGCCGGCAGATGCGCGCATGGCAAATCAAGTTTCCGGATTTGCCGCCCATGCAGATGAGCGTCAATCTTTCCGGCCGTCAGTTTGCCCAGGCGAACCTGATGGAGCAAATCGAAGAGGTGCTGGAGGAAACCGCGCTGGATACGCAAAGCCTCAAGCTGGAGGTGACGGAAACCGTGATCATGGAACATGCCGAAGAAGCCGCTGCGGCATTGGTGAAACTGCGCGGCAAGGGCATCAAGTTGCTGATGGATGATTTCGGCACCGGCTACTCGTCACTCTCTTACCTGCATCGCTTCCCGGTCAATACACTCAAGATCGATGCCTCTTTCGTCCGCCGACTGGATACCGGCAGCCGTGACATCGACGTCATCCAGGCCATTGTCACGCTCGCACATACGCTGGGCATGGATTTGATCGCGGAAGGCGTGGAAACTGCGGCCCAATTGGCGAAGCTGCGCGAGCTGAAAGTCGAATACGGTCAGGGATACTACTTCTCAGGCCCGGTCGACAGCGCCAAGGCGGAAGCGCTTATCGTCGCCTGGCCGCAATGGTGAAAAGCTATTCTGAATTCGTCGCCAATTATTGCAACGAAACACCGACTCGATCGCTCCGCGGCAAGTAATATTTGCCCGTATCCAGGGAAAACGCAACGTGCTTCACCCGGCCGGTAATCAGCTCGCGCTTGACGAAACCGATATAGCGCGAGTCCTTGCTGGCATCACGATTATCGCCGAGCATCAGGTACTGTCCCTCCGGCACGGTGACCGGGCCGAAGGATCGTGCAGCCACGCGTTCCGGCATGACGATGATCGCGTGTTCATTGCCGGGAAGCCGTTCGTTCAGGACCAGTTGGCGGCCGGAGTAATCCGGGCTGAGTTGCGTGGCGACGTCGCCATTTGCGGCTGCATAAGAAGCTTTTTCACCATTGATGATCAGTTGCTCGCCGCGCATTTCGACGATGTCGCCCGGCAGGCCGACGATGCGCTTGACCAGGCGCTCGCCGCTTTCGGGCGAACTGAACGTGACGATGTCGCCCCGCTTCGGGTCCGCGATATGTTTGACGATCATATCGGTGAAGGGAATCTTGAGATCGTAAGCAAGACGATCCGCAATTATGCGGTCGCCGATCATCAAGGTTGGATACATGGAGCCGGAAGGAACGCCGTACCAGTCGGCGACCGCGCTGCGCACCACGATCATTCCAAACAGAAAAAACAAAAACCCCTTGTTTTCCGTCAGCAATTTTTTGATGCGTTTCATGCATGCTCCTTCAAGCGTCGACGATGAAAGTGGCAAATATAACAAAACGCCCCAACATGTGGGGCGTTTTGCTTGCGACGGAGAGATCTGCTTATTTGGCGGACATCAAGGCCACGGTGGTGTCGAGCATGCGGTTGGAGAAGCCCCACTCGTTGTCGTACCACGAGGACACTTTCACCAAACGGCCGGACACCTTGGTCAGGGTCGAATCGAAGTTGCTCGATGCCGGGTTGTGGTTGAAGTCGACCGACACCAGCGGTTCCGTGTTGTAGGTCAGAATGCCCTTCAGCGCGCCGTTGGCGGCATCCTTCAT
>NZ_STGI01000014.1 GCF_004804275.1 Herbaspirillum sp. ST 5-3
CAATTCGAGGGCCAGCGCGTTCATGCTTCTGCCCTCCGGATCAGTTCTTCAATTTCGGTACTCACTTCGCCCCACGCCTGTTGAAATGCCTTCCTTGCATGCCATACGCCAAATCCGCCGATTGCCACCAGCACCAGCGCCGCAAACCAGCCGGACGGCGCAGCAGTGTCAACGATAAAACCGAATAGCTTCATCTCAGTCCCGTTGACCGATTCAAGTGTCAAGTGGTACAGCATCTCGATCATCATCACCACGCCAAGCAGCGCAACCGCTCCCATTGCGCATACTGCCCACAAATGCGGCCACACGCGCTTGAACTTGCCGTATTTTGCAAGTCGCAGATTGAGCATGAGAATGCTCGCGACGCCGCCCGGTGCATACATCACGATGATGATGAAGAACACGCCGACATACAATTGCCACGCATTGGTGTAGTCGGACAGCATCACAGTCAGGAACACGCCGATGATCGCGCCCAGGATCGGTCCGAAGAAAAAGCCGATGCCCCCGATGAAGGTAAACAGCAAAACGGCGCCGGAACGGATCGCACTGACGTTCTCCGCCGTGACGATTTCAAAATTGATCGCCGACAGGCCGCCCGAGATGCCCGCAAAGAACGCGGACAGGATCAAGGTCAGGTAGCGCGCCCATTGCGTGTCGTAACCGATGAACTCGACGCGTTCCGGGTTGTCCCGCACCGCATTGATGATGCGTCCCAACGGCGTCTGCGTGAACGCATACATGCCCACGGTTGCCAGGAACAGCCAGAACGCAATCAGGTAATACACCTGAATCTGCGGACCATAAGTGATGCCGAGGAATGGCTCGCCATAAACCCGGTTGGTGGAAATGCCGCCTTCGCCGCCAAAGAATTCAGGGAACATCAATGAACAGGCGAACACCAGCTCCACGATCCCCAAGGTAATCATCGCAAAGGTTGTGCCGGACTTCTTGGTGGTGACGTACCCGAACAGGATGCCGAAGACCATCCCGGCCAGCCCGCCGATCAGCGGGATCATGCTCACCGGCATCCAGATCTTGCCGGCCGTCGCCAGGTTCATCGCATGGATGGCGAAGAACGCACCCAGGCCGGAATACACCGCATGGCCAAAGGAGAGCATGCCGCCCTGCCCCAGCAACATGTTGTAGGACAAGCCGAAAATCATCAGCGTGCCCATTTGCGACAGGATGGAAAGCGAGGCGCCCTTGTTGAAAATCAGGGGCGCCACGATCAGGATCACAGCGAACATGCCCCAGATGATCCAGCGCGCCAGATTCATCGGTTTGTAGGTCAGGCTGTTTGTCATTGCTAAAGTATTCATTGGTTCAGCCCTCACGCGTGCCCATCAAGCCACGCGGCCTGAAGATCAGAATCAGTACAAGCAGCAAGTACGGCAGGATTGCAGCGACCTGAGAAATTGTCAGTTTCCATAGTGGATATCCGAACGTGTCGCTGGTGATTTGCGCACCGACCAACGAAAACAGATTGATAAACGAATAGTCGAGAGCCACGGCAAATGTCTGCAGGACGCCGATCAGCAGCGAGGCGAGCAAGGCACCGACGAGCGAGCCCATGCCGCCAACCACCACCACCACGAAAATGATGCTGCCCACCGTGGCCGCCATCGCCGGCTCGGTTACGAACGCATTGCCGCCAATGACACCGGCCAGGCCAGCGAGAGCACAACCGCCGCCGAACACCAGCATGAACACGCGCGGAACGTTATGCCCCAGCGCCTCGACCATGTCGGGATGCGTCAGCGCAGCCTGGATCACCAATCCGATACGGGTCTTGGTCAGCACCAGGTAGATCGACAGTAGCATCAGCAGGGCGATCAGCATCATGAATCCGCGATAAGTCGGGAACGTGGTCGTGTAGAGAGTAAACAGCGGGCCGTCCAGTTCCGCGGGAATCGGATACGGTACGGCAGCGCGGCCCCATACCAGTTGCACCAGTTCGACCATCACATAGGACAGGCCGAAGGTGAACAGCAACTCGGAAATCGGGCCGTACTTGTGTACCGAACGCAACCCGTAGCGTTCGACTAGCGCGCCGATCAGTCCGACCGCCAACGGCGCAATCACCAGTGCCGGCCAGAAGCCGACCACCGAGCTGATCGCATAGGCGAAGTAAGCGCCGAGCATGTAAAAACTGGCGTGCGCGAAATTAAGCACGCCCATCATGCTCAGAATCAAAGTCAGACCTGCAGACAACATGAACAGCAAGAGCCCGTAGCTCAAGCCGTTAAGTAAGGTAATTAAAGTGAACTCCACGAAGCAACCCCTATTTCAAAATTCTTGTACGGCCGTACTATTTTCAACCCGCAAAAAAGCAGCGTGACGACGCATGCCGGCACGCTGCCCCAACAAAAAAATCAGGACGGACGTTTCATCTGGCAGGAGGTCGGCTGTGTCGCGACATAAGAGTCGAGTTTCACATCCGTCTTCCAGCCGTAGCCGGTGTTTTCCTGATCGTATTTCACATCCTTGCCATTCACCTTGGTCCATGTAGCGATATAAAGAGGCTGCTGCAACTGGTGATCCGACTTGCGCATTTCGACTTCACCATTCAGGCTTTGAACCTTCATGCCTTCCAGTGCGAACGCGACTTTCACCGGGTCGGTCGACTTGGTTTCCTTGATAGCCTTGCCCATCATCAGCAAGCCGGTGTAAGTCGCCATGACATAGTAATCGTCGTTGTACTTCTTCTTGTACGCTTCGACCAGGTCCTTGCCGACAAACTTCTCGTTGTTCACGTTCCAGTAGCCTGTATATTTCACGCGCTCGGCGCCTGCGGCACCCATCGCGGTCGGCACACCGGTGGTACTGGCATAGTAGGTGTAGAAGTTCGTCTTCAGGTCGGCTTCTTTCGCTGCCTTGATCAGCAACGCCAGATCGGCCCCCCAGTTGCCGGTGATGACCGTATCCGCACCCGACGCCTTGATTTTCGCCACGTATGGCGAGAAATCCTTCACCTGTCCGATGGGATGAAGGTCATCGCCCACGATCTGGATGTCGGGGCGCTTGCGTTTCAGGTATTCCTTCGCGGCGCGGGTCACCTGGTGGCCGAACGAATAGTTCTGGCCGATGATGTACACCTTCTTGATATTCGGATCCTTGGCCATGAAAGAGGTCATGGCCTCCATCTTCATGTCCGAATTGGCATCAATGCGAAAGTGCCAGAAACTGCATTTGCTGTTGGTCAGATCGGGATCGACCGCCGCATAGTTGAGGAACAGAACCTCCTTGCCGGGATTGCGCTCATTGTGCTTGTTGATAGCATCAACCAGCGCTAAAGCGACACCCGAGCCATTGCCCTGGATGATGTAACGATAGCCTTGGTCGATCGCCGACTTGAGCTGGCTGAGCGATTCCTGCGGGCTGCCTTTATTGTCGAAGCCAACAATTTCAAACGTGTTCGGGCCTGCCCACTTTTCGGCGTTGGCCTTCTCCGCAATGAACTGCCAACTCTTGAGGATGCCTTGCCCGACCGGCGCGAAGGCACCGGACAGCGGATCGATGAACGCCATCTTCACTACATCGGCACTGGCTGTCGCGGGGATGGCAAACGCGGCAGCCAATGAGACCGGAAAGATCAGGGATTTGAAGTGAGTAGCCATTTGTCTCTTCCTTATAGGTTTTGTGCGTACAGCTTATCGATGGATATACCCCGTGTAAAGCATTGAACTTTCGAGGTTTCAGCTAGTGTCTGTCATGGTCTTTTCCCTTCACGCGTACATCAGTATGGTGTGGTCTGAAAGGCCGTGAGCCGACCGCCGTATCGCTCCTCCCCGACGGCTGCATCGCTTGCATCGCAGTACCTCCTGAATATCAAGCGGCACTACGCGATAAGGTATGGCTATATTTTTTTGTCCGCTGCTAGACAGCGGAGATCGGCATGGACTGCTTCAGTACCATGCCGATTTTGATGTGAGAATTTAGGACGGACGGGCCGGACGCTTCATCTGGCATGAAGTCGGCTGAGTGGCAACATAGCTCTCGACCTTCTGATCCATGCTCCAACCGTAGCCGGTATTTTCCTGGTCGTACTTGACTTTCTTGCCGTCGACCTTGGCCCAAGTGGAGATGTAGAGCGGCTGCTGCAACTGATGGTCCACTGCGCGCATTTCAACGTCACCGTTGACCGCCTTGACCTTCATGCCCTCCATTGCAAATGCAACTTTCACCGGATCGACGGAATTGGTTTCCTTGGCTGCCTTCGCGACCATCTCGATAACCGTGTAGAGGTCGGAGACGTAGAAGTCGTCGTTGTACTTCTTCTTGAATGCTTCGACGATTTCCTTGCCGGAGAAGGATTCGTTATTCGGAATCCAGTAGGCGACCTGCTTCACCATGCCCGCAGTAGCACCACCCATCGCGGTCGGCACGCCCGAGGTGCCAGCATAGTAGGTGTAGAACTTGGCGGTCAGGCCTGCATCCTTCGCGGCTTTGACGAGCAAAGCGAGGTCAGCGCCCCAGTTACCGGTAATGACCGTATCGGCGCCGGATGCCTTGATCTTTGCGATGTACGGTGAGAAGTCCTTCACTGTCGCAATCGGATGGAGATCGTCGCCGACAATCTGCACATCCGGACGCTTGCGCTTGAGATATTCCTTCGCCGCACGCGTGACCTGGTGGCCGTGCGCATAGTTCTGGCCGATGATGTAGACCTTCTTGATGCTTTGATCTTTCGCCATGTAGGAAGTCAGTGCTTCCATCTTCATGTCGGAGTTCGCATCAAAGCGGAAATGCCAGAAGCTGCACTTGCTGTTGGTAAGGTCAGGATCAATCGCGGAGTAATTGAGGAAAACGATTTCCTTGCCCGGGTTACGCTCGTTATGCTTGTTGACTGCATCGATCAGCGCCAGCGCGACACCTGAACCGTTGCCTTGCGCAATATAACGATAGCCTTGATCAATCACCGTCTTGAGCTGGTTCAGCGACTCCTGCGGGCTACCCTTGCCATCGAACGCATTCACCTCGATGGTATGGTTGCCACCCCACTTCTGCTGATTGGCCATCTCGGTAAACATACGGAAGGTATTGAACTGATTTTGACCGATTGGAGCAAATGCGCCAGACATCGTTTCGATCATTGCGATCTTGATGGTGTCTGCATGGACGGACGGCGCAAATGCAGCTGCCACGGAAAACGCCAGTGCGAGGGGACGAATCTTTTTCATCATTTGTCTCTTTTCCTTACGAAGGTGCTTTTAGTTATGGAACGATGGCTGATTGGCTTCTGCTTTTCTACTTCATCATCTCAGGTAGTGGGTAGTTTGTACTCCTTGAATTGCTCGCGAATCCGGTTCTTCAAGACTTTGCCGGTGGCGCCGATTGGCAGAGCATCGACAAACGCGACGTCGTCGGGTGTCCACCATTTAGCGATCTTGCCGTCATAGAATTTGATCAGCTCTTCCTTGGTGACTTCCGCGCCGGGTTTCTTCACCACGACGAGCAGGGGGCGCTCGTCCCATTTTGGATGGAAGACGCCGATGCACGCAGCCTGTTGCACCGATGGGTGCGCCATTGCGATATTTTCCAGGTCGATCGAGCCTATCCACTCTCCCCCCGACTTGATCACATCCTTGCTGCGGTCGGTGATTTGCATGTAACCGTCAGGGCTGATCGTCGCGACGTCGCCCGTCGGGAACCAACCATCCTGCAGTACGTCACCGCCCTCCCCCTTGAAATAGCTGCTGATGATCCATGGCCCCTTTACCAGCAGGTTGCCGTAGGTCGTGCCATCCCAAGGCAGTTCCTTGCCTTCGTCGTCGACAATCTTCATGTCCACGCCGAAGATCGCATGCCCTTGCTTCTCAAGGATAGCCTGCTTCTGCTCTTCCGGCAAATCGTAATGATGTCCTTGTAATGTGCATGCAGTCCCGAGTGGAGACATCTCGGTCATGCCCCATGCGTGAACCACCTCAACCCCGTACTGATGACGGAAGGTTTTCATCATCGCAGGAGGACAGGCGGAGCCACCAATGACAGTACGCGTGAAGGTAGAAAACTTGAGGTTATTTTGTCCTACATGATTCAGCAAGCCAAGCCATACAGTCGGTACGCCCGCGGAGAACGTGACCTTCTCCTGCTCGAACAATTCATAAATCGATTTGCCGTCCAGAGCCGCTCCCGGAAACACCATCTTCGCTCCGGTCAACGGTACGGAATATGGCAGACCCCACGCGTTCACGTGGAACATCGGAACAACCGGCAGCACCGAATCCCGCGCCGAGACGTTCAGCGCGTCCGGCATGCAAGAGGCATAGGAATGCAACACGGTCGAGCGGTGCGAATAGAGTGCCCCCTTCGGATTTCCGGTGGTGCCCGAGGTGTAGCACAGGCTGGACGCGGAATTCTCGTCGAATACCGGCCATGCATACTGATCGGAGTTGTCGTTGATCAGATCCTCGTAGCACATCAGATTCGCGATCCTGGATTCCTTTGGCATGCGATCCCTGTCGCACATCATCACGAAGCCCTTGGTCGTCTTGCAGCTTGCGGCAAACGCCTCGACCAGCGGCAGGAAAGTCATATCGAAGAACAGGTACTGATCTTCTGCGTGATTGACGATATAGGCAATCTGTTCGGGATGCAGACGCGGATTGATGGTGTGCATGACAGCGCCGGAACCGGAGATCGCGTAATACAACTCCATGTGGCGATAGCCGTTCCACGCCAATGTCGCAACACGATCTCCCATCTTCACGCCAAGTCCGGTGAGTGCGTTCGCCATTTGGCGTGCACGCTTGTGGCAGTCGCGATATGTGTATCGATGAATATCACCTTCAACACGGCGAGACACGATTTCATTGCCACCGAAGTAGCGGTCCGCGTGCTGAATGATGCTGGAGATGAGCAACGGCTGGCTCATCATTTGGCCCATCAAGGGGCTCTTTACATACTGCGACATGCTGCCTCCTGCTTCTAGTTAGAGTGTTGCCACTAAATTTATAGCGTGATTTTTGAACGACCGTACTAATATCGTCAATGACTTTCGATGGTGCATCGCATCAATGTCCCTCACGCGACGTTTCATTCGGCAACTTTCTTGTAGATGGTATTTTTCGGGCGGGCCATTACGCGGCGCAGCATGGGCTCGAAAAAGTCCAACGGCAAGGTGTCGTATGCCGGGTCAAAAGCCGGTGCATCATACTTTTCACAAAACTCCAGCGTCGTGTCGTAAAGCGACTGGCCGGCGAATTGATCGCGAAGATTGCGATTCATACCGAGATGATGGAAGAAATAATAGCCCTGGAAAATGCCGTGCTTTTCCACCATCGCATGATTTTCCGGGCTCACAAAGGGCTTCAGGATCGCGGCCGCGATATCGGGATGATTAAAGCTGCCAAGGGTGTCCCCGATGTCGTGAAGCAATGCGCAGACGACGTATTCCTCGTCTCTGCCGTCGCGCCAGGCACGAGTGGCGGTCTGCAGGCTGTGCGTCAAGCGATCGACCGGGAAGCCGCCGCAGTCTCCATCCAGCAGGCGCAGGTGCGCAAGCACACGGTCGGGCAGCGCAGCTGCATAGGGTTTGAATTCGTCGGAAATGATTTTCCAGTCTTCCGCGGTACTCTCCTGCATGTCCCGGAATGCGGCGCGAGCGTGCATGTCTGTCTCCATGTTTTGTTTTCCTGTTCAAGTGCGATACGAAGGATCGATGCGATCCAGCCGTCGGAGCAAACCGGGCCAGGCCAGCATGCCTCCCTGGGATTTCGTCACAGTCTTTGCCTGCTGTTTTGCGCCGTTGATGATCTCCGCAGGGATGGGGATGAGGTCTCCTCCGCCGGACTGCGCGCGTATCTGGATCATGCAGGCCGCCTCGAACACATACATGTTGACAAAGGCATCAGCAACCGTTTTGCCCAATGTCAACAATCCATGATTGCGAAGCATTAAATAATTTTTCTCGCCCAGGTCGGCGACAAGGCGAGGCTTTTCCTCGGCGTTCAGCGCTACGCCTTCATAGTCGTGATAGGCGAGACTGGACAAAACAAAAATGGACTGCTGCGAGATCGGCAGCAATCCATTCTTCTGCGCGGACACAGCGACGCCGTTGATGCTGTGAACGTGCAGCACACACTGTGCGTCGTGCCTTGCCGAGTGAATCGCCGAGTGGATAGTAAAACCGGCCGGATTGACCGGAAATGGCGACTCGTCGAGTTTGTTGCCATCAAGATCGATCTTCACCAGCGAAGATGCGGTAATTTCGTCGAACATCAATCCGTAAGGGTTGATCAGGAACTGGCCCTCCGTTCCCGGAACACGCGCGGTGATATGAGTGAAAATCAAATCACTCCAGCCAAAATTCGCGACGAGCCGATAGCAGGCTGCCAGATCGACACGGGCCTGCCATTCTTCGGCGGAGACCCTGTCCTTGACCGACGGGATGGTAAGCGTTTCAGGTGCGTTCATATGGGTCGTGCCCTTCTCTGTCAAAATAACGTAAGGTGCCCTGGCTTGTTGACGACCAAGCCAAGGCGCTGAATGCAGTATCAACAGATAGCGCTACCCAACACTGTCAACTTTTTAACATTTCTCATGCCAATCAGAACCGTCGATGACATCGATAAGGCCGCCCTGCTGCGCAAGTCATGGCTCGCCGGCTTGCCTGAACAGGCCATCGCCGAAGCGGCGGATTGCGGGAGGCTTCGTGCAGTCGAGGACGGCACGCTCGTCCTCGCCCGCGGTGCTGCCGCCGACGGCCTGTACACGATCGCGCGCGGTTCGGTACGTTTTACCCGCACGACCGCTGACGGCCACGCCACGACAATTGCGGTATTCGATGCGCCCAACTGGTTTGGCGAAATGTCGCTGTTCGATGGCATGCCGCGTTCCCACGACGGACACGCTTTCGGACCGACGGTCCTCCTGTTTCATTCAAAGGCTGATTTCAAGCGCCTTGTGGCGCGCTACCCGGCAATCTGCGAGCGGTTTGCGAAGATTCTCAGCATGCGTCTGCGCGCAACATTTGACCTCGTGGAGGAAGCCTCGATCGCGCCCTTGCAGCAGCGCCTTGCCCGACGCTTGCTGGAACTGGCGCATATCAAGCCGTCGCCGATGAACGTGGCTACCATTCCGGGGGGACGCGAGGTGCCATTGACGCAGGAAGAGCTGGGACATCTTTTGGGAAAGTCGCGACAAAGCATTTCCAAATTGCTTCACATATGGGAGCAGAAAGGCCTGGTGCAGACGCAATATGGCCGCATCTCCATCAAACAACCGGAGGCCCTGAACAAAGTTGCCTATCCGGACCACGCTGCATCGGCCACCGCCAGGAAGCAAGCGGCGCACAAACGCGCCTGAGGACATGGAATCGCTATGAATGCACCTGAATGTAATATCGGCCTCCATCGCGTGGACACCTTGCCGATTGAAAACTCTTTCGCGCGATTGCCGCCGGCGTTTTATACGCAGCTGCGGCCCACCCCGGTTTCTTCGCCCTATTTGGTTGGAGCAAGTGCCCGCGCAGCCGAACTGATTGGATTGGACCCTGCCGAGTTCGCCAAAGAGAATTTTATCGAGGTGTTTGCCGGCAATCGACTGATACCCGGCTCCGCTCCGCTCTCGGCCGTCTATTCGGGCCATCAGTTTGGCGTGTGGGCTGGGCAGCTTGGAGACGGCCGCGCAATTCTCCTGGGCGACGTCCCAGTCTGCGACACGGACGAATCGGGCACATCGGGCCGCATGGAGTTGCAGCTCAAGGGTTCCGGGTTGACCCCCTACTCCCGAATGGGCGACGGCCGTGCTGTGCTGCGCTCGTCTATCCGCGAATTCCTGTGTTCGGAAGCGATGGCGGCGCTTGGCATCCCGACCTCGCGCGCGCTCTGCGTGGTCGGTTCGGACATGCTCGTGATGCGCGAACTGCCGGAATCCAGCGCGGTTGCGACTCGCATGGCGCCGAGTTTCGTTCGATTCGGCTCATTCGAGCATTGGTATTACACGGATCGCCACGCAGAATTGAAGACGCTCGCGGATTACGTGATAGACCGGTTTTATTCCGACCTGCGTGACGCGCCGAATCCTTATCAAGCCCTGCTCGCAGAAGTGACGCGTCGTACCGCCGAGTTGATCGCGCAATGGCAGGCAGTAGGCTTCATGCATGGCGTGATGAATACGGACAATATGTCGATCCTCGGTCTCACCATCGATTACGGGCCGTTCGGTTTCATGGAAGCCTTCGACTCGCGCCATATCTGCAATCACAGCGACCAGCAAGGTCGGTACGCCTATCACATGCAGCCGCAAATCGGACAGTGGAACTGCTTCGCCCTGGCCCAGGCGCTGCTGCCGCTGATCGGCGAACCCGACGACGCGCACGCAGTGCTGGAAAACTACAAACCAGCCTTCGACGCCAAACTGGATGATCTGTTGCACGCAAAACTCGGTCTGCAGACCCTGGAGCCGGACGACAGCGCTTTGGTCGGAGGCATGTTCTCGCTGCTGCAGAACACACATGCCGATTTCACCCTGTTCTTCCGCCGCCTCGGCGACCTGCAAGTCGACAATCCATCCGCCGACGAGCCATTGCGCGATCTGTTCATTGATCGCCCCGCATTCGATGCGTGGGCAATCCAGTACCGGGCGCGCCTGCGCAAGGAAAACAGCAAGGACACCGAGCGTCGCCAGCGCATGCATTCGGTCAATCCGAAATACGTGCTGCGCAACTATCTCGCCCAAATCGCGATAGAAAAGGCGCAAAATAAGGACTTTTCCGAAGTTGCAAAATTGTTCGCAGTGCTGGAAAAGCCCTTCGACGAGCAGCCGGAAAACGAAAAATACGCCGATCTCCCGCCCGACTGGGCCAGCGAACTTGAAGTGAGTTGTTCATCATGACCGACAAGAAAGTCGTCAAGACCGATGCGGAATGGCGCGCGACGCTCGATCCGCATGAATACGAGGTCACCCGACATGCCGCGACCGAACGCGCATTCACCGGCCGATACTGGGATCATCATGAGCACGGCATTTACACCTGCGTCTGCTGCGGCACGCCTCTCTTTGAATCGGATACCAAGTTTGATTCCGGCTGTGGCTGGCCCAGCTATTTCAAGCCGCTCAACCCGGAACATGTTTCCGAGCGCGTCGACCGCAGTCATGGCATGATACGCACCGAAATTCTGTGCAATGTCTGCGACGCCCACCTCGGGCACGTATTTCCGGACGGCCCTCCGCCAACCGGATTACGCTATTGCATCAATTCCGCATCCTTGCGTTTCGAACCCAAATGATGAAAGACCCTAACCCGACATGAAGTTTCTGTTCGATCTCTTCCCGGTCATCCTGTTTTTCTCCATGTTCAAATGGGGTGAAAGCAACCCGGATGCGGCCCAGGCGCTGGCGCAGCAATACTTGTCCGGCCTCGTGAACGGCGGCGTCGCCAGTGCAACGCAGGCGCCGATCATGCTGGCCACCGCCATTGCGATACTCGCCACGCTTGCGCAAATTCTCTATCTGCTACTCCGCGGCAAGAAAGTCGACACCATGCTGTGGGTGTCGCTCGCCATCATCACGGTGTTCGGCGGCGCCACGATTTACTTTCACAACGAAACCTTCATCAAGTGGAAGCCGACGGTGCTCTACTGGTGCTTCGGTGGCGCGCTCTTGGTGAGCCAGGCATTGGTGGGAAAGAATCTGATTCGCATGATGATGGAAAAGCAGATCAGCCTGCCCGATTCGGTGTGGCAGCGGCTCAGCCTTTCCTGGGCCGGCTTCTTTGGCGTAATGGGTTTGATCAACCTGTATGTCGCCTACAATTTTTCCACCGCCGCCTGGGTCAATTTCAAACTGTTCGGCTTCACCGGCATGATGTTCGCGTTCGTGATTGCTCAGAGTCTGTTTTTGTCGAAATATGTAAAGGATTCACGATGAGCGATCGTATCGAAAAAATGCGGGCCAAGCTGATTGCAACTTTCGCACCCCTCGAATGTCAATTGGAAGACGAATCGTACCTGCACGCCGGCCATGCAGGCGCCGCATCGGGCGCCGGTCACTATAAAGTCAGGATCGTTTCCGAGCGTTTTGATGGGTTAAATCGCGTAGCGCGTCATCGGCTGGTGTATGATTGCCTCCGTGACATGATGCACAGCGATATACACGCTCTCAACATCATCGCATTAGCGCCGTCTGAAGCGTCACAAGCATTAAAATAGACGCGCCCTTATTTCTCAACCTCATTCTTACACTGTAATTTTAGGAACAGATAATGACATTACAACCTGCTCGCTTGCTGATGCTGCTTGTTGCCGCCGTTGCGCTACCCGTCATGGCCCAGAACCTCGCCGTCGTCAATGGCAAGCCTGTCCCCTCTTCGCGTGCTGACACGATGATCAAGCAATTGGCAGCGCAGGGCCAGCCGGATTCCCCGCAACTGCGCGCGATGGTCAAGGAAGAGCTGATCAACCGCGAAGTTCTGATGCAGGAAGCGGACAAGCAAGGCCTGAGCAACAGCCCGGACGTCAAGAACCAGGTTGAGATCGCCCGCCAGTCCATCGCGATTCGCGCTCTGGTCCAGGACTTCCTGAAGAAGAACCCGGTCAAGGACGCCGAGATCCAGGCTGAGTACGACAAGTTCAAGGCACAGGCCGGCGACAAGGAATACCATGCACGCCATATCCTGGTCGAGAAGGAAGACGACGCCAAGGCGATCATCACAAAGCTTAAAGGCGGCGCGAAGTTTGAAGAACTTGCGAAGCAATCGAAGGATCCTGGTTCTGCCAGCAACGGCGGCGACCTGGATTGGGCATCGCCGGCCTCGTTTGTGAAGCCGTTCTCCGATGCGATGGTCGGTCTGCAAAAAGGCCAGATCACCGAAACCCCGGTCAAGACGCAATACGGCTATCACGTGATCAAGCTGGAAGATGTCCGCCCCGCAAAGATCCCGACGCTCGACGAAGTAAAGCCGCAGATCGCGGAATCAC
This sequence comes from Herbaspirillum sp. ST 5-3, assembly GCF_004804275.1. Lineage (GTDB taxonomy): Bacteria > Pseudomonadota > Gammaproteobacteria > Burkholderiales > Burkholderiaceae_D > Noviherbaspirillum. Next base: position 12,924 of record NZ_STGI01000014.1, read on the forward strand.
TGCAGCAGAAGAAACTGCAGGCATACCAGGAAGGCCTGCGCAAGAAAGCCAAGATTCAATAAGCTGTCCAGCCACGAAAAAAGGCGCTTCATTTGAAGCGCCTTTTTATTATTCTGCGATTAACCGGCAGCGTTCACCGCCGGCCATCAATCTCAACCCACCCACTTGCGCGCGTTGCGGAACATGCGCATCCACGGCGAATACTCGCCCCACGAATCCGGATGCCATGAATGCTGCACCGAGCGGAAAACCCGTTCCGCATGCGGCATCAACACGGTGAAGCGACCATCCGGCGTTGTCACCGAGGTGATGCCCTGCGGCGAGCCGTTCGGATTGTACGGATACGCTTCGGTGACCTGCCCCTTGTTATCGATCCAGCGCATCGCGACGATCGCCTCTTTGACATCGCCGGTCTGCGAGAAGTCGGCAAAACCTTCGCCGTGCGCCACGGCGATCGGGCTTTGCGTTCCCGCCATATCCTGGAAGAAGATGGAAGGCGAATCGGCAACTTCCACCATCGCGAACCGCGCTTCGAACTGCTCGGATTTATTGCGTGTGAATTTCGGCCATGCATGCGCACCGGGGATGATGGACTTCAGGTTGCTCATCATCTGGCAGCCATTGCAGATGCCCAGTGCGAAAGTGTCGTCCCGGTTGAAGAAGCCGGCGAACTGCTCGGCCAGCCTGGCGTGGAACAGGATCGTCTTGGCCCAACCCTCGCCGGCGCCGAGCACGTCGCCATATGAGAAGCCGCCAACCGCAATGAAGCCCTTGAAATCATCCAGTCGTGCACGCCCCGCGATCAGATCGCTCATGTGCACGTCTACTGCCGTGAATCCGGCCTTGTGCATGACGTAGGCGGTTTCGATATGCGAATTGACGCCCTGCTCGCGCAGGATCGCTACCTTGGGCTTGACACCGGTCGCGATAAACGGCGCGGCGACATCGATCTGCGGATCGAAGCTGATCTTCGGTGTAATGCCGGGGTCGGCTGCGTCGAGAATACGGTCGTATTCTGCATCTGCACACGCCGGGTTGTCGCGCAGGCGCGCAATGCGCCAGCTTGTTTCGCTCCACAAGCGCTGCAAATCGATGCGCGGCTGGTTGTAGATGACCTTGGCGTCGCGCGTGAATTCGATGACATCGCGGTTGTTGAGCTTTCCGATGATATGGCTGCAGGCACCGAGATCGTAAGAACGCAGCACGTTCATCACGTCGGATTTTTCCTCGGCGCGCACCTGGATCACTGCGCCGAGTTCTTCGCTGAACAACGCGCGCAGCGTCATGTCATTGCGACGCTCGGCAATCTGACCCGCCCAGTTCTTGGCCTCGCCTGAGTCGGAGGCATGCTCGCCTTCCATTGCGAGGATATCGAGATTGACCGACACGCCGGTGCGGCCCGCAAATGCCATTTCGGACAAGGTCGTGAACAAGCCACCGTCGGAGCGGTCGTGATAGGCGAGCAGCTTGCGCTCCTTGTTGAGCAGCTGAATCGCTTCAAAGAATGCCTTCAGGTCTTCCGCACTGTCGACATCCGGTACCTCATTGCCGATCTGCTGCATGACCTGCGTCAGCGCGGAAGCGCCCATGCGGTTCTTGCCGCGGCCGAGATCGATCAGGATCAAGGCCGTATCGCCAACATCCTTGCGCAATTGCGGGGTCAGCGACAGGCGGACATCGGACACCGGCGCAAAACCCGACACGATCAGCGATACCGGCGAGCTTACCGACTTGCTGCCTTCCGCGTCCTGCCACGTGGTGCGCATCGACAGCGAATCCTTGCCGACCGGGATGCTGATGCCGAGCGCTGGGCACAGTTCCATGCCAACCGCCTTCACGGTATCGAACAAGGCTGCATCCTCTCCCGGCTGGCCGCACGCGGCCATCCAGTTGGCGGACAGCTTGATGTCGGAGATATCGACAATCGGCGCCGCCGCGATATTGGTGATTGCCTCGCCAACCGCCATGCGGCCGGATGCAGCGGCGTTGATCACCGCCAACGGCGTACGTTCGCCCATCGACATCGCCTCGCCGCGATAGCCTTCGAGGCTCATGGTCGTGACCGCGCAGTCTGCCACCGGCACTTGCCACGGCCCGACCATCTGGTCGCGCACCGACATGGCGCCGACCGTGCGGTCGCCAATGGTAATCAGGAAGGATTTGTCAGCCACCGTAGGAAGGCGCAAGACGCGCTGAGCGGCTTCGATCAAGTCTATCCCGGTCAGATCGACCGGCGGATAGGCATTGACGACATGGCTGACATCGCGATGCATCTTGGGCGGCTTGCCGAGCAGCACATCCATCGGCATATCCACCGGGTTGTTGCCGTGTTCGGGGTCGATCACTTTCAACTGGCGTTCTTCCGTTGCCGTGCCGATGACGGCAAACGGGCTGCGCTCACGTTCGCACAAGTATTGGAACAAGGGCAGGCTTTCGGGTGCAATCGCGAGCACATAACGTTCCTGCGATTCGTTACTCCAGATTTCCTTCGGCGCCATGCCGCTCTCTTCCAGCTGCACCTTGCGGAGGTCGAAAATCGCGCCGCGTCTCGCATCGTTGGTCAATTCCGGGAAGGCGTTGGACAAGCCGCCCGCGCCCACGTCATGGATCGACAGGATAGGATTGTCGTCGCCCATCGCCCAGCACGCGTTGATGACTTCCTGCGCGCGGCGTTCCATTTCCGGATTGCCTCGCTGCACCGAATCAAAATCCAGATCGGCCGTATTGGTGCCGGTCGCCATCGATGAAGCCGCGCCGCCACCCATGCCGATACGCATGCCGGGACCGCCGAGCTGAATCAGCAGACTACCCACAGGCAGGTCATTCTTCCTGGTGTGCTTGTCGGAGATATTGCCCATGCCGCCGGCAATCATGATCGGTTTGTGATACCCCTTCACGGATCCAGCCACGTTCTGCTCATAGGTGCGGAAATAGCCACCGAGATTAGGCCGGCCGAATTCATTGTTGAATGCCGCGCCGCCGATCGGGCCGTCGATCATGATCTGCAAGGGCGATGCAATGCGGTCAGGTTTGCCGTAAATGCCGCTCTGGCCGTGCGAAACGCGCTCCGCGAGGGGTTCCGTCACATCGCGCGCGTTCTCCCATGGCTGAACAGAATGGGTCAGCATCAGGTTCGAGACGGTGAAACCGGTCAAGCCTGCCTTCGGCTTGGCACCGCGACCGGTCGCACCTTCATCGCGGATTTCACCTCCGGCGCCAGTCGATGCGCCCGGGAAAGGCGAGATCGCCGTCGGATGGTTGTGGGTTTCGACCTTCATCAGGATATGGGTCAATTCCTCCGATGCTTCGTACACGTTGCCGCTGGCCGCGCCACGCGGATAGAAGCGCGAGACGGTCGCGCCTTCGATGATCGACGAGTTGTCGCTGTAGGCGACGATCGTGCCCTTGGGTTGCAACTGGTGCGTGTTCTTGATCATCGCAAACAGCGACTTGTCCTGCCTCACGCCGTCGATGGTCCAGTCGGCATTGAAGATCTTGTGGCGGCAGTGTTCGCTGTTGGCCTGCGCGAACATCATCAGCTCCACGTCGGTCGGATTGCGCTTGGCTTGAGTGAACGCGTTCAGGAGGTAATCAACCTCATCGTCGGACAAGGCCAGGCCGAGCTCGGTGTTGGCCCGCTCGAGCGCATTGCGACCGCCGGTCAACACATCGATGAATTCCAGCGGCTTGGCGTCGAGCTCGCGGAACAAGGCAGAGGCATCGTTCGCGTTGCGCAGAACTGTTTCAGTCATGCGATCGTGCAGCAGATCGGCCACTTGCTGCGCGGCGGCGTCCGACAATTTCTTGCTTCCACCCAGCAGGCCGGATTTCATCTTCACGTGATAGGACACGCCGCGCTCGATACGCTTGATGTGCACCATGTCGCAGTTGTGCGCGATATCGGTCGCCTTGCTCGCCCATGGCGAGATCGTACCGAAGCGCGGGATCACGACAAACTCCTCGCCCTCGGCAGCGCCGGTGAAAGGTTCGCCATAGGTCAACAACGCATCCAAACGGCCAATATCATCCTGGCTGGGAGCGTTCGCAGCATCGATGAAGTGCAAAAAGCGCCCTGTGACACCAACGATAGCGGGCTCGACTTCTTGCAATTGTGACAAAAGACGCTGGGTACGGAAGGCAGACAGGGCATTGGAGCCCGGCAGAATCAACATGGCGATGAGAAATTTGAGGCAGTGCAAGCGTCCCGAAGCACGGCTTGACCGCGGGTTAAATCAGAAAGCGTGATTATACCGCGACGCTGCTCCATGGCAGCTTGCCAATGTTCGCCCTCGATCGCCATCCGGCACACACTCGGACCGCTTTCACGCCCTGCCCTTCATGCGATACGGTTCGTTATGCTATTGTTCCGCTGCCCCGACATCCTTCATGAGCATTCAGAGCATGGTACCTCCCGTCACCCAACCGATCCTCGCGCTCGCCAGTCAATCACGTCGTGCGTTGGTCGACACCTGCCTGACCGAAGCAGCGAAATCTTCCTCGGTATTCACCACACTTTACCCGGATGCCGCGCGTGCTGCTGCATCATGTGCCGATGCCATGCGCAAGGCCGGCGTGGAGACTTCTCCGCTGGCCGGGCTGCCGATATCGCTGAAGGATCTGTACGACGTTGCTGGCGAGGCAACGCTTGCGGGATCGACCGTCCTCAAGGGCGCCGCTCCAGCCACATCCGACGCGCCGGCTGTAAAACGCTTGCGCATGGCAGGCGCCGCGATTATCGGCAAGACCAACATGACCGAATTCGCCTTTTCGGGTGTCGGCATCAACCCGCATTACGGTACACCGGCAAATCCGGCCGACACCGAGGTGGCACGAATTCCGGGCGGCTCGTCGTCCGGCGCAGCGGTCTCGGTGGCGGCCGGTCTATGCGTTGCCGCATTGGGATCGGATACCGGCGGGTCGATCCGGATTCCGGCCGCGCTCTGCGGCATCGTCGGATTCAAGCCCACTGCCCGCCGTGTTCCCACAACAGGGGCGCTGCCCTTGTCGACCACATTGGACACCGTATGCGCAATGACACGCTCGGTGGACGACTGCATCCTTGTCGATAGCGTTATTGCCGATCAGGCCTTGTCGGTTCCGTCTCTGCCGTCACGCGGCCTGCGCCTCGCGGTTCCCGGCACGCTCATGCTGGACGGGTTGGACCCGCATGTCGCAGCCTCTTTTTCGGCGGCTCTCACGCGCCTGTCGGCATCCGGTGCCAGCGTCATCGAAGCACCGTTCAGCATGCTGGCCGACGCGGCAGGACTGAACAGATTTTCCAGTGCCGAGGCGTTTGCATGGCACCGCTCCTTGCTGGCCGATCATGAATCCGAATACGATTTTCGCGTTGCCAAACGCATCAAGATGGGCGCGGGAATGAGTGCAGCCGACTATATCGATCTGCACCGCAGACGGCGCGATTGGATAACGAGCATGGAAGCAGCGCTGGCTCCTTACGATGCACTCATCATGCCGACCGTACCCATCGTCGCGCCGCCGATTGCGGATTTCGAATCATCCGAAGACGAGTTTTTCAGGGTGAATGGGCAATTGCTTCGCAACCCGTCCACGATCAACCTGCTCGATGGATGCGCAGTGTCCTTGCCTTGCCATGCGTCCGGCACCCTGCCAGTGGGATTGATGATCGCCGGTCCCGCGATGTCGGATAGCAGAATCCTCGCAGTTGCACGCGCAATCGAACACGCCTTGCACGGCGGTTGACAATCGCCGCTTCGCAAAAGGACAAGTTTCGAACGACCTCGGATAATTCCGCACCTGCATAGATTTCAACGCCGCGCCATGCATCGAATTTCAACCCCTCTGCTGATGGCGATGGCCACCTGCGTCGCCAGCAACGTTCTCGCCGAGCCTGTCTGCAGCCGAAGTATTCCCGTTGATGCCAAGTGTGAAATCGCGCTCTCCGCGCTGCATCCCACGCAGCCTGCTGTCGGCATGATTCCGGTGGAAGAACGCGCGGCGCGATTCAAGGGCGATACCGACTTTGTCCGCTACACGAGCAAGCGGCCAATGCCGGTGGTGCAAGCGCCCGATGGCACATTTTATTTGACCGATGGCCATCATCTGGCAAGCGTGCTCTGGCGCGTCGGCGCGGACAAGGTCATGGCCCAGGTCATCGGCCGCATCGACAATCCGGCGACTTTCTGGCAAGAGATGCAAGCGCGGCACTGGGTCTATTTGCATGATCCGAAAGGCAATCCGATTCCGCCGTCGGCACTCCCGCAGAGAATTGCCGACCTCGCCGACGATCCGTACCGCGCACTGGCGACCTATGCGCAGGCAGCCGAGTATTTCAAGCGCACGGACGCCTATTTCATGGAGTTCGAGTGGGCCAGGTATTTCGGCTCGCATATGGGCTGGCAGCCGATCGATCGCATGAACCTGCTGGCAGCTATCCAGACTGCGGAACAGTTGGCCTGCCAGCCGGCGGCGAAGGATCTTCCCGGTTATGCCGGCCCATGCAAACGAGACAAGACCGGCGCGCCCTCCCTCGGTGAACAGCAATAAGCATGTTGCGGGAAAGATGCGATCGTCGCTGAACCGTATACGGAAATCCCCACACTTCCCGCCAAGAAATTAAAATGGTGCCCTCGAACTAGAAATGTGTCCGGCGGTCTACGATTCCTTGCGTTAAGGAAGATGAGTTCGCCGTGCTTTCAACGTATCCTCTCGTTCACAGCACATCGCGTGCTGCAATGGCGTTCCAAAGTAATCAGGTAAATAAGTGACACAAAAACAAGTGGCTGTAATCGGTGGCGGCGTGGTGGGCGTCTGCACCGCCTATTTTCTGGCTGCGGCGGGGCATGACGTCTCCGTGATTGAACGTCATCACAATGTTGCACAGGAAGCCAGCTTCGCAAACGCCGGAATCGTTGCGCCGGGCCATGCCACACCTTGGGCCGCGCCCGGCATGCCAGCGAAAATCCTGTCACATCTGTTCAGCGCCGAAGCGCCGGTAATGCTGAAGCCGACGCTCGACCGCGCACTCTGGCGCTGGGTACGCCGCTGGCTCGATGAATGCGAATTGGATCGTTACAGGATCAACAAGAATCGCATGCAACGCGTTGCCTTTTACAGTCGCGATATCCTGCGCCAATTGCGCGAGCACTATCAACTCGAGTATGAACAGACTCAGGGCGTGCTGCAGTTGTTTCGCACCGAGAAGGACGCACAGATGGCCGAACCGGCCATTGCCGCACTCGCGGAGAACGACGTGCCGCACCGTCTGCTCGATCCCGAAGGCGTACGTGCCATCGAGCCCGCAATCGCGGCGGATACGTCGTTGGCAGGCGGCCTGTATCTGCCGCAGGACGAAGCAGGCAACTGCCCGCTGTTTGCCAAGCGCATGAAACAAATCGCCGCTTCAATCGGCGTTCAGTTTCACTTCACAAGCGTCGTGCATGCCATCGAGCCGGAAAACGGGGGCGTCGCCTTGCAGATTGACGGTGGAAAATATAATGCCGACGCGGTAGTGCTCGCAGCGGGTGTCGATAGTGTTCAATTGCTCAAGCAGCTTGGCATTCAACTACCGATCTATCCGGTGAAAGGTTATTCGGCGACTGCGCTCATCAAGAATTTCGATCAGGCGCCGCAGGCCGCAGTCCTCGATGAAACCTACAATGCAGCGATCACCCGCATGGGCGGCCGCATTCGCGTGGCCGGCACCGCCGACTTTGCCTCGCGACCGGACGAGCAGCTCGAACGTGCATTGCGCACACTGATTAAAGTCGGTAACGACTGGTTTCCGGATGCCGCCAATTACGCACAGGCTACCTTCTGGACTGGCGCGAGCGCGATGCTGCCGGATGGTGCGCCCCTGCTCGGCGCCACTCCTGTTCGCAATGTCTACCTGAACGTGGGCCACGGATCATCCGGATGGGCCATGGCGGCAGGCGCCGGGAAGGTGCTGGCTGACATCATCTCCGGATACGCTCCGGATATCGACATGGATGGATTGACGCTGGCACGCTATGGATAAGCTCGACTGTGTGGTGATTGGCGCCGGAGCCGTCGGACTGGCGGTTGCAAGATCCCTCGCGATGGCTGGGCGCACGGTTTTCATCCTTGAGAAGCATCTCGCGATCGGCATGGAGACAAGCTCACGCAACAGTGAGGTGATTCATGCCGGGATCTACTATCCGACCGGTAGTCTGAAAGCGCGCTTGTGCGTTGCAGGCCGCGACGCACTGTATGCGTACTGCAATGAGCGCGCCATTCCCCATCGACGCTGCGGCAAACTGATTGTCGCCACCTCCGAGGCGCAAAGCGCCAGGCTCGCTACTCTGCACTCCCAGGCGCATGCGAACGGATGCAATGAAGTCAGCTTTCTCTCGGGACCGGAGGCTATGACGCTTGAGCCGGACTTGTCATGCGTTGCTGCCTTGTCCTCGCCGAATACCGGCATCATCGATAGTCATGCATACATGCTCGCATTGCATGGGGACGCGGAAAACGCGGGCGCCATGATTGCTTTCGGAAGCGAGGTCACGTCCGGTGCCGCGACCGAATCCGGCATCGTATTGCAAGTGACTTCGATCGACGGCACGCAAAGTGAGCTCCAGGCGCAGACCGTCGTGAATTGCGGCGGCCTGTGGGCTCCCCATATTGCCAGGCACATCGCAGGCCTGCAGAAGGAAAGCATTCCCGCCGCCTATTTTGCCAAGGGCAATTACTACTCGCTCGCGGGCAAGGCACCGTTTTCCCGGTTGGTCTATCCCGTGCCCGAACCGGGCGGACTCGGTGTGCATCTGACGCTGGACCTTGGCGCACAGGCGCGCTTCGGGCCCGATGTCGAATGGCTGGAAAACGTCGACGGCAACATTGATTACACCGTCGATCCACGGCGCGCGGAGCGTTTTTACCACGAGATCCGCGCGTATTGGCCCCACCTACCTGACGCATCCCTGCAACCCGCCTACTCAGGCGTACGACCAAAGATCAGCGGACCCGGCGCGCCGGCCGCGGATTTTCTGTTTGCCGCGCACGGCAGCGCACATTATCTCGGCTTGTACGGCATCGAATCGCCCGGCCTGACCGCATCGCTTGCGATTGCAGAATACGCAGCCAGTCTCATCGCGCAAAAATGAAAACGGGCATGCCGGGTTTCCCCGCGCATGCCCGAATCCCCGGCAAAACAGCGATCAGCCTGCGGTCACCAGGAAGTCGATCACGATTTCGCCCGGCTCGCGCTGCACGTAAGAAATCTTGACGCGCGGTCCGAAATAACCGTTGATCTGTGCCAGCAGCGGCAAGGGATCATGGTCGTTGCAGAAGCGCATCGTCTCGCCGGGCTCCAGCGCGTCAAGTGCGCCGAAGATCGCGGCATGGCGAAAACGCTTTGCGATGCCACGCGCATCAAACGGGTAGACGCCTTCGGAAACCATCGGACGGGAACAATCGTGTGCCATGTGAAAACTCCTTGTGTGAAATGAATTTGCCGAAGGGGCAATGCACCCCTTCAGCCTTTTACTGCAATCAAGCCCTGAACGCCTGCGTCACAGGAATGGTCTGACCTGCCTTGCTCTTGCCTTTCAACAGACGCAGCGCAAACAGCATCAGGAACACGGTGCCGGCGGCGAATACGATATCGCCAGGTACACGCAGCCATACCAGCGTCTCCATCAGCGGCGAATGCACCACTTCAGGCGAACGTGCATACCACATGCCGCGTGAAATGCTTGCCCAGGCCTGATAGATGCCAGCCGGGGTCAGCGACATGAACACCATCATCGCCAGGCCGATGTTGAGCAGCCAGAATGCCGGCTTCAGAAGGTTGTCAGCCCATGCCGCACGATCCGACAGCCCGCGCAGGCAGAACAGCATCAGGCCGATACCGAGCATGCCGTACACACCAAACAGCGCTGCATGGCCATGACTTGCCGTCATGTTCAGACCTTGCATGTAGTACAGCGAGATCGGCGGATTGATCGAGAAGCCAAGCAGGCCCGCGCCGATGGTATTCCAGAAGCCGACGGCGATGAAGTAAAGGATCGCCCACTTGTACGTCTGGACCCACGGAGCAACCTTCAGGCGCTGGTAGTTGCGATAGCCTTCAACACCCATCATGGTCAGCGGGACGACTTCTAGTGCCGAGAACATGGCACCCAGCGCGATCACAGAAGTCGGCGTACCGGTGAAGTACAGATGGTGCAAGGTACCCAGGATGCCGCCGAACAGGAACACGATGGTTTCCAGCACGATCGCCGTGTTCGCGGTTGATGCCCGGATCAGGCCAAGACGCGAGAACAGCAAGGCAATGACAGCCGTTGCAAACACTTCGAAGAAGCCTTCCACCCACAGGTGGACCAGCCACCAGCGCCAGTACTCGATCATCGAGTAATGGGTATGACTGCCCCAGGTCAGCGAGGTCGTGTAGAACAATCCGATGCAGGTGGCCGACAGGAATACCATGGACACCAGGCCACGGCTTTCCGACGGACGCTTGAGCGCAGGCATCAACGCGCGGCCCATCAGGAACAGCCAGATCATCAGGCCGACGAACAGCAGGATCTGCCACACGCGCCCCATGCTGGTGAATTCCAGCCCCTGATTGCCGATCCAGAAGCTGAATTCCGTGCCTGCATGCTGCAGGCTGCCCAGCCAGCCGGTCACGGTCGAGCCGACAACGATGAAAATCAAGGCCCAGAACAGCACATCAACGCCCAGTTTCTGGAACTTCGGCTCATGTCCGGACAGCGCGGGCGAAATGTAAAGACCCGTAGCCAGCCACGCCGTAGCGATCCACAACACGGCAAACTGCGTGTGAATCGTGCGGCTGATCTTGAACGGCAGGATATCGCCCAGCGGCAAGCCGAAGAAGCTTGTACCCTCCACGGAATAGTGCGCAGTGATTACGCCCATCGCGACCTGGGCAAGGATCAGGCCGATGACGACGAAGAAGTACTTCTTGGTGGCCTTCATCGAAGGCGTCGCTTTCAGGTCGAACAAGGGATCGGCCTTCGGCGGCGTCGGATCGCCCTCTTCGCCGTGCGTGCTATGGAACAGCACCATCGCGGCAATCGCGGCAATCAGCAGGACCACACTGGCGACCGACCAGATGCCGGTGCCGGCTGTCGGCGTATTGCCGATCAGAGGTTCATGCGGCCAGTTGCTCGTATAGCTCAGGTTTTCTTCTCCCGGGCGATCGGTTGCTGCCGACCACGACGACCAGAAAAAGAATGCTGCCAGCGCCTGACGATCCGCTGCTTCCGGCAAGGAGCCCGGCGTCATTGCATATTGCTCGCGCAGTTTGTTCAGCGAAGCTTCGTCGCCGAACAAGCCGATATAGTGCTGCGCCACTTGCTCAATGGCGGCGGCGCGCTCCGGCGACACGGTAATCGTGCCGGTCTGCGCATCGTAGGTATTGCGCCGCATTTCTTCCTTGAGCAAGCCGGTCAATTGCGCCTGCTGCGGAGCGGGCAGTTGGTCGAACGACTTGCCGAAATCGCGTTGCGCCCAGACGTCACGCAGCGCCACGGCTTCACGGTGTAGCCAGTCGGCGGACCAGTCCGGAGCAACGTAGCTGCCGTGCCCCCATACAGATCCAAGTTGCTGGCCGCCGGCCGAGAGCCACGCCTGCTGCCCTCGATCAACCTGCCCCTCCGAGAAAATGAGCTTTCCTTTCGTGCTGACGACTTGTTTCGGTATCGGCGGTGCCTTGACATAGATTTCAGTCCCGACCCAGCCTAGTACGGCAAAGGAAAGGACACAGATAACAGCCAGCCAAGTCCAGAGTCTTTTTGATGCGTGCATGGCAACAATCCTCCTGCAGGTTGGTATTGATACGCGTTAGTGGAAATTTTGAACTTAAGATTCATTTTAAATCCATCTTTTAAATGATGCAAACGAAATGTATGTTTTGGTGCAAACCGGGGAATCGTGCGCCTCGCACCGATACGTCAGATGGCATAAAATCAAGACACCTGTGAATTCCGCCCCCCCCTCACACAACTCCATGGACCTTCCACCATGCCTTCCCCGACAGCGATCTACTCTGTAGCGGAGATCCGTTCCATTGAACAGGCTGCGATGGCCGCGCTACCGCCGGGCACGCTGATGCAACGCGCCGGACTGGCAGCCGCCCGTCTGGCAATGACCATGATTCCGGAGCCGCATCGCGCGGCGACGGTACTGATACTGGCCGGTCCGGGAAACAATGGCGGCGACGCGCTGGAAGTTGCGCATCTGCTGGCAGACGCAGGCGTGGAGGTGGTGGTCATGTTGTGCGCGCCTGGCGCTTCTCACACGACCGATGCGCAACAGGCTCTGGAACGCGCCAGGCATAGTGCAGTGCAGTTCATCGAGGCGGATGTGACATCGCTTGATCAATCAAGCTGGCACCTCGTCGTCGACGGCCTGTTCGGGATCGGGCTGACAAAGCCGATAACCGGCGAGCTGCGGAGATTGGTCGAAGCAGTCAATGCCTTGCCCTGCCCCATTCTTGCACTCGATGTCCCCAGCGGGCTGGACGCGGACACGGGGAGTATTGTCGGCGATGAGGGCATCGCCATCCGAGCCAGCCATACAATCACCTTCATCGCAGACAAGCCCGGCTTGCATACGCAGTACGGAAGAGACGTCGCGGGCGAGGTTCAGGTCGCCGATCTGGAAATCGACCACGGCCATTATCGCGAATCGCATACACACCTGAATTCCGTCGAAGCGTTTTCAAGCTTTCTTCAACGGCGTCCCCACAATTCCCACAAAGGCAGCTACGGCGATGTGATCATTCTCGGTGGCGCGCACGGCATGGCGGGCGCCGCAATACTCGCTGCCAGGACGGCCGCAAAATGCGGCGCCGGACGCGTGTTCGCGGCGTTTCTCGCCGAGCCCCCCTTGTACGACAGCGGACAGCCGGATTTGATGTGCCGCGCTGCGAGCGAAATCGATTTGTCATCCGCCACAATCGTCGCCGGCCCAGGCCTCGGCATGTCGCGCCAAGCACATGACCTCCTGGCCAAGGCGTTGCACACACCGCAGCCATTGGTGCTCGATGCCGATGCGCTGAATCTCATCGCGGCCGAGGCCGGGCTACAGCAAATACTCTCGCAGCGCCGCGCAGCGACCTTGATGACGCCGCATCCCCTCGAAGCGGCACGACTGCTTCAACAGACAACCCAAGAAATTCAGGCCGACCGCCTGTCGTCCGCACGGCGACTTGCCCGGCAATTCAACGCCACAGTCATATTGAAGGGCACAGGTAGCGTCGTCGCCAGAGCCGACGGAGAAGTCATGATCAACACCACCGGCAATCCCGCGTTGGCGACCGCTGGCACCGGGGACGTCCTTGCGGGAATCTGCGGTGCATTGTTGGCGCAGCATTTTCCTGCCTGGAACGGCGCGCTTGCTGCTTGCTGGCTGCATGGGATGGCAGCCGACAATCTCGTCAACGAGGAAGTCGGCCCTATCGGGCTCACCGCCACCGAGCTGATTCACTCTGTACGCATTCTCCTGAACCGACTGACCGAACAGCATGCGCCACGTCACACCGCGCGCTAGTCTCTGGCTCGGCATCGCCTTTCTGGTATCCGGACAATGGACCTTGTCCTTGCTCGACACAGCCGGCAAGCTGTTGGTGCAGGCGGGTTATCACGTGGTGATGATCTCGTGGATGCGTTATACGATCAATACGCTCTTCATGGCCGTCACGCTCGCGCCCTATTACCACAAGCGTTATGGGAAAAGCATCCTCCACGCACGGCAGCCCGGCCTGCAGATATTCCGTGCAGCGCTGCTGCTCTTATCGACGATCGTATTTTTTTCGGTGCTCAAGATCGTTCCGCTGGCCGAAGGAACGGCGATGAATTTTTGTGCCCCGCTGATTGTTCTGGCGACCTCGCCCTGGTTGCTCAAGGAAAAGGCTTACCCTTCGCGCTGGGTCGCCGTTGCAATTGGCTTTTGCGGAATGCTGATCGTCATTCGACCCGGAGGCAGTATTGTTCCGGCCGGCGTCATGCTCGGGATTGCATCAGCGCTTGTCTTTGCCTTGGTCGTGGTATTGACCCGCAAGATAAACCAGTCCGATCACCCGATGGTGACCTTGTTCTATGGCGGCGTGGTGGGCATGGCCCTTAGCAGCCTGATAGTGCCTTTCTTCTGGTCTTCTCACATGCCCAGCCCGCGCGAATGGCTGATTCTGGCATCGACCGGTGTCACGAGCACAATCGGCCACTTTTTTGTCAACAGCGCCTACAAGCATGCCGAAGCATCGCTGCTAGCGCCATTCGCCTACTTGCAAATCATCTCGGCTACCACGATGGGTTGGCTCGTGTTCAATCAACTGCCCGACAGCCTGACTGCACTCGGCATCGCGGTCATCTGTGCCAGCGGCATGGGCATCGGCTATATCGAACATCGTCGGACCCACCCTGGTGGAACTGAATGAATTCGCTTCTGCGGCAGCCTTGGCTCAACGCAAGCGCCCCGCTGCGATCGTAATCGTCCGACCGCAGCGCGCTGCGATCAGCGGATCGTGCGTGACAAGCACCAACGTGGATCCGCGCTCCTCGTTCAGTTCGAACATCAGCTTGATCACCGCCTCACCCGTGGCGGCGTCAAGACTTCCGGTGGGCTCGTCTGCAAATAGAAGCGGAGGTTCCGTGACGAAGGCGCGAGCCAGCGCAACACGCTGCTGCTCACCGCCGGACAGAAATTTCGGATAGTGTCGCAAGCGGCTGGAAAGGCCAACTCGCCCAAGCATTGCCTCCGCCTTCTCCCTGGCGTCTTCATCGCGCCGCAATTCCAGCGGCAACATGACATTCTCCACTGCCGTCAGGTGCGCGAGCAATTGAAACGACTGGAACACGAATCCGAGCTTTGCTTGCCGCAGTACGGCACGCTGATCCTCGCTCAAGGCAAAGATATCGACGCCGTCGAGCTTGACAGTTCCATCGGACGGCACATCCAGCCCGGCGAGCAGCCCGAGCAAAGTCGACTTGCCGGATCCGGATGCGCCGACGATCGCCAACGTCTCTCCCGCCCGCACTGTAAAATCGATATCACTCAAAATGGTCAACTCACCCGTTGCATCCGCAACGCGCTTGCTCAGGTGGACTACTTCAATAGCGGCAGAAATCGAGGAAGGCTCAGGCATGCAGAATTATTGGAAGAAATATGGAAAAGAGATGCGCCTGTTCAGGTCGGTGTTGGCACTCTTGCTCGTCTCCTATGCAACGTGCGCCTATTCTGCATCAAAAACCGTGCTTGTGCTCGGAGACAGTCTCTCGGCGGAGTATGGCATTGCGCGCAGCACCGGCTGGGTCGCATTGCTTGGGAAGCGCCTGCAAGCCGACAAAATCGACGCAAACATTATCAACGCAAGCATCAGCGGCGAAACGACAAGCGGAGGGAAGGCGCGTCTGCCCGCGCTGCTCGAACAACATCATCCAGATGTCCTGATCCTGGAACTGGGCGGTAACGACGGCCTGCGCGGCTTGCCTCTCGCCAGCACGGAAGCGAATCTCCGAGCCATGATCAAGGACGCACAGAAAGCGAAAGCGAGGGTTCTTCTGGTCGGCATGCAGATTCCTCCGAATTACGGGCGCGACTATGCCGAGAAATTCTTCGGGCTGTACGCAAAGCTTTCCAGGGAAACGAAAGTTTCACTTGCCCCTTTCCTGCTCGATGGCGTCGCCGACTCGCCACAACTGCTTCAGCCCGACCGGATTCACCCACTCGCAGAAGCAGAGCCGATCATGCTCAACAACATCTGGCCACACCTGAAACCACTGCTGACATCGAAATAGTGCGGTCGGAAAATTCTGTGGCCCACGAGCGAACATGTATGCCGTTGCCTCCGACCAGGGCGCCGCAAGAATCCGCACGTTGAATCGAGCCCGATCCATGCTGGATACTGAAAAAAGCCCGAAAGAAAAAAGCCGCTCATTGAGCGGCTTTTTTCGTGCGGTCATCAGACGCAGCTATTTCTTCTCATTCGCCTCAGCGTCGCCCTTCTCGACGATCGGCTTGGTTACCTGCACCTTCGCCTTCTTCTTCAATACTTCAAGATAAGCCAGCGTTTCCTGCTGAGCCAACGCATTGGCAACTTGTTGTTGCTCCGCCTGACGACGCGCGGAATCGGGAGTGGCAGGCTGTGCAATCCTGTTGATCCGGAACACGCTATACCCCTGACCCGGCACTTCCACTCCGACATAGCTCGGCAGCTTGGATACATCGGCCTTCATCACCGCGCCAAGTGCAACGGCGTTCAAGCTCGCATTCTTCACGCGCGATACCGTCTTCGCTTCCGAAAAACTGCCTGCGTCACCGCCTGACTTCAATGCCGCAAGTTTGGCTTCCCCAGCCTTCCTGGCGAGATTTTCCGCCTCCGCCTGCGTGACGCGTTCGCGGATGACGCCCTTGACCTCTTCAAACGGGCGTTTGGTCACAGGCTTGTATTCAATCACATGTCCGGCAATCAGTGTGTTCGGTGCGACTTCAATCGCATCTGTATTGCGTTTGTTCTTGATGGCATCGTCTGCAAACAACGCTGCCAGAAACTTCGGCTGATTGAATGGCGCGTTCGGCGAGGCCGCCGGATTCGGTACGCGTGTCAGGTCGCTTGCTGTTTCGATCTTCAGCTTCAGCTTTTCCGCAACCGGCTTCAGACTCTCCGACTGCTCATACACCGTGTTGGTGAACTGCTCCGCCATTTCCGTGAATTTCTTGGCTGCCAGCTGCTTCTTGATGTCCGCAGCGATCTGGCCTTTCACCTCATCGAGACTCTTCGCAGCCGCCGGCTTGACCGCCGTCAGTTGAATAATGTGGTAGCCAAAGTCCGACTCAACAACATCGCTGATCTCACCCTGCTTCAGCTTGAAGACAACATCCTCGAACGGCTTGACCATCATTCCTCGACCGAAGAAATCGAGATCGCCGCCGCGCTCTGCCGATCCGGGATCCTGCGAGTACTCTTTTGCCAGCTTGGCAAAATCGCCCGGATTCTTGCGAACTTGCGCGAGCAGTTTTTCGGCCTTTTCCCTGGCAGCAGTCTTCGCAGCAGCCGACGCATTCTTGTCCGCCTTGATCAGGATGTGGCTCGCGCGGCGCTGTTCCTCCTCGGTGTACCGCTTCGCATTCTGCTCGTAGTAGGACTTGATATCTGCGTCGCTGACAGAAATCTGTGAAGCGACCGCGTCGCTGTTCAACACAACGTACTCGGCCTTGACCTGCTCGGGAATTTCAAACTGGCTGCCGTTCTTCTCGTAATAGGCTTTCAGCATCTCGTCCGTAACCTTGGTCTGCGCGGCAAAGTCTGAGGCCTTGAACAGCATTTCCTGCACTTCGCGCTCTTGATCATTCAGATCGGACAAGCGGCCAGCCACGGTCTTCGGCGCAAATGCGGTTGACTGAACCGCAGCATTGACTTGCTGCAGCGTCAGGTCATGACGCAGGCGTGCCTCGTACATCGCGGGCGTCATGCCTTGTGCGGCAAGCAGCGACTTGTAGCGTTCCACATCAAACTTGCCGTCGGCGCCGGTCAGGCCAGGCACTGCAAGGATCGTTTGCTGCAAGGTCTGATCGCTGACCGAAAGGAGATTGCGGGACGCTTCCGCTTCCATCACGCGCTGCGCGATCAAGCCTTCAAGAATGTTTTTTCTGGCTTCGGGCGTATCGAGCATTTTGGGATCGAACTTCCCCCCGAACATCTGGCGAAAGCGCTCCATCTGCTCGCGCTGGGCTGCATCAAACTCTTGCTGGGTGATTGAGCGGCCCGCCACTTTCGCAATTGAATTGTCGCCTTCGCGAAATCGCGAGTAGCCCTCAATCCCGAAGAACGTGAACGAAGGCAGGATTAACAGCATCAGCAGCAATTGCATCAAGCGCTGGTGCGTGCGAATAAATTCAAACATGGTCAATCACAGTTCCACAGATACGAAAACGCAGACCCAACGCGACACAAGTTGCAATGCACGGATTGTGAGCGTCGGCTGCAACCGAAGCAAAAGCGCCACCACATATGAAAAAAGGCGAACTCACGTTCGCCTTTTTCGTTTTTTGGCGGAGTGGACGGGACTCGAACCCGCGACCCCCGGCGTGACAGGCCGGTATTCTAACCGACTGAACTACCACTCCTGAAACTTCTGCTGCATCATAAGTCTGGCTGCTCTGGTGGGTGCTGAGAGGCTCGAACTCCCGACCTACGCCTTGTAAGGGCGCCGCTCTACCAACTGAGCTAAGCACCCTGTTCCACACTTAGTCAGCCAAACTCTTCAGGCGTTTGTCACCACGCCCTGAAAAAACAAAATTATATAGCATCTTTTATTGAGATGCACTATCTAATCACTAGTTGACGGCATCCTTGAGTGCTTTACCCGGACGGAACTTGGGTACCTTGGCCGCCTTGATCTTGATAGCATCGCCGGTGCGGGGATTGCGACCGGTACGTGCGGCGCGCTTGCCTACGGAGAAAGTGCCGAAGCCCACCAGGGTAACGCTTCCATTCTTCTTCAACGTGGTCTTGACTGCGCCGATCAACGCATCAAGTGCGCGAGTAGCTGCTGCTTTGGAAATGTCTGCTGTTCCGGCAATGTGATCAATTAGTTCGGTCTTATTCACTGACGCCCCCTCAAAAAAGTTGGATTCTGCGAAGCTTGCTTATTGCTCTTCTTGGTAGCACAAGCGACACAAAATGCAGAGAAGAAATTTTCTGCAGCCCGTATTAAACAAGTCGCAAAGCCTTGTGTCAAGCGGTTTCCCGGCCCGTCGGCTATTCGCAATCAACTTTTACAAATTAAATCCTTCGCATATTTTCATGTCTCGACGGAAATAAAAAAGCGCTCCGCAGAGCGCTTTTTCAGCCTGCGATTTGCTGCGTTTAATGTTTCACGACATTGGGATCGGTCTGACCCGTTGCCTGCGCAACTGCAGTATCAACCGGCGTATCAACATCCGTCAGTGCAACGGGGTGACGCTCCAGAGCGACTTCCAATACCTTGTCGATCCAACGAACCGGCACGATCTCAAGCTTGTTCTTCACGTTGTCAGGAATGTCCGCAAGGTCCTTCACATTCTGTTCAGGGATCAGCACGGTCTTGATACCGCCGCGATGCGCCGCCAGCAGTTTTTCCTTCAAGCCGCCGATCGGCAGCACTTCGCCTCGCAAGGTGATTTCACCGGTCATCGCAACGTCCGCGCGAACGGGAATCCCGGTCAACACCGAAACCAGCGCCGTCGTCATCGCAATGCCTGCGGATGGACCATCCTTCGGCGTCGCGCCTTCCGGCACGTGAATATGTATATCGCTCTTTCCAAACAACTCGCTCTTGATGCCGAGGCGTTTTGCGCGGCTGCGCACCACGGTGCGTGCCGCCTCAATCGACTCTTTCATCACGTCGCCGAGCGTACCGGTGCGGATGATGTCACCCTTGCCAGGCATCGTCATCGCCTCGATCGTCAGCAAGTCGCCGCCGACCTCGGTCCACGCCAATCCGACTACCTGCCCGACCTGGTTCTCTTTCTCGGCCATGCCGAAATCGTAGCGACGAACGCCGAGGAACTTGTCCAAGTTCTTCGCGCTGACAGTTATCTTGCGCTCTTTGTCCTGCTTCTTCAGCAGCAGCATCTTCACAACCTTGCGGCAGATCTTGGAGATCTCGCGCTCGAGAGAGCGGACACCGGCCTCGCGTGTGTAGTAGCGAATGATGTCGCGAATCGCGGACTCTGACACCGCGATTTCGTCGTCTTTCAATCCATTGTTGGAGATCTGCTTCGGCAGCAGATAACGCTGCGCGATGTTGGTTTTCTCATCTTCTGTGTAGCCTGAGAGACGAATAACCTCCATGCGATCCAGCAGTGCCGGCGGAATGTTGTACGAGTTCGAAGTGGCGACAAACATCACGTCGGACAAGTCGAAATCAACTTCAACGTAATGATCCGAGAACGTATGGTTCTGTTCCGGATCGAGCACCTCAAGCAGAGCGGAAGCCGGATCGCCACGGAAATCCTGGCCAAGCTTGTCCACTTCGTCGAGCAGGAAGAGCGGATTGCGCACGCCGGTCTTCGCAAGGCTCTGCAGAATCTTTCCGGGCATTGAACCGATATAAGTCCGACGATGGCCGCGGATTTCCGCTTCATCGCGCACGCCGCCGAGCGCCATGCGCACGAACTTGCGATTGGTCGCGCGTGCAATCGATTGACCAAGCGAGGTCTTGCCGACACCAGGAGGCCCAACGAGGCAAAGAATGGGGGCCTTCACCTTGTCGACGCGCTGTTGCACGGCGAGATATTCCAGAATGCGTTCCTTCACCTTATCGAGGCCGTAATGATCGCCTTCGAGCACTTTCTCCGCATTCGTCAGGTCGTTATTGATCTTGGACTTCTTCCTCCAAGGCAGGCTCAAGAGCGTGTCGATATAGTTGCGCACGACCGTTGCTTCAGCAGACATCGGCGACATCAGCTTGAGCTTTTTCAATTCGGACTGAGCCTTCTCGCGCGCCTCCTTCGGCATGCGCGCGGCAACGATCTTCTTCTCGAGCTCTTCGAGATCCGCGCCCTCTTCGCCTTCGCCAAGTTCCTTCTGAATGGCTTTGACCTGCTCGTTCAGGTAATACTCGCGCTGCGACTTTTCCATCTGACGCTTGACGCGGCCGCGGATGCGCTTCTCTACCTGAAGGATATCGAGCTCAGCCTCGAGTTGCCCGAGCAAGTGCTCGTGGCGCTTCGCGACGTTGAAGATTTCAAGAATGATCTGTTTTTGCTCAAGCTTCAACGGGAGGTGCGCTGCTATGGTGTCTGCTAGGCGGCCTGCGTCATCGATCCCTGCTAACGACGTAAGAATTTCCGGCGGAATTTTCTTGTTCAGTTTGACGTATTGATCAAATTGCTGAACGATCGCGCGGCGCATTGCTTCCACTTCCGATTCATCGCCCGGCTCGGATTCGATTGGGGTCAGTTCCGCAATGAAGTGCGTCTCCAGTTCGCTGATGTGATGAATGCGTGCTCGTTGTGCGCCTTCCACCAGGACTTTGACGGTGCCGTCCGGCAGCTTCAACATCTGGAGGATATTGGCGACACAGCCAATTTCATAAATGTCGTCGGCCGATGGTTCGTCCTTGGCTGCTGCTTTCTGGGCGGCGAGCATAATGCTCTTGCCTTGTTCCATCGCTGCTTCGAGAGCCTTGATCGACTTGGGGCGGCCAACGAAAAGCGGGATCACCATATGCGGGAAGACAACAACGTCCCGCAACGGCAATAGCGGCAGTTGGGTGTGTTCAGTTAGTGTTGTAGAAGTCGTCATGGCGAACCTTATTTAAGAGCTTGTTAATGATGTAGGCACGGCAGCCTAAAACTCAAGTCCAAGCAGCAACAAAAATCACTCCTCTTCAAAATACGTAATAAAAAAAGCCACACACGAAGTCGCCCTCGGGTGGCTTTGCGATGGTTACCTGAAGTGATTCCCGTATTTCAAATTGTACTGCTTCTAGGAAAAGAGCGGACTCGACAGGACAGCCATCTGACACATTTGCAGGCCTGGGGCGGTATCGCTTTCGCATCGTCCGCATCTTGAATACAGTTATCTACTTTGCTCCGGATACCTTTGGCTGCTCGTGATAAATCAACAAAGGCTTCGCTCCATTCAGGATGGTATTTTCATCAATTACCACCTTTGCGACATTTTGCTGGTTCGGCAACTCAAACATTACCTCCAGCAAAGCATGCTCAAGAATAGAGCGCAACCCACGTGCACCAGTCTTGCGTTCAAGGGCTTTTTTCGCAATTGCGTGCAATGCTGCTGGCCGAACTTCCAATTCTGCCCCTTCCATCTGCAGCAGCTTTGCATACTGCTTAATGAGAGCATTCTTGGGTTCAAGCAATATTTGGATTAGAGCTTCCTCGTTTAGTTCACTGAGGGTGGCAACAACCGGCAGACGGCCGACAAGCTCCGGAATCAAACCAAACTTGATCAAATCTTCCGGCTCTGCATCCAGCAGCATTTCACTTGCATTGCGCTCCTGCTGGCTCTTGACGCTCGCGGAAAAACCGATCCCACTCTTCTCCGAACGATTGGAAATGATCTTGGCAAGCCCGTCAAAAGCACCGCCGCAGATGAACATGATGTTGGTGGTGTCGATCTGCACGAAATCCTGATTGGGATGCTTGCGCCCGCCTTGCGGAGGTACCGACGCCATCGTGCCCTCGATCAGCTTCAGAAGCGCCTGCTGCACGCCTTCGCCCGAGACGTCACGCGTGATGGACGGGTTATCCGACTTGCGCGAAATCTTGTCGATCTCGTCGATATAGACGATGCCCTTTTGCGCCTTCTCGACTTCGTAGTTGCAGTTCTGCAAAAGTTTCTGAATGATGTTCTCGACGTCTTCACCCACATAGCCCGCTTCGGTTAACGTGGTGGCATCCGCAATAACGAAGGGCACATTGAGCATGCGCGCCAGGGTTTGCGCCAGCAGGGTCTTGCCGGAACCGGTTGGGCCAATCAGCAAAATATTGCTCTTGGCCAATTCAACATCGTCTTTCTTGCCGAGATGCTTCAGGCGCTTGTAGTGATTGTAAACAGCCACTGACAGGATGCGTTTTGCAGTTTCCTGGCCAATGACATACTGTCCGAGCAGCTCGAAGATTTCCTGCGGCGTAGGCAGATCCGACTTGGGTCCAGCAACAGATTCAATACTGGATGCCTCGTCACGAATGATGTCATTGCAGAGGTCGATGCATTCGTCACAAATGAATACGGACGGACCCGCGATGAGCTTCTTTACCTCGTGTTGGCTCTTACCGCAGAAGGAGCAGTAAAGCAATTTTTCGCCGCTGGAGGATTTTTTGTCAGACATAGAGCAATGTGTGGATGGAGATTGATCCGATATTACCTGCGAATTCCGAATTCGTCACGACGCCGCTCAAGAAATTGGGCAAACTGACAAAAATTCGTCGCCATAAAACAAAACGCCCGAACGGGCCTGCGTCCGGGCGTTTTCCGATTGGATAACCGTCTCAGACGCGGGTGGTCAGCACCTTGTCAATCATGCCATACTCTGCCGCTTCGGCAGCAGACATGAAATTATCTCTGTCTGTATCCTTGCTGATTTGTTCCACGGTTTTGCCGGTTTTTTCAGCAAGAATGTGGTTCAGCCGGTCTCGCAGATACAGGATCTCGCGCGCCTGGATTTCGATATCCGTTGCCTGGCCTTGTGCACCACCCAAAGGCTGATGAATCATGATACGCGAATTCGGTAAAGAGAAACGCTTGCCCTTCGCGCCTGCGGCCAGCAAGAAGGCGCCCATCGAAGCGGCCAACCCGGTGCACAGTGTCGAAACGTCCGGCTTGATGAACTGCATGGTGTCATAGATTGCCATTCCTGCAGACACCGAACCGCCCGGCGAGTTGATATAGAGCGAAATATCCTTGTCCGGATTTTCGCTTTCCAGGAACAGCATCTGCGCAACGATCAGATTTGCGGTCTGATCGGTGACCGGGCCGACCAGAAAAATAACGCGTTCCTTCAACAGGCGCGAGTAGATATCGTACGCGCGCTCGCCGCGGCCGCTCTGTTCAATCACTATCGGCACCATACCGAGCATTTCGGTATCAAGCGCTGAATTTTTCATCATGCGTGACATGTGCTTTCCTCATGGAGTGCGCACCGGCCGATCAAGCTGATCAGGCCTGCGCGTTGTTGCCCATCAATTCGTCGAATGCGACCGGCTTTTCAGCTACCTTTGCCTTGCCCAGCACGTAGTTAACGACGTTTTCTTCCAAAACAAGGGCTTCCACTTCCGCCAGGCGACGACGGTCGCTGTAGTAGAACTTGAGCACTTGCTGCGGATCTTCGTAGCTCTGCGCGAATTCTTCAACCTGACTCTTCACCTGCTCGGGCGTTGCATCCAGCTTGTTGGCCTTGACGACTTCAGCGAGGATCAATCCGAGGCGCACGCGACGTTCAGCCTGCGCCGTGAACAGCTCCGGCGGGAACGGCATGTCGTTGACCTTCATACCGCGTTGCGCCATGTCCTGGCGAGCCATTTCAATCAAGCGCTCAACATCCTGGTCGACCAGCGCCTTCGGCACGTCCAGTTCCGAAGCCTTGATCAAGGCGTTCATCACGCTGTCCTTGGTCTTCGACTTGACGCGGCCGTTCACTTCGCGTTCCAGGTTGACCTTGATATCTTCGCGCATCTTTTGCAGATCGCCATCTGCGATTCCCAGCGACTTGGCGAACTCCGCATCCACCTCCGGCAGATGCGCCCATTCGATCTTCTTCATGGTGATCGTGAACTCGGCGGTTTTGCCAGCTACATCCTTGCCATGGTAATCAGCGGGGAAATTGAGCGGGAAAGTCTTCGACTCGCCAACCTTCAGACCAATTGCAGCATTTTCGAACTCCGACAGCATGCGGCCTTCGCCGAGAACGAACGGATAGTCTTCCGCCTTGCCACCCTGGAATTCGACACCGTCGATCTTGCCGACGAAGTCGACGGTGACGCGGTCGCCGTTCTGTGCGGTTTGATCGGCACCGCCATCGCCATGCGCACCCTGCTCGCCTTTGACGTGGTAGTGCACACGCTGTTTGCGCAAGATGTCGATGGTCTTGTCGATTTCTGCGTCGGTAACCTGACTTGTGACCTTCTCAACCTCAACCTGGGACAGATCGCCAATCTTCACTTCCGGGTAGACTTCGAAGGTTGCATCGAAGGCGACAACGCCTTCGGGAGCTCCGTCGCCGGACTTCGGCTCGATCTTCGGGTAACCGGCTACCTTGAGGTTGTTTTCGCTGGCTGCCTCGTTGAACGCGCGTCCTACCTTGTCGTTCAGCACTTCGGTCTCGACCTGGTAACCATACTGCTGGGCGACCATTTTCATCGGGACCTTGCCCGGGCGGAAACCCGGAGCCTTTGCGCTACGGGCGCGAATCTTCAAGCGCTTTTCAACTTCTGCCTGTACATCCGCCAGCGGCACGGTAATGGTGATGCGGCGCTCGAGTTTGTCCAAAGTTTCGACTGCAGTTGCCATGTGAATCGTCCAAAAAATTAACTATTTTGTGGTGCGAGGAGGGGGACTCGAACCCCCACACCATTGCTGGCGTCAGGACCTAAACCAAAAGTGTTGAAAAATATAGTAGATGAAAAATCCCTTATTTTTCAACGGCTTACATCACATTTCCCAATTTTTCAAACCATTTTCCCAGACAAAATACCAAACTGGGACTAAAATTTGCCAATGGGACAAGTGGTGTAAACAGGTTCAGGGAGTCCCCTGACTCGTCGGCTCCCAAACTCCCTTCAGGGTTCAGTTTGGGAAAAGCTCGCAATTTTAACACATGATACCTAACGCACAATGGCAAACATAGCAAACCGATCACCTTGGCTCGTCACCTGCCCTGGATTGCCCGACAGCAAGATCCGGCTCAAGTCCAAAGCCCAAGCCTACCTTGACGGTCTCAAGAACCCATCAGCCAAGATGGTGCAGCTAGAGACAGCCTTTGAAGTTCAGATCAAGTTGAAAGACAAGCTTGGCAATGTGGTCCAGGACAGCAAAACCTGTAGCACTAAAGCTGAAGCCGAAGCATGGGCTAAAAAACGAGAAGATGAAATTCTTGCCTATAAAAAAACAAACGGTCACTTTGACATAGGCTATGAAACCATCTCGCTTGAAGAAGCGCTAAATAAATTAATGGAAGAACACTATAAGGGGAAATCTTCATACGAAGAGAATTCTTATCGTGTGCCTCACATTGTTCAATTTTTTGGCAAGAAAAAACTATTAAAAGATGTAACAACAAGAGATTGCCTGGACTACCGAAAATATTTAGAGACTGAAAAATATTCAGCCTCAAGCATCCGAAATTATTTTGTCGTGATTAATGTATTGTTCAAGCATGCCGTTAGCGAATGGCTCTACGCCATTCCTAACCCTGCGGCCGGCATCAAGTTGCCAAAGGTTTCCAATGCTGTGCAAAGATATTGGAAGGAAGAAGAAGAAAGAAAACTGGTTCTTGAAGCGGTTAAAAAATACCGTCCAAACATTTTAGATGCTGTTGAACTAGCCTTGCTGGTGTCGTTTCGCAAAGGTGAACTTGTCCCGAAAACGCTACTTGAGAAGCATGATGGGACAGGCTTGATGTGGGAAGGTGTCAATTTTAAAAATAATACGATCACCCTCTTCCAAGAAAAAAACGATCACAAGAAAAGAAATACAGAATACAAAGGTCGCACGGTTCCCATGCCCAAGAGAGCAAGGGAAATTCTTTTACGAAGGTATGAGGAAAGCCCAACTAAGAAAGGCAGGGTTTTTGAGTTTTCGGGAAATACTCTTTACCATGCTTTTAAATGGTGCTGCCGAAAGATTGGCATTGAAGACTTGAATGTGCATTCTTTGCGGAAGATTGCAACAGTAGATTTAGGGCACAAGGTTCAAAATGTTTTGCAACTGTCAAAAATGACAGGACATAAAAGCCTGCAAGTTCTAAATGATCGCTACTACAATCCTAGCATTGAAGAATTACAATCCCTATTGGTGGAAATTGACACCAATAATCCCATCTTAAAATGTATTTTAATTCTAGAAAAGCATGTTGGAAAAACAAATGCTCAGGAATTTTTGAAGTTTGTTCGCGAAGCTCCAATCAATGAACCAATAGATGAAAGCGAAGACTTATACGAGCAATTAAAATTAATTTCGGACAGCCTTGAGGAAGCTGAGGCTGAAGAAATCTAACCTCCAAAAAAACTAAAGCCCCGATGATGGGGCTTTTTTTATATCTTCAATCATGATGGCTTCTCAGTCATTCGCTCAAATACAAATTGGTTTATAAAATTTAGCTTGCCAATTTCCGTGAACATCTGCCCTTCTTTTTGAAGTCTTCTTATCTCCTTCCTGGCTTCAAGCTTTAACTTCTTCTTCGTATCAAGAAATGCTTGCACCTTATCAAAGGTATTTTTTTGCGGGCTTCGCATTGCCTCCATTTTTGTTTTATGCATTTTTAACGATCCTCATTCTTCTTTCAATCATCGCAAGCGACAAGGTCGTATTTGCCAACAACAAAATCTCTTTATAGTGCTGCTCGTTGTCACACTTTGATTTATCAATTAAAAGCTTATTAATGACAGGCACAGTATCAAGACATTTTGCAAACTGCTCATCCGTTTGATTGGCAAAATCAGCAGCAAGCATTGATTCAATAGTTATGAAATTATTTCCAAAATTATTCTTTTTAAACTGCGCTGGCGTAAAATTCTTTTTCATGTATATTTCCTTTTCTAATTATATAAATATTAGCATAAATTAATTTAAAAGGCCACCAATTATTGACATCAAATTTTAATTTTGCTACTTAATATATAAAGTTAATTTCAGCGGCCAGGCGATATGGACTCAACGACTTAAACAAGCCTCCTTACGGGGGCTTTTTTTATGTATTTAATTATGAAAACAACTTCATGAAACATAAACCACACATAACAACCGATCCACCTAATAAGAAATAAGCAAAGTTATGAAGCTTGTTCACGACAATCTTCTTGTTTTCAAATTCATTGTAGTAAGCCTTCTTCCTGAAATCGGAAAAATTTAGCTCACAAATTGACCTTAAAATCTTGTGTGTTTTTTCTTCAAATTCCTTGGTTTCCTTCGTAATGCTGTTGTCGCCTTTATTCCTGATTTCATTGCCCTGAACACTGACACGCTTTGCTTGATTCAATACACTCTCCAAGAGTTGAATAACTTCATCGTGCTTTGCAAGTGTCTTATTTTTAGCTTCCAATGATTCGCTTTTAAAATTTTCGTCAATGTCTGAACAAACATTTTTCACGGCATATGAGAAATCGTTCTCAACGCCCTGGATGAGCTTTTTATTCTTCACCAAGGCATCATTCATTAGCTCGTTAATCAGCATGATTTCGGCTATGTATAGAGCCTTCATCTTCATTGATGATGTGGCGAGTTGGGATAGTTCAGGAAGCGAATTCAGCCCCCTGCTTCCGAAAAGTTCGTTCACCACGCTTGCACCAAACACCTTTTCAAGCTCGTCCTTAACACCCTTGGAAAGCTGAATAGCCTGGTCGTTGCCAATGTGGTTGATTGACTCGTTCAATTTTGAGTGAATGATTTCTTCAATTTGCTTTGCATTTTCTAGTTTCATATATCTATCCATTAAAATAAGTGTTTAAGTGACATACCCATCAGGAACAAAGAAACACCGGCAATAACAAATAGATATTTGAACCCATCAAGTATTTTCTTATTCCTTTTATCCTGCTCCCTGTCAAGAAATTCCTCAAGATGCTCATCAAGATTCTTCTTAAAGCTCTTCTCCACCTGTCCATAGATATTTTTGGCTATCTTTAATTGCGCAGAATCCGAATCAATTAAAAGGTTTTCAGCCTTCTTCACAACATCAAGAATTTCTCCTTGCAGCCTTTTTATTTCCGCAATTTTTTTATCTAGGTCGGTATTGTTTGCGGAACCAAGTGACTGCCTTATATCCTCTGTGGCGCCACGGCTTTTTTCAATAATGCTAGACAATAAATTGTTATATTCCTTTTTCAAGCCTTCAAGATTATTTGCAATGATTTCTTTGGTTGCTTTGTCCAGAACCACGGCATGAAAATTCCTGGCTTTTATGATTTTCTGATTGATATTGAAAATTTTTAATTCATCGTCATCAAGTCTTCTTTTCGCCAAAGCATCAATGAATTCCGTGCCGCGCTCATCGGAAAAATCTTTTAAATTCTCTCCTGTGAATTCAATGTTACTTTTCTTTTCTGGACTCATCACACCATCAAACAAATCAAATTCGTTTTCAAAATCAAAATTGCTTTCATCGTTTGCTTCGTCGTTCATTTTCTTCCTCTCTTTTTATACTTATATTTATTTATAGCAAAAGGAAAGTCGTTGTCAATACGAAAGAGGGGAAAATTAAATATTTTTAGATCATGAATTCTTAAGCCTCAAAGAGTTTTTTGAACTATTAGGAAATGAGGAAATAAAAAAAGCCCCGAAGGGCTTTTTTTTAGATGGTCAGTGATTTTTTATTGTTTTGTGCTTCTTTTTGCTTATCTGTTAGCTTATCATCTTCAAATAAACTATCAACATTTGACAGATTTCCAATAGAGTCAAAACCGCTCGTCATCGCTAAACTAGCTTCACCATTGATGACAATGGATTGTTTCAACCTGATTTGCTGCTCTTCCTGCTTGGCTTCAAAGTTCCCAATTTTCTCCATCATGGCTGCAACACGCCTATCAAGAACCTTATAGTCAAATGTCGTTTTCTTGACCTCCAAGACTGTTGAGGCGATTAACAAGTTTTCATACTCGTCCATAGGATGCGATTCAATTTGGAAAAGCTCTTTCACTGCATATTTCTTGATAAAGTTCTTCGCTCTTGCATAGGACCAGTCTTCAACATTTGTGCCTGAATTCTTGAACTCAAAATTTTGATACTCAACATATTTTTTGATTAGTGCTATGTCTTCGGGTAGTGCTACAAGCTTCTTCCTTGCTGTGTCGTTAAGATCGCCTTTCAATCCATCGTGCAAGAAAAGCCCCATGTCCTTCTTGTGCCTGGATAGAGCAACCAACATTGGATTAAGGTTCTGAACCTTGGAGATCACAACCCCAACATAGTCTAAGCTCGCCCCTTGGCTCTTGTGGATGGAGTACGCATAGGCATGTGACATATCTAGCTTCTGATCGGTCGCTATGGTTCTCTCGGCGCCATCGCTCGTTTTGATGGTCATCTTATTGTTTTCAGGATCAACGGCTATCACTTCAGCTTGCTCACCATTCTTCAATCCAAATACCGTGTTCTTTCTCTGCTTGTGGTTTTTGATCACATTACCGAACTTATCAAAAGAGGTTGTTCCTGTTCCCAAGAACATGACCTTATCCCCCTTCATAAATTCTTTCTTACCAAAATCCACGGTTTCAACAGAGACTTCAACAGGCTTTTCTTTTAATTCAGATTTAATTTTCTCCCTGATCGCAATGTTCAACTTGTCAGCAACTTCATTGGTGTCAGTGATGACAACCCTACTTTCCTTGTATTGGGTATCAAAATATTCTTGAACGGCATTGGAAATAGCTCCGTCAATGTCCTTAGCCTTGTAGAACACTTTGCCTTCATCACAATATCTTTTGATTGCAATGTCTCCTTTTTTATCAGAAAGGTCTTGTGTCATCTGTCGTTGCCAATTCTCTTCCTGGCGGTTCACGATGGTTAATTTAGATGTGTTGTAGTTCTTACGGCTTAATGTAGTGAACCCCTGCCCTACCCCGACAGGAGTTAATTGCTCTGTCTGACCCATTGCAATTAGCTTTGGTCGTTGACCTTCGGGAAGCTCGTTGATGTGGTCGCTTAACCTAATCCACATTCTTAAATCGCACATGCCCATTTCATCGGCAATGATTACATCATTTGCAGTGAGCTTTCTCTTACCGCTATCCAAGTCAGTAAGAAGTTTTGCAATGTTTGCCGATTCGTTGGTATCAATGCTTTGTCTTAAATTCTCAGTATTTAATGCGCTTGTGCCAACTGCAATGATGTTGAAACCCTTCTGCTGATAGGCTTCTTTGATGACCTTGCTTGCAAAAGATTTACCTGTGCCTGGTAGCCCTTCAATGATTGCCAAAGCACCTTCCTTGGTGGTTGCATTCACTATTGCATTCACCTGTTCATGTGAAAGCTTCGGAAGCGCTGACTTCTCATCTTGTCTAAGGAAGGTGATTCTTTCCAATGCCTTCATTTTTTCATCTTGAGGAATGTCTTTCTTAATTTGTTCTTCAAGATGTTTGAGTTCATTGATGGCATCAACTTTTGCTGTTAAATCCTCAAAGTCCCTAATTGCTTTTGCCTGCTTCTTCTCATCAAGGGTAGCCAAGTATTCAGGTGTTAAGCGTGCTTTTGTTTTCTCAAACTTCTTCAAGGTGTCTTCAATAATTCCATCATTGAAGGACCTGATAAGCTTCCTAACATCGCTATCGGCAAGTAAGAAATCTTTAGCAAATCGTCTGCTTTCCCATGCTGCAATCATTCTCTTTTCGTTTTCAACCAAGACCTTATCCATAAAAAGAAGATCCTTTTTATATTTTAGCTGTGCATCTTCCTGCTCATCCAAAGAGAGTTTTTTATCTAGCAGCCTTTCATAGTGCTTATCTGCTTCATGAGTTAAGCAACCTGTGAAGTGTCTATCAAAGATTTCTTCAGCTAGTTTTTCAGCATCTATTCTATTGGTATAGGTGATCAGCTTTCTAACGAAGAAACCAACAGCGGCTTCTTCCCTGGTTGCTGCCTGTTTAGAATAGTCATGGAAGCTTTCAATCAATTCTCTTTCGAAGACCTCCATAGACTTGTTTTCATTAGCAAGAGCATCAATCAACCCTTGTCTATTTTTGTTGGTGTCCGCAAATGTCTGAAGTGATTTAAGGTCGTCAGCGGTAACGCCGTGTTCCTTACCAACCTCTCTCCAAAGCTTCTGAAGCTCGCTTAATGACATTTCTGTTTTGCCGTTCTTGGTCTTTAGTTGTGCCAATGCCTTAGCATCAATGCTATCGGTATCTCCGCGAAGTTCGGGACCGTCATCAACAATTGACCCATTCTCTTCCAGGTATTTAGCAACACCTTCATTAGCTTCAGCTTGGATTTCTTTTGATCTTTGACTGAAGGTTTCCACCAATTTTTTTAACTTATCTGGAATCTTGATGGTGTGGGTTAGAACACCTCTCTCAGTCTCTTTTTTGTGGGGGTTCTTCTCAACCTGGTCAGCTTTCACATATACAGCCTCAGTTTCAAACCCAAGCTCTTCCCTGTCCATTTCAGTAACCAATGAACAAAATAATTGGTTGTAGTAAGCCTTTCTTTTCGCAATAAGAGAATTATCTAAGGAATAGTAATTTCCATCCTTATCAATGGCTGTGTTCATCACAATTAAATGGTCGTGGTCAAAGGGCTCAGGAAGTCCACCTTTTGGCCCGCGATTTTCACCATGAGAATTTTGAACGGCGATGATTCCCGCGCCTCTCTGTTCTTTCGTAATCCCGTTCTCAGTTATTCGAACAATCGCATCCTTCTCCATTTCCTTGACAACCATAGCCAAAGCACGGCTCTTGATGGTCATCATCTTCTTGTAAAGCTCAGGATCAAGAATGGCGGCCTGGGAGGAAATAACTGAGCGTTCTTTGGTGGTGGTAAATAAAATTTCTAGTCCAACTCTTCTGTCGTCCTTCGGATCTGTCGGGAACTGAATTTCACCATTAACAACATCAAAAGCTTTATCGTTTAATTTTTTTGGATTGTTGCTTAGGTCTGCATTTGCCTCATAACCGGCACATAGCTTTCTAAAGCTTTCAGGATCGACAATCGCTCCCTCCAATCCAAGGTTTTCGGCAATCCTCCCGATGTAAGTAGGAGCAAGAGGATTCTTGGAAACCTTCTCTTGAACTTCAGGAAGCTTCATTAGCTCATCATCTGCCAGGCTGGCATGTTCAGGGAAAAGCTTCCTAGCATCTGCTATGAATTGTTTTTGGTAGTAGTCAATTTGGTCCATAAAATACTGACCTGACTTTATATTTTGATAGCCTTGAATAGTTGACATGATTTAGCCCCTTAAATGAATTTCCATAAGAAGGTTTAGAAC
Organism: Herbaspirillum sp. ST 5-3; assembly: GCF_004804275.1. Lineage (GTDB taxonomy): Bacteria > Pseudomonadota > Gammaproteobacteria > Burkholderiales > Burkholderiaceae_D > Noviherbaspirillum. The sequence continues at coordinate 45,524 of NZ_STGI01000014.1, forward strand.
CTTGTCTTGTTTTTCGTGCAAGCCCTCTAGCAGTCCCATTTGTTTAGAATACTTCTTATAAAACTTGAGTGCTCTTCTGATCGCCTCGGTTTGATTGGACATATCTTCTTTCTCCAACACAAAATCTAAAAGCTTGTCATCCTCTTTTGAGAATTTGATGTGGATGCTTCTTGTATTGTTGTTATTCATCTTCTGCTCCTGCTAATAAAAGTCCCTTAAGGATCTCGTTGTTTAATTTTTTTTCTGAACGGGTAAGCCTTACCTTTTGAACGCCTCGTATGTAAGCCCAAATTACATCATCAATGTTTGATGCTAACTCAGGGTATTTCTTAACTTCCCCGTTTGTTTCAAAGCATAGCTCTCCATTTTCCACAAGTATCTTTGCCGCCTCTAGCATGTCGCGGACCTGTTTTTCAGAGTAGTTCTTGGCTCCAAAATATCTGTCTAGACCGTCTATTGATTTTCGTAGCTCCCTAATCCTGGTTGGTGATGTTTCCTTCTTCATAGCCGTTCCTTACAGTTTTATTCTTTTTGTGATGGCTGCTTGCTTCACTGCCAACTCACTATCCAATTTATTCTTCAATCTCACTGATTCAAGAGAGTTAAGAAATTCTTCAGTGGTGCATTTCAATGCGCACTCAAAAAAAATCGGCAACTCATCATCCTCAAGCAAAGCGACGATTCTTGTTGCAAGTCTCGGCTCGATATCATCGAAGGCAGAAATGAAAATGTTATTTAATTTTTCCCTTAAAGTTCGGCCGGTATCTTCTTCAATTCTATTTTGAGCCACTGAGCATGTTAAATATATGTAGTCATGCACGAATGGTGTGCGCAATTTTTCAAGCTCTGACAAGGTAGTTAAAATTTCATTCAATTCATTCATCTTCATTCCTTTTTTTATTGTTCTTATTAAATTAATACCGGATTTAAAACAAAAATCAAGGTGTACACCTAAACATTTTTTAAAAAGAAGGTGTTCAGATAGGTTTTACGGGGCTTCGCAGAAGCACAATACGAGACACGAAGTGTATTGAGTAGGGTGCTGAGAAAAACAAATTGCCGTTGGAGCCGTTGGAAATTAATCCAAATGAAGTGGAATGAAACCAAATAAATTGAAATGAATATGAAATGAACTATAGATGAAGATGGAATGAACACAAAACTAAACCGAATGAACCAAAAATTAATTGCTATGAAGCGGCAATGAAGAAGAAATTAATCCAAATGAATTGACAATGAAAAAAAATCCAATATATTGATATAGAGAACAACTATAACAATAAAGGTGGGTAAAGATGAACGAATTGAAAACAAAGGTGGTAGGTGATGCGCTAAAAATAAGAAGTGCAAGCATCACTAAAATAATAAGGGATAACAAAATTTATTTGATTACACTGATTGAAGTGTATAAAGAAAACAGGCTCAAGCCTGGCTACTCAGGAAGTGTCTATAAATTGATTAGTGATGCCTTGGCTTATCGTGGCATCTATAAAAGAAGTGGTGAAAAAATCGGAGCGGAAGAACTTACAACGATATTCGCTAGACTTCGCAAAGAATAAAAAAGGAGAAACAAACATGAACTTCACTGACATAATTAATGAGGTCAAAGACCGAACAAAAATTGATGGTAGCCAAATCACTATCACAGAATTCTTCAATAAGCATTACGATGACCTGTCATGGCTGATCGAGGCGAGCCGTGCTGACAAGAGCATCTTGGTCATCGGTGACAAGCAACTGAAGGCATATGAGTTCATTGCACTGAAGTGTGAGGAAGCTGAAGACTTCCCCATGAAGAGGAAGGGTAAGCCCTTAACTGAGAGTGAGATATGCAAGTATCTGAACATCGCTCGTAGCAAACGAGGATTGGCAAAAAAACGAGGTGTGGCGGCTCCCCCTGCTCGTCATAGTGTGGTTGCACCTATGCCAAAGGCTCTAAACGAGGCTATACGGGCTTCAAATCCTGTTCCTGTCGTACCTGGAGCAACCTCCACAAAAACGGCTGTAGAGCCTTCTATGTCGTCCGTAATCGTGGCTAAGACAGTGGACCAGATCAGAGCGGAGGGAATGACAGATGTGGTGTGGGCTAAGCTGCTTGATGCGAAATACAACATTCATAAATCAACAAGCATCCCTTGGACACAAGAGCTAGCGGACTTCGAAACGATCCTCTATCACCATGCCCCGAAAAAATTCTTAGACATTTCTGATTCAACGGTAGGAAAAAATAAGGTTGGAGAATTTAGTTTCGCTGACATTTATAGATTTATCTGTAGAGTAAAAAAATTCAACGAAATTATATAAAAAAGATAAACCCCAGCTAAAACCAAGAAACCCTCCAATTGAGGGATTTCTTTTTAGGTAGAATTCATTTAAAAAAACCAAAGCCCCTTTCGGGGCTTTTTTATTTTAGTAGTCGTTTTTTCATGTCCTCCTTATCTATTGAACCGTCATCAAGCATCTTTAATAAAAGCCCTACCAATAACGATTTTGAAATGTACATCTCTTTTGAATATTTTTCCAAGACAGGATCAAAACGATCATCAACCTTAAGTGAAACAAACTTTCTTGGAGCATCTAGAATTGGTGTGCGCATAATAATTTCACTCCCAATTCAAGATTTCTTTTACGATGTGTGGGAAGCCATTAGGTCCAACAAATAATTTTCTAATTTTTGCTGAAAAAATGTCCTCTTTTCCATTCGCATATTCTTTAGGAATGTTTGCTTCAATCGGCTCATCTTCCTCCACATCGTAATAATGGGAAAACGGAATATTGTCATCTTGAATGGCTGTCAAAACCTTCGCATCAATGTATGCAGTTTTGAGCAATTTAAATCTATTTCCTAAAGCCGCTAATCTTTCATACTCTTCAGTCTGCAAGAATGCTTCATAGCTCAAAGATGGTGTGTCAGTCTTAGGGTTGTAGATGATGACGAACTTAAATCTTTCGTTTAGGCTTTCGTAGGTTCCTGTGAATGTGAAAGTGTCCAATGCGAGATTGATGCTCGTTAAGCTTTTCTCTTCGTTTACAGGAATCACAATCACATAGTCTTTTTTAGAACGCTTTAAAAAGAACGCCTTCTCATCATCAACAACTTCACCATCTACACTTTCCCCCTTCTCATAGAGATTGTTGAAGATAGTGATGCCCTGTCCTGGGAAGTCAAACCAAGATACAGGAACCTTCTTTTTTAGGCTTGCAATGAATTGCTCTTTGATCTCGGCGTGCTGCTCTTTTGAATAGCCGTTTTGGTTAAGAATGTCGAACTGTTGAACACCAAGCAAAGCATCTTGTTTTGATGGATTTTGCTCAGGTTTTCCAAAGCTATCTTTCTGCCCCATTCTATTTAATGTTGCGGTCGCTTTGGTATCCATTAGATAGGCAGCAGTTTCAATCGCTAACTTTCTTGATTGGTCAATGCCGTTCGTTGTTATGTGACTTTTTCCGCTTCCGCCCTGCTCAGAAAGAACAAGAACATTCACATTTCTTTCAGATAGCTTGTCCATCAGTTTGCTTAATAATTTTTTTTCCATTTCGTTTCTCCTATTTAGTTATTGTATGGATCGTCTTAATATTTAATTTTTTCTATGTTTTCTGGAATGAATGTTGGGTTTCCAATGCACATAGGAACATTTGTTTTTGTTTCATCCCAAGACCATTTCAAAGTTCGTTGGCAATAAATTTTGCCCTTGTCGCCAATGATCATTGGGGTCGCATCGCGGCATGTAGCACAAGCATTCAATTTAGGATTTGGCAAAGAATTCTTGAACAGTTCAAAGATCGGCAGAACCTTCTTTTCTAGTTCGTCCTGGATCTCTACCTGGTCTGTAGCCTTCTTCTCAGTGTTTTTATTCATTACTTATCTCCCCAATCGCTTTCAATCGCTTGCAAAACTGCTTCTTCAATCAAATACATTTGGTTGATACCAGTTGAACGCTTTTTATTTTTCAAGTGCTGTCTAATATCGTCGGGAAGATTCAGGCTGTGCCTATAGACCTTTGAGGTTCCAAAGTCTCTCTTCCCGTTGAACAGCTTCCAATCGTTTTCAATTGCAATGTCAAGAGCCGTGGTAATCAAAACTTTCATCGTTACACCCGACTTTTTGCACTTCTCTCGCAAACCATTTATAGCAGTCTCATGGAAAGAAAGATTATGGGTATATCTTGGGCTGTTATTTCGTTTGTATTTTTTCTCAACCAATTTATTCTCCTTTTTATCGTTGATTTTCTTCATCCTTTTTTAGTTATATTAAATTAAAATTATTTGTCAATACTTTAAAGGAGAAAATTAAATATTTTTTTGGTCGATAAAAATACCGCATTTGACAACTGATTTTATTCTGCTAATTTGTTCTTGCTATCACGGTTATTGTTATAAATCGTTTTTCCTTGTGTTCATGCTGATAGTAAAAGCCCCTTAATCGGGGCTTTTTTTATTTCGGGTTGAAATCAATTATTTATACGCTATAAGAAAAGAGTGTATTTAATAAAAAGGAGAACGACATGAATACATTTGATACTATAAATTTTGGAAAGAAAGATGGTGTTGAAGTCTTCCACGACGAACAAAAGAATGAAGTGGTCGTTGTGGCGCCGAACCAATACGACTTGATATGGCAATTGAAGGGAAAGACTGAAGACGGAACGCCCTATTCCGATCAGGTCGCTTGGAACAATACAGACAGGCTCACTGAGCTTTCATTCTTGGCTAAGAAGTCCGTAGATGAACTTCAGAAAAAAGCCGTGCTAGTCATCCCTGCGGGCAACCTTGAATCATCTGACAAGCAGAAATTCTTTAACAGTAAGGTCAACAAGACTAGGGAAAGGGTTCTAGAGGCTGCTACTGAATACAACAGCTTCTTCTATAGGAAGGACCAGGACGGAACCTATAGGAGCAAAACCACTTCGGATAAGGTCGAAGAATTTCTATATAAAGCAGCGTTTGAACAACCTGGTGAAAGGCAACCGTCCTTCCACTTCGCAAAAAATGACAAAGACAATCCTATTCTTTCAGGTGAAGTCGCTCATGTCGGAAAATATTATGTTGTTCTTTACAGTGGCTTTGGTGAAGACAAGATAAATTTTGATGTGGTGAATACGGGAAAATTTTTGAAGGGTGATCAACTAAAAGAACAAAACAGAGAAAAGGAAATGCAAAAAATTCTTTCTGTCGGTGAGAAAGTTTTCATTGATCGCGACAAGATGGGCAATGTCATTGAGGTTTCAAAAGAGCCTATCCCATTAGAAAAGAATCATCCTGAACTTGCGGCAGCCGCCAAAGTTGAAAAACAGACTGAGGAAATAAAGTTGAAAGAAGAAAAAGCTAAACAAGATCCCCCAAAAAAGGAGCAGAAGCAAAAGAAATCAACACGATTGAAGATTTAAAAAATAAAGCCCCTTTCGGGGCTTATTTATATAATTCTTCGTTCATTTATTCCCTGCCATTGATTCATCATGTTGGGCAAACTCGGCACTCTGTAAGTTTCGTTCAACCAATCCGCGCGTACTGGCTCACTTCGTTTCGGATAAGTCAGAAGTGGTATTTCCAAGAGAAAGACAGGATTTAATCCGCCGGCAATGTAGCAGTATTTGATTGTCTTGGTTGGCAAGTCCACCCCTAAATAATTGAACTCATCGGGCGTCATAACCTTATTTTGGAGTTCCTTGGGGCTCTCACTTGTGGACTTGCCCCCTGCTCCCCAAGATGTTGTGCGATCAGGTCGTTTGATTGTGGCTTCGCCAACTAACCTTGAATACTTCTCATTGGTTTCACCGTCATTTGTTCCTAACAAAAATATTGAGCCGACATTTGAAGTTAAGAAGTTTGTCCACTCTTTTTTGTAGGTATCTTCAAGTTGGGCCAAGTCCTGGAAGGCAAGGCTAACTGACACTCCGCGGCTACGGAAAAGAGCCAAAGCTTTAGAAGTGAACTTCTTGATGTTCCCGTAAGATTGGAATTCGTCAATGATCAAAAGAAATTGTCTTTTATCGCTGTCTTCCAACTCACCTAAAATAATACTTGAAGAATAGTCCAAGATACCTCTGATGAAGCTATCAGTAAGTGTCGGGAATGCTTCGGATGGCTTCAACACTAGAATCTTTTTTGATGGTTTTTCATCCAAAATCCAATCTCTAATGGACAACCTTTTTTGATTTTCAATTTCGTCCCATTGTTTAGCATAGTGGACGACATTCGCGCACAGATCAGCCCATGCCCTTACTACTTCACTGTTTGAGGCCACACCTTGAAATATTTCTTGTTCATCCTTATCCAATGTGTGTGCGGAGATGATTTTTTTAATTTGCTTCTCAACGGGCATTTCCAGATACTGAGCCAAGTGCTTCCATGCCCAAACCTTTTCTTTGCCAGCTTTGTTATTCAATGCCTTCACTAGACCTTTGAACATATTAGCTTTGAACTGTGCTTCGTTCTTGGATGGATTTCCTTTACCTTTGTTCTCTTCCGCTTCATCGTTATCATTTCTCATTTCATCAACGATAAAATTCAAATACAGATCACTTCTCAATGCTCGTGCTGTGGCTTGGTAGATAGCTCCTTTAATATTAAAGCCATCAAATACCCTTGAGATTTGAATTAAATCCTTAGTGTATGTTCCGATGTTGAACATGACACTTGATAGCGTTTCTTCGTGAGCATTAAGAATTTGCATTGATTCAGGGTAGAACTTTGTCAGTATCGGTTCTAGTTCTTCGCCTGACTTCATCAGCATGTAAGCAAGCATTCCTGCATTCCAGGCTTTAGGGGCAACACCTTGGAGGAACACGGTTGCACCTGTTCCCACTGCAATGGCAGCTTCCGGCCAAATATCAGCATTTTCACTGACAGGGATTTTTCCCCTCCAAAAAGATTCAGCGACTAGGTTGTTATAAATGTCCGCTGGCATATCCCAAGCAATAGAGCCCTTTTCATGGGGCGCCCATCTCCACATGTCTTCCTCAGCAAACAGGGTAGCGTAATCGCCTTTGGGCGTATCCGCGATGAACATCTTGACATTTTCCCCATTGCGAATTTTTTGGTATTCCTGGGAGACAAGAATATATTTGATGGATTGAGATTTACCTCTACCTGTTCCCCCTGTGAAGATGTGATGTTTTGTTCTTACATCTTCGGGAATTTCGATAACATCGCCTCTATCAACCTCATCAATGCTTGTCTCATTGGGGTTAAATTTTCCGCTACGGCTCGCAAGAATTAGCCTTGAACTAAATTGCTTTTTTTTCCCGATCATGCGGTCAAACGCTTGTTTGAGGAATTCAAAAGCCTCTAAGCCTTCTAGCTTTTTCTTACCTCTAATAACCTGAATTCCGGTTCTTACTTTGAATGCTGATTTGAAGACAAAGTAACCGCATATAAAGCCAAGAACCAAGGGAGTGAATACAAGGACCTGGTATGTCCCTGCGACCCCTGCAATCATCGCTTGCTTGTCCAGGGCGTTATAGACCCTGAAACCATCAGAGACAAAGCCGCTGCGCAGTAAGCCAAAGAAGAAATTCCAATAATGAAAAGCCATCAAAAAAGGATGTTCAGGGATTTGAACGGGATACATTCTTAATGTCAGCAACAAGGTAATTGAAACGACAAAAAAGAAAGTGGTTGACGAAAGATAGATTGCTGCCTTCAGGCTTCTAAATTTAATCGTTGGATCGCTCGGATCGTTTTCTAATGGATATACTATTTTTATTTGCTCTTTCATAGAGTCTCCTTATTATTTTTCTTAAATCTTAACTGCTAACTGTTTTTTACTTTCGCTTATGAGAAAATTTTCAAAACTAAATTTTATTAATGCTCGCTGAAGGTCTTGAAATATATCCAACCTTCTTAGCCCAATATCACATTCTTCTATTTTTTTATCAAGGGCATCAATTAAGAATTCCGTCAAACCCTGCTGACTTTGAATTGCTTTATTCACCTCAACGACATTTGAGTTGACCAAAATTTCTGTGATCAGTGAGAGGCATGATAAGAAAGGATTTTCATAAGCAACATCACTATCAATCACCCCGTAATGAGAAACTATGTTTTTTATTATTATTGTGTTATGCATGCCAGTCTGTCCAAATTCTTTCATAGCCCTTCCCTTTTTAATTTTATTGTTGCTAATATATTTATAGTAAATTAAAATTTATTGTCAATACTTTTTAGGGAAAAATTAAATATTTTTTACGGCACGGCGAAATAAAAAAGCCCCATCGTCGGGGCTTTGCTGTTAGAAACCAATTTTGTTTTTTGTTGGCTCTTTTGCTTTGTCAAAGTGGGACAGACTTACTTCTATTTTTTTATTTTCTTCTTGAAGCTTATCTAGTTCTTCCTTTGAGTGTTCAAGCAATACTTTTGACACTGCACTTGAGATTTTTCCTTTCGCAACCCTTGGAGCATCATCCAAGAGCCAAGAAACAACCTCTTCATTGAGGGTGTCCATGAACACTGAGCAATCACAGATTTCATTCTTGTAGATGTTCTGAATGATCTTCTTCTGTTCGTCCTGGTTGGGCCTCTGAATGTGGAAGATGCGGAATCTTGTTTGCAATGGATCAGGAAGGCTATCTAAGCCGTTTGCACAAGCGATGAAGATCATCGGGGATATGTCGACAGGACACTCTACAAACTCATCAACAAAGGCTTTAGCACTGCCCTCTTCTAGAAGCTGATAGAGAGCGTTTAAGGGGTTGTCGGCCGCGTCCTGTGATGACTTGTCCACCTCATCCAACAAAACGATTGGAGACGCTGTAGGGCTGTCTAACATCGCTTCAAATATCTTTCCTGGCTTGGCGCCCTTCCAAGATGAATTCAAGCCGTTTAAAACCCAATATGTTGATGTTGATGCCATGTCAACATAACTAAACCCTGTGTTCAGCTTGCTTGCTAAAGTTCTAGCAAACATGGTCTTGCCTATACCTGGTTCGCCGGTTAGCAAGATCGGTTGAAAGCGGTTCTTGTCTGCTAGGGCATTGAAGCGAAACTGAGACTTATAGAACTGAATGACTTCTCTGAAGTTTGGGAACTGATTCTCCAACTCATCAAATACTAATTCGTTTTGAGCAAATAACTTTTCCTTGACAGGATCGCTCTCTAAAATTCTTCTGTAGTGCCTTGATGAGTCTCCGTCCTCGTTATTCTTTGGAACCTTTGCAAGAATTCTTTTATCAAACCATTTATGGTAATTCTTCCCGACTCTAAAGTCTGCGATCGGAAGGCTAACTTCCATTCCTTGTGTCTCTTTTATATAGCACTCGGTTAAATACTCGGTTGCAATGCGATGCTGGTCTGGACTGTCTTCTTTAAAGGACTGTATGGCAGAAACATTTAGAAGGTGAAGACTCCTTGCCTTAGAAACCTGATATTTTTCTTCCAACCTGGCTTCCACCTGGTCAAGATAACGAATTATTTTATTCCTCAAAAAGTCGGGTGCGCTGCTATTGCCTTTGTAGAAGTCAACTATCTCATCCACATCTTTAAAGTCGAAATCATCCTCAAGGTAGGACTGAATATAATTTTTAATGCAGAACAAGCCGTTATCATCAGGATATAGGCGTGGCGGTTTGGCTGAATATTTCAATGCGAGTTCATCTACAGTCTTTTCCACATCATTAAATATTTTTTCCTCATCCTCAAGGATGCTTTCCAGCTTCACGCCAGCATTAGCGTTGTTTTCTTCTTTTTCTTCAGCCTCCATAAAGACATTTATTTCACTGTCTTCGCCATCATCATCATCATCATCGTCAGTTCTTTCCACTCTTTTTATAGCTTCTAATCTATACTCTTCAGCCACCATTTCTTCAGTTGTTTTATTTAAATCACCTGTCGTAGTGCTTTCGGTTTGATTTGCGAAGGTGTTAGTTTCTTGTTCTTGCACCTGGTTGAACAGATTGACACTGTTGCTACCTTCGATTTCTTTGTCCCTCTCATCATTCAAGCGGCGAAATTCTCTGTTCACATCATTGATGAAGGATACGATTAGGAAGAACCAAAAAAAGACGGTGTAACCTATCAAGTGAAGTATTACGGCATACAGTTTTTTAGATAAGTATTTTCTGTTGAGGCTTTCTAACTCAGTCGGCTTTGAAAACATATTTGCTCCTTTTGTTATTGTTTTGAATACCTATAGCAGATAGATTCAACATGTCAATACTTTTAAGGGGCAAATTAAATATTTTTGAAAAAATATTGATTTTGTTTTTTGAATTACTAATATAAGTATCGAGCACAACTACAATAAGGAGAAACGATGCTTAATAACGAAATTAAAAACGAAAAGATAGCCAAATATGTTGGTGAAAGAGATTTTGGGAGGGCGAACGAATTTCAAACCTATCTAAATTTCTTTATAGAAAACCATGATAAGTTTGAAGAGGTCTTGCTAGATAAAGAAAAGTTCTCGTTTGGGAATGGATTGAAGAAGTATGAAAGGCTCTCAGCTTATATTGCGGAAGAACATAATATTTGCTGGAAGGATGGCGAAAACATCCCTTCTTCCCTGGTTAGCAACCTACATAAATTGGCCCGAAGAGAAAAGGAAGCGAACATGCCTAAGAAAGTGAAGCTACCTGAGCATGATACGGTTTTCAGGATCTACCATCCCGACGATGATTGGGAATAAAAAAGAGCCCCTTTCGGGGCTTTTTCTTTTTCATATATCACCCTGCACAAACTTGATAACTTACATAGTATGGAATGCTCCATCCATAAACTGTGCAATCGCTAGACTGGAAATTTCTCACAGTTCCGGCTGGCATAGATGAAGTGTTATTCGCATAGCAGCTACTCCAAGTTTTCATTTCTGTAGTAGTGGCATATCTATATCTCATCTCATTCACAGTTTGATAGCTTGAGCATTGAACGGTTCCATTTTGGGTTACATAGGTTGTTTGAGTCGGCTGTGTTATATAAACAGTCTGATTAGGGATAGCTACAGCATGAGATACACCATTTGATCCTGTGCTTGATCTTTGTTGCATAGCCTGGTTAATACGAGCAAAATTTGGTGATGTGCTATCACCGGCTACAGGTGATGCCAAAACATTAGCTGATAATGCTAATGCGACCAACACGATAAATCTCTTCTTCATAACATTCTCCTTATTATTGTTGTTATATATATTATTTAATAAATTTTAATGGCAAAGTCAATATTATTTGGTTAAATATTTGCATATTTTGTCGTTTAGATTTTTTAATCAAATAATATTGACTTTCAAAAATCTTTTTCTTATAACTTAAAATGTTCATATAACAACTATAAGGAGAACAATATGAAAAGAACTAACAAATTAAAAAAAATCGCTTTATCTTTAGCATTGACAGGTTCATTCGTCGCGATGGGTTCAGCGCATGCTGAGACAGGCAAGGTTGTCTTTGCGTATCAAACAGGTTGGGCATACTTACCTATCCATGTGATGAATGAATTGAAATTGGTTGAGAAACATGCAAAAGCTCTTGGTGTGAATGTCACTACTGAATATAAAGCACTTGGCACACCTGGCATGATTAACGATGCGATGAATGCAAACCAAGTGGACTTCGGGACAGTTGGCATCCCTTCCTTAGTGACCCTCAACGACAAGACTAAGGGGCAATACAAGGCTGTAGGAGCAATCGTTGACTTACCTATGTACCTAAACACTACTGCGTCATACAAAAGCATCTGTGAGTTCAAAGAAGGCGACAAGATTGCTCTCCCAACTGTGAAAGTATCTGTCCAGGCAGTGACCCTACAAATGGCAGCAAAGCAGCAATGCGGCGACCCATACAAGTTGGACAAGTTCACCATCTCTTCTACCCATCCAGACGGTTTCACTTCTCTAATGTCAGGCAATGTGATTGGACACTTCACCAGCCCTCCATTCCAGTATTCAGAATTGAAAGACAAAAAAGTTAAAACATTGGTGAGTTCTTACGATGTTCTAGGAGGTAAGTCCTCATTCATCTCTTTAGTCGGAAAGCAGACTTTTGCAGATGCTAATCCAAAGGTCCAGAAAGCAGTATATGAAGCCTTAGTAGAAGCCCAAGAGTGGATCAACAAGAGCAAGATCGATGCAGCAAAACTCTACTTTAAAGTGGAACAGCCAAAGAATCAGACAATGGACGAAGTTCTAGGTCAGCTTACTGACAAAGAAATTGAATTCACAGCAGTTCCACACGGAATTGAGAAGTATTCAAAGTTTATGAATGAAATCGGCACTGCAAAGAGCAACGCAACTTGGAAAGACTTGACCTTCCCAGCAGTTCATAACAAGAAAGGTTCTTAATATCATGGATAAACGACTATCAACAGAAATACAAGAAAAATCACCTCTACTTCAGGTAGTTGGGGCGACAGTCGTTTATTCCACCAAGACTTCAAGAAATACGGCTAACTACCGTGTTTCCTTTGAAGTGGAGGAAGGGAATATTGTGATGTTTCTAGGTCATTCAGGTTGTGGAAAGACCACTTTACTCAATGCAATCGGTGGCTACCTTCCAACGGCAGAGGGCGAAATTCTTTTGGACGGTAAAAAGGTTGTTGGTCCTGGACCTGATCGCATGGTTGTATGGCAGGACACTAACCAACTCTTCAATTGGTTGACTGTTCTTCAGAATGTGGTGTTTCCTCAAGTTAGTAACGGCATATCAAAAGCCGAAGCGACGGAAAGAGCTGTCCATTTTTTGCGCAAGGTAAAGCTTATGGACCATCTGAAAAAGTATCCACATCAACTTTCAGGTGGTATGAAGATGAGAGTTGCGATTGCAAGAGCCTTGGCAATGAAACCGAAGATGCTTCTTATGGATGAGCCATTCGCTGCCCTGGATGCTCTAGCAAGAGAACAACTACAAGACGAAGTATTGAAAATTTCCAAGGAAGAAGGAACAACGATTGTATTTGTGACCCATGATATTAAGGAGGCCGTGAAAATGGCAGACAAAATTATTGTACTATCCAAGAATCATGGTCAGGTCAAAGCAATCTTCCGTGGCAAGCAAGAAGGACTAGAACAGAAAATAGAAGAACTAATAAAAGGAGAATAATAAAATGGATAAAGATTTAATATTTGACACTGAATCGGTAAGGATTGAAGACACAAGCAGAGAACTTAATTTTGTTGAAAAACTAAAAGAAAACCAAGTCTTCAGGAAGATGATGATTCTCGTTGTACTAGCAGGACTATGGGAGCTTGTAGCAAGATATGTGAACAATCCAATGATGCTCCCTACCTTTGTGGACATTACTAAAGCCCTAGTGGAGAGTCTCATGACAAAAAATCCTGAGAACGCCTTAGCGGGTTATTTCGCCAACTCAATGACAAGTTTATTTAGTGGTTTCGGTCTAGGGGTCTTAGTAGCAGTCATTGCTACAATTTTTGCAGTGAACTCTAGGATTGGCGAAGACATTTTGCACACCATAACAGCATTGGGAACACCACTGCCGGCCGTAGGGGTTCTGCCTGTTGCGATGTTGATGTTTGGCTTGACCTTCAAGATGGTTCTCTTTGTCGGTGCATGGGCGACCATGTTCCCTGTAGCACAGAACATGTTCATGGGCTTCAAGACCTCTTCAAAGACCATCTTGAATGTTGGGAGGAACATCGGCCTGACTGGTATCGCCTACACACTGAAGGTTCGCATCCCTGACACCCTTCCCTCCATCCTCACAGGCTTGAGAACAGGCTTCTCCAACGGTTTTAGAGCCCTGGTAGCCCTAGAGATGGTGATCGGCGCAGCAACAGGCTCAGGAGGCTTAGGATGGTTCATAATGAACGGAAAAAATCAAATGGATGCACCGACAGTCTTTGCAGGATTGTTCGCAACAATGTTCGTGGGTATTGCCATTGAAGCGTTGTTTGGATTCGTTGAAAAACACACCACAAAGAAATATGGAATGATGAACTAATCAAAGAAGCTAGAACGAATAGAACAGAGCCGACTTAAATAGTTGGCTTTTTTATTTCTCAAATATATTTAAATTTTTAACCAAATGATATTGACTTTGACTTTTTAAAGCGCTATAAGTATATTATAAAAACAACATAAGGAGTTAAAATGAAAAATTCATCACAGAACAAAATCAAATTCTATACTTTCGTTCTCTACGGACTCGCAACATTTGTTTGTGGCGTCGCTGGAACTGTGGCAGTTGAAATGATCCATAGAATTTAAAATAATCCATAACAAAAATAAAAGGAGATTAATATGTCAGAAAGAAAGGAAAAACCTAACGGGCTTCTATGGAACAACTACTACAATTCCCCATCAAACTTCAATGTGCTTATCGTTTCGGTTCTCGCTGGATTAGTGGTAATGGTGGGAACAATTGGAGCAGCCCGTTTTGCAGCTAATTATCATAGTGAGCAGGTAGCAAAGAAGTGGGAAGCGGAATATCGTGTTAAGGTGCAAAAAGAAGCCAAAGAAAAGGCTGATTTGCCTGCTAAGTATTAAGAACTAATTTTATTCCAATGAAAAAGCCCCGTTTGGGGCTTTGTTTTTATGTGTTCAACACCAGAGATAATTCTTTGACTCTAGTATGATCGATCTCTAGGTTCTCAAGCATAGAAATTAGAACCGAAGCGATTTTGTATGCTGGCTTCTTTAAATCTGCGGATAACCTAGCAAGCTTTTCCGCATCTTTTCGATTGGCGCCAATCCTGGTGTCCACCTGGTTCCTCATCTCAGGCAAAAGCTTCTTCACTCGCTCAACATCGATTTCACCACTCTCTACCATTGCCAACAAAACTGATATAACCTTATAAGCTGGAATATTCAACGCGACAGCCAATTTTGAAAGTGCGTCTTTGTCGTGGCTAGTCGCTCCAATCAGGGTATTTTTTTTATTATCCTTTCTCATCGTCTGCTCATCCCCTCTTATTTTGTTTGTGGCTACGCACATTCGTAAGCTGAAGGTCCAGGCATTGACAAATAATTGTGTTGACTGATAGCCCCGTTGATTTGGCAACATCTTGTAGTGTTTGTTTTTGCATCGGAGTGACACGAAGATTTAATTGAGCACTTCGCACCTCGCTTGGATTCTTATAGTTAGACATTTAATCTCCTTTTTTATTTTACTGTCTGAATAACTTATAAGAAAATGCCTTTTTAAAGTCAATAGTATTTGATTAAAAAAATGATAGGTTTTGCAGACAGCAAAAAGTAAAAAAGCCACCTCGCGGCGGCTCTTGTTGTTCCTTAAGAATTTACTTTGCGAACAATGGTATCCACTCGCTTTTTCTTTGCATGAAATCCGACACCGCACACAATGATCTGTGTTTGATTTGGAATGCTCTAAAAGAAAATTTAAAGGCATTTGCAAGGCATACCGTCGTAATCGTTAATGCACTTACGGCGCCCAATAAATTTCCATCAAATACATAGCCTAATCCTACCCCGGCACATGCAAGCGCAAAAACAACAGATACATAAAAAGTGATAACAAAATTATTGTAGTTCTTTTTTAAGTCCTCATCGGTTACGCCGTGTCTTTGAACAGCTTGCTCAAATGTCTCTTTACGGGCGTTCTCAATGTATTTTTTTGGGGTTAATACAAGTGATGCCATCTGCTTAAAATAGTTGTGATTCTGTTTGATTGCTTCTACACCGGCCGTATTTTTAACTGTGCCGACAATGCTTCTAATTTCATTGCGAACTGCATTTTTGGTAGTCTGAAAGATTTTTTTAAATATCATAATAATTCTCCTATAGTTATTATTATTTTCATATAACTAATATATTAAAATAAAATTTAAAGTCAATACTTTCTTGGGAAAAAAATAATACTTATTTGCACCATCTTCGTATTGACATTTTTTTTAAATCTAATATAAGTTATAAGCAATAACAAAAAAAGGAGATTAAAATGCATGACATTATTGAAGATGACGATATGATTGAGGACGAAAGCCCTGAAAGCGATCCTGATTTCGCAATCGCAGCAATTTATGTGGATATCGCTCTTTGCTTGAGTGATTTGAAGAATTCTGTTGATGGCGAGACTAGAAGAACGGCGAGAGAACTTGCTGAGTTGCTTGCAAAGCTAAGAACCTACATAGATGCGAAATCAAAAAACCAATAAAAAAAGCCCCTTTCGGGGCTTTACAATTTTCAACGAATTTTTTTACAGTGTTACGGTCGGCTGATTTTCACAAAGTTCTTTCATGACTTTTCTTGAATGCTGTGATTTCTCAGTAAATTGTGATTTACAGGCAGGATTTTCTATTGTGGTTTTCTGCTTCATGATTTCATCCACCATATGACCATTGTGGATTTTTTGGGCAACACAATAGAAAAGCACAAGACACAAGATAGAAAATAACAACCACTTTACTGTGGTGAAAGCGATCTCTATCATCTTGCCAATGCCAACTAGAATAAAATTCGGCTTATTCTTTATTGCTGCTGTGCTCATGTTATTGCCCTCCTTACTTGTACCCTAGCAAAAATCTATGTGCGCGTCAATACTTTTTAGAATGAAAATCACATATTTCTTGACTTCAAAGACAAGTAAAAAAGCCCCTTGCGGGGCTTCCTTAATTGATGCTTTTATTTCTTAAGCATTTTTTCTAAAGCTGTGTCCATCGCCTCACTCACACCAACATTGTTCTTCTCTGCATAACCTTTCACGATATTCAAAGAGTCACCGATTTTGTCCTTGATTTGTAGTGGTGATAAACCTTTCGCCTGGTAGAAGCCATGAACAGATTTAAGCTGTTCAACACCTTTTGTGAAGTCTGAACCGGCCAAGCTGCCATCTGATGCTTGTGATAAGTAATCCGCTGAACCTGCTCCAAATTTTTCATCTAGCGCGCCTGAGAATGCTTTTTGATGTGCTTCACCGAAAGACATGCCTTCGTCCAGGTTGCTGACTAGATTCTCCCTATAAGCTTCCGCATCAGAAGTATCTTTACCACCCAAAGTGTGATTTGCCTTGTCTAGTGTCGACTGTATCTGCTGGCCTTCTAGTGAATTGAAAAGCTGAGGATTAGGACCCGTAAATTTTCCAATGTTAGCTAAAGCTTTCCCCACTATGTTAGAACCGTTTGAACCAAGATTTTTGTTGATAGCGCTGGAAGTCGCGTCATGCTTTTCACCAACTCGTTCTAGCTCTTTGGCACTTCCTTCCATATTCTTTTGCTCATTCTTCTTCATCTCGTTATGCTCACCAAATTTCTTATTGGAGAGATTTTTCAAGCCACCACTTAAAGTGTTTCCAATATTATTGGTTGCCATGCCTATTGCACCTGAAGCAAGCGCACTTGCTCCGGCAGCACCATTCATTTGACTAGCTGAAGAACTGAAATCACTGCCTGAGTTAGTTACCCACTTCAAGACGCTATCAGGAATTTCATGAATGAGATTGAATATTCTCTTAATTACAGAGTATGTAACTATGCCGTATAGCACGCTTGCAAAGATTGTGCTTGTCAACATTACGAATATGTTTGAATCTTCAGATAGTGAAATGAATGTGTCGTTAAAGATTGCGGCAACATAATTCCCCATGATTGGCAATAGAATAATGCTCACCGCGGTTCCGAAAACAAGCAAGGTTGGTTTCAAAATTAAGTTTAACAACAAGCGGTAGCCTTGAGCTCCACTGCCAACCATGTCATCACCTTTTCCCGCAAGGTGCATAACTGCCCAAACAGGTGCGATTATGATTGCTTCGACACACATGACAATCCATCCGATGATTGCGGAAATCAATAAAATTGTCGGGGTGAACGGTATGAGGAATGAGCAAATAAAACCGCCCATACTCAGCATAGGAACAAACAACATTATTGTTGAGCCAATAGCAGCAGTAACCCCGCCTCCGATACCTGGTATAGCATTACCTGCCACCATAGCAACAACACCACTAGCATAGCCTGCCCCTGCCCAAGACAACATGCTGTTACCGATTCTCTTCAATGCCATCAAAGGATGCTCATTTGGCTGGAATAGCATTGGTGTTTCACCGCCTGTGAACAGTGATTTCACTGCTAAATTCCAATTGAAGTTTGGATTAATCATGTCAGTGACTGAAAAACCTGATCCCTGGTTGTTTGAACCTCCGCTTTCAAAAGATATTCCGTAAGCCTGTCCACGCTGGCTTTTGGTAATCACCGCCATCATGTTGTTATAAGACTGAATATATTGGTCTTTGAATACACCGCCATTGATGGTTGGTGCAGTTGTGGTTGGGACTTTTGCCATACTTCTTTGGATGAGATCGTTGAGTGAAGCCATCTTGACATAGAAATTTGCCATCCCAACAAATCCATCTTGGCTGGCGTTTTCTGAGACTTGTTTGAACTCGTCAATAGCAAGAATTTCGCTTGTTGCTTTGTCTCTTACTGCCAACTCATATTTATTGATAACCGCGTCTATAGCTGCTGGATCAACTGCACCACCATTCACAATCGATTGTGCCTGTGACTGCATTGAACCCATCATTATTGATAATTGGTTTAATTGTTCAGCATTAATGTTCGCTAATCTTTGCTTGCTTTCTGCAAAAGAGGTTGGAGAGGACCAAATTCCTGTTTTGACAGGGTATTCAAGTACATCTTTATCTTGCTGTGCCAAGACTGTGATTGTTCCGCAAGCGTCCTCTTTGAACCCTGCTCTTGCCTGGTCGCCAAATTGATAAACTGTGTTGCCTCCAACGGTAGTTTTGTTGATACTGAAACTGCTTCCACCGTTTACCCAAGTTGCGTCTGGATCTTTCAAAGCTTTTTTCATCGCTTCTACACAAACATAATTCTTTAGGATGCCATAGCCTAGCTGACTTGAATCCTGGCGAACTAATCCAACAGAAAGACTTTTGCCTATATTGTCGGCAGAAACGAAGGTTGCCCAAGCTTTGTCTGCCATACCAATAGACATTGCAATAACCCATCCAACGATAAGTTGCATTGTGCAATAACCCCCTCCCACGACAGGAAGAACTAATGCAGAACCGACTGCTGTTCTGATCGGAAACCATGCACTATGTAGTTTCTTGCCTAGAACCTCTCCATCATGAGCGGTTCCAATTATTCCGATGATTAGAGAATATGATGTTAGTAACCCACCAATAATTAGCACGGCAGAATTGAAATATTTGATGATAGCTTCCATCGGATCGCCGGCCGACGGTCCGAAGGTGCCTAGATTTCCGAATATGCTTGCAAGCAAGACCATCGCTTTTGAGCCTGCTGCGGGGGTGAATTGACTCATATCCCCTGCTTGAGCTTGAGCCATCATCGGCATTAGGCTAACTACTAAGCCTAGCGCGATAAGGGACATAACTTTTTTAAGATTTTTCATTGTTTCTCCTTTTATTATTATTGTTATACTTTTACTTATAGCAAAAGCAATATTAATGTCAATATTAAAAGGAGGAAAATTAAATATTTTTTTGATTTTGAATTAAAAAAGCCACCCCGAAGGATGGCTTAAAAAGGTATATGCTATTTAAATTTATTTTGATTGTTCTACCTCCTTTGTAAAGTTGAGTTTGCCTACGAAGTGATAAGCCATTAAACCTAAAAATAGGTATAGACCTAACACATAGAAATTTACAACCTCCTTCGGATAGAATTTTATCAGTGCCATTGCTGAGACAAGCACTAATGCCCTTCCTGGCGCCGACATATTTTTAAGTTTAGAAATTAAGTTCTTCATCATTTTAGATCTCCTTATTGTTTCTTGTTGTTTGTTTTTATTTTTAATTCTAGCTCTTCAAGCGAACATAGAATATCTATTGCGTCTCGCAATGTTGCGGGGTCGTTCAGGTCGTGTCCTTCCATTTCCATAATTACCGCTTTCATGTCGACGATTGATTTAGACAAATCTCGCTTGAACCGAAAGGCTCTTTGAACTTCTGCTTTCAGAATCATTTCGGGATCGACATTAAAGATTAGGTAAGCAAACGCTTGTTTAAAGCATTTCCAACGAACGGCGAACGGTGCTTTTCGCGTTTTGTCGTTTCTTTTACTTGTATAACTTGAACTCATATTTTTCTCCTTGTAGTTATTGTTTTTACTTGTTCTTTTCTTGACAGTGCTTCGTTCAGCATGTGTGCAAGCAATAATTTCTTATACTCTTCGTTGAGTGAACCTTTCACTCTAGCCTTGACCCCTAACTTTATCTTTTCAATTACATCAGCCATCAGGTACATTTTCATCATGTATTTTGGGTTGGCCTTTTGAAAGGATTTTGTAAGGTGAGGATTGAACCTTGTATATGATGGTTTGGGAAAGTGTTCCCGAATGACTCCATCGGTAAATATCTCTTTCAACTCTGTCAGAGTGATCGCTTCTTCTTTTTGAAGCCCAAGACTGTTCAGATAACTCAACCTAGCTTGGCTCTGCCTTCTCGCCTCTTCAATCCTTTTTTCCTTGTCTAATCGTTTTTGTTCTTTCTTAGTTATCTTCTTCATGGTTTGCCTCTATTTTTTTCTTATGTTAGCAATTCATGAGTGAAAAGCAATTACATGATTGATTCTTTGATTTCAGCAACTCTATCAATTGCAGCCTGAAGGCAATCAAAAAATACATTGGTCAATGCCTTGTTGCGATAGATGATGTAACCCAAGATTGTTGCTGTGGATAGAATTAAATATGAAGTAGTCATTTTGATTTCCTTTTTTATTATTGTTTATATAACTATTAAAGCAAAATAAATTTTAATGTCAATACTTTTTTGGCTCAAATTAAATATTTTTTACATAAAGAGAATTCTGAAGACCCTTAAAGAGTTCTTTGAGGGTTTTTCGCGTACATATTTACAGTGTTTGGACGAAAAAAAGCCCCAAACTTGGGGCTTAGTGTCTTCTAAAATTTAATTACCACTCATATTTTAGATTTACAAAGAGAATTTTTTGATTACGAATGGTTCTTCTTTGCTCATCGAGATCCCTCAGCTTGTTTCTTACCTTCTTCCAAAAATTCACTGAATTGTTTGCGTGGAAGCCATTCACTTCACAATATTCTGTATAGTCGGTGTAAACATCGCCTTTTTCTTTTTGATAGATAGGCTGTGAGGTATCTACCGCCAATCCAACATGCTTGATGAACTGAAGAACATTGTCACTTGCAACCTTCTTTTCTTCTTTTTGTGCATCAATCGCGCTTGTATCAAACCCCTCCCTTTCAAGCAGTCTCATCAAGCCGGTCAAACACCAATCCAACACAATACGAAGTTCACTCTTGATGATCTTCTTCTCAAGGTCACGGATGATTTCTTTTCCTGCAAACTCAACCTCCCATTTGAAGATTTGCAACCTTCTCCAAATGCCGTTGGTGTCATCCTGAAGGATTGGGAACTGATTACAGCTAATAATCCATTTAGCTGTAGGTCTGTAGTCAACAGAGTTCTCAAACAATGCTCTAACACTCAATAAATCGCCTGAGATGCATTTCTTTAGTGTTTGCTCATTGATCGCTTTCTTCGGTGTCTCAGGTGAGATAACAAGACTTGCTCCAATGAGCTTATTAAGTTCGGTCGGGGTCAGGTTGTCCAAGTCAACTGAACGAGAGTTCTTGTGAAGTGCTTCCATGATGGCGATGAGCACTGACTTGCCGTTTGAGCCATTGCCCTCCCAAACCTGGGCAACCTGGAACGGCAAGCCCTTCATCAAGGTATAGCCACAATATTCCTGTAGAAGTTCTCTTATCTGTGCATTGGGCATTGATGTCTCAATGAACTGCTTGAATAGCGATCCTTCGGGTAGCTGTGATGGTTTATAAATCTCAACGAACTTCTTTTTGCCGTTCTCGATCCTTTCTTCCATGCGTTCCGGCATGCTGAAGTATTCAAGTATTTCGTCATTGGCAGTAATGTCTAACACTTCGCATCTTTCAATGCTAATGTCTAAGGAATAATCAACAAAATAGTCCTTGGTGGGGTTGATCACCTCAATCTTGTAAGTGTCGGGATTCACTCTTAGCCAAGCATTTTTCAATGGAATGATGGTTTCAGTTGGCTCATCAGGAACTTCAGGAATCTCGTATTTCAAACAGGCCATGCAGCTTTTTGCATTTTTTTCGTTTGCATATGCCTTTTCTTTGCGCTTCAACCAATCCCAAGCGAAACCTTCCCCAGCCACTTCCTGAAGTCTGTTCCAAGAACTTCCTTGCCATTTATATAGTAGGGAATGCTTTTCAAAGGACTGTTTTCTCAAGTCCTCGCTATCTTTATGTGCTTCAACAAATTTGATTTGAACACTATCTTCTTTAGTGAACTTTTTGGCAGCAACTTTAGTTTTCTCTTTTTTAGCGTCGCTTTTTGTATTCGCATCTTTTTTGATCCCGAAACGAACTTTTGTCACTGTTCCAGCTTCAGGAGATTTTTCTTTTTTGACGGAAGAGCGAGTTTTTTTTGCTTTTGCTTTTCCAGTGTCGATATTGACAACAACATTTTTATTTGCTACATTTTCCATGTAATGCCTCTTTGCGTTCTATTTATATTTGTTCTTAAAAATGCGATCTGTCCAGGGTCGCATTTTTTTGCCTATTTACTTGTGAAGCTTTGCAAGAAGTTCCTTGGTCAACTCTTCTTTATGTTTTTCAACATAGGAGGTTACAAAATCTCCTGCTATCAACCCATCTTCGTTGTTTTCCAAAATTGCATCGATGAATAAGTTAAAAAGCGGCTGAATCTTTATCTTGCTGCTCTTTAGTTTTCTGTGCTTTTCTGGCTCAACCAAAACTTGAATGATTTTTTTTCCATCAGGTCGTATAAATCCGTTTTTATTTTCTTCCATATTAATTTCCTTCTATTTTATTTATTTAAATAATACGCCTTTATATATAAAAGTCAATATTTTATATAAAAATATATATTTTTAACTTTAAAATTTCTTTTGAAATTAATTAAGAAAAATTTTTGATTGAATGTCGGACAGGGTGGACAGGGTAAAGACAGGGTGAAAAAAATTTACCCTGTCCGGCAAAACCCTTATATTTATTGGTTCTTTTAGGGATGGACAGGGTAGACAGGGTAAATTCATCAAAAAAGGCTAAAGGAAGCAATTTTTTTAGAGTTTCGGTTGTTTGTAATTTTTATATGTTTACAGAGTAGTTAGGAGCATTTTACCCTGTCCACTCTGTCCGAAGGGCAACAAAGCCTGTAAGCATGCGGGTTTTCAGCGGACAGGGTGCCAAAAATTCACCCTGTCTTTACCCTGTCCGTGATGGATTTACCCTGTCCGAAGGATCGGTTCTCCATGTCCTGGTGCTCGATCCTCATCTGTCCGAAGGATTAGACCGTGAGGAACGATAGGAAGGCGTACAGCCTTCTCAAGTCGGGTCATGAAGTGCTGATAGGTCTTGAGCAAAAAAACGGCTTAAAACCCCGTTTAACGAGCCTGGGCTCTATTACTGCTATGCAGTCCAAAGACTTTAGGCGAAAAAAAACCACTCCGAAGAGTGGTTGGTTTGGCTTTTATTGCTTTAGGCCTGGGGCTGGTGTTGTTCTGCCTTCTTATTTTGGGGTTTGTGCTTGTTGTCGGTTTTTGCATGTCCCATCTTCTCGGCTTCGTCCTTGATCCAGTTGAGGAAGACAACAAATTTCATGTCGTTGTCCTTCAGATATTGGTCAACCGCTGCACCATCAGCCTTGTATTTCATCAGGTTGTCTTTCAGGTCGCCATCCATGAGGAACACTTTGAGAAGGCTTTCTTGAAGTTTCGGAGGGGTCTTGAAACCTTCGTGAATTTGGGTTGCCCTGCCGCGCTTGCCCTCTTCCTTGACTTCAAACAGGAGCAAGCCTTTGTCCGATGCTGGCGCAGTGGAACCTGCTTTTTTGGTGGAGGTCTTCTTGCCTGCCGTGTGCTTGATCAAGCCTGTCTCTTCCACATAGTGAGCCACTTCGCTCGGTGTGAAGAGGGATTCACCTTCAATCTTCAACCCCATGAATTCGGGGAAGCTGATGCCATACGATTTGACGGTCTGCAATGCCTTGGCGATGTCTGCATTTTTCTTGGCATTGGCTTTCTCTTCTTCGTCAACGATCTTGGACAGTTCAGCGAACAGTTCAGGGCTCACCTTGTTCTGTGCGAAAAGGTCCAGGATTTCCTGCTTACGGTTAGGCGATTTGGTGATCATTTTAATCCTCTAGATTTGTTAAATTGGAAGTTGAGCCAAGAAAAACAATCAACTTAGTTAGATATGTTGCGAGTTGATGAGATCATTTTAGCTAGAAGAATTTGGTGCGTCTATATATTTTTTGAATTTTTTAGGTATAAAAATTAAATTTTACCGGCATTTTTACATATAAAAGAACAAACATTCTTCTAAAAAAAGAAAAGCCAACATTTTTGTTGGCTTCGTGGGGGTGGTCCAGGCAGTTAAATTTTTATTCTTTTTGCTTGTTGCTGCTGCTGTTGGTCTTTGACAGCTAAATTTTTGTCCAAACTCTCTTTAAGTTGTCGTGCCTGGTTAAACTTCAAATACTCTTCATTTTCAAACTTATCGCCTTTGAACCTACCACCAATGAGGGTTGGCGCCCCTTCTAGGGAAGTTATCTTGTAGTTGTCCTGGCAAACGAAATCACCACTCACAGACTGAGGACCATCCTTCAACGAATCAAGGACATTGTATGCACAGTAAAAATGTCCGTTAATTTCTTTTGGACTTCCTTTCAATGAAGAGAGTTGGTTATACATGCAATAATAATCCTTGCTGACATTTTGCGGACCACCCTCCAAGCTGGTTATATGGTTCTCATTGCAAATGAATTCTCCAACTTTCTGAGGGCAAGCCTCTAGAGATTTAAGGATATTGTTAGAGCAATTGAATGTTCCCTCAATCGTCTTTGGGCAACCCTCAAGCGATCTAATCATATTTTTCTCAAGACAGTAATCACCTCCGACTTTTTCGGGGCTCCACTTTAGAGTGGAAATCTTGTTGTCTGCGCAGTAGAAATTCTCTCCAACCTCTCTTGGACAACCCTTCAATGATGTGAGGCTGTTTCCTGAACAGTCAAAATCACCTGAGACTTTGCCAAATTGGACAGGAATATTCATCAAGTCCTTGTTAGCCAAATTAACAGAACCATTTACATCAACGGTTAAGTCCTGGTTGATGGTGTAACCTTCAATGCCGTTTGACTCTAACCAAAATTTAATATCTTCCATGCCTTCTCCTTGTGTTTGTTTTTGTTTTAAATCCTGTTTGTATGCTTCTACATGACTTGTGACATGCTTGGTTGCTTCGGCTGCTAGACTAGATGCATTAAAAAGAAATTTCTTGTCATTCTTGAGAGCACTAATCCAGCTTTTCAGATAGAACTTCTGATTGTCATGTATAGCAGAAGTATAGGGAACTGAGAGCTCTTGACCTAAATACGCTGCTGACATTTCCGCAACCAATTCTTCAAAAGCATAGTCTGCACTTCCAAAGCGTCCTGTCTGATCCCTACCTAATGCCTTCCCCGTTGCATGCCCAAGTTCGTGAAGTTTAGTCATCGCATAGTCTTCTGAACTTCTGAAATATTCCTTTAATGGCATGTGGATTTTATCTTGCGATGGTGAATAGTAAGCCTCGGTCCTGGCTGAGTGCTCAATGTTCAAACCTGTTCTTGCCATCATCGCTTCACATGCGAACTCTACCGCCTCAAAGGTCTTTACTTCTTTATTTTCTTGAACTAGGGGGTCAATGCCGACAATTTGGGATGCGTTATAAACAGCATAAGGTTTCAGTCCAAATTTATCCTTGCCGTTTTCATCTTTAAGGATGATTGCCTTCCCATCTGCATCTTTTATAATTTCGCCGTCTTCGTTTTTGGCGTATGCGGGGATGACTCGTTGAATGAAGGTAGCTTCACTTCCCTTTTTTAGATACAGAGGCTTGTCCAACTTTTCGGACAATTCCTTTATCTGAACAAAGGTGAGCCAACGAGGATCAGCATAATTTTCTATGGCTAAGGCTAGTGAATTTGTGTTTTTATAAGGTTCGCCTGTTACGGCGTTGTATGGTCTTTGACTGAGTTTTTGAAATGGGCTCTGCCATTGCCCTGTTTGCTCGGAACTTTCAAGGAACTCAATAAATTTGTTGGTCAACTCCTGCTGATAGTCTCTTTTTTCTTTTTGTTCGTATTGTTTTTTCCATGCCATATTAGAGCTCCTTATTATTATTGTTATATATGGTAATTATATACTATTAATTTATAAAAACAAAATATTGGGATAAATAGGCAATAAAAAAACCCCTTTCGGGGCTTTTTTTTATTTGCAGACTAATTTTGCATCCATCGGAAGCTTCTTACTTTGTCTGACTTGCATTGTGCAGCTTGTAATCTTCGGGTTAAGTTTTAACTCTTCCCACCACTGAACATCATTACCATATTCACAAACGAACCACCTGGCGTTCAATGGCAGTTCCACATCATAGCCACCTTTGACATCTTTTCTTGCACCTTGTAGTTCGCCACCACCGTTAATTTCACCGATGAATGCGCTTGCATCCTTTAGTTCGGCTCGTCTTACGATTCCCTTCCCACTATGGTTGTAAGGTGTTTCTGTTAGGTGTGTGTCTTCTGATGGATAGAATTTTGGGCATTCTATCGTCTGAGCGCTTAAAGAAGACGCTAAAAAAATGCATGACAATACGATAGCTTTCATGTCACCACCACATAGAATTCATTGGCATTATCGCAGGGATGAACACCTTTTCGCTTCGCCTCTTCGGGTGCATAGGCAAGCTTGTATCTTTTGTCCACCGATTTTCCGCGCCATTGATCGATCATCCAAATTCTTACATAGCCACCCGACATATTTTTTTCGCCAAATTCGTAAAAGAGGCCGGCATGAAAAAAGTGTTCGTTGGGATATTTTAAAACCCCATTGACCAACTTGAAGTTTGCGATGACGGTTCCAGGGTTTAAGTATGCAAGGTCAACAACCCTGGGACCTGGCTTCCATTTTCCTGTCCAACCTACATCAGTCAAAGCTTGAGGAAGTTTGGCACATTCCCCATCCATATAGCTCTGTGGGGCATCTTTGGCTAGAAGGCTGTCTATGTCACCTTGATATATAGAGAAGTGAGGCATGGTTCACCTCATACGGGTTTGTTTGCCGCAGCATCCCAACCTCCCGAAGTGTTACCTTCCGATCCACCCCGAACACTTTGTTTTGTATAAGTGCTTTTGATCTTAGAGTAAGCTAAAGAAACCCTTTCAGTAAGAATTCCACCGTCATTGCTGTTTGGGCTGACAGTGGAAATCATCACATTCTCTAGCTCTAAAATAAAATATTTGATCGGTTCGCCATTGCCATCGGCGCGCATAAATTCAAACTTCACCTTAGGAATTGTTTTGCCCATTGCGCAGGTTTGAAAAAGGACTGGTGAAGCAAGGTCAGCCAATTTTTTAAACGATACTTCCGATAGTTCAGCTTTGCCGTTGGTGTGGCCGCCGGCAGTAGACACGGAAGATGAACGGGGCTGATGGACATTCCAATTTACAGCAAAGATTTCAATCCAATCTTTATGTTTGGAGTCGGAGGATTCCCCCTTGATTCCTTCAATTTGCATGTATGCGTCAATCGCCATAATGGGTCCTTAAAGAATAGTGGTAAGGACTTCACATATTGCTCTCACGGTAACTGAGGGGATTGGTTAGCATCAACCTGCACAGGTGTAATTGAGCCTGGTCATGTTTTGTTTAATTTGTGACGATGTGTTCAATCATAAAAAAATAGGCAATAAAAAACCCCCTTTCGGGGGTTGGTGTCATGCCTCAAGAATTTCTTTTACGGCCTGAAGTATTTTAGTCTCGGATTGGCGATAAGCTAGGCGGCCGTTCAGCAACATCTGTTCTTCTTCTAGATCTCTGATGCGCCTTTTGAGTTCACGAAGAGTTGACTCTACTTCTTTGGACCTGTCTTCGCATTCTCTTGCCTTCTCGTTTACTTCCGCAAATTTTTTCGCAAAGGTGGCCGGCTTGTCGCTCAGGAATTTAGTAAACTTATGAAGAATCTCACCAAAATCTTTTAGTTGGTCCAGAGCCTCATCAGAATCCGTGGCATCGATGGCGTCAGAAATTTTATCCATCAATTTATCTTTTGCCTGTTCCTGCTCATCTTTGGGCAAGTGTTTTATCTTGATGCATTCGGCTTTAAAATATTCTTTGTCCATCACTAAACTTTCTTGACTCTTGGTTTCTCTATAGTTCGCTCTGTGAACCAGCGAAGGAACTGCGACTGGCTTTAACTCACGATCTCTTCGAATGCGGCTTCGAACTCAGGCATCCTCTCCGTACTGTTATAGAACGGCAGTCCCCACACTACATGCTTCTTGTTTGAGAAAAGCTGTTCAACTTCAAAGCTATCCTTGATACTCATGAGGAATTTCTCTTTCCACTCGTCGGCCTTCAATAGATGCCCACCTTTCGGCTCAATGAAGACTTGATAGTGCATCGTGTTTGTCTTCTCTTTGCCTACCAGGTAAAGGACAAAGTCCGGCTCAAGAGGCCTTCCGTCTTCAAATGCATAAAGCTTAAAGTGCTTTTCGTTTCGGATCAGATAGGCTTCTGAATAAACCTTTGCAAGTTCGCTATACTTCTTATCAATATATTGAATCAATAGCTTTTCTTCTGAGGTTCCGAAGCAATCGTCAAAAGCAAACCAGGCTTTAGTGCTGAGATCCAAGTGATAAGCGGTCTCGGCTGGGTCGTTCATGGACCGGCCGAATTCCTTGTCGCCACCGTCATCCACCATGAAGTTCAGTGTCTTATCGCTGAACACATCTCGGATCATACGAGGCGAAAATTTCTTACTCCCCTTGTACTCAATCTTATCAGATGCGATTACTTCAGAAATGACCGTCAGCACCTGAGTGGTGGCATCTAATTTTTCGTCAGGGGTCAGATTTTTAATCTGATCGGGCAGTCCAGAGACTTCTACCTTGACACGGCCAAGATATTTGTCAGAGGTTATGAATTCCTGAACTGAAGTCAGCTTCGGCAGATAACCTTTCAGGTTAGAAAACTCATAAAATTCCAATCGTTGGATTGCCTTGCGAACGATAGCAATTCCGAAGTCCTTTAAAGCGTAGTCCATACTGGACTTGTCGGCTCCCTTGTCTCGATCAGGAGCATCAAACGCAACAATACTCTTCGTGTAACCGGTACGAAGCGAAACTTTGTGTGTCTGATTGATAATACTGCTGTCCAGTCCCTGAATGTCTTCACGGCTGTATTTATCGCGCTCATTTAAAAAAATGTGTCCTGCCTTATACAGGGAAGTATCTTTGAACGACTTTTTAAGATGAATCTTTCGTTCCCTTGTTTCTTTCGGCTTCAGACCTATTTCTTGCAGAGCAGTATTTAGCTCCTGAATATATTTGGGATTGTATGCGCTGTGGTAGAACAACTCTTCGCAAATGCGTAGCTCATTGTCTAAGTCTGAATCATATTTTCGACCAAATACAGGCTGATCGCCACTCAGTTGGAACGGACAGTAACGAGCACCACGCCCGATCAGCTGGGCTTCACTCATCGTTGTCTTACCGATGTTCCCCCCTTTGCTATCCCGTGTGTCATACAGACGAACGATATCAAAGAGGTTGAGGACATCCCAACCTTCGTTTAGCTTATCTACCGCAAAGACAGCCCTGAACTCATTGGTTTCCAGGGAGTTAACTGCCATCTGCTTGACTTCACTTTCTTCCTTGCTATTGACAGAAATTAGCTTCTCTTCCGAAAAGTCTTCCTTCAGTTCTGCAATTAGATTTTCAAGACTTATCTTGTTGGAATCCAGGTAGTCAAAAATCTTAAGAACAACCGGCTCGCTACTGCGATTTTTGATTGCCTCTAGGGACTCTGGCCGCAGTCTCTTCACGGCTTCCTTGAACTCTTCCAAGAAGGCTTGGCTGTCCTTGATAGTCTTTGATTTGAACAGGATCACAGGCTTAATGTGCTGCTTGTTCTTTTCGAAAATCTTACGCCGATATTGGCTCAACAAGATTGCCTGAAGGGCTCTATCAATGGGCGACAGGTCGGCTTGTAGAACTTTGACCTCTTTGGAGTATCCATCCTTTCGGAATTCTTTTAGTGGATAATCAAAAATTAGCTTAGGTCGATACTTGGCATTCAAGTTTTCGTCGGTAAAATCCACTGTCGCTGTGAACTCAAGCAAGACATTAGCGGGATTCGCTTTGAAGATTCGCTCAACCGTTCCTTCCCAAGAGACGATTTCGAATAGCTCGTCCTGATCTACTTCCTTACCTTTTTTTGTATCAGCATTGATATGATGCGCCTCGTCTGAGATCAGAACAATCTTTTGATCTTCAAAGTCTTCATAGGTGAGACTGTTTTCTCGCGGCATATTCAAGGCCATGTGCAAGCCTTGAATGGTTGAGAAAACGATGTTTATGTCATCATCATTTGCGCCTTGAAAGTTATCCACCTCCTTGACGGCGACTCGTCGGTCGCCGAAGCTGATCGTATCGGAAAATAGATACTTCTTTGAAGTGGCGTTCAGGAAGTTGTCTCTAGTCTTCTCAATGATGTTGCTGTTATTAACGAAGAATAGGAAGTTGCGGTAGCCCTTCTCATATAAATAAGAGATGAGTCCGGCCATCATCAAAGTCTTACCACTCCCCGTTGCCATATGGAACAGCAGTTGGTGGTTTTTGCGAGGTTTACCATCAAAAGCTTCTTGCCAGTAGTTCACAAAGAACTTAAAGGCCCGCTCTTGATAAGGACGCATAGGGAATCCAGGGTTTAAGTTGCCAGTGATAGACTCCGGCAACTTCGTTCCCTCAATTGTTCTTTTTCCAAGTTCCTCTATGAGAACTTGGAAGAGAGTTTTTTTCTCTACCATGTTGTCCTCACCCGAAGAATTTTTTGTTTACTGCCTTATCCGCTTCAGGGATCGCATATGCCCTGTCATCAATTTCAGAATGCGGAACATAGAGCATATTTTTATCTAAGACTTCCACAAGAAATCGCTTCTGGTCCGCCTGGCTCAACTTCGCGAAATCATCCTTCGATTCATCAATAATCTTTGGATTAACGCGGTAGGACAAGAAAGCCTTCTCCTGCATGTCTGCCCAGATTTTTGCAAGCTCTTCGGTTGTTTCCGCCGCTTCAATGGCGTCAACAAATGCTTGATTGGCTCGCGCAAGTTCACAGTAGATGAACCCGCTACCACCTTTCCAACCAACATCCTTAGACACTCCACCCTGCTCCCCTTTGGTCACTTCAACTAAACGAGGAAGAGTGAAGGTTTCAATGTAGTCCATTTGTTCAACGGCGATGAACTGCCGCTTCATTTTCATCGCTACGGCCGCAGTTGTGCCACTTCCGCTAAAGAAGTCAACGACAAGATCGCCTTCATGAGTTGCGATATCAAGGATCTTTTTGATTACCCTCTCAGGTTTCGGGGTCTTGAAAAGTTCACTCGTAGCCATTCCCTTGAAGAGTTTCTTTTGTTCATTCTTGGCTTGCCGAGTATGTCCTGTCTCATCAAGATCGAACCAAGAGCTTTCTTCTGGCAAATCCCAAAGTGTGGAGGGTGGCAGTGCCTTCTGCTCCCACAAGTAGGTAATTCTTTTGATCCCTGTTTGTTTTTCGTTGAAAAATATTTCGCCACTCTTCATCTTTTCTGCAAGAGTGTCGGGGTCCCATCTCCAGCCGTTTGGCGGAGGTTTAATAAAATTCCCGTTAGGTGTGGGAATTTCATACATCAAATTTTTACGAGGATTGGGTGAGTTGACAGGGTTTCCATCAAACCAAGGGCCGCGAGGATCATTGTCGGGGTTCTTAAAGTGGCCTGCATTTGCATCGCCGCGTTCTAGCTTTATGCTTTCCCAATTTTCATTATTAGAAAAAACAAGAATGTAGTTGTGGTCAGTGGAGAACTTCTTTGCATCGTTGTTGCTGTTGTCACTATGTTTCCAAACGACAGTCGCAATGAAAGATTTACGGCCGAACAACTCGTCACATAAAACCCTTAAATAAGCCTGTTCATTGTCATCGCAGAAGACAAAGATAGTGCCGTTCCGATCTAATAAGGTCTTGGCGACTTCGAGCCTGTTCCGCATGAAGGTTAGCCAAGTGGAATGCGTGAAGGTGTCGTTGTAATTAAAATCATCCCCTCCCGTGTTATAGGGAGGGTCAATGCAAATCAACTTGGCCTTGCCACGGTATTTTTTCAGTGTGTGCAGAACAAGTAGGTTGTTCCCTTTAATGAGAAGATTGTCTTGCTCAGCAATTTCATTAGGAAAGCTTTCCGCTTCGCCTTCAAATTTCTTGAATCTAACTAGTGCTTTCGGAGACAGAAGACGGTCAATCTGGTCGGGAGCTAGAGTCTCGTTCCAGAAGACCTCGTTCCTTCTTGCATCATCTCCGTCCTGGCCGCCTTCTAATACACAGTCCTTATATGGCCAGGCAAGAACAACTTCATTATTATCTGAGATGAAGTCGTCGCCGTTACTAAAGCCGATCTTGTTCTTGTATGCAGTAAAACTATCAGGCAAAAACTTCTTGTTGCTAACAAACCTTTGAAATTTTAATTTATCAAAAACCAGAACATTTTCCACTTCAGAAAAGAAATGGCTCTTCATGGATTCGCTTTTAAGAAGATGTCGAATCAATAAAGGATCAAGGCCCAGCGCAAGCTCAACTACTTTGTTTTTCATGAGTCGACCTTCGGAGACCAGGCGATCATCCGACGAAAGCAGTTCTGTTAGTTCTTGAAGTAGGTTTTGCATTTATGTTTCGTTTCCGTCTTTAGTTGTTTCTTTTCTTCATCACTGGACATTTTTAGAGTGGCGACTTCTTGCCAAGCTTCATCTACAAATATCCTGATGCTATTCAATACAGAATGAGTTCTTCAATCTCTCAGGGAGAAAGGATGACGGCTTTTTTTGTTGTCCCGTCTTGAGCAGACTCCACCGTATTGAAATTTTGAATGCTAGATCCCGGCATATTTAGAAATTCATAACCGGATTTGAGAGTAACTACGATGGAGCCACCTCGTTCACGCTCATCTTCGATTTTCTCGACCCACGGCTTCTTGGTGATTAAATCTATCGTTTTCTTTTGATATTCTGGTGAGTTCTTTCGTTCTTCCAAGTCTTTTGAAGTTACTTCACGCTGTGCCTTCTTGGCTTGCTCCAACTGTTCCACTTGCTCGTCGGATAGCTTAAGCTTCTTGCACATTTTTATAGAAGCGCCGATAAAATTAGCGCCCTCAATCAATGCGTTCTCAAAGTTCACATGATGAAGAATTGCTGACTTGAAGTTGACTCCGCGAAGGTCAGCACCCCCGAAATTTGCACCGTAGAGATTGGCACCAGTGAAATTCGATCCTGCGAGGTTAGCTCTGATGAAGCAACATTGCTTGGCAGATACGGCGGAAAAATCTGAGTTCGGAAAGTTGCTAAATTCGAACCTCGCCATGTATAGTTTGTACTTACGGAAGTCGGCGCCGACCTTAGATTGGTTCCTAAAATCGTCTTTGCTGTGTTCTGGTCTTGCCATCCCTGAGGTCCCCTTTTTTAATTTTTAGCTTCGTCATCCCATTTCTTCAACAGAGCAAGCTTCTCACCTTATCTAGCCCTCTCGCCACCGGCTGACACTAGCTAGGCTCTTCTACGACATAAGGAAGGTAAGTTCCACGGGCGACATAGGCATTGAGTTCGTCATGAGCATATCGGTATTCATGCCCATAGCCAAGTTCTTTCATGAGTTTGGAAGGTGCGTTGCGAAGGTGAACGGGAACCTCACGGCTCTTGCTAGTCAGCCAGTAGAGGGTAGCACCAGGATGGGAACCGCAAACAGACCTGAGCAGTGCAGAGACTTGGTCATAGAAGTTGTCCCCACCTTGTCACACCTTCCTTATTGTGGCGTTGTCCTTCTTGTTGTTGGAAAGCTCAATCTCTAAAATCGACCGAAGCATGTGGCTTCTTGTTTTTTTGATGGACTCCGAAAAACTAGATTTAACTCCTGCCACTTTTTCCGAACAGGATTGTTCGTTATCCTCAAATTCTATTGAATCAACTTGTGCTTGAAGTTCTTTGACTGATTCTTCGAACTCATGCCGAATGATGGCTAAAGTAAGTTGAGATTGGAATGCAACTTGTTTTCTGCTTACAGATCCCCTTGGTCGCCCACGCTTTTTAATAAGCTGTGGGATTGGGGTTTCCTGAACCTCTTCGTTTTTTTCTGGCTCTAGCTTCTTGTCTAGATAGCGAGCCATCTCAATAATAGAAACTAGAATTCTCTGCTTCTTTCCCTTTTCTTTTTTCTTTTCTTCATGAAGCTTGATCTTCTTTTGAAGCTCGCCATCTGAAGCAAGGTTATAGATATGACCTGCTGAGACTCGCATACACTTTGCAATGTCATCAGCATCAAGAAGAACTTGACCAGGGAACATACCAATTAAAATTGGCAAATGGCTTTCTTGATTCATTTTTCTAATTTTGAATAGAAAAAAAGCACACTGTTTTAGAGTGTGCTTTCTTAAATTTTTGGTGCGGCTGACTGGACTCGAACCAGCACAAGATTGCTCTCGACAGGACCTAAACCTGTTGCGTCTACCAATTTCGCCACAGCCGCGAAGCCCGTGATTTTAGTGCCTTTTGCTACTTTTTTCCACCCAAAATTCAGGTCAAATCCTGATGTGCATGCAGCTACGGTGAGTTCCCAAACCTTCCCAAACTCTTCCCAAACTGCTCATCTGAAATCGGATGATTTTTGATGAAATAAGATGAGATAGGATGATAAATTGTTTGGGATCGTTCCGCTTGCAAGTCGTTGATTTTAAGACGGTTTTAGCTAAAAACCCCTTAAAATCAATGACTTATAACGTTGCTTGCAATGCACGAAAAAACGCTATAATTTAGAACCTAAACCTGGTGCGTCTACCAATTTCGCCATCCTCGCCGGGATTTGTATTGATTATGCACAAAAGCAAAGGGCGACCATGAAGTGAAAATTTGGTCGCCCCACAAAGCTCTTGTTAGTAGCTCTTCAACTTCAACCCGGCATTTTACTGCATTTTTTCCCTTGCCTGTCCCGATTTTTCATGGCTTGGGAGGACTTGAAATGCGGCAGGTCCGTTTGCGAACAACTCTTAAGGAATGATCGCGACCTCGGGCTCCGGTTTCTTCACCCTGAACCATGCTGCATAGAGGGCGGGCAGGAACAGCAGCGTCAATGCCGTTGCGATGATCAAACCGCCCATGATCGCCACGGCCATCGGCCCCCAGAACACTGAGCGTGACAACGGAATCATCGCGAGTACCGCAGCAGCCGCCGTCAGGATGATCGGACGGAAGCGCCGCACCGCTGCTTCGACAATGGCGTTCCAGGGCGCGGCACCTTGGGCAATATCCGATTCGATCTGGTCGATCAGGATCACCGAATTGCGAATGATCATGCCGAACAAGGCGATCACGCCAAGTTGCGCAACAAATCCGAAGGGCCTGTGCAGAATGAGCAATGCCATGGCTGCGCCCGCAACCCCCAGCGGACCGGTCAGGAATACCAGCAAGGAGCGCGAGAAGCTGTGCAATTGCAGCATCAACAGCGTGAAGATGATGAAGATTACCAGTGGCACATTGGCGGCAATGGACTCCTGCGCTTTCCCGCTATCGGCGGCGGCCCCCGCAAGTTCGATGCGATAGCCAGCCGGAAGCTGTGCCCGCAACGCGTCCAGCTTGGGGTTGAGCTGGCTCGACACAGTCGGACCCTGGACGCCGTCGACGACATCCGACTGTACCGTGATCGCCCATTCGCGCCCTTCGCGCCAGATCACACCCGGCTCCCATACAAAATGCGGGCGCGCCACCTGCAATAGCGGCACGGCTTTTCCGCTCGCCGTCTGAATGTTGGCTTCATTCAGAGCGGAAATCGTCGAGCGCTCTTCGACCGGCTGGCGAGCCACGATATCGATCAGTTTATTGCTGTCGCGATATTGGCCAATGGCCGTTCCGGTCAGGATCGTGTTTGCCGTACGCATGACGGTTTGCGAACTGATACCGAGCGCGCGCAACTTATCCTGATCGAGGTCAAGCCGCAAGACTTTCACCGATTCGTTCCAGTTGTCGTTGACGCCAACCGCGTTCGGATTGGCGCGCATGATTTCCTTCACCTGGTCGGCAATCGCGCGCACCTTGGGAACATCCAGTCCACTGACCCGAAACTGCACCGGATACGGAACGGGCGGGCCGTTCGGCAACAATTTCACGCGGCCGCGCACTCCGGGAAAATCATTCTTGAATGCGTCGATGATTTTCAGGCGCAGCGCTTCCCGCGCTTTCAGATCCTTGGGCAGAACCACCAGCTGCGTAACATTACTTTGCGGGAAAATCTGATCCAGCGGGAGATAAAAGCGAGGGCTGCCGGTACCGACATAAGCGGTAATGCTTTCGACGCCTTCTTGCTTGCGGATGAAACTTTCGAACTTCTTCGTTTGCGCTTCCGTTGCTGCAAAAGCGGTCCCTTCCGGCATCCAGAGTTCGACCATCAGTTCAGGCCGGCTCGAATCCGGGAAGAATTGCTGCTCGATGAAGCGAAAGCCGAATACACCGAGCACAAAAACACCGAGTGTCAGCAGGATGGTGGTCTTGCGCCACTCCACGCACCAGCTCACGAGGCCACGGAAGCGCTTGTAGAACTGGCCATCGAACAGTTCATGGTGACCATCTGCATTCGTCGCGGGCTTCACCTTGAGCAACATATAACCGATGTAGGGCGTAAACAGCACGGCGACCACCCAGGAGATGAGCAGCGCGAGCGCATTGACCGAGAACATCGAGAATGTGTATTCGCCAGCTGCGGATTTTGCCAAGCCGATCGGAAGAAAACCGGCGGCAGTTATCAGCGTCCCTGTCAACATCGGCATGGCGGTCGAGGTATAGGCGAAGGTCGCGGCATCGAAGCGCGAGTAACCCTCTTCCAGTTTGCGCACCATCATTTCGACTGCGATGATGGCATCGTCAACCAGCAGGCCGAGTGCAATGATCAGCGCACCGAGAGAAATCTTGTGCAAATCAATGCTGAAAATCCGCATGAAAAGAAAGGTGACCGCCAGCACCATCGGAATGGTCAGGGCCACTACCAGTCCCGGCCAGATGTCGAGACGGAATGGCTTCGTGTGCAGGCCGAGGGACAGGAAACTGACCCCGAGGACGATCAACACGGCTTCGGTCAGTGTACGCAAGAACTCATTGACCGAGGACG
The DNA here is from genome assembly GCF_004804275.1 of Herbaspirillum sp. ST 5-3. GTDB lineage: Bacteria > Pseudomonadota > Gammaproteobacteria > Burkholderiales > Burkholderiaceae_D > Noviherbaspirillum. The sequence goes on from NZ_STGI01000014.1 coordinate 82,667, forward strand.
AGACGGCTTTTGGCTGATTCGATACATGCTCCAGTTCGATACCGACTGGCAGCTTGTTCTTGATGTCGCTGACGGTCTTTTCCAGATTGTGCCCGAGCTGAATGATGTCGCCACCCTTCTCCATCGAGATGCCCAGCCCGATGACTTCCTTGCCGTTGAAGCGCATCTTGTCTTGCGGCGGATCCTTGTATTCACGCTTGATGGTCGCAAAGTCGCCAAGCCGGAAGGTGGTGCCGCCAGCGCGCAATTCGAGGTCTTCCAGGTCCTTGACGCTTTTCATTGCGCCCGTTACACGCACCTGGAGATTATCCGTCGGTGTCACCAAGACACCGGTCGATTCGACGGTATTCTGCGCGTTGAGTTGAGCAACGATCGCATCGAACGGAATGCCGAGCTGAGCGAATTTCTTGTGCGAGAACTCGATGTTGAGCTTCTCATCCTGCACGCCGAACATTTCGACCTTGGCGACGGACGGCACTTTCAACAATTGCTGTCGCACGAAATCGGCGTAGTCCTTCACTTCGGCGTAACTGAAACCATCGCCAGAGATCGCAAAAATGGAACCGTAGGTATCGCCAAATTCATCGTTGAAAAACGGACCAACCACGCCGCCCGGCAAAGTCGGACGGATATCGCCGATCTTCTTACGCACCTGGTACCAGGCGGAGGGTACATCCTTGGGTGGCGTTGATTCGCGCAGTTGCAGGATGATGACGGTTTCGCCCGGCTTCGAATAGCTGCGGATCTTGTCGATGTAAGGCGTTTCCTGCAGCTTCTTTTCTAGCTTGTCGGTCACCTGCTCGGCCATCTGCAGCGCGGTGGCGCCAGGCCAGACGGCGCGCACAACCATTGCGCGGAAAGTAAACGGCGGGTCTTCGTCCTGGCCGAGGCGGGTATAGCTCAGGATGCCGCCGATTAGGAGGGCAACGATGAGGTAACGCGTCAGTGGAATGTGCTCGAGCGCCCAGCGGGAAAGGTTGAAACCGCCCTTCATTTGGCGACTCCGTCAGCGATGCCGGAGTTTGCGGTTTGGGTGCTGGTGCTTGTGGTCGCTACCGCACTATCGGGCTTGGCAATCGATTCATCGCCAAGGATTTTGACCTTTTGGCCAGGCTTGAGGAGATTCACGCCGGCAGTCACGATCGTCTGGCCAGGCGCGACACCGCCAGCGACCAGGATGTCGTTGCCAGAAGTGCCGCCGACTTGAATCGGAGCGAGCTTGACGCTGCCGTTTTCCACAACCCAGACTGCAGTTGAAGATTTGTCCTGAAACAGCGCCGTCAAGGGCAGCTTGATCATCTCATTTGCCGTCTTTCCTGCGAAGGCGACGTAGGCCGTCATGCCGAGCTTGATGCCGTCAGGTGCATTCGGGATCGATATTTTTGCCGTGTATGTACGTGTTGCAGGATCGGCAACCGGCGACAATTCGCGCAAGGTTCCGGGAATGATTTGATTGGGGTTGGCCCACGTGCGTACCCGAACGTCGGAAACACGACGCAATGCATCCACCTTGTCTTCCGGGATGCCGATCACGATTTCCTTGTCGCCCGTCTTTGCCACGCGTACCACCGGGCTGCCTGCGGCGACCACCTGCCCGACTTCTGCGTCGACGCCGGTGACGACACCGTCCACGTCAGAGACCAGAGTGGTATAACCCGCCTGGTTGGTCTGGTTACGGTAGCCCGCCTGTGCTTGTTCAAAGCTTGCCTGTGCGGCCTTGTATGCCGTTTCCTTGGCATCGAGCACCGCCTGGCTGACGAAATTCTTGGCTCGCAATTCCTGATAGCGCTTCAGTTCGGCCCTGGCAAGATCGCGATTGCTTTCTGCCGCCCTCAGGCCCGCGTTGGCCTGGGCTTGCGCGAGCTCGAAGTCTTGCGGATCGAGTTGCATCAATACCTGACCGCGCTTGACGGTTGATCCGACATCGACTTTGCGCGAAACGATCTTTCCGCCGACCCGAAAACCCAGGCGCGACTCAACCCGTGCACGAACGTCGCCGGAGAACTCAGCAATGACGTCGACATTGTCGGCGGACAGCTGCATCGCGCGAACCGGGCGAATTTCCTCTACCTTTTCAACCGGCTTCGAGCATCCCGCAAGGAGAAGACCGGAGAGGACGAAAGCTGCAACAGGGCTTGGCCGAGGGCGGCCTTGCGACGGTTCAGTTTGATTTATCAGAGCGGCCACGTTCTTTTCCTTTACTATTCGGGCTGAATGCTGGCCCGGAAAACGTTATTCAATGTGCACGGATATTAATGACTGACTGGTTAGTAATTATAAGCACGAGACTCTCACTTTGCATATGACTTTTTAGTCAGTTACCCCTAAAAATGTCAATTGACCATTACGAAAACTTCCCGGTCGCCTCGCTTTTGATGCCGGCCCGCCTGCGTCCCGCGGTTGAAACAATTTATGCATTTGCGCGCAGTGCCGATGACTTGGCCGATGAAGGAGATGCCGCGCCAGACACGCGGCTTGCGGCGCTGACACGTTATGAACTGGCGCTGGACGCGATTGAGCGTGGCACTCCACCTGACACTCCACTGTTTCAACGCCTTGCCAAAACAATAATGGATTTCGGCCTGCCGGTTCAGCCGTTTCGTGATTTGCTGTCGGCATTCAAGCAAGATGTCGTCACCACTCGCTATGCCAATTTCGAGTCCCTGATCGACTATTGCCGGCGTTCGGCCAACCCGGTTGGACATTTGATGCTGCATTTGTACGACGCCGCGAATCCGGCGAACCTGCGGGAGTCGGATGCGATTTGTAGCGCTTTGCAATTGATTAACTTTTGGCAAGATGCCGCCATCGACTGGGCCAAGAAACGCATCTATCTTCCCCAACAGGATCGTGAACGCTTCGGCGTTTCCGAAGGACACCTGGCTGATGGCAATGTGGACGATTGCTGGCGGAATCTGATGCGATATGAGGTGGATCGAGCGCGCGCCATGATGCTTTCGGGCGCCCCGCTCGCCCTGAGGCTGCCGGGACGTATCGGCTGGGAATTACGGTTGGTGATACAGGGTGGCTTGCGCATTCTCGAGCGCATCGAAGCCGTCGACTACGACGTCTTCCGCCATCGCCCGCAACTGAAGGCTGCGGATTGGCTTCGCATGGCATGGCGGGCAGTCGGAATGAAATTCAGTTTGGCGCAGACCGCCCGCGTCGGCTAGCATAGCGGGTTTCGATCAGCATCCGAGCAAGGCCACATGTCGCCCGACGAATATTGCCAACAAAAAGCCGTGCAAAGCGGCTCCAGCTTTTATTACAGCTTCCTGTTTCTGCCGGCTGAGCGCCGTCGTGCGATTACGGCGTTGTACGCGTTTTGTCGGGAAGTTGACGACACCGTCGACGAGTGCAACGACGTCACGGTTGCCCGCAACAAGTTGATGTGGTGGCGCAAGGAAGTCCAGGACATGCTGGGCGGGACGCCGTCGCATCCGGTCATGAAGGCACTGCAACCGCACATGGCAGATTACGCGCTGGATGGAAAGCACTTGCAAGCGATTATCGACGGCATGGAAATGGATCTCGATCAGACGCGCTATCTGGATTTCGCGGGACTGAAAAGATATTGCTGGCATGTCGCCAGTGCGGTCGGAATCCTGTCGGCGCGCATCTTTGGCGTTACGCACGCCGAAACCTTGCAGTATGCGGAAAAGCTGGGCCTCGCTTTCCAGCTCACCAATATCATCCGCGATGTCGGTGAAGACGCACGCAAAGGGCGAATTTATCTCCCTGTCAATGAACTGCAGCAGTTCAATGTGACCGCCGCGGATATCCTGAATGCCCGTCACAATGAAAATTTTGAAAACTTGATGCGTTTTCAGGCAGAGCGCGCGCAGGCGACGTATGAAGAAGCCTTTGCACTGCTTCCGAACGCTGATCGTCGTTCGCAACGACCAGGGCTGATGATGGCTGCGATCTACCGTGCACTCCTGAATGAAATTCAGCGTGACGGTTTCCACGTATTAAACCAGAAGATTTCCCTCACGCCGATCCGCAAGCTTTGGCTGGCATGGAAAACCTATGTGCGCGGGTAAGCTCGGCGCAACTGCAACGTATTGATCATGCGTCGCATTGCGGTCATAGGCGGAGGGTGGGCAGGCTGTGCGGCAGCGGTCGAGCTTGCGCACCGAGGGTATCCGGTTTGCCTGTTCGAATCAGCCCGATCGCTGGGCGGTCGGGCGCGCGCCGTCGAGATCAATGGACTGCCCCTCGACAACGGCCAGCATATCCTGCTTGGAGCCTATAGCGAAACCTTGAGGCTGATGTGCGTCACGGGCATCGACCCGGCAGATGTATTACTGCGCTTGCCGCTTCAGATGCGCTATCCCGCCAACAGTGGTGGAATGGACTTCGTCACGCCACGCCTTCCAGCTCCCTTGCATGTACTGATCGCTCTGCTGCGGGCGCGCGGTTTGGCAAGGGAAGACAAGCTTGCGCTGGCGCGCTTTTCGACAACGGCGCGCTGGATGGACTGGCAATTGCATACGGATTGCAGCGTTGCCGAATTGCTGGAGCGTTTCGATCAAACCGATCGCTTGATCCGTCTGATGTGGCGTCCGCTGTGTATTGCCGCCTTGAATACGCCGCCGGAACGAGCCTCGGCGCAAGTCTTCCTCAATGTGCTGCGCGACAGTCTTGGCGCGCGCCGGGCCGCATCCGACATGCTCATCCCGCGTGTCGACCTGACTGGCGTCTTTCCAAAGCACGCGGGCACATTCGTCGAGCAGAAAGGCGGCAAGGTGCTCTGCGGAACAACTATCGCGAGGGTCGACAACGATGGAACTGGCTGGCAGCTTCAAATCACAAGCGCATCCGGCGCGGAACAGGCGCAATTCGATGGCGTTGTGATTGCCACGCAGGCAACTCATGCGACCGGCCTGCTCGAAGGGCTTGTCGAAACTCCGCTGCCGACATTTGAGTACGAGCCGATCAGCACCTGCTATCTGCAATACGCGCGGGATTTCAGGCTGGCACAACCCTTCTACGCATTGCTTGATAATGCCGCCGGCGAACAATGGGGACAATTCGTTTTCGATCGCGGACAGCTTGATCCGAATCATGCCGGTCTGCTGTCGGTGGTCGTGAGCGCATCGAGCGAGGCAATCGCTGCCGGACACGACGCGCTTGCAACGGCGATCGCCACGCAGCTTGCGACAGTCTTTCAGGAACCCGCATTGACGCGCCCGCAATGGACGAAAGTCATCAGCGAGAAGCGCGCCACCTTTTCATGTACGCCGGCACTCGCCCGGCCGATGAATCTCACCGGCCTCAAGGGATTGGTGATCGCAGGCGACTATACCGAGAGCGATTACCCGGCAACGCTGGAATCCGCAGTGCGTAGCGGCGTGCAGGCGGCGAACTGCCTGATCGGCTGAAAATCAGTCCTGTTCACGGGCGCGATTAAGCGCTTCATCGATGCGCTCGACGCCGATAACGGTAAGTCCTTCGATCTTTTGCTTGGGTGCGTTAGCCTTCGGAATCAATGCGATCGAAAAGCCGAGCTTGGCGGCTTCGCGCAAGCGCTCCTGTCCGCGCGGCGCTGGGCGAATTTCCCCCGCAAGTCCTACTTCGCCAAAAGCGACCAGGCCGCGTGGTAATGGCTTGTTGCGCATGGATGAATGAATGGCAAGCAAAACGGCGAGATCCGCCGCCGGCTCCGTGATTTTCACGCCCCCGACCGCATTGATGAACACGTCCTGATCGAAGGCTGCGACGGCGGCATGTCGATGCAGCACTGCAAGCAACATTGCCAGACGATTCTGCTCCAGGCCGACGGACAGCCTGCGCGCATTGGGCACGTGCGAGGTATCCACCAGCGCCTGGATTTCCACCAGCAAGGGACGCGTTCCTTCCTGCGTCACCATCACGCAAGACCCGGGAACCTGATTGTCGTGTTGCGACAAGAACAAGGCTGATGGATTGGACACGCCCTTCAGGCCTTTTTCGGTCATTGCGAACACGCCCAGTTCGTTGACCGCACCGAAACGGTTCTTGAAAGCGCGCACGAGACGGAAGCTGGAGTGTGTGTCACCTTCAAAATACAGTACGGTATCGACAATATGCTCCAGCACGCGCGGTCCGGCCAGCGCCCCCTCTTTCGTCACGTGGCCGACCATGATGATGGTGATGCCGGATTGCTTCGCCACGCGGGTCAATTGCGCGGCGCATTCGCGCACCTGCGCCACCGAACCGGGCGCGGATGTCAATGCATCGGAATAGATGGTCTGGATCGAGTCGATTACCGCAACCTGCGGCTTGTGGTCAGCCAGCGTATTGAGGATTTTCTCGAGCTGGATTTCCGCCTGCAATTGCAATTCTTTCGCATCTACGGCGAGGCGTTTTGCACGCAGTGCAATCTGCGAACCGGATTCCTCGCCGCTGACATATAAGGTCTTCTTGATACGCGACATATTGGCCAATGCCTGCAGCAGTAATGTCGATTTGCCAATGCCGGGATCGCCGCCGATCAGAACCACACCGCCGGCCACCAGTCCACCACCAAGTACGCGGTCGAACTCTTCGATCCCTGTGCCAAAGCGCGGAACGTCGATTGCCTCGATATCGGCGAGGCTGAGCACCGGCGAAGTCTGCGCCAAACCTTGATGCTGACCCGAGAAACGATTTCCGGCCGCCTCAATGACGGTCTCGACCAGCGTGTTCCATTGGCCGCACGATGCGCACTGCCCTGCCCATTTGCTGGAAACACCGCCGCACTCGGTACAGGTGTAATTGGTTTTCTGTTTTGCCATGGATATTGATTCGTTATTCCTCGACCACCTGCACGCGCGGCGCCAATGCGCACATCAACTCATACCCGAGCGTGCCGGCAGCCTCGGCTACCTCATCGATCGGCAAGTCGTTCCCCCACAGAATCACCTTGCTGCCGATGCCGGCCCCGGGAATGCCCGTCAGATCAACCGTGATCATGTCCATGGAGACACGCCCGATCAGCTTGGTTCTCTGTCCTTCGACAACGATCGGCGTTCCGTTGGGCGCATGACGCGGATACCCATCCGCATAACCGCATGCCACCACACCGATTGTCATCGGCCTGTCCGCCACGAAGCGACTGCCGTAGCCGACAGCCTCACCTACGCCGACCTGCTGCACGCCGATGATCTCGCTGGCAAGCGTCATCGCCGGTTGCAATCCAAAGGCTTCGGCCGTCTTGCCGCCGGGCGTGCCGCCATAAAGCATGATGCCGGGACGCACCCAGTTGCTGCGCAGATCCGGGCGTGTCAGCACTGCTGCCGAATTGGAGACGCTGCGCTCGCCGGGCAATCCCTCGGTGCCGCTCTCGAAACGGCGGATTTGTTCGCTCAATGGAAGCTTGGCGTTGACCGCATCGTCAGCATTCGCAAAGTGGGTCATCAAGGTGATGTGGCGAATGGCGGGAATCGCACGAAGCCTTGCGTGCGCGGCGCGATATGCATCCGGTTGAAATCCGAGGCGATTCATGCCGCTGTTCATTTTCAAATGCACATCGATCTGCGACGTCAGCGCGGCGCGCTCAAGCATGTCGATTTGTTCATTGCAATGAATGGCGGTCTGCAGGTGGTATGCCGCGAGGACGGGCAGATCCGTTTCGTCGAAAAATCCTTCCAGCAACAGGATAGGCTTTTGCCAACCCAGTTCCCGCAAGCGCACGGCGGCGTCGACCTCAATCAGTGCCAAACCATCGGCGGCGGCAAACGCTCGCATGCCGCGCGCGAGTCCGTGCCCGTAGGCGTTGGCCTTGACGACGCCCCATACTTTGGCATTCGGCGTGCACTGTCTGGCAAGGGCGAGGTTGTGCTGCATGGCAGCGAGATGGATGGTTGCGACAAGCGGTCTGGGCATGAAAAGAAAACAATCTTGAAGAGTCAACAACAATGAATCGGCGCAGTGATTCATTTTACCGGATGGGCCTTGCCCACCGTTCAGGAATTCCACTGTAGGCACCTGTTTTCATGGTATAAAGCTTGCCGGAGACATACTGGCACACCTCAACATGCGGATGAATCGCGGTTTTTTCACTATCATGGCAGCGCAGTTTTTCTCGTCGCTTGCCGATAATGCACTCCTGATCGCGGCCATCGCCCTGTTGACCACCATGAAATCGCCGGCGTGGATGACGCCGCTGCTCAAGCTGTTCTTCGTTCTATCCTATGTTTTGCTCGCGGCCTTTGTCGGCGCCTTTGCCGACTCTCTGCCGAAAGGCCGCGTGATGTTCATTACCAATCTCATCAAGATCGGCGGCTGTGCGATGATGTTCTGCAACGTGCATCCCCTGCTCGCCTACGCGGTGGTGGGATTCGGCGCAGCAGCCTACTCTCCCGCCAAATACGGCATCCTGACCGAACTGCTGCCGCCCGAAAAACTCGTCGCAGCCAATGGCTGGATCGAGGGTTTGACAGTGGTCTCAATCATATTGGGCACCGTCATGGGCGGTGCGCTGGTCAATCCCCAGATTTCCGCGGACCTCCTGAGCATCGATTTCCCGGTGGTCGACACCGGCGTCAACACGCCTGCCGAGGCCGCCTTGTCGGTCATCATGACGGCCTATTTCGTGGCGGCCGTTTTCAACTTGCGGATTCCGGATACCGGCGCCCGTTATCCACACCAAGAGCGCAACCCGATTCGGCTGGTTGCCGATTTCGCAGGTTGCTTTATCACTTTATGGAAAGACAAGCTGGGGCAGATTTCCCTTGCGGTCACCACATTGTTCTGGGGTGCTGGCGCGACGCTGCAATTCATCATGCTGAAATGGGCGGAGCAATCGCTTCACATGCCGCTCGACCAGGCGGCGACATTTCAAGGAATATTTGCATTGGGGATTGCAATCGGCGCGGCGGCAGCCGCACGCTTTGTCCCCTTGAAGAAATCGCTCAGCGTCATGCCGCTCGGCGTCGTCATGGGTTTTATCGTGATGGCAATGACCCTGGTGCACAGCGCCTGGATGGCATATGTCCTGCTGGTCCTGGTTGGCGGACTGTCGGGATATTTCGTGGTTCCGATGAATGCCCTGCTTCAGCATCGCGGCCATGTCCTGTTGAGCGCCGGACACTCGATCGCCGTGCAAAACTTCAATGAGAATCTGTCGGTACTGACGATGCTCATGCTCTACGCAATGATGGTGAAGCTGAACCTGAACATCAATGTCGTCATCGTGTTGTTCGGGCTGTTCGTCGCGGGCACCATGAGCCTCGCCATGAGGAGGCATGCGGCGAACCAGCGTGAACATGATTCTCTGGCACTGATCGGAGAGCACAAGCACTAAGATTGCAGAAATGGCAATCCTGCTGCCCGCATCATGCCCCGCGCCTGATGTGCACTTCAGCCCGGGTACGCCAGTCATTGGGCACGATGAAGCCCCGGTCCACTTCGAGCATGTGACCGCCACGCGGCTCCAGCACTGCCACCAGTGCTGGTGTTGAACTTCCATCAAAGTGGCGCATCAATTCTTCCCTGAGTGCGTCTCGCTTCAATGTGCCGCTCATTTCAGTCTTGCCCGGCACCAGCCAGCTCAGCCTCGGCAAGACGAGGAAATATTCGCCGGCAACCCGATCCAGTTCCTCCAAGGCACACCAGAAACCACGGCAATGCGCGCGTGAAATCCCCGGCGGCAATGCCGGTGGCGGAGTCTGGCCGTGATAGAACAACCAGCCTTTGACCAAGGCCAGGGCGGCGGCGACCGGCTCCGATAACTGCAGCAGCGCAGCAGGATGCTGCGAAAGCGACAACTGATGCTCCATGATCTTGCGGATCTTGGTGCCCAGCGTGTCAGCCAGGCCGGGGCCAACGAAATAATCGGCCTCGCATCCATGGCCACTCGATTCCAGCAGATACAACTTGGTAGCGAACTCCCAATGAATGAGTGACGCGCCCTGTCGCAGCAGGAAATCGAATTCGCCGATGGTGTCGTTCTTGCCGGCACGCACCTGCACGCCATGCGCCACCAGCAGCCCCTGATGCTCGAGATAGAAGGCCATCAACTTTTCCGCATAACGTCCGAGTCGGGCGAACGGTTGCAGGTCGAGGTAGGCATGCAGTTCACCCGGCGCGCGGTCAAGTTCTGCAAGCCAGTTGCGCGTGTTCTCGTCGATGACGCCGATACTCGCTACGCGTCCCTGCCATTGGGAAGCGCTGGAATCCAGCAAATCGGGGGCATCCAGCAGCCATGCCAATGTCCTTACATGCGGATCGTTCAGGTGGTTCCAGCGGCGGTGGAACTGGCTTTGAAAATTCTCGCCCGTGGAATCAGCGGACGCCTGCATATGCCGTCATGGCGAGACAAATGTCGGCCCATGCCTTTTTCTTGTCGGCCATGTTGCGCAACAAATAAGCGGGGTGATAGGTGACCACAAGTGGGCGGTCGGCGTAGCGGTGGACGGTGCCGCGCAGTTTGGAAACGGGTGTTTCCGCGTCGAGTCCGAGCAAGGAAATTGCTGCGGTCTTTCCGAGCGCAACGATGACTGTCGGCTGAATCAGCGCAATCTGTCTTTCGAGGTAAGGCATGCACGCAGCCGTTTCAACGGCTGTCGGCGCGCGGTCGCGGCCGGTTTCGTCTGTCGGACGGCATTTGACGATATTGGCGATGTAAGCGTTTTCGCCGCGTTTCAGGCCCATCGCGAGCAGCATGTTATCGAGCAATTTGCCAGCCTGTCCGACGAAAGGTTCGCCGCGCAGGTCTTCATTCCTTCCCGGACCTTCCCCGACAAACAGCCATTTTGCCTTTTCGTCGCCAACGCCGAAAACGGTCTTGGTGCGCCCAGTGCACAAACCGCACTTGGTGCATGCGGCAACCGTTGACTGGAGCTGTCCCCAGTCCATCGACGACACTTCAGGCACCAATGCATCGCGTGCCGCAGGCTTGTCCGTTTCCGGCAGATCCAGCGGTGGCATATCAATTGGCATGTCATCGAACGCGGCCGGTTGACTCATCTCCACAGCAAATTCCGTCGACGGTTGCTGTTGCGGCGGCACCGCGGCGCGACGCTGCCACACGGGACCCACACCGATTTCCCGCAAAAAAACCGCGCGGCGTTCTGCTGAACCGGTCATAACTGAAATCTCATGACAATGGCGTCCTCGCGAGTATTTCCCTGCGCCGGATAGTATCCCTTGCGCTGTCCGATCTGGACAAAGCCATAATGCTGGTAGACGGACAGCGCGCGCTGATTGGATGGCCGGACCTCAAGAAGAACGGAGGACATCCCCTTTTCTCTCGCCACAGCGACCACCTTGTCAAGCTGCATGCGGCCGATGCCACGACCATGCAAATCGCGGCGCACGCTGATATTCAGCAGATGCGCTTCGTCCACTGCCAGCATCAGCAGAAAATAGCCGACCAGCACACCGGAAGCATCGCGCAATACCCATGTTTCATATCCGCTGTAGAGCGAATCGAGGAAATTGCCGCGCGTCCAGGGATATGGATAGACGTCATTTTCGATTGCCAGCACGTCCGGCAGATCGTTGACCTGCATGGGCGCGAAATGCAAGGATGGCAAGGATGGTGACTCGCCGACTGCTTTATAAACGGCACTCATGCGGCCGTCCTTGCCAGACGTTCTGCTGTCGTCATGGCGACTTTGTTGCGCAAGTAAACAGGTTGTGCGTCGCGTGCATTGACGGCGCGCCCGGCGGTAAGTTCAAGCTGCGCCAAGCAAGCAATCTGCGCCGCATGCGGCATGATGTCGCGTTGCGCGCCGCCGGCAAACGGCAATCCTTCGAAGGCGGACGCAAACGCAACCAAACCATTGCCGCAAGCGACGACATCGCCAACGGCGGTCACAGCCGAGGGTGCGGACAATGCCGGGGCAGTAACAGTTTGCCATCCATCCTGATAACGATATTGTGCCCAGTAGACCTCTTCCATGCGCGCATCGAGCACGACCAGCACATCCGTTGCGCCGCAAGCTTCGCGGCAGGCTTGCGCCATTGCCAGCAAGGTGACCACCGGCACAATCGGCAAATCCGCCCCGAAGGCCAGTCCTTGCGCCACGCCACAGGCCGTCCGCACGCCGGTAAACGACCCGGGGCCGGCACCAAAGGCGATGGCATCGCACTGTTTCAATGTCACGCCGGCCTGCGCCAGCAAGACCTGCACCATCGGCAACACGGTTTGTGAATGGGTCTGCACGCCGGACGCTTCATGTGCCAGGACTTTCCCTTGGTGAAGCAAGGCGACTGAGGCAAGGTCGGAAGACGTTTCAATGGCAAGAATGGTTCGCATCGGCGTATTTTACCGTGACAGGCTCTGACAGGGCTGTTGAATTAAATGGCGCAAACAAGCCAAAAGGCCGCTCAGCAGTTTTTCCAACAGCCTGCTAAAGAATAGCGCGCGGCTGCCGTTAATAATAGAACAGCAGCGGAGGACTCCATGGAAGTCAATAACATCGCGAATCTGGCCACAACCATCGCCAATACCGCAACGAATCAGGCAGTCGGTGTCGCTGTGCTGAAGAAAGCCATCGACGTGCAGGCCAGCAGCGCCGCAGCATTGCTGGAGGCACTACCGCCTGCCACCGCGCCAAATCTTCCGCCCCATCTTGGGCAGAACGTCAATACCACCGCCTGACTGATTCGATGCTTCTGCCGGAAGCGGTCCATTCGGCAACACATCCGCTTTCCGAGCGACCGCACAACGGCGTTCCTTGCCTTGTCTTACAATATCGGCCTACCCCCGACTGATCAGCCGCTCATGCACTCACCTTGCCTCACTCTGGAAAATCACAATCGTGGACAACTGGCCGAATGGCTGGATGGCGACGCGTGGGTGGTTGCCTGCCTGTGCGCTGGATGGTGCGACACCTGCCGCAGTTACCGAGGCGGCTTCGAGCAACTGGCAGCACAGCATCCGGACAAGCATTTCGTCTGGATCGACATCGAGGATCAGGCGGATTTCATCGGCGATATCGATGTGGAAAACTTTCCGACACTGCTGATTCAGCGTGGAGATATGGTCACGTTTTTCGGCACCGTGCTGCCGGATCCGAAACTGGCCGACAGATTGATCCTGGCGCAGGCCGAGCAAAGCGACAGCGAATTGCGCAGGCAGGCGGCAAGCTCTCCCGAACGCGCGGAGTGGCAGCGTGTCTGCAATCTGCGTGCGCGACTCAAGGAAACACTTTAGGCGAGTCGTAGTGGCAAACTGCGCAAGCGTTTCCCGGTCAGTTTGAAGACGGCATTCGCCACGGCCGGTGCAATCGGCGGCGTTCCCGGTTCCCCGACGCCTTCTGGCGGCTCTGCGCTCCTGATCACGATCGTCTCGACAATTGGTGCCTGGTTCATGCGCAGGACCGGATAGTCATGGAAATTCTGCTGCTGCACCTTGCCGTCCTTGATCGTAATCTCCCCAGACAAGGCAGCGCTCAAGCCGAAAATCACCCCCGACTCCATCTGTTGCGCGATGATGTTCGGGTTGACGGCCAAACCGCAGTCAATTGCGCAGCTCACTTTATGGACGCGTATTTCCGTTCCCTCAATTGATACTTCCGCAACCTCTGCGACGATGGAACCAAACGACTGGTGCAGCGCGACGCCGTGCGCGCGTCCGGCTCCCGGCCGACCTGCTCGCTCCAGTGCGGCATCGAGCACGGCGAGATGGCGAGGATGCTTCGTCAACAAGCCGCGACGAAATTCGACCGGGTCCTTGCCGACAGCGTGCGCCAGTTCATCGACAAAGCTTTCCTTGAAAAACGCATTGTGCGAGTGGCCGACCGATCGCCAGTAGCCAATCGGCACCGGCGTCGGCACCGTGACATGCGCAATATGCTGATGCGGAAATTCATAGGGCATATCGAAAGCGCCCTCGACTGTCGTCTTGTCGGGGCCGGCACCAATTAATCCGAAGGTGCGATCCATGACCTGATGCAGGATCGCGCCGGACGCAAGCTTGTTGTTGTACGCAAGGACATTGCCGGCCGCATCGAGTGTGGCCGAGAAACGCGCCAGGGCCGCCGGCCGGTAGAAGTCGTGCGTCATGTCGTCTTCGCGGCTCCAGATCACCTGGACAGGCATGCCGCCGGCTTCCTTCGCGATTGCGACAGCCTGCGCCACCATGTCCACTTCCAGGCGACGGCCGAAGCCGCCACCGATATAGGTGACGGTGAGGGTAACGTCCTCGGGCCTGACCCGCGCGACCCGGGCCGCCATATCGACAGCGATGCTGGGAACTTGCGTCGATGCCCATAGGCTCACCTTGCCGTCTTTTAGCTGGGCGGTGCAATTGATCGGCTCCATGGTCGCATGCGCCAGAAACGGCGCGCGGTATTCTGCCTCCAGCGTCTTCATTGCTGCCCCAGCCGCAACTGGTTCACCTTGCTGGTAATAAGTGAAGCCGGATTCGCTGTCGAGCTTCGCCGACAATTCCTGAAATACCGTATCCGTCGACAGATTGGCGTGCGTTCCGTCATTCCAGATCACCGGCAACGCGGCAGCAGCCTGCTTCGCCTGCCACCAGGACTTCGCGATAACAGCGACGCCTGACATTCCAGAGGCCGCACCCGTAAAATCGACCACGTGCAGCACGCCCGGCATGACGCGAACCTTGTCGGCGACGACGCTCCGGATACTGCCTCCAATGGTCGGACACATCCGGACCGCGGCATACAGTAAGCCTGCTGGACGAACATCCAGGCCGAACACGGCAGTACCGTTGACCTTGACATGCGTATCGCGGCGTGGCTGCGGCGTGCCGATCAGGGTGAATTCGGAGGGATTCTTGAGTCGAATCCGGCCCGGCTCGCTGGCGACGGCCCTTGCCGCCAGCTCGGCATAGCTTGCACGCTTGTCGTCGGAATGCGTGACCAACCCGCCTTCCGTTCTGCATTCCGAGACGGGCACGCCCCAATCCCTGGCCGCGGCTTCGACCAGCATTGCTCGGGCAGTCGCCCCGGCCTCGCGCATTGGAAGCCACATGTCCTTCACCGAAGACGACCCACCGGTAATCATCAGGCCGAGCTCACGCCCCGCCTTTCCGGTGAGCCAGCGCACGGTATCCTTCAGCGTTCCACTGCTATCCGGATGAAACGGCAAGCCATCCTGCAACACCGCGATATTGCCAAAAATCTTGTCGATCGGCGCCTGCTCGATCCTGACCATGTTCAGCGGGACATCCAGTTCTTCCGCCACCAGCATCGGCAATGCGGTATGCACACCCTGCCCCATTTCCGACTGCGGCATAGCCAGAGTGACCGCGCCATCTCCGGAGATCCGAATCCAGCCGTTCAACGCCACTTCGCCGTTGACAGCGGGGATGGGATTGGCAACACGCAGGCGCTGGCGCGCCGGCATCACGCCCCAGCCGACGATCAATGCGCCTGCGACTCCCAAGCCACCGAGGAGAAAGCGGCGTCGCGACTTTTTTACAGGCTTCGGGGAAATCATGCGGTCTTCAAATTTTCTCTTGTCGTGTTTATGGCATGCTTCGGGCATGCTCCTTGCCAGACTTGCAAGGCCGCGAGTATACCTTTCACGCACTTTCAAGAATTGACAGCATGAGCCAAAACTTTTTCCAGTCCTTCATCATTCTGCTGCTGGTGACCGATCCCTTCGGAAACGTGCCGCTGTTTGTCAGCGCCCTCGCACACGTGCCCGACGAAAGGCGCGGCCGGGTCATTATTCGGGAATGCGCAATTGCCTTCCTAATCCTGCTGATTTTCATGTTTTTCGGGCGGCATTTCCTCGCTGCCTTGCAGCTCACCGATATTTCCCTGCGCATCGGCGGCGGCGTGATCCTGTTCCTGATTGCTCTGCGCATGGTGTTTCCACAGCCTGGCGGTGTATTCGGCGATGGAGAAACGACAGACCATGAGCCATTCATTGTGCCCTTGGCCATTCCCGCCCTTGCCGGTCCGTCGGCACTGGTCACCGTGCTACTGTTTTCTTCCAACAGCACGGTCGAGAGCCTGCTACATGTGGCGATCCTGTCGCTGGTAGCGATCGTCTGGCTGGCCGTATTGTTAAGCGCGGAACGCATGCAGCGGGCTCTCGGGCCACGTGTCATGACGGCGTTCGAACGCTTGATGGGACTGATACTGACGGCGATGGCCGTCGAGATGCTGCTGGCCGGAATACGCGCTTATGTGAAGTCGCTGTAGAGAAAGTTTCCTGTTATCAGTTACTTGCAAGACTTTTCTAATGCAATTTCTTGAAATATGCGAATATATTTAAATACAATAGCTTACGCTGCATTTTTAAAGTGATTTCTGATGTTTCGCCTGAATATCAGAGATAGGCGCGAATCCAGTCTGCAAGCGATTCTTCGTCCAGTTCCGCCGCACTTGCCCGCAGGATGACGTGCACTGCCTCCTCCTGTGGCGCATTCAAGCGCCAGTCGTTCAGATACAAGAACATTCCCAGCGCCAGGAGCGCGGCGCGCTCGTTGCCGACCACGAATGGCCTGTATTTCAACATGCCGACTGCATAGGCGGCGGCAATCGCGGCGACATCAGCCACTTGCAGCACTGCCAGATGCAGCGGATAGGCCAGTGCCGCATCAAGGAGAACCTCGTCGTACGGTCCGACCTCCTCCCCGATTTCGGCGAGACTTTCCTCATGCAGCAGAAGCAGCGCGGCGGGATCGATCGAGCTCAGGTTCATTCGGTCAAGGCGCGCAGCGCACGGGAATAGTCGTCAATGAACTCTCGACCGGCATCGAGCTGATTTTGCAGGGCGGGGTTGTGCGGAGATAGAAGAAGACCCTCGATGGTTTCGGCGAGGAATACCGTATCCCCGGCGCCACGCTTGAGTTTGGCCAGCACTTCCTTTGGCAGAATCAATCCCACACTGTCATCTATTCGTATCAGTTTGAGCGCATGCATGCGGGCCTCGCGGGCATCTGGACATCTGGACAGGTCCAATCTTATCGACACGGAACAAAAAATCAATGCGCATAAACAAACCGGCCGCAGCCCGTTTGTTCGTAGGCGCACATGGACGGCGCGGCGATCGCGACCTTGGACCGGCCGACCAGGCGGCAGAATGAGCCGGAGGCTCAAACGTGCGAAACAGCGTGGGGATCAACGCCCCCGGAGAAGACCAGATCTCAGAACGTCTTGTAGAAGTAGAAAACGGTAAGGGTAAAGCCAACAACGATGATGAACCGGCGTAACCATTGCGCCGGAATCTTGCGCGCAATGGTCGCTCCCCAATAGCCGCCCAGCGTTGCCGTTGCAAGCATGATGAGCGTGTAAGGCCAGCTGACGGCGCCTGCGATGACAAAGGTCAGTACCGTCACGCTGTAGATGATGGCCGACAGCAGATTCTTGATGGCGTTGATCTCGTGTACATCGTCATGGCCGGACATGGCCAGGCTGGCGAGCATAAGGATGCCCATGCCGGCGCCGAAGAAACCACCGTAGACCGACACCACTGCCTGACCGGCCAATGCAATCGAACTGTTACCGGGTTTTGCGGCATCATGGCCGCGCAACAGGATCGATAGGTGACTGGAAAACGCAAACAGAACGGTGGCAAACAGCAGCAGCCAAGGGATCAGCTTGGAAAACGTTGCATCCTTGGTCGCCAGCAAGGCCAAGCCGCCACCGATTCCGCCAATAAACGAGACTATACCCATCGGGATCAGATAACGCTTGTAGCGCGCCAGCTCCGTGCGATAGGCCCAGGCGCCCGACAGACTCGCCGGCCACAAGGCAACGGAATTGCTGGCATTGGCCATTACCGGCGGCACGCCGACGGCAAGCAATGCTGGGAACGAAAGAAAGGTGCCGCCGCCGGCGACCGAGTTCATCGCGCCGGCGCAGAAAGCCGCAATGCCGACCAGTGCGATTTGCCAGGCGCTCATTGGGTACCGCCGATCTGCTTCTGCACAAACTGCAGCAGCGCATTCATGTCCGGGCCGGTGGCATCCGGCGTTACACCCAGCTCTTCCAGCGGGGCGCCGGCACGGTTCACCCAGAACGTGGTGTAGCCAAACCAGGTGGCGCCGCAGACGTCCCAGCAATTGCTGGACACGAACAGGATGCTCTTCGGCGAAAGGCCGAACACGTCCGGCGCCAGCTGGTAAGCCTCCGGCGCAGTCTTGAATTTTCTGACCGCGTCGACCGACAGGATGTGATTGAAAATGCCACGCATGCCGGCGGCTTCCACCGCCGATTCGAGCATCTGCGGATTGCCGTTGGAAAGAATCGCCAGCTTGAGACCCATGCCCTGCAACTTCTGCAGAACGGCGAGGTTTTCCGGAAAGGCTTGCAGCTTGGCGTACTGGCCCATCAGCATGCTCTGCGCTTCCAGCGTCAGATTGAGTTGAAGCTTCTTGCAGGCGAAAACCAATGCGTCCTGCGTCACTTCCCAGAACGGCTTGTACATGGAGCACATGGTGCGCAGGCGGGTGTACTCGATCTGCTTGTCGCGCCACAGCTCGGCCAAGGCAGTACCGCGTTTGGGGAACAGCCTTTCCGCAAGCGCGCCGATGGAATACACATCGAACAGTGTCCCGTAGGCGTCGAAGGCAATGGCGTGGATGGTCATCAATGACAGTGAGGACAGGTTATGGATGACTCGAAGTATATTCAATAAAAATCCATATAAACTAAACGATTAGTCACTTTATTCTTGCGTTTCAGTATCGAATCGCATAACTTGAGGGCATGGATCAGTTCAAGCAAATTTCTACGTTTGTCGAGGTAGCAACCAAGGGCAGCCTCTCCGCCGCTGCACGCGCCGAGGGCATTGCGCCGGCCATGATCGGGCGACGCCTGGATGCGCTGGAGGAGCGGCTCGGCGTGAAATTGCTTCAAAGAACGACCCGCAAGCTGGCGCTGACCAATGAAGGCTTGGCCTTTCTGGAGGATTGTCAGCGCATTCTTGTCGATCTGGAGAATGCGGAATCGGCTGTGTCCGAACGCAGCGCGCGGGCTAGCGGCCATCTGTCGATTTCCGCTCCGGCCGGCTTCGGTCGCCAGCACGTCGCACCGCTCGTTCCGTCATTTCTAGCGCAGCATCGTGATGTAACGGTCACCCTCAACCTGAACGATCGCGTTGTGGACCTGATCGGAGAAGGCATTGACGTAGCGATCCGCATCGCCACCCTGTCCGACTCCAGCCTGATCGGCGTGAAGCTAGCTGACAACAAGCGTGTCGTGGTGGCATCTCCGGCCTACATCAACAAGCACGGCGCGCCCGCTTCCCTCGACGATCTTGCCAAACACAACTGCCTGGCCATGAGCAGCGAAGGCAGCCAGCGCGGATGGACCTTTCGCCAGGCAGGAAAGAACGTCACGCTGAAAGTCAGCGGCAATATGGTGTGCAACGACGGCGCGGTCTTGCATGACTGGGCCTTGTCCGGCAAGGGGCTGGCCTGGCGTTCGATGTGGGAAGTCGGAAACGCGATTGAGGCAGGACAGCTGGTGACCGTACTGGATGAATTTGCCGCTCCCGGCAACGATATCTATGCCGTGTTCGCGCAACGACGCCACCTGCCTTTGCGCATCCGCGCATTTGTCGATTTCCTCCGTCACACCTACGCCGAGCCGGATTACTGGCGCAAGACCTGAGCGTGCGTTGCACGTCTTTCACTTCAGACGTGCAAGCTTTTCATCCATTGCGCGGATTTTGCGTGCCAAAATGCATCACCAATTTCCATTGAGAAATTTGAGTTGCATCAACCAGCCTCAAGAAATACCAAACAGGTGCACCGATCAGGTATATTTCCGTATGGAAATAACTAAAATCGTTAACGCCCTCTCGCTTTGTGGATTACTTGCTATTCACCGCTTGGGAAATGACGAAGCCACGAGAATTCGAGCACCAAAACACAACCAAGGAGATGACCAATGAAAATCCTACTCAAAACACTGAGCTTGCTGCTGATTGCCGGTTTTCTCAGCGCCACCGCATGTGCCGCGGAACGGGGCACGGCGGAAGAAGCCAGCGCGCTCGTCAAGAAAGCCGTCGCTTATTTGAAAGCAAACGGCAAGGAAAAGGCATTTGCCGCCTTCAATGACCCGAAGGGAGAATTCGTCGATCGTGATCTGTATATCTTCGTCTACGACATGCAGGGGACCAACCTCTCGATCGGCAACGGTAATGCGTCCAAGATGGTCGGCAAGAATCTGATGGACATGCGTGACGCCGATGGCAAGTACATCATCCGGAGCTTCGTGGAGGTCCTGAACGCGAAAGGCAAGGGCTGGGTCGACTACAAGTGGCCGAATCCGATGACCAAGAATGTGGAAGCCAAGTCAAGCTATGTCGAAAAAGTGGAAAACATGATTGTCGGGGCCGGTTTTTTCAAACCCTGATGTCCCGATTGCAAAACAAAAGCGGCCATTTGCTGGCCGCTTTTTTTTGCCTGCATCCGGTTAAAACTGGATGCCGATTCGCAATGCACCCCAATGCTTTCCGCCAACCACAATCGGCACCGACAGGTCCTTCATGACCACATGCTTCCCACCCCCCATGTCGCGCCGGTAGGTCTGGAGCAGGAATCTCTTGCGGTTATTGATTGCGGCTGTTTCCGTGCGGCCGATGAAGAAGCGGCGGTTGCGGGAATTTGCCTGGTTCCAGACCGGATCGCTGCCCTGCGGCTTGGAAAACTTGCGGTTGTGCGTCGGAATATAGCCTTTGCGGTCAGTTACCACGCCGAACACGATCTTGGGCGACCAGGTCAGGATGTCTTCCAGCACCTCCGGCAGCACCTTTTCGCAATATGGCGTAAAGCGCGCCATGAATTGTTCGGGGTTGGTGCCGGGAATGGGCTTGTGCTTGCCGTCGAACAGGTCGGCTTCCGACAAGGCGCCGCTGCGCAGGCCATCTTCGAGCAGCGCGCAGATTTTCGCGGCCGCCTCCACCGCGCCTTCGATCAATGGAGTGTCTTCGGTTTGAGCGCCGCTTTCCGCCGTCATTTCGATCAGGGACTCCGACAAGGACAGAAATCCCTCCGTTCGCTGGCGAGCGGTCTGCAGCGCGGTGGCGGTGCTGGCGACTTGTTCTGACAGACCACTGACCGAATCCAGAACGCCTGCACAGCCCTGGAGATTTTTTTGCGCAGTATCCGCAATATCGGCTACGCCGCGCTCGACCTCCGATACCGCTGCGTGGAAGGAATCGTGTTTGCCCGAGTCGGTGTGTCCTACTTCCCTGGACTGAATGTTGTCCGCAAGAAGTTTGATACGCTCATCCAGCTGCGTGACCGTCCTCATGATCAGCTTGGACGACTGCTCCACCTTGGCCGCCAATTCCCTGACTGCATCGGCCACGACGGCAAATCCGCGCCCGGCCTCGCCCGCTCTTTTTGCCTCGACCGAGGCATTGAAAGCGACCAAGCGGGTCTGCAAGGCAATCTGCGTGATCTCATTGGCTGCATCGGCAACTTCGGACAGGTTGTTCGTCACGGCAATGACACCGTTTCCGATCTGTTCGACGGTATGACGCGCATGCTGCACCGAGGCTTTACTGGCCTTGGTCACCTCCTCGATGGCGAGGTTGGCGCGGACCATGGCATCAATCTCGCTCGCCAGAACCTTGAAGGTCTCTGCCTGCTTGCTGCTCATGACCGCCAGATCGTCGATGAGGCCATTCAAATCGGCAGAGCTTTTTCCCAGTCCTGACGCCTGCCGTGCGACATCGCTGAGAATGTGTTCCATTCCTGACGAGGATGACACGACCACCGATTCGGGGTCTTTCTCCGCCTTGCCAAATTTGAAAATCATTTTTGTCCCCAGATTAATTTTTATTTCACATCGTAAATCCCGATTTCATGGAGGTCAATGAAATGTCATGCTCCAGATCGCGCAATATCATGAATAAAATGCTTGCTATATTGAGATCATGAGCAATTCTTTACTCAATACGAAACATGACGGAACCATGCGGGCCATGCTGCTGGACGCACCGCACACGCCATTGCGCCTGGCACGCGTGGCGATCCCCTTCCCCTCCGACTATGAAGTGCTGATCCGCGTGACGGCCTGCGGGGTATGCCGCACCGATCTGCATATCGCGGACGGAGAACTGGCGCCGCACAAAACGCCCCTGATCATGGGGCATGAAATCGTCGGCGAAGTCGTCCACGTCGGCCCGTTCGCGCATCAGTTCACGGTGGGCGATCACGTCGGTATTCCCTGGCTCGGCGGAAGCTGTCGTCACTGCGGCTATTGCCATGCGCACCGCGAAAACCTGTGCGACGACGCGCACTTTACCGGCTACGACCGCGACGGCGGCTATGCGGAATACGCGACAGCCGATGCCCGTTATTGCTTCCGGATTCCCGACCGTTACGACGACCTGCATGCCGCGCCCCTGCTCTGCGCCGGACTGATCGGCTACCGTGCCTACAGCATGGCGGGCGACGGTCGACGGCTCGGGTTATATGGCTTCGGGGCGGCCGCGCATATCATCGCGCAGGTCGCGTGCCAGCAAGGCAAGGAGGTCTATGCATTTACACGGCCTGGCGACAGCCGTTCGCAGGAGTTCGCACGCGCACTCGGCGCGGTGTGGGCTGGCGATTCCGATACCGCGCCGCCGGTCCCGCTCGACGCGACAATCATTTTCGCGCCGCTCGGCGCACTCGTGCCGCTGGCCCTCGCGGCGACCCGCAAGGGAGGAAGCGTGGTTTGCGCCGGGATACACATGAGCGATATTCCAGCCTTTCCGTATTCGCTGCTGTGGGGGGAGCGCACGCTGCGCTCGGTGGCGAACCTGACGCGTGCCGATGGCGAGGCGTTTTTCGCATTGGCGGACGCCATTGACATACGCACGACGCCGGTCGCGTTTCCGCTGGAACAGGCCAATGAAGCCTTGGCCGCCTTGCGGGCAGGACAATTCGATGGTGCGGCGGTCTTGCTGCCGCGCTGAGTGAAAGGGAAATTAATACCGGGGGTGACGCGCTTTTACACACAAGGAAAGCGCGCAGGCATAAAAAAATCCCCGGCATGCCGGGGATTTTTCATTCTGCTGGATTCAACTTACAGCGGCTGAATCGCGGAAGCTTGCTTGCCCTTCGGGCCAGTCGTCACTTCGAAAGAAACGCGTTGGTTTTCTTTCAGCGACTTGAAACCATTGGATTGGATCGCGGAGAAGTGCGCGAACAAATCTTCGCCGCCTTCGTCCGGAGTAATGAAGCCAAAGCCTTTAGCGTCGTTGAACCACTTGACAGTACCTGTTGCCATTTTCAATTCCTATTACAGTTAATGGGCTTTCACCCGGTAGATCCTTTGAAGCAAGAAAAGGTATGACAGACAAATACTGCACCACTAGCTCAAACTTCAATCGGTGGCGCATTGTACCCCATATGCCGGAGGGGATGTAAACATATTTCACTGCGGTTTCCCAGAGGAATAGCAGCTATTTTTTGTCGGAAATTGAAGCAGTGAGGGACCATTAGGCATGTTTGCTGCTTGAACGCAGATCATGCCACTTCCTCAACATAACACTATGCAACGTATTTTCCCTGCTGTCGATTCCATCGACGCAAATGTCCCTGCACACGGAGTCCGGCGAATGAGATCGCCGCCCGAAGACAAGGCGCTGCGCGATGCCTTGCATGACACATTTGGCATCAATCACCTGCGCCCGGGCCAACACGAAGTGATCGAGAGTGTATTGCAGGGGCATGACACGCTTGCCATCATGCCAAGCGGCGCCGGCAAATCGCTGTGCTACCAGCTCCCCGCACTGGAAATGCCCGGTACGACGATCGTCGTATCGCCGCTGATTTCGCTGATGAAGGACCAGGCCGGCAAGCTGGAAAGCGCCGGCGTCGGCGCGCGCGAGGTGAACAGTACCTTGAGCAGCCGGGAAGAAGAGTCGGTTATGGACGGCATCAAGCGGGCTGACAGAGAATTTGTATTTGCCACACCCGAACGCATGTCCGATCCGGATTTTCTGGCCGCCGTCGGGCAGAACGAGGTCAGCCTGTTCGTCATCGACGAAGCGCATTGCATCTCGCAATGGGGTCATGATTTTCGCCCTACTTATCTGCAGCTTGGCGCGGCGATCCAGGCGCTCGGGCATCCCACGGTCCTGGCATTGACGGCGACCGCGACCGACAGCGTGATCGAAGACATCGGCAGGCAATTGGGGCTGGGTGATCTGAATGTCATCAATACCGGTATTTACCGTCCCAACCTGCACTACCGTGTGATCGTGACGACCGGCGAATCGGAAAAACTCGAGGAGACCGTACGTCTCGTGCGCAAGAGTCATGGTTCCGGCATCGTGTATGCGGCCACGGTGAAAGCGGCGGAGCAGGTCTACCTGTTGTTGCGACAGGCCGGCGAAAGCGTCACCTGTTATCACGGCCAGTTGCCGGCGAAAACGCGCACGCAGAATCAGGACAGTTTCATGACCGGTGCCAGCCGGGTCATGGTGGCAACGAATGCCTTCGGCATGGGCATCGACAAGCACGATATCCGCTTTGTCATCCACTGCCAGATCCCCGCCAGTCTGGAAGCGTATTACCAGGAGTCCGGCCGGGCCGGGCGAGACGGTGAAGCGGCCGAATGCACGCTGCTCTACTACGCGAAAGACAAGCAGGTGCAGCAATTCTTCCTCGCGCGCCGCTATCCCGGCATCGATGACTTGAACACGGTGTACGCCGCCGTGCAGACGTTGACTGCGGAACACAAGCGCACGTCGTTCGCGCATCTGCGCGACACCCTTGAGCAGGTGCCGGAAAACCGTTTGCAGGTCACGCTCAAGCTGCTCAAGGACGGCGGTCTGGTCGAGCAGGACGACAATCTCGACTACAGCGTGACGAGGCAGCGCGTAAAGGCGAAGGAACTCAATCAGCTGGTGGAGAACTATCGAGAGAAAAGCGCGCGCGACCACGAAGCCCTGGAGCGCATGGTGTTTTATGCGCAGACCGGCTTCTGCCGCTGGAAGGTAATGCTCGACTATTTTGGCGAGGAAGTCGAATGGACGCACTGCGGCGTATGCGACAACTGCAGGCAGCCGCCGGAACAGGCGCTCAGTCCGGCGCATGTCCGCGAGCATATTCCGCCAGAGACGCAAAAATCAAAATCGCCGCTGCCTGAAGTCGGCAGCACGGTGAAAGTGCCGAAGTATGGCGAAGGACGCGTCATGTCGCTGGCGGACGACAAGGTTACGATCACCTTCCCGGACAGCCAGACCAGGACCTTTCTGCGCGAATATGTAACGCCGGCCTGATTGTCACGCCAACGGGCCGGCATCCCATGCCGGATGCATGAGGCGATCCTGGCTCAACATGGCTTCGAGCATTTCGGCAGGCAGCGGCCTGCTGAAGTAATAACCCTGCATGTGATTGCAACCATAGCGCAGAAGGTAATTAAGCTGGTCGCGGGTTTCGACGCCTTCGGCAATCACGTGGCGTTTCAGATTGTGCGCCAGCGAAATGATCGACGCAACGATGGCCTCGCCGTCGTGTTCTTTCGTGATGTCTCGCACGAAGGATTGATCGATCTTGAGCGAGTCGAACGGCAGGCGCTTCAGGTAGGACAGGCTCGAATAGCCGGTGCCGAAATCGTCGAGCGACAGGTGCACGCCCAAGGCCTTGAGGCTGACAAGGATCTCGATCGCGCGATCGATGTCCGTCATCACCAGGCTCTCGGTCAGCTCAAGTTCGAGACAATCTGCGGGGAGGCCGGTTTCCGCAAGAATGTTGGCAATGGATTGCACCAGATCGTGTTGCATGAACTGGCGCGCGGAGAGATTCACGGCGATTCGCAGGTCGCCGAATCCGGCATCGTGCCATGTCTTCGCCTGCGCGCAGGCCGTGCGCAAAACCCAGCTGCCGATTTGCACGATCATGCCGGTTTCCTCGGCAAGACTGATGAAACGCAGCGGCATCACCATGCCGAGCGTCGGATGCTGCCAGCGGATCAAGACCTCGGCGCCAATGGTGCGCCCGCTGCTCAGATCGACCTGCGGCTGATAGTGCAGCACGAACTCCTGACGCTCGATCGCGTTGCGCAGATCGCCCTCGATACGCAAGCGCTCGAGCAGGCGTTCATTCATCGTCGCGGTATAAAACTGGAAATTGTTGCGTCCGGTTTCCTTGGCGCGGTACATCGCGATGTCGGCGTTCCTGATCAGGGTTTCGGGGTCGTTGCCGTCATTCGGATAGGCGGCGACGCCGATGCTGCACCCGAGAACGAATTCATGCCCGTCGACCTTCAGGGGCTTGGCAACGGCATCCATGATGCGCTGAACGACCGCGGTCGTCAGGCATTCGTCATCGCGCTCCGGCAATACGACAAGGAATTCGTCGCCGCCCATGCGTGCAACGGTATCGGTCTCACGCACGGCGAATTGCAGACGGGTTGCGATAGCGTTCAGCACGGTATCGCCGGCGTTGTGCCCCAGGCTGTCATTGACGAACTTGAAGCGGTCGAGATCAATGAACAGAACCCAGATCGGATAGCAATAACGCGCGGCGTAGGCGATGGCCTGGCTCAGGCGATCCTGCAGCAATGCCCGGTTCGGCAGGCCGGTCAGTATGTCGTGGCCGGCATGGTATTCGAGCTGCTGCGCATACTTGCGGCGCGCTTTCTCCGCGCGCAGCGCCATGATGCCGTAGGCCAGGTTGTCTGCCAGTTCTTCCGCCACCTGGACTTCATCCGGCCTGAAGGTGTCCTGCTCGTGCGAATAGACAGTGAGTGCGCCGAGGATCTTGTCGCCGGTTTTCAAGGGCAGCGACATGGCGGAGACGATCGCATGGCTGACCATGAACTCGCGCCATGGCGCATGGAGAGAACTGGTCTGGATATCCCTGACAACCACGACATTGCCACGCCGGATGGCGGTGCCGGTCGCGCCGCGCCCCGTTTGCGAATCGTCCCAGCTGACATGGTTGATGGCGGCCATCAGCGCGCCCTTGTGCGCTTCGGCCAGCGCCGCCGGATAGACTTTCTTGCCCGCGCCCTCTTCCACGTAGCCGACCCAGACAAACGGATAGCCGCTGATCTCGTGGATACTGCGACAGACTTCGTGAAGCAGGGCCGCTTCGTCGCTCGCGCGCACCAGCGCCTGGTTGCATGCGCTCAGGACGCGCAAGGCGAGGTCGAGCCGCTTGCGCTCGGAGATGTCGAGCATGATGCCGATGGTGGCGGGCTCGCCATCGATCTTCATCAGCGAACCGTACACTTCAACATCGAACAGCGAGCCGTCTTTGCGGCGCGCCTGGCGCTCGTAGTGCACTTCCTTGCTTTCGCCGGTCAAACGCTTGCGGATGTTTTCTTCCACGGTGAAGCGGTCATGCTCTGAAACCAGGTCATACACGCTGATGGACGAAATCATTTCTTTCTGGCTGTAGGCAAACATCTCTGCCATTTTCGGATTGACGAAGCGGAAGCGCCCGTCCTGCGCGATATACACGCCGACGACGGAATTTTCCGCGAAGCCGCGGAACATGGCCTCGGCTTGCTTGAGGTTCTGCCGGTCGTGATCGATACGCGCGATCAGATTACCGATGCGTTGCGCGGACTCGTTGAAGCTTTCGGCCAGCAAACCGATTTCGTCCAGCGACGGACTTTCGATGCGAGCCATGTAGTTGCCGTCAGCAAGCTCTCTGCTGTGCTGTGCCAGCTCGCGCAGGGGGAACACGATCTGGCGGCGCACCGTGACGAACACAATCGCCAGGATGACCGCATCCAGCAGCAGCAAGGCATACATTTCCATGAGGGCGCGCTTTTGCGCATGCTGCGCTTCGCCGGTCAGCGAATTCACGAGCTTGTCCGAGCTGGACAACAGACTTGCCGCATCTGCAGTGATACGCCCGAATTCGACACGGAAGTCGCCGCCCTGCGACGCCTTCAGGAGTGCCTCCTCGACGTGGTTGCGGTACGTGACCCAGTCCGCGTGGGCCGCGTCGAACAGTGCTTGGTGATGCACGGAAAGCGGCTTGACGTCGTAGCCGAATGCCTTTCCGCCGCGCGCGAGCGCCATCAATGCGGTATCGAAATCATTGAGATTGGCGGATATTGCGCCTTTGTCCTGATCGCGCTGGTGCAGCACTTTCGTCACCTCGAAGGCGATCTTCTGACTCAGCATGCGCAACTTGCCGGCCACATTCACGGTCTCGGCCACGCCGTTGACGTCAGCCAGCATGTGGTGCACCACCAATACGTTCCCGGTGGCGGCCAGCAGAATGATCAGGAATGCGGTCGCGATGGTCTTGCTGATAGTCGTGCGCGGCAAACGCAGTGTTTTCCCTGCCTGCGGCACGTGCGGAACCAACTCCTCGGCCATGGGCCTCCCAAGCAATGAGTACTTGATCTTATTGTTGTCAGCCTGGACCGCTTGGCATCCATCGCGCGCCGCCATCGCCATGTACGCGCTCATCTCGACATGCGATTGCAAACGCGATCGAATTCAAACCTTTGCGGCTTGCTTCAAGGCAAAACGATAATCTCATTCTGCTCTCGCACCTGTCGAAATGAAATTGATTCAGATCAATTAAATAAATCAGCGTGCCGCCTTGCGGATCTTCTTGGTATCGAACATGCGTGTATCGGCGATTTTCAGCAGCGCGTCCACGTCTTCGCCGTCCTCCGGGAACATGGCCCAGCCGATTGATACGCCGACGCTGGCCGTGCCGTGATCGAGCGGCACCGGCTCCTCGACGATGCCGCGGATCTTTTCTTCAGTGGCGATGACATCGTCGACGGCAGTCACTCCCTTGAGCAGGACGACAAACTCGTCACCCCCGTAGCGCGCGACCACATCAGTGATGCGCACGGATTCCTTCAGGCGGGTCGCCACCGTCGCCAGTACCTTGTCCCCGGCGCTATGGCCGTAATGATCATTGACCGTCTTGAAATGGTCGAGGTCGATGAACAATAGCGCGAAGTTGGGACGTTCGACGTTGTTCTGTGCGAGCTGGCGCCGCAGGAAGCCGATCTGCGCAATCAGCGACGCGCGGTTGAATACCGCGGTCAGCTTGTCGATGCGCAGGTTGTGCTCCATTTCGCGGAAGCTCGTCGCGAGCTGTCCGATTTCATCACTGCGGCGGATATTCAGCGATGGCATCGGCTCGCCGTCACCGATTCTTTTCGCGGCTTCGGTCAGGTTGCGGATGTCGCGCAGCACCCGGTCAAGGAAGAACAAGCCAAGCACCAGCGCGGCGATCACGCACAGCAAGGCGATCAGCAGGCCGTGTATGAAACTGCGCGTCACGCCGCCCATGAAATCGACGCGCGGCACGGCGACTACGGTGACCCAGTTCACACCGTATTTTTCGCCGAGCCTGGCGGCGGCCACTTCAAGATAGCCGGCGGGAGCGGCCAGCTCCGGCGAGGTGGCAGTGTCTCCCGTCTTTGCGTTCTTCCATTCGCGCACCTTGGCATAGGCATCCCTGATAAGCGGGGTCTGCATCTCGTCGATGCGCATCCTCTCCGGCGCGCCGTTGACCATCTTGAAGGGTAATTCCGTGCCGGAGGTGGCGATCATGAAGCCATCGCTGTCGAGCACGAAGGCAATGCCGCTCTGGCTGACTTTCAGGCTGCGCAGGAAATCGGTCAGTGCCTTGAGCGTCACATCCGTCGCCATCACGCCTGCAAATGTCTTGTCCTCGCGATAGACCGGCTTGGCCAGGGTAATGGTCGGCTCTTTCGAAGTGAAATCGCTGTACACCGGCGACCACACGGGTTTCTTGCTGCGGGCGGCGATGTCATACCAGGGGCGGGTGCGAGGGTCATATTGATCGCTGCGCAGCAGGCGTGCGCGATCGCCCGGCCGGGTGACCGCATAGACATGCCGTTTCGGGGCGCCGGGCTCGCGCAGGTAGAGCTCGACAAAATCCTTGTTGACGCGGTTGACGCCGATGAAGCGGCCATCCTCGCCGCCGAAATAGACATAGTTGTTGACGTCCATGAACAGTCCGCTCGCGACCCAGAGGCGCGGCTCCAGCGCGGCGAGGCTGTCGGAGAACGGCTGTGCCTGGGGCAGTGTTTGCGGATCCGGGTCGATCGCATGCAGCGCAGTCAGCGCACCGGCCAGATGCTGTTCGGTCGCAGTATTGATGCGGTTGACCATATCCGCCATGACCCGGTGTCCGAGCGTACTGACGGCCTTTTCCCCGGCCTGGTAAGACACCCAGCCGATGGTGGCGGAAACGAATACCACAAGCAGAACGTACGGCAGCACAAGCTGCCGCCGTAATGAGGATTTGTTCATATGTCCCCTCAAAAACGAAAAAGGCCATGTGCATGGCCTTGTCTTTTTTTTATTCTTGCGGGGCATTATATATCGGCAGAAAAGAAAATTGCCGATTAACAACATTAAAGACCGGGAAACAGCCCTCTCACTGCGGCGATAGTTGATGCGCTCCATTTATTGAAAAAATCATATCGTCACTGATATTTATCAATGTTTGGACAGGCACTTAACGCCCCTCGATTTCTCCAATTAGCCGTGCACTTATTTACAACTATATTTTCTTGAGAGGAACCAGCATGAAATATTCAGTATTGCTCGCGGCGCTTGTCGCTACGTTGACACTAGGCGCGTGCGAAAAGAAAGGCGCGGACACTGCTGGCGCTGGCACGGGTGCGACCAGTTCGGGCAGCACCGCCGGGACCTCCAGCGGAACCGCAGGCTCTACCGGATCGACGGGCAGCACGACGGGCAGCACCGCCGCCGGCGGCACGGGTACACCCGGAAGCACCAGCGAGAGCACGCCAGGTGCAGCTGGCGCCACAGGAAGCACTCCGGGCGGCGCTGCGGGTTCGACCAGCACTACGCCGGGTTCAAGCAGCGGCGAAACGGGTGGCGCGGCCGGAGGCTCGACCGGCGGAACGAGCGGCACGAGCGGAACGGCGGGAAGCACAACCGGCGGCACGAGTGGCGCGACCGGTACCATGGGCGGCCCCAGTGGCACTAGCGAAAGCACGACGGGTGGAACGAGCGGCAGCACGACCACGCCGGGCGGCACATCCAAGTAATCGGTCGACCTGACCAGCGCAGCGCAGCGCAACTGCGGTATAGCCCGGTTGCGCTGCCTTTATTCCTTTCACCCTTCAGCTGGCCGCTTGTCGCGTTTGTCGCGCCTGGCAAGCGTGACCGGCTCGATGCGCAACTCGCCACGCAGCATCGGCTTGACAAGAATCTTGTAGGTATCGACATCGAAAGTGCGTTGTGCGGCACGGCTGATTTTCTGCGCCCCTTTGGCCTGGTCGATGGAGCCGACATAGAACCAGTGATCGATGACGTGGGTCTGCTTCCAGCCATCGCATTCTTCCACGATGCCCATGGGCCCGTCATAGGGCCAGATCACGATACGCATTTCCTCCAGCGCCGTCCTCAGGCGCAGATAGTGCGCATCAGTGGATTCCGCGCCGACGCACGCGCCGAGGCAGCGTGAAATCTGGCGCGCAAAGCAGGCCCGCCCATGCGTTGCGGTTTCCAGTCCCGTCATCGCGGGACACAACATCTCCGCATCCACAATCTCCCGCAGTTTTTCCAGCGCGGCCTTGCGTGTCGCAAACAATCCGTACAGGTCGGCCGTTTTCGCGAAGTCGTGGTCGCGTGCATAAACGACTTCGGGCGCCGACGTCACGTCCTGTCCCAGGTGCAGCGTGCACATCTCGCGCGTGCGGCGCAGCTTCTTGTTGTGCAAGGGCTGCAGTTCCTTGATCAGGCGCGACTCCAGCAGGAGTGCGCCGATATCGCCGGCAGTGCGGCGAAATTCCACGTAGCGGCTTGCCCGCAGCATGCGCGCTTCTTCCGGTGTGCGCAGGTGCGATAGCACGCGGCTGCGAATGTTGACACTCTTGCCAACATACAGAGGCCTGTCCTGCTCATCGCGAAAAATGTAGATGCCCGGTTTTGACGGCAAAGCATCGAGGCTGGCGCGGTCGATGTGATGCGGGTAGGCGAAGGCGTCGGCGGGATCGGGCTTGATCACCAGGCCGACGGAAGTGATGCGCGCTTGCATGAAATCTGTTCTTTACATTACGAATTTGTACTAAGAGGCATCCTTGCAATACTGTATATTTATACAGTATAAATAACAGAATACATCTCAGAACCTGTTTAGTGTCTTTTTGGCAGGCGCGCAGCCGCCTGAGCCGGCCGAATACTAGGCGCGGCGACGCGACGTAGCGGTGCTACGGCAAGGAGCCGCAACAACGTAGGCGGCCAGCTCAGGAGGCTGCCCGGAGGGTTCTGCCGGAAGGGCGCATTGCGGCGTTGCGCCGCTTGCACAGACGCCCAGTCTGAGCCGCGCGGCGCGCCTTGCACTGCATCCCTTCCCGGTAGAACGCGCCTGCCAAAAAGACACTAAACAGGTTCTCAAAGAAAGAACTAGGAGGTCCGGATGTCTGCTTTAGTTTCCACCATATCGAAGCCGGATGCGGCGATCCCCTTGCCGCATACGGTCTGGCGCGCCGATCAAATGGGTTCGTACCAGGCTGCGGCTACCTCTACCGGCCATCGCGCGCTCGATGCTGAATTGCCCAATGGCGGTTGGCCGAGCGCGGTCCTGATCGAATTGCTGTTGCAGCAAGCCGGAATTGGCGAGATGCACCTGCTGCGCCCCGCCTTGAATTCCATTGCGAAAACCCGCCGCATCGCGCTGGTGCAGCCGCCCCATCTGCCGCAAGTCGCTGCCTGGACATCGTGGGGGCTGCCCGCCGATCGCCTGCTGTGGGTCAGGACCACGCGCAGCGCCGATGCCTTGTGGTCGGCGGAACAGATCCTGCGCAACGGCAGTTGCGGCGCCTTGCTGTTCTGGCAATCGCATGTACGGACCGAATCGCTGCGGCGCCTGCATCTGGCCGCGCAAGGCACGGAAATCCTGTTCTGGATGATGCGCCCGATCGCCTGCGCACAGGATGCCTCGCCCGCGCCGCTGCGGCTGGCGCTGCGTCCTGCCAATGGCGGCATCGACGTCGAGATCGTCAAGCGGCGCGGCCCGCAGCGGGATGAAGCGCTGCACCTGCGGCTGGACGAGATGCCGTTTTTTTCCTCCTCCATTTTCGGCCCTGCTCCTCAGAGTCTGGTTGAAAACCGCAGCGAACAAGCTGAATTCCGGCCGGGGAGCGCACGCGCATCAATAGTGCGTCCGGCATCGGAGGTCGAAAATCAGGCTGTGCAGTAGTTTTCGAGCAGACACCCATGCGCACATGGATCGGCGTGCATCTGCCGCTGCTGCCTCTCGAAGCGGTTCGTCCGTGCTGGTCCGATCCGGGCAAGCATGTTGTCGTCGATCGCGAGCGCGTACTGGTGATGAGCGCGCAAGCCGTTGCCGAAGGCGTGCGTATCGGCATGCGGCGCGGCGGTGTGCAAGCCATCTGCCCCGATGCGATCCTGCATGAGCATGACCCCGTTCGCGAGCAGGACGCCTTGAACAGCATCGCGCTGGCGCTGTTGCAATACACGCCGGAAGTCACCTTCGCCGAAGAAGCCAGCCTGCTGCTCGACGTCACTGCCAGCCTGCGCGCATTCGGCGGACGGCTCAAGCTATACCGATTGGTGCGCGCCAGTGTCGGCGTGCTTGGTTTCACGCCGCGCATCGGCATGGCACCGACTGCACAAGGTGCATGGCTGCTCGCGCGCCATCACACGCGTTCGACATTGCGCCGCACGGTCCGCATGGAGAGCATGATGCGCTTGCTCGATGCCCTGCCCTGCATGCTGCTGCCGGCCCTCCGGCCGTATGACGAATGGCTGGAGGGGATCGGTTGCCGCACCCTGGGCGAACTGCGCAAGCTGCCGCGTGCGGGATTGCAGCGCCGTTGCGACAAGAACGTGCTCGATGCGCTCGACCGCGCCTATGGGCAAGCGCCGGAATTGTTCGAATGGGTGCAGGCGCCGAAAAGCTTCTCCGCCAATCTGGAACTGCCCGACCGCATCGAACATGCGGAGGCCGCTCTGTTTGCCGCGCGCCGCCTGCTGCAGCAAATGACCGGCTGGCTGGTGGCGCAGCAATTGGCGGTGGCGCGCTTCGTGCTGTGGCTGCAGCATGAACGCGGCCGCAGCGCCATTGCGCCCACGCCGATCGAGATCGCGCTGGCTGATCCGGTGTGGCATGAAGAACACCTGACCCGTTTGTTGAAGGAACGGCTCGGCCGGATTGAACTGTGCGCGCCGGTGATCGCGATACGTCTCGAAGCCGCGCAGGTATCGGCCATGCTGCCGCCCACCGAATCGCTGTTCCCCGATCCCGGCGGCACGCCTGCCGATTATCATCGTCTGCTGGAGTTGCTGACTGCGCGACTGGGCGACCAGAGCGTGCTTACGCCCTCGCCGCGCGCGGATCATCGGCCGGAAATATGCAACGCCTGGGTTCCCGCTGCGGCGGTGAACCGACCTGCGCCGTCCGTACAGCATCATGCCGAGCGCCCGTTCTGGATACTGGAAACGCCGATTGCGCTGATAGTGCGCGACCATCGCCCGTTTTACGGTTCGCCGCTGCGAATGATCAAGGGGCCGGAGCGGATTGAGTGCGGCTGGTGGGACGGGAAACTGGTAGTGCGCGATTATTTCATTGCGCAGGGGCAAACGGCGACCTGCTACTGGATTTACCGGGAGCGGACAGGCGAGGAAATCTGCTGGTTCCTGCACGGCTTGTTTGCGTGAGCAATGCCAGTCTTCGCAGTAATGTTCCTGCGGATTTTCCGCATGCCATGAAACGCCGTTTTCGCCAGAATAAAGTTGCAGCAGCTTGGTCGAACATCCTTTGTCTTTCGAAGAAAAAAACCCGGATTCTCGCCTTCGCGACAATGACAGGGATCCATGCCCCGCTGAGGCCATCCCCTCACGCTGGCCCCGGCGGCGCTTCCGGCAATGCGCTTCCCGGCATGGTCGTGGTCTGCGTCGGTGTATTGCCTTCCCGCTCGCCGAATACCATCTCGGTCATCCAGTTCACGAGCAAGGAGGTATAAGCGCGCTGGCTGCTTTCATCGGTCAGGCCATGGTCGGCTTCCTTGATGACACGGTAGGTGAGCGAGTGCGCGTGAATGCAGGCGTCGAGATAGCTGGAGATCACGGCGTGCGGTATCGTCTTGTCGAATTCCGATTCGATCACCAGCACGTCCCCCTTGAACGCCATGCAGGCCCGCAAGGCCCGGTTCTCGGCGGCAGGCACCAGGCTGCTGCGATAGGTCCCGAGATCCTGGTCCCTGTGCAACTGGCGCTTGGGTAATTCCCAACCGTTGTCCATGTACAGCGCCGGTACCCGCAAGGCCAGCCACTTCACCGAACGCATGGTCGTCAGAATCGCGGCAAGGTAGCCGCCGTAGCTGCTGCCGACGACAGCGATGGTCGATGGGTCCACGAAGCGATGGCTGGCCAGCACATCGTAGGCCGCCAGCACATCGCGCAGATTGCTCTCGCGCGATACCGTTTCATATTGCGGGCGAGTATTGCCATGCCCGCGCAGATCGAAGGTCAGGCAGACGCAACCCAGTGCCGCGATTTCCCGCGCCCGCGCCAGATACTGCTCCTGGCTGCCGCCCCAGCCATGCACAAACAGCACGCCCGGCAGGCGGGTCCTCGGCGAAACCATGGTTCCCGAAATATGTCCATCGTCGACAGCGATCTTGATTGCATCTTCAAGAGTTGGCATACGGTTCCAGCCTCGCATATTTCGTGATGGGGCCGACGCGTTCATCCACGCCCTGGAAATAGATGTCCGCATCGGCCGGCATCACACAGTCAGCCCCATAGATTTCCGTGGTCGATGCGCAGACTGTGTCCAGCGAGGGATCGTCCCGAAACGCCTCGAACGCCGCGACCTCGGCACCGCTCGCGCCGCCGATACGCCAGGATTGCTCCAGCACTCCGGACTGCCAGCGGCCATCTTCATCGATACCCTGGGCCACGTCATAATTACAACGCGAGGCGAACATCTCGGGAAAAGATTGCATGACCGCCGCATGGTATTGGCGTGCCTGCGAGATGGCCGTCAGCATCTGACTTTCCAGCTTCAACCCAAGCAGCGCATCGAAATCCCCGCGCGCCACGATCAGGCGCGAACCGCCGTACACCTCTTCGCCGGCATTGTTGACGGTCAGCTGCTGCGTGCCGCAATAGGTCACGAGCAAGTCGTCCACGCGGACCTGGCCCACACTCAGCGTCGACACCTCCGGCAGATTCCGTTCCAGCACCAGCCCGCAACGCGCCACTTCATCCGCATCGAGTGCCTGCAGCCGCGCGTCGAGTTCGCCCGCATCGGCAAGCACCCATTGCCCGAGTCCGCCGATCCCGCTCGCCACCTTCAGGCGCACCGCACCCTGCTCCAGCAGATGCCGGCCCGCGCTGCGCGCATCCTCCAGCGAAAAGGCGGAAAACCCTGGCAGCACCACCTCCTGCATGCGCCGCGACAGCTCACGCGACCAGCCATCCGGCGCCCGCGCATGCTCGCCATACAAGGGATGGGTAATCGTCTTGGTCGCGATGAACGGAAAAGGCACCACGCCGCCGAACAAATCCTGTTCGCCGCGAACGCCGAGCCGATGCGCATCATCAAGCGTGACAAAGGTGTCGCTTGGCACGAAATACAAGGCAGCGGAATAATCGCGCGAAGCATCGTACTCGCCGGCAAACACATACCCCTTGATGGCCGCGAGCCTTTGCGCCAGTGCATGGTAAGTCGCACACTCGTGATCGCACAAACTCCGCTGCGCATTGCCGGGATAAACGACGACCAGCCCGGCGCCGGATTGCGCGGCATTGCCCTGCCTGTCGAATGGATGCACCGAACCCATCATTTCACCTCTATTGGCGCCGAAGCAGTTTCATCACAAACAAGGCGCATGCTTGTCCGCCATTCCCGACCCGAAGCAAAAAACGCGCCGCGCGAAACCTGTGTTGGCTAGCTTGCCTTCTCGACATTGGCAGGTTGCAAGCTGTCGAATCGGCAAGTTGCGAAGCCGCCAGCGCTTCGTCATAATGCGTTACGGCATTGCCATCCATCCCAGGGAATCCAGCGTCCCTTCCCTCTTCCTGCACGCGAAAACGAGCTTGTCGAACGATCTTCAGATATCAGCCTGTAGCGATTTACCACGATGATCAAGACACTCGACGATCCTTTTTACTATCTGCAAAATTTTCACCAGGTGATCGCGTGGATCAGCGAGCGTTACAGCGACTTGCTGACCGATGAGGAGCGCAGCTTTGTCGACATTTTTCCCGGCTTGCCGCAGGCCTCGCGCGCGCTGCTTGTCAGGATGGTCATGCGCAAGGGGAACCTGTTCCGCGCCAGCAAATTGCGCTACGAGGAAATCGGCTGCACCCGCACCGCCGCGATGCCTCTTGCCGAGCTTGGCTGGATCGACGATCGTCCCTTGCTCACGCTCGACGAAGTTTTCCATTTGCTGAACAAGGTCGAGATCGCCACTGCCTTCGGCGCCGCCCTGCCCGGCTTGCAGGCACGCAAGGCGGAGCAGCTCGAAGCGCTGCGCGAGAAATATTCCGAAAGCCGTCATTTCGACACCTGGCATGCCGACATCGATGATTGCGCCTATCGCTTGCTGATCGGCCCGCTGTGCGACCGACTGCGCCTCATGTTCTTCGGCAACCTGCATCAGGGCTGGACCGAATTCGTGCTCGCGGACCTGGGCATCTATCGCTACGAGAAGGTCGAGATCTCGGCATCGTCACGCGGATTCCGCGCGCGGGAGGATGTCGATACCTACATGCACCTGTCCGCGTGCCGCGAACGCTTCGAACAAGGCGAAGCGCCGGAGGATATTCTCGGGCAGATTCCCGCCGCGATTGCGGCTAACGACTGGCTGGAGCGCCGGCGCGGAAAATTGCTGTTTCAGATTGCGCAGCATTACGAACGCAGCGGCGAACTGGCGCAGGCGCTCGAGATCTATTCCGCCTGCCCTTATCCCGGCGCCCGCCTGCGCGCGATCCGCGTGCTGGAGCGTTGCGAGCAATTCGACGCGGCTTTTTCCCTCGCGAGAACAGCCAAACAGATGCCGGAAGACGAAGCAGAAAGGCAGCAGCTCCTGCGCATTCTGCCGCGTCTGCATCGCAAGCTCGGGCTGCCGAAAATTCCTGCGACACCAGCCCGAGCCGTGACGCGCATCGACCTGGCCCTGGCGCCGCCCGAAGCTGAATATTCGGTCGAAATGCTGGCCGCCGCGCATCTCGCGCATCATGACGCACCGGTGTATTACGTGGAAAACACGCTGATCAATTCGCTCTTCGGCCTGCTCTGCTGGGAGGCCGTGTTCGCGGCCGTGCCGGGCGCTTTCTTCCATCCCTTCCATGCGGGGCCGGCCGATTTGCATAACTCGGATTTCCATCGCCGCCGCGAGAAGGAATTTGCAGCCTGTCTCGCGCAGCTGGATACCGGCGAATACGTTCAGACGATCAACCGGCACTTCGCGGAAAAGGCAGGCACGCTGTCGCCTTTCGTGTTCTGGGACATACTGGACGCGGAGTTGAAGGACTTGGCGCTGGCTTGCATTCCCGCGATGCATCTGAAGAAATCCTTCCAGCGCATGCTGCTCGACATCAAGGCCAATCGTGCCGGCTTTCCCGACCTGATCCAGTTCTGGCTGCGCGAAAACCACTATCGCATGATCGAGGTGAAAGGTCCGGGCGATCGCCTGCAGGACAACCAGATCCGCTGGCTGGACTACTGTGCGGAGCATGACATGCCGGTCGCCGTCTGCTACGTCCGGTGGGCGGATGAGGAAGCATGAAATACACCGTTGCCGTTCGCGAGCTGACCGAGTTCACTGCCAAGCAAGGCGATCTCGACCTGCGTTTCACGCCCTCGCCTTCGGCGCAGGAAGGCATCGCCGGCCATGCGGTCGTCACCGCGCGCCGCGCTGCCGGATACCAGACTGAAGTCAGCCTCAGCGGCGACTACCAGCATCTGACCGTGCGCGGCCGTGCAGATGGTTATGACCCGGCGCGGAATCGGCTTGAAGAGATCAAGACCTTCCGCGGCGATCTCGATCGCATGCCGGCCAATCATCGCCACCTGCACTGGGCACAGGTGAAGATGTACGGCTGGCTGATGTGCGACAAGCTCGGCCTGGAGGAAATGCATTTGGCATTGGTGTATTTCGACATCGCGAGCCAGAAGGAAACGGCCATTGAGGAAACGCATTCGGCCGCCGCCCTGAAGCAGTATTTCGAAGAACAATGCGGCCGGTTTCTTGCATGGGCCGAGCAGGAGCTGGCGCATCGCAGCGCGCGCAATCAGGCATTGACGGCGCTGCGTTTTCCGCACGCGTCATTTCGTCCCGGTCAGCGTCAACTGGCCGAAGCCGTGTACCGAGCGATGGCGACCGGCTGTTGCCTGATGGCCGAAGCGCCGACCGGCATCGGCAAGACCATCGGCACCTTGTTCCCGCTTCTGAAGGCCTGCCCCGGGCAGGAGCTGGACAAGGTCTTTTATCTGGCCGCAAAAACCTCGGGCCGCGGCCTGGCGCTCGATGCGCTGAGCCTGATCAGGAAAAGCGAACCGGCGCTGCCGCTGCGCGTGCTGGAACTGATTGCGCGCGACAAGGCCTGCGAATATCCCGACAAGGCTTGTCATGGCGAATCCTGCCCGCTGGCGAAAGGTTTCTACGATCGCCTTCCGCAGGCGCGTTCCGCCGCGCTTGTCCATGGCGCGATGGACAAGGAAGCGCTGCGCACGGTCGCGCTCGAACACCAGGTCTGCCCCTACTATCTGAGCCAGGAGCTGGCGCGCTGGAGCGACGTGGTGGTGGGCGACTACAACTATTATTTCGACACCAGCGCGATGCTGTACGGCCTGACGACAGCCAATCAGTGGCGCGTCGGCGTGCTGGTCGACGAGGCGCACAATCTGATCGATCGGGCGCGCAAGATGTACACCGCCGAACTGGATCAGACCGAGTTTCATTTTCTTCGGCAGTCCGCTCCCGCTGCGCTCAAGAAAAGCCTGGACCGCCTCAATCGCGCATGGAATGCATTGCACCGGGATCAGGAGGAACCGTACCGGGTTTATCCGGAAATCCCATTGAAATTCACGACAGCCATGCAGCAAGTCATCGCCGACATCACCGACTTCATGGCCGAGAATCCGACGCATGTGGACAGCAAGCTGCAGCGATTCTATTTCGACGCCTTGCAGTTCTCGCGCCTTGCCGAGACTTTCGATATGCACTCGCTGTTCGATATCACGCTGAAGGCAGACTCGCGGCGAGACGATTCGATGCTCTGCATCCGGAACATCATCCCGGCCCCCTTTCTCGGCCCGCGCTTTGAAGCGGCACGGTCGGTTACGCTGTTCTCCGCCACCTTGAGCCCCTGGCATTTCTATTGCGATACGCTGGGCCTGCCGGAGAACACCGTGTGCGTCGATGTCGAATCACCGTTTCGCGCGGAGCAATTGTCGGTTCGCGTGATCAGCAAGGTCTCCACGCGCTATCAGCACCGTGAAGAATCGCTGTCGCCCATCGCCGATTTGATGGCGCGGCAATACGAAGACAAGCCGGGCAATTACCTGGCCTTCTTCAGCAGCTTCGATTACCTGCAAAAAGTGCTTGAACTGTTCAAGGCGCGTTATCCGCAGATCACGACGTGGGAACAGTCACGACGCATGGAAGAAGCCGAGCGCGAG
Organism: Herbaspirillum sp. ST 5-3; assembly: GCF_004804275.1. Classification (GTDB taxonomy): domain Bacteria; phylum Pseudomonadota; class Gammaproteobacteria; order Burkholderiales; family Burkholderiaceae_D; genus Noviherbaspirillum. Next base: position 123,156 of record NZ_STGI01000014.1, read on the forward strand.
CAATTCCTCGCCCGCTTTACGCCGGCCAGTCAGGGCATCGGTTTCGCGGTGCTGGGCGGGCCGTTCGCCGAGGGCATCGACCTGCCCGGCGAGCGACTGGTCGGCGCGTTCATCGCGACGCTGGGCCTGCCGCAACTGAATCCCGTCAACGAACAGATCAAGGAGCGCATGGACGCGGTATTCGGCGCCGGCTATGACTATACCTATCTGTTCCCCGGCATCCAGAAAGTGGTGCAGGCCGCCGGGCGCGTCATCCGCACCCAGCAGGATCGCGGCGTGGTCTACCTGATCGACGACCGCTTTGGCCGGCCGAATGTGCGGCGCCTGCTGCCGCCGTGGTGGAAGGTGGACTAATCGTCCAGTGCCAGCCGCGCCATCTGCAGTGCGCCCTCAAAGGACCTGGCCGCCGCGATGAAGCGGCCGTTGTGGCAAAAGACGGCATCGGGCACGCTGGTCACGGCCGCAAGCTCCGCATCCTGCAAGCCCGCCCACGCTGCAGGCAGATCCTTGCGCGCCTCGAAGCTGTCCTGCGCTGCCGGAACGGTGTGGAGCATGTAACGCTGCTCCGCGATGCTGTAGCTGATCACGAACAAGACGTTCGGCATTTCATTGCGGACGATAGTGGCCCAGGGCATGGCGCTGTTCTGCAGGAAGAGCAGCCTGCCGTTTTCAAGCAGCTCCGCATTGCGCACCTGATTCGCCGCATAGAGCGCGCCAACCCGGTACTTGACCGCGTTGATCAGGATGTCGGTCATGAACTCCATGCCTCGTCGAAACTGTGCCTGCCGCAATGCTTCGGCCGCTTCCACGCTGCCGGCCTGCTGGTCATCGAGCCAGGTGGGATTGAAACCGGAAATCACTGCCGACAAGCCATAGCCGCCGGGTGCGTTTTTCGCCGCGCCGGTGTCCGACATGTCGAGGTATTGCACCAGGTCGCTGTCGATGGCGTAGGCCATCTCGCGCGCTTGCTCCTCGGTAATCGCATGGCCGGCATGGGTTTCCGCGATCAGGGCAACGCAACGCGGGCCATGCGTTTTCCACACGAGGCCGGCGCTGGCATACACCACGCCCGACTGACGCGCGCCGGCAAATCCTTTCTGGTGATGGTCGAAGCGTCCGGTTTGCGGATCCCAAATGCCGCCGACGTCGACAGCGAAATCCGCTTGCCGGATCAACTCGGGATCGCGCGTGCGAATGAGCGTGCAACCGGGAAAAACCAGCTCGAGTACGGCAACCGCCCATACGTCGTCGGCGTGAAACTTGCCTGAATGTGTCGCGATAATCATGGAAGGACCAAGGTTAGAAGTGTCGGCATTGTATTCCGATATGCCCGGCGCCTTCCCGATTTGATCCTTGCCGTCCAGATGGTTCCGCCTCAATCCTTTCCGGTTTGCGCATGCAGCAAGCGCACACGACCGGTGCTGCCGTCGACTTCCAGCATGTCGCCGTCCCGCACCTTGCCTAGAATGCCCGGCAGGTTGACCACCGCCGGCAGCGCGAATTCGCGCGCCACGATTGCGCCGTGCGAGAGGTAGCCGCCAGTTTCCATCACCAGTCCGCCGGCCTTGAGGAAGAGCGGCGTCCATGCCGGATCGGTCGAGGGCGCGACCAGGATTTCACCCGGCCTCAGACGCGTTCCCTCGGAGGGATGGAGAATGACGCGCGCAACTCCGCGTGCAATGCCGGCGCCAACGGCGACACCTGTCCATCCATCGCCCGCATGCGGCTTCGGCGTCTCGACGGGAGCGGCCATGCCGCCCTCGTAGATCACGTCCGGCGCATGATGCGTTTCCCAATGTGCACGGAGGGCAAGCCGATCGGCAACGCGCGCGCCAATGCCGGCAGGTGGAATATGCCCGGAAAGCGCACGGCCGGTTTCGCTCAAGGTCAATTCGCACACATGCTCGGCCTGCGAAAGCGCCCCCGCCTCGACCAGCTTGCGTCCGATTTGCAGGAACAGCGGGCGCAATCCGTCCGACAGCGCCATCAGCGAACTGCGCGCCAATTCACGTTGGCTGCCTTCGCGCGCGGCTGCCGCCACCAGCGACTTCAATCCGAGTCGCGCATACCACGGCAACGTCGCCCGAACCGTACGCCAGGCATCGGCTTGTGCCTGCTGCTGGCGCGCACGCACTGCCGCGATATCCATCTCCATGAGGCTGGCGATATTGTCGAGCAAATAACCCGGCGCCTCATGCCAGCGCCGCTGCCGCCAGTAGCTCTCGTAAACAGCTCGATGGCCGTATTTGTCGAGGAATTCCGCGAAGCGGCGCCGAAACGGATGTTCATGCGGCCATTGGCGCCACGCATCGTCGTCCCGCGCAGGATCGGTCAACCAGGCGCGCGTTGCCGGATCGGAAGAAGCGAGCTCCGCAATCGCCATCAGCTCGTAGCCCTGTTGTGCGGTAACGCTGGGCTCGCCGCCGGCCAGCAAGGCAGCCGCCAGTGCATGCGACTGCCCGGGAACATGCTTGTCGAGCTTTTGCGTCAGCATCGATATCGTGCCGCCGGGAGCTTGCAGCAGTGCCAGCTCACTCTGGGCGCCCATTATCCGGACGCGGGAGAAAAGCACATCGCGGCACACAGCGGCATCCTCTGGCAGCGGTGTTTGCTTCCAGCTGCGTGCATGCGCTCGCGCGGCATCGGCGAATTGCTGCGCATTGCGGTGAATGGCTATCGTATTACGCAGGTACCTGACGAAAAGCGGGATACGGCGCAGCTTGTTCCGCATGCGCTCGGGCGGCACACGAATTTCCGGCTGATGACCGCCCGCCATCTGGTTGACGAGCTTGGGTGCCACGCCGAAGCCGTCCCATGCCTCCCACATGATCAGCGACAGGTTCAGGTAGAGCCGGCCGTTGTACAAGGCGGCGCGCTGCGCTCCGGGCAGCAAGGGATAACCGGCGCGACGATAGCCCTGATCGAGAATCGCATTGACCAGCCGCCGTGTGGTGCTCCAGTCAAGTGCCGACTGCGGCAGCGGCATCACGTCGCGCGTATTGCCGTTCGACCAGATCGTCGGCTGATCGGCGATCGCGGCATAGGTATTGCGCGCCATGGCGGTGACCGGACGCGCCTGCACGATCCAGAAGCGCGCGCCATCCCAGACCCACTCGATGTCGTAGAAAGGCCGTCCGAAATCGAGCGCAAAGCCGGCGTCGCGCACCAGTTCGCCCAATTCCACCGCCTGCGCATCGCTCAGGACCGATTGCGACCGCTCCGCGAGAGCGGTATCCACGGTGTGCGTTCCACCCTCTTTCTTCAACATCGTGCGGCGCGCCTTGCCGCCGATGCGTCTCTCGACCAGCTTGAGTTGCGTGTCGAGCGGATCTTCCTGCAGGCGGTATTCATCGCCGTCCGCTTCACCGGCCACCAACGATTCACCCAGGCCCCAGTGCGCATGCAGGATGAGCTGGTCGTCGCGCCCGCTGCGCGGATCGCAGCTGAAGGCGATGCCCGCGGCTTTCGCGGGCAACAGCGGCATGATCACGACGGCCATCGCGGCCTCGTTCGCCGGAATGTCGAAGCGCCGCCGATAGGCATCGGCCTGTGGTGTCCACAGCGAAGCCCAGACCTCGCGCACTGCGGCTATCAGTGCATCCAATCCGCAAACGTTCAGGCGCGAAAGATGGATGCCGGCGAACGACGCCTTCTCGGAATCCTCGGTGGTGGCGGATGAGCGTACCGCGAGGGGTACGTCGCTCCAGCCGCGGTTCTCCAGTTCCTGCTGCAAGAGCACTCTCAGCTCTTTCGGAAAGGGGCATGCCTCGATCTCGGCACGGCATTGCGCAAGAATGCCTTCTGCAAGCGGCGCGTCGGCGACAACCGCAAGCCGCTCGGCGATGCCCGCAGCCTCCATCACTGCGCGGCAGATCGCTGCCGGGACTACAAAACCATCGGGCACCGGCAATCCATACCGTGCCAGCAAGCCGAGTTGCCAGCCTTTTCCACCGGCCTCCTGTCTGTTCGCGGCGGCGGCTTTCCAGTCCAGCATGACGGGGAGCTCGAAAGGCGCGTTCATGCTGCATCCTTCCCGGCACCGGTCAAAAATAGATCGAGCATGGTCATGAGTTCATCCTCCAGTTTGGTGTCCGGCATCCCCACCCAGCGCGTAATCGCCGCCAGATACAGATATTGAAAATAGTGGACCAGCGTCGCGGTATCGCGGTCGCCGCGCAGGCGTCCGGCCCGCTGTGCGTCGCCGATCAGCATGGTGAAAACAGCTTCCAGGCCGCTGCGTTCCTCCGGAGAGCGGCTCGACTGGCTGAGGCGGTAATGCAGATAGTGAGGCCAGTACTGGCGGTGTCGTTCCGCCCATGTTGCGGCATGCCGCAACACCAGCCTTATGCGCTCGATGACATCCGGCGTGCGGTTCAGCCTGGCTCCGATTTTCGGCGCACCGGCGGCAATCTGCTGATGGAAATAATGGCGAAGCAGCGCTTCCTTGACAGGAAAATGGTTGTACAGCGTACCCTTGGCCACATCCGCGGCTGCGGCGATCTGCTCCATGGTGACGGCTTCGTAGCCATGTGCTTCGAACAATTCGACTGCCTTTTCTGTCAGCAGATCAGCGGTTTGCTGGCGCTTTCGTTCACGTCGGCCGAGGGTCGTGTCCATCGCAGGTTTACTCATATTATTGAACGTCGTTCAATTTTAATCTTCGTTCAAAAATAGTGCAAGCGAGCCGATTTCGGCAGACCGGGCAACTTGCGATGGATCAAGGAAGCCGCCGGCCCCGTGTGCCAGCCTGTCAGTACACTCTTACGGGAGCAATCATGGGCAAACGCATTCTCCTGCTGCAAGGCCACCCCGATGCCGGCAAGCGTCATTTCTGCCATGCGCTTGAAGAAGCCTACGCCGACGGTGCCCGCTGGTCCGGCCACGAGCTTCAGCGCATTCATGTCGCCGCGCTCGACTTCCCTCTTTTGCGCAGCCAGGAGGAATGGGAGCACGGCAAGCTGCCAGCCGGCCTGACCGAGGCGCAGGCGGCTGTCAAATGGTGCGAGCACATGGTGCTGTTTTTCCCGCTGTGGCTGGGCGACATGCCGGCACTGCTCAAAGCTTTTCTGGAACAAGTCGCCCGCCCCGGTTTTGCCTTCGCGGGTGAAGGCAAGAATCCGTTGGCCCATAAGGGACTGACCGGGCGCTCCGCGCGCGTGGTGGTGACCATGGGCATGCCGGCCGCGGTGTACCGCTGGTATTTCCGTGCGCACAGCGTCAAGTCGCTTGAACGCAATATTCTCGGCTTTGTCGGCATTGCGCCGATCCGCGAAACCCTGATCGGCATGACCGGCGACCTGCACCCGGAAGCTGCCGCAAAATGGCTCAACCGGCTGCAGAAGCTCGGCCGCATGGCAGCATAGAGAGGATCATCATGGCTCAGCATCACATCATCACGACCGAGGACCGCAACATCCTTGTGCGCGGACTCTTCATGCTGCTACTGGCCTTTGTCTACCAGTTGTCCGGCACCGTGCTGTTCTGCGTCGCGGTCATCCAGTTCCTGTTTGCGGCCCTGAATGGTGCACCGAATGCGCGCCTGCTCGCATTCGGTCGCAATCTTTCCACCTACCTCAGACAGATTGCGCGCTTTCTGACGTTTTCCTCGGAAGACTTGCCGTTTCCGTTCAGCGATTGGCCGTCGGGCGATTGATGCCATTCAGGCGGGCACGAATCGCAGCGAATCCCTCGCGATAGCGTGCCGCCAGTTGAAGGGCCGCATTCCGAAGCTGTTCCCGGTCCGCGGCCAGCGCCACCTCCATTGCGCGCGCGATGTCGTTCACACCCACGGCGGACGGCATGCCGGGTACATCCCAGGTGGAGATGAACGCCTCCTGCTTGGAGGTCCCCGGCGCTTGCGCGACATGCCGAAGATTGATGCGCGGCAGAGCGAAAGCCATGGCCACAATTCTGCCGTGCAGGCTGCTGCCGGCATAGGCGGAACTGGCGGCGATCAGTGCGCAAATATCCCACAGCACAAGCGAGCCGAACAGATGGACCGCTGAAGCGCGCATGCGCTCCGCCACGCGCTGATAGCAGGACAAATCATCATGCCAGGGTGCGGCACCGGCACGGAAAAACACAATGCCCATTCCGCTTCGCTGTGCAAAGCGATCGAGCTGCTCAGCGATCGTCGTGAGCGTCTCGTCGTCGCCAAACTCGGCGCTGAACTGCACGGCAAGATAACCCTTCGGGAAGGCCGACCGAACGCGGGCAACTTCTCCCGCCTGCACATGCTCCCGGATTGTTTCGCCAAACAACTCGACCACCATCACCGCCGGATCGGGAATGAGCCGCGCGGCGATGCCCGTCTCGCACAAGCCGGCTTGTGTGCGCTTGTCGCGCACGCTGACTTCATCGGCCGCCCTGAGATTGGCCAGCACCTCCGCCCGCATCGCCGGATCGCGCTCCATCAGATCCACACCACCGACGGCGTTATAAATGACATGGGCTGCATGGGGAAACATTCCGCGCGATACGGTGTACGGCGCCAGTGCAGGCATGCCCAATTGCGCATGCGCCCATTCCAGCGCCTCGCGGGGATGACGGTCAAGGCGCTGGATGATGGCTTGCGCCTGATCCGGCGCCAGCAGCATCGCGGCCGCCTGCCACGCGTTGCAGGTCAGAAGCTCGCCACCAGCATGGACGATGTCGACCGGGCGTTCACGATAGACTGCGGCAAGTTGCGCGAGTGCCCGCACAGGATGTCCGCCATGACAGCGCAAGTCGCGCTCGGCCAGACCGGCGAATATCAGGCGCTTCCCATCCAGCAATTTCGCAGCGATATGCGGAAACAACAGGTCGCCAAAGTTATGGCGGTCGAACGCACCAAACAAAATCAGCGGAAGGCCGCTTGCCAAATCGTCGTTCATTCCTGCCTCGTCCGATTCAATGCCGCAGCAGTTCGATAATACGTAGCGGGAACGATCAGGCACAGAATTCGCATGCGCTACCCATCCGCGTGCCATAACAACAGCGCAAAAAAATAACATTTGGCGCGTTTCATTGTCTCATCAACTTGCGACCGATCGCATGAAAGATGACCACGACTTTGACACGTCTCCTCGCAGTTGCATTTCTTGCCTTGCCGATGCTGGCGCAAGCTGCGGTCCTGCGGGTGGTTACCGATGACAATTATCCGCCCTATCTGTATCGCAATTCCAATGGAGAAGAGGAAGGCTACGTCGCTGACATCTGGAAATTGTGGGAGGAAAAAACAGGCATCGAGGTGAAATTGACGGCGACCAACTGGGCGGACGCCCAGCGCCAATTGCTGGATGGGAAAGCCGATGTGATCGACATGATTTTCCGCACGCCGAAGCGGGAGCCCCTGTACGATTTTTCGGAACCCTACGCACGCTTGCCGGTGGCAATCTATGTCGATTCTTCCATATCCGGCATACACAATATCGCGGACCTGAAGGGCTTCGAAGTCGGCGTCCAGCGCGGCGACGCCTGTGTGGAAAAATTGCAGGCCGCCGGCATTTCAAACCTTCGACTGTTTGCCAATTACAGCATTCTGATCTCCGCCGCCTCCGCTCAGGAGATCAAGATATTCTGCCTCGATGAATACCCCGCCAACTACTATCTGTACCTCTTCGCAAAGCAAAAGCAGTTCGTCAAGGCATTCGACATGTACAAGGAGGAGTTTCGCTGGGCAGTCAGGAAGGGAAATGCCGAAACCTACAAACTTGTCGAGCAAGGCATGACGCGCATCAGCGCGGAAGAGAAAGAAGCGCTGAAAAAGAAGTGGCTGGGCCAACCGGCTCCGTTCTCGCAATACTCGGAATATGCCGGCATCTTTCGCAAGATCCTGGCAGCACTGTCCTTCGCCGTCGTCGGCCTGATCATCTGGCTCAAGTCGCTGCAGAAGGCTGTCGAAAGACGTACCAGGGAACTCGAACAGGAAAGAGCCCACTTGCATGCGCTGGTGGAAAACAGTCCCGACCTCATTTGGCTGAAAGACGCCAACGGAACCTATCTGACCTGCAATCCGAAAGTGGCCAGACTGTTTGGCAAGACATGTGAGGAGATTATCGGCAAGACAGACTTCGATTTTTTCAATCAGAAATCGGCGGAATTTTTTCGCACCAACGATCTCCTTGCGCTAAAAGCCGAACAACCCAGGGCTCATGAATCATGGGTGACCTACCCTGACAACGGCGAGACACGGCTGATCGAAATCCTCAAGACACCGGTGTTGAAGCCAAATGGCGAAGTGCTCGGCGTACTTGGCGTGGCGCGCGACATTACCGAGCGCAAGCGGGACGAAGAGAAACTCCGCGAGCAGGACGAACTGCTCAGGCAAATGAGCTCCATGGCCCGCATCGGCGCCTGGGATTTTGATCCAGCCACCGGGCAAGTCACCTGGACGGACGAAGTTGCGTCCATTCTTGATGCTGCCCCCAAAGCGGGAACCGATGAGTCCTATGGATTCAGCTTTTTTCACGGCGAGAATCGGACGCTGATCGAAGCCGCGTTCAAGGAGGCGGTCGCCCATGGCACCCCCTATGACCTCGAGTTGAAACTGGTCAGCGCTGCCGGCAAGCACAAATGGGTCCGTACGATTTGCCGCCCGATTCTGGTTGACGGAAAGGTGGTCAAGCTGCGCGGCGCCATTCAAGACATCACCGATCAGAAGCTAAAGGACGAATTGATCTGGAAACAGAACAACTTCGACGCGCTGACCGGGTTGCCGAACCGGGGTCTTTTCCGTGATCGGCTCGAACAGGAAATCAAGAAGGCGTTCCGAACCGGCAAATCGCTGGCCTTGTTGTTCATCGATCTGGACCGTTTCAAGGGAATCAACGATACCCTGGGACATGCCAAGGGCGATGCACTGCTGGTCGAGGCAACCCGGCGCATCACAAAGTGCGTACGCGAGACCGACACCGTGGCGCGCCTGGGTGGCGACGAGTTCACGATCATCATGAGTGAATTCGATAAGCGGCCGCAGCTTGAGAGAGTCGCACAGAATCTTATCCAGGTCTTGTCGACCCCGTTCGATCTCGGTGACGGCGACATGGGCTATGTATCCGGCAGCGTCGGCATCACCCTGTATCCGGGCGATGGCGACGACATCGAAGCCCTGATGAAAAATGCCGAGCAGGCCATGTACCTCGCCAAAAAGGAAGGACGCAGCCGCTTCAGCTATTTCACGCATTCATTGCAGCAGGAGGCGCAGAGCAAGCTGTTGCTGACCAATGAACTACGGCAGGCGCTGGCTCGCAATGAACTGCATGTCTATTACCAGCCTATCGTCGACACCAGGACCGGACGCATCACCAAGGCCGAGGCTTTGCTGCGCTGGAAACATCCCGTGAAAGGCATGATCGGTCCGGCCATCTTCATTCCCCTGGCCGAGGAATCGGGCCTGATCATGGAGATCGGAGAATGGGTTTTCAAGGAAGCGATTTCCAGCATCGAGCGATGGCACAAGAAATTCGCAAGCATCATTCAACTGAGCGTGAACAAGTCCCCTGTGCAATTCGAAAAAGCGGACCATCACGCGTGGCTGGACAGGCTCGTCCAATCCGGTCTTCCCGCCAGCTGCGTCACGGTCGAAATCACAGAGGGTTTGCTCATCAATGATTCGGCCAGGGTCAAGGCCCGCTTGAACGAATTCCAGGATAGAGGCGTGGAAGTGTCGATCGACGATTTCGGAACAGGATTTTCAGCGCTTTCCTATCTCAAGCTGTTCGATATCGATTATCTCAAGATCGACAAATCCTTCATCAGCAACCTCCCCGAAGATGAAAGCGACATGGCGCTGACCGAGGCCATCATCGTCATGGCGCACAAGCTGGGCATCAAGGCCATCGCGGAAGGCGTCGAGACCGAAGCGCAGCGCGACGTCCTGATCGCATTCGGCTGCGATTACATCCAGGGCTATTTGTATTCCCCGCCGGTTCCGCTGGAAGAATTCGAAGCGCTGCTGGAAAAACAGGGCCTCGGCGAGCGCTCGCACATCGAGCAAGGCTGCAAGTAGCCCGCAAATCAGGAACCGGCAGCCTGCAACTGCTGCGCCAGCGCTTCGATTTCGCTTGAGACTGGCGTCCCCAGCACGCTCAAGGCGATGCGCCGATAGCGCCGGTAGACCGCCAGCCCCTCGGCGTAACGCCCCATGTCCAGATTGATCCGCATCAGCGTCTCCGTCAAGGACTTGCAATACGGATCGGCTTCAATCGCATGCTCCAGCAACGTCGTGGCTGCGTTCATGTCGTCATTGTTCGCCAGCAGGCGACCGGCTGCGCCGAGCACACGCGCGATACGGCTGCGCCACAGTTCGCGCTGCGCCAGCATCCAGGTCGCGCTCTCCCCCGCCAGCATCTCGCCGCGATACAAGTCCAGCAGGCGATTCGCGGCGTCGGCGACATCGCCCGTTGTCGGATCAGCGCGTTCGATCGTCCGCTCAAGCAAGGACAATTGGTGCTCCAGCGCGGAGGTGTCGGTCCAGCAGATATCGCGATTGAAACTCAGCATGCCTTGCTCCAGGCGGATGGTATCGGCACCCAGCGTGCCGCGCAGTCGCGACAAGGTGGTTTCCAGCGCATGCCGCGCGCTGTCACCGTCGGAATCCGGCCACAAGGCTTCGGCGGCGCGATCAAAGGGCAGCGGCGCCGGCGCATGTGCAGCGAGCATGCGGACCACGTCAAGTTGCCGATGCTTCGACTTGCCCTGCGAGCGGATTGGCTCGCCATCGAGTTCCAGGCGAAAGCCGCCGAAGCAATGGATCCTTACCGGCCACGGCCAGGATTGCGGCGCGTCTTCAGGCGGCGTAAGGCGGAAGGCACGAATCAATGTGCAGGCCGTATCAGTTTCGATATCGTGACGCAGCGCGTGGACGCATAAGGGTTGCAGGATGCGCGGGATGGCGAACGACAGATAGCCGCCGCCCTGCCCTTTCAACTGACCGAACGCGCGCTGCACGAAACGCGAGGCGTCGCTGACGTCGTCGCACGACGCGCCGTCCGACAGCAGCAGCCAGGCGTCAAGCAGATCGGCATGGATTGCTGCGACCGGATAATTTGTCTGCTCGCCCAGGCGGCGCAGCGAGACAAGCTGTGCCCGGCATGCTTCGCGATCCAGCACCGCATGGGCAACGCACTCAGCCACGCTGGAGCACAACTCGTAGGGTACGCAGCCGAAGCGCCGGCCGGCCTCGCGTGCCAGGCGCGCATGCTCCAGCGCCGCACGCGCATCGCCCATCCAGCTTGATGCCCATGACCAGGTAAGGTGCACATGCCCGGCAAGATTGTGATGACCAGGCGGCGTCGAGGCAACTACCTTGTCGAGAATGGCCCGGACCTTGACGTGTTCACCGCGAAACAGCAGTCCGGTGGCATGGATCAGCGCGTAGTGGCTGTCCATGATGCGGATGCCGCTTTCTTCGGAGGAGCGACAGGATCCCGCGTAGCTGTCGATGAGGCGCGCATGGTCGAGCGAGACCAGGGCGTCGTACAGCCGGATCAGGTAAGCGAGATAACGCGCATAGGACGACCAGGATGCAGATTCCGGAAGCGCGCCGATCAGTGCGTGCACGGACCGGACCTGATGGTAACGTCCGGACAGAAAGTAGTGCTGCGTGAGCATCGTCGACAGACGCACCTTCAGCGTCGCATCAGCTGGCTGCCGCAAGGCGTCGAATGCGCGCTGCTCCCACAAGGGCATGTCGGCATGGCCGGGCTCGACGGTGAACAAGCCGCTCCAGACACTGTGCGTCAAATGCGCCTTGAGCGTCGGGTCCGGCAACAGCTCGTAGTCGCGATGCGGATCGACGTGGCGATTCAGGAAATCACGCAGCGGCTCCCGCGCCGCGCCGTTGAAGAAATACGAGCTGATGATGGCGCTCAGGGCCAGGAAGCGATATTTGTGATTGCTCTGTGCGGCAAACGCCTCGTGCGCCTTCAGCAGCGCTTCGCGGGCGCGCGCCGTGTCGGTCATGAATACAGCCAGCCCGAGCCAGTAGTAGTGCCATGGACCGCAATGCTGCGCCGGCAAGGCATCGATCCAGCGCGTCAGCGTCTGATGGCGCGCGGTCGCGAACAATTCCTCCGCGCGCAGCTCGATCAAGGGTGCAGCGCATTGCGGCAGTCCATGTTCCAGCGCCAGCTTGATCGCCGCATCGAGGTTGCCCGCCGCTTCCAGCAATGCGACGCTGCGCTCGACGCGCTGCAAGCGTTGTGCTGCATCGTGATGCGCCTCTGCCCAGTTGCGCAGAAAGCGCCGGAACAGCGGGTGCAGCATGTACTGCCGCCCCGGATATTCATAGATGAGCGCGCCGTGCGCCGCCAGCCGCGCCGCGACGTCGGCTGCGCCCGGCATGCCGGACAGGCTCACCGCCCACGCGCCGTTAAAGTATGGCAGCCAGCAGATCGCCAGCAGCGTTTCACGCTCGGCGTCGCTGAGCGCGGAAAACATTTCCTCCGCCAGATAACCCGCCACCGCTTCCGACATGATGTCTTCTGTTTTCAGCGCGGCTTGCGGTCGGCGTTTGAGCCAGGCGGCAATGAGCGCAATTCCCGCAGGCCATCCCCGGGTGATGCGGAATACCGCGTCGCGCAATTCGGTCGCGCGTTCGACCCGCAGCACATGCAGCAGCACTTCGGTCTCCTCGGGACTGAAAGCAAGCGCGCTGACCGGCACTTCCTGCATCATGCCGTGCGCCAGCAGACGTGCGCAATTGGCCGGCGCCGGTGCACGGCTGAGCACCAGCAGCCGTACGCCGGGCGGCAGCTCCTCGACCAGGATTTCCAGGAATTGCTTGAAGAATGGCGCTTGCTGGCAGCGATGCGCATCATCCATCACGATACAAGCTTCGGGCGCGATCGCGCCAGCGAGCGATCGAATGAAAAGCCGCAGATAGCCCTGCAAGGCCGGGAGGTGTTCACGCAGCAGCGCGGGCGGCTGCCAGCCCGGCGCGACCGAGCCCGTCACGATCGCTTGCTGGAAATACATGAGGAAGCTGGCCGGATCGGCATCCGCCTCGTCGAGCCTCAGCCACGCCGTCGGACCGGTACAAGCCTGACAGAATTCCAGGCCGAAACTGGTCTTGCCGGAACCGGCGGGCGCCACCACCCAGGTCAGCGGAACCGGCAACGGGCAAATGGCCTGTACCGCCGCCTGGCGGCCGATCAGTCGTGCAACCGGACGCGAAATTTTCGCGAGAGAGGCCATCGGTTTTTCTCCTCATGCTGAAGCGCCATGTGGCGCGATCGTCGTTTCCGCCCGCCGTTTAGCGCGCGGATTGCAAAAAATGCAACGACTGCAATCATCGCATAAATTGTCATTTGGACAACCGTTTGGAGAATTGGAATATGCTTCGATGCTACGAAAAAACGACACCGGGCGGCCATTGACCGACATGCCGTCAGAGCCAGCCGAGACCGCCCCCGAGCGCGAGCATGCCCGCCCCTGCAGTGCCGTACACCGCGCCGAGAACCTTCAGCTGCTGCTTTCTCGACTCGAGGTCATAGACGAAGTAACAGACCAGGAAAAAAGTGGAATAACCCAGCAGGACGATCAACCATGGCGTACCGCGATTCCACCAGCTATAGTCCCAGGTGAGCACGCCGATGGCATTCAACTGATATTCGACCAGGACGCAGACGATCGATCCGAGCAGGGCAAAGAACAGCCGGTTCGGCATGCCGAGTATGCGCAGGTTGCGCTCTTTCGGCAGCATCTTGCAGGCGACGATGCCGAGGATGGCGAACATGAAGCAGATCTCGATGTTCAGCCCCACCATCACCAGGTAAGCGGTCTTGCCGGGTGCGCCCCAGACGGGGGCGTAGCCGCTGATGTGCAAGATCGCCGAATTGATGATTTCATTAATCCAGTCCATGCCCCAAAATGCGAGGCCGGCGAGCACGAGGCTCCAGTTCCGGCGTTCCACTTCCACCGAATAGACGTACAAGACCAGTACCAGCAATGGCACCACGTACCATTGGTATTGATTGCCATCACGCAAGATGGAGAGCGCTTGCTGCGCAGCCTGAGTCAGCATCAAAATAGCTCCTTTTAATAAGAGAATGAACAGGCGAGGATTGTAGGCACGCAAACGCGCAACGCCGTTGTCGGGAACGGCCATGCGGCTGTTGTATCCGGCCATCTTTCGGTCGCCATCAACAACATGGGAAAGGAGATGCGGAAACCAGGCGCGTGCAGCGCCGCGACAGCAACAGGTTTCCCGCGGATGCAATGAAGCAAGCGATTGCAGAACACCAAAAAAGTAGAGAAGGCGGTCCGGAAGGCAGCGTTTCGTCAAGCTATGTGCGCACGCTACTCGATGTGGTGGAGCAGCGCGGCGGATGCGCGGCCGCGCTGATGCGCGAGGTCGGAATCTCCGACGACATCCGGCGCTCACCGGAAATGCGCCTGTGTGCGCCCAAGGCCATGCGCCTGTTCGAATGCGCGGCAGCCGCCACCGGCGACGCCGATTTCGGCTTGCACATGGGCGAATCGGTGCGCCCGGCGACATTCAGCGCCCTCGGCTATGCTGGCATGAGTTGCGACACCCTCGCGGAAGCACTGTCCCTGATCCCGCGCTTCGAGCGCCTGGTGACGGAACTGGGCACAACAGAATTGCGGCGCGAAGGCGACTGGGTGACGTTGGCCTGGCGTCCTGCCTTGGACGCAACCGCTGCTTCGCGGCCGGTACAGGATGCGATCGTTTCGGGCTGGCTGAGCTTTGGGCGATGGATCACCGGCATCGACGGCCACCTGCGGGAAGCGCGGTTCGCCCACCCTGCCCCGTCCGACGTCGAGGAATATGAACGAATCTTCCGCTGCCCGCTTCGTTTTGCCGCGCAGGAAAACGCCCTGGTGTTCCACCGCCGTTTCCTCGACCAGCCGCTGCTGGCCGCAGACCAGGGCTTCCACGCCCACCAGCGAGCGCGGGCACAGGCACTGCTGGTGCAACTCGACGCGCAGCCTGACTTCACACGGCGCGTGGCCGCCCTTATCCGACAGAGGCTGGTATACGGTGCGCCAAAGCTGAATGACATCGCAGAGGCCGTGCATGTCAGCGAGCGCACCTTGCGGCGCAGGCTACAGGCGGAAGGAAGCGGATTCCAGTCGCTGCTCGACACCATCCGTCATCAGCAGGCGCTGCTTTTTCTCGACGATCCGCAACTGACCATTCTCGATATCGCCCTGCTGCTCGGTTATTCCGAGCCGACCGCCTTTACCCACGCATTCAAGTCCTGGACGGGCGCGAGTCCGCAACATCACCGGCAAAACAGGCAGCAAGCGTAGCAGCCTGTCCAGGTCGCAAAAAACAAACCGCCGGAACATGCGTCCCGGCGGAAAGATCGGCGGGGGCCACGCCCGCCGTCAGGTGACGCCACGCGCAGTTCAGCTCTGGTCAACTTTGTTGGTGAGCGTGAAGTGCGCCTCGGCGTAGTTGTCGCCTTCGACCCACAGCCACCAGGTGCCGCTTTGCCCCGGCTTGAGGACAAAGGGATCGAGCTTCCATTCGTCGTAGTCGTCGGTGTCGTCGGTCGACGAGTCATAGCAGCGGATGGTCGCCTTGACCTGCACCACGTCCTTGTCGAGCAGGTCGAAGGTGAGGATCAGGCGGCCCATCGCATCGTCCGCCGTGCGGTCGAAATGCTTGACGACATGCGTCGACGAATCGGGACCGAGTTGCGCCACACCGTAGAAATCGCCGACGCTGTGCGGATAGGCCGCGGCAGCAAATTCGTAGTCGGTGGTGCTCATCCAGCCGTCGATCGTGATGCGGCGGAACAGATGCGACGGCAGCTGCAGATCTATCGTCACGCTTGATGTCTGGTTCGCCGCAACATTGGTGCTGACTTCGGCGGTCAGATTGTTGCCGCTGCCATCGACCTTCTGCGCGTCGATCAGCACCTTGCCGACAGGGACGCCGGTCAGCGTGAAGCTGCCGTCCGCCGCCGTGTGGGTGAACTGGTTCTCGGAGATCTGCACATTGACGCCGGCCATCGGCTTGCCCTGGAAGCGCACCACCCCCTTGATCGTGCCGGTCTGCACCACCTTCTTCCAGCGGTAGATCGTCACCTGCTCCCAGCGCGCCGGGCGATAGATCACCGGCTCCATGTAGCCATACAGCGGTGTATCGTAGAAGGTCAGGTTCTCCGGACTGACTGCATTCGCATCGCCGGTCTGGCGCCACTTGTCGGAATCCTTGGAGTCGGTATCGGCCCAGTCGGAGGCAAAGGTGTTCAGGATCTGATTGGCAAAATCGTCCGACACATCGGTCAGGAAATCCGCAAACGAGGATGTCGATTCCAGCACGATTTCCTTCACCCGGTCGAACAGCACTTCGCCGGCGGCAAGGCGTTCGTCCGCCTGGTACAAGTACAGGCCATCGGGCGTGGACGGCACGATCTGCGCGCCACGGGCCAGGTCGGATTGCTCCAGTGCGCCTTCGATCTGCGCGCCCGACTGGCGGATCGACATCCAGATCAGCGAGGAGCATACCGTCGGGAAGGTATTGGCTGCCCACTTGGCCTCGGCCGGCGCCTTGTCGATCAGGCCGACTTTCGGATCGGTATAGCAGAAGAAGCGGTAATGGCTCTTGCCGGCCTGCTGCGCGGCGAAGTCGGCAATGCCGTGCAGCTTCTGCCGGAGCTCCGGCGTTTCATTCAGCGGATCGGGCTTGACCACCATCATCGGCACCAGCTCGGAAGCGACGCCGCCCAGGTCCATCTTCGATTCGATCGTGCCGAACCCGCTCAGGTTGTAGGTCTTGCCGGTTTCCGGATCGACGAAATCCTCGCCGTTGACGGCATGCTCGATGGTTTGCGTGATGACGCCCGGCCACAGGTACTTCAAGACATCCGGCCGTGCGCCGTCGGCCCCGACGAAGCTCGACAAGCGGTCTTCCGATGCGGTCGAATGCGTGATCTCGTCACGATTGCGCGTCATGATGCCCGAATGCGAAAAGCGCTGCGGCGGGGTCACCGTCATCAGCACGCTCGAAATCAGGCTGCCGTTGCCGGGGCTGAGGATAAGGTCGCCCTTTTTCGCATTCATGAAACGGGCCGGCATCTGCACCCAGCGCTTTTCCTGCGTCGGCACGCAATACATGCCCTCGGGAATATGGTCCGGCAGGTTCCACGGATCGCACTCCTCGCCCTCCACCGGGAAAGGTGCCGGCATGTGCGCGTCGAGCGGCCTGGCGAGCGTCGGCTTGAGTGCCTGCAGCACGGAACTCGCGTTGAGATTCAGACGCGCGCCCGCGGTCGACGGCGATGCCTCCAGCATGTCGTGTCGCGCCAGTTGTGCCACTTCCGTGAAGCTGATCGATTTCGGATTGGCGACCAGGCCCTTGACGACCAGGTTATCCAGCACCGATTGCGCGGCAAGGTCGACCAGGAATTTCTTGTGCATATGCTGCGGCACGTCGAAATGCGCAGCGACACGAACCGGCAGATTGTTCGGTCCCTTCCCTTTGTAATGCACCGTGAACGCGGTCGCCTGCTTCGGCAACTGGTTGTTCGGAATCGCAACATTGATGCGCGTCTGCGTCTTCGCCTTCAGGACGACGCTGGTGGCAATTGGCAATTTCATTTCGAACTCGCGCGGTGCATCATCGTAATTCAGTTCCAGCTGCCAGCTTGTCAGCGTCATGTCCACCGGTTCCGGATTGAATACGGTGAAGCTGGCGCGATAGGCACCGTCAACGAAGAAGGCGCTCAAGTCGGAATCCACGACCGCCGGCTGCAGCACGCCGCGCTGCTTTGTCAGGTAATACGGATTGGTGACGGTGACGCTGCGCTGAATGATGCGCGGCGCTTCGCCCGGCGATTGCACCGTGGCCTTGACGTGAAACACGGAGTACGGGCGATTGGGGTCGAGCTGCGGGCCGAAATCGTGTTCAACGCTCGGGTTGGTGGTGCCGAGCAAGATGTTGGTGCCGAGGCTCCAGGAATACACCGGCTGCGTCAAGCCGCCGCCGAAGGAAACCGGGATGCGCGCGGGCTTGGGTGCTGCCGTCGCCACGTGCGCTGTTGCGGAGACGATGGTCTGTGCCCGGATGACCGGCTTGATGGCAGGTGCGGCGAGAGGCTTCACCACGGGCGCGCCCGGAACCTGAGAGAGGGGCCGCTTGCCCACCGGGCGTCCGGTCGTTTTCGGCGGCGCGGTATGCAACAGGGACAGACGCAGACGGGTTGGCTGGTCGGGCGACGTGCGCACCTGCAGCAGCGGTGGCTGCTTGCCGTCGACCGGCACGGTGATCTGCACCGACGCATTCATTTTTTCGATGTGGCCACGCGTTCCGGCGACCACCCGGATGTTCTTCATGCCGGCGCGGTTCCAGACGAGGTATTGCCTGGAGCCGGGCACGCCGTTGATGGAAATCGGCACGGTCTCCGTGTTGTCGTAGGCGTGCCCGTCAGGCGCGCGCACTTCAACGCATACGCTTTCGCCGATTGCCGCTGTCGGCGGCGTGCAAATGATTGATCCGAGCAGTTTCTGTCGAATTTCTGGCATGTCTTCTCCCTTGTCTGGAATGGTGTTTGAATGAATGGAGGATGCTGCCGCACCAGCGGCCCTGCCATGGGACGGCGTGGTGAAAGCGGGACGAATTATGGCAAGCGGGTCCGCACAAATTCCTCACAAATGCTTAACAGAAATGCATTTGTGCCAGGCATGGCGCGAACTGCATGCCATGGCGTGCCCGATTTCATGAACGTCGAAGTGCGCTTCGCTTTCCCATTTTCCGGAACGGGATTCGCAATTTCCGGGAAACCCGGAATGCCTCTCGACACGCTTTAAACCTGCGAAAGGCGGATCAATGCGGACTTGGGGCGTCGCTGCGTGTTGAAGACGGCTGTTTCCTGGCCAAGTTGGAAATTTGTGGGCGCTCCAGCCTGCCCGCAGGAACCTGGCCCGGGATTTGCTCAAGGTGTGGCATGTCTCCTCCATCCTCAACAAGGGAAGGATTTAGCCCGTGACTGGCAACGGTCACGGGCTTTTTTTTGCGCAGTTCGCGCCTCCCGGAAAGCGCATATCGGCAAGGTCGGCAATATAAAACCGGCCCCACCAACCAATCGTTGCACAAAGCCCACAACCAACTATCAATTTTCTTGATCCATGTTAAGTTAAAAGCGCTTACTCCAAAGCAACAATGCATGAGATCTTGTCGTCGTTGGATTTGCCGGTAATCGTCGCGCGCATAGACTGCTTCTGGCGAACAGCTTGCCCACGCCCGGCGGAAAACACCTCTCCAGGGAGCCCGCAGTGAAGATCGCAAACATGAAGATAGGAACGCGCCTGGCGCTGAGTTTCGGCGTCATGGGAGTATTCCTGGTTCTGGTTCTCGTTTTCAGCGTGTCGATGTTGAGCCGTGTCCATGATGGCACTGAGCTGATCGTCAACGATCGCATGCCGAAGATCGAGGCCGCGAGCGAGCTGCAGACGGAAATCGATGACATCGCCATTGCGCTTCGCAACATGATGCTCAATGAAGACAAGGCGGACCGGCAAAAGCAGATGGCCGACATCGAGGAATCCCGGCGCGTCGCCAAAGAACAACTTGAGTTGCTGCAGCGCTCGCTTCGTTTTGCGAAGGCGAAGGATTTGGCGCAGCGGATGAACGAGGCCAACGACAAATATCTGAAAGGCCAGGACGAACTGATCCGGCGAATCAACAGCGGTTCACCGGAGGACGCGAAAGCCTATTTGAGCAATGAGCTGCGCCCTGTCCTTGCCGCTTACAAGAAGCTGATTGGCGAGCAGCTCCAGTTGCAAAAACAATTTGCGCAGGAATTTGCCGAATCGGCTGCGCAGACCTATGCCAACACACGCAATCTGATGATCGGCCTGGGCGCCCTGATCCTCGCTTTTGCGGCGGCGCTTGCCTACATCATCACTGTCTCGATTACGCGTCCGCTTGCGAAGGCGCTCAAGGTGGCAAACACGGTCGCCTCGGGGGATCTGACCAGTCATATCGATGTCCGCTCGACCGACGAAATGGGGCAACTCTTGCACGCGCTCAAGCTGATGAATGAAAGCCTGGTCGATACCGTCGCCATGGTGCGGACCGGAACCGAAACGATTGCCACCGCCTCGTCCGAAGTGGCGTCCGGCAGTCTGGACCTGTCGAGCCGCACCGAGGAACAGGCCAGCTCGCTGGAGGAAACCGCGTCCTCCATGGAGGAACTGACATCAACGGTCAAGCAGAATGCGGACAATGCGCGTCAGGCCAATGCCATGGCGGAGACCGCATCGAACGTCGCGGCCAAGGGCGGCGAAGTCATCGCCAAAGTGGTTGTGACGATGGACGAGATCAACAGCTCTTCCACCAGGATCACCGACATCATCAGCGTCATCGACGGCATCGCGTTCCAGACCAATATCCTTGCCTTGAACGCCGCAGTGGAAGCGGCGCGCGCCGGCGAGCAAGGACGCGGCTTCGCGGTGGTGGCGGCAGAAGTGCGCAACCTCGCGCAGCGATCCGCAGCGGCCGCCAGGGAAATCAAGACGCTGATCGAAGATTCCACGGCAAAGGTCGAGAACGGCGGCAAGCTGGTGAATGAAGCCGGCGCCACGATGCAGGAAATCGTCAGGAGCGTCAAACATGTGACCGACATCATGGCAGAGATCACCGCCGCCAGCCTGGAACAGACGACCGGCATCGAACAGATCAACCAGGCCATCAATCAGATGGACGAGGTCACCCAGCAGAATGCCGCCTTGGTGGAGCAAGCATCGGCGGCATCCGAAGCCATGCAGGAACAGGCAGCGAAACTGGCGCAAACGGTCAGCATCTTCAAACTGGATCTCGGTGTGATGCAATCAAGGACGTCCGTTGTCATGCCCTCGCCTTCGCAGCCCATGCAGGCCAAGGCACCTGCATCGGTATTGCGGCCTGCGAAAAGAGCCAGCCAGGCAGCGCCGAAACACTTGCTGGCGGCGACTGCGGATTCCTCCGATGACTGAGAAGAATTTTAACGATCAAAGCGCGGCTTTCTCGTTTTCCGGAATACCTCTTTCAATTTCCGAGAGCCGCGGCAGCGATGCAAGGGAACCAATACGAGGCGAGAACCACATATCCGTCGAAATGACGGTTTTTGCCGCCCGAACCTCGAAGCTGGTTGGATTCCGGGACAGCCAAGGAGCCTGGCCCAGGACTTGCTTTAGTGAAGAGATGTCTCCTCCATCCTAAACAAAGGAAGGATTTAGCCCGCGTCCGGGAACGGTCGCGGGCTTTTTTTTCGCTGGTCGTTTTCGGCTTTTGTCCGAGTCACCTGCCGGCTGGGAAATGTTTCCATGACGAAAATTGAAATAGATCATATACTGTGTTTTTATACAGTATATGCTTCACTGCATGCCCCCGCGTTCCATCCCTCCGCAAGTCCTGCCCGCCTACGCCGAACTGCAATGCGTATCCAATTTCACGTTCCTGCGCGGCGCATCGCATGCGGAAGAACTGGCGGAGCGCGCCGCCAGGCTCGGCTACACGGCACTGGCGATCACGGACGAATGTTCATTGGCCGGCGTGGTGCGCGCGCATGTCGAGGCAAAGAAACTCGGACTGCACCTCATCATCGGCAGCCAGTTCCAGCTGGTGAATGAAGATGGCAGCCCGGCCTTCTCGCTGATCCTCCTTGCCGTCAATCGCGAAGGCTACGGCAATCTGTCCGAGCTGATCACGCTGGCGCGCACGCGTGCGCAGAAAGGCACGTACCGCCTGACGCCAACCGATTTCACCCAGCCGGAGCGTGGCTATGCGCATCTGCGCGGGCTACTGCATTGCCTCGCCATCCTGACACCCGCGCATGGCGTTGACGCCGATCGCTTGAAAACACAGGCCGCGTGGCTGGCGGATACTTTTCCGGATCGCGCATGGATGGCGATGACATTGTTGCATCGCGCCCGGGATGACCGGCATCGCGCCGTGGTCGAGCACATCGCGCAGGAAGCCGGATTGCCCATCGTCGCCACGGGCGATGTCTGCATGCATGTGCGTTCGCGCAAGCCGCTGCAGGACACGCTTGCCGCGATCCGGATCGGCAAGCCGATTGCGGAATGCGGCTACGATCTGGCGCCGAATGCGGAGCAGCACCTGCGCTCGCGCCTGCGGCTGGCGAACCTGTATTCGCCGGAGGCATTGGCGGAGTCGGTACGCATCGCGGGGCTGTGCACTTTCTCGCTCGACGAGCTGCGCTATGAATATCCGGACGAACTGGTGCCCGAGGGCGAGACCCCGACCAGTTATCTGCGCAAGGAAACCTACATCGGCGCGTCGCGGCGCTTCCCTGCCGGCATTCCCTTGAAAGTGCAGGAGCAGATCGAACATGAGCTGACGCTGATCGCCGAGATGGCCTACGAGCCTTACTTCCTGACGGTGTTCGACATCGTGCGCTTCGCGCGCAGCAAACACATCCTGTGCCAGGGGCGCGGCTCGGCGGCCAATTCCGCCGTCTGCTATTGCCTCGGCATCACCGAAGTCGATCCGGCGCGCAGCCATACCCTGTTCGAACGCTTCATCTCGAAGGAGCGCAACGAGCCGCCGGACATCGATGTGGACTTCGAACATCAGCGGCGCGAAGAAGTCATCCAGTATGTGTATGAAAAATACGGACGGCTGCGCGCCGCGCTGACAGCGGTGGTGATCAGCTACAGGCCACGCAGCGTGTTGCGCGATGTCGGCAAGGCATTGGGCGTCGATCTCGCCATCGTCGACCAGATCGCCAAATCGCATCGCTGGTGGGATGGCAAGACCGGCTTGTCGGCGCGCTTCACCGAATGCGGGATGGATCCGGAGTCCCCGATCGCGCAGCAGTGGGCGGACATCGCGGAAAGGCTGATGCGCTTTCCGCGCCACCTGTCGCAGCATCCCGGCGGTTTCGTGATCGCACGCGGCAAGCTGTCGCGCCTGGTGCCGATCGAAAATGCCGCGATGGCCGACCGCAGCGTGGTGCAATGGGACAAGGACGACCTCGATGCGCTCGGCCTGCTCAAGGTGGACATCCTCGCGCTCGGCATGCTCTCCATGATCCGCCGCGCGCTCGACCTGATCAGCGAACAGCGCGGCGAACCGTTCAGCATGCAGGACATTCCCGCAGAAGATCCGGCCACCTACGCGATGATCAGCGAGGCCGACACGGTTGGCGTGTTCCAGATCGAAAGCCGCGCGCAGATGACCATGCTGCCGCGCCTGCGGCCCGAGAAATTTTACGATCTCGTGATCCAGGTCGCGATCGTGCGGCCCGGGCCGATCCAGGGCGGCATGGTGCATCCTTATCTGCGACGCCGCCAGAGACTGGAGCCGGTGACCTATCCCAAGGATGCCATCCGGCCGGCGCTCGAGCGCACCTGCGGCGTACCGATCTTCCAGGAACAGGTGATGCAGATCGCGATGCTGGCGGCGGACTTCAGCGCGGGTGAAGCCGACCAGTTGCGCCGCTCGATGGCCGCGTGGCGGCGCAAGGGTGACCTCGGCAAGTTTCAGGAAAAGCTGAAGCTCGGCATGGAGAAGAACGGTTATGAAAAAGCCTTCATCGACGCCATCGTGCGCCAGATCGAAGGCTTTGCCGAGTACGGTTTTCCCGAAAGCCATGCCGCCAGTTTTGCGCTGCTGGCCTATGCCAGTTCCTGGATCAAGCGCCATGAACCGGCGGCCTTTCTCGCCGCGCTGCTCAACAGCCAGCCGATGGGTTTTTATGCACCATCGCAACTCGTGCAGGATGCGCGCCGCCATCGCGTCGAGGTGCGGCCTGTCGACGTCCGCGCCAGCGATTGGGAAAGCAGGCTCGAACCAACTGCGGGACAACAGCCCGCGGTGCGCCTCGGCTTGCACATGGTGCGCGGGCTGTCCTGCGAAGCAGGATGGCGGATCGAAGAAGCGCGTGCGATCCGCGCGTTTTCGGATACGACGGACCTCGCCCTGCGGGCGCAGCTGACACGTCACGACGTGCAGATGCTGGCCAACGCCAACGCGCTCGAAGCCCTGGCCGGAAATCGCCGCCAGGCGCTGTGGGAAGCGGCGGCCAGCGAGGCGGACAAGGGTTTGCTCAGGAAGGCGCCGGTGCGCGAAGAAGCGGTGCAACTGGCAGCGCCCACCGAAGGCGAAAACATCGTCGCCGATTATCACAGCCTTGGCCTGACGCTGGGCCGCCATCCGCTGGCGCTGCTGCGGCCCATGCTCACGAAAAAACGTTTCCTGCCGGCCGAGGTGCTCAACACCTTCGCCGATCGCCAGATCGCGCGCGGCTGCGGCATCGTCACCGTGCGCCAGCGTCCGCAAACCGCCAGCGGCACCATGTTCGTCACGATCGAAGATGAAACCGGATTTGTGAACGTGATCATCTGGCCTGCCCTCGTCGAACAATATCGCAAGGAATTGCTCGGCTCGCATCTGCTGGGCGTGTATGGCATCTGGCAATGCGAAGGCAAGGTGCGCCATCTGGTTGCGAAGCGGCTGGTGGATCTGACGCATCTGCTGGGCAGGCTGAGTACGCGCAGCCGGGATTTTGCATGAAGGGAAAGCATGCGCTGCGGAGGTCTCTTTCCATCGCATCATTTCTTTCGGCCAGCTGTGCATCCGGACAATTCTCCGACGCCTTTCTTGCCTTCGAACGGTGGTCAACGGCAGCAACTTGAGAAGCCTCAAGCAGCGCGCGGGCATCGTCAAAACCGAACGGCAGCTTGTAACTCCAAGTAGAAGCTCGCACGCGCTTTCCTTACTGGAGCAGAGATCATGTCACGCAGCTTGACCCGGCAGTTTCAGGCCATATCGATCATCGGCCTGCTGATGCTGATTACCGCATGCGGCGGCGGCGGAGATTCCAGCACAGCAAATTCCGGCTCGGTCACTCGCCTGCTTCCCACAATCTGGACTTCGGAAGGCAGGGCCGTCAACAGTTGCGTCCTCAGCCCGAGCTGCTCCGGCAATCCCTACGCGCCCTTCTTCGCAGCGGTATCGATGGCGCCGGCGAACGGTGCGGCACTGAGCGGCGTCGTGCGCCTCGAAGTGCAAGGCAACGAAATGGCCAACATCGAATTGTTGCCGGCCAACGGCTACACGCCCAGGCTGGGCGTCTTCAACATTACGGGAGACAGGACCTTCGCATGGCTGGACCTCGACACCACCACGGTGCCGAACGGCCCCTTGAGCCTGCGCATCAGCGCGTTCAATGTACCCGCCGGTCAGCCGGGCGCGAATGAAATCGTCGCCATGCCGGCCCGCACCTGGACCATCAACAACCCGTCCGTGCCACCGACTGCATTTGCCGCCACGCTCACTTCCGCACCCGCCGATAACGCCGTCGTCAGCGGCATCACCCGGCTTGAGGTCCACGGCAGCGGCATTGCCAATGCCGAACTGCTGCCGGCCTCCGGCTATGCGCCGCGCTTTGGCGTGTTCAATGTATCGGCGGACAAGACAATCGCCTGGCTGGACTTCGATTCCCGATCGCTGCCAGACGGCGTCACGGATGTCAGGATCAGTGCCTTCAATGTGCGGGAAGGACAACCGAACGCTACGGAGATCATCGCCATGCCGGTCAGGCGCTGGGATCTGAGGAACGGCACTGCGCCACCGCCTGCAACACCCTTCGTCGCATCGGTGACGATCGCGCCGCCGCACGGCGCCATCGTCAGCGGCCGCACGCGGCTTGAAGTGCGCGGCAGCGGCATCCGGAACGTCGAACTCCTGCCGGCCACCGGCTATACGCCGCTGCTCGGCACGTTCAATGTGTCATTTGACCAGACCTTCGCTTGGCTGGACCTCGACACGACAACGCTGCCGAACGGCATTCTGGAGGCACGCATCAGCGCATTCAATGTGCCGGCCGGACAGCCAGGTGCGGTCGAAATCATTGCGATGCCGACGCGACAGTGGGACTTGAGGCATTAGCACACGCGAGGCGTTCTTCTCCTGTCCATGCATCGTCGCGACCCGATGGACACGCCGGTCAAGAATGCATCAAGTCAACCTAGGTCGGGCTCTCGATCGGCACGTCATTTTATCTTCACGGATTATGAAGTAGATCATCAAATGCGTTCCTTGCAAGCTCTGCGGCGACGCCCCATTGCTATGATCAGTATTGTTTGGGCCCCTCGCCGGGGCCTATTCCCATCGTTCAATAAAGGGCGAGGCAGGAATGGCTAATACGACAAATGTATCGCTTACTCCAAGAGATCGCTCCGGCGCATTTTTGCAGGGAGATATCACTCCTGCGCAACGCGAGCAGATGATCCGGGAGGCCGCCTATTTTCAATCTGCACGACGTGGCTTTGCGCCAGGGCATGATCTTGACGATTGGCTTGCAGCCGAAACCGAACTCTTCGGAGAAGAGTTCAAGGAAGAGTTCAAGGCGCCGGAGCCGGTCGACGCAACGGAATTCGAAGTCCAGCAGGGCGGTCCCCGTGGCGCCCGCCAGGACGATGCCTTGAAGCAGATCGTCAGGCAGCATCCGCAACGAGGCATACCGCAGGTGGAAGGTATCGAGATCCAGGAAGCGCCGCCCAGGGAATAAGCCCGCCGGCGCGCCGCTGAATCGCTTTTATCAGGAATTCCCGGCAATTCAGCCGCGTGATCGCCGCGTGCCGCATCTGTTTGCGCAGGTCCGCATCCCACGCTTATCAGGAGGCAGAAATGAGCGATCACCTGGTCCAGGTCGGTGCCCCGGATCCCGTACTCAAGACATCCCCCATCTTCGACGAGTACGAGGAAGTTTCGCTCGACATGGAACTCGAGGCAGGCGCCTGCTATTTCAACAATGCGTCCTATCCCATTGGCCAATATGTGCTGAGCGGCAGCGAGTTGCTGCATTGCGAAGAGCGCGGCGTTTGGGTACGCCGCGGCGAAAAGCGGACCGATTAGCTCCGCAACTATCGCTTCGGAGCGGGGCTGCGGGCGGGCCCCGATTCGTCATGAAAATCGTGCATTCACTTCGCCCTGCTGTCCACTTCCGAAATCCACCGCGCGATCACCTCACCCGATAGCGACGGTGCCCCCATGTGGTTCGAATTCAATTCGACGAATTCGTTGAGCGGATGAGGAGGCAGCGTGTCAAAGGTCGGCTTTCGGAACTTGAGCAAGCCCGGGTAATCGTCCTTTGGCGAAATAAACAAAACCGGCGTCTGGGGACGCATGTTCCTGACCGAGGTTTTCATTGCCATGGCACCCTCGGGATCGAACCAGCTCAGATAGGCAGACGCTGTACAGACAACCGGAAACGTTCCCTTGGAACCCTCCGTATCGAAGAAACGTGCCGTTTCGCTCCCCTTCCCCTCGGAGATCATTTTGCGCGCCAGTTCAACCGACTCGCCAAGCTCTCTCCGGAATACCGTGCTACCAACGTCGCCGCCCGGCGCAATCGCAATCACGCCGTCGAGCGCATGCTTGCTGCCGAAGTAGAGCGCGAACACGCCGCCCTGACTGTGTCCCGCGACAAACAGTTTCCGGGCGCCCTTGCTGCGCAGCGCTTCGAGCGCCGATTCGACTTCTCGTTCGCCCGCGCCGACGTCCACGTCATACTGGCGTCGTCCCGACCACGGCATCTCTAGGTTCGCGACGAGATAGCCTTTTCCTTCCAAAGAGCGCTCGAGACTGCCCATGTGCTTCGACGGCGAACCGCTCTTGCCGTGCATGATCACTATGCCGATCGTCGACGGTGGCGTCTCGCCGATGCCGCGAAGCGGCAGGATCGCCGCGCCGAGCGCCATGGCAAGCGCGATGAACTGACGACGCATCGAAATCATGATTGTTCTCCTTCATGAGGGATGAATTTTCCTCTTGTTTCCGTACAGTATGCCTGTCGAGCAGCAGGCGTATCAACTCTTTCGGAAGCACGTATCATTGCTTATCGTTCCCCGCACGGAGCCCCCATGAAGCCCACGCCCGCCATCGCCATCCATCTGCTCCATCGTGCCGAGTCCGGTGCGCTCGCGACCCATGCTTCGCAAATGCCGGGTTATCCATTCGCCACGGCTCTGCCTTTTGTACCGGATGAACTCCATCGCCCGGTATTCCTGTTGAGCGCGCTGGCGGAGCACACCAGAAACCTGGTCGCCGATCCACGTGCCAGTTTCCTCGTTACCGATCCGACTGGTCAGGATGTGCTGGACGCAGCGCGCATGACCATCGTCGGCGATGCGATCGGTCTGGACCCAAGGCCGGAGCTGATCGCGCGCTTCGTGCGCTATCAGCCGCAGGCGGAGCAGTATCTCGCGCTGGGCGACTTTTCCTTCCATGCGCTCGTGCCGAAGCGTGTCCGCTATATCGGCGGTTTCGCGCAGATGGGCTGGATCGAGGAAAGCGACTGGACTGATGTGAAGACGCTATCGCTCTCGGAGGAAGCGAGCATCATTGCGGAGCTTGCCGATGCGCTGTCCCCGGACGTGCGTCTGCTTGGCATAGACCGCTACGGCGTCGATATTGCGCGTAATGGGGTGCGGGTGCGCATGAGCTTCCCTGACGCCGCCAGCACAACGGATCTCGGCGCGGCAACCCGATTGCTGCTTGGATCCGCGTGAGGCTGCCGACAAAATTGTGAAAAGAGATTGCAATTCCAGTCGAGATCCGCAATAATCGCAAATAAGAATCGTTCTCATTTAAGTGCATCGATGAACTTGTCGCACTCCCTATCGCCTTGACAGCGATTCGGAGCGTCGCGGGAACGATCGACGACGCAACCCAGCCAGCCATCCGAGCCTTCCTTTGCTCTCGGTAGCCAGCCAGAAAAACGCCTGACACCACAGGACTATTCATGGCTACCGATTGGATGATTCACCTATTGCCCGCTGCGAACCGCACGCCACTTTTCACACCGCGCGAACGGGAAATGACGGCCGCCGCAAGGCAGCTCAAGCGCCTCGCCCCGCTTGGCGTCATCCTGCTCCTGCATGTCGGCTTCTTTTATGCACTGCAGAGTGGATTGCTGAGGCAGGCTGCGGCAGTACTACCGAGGGAAGTCGTCGCCTCCTTCATCGCGCCAGAGCCGGCGCACCAGCCACCGAAGCCGCAAGCGGCGCCCAGGACGGTGCCGGTCGTGAAAAAGCCGGTCACCCGGCCGCGTCCGGACGTACCCGTGGTGAATACGACTCCCTCCCCGCAGGCGATTGCCGCGCCCGCGACTCCGCCCGCAGCGCCGGCACCCGCCGAACCAGCAGCACCCGCAATTACAGCGCCGCCTTCACCCGCAGCCCCTGCGATGCCAAGAACGATCACGACCGGCATCGAATACTTGCAAGCGCCGCAGCCCGAGTACCCGCCCATCGCGCGCCGCATGGGCGAGCAAGGCAAGACGATTCTTCGCGTGCTGGTCAATGAGAAAGGCCGCCCCGAGCGCGTCGAGGTGCAAAAGAGCTCCGGCTCGGCGCGTCTCGACGAGGCGGCGCGTCAGGCGGTCTTGCGCGCGCTGTTCAAGCCTTTCCTTGACGACGGCAAGGCCGTGGCGGCGTACGCCATCATTCCCATCAGATTTCAACTGGACAATTAAGAGGACCCCATCATGCAATCAAGCCCGTACGGCCTGGAAACCCTGTGGATGCAAGGTGACTTCGTTACCAAAGGCGTCGCCCTTCTCCTGATCTCCATGTCGATCGCGTCGTGGTATGTGATCGTCACCAAGGCACTGCAATTGTGGCGCTACGGTCGTGCCGGCAAGGCGGCAGGCCACCATTTCTGGGACACGACCAGTGTCAACGAAGGTCTGACGACACTTGGCAAGGACAACCCGTTTGCCGACATCGCGCAGGCCGGCGTCGGCGCCATGCGCCATCACACTGCGCACAAGGGACACCTGCACGATCAATTATCCGTCAGCGACTGGGTCACCCTGTCGCTGCGCCAGGCCATCGACGAAGCATCGGGCAAACTGCAGACCGGCATGGCCGTGCTGGCATCGGTCGGTTCGAGCGCGCCCTTCGTCGGCTTGTTCGGCACGGTATGGGGCATTTATCACGCATTGGTGTCGATCGGAACCATGGGCCAGGCCAGCATCGACAAAGTCGCAGGCCCGGTCGGCGAGGCATTGATCATGACCGCGCTCGGCCTGGCGGTCGCGATTCCCGCGACATTCGGCTATAACGCGCTGGTGCGCGGCAACAAGGCCGTCATCGCCAAGCTCAACAAATTCGGCTTCGACCTGCATGCGCTGTTCGTCACCGGCGCGCGCACCGAGCTCGCCAACCAGGAAAGCGCCGGGAGCAGCAAGCTCGTGGCGGTCAGGGGTGCATGATGGCAATGGGATCCCTTTCCGATTCGGAAGACGACTTCAATCCGGAGATCAACACCACGCCGCTGGTCGATGTGATGCTGGTGCTGCTGATCATCTTCATCATCACCATTCCCGTGATGAACCATAGCGTGAAGATCGATTTGCCGCGCGCGGTGAATCAGCCCGACGAAGCGAAACCCGACAACTTCAACCTCGCCATCGATGCGGACGGCAAGGTCTACTGGAATGCGGACTTGGTCAATGCAGGCCAGCTGAAAACGCGCATCGCCGACGCCGCGCAAAAGACGCCGCAACCAGAGTTGCATCTGCGCGCGGAACGCACGACGCCCTATGAAAAAGTGGCGCAGGTGATGGCTGCGGCGCAATCGGGCGGCCTCGGCAAAATCGGCTTCATCACCGATCCCCAGGACAACTAATTTTTCCAACCCTTCGCCAGCCACGCATCGCGCAATACGACAGCCAGCCAGCCTTTTACATTCTTTCAAGATCATGTCTCTCAAAAAAACCAAGCTGGCGCTCCTGGTTGCGCTCGCAGTACAACAATTTTCCATGCCGGCCTTCGCGCAAACCAGCGCCGCCCAACCCGACGCCGACCTGCCGGAGGTGAGCGTCAAGAGCAGCCGCGAACTACCGCCGACCTACAATCCGCCCACAACGTCCACCGCGACCAAGATCGAAGCGCCGCTGCGCGACATTCCGCAAACGGTGAACGTCGTGCCACAAACCCTGCTGCGCGACCAGGGCGTGCGCTCGATGCAGGATGTGATGAAGTCGGTGCCGGGCATCGGCCTGTCGCATGGCGATGGTCAGCGCGATCAAGTGACGATCCGCGGCTTCAGCGCAATCGGCGACCAGTTCATCGACGGCCTGCGTGACGATGCGCTGTATTTCCGCGACCTGTCGAATATCGAGCAAGTGGAAGTAATCAAGGGGCCGGCCTCGGTGCTCTACGGGCGCGGATCATCCGGCGGCCTGATCAACCGGATTTCGAAGAAGCCCGGCATCGACAAGAATGAAGTCAGCCTCACTTTCGGCAGCTGGGCGCAACGCCGCGGCGAATTCGATCTCGCGCGCAAGTACGACGACCAGGGCGCGGCATTTCGCGTGACCGGTGCCATCGAGCGTGCCGACAGCTATCGCAGCCAGCAGTTCCTCGACCGCGAGGCGCTCTCGCCTTCTCTCTTGGTCAAGCTGGGCAGGGACACGAAATTGCTGGTCCAGGGCGAATACCTGTCCGACCGGCGCGTCACCGACTTCGGCGTGCCGGCCTATCGCGGCCGCCCGGTCGACGTGCCTGCC
Source organism: Herbaspirillum sp. ST 5-3 (assembly GCF_004804275.1). GTDB lineage: Bacteria > Pseudomonadota > Gammaproteobacteria > Burkholderiales > Burkholderiaceae_D > Noviherbaspirillum. The sequence goes on from NZ_STGI01000014.1 coordinate 154,634, forward strand.
AGCGCCTACTACGGCAGCGCCAATGCGAAGGATCTCGACTACTCGCAAGCGCAAGTCACCGCTCTTGGCTTTACGCTCGACCACCGCTTCAGCGATTCGCTGTCGCTGCGCAACGCATTCCGTCACTATGAATATTCACTCGACCGCAACAACACGCTGGTCGGGTCGGTGAACGAAGCGGCATTGACGGCGTCTCTCAACCGCAGCAATGTGCGGCGCGATGAAGACGGCTATTTCAATCAGACCGAACTGGTGCAGAAAGCGAACATCGCCGGCATGCCGCACCAGATCCTGTACGGCGTGGAATTCGGCAAGCAGAACAAGGATCAGCTGTTTCGTTCGCAGAACAATATCGCGACCGTCGACCTGTTCAATCCGGTCTTGCCGGTTCTGCCGTTCAATGTGACCGCCGCGCCATCGACCGACAATCTCGGCATCATGACCACCGCGAGCGCGTATGTGCAGGATCTTGCAAGCCTGTCGGAAAAGTGGAAAGCGCTGGTGGGTGTGCGTTACGACAACTTCGAACAGGAAACCCGCGAACGCCGCGCCGGCCAGCCGAACCTGAGTCGTACGGACCGCGCGTGGAGCCCGCGCGCCGGCCTGGTATTCCAGCCGACGGAAGCGCAGTCGTATTACGTATCGTTCAGCAAGTCATTTCAACCTTCCGGAGAGAGCTTCGCGCTAGCGGCGAACAATGCCCAGATCGCGCCCGAAGAAACCACCAACAAGGAAATCGGCGCGAAGTTCGATTTCCTTGATGGCAAGGCATCCGCGACCGCGTCGCTGTTCCGCCTGGAGCGGACCAACATCAAGGCAACCGACCCGGCCACCAACACGCTGGTACCGCTCGGCGTGCAGCGCACGGACGGACTGGAGCTGACCTTCACCGGCGAGCTGCCGCATGGCTGGCAAATCTGGTCCGGCTACGCCTACCTCGATGCACGCATGACCTCCTCGCCGGCGCGCGATGCCGGACAGACGGTGCAGGGCAAGCGGCCAACGCTCACCCCGACGCATAGCGCCAACCTGTGGCTCACCAAGGCATTGGGCAGCGGCTTCGGCGCCGGCGCCGGCGTGAATTACGTCGCCGACCGCTTCGCCAATCCGGGCAACACCGTCACCCTGCCGGCCTACACCACGGTCGATGCGATGGGCTATTACCGCGCGGGCAAAGTCGATCTGACGCTGAATCTCACGAACCTGTTCGACCGCAAGTACATCGTCGCGGGACACGGCAGCAGCGCGAATCTGAACCTGCCCGGTGCGCCGCGTGCGGTGCAACTGACCGCGCGCTACAAATTCTGAACGGAGCGCGTCGATGAGCACGGAAGCCTTTGCCCGTACACTGGATACCGCGCCTTCGCTCCGGACCTCCGCTGTCCGCAAGCGTAGCCGCCGCGCGGTATTTCTCACCTGGCTGCGCAAGACCCATCTGTATGTCGGGCTGTGGGGCGCGGCGCTCGGCCTGATGTTCGGTGTCACCGGAATCGTGATGAATCATCGCGCGATCCTGAAACTGCCCGTGGCGAAAGTCGTGCAGCACACGGTGCATTTCCCGGTGCCGGAGAATGCCTTTGCCAGTCCGGAAGAAATGTCGGTGTGGCTGCAAGCGGAACTCGGATTCGCGCCGGTCGCACCGGCCATTCTGAAGACACAGGCAGCCGCCACGGTGAGCTGGGCAGACCGTGAGCTGATGCAGCCCGAACGCTGGACGGTCATGCTCAACCGGCCCGAGCGCGGCATCAGCGCGGAGTATTACCTCGGCAATCGCTTCGTCAAGCTCGATCAGATCGATGCGACGCCGATCGGCACGCTGACACGGCTGCATATGTCGGTCGGCGTGAATGTGTTCTGGGTGGTGCTGATGGATACCATCGCGGGCAGCCTGATCCTGTTGTCGCTGACCGGCCTGTTGCTGTGGACGCAATTGCACACGATGCGAACGGCTGCGGTGATGAGCAGCGTCGGTGCACTGCTAGCGGGGATGTGGTTTATGTGGAGTATCTAGAGCGGCTTTCATATTAGTGCAGGGGGCGCGCAGCCCCGCGAACCGGTCGAGTGCAAGGCGCGGCGACGCGACGTAGCGGTGCTACGGCAAGGAGACGCAACACCGCAGGCGGCCGGTTCCCGGGGCTGCCCGAAGGGTTCGAGCCGGAAGGGCGCATCGCGGCGTTGCGTCGCTTGCTCAGGGGCTCACCCTGAGCGGCGCGCCGCGCCTTGCGCTGCATCCCTTCTGGCTCGAACGCGCCCCCTGCACTAATATGAAAGCCGCTCTAGCTCAGCTTGTCTTCATGCCACGGCGGATTCGGGACAGCGCCACATTGGTGATGCCGAGATAGCTCGCGACATGGTGCAAGGGAATGCGTTGCGCAAGCTGCCCGTAATAGTCGAGGAACGCCGAATAGCGTGAGGTCGCGTCAAGCAGCAGCAATTCGGCCTCGCGCTGGCTTTGGCGCAGGAAGATTTTTGCCAGCACGTCCTGTATCGCAGGGCTCACGGCCGGATGCTCGCGGCCCCACATCTCCAATGCGGTGTACGCCACTTCAACTACCATGGCAGGTTCCAGCGCTTCGATTGCATAGGGACTGTCGGTCTCGCCGGGAGGAACGCCTGCACCCAGCCACTTTCCCTCCGCATGGAAGGAACGATTGCGCTCCCGTCCGTCCGGCGAGAGGTAATACAAGCGGAACAATCCGGATTCGACGCGCCAGACCTGCCTTACCCGCTGCCCGATTGTCACCAGCGCCTGGCCGGGCTTGAGCGCGCGCCGTGGTGCGCGCTCCCAGCCCGCCGCGAGCGCGGGCGACTGCGAGAGCAGCATGTCGAATTCAGGCATGCAGGCGGCGCAGGCCCCGCCCTCATCGTCACCTGCCGGATTTGAACCTAGGTTAATGCGCTCTTCCATCCGCTTTGCCAATCTATCCGCACCCTGATAACCGGAGTGCCCGATGCCCCCGAAGAAACACCATGATACAACGCGCATGCGACGCTGGATCCTCCTTGCGCTGGTGCCCGTATTCCTGCTGCTCGCAGCGGTGATTTTCAACACCGTGAGCAAGGAATCCAGGCAGCTGCAGGTCAATCCGATCGCACCGCTGCGGATAGACGAAAACGCTGCCGCTGCCCGGCTTGCCGCCGCAGTCCGCATGCGGACCGTCTCGAATGACCTGGCGCCGGACCAGAATGCCGAGGAATTCCGCAAGCTCCATGAACACCTCCAGCACAGCTATCCGCATGCGCATTCCGTGCTCAAGCGCGAAATCATCGCTGGGTACAGCTTGCTGTACACGTGGCAAGGTACCGATCCGAATGCACTGCCTGTCATGCTGATGGCGCATCAGGACGTGGTGCCGATTGCGCCCGATACCGAGGGCGACTGGCAGGTCGAACCGTTTTCCGGAGAGGTGAAAGACGGCTTCATCTGGGGACGCGGCGCCTGGGATGACAAGGGGAATCTGTTCTCGATCATGGAAGCGGTCGAGACGCTCGCGGCGCAGGGATTCCGGCCGAAACGAACGATTTACCTGTCCTTCGGCCATGACGAGGAAGCGCGCGGAGAACGCGGCGCCAAGGCGATTGCCGCACTGCTGAAGGCGCGTGGCGTGCGGCTGGATTACATACTGGACGAAGGCCTGGTGATCACACAAGGTCTGACCAAGGGCCTGGACAAACCGCTCGCCCTGATCGGTATTGCTGAAAAAGGCTATACCACCGTGCTGCTGAACCTGTCGGCCAAGCCCGGGCACTCCTCCATGCCGCCGGACAAAACCGCCATCGGCATGATGAGCGCCGCTTTGGCCAGGATCGAAGACAGGCAGATGCCGGCGGGCATTCGCGGCGCAGCGCAGGAGATGTTCGATACGCTGGCGCCGGAAATGTCCGGCATTCAGCGCGTACTGTTGTCGAACTTGTGGCTCTTCAAGCCACTCGTGCAGCATGAGCTGGAGAAAAAAGCGAGCACCAATGCGATGATCCGCACGACCACGGCGTTGACGATCGTCCATGCAGGCAACAAGGAAAACGTCTTGCCGGGCGTCGCCAGCGCGGCGGTGAACTTCCGACTGCTGCAAGGCGATTCGATCGCCGACATCGTCGCGCATGTGAAGCAAGCGATCGTCAACGATGACATCAAGCTGCAAACGGTTCCGGAAAGTTCGGAACCCTCGCGTCTGTCGAAGACCGAAGCACCGGCCTACAAGGCCATTCATCGCACCGTGCGCCAGATCTTTCCGGAAACCGTAGTCGCGCCCGGCCTGATGATCGGCGCCACCGACGCGCGGTATTTTGAAGAGATCAGCAACAACATCTACCGTTTCTCGCCGATACGCGCGATGCCGGAGGACCTGGCGCGTTTTCACGGCACGAACGAGCGCGTCTCGGTCAAAAACTATGCTGAGATGATTCGCTTCTATCATCAGTTATTGATGAACAGCGCGGCTCCGTCTTCCTGACAAGGACCGGCTCGGGGAGCCGGAGCCCGGCGCCCTAGCAAATACATCACATTGTGATATACTTGCGAATTGCCTATTTCCGGCAATGCAATGTCATCGCTGATGAACCCGTCTCTACAGATTCAGGGAAGCCGCTTGCAGCACACGGCACATCCGTGACCCAGCGTCCCTTACCCAGGGACGCACAAGCTCCACCACCACAACCACTACCCCGTCGAGCGTCTTCAGCCCGATGCGGGTGAATACATGCCGACATCTCCGGCAGCACCGCTTATTCGACCAGAGGAATGAAAATGCAATGGATGGAAGAACGACGAGATTTTGCTGCTGACAACCGCATGCTGCATCTTGCCGTACTGGCAATGTTCATCGGGGCCGTGAGCACGCTTGCCGCATTCCTGCTGCTTTATCTGATTCGGTTCTTCACGAATCTCTTCTTCTTCCAGACTTTCTCGGCTTCCTTTCGCTCGCCCGCGGAGCATACCCTTGGCCTCTGGGTGATCGCGGTGCCTGTGGTCGGCGGCCTGATCATCGGCCTGATTGCCCGTTTCGGCTCGGAAAAAATCCGCGGCCATGGCATACCGGAGGCGATCGAGACGATCCTGTTCGGCAAGAGCAACATGTCGGCGAAGGTGGCCGTACTCAAGCCGTTGTCATCCGGCATCGCGATCGGCAGTGGCGGACCTTTCGGTGCCGAGGGTCCGATCATCATGACCGGTGGTGCGATCGGTTCTCTCATCGCGCAGTATTTTCATCTGACCAGTGCGGAGCGGAAAACCTTGCTGGTGGCCGGCGCAACCGCCGGCATGACCGCCGTCTTTGATACGCCTGTGGCAGCCGTCTTGCTGGCGATCGAATTGCTGCTGTTTGAATTGCGCCCGCGCAGCCTGCTGCCGGTCACCATCGCGTGCGCCGTCGCAGGTTTTCTGCGTCCGCTGGCGATGGACAGCGGCCCGTTGTTCCCGCTGCAGACACTTCCTGCAGCACCCCTGACGCTCGTCTCCTGCGCACTGGCCGGGATCATGGCGGGGCTGCTCTCGTGGGCCTTGTCCGTCAGCTTGTACAAGGTCGAAGACCTGTTTGCGAAATTGCCGCTGCACTGGATGTGGTGGCCGGCATTGGGCGGCCTTGCCGTCGGCATCGGCGGATATCTCGAGCCGCGGGCTCTGGGGGTCGGCTATGACGTCATCGGCGATCTGTTGCAGAACCATCTGGCGCTGCGCTTCGTGCTCGGTTTCCTGGCATGCAAGGCCCTGATGTGGGTCATCGCCCTGGGATCCGGCACTTCGGGCGGCGTGCTGGCGCCGCTGCTGATGATGGGTGCCGGTCTGGGCAGCTTGATGGCTCCCATCATGCCGGGCGGCGAGCCGCTGATGTGGCCGCTGGTATTCATGGCCGCGACGCTGGGCGGCATGATGCGCGCTCCTGTCATGGCGACGGTGTTCGCCTTTGAACTGACACATGACGTCAATGCGCTACTGCCTCTGCTGGCCGCGTCCGGGGTTGCTTACGGGTTTACCGTGCTTGTGATGCGGCGTTCCATCCTGACGGAAAAGATTGCCCGGCGCGGATTCCACATCTATCGCGAGTATGGTATCGATCCGCTGGAACGGCACCATGTCGGCGAGGTCATGACGACGCAGCTGGAAACGGTCGATGCGGATACGCCGGTGGCGGAGGTGCTGGAAAGGCACTTCGGCGCGCATCAAACGCATCGCGCCTTCCCGGTCGTGCGAGCGGATGCGGTGCTGGGGATGGTCAATCGGACGGTTTTGGCAAAGGGTCTGGAAAAACCGGGCATTCAAACGGCGGCCGATCTCTTCGGCGCCAATCCCTTGATCGTTGCGCGACCGGAGGAAACCTGCCGGGAAATCGCCAGCAGGCTTGCGGTACATGAACTGGAATGCATCCCAGTCGTCACGGATGCCCGCTCGCACCGGCTGGTCGGTGTCGTCAGCCGAAGCGACCTGGTCAAACCTTCGATTGCCGTATTCGAGGAAGAACAACGCCGCGAACTGCCGAAAGGCCCTGTGGTTCAGGCTTTGGTGCGCCGGGTCACATCCGTGTTCACGGGCAAAGCGCTCAAGGAAAGGCGCTGATCTCGCGCATTAGAGCGGCTTTCCTATTAGTGCAGGAGGCGCGCAGCCCCGCGAACCGGTCGAGTGCAAGGCGCGGCGACGCGACGTAGCGGTGCTACGGCAAGGAGACGCAACACCGCAGGCGGCCGGTTCCCGGGGCTGCCCGAAGGGTTCGAGCCGGAAGGGCGCATCGCGGCGTTGCGTCGCTTGCTCAGGGGCTCACCCTGAGCAAGCGCCGCGCCTTGCGCTGCATCCCTTCTGGCTCGAACGCGCCCCCTGCACTAATAGGAAAGCCGCTCTAACGCGAAGCGGTACGCTTCAATGCTTCCGGCGTGATCGCGAACTTGGTTTGCGCCGGACCTTTGCCCTTGGGGCCACACCCGCCGCAGCTTCCGCATCCGTCAGCACACGATGCCGCTGCAGCTTCCGCACGCCTTTCGATCCGGTCCGCCGCCTTCTTCAATCCGCATCGTTTCATGAGTCCGACGAGGGCGACACGCAGCACGCGCTTGGCCGATTTCGGCAGGTAGCGCCGCAGGACCATCCAGGCAGCGAAAACGACAATCGCGGCGACAATCACTTCCTGCATCATCCACCTCCCAGCATGGCGCGGCTGATCTGATAGGTCGCGAACGATGCCAGATAGGCCAGCGCAAACATGTACCCGGCCATGGCCAGCACCGGTGTCCACGAGTTGGTCTCGCGCTTGACGGCGGACAGCGTGGAGATGCATTGCGGGGCGAATACATACCATGCCAGCAGCGACAGCGCAGTTGGCAGGCTCCAGGTGGCGGCGATCATCGGCGTCAATGCGGTCGCGAGCTCTTCGCCGCTGGCGGACAACGCATAGACGGTTCCCAGTGCGCCAACCGCAACCTCGCGTGCAGCAAGGCCGGGAATCAAGGCGATCGCGATCTGCCAGTTGAAGCCGATCGGCGCAAACAGAACCTGCAGCGACTGTCCGAGTTTCCCGGCGAGGCTGTACTGGATGGCCGGCCCAACTGCTCCCTCCGGCGGCGCGGGGAAGCTGGACAGGAACCAGAGCAGGATCATGATGGCAAGAATGATGGTGCCGACACGCGTAACGAAGATTTTCGCGCGCTCCCACAGGCCGATCGCGAGATTGCGCAGGTTCGGCCAGTGATAGTTCGGCAGTTCCAGCATCAGCGGCGTGTAGCGCCCCTTGCCGAAGGTGCTCTTAAACACATAGGCAACCGCCATCGCGGACACGATGCCGGCGAGGTAGAGCGCAAACAGCACCAGTCCTTGCAGGTTGAAGATGCCGATGGTGCGATTGGGGATAAAGGCGCCGATGATCAGCGCGTAGACCGGCAGGCGCGCCGAGCATGTCATCAACGGCGCGATCATGATGGTGGCAAGCCGGTCGCGTGGATTCTGGATGGTGCGGGTCGCCATGATGCCGGGAACCGCGCACGCGAAGCTGGACAGCAAGGGAATGAAGGCGCGTCCCGACAAGCCGACGCTGCCCATCAGGCGATCCAGCAGGAAGGCCGCGCGCGGCAGATAGCCGGAATCTTCCAGCACCAGGATGAAGAAGAACAGGATCAGGATCTGCGGCAGGAAGACCAGCACGCTGCCCACGCCGGAGAAAACGCCGTCGACGATCAGGCTGCGCAGGACGCCCTCGGGCATCGCGGCGTACACGGCTTTGCCGAACGTCTCGACGCCGGCCTTGATCCATTCCATCGGCAGAGCCGACCAACTGAAGACCGCCTGGAAGACCAGGAACAGCAAGATCGCCAGAATCGGATAGCCGAGCACCGGGTGCAGCACCACCGCGTCGATGCGGTCGCCTGCATTGTGTGCTTCGCCATGATGGGTGATCACGGCATCGAGGATGCGGCGCACTTCGCGCTGCGTCTCTTCCAGCGAGTCGCCATTGTCGGAATTGAAGGCAGATGCGGCAACGCCGGCGGCATTCTCCGATTTCGCGGCGAGGCTGTCGAGTTGCGCCACCAAGGCTTCGGCGCCGCCGGGTTTGACGGCAACGGTTTCAATGACGGGAATGCCGAGTTCCTGCTGCAGTCTTCCGGTGTCGATCTCCACGCCGCGCTTCTTCGCGACATCCATCATGTTCAGCGCGAGAACCGTCGGACGCCGCAGGCGCAGCACTTCCAGCACCAGGCGCAGATTCAGGCGCAGGTTGGTCGCATCGACCACCAGCACGATCACATCGGGCAGCTTTTCATCCGCCTGCTTGCCGAACAGGACATCACGCGTGATGGCCTCGTCCGGCGTCATGGCATTCAGGCTGTAGGCGCCGGGAAGATCGATGACCTTGTAGGAACGGCCGCTCGTCGATGTGAACTGCCCTTCCTTCCGTTCGACCGTGACACCGGCGTAGTTGGCGACTTTCTGCCGGGCGCCGGTCATGCGATTGAACAGCGCCGTCTTGCCGCAGTTCGGATTGCCGACCAGCGCGAGATGCAAAGGTTTGGAACTTGTCATGATCTCGGTGCTTCAGCGTGGGTGTTGTTTGGTGCGCACCACGTGAACCAGCGAGGCTTCATGACGCCGCAAGGCGAAAGTGGTATTGCCAAGGCGGACGGCAATCGGGTCGCGGCGAGGAAATGATTCCGCAACGATACGCAGCGGCTCTCCGGGAACGAATCCAAGTTCGATGAGGCGGCGCTTCATGGCCGCATGCTCGGCGCCGTCTTTGTCAGTCAGGCCGATCACATTCGCGTGATCGCCTTTCTTCAACTGGCCGAGGTGAACCACCTCGTGATGCATCGGATGGTCGTTATTTGGCATGTCTGGCTTTCAAAAGGGTCGGTTCGCGTAACCGCTTGCCCTACGCGACAAATGATAATGATTCTTAATAAGCTTTGCAATCATTCTGACGAATAAATGTGACTAGTCAATAGTGTCATGTCAAACAAGCAAACAATATCCCCACGTCAATTCACATCAATTCGACGAAACATAGAAAGCAGCGCCTTCGGTCACCCGCACCCGCTCGTCGTCGAGCGCGACAAGCTCAAACCGGATCCTGCCGGCTCCCGCCCCTGCCGTCCTGCGCTCGGCGCGTACGCTCACCGCGACACTGCGCGACGTTGCGCTGTCGACTTCGACCTGCGCGGGGGAAGCGATCTCGATGGAATCGATGCCGCCCACCTTGATGCGATAGGCATGCGGGCGCTCATCCGTATTCATGATCTGCAGCCGGTACACGTGTTCGACCATGCCGGCACCAACATCGCGCCCGATTGCGGCACGGTCGAGCATGACATCGACTTTCAGCGGCACCCGTCGCGCCAGCGATGCAACCACCACGCAAAAGCCAAGCAAGAGCATGCCGAGATAGATCAGCACGCGCGGGCGCGCAATGCGCCGCCGGATTTCTTGCGCCGACAGGCCGCCCTGCATCGCATTTTCGGTCGAATAGCGGATCAGCCCGCGCGGGGCACCGATCTTGTCCATGACAGAATCACAGGCATCGATACAGGATGCGCAGTCGATGCATTCGAACGGCAAGCCCTTGCGAATGTCGCTGCCGGTCGGGCACACCTGCAGGCACAGCGAGCAGTCGATGCAATCGCCGAGCGCACTCACCGCCCCGCGTCGCCAGCTGCGGCGCACGCCCCGCGGCTCGCCTCGGGCGGCATCATAGGTGATGAGCAGTGTGTCCTTGTCGAACATCACGCTCTGGAAACGCGCATAGGCGCACATGAACTTGCATATCTGCTCACGCAGCCAGCCGGCGTTGAGATAGGCGAATGCAGCGTAGAACAGGATCCAGAACGCCTGCCATGGGCCCACGGATAAGCGCGCCAGCTCGCTCAGCAGCACCGACATCGGCGTGAAATAGCCAACCAGCGTAATGCCGGTCCACAAGGCCACTGCTGTCCATGCCAGGTGCTTCAAGCCTTTCTTTGCGATCTTGTCGAATGAAATTGCCTGCTTGTCGAGCCGGATGCGTGCGCTGCGGCTGCCTTCGATCTTGCGTTCGATCCACATGAAGACTTCGGCATAGACCGTATGCGGGCAGGCGAAGCTGCACCACACGCGCCCGCCAACGGCGCTGAGCAGGAACAGCAACGCAGCGCAGAGGATGAGCAGGCCGGCGAGATAAATGAAATCCTGCGGCCACAGGACGAGGCCGAAGACAAAGAACTTGCGCGCGGCCAGATCGAACAGCACTGCCGGGCGGCCGTTCCAGCTCAGCCACGGCAGGCCGTAATACACCAGTTGCGTCAGCCACACGCAGGCCCAGCGCCAGCTGGCATAACGACCGGACACCTCGCGCGTATAGATCTTCTTGCGAGGAGCGTACAGGTCGATGATGGAAAAGCCCGGGCCGTTCGTTTGCATTGCGTGTTGCCGTTGTTATGCTCGTGCGCCGACGCCGTACTTTACTCCGCTGTGCGGATGCAGGCGAATAAAAACGGCATTCAGGCCCGTCTCAATCACCAAGCGCATGATTTCCCCGGTCCCCGATGATGCGCAAATGCGCGGCAGCGGCTTTGCGCTCCTCGGCCGATTCCGGCAAGCGATCGGACAAGTGCCGCACCGAGTAACGGATCCTGCGCAGGCGCAAGGCTTCGGAGCGCTGCCACCTCAGGGCCTGGTCCAGCACCGCGTGCGTCCGCTTCACGCCCGCTTGCGGCTTCAGGTCAAGCGTGCTTGCAGCATGCATGACCGCATCCAGGCCGCGCAGAATGCCGTGCACATAGAATGCCCAGATACGATCGGCGAGAATGAGCGCGCTCAGGTTCACGACGCCCGTTCCAGCGAGGATGATCGCGCCGTCGATCAGGAAGGAGCGCAGCATGTTGTCGGCCGATGAGAAATGGACCCGGTACATGTTCTCGTCGATGATATTGCCTAGCGACCGGTACAGGCCCCAGATCGCGAGCGCCGTCAGGGTCGTTTCCAGGATCACAAGCGCAATCAGCATCCATTTTTGCAGGATGTGGTCAACGTAAAGGATGCGGCGCCGGTCTTTCGGAAGAGGAGCGTTCATAGGTCGTGACATTCATAACACAGCCGTGATTGGGCGGTCGTGACCACCAGCTTGCCATGGTCTTTCTTGTATCCCTGATGGCAGGAAACACAGCTCACCATGCCATCTGGCAGCAGCAGTTTTTGTTCGACCACACGGCGCGGACGATAGCCGCCAAATGCAGCGGCTTTCTGGTAGTTCGCGCCGACCGGATGGTTGACGCGGCTGCCGGCATGGCGCGCGATACCGTTGCGGTCGATGCTGGTGAGGATGCGCGGATCGACGTTTCTGTTGTGGCAATCCATGCACTGGCGGGAGTAGGCATCGAGCACGACGGCCCCGGCATCGGCGCCGCGGCTCAGATGTCCGACCATCAAGGACGCCCCGCCATCCCGCATCTTCCTGAAGAAATCCGCCTCATGACAGGCAAAGCAGAGATCCTTGCCGGTCTTGTTCCCGCGCATCAGTCCCGCGCTGCTGCCGTGCACATCGTGACAAGTGCTGCAGGTCAGATCGCCTTTCCAGTCGAGCGGATAGGCGTCGGCAGGTTTGTTGCGCGGCTGGAAACCGCTCGGGTGGCTGACCTTGATCGCAGTGGGATGGCAGCGGCCGCACAAGGCTTCCTGGCTGCCGGCCAGCATGCCGGCCTGTTGCGCGCTCACGTTCTTGCCTCCCAAGTGGCAGCTTGCACAGTCCTCCTTCTGCAAATGCGTATGGCCGCTACCCGCGAGCGTCGCATGCAGCCAGTTGACGCTTGCCAGGACGGCCACCATCCCAAGTGCGAGCAGCAGCTTAAACACTGGCTTTTTCATCCAGTGCCTTGAGTCGCGCCACGGCTTCCGCATAGCCTTGAGCATCACCCTGTTCGAGCGCGGCGGACGCATCCTTTGCCGCTTGTTCGACGGCGGCATAATGCTCTCGCAAGGTGTTCACCGCGTGCTTGATGTGCCCCGCCTGTTCACGCAGCCTGTCGCCTTTGCGCAGCTCGATCAGATGGGCGGAATCGCTGGTGCTGGCCAGCTTGAGGTTGCGTGAAAAGCGATACAGCGGCCCGGCTATGCGGAAGCTGCTGTACAAGGCAATCATCCATGTAATCACGCCGGCGACAGCGACCAGCATCAAGCCGATCACCAGCATCGTCGGACCGAGGTTGGCGCGCGTGATGCTGTTGCTGCGGATGATCGCGGCATACGATTCGGTTTCCTGGCCCGAAATCAGCGCGAGCGAAAGCAGGAGCGAGAGTACGGCGACCGCACCGACGCCAAGACTGATTTTTGCAACCAGCTTGAGATGAAAGAAAATCAGTGGTTCATTTCGCAACGCAGACGCCTCCTTGTCAGGCCTGTACCTCGCCGGCGCCTTGATGATTGCAGGTGGCGCGGCTACGACCCTTGCGACGCGAGCCGTTCTCGCATCGCAGACGTCATCATCACGTTTTTATTGGCATCAATCAACATGACATCCTTCATGCCCTGCCTCCCTGCTCTGCGGTCCGGCAATGACGCAAGAAAAGAACGTGTCCAGGCAAGGCACTGTAGACACGAATCCTTCCGTGTTGTCCGTGGAACTTCTTCTTCCCGGATCCTGCCACCACGCATTTCTCAAGCAGCATCGCTGCGCATCGCGCGGCTCACCTCATGCACGGTCTCCACCAGCACCGTCACCGCTTCCGGCGGCGTGTACTGCGAAATGCC
>NZ_STGI01000015.1 GCF_004804275.1 Herbaspirillum sp. ST 5-3
TAAGTTCGCAATCTCTATTCTGTTTGGATCATGCGGTTTTTACTTGGCAAACGGCGGCGTCCATGTAAGGCTCTTAGGGCAGCCCTCTCGCACAAAGCCGCTGCATCCCTTCGTTCGGGCACTTGTCGCGCCTGCGATGCGCGACAGGAATTCTCGATTGATTGACGCCGGCTGCGCCTTTTGTCTGGGGGCCGTACATGCACAGCACCATCAGTGTTCGGGATTTCCCGATAGGGCAATCTGACCCTCGTCAAGCATCCATGCCGCACTGCGTCTCGCCAGCCAAAGTCGCGGCATGGACGCAACACTTCATGTGCGCCCCGAAGGATTTCCCGTATCTCCTTGCACGCGATTGCAAAAGCGCAATGAGGCCCGCACCGACTCACCACAACTCGCCAAGCATGCGATTGGCCAGCACCTTCGCTTCCACCAGCGCTCCTTCCTGCGTATCGGACACATCGCCCGTCCGATGCACGGCCTGCTCTGAAATCGGCAGCCCTTCATGCAGCAGCAAGACCATGCCCTGGAATTGCCAGCTCGCCAATTCGTCAACCTGAATGTCGGCTCTCCAATGCACTGTGCGATAGGTCGCGGTTTTCATCGTCGCCATTTTGCCCGTGCGTGCCCACGGCCTCGCGTGAGTTCGTGAGTCCGTCTCCGTCATCGGCAGGTAAGCAAGGCCCACAATCCGCCTTGCATCGCTGCCGGGAGGAAATGAATGTGGATCAATGTTCGGACGATTCTGCAATAGTCCAAGCTGCATATGGTCGGCCGCCATGCGATCCGGCACCATACGCTCGCATCATGCCGTCCATACGAAAGGAGAATTCATTTATGTTGCGTCAGGTGGTCAGTGCGCTCTCGCTGGCAGTTTCCTGCTCGTGCGTCTTCGCAGCCAATCCGCCCCCGTCGCCTGTCTCGGTGTCGCCGCGCGCGTCCATGCCGGATGCGGGCGAGCTGATCAATGAAGCGGGGCGGCTTCGGATGCTCGCCGAGCGTATGGGCAAGGCTTATGCACAGCTCGCGCTGAATCTGATGCCGGACAAGGCGCAGGAGCAACTCGTCCAGTCGCAGAAGCGCTTCGAGGAAAACCTGAGCTTCATCAACCGCGGGCCGCTCCCGCCGCTTGCCAAGGTGGCACTCGACGCCATTGCCGCGAGTTACCGCTCCTATGCGAAGGCGCTTGCCCTGCCGCCGAACAAGGCGAATGTGCTGGCCGCCCATCGATTGACAGACAAAATCGTTACCGACGCCGAGAATCTGACTGCCGTGTTCGAGGGACGCGCGCTGTTACAAAATGCCGGCGTGGTCAATGCCTCGGGGCGCCAGCGCATGCTGTCGCAGCGCATGGCCCGTCTGTATTTTTCAGCGGCGCTGGGCAACGGCAAGGCCGGCACCGAGCCGTATCGCGCTGAGTTCAAGAACACGCTGGCGGCATTGGAAGCCTCGCCATTAAGCAATACGCAGATCCGTCGCGAGATCGAACTGGCGAAGACGCAGTGGGTATTTTTCGAGCAGGCGCTGCTCGGCCACGGGGACACGGCGAGCAACCTGAAAAACGTCGCCACCAGCAGCGAGCGCTTGCTGGAGACCATGGACAACCTCACCTCACTCTACAGCAAGGCATTGCGCGCGGTGCTTGGCAATCTGCAACTCGACGCAGCAAACTAGCCTGAACCGGTTTCCGGTGTTCATTCTTCCATGCCGCTGAGCGCCTCGATGTCCGCGATTGCCATGCGCAGCATCAGGTCCGGAGTGGCCTCGTGCGGCGCCATGCCGGACGCCATCGCATCGGGGAAGGATTTCTTCATCTGTCCATCGCGATGAATGAAATATTCCCCTTGATCGTACTCAATAGTGTAGGTGTATTGTTTTCCCGCGCGACGCGTATATTCATAAACTGGCATTTGTTCCCCCGTATGAAACCCTGATTTCCTGCCCTGCTATCAGACTAGCACCGCGCCCGGAAAGGGAATGCGCGTTCCGTCAAGGGGGTGATGAATATCCGCATGTATCCGCATGAATAGCCGGAGGCCGCGATGGCGCAGGAGACGATAGGTGAATTCGACATCGAATATTCGGGTATCCGGCTTGCCGATGTCGAAGGCTGGGGCGCCTATGTGACGATCTACGGGCCGTCTCACAACCCGATGCACAGGAACGAAGTATTTCCGCATCAGCGCGTCGCGGTGGAGACCGTATTCCCGACCGAGCGCGCCGCCGAGGAAGAGGCACGCAAGATCGCGATGACGCTGCTCAAGCACTAAGTACCTGCTCATAAAAAACTGTGAGATGGATGTGGTCCATGTCGAATGCGATGCAAGGCGCCTGACGCGACGCAGTGCGAGCACTGCCAGGGGCGGGCAACGCAGTAGCGCGCCGACTTGGGCCACAGACAATCACCGTGTTTTATGAGCAGGTACTTAGCCTTCGATGTTCAATCGACCACGCCCTGATCGCGCAGCCACGCCACCAGTTTTTGCATGTTCGGCTGATTGATTGAAATCGAGTTCGACACCAGTTCTCCGTCCGACACCTCTTCCTTGATCTGGATATCGACCATGGAATCGTTTCCGGGATGCAGGGTCACGACCAGTTGCTCGTTGTCTATCGCCGTCGTGTTCCGAATCACGGCTTGACCTGAATCGGACGCGTGGAATGTGGATTGCATAGGATTCTCCTGTGAGGATGGCGCGCTTCGGTTCATGCGCCTGAAACAATATTTCGCTGCAAAATGGCGCGGGTGGACTCGCGCATCGCCCTTCATGCATGGTCGAAACCTTTGAGAACAGATTAGCCTTTTTTGAGACGATTGCCAGAACCGCGTCCCGCCCCTGCCGCGGCCGATCAATGTGAAAGGAGCCACGCATGCGATACCTGACCTCTGCTTTTTTTCTGTTCGCTCTCCTGGCCGGCGATGTCCTGGCGCAGGATTTTCATGTTCGCAGCGCAGACATCCGCGACAACGCGACGCTCAAGTCCGACCAGGTTTATCGAGGCAGAGGCTGCGAAGGCGACAACCGTTCGCCGCAGCTTGAATGGTCCAGCGCGCCGTCGAACACCAGGAGCTTCGCAGTGACCATGCATGACCCGGACGCGGCGAACGGCAAGGGTTGGTGGCACTGGATCGTGATCGATATCCCCAACTCGGTGACCCGTCTCGACAACGGCGCCGGCAAGAAGGGCAACCTGCCGGATGGCGCAAGGCATGGCCGCAATGATTTCGGCAGCTTCGATTTCGGCGGCGCCTGCCCGCCAAAGGGCGACAAGCCGCACCACTATGTGCTCACCGTGCACGCGCTCGACATCGACAAGCTGCCTGTCGCCGCCGATGCGCCGCCTGTATCGATCGCATCGGCCTTGCATGCCCATCAAATTGCGGCAGCAACATTGACTGGCATCTATGGCCGCTGATCTCGGAGACCGATGCAAAGGAAACGTACTGCCAACATCAGCGTTTGCGAGCGGAATGCGAATGCGCAGCACCTTTGCGCCACATCACGCGCCGGCCATCTTGCCGATCACATGAGGGAGGTGCGCCGCCTATATTGATACCTCGTTTGACGCACGTTGGAGGCTTGCAATGAAATCACTCATGATCACAGTCACGGTTGCGCTACTGGCCGGTTGCTCCGGCATGGGTATGCATCGCGACACAAGCGGCAGTTCCGGGACGACGGGTGCGCAGTCGGGCGCATCGGGCAATGCGGATTACTATCAACGCGATGATGGGTTCCATTCCTGGATCAATTGATGTTCCGCGCAAATGCATGAGGTCCATGTTGCATTGACCTCAGCTTTTCTCCTTCCGGACCATCAGAAAAAAATGCGCCTTGATGCCGAAGACGCGTTTATGTCCGACATCATGTTCCGGCTTGCCGGGTAGCAGACTGGCAAATTTGTACAGCGCGGCTGCGTCCACCAGGTTGAGTTTCGATGCGGCCGCCGACCTGGTTCTGCCTGTCCACTTCAGCACACGCCACCACCACTTGTGCGGCAGCCAATGCAGGAACGGCAAGCGCGTGTTGAATTCGATCGGATAACGCCGATTCGCGGTCGTCACGAACAAGCCCTTGCCGGATACGCGAGCCAGCTCCTGCACCAGCGCAAACTGTTTCCCGAAGTCGCCCGTGCGCTCGATCACTTCGTTGCACACCACCCAGTCAAACTCGCCGTCGCCATAAGGCAGGCGCATGTCGCCCGACGGTTGCCGCCGAGTGCCGGCCGGCGCACCGAGCTGGAAGGTGGTGATGTTGGCGCGCTGCTGCGGGCCGCTCCAGGCAAACAGATAATCCCCATGATCCGCCGCGTCGTCAGGCAGCGCGATGCGCACGTTCAGTACGCTTCCATTGTTGTCGCCCTGCTTGAAGGCCGTGAAAGCGTCGAACAGCTTGCGCCGCTGTGAAGAGAGGATCTTGTCGATAAATCCGCGCGGCGGCGCGACATCATATTCCGCGTTAATCGCGTTTTTCAATTTGCATCTCCCTCGGCACGTGGAATTGGGATCGTTGCGTATTATTCAATGCGCCGGCACAGTCATGTTTTGTGCGAACACAACTTTCATGTCGGAGGCCTCGCTTTTCCCGTGGCGTAACAGATTTACAGCAGGGAACATTGTCATGCGGAACCTGTCTACCGGGAACAAGGCTTCTCGAGAGGATGGAAATGCGCAAGATACAAGTCGGCGATACGGTGGCGTTCCGGCGCGAGATCGTCATGAAATGCAACGCAAGGGGTATCACCGAGTTTCGCGCCACCGTCACCCAGGCCTGCGACGGATGGCTGTTTCTCAGAGCGGCCGACGGCCGCGAGAAAGTCATGCCGGCAAACAGCATGTGCAAAGTCGGGCGCAACGGCGCGGTCCTCGAACTCGTCTGACCGGCAAATCCTCTCTTGCATCCGCGCTTATTCCACATCAAGAAATTCCGATTTTCCCCATGTCGCGGCTGCGCTCGCGGCCATGCAAAGATGTAATCTTTTCTTGAGCAGAATCGCTCTGCCATGATCTTGCATCCATGGGAACCATGCACACAAGCGCATGCGACGAATGCCTCAAGTTGCCCTCCTTTGACGAGAGCCAGTGTCAACGCTGCCCACTTTTCCTGCTATTGACGCCGGATGCGCAGGACACGGGCACGACACCCAGTCCCACCGCAGCGGGAAAGCTGCGGCCGCTGCTGATCCTTGGCGTCGGCGTGATCAGCGCCGGCATCTGCGCTGCCATGCTCGACCTGGCAATGATCGCAGGCAGCCTGATCACCTTCGGCTTCGGCGCCTGTCTCGCAGACCATCTCCTGCACACGTCCTGAGTACCGGGCACGGATCAGCGAGCCAGCCCCGGATAAAGCCTGGACGCGATGGCCAGAAGCACGGCGAAGGTCAACACCATCACGCTGAAACTCGTGCTTTGGGCGTAGGCACTTCTTCCGCCGACAATCATCACGCCGCGCAATGCGTCCACCAGATAGGTCAGCGGGTTGAATGCGGCAATCGATCTCAGCCAGGCCGGCATCAGCTCCAGCGGATAGATTGCATTCGACGCAAAGAACAAGGGCATCGTGAGCACCTGGCCGATGCCCATAAACCGTTCGCGCGTCTTGACGATGCAGGCGATGACCAGCGAGAACGTCGAGAAAATGCATGACCCAAGAAAAACGGCGGCGGCCATGATAAGTATCTGCTTCAACTCCCAACGTACGGCCACGCTCAGGGCAATCGCCACGAGATAGACCACGGTTGCCTGCACCAGCCCCCTCAAGCCCGCTGCCAGCGCCTTGCCAAGCACCAGCGCGCTGCGGTGCGCCGGGGTCACCAGCAGCTTGTGGACGATGCCCAGATCACGCTCCCAAATGATCGCGATGCCATAGAAGATCGCACTGAAGAGAATGCTTTGCGCAAGAATCCCAGGCGCCATGTAATCCAGGTAGCGCAGGTTCCCGGTCGGTATACCCCTTACCTGGCTGAAGACCTGACCGAAGACAGCCAGCCACAATACCGGTTGCACGGCGCGCGACAGAAGTTCGGTAGGGTCGCGCAACAGCTTGTGCATCTCGGCTTTGGCGATGGCGGCGGTCTCGTAGAGGAAATCGAGCATGTCTTATCCCAGCCGCTGAATGGTGCCGCGGCTTTCACGTATATCGCGGAAGTTGCCGCCCTGATCGATCACGGCGCCGCTGAAATGAACAAACACGTCCTCCAATGTGGCCTGAGGTCCGACCTGCGCCTTGAGCTCGGCAGGTTTGCCCAGGGCCGCCAGTCGGCCCTGGTGCAGAATAGCCAGTTCATCGCACAGGATGTCGGCTTCCTCCATGTCGTGCGTGGTGATCAGGATGGTCATTCCCTTGGCTTGACGCAGATGCTTCAGTCTTTCCCACACGGCGCGCCGGGCGACCGGGTCCAGGCCGATGGTCGGCTCATCCAGAAACAAGACCTCCGGGTAATGCAGCGTCGCCTGCGCAATCTCAAGGCGGCGAATCATGCCGCCGGAGTAGGTTCGCACCAATTTTGCCGCCACCTCCTGCAAGCCGGAAAACGCCAGGGCTTCGCTGATGCGCTCTTCGCGCCGGGCACCGCGAAGTCCATACAGGCTCGCAGACAGGCAAAGGTTTTCGTAGCCGGTCAGACCGCCGTCCGCGGACACCATCTGCGGCACATAGCCGATATGGCGCCGCACATCGACCGGCTTCTTCGCGACATCGTAGCCGGCCACTACGGCCGCCCCGGAACTGGCGTCGAGCAAGGTGGTGAGGATCTTGATCGTCGTACTCTTGCCGGCGCCATTCGGGCCCAGGAGCCCGAAAATCAAGCCGCGCCCCACAGTCAGGCTTAGTCCTTCAAGCGCGGTGAAGCCATCGAAGCGTTTGCACAAATCGACGGTGGCAATGGCGGCATCTTCCGTGTCATTCATCACGATCTCTTCATTGTTCCATGCGCGCTCGCGCAGCATGCAATCAACATCATCCGCTCTTCAGGTCATATGCGCCGTGAGCTGAAGCAAGGTCAGTTCGGGTTCAGTGCCGAAGCGCACCGGCGGCCCCCAAGTCCCCGTACCCGCATTGACATACACCCACATCGAACCAAGCCGCGACAACCCGGCAACATGCGGCGCATGCACCAGGCGCACAGCAATCGTCCAGGGAAAGAATTGCCCGGCGTGCGTATGTCCCGACAACTGCAGGTCGAAACCGGCTTCCTGCGCGCGCGAAGCCAGGGAGGGGTTATGCGCGAGCAATATGCGCAGTGCGCGCCCAGCCTGCGGCGCCACGGCGAGATCAGGGCGCGGCTTCTGCTCCGGATCGGTCAAGCTCAGTGCCGGATCGACGACGCCGCCGACCACGACCTTCGCACCGTCGCGCTCAAATATCCGATACTCGTTGAGCAAGACTTCCATCCCGAGCGATCGGAAATGCGCGATCCATGCCTGCGCGCCGGCATAACAGTCGTGGTTACCGAGAATGAAAATGCTTCCGTGGCGCGCCCTCAATTCGCCCAGCGGCGCCACATGGCGTGCCAGGCGGCTCACAGGGCCGTCGACGATGTCGCCGGTGAGCACGATGAGGTCGGCGTTCAACGCGTTACTCATCTGCACCACGCGTTGCACGTAGCGCTCGCCGATCGTTGGCCCGACATGGAGATCGCTGATCTGGACGATGCGCAAGCCGTGCAGCGCGGGATGAAGACCGTCGACCGGAATCGTCACCCGACGCAGATGCGGCCCGCGGAAAGCGGCCAGCAATCCGACCGCCAACGCGGCAAATGAACCGGCAAACACCAGCGTCGGGCCGGCGTCATCAAGCAAGCTGAACAATGCTTGCGCGTGAAGCGCCCATGCCGCCGCAAGAAGAACGTCGCGTGCCAGGGCAAGCAGCACCAGAAAATTCAACCACCCCATGCAGAGGTAACTGGCGGCATGCACCAGTTCGTCCGCCGCAGTCGAACTTTCGCGGTCGCCTGCCCAGTAGACTGCGGGCACGATCCACACCATGAGGAACGGCAGTGCAAGCAAACAGCGCTGCGGCCAGGTCGCGCCCAGGCGAAATGCGACGTAGATGTACCCCGCAATGAGGATGACACTCAAGGTCAGCACGAAGGGGCTCAGAAATCGTCGCATGATCGTTTTTGCGCAGCAGTGCCACGCTTCGAAATGATGCCTGGGACGCTGCCCGCCATCAGCGCAGCGACGTCGACAAGGATCGCGGGCAGGGCCACGCCACCTGGCGAAGCAAGATACAAAGGCCGCCAGACGGGATTGAACTTGGCTTTATAGTGACGCAAGCCCGCGAAGTTGTAGAAGTGCTCGCCATGCCGATACAACAAGGTTCCGAGAGAGCGCCATATCGGCATTTGCGCGTACTCGGCCAGCCCGGACAGGGGTGCCATGCCCAGGTTGAACCACTTGAATCCTTCCTTGCGCCCCCATAGCATCAATTCGCAGAACAGCAAGTCCATGGTGCCGTTCGGTGCGGACGGCAAGTGACGCATGAGATCAACCGACAACTCTTCCTTGCCCGCGCCGAGCCACAAATTGGCGAAGGCGATGATTTCCGTACCGCTTCGCACGACTCCCACCGGAAACTGCTTGAGGTAATTCGCGTCGAACGAGGCGTTCGAGAATCCTTTTTCATGTGTCGCCTTGCCGGCCAACCAGGCATCGGAAATCTGCGCCAGCGACGGCAGCATCGCAGGCACTGCCTCGCGCGGGAGAATGTCGAAGCTGTAGCCTTGGCGCTGCATTCGTGCTCGCGCCTGACGCAGTCTCTTGTGCGCCGACGTGTCGATGTCGAAGTCGGTCAGCGCGACACGCGCTTCCTCGCCGAGCGGCGTCAGCCCAAGCCCCAGTTCGGCATACTGAGCACGCCACTTCTTCCCCACCTCGAAGAATACGCACCAGCCATCGAACCGGTCGCAGAGATCATGGAACTGCCAGAGCAGCTCGCGCGCACCATCGTCCGCGCCGACGGGATCTCCCATCGCGATCCAGCTGCGGCCTCTGCGCCCATACATCAGAAATGCATCCTGTGCTGCACTGAACAGCACTGCCTTGTCGCCCCGCAGGACAAGGTTCGCATAGGTCGCCGTCGAACGTTCAACAAGAGGACGCACGCGCTCCAGGTCGCTGATGTCCGGTAATGGTGGCATGGGCTGCATCGGCCCCAGCAGGCGATACAAGGCGAACATGGCGATCAGCACCATCGCACCGACAGTAGCGCGGAGCGAGCGCGAGGCTTCGGCGTGCAGTGCGAAAGTCCACCACGATTGTTCTGAATACGGAGCATTGCCGTATGCGAAGAACAAGAGCCAGGAGGATGCAGCCATCACTATCACGATGGCAGCCGTCCACGCTCCGCTGAACGGTTCTCCCAGCAGAGAGGACTTGCGATAGAACTGGCGGCGCAAGGACAGCAGCGCAAGGCATGCAAGGACGAGCACGCTTGCCTCTTCGAAGTCCCAGCCTTTGGATAGCGACAAGGCAGCTCCTGCGCCGAGCAACAGCACTGCAAGATGCCAGGCCGCGTCGAGGCGCCGCTGTAGCGCACGTGCGAGCAGCAGCAATACCGCCCCAGCAAGGCTTGCGACAAAGTGGGAAGCTTCGATCAGGGGCAGCGCCAGGACATGATTCAATGTTTCCAGCCGCCCCGCCGCTGCCGGCACCGATCCGGAAAACAGCAACACGGCACCCGCGACGAAGACCGTGGCCGCCAATAATTGCGGCGCTACCGCGATGAGCAAACGTGAGCCTTTCGCCACCATGCCGCGCAGATGCCATAGCGAACCCGCGCGCGAGCGTATGGCCGCCAGCGCTGCCGCGACAACCAGCGGCGCGACGAAGTAAATCAGGCGAAACATCAGCAACGCACCGGCGAGGTCGATGGCGGCGACGCGCCGCCCGAGAAGCAGCACCACCGCCGATTCGAAAACACCCAGGCCGCCCGGCACGAGACTCACATTGCCGGCCACCAGGGCGACGAGAAACACCGTCAGGCAACGGGCGAATCCAATGTCGGCCGATGACGGCAGCAAAGCGTAGAACACAGACGCCATCAGGCACAGGTCGAGGGACGCAACCATGATCTGGCCTAGCGTTAACGCAAGCGATGGCAAGACGGTGTTTCGCCACGCAGGCATTAATCGCTTGCGCATCGCAACCAGTACCAGATAGGCGGCAAGCAACGCAAAGAAGACGAGCCCGAGTGGCCGCGTCGTCGCTCCTGCCCATTCGATTGCAGCGGGCAGATTCACCGGAAAGAGCACGAACACCGTTCCGCCGACAAAGAGAAATCCCAGCCAGAAACCGACGCTGCAGAACAGCACGACTCGCGCGATTTCGGAAGTCGACAGACCCGCAGAGGTGTAGATCCAGTAACGCACGGCCGAACCGGTGATCAAGGTATTGCCGAAGTTGTTTCCCAGCGCATTGGCAATGAAAGACGTCGCGGCGGCGGTTGGCACGGTCAGCCGCCGGCCGATGAATCGCAGGCCCAGCAAATCGTAACCGGTGAGTACCCCATACCCGGCCACTGCCAGGATTGCGGCCTGCACAAGCGAGAGCGCCGGCAGCGCGGACAAGGCCGCCTTCAGTCCCAGGTAGGGCTGTGTGCGCAGCCAATCGTGCAAGATCAGCAACGCCAGCCCGAAGACAGCGAGGCCGACAAAGGGGCCTATTCTTTGCAGAAGGCGGGGCACGATGGCGACCCAAAAAGTTCCTGCGTCGCACGTGTGCGTTCAGTGTGGTTTGAGCCGCGAGCTTGCATAAGATTGCTCCCTTTTGGGTTCAGTATAAGAAGGTCAACGTCTTATCCACTGGCGCATATCGCAAGAAGTCAACCGACAAGAATTGACAAAGCTCAATCGCGTCGAGGCTTGGCTGGGAGCCCAGGCGAACCAATGTCGCGCCTCTACAAAATCGGTTACAACTTTCTTCGCAAAAATGTTTTCCGGCTGCAAATCGACCGTTAGAATCGTCGCTGCGGCGTCTCTTTGGCAGACGATGCATTCGAATCAACAGTGCTTTTGTCGACGGAAAATGATGGAACAGGTGTTAAGCGTCTTGTACGGCGCATCGGGCATTGCAGCGTCGGCCTTGTACGTGCCTCAGATCCTGAAGTATCACCGCGACCGCGACGCCCGCCTATCCATCTCGCTGCTGGCGTGGGGCGGATGGATTGCCATCGCGGCAATCGCTGTCTTGTACGCACTGTTTGTTGTCAGGAATTCGCTGATTGCAATGGTTGCCGGACTGAATATTCTCGCCCAGCTGACCGTGCTCTTCTATGGCGTCAATGCACGCATGAGCAAGGGCGCCGGAGCCCTCTCCTCCACGAAACCCTAAGCACTCCTCTGCGCAGGCAATTTGCGTTTGCATAAAGCACACGCCTTGTCGATACGGTATTCATGCAGATCGCCGGCCGCACCCGCCATGCCGGCATGTTTTTCCTGCATCGAGTCGTGCCATGAAATGGGCTGTCGTTTCTCTCTACCTGCTTTCGATCCTCCACATCCACTTTCGCGGAAAGGTGCGCCTGCCTTTCATGCGCCAGTTGTTCGACCATTCGTCGTTCATGGCGCCGATCAATCTGTTCATGCACCTGTTCTCGCGCGTACCATCCACGCCGTATTTTTCGAACGACGACTTCAGGGAACTCAAGCCGCTGGAAGATCAGTGGGAAACGATTCGAGCGGAAGCCTTGAACCTGATCGCGCTGCAGAAAATCAAGGCGGCGGAGAAGAACGACGACGCCGGTTTCAATTCCTTTTTCAAATATGGCTGGAAGCGCTTCTACCTCAAATGGTATGAAGCCAGCCACCCCTCCGCGGAACGCCTGTGTCCGCAAACGGTCGCCTTGCTACGCGTGATACCGTCCGTGAAAGCGGCGATGTTTGCCGAATTGCCGCCGGGAGGAAAACTCAACATGCACCGTGACCCGTTTGCCGGATCGCTGCGCTATCACCTCGGGCTGGTCACGCCCGACAGTGAGCGCTGCTTCATCGAAGTCGACGGCCAGCGCTACAGCTGGGCCGACGGCAAAAGCGTGATCTTCGACGAAACCTACATCCACTGGGCAAAGAACGACACCGACTGCGATCGCATCATCCTGTTCTGCGACATCGAGCGGCCGATGCGCTACCGCTGGGCGCAGGCAGTGAACCGCTGGCTTGGACGCACCATGATGACCGCCGCGAGCTCGCCGAACGAAACTGGAGATCAGCTCGGCGGCGTCAACAAATTGTTCCGTTTCGTCTGGATGGCGGGACAATATCGCCGACGGTTCAAGGCCTGGAACAGGAACGCGTATTACGCGACGAAGGTGGTGTTGATTGTGTCTGCGGCGGCGTTGATTGTGGTGGTTTAGCGTAGGTACATTAAATGTGGTGATGCCGCGCATTTTGGCGAGCGAGCTTAAGAGACCAATTCATCGCTTGGGAAACTGAATGGTGTTTCGTCGTAGATGTATATAAGATCACGTGCGACGACAAACGTTTTCTCTTTGCTTTTTGGGCTTGGCCGGCCGTGAAAATAACCTCGTTTTGCACGGACTACACTGACGCCTGACCAACTACCGTCTTCATCAAGCGAATCTCAAATTGCGTTCCTTTTTCAAGGACAGCAGGTTCGCCGAGAGAACCTAAAATCCAGCCACAGTTTCCCGCTGCATCGGTATGACTGACAACTATGGCAGCGTTTTTGCGGCTTTGTTTAATTAGCCCGGGTGCAAATGCCTCAGGAGAAGGTCGCGCTGTTGAAAGTGGTGCGGTAGCATCAGCTATAAGCAACTCTGACGCCGGGGGAATCAAGAAAACGAAAATGGTGAATGTTCATGTTTTTAATTTCTTATCCCAAGTAATAACTTTCCATTCCTTTCCTCCACAATAACTTCGAGAGTGCGATCTGGATTCTTTACGTCAACCGCCCACGAAGCATATGATGCTTTGCCTCCCTTGCTGCTGTTCCATTTGAATTCTGCCTCGCAAGCTGCGCCTGGCTTTAGCTCAATAATTGCGCAGTGGTTCTTAATAAGAAGAATATTGTTTTGCTCATCGGTGGCAGACCACTTTTCAATTGCCAAAATTGAGTTGCCGCTATTGATAAATTTGACTTTAGCACTGCCGGCGGCCGCTTCTCCCAATTCGAGACCAGATACGGGTTTTTCGTTAAGAAGCGAGCTAAGCCAACCAGTCTTCAAATTGCCAACAATCCTTTCTGGGGCTCGAACGTTAGCAGGGAGGTAATCTTTGTTTAGCAGCATCAAAGGGTAGTTAAATGAAAAACTACCCGGTCCGAAGTTGTGTGCGTTTAAGCCAAATCTTGCTTCAAAGATTGCAAATCCCCGGCAGGAAAAAGCGGCTTCACGTAGCTCGACACTAAACCCAATAAGCGTTGGCATCGCGCCGTCTGAGTATTCCTTTGGGGCTACGATGTAGTATTTGATTCCCGAGTAATCGAGGTCGTCCCATGATGCAGAAATGGTTCCTAGGTTAATTTCGCCGTTGACTTGGTTGAACTTCTCGTCGGTTAGATATGCTCCGCTCTTTAGGGATTTGCATACTTCTGAATTTGATTTTGAAGCGCTGGCAATAGGGCAAAACGCTAGCGTTAGCGCGAAAATGACAAACGATGGAATGAGTTTATTTTCCATGCCGTTGTTGATCGATCGCTTGCCAAAAACTATTTGAAATGCTGAGGAATCTTCAAGGATTTTCTGTTGTATGTTCCATCCCACTCTGGATTGGCCACGCTAGGATAGCTGTCGATCAGTGAACGGAAACCACTCAGATAATAACTATCAAAATTTGACACTTTCCATACGCCTCCAAGCCTAGTGAGATAGACGATTGTCCCTTCATGATCTTGATCAATCGGATCCTTTCCGGGCTCCAGATAAGTCCAGAATCTCACTCCCACCGTCGCTTTGTCGTTAGTAATTTCTGGAGTTTCAATGCGGACCAATTTGTATTTCTTATCGCTCCAATAATCAGGATCGTTGAGTGGCATATCAGTATCATCGAGCACCTCAAAACCATATCTGGCACCTCCGACGACCTCGCACGCTTTATTGTCTCGAAAAAATTCATTGATGATTTGTTCGGAGAAATAAGGACTGAACTTTTTAACGAAATTCCCCTGTACATTTTTACCCCCCCAAACGCAGACGAAATCACGCGAGCTAAATTTATAGACTTTTTGAACGGTGTCGAGCACTGCTTTCTCGTCTGGCGTAGTGGCCTTGCCTACTGTGACTATGCGTGCCTTCGAAGAATTCTCTCCTGCTTCCGCCGATCCGCTGGCTATCCCAAGGCAAATCAAGAAAACGAAATAAAAGGAGCGCATGTTCATTTGATGGTTAACTCCGCTAAGAATTTTTCGTAATTAGACATCATTTCCGAAACACTGTATTTTTTTGCCTCTGTGCCGCCTGGCAATGACGTCCATTGATATGGAGATCTGGTTGCTAAAAGATTGGCCGCTTTTTCGATTTCACCTTTTCGCACCAAACCCAATTCTGTTATTCCTTTATTGGCAACATAGCCTTGCCCAAGGTGAAGCTCCATGATTGCGGTAGCAATACGATCCTGAACTGCAGGGCTGAATTTAGGAGCGTTCCCAAGTATTGGCACGCGCGGGTGGGGCGTTTTGGAATCCGGGAGTGCATATCCCTTCCATACACTAGGTCGAATGCCGTAGGCGCCGGAAGCAGAAAACTTGCTTGCGCTTCCTTCAAAAGGATGGGTGTTAAAGCTGTCGAACATTAAGCCCATATTCGCCGCCAAAGGCAACGCACGGTATGTTGCTTGGTCACCGTATTTTTTTGCAACAGTTTCTGCTTCACGATAGCGAATGACTTTAAGAAATGCGAGCATTCGCAGTTCCGGCATCGGATCAAAATATTTGCGATAAATGCCGGTTACCCGAAATTTGGAATAGGGCAAATAAGACTCGAAAAAGTCGCTCAAATAGCCATCATATGTGCGGATGTCTATGTGTCCCACGTAATGAGGATCGTCGATTTTTTCGTAGACGATAATGTCTCCTGGTGCTGCCCATCGCGCGTCCGGAATCTGAGTGGTGATATCAGTAAAGCCAGCGTTAACCAAGGCTGCCCCCATGTCTTTGGCCGCAGCAATGAGCGGAGCAATATCGCCGTTGTTATGACTGTACCCGGCTTTCCAAAGAGCGATCTTCACATACTTGTTGCATCTATGAACGGATGCACCAAATCCGTTGGCGTTCTTCGTCCCGGCAATCTGATATTTGCCGCTCTTCATTTTTTCAATGATCGTGGCACTCGTATCAGCGGTGTGGACCCATCCCGCTTGTTCCATTCCAAATTCAATCAGGGCTTTCACCTTGTCCAGATCGCTTTTGCCGGCGTTTGGCACCGGGGTGTAAAAGGCATGCTGTCCATACATGTTCTGTAGGCCATCTTTCACAATCGCCGTTGGATGGCCACTCTCATTTCGGTCTTCAAGAACAGTTGGCTTGACGTCGGGGTTTCGTGAAATATTGGGTTTCGCCTCCGGTTTTTGGTTATGGCTTTTAATGGTGTCTTCTTTCCTCTTATCTGCCTGACCGGCACTTCCATTGTGAGTCAGCGTGCTGAATTCAAAGCGTACCTTGGGGCTTTGCAGGCATGCAGTGTTCTCTTGTGCGGCAATGGGGCCAATCGCGGCAAATTTGTAACTACCATCGTCCTTTTTGACTTGCACTTCAAAGCGCGTGCCGACTTTTAGACCGGAAATCAACGGGGCGCGGCCTTTTGTGTCGGTTGTCCCTTTGAATACTTCTTTCGGGGTTGGAGTCGCGCGTCCCGGAGAGAGCCTCGGGCCAAGATCCAGTACGCGGAATGCCAGATTCGGTATCGGATCACCGTGCGCGTCACGCATGTAAAGGTCGAGCGTCGCGTTGTCACAATCATTTTCCTGCTCTACAGAAGTCGTTGTGGACGCAGGGGGCTGTTCGCTCGCTGACGATCCCGTGGATGCCGCTTCGTCATCCGTGGGATGCTTCGAAGTGCTTTGTTCGGCTGATGGAGATGTTGGTGTGCTTGGCGCAGTTGGCGCCGAAGGGAGATCTGAATCGTTATTTGTATTCTGTGTGTTGGTCACAGAGATGTCGTTTGTATCGAAGTTATCCATTCTTGTTGTCCTCGGATATCTTGTGAATGCAGTCGAGGGAAAGATTCCATTCGCCGTCGCCAACGTAAAGCACGATGTCTTCCGGTTTTTTTGTATAGATTCGCGCGGTGTCGCCTAATTGATCAGTGCTGCCATGCGCCATGACTTCGCCGGATTTCCTGCGGAATTCGTACGGCAAGTTTGCGATTGCTTTTTTCGTTTCAGGGTCCATGCCGATAAAGTCGCTTAAGTCAATCTGCACGCTATAGCGGCGAAGATGCTCAGGCAGAGGTAAGACTGGCAAATCGATTTTTTTCTTCGCCGGCCCATCCAGCACCTTCATCCCCGCCTTGAACTCCACCTTCCCCGGCGCATGAATCTCGATGTTGCCGCCGGCGATCTTGATATATGCCCCGCCCGCCGTCAGCATCACATGTTCCTTCGCCGCGACTTCTACCTTGGCGCTGGTGCTGTCGATGCCGACATTCTTGTCCGCCGCGATCTTCACTTCGGCGCTCTGCGCCTGGACATCCACCTTGCCTTGCGCCGCGTGCAGCTTGATGCCCTTGTCGCCCTGCTCCTTGCGCGCGGCTTTGGCATCGCCGCAGGTGAACAGGCTGATGCCTTCCTTCACGGCGAGCGACAGGTTGCGGCCGATGGTCGCGCTGACGTCGGTGCCGCCCGTGATGGTGATTGCGCCGGCCGCTGCATGAACATCGGCGGGTGTGAGCAGCGCAATGCCGCCCGGTGCGCTCATGACCAGATCGGGGCGGCCGAACGCGTGGACCGTGCCCGCTCCGCCGCCGTCGGCCGTGCCGATGCCCTCTGCGGTCTGCGCGAGAGAATCAAGCGCTCGCGCAAGGACCGTTTCCGGCTGCGTGTGCCGTTCCTTGTCGAGTGTCTTGCCGGTGAAGGCATTGTGCTTTTCTGCGGTGTCGCTCAGGCTCTGTTGCAACTCGTGGGCCTGCGTCAAGTGTTGGTGTGCTTCTTTCACGTCCATCTGCGCCGAGCCGGCTTGCGGACGCTCGTCGGCTGAAATGAGCAAACCCTGGCCGGCGCGCGCAGCACCGTAGGCGGCGGTGGTGAGTTCCACGCCATGACCATGGCTTTGCTTTCGTGCGTTGTCGCGCTGTCGCTTGATGTGGCCGAGGTTGAGATGGGTGGCATGTTGCGTGGTGTGCAGGCGGGCTCCGACCTGGCCAGTGCTGTCATCGAGGATCAGCGCGTTGTGGCCGCCCTGCCCATCCTGACTGTGGCCGATCTCCTGGGTCTTGAAGCCGGACAGGATGGCGTTGTGCGCATGCTCGGCGCTGTTGCCGGCGAACCAGGCGGGAGCGTTGCCGATAGCGGGGCCGGCGCCTTGCGCGACCTGGTTGCCTTGCGCATCGTCCATGCCTTTGCCGTTGTACAGGCTGCCGATGACAACGGGTCGGTCGATGTCGCCTTCGAGGTAGTCGAGGATGACTTCTTGTCCGACGCGCGGGAGAAAGCTGCTGCCGAAGTTGGGCCCGGCGGCGGCTTCGGCCACGCGTACCCAGACGTAGGCGCCATCGTTGCCGGGCGCATTGTCGTCGCCTTGCGGATGTGGCAGACGGCTGTGACTGCGCGCGCCGCGCTGCCAGTGCATCTGCACCTTGATGCGATGGTCGCGCTCGGTAGCGATGTCCTGACCGGGCGTGCCGACGACGATGGCGGTATGCACGCCGTGGACGGCGGGTTTCGGATGCAGCAGGGCGCCATGGCCGTCCTCGGTCAGGGTGCGCCACGGGATGTCGGCGCGCAGTGCGGTGAAGCGGTTGCTGTAGATGGCTTCTTCTTGCACTGGTGCTGATGCGGTATTGGCGAACAGGCCGTCGATGAGTGCGCGTGCGTCAGAACCGAGATTGTTGCGTCCCCGGTGCTGCACGCTGATGACGGCGAAGGTGGCGGCTGCGTCGCCCTCGCTGTGACGCGCAGCGTCGTGGATGGCGTGTTCGGCCAGGAGGAAGGTAGTGCCGGGTGCGAGGGTGCGTACGGTGCTCTGGCCGGCATACATCTTGTTGCGCGCTTCCAGCGCTTCCAGTTGCAGGCGGGCGCTGCGTTCGACGGCTTCCTGGTCGCCGAAGCGTCGAACGCCAGGATGGTCGATGCTGACCAAGCGTGGGACGTCGCCGTTGTCGTGGGCACTCTGGAATTCGGTATCGAACAGTCTGGCCTGCGTTTCATGCCAGCTGCCGAGAAGGATGGTATTGGTACCGATTCTGCGCTCGCCATGCCATGCGGTGATGCTGTCGCTGTGTTCGACGGCACTGGCGCGGTGATAACGGATGGTCGCTTGCGCATTGGCGGTGAAAGCGCCGTTGTGATCGGCGATGACGAGGGTGTGGCTGCCAAAGTGTTCGTCGTGCGTGTCGCCGATGTGTTCGAACCAGTAGAACAGGCCTTCCTCGGCAAGCAGGCGCTCGACGAAGGCGAGATCGCTTTCCTCGAATTGGCTGCAGACCTCGCGCGGTTTGTACTGGCCGGGATCGGCGAGCGCGGTACGCCATGCGGGTGCCAGCATTCCCTTGTCCTGATAGTCACTGAAGATCTCGGCGATGATGTCGAGGACGTTCTTGCCTTGCCATACGTAGCTGTCGCGACGGTGACGCAGGAAGGCAAGCCAGGGTTCGAGCGTGAGGCGGTAGCGTGCGAAGCCGCCATCGGCGCCGAGACGCTCGAAAGCGGTGACGTGGCCGTGTATGGGGCGCAATTCGCCTGATTGCGTGAGCAGTTGCAGCAACGCGGGCTGACCAAGCAAAACAGAAAGGTCGAGATGCGCGTCGGTACACAATACGGTGATGGTAAAACACCAGGTTTCGCTCAGCGCTTCGCGGCCGTCGATGTGTTCTACCAGCAGCTTGTCGGCACCGAGCGAGGTGCACAGGCGCAGCAGGCGGGTATCCTGGGTGAATTGGGCCAGGAGCGCACGCAGAGACTGCGCGGCATGCATTGCATCGATCATGCTTTTCCCTGAAATCGTTATCTTTTAGTTAACGATATTTCAGCATGGAATTGCATGATTGACAATGAATTTGAGAGATGATTAACTCGTGGACGGCAAATATCATTGCGCAGGTGTATTGCCATTGCGCACAACTTCGGAGAATCCGCTTTGAACAAACGTGAATTCCTTGCCGCCGCCGCAGTCGGCTCGGCGACGCTTCCCTCAATCGCGCACGCCAGGAAAGCGGCCGGGCCCTTGAACGGGCCGGCGCTGCTGACCGTGACCGGCGCAATCGGCAAAGGCAACCGCGGCGCACTCGATCCGGCGCTCGACCAGATGATGAAGAAGCAGGGGCTCAAGTTCGACAAAGCCCATGCATTCGATTTTGCGGCCATTGCCGCTCTGCCCGCTATCGAGATCAAGCCGACGCTCGAATACGATGCCAAAATCCATGCGCTGCGCGGCCCCTTGCTGACCGAGGTGATGAAAGCAACCGGCGCCGCAATTTCCGATGGCGGCAAGCTGGTGCTGAGGGCGATCGACGGCTATGCGGTGTCGATGCCGATCGCCGAAGCACGCTCGCGGCGCTTCATCGTCGCCACCCATCTCGATGGCAAGCCGATGCCGCTGGGCGGCCTCGGCCCCTTGTGGGCAGTGTATGACGCGGACCGTTTCCCCGACATGGCGGCCAAGCCTGTCAACGAGCGTTTCGGCCTGTGCCCCTGGGGGCTGTATCACATCGACGTGCAATAGATCAGGGTCGCAATACGACCTTGATGCACTCGTCCTGCTTGTCGCAGAAAATCTCGTAGGCATAAGCCGCATCGTCGAGCGCCATGCGGTGGGTGATGACCACGGCCGGATCGAAATCTCCGTTGCGGATGCGTTCCAGCAGCGGCTGCATGTAGCGCTGCACATGCGTCTGACCGGTCTTGATCGTGAGCGAGCGGTTCATCACCGCGCCGAACGGTATCTTGTCGAGAAAACCGCCATACACACCGGGGATCGACACCACGCCGCCGTTGCGGCATGACATGAGCGCCTGGCGCAAGGCAACCGGCCGATCGGTTTGTGCGGCCATCGCCTGCTTCACGCGGTCGTACGCACCCATGATGCCCATGCCGTGCGCTTCCATGCCGACCGCGTCGATGCAGGCGTCCGGGCCGCGTCCGCCGGTCATGTCCTTCAAGGCATCGGCGATATCGACCTGTTCGTAGTTGAGCGCGATCGCTTTCGATTTGTCATAGGCCATGCGCAGCCGTTCCGGCAAGCGGTCGATGGCGATCACGCGCTCCGCGCCGAGCAGATAGGCGCTCTGGATCGCGAACTGCCCGACCGGGCCGCAACCCCAGACGGCGACCGTGCTGCCGGGCTTGATCTCGCAGGCTTCGGCCGCCATGTAGCCGGTCGGCAGGATGTCCGACAGGAACAGCACCTGTTCGTCGCTCATCCCGTCGGGGACCTTCAAGGGCCCGACATCGGCAAACGGAACGCGCACATACTCTGCCTGCCCGCCTGCGTAGCCGCCGGTGAGATGCGAATAGCCGAAAATGCCGGACGGCGAATGGCCCCACATCTTTTCCGCCATCCACGCATTCGGGTTCGAGTTTTCGCATACCGAGTACAACTTCTCCTGGCAGAAGAAGCAATTGCCGCAGGCGATAGGAAACGGCACGACGACGCGGTCGCCGACTTTCAGGCTGTGCACCTCGTCGCCGACGTCGACCACTTCGCCCATGAACTCATGACCGAGGATGTCGCCCTTCTCCATCGCGGGCACGAAGCCGTTGTACAGATGGAGATCGGAACCGCAGATCGCAGTTGAAGTGACCTTCACAATGGCGTCGCGCGGATTGATGATTTCCGGATCCGGCACATTGTCGACGCGCACGTCCTTCTTTCCGTACCAGCAGGTCGCTTTCATCCCGGTTCTCCCTTCCTGAAAAGAAGACGATTGACGACGCCACGGGTGCCGGAGGGCTGGCCGATGGTGGTCGGGATTTCGCCGGTTTCGATCAGCCATTTGAAGCGGCGCAAGTCTTCCTCGACCTGCTGCGAGGGTTCTTCGCCGAACAGCTTGGCGATCACCGCGCCCGCCTTGCCGCCCGGCGGGCTGTATTGCAGCGCGACGCGCACGATGGTGCCGCGCGCTCCGGGTGCGGGCTCGAAACGCACGCTGCCCGCATTGTCGACCTCCGAACCTTCTACCGAACGCCAGGCGAGATAGCGGCTCGGCTCGTCGGCGGTGAGTTCCGCGTTCCATTCGATGCTGAGTCCGGCCGGCCCCTTGGCTTTCCAGTGCATGCGGTTGTCGCCGGTAATGCGCACCGACTCGACATGCTTCATGAAGCGCGGGAAGCTTTCAAAATCGTGCCAGAAGCGATAGCAGTCTTCGGGCGACCGGTTGATGATCAGACTCTTTTCGACATGCAGGGTGGTGGGCTCAGCGGTTTCGTACGTCTGGCGCTGGCTCTGGATGCTCGACAGCACATCGAGTGCGGTGACGCCGGCGACCGCCGCTGTCGCCAGATTCAGGCGCCTGCGTTCGCCCGTCGCCCCACGGCCGGCCAGCGCCAGCAAGGCCAGATCCATGGCGTCGCCCGCCACGCGCGCCCACAACCATCCGGACTGGCGCGGGCGCGCCAGGATGCCGATACCGCTGGCAATCTCGCGCACGCCCAATGCCCGCATGGTGCGCGGACGATGGCCCACGCCCGCCGCCTGCGCGACACCACGGGGGGCGAGCAATTGCGCAACACCCAGGCCGATGCTGAACCAACCGAGCATCCTGGCGAGACGTTCGGCGCGCTCGGCATCTTCAGAGCGCTGGCGGGCATCGGCGGAAGAGGCGTAGGAAGAGGATCGGACTGGCGGGGAGAATTCGTGATACGGCTCATTCGTCTGCGGCAATTCATGCACCGCGGCACCCGGCATGGCGGGGCTTGCTACCTGGTCCTGCATCATGTTTTTCCTCCGTTGCACTCGTCACGCAGCAAGGCGCGCGACAACAATTGGCGGAGCCGGCGGCGATGCCCGGCGCGAAAACCTCAGGGGGTCAGGTTAGTCAGGGTTTTCAGCACGGGAGTTCCCGCGCCTGCGAGTGCGAGGCGGGGCGGGCGGATACGCAACAAGTGCTGGCGGAGCAGACTTTGTCGATGTATTTTAATATTGCGTACAGGAAATTCGACTGCATGCCAGGAGTCCGGAATTCCGTACACATATCAAAATTACAATCACGCGCACTCGCGCGTTGCGGGTTACGCCCCGGAGGGACTATGTTCAATCGCCTTGCCAAGCTGCGGATCGCTTCGTTGCTGTCGTTGAATGTTGCCGTGATTTTCGTCGCGGTTGGAGCCATGACGGTCATCGCCGGGCTAAGCATGACTGGCGGGGCGGGCATTGCGGTGGTCGCCCTCGGAATAGCGGCGCTGGCACTGAATCTGTTCTTCGCATGGTGGATCAACCGCAGTCTGGCCCATCCGCTGCAGGAAGCCGTTACGCTGGGTCGCAGCATCTCCGCCGGCGATCTGACGGCATCTTTCAAGGGACAGGCTACCGGCGAGGTGGCCGAGATCCTGCATGTATTCGAGGACATCAAGGACTCCCTGTCCGTCATCGTGCGCGACGTGCGTGGCGGCTCGATCGCCATCGACACCACCGCGGGGCGGGTCAAGAACGACACGACTGCATGGTCGAGCCGGAATGAAGAGCAGGCCGTGTCGATCGAAAAAACCGCCGCCTCGATGGAGCAACTGACTTCCATCGTCAAGAACAACGCCGACAATGCGGCGCAAGCCAACCAACTGGTCGCGTCGACTTCCGATCTGGCGCTCAAGGGTGGGCATCTGGTGAAGGACGTCGTGAGCACGATGGACGCGATCAAGCAAAGCTCGCACAAGATCGTCGACATCATCAGCGTCATCGACGGTATTGCATTTCAAACCAATATCCTGGCGCTCAATGCGGCGGTGGAGGCGGCGCGTGCCGGCGAGCAGGGACGCGGCTTTGCCGTGGTGGCCGCCGAGGTGCGCAGTCTGGCGCAACGATCGGCCGAAGCCGCCAAGGAGATCAAGCATCTGATCACCGACTCGGTGGAAAAGGTCAACTCCGGCGGGCAGCTGGTCGATGCGGCCGGACAGACGATGGAAGAAATCGTCACCTCGGTGAAGCACGTCGCCGGCTTCATGTCGGATATCGCCAGCGCAAGTCAGGAGGAAAGCGCCGGCATCAGCCAGATCAGCGAATCGATCATCGTCTTCGACAAGACGGCGCACGAGAGCGCGGAGCTGGTGGCACAGGCGCTGACATCGGCCGTCAGCCTCAAGGACAATGCGTCAACGCTGTCTCAGTCGGTATCGCATTTCAAGATGGGATCCGAGGTCGGCAATGCGGACGAAGCGCTGGCGCTGGTCAAGAAGGCGGTCAAGTTCGCCGGCGAAAACGGGCTCGAGGGCCTGCTTGAAGATGTCAACAAGCTGAACAAGGGACATTTCATTCACAAGGACCTGTACATCGGCATTTACGACGACAAGGGCGTTGTCAGGGCGCATGGCGCCAATCGCCATTTCCTCAACTCGGAAGCCATCAACATGCTGGACCCCGACGGCAAGCCGTTCATCCGCGACATGATTGCCACCGGCATGGGGAATGGCTCGGGCTGGGTGAATTACAAATTCGCCCACCCCGTGACGCAGGAGATCAAGCGCAAGTCGGTCTATGTCGAACGAGTCGGCAACATGGTCGTGACCTGCGGCTGCTATGCTGCCTGATCAGGTCCTTGGTTCCCGTGTCGCCAGGTATTTCGTCTGAAACACGCACATGCGGATCGCATCCCGGTAGACGCCGTTCACGAAGAACTCGCCCACCAGTTCCCCTTCCGTGACGAAGCCGCATTTCTCGTAGATGTGGATCGCCGCCACGTTTTCCTTGTCGACCAGCAGATACAGCTTGTACAGGTTGAGCACGCAGAACGCATATTCCACCGCCATCTGCGTCGCCCTCATGGCATAGCCCTTGCCCTGCCATGAGGGCGCAATGATGATCTGGAATTCGGCGCGGCGGTGGATGTAGTTGATCTCGACAAGCTCGACCAGGCCGACCAGTTCTTCCGCGTCGTTCTCGATGATGAAGCGGCGCTCGCTCTGGTCATGGATGTGGCGATCGTAGAGCTGCACCAGTTCGACATACGCTTCGTAGGGCTCTTCGAACCAATAGCGCATGATGTTGCTGTTGTTGTTGATCGTGTGGACGAAATGCAGGTCGTTGCGCTCCAGCGGGCGGAGCTTGATATTGGGTTGCGAAATGGTAGTCATGCTGATTCCGGATTGACGGTATAACGCGACAGGATCGGTGCATTGCGATGCGCAATGCGTCGGAACCTGTTTGAACATCGTGGCGAGCGCACCCGCCAGGATGTTCAGACGGGCTCTTGTATCCTATGCTGGGGTGTGCGGAGAAACTTGTCCAGCGGAGAACGAAATGGCGTCGCGCGAATGACACTGGCGCGCAGCGGGGCGAAGCTTATTCCTCGCCCTTCTTTTCCTTGCCGATGGTGGCCACCTGCTCGAAGGTTTCCCACGGGATTTCGGTCACTTCCGGTTTGGGAATATGCCGGTAATGTTCCAGGCCTTCGTTGATGTATTCGTCGGACAGCTCATCCGATTTCTTTTCACCGCCAGCCTCGGTGTTGTTCCCGCCTGCATTGTCGTTGCTGCTGCCGTTGGCGTCCGCCACGGCGACAGCCTGGACCGCGTCCTTGATCGGGAAGCGCCAGTAGATCTTGTCGAGTTCCAGGTCACATGCCTTGCGCACATGTTCGCGCACGGTCATTTCGATGATGTGCGAAAGACGGAATCGCTTCATCGGCTCCGACTCGACAACGGCGGTGAAGCCTGCCGCACTGCGGAAGCAGTCGGCCGACACTTCCACACCGGTGCGCCGGAAATAGTCAATGATGATAGCCCTGATGGCAGCGATGTCCCGTTGCTGCCGGCGCGCCTTGATTTTGTTGGCAGTTATATAAGCCAGCACAGCCAAGACGATTGCGGCCAGTAAGATGGCGAGCATCAGGATGACGGCATCAGCATTGAATGACATTATTGTTTGACCTCACTGGCAGCAGCAGTTGATGGCATGGGTTTGACTCGATTCAAGATCATATCACCGCGGGCCGCAAAACGATTTGAATTCATGTCTCAAAAGCAACATTGCGCCCCGACGACCATGCCTTCAAGCTTCAAATCTGCAACGTAAGCTCAGTCGGACTTCGCCAGCAAGCTGAAATGCTCGACCGTGGGCGGCACCGCGAAATAGGGGCCGACGATGCCCCGCCATTCCTGGAAAGCCGGCGACTGGCGGAAATCGACGGTATGGTTTTCCAGCGTTTCCCAGAATATTGTCAGCACATAGCGTTCCGGCGACTCGATGCCCTTGTTGATCTTGTAACCGCGAAAACCCTTGGCCTTCGAGATGACCTGGGCAAGACCGCGCTGGATGGCGTCGTCGAATTCGGCTTGTTTGCCGGGCTGGATGCGAATGTCGGCGAGTTCAAGAATCATCTGTTTTCCGTCCGTTGAAGATGGTTGAAATAAAGGCACGACAGGATTATTGCATCTTCCGATGGTGTCGCGCGACTGAATATATTTCAGCGACGGCGTGCCTTCCGGCCCTTGACCGCAGTCCGTTTTTTTTGCGGCGGCTCCGGTCCACGTTCGAGCAGGCGCCGCTCCTGCAAGGCGTGCAGCATGCTGCCGTCGAGGTAGGAGTCGATGATCGCCGGACGCACATGACATTTGCGGCAGATGGACGGCGTGTTGCCGCGTTTGTCGGCGATCGATTCGATGGCTGCGCATGGGAATCGACCTTTTCATATTCCTGCGGCGCGAGCGCCTTGATGCGGCCCAATGCTCCGCTGTGCTTGGCCATGGCAAACTCTGGCGAACAATGATTCGTGGAATTTACGTGTTCGACCGGAACAAACCGTGACCAAACGCAAATCCCTGCCTATGTGCTAAACGCCGTCGTGAGCGTCTGTTTGCTGTCGAGCGGAACGGAAAGCTGCAGCACGGTACCTTTACCGAGACGGCTGTCGATCGTCAGTTCGCCGTTGAGCATCTTGACGCGCTCCTGGATGCCGACCAGGCCGAAGCTGCGCGGCTTGCGGCGGTCGCCGGGGTACATGCCGACGCCGTTATCCCGGACCGTCAACAGCAAGCGATCACGTGCAATGGTCAGGGCGATCTCGACATGGTTGGCATGCGCGTGGCGGCCGATGTTGGTGAGCGATTCCTGCAGAATGCGGAAGATCGCCGTCGCCTGGGCATCCTGCAGCGTCAGGCCGTCCTCGTTCATCACCAGGTCGCATTTGATGCCGTTGCGCTGTTCGAATTGCCGCACCTGCCACTCGATTGCGGCATGCAGGCCGAGATCCAGCACCGGCGGTCGCAGATTGTTCATGATGCTGCGGATCGACTTCATCGTGGTGTCGATGTAACCCAGCGCCTCGGCCGCTCTCTGGCGCAGCAAAGGATGACGATCGCCGGCGCGCGCGTGCAGGCCCGAAACATCGAGCCGCAAGGCCAGCAGGTTCTGTCCCAGTTCATCGTGAATTTCCCGGGCGATGCGCTTGCGCTCGTCTTCGCGTATGCGCTCCTGGTAGGCCGCCAGTTCGCGCAAGGTCTCTTGCGACTGCCGCAATGCCTCTTCCACGTTCTTGCGCTCGTCGACCTCGTGTTCGAGCTGTGCGATCACCTTGCGTAATTGGGAAGAACTGGGCTGCAGCAGCATCTTCGGCACCGCCGGCCACAAAAGAATCGCCGCCGTAGCGGATGTAACCGCAGTCAGCGCCTTCAGGCTCGCATCCAGCCCGTACACCGGCTGCCAGATGGTCCAGATGGCAACGAGATGCGATGTGCCGCAGGCGAAAATGAACAGGGCGAAGCTCAAATACAACGCATGGAAACGGACGTTGCCGCGCCGCTTCACGAAATACAGGAGCGCGATCGCAATCGCGTAATAGGCGACGCCGATCGTCGCATCCGAAATCAGGTACGTCCAGAGCAACTCGGGGGTCCACAAATAGCAATGCCCATGGGGCATGAAGCTGTCATTCACAAACCACTGATCCAGTAGATCGGGCACATTCGCCTCCCATGTTGTCGAACCGGGACTCATTGCATGAACGCGGCCACTTCCGCCATCGAAGGAATGAGTTCCAGAACTGTCTTTTGCTGCGCCGCGCATCGGGCGCCGGCAGCGCCAGTTTAGCAGGGTGTCGCCCCAATATTGTCAATGTGGCACGCAAAGTCAACAGGCATTCCTGCAACACCATATTGCATGGCGCGGTCGCGATGCCCCATACTTGGTTCAGGGCGCGCTCGCGGCTAACGACAACAATATGCGAAGTGCAACCGGCCACGACCGTCATCAGGGAGCGCCATGCAGTCATTCCTCCAACCTTATCGCGCCATCGTCTGGATCGCCATCCTGCTGCTGGGCGCCGTGTTCGGCACAACCGCCGCCGGCTACTTTGCCGCCAGGACTGCATTGCAACATGATCTCGCCGACCGCCAGCTGCCGCTGATCGGCGACCATGTCGCATCCGTGCTGCAAGCCGAGCTGCGGCGGCCGGCAGCCATCGCATCCATGATGGCCAACGACAGCTTCGTGAGGGACTGGCTGCTCAATGGCGAAAGCGATCCGGATTCCATCGTGCGCTATCTGGCCGATGTACGGCAACAGCAGGGGGCGGTCACCGCCTTCCTGGTGTCCGAGCGCAGCCGCAAATACTATTACGCCGACGGCACGCTCAAAGGCATCCAGGAAAACGATCCCCAGGACAGCTGGTTCTTCCGTGCCAGGGATGCACACACGCCGTCCATCGTCGATGTCGATAGCGAAAACATCAATGCAGTGACGGTGTTCGTCCACCACCGGATGCTCGACCATGACGGCGCCTTCCTTGGCGTGACCGGCGTCGGGCTGAAGGCGGAAACGCTGGGCGAACTGATCGAAGACACCCAGCGCCGCTTCGGCAGCCGCGCCTATTTCGTGGATGCGCAGGGAACGGTGGTGCTGGCCGGCAGTACGATGAGGCAATTGCACGGCTCGCTGCACAAGGCGCCCGGGATCAGCGACATCGAGCACCAGCTCCTGCACAAGGACAGCAAGCCGGCCTGGTTCGAATACCGGCGCGACGGCCGGCGCATCCTGGTCAGCTCGCGCTTTTTGCCGACATTGGGATGGCATCTTCTGGTGGAGCAGGACGCGGGCGCGGTTGCCGCTCCGGTGCGGCGCGCATTCCTGCTCAATCTGGCGATCGGCATCGGCATCACGGCGCTGACATTGTCGCTTGTGCTGCTGACCTTGCG
This sequence comes from Herbaspirillum sp. ST 5-3, assembly GCF_004804275.1. Taxonomy (GTDB): domain Bacteria; phylum Pseudomonadota; class Gammaproteobacteria; order Burkholderiales; family Burkholderiaceae_D; genus Noviherbaspirillum. The sequence goes on from NZ_STGI01000015.1 coordinate 28,444, forward strand.
CCGCCACCGCCGGCAACTGGATCGGATGGCGGGCAGCGATGCGCTGACGGGGCTGCTGAACCGACAGGCATTCGACCTTGTGTTTCATCATGCCAGGCTGGATGCGGAGCGCAGCGGAAGGCCGCTGTCCGGCATCCTGTTCGACATCGATTTTCTCAAGCAGATCAATGAAGCGCACGGCTACCAGGCCGGCGACGAGGTGCTGCGCAAGGTAGCGCAACTGGCAAGAAGTACCGTGCGCGAGAGCGACGTGCTGGCGCGCTGGGGCGGCGAGGAATTCATCGTCCTGCTCAAGGACTGCGCGCTGGAACAGGCCGCATCGGTCGCGGAAAAGCTGCGCGAGGCGATTGACCTGCATGATTTTTCCAGCATCGTGCCGGACCGCCACATCACCATCAGCCTCGGCGTCGCGCAACATGAAGCGCAGCAGACCGGCTGGGCATTTTTTTCGCGCCTGGACGAGGCGCTTTCCAAGGCGAAAGGCAACGGCCGCAACAGGCTGCAGGTTGCGCCCGCGATCAACGATGCCGCGCCCGAACCGGCCTGAGGATAAAAAAAGGGAAGCGTTGCCGCTTCCCTCTTCATTTCTCCCGGATTGAACAGCGCGATCAGTAGCTGGTCAGCGGAGCCGGTTGGCCATTCTTGAAGGTGAACACCGTGACCGGCGACTGCTTCATGTTGCCCTTGTCGTCGAACGCATAGGTGCCGGCGACGCCCTTGTAGGAGCCCTTGTAGATTTCGGCGCCGACTTTCGCGGGGTCGATCGAATTGGCCTTCTTCATCGCATCGGCGTACATCATCATGCCGTCATAGAACGAAGCCGCGTAGACGTCCGGCTCCTGGCTGAAGCGCTTCTTGTACTTTTCCTTGAATGCCGGGCCGTTGGCGGCCTTGTCGAGGATAGCGCCGCCCTGTGCGCACAGCACGTTCTCGCCCACTGCGTCGCCGCCGAGCTTGCCCATCTCCGTCACGCAGATGGTGTCGCCGCCGAGCAGTTTGGCATTGATGCCAAGCTGCTTCATCTGGCGCGCCATCGGGCCGCCTTGCGGAGCGTAGCCGCCATAGAAAATGGCTTCGGCCTTCTTGGCTTTCAGGTTGGTCAGGATGGCTGTGAAGTCGGATGCCTTGTCGGTGGTGAACTCATGCCCGACCACTTTCATGCCGGATGCCTTCGCCTGCTTCTCGAACTCTTCTGCAACGCCCTGACCGAAGGCGGTACGGTCGTCGACCACTGCCACGTTCTTCAGCTTCAGTTCCTTGGCGGCGTACAGCGCCATCTTGGAGCCGAGCTGGGAATCGCTGGCGTTGACACGGAACAGGTTCTTGTAGCCTTGTGCCGTGATCTTCGGATTGGAAGCCACGGTCGCGACCAGCACGCCTGCTTCGCTGTAGACGCGCGATGCGGGAATCGTGACGCCCGAATTGTACGGACCGACCACGAACTTGACGCCGCTGTCGATCAGTTTCTGCGCGACGTTGACGCCCGACTTCGGATCGGCCTGGTCGTCTTCGCTGACCAGTTCGAACTTGAGCTTCTTGCCGCCGACGGTAATCGGCTTCGCGTTCAGTTCCTCGATGGCCAGGCGCACGCCGTTTTCATTGTCCTTGCCGGAAAAGGATTGCGAGCCGGACAAGGGGCCGCTGTGGCCGATCTTGACGACCGTCTCTTGCGCAGACACCGCGCCGGCCAGGCCGAGCAATGCAAGTGCGCCGATAATCTTGTTCAGTTTCATCATTGTTGTTCCTCGTTGAAGTATCTCCAAGGCGCGAGCGATTATGTCGCGTAACGCCTGCCTCTGTGAACGGGATAGGTCACGGATGGGGATTATGGGGAAGTTCGGGGAAAATTATCTTGCGTTCTTTTCACGGAATATGCCGGTTCGCAGCAATTTATTTCCCGCCAACCGGCATTATCGAATTTAATTCGGTCTGCCCTCGGGCGCGAAAAACAGGCAGACCACACCATCAACAGGGGCAAGATCATGGAGACAGGCAATTTATACGGACGGATTCCGACGCAACTGCCGGAGGAGTTCGTTCAGGTACTCGCGACGGGACATGGCACGCGCATCGAGAAAATCGTGTCGAAGGGTCATTGCTCGCCGCCCGGCTTCTGGTACGACCAGCCGGAAAATGAATGGGTGCTGCTGCTCAAGGGTGAGGCGGGCTTGCGTTTCGAAAAGGATGGCCGCGTGATGCATTTGACCGAAGGCGCCTATGTGAATATTCCGGCCCACGAGAAGCATCGCGTGGAATGGACTGCGGAAAACACGGAAACGATCTGGCTTGCGGTGTTTTATTGAAATTGCATCTCCTCACTTCTTGCAGTAAGGTCTGCTACACGCCGTCCTGAACCACGCATTCATCATGAATCAACAAAGCACTTCCACCGCCCCCGTGGTACCGCAGCCGCACTTCGGCAGGCCCGACAGCGGCTGGCGCTTGCGTCTGTATACGATCATTTTCGAGGCCGACACGGTCGCCGGGCGGCGTTTTGACCTGTCGCTGATCGTCGCCATTCTCTGCAGCATCCTGGTGGTGATGCTCGACAGCGTGCATGCGATCAGCCAGCCGTACGGGACGCTGATCGATACGCTCGAATGGGCGTTTACGATCCTGTTCAGTATTGAATACCTGGCCCGCCTGGTGTGTGTGAAACGTCCGCTGCAATATGCAACAAGCTTCTTCGGCATCATCGACCTGCTGTCGGTGCTGCCGACTTACCTTGCGTTTTTCATTCCCGAAGTGCACCTGCTGCTCGATGTGCGCATCCTGCGCCTGATCCGCATCTTCCGGATCCTGAAGCTGACCATGTATATGCAGGAATACCAGGTGCTGGTCGATGCCGTGCGCGCGAGCCGACGCAAGATCATGGTGTTCCTGTCTATCGTGATGATGGTGGTGCTGGTGATGGGTACCGTGATGTATGTCGTCGAGGGGCCGAATAACGGATTCACCAGCATTCCGAAGGCGATGTACTGGGCGATCGTGACGATGACCACGGTCGGCTATGGCGATATCACGCCGCATACCGAGTTCGGCAAGGCGATCGCATCGGTGATGATGCTGCTCGGCTGGGGCGTGCTGGCGGTGCCGACCGGGATCGTCACGGCGGAGATGACGACCCAGCGCCTGACGCGCGTCGTCACCACGCGCACCTGTCCCAATTGCCTGAGTGAAGGTCATGAACCGGGCGCGCAGTATTGCAAGGATTGCGGCACTCGCCTGCCGCCGTATCAACACACGTAAATGCATGGGAAAAGGACGCTCCTGATGGATCTGCTCATACGCAACGCTTCCCTGCCGGATGGCTCGCGCAACATCGATATCGCCATTGAAAACGGTCGCATTGCTGCCCTCGGCCCTGGCTTGCATGTGCATGCCCTCCAGGAAATCGACGCTGCCGGAGATCTGGTGACGCCACCCTTCGTCGATGCGCATTTCCACATGGATGCGACGCTCAGCTACGGACTGCCGCGCGTCAATCAGTCCGGCACCCTGCTCGAAGGCATTGCCTTGTGGGGCGAGCTGAAACCGTTGCTGACGCAGGAAGCGCTGGTGGAACGCGCTCTGCAGTATTGCGACTGGGCGGTGGCGCGCGGCCTACTGGCGATTCGCACCCACGTCGATGTGTGCGACGACCGCTTGCTGGCGGTGGAAGCCTTGCTGCACGTGAAGAAGCAGGTTGCGCCCTGGCTGGACCTGCAACTGGTGGCGTTTCCGCAGGATGGCTTGTTGCGCAGCCCTTCCGCCTTCGGCAATCTGAAACGTGCGATCGCGATGGGCGTCGATGTGGTCGGCGGCATCCCGCATTTCGAACGCACGATGGCGGACGGCGCGGAATCGGTGCGCCTGCTGTGCGAGTTCGCGGCGGACAAGGGTTTGCGCGTGGACATGCACTGCGACGAATCGGACGATCCGCTGTCGCGCCATATCGAGACGCTCGCGTATCATGCGCATCGCCTCGGCATGCATGGGCGCGTGACCGGTTCGCACCTGACCTCGATGCATTCGATGGACAATTATTACGTCAGCAAGCTGCTGCCGCTGATGCATGAAGCCGGCGTTGCCGCGATCGCCAATCCGCTCATCAATATCACCTTGCAGGGGCGGCATGACAGTTATCCGAAACGACGCGGCATGACACGCGTGCCGGAACTTCTGGCGGCCGGCATCGATGTGGCCTTCGGTCATGATTGCGTGATGGACCCATGGTACAGCCTCGGCTCCGGCGACATGCTGGAGGTGGCGCACATGGGCCTGCACGTGGCGCAGATGACGGGGCAGGAGGCGATGCATGCGTGCTTCATGGCAGTAACGGAAACGCCGGCGCGCATACTCGGCTTGGAAGGCTATGGCCTGAAAGCCGGCAGCCATGCCGATCTGGTGATCCTCGACGCGGGCAGCACGATAGAGGCGATCCGGCTGCGCGCGGCGCGGCGCTATGTGATTCGCCGGGGACGCGTCGTCAGCCGGTCGCCGGCGGCGCGCGCAACGCTCGATCTGCCGGGGCGTTCGGGAGAAATCGATTTCCGGCTCAAACGACAGGATCGTGGCTTATGATCGGGTTCCGGCATGAAATAGGTGAGGAATGAAAAGCAAAACCATCAAACGCCTGATCGCTGTCACGCTCATTGTCGTCGTGGCACTGGGGGCCGCTGCCTCGCTCGGCCTGCATTTCGCAACCAGTGCGCTGAAGAGCCAGGTGGAACAGGCGCTGGGGCCGGAGAGCGAAGTCGCGGAGATCGTGGTCGGCTGGTCGGCGATCGAGCTGCGCGGCATGCGCATTCGCGCACCGAAGGGCTGGCCGGCCGAGGATGCCTTGCGCGCCGAGCGCATTGTGGTGAAGCCCGATCTGCTCGGGCTGATCTCGGCGCGCGTGCATGTGCCTCGCATTTCGGTGGAAAAAGCCTACGTGTCTGTCCTGCGCGCACGCGACGGCAAGGTGCATCTGTTGCCGAGCCTGATGGAAGCCCCGGCCAGGGACGGCGGCCAGAAAACGTCAACAGCATTGCCGGTGTCCATCGGGACCATCGAGCTGCATGACGGCGTGATGGAATTCTTCGACGCCACGGTACGCCAGCCGGCGCACAAGACCCGGCTCGACCAGTTGCATGCGCGAATCGACGACCTGCAGCTTCCCGCCCTGAATGGCCGCACCCGCATCCAGCTCGATGGCAGCGTCAAGGGCGTGAATCGCAACGGCAAAGTGATGATCGACGGCTGGGCCGAAGTGGCGGACAAGAATTCGGAAATCACCACCAAGCTGCAGGGAGTCGACATGGTCGCGCTGCAGCCTTACCTGATCAAGGCCTCGGAAACCGGCGTGCGCCGGGGCACGCTCGACCTCAAGCTGAAATCGACCGTGCGCAACAACCGGCTGCATGCGCCAGGCACGGTGACACTGACCGGCCTCGAACTGGCACCCGGCCAGGGCCCCTTCGGCACCTTCATGGGTGTGCCGCGCCAGGCGGTGGTGGCCGCGCTGAAAAACCGCAACGGTCAGATCTCGATCGACTTCACGCTGGAAGGCAATCTGAACGATCCGCAATTCTCGCTCAATGACAGTTTCGCCAGGCGTGTCGGGTCCGCAGTCGCGGAAACCCTGGGCATCAGCCTCGAGGGGCTGACGCGCGGCGTAGGCGGCGCCGCGGAAGGCATCGGCGGCGTGGTGAAAAAACTGTTCAGGAAGTAAGGGGTTTAGTACGTCCGCTCCGGTTTGCCGTAGAACGGCGGCCGGCGTCCCACCAGCGCTTCCAGCATGATCAGTTCCGCGTCGCGATGATTGACCACATGCGCTCGCGTGATTGCGGATTTCTCCATGCCGATGTAGAGCGGCCGCTCATGGTGGCTGGTGCGCAGCACGCGCGGACGGGCAATATCGGCAAACGGCGTCAGCACCGCGTGGCCGTAGCAAAGGCAGAAGTAGGTACGCGCTTCTTCCGCTTCGATGTAACAGGCAGTGCCACGAATGCCGATAGTGGCAGTCGGCGTGATGAGTTTCTTGCGCCCTTTGCCGAACACGCTCAGGATCTTGCCGCTAAGGTAGCGCAGGACGACAACGCCGGCCTCGCGCTCGATCCTGAAGCTGCTGTCTTCGCGCTGCAGAAAGGCATCCTTGCCGATCACGAAAACAGCCTCGCCGCCAGCGCCGGTAGTGACCGTCTGGCCCGGCAGAATCGTTTGGCCAAGTGTGGCCGGCTTGCCGTCGACATGCACCTCGCCCTTGATGTTGCGCATTCCGCCTTCCGGGCCGGACGCGATGGCCTCGCGCAGCAGTGCCAGCATGCCGCTGCCGGCTGCACCCGCAAGTGCCAGCCGACGCAACATGGCGCGGCGCAATGCCGAAGTTTGCCGTTCCTTGCTCATTTTCTCCCCTCCCTGTCAACGACCTTTCCATGGGTTTGCATGTCGCAATCGCGGCTGGAACGCCAGCTTTTCCGGACGGCAGTCCCGATTTTGATACAATGATTGACGTTGTTTTTATATTAACAGCCTGTGCAATGGGAGCCGCTGACACCTGAATAAACAGGACTGCGGACAGGCACACAGTTTTCATTCACCGTCGTACAGCATACCCGCGTTGTTGCACGGCGGACTACTTCAAGGGGAAATTCATGTTTTCGAAATTGACCGCCGCCACACTCGCGGCATCCTTCATTGCACTCGCCGGCTGCGCGCAAATGGAAAACGGCAACGGCGACAGTCAGGCGCAAAGCGCGTTGGAAGCACAGCCGCAGGCAAACACCGCCAAGCCGGCCGACAACAAGGCTGGCACCGCCGCGCCCGCCGCCGACAACGGCGCGCAGGCCGCGCTGACCAATCCGGCGATCGTTGAATTCGACGCGCAAACCGTCGAGCTGAACAGCGACGCGCAGGCGTTGATTGCGAGGCTCGCAACGAACGCGAAGCGCTCGAAAAAGATCGTGATTACCGGCTACTGCGACAAGCACAAGACCGGGAAGGCCAAGTCGATCGCCCTGTCGCGCGCGATCAAGGTCAAGAACGAGCTGATCAAGAACGGCGTCGCTGCCAAGACCATACGCGTGAAGTACATCACCGACCAGGCCAAGAATCTCGCCAAGGTCGACCTCGGCGGTGAACCGCTGCGCGTCGAGAACGGCGCTGCCGCCGCTCACAAGCACTAAGGTCTTTGCACAGGAGCGCGGTTCTCGCCAGCCGCGATCACTCACCGCTCCGCCGCATCCGTCCGGCGGACACATTTCACTACCGAACTGCGCCCGCCACCGACAAACATGCCGGAGGCGGGCGTGTCAATGCGATAGCGGGTGCTCTGCCCTATTTCGTCGTCGAGCTGTCGTCCCGACGCATTTTTTCCTTCGAGGGATCGCTCGTCCCGCTGGACGAATCCGAACCGGAGGGCGCAACGTAGGAGCCGCTGCCGCCGCTTCCGCTGGTCGACTGGTCCGTCGATGACGTACCCGAGGACGTGCCGGAGGTCGAACTTCCGGTGCCGGAGCTGGTACCTGAGCTTGTACCTGAACCGGTGCCCGAGGTCGACGAGTCCGTTCCGGAGCTGCCCGATCCCATGGTGCCACTGCTTGAGCTGCCCGCCGCTCCCGAGCTTCCGTAATCCGGTGTCGGCGGAACCTTCAGGCCGGCGCCGCCCGCACCGCTACTTGAATCGGTGGAGGAAGAACCGGTCGTGCCGCTGGTGCCCGAGGTTCCCGACGTATCGGTACTGGTGCTCGGCGTGGTGCTGGTGCTCGGCGCGGAACTCGTGCCCGAAGCTCCGCTGCTGCTCATGCCGGAAGAACCGGACGTTCCACTGTCGCTGCTGGATGGCGGCGTTTTCGTAGTCGTGGTGGTCACCGTGCTGGGGGTGTCGGCGGCACCGGAGCCGGATGTTCCGGACATGCCGGAGGTACCAGAAGTGCCGGAGGTACCAGAAGTGCCGGATGTGCCGGATGTGCCGGCCGTGGCGCCCGATGCTTCCGGGGTACGCTTGCTTGGATCAACGGTCGTGGTGGTCGTGGTCGTGCTCTGGGCCACCGCCTGCGTCGCCATGCCGATCAGCGACAGAAATATAACAATGGGTAATTTCTTCATACTCGCTCCTTCAATTGGAATGTCGGATGTTTGAAAAACGGCCAACGGTCAGTTTTAGACCCGAATTTGTTAGCAGGTTCTCAGCTTTTTTAATGACATCTTCGAAGGAGCGGCATTTCCAAAGTGAATGCGTACGCGATTCGCTTTCACGGCAGCAAATTGCCGGCATGTCTATGCAATGAAATTGAATGCCTCACGCAAACCATCCCTGCCTTTTTGCGTCAGTTGCAGCACCCGCGTTTTCTGCACGCGCAGCAACCATGCACGCTGCAACATCGCATCCATCAAGGCCGCACCCAGTGCGCCGCCGAGATGGAACTGGCGTTCGCTCCAATCAAGACATCCGCAGGCGAATTGCCGCTTGCTTCGCCTGATCCCGTCCAAGTCGAGCCCGAGTTGCGCAAAGGCCTTTTCTCCCTTGGCGGACAGTTCGAAATGTTTTTCATTGCGCACGAGCAGGCCTTTCTTTTCGATCTGCAGCAGCAGGCGCACTGCAAGTTCGCCTGCAAGATGGTCATAGCAGGTCCGCGCGAAACGCATTGCCGGCGGCGTCGATTTTGATTCCGGCAATACTCTTGCGCGCGGCGGCGGATCGATCGCGGTCAGCGATTCCAGCGCAAGCGCAACCGAGTGGTCGGCCAGCCTGTAGTAGCGATGCCGCCCCTGCGTTTCGACGCAGAGCAGATGCGCGTCGACCAGTTTTGCCAGATGGCCGCTTGCCGACTGGGCAGACACGTTTGCCGCAAACGCGAGTTCTCCGGCTGGGCGGGCACGACCGTCCATTAGCGACCACAGCATGACGGCGCGTGCAGGATCGCCAAGCAGGGCCGCCATTTTCGCGATGCGCATTGCGGATTCCATGTTTCACCTCTCAATGAAATATCCCGTGAACGGTCATCGTATCATGGCCCCATCGTCATTGGAGGACACCATGTTTGCTGTTGTCTTTGAAGTGTTGCCGTCGGAAAGCGGATACCAGCGCTATCTTGATCTTGCAGCCGCGCTACGCCCGAAACTGGATGCGATCGACGGTTTTCTGTCGATTGAGCGCTTCGCCAGCATGAGCGATCCGGGCTGGATATTATCCTTGTCGTGCTGGCGGGATGAGGCCGCGCTCGTCGCATGGCGGCGTGACGGCGAGCACCATGCGGCGCAATCGCAGGGACGGCAAGGCATCTTTTCCGACTATCGGCTTCGCGTCCTGCGAATACCTGGCGACGATGATGCCGATGTCGGCCGGGAACAAACACAGCTCGGCCTGTGGGAATACCCCGATGCGAGCCTGGCGGGGTGCAAGCGCTTGCGCAGCCTGAGCAATCCAGACAAGCAGATCGCGCTGATCGATTTCACCAATGCCGCAAGCGCACGCGCCTGGCGCGAGGAAACGGCGCGAGAAGCCGTCTCGCCATCGCGTGTTCTGTGCGGCACGATCATCCGCGACTACGGAATGTTCGACCGTGAGCAGGCGCCGCAGCGCTTTCCTGCCATCGGACATGGAAAGGAATAGGACAGCATGGAAAATATTCTGTTTCTGCAATCCGAGGTCGATGACCCGTATGCGCTCTATGCGCGCATGCGTGCCGACCATCCGGTCTGTCACGATGAACGCACGGGCATATGGGCCGTGTATTCGCATGCGGGATGCAAGCGCATCCTTGCGGCGAGCACTGCCCATATTCCTGCTCCAGCACCGACGACGACAGCGCTCCTGAATGCGCCGGCGGCGATGCTGGCGGCGAATCTCGCTCGCCTGGGCAATCCGCCCGAGCATGCGGCGCGCAGGGAGGCAGTGTTGCGGCTGTTTCGCATGATGCAGCCGTTGCCCGCATCCGAGCTGCTAGAGGCTCTGCTTGGCAGAACGCGCTCCGCAGAAATCGATTGGGTGGACGCGGTCTGCAAGAAGCTGCCGGCCTTGGCGGTAATGACGGCCTTCGGTTTTCCGGTGTCTGCGATCGAGCGGATACTGCCGCGGATCGCTGCGCTGACGAAGATCATGCTGCCTCATCCATCGCAACAGCAACTCGCTGAACTCAATGACGCGGCGAGCGAGGCTTTCTCTCTGGTGGAGCAGCATTTTCAGGAGACCGATGCCTTGCGTTCACTGGCCGACGACGACGCATGCAGAGCATTGTATGTATCCAACCTGATCGGTCTGCTGATCCAGAGCCATGATGCCGGGCGCGGCATTCTCGGAAACAGCTTGCTGCATGCCCTGCAGCATCCGGACATCGTGCAGGGCCGCCATTGGCAGCAAATGATTATCGAGACGCTGCGCTTTGATTCACCCATCCAGAATACACGGCGCGTCCTGACCGAAGCCATCGAGATCGACGGCATCGTCATCCCTGCCGGGCAGCCGGTGCTGGTGGTGCTGGCGGCCGCGAATCGTGATCCGTCCGTCTTCGCGCATCCCGATCAATACGACATCGCGCGCAGCAATAACGGTGAACACCTCAGCTTCGGCGCGGGAGCACATCTGTGCGCCGCGCAGCATTTCTCGGTGCGGCTTGCCGCGGATGTGCTGGCCTCGCTGTTTGCCGGTGACCGGCGCGTGCATCTGCTGCAATCGCGGATGGCCTATGAGCCGATGGTCAACGCACGCCTGCCGAAACAGTTGATGATCGCGATCGACTCTTATTCGTCGTAACGCCGCCCGCGCGAGAACGGCAGATACAACAGGCGAGCAAAGTTCGCCATCTGGTTCAGGAAATAGCCCTGCGCTTCGTTCACCATGCGGTCGTAGGCCTGGCGATCGAGCGTGCCTTCGCATTCCTCCGATTTCAGCCGTCCATCCTGGTAGCGCGTTTCCTTCATCTTCACATGCAGGTTGCCGCCTTCGGAATAGATCTCGATGGAGGAATAGCGGAAGGTGAAAAATCCGCTCGGCTGCGGCATCAGCGCCGGCAAAGGTTTTTCCCGCTGATCGGCCTCACCGCTTTTCGCGAGGGGAAAGAATGCATTGCGCACCTTGTCAAGATCTCTGCTCATGAGGCATCTCCAATAATCAGGTTTCCAATGGATTCGCGCATTGCTTCGTCTACCGTTTCCAGCCAGACGAAGCGCAATTGCTTGCGCGCCTCTTCCGGAATTTCGTCGAGTTCCTTGCGATTGCGCGCCGGCAGCAGGATGGTCTTGATACCGGCCTGCAATGCCGCCAATACTTTTTCCTTGATGCCGCCCACCGGCAGCACCAGGCCGCGCAAGCTGATTTCTCCGGTCATTGCACAGTCGTTGCGCACCGGCTTGTCACGCACCAGCGATGCCAGTGCGACATAGATCGCCACGCCGGCGCTCGGCCCGTCCTTGGGCATGGCGCCGGCGGGCACATGGACATGAATGTCATTTTTATCGAAGACATCTGCGGCGACCTGGAGTTCATCGCAATGCGCCTTCACCAGCGTCAGCGCGGCCTGCGCGCTTTCCTTCATGATTTCGCCCAACTGTCCGGTGAGAATCAGCTTTCCGCTGCCCTGCGTGCGGCTGGCTTCGATGAACAGGATGTCGCCGCCCACCGGCGTCCATGCAAGTCCGGTAGCGACGCCGGGCAGACTGGTGCGCATCGCGAGTTCGCTCTCGAACTTCAGCGGGCCGAGGATATCCGCCAGGTCGTCTGCGCCGATCTGTACATTTTCCGCGCTGCCTTCGGCAACCCGTACCGCGACATGCCGCATGAGGTTGCCGATTTCCCGCTCGAGGTTGCGCACGCCGGCTTCACGCGTGTAATCGTGGATCAGCGCATGCAAGACTTCGTCGCTCAGCACGCATTGCTGCGCGTTCAGTCCCGCGGCCTCCAGTTGCCGCGTGACCAGGTAGCGGCGCGCGATCTGCATCTTTTCTTCTTCGGTGTAGCCGGGCAGGCGAATCACTTCCATGCGATCGAGCAAGGGACCGGGGATGGCATCGAGCATGTTGGCGGTGCCGATGAAAAACACTTTCGACAGGTCAAATGGCTGGCCGAGATAATGGTCGCGGAAGCTGACGTTCTGCTCGGGGTCCAGCACTTCGAGCATCGCGGAAGATGGGTCGCCGTGCATGCCGGTACCGAGCTTGTCGATCTCATCGAGCATCAGTACGCAATTGTGTGTACCCGCCTTGCGCACCGCCTGGATGATATTGCCGGGCAAGGCACCGACATAGGTGCGGCGGTGGCCGCGGATCTCCGCTTCGTCATGCACGCCGCCAAGGCTCACGCGGACGAACTTGCGGCCCGTGGCGCGCGCAATGCTGTGGCCGAGCGAGGTCTTGCCGACGCCGGGCGGGCCGACGAAACACAGGATCGGGCTCTTGCCGTTGGGGTTGAGTTTGCGCACCGCAAGATGCTCGAGGATGCGGCGCTTGACCTTCTGCAGGCCGAAGTGGTCTTCGTCGAGGATGCGGCGCGCCTCGGCGATGTCGATGCGGTCTTCGATGGCGGCCGACCACGGCAGTTCGCTCATCCACTCGAGCCAGGTCGAGAGCATCGCGTATTCCGCCGACGCTTCGGACATGCGTTGCAGGCGCTGCAATTCCTTGCGCGTGTTCATTTCCACGTCTTCCGGCATCCGGGCGCGTGCAATGGCCTCGCTCAGCTCATCCAGTTCGTCGAGCATGCCTTCGGGCTCACCCAATTCATTCTGGATGGTCTTCAATTGCTCGCGCAGCAGGTATTCGCGCTGGCGGTCGTCGATACGCTCCTTGGTCTGTTCATTGATCTCCTGCGACAGGCGCAGGACCTCGATGCGGCGCACCAGGAAGCAGAGCACCTTGTCCAGGCGCTGGCGCAGGTCGGGGGTTTCGAGCAGGTCCTGCTTTTGCTGCAGCGGCAAGTCCATCAGGCCGGCAACGAAGTCCGCCAGCGCGGAGGCCGATTCGATGTTTTCCGCGGCGCCGGTCAACTCGCCGGAGACTTGCGGCAGCAGCTCGATGATTTCCGCCGCCCGCTCCTTCACCTGGATCATGCGCGCCTGGATTTCGGCCGAATGTTCTTCCGCATCCTGCAGCTGCTGGATGCGCGCGGCATGGAAAGGATAGCCCTCGAGGAATTCAATGACTCGAAAACGCCGCTCGCCCTGGCAGACCAGATAGTTCGCGCCGTCCTGCCCGGCGATAAAGCGCAGCACGCTCGCCATGGTGCCGGTACGATACAGCTGCTCCGGCGTCGGCGCATCCACCTCGGCATCGTGCTGCAGCACCAGGCCGACCGGAAGGTCGCGCCGCACCGCTTCGCGCGCGGCCGCAATCGAACGCTCGCGTCCGAGATTGATCGGCGCGATCATGCCGGGAAACAGCACCAGCGAACGCAGCGGAATGATGACAACCGCATCCGGCGGCAGCTTCGGCGTATCGGCGGACGGCATCGCGAGCGCTTCGAACCCTTCGGCAGGATCGCTGCCCAGGTCTATGCCGCGCGTCGGATCCTGTTCGGTGTTCATGATGCGGCAACCTTTCCTGTGCGCGCCGGCTGCGCGCCATGAATCGCCATGATGGGCGACACCTGAATTTTCACTTGGACATGACAGACAAGAAGACTGTTCCGCGAATCCATCACATTGGGATTTCTTGTACGTAGTACGGCGCTTCAGAACTAAGCCGATGCGTCCCAGTCGAACCTGACCTGCCTCGAACTGCCGCATGCGCGGTTCACGTCAACGAAAGGAAAAGCATCATGGAACAACAAGCTCTCTCGGGCATCAATGTCGCCATCCTCGTCACCGACGGCTTCGAGCAAGTCGAATTCACCGACCCGCGCCAGGCACTGGAACAGCAAGGCGCGATCACCAGTGTCATTTCAAGCAAGCACGGCAAGGTGCAAGGATTTCACCACGATACGAAGGGCGATCAGTTCGACGTCGATCTGACTTTCCAGGAGGCCGATTCGAAGGAGTTCGACGCGGTCCTGCTGCCGGGCGGCGTGATGAACGGCGACCAGATCCGCGTCATTCCCGAAGCGCAACGCTTCGTGCAGGAAATGGATGAGGACGGCAAGATGATTGCCGCCATTTGCCACGGCGGATGGCTGCTGGTATCGGCGCGTCTGGTCGAGGGCCGCACCATGACGAGCTGGCCGACGCTGCAGGACGATATTCGCAATGCCGGCGGTACCTGGGTCGACCAGGAAGTCGTGGTGGACGGCAATCTGGTTACCAGCCGCAAGCCGGGGGATATTCCGGCCTTCAATCAGAAAATGATCGAGACGATGTCGCAGCGCATGACCGAAAGCGCGCGCAGAACGCGCAGCGAGCAGGCGGGGATCGGGATCAGCGGCTGAAGTACTCGCTTGAAGTACTCGCCGATGTGGGCGAGAAGATAGACGGCGCGCGGAACTCCGTTGGGTACTGCACGGAGTTCCGTATCGCTGCATGCAGTTTCAATCGACTTCGAAGGTCACCTTGGCATTGATCCGATAATTGATGACTCGATTGTTGTCGACCTGCGCTTCGAAATTCTTGACGTAAACAGAACGTATCCCATGCACCGATTCGCTCGCCTTGACCACTGCGGCGGCAACGGCATCTTCCCAGCTGGTCGGCGATTCGGCCAGCACTTCGATCACTTTCATTACATTCGACATGGCGTTCTCCATTGGTAACGGTTAATGTTTCAAGGAAGGAAGCGCAGCACGATGGGGGCGCGACGCGCCTGATCGATGTTAGGAGGAACGGGCAGGTCCGGCCTGAGCAATATCAAGCCGACCATATTGCGGCGCCTTTAATTGCGCGCGTGGGAGAGATGGAAGGCGTCCAGTCCTTCGAACTGCGACATCTCGCGCGCGAGATCGCTGATCGGCGCGCCGCTGTTCTTGTCGAAGGCGACCGCGACAAAATGCCACTCGGTCTTGCCTTCCTTGACGGCGATCGAGATCGTGCCGCCGGCAATTTCATATCCCCGCTTCACGGCTGCTTCGCGCAAGCGGTTTTCGGATGGCGAGAATCCCTCGCGAAAACGCATTTCGATGGCGATGGCGGCGCGTGACGGCAGCCAGCTCGCCACCTTCGGCACCCAGATCATGCAGATGGCCGACAGCAACGCAAGCAGGATCGCCGACAGATAAAAGCCGACACCCACCAGCACACCAATCACCGATGCCGCCCAGATGGACGCGGCCGTGGTCAGGCCGCTGATGTTGAAGCCTTCCTTCATGATGACGCCGGCGCCGAGGAAACCGACGCCGGTGACGATGCCCTGGATGATGCGGGTCGGATCGGCGCCCAGGCCGACCATGACCTGTCCGCCGTACCAGTCGCCCGGATAGCCGGCGATGACGGTCAATGCCGCCGACGCCATGCAGACCAGTCCATACGTGCGCATGCCGGCGGCGCGGCCGCGATAGGAGCGTTCGTAGCCGACCAGCAAACCGAGCAGCAAGGCGCCGAACAGGCTCAGGAACACGATCAGGTTGGTGGCCAGCACCGGACCGGACCAGAACGCGGCAAGGGTATCGAAGGTAGGCAGATCCGCGGAAAGCTTGTCCATGTGGTGAGTCGTTGTTCCGTCAATGATGAAAAATCGCGCCTGAGGCTCATGCCTGGAAGCGCCGCAAGCCTTCCAGATCAAGGATCCGGATGCCGCCGTAGTCGACCTTGAGCAGCCCTTCCTTTTCCAGCACCTGCAGCGCCTGGTTGGCGCGCTGGCGCGACGCGCCGGATAGATAGCCGATCTCTTCCTGTGACACCTGCAGGAACATGTCGGTGCCCGGATAGAGATGATTGTTGAAGAGCGCTGCAAGGCAGCGCGCGACGCGCGTGTCGACGTCCAGCAGGCGATCGAATTCGACCATGCCGATGAACTGGCCGAGGCGTTCGTTCAACTGCATCAGCAGAAAACGGGTAAAGGGCAGGCTGGTATCGAGCAGCCACATGAACGTCTTGCTCGGCATGCGCGCGATGCGGCTGTCGCGCAGCGCGACGACATCATATTTGCGTATCTCCTGCTTGAGCAGCGTGCCCTCGCCGAACCAGCTGCCGGTCGCAATGCCGGTAAAGGTGACGGACTTCCCTTCGGGAGAAAGCGTGTTGATCTTCGCGAGGCCGTCGATGATGCCGAACCAGGCGTCGACCATTTCGCCCTTGCGGCAAATGTAGCCTCCCTTCGGCACGAATTGCTCGACCGTGTCGGCTTCGACGCGTTCCAGTTGAGCCGGAGTCAGGTCTTTTGCCCAGATAGTCTGGCGCAGCAAGTCCTTGAGGGAAACTTTCTCTGAATTCATTGTGCGTCGCACCAACGATAGTTTGGAAATAACAGGTGATTGTCAGTCAAATGACAGCGCACAAAAATTGAACTGTCTAGTATCCTGATTACAAAAATTACGGAGACATTGTAAGCCCAGATGATTGCCGCGGATATACCCGAGGCAACGCTTGGCTTCGCCCACGCAGGCGCTCCAGTCCATCCACGACGGTTAGAACCTGTTATAAGAGAGTGGGACGATGGCAGACACGATAAAGTCGGGCGAACGGACGTTCCCCCGCATGCTTCTGCAGCACGCGCAAACCAAGCCGAACAAGCCGGCCTTTCGCGAAAAGGATCTCGGCATCTGGCAAACCTGGAGCTGGGCACAAGTCGCGGATGAAGTGCGCGCCCTGGCCTGCGGCCTCGCGGCCATGGGCTTCAAGCGCGGCATGAGCCTCGCGATCATCGGCGACAACCGTCCGCGCCTGTATTGGGCGATGGCTGCCGCGCAATGCCTCGGCGGTGTTGCCGTGCCGCTGTATCAGGATGCGCCGGCGACCGACATGGCCTATGTGCTGAACGACGCGGAAATCGATTTCGCGGTGGTCGAGGATCAGGAACAGGTCGACAAACTGTTCGAGATCAAGCAAAACCTTGATCGAATCTCGCACATCATTTACGACGATCCGCGCGGCATGCGCCATTACCATCAGCCGGAACTCGCATCGCTTGACAAGGTGCAGCAGCTCGGCCGCGATTTCGACAAGGCCTATCCGGATTTCTTCATGAACGCGGTCAATGCAGGCCGCGGTGACGACACCGCGGTGATGCTGTACACCTCCGGCACCACCGGCAAGCCCAAGGGCGTGTGCCAGACGCACGCGTCCTTCATCGCCGCCGCGGAAGGCGGTGTCGGCTTCGACAAGCTGACCTCGGACGACGACATCCTGTCCTACCTGCCGATGGCCTGGGTGGGCGACCACCTGTTCTCGTTCGCGCAGGCGCTGGTCGCAGGCTTCACCGTGAACTGCCCCGAATCCGGCGACACGGTGATGACCGACTTGCGCGAGATCGGGCCGACCTATTACTTCGCACCGCCGCGCGTATTCGAAAACATGCTGACCACCGTGATGATCCGCATGGAAGACGCGAGCGCGATCAAGCGCAAGATGTTCCATCACTATATGGACGTCGCGCGCCGCGTCGGCTCCGACATTCTCGACGGCAAACCGGTCGGCTTCATGGACCGCATCAGTTATGCGCTCGGCAACATGTTCGTGTACGGCCCCTTGAAGAATGTGCTCGGCCTGTCGCGCGTGCGCGTGGCCTACACCGCGGGTGCGGCGATCGGTCCCGACCTGTTCCGCTTCTATCGTTCGATCGGCGTGAACCTGAAACAGTTGTACGGTGCGACCGAGACCTGCGCCTACGTCTGCCTGCAACCCGACGGCAACATCAAGTTCGACAGCGTCGGCCTGCCGGCGCCGGGCGTGGAAGTGAAACTGGCCGACAACGGCGAGGTGCTGGTGAAGTCCGCCGCGATGCTCAAGGAATACTACAAGCGTCCGGATGCGACCGCCGAAGTCATCGACAGCGACGGCTATTTCCATACCGGCGATGCCGGCATCTTCGACGAGCAGGGCCACCTGAAGATCATCGACCGTGCCGCCGATGTGGGCAAGATGAACACCGGCGACATCTTCGCGCCGAACTACATCGAGAACAAGCTGAAGTTCTTCCCCTTCATCAAGGAAGCGGTCGCCTTCGGCAATCAGCGCGACATGGTGTGCGCCTTCATCAACATCGACATGGAAGCGGTCGGCAACTGGGCCGAGCGGCGCGGCATTCCGTACTCGGGCTACACCGATCTGGCCGGCAAGCGCGAAACCTACGAGCTGATCGCGGAATGCGTCGAGAAGGTCAATGCCGACCTGTCCAGCGAAGCCCTGATGTCCGGCACCCAGATCCATCGCTTCCTGGTGCTGCACAAGGAACTCGACCCGGACGACGACGAGCTGACCCGCACCCGCAAGGTGCGCCGCCGCTTCATCGCCGAGAAATACAAGGTGCTGATCGACGCGCTCTATTCAGGAAAGCTTTCGCAATACATCGAGACCCAGGTGAAGTTCGAGGACGGCCGCCAGGGCGTGGTCTCCGCCGACCTGCGCATCGTCGATGTGAAGACATTTGGTGAACTGAAGAAAGCCGCCTGACAATGAATGAAAACCGAAAAATCGGCGACGTGATTCTGGACCTGCAGAACATCTCGCTATCGTTTGGCGGCGTCAAGGCGCTGACCGATATTTCCTTCGATGTGCGCGAACACGAGATCCGCGCCATCATCGGCCCCAACGGCGCCGGCAAGAGCTCCATGCTCAACGTGATCAACGGCGTGTACCACCCGCAGCAGGGCGAGATCGTGTATCGCGGCAAGCACCGCAAGGACATGAACACCTACAGGGCGGCCAAGAGCGGCATCGCACGGACCTTCCAGAACATCGCGCTGTTCAAGGGCATGTCGGTGCTCGACAACATCATGACCGGCCGTAACCTGAAGATGCAGACCAACTTCCTGCTGCAGGCGATCTACTGGGGTCCGGCGCAGAAGGAAGAACTGGCGCACCGCAAGAAGGTGGAAGAGATCATCGACTTCCTCGAGATCCAGCACATCCGCAAGACACCCGTCAGCCGCCTGCCGTATGGCTTGCAGAAGCGCGTCGAGCTCGGGCGCGCACTGGCGGCGGAGCCGGAAATCCTGCTGCTGGACGAACCGATGGCCGGCATGAACGTGGAAGAGAAGCAGGACATGTGCCGCTTCATCCTCGACGTGAACGACCAGTTCGGCACCACCATCGTGCTGATCGAGCATGACATGGGCGTGGTGATGGACATCTCCGACCGCGTGGTGGTGCTCGATTACGGCAAGAAGATCGGTGACGGCACGCCGGACGAGGTGCGCAGCAACCAGGATGTGATCAATGCTTATTTGGGAGTAGCGCATTAAGGAATGGGCGTCTTTCTCCTCGCAAGGGAGCAAGACCGGGATGGGGGCAGAGCGGTTGCGCCGCTTGCAACGATGCTTCAACCACTCTGCCTCCGCCCTCGCCCTCCCCGCTCCGGAGAGGGCATCCGCAACGCGCTGAACAGGGACAAACCATGGATTTAAGTTTCTTCTTCGAAGTACTGATCGGCGGCCTGCTGGCCGGCGTGATGTACGCACTGGTCGCACTGGGCTTCGTGCTGATCTACAAGGCTTCCGGCGTCTTCAACTTCGCACAGGGCGCGATGGTGTTTTTTGCGGCGCTGACCTGCGTCGGCATCTCGGACAAGCTCGGCGTTTCGCTCTGGATCGCGATTCCGCTGACGATGGTGGCGATGGTGATTCTCGGCCTGGTCACCGAGCGGGTTGTGCTGCGCCCGCTGGTCAACCAGCATGAAATCACGCTGTTCATGGCGACCATCGGCCTGACCTTCTTCGTCGAAGGACTCGCGCAACTGCTCTGGGGTTCGCAGGTGCGGCGGCTGGAAATCGGCATCGAGGACGTGCCTATCCAGTACCTGCTCGACAACTTCAATATTTCGATCTCGCAGTTCGACGTCATTGCCGCCGGCATCTGCGCGGTGCTGGTGATCGGCCTGGCGCTGTTCTTCTCGAAAACGAAAATCGGCCGTGCCTTGCGTGCCGTCGCGGACGACCATCAGGCCGCACTCGCCGTCGGCATTCCGCTGCAGCAGATCTGGGGCATCGTATGGGCGGTGGCCGGTTTCGTCGCGCTGGTCGCCGGCCTGCTGTGGGGTGCGCGCAATGGCGTGCAGTTCGCACTGACCTTCGTTGCGCTGAAAGCCTTGCCGGTGCTGATCCTTGGCGGCTTCACCTCGGTGCCGGGCGCGATCCTCGGCGGACTGATCATAGGCGCTTCCGAGAAACTGGCCGAAGTGTATATCGGCCCGATGGTCGGCGGCGGCATCGAAGGATGGTTCCCGTATGTGCTGGCGCTGCTGTTCCTGCTGGTGCGGCCGGAGGGATTGTTCGGCGAGAAGATCATCCGAAGGATCTAGAAAAGGTTACTACATGCGTGTTCCTTCCCCCTTGCAGGGGGAAGGAACCAGTAGGCGAATCACAAACAGAATTAACCGAATCAGGAATACAACATGTTCTACCGTGAAGCAGGTCAATTCAAAGCGACTTACCAGGCCGACAGCCAGATCTTCCCGATCCGGCAGGACCGCATCGGCATTGCCCTGTTGCTGGCGATCGCCTTCGTGGCGGTGCCCTTTCTCGCATCGCCCTATATTTTCTCGGCGATCCTGATTCCGTTCCTGATCTTCTCCCTGGCCGCGCTGGGGCTGAATATCCTGACCGGTTATGCGGGCCAGCTGTCGCTCGGAACAGCGGCCTTCATGGCGGTCGGCGCCTTCGCATCGTATAACTTCATCCTGCGCATTCCCGGCATTCCGGTGCTGCTGGCCTTCATCCTCGGCGGCATCTGCGCGGCGCTGGTCGGCGTCGCATTCGGCCTGCCCTCCCTGCGCATCCGCGGTTTCTATCTTGCCGCCGCGACGCTGGCGACGCAATTCTTCGTGGTGTGGTGCCTGACCAAGATCTCCTGGTTCACCAACAACAGCTCGTCGGGCGTGATCACCGCACAGCCGATCACCATCTTCGGTTACCACTTCGACAGTCCGGCCAGCAAGTATCTGCTGACGCTGTCCATCGTGTGCGTGATGGCGCTGATGGTGAAGAACATGGTGCGCACCAATGTCGGGCGCTCGTGGATGGCGGTGCGCGACATGGACGTGGCGGCCGAAGTGATCGGCTTCCGCCTGATGCGCACCAAGCTGCTCGCGTTTGCGGTGAGTTCCTTCTACTGCGGCGTGGCCGGCGCGCTATATGCGTTCGCCTACCTCGGCACGGTGGAGCCGGAAGCCTACAGCCTGGATCTGTCCTTCCGCATCCTGTTCATGATCATCATCGGCGGCGTCGGTTCCATCATCGGCGCCTTCTTCGGTTCGGCCTTCATCGTGCTGCTCCCCATCCTGCTCAACATCGTTGCGCATGGACTGGAGCTGCCGACCTCGGTCGCATCGAACCTGGAATTGATGGTATTCGGCGCGCTGATCATTTTCTTCCTGATCGTCGAGCCGCATGGTCTGGCGCGCTTGTGGCAGATCGCAAAGGAAAAGCTGCGCTTGTGGCCGTTCCCGCATTAATCGGTACGTTGGTTTAACAGTCGTCATTGCTGTCTTATAACAAGGAGGAGCACCATGAAGTTGATCAAGTCAGTCCTGCTCGGCGCCGCACTCGCCGGCACAGTCAGCGTCGCTGCAGCACAGGAACAGTACATTCCGATTCTGTCGTATCGCGTCGGCCCCTATGCAGCAGGCGGCTCCGGTTTCTACGGCGGCGCCATCGACTACTTCAACCTGATCAACGCGACCGGCGGTATCAACGGCGTCAAAATCAGCTGGGAAGAATGCGAAACCGAATACAACGCCTCGCGCGGCGTCGAGTGCTATGAGCGCCTGAAGTCGAAGAACGGCGGCGCTTCGCTGGTCGAACCGCTATCGACCGGCATTGCCTACGGCATCCTGGACCGCGTCGCTTCCGACAAGATCCCGCTCACGACGCTCGGCTACGGCCGTTCCGACGCCGCCAACGGCAAGGTCTTCCCCTACGTCTTCCCGCTGATCACCAGCTACTGGAACCAGGCGGCTGCGATGGTTGCCTATCTGGGCAGCCTCAACGGCGGCGTGGAAAAACTCAAGGGCAAGAAGATCGTCGACCTGTACCACGACTCGGCATTCGGCAAGGAGCCGTTCCCGGTTCTCGATGCGCAGGCAGCGAAGTATGGCTTCGAGCTGATCAAGATTCCGGTCGCACATCCGGGCAACGAACAGCAGTCGCAATGGCTGCAGATCCGCCAGGCCAAGCCGGATTACGTGATCCTGTGGGGCTGGGGCGTGATGAACGCGGTGGCGATCAAGACCGCGCAGCGTAACGGCTTCCCGCGCGAGAAGATCCTCGGCGTGTGGTGGGCAGGTTCGGAAGAGGACGTGATCCCGGCCGGCGATGCCGCCAAGGGTTACACCACGATGACCTTCAACACGCCGGGCAACTATCCGGTGCTCGACGACATCCGCAAGAAAGTCTATGACGCCGGCAAGGGCAACCTCGACGACAAGAGCCGCCTCGGCTCCGTGTACCACATGCGCGGTGTGACAGCCTCCATCCTGTGGGTCGAAGCGATCCGCAAGGCGCAGGAAAAGTACGGCAAGGGCAAGGTGATGACCGCTCAGCAGATCCGCTGGGGCTTTGAAAACCTGAACATCGACGAGGCCCGCCAGAAGCAGCTCGGCGCGCTCGGCATGTTCCCGCCGGTGAAGACCTCCTGCGACGACCACGAAGGGTCGGGCGCGGTCAAGGTGCAGCAATGGAACGGCAGCAAGTGGGTGCCGATCTCCAAGACCTGGGTGACCGGCGACAAGGCGCTCACGCGCAAACTGGTTGACGAATCGTCTGCCAAGTACGCCGCCGAGAAGAACATCACTCCGGCCTGCGCAAGCTGAGTATCTGAGTATCGAGAATGGGCCACTCCTGCGGGAGTGGCCTCGCGCGAAGGCTTCCCCGCAGGTCCGGAGCCTTTGCGCGAGACACCTCCATTCCGTTTGAAACCGATTCAAGAAGAGACATCATGACAACGCAAATCGGAACGCCGGCCGCCAATGGCCAGTCCACGGCCGGGCGCCCTTATCTGTCCGTCAACAACATCGAGGTCATCTACGACCACGTGATCCTGGTATTGAAAGGCGTTTCGCTGCAAGTCCCGCAAGGGAAGATCGTTGCGCTGCTGGGCGCCAACGGCGCCGGAAAATCCACCACCATGAAATCGATCTCGACGCTCTTACGTGGCGAGCGCGGCGACGTGACCAAGGGCAGCGTCGAGTTCAAGGGCGAACGCGTGGATCAGCTCACGCCGAACGAACTGGTCAAGCGCGGCCTGTCGCAGGTGATGGAAGGCCGCCACTGCTTCGGCCACCTGACGATCGAGGAAAACCTGCTGACCGGCGCCTACACGCGCAGGATCTCGCGCACCGAACTGAAGGATTCGCTGGAAATGGTTTATCACTATTTCCCGCGCCTCAAGCAGCGCCGCATGTCGCAGGCCGGCTATACCTCGGGTGGCGAACAGCAGATGTGCGCCATCGGCCGCTCGCTCATGGCCAAGCCCTCGATGATCCTGCTGGATGAACCGTCGATGGGTCTCGCGCCGCAGATCGTGGAAGAGATCTTCGAGATCGTGAAAGATCTCAACAGCAAGGAAGGCGTGTCCTTCCTGGTGGCCGAGCAGAACACCATGGTGGCGCTGCGCTACGCCGACTTCGGCTACATCCTGGAGAACGGCCGCGTCGTGATGGAAGGCGACGCCAAGGATCTGGCCTCCAATGAAGACGTGAAGGAATTCTATCTCGGCGTGTCGGGCGCGGGCCGCAAGAGCTTCCGCGACATGAAGTTCTACCGTCGCCGCAAGCGATGGCTGGCCTGACGGACTGATGCAAATCCGGGCGCATTTCATGCGCCGGAACCCGCAGGATTCGCGCAAACGCTTGCGCGAAGCGCCCTCCCTACAACAACAAGCAGACCACGTGCGAAAGAATTTGCACATCAGATACCGATAGGCTCGCCATGACTGACATCATCGATCCCCTGGAAACCCGCGATCCCGAGCGACGTGAACGCGAGCTCATGGCTCGTCTTCCGCAACTGGTCAAACGCGCGCAGGGCGCGCCGGGATGGGCGCACATCCTGCAGGGCGTGAACGCGTCGGATATCCATTCGCGCGCGGCACTGGCACAATTGCCGGTCACGCGCAAATCGGACCTGAAGGATCTGCAGGCGAAAGATGCGCCCTTCGGCGGGCTGACCACAACGCCGGCGCGACAGTTGCGCCATCTGTTCATGTCGCCCGGCCCCATCTTCGATCCCGAAGGTCATGACAAGGACTGGTGGCGTTTCGCCCGTCCGATGGCCGCGCTCGGCCTGCGCGCAGGACATGTCGTGCAAAACTGCTTTTCCTATCACTTCACGCCGGCCGCTTTCATGACCGAAGGCGGCGCCGCGAAGCTTGGCTGCCCAGTGATCCCGGCCGGCACCGGGCAGACCGAAATGCAGGTGCAGGCAATGGTGGAGCTCAAGCCGGATGCCTATGTCGGCACGCCCTCCTTCCTCAAGATCATCATCGAGAAGGCGCAAGAAATGGGTGCCGACATCAGCAGCGTCACGCGTGCGCTGGTCGGCGCGGAAGCATTGCCGCCCTCATTGCGCAAGTGGCTGCAGGACAATGGCGTGCAACATGTGCTGCAGATGTACGGCTCCGCCGACATCGGCAACATTGCGTACGAAACGCAGACCGACGGCGAAGTGAATCCGGGCATGATCCTCGACGAAGACCTGATTCTCGAAATCGTTCGACCAGGAACGGGCGACCCGGTGCCGGAAGGCGAAGTGGGCGAAGTGGTCATCACCTCGTTCAACCCCGATTATCCCTTGATCCGTTTCGGCACCGGCGACATGTCGGCAGTCATGCCGGGCGTCTCGCGCTGCGGCCGCACCAACACCCGCATCAAGGGCTGGATGGGACGCGCCGACCAGACGACCAAGGTGCGCGCGATGTTCGTGCACCCCTCTCAGGTGGCGGAAGTCGCGAAGCGTCATCCGCAAATTCGCAAGGCGCGCCTGGTCGTGACCGGCGAGATGGCGAACGACATCATGACGCTGCATTGTGAAGTGGACGATCCTGCTTCAGTGGCAGTGGCGTCCATCGTCGACACCATCCGCGAAGTCACCAAGCTGCGCGGCGAAGTGCAACTGGCTGCGCGCGGTTCGCTCCCCAATGACGGCAAGGTTATCGAGGACGCGCGCAAGTACGAATGATGCGCGCGCCATGTGATCATTCTTCCGTCATCGGAAAATCGACAGAGGGTGAAGGAAAAGCAGCGGCAGGCACGGTAAAAATTCTTACAGGAAATGGTTTGCTGCCTATAATGAAAAACCATTTTTATAAAGAGGTTGTCGTATGAACAAATTACTTGCCGTCCTTGCTTTCGGACTGGCCGCGTTCGGTTTCATCCAGTCGTCGGTCGCAGCGGAAAAGGGAACCAAGGAAGAAGCTGTTGCACTTGTACAAAAAGCGGTCGCTTACATCAAGGCCAATGGCAAGGAAAAAGCCTATGCCGAATTCACCAACGGCACGCAGTTCAAGGATCGTGACCTCTACATCTTCGTCATCAAGTTCGATGGCATGGCGGTGGCGCACGGCGCCAATCCCAAGCTTGTCGACAAGAACATGTCCGAACTGAAAGACGGCGACGGCAAGCTCTTCGTCAAGGAATTCATTGACGTCGCCAAGGCCAAGGGCAAGGGCTGGGTCGACTACAAATGGCCGAACCCGGTGACCAAGGTCATCGAGCCGAAGTCCAGCTATGTCGAACGGGTCGACGACACGGTCGTCGCCTGCGGCATCTATAAGTAAGGCATGACCCAAGGCATGGACGCTCGTCCATGCCTGTCGATGCCTTGCCCGTCATCAGGACGGATCGATTCCGCCTCTCAGGTCAGAAGGCCTTCTTGACCACCTTGTCCAGTGATTTCCCAGGGCGAGAATTCACCACCTCGTCCACCCCACCCGTTTCGCGCAGGTCCGTGTCCACCTGCCCGTTCTGCAGATCAAGATAAGCCTGCTTCATATCATCCCGCACCACGCTTTCCTGGCTGTCATCGGATTCGTCGCGTTCATGCGGCAGGCGTGGTGTCGGTTCCTGTTTGACGGGCCGTTTGGTCTTGACCTGATGCTGCTTCAATGCGGTTTTCATGGCCTTCCCCCAAGTAATGGCGTGCAATAGAGCTTCGAGCGTGCCCCTCCACAAAGATTCCCCGCAGGCTCGCGGATAAGTTTCTGCACGGAGAGGCAACATTGCCGCCGGCCTATTCCATTTCGCCACTCTGCATCCGATCAGCAGCAAGTGCGGGAATCATGCCCGCGCACCTGAGTCCAATCAACTGGCGATGTGCGCTGGGACATGTTTCGGCCAAAGAAGAGCGCTCTACTGGCAGTGCCCGCATCGACGCTCCCCCCGCAAACGACCACGTCGGTTACTGCATTCCCGAAACTCGGGATGGTGAAAGTGATGCAAGACTTTTCAGGCGGCAAAAACGATACGGAGGAACGCGCACTGTTGCGCTCCATGTTGTCCACGATGCTGGATTCCGTCATCGTGATCAATGAACGTGGCATCGTGGAAACGATGAATCCGGCCGCGGAGAAAATGTTTGGCCTTGATGTTGGCGAAATGGTGGGCCGCAATATCAGCGAATTGATGCCGTCACCGCACCGCGAAAACCACAACGAATATCTCGCGCGCTATCTGCGCACCGGCGAAGCGCGCATCATCGGCAAGAATCGGGAGATGATGGCGCTGCGCAAGGACGGCACGGTGTTTCCGATCGAGCTGGCGGTCAGCGAAATGATGATCGGCGGCCAACGCAAGTTCACGGGCGTGATTCGCGACATTACCGAACGCAAGCGCAGCGAGGAAGCGCAGGCGGATCTGGACCAGCGCTTTCGTGCCGTCTATGAAAACGCTGCAATCGGCATTGCCGTGCTCTCGCCTGAAAAGCAATTCCTTTATGTCAATCGCAAACTCACCCAGATCGTCGGCTATTCGCAGGAGGAAATGCTGGGCCGATCCACCGATGAGTTCGCGTATCCGGACGACATCGTGATGGGCGAAGAGCAGCGCCGTCGCTTGCTGGCGGGCGAAGAAGACAGCGTCCAGGTCGAGAGGCGCTTCCGGCGCAAGGACGGTACAACGATCTGGGTGGACGCCAACGTATCCTGCGTGCGCAAGACGAACGGCGATCCGGCCTACATGATCGCAGTCATCGAAGATGTGAGCATGCGCAAGTCCGCCGAAGAAGCGCTGCAGAAGAGCAAGCAGGACCTGGACGTGGCGCTCGAAGGCGCGAATGTCCATTTATGGCATCTCGACTGCGCCGCACGCGTGGTGCATTACCTCGACAAGTTGCCAGAGGCGCTTGGCCTCACTCAGCAGGATGCGCGTCCCGAACTGGACTTCTGGCTGGCGCTGCTTCATCCGGAAGACCGCGAGCATATCCTGCATTGCCTGGCCGAGGTCGGCCATGCGCCGCCAGGCCCGATGGACAAGGAGCTTCGCGTGCACTGCATGGATGGCAGCTGGAAGTGGATGTTCGTGCGGGCGCAAGTGGTGGAGCGCGACGACAAGGGCATGCCGTTGCGCGTGGCCGGCACCTGCCTCGACATCACCGAGCGCAAGCTGGCGGAAGAAAAGATGCTGCTGCTTGCGCAGCATGATGCTTTGACCGCTTTGCCGAACCGGGCGCTGACCAGGGAACTGGGCGAGCGCGTGCTGGCATCAGCGCGGCGCGACGGCCTGCGCAGCGCAGTGTTGTTCGTCGATCTCGACCGCTTCAAGCCGATCAACGACACCTATGGCCATGATGCCGGCGACGCTGTGTTGCGGGAAGTGGCGGCACGCCTGTCGCACTGCATTCGCGCGGAGGATGTGGTTGGCCGGATCGGCGGCGACGAATTCATGATCGTGCTGGCCGATGTCGACGGCGCACGGGGCGCAGCGCATGTGGCGGCGCAATGCATCGCGTTGCTCCGCCAGCCCTGTCTGCACGGAGAACTCTCCTTGCAGATATCGTCGAGCATCGGCATCAGCCTGTTTCCGGCTGACGGCAACGATATCGACACGCTGATCAAGAATGCCGATACTGCGATGTACCACGCGAAGGAAATGGGACGTGACAATTACCAGTTCTTCACCGGCGAACTGAACCGGCGCGCGGCCAGTGCATTGAGCCTGGAAAGCCGCATGCGCAGCGGGCTTCAGAAGCATCAGTTCAGACTGTATTACCAGCCAGTCGTCGAAATCGATTCGGGCGCGGTGATTTGCGCGGAAGCGCTGCTGCGCTGGCCCGATTCGGGTGTTGCGCCCGACCAGTTCATTCCGGTGGCGGAATGCACCGGACTCATCAACCAGCTGGGCGAGTGGGCGCTCAACGAGGCATGCCGCCAGCAGGGCGCGTGGCAGGCAAGAGGTGTCGGCGATATCCCCGTGTCGGTCAACATATCGACTGCGCAGTTCAGGCAGCCGGGATTCCGCTGCATGGTGGAGCGCGCGATGAAGGAGAGCGGCATCGCGCCTTACCGGCTGCGGCTCGAGATCGGGGAGAACGTGCTGCTCCAGAATTTTTCCTCGGTCGTGAACACGCTGCGCGCGCTCAGGCAGCTCGGCCTGCATGTGGTGCTCGATGATTTCGGCAAGGGATACTCGAGCTTGTCTTATCTGAAACAACTGCCGGTCGACGCCATCAAGATCGACAAGGACTTCGTTCACAATCTCAACAACGACCGCGGCAACATGGCAATCGCCGCGGCCATCATCCATATCGGCAAGGAGCTGGGGCTGCAGGTGATCGCCGAGGGCATCGAGACGGATGCGATCATGCAATCGCTGCATGCGCGCCACTGCGAAGCGATGCAGGGATTCTATGTCTGCGAGCCGCTCGCCAACGCCGAATTCGAGGACTGGTACCGCAGTCATGCCGGCGTGGCAATGACCCAGGGTTGAATGTTCTGCAACTGTTGCTGCACACGATACTCCTGTAGGATGGCACCCGTGCGGCGCATCGGCCGCGAGAATCATTCAACACTTTGCCCTGAGGTCCGGCATCATGCCCTACAAAATCGATAGCGAATTCCACCGAGACAAAGCGCGCGCCCTGCTCGCCGACGCCGAACTGATTTTTGACGAAGCCGCCGTGCAGCAAGCCGTCGACAAGATCGCGCATGACCTCAACGACCGTTTCAACCACACGGAAGGCGCGGCGTTTCCGCTGGTGCTGGGCGTGATGGGTGGCGCCGTGGTTTTTTGCGGACAGTTGCTGACGCGCTTGAAGTTTCCGCTGGAGTTCGATTACATGCACGTCACCCGCTACGGCAGCAAGGACCAGGGCGGAAAGATCGAATGGAAGGTCATCCCGCGCTCGAATGTCGAAGGCCGCACCGTGATCGTATTGGACGACATTCTCGACGAAGGCGAAACGCTCGCGCATGTGAAGGAGCGCCTGCTCGAGATGGGCGCTGCGGAGGTCGTGCTTGCGGTGTTTGCCGACAAGGATATCGGCAAGACGAAGCCGGTGGCTGCGGATTATGTGGGACTGGTTTTGCCGAACAAATTCGTGGTCGGCTATGGCATGGATGCCTACGGCTACTGGCGCAACCTGCCTGCGATCTGGGCGATCAAGACGCAGGGGTAGTCCGCTAAAAGCTGGTGTCCACGGAAGGCATGCCGAGCGTCTTCCGTGGACATCAACCCCTTACAGCGCCAACCGCTTGCGCGCTGCCATGTACTCCGCCTTCAGCTTTTCCACCACTTCCGCCACGCTCAGCACCTGGTCCATCAGGCCGACGCCTTGACCGGCGCCCCAGATGTCGCGCCAGGCCTTGGCCTTGCTGTTGCCACCGGAGCCGAAATTCATCTTCGACTTGTCGGCGACCGGCAGGTCGTCCGGATCGAGGCCGGCGGCAATGATCGATTTCTTCAGATAGTTGCCGTGCACGCCGGTGAACAGGTTGGTGTACACGATGTCGGCCGCGGTCGAGTCGATGATCATCTGGCGATAGGCCTCGTCGACATTGGCTTCCCTGGTCGCCAGCCAGCGTGATCCGATGTAGGCGAAATCCGCGCCCATGGCTTGCGCCGCGAGGATCGCATCGCCGCTGGCGATCGAGCCGGACAAGGCGATCAAGCCGTTGAAGAACTTGCGCACTTCGCCCACCAGCGCGAACGGCGACAGCGTACCCGCATGACCGCCTGCCCCGGCCGCGACCAGGATCAGGCCGTCGACGCCCGCCTCCAGCGCCTTCTCCGCATGACGGATCGAGATCACGTCATGCATCACGATGCCGCCGTAGCTGTGGATCGCGTCCAGCATTTCCTTCGGCGGCGCGCGCAGGCTGGAAATGATGATCGGCACCTGGTGCTTGACGCAGACTTCCACGTCGTGCGCGAGGCGGTCGTTGGATTGATGCACGATCTGGTTCACTGCAAACGGTGCAACCTTGGCACCGGGGTGTGCTTGCCGGAAGGCGTCGAGGTCGGCCTTCATGTCGGTCAGCCAGGTATCGAGCATTTCCGCCGGCCGGGCATTCAATGCGGGGAATGAACCGACGATGCCCGCCTTGCATTGAGCCTTGACCAGCTCGGGTCCGCTGGCGATGAACATCGGCGAAGCGATGACGGGCAGGCTCAGGTTTTGCAGGGCTGCCGGGATACGATTACCACTCATGGAAACTCCTTTGGTTAGGCATGAATGTCCGGCGCGATAGGAATGCATACCGGTGCCACTGACACTCATTGCGAAATTTTCAACACGCTTCTCGGAAATCCGATTGCGTTTTTCTGCATTCTGTTTATGATGTTATCAGAAAAAACAATGTTTTTGTCAAACGGATTTTTGAATGAAACCCAGAAAACAAGCTGTTGGCGAGCGTGCTCCGATCGACTTCCGCCAGGCCCAGGAAGACCTGCGCGTCAACCTGCGCCAGGGAATGCTGGACGCCGCGACGCGTCTGCTGACCGAGGAAGGTCCGTCTGCGCTGACGGTGCGGCGCGTGGCCGATGCAGTCAACTGCTCGACCACCCTGCTCTACTCTTTGTTCGGTGGCAAGGACGGGCTGGCCAATGAGCTGTATCTCGAAGGCTTCGCGCGACTGAAGCAGGAATTCGCCGCCGCGAACGCACAGCCTGCGAAAGGCAAGGACAACAAGGACGGGCTAGCGCCGCTGCTGCAACATGCGCGCATCTATCACCAGTATGCGAAGCGCAACCCGAGCTACTACATGGTGATGTTCGGCGACGCGATCGCCGGCTTCGTGCCGCCGGTCGAGTCGCGCAAGAAGGCGTGGGAATCGCTCGCGGCCCTGATCGACACCTTCGAGCAAGTCATGCAGAGCGGCGCGCTGCCGCCGTCCAATCCGACCGCCGCCGCGCGCCTGTTGTGGGCCGCGATGCACGGCGCGGTCAGCCTGGAACTCAAGGGCTACTACCTCAAGAGCGAGCGCGCCGATGAACTGTTCGACGCCGCCGTGAACGCCGTGCTGCGTTCGCTGCAAATGGGCCCCGCGGATTCCAAAGAGACACCATCAAAACGATAACGACAAGCAAAGGAGCCGTCATGCCGTATCAATGCTTTGAACTCAGCATCACCGACAAAATCGCCCACCTCGTGCTCAACCGTCCCGCGGCGCTGAACACGATGCAGCCGGTCATGTGGCGCGAACTCACCGAGATCCTGCAGGAGCTGCAGCGCAACGCACCGGCACGCGCGCTGGTCATCTCCTCGACCGGCAAGCACTTCACCGCCGGCATGTCGCTCGATGTCTTCGCGGGCGAGTCGAACGTGTCGATCAACGACAGCACCGCCGGCGGACGCGCCAACGTCGTGCCCGTGCTGGAAGACATGCAACGCGTGTTCAACCTGATCGAAGACTTGCGCATGCCGGTCATCGCCGCCATCCAGGGCGGCTGCATCGGCGGCGGTGTCGACATGATCTGCGCCTGCGACATCCGTCTCTCGACCAGAGATGCCTTCTTCTGCATCCAGGAAATCAACATCGGCATGACCGCCGACCTCGGCACCCTGCAGCGCCTGCCCAAACTGATTCCGGAAGGCATGGTGCACGAACTCGCCTACACCGGCCGCCGCCTGCCGGCGCAACGCGCACTCGCAGTCGGCCTGGTCAACGACGTGTTCGACACGCAAGAAGCAATGCTCGAAGCCGCCATGCAAATGGCGCGCGAAATCGCCGAGAAGCCGCCGGTCGCCATCTGGGGCAGCAAGCAAGCGATCCATTACGCGCGCGACCATTCCACGCAAGACGCGCTGCGCCAGATGGGCTGGCTGCAATCCGGCATCTGGCGCACCGGCAACCTCGTCGAATCCTTCCTGGCCAAACAGCAAGGGCGCGCCCCCAACTTCGACGACCTGCCTCCACTGCACTCCTTCGCCGAAACGAAGTATGAATTGAAGTAAAAAACGACGGTCAAATAGTCACGCAGTACATATTGCGAAAACACAGCGCCGTTCCAGCTGGATGAGATAGCACATAGAGGCTGTCGCTTTTCCACGCTGTGAGCTGCCGGCAAATCGGGTACCGAAGCGGATAAAGAAGCGAAACATGTCTGAGCCGAAGGCGAGTTGGTTTCGCTTCCCGCTTCGGCACCCGATTTGCCGGGAACCCCGCAGGGGCAGCGAGGCGCGGTCGCCTTTCTTTGCTCACTTTCTTTGGCGAAGCAAAGAAAGTGAGCGGCCGCCGGGCCGCCCCCGGCAAGCCTCCACGGAGAACCCCCAGCACCGTATCACCGAAGAAAAAACCCCCGCCCACCACCAGAAAAAGGAGAAAAAGATGTTCCAACCGAAGCTCATGCAAGGCAAACGCATCCTCGTCACCGGCGGCGGCACCGGCCTCGGCCGCGCGATGGCGGAAAAATACCTCTCCCTCGGCGCCGACCTCTACATCTGCGGCCGCCGCAAACCGGTATGCGATGACACCGCCGCCGAAATGATGGCCCAATACGGCGGCAGCGTGAAAACCTTCGGCATCGACATTCGCGATGCGGCAGCAGTGGACGACATGGTGGAACAGATCTTCGCCGACGGTCCGCTCACCGGCCTGGTCAACAACGCCGCCGGCAACTTCATCTCGCCCACATCGGCTCTGTCGCCACGCGGCTTCGACGCCATCGCCAACATCGTCATGCACGGCACCTTCTACGTCACGCACGCGGTCGGCAAACGCTGGGTCGAGATGGCGGCGAAAGGACAATGGAAGCCCGAAGACGGCTACCGCAGCGTGGTCTCGATCATCGTAACCTGGGTGCTGAACGGCGGCCCCTTTGTCGTGCCGTCGGCGATGAGCAAATCCGCGATCCATGCGATGACCATGTCGCTGGCGACCGAATGGGCGCAATACGGCGTCCGCCTCAATGCCATCGGGCCGGGAGAGATCCCGACCGAAGGCATGAGCAAGCGTCTGAACCCCGGCGAAGCGCCGGGCGCGCGTTCGGCCAAAATCAATCCGATGGGCCGCGCCGGCAAGATGGAAGAATTGCAAAACCTCGCGACCTTCCTGATGGCCGGCGGCTGCGACTGGCTGACCGGCCAGGCAATCATGATGGACGGCGGCAATCACCTCGCCACCGGCGGCAATTTCTACGAGCTGCGTTCGTGGACGCCGGAGCAGTGGAAGGAAGCGCGCGACCGCATCGAGGCGCAGAACAAGAAGGACCGCGAGCAGCGCACGGCCTGAGCCGCGGTCAATGCCCGATCGCGGTTCGGTGATCCGCACGGGACAGGCTGGGCGGCGCGTCTTCAAATTTCTTCCAGACGCGCCGCAACTGCCGGCTCGAATGAAAGCCGGCCCGCTCCGCAACACGCTCCATGTCGAGCTGCGATTGCGTCAGCAGGTCGCGCGCCAGGGCAATGCGGATGCGGTGAAGATATTCCACCACGCCGGTGCCGGTATGCTCGCGGAACAGCCGCGTCAGATGCCGTTCGCTGGTGCAGGCGATCTCCGCCAATTGCGCGTTGCTCCAGTCATTGGACGGATCGGCGACGATCGCATCCTGCACGCGGTGAATCGCCGGATGCAGGTGATTGCGATACGCGAGCCATGGCGACAACTGCGGATCGCTGCCGGTACGCCGCATGTAGATGACCATGTGCCGCGCAATCGCAGCGCTGCACGCGTAGCCGGCGATCTGCGCCACCACATGCAAGGTCAGGTCGATGCCGGCGGTTGCCCCGGCACTGCTGAAGGTCAATCCGTCTTCAACGAAAATCCGGTTCTCCAGCACGTGCGCGCGCGGCGCGAGTTGGCGCAAGCGGTCGCAGTGCGCGTGATGCGTGGTGCACTGCTTTCCGTCCAGCAGGCCGGCATATCCCGCCAGTTGCGCGCCGGAGCAAATGCTCAGCACGCGATGGCTCGACTTCACCATGCGCTGCAACCATGCGACGGTGGCCCGCGCCGCGTCGCTGCTGAAATCATCGTCACTGCCGATGCAGGCGACGATGATCAGCATGGCATTGTCGGGAAGCGCATCCGGCAAGGGACTGAAGCCGGTGAGGCCCAATCCGATCGAGGTGTTGATATGCGATTCCGCGCTGATGTAGTGCACGCGAAAGTAGGGCGCCCTGCCGCCCTCTTCCGCGAAACGGTTCGCATAACGAAAGATTTCCGCAGGGCCGACCAGGTCGGTGGCGAACGTGCCGTCACGCAGCACGAAATAGACCGGGATCGTTTGATCTGACATGTTCGGTGCTTCCATTGGCATCCCATCGATATTCCATCTGTTTCGCCGTTGCCAGCGCCAGTTGCCGCCCCGCCAGCCGCTCGACCAGATGCAGGCTCATGTCGATGCCGGCCGAGATGCCGGCTGATGTCACTACTTTACCGCAGTCCACCCACGGCGCATCGCGCTGCACGCGCACGGCCGGATAGCGCCGCTGCAAGTCATCGCCATCCTCCCAGTGCGTGGTGGCGGGCAAGCCGTCCAGCAGCCCTGCTTCCGCGAGCAGGAATGCGCCGGTGCAGACCGATGCCGTGATCGTCGCGCTACGCGCCTGGGTGCGGATCCATGCGACCAGCTCCTTGTTGCCGAGCACGCCGGAGACATCGCCGCCCGGCACGATCAGCACGTCGATATCCGGCGAGGGTGGCGGCACACAATCCGGCAAGATTTTCATGCCGCCTCGCGCATGCACCGGCCGCATCCCGGGCGCGATCAGGAAACAGCGGAACAGCGGTGCCGCATGGCACATGCGCGCCTGCACCCGCGATGCGGTGGAAAACACTTCAAAAGGACCGGCGAAGTCGAGAACTTCGACCTCGTCAAAAACCAGTATGCCTATGCTTAGCATGATTCGCCTCTCGTGTTGATGCCTTGTTATCTGCATCGTAGGAGACGGCGGCGCAAGTCGATAGACGCGCGGAAGACAAGAAGCGGACAAAAACGGACATGCGCCGGAGGAAGACTGGCGGTCCGCATAGATCAATATGCAAGCTATGTCTTGTCGCGCTGTCTTAGTGGTCGGAGCACGATGAGTGTCCACGGAAGACACGGAAATCGGCAGAGATTTTTCCGTGTCTTCCGTATTTTCCGTGGACAAGATTTTCCGCGCTGTGGATGCCGGACAACCTAATCCTTGTTGACGAGCTGATCGATATGCACCTGCGCGGCACCGGCGCGCACCAGTTGCGCAACGGTCCAGTGCGCGAGTTCGGACGGTGATTTGTGCAGGTAGCGCCGATTCGCTTCCTCAAACAGCGAGATGCCGGACAGCAGCGACTCGAGTTGCGACAACGGAATGCTTTGCCTTTCCAGCAGCAGGAACTTGAGCAGCACCTTGACGGCATTCTGTGCATTGCGCACCGGATCGCCGACGAAATAGTCGAGGCGCGAGAAGGCGGTATCGAGTGCCTTGCCGACCTCGGTGAACGGCGCGCCGTGGCCGGGAATCACATACTTCACGTCGAGCGAGGCGATCAGCTTGAGCGTGTCGCGCACTTCCGCGAATCCGGACGCGCCTTCGAGTTCGGGAAACACCACACCGAAGCCGTTCTCCCACAAGGCGTCGGCGGAAATCAGGATGCGCTCGTCGGGGCAGTAGAGGATCAGCGAATGCGGATCATGCCCCGGTGCGGCCAGCGCCTGCCATGTCATGTCGCCCAGCGTGAGGACATCGCCCGAGGCGATGGTGTCGTCGAAATCAAAACGCTCGCATTGCTGGCCGGTCGCCTTGTAGGTCAGCTCGTCATCATTCCAGGCACGCACCTTGGCCGCCTCGGCGGCGGGAATGGCGGTGCGGCAGGCGAAAGCGCGCTGCAGGCTCGCATTGCCGCCGCAGTGGTCGGAATGCAGATGGGTGTTGATCAGCAAATCGAGATGCCTGCCCTGCAGCGCGTTCCGCACCAGCGCCACGGTCTGCGCGGCATGCGTCACGTAGCCGCTGTCGACGAGAGCGGTGTGCTCATGCCCGAGGAAGAGGATGTTGTTCGACGACAGCCAGCCGCGTTCGAACACGCGCATCGTTGCAGGCAGTTTCATTTTTTCATCTGGTAAGCCAGGGAAATCTTCGCGAACTCGACCAGCACCGCTTGCGAGCCGCCGTTGAACGTGGTGAAGGAATTCCCGGTGCGCACCACGAGGCGCGGCGGAAAAATCGCGCTCAGGAAGGGAATGCCGATCATCTTTGCGCTGCGGATATCGCGCCATTCGACGTGACGGTTGTACATCCAGCTTTGCGTGATGCCCTTCTCATCGACGGTGACGGTCGAGCGCAGGAACCAGTAGTAGCTGATCGCCAGCATCACCGCCGCGCCGAGCAGCAATGCCTTGACGCCGATCCCGTACTGCAGCAGCGGAAAGCGCGTGGCGATATTCACGCCGTACGCAGCGAGCAAGGCGGTCACCGCGGTGGCCAGCAATTTGAACCACGGGTTGTATGCGGGGCCGGAGACGGTGCGTTCCGGTTTGTAAAATTCGAATTTCATGGAGTTACCTGTTACGTTGTATGCCCTGCGGCAGGGTCTGCGCGCGCTTGAATGCGTCCGAGTCGAAGAACGGATCGCCACGCAGATAAGCCATCAGCATGTCGGTCGAATCCAGCCCCCAGAAGCAACGATTATCCACGACTGCGGTCGGTACGCCAAATACTCCTGCCGCGACGGCCTGTTCGCCATTGCTGCGCAACTGCTGTTTCACTTCCGGCGCGTTCAGCATTTCCGGGCTTGCATGCAATTCCCGCAACAGTTCCTGCCAGTTGGCCTCCTCCGTCGGCAGCTTGCCTTCGCGCCAAACGTAACGGAACAGACGGTGCACCACCTCCGGCGTAATCCCAAGCGCAATGCACAGGCGCAGCAGCGGCAAGGGATTGAACGGATGGTGCGCCGGCGGCTGCATAGTGATGCCGTGCTTGTGCGCCAGCCAGGCGCAATGCTCGTAGGTCCAGGTGCGCTTGGGCAGAATTTCGGCGGGGCCCTTGTTGTCCCAATGCTGCAACAGGCCGGCGAACAGGACGGGCTTGAAATTGACCTGCACGTCGGCGGGCAGCGTGTGCAGCAGCTCGCTCTGCAGATAGGAGAAGGGTGAAATGAAATCGAAATACCAGTCGAGTTGCTTCATCGATTGCCTGCCTTTCGGTAATCAAATTGCGCCGTGATCAGAACAATGCTTCCCGCCGCCTTCTGATCTCCACCCACACCTGCCGCTTCATCTCTTCCGTCGCGGTGCTCCACAGCGCGATCTCATCGATGCTGCGCAAGCATCCCTCGCACAAGCCGGTCTGCGGATTCATCCTGCAGATGCTGATGCAGGGCGACGGCACCTTGCCGGTATCGGACGCCGGGTCGAAATCGATCATCACGCGACGGCGCTCGCCCTGGCCTTTTTCTCCTCCAGCCTGGCGTTGAATTTCTCGGGCAGGATGATCACGCGCTCATGCACGCCTTCGGTGATCTTGTCCATGCCGTCCCAGGCCTCGAGCGAGAACTTCACGCGTCGTCCGTCGACCTCGGTCACCTTGCCGCGGATCTGCAAGGTCATGCCCGGCGGCGTCGCCGCGAGATGGGAGAAATTGACATGCACGCCGACGCTCTGCTCGCGCGGCCAGTCGACGTAGGGCATGATGCCATTGACGCAGGCCAGCTCCATCATGCCGACCATGTAGCCGGTCGCGA
This sequence comes from Herbaspirillum sp. ST 5-3, assembly GCF_004804275.1. Taxonomy (GTDB): domain Bacteria; phylum Pseudomonadota; class Gammaproteobacteria; order Burkholderiales; family Burkholderiaceae_D; genus Noviherbaspirillum. The sequence continues at coordinate 66,507 of NZ_STGI01000015.1, forward strand.
GCACATCCGGCATGTCGCGGCAGAACGCGGTGTCGTGATAGAGCTGCGGCACGGTCGAGCGCTCCGGCACGACATAGGTCCATTCAAATGCAATACCTGGTTTGAGATCCGGGCTCATCTTGTCTCCTTCTTGTGTTTCTTTTCAGGCGGTCGCTTTCAGTGCCACGTCGGCCACCGGCGCACCCGTCATCTTCAGCAACTGTTGCGGCGTCAGGTTGAATACCGCGTGTGGATGTCCGGCCGCGGCCCAGACGCTGTCGAGCTTGAGCAGATCCTCATCGACCAGCATCACGGTCTTCTGCAGATGCCCGATCGGACAGACGCCGCCGATCGCGTAACCGATGCGTTCCTTGACGAATTTCGCATCGGCCTTGCCGAGCGCACCGACGATCGCGGCGACTTTCTTTTCATCGACGCGGTTGGCGCCGCTGGCCACCACCATCACCGCCGCGTCGTCGGACAGGCGGCGGAAGACGATGGACTTGGCGATTTCGGCGACGCTGCAACCAAGGCCGGCGGCAGCTTCGGCAGAGGTCTTGCCGGTTTCAGGCAGCATCACGACCGGCTTGTCGTGACCGATCGCGCGCAGCAGGTCGGCCACGCGTTGCGCGGTGTCGGGCAGTTTTTCTTGTGTTGAATCGTACATGTGGTTTCAATCCGTGATCAGCAGGGCGACGCGGCGGCGCAATTCGGGCAGCAAGTCGCGTTCGAACCAGGGGTTTTTCTTCCACCAGGACTGGTTGCGCGGACTCGGATGCGGCAGCGGAAAATACCGCGGCAGATATTCCTTCCAGGCCGCGACCGTCTCGGTCAGGGTCGGCTTGCCATTTTCGCGCAAATAGAACTCTTGTGCATATCGGCCGATCAGCAGGGTCAGTTGCAAGTTCGGCATCGCCGTGAGCAGGCGCGGATGCCAGGCCGGCGCGCATTCCGCGCGCGGAGGAAGGTCGCCGCTCTTGCCCTTGCCGGGGTAGCAGAATGCCGTCGGCACGATCGCGACCTGCTGCGCATCGTAGAACACATCGCGCGACAGGCCGAGCCAGTCGCGCAACCGGTCGCCGGAGGGATCATTCCACGGGATGCCGGTGTCATGCACGCGCTTGCCGGGTGCCTGTCCGACGATCAGCAGGCGCGCACTCGCACCTGCCTGCACCACCGGACGCGGACCATGCGGCAAATGCAGCTCGCACAGCCGGCAGGCGCGGATTTCCGTCAGCAGCGACGGTAACTTGCGATGACTCACCTTCCCGGTATTCCCTGCGCTTTCCTATCCTGCGCGCTTGGCGGCAATCGCATTGCCGGCACGACTGACCGCCTTGCGGCCGAGGTGTTGCGAGATGAACTGCCCCGCATCGACCACCTTGTCGAGGTCGATGCCGGTATCGACGCCGAGACCGTTCATCATGTACAACACGTCTTCCGTCGAGACATTGCCGGTTGCGCCCTTGGCGTAAGGGCAACCGCCCAGTCCCGCGACCGAGGAATGGAAGGTCGCGATGCCGACTTCCATGCTGGCGTAGATATTCGCCAATGCCTGTCCGTAGGTGTCGTGGAAATGGCCGGACAGTTGCGCGATCGGGAATTCCTGCGCTGCCCGCTCCATCACGGCCTGCACCTTTTTCGGCGTGCCCACGCCGATGGTGTCGGCGATGTCGATTTCATCACAGCCCAGTTCGCGCAGGCGGCGCACCACATCGGCCACGCTCTCCGGCGAGACTTCGCCCTGGTAGGGGCAGCCGAAGGAACAGCTGATGCTGCCGCGCAGGCGGATCTTGTTTTGCTTGGCCGCCTCCGCCACTTCGCGAAAGCGTTCGATGGATTCCGCGATCGAACAATTGATGTTCTTCTGCGAGAACGCTTCCGACGCCGCACCGAAGATCACCACTTCATCGGCTTTCGCCGCAAGCGCCGCTTCGAAGCCCTTCATGTTCGGCGTCAGCACGGAATAGATGACACCCGGCTTGCGCCGGATGCGTGCCATCACTTCCGCCGAGGTGGCCATCTGCGGCACCCATTTCGGCGAGACGAAGGACGCGGCTTCGATGTTGACGAAGCCGGCATCGGTCAGGCGGTCGACCAGCTCTACCTTGACGTCGGCGGAAATGGTTTCCTTCTCGTTCTGCAGGCCGTCGCGCGGACCGACCTCGACGATCTTTACCTTGTTCGGCAATCCCATGTGCATCTCCTTCTCAGGCAGCCTTGAAGGCGAGCAGCTGCGCACCCTCGCTCACCTGGTCACCGACCGCATACAGCAGGTCTTCCACCGTGCCGTTTGCGGGCGCGGCAATGGTGTGCTCCATCTTCATCGCTTCCATGATCAGCAGCGGCTCGCCCTTTTCGACGCTCCTGCCCTTGTCGACCAGCACTGCGACGATCTTGCCCGGCATCGGCGCGGTGAGGCGACCGCCTTCCGCTTCCGCTTCGCCCGCATGTGCCAGCGGATCGTTGTAGTTCAGCGGGAAATGCGCGCCGCCGGTGAATACATGGAACATCTCGCCGTCGCGCACCACGGTGCCGCGCACCGTCGCACCGTCGAGCTTGATGACCAGATGATCGTCCTTGCGCTCGACCAGGGTCATCGCGGAAGAGTCCGCGCCGAGCGTCAACGACCAGCCCGCGTCACGATATCCGACTGCCACCGGGTAAGCGCTTGCTTCGTCGGCAAAGTCCAGCTGCCGCAACAGCGTGCCGTTCATGCGCCATCCGCTGGTGTCGGCCCAGGGATCGTTGGCGGCCGCGTCGGCACTCCGCTCCGAGGTGAGGAGCGATGCTGCCGCGAGTGCGAGCACCTGCATGGCGACCGGCTGCGTCGGCGGGAACAAGGCCGCGTGATGGCGTTCGATCAGGCCGGTGTCGAGGTCGGCGTGGGAGAACGGCTGGCTTTCCACCAGACGCTTGAGGAAGGCGACGTTGGTGGCGAGGCCGACGATCTGGTATTCCGACAAGGCCTGCGCCATGTGGCCCAGCGCTTCCGCACGGTCCTTGCCCCAGACGATGAGCTTGGCGATCATCGGGTCGTAGAACGGCGAAATCGCGTCCCCCTCGCGCACGCCGGAATCGATGCGAACAGCAGCAGGCTCGGTGGCAATGCTGCCCTTTCCGAGCTCAAAGCTCACGGCCTGCGGCGTGCACATGTGACGCAGCGTGCCGATCGACGGCAGGAAGCCTTTCTCCGGATTCTCGGCGTAGATGCGCGCTTCCAGCGCGTGTCCGTGGATCTTCAGTTCGTCCTGCTTCTTCGGCAGCGCTTCGCCCGAGGCGACCCGCAACTGCCATTCCACCAGGTCGAGGCCGGTGATCATTTCCGTCACCGGATGTTCGACCTGCAGGCGGGTATTCATTTCCATGAAGTAGAAGGAGCCGTCCTGATTGGCGATGAACTCGACCGTGCCGGCGCCGACGTAACCGACTGCCTTGGCCGCGGCAACCGCGGCTTCACCCATCGCGCAACGCCGCTCGGACGTCATGCCCGGCGCGGGCGCTTCTTCCAGTACTTTCTGATGGCGCCGCTGCACCGAGCAGTCGCGCTCGAACAGGTAGACGCAATCGCCCTTGGTGTCGGCGAACACCTGGATCTCGATGTGGCGCGGACGTGTCAGATATTTTTCGACCAGCACCTTGTCGTCGCCGAAGCTGTTGATCGCTTCGCGCTTGCAGGAGTCGAGCGCGGCCTTGAAGTCGGCGCTTTTCTCGACGATGCGCATGCCCTTGCCGCCGCCGCCCGCGCTGGCCTTCAGCAGCACCGGGTAGCCGATCTTGTCGGCCTGCTCCTGCAGGAAGTCGGCTTCCTGACGGTCGCCGTGATAGCCGGGCACCAGCGGCACGTCCGCCTTTTCCATCAGCGCCTTCGCCGCAGACTTGGAACCCATCGCGCGGATCGCCGAAGCCGGCGGGCCGATGAAGACCAGGCCGGCCTTGGCGCAGGCTTCCGCGAACTCCTCGTTCTCGGACAGGAAGCCGTAGCCGGGGTGGATCGCCTGTGCGCCGGTGGCGAGCGCGACTTCGATGATCTTGTCGGCGCGCAGGTAGCTTTCCTTCGCGGGCGCCGGCCCGATCAGCACGGATTCATCGCATACGGCAACGTGTTTGGCGTTGGCGTCCGCTTCCGAATACACCGCGACGGTTTTGACGCCCAGTCGGTGTGCGGTTGCGGCAACACGGCAAGCGATCTCGCCGCGGTTTGCAATCAGGATTTTGGTGAACACGCTTGCTCCTTTGAGCGCTTGCCCCGGCGGGTAGCCAAGGCAGGCGACGGGTTGTTTTATTGGTGGTAAATCTTCCCTGCCATCCCTCACCCTGAAGGGGAGGGAATGTTCTTGATGACTAAATCAGCATTCCACTTCCTGCGTCACATGCTTGGCGTGCATGCCCAGCTTCTCCAGCAGTGCGCTGTCCGCATCCGCATCCGGGTTGCCGGTGGTGAGCAGCTTGTCGCCGTAGAAAATCGAATTCGCTCCCGCCAGGAAGCACAAGGCCTGCACCGCCTCGCCCATCTCGCGGCGGCCGGCCGACATGCGCACGCGCGCGGTCGGCATCGTGATGCGCGCCACCGCGACGGTGCGCACGAATTCCAGCGGGTCGATCGGCTCGGTGCCATGCAGCGGCGTGCCTTCCACCTGCACCAGGTTATTGATCGGCACCGAATCCGGATAGGGATCGAGATTGGCAAGCTGCGCGATCAGCCCGGCGCGCTGGCGGCGCGATTCGCCCATGCCGACGATGCCACCGCAGCAGACCTTGATGCCGGCATTGCGCACCTTGTCCAGCGTGTCGAGGCGGTTTTCATAGTCGCGCGTGTGGATGATGTTGTTGTAGAACTCCGGCGCGGTGTCGAGGTTGTGGTTGTAGTAATCGAGGCCGGCTTCCTTCAGCCTCTCGGCCTGTCCGTCTTCCAGCATGCCCAGCGTGGCGCAGGCTTCCATCCCGAGCGCCTTGACGCCGCGCACCATCGCTTCAACGTGTTCCAGATCGCGATCCTTCGGGCTGCGCCAGGCGGCGCCCATGCAGAAGCGGGTGGCGCCATGTTCCTTCGCCTTGCGCGCGGCGGCGAGCACCGTTTCCAGTTCGAGCATCTTCTGCGCCTTCACGCCGGTGTCGTAGCGCGCGGCCTGCGGGCAGTAGCCGCAATCCTCGGGACAGCCGCCGGTCTTGATCGACAGCAGCGTCGCCAGTTCGATTTCCTGCGGATCGAAGTTTTCGCGATGCACCTGCTGTGCGCGGAACAGCAAATCGTTGAATGGCAGGTTGAACAGTTCCAGCACCTTGTCGACCGGCCAGCGCTGCGCCACCATTGCCTTGCGCGCGGCGGGGGTCGAGACTTCGTGGAACGTAATCGTTTGCGACATGAATCACTTCCTTTGCACTAATTTGAAACGGGACAAACCGGCCGGCCTTGCGGCCAGCCCGGCAAACTTGAAAAATCGAGATGGTCCGCCGCCGCCGAGGGCGATGCCGCAGGCAAGCGGGGAATGCAACCGAGCGCCGGCGCCGGCAGGCGAGCCGCCAAGGCTTCGAGATTATCCATCCCGTAGCGCATCTCGAGGTCGACCACATTGCCGACCCAGCCGGCCAGCTTCAGGCCGCGCGCCGCGATCGCCTCGGCGGTCAGCAGCGCATGATTCAAACAGCCCAGCCGCAGGCCGACCACCAGGATCACCGGCAGGCCGAGCTGCTGCGCCAGGTCGGCGGTGTCGCAGGTGTCGGACAAGGGCACGCGAAAGCCGCCGACGCCTTCGACCACCACCGCATCGGCCGCCGCCGCAATGCGGTCATAACACGCATGGATATGCTGGAGGTCGATGGTGACGCCTTCCTGTGCCGCTGCGATATGCGGCGCCGCGGGTTCGCGCAGCAGATAAGGCGTGGTCAGTTCGGTGGGCAGCGCGACGCTGGATGCCGCCGCCAGCAGGTCGGCGTCCTCGTTATGCAAGGCGCCGTCGCGCAGTTCCGCGCCTGCGGCAACCGGCTTCATGCCGGCAGCACGCAAACCCTGCTGCGTCAGGGCATACAGCAAGGTACTCGACACCAGCGTCTTGCCGATTTCGGTGTCGGTGCCCGTCACGAAATAAGCGATTGAAGCACTCATGCAGATGCCTCCAGAAGATTGATCGCGCTGGCCAGTTCTGCCACGTCGCGGGCATTATGCGCTGCCGACAAGGTCACGCGCAGGCGCGCGGTGTCGGGCGGAACGGTCGGCGGGCGGATGCCAGGCACCCAGAAGCCCTGCCCGTACAAGGCGGTGGCGGCGCGCATGGTTTCGTCATTGGCGCCGATGATGATCGGCTGAATCGCGGTTTGCGAAGGGACCAATTCCCAGCGCTGCAGGTTCAGCGCGCCGCGCAGTTGTTCGATCAACGCCTTCAGGTGCGCGCGCCGCGCCGCGCCCTCGTCGCCGGCAATGATATCCATGCTGGCCATCAAGGCATGCGCCAGCGCGGGTGCTGCCGCGGTCGTGTAAATGTAAGGGCGGGCGCGCTGCACCAGCCACTCGATCACGGTCTCGTGCGCGGCGACGAATGCGCCGCCGACGCCGGCCGCCTTGCCGAGCGTGCCCATGTAGATGAGGTAAGGCGAACGCAGGTCGAAATGTTCCAGCGCGCCGCGCCCATTCGCGCCGAGCACGCCGAAACCGTGCGCGTCGTCAACCACCAGCCAGGCGCCGTATTGTTCGCACAAGGAGAGCAAGGCCGGCAGCGGTGCGAGATCGCCATCCATGCTGAACACGCTGTCGGTGACGACCAGCTTGTTCTTCGTCTTGCTCTGCTTGAGCATGCTTTCCAGCGCATCGGTGTCGCCGTGCGGATAGACCTTCACTTGCGCGCGTGACAAGCGCGCGCCGTCGATCAGCGAGGCGTGGTTCAGTGCTTCCGAAAAGATTTCCGCATCGCGTCCGCCGAGCGCGCTGATAATCGACAGGTTGGCCATGTAGCCGGTGCAGAAATACAGCGCACGCGGCGATTCCAGGTGCGGCGACAGGAATTCGGCGAAGCGCTCTTCCAGCTGCGCATGCGCGCGCGAGTGGCCGCTGATCAGATGCGATGCGCCGCTGCCGACGCCGTAACGCGCGGCCCCCTCCTGCAAGGCTTCGACCAGGCGCGGATGCGCGGCCAGGCCAAGATAGTCGTTGCTGCAGAAGGCCAGCATGTCGCGGCCGTCGACCTTCACATGCGGCGCGCAGGGCGTCTCCGCCACGCGCAGGCGGCGACGCAGGCTTTGCGCATCCAGATGCTGCAGTTCGCGTTCGAGTGTCGCCAGCAGTTCCATGCTCATGCTCCGATCACTTTATCGAACACGGCTTGCGTGCGGGCGGCGAGGCCGGCGATTTCCTCGTCGTCGAGGATGTAGGGCGGCATCAGGTAGACAGTGCGTCCGATTGGGCGCATCAGCAATTCATTATTCAGTGCTTCCGTGAAGAAGCGACGCGAGAAGCTGCTTGCTGCGGCCGCGTCGTCGATCACCGCATCGAACGCCCAGATCATGCCGCGCTGGCGGAAATTCTTCACCCGCGGATGTTCGGCGAGCGGCGCCAGCGCTTCGGTCATGCGCGCGGCGCGTTCACGGTTGCGCTTGAGCACATCGTCTTCGTCGAAGATCGCCAGCGTCGCCAGCGCGGCGCGGCAGGCGAGCGGATTGCCGGTGTAGGAATGCGAATGCAGGAAACCGCGCCGCACATCGGCATCATAGAAGGCTTGGTAGATGTCGTCGCGCGTCATCACCAGCGACAAGGGCAGGTAACCGCCGCTGATGCCCTTCGACAGGCAGACAAAATCAGGCCAGATATTAGCTTGTTCGCATGCGAAGAAGGTGCCGGTGCGGCCGCAGCCGACCGCGATTTCATCGGCGATCAGATGCACTTGGTAGCGATCGCACAGGGCGCGTACTTCGCTGAGGTAGACCGGATCGTACATCGCCATGCCGGCAGCGCATTGCACCAGCGGTTCGATAATGATGGCGGCGATATGCCTGCTGCGATCCTGCAGCAGCGTTTCGAATGCCTTCGCTGCGCGACACGCGACATCGGCCGGCGTCTCGCCCTGCTCCGCGGCACGCGCATCGGGCGACATCACCACATGCGCCTGCTGCAGCAATGGGCCGTAGGCATCGCGGAACAATTGTACGTCGGTCACTGCCAGCGCACCGACCGTTTCGCCGTGATAGCTGCCCTTCAGGCACACGAACTCGCGCTTGTCGGCATGGCCGGTATTGCGCCAGTAATGGAAACTCATCTTCAGCGCGATCTCGGTCGCCGATGCGCCATCGGATGCATAGAAGCAATGGCCGAGCACGTGGTTGGTGCGCGCCGACAATTGTTCCGACAGGACGATCACCGGTTCATGCGTGAAGCCGGCCAGCATGGCGTGCTCCAGCGTATCGAGCTGCTCCTTGAGTGCGGCATTGATGCGCGGGTTGGCATGGCCGAACAGGTTGACCCACCATGAACTGATCGCATCCAGATAGCGCTTGCCATCCGTGTCGTACAGCCATGCGCCGCGTCCGTGGCTGACCGGCACCAGCGGCACCGTTTCGTGGTGCTGCATCTGCGTGCACGGATGCCAGACGCTCTTGAGGCTGCGTGCGACCTGGTCGGTTGCTGCGAGGTGGGTTTTCAGACTTGCGTTCAAATACTGCTCCAAAACTGTTCCATTCACTTCCTGTTCCGTCCTCGTGCAGGAGGACGGAACGTGTTCTTCCTAAGTCAGCCAGGTCGGCTTGCGCTTTTCCAGAAACGAGCGCACGCCTTCCTTGCCTTCCTCGGAACTGCGGATGTCGGCGATGCGCGTTGCCGTGTCCGCGATCAATGACTCGGTCAGCGGCTGTCCCGCCACATCCTGCACCAGACGCTTGGCTTCCTTCACCGCATTCGGACTGTTGGACACCAAAGCCTTCACAATGTCCGCAGTGGATGCGCCGAGCGCATCGGCGGATACCACCGCATGCACGAAGCCGATGCGCATCGCTTCCTGCGCGGAAAAGCGTTCCGCCGTGAGGAAATACCGACGGGCGGGGTTTTCGCCCATGGCCTTGATGACGTAAGGCGAGATTGTCGCAGGAATAAGGCCCAGTTTTGCCTCGCTCAGACAAAAATTAGTTGCCTCTTTGCAAATAGCGATGTCGCATGCGGCCACCAGACCCATCCCGCCGGCGTAGCAATCCCCTTGCACTTTTGCCACTACCGGTTTCGGGCAGGCATAGATCGTACGCAGCATCTCGGCCAGTTGCATCGCATCCGCACGGTTTTCCTCGTACGTATACCCCGCCATTTTCTTCATCCAGTTGAGATCGGCGCCGGCGCAGAATGCCGGGCCGCTGGCGGCGAGCACGATGGCGCGAATGGCCTCGTTCTGTCCGAGTTCGCGGAAGGCCTGCGTGATTTCGGCGATGGTGGTTTCGTTGAATGCGTTGCGCACCTCGGGGCGGTTGAGGGTGACCGTGGCGACGCGGCCTTCAATGGCGACAGTGAGTGATTGGTAAGACATGATTACATCCTGAATACGCCGAACTTCGTCTCCGGAATCGGCGCGTTCAGCGATGCGCTCAATCCCAGCCCCAGCACCATGCGCGTATCCGCCGGATCGATCACGCCGTCGTCCCACAGACGCGCGGAGGCGTAGTACGGATGGCCCTGATGTTCATACTGCTCGCGGATCGGCGCCTTGAATGCCTCTTCCTCCTGCGCCGACCAGGTGCCGCCCTTGCCTTCGATGCCGTCGCGCTTGACGGTGGCGAGCACGCTCGCTGCCTGTTCGCCACCCATCACGGAAATGCGCGCATTCGGCCACATCCACAGCATGCGCGGGGAAAAGCCGCGTCCGCACATGCCGTAGTTGCCGGCGCCGAAGCTGCCGCCGATGATCACGGTGAATTTCGGCACCGAAGCGGTCGAGACGGCGGTCACCATCTTCGCGCCGTTGCGCGCGATGCCTTCGTTTTCATATTTGCGACCGACCATGAAGCCAGTGATGTTCTGCAGGAACACCAGCGGAATCTTGCGCTGGCAGCACAGCTCGATGAAGTGCGTACCCTTCAATGCCGATTCGGAAAACAGGATGCCGTTGTTGGCGATGATGCCGACCGGCATGCCGAAGATGTGCGCGAAGCCGCACACCAGCGTGGTGCCGTAGCGCGCCTTGAACTCATCGAATTCGCTGCCGTCGACGATGCGCGCAATGACTTCGCGCACGTCGAAGGGCTTGCGCGTGTCGGTCGGGATCACGCCGTACAATTCGCGCGCGTCGTACTTCGGCGCGACCGGTTCGCGCAGCACCATCTGCTGCGGCTTCTTGCGGTTGAGGTTGGAGACGATGCTGCGCGCCAGCGCGAGCGCATGCATATCGTTCTGCGCCAGATGGTCGACCACGCCGGACAGGCGCGTGTGCACGTCGCCACCGCCGAGGTCTTCCGCGCTCACCACTTCGCCGGTCGCGGCCTTTACCAGCGGCGGGCCGCCGAGGAAAATCGTGCCCTGCTCCTTCACGATGATCGACTCGTCGCTCATCGCCGGCACATACGCGCCGCCTGCGGTGCAGGAGCCCATCACCACGGCGATCTGCGGAATGCCCTTGGCCGACAGGTTGGCCTGGTTGTAGAAGATGCGGCCGAAGTGGTCGCGGTCGGGGAACACGTCATCCTGGTTCGGCAGGTTGGCGCCGCCGGAGTCGACCAGGTAAATGCACGGCAGATTGTTCTGGTCGGCGATTTCCTGCGCGCGCAGATGCTTCTTCACCGTGATCGGATAATAGGTGCCGCCCTTGACGGTGGCGTCATTGCAGACGATCACGCATTCCTGCCCGGCCACGCGCCCGATGCCGGTGATGATGCCGGCCGAAGGCGCCGCATTGTGATACATGTCGTAGGCGGCGAGCTGCGAGAATTCCAGGAAGGGCGTGCCCGGATCGAGCAGCATCTGCACGCGGTCGCGCGGCAGCAGCTTGCCGCGCGAAGTATGCTTCTTGCGTGCCTCGTCGCCGCCGCCCAGCGCGATCTTTGCGACCTTCTCCTTCAGGTCGTCGACCAGCGCTTGCATCGCCGCAGAATTGTCCTTGAACTCTTCGCTGCGCGGATTGAGTTTGCTTTCTAAATGCGACATTTCAACATCCTTTGTTGTAATTTTCCGCGCGTTTACGCGGTCTTTTCTTCATCCAGCTGCAGCTCTTGCTTCATCAGTTCGCGCATCTTGAATTTCTGCACCTTGCCGGTGATAGTCATCGGGAAGGCTTCGACGAAGCGGATGTAGCGCGGCACCTTGTAATGCGCGATCTGGCCGCGGCAGAATTCACGAATGCTCTCTTCATTCACGGTCGCACCGGCGCGCGGAATGATCCACGCGCACAATTCCTCGCCGTACTTCTTGTCGGGCACGCCGACCACCTGCACATCCTGCACGCCGGGATGGCGATACAGGAATTCCTCGATCTCGCGCGGGTAAATGTTCTCGCCGCCGCGAATGACCATGTCCTTGATGCGGCCCGAAATATTGACGTAGCCTTCCGCATCCATCACCGCGAGGTCGCCGGTGTGCATCCAGCCTTCGGCATCAATGGCTTCGGCGGTCTTCTCGGGATCGCCCCAGTAGCCGTGCATCACCGAATAGCCGCGCGTGCACAGCTCGCCGGAGGTGCCGACAGGCACGGTCTTGCCGGTGTCGGGATCGACGATTTTCACTTCCAGGTGCGGCTGCGTCTTGCCGACCGTGGACACGCGCTTTTCGAGCGGCGTATCGGTCGTACTCTGGCAACTGACCGGGCTTGTTTCGGTCATGCCGTAGGCGATCGTGACTTCGCTCAAATGCATGTCGCTGACCACGCGTTTCATCACTTCGATCGGGCAAGGCGAGCCGGCCATGATGCCGGTGCGCAGCGTTGACAGGTCGAATTCCTTGAAACGGGGATGATCGAGTTCCGCGATGAACATGGTCGGCACGCCGTGCAGGCCGGTGCAACGTTCCTGCTGTACCGCCTGCAGGACCAGCAGCGGATCGAAAGCGTCGTTCGGATAGACGATGGTGGCGCCATGCGTCAGGCAGGCCAGATTGCCAAGCACCATGCCGAAGCAATGGTAGAGCGGGACGGGAATGCACAAGCGGTCGGCCGGCGTGAGGCGCATCGCCTCGCCGATGAAGAAGCCGTTGTTCAGCACATTGCGATGAGTCAGCGTCGCGCCCTTGGGAAAGCCGGTGGTGCCGCTGGTGAACTGGATGTTGATCGGGTCGGTGTTCTTCAATCCCGCACCGATCTGCGCAAGACGAGGATCGGCGGGATCGCCTGTCGCCATCAGGTCGGAAAAACGCATCATGCCAGGCACCTGTTCTTCGCCGAGCTGTATCACCGTTTTCAAGGACGGCGCGCGCGCCGCGCTCAAGCTGCCCGGCGTGGCGTCAACGATTTCCGGCGCAACGGCACGGATCATCTCGAGGTAATCGCTGGTCTTGAAGGCAGTCATCGTGATCAAGGCCTTGCAGCCAACCTTGTTCAGCGCGTATTCGAGCTCGGCGATCCGGTAGGCCGGATTGATGTTGACCAGAATGATGCCGGCTTTCGCTGTCGCAATCTGCGTCATCAGCCATTGGGCATTGTTGTGCGACCAGATGCCGACACGGTCGCCCGGCTGCAGGCCCAGGCCGAGCAGCGCGCTGGCCAGGCGGTTGGACTCCTGCTGCAGCTCGCGATAGGTATAGCGTAGCTGCTGATGGCAGGACACCAGTGCTTCGTTCTCGGGAAAACGGCTGACCGTGGCATCGAAGAAATCGCCGATCGTCTGTTCGATCAACGGCGACTCCTGACTGCCCCGGTCGTAGCTTGTAACCAACTGCGCCATTTACTCTCTCCAGTCATTTTGTTGTAGAAAAACTGCCATCGACGTAATACCACCGGCCTTCTGCGCGCACGAAGCGACTGGTTTCGTGCAAGCGGTGCGCGCGGCCGCCGATCTTGTAGCGCGCCACAAATTCGACCGTTGCGGTATCACCTTCCGGAACATGCTTGCGCACTTCCAGGCCCAGCCATTTCATATCCTCGTCCTGCGCCACCGCCTCGGCCGGCCGCGTGCTTGCATGCCAGGTCGATTTCACATAATCCTCGTTGTGCAAGGTATAGGCGGTGTAACGCGAACGCATCAGCTGCTCGGCGGTTTGCGGGATTTCACCGCCGTCGATGAAACGCCCGCAGCACTGCTCATAGTGGTTTCCGCCGCAGGGGCATGGTGTCGGCTTGGTGGTACGTGTCATAACTTCTCAGGTAAATGCCTGTCCACGGAAATCACGGAAAGAAAACCAATGACATTCCCAGATGAGGGATGTTTGAGAAGCCACGACCGGTCGCATGAGTCCTTGAACTTTTCCGTGTTTTCCGTGATTTCCGTGGACAAGCAAGAATCAATGTTTGCCCTTGCTCTCTTTCACGCCCACCGGCGCGCCCGCGGCCTTCCATGCGCCGAAGCCGCCTTCGATGTGCGCGACGTTTTCCAGTCCCATGTCCTGCACGGTCTTGGTGGTGAGCGCGCTGCGCCAGCCGGCGGCGCAGAAGAAGACGAATTCCTTCTTTTCGCCGAACACCGGCTTGAAGTACGGCGAATCGGGGTCAACCCAGAATTCGATCATGCCGCGCGGCGCGGAAAAGGCGCCGGGGACGATACCGTCGCGCTCCAGCTCGCGCACGTCCCGCACGTCGACGAACTGTACCTGCGGATCGCCGAACTTGGCCCTGGCCTGTTCCACGCTGTAGGTCTTCACCTGCGCCATCGCCTCATCGACGAGCGCCTTGTATCCTTTTTTCATTGGCATGATGTCTCCTCCGGTTTCAGATCTTTCCGTACTTTAAAAATGCCTCAAGCTGGTCGAAGCGGTCAAAGCCCCAGAACGGTTCGCCGTCGACAATCACAAAGGGCGAGCCGAATACGCCGCGCGCCATCGCCGCGTCGACGTCGGCTTTCAACTGCTCCTTGACGGGCGCACTGTTGGCGCCGTCGATCACCGCCGCCGCATCCAGTCCCGTCTTGCCGGCGATCTCTGCAATGGCATCGGTATCGGCGATATTGCTGCCGTCAACGAAATAGGCGTGGTACACCGCCTGCGCGAACTCGACCGCTTTGCGCTCGCCATGTGCCTGCCGCACCCACAGCATGGCGCGCGCCGCCAGCTGCGTCGCCAGTGGAAATGCGGGCGGGCGTTGATACGAAATGCCGTGAAAACGTGCACAGCGCTCGAAATCGCGAAACGCGTACTCGCCCTTCAAAGGCACCATCGGCAGCGGCACGCCGCCGGTCGTCTTGAACACCGCGCCCAGCAGCAACGGATGCCAGTTCACCTTGCGATCGTATCTTGCCGCGAGATGTTCGATGCGCGTCGATGCGAAGTAGCCGTATGGCGAGGAAAAGTCGAAGTAGAAATCGATTGCGGTCGTCATGGCGTCCTCTCCGTATCAGGCCAGCGCGCGGCCGATCAGGATCTTCTGGATGTCGCTGGTGCCCTCGTAGATCTGGCACACGCGCACGTCGCGATAAATCCGCTCGACCGGAAAATCGCTGACATAGCCGTAGCCGCCATGGATCTGAATCGCATCGGAACAGACACGCTCGGCCATTTCGCTGGCGAACAGCTTGGCCATTGCCGCTTCCTTGAGGCAGGCGCGCCCTGCGTCCTTGAGGCTGGCCGCATGCCAGATCAACTGGCGCGCCGCTTCGATCTGCGTGGCCATGTCGGACAGCTTGAACTGCACCGCCTGGTGCTCGAACAGCGGCTTGCCGAAGCTGGTGCGCTCCTTGGAGTAGGCAAGCGCGGCATCGAACGCGGCGCGCGCCATGCCCACCGATTGCGAGGCGATGCCGATGCGCCCGCCTTCCAGCCCGGACAAGGCAATCTTGTAGCCCTGCCCTTCGTCGCCGATCAGGTTTTGCGCGGGAATGCGGCAGTTATCGAACAGGATCTGTGCCGTGTCGGACGAGTGCTGTCCGAGCTTCTCTTCCAGGCGCGCCACGACGTAACCGGGTGTATTGGTCGGCACCCAGAATGCGCTGATGCCGCGCTTGCCGGCCGCCTTGTCCGTCACCGCCATCACGATCGCGACATCGGCATACTTGCCGCTGGTGATGAACTGCTTCACGCCGTTCAACACGTAATGGTCGCCATCTCTGGTCGCAGTAGTGCGCAAGGCGGCGGCGTCGCTGCCCACATGTGGCTCGGTCAGGCAGAACGCGCCCAGCATCTCGCCGCGCGCCAGCGGCTTCAGCCATTGCTCCTTCTGCGCGTCGTTGGCATACATCATGGCGATGCTGCACACCGGGCAGTTGTTGACCGAGATGATGGTCGAGGTGCCGCCGTCGCCGGCTGCAATTTCTTCCAGTACCAGCGCCAGCGAGAGGTAATCGAGCCCCGCGCCGCCGAGTTCTTCCGGCACGGCGACGCCGAAGGCTCCGAGCGCCGCCAGCCCCTGCAGCTCGTCCTTCGGAAAATGATGTTCCTTGTCCCAGCGTGCGGCATTCGGCGCGAGGCGTTCCTGCGCAAAGCTGCGCAGCGCGTCGCGGATCATTTCGTGTTGTTCTGACAGAACCATCTTGTTTTCTTTTCCCTGTTGGCGATGCGCCGCGCGCACCGATCGATGTTTACCAGTCGAGCATCTTCCCGCTGCGACTGCGATACGCCCCTGTGTCGCCGGGCGTCAGCGATGCAATCACCTGCAGCAATCCGCGCACGCTTTCTTCCGCCGTGATCGCCGCGCCCGGCCCGCCCATGTCAGTCTTCACCCAGCCCGGATCGAGCGCGACGAAAGTCGCCTTCGGGTAGTCGAAGGATGCGCTCTTGACGACCATGTTCAAGGCCGACTTCGATACGCGGTACAGCCAGCCGTAACTCGACTCCGTGCCGCTCACGCTGCCCATGCCGCTGCTGAGGAAACCGAACTTGCCGCCCGCGGCTTCCACCATCGGCGCCACCAGCGGTATCGCCTGCATCGCGCCGAGCACGTTGGTGCGCATCACATGGTCGAAATCCTGCTGCGTCGGTGCTGACTTCGCGTCATCACGCGGCCCGAACACGCCGGCGACATACACGGCAAGATCGAGTTTCACGCCGTCGAGCTGCCAGCCGAGTGCGGCCAGCGAGTCAGGGTTGGCGACGTCGAGCTTGACGGCCTCGGCGCCGTCCGAACGCAATGCCGCCAGCGCCGCGTCGTCGCGCGCGGTGGCGAATACCTTCCAGCGGTCAGTCAGCAGCTGGCGGACAAATTCGTGACCGATGCCGCGAGAGGCACCGATAATGAGTGCGGTAGGCATGACGAGATCCGGGACGGAAAGTCGAAAAAGTCTGATACGGGTTCCCTCCCCCCTGCATGGAGGAGGGAACCGGACGGTGGATTGCTCAATGACGCTTGCTTACATCAGCTCGATCGCCATCGCCGTTCCTTCACCGCCGCCGATGCACAGCGAAGCGACACCCAGCTTGCCGCCGGTCTTCTTCAGCGCGCCGATCAGCGTGACAATGATGCGAGCGCCGGAGGCACCGATCGGGTGGCCGAGTGCGCAGGCACCGCCGTGGATATTGATCTTCTCGTGCGCGATGCCGTGATCGCGCATCGCTGCCATCGGCACGACCGCGAACGCTTCATTGATCTCGAACAGATCGACATCCTTGGTGGTCAGGTTCAGCTTCTTGTACAGCTTGTCGATGGCGCCGACCGGTGCGGTGGTGAACCAGTTCGGTTCCTGCGAATGCGTGGCATGGCCAAGCACGCGGGCGATCGGCTTGCAGCCGAGCTTCTTCGCGGTCGATTCGCGCATCAGCACCAGCGCGGCGGCACCGTCGTTGATGGAGGACGAAGACGCAGCCGTGATCGTGCCATCCTTCTTGAAGGCCGGCTTGAGCGAGGGAATCTTGTCGAGCTTGGCCTTCAGCGGACCTTCGTCCTTGTCGACCACCACGTCGCCGCCCTTGCCCGCCACCGTGACCGGCGCGATTTCCCATTTGAAGGAGCCGTCGGCGGTCGCCGCCTGCGCGCGCTTGACGGATTCGATCGCGAACGCATCCTGCGCTTCGCGGGTGAACTCGTATTTGGCTGCGCATTCCTCGCCGAAGGTGCCCATGGAGCGGCCCTTCTCGTAGGCGTCTTCCAGACCATCGAGCATCATGTGGTCGTACATCATGGCGTGGCCGATGCGATAGCCGCTGCGTCCCTTCGGAATCAGGTAAGGCGCGCCGGTCATCGATTCCATGCCGCCGGCGACGACGATTTCATTGGAGCCGGCGAGGATGGAGTCGAAGCCGATCATGGCGGCCTTCATCGCGGAGCCGCACATCTTCGACATGGTGACCGCGCCGGTGGAAACCGGAATGCCGGCCTTGATCGCCGCCTGGCGTGCCGGTGCCTGGCCCTGACCCGCCATCAGGCAGTTGCCGAACAGGACTTCGCTCACCAGTTTCGGTTCCAGCCCGGCGCGCTCGACCGCTGCGCGAATTGCCACCGCGCCCAGATCGGAAGCCGACAATGCCGCGAAATCTCCCAGGAATGCGCCCATCGGGGTGCGTGCGGCGCCAACAATAACAATAGGATCGTTCATCATTTTCTCCAAAGGTCTGCGAACTAGGCAGCTTGCGCCGCCGGGGGTAAGGATTTGTAGCTGAAACGCAATTCCTGCGGATACGGGAACACATCTTCGACGATGCCTTCGAGCAGGCGCTGCTTCGCGTTCTGCCAGTACTGCGGCGTGAGCAGGTCGGCGTGGTGCTTCAGGAAGTACTTCCGCACTTCCGGATTGCCGAGCAGGAAGGTCTCGAACTGTTCCGGGAACACGTCGTTCTTCGCGACCGGATACCAGGGCTCGCTCGACATCTCATCTTCCTCGTTGCGGGCCACGGGGATCGTCCGGAAGTTGCAGTCGGTGATGTATTCGATTTCATCATAGTCGTAAAACACCACGCGTCCATGACGGGTCACACCAAAGTTCTTGTACAGCATATCGCCCGGAAAGATGTTGACGCCGACCATATCCTTGATGGCGTTGCCGTACTCGACCACGCCGTGTTCGACCGCCGCATGGTCACCGCGCTTTTCCGCTTCCGACAGCCAGATGTTGAGCGGCGTCATGCGGCGTTCGATGTACAAATGCTTGATGATGATCTCCTCGCCCTCTTCCTCGACGATGGAGGGCGCGACCTCCTTCAGTTCGGCCAGCAGTTCCATCGAGAAGCGCGAGCGCGGAAAGGCGACGTTCGAATATTCCAGCGTATCGGCCATGCGACCGACACGGTCATGGTATTTCACCAGCAGGTATTTTTCCTTGACCTGCGCACGGGTTGTTTCCTTCGGCGGCGGGAAATGATCCTTGATGACCTTGAACACGTACGGAAAGGACGGCAGCGCGAACACCACCATCACCAGGCCGCGAATGCCGGGCGCGGCCTCGAAGCAGTCAGAAGAATGATGCAGGTGATGCAGGAAGTCGCGGTAGAACGCATTCTTGCCCAGCTTCTGCAGGCCGAGGATGGTGTAGATCTCGCTGCGCGGCTTGTACGGCATCAGCGTGCGCAGGAACTGCACATAGGCCGAGGGCACCTCCATGTCGACCATGAAGTAGGCGCGGGTGAACGAGAACAGCACCGTGATCAGGGTCGGGTCGAAGATCACCGTGTCCAGCACCATTTCGCGCTTGCGGTTGTACAGGATGGGCACGACGAAGGGATAGATGCGATTGCCGTTGATGCCCTTGCCGACGATGTAGGCGCCCTTGTTGCGATAGAACAAGCTCGACAGCACCTGGATCTGATGGTTCGGCTCCAGCAGGTCGGAACCGAACAGCGCGCGCATGCGCGACTCGACAAAGCCGACGTCGCGGTCGAGATCGGCGAAAGGTGCCGCGAGCTGGAAGTTGGTGACGATGCGCTTCAGGGTGTAGTGCAAGCCATCCGTTGCGGGATAGTAGACGCGGTAGGTCGGCAAGCCCTCTTCCGGCTCGATGTACTCGGTCGAGACGGCCGGCCGCACGAAGATGAAGTCGTTATGGAAATAGGCGCGGTGCAGGATGTTGCAGCACACGGAATTGAAAAAGGTTTCCGCCAGTTCCGGCTGCTTGTGGTTGATCAGCAGGCCGATGTAGTGGAGTTTCACTTCGCGCCAGACGTCGTCGCTGATTTCCTCCTGGTCGTATTCATCCTCCAGGGTCTGCACGCATTCGTGCACGCGATGATCGTAAAAGGCGATGCGTTCGCGTGCCTTGAGCTGCGCGGTTTTCCAGTCGCAGGTTTCGAAGTAGCGCTTGGCATCCTGGCTGGCGGCACGGAACAGGCGATAGTGCTTGTCGAAGCCGTCCAGGATCGTGCGCGCAATATCGAACGCGATCTGCGAGGAGAGGAGTTTGGGAAAGGCGGTCAATGGCATCGTGATAGCTCGAAATGTTTAATCCAAGCCTCCAGTGTAGCCAAATCCATGCGCCCGCCGCCGCAAACCGCACTCCGCAGCATGACGCCGGACAGCGCATTTGGCGCGCGGCGGTGTCGGAGTATCGAGGTGAGCGGGGTGTCCATGATGGATATTACTTCGCCATGTCAAAAAATCACTACCGTAAGACTACGAGTTGCCATGTCTTCAACTTTCGGCGCTGTTTGCGTCGCCGAGCAACACTTGAGCGGCATCAAGTACCGATTGCGGAAATTCGGTGGTCTTGCGCGTATCCGTATCGAGGAACGCACCGACCAGTTCGGTGGTCGCCACTTCCTGTCCCGTTTCGCTGTTGAACATGCGATGCAGGAAGCGCACGGTCTTGCGCTTGATTTCCAGCAGTTCGCTGGTCACGTGCAGCAGCGAACCGGCATGCACTTCCAGCTTGTATTGCGTGCGCTGGTCGAGCGCGACCATGCCGCGCCTGTTCTCTTTCAGGAAGCCGGGCGTGAGCCCGATGCGCGCGAAGAAGTGCCAGGTCGCCTCGTCAAAACGCGCGGTGTAGAACTGCACGTTCATGTGCCCCACATGGTCCATCGACCAGGGATAGACGAAGCCGCGATATGTCTCGATCTGCATGGCCGCTTCCTTTACATGCCGGTTGAGTCGCCCTGCTCGCGCGGCAGCACCGCCATGGTGGCGGTCAGCTTGCTGATGAGCGTCTTCTTGTCTCCTGCCATGGCGAAGACTTCGGATTCGACCACGTGGAACGCCTTGCCGGGCTTGAGCACGTGCGCGCAGCATCGCAGTTCTTCGCCCTTGCCGGGACGCAGCAGGTGCAGCTTGAACTCCAGCGTCAGGATGTACTCATGGGCGGGCGTGACCGACATGGCCGCGCCGCCGGCGGTATGGTCTGCAAGGGTCGCCTGGACACCGGCGTGGATGACGCCGGTGTGCTGCAGATGACGCGGATGGATGCGCAAGGATGATTCGCACCAGCCGGGGCCGAAATCGACAAGCTTGATGCCGAGATCGGTGAGAAAGGCGGCTTCACGGAAACCGTCTTCCACAACCTGACGATAATTGGGATCGGGCGCTCGCATTGACTGGTCTCCTCCGCGCTACGAGCACCTCGCAGGAGGAGCTCTGCGGCGGCCTGTTTTTATTTTGTCTCTGCAAACAATTCGCGGCCGATCAGCATGCGGCGGATTTCGCTGGTGCCGGCGCCGATTTCGTACAGCTTGGCATCGCGCCACAGACGGCCGGTCGGGTTTTCATTGATGTAGCCGTTGCCACCCAGCGTCTGGATCGCTTCGCCCGCCATCCAGGTCGCCTTTTCGGCGGAGTACAGGATCGCGCCGGCAGCATCCTTGCGCAGCGCGCGTACCAGTTCCGGACTCTTGGCGCGGTCGCAAGCCTGACCGACAGCGTAGACGTAAGCCTTGCATGCCATCATGGTCGAATACATGTCGGCAACCTTGCCTTGCATCAGCTGGAATTCGCCGATCGGCTGGCCGAACTGCTTGCGCTCGTGGATGTAGGGCACGACAACATCCATGCACGCCTGCATGATGCCCAGCGGACCGCCGGACAGCACGGTGCGCTCGAAATCAAGGCCGGACATCAGCACGTTGACGCCCTTGCCCAGACCGCCCAGCACGTTTTCCGCCGGCACTTCGCAATCCTGGAACACCAGTTCGCCGGTGTGCGAGCCGCGCATGCCGAGCTTGTCGAGCTTCTGTGCGACGGAGAAACCCTTGTAGCCCTTCTCGACCAGGAAGGCGGTCATGCCGCGCGGCCCGGCTTCGATGTCGTTCTTCGCGTACACCACCATCACGTCGGCATCCGGGCCATTGGTGATCCACATCTTGGAGCCGTTGAGCACCCAGCGGTCGCCCTTCCAGTCGGCGCGCAGCTTCATGCTGACGACGTCGGAACCGGCATTCGGTTCCGACATGGCCAATGCGCCGACGTACTCGCCGGAAATCAGTTTCGGCAGATATTTCTTCTTCTGCTCTTCGGTGCCGTTGCGCTTGATCTGGTTGACGCACAGGTTGGAGTGCGCGCCGTAGGAGAGGCCGACCGAAGCGGAGGCACGCGAGATTTCTTCCATCGCGACGATGTGCGCGAGATAGCCCATGTCGGTGCCGCCGTACTCCTCGCTGACGGTGACGCCGAGCAAGCCGAGTTCGCCCATCTTTTTCCACAGGTCCATCGGGAACTGGTCGGTGCGGTCGATTTCGGCGGCACGCGGTGCGATTTCCGCCTGTGCGAATTGCTGCACGGTTTCGCGCAGCGCGGCGATGTCTTCGCCATGGTCAAAAGTCAGGCCGGGCAGGTGGATCATGTCTTCCTCTCCTTATACGTGGGATACGGTGGCATATCGCCAATCTTGCAGGATCATACCGCCAATTGACGTTTACGTAAACGTAAAGCAGGTACGGTGAAAATACGGTATTGCGCCGAATCAGGCAGCATCTTTCAGACGGCGCGCGGCGGATTTTTTCTCCGCCAGCGCCGCTTTCGCGCCTTTGTCGCCCGCGAGCAGACGACGGCATTCCTCCTCGTGCGCCGCGATTTCCGCCAGCGTCACCTCCAGGTCTTCGCGCTGGCGCTCCAGCGTTTCGCGATGCTGCGCCAGCACGGTCAGAAAGCGCTTCAGTTGCGCCGTCGTGTCCTTGGGCGATTCATACATGTCGACCAGCGCCTTGATCTCCAGCAGGCTCAGGCCGAGCCGCTTGCCGCGCAAGGTCAGCTTCAGGCGGGTACGCTCGCGCGGACTGTACACGCGGGTGCGGCCGCCCGCGCCTTCACGCTTGGGGCTGAGCAGGCCCTGGTCTTCGTAGAAGCGGATCGCGCGCGGCGTGATGTCGAACTCACGGGCCAGTTCGGTAATGGTGTAGGTCGGCATGGAGGGCGTCTGCAGCAAAGAGAGTTTGTGTTTACAATCGTCGGAACCGATTGCAGTTTACGTTAACGTCAATCAGTCGTGCCATTGTAGGCGCGCTGGCGGCAAATGTGAACATGCCAGATTGACAATTTGCATACCGAAAGCCTCATTGATGAATCACCTCGAATCGCAGCTCAGTTATCCTCTTGGCAATGCACTCCCGGCACCGGGCACCGTTCAGGAAGTCGCCCCCGGCGTTTTGTGGCTGCGCATGGGACTGCCGTTTGCGCTCGACCACATCAATCTGTGGCTGGTCCGGGATGATGCCGGCTGGACGGTTGTCGATTGCGGCATTGCCACCGAAGCAACGCGCACGTCCTGGGAAACGATCTTTGCGTCGCATCTGGACGGCTTGCCGATCGTGCGCGTGATCGCCACGCATTGCCATCCGGACCATGTCGGCTTGTCCGAGTGGCTGTGCAAGCGCTGGAACGCGCCCTTGTGGATGACGACCGGCGAATACGGCTTTGCGCGCATGATGTCGGCCTCGCTGCCCGGCGCCGACGGCGTGGCGGCACTGCCGCACTTCCAGCGCCACGGCCTGACCGATCCGGAAATGATCGAGCAACTGCAAAACCGCAAGAGCTATTATCCGTCGCTGGTGCCGGCCGTGCCGGCGTCCTATCACCGCATGCAGGACAAGCAGGTATTGCGCATCGGCGATCATGCCTGGCGCGTGATCACCGGTTTCGGCCATGCACCGGAACATGCATCCCTGTATTGCGCAGACCTGAACATACTGATTTCGGGCGACATGGTCCTGCCGCGCATTTCAACCAATGTGTCGGTCTTCGCCATCGAACCGGAATCCAATCCGGTGCAGCAATATCTCGACTCGCTCGAGAAATACCACGACCTGCCGGACGACACGCTGGTGCTGCCTTCGCATGGCAAGCCGTTTCGCGGACTGCATACGCGCATCGGCCAGTTGAATGACCATCATCGCGAGCGCCTGGCGGAGGTAGTGCAGGCCTGCGCGGTGCCGCAGTCGGCAGCGGACATCGTACCCATCATGTTCAAGCGGAAACTGGACGCGCACCAACTGACCTTTGCCATGGGTGAAGCGCTCGCGCATCTGCACAAGCTCTGGTTCGACGGCATGCTGGCGCGCGAAACCGGCAGCGACGGCATCATCCGCTTCCGCCTGCGCGGCTGACAACAGACGGATCGTTCCCCCTCCCGAAGACCTGCGCCATGCACGCGGCGCAGATCTTCATCGATCTTTTCTTCCTCCGGACCGATTTTTTCCCGCACTGATATCACTCGCGCCTGTCAAACTTGACTGATTTTGTCAATTATGTGTTACCTTCACTGAACACATCTGGTCACAAGAAGTTCCTTTCATCGAGAGACTGACTGTCAATGGATGACATGGAATAGTGCGCGGTCATGAATCCATCAATTGAACGAGAAGGTTTTAGTGAACGGCTGCAGCTCGCTCTGCGCAATGCCGATTACTCTCCCGACAGCCCGACCCAACTGGCGCGGGAATTCAACATCCGCTTTGAAGGCCGCCCGATCACGGTGCATGCCGCGCGCAAGTGGTTGGTCGGCGAAGCCATTCCCACGCAGGAAAAACTGCGTGCGCTGGCCCAGTGGCTCGGGGTGCCGGCCGAATGGCTGCGTTTCGGCGGCACTGAAACCCACACCACTGTGGACGCCCCAGGAAGCCCGGCGCGCTTTGAATCGGCCGACGTCAAGCTGATCGCCGACCTGCAGCGCCTGGACGACCACCACCAGGCCATTGCGCGCGACTTCATTCGCATGCTGGTGCGCATGCAACGCCAGAAATAATCGCCTAGGAACCACCCAGGGCCCGCAGATACCGCAAGCCGGCGATCGCACGGCTGCCGTACCAGGACATCATTTCGCCGTCGAGCAGCTGGACCGGCTTGCCGATCTGCTTCTCCAGGGCATCGACATGCGCCTCGGTGAAACGATACGGCTCGCTCGACAGCAGCACGCCGTCAATCGATTGCACCAGCGCATCCGACCATTCGAAGCTCGGATAACGGGCGGTCGTACCGGGCGCATTCCAGCATTGCCAGCCGATCTCCGCCATCATGTTCGCGATATAGGTATCGCGCGAAACGGTCATCCACGGGTCTTTCCAGATGCAGTAGAGCATGGTTTGCGGCGGCTCCTTCGGCGTCGCCCGCAATGCCGCATATTCCTGCTCGAATGCCGCGCACAGGGCTTCCGCCGCCGGCTCGACGCGAAAGATGCCGCCGATCAGTCGAAACAGCGCAAGATTGTCCCGTGGCGTCAGCGGATGCGTGACGATGACATGCGGAACAAACTGCGCGAGGACATCAACCGAGGATTTCTCGTTCTCATCGATGTTCACGATCAGATGCGTCGGCGCAAGCTTGCGGATCTTGGCTATGTTGACGTCCTTGGTGCCGCCGATTTTCGGAATATTGCGCACGATGTCGGCCGGATGCACGCAGAATCCCGTGCGTCCGACCAGCCAGGGCGCGAGCCCGAGCTCGCACAGCAATTCGGTGATCGAAGGCACCAGCGACACGATGCGCGGCGTCGAGGACGGCGCAATCGGCCGATGCTCGACACCCAGCGCGTCAAGCCACCCGCTCAATTGCGCCCCTTGTGCGGCGCGTTGGCAAAGGCAAGGTCGAACAGCCAGTTCGGCAGCGCCCGCACCAGTTTCGCCGCAATGCTCATCTGCCACGGAAGCACGATCGAGCTGACGCCCGCATCGATGGCAGCAGCGGCCTTGGCGGCGAATTTATCCACCGGCATCAGGAACGGCATCCGGTACTTGTTGATTCGCGTCATCGGGGTATCGATGAAACCGGGAGCAATCGTCACTACCCGGATGCCGCTCTTCTTCATTTCCACGCGCAAGGAC
Organism: Herbaspirillum sp. ST 5-3; assembly: GCF_004804275.1. GTDB lineage: Bacteria > Pseudomonadota > Gammaproteobacteria > Burkholderiales > Burkholderiaceae_D > Noviherbaspirillum. The sequence continues at coordinate 91,687 of NZ_STGI01000015.1, forward strand.
TCGCAATAGCTGATGACCGCCGCTTTCGACGCGCTGTAGGCCTCCACGCCCGGAAGGCCGCGCACGCCGGCGATGCTGGCAATGCCGACCAGGCGGCAGTCGCGACTGCCCGATCTGGCCTGTTCCTTCATGGCGCCGATGAACGACGAGAAGGTCGCGACCGTGGCGGTCACATTGGTGGCGAAGATCCGCTCAAACACCGGAAGGTCTTCGGCGTATTCGGTCAAGGTGCCCTGGGATATCCCGGCGTTGGCAATGACGATATCGGCACCGCCCGCTGTCCTGATGAAATGCGCCGCCGCATCGGCCAGCGCACCGTGGTCGGTGACGTCGAGCGCATACAGTTGATGGCGCTCCGGATTGGGCAGGCTGGCGGCCAGTGCTTCCAGCATGGGGCGGCGTCGCGCGGCCAGGCCGAGCGTTGCGCCTTGTGCAGCATAGTGGCGTGCAAGTGCGGCGCCAATGCCGCTGGATGCCCCGGTGATGAATACGCGCTTCATAAGTGTCTCAATTCTCCTTTGTTTTCTTTTTTGGATGCTGCCCTGGAAATAAAAAAGTCCGTCCTCTCGCGAGGACGGACCAGCAGTGTAATACGTTGCGGCTTGACTGCTCTTTATTTGCTCTTCTTCGCAGCGGCGGGCGCTGTTGCCGAACCGTTCTTTTCCTTCGCCACTTTCGCCACCAGCGCATCCATCACTTGCAGCGTCCCTTCGAACAGCACCGACTCCGGACGATTGCCCATGCTGGCGCCGACGATGGACGGCGAGGTCAGGAAGCGGCCGTCGATGGCCACCAGCGGCACGCCGTCGACCTGATAGTCTCCCTGCAGCTGCGCAGCGCGGCGGGCCTTGCTTTGCACACCGAAGGAATTGTAGACGTCGAGAAACTTTTTCTTGTCGATGCCGTTCTTGGCAACGAAATCGGCGATCGCGTTATCGGTGTCGAGACGTTGGTGCTGCACGTGGATGGCGTTGAAGACCTTGACATGCAGCTCGTCCACCTTGCCCATGGCTTCCAGCGCGTAATACAGCTTCTGCTGCGGGATCATGGAATCGCGGAAGGCAACGGGCACACGCTTGAACACGATGTTGTCGCCCTGCTTCTTCACCCACTCCTCCAAATCCGGCTCGAAGGCGTTGCAGTGCGGGCAGGAATACCAGAAGAACTCGCTGACTTCGACCTTCTTGCCGGAATCGGTCTGCTGCGGCTTGTCGAGCGTGCGATAGTCGACGCCATTCTGCGGATTGTTCGGCGCAGCGCTTGCGCCGATGGCAACCAGGCCCAGCGTCAGTGCTGCCAGTGCATGTTTAAGAAAACGCATATGCTTCCTTTTTTCTTGGTGAAATAACTATTTCGCGATGCGCACCACCGCCGCATCGACGCCGTTGTCAGACAGTTTGCCCCGGACCTTGTTCATCGCATCGAGTTGCGTGAACGGACCGACGCGGACCCGGTACAGGACGCCGTTTTCCGACTGGCGCTCGGATACCTTGGCCTCCACGCCTTGCAATGCGAGTTTGGCGCGCATGCTTTCGGCATCAGCCTGTTCGCGGAACGCGCCCGCCTGCAGGAAATAGGTCCACTTGTCTTCTGCGCCATCCGCCTTGGCCTCGGCATCCGCTTTCTTCGCCTTGTCGGACGACGCCTCGACCACCGGCGCCTTGCTGTCCAGCTTGGGATCGACCTTCACGACTTCCGCTTTCTTGTCCGGCTGCGGTGCGGCGGTGTTTTCCGGCGGCGTTTCCTTCATGAAGTCCTTTGCCGCGTCCTTCGCGGCAGCCTTGTTGCCATACAAGGGCTTGTTCGGATCGCCGATCTGGCCGGCGGTCGGCTCGGCGGTCTTCTGCCTGCCGAACTTGTCGGTGAACGGCACCGGCGTCTTGTTGATGGTGACCGCCACGCCGAGCGCGATTCCAAGACCGATGATCAAGCCGATGATGATGCCTAAAATCGTCCCGCCCTGTTGCCTGTTGTACTTGTGCATACGTCCTCAGTTACTTCATGTTACATGCGCGCCGGGGCAGATACCCCGATCAGCGCCAGCCCGTTACGCAAGACCTGACGCGTTGCATACATTAACGCAAGACGGGCCATTCTGGTGGACGCGTCGTCGACCAGCACCCGCTCGGCGTTGTAGTAGCTGTGCAGCTCGCCGGCCAGGTCGCGCAGATAGAACGCTACCTGATGCGGGCCGAGTTCGTCGAGTGCTTTCTGCAGCATTTCCGGATATTCGGCCAGCTTGGCCAGCAGGGCCGCCTCGCGCGGCGAAGTCAGCGCTGACAAATCGACACCCTTGAGCGTCGCTTCATCGCCGCCCCATTGCGCCATCACCGAGCAGATGCGCGCATGCGCGTACTGCACGTAGTACACCGGGTTTTCGTCCGATTGCGACAATGCGAGATCGACATCGAAAGTGAATTCGGTATCGGCTTTGCGCGAGATGAGGAAGAAGCGCACCGCGTCGCGTCCGCGCGTAAGGTCGCGTTCGCCGTTCTCGTCCTTTGCGTCGCCGGCCGACCATTCGATCAGGTCGCGCACCGTCACATAGGAGCCGGCGCGCTTGGAAATCTTGACTTCCTCGCCGTTCTTCATCACGGTGACCATCTTGTGCAGCACGTAGTCGGGATAGCCCTCGGGGATGCCGAGGTCGACAGCCTGCAGACCCGCGCGCACGCGCGCGATGGTGCCGTGATGGTCGCTGCCCTGCACGTTGATCACCTTGCCGTAACCGCGCTGCCACTTGGTGATGTGATAGGCGACGTCCGGCACGAAGTAGGTGTAGGAGCCGTCCGACTTCTTCATCACGCGGTCCTTGTCGTCGCCGTAATCGGTGGTGCGCAGCCACAGCGCGCCGTCCAGCTCGTAGGTCTTGCCGGCCTTGACCAGCGCATTGACCGCGGCCTCCACCCTGCCGTCGTGGTACAGCGAGGATTCGAGGTAGTAGTTGTCGAACTTGACGCCGAATGCCTGCAGATCGAGGTCCTGCTCGCGGCGCAGGTAGGCAACCGAGAACATGCGGATCGATTCGAGGTCGTTGGCGTCGCCGGTCGCGGTGACCGGCTTGCCGTCGCTGGCGGCCACGGTTTTCTTCGCCAGGAAATCGGCGGCGATGTCGGCGATGTAGTCGCCGTTGTAGGCCGATTCCGGCCAGTGTTCGTCGCCCGGCTTCAGGCCGCGTGCGCGCGCCTGCACCGAGTAGGCGAGATTGCCGATCTGGGCACCCGCGTCGTTGTAGTAGAACTCGCGCGTGACCGCATAGCCTTGCACTTCCAGCAGGGACGACAGCGCGTCGCCGAGCGCGCCCTGTCGCCCGTGACCGACGTGCAGCGGTCCGGTCGGATTGGCGGACACGAATTCCACCATCACCTTCTTGCCGGCGCCGGCCGTGCTCTTGCCGAATTGCGCGCCTTCCTTGAAGATCGCATGGACCACCGCCTGCTTGGCGGCGGTCGCGATGCGCAGATTGATGAAGCCCGGGCCGGCGATGTCGGCAGTCTCGATCAGGTCGCCCTTGTTGGCGAGGACCGATGCGACGATGGCCTGCGCGAGTTCGCGCGGGTTCTTTTTCAGCGGCTTGGCCAGTTGCATCGCGATGTTGCAGGCGATGTCGCCGTGTGCCGGATCGCGCGGGCGTTCCAGCACCACGTTCGGTTGCAGATCCGTTCCGGCGACGATGGGTGCAAGCGCGGCCTGGAACAGGTCGATAATCTGTTGTTTTTGTGAAGCGAGCATGGGATAAAAAATGATGGCATTAGTGGGTCGCCCCATGGCCATCATGTCAAATGTGAGGATGGGGAGAATTATACCGGCTCGCCCTCAATCTCCCAATTTGTCGCGGCACCAGGAACCGAGGAATCGTTCCATCTGAAATGCCGCCGGCATCCATGGTGATTCGGACAAGTTTTGCGAAAGCAAGTAAATATAAGTACAGGCGGCGAGGATTTCGCCGGATTCCAGTGTCACTTTGACTGCATCGCGCCGGTAATCTGCGCCCTCGAAAGTGTCGAGCGCATCGATATCCTGCGCGGACACATCGAAATACAGCACGCCTTGCACCGTCTCGCCGGTCCTGGGCACCATGCCGGGATAGGTTTCGCCGCTGATCGCGAAGCGCGCGTGGCCGTCGAGCCGGGCCGGGATTGAGCGGTAGGCGCCGCGCACGACGCGCGTCCAGACCTGTGGAAACATCAGCGAGCCATAGGTGAAAACATGCATGCTAGTAATCCGCTCGCACCAAGGGAACGGTCTGATTCTCTTCGTACACCGCTACCCGATTCCGTCCCTGTTCCTTCGCGCGATAGAGCGCCGCGTCGGCGGCCGCGATCAATTCCGCCGGCAGCTCGTGCGCGACCGGCAGCATGGCCGCCACGCCGAAGCTGACCGTCACGCCCGGTCCGATACGCGAGGCGGCGTGGGGAATCTGCAGGTCGACGATCGCCTGCCGCATGCGTTCCGCAATGGCAGCGGCGTCCTCGGCCGCAACCCCGGGCAGCAGCGCCGCGAACTCTTCGCCGCCGAAGCGCGCCACCAGGTCGGTGGGCCGCTTCGGCACGGAGCGCAGTGCCGCGGCGATCCGTTTCAGGCAGTCGTCGCCCGCCGGATGGCCGTAGTGATCGTTGTAATTCTTGAAGAAGTCGACGTCGGCCAGCACCACCGCGACCGGCTTCGATTCGCGCCGCGCGCGGCTCCATTCGAGATGCAGGCGGCGGTCGAACTCACGGCGGTTGGCAATTTGCGTCATCTCATCTTCGGCCGAGATCTTCGCCAGCAGTTCCACGGCGTGGCTCAGCTCGTCATTGCGCTCGATTTCGCGCATGCGCGCCAGGTAGGCGCGACGCTGATCCTGGTCCATCCTGAAATTGGCGATCAGGCTGATGGCAACGGCGGCCAGGCAGAACAGCAAGTTGTTGAACCTGACTTCCGGCGTCAGGGCGCCGAAGCGGGTCAGGGTCAGCCCGTACAGGAGCGCCATCAGCATGGAGGTGATCAGCGCACTGCGAAAGCGCAGGTTCAGCACGATGTTGCCAAACAACAGGATGAGTGTGATGCCGGTCTGGAAATGCGCCGCATTCGGATGTCTGCTGAGGCCGGCGATCCAGGGCATGCTGATGCCGGACACGATCAGGGCCGCGGAAAGCAGCATTTCGCGCGCAAACGGACGCCGCAGCTTGTACACGAACCAGGTCGTCATCAGGAGAAACGGCACGACGACCAGGAAACGTATCGCCCACGCCTGCAGATAGGCGTCCGGCACCATGGCCGGATCGGTGAGCGCGAACGCGGAATACAAGAGCACCGCCGTCAGGCCGGTCTTGTATATCCGGCGTTCGCGCATGCGATCCATCTCGGCCTGAAACGCGGCCTCGACCTTGCGCGGGAACTTGTAGCGATAGTTCCAGAAGCTGCGGTCGGCCTCGGATTGCGGCGCTGATTCGTCTTGCGTTAAAGAGTCGCGGGACATGGTTCTTTCCAGCCGTTCCGCGCGGTCGGGCCGCAACGGCGTTAACAGAAATTGCAGGCTTGCTCCAACAGCTTAGTCTTCAGCACGCGGCGCGTCCAGTTCGAGCCGATGCGATTCAATTGCTCAAAACGCGCTTGCGTAGCGCACGGCCAGCAGCTTTTCCGCCGCCACGTCGATCATGTTGTTCGGATCGCGCCGCACGGTCAGCGACACGCCCACGGTACCGCGTCGGCCGACCGGTGCCAGGTAGTTGATTTCGGCGCGCATCTCGCGCCCCAGGGGCACCATGGAAAAAATCAGCCGTTCGCGCGAGGGCGTGCCGCCTTGCCCCGACAGCATGTCCATCACGATCCTGCCCGAATACGCACGCATGGGTTGCGACAAGGACAAGCTCATGCGATCGCCTTGCTTCAACCGGTCGGCGGCCACCAGTGCGACTGAAAACGCATTGGTCCTGGCACGCGTGATTTCGGTGACCAGGCTGTCGGTCGCCGTCATGCCGGGCGTCACGCCGTAGGAGGCCTGCCCGGCGAGCGTCACCTTGGGCGCCAGCAGCAGCGCGCCGGCCAGTTGCACCGCACCGGTCGACGTGCCTGCGCCGAAGGACATCGCGCTGCTCGAATAGGCGCCGAGATAGGCGTTGGCTTCATTGGTTTGCGACATCGACACCGACAATGCAGCGCGGCCGAAACTGCGCGAGACTTCGAACAGGGCCGAACTCGCGTGCACCGGGACCGCCGATGACGGCAGTGCAATGCCGTCCTGCGATGCCAGCAGCCGGTTCAGGCCGGCGCTCAGCACGCCGAACTTCAGCTTCACTTCGCCGACCTGCTGCGCAAGCGCCGCATGCGACGCATCGGGCACCAGCGTGAAGTAAGGATTGGACAGCGCGCCCACCTGTTCCAGCGACGCGCCCTCCGGCAGGCGCAGTCCGCCCGCACCGAAATAACTGCCGGCCAGTCCGCCGACGCCGAATGCGGCCTCGGTGCCGCCGTTCTGCGCGGATGAGAAGGACAAGGAGACAATCCGGGCTTGCGCCAGGTCGAATCCGTGCTCCGATCCCGGCATGCGCGATATCCGCCCGTAGGCAACCGAAAACCTGCCGCCGCCATCGAGCAATTGCTCCACCACTTCCATCCTGCGGTCCATGCTGTCGAATGCCTGCTCCAGCGACAGCGGCGTCGGCCGCACCATCGCCGTGCCCATATCGACCTGGAAGTCGCGCTGGAAATCGTCCACGCCGAACACGCGCAACTGGCCGGCGGCGGCCAGGTTCCACAGCATGCTGGTCGCCGGCGAAGGCTGCACCGAGCCGCTCAGCACGCTGATGCGCTTGCCGTTGAGCGTGGTGGTGGTGACCTCGCCGATCGGTTGCAAGGCGCGTTCGATATTCAACAGCCCGCGCCCGTAGACCGGATCGATGCCGGGCGCGCCCAGGTCGGTTGCGGTCACGAACAGGATGGTCGCAATCTGGTCCGCGCTCAAGGACGGCCACATCTGCTTCACCAGCGCAGCCGCGCCGCTGACCATGGGCGTGGCCATCGAGGTGCCCGACATGTATGCATACTGGCCGTCGAGATAGGTCGATACGATGGCCGAGCCGGGCGCGACCAGGAACCAGGGCGCGGTATCGCCGGCGCGGTTGGAATAGGACGCGATGCGATTGCCGGCATCGACGGCGCCGACCGCGATGATCTGGCTGTTGGCCCAGCTTTCCCTGGCGAAGCGCGCCGGCCAGTCCGGATTGCGCATCCCGTGGTTGCCGGCCGCCACCACCATCAGCAGGCCGGATCGCACCGCTTCCTGCATTGCTTGCGGATCGTAGCTGCCGCCCGCGCCCACGCTCATGTTGACAATCGCGGCCTTGCCGATCGCATGGCGCAATCCGCGATCGAGCGCCGTCGTGGAGCCGGTGCCGTCATCCCGGAAAACCTTGACCGGCAGCAGTCGCGCGTCGTAGGCGACGCCGACCACGCCGTAGCCATCGCGCCGTGCCGCCAGAATGCCGGCCACATGCGTCCCATGCCCGTCCTTGTCGACGATGTCGCTGCCGCCGTCGAGCGCGTTGTAGCCCGGGGCGAGCTTGCCTGCCCCGGCGAATTCGCGATGGCTGGCGATGCCGGTATCCAGCACGGCGATCGTGACGCCATTTCCGGTGACGCCGAGCAGGTGCGCATAATCGGCCTTGATGCGGGACAGGATCGACACGGAGTTGCTGCGCTCGATATCGACGGCGGACAAGTCCTCCGCGCGCACCGATGCCGTGAAGGCCGCGGCGAGCGCCAGCGCGGTGACACTGGGGGAAAAGAAGTTGGAGGTGAACATATGTCGCCTTTCTCCGGTTTCTGCTTGTCGGAAAAAGGGCGGCGCTACGCCAGCTACGGCGGCCCCGCTAGCTTGCGGCAATCGACAACATGTTTGCTGTCTGATCACGCGCGAAGCCCGGAAGCTTTGCGTCCCCGCCTTTCAGCGGGTTTGCCCTTAGTACCTGTTCGGTATGTTTTGGGCATGCCAAAAACATACCGAACAGGTTCTTACGATGCCGTCGTGGTTTGAATCACATGTGCATATTTCCATTGTGCATCGTAATTCTGGAAATGCAAATGAATCGCACGCGATTCCGGCTGTGGGGAGTCGCAGCGCGACAACAAGATGTCGAACTGGAATTCAAAAGAGGAAAGGCGCGGGGCGTGAGATCGTGAGTCCTTGTCAATCGGCCAAGTCGGCCTGGCCTTCCAGCCATTCGCGCCACACCGCCATCAGCACGGCGATGATCACAGGTCCGACGAACATGCCGACCAGGCCGAAGGCGGTGAAGCCGCCAATGACGCCGAACAGCACCAGCAGGAAAGGAATGTGCGAGGCGCTGCTGATCACCAGCGGGCGGATCAGATTGTCGACCCAGCTCACCACCAGCGAGCCCCACAGCAGCAGGCCGATACCCGCCCAGGTATGGCCCGACAGCAGCAGCCAGACACCGAGCGAACCCCAGACCAGGGGCGTGCCGAAAGGCAGCAGCGCCACCAGCGCCGTGAGCGCGCCCAGCAGCGCCGGCGCGCGAATGCCGGCTGCCCAGTAACCGATGCCGGCCAGTATGCCCTGCGCCAGCGCGGTCAGCACCAGTCCGTACAGCACTGCCTTGGTGGTGCTGCCGATGGCAAACAGATAAGCGTCGGCGCGCGCTCCGATGAAGCGCCGCATCGCCGCGCGCACCTGGCTGAGCAGGATGTCGCCGTCGCGATAGACGAATACGACGGTGAGCAAGGCGAAGGCCAGCTTGGCCGCATTGCGCCCGACGCCGCCGATCAGCTCGGTCAGCTCGCCGAACCAGCGCTGCGCCAGATCGAGTGCTTCGGTGCGCAGGGCGTAGGGATCGCCGGCGATGCGGTTGAAGATTTGCTGCAGGCGTTCGCCCAGCCAGGGAATTTCCAGCACGGCTTCCGGCAGGCGGCGCGGCCCCTGATTCAGATAGTTGGAGATGCCCTGCGCAGCGGAAATGAATTCGGTTTGCATCAGGCTGATCAGCCACAGCAGCGGCAGCACGAAGGAAGTCGTCAGCAGCAGGCTCATCAGCAGCGCGCTGCCGATCGCGTTATCGTGCAATGCATGACGCAGCCGCGCATACAAAGGCCAGGTGACATAGGCGAGGATCAGCGCCCACACCACCGGCGCAATGAACCATTGCATCACCAGGAAACCGAGAACGGACAGGCCGCCCAACGACAGCCAGAGCAGGACCGTGCGTGTGGTGGCGGATGGATCGCGTTCGATCATGATCGCGTGTGCTTGTTCTGTTCTCGTTCCCTTTCAGGTCATTATCACGCCGAAGGCGCGATGGCATCTCGACTTTTCGCAGACTTCTTGATCCTTGCGATGCGGCGCTGACATCCTCCCCCGTGCCGGGGGAGGAATTGTCTCTAGAACTCATTTCATCAATAGGAGGGCTCGCGAAGGTGGCCTGGACGGGTGCAGTGCAAGGCGCGACGCGACGCGCAGGGTGGCCCCCTGCGCTAGCGCCGCAACGCCGCAATGCGCCGTCCAGACCACCTTCCCGGAGGGTTCGCACCAGAATCGGCGCTGGCGGTGTTGTGCCGGCCGGCGCTCCGGTCCTTGCAAATAGCCCCGCTATTTGACGCGTCGCACGCCTTGCCAGCACCGATTCTGGTGCGAACGCGAACCCGCCTATTGATGAAATGAGTTCTAGTGATCCAGGCGGCGCAGTGCCGTGCGTCCAACACGATCGACCGCACGATTGATCGCGATGTACATATCGGCTTCGGTATCCTCGGCAACAACATCGGGCATGCCATTCAGCACGAGGTGCACGGTGCAGCGCTTGTCGATGCCGCCGCGCGGTCCGTTGATGTCGGCCAGTCGCACCGTCACCTGCTGCACCTGGTCAGCCGCGTGCTTCAGCGCAAAATGCAGTCGGCGCTGGGCATGCTCGGCAAGCGCATTGGTCAGTTCAAATCCTTGGGCGCGGACATCGACTCTCATGACGGACTCCTTCGTGTTGGGTGAATCGGCCGTTTGCTGCCGGCCTTGCATTCAATCTAGTCCACAGGAAACCCGTTTAAAATTCGAATATGATGTCTTTTCAATTCGAAAAATTCGAATCATCATGAGCACGATCAATTACAAGCACCTGCATTACTTCTGGGTCGTCGCCAAGTGCGGCGGCATCGGCCGCGCCGGCGAGCAGCTGCACCTGACGCCGCAGACCATCAGCGGCCAGATCGGCATGCTGGAAGAAGCGCTGGGCACAACCTTGTTCGACCGCGTCGGCCGGCGACTGGAGCTCAACGATACCGGGCGCATGGTATTCAGCTATGCGGATGAGATCTTTACGCTGGGCGAGGAACTGGAGGACATGCTGCGCAATCGTCCCGGCGGCCGTCCCTTGCAGTTCACCGTAGGCGTGGTCGATTCGCTGCAGAAATCGATCGTGCGCCTGCTGCTCGAACCCGCCTTGAACCTGCCCGAAACCCTGCGCATCGTTTGCCGCGAAGGCAAGCTCGACACGCTGCTGGCCGGGCTGGCGATCCGCGGACTGGATATCGTGCTTGCCGATGGTCCGATGCCTCCCAACAGCAACGTGCGCGGCTTCAGCCATTTGCTGGGCGAATGCGGCGTGGCCTTCTTTGCAGCGCCCGCATTGGCCAGACGCCACAGGAAGGCGTTTCCGCACAGCCTCGACGGTGCCCCCTTCCTGCTGCCGGGCGAGGATGCGGCGCTGCGCCCGCGCCTGTTGCGATGGTTCGGCAAGGAGCGCATCCGGCCACGCATCGTCGGTGAATTCGATGATGGAGCGCTGCTCAAGGAATTCGGCGAAGCCGGCGTTGGCATCTTCGCAGCACCCATTGCCGTCGCCGCGCAAGTAAAAAAACAGTACGGCGTGCAGGAAATCGGCCGCACCGACGCCCTCACCGAACAGTTCTATGCGATCTCGGTGGAACGGCGTCTTTCCCATCCGGCCGTGCTTGCCATCAGCACAGCGGCGCAGAAGCGCGTGGCATCGATCTGACACACAATACGGTGCTGTCTGGAATCTTGATCTGGGACAAGGAAATCGGCGCGCGCTTGGCGCACTGTTGCAGGGTTCAGTGCCATTTCCCTCATTACCGTGCGCCGTGCGAACAAGCCGGCGCAGCTTGCCCATCGAGGCCGGACCTGCATGCTACCCGCTTACATTTCGCACAACGACTGCAGCCAGCATGAGATGGGCGCATTTCATCCGGAATGCCCGGAGCGCATCGCAGCCATCCGCAAGCAGTTGCTGGCCGAAGGCGTGCTGGACTTCATGCAGCTCCACGACGCGCCGCTGGCAACCGCGGAGCAACTCGCGCGCGCCCACACCATGGCGCATGTGCGCGAACTGGCGGCCAAGTCACCGCGCGAAGCTTACGAGCAGGTCGATCCTGACACCTGGATGAATCCGCATTCCTACCGCGCGGCATTGCGTGCCGCCGGCGCGGTGGTGAAGGCAACCGACCTCGTGCTGCGCGGCGCCGCGCCGGTCGCATTTTGCAACATCCGGCCTCCCGGGCATCATGCGGAACGCGACTCCGCCGGCGGCTTCTGCTTTTTCAACAACATCGCTGTCGGCATTCGCCATGCGCTGGACGCACACCGCATCAAGCGCGTCGCGCTGATCGACTTCGACGTCCATCACGGCAATGGCAGCGAAGACATCCTGCATGACGATCCGCGCGTACTCATGTGCTCCACCTACGAGGAAAACCTTTATCCGTTTTCCGGCCGCGAACCCATGGGCCCGAACATGGTCAATGTCGGGTTGCCGCCGCATTCGGGCGGCACCGCGTTTCGCGCAGCGGTCGAATCCCATTGGATCCCCGCGCTCGACGCATTCCAGCCCGAATTGCTGTTCATTTCGGCAGGCTTTGACGGCCATCTCGAAGACGACATCAGCAACCTGAGACTGGTCGAGGCGGACTACGCATGGGTCACACGGCAAGTGATGCAAGTCGCGGCACGCCACGCCAAGGGACGCGTCGTGTCCTGCCTGGAAGGCGGCTATGCATTGCCGGCCCTCGCACGCAGCGTCGCCGCGCATGTGAAAGTTTTGATTGGAGCAGATTAAAGAATCAGCAATGCCGATCAGCCAGGGGCAGATCGCGCCTGGATGACCCTCCGCTTTGGGCTGCCGAAGAGACAAACAGCAGACAACAGAACCTGCGATACTGAACAATAACCCTATATGACGATTAGCAAAACATGGACAAGCATTACCTCACCCCCCTCTTCTCCCCAGGCTCGATCGTCGTCTTCGCCGGCGACATCAGCGCCCCGGAAACGCAAACCGGCCCCGGCCGCCTGATCACCGAACAACTGCGCGACGGCAGCTACAAGGCTCCCGTCACCTTCCTCGACATCGGCATGACCGGCACGCTAAGCGACCTCGCGCAATCGCGATCCGACCTCGCCATCATCGCCCTGCCATCCGAGCAACTGACCGCCGCGCTCGAAGTCGCGGCCCGCATCCAGAGCAAGACCGCGCTGATCATTTCCAGCGGCGTCGATGCCAAGCTGGCCGCCGAATTGCAGGCGATCGCCAGGCAGCACGGCATCCATCTGCTCGGCCCCAATTGCATGGGTTTCCAGCGCCCGCACCTCGGCCTGAACGCGAGTGCGCTCGGCTCGCTCGCGCGTTCCGGCTCGCTGGCGCTGGTCTCGCAATCCGGCGCGCTGACTTCATCGATCCTCGACTGGGCCGTCAAGAACGGCGTCGGTTTTTCCTCGGTGGTCTCGCTCGGCGCCAATACCGCCGTCGATGTGGCGCAAGTGCTCGACTTCCTGGCGGAGGACCGCTCGACGCAAAGCATCGTGGTCTACCTCGAAGGCATTCGCAACGCGCGGCGCTTCATGAGCGCGCTGCGTGCCGCCGCCAACGCCAAGCCGGTGATCGTGCTGAAGGCCGGGCGCAAACCGGCCGGCGAGAAAGCGGCGCTCACCCATTCCGGCGCCATCGTCGGCAGTGACGACGTATTCGACGCCGCGCTGCAACGCGCCGGCGCGGTGCGGGTGCGCACCTTCGTGCAACTGTTCTCCGCGGCCAAGGGGCTGTCGGGGCGCAATCTGCCGGTCGGCAAACGCATCGCCATCATCACCAACGGCGGCGGGCCCGGCGTGCTGGCGGCCGACTGGGCCAATGAGCTTGGCCTCGAACTGGCCGCGCTGCCGCCGCAAGCCGCAACCGAACTGGCACCGCAACTGTCGCCGCTGGCCTGTCTGCAATCCCTGATCGATCTGGCCGAAGACGCCGATGCCGCACATTACCGCGCAGCCATCAAGGTTTGCGCATCGAGCAATGGCATCGACGGCATCCTGGTGATCCTGTCGCCCAAGCCGGGACTCGATACCACCGCCGTCGCGCAAGCGCTGGCCGATCTGCATCCGTCCGTCGGCAAGCCGCTCGTCACCTGCTGGATGGGCGATGAACGCGCGGTCGAAGCGCGCAAGGTCCTGACGGCCGCCGCCATTCCGACCTACCGCACGCCGGAAGCGGCGGTCGATGCCTTCAACAACATCGCGTCCTTCCATCGCAACCAGCAACTGCTGCATCAGACCCCGCCGCCCTTGTCCGCGCTGGCCAAGCCGGACCTGGAGGGCGCGCGCATTCTGGTGGAAAGCGTGCTGGCCGAACGGCGCAGGGTGCTGACCGAGATGGAATCGAAGGCGCTGCTGTCGGCCTTCCATATCCCGATCACGAAAACGATACTGGCACGCTCGGCGAGCGAGGCGATCCTGGTCGCCAACCAGCTCGGCTATCCGGTCGCGCTCAAGATCGACTCGCCCGACATCGCGCACAAATCCGATGTGCAGGGCGTGGCGCTCAACCTGCACAACGCGGCATCGGTGCGCGACACCTGGCATGACATGATGGCCACTGTCAGCCGCTTGCGGCCGGATGCGCGCATCAATGGCGTGACGATCCAGAACATGTCGGGCAAGCCGCTGGGCCGCGAGCTGTACATCGGCGTCAGCACCGACGAGCCTTTCGGCCCGGTGATCTCGTTCGGCGCCGGCGGCACCATGATCGAACTGATCGCCGACCGCGCGATCGAACTGCCGCCGCTCAACCAGTTTCTCGCGCAGCGCCTGATCGACCGTGCGCGCTCGGCGGAGACGCTGGGCAACTGGCGCGGCGCGCCGCCGGCCGACCGCGAGGCGCTGGAGCAGATTCTGCTGCGCGTATCGGAAATGGTGTGCGCGCTGCCGCAACTGCGTGAAATGGACATCAATCCGGTGATTGTCGACGAAGCCGGCGCGCTGGTGGTCGACGCGCGCATCGTGATCGATCACGCTCCGGCCGGCACCGACAACTACAACCATCTCGCGATCCTGCCGTATCCGTCGTCGCAAGAACAGGAATGGCCGCTGCGCGGCGGCGGACATTACACGGTGCGGCCGGTCCATCCCGACGACGCACAGATGCTGCAGGATTTCGTGCGCCGCATGTCTCCGGAAAGCCGCTATTTCCGTTTCGTGTCGACCATGCGCGAGCTGTCGCTGAAGATGCTGGCACGCTTCACGCTGATCGATTACGACCGCGAAATGGCGCTGGTGGCGATCCTGCGCGAACGCACGCCGAACGCCGATGGCGGCTTCACCGAAACCGAGCGCATCATCGGCGTGTCGCGCTATGTCACCAACCCGGACCTGACCACCTGCGAATTTTCACTGGCGGTCGCCGACGATTTCAACGGCAAGGGCGTGGGATCGCGCATGATGCTCTCCATCATGGACGTGGCGCGCAGCAAGGGCTTGTCGCAGGTCGAGGGCCTGGTGCTGACCAATAATGCACCGATGCTCAAGCTGATGCGCAGTCTCGACTTCGAGATCAGGAAATACGAGGAAGATCCCGATTTCCGCTTGTGCGTGCGGGTGCTTTAGACCTCGTGTATTGACCTGCCCGCGATTACTTCGCGTGGCAGGTCATGCATAGCTTGCTCCCCGCATTCGAGACGCGCAGGAAGGTCGGGAAGAAGTCGCTGTCGCGGCCTGCCGAAGGAACGCCGTGCGGGTCGTGGCAGGACGCGCATTCCACCTGCACCTTGCCATTGGTGACGTACAGGCGGATGTCGCCGCTGTCCATGCTGCCGCTGTTGTTGGTGTCAAAAAAGCGCGCCGCACCCTGCGAACCGCTGGGTGCATTGAAGTCGGTGCCAGGCCCGTTTTTGGATGGGAAGGTGACGCCCACCGGATGGTCGTTCCTCAGATCGGTGCCGATGGCGGCGACCGTGAAGTCGGTTGCGCCCGCGCCGAGGAAGCCGGCACCCGTCGAATGGCAGGCCAGGCATTCGCCCTGTGTCAGGCGCAAGTGCACCGACGCATTCTGCCCGCGCGGATTGACCCAGGTGTTGAGGAAGGAATCGTTCTGCGTGGTTTCCTGCGCCTTCAAATAACGACCCGAGCCAGGCATGTTGATGATGGAATCGACTGCGGTCTGGCCATCATGGCATGACAGGCAAGCCAGTGAATTGTTGCCCGGCTGGGAAACCTCACCCTGCAGCGTCTGCGTGCCGAGCTGATTGTAGGTGGTATAGGTTGTCACCTTCATGGTGCGGTTCCACAACGGCAGGTTGGTCGTAGTGTTGGCGCCGTGAGGCGTGTGGCAATAGACGCAGATCTCCTGGTAGTCGTTGCGGTAGTTGTCCATCATCGCGCCGCTCGGCCCGCCCGCAACCTGCCGCTGCGTCAGGTTGTGCCGCGTATTGCTGATGCTGCCCCGGTTGCTGAACTTGGTCGTCAGGTCGCCGGCTCCGTAGGCAAGGCCGAAGACGCTTCCGAGCAGCAGGAATGCAACAATGATTTTTCGCAGTGTCATTTGTCTCCGATGTCCGTATTATTTCGCCGCCTGCAGGATCTTGTTGCCCTCGGCCTCGCTCAAGCGGCGAATGACTTCCACTTTGTTGAACAACTGGTCCACCACATATACCCGCCCGGTCTCGTCGACCGAGATACCGCTCAGCAGGCCGTACTGACCGGGACGGCTGTCGCGGCTGGCCTCGCCCACCGTCAGCAGCAATTGCCCGTCCGGCCTGAAGATCTGAAAATTATTGAAGCTGGCGTCGCTTACATAGACATTGCCGTCATTATCGACGGCGATGCCGCGCGGACGCGCCAGGTTGCCCGGATTGACACCAGGGCTGCCGAAGGCGCGCAGGAACTTGCCGTCGCGGTCGAATGCCTGCACCCGGAAATTTCCCGAGTCCAGCACGTACAGCGTGCCGTCAGGGGCGACCGCGCCTTGCAGCGGTACATTGAACTGGCCGTCGGCGCGGCCGCGCGTGCCGATCACCTTCAGCTTCCTGCCTTCCTTGTCGTACACCACCACGCAATGCTGGTCGCTCTCGTTATCGGAGCGGTCGATCGCATAGATCCGTTCGCCGTCGGGACTGACCGCGACGCCGGTCGGCCGCTCCAGGTCGGCCGGCCCGCCGATGGCGCGCTGGAACAGGCCGAGCTGGTCGTACACGATCACTTGCCGACGCTTGCTGTCGGCCACATAGACATTCATCTCCGCATCGAGCGCCAGCCCCGCGGGTTGCTGCAGCGTGCCGGGCTGGCGCAGGCCGAAACGAAAGACCTTGCGCCGCGGGACATCGAAGACGACGATCGACCTGGTGCGGGTGTCGGCCACGAAAATGTTGCCGTTGCGCGCTACCACTGCCGCCGGTTTTTCGAACACCGGTGTGTCCGCCATCGACTTGAGGCCGGTCAGTTCGATCATCATCTTTTCCGTGCCCTGCTCCGGCGCACGGATGTCAGCGGCGGAGCGCAGCACCGTCTCGTAGGCAAAGCGCGGACGGTCCGGCGGTTGCGGCCACAATGTGCGCCGCGCAGGCTTGGCCGCCTGGTCGGGCATTACCGCGCAGGCCGCGAGCAGCACAGCGCATGCAAGCACGGAAAATCGCGGAGCGCATAAGAAGCGCAGAAGACGCAGGCCCGTCGCCATGGCAAAGCGAAACTCCCAACTTTAAGAATTGAATCGCGATGGTTGACGGCGCAAGCTGCGCAGCGGAATCCGTATCGCTCGGTCATGTCTCGGTCCTGCGGTGCATGACCACAGGAGCAACGCGGATACTAATGGAGCGCGAATGCCGTTGTAAATACAACAAATTGATCGCGGATAATGAATCCTGATTTTCTTGTGAAGCGAGCCGCGCGGTGCATGTGCACACCGGTTTTCAGTCGGCCGTTCTCAATCGGATTCGGACACGACGCGGTTGCGTCCGATGGCCTTCGCCGTGTACAACGCGGCATCGGCGCGCCGCATCAGGTCGCTGTGCGAGTCGGCATCGCGCAGGCTCGCGACGCCGATGCTCACGGTATAGGGAACGGCACTTCGCGTTCCAATGATCTTGTCGCCTGCCGGTTTCGTATCGAGCGCCACGCGCAGACGCTCGCCTGCCGCCTGCGCGGCATAACGGTCCGTTTCCGGCAGCAGGACTGCGAACTCCCCGCCGCCGATGCGCGCGAAATAATCGATTTCGCGCAGCACCGCTTCCGCGCGCAAGGCCACGTCGATCAGTACCTGATCTCCGCCGGCATGACCGTAGCTGTCATTGATGTGTTTGAAATGATCGATATCGATCAGCAACAAGGACAAGGCATGGCGCGTTCTCCTGGCGCGCGACAGCTCGCGATCCACCAGTTCAAGGAAGGCGCCGCGCGACCATGCGCCGGTGAGGAAATCGCGATTGGCGGCCTGTTCGGTCTGCGCCATCATTCTTGCGTGCACCATCATCACCGCGCCGAAGCTCAGCGTCGGGAGGATGAGCGCATCCATGGACAGGAAGAAGCCATCCCACCATGCAATTGGCATCTCGCCCGTATTGAATAAAGCTTGAACGATGCGCGGAACATTTCCCAGCGCAACAAGCGACGCCACCACAGCACTGAAGAGATGAGGAAAGCGCAAACGCAACGATTTGCGTGCGCGCAAGACCGTGAACGCAATCACCAGCGAAAGAGAGCCTTCGAACAGTCCGATCGCAGCACTGCGCCATGCGGAGACATCCGGCAGGTAATGGAGTATGGCAAGCGCCGCGACCAGCAGGCCCGCTCCTGCACTCGCCGCGAACCATTGCATCCTGCGGCCGAGAAAGTGCCGGAATCCCGCGAGTACCATGACCACGCCCGCGGCATGCAGCGCCGGTGCCGCCATGTCGGCGACAGGCGGCAGCGCGTCGGCAAATGCGTGAAGCAGAAGTGCGGTGCATGCAAAGACGTTTGCCAGGCACCACTCCTTGATCCCGGGTATTCCACTGCGGATCAGGGAGCCGAGCACGAGCAGCATCAGCACACAAAACAGCGCCCCGGCCAGGAGGATGTTGAATGTCGTCGACATAGAGGATGGAGTTCAAGCGGGAAGCACGCGCGACTGCGCGCATGCATGAGTATAAGCAGATGCGCGCAGCGGCGTGAGGAATCTGTCTGGAGGAATCACTCGATGATTTCCACAGTGCATTGCATTGCCGAACACAGGCAGCATCGGCACCGGAAATGTTCTCGCGGTGCTAACAATTCCTTACAACTCAGGGTCAACTGGTTCTGCATCGACTTCGTTTTGATCAGTGTAGTAAAACTTTTAGTTTAATCATCGAGGAGTGTTATGAAGACTTTGATTGCAACCCTGATCGCCGGCCTGTTTGCTACCGCTGCATTTGCGCAATCGAGCGCACCGGCTCCTGCCTCCAAGCCCGCTGCCAGCGCAACCAAGAAGGAAGCCAAGGCGGAAGAGAAGGCGACCAAGGCTGATGCCAAGGCAGAAGAGAAAGAAACGAAGGCAGCTGCCGATGCCAAGGCCGATGTCGTGAAGGCCGACACCAAAGCCGAAAAATCGAAGGCCAAGGCACACACCAAGGCGAAGAAGAAGATCGCTGCCGCAAAGAAGGATGCAGCCGAAGAGAAGGCTGACGCTGCCAAGAAGTAATCCTGCTGAACCGCATGATTCGCGGAAAGAAAAAGGGGCGGAAATATCCGCCCCTTCCTTTCTGTCTTGCCGCGCTTCATCGCCGTGGTTTGCCGGCGGAATTTATTTCCCGCGCATGCCGAGACGCCATAACGACGTGACCTCCGCCGCGCGTGCCGTGTGCAGCGGATCCGTTTCATCCACCGCTTTCGGATGACGCGGGCGCACATCGATTTTTCCCAGCACGTGCAATCCCGCACGTTCAATGTAACTGAGCAATTCCTCGCGCGAACGCAAGCCGAGATGCTCGGCAAAATCGGACAGGATCAGCCAGCCCTCGCCGCCCGGCGCGAGATGTGCGGCAAGTCCGTCGAGAAAGCCGCGCAGCATGCGGCTGTCGGGGTCGAACACCGCGTATTCGATTGGTGAACTCGGGCGTGCCGGTACCCAGGGCGGATTGCAGATCACCAATGGCGCACGCCCTTCCGGAAACAGATCCGCCTGCACGACCTCCACCTGCTTGCCGTAACCGAGACGCGCGATGTTTTCGCGCGCGCAGGCAAGCGCACGCGCGTCCTGATCCGTGGCAACGATACGTCGCACGCCGCGTTTGGCCAGCACCGCCGACAACACGCCGGTACCGGTGCCGATATCGAATGCCAGCGCGGTGGAAGGCAACGGCGCCTGCGCCACCAGCTCGACATATTCGCCGCGCACCGGCGAGAACACGCCGTAGCAAGGATGGATGCGCGCGCCGAGCGCCGGGATCTCGACGCCCTTCTTGTGCCATTCATGCGCACCGATCAGGCCGAGCAACTCGCGCATGGACGCGACATAAGCTTCATCTGCCGCACCCCAGGCTTCGCTGCAGGCCAGGTGCACATCGGGCGCGCGGCGCAGCGGAATCACATGACCGGCTTCGAATGGCAGCAGGAGCATGCCGAGAATGCGCGCGCGCTGCGCCTGTTCCTTGCGGTGCAGGTGAAATGCCTGGTCAGGAGAGACTGCGGCCACCGGTGCCTTTGCACGGCGCGGCTTGCGCTCGATGCGGCGCGCCAAGGCCTGCAACAACTGACGTGCGTTCTGGAAATCACCGCGCCAAAGCAGTCCGCTGCCTTCGCACGCAAGCCGGTAAGCGTTGTCGGCCGTCATGCGGTCGTCGGCAATGACGACACGCTTGGGCGGAGGCACGCCGGCTTCCGAACGCCAGCGCGCGACGTGCGGCGCGTCGTCCTCTGTCCATTGGATGATCGGATGGCTGCTCATCGCCGCATCCTGTCGGCGGTGGTCGGAAAATCAGGGAATTGCATGGCAGCGTCGCTCGAAGTGTGGGGAAGGCGCCGTGATCCGGCGCCGGCCACGAGTGTAACCCATCCGCGGCGCCGTTCTGCCTTATTCGATGTCGATATGTGCGGTGCTGCCCTTGATGAAGTTGCGCCACATGCTGCGGCATGCCTGCTGAAAGCGCGATGCGAGCAAGTCATGGTCGCACAGCACCGACGTCACAAGCCGCTTGCGTGCGCCTTGCCGCAGCGTACGCAATTTCGCCGGCGCGCCGACGAGTTGCGCCGCGATATGTGCCATCTCCTCGCCATCGGCGGCGATCAGGTTTGCCATGCCGGCACCGCGTGCAATCAGCTCGCCGAACCGGCCGGCGTGATGACTGCCGGCGATCGTCAACGTGGGTACGCCCATCCACAGCGCATGCATCGCCGTGGTATGGCTGTTCCATGGGAAGCAATCGAGAATCAGGTCGATTTCATTATGCAACGCGAGATACTCTTGCATCGCGACATGACCGCGGAACTCCAGCCGCGATGCCGGCACGCCATGTTCCGTAAATGCCTGCAACAGTCGCTCGCGTCCGCTCTCTGCGCCAAGGCCCTTGGCGACGAACAGCATTTTCGCGTTCGGCACCGCTTCCAGCACCTGCGCCCAGCGCGCGACCGTCGATGCGCTAACTTTGTTGAGCCGATGGAAAGAAGCGAAAGTCGGAAAGCCGTTCGTCGTCATCGGCAAGTCAGCGACCTCGACCGCGCTGTCCGGCAGGCGATAGGAAGCGAAACAATTGCCGAGCCTGCAGAGCTTTTCGGTGTAATGCGCCTCGGTCATGCCGATCGGATCGAGAAGCGCATCGGTGATGAAATAGTCCATGTGCGGCAGACCGGTCGTCGCCGCATAGCCGAGATAGCTCGCTTGCACCGGCGCGACGCGAGTGCCGAACAGCCGCACGCGTTCGGATGTATGGCCGCCGAGGTCGAACAGAATGTCGATGCCGTCCTTGCGCACCAGTTCGGCGACTGCTGCGTTGTCGGTCAGGTGGAAGGTGTCGGTCCAGCCGTCCGCGTGTTGCCGCAAGCGCGCGGTGACTTCGTCGGCCGTGCGCACATCGGAATAGAAATGGAGCTGGGACTGCGTACGGTCGATGCGCGCGATCAGGCTTTCGAGGAAGAAGGCAACCGGATGTTCGCGCAGGTCGGCCGAGACGAATCCAAGGCGCAGCGGACGATCGGGATTCCGGTCCACCGTGAGCGGCGCCATTTCGGCCGCCTGCGTCGTAATGCGCGCTGCCCATTGCTGGTGCTCGCGCAAGACTTGCTGCGGGTCATATGGTTCGACGAAATTGAGCGCGAACAGGCGCGCATTCTCGGTCGGCTGCGACGCGTTTTTCTCGAACAGCTGAATGGCCTGCGCGACGTCGCCCATTTCGAGATAGCTGCGCGCCGCGTTGAACATCGCAACCCCGTCGTCCGGCTTGATCTCCAGCGCGCGCTCGCCGTAGTGCACCGACTTGTGGAAATCGCCAAGGGAGTAGTGGCACACGCCGGCGTTGAGGTTGAGCGTGTAGTTGTCCATGCCGAGCGCGAAGGCGCGCTCATACGCCGCGACGGCGCCCTCGAAGTCGGCCTTGCCCTGGCGTGCGATGCCCAGGAGTGCCTGCACGTCGGCCGCCTCGTGGCGGCGTGCGAGCGCAGCCAGCACTTCGGCGGCCTCGTCGTATTGTTCGAGCGAGATCAGGCAGGAACCGAAGTTGTGCGTGGCCTGCGCATGCAAGTGCGGCGAAGAGTTGACGATGGCCTTGTGATAGCACGCCATTGCCTGTTCGAACTCGCCGCGGGCGGAATAGGAGATGCCGAGGTTGTACCAGAGGTCGCCATGCCTGGGATTGTGCGGGACGGCTTTCTTCAGCGCGCTTTCGGAACCGGCGTAGTCGCCGAGCATGCCCTTGGCCTGTCCAAGCAGGAACCATGCTTCAAAGCCCTTGGGCGCTTTTTGCACCGCTTTCTCAAGTTCCGGGAG
Source organism: Herbaspirillum sp. ST 5-3 (assembly GCF_004804275.1). Taxonomy (GTDB): domain Bacteria; phylum Pseudomonadota; class Gammaproteobacteria; order Burkholderiales; family Burkholderiaceae_D; genus Noviherbaspirillum. The sequence continues at coordinate 113,886 of NZ_STGI01000015.1, forward strand.
TGCCAGTTCGGCATTGCCGGCATGGAGGTGTGCCCTGGCTCGCTGCAGAGCTTTTGCGACGCGTTCTGGATACATGGATCATCTCTGGTAATCGGCCGACTGACAGGCAGTCACAGCGATCCTATCGGCGCACCGGGCGCGATTCCATGAACTCGATCAAGGTTTTCCGCGCGAAATTGCTATTGCGTGCGTGACCTTCCGGGTGACGACGGGGTGATGTAGGCGGCGTCTCCGAAGGCGCGTAGGACAGGCTGCCGCGGGCGGACAGACTCAGGGAGATATCGTGATTTTCGACAGGATTGGTGTGTCGTTGTAACCCGGCAGGCGAATGCTGACCAGGCTGCCTGCGTTGAACGCGATGTCCTTGATAGGCGTGCCGGAAATGACGCCGGTGCGGCGGTCCAGCAGCAGGCCGGAGGGCAGCGCCGCGTCCTGCACGAACTCGCCTTTCCCGGCGCAGGTGGCCGGCACGCCCGAGAGAACCGGCGTTGCGGTGAGCGGCACGTTGACCTTGCCGCGCACATCGGTGGCGATCTGTCCGTTGGTATTCCACTGCGCGGTGATGCTCAGCGGCGTCTCGCTGGAACAGGGAATCAAGCCGTTCTCGCCGCCGCATGCGGCGAGCGTCAGTGCAGCGACAGCGCTGTACAATCGTTTCGACATATCTTCCTCGGTACGTGGCGAAGCATGCGATGCGGCTTGCATTCCATGTATCGATCGTATCGATATCGCAATCGCGTCACCGGAAGTTTTTCATGACCCTGGAGGACATTGTCTCGACTTTCCGGCACTCATCTGCCAGGCGGCCATTCGGGCCAGGATCTCACACCCTCGTACTGCAACCAGGCAACGTCGTGCGACGCCCAGATATGGGCAACCGGCCGGATACCGGGATCGTCGTCGAGCGACGCGACCCGCACGATGACATGCGGCTGGTGCGTGCGTTCCGCGATCAGGTGCGTGCCGCATTGCGAGCAAAAGCGGCGAAATTTGCCGGGCGAAGATTCATAGGAAGAGAGCTTGTCTTCGCCCCTGGACCAGCGAAAATGCGCGCGCATGACGCCTGCGGTCGAGACGAAGGCAGCCGCCTGCGCCTTTCTGCATGTGTGGCAGTGGCAATGGCTGATCGGCATGTCGATGCTGTCGATCTCGTAGGCAACGGCGCCGCACAGGCAGCTTCCTCGCATGGCATTTCCTTTCCTTTGGGCCGTGAGATGTCACAGTGTAAATCAGCCGGCTTGCACGATCCGTATGCGCATGGGACCGGTCAGTGTCGTTTGATGTCGATTAGTGGTTTGCCACTACAACAGGCGCGCCCCGCTCTTGTAGACTAAGAGCCCATTTCGGCAGGTAGCGCCCGCAGCTTACAGGCCAGGAACGACGGATACTGCGTTGCTCGTCGTTGCCATAGCCACCGCTATGTCGCCTCCTCGCGCCTTGTCTGCGCCATTCCTGGCCTGCAATCCGCAGACACTACCTGCCGAAATGGGCTCTAAGCCGCTCGCGTTCATGCCAATCAACAAGAATCCTTCATCATGCAGACCTATCCGCACTTGCTCGCGCCGCTCGATCTCGGTTTCACCACCCTGCGCAACCGCGTCATCATGGGATCGATGCACACCGGGCTGGAAGATCGCTTCTACAACTATCCGAAACTGGCCGCGTATTTTCGCGAGCGCGCGAAAGGCGGCGTCGGCCTGATCGTGACCGGCGGCATATCGCCCAACCGGCAGGGCTGGCTGCTGCCCTTCGGCGGCACGGTCAGCAATGTGCTCGATGTGATGAATCATCGCTGCGTCACCGATGCGGTGCATGAAGAAGGCGGCAAGATCGTGATGCAGATCCTGCACGCGGGCCGGTACGGCTACCAGCCCTTTGTCGTATCGGCATCGGCGCTGAAGTCGCCGATCTCGAAATTCACGCCGCGTGCGCTGGACGAGAAAGGCATCGCGCGCACCATCCACGACTACGTGCGCTGCGCCAAGCTGGCACGGCGGGCCGGTTATGACGGCATCGAGATCATGGGCAGCGAGGGCTACCTGATCAACCAGTTCCTGTGCGCACGCACCAATCGCCGTATCGACCGCTGGGGCGGATCGATCGAGAACCGCATGCGGCTGCCGGTGGAAATCGTGAAGCAGGTGCGCGCGGCAGTGGGAAGCGATTTCATCATCATGTATCGGCACTCGCTGCTCGATCTGGTCGAGGGCGGCAACACCTGGGAGGATGTGGTGGCGGTTGCCCGTGCGCTGGAACAGGCCGGTGTGAACATCATCAACACCGGCGTCGGCTGGCATGAAGCGCGCGTGCCGACCATCGTCACCTCGGTGCCGCGCGCGGCATTTCGCAGCCTGGCCGGCCGCCTGCGCCAGGCCATCTCGATTCCCGTGGTGGCATCCAACCGCATCAACACGCCGGATGTGGCGGAAGACATCCTCGCCACGGGCGACGCCGACATGGTATCGATGGCGCGCCCCTTCCTGGCCGATCCGGAATTCGTGAACAAGGCGGCAAGCGGCCGCGCCGATGAGATCAATACCTGCATCGCCTGCAATCAGGCGTGCCTCGACCATACCTTCGCCAACAAGCGGGCAAGCTGCCTGGTCAATCCGCGCGCCGGCCATGAAACGGAACTGGTGTATCGCAAGACCGCGCAAGCGCGCCGCATCGCGGTCGTCGGTGCCGGCCCTGCCGGTTTGTCTGCGGCCACGGTGGCGGCCGAGCGCGGGCACGAGGTCACGCTGTTCGAAGCGAGCGACCGCATCGGTGGACAGTTCAATTACGCGATGCGCATTCCGGGCAAGGAAGAGTTTGCCGAAACACTTCGCTATTACAAGCGGCGCGTCGAGCTCACCGGCGTGAAGCTGGTGCTGAACAGGAAGGTCACGCGCGAGGAGTTGCTGCAACTCGGTTTCGACGAGGTGATCGTGGCGTCCGGCATCGTGCCGCGCACGCCCGGCATCGAGGGTATTGCGCATCCGAAGGTGCTGTCCTACCTCGACGTGTTGAAGAACAATGCGCCGGTCGGGCGGCGGGTCGCGGTGGTGGGTGCAGGCGGTATCGGTTTCGATGTCAGCGAGTTCCTGCTGCACGATCCGCGGGTGCCGCTGCCCGAGCCGCTGCACCACTGGCTGGCGGAATGGGGCGTCGATCTGAAGGCAGGCAGCAACGGCGGCCTGTGCGCGCCGACGCCGGAACAGCCGGTGCGCCAGGTCTACCTGCTGCAGCGCAAGGCATCGAAGCTGGGCGCATCGCTGGGCAAGACCTCGGGCTGGGTGCACCGCGCCACCCTGCTGCGCAAGGGCGTGCAGATGATCGGCGGCGTCAGTTACCGCAAGATCGACGATCGGGGTCTGCACATCACGGTCAACGGCGAGGAGCGGCTGCTGGAAGTGGACAACGTGGTGATCTGTGCCGGCCAGGATTCGCTGAGGGAATTGATGCCGGCCGAGGAGGCCGGGAGCGGGCCGCGTTTCCATCTGATCGGCGGCGCATCGGTTGCGGCCGAACTGGATGCGAAGCGCGCGATTCGCGAAGGCGCGGAGCTCGCCGCGCGCTTGTAGTCAAGGCCGCCGCGGGCAGGCTCAGTCCTGCTTGCCCTCGGGGTTAGCTTCCGCGTCCGGTTCCAGCAGGCGCACTTTACCCAGCACCAGCGGCCCGCCGCACTCCGAACAGGTTTGCCCCGGCTTGGTGAACTTGCCGCATTCGGTGTGCAGCAGCACCATCGGCGCGCAGTCTTCCCTCGGCAGCCATTCATTCCCGAAGCGCATCAGCTCCAGCACCACCGGGAACAGCCCCTTTCCGACATCCGTCAGCTCGTACTTGTATCGCAGCGGCCGTTCCTGATAGGGCGTCTTCGCAACGACCTTGGCTTCGATCAGGCGCGTCAGCCGGTTGGTGAGGATATTCGTCGCGGCACCGGTCTGCTTCTGCAAATCATCGAAACGTTGCGAACCACGGAACAGGGAGCGCAGCACCAGCAATACCCATTCATCGCCGATCAGGTGGGCGGAACGAACAATCGGGCAAGTCAGCGGCGCGGCCGGTTTCACACATTTCTCCATAATTTTCATTGTAATGACTTGCAAAATAAAAGTCACTGGTTTATGATGAATTCGTGGCTTGCAAAATGCAAGTAACTAAGGCGCTGTTGAGGGGCGCAGGTAGCCAACACCGGTTGCCGACCGCCCGTCGCCGCCCTTTCCCGATTAACCATCCCGATGGAGAAATAACATGAACGCCAAATTATCCAGCATCGCCATTGCTCTTATTGCAACATCCACCACCGCCTTCGCTGCCGATCTCGCCGAACCGTCCCGGACCCGCGCCGAGGTGCGCGCCGAACTGGAACAGGCTTATGCCCAAGGGCAAGTCGGTCAGACCCGCGAATACGTTGAATTCAACCAGGCCGCCGTCGGCAAGTCGCGCGAGCAAGTCCGCGCCGAGCTCGCCGAAGCCCAGGCGCAACCGAAGCCGGTGATCAACACCGGCGAATACGTGGAGCCGGCTTCCTTTGCCTCATCCAAAACGCGCGCCGAAGTCCGCGCGGAACTGGACCAGGCCTATGCTCAAGGTGAAGTCGGACGCAATACGGAATTCGTGGAATTCACCAATGTTGCTTCCACGCGCAGCCGCGATGCCGTCCGCGAGGAAGCGATCCGGGCCGCGCGCGCCGCGCGTACGCAAGGAAATCAGTCCGGCAGCTAAGGCGCACCGCACCAGGACTTGCCACGAATACAGCTTGTCTCCCTCTCCACGTCTCTGATGTGGCCTCGCCCGCACTCTGTTGCGGGCGTTTTTTCGTCCGGACGCGGCGTGCCGGCGCAATTCGCACCGGGAAAGATGCGCTTTATCCCGTGTTTCCGCATTTGATCGCAAGGTGGTGGCGGCGGCTCATGCGGGTCCCTTATCCTGTTCTCACTTCACAAGGAGAACCCGCATGGAAATTCAACACACCAGCCGCCGTAAAGGCTTGTTCTTCCCGACCATGCTGATCCTGGTCGGCACCCTGCTTCTGCTGGAACGAAGCGGACTGATCGACCGCCATCTGCTGTGGCAATGGCTGCCGCTGCTGCCGGTCAGCATCGGTGCCATGATGCTGTATCGCAGGACCAGAACAGACTGAATCAGCGTTTCCCGTCCGTGGAAAGCACGCTCTCCACGACCTTGCTTGCGCGATGCGGCAGGTCCGCCGGATTGGCCGACTTGTACGCCGCCACGCTCGCGAGCGCCTTGTCCGAACCGATCGCCAGCAAGGCGCTGACCGCCTCGGCGGCAAGCAGCGGCGGCGCATCCCTTCGTCGCAGCAACTGGCCGAGCTTGTCGACACCGGCGTCGTTCTTCTGCCGGCCCGCGGCGCGCATGGCGCGAATCGAGACGTCCGTGTTGGCGTCGTTGAGGAGCAGCGGCACCGTCTCCAGCGCCTGCTGGTGATCCATCCATCCGAGCAACGCGACTGCGTTGTTGCGGACCTTGGGGCGCAGGCCGGGATAGGTGCCGAGCGCGGCCTCGCACACGACGGTGACGGCTTCGTTGCCCCATGACTGGATGGTCTGTCCTGCATTGGGAGGGATCTCGATGGCGCTCAGGATTTTCAGCACGCGGATTTCGTTTTCGGTGGGCATCGCGGTTTCCTCCTAGTTTTGCGTATCTGCGGCCAGGCACTGGGCCACAGCGGTCGGGACATTGAGCTGGAACAGCGAGCCAACGGGAAGCGTGGTGGTCTTGCCATCCTCGAAGTTGGTGGCGCCGATGCGCGCCGGATCGACTTGGCCGGGGTCGATTGCCATGCCGTCCGACGTATCCCAGAAAGGATACATGAGGAAGGCTTCGTCGCCGTCCTCGCATGCACGATTGAAGAATGTCCCCGGCCCTTCGCCGGAACCGTCGCACTGATGGCGCAGGCACAAGGCGTGACCGACCTCGTGCGCCACCACCTGCTGCCAGTCCACCGGGCCGAGCGGGCCGCCTTCGTCGCCGATGAACAGCGGACCGCCGCCGAAGTAGGAATAGGCGGTGGACACGTCGACGTCGCGCACGAAGAAAAAGTTGAGCGCTCCCGCCACGCCCGGCGCGGCATTGAAGAGGTTGGTGTCGGTGGTGGTATTGAGGCCGGGCCAGATGTTGGCGTTGTTGTCCGCGACGGTGACCGTGCCGACCGGCTGCACGAGACGGAAAGCAATGCGTGCCTGCAACCACGGGATGCTGATCGAATTCACCGCGCCTTCCAGGAACAGGTTGGCGATGTCCGCGGCGCTGCGCGTGGTGCCGACGCCGGCCGTGGTGCCGACCACGCGGAAGGCAGCGCAGCGCACGACGATGGTATCGCTGATGCGTGCCACACGTTCGCCGCGACTCCTGCCGCCGTCCGGATTCTGCACCACGATCCTGCGCACGCCGCGCAGTCCCCCGAGGAAGCCGCCCGGCACCTGGATGTTGATGGCGGTGCGCGTGACGCCGACCACCGGCAGGTTGAAGGCGCTGGCAGGCGACACGGAACGGTCTTCGGCCAGCACCTGCAATCCGGGACGGAACGCAAGACCAGTCAGCGTCACGCTCTGGTTCTCCACCCAGCGCGTGCCGGGTGCGATGTCATCGAGTTTCGGCAACACGCGCAGCATCGCGCGGTTGCTGCGCCGTTCCGTCACGCCGGCGGGCCGGATCACGACCGGATGAAAGCCGCCCTCGGAGTCGGTCGGCACCGTGAAGGAGGCCTGCGTGCCGCTCGTTACCGGCCCGATGTTGACGCCGTCGAAGTAGACGCGGTCGATGGATGGATCGAAATTCTGGCCGGTGATCTGGACCTGTTCTCCCGGCTCCGCCTCATAGACGTTCAGTGTCAGGATGTGCGGATTATTGAACTCCTGCTGCCATTGCTCCGCAGTGATGGGCAGGATCTGGATCGCATCATCCGGCGTCGGCGAACCGGGATCGCCTGCGAATCCTTGGGAGCCGGGCGCGCCTCCACCACCGTCGCTGCCGCGTCGTTCGGGATGCTCGTCGCACCAGGTCTCGCAGTCGGCGGTGCCGGCCGGGCCGCCGAATCCGCCAGTGCCGGGATTGCCGGCCGGACCTCCGGCCCCGCCCTGGCCGGGATTGATATCGATGACCGGCGGCGCCGAAGCCATCACCGCGATGCCGGGCGGCGTGGTGAGGATCGTCACCCGTCCGCCCTCGCCGCCACGCCCGCCCTTGCCGCCGCGTCCGCCGTCTCCACCCTGGCCGCCGTTGCCGCCGAAGCCGACGCCGCGGCAGCAACCGCCGAAGAAGGTGCCGTCCGCCCTCAGTCCCACTGCGCCGTCGCCGCCGCGACCGCCATCCTGACCGCGTCCGCCGTCGCCGCCGTTCTGTCCGCGCAGATCGATGGGCGGAATATTGCCGGTGGCGTCGAGCAGGTACATGGTCACGATGGGCGCGGGCGTGGGCGCATCCGCACCGCCGTTTTTCGAGGGATGCGGGAAGGCATCGCCGTCTCCGCCATCCTGCCCGTTCGCGCCGGGCGACGTGCCGTTGGCGCCGCTCGGCGCCGGGTTGGGCCAGTAGGCATGGGCGGCATCCAGCGCAGGCAGTTCCCAGGAAATGCGGCTGGCGCCGTCGTGCCGGATCGAGGCGGCGATCACGACCAGCTCGCGTACTTCCTTGCCGATGATGATCTGCTGGCCGCGGATGTCCCATTCGTTCGCCAGCACGACCGCGGTGTCGTGCAGCACGTCATTGGGGCGGTAGTACAGGATCGCATTGCCCAACAGCTCGGAGAACGCGTAATGCTGCAGCACGGGGAATGTCGTCGGCGGCTGCACCACCGGCGCGAGATAGGCGCCGGTGCGCAGCATGCGCATCGGATCGAGGCGGAACCGTCCCAGATCATTGATGCTGCAAACGCCGGCGGCGGACATGAAGGTACGCGCGCGGTCGATCCACATGCGGATGTTTTCCGGCGCCATGATCGCTTGCGGCACCGCGGTGCCCAGTCCAGGATTGCGCACCGCCAGCGATTGCAGGATGCTTTCGATCTGCTGGGTGACGCTGGGGAAGAGGAAGCTGAAGCCCGGCACCAGACGATCGACGGGAAGCTGCGTGTGCACGATGCCGGTCACCATGCCGCCGGAGCTGTTGGTCAAGGTGAGATGGAACTGGCCGCCGGCCGCGATGTCTTCCGGCGTGATGGCGAGCTTGACGCGCTCCGCGCCTGTCAGCTTGCGCTTCTCGGTGCCGCGCGGCCCCTGCAGCATCAGTTCGCCCTGCTTGCCCGGCCCGAGATCCACCAGGAATTCTGCCTCGCCGGGATTGCTCGCCGCGAAGCTGCGCGAATAGGTCGCGTCCGCCGCAAGGCGGATCTGCGCGCGATCCTCGCCGCCGGCGCGCTTTGCGCCCAGCATGCTGCGCGCGGCATTGACCGCTTCGCCGAACAGTCGGCTGTGAACCGGCACGGCGCGCTTTTCCTTCTGCTGGAGCGCACGATGAAACAGGTCTTCGGGCTCGGCCGCCGCCAGTTCTTCCAGCGTGCGGATACCCAATGCGGGAAGCACGCGCGCAACGCCCGCATAGTCGATCGGCAAGCCGTCGAAGTGCCAATCCGGCGGATCGGGATCGATGATGTGCGCCGGCTTCATCACGACCACCGGCAAGTCGATCAGGTCAAGCAGATCGACGACGTCGTTGACATCGCTGTCGTAACAACTGGTGGCAATGCCGTCGTCCACGTCCCAATGGATGACGCCGTAGGGGAATTGATCGATCTCGGCAACGCCTTTGACGAGCTTCACTTTTTCGTTGAACACGACGCGCCCGCTGCGCGTGTCGGTGGCGCGTATCCGGACTTCGGATGCCTGCGTTCCCTTCACTGCCAGGCGCACCTTCGCCGTTCCCCGCGATGGTGAACCGTCGAGCCGCACTGCCGCGCGCGTGACATCACCCTCGCGAACGACGAGCCGCATCGCGCCCCGCCCTGATGCGGACGATGCCGCCTTCAACTGATATTCACCCGGTGGCAGTCCGCCGGCACGAAAACGCCGCGTGTTTGCGTCGATGGGAACCGTTTTGTTTCCGGATGGCCCGGTCAGGACAACGGTGCCGGTTTTCACTTGCGCGCCATACGGGTCCTCGAGCCGGATATCAATGGCGCCCTGGCCGGATGCGATGGGCAGCTTCGGCAAATCCTTCAGTTCCGCCTGCAGCTTGCCGATCAGGTCGGGCGTCACATCGCGCGTCGGCACGACGGCGCGAATCGGCACCTGGCCGGGTCGCTCGACGGTGAGTTCGCTCAAGGGTTCCACTGCTTCGTAGATCTGGGTTCGCGGCGCCGCCGGCGGTGTAGGAAGAGCACGCATGAAGCGCTTTCCCGTCCCTCGCGGCTGTCGCTCCCTGCCGCCACCCTCGCCCTTGCCGCCCTTGTCGTGACACTCGCAATCTCGCTTGCCCGGATCATCACTCATCGCTTCCTCCTCTGTCAAAGAGACATACCGACGCTCGCGGATGCGAACGTCCTGCGGAAATGTCCGGCACTGACAGATCGGAAAACCGACAGTGGCAATGATTGTTTTGGCTGCGGGCCAAGCCGGCGCGGCCGTTTTTATTGCCAATTGAGTGGGATTCGAACGGGAAAGTTGCGCGCCGCTACCTCTTCTTCATGAGATAACGCAAGGAGACGCACGGTCCGCACCGAGCGTGCGGAAAGGCGGCGGAAATCGGAAAAAAGCCGGACGCCGCGTGCGATCAAGACAGCGACCGGGCAAGGGTGATCGGAGGGAGTAGCGCCTTGCGAACGCAGGCGCAGCTTCTAAAAGAATTCTGAAGGCTAGCGCGCCATGCCGTAATAGCGTCCGCTCGGTGCGGTGGATTGATAACGTCTTTCCGCAATGGTCCACAGCTTGGCGGCATGGGCATTGCGGTCGTCGATCGCCTTCTTTTCGCTACCGCCGGCGACCGCGTCGCCCTGCAATGCGTCCGCCACGCCTTCCTTGAAAGCCGTGCGGAAACGCTCGGAGTCAAAGCACTTGTTCGAGCCCTTGCCGACCACGATGGTCATGGTCGAGCCGTCATTAGCAAAGCCGCATTCGGCCGAGGCGGCCAAAGGCAGCAGTAACAGGAGGGCGATCATGAGCTTTGGCATGGAATCCCCATGGAAATGCAAGGCATGCCAATGCCAGAAGCTTGACTTCGCTTCAGAAGGCGGCCCCGCTGCCGTGAGAGATGACTCTTTTAGGCCGGAAGCTTTGCGTCCCGGTCTTTCGACCGGTTTGCCCTGCGGTTAGATGTGGATTGAGTATAGCAGCTTGTTGCCGTATGTAAACTTTATTGCATTGTCATTACTTTTTGGCAATCTTCTCCCATCCGGCGCCCTCGCAGTTGGATCCCACTTCAGGCGAATCCGGCGCGACACTGCCGCGCGACAAACGTATCGGCGCAATCGGTGATTGCCCCACAATGCCGCAATATTTTCGATGACGGGATTTCTCGCCGCAGCAATCATGTCCAAAAGGCGGGCACGCGTTGCGCGCCTTATCTCAGCATTAACTCAGCTTTGATGCAGCGTTGACACAGCAGCAAGCAGTTCCCGCAACGTTCCAGTCAGGGAGCCGATAGCGACGCCAGATCGCATGATTCTTCATTGATGGAGACATTATGGGGCGGCAAAAACAAGGTCTTGCGCAGTCTTTTACCCCTGGCATCTTTCTCGTCGCGGCAGCCCTGCTCGCGGTCGCCGATTGCCGCGCGGCCTCGCAAGGCATGACCGAAGACGATCTGCGGCATGCGTCGGCGCGTGGCTGGCCGGACAACCTTTTCAATACTTCCCTCTACGCGGCCAACGGCAATGTGATCGAGATGTTCGGCGATGCCGGCAGATTCCTCAATCCGCTCGGGTCGCTGCTGGAGGCGGACACCGGCTTTCGGGACGTTGTCTACAATCCCGCCGATCCGTCGATTGTGGCGGACCGCGACGGCAGCACGATGATCCGACTGCCGAGCACCATCGGCGAAATCAGCCTTCGCAACATCCGCGTGAAGGGTTCAAACGGCGCCAGCTTCGGCAGTGTGACTATTCGGGGAATCGATCTGCGCGGCACGGTCATCAAGATCAGCAAGCACTGACCTTAGCCGAAGCGCATGTCGGCGACGAAGGGATTGTTCTTGCGTTCGTCGCCGAAGGTGGATGCCGAGCCGTGCCCCGGCACGAAGGTGACGTCGTCGCCGAGCGGCCACAGCTTGTCGCGAATGGAATGGATCAGGGTGTCGTAATCGCCGCGCGGAAAATCGGTGCGGCCGATCGATCCCTGGAACAGTACGTCGCCGACCAGCGCCAGGCGTTCGCCGCGATGGAAGAACACGACATGTCCCGGCGTGTGGCCGGGGCAATGGAGTACTTCCAGCGTCTGCGCGCCGAAGGACACGGTGTCGCCGTCCTTGAGCCAGCGATCCGGCTCGAAGGGATCGGCGGGCGGAAAGCCCATGCGCCGCGTCGCCTCGCCGAGCTGGTCGAGCCAGAACTTGTCCTCGATATGCGGGCCTTCGATCGGCACGCCGAATTCCTTGCGCACCAGGTCGGCGGCGGCGCAATGGTCGAGATGGGCATGCGTCAGGAAGACTTTTTCCAGCGTCACGTCGAGTTGCTTCAGCGCGTCGCGCAGGCGCGGCACATCGCCGCCCGGATCGACCAGCGCAGCGCGCCGGGTCTCTTCACAAACCAGGATGCTGCAGTTCTGCTGATAGGGCGTAACGGGGACGATGGCGCATTGCATGATGAGTCGGTCGGGAAAGAGGTTGCGGGCCGATGCTTTTCGGCCCGCTAGTATGCCACGACCGACCTTGCGGCACTCAGTCCGCGTAGTTGTTTTCGGTATGGAAGCCGAATAGCATCTGCACCGGATTGTGTTCGTCATACGGCGAATTGGCGTCGCCTTCAATCTGGGTCAGCTGGTTGCAGAAGCGCGTGATGTGCTTCTTCGTGCCTTCGAAAATATCGTGGTACTCGGCCCAGCCCCAGATGTAGAAAAATTTCGTGCCTTTTTGCACCGCTTCCAGGTCTTCCTTGCTGAGTGTGCCGGGTACCGCTTCCACCATGCTCTTCGGTCCGGCGATGGTCGGAATCAGGTCTTCGCGCGCATGCGGGAAATCGAAATCCTTGGGCAGCGGCTCGTCCAGCAGGCGATAGGTCGTGTTGATCGACAGGCCCTTGGTCGGCGTATTGCCGCTGTTGGCCCAGACCGGGTGAATGGTCCACTGGTAATGGTTGGTCTGCGGATCGTGATGCAGGTAGGTTTTGATCTCGCGGATGAACATGAATGCGCGTTGTCCGGAAATCAAGGCGTCTTCCGCCACCCGCGCGCTCTTCTCGGCGACGCTTGCGCTGTCGCTTGCAACACGCACGGCATCGCGCATGCGGCGTGCCTGCTCCCAGCCGAGCAAGACCAGCAGGCCGGCAAACACGGCGATCAGCACGTCGGTGATCTTCACTTCAAAGAGGAAACTGTCGAGCCAGCCGGCTTCCTTCGCGGACGGGACCGACGCTGCGGTTTCCGCCTTGAGCGGTGTGCTGTCTTCCCTGACTGCCGGCACTTCTGTCTTGGGCGCTGCGGCTTCCGGCTTCGCCGGAGCACTCTCGGTCGCGGCCGGCGTGGCTTCCACCTTCGCCGGTGCCGCTGGCGGTGTCGCTGCCTGTGCCACTATTTGTGTCGCAGCTGGCGTCGCTTCTGCCGTGGCAGGTGTCGCGTCCGTTGCCGCCGCCGCGACGACCGTGTCAGCGGGCGCGGCCTCGGCGTGGCGACTGTGTTTCCTGGAGCGACGGGAGGATTTGTCCTTGCTGCTCGCGGCAGCCGCTTTCGAATCCTGTGCCGCCGCGGCTTGCGGCGCGTCCGATTGCTGCGGATCTTCCGCGTACGCTTGCTGGTCGAGGCCAACGGCGATCAACAACGCCGCACATAGATGTCTGACTTTCATGGTTCGTCTCCCGGGGTGAGTAGCTGATTGGGCAATGCTGGCGAACATTGCCCAAAGTCTTGGAAAGCACATTAGTCAGGAAAAACTTGCCGGAGTTCAATATCGCTGCGCGAATGACGAGAGCATTTTCAAAGGGATTTCCGGCGGTGCCGAACTGCCGAGGGGCATCGTTGTCGCAGTGATATTGGCCGGGAGCCTTGCGATGTTGTCGAGCAGGCTCGCCTTATTTTGTTTATCATTGAAATCGAACGAGTGTTCTATTTTTTGACAAAGCCATCCATGCCCACGCCGCATCCTTTTGATCAAGCCATTTCCCTCACGCGCGGTGAGGATGACCTGTTTTACGGCCATACCTCCGAGCACTACTGGAACGCCATCTCGCCCTTCGGCGGCACCACCGTCGCGACACTGCTGCAAGCGATCCTGACCCATCCGCAGCGGCTGGGCGACCCGCTCGCGCTGACGGTCAATTTCGCCGGCCCGATCAAGAAGGGGCCTTTCACGGCCCGCGTGCACCCGGTGCGCACCAGCCGTTCCACCCAGCACTGGCAGATGGAGATCCGCCAGGGCGAGGAGAGCGAACCGGTGATCACCGGCACGGCGGTTTTCGCGGTGCGCCGGGAGACCTGGTCGGATACCGAATCGAAGCTGCCCGAGGTCGCCGGCCCGGAGCGATTGGCGTCGTATGTGCGCCCGGTCGCCGTGCCCTTCCTGCAGATGTACGACCTGCGCTATGCCGACTGCGATCCGCTGGGCGGCAGCGAGAGCAGCGTGACCCAATGCTGGATCAGCGATGTGCCGGAACGGGTGATCGACTTCCCCGCCATCGCGGCCTATTGCGATGTCTTCGTGCCGCGCGTCTTCGTGCGCAAGGGCGCGCCCATCCCGATCGCGACGGTCACCCTCAGCATCAACTTCCATGTCGACAATGCGATGCTGGCGCAGCATGAGGGAACGCAGGCGTTCGGCAAGGCCAAGGCCAATGCCTTCAACGGCGGTTTCTACGATCAGGAAGCGCAGCTCTGGTCACGCGATGGCACGCTGCTGGCGACCACGCATCAACTGGTGTGGTTCAGAGACTAGCAATCCCCATCACCGCGCGCAGCACATAGCCGGTCATGAAGGAAAGGCCGGCCGCCACGCTGCCGGTCAGGAGCGTGCTCAAGCCCGAGCGTATGACCGGCCGTGCGAAGACCAGGCTCTTGAGCATGCCGATCAGGAAAAACACCAGGGCGGCCAGGGCTGCGCTCAGGACGAACTGCCGCTGCACCGGCAAGGCCTTGAAAAACAGCGGGATAAGCGGAATCGCGCCTGCGGTGAGAAACGCGATAAAGGTCGTCAGCGCCGCCCGCCACGGGCTTGCTCCCGTCTTCTGCACGCCATGCTCTTCGGTGAGCATGGTGTCGATCCACAATCGCTCGTCGCTGCAGATGGTGTCGACGATCTGTTCGAGCTGCGCGCCGTCAAAGCCCTTGGCGCGGAATATCTGCCGCACCTCTTCACGCTCGCCTTCGGGAACCGTCGCGATGTGCTCCGCCTCCATGCGCCGGATGCCGTCGATGAATTCATGCTGCGCCTTGATCGATTCGTAATTGCTGACGGCCATGCTGAAACCGTCCGACAGCAGGTTGGCGAAACCGAGCACCAGCGCGACCGAGACCGGAAACTGCGCGCCGACCGCGCCCGACACCACGGCAAAGGTGGTGATGCAGCCATCGATCGCACCCAGCACCGCGTCGGACACGTTCTCCGACGCGGCCGACTGGCGCAGGCGCTGCTCGATGGCGTCCGGTCGATGTTCCCGATGGAGATCCTCAAGACTGGTCTTTTTCACTGGGGCGGGTCCCAAGAATGCGCGCGGCGGAAGGAGTCGGTTTTCATCTTGCCATGCTCATGACGGAATCACAACCTGCTTCATCGGCATGCGCGGCGGATATACTATTGCCGGCCGAAACGGCTTCCGGAATACTTATTCTGGGTTAAGGAAATGCCGTGCGCGATTCATTAGCATGGCCTGGAAAGCTCTTGACGATACAGTAGGAGGTGCGCAGTGCAGCATTACTACGTAAACAAGGAAGCAAAGCCGGACGGGCATCACGAAGTCCATGTTCCCCGGTGCATCCACCTTCCGGAAGCAAACGACAGGGTCTACCTGGGCGCGTTCATCAGCGCCAGCGAGGCGATGCGCCAGGCGCAATCGCATTACGGCGACGCGCGCGGTTGCCGCTGGTGCTGCAACGGAGCACCAGCCGCGCAAGCATAGCGCTGAAGCAGCGATTCGCTGAGACCGGAACGCGCGACGGCGGGCATCAGATCAGATCCCGCAGCCGGTAATACAAGACCCCGAGCGCCACCGCCGGCTTGCGTATCCACGCGCCCCTCGGAAATGGAAAATGCCGGATGCGCGACAGCAGGTCGAAGCGCTCCGCCTGGCCGGCGATGGCTTCGGCCACCAGCCGTCCTGCCATGCCGGCCAGCGCGAGTCCGTGACCCGAGAATCCCTGCAGATAGTAGATGTTGCCGCCCAGCCGGCCGAAGTCGGGTGCGTGATTGATGGTCACGTCGACGAAGCCGCCCCAGGAATACGGCACCGCGAGATCCGCCAGTTGCGGGAACACCGCCAGCATGCGCCGCCGCAAGTGCTCGACGAGGTCGGGCGGGGTCGCACCGCTGAAGGCATCGCCCCCGCCGAACAGCAGGCGATTGTCGGCGCTGACGCGAAAATAATCGAGCACGAAGTTATTGTCCGACACCGCGGCGCGGTAGCGGATCAGGGTGTCGGCGCGTTCCGGGGACATCGGTTCGGTGGCGATGATGTAGGTGCCGGCCGGGATGATGCGTCGCGCCAGCTCGGGCGCGAGCCGGCCGCCGTACTGTTCGAGATAGACATTCCCCGCCAACACGACGAAGCGGCATTGCACCTCGCCGCCATCGGTCTTCACGAGCGGCTTGTCGCCGCGCTCGATGCGGACCACGGCGGAGTCCTCGAACATCTGCACGCCAGCGGCCTTTGCCGCCTCGGCCAGTCCGAGGCAATACTTCAGGGGATGCAGATGGCCGGACAGCGGATCGAAGGCGCCGGCGAAGAACTGTTCGCTGGCGATCCAGTTGCGGATCTCCGCCGAACCGATCCAGCGCATCGAGTAACCATAGGCGCGTTCCAGGTGCTCCACCCAGGCGTCCAGCGCGCGCGCCTTCTTGCCATTCACGGCCAGCGTCATGTAGCCCGGCGTGTAGTCGCAATCGATGCCGCAGCGCGCGATCCGCTCATTGAGCAGGCGCAGCGCCTCGACTGAAATCTCCCAGGCATGGTGCGCCTCCTGCGGCGGCAATTGGCGTTCCATCGCCGCCTGGCCCGCGTAACCGACGATCACCTGTCCGCCGTTCCTGCCGGACGCGCCCCATCCTATGCGGCGCGCTTCCAGCAAGGTCACCGAATAGCCGCGCTCGGCCAGCTCCAGCGCCGCCGACAGGCCCGCGTACCCGCCTCCGACCACGCAGATATCGGCCGTGATGCGCCCCGCGAGCGCTGCGGCCGCGGGTGGCCGCAGCACGCTCGCTTCATAGTACGAGCAGTCGTTGAGCCCGGCTTCTTTTTTCAGCAACACGGGAAATCCCCGTCATGGTAGTTTAGGTCACACGGAAGTTCTTGAATTGCCAAGGGTCGCTGTCGTCGACGTCTTCGCCGAACAGCCGGCCGCGCTCGCACAGCGGATTCCAGTCGCCGTAGACGCCGACCACCTCGCCCAGATAGGGCCTGGCGATCTGCATGATGGCCTCATGATCGAGATCGTCCGGTTCGATGATGCCGGCATGCGGATTGCGCAAGGCCCATACGATGCCGGCCAGGATGCCGGCCACCACCTGCAGGCTGGTCGCGTTGTTGTACGGCGCCAGTTCGCGCGCTTGTTCGATGGACAGGCGCGACCCATACCAGTACACCCCCTTTACATTCCCCATCAGCAGCACCCCGAGCTCGTCCATGCCCGCCACCACTTCATCGCGGATGATGCGCTTTTCCGAGGGCGCCTGCCAGTTCTTGCCCGCCATTTCGTGAATCGACAGCACCGCATCGTCGCAGGGGTGGTAGGCGTAGTGCACCGTCGGCCGGTAGAGCAGTTCGCCATCCTTGCGCAGGGTCAGGTGGTCGGCGATCGAGATCGATTCGCTGTGCGTGATCATGAGGCCGTGATACGGCCCTTCCAGCGGCGTCCAGCTGCGCACGCGGGTGGCGGCACCGGGGCGTTGCAGGTAGATCGCGGCGCCGCTGCCGAAGGTGTGGTGCTCTGCATCGGCCGGCCAGTGCCGCTCATGCGTGCCCCATCCGAGTTCGGCCGGCTGCAGCCCTTCACCGATGAAACCGTCGACCGACCAGGTGTTGACGAATTCGCCGCGCCGCTTGCGTCGCACGGTGTGCTGGGTGTCGCGCTCGGCGATGTGAATCGCCTTGATGCCGAGCTGCTGCGCCAGCCCCGCCCAGCCCGGATGGTGGACGGGATTGGCGACTGTCATGTCGTTATCGGCGGCCATCCGCAGCAAGGCCTGCTTGACGAAGATGGAGGCCAGCCCGGGATTGGCGCCGAGCGTCATGATCGCGGTCGGTCCGGCGGGCTGTTCGTGACGCAGGGCCAGCAGTTCTTCGCGCAAGGCGTAATTGGATCGCTGCGAGGCCGACAGGGAGACATCACAATAGCCGCCTGCCCATGGCTCGATGCAGGTGTCGAGATACAGCGCGCCGCGCTGGCGGCACAAGACAATCAGCGCGTGGCTGGACACATCGACCGAGAGGTTGAGCAGGAAGTCGCCTTCCTGCAGCAGGGGTTCCAGCACGGCGCGGTAATTCTCTCTTTTGAGCGGCAATACCTTGTGGGCGACGCGGAATTCCCGTGCGATATGCAGGCCGTCGATGTCAGCGGAAATGATGCGGATTTGTTCGGGATCGATATCGAGGTGACGCAGCAGCAGCGGCAGCATGGCCTGTCCGATGCTGCCGAAACCCACCATGACCAGCCGTCCGCGGAATTGCGCGTGTTTCAGTTGTTGTTTCATCTTGTGCCGGATTTCCTGACATGGCGCAGCGATATGCCTTTTGCGCAAGGCAACAGAACGGGCTTGACCGCCGCCGCTGAATCACTGGAAATTGGACATTGCAAAGACGCTGCGGTTGCAATCAGGCCGCAGTGCCCTTGCTTCTACCGATAGTAGAAAGCGAGAATGCATTCCACCCCTTGCGCAATTTCAATACGCGGCAGGAATGGATGGAAGATGTTGTCCGGCCTCAAAGACGGGCCGGATCTCCGGCAGGAATCAGCGCTCCCAGTGCAGCCGCAGCAGGTGTTCCGCCTCGTTGTAATGGAACGTGAGATCGCCCTTGTACGCCCGTTCGAGCGCTTCGCCGATGCCGCGCGCGAGGTGCACGTCGGTGGTCTCGATCAGCAAGCGGCCGTCTTCGGCGCGGAAGGACATGATGCGCTGCATCGGGTGCTCGGTCTTCTCATGGATTTCCGCATGGCGTATGAGATTGATGATCTCGTCCTGGTGTTCGCGCGCGAAGTTGCCGCTGATGCTGATGTAACCGGCGGCCTGTCTGTCGGCGATCCTGCGGCAGGCCGGGCAACGCACCGCGACCGCCCCGGCCGGAGGCAGCGCCCATTGCCACCGGCCGTCATCATAGACCGCGGCGCACTTCTCGCAGACGGCCGGCCCGGAAAGCTTTTCATCGCGCTGATAAGGATCATGGTGCTGTTCGTCGAGCACCTGCAGATGGCGGCCCGGACGAAAGGCCGATAGCGGCGGTTGTGCTGAATTCATGATTTCATCTCCCTTTGCAAAAGAAGCGACGCGGCCAGGGCGTGTCTTCAGTGCGCATAGCGGGGACGATCGCCTTGTCCCCGGCGCGGTATGCCGTAGTAGCAGGCTTGCCTGGTGCCCTTGCGTCGCGCTACCGGGGCGAGCAGGCATTGCGCCGCGATCTGGAACCACTCCTCGGTCGAGAGCAGGCGGTATGCGGCGGGCAGCAACTCCTTCTCTTCCAGCGAGAAGCGTTCGTGAAGTTGTTCGCAGTAGAGCTCGATGGCCGTGACCAGCTGTTCGGCACCGGCTTCCTGGCCGGTGAGAATGCGTTGCGCCTGGTCGCAGGCATAACGGAGGATGCGCGTCGAATTGGTGTTGATCGAGTCGAGGCGCGTGAACATGCTGGCGTCGTCGCAAGAGACCTTGTGCACGGTCGGCATGAGGTAGAGTTCCACCTTGCGCTCGTGACAGTAGCGGTTCACCTTCATGAGGCGCTTGAAGACGGTTTCCAGCCAGGGCAGGCTGATTCCATTCTGATCGATCCACGGTTCGGCGTGCAGGGACTGTTCCAGCCCGGCGAGAATGCGTCGCGCATTCTGCTGTTCCTTCGACAGCATGCCAATGGAATAGGTGATGGTCAGCATAGCGCATTCCTTTTTTCGGAGACGCAGCGCATGCGATCGGCGGTGGCGCCGATGCGATCATGTCCGGGGCAAGCACCGGCTTCATTCCTTCCGGTTTTGTGTTGTCTCCGCCATGGATTGCAAAATCAGCATTCTCCAGCGTACACGAAGACGCTGGTCGAAGCATCCGGCGCGCTTGACTGCCGTCAATGAAATCTCACCTTGCGCCGAGGATTTTTTCGGAACTTTTCAAGCAGCAAGCTTTCAGCGACAACGCTGTCTGCGTCGTTGCCGCACGAGTAGTCATCCGGCTTTTCGTTTCCGCTCGAACAGCCGCGCCGCGCAATCCTTGAAATGATTGACCCAGGTCAAAAGCGTTTCATGACTTGTCTTTGGACGTGGCCTACATTGATTAGGCACTGAACAGACGATTTCCGGAGCGCCGCCCTCGCCGGTGTTATTGGCGCAGGTCGACTGACAAGGAGAATTGAAATGCTGCTACCTACACAAGACCAGATCTCGGCCGCGACGCGGGCGCAACTGCAAGCGCAGCTTGACCTGTGGACGAGCCTGAACAGCAAGGCGATCGAAGGCCTGATGCAGTTGGCCGATCTCAACATGGCTGCGGTGAGGAAGAGCCTGGAATCCTCTTCCCAAGCCACACACCGCCTGCTCTCGACGGAAAAACCGACTGCGCCGTTCTGGATGGAGTCGTCCCGCTCGCAACAGGATATCGGCGACGTGCTGTCCTACAGCCGCGCCGCCGCGCACATCGCGCTCGGCATCGGCGCCGAAATGGCGAAGCTGATGGAAAGGCAGATCGACACCGGCAGCCAGGAAGCGGTCAAGCTGTTCGGCGACGTCGCCAATACGATTCCGAACGGCAGCGCGATGGAGTTCATGAAGTCGGCCCTGGGCAACGCGGCCTCGAGCTACCAGCAGTGGGTCAAGACGACCGAGGAAGCCGCCGAGACGATGAGACACGGCCTGTTGGCCGGCACCGAAACGGCAGCACAGCAGGCCGCGAAGACGCACCGGCGTGCGAAGCACTGATCTCGGTCTATACCTATACCGAAGCCAATACAGGAGCCAATGCCGCCGCTGCCTGCGGCACGGCGGCATGGATCGCATCGTCCACCGTTTCCAGCCACACGAACGCCAGCCGCTGGCGGGCCTCTTCCGGAATGTCTTCCAGGTCGCCCTTGTTCCGGCTCGGCAGCAGCACCGTCTGAATGCCGGCCCGCAGCGCGGCCAGCACCTTTTCCTTGACGCCGCCCACCGGCAGCACCAGTCCGCGCAGGCTGATTTCTCCCGTCATCGCACAATCGCTGTGCACCGGCTTGCCGGTCACCAGCGAAAGCAAGGCGATGAACATCGCCACGCCCGCGCTCGGCCCGTCCTTGGGCGTCGCGCCGGCCGGCACATGCACATGGATGTCGCTCTTGTCGAATAGCGCGATGTCGATGCCGTAATCCGCCGCATGCGCGCGCAGCAGACTCAGTGCCGCCTGCGCGCTTTCCTTCATGACGTCGCCCAGTTGTCCGGTCAGGATCAGCTTGCCCGAACCCGCACTGCGGCTGGCCTCGATGAACAGGATATCGCCGCCAACCGGCGTCCACGCCAGCCCGGTCGCGACACCGGGCACGCTGGTGCGCATGGCAATCTCGCTTTCGAATTTCGTGGCGCCGAGGATGGCGTGCAGGTCGGGCTCGTCGATGCGCACCTGCTGCGCGCTGCCCTCGGCGATGCGCACCGCGGCATTGCGCAGGACGCTGCCGATCTCGCGCTCCAGGTTGCGCACGCCAGCCTCGCGCGTGTAATGCCGGATCACGCCGTGCAAGGCGGCATCGGTGATCTCGCACTGCTGCGGCGAAAGGCCGTTGGCATCCAGCTGGCGCTTTACCAGGTAGCGGCGCGCGATCTGCGCCTTTTCCTCTTCCGTGTAACCCGGCAGCGTGATGATCTCCATGCGGTCGCGCAGCGGACCGGGAATGGTGTCGAGCATGTTGGCGGTGCAGATGAACATCACACGCGACAGGTCGAAGGGAACGGCGAGGTAGTTGTCGCGGAAGGTGCCGTTCTGTTCCGGGTCGAGCACTTCCAGCAGCGCTGCCGACGGATCGCCATGCACGCCGATGCTCAGCTTGTCGACTTCGTCCAGCATCATCACGCAATTGCGCGATCCGGCCTTGCGTATGGCCTGGATGATGTTGCCCGGCAGCGCGCCCATGTAGGTGCGGCGGTGGCCGCGGATCTCGGCTTCGTCATGCACGCCGCCGAGACTCACGCGGGCGAACTTGCGGCCGGTGGCGCGCGCGATGCTCTGGCCGAGCGAAGTCTTGCCCACGCCGGGCGGCCCGACGAAGCACAGGATCGGGCTCTTGCCATCCGGCTTGAGCTTGTGCACGGCGAGGTATTCGAGAATGCGCCGCTTGATCTTTTCCATACCGAAGTGATCGGTGTCGAGGATGCGGCGCGCTTCGGCGATATCGATCCGGTCCGGCGTCTCGTGCGACCACGGCAGTTCGCTCAGCCATTCGAGATAGGTGAGCAGGATGGAATATTCGCCGGATGCGTCGGGCATGCGCTCCAGCCGCTTGAGTTCCTTGAATGCGTGCAGCTCCACTTCCGGCGGCATGCCTGCCTTGCGGATCGCCTGCTCGAGCTGCTGCAGCTCGGTGCTGTTGGCACCGCCCTCGCCCAGTTCCTGCTGGATGGTTTCGAGCTGCTCGCGCAGGATGATCTCGCGCTGCCGGTCGGTCAGCCGCTCGCTGGTCTGTTCGTCGATGTCGCGTCGCAGGCGCAATACCTCGATGCGATGCCCGACCAGCGCCAGCACCTTGTCGAGCCGCTCATGCAGGTCGATGGTCTCCAGCACGTCCTGCTTGTCGACCGGCTTCAGGTCGATCAGGCCTGCGGTCAGGTCCGCCAGCGACGACGCCGACATGACGTTCTGCATGACGCCGACCATTTCTTCCGGCACCTGCGGCATCAGGTTCAGGGTTTCCGCCAGCTTTTCCTTGAGCTGCAGCATGCGCGCTTCGACATCCGGTCCGTCGGATTCATCCTCGCTCAGGCGCTCCACGCGCGCCGCGAGGAAGGGATAACCGGGCAGGAATTCCAGCACGCGAAAACGCTGCTCGCCCTGGCACACGACATGATGCGAGCCGTCGGGCGTGGTGATGTAGCGCAGCACGGTGGCGGCGGTGCCGATCTCGTACAGCTCGGCCCGCCCGGGCAGAGCGGCATTGGCATCGCGCTGCAGCAGCACGCCGAGCTGTCTGCCGCTGCGCGCCGCTTCCTGCGCGGCGGCGATGCTGATTTCCCGTCCGACGGTGATCGGCATGACCAGGCCGGGGAACAACACGAGGTTGCGCACCGGGACGATGATCAGCACGCCCTCCGGCAGTTCGATTGCCGGCCCGAGGTTTTCCGGCGCGACGCTGGTCTCGATGCTGGTCAGTGTGGCCGCATCGGATTCGGCCACCACGCCGAACAGATTGCCCGCACGATCGTCAATGTTCATGGTTCACCTGATGGGCTGGTCGGTTCATCGGATTTTGCGCAAGCTCAGTGTCAGACAGCCGTTCGCCCAACTGCGCTCGCCAAGCTCGAACAGGCCCGGCGGCAAATCGACATGCCGCTCGAAACGGCCGTAGGGAATCTCCAGCCTGCGCAACACGGAGCCGCCGGGACCACTCATTGGCCGCTCGGCCGATATGAACAGGGTGCCGCCGTCGATCAGCAGCGCCACGGAATCGGGCTCCACACCGGGCAAGGCGATCAGGATGGTCAGCTCCGACTCGGTTTCGAAGATGTCAAGCGGCGGCTCCCAGCAGGGCCTGCCCATCTGGGCTCCCGGCTGGAAAAAACGCCGCTGCAGGCGGTTCGCCCGTTCCAGCATGTCCAGGGCTTCGGACCACATCAATTTGAACGGATCGCGCGGCATAGGCATCAAATCTCCACCGGACGCGCGATGCGCTGCCGGTCAGCTACGATAAGTGCGGCATCGTTACCGCGTGACGCGGTAACCTTGCTTCCAGTGTCCCACATGGGGAATGCAGGCTTGCATGCTCTGGATCAAAGTTTTTCGACCCGGGCAGGACAATCGGACGTGCATGACGAGCGGCGCAAGCCTTGTTGCGCCGCGGAATCATTCGAAAAGAAACGCAGGAGCCAATCTCACTTGCGCAGGCCTGGCGCAACCGGTTTTTGCAGGCGCGTCGCGTTCATCCTGGTCTCGAAGGCCTGCATCTCATGCCCGATGGCGCTCAGGTCGAGTCCGGCCTGCTGCACCTTCGGGAACAGTTGTTGTTCTTCGAGCTCGATGTGTCTGAAAATGGCATCGGCCAGTTCATGAAAAAGCTGCTCGGCTTGCGGATCGCTTTCATCCATCAGCTTGAGCCTGTCGATCAGCTGCCGCGCCTGCTCATGGTCCTGCTCGCAGTGTTCGACGAGCGATGCATCGGCGTCGTGCACGCGCGGATAGAACACGCCCTCTTCCAGCGAGGTGTGCATCTCCAGCAACAGCAGGACATGCGAGCCGGCGTCCCTCTTGTCGTCCGCATCGCCGGCATGGAAATACTTGTCGAATAACTGCCGGACCAGGTGGTGGTCCGCCTTGAGCGCATCCATCGGCCGATCCACCGGAAACTCGTCCCGGCCTCGTGTCTTGGCATCGATATTCATCTGTTCTGCTCCTTGTCGTCATCTCAGCGGCGCCGGCCAGTCGAATCATTTCCCTGCTCCGCCGCCGCGCGCAGCGAAACCACCGGCGAAGTGCTGTCTTCCTCGCCGGCCATGCGCAGTGTCCGGCCTTGCGGCGTGCACTTCCACCATGCCGATGTTGTAATGAATCTCCTTCACGTGTGCAGCGCGCCTTGCACTGCATCCCTTCCCGCTCGAACGCGCATGCCAAAAACAGACCGAACAGGTTCTGAGAGCGCAAGTTGCGCAACAAGTTGCGGAATTCGCACGCTCTATTTGCGTCGAAGGACATGTGGATAAACATGCGGCATGAACCGTCCGCGAAATTCATGCTCTATGGAGGACACCATGGATGTCGAAGTCATCTACCGTCGGGCCGACGGTACGCAGACCCAGCTCGGCGTCAGGAAGCTCAGTCACATGCCGCCGACCGGCGAACCGTTCGAACTGGACCACCGGCAATACGTGGCGACATCGTTCGCCGGGCCGGATGCCGAAGGCCGCTATCGCCTGTTCGTCGAAGACGATCCGGGCGCGACGCGGCATTGAGCCCCACGTCAGCAAGCGCTCGATGCGCTCCACAATCGGGTCGTTGGCGCCTTGCAGCGCTGCCTCGAATTCGCAACGCCCCTCGATAAGGCGCGTCTTGTCCTCGCTGGCATAGCGGGAGCACCAGTGTCTCGCGCAATTCCTGCTCGTACGCAGCAAGCTTCTCACGCCTGGCGTTGCCGGGAATAACATTCGACCAGGACCAGCATGCCTGGTTCGCCGTGAACAGCAAGCTGGATCCGGCCAACGGAGTGCTTCCGCAACGCCTTGCCTCCTTGCTCCTGCACGTCCATGTCATTCGTAACCGGGAGTAATCCCGCTGGACATTTCGCAAATGTGCGATGCCCGCCCCGGGCTGGATAGTTCGAAAATTTACCCATTTTCCGGGGCAAGTCATCCTTCACCGCACGTTGTCACACGAGGCGCAGCCGAAATCGCAACCGCCTGTCGATCACGTTTTCTTGCCCAGCGAAATATGATTTCCAAATGGGAACAAACCACCGGCCGACCGGTCTACAAGCGGTGCAGGGCCTTGTAAATTTTTTCTCACGACAGGATAGATGCGATGAAGTGGTTTTATGAATGGAGACTGAAAAGGGTGCGGGCGGAAATTTCCGCGCTTGAAGAAGCAACCCATGTCAAGTTGCTGGATGACTACACCGGCCACTCCAGATTGCGGGTATTGCTTCGCGTGGCAGAAAGCCTGGAGGAAAAACTCGGCAAGTTTCCCGGTCATGCACACCCCAGCGTTCCCCCCAGCCCGCCAGGAAGCACGCAATTGCCGCAAGAGCAGTGATTCCCGAGTTTCAGGCCTGAGAATCGATAACAGGCCTGAACATTCAGATCAGTCAATCAGAGGTTTGAATATTTCCGCCGGCTGTTCGCGATGAGCGGTAGGCAGGCAACCGTCCGCCCGACGGAAGGCTTGCGCGCCGTGCCGCCCTCCGCTGCACGATTCAAATTCTTCAGCGCGGACACTCGAAATGGAAGTCGCCGAGCGTCTCCTCACCGCTGCTCAAGCTTATCTCCATCCGGCATTCGCCCTCCTTGTTCTGCCTGATCACCACGCGCGATAGTGGCGCGCCAGTTACGGGATGCACCGTGACTGTCCCACTCTGACTGATGTCCGATTTGCCGTCAGTGCTTGTCTGGATCAGCTTCATCCGATAATGGAGCTGCGTTTCCCGAGCCGCTTTAATGTATGGCACCACGATCACCTGCCCTGCATTCTTCTGGCTGTCGAGCCATACCTGAATATCGCCATCACCGTTCATCTGCAGTCTCCCGAAAAACCCAGAAAGGCAGCAAGCTGCCTTTCTTTGCCACATTACGACTCATCAGTGTTGCGTGATATTTGCCGAGTTGTAGTTCCCCAACTGATTCAAGTTGATAGAATTGAAATTGCCGGCTTGATAGGTAAGCGCCGCGTTGTTATTTCCAACCTGGCTAGCAAGGGTCAGGTTCTGGTTTTCCCTTTGCTGCGCCGTGATGGTATTCGAGTCGCCGGCTTGATTGACCACTGCCGAGTTCATGAAACCGCCCTGATCAACCCACGCAGTATTCAAGTTGCCGCGTTGCTGCACGGTCGCGCCGTTTCCGGTGCCTACTTGGCGGATGTCGCCATAGTTATCGGTTCCCCCTCCTTGATCAACCCATGCGCCGTTCGAACTGCCCACCTGGAGGATTTTTGCTTCCTGGCCATCACCGATTTGCATCGTCGTGGCGCTATTGCTGTTTCCACCCGACTGGTCGATGGTCGCTTTGATGTCCGTCCCATTGAGCTGAGTCGCGGTTGCCACATCCGTATCGCCGACCTGGTCGATGGTCACAGCGGAATCCACAACAGTGGTTTGCATTACAGTGGCTAAATTGCTGGCGCCGGTCTGGTCCACGCTGACAGTGCTGTTAATGCTTTGTGCTGATGCGGGCAAGGCAAGATATGCCAGGCAAATGCCGGCGGCGATTGCAGAAAGTTTAGATTTCATGGATAACCCCTCTAGATGAAGGCCCTAAGAAAATTCATGATCCAGAGGCCTTAATGCTGGATCACGCTTGCAAAGTTTCGGTCGCCGTACTGCTGGATGACGGCGGAAGCGTTCGTCGCTTGCTGCGTAATTTCGGCGCTGTTGCCGTTGCCGAATTGACCGATCAGAGCAAGGTTGCGGTTTCCGATTTGCGTCACCCGTGCCGCATTGTCTTGCCCGTCCTGAATCAAGGTGCCCGCATTGAAGTTGCCCGACTGGCTGAGCCATGCCGCATTGTTCGTGCCGACCTGGCTTGCGCTGAGCAGGTTGAAGCTGCCGGACTGCGTGACGTTTGCCCTGTTGTCGGCGCCGACCTGGCCAACAGTCGCGAGGCCGAAGCTTCCGCTCTGCTGCAGATCGGTTCGATTGAAATCGCCGCTCTGCGACACCACCGCGTCAAGTTCGATGCCTCCACCAAAACTCAACTCCGGCGGAGCGAGATCGGCAGCCGCCGACGTCGTCGCGAGCAGCGCGAATGCCGCGATGACCAGAAGGCGAGAAGGACTCGGTAACGCAGCGAACGAAGCCATCGGCCCGTTTCCACATTCAATCATGGGGCTTCTCCTTGTTGATCAGAACTCTGTGACTGGCATTGGTTAGCTGGGCGGGCTCTGCACCGGGTTATCTTTCAAGGTTGCCGGCAGCTCGGACTCCGTCTCGCTGTATGTGCTGTCCTCGCGTGCATATTTCTGTATCAACGGACCGTACCAGTCCTGCTCGTCCTTCAGCGCCCAAATCCGGTCCTTCAGCCCCTGCACGATCAGATGCACGACCCCCGACTCGATCGCTTCTTTTACGCACAGTTGCGTCGGTTCGTTGCGCGTCACGCCCGCTTCGAATTGCACGAGGTCCTTGAAGTTGACGAACTTGAAGACGCTCGGCCGCACTTCGTAGGAATAGATCGTCTTCGTGGTCGACACACTGCTCAAGACCTGACCGCTTCGGATATCGACGCTGCGCAGGTGAATGGTGACCTGGTCGACGCGGTACTGCGTCGAGAGACCAACGCCAAGAAAGTTGGCGCCGATGCCGCCGGTGCGCACGTTGCTTTCGTAGGCGATCACGCCGCCCTCGACGATGATGGACGCCGGCACGAGTTGTTGAATCTGAATGATGGGAGCGTTTTTGTCTTGCGGGAACTCGAGCGCGCGCACGATCTTGCGCTCGGTAAGGAGGTTCTGCAGGTTTTCGCGTTCAACCGGCTTGAACCATCCGGAATCTTTCAGGGCCTTGATCAGCAGGGACGCTGCGCCCTGTGTTACAGATGTCGAAAAAGAGCTGTCCGGCGAGGGCTTGTATTGGCCCGTCTGATCCCGGAAACCGTACACCGCGACGACGATCTTGCCCTTCGGCTTGGGAAGCTTCATCAGATCGCGCGTGATGGCGGTTACCGGCGTTAGTTGCGCAGTCGGCGCGACCTCGGCTGGAACCTGCGTGCTGGCGCAGCCCGATAGCAGCAAGCCGGCAAACAGCAGCGATCCCGCAATCCCTCGCTGCATCGCCGTCCCGGCTGACTCCTGGCGCATCGCGCGCCGACCACGAGCGGCGCTCATTGCCCCACCTGGAAGGAAGTGGAGGCGCCGGTGACCTTGTCGGTCGTCGTAATCTGCAGCACGCCGCCGCCCATGTCGAGAATGTTGATTCTGAAATTACCGGTTTCGACCGTCCCGGGGACCAGTCTGCCACCGGTTCCCATCACGCTGGATGTCGCGGCATAGGCAAGTTGGCTCAGGATCGATCGCTCCAGCATGTCATTAAATTGTTGCAGCGAAGTTTGCCGCGACAGCGCCGAATCGACCGTGACCGGCGCCTTATGCTTGTTGGTTGCTTGCGCCGCACCCAACAGGCCGGGAGCGTTCAGGGGATTACCGCCGAATGAGGGGTTGACCGGTACATAAACAAGTTCGGTCGCCGGCGCATTCGAGGCAGTCAATCCAATCAGCACTGCAGCAACGGCAGCCTTGAGAAGGCCAATTATTTTCTTCGTCGATTTCATTTTTCTTCCCTATCCCAATGATCTGTTTCTACATTTCATCCGGTCCGATATCGTCCTCGCGAAAGAGCAGTCTCTGAACCTCGGCATCTATTGCATTCCTGTGTACGATCTCGACCGCCTGTTCACTAATGGATTTGATGTAGCTGCGGTTTGCTGGCAGAACCGTTTCAAACACCTTTCGGTTCGCGAATTCGATCCAGATCCGATTGCCCCAACGCGCCGACGGGCGCTCGACGACAGAGAGGGTGAACTGTTCGTTCAAAAGCTTGTCGCGCCACAGTGTGGTGAAGTACCCATAGAAGTCGTGCCCTCCCACGGTAATGGTCCGATCCATCACGAGACCTCCGTACTGTTCCTGCAACGACCTGCCATTGAGTTTTTTCTTGTCACCGGATTCCAGCACGCTCGTGGCATTCATCGCCTGCTCGTTGATGAGCTGTTGCTGGTCGGGCGCCGCGCGGGCCGGGTTCATTCCGGTAACCAGCGCAGCGACCACGATGATGAGATAGAACATCGCGGTCTGCTCCCTGCATTTGTCCATCGCCATCACCATGCGTACTCCAGATACGAATCTCGCGCTGCGCTCGCCGGTGCCAGCGAACGAACCATCCCGAGCGCATATTCTTTTCGTTGAAATGGCGAGACGGTAAAACCTGTCTTGTAACTGTTGGTTAATTGCTCATTCGTTATATGCCGCGTTTTTTAAATCCGATGAGAAAGTGGCGTCCGGTTTATTTTTCATCAACACTCTTTCCAAGGCGAAGCTTGAAGGGCGGACGCGCCTTTGAATGGCGGAGAAGTCAGTGCTGCGCATTGTCTGCGTGCACGAATTACCGGCAGGAAGTGTGGATTGTGTCTCGCAAGAATGAAGCGCGAACGACTATTGATAGCAGTGCAATGCCGATGAAAAATATTCTTCCGCAAAGCAAGCGGCGCCATGGAATGAGACACGTCACATCTGCGAATTCATTCTGGAAACGCTTTCCCGTTGCCAATGACGTTCGATGCCCCGAGAAGTGATCCCGTTGCTTTTACTTTTGGCTAAACAGACCCGCCATTGCAGCGGTGACGAGGACAATGGTAAACACGGGAGCCAACACGAGCGCGAGGCCCGCGCGCATCGCCGGTGTGGCGGCAGCTAAGCGCAGCCGCGTACCCGGAACCTGCGCGCCTTGCACCTGGGTTGCACTTGGACGAGCGGCAATGAGGGAGGCAACACGGAGGCCGACTCCAACGGCGAGCGACACATAAATAGCGTCGAGCGTCATTACGAAAAAAAATGCACTAACGAAGGTGTAGAAAAAGTATTTCCGCATCTTGCCACGCTCGAACTGTTATCACAATAACCAGTCTATGGGAGAAACAAGGAGGTTCTCCCATGGCCCGTTA
>NZ_STGI01000016.1 GCF_004804275.1 Herbaspirillum sp. ST 5-3
AATTCGGCGCGTTACGGCATTGCCTGGGGTGCGCTGGGTGCGGCGGAAGACTGCTGGTTCCGTGCCCGCCAGTATGTGCTGGACCGCAAGCAGTTCGGCAAGCCCCTGGCGGCAAACCAGTTGATCCAGAAGAAGCTGGCCGACATGCAGACGGAGATCACGCTCGGCCTTCAGGGTTGCTTGCGCTTGGGCCGCATGAAGGATGAAGGCACTGCATCGGTGGAAATCACATCAATGATGAAGCGCAATTCCTGCGGCAAGGCATTGGACGTGGCGCGCATGGCGCGTGACATGTTGGGCGGGAACGGCATTTCGGATGAATTCGGCGTGATCCGCCACATGGTGAACCTCGAAGTGGTCAACACCTACGAAGGTACGCATGACATCCATGCGTTGATCCTCGGACGTGCGCAAACGGGCATCCAGGCATTCCAGTAACCCTGCACTGCCGAAAAAAAACCGCATCCGATGCTGTGCATCAGATGCGGTCAAAGCTCGATACTCCTCACACACATCAACACATTCGCATGACTTTTTCACTGTTCCGGCACTTCGATGAACTCGTCGGCGCGCTTGCGGCGACATTCACCACCATCGCATTTGTCCCTCAAGCCTGGCTTACCTGGAAGACACGCCGTGCTGATGGCGTGTCGCTGGGCATGTACAGCATTTTCACGACCGGCGTTGCGCTGTGGTTACTGTACGGCCTGCTGATCGGTGCGTGGCCGGTGATCATCGCCAATCTGCTCACGCTGGCATTGGCGCTTTTCATCCTGACGATGAAACTCCGCTTCGGATGATGGCGCCAATACCGTGATGGTTTACAGCCAGCCCTTCTTGGCCAGCTCCGCAGTGACCAGGTCGGCCAGCACGCGATAGCCATACGGCGTCGGATGCACGCCGTCAGCGAACTCATAGTTGTCGACAGAACCGGCAATCAGATTATTCCGGGTACAAACGAGCGAGGATCCAAGCGGATTCTTTTGCGGAGAGAGATCGCATGCCGGCGAAGTGGTGTTGGTGAAACCGTATTTCGCCGGATTGGCGCTTTCGTCCCGGCTGGCCGTATAGGCGTCGATCGTCAGCACATCGACACCAGACAACCCGGCCGACAATTGCGCATTGAACGTCGTGACCATGGTGTTGATCAATGCCTGGGTCTGCGCACTTTCCGCCAGGGCGAACGGCGTCTTGCTCACGTCAGGCAAATTGATGACGGCAACGTATTTCGCTCCCTTGGCGACGATCTGATTCTTGATGTAGCCTGCCAGCTGGGTGCCGGCAGTTCCCATTGCGGTCACCGCGGCAGTGGATGCCGCATTCGCGTCGCCACCAGCGGCTACCGTCGCACTGAGAGTGGCCAGCTGGATGAATACATCGTTGCCGCCGGCCAGCACAAAGACGATTTCCGAACCGCCGAAGCTCCCGCCTTTGCGGGTGAGGTGGGTCTGAATTTGCGTCGCGACCGGCACGGTGAGCTGGCCCAGAACGGCGTTGACACCGCCGAGCAATTTGTTGCCAGGACCGACAGGATCGGTCACGCGGGCGCCGCCCTGTGCGTAAGCCGTGCAGTTGGTGGAGTTGGTGACCGGAACCGAAAAGCCTTGCGCGGCGTCGCCGTCCAGCCCGGTTTGCGCGGGGCAGGGCGCACTCAATCCAAATTTCGGCGCCATCAACTCGATCCAGTTCTTGCCGTCCGGACCATTGATGGTGTACTTCCCGCCGCCGAGTTGCGCGACCGTACCGACGGCATAGGTGCCGACGTCGCTCAGACTGTCACCGAATGACACCAGGGAAGTGAATTGCGGCTTGACATCGCCGCCACAGGACGCAAGGAATGCTGCGGCCAGTAGCGCCGCTGCGAATTTGGATTGACGCATTGTATCTCCTCTGATTATTCGTATTTATACGAGGAATGAAAAACGAACGAGCGTTCCATTCTCGGTCGCCTAGTATGGCATTGAAGTTCGCGCCTTGACTAGGCAAGTGCGGCGTAAATATTTAGAGCGCGGACTCTAAGCTTCCCGCATGGAAATAAATGAAATGAGTGAAGACAGCGCCTGCGTGGTCAAGCGATGCGCCAGGAACAGCAACTACCGCGCTTCATCCAGCAAGCGAGCAAGAATGCCGGACGAGTCATGCGCCGCCCTGCGCAAACGGTCGTTGACGCCCTGCCACTGTTCGTCCACGGGAGGCGATTCGACGAGAATAATGTCTGCCCCCGCCTCGTCCATCATGCGCAAGGCGGCATACAAATCATGAGCGTAACCCTCAGGCGTTGCCGGCAAGCCGAACTGGGCAACTGCGAGCGGCATCGGCGGCATTGTCCGGCGCAGCGATGCAACGCGGCGCTTGTTGAGGACCAAGCGATCATGAACATGGTTCCACTGCTCCGGCGCGACCAGCGCAACCGGGGTGTTCGGCGCGTAATGCGATTCCAGCGTTCCGGAAGCTCTTGGCGCAGCGGCATCAGGCATACGCGGTCGCATTCCGATGACGCGGGCGATATCGGCCGTACTGATGTGTCCGGGACGCAGCAGCACCGGACCATGACTTGCCATGCGCGACAAGTCGAGAATGCTTGATTCAATGCCGACTTCGCTCTGCCCGCCATCGAGGATGCAGGCAACGGGGCCATTCGGTACGGTACCGAATTCATCTTGCACGTGCCGTGCAGTCGTCGGGCTGACATGGCCGAACCGGTTTGCTGATGGGGCCGCGACACCGCCCTTCCCGCCTTTGAATTCCCGAAGCAATGCCTGCGCAACCGGATGCGATGGACAGCGCAGCCCGATGGAATCCTGTCCACCCGACACCGCATCGGGGATGTGTGCGGCGCGACGAAGAATCAGGGTCAACGGACCGGGCCAGAAGGCATCGATTAGCTTGTTTGCTTCAGGCGGAATCGCCTCTGCCCAGTAACCGATGTCGGCGCCCGGCGCGAGGTGAACGATCACAGGATGATTGGCAGGCCGGCCCTTGGCCGCATAAATCCTGGCAACTGCGGCGGGATTTTCTGCATCCGCACCCAGGCCATACACCGTCTCGGTTGGAAAGGCGACCAGTTCGCCCTCTTCCAGCTTGCGCGCGGCCAATCGAATGGCATGCATATCCAAAGTCATGTCAGGCATGGCGCGCCATTCTTTTCCATCAGAGCGCGATTCCGAGGATTTCGCAGGCGGCACGCAGGCTTTCCTGCGCCTGCGCAAGTTCGGGCGCGAC
This sequence comes from Herbaspirillum sp. ST 5-3, assembly GCF_004804275.1. Taxonomy (GTDB): domain Bacteria; phylum Pseudomonadota; class Gammaproteobacteria; order Burkholderiales; family Burkholderiaceae_D; genus Noviherbaspirillum. The sequence continues at coordinate 3,223 of NZ_STGI01000016.1, forward strand.
AAAGGTGACGTGTCCCATCTTGCGTCCGCGCCGAGCATCTTCCTTGCCGTACAAATGCAGGTTGGCGCCGGGCAGCGCGAGCACCTTGTGCCATGCCGGCTCGCGCACTTTGTCGCTATCGCCTTCAAACCACACATCACCCAGGATGTTGAGCATCACCGCCGGCGAATGCTGCCGCACATCGCCCAGAGGCATGCGCGCCATCGCGCGTACCTGTTGCGCGAACTGGCTGGTGATGCAGGCATCAATCGTGTAATGCCCGCTGTTATGCGGACGCGGTGCCATCTCGTTGACCACGAGCGATCCATCCTGCAGCACGAAAAATTCGATGCACAGCACGCCGACGTAACCGAGCTGCGCAATGATCGCCAGCGCGGCTGCCTGTGCCTTGCCCGCCGCCTCCTGGCACACGTTCGGTCCGGGTACCGTCGTCGTGAAAAGAATACCTTCACGGTGCACATTCTCGGCAATCGGATAGACAACCGATTGACCATCCGCGCCGCGTGCGGTCAGTACCGAAATTTCATAGGCAAGCGGCAGCATCTTTTCCAGCACACAGTCGACGCCGTTCAAGGCTGCGAACGCCGCGCGCGCCTCTTCACGCGTTTTGACGCGAATCTGGCCCTTGGCGTCATAACCCATGCGCGCCGTTTTCAGGATGCCGGGGAAAAGCGTCTCGGGGATGATCTCGATGTCATCGGCACTAGTTATCGCCTTGTAGGGTGCCGGCAGCACGCCCGAAGTCGACGCGCATTCGGTGAAGAAGCGTTTTTCTTCGAGTCGGTTCTGAGCAATCGACACGCATGCCGCAGACGGCGCGACAAAAGTTCTTTCCGCGAGAAACGCCATACTCTGTGACGGCACGTTTTCAAATTCAGTCGTCACCGCAACGCATTGCTCCGCCAGTTCCTTGAGCGCCGCCTCATCGGTGTAATCCGCGCACAGCAAATGATCGGCAGCATGGCCCGCCGGGCAGTCGCGTGCCGGCTCCAGCACGGCAACCTTGTAACCCATTTTTTGCGCTGCATGGGCGAACATGCGGCCCAACTGGCCGCCACCCATCACGCCCAGCCAAGTTGGGGGCGTCGCGGAGGGAACGAAAGGAGTTAATTTGTCGCTCATGCCGGTAGTGTCATTGCAAGGGCTGCTTGCGTCTGCTTCGCGCGGAATTCCTGCAGACGCGCCGCCAATTGGTCATCAGTGGTCGCAAGGATCGCGATTGCCGTCAGCGCCGCATTGGCCGCGCCTGCCTCGCCGATCGCGAAGGTCGAAACCGGAATACCCTTGGGCATCTGCACGATCGACAGCAGCGAATCTTCGCCGCGTAAATATTTCGATGGGACCGGCACGCCCAGAACCGGGACGATGGTTTTCGCCGCGATCATTCCCGGAAGGTGGGCGGCGCCGCCGGCGCCAGCGATGATCGCGCGCAGGCCGCGCTGCCGTGCCGTTTCCGCGTAGGCGAACATCTGATCCGGCATGCGATGCGCGGAAATCACCTGCGCTTCATGCTCGACGCCGAATTCCTTCAACATTGCGACCGCATGCTGCATCACATCCCAGTCGGAAGACGAACCCATCACCACACCGACCAGCGGTGCAGCGGCTTGATTGGCAGCTTGCTTCGTCATGTCAGTCCCTCAGGGTTTCGCCAGTCAGGCGCTGCAGCGCCTCGCGGTACTTTGCGCCGGTCTTCTCGATCACATCGGCAGGCAAGGCCGGCGCCGGCGCGGTCTTGTTCCAGTCCGTGAGCGTCTCCAGGTAGTCGCGCACGAATTGCTTGTCAAACGACGGCGGCGACATGCCTGGCGCGTAGGAATCGGCTGGCCAGAATCGCGATGAATCCGCGGTGAGCACTTCATCCATCAGGTGCAGGACGCCGTTCTCGTCCAGCCCGAATTCGAACTTGGTATCGGCAATGATGATGCCGCGCGTGGCCGCGTAATCAGCCGCGGTCTGGTACAGCTTGATGCTGACTTCACGGATCTTCCCAGCAAGTTCCTTGCCGATGCGATTTTCCATGTCAGCGAAGCTGATGTTTTCGTCGTGCTCGCCCATCTCTGCCTTGGCGGCTGGCGTGAAAATCGGGGTGGCGAGCTTGTCGGCCTGACGCAATCCCTTGGGCAAGGCAATGCCGCAAATCGAACCGGTCGTTTGATAGTCTTTCCAGCCCGAGCCGATGATGTAGCCGCGCACAACCGCCTCCACCAGAATCGGCTTCAGGCGCTTGGCGACAACCGCGCGTCCGCGCACCTGCTCCACTTCGCCCGCCTGCACCACGGATTCCGGTGCGATGCCGGTCAGATGGTTGGGGACAATATCGCCCAGCTTCTGGAACCAGAAATTCGACATCTGGTTAAGGACCTTGCCCTTGCCGGGGATCGGTTCGTTCATGACTACGTCAAATGCGGACAGGCGATCCGTGGTGACAATCAGAATCTTGTCGTCACCGACGGCGTAGTTGTCGCGCACCTTGCCGCGGCCGAGCAGCGGGAGAGACTGGATGGTGGACTGGTAAAGGCTGTTCATAAAGGCTTTCCAAAAAAGCTAAACCGGCGGGTGCCTGACACGCCGCCGGTTGTTTCTTTCCAAGGCTAGGAATCCGTTCAAGATCCGTCGCGAGCGGTCCGAGGTCGGATCGAGAAGCGCAACCGTACAGATGGTACGGCGAGCATCGCAGGTCCGGGCTTGGACTGCGCAGCAGGATATTGAGCGGGTTCCAATTTTACTGCACGATCTGGGCTAACTCACCCTTTTTGTACTTTTCGGCCATCTTTTCCAGCGAAATCGGCTTGATTTTGGCAGCCTGGCCTTCGCAGCCGAAAGCGATGAAGCGCGACTTGCAGATCACCTTGGCGGCTTCACGGGCTGGCTTCAGGTATTCACGCGGATCGAACTTGGAGGGGTTCTCGATGAAGAAGCGTCGAATCGCACCGGTCATCGCCAGGCGGATGTCGGTATCGATGTTGATCTTGCGCACGCCATGCTTGATGCCTTCCTGGATTTCCTCGACCGGCACGCCATAGGTTTCTTTCATGTCGCCGCCGAACTGGCGGATCTCGGCCAGCAATTCCTGGGGTACGGAAGAGGAGCCGTGCATCACCAGGTGCGTGTTCGGAATGCGCGCATGGATTTCCTTGATGCGCTGGATGGCGAGGATGTCGCCGGTCGGCTTGCGCGAGAATTTGTAGGCACCGTGGGACGTACCGATCGCGATGGCAAGTGCGTCGCATTGCGTCAGCTTGACGAAGTCGGCAGCCTGGTTGACGTCGGTCAGCAGCTGTTCGCGGGTCATCGTGCCTTCCGCACCGTGGCCGTCTTCCTTGTCGCCCTTCATGGTTTCCAGCGAACCCAGCACGCCCAGTTCCGCCTCGACCGTCACACCGATCGCATGCGAGAACTCGACCACCTTGCGCGACACTTCGACGTTGTATTCATAGCTGGCCACCGATTTGCCATCTTCCATCAGCGAGCCGTCCATCATCACGGAAGTGAATCCGGACTTGATCGCGGCCATGCAGACTGCCGGCGACTGTCCGTGGTCCTGGTGCATCACGACCGGAATATGCGGGTAGGCTTCGACAGCTGCTTCGATCAGGTGGCGCAGGAAGGCTTCGCCGGCATACTTGCGGGCGCCTGCGGAGGCTTGCATGATCACCGGCGCGCCAACTTCATCGGCAGCCTGCATGATCGCGGTGACCTGCTCCAGGTTGTTGACGTTGAATGCGGGCAGACCGTAACCGTTTTCAGCAGCGTGGTCGAGCAGTTGACGCATGGATACGAGAGGCATGTTGTTTCTCCAGACAATAAAATTTAGTATTCGCCGATCTTCATGATCTTGAGGGCATTCGTGCCACCGACCTGGCCCATGGGTTCGCCCCAGGTGACCACAATCATGTCGCCTTTCTGCACCACGCCTTTGGCGAGAAGCAAATCCTGCGCGGCTTTCAAGACGGCTTCGCGATCGGTGGAATGCGCCAGTTCAAAAGGCGTCACATTGCGGTACAAGGCGGCCTTGCGCTGCGTGGCCAAAATCGGCGTGATGGCGAAAATCGGGATGTCGATGTTGTGACGGCTCATCCACAGCGCGGTCGAACCGGATTCGGTCAGCGCGACAATCGCCTTGACACGCAAATGGTAGGCCGTGAACAGCGCACCATAGGCGATCGACTGGTCGATGCGAGTGAAGGTGGCATTCAGGAAGTCGGCGTCGAGTTTCACCACATCGGATTTTTCTGCCTCGAGGCAGATCGCGGCCATCGCCTCCACGGTTTCAACGGGATACTTGCCGGAAGCCGTCTCAGCCGAGGTCATGACCGCATCGGTGCCGTCGAGCACGGCGTTGGCAACGTCCGACACTTCGGCGCGCGTCGGCACTGCATTGACGATCATCGATTCCATCATCTGCGTCGCGGTGATGGTCAGCTTGTTCGATGCGCGCGCCATCTTGATCATGCGCTTCTGCAGTGCCGGTACGGCTGCGTTGCCGACTTCCACTGCCAGATCGCCGCGCGCCACCATGATGCCGTCGGACGCATCAAGGATATCCTGCAACAGCGGGATCGCTTCCGCGCGTTCGATCTTGGCGATCATCTGCGGCTTGTGCCTGGTGGCTTCGCCGGCAATGTTCGCGAGCTGCCGCGCCATGATCATGTCGGTCGCATTCTTCGGGAAGGACACGGCAACGTAATCCGCCTGGAAGCTCATCGCGGTCTTGATGTCTTCCATGTCCTTGGCAGTCAGGGCCGGCGCCGACAAACCGCCGCCGAGGCGATTGATGCCCTTGTTGTTCGACAGTTCGCCGCCGATCCGCACCGTGGTATGGATCGCGCTGCCGACGATCTTGTCGACCACCAGCACGATCAGGCCATCGTTGAGCAGCAGCACATCGGCCGGTCTCAGATCACGGGGAAGCTCCTTGTAGTCGAGGCCGACCTGCGCCTGGTTGCCCAGCTCGCAATCGGCGTCGAGGATGAACTTGCTGCCGTTTTCAAGGAAGATCTTGCCTTGTTCGAACTTACCGATTCGGATTTTCGGACCCTGCAGGTCGGCCATGATCGCCACTTCGCGGCCGCACGCGGCGGCGGCCTGTCGGACCAGGCTGGCGCGTTCAATATGGTCCTGCGCCTTGCCGTGCGAAAAATTCAGGCGCACGATGTTCACCCCGGCCTTGATCATCCGCACGAGGATCTCGGGATCGCTCGATGCAGGGCCAACGGTGGCGACGATTTTGGTAGCTCTGATCATTTGACAGCCCTTGATGGGCGGCGCTCAGCCGCTCCCGACGGTTTTACTTCGCGCGCTGCTGCAGAATATCGACAGCAGGCAGTGTCTTGCCTTCCAGGAATTCGAGGAAGGCGCCGCCACCGGTCGAGATGTACCCGATCTTGTCGGCGATGTTGTACTTCGCAATCGCAGCCAGCGTATCGCCGCCACCCGCAATCGAGAATGCCTTGGAATCGGCAATCGCCATTGCCAGCTTCTTCGTTCCTTCGCCGAACTGGTCGAACTCGAATACGCCCACCGGTCCGTTCCAGACGACCGTGCCGGCCTGCGCGATCTGCTGCGCCAGTTGTTCGGCGGTCTTGGGGCCGATGTCGAGGATCATGTCGTCGTCGACCACATCCTTCACATCCTTGACGGTCGCGGCCGCGGTCGGCGAAAACTCCTTGGCGCAGACGACATCGACCGGAATGGGTACCGAAGCACCGCGCTTGGCCATCATATCGATGATCGCTTTCGCTTCGCTGACAAGGTCCGCTTCCGCCAGAGATTTGCCGATCTTCAGGCCGGACGCCAGCATGAAGGTGTTGGCGATGCCGCCGCCGACGATCAGGTTGTCGACCTTGTCGGCGAGGGTTTTCAGGATCGTGAGCTTGGTCGACACTTTGGAGCCGGCGACGATGGCGGCCAGCGGACGTTTCGGCTGGCCGAGCGCCTTGCCCAGGGCATCGAGTTCCGCCGCAAGCAACGGACCGGCGCAGGCGATGGGAGCGAACTTGGCGATGCCATGCGTGGTTGCTTCCGCGCGATGGGCCGTGCCGAACGCGTCGTTGACATAGACGTCGCACAGCTTCGCCATTTTCTGCGCCAGCTCGTCGCTGTTCTTTTTCTCGCCCTTGTTGACGCGGCAGTTCTCCAGCAGGACGACCTGGCCGGGTGCGACATCCACACCATCAACCCAGTTCTGCTTCAGTTCGACCGGCATGCCGAGCAATTCGGAGAGGCGCTTGGCGATCGGCGCGAGCGAATCTTCCGGCTTGCACTCGCCTTCAGTCGGGCGGCCCAGATGGGACGTCACCATCACGGCAGCGCCGGCTTGCACGGCCTGCTGGATGGCTGGCACCGAAGCGCGGATGCGCGTGTCTTCGGTGATATTGCCCGCGTCATCCTGCGGTACGTTGAGATCGGCGCGGATGAAAACGCGTTTGCCCTGGAGTTGGTTGCGTGCGATGAGGTCGCTCAATCGGTTGAATTGCATGGCTGCCAGACAAGTATTGAAAGAATGGAAAAATCGCTATTTTACCGCACCCGACAAGCCCGAAAAACGATTTTCCGCTTACAAAATGATGCGGAGCAAGGTGTACAAACCCATCCCTGCAACGATGGTCCCAAGCAAATGCCGCGTCGTCAGAAAAAACAGCGCCGCGCCAAGCCCCGCCATCAACTTCGGATTGGCCCAGGTCAACTGCAAGGTATTGTTGGCAAGCACCAGGTCCGGGGCGACAATCGCGGCCAGCGCGGCTGCAGGGGCATAGCGCAGCGCATGCTGTACCTTCGGCGGCAACTTCACTGCGTGTCCCAGGAAGAAGAACGAGCTTCTCGTCAGAATGGTAGCGACAGTCAGCAAGCCGATCGTCAGCCAGATATCGCTCTCGCTCATGCATTCTCCTTTTTCTTGTCCAGAGCGGTGTCGACAATCATCGCCGCAACCATGCCAAGAATGACCGCGACCAGCAAACCGAGCCGATAGGGCATGGACGCGGCCACCACAGCGGTAATACCTGCCACGACGACACCGACCAGCGCCGCGGAGTTGATGGTCAGCGGGATGGTGACTGCCAGCAAGGCAAGCGTGCCAGCAAATTCGATGCCCCAGCTTTGCGGAATCTGGCTCGCCATCAGGATTCCGAACACCGAGCCGGCCTGCCACGCGCACCAGTTCGGATAACCGATGCCATTGAAGTAGCCCACCTTTCCTTCAGTCTGATGTACCGTGTCCGCGGAAAAGCGGACCGGGAACAAGGCCATCGTGATGTCGGCATTGAAATAGCCGTGCCAGACACGCTTGTACCAGGGCAGGTGGGCAAAATGCGGCGCGATCGCTGCTGCAAAAATGACAAAACGCAGGTTCACCACAAGGGCAGTCAGGAACACCACCCAGACAGGCGCACTGGCAGCCATCAGCGGCAAGGCCGCCAGTTGCGCCGAACCCGCGAAGACCAGGAAAGTCATCCCGAGCGCCTGCCAGATGGTCAGGCCGGTTTTGACCATCGCCATGCCGGTCACCATACCCCAGGCGAAGATGCCGGCCATGGTCGGCGCGCATGCCTTGAAGCCTTCGCGAAACGCGCGCTTCTCCATATCAATGGAGGCCGGCTGTGTCATTACTGCTTCTGAATTGCTCATGGTTTGAGAAACAAATCGCCTGCAGAAAGCGCGCGCTGGATTGCAAGGGACGCCTTCATGCTTGAAGATTTGATAATGGTAGTGGTTGCAGACCGAAACGACATGAAGCGAATTGCCATAGTCAGACACGGATGGCCTGCAAAAATGTGAAGGCCACATTCTACCCATGAATTTTTCAGGCTGCCGGAACCGCCCGTGAATCTGACGCGACCTTCGCGTCGCGCGGGAAGACATTCGAATTCACTTGAGCCCCCTCTCTCCTGCGGAAATATCCGGAGTAAAATCGAGGCTTTGCGACAATTTTTGGAGAACACGACATGTCCATGGCCGACCGCGACGGAAAAATCTGGAAAGACGGCGAACTGATCGAATGGCGCGACGCCAAGGTGCACGTGCTGACGCATACCCTGCACTACGGCATGGGTGTATTCGAAGGCGTGCGGGCCTACAAGACGTCGCAGGGCACGGCGATCTTCCGTCTCAAGGAGCACACGCAACGCCTGTTCAACTCGGCCAAGATTTTCCAGATGAAGATCCCGTTCGACATGGAAACCATCGTCGAAGCACAACGCCAGGTCGTGCGCGAAAACAAGTTGGAGTCCTGCTACCTGCGTCCTCTGGTCTGGATCGGTTCGGAGAAGCTCGGCGTGTCCGCCAAGGGCAACACGATTCACGTTGCGATCGCCGCATGGCCGTGGGGCGCCTACCTGGGTGAAGACGGCATCACCAAAGGCATTCGCGTGAAGACGTCGTCGTTCTCGCGTCACCATGTCAATGTCTCGCTGGTGCGCGCAAAGGCTTGCGGTTACTACATCAACTCCATTCTCGCCAATCAGGAAGCGCTGGCCGACGGCTATGACGAAGCATTGCTGCTCGATACCGAAGGTTATGTATCGGAAGGTTCCGGCGAAAACGTTTTCGTCGTCAAGAATGGCAAGATCTATACGCCCGACCTCGCATCCTGCCTCGATGGCATCACGCGCGATTCGGTGCTGACCATGGCGCGCGACCTCGGAATTGAAGTGATCGAAAAACGCATCACGCGCGATGAAGTGTACTGCTGCGATGAAGCCTTCTTTACCGGCACCGCAGCAGAGATCACGCCGATCCGCGAACTCGACAATCGCCAGATCGGCGAAGGCAAGCGCGGCCCGATTACGGAAAAGCTGCAGTCGCTGTTCTTCGATGTGGTCGCCGGCAAGGCGCCGCAATACCAGCACTGGCTCACATTGGTTTAACCCCCTTCTGGAAAATGCCATGAACCAAGCAAAACAAAACATGAGCTACGTCGAACTGGATGGCCACGACCTGCCGGCCTATTGCCCCAACCCGGCAATGCCGATCTGGTCGTCGCATCCGCGCGTGTTCATCGCTCTCGACAATCATCATGAAGGCAAGTGCCCGTACTGCGGTACGGTGTATCGCCTCAAGCCCGGCGCGGTCGTCAAAGGCCATTGACCGGGAATCTCCCGCAGTCTTGTTTCTCTGAAGCCAGGCTGCGGGCGACACCTTCGACGTCAACTTACAGTTCAGCAAAACGCGCTCAGAACAAGGGATCTTCCCGAGTCGCTCTGTTTTCTGCCGCCCACTTCTGGCCCCACCCGCAGTCGATATTTCCCCAAGCTTTCCTGATTTTCCACAGGCCATCCTTTTCGACTGCATCGGTCGCCCCGACCCTACGGGTTTATCGTTCGGAAAGCCGAACAGCGAATGATCTTGAACATCCTTTGTTCAGGTGGTCCGCACCGTCCGCCGGCGACGTTCATGGAATAGGCCTTAAAATAATCTTGTTAGCGCATTAAGTCTGCGCATTTCCCGATACCTGCCATGCCAAAAATAAACAAGTTGCTCGAAACCGCGGAAGAAACCGAATCTCTCTTCTATGACGCCATCAGTCGCGCGGACATCGAGGCCGTCATGTCCCTATGGGCAGACGATGACGAGATCGTCTGCATCCATCCAGGTTCGCCGCGACTGGTCGGACATGCGTCGATTCGTTCATCGTGGGAATCCATTTTCGAACAAGGCGGCGTCCATATCCGCCCGGTGCAATTGCATGTGACACAGAACATGATGACTTCAGTGCACAACATCATCGAAGAAGTGCATCGGACCGCGACGCGCCAGCAGGACATCCATATCCTCGCGACCAACGTCTATATGAAAACGCCGCAGGGCTGGCGTATCGTGGCGCATCACGCCTCCGTGGTACCTGGAGAGGCGCCGGCGGACGCGAAGGTGTCAGCGCTGCTGCATTGAGCTGGATCGCACCATGAGCCCATGCGTGAAGATTGTCGAATGAAATACTCTGCACCCTCCTGGCTGCCCAGCGGGCATCTGCAAACCATCTATCCGGCAACCTGCATTGCGAAGCCGGAAGTGGCATATCGCCGCGAACGCTGGCAGACACCGGACAGCGATTTCATCGATATCGATTTTGTCGATGGCCAGCAAGGCCGGCCTTTCATCGTGATGTTCCACGGTCTGGAGGGCTCGTCCGACAGCCATTACGCGCGTGCACTGATGGCGCATGTCACCTCCTTGGGATGGTCGGGGGCAGTACCGCATTTTCGCGGCTGCTCGGGCGAACTGAATCACGCGCCGCGCTTCTATCATTCCGGCGACGCACAGGAAGTGGATTGGATTATTCGACGCCTCTCGGATCGGTACAAGACGCGCGTCAGCAAATTCTATGCAACCGGCGTTTCGCTCGGCGGCAATGCGCTGTTGCGTTGGCTGGGGGAGTCCCAGCACCATGCAGAAATCGTCGATGCTGCCTGCGCGATTTCCGCACCGCTTGACCTGGCCGGCGGCGGTGCCGCGCTGTCACGCGGCCTGAACATGATCTACACCCGGATTTTCCTTCAGACCCTGAAACCCAAATGCCTGCAAAAACTCAAGCAGTTTCCATCGCTGTTCGACCGCGAAACCATGCTGCGCGCCCGGACTCTGTATGAATTCGACAATATCGTTACTGCGCCATTGCACGGCTATCGGGACACCGACGATTACTGGAACCGCGCCAGCGCCAAGCATGTGCTGTCGGACATCACGGTTCCGACACTGGTGTTGAACGCGCAGAATGATCCGTTCCTGCCGCCGCAGCACCTGCCGAGCGCCGCATCGCCCTGTGTCACTCTGGATTATCCCGCGCACGGCGGACATGTCGGCTTCGCCGTCGGAGGTCCTCCCGGTCGCATCGACTGGCTGCCGCAGCGCATGCTGCATTTTCTCGAATGCAAGGGAAATTAAATGGATGACATCGTCAAACAGGCAATGGCAAAGTGGCCGAATGTGCCGCACTGTTATGGCTGGCTGGCGCTCGATGCGCGCGGCAACTGGCGCATGCGCGACGAGCGCGCACAAGCACTGAAACTGCCCGGCGACAAGATCACCAATCCGGCGCTGGTCGGTTTCATCAATCGCAATTACACGCACGAGCAAGGTCGCTGGTATTTTCAGAACGGACCGCAACGGGTGTACGTCACGCTTGAAATCGCGCCCTTTATAGCCCATAGCGATCCGGTGGAAGGATTCGTCCTGCACACGCGCGAACCATTGACGCAGGTGGATGCGGCCTGGATGACCGAGACCGGTCAATTGCTCTTGCAAAGCGGGAGAAAAATCGCCGCCGTTGACGACCGCGATATGGCGCATTGCCTGCAGCACCTGCATGTCGGAGACATGCAGGTGGGGGACGAGCAGCTGCTGGCGTGGCTGGAACAACCGCAGCCCTCAGACATCCTGACCTTGACCTTCAAGGGCCAGCGGATACCGGTAAAACGGATTGCCTCGGACGCAATCGCAAAACAATTCGGATTCGTTCTCGAACCGCAGCCAGCGGCAGCCTGAGGGCGGGATGCTTACCGCTCCTGCTGCCCTTCTTTCATTTCTTCCATCCAACGCGCCTTGAACTCGCGTTCGCGCGCATCGATCACAGCCTGATCGTAAAAAGAGGCGTCCGACGAACGCCGCGCAATGCCGAGCTGATCGATCGCGGCAGGCATGCTGCCGGAGAGCGCGTACGATTCCGCGAGGGCGATATGCTGCAAGGCCTGCTTGCCTTGCGCCGCATACGCCTTTGCCAGTTGCTCCTGCACCTTGGGTTCCTGCCGGTACAACTGGGCCTGGTCGCGCAGATAGCCTATCGCGTCGTCGAGATGGTCCGCAGCAATCAAGGCATCCGCATACTGCTGCGCAATCCCGCGCGACAATGGGTATTTCGTCCGCGCTGCTTCAGCCTCCTTGAGTGCCTCGGCGGATTTGTTCGCGGCAAGCTTGATCTCGATCGACAAGCCGGTCAGTATCGGGCTCTGCGTCCCGCTCGGCGACATGGCGGCGTACACATCCTTGAGCAGTTCCTGCGCCTTGGACGGCGCGCCCTGGCGAAGCGCGACCAGCGCCTGGCCATATTTCGCTGCAATGATTTGCATGCGCGCCTTTTGCTGCAATTGCTTCTCGAATGCCACCTCGGCATCCAGCAATCCCTGCGGCGATGGATCCTGCAACACCCGCACGCGCGAGCGGATCAGGTAGAAATCAATGCTGTCGGCGTGTTGCCGGTAAGGCTGATCGCGAATGCGCGCCTGGATATCGGCGATACGCTCGGTCGTCAGCGGGTGCGAGCGCAGATAGGCCGGCGCTGCATCCGTGTATGAGCGCGTCGCATTCTGCATGCGACCGAAGAATGCAATCATGCCGGAGGTATCGAACTGCGCCTCGCGCAAGATCTGCAAACCGATCCGGTCGGCTTCGCGCTCGGCGTCGCGGCTGAAATTGAGCTGGCGCTGCAAGGCCATGCCCTGTCCGCCCATGAGCAAGGCAGCCGAGGCATCCGGATTGGAGCGCGCCGCCAGCGCAGCCAGCACCGCCGAAGCCAATGGAATCAAGGCATCCTGACGCTGCTTGCCCAGCATGCGCGCGATATGGCGCTGCGCAACGTGACCGATTTCATGCGCGATAACCGAGGCCAGTTCGGACTCGTTCTGCGCAGCCAGAATGAGTGCCGAATGCACACCGATGAATCCTCCCGGCAGCGCGAAGGCATTCAGCATCGGATCGCGCACAGCAAAGAAGAAGAAATCATAACCGGCCTCACCGCGCGCCTCGGGTCGCGCCGCGACAAGGCCCGAGCCGAAGTTGTTGAGGTATTCCAACAGCGGCGCATCGTCCAGATAATCGCGATCGCGACGAATGTCGCGCATGATCTGTTCGCCAAGCTTGCGCTCCATCAGCGGAGACAATTCGCCGCGCTCGGTGTCGCCGAGGCTGGGAAGGCTTTGCGCAAGCACCGACCGTGGCACCATTATTGGCGGCACTGCACAAGCGATCGAGAGAGTGGCTGCGCTGACGAAGCGCATCACTGTATTCCCCGTAAAGAAGGTAGATTTAGGTTTCACGGTGCTATGATAACCCGACCTGCCAACCACTGAAAAATCATCGCACATTGTTACCAATGACTAGCAAAAAGAATAACCCCCCTTCCGCCACAAGCCATGAAGGGTTGACACATTTCGACGCAACGGGGCAGGCCCACATGGTGGACGTGGGGGAAAAGGACGCCACCCATCGGGTTGCCGTCGCCAGCGGCACCATTCGCATGAAGCCGGAAACATTGGCAATCATCCAGTCCGGCGCCGCGAAAAAGGGCGATGTTCTGGGGATCGCCCGGATCGCGGCCATCATGGGGGCCAAGCGCACGAGTGACTTGATTCCACTCTGCCACCCGCTTGCGATTACTCGCGTAACAGTTGACTTCCATGTCGACGCTCCGTCGTTGAGCGTGACGTGTACTGCACAAGTAGAAACCCATGGCCAAACGGGCGTGGAAATGGAGGCACTCACTGCCGTGCAAGTCGGTCTGCTCACTATTTACGACATGTGCAAAGCGGTGGACCGCGGCATGATCATGAGTGATATCACCTTGTTGGAAAAGCATGGCGGCAAGTCGGGCAGCTGGGCAAAATCCGGGAGCCGCTGACCTTTCCGTCCACACCGAACACGATATTCATTGACTGGGCGATTTTACGATTGCTAGAATTTTCCGGATGCAACCCTGATCAAGGGCATTATTGCCATCTGATACACTGCCGCGGACATATCAACCGGACGGCAGGCGGCTTTAGGCAAAAATCGCACGACCGATAATAAAAAGATACGGCATCGCGATGTCGGCCCGCGCGATTCGACAATCGGACATCCTGAAAACATATCCTGAACCTTGCCATGAAATGCTTTGTCATCAGCCTCAACCGCACGCCAGAACGTCTGAAGCGCTTTTATGCATTGAATGGCAATCGCGACCGAATTGAAGCGTTCGAGGCCGTTGATGGTCGCACCATGGACCGCTCTTCCCTTGTGCGTGAGGGCGTGATTGAAGAAGGACTGCCTTATTACTCCGATGGCGCTATCGGTTGTGCCCTTTCGCATAAACGCCTGTGGGAAATGGCAATCGAACTTGACCAACCCATAACGGTTCTCGAAGACGACGCAATCCTGAATCATCGTTTTCTAGAAAAAACCGAAGAAATTTGTACACGCACCGAGAATTGGGACTATATCCAATGGGGATGGAACTTTGATTCGTTTCTGACCTTCATGCTTCCAGGGGATCTTTCCCCGTGCGTTGCGCATTTCAGTCAAGATGACATGCGTTCGAATGCGCGGCGTTTCCAGGACCAGACCATGGAACATCCCTTGTACCGCATTCTGGCTGCCTTTGGCACACCCGCATATAGCATCAGCCCGACGGGCGCGCGAAAGCTGCTGGAGTGGTGTTTCCCGTTGTGCGAGCTCAACGTCTACTTCTGGGGCTTGAACCGACACCTGCCGAATAATGGTATCGATATCGTCATGAACGATTTCTATCGGCAGCCGCATGCAAACGCATTCGTTTCATTTCCGCCCTTGGCAATCACGCCGAATGAGCACGCCGGCTCGACGGTTTCAGGCTAGCGTGATCAAGGCTTTCGCTTATTGGACAATCAATTTTATGAGTCATTCGAGGAGCAAGCATGTTCAGTTGGTTTGATGCAAAAGACGCGGAAAAATTCGGCACCTCCTTGGCCGACTTTTTTATTGAAAGAATTCCGTCGGAAAGCCTTCAAAAGAAATCCGTATCCTTGGCCAAGCAAAAGGATGTCTTGAACAAACTGGTGTACAAGGTGCAACTGTATGGTACCGAACACAAGCTCAATATCTACAAAAAGGCAAAATTGGGGAACGCATTCAAGTGGAAAATGCGCGAGGCGCACTATGACCCGGCATTCATCGATGAAGTCACGAAAATGCTGATGGTAAAAATGTAAGTTTGGCGATCGCGTACGAAACCATGTTTAACTGGCTCAAGGATTTGCTTGCGCATCGCGTGAATGCCAAGGAAACCGATGAGCTTTTCATTCCGACTCGGAATACCTCATCGACTCGGTCAGGAGCTACTGACGATTACTTTCGCCAGGCCTTAACGCTGCAAGATCTTGGCCAACATGAAGACGCGCTCGCATGTTTTGACCGGACTTTGCAGATCCAGCCAACTCACGTCGACGCACTCAACAAGCGCGGCATCACACTGCGAATGCTCAAGCGGTACGATGAGGCGATCGGCTCCATCGATGCAGCATTGACTCTGGAACCCGACCATGTCCCGGCGCTCAACAACCGCGGCAACGCACTGCAAGATCTGAAACAATTCGAAGGCGCGGTAATCTGGTACGATCGCGCGCTTCATCTCAGGCCGGACTATGCCGACGCGTGGTACAACCGCGGACTCGCATTGGCTGAACTCGACCGCTTCGAAGACGCAATAAGGAGTTTCGACAGCGCGCTTCAATTCAAATCGGACCATGTTGACGCGCTCACCAACCGAGGCTTGGCACTGCGAAGCCTTAATCGCCTGAGAGAAGCACTCGCCTGCTTCGAACAGGCGCTGCAAATGAAACCCGACCACCCCGAAGCCCATTTCAATGAAGGTTCATGTCGCCTGCTGATGGGCGACCTTGAACTGGGATGGCAAAAATATCATTGGCGTTGGAAATGCAAGCAGTTCAACAGCATCAATGCCACACTGACCTGTCGTCCGTGGCTTGGCGACGAGCCCATACGCGGAAAAACCTTGTTTGTGCATGCGGAGCAAGGTCTTGGAGATACGATCCACTTTTGCCGCTATATCAAGCTTCTTGCAGAAAGAGGTGCAACGGTATTACTTGCCGCGCAAGCTCCTCTGACCTCTCTGCTGGCCGATCTGGATGGTGTGCACATGATCTATGCCATGGGTGAATCCTTGCCGGAATTCGACCTTTACTGTCCATTGCTGAGTCTGCCACTGATTTTCAACACGCGCCTGAACTCCATCCCTGCCAATGTCCCCTACCTCCACAGTGACCCTGATCGCACTGCACTCTGGCGCAGGCGTCTGGGTCACGGCACCCTGCCGCGCGTTGGTATCGCCTGGGCCGGCAGCCTCATACACGAGAATGACCGGAACCGCTCAATCGCCCTGTCCGTATTCAGCAGAATCGTTTCCCGTCACGCACAGTTTGCAAGCCTCCAGAAAGAGGTCAGGGAATCCGACAAGGCGGAACTCGGTCGCCGCGGCGACATCCTCTTCTTTGGTGATTTTCTCGACGATTTCGCCGATACAGCCGCGCTCGTGGAGTCGATGGATCTCGTGATTACCGTGGACACTTCGGTGGCGCATTTGGCGGGAGCACTTGGGAAGCCCGTCTGGATATTGTTACCATTCATCCCGGATTGGCGGTGGATGCTCGATCGGAGCGACAGCCCATGGTACCCAAGCGCGCGTCTGTTCCGTCAGCCGCGAATGGGTGATTGGGATAGCGTCATTGCCGCGGTTGCAAATGAGCTTGGCCGATTCGCTAAAGATGCAGCATAGGTTCCGCTGCTGGACGTTGAAATACTCGTGCATTTTCCCTGCATCAGGGATCATCGACTGAATAAATGCTCAATTGGATTAAAAACTTCTTTGCAAGCTCAGAGACGGCAGACACCGGCAATGTTGGCACCAATGCACAGGCCGGGCTACAGGCGGATCGCGTGACCATGGCCGCCATCGCCGTTGAAGTCGGCGCAGTTCGTGGTTCGGATGGGATTGATCTCGATGACGCTGTGCGATCCTGCCGAGAGGCGATTGAACTCAATCCCCGGGATGCGAAATTGCTGCGGTCTCTCGGCCTGATATTGATGCAGCATGGTCATCAGGATGAGGCAGAAGCCTATTTGCAGCGCGCCCTGTCCCTCGACCCGACGCTGGCTGACGCACATCACGCGCTGGGCTTGATCCTCCAGAGGCGAGGCCAGCCGGATGACAGCATCCGCCACCTTGAGATGGCGGTGGAAAAGGACCCGGGTCATGCGGTCGCTCACCGCGACCTTGCCTTTTCCTTCATTCAGCGCGGACTGTTCGACAACGCCCGGCGCACTCTGCTAACAGGAATGGCGCGCCGACCCGATATTGCCGACCTGCCCTGCTTCTTGGGGAATGTCTATAACCAGGAAGGCAAGCATGGCGAGGCGCTTGCCTTTTATCGACAGGCGCTGTCGATCGATCCGAACCACCTGGACGCACACTTTAACAGTGGCGTTGCACTTCGCTCACTGGATCGGCATGAAGATGCGCTGCTCAGCTTTGACCGCATCCTTCAAATAAAGTCGGGTCACGTCGACGCCATCAACAATCGCGGTATAACGCTCAAAGACCTCAAGCGACCAGAAGAAGCACTTGCCTGCTTCGATCACGTCTTGCAGCTCAAAGCCGACCATGTCGACGCGATCATCAATCGCGGCAATACCCTGCAAGACATGAAGCGATACGACGACGCGCTGACCTGCTATGAGCAAGCACTTCAGCTTAAACCCGACTATGCCGATGGATGGTACAACTGCGGTGTCGCATTACTTGCGCTAAAACGTCCCGATGAAGCACTGGCCAACTTTGATCGGGCAATCCATTTCAGACCAAACTATGCACAGGCCTACCACAACCGGGGTTTCGCGCTTCAGGAACTTAAGAGGTATGACGACACCCTGGCCAGTTTTGCAGCAGCGCTTCGACTGAATCCCGGTCATCCTGATACCCGCTTCAATGAGGGGCTGTGCCGCCTGCTGATCGGCGATTTCGCACTGGGTTGGCAACAATGCGAATCGCGATGGCAGAGCACGCAACTCAAGGCTGCACACCGGAAATTTTCTCAGCCGCTCTGGCTCGGCGAGGAGCCGGTGAACGGCAGGACAGTGCTGCTGCACTCGGAACAGGGACTGGGCGATACCCTTCAGTTCTGCCGCTACGCCAGCCTTCTGGCCGCGCAGGGCGCGACCGTGCTGCTCGAAGTCCAGCCAGCCCTGACCTCCCTGCTGGGAGAACTCGACGGCGTGCACATGATCTACGCCAAGGGCGAAACCCTGCCGGCGTTCGACTATCACTGCCCGCTGCTGAGCCTTCCCCTGGCATTCAAGACCCGCCTCGACACCATCCCCGCCAGCGTGCCCTACCTGCATTGCGACCCCGATCGACTCGCCATGTGGCGTACCCGGCTCGGTCATGGCCCGGGGCCCCGCATCGGCCTCGTTTGGTCCGGTAACCCGACCCACCAGAACGACCACAATCGCTCGATCCCACTCGCCGATTTCAGCAGGATCGTCTCGTGCCAGGCCCAATTCGTCTGCCTGCACAAGGAAGTGCGCGACAGCGACCGAGCATTTCTGGATCAACGCGACGACGTCCTCTTTGTCGGTGACGACATCGACGATTTCGCCGACACGGCTGCGCTGATAGAATTGATGGACCTTGTCATTACGGTGGATACTTCGGTTGCCCATCTGGCCGGGGGAATGGGCAAGCCGGTATGGATTCTCTTGCCGTACAACCCGGACTGGCGCTGGCTGTTGGACCGTTCTGACAGTCCATGGTATCCGACTGCCCGGTTGTTTCGACAGCCGCGTCCGGGAGATTGGGACAGCGTACTGGCTGCGCTTGCCGATGAAATTTCACAATCCATTCTGCGCGCGACGATCAATGCGCAGGCGGGATTTTCGCAACATGCGCACTGACGGCGATGTCATACATTTTTTACTAACTCATGCTCACTTGGTTCAAGAATTTCCTTACTTCGTCGCGAGCGTCAGATAGAAACGCGCCGTCACAGCCAGTGTTCGCCGAAGAGAGCATGAAGTGCAAACAGCAAGGTGACACCTTCCTCGACCAGGGTCTTCTGGACGACGCGGCAAGGTGCTACCGACGGGCAATTGAACTCGACCCTCGCAACGCAGCGGTGCACCGCACGCTCGGTCTGATCTTGCACGGCCAAGGCCAAGGCCAACTCGAAGAAGCAGAATCCTGCCTGAAACACGCGCTGACTCGCGATCCGAATATGGCCGACGCACACCACGCGTTGGGCCTTATCTTGCAGATGCGCGGGAATTTCGCGGAAAGCATTTCCCACTACAGGATGGCGCTGAACGCGGATCCGAACTTCGCTGCGGCGTATCGCGACTTCGGTTATGCATATGTTCAGAACGGTCAAATGGACAATGCCAAACAAATTCTTCAAACCGGCATGGCTCGCCTTCCCTCATTCGTCGACCTTCCTTACTTTCTCGGAAATGTGCACGCTCATTCAGGGGACTACGAGCAGGCTCTTGTGCATTACCGGAACGCGCTTGCTATCGAGCCAGGTCATGTCGATGTGCACTACAACTGCGGAATAGCATTGCAAGGGCTGGGGCGACATGAAGATTCGCTTGCCTGCTTCGAACGCACGCTCCAACTCAAAGCGGATCATTGTGATGCGTTCAACAAGCGTGGCGTGGCACTACGCGCACTCAAGCGATTCGACGAGTCCCTGGCGTCCTTCGACCAAGCCTTGCAGGTCAAGCCCGATTTTGTCGAAGCACTCAGCAATCGCGGCAGCACCCTGCATGAGCTTGGGCGATTTGAAGAAGCGCTTGCCTGTTATGACCGTGCGCTTGAATTCAGGCCCGATCACGCCGGCGCGCGATACAACCGAGGACTAGCATTGCATGCCCTCGATCGCTTTGAAGACGCACTTATCGAGTATGGTCGGGCGATACAGCTCAAACATGACAATATCGATGCGCTGAACAATCGCGGAGCGATTTTACTCAAGCTGCGGCGTTACGACGAAGCTCTGACGAGTTTCGACAACGCGCTTCAGGTCCGTCCTGACGATATCGATGCCCTCAATAACCGCGTTGTGGCATTGCAGGATCTCAAGCGGTACACCGATGCATTGGCGGGCTGCGAGCGGCTTTTGCGGGATGATCCGGACAATGTCATCACACTCAATAATCGCGCTGTTGTGCTGCATAAGCTCAGTCGCTACGAAGAAGCAATTTTGTGCTGCGATCGGATATTGGAGTTGGATCCGAATCATATTGGTGCGTTTCTTATAAGAGGCAATGCGTTCCGCGGCGTGAACAAGTTTGAAGAAGCGTTAGTTAGCTATGATCGCGTGCTTGAGCTTGATCCGGCCCAGCACGACGCGCTAAACAATCGCGGCAACGCACTCACCGCGCTCAAACGCACGGACGAAGCACTGGAGAGTTACCGGAGAGCGCAAGAGTCCAAGTCCCCGTCAGAGTTTCCCGATGGTTATTACAACGAAGCGCTGACTCGCCTGCTGATCGGAGACTTTGCCCTCGGTTGGCCGAAGTATGAGTTTCGGTGGCAAATCAATCAATTCGATATCACCTCCCATCAATTTTCTCAGCCGCTCTGGCTCGGCGAGGAGCCGGTGGACGGCAAGACAGTGCTGCTGCACTCGGAACAGGGACTGGGCGATACCCTTCAGTTCTGCCGCTACGCCAGCCTTCTGGCCGCGCAGGGCGCGACCGTGCTGCTCGAAGTCCAGCCAGCCCTGACCTCCCTGCTGGGAGAACTCGACGGCGTGCACATGATCTACGCCAAGGGCGAAACCCTGCCGGCGTTCGACTATCACTGCCCGCTGCTGAGCCTTCCCCTGGCATTCAAGACCCGCCTCGACACCATCCCCGCCAGCGTGCCCTACCTGCATTGCGACCCCGATCGACTCGCCATGTGGCGTACCCGGCTCGGTCATGGCCCGGGGCCCCGCATCGGCCTCGTTTGGTCCGGTAACCCGACCCACCAGAACGACCACAATCGCTCGATCCCACTCGCCGATTTCAGCAGGATCGTCTCGTGCCAGGCCCAATTCGTCTGCCTGCACAAGGAAGTGCGCGACAGCGACCGGGCATTCCTGGATCAACGCGACGACGTCCTCTTTGTCGGTGACGACATCGACGATTTCGCCGATACGGCTGCGCTGATAGAATTGATGGACCTTGTCATTACGGTGGACACTTCGGTTGCCCATCTGGCCGGGGGAATGGGCAAACCGGTATGGATTCTCTTGCCGTACAACCCGGACTGGCGCTGGCTGCTGGACCGTGCCGACAGTCCATGGTATCCGACTGCCCGGCTGTTTCGGCAGCCATGTCCGGGAGATTGGGATAGCGTGCTGGCTGCGCTTGCCGATGAAATTTCACAATCCATTCTGCGCGCGGCCTAGGCACATTCGAGGATTTGCTCGCCCCTAACCTTCTGTTTTTTATACCGTGGTACTTGAACGCCGATTATGAAATCCCTCGGCCGGAATCATAGTCGGTCACCTAGCGAAAATCTTTCGGAGAGTTCCGGATTGGCCCAACCAGATTCGCTCGCGGTAATCACGGGTCCCTGAAAGCAAAACACCCCACGAATGGGGTGTTTTGATCTTCCAACCAAAAACTCTGTAATTCCCGGATCAGGAAACTGTGCAGCCTTTGATCGTAACGCCAGTACCAACGCCGGTAATCGAGCAGTTCCAGCTGACGGTGCCACCAGCATCGGCAGGAGCGGTCGGGGTAAGCGTCGCGCTGGCACCTTGATAAGAAGTCGCCAAGACACCAGAACCCGAGCACATCGCGATGGAGTTGCCACCGGAGTCGACGCATCCCATCGTTCCAGGTCCTGCCGAATTGGTGCCTAGGTTATAGGCTTCGACAACTTTGAGCTTCTGTCCTTCCAATTCACCAACTGCCTTGCCGGCGTTGGCTTTCTTGACGTAGTCCTGATATGCCGGCAACGCGACGGCCGCCAAAATACCGATAATCGCAACGACGATCATCAATTCAATCAAGGTAAAACCGCGCTGAACGCGTTGTTTCATTGTCATTGGTTTCATATTTACGCTCCCATGGAAATAGGCAGAACGTCTGCCCTACATACCGTGCAGCAATTTCTATGCCGATAGAAAAATATAGGTTTTCGATATGAAGCACTGACAATTTTTGTCAGCCCGTGGTGATGAGTGACAAGAAGTGGCAAGAAAACTAGAAATTTGTCATGCTGAGCTGACAATATTATTCCACTAGAAACTGCATTTTGACACCAGATAGTTCGATCACATCCCCGTGGACGATGAAATGACGCCCCGGATTAATCGAAACGCCATTGACCAAGGGATAAGCTTTACCCTCTACATGGGTAAGGCAATATCCATTCGATCGCCTCGAGATGACCGCGACTTGCAAACCGGGGCGACCAATGGTGGTGAGGGATTTGGACAGTACCGTTTCCTTGCCTGTATTAGCGCCGTTCAGCACCTTGATAACACCAACCCCGCTCGATCCTCGCGCGAAGACACTCTCGATGAGTCTTGGAGCTGGAACGTGATCACCGGGAGTCGCGCAGGAAACATAGGTTGCCCGGAACTGCGCCAGCTCGATGATGTCATTCTCCTGCAAGAAATGCTTTTTTATCGGCTGGCCATTCACTTGCGTACCATTCGTGCTATTCAGATCTTCGAGAAAAGCATCCTTATCCACAGTGACAATAACTGCATGCTCGGCGCTGATTGCACGATCGTCGATAACAATGTCGTTATGCGGGCTGCGTCCGATTGTCGTCCGTTCCTTCAACAGCGATATTTCCCGCATAACGACGTTGTTCATTGCAAGGATTATCTTCGCCATATACCTCTCCGCCCGCATGTTCTTTCAAGACTTCAAGCAACCCAGTTAAGGATCCGCCCCAGCAACCCTGCCGACTCCGGAGTGAACGACTGAATCCTGATCAAAATCACGGAAATGTTGTCATGCCCGCCGTTCTCATTCGCTCGTTGTACCAGTGCATTGCAGATTTGTTCCAAGGAATCCGGTCGGGACAAGAGGATCTCACCAATTTCCTGCATAAGCAGCATGTCGGACAGACCGTCCGAGCATAAAAGATAGAGATCCCCAAGCTCAACCTGATGTTCATGAACCTCCACCTCCATGTCTGGACCGACACCGAGAGCGCGCGTTACCAGGTTCTTGTTCTGAGAGAAACGCGCCCATTCAGGACTAATCAGGCCTGCGTCGATTTGCTCTTGGAGCAGGGAGTGATCCCTCGTAAGCTGAGTCAGATCGTTCCCTCGCAATCGATAGGCGCGTGAATCGCCGACATGGGCGATGATGGCTTTATCATGGTGGAACACCGCCGCCACAAGCGTCGTACCCATTCCACTGTATTGCGGCTCGCTGCGCGCAGCCTCAAGAATTGCCGAGTTGGAGCGTTGAATGGAATCGATCAATAATTGCTGAATTTGCCGCTGGCGATGCGCGCGCGAATCTCCCTGTTGACCTTGCAGCCGCGCGAGTCCTTCTACCAGTAACTGCTTTGCAACAGAGATCGCAATTCCACTGGCAACCTCCCCGGCACTATATCCACCCATGCCATCTGCAAGTACGGCAAAGCCGTATATCGGGCTGGTCGCAATCGCATCTTCATTATGCGGTCGCACCAATCCGGTATCGGTTCTCGCAGCGAATTCTAACCCGACATTGTTTGCCATGTGACGATTATACGTGGAGCATCGAATCGAAGCATAACGCCGAAGCGGCCTCGATCATTCGTCGCCAGTTTTGTGATGACAATCGATTTGTTCTGCCAAAGAGTGCGCAAAATAAAACAGGGAGCCAAAGCCCCCTGTCTTGTCACAACTTGAGCTTGCCGCTCAATGACGAATTACAGTGCCGCCTTCAACAACCGCCCCATTTCCGACGGGTTCTTGGTGACTTTGATGCCGCAAGCTTCCATGATTTCCAGTTTTGCTTGCGCGGTGTCTGCACCACCGGAAATCAATGCGCCGGCGTGGCCCATGCGCTTGCCGGGAGGCGCGGTGACGCCGGCGATAAAGCCGATCACCGGTTTCTTCATGTTGTCCTTGATCCAGTATGAAGCATTGGCTTCGTCGGGACCACCGATTTCGCCGATCATGATGACGGCATCTGTGTCGGGATCGTCGTTGAACATCTTCATGACGTCGATGTGCTTCAGGCCATTGATCGGATCGCCGCCGATACCGACTGCGGAGGATTGGCCGAGGCCGAGCGCGGTGAGTTGCGCGACTGCTTCATAGGTCAGCGTGCCGGAACGCGACACGACGCCGATGCGGCCCTTCTTGTGGATGTGACCCGGCATGATGCCGATCTTGATTTCATCCGGCGTGATCAGACCGGGGCAGTTCGGGCCGAGCAGCAAGGTCTTGCTGCCGGACTTCTTCATGCGGTCTTTCACTTCGAGCATGTCACGAACCGGGATGCCTTCGGTAATGCAGATCGCAAGATCGAGCTCGGCTTCGACAGCTTCCCAGATTGCAGCAGCGGCGCCCGCCGGCGGAACGTAAATGACGGAGACGTTTGCGCCAGTCTTTTCCTTGGCTTCCTTGACGTTGGCGAAAATCGGAATGCCTTCGAAATCCTCGCCAGCCTTTTTCGGGTTCACGCCGGCGACAAAGCAGTTCTTGCCGTTGGCGTATTCGCGGCACATGCGGGTGTGAAACTGGCCGGTCTTGCCGGTGATGCCTTGCGTGATGACTTTGGTGTCTTTGTTGATCAGAATCGACATTTGTATTCCCTTAGCGATTATTTACCGTTGGCTGCAGCGACGACCTTCTGCGCTGCTTCTTCCATCGTGTCAGCGGAGATGATCGGCAGGCCGGATTCAGCCAGCATCTTCTTGCCGAGATCTTCGTTGGTGCCCTTCATGCGCACGACCAGCGGCACGCCGAGCGATACCGCCTTGGACGCGGCAATCACGCCTTCGGCGATCACGTCGCAACGCATAATGCCGCCGAAGATGTTGACCAGGATCGCTTTCAGATTCGGGTTCTTCAGCATGAGCTTGAAGGCTTCGGTCACTTTCTCGGTCGTGGCGCCGCCGCCGACGTCGAGGAAGTTCGCCGGCTCGCCGCCGAACAGCTTGATGGTGTCCATCGTGGCCATCGCCAGGCCCGCGCCGTTCACGAGACAGCCGATGTTGCCGTCGAGGGAAATGTAAGCGAGGTCGAACTTGGACGCTTCGATTTCAGCGGGATCTTCTTCGTCCAGATCGCGCATTGCGACGATTTCCGGGTGACGATACAGAGCGTTGGCATCGAAGTTGAACTTGGCGTCGAGGGCAATCACGCGACCGTCGCCGGTCAGAATCAGGGGGTTGATTTCTGCCAGGGAGCAGTCAGTCTCCCAGTATGCCTTGTACAGTCCCTGCATTTGCTTGCGTGCATCGGGGATGGAGCCTGCCGGTACGCCGATCTTGGCAGCGATCGCGTCGGCATCGGCATCGGTCAGGCCGGTTGCCGGATCGATGACGACTTTGTGGATCAGGTCAGGATGCTTTTCCGCGACTTCTTCAATATCCATGCCGCCTTCGCTCGATGCCATCAGCACTACGCGCTGGCTGACGCGGTCGGTGACCATACTGACGTACAGTTCCTTCTTGATGTCGGCACCTTCCTCGATCAGGAGGCGACGCACCTTCTGGCCTTCCGGGCCGGTCTGGTGCGTAACGAGCTGCATACCCATGATGGCGTGCGCATATTCTTTCACCTGGTCGAGCGATTTGGCGACTTTCACGCCGCCGCCCTTGCCGCGGCCGCCGGCATGGATCTGAGCCTTGACGACCCAGACCGGGCCTCCAAGAGTCTCGGCCGCCTTGACCGCTTCATCAACGGAAAAGCACGGGATACCGCGCGGAACCGTCACTCCATACTTACGGAGGATTTCTTTGCCCTGATACTCATGGATTTTCATGCGAGCTTCCCTTCAGACGCTTATTGAAAAAAACAGACTTGATTGAAACTAACTGGATTCGGATTCTGCCAGCGACTTCACCGCCCAGCGCGGATAATATTTGGCGACCGCTTCGCCATCGGTACGCAGGGCGTGACAGCGGTCGAGTTGAAACGGCTTATGGCTTTGCTCATCGGCGCTTGCGCCATCGCGCGTATCGAGCACATCGCCGGCAAACGCCTGGACAACGGCGGTTGGCAGGACTTGTGCGAGTTCCGTCAGATGAGTGCAGCCCTGTATACCGGACAAGCGGTGCCTAACGCCTTCACGGAATCCCTTCAGAAGATTAAGGCCAACCAGTTTTTTGTAGGCAGGGCCAATGGTGTCGCAAAAACCGGGATAAGGAACGGCGTCGGAAACCGCATCGGCGGCGATGATGTTGAACTGCGTATCGACAGTCAAGCGCACCCAAAGGTCATGAATCGGCGAGCCGGCGGCTCTGGTGCCGGAAGCGAGTTGGGTAGCGCGAGTTTTAATGTCGGTGATATGGGCGTCGATATCCCACAAGCCATCGTCGCGAGCGAATGCTTCGACCTGGATTGCGCGCGTGTGCTTTAACGCACGACGAGATGTGGGCGATGGTAAGGGCATAAAGGCACAATGCCGTTGGAGCGGCAATAAAAAAGCCGCAATTGCGTGTCGTTGCCGCAGCTTCTACGACAACAGCCGCTCATGCGGCGCTGCAAAAACCTCGAAAGTGTAGCACAGGTCAGGAAGCTTTAACCATCGTGGCAGCTCTGCCACTGCCAGCTTGGCGAGAATTCATGTTGCTTCGAACGACGCAACACCTGTTTGCATGAGTACCGCGTGCGCCGGAACAAGTAGCAATAGGCTCCGGGTCAAGCTCGGGCTGACGACATTGAATGCAAGGAGATGTCCTGCGCTTTCAGTCTTCAGCATCGCCAGCGGCGCGCATCGCCGCCTGAATCGCCCTGTGGGAGAACCCTCGCTGTTGCAGAAAACGCATTTGTTTCGCGCGTTCCGAGGCATCGGCAGGAGGCTGGTCGAATCGCTTTCGCCAGACCTCTCGTGCGCGCGATACCTCGTCCTGCGTCAGACTCGCCTTGATCTCGTCAAGTGCATCACCGTCGATGCCGTGGGTCTGCAACTCCGACAGGATACGGTTGTTCCCGAAGCGCGACGCGCGACGATGAACGAGAGATTCGGAAAAACGGGACTGCGATAACAGCTTGGCGGCTTCCAGCGCGTCGAGCAAGCCTTCGACGTCGTCACCCTCCTGGGCGTAACGAGAAAGCTTGCGCGTCAGCTCCAGCCGGCTGTGTTCACGAGCGGATAAATACTTCAGAGCCCGCGCTTTTAGACTCATTTGCAGCTTTGCCATGGTGTTCCAGCAGCGCGGGCTCCCTCACGTGAAGTATTTTGGGGAAGCGGGATATTCTCCCGCAAGGATGACTTATTCGGCCTCTGCCACGGCGGGCGGAAGCTCAGGCACGCCAAGCGCAGCGCGTACCTTGTTCTCGATTTCACGGGCAAGCTCCGGATGCTCCTTGAGGTAATTGCGCGCATTGTCCTTGCCTTGGCCGATACGCTCGCCGTTGTAGCTGTACCACGCCCCGGATTTCTCGACGATTTTCGCTTCTGAACCGAGATCAAGAATTTCGCCTTCGCGAGACGTACCTTCTCCGTAAAGAATATCGAAATGCGCTTCCTTGAACGGCGGCGCAACCTTGTTCTTGACGACCTTGACTTTGGTTTCGTTACCGATCACCTCGTCACCCGACTTGATGGAGCCGGTGCGGCGAATGTCGAGACGAACGGAGGCATAGAACTTCAAGGCATTGCCGCCGGTCGTGGTTTCCGGATTGCCGAACATAACACCGATCTTCATGCGAATCTGGTTGATGAAGATTACCAGCGTATTAGTACGATTGATGCTGCCGGTCAGTTTACGCAGCGCTTGCGACATCAAACGGGCTTGCAGGCCGGGCAGCGAATCACCCATATCTCCTTCGATTTCCGCGCGCGGCGTCAGCGCGGCTACCGAGTCGATCACCACGAGGTCAACACTGCCGGAGCGCACCAGTGCATCGCAAATTTCCAGAGCCTGTTCACCCGTATCCGGCTGCGAAATCAGCAGGTCCGACAAATTGACGCCCAGCTTTTGCGCGTAGACCACGTCGAGTGCGTGCTCGGCGTCGATGAACGCGCAGGTGCCGCCGAGTTTTTGCATTTCGGCGATTGCTTGCAAGGTAAGCGTCGTTTTACCGGAGGATTCAGGTCCGTAAATTTCCACGACGCGACCGCGCGGCAAGCCGCCAACCCCCAGTGCAATATCCAATCCGAGCGAGCCGGTTGATACCACTTGCACTTCTTCTGCCACGGCGCCATCGGCCATGCGCATCACGGAGCCCTTGCCGAACTGCTTTTCGATTTGCGCCAACGCCGCTGCGAGCGCCTTTGCCTTATCCGGGTTCTGCGCAGATTTCTTTTCGTCCATATGTATTCTTTCGACGGTTAGGTATGAGTAGATTCCAAATTGATGTTCTGGAGCCTGCTTTTGACGTCACAGACCGTACTGTATAAAAAACCAGTGCTTTATGCAAGCGTAAATTTTCAATCGCGGGAAAGTTTATTACGATAGTGAGAGATAATGGATTCCGCTCTGCCTTGCTGCCATTTGCGAAAAGCAATAGACTACCTTCAACTGATTGCAGAGTGCCAACCATGCGTATTTTGCTTGCCGAAGACGATAGTGTACTAGCCGACGGACTGACTCGGTCGCTGCGTCAATCCGGCTATGCCACCGACTGCGTCAAAAACGGCCTTGAAGCGGACTCCGCATTGTCCACGCAGGATTTCGACCTTCTCATCCTTGACCTGGGCTTGCCGAAAATGCCCGGACTGGAAGTGCTGCGGCGGCTGCGTGCGCGCAACTCTCGCCTGCCCGTGTTGATCCTGACCGCAGGCGACTCCATCGAACAGCGGGTCAAAGGCCTGGATCTGGGCGCAGACGACTTCATGGCCAAGCCTTTCGCCCTGTCGGAACTGGAAGCGCGCGTACGGGCGCTGACCCGGCGCGGGGCCGGCGGCGGGCCGACGGTGATCAAGCACGGGCCTTTGTCGTATGACCAGGTCGGACGTATCGCTTACATGAACGACCAGATGCTGGACTTGTCGGCACGCGAACTCGGATTGCTGGAAGTGTTGTTGCAACGCACCGGCCGCCTGGTATCAAAGGAACAGCTGGTCGATCATTTGTGCGAATGGGGCGAGGAAGTCAGCAACAACGCCATTGAAGTGTATGTGCATCGTCTGCGGAAGAAGATAGAAGTCGGCGGCGTGCGCATCGCGACGGTACGCGGTCTGGGCTACTGCCTGGAAAAATTCTCCGATTCCGCTCCGCAAGCCGCGCCTCCCTCTACCTGATACCTTCCATGAGCGACGCACAACGTCTGGATGCGAACGCTCGCGCCGCATCCGACTCGTCATCCCACCCGGACCACGCGGAGTCGGTCGCCACGGAGCCCGAAGAGCGCATACAGCGATCCTTGTTCGGAGAAATCCTGGACTGGATGCTAGTGCCTCTTCTGCTGCTGTGGCCTATGAGTATTGCCATTACCTACCTGGTTGCGAAATCCATTGCCAATCATCCTTTCGATCGCGCGCTTGATGACAGGGTGACGGTACTGGCGCAACAGGTCAAGGAAGTCAACGGCAAGCTTGCGGCTCCGCTTTCCAGTTCAGCGCGCGATATTCTGCGTGCCGATGATGTGGACAACGTCTATTTTCAGGTCCTCGGTCCGCGTGGCGAATACGTTGACGGGGATCGCGACCTGCCGTCCCCTCCTGCGGAGGACGACAAAGTACCGACCGGATCGGTTCAATTTCACAACAACACCATGCGCGGAACCGAAGTCCGCGTCGCCTATGTCTATGTCGACCTGCGCCGTAACCGGATGGGCCGCGCCGCGCTGAAGGAGCCGTACCTGGCGTTGGTGCAGGTAGGCGAGACATTGGACAAGCGTGCGCATCTCGCCAACGAAATCATCAAGGGCGTGATCCTGCCGCAATTCATCATCCTGCCGATTGCGCTCGCGCTGGTCTGGTTTGCGTTGTCGCGCGGACTTTCGCCGCTGGCCGAGTTGCAGCAGCGTATCCGGGCCCGGCGTCCGGACGATCTGAGCCCGATCGAATCGGGACAGGTCCCCGAAGAAATCTCGCCGCTGGTTCGCTCGCTCAATGACATGCTTGAACGGCTTTCGCAGAGTATCGAGATGCAAAAGCGCTTCATTGCCGATGCGGCACACCAGATGAAGACGCCGCTCGCGGGGATGCGCATGCAGTCGGAGCTGGCCATGCGCGAGACCAGCCAGGCGGAGATACGACGATCGCTGGAGCAGCTCTCCAAGAGCTCTGAGAGCGCCACCCGCCTGGTCAATCAGTTGCTCGCCCTGGCGCGCGCCGAGAACCAGACGCCGGAAGCCAAGCCTTTCGTCCCGCTGGAACTGTCCGAACTGGCACGCAAGGTCGTGCAGGACTGGGTGCAACCTTCGTTTACGCGCCGCATCGATCTCGGCTTCGAACAACCCGGACATCCGATCATGGTGCGCGGCAATCCGGTCATGCTGCGCGAATTGCTGAGCAATCTGATCGACAATGCGCTGCATTACACGCCCGAAGGCGGGAGTGTGACCGTACGTGTACGGGCCGATGTCGTCGATGGCTTTGCGTTCCTCGAGGTGGAAGACACCGGCCCCGGCATTCCTGCTGCGGAACGCGGGCATGTGTTTGAACGCTTTTATCGCATCCTGGGAAGCAATGCGGAAGGCAGCGGGCTGGGGCTATCGATTGTGCGTGAAATCGCACAGCAGCATGATGCGAGTGTCGAAATTCTGAATAATCCGCATAGCCACGATCCGAAGTTTCCCGGCTGCCTGGTACGGGTCTGCATGCATATGGAGCAGCGTCCTGAATTTATCGAGGATATAGGTTGATTCCGCAAAATACTGAAAAGATGACGCAACTGCGCGATCTGTACTGGGGCAAGGTGCGCCGCTTCACGGTAATGCTGATCGCCGTGTGGTTCGGGGCGACCTTTGGCATCATTTTCTTCGCGCGCGAGCTCTCGCAATTCAGCCTGTTCGGATGGCCGCTTCCGTTCTATATGGCGGCACAAGGGCTGACCTTGTTTTACCTCCTCATACTGGCGCTGTACGTGAAGCGCATGCGGAAACTGGACCAGATCATGAAGGGCGACGGCAAAGATGTCGAATAAATCGTTTCTCAAACGTCTGGTACGTTACTACAGCTGGTACAGCCTTGGCTTCGTCGTTTTCCTGCTTGCTCTGGCCGTTCTCGAAAAGGAAGGATTTCCGCGCGCCTGGATCGGCTACATGTTCATGTTCTCGACGATTGTGCTGTACGCCGGTATCGGCGTCATCAGCCGGACCTCGGACGTCTCGGAATATTATGTGGCGGGCCGCCGCGTTCCGGCGCTCTTCAATGGCATAGCAACAGCGGCTGACTGGATGTCGGCCGCCAGCTTCATCAGCCTGGCCGGCGGCTTGTACGTGATGGGATTCGACGGGCTCGCATACATCCTCGGCTGGACCGGTGGCTACTGCCTGGTCGCATTCCTGATTGCGCCTTTTCTCAACAAGTTCAGCCAGTACACGATTCCTGATTTTCTCGCAGCTCGTTACGTTAGCCGCAATGGCGGCAATCTGGTCAGGATTGTGGCGGTCACCGCGACGATCCTCGTGTCGTTTACCTATGTGGTCGCGCAGATTTACGGCGTTGGCCTGATCACGTCGCGCTTTACCGGCGTGGATTTTTCGGTCGGCATATTTCTCGGGCTGGCGAGCATCCTGGTCTGCTCCTTTCTGGGTGGCATGCGCGCCATCACCTGGACGCAGGTGGCGCAGTACATCATCATCATCATCGCCTACATGATTCCGGTGGCATGGCTGTCGGTAAAGCATACGAACATTCCGATTCCCCAGATCGCCTATGGCAGTGCGTTGTCGAAGCTGAGCGCGCGCGAAAAGCAGCTCAACAACGACCCCAAGGAACAACAAGTGCGCGCCATCTTCCAGAAGCGTGCGGCGGAATACGAAACCAGGATCAATACGCTGCCGAAGTCATGGGAAGAAGGCATGGTGGAGCTGCAGCATCAGGTTGATGATCTGAAGCGGAGCAATGCCTCGCTGATCGAGATCAAGGCAGGCGTGCGGGCGCTTGCCGACTATCCCAAGGACGTCGATGAGGCGCGGCGCAAGTGGACCGAAGCCAAGGCATTCAATCTGGCACGGGCCGAGCCGGTCATCGCGCACACCGCGCCCTTCCCCGGTGCGACGAAGGCGATTTCGGACGTCAAGCGCAACAACTTCCTTGCACTAGTCCTGTGCTTGATGATGGGGACGGCTGCCCTGCCGCATATTCTGGTTCGTTTCTATACGACGCCATCGGTACGGGAAGCGCGGCGCTCGGTATTCTGGACCTTGTTTTTCGTAATGCTATTGTATGTCACCGTGCCGGCGCTCGCCGTGCTGGTCAAGTACGACATCTACACATCGCTTGTCGGCACGCAGTTTTCGCACATGCCGGCGTGGGTCTCCTACTGGGCGAGCGTCGACAAGATCAATCCGCTCGTGTCAATCACCGACATGAACAAGGATGGCATCGTTCAGCTCGCCGAGATCGTCATGGATGGCGATATCGTCGTGCTTGCAACGCCCGAGATCGCCGGATTGCCGTACGTGATTTCCGGACTTGTCGCCGCTGGCGGACTGGCCGCTGCCCTGTCAACCGCGGATGGTCTGCTGTTGACGATCTCGAATGCACTGTCGCACGATGTTTACTACAAGACGGTCGACCCGAAGGCCTCGACGCAAAAGCGCGTGACGATTTCCAAGCTGCTGCTGCTCGTGGTCGCATTGATCGCAGCCTATGCCGCGTCGCTCAAGCCCGGCGATATTCTTTCCATGGTGGGTGCGGCGTTTTCGCTGGCGGCTTCGACCTTGTTCCCTGCACTGGTCTTGGGTGTTTTCTGGAAGCGAGCCAACCACGAGGGTGCAATTGCCAGCATGGTGACGGGTTTTTCGGTTTGTGTGTATTACATGCTCCGAACTTACCCGACGCTCGGCGGCTCGGTCGCGAATCAATGGTTCGACATCGCCCCGATTTCAGCGGGTGTCTTTGGTGTGCCCGCCAGCTTCCTCGTGTTGGTAGTGGTCAGCCTGCTTACGGCCCCGCCCGATCAGCGGACCAAGGCACTGGTCGATCATGTCCGCATGCCTTGAAATGCAGTGACGAAGAAAAACGGCCGCATGGGAGTCCCGGCGGCCGTTCTTGTTTCGCGGACATCACTGCAAGGCGCCAAGCGCCCGCTAACGATCAAACAACGATCGTCTGCGCTTCATTCTCCTGGCGCTCACGGATTTCGCCGATTCGTGTGACGGTCTCGCCGGCCGCCTTCAATTGTGCCATTGCGGCATCCGCATTTTCTTTCGCGACGATCACGACCATGCCGATCCCGCAATTGAAGACACGATGCATTTCCGCGTCCGCCACGCCGCCATGCTGCTGCAGCCAGGTGAACAAGGGTGGCATGGCCCAGGCGTCGCGATGCAAGACCGCGGTCAGGTTGTCGCGCAACACGCGCGGCACATTTTCAACCAGTCCGCCGCCGGTGATATGCGCCATGCCTTTGACTTCGAGTTTTTCCATCAACGCCAGCAAGGGCTTGACGTAGATGCGCGTAGGCGCCATCAGCACGTCGGCGAGGCGACGGCCGTGGAAGTCGGCATTCAGGTCGGGCTGAGCAACCGAAATGATTTTGCGCACCAGCGAATAGCCGTTGGAATGTGCGCCGGAAGAAGCCAGTCCCAGCACAACGTCGCCCGGTACGATCTTGCTGCCGTCGATGATCTTCGATTTCTCGACAGCGCCGACCGCGAAACCGGCCAGATCGTATTCGCCATCCGGATACATGCTCGGCATCTCCGCGGTTTCGCCGCCGATCAATGCGCATCCGGCCTGCTCACACCCCTGGGCGATGCCCTTGATGACGTCCGTCGCCGCCCCCACATTCAGCTTGCCGCAGGCGAAATAATCGAGGAAAAACAGCGGTTCGGCACCCTGCACCAGAATGTCGTTGACGCTCATTGCCACCAGGTCGATACCGACCGTGT
This sequence comes from Herbaspirillum sp. ST 5-3, assembly GCF_004804275.1. Lineage (GTDB taxonomy): Bacteria > Pseudomonadota > Gammaproteobacteria > Burkholderiales > Burkholderiaceae_D > Noviherbaspirillum. Next base: position 37,149 of record NZ_STGI01000016.1, read on the forward strand.
CGTGCTTGTTCAGATGGAACGCCAGCTTCAGCTTCGTGCCGACGCCGTCCGTACCGGACACCAGAACCGGCTCCTTGAACTTCTTGCTGATTTCAAACAAGGCGCCGAAACCGCCGATACCGCCGAGCACGCCCTCGCGCATGGTACGTTTGGCAAACGGCTTGATCGCTTCGACCAAGGCGTCGCCTGCGTCAATGTCAACACCGGCGTCGCGGTAGGAAAGGGAGACGTTGGAAGTGGAACTCATGATGTGAATAGGTGCAGAGGCGGTAAAATAGGCGGTTAAGGCAAAAATGCCGGACCAAACCGCTATTTTAACAAACCGTTCGTCCAACTCGCGATAGATGCCGTTTTCTTTGAATTCCGAACAAAAGCAGACCGCCTTGTGGCTGGCGGTCGGGCTTGTGCTGGCGGCATTGTTGGTGAAGCTGGGGCCGGTACTGGCGCCCTTCATTGCAGCAGGCATCCTGGCCTACGCACTCAATCCGACAACGGACTGGTTATCAACGCGACAACTCGGCAAGATTCGCATGCCGCGCACCTTGGCGGCGATCATCGTCATCGTGCTGCTGCTGGCCGCAATACTTGCGCTCGTGCTGATCGTCTTGCCGATCATGCAAAAGCAGATTCCCCTGTTGCAGGAACAAATTCCGCATTTCCTCACGCGCCTGAACACTTTTCTCGCGCCCAGGCTGCAGGAAATCGGCATCAGGGTTCGACTGGACGAAGTCGGGATCAAGCGCATCGTCTCGCAATATTTCACGAGCAGCGGCGATGAAATCTGGAGCGCGCTGCTTGCCTCGGCAAAAGTCGGTGGCATCGCGATGCTCGGCTGGCTGGCGACCTTGTCGCTGATTCCGGTCGCGCTGTTTTACCTGCTGCTCGACTGGCATGCCGTCGTCAACAGAATCGAGAGCTTCATTCCGCGCCGCTGGATCGGCAAGGCGTCCGATTTCGGCCGCGAGGTGGACGGACTCCTGGCGCAATACCTGCGCGGACAACTGGCGGTCATGATGATCCTGGCCATTTATTATTCCGCGGCGCTGGCGATTGCCGGATTCGACGTCGCCGTGCCGGTCGGCGTTCTGACAGGAGTCCTGGTATTCATTCCCTACCTTGGCTTCGGCTTCGGCCTTGGCCTGGTATTGGCGCTGATTGCTGCGGTCCTGCAGTTCGACGGCCTGCATGGCCTGCTGCTGGTCGCCGGCATCTACGGCGCCGGGCAGGTCATCGAGGGCTTTTTCCTGACGCCTCGCCTGGTCGGCGAACGTATCGGATTGCATCCGCTGGCCGTGATTTTTGCCTTGCTCGCATTCGGCCATCTGTTCGGCTTCGTCGGCGTCTTGCTGGCCCTGCCCGCGTCGGCCATTGTCGCCGTCGCGTTCAGGCACTTGCGACTCCATTACATCAATAGCAGCTTTTATCGTCAGTCATGAGGCAACTACTGCTCGATTTGGGTGCGGAAAAGCCGCAGACCCTGGATACCTTTGTCGTTGGACAAAATGCGGAGCTGCTGCAATTGCTGCGTCAGTTCGAGCACCCGTCCGAAGCGCCGCCCGGCGAACGTTTTGTCTACGTTTGGGGAGAGGCCGGCGCGGGCAAGACCCACTTGCTGAACGCGCTCGCGATGCATCCCCGTGCCCGCTATATCCCCGCCGGCGCCAGCGAAAGCGATTATCTGTTTGACACAAATACGAGCCTGTACCTGGCAGACGATTGCGATCAATTGTCGCCCGATGCACAGATCGCGGCGTTCGGCCTGTTCAACCAGGTGCGGGAAAACGGCGGCGTGCTCGTTACCGCGGGCAACAAACCACCTGCCGGCCTGTCCTTGCGCGAGGACTTGCGCACCCGCCTCGGCTGGGGGCTGATTTACCAGGTGCATGGCTTGACCGACGACGAAAAAATCGCCGCGCTGACCCAGGCAGCCCAGTTGCGCGGCATCACTTTGTCCCCCGGCGTGTTACCCTATCTGATCACGCATTTCCGTCGAGATATGCGATCCTTGTCGGCCATGCTGGATGCGCTGGACCAATACTCTCTGGAAACGCAACGACCGATTACGCTGCCGCTCCTGCGCAACCTGCTGCAACTCGAAGGTGAACCCAAAGCATAATGAATCTCGCTTTATTCGATCTTGACCATACCCTGATACCGATTGACTCCGATTACGAGTGGGGTCAGTTCCTGGTGCGTATCGGTGCGGTGGATGCCGAAGCATTCGCCAAGCGCAACGCCGATTTCTATTCCCAATACGAGGCAGGCACACTCGACCCGGTGGAGTACCTGGAGTTCGCACTCGGTACGCTGGCGCAGTTTCAGCGCAGGCAACTGGACGAATGGCACCGGCAATTCATGGAGGAAGTGATCGAGCCCGCCATCCTTCCCGTGGCGCGCGATCTCGTGAAACGGCATCAGGACGCCGACGATCTGGTTGCAATCATTACCGCAACAAATCGCTTTGTCACCGAACCGATCGCCAGGGCCTTCGGTGTGCGCAACCTGATCGCGGCCGAACCCGATGTCACGGACACTGGCGAGATTACCGGCCGGCTGCGCGGCATTCCCACTTCCGGTCCGGGCAAAGTCGCTCACACCAATGAGTGGCTCGCATCGCAGGGAAGATCGCTCGACAGCTTTGGCCGCAGCTACTTTTACAGTGATTCGCAGAACGACATTCCACTGCTGTCGGCAGTCACCCATCCGGTTGCAACCAATCCCAACGCCTTGCTGAAAGCCCATGCGCAGGCACAAGGCTGGCCTATCCTGACCTTATTCGATGATTAAAAAGTTTATCAAGCGCATTCTTGGCGTTAAGAACAAAGCGAATAGTCAACAACCGCAAGTGCTCGGACCGAAGGAGCACGGTATTGATCCAACGCTGCTGTCCACCAACGCGGTGCGCGTGACGCAGACGCTGCAGGAGGCCGGCTTCAAGGCGTTCGTCGTTGGCGGCGCGGTGCGCGATTTGCTGCTGGGCGTGAAGCCGAAAGATTTCGACGTGGCGACCAACGCCACGCCGGAACAGGTGAAACGCCTGTTCCGCCGCGCTTTCATCATCGGCAAACGCTTCCAGATCGTGCACGTGATGTTCGGCCAAGACCTCATCGAGGTCACCACCTTCCGCGGCGCGTCATCGGAAGGCGCGCCCAAGGACGAGCATGGCCGCGTCCTGCGCGACAACACCTTCGGCGAGCAGCACGAAGACGCCGCGCGGCGTGACTTCACCATCAACGCGATGTACTACGATCCGGCCAGCCAGACTGTGCTCGATTATCACAATGGGATCGCCGACATCCGCAGCCGGACGCTGCGCATCATCGGACTTCCCGAAGCGCGCTTTCGCGAAGACCCGGTCCGCTTGCTGCGCGTAGTGCGTTTTGCAGCCAAACTCGGCTTTGTCATCGATCCGGACACGCGCGAGCCGATCCAGGTGATGGCGCCGCTGATCAACAACGTGCCGGCCGCACGCGTGTTCGATGAAATGCTGAAGCTGCTGATGAGCGGGCATGCGCTCGCTTGCCTGCAGCAGTTGCGCAAGGAAGGACTGCATCACGGCCTGCTGCCGCTGCTGGACGTGGTGCTGGAACAACCGCTCGGCGAAAAATTCGTCACGCTGGCACTGGCCGGCACCGACGAGCGCGTCCGCCAAGGCAAGGGCGTGTCGCCCGGCTTCCTGTTCGCTGCCCTGCTCTGGCACCAGGTACTGGAAAAGTGGAATGCCTACCAGGCCGCCGGTGAGTACCCGATTCCGGCACTGCATCTCGCAGCCGACGACGTGCTGGATGCGCAGACCGAGAAACTCGCGCTGCAGCGCCGCATCGCAACCGACATGCGCGACATCTGGGCCATGCAGCCGCGCTTCGAGCGGCGCACCGGCAAGTCACCCTACAAGCTACTGGAACACCCGCGCCTGCGCGCCGGCTATGACTTCCTGCTGTTGCGCTGCGAATCCGGCGAAATCGATCCGGAGATCGGCGAGTGGTGGACTGCCTTCATTGCCGCAGATGGCCCCGGCCGCGCCGAACTGCTGACCAGAAAGCCGAAGGTCGAAGGGGAAAGCCCCGCACCGAAGAAGCGTCGTCGCCGTGGTGGGCGCAACAAACAGAAGGCGGCGCCTGCCGAAGGCAGCAGTACATGAGTGCGGCGCAGACCTCCTGCCATATCGGGATCGGGTCGAATCTCGGCGATGCACGCGCCAACGTGGAGCGCGCTATTGAATGCCTGAAGCAGCTGCCTCAGTCGACGCTGAGCGCGCAATCCAGCCTGTTTCGGACAGCGCCGATCGATGCAAGCGGCGATGATTACATCAACGCCGTGGTCCGTATCGATACAGCGTTGCCGCCGGAAGACTTACTGAATGCACTTCAGGCGATCGAGCGGGGTTTCGGGCGTGAGCGCCCCTATCAGAATGCGCCGCGCACGCTCGATCTGGATCTCCTGCTGTACGGTCGGCAGACGATCTCGTCGCTCTCGCTGACGGTGCCGCATCCGCGCATGACGCAGCGCGCATTCGTGCTGATTCCTCTGCTGCAGATTGATCCGCTGATTAGCATCCCTGGACTCGGGCCGGCGCATACCTTCGTACCGAATGTTGCCGGACAAGCGATTCAAAAAGTCTGAACCATGCAAATTCCTGTCGTCGCCCAAACCGTCGGCCTGCTGACGCTATCGAATGTATTCATGACCGTCGCCTGGTATGGCCACTTGAAGAACCTCGCGAGCAAGGCGTGGTGGATCGCCGCACTGGTGAGCTGGTCGATCGCCTTGTTCGAGTATCTGTTGCAGGTACCCGCCAACCGCATCGGCTACACCGAACTAAGCCTTGCGCAACTCAAGATCATGCAGGAAGCCATCACGCTGACCGTCTTCGTACCGTTCGCGATGATCTACATGAACCAGCCGTTCAAGCTGGACTACATATGGGCCGGTCTGTGCCTGGTGGGCGCTGTTTACTTTATCTTCCGCACATGAGTCTCGATCGATACAAATACGTGGTGGTCGAAGGACCGATCGGCGTCGGCAAGACGACCTTTACGCGCAAGCTGGCGGAGAGCATGAAGGCACAGACGCTGCTCGAAATGCCGCAGGAAAATCCGTTTCTCGAAAAGTTCTACCGCGATCCCGCACGCTATGCGCTGCCGACGCAGATGTTCTTCCTGTTCCAGCGCATGAACCAGTTGCGCGACCTGGCACAGACCGATCTGTTCGATACGCGCGTGGTGTCGGACTTCCTGCTCGACAAGGACCCGATCTTCGCGCATCTCACACTGGGCGACGACGAACTTCATCTTTATCAGCAACTGTATGACCATCTGCGCCCGCAAGCCGCCGTTCCCGATCTGGTGATCTACCTGCAGGCGCAGCCGGAGACACTGGTCGAACGGGTCAAGAAGCGCGGCATCGCGATGGAAGCAGGGATTTCCGAAGTGTACTTGTACCGGCTCTGTGAAAGTTACAGCCGTTTCTTTTATCATTACGACGCCGCGCCGCTGCTCGTCGTCAATACCGAGCGGCTGAACCCCGTGGACCGCGACGAGGATTTCGCATTGCTGATCAGCCGCATCAGCAACATGCGTGGCAAGCGGGAATTTTTCAACCTTGGGGAATGATTATGTCGGGATATCTGCAAGACGCTGCAAGCACCGTGCGCAAGGCAGTCACCGGACCGTCGCTGCTGGCCATGCGCAATAACGGCGAGAAGATTTCTGTGCTGACTTGCTACGACTCCAGCTTCGCTGCGCTGATGGACCGTTGCGGCGTGGAAGTATTACTGGTCGGAGATTCTCTGGGCAATGTCTGCCAAGGCCACAGTTCGACCCTGCCGGTGACGCTGGCGGATATCGCCTATCACACTGCATGCGTCGCACGCGGCAATCAGACTGCGTTGCTGGTTGCCGACATGCCTTTCGGGACGTATGCGACGCCGGAATCAGCATTCGACAATGCGGTGAAACTGATGCAGGCCGGTGCGCAAATGGTCAAGCTGGAAGGCGGTACCTGGCTGGTCGATACCGTACGATTCCTCACCGAGCGTGCCGTTCCGGTGTGCGCACATCTCGGGCTGACACCGCAGTCGGTGCATCAGCTTGGCGGGTTCAAGGTGCAGGGCAAAACGACAGAGGGCGCGGACCGCTTGAAAGCCGATGCGCTTGCCTTGCAACAAGCCGGTGCGTCGATTCTCGTGCTGGAAGCAATTCCTGCCCCGCTGGGACATGAAGTCACGCAACTGCTCGCAATTCCGACCATCGGGATCGGTGCCGGTCCTGAATGCTCCGGTCAGGTATTGGTAATGCACGACATGCTGGGAGTGTTCCCCGGCCGCAAGGCGCGTTTCGTGAAGAACTTCATGGAAGGCCAGACCAGCATTGAAGCGGCGGTGCGCGCCTTTGTCGCGGCAGTCAAGGACAAGTCCTTCCCTGCCGCGGAACACTGCTTCTAATCCGGGCTGTCCTCGTAGCGCGCGAAGCACGCCGGCAGTTTCGCCGCCAGCTCCTCGGTACTGCTGACAGTCAGCCCGAGATCGTGCAGCAAACCATCCTGCAATCCGTAGATCCAGCTATGCACGATCAGGTTCTGGCCGCGATCCCACGCATCTTGCACGATCGTGGTCTGACAGACATTGACCACTTGCTCCAGCACATTCAGCTCGCATAGACGATCGTGCTTGACCTTCGCCGGCAGGGCTTCGCCCAGGTAGCGTTCATGCTTTGAATGCACGTCCTGCACATGTCGCAACCAGTTGTCAGCCAGGCCGATACGTCGGCGCGTCAGAGCGGCATGCACGCCCGAGCAGCCATAGTGTCCGCACACGATGACATGCTTGATTCCAAGCACATCGATAGCGAACTGCAGTACCGACAGGCAGTTCAAATCGGTATGCACCACGACGTTGGCGATATTGCGATGGACAAACATCTCGCCGGGAAGCAGATTGACGATTTCGTTGGCGGGGACGCGGCTGTCGGCGCAGCCGATCCAAAAGTATTCAGGCGACTGCTGAGCGGCCAGCGTCTTGAAGAAGTCGGCGTCCTTGGCCACCATGGACGCCGCCCACTCGCGGTTACTTTGGAACAGTTGTTCCAACATCAAATTATCCTTGTCTTGTCCTGTCATTGTTCAGATGCTCGGAAAATGGGGATCGGGTCCTCGGCATGAAGGAGCGTGCGGGCCGCCGGTGGAACTCGGCAGATATTGGCGCGCTGGGAGGGTCGTCGTTGCCGAGGTTGTACCGCCATTATACAGACGTTGCGGATGTTGTTTGAATGGCAGGGAAAACCGGCGGAGGAGGATTTAGAGCAGCGACGGTGCCGGGGCGACACCGCCGCAATATTGACGCGCCTGTTGAAAGGCGTAATTCAGTAGCTGTTTCCGCGCTGAGGCTCCTCGGGCTGCTCGCCGAGCAAGAGAGGCTTGAGCCGGGAATCCACTGGTTTCTCGCCCAGCCAGATTTTCAGGAGCGAGTTGTAGAAGATGACGTCAGGAAGGGGATCCGATACCTTTTTGCCGTTCAGATGCACGACAGTGCCGGTACCAGGAATCCAGTCCGTGGTGAGTACATCCCCCTTTTTCAACTCCGGGATAGATGCAAAAATCTCGCCGAATTTTTGCAGCTGCAGCACGATCTTCGATTTTTCCGCCCTGTCGCTGTTCTGATGAATTCCGCTCATGAAGCCGCGGCCCAACTCCTCGTTGCTGATATCCCGCAGCATGACGATGGTGACGCGCTTGGCACCGGGGACGGAGAGTACATCTTGTACCGTGCGCTTCTTGTCTGCCAAGTAGAGGCCGGCGACATAAACTTTGAAAATCGCCTTGTAGCGTATGCCGGCGCCGTTGAGCTTGAGATCCTGATTCGCCAGACGAATCGTGTCGTCGAGTTTCACGCCTGCGACCTCCGCAGCAAGAACGTTGGCGCCCATCGTCAGCGCAGCAGCCATGCTGATAACACCAAGTACACGAGAAATACGGACGCGAAGATTCATATTCCCTCCCGAAACACGGCGCAACAGCGCGAAAAATAGCACGAATGTCTTTTTCATTATCCGGCGAAAAAATAGAGAAGAAGCTCTAATTTCGTGCTTTGATGCAATATTTCGCGAATAGCGATCGCCGGGCAATGTTCATTTCAGCTCGGACAGGTCCGTTTATCCGATCCCGAGACCCATGACAGACGCCTGCGACAGCTCAACCGTGGCAACGCCGTGCACCAGCTCGTAATGCTGAAACGCCTCGCGAATATTCAGACGCAATACTTCGTCGTCCCACGGCTTGAGGAAGAACCGGTAGATCGCGCCGCGATTGATCGCATTCATGATGGTTTGCAGATCGGCTGAATCGGACAGGACGATACGATGGGTTTCGGGATACAGCTCGTTTGCCTTGCTCAGGAATTCGGTGCCGCACACTCCTTGAACAATCTGGTTGCAGACAATGACATGCACCTGATGACGCGCCAGCAGTTCGAGCCCTTCCCCCGCCGAACGCGCGGTCAGGATGCGGTAGCCTTCATGGCGCAACAACCGGTTCAAGGACGAGATGGATTCGTCATCGTCGTCGACGATCAGCAAGGTTGGCCTTGGCGCGGATTGGTCCTTCGGTTCGACCGACAGCTTCTTGCCCTGCCGCAGCGCGTCTTCGAGGTCCTCCGCTGCGATCGGCCGGCTGAAATAATATCCTTGCATCTGGTCGCAGGCGTGGCGTTGCAGGTAGGCCAGCTGTGCCTCCGTTTCCACACCCTCGGCGATCACATTGATGCGCAAGCTGTGCGCCAATGAAATGATCGACCTGACGATCGCGGCATCGTCGGGATCGATCGTGATGTCTTGCACGAAGGACTTGTCGATCTTGAGCACGTCGACCGGAAAGCGCTTCAAATACGCCAGACTTGAATACCCGGTGCCGAAATCATCGATCGAGATCTTGACACCCAGGCTTTTGAGCTCACCCAGGATTGTCACCGCGCGATCCACATCCGCCATGACCAGGCTCTCGGTCACTTCAATGTCGAGATAGCGTGCTTCGAGACCGGTTTCTTCGAGGATTGCGGCGATCGATTGCACCAGGTCGGCCTGGGCAAACTGCCGCACAGAGAGGTTCACCGCCACGCGTGCGTCACCGAGTCCGGCGTCGTGCCAGGCCTTGTTTTGACGGCAGGCGGTTCGCAACACCCAGGCGCCGATCGGCTGGATGAGCCCCGTTTCTTCCGCCAGTCCGATGAAGCGCGCTGGCGGAACCATGCCGAACTCGGGATGTCGCCAGCGGATCAAGGCTTCGACGCCGACGATGCGGCCGCTGCGCATATCGACTTGCGGTTGGTAATGCAGCAAGAGCTCATTGCGTTCCAGCGCATTGCGCAAATCGGTTTCGATGCGCAGCCGTTCCATTGCCCGCTCATTCATGGCGGGCGCATAGAATTGGAAATTGTTGCTGCCGACCTCTTTTGCGCGATACATGGCGATATGCGCATGCTTGACGAGGATTTCGGCTTCCGCGCCGTCTGCCGGAAAGGCAGCCACCCCAATGCTGCAGGATGGGAAGATCTCGTGGCCGGCAATGACAAGTGGCTTCGCGATGGCATCCATGATACGTTGCACCGCGGTTGCTGCGAGCGTTTCATCGGTGCGTTCCGGCAGTATCAGCACGAACTCGTCGCCGCTCAGCCTGCCGACCGTATCGGTGTCGCGTACCGTTTCCTTCAAGCGTTCGCCGATTTGTTTCAGCACCGTGTCGCCCGCCTCGAAGCCAAGCGTATCGTTGACCAGTTTGAAGCGGTCAAGATTGATGAACGCCACCCATACCAGATGCTCGTAGCGAGAGGCATAGGCGATGGCCTGGCTCAGGCGGTCGCGTACCAGGTTGCGATTTGCCAGTCCGGTCAGCGCATCGCGATTGGCCTGGAACTCGAGCTCCGCTTCGTATTTCTTGGTCGCGGTGATGTCATATTTGGCGGCGACGAAATGGGTGATGTCGCCCGCATCGTTCCTGACCGGCGCGATATGCACGTCGCTCCAGAACGGCGTGCCGTCCTTACGGTAATTGCGTACGATCGCATGGCCCTCGCGCTTCTCGATGACCAGGTTGCGAATCTCTTCGAGCCCGGGCTGCTCGCGCTCGGCCGCGTGCAGAAAGCGCAGACTGCGGCCGACGACTTCCGAGGCGCTGTAACCGGTAATGCGCTCGAAGGCCGAGTTGACGTATTCGACCGGGTAGTCCGGTGCCTGCGCGCTGGTGATGATGATGGCATTGGCGCTGGCTTCGATGGCCCGCTCGCGCAAGTGCGACGATGCCTCCGCCATCTTCCTGCCGCTGCGATGACGCAGCGCCTGGACAGCGACCGTGACACTCTGCGCAAGATCGGTCAGCAGCTCGACCGCCTCATTGTCGAAGGAGTCAGGTTCGCTGGCATACACATTGAGCAGGCCGATGGCCCCTTCCTCGTGAAACAAGGGCAGCGCAATCTTGGAATTGAAGCCGCGGCGCAATGCTTGTTCGCGCCAGGGACGTTGCGCAGCATCCTGATGGAAGCGATTTGCGACAGATGGACGCCCCGTACTGATGGCTGCGCCGATCGTGGAGAACTGCTCCAGCTCGCCTGCCTCCAGCAGGCCCCTGATATCGTCCAGATACCCGTCGTGCCGGCCGGCCACACCGACCGGAACGATGCGGGTGCCGCCTTTGTCCGGCAGCACGCCGACCCAGGCCATGCGATAGCCGACTTTCACTACCACATCGCAGATGCCTTGCAGCAGAACCTTTTCATCGTTGCTTGCCGCGATCACCTCTTCGCATTCATGAAAGGCACGCAAGGCACGGTTACTCCTCCGCAGGGACTGTTCCAGCCGGCGTTGTTCGGTGATGTCTGTATCAATGCCATTGATCAATCCGCTTCCGGGGTTGTCCCCTGGCGTGAAGTGCGCCTCGCAGCGCATCCACCTCACTTGGCCATCAGGGCGAACGATACGGTATTCGAAGGTATCGTGCTCCTTGCTAGTGATGCGCGGGGAAATGGCAACGACCTTGCGCCGGTCTTCCGGATGAAGGCACTTCAACCACAGGAAGGGGCGATTGTAGAAGGCCTCCGCAGGATAACCGCAGACGCGCTCCACCGCGACGCTCACATATTTGAGCTTGCCCGAGGGTAGCTCGATCGTCCACAGTACGGCATCGATCGCCTCCGTAATCCGCGCCAGTTGCGTTTCCTTCGAATGCAGGACGCTCTCGACCTCCCGTGCGTGCTTGTCCAGGTGCTGGCGTGAGCGCTCCAGCTTCTGAATGAAGAAAAAAATCAGCAGGCTCAACAGCCCCGTGGCAAGGGCCGCAACCGGCGGCAGCCAGTTCTGGGTGCGGTGAAGGAACTCAGGTAGCGCAGTGACTTGGAGGTGCCACTGACCGCCCCCGATGTTGATTTCGTAGCTGCGAAAATCGGGAAATGCTGCATTGCCTGAGTGCAGCGCCTCGGCGTGACGATAAGCGCCACTGTCAAAAACGAGATTATTCTTGTCATGCGTTGCAGCGCGGAGGTCCGCAGCCTGCATGTCGTAGATCTCGACATCCAGATCACTGAGCAACGATTGCCCAAACACCTTGCCGAGCATCTCGTCAACCAGAATGACCAGGGAGACTGTGCCAAGGAATTGCTGACGCCGCTGCTCGACACCGACAGGCGTGATGCCCCCACGGTACACTGGCAGGAAGAAGATCACGCCGTCGAACGGCACTGGCAATACCGACAACCGCACTCGTCCGGTGGCACTCCAGTCGCCCGTATCTCTCGCCCGCATGATGGCCGCGCGCCGCTTCGGCTCACTCCCCTGATCAAACCAGGCACCGGCCTGGTTCGTATCCATCGGCTCGGTATACCGGACCACGAATGCTTCCTCCGACGGCATGCGGGGATGAATGACAGGCGGTGGATAGCCAAGACTATCTTCCTGCAATTCTTCACGCGCATACTCCTCAAAGACTGGCCCATCACCCGGTGCCACACGCTCGGTATAGACAAGCGCCTGAATGCCTGGGAACCGACTCTGAAGGTTCAAGGATTCGGCGACATGCTTGAAAGCTTGTCTCGAAAGATCGGGATTGACGACGAATTGCGCCTGCAAGCCCCGCAGGACTTCCGCATAGCTGTTGATTTCGCGTTTGAGGCTGTATTCTGCCTCCCTCGATCGCAGGTCAAGCTCCGAGGACAGCTCTCTGTCGACAAACAGGCGGCTCTGCCAATAGACGATTCCGGCGGCGGACAAGCCAAGTACCAAGAAAACCCAAGGCAGTCCCCATCTGGCACGGCGGGCGGAGCGCCCGGTAGAAACCGCTGCTTCCATCTGGTCTTCACCTATCCTGGTCATTGGCTTCATACCGCTGTTCGATGTCAAGCGAAGAGGCACGGCGACATGCTTTAGCAACCGACCAGAGTGCCGGCAGATAACAAAGCTTCGACATGATCCGGCGAGCAATCGGAAAAAGAATTGCGCCAGATCAATTCTTTCAGAAATTTTCCCGCAAGGAAATAATGTGTATGCATTTGGCGAAAAAAAACCGCTGATCGGTTTGAATCAGCGGTTCGTGACAGATCGTCCGTTCGGCAGACGATGACAGGAGTTTTCCCGGATTACTCGAAAAACTCCTTCACCTTGTCTTTCCAGGATTTGCTTTGCGGACTGTGCTTGGACCCGCCGGCTGTTGTCAATCGCTCAAACTCCTGCAACAGCTCTTTCTGGCGATCGGTCAATTTCACTGGAGTCTCGACCACGACATGGCAGAACAAGTCGCCTGCATAGCCGGAACGCACGCCCTTGATGCCCTTGCCGCGCAGGCGGAAGGTCTTGCCTGACTGTGTGCCTTCCGGCAAGGTGAATGAAGCCTTGCCGTTCAGGGTCGGCACCTCCACCTCTCCGCCCAGCGCGGCCTTGGCGAACGACACCGGAATTTCACAGTGCAGATCGTCGCCATCGCGCTGGAATACCTGATGCTGCTTGATGCGAATTTCGACATACAGATCGCCCGGGGGGCCGCCGTTCATGCCGGGCTCACCGTTGCCGGACGAACGAATGCGCATGCCGTCGTCGATGCCGGCCGGAATCTTCACTTCCAGCGTCTTGTTGCGCTTGATGCGTCCTGCGCCGCTGCAGCTCGGGCAGGGATTCGGAATGATCTTGCCGGTCCCGTGGCATTTCGGGCAGGTTTGCTGGATGCTGAAGAAGCCTTGCTGCATGCGGACCTGGCCCTGCCCGCCGCAGGTCGAGCAGGTAGTCGGCGAAGTGCCGGGCTTGGCGCCCGAACCGTGGCAGGTGTCGCATTCGCTCCAGGAAGGTACGCGAATGGTCGTGTCGAAGCCATGTGCCGCCTGCTCCAAGCTGATTTCGAGGTTGTAGCGCAGATCCGCGCCGCGATAGACCTGGGGTCCGGAGCTGCGTCCGCGCGCACCCTGGCCGAAGATATCGCCGAAGATATCGCCGAAGGCGTCCGAAAAGCCGCCGAAACCGGCACCGGCACCGCCGAAACCGCCGCCGCCCATGTTCGGATCCACACCGGCATGGCCATACCTGTCATAGGCCTCGCGCTTGCCGGGGTCGGACAGCATCTCGTAAGCTTCCTTGGCCTCCTTGAATTTCTCTTCCGCGCCTTTGCTATCCGGATTGCGGTCCGGATGGTATTTCATGGCGAGCTTGCGATATGCCTTCTTGATATCTTCATCCGAGGCATCTTTCGCTACGCCCAGTATTTCGTAAAAATCACGCTTTGCCATCTTGTCGGCGTCCTGTTATCTAAGCGAAAACGCCGAGCCGAGGATCGCATGACGATCACTACGGCTCGGCGGGTCAGCGCGGTGTGGGGTTAAGCCCTCTGCCGCGTGACTACAACCTTATTTGTCTTTGACTTCCTTGAAGTCCGCGTCGACGACATCTTCTTCCGCCGCCTTGGCTTCGGAGGCACCTGCGCCCGCAGCGCCTGCTGCACCCGCAGCACCGGCCTGTTGCGCCTGAGCGTCAGCATACATCTTCTCGCCCAGTTTCTGTGCAGCGGTCGACAAGGCAGCCACCTTGGCATCGATCTCGGACTTGTCGTTGCCTTTGAGGACTTCTTCCAGATCCTTGATCGCTGCTTCGATCTTCTCTTTCTCGCCGCCGTCGAGCTTTTCGCCGTACTCGGTCAGAGCCTTGCGCGTCGAGTGCACCAGCGCATCGCCCTGATTGCGGGCATCGGCCAGCTCCTTCAGCTTCTTGTCCTCGTCGGCATACAGCTCGGCGTCCTTCACCATCTTCTGGATTTCATCCTCGGTCAGACCGGAGTTGGCCTTGATGGTGATCTTGTTTTCCTTGCCGGAAGCCTTGTCCTTCGCGCCGACATGCAGGATACCGTTGGCGTCGATGTCGAAGGTCACCTCGATCTGCGGAATGCCGCGCGGCGACGGCGGAATGCCTTCCAGGTTGAATTCACCCAGCAGCTTGTTGCCGCTCGCCATTTCGCGCTCGCCCTGGTACACCTTGATGGTTACCGCCGGCTGATTGTCGTCCGCCGTCGAGAACACCTGGCTGAACTTGGTCGGGATCGTGGTGTTCTTCTGGATCATCTTGGTCATCACGCCGCCCAGGGTCTCGATACCGAGCGACAGCGGGGTCACGTCCAGGAGCAGCAGGTCCTTGCGATCGCCGGACAGCACCGAACCCTGGATCGCGGCACCGACGGCCACGGCTTCATCCGGGTTGACGTCCTTGCGCGGCTCCTTGCCGAAGAATTCCTTCACCTTTTCCTGCACCTTCGGCATGCGGGTCATGCCGCCGACCAGGATCACGTCCTGAATATCGGAAACCTTGACGCCTGCATCCTTGATCGCGATGCGGCACGGATCGATGGTACGGGAAATCAGTTCCTCGACCAGCGATTCCAGCTTGGCGCGGGTGATCTTCATGTTCAAGTGCACCGGCGCGCCGTTGACCATGGCGATGTACGGCTCATTGATTTCAGTCTGCTGCGAGGACGACAGTTCGATCTTGGCACGCTCGGCGGATGCCTTGATGCGCTGCAGCGCAATCGCGTCCTTCGACAGATCAAGGCCGTTGATCTTCTTGAACTCGTCGATGATGTAGTCGATGATGCGCTGGTCGAAGTCTTCGCCACCGAGGAAGGTGTCGCCATTGGTCGACAGCACTTCGAACTGCATTTCGCCTTCCACGTCGGCGATTTCGATGATCGAGATATCGAAGGTGCCGCCACCCAGGTCATACACCGCGATCTTGCGGTCGCCCTTGCCGCTCTTGTCCAGGCCGAAAGCCAGTGCAGCCGCGGTCGGCTCGTTGATGATGCGCTTGACATCCAGGCCGGCGATGCGGCCGGCGTCCTTGGTTGCCTGACGCTGCGCGTCGTTGAAGTAGGCAGGCACGGTGATCACGGCTTCGGTCACTTCTTCGCCGAGATAGTCTTCCGCGGTCTTCTTCATCTTGCGCAGGACTTCTGCGGAAACCTGAGGCGGCGCCAGCTTCTTGTCGCGCACTTGCACCCAGGCGTCGCCGTTGTCGGCCTTGACGATCTGGTAGGGCATCAAGTTGATGTCCTTTTGCACTTCCTTCTCATCGAACTTGCGGCCGATCAGGCGCTTGACGGCGTACAAAGTGTTCTTCGGATTGGTCACGGCTTGGCGTTTGGCTGGCGCACCGACCAGGATCTCGCCGTCTTCCTGATAGGCGATCACGGAAGGCGTCGTGCGGGAGCCTTCGGAATTCTCGATAACCTTCGGCTGACCGCCTTCCATGATAGCGACGCAGGAGTTGGTCGTACCCAAGTCAATGCCAATAATCTTGCCCATGATGATGTTCCTTTAAAACGATGGTTTGTTTTCTGATGTGTTGAATATGTGGAACAAAGTGCCGGTTTCAAGCACTTTAAACACGTTTTGTGATCTTTTTATTGTGCTACCGTGACCAAGGCCGGCCGCAACAGACGATCGGCAATCATGTAACCCTTCTGCAGGACGCTCACAATCGTGTTGGCATCCTGCTCGGCGGGAACCATGGAAATCGCCTGGTGCTTCATCGGATCGAGCTTTTCGCCCGGTACAGGATTGATTTCCTGCAGACGGTTGCGCTCAAAGGCTGCAGACAGTTGCTTGAGGGTCATTTCCACCCCTTCCTTCAGGGATTCCACCGAGGGCGAGTCCAGCTTCAGCGCCATCTCGAGGCTGTCCTTGACCGGCACCAAGGCTTCGGCAAAGTTTTCGATGGCGAATTTGTGCGCCTTGGCGATATCCTCCTGGGCGCGACGGCGGATGTTCTCCGAGTCGGCCTTGGCGCGCAGGAAGGCATCCTGCATCTCACTGATCTTTGCCTCGGCAGCCGCCAGCTTTTCTTCCAGACCGTCCGGCGCTTTGTCCATCACCACATTGTCTTGGGACTGGGTGGCCTGTTCCGCCTGATCCTGCATCTTTTCCTGGTTTTCCATCACAAAAAATCTCCAACAATCAATGGCTTAGTCTCAATTGCGATAGTAAATAGGGGTATTCCGCGGGTTTTCAAGGGGAATTCTTGATTTTATTGCACCCGCTCTACCCGCTCGTTCGACTCGGCTGAAAGCGTAAAGCCTTGTTACACACTTTACCGGTTCACAGGCTTCAAATTGCCGGGCTACGTACTAGGATGATGTTATCGGCGTTGCAACCGTCTGCCTCCCTGGTTGCAAGGAGAAACACCATGAAACTACCTCTCATTTCGGCGTCCGTCGTGGCTTATACCCTGCTCGCGACCGCATGGATCTGCCAGACAAACCTGATTCCGCCCTACTTCCACTAAAGCAGGCGGCAATCTCTGCCAGCCCGCTATCGGCATCAAGGACTGCGCCCTGACGGCAACTTTCTATTTGTCCGCGCCCAGGAGCATGGCTTGCTCGCGGGAAACTTGCGCATCGCGGTTGCGTTCTTCGCGCGCCTGCGGCGTGAGCATGGTGGGCCAGCCGATCATGTGCTGCTCGACGATCTCGGCCAGCCCGGCAATCCACGCCGGAGAATCGTTCAGGCAGGGAATGTAATGAAACTCCTTGCCGCCAGCGGTCAGAAAATCGCGCCGGACTTCCATCGCGATTTCTTCCAGCGTTTCCAGACAATCGCTCGTAAAGCCAGGGCAAATGACATCCACGCGCCGTACACCCTCCTTCGCCAGTTTGACCAGCGTCGGCGCCGTGTAAGGCTGCAGCCATTCGGCCTTGCCGAAGCGCGACTGGAACGTGACCAGATACTCGTTCGCGGAAAGCTGCAACTGCGCTGCCAACAAACGTGCCGTCTTGTAACACTCGCAATGGTAAGGATCGCCCAGCAGCAGCGTCCTTTTCGGGACGCCGTGAAAGCTCATCACGAGTTTGTCAGGCCGGCCGTTCAGGTCCCAGTGGGCAAGTACCGACTTGCTCAATGCGTGAATGTAAGCCTCGTGGTCGTGATAATGCTTAATCAGACGCAATTCCGGCACGTTGCGCACGCGGGAATAATGGCTGAACACCGCGTCGAAAATCGATGCGGTCGTCGTGCCGGAGTATTGCGGGTAGGCGGGAAGAACGAGAATGCGGTCGCACCCGTCGGCCTTGAGCTTGTCGAGAACTTCCCGCATGGACGGATTACCGTAGCGCATGGCGTAGGCAACTTGCACCTCGTGTCCGCGCTCGCCAAGAAAACCGCGCAACAGGCTTGCCTGCCTTTCGGTATACACCTTGAGCGGCGAACCTTCCTTGGTCCAGATCGATGCGTATTTGGCGGCTGACTTGCCGGAGCGCAGCGGCAGGATGATGCCATTCAGGATCGGCCACCATGCCAGCTTCGGAATTTCGACCACGCGCGGATCGGAGAGGAATTCCTTGAGATAGCGACGCAGCGCCGAGGCGGTCGGCGCATCCGGCGTGCCGAGATTGACCAGCACCACGGCGGTCTTAGCTACCGCGCCGTGCGTGTAAGGAGGTTCCTGATTCTGAGACATTGTGTTCGGCTATCCTGTTCTTGCGCGACGCCGCCCGCTTCTAGGAAGCAAGCAGCTCGCGCGCATGTTTGCGTGTGGTCGCAGTGATTTCCAGACCGCCCAGCATGCGCGCAATCTCCTCGATACGCGCCTTGGAATCGAGCGCGTCGATGCGCGACATGGTCTTGCCGTCAGTACTGCGCTTGCTGACCTGGAAATGCTGATTGGCCTGGCTGGCCACCTGCGGCAAATGGGTCACGCACAGCACCTGGCGGTCCTGGCCCAAACGCTTGAGCAAGCGACCGACCACTTCCGCGACCGCACCGCCGATACCGCTGTCGACCTCGTCGAAAATCAAGGTCGGCGTTGCCGTCGCGCTCGATGTAATCACCGAAATGGCGAGCGAAATGCGCGCCAGTTCGCCACCGGAAGCCACCTTGGCCAGCGGTCTCGGCGAGGTACCGGCGTGCGCGGCAACCATGAACTCAACCTGTTCCAGACCATAACCCGCGGGCTCGATCGGATTCAGTGCCACTTCGAAACGTCCGCCGGCCATGCTCAGATCCTGCATGGCGGCCGTGACCGATTCACTTAATGCCTTTGCGGCCCTGGCGCGGGACTTGGACAGAGCCTGTGCTACACCCATGTAGGCCGCTTTCAATTTCTCTTCCTGAGCGCGCAAGGCGTCGATGTCGGTGGCATCCGCCAGTTGCCGCAATTGCGTCGAAAGCGTTTCATACTCTTGCGGAAGGTCTTCCGGCGCAACGCGGAATTTGCGTGCCGTGGAATGGATGGCATCCAGCCGTGCCTCGACCTCGTGCAGTCGATCCGGATCAAGTTCGACGCGGCCCAGGTAATCATTGAGCGCGTAGACCGCTTCCTGCAACTGGATGCGCGCCGGCTCCAAGGCTTCGACGACCGGCTTCAACGCGGCGTCGATGTCAGCCAGCTTGCCGAGTTTCAAAGTAAGTGCGGAAAGATGCGACAGGATCGGATTGCTGTCCGACTCCGAGATCGCGTTCAATGCTTCCTGCGCGCCTTCGATCAGACTGGCAGCATGCGACAGTCGACTGTGCTCATTGCTGACTTCGGTCCATTCGCCGGGTTTCACCGCCAGTTTTTCCAGTTCCCCGACCTGCCACTCGAGGCGTTCGCGCTCCAGCAGCACGCTCTTGGCGTTGGCCTCGAATTCCTCGCGTTGTTTGGCGAGGGCGCGCCACGCCTTGTACGCGACGGCAACCGCCCTGCTATCGTCGAGCAAGCCGGCCTGGCTGTCGAGCAGCACGCGCTGCGCGTCGGCTTTCAGCAGTGACTGGTGGGCATGCTGTCCATGGATATCGACCAGCATTTCGCCGAGTTCGCGCAATTGCGCGGCAGTGGCGGCAATGCCGTTGATGAAGGCCTTGGAGCGTCCCGCGTTGTCGATCACCCGGCGCAGCAGAGCGCCGCCGTCGTCATTGCTGAACTCATGTTCGGCCAGCCAGGCGTCGACCTCGTCGTTCGTGCTGAATTCCGCGGTGATGTCCGTTTTTGCGGAGCCCTCGCGCACGACGCTGGCGTCGCCACGCCCGCCCAGGGCAAGCGCAAGCGCGTCGATCAGGATCGATTTTCCCGCGCCGGTCTCGCCGGTAAACACGGTAAAGCCAGGCGCAAATTCAAGCTCGATCGAATCGACGATCACGAAATCGCGAATGGAGAGTGTGCGAAGCATGTTGGAAATGTAATTCTTGTGGCGGGTTCGCTATTTTAACTGCCCTGCCACGGATGGATATTCGTGCCAGTGCAGCTTTTCGCGCAGCGTATCGTAATAGCTCCACCCTTTCGGATGCAGGAAGGTAATGGTGTGTGCCGAGCGCCTGATGATAATGCGATCATGGTGCTGCAGGCTGGCAAGCGATTGCATGTCGAAATTGACGCTGATGTCGCGTCCGCCCATGATTTCGATGTCGATCGTACAGGAGTCGGACACAACGATCGGGCGATTGGACAAGGCATGCGGCGCGATCGGCACCAGGACGATGCCGGACAAGTTCGGGTGCAGCAAGGGACCGCCGGCCGACAAGGCGTAGGCAGTGGAACCTGTCGGCGTGGAAACAATCAGACCATCCGAGCGCTGGTTGTACATGAAATGTCCGTCAACCTCGACTTTCAGTTCCGCCATGCCTGTCGTCGCGCCGCGCGCCACGACAACATCATTGAAGGCAAGTGCATGAAAAATCGTTTCGCCGCCGCGGATGACCGAACCTTCGAGCAGGCTGCGCTGCTCCGAGTCGAGTTTCCCGCACAGCATGTCGGCAAGGACCGGCATCATGCCTTCCTGCGAAATGTCGGTCATGAATCCCAGGCGTCCCTGGTTGATGCCGATCAGTGGAACCTTGTAGGGCGCGAGTTGACGCGCGATGCCGAGCATGGTGCCATCGCCGCCGACCACGATGGCCACGTCGGCGTGCTCACCGATTTCCGTCGGCGTCATTTTGGCGACCCCATCCAGCGCAACGTTCTGCGCGGTCTCGGTCTCGAACACGACCGTATGCCCGGCCTTCGTCAGGAAATCGGCGATCTCCGACAAGGAGTGTTCGATACCGGCGGCCATGTACTTGCCGATGATGGCAATCGTTTTGAAGGAAATTGGATTGGAATCTGGCTTGGAAGGCAACATGCAGCAGATTAGACCATAATTTAGTCGTCCTTTACAGGATCGCATCGTTGAAAGAAACCGTTTAGAGCCCATATGTCAATTATTAAAGCCGTCTTGTTCGATCTCGACGACACCCTGTGGCCGATCGTGCCGGTGATCAAGCGCGCCGAGAACGTGCTGTATGATTGGCTGACGGTGCATGCGCCGGCGGTTGCGCAAAGCGTCACCATCGAAAGCATGCGCGAACGTCGGCAAGCCTTGATGGCAAGCGATCCGGTGTACCAGCTGGATCTGCGCCGCCTGCGACGTGCCGTGTTGCTGGAAGCCTTTATCGGCGCGGGACTGGATCCCGCGATGGCGGATCAGGCAATGGATGTGTTTTCGCGAGCGCGCAACGAGGTGACACCGTTTGAAGATGTCTTGCCGACACTGGGCAGTCTGCGAAACCGTGTGGCCCTTGGCTCGGTGTCAAACGGAGTCGCGGATTTGCGGGCGATTGGCATTGCGCATTTCTTCCAGGTTTCCGTAGCGGCCCATCACTTTGGCTGCGCGAAACCCGACGCGGCCATTTTCCATGCCGCGTGCGACGCGCTTGGCGTGTTGCCGGAAGAAGCCGTCTATATCGGCGACGACCCTTTGCTGGACGTGGAGGGAGCGCAAAGAGCAGGCTTGCAGGGCGTGTGGATGAACCGCCTGGAATTGAAGCCGGTACGTGTCCTGCCGGACCATGTGCGACCGGATGCTACCTGCACAAGTCTGTATGAGCTGGATCAATGGCTGAACGAGCGGATGGTAAAAATCTGATAACAATCAACCGTTAAGACGACCCAGTCCTGCAACACACTATGGCGGCTGCTACAGCGGCTCGTTACAATACCAATATGCAACTCGATACTCGCGCACAGACCTTGCTCAAGGCATTGGTCGAACGATACATCGCCGACGGTCAGCCGGTCGGTTCGCGCGCCCTGTCCAAGATCTCCGGACTGGAATTATCCCCGGCGACCATTCGCAACATCATGGCGGATCTGGAGGACATGGGTTTCGTTGCCAGCCCGCATACCTCGGCTGGCCGAATTCCAACGCCGCGCGGCTATCGGGTGTTCGTCGATACCTTGCTCACTGTGCAACAGATCGATGAAACCACGGTGGAGTCGAAGCTGCAGTCGCGCCTGCAGAGCAATTCACCGCAAAAAATCATTTCCAATGCGGCACAAGTGTTGTCGTCGCTGTCGCAATTTGCCGGCGTGGTGCTGACGCCGCGACACGAATCCGTCTTCCAGCAAATCGAGTTTCTGCGGCTTTCCGAAAAACGCATCCTGTTGGTGATCGTCGCACCGAACGGCGATGTGCAGAATCGCCTGCTGCTGACTGATGTCGACTACACGCCATCGCAACTGGTACAGGCCGCGAACTATATCAACCAGCATTACGCAGGCCTGAGCTTCGATGATGTGCGCGTGCGTCTGCAGAGCGAATTACGCCAATTGCGCGACGATATGACGCGCCTGATGCAGGCGGCAGTGGAAGCAGGCAGCGATGCGATGGCTGAAAATGAAGACGAGGTCGTGATTTCCGGCGAACGCAACCTGCTCAGCGTAAGCGACTTGGCCTCCAATATGAGTTCGCTGCGCAAACTGTTCGACCTGTTCGAGCAAAAGACGAGCCTGATGCAACTGCTCGATGTCTCCAGCAAGGCAACCGGTGTGCAGATTTTCATCGGCGGCGAGTCGCAACTGGTGCCGGTGGATGAAATGAGCGTGGTGACCGCGCCCTATGAAGTCAACGGCAAGATCGTCGGCACGCTCGGGGTGATCGGCCCGACGCGCATGGCTTATGAACGGGTGATACCGATCGTGGACATCACTGCGAAACTTTTGTCGAACGCCCTCAGTCATTCCTGAGACCGGGCTCGCATGCGAACGCGGCAAGACAATGGCGCGCCAGATCAGAGCATGAGTTCGGCCAGCGTCTTGTTGTTCGCAGCATCCAGATGGACGAACTGCAAGCCGACCCGAAAGCCGTCGGTGCCGCCGAGAATGCAGTAAATCACCTTCGCGGTTGCGCTCACCTTAACCATATTGCCGTTCAGCGGTGCTTCGAAGATCACATTGCAGCTAAGGCCAAGCGCAACTTGTTCGGTCAGCTGCAAGCATACGCCGCCCAGCGACAAATCCTTCGCACGCCCGCGCAACACTGCACCGCCCTGCAAGATGACCGCGGCATGGCCGTGAACCACCTTGCGCGTGAAGTTTCTTGTTTCCGTCTTCATTGCTTTATTGAATGACATCTTTGCGCGCCGGCTCCGCGATGATTGCATGCGGATGCCCGGCACGGAATTGAAATTGCAGAGATGGGATTAGTATGGTTGAATGCGCGCCTTACGCAAGGCTTGCACGGCGCGAGGTTTCATCGCGGCCGGTGCGGGCAATCCTTCTTGGTGCAATGACCGTACAGCGCCAACGCGTGCTCGGCGATATCGAATCCATGCTCCCTGGCCACGCCTTGCTGACGTTTTTCGATTTCTTCATCATAGAACTCTTCCACCCGTCCGCAATCGAGGCAGACCAGGTGGTCGTGATGCGATCCCTCATTCAGCTCAAAAACGGCCTTTCCGGTTTCGAAATGATTGCGATGCAACAAACCGGCCTGCTCGAACTGGGTGAGCACACGGTAGACCGTTGCCAGACCGACATCCATGTTTTCGGTCAGAAGGATCTTGTAGACATCCTCGGCGCTGAGATGGCGCACCTGGCTGTTCTGGAAAATATCGAGGATCTTCAAGCGCGGCAAGGTTGCTTTCAGGCCGCTGGCTTTCAACTCGGAAGGATTGCTAGGCATGTTATTGGTCGGATTACGGTTATCTGCTTTATCATATAGCGTTTTGGCCCAATTGCTCAATGAATTGAATCCCTTTATGCGAATGTCATCCTGCCGCACCAATCGTACACCCGCCTTGGCCGGTACGCTGATTCTGGCCCTTGCAGCCTGCCTGACAGGGTGCGCATCCAGGAACCCATTGATGGAAGAGCCTGCGCCATCAGCGGCCGCGAGCGCAGCCAAGCCGGCCGAAGCGGTCGCACAAAACGCAGCGTCTGCGCCTGCAGCGACCCCGGCCCCGGGTGCAAGCGGCGTCACGACCACCAAACCCACCGGCGTGCAGCGCTTCCTCGGCATCTTTACTCCGTACCGGATCGACGTGCAGCAGGGGAATTTCGTTTCGCGCGAAATGGTCAACCAGCTCAAGGAAGGCATGCAGCGCAAGGAAGCGATCACGCCGGAGCAAGTGCGCTTCGTCCTTGGTACGCCGCTGCTGACCGATATTTTCCACGCGAATCGCTGGGATTATGTATTCCGTCTCAAGAAAGGCAGCGGCGAGGTCATTTCCAGCCGCGTCACCGCCTACTTCAAGGATAACCGCCTGGTTGGTATTGACAGCGGCGTGCTGCCGACCGAGCAGGAATACCTTGCCTTCATCGCCGGCGCCGCACCGGGGTCGGCGCCGAACAAATAACAATATCGAGCATCATCATGAATCAAATGAAAATCGCCGTTGCAGGCGCATCCGGCCGCATGGGCCATATGTTGATTGAAACCATCCAGAATGCGGACGACGCCGTGCTGACCGGCGCGCTCGATGTCGCCGGCTCGCCGGCGATCGGCAACGACGCCGCTGCCTTCCTTGGCAAGCCGGCCGGGGTGCTGATCGAATCCGACCTCGCGAAAGGCCTGGCCAATGCCCAGTTCCTGATCGATTTCACCCGCCCGGAAGGTACGCTGAAGCATCTTGAATACTGCGCTGCGCACGGCATCAAGATGATCATCGGCACGACCGGTTTCGACGAGGCCGGCAAGGCTGCAATCGCCGCGGCGGCCGAGAAAACCGCCATCGTGTTCGCGCCCAACATGAGTGTCGGCGTCAATGTGACCATGAAATTGCTGGAAATGGCGGCCAAGAGTTTCTCGCACGGCTACGACATTGAAATCATTGAAGCGCACCATCGCCACAAGGTCGATGCACCATCGGGCACCGCAATCAAGATGGGCGAGGTCATCGCCGATGCGCTCGGGCGCAAGCTGAAGGATGTCGCGGTCTACGCGCGTGAAGGCGTCACTGGCGAGCGCGATCCGTCCTCCATCGGATTTGCGACGATCCGCGGTGGCGACATCGTGGGCGATCACACGGTCTTGTTCGCCGGCATCGGCGAACGCATCGAGATTTCGCACAAATCGTCCAGCCGTGTCAGCTACGCGCACGGCAGCCTGCGTGCAGCCCGCTTCCTGGCCGACAAGACAGCTGGCCTGTACGACATGCGGGATGTGCTAGGACTGCACTGATGCCCGAGATGTCCCGGCCGTGAAATTCGCGCCGCAAGCCCTTGCCATCGCGGCCACCCTGTTGTTGCATGCTGCAGTGGCCGCGATAGTGGCAGTCGGCCTGTTTCTTGATCAGAAACAAGCAACACCCTCCAAGTCGGTCGAAATCCGCCTGATGCCGTCGCAACCGCAGGCCGCACCGATGGTACAGGCAGCGCCGCCCGCGTCTGCACCCACACCTGCACCTGCACAACCCAAGGCCAGGCATCAAGCAAGTTCGAAACACCGCCCACAGCCGAAGTCTGCCGTCGTCGAACCGCACGAAGCTCCGCATATGGCGCCGCCCGAGGCCAGCACGGAATCAAAGGCAGCTTCCGCCAGCCCATCTGCCACCATTGCTGCGCCGGCCGCCGCTCCGGCTGCGGTCCCCGGCCCACCCGTGAAGACATCCGCATCCGATGCAGCTTATGCCTCGAGCAACCGTGTGCCGCCGTATCCGCGGCTGTCGCGCATGAATGAAGAGCAAGGGACCGTCGTGCTGCGTGTCCTTGTCAAGGGCGACGGTACGGCCGGCGCGGTTGAAATCAAGAGATCCAGCGGATATCCGCTGCTCGATGAATCAGCGCGAAGCACCGTGCAGACGTGGCGCTTCAAGCCGGCGACGATTGACGGCAAACCAGTCTCCGAGTGGTATCAAGTTGCCATTCCGTTTACACTTCAGAACAATTAATTCTTCTTCGTACACCATGAATCAAACACTGGGATTTGCTCATTACTGGGCACAAGGCGACGTCATCACCCATTCGGTCGCCTATCTGCTGCTCTTGATGTCCGTGGTCAGCTGGTACTACATTTTTTCCAAGGCGTGGAGTTCATGGCGCATTCGCAGAAGCGCCGGTGCGCTGGACGGGTTCTGGAAAGCACCGACCCTCAATGACGCTATTTCCATCGTGAAAAATGCCGACAGCGAAAATGTTTATGCACCACTCGCGGCGCAAAGCGCGCAGGCCGCCAATGTCAGCTCGCAAACCGGCTCCCTGAATGCCAATGTCGATCCCAGCGAACTGATCACGCGCACCTTGCGCCAGGAAATCAACCGCGTCTCCTCGCGCCTGGAAAGCGGCCTGACACTGCTGGCCTCGGTCGGCTCGACCGCGCCATTCGTGGGCCTCTTTGGCACCGTCTGGGGCATTTACCATGCACTGGTGGCGGTGTCGACCGCGGGCACAGTGCAAATCGACAAAGTGGCCGGCCCCGTCGGGGAAGCCTTGATCATGACTGCGCTCGGACTGGTGGTGGCGATTCCGGCCGTGCTGGCCTATAACGCGTTCACCCGGGTCAACCGCGTGACGCTGGCCGAACTGGATGGCTTTGCGCATGACCTGCATGCCTATCTGACCACCGGCGCCCGCGTCGGCAAGCAATAGCAGAGGCAATCATGGCATTTGGCGGATTCAACGACGACAAGCATCAGGCCCCGATCGCGGACATCAACGTCACTCCAATGGTGGATGTGATGCTGGTGCTGCTCGTGATTTTCATCATCACCGCGCCACTGTTCACGCACGCGATCAAGCTCGATTTGCCGAGCGCGCAATCGGCCGCAGCGCCGGAAAAACCCGAGACGATCTCGCTGTCGATCAATGCCGAAGGAAAAATCTTCTGGAACAACGAGGCGATCGAACAAAAGGATCTCGGTTCGAAGTTCGCCGAAGCAGCGCAGAAGAATCCGCAGCCCGAGCTGCAGCTGCGCGCCGACAAGTCAACGCGTTATGAAACCATCGCGCAGGTGATGTCGGCCGCCCAAACCAGCGGAATGACCAAGATGGGGTTTGTCACCGAGGCAAAGGAAACGGCCCAGTAATGCCCTCCGTTCACCTGGATGGCCGGGAAATCAAGGACTGGCGCGCCTTTCACGCGCAATGCAAGACCGCGTTCGGCTTTCCGGATTTCTACGGGCAAAACATGGATGCGTGGATCGATTGTCTGAGCGGCCTTCGCGATGATGACGGCATGTCAAGTATCCGGCTTGGACCGGACGAGGTCCTTGAAATCTCCGTCCTGCATTCAAACAGCCTCCGGCAGTCGGCTCCCGGCATTCTCGCCGCGCTGGAAGATTGCGCCGCCGAGGTCAACCAGCGTTACGTCGAACAGGGCGAAAAGCCGGCCCTGGCTCTGCTACTGCGCTGATTTTTCGGCCAAATTAGCGCCCTCGGGCGGCGCTATGGACGGTGCTGAACCAGTATAATGGCTGGTTTACATCCACTTCCAGCTCCATTCGTCATGCAAGAAAAATATCTCCCCGCCGATGTCGAAAAGGCGGCGCAAGACCATTGGCACGCGATCGACGCGTACAAGACCGTCGAACATGCGAAAGACAAGAACGGCAAGGACAAGAAGAAGTTCTACGCCTGCTCGATGCTGCCCTACCCCTCGGGCAAGCTGCACATGGGTCATGTGCGCAACTACACCATCAACGACATGCTGGCGCGCCATCTGCGCATGAACGGCCACAACGTGCTGATGCCGATGGGCTGGGATGCATTCGGCCTGCCGGCGGAAAATGCGGCGCTCAAGAACGGCGTGCCGCCGGCCAAATGGACCTACGAGAACATCGCCTACATGAAGAAGCAGATGCAGGCGATGGGTCTGGCGATCGACTGGTCGCGCGAAGTGGCGACCTGCGATCCGAGCTATTACAAGTGGAACCAGTGGCTGTTCCTCAAGATGCTGGAAAAGGGCATCGCCTACCGCAAGACCCAGGTCGTGAACTGGGACCCGGTCGACCAGACGGTACTGGCCAACGAGCAGGTGATCGACGGCCGCGGCTGGCGCACCGGCGCGCTGGTCGAGAAGCGCGAAATCCCCGGTTACTACCTGAAGATCACCGATTACGCCGAGGAATTGCTGGACCATGTACTGCACAAGCTGCCCGGCTGGCCGGAGCGTGTGCGCATCATGCAGGAAAACTGGATCGGCAAGAGCGAAGGCGTACGCTTCGCCTTCCCGCATGAGATCCGCGATGCACAGGGCAACCTGATCCAGGACGGCAAGCTGTACGTGTTCACCACCCGTGCCGACACCATCATGGGTGTGACCTTCTGCGCGGTGGCTCCGGAACATCCGCTGGCAACGCATGCGGCGGCATCCAATACCAAACTGGCTGCGTTCATCGAGGAGTGCAAGCGCGGCGGCACCACCGAAGCCGAGATGGCGCTGAAGGAAAAGGAAGGCCTGCCCACCGGCTTGTTCGTCACCCATCCGCTGACTGGCAAGCAAGTCGAGGTGTGGGTCGGCAACTACGTGCTGATGAGCTATGGCGACGGCGCCGTGATGGGCGTGCCTGCACACGACGAGCGCGACTTTGCGTTCGCGAAGAAATATTCGCTGCCGATCCAGCAGGTCATCGCCGTCGAAGGCGAGACCTACTCCACCGACGCGTGGCAGGAATGGTACGCCGACAAGCAGCGCGGCGTGACCGTGCATTCCGGCGCCTATGACGGCCTGAACTACAAGGCCGCTGTCGACAAGGTAGCAGCCGACCTGATCGCCAAGGGCATCGGCGAGAAGAAGACAACCTGGCGCCTGCGCGACTGGGGCATCAGCCGCCAGCGCTACTGGGGCACGCCGATTCCGATCATCCACTGCGAAAGCTGCGGGTCGGTGCCCGTCCCGGAGAAGGATTTGCCCGTCGTGCTGCCGCAGGATTGCGTGCCCGACGGCACCGGCAATCCGCTCAACAAGCGCGAGGACTTCCTGCATGTCGACTGCCCGCAGTGCGGCAAGCCGGCGCGTCGCGAGACCGACACCATGGATACCTTCGTCGATTCGTCCTGGTACTTCATGCGCTACTGCGACCCGAAGAACGACGACAAGATGGTGGCCGAAGGCGCGGATTACTGGATGCCGATGGACCAGTACATCGGCGGCATCGAGCATGCCATCCTGCACCTGCTGTATGCGCGCTTCTGGACCAAGGTCATGCGCGATCTCGGCCTGGTGAAGGTCGACGAGCCCTTCGTCAACCTGCTGACGCAAGGCATGGTGCTCAACCACATTTATTCGCGCCGCACGCCGCAGGGCGGCATCGAATACTTCTGGCCGCAGGATGTCGAGAACGTGTACGACGATGGCGGTCGCATCATCGGGGCAAAACTCAAGAGCGACGGTTCGGCCGTGAACTACGAAGGTGTGGGCACGATGTCGAAGTCGAAGAACAACGGCGTCGATCCGCAGGAGCTGATCAATCAGTTCGGCGCCGACACCGCACGCCTGTTCGTCATGTTCGCCTCGCCGCCGGAGCAGACGCTGGAGTGGAACGACGCCGGCGTCGAAGGTGCGAACCGCTTCCTGCGCCGCGTCTGGGCCTACGCGCATGCACAGTCGGACCGCGTGAAGGCTTCGTCGGAAATCGACTTCAGCGCCCTGCCCGAAACGCACAAGACACTGCGCCGTGAAATCCACAAGATCCTGCAACAGGCCGATCACGACTTCCACCGCCTCCAGTACAACACCGTGGTGTCCGCCTGCATGAAGATGCTGAACACGCTGGAAGGCGCCAAGCTGGAAGACTCGGCGCAGACCAATGGCGTGATCGCGGAAGGCCTGTCGATCTTCCTGCGCGTGCTGTACCCGGTCGCGCCGCACATTACCCACGTGCTGTGGCAGGAACTCGGCTTCGCGACGGCGTTTGGCGATCTCCTCGATGCACCGTGGCCGCAAGTCGATCCGGCTGCGCTGGAGCAGGCTGAAATCGAGCTGGTGGTGCAGGTCAACGGCAAGCTGCGCGGCAGCGTGAAAGTGCCGAAGGATGCCGACAAGGCCGCGATCGAAGCGGCAGCGCTGGCCAACGAGAACGTGAAGAAATTTGTCGAAGGCACGCCGAAGAAGGTCATCGTGGTGCCCGGCAAGCTGGTCAATATCGTCGCTTAACAGTTTTCACTGGAGCCTGCATGAAACGCCGAGCCGTCCTTGCCATGACATCTGCCCTTGCCCTGTCCGCATGCGGTTTTCAGCTGCGCGGCGCGAACGGCCAGGCCAACCTGCCGTTCAAGACGATCTACATCGGCGTTCCGGAAACTTCGCAGCTCGGCGCGGAGCTGCGCCGGAATATCCGTGCCAGCGGCGAAACGACCATCGTGAGCGATCCGAAAGCGGCGCAAGCCATTGTGGAAGTGCTGTCGGAGACGCGCGACATCGCGATCCTCTTGAATGCGCAGGGCCGTCCGCGCGAACACACGCTGTACTACAAGCTGCGTTTTCGCGTGACGAATCCCAAGGGCGCGGAAATGCTTGCTCCGACGGAAATCACGCTCAAGCGTGACCTCAGTTTCAACGAAGCGCAGGCAATCGCCAAGGAGAAGGAAGAGGAAATGCTGTACCGCGACATGCAGACCGACCTGGTGCAGCAGATCATGCGCCGGCTGGCCGTCCTCAAGCCTGCTTGACGAGGACGACACATGCAATTGCGGCTCGACGCCCTCGAAGCGCATCTGGCGAAATCGCTCGCGCCGCTCTATGTGATTACCAGCGACGAGCATTTGCTGGCGCTGGAAGCAGCCGACAGGATACGCAAGACGGCGCGCGCACAAGGCTTCACCGAACGCGAAGTGCTGGTGGTCGAGCGCAGTTTCAAATGGGGCGCGCTGCTTGCCGCGAACCAGTCGCAGTCGCTGTTCGGCGAACGCAAGCTGATCGAACTGCGCATCCCGACCGGCAAACCCGGCAAGGATGGCGGACAGGCATTGCAGGAATACGTTGGATCACTCAATCCTGACAACGTGACCCTGATTGCCCTTCCCAAACTCGACTGGCAGACGCAAAAAAGCGCATGGGTAACAGCCTTGCAGCAGGCCGCAGTGTATATCGACATTCCGCTGGTGGAGCGCGCCGCGCTGCCGTCCTGGATCGGCACCCGGCTTGCCGCACAGCGCCAGAGCGCCGACCGGCAGAGCATCGACTTCATCGCCGATCGCGTCGAAGGCAACCTGCTTGCCGCGCATCAGGAAATCCAGAAGCTCGCGCTGCTGCATCCCGAAGGCAAGCTGAGTTTCGAGCAAGTGCAGGATGCGGTGCTGAACGTGGCCCGCTACGACGTGTTCAAGCTGAACGAAGCGATGCTGGCCGGTGATGCCGCACGGTTGGTGCGCATGATCGAAGGACTGAAAGGCGAAGGTGAAGCCTTGCCTCTCGTATTGTGGGCGATGGCCGAGGAAATCCGCACGCTGCTGAAGATCAAGGCCGGCGCAGCACAGGGCAAGGCGATCGGCATGCTGATGAAGGAATACCGCATCTGGGGTCCGCGTGAAAAACTGATGGAACCGGCGCTGCGCCGCATGAAGCTGTCGACGCTGGAAGGCGCGCTGCAGGAGGCGGCGCAAATCGATAAGATGGTCAAGGGTTTGCGCGCCAGGATGTTTGCCGGCGATGCCTGGGACGCCTTGTTGCAACTCGGACTGAAGGTCGCGCGCGGTTGATTCCCGTGCAGAATGCAGAAAATTTCAAGCAGGATTTTGCAAAAATGGATATCAAGCATTACATGAACGAAGTCGGCCAGCGTGCGCGCAAGGCGTCGCGCGCGATGGCCAAAGCCGATACCCGCGCCAAGAATCAGGCGCTGTCCCTGATCGCCGCCGCGATTCGCCGCGATTCGGCTGCGCTGCGCGCCGCCAACCAGAAGGATCTGGATGCCGCCCGTGCCAACGGCCTGGCCGAAGCCATGCTTGACCGCCTGACACTGTCGGACAAGGCGATCGCAACGATGGCGGAAGGGCTGGAACAGATCGTCGCCCTGCCCGATCCGATCGGCGAAATCTCGAACATGAAGTATCGCCCGACCGGCATCCAGGTCGGCCAGATGCGCGTGCCGCTGGGCGTGATCGGCATCATCTACGAAGCACGTCCTAACGTGACGGTGGATGCGGCCGGTCTCTGCATCAAGAGCGGCAATGCAACCATCCTGCGCGGCGGTTCGGAAGCCATTCACTGCAACCAGGCACTGGCAAAGCTGGTGAAGGAAGGCCTGGCGGGCGCAGGATTGCCGGAAGATGCGGTACAGATCGTCGAGACGACCGACCGTGCCGCCGTCGGCGAACTGATCACCATGCCGCAGTATGTCGACGTCATCGTGCCGCGCGGCGGCAAGGGTTTGATTGAACGCCTGATGAAGGAATCGAAGGTGCCGATGATCAAGCATCTCGACGGCATCTGCCATGTGTATATCGACGACAAGGCCGATATCGAGAAGGCACTGAAGATTTCCTTCAATGCCAAATGCCACCGCTACGGCACCTGCAATACGATGGAGACGCTGCTGGTGGCGCGCGGCATCGCGCCGCAGGTCTTGCCCCGGCTGGCGGAACTGTACGGCACCAAGGACGTGGAACTGCGGGCGGACGACGAAGCGCGCAAGATTCTCGCCGGCTATCCGCATCTTTCTGCGGCAACCGAGGAAGACTGGCGCACGGAATACCTGGCAGCGATTCTAGCGGTGAAGATCGTGGATGACGTCGGGCAGGCGATCGAGCATATCAATACCTACTCGTCGCAGCATACCGATGCGATCGTGACCGAGGATTACAGCCGCGCGATGCGCTTCCTGCGCGAAGTCGATTCGGCATCGGTGATGGTCAACGCTTCGACGCGCTTTGCGGACGGCTTCGAATACGGCCTGGGCGCGGAGATCGGCATCTCGAACGACAAGCTGCATGCGCGCGGGCCGGTCGGACTGGAAGGGCTGACCTCGCTGAAGTATGTCGTCTTTGGCCACGGCGAAACACGAGAATAATTCACAAAAAAGGGAAACGCATGCTGATGCTCTGGGTGAAGGCGTTGCACATCTTCTTCGTCGCGTCCTGGTTCGCGGGGCTGTTTTACCTGCCGCGCATTTTCGTGAACCTGGCGATGGAAACCGATCCAACCGCCACGACGCGCCTGCTGATGATGTCGCGCAAGCTGTATCGCTTCATGGGCCTGTTGGCTGTGCCGGCGCTGGCGCTTGGTCTGGTGCTTTGGCTCTATTACGGCATCGGCAAGACGGGGCCGGGCAACGGCTGGATGCATGCCAAGCTCGCCATCGTTGTGCTGCTGG
The DNA here is from genome assembly GCF_004804275.1 of Herbaspirillum sp. ST 5-3. Taxonomy (GTDB): domain Bacteria; phylum Pseudomonadota; class Gammaproteobacteria; order Burkholderiales; family Burkholderiaceae_D; genus Noviherbaspirillum. Next base: position 70,129 of record NZ_STGI01000016.1, read on the forward strand.
TGATTTATCACCACTGGTGCGGCAGGCTGCTGAAAACCTTTGAAAACGGCGCAAACAAGCGCAGCCATGTCTGGTTTCGCTGGTTCAATGAACTGCCGACCATCGGCTTGCTGCTTGCCGTGATCTTCGTCGTGGTCAAACCTTTCTAAACCCGATACAGGAGGCTGCGATGGCCAAGTCGTGCGAATACTTCTTTGCCCCGCAGTCGCCGTGGGCGTATCTCGGCCATGAGCGTTTCGTCGCGCTGGCAAAACAATATGGCGTGCAGATCGACATCAAGCCATGCGACCTGGGCAAGGTCTTCAATGTGTCCGGCGGCCTGCCGCTGGCAAAACGCCCCGCGCAAAGGCAGGCTTACCGCCTCGTGGAATTGAAGCGCTGGAGCGAGTTCCTGCAAATCCCGCTCAATCTGCATCCGAAATTCTTCCCGGTTCCGGCTGACGCGGCGGCCAAACTGATCATCGCAACCCGGCTCGCGCATGGGACCGACGCCGCGCTCAATGTCGCCGGCGCCGTGATGCGCGCGGTATGGGCGGAAGAAAGAAACATTGCCGATCCCGATACGCTGGCCGCGATCGCGCAGGAATGCGGCCATGACGGCAAGTCCTTGCTGAAATCGTCCGAGACCACCAGCGTGCAGAGCGAGTACGACCGCTTCACGGATGAAGCGATTGCCGCCAATGTCTTTGGTTCGCCATGGTATGTCGTTGATGGCGAGGGTTTCTGGGGACAGGACAGGCTGGATTTTGTCGAGCGGGCGTTTGCCAGATTGGCTTGACGAACGTCGATTGATTTTTCACCAAAAGCATTTGTCCACGGAAAGCACGGAAAACACGGAAATTTTCAATCTGATTCAGCGGGCTGGTTGCCGACATGAGTTTGTTTTCCGTGCCTTCCGTGTATTCCGTGGACAACGTTTTTGATTTTGCATCTCACTACGGATAAAGGGTTCCCCATGTCATATTCATTTTTCTGTCCCTGCCCACGCGGGCTGGAGGCTGCACTGGCCGAAGAGATCGGCGAAATCGCACAGCAAAGCCGGACACTGAAAGTCCATAACCAGGTGCCGGGCGGCGTGCATTGTTCCGGTTCGCTGACGGACAGCTATCGCATCAATCTGCATTCACGCATCGCTTCGCGCGTCCTGCTGCGCATTGCGAACGGCAGCTATGCCAACGAGAACGACATTTACGATCTGACGCTGGGGCAGGCATGGGAAGAATGGTTCGATGTCGACCACACGATTCGCGTCGACCTCACTGCGATCAAGTCGCCACTCAAGAGCCTGGAATTCACGACGCTGAAGATCAAGGATGCGGTGTGCGATCGCTTCCGCGATCTGTATGCGAAGCGTCCGTCGGTCAACACGAAAACGCCCGACATGCGCATCGTTGGTTTTCTCGACGCGCACACCTACACGGTGTATCTCGATACTTCCGGCGAGGCCTTGTTCAAGCGCGGCTGGCGGCAGGAAACCGGCGACGCGCCTCTACGTGAAAACCTCGCGGCCGGCTTGCTGCGCGTGGCTGGATGGAAGCCAGGTACCGTGTTGTTCGATCCGATGTGCGGCTCCGGCACCATTGTGGTTGAAGCCGCTCAAATCCTTGCCGGCATTCCGCCGGGTGCGCGCCGCAGCTTTGCGTTTGAAAAATTTCTCGGCTTCGACAGCGCCGAATGGCTGGCCATCAAGGGCAGCTTCAAGCCGAATCCGCTGCCGACCGCGCTGACCATTTTCGGCAGCGATATTTCCGGCGACATGATCGTGATGGCGCGTAACAATCTGCGCAACGCGGGCATCCAGTTCGAAGTGCCGCTCAAGCAGATCGAAGCGCAGGAAGTGAAACCGCCGAGCGAGACGCCCGGCATCATCCTGACCAATCCGCCGTATGGCGAGCGGATCGGCGTGCGCGGCGACCGCACGCAGGAGCCGGATGAAATGGCGGCCGCTTTCTACCGGGAGTTCAGCGGCACTTTGAAGCAGCGCTTTGCCGGCTGGCAGGTTTTCCTGTTCACGGCCGATCTCAGCCTGCCGAAAATGCTGCGTCTGAAGGAATCGCGCAAAACGCCGTTCTTCAACGGCGCGCTGGAATGCCGTTTGTTCCGCTTCGACATGGTGGCCGGTTTCAACCGGCGGGAAGAAGCGAAGCCGAAGCAAGACTGAACAGCGCCCGGATTTCCTGACAAATTCTCCTGACACAATGCTGTCAGGAGTCCTCCTGCATGATGCGTCCATGCCATGTGGCATATCACTCAATGGAGAGCGACATCATGCAAACAAAAATCAACTGGTTCGAAATTCCTTCCGCCGACTTTTCCCGCGCGGTCAAATTCTACGAAACGATTTTCGACAGCAAGCTGAAGGTCGAACAATTCGGCGAATTCCCGATGGGCATCTTCGGCGGACCGGACGGCGATAGCGTCGGTTGCGTCATCCACGGCGAGCATTTCGCGCCGAATCCGAACGGCCCGGTGCTCTACATGGACGCCTCCTCCGGTCTCGACGCCGTGCTGTCGCGCATCGAGGCAGCGGGCGGCCGTATCGTGATGGAGAAGATGGAATTGCCGCAGGACCTGGGCTACATTGCACACTTCATCGATACCGAGGGCAACCGGCTCGCCTTGCATGCGATGCATTGATCAACTGGACGCCGCGGCGTCCCTTTGACAGAATGCCATCATGAATGCCCTACGCCTGTTCCATCGACGCACGTCCGGAGTGGCCTCCTGATGCGTCGCGCCGACCGCTTGTTCCAGATCGCCCAGTACCTGCGCGGCCGTCGCCTGACGACCGCCAGGCAGCTGGCCGATTGGCTGTCGGTGTCGGAACGCACGATTTATCGCGACGTCCGCGACTTGTCGCTGTCCGGCGTGCCGGTCGAAGGCGAAGCCGGCATCGGCTATCGAATCAAGTCCGGCTATGACTTGCAGCCGCTCATGTTTTCTCCCGATGAAATCGATGCACTGGTCATTGGCATGCGCATGGTGCAAGCGTGGGGCGGCCCGCAACTGGCCGCATCAGCCGCCGCAGCATTTGCGAAAGTCACGCTGGCATTGCCCAGGGATAAGCGGGAATTCGTCGAGGCAAGCGCCCTGTTCGCACCGAGCTTTCACATCGATCCGGCGCATGGCGAGCGGCTGGAATTGATCCGGCAGGCGATACGCGTGCGCTGCAAATTGCACCTTGAGTATGCCGATGTGGAAGCCAGAGTTTCGGAGCGTATCGCATGGCCGCTTGCGCTGTATTTCTTCGGCGGCACCTGGTTGCTCGCCGCCTGGTGCGAGCTGCGCCAGGATTTTCGTTCATTCCGTCTCGACCGCGTGCGCATGCTGGAGATGCGCGACAACTATCCCAGCCAGGAAGGACGACGCCTGGCGGATTTCGTGCGCATCATGCAGAGCCGAAAGCGCTCCCGCTGAGCACGCAAGCAAGGCGGCAACGATTGGGTTATGCTTGATTTTTTGCCCACTTCGTACGGAGACGAGTCATGCAACAACAGGCCAAAGGAATACCTCAACTCAATGACGCCGCTCTGCTTCGCAATCAAGCGTACCTGAACGGCATATGGATCGGCGCGGAGTCGACATTCCCGGTCACCAATCCGGCGGACGGGAAAATCATTGCATCGGTTCCCAACATGGGCGCGCAACAGGCCCGCGATGCGATCGATGCGGCCAATGCCGCCTTCCCCTCATGGTCGTCGAGGACCGCCAAGGAGCGCGCGGCAGTCATGCGCAAATGGTTCGAGCTGCTGCTCCTGCATGCGAACGATCTGGCGGCCTTGATGACTGCCGAGCAAGGCAAGCCACTGGCGGAGGCGAAAGGCGAAGTGATGTACGGCGCCAGTTTCGTCGAATGGTTCGCGGAAGAAGCCAAGCGCGTATGCGGCGATGTGCTCGCATCCACCTGGAGCGACAAGCGCATGGTGGTGTTGAAGCAAGCAGTCGGCGTGTGCGCGGCGATCACACCATGGAACTTCCCGATTGCGATGATTACCCGCAAGGTAGCGCCTGCGATTGCGGCCGGCTGCACCATCGTCATCAAGCCGGCCGAACAGACACCGCTGTCCGCCCTGGCGATGGCGGAACTGGCGCATCGCGCCGGTCTGCCGCCCGGCGTCATGAACATCGTCACCGCCGATGCAGAACGTTCGATCGAAGTCGGCAAGGTCTTGTGCGACAGCCCGATCGTGCGGCATCTCTCGTTCACCGGATCGACGCCTGTCGGCCGCATCCTGATGCAGCAATGCGCGCCGACCGTGAAGAAACTGGCACTGGAACTCGGCGGCCATGCGCCGTTCATCGTGTTCGACGATGCCGATCTGGATGCTGCGGTGGAAGGCGCCCTGGTATCGAAATACCGCAATGCGGGTCAGACCTGCGTCTGCACCAACCGGATTTATGCCCATGAATCGATTTACGATGCCTTCGTCGAGAAACTCGCTGCCGGCGCGGCCAGGATCAAGGTCGGAAGCGGCTTTGATGCGGGCGTCGCGCAGGGGCCGCTGATCGACGACCAGGCCGTTGCCAAGGTCGAAGAGCATGTCGCCGACGCGGTGGCCAAGGGTGCGAAGGTGCTCACCGGCGGCAAGCTGCATGCGCTCGGCGGGCATTTCTATGAGCCGACAGTGCTGTCGAACATCAGCAGCGACATGAAGATCATGCGCGAAGAAACCTTCGGCCCGGTAGCCGCTGTGGCCAAGTTCAAGACCGAGGAAGAAGCGATCGCCGCGGCCAACAATACGGACTTCGGCCTGGCGAGCTACTTCTATTCGCGCGACATCGGACGCGTCTGGCGCGTGGCGGAAAAGCTGGAATACGGTATGGTCGGCATCAACACCGGCATCATTTCCAACGAGGTGGGCCCGTTCGGCGGCGTCAAGCAGTCCGGCCTCGGCCGCGAAGGTTCCAAGTACGGCATCGAGGAATACCTGGAAATGAAGTATCTGTGCATGGGCGGCATCTGATCGCTCGGGCATGATCGTTGGCCGACGGCACTCACCGTCAGCCAACGAACGTCATACCGAGAGGAATTGTTGGCGTTTTGTCATGGCGCCATAGGCACTCTTTCCAAGTGACAAGGGCTGTGGGATATGGTTATATTCCGACAAGGAGGGATGAACCTTGTCGGAACTCGATCCTCGCTCACTGGTCTTCGTGGCAAGCTTGCTGGGCCTCATGTGCTCGGTGATCCTGTTCATGCTGCGCCGCAGTTTTCCTCCGACCATCGGCGGCCTCGTACACTGGAGCCGCGGCCTGTTCGGCATGGTGATCGCCAGCACCCTGTTCGGCCTGACCGGCCTCGTTCCCGTCTTCTTTTCCGTCATTCTCGGCAATGCCATGCTGGTTGCGGGCATCATGTCGTTTTACGCAGGATTTCGCCATTTCGCCGGCATGCCGCCGCAAACCCGCTTGCTGTTCGTGGTGCTGGCGCTGCTGACCAGTTATGTCGCGTGGTTCACCTATGTCGACAATCGATACCAGGCGCGCGCATTGCTGGTGACCTTCACCGACACGGTCTTGTTTTTCGAATGCATGCGGCTGGTGTACGCGACGAGCGGCAAGACACTCGCCGGTCGTTTTACCTGCATCGTATTCGCCACCATTGGTACAATCTCCGCCGTTCGCGCCATCATGTTGCTGTTCCATGTCGATTCCGCCGCCGATTTGCTGGAACCCACCATTGCGCAGAAAGCGTACCTGGCAGCGATGGCGTTTTCCGTGCTCGCGATCACCCTGGGTGCCATGATGATGGCCAACGAACGACTGCGCAGCACGCTCGAATTCATCGCGTCCCACGATCAGTTGACCGGCGCTTTCGCGCGCAGCGCCTTCCTCGAATTACTGACGAAGGAGCTGGCCCGCGCGCGCCGCACCGGACGCCTGCCGGCCTTGCTGATGTTCGACCTGGACAACTTCAAATCGATCAATGATCGCTTCGGCCACGTCGTCGGCGATCATGTGATCGTCGATTTTGCCCATCGCGCCCGCGAACTGCTGCGCGGCCCGGATTCGCTTGGGCGCTACGGCGGCGAGGAGTTTATTGCCCTGCTGCCCGAGACCACGCTGGAAGAGGCCAAAGCCGTCGCCGAGCGAATCTGCGGCAGGATTGCGGCGGGCACCTCGACCGACTTGCCGCCCTACACCGTGAGCGTCGGTGTCGGCGCCGTCACGGCCGGCAGCACGGATGTGGACAGCTTGCTGTCGAAGGCCGACCAGGCGCTGTACCGTGCGAAGGCCAACGGCCGCAACCGCGTTGAAGTGACGGAATTGGAGCCACCGACAGACATGCGTTTGTTCTCGTGAGCCACAGCCGGACAAAGCGCATTTGCATACCGGCTTCAATCCCGCGTAAAATGCGGGTTCCGCGGGTGTAGCTCAATGGTAGAGCAGAAGCTTCCCAAGCTTACGACGAGGGTTCGATTCCCTTCACCCGCTCCAGGTCAATCGGGCACCGAGCGGTGCCTTTTTTATTGACAAATTCACCCTTCATCGAGCATGTCCGACAACCACTCCGACGACGCCAACCGGCAGATGCTGTACGACCCGACGGAACGCCGCATCCGCAGCTTCGTGACGCGCGCCGGACGCCTTTCCACCGCGCAGGCGAAAGCGCTTGAGACGCTGGGTCCGCAATTCTGCATTCCCTATGTCAAGGCGCCATTCGACTTCGACCAGGCGTTCGGGCGATCCGCACCGACCATCCTGGAAATCGGCTTCGGCATGGGCGACACCACGGCGAAGATCGCCGCCGGCATGCCTGAAAAGAATTTCATCGGTGTGGAAGTCCATACGCCGGGCGTGGGCAGCCTGCTCAAACTCATCGGCGAACAACAACTCGCCAACCTGCGCATCATCCAGCATGATGCCTTCGAGGTGATCACGCACATGATCGCAACTGAGTCGCTCGACGGCGTGCACATCTTCTTTCCCGATCCGTGGCACAAGGCGCGGCATAACAAGCGGCGCCTGATCCAGGCGCCCTTCGTGAAGCTGCTGGTGTCGCGCCTCAAGCCCGGCGCCTACATCCATTGCGCGACCGACTGGCAGGATTATGCGGAGCAAATGCTGCAGGTATTGGGCGACGAACCTGCCTTGCAGAACACAGCCGATGGCTACGCGCCGCGCCCTGCATATCGTCCCGTGACGAAGTTCGAGAATCGCGGACTCCGACTTGGGCATGGCGTGTGGGACCTGGTGTTTGTAAAGCGTTGAATCGGGGCGATTGAACGATCGCACCGCGCAATCAAGAATGAGCGTGATGCGAGGTAAGCTTCACATCTCTTTTCTGCGCAGAACCATTCATCTCGGCAAGCACGTCGCAATAATTTTTCTGCATTTCCTCTCCATGGGGAAATTAATTTCCTCTTCGTGCTCATTCTTCGTCCAATAATTTCCAAGCATTAATGGAATGCGGTGACGCGCCGCCATTTCGTTTGACCTCGATCAGACTTTCTTAACTCTCAGTCAAAAAATTCCCCCCACGCACTGAGCTGTTTGTTTCTCATCAACTCGCAAATCAGAGCTTGGCGGAAACTGCTTTCCAGTCATCACGAGTTCTCCGATCGGCAACGTTGGATGAGCAGCTTCAATGATCAACGGCAATGCCGATTTAGAACAAGCAAGTTGCAATCTTCATTCAACCTCTAGGGAGTTCACTATGAATGCAATCAAGAAGTTTCTTCTCGATGAAAGCGGTGCTGCTGGCGTGGAATATGGTTTGCTCGTTGCATTGATTGCTGCGGTTATCGTTGCTGTTGTAGCGTCGTTGGGTACCACATTGCAAACAGCATTCTGCAATGTGTTGAACGCAATTCCGGGCCACGACGTTGCTGCCGGCTGCTGACATCGTCACCGCCTCGAGGCCTTCCGCAAAACATCGCGCAACAGGCATCAGCGTGGACGTATGACACGCTGGCCGATCGACACTTTCCGACAGAACTGAACAGGCCACGGCAACATCGGGCCTGACTTCCGGTACGGCGATTTCCTGCCGAGGGTGTCGCTCGCTTGATGAAAACGCAGTTTGCCAGCTTTTCGTCGAGGCCGGATGATCGTTGCCGACTGCGGCTGCCGCTTCCGGCAGCCGCCTTCCGCGACAGGCATCGATGAAGATGGAACCAAGCAAGTACCCTGGGGAAGCCGAGATGGAATTCCTGACTCCTGCAAACGTTGCCGCCGTCGTTGTCGCCACTCTGTGCGCACTGCTGATCGCCGCAACGTGGTCCGACATCAAGCGCTATCGCATTCCCAATACGCTGGTGTATGGCGGCGCGGTCCTGGGTCTCCTTTTCAACTGTTTTCTTCCCGAAGGAAACGGATTCGCCAGCGCGCTGCCGGGCGCGCTCGGCTTGCGCATGGCGCTGTATGGTCTGGGCCTCGGACTCGCCATCATGCTGCCCCTGTATGCGCTGCACATCGTGGGCGCCGGCGACGCCAAGCTGATCACCATGATCGGTGCATTTCTCGGCCCGCACGCGATCGTCTACGTCATCGCGTTCATGATGCTGACCGGCGGTCTGCTCGCGATCGGTTTCACACTTTACTCCGGTTCATTCGGGCGGATGTTGCGCAATCTGCAGACCATGCTGCTGGCAAGTTATTTCAAGGCGAGCTTGCATGAGGCGCCAGTACTGGACGCCGTTCCCGATTCCGCCGGCAGGCTGCCGTATGCGAGCGCCATCACGCTCGGAACATTCATTTACCTGGGGCTGGCTGCACTCGGCCACCGGGACGTTTTCTACTTCTATTCATGGAGCCGATGATGCGCAGCCAGGACATCAATACTTCATGACCGATTTCCTCGCGCAAGGGAGGGCTCCATGCCTGGCATGGAAGTCGAATCGATCATAACAACATGCAGAAGGCCATATGAAAAACACCAGAGCAATCATCATGATCGGCGTGTCCATTCTCGCGGCGATTGCTGCGGTCCTGTTTGCATCACAGTGGATCTCCGAAAAGGCTGGCCTCTCCACCAACAAGGTGGTAGTGGCCGCCACCGACATCAACCTCGGCACGCGGCTGACGCCCGACATGATCCGGCTGGTCGACTGGCCGGCGGGAAGCCTGCCCACGGGCAGCGCCAATGACCTGAAGAAGATCGACACTCGCGTCGCGCGTGTGAGCCTGCAGCGTGGCGAGCCGGTGCTCGAGTCGAAGCTCGCGCCGGTGGGTACCAAGGGAGGACTGTCGGCGGTAGTGGCCGAGGGCAAGCGCGCGATGACGGTGCGCGTGAATGACGTGGTGGGCGTGGCGGGCTTTGCGCTGCCCGGCAACTATGTCGACATCCTGGTCAGCACGCAGTCGGAAAACAAGGACAAGAGCAGCGGGCGCGACAACAACATTTCCAAGATCGTGCTCGAACACATTCTGGTGCTGGCCGTCGCGCAGGAAGCCAGCCGCGATGAAACCAAACCGAAGGTGGTGAATGCGGTCACGCTCGAAGTGACGCCGGAGGAAGCGGAAAAACTGGACCTGGCGCGCAGCGTCGGCCAACTCTCGCTCGCGTTGCGCAATCAGATCGATCCCACGCCCGCACAAACCGACGGCGCGACCAAGCAGTCGCTACTGAACCCAGTGGCCTATACGCCACAAGCGAACGCGCCCGCTCCCAAGCCGGCATCGGTGAAGAAAGTCCGCGCGGCGAAAAGAGCCACCGCCCCGAAGCCGTCCGCGCACAAGGAGCAATGCCAGGAAGTGATCACGGGCGACGGCCGCATCACCCAATGCTACCAACTGCAGGAATAGAGGAAGAGCCATGAAAAATAATACCAAGCCGGCATCGCACGCCATCGACCGCTTCTGCCCTTGCCTCCTGACGGTCGCCACCCTCCTCGCGCTCGGACTGCCGCCCGCCGCGCAAGCGCAGAGCAAGAAGGACGAAGCCTCTGCCACTTCGAAGGAAGTCGTGACCAAGGCCGTCGCCAAGCCCGGCGACAAGAAAGCGGTGAAATCCGGCACGGCGCCCGCCCCGCTGGCGACGCCGACCTGCGTCGATGAACTGGCGCCGACCGCCTACATGAGCGTGCCGGCGGCGAAATCGGCGCTGCTCGACTTGCGCCAATTGAACTTGCCCAGTCCGGCGTGGCTGCGCACGGTCGGCGATCCGGATATCGTCCAGGTCGAACCGATGACCTCGCCGACGCCGCGCGCCATGTTCTTCCTGTTCGGCAAACAGATCGGGTCGACCAACCTGATGTTCCAGAACAAGGAAGGCCGCTGCGCGATGGTGGAAGTCGCAGTCGGCGTGGATACGGCCTCTGTCGAGGCCAAGCTGCGGCAATTGCTGCCCGCCGAGAAGAACATCAAGGTCGGTGCGGTGGCGGATTCGCTGGTCCTGAGCGGCACCGTGGCCGATGCGCTAGCAGTGGAGAACGCGATTTCGATCGCCAGCGCCTTCGTGCGCAAGGGCGGCGGCAAAGGGGCTGCAGGCAGCACAAGCGACGAACGCATCGTCAACATGCTGGCGGTGGCCGCGCCACAGCAGGTGATGCTGGAAGTGAAGGTGGCGGAAATTTCCAAGACCTTGCTCGACAAACTGGGCGTGAACCTCTCTGGCACCCTGCATCGCGGCGACTGGACGGCCTCGCTGTTGTCGAACTTCCTCTCCGATGGTGCCGGCAAGCTCAACATCACGAAATCGCCCAACGGCGATTCCGTCACCGTCGACGCCGAGAAGAAGGACGGCCTGGTGAAAGTCCTTGCCGAACCGACCGTGATGGCGGTCAGCGGACAGGAAGGCAGCTTCCTCGCCGGCGGCAAGATCTTCATCCCGGTCTATTCGACCACGAGCGGCGTCAACCCGGTCAACACCATTACGCTGGAAGAGCGCGAGTTCGGCGTGAGCCTGCGCTTTACGCCGACGGTGCTGGACGGTGGACGCATCAACCTGAAGGTCGCTCCCGAGGTGTCCGAACTGTCGCGCGAAGGCGCCGGCATCTCCTCGCTCGGCACCACGTCGATCCTGCCGCTGTTCACGACGCGACGTGCTGCGACCACTGTGCAACTGCATGACGGCCAGAGCTTCGCGATCGGCGGCCTGATCAAGAACAACGTCACCGAAAACATCAAGGCCTTCCCCTTCCTCGGAGAAGTCCCCGTGCTGGGCGCGCTATTCCGCAGCAGCGAGTTCCAGAACGACCGCACCGAGCTTGTATTCGTCGTAACCCCGCGCCTGGTCAAGCCGCTGGCGCCGAATTATCCGCTGCCCACGGACGGCTTCGTGCCGCCCAGCCGCGGCGAGTTCTTCCTCGGCGGGAAGCTGGAAGGCTCCGCGCCGGCCAAGCCCGCGCAGCAATCTGCCGCGCCCGCGGCCTCGTCCTCCGGCGGACCGTCCGGCTTCGAACTCAAATAGGAGATGCGCATGAAAACCGCACTGACCGTGTCCACACTCATCGCCTGCGCAATGTTCGCCGGATGTTCGTCCACGCCCAACCTGGACAGCCGCTTCGGCGACAGCGTCAACATCCTCAAGGCGCAGCAGACGATGGATCCGTCTGCCTCCTCCAGCACCAAGGCCATCCAGGTCGACGGCCTGGCTGCGAAGGAGGCGATCGGACAGTACAAGAAGTCTTACAGCCAGCCGAAGGCGCCGACCAACTCCTTCAGCATCAACATCGGCGCCGGGTCGAGTTCCGGCTCGGGCTCCGGCTCGCGCTGAACGTCGCCCGCCTGCATCGGCCGTGAATGCGCTATGGAGACAAGGATGAATCGCAAGCCCTGCTTCATGAAACGCCAGGAGGGCGCCATCGCCGTCATGGCGGGCATCCTCCTGTTCCTGCTGGTGGGCATGCTCGCGCTGGTGGTCGATCTTGGCCATGTCTATATCGCCAAGACTGGCCTGCAGAACGGCGCGGATGCGGCCGCGCTGGCCGGGGCGAAGCGGCTCAACGATTCGCTCGCCGGCGTCAACGCGGGTGTGGCCGATGCGATCGGCATTGCTCGCCACAACGTTTTTGATTTCTCCCTGCCGGTGGGAACGGACGCGGCTGACGGCGGATTGGACATCCGTGTCGGCAGCTGCCCCGATCCGGATTGCATGGTTTCCCTCGGCAGCGTCACCTCCGATGGCGCCGCTACCGGATTGTCTTACATCGAGGTCGACACCCGCAAACGAACGCTCGATTCCTGGTTCGCGGGGATCTGGAACATCCTGAATTTCGACCTGTCCGCCAGGGCCGTGGCAGGGCGCTACGTCATCAAGGTTACCCCCGTCGGCGTATGCGGCATTTCCAGCGACCCGGCCACCGAATTCGGGTTCATCCGGGGTGTGGCGTACAACATTCCGGACCTCAATCCGCTGACGCCGGGCGATCCGATCTGGATCAATCCGGTAGACACGCCGGGCAGCGGCGTTGCCTGTAATTCGAACAACGGCAGCACAGCAGTGATGGTTCCGTATGTATGCACCGGGCGCTCCGCCGTCGACATCCAGCTTCCCGGCGGTCGTGTCTATATCAATACCGGGACCCAGGAAGCGCTGGAACGCGCACTCAACTCGCGCTTTGGCGACCCGAAATCCTACTCGGGCGGCCAGGCATGCGACCCTTCCACCGCGCCTCCAGATACGAATGTGCAGCCGTACGACTGCGTCAACAATGCCAAGCCCAGCCTGCCGACGGGTTTGACGCAGGTGGAATGCGCCAACGGCTCGCCGTCATCCTCGGATGCGCGGTGGATGACGCCTGCTCCCGTCGGCCAATCCATTGCGACCTGGAGCAGCGGAGCCAATACAGGCAAACCCTTCTACTTCCCGAAGAACACCCACTTGCCCATGACATCCTCGGGAACGCGTCCGCCCGGCCCGACTGCCGCCGATTTCGCCAACTACGGCGTACTGTGGTCGGCCATTCATGAGTCGAATGCCAGCGGCCAGGAGTACACGACCGGCAACTGGCCCACGCTCTATGGCGGCAACGCCAACGCGTATCCCGATCCGCCGCCCTATCAGCAACGCGTCGCGCCCTACTTCCAGGCTCCAACAGCATCGAGCGCCTATATGCCGCGCCCGGGGCGCCGGGTTCTCACCCTGGCCATCATTGATTGCGAAGGCGTCGTGAAGAGTTCCGGCATGTGCAAACAGGAGCTCCCGGTCCTCGGTGTCGGCCAGTTCTTCATGACGAAGCCGGCCAACCTGCCGAAAGAGATCGTCGGCGAATTCATGGGCCTGGCGACACCGCCCAAGCCTTCCGCGCAAATAACCCTGTTCCGGTGACCGATCATGTTTCCTGTCTTCGCCACACGCACAGCACCACGCAGGCAATCCGGCTCGGCTGCGGTGGAGTTCGCGCTCCTGCTGATCCCGTTGCTGCTCATGGCCGGCGTGATCGTCGAACTGGGCCGCGCCTTCTGGTATTACGATGCGCTCGCCAAATCAACGCGCGACGCCGCCCGCCTGCTCTCGATGGCTGCGCCGGAAAGCTTCGCCACCGACGGCATCCCGAGTGCCGCGGCGCTTGTCGTGAATGCGGCACATGCGGCAGGCGTGCCGGCCGTACTGGACGCGGACGACGTCGCGGTAACCTGCTACGACATCGACTACCGGGAGGAAGCTTGCGCCGACAACGATCCCCCCTACTACCTGCGCGTCGATGTCAGCTACAGCCTGACCGTCGGCGACCTGTTCCCGGTGGTTTTCCCGGCCGGCAGCCTGGCGCCACTTCCCGTCACGCTCGCGCCGGCCACGACGATGCGCTACATGTGACAGGAGGAATGTCGATCATGCTCCGAAAGCCTCCCTGCCCACAACACGGTGCCGCCAGCGTCGAATTCGCGCTGGTTGCCGTCGCTTTCCTGACCGTCGTCTTCGGCATCATCGAAATGGGCCGCCTGTTCTATCTCTGGAACACCGTGCAGGAGGTCACGCGCCGCGCCGCGCGTGAAGCCGTGGTGCGCTATGTGGAGGACGCGCCCGCCATCCAGCGCTATGCCGTGTTCCAGCCTGATGCCAGCGGCGTCGTGCAACTGCCCGGTGCCGCCGAAATCAGCAATCTTGCGGTCGACATCCGCTACCTGAACCGGGTCAATGCATCCGGCGTCGGCGTGCCCGCCGACCCGCTGCCGCCAAGCCCGGTCGACAACATCACTGCCTGCGTCAGCAAGACGCCAAGCTGCATCAATTTCGTCGAGGTGACGGTCTGCATGGGGGAGGATGGTGCATGCACGCCGGTGCAGTACGTGCCGCTGTTCGGCATGTGGCCATTCAATTTGTTCGCCGTTGACATACCGGGCTCAACCGTTGTCATGCCGGCAGAAAGCCTCGGCCTGCTGTGACGGGCCGGTAACCAGTTCAGGGGATAACATGAAGATCGCAATCATTTCGTCGAACACGGGCACGACCGAGGGCATCCGCTACATGCTCCAGGCGGGAGGTGACCAGCATGGCGTTTCGTTCCATGAAGGCAGCCTGGAACAGATCGAGCGCGTGGCGAAATGGACGCGGCCCGACCTGATCATCGTTGATTACCGCAATGGCACCGAGGACGGCCTCGGCAAGCTGGAAAACGCGGATGTCGCACATCTGGATGCGAAGCTGATCATCCTCTGCGACAGCGTGTCGCCGGACTTCGTGATCGGTGCCATGCGCGCCGGGGTCAAGGACGTCCTGAAACTGCCCGTCACCGCCGACGTCCTGCGCGCGGCCATCGGTCGTATTGAACAATCGCTGGCCAGAAAATCCGTCCAGCATGGCGGCTGCCAGGTACTCTCGTTCATCTCGGCCAAGTCGGGCGCCGGCACCACCTTCCTTGCCACCAATCTTGCCTACACGCTGGCAGTGGAACAGAACAGGAAAGTTGCACTGCTCGATCTGAACCGCCAGTTCGGCGACGCGCTGATGTTCCTCTCCGACCAGACGCCCGCCACCACGCTGGCCGATGTCGCGCACAACATTCAACGGCTCGATGCCGCCCTTCTCGCCTCCAGCATGACCCAGGCCGGACCCGGCCTGGACGTCCTGGCCGCGCCCAATAATCCGGTCGAGGGCATGGAAGTCCGGCCGGAACACATCGACCGCATCGTCGGGATGGCGCGCGAGCTCTACGATTTCGTGGTGCTCGATGTCGGCTGCAATTTCGACGCACAGACGATCAAGGCGCTGGATCAGGCCGACGCGATCTATGCGGTGATGCAGGTCTCCCTGCCCGTGATCCGCGATGCCCGGCGCCTGCTGGATGTCTTCCATACGCTGGATTACCCGAGCAGCAAGATACATCCGGTGGTCAACCGCTACGCCAAGGGAGGCGACATCCAGCTTTCCGACCTCGAGAAATCGCTCGGCATGAAGCTCTCGCGCATCGTGCCGAACCATTACGACGCGGTGACGGCCTCGATCAACCAGGGCATTCCGATCGGGCTGCTGAGCAAGACGAGCCCGGTTGCCAAGGCACTCAACCAATGGAGCACTTCACTGGTGCAGGGCGAGAAACAGGAAGAAATCCCCTGGTTCAAGCGCATGCTGAAACGCTACGAAGGCGAGCGCGGCAGCGGCACGCATGCCAGCCGATAGCCGACCCGGACAACACGACAGACCATCAAAGCAAGGAGCGGCTTCATGTCTTTAAGAACACAGTTCAACATCGGCGCAAGCAGTGCAAAGGAATCCGGCGCCACAGGACTTGTGCCCGGCAGCGTGCGCACCATCGACAACCAGGCCTACCGCGAACTGAAAGCCCGCCTGCATCAGACACTGCTGGACCGGATCAATCTGAAAGCGATGGAAAACCTGGGGGAGCAGCAACTCAAGGAAGAACTCAAGCGCCTGGTGCAGGATCTGCTCAAATCCGAAAACGTCGTTCTCAACGATGCGGAACGGCGCGCGGTGGTGCGCGACATCCAGTACGAAATGATGGGCTTCGGCCCGCTGGAGCCGCTGCTGGTCGACCCGAGCGTAACGGACATCCTGGTGAACACCAGCAGGCAGGTGTATGTCGAGCGCTTCGGCAAACTGCAGCTGACCGATGTGAAGTTCAACGACGAAGCGCATCTGCTGAAGATCATCGACAAGATTGTGTCGGGCGTCGGGCGGCGCATCGACGAGTCGAGCCCGATGGTGGACGCGCGCCTGCCCGACGGATCGCGCGTCAATGCAATCATTCCGCCGCTGGCGGTGGACGGTCCCATCCTGTCGATACGCCGCTTCTCCGCCAAGGCCTTGACCATGGATGACTTCGTGCACCTCCAGAGCCTGATTCCAGACATGGCGCTGATGCTGGAATCCCTTGCGAAAGCCAAGATCAACATGGTGATTTCCGGCGGTACCGGCAGCGGCAAGACGACACTGCTGAACATCCTGTCCGGCTATATCGACGCCAGCGAACGCATCGTGACCATCGAGGACGCAGCAGAATTGCAGCTGCAGCAACCGCATGTGGTCCGGCTGGAATCGCGCCCGCCCAACATCGAAGGCAAGGGCGAGGTCACACAACGCATGCTGGTGCGCAATTCGCTGCGCATGCGGCCCGACCGCATCATCGTGGGCGAGGTGCGCGGCCCGGAAGTGATCGACATGCTGCAGGCAATGAACACCGGCCATGAAGGCTCGCTTACCACCATCCATGCCAACACGCCGCGCGATGCGCTGACACGCCTGGAAAACATGATCGGTCTTGCCGGCATGAGCCAGCCGACGAAAGTGGCGCGTTACCAGATCAGCTCCGCGATCACGGTGGTGGTGCAGGTGGCGCGGATGCTCGATGGCAAGCGCAAGGTCGTGAGCATCCAGGAAATCACCGGAATGGAAGGCGACGTGGTCACGATGCAGGAAATCTTCGGCTTCCGGCAAACGGGCGTGACGAAAACGGGCGCGGTGCAGGGCTATTTCCATGCTCTCGGGGTGCGGCCCCGTTTTCTCGAGCGTCTGCACATCCGCGGCATCGACCTGCCTGAAACGATGTTCGATCCGAACCGGCTCTATGAAGTGACGACGTGATTGGGGAACAGCATGGGATACGCCTATATTTTTTTCGTCATCGCGCTCTTCATCGCGGTGGTGCTGCTGCTGGAAGGCTTGTACCTGACATGGAACGCTTCGCGCGGGCCCGTGGCAAGGCGGATCGCGCAGCGTCTCCAGCTCATGTCCAGCGACGGTCGCGCCGCCGGGAACTCGTCCATCTTAAAGGAGCGGCTTTTCAGCAAGATGCCATCGCTGCAACGCTTGCTGTCGCGCATACCCCACGCACACATTCTCGATCGCTGGCTTGAACCGTCGGGAATCGACATGAGCGTGGCGCGCTTCTGCGCTGCCTCGCTGGGATGCTCTCTGGGCGCGTTCGTGCTGTTGTGGATGATGCATGTGCCGGTCGCGGTTGCCATTGCTTGCGCGCTTGTCGCGGGCGGCATTCCGTTCGCCGTGGTGGCCACCGCCAAACGCAGGCGGCTGAGCACCATCGAAGCACAGCTCCCGGATGCTCTGGAGCTGATCAGCCGTGCGCTCAGGGCCGGACACTCCTTTTCTTCCGCAGTGCAAATGGTCGGACAGGAGCTGCGCGATCCGCTGGCGTCCGAGTTCCGGATCGTGTTCGACGAGGTGAACTACGGCATTCCGATGCAGGACGCCCTCAAGCACCTGGCGCTCCGCGTGCCCGGGACGGATATCGGCTATTTCGTCGTCGCGGTGCTGATCCAGCGCGAGACCGGGGGCAACCTGGCCGAGCTTCTGGTCAAGATCGCCACGATCGTGCGCGAACGGCTGCGTTTGTTCGGCCAGATCCGCGTCTATTCCGCCGAGGCGCGCCTGTCCGCATGGATCCTCGGACTGCTGCCGATCGTTCTTGCCCTCGTGCTGAACTTCGTCAATCCGCGCTTCATGCGGGTACTCTGGACCGACCCGGCGGGTGAAAAAATCATTGCCGTGATGATGATACTGATGATCATCGGCGTCATCTGGATGCGCAAGATCATCCGGATCAAAGTGTGACGTAAAGACAAGGAGCCACGATCATGTCAGTCGTCCAGTTTTTCTTCCTTGGCGCCGTGTTCATTTCTGCGTTTGCAGGAGCCATGTTCTTGATTTCGTATCTCGTGCCGAGTCCCGTGCAGCAGCGCCTGCGACGCCATGCAAACGACGTCGCGTCCGCCGAGACGGGCCCTGGCGTGAATTGGGTCGTGCGCCTCGCAAAGCTGTCCGGCCCGCTGGCGAAGCTGTCGGTGCCGGCCGAGGGCTGGGAAAATTCGGCGCTGCGCACGCGCTTCATGAATGCCGGTTTTCGCGGCGACGGTGCACCCGCGGTGTACTTCGCCGCCAAGACATTGCTGGCCATTGCCGCCCCGTCCCTGCTCTGGCTCGCCCTGCTGGCAAGCCCCAGCCCGATGAAGGCCAATCAAATCCTGCTCATCCTGGTCATTGCGTCGGCCGCCGGCTTCTTCCTGCCCAACCTTGTGCTGACGCATATCGTGAATGTGCGCAAGCGTGAAATCTTCGAACGCTTTCCGGAAGTCCTGGACCTTCTGACGATTTGCATCGAAGCCGGCCTCGCCATCGATGCGGCGATCGCGCGCATCGCGCAGGAAATGGCTGAGACCTCGCCGGCCCTCAGCGAAGAACTGCATCTTGTCACGCTCGAACTGCGCGCCGGCAGCACCAAAGACAAGGCACTGCGCAACCTGGCTATGCGCACCGGCGTCGAAGACATCGATTCGCTGGTCGCGATGCTGATCCAGGCAGAGCGCTTCGGTACCAGCGTGGCGGAGTCCCTTCGGGTGCATGCCGAAAGCCTGCGCATCAAGCGCCGCCAGCGCGCCGAGGAAGCCGCGGCGAAAGTGGCATTGAAGCTGCTGTTCCCCTTGATCTTCTGCTTCTTCCCGGCACTGCTGGGTGTGCTCATGGGGCCGGCTTTCATCCAGATATCGCGTGCCCTGCTGCCGGCCATGGCAGGACATTGACCCCCCTTCGCACGAGAGGAACGGACATCATGAAAAGAATACTGCGTCTGCTGCCCCTGGCATCCAGCATTCCCTTGCTGCTGAGCTGCAGCACTTTCAACCAGAGCGAGCCGAAGGAGAAAGCGGCGCTACGGGTCGAGCCCGTATTCGCAATCCGCCATGCGGGCAGTGACGCGCAGGATTATTACCAGCTGGGTCGCTATTACCAGGGGCAGCAGCGCTTCGACCTTGCCATCGACGCCTATCGCAAGGCGCTCGACATCAACATGGATTTCGTCGAGGCGCATAACGCGATCGCGACGAGCTATGCCGCGCAGGGTGAATACGACAAGGCGATTGCCGAGTTCCTTTCCGCGCTGAATACGGCGCCGCAGGCCGCGCATCTCTATAACAATCTCGGCTACACCTATTTCCTGCAGAAGAATTACGTCAGCGCGGTTGCCGCCTACGACAAGGCACTGGCGCTGGACTCGCGGAATGCGCGTACAGCGAACAACCTCGCGCAAGCCTATACGCAATTGAACGAGGATGAAAGATCGCAGATCGCGACGATGCGTGCCCAGGTGAAGCCGGTAGTCAGCGCAAGTCCGACGGATCGGCCGACGGCTGTTGCCGAACAAGAGAAAGTCCAGCCCGCAGCGCAGCCCGCTGTTGTCCAGACATCACCCATCGTGCTGCATCCGGACGCCGCATCGCCGGCTCCGCAGCTGCTGCCGGTCAAGCTTGAGCCTGCGCCAGCCAGGGTCGAATCCAATCCGCTCAAGCCAGTCCGGCTTGAAATCTCCAACGGCAACGGGATCAACGGCATGGCAAAGAAGGCGGCGAATGCACTCGCGCAAGAGGGAATTGCAACCGCTCACCTGACCAACCAGAAGCCGTTCCGCCAGCTGGAAACGGTCATTCAATATCGTGAAGGTTTCCGGGAGCAGGCGGTCGGCCTGAGTCAGAAATTCGTGAACCCGCCAAGCCTGCTGGCGACCACCAGGCTGCGCGGCAGCACGGATGTGCGTCTGGTTCTCGGCTGGGATTTGCGGGGAAGCCACCGAGCGGTATTCGTTTCGGACAAGGCCGCTTCAAAACTGGCGCTGGATACGCCTCACTCGCCTGGCGAAAAATAAGGATGCGTCGATCGCGGCCGCGTGCCGCGATCAGTCCATCTCCGCGATCAGCGAAATGATTTCTTCGCCATAGGTTTCGAGCTTCTTCTCGCCCACGCCGGAAATATTGCGCAGGTCGCCGATCGATGCCGGTTTCGCCTTGGCGATTTCGCGCATCGTCGCATCGTGGAAGATCACATAGGCCGGCACATTGTGCTTGCGCGCGGTTTCGACGCGCCACCAGCGCAGCTTCTCGAAAATCGCCTGCTCCGCCGAGGACAGGTCGCTTTCCACGTAGTTTTTCGTCCGGGAAGTTTCGCGCTTCTTCTTCGCCGGTTTTTGATATTGCCGCAGTTGCACTGTTCGCTCGCCGCGAAGGACCGGCCGCGCCTCATCGGTCAGCTTCAGCGAACCGTAGGCGTCGTGGTCGACCACCACCAGTCCCAGCGCAATCGCCTGGCGCAGGATGGCGCGCCATTCCGCTTCGCTGGTCTCGCTGCCGATGCCGAAGGTGGACAGTTTTTCGTGCCGCCACTGCTTGATCTTTTCCGAATCGGCGCCGCGCAGCACATCGATCACATGCCCCGCGCCGAAGCGCTGATCGACGCGATAAATCGTGGACAGGAGCTTTTGCATCTGCACCGTGCCGTCGAACGATACCGGCGGGGAAAGGCAGATGTCGCAGTTGCCGCACGGCCCGGAAGCTTGCCCGAAATAATCGAGCAAGCGCACGCGCCGGCAGTTCAGCGTCTCGCACAAACCGAGCATGGCATCGAGCTTGGCGGTCTGCACGCGCTTGAAGGTCTCGTCGGCTTCCGATTCGTCGATCATGCGGCGCTGCTGCACCACGTCCTGCAGTCCGTACGCCATCCACGCGTCCGCCGGACCGCCGTCACGGCCTGCGCGTCCGGTTTCCTGGTAATAGCCCTCGATGCTCTTCGGCAGGTCGAGGTGCGCGACGAAGCGCACATCCGGCTTGTCAATGCCCATGCCGAAGGCAATCGTCGCCACCATCACGATCGCATCCTCGCGCAGGAAGCGCGCCTGATTGGCGGTGCGCGTCTTCATGTCCATGCCCGCGTGATAAGGCAAGGCCGTCACGCCATGCGCATTCAGGAACTCCGCGGTTTCCTCGACTTTCTTGCGCGAGAGGCAATAGACAATGCCGGCTTCGCCGGAATGCTCTTCCTTGATGAAATCCAGCACTTGCTTGCGGCCATTGGATTTCTCGACGATCTGATAACGGATATTGGGACGATCGAACGAAGACACGAATTGCATCGCGTCGTCGAGTTGCAATCGATGCGCAATCTCGGCGCGCGTCTGCGGGTCGGCGGTCGCGGTGAGTGCAATGCGCGGCACTTGCGGGAAGCGCTCGTGCAGCACCGACAGCTTGATGTATTCCGGCCGGAAGTCGTGGCCCCATTGCGAGACGCAATGCGCCTCGTCGATGGCAAACAAGGCGATCTTCGAGGCTTCCAGCAACTCGAGGCAGCGTGGCGTCATCAGCCGCTCGGGAGCGACGTACACCAGATCGAGCTCGCCGTTGCGTACCTTGCGCTCGGTGCGCATTGCTTCGTCGAAGCTTTGCGTCGAGTTGAGAAACGCCGCGCGCACGCCCACTTCGGCCAGCGCATCGACCTGATCCTGCATCAGCGCAATCAGCGGCGAGACAACCACGCCGACGCCGTCGCGCAGCATTGCAGGAATCTGGTAACAGAGGGATTTGCCGCCGCCGGTCGGCATCAGCACCAGCGCATCGCCGCCGCCGGCGACGTGGTTCACGATCTCGGCTTGCTGGCCGCGAAACGAGGGATAGCCGAAGACGCTTTGCAGTATGTGCAAGGCACGATTGTTCTCAACCTGCATGTGCGTATTCTAATCCACCCATGCCACCATGCCGCTGTACGCCGTCGCGATGATGACAAAGCCAAACACGATCCGATACCAGGCAAAGGCGCTGAAGTCGTGCGAGCTGATGTAGCGCAGCAGCCAGCGCACGCACAGGAAGGCCGAAATGAAGGCGGAAATCGCACCGATGCCGAACCACGGCAGGTCGGCCGCCGACAGCAATGCGCGTTCCTTGTACACGGAATAAATCGTCGCCGCGAACAAGGTCGGGATCGCCAGGAAGAAAGAGAATTCGGTGGCCGCCTTGCGCGACAGGCCGAACAGCATGCCGCCGATGATGGTCGCTCCGGACCGGCTGGTGCCGGGAATCAAGGCGAACGCTTGCGCGCAACCCACCTTGAAGGCATCGAGTGCCGTCATGTCATCGACCGATTGCACGCGGCTTTCGACCGGCTTGATCCTGTGTCTGCGTTCCACCCACAGGATGATCAGGCCGCCGACGACAAAGGCGAGTGCCACTGGCACCGGCGAAAACAATACCGCCTTGATCTTTTTGTTGAAAAGGAAGCCAAGCGCGGCGGCGGGCAGAAAGGCAACAATCAGGTTGATGGCAAAACGCTGCGCCTTGGCATCGCTGAACAGACCGGTGAGGACGTTCGCAATCCGTACCCGATATTCCCAGCAGACCGACAGCATGGCGCCCGCCTGAATCGCGATCTCGAATACCTTGACCTTTTCGCCAGTGAAGTTGAGCAGGCTGCCGGCCAGAATCAGATGTCCGGTGGACGAAATGGGAAGGAACTCCGTCAAGCCTTCGACGATGCCCATGATGAGCGCTTTGAGCGCAAGTGCGAAATCCATGTTTGCGTGGTGGTCGATTCAATAAAAAAACCCGCCGGTACCAAGGCCGGGCGGGTCGCGGCTGAACGCGCGATGCAAGCGCCGAGCGCTTATCTGGCGGGCTCAAAGGTTACCACGAGCGCGTTTGCTTTGGTCGTGATTTTTGTCGGAATCATGCTCGTGCCGGCGTAGTGCAAATCGCCCGGGCGCAATGTGTAAAGCGGTATATCTTTCAACAACTCCTCGGCAAGCAGGCGGCCGACTTTCGCGATCTGGTTCGCGTACAAGGGATCCAGCCCGCTCACGTTGAAGGTTTCCACGCGCGGATCGCCGAGGACGAGCGCATTGCGCGAGGGATCGAATTTCAACTGGCCCGATACCGCGAAATTGCCGGCCCACGACCGGTTGGTCAGCGGCGGCGCGATCGACGCATCCATGCTGGTCAGGATGCGATTGGAATCCGGCTGCAAGGCGACGTGCGGATTGGTCAGGCGGATGTCCAGCAATTCGAGATAGCGGTTATTGAACGGAAAACGGTTGGCAACCGCCTCTTGCAGGCGTGCCAGCGGAATTTCCACGTCGCGGGGACCGAGCATCGATGCGCAGGACGCCAAAAATGCCGTGACAATCATTGCAAACCAGACAGCGCGCAATTTCATCGCGTTTCCTTCAGTCATGAGGTCAGTTTGTCGAGCAGCGACAGATATTGCAGCGCATGCTCGCGCGTGTCGCCGCACATCTCCAATGATGGCTGTAGACTTTCGCACACCGCGGGGCGTTCCGGTTTGCCGAAAATCATGCACTGGTTAAGCGCATTGAGTTGTGCGCAACGAACCCCGGCCGGTTTGCCATTCGGCATTCCCGGTATGGGCGAAGATATCGAGGGAGCAATGCAGCAGGCGCCGCATCCGCTGCGGCAGGAAAAGTTGTTCATAAGGTAAAGCATGGATTGGCAACGGCAATGCGCCGATTCTACCGGCTACCCGGAGCTGTTTCTGGCTGTTTTGCAACAGAGCTGCGTGGCATATTTTTGCTGGATGGGATGGTCGCGCCGCTTGACGGTGCAGGCATAGGCGCTTATATTACTGACTCGTTAGTAAGTTATTTGGTTCCAGCCATCCGCCATGAACTGTCCTTTCAAGAAGCGCTGGGAACGGCGTAAAGAAGCACGTCCGCAAGAATTGCTCGCTGCGGCGCTCGACCTATTTGTAGAGCGCGGCTATTCCGCGACCCGCCTGGATGATGTTGCGGCACGCGCCGGTGTCTCCAAGGGAACTCTGTACCTGTACTTTGCCAACAAGGAAGAGCTCTTCAAGGCAGTCGTGAGGGAAAACATGGTGCCGGTTCTGGGAGAAGCGGAAGATACGGTCGAGAATTTTGAAGGATCCACCGCCGACCTGTTCCGCGAGATCATTCTTGGATGGTGGGAACGCATCGGCAGCACCAAGCTGTCAGGCATTGCCAAGTTGATGATGGCCGAGTCCAGCAATTTCCCGGAAGTCGCGCAGTTCTACTTCGAAGAAGTCATCTCGCGTGGCAATGCGATGATTGTAAGCATGCTGGAGCGCGGCATCGAGCGCGGTGAATTTCGCTCCATCGACGTGAACCAGGCGATGAATGTGGTCTGCGCACCGATGCTGATGCTGATGATGTGGAAACACTCGTTCAATGCCTGTCGCGTCGATCCGCTGCAGCCCGAAGCCTATTTGAACAGTTTTATCGACTTGCTCCTGAACGGATTGCTGAGCGACCGTTCGGCAATTCCGCAATGAATGGATCTGCCATGCTAAAACGCCGTTCCTTCTGGATCATTCTCGTTGCCTGCCTGCTGGCGGCGGGCGTCGCCGCAGCCATGCTGAAGAAGCAGAACAAGGCGCCGGTGATTCCTGCCTCGGAGCCCACGGTGACGTTCATGGAATTCCTGCCCTCCGACGTCACCCAGGTCAACGAGCGCGAGCTGCGGCAACTGTTGCCGCTGTCCGGCTCGCTGCGTGCGGTCAACCAGGCCAGCGTCAAGGCCAAGGTGCCGGGCGAAGTGCGCGAGGTGCTGGTGCGCGAAGGCGAAGCCGTCAAGACCGGCCAGATACTGATCAAGATGGACGTGAGCGACTACCAGGCACGCGTGGACCAGGCCAAGGGCGCACTGCAAGCCGCACGAGGCCAACTCGAAATCGCCACCAAGACACGCGACAACAACAAAGCCTTGCTCGACAAGGGCTTCATTTCGAAAACGGCATTTGACAACGCGGAAAGCCAGTTCGACATCGCACGCGCAAATGTGGAATCGGCCAAAGGTGCGCTCGATGTGGCGCAAAAAGCGCTGGCCGATACCATCATCCGCGCGCCCATTTCGGGATTGGTCAGCAGCCGCACGGTGCAACCGGGAGAGAAAGTCTCCGCCGACAACCGGCTGCTCGACGTAGTCGATCTGAACCAGATGGAAATGGAAGCCGCGGTGCCCGCCGGCGACATCATGCATGTGGCTCTCGGACAAGAAGTCCAGGTGCGGGTGGAAGGCATGCCCAAGCCGATCGCCGGCAAGGTCGTGCGCATCAATCCCGCAACCCAGGCAGGCTCGCGTTCCATCATGGTCTACGTCCAGATCGACAATCCGCAAGGCGCCTTGCGCGTTGGCATGTTCGGCGAAGCACAACTGACGATCGCAAAGAAAGCCGGCGTGCTGAGCGTGCCGCAATCGGCGATTCAGACCGAAGCCGGCAACACCTTCGTGTATGCCATCGAGAACAGCAAGCTGGTGCGCAAACCGGTGACGCTCGGCATGCGCGGCGATGACGGCGATGGCGCGGCAGTCGAAATCGCCGACGGCCTGTCACGCGGCGCACAGATCGTGAAAACGAATCTCGGCAGTTTGCGCGTCGGCACGACAGTCAAGTTTGCGCAGGCCGGCAATCCCGCAGTCACAAACAGCAGCAAGGCTGCAGCCCAGTAGGCATGCGGCCGCAGGCAACCTCGAATAAGCTCCCTGCCCGCATGACGAATCCGTCAATCAAGGCGCGCGTCGCAACGCAAAGGAAATCCTAAGCATGTGGTTCACCCGCATCAGTATCGGCAACCCGGTCCTCGCAACCATGATGATGGCGGCGTTCATCGTGCTGGGTTTGTTTTCCTACCAGCGCCTGCGCGTCGACCAGTTCCCGGACGTGACCTTCCCGGTGGTCGTGGTACAAACCGACTATCCCGGCGCATCGCCCGAGACCGTCGAGTCCGACATCACCCGCAAGGTGGAAGAGTCGGTCAATACCATCAACGGCATCAAGAACCTGTTCTCCCGCTCGTATGAGGGCAGCTCGGTCGTCATCATCGAATTCGATCTGACCATCGACCCTGCGATGGCCGCGCAGGATGTGCGCGAAAAGGTTGCGATGGTGAAAACCGTGTTCCGCAAGGAGGTCAAGGAACCGCGCGTGATGCGCTATGACCCGGCGGACCGGCCGATCATTGCCATCTCGGTGACCAATAATGACAAGATCAAGCACCGCGACCTGCGCGACCTGACCACGATCGCCGATCAGGTAGTCAAGAAACGCCTCGAAAACGTGCGTGGCGTCGGCTCCGTCGCACTGGTGGGCGGCGTCGCACGCGAAATCCAGATCTATGTGAAGCCGGGCGAAATGGAAGCGCTCGGCGTCGGCATCGATCAGGTGATGAACGCCTTGCGCAGTGAAAACCAGGAATTGCCGGCCGGCGCCATCCGTTCGACAGCCGATGAAAAAGTGGTGCAGATCCAGGGCAAGATCAAGAATCCGCAAGACTTCGGCCGCATCATCGTGGCGCGCCGCGGCGGCCAGCCGGTCACGCTGTCGCAGATCGCGACCGTGGTCGATGGCCAGGAAGAGCAGGAAAACCTGGCGCTGTACAACGGCCAGCGCACCCTGGCGCTGACCGTATTGAAAGCGCAGGGCGAAAACACCATCGACGTGGTCGACGGCATCAAGACTGCGCTGAAGGAACTGGAACCGCGCATGAACGCGCTCTATCCCGGCGTCAAGATCGACGTCATCCAGGACAGCTCGCGCCAGATCCGCGTCGGCGTCGACAACGTGCGCCGCACCATGATCGAAGGCGCCGGACTGACCATCCTGATCGTGTTCCTGTTCCTCAATTCCTGGCGCTCGACCGTCATCACCGGCCTGACCTTGCCCGTGGCGATCATCGGCACCTTCCTGTTCATGTACATCTTTGGCTTCACCATCAACATGATCACGCTGATGGCGCTGTCGCTCTGCGTCGGCCTGCTGATCGACGATGCCATCGTGGTGCGTGAAAACATCGTGCGTCATGCCGGCATGAAAGTCCATGGCAGGTTCAAGGACCACAAGACCGCCGCGCTCGACGGCACCGCAGAAATCGGCCTGGCGGTACTGGCAACCACCTTTTCGATCGTCGCGGTGTTCCTGCCGGTGGGCTTCATGGGCGGCATCATCGGGCGCTTCTTCCATCAGTTCGGCGTCACTGTCGTCGCAGCCGTAATGATTTCGATGTTCGTGTCCTTCACGCTCGATCCGATGCTGTCCTCGGTATGGCCCGACCCGGCGGTGCATGGCGAACATGGGGACCGAAAAGGCATCTACGACCGCACCATCGGTCGTGTCCTTGGGCTTTTCGATCGCTTCGTGAAATGGCTGTCGCGGACTTACCAGACGCTGCTGGACTGGTCGCTCAAGCACCGCATCATGACGCTGGTCATCGCGGTCGCCACCTTCTTCATCGGCTTTGCGATTCCCGCAAGCGGCCTGATCGGCACCGAGTTCGTGCCGCAGGCGGATTATTCGGAAACCGGCGTCACCTACTACACGCCGGTCGGCTCCTCGCTCGAATTCACGGAAACCAAGGCGCGCCAGGTGGAAGCCGTGCTGCGCGAATTCCCGGAGGTGCGCGATATCTACACCACGGTCAATACCGGCTCGGCGCAAGGCAAGAACTATGTGACGACTTTCATCCGCCTGGTACCGCGCACGGAGCGCCAGCGCAGCACCGCGCAAATGGCCGTCCCGCTGCGCAACCGCCTGTCGCAGGTCGCCGGCATCACGGTAACGCACATCGGCTCCCTCGACGGCGTCGGCGGCGACAACAAGCAAATTCGTCTCAGCCTGCAGGGAACCGACCTGAAAGAACTGAGCAGGCTGAGCGAAGAGGCCATGAACAAGATGCGCGCGATTCCCGGCCTGGTCGATCTCGACTCCAGCCTGAAGGCTGAGAAACCGACAATTTCGGTGGAGCCCAAGCGCGATATCGGATCCGATCTCGGCGTCGGCGTGGCACAAATCAGCGGCGCCTTGCGTCCCCTGCTTGCAGGCGACGAGACCACAACCTGGCGTGCGCCGGACGACGAAAACTACAACGTCAAGGTGCGCCTCGCGCCATCCGACCGCAACAACACCGAAGACCTTGCGCGCCTGATGCTCGCCAGCTCGCAGAACAACGCCGACGGCACGCCGAAGATGGTGGCCCTGCGCCAGGTCGCCACCATTACCCCGGCGACCGGTGCCAATCAGATCAACCGTCGCGATCTCAACCGCGAGGTCGAGCTGTCGGCCAACGTGGTCAACCGCTCGGCCGGCGAAGTGAGTGCCGACGTCAAGCGCGTTCTGGAAGGGATGAACTGGCAGCCGGGCTATCGCTATCAGATGGGCGGCGCCACCAAGAACATGCAGGAATCCTTCGGCTATGCCTTGTCCGCGCTGGCGCTGGCGGTGATCTTCATCTACATGATCCTGGCGTCGCAATTCGCCAGCTTCCTGCAGCCGGTGGCGATCATGTCGGCCTTGCCGCTGACACTGATCGGCGTGTTCCTGGCGCTGATGTTCTTCCGCTCGACGCTGAACATGTTCTCCATCATCGGCTTCATCATGCTCATGGGCCTGGTAACCAAGAACGCGATCCTGCTGGTGGACTTTGCCAACCAGGCGCGCAAGGCGGGCGCCGACCGCACTGCCGCATTGCTGGAAGCCGCGCACGTCCGCCTGCGCCCGATCCTGATGACCACGCTGGCCATGGTGTTCGGCATGGTACCGCTGGCGTTCGGCCTCGGCGAAGGTTCGGAGCAGCGCGCGCCAATGGGACAGGCGGTCATCGGCGGCATTATCACTTCGTCACTGTTGACGCTGGTGGTGGTGCCGGTGATCTATACCTATCTGGACGATTTTGCAATGTGGGTCCGGCACAAATGGCGCCACGACGAACCTGACCGGCATCAAGGCGCGCCTGCAACACTGGTGCTGCAGAGCAAAAAAGACGATGCTGTTTGATAAAATGTGGTCTTTCTTCATTAACCCTCGAGTGCCGACATGAATATCGAACAAGCCCGTTTCAACATGATTGAACAGCAGATCCGCACCTGGGACGTCCTCGATCAGGATGTTCTCGACCTGCTGATGGTGGTCAAGCGCGAAGCCTTTGTGCCGCCCGCCTACAAGAGCCTGGCATTCGTCGACACCGAGATCCCGCTGCCGAACGGCGAGCACATGTTTGCGCCGAAAGTCGAAGCGCGCATCCTGCAGGAACTCGTGATCAAGAAGCATGAGACCGTTCTCGAAGTCGGCGCCGGCTCCGGCTACATGGCTGCCCTGCTGGCACACAAGGGACGTTTTGTGACGACCGTCGAGATCGACCCGACCCTCAAAGCCATGGCGCAGAAGAACCTGGCTGACTATGGTGTTGCCAATGTTGAAGTCGCTTTGGGCAACGGCGCGCAGGGTTGGGCCAATGCCGGCTCCGACGCTCCCTACGACGTCATCGTGATCTCGGGTTCGCTGCCGGTATTGCCGGATACCTTCCTCAAGCAGATCAAGGTCGGCGGACGCATCTTCGCCATCGTCGGCGAATCGCCCGCGATGTCGGCGCAGATCATTACGCGCATGTCGGACACGGCATACAACACCATCAAGATTTTCGAAACCGACGTCAAGCCGCTGCGCGAAGCACTGACGCCGTCGCATTTCGTGTTCTAAGGATTGTTCATGCAAACCATCACCGCACCGGAACTGGCCGCCTGGCTCGCAGATGAATCGCGCGCCAAACCGGTGCTGCTCGATGTGCGCGAGCCATGGGAATTCCAGACTTGCCACATCGAGGGCTCGCTGCCGATGCCGATGAACGCGGTGCCGGCCCGCCTGCAGGAACTCGACGACGACGCACCGATCGTCTGCGTTTGCCATCATGGCGGGCGCAGCATGTCGGTTGCGTCCTTCCTCGAACGCAACGGCTTTACCCAGGTCATCAACCTGACCGGCGGCGTCCATGCCTGGGCGCTGCAGGTCGATGGCTCGATGCCTACCTATTAACCCTTGTCTGATCGACTCCATCGGAGAACTGAATGCGGAATTCCGTTATCGCCACGCTGATTGCCGGCTCTTTCCTCTCAATGAATGCGCACGCCATCAATCTGCTGCAGGTGTATCAGGAAGCGCTCGCCAACGATGCGCCGTACGCCAGCGCGCGCGCATCGCTGACTGCTGGTCAGGAGAAATCGACACAAGGGCGCGCGGGCTTGCTTCCGACGGTCGGCGTAGGCGGAAGCTATAGCCGCTCCAACATGGATGCCACCGCCGGTGGTATTGCCTCCACCCGCGACTTCAATTCCAATGGCTATACGGTATCCCTGTCGCAGCCGCTGTTTCGTCTTGCAAACTGGGAGCAGTACCAACAAGGCAAGCTGTCCGTCGCAGTGAGCGAAGCACAATTCGCGCAGGCGCAGCAGGACCTGATCGTCCGCGTTGCGCAAGCCTACTTCGATGTCCTGTCCGCGCAGGATGCGCTGGCATCGGTGCAAGCACAGAAGACCGCGATTACCGAACAACTCGCATCGGCCAAGCGCAATTTCGAAGTCGGCACAACGACCATCACCGACACGCACGAAGCGCAAGCGCGCTACGATCTGGCGGTGGCACAGGAATTCGCCGCGCAAAACGATCTCGAAATCAAGCGCACCGCGCTGCAACAGATTATCGGCAAACCCGCCGGCGACCTGGCAACATTGCGCCCTGGTGTGAAATTGACCGCTCCCGAACCTGCCGTTGTCGACAAATGGGTGCAAAGCGCGGAGCAACAAAACTACGGCGTCGTCGGACAGCAGCTCGGCCTGGAAATCGCGCAACGCGAGATCAAGCGCACTCGCGCCGGCCACTTCCCCACGGTCGATCTGGTCGCCAGCCGCAACCACACCAATCAGACCGGTAGTGCGCTCAGCCCGGTTGGCAGCGTTTCCGACACCAATACCGTCGGCGTGCAGTGGGCGATTCCCTTGTTCGCCGGATTTGCGGTCGACAGCAAGGTGCGCGAATCGATCGCGCTGGAAGACAAGGCCCGCTCCGATCTCGAGAACGCGCGCCGCGTCGCCGCCCAAGGCGCACGCCAGGCTTTCCTCGGCGTAAACGCCGGCCTCGCGCAAGTCAAGGCGCTCGAAGCAGCGGAAATCTCGAGCCAGTCAGCGCTCGAATCCAACCGGCTCGGCTACCAGGTCGGCGTGCGGATCAATATCGATGTGTTGAATGCGCAACAGCAGTTGTATTCCACGCGCAAGGATCTTGCCAAGGCACGCTATGACACCATCGTCAACGGCCTGCGCCTGAAATCCGCCGCCGGCACCTTGAAAGAAGAAGATCTGGTGCAGATCAACGCATTGCTGAATCAGTAAGTGCGACCGCCATGGTGCGCTCCGGCACCATGGCGAACCCAGGCAACATCTCAAATCGCCACCGGGCCACCGCAGAGCAGAGCAGCCCAAAAAAATCGAGAGATCCCTCTAAACGGATCCTTGGGGAAGATCCACTCCCTTCGCGACAGCTTCCCACTCGCAATCACGGGTACAACTATGCCTGAGAGCATGATTTGGCCGCAAAAGATTTCATTTTTGCAACATTGACTCCACTATTTCCAGGTGGTACTTTCATCCAGAATACCTGTATTGCAACTATCTGTAACACCTACGCTGCGCTAAGGAAATACCCACTAGATGAAAAATCACGGTTTTACACTTATCGAGCTTCTGGTGGCTGTCGCGATCGTGGGCATTCTTGCTGTCATCGCGTATCCGTCATACACGCAGCATGTGATCAAGGGACGACTAGTCGAGGCCACGAGTCAATTGTCAACCAGTCGGGTTCAACTTGAACAGTATTACCAGGACAACCGTACCTATGGATCAACCAGCAGCGCCTGCGGCAACAGTATCGGAACACTCAGCGGCGACATGTTCGATTTCAGTTGCAACTTTGGAAGCGGTACCGCAGGCCAAAGCTTCGTGATCACTGCAACAGGGAAAAATGCGATGACCGGTTTTGCATTCACGATCGACCAAGACAACGTCCGCACGACTACCAACTTTCCCGGTGCCAGCGGCTTGCCGAAAAACTGCTGGCTTTCGGTGGCGAGCGAGTCGTGCTGAAGTCCTTGCGCAACATTGTCCGCGCGGCCGGCTTCAGCCTGGTGGAGCTGCTGGTCGTCGTCGGGATCCTGTCGGTCCTCTCGGCATTGGCCGCTCCCAGCTTCAGCCTGATGGTCGCCAATAATCAGGTAAGAACCGGCGCCGAAGGCATCCTGAGCGGCCTGCAACTGGCGCGGACCGAAGCAATCCGGCGCAATACGAACGTGTCGTTCACCCTCAACAGCGGCACCGGCTGGACAGTCGCCACCGTAAGCCCCGCAAGTAACATTCAAACCCGACCGGCGAACGAGGCTGGCCGAAATCTTCAGGTAACGAGCCTGAATGGTCAAACGTCATTGACGTTCACCCCGATGGGTGAAGTTTTCAACTACAGCACCGGCGGCAATCTGACGAGAGTGACCGTTGCTCCGTCTGCCGCCATCTCTAGCGGCGACAACCTGCGCATCGATATTTCCGCGGCAGGCCAGATTCGCATGTGCAGCCCGGCAATCACAATCACCAATGATCCGAGGATATGCTAATGCAAGCGACAATCCCGGGGCGAAAGCAAAGCGGCTTGATGTTGCTTGAGACACTCGTCGCCATCCTGATCTTCTCCTTCGGCATCCTTGGTCTTGTCAGCATGCAAGCAAACGCGATCAGCCTGAATACCGACGCGAAGTACCGCGCCGATGCTGCCCTTCTCGCAAACCAGTTGATCGGGCGGCTTGCCGTTTCGTCGCCAGCATCCGCTGCCAGCTTCGCACATCGTTCCAGCGGTACACCCTGCTCTCCCTCCGGCAGTGACTCCAGCGACGCCGCCGTCACGGATTGGCTTGCCGAGGTCAATGCCACTCTTCCCGGCGCGGACAGCGCGAAGCAGCAGATTACGGTCGACACCAGCAATAACGTTGTCGTGATCGCGCTTTGCTGGAAGCCGACCAACGGCACCCAGCACAAGCATATCGTCACCACTCAAATGCAGTGGCAATAAACATGACGACAGCTCCCACCCTCCCGAATCCGAACGTTCATAGCGCTCGCCAAAGCGGTTTTTCCCTGGCCGAGCTGATGGTCGGCATTGCCGTCGGATTGATTGTGACACTCGTTGTGGTCAGCACAATGGGCACCATGGGCTTGCAGCGTCGTACCGCAGTCTCGGGGAATGATGCCAAGGAGAGCGGGCAGGCCGCGCTCAACGTGATGGAGCGCATCGGAAGGCTCGCCGGGACCGGCCTCTTTTACAACGGCAGGCTGATTTGCGGCCGAATCAATGTCTATTACAACGGAGCGACCCTACTGAATGGCAGCGTGCTGATGCCGGTGAAGATTACCGACGGCGGTAGCACGGGCTCAGACAAGGTCACCTTCACCTACGGCAGCGCGACCGGCGGTCATTCCATCAGCCACCTGGTCGACAACATGCCCAACACCTCTGCCAACTTCACGGTCGGGAATGCGGGCAGCCTGGCGGATGGCGAGCTCGCCGTCGTCGGCGTTCCGGATATTGATCGTCCTTGCACACTTTTCCAGGTCACGGGATTTCCACCCGGCGGCGGCAACTGCAACAACATTACATCGAGTTGCGTCGACGTTCAGCACAACTCCGGCATCGCCGGACCTTATAACCCGTCCAATCCCAATAACGCGTTCACCGACGCGCCGAACTACGGATACGAAACGTCGGGTAGCGTAATCGGCCCTGCCGTCATTTCGCGCATCGGCACCTTCCACAACGACACCTATGAAGTGCTTTGCAATTCGCTGGTTTCCCATGCCGCGACTTCAACGGCAAGCTGCAACGGATCGCCGGTGTCATTCACCAACGCCACGCCCTGGGTCAGCAACATCGTGATGATCAAGGCCCAGTATGGCATCAGCGACAATATCAACAGCGACGTGGTCACGCAATGGGTCAATGCGTCCGATACCGCATGGAGCAATCCCGGCGCCGCCGACGTGCCGCGCATCCGCGCAATTCGCATCGCAGTCGTCGGCCGCAGTCCGGAAGCCGCCTTGTCCGAAGTAACCTCGGCATGCACCAATCAGGCTGGCGTCGCCAATACCGGCCCGTGCGCGTTTCAGGATGCCGACAGTCCCGTGATCAATCTCACGGCGGTGCCCGTCGTCAGCGGGAAATCATGGCGGAATTATCGCTATCGCGTCTATCAATCCGTGATCCCGCTAAGGAACGTGCTATGGAATTACTGATGCGCTCAGACCGGTGCCGAAACAGGGAATCGGGAATTGTTCTGCTTGTCACGCTCGTCGTCCTCATCGTTTTGACGCTCGGAACGATTGCCATAGTCAGGTCCATGGACACGAGCAACCTCATCTCCGGCAATTTCGCCTTCAAGCAAGCCGCAACGCACGCGTCGGATCGCGGCATTACTGACGCGACCAATAATCTTTCAACCATCGTGGCGGCCGACGGCGGCAACGCCGACCAGGCAAATCGCTATTTCAGCATCCGTCAGGCCAGTCGTGACTCGCTCGGCGTTCCCACCTCGATCAACTGGGCGAACGTCCAGTGCCGCGACGAAGAAAACAATTCCTGCGATCCGGCCGTCGACAACGGGAAATACCGCGTTCAGTACTACATCGAACGCCAGTGCAATGCCAATCCGGTTCTGAACGACCTGAAGAGCATCAAGACCAACTGCGATTACGAAGTCACACAAACCAGCCCGGAACAACTTGCCATCAACTATCGCATCATCGTCCGCGTGCAGGGGCCACGGAATGCCAGCGGCATGTACGAGGTCATGATCAGCGGCCCGGCATCCATCTAGTCGAAGCGAGCCTGATATGCATTCTTACCCGAGGAGATCTTGCATGCGTTTTTTTAGCGCAGGGTTGCTTGTCGCGGCGGCGCTGAATGCCTACGCGGGCACGACCGATATTTCCGATATGCCGATGGCGGTAAAGAACAATGTACCGCCGAACTTCATGTACATGATCGACAATTCCGGTTCGATGAGTAACATCGTTCCGGATACGCCCTACTCGGCGTCGACCCCCTACCTGAGCTGCCCAAACTCAAAGCTGGTTTCCAGCGGATTCACTGATCCGACCAATCCTCCGAGCTCACCGACGTATGACATCATCATCAAGAGCGATGGAACGGTATCGTTCAAGAGCGGATCGACGTCTTACAAGTTCGGTACCGGCACCGGCCAAGTCTGCTTTGACGCCACAAAGTATTACAATTTCCGCCTGCTCGCGGATTCCGAGTCGACATGCGGCTCGGGCAACACAACGTGCAAGACACCCGGCACCTATCTCGATTCAGTCTATAGCGGCAATTACCTGAACTGGTATTTCGGCGCGGCGGCGGCTCTCGACTATGCGAGCGGTCGCAAAACTGGTACGAAAACGCGCCTGGAAATAGCAAAAGACAGCGCGTCGGCGGTATTAAGCGCAATCCCTCTCAAGACTTCGCCCGTGAAAGCCAAGGCGAGAGTAGGTCTTGCGACCTACAACGGAGCCAACGGAAGCGAGGGAGGTGTGCTGCTTAGAGACGTAGCGGATCTCGATGCCACGCATCTGGCCAACTTGACAACCAGCATCGCAGGATTATCTGCAGCAGGCAGCACCCCGCTCTCGGAGACCCTCGCCGACATCGGCCACTACTTCACGATCCCGTACACGGGGAATCTGAAGCTTCACCCCGACGCAAGCACCCCGACAGTTGCCTCGGTCTCCAATGTGTTCAAACAGGGCGGCAGTACGCCGCACAAGCTCGCCGGAGCGCCGACATCGGGTGGCCCGGTTCAGTACTGGTGCCAGCGAAACTATGCAATCCTGATGACAGACGGCCGCCCGCAGTCGGACCAGGCGCTCTCGACCAATTCCTATCTGTGCGACTACGACGGAGATTCCGGCGGCTGCACGACGAGCGGCGCCAAAGCCTATGACAAGAAAACCGGCAGCGCTGCCTCAAATCACCCCGGACATATCGGTCCCGGCGTTCACAGTTACGAACCTGCCGGCTCGGACTACTTGAACGATGTTGCAAAGGCTTTGTACGAAATCGACCTGCGCCCGGATTTGACCGCACCTCAAGGCCGCAGCAAGAAGAACAATATCCGCACTTACACTGTCGGATTCGCCGACGACCAGGCGAAAAACGATCCGCTGCTGAAAGAGACCGCGGCTGAGGGCGGTGGCATTTTCGCGACCGCAGGGAACTCGGCGGAATTGGTAGCGGCGTTCAACAGCGCGATGAACGATGCATTCGCCAAGGACAGCGCCTCGGCCGCCGTCGCCGTGGTGAACACGCAGCTGACAGTCGACAACACAGCCTACGCATCCAGTTATAACTCGGGTTATTGGGTTGGCGATCTTCAGGCATATACCATCGACACCACCACCGGTATTCCGAGCTCCACGGCGTTATGGTCGGCACAGGCGAAGCTCGACGCCCTTGCCTCTCCGGCCACCAGTCGCAAGATCATGACTTTCAGCGGAAGTGCCGGCACACCATTTCGTCCGACTAACGTTACTATCAGCAGCTCGAACAACACGGATCTGATCAATTACCTGCGAGGTGACAGGACTAATGAAGATGGCGTGAATTTCCGCCGCCGGAAAAACCTGCTCGGCGACATCATCAACGCCGAACCCGTGGTGGTCAAATATGGCGATGGAACGCCGGTCGTCTTCCAGGCCGCCAACGACGGTATGCTGCACATCTTTAACGGATGCGGCTCCCCAAGCGCATCATGCGCCTCTTCCGCCGGTCAGGAACTATGGGCATATGTACCAAAGATGATTTGGGACAGCTTGGGCAATACCGGTGGAGGATTGGCCGACCCAAGCTACACGCACAAGTACCTGGTGGATGCGACACCGGCCGTTGCGGATATTTCAGATTCCGGATCAACGACGAAGCTGTTGGTCGGCGGCTTGGGTAAAGGTGGAAAGGGCTATTACGCGCTGGATGTCACCTCTTATTCGGCAGGCAACGAAAGCTCTCTGGCAGGCAAGGTCAAATGGGAATTCCCGGCCAGCGCTTCCAGCGTAAGCGGGAGCGTTGGATACAGTTATGGCACGCCGCTGATCGTCAAGTCCCCAAGCGGATGGGTGGTACTGGTAAGCTCCGGATTGAACAACAGTGACGGTTCCGGGAAGGTCTTCGCACTCAACCCGCTCACCGGCGCTGTCGTGCACACCATCGACACAGGCGTCGGCAGCGCGTCCAATCCCGCCGGACTTGCCCACATTTCGAAACTGAGTACGGCCGCACCAGGAGATGTGATCAATCAGGTCTATGGCGGCGATTTGCTGGGAAATGTCTGGCGCTTTGATTTATCCACTTGGACGGCTGCGAAGATTGCAGTACTGCGGGACGGCGCCGGGAATATTCAACCCGTTTCAACCGCGCCCGCAGTCGGTCGTGTCACCGGTTCATCCAGCAAGTATTTCGTGTATGCCGGAACCGGTCTTTACCTCGGCGATACCGACATCCCCGGCAACGGCACGGTCAACAGCTTCGCAACCCAAACCCAGTCGCTGTACGGCATCATCGACAATACAACGATCGCCACCCCACCGCTGCCCAATATCCGTGGCAGCAATGGCGCATCCTGCCCGGATGGTGGCGGCGACGGCGCGTTTGTCTGCCAGAGCCAGGGATCTGCTACCGATGGAAACTACACCGGCACGCATTACACGGTCAGCGCCTCCCAGAGCGGATGGTATTTCGATTTCCCCATTGCCAATTCCCGTTCCGTCACGCATCCACAACTGACCTCGGGCGGCGCATTGGTATTGACGCTCAATACCCCCACCAACCAGGTGTGTGATCCAGGCGGATCCAGTTCATTCGTCAACGTCGACGCCAGCAACGGCGGAGCGGTCGCCACCACGTCCGCAGCGACCAATTATTACCCCAGCATCTCCTTCATTGGTTTCGCACTCGCAAGCCGGCCCGTGGTCGTCAAGACCGCCAATGAAAAGCGTGGCGTGATTCGCCTGTCCGACCAGACCTTCACCAGCCCGATCATTCATGAGCCTCCGGTTACGAGTCCGGCCCCCGCAACGTGGAGGCGCATCTACTGGCGCGAGCTGATGTAATCAGATGCAGCACGTCTGGCGTTTACAGCACCGGTCCAGGTCAATCAGGGAGAAAATGACTCGGACTCGCGCAAGGCCACCTGGTTCTTGAGAAAATCGGCCATCAACTCCGGCGGCTGAGGCTCGGAAAAATAGTAGCCTTGCATGATGTCGCAACCGGCCTTGCGCAGGAATTCAAGCTGGAGGCCGGTCTCCACACCTTCCGCAACAACGGATAATCCCAGGCCATGCGCCATGGCGATGATGGCGGAGGTGATCGCTTCGTCGTCGCGATCGCCGGGAATGCCATGCACGAAAGTGCGGTCGATCTTGACCTGATCGATGGGGAATCGCTTCAGGTAGGCCATCGACGAATAGCCGGTGCCGAAATCGTCGATGGACAAGCGAATGCCCGCCGTCTGCAGCCGGTTGAGCAAGTCGACATTGGCATGCACGTTTTCCATCAGCACGGTTTCGGTGATTTCCAGTTCGAGCTGATTGGGGGATACCTCGTTCTCGCGCAGCGCGGCGAGGATGTCATGCATCAGGAGAGGGTCCTTGGTCTGGCGCGCGGAGAGGTTGACCGACACCTGAATTGCGCCAAGGCCGGCTTCGCGCCATGCCGCCACTTGCCGGCAGGCTGCTCGCAGCGTCCAGCGCCCGATCGGCACGATGAGGCCGCTGTCCTCCGCCACCGGGATGAATTCATTCGGGCTGACCATGCCCAGCTCGGGATGCTGCCAGCGCAGCAGAGCCTCCAATCCGACCAGCTTGCCATCACTCAACCTGATTTGCGGCTGGTAGTACAGCGCCAGTTCGCCGCGCTCAAGCGCCTTGCGCAGCTTGGTCTCGAGCGACAGGCGCTTCTGTACGCGCTGGTCGAGTTCAGGATGGAATTTCTCGCAGGCGTTCTTGCCCTTGCCCTTGGCCTGGTACATCGCGGTATCGGCGTTTCGCGTGAGGGTTTCCAGGTCACCCGCATCTTCGGGAAACATGCTGATGCCGATGCTCGCAGTAACGTAAATCTCGTGCACATCCACATCGAAAGGCGGGGCCAGCGTCACAAGGATTTTTTCCGCCACCGAAGTGCTGTCGCTTCCGGAGGCGACGTCGAGAATGACCGCGAACTCGTCACCGCCGATACGGCAGATGACATCGCCGCGCCGCATGCATTCAAGCAGCCGTTGCGCCACCAGTTTTAGTAGCAGGTCGCCGCTGTGATGGCCCAGGGTGTCGTTGACGATCTTGAAGTTATCGAGGTCGAGCAGCAGCAATCCGATGCTGCCGCCGGATTGATTCACTTTCGCCAGCGCCGATGAAAGCCTTTCGTTGAATGCATGTCGATTCGGCAGTCCGGTTACCGGATCGATATGGGCAAGGTAGTGAAGATGCGCTTCGGCGCTTTTGACCAACCTGCGCATGCGCGCCACCAGCAGGTAGGCGACCGCGAGCGAGCCCAGCGCGACCATCAGCGTCAACCCGGCGTAGCTGGCCAGGCGGGCATACAGTTGACCCAGGTTGGCGCGCAAGACGACATAACCGATGCCGCGGCCGTCGATATCGATGCGCCTCGCCAGTTCCACGTGATCGAGGCGGAATTCATGACCTGCCTCGACCAGTGAAAGTGGCGGCGCAAGGACCGGCTCCGCGCCATCACGACGGTAGGATGCCAGCCGCTTGCCCTCGAGGTTGAAGATGCCGGCGGCCTGGATAGCGGGAGACGCGTCGAGTA
Source organism: Herbaspirillum sp. ST 5-3 (assembly GCF_004804275.1). Classification (GTDB taxonomy): domain Bacteria; phylum Pseudomonadota; class Gammaproteobacteria; order Burkholderiales; family Burkholderiaceae_D; genus Noviherbaspirillum. The sequence continues at coordinate 109,970 of NZ_STGI01000016.1, forward strand.
TCGCGAGCGTTTCGGTGCTGGCCTGGCTATCGTTGAAGAGGAGCGCCGCTGTGCTGTTTTCGCTGATGATCCGGGCCTGCACCCCGATATCTTCGATCAAGGTCCTGCGCAAGGCGAGGAATTGAAACAGGATCAGCAGGAAGCTGGCCACCAGCAACGCAGTTGCCGCTGTCGCCAGATTGGCGAGGGTCATCCAGCGGCCGATTCGCGGTGAACCGATTGAAGGCAGCTTGCTCATTGCACCGTCCGCGCCAAACGCAGCAACTTGGAGCTCAATACCAGGCGCGCCTGCCGCGCGGCGCGCAGATTGATGTCGAACACAATCCGATTTTGTTCGGCCGACAATGCGATGATGCTTCCGTCGTGCGCTATTTCTTCGTCATCCGTGATCGTGAGCACGCTGGAATCTGCGAGCGCCTTCCTGATGTCGCTCCAGTGTTCGCGGTCGCTGCTGTCGAGGAACAATACCTGGCAACCGTGCAGGCCGCTTATTGTGTCGACTTGCCTGATGACGATGCGCTTGCCCTTGATCAATTTCTCTCTCAGCCCCCCGAGCGGTTGGCGAAGCGCGCTCACCGGATTGATGCAGATATTCATGGCGCCACCTTCAAAAGCAAGTTCAGCCGGCCACTCGGTGAACAGCGCGAAGTTATAAACGAACGCGGCCTTCAGCTCATACTCCGGGACCGGCTGCGCTGACAGGACCAAGGGCAGCAGCATCAGTGCAGTCGCCAGACATCGTGCCATGCAGCGTTTCAGCCCGCGTTTCATATCAGAAGTCGATAAGCAGCTTGAGTCGAAGCGTGCGTCCGTCCTGCACGATCGCATCCTGCACATGCTCTTCGGCGCCGGGGTCGGCGTAACGCCGATCAAACAGGTTGTACGCGCTTGCCGACAATTCCACGCCGGGCGCTAGCCGCATTGACGACAAGGTCATGTTGGCAAGCCAGTAGCCACCGGTTTCGCTCGACAGGGTCTTTCGCCTGCCGACATACTGCCCTTCCAGTCCGACACGCCAGCCGAGTTGGAAGACCGGCGCGGACAGGTTGAGTTTTGCCAGATGGCGCGGCGAGTTGGCAAGCTCGGTATCGGTCAGCTCATCGCGGGTTATCTGCCAGCTATAGCTCGTCCGCAGCCGTGTGCCGCCGCTCCATGCCTTTTCAAATTCAAGCTCCGCGCCATGCGCCCTCGCACGCGACAGATTCCTGAACACCAGCAATCCGTCGGAGGGATCCATGGTTTGTGTGATCAGGTCCGATACCGTGTTTCGGAATAAGGATGCGGTGATACGCGCGTCGGTTGCAAGATGATGTTCCGCGATCAATTCGTAGGTGCGGATGCGCTCGGCCTTCAGGTCCGGATTGGATTTCTGTCCTCCGGCGCTGAGAACCTCATAGTACATTTCGTAAGTGTTCGGTGCGCGAAATGCGGTGCCGTACAAAGCCTTGAGCGTCGTTGCCGGCGCCGCCTTGTAAATCAGAGCAAGCCGGGGATTGAAGGTGCCGTCGGTCGAAGAAATATGGTCATAGCGAATGCCGGCATTGAGCAGCAGGTCATTGCGCAGCGTGATTTCGTCCTGCAGGTACACGCCTGCCCGATTGCCGGTCCTGTGGTCGTCCAGGTAGGCCGAATAGGGATCAAGGTCGAAGTTGAACTGGTCGCGCCGATAGTCCTGCTGATACTCGACGCCGCCTATCAGCTTGTGGCCCGCATATCGCGTCACCATCAGTTTCGCCTCGGCGCCCCACCAGCGCGCTCCCGCACCATCGCGGTTGATGGTCAACGGCGGATAATCGTAGGCATAATCGCCGCGATAGTCATACCGGCCGCCGTACAGACGGGATGAAAACTCGCTCTGGTCAGCGAGCGTGGTCCGATAGCCGAAGTCGATGACGCTCTGCGTATCCACGCTGTATGAGCGCGGGTCGTTGAATGCCTGGCTGAATGACGCCGTCGGAATTCCCTTGGTGCGCTCGCTGTGCGCCGCAGACAGGCTGAAAGGTCCGAGCGCCCCCTTGACGAACACGCTATTGCCACGGTCGTAGTCGAGATTTCGGGCGATGCCATTATTGGTCGCGGGCGAATCGAATTCGCGGAAGTAGAGATCGGCCCCGCGATCGTGGAAGGCACTGGCCGACAACAGCCACTCGGCGCCGTTCTCGCCGCGCATGCCATAGCTTGCCCGCGCTTTGCTGGCGCCGTAACTGCCGGCTTGCACCGATGCCTGCGCCCCGTGCAGGTCGCGGCCGCGCTTGGTGATGATATTGATGACGCCAAAAAAGGCATTGGCGCCGTAGATTGAAGAGCCCGGGCCGGGCGCGAACTCCACGCGTTCGATCAGATCGACGTCCAGCATGAATTCGCTGCCGATCGAGGCCTGGTCATACAGCGCATCATTGTTGCGAACGCCATCCACCAGCAGCAGGAAACGCGTGTTGTAATCCCCTGGGCGCAAGAAACCCCGCGCGCCCAGGTAACTGTAATTGCGGTCATTGGTGACGTACAGGCCGCGCATGCTGCGCAGGATATCGGCAAGCGTCCGCCAGCCGAAGGCCTTGATATCGGCCGCGGAGACGACGGACACTGCCGACGGCGCGTCGCTAACCTTTTGCACGAACTTTGATGCGCTATAGACTTCGAGGGTGAGGAGTTGTTCGATCGGTAGTGCCGCAAGATCCAACTCGCTGGACACGGCCTGTGCATCGTTTTGCCCCGCCATCGCAACAGCAAACGCGCAAAGGCCGCCGATGCGTCGCAGCGGAAGCGACGACAAGGAACAAATCAACTGGTTCGGCATGTTCTCCACCCTTGCTCGAATTGGCGAGCGCGTCCCGTCAGGGACTCCACTATCCGGTCACTTCCGCAATGTGGCGGGGCATTTACAAAAGATGCCGGGCGTCAATATTTTACCCGAGTCCGCGGCTCGGGATTACGAAAACTGAATCCGTTTCTGACAAGCTGTCGCTGTCGGCACAGTGCTGGCGCGCTCAATAGCATTTTGTCTACTGATTGGAAAGTGCAAACAGGATCGAAAGGTTTTCGATAAAATAAGTAAGGTTTGCTTACAATCCAACCGATCGTGCGGGGCTTTCCGGCCTGAAATCCCCTCTTCCGGAATTTTCCCTGGTCTTGCCGTCCGACCGTCGTAACGACGGAGGCCTTCTTATTGTTCTGCGAGTTACTTATGACTTCAGTGAGCCGTTTTTCAGCAGTTGTCGCGATTATTTTGATGGCGTTCGGCATGACCGGATGTGGTGAGAAGAACGCGGCCGCGCAGGCACCCGGCCCCGGCATGCCGCCGCCCGAAGTATCGGTCGTGACGGTCGCGCCAGAGCGCATTGTCATGACAACGGAACTGCCCGGACGGCTGGAAGCGACGCGCGTCGCGCAGGTCCGCGCACGCGTGCCCGGCATCGTGCTCAAACGAACCTTCCAGGAAGGCAGCGACGTGAAGGCGGGCGAGGTCTTGTTCCAGATCGATCCGGCACCCTTTCAGGCTAACTACAACAGTGCGCAAGCGACGCTGGCAAGAGCCGAGGCCAACCAAGCCCAGGCCAACCTGAAGGTGCAGCGCTACAAGCCTCTGGTCGACACCAATGCCATCAGCAAACAGGAATATGACGACGCGTTGACCGCGCAGAAGCAGACCACCGCCGATATGGCAGCGGCTAAGGCCGCTGTCGAGACCGCACGCCTGAACCTCGGCTATGCCACGGTCAAGGCGCCCATCTCCGGCCGCATCGGCCGCGCACTGGTCACCGAAGGCGCGCTGGTCGGACAAGGCGAGGCAACTCCGCTGGCAATGATCCAGCAGGTCGATCCTATCTACGTCAACTTGACGCAATCCGCGTCCGAATTGCTGCAACTCCGGCGTGCGATGGAGAGCGGCCAGCTCAAGCGCGTCGGACCGGACCAGGCAAAGGTGACCCTGGTCATGGAAGACGGCACTTCGTATTCCCACTCGGGCAAACTGCTGTTCTCGGACATGAGCGTCGATGAAGGCACCGGCGCCGTCACGCTGCGCGCCAAGTTCCCCAATCCCGACCGCTTCCTGCTCCCCGGCATGTATGCACGGGCGCGACTGGAACAGGCGGTTGACGAAAAGGCCATCACGGTCCCGCAACAGGCTGTCATCCGCAACCAGGACGAAGCGTCAGTCATGCTGGTCGGCCCGGACGGCAAGGTGAGCACGCGAACCATCAAGACAGGCTCGGCACAGAATGACAAATGGATCGTGCTGCAAGGCTTGAAGGCGGGCGACCAGGTCATCGTCGAAGGTCTTCAGAAAGCAAAACCGGGCGCAAGCGTGAAACCGGTACCGTGGAAGAATTCCGGAGCCGGCTCGGACGCCGGTACAGCATCAAGCGCTACTTCAAGCACTACTTCGCAGCCCGCAAAAAAACCTTAAGCAAGGAATCCGCCAGATGGCAAAGTTCTTTATTGACCGCCCCGTATTCGCTTGGGTGATTGCGCTCTTCATCCTGCTGGCGGGCTCGATCTCGATCACCCGCTTGCCGATTTCGCAGTACCCGACCATCGCACCGCCGTCGGTTGTTGTTACCGCAACCTACCCCGGTGCATCTGCCCGCACACTTGACGATAGCGTCACCAGCCTGATCGAACAGGAAATGAACGGCGCGGAGGGCTTGCAGTACATCGAGTCGCAAAGCCAGGCGAACGGCCAGACGCAGATCACCGTCACCTTCCTCCCGGGCACCAATCCCGATCTCGCCGCCGTCGACGTGCAGAACCGCATCAAGCGTGTCGAGTCGCGCCTGCCGCAAGCGGTCGCGCAGCAGGGCGTACAGGTGACCAAGGCGCGCAGCAACTTCCTGCTGTTCACCACCCTTTCCTCCACCGATGGCCGGCTGGACCCGGTGGCGCTGGGCGATTACTTGTCGCGCAATGTCCTGAACGAAATCAAGCGCATCCCCGGCGTCGGCGATGCAACGCTGTTCGGCACCGAACATGCGATGCGCATCTGGATCGACCCCGCCAAGCTGGTCGGCTTCAAGCTGACCCCGGCCGACGTCGCCGCCGCGATCCGCGCGCAGAATGCGCAGGTCGCGTCCGGCACGCTGGGCGACACGCCGAACCAGAACTCGCAGCAGATCACCGCCCAGGTTGTGGTGAGCGGCCAGCTCGCGACACCCGAGCAGTTCGGCAACATCGTGTTGCGCGCCAGCGCGAGCGGCGCCACGGTTCGCCTGCGCGACGTGGCCCGCATCGAACTCGGCGGCCAGGCCTATGCCACATCGGCCCGGCTGGACGGCAAGCCCACCTCGGCCATCGGCGTACTGCTCTCCCCGACCGCCAATGCGCTCGAAACGGCCAAGGCGGTGCGTGCGAAGATGCAGGAGCTCTCGCGTTATTTCCCGGCCGGCGTCAAATACGATATCCCCTACGACACCTCACTCTTCGTACAGATTTCCATTGAAGAAGTGGTCAAGACCTTGCTTGAAGCCATCGTGCTGGTGTTCCTGGTGATGTATCTGTTCCTGCAGAATATCCGCTACACGTTGATCCCGACCATTGTCGTGCCGGTTGCGCTGATGGGTACCTTCGGCATGATGGCCGCATTCGGTTTCTCGATCAACGTGCTTACCATGTTCGGCATGGTGCTGGCGATCGGTATCCTGGTTGACGATGCGATCGTGGTGGTGGAAAACGTCGAGCGCATCATGAGCGAGGAAGGCTTGTCGCCACGTGACGCCACCCGCAAGGCGATGGGCCAGATCACCGGCGCCATCATCGGCATCACGCTGGTGCTGGTCGCAGTGTTCATCCCGATGGCATTCTTCGGCGGCGCGGTCGGTGCGATCTATCGCCAGTTCTCGCTGTCGATGGTCTCGTCGATGCTTTTCTCGGCGCTGATGGCCCTGTCGCTGACGCCGGCGCTCTGCGCGACGCTGCTCAAGCCGGTCGAGGCGGGCCACCATCATGAAAAGAAAGGTTTCTTCGGCTGGTTCAATCGCGGCTTCCACCGAACGGCAAACAACTATCAGGGCCTGATCGGTCGGATGCTCGGCAAGACTGGCCGCTACATGGCGATCTATGGCGCCATCATCGCCTGCGTCGCGTTTCTGTATGCAAGACTGCCCTCGTCCTTCCTGCCGATCGAAGACCAGGGCTATCTGATTACCAACGTGCAGCTTCCGCCAGGTGCAAGCGTCAACCGCACACTCGATGTCATCAAGCAGGTGGAAAATTATTACCTGAAGCAATCGTCGATCCAGCATACGGTCGCCGTGACCGGTTTCAGTTTCTCCGGCAGCGGCCAGAACGCCGGCCTGGTGTTCACGCCGCTGAAGGACTGGAGCGAGCGCGGCAAGGGAGAATCCGCAACCGAGATCGCCGGCCGCGCATTCGGTGCGCTGTCGCAAATCCGCGATGCCATCATCTTCCCGGTCAACCCGCCGCCGATTCGCGAGCTGGGCAATGCGACAGGCTTCACCTTCCGCCTGCAGGACCGCGGCGGCCTCGGCCATGAAGCGCTATTGGCCGCGCGCAATCAGTTGCTGGGCATGGCCGCGAAGAACCCGGCACTGCAAGGCGTTCGTCCGGAAGGACTGGAAGACACACCGCAACTGGAACTGCGCATCGATCGCGACAAGGCCAACGCGCTCGGCGTTACCTTCGCCGACATCAACAGCACCTTGTCGAATGCCTTCGGCTCGGCCTATCTGAATGATTTCCCCAGTGCGGGCCGGCAACAGCGCGTGATCCTGCAAGCGGACTCGCCCGAACGGATGCAGCCACAGGATTTGCTGAACCTGTATGTGCGCAATACGCAGGGCACGATGGTGCCGTTCTCGGCGTTCGCCAGCACGAAATGGGACACCGGCCCAGTGCAACTGGTCCGCTACAACGGCTATCCGGCGATGAAGATTTCCGGTGATGCGGCGCCGGGACGGAGCACCGGCGAAGCGATGGCAGAAATGGAAAAACTGGCTCAGCAACTGCCGGCCGGCTTCGGCTACGAATGGACCGGCGGCTCCCGCGAAGAAAAGACGTCCGGCTCGCAAGCGCCCGCGCTGTTTGCGCTGTCGCTGATCGCGGTATTCCTGGTGCTGGCAGCATTGTATGAAAGCTCCTCGATTCCGCTCTCGGTATTGCTGGTGGTGCCGCTCGGTGTACTCGGCGCCCTGCTCGGTGCGACCTTGCGCGGCATGCCGAACGACGTGTACTTCAAGGTCGGCCTGATTGCCATCATCGGCCTGTCAGCGAAGAACGCGATTCTGATCATCGAATTCGCGAAAGACTTGCAGGCACAAGGCAGACCCCTGATCGACGCCACCCTGGAAGCGGTTCACTTGCGTTTCCGCCCGATCATCATGACCTCGCTCGCATTCATTCTTGGCGTGCTGCCGCTGGCGATCGCGACCGGCGCCGGCTCTGCAAGCCAGCGCGCGATCGGCACAGGCGTGATGGGCGGCATGATCACCGCCACGGTGCTGGCAGTCGTTCTGGTACCGGTGTTCTTCGTCGTTGTGCGCAAGATCTTCAAGGGCAGCGAGCGGCAACGACAGATGTACGCCGCGCACATGCAACAGGAGAACAATGATGATTAAGCGATTGACACTATCGCTGGCAGCCGCGGGTCTGGTCACGGGATGTTCGCTCGCGCCGACATTCCATCGTCCGGATGCGCCGATCGCCACCGTCTACCCGGTAGAGACCGGCCAGGCCGCCGACAATGCCGCGGCGATCGGCTGGCGCGAGTTCTTTCCGGATCAGAGGCTGCAAGCCTTGATCGAGACTGCGCTGGCCAACAACCGCGACCTGCGCATTGCGGCCTTGCGCATCGAGGAAGCACGCGCACAGTACAACATCCAGTCCGCCGACCTGCTGCCGACGCTGAACGCCGCCGCCAGCGGCGCGCGCTCGCGCACTCCCGCCAGCCTGTCCCTGAGCGGCAGATCGACCGTCAACAGCAGCTATCAGGTCGGCCTCAGCCTGGCGTCCTTCGAGCTGGATTTCTTCGGCCGCGTGCGCAGCCTGAACGACGCCGCACTGGCGCAATACCTGGCTACGGAAGAGGCTGCGCAAGCAGCAAGGATTTCACTGGTGTCCGAAGTCGCGAAAGCCTATCTTGCCGAGCGCGCTTTTGCCGAGCAATACGAGCTCGCCCGCAAGACTGTTGAAAGCCGCGACGAAGCCTACAAGCTCGCCAGGCAGCGCTTCGATGTCGGCGCATCCTCCGCGCTCGACCTGCGTCAGAATGAAATCCTGGTGCAGACCGCGCGTGCGTCGCTCGCCACACTCACACGGCAACGCGCACAGGCAGTGAATGCGCTGACGCTGCTGGTGGGCACACCGCTGACAAACCTGCCGGCGGCGCAGTCGCTCGACTCGCAAGACATCGTCACCGATATTCCCGCGGGCCTGCCCTCAGACCTGCTGATACGCCGACCGGATATCCGCGCCGCCGAACAGCGCTTGAAAGCGGCCAACGCGAACATCGGCGCCGCACGCGCCGCCTTCTTCCCGCGCATTTCACTGACCGCGGGCATCGGCACTGCCAGCAATGCGCTGGATGGGTTGTTTGAAGCAGGCTCACGCACCTGGTCGTTCACGCCACAGTTGCTGCTGCCGATCTTCGATGCGGGCCGCAACAGCGCCAGCCTCAGCCTGGCCGAAGTGCGCAACAACGTCGCCGTGGCGGAGTACGAAAAGAGCATCCAAACCGCATTTCGCGAGGTCGCTGATGCCCTCACTGCACGCAGCGCACTCGAGGAACAGATCGAAGCGCAACGCGCCGTGCAAGTCGCACAGGCAGAACGCCTGAAGCTGGCCGACCTGCGTTATCAGAACGGCGTCGCCAGCTCACTGGATGTGCTCGACGCACAACGCGAACTGTTCTCCGCCGAGCAGGCACTGGTGCAGGCGAGGTTGCTGCGCCTGACGAATGCAATTGACCTCTATCGGGCGCTTGGAGGCGGTACAGGGGAAACCGGCGCGAAAGCGTCGGGCAAACAGGACTAGGCTAACCGAGAAGAGGCTTCAATAGCGCCATCGTGCGTTCGGTGGCGCCGCGATGCTGCCGCGCGAACGCTTCGGCGTTGACGCCCATCGCCAGGCGCGCATGTTCGGATCGCAGCAGGCGCGCCGCCTCGTTCAGCATCTCGCCGGCATCGGCGACGCGCAATGCCGCACCTGCGGCGATTGCGTCCTCGCTCACTGTCGCGAAATTGAATGTATGCGGCCCGATCAATACCGGCTTGCCGACCGCGCAGGCTTCGATCAGATTTTGTCCACCCAGCGGAAGCAGACTGCCGCCGATGAATGCGAGGTCGCATGCCGCGTAGTATGCAAACATTTCCCCCATCGAGTCCCCCAGCAGGATACGGACGTCCGGCCCGACAGCATCCTCGCCCAGCGCAGACCTGCGGCATAAGCGCAGGCCTTGCGCTTGCACCAGCCGCGCCACTTCGTCGAAGCGTTGCGGGTGACGCGGCACGATCACGACGAGTGCATCATTCAACGCCGCTGTTGGCAAGGCCTCGAGAATCAGCGCCTCCTCCCCTTCCCGCGTACTCGCGCACAGAAGCACCGGCCGCGCGCCGATCTGCGCCCTGAGCCGTGCGCCGCGCGTCAGCATGTTCTCGTCCGGCGCGACATCGAACTTGATGCTGCCGGTCACACGCACATTCGGCGCGCCAAAGGAACGCAAGCGGCGCGCGTCGGCCTCGGTTTGCGCTGCCACGCACGAAAAGGCGCGCGCTGCCTCGGACATCAGCGCAGACAGCCTTTGCGCCTTGACGAGCGAACGCTCGGACAGGCGCGCGTTGACCAATGCCACCGGGACATGATGGCGGGCGCATTGTGCCATCACATTCGGCCAGACCTCGGTTTCCATCAGAATGCAGATGCGCGGCGCAAAGTGGCGCAGGAATCTGCCGACCATCCACCCCGTGTCGTACGGCAGGTAAGACTGAACCACGCGTGCACCGTGCTTTGCGAACAAGGCCTTGCCGGTCGTGCGTCCGGTCGGCGTCATGTGCGTGAGCAGGATGGCGTGTTCGGGGTACGCACGCAGCAGGGCGTCAATCAGCGGTTCGGCGGCGCGTGTTTCCCCAACGGATACCGCGTGCACCCAGATCACTCGGCTGGCGGGTGCGCTGTTTTTATAGAAGCCAAGGCGTTCACCCAGGTGCTGACGGTATCCGGGCTCCTTGCGGCCACGCGACCACAATCTTGCCAGGACCAAAGGCAGCGCCAGCCACCATGCGAGGGAATATAGAAAACGCATCAGTTCAGTGTTCTTTCGTACGGTCCGATGTCGGACCGATCGCATTATGCCGTATCGGCCTGCTTGCCACCCATGCCCTTGGCCGCACCGAGCAGCGCCGTCACGGCGGCATCGACCTGCGCGACGGTGGGCGGCATTCCCTGGTCGCCAAGATTGATGATATTGCGCGACCAGTCGCCTTCCGTCTTCCACCGCGGAGAATCGCAATACAGCTCGATGGTGGGACGATTGTACGCGGCGGCAATATGCGTCAATCCCGTGTCGACCCCGACAGCGAGCGCCGCACGCTGCGCAAAGAACACAGCTTCCATCATCGACAGTTTTGGCAGCACGCGCGCATTCGGCATTTGTGCCGCAAGCTGCTGCGCCGCCTGTCTTTCCGTCTCGCTTCCCCAGGCCAGCAATACCTGCAAGCCACGTGCTTGCAGCATGCGTGCCGTTGCAACCCAGTTGGCAGGTGCCCACTGCTTGGAAGCGCGTGCCGTCGCATGAAAGAAGGCCGCATAAGGTGCGTCGGGCAGCCATGACGGCGGCTGCGGCAAATCCGGCTGGCGCAAGCTGAAATCAGCAGGCGTGTCGACCTTATAGCCGAGCGCGGCTGCGGCAACGAGCCGTCCGCGCTGCACCGCATGGGTACGCAATCCGACCGGCACGCTCATGGTGTGGAAAATCCGCGATGCCCCCTCATAGCCCGAGCCTTCCGTGCCGTTGGCAAGGCCAACGCGCTTTCCGCCTCTGGCCAGACGCGCCATCTGCATGACAATGCCGGTCTTCAGGAGGCCTTGCGTATCGAATACGAAGTCATAGGACTCGGCTCGCAAGCGTCGGTAGAACGCGCCCATTTCGGCACGCGTTGGCGACGACAGCAAGCTCTTTCGCCAGCGCCGCAGCGCAAACGGAATCACATGACGAACGCCCGTATTAAGCTGCACGAGGCTCGCGTAGGCCTCCTCGACGACCCAGTCGATCGTGGCGTCGGGAAAATGGCGCCGGATATCAGCCACCATCGGCATGTTGTGAACCACGTCGCCGAGCGAGGATACGCGTACGATCAGGATGTTCACGTTGGTACCGAGTGGTTTCGTCAGAAAGGCAAGGCGGAGTCCGGCTTGCAGGCAAGGATGGCGCGCCGGAATTCCTCCTGGATGCGCTTCAGTGCCTGTGCCGATTCGCCCTCGAAGCGCATCACCACCACCGGCGTGGTATTGGACGAACGCGCCAGCCCGAATCCGTCCGCATACTCCACCCGCAAGCCGTCGATCGTGACGATGTTCTGTGCTTCCGGGAAGCGCGCCTCCTGCTGCAGCTT
>NZ_STGI01000017.1 GCF_004804275.1 Herbaspirillum sp. ST 5-3
CTGCCGACACTGGCGACTTGCACCGCCTCGCCGACGACAGCGGGTTGCACAGCGGTGCTGCCGACACTGGCGACTTGCACCGCCTCGCCGACGACAGCGGGTTGCACAGCGGTGCTGCCGACACTGGCGACTTGTACTGTATCGCCGACGACGCCGGGATGTACCGCAGTCTTGCCAACACTCGAGGCCTGCATTGCTTCGTCGACGCTGGATGGCTGCACAGCGGTGCTTCCATCGCTCGCGACTTGCACAACGTCGCCGTCAACGACGGGTTGTGGCACAGTGCTTCCTCCGCTATCGACTTGTGTCGCATCGCCGTCCTTGGCGGGGTGTGCAGCGGTACTGCCGACGATTTCGCAATGTACGGAAAACCAATCGCTTGCCGGTTGTTCGCAAATCTTGCCGACGCTTGCAAGCTGCACAGTATCGCCAGCGACAGCAGGTTGTAGCGTCGTGTTGCCGTCACTGGCCGCCTGTACGATATCGCCGACGCAGACCGGTTGCACCGCCGTTCTGCCTACCGTATCCCAATGCGCGGCAACGCCTTCGCTCCCTGGATGCACGGTGGTGTTACCCTCGCTTTCAGCCTGCACCATGACACCGACCTTGCCGGGTTGTACGGTCGTCCTTCCGACGACTGAACAATGCACGGTAAACGTCAGCATGCCCGGATGCGTCGCTGTATTACCCACGCTAACCCAATGTATTGCGACGCCGGCATTGGCAGGATGCAGCGCCGTGTTACCGGCGGCGAATGAATGCCTCACTGACCCTGCGCTTCCTGGTTGTGCGACAGTGTTTCCCACCGGCTCTTCCACAGACCCGGTCGTAATATCAACAACTCGGAATTCGATCCTTAATACTATTGTGACGACAACATCGACGACGCAAAGTGGAGTCGCTATCACTCAGCCGACCGGCACTTCGTCGCCCAATCCGCCAGCCTCAGCCACTTCAAGTAAGTCTTCAACTTCGTCCAGCACGCCGGAGAGCACAACAAATGAAGACAAGAAGGACGAGAGAAAAGACATCGCCGGTCCGAAAGACGAGGGAGTGAAGAAGAATGAACCCACCAAAAAAATGTATTGCAACTAGCCGGCCGTTGAAAAACGACTGCGCGGACCGATCTTCGAATCTGCCGCGCGCAATTCACGTCGTGCATGCCCGCGCTCCGCAACACCTGCACCTGTTCGCGCATCATGTTTTTCACCAAGCTGCCAAGGCACTTGCGCTGCTGGTCTTGCTCCTGTCGGCGGGCCTCGCGTTCGCCGGACAGGTGGCGGGTACGGTCGTGAACCTGAGCGGAGCGCTGCTGGCCAAGAAAGCCGACGGCACGGTGAAGATCCTCGCGGTCAAATCGACGGTGGAGCAGGGCGATACCTTGATCAGCGAGAAGGAAACCTATGCGCGCGTCAAGTTCATCGACAACAGCGAAATCACGCTGCGCCCCAACTCACAGCTGAAGATCGACAGCTTCGTCTTTGAGGAAGACAAGCAGGAGAAAGACAGCGCGACCTTCAGCCTGGTCAAGGGCGGCCTGCGTGCCGTGACCGGTGCGCTGGGCAAGCGCAGCAAGGAACGGGTTGGCGTGAACACGCCGACGGCCACCATCGGCATTCGCGGCACGACTTATATCGCCGAATACATCCCGCCGGAAGACGCAGCAGTGGCGGCTTACGGCCTGGCCAGCATGGCGGCCCTCGCACCGGCCGCCTACCGGGCTGCGACGGATGACATCCGCAGCGACATGCCCTTGCAGGCTGCGCCGCTGGAGGTGTTGCCGCTTCGGCTGGCGCAGAATGCGACGCCTCCTGCGGGCGGCATCAGCGGCGGCCGCGCACCGGGTTTGTACGTGCAGGTGCTGGACGGCATGATCCACCTGAGCAATGGCGCCGGAACGCAGAATTTTGCGGCGGGGCAGTTCGGTTATACGCCGAGCCTGCACCAGCCGCCGGTAATTCTGCCGGCCAATCCGGGCATCCAGTTCACGCCGCCGCCGAGTTTCTCGACCAGTGCCGGGCCGCAGGGCGGTGCCTCCAACGGTGGCAAGGCAGGCACTGTGGATTGCGAGGTGCGTTGAGGGCGCCAACAGAATAGGAATTTGTTCGATAAAAGAGCCGGAGAAATCCGGCTTTTTTGTTTCTCGAATCAAGTCCTTTTCTTGACACTCATGGGCTGATGTTGGATAGTTTCTACAGGGAAATGTCTCAAGCATCGCACGATTCGCGCTTTGTCCGGATACATGAATGGAGGAGGGCATATGCAGGCGCAGAAAACGGTATCAGGCCACGCGATGGATGGATTCCGCCTGATGGGGGCGGGGACCGCCTTCAAGGCACGGATCTGCGACATGATCGCCGAAACCCAGTTGTTCGCCGATTTCTGCTGGAAGGATATCGAAGCACTTGCCTGTTACATGCAATGCTATGAGGTGGCAGCCGGCACCGTCGTGTTCGAGGAGGGCAGCGCGGGCAGCTACATGTGCCTGCTGGTGGCCGGGCAGGTCGAGATCGTCAAGGACGACCACGATGGCAAGCCGCATCGGATCGTCATGATCTCGCGCGGGAAGACGGTCGGGGAGATGTCGATCATCGACGGCGAGCCGCGTTCTGCAACCTGTATCGCAAGCCAGGACAGCGTGCTGTTATTGCTCACCAAGGACAACTATCACCGCATCATCAATGAGCGGCCGGGACTTGCGGTGCATATCCTGGCCAGGCTGGCCAAGCTGATGAGCCAGCGGCTGCGCGGCGTCAGCGGACAACTGGTGGAGTATCTGGATCACGACTGAGCGTCGTCACTTGATGCAGACCGCACGCACCTGCTTGATATCGGTAATCCCGGACAGGATCTTCTCGATGCCGTCCATCTTCAGCGTCAGCATGCCATCCTCCAGCGCCGTCGCGAGCATGACCGCGACGCGGCTGTGTTCCTGGATCAGTTTCTTCAGGCGGTCGGTGCCGAGCATGAGTTCATGCAGGCCGACGCGGCCCTTGTAGCCGTTGCTGCACTGGTCGCAGCCAACCGCCTTGTACATCGTGAAGCGGCCCTGGCTGTCGCCGTAGTTCTTTGTCCATTGATCGAGCACAGCCTGCTTCGCAGCGGATTCGTCCTTGACGAAGGTCGTCGTGTTTCGCAGCTCCTCGCAGTATTCCGTCAGCAGCAGCTGCAGTTCTTCCTTCGAGGGCTCGTAAGCCATCTTGCAGTTGGAGCACAAGCGTTTGGCCAGCCGCTGCGCCAGCACGCCCAGCAGGGCGTCGGCGAAGTTGAACGGGTCCATGCCCATGTCGAGCAGGCGCACGATCGATTCCGGCGCGCTGTTGGTATGCAGCGTGGCAAATACCAGGTGGCCGGTCAGCGATGCCTCGATACCCATCGACACCGTTTCCTTGTCGCGCATTTCGCCGACCATGATGATGTCCGGGTCGGCGCGCAGGAAGGCGCGCATCGCGGTTGCGAAATCAAGACCGCTCTTGCGATTGACCTGTACCTGGCGCAAACCTTTTTGCGTGATTTCCACCGGGTCTTCGGCGGTCCAGATCTTGGTTTCCGGCGTGTTCAGGAAATTGAGGACGGAATGCAGGGTGGTCGTCTTGCCGGAACCGGTCGGGCCGCAGACAAAGAACAGGCCGTAAGGCTTGCTGACGGCGCTCTTGAGCCGCTCCAGATTGTGCGGCAGCACGCCCAGCTTATCGAGCGGAATCGGTTCGCCCGCCGCCAGGATGCGCATCACGATATCCTCGACGCCGCCGGCCGAGGGAATGGTCGCGACGCGCAATTCGATGTCCAGCGGGCCGAATTTCTTGAACTTGATCTTGCCGTCCTGCGGCTTGCGGCGCTCCGAGATGTCGAGGTCGCACATGATCTTGATGCGCGCCGAAATCGCATTGCGGTAGCTGGATGGAATTTCGATGTAGGGTTCGAGCGAGCCGTCCTTGCGGAAGCGGATCATCGTCTTTTCCTTGCCGGGGCGCGGTTCGATATGGATATCGGACGCGTTCTGACGGTAGGCGTCGATGATGATTTTGTTAACCAGTTTGACCAGCTCGTTTTCCGCCGCCGCGGAGAGATCGGCTTCGGACAATTCGACGCCGTCTTCGTCGCTGTCCTCCATGCCCGACAGCAGTTCGCCGACCGAGCCCATTTCGCTTTCGGCACCGAAGAACTGGTCGATGGTCTGCCTGAACTCGGCATTTGTCGTCACCCGATAGACCAGCTTCGC
Organism: Herbaspirillum sp. ST 5-3; assembly: GCF_004804275.1. Classification (GTDB taxonomy): domain Bacteria; phylum Pseudomonadota; class Gammaproteobacteria; order Burkholderiales; family Burkholderiaceae_D; genus Noviherbaspirillum. The sequence continues at coordinate 4,223 of NZ_STGI01000017.1, forward strand.
CTTGGGGAAAATGCTGTTGATGATGCGCGCATTCCTCACCTGTTCGGGATCGGTTGCGAGAATCACCACGCCTTCCGCGCTTTCTTCGATCGGCAGCCACTGGCTTTGCTCGACGAAGTCGCGCTTGAGATTCCTGAGCAGGTCGGTCGGCTTGACGCGGTCGGCCTTGAAGGGTTCGTACTGCACGCCGAAGAACTTGCCCAGCGCCTGACCGATCACCGGCAGCTTGACCTGGAACTCCTTCACCAGGACGGCTTCGATGTCGTCGCTCTTGCGGCGCGCCGAACGGGACGCGAGTTCAAGCTCGGCCGCCGACAGCACGGCTTCGGCGATCAATTGATCGTACTTCGAGCGGATCACCGGCGGCGGGCGCAGCCGCTGCGTGTAGGCAATCGCCAGCGTTTTGCCCAGCTCCTTGATGCCTTCCTCCGAGATGGCGGAGAAGGTGGTGCCGTCGCGGTTGTTGATGAGCTGGACCACGCCGAGCAATTCGTTGTTGCGTTCGTCGATGATGGGCGCCACCAGCATCTGCTTGGTGCGGTAACCGGTACGGCGGTCCACTTCGCGCAGGAAGTGCAGTTCAGGCGAATGCGCCTTCAGCTCGGCGTCGTCGTAGACGTCGCGGATATTGACCACCTTGCGCATCAGCGCAACATAGCCCGCCACGCTCTGGTCGGAAATCGGAAGGCGGAGCTGGTTGACCGAGTTGAGACCGGTCTTGACCTTCGACACGATCGAGATCTTGTCCTCGGCGACCGCGTAGACCGTGAGGCGATCAGCATTGAACAGGTCGCACACGTCCTGCGACAGGTCGAGCATGATCTCGTCGACGTTGCTCGTGGAATGGATCTTGTTGGTGACAGCCTGAAGCTTCTTGAAGAAGTTCAGGCGAATGTTGACATCGTCCTGGCTGCCGTTGCTTTTTGGGGTACCGAGAACAGCACTCATGTCATCTTGTCCATTCGTCATCGTTTGCCGTCGAATGCGCTTGCGCGGTCAGATGTCCGGGAATCCGCAGGGTATGACCGTGCCTGCCGTCGATGGCGCCAACTTCCAATAATAATGGATCGCGTTGCAAAAATGTATCACTGGCATCAGCTTAATTTTGACCGGCCACGTTGCGGCGACATAAAAGCCGCAATGGGACGGTTTCAGTCTACAATCATTCAAAAAAGAAAACGGGGGGGAGGATCATGGGAGAGCTATTTTTACTGCGCGCCGGGCGGGATTGCATACAGAGATCCGCCGTTGCGTTTCACACAACGACTGACCCGATATCAACGGGCGCCGAACGATGAAGTTGCAAGTACTTGGATGTGCCGGAGGCATCGGTGGACGCGAACGCCTCACCACGACCCTGCTGGTGGATGACGATATCCTGCTGGATGCGGGGACGGGTCTGACCAGTCTCGACATCGACCAATTGATCCTGATCGACCATGTGTTCATCACACATTGCCATCTTGATCATGTGGCTGGCCTGGCGCTGCTGCTGGACGCCGTCCAGGGCAGAAAGAGCGGCCCGGTCACCGTGCACGCCACCGAAAAGGTCATCGCCTCACTGAAGAAACATCTGTTCAATTGGGTATTGTGGCCGGACTTCGCCGTCATCCCCAGCCCCGAGACACCGACGCTGCGCTGGGAATCCATCGATCCCAACGGCAGCGTCGAGATCGACGGAAGGATCATCTGCGCCTATCCGGTCAACCATACTGCCGGGTCGTCTGCCTACTGGGTGCACAACGCAAAATCCGGTTTCCTGTTCACCGGCGACATGGCCGCAACCGCCGAGCTCTGGGCCGCGCTGGCACAGGAAAAGCAGCTCACGAAAGTGATTGTCGATTGTTCTTTTGCTAACGCCGACATGGAGATCGCGAATCGCTCGCTGCATTTCTGTCCGCGCTCGCTGCTCGCCGACATCCAGTCCGTACCGCTATCTGTCGAATTCCTGATCTACCACCTGAAGCCGGGACATGAAGACCTGATCATGCAGGAACTGCGCTCCGAAGGCGGGGCGCGCGGCTTCAAGGCGCTCAAATGCGGAGACACATTCGTGTTTTGAGTGATTGGCGTCTGACGCGTGGCGAGGGGAAAGAAGCGGCGCAACATTCACCCATTCCGGTGGCGCATCGCCACACGGTTGAACAGCAATGACCGAGCAAAATATACCTGATATCGCGCTGAGGCTGGAGCAGCTGACCGAGCTCAGCGTTGAACTCAGCACCACGCATGACACCACCGTGCTGCTGGAGAAAATCCTGCGTACGGCGAAAAGCATGACCCACGCCGACGGCGGCACCCTGTATCGCATCAGCGCCGACAAGAAGAACCTGTGCTTCTCGATCTCGATCAACGATACGCTCGGCATGTACCAGGGCGGATTGAGCGGCAATGAAGTGGCGATTCCCGATATTCCGCTAACGACCTCCACCGGCACAAAGAATCTCGGCGCGGTGGCGGCATATGCGGCCAACACCGGCGTCTCCGTGAACATCCAGGACGTCTACAAGGTCGACGTGTTCAACTTCTCCGGGATGCGCAAGTTCGACGAGACTTACCACTATCACTCGCAATCCTTCCTCACGGTGCCGATGCAGGACCATGAAGGCGAACTGATCGGTGTGCTGCAGCTGATCAACGCCAGGGATCCGCACACCGGCCAGACCCAGCCGTTTTCCGATACCGACCAGCGCTTCATCGAAGCGCTTGCGTCGCAGGCAGCGATCGCGCTCACCAACCAGCAGTTGATCCTGCGCCTGGAAGACCTGTTCGAATCTTTTGTAACCCTGATCAATATCGGCATCGACGAGAAATCGCCGCACACCGGACGGCATTGCCATCATGTGCCCTTGCTGACCATGATGCTGGCAGACGCGGCGCATGCGACCGACGCCGGGCCGCTGGCCGAATTCGAGATGAGCGAGAACGACCGCAAGCAATTGTGGCTGGCCGGTCTGCTGCATGATTGCGGCAAGATCACCACGCCGGTGCATGTGGTCGAAAAATCCACCAAGCTCGAAACCATTTTCGATCGCATTCACCTGGTCGACACGCGCTTTGAAGTCGTCAAGCGCGACGCCGAGATCCGGTCGCTGAAGGAAAAGCTCGCGAGCGGCAACGATCCGAAGCGCCATGCCGAAATCAACCGCATGCTGAGCGAAGAACTGACCCGCATGGATGCGGACCGCGACTTCCTGCGGCGCGCCAATATCGGCAGCGAAGCCATGTCGGAAGACGACCAGAAGCGCGTCACGCAGATCGCCTGCCGCTACCGCTGGATCGCGCCCGACGGATACGAGCGCGATCTGCTCAGCGAAGAAGAGATCGGCAACCTGACGATCCGCGCCGGCACGCTGAACCAGCACGAGCGCGACATCATCAACAACCATATTTCGGTCACCATCCGCATGCTGGAATCGCTGCCCTGGCCGAAGCATTTGAGCGACGTGCCGGAATACGCCGGCGGCCATCACGAGCGCATGGACGGCAAGGGCTATCCACGCGGTTTGCGTGGCGAGGAAATGTCGTGGCAGGCACGCATGATGGCGATTGCCGATATTTTCGAGGCGCTGACGGCGAAAGACCGGCCTTACAAGAAGGGCAAGACCCTGACCGAATCGCTGCACATCCTCGGCGGCTTCAAGCTGCGCAATCACATCGATCCGGACCTGTTCGACATTTTCATCCGAAAAAAGGTGTATCTCGACTATGCAAAGCGCTTCATGGACCCGGCACAGATTGATGAAGTCGATGAAGGCAAGATTCCCGGCTACACGCCCTGACCGGAGGAAGTGAACGTGCGACGCCACCTGTCCAGATATGGCGCGCGCTGGTTGCTGGCCCTGATCTTCACGCTGATCGCCGCGCTCCAGATACTGCACTTCCTGCCGACCATCCTGATCGGCCGCATCGACGATTTCATCTACGACATGCGGATGCGGGTGCAGCAGGGCGAACTCGACCCGCGCATCGTGATCGTCGACATCGACGAGAAAAGCATCGCGGAAGTCGGACGCTGGCCCTGGAACCGCGCCACAGTCGCAAGCCTGATCGAGAAGCTCGACGACAAGTACCACGTCAGGACGGTCGGCTTCGACGTGATCTTTTCCGAGCCCGACACCAGCTCCGGCTACAACACACTGGAATCGCTGGCGAACAAGGAGCTGAAGGATGTGCCCGGCTTTGGCGAACGGGTGCGCGCGCTCAAGCCGAGGTTCGACTATGACAAGCGCATGGCCATGGCACTCGACGGCAGACCGGTGGTGCTTGGCTATTTTCTCTCGAACGAGCCGACTGCCATCACCAAGGGGCTGCTGCCGCCGCCGGTGTTCACCGTCGAGCAGCTCGGCGGGCGCGAGATCGACGTATCGGTCTACCGGTCCTATACCGGCAACCTCGACGTGCTGCAGGAAGCGGCCAGAGGCGGCGGCTTCATGAATCCGACGCCCGACCTGGACGGCGTGATCCGTCGCGTTCCCCTGATCGCGCAGGTCGGCGACGGCTTCTATGAATCGCTCGCGCTTGCCACGGCGCGCGCCGGCCTCGGTGCAAGCCGGGTGAAGCCGGTCTTCTTCACCGCGGAAGAAACCCATCTCTCCGGCGACACCCTGCGCCAATACGGTGCGCTGAAGGCGATCAAGCTCAACAGCAAGCCGCATACGACCACCATCCCGCTGGATCGCAACCTGACTGCGCTGATCAATTACCGCGGGCCGGGCGGGCCGCGCGGCGGCCAGTTCCGCTATGTCTCCGCGATCGACGTCCTCAAGGAGCGCCTGCCGGTGGACGATCTCGCGGACCGCATCATCCTGGTCGGCACCACCTCGGCCGGCCTGAAGGATTTGCGCGCGGCACCGGTCAACATCGACTATCCCGGTGTCGAGATGCACGCCAACATCATCGCATCGATCCTCGACGGCGACTTCAAGCAGGAGCCCGATTTCGGCGTGGCGCTGGAGCTGGTGGAGACCGCTCTCGTCGGCATCGTGCTCGGCCTGCTGCTGCCGGTGCTGTCGCCGCTCATGTCCATCCTAGTGTCGTTCGCGACGATCGCCGGCGTCCTCGGCTTGAACCTCTACATGTACCAGTCCCTGAACTGGGTGGTGTCGGTTGCGGCGGTGCTGCTGTTGATCGGCAGCCTGTTCATCTTCAGCCTCGCCTGGGGCTATCTGTTTGAATTCCGCAAGAGTCGCGCGATGGTGAACCTGTTCGGCGAATATGTGGCGCCGGAACTGGTCGCCGAGATGGCGGAGAATCCGGAGAGCTACAACATGGAGGGCGAGAGCCGCGAACTGACCGTGCTGTTCTGCGACGTGCGCGGCTTCACCACGATTTCCGAGGGGCTGACGCCCAACGCCTTGCGCGAGTACATCAACCTGTACCTGACCGCGATGTCGGAAGATATTCGCGGCAATCGCGGCACGCTCGACAAGTACATCGGCGATGCGGTGATGGCGTTCTGGGGGGCGCCGGTGGCCTTGCCTGATCACGCCAGCCGCGCGGTGGCGACAGCATTGCAGATGCAGGCCAGCGCGAAGAAGCTGAACCAGGATTTCATCGCGCGCGGCTGGCCGCCCCTGAAGATCGGCGTCGGCCTCAATACCGGCGAGATGCGCGTGGGCGACATGGGATCGAAGATCCGCCGCGCGTATACCGTGATGGGCGATGCGGTCAATCTCTCGTCGCGGCTGGAAGGTATTACCAAGGTGTACGGCGTCGGCATTGCGGTCGGCGAAGCGACCCGGCTCGCCGCGCCGCAATTCGCCTACCGCGAACTCGATCGCGTACGGGTGAAGGGAAAGAACGAGCCGGTACCGATTTTCGAACCGCTCGGCCTGATGTCGGAACTCGACGAAGCGACCCGCAGCGCGCTCGACAAATGGCACAAGGCGCTGGAACTGGTGCGCGCACAGCAATGGGATCAGGCCGAGCAGCGGTTGTTCGAATTGCACGAGATGTATCCCGACACGGCCTTGTACGCACTTTACCTGGAGCGCATTGCGCACTACCGCGAAGTGCCGCCCGGCGCGGATTGGGATGGCGTGACGACCTTCGAGACCAAGTAAAAAACGCCGTTCCATGGACAATCCGCCCTTGCGGGAAACAACTTGTTTCAACCCTTACCGATAGACACTGGCATTGCATTCCCGTTTCGCTTTTAATGAAGCCGTTATCAGCGAGAACTGCCATGAAAACCTGTCGCACACCTGCTTCCGCCATCCTCATCGCCGCCGCGATTCTTGCCGGCTGCGCCAGCCCGGGTTATTACCCGCCCGCGACTTCGCAGTCCTATCCGGTGCCGGTGCAAAGCTATCCGGCTCCTTCACAATCGTATTACCAATCCTACGGCATGATCGACTCCATCCAGCTCCTCCAGGGCGGCACCACCGGTAATGTCGGCAATGTCGGCGTGGGCGCGGTCGTCGGCGGCGTGGTGGGTGGCTTGCTCGGCAATCAGGTTGGCGGAGGGCGCGGAAGGAAGGCCGCGACCGTTGCCGGGGTTGTCGGCGGTGCCATGATCGGCAACGAGATCGAGCGCAATTCGCAGGGACGGGATGCGTACCAGATCGGCGTACGTCTGGACAACGGCACGCATCAGACCATCACGCAGGAGAGCGCCGCGGATCTGCAGATCGGCACGCGTGTGCGGGTGGAAAACAATCGCGTGTATCGCTATTACTGATCAGCCACGATTGTTTTGCAGATAAAAAAGCCTGCATCGCTGCAGGCTTTTTTTCATGGCATGGCCGTGCTTGCTCAATCGGTGAGTTCGATCAGCAAATCCTTGGCTGTCACTACTGCGCCCGGCTTCACATGCGTGTGCTTGACCACCGCATCGCGTTCGGCACGGATCATGGTTTCCATCTTCATCGCCTCGATCGACACCAGCGGATCGCCCTTGGCGACCTTCTGGCCTGCCTTGACCGCCACGGTCACCACCATGCCCGGCATCGGCGCGCCGATGTGGTTTGCGTTGCCATCCTCGGCACGCGGATGCGTGACCAGCTTCACTGCGCCGGCACGGTCGATCCGCACCAGGCGCGGCTGACCGTTGAGCTCGAAGAACAGTTTGCTCTGTCCTTCCTCCTCCAGTTCCGTGCGGCCCTGCAGGCGGATCACCAGTCGCTTGCCCTGGTCGATGTCGACCGAAATCTCCTGGCCGTCCTTCAGGCCATAGAAGAATACCGGCGTGGGCAGCACGCTCACGTCACCGTAGTCGCGGCGATGCTCGGCATAATCGCGGAACACCTTCGGATACATGAGATACGACGCCAGTTCCTGCTCGCTGATGCTGCGGCCGACGGCCTTTTCCGCGTCCGCCTTTGCTTGTGCGAGATCGACTTCCGGCAGGTTCTTGCCGGGGCGGCCTTCCATCGGCTTGGCCCCCTTGAGCACTTTCTTTTCCAGCTCCTTCGGGAAGCCATCCGGCGGGAAACCGAGTTCTCCCTTGAACAGCGAAATCACCGATTCCGGAAATGCGATTTCCTTGTCCGGATGCTTCACCTCGTTGGGGGTAAGATCGTTGGCGACCATGAACAGGGCCATGTCGCCCACCACCTTGGAGGTTGGCGTAACCTTCACGATGTCGCCGAACAGCTGGTTAACGTCGGCATAAGCCTGCGCCACTTCCGTCCAGCGATGCTCGATGCCCATCGCGCGCGCCTGCTCGCGCAGGTTGGTGTATTGCCCGCCCGGCATTTCATGGCGGTACACGTCCGATGTGCCGGAGCGCATGTCGGCTTCGAAGGGGGCGTACTGCCGGCGCACGCCTTCCCAGTATTGCGAGATGGCAAACAGGGCTTGCTTGTCGAGTAACGGATCACGCTCGGTGTGGGACAGTGCGGCCGCGATCGAGCCGAGGTTCGGCTGCGAGGTCAGGCCGCTCATCGCATCCATGGCGCCATCCACCGCGTCGCAACCGGCTTCCACCGCCGCCAGTACCGATGCGGCGGCAATGCCGGAGGTGTCGTGCGTATGGAAGTGGATCGGCAGGCCGACTTCGTCCTTCAATGCCTTGATCAGCGCCTTGGCCGCGTGCGGTTTGCACACGCCGGCCATGTCCTTGATGGCAAGGATGTTCACACCGGCTTTTTCCAGCTCTTTCGCCATCTTGACGTAATACTGCAGGCTGTACTTCGGGCGGAACGGATCGAAGGGATCGCCCGTGTAGCAGATCGCGCCTTCGCACAGCGCGCCGGATTCGCGCACCGCATCGATGGCCACGCGCATGTTCTCCACCCAGTTCAGGGAATCGAACACGCGGAACAGGTCGACGCCGCCGGCGGCCGCCTGCTGCACGAAGTGCTTCACCACGTTATCGGCGTAATTGGTGTAACCGACCGCGTTGGAAGCGCGCAGCAGCATCTGGAACAGAACGTTGGGCACCGCCTCGCGCAACCTGGCCAGGCGTTCCCACGGGTCTTCCTTCAGGAAACGCATCGAGACGTCGAAGGTGGCGCCGCCCCAGCATTCCATCGAGAACAGGTTCGGCAGCAGGCGCGCATAGTAGGGCGCGATGGCCAGCATGTCGGCGGTGCGCATGCGGGTGGCGAACAGCGACTGGTGCGCGTCGCGCATCGTCGTGTCGGTCACCAGTACCTGCGGTTGCTCTTTCATCCATTGCGAGAATTTCTCGGCGCCGAGTTCCCTGAACTTGTCGCGCGAACCCGGAATGATCTGCCCCGACTTGCCGCTTGAAGGCAGGAGCGGCGCCGGCAGGATGCCGTCGATGCCCTTTCTGCCCTTCATTTCCGGATTGCCGTTGACCACCACATCGCCGATGAAGCGCAGCAGGCGCGTGGCGCGGTCGCGGCGCTTGGCGAACTGGAACAGCTCCGGCGTGGTATCGATGAAGCGGGTGATGCATTCGCCCGACTTGAACATCGGGTGGTTGATCACGTTTTCGAGGAAGGGCAGGTTGGTCGACACGCCGCGGATGCGGAATTCGCGCAATGCGCGGTCCATGCGGGCGATGGCCTCATCCGAGGTCGGCGCCCAGGCGGTGACTTTCACCAGCAGGGAATCGTAGTAGGGCGTGATGACCGCGCCGGAATAGGCGGTGCCGCCGTCGAGACGCACGCCGAAGCCGGCCGCGCTGCGGTAGGCGACCAGGCGGCCGTAGTCGGGGGTGAAGTTGTTTTCCGGATCCTCGGTGGTGACGCGGCATTGCAGCGCATGGCCGTTGAGGCGGATGTCCGCTTGCACGGGAATGCCGGCGTCATGCTCGTCCTTGTCGCCGATCTTCGCGCCTTCCGAGACGCGGATCTGGGCTTTCACGATGTCGATGCCGGTGACCTGTTCGGTCACGGTGTGCTCGACCTGGATGCGCGGGTTGACTTCGATGAAGTAGAACTTGCCGGTGTCGGCGTCCATCAGGAATTCGACCGTGCCGGCGTGCGTGTAGTTGACGGCTTTCCCCAGACGCAGGGCAGCGTCGCACAATTCGGCGCGGGTCGCCTCGTCGAGGTAGGGCGCCGGAGCACGTTCGACCACTTTCTGGTTGCGGCGCTGCACCGAGCAGTCGCGCTCGAACAGGTGCACCAGGTTGCCGTGAGTGTCGCCCAGCAGTTGCACTTCGACATGGCGCGCGCGGCGCACCAGCTTTTCCAGGTACATCTCGTCATTGCCGAAAGCGGCTGCGGCTTCGCGCCGTGCAACTTCGAGCTGGCCGGGCAGCTCGGCCTCGGATTCGATCACCCGCATGCCGCGACCGCCGCCGCCCCAGCTGGCCTTGAGCATCAGCGGATAGCCGACTTCGGCGGCAAGTTTCTTTGCCTTTTCGATGTCATGCGGCAGGGCCGAGGTGGCCGGCATGACAGGCACGCCAGCGGAAATCGCCGCATTGCGCGCCGCGACCTTGTTGCCCAGCGTGCGCATGACTTCCGGTTGCGGGCCGATGAACATGATGCCGTTCGCCGCGCAGGCTTCGGCGAAATCCGGGTTCTCGGACAGAAAGCCATAGCCGGGATGGATCGCATCGACGCCCGCTTCCTTGGCGATGCGGATGATGTCGTCGATGTCGAGATAGGCGGCGATCGGCTTCTTGCCTTCGCCGACGAGATAGCTTTCGTCGGCCTTGAAGCGGTGCAGCGCGAAGCGGTCTTCGGCGGCGTAGATCGCGACGGTACGCATGCTCAGTTCGGCGGCAGCGCGCATGACGCGGATGGCGATTTCGGAACGGTTGGCGACCAGGATCTTGTGGATCGGCCGCGCCTGGTGATGAACGTTTGATGTCATGGTGGAGTAGTACAGGATGGGTAATTTGCGCTTCGCGCAAGGATAAATTAAATCGCTTGCGAAAAGGTGAAACTTTTTCATTCCGCCGCGTTCGTGTCGCGTGCAAGAAACGGGGGCGGATATAGCACGGTCGTGCGCATAATCCGGTGCAAGGAACCATTCTCATTCGGCTTGCCTCCAATTGAACAATTGATCAGCGACACGCGGCGGACCGGTGCCGGAATGCGCGTTGTGGTCCGCTCGGATGCGCCGACGTTTCATCGAATCATCATTCGCATTCGATGACATGAATGGATCGTGTCGATTGGAAAGAGCTGCCGCAATGAAATAGTGCCTGCCTGCCGTCAGACCATGGACAACAACCTGACGTCCGCCCAACTCAACGGCATTCTCAGCATTGCCGACGACGCGATCATTTGCGTGGATAGCGCGCAGAGAATCATTCTGTTCAATCAGGGCGCGGAGCGCACCTTCGGCTGGAGCGCCGAGGAAGCCAAAGGCAAGCCGCTCAATCTCCTGCTGCCTCCGCGCTATCACGCGGAGCACGGCAAGCACATCGATCGCTTCGACAAGTCCGGCCTGACTGCGCGCAAGATGGCGGAACGACAGGCCATCTATGCCGTGCGCAAGGACGGCACCGAATTTCCCGCGGAAGCATCGATTTCGAAACTGGAGGCCGACAGCGGCACGATCCATACCGTGATCCTGCGCGACATCTCCAAGCGCAAGGCCTACGAACGCGACCTGGAAACGGCCAAGGAAAGGGCCGAGGCCGCGATGCAGGCCAAGAGCATGTTCCTCGCCAACATGAGCCATGAGATCCGCACGCCGCTCAACGCCGTCATCGGAATGACCAGCCTGTTGCTCAACACCCACATCAACGATGAGCAGCGCGACTACACCGAAACGATCCGCGCCAGCAGCGAGGTGCTGCTCACCATCATCAATGACATTCTCGACTATTCCAAGATCGAAATCGGCCGACTGGAAATCGAGCGGCAGCCCTTCGACCTGCGGCGCTGCATCGAGGAGTCGCTGGATCTGCTGTCCTCCGAGGCGAGCGAGAAAAACATCAATCTCGCGTACTTCATCGATGACAGCGTGCCGGCGGCGCTGGTTTCCGATGTCACCCGGCTGCGCCAGATTCTCGTCAACCTGTTGTCGAATTCGATCAAGTTTACGCATCGCGGCGAAGTGGTGGTATCCGTGTCGGCGGTGCCCTTCGGCGATGCGAGGTACGAAGTGCTTTTCGCGGTGAAGGATACTGGCATCGGCATTCCGCAAGAGCGGCTGGCCGAATTGTTCCAGGCCTTCACCCAGGTCGATGCCTCGACCACGCGCAAGTATGGCGGCACCGGACTCGGCCTTGCCATCAGCAAGCGCCTGACGGAAATCATGGGCGGCAGGATGTGGGTGGAGAGCGAGGTCGGCAACGGCTCGACCTTTTACTTCACCATCGTTGCCGAAGCATCCGGATCGCAACTGGCGCGCAGCTTTCTGCAGGAGCGCTCTTCCGCACTGGCGGGAAAGCATGTGCTGATCGTTGACGACAACAGCACCAACCGGCGCATCCTGGTCAAGCAGGCGCTGCTCTGGGGCATGGTGCCGTCGGCCGCCGCATCGGCCATCGAGGCGCTCGACCTCGTGCGCCACGGGCATGCGTTTGACGTCGGCATACTCGACATGAGCATGCCGGAGATGGACGGCCTTGGACTTGCGCTTGAAATCCGCAAATATCGCGATGAAAAGGCGTTGCCGCTGATCATGCTGACCTCGGTCGCGCATCGACCGCGCGACGCGAAAATGAGTGAAGTGAAGTTTTCAGCCTATCTCAACAAGCCCATCAAGCCGACTGCCTTGTTCGACGCCTTGCTGCATTCGATGCGGATCGAGCCCATACATACGCCGCTGCGGCGGCCGACGGCGGCCAGCGAGCGGCTGTCCGAAACGGTGCCGCTGAAGATTCTGGTTGCGGAGGACAATACCGTCAACCAGAAAGTGGTGCAGCAATTGCTCGCGCATCTGGGCTATCGCGCGGATGTGGTCGCCAACGGCATCGAAGTGCTCGATGCCCTGGAACGGCAGAACTACGACGTGGTCCTGATGGATGTGCAGATGCCGGAAATGGACGGGCTGGAAGCGACGCGGCGCTTGCGTGCGCGCTACGGTGCGAACGTGCCGCCGCGAGTAATCGCGATGACGGCCAATGCGATGCCCGGCGATCGCGAACGCTGCCTGGCCGCGGGAATGGATGCCTATGTGTCCAAGCCGATCGAACTGGACGATGTGCGCGCGGTGCTGATCGCCGTGTCCACGCCATCCAGGGACGAAGTCGTGCCGGAGGGGACGGAAGTCATCGATCGCCGCCGCATTCACCAGCTGATGGAGTTGCAGGACGAAGACAATCCGACGCTGGTGTCCGACATCATCGAACTGTTCGTCACCGACTCTCCAAAGCATCTGAACAACATCGCGACCGCACTGGCAGAAGGGAAGGCCGAGGCGCTGGAGTCGGCCGCTCATCGTTTCCTTTCCAGCATTGAAAACCTCGGCGCGGACCGCATGCGCAAGCACTGCATGGAACTCGAACGGATGGGCAAGGAAGATGCGATCGAGGGCGCGCAGCCATTGTACGAGGCATTGCAGCGCGAATTCGACATCGCGCGCCAGCACTTGCGTGGCATCGTGTCCGCGCCCTGACTCAGGTTAGCGCAGGACCGATGCGTCGGGCGCAGCACCGCGCTGTCTGAATTGTTCGATGAATTCAAACAGGGCCATGCCGGCAATCATCGCAAGGACAAACAGCCATCCTTTGACGACCCCCGCGCCCAGCAATACCAGCCCCGGTCCCGGGCAGATGCCGGCCAGACCCCAGCCTATGCCGAACAGCAGATTGCCGCCGACGAGGCGCCGGTCGACGTGGTCCGCGTTCGGCAGTTGCATGGGCAGATTCAGCAAGGTCAGGGTCCTGCGCCGGGCAAACGCGAAGGCCACGAGGCCGACACCAATGGCGCCGGCCATCACCAGCGCAAGCGACGGATCCCAGTCGCCGGCGAGATCGAGGAAGCCGAGAACCTTCGCCGGATTGGCCATGCCCGCGACGATGAGCCCCAATCCGAACACCAGGCCGGCAATAAAGGAGAACAGGATGTTCATGCGTTCATCCTCACAGCAGGTGGCGCACGACATAGACGGTCGCAAAGCCGGCCGCCATGAACATCATCGTCGCGAGCAGGGAGCGCGGCGACAGGCGTGACAGGCCGCACACGCCATGGCCGCTGGTGCAGCCTGAGCCATATTGCGTGCCGATGCCGACCAGCAGTCCGGCCAGCAGCAGCACCGCCGGCCCGGTGTCGATGCGGATTTCCGGCAGCGGCGAAAACACCAGGTAGAGCAGCGGCGCCGCGGCCATTCCGGCAACAAAGGCAATGCGCCACAGAATATCGCCGCCGCTCGGCCGCAGCATTCCGGCCACAATGCCGCTGACACCCGCGACCCGGCCGTTGAAGAGCGCAAACAGGGCGCTGGCAAGGCCGATAAGCAAGCCGCCCGCCAATGCCGAGAGCGGCGTGAAATGCGTCCAGTCGATCGACATTGTTTTCTCCTTATTCCTGCGGACAGTACAAATCGTAGAGGGTGCCGAGCAGGGTCAGCACCTTTGGATCGACAACGGAGTAGTAGATCCGCTTGCCGTCGCGCCGCGTGTTGACCAGGTTTTCGGTGCGCAGCACACCCAGTTGCTGCGACAGGGTCGGCTGGCGGATGTCGAGCAGTTCCTCCAGTTCGCCGACCGATTTCTCGCCCTGGCTCAATTGGCACAACAAGAGCAAGCGATCTTCGTTGGCCAAAGTGCGCAGCAGCGCCGTTGCTTCCGTGGCCGCCGCATGCATGGAAGCGATGTCGATCAGCGTCGGATTGTCTTTCATGGCGTCTCCAGAATCTTCTTGACCTTGTCGGGCAGGGCGATAATATATCACTGAATATAATGTTTTCGGAGCAGCAGATGGAGCCGCGCATTGAGGCGTTTTTCGATAGCGTCACCGGGACGGTGAGCTATGTGGTGTATGACCGCCCGGGCGGACGTGCTGCGATCATCGACCCGGTGCTCGATTACGATCCCAAGTCCGGCCGCACTCGAACCAGCCGGGCCGACCGCCTGATGCAGTTTGTCTATGCGCATTCACTGACCCTCGACTGGATACTCGAAACCCACGCCCACGCCGACCATTTGTCTGCGGCGCAATACCTGAAGCGCCACATGGATGGAAAGGTTGCCATCGGCGAGCGCATCTGCCAGGTGCAGGCCGTGTTCAAGCGCCTGTTCAACCTTGACGAAGAATTCCGCGAGGACGGTTCGCAGTTCGATCATTTGTTTGCCGACAATGAAACCTTTCAGGTCGGAGCACTGACCGGGCAGGTCCTGTTCGTGCCCGGTCACACGCCTGCCGACATGGCCTACCGCTTCGGCAATGCCGTGTTCGTCGGCGACACCCTGTTCATGCCGGATGTCGGTACCGCGCGCTGCGACTTTCCGGGCGGCGATGCACGCACCCTTTATCGCTCGATTCGCAAGTTGCTGTCGCTGCCGACCGACACGCGGCTGTTCATGTGCCACGACTATCCGCCCGGCGCACGCCAGCCCGCATGGGAAACCTCAGTGGGCGAACAGCGTGCGCGCAATATCCATATCCGCGACGACATCAGCGAAGAGCAATTCGTGGACATGCGCCAGAAGAGGGATGCCGGCCTCGACATGCCCAATCTGATCCTGCCCTCGATCCAGGTCAACATTCGCGCCGGCAATGTCCCGCCCCCGGAAGGCAACGGGGTGAGCTACCTGAAGATCCCGCTCAATGCGCTCTGACCGGCGCATGACAACCTCGTCCAATGATCATCCGTGAATTGCATTGGACTTCATCGGAAGCACTGGCGTTCAATCAACAAGGCATGACGGAAAACTTGCCTTGTTGTTTTACTTTCCGGCATTTTTCAAACATTGCTTGACCCTGAACCCGCAGCATGGTGTGTAATGTCGGGAAAGGAAAAGGAGTCATCGATGTCGGATTGTTGTTCTGGAACATGTTCGTCCCAACCCCCTGTCGACCCACGCTATCGGCGCGTGCTCTGGATCGCCTTGTTCGTCAATGCCGCGATGTTCGGCGTCGAACTGGTGAGCGGCTGGTCGGCCGGGTCGGTATCGCTGCTTGCGGATGCGGTGGATTTCTTTGGCGACGCCGCGAATTACGGCCTCTCGCTGTTTGTCTTGTCCATGCTGCCGGTCTGGCGCTCGCGCGCCGCCCTGATGAAAGGGCTGACCATGGGAGGATACGGCCTCTTCGTGCTCGGCGCCTCGGTCTGGAATGCCGCGTCCGGCGTGCTTCCTGAACATATGACCATGGGCAAGATTGGTACGCTGGCCTTGCTCGCGAATCTGTTCGTCGCGGTGCTCCTGTTCGCCTATCGCAATGGCGATTCCAACATGCGTTCGGTATGGCTGTGTACGCGCAACGATGCCATCGGCAATGTCGCCGTCCTGCTGGCTGCGCTGGGCGTTTTCGGCACGGGTACCGGATGGCCGGATATCGTCGTCGCGACCGTCATGGGTGCACTGGGGCTGAGTGCCGCGCGTTCCGTCATTCGCCAGGCGCGCGGCGAAATGCGTGCATTCCGCTACCTCGATGCGGATATTTCAACGGACCGGCCCTCACGCTGAGATGGACTCGCAGGTTTCCCCGATTTGCGCGCCATCGCCCGCGTTCTGATGCAATATCCGGATTAGGCTGCGGGCCTGAACTCCCTGTTCAATTCCGCCCGCAATTCCAGCGCGACCTGACGGCGCCGCTCCTCGGTCACAAAGAGCCCGACCGCAATCCGGATCCCCTTGGCCTCGAGATTGATCAGATCCTGTGTGTCGTCGGGCGGCGCCACCCGCGTCCAGTACGGATCAAGCCGGATCTGCCGCACTTCGCCGGCAAGGCATTGCTCGATCAGCAGGTAACCGTCGTCAAGTGCGATGTGTTCGCGATCGGTGGCATGGCGCGCATAGTGGCAAAAAGCGCACGCTACGGCAGCCGATTCCAGCATGACAAATGCAAGCACATGCCATGCCCCGTGCCACAGGAACCATAGCGCGATCAGCAGCGACGCGAAGCAGGGCACGGCCAGCGCGATCGCCAGTTGGCGCGGCGCTAGCGAACAGTTGCGCTTCAACAGCCACTCGTGCTTGTTCATTCGAAAATCGCACCACAATCCGGCAGTGACGAGAGGTCACTGCCTTGCTGCAGGGAATACGCCGGACCGTTCCGCTTGCATTGTCCGGATAAGTTTTAGGATGCGTTTTTGCCAAGAAGTTCCAGGGCGGCGTGGGGTGTCAAGGGCGGGGCGCGCGAAGGGCAGCTCTCCCGGCGCATTAGACCGAAATCAACAACTCGCTGCATTCTTTCCAAACCATCAGTCAATCGATTGCTTTAATATGCGCCCGGCGTAGGATGTCTCCAAAAAACCTCTGCCCCGAAAGAGAGCGATATGGAGACGATCAAACCGTGGTTGAACGACTACCCGCCGGGTGTGCCCGAGCACATCGATCCCGCCGCTTGTGCATCGATCAACGTCATGTTCCGGACCGCGTGTCGCAAGTATGCTGACCTGCCGGCATTCACCAACATGGGGCAGACAATGACCTATGGAGAACTGGATCGCCTGTCGGGCGCGTTCGCAGCGTTTTTGCTGTCCTTGAACGGACTGAGGCGCGGCGAACGGATCGCGATCATGCTTCCCAATCTGTTGCAGTATCCGGTCGCGATGTTCGGCGCCTTGCGCGCCGGCCTCATCGTTGTCAACGTCAACCCGCTCTATACCGAGCGCGAACTCAAGCACCAGCTCAAGGATGCAGGTGCGCGCGCTATTCTTGTGCTGGAGAACTTTGCCGCGAAAGTGGAGACGGTGCTTCCGGCAACGGACCTCCGGCATGTGATCGTGACGGGCATCGGCGACATGTTCGATCAACCGAAACGGCTGATGACCAACCTCGCCGTTCGCCATGTAAAGAAGATGGTGCCGCACTGGCGCATCACGGATGCCATCCCGTTCCGCCGCGCGCTCGCCGCAGGGCAGGCGCTGAGCCTGCCGGATGCGGCGACCCGTGGCACCGACGTCGCCTTTCTTCAGTACACCGGTGGCACCACCGGCATATCGAAAGGTGTCGTTCTCACGCACGCCAACGTCATCGCGAATGTCCTGCAATGCAGCGCGTGGATAGGCAACACCTTACGCGAGCGAGAGGAAATCGTGCTCACGCCGCTGCCGCTGTACCACGCGTTTTCGCTGGTGGCGAATTGCCTGACCTTCATGAACTTTGGCGGACACAGCATCCTGATCACCAATCCGAAGGATCTGTCCGCCTTCATCAAAACCATGCGCGCCTACCCATGGACCGTCATGACCGGCGTGAACACGCTGTACAACGCGCTCGCCAATCAGCCCGGCTTCGGGCCGGACTGCGCCCGCGCGGCCAAGCTGTCGATCGGCGCCGGCGCCGCCATGCTGCGCCCGGTGATGGAACGCTGGATGGCGGCGACCAGGGCGGCAATGATCGAAGGTTACGGCTTGAGCGAGGCCACCGCCGGCGTCTGCATCAACCCCTTGCATCAGCCGCGCTGCGGCAGCGTCGGCATACCGCTGCCATCCACCGAAGTGCAGATCCGCCGCGACGACGGCAGCGTGTGCGCCTGCGGCGAGCCGGGCGAGATCCTGGTGCGCGGACCGCAGGTGATGCAAGGCTATTGGCAGCGCCCGGCGGAAACAGCGGAAGTCTTGTCCGCCGACGGTTGGCTGAAGACGGGCGACATCGGCACCATGGACGAGCATGGCTGGGTCACGATCACCGATCGCAAGAAAGACATGATCATCGTCTCCGGCTTCAATGTCTACCCGACCGAGATCGAAGCCGTCATCGCCGCGCATCCCGGTGTGCTGGAGGCGGCGGCGATCGGTGTGGCTGACGCGCACTCGGGCGAAGCGGTAAAACTCTTCGTGGTGCGCAAGGATCCCGCGCTGACCGTCGAGGAAATTCTCGCGCACTGCGACGTCAATCTCACGCGCTACAAGATTCCACGTCACATTGAATTCCGCGACGAGCTTCCCAAGACGCCGGTCGGCAAAATTCTGCGCCGGGAATTGCGCGAGACCTCACTGTCCTGACATGCTTCCGGTACATCAACCGCATCCCTCAGAATGCAGCGGAAATCTCCACCAATACCTGACCCGGCGCGACCTGGTCGCCAATCTGCACGTGCAGGCTCACGACTTCGCCGTCCAGCGGAGAAACGATGCTGTGCTCCATCTTCATTGCCTCGATCACGAGCAAGGCCTGCCCCGCTGTCGTACCCTCGCCATGCTGCACATGCACGGCGACGACCTGCCCGTTCATCGGTGCCGTGATGCGTCCGCTTGCACTGCCCGCCATATCGCGAACCGGCGGCGCGTAGGTAGTATCCCTGACGGTGTGTGCGATACCGTCGAAGGCAAAGTGAAGTCCCGCGTCCGTGCTCGCGTATGAGGCGCGGCAAGCGCGGCCATCGATCTGAAACGTCGCATCGTTCTCGCTCGACGCAGTGAGAACCACCTCGGCATCTTTACCATCTGCATCCATCTGCCAGCGGCCACCCTGCATGGTCGTCACGAGCACTTCAAGCGCCTCGCCGTCGAGCAGGAAGCGGCAATGCTGCGGATAGACGCAACTGCTTGACCAACCGTGCAGCTCTGCCGGATAACGCGGCTTCTCCTGCGTCCTCAGCCGCAGGGCGAGCAAGGCGGCAGCCAGGCACTTGACGACCGGTTCGCAAGGTGAGGCCGCACGGGCGGAGGCCGGGAAAAAAGTCTCGATGAATGCCGTCGTCGCATGACCGGCGGTGAACGCCGGATGGCGCACGCAGCGCGACAGGAAATGCCGGTTGGTCTTTAATCCGAGCAGGACGCACTCATTCAATCCATAGTCCAGCCTGCGCTGCGCATCGGCGCGATCGCTGCCATGCGCAACGAGCTTGGCGAGCATCGAATCGTAATAGGGCGATATCGTCAATCCGTTTTCCAATGCGTGATCGCAGCGCAGGTTGACCGGCGCTTTCCAGTACGCGATATCGCCGCTTTGCGGAAGGAAATTTTCGTTCGGGTCTTCGGCGCAGAGGCGCACTTCGATGGCATGCCCGCCTGTTGCCAGGCGTGCATCGATCTCGTCCTGATGCAAGGGCAGGGCGCCGCCCTGCGCGACCAGCAATTGCCATTCGACGAGATCGATTCCGACGACTGCTTCGGTCACCGCATGCTCGACTTGCAAACGTGTGTTCATTTCCATGAAATAGAAGTTGCCGTCGCGGTCAAGCAGGAATTCCAGCGTGCCCGCCCCCACATAGTCGATCGCTTTTGCCGCAGCCACCGACACCGCGCCCATCTGCGCACGCAATGCCGGCGTGACAACCGGCGAGGGTGATTCTTCGATCAGTTTTTGATGGCGGCGTTGCACGGAACAATCGCGCTCGCCCAAGTGCACGACATTGCCATGCTGGTCGGCGAATACCTGAATCTCGATATGGCGCGGCTCGACGATCGCCTTTTCGAGGATCAGCTCGCCGCTGCCGAACGCGTTCTCCGCTTCCGAACGCGCGGAATGCAAGGCTGCAATGAAATCCGCATCCTCATCGACGCGCCGCATGCCGCGCCCTCCGCCACCCGAAGTCGCCTTGATCATCACGGGATAGCCGATCAGCCTGGCCTCTTCCAGCATGCGCGCATCGGACTGGTCCTTGCCCAGATAGCCGGGCACACACGGTACGCCCGCTTCTTCCATCAAACGCTTGGCGCCCGCCTTGTTGCCCATGGAAAGAATCGACCACGCGGAAGGGCCGATGAAGCACAGTCCGGCTTCCATGCAGGCGTTGGCGAATTCCGGATTCTCCGCGAGAAAGCCATAACCCGGATGTACTGCCTGCGCGCCCGTGCGCCTTGCCGCGTCGATGATCGCCGCAATGTTCAAATAGGACGCCGAAGGTTGCGAAGCGCCGAGATGCGCCACGAGGTCGGCCGCGCGGACATGCGGCGCATTGCGATCCGCCTCCGAATAGACCGCCACGGTACGATAGCCAAGGCGGCGCGCACTGCGGATGACGCGCAAGGCAATCTCACCGCGATTGGCAATCAGGATGGTGTTGAATCGATGGGCTGTCATGAAGGGCTCACTTTGATCTGACTTGCGTTGCCGATGTGTCAAGCTCCGCCGGCCTTTCTCTTACCCGGCAGGATGCCCATGTACTTGCAGATGATGCCGAGCATGACTTCGTCCGCGCCGCCGCCGATCGAGGTCAGGCGGCCATCACGGAAAAAGCGCGACACCGGGTTTTCCCAGGTATAGCCCATGCCGCCCCAGAACTGCATGCAGGTGTCGGGCACGATACGCGCCAGCCGGCCCGCCTTCAACTTGGCCATCGAAGCCAGCTCGGTCACGTCCTGGCCTGCGATATACATTTCGCAGGCACGGTGCACCAAGGCCCGCAGGCATTCCACCTCGGTCTTGAGTTCCGCCAGCTTGAAGTGCACCCACTGGTTATCGATCAGCTGCATGTCGAACACACGGCGTTCACGCGCATACTCGATCGTCAGGTCGATGCAATTCATCATGCCCTGCATCGAGTTGGCGGCACCCCACATGCGCTCTTCCTGGAACTGCAGCATCTGGTAGATGAAGCCCTGGCCTTCTTCGCCGATCCGATTGCGCTGCGGTACGCGCACATCATCGAAATGGATCAATCCAGTGTCCGAGGAATTCATGCCGATCTTGCGGATCTTCTTGCCAATGGTGATGCCCTTGGTTTTCATCGGCACGACGATCAGCGACTTGTTCGAGTAGCGCGAGCCCTCCGAGGTATTGGCCAGCAGGCAGATCCAGTCCGCTTGCAGACTGTTGGTGATCCACATCTTGCTGCCGTTGATGATGTAGTCGTCACCGTCCTTGCGTGCGGTGGTCTTGATCGCCGCCACGTCGGAGCCGGCGCCCGGTTCGGACACGCCGACGCAGGCAACCGCATGGCCGCTGATCGCCGGCGCCAGGAATTCGCGGCGCAAGGCATCGGAACCGAAGCGCGCCAGTGCGGGCGTCGCCATGTCGGTCTGCACGCCGATTGCCATCGGCACGCCGCCGCACTTGATATGACCGAGCGCCTCGGCCATCGCCACCGAATAGGAATAGTCGAGGCCGAGCCCGCCATATTCGACCGGCTTGGACACGCCGAGAAAACCCTGTTCCCCCATTTTCCTGAACAACTCCCCGGCGGGGAAGATTTCCGCCTCTTCCCATTCGTCCACGAATGGATTGATCTCGTTGTCGATGAAACGCTTCACATTGCGCTTCAGTTCATTGTGTTCATGGGTGAATTGCATTGCAGTCTCCTGAATGGTTATGGGCGCGCCACGCCGAACTGCACCGGCCGCAAAGCGCGGCGGCGGCTTTCCTCGCAGACGGACAAGGTGAAGGCAAGCACCTTGCGCGTGTCGCGCGGGTCGATCACGCCGTCGTCGAGCAGGCGTGCCGAAATATGCGAAGCGCTGGTCTGCTTCTCGAAGGTATCGATCACCATCGCGCGCATCGCATCGATCGAATTCCTGTCCACTTCCAGGCCTTTGCGGCGCATGCTGCCTTCCATCACGATGGCCATGGTCGTCGCTGCCTGCTCCGGCCCCATCACGGCAGTGCGCGCATTGGGCCAGGTGAAGCAGAAATCCGGAAAGAAGCCGCGCCCCGACATGCCGTAATTGCCGGCGCCGAAGGATGCGCCGCAATGCACGGTGAGGCGCGGCACCGTGGCATTGGACATGGCCTGGATCATCTTCGAACCATGCTTGATCATGCCCGCCTGTTCGGATGCCTTGCCGACGATGAAGCCCGTCGTGTTCTGCAAATACACCAGCGGCGTACCGGACTGGCAGCAGGCCTGGATGAAATGGGTCGCCTTGTTCGCACCAGCGGGGTCGAGCGGACCGTTGTTGGTGATGATGCCGACGTGGATGCCGCAAATCGCCGCATGTCCGGTCAGGGTTGCCGGGCCATGATCCGACTTGAACTCGAGGAAATCCGAGCCATCCACCAGTCGCGCGATCACTTCGCGCATGTCGAGCGGTTTCTTGTGATCAGTCGAGGCGATGCCAAGCAGTTCCTCGGCATCGTAGCGCGGCGAAGCGTAGTCGACGTTGCGCGGCGGCAGATCGTGATTCCAGTCCAGTGCGGCCATCAGTTCGCGTGCGATACGCAGCGCGTCGGCATCATCTTCCGCCAGGTATTCGGCCAGTCCCGATGTCGTCGCATGCATTTCGGCGCCGCCAAGTTCCTCTTCCGTCGCCACCTCGCCGGTGGCCGCCATCAGCAGCGGCGGTCCCGCCAGAAATGCCCTGGCCTGCTGCCGCACCATCACCACGTAATCCGACAAGCCCGGCATGTAAGCGCCGCCGGCGGTGCTGGGGCCGTGCACCACGGTGAGTACCGGCAGGCCGGCGGCGGACAGACGTGCCAGCCAGTAGAAGCCGCTGCCGCCGAGAATGAAGGTCTCGACCCGGTAGTTGAGCAGGTTGGCGCCGGCGCTTTCCACCAGATGAATGAAGGGCAGCTTCTGGTCAAGTGCGATCATTTGCGCGCGCTGGAATTTTTCGACACCCATCGGCTGTACGGCGCCGGCATCAATGCCGGCATCGTCCACCACGACCATCGCGCGCACGCCGCTGACGAAGCCGATGCCCGCTACCGCGCCGCCGCCGGGGATCGACTTGGCGGGATCGGGCTTGTCGAGGCAGAAACCGGCCAGTGTCGACAATTCCAGGAAGGGCGCGCCGGGATCGAGCAAGCGCCCGAGCCGCTCGCGCGGCAGCAGCTTGCCTTTCTTTTCAAAGCGTTCGCGCGAGTCGGCCGACTTGTCACGCGTACGCTTTTCCAGCGCGCGCAATTCGTCGATCTGCGCGAGAAGCGCGGTGCGGTTTTTCTGGAAGGTCTCGCTTTGCGGAACGAGTCGCGATTCGATGGTCGGCATTATTCCTTCTCCCGATCTTGCAGCACCTTGGGAAGGCTGGCCAGGTGAAAGCCATTGAAAGGCTCCACCGTGCGATCCACGTCCAGCGGGAATCCCGGCCGCACGCCGGGCCGCCCGCCATCGACGCGCAACACCGCGCCATTGATGAAGGAGGCGGCGTCCGACAGCAGGAACACGATGGCGGCGGAAATTTCCGACTCGGTCGCCATGCGCTGCAAGGGCACGTGCTTGCCCGCCTGCAGAATGAGTCCTCTGACCTCGGGCGGGTACGCATCCAGTCCGGAGGAGGCGACATAGCCGGGGGCCACGGCATTGACGCGCACGCCGTATCTTGCCCACTCCAGCGCAGCGGTTTCGGTGAAGTTCACCATCCCGGCACGTGCCGCGCCGGAGTGTCCCATGCCGGGCATGCCGCCCCACATGTCGGCCACGATATTGACGATGGCGCCGCCGCTGTGCTGCATCGCCTGGTTCAGGCATTCGCGCGCCGTCAGGAAGCCGCCGGTGAGATTGGTCTGCACCACCGCTTCCCAGCCCTTGCGCGAAATGTCTTTCAACAGCGCGGGGAACTGGCCGCCGGCGTTGTTGACCAGCGCATCGATGCGTCCATGGGCGGCAAGGATATTGCCGATCAGTTCAGCGACCGCTTCCTCGTCGCGGATATTGCATGGATACGCGAAGGCGCTGCCACCGCTGTCCGCGATTTCGGTCGCGACGGTAGCCAGCTTTTCCGGCGTGCGGCCGACCAGGGCAACGATTGCACCAAGCGCGGCGAGTTCATGGGCAGTGCAACGGCCGATGCCGCTGCCGCCGCCGGTGACAATCACGACACGGCCCTTGAAGAGGCCGGGTCGAAAAACAGAGCGATACACGATACGTCTCCTTTAATTCTGTGCGCGGACCTCAGGCCCATCCAAGCTGGCGCGCCGCGAGTTCCGCAAGAACTTCCTCCGCGCCGCCGCCGATCATGTTCACTTTCACTTCGCGGTAGATGCGCTCCGATTTTGTGCCGCGCATGAACCCCATCCCGCCCAGGATCTGCACCGCGCTGTCGGCGCAGAACTGCATGGTTTGCGCGGCGAAGTTCTTCAGCATGCAGATCTGCGCAACCGGCGATTCGCCGCGTTCGATGCGCAGGGTCATGTCTTCGATCAGCGCGCGTGTGGCTTCGATGCGCGTCGCCATTGCCACCAGCTTGTGCCGGACCACCTGATGTCCGACCAGGCGCTTGCCGAAGGTGGTGCGTGTCGATGCCCATTCCGCCGCTTCGTCGAGACACACGCGGGAAAAGGCGTACGCCTGCCATGCAAGGCTCAGGCGTTCGCGATTGAAATTGGACATGAACAGGAAGAACCCGCCGTTTTCCTGGCCCAGCAGGTTCATGACCGGCACGCGGCAATTGTCGAAATGCAGCTGCGCCGTATCGGAGCACCACCAGCCCATCTTCTTGAGCGGCGTGCGTGTCAGGCCCGCCAGGCCCACCATGTCGCCTTCCACCAGCAAGGCCGACACGCCGCTTGCGCCGGGTCCGCCGGTGCGCGCCGCGACGGTGATGTAATCCGCTCGCATGCCCGAGGTAATGAAAGTCTTGCTGCCGTTGAGTACATAGTGATCGCCATCGCGCTCCGCGCGCAGCGCAAGATTCGCCACGTCCGATCCGCCGCCCGGTTCCGTCACGGCAAGCGCGCTGATCTTCTTGCCCGACAGGATCTGCGGCAGCACGCGCGCCTTCAGTTCGGGCGAGCCGCCGATGACGATGGGCGGCGCACCGATCGTGTGGCTGAAAAGGGAAGCGAGCAAGCCGCCGCTCGCGGTCCGTGCAAGTTCCTCGACAGCGATCATGAGGTGAAACAGATCGCCCGGCGTGCCGCCGTATTCTTCCGGAAATCCCATGCCGAGCAGCCCGAGTTCCGCGATGCGCCCGTACAGCGCACGCGGAAATTCCTCCGCCTCGTCCCAGGCATCGATGTTCGGCAGCAATTCCTTGTCGACAAAGCGCCGCACGGTCTCGCGCCATGCGCGATGTTCTTGCGTTTCGTGTGCCACGGATAAGGGCAGGCCTTGATACATGATTTCTCCCTTGTTTGGTTTTATCGCCCGCTCCAGTTCGGCGGCCGTTTTTCAAGGAACGCGCTCAGTCCTTCCCGGAAATCGTCAGTCAGCGTGAACAGTCCGATCTGGCTTTCGGTGAACGCCATCGAGGCTTCGAACGGCATGGCCTCGATCTGCTTGATCGTGTACAGGCCGCGCCGAATGGCGGAAGGGGATTTGTCGAGCAGACGCGCCAGCAGCCAGTCGAGCTTCGCGTCGAGATCGTCGTCGGCGAGGTGATTCACCAGCCCGAAGGACAATGCCTGCTCGGCGTCGATCGGCTCGCCGGTGATGCACATTTCGGTGAGCACGCGACGCGGCACCAGATGCTGAAGGACCGACAGCACCTGCGCCGGAAACACCCCGACCTTCACCTCCGGCAATCCGAAAATGGCGTTGCGCCCGGCCACCGCCATGTCGCACATCGACAGCAGTCCCATGCCGCCGGCGAGGCAGGCGCCGTTGACGCGTGCGATCAGCGGAATCGTGGAACGCCGTGCCTGGCGCAGAAGGTCTGCCAGCCACTGGTACGGCTCGGAATAGTCGAATTTGAAGGATGGTTCCTGCAGGTCGGCGCCCGAGCAGAATGCGCGATCGCCGGCGCCCGTCAGTACGATTGCGCGGACATCGCGCGAGGCGTTCGCGTCCTCGATCGCGCGGCGCAGGCCGCCGAGGACATTGGCGTTGATGGCATTGCGCCGCTCGACGCGATTGATGGTGAGCCGCATTACACGGTCGCGCACTTCCACCAGTAAATCCTCGTTCATGGAGCCCCCATTCAAGCTGTCGGTTTGAAGCGGATACTGCCGGATGCGAGATGGTCGAATGCATGCCGTCCCGCAACAGGGCGGGTGCACAAGTCCCGCGTCCTGCGGCCATCATAAATCAATCGCTTGCTTGAATCAAACGGGTTTTTCCGGTTTTTTCAGGACAAACGGTGACGACTGACATTTCTCAATCCCTTGCATCGCAACATGCGGGCCGCTGGTGATGAACGGCACTTTCCTCGAAGCTTGAGTAACAACAAGGATTGGAAAGAAGCGCCGGTTTAGGCTATATTCAAGCAAGCGATTGAATTTCGGATAACAAGGATCACGCATGAACCAGAAAGCCATCATTACCTGTGCACTGACCGGCGTCCTGACCGACCCCGAGCAGCATCCGGTTCCGGTGACGCCGGAGCAATTGGCGCGCGAAGCGAGGGCGGCTTTCGATGCCGGCGCCACCGTCATGCATGTCCATTTCCGCAACCAGCAGCCGGGCATGGGGCGGCTTCCGAGCTGGGAACCGGAAGTCGCCCGCGACGTTGCGCAGGCAATCCGCGAGGCCTGTCCCGGCGTGATCTTCAACCAGTCCACCGGCGTCGTCGGCCCCGACATCAGCGGACCGGTTGCCTGCATGCAGGCGATTCGTCCGGAGATTGCCGCCTGCAACGCGGGATCGCTCAATTACCTCAAGGCGACGTCGGCCGGAAGCTGGGCCTGGCCACCGATGCTGTTCGACAATCCGGTGAAGAAGATCGAGTCCTTCCTGCTTGCCATGCGCGAAGTCGGAGCTCTGCCGGAGTTTGAGTGTTTCGACGTCGGCATCGTGCGCTGTGTCGACATGTACATCAAGACCGGCCTGTACAAGGGACCGGTGCACACCAATTTCGTGATGGGCGTGGAATCGGGCATGCCCGCCGACCCCGCGCTGTTGCCGATCCTGATCGGCCTGCTGCCTGCCGGCAGTGACTGGCAAGTCACCGCCATCGGACGCGCCAACATCTGGCCGCTGCATCAATGCGTCGCCGAGCTGGGCGGCCACCTGCGCACCGGCCTGGAGGACACGTTTTATCTGCCGGATGGCGCCAAGGCGAACTGCAACGCACAACTGGTCGACGCCATCGCCCAGTGCGCGCGCAAGGCCGGCCGCGAGATTGCCGATGTCGAGGAGGCGCGGGCGATGATGGGGCTGCCTCCGTTCCGCGCTTGATGCAGGGAGGCGGGCAACAGACGGCTATGTATTCCGCGGGCATTGATCATTACAATAGGCATGTCTTGAAACACGCCAACTGCCGCGAGAAGAAAAAATGAGAAGCACGAAGAAGTCAGCCGCACCCGTCAAAGCATCGCCCAGGAAAACCGCAAAGGAAAAGACTCTGCCGGCGAAAGCCCGGCGAGTGGAGGCGCCCAGGGCCGACGAAGACAGCCGCCGCAATGAACTCATCGCGAAATCGGCGCGACTGTTCCGCGAAAAAGGCTATGATAAGACCACGGTGCGCGATATCGCGGCCGCAGTCGGCATCCAGGCGGGCAGCTGGTTTTACCACTTCAAGACCAAGCACGACATTCTGCTGGCGGTCATGGAACAGGGCATGACGCGTTCGCTGGAGGCCATCGAGGAGATCGTCGCGCAATCGCTGCCGCCGCGCGAAGCCTTCCACGCTCTCGTCCTCACGCACCTGAACACGCTCCTCGCCCCCAACAACGATTTCATTCCAGTGATCCTCTACGAAAGCCGCTCGCTGGACAAAACGGCGCGCGCAAGAATCGCAGTACTGACCAACCGCTATGAAGCCATCTGGGACAAGGTGATCGACGCACTGCATCGCTCCGGCGACTGGGCCATGCCGACCAGACTCGACCGGCTGCTGGTGTTCGGCGCGCTGAACTGGACCGTGCAGTGGTACCGGGCCGGTGCCGGCATCTCCATCGAAGAACTGGCGGAGCAGGCGGTGTCCTTCATCCTGCGCACGGCGCCGAAGACGAAAGGAAAATAGCCGCCTCCCACGCAGGGATCAGGGCATCACTTCCACGTATTCGTAGACTTCACAATTGGCGATAACGTTGCGCACCGCCAGCGGCGCCTTTGCATACCAGGCGTGCGGATCGTGCCGGTCGACTTCTTCGCCCAGAAATTTCACCAGCTCGCAAACTGGCTCTACCACCTTGCGGCGATATGCGTCGTCGCCCTTCACATAGGCGACATGCAGATTCTTCATGCAGTTGCCGCGGCAGAATGCATACGCGCTGCAGTCATTGCACGGCATGTCCGGATGTGGTTGCAGCGGGCTTCTCTTGAGCCAGTTGTCGGTCACGCTGCCGTGTTGCATGGCTGGATCGTCGGTCATGTCCGGGCACGGAAAGATCGAACCATCTGGCAACACGTTCAGAATGTGTGTCGATGCACGGCACTGGCTGTGTCCCGAATACAACTCGCGCGCCCGCGACGGCAGTACCTTGTTGCGCACCACGCCCATGATGGGGATGAACGGATAAACCGTGTCGTGGCTTGCGAAGAAACGATCGACCAGGTGGCTCAGCACGCGGCGCTTCTTGTCCATCGCCTCTGCCGAATACGCGCTGTCGCTCTGCACGAATTGCCAATAGATGTAGTCGAAGCTGTGGCGCAGTGCGTCCAGTTCTTCAAAGCTGGTCTCTTCACTGCTCCAGGTCACGCGCGCAGTGAGCGTGCCGCCGAGCCGGCCGCGTATGCCTTCCACACGATTGAGCACGCGACGGTACACACCTTTTCCGCGATAGCCGTCGGTGATCTGCTCGCCGCCATCGACCGAGACCAGCACATTGGACAGTTTCGCGAGAATGGCTTCGGGCAGGCGGTGCAGCAGCGTGCCGTTGGTTTGCAATTGATAGCGGAAATTCGGGTAGCGCTGCATCACCTCGTCGATGAATGCGACGTTCAGAGTCGGCTCGCCGCCATAGAACGTCACGACCTTTTCGTGTTCATCGAGATGCGTGCGGATGAACTTGTCCAGCGCGTCGAGCGAATAATTGACCTTGCCCTGAGAGTTCACCACGCTGCTTTCGGAACAGTAGCTGCACTTGAGGTTGCAGCGCAAGGTGGTGAACAGCTGCAGTTCAACGCGGCTGCCGATGATCGGATGCGCTTCGGTGGCGGAAGAGGGAATGGCATTCATATTGTTGTTGTGCGGTTGAGAGCGAGAGCGGCATTATCGTCCACGTCGGTTTTGCGTCCTATACGGCGTTTGTCTGTCAGTCCGATGTGGTGTCGTCGCCGATTCTCCCCGTCACTCCCGCCTGGCCCGGAAACGCAGGCATTCCCGATTTTGGATATGATGCTTCCCTTGACGCCATTCTCCGGCGCCGTTCGCAGCACCTACTTGGCCATCGCCGCTTATGCATTCCAGAATGACGCCTTCCACCGCCATCTTGCTCACGATTCCGCCGCTGCTTTGGGCGGGCAATGCGGTCGTCGGCCGCATCGTGCACACCTGGGTGCCGCCCATGACGCTGAACTTCCTGCGCTGGGCGATCGCGCTGGTCATTCTGCTGCCGTTCGCCAGCTTCATTTTCCGTCGCGGCAGCGGTTTGTGGACATCATGGCGCCGCTTCGGCCTGCTGGGGCTGCTGGGCGTCGGGCTCTACAACTCGCTGCAGTATCTGGCGCTGCAAAGCTCCACGCCGATCAATGTCACGCTGGTGGCGGCCAGCATGCCGGTGTGGATGCTTCTGGTCGGAGCACTGTTCTTTCACGCCAGGGTGACGGGCAAGCAAATCGTCGGTGCGATCCTCTCGATTGCCGGCGTGCTGCTGGTACTCAGCCGTGGCGATTGGCATCAGTTGCTGGCGATGCGCCTGGTCGCCGGCGATATCTTCATGATGCTGGCCACCATCTCCTGGTCCTTCTACAGTTGGTTGCTGACGCTGCCGAAAGACCCGAAGGAGATTCGCGCCAACTGGGCGGCCTTCCTGCTTGCGCAGGTGATCTACGGTCTGATGTGGTCCGGCGCATTTGTCGCGGGCGAATGGGTGGTCAGCGACGCGCGGATACTGTGGAGCTGGCCGCTCGCTGCAGCGCTGCTGTTCGTCGCGGTCGGCCCGGCGGTGATTGCATATCGTTGCTGGGGTACCGGCGTGCAGCGCGCAGGGCCAGGCATCGCCGGCTTCTTCAGCAATCTCACGCCCTTGTTCGCGGCCGTGATGTCGTCGGCATTCCTGGGCGAAATGCCGCATCTTTACCATATGATCGCCTTCGGTCTGATTGTCGGCGGCATTGTATTTTCGTCACGGCGTTGAGCTGACCGTTTCCTCCTGCGGTAAAGCCCATGACGGGAGCGCGGGTTTGCGTCGCAATTGACGCAGATCATGCGCTTGCTCGCTCCGCATTTTCCTTCGCGCAAGCCACAGCAAGTTACAAGCGCGTTCCGGTAGAATGAATCGTGGCAGTTCGCCCACAAGGCGAACCGGCCGATTTTTTCCCATTCTTTTCAGGAGGTGAGCGTGCCCGGTTTACTACCCAATGTTGATCGCGATGGACTTCTCGAATACTCGGTCGTTTATACCGACCGCGCGATAAACCACATGTCTCAACTCTTTCAAGGCGTCATGCGCGATATCTCCGCGACCTTGAAAAAAGTCTACAACGCGAAGTCCGCCGTCGTCGTTCCCGGCAGCGGCACCTTCGGCATGGAAGCCGTCGCCCGGCAGTTCGCGACGAACAAGAAATGCCTCGTCATCCGCAACGGCTGGTTCAGTTTCCGCTGGACGCAGATTTTCGACATGGGCAGCATTCCCGCATCGTCCATCGTCCTCAAGGCGCGTCCGGTGGAGGCGGGGCGGCAAGCGGCCTTCGCGCCGGCGCCGATCGAGGAAGTGGTCGCCGCGATCCGCGAGCACAAGCCCGATCTCGTTTTCGCGCCGCACGTGGAAACCGCGTCCGGCATGATCCTGCCCGATGCCTATCTGCGCGCCGTCGCCGACGCTGTGCATTCCGTGGGCGGCATGTTCGTGCTGGATTGCATCGCCTCGGGCGCGATCTGGGTTGACATGCAGGCCAACGGCATCGACGTGCTGGTCAGCGCTCCGCAAAAAGGCTGGAGCGCCTCTCCCTGCTGTGCGCTGGTGATGATGAGCGAGCTCGCACGCGAGCGGATCGAGTCGACCACCAGCACCAGCTTCGCCTGCGATCTGCGCAAATGGATGCAGATGATGGAGGCCTACGAGAACGGCGGCTTTGCCTATCATGCGACGATGCCGACCGACGGCCTGGCGACGCTGCGCAATGTAATGAAGGAAATGGACGCCTACGGCTTCGACAAGATCCGCGCCGAGCAGCAGGAATTGGGCGACAGGGTGCGTGCGCTGTTTGCCGGCAAAGGGATCAAGAGCGTTGCCGCCGAAGGATTCCAGGCGCCGGGCGTGGTGGTCAGCTACACCGACGATGACGACATCAAGACGGGCAAGAAATTCGCCGAGGCCGGCTTGCAGATCGCGGCGGGCGTTCCCCTGCAATGCGATGAGCCGGCGGACTTCAAGACCTTCCGTCTCGGCCTGTTCGGCCTGGACAAGCTGCACAACATCGACCGCAGCGTGGACGCCATCGCGAAGGCGCTCGATCGTATCCTGTAATCCGCTCAAGTGCGTTGCGCCGGGTCGTATCCCCCGGCGCAACGCTGTTCAGAACGGCGCGTTGTCCCGTGCGTGCGACTGCAGCAGTGAAGGCGGAGCGAAACGTTCGCCGTAAAGCCCGCGCAATTGCTCGGCACGCTCGGCGAACTTCTTCACGCCGACGTGATTGACAAACTGGATCGCGCCGCCGGTCCAGCCCGGGAAGCCGATGCCGAAGATCGAACCGATGTTCGCATCGCGCGTCGATTCCAGCACCTTCTCCTCCAGGCAGCGGAGAGTCTCGATGCTCTGGATGTACAGCAGCCGGTCACGCACATCCTCATACGGAATCGTGACATCCTTCTTGCCGAAGAGTTGTCCCAGTTGCGGCCACAGATATTTTTTTCCGCCGTTCACCGACGGATCTTTCGGATACTCGTAGAAACCGGCGCCCGCCGCCTTGCCGCAGCGCTTGAACTCGTTCACCATCCTTTCCACGATGACCGTCGAGGGATGCGCGACAAAGGGTTTGCCCTCGGCAGCGTAATCGGCGCGCATCTGATTGGTCACATGCAGTGACAGCGTCAGCGACACTTCGTCCTGCACCGCGAGCGGGCCGACCGGCATGCCGACCGACAAGGCCGCGTTCTCGATCAGCGCCGCCGGCAAGCCTTCGCCCAGCATGGCGATGCCTTCGTTGACGAAGGTAGCAAATACCCGGCTCGTGAAGAAGCCGCGCGAATCGTTGACGACGATGGGCAGCTTGCCGATCTGCTGCACGTAGTCGTAGGCTCGCGCCAGGGTTTCGTCCGAAGTCTTCGCGCCACGGATGATCTCCACCAGTTGCATCTTGTCGACCGGCGAGAAGAAATGCAGGCCGATGAAGCGCGAGGCGTCGGAGAAGGCGTTCGCCAGTCCGGTGATCGGCAGGGTGGATGTGTTCGACGCCATGATGCCGCCGGGCGCCATGAATTGTTCGGCTTCCCGCGTCACTTCAGCCTTCAGTTCGCGTTTCTCGAAAACCGCTTCGATGATCAGGTCGCATCCCGCGAGGTCGGCTGCGCTGGCGGTCGGCTGGATCCGGCCCAGCGTCTCGGCCGCCTTTTCCTGTGATGTGCGGCCCTGGCGTACGCGTTTCTCCAGCAGCTGCGCGCTGTAGGACTTGCCTTTCTCCGCCTGCTCGGCACTCACGTCTTTCAGCACGCAGGACACGCCCTTGGTGGCGTTCGCCCACGCGATGCCGGCGCCCATCATGCCGGCGCCGAGGATGCCGACCTTGCTCGCCTTCCATTTCGGAATCTCGCGCGGACGGCTCTTGCCTGCGCTGATTTCCTGCATCTGGAAGAAGAAGGTGCCGATCATGTTCTTCGCCACCTGTCCGGTCGCAAGCTTCGTGAAGTAGCGGCCTTCGATCACCAGCGCATTGTCGAAATCCACTTGCGCACCTTCGACCATGGCGCAGAGAATCGCTTCGGGCGCCGGGTAGTTGCCGCGCGTCTTCTCGCGCAACATGGCGGGCGCGACCATTTGCATCGGCATCAGCTTTGGGGTGTTGGGCGAACCGCCCGGCATCTTGTACGTGTCGCTGTCCCATGGCTGCCTGGCATCGGGATTGGCGAGTATCCAGGCACGCGCCTGCGCCATCAGCTCGGCCGTGTCTTTCGCCAGTGCGTACACAAATCCTTTGGCCAGCGCTTCCTGCGGTGAAACGCGCTTGCCCTCGACGAGATAAGGCATCGCTTCCTGCAAGCCGAGCAAACGGACCGTGCGTATGACGCCGCCCGCGCCGGGCAGCAAGCCAAGCGTCACTTCAGGGAATCCGAACTGGATGCGCGACTGGTCGAGACTGATGCGGTGATGGCAGGCCAGCGCAAGTTCCAGGCCGCCGCCGAGCGCACTTCCGTTCAATGCCGCGACAACCGGCCGGCCCAGCTTTTCCAGCCGGCGCAACACGGCCTTGTTGCCTTCAACCATGCGGAAGCATTCATCGGCGCGATCCGCAGGAATGGCGATCAGTTCCCTGAGATCGCCGCCCGCGAAAAAGGTGTCCTTGCCGGAAGTGATGATCACGCCCTTGATCGCGTCGCGTTCCTTTTCCAGGCGCGCCACCGTGTCGGCGAGCGCTTGCTGAAATGCCGCGTTCATCGTATTGACCGGCTGCCCCGGCATGTCGATGGTCAGGGTAACGATGCCGTCCGCATTTGCCCATTGGATGCTCATGTGCTATCTCCTTTATACGCGCTCGACAATGGTGGCAATGCCCATGCCGCCGCCCACGCACAATGTGATCAACCCGCGGCGCAGCTTGCGGGCCTCCAGTTCATCGATCAGATTGCCGAGCAACATGCATCCCGTCGCGCCCAGCGGATGGCCAAGCGCGATGGCGCCGCCATTCACATTGATCTTCTCTTCCGGAACCTTGAGGTCTTTCATGAAACGCATCACGACCGCAGCGAAGGCTTCGTTGACTTCGAACAGGTCGATATCGTCGATGTCCAGGCCGGCTTTCTCCAGCGCCTTGCGCGTAGCAGGCGCCGGGCCGGTCAGCATGATGGTGGGATCGGTGCCGGTGACTGCGGCGGCAACGATGCGCGCACGCGGCTGCAGTCCGAGCCGCTTGCCGATGGATGCATTGCCGATCAAGGCGAGGGCCGCGCCATCCACGATGCCGGACGAATTGCCGGCGGTATGCACATGCCGGATGCGTTCCACCTGCGGATACTTGCGAATCGCGACACTGTCGAAGCCCATCTTGCCCGGCGCTTCGAAGGAGGACTTGAGCGAGGCAAGCGTATCCATCGTGGTCTGCGGTTTGATGAATTCATCCTCGGCCAGCACCACAATGCCGTTCTGATCGCGCACTGCACGTACCGATTTGAAACGGCCGGCCGCGCGTGCCGCCGCTGCCTTTTGCTGCGAGCGCAATGCGAAGGCGTCGACGTCTTCGCGCGAGAATCCTTCCAGCGTGGCGATCAGATCCGCGCCTATGCCTTGCGGCAGGAAGTCGGTCGCGAAACTCGTCTCCGGATCGGCTGCCCATGCGCCGCCGTCGGAGCCCATCGCGACACGTGACATCGATTCGACGCCGCCGGCCACAACCAGCTCTTCCCATCCGGAGCGCACCTTCTGCGCTGCCAGGTTGACCGCCTCCAACCCGGATGCGCAAAAGCGGTTCAACTGCACACCCGCCGCTTTCCAGTCCCAGCCGGCGGCCAATGCGGCGGTCTTGGCGATGCATGCGCCCTGGTCGGCCACCGGGGTGACGCAACCGAGTACGACATCATCGACCAGCGCGGTATCGAGTTGATGGGTACGCTGCATATCGTGCATCAGGCCGGATAGCAGGCTTACCGGCTTGACGGAATGCAAGCTGCCGTCTTTTTTTCCTTTTCCGCGCGGCGTGCGGATGGCGTCGTAAACGAATGCGTCGGTCACGGTGGTCTCCTATGAATGGACCGCTCAATCATAGGTCTGTGCGTTTTTTAAAGCAACCGCTTGGTTGGTGGGGGCGCTCTAATGCCTCGCGGAATGTGGTGCTTCGGGAGGAAATACGTGGATGGTGCGTTCAGTCCGGCGTCTTCATCGCCACCGCCCGCAGGCAGAAGGACTGGATCGACCGGATCAGCTGCTTCTCCTCGATGAGAGGCGGGAGCCCCTCTTGCCAGGTGAGCGGCCCGACCAGCGCTTCCGCAATCACGCCGACCAGCGCCGCGGCGCTGACGGATGCATCCTGCGCCGGGAAGTCGCCGCAACGAATGCCGTCTTCCACCACCTGCTGAAAGATTTCCGCGTACGCACGGCGGTAATGCAGGCGCTCGGCATCGACCAGCGCATCCACCGGCTCGGCGATCAGTGCGAAGGCGAGACGACGCGAATGGATGGCGCGCTTGGCGAAGGCATAGATCGCCTCCAGCAAGCGCTGCGCAGGCGGGCCTTCGCGCAAGGCTGTTTCCCGCACGATGTCCACTTCCTTCTGTGTCGCCAGCCGGAAGAGCTCCGCGCAGAGTTCGGCCTTGGAGCTGAAATGCATGTACACCGCGCCGGTTGCTACGCCGGCCCGCTGCGCAATGGCATTGATCGTGACCGCTCCGAAGCCGCCCTCCGACACAAGTCGCAGCCCCGCATCGAGAATGCGTTGCCGCTGAGCCGCTTTGCGCGCCTCGGTTTTTGCTGTTGGCCGGTAAGCCATGGAAGCGGGTCTTTCTAGTGAATCCGCGGCCAGTGTAACCGACGGAAACTTGCCTGGACAAGCGGCGGTTGACAGAAAAGGACGAGCGTGATTAACTTGATTTTAATAGTATGAATTCAAGTTCATATTTTCATTTAGGAAACATTTTCCCATACCTGCGGCGAGCATGAGCGTGGCCGTCGCGCTTTTTCTGGAGCGTGCGTCAATGAACGACATCAAATTCAAATCTTCCTATTTCGCGGAGACCCACGAAGTCGAAAACCAGCCGCAGCCGCTGCAGGACTACAACGTGTACGCGCAGGACCAGGCCCTGCGTGAAGCCGTCGCGCGTGAAGATGCGGCATGGGCCGAGAGCGAGCTGCAAGCCTTTGGCGCCCTGGCCGGCTCGCAGGAAATGATCGAACTCGGCTTCCAGGCCAACGAGAACAAGCCCGTGCTTCACACCCACGACCGCTACGGCCGGCGCGTGGACGAGGTTCGTTTTCATCCTGCCTATCACCGCCTGATGCGAACCTCGATCGAGCACGGCCTGCATTCCTCGCACTGGACCCATCCCGGCCCCGGCGCGCAAGTCGCGCGTGCCGCCAAGTTCTACATGCAAAGCCAGGTCGAGGCCGCGCACTGCTGCCCGATCACCATGACCTCCGCCGTGATCCCGGCCTTGCGCCTGCAGCCCGATGTCGCCGCGCAATGGGAAGCGAAGATCCTCGCGCGTCACTACGACTACCGCAACGTCCCGGCCGAGCAGAAGCAGGGCGTCACCATCGGCATGGCGATGACCGAAAAGCAGGGTGGCTCCGACGTGCGCGCCAACACCACGCGCGCCTACCCGGTCGGCGCAGAAGGGCCGGGCCAGGCCTACGAGCTGGTCGGGCACAAATACTTCGTTTCCGCGCCCATGTGCGACGCCTTCCTGGTCCTCGCGCAAGCGCCGGGCGGACTGTCCTGCTTCCTGCTGCCGCGCTGGCGGCCTGACGGCAGCAAGAACGCATTGCAGCTTCAGCGCCTCAAGAACAAGATGGGCAATGTCGCCAACGCCTCCAGCGAAACCGAGCTGCGCGGCGCATGGGCGGTGATGGTCGGAAAAGAAGGGCGCGGAGTCGCCACCATCCTCAAGATGGTCTCGATGACACGCTTCGACTGCATGATCGGCTCCTCCGGCGGCATGCGCCAGGCAGCGGTCCAGGCACTGCATCACTGCGCGCATCGTTCCGCCTTCGGAAAGCTTCTGTCGCAACAGCCCTTGATGCAAAACGTGCTGGCCGACCTCGTCATTGAAACCGAAGCCGCGCTCGCGATGACCATGCGCATCGCCGGCGCACTCGATAGAGGCGAGGCGAGCGAGACGGAAAGATTGCTGGTGCGCGTCGGGACCGCAGTCGGCAAATACTGGATCTGCAAGCGCACGCCGGGTCACGCTTATGAGGCGATGGAATGCATCGGCGGCAGCGGCGTGATGGAAGACTGCATCATGCCGCGCCTGCTGCGCGAATCGCCGGTCAATTCGATTTGGGAAGGCAGCGGCAACGTCCAGTGCCTGGACATGCTGCGCGCCATGGGCCAAAGCCCGGAATCGGTCGACGCCTTCATGAACGAAGTCAGCCGTGGTGCAGGCGCCGACAAGCGCCTCGACCAATACATCGCGAACATGCAGCGCGAATTCGCCGATCTCACCGACCTCGAATACCGCGCCAGGCGCGTGGTGGAGAAAATGGCGCTGGCGTTCCAGGGCTCGCTGCTCGTTCGCTACGGCAATCCGGCGGTGGCGGACGCGTTCTGTGCTTCCCGCCTGTCGGCCGACAGCAGCGGTTTTGTCTATGGTGGATTGCCGCGCGGCGTGGACTGTGAGACGATCGTCAAGCGTGCGTTGCCGATGGCCGAGTGAGATGCTGGCGACGCCGCCCGAACACGGGTTGGCGGTGCCGGACCTTTTGCGCCAAAGGTTCGGCACTGACTATTCAGAATTTGACACGGCCTCTGCGCAGCCCGACGAACTTGCTACTCACAGGAGGCACGTGACAATCCCCATGAGTCCGATTTACAGTCTAACCAGGACGTCAGGCGACCTGTGAAAAAGCTTCTTCCAGAGTTCGAGCACCGAGCTCAACCGTTGATTCCGCCGCGGCAGTTCCTGGTACGACTGGCCCACAGCGGCGCCATTGCGCTCGGCCTCATCACCGTCTCACTGGGTATCGGCATGCTTGGCTACCACAAGCTGGAGCGCTTGAGCTGGATCGATGCCTTCATTAACGCGTCCATGCTTCTGGGCGGCATGGGACCGGTCAATCCGCCGGTCAGCTTTGGCGGCAAGCTCTTCGCGGGGCTCTATGCGCTTTACTGCGGCTTGGTCGTTATTCTCGTAGCAGGGGTAATCCTCGCGCCGGTTGCGCATCGCATCCTGCACAGGTTTCATATGGAAGGGCGTCGGTAACAAACGCCCTGCGCGCCAGTACGGTCAGTGCCGCTTTGCCGGTGCGCTCCTGCAGGTAGTCGTTGTCGATGCGCGGCGCGGCAGATGTCTTCAATTGCCGCGACACACAATCGAACTGAGCCTTCCGGATGAACACCGATTAAGCGATCACCCTGCTTCCCCGCAGGCCATCATTTACTGAAGCGCGCCCGCGCGGGCAAAATGGCTTTCCAGCAGCGCGTTGACCAGCGCAGGGCTTTCCAGCGCGACGGAGTGTCCTGCTTTCGCGACTGTTTCCATCCGGCCGTCAAGGACGGCATTTGCAATGTTTTGCGCGAGGGGCACGGTGTACGCGTGATCTTCCTCGCCGGCGATGGCGAGCACGGGAACCTTGCTTCCCCTTAGCTCATCAAGAATGCCTCTGCGATGCACGACCTGATAGGCGGAGTTGCCGATGCTGGTGCCGAGTTGCGACATGTACTTGCGCCAGTAGTCGAGCTCATCGGCGAAGCCGGGATCGGTCAGCGATGCGTCGCCAAACATTACATAGAGCAGGGTATCGACCAGCGGAGCGCCTCCAACCCTTTGCAGATTGTCGACGATCGGTTGAAATTCCGCGACTTTGTATTCTGCCTCGCCGGAACTGCCGAGGACAGCGCAGGATGCGGTCAGATCGGGTCGACGCGCAGCCAGACGCAAGGCAATGAAGCCGCCAAGTGAGTTGCCGACGACATGGCATTTGCCCAGGTCCAGTGCTTCGATCAATGCCGTCGCATCATCGGCCAGCGTGTCGGTGTCTTGTTCTTCGAGCGGCGCAGGGGCGCTCCGCCCCTGTCCGCGGTGGTCGTAGCGGATGACCCGATACTCCCTGCTGAAATACTCGGCCTGCTTGTAGAACATGTGTGAGTTGAAAAAAAGCGAATGACTGAAAACGATGGCGGGCGCGTCGCGCGGGCCGTCATCCTCATAGTAGAGCTCGGTATCGTTGACTCTGATTTTCGGCATGGTGTCTCCTTGTATTTCCTCGTGGTGGGGCAGTAGGCGAAAGCACAGCGAATACGACGTGAAAACATTCTGAACGATCATCTTCGGAGTTCTGGGAGACTGCTCGCCGAACCAGGCAGTTGCCGCGCAAGATCGGCAATGCTGTCGGCATGAAAATCATCCTCGGGATTGCAAGCTGGCCCACTCCGGAAAGTTCATCGATCAGTGAAAATTTTCTTCGACGATAGGCGAACCGGGCGATGTGTGACTATCGCGAATATTCGCGATAGTCGACGGTTGCGACAGACCGAAACTTCGGTTGCCGTAATTTGAAATTTCGCACCCGACAGTTGCATGTGCTCTGGTGGCTGCCATCATCTCTCGTCCAAGCATGAGGTGTGCGTGGATTTCCATGTGCAGAAACTTTTGGCCGACTGCTCACCCTGGGGAAAACTTACCGGAGTTCCTTCAACCCGGCCCGGAAAACAAGCTGCTGAAATCAAAAAGGCCCGCAGACGCGGGCCTTTTGTTGCTGCAGGTGATTCATGTTTTGAAGCTTTTCAAGCTCCTGGAAATCTCAGGCAAAATTCTTCGCCACGAAATCCCAATTGACCAGATTCCAGAACGCCTCGACGAACTTCGGGCGTGCGTTGCGGTAGTCGATGTAGTACGCGTGCTCCCACACGTCGCAGGTCAACAGCGGTTTGTCGCTGGTGGTCAGCGGCGTGGCGGCATTGGAGGTGTTGACGATGCCAACCGAACCGTCGCTCTTCTTGACCAGCCAGGTCCAGCCGGAGCCGAAGTTGCCGACGGCGGACTTGGTGAATTCTTCCTTGAACTTGTCGAACGAGCTCCACGTAGCGTTGATCGCGTCGGCCAATGCGCCGGTCGGAGCGCCGCCACCGTTCGGCTTCATGCAATTCCAAAAGAAGGTGTGGTTCCACACCTGCGCGGAATTGTTGAACAAGCCGCCCGAGGACTTCTTGATGATGTCTTCCAGCGATGCGTTTTCGAACTCGGTGCCCTTGATCAGGTTGTTCAGGTTCGTGACGTAGGCCTGATGGTGCTTGCCATAGTGGTACTCCAGGGTCTCCTTGGAGATGTGCGGCTGCAGTGCGTCCATCGGGTAGGGTAGCGGGGGCAGAGTGTGTTCCATGGTGCTTCCTTTCTGTTTTTTGAGGTTGATGTTGTTCTTGAAAGACCTCAATTGTATGTCGGATGCAGATTACCTGCATAACACCCCGTATTGATCTATTGTCAAAGCGGTGTCGAAATCCTTTTTTCGCTTTCGTCGCGGTAAATGGTCCTAATTTCCCTTATTTCTGCATGAAATACATGTCGGCGTTCAACGCGTCACTCCAGCAGGGGTTGCACGCTGGCGATCCCGATCTCGGCGCTGCCTTCCGCCAGCCTGACGGTAACCGTCTGTCTCGGGTGTAGGTCTTTCGGAGCGCGAACGATTCTTCCTTTGCTGTCAATGATCATCGAATAGCCGCGTTCCAGCGTCCGTTCAGGATTGAGCAGCTCAAGTTGCGCGGACATCGCGGCCATTGCTTGCCGCTGCTGGACCGTCACCGTCATCATGCGCGTGCTCATGCGGCGAGCGATATCCTGCAGCCAGGAACGCTGGCGCACTGTTTTCGGCAACTGGGCGCCCAGCCGCGTTTGCAGATGCGACAGCTTGAAGCGAGCCTGGCTGAGCGGCATGCGCGTCGCATGGGCCAGGCGGGTTTGAAGGCCGTGCAGCTTGAGGCGTTCGTGAGTGATGTACGCAGCCGGGCTGACAAGGCGATGGGAAAGCCAGTCGAGCGTCTGAGACGTGTCGGACAGGCGTCGCCTGAGCGCGCGGGTGAGATCGTCGGCGTGGGATTCCACCGTCGCCAGCCAGTCGGCGCGGGGTGCTGCGGCCATTTCCGCCGCGGCCGTCGGCGTCGGCGCGCGCAGGTCTGCGGCGAAATCAGCAATCGTGAAATCGGTCTCGTGACCGACCCCCGAAATCACCGGCATGGAACAGTCGGCAATGGCGCGTGCCACGACTTCTTCATTGAAGGACCACAAGTCTTCGATGCTGCCGCCGCCGCGGCACACCAGCAGCACGTCGCACTCGGCGCGCGTCGACGCTGTAGCGATTGCTTGTGCGATCTTCTGTGCCGCACCTTCGCCTTGCACTGGCGTCGGATACAGGATTACCCGTACATGCGGCGCGCGACGGCGCAGGGTGGTCAGGATATCGCGCAAGGCAGCCGCCTGCGGACTGGTCACAATCCCGATCGTCCGGGCGAAAATCGCCAAGGGCCGTTTGCGCAACGGATCGAACAGGCCCTCCGCCTCCAGTTTTTCCTTCAGGCGCAGAAAGGCTTCGTACAGGTTGCCGACACCGGCGCGGCGGATTGCCTCGACACTGAGCTGGTAATCGCCACGCGGCGCATACAGGGTGACCAGCGCGCGTACCTCGACCTTGTCGCCTTCGCGCGGAACGAACCCGGCATATTGCGCGCGACCGCGGAACATGACTGCACGTACCTGGGCGCTGTCATCCTTCAAGGTGAAATACCAATGACCCGATGCGGCCTTGGTGAAATTGGAAATTTCGCCGGAAACCCACGCCAGCGGAAAATTTCTCTCCAGCATCCGCGCCACTGCTTGATTCAACGCGGAAACCGTCAATACGGGCGGCGTCCCTTCTATACTTTCGGGGGAACTTCTAAGGTTCATGCGGTCTTTCAAGGCAAAACCTGTCCACAGGCCCGCCAATTCGTCATCTTTTTGTCATACTTGGTTACAAACAATATCTGACATCCTTAAGTCTTTGATTTCATTGAAGAAAAAAATAGAGCGCAATTTCAATGCAGCAATTAAAAACCCTTTGGAATCAAATACTTTTATCTGGTGCAAGGTATTTACCCACAAAGTTATCCACAGGGTCTGTGAAGAACTTTTTTCGGAAGTATTGTAGCGGGATGGCCTTGCTCGCAGAGCCTCAACACGATACATTCTGCATCCGACTGAATTCATCTTGAGGAGCCTCTTTTGCTCGCCATTATTCAAGCCGCCGGCTGGCCGATCTGGCCGTTGTTGATCGCCTCCGTCATTGGCCTGGCTTTGATCATCGAGAGGCTATTGTACCTGCGCCGCGGCCGTATCCTGCCGCCCAATCTGCTCGATGAAGTGATCCGCGTCTACCACAATGGCAAGATCGGCCCGGAAGTCATTTCCAACCTGGAACAGAACTCTCCGCTGGGGCGCGTGCTGGCGGCCGGCTTGCGCAACGTGAACGCGCCACGCGACGTGATGAAGGAATCGATCGAGGAAGCCGGGCGCGGCACGGCGCACGACCTGGAGCGATTCCTGACTACGCTTGGCACCATTGCCACGCTCGCGCCGCTGATGGGTCTGTTCGGCACCGTGGTCGGCATGATCGAGATTTT
The DNA here is from genome assembly GCF_004804275.1 of Herbaspirillum sp. ST 5-3. Taxonomy (GTDB): domain Bacteria; phylum Pseudomonadota; class Gammaproteobacteria; order Burkholderiales; family Burkholderiaceae_D; genus Noviherbaspirillum. The sequence continues at coordinate 46,978 of NZ_STGI01000017.1, forward strand.
CGGTGCGCAAAACTCCGTCGGCGCCAACCCGGCAGAGCTTGCCCACGGCATTTCCACGGCGCTTTACAACACCGGCTTCGGCCTGGCCATCGCGATGCCCGCGCTGGTGTTCTACCGCCATTTCCGCGCACTGGTGGACAGCTTCATCGTCGACATGGAACAGCAGGCGGTGAGGTTTGTCGATACCGTGCATGGCAATCGCAAGTAAGGCAAAACGTAAGGCGAGACAATGAACTTCCGTAAAGGCCAGGGCCGCGAAGATCCGGAAATCAACCTGATTCCCTTCATCGATGTATTGCTGGTGATCCTGATCTTCCTGATGATCACCACTACCTACAGCAAATTCACCGCGCTGCAGATTACCCTGCCCACCGCCGACGCCGAAAAGGCGATTGAGCAGCCGCAGGAAATCAATGTCGGCGTCGATGCGCAAGGGCACTACGCCGTCGACAACAACCCGGTCGCCGCGCATGATGCCGCAGCGTTGGCGGAAGAGTTGAAGATCGCCGCAAGCGCCAAGGGGCAGTCGCGAAACGGCCCGGTCATCATCATCAATGCAGACGCGATGGCGACGCATCAATCGGTCATCAATGTGCTTGAAGCAGCACGACTGGCCGGACTCGAAAAGGTCACCTTTGCCGCGCAGGCCAGCGGCAAGAAATGACGCATCATGCCGGAACGGTGCTGACGCGCGCCTGGATGCGGCGCGGCTTGCTGGCAAGCGCCCTGTATCCGGTTTCGCTGTTGTTTCGCCTGCTGGTTGCGCTGCGCCGCACGCTTTACAGGGCCGGCGTATTCAAGAGCACCCGTCTGCCTGTTCCAGTGATCATCGTCGGCAATATCTTTGTCGGCGGTACTGGCAAGACGCCATTCACCATCTGGCTGGTCGATCAATTGCGCCGTGCAGGTTTTGTCCCGGGCGTTGTTTCGCGGGGTTATGGCGCAAGCAACAAGGAAACGGTCGAGGTCACGGCGACGTCGACACCGGACAAGGTTGGAGATGAACCCGCGTTGATTGTGCGCCATGCCAATTGCCCGGTCATGGTTGGGCGCAATCGGGTCGCCGCCGCGCAGGCGCTTCTGGCCGCGCATCCCGAAGTCAACCTGATCATTTCCGACGACGGCTTGCAGCACTACAGCCTGCAGCGGGACGTTGAGATCGTCCTCAGCGATGAACGCGGCAACGGCAACGGCTGGATGCTGCCGGCCGGACCGCTGCGCGAACCGGCATTGCGCCGTCGCGACTTTTCCGTCAAGAACACAAGTCGCCATCCCGCCCATAACGCGGAGTGGTTTCGCATGCAGCTTTCCGGCGATACCGCCGAACGGCTTTCCGATCGGACGCATTCCATTGCCTTGAGTGCAATTCGTGCGCCGCACATCGTCGCTGCGGCGGGCATCGGCAATCCATCGCGTTTTTTCGCCATGCTGCGCGACGCCGGTTTGGCTATCGAGGAACTGCCGCTGCCCGACCACTACGACTTCGCCGACAATCCGTTTGCCGGTATTGCTGCAGATATCATCCTGATCACCGAGAAGGATGCAGTAAAATGTACGCAAATTGATACGATGAAGAACGACCCCCGCTTGTGGGTCGTCCCTGTTACAGCGCGCATCGATCCCGCGCTGGCTGAACGAATAGTGGAGAAATGTCGTGGACGCCCGACTGCTTGATATCCTGGTCTGCCCGCTCTGCAAAGGGCCGCTTGAATACGATAAAAACGCGCAGGAATTGATCTGCAACCCGGATAAACTCGCCTATCCGATTCGCGATGGCATTCCGATCATGTGGGCCGATCAGGCGCGTGATCTGACGGCAGCGCCGGCTCCCGCACCTTCGGCCGGCTGAACAAATCCGTCGTCGCGTCATAGCGCAACGGATTTCCTCGGCTAACCGGAATAAAGCTGATGTCTTTTACCGTCATCATTCCCGCACGCCTCGCGTCGACACGCCTGCCGAACAAGCCGCTTGCCGATCTGGGCGGCAAGCCGATGGTGGTGCGGGTGGCGGAGCGCGCCGCCCAATCGGGTGCGTCACAGGTGGTCGTGGCCACCGACCACGCCGATATTCTCGCTGCATGCCAGACCCACGGCGTGGATGTGCGCATGACGCGCGCCGATCATCCCTCAGGGACAGATCGCATCGCTGAAGTGGCGGCTGCCCTCGGCTTGCCTGGCGACGGGGTTGTCGTCAATGTGCAAGGCGACGAGCCCTTGATTTCCCCGTCATTGATAGCCGCGACTGCCGCGCTGATCACGAACAGCGTTCCGATGGCCACCGCTGCGCATCCAATCGACGATGTGACCGAGATATTCAATCCGAACGTAGTCAAGGTCGTTCTCGACAGGACGGGCAGGGCGCTGTACTTTTCCCGCGCCACGATTCCATGGCACCGCGACGGCTTTGCGCAATCGAGGCAAAGCATCCCTGCTGGTTACCGGCCGTTGCGCCATATCGGGCTCTACGCGTACAGCAATGCCTTTTTGCAGGAATACCCGACGCTGCCGCTGTCGCCGCTCGAACAGATCGAGGCGCTGGAACAATTGCGGGTACTTTGGCACGGTTATCCGATTGCTGTGCATGTGACGCCGGATACACCGGCGGCGGGGGTGGATACGCCGGAAGATTTGTCGCGGGTACGACAGTACTTCGGTCAAGGAATTTAGAAGAAATCGGGGCGAGAACTGCCGAATTTGGGGGATTCTGTGGTAAGTTTCATGCAATGTTTGTGTGATACAAAGCATGTCTTTGGGGAAGTTCATCCCGTCACCGCGAAAAAATTTAAAACCAGTCTAGGAAAATCTCATGCGCCTCATCCTCTTAGGACCGCCGGGTGCCGGTAAGGGCACGCAAGCAAATTACATCAAGGAAAAATTCAACATTCCCCAGATTTCCACTGGCGATATGCTGCGCGCTGCCGTAAAAGCAGGCACGCCGCTCGGCATCGAAGCCAAGAAGGTGATGGATGCGGGCGGCCTGGTTTCGGACGACATCATCATCGGCCTCGTCAAGGATCGACTGAAGCAGGCGGATTGCGCGAACGGTTATCTGTTCGACGGCTTTCCGCGCACGATTCCGCAAGCGGACGCCATGAAGGAAGCCGGTGTTGCGATCGACTATGTGCTGGAAATCGACGTACCGGACGAGGCGATTGTCGAGCGCATGAGCGGCCGCCGCGTGCATCAGCCCTCGGGCCGCACCTATCACGTCAAGTTCAACCCGCCGAAAGTCGCCGGGCGGGATGACGTTACAGGCGAAGAGCTGATCCAGCGCGACGACGACAAGGAAGAAACCGTGAAAAAACGCCTGGCCGTTTATCACGAACAAACCGAAGTGCTGGTCGACTACTACAACAAGTGGGCGAAGTCCGGACAGCCGGGAGCGCCGAAGTATCGCAAGATCTCCGGTGTTGGCCCGGTCGAAACGATCCGGGACAATGCCTTCGCAGCATTGGCTGACTGAACAAAAAAGCGGACCTCGTGTCCGCTTTTGTTTTTCGGCGGGCTAATCCAGATCAAAGATTCAGAACCGAGGCTTTGTTTTTTCTCCCGCACAAAATTCGGTGTGCAAGAATAACGAGAACGTTGTAACGGAAAGTTTAGCAGTGCGCAGTACTCGCGGGACGACGACAGCAGATACCCATCTGTGTCACCGGGCGTATGCCGTCGCCGTCCTCCGGAATGTGTCGTTGTTTTAATCTTGTAGTGAACAACATGGAGGAAACAGTATGGCAACAGGTTTGTGGATTGCCGTGGTGTGCGGTGTACTAGCCGTCATCTACGGATTGGTGTCCCGCAGTTGGATCTTGAGCCAGGACGCCGGTAATGCCCGCATGCAGGAAATCGCAGCGGCCATTCAACAGGGTGCCGGTGCTTACCTGGCGCGGCAATACAAGACCATTGCGGTGGTCGGCGTCGTGCTTGCGATTCTGATTGGTATCTTCCTCGACGGCACCACTGCGGCCGGTTTCGTGCTCGGCGCAGTCTTGTCCGGCGCATGCGGCTTCATCGGCATGAATGTTTCGGTACGCGCCAATGTGCGTACTGCACAGGCAGCCACCCGCGGCATCGGCCCGGCGCTCGCTGTCGCTTTCCGGGGCGGTGCGATCACTGGCATGCTGGTGGTCGGCCTCGGGTTGCTCGGCGTGACCCTGTTCTTCTGGTATCTCACCGGTGGCAAGGCAGTCGATGCGGCCACGCTGAAACCCTTGCTGGGTTTCGCGTTCGGTTCTTCGCTGATCTCGATTTTCGCGCGTCTCGGCGGCGGCATCTTCACCAAGGGCGCCGACGTCGGCGCTGATCTGGTGGGCAAGGTGGAAGCAGGCATTCCGGAAGACGACCCGCGCAACCCCGCGGTGATTGCCGACAACGTCGGCGACAACGTGGGTGACTGCGCCGGCATGGCCGCCGACTTGTTCGAAACCTATGCGGTGACCCTGATCGCAACCATGACGCTCGGCGCACTGATGATCACCGGCGCTCCGCTCAATGCGGTGATCTATCCGCTGGTGCTTGGCGGCGTATCGATCATTGCTTCCATCATCGGCTGCTCCTTCGTCAAGGCATCGCCCGGGATGAGGAACGTGATGCCCGCACTCTACAAGGGGCTGATCGTCGCCGGCGTGATTTCCTTGATCGCGTTCTATTTCGTCACCACCTGGCTGTTTCCGCAGGCAGTTTCGGTAGTGGGCGGCAAGACGGTCACTGCAATGTCGCTGTTCGGCGCCTGCATCGTCGGCCTCGTGCTGACCGCGCTGATGGTGTGGATCACCGAGTACTACACCGGCACCGATTACAAACCGGTGCAGCACGTTGCCCAGGCATCCACTACGGGTCATGGCACCAACATCATCGCCGGCCTCGGCGTGTCGATGAAGTCCACCGCATTTCCCGTGCTGTTCGTCTGCCTTGCCATCTGGGTTTCCTTTGCGCTGGCCGGTCTTTACGGCATTGCGGTAGCGGCAACCTCCATGCTCAGCATGGCCGGCATCATCGTTGCGCTCGACGCCTACGGTCCGATCACCGACAACGCTGGCGGCATTGCCGAAATGGCGGAATTGCCTGATAGCGTGCGCGACATTACCGATCCGCTGGACGCCGTGGGCAACACGACCAAGGCTGTGACCAAGGGCTACGCGATCGGCTCCGCCGGTCTCGCTGCCCTGGTACTGTTCGCCGACTACACCCATGCGCTCGAAGGCCGCGGCATGCACCTGTCCTTCGATCTGTCCGACCACATGGTCATCATTGGCCTGTTCCTCGGCGGTCTGATTCCCTATCTGTTCGGCGCGATGGCGATGGAAGCGGTCGGCCGCGCAGCGGGTAGCGTGGTCGAAGAAGTGCGTCGTCAGTTCCGCGAGATCAAGGGCATCATGGAAGGCACCGGCAAGCCGGAATACGGCAGGGCAGTCGACATGCTGACAACGGCCGCGATCAAGGAAATGATCGTGCCGTCGCTGCTGCCGGTTGTAGTGCCGATCCTGGTCGGGCTGCTGCTTGGTCCGGCCGCACTCGGTGGTTTGCTGATGGGCACCATCGTTACCGGCCTGTTCGTCGCCATCTCGATGTGTACCGGCGGCGGCGCCTGGGACAACGCGAAGAAGTACATCGAAGACGGCCACCACGGCGGCAAGGGGTCGGAAGCCCATAAGGCTGCCGTCACCGGCGACACTGTGGGCGATCCATACAAGGATACGGCGGGCCCCGCGGTCAATCCGCTGATCAAAATCATCAACATCGTGGCACTGCTGATCGTGCCGCTGCTGCCAATGGTCGGCGGCTCGGCACCCGTCGCGCATGAAGCGACGCCGCCGGCAGTGACTGCGCCGGCAGCGGCAACGTCCGCACCGGCAGCAGCACCAGCAGCGTCGACCGATGCTGCTCCTGCTGCAACTGCTCCGGCCTCAAAGCCGTAAGCCAGGGCAGGGCTTCAAGAAAGGCAGCTTCGGCTGCCTTTTTTCTTTTTAGGCTTGAAAAATTCGCTACAATGTCGCTGTCTTACGTTTACGTAAACGTCACTGTCACGCAATATTTTCATTCTTCAAGAAGAGAGGGGCAGCATGCAGATCCAGAACAATGTGTTCATCATTACCGGCGGTGCATCCGGGCTAGGCGCGGCAACCGCGCGCATGATCGTTGAGAATGGCGGCAAGGTCGTCCTGGCCGACGTGCAGGTCGAGCCCGGCGAGAAGCTGGCGAATGAATTGAAGGGCAGGTTCGTCAAGTGCGACGTCACCTCGGAAGCTGATGCCAAGGCCGTGGTGGACGCCGCAACTGCAATGGGCAGCCTGCGCGGCCTGGTGAACTGCGCCGGTGTCGCACCGGCCGTGAAAACCGTCGGCAAGGATGGCCCGCATCCCCTGGATGTGTTTCAGCGTACGGTCAACATCAACCTGGTCGGCACGTTTAACATGGCGCGCCTGGCCGCCGATGCGATGGCAAAGACGGAAGCGAGTGCTGATGGCGAGCGCGGCGTCATCATCAATACGGCGTCGGTCGCTGCCTACGATGGACAGATCGGTCAGGCCGCATATGGTGCATCGAAGGCTGCGGTAGTTGGCCTGACGCTGCCCATGGCGCGCGACCTCTCGCGCAGCGGCATTCGCGTGATGACTATCGCGCCGGGCATTTTCGAAACGCCGATGCTGCTAGGCATGCCGCAAGAAGTGCAGGACGCACTTGGCCGCATGGTGCCGTTTCCGCCGCGCCTCGGCAAGCCGGCGGAGTATGCCAACCTCGCCAAGACCATCATCGAAAACGTCATGCTCAACGGCGAAACCATTCGTCTCGATGGCGCGATTCGCATGCAGCCGAAGTAAGGCCGGCATGCCACTGCGCGCGAGCAGGGCGTACCGGAGTGACCAAGCTCAAGTGCGCTGACCGGAAATCCCATAGACTAAGACAAGCTTTCCGCTTGTCTTTTTCTTTTTGGAGCAGGAAATGATCAGAGCAAGAATAAGTACGATCTCACTTGCAGCAATCCTGCTGGCCGCATGCGCGACCAGCGCGCCCCCCCAGCAGTCGGCTCCCGCGTCCGGCCTGCAGGCGCCGGAGCGCTCCAGCGGCTATACCGAGAAACCAGGCTGGACTGCCAGGAAGTTCATGGTCGCCGCAGCCAATCCCCTCGCGACCGATGCCGGTTACCAGGTCTTGCGAGCAGGCGGATCGGCGATCGATGCGGCAATTGCGGTGCAAATGGTGCTGAACCTGGTCGAGCCGCAATCTTCGGGAATCGGCGGCGGAGCATTCCTGATGCACTTTGACGGCAAGACGGTCAAGGCCTTCGACGGCCGCGAAACGGCCCCTGCCGCAGCCACGGAAAGACTGTTTCAGAATGCCGAAGGAAAGGCGCTTCCGTTCTACGAGGGCGTAGTCGGCGGACGCTCGGTCGGCGTGCCGGGCGTATTGCGCATGCTGGAGCTGGCGCACAGGCAGTACGGCAGATTGCCGTGGGCATCGCTGTTTGCTCCCGCGATCCATTTGGCAGAAAACGGCTTCGCTGTCAGTCCACGCCTGGCCACGATGTTGAAGACTGAGCAGCATCTGAAAAAAGATCCCGTTGCGGCGGCTTATTTCTACGACAAACAGGGCAATCCCTGGCCTGCCGGCCACCTGCTGAAAAACCCAGAACTGGCGAAAGTACTGCGCGAGGTGGCGCTCGGTGGCGCCGACGCCTTCTACAAGGGACAAGTCGCGCGCGACATCGAAGCGAAAGTCAAAGGCCATCCCACCAATCCTGGTGGTTTGAGCGCAGCGGATATCGCAGGCTATCAGGCCAAGGTGCGCGAGCCGGTGTGTACTGACTACAAGGCGTGGACGGTGTGCGGCATGCCGCCGCCGTCATCCGGCGGCATCGCAATCGCCCAGATGCTGGGCATGCTGGAGGCCAAGGACATTCGTCCCTATGCACCCAAGGATGGCGTGCCGACCGTCGAAGGCATCCATTTGTTTTCGGAAGTTGGTCGCCTTGCCTATGCCGATCGCGGGCGGTATGTAGCGGACACGGATTTCGTGCCGCTGCCTGGCAACAGCACCAAGGCAATGCTCGACAAGAAATACCTCGCCGAACGCGCGGCTCTCATCACGGACAAGTCGATGGGGCTGGCAAGATTCGGTGTGCCGCCGGCGACGGCGCTCGCTCGCGGGCAGGACACATCGCCTGAACTGCCGTCCACCTCGCATATCTCGATCGTCGATGCGAACGGCAATGCCGTCTCCATGACAACGACCATCGAAGACGCGTTCGGTTCGCGCCAGATGGTGCGCGGATTCCTGCTCAATAACCAGTTGACGGACTTTTCGTTCGACTCGGCGGATGCCAACGGCCCCATCGCCAATCGCGTGCAAGCCGGAAAGCGGCCGCGCAGTTCGATGTCGCCGACGCTGGGTTTCGACAAGGGAACCGGGAAGCTGATCCTGTCGACCGGCTCGCCGGGCGGCTCCGCGATCATCAACTACGTCGCCAAGGTCCTGGTCGGTACCCTGGACTGGGGCTTGAACGTACAGCAAGCGATCAGCCTGCCCAACTTCGGTAGTCGCAATGGCCCCACCGAACTTGAGCAGGGACGCATTACCGACTCGGTCATCGAAAAGTTGAAGGCCAAAGGGCACAACGTGCGCGTGATGGAACAGACCTCGGGTCTGCAAGGCATCATGCGCACGACTATCCATGGCGAAGAAATGTGGTTCGGCGGAGCCGACCCGCGCCGTGAAGGCATAGTGATGGGCGACTGAACAGTCCGCCTTCAGCTCAGGCCGACACGCCGGGTTCGCCCGGCGTTGTTTTTTGCGTGTCGTCCCCGCCGACTTTCCTCCCCAAATCGCAATCGCCCTGCTAATCTCCTAGTATGCAAGGCAGAAAGAAAACAGGCTTGGTCCTGACAGGAGGAGGCGCGCGGGCAGCATACCAGGTAGGGGTGCTGCGCGGCGTATCGTCCATCCTGCGCGAGGCAGGCCACGAACAGACACGCAGCCCGTACGACATCATCTGCGGCACCTCCGCCGGTGCCATCAATGCGACGGCCTTGGCATGTCATGCCGACAATTTCGACGAAGGCCTGCAAAAGGTTCTTCAGGTATGGGAGCACATCACTGCCGAGCAGGTCTATCGCGCCGACTCGCTCGGCGTTCTGCGCTCCGGTGCGCGCTGGCTTTCTCTGCTGTCCTTCGGCTGGCTGCTGCGCAAGTGGAAAGCCAATCCGCCAAATGCACTGCTGGACAATACCCCGCTGGTGACGCTCCTCAACCGCATGCTGAATTTTCCGCGCCTGGATTCGGCATTGCTCGACGGCTCTCTGCATGCACTGGCAATAACAGCATCGTCCTACAGCGCAGGCCGGCATATCACTTTTTTTCAAACCGAAGCCCAGATCGATCCTTGGGTGCGGTCGCAAAGGATCGCGTTGCGTGGACAAATCGGCGTGGAACACTTGCTCGCGTCCTCCGCCATCCCGCTAATTTTCCCGGCCACGCCAATCTATTGCGACGGTCGGCGTGAATACTTCGGCGACGGTTCAATGCGGCAGATTGCGCCGATTTCTCCGGCGATCCATCTCGGCGCGGACAAAGTGCTGGTAATCGGCGCAGGGCGACTCAATGAACAATGGAGCGAAACCTCGGAATTCGCGCCATATCCGACGCTGGCGCAGATCGCCGGCCACGCGATGTCGAGCATTTTCCTCGACAGCCTTGCCGTCGATATCGAGCGCATGTCCAGAATCAACCTTACCTTGTCGGTTTTAACGGAAGAACAGCGGGCCAGGACACCCTTGCGGCCGATCGATCTCTTGATCATTGCGCCATCGGAAAGGCTTGATGAGACGGCCAGCCGCCATGTGCACAGTCTTCCGGCACCAGTCAGGATGCTGTTGGGGGCAATTGGCGCCATGGAAGCGCGTGGCGGTGCGCTCGCGTCGTACCTGCTGTTTGAATCGAGCTACACCTGCGAACTGATCGAGCTGGGACATAAAGATGCGCTCGCGCGGCGCGCCGATGTTCTAGCGTTTTTCGGCGTGGATGAAAAGGCGCACGCATGCCCGGAAAAAATACTCAAGGCTGGTTGATCGTTTCAGCTGACAGGGATTGGTGGAGGGAATTGGCGGCCAGGAATGCGATCCGGCCGCCATGGCGTTCTGAAAAACCCTTGAACGCAGGACTGTTTATCGCCAGTCCCGATGATGATGATGCTTCCAGTGGCCCGGTGGCCCGCCGCGGCGATAACCTTCGACATAATAGGGCTGACCGTACTGGATTACCGTTGCAGGCTGCACGTAAACTGGTGCCGGGCGCACATAAACCGGTTGCGGTTGTACATACACAACCGGCGGTGGCGGGGCATATACACCCGGTGAGCCGAGCGTCACCGACCAACTGACATTCGGGTCGCCGTGTGCCATGGCGAACGGTGCTGACGCGACCAATGCGACGGCAGCAACGAGTCGAAGGCGTGAAAAAATAGCAGGGTGAGTCATAACTTTCTCCTTGATGTCCTCCTCTACATTAAACGTCAAAGACGATTCGTGCGCCTACCTGCAATTGTTCATTTGCAAGTAAGTATTGCAACAATTTGTAATCATTCTGAGAATGACGGAGTCAGGTGGCGGACCGTGTGACGAACATGCCATTCTCAGAGACAAGAATATCGGCCGCACCCAGAGCTAAATTGCATTAATGATAATTTTTAATAGCCGAAATAAGACATCCTAGAGTCTGGCCTCCGGTTGACAGGGTTGCTTCGTTCATCACAACCAGTTACCCTACGGTATTGCGATCATCGCACTTGTTAATTTTTCAACTAAATCGGCAAGGTCACGACGGTGAATGCTAAGTTCCTGAAAAATTGGGTCTTTTTTTTCGCGACCTTGTTGCTTGCACTGAATGTTCTGGCAAAAGGTGCGACCCGGCTGGAAGTCATCGCCGTTAAGGAGCTGCCCAGGGAAGCCCAAAAGACGCTGGCACTCATCAAAAAAGGCGGTCCCTTCCCCTATGCCAAGGACGGTGTGGTTTTCGGCAATTATGAAGGGGTTTTACCCAAACAAAAGCGCGGGTATTATCACGAATTTACGGTAAGAACCCCCGGCGCCCGCAACCGTGGCGCGCGGCGTATCATCGCCGGTGGCGATCCGATCTCGTCCGGCGAATATTATTATACCGATGACCATTATGCGACTTTCAAGCGCATCAAAGAGTAACGAAATGCGAATCGAGTCACTGCACAGCGAACCCGCAACGCTTATTGCACGAGCGGAGGAAGACATGAGCCTGTTTAAAACCGTGCCGCCGAATCTGGTGCAGTCCATTCGCGCGTTCAGGGTGACCGATCTCCAGGAAGAGGCAGCACGCCTCGGCCAGCATTTTCTCTATGCCTATTGCGCCGAAGCGACCACCAAGCAGCAGGTGCTCGGCTGCATCGCCAACGCGTTCCATTTCCCCAAGCATTTTGGCAAGAATTTCGACGCCCTGAGCGACTGTCTGACCGATCTGCCCTATAAGGCTGGGCCGCAACCGGGCTTTCTCGTCGTTCTCGAACAGTTGCCCAATACGCAAAAGTTCGACAAGGAAGCACGCGAGACGCTGCTGGACGTCTTTCGGGATGCAGCAGACTTTTGGGCGGAAAAGAACGTCGCATTTCGTGTGTTCTATTCATTCCAGTAATTCTCACTTGACAGTTATGCAATGAGCCGGCGTCTGCGTCGGCTTTTTATTTCGTCCCCGGAAGGATGCGTGCGGTAAAATGCGCGCCATGAAAAAGATCGTCATTCTGATTTCCGGGCGCGGCAGCAACATGCAAGCCATTGTCCGCGCCGCACAGGCGGAAAAATGGCCCTGCAAGATTGCCGCTGTCATCAGCAACCGTGCTGACGCCGAAGGTTTGCGCTTTGCCGCCGAGCACGGCATTCCGACCGATGTCGTGGTCAGCAAGGATTTTCCGAGTCGCGAAGCATTCGACGCCGCGCTGCGCGTTGCGATCGATCGTTTTTCGCCCGATCTCGTTGTACTGGCCGGTTTCATGCGCATCCTGACGCCGCCGTTCGTTGAACACTACGCTGGCAGGATGCTCAATATTCATCCCTCCCTGCTGCCAAGCTTTCCCGGGCTGGCCACGCACAGCCAGGCACTGGCGGCCGGTGTCAAGGTGCACGGTGCAACCGTGCATTTCGTCACCGCCGAACTCGATCATGGCCCTATCGTCGCGCAAGCCGCGGTCCCGGTCCTGTCCAATGACGACGAGCATGCGCTGGCCGAGCGCGTGCTGGCGCAGGAGCATGTTATTTATCCACGCGCCGTGCGCTGGTTCGTCGAAGACCGCTTGAGCATTGATAACGGTCTGGTCCGTATCGCAGAAGAGAGTTCGCACATCGCGAACACCTGAAAGAATCCAATGAGATTGCATCCCGCAGTCGTCAGCCATGCCGAAGAGGTATTGCGCGAGGTTTTGCGCTTTACCGGCCCCGCTGACGTTATCCTGTCGCGCTACTTCCGCGAACACCCCAAACTCGGATCCCGCGAGCGAAATGCGGTGGCGGAGGGCGTTTATGCCGTGTTGCGCAACAAGCTCGCCTATGCCAGTTTTTCAGAATCCGGTCACGGCCCGGCAATGCGCCGCCTGATCTTGCTCGGCTTGGCAGACGCAGTCGGCGCCGACGCGTTGGCAGGCTTGTCGCCGGAGGAGAGTGAATGGTTGCATCGGATCGCGCAGATCGACCGCCATTCCCTGCCGATCGTGTTGCAGGCCAATTTGCCCACTTGGCTTTTCGAGAAACTGGTTGCTCGCGATGGTGAAGCCGCGACCCTGCAACTGGCCGAAGCGCTTAACCGGCCGGCGCCGCTGGATTTGCGCGTCAATGCGATCAAGGCCAAGCGAGAAGAGGTGATCGCTGAACTGGCGACCGCGCCGATTCAATGCGAACCCACACCGTATGCGCCACTCGGGATTCGCATCCTGAAAAAACCGGCATTGCAGAATCTTCCGCTTTTCCAGTCGGGAGCCATCGAAGTACAGGACGAGGGCAGTCAGGTGCTTGCGCAAATCGTCGGTGCCAAGCGCGGCGAGATGGTCGTCGACTTCTGCGCGGGTGCCGGCGGCAAAACGCTTGCACTCGGTGCCGCAATGCGCAATACCGGTCGCCTGTATGCTTTCGACGTGTCCGAAAAGCGGCTGAGCAAGCTCAAACCGCGTCTTGCCCGCAGCGGCTTGTCGAACGTGCATCCGGTCCTGATTGCCCATGAAAACGACGCCAAGGTAAAGCGTCTCATGGCGAAGATCGACCGCGTGCTGGTCGATGCGCCCTGCAGTGGCTTGGGAACGCTGCGGCGCAACCCTGACATGAAATGGCGTCAAACGCCCGAGTCGGTAGTCGAACTGAATGCAAAGCAGACAGCAATCCTGGCAAGTGCAGCACGTCTGGTGAAGCCGGGCGGAAGGCTGGTATATGCGACCTGCAGCCTGCTCGACGAGGAAAACGAGGCCATCGCCACGCAGTTTCTCGCCACGCACGAAGATTTTTCTCTCGTCCCGATGAAAGACGTTTTGCTCGAGCAGAAAATTCCGCTCGAGATGCAGGACTACCTGAAATTGATGCCGCATCTTCACCAAACCGATGGTTTCTTCGCCGCCGTATTCGAGCGGAAGAAATGAGGCGACTGGTTCACGCTGCCGGCGCCATACTCCTGCTCGCGTCAGCGGCCGCAACAGCGTGCTGCACCGACGCGCCGATATTTCAGGCGCAGGGTACCTGGCAAGCGGCATTCACGCCTTGGGATGACATCGAAGGTCTGGTGGTAGCCACCATCGACGGCGCGCGCAAGCAGGTCCTGGTGCAAGCCTATCTATTGACCAGTAAAAAAATCGCATCTACTCTTGTCTCGGCGCATCGCCGCGGCATTGATGTGCGCGTCCTGGTCGATGCGGATCAGCTTGAACGGACAGCATCCTCCGCCGCCGCGCCAGTTCTCGCGGCAGCAGGCATTCCAGTGTGGCTGGAGACGAAATACCAGAACGCGCATAACAAGGTGATCGTGATCGATCCGGACAGGCCGAATGCGACGGTCATCACAGGCAGCTTCAATTTCACATGGACTGCGCAGCACAAGAATGCCGAAAACGTGCTGATCGTCCGGAAAAACCCCGCACTTGCAGCACGTTACGCGCAAAATTGGGAGCGGCACAGACAGGACGCAACGCCATACAAACAATGAGACAAAACGCTCTTTCCAACCTTCTGTTCGACCTCTGGGATGATCTTCAGGATCCCGGCCTGCTGGGGCAGGTCGCCACACTGGTATTCTGTCTTGCCATCGGCTGGGCAGTGGCGCGCCTGGTGCGGCAAAGAATCACTGCGCATGACACGCAGTTGCGGGTTGTTCGTCTTGGTGTGGAGAGCTTTTCACGCGTACTGTCGCCCCTGATTGCGCTTGCAATGATCGCCATCGCCAAACCGCTGTTGGGGCAGTGGCAGCACGTCAATCTGCTCAAGGTCGCGATGCCTTTGGTCGGTTCTTTCGCATTGATCCGGTTAGGCTTCTATGTCTTGCATCGCGTATTTGCGCGTGGCGGCAAGGCAGGTATTTTCCTGTCGATGTTCGAAAAGGTGTTTGCGATCCTGGTGTGGAGCGGCGTCGCACTATACATCACGGGCTGGTGGCCCGACCTGGTGCAGTACCTGGAACAGACGGTGCTGCCGATCGGACGCAACAAGGTATCTCTGTTGACTGCCCTGCAAGCTGCGGCCTCCGTGCTTGTCACCTTGATGATTGCGCTCTGGGCCAGCGCTACTCTCGAAGAGCGGCTGATGCGCATGGACAGCGTGCACTCCTCGCTTCGAGTCGTGATGGCGCGCATGGGCCGCGCCGTATTCATTCTTTTTGCCGTATTGATCAGCTTGTCGCTTGTTGGCATCGACCTCACGGTACTTTCGGTCTTTGGTGGCGCATTGGGCGTCGGTCTCGGGTTGGGCTTGCAGAAAATTGTCAGCAGTTATGTGTCTGGCTTCGTGATCCTCCTGGAGCGCAGCCTCGCGATTGGCGACATGGTGATGATCGACAAGTACTCCGGTCAGATCACGCAAATCAACACGCGCTATACGGTGGTGCGTGGATTGGACGGCGTGGAAACCGTGATTCCCAATGAAATGCTGCTGTCGGGGCCGGTGCTGAACTATTCTCTGACGGATCGGGCCTTGAGGCTTTTCACACGGGTGACGGTGGATTATCAAACTGATATTGACCTCGTGTTGCGCTTGCTGGAACAGGTGGCGGCTGGCATTCCGCGTGTTTCTTCCAATCCGGCACCGCAGGCTTATTTGATCAAGTTCGAGGCTGACGGACTGGAACTGGAACTCGGATTCTGGATTGCCGATCCAGAGAACGGGCGCACGAATGTATTGTCAGATGTGAACCGGGCGGTCTGGAAGGTGTTGCAAGAGAATCAAATCCGGGTGCCTTATCCGCAGCGCGAAGTCAGACTTATCGATCATCTGCCGGTGAGTGAAATTCGAACTTCACAAGCAGTACACGCCACTCAGGTACCATAAAAAGCGTACAATCGGCCCAAAATGCATTCCGGCGGTCAGATTTTGGCCGACAGCGGAACTCTCACGGAGTTCTAGGGATGCAACCTATCCGGAGTTTGAATGATTGAAAATACCATGTTTGACGCAGTACTGAATTTCCTGTCCCACGGCTTGTCAGGTGCAAGCGGCTGGGAAGTGCTTGCCTATACGCTCATCGTGACTCATATCACGATCGCGAGCGTCACGATCTTCCTGCACCGCTGCCAGGCGCATCGGGCACTCGATTTGCACGCCATACCCAGTCACTTCTTCCGTTTCTGGCTGTGGATGACGACCGGCATGGTAACCAAGGAATGGGCTGCAATCCATCGCAAGCATCACGCCAAGTGCGAAACCGAGGAAGATCCGCACAGTCCGGTTACCCGCGGCATCAAGAAGGTGCTGCTGGAAGGCGCAGAGCTTTATCGTGCCGAATCCAAGAACCGTGAAACCATGGAGAAGTATGGCCATGGCACTCCGGACGACTGGATTGAGCGCAATGTCTATACCAAATACAGCTGGCAGGGCGTCGGTTTGATGCTGATTATTGATGTGCTGTTATTTGGCGTCGTTGGACTGAGCGTGTGGGCAGTCCAGATGCTGTGGATTCCTGTTAGTGCAGCCGGCATCATCAATGGCATCGGGCACTACTGGGGCTATCGCAACTATGATTGTGTCGATGCATCGACCAATATTTTCCCGATCGGCATTATCATCGGTGGTGAAGAGCTTCACAATAATCATCACACCTTCGGCACCTCTGCCAAGCTGTCGTCGAAGTGGTACGAGTTCGATATCGGCTGGATGTATATCCGCATTCTGGAAATGCTCGGTCTGGCCAAGGTCAAGAAAGTCGCACCGGCGCCGAAATTCAATCGCGCAAAAATGGTTGCCGACTTTGATACCTTGCAATCCGTGATCGCCAATCGTTACGACGTCATGGCAAAGTATGCGAAGTCGGTCAAGCGGGCTTGGCGGGAGGAAGTGACGCATCTGGCGGACAAGGCCAAGTTCGAAGCGAAGTTTTTGAAGACGTCGAAGAAGCTGTTGCAGCGCGAACCGGCAAAGCTTGAAGCGCCGCAAAAGCAGCAACTGAGCGAATTGTTCGTGCACAGCAAGGCGCTGCAGACCATGCATGAAATGCGGGTGGAGCTGGGCGCGATCTGGGAGCGTTCGAATTCCAGCCGTGAGCAATTGCTGCATCAATTGCAGGACTGGTGTGTGCGGGCGGAGGCTTCGGGCATCAAGGCACTACAGGAGTTTTCGCAGCGCTTGCGCAGCTATGCCTGATTAATCGGCCTAGGTTGCAACATAAGATGAAAAAGCGCGGTCATGGATTTCCTGGCCGCGTTTTTTATGCCGGCTCGCCATAGGATCAAACAAAAAGCCCCGCACTGCGGGGCTTTTTGTTTGTAAAACTGTTTGTGAAATGGATCGCTTGCTTACTTGATCTTGGTTTCCTTGTATTCCACGTGCTTGCGTGCCTTCGGATCAAACTTCATGATCGCCATTTTTTCCGGCATGGTGCGCTTGTTTTTCGTGGTGGTGTAGAAGTGACCGGTACCTGCGGTCGATTCCAGCTTGATTTTGTCGCGGTTAGATTTTGCCATGATATTTTCCTAATAAATGCCGCTTGGGCCGCTTAGACTTTTTCGCCGCGGGCACGCATATCAGCGAGCACTGCATCGATGCCGATCTTGTCGATCACGCGCAGACCGGCGTTGGACACGCGAAGAGAAACCCAGCGATTTTCGGATTCAACGAAGATGCGGCGGTTTTGCAGGTTCGGCAAAAAGCGACGCTTGGTCTTGTTGTTGGCATGGGAAACGTTGTTGCCGACCATCGGCCCCTTCCCGGTGACTTGGCAAACACGTGCCATGGCTAACTCCTTAAAAAGATTCCAAATTCGGAAAAACGAAAGTATAGCGAAAAAAATGTGAATTTTCAATGACTTGCGAAAAACAATTGTGTCTTTAAATATTTGCGTGATTTAACAATTGTCTTTCACGGCGCCTTCACATCTCTCCATGCTCGGCGAATGAGTAAACCTGCTTCCCGGCAACGATGAAATGATCGAGCACCCGGATATCCACTAGCGCAAGAGCCTGTTTGAGCGCGCCCGTCAATGTCCTGTCTGCCATGCTCGGTTCTGGCGTGCCCGAGGGATGGTTGTGGGCCAGGATAATGCTTGCGGCATTATGGGACAGCGCGGCTTTCACGACTTCACGCGGGTAGACGCTGGTTTGCGTCAACGTCCCGCGAAACAGTTCTTCCGCAGCCGCCAGACGATTCTTCACGTCAAGGAATAGAACGGCGAATGATTCATACGGTTTTTTTGCCAGCATCAGTTGCAGATATTGCCTGACCGCTTGCGGTGAACTGAGTACCTCCCCCATGCGCAGCTCTTCGGTCAAAGAGCGACGTGCCAGCTCCATGACCGCCTGGAGTTGGGCATATTTGGCGGGGCCGAGTCCGTGCAACTTTGAGAAATCGTTCAACGAAGCTGTGAACATGCTGTTCAAGGATCCGAAATGACCAATCATGTCGCGTCCCAGATCAACTGCGCTCTTTCCGGCAACACCGACGCGCAGGAATACGGCGAGCAACTCTGCGTCGGAGAGCATGTGCGGCCCGTGCTTGATCAAGCGCTCCCGTGGGCGCTGGTCTTCCGGCCAGTGATTGATTGCCATGGTCGTTCCGTTCGATGTGTAGCAAAAAATGCAATTATACGAAAATAAATTGCATTTATTGCAATTCCGTAACTCATTGAAGTAGCGTTCTCCGAGCCGAGTGCAAGCTTGAAAGTGCAGTGCTTGGGGAGCCGAAAAGCGCGTTGCACGGAGCAAGCTCGCTTACAATATCGGGTTATCACCTCACTCGAAGATGTCATGTCCAATCCGACCTCCCCTGTAGTTACACCCACCGCGTATCTGACCTTGCACTATCGCCTTGCATCAATGGACGGCGGCGATATCGTCAGCACATTCAATGAAAAACCGGCGACGCTGCAGCTCGGGACGGGCCAATTGGCGCCATTTCTTGAAGAGTGCCTGATGGGCTTGCCTGAAGGTGCGCATCAGACATTCGAGCTGCAGCCGGAGCAGGGGTTTGGCCCGCGCAATCCTGACTTGATCCAGCGTGTTTCGCGTAGCGCGCTGGGCGACAATTCGACTGACGATGACGAATACACGATCGGAGATCTGGTCGAGTTTTCCGCGCCGAGCGGCGACCGATTTACCGGAGTGGTACGCGCCTTCGACGCGACCAGTGTGCTTTTCGACTTCAACCATCCGCTGGCCGGGCAATCCCTGAAGTTCGAAGTGAAGATCATCGGAATACTGTAAGACGCACGCGCCGTTCGGCACCAAGGATAGAGAATGGAAAAGGAAGTTCTGCTTGCACAGCCGCGCGGCTTTTGCGCGGGCGTTGATCGTGCAATTGAAATCGTTGAACGTGCGCTGCATGAATTTGGTGCGCCGATCTACGTTCGCCACGAAATTGTGCATAACGCCTATGTGGTGGACGACCTGCGCCGCAAGGGTGCGGTCTTCATCGAGGAGCTTGCCGATGTCCCGGCCGGCAATACCGTTATCTTCTCTGCGCACGGCGTATCCAAGGCGGTCCAGGCCGAGGCGCTTGAGCGCGGCCTGCGCGTGTTCGACGCCACTTGTCCGCTAGTGACCAAAGTTCACGTCGAGGTCGCGAAGATGCGGCGCGAAGGACGCGAAATCATCATGATCGGACACCACGGACATCCGGAGGTGGAGGGCACGATGGGGCAGGCGGAAGAGGGCATGTATCTGGTCGAAACGGCGGCCGACGTCGAGTCCCTGGAAGTGTCGAATCCGGAGATGCTTGCCTTTGTTTCGCAGACCACGCTGTCGGTGGACGATACCGCCGACGTCATCGCTGCGCTCAAGCGCCGGTTTCCCAGCATTGCGGAACCCAAGAAAGGCGATATCTGCTATGCCACAACCAATCGGCAGGAAGCCGTGAAATTCATGGCGCCGCAGGTCGATCTGGTGATCGTGGTCGGCAGTCCGAACAGTTCCAATTCCAATCGCTTGCGCGAAGTGGCGAGGAAAAAAGGCGCGACGGCGTACATGGTTGACGATGCGTCACAAATCGATCCGCTCTGGCTCGAGGGGCGCAACCGCATCGGCGTCACTGCCGGCGCGTCCGCGCCCGAGGTGCTGGTGCAGGCGGTGATCGACCGTTTGCGAGAGCTCGGCGCCAAGAGCGTGCGCCCCCTGCCGGGCGTCGAAGAACATGTCACCTTCCCGATGCCAAAGGGTTTGTCGGCATCGCGCGGCCAATAAGCATGCAGCCGGATGCCGCTTGTACGGCATCCGGAATTAAATTCAGACCACCCTGTTTTTTTCCATCGATTGTTTTTTGCGTTCATCGTTATGATGCTGCCTGCAAGCTCGCTGGGTCGCAGTGCAATGTCGAACGGGACTTTCACTCTTGACGGGCTGCACCGATGTCGCAGTGACAATGAAATCCGGTATTCATTGTTCGCGCTCTGCGCGCGAAAAATAGTCAGGAAGTTTTTTTCTATTTTGAATATAAAGTAAACGTTCTTGTCTTTTTAAAAGCCCGGGTACGGTTTATGCAATTCCGGAGCAATCAGGCAACGAATTCTTGCTGGCGCAAGTTCCGAAATACAACGGGCGCGCGCCGCAGGAGGGTTTCATTACGGAACATGTCCGGTATAATGCCGCCCGGTTCCGTGGGCTCACAAGGCAACACCAAACTATAAGAAAGTTTTTACCAAAGACGGGAAAAGGAGACACTATCATGCGCATTGATCACGCCATCGCTACTCGCATTGTCGAGGCAAGTCTTTTCAGATAACCATCACCGACATCAGGCGGCACCCACATGGCAATTATCCCGGGGGTGCCGTTTTTGTTATCAGAAATGATTTTGCTGCAATCGCACAAAAAGCTGCCATGAAGCGCTCGGACTTTTCCGATATTTCATGCCTCCTCTTGTGCAGCGATGAAGTTGCAAAACGACTTGAACGATCTTTTTAGAGAGTAGGCAAATATGGATACATTTATCCAACAAATCATCAACGGTCTGGTGCTGGGAAGCATGTATGCACTGGTCGCGTTGGGGTACACCATGGTGTATGGCGTACTTAACCTGATCAACTTTGCGCACGGCGATGTGCTGATGGTAGGCGCGATGGTTGGCGTCACTATCCTCAAAATTGTGCAGTCGGTCGCACCGAACCTTCCGGGCATCGTCAAGCTCGGCATTGCGATTGTCGGGGCGATACCCGTCTGCATCATCGTCAATATCATCATCGAACGTGTCGCATACCGCCGGCTGCGCAATGCGCCGCGCCTGGCGCCGCTGATTACCGCAATCGGCGTGTCGATCCTGTTGCAGACCTTTGCCATGATGATCTGGGGACGCAGTCCGATTCCTTTCCCCCAAGTCATGCCCTCCGAATCGTTCGAGATCATGGGTGCGCTGATTTCGCAGACGCAAGTCATGTTGCTCGTGCTCGCAGTTGCCGCAATGGTCGGCCTTGTCCTGCTGGTTGAAAGAACGAAAATGGGCCGCGCCATGCGCGCTACGGCGGAAAATCCGCGCGTCGCCGGCTTGATGGGGGTGGATGCAAACAAGGTGGTCGTCCTGACATTCGCCATGGGTGCAGCGCTGGCAGCGGTCGCAGGCGTGATGTGGGGCGCGAACTATTCATCCGCACAGTTTGCCATGGGCTTCGTGCCCGGCTTGAAGGCATTCTCCGCTGCTGTGCTGGGTGGCATCGGCAACATCTACGGCGCGATGGTCGGCGGCATCCTGCTCGGCCTGATCGAAAGCCTTGGTGCCGGTTATATCGGCGATCTGACGGGCGACTTCCTCGGCAGCCAGTACCAGGATATTTTCGCGTTCATCGTGCTCATCATCGTTCTCACATTGCGTCCATCCGGCATCATGGGTGAGCGTGTGGCGGATCGTGCATAAAGGGGAATCTCATGTCTACACTATTCGACGTTAAACACAGCCCGCGCAAGGCGTACACGAGTTTTGCCATCCTTGCGATAGTGCTGGCGACTTTCCCTTTTATCGCTGCCAACTTTGGTAATTCCTGGGTCCGCATCATGGATCTGGCGCTCCTGTACATCATGCTGGCGCTGGGTTTGAATATCGTGGTCGGCTTTGCCGGCTTGCTCGATCTGGGCTACATCGCCTTCTATGCGCTGGGCGCGTACATGACCGGCCTGCTGGCCTCGCCGCAATTTGCTACCGTGCTGGAATCGATCGTGAACCAGTATCCGACGGTTGGCGAGTCGTTGCGGTGGATGGTCGGCGAGGAGGCGGCCACGAACGGCATTCACTTGTCGGTGTGGCTGATCGTTCCGCTCGGTGCGGCGCTAGCAGGTTTCTTTGGTGCTTTGCTCGGCGCCCCGACACTCAAGCTGCGCGGTGACTATCTGGCGATCGTGACGCTCGGTTTCGGTGAAATCATCCGCATTTTCATGAACAACCTGAATGCGCCGATCAATATTACCAACGGACCGCAGGGCATCAACCTGATCGATCCGATCCGGATATTCGGCGTGTCGCTCGCGGGTGAGGCCGGTTCGAATGCCACGCTGCACATCGGTTCATTCTCGATGCCCTCGGTGAATGCCTACTACTTCCTGTTCCTGGCATTGTGCATCGCGATCATCTTCATTTCGATTCGCCTGCAGCATTCCCGTCTCGGCCGCGCGTGGGTGGCGATTCGCGAAGACGAGATCGCTGCGAAAGCGATGGGCATCAATACCCGCAACATCAAACTGCTGGCATTCGCCATGGGGGCATCCTTTGGCGGCGTATCGGGTGCGATGTTTGCGGCCTTCCAGGGCTTCGTATCGCCGGAATCCTTCTCCCTGATGGAGTCGATCGCCGTCCTCGCGATGGTGGTGCTCGGCGGTATCGGCCACATTCCTGGCGTCGTGCTCGGCGGCGTGATCCTGGCGGCGTTGCCGGAAGTGCTGCGCCACGTGGTTGAGCCGGTTCAGCGCCAGCTGTTCGGCACTGTGCTGATCGAAGCGGAAGTGCTGCGCCAGTTGCTGTACGGCCTGGCAATGGTCGTCATCATGTTGTACCGCCCGGCAGGCATCTGGCCGTCGCCGCGCCATGAAGACAGGATGGATGCGAACTCGCCCAAGCGTCTCGATGACAAAGAACCTGCTGCGCTGGCGGCATAAGGAAATTCCATGAGTGAACAAATCATTCTGAATATCGCAGGTGTCAACAAGCGCTTCGGCGGCCTGCAAGCGCTCTCGGATGTGAGCGTCAAGATCATGCGTGGCCAGATCTACGGTCTGATCGGACCGAACGGTGCCGGCAAGACGACCTTCTTCAACGTCATTACCGGCTTGTATCAACCGGACACCGGTTCTTTTGAACTGGGAGGAAAACCGTATTCGCCGTCGGCTCCGCACGAAGTGGCCAAGGCCGGCATCGCGCGCACCTTCCAGAACATCCGCCTGTTTGGCGAAATGTCTGCGCTGGAGAACGTGATGGTTGGACGCCACGTGCGCACGCATCAGGGCGTTCTGGGTGCGGTACTGCACCACAAGGCGGCGCGCGAGGAAGAAGCAGCAATCCGCCGTCGTGCGCTGGAATTGCTCGATTTCGTCGGTATCGCGCACTTTGCCAACCGCACATCGCGCCACCTGTCCTACGGCGATCAGCGCCGCCTGGAAATTGCACGCGCGCTGGCCACCGATCCGCAACTGCTGGCTCTGGACGAGCCTGCGGCAGGCATGAATGCGACTGAAAAACTCGCGCTGCGCGAACTGCTGGTGAAGATCAAAGCGGAAGGCAAGACGATTCTCTTGATTGAACACGACGTGAAACTGGTGATGGGACTCTGCGACCGCCTGACGGTTCTGGATTACGGCAAACCGATCGCGGAAGGCGTGCCGGCCGAGGTGCAAAAGAACCCGGCGGTGATCGAGGCATATTTGGGAGGGTCTCATTAATGAATGAAAATATTCTGAAGGTCAGCGGCCTGAAGATCGCCTACGGCGGAATTCAAGCCGTCAAGGGCATCGATCTCGAAGTCAACAAAGGCGAGCTGGTCACGCTGATCGGCGCCAATGGCGCAGGCAAGACCACCACCTTGAAGGCGATCACCGGCACGCTGCCCGGATGCAAGGTGGAAGGGCAGATCCATTACAGCGGCCAATCCATCAACGGCACGAACTCGTTTGAACTGGTGAAAAGACATCTGGCCATGGTGCCGGAGGGCCGCGGAGTCTTCACCCGCATGACGATTCTGGAAAACCTGTTGATGGGCGCCTACATCCGCAACGACAAGGATGGCATCCAGGCTGATGTCGACAAATGGTTCGGGGTGTTCCCGCGCCTGAAAGAGCGGTCCTCGCAGCTGGCGGGCACCTTGTCGGGCGGCGAGCAGCAGATGCTCGCCATGGCCCGCGCGCTGATGAGCCATCCGAAACTCCTGCTGCTTGACGAACCGTCGATGGGCTTGTCGCCGATCATGGTGGAGAAGATCTTCGAAGTGGTGCGCACGGTCTCGGCGCAAGGCGTGACCATCCTGCTGGTCGAGCAGAATGCGAAACTGGCACTGCAGGCTGCGCATCGTGGCTACGTGATGGATTCCGGCCTGATCACGATGAGCGGCGAAGCGAAGAGCATGCTTGACGACCCGAAGGTGAAGGAAGCCTATCTCGGCGAGGGTTGATCCGCGATCGGCATGCTAACGCGATTGAACAACAACCGCCTTGTCCGCCTTGCAGACAAGGCGGTTTTGTTTTGTGCGGAGCGCCAAGGTGTGGTGCGCGCGTTCGCGCGGGCAATGGCATAATCGACTGCGCACTCCACATCGCACGCGCCCGCAAGACGATGAACTCGCATCGTGCTGTGCCGGCTGCCATGATCTCGCCGACATCGGTCCCTGTGGGGCGCATCCAGATAACCAAGGAGCCCAATATGAAATTTGCCTTCCCGCCTCAAACTGCCGTCGTTCCTGTCTCTGGTAGTGACGTCATGTTCCCGGTTCATCGCATCTACTGTGTCGGCCGCAACTACGTTGAGCATGCGAAAGAGATGGGGGCTACCGGTCGCGAGGCGCCTTTCTTTTTCATGAAGCCGGCGGACGCGGTTTTGCCGGTTGCGCACGGAACGATCGGAGAAATGCCTTACCCCAGCATGACAAATGACCTGCATCATGAGATCGAACTGGTGGTGGCTATCGGCAAGGGTGGAAAGAATATTGCGGCGGCCGATGCCGTGCAGCATATCTGGGGCTATGCCGTCGGCCTCGACATGACGCGGCGCGACCTTCAGGGCGAGGCGAAAAAACTGGGCCGCCCATGGTGCACTGGCAAGGGGTTCGACTTCTCTGCGCCGATTTCTGCGATTCATCCGATCGCTGAGACTGGTGCGATTACGCAGGGCGAAATTCGGCTTGACGTCAACGGCGCATCGCGCCAGAAAAGCAACATTGAAAAGCTGATCTGGAATGTCGCGGAAACCATCGAACATTTGTCGAAGTACTACACTTTGCAGCCCGGCGATCTGATTTTTACCGGCACGCCGGAAGGCGTTGCCGCCGTGAAGCAAGGTGACTTGCTGGAAGCTTCGATTGCCAACGTCGGTGACTTGCGGGTGAAGATCGTCTAGTAGGGATTGGGGGGGGGGAATCGTGCCATGAAGCTCTACAGTTATTTCCGCAGTTCGGCATCCTACCGGGTGCGCATTGCACTGCATTTGAAAGGACTGGCGTTCGAAACGGTGCCGATTGATTTGATCAAGAACGGCGGCGCGCAGTTCGCCCCCGCCTACCGCAGGCTCAATCCGGATGCGCTCGTGCCAGCGCTGATCGATGATGCGCAAGAAGGTCCGGCGGTGCTGACACAGTCGCTGGCCATCATCGAATACCTCGACGAGATGCATCCCGCGCCGCCCCTGCTGCCGCAGAATCCGGTCGACCGTGCCTACGTACGTGGCATCGCGTTATCCATTGCCTGCGACATTCACCCGCTGAACAACCTGCGTGTATTGCGCTATCTGATGCGAGATCTGAAAATCAGTGAAGACGACAAGAACGCGTGGTATCGCCACTGGTGCGAACAAGGGCTGACAGCGATCGAAGCCAGCTTGGCGAGAGACAAGCGCGTGGGACGATTTTGCTATGGCGATGCGCCGTCGCTGGCCGATTGTTGCCTCATCCCTCAGATTGCGAACGCTCGCCGCGTCGACTGCGATTTCTCGGGCATGCCGACCATTATGCGTATCAATGAAGCCTGCCTCGCGCTCGATGCCTTCGCCAAGGCCGCGCCGGCGAATCAACCGGATGCAGAATAGGAGCCTAGAGTTGCTGCGCCGGCAAGGTATCCAGGTTGCGGGCGCGCACACGCTCGTTTTCCGCTGTAAAAGAGTTTTCTCGTAGCGCTTCAATCTGGCGCATGCGCTCCGCCGAATCAAGGCCAGGCTGGCGAAGGATGCTTTCCGCAGCGCGTCGATATTCGGCATAGCGGCTTTTCCACGTCTGCTCCTTGCCCTCGATTGCGTCAAAGCGTACTGCCGCTTCTTCTCCGAAGCGGCTCGCCACGAAGGCGCGTTGCGTTTCCATCGAAGCCCCTTGGTCGCGCAGGGCCTGCAGATTGTCAGCGCCATGCGCCTGGTCCACGATTGCAGTAACGGGCGCTCTCCCGTTGGCGCGTGCCCGCAGTGCTGCCAGTGCCTGGCGATCGTTCGCATCTTCATCGCCGAACCATACTGCCGCGATTTCGATACCGAGCAGTTCCTGTCGCAATCGCGCTCGCTGCGCCAGCCACGAATTGATCCGATCAACATCCGGCGACAGGGCGGGGCTGTCCGGTGAAAGGCGCGGAACCGGATCGTGCGCAAGAAGCTTGTCATGCGCTTCGAGGTAGGTCACGTAGTTCCGGACAATCCGTTCCGCCTCTTCAAATGCAGGCGAAGGCAAACGGGATTTCAAGTGGGCGAGCAACTTCGCAATATGCAGATCGCGTTCGCCCAGATGGCCGCCAAGTAAAAAATAATCCGCGATATCTCTGAGTGCCTTGTTGATCACAAGATGCTGATCTCCCGTGATGGCAAGTCCGTCCGGCGCCTCGGTATCCGTATCGACAGCCTCGGGCGGGATGGCACTCTTCCCGGGTCCTGGTTCCGTCCAGACGCCGGGGCCGAATCGGGCAGAGAGCTCTGTTGCGACAATGCGATTCGCTGCCGGCCCGGATTTTTCATCCGGTTTGCCGGAATAGATCGCAAGCAGCGCGACGACGAGCGCACTTGCGATCGCCGCCGTCAGCCGTTTTGCCGTGACCGATCGAGTCTTCTCAGCCGGATTCCGCTTCATGTCGGATGTCAGTCTCGATCAATCAAACGCCAGCCTGCTTGAGGCGATTGGCGTGCGTGCGAATGACAACGACCGGATCCGCAGTGAACAGGCCGCGCAATCCAAACAGGTGGTTGATCTCATCCACATGATTCCAGCCGTAGGTGCCGATCACCTGGCCGAAACGCGCGCTGCATACCGGCACCATGCCGTCGTTACTGCCGCCGCCGCGCAGGCGGATGGTCCAGTCGCCGAGTACAAGTAGCGGATCGAGGGCGTCAAAGATATTGGTGCCGCCCGAACTGCCGGTCCAGGAGTAGAGCCTTTGGACATTCCCGTTTTTCACGTCCACCGAAGCACCACTGGTGCTGCAGTTCGGTCCCAGGCCGGCTGACGGAAACTGGCTGTTGAAATTCACCATCCCTTCCTGCGTCATCAGACGCAAGGCGCCAAACGGATCCTGCTGTAGCGGG
The DNA here is from genome assembly GCF_004804275.1 of Herbaspirillum sp. ST 5-3. Lineage (GTDB taxonomy): Bacteria > Pseudomonadota > Gammaproteobacteria > Burkholderiales > Burkholderiaceae_D > Noviherbaspirillum. The sequence goes on from NZ_STGI01000017.1 coordinate 74,340, forward strand.
TCGCCAACAAGGAAATCGAGCAAACCACCCGCGAGCGAAGCACTGCCGGCAAGGAAATCCTGAAAAATCGTGGGCGTGCTTGCGATCCAATCGGCGAGATGCGTGCCGCGATGTGGCGTGCCGATGGTGGTGATGGAGGCGATGGCTTCCGGCATCGCTGCCGCGGCGTAGCGCGAAGTCAGGCCGCCCTGGCTGTGCGCGATCAGATTGACTTTTGCTGCGCCGGTTTGAATCATCACAGCGCGCATGGTTTCCAGCAGCTTTTCTCCACGCAGGTTTTCGCCCGCAAAAGAATTGAGATTCGCTACGTAGACATTCGCGCCGTAATAGGTCAGGTCGCTCTTGATCTGCCACCAGTAATCGATCACGCCAAAATACTTGGAAGTGCCCGCGACACCGTGTACCAGGATGATCGGATATTTGGTCTTGGCATATTCGCTGGCAGCATGTGCAGCTGAGGACAATAGACTGAACGCACATAGCGTTGCAGCCAACACGACTCGCATGAGGCGCATGGTGAAGTCTCCCTTGCTTGAATTGGATGGGTTTGTTGATTTTTGTTGTGCTTGCATTAATCCACAGTTCGCGGTGCAGCATCAATTGGACGGGCTAGAGCCATTCCTCTAATTAATTGCGAAAATCGCAATGGTCGTGTTAGGCCGAAATCGCTCACGGCAGTGAACATCGCCAGGCAAACGAAGCGCACTTTGTCTATGAAAAACCGAGCGGCAAGGCCGTTTTCGGCAGGCGATCTGGAGGATAAGAAGCGGGGAGGGAAATGATTCGGAAGAATTAGAGCGGCGTCTCTAATTCTTCCCGGTCTCGATGATGCCGTGCGTTTCAGTCAAATTTGACCGCAGCCGATGTGTGTCAACTTGCCTGATAGGCGATGACCGCTTGATGTTGCTCGCCCAGGCCGGTGATGCCGAGCGACAGCGAGTCGCCGCGCTTCAGGAAGCGTTGCGGCTTCATCCCCATGCCCACTCCCGGCGGAGTGCCGGTAGCGATAATGTCGCCGGGCATCAGCGTCATGAAACGGCTGACGTAGCTGACGATCTTCGCGACGGAAAAAACCATCGTCTTTGTGTTGCCGGTTTGTACGCGTTCGCCGTTCAGGTCCAGCCAGAGATCAAGCCGCTGCGGATTCGGAACTTCGTCGCGCGTTACCAGCCAGGGACCGACCGGCCCGAAGGTATCGCAACCTTTACCCTTGTCCCATTGCGGTCCGCGTTCCAACTGATATTCGCGCTCGGACACATCATTGACGACGCAATAGCCCGCCACATGATTCAATGCATCCTTCTCCGATACCGAGCGTGCCACCGTGCCGATCACGACGCCGAGTTCGACTTCCCAGTCGGATTTTTTCGAGCCCTTAGGGAGCATGACAGGATCATTTGCGCCGGAAAGCGAGGTTGTGGCCTTCATGAACACGATAGGCTCTTTCGGCAGAGGCATGCCCGCCTCGGCAGCGTGGTCGGAGTAGTTCAGGCCAATCCCGATGAATTTCCCCACCCCTGCAACTGGCACGCCCCAGCGCGGCGTGCCGCGAACCAGCGGAAGTTTGGCAGTGTCGAGTTTGGCGAGCTTCGCCAAGGCCTTGGCCGACAATTGATCAGGCCCGATGTCGGGGACGATGGTGGACAAGTCGCGCAGCTTGCCATCGCGGTCAATCAAGCCGGGCTTTTCCTTGCCGGGGCGGCCATAGCGGACCAGTTTCATGCGATCTCCTTGGGAAAATACTCGTCAGGTTTCCTGCGAGCAATGTAAACGGAAATCGCAATATATGCGGGTCGCGGTACCTTGTCCACCGCCGCTGCGTCGACCGGGAATTATTGCCGGGGTTACTCGCCGCTGCTCATTGTCTTTTTCGCTTCGGCCAAGTCATTTTGAAGATTGGCCTTGGCTTCCTTCATGCATGTCGTGCGCTCGGCACCGCGCATCTTCTTGCAATCGGCCAGCGCTTCCTTGTACGCCGCATTGGCCTCCTTCTTGGCCGTCTTGTAGCGGGACTGCGCAGTCAGGTCTTCGGTTGTTTGTTGCGCGTCGGCTTTGCTCGAGTGGCGTTGCGCTGCATTCACGGGCGCGGCCAGCATCAAGCAGGCAAGCAAAGACACGCTCGCAAAGCTTTTCGGATATCTGTTCATCACATCCTCCGTGGCGACATAACAAGGCAAGGCGTTCGCAAACGCGCTGCCTTGATTTTCATCAGTGAAAGAATTCCCTTACGGATCATGAACATAGGCATCGATGCCGGATCTTATCCACAGAATTGACCACAGTTTATGTGGGTAAATTTGACGTTTCTGAGCCGTGGCGTCAGGGGCGAGAAGGTGGAATGATCAACTTGCCCAGCAGATGAACCCTCCTTGCAACCTCCGATGAAATTTCGGGCATATCGGTTTCATCCTTGATGGAATCCTGCTCCGGAGCAGTGGAATCAGCAGCCTCGGGAAGAGGAACGTTCCGGTCATCTGTTGTCGACATGAGTAACTTTGGTGAGAATGATCTCAAGCCATACTACTATCCACTAACGCGCAGATATTGAGCTTCATCATTGCGCACGGGGGGGGCAATGACGATTGTGTCAGGTCAGCGAAAGACGGGGGATTGAGATTTGGCCGGAATTGCCAAGGCTGAAACTGGTCCCGCCGACAGGAATCGAACCTGTATCTAGCGCTTAGGAGGCACTCGTTCTATCCATTGAACTACGGCGAGGGACGCTTATTTTAACGCTTTTTATTGCCTGTTCTCACTCTGTAGCACTCATTCTATATAATTCCGTTTCACAACGTCAGTGATACAAAGTGATACGGAGAGTGATACATGGCAAGCATTACCAAGGTCGGTGATTCCTGGCGCGCGCTGATACGACGTAAGGGGCACAAGACGCTCTGCAAAACCTTCCCTGTGAAAGCGAAGGCGGAGGCTTGGGCCCGGCAGCGCGAAGCCGAGATCGACCGAGGCGAGATTGTAGCAGCTCCCGGAGTGCTTCGCCTTAGTGAAGTGATACAGGCGTATCGCGAACTGCGCGATCAGACCCGGCCGATCGCCGACACGGCCAATGAACACTACATGCTCAAGCGGCTGAACGAAGGCCTGGGTGACAAGCGTGCCGGTGCACTGACGCCGCAGGATCTTGTCGACTACGCGCAGATGCGTCGTGAGGAGGGCGCTGGTCCGTACACCATCAACATGGAGATCAGCAAGCTTGGGACGGTGATGCGGTATGCCGGCGCCGTGATGAGGCTGGCGCTTCCGGATGTCGTTGGCCAGGCACGGCCGCTGTTGAATCACCTGGGCGTGATCGGCGGTGGTGGCAAGCGCGAGCGTCGGCCGACCGAGGACGAGGTCACGCGACTGGTCAAGCAGCTGCAGCAGGGCCGCGGCGCGGTCTATGCCGATGCCGTCAGCTTTGCGATCGCCACGGCCGCGCGGCGCGGCGAGATCGTCAGGCTGCTATGGTCTGACCTTGATGAGGAAAAGCGGCTGATACAGATCCGCGATCGGAAGGACCCGCGCCAGAAAAAGGGCAACGATCAGTGGATTCCGTTACTCGGCGACGCTTGGGATATCGTGCAGCGCCAGTCGCGCGAGAATGAGCGGATCTTCCCGGTGCACGAGCAGACGCTGTCGAAGTATTTCAAGGAGGCGTGCGACGCGCTTGGCATTCCGGATCTGCACTTCCACGACCTTCGGCATGAGGGCACGTCGCAGTTATTCGAGGCGGGCTATGAGATTCAGCAGGTCGCCCTGGTGACTGGGCATAAGGACTGGCGGCACCTTCGCAGGTACACCAATTTGAAGCCGGAGGATCTGCATCGGCCAGCTGAAGCCAATGAAAAAAATCAGGAGCCGGTGGAGTGACCTGCTGCCTTTGCGGCAGCAGGCCGTGCGATTAGTAACTGGTCGGTTGTGCCACCGCGCGCACCGCATACATGACGCCGCAGCGGAATGAACTTTCAGCGTAGCGAAGCCAGTACATCGGGTCGTCGGCTTCGTATTCGACTGATACGGCCAGGCCTGCTACCAGTTCGCCAGTGCCTTCTGTAATTTCCGGCAGCGGCTTTTCTATGAGCTGACCGATTTTCCCGACCAGGGCGCGCAGTTCTTCGCCTTTGGCCTTGATCTCGTTCATCAGAGCGATCTCCTCGGCGGAGAGGTCCCGGTATCCCTTAATAAGTTTGTGCTGGTTGTCCATGTGACTCCCGTTGATATATTGCCGGCGGCCGGCCGGCGCGGTTGTCTGTTAAGCGCCCTGCTGTCCCGCAAACATATCGATGGTGCGCTCATCCTTCTCTGGCGGTATCGGTTGACCAGCAGGCACGAATTTGAGGCACTTGACCTCGCCATCAGGCATCTCGCGCCACTCGACTGCCTCGCCGCGAAACGACGCTGCAATGATCGGGCAGCATTCGTTGTCGTCGCACTCGTCCAGTGGGGCGCCTTCACGCATGGACTTGTCTCTGGCGCAGTTGCCGCACTCGTTTTCAAGGAACGAATAACCAACGGTTCCGTTGCTCGGAATCCACTGCTCGCCGGGGAGCGGGCCGGGTGTCGGTATGTACTTCATGCGGCATCGCTGGTGGTAGGTGTATCGGCGTCATAAATTGCGGACGGCCTGTTGTATTCCTTCAAGCCATGTTCCGTCGATGCCATCCAGTCCTTTGTGTAGCCGGTGTGGCACTCATCGGTACGCAGTGCATAATGCACTTGGCAACCTGCGATGGTGATGTTTCCGATTTCCAGATACCAGTTCGTGCTTTTCGCATTCGTTTTCACGCCAAGCGATTCCTCGGACGTTCGAATAGCGCGCACCGTGCCGAACACCGCGCGATATTGACGGCCATCAGGCGCATAAAACCAGTTATCGACTGTTACCAGCGCCTTCTCTCCTACGTTGATATTCATTTTCATAAGTGTCCCTGTTAAAAGTCAGTTATTCGTTGTGACCTGTCGCGCCCTTGGCGGTCGGTCGCAGCGCCACAACATTGGCGGGCTTACCGTATCGCGGCATCAGCTTGGATGCGCAGACAAGGAAATCATGCGCCTCAGCAATCACCGGCAAAATCGATTCATGGGAGGCGCGGCACTGCGTCCAGTGGTGCGCTGTTTCAAGTTTCTGCGCCGCCTGCGCAACACAACCGCGTGCTTGATGGATAGCTTGATCGCCTGCGCCCATAGCAGCAGGACTGTTGAGCGGACGATCGCATGTGATGCAGGTAGCGCCGTCGCATTCATCAAAATTCCCGCAATGCGACATGCCCGCTTCCTGACACGCTCTGCAATAGGCTTTCGGTCCTTGATTAACTGCGGCGGTGGCAGGACGGTGGTGCTCGGCGTCCAGAACCTCAAACAGTTCGTAGGCCGGGTCACTCATGGCGAACCCAGTGTCGATAGCGTCCTTGTTCCACTTCTCTGCCAATGCTCTGACCTCCTGTAGCGCCACCAGCAAGTCAGCGCGCACCAGTTCTGCGAACTTCACCAGTTCGGCGCCCGTGTCGACATTTTCCTTGATGGCAGGGAATACGCTGCTGCCTTGCCGATAGATGAGGCCGGCCTGTTCGGCTGCTGCAAAAATTTCGTCGCGTTTCATGCTGCCAGCTCCCTGTAGTTGGATGGAATTTGCGCAGGCAAACCAGCCGTTCCACACGGCCCATGCTGGTCCCATGGCCCGCCTCATCGCCGGTGATAGGCCGTTATACCAATGATCAAAAGCGTCGCGCGTCATGCTGCCAGCTCCCTGCACTCGTCCAGGTGCTTTGCCACGTCGCGGTAATCAGCCCAGCGCTTGCCGCCATCAACGTAGGTCTTGATCGGGCATGTGCCGGCGCTAATTTGGTTGTACAGCGCGCCCTTAGTCACGCCGAGGAGCTCTGCAAGCTGCTCCAGTTTGAGGCGGATGCCGTACTTTTCGACGATGAATGCTTGTGTGACGAGACTCATGGCTGTTCCTTCATTTGCGCGGCTTCCTGCCACGCCTTGGTCAATACATCGCGGACTTCCGCGCAAATATCGATGTAGGGCTGGTAAATCCGATAGAGAACACGGCACATCACGTCATCGATGACCCGTGCAAAGTTTCGCGCGATGATCTCGCTCATCAGCTTGCACCAGGCGACATGGGAGGCATGGCGAGCGTTTTTAGCGCGCTTGGCTTGGCGCATCTTCATCGGGCGCCTCCTGCAGTCAGGCGAAGCCGATAGGACGCGTACGGCATGCCGATACGCTCTTCGAAACGTGCCATGGCTTCGGGATCCCGGTCGAGCTCGGCGCGGCTGGTAATCTCGCTGATCTCGCAGATCGCGGCGATGATCGATTCCTGGTCGACGGTGTTGTAGCCGATTGACGCGAGGAAGCCGGGAAATTCCGGCTCGCGGGAAAGCCTGGAGACGATCGCGCTCTTCGGCCGCGAGCTGGGCAGATTGACCAAAAGGAACCGGCGATCTCCGGCGCCGGAAAGATAGTCCATGCTGCCTGCCATGAAAATAAAATTCGTGGTGGATATCGATGACTTCATTGTCAATCTCCAAATCGCTCGTATTGCGGGACCATTAGCGGGAGACCGGGCACGCCGGCCGAAGGTTTCGGATGGACCCAGGCAACGCCTTCCAGGATGAGGAAACTTTCGTTGTGTGTGCATGCAAGCCGCTCCGCTTCCTGTTCGGCGCTCTCGCGCGTCTCGTGAATGAAACGTGGCGCGTGAGACAGTCCGACCTTTCCATTCGAGAGCGGCGGATCCCGCAGGACCATCCAGTAGCGCGGGCTCATTCATGGCCTCGCAATGAAGTTCCAGCACACTGCGGAGCGCGCAGCTCAACAGTGATGTCGTCCGTTCCAGACAACTGGCGGGCCCTGGCGTTGATCCATGTCGCGGAGCGCTGCGGGAATTGCCGGCGGAGCTCGGCGGCGACCTTGTTGGTGGTAATCCGCCGCTCAAGGAAGTTGAATTTCTTCATGGCCGCACACCTGTCGGGAATGGCCATGCGACTGCCGGATCCGGTGTTTCGGTGGTGTCGGTCTTCTTCTTGCGCCCGGCCTTGGCTTTCTTCGGCGCTTCCGTGGGCTCATCGTTTTTCTCTGGCGGGTACATTTCAGTGCGCAACGCGTCGATATCGACGTCGGCGCTGGCTGCGAGGGCGATGAATGCCTGGTATTCCTCGGACTCGTCATCAAAGCCGCCATCTTCGTGGACCTCCCATTGATTCACGGACAGCGTATTGCCGAACATCATGTCCATGACAAGCAACTGCAGCTCCTCGGCAGAGGCCTGCTCGATGAAGGCGATGGTGTCTTCATCAGAGTTCCTCTCCCACTGATAGACGTCGGGCAGTAGGGTGTTCGGGGCGCTATGGTCGATCAGCATTTCTTTCGCCAGCACGCGCCATGCAGCAACCGGCAGGCCGGACTTGAACGCCTCGCGGATCTTGCGGTATGCGGTCACGCGCACGTTCGTTTCTGCATCGGCGGCCGCTGCTTTGCGCTGAAGCGTCTCCTCCTGCTGGCGTTTCTTTTCCTCCTGTTCTGCAGCCTTGGCCGGGTCGACTGACGCGCGCTGGGCGTCCTGGCGTGCTGCGATAGCTTCTTCGCTCTCGCAAACGCCAGCTTTCTCGAGTGCGACTTGCATGGCGGTCGGCTCGAACATCGGCTTGACCTTGCCATCGATGCGAACGTATGCCACCGGCGTCGGCAATTGCTCGGGAGGCAGGACGTCTTCGATGAACTTGTTGTAGGCGGTCAGATCAACTTTGCGCTCGAACTGGTAAAGGCGATCGTCCGTGGAGACGAGCTCGGTATCGTCAAGAAACTCTTTTGCCTCCTCGCCCTCATAGACGGGAATGCCCTTTTTCTGTGCCTTCTCCAGCACCTTGTCGTCGTGCGCCCGGCTCTTGGAGGCGAAGCAGTTCGGGTCTGTACAGATGTCTGCACTGACGTCACCGTAGATCATCGGCTGGTTGCCAGTGCGCTTGGGGCATTCCTCGCAGGAGCCGGCTTCCTTGACCAGCTTCGCATCCTTGATCGAGAAGCGAGCGCGGTCCAGGTTGAGCATGTAGCGCTCCTGAATATGTTCGACGGCAGCGCGGTAGGACATCGGATCGCCATCGTTGAGGATCTCTTGCGTGGCGTGCTCCTGCAGGCTTTCAACCGGGATGCGTGCGACGAGCAGTGCAGCAGATGCGGACAGCTTGCCGTCGTAAAATGCCTCGCGCGCGGACGGCGCGAGCGCGCAGAGCTTCAGGCGGCCATAGATGTAGGACCGGCTCTTGCCGGTCTCCTCGGCCAGCTGGTCGGCGGTGTAGCCGTCCTCGCGCATCAAGAGCTCGTAGCCCTCGGCTTCCTCGATCGGATGCACGTCCTGCCGTTGCAGGTTTTCGATGTTCTGGGCGATGCGGACTTCCTTGTCGGTCATCACGCGCACTTGGCACGGAATGCCATCCAGTGCGGCGATTTCGGCCGCGCGGAAGCGGCGTTCGCCGAAAACAAGCTCGTACATATCGTCTTCGCCCGCGATCGGGCGAACCAGGATCGGCTGCATGAGTCCATGCAGGCGAATCGATTCTGCCAGCTCCTGCAGCTCGGCCTCTGTGATGCGCTTGCGCGGGTTCCAGATACCAAGGCGGATGTGCGTGCGCGGGATGATGCCGAACAGCGGCGCCGCGATGTGTGTTTCAGGTGCATTCATGGATTTCTCCTTCAATGGGTTCAGTGAACGAGACGCCGATTACTCGGAGCGGATCACGCGGGATGGAAGCGAGGCCAGCGTCGGGCGCTCCTGGCGATCAGAAAACAATTTGTTGGGCAGCGAGCAGATGAACTCGACCAGCTCGTTGGTTTGCGCTTTGGTGAGCACAAGCTTTTTGCCGTTGGCTTCGATATGCAGCTCGCCATTGGTGAAGACGCCCATGTTCAACGGCTGCATGGCTGGCACACCAGCTGCGCGCGGCGCTGCGCGGCCTTCGGTACCGAACCCGGGCTCAGCGACACGTATGCGGCCGGCATCAGTCGCTTCATACACCTGGTCGCCGGCGGCGTTCTTCGCTTTCGTGAGCAGTCCCGCGGCGCACAGCTCGGCAAATACCGATCCGATGTTCTGCGGCACGGTATTGCACGCGTCGGCAATCTGCTTGGCGGTTTTTGCGTCGCCGCTGTCGACAAGTAACTTCAATATTTGGTCTGCTCGTTTCATGATGGGTCCTTGAGGTGAGTGTGGGAGAGCTCACGCTTGAGGTCCTCGAGCGTCGCTCCGGGAAGGTGGCCGGGATACCGGCACTTGCCGTCGACGAACAGCGCCGCGGCACGATGGAAAGTCTTGTTTGCCTGGATCCAGATATTGAGCTGGTGCGTATGGCGGTGCATGACTTCGCGCTCGCCGGATGGGTAGACCATCACGCAGCGATGGATGCGGCGATCGATGGCGGGGCGTTTCACGCGGCCTCCCGATAGGCGATGCCGGCTTCTGCGCGACGGTGGACTTCTTTCACGGCGGCGACCAGGTCTCGCTTGGTGGCGATCTGGATTTGCGCTTCATGAACGTCAAAGGCGTCCTGAATGGCCTGAATGGCGGCGCCGTCGAATCCATACTTGCCGGTTTTGTCTCCGCGATATTTCGCGCGCGAGGCGCCCTCCAGTGCAGCCTTGAACAGATCGCAATGCTCGATGCCCATGCCCCACTCAGAAAGGATCAAGCCGATGTTGAGCGAGCAGACAATCATCGCCCAGTTTTCAGCGGTCGATTGGCCTGCCAGCACCATGGAAAAGGCCATCCGATACCCTATGCCGAGTTCTGCGACCTGTTCGTCATTGAGCGGCCGCCGGATGTCGTTGTTGAAGCGAACAAAATCTGCGTGGATTTCGCCGACGGTGGAAATCGGAAGCGCGCGATAGGAAGGAAACCACTTCATGGCGCGGGCATCCTGGAGACCCGGTCCAGCGGGACGGAATAGACGATGCCGGGCAGGGCGTGATCGATCTCGATGACGGCAAATTTCTGCCCATTGCCAATATGGCTCTGTACGTCGAGGACATGGCCTGTCAACAGGTCGGAGTCGTCGCTGACGAACTGGACGTGCTCGCCGCGGACAATGGCAGTGATCGCGTTCATAGCGAGCCCGCCAGCTCTTTGAAGCGGCTCAGGAAGGTCGATTCGGCGGTCTGCGCGTTGAGCGGGCTGATGATGCCGGGGCGCGGACGAATGCCGTCGAGGATCGGCCAGGGGGTGTTTTCCGGTGCCATCAGGTCGCGGCGCTCGGTCGCCAGCATGATGTGGTCGGCCTCATGGATGCACATGCGGCATTCGTCGGACAGCAAAGGATCGAGGCCGAAGCGATCGTAGATGCGCGCCTGCATCCGGCTCTCCAGTTCGCGGTATTCGCGGTTGGCGGTCATGATCTTCAGCGGCTGGACCATATCGCCGAAGTACGCCTCGGCGGCATCGTGCAGCAAGACGTGCAGACGGTATTTGAGCGGCGCAAGCTGCGAGGCGAGGATGCTGTGCTGTGCGACGCTATAGAAGCGTCGGGTATGACCGCCGAAGCGGTTGATCTGCGACAGTGCGTGCGCAATGTCGATGATGTTGATCGTCGCCGGCGCCGGGTTACGCAGGTTCACGTACTGGCCGGTATAGGTGAGGATGCAGTCGTCCAGGTTCATGACCGGGCTATCGACGGCAGGCTGCAGTAGAGCGCTGCTTGCGGCTATGTTGTCCATGTGGGACCTCAATAAACTCGTTGACGAAAAAAGAGAGAACACACCGGACGCCGGCGTGCTTGATGGAGATATGCCACTCGGCATAGGTGTACAGGGTCGCCTGACGGGCCTTCGCCGGCGTGCCGATTTCATAGCCGTGGTGCGCCATGTCGGTGAGAGTCCGATCGAGCGCCAGCACGCGGCTGCGCGCTTCGAGATCTGTGACGCGCGCGAGGATTGGCGCTACCTTGCCCAGGGTCGCGCCGCCGTCCGGCAGATCGAGCGGGAGTTCAGTGGCGATCATTTGGCCTCCCGTTTGACGCGAGGGCTGGCGACAATGACGTGCAGACGTGTGCACTTCTTGGCGTGTGCCAGGATGTTCATGACCTCCGCTTCCATATCCGGGCCCGGAATGCGCGAGACCGGCTGATTCAGCGCGCGTGCCTGGATATAAGCGTGGCCGCGCAGGCCCTCATGCGGATCCGCGGCCTTGGCGCGAACGCGTACGGGTCCGGCGGCAAACATGGTATCGACTTGGATCAATGGCATGCTCGCTCCTTGCTGACGTGGATGACGGTGATGCCGCAGGGCTGGTCGAAGCGCTTTTCAGCGGCGGCGTGGACGCTGGCGCTGGTCTTGCCGAGCGCGTAGAAGGTAGTGGAGCTGGTAGAGGTGCGTACCGTGACGCGGAAGGCTTTCATTTGGCCTCCGGTGCAACGCGCTCGTCGACAAGGCGAATCTCAAGGGTCTCTGCAGCGCGTTGTGCGTCCACCACAGGAATATCGAGGGCGGCGTGACCGATCCAGAGAGTTGCGTCGCCTCCATCATCGAAGAGGACGCGGCACTCGTCGGCCGGCGCCACACCGAGGTACGCGATCATCTTGCCGTTTTGCTTGGTGAACAGAGAAGCGCTGAGACTGCGCTGGCTTCCCTGGTAGACGGACACTCGAATATGGGCGCTTCGAATAATGCTGGGCAGGGTGATGGAATCCGCGCTCATGCGAAACCTCTCGCCGCGCCGAGTCCAGCCGCGCGAAGGGCATTTTTGAAGCTGATCGCGTTGATCAGGCGGGTTTCCGTGGTGAGCGCGATCGCGTCGGACGGGACCGGCGTGCCGATCGTCCAGTTGTCGATGACGCGGCGCTTGCCGTAGTGGGAAGCCAGTATCTGGGCATTGCGGGAATTTCCGCAGCCCTGCGGGCCGGTAATGATGACGGTCCCGGCCGGGACAAGGTACTTCTGCTGCTTGCCAGTTTCCATCTTGCGCTCCGTCAATAAAGGTTACGACGAAGCAAAGATTACCAAACGGTAATTTTCAAGTCAATACCGTTTGGTAATTTAATGCGCAAAATGTTTGCGCTGCTTTGCGTCCGGCGACGGAAAGGGCGATTTTTCGGCTTTTTTCTGACGAGCTAGGCGGTTCTTCCGCCGGGGTAGCGACTATTAAGTCGCCGGCGTGATGGTGGAAAGCGGGCTAGATGGGTATTGCGTACTGCGACCTGGGGCAGTCGGGAGCTATTGAAAAGTAGCAGAGCCTAGCTTAATAAATAATTACTTTGGCCAGTCAAGGTGTTCTGTTTGGAAGGTCATGACGCGGTTGCCGTCTTGGTAGAACTGGGCTTCAATGCGTACTGTACCTGCACGCTTGATTGCGCTAATCAACGTTGCTTTTGGCTTGAGAAACAATGCATCTCTACTATGATCGGCGGGGGGGTTGGCAGAGTAGCGTACCGGTTTGCCGTCGTCAAACTTGATGCTGACCGAACAGCCATCATAGCTGTTACACAGGAAGTGCCCTTTATCGACCATCAATATGACATCGGTGCCGGTGCGCGGGTGCTTTCTAAGTAAAAGTGTGGCGAATGATCCACCGTTGTAGGGAAAACGGAATGAGAGACGCTCGTTCGCGGTGACGGCGGCTGTTTGTGCCAGCTTCCCTGACATCTCGTCTTGATATGTTTGGTAGTCCCACTGGCTTAGACGCTTGAACGGCTCTGGAGGCGTCGCGGTAGGGCTTTTCGCGTCATGGGGCGCAGATGCAGTCTTGCCGTCGGTAACGGCTGTTGCCGTCTGAGGACTAGTGGTGTGCGCTGCAGTAAAAGTGGGCGTTGGCGATTGCACATTGCCGCTCGGTGTCGGCAGGATATTAAAAATTATAAAGAGGGCAACGATGGAAATGCCAGCAGCGGTTGTGGGACTAATTCCATTTTTCACTGGCTTCCGTGCGCCGCAGTGCGGGCAATTCGTTGCCTCGGAGCTTGTCTCTTTACCGCATTCTCGACAGTTTCCCATGGACATGGTGGTCTTCAAGGCTTAAAAATTTCCATTAAATCGTATACGGCTTAGAGCTGCCTCCCATATGCATGGCATTTCTTGCGGGAAAATAATTTATTATCATATTCATTGGCATATCGCGACTACGAAGAGCCAAAGCTTTGTTTTTGGCCTGTAATCTGCGTTGTAGATAAGGTGATCGCCCGGGTCTCTAATTTGCTACTTTCTTGCTCCGCTGCAGTGCCGGCCTCATGCCGTGTGACGGTGAGGCCATAGCTCTCGATCATGGTTATTACGGCTCCCTGCTGTTTGGGAGTTAACAGGTCGAATGCGCGTGCCACCTCCCTTGCCTGCGTCGATGCCGAGATTGGTGCCATGTCGCCGTCTAGCCAGTACGCGGGAAGTCCACATTTCTTCTCAAGCTTCCGAGCTTTTTTCTCGCCAAATGACTTGTCTCTGAGCAGGGCGGAAACTTCCCCTTGATTCTCATTGGTTTGCTCAATGAATTGGGCCTGTGATCCGTACCGTTCCTGGATAAGTTGGGCAAGCCGGGCGCGACGAATGTCTTGAATGTCCATATAGGGCCGAGTGTGCCGCTTAACTTTCGATATCTGAATCACTAAAAGGTATTGACCGGCGAATTACCATTTGGTAATGTAGCCGAATGGAAACCCTTCGCATCTACTTAAATTCCCTCCGAAAAGAGCAGCGGACACGCTATGTAACAGCCTGTGGAACCACAGAGGGCTATTTGCGCAAAGCAATCAGCATTAACCAGCAGATCGGCGCGGATCTATGTATCGCACTTGAACGAGAGTCGAGTGGCGCGGTGCCATGCGAGTCGCTGCGTCCGGACGTTGACTGGGCCTATATCCGCGCGTCGCGCAATGTGCCGCAAGAGAATGCATTGGCAGGGCAGTTCGCCATGCAAGGCATTTACGGCGATGCCGAGACGCAATCCACGTCTACCGAGCAGGAGGCCGCATGAACGCCTGGTCAGCTCCTTCCGCTGCATAAATCCCATGAAGCCGACGGTTGATAACTTTTGGACCCATGAGGGCAGGATGCCGAGCCCAGAGAAGCGCGGCGAGATTACCCGCGATCTGCAGAGCTTGCGGAACCAGCTGTTCCCATCGCGCTGGCCGGCACTGATTTCGAAGCATTGGGAATACCTGTGCTTCTGTGATGAGTGCGAAACGGTGCGTGACGCCGGCATCTGCTGGTATGGCCATGCCCGTGGTTGCCCGGTCCATTCGCTGACCATATGGCAGTGCCAGGGCTGCCTCGCCGACGAGATCGTCCACGACTGCCAGTGCGGACCAGCGGCTATTTCGATTTCGCCCGCAAGTAGAGCTTCTGAATTTGAGCTTGGTAGTTGGGAGGGATTTCCCGGGCGGCTGAGAATCGCCTTTTGGGATCGGGTACCAGGGCCTCTGCGTCCAGTATTAGGACGAACCATTGATGCGGTGCGGCGTGGTGTCGGGTTTCCCCCTCCACTTGATAGGCAATCAAGGCATCTCTGCCTCCCGCGACGCGCACGTATGCCTGTGGCTCGAACAGAGTCACCTGACTCCGCTGCATCCGCTGGACCAATTTCCGTTGTTCGATGGCTTCGATCAGCCATGAAGCGTCGCCGCTCATAGGGGGTTCCTTTGTTCTTTATTGATGTTGGGGAACTGAAATTTAGCACGTTGGGACTCCCGCCCGTTTTGATGTTGTTGTTTGTTTGAAGTCAAGAATAGCTGTCTGGCAATTTATGCGCGACGGCCAAAGAAAGAGAGGTTTACCGTGACCCTGCGTTATTCACCGATGAATCAGCACGATGCCTTGTACATGACCGCCCGCAAATATCCGGGTGGCCTTGAGGCGCTTTCGCAGCGCATGAATATGTCGGTCAACGTGCTGCGCAACAAGCTGCGGCCGAGTATTGGCACGCACCACGTCACCAATGAAGAGGAGTCTCTGATCATGGAGTTGTGCGAGGAGGCGAAGGTGGAGGACGCGCTGCTTCCCCTGCATGCGAAGAACTGGCGGCACCGGATGATCGCCATCGCATTGCCGACGGTTGATCACCTGTCGGACGAGGATCTGACGCACTCGCTGTGCCGGGCAGTGAAGGAATTCAGCGACCTGGCGGCGACGACGTCGATGTCCCTCGCCGATGGAAAGGTGACAGCCGCCGAGCTGGATCAGATGGAGCGTGAAGCGCAAGAAGCGCTGGCTGCGGTCGCGGAGCTGCGCGATCGGATGCGTGCACGCGCCGCCGAAAACGGATGCATGGTCCAGTCCTGAGTTGCCGCCTGGCTGACGCACGACGATCTGACTAACAAGAACGACCTGGGAGAAACAATGGCAAAGCTCAATGCAATGGCGCCGGATAGCGCCGGATTCAAGGTGCTGATGCGCCTTTATCAATTGGGTGGCAAGGCGACGATCGCGCAGCTGGTCGATGCCTTGTGGACGGAATTCAGATCAACGCCGCGTTTTCATCAGATTGCGTCCAAGCCGTTGCTCGAGCGCGGCCTCGCGCATCTGGCGAAACGCAAGACGGGTGAAACGCTGGAGATCACGAAAGAGGGGCGTCTGCTGGTGGAGCGATACCAGAGTCTGTTGCCAAGGCCGCGCACCGGAACCGCAACGCCGCCGGCGCTCGATGTGAAGAAGCACCTCAGTTTCGGACAGGGGCGACCTGGTGCGCTGGATTATCGGAATATGCCGTCGGTGATGGGTGGTGAGCGCGTGCCTTTTCGTCGTGACGAAGAGGAGAAGGCAGCGTGACATTTGACGCGAGTGCAATTCCGCAGGAGCTGAAAGATCGGCCGCAATGGCTGATCTGGCGCTTCGAGGTTAATCCGAAAAAGCCGGACGGAAAAAAGCTCAAAGTCCCGTATTACGCAGGCGGCGGCAAGCGTTGGGGCGTGCAGGGCGATGACAAGGACAGGGCCAAGCTGGTGACGCTTGATGTGGCGATCGCAGCGATGGTAGAAAAGGGATTCACCGGTGTCGGCTTTGCCTTTTTGCCCGGCGATGGCTTGATTGGCATCGATATCGACAAGTGTATTGACCTCAACACCGGGGAGATCTCGCCGACGGCCGATGAGCTCATTCAATCCTGCTTGTCCTATACCGAGTATTCGCCTTCGGGCTCCGGTGTTCACATCATTGTGTCGGGGCAGACCGATACCTTCAAGTCGGACAAGATCGGTCTTGAGGTGTTCTGTAGCAGCCAATTCTTTACCTTCACCGGGCAACCGTATGGAGGCCTTCCGTTGGTTGTCACACCGATTGCGGCCGCAACACTTGATCGCATGCGTGACCTGGTGATGAAGGCACGTAGCAGTACGCCGCCAGCGCAATCCGGGCCACACTCCGGGCCTCGGACGCGCACGCCGTTTGAAGAGCGCGCACGGATCATGTCGGCGCTGACCGCTATTCCTCCGGATGAATACGCGATCTGGATCAAGGTCGGAATGGCGCTATACACGTCCTTTGGGGAATCAGGGTTTTCGGTCTGGGACGACTGGTCGAGCACATCTGGAAAGTACGGCGGGGCCAGCGATCTGGAAACGCACTGGAAGTCATTCAAGGCACGCGGCGTCTCGGTCACTGCCGGCGCCATATTCGGGCTGGCCAAGGATCACAACTGGCGGCCGCCGCGTCAGGCGGCGGAGCGGCCTGTGCCGCGTCCAAAGTCCCCTGCCCCTGAGAGAGAAGCGCGGTCGCCGGTCGGTGCGGCGGGTGATGGCGTCGCGGGCGGACCGACTGATCCGGCCGCCGCTGACCAAACCCCGGCCCCCGAGAGCGAAGAAGTGCCGGGGGGTGACGGCCCCGGCGTTCCTGCATGGGTGGGGGAGGGGCCAGATCATGACGCCGAGTTCCTTGATGACGATGGCGGCGATGGTAAGAGCAAGAACAAGCGACGTGGCGCCGCCTTCTGGGCTGCGGTCGACCACTTGCTGGAACATTTTGTCTTGCTTTATGGGACCAATACGGCGTGGGATGGCGTCAACAGACTCCAGATCAAGATCACGGATCTGCGCTACGCATATGGCAGCGACGCGGTGAAGTTCTGGCTTGGGAATGGTGATCGCCGGATGATCAACTTCAACCGCCTGGTATTCGATCCGACGCGTGCGGTGGATGATCCGACTGTCGTGAATCTCTACAACGGCTTTGCCGTGGAGCCGAAGGTGGCGCCGTACGACAAGATCCTCGACCTGCTTCTGCATTTGTGCGACGGCAATGAAGATCTGTTCTTCTGGCTATTGCGGTGGATCGCATATCCGCTGCGTCACCCTGGCGCAAAGATGGCGTCGTCCGTGATCATGCACGGCGATGAGGGCTCAGGAAAAAACCTGTTCTGGGAGCATGTGGTGCGCTCGATGTATGGGGAGTATGGCGGCGTGATCACGAACGCCGAGATCGAGAGCCAGTTCAATGAGTGGGCATCCATGAAGCTGCTGCTGATCTGCGATGAGGTGGTCACGCGCAACGAGCTCAAGCAACTGAAGGGCAAGCTAAAGTCGATGATCTCCGGCAAAGAGATCCGGATCAATCCCAAGAATCTACCGGGTCGGGACGAAGCAAATCACGTCAATTTCATTTTTCTTTCAAATGAGCTGCAGCCGCTCGCCCTGGATAAAACAGACCGTCGGTATTTGGTTGTCTGGACACCACCCAAGAAGGATGCGGACTACTACCGGGCAGTTGCAGAACAGGCGGAGAGTGGTGGCATTCAAGGGTTCTACAACTTCCTCATGAATGAGCTGGACATGGGGGACTTCAATCCGCACACGAAGCCGATTGATACGCAGGCCAAGCGCAATTTGATCACGCTCGGCCTTTCCGCGCCTGAGCGGTTCTATCTCGAATGGAAAGAGGGTTTGATTCCCTTGCCCTTTGTCTGTTGCTCGGCGATGCAGCTCTATCAGGGTTTTCAGCGATGGTGCCACTTGAATGGTGAACGCTTCCCGCCGTCGCAAACGATCTTTGGCGGTGCCGTCGAACGCATGGCGGCAGGAGAGGTTGTTCGCAAGCTGGTCAAGTATGAACTCGGCGCCAGCGCTGCCAAACAGCGAACGGCATACATTGTCGCGCAGCCGCCTGAAGGGAAGACGCTTTCCGAGTGGGTAGAAGGCGGCTCATCGCTGTTCGAGAAGGACCTGAAGAAGTACCGGCATGTGTACGACCAGGTGGAGGTCGAGTAGCTGTTCACCTATTCACATGACTGTTCACACGGGAAACCCGCATGAAATATGGATATGTGAATGGTGTGAATAGTGTTAACGGTTTTTTCTCGCTTCCATGTGCGCGTGTGCGCGTGAGCAATAAGACGATTGCTTTTCTCTCACAGATCTACTTTTTAACTATTCACACTGTTAATACTGTTCACAAGCTAATAAGGATAAGGCTTACAGATGTGAATACCTATGTGAAGGGTGTGAATAGATGAGTGCAAGAAAAGAATTCAGGCAAAAAATGCCAGAGATGGCGGCATTTGTTGAGAGCCTTTGTCGGGAGTTCGGTGACGATGCGATCTGGAAGCAGGTCGAGAAAGGGTTCGCTGGCGAGTCTACGTTCTTCGCGCGCGAGAACGGCGTCCTTGCGGGGACGAGAGATACCGGATCCGTGGCAGTGGCGCGATGGGATGAGCAGGGCATAGCAAGGCTGTATCCGGCGTCCTGGATCATCGAGGCGCGAGCGTTGGCAAACCGGCGCGGCATCGAGATCAAGCCGTGCAATCCGGATATCTGGCTGGATGACGAGCGTGAGGCTGAGCAGCTTCGGGACATGATTGCATCATTGAAAGGTAGGGCGAAATGACGAGCACAAAGAACAGGCGGGAGACGATCACGCGGGGATGGCAACCAAGCGATGGTGCAGGGAAGGCTATCGTTTCGGATGAGTACGTCGAAGTGGCGGAGCAGCAGCTGCTCGCTGACTTGGCTGGGTATAACGTGGAATCCTTCCGGCACGTAGTTGAAGCTATGTCGATGATCGACCAGCAGCCGTACCAGGTCGCAATATTCGAAAGCACGGGGCAGGCAATCCACGTGGCGTACACGATCATGTCGCAGCCGGCACAACAGGACAGCATGCTGCGCAAGTCGCTGGTCCGCATCCTGGATGCGATGAGCAACCTGTCTCCGCGCCTGAGTGCGTGGCTGGGCCAGCTGCGCGGCGAGCCATCCGGGACGGTGCACTTTGACGGACTGTCGTCGAATGACGTGCGGGCACAGTGCGCGTTGATCCTGCTGGCCGTACGCACCAGGCTGCCTGATCCGGAGATGTGGGCGTTGCAGGCGAAGTACTGCATGACGGAATATGAGGACATCGGCAAGAAGCGCAGGTATGCGTTCTCCGGCGAGAAGGCCGTTGCGATCAAGGCACTGTCGGACTGGCTGGTACAGACGTCTGCATTTGCTGACGTGCCGAGTTCGGTGATGGACTGCATGGTGGCGAAGTTCTACGCGAACCACGCGAAGACCGAGATCAGCTTCCGCCAGTTGGCCAAGACATTTGGCGGTGATCACCTGAAGTACTTCCGCGCCTATGGCAAGGTCAAGAAGATCCTGCGGCCTTTGGAGGACATGGCAGTCAACCGTCTCTCACCATATTTCGCTGAGCAGGGAATTGTGATGGCTCATGAGTTAAGCGCGAGTGAATTGAGGTTAAGCAAAAATAGTTTGACACGGTGAAACACTTCACCTATATTTTCACCAACCTCGCAGAAATACCGACCAAGGCCTGAATCGATTGATTCGGGCCTTTTTCTTTTGTGGCTTCGACCAGGAGGCAGCGATGAACCAACCGACACGGGAAGATGTTCGACGCTGGCTCGGGTGGTATCTGAAGCCGAGGAAGTAGCGAGGGCCTTCACGCATGGCGAGTGCACTATGCATGGTTGGTGCCTAACCACGGCGGCCATCCGGTCTGACCAGTCGCCAGTCGTGAGGGTGACAGCCGGTAAGTAGATCCATCGGCACGGAATGAAGGATCGCCAATGTATGGGCGTACCGTGCTCCGCATCGTTGCGGAAACAGGATGGCAACGCTTATCGCCGCTGGCCGATGTGAGCAGTTGAATCGCTGGAGTGCCGGACTCCCTCAGCCCGCTAGTCCATAGCAAGCAGTGCAAGAGAAGTATCGAAGCCCGCCTGATCCCCATCAGCGCGGGCTTCTTCGTTTGGGGCGCAAGACTGTAAGACAAAACCCCTATATCAGCCCGAAAGGGAATCTTTCTTATAGGTGACGTATGTCTGAAGCCATTATGGTTTGCAAGCTGCAACTCCACTCGATCCAATCCGGCGGCACATTGTGCGCGTCCGACAACTCGCAGATGCCGTCCTCGCAGTTACGCTTCGGCGCAGTGTGGGAAGGATCGACCGAGAAGCAGCAGATGTCTGAGAACGCGATCTTCGGCCACTGGACTCCCTGCGCTGAGTTCACCGCATCGGTCAGGAATGCCGGTGTTGTCGAGAAGCTCAAGCAAGGCAAGAAATACTACGTGACCTTTACTGAGGCGCCTGATTAACCCTGTCTCTCCTCCACTCTCCTGAGTGTGCAGTTGCCCGCGATCGCCTAGAGTCCTGCGTTCGCGGGCTTTTTCTTTCCTCTTCATATGTGCCATGGCATGTGAAGCTTTGCGCTGCGCCGTAGCCAATCGACGCAGCGATTTTCTTCTGTGATCTGACCATGAAAAATTTTTCGCGGGTCCTTCCCCCTGTGGAAGAGATACGGGTAGCGAAGCCGCGTGGTTTTTCTTGTCGCAGATTTCTGAACTTAGTGAAGTCCACCGAGTGAAGTGAATTCATTTGGTGTAGTGAATTTTGGTGAATGCATATGGATGGGTACGTTTCCAAGACTGCATTTGCGAAGATTTACGGGTGCGCGCAGAGCTATGTCACCAAGCTGAAGGACCTGAATCGGCTAGTGCTATCCGACGACGGCAAGATGGTGAACGTCGAAGAGTCGCTGCGCCTGATCGAGGCGACAGGGGATCTGAGCAAGTCCGGCGTGCGCGAGCGCTGGGACGCGTACCGCAACAGCAAAGATGGGGCCGCAGACCTGTTCACTGCTGCTCCCGCCATGGAGCCTCCTCCAGCGGACCCGGTGCCGGCGCCAGCCTCACCGCGCCGCTCTGGCGCAGGCGATGCAACAAGCAGCGCCTACCACTTGGCGCGGACCGAGAAGGAACAGATCGATGCGCAGCTCAAGAAGATCGAGCTGCTGAAGCTGCAAGGGCAAATCGCTGAGGTTGCCCCGATCCTGCGCGCCGTGCACGACACGCACGCGGCGGCCCGGTCGGCACTATTGCAGATGCCTGATCGTCTGGCGCAAATGCTGGCGCCGGAAACGGATCCGCTGCGCGTACACGAGCTGCTGCGCCTGGAGTGCGAGCGGGTGTGCGAGGTCATGCTTCGCGAGATCCAACGTCTGCGGGAGCGCGCGAAAGTCGAGGCAGGATCATGAACATGGTCGATGGGTATGAGGCGATCCTGGCCGCCGTCGCCGAGGCCTGGGAACTGCCGGAGCAGCTGACGGTCAGCGAGTGGGCAGATCTGAACCGCGTGCTGCCGACCAAGGGCGCTGCGGAGCCAGGGCCGTGGCGCACATCGCGCACGCCGTACCTGCGCGAGATCATGGATGTCCTGTCTCCGTATCACCCGGCGAACGACATCTGCTTCATGGCCGCGTCCCAGGTCGGCAAGACTGAGGTGCTGCTGAACTGGCTCGGTTACATCATCGATCATGCGCCGGCGCCGACGCTGGTGGTGCAGCCGACGGTTGACACCGCCGAGAAGTACAGCAAGCAGCGGATCGCGCCAATGATTGACCTTTCGCCGTCGTTGAGCGAAAAGGTGCCTCCGGCGAGGTCGCGTGACAGCGGCAACACGACCCTGGTCAAGGATTTCCCAGGCGGCATGTTGGTGATGACCGGCTCGAATGCGGCCAGCTCGCTCGCCTCGATGCCGATCAAGAACCTCGGCCTCGACGAGACGGATCGCTATCCGCACGACGTCGAGGAAGAGGGTGATCCGATCGCGCTGTCGGAACAGCGCACTGTGACCTTCCCGCGCGCCAAGCGCTACAAGTCCAGCACGCCCGGCCGCAAGGAAACGTCGCACATCGCGAAAGAGTACGACGCATCATCGCAGGCGGAGTACTGGGTTCCGTGTCCGCACTGCCGCGAGCTGCAGGTACTGAAGTTCGATTACCTGGTCTGGCAGAAGGGCGTCGACGAGACCGGGCGCAAGGTGCACAAGCCAGAGACTGCGGTCTACATGTGCCAGTGCTGCGGCGAGGCGATTGAGGAGCGTCACAAGACATGGATGCTGGCCGAGGAAAACGGCGCGCACTGGAAGCATCGCTTCCCGGATCGCACGCGGCTCGGCTATCACATCAATGCGCTGTATTCACCGATCGGCCTCGGCCTGTCCTGGGCGCAGATCGCGGCGAAGTGGCTGGTGGCGTGCAAGGACCGAGCAAAGCTGCAACCGTTCATCAACCTGCAGAAGGGTGAGCCGTACGAGGATCACAGCGACCGGGTCAAGGGTTCCGACCTGAAGCTGCGTGCAGAGGGCTGGGCACTGCGCACGATGCCGGTCGGCATCATGGTGCTGACGCTCGGCGTCGACGTCCAAAAGGACCGGCTCCACCTTCACCTGGTTGGATGGGGCGAGAACGAGCGTTGCGCCACCATCGACCGCGTCGAGTTGATCGGCGACCCGGAAAAGCAAGACGTGTGGAACGCGCTGACCGAGTTCCGGCATCGCCCGATCCGAAACAACTTCGGCGTCGATGTCCGCATTGCGATGACCGCAATCGATACCGGCTTTGCGACGCATCGCGTCTACAACTACGCGCGCCAGCATCGGTATGACGGCGTGATCGCGATCAAGGGCGCGAAGGTAGCGAACCGTCCGATCCTGACCAGGCCGACCCGGCAGGACGTCAAGAATTCGAAGGGTGACGTCCAGCGCAATGGCGTCCAGCTGTGGATGGTCGGTACCGATACCGCCAAGGCGGCGCTGTTTGCCCGGATTGCCGGCGATGAGGTTGTTGTTGATGGCGTTGCCGTCCTGGTCAAGCCGGAAGACCGGATGGTGCGGTTCCCGGCCGGACTGCCGGACGAGTTCTTCGAGCAGATCACGGCAGAGGTGTACGACGAGCGCAGCGGGCGATGGGTCAAGATCCGCCAGCGTAACGAGGACCTCGATACGTGGGTGTACGCCTACGTAGCAGCCTGTCATCCGGCAGTGCGGATCAACAGGATGCAAACAGCCGACTGGGATCACCTGCGGCAGATGATCGAGCCGCGCGTCGGTGACCTGTTCGGCGCAAGCAACCCGCAACTCGACCCATCTCCCGGTGCCGCTGAAACTCAGGGGCAGGAGTTAGAGCCGCAACCGGTGCAGACATCTGCACCCATCGAAGCACGACAATCGGACCCGTCGCCGGCATCGGACAACTGGCTTCCTGAAACTGACAACTGGCTGGACTAAACGCTATGGCATTCACAACCACACAACTGACGGCGCTGGAAACCGCGATCGCCATGGGCCAGCTATCGGTCCAGTACGACGGCAAGAAGGTCGAGTACCGCAGCATGGGCGACCTGCTCACGGCATACAACTTCGTCAAGGCTTCCTTGATCGCAAGTGGTGTCATCGCCGTGGAGACGACGTCCAACCGTGGACCGGCGTCCGTCGCAAATTTTAGCCGGGACTGATATGAACCTGATTGATGAACTCGTCAGCTATTTCGACCCGATGGCGGGCGTGCGCCGGTTTCAGGCGCGCATGGCGCTTGACGTGGCGCGGTCCTACGACGCTGCCAAAGTCGGCCGGCGTACGGAAGGATGGAATGCCGGAAGCGGAAGCGCCAACACCGAAATTCTTCCTGCAGTAGCGCGTGTGCGCAATCGTTGTCGGGAAGTCGTGCGCAACAACGAATATGCGGCGAAGGCGATCAACACACTGTCGGCCGCGCAGGTCGGGACTGGTGTAACGGCAAAAGCCGCGGACCAGAACGTCTGGAACGCATGGACGCAGGAATGCGACGCGGATGGGCAACTTGATTTCAATGGCTGCATGGAACTTGCCGCGCGGACGAGGCATGAGAGCGGTTCTGTGCTGATCCGCTTCCGCCAGCGACGTCCGGAGGACGGGCTGCGCGTGCCGCTGCAGATCCAGGTGCTGGAGCCTGACCATCTCGACCTGTTCAAGACCGGGCCGATGAACAACGGCAACTTCGCGATCGGCGGTGTCGAGTTCAACTCGATCGGTCAGCGCGTGGCTTACTGGCTGTATCCCGTCCACCCTGGCGAGGCGATTACCGGTCGGGCGAACGGGCTGGAAAGCAAGCGCGTGCCTGCAACCGAGGTACTTCATTACTACCGTAAGCGCCGCCCGTCGCAAGTGCTCGGGATGCCGGAGTTGGGAGTCTCTCTTTTGCGTCTGCGAAATCTTGCCGACTACGAGGAGGCCGAGCTGGTGCGCAAGAAGATCGAGGCGTGCTTTGTCGCATTCGTGCGAACCGACAGTGACGCTACCCGCCTTGGCGATGCCAAGAAAGACGCGCAGGGGCTTGGCACCAATGAGCGGGTCTCGCCCGGCATGATCAAGTACCTGTCCAATGCGGAGGGCGTGGAATTCGGTGCGCCCGCGGCAAGCGGCGGATACGGCGAGTACACGGCAACGCAGCTGCATGCGATTGCAGCCGGCGCCGGTGTGACGCACGAGCAGCTGACAGGCGATCTATCCCGCGTGAACTACAGCAGCATTCGCGCGGGTCTCATGGAGTTTCGGGAGCTGATCGCGCAAGAACAGTGGCTGGCATTCGTTCCGATGGTGCTCAATCCGATCGCGCGCCGCTTCCAGGAGACCGCGATCCTCGCGGGGGTGCAGCGTGGCCCGGCTCAGCAATTCACGTGGACCATGCCGAAGCGGGAGTGGGTCGATCCCTTGAAGGACGTTCTTGCGATCAAGGAAGCGATCCGCGGCGGCATGATGAGTCTGTCGGAAGCCATCCGCGCGCGTGGTGATGATCCTGAAGCGGTGATGCAGGAGATCGCGACGGAAAGAGGGCTTCTCAAGACGCTTGCGGTCCTGGTTGATTCCGACGCGGCAGTCAGCGAACGACTCATCAGCGAAGACACGGCTGCCAAGCTGATACAGGCCGAATAGGGAAGGCCACTTGATAACGTGCCCGCCTGGTGCAAACCGGCGGGCTTTTTCTTTTTGAGGACGACATGAAACCGAACGATGCTCCGATCGAAGTGCTGCAAATTCCGATGATGACGCGTCTGGCGCCGGTGACGACGGTCAATGCCGAATCGCGGACGGTCGAACTGGTGTGGACGACCGGCGCCGGCGTCATGCGGTACGACTGGTACAACGACCGCTATTACATCGAAGAGTTGAGCCTCGATCCGAAACATGTGCGGATGGGACGACTTGAGTCCGGCCGTGCGCCGCTGCTGAATACGCACTGGCGATACGACCTCGCCGCGGTCATGGGCGTGATTCGCCAAGCTTCGCTCGAAGCAGGACAAGGCCTCGCCACCGTCGAGTTTTCCAAGAGGGAGGATGTCGAGCCCTACTACCAGGATGTCGTCGACAAGATCATCGGCAATGTGTCCGTTGGCTACTCCGTGTACGAGTACGACCGGATTCCTCCGGCCGCTGACGGCCAGCCGTGGCGCTATGTCGCGATCGACTGGGAGCCGACCGAGATCTCGCTGGTGCCAATCGGCGCCGATGCAGATTGTGGCGTGCGCAGCGACAGTCAGGACCAGCCTGGAAAGCCTCCAGTCGGCCGTATGGCGCCGTGCAAATTCAATACCCGTAGCAACGATGTTTCTCAACCGCCGGCAGCCGCCGGCATTCAATCCAGAAAGGAAACCACCATGGAAGGTGATCAAAACACGTCGGCGGCGCCGAGCACTGTCGCCACTGCAGCTCTCCTGGAAGCGGCACGCGCTGAAGGCGCTCGCCTCGAGGGCGAGCGTCAAACCGGCATCCGCGAGGCAGTGCGTCTGGGCGGACTCGAACCCGCGTTTGCCGACCAGCTGATTGCACGCTCGGACATGACTGCTGCAGAAGCAGGCATGGCAGTACTGCGTGAAAAGGCCAAGCGCGACGAAGCCGTGCCGACCCGCTCCGCTGCCAACATCGTCACCGTGACGGACGAGACGGAGACTCGTCGCGCCATGATGGCCGAGGCGATTGTGCATCGTCTCAATCCGAAGGCTCAGATCAGCGATGGTGCACGGCAGTACCGTCACATGTCCTTGCTGCGACTTGCCGAAGAGTCGCTGATCGCTAACGGCGTCGGCGTACGTGGCTTGTCGGGCATCGAAATCGCGGCGCGCGCCATGCACAGCACGTCGGACTTCCCGGCAATCCTTGCGAACGTGCTGAACAAGCGGCTGCGCCAGGCTTATCAAGAATCCGAGCGTACCTATACCCGCTGGGCGCGCCGTGCACCGAATGCACCGGACTTCAAGCAGATTCAGGTAACCCAGCTCGGCGGCGCACCGGACCTGCTCAAGGTCAACGAGAGTGGCGAGTTCCAATACGGCACGATCGCGGACGGCAAGGAAACCTATGGCGTTCTGACGTACGGCCGCATTGTTGCCGTCAACCGTCAGACCATCGTGAACGACGACTTGCGCGCGCTCGACCGTCTTGTTGCTGGTTTCGGCGCTTCTGCGAGCCGTCTGGAGAATCGCCTGGTGTATGCGCAACTGACTGGCAATCCGGTCATGAGCGATGGCACAGCGCTCTTCCATGCCGATCACGGAAACCTGGCGGCTGCTGGCGCTATTGCCACTGCAACGCTCGGTGCTGGCCGTGGAGCCATGCGTGTGCAGAAGGGACTGCAGTCCGAGGAGCTCAACATCGTCCCGGCATTCCTGATCGTGCCTGCTGCGTTGGAGCAGGTCGCCTACCAGTACACCAGTGCCAACTACGTGCCGGCAAAGTCATCGGACGTGAATGAATTCCGCTCTGGCGGCCGCACGGCACTGGAGCCGATCGTTGAGCCGGTCCTCGATGCAGTAAGCGCATCTCAGTGGTATCTCGCCGCCAACAGCGGCCAGGTCGACACGGTCGAATACTGCTATCTGGACGGATCCGAGGGCGTCTGGATCGAGAACGAGATCGGTTTCGACATCGACGGCATGAAGGTCAAGGCCCGTCTCGACTTCGCAGCCAAGGCGGTCGACCATCGCGGCCTGTACCGCAACGGCTGATCCATCGCTTGGCTCAGCTGGGAGCGCTGCTTGGCGGCGCTCCTCCTCCACTCTCTCCGTTTTGAAAGGCATGACATGAAGAACTTTATCAAGGAAGGATGCGTCGTCACGTTGACGGCACCCTATGACGTTGCCAGCGGCGCCGGCTTTCTGGTTGGCGCAATCTTTGCCGTGGCGAGCTATGCCGCAGTCTCCGGTGCAGCGGTCGAAGGCTGTCGCGAGGGTGTATTCACGCTCGCAAAGACATCGGCGCAGGCATGGACCCAAGGCCAGAAAATCTACTGGGACGACGCGAACAAGCGCTGCGACAGCGACAGCACGGTTGGCATGCTGATCGGCACTGCCCACATTGCGGCCGCAAACCCGTCGGCAACGGGCGAAGTCATCCTCAACTGCTGCGCGCCGTCGACCCTGGAAGGCCCGCAAGCTGCGATCGCCGATATCGCCACGGCGGACGCAACCGATCTGGCCAGTGCGGAGGCGCTCGCCAACGAGAACAAGGCAAAGATCAATGCCATCCTCGCTGCACTGCGTGCGGCCGGCATCGTCGCCGCCTGATAGGACGGGCGGGGAGACCCGCCCGGCATTCCCATGACATTTGATGCTTCCGTACTTTGGCCCGCGCTCAAGGCAGCCGGCATGCTGGTCGAGGCGGAATATCAGCCATCCTCTGGCCCTTCCGCACCGGTGGATATCGGATTCGTCCAGCCGGACGTCCAGCTCCTGGGTGGGATGGTGCAGTCGAGCGAGTTCGAGATCGAGTTCCAGACGGCCGATATGCCGGCACTTCAGATGGGTGAGACGCTGACATTCGGCGCTGCCACCTACAAGATCCGCGCCAATCCGAAGAAGAAGGGCGACGGGTTCTTCAGCACCGTGACCTTGAGTAAGCAATGAGCATCCGAGAACAGATCCTCCAGTCGATCGTGACCAGGCTGGCCGGCACATCCGGCGTGGGTGACCGAATCTTTCGGTCACGCGTACAGGCCTTGTCGCGACAGGAGTCTCCGGCGCTGGTGGTAACGCCCGCGAGTGAAGAAAACAACACGCTGCCGGGAGGCGTCTCCGATCGCTACCTGACCGTGCGCATCGACGTCGTTGCCCGCTCGGAGACTCCGGACCAGGAGGCGGATCCGGTGCTTGCATCGGCGCACGCAAAGATCATGGCCGATACGCGCCTTGGCGGCCTGTCCGTGAACATCGAGGAAGTCGGGACGGAGTGGGATCTGGAAGACGCCGACAGTGGTGCGGCTCTGATTGCGGTCCAGTACCGGATCCAATACCGCACCAGGATGAAAGATTTATCCAGTCAATGAAAGGAATAGCGATGCCTCAAATCCGTTACACAAAAGGCCCGGAGACCCTGTCTTTGGGCGACATCCCGCTCGTCATCAACGAATGGGTCGATGTCAACGACGACATGGCAAAGCAGGCGGCTCTGAAGGAGCGCAAGGCCGAGTATGGCTTTGAAGTCCGAACTGCCAAGGTCGAATCGAAGCAATCGGACGCCAGCGCGCAAACGCCGGCGAAATAAACCGCGTCACGTGTGCAGACGTCTGCACCACACTGAAAAGGAGTAAGCATCATGGATCAAGCCACTGGCGCCAATTCGTATATCGCCATCTGGGAAGAGACCAACTACGGCGTTCGCCCGGGATCGCCGTCCCTCAAAAAGATTGCTGCCGCCGTGGCGGGCGTGTCGCTCAAGGCAAACGTCGAGAAGCTCGTGTCCAACGCGCTCTCGTCCGCGCGCAACGTGGCGGCCGCACGCGGGGGAAATATCACGGTCAGCGGCTCGCTGCCATTCGAGCTTCCGCTGCTGGGCATTGGCACGCTTCTCAAGCATGCGATTGGCCCGGTGACAACGACCAACGTCAAGCTGGTCTCGGATGATGGCGGGCTGACGAACGTCATCGTCAAATGCGCCGATTCCGGTACGCCAGCGGGCGCCGGCACGCTGACGCTCACCGGAAGCTCCTTGACCTGGGCGGCGAACGGTGAAACCGCTGGCGCCGGCGTCGATGTATCGGCTGCAGGCGATTACACCTTGCAATCGAGCACGGCGTCGCATGCCTTAACCATCACCACGACGGGAACAGTGACCGGAGCGAGCGCACAGGTCACAGTCGGCGCCGCAGCCTACAAGCACGTCATCAAGCGTGGCGCTCTTCCGGCAGGCCTTGGTGTTGAAATTGCGCATACCGATATCGGCGTCTACGAAGATTTCGACGGCTGCCGGATCGACAAGATGAGTCTGTCTGTCGGCACCTCCGGCCTGGTGACCGGATCCTTTGATGTGGTCGGCAAGCAAATGACTGCTCCCAGCGGATCGGCGCTTGGCGTGCCGACCAGCGTCACGCACGCGCCGTTTGTTCACCACGAGGCTGTCATTCTGGAAAGCGGCGAATCCGTGAACGCGATCAGCTTCGACATCGCGCTCATGAATGCGCTGGATCCGGTCCGGGTGGTTGGTAGCAGGAATATCGCGACGGCCAGGGAAGGCCGCGGTGATCTTACTGGCAAGCTCACGACGCTGCTGGAAGACGCGACGATGATCAACAAGGTGCTGAACGAAACGGCGTCCAGCAATCGGTTGTTCTTCAGCACAGCCACGGGCTCGGTCGAGTTCTATATGCCTTCCACCAAGTACTTCGGCGATGCAGGATCCGGCATCCCGACCGACAAGGGCATTGTCCTTGGCGTCGACTACCAGGCGACGAACGATGCCGGTCTGGCGACCGACATTCAAGTCACCATCATCAACTCCGAAGCCACGCTGTAAGGGCTGCGATCGCCGTGCTTCGGCCGGCGGTCGCCATCACTGCTATGCAAGGAAAACCATGTTTTCACAATTAACCAAAGCGCTCAGCGACACCTATACCTGGCCTGTCACAGTCAAGGTTCCTGCCAATGGCGGAAAGCAGAACAACATTCAATTCGACGCCGAATTCCACCGCGTCGACCAGGATGAGGTCGAAAACATCTTCGAGAGCGCCCGCTCGGTGAACGAAGATGGCGTGAAGGTCCTGATCTACTCCAAGGTCGTGGACCGCGTCCTGGTGAACATGAAGGCGAAGAACGACGAGGGCAAGTACGACGAACTGCCGGACGATCTTCAGGCAAGCATCAGGCGTATCTCGGGCGCCGACCGTGCGATCGCCAACGCCTTTACCGCATCGATCACGGGCGAAAAGGCAAAAAACTCGTAGACGCCGCCCGGCACTGGGTCACCCAGAATCGGGCGCGATCGGCCAAGGCAAAGCAGTTGAAGGAAAGCGGCATCCCTGATGCTGAATTGGCGGAATACCTCGGTGAGATGCCGACCTTCCAGGTGCTCCCGGAAAACTGGGAAACCGTGCGTTGGTTTCTCATCCTGGAGAACCGCTGGCTGATCGGGCCGGGCGGCGGATATATGCGGATTGACGACCAGGCCATTCACGCGCAAATGTCGCTGCGCGGCGTAACGAAGAAGCGGCGCATCGAGCTGCTGGACGGCTTGATGATCATGGAAAGGGCGGCGTTGAAACTGTTGAACGCTGACACATCATGTTGATTAAAGCCTCCGTTTCCGGACTGCTGGACCCGGCAAAACTCGACGCGTGGACGAAGCAAAAGCAGGCGGCCATACGGACCGCCGTCGGCAACGGTATGCGTAAGGCAGGCGCGCAGGTCATGCCGCAGATTCGCGCGCAAATGAGTTCTTCCTTTCGCGTCGCCAAGCCTGCCTTCGTCAAGTCGATGCGGGCCAAGCTGTACGACCGCAAGCCGGACCGCATGCCGGCGCTGCTGATCGGAAGCAAGATTCCCTGGCTTGGCATCCATGTGAAAGGCGGTGTCATTTCCGGGTCGATGCTGATTCCCTTGCTCCCGACACGCATGGGACGCAAAGCCTTCAAACGCGTGGTCGACACGGTGCTTCGAAGCGGCGCCGGTCATTTTGTCAACGTCAACGGGAAGATCATCCTGATGGCCGAATATCAGCCGGAATACGGAAAGGCCTTGAGCCGCTTCCGGCGTGAATACCGGACGAAGAACGGCGGCAAGCGGATCAAGGCGGGTACCGATGTCCCGATCGCCATCCTGATCAAGTCGGCGACCATGCGCCGGCGATTCGACCTGGGCGGCATCGTCAACACCCATCTTCATACCATTGCTGCAGAGATCCAGCAGCAGTTAAAGGCAATCTAAATGAGCGACAAAGCCGGAATTCTGATCGAGGCGCAAGACCGCACGAAAGATGCGTTCGCGTCGCTGCGGGCGAACGTGCGCGAGGCCAACACGCATCTCGAAAACCTCAAGGGCTCGGTCAGCAGCGTCACTGGCGTGCTTGGCGGGCTTGGCGTGGCTGTCTCCGCTGTCGGTGTTGCGTCGATGATCAAGAACGCGATCGACACGGCCGACAATCTGAACGACCTGACCAAGTCGACGAAGCTCTCGATCGAGCAGCTGGCAGGATTGAAGCTGGCGGCCGTCCAGTCGGGCAGCGATCTGGAAAGCGTCGCCAAGGGCGTCAACAAGCTCTCGGTCGAGATGGGCAAGAACGCCGAGAAGTTCGCCAAGATCGGCGTCACCGCCAAGGACCCGATCGAGGCGCTCAAGCAGTTATCCGACATCTTCTCGTCGATCGAGGATCCCCAGCTGCGCGCCGCGGTTGCGGCTGAAGCCCTCGGCAAACAATGGGAAGGCCTCGCACCCATCCTGGCGGAAGGTGGTGAGTCCATCGGCTCCATGGTCGAGAAGGGCGCGCGCCTGTCGAAGATTACGCAGGAGGCGGCCGACCAGGCGGACAAGTTTAACGACCAGCTCGCCGAACTGAAGATGACGTCCGACGGGTTTGCCATGTCGCTCGCCAGTGACATGCTGCCCGGGATGAATGATGCGATCGGTGCTATCCGGACTGCGTACGAGGAGTCTGGAAAGCTGCGGGCCGTGTGGGTCGCTCTGGGAGGTTTGGGCGCATTCCTGTTCACCGACGAATTTGCGAGCACTAAGGTCAAGGTCCAAAATCTGCAAAAAGAAATTGCTAACCTGGAGGACTGGAAAGAGCGTACCCGCTCCGGCTTTCTGCAAGTATGGTTATTTGGACCCGCTGATGACCTCGATGCAAAGATCGCAGCGGCCAAGGCGAAGATCCTTGACCTGCAGAAGTCCATGGAAAAACAACCGGACCAGGCCGATCCCGAGATCGAGCGCAAAAAGGCCGCGGCCGCCGCGGCGAACGCGCAACGGCTGCGCGATTTCCTTGACGGGCAAACGAAGGCAAAGGCGGCTGCCGAGGCCTACAAGAAAGAGCTGGAGGAGCAGGAGAAGCTTCTCGCGAAGCTGGCCGGTATCAACGGCGACTACATGGAGCAGTTGACCCGGCTGCAGGTCATCCGCAACAAGGGGCGCATTACCGAGCAAGAGTATGTCGAGGCGGTCAAGGAACTGATCGCCTTGCAGCCCAAGGCCAAGAAGCAGATGGAGGAGATGGAAAAGATCGGCAAGGATATCGCCGAGGCGCGCGCCGATCTCCGCCGCAAAGAGCAGGATGCCATCGACGAGTATTTCCGCTCCCAGACGGAGGGCTATAACGCGGCCGTCAAGGCCTCCAACGACGCCTTGGTAGCTGCCCAGGATGAATATGCGCAGTTTGGCATGAGCAAGAGCCAGATCGCGGCCATCACCCTGCTCAAGCTGGAATCCGCCAAGGCATCGTATCTCGAAGGATCCGAAGGCTATAGCGCGATCGAAAAGCAGATTGCAGCGCAGCGGGAGCTGATCGGGGTGTTGCAAAAGACCGAGGTGCAGCAGGCGTGGAAATCCATCTTCGATAGCATCGACCAGACCGCACATGACACCTTCGTTTCTGTTTTCGACAGCGGGAAAAATGCGTTCGATCGGCTACGCGACACGCTGAAAAACGGTCTTCTTGACTTGCTGTACCAGATGACGCTCAAGAAGTGGATTTTCTCGATCGGCGCATCCGTCAGCGGCGTGCCCGGCATCGCAAACGCCGGAGCGATGGGCCCGCTCGATTTGATTGGCAATGCCGCCGGCGCCTACAACGGACTCTCCAGCCTTGGCGGTATGGCGAATGCCGTCGGCCTGAGCGGAGCCTATAACACCGTCGCAGGCTGGTTCGGTGCCACAGGCATGGGGCTGACCGGTGCGGGTAGCATCGGCGGCGCATCGTCGCTCGCATCAATGGGGCTGGCCGGTGGCGGCATGGGTGCGCCTGTTGCAAGCACCGTCGCGACGGAAGCCGCAGGAACTTCCGGAATCCTGGGTTCCGTAGGGTCGGCGATGCCTTATCTTGCAGCCGCAGTCGCGATCTATTCAATCGCCAAATCGCTTGATCACTCGGGCACGTACCATACAGGCGCTCTCGCCGAATACAGCGCGTCTGGCGGCCTGCTGACCGGCTCAAACGGCACGCATGCAGGGCCACGCGCTGGCGACACGAACTACGGCACCGGCTTCGGCGGTGTCGATTTCAGCCAGCAAACGGCTGATTTCGTCGGTGGCATCAGCAAATCGATAGTCGGCATCCTTGACAGTACCGCATCGACGTTTGGCAAGACGGCGGGCTACACGGCTGCAACCGCGTTTGCTGACGACACGTCGAAAGACGGTGCGTGGGGCGCGCTCCTGATCTCCAAGCTCGGCGAGAAGGTTGTCGATTGGCAAGACACGCGCAACAGCTCATGGGCACCGCGCGAATTCGGCGACGGGGAAGCTGGGCGCACGCAATACCTCACCGAGCTGAGCAAATCCGTCCGTACGGCACTCGACGACATCGGCTTGCCTGGCTGGGCGCAATCGATGCTCGACAACCTTGGCAATGCGCCGGCATTGACGGATCTTGCCGCTGTCGTGGACAAGATCAATGCTGTTCAAAAGGCACTCGTCAGCATGGGCAACGTATTCGCCGGGTTCTCGAATCTGAGCGATGCGGCGGTGTCGGCCCTTGTGACCGCTTCGGGCGGCGTCGATCAGTTTGTTGCTGGCATGAGCGGTTTCTATGATGGCTATTTCAGCGAAGCAGAGAAGATCGCGAATGTGTCGGGGCGGGTATCGGATGCTCTGTCTGCTGTCGGGCTTGCCATGCCGACGACACGCGAGGAGTTCCGCTCATTGGTTGAGCAAGAGCTGGCGCTCGGTGAAGCTGGCGCGCCTGCGGTTGCCGCACTTCTGAGCGTGTCCGGCGCATTCGGAACAGTCGCCGACTATTCCAAGCAGATGGCGGACCAGTCAATTGCCGACGCGCAGCGCCAGGCAGATGAAACTGCGCGCATTCAGCAAGAAGCGCTCGCAGCATCGCAGCGCATAGCCGACCAGCGCGCCGATCTGGAGCTTCGCATCATGGAGCTTTCCGGCGACGCAGCGGGAGCCCTCGCAATCCAGCGCCAGCGTGAACTTGCCGCCATGGATGAGGCATTGCGACCGCTTCAGCAGCGCATCTATGCGCTCCAAGACATCGCCACAGCAGAACAAAACGCGCTCACAACATTTCAGGACTTCATGTCGGGCATCAACTCGACGCTCGATTCTTCACGGTCCGCACTTCAATCATCGTGGGATGATCTGAAGCGACGTGCTGGTGCCGGAGACGCTGCGCGGCAATTGCTGCAGCAGGCATATGATCGCGAGTCAGCAGAAAACGCTCGGCGCATTGCAACCGCCGATACGGCGCGGCAGGCGCTACAGCAAGCCTACGACCGCGAGTCCGCAGATAATGCCCGCCGCATTGCTGCTGCTGATACTGCGCGTCAGGCGCTGGATGCGGCAGTCAAGTCACAGTCCGACGCATTTCAAAATACGATAGATCAGTTCGACGCGTTCACAAAGTCGCTCGCCGACTTCCGCAATCAACTTGCCAGTGGCGACCTCTCTACGCTTTCGCCTGAACAAAAATACCTTCGTTCCAAGGCGGAGTTTGAACGTATTTCTGCGGCCGCCGGCTCTGGCGACGTTGAAGCGATCGGGCGTCTACAGGAATCCGCAAGCGCGTTTCTGACGGCTTCGCGCGGCTTTAACGCCAGCTCGGGAGCCTATGCATCCGATTTCGCATCAGCGGATGCCGCATTGCAGGCGGTTCAGGCGTTCACGCAGTCGAAAGCGGATGATGGGCGCGCTCAATTGGAATCGCTCAATCAGCAAGTCGCTGGCGTGCTCACTGCGTCAAATAATTCAGCACTATCGGTCGCGGAAGCAGTCGCAAATTTGCAGTCTGTGCTGCCGGATGCCCAAGCCGCACGGTTACAGCAAACAACACTCGATCAGCAAGTTGCCGGACTTCTTACAGTCAATGCCTCAGTAACGTCTGTCGAAGATGCCATCACGAACTTGCAAGCAGCATTGTCAGACGCCGACGCCGCACGGTTACAGCAAACAACACTCGATCAGCAAGTTGCCGGACTTCTTACAGTCAATGCCTCAGTAACGTCTGTCGAAGATGCCATCACGAACTTGCAAGCAGCATTGTCAGACGCCGACGCCGCACGGTTACAGCAAACAACACTCGATCAGCAAGTTGCCGGACTTCTTACAGTCAATGCCTCAGTAACGTCTGTCGAAGATGCCATCGCTAACCTGCAGGCGGTGCTGCCGGACGCCCAAGCCGCACAGCAGGAACTGAACCTGCGTCAGCAAGAAGTTAATGCGCTACTCGGTCTGAATACCGGCGTGATGTCGCTACAGTCGGCAATCGATGCCTTCCGCACGGTGCAAAACGCCGTCACGGCTGCGAACTCGAATCAGTCGGCAATCAGCGGCATGTATCGCGACATTCTCGGTCATGAGGCGGATTCCGCTGGTCTGGCGAGCTGGATGAACGTTCTCAACAGCGGTGGGACACTAGATCAAGTGCGCGCCGGCATCCAGAACTCGCCGGAAAACATGGTCCAAGACCTGTACACGTCGATTCTTGGCCGCTCCGGCACTGCAGATGAGATTCACACTTGGCAGATGCGCGCCCTTGCAGGAACGTCGATGGACGACATCCGCGCCGCATTCCTGAATTCGGACGAGTACCTGCACGGGTCACATGCCAACGGGCTCGATTATGTTCCGTTCGACGGATACCGCGCCGAACTGCATCGGGGCGAACGCGTTCAGACGGCATCGCAAGTCAAAGAGTCGGATACAAATAACCGCGAGATGGTGTCTCTGCTGCGCGAGGTCTTGATGCAGATCAGGGCAGGCAACGGCATCAGCCAAGGGCAAAACGATCGACTCGATCGCGTCGCGCAGCGTCTGTCCTCCATCGAGAATGAGAGCAGATTAGCAGGTGCGCGATGAGCGTCATTTATCTTGCGCATGTAACTGTCTACGACCCGGACACCGCGAGTGAAGTAGTCCTGCGCTATTGCTCCGGCACCGGCTTTGTCACCGGGACGAATTCTGCATATCGCCCGCCCGGGGTGGCAGCGCACGTCTACTACGAACCGCGCATCAAGCAACCGGCATCGATGCGGCGCGACTGCTTTTCGAAGGGCACGACCGGAGGCGAAAGCACGATCGGCTATGGTGAGCTGGTGCTCGTCAATTCGGATGGCGGCCTTGATGCGTTTCTGGATTACGGTCTGGACGGGCGCGAAATCGAGATCATTCGCGGGCAAATGGACCCGTGGCAGCTTCCGACATGGACGACGGTGCTACTCGGCACGATGGAGCAGCCGCGGATCTCGATCAGCGAAGTAGCTATCCGCCTGCGCGATCGTCAAGCAGAACTCGACAAGCCGATCCAGCCGAACAAGTTTGCAGGCTCCAACGTGCTGCCAGCCGGTCTGGAAGGCGTTGACGGCGACCTGAAGGGAAAGCCGAAGCCAAAAGCGTACGGGAAGGTCTACAACGTCGCGCCGCCGTGCGTGAACACGTCGAAGCTTGCATATCAGGTGAACGATGGTGCAGTAACGGACATCACGGCGGTCTATGACCGGGGCGTGGCACTGACCAAGGGCGCTGATTATGCGACAAGTGCATTGATGCTCGCCGCAGTACCTGCTGCCGGTGCCTTCATCACCTGTTTCGCAGAGGGCTATTTCATGCTCGGCAGTTCTCCGGCTGGGCAGATTACGGCGGATGTGACGCAGGGCGCGGCGGCAAGCAACCGAACGGTTGCCCAGGTGGTGAAGTCGATTCTTACCGGGCCTGGCGGAGTTTCCAGCGCCGACATTTCAGCATCGGACATTACTGATCTCGATACCGCAAATAGTGCCGAAATAGGACTGTGGGTAGACGCGGAAATGAACATCCGCTCCGCGCTCGACATGCTCACTAATTCAATTGGTGCGTGGTGGGGCGTAGATCGCACTGGTGTATTCCGCACGAAGCGCCTCGAAGCGCCGACCGGCACGCCAGTGGCGACACTGACAGGCGTTGAAATCATTCGACTCGACCGTGTTGCATCGAACGATGCGGGGGCGGGCATTCCCGCGTGGGGCTCGAAGCTCAAATACAAGCGGCATTGGACGACGCAGGATAACGATCTCGCCGGGAGCGTGACCAATGCGCGCCGCGCCGAAATCCGCGAAGAGTGGCGCACTGTTGTTGCGGAGGATGCATCAGTCAAAACGGCGCATCTGCTGGCGCAAGAGCTGGAGTTCGAAACGCTGCTGGTTGATGCAACGGCATCCGCGACCGAAAACACGCGCCGCCTCGATCTCTACAAGACGCGCCGCGACCGCTTCGAGGTGCGCGCAGGGCTGGACGATGTACTAGCAAGCAGCATTGATCTCGGCGAAGTAATCGAGATCGCTTATCCACGATTCGGACTTGATGCGGGGCGTTCGTTCGTCGTGATCGGAATGCAGCCGGATCTGCGCACCGGTATCGTTGACTTGACAGTGTGGGGATAACAAGTGGCACAAAACATCATTTTCGGCTATCCGAACCGCACCGACGAGGGCACGCTTTCGGGCGGCTCGTGGCAGGCATCGTTGCCGCTGGCGAACCTGCAAAGCCGGGTATTTGCAAAGGTGGCGCGCAGCACAGATGCAACGGAAGCATCAACTACATTCACCATCGATCTGGGCCAAGAACGCACGATCGGCGTGCTCGGACTCGTCGGGCATAACATCTCCGTTGATGGAACTGTGAGACTGCGCGGAGCGGCGACGCAGGCGGAATTGACGACCAATCCGATGTATGACTCCGGTTATGTGAACGGCTGGCCGTCCGGTATGGTTCCGCTCGATCTGCTGGAGTGGGAAGACAATAACTTTTGGCTTGGCACGCTCTCTCCGGAATCCCGCGCTGGCTATCAATCACCATTCACGCATACATTCAGCCGCACCACGACGCGCTGGTGGGAGATTGACATTAGTGACACGACGAATGCTGACGGATACCTTCAAATAGGGCGACTGTTCCTTGCTGATACCTGGCAACCGGCCTACAACATGTCCTACGGACTTAGCCTGCGCTACGAAGATCAGAGCCAGATCGAAACGAGTCTCGGCGGCGTGGACTATTTCGACGGAAAGACGAAATACCGAATCACGCGATTTGATCTCGACTGGTTGAGCGACGAGGAAGCCTATACGCGCATCGTGGAAATGCAGCGGATGCTCGGCATCTCCGGGGAATTGCTCATCGTGCCCGATCCGGATGATGTAACGAACATGCCGCGCCGCGCCTACGTTGGTCGGCTCAAAAGTATTGGAGAACTAGTGCATGACCGCTTTGGAAACTACCGCACTGCCGTCGAAGTCAAGGAGCTTATCTAAATGACGAATTCAGTCAATCTCAACGGCAATACATATACAGACGACTCGAATGCATCGACTGGTCTTGGCAATGGCGGGCATCGGACGCGCTTCATTCCCGCGTTGTCAGACTTTCTTGTGGAGGCAGCAGCGAAGATACAGGCATGCGTCGATCAAGTGGCGCTTGCACTCGGCTACAAGAACGACGCTGCGACCAGTGCCACAGCGGCAGCATCAAGCGCCGCCTCTGCCGCCAATGCTCCCGGCACCTCGGCAACCAGCACGACTAGCATTTCGGTAGGTACGGGCAGCAAGACGTTCACCATCCAGACAGGGAAATCGTTCGCTATCGGCCAGAAAGTGAACATTGCGCGTACAAGTGACCCTTCTGGCTCGTACATGTTCGGCGCGATCACCGCGCATGACAGCGCGACTGGCTCAATGACGGTCAGTGTGGTTACAACGGTGGGCACCGGAACCTATACAGATTGGACTGTCAGCCTGTCTGGCGAACGCGGTTTGAGTCTCGTTGCATGGCAGCGAAAAACGGGCGCTTACACGGCAATCTCTGGCGAGAGGATCGCGGTCGGAACGACATCTGCTGCCGTGACGATCACGCTGCCGGCATCGCCATCGGCAAACGACTTCGTTGAATTCATGGACGATGACGGCGCATTCGATACGAACAACCTGACTATTGCGCGCAACGGTCAGACGATCATGGGGGCTGCGGAGGATATGACTGTCGCCACAAATAACATCAGCTTTGGACTTCGGTTCAACGGCACGACTTGGAGAATTTATTAATGTCTACACTTGAGCAGTTTTTGTCTGGCGGCCTGCCAGTCGGCACCATCATCAATGCCGTTAATTCCATCAGTGATGCCAAGTGGCTTCGCTGCGATGGATCGGATAAAAA
>NZ_STGI01000018.1 GCF_004804275.1 Herbaspirillum sp. ST 5-3
GGCGGATCAATATCCGACACAATTGGTGCAGCCGCCAGCGCGGATGAAGTCGCAATTCCTCTTCTCGTTTTGTTAGTAGTCGGCGCATTGCTGCTCTCATCGCTTTGGATCGTTTATACGGCGCCTACGCTATTCGCCGAATTGCTGGTTGACGGAGCCCTTTCCGCTAGCCTTTACCGAAGGCTTCGGGGCCTCGACACCCAGCATTGGTTGGCCACTGCTATCAGCCGTACTATCTGGCCGTTCGTCATAACGGCGGTCATCGCCGGTTTCGGCGGTAAGGCTCTACAGTTTTGTGTTCCCACAGCCTACTCACTTGGCGAGGTAATACACTGGCATGAGTGAGCAGACGGCTAACCTCTCGGTCAACCGGACCTCGCGCATAAAGCCGCGCGAGGTCAGTTA
The DNA here is from genome assembly GCF_004804275.1 of Herbaspirillum sp. ST 5-3. Lineage (GTDB taxonomy): Bacteria > Pseudomonadota > Gammaproteobacteria > Burkholderiales > Burkholderiaceae_D > Noviherbaspirillum. The sequence goes on from NZ_STGI01000018.1 coordinate 406, forward strand.
CCTCAAACGTTGAAGCTGTAGAGAAAACCCAAAAATGCCATTCTTGCTAATTCTCAAGCCAAGGGAATCAATGACTTACGCCGCTAAAAAAACCGCAAAACGACTTTTCCTACAGTCTCGTTAGGCAGAACATGTCACGCGAAGGCGATCTCATCAGACGCGAGTTGAAGAAGCATGTGATTCCTCGGTTGGAGGAACTTGGCTTTTCAGGAAAAGGGCTGTACTTTCAACGAAAACGTGAGGTCTTAGATCTTTTGGATTTCCAGTATTGGAAGTACGGGGGAGAGTTCTTGCTTGAATTCGCGTCGTGTGAGCTAGGCGATCTTAAGACGTCTTGGGGCGAGATTGTGCCTGAGAATAAAATCACCGTGGCGCATATTTCCCCATTGAAGAGGGCGCGCCTACAGCAGCAGGGGCCAACACGGGGAAAGAATTTCGGGGGATTTGCATTCGAAGGCTTCGCGGATGACCAAGAACGATACGAGTCACTGGCGCGACAAGTAGCAATGCTCCTGCCTCAAGTCGATCTTTGGCTTCGTATTAGGGAGGTCGGTTCACATGTGCACGTACTTGGAGCTGCCTAACATTTTGATCAACGCCGACGGCTGCGTCGCCGGTTATCGCGAACGTGTGTGCCGGGCATGGCACGTAACTATGCAGGTGCAAGTCCTGCAGCCAGGTTTTCGTAGAGCCGAAGGCTAGGAGAACGGCAAGGGCGTCGCCGCGAGGCGGGGTCTGAAGGAAGCCGAATCCAAAACTGCGGGGCGACGAACAGAAACCGGATATGAGGCGTGATGCATTCGGGGCGAGCGGGCACGTGACTGCGAAGCCCTCCATCTACGATTGGGATGCATTTTGTAAATCCGGCGCTCGCGCAGTGAAAGTGACGTGTCTTACCCCGGGAGGCCTGTCCGGTGCCACAGGAGTGGCTGGGAACTGAGAGATTGGTTTTGACCGCCGGGCAGGAGTCAGCAGAAGGCATAGTAGGTGCAAGGCCCTGCACCGAAGGCCGGAACAATAAATGATGCCAAACCTTGTAATGAGAAACGGGACTGCCCCTGATCGACAGCTAACGCTGCCGCTGGCCGAAAGGCCAGAGGGTGAACTCGTGGCTGGAGAGCAAGGGCTTCGTGCATCAACGGAAGACCTTACCCTGATGGCGCAGATACTCGCACGCGAGAATCTGAAACGCGCCTTGAAGCAGGTTCGTCAGAATCAGGGCGCACCGGGCATCGACGGCATGACGGTCGATGAACTTCCGGCGTACCTGAAACAGCATTGGCCGGAAATACGCGCCCAACTGGAGGCGGGACAATACCACCCGCAAGCGGTCAAGCGCGTGGAAATTCCCAAGCCCGACGGCAAGAAACGGCCATTGGGCATTCCGACCGTGTTGGACCGCTTCATTCAGCAAGCCATTGCGCAAGTAATACAAGCGCAATGGGAACCGGCATTCCACGCCGACAGTTACGGCTTTCGACCCAACCGGAATGCACATCTGGCTATCTGGCAGGCGCAACGCACTATCCGTGAAGGCCATGGCTGGGTGGTGGATATCGACCTTGAAGCGTTCTTCGACCGCGTCAATCATGACCGGCTGATGCAGCGGCTCAAGCAGCATGTTCCCGACCAGCAGGTACTGCGGCTCATCAACCGCTATCTGAAGGCGGGGGTGCGGATTGGCAGCCAAACACAGGCAACGACAGCAGGCGTGCCGCAAGGCGGCCCACTGTCTCCGGTGTTAGCCAATGTCGTGCTGGATGAACTGGACTGGGAACTGGACAAGCGTGGCCATCGCTTTGCCCGCTATGCGGATGATTGCAACATCTTCGTGCGCAGTCAGCGTGCCGGCGAAAGGGTGATGGCAAGCATAGAGCGTTTCGTGCGTGACCGGCTGAAGCTCACAGTCAATTCACGCAAGAGCGCAGTCGACCGACCATGGAATCGAAAATTCCTGGGCTTTACCATCAGCGCCAAGACCAAAGTGAAAGTGGCCGAACAGGCCATCTTCAAGCTCAAGGCGAAGGTAAAGGAGTTGACCCGTCGTACCAGAGGCCACCGTTTGAGCGATATCATCGTGGAGCTGAGAGAAACCCTGCTTGGTTGGAAAGCGTATTTCGGCATTGCCGAGGTACTGAGCCCTCTGCGGGATATAGACAAATGGATACGACGGCGGTTACGCTGCTATCAATGGAAACAATGGGGGCGAGCGGGATACCGTGAGCTGAGAAAGCGCGGTGTGACTGTGCGAGAAGCATGGAACTGCAGCAAATCGGCGCATGGACCTTGGCGCATCAGTATGGCTCCAGCCTTGCTGCTTGCGATGCCGAACCGATTGTTTCGCCAAATGGGGCTGCCTTCACTGGCAGCATGAGATCAACCGTATTTATTGAACCGCCGTGTACGTGACCCGTATGCACGGTGGTGTGGGAGGGAGGGGCTGCGAGGCTTCTTCCTATCCCGATTGACCGGCCGCTTTCCCGTATTTAGCCGACGGTGGCGAAGACCACCGGACTGAATGCATACTTCGCCGATCACGCTGAAAACGAACATCGGAGCATGCAAAGGACTTATTCCGTGCCTTCCATGTATTCCGCGGACATCCATCACGTCCTCGATTTCCCCTGATGTCAGACCGCCGCCGACGCGGTGAACAGCCCTCTCGAACCGGCTGGATAAAGCCTGTCGCATGGGCTAAGCTGACAGGATTTCCAACCCTGATCTGAACGCGATGACCAAGAAGACAATCCCCGCTACCCTTATTCCCGGCGATGGCATCGGCCCCGAAGTCACCGCGGCCACCGTCAAGGCGCTGGAGGCGCTCGGCAGCCCCTTTGCGTGGGAGACGCAGTACGCCGGCATGGCCGGTGTCGAGCGCTGCGGCGATCCGCTGCCGCAGGAGACGCTGGACAGCATCCGCCGCAATGGGCTGGCCTTGAAAGGTCCGCTGACCACGCCGGTCGGCGCGGGGTTCCGTTCGGCCAACGTGCGCATGCGCGAGGCCTTCAAGCTGTTCGCCAATGTGCGTCCGGTGCGCACCATCATTCCCGGCCGCTACGAAGACATCGACATCGTGCTGATCCGCGAGAACATCGAAGGCTTGTACGTCGCGCATGAACACTTCATCCCGGTCGGCGACGACCCGCAGGCGGTGGCGGTTTCCACCGGCGTGAATACGCGCGAAGGCGCGCGCCGCATCGCGCGCTATGCCTTCGAGTACGCGGTCAAGCATGGGCGCAAGAAGATCACCATCGTGCACAAGGCCAACGTGCTGAAAGCCTTGACCGGCATCTTCCTGGAAGCCGGGCGCGAGGTGGCCAAGGAATACGAAGGCCGGGTTGCGGTCGATGACCGCATCGTCGATGCCTGCGCGATGCAGCTGGTGCTCAATCCCTGGCAGTTCGACATGCTGCTGTGCACCAACCTGTTCGGCGACATTTTGTCAGATGAGCTGGCCGGACTGGTCGGCGGATTGGGGCTGGCGCCCGGCGCCAACATCGGCAAGGACGCGGCGATCTTCGAGGCGGTGCATGGCTCCGCGCCGGACATCGCAGGCAAGGGCCTGGCCAATCCGATATCGCTGTTGCTGGCCGCCGGCCTGATGCTGGATCACGTCGGGCAGAGCGATCTGGCGACACGCCTGCGCAACGGCATCCAGCAAACCCTGATGGAAGACCAGGTCCGCACCCGCGATCTCGGCGGCAGCGCCTCGACCGACGAATTCACCGCGGCCCTGGTCAAGCGCCTCGCCTGAAGCGCCCTGCGGGCGCGCTCAGGAAAACAAATCTTTCCGATGCTACACTGGACGCAGCTTCGCGCTGCGTCGGTGGCATCCTGAATCCGGCCGGCGCGTTTCACTCTCAGGGAAAACGTGAAAGACGCTGCGACACCATCCGGGATAGAAACCGAGCTCGAAAAATATCGTCGCCTGTTCCGCTCGATGCCGGACTATGCGACCTTCTCCATTCTGAAGACGGGCGAGTTCATCGACGTCAATCCCGGCTTCGAACGGCTGACCGGCTATCGGCGTGACGAAGTCATCGGCCGGACCTCGGCCAGCATCGATCTCTGGGTGCATCCCGAACATCGCGCGGCAATTGTCCAGCGCTTGCAGACGACGGAGACGACCTCCATCGAGACCCAGTTCCGCGACCGCTCCGGCAACATCTACGACGTGGATGCCTCCATGGCCATCTTCAACGTCAATGGCGAGGCATTGCTGGTGGCGACGGCGCGCGACGTGACCGCGCGCAAGCGCCAGGAGCAGGAGCTGGAGCAGTACCGCACGACGCTCGAAAAGCTGGTGGAACAGCGCACCATGGAGCTGGAATCGGCGATGCAAAAGCTCAAGGACCTGGCGGCGCATGATGAGCTGACGGGCGTCGGCAACCGGCGCGACCTCAACACCCATCTTGAGCAGGAATGCGCGACATTCAAGCGGCTGGCCGTGCCGTCGAGCGTCGCAGTGTTCGACCTCGACAACTTCAAGATGGTCAACGACCGTTACGGCCACGCGGCCGGCGACGAAGTGATCAAGGCATTTGCGCAGATCATCCGGCGCGAAATGCGGGTCGTCGATTATGTCGCGCGTTACGGCGGCGACGAGTTCGTGCTGCTGCTGAAAGGAATCACGGCGGAGGCGGCGCTGGTTCCGCTGGGCCGCATCCGCGAGGCGGTGCTGGCACATCCGTGGTCAGCGCTGATTCCGGATGTCGCGCTGACGACCTCGATCGGCGTGGCCTCCTTCCATCCGTCCGAATCGGCGGACGACACCTTCCGCCGCGCCGACAAGGCCTTGTATCAGGCCAAGCTGGAGGGACGCAACCGGGTTGTCATCGCAGCGGCCCCATAGAGCGCCTATCAAAATGCTACTGCGCAGCCCGATCCTGAACCTGCGATGCTCACCGTACATCACGTACGGCTGCGCTTCTCGATTCAGGCTAGGGCTGCTCGCTACGCATTTTGAAAGGCACTCTTGGCAAGCGCGGCGAGTGCTCATTCGCACTTAGCTGCGCTCGACGGATTTCCTGTCCGATGCAGACGGCTGCGGGCGCAGCGCAGCCATCACCACCAGGCGTATGAGTTCCCTGTTCGTCTCCGCGTCCTCCCGGCGGGGATGACGCGGCAGCAGGCCTGCCTCGATCGCTTTCTTGATGGCCGCCTGCAGCATTTCATCAGTGAGGTTCATGGCGTACCTCGTCCTGGAACGGTTGCTATGCTCAGAAGCTCGCGTTGGCGTTCGCAAACTGCGTCGGGCTGACATCGAGCTTGAGCGGGCCGAAGCCGGCACCGATCACGCCAACGTTGTTCAGCGCGTTGACGTTGATGTTCTGCAGCTGGACGATGTTCTGGTTCACGCCGACGTTGACGTTGGCTACCGGGCCGAGCCCGGCGAGCCAGGAATTGCCGCCGCGTACGGATGACATGCTCTTGCGGTCGAGTTCCCTGGTCTGGTCGAGGTCGTGAATCGTGATGTGCGACATGCTGTTCTCCTTGAATGCGTTGCGAACGGGCGGAGGCATTCGGCGCCTCCGCCGCAAATTGGATTAGTGGCCGAAGTTGATGGTGTTGGTGCCGGTCTGGTGCGGGTTCACGTTGGCCGTGATGTTGTCCGCGAAGGCGACGTTGTTGCCGTTGTTGACGAGCGTGTTCTGGCTCTGGCCCAGCGCTTGCGTGGCGCTGAAGTTGAAGTCGCTCTTCGAGATGTCGGTCATCGGGCCGAAGAAGGACGGCATGTAAGGCGATGCGCCGGAATATTTGCTCATGCCCGTGCCGCCATGCACGCTGGCCATGGCTTTGCGGTCGAGTTCTTCGTTGCGGACGAGGTCTTTGATGATCAAGGTTTTCATTGCGTTTCTCCTGAAAGGAATTAAAGGATTCGGGGTTGGTGTAGCGCGTTTCCTTGCGCTTGAAGGACATACAGCAGGGAGCGTGCCAGTTGCTGCGAGCGCACCGCGAAGCGCGCGCAAGCGCTTGAAAATAAAGGAGAAATTCGGATCAGGCCGGCACGGAAGCGGCGCGATGCTTGACATGCGGACAAGCATCGCTGATGGGGCGGGGCCAACACATTGGGACGCACTGTTCGTTTTGGTGCAACAGCTGGTGACGCGTGGGATGGCACGAGGGGGTGGGCGAGCGGAAGCGGGTGGCTAGCACCCGCTACGGCCTTGTCCGTTTGATCATGACGACGCGATGCGCCGCCTGCGTGTGTGGCCTCAGGCTTTCGCGGCCCCGCATTCCGGATTCAGCAGATTGGCCGGGTGGCCGCCGGTGAGCGCGGCAATCAGATTGTTCGCCGCAGTGTTCGCCATCGCGCGCCGCGTCGGTTCGGATGCGCTGGCGATGTGCGGCGTCAGCACCACGTTCGACAGGCCGAGGAAATCCGGATTGAGTTTCGGTTCGTTTTCGAACACGTCCAGGCCCGCCGCCGCGATCTTTCCCGATCGCAGCGCCGCGATCAATGCCACATCGTCAACAATGCCGCCGCGCGCAATGTTCACCAGCGTGGCGGTCGGTTTCATCAGCGCCAGCTCGGCGGCGGCGATCGTGTGATGCGAGGCCGCGGAGTAGGGCAGGACCAGAATCACGTGATCGGCATTGCGCAGCAGATCTTCCTTGCCGACATAGCGCGCATGGTTGGCGGCGCGTTCCAGGTCTTCGCTCAGGCGCGAACGGTTGTGATAGATCACCTGCATGCCGAAGCCGGTCGAGCGGCGTGCAATCGCCTGCCCGATGCGGCCCATGCCGATGATGCCGAGCGTGGCGCCATGCACATCCGCGCCGAGGAAGGCGTCGTAACGCCATTTCTCCCATTTCCCCGCGCGCAGCCAGTGCTCCGACTCGGTGATGCGGCGCGCGGTTGCCATCAGCAGCGCCCAGCCGAAATCGGCGGTAGTTTCATTGAGCACGTCGGGCGTGTTGGTCACCATGATGCCGGCCTTCGTCGCCGCATCGAGATCGATGTTGTTGTAGCCGACCGCCATGTTGCAGATCGCCTTGAGCTTCGGGCAGGCTGCGATGGTTTGCGCCGAGACGCGCTCGCTCGGCGTGGTGTAGACGCCGTCCTTGTCGCGCATTTTCTGCGCCAGCTCCTGCTCGGAAAAGATGCGGTCTTCCTGATTCGATTCGATGTCGAAATAGTGCGACAGGCGCTCCAGTACGTCGGGAAAGACGGCGCGGGTGACGAGGATGCTGGGTTTGGTCATGGCTATAGGCGAACGCTGGCTGGGGTGCTGAAATACTAACAGAGCAGCGCCGCGCGCGTTTGCCCGTTCAGGTCGTCGTGCAGGACGCTTGCATGAACTCACTGCTCTGTCCACGGAATACACGGAAATCACGGAAAGAACCGGTGTTGCTTTTTTCCGTGATTTCCGTGTATTCCGTGGACGCTCTGCTGTTTGCCTCCACGGCGCCGGCCTTCATGCAATCGCTCAGGCCGTCAGGCGCCAGGTCGCCGGTTCCTCCAGCACAAGGGTTTCATCCGAAGCAGCAAGGCGTAGCGCGGCTCGGCCGTGCGCCAGTTCCGTTGGGGCAAAACGGAAGCGCGATACCGAGGCCGACACGCGCATCGATTGCGCGGTCAGATCGTCGATGGCGCGCACCGCATCCTGCACCAGGTCGGAATTCTGATGCGTCGTTTCGTCGATCCGGTCGATTGACTGGCCGATAGTCAGCAAGTCTTCGGTCTGGCTGTCGCTCGCGGTCTTGATGTGCGCGACGATCGCCGTGACTTCGTTGATGCTGGTCACGATCTGCTGCATGGTCGCGCCGGCCTGGTCGGCCAGCGTGCTGCCGGTCGCGATCCGCTCGACCGACTGCGTGATCAACTCGCGGATTTCCTTCGCTGCCGTCGCGGATCGCTGCGACAGCGTCCGCACTTCAGAGGCGACCACCGCGAAGCCGCGGCCGTGCTCGCCGGCGCGTGCTGCTTCCACGGCGGCGTTGAGCGCGAGGATGTTGGTCTGGAAGGCGATGTTGTCGATGAGGCTGATGATCTCGACGATGCGCCTGGACGAGGCATTGATCGATCCCATCGTGCGCACCACCTCGGACACGACGGCGCCGCCCTCGGTGGCGACTTGGGCCGCGCCGGCGGCAAGCTGGTGCGCCTGCTGGGTATGTTCGGCATTGCGCTTGACCGTTGTCGTCATGGCTTCCATCGAACCGGTGATGGCGCGCACCGATTCCGCCTGCGCGACGGTGCGGCACGACAGGTCTTCATTGTCGCGCGCGATGTCGGTCAGCGCACCGTCGATCTCGGCGACGCCGCCCTGGATGTCGCGCGCCATGTGCGACAGGTTTTCATTCATCTGCTGCAGGGCACGCATCAGCTCGCTGATTTCGTCGCGTCCCGGCGCATGGATGGTGGAGCTCAGGTCACCCTCCGCCACGCGCGTGGCCACCGTCGCGGCGTCGCGCAGCGGCAGCACGATGCTGCGCGACAGGACCACCGCGAGGAAGCCGCTGACCAGCACGGCCGCGCCGCCGACGCCGATCAGAATCAGGACGCTGTTGGTGAACAGGTCGTTCGACTCCTGCGCCATGCGGTTGGCCTGCGCCTGCTGATATTCGCCGAGCGATCGGAGTGCCGCCTCGTAGTTCGCCAGCGAGCTGTCAAGGCGCGAGGACACCAGTTGTTCGACTTCGATGGTCTTGCCGATCGCCTTCAGCCGGAAGACTTCGGTGCGCGTCGTCAGGTAGGCATTCTCTGCTTCGGTAATCCGGTCCATCAGCTGCGCCTCTGCGGCGCTTGAGGCGGACTTGCGGATGGACGCGCCGAGTTCCGTGATCAGCCTGTCGCCGTCGACGAGCTGCTTCTCGTAGTAGTCGCCCAGTTCCAGGCTGTCGCTCTTGGCAATCGCGGTTGCGCGGGTGGCATTCAGGGCGACCGCGTTTTGCCATGACGCGACGCGCTGCAGCCCGGCGAGTTTTTCATTGACCAGGACCTTGGCCATGCGATCCACCGAGTACAGCCGCCAGACCGACAGCCCGGTCGTGAATGTCATGAGGGCGAGAATGCATGCAAATGCCAGCATCAACCGGGTTTCGATACGCGCGAGCCGAAAATTCATCATGTTCCTGTCGTGATTTGAATTCCACGTAGAGTAAGAAACTATTGCTACATGGATATGACATGCAAATGACGGCCGGTTGTGCGCACACATGGAAGGGCGCAATGTCATCAAGCGGTCATGCAATGCGGGCAAGATGTTTTGCAAACAAGAAATCTTTCCCGTTCGCATTGCCGCTTTTGCATCTGATAACCATGCTGCTTTCGAAGCCGTCCCAATTCCTGCGCAGGCGTTTCCTTGCCGCGAGCGAGAGCGGGTTTCGGTATGCCTGGCCCCTGCTTCCCATCGTGGTCGGCATCATCGTGTGGATTTCGGTGGACAAGGAAATCGCCAAGGAGCGGCAATCCTTCGAGCAGTCGCTGGCCTCTTCCGCGCAGTCGATCGCCGCCGGCTATGCGCGCTACCTGACGCGCTCCATCGATCAGATGGACCAGGTCACCATGCAGCTCAAATACGACTGGGAGACATCGAAGGGCACGCTCAGGCTCGGCGACCTGGTCGCCAGGGGAATGTTTACGTCGCCGCAGTATGTCGAGGTCGCGATCATCAATGGCAAGGGCGAGGTGGTGACGACGACCTCCACCGCATCCTTTGCGCAGTCGTATGCCGGGCGAAACTTCTTTCAATGGCACCGCGCGAACATTTCCTCCGCGCTGCGCATATCCGCTCCGGAAAACGAGCCGCTGAGCGGCAAGCTGCTGGTTCGCTTCACGCGGCGGCTGGATTCTTCCGATGACGACTTTGATGGCGTGGTGATCGTCACCGTCACGTCCGATTATTTTTCGACCTTCTACGATGCCGCTGCGCTCGGTAACCACGGCCTGCTGGCCGTGGTGGGCGACGACGGGCGGGTGCGCGCATCGCGGATCGGGAGCAAGGCGTCCGGGGCGGAGCCGGTTGCGTTGACGTACACACCGCGCTTCGGCACGCCGCAGGACGGCAATCGGTCTTTCGGGAAGGGCGAAGCCTGGCTTGCCCCGGACTGGTTTGTCGATGGCGAGAAACGATTTGTCGCTTGGCGCACACTTTCCGCCTATCCGGTCACCGTGATGGCAGGATTGTCCGAGCGCGAACAGCTTGCGCCGCTCCAGCGAAAATGGCGCACCTATCGCAGCATGCGCGCCGCAGCCGAAGCGGCGATCCTCGCGCTGGCTGTCCTCCTTGCCTATGTCGTCCATCTCATCGAACGCAGAAAGACCAGGCAGAGAAGTGTTCAGGCTGCGTATCGCCTGGCTACCGAAGCGGGTGAGGAGGGCTTCTACATGCTCTCCCCGATCCGAGACGAGAACCATGCCATTCGCGACTTCCGCATTCTCGACTGCAATGAGCGCGGCGCCGGCCTGCTCGGCAAGGAAAAAAAGGCGCTGCTCGGGCAGACCTTGTCGGAGAACTACCGGCGGGAAGAGTTTGCCCGTCTGCTCGATGTCTACCTCCGCGCGATGGACCTCGGCTCCTATCGCGAAGAAGATGAATTCCAGCCGATCGGATCGCCCACGCCGCGCTGGGTGCGGCGCAAGCTGGTTCGCTCCGGCGGAGAACTCGCGGTGACGCTGCGCGACATATCGGATGCCAAGGCGCAGGAAGGCAAGCTGATTCGACTCGCCAACACCGACGAGCTGACCGGCCTGCCGAATCGCTCGTGGTTCATGAAATCGCTGGAAGCAACCATCGCGAAATCGCAGGACGATGTGGTCGCCTTGCTGTTCATCGACCTGGACAAGTTCAAGAACGTCAACGACACGCTCGGCCACGCGACCGGCGACAAGGTGCTGCAGGAAGCGGCAGGCAGGTTGCGCCAGGCCTTGCGGCCCTCGGATCACGTCGCTCGCCTCGGCGGGGACGAGTTCACCGTGGTACTACGGCAGATCGGCGATGACGCAGAGATTGTCCGGGTCGCGAACCGTATCCTGGCGGCGCTCGCGGCACCGTTCCATGCAGGAGGCGCGACCATGGAAGTCGGCGCATCGATCGGCATCAGCGTCTATCCGCGCGATGGAACGACGGCCGGCACGCTGCTCAAGCACGCCGACATCGCGATGTATTCGGCGAAAGGCAATCGACGTGGCACCTACGCCTTCTATCAGCAAGCCTTGTACGAGGCCCTGAAGACGCGCATCAACACCGAACGCGAGCTGGCCGAGGCGATCGAACAGGACCAGTTTCTGTTGCACTACCAGCCGCGGGTGGATGCGGCCAGCGGCCGGCTGGTCAGCGTCGAGGCGCTGGTGCGGTGGCGGCATCCGGCGCGCGGCATGGTGCCGCCGCTCGAGTTCATCCCGATTGCGGAAAGTACCGGTCTGATCGCGAAGCTTGGCGCACTGGTGCTTGAGAAGGCATGCCGGCAGATCGCGCAATGGCGTTCCGACGGTCTGCATGCCGTGCCTGTTTCCGTCAACGTGTCGGCTGTCCAGTTTCAGCTTGGCGATGTCGACGACTTGCTGCGCCGGTGTCTTGCGGAATCCGCAATCTGCCCGAGCCTGATCGAACTCGAAATCACCGAGTCGGCGATGCTGGGCGAGCAAGCGACCATTGTCGATCGCTTGGCGGCGATTCGCGCGATCGGCGTCAAGATCGCGGTGGACGATTTCGGAACCGGCTATTCCTCGCTTTCGCAATTGCAGCGCCTGGACATGGATGTGCTGAAAGTGGACCGCGTATTCACCGCGGACCTCGGCCGCTCCGCGGAAAGCCATGTCTTGTTCAAGGCAATCGTCTCGATGGCCCATGCGCTCGACATGAAAGTCGTCGCCGAAGGCGTTGAAACCGAACTCCAGGCCGGCATGCTGCGGGAACTCGGTTGCGACGAACTCCAGGGCTACCTGATCTCGCGGCCGGTTCCTGCCGACGATATCGCCGCGCTGCTGCGGCAGCCGCACGGCCTGATCGGCGTGGATGTTGATCAACCCCATCTCCGCCTGATCAAATCCCACTGAGCCTGTCCGACTGCGTTCGTCGACGAGCCGCGTCGACGTGCGTTGCCTCGATTCTTCCGGAAACGCCACTCCCCGCTACCCGCTGCCGTCGCTGACTGTCTGTGCTGCGGAAAAGTGCATCTTTCCGCCATTGCCGTGCATGCCCGACCTGATTATTGTTTAATATGTATCGGGCAACTTGCAATGCGGATGCCTTGGCGCGCAACGATAGCGATCGTACAAGGTCAGAAGGTCTTCACCATGATTCACATGATTTCCAATAACGCATTCACTCAACCATGAGCTTCCAAAACCTAGACCTGAACCTGCTGCGCGTTTTCGATGCGGTGATGACGGAGCAGAATCTGACGCGCGCCGCCAATTCGCTCGCGATGACCCAGCCGGCGGTATCGAATGCGCTCAAGCGCCTGCGCGATGCGCTCGATGACGATCTCCTGATTCGCACCGCGCATGGCGTGCGCGCAACGCCGCGCGCGGAAACCTTGTGGCCGCCGATACGCCAGGCGCTGGCGTCATTGCAGAATGCCATCGCGCCCGACCTGTTCGACTTGTCGAAAGTGCAAATCACCTTCCGCATGGCCATGGCCGATTCCACGGCGGTGCTGTTTCTGCCGCCGCTGGTGCGCTCGATCGAGCGCGAGGCACCCGGCATGCGGGTGCAGATGGTGCCGTTGACCACGCGCGAGCCGCGCCCGATGCTGATCCGCAGCGAAATCGACCTCGCGATCGGTTATTTTCCCGGCGTGCTGGCCCAGATCGCCGGCGCGCAGGGGCCGGTCACGTCCAAGATACGGCATCAGCGCCTGTACAGCGGCAAGTACGTATGCGTGATGCGCAAGGATCATCCGCTGGCGGACAAGGACTTGACGCTCGACGCCTATTGCGCGGCACATCACCTGCACGTCAGCTTCTCCGGCCGCGCGCATGGCCTGGTCGATGATGCGCTGGCCAATCTGGAGCGCGAGCGCACCGTCCTGCTTACCGTCAACCAGTACTTCACGGCGGGCAAGGTGATTGCCAATTCCGATCTGATCACGGTGCTGCCCTTCCACCTGATCGCCGCGACCGGCATGGCCGAGGTGCTGGTCTGGAAGCGCCTGCCGTTCAATCTGCCGGACATCAACGTCGACATGCTCTGGCATGAGCGCGACACGCAAAGCATGGCGCACAAGTGGATCCGCGAACAGATGATCTCGCTGGTGGAAACCAGCGGCAGCGGCACCGGCACGAAATCGGAAGTGGACCGGCGCTGATCGAGTGAAACCCGCATAGCGCGTGTTGGTAATGCCCATGCAACAACAGGAGCCTGCAAAATCTGCTGACAATTTTCCGTGCAGAAAGTATATTGGCCATGAGGATTTTTCGCCAATCAGAAAGGACACCCAATGGCACGCACCGACAAATTCAGACTGCAGCACAATGAACTGATGGCGCTGGCAAACGAGCTTCAGGGCATGCTCAACGAAGACGCCTTGTCCCAGGATGCTGCCGCGGCGCGCCGCTGCCTCGGCAACCTGATGGGCAAGCTCACCATGCATCTTTCGACCGAGGACAAGGTACTCTACCCGGAACTCGAAGCGAACAAGGATCCGGCAGTGGCAAGCCTTGCACACCGCTTCGCGTCCGAAATGAAAACCACGGCTGCCAGCATCACCGCGTACAACGGCCGTTGGGGCACGCCGAGCGCGATCAAGGCGAACGCGCACGCGTTCATCAAGGAAACCAAGGACGTGATCAAGATCCTCGCCGACCGCATCAAGCGCGAGAACCAGGAGTTGTACGCGACGGCGGACCGCAGCGAGGGCAAGGCGTTCTAGCTTTCACCTGGATCGCTTGCTTACGAAACTGCTGACTTGAAGTTCTCGGCCTTGCCCGGGAATGCAAACAAGCCCGGAATCCATGTCAACCACGTGGCCGGGCGGAAGCGCGCTGTCCACCAGCCCCCATTCGACATACGACGCACGGTTGGCCGTTTCTTGCATTTCGCTGCCTAAAATATTCACCAGTGAGGAAACAGGCAAGGTACGGATGGTGGCGCCGGGCGCCAGTTCAGTGCTGGAGGCTGCTGCGGCCAGGCCGATGTAGATACCGCCGGAGAGCGTGCCTGTCACGCGCAGGCGAATGGATACACCTTCGCGCACCAGATGGCGCAGGCTCAATGCCAGGTGAACCAGATACTGCGAGAGAATAATCTCTTCATCCTGCAGCGAGGTACTGTGGCCGGGGCAATCCATGACGATCGTGAGGGTCTTCATCGCGCCATTCGAGCATGCCGATTCCGCCAGCTCGGCCAGCATGATCGCATCGGCTGCCCCAAAAGATCTGTCCATCACGCATCGTAGCGTGTCGCCGTCCAGTACGGGGCCTTCGCCGTTACCGAGGGCACGCCTGGCATCCTGCGCACCTGCCGACAGTCGCTGCGATAGATGGCGACGCTCCAGAAGCAATGCCTCGCGTGTCACGCACGGCGTTATCGGCTTGGCGACCCATGCGCGCACGGCTTCCGCATAAGCATCGAGATCGTCGGCGATCAGCTGCTCGGCGTTGCCAACGGCAGCGCGGGAAATGCCATTGATCCGACTTGACACGGTGTCGCGGGATGCGTCGTCCGTCAGCGCTGCCTGCAGCACGCGCGGCCCTGACATCGCCAGTTGCGTGTTTTCCGAATAAAGGCGCGCATCGGCCGAGAACGACAGCATGCTCGCCGAGCCAAAGGCATAGCGCCCGATGACGGCGAGCATGGGCACTTCGGCGAGACGGGCGTCCAGCACTTCCCGCATCAATGCACGTATTGCGCCTTGCACAGGCAATCCCGCCGTAAGGCGGGTGCCGGCGGAATCGATTAACAGCAGAACCGGCGCGCCTGTCGCACGCGCACGCAGCAATGCCCACTTGAAGTCGACACATTCGGCAACACCGAAGGTGCCCAGGGCCGCAGCGGGCTCGGTGGCAATGACCAGAACCTTGCGATTGGCAATATGCCCCTCTACGAGGCAAAGATCGGAATTGGTAGCGAGGTATCGCAACGCATCGCCCTTGAACAAGGCGGCGAGTCGCTGTGAAAGTTCAGCCCGGCTGTAGATTTTTTGTTCCACGATGACCCCTTACAATTTATCTAGAAGGAATGCCGCTGCAGCTGCCGGTGTGGTAAAACCGGCGGCCACGGCGGCGATCTGCTCCGGCAGTGCGGCTTGCACCGCGCTATGGTTGTGAAAGCGTTTCTGCAGACGCATATCGATGAGTGTCCACATCCAGTCCAAGGCCTGCTTGCGGCGTTTTTCCGTCAGCCGCCCGCTTGCCGACAGCATCTTGCGGTGTCGCAGAACGGCGTCCCAGAAAGCGTCGATGCCCTCGCCAGATGCCGCACTGACTGCCAGTACCGGCGCGGGGCCGTGCGACGCGCTGCGCAACAAGCGCAATGCATTTCGCATCTGGCCCATCGCCAGTCGTGTGGCGTTCCGGTCCAGGTCCGCTTTGTTGAACACCATCAGGTCAGCCAATTCGACAATGCCTTTCTTGATGGCCTGCAAGTCGTCGCCGCCATGCGCCTGCTGCAGCAACACGAAGGTATCGGTCATGGCGGCTACCGCTGTCTCGCTCTGTCCCACGCCCACCGTTTCGACGATGACGACGTCGAACCCGGCCGCTTCGCACACCAGCATGGCTTCACGCGTATGCGCCGCGACGCCGCCCAGCGAACCGGCGGCCGGCGATGGACGGATATAGGCATGGGACGTCATCGACAGCCGCTCCATGCGCGTCTTGTCGCCCAATATCGAGCCGCCATTGACAGAGCTGGAGGGGTCTACTGCAAGCACCGCCACGCGCTGGCCTTGTCCAATCAAATAAAGCCCGAGCGCTTCGATGAAGGTCGACTTGCCCACGCCCGGTGCGCCGGAAATGCCGACGCGCACCCGCTGGCCGGTTTCCGGCAACAAGGCATTGATGACCTGTTGCGCCCGCGCCTGATGATCGGCCCGGCTGGATTCGATCAGCGTGATGGTCTTGGCCAGAGCCCGGACTTGACGCGCGCGCACGCCCGCGACCAGCGCCGCATCCTCATCCGATAAGCCGGAGCCGGCTGTCATGGCGTGCGTCATGCAGTGCGGGACTTGGCGCCGATGCCGGCTGCCAGCGATGCGCTGATTTTCGCCAGGACATCGCCGGCGCATTGCGGAATCGGCGTGCCGGGGCCATAGATCCCTTGCACGCCGGCCTGGTACAGGAAGTCGTAATCCTGCGCCGGAATGACGCCGCCGACGAATACCACAATCTCGGCTGCCCCCTGATCCTTGAGCGCTTGCACGACCGCAGGCACCAGCGTCTTGTGGCCGGCGGCGAGCGTGGAGATGCCGAGCGCATGCACATCGTTTTCGATCGCCTGGCGTGCCGCTTCTTCCGGCGTCTGAAACAGAGGGCCGATATCGACGTCGTAGCCCAGGTCGGCAAACGCCGTCGCCACCACCTTCGCGCCACGGTCGTGGCCGTCCTGGCCCAGCTTGGCGATCATGATGCGCGGACGTCGGCCCTGCAGCGCGGCAAATCCCGCGATGTCCTTCTTGATCGCAGTCCAGCCGTCGTCATTGTCGAAGTGCGCGCCATAGACTCCCGCTACGCTCTGAATGGTGGCGCGATAGCGGCCGAATTCCTTCTCCAGCACGTCCGATACCTCGCCTACGGTGGCACGCGCGCGCATCGCATGAATCGACAGCGCCAGCAGATTGCCCTGGCCCTGGTTTCCGCCGCACCGCGCTGCTGCCGCCAGATCGCGCAATGCCGCTGTCACGGCCGCGCCATCACGCGCCGCCCTGGTCGCCTGCAGGCGACGGACCTGCGACTCACGCACGGCAGCGTTGTCGATGTCGCGAATCTCGACCGCATCTTCCCGGGCCAGCTTGTATTTGTTGACGCCCACGATGACGTCGCGGCCGGCGTCGATACGTGCTTGCTTTTCAGCGGCGGAAGCCTCGATTTTCAGCTTGGCCCAACCGGATGCGACGGCCTTGGTCATGCCTCCCATCTGTTCCACTTCCGTGAGCAGCGCCCACGCCTTGTCCGCCATTTCTTGCGTCAGTTTTTCCATCATGTAGGACCCGGCCCACGGGTCGATCACGCTGGTGATATGGGTTTCTTCCTGAATGATGAGCTGGGTATTGCGCGCAATGCGTGACGAGAAATCGGTCGGCAGTGCGATCGCTTCATCGAACGAATTGGTGTGCAGCGACTGGGTGCCGCCGAATACGGCCGCCATCGCTTCGACGGTGGTGCGCACGATATTGTTGTAGGGGTCCTGCTCGGTCAGGGACCAGCCGGAGGTCTGGGAATGCGTGCGCAGCATCATCGACTTCGGGCTCTTTGGGCCGAACTCCTTCATGATGCGCCACCATAACAAGCGCGCCGCCCGCAGCTTGGCGACTTCGAGATAGAAGTTCATGCCGATGGCGAAGAAAAAGCTCAAGCGGCCTGCAAACTGATCCACATCCAGGCCGCTGGCGAGCGCCGTTTTCACATATTCCTTGCCGTCGGCCAAAGTGAACGCCAGCTCCAGTGCCTGATTGGCGCCCGCCTCCTGCAGGTGGTAACCGGAAATCGATACCGAATTGAATTTCGGCATGTGCTGCGCGGTGTAGCCGATGATGTCGGCGACGATGCGCATCGACGGCTCGGGCGGATAGATGTAGGTGTTGCGCACCATGAATTCTTTCAGAATGTCATTCTGAATGGTGCCCGACAACTGGTCCTGCGCCACGCCTTGTTCTTCCGCCGCCACCACATACGCGGCCAGCACCGGCAGCACCGCGCCGTTCATGGTCATCGACACCGACACCTTGTCGAGCGGTATGCCGTCGAACAGGATCTTCATGTCTTCCACCGAATCGATCGCCACGCCGGCCTTGCCGACGTCGCCGGTCACGCGCGGATGGTCGGAGTCATAGCCGCGGTGCGTCGCAAGATCGAACGCGACCGACACGCCCTGTCCACCTGCTGCCAGCGCCTTGCGATAGAACGCGTTGGATTCTTCGGCGGTGGAAAAACCGGCGTACTGGCGTATGGTCCATGGCCGCACGGCATACATGGTGGCTTGCGGCCCGCGCACATAAGGCGCAAAACCGGGCAGCGTATCGGTGTAGGGCAGGTTCCTGATGTCGGCCGCCGTATAGAGCGGTTTGACGGCGATGCCTTCCGGCGTATGCCACACCAATTTGTCCAATGCGCATGCGGGGGCCGACTTGGCCGCGACTTTGGTCCACTCTTCGATTGACGTCGGACGAATGTCTTGAGGCGATTGATTTGCTTGAGAAGACATGGGCTGGATTCCACTGCGAATGGTTCGTTGGAAAATGTCTGCCGGAATCTGATGGGCTCTGAGCGCGGCACCACTTTGCCACCCTCGTCGGTGGCATTAGTCGAGGGCGTCAAATGCATCCGGCGCTGCGCAGTCTGTTTCTATGCGAGCGCTGATGGGAGAGATACGTTCGGATCAAGCCGGTCGTGTCACTCTTGCTGAACAACGCGTTGTTCTTGTTCGATGGCATGGCCGATGACCCGCTGTGCCTGTTGCAGGACCAGGAGCCGCGCCGATCGCAACGAATGGTTCTCGTTTGGAATTTGCGCTTTGATCGTGACGCTGGTCTGTTGAAACTCGACGGCAGTTTCGGCAAGCAAAGTGTGGCCGCTCGAGATGAAATTTAACTGTTCAAAAGTTGGAATGCTCATGCGTATGCCCTCGACAATCCGTTAAGAACGTGAACAATGTGATGTTGATCCATCGATCCGGATGGACAACGCGTGCCGGCTAACAGGTGCTACACGGTATTGGGTATTGGCTTGGGGCAGGTCATCAGTTCATTCGGGATGAATCGCCGGTGCCACTCTGCTTTTAACTGGGTGTATCGCGTTTGTGAGACGCTATGTTGGCCGCGGAGTCGTTGACCGGTTCTGACCGGCGTCAAGTGATGGGCACAAGATCGCATGGGAAAGTCGCGAAGTCGGCGCATGACGTCCTCCGGTCCTTGATGCGGAAAAAGATTGCGTCATCGACGCTTTGCACAACGATGATTTGACAGGCGATCGCTGTCGAAACTTGTTCAATCCTGATTCACGTCGCTAGCCCTGCCGTCTTGCCATGCTTCGGGCCAAGCGATGCAACCACGGCAGCCAGACCAAGCGCGCTGGCTCCGATCGCAAACAGCGACGTGAACGAATGCGTGGACGCGTACAGCGTCGCCATTGCGTGCCCGCCTATCGCCTGCAGCACAGAATAGAAGAAGGTCAGCAAGGCCCAGTTGCGCTGGTGTCCGCCGACGCCTTCCAGTTCGATCACGCGGCCCGACACCACCGCCCCCATGCCCGGCGTCAGCGCGCCGACTAGCAATGAGGAAGCAAACAGCGCAAGCGTCGAGGTAGACAGCAGCGGGAGCGCAACCGACGCGCCCTTGAGCGCGAGGCAACCGATCACGGTGGTGCGGAAACCGATACGATCGGCGATCAATCCGCACACCGGCGGGCCGAGCGCGGCGCCGACGCCGAACACCACCCAGAACGCGCCGCCGGCGGAAACCGGCTTGCCGAGTCCGTGCACCAGATACTCCACCCAGAACACGGTGTGCGGCAAATAGCCGATTGCATCGAGCGCATAGGCCACCAGCAAGGCAAGCAGCGCGCCGCGTGGCAGCATCTTTCCCTGCGCCGCAGTCGCGTGTGCCGGCGCGGCGGCCAGTGGCTTGTCATAGCGCTTCCAGGAAACCGCCACGCACAGCCCGATCATGGCGGCGAGCGCCGACCACGCCAGCGCCAGATGCTCGGCACCAAACACCGGTGCGGCGAAACCGGACAGCACGATGCCCCAGCCGACCCCGGAGAACATGATGCCGGCCGCCTTGCCGCGCTGTGCGACGGGAAGCTGGCTCAGCAGATAGGGCGCGGCGAGGATCATCAGCAGCGCGCCGGAAATGCCGGCCACGAAGCGCCAGCCCCAGAACCAGGCCAGCCCGAAATTGAACGCGCAGGCGATGAAACTGAGCAGGATGGCGACCATGGCCACACGCACCACACGCGCGGTACCAAGCATCAGGGCAAGGCGATGCGCCACCAGCGCACCGAGCAGATAGCCGATCAGGTTGGCGGCGGCGATCTGGGCCGCGCCGCCGGGCGCCGCCCAGTGTGCATCGATCATCAGCGGCAGCAAGGCGACATAGGAAAAGCGGCCCAGCCCGATGCCGATCAGCAGGGCGCACAAGCCGGCGACCGCAACGGGCCGCCAGGGTGACGAAGCGTGTTTGTTCATGCGTTGAATTCAAAAAGCGTGACGAGCGCTTCGTTCCCTTTCTGTGCCGGTCGAAACTTAGCGGGCAGGCGCGCGCTTGAACAGGGCGCTGATCTCGCCGACGATGCCGCGGCGGAACGCCAGCACGCAGAAGATGAAGATCAGGCCGGTGACGATGGTGACCGATTCGCCGATGGAAGTGAACCATTCGATATGGGTCGCGGATGCCAGCCAGGAACCGAGGTCGCCCAGCTTGTTCTCCAGCGCGATGATGAGCAGCGCGCCGACAATCGGCCCGGCCAGCGTGCCCAGTCCGCCGACGAGCGTCATCAGCACCACCAGGCCCGACATGGTCCAGTGCACATCGGTCAGCGTCTCGAAGCCGAGCACTACCGTCTTGGTCGCGCCGGCCAGCCCCGCCAGCGCGGCTGACAGCACGAAGGCCAGCAGCTTGTACTTGTCCGTGTCGTATCCCAGCGAAATCCCGCGCGGCTCGTTGTCCTTGACCGCCTTGAGCACCTGCCCGAAAGGCGAATGCACAGTGCGCACGATGAGCGCGAAGGCAGCGACGGCGATGCCGAGCACCACGTAATACAGCGTCATGTCGTTCGACAGATCCACCATGCCCAGCAGCTTCCCTCGCGGCACGCCTTGCAGCCCGTCCTCGCCGCCGGTGAACGGCGCCTGCAGGAACACGAAGAACAGCATCTGCGCCAGCGCCAGCGTGATCATGGTGAAGTAGATGCCCTGCCGGCGAATCGCCAGCAGGCCCATCAGCAGGCCGATGAAGGCAGCGAAGGCGGTACCGAGCAGCAGGCCCGCTTCGAAGGGCAGGCCCATGGTCTTGATGGCGTAGCCGGCCACATAGCCGGCACCGCCGAAGAAGGCGGCGTGGCCGAAGGAGAGCAGGCCGGTGAAGCCGATCAGGAGATTGAACGCGCAGGCAAACAGCGCGAAGCAGAGCACTTTCATCAGGAACACCGGGTAGGCGGCGAAGGGTGCCGCCAGTGCCACTGCCAGCGCGATTGCATATCCAACTTTCTTGTCCATGCCAGACTTCCTTTTCATTTCTCTTTGCCGAACAAACCTGCCGGCCGAATCATCAATACGATCGCCATGATGATGAACACCACCGTGGCCGACAGTTCCGGATAGAACACGCGCGACAGGCCTTCGATCACGCCCAGCCCGAGGCCGGTCAGGATGGAGCCGAGGATGGAACCCATGCCGCCGATCACCACGACCGCGAACACGACGATGATCAGATTCGATCCCATCAGCGGCGATACCTGGATCACGGGCGCGGCCAGCACGCCGGCGAAGGCAGCCAGCGCGACGCCGAAACCGTAGGTCGCGGTCACCATCAGCGGTACGTTGATGCCGAAAGCTTCCACCATCTTCGGGTTCTCGGTGCCGGCGCGCAGGTAGGCGCCGAGCTTGGTCTTTTCAATCACATACCAGGTCGACAGGCAGACCACGAGGGACGCCACCACGACCCAGGCGCGATACTTCGGCAGGATCATGAAGCCGAGGTCGAAGGCGCCCGACAAGGCGTCCGGCACCGAATAGGGCTGGCCCGACACGCCATAGAAGGAACGGAACAGGCCCTCCAGCAGCAGCGTGATGCCGAAGGTCAGCAGCAGGCCGTACAAATGATCCAGCTTGTACAAATGGCGCAGCATGGTCTTCTCGATCACGATGCCGAACACGCCGACCACGACCGGCGCCAGGATCAGCATCACGAAATAGTTCAGCTCGAAGTAGGACAGGCCCATCCATGCGAGGAAGGCACCGACCATGTACACCGCGCCGTGCGAAAAGTTGATGACGTTGAGCAGACCGAAGATCACCGCGAGGCCGAGCGACAGCATCGCGTAGAACGATCCGTTGACCAGGCCCAGCAGCAGCTGGCTCAACATCGCCTGCAAGGGAATACCGAAAATATCCATACGAATAGCCTTAAAGAAAAACCGGGGAGGACATGCGGGCCGCCGCTTTTACACGCCGCACTTACACGCCGAGCAGCTCGTTGAGCACGGGCATCATGCTGTCGAGCTTTTCGGAGGGGAAATGCTCGACGATCTGGCCGTGCTCCATCACATAGAAGCGGTCCGCCAGCGGCGCGGCGAAGCGGAAGTTCTGCTCCACCATGACGATGGTGTAGCCCTTGCTCTTCAAGGTGGTGATCATGCGCGCCAGCGCCTGCACGATCACCGGCGCCAGGCCTTCCGAGATTTCATCGAGCAGCAGCAGCTTCGCGCCGGTGCGCAGAATGCGCGCCACCGCCAGCATCTGCTGTTCGCCGCCGGACAGGCGCGTACCCTGGCTGGCGCGACGCTCGGCCAGGTTGGGGAACATGTCGTAGATCTCTTCGAGCGACATGCCCTTGTCGGTCTTCGACACCATGGGCGGCAGCATCAGGTTTTCTTCCGTGGACAGCGAAGAAAAGATGCCGCGCTCTTCCGGACAGTAGCCGACGCCGGTGTGGGCCACCTTGTAAGTCGGCAGCGCGATGGTTTCGCGGCCCTTGACCTTGATCGAGCCCTTGCGGCGCCCCGTGAGGCCCATGATGGCACGCATGGTGGTGGTGCGCCCGGCGCCGTTGCGGCCCAGCAGCGTGACTACTTCGCCCTGGCCGACCGACAGGTTCACGCCGTGCAGGATGTGCGATTCGCCGTACCAGGCGTGGAGATCGACGATGTCGAGTGCTTGTGATTTCATTTGAGCGAGGTTCTGGATGTTGTGATGAACGGCGGCATGCATCAGTGCGCTCCTTCCAGCGCGGCGCTGGCGCTTCCCATATAGGCTTCCATCACCTGCGCGTCTTGCGAGACTTCCCGGTAGCTGCCTTCGGCCAGCACGGCGCCGCGCTGCAGCACCGTGATCCGGTCGCAGATGCCGGATACCACGGCCATGTTGTGTTCCACCATCAGGATGGTGCGGCCGGTGGAAACCCGCTTGATCAGCTCGGTCACGCGACTCACGTCCTCATGTCCCATGCCTTGCGTCGGCTCGTCGAGCAGCATCAGTTCCGGCTCCATCGCGAGCGTGGTGGCGATCTCCAGCGCGCGCTTGCGGCCATACGGCAGATCGACCGTCAGCGTGTCGGCGAAGGATGCCAGGTCGACCTGCGTCAGCAACTCCATGGCGCGATCGTTCAGGCGCGACAGGCTGGCTTCGCTCTTCCAGAAATGAAAGGACGTGCCGAGCGCGCGCTGCAGTCCGATGCGCACGTTTTCCAGCACCGACAAGTGCGGGAACACGGCCGAGATCTGGAAGGACCGGATCACGCCCTGCCGCGCAATCCGGGCCGGCGTCGCATGGGTGATGTCACGCTTGTTGAACAGGATCTGGCCCGCAGTCGGCGTCAGAAACTTGGTCAGAAGATTGAAGCAGGTGGTCTTGCCTGCTCCGTTGGGGCCGATCAGCGCGTGGATATGACCGCGCGTGACCTGCAGGTTGACGTCGTTGACCGCGGTGAATCCCTTGAACTCCTTCGTCAGGCTTCTCGTCTCGAGAATGAAGTCGACCATTGATGCTCCTTGCTGTTTATCACGGACTCAAGATCCGGATCTGTTCTGATATTGATGCGGGCGCAACAGGTGCAACAAGCGTGCCATACCGTGCGCGAAGGCAATCGATGGCGATGACGGGCATAGCTTTCCCTGTCGGCGCAGCGGTTTGGCGATCCGATAACACTTCGCAACTTCTCGCCGCGTGTGTTTGCCGTGAACACTCTCCATGAAAGCCACTGTCTTCTGCGCACACATGTTTCGTTCAAAAAAGCATGAAAGCGGCTGCTCTACGAGAAAAGGCGCGCTTTCCCGTGCGTGGAACGGAATTTGCTGACAGGCTTACAGAGCACCAACTTCGCGGAAGAACGTGCCGACATCAACAAGGAATGCGCGAGCAGCGGCTGATGAGAATCGTTGCCTGCATCCCTACCCAGCCACATGTTTGAACAGGAAAACGGAGAACGAGATATGAAGCGCACTGCTTATTCCACATTAAGCACGACTCTCACCGCGATCGCGGCGGCAACACTTTCAGCCCATGCCGCAGCCCAGATTTCGGACGATGTCGTCAAGATCGGCGTGATCGTCGACAAGACCGGCGTGTATTCCGCCAACGGCGGCCCGGGCGCAGTCAGGGCGGTTGAAATGGCTGTCAAGGATTTCGGCGGCAAGGTGAACGGCAAGCCGATCGAGATCGTCTCCGCCGACTATCAGAACAAGGTGGACATCGCACTGTCGAAGGCGCGCGAATGGATCGACCGCGACAAGGTCGACATGATCATCGAGTCGACCGACTCCGCCGCCGCCATCGCGATGCAGAAGCTGGGCGCGGAGAAGAAGCGCGTGATGATCTTCGCCGGCTCGGCCAGCACCGCGCTCACCAACAAGGAGTGCTCGCCCTACGGCATCCACTATGTATATGACACCTATGCGCTGGCCACCGGCACCGGCCGCGCGGTGATGCAGGAAGGCGGCGACACCTGGTACTTCATCACGGCGGACTACGCCTTCGGCCATGCTCTGGAAAAGGACACCACCAAGGTCATCAACGAGATGGGCGGCAAGGTACTCGGCTCCATCAATCATCCGCTGTCGGCTTCCGACTTCTCTTCCTTCCTGCTGCAGGCGCAGGCTTCGAAGGCGAAGGTGATCGGCCTGGCCAACGCCGGCAAGGACACCCAGAACTCGGTGCGCCAGGCGGCCGAATTCGGCATTACCAAGGGCGGCCAGAAGCTGGCCACGCTGCTGGTGTTCGATACCGACATCAAGGGCCTCGGCCTGAACGCTGCGCAGGGCCTGCTGTTCACCACCGGCTACTACTGGGATTTCAACGACGAGACGCGCAAGTGGTCAAAGCGTTTCTATGACATCCACAAGGCCATGCCGACCATGATCCAGGCCGGCGCGTATTCGGCGACCATGCATTATCTGAAGGCGATCCAGGCCACCGGCAGCGACAATGCCGACACCGTGATGAAGAAGATGAAGGATACGCACATCAACGACTTCTTCGCCAAGGACGGCATCATCCGCGCCGACGGCCGCATGGTGCATGACATGTACCTGGCCGAAGCCAAGAAGCCGAGCGAGTCGAAGGGCGAGTGGGACATCATGCACATCAAACGCACGATCCCGCGCGACCAGGCTTTCCAGCCGCTCGCCGAAAGCACCTGCCCGCTGGTGAAGAAGTAATCGCATGACACCGGAGGCCGGCGTTTGTGCGCCGCCTCCGGCGCATTCCACGGCAACAGTGAGCAGAAATCCATCATGAGCAATCCACTTTCCAAGGAACTGGTCCGCGCCTGGCTGAAGCGGCGTCTGGAGAACCGCGAACCGCCGCCCGAGCTGGACCAGATACGGCGCGAAGTCGGCTGGGACGACACGGGCAAGAAGATGGAAAAGGAACTGGACAAGGGAAAGCAGGAGCTGGTCTTGCGGCCGGGAGAGAGCGATGCGCTTTTCGCCTGACGCGCGCAACGATGCGCCCGGCGTGCTGCTGGTCCTGAACGA
Source organism: Herbaspirillum sp. ST 5-3 (assembly GCF_004804275.1). GTDB lineage: Bacteria > Pseudomonadota > Gammaproteobacteria > Burkholderiales > Burkholderiaceae_D > Noviherbaspirillum. The sequence goes on from NZ_STGI01000018.1 coordinate 26,201, forward strand.
CGTCGTCAAGGACATGGAAGACGAATTCAACCGCTGGTACCAGCAGCAGCATCTCGATGACCGCCTAGGCGTCAGCGGCTTCAGGCGCGCACGCCGCTATCGCTCGGTGGACGGGCAGCCGAACTACATGGCGCTCTTCGACTGCCAGTCGATCGATGTGCTCGCTTCACCCGCCTATCACCGGCGCCTCGCCAATCCGACCGACTGGACCAGGAAGGTGATGCCCGCCTTTCGCAACATGCAGCGCTCGGCCTGCCGGGAAACCTGGTCGATCGGCGCCGGCATCGGTGGCAGCGCGATCGTCGTGCAATGCAAGCCGATCCAGGGCAGGGAAGACGATGCGCGGCGCTTCATCAGGGACAAGTTCGGCCCCGGCCTGATGCAGTCGACCTGCACCGTGCGCATCGCGCTGTGGGAAACCGATGCCGCCGTCACCGCCGCACCCACGTCCGAGATGGCGCTGCGTGGCAGCCAGGACAGCGTCGCCGACTGGGTGCTGTTCATCGAATGCTATGACCTGGGGCAAATGGCGCTTGCCCTGCATACCCAGATCCTGAGCGGCGAAGGCGCCAGGACCGGCCTGCTGATCGGCTCCTGGATGCGCTACCAGCTGATCTGCGAGCGCAGTGCGCAGCGCGAGGCTGCCTGACCGGTCGCCCTAGCTACCGAATTCATTATTTACACCAACCTCCCAAGGAGAACCGCATGAACAAGGAATTGTTTGACAAAGGCCTCAAGACCCGCCGCGAAGTGCTCGGCGCCGAATACGTCGATGCGTCGATCAAGAATGCCGACGAGTTCAACATGCCGATGCAGGAACTCGTGACGCAATACTGCTGGGGCGATGTCTGGAACCGCCCGGGCCTGGAGCGCCGCACGCGCAGCTTCCTGAACCTCGCCATGATCACCGCGCTCAACCGCCCGCACGAACTGAAGCTGCATGTGCGCGGCGCGATCAACAACGGCCTGACCAAGGACGAGATCAAGGAAGTCTTCCTGCAGGCCGCCATCTACTGCGGCGTGCCGGCCGCCATCGACAGCTTCCGCGTCGCCAAGGAAGTCTTCAAGGAAATGGGGATCTGATGAAGATCGGATTTATCGGACTGGGCATGATGGGCAATCCGATGGCCCATCTGCTGGCGCAGGCGGGGCATGCGCTTGCGGTCATGGACCTGAACGCGGCGACGGCGGAGCGCTTCGCGGCCGAACATGCCGGCGCGACGGCAGTCACCGAACTGAAGGATTTCAGCGATGCCGACATCGTCATCACCATGCTGCCGGACTCCAACGCGGTGGAAGCGGTTGTGCTCGGCAGCGCCGACAAGCCGGGCTTGCTTTCCATCCTGAAGAAGGGGGCGACGCTGATCGACATGAGTTCCGCCGAGCCGATGCGTTCGCGCAAGCTGGCGCAGACGCTGCAGGACAAGGGACTGCAGTATCTCGACGCGCCGGTCTCCGGCGGTGTCAAGCGCGCGGTGGATGGCACGCTGGCCATCATGGTCGGCGGCGATGCGGCGGTGCTGGCGCAATGCGAGCCGGTCCTGAAGATGCTCGGCAAGAACGTCACGCACGTCGGCCAGCATGGCGCGGGCCACGCGATGAAGGCGCTGAACAACTACGTCTCCGCCGCCGGCCTGATCGCCACGGTCGAAGCCTTGCAGGTTGGGCAGTCGTTCGGCCTCGACCCCGAGATCATGGTGGCTATCCTCAATAGCTCCACCGGCAAGAACAACACGACCGAAAACAAGGCGAAGCAGTTCATGCTGTCGGGCGCGTACAACTCCGGTTTTTCGCTGGCGCTGATGGCCAAGGATCTCGGCATCGCGATGGGGCTGGGCGAGTCGGTGGGTTTCGACATGCCGCTGGGCGACGAAGTGCTGCAGATCTGGCGCGATGCCAACGAGGCGCTCGGCAAGGGTGCGGACCATACAGAGATGTATCGCTATTTCCGGAACAGGAAACAGTGATCTGACTATGGAAAACACCACGCTGCCGACCTACGAAGTCTTCGCGCTGCGCTATGCCACGGTGGCGCGGCGCAGGCCGGAAAACTTCATGGTGCCGGACCCGCATGACGGTCCGATGCCGATGGATTATTTCGTCTGGCTGATCCGCGGCGCGGGCCGGACCTGGCTGGTTGACACCGGCTTCAACCGGGCCGCCGCCGACGAGCGCAAGCGCAATTTCCTGCGCTGCCCCATCGCCTCGCTGGCGGCGCTCGGCCTGCAACCGGAGGATGTGAGCGACGTCATCATCACCCATTTGCATTACGATCACGCGGGCAACGTGAATTTGCTGCCGAAGGCGCGCATTCACCTGCAGGAAAAGGAGTTGCACTACGCCACCGGCCGCTACATGACGCAGCCCCTGCTAAGGCATCCGTACGCGGTGGACGACGTGGTGGAAATCGTGCGCGGCGTCTACAAGGATCGTGTCGTGTTTTACGCCGGTGATGCGGAGCTCGCGCCCGGCATCCAGTTGCTGCTGGTGGGCGGGCACACTGCAGGGCTGCAGGCGGTGCGCGTGCACACAGCGCGGGGTTGGGTAGTGCTGGCATCGGATGCATCGCACTTCTACGAGAACATCCATCGTGACTCGCCGTTCCCGATTGTCTTCCATGTCGGCGACATGCTGGACGCGTACCGAAGATTGCTGTCGCTGTCGGACACGCCGGATCACCTGATCCCCGGTCACGATCCGCTGGTGCTGCAACGCTATCCCGCGTTCGGCGATCCGGCATCGGAAATCGCATGCCTGCATGAACCGGCGTTGCGGCCGCTGGTGTTGGGTGGGGAGTGACGCGTCAATCCACGGAGGAAGCAGTCGGACCTTAACAGCTTAATGTCCACTGAAAACACTCGGCGTGCCCCACGGAAATCACGGAAAAAATTCCTTGGTTTCTTTCCGTGTTTTCCGTGGACAATCCGAATCACCCAGCCATGCCCAGCTTCTTGTACAGATAAGCGCGCGAGATCCCCAGCTCCTCGGCGACCTTTTTCTTGTTGCCGCCGTGCTTGAGCATGGCGTCGCGAATCATCGCCTGTTCCATGTCATCGATGGCGTCCTGTATCTTTCCGGTAGGACGCGCCGCGACCGTGACCGGGGCCGGCTTTTCGCCAAACCCCTCGGGTATCGGACGGAAATTCTGCAGCGTGATTTCCGGGCCGTCGCAGAAGATCGCGGCCTTCTCCACTTCATGCAGCAATTGCCTGACGTTGCCCGGCCAGGGCAGCTCTTTCAGATAATCGTAGACGCGCCGGTCGACGCGCTTCACCGAGGTGCGGTGGCGCTCGGCGAACGCGACGAGGAAACTTTGCACCAGGTCCGGGATGTCTTCCGGGCGCTCGCGCAGGCTCGGCATGTGGATGGTGACGCCGCTGATGCGGTAATACAGGTCGAGGCGGAATTCACCGTTGCTGATCATCTCCTGGAAGTTGCGGTTGGTCGCGCAGATCAGGCGGAAATCCGAATGACGCGCACGGTCGCCCCCGACGCGTTCGAAGATGCCGTCCTGCAATACGCGCAGCAGCTTCACCTGGATTTCCGGCGGCATGTCGCCGATCTCGTCGAAGAACAGCGAGCTCTGGTCCGCCAGTTCGAACTTGCCCTTGCGTCCCTTTTTTTCCGCGCCGGTGAAGGCGCCCGCTTCGTAGCCGAACAGTTCGCTTTCGACCAGTCCGCTCGGCAATGCGGCCGCATTGACGAAGACCATCGGGTTTTCATTGCGCGGACTGAGGGCATGGATCGCATGCGCGGCCAGTTCCTTGCCGGTGCCGCTCTCGCCGACGATCAGCACCGGCACGTACAGCGGCGCGACCTTCAGGATGTCGGCCTTCAGCTGACGGATGGCATCGCTATTGCCCACCATCTTTTCCAGGCCATACGAGCGGCGCTTCAGGCCGGACAGTTCATTGCGGTAGAACTCGACTTCGGAGCGCAGCTTGGCCACTTCGCTGCTCAGTTCCAGCACCGTTTCCGGTCCCTTGAACATCACGCGGCCGAGCGCGCCGAGGACCTTGCCATTCTCCAGCAGCGGGATGCGCGCCACCACGCGGGTGACGCCGCCCATCTCCTGCAGCTTGCCGATTTCCGCCTTGCCGGTCTGCACGACTTCATGCAGGTTGGTGTTTTCGATGACCTCGGTGACATGCTTGCCGATGGCTTCGCCGCGCTTGATGCCGAAGAATTTTTCATGCACCGGAGGAATGAACTGGATGCGCGCCTGATCGTCGACGACGACCATCGACTCGTAAGGGTTGTTCAAAAAATAGTCAAACACCGCCTGCGCGAAATCCACGCTGGAAACAAATTCGAACAGCGTCGATCTGCCCTTCACAGGTTGAATCAGGAACACGACAGCGTCGGGGCTGGTCCGGTAGCTGGCGATCAGTTCCGGCTCACCTTCCAGCGCAATCATGCCGCGCTCCGCGCCTTTTTCCTTGAAACGCTCCAGCAATGCGCGGCGAATTTCAGGATCGCAAGCGAATCCCGTCTGGCAAATAGTTTCGAGTTGTCGATTCAGCACCAGCATGCCGAATTCGGGCAACTTTTCGTCAACCGATTTCATCCTGTGTCTTTTCAAAAAACAGATTTCGCGAAATGCATTGTCTCTCAAAAAGACATTCCTTTCACGACGGAAGTTCAATTGCGGCAAGCATCGGCTCCGCGACGCAGTGGCATGCGGCACGCAAAGCGCCATACGGCGCTGTATTGCGCGGCATCGAGGCCCGAACGCGGCGCAATGCCCGCGCGACACGATCAGTGCGGGAAGCGCCGTAAATCGGATGGCATGGAGGTTGCTCATGCATATGCAGAACTTGTCCATCAAAGATCTTGCAACCATGCTTCCTGCCGATTCATTACCGCCTCCGCAATCCGAGAACCCGCTGCGCCTGCTTGACGGCATCCGCGTGCTCGACCTCACCACCTCGATCGCGGGCCCCTATGCTTCCCTGCTGCTGGCCGACCTCGGCGCGTCCGTCGTCAAGCTGGAGCGGCCCGGCCGCGGCGACGATGCCCGTGCATGGGGACCGCCCTTCCTCGACGGCGAGTCGCTCTGGTTTCTCAGCGTCAATCGCAACAAGGACAGCGTCACGCTCGACTATGCCAAACCGGCCGGGCTGGAGGCCCTGCATGCGCTGGTCAAAGTGGCCGACGTCATCATCGTCAACCAGGTTGCGCGCAGCCAGAAGAAGCTCGGCATCGATTACGCCACGCTCAAGGCACTCAACCCGAGGCTGATCCACGTGTCGATTACCGGCTTCGGACTGTCCGGTGCAAGCGCCGACCAGCCCTGCTATGATTTGATCGCCGAGGGATACAGCGGCGTGATGGACATGACCGGCGAAGCCGATCAGGATCCGCAGAAGGTTGGCACGCCGGCGGCGGATCTTCTGTCCGGCGCGGATGCGGCACTCGCGACGCTGGCCGCATTGATTGATCGAGGCCGCACCGGCAACGGACATGCGGTCGATGTCGCCATGGTGGAAAGCATGACCCGTTTCATGACCCCGCGCATCATTCCCTATCTTGGCTCCGGCGAGCTGCTGCGCCGCAGCGGCGGAAAAGACAGTGTGATCGCGATCTACCAAACCTTCCATACCGCCGACGACCCGATCACTCTCGGCCTCGGCAACGACAATATCTGGACGCGTTTCTGCGATGCAATCGGGCGCCCGGACATGGGGAGCGATCCGCGCTTTGCCGACAACGTCGGGCGCCGCGAAGGCCGTGCGGAAATCGTGCGCGAAATCCAAACCATTCTGCTCACGCAGCCGCGCGCGCACTGGCTTGCGCTGTTCGCCAAGGCCCGCATCCCGGCCGGCCCGATCAACCGCATCGACCAGGTCGTGAGCGCGCCGGTACTGACGGAAAGAGGCCTGTTCTACGCCGCGCAGCGCGACGGCGTCCCGGTTCCCCAGGTCGGCCTCGGCATCCGCTTCGACGACAACCACCAGACCTTCCGCAAGGCCCCGCCACGACTCGGCGAAGACACGCAATCCGTCTTCACCTCCTGGCTCGGCTGGAGCGAAGAAAAGATCCAGCAACTCGGCTCCGCAGGACTGCTCTGACTGCGCCCGCCCATACCGTAAAGGAAAACTCCCATGACACGCAAATTCGAAACCATTCTCTACGCCGAAGACGGTCCTATCGGCACCATCACCTTGAACCGCCCGAACAACGGCAACATGTTCAACGAGACCATGTGCCATGAAATCCGCGACTGCCTCAACGACATCCGCCGCGAGACGCGCACCCGCGTCATCGTCATCACCGGCGCCGGCGACAAGTTCTTCTGCATCGGCGGCGAAAAGACCGGCATGGAAGACACCAACCTGTACGCCGGCGTGCTGCCGGTGCTCGACATGTACGAAGCGATCGACCGCCTGCAGAAGCCGGTGATCGCGTCCGTGAACGGCTTCGCGGTGGGCGGCGGCCATGTGCTGCAGGTGATGTGCGACATCACCATCGCCAAGGAAAGCGCGATCTTCCGCCAGGTCGGCCCGATGATGGGCAGCTTCGATGCCGGCTTCGGCACCTGGTACCTGGAAGACCTGGTCGGCAAGAAGAAGGCCAAGGAAATCTGGTTCCGCAATCCCAAGATCACCGCCGCCGAAGCGGTGCAGATGGGCCTGATCAACAAGGCCGTTCCGGATGACCAGCTGGCCGCCGCCACGCGCGAGATGGCGCTGGAAATCGCCGATCGGGGCGCGTTCGCGCTGGCGGCTATCAAGAGCGCCTTCCTGGCACGTCACGGCGGCGTCGCCGGCCTGTCGCGCGTGACGCATGACATGCTGCTGCGCCTGAATCTCAACACCGAGGAATCGAAGGAGCTGTCGAAGTCCTTCGCCGAGAAGCGCAAGCCCGACTCCGACAAGTTCGGTCACTGACAGGACACCGGCGCATGAATACGATTCTTACACTTCACGATCCGCAACAGGCACGCGCCTGGTATGACGCCGGGGTCTGGCAGGACAAGACCCTGTACGGCCTGCTGCAACAACACGCCGGCAGGCAGCCGGACGCCTTCGCGCTGCGCGACAGCGTGCATCGCCTGACATGGAGCCAGTTGCTCGCATGGACCGAGGCGGTGGCGGCGGATCTGGAAGAGGCGGGATTGCGCAAGGGTTCGCGCGTGTCGATCTGGCTGCCGAATCGCGTGGAAGCGCTGGTGGTATTCCTGGCCTGTTCGCGCAACGGCTACATCTGCAATCCGTCGCTGCACCAGAACTACACGGTGGCGGAGATCGTGCGCCTGCTCGAACGCATCGACTGCGAAGCCTTCTTCGGGCAGAACGGCTACGGCGCGGACGCCAACCGTCCCGGCGTGGCGGAGCAGATCGGTGCCGTCCCGTCACTGCGTCGCACCTGCTGGCTGGAGGCGCGCCAGGGGCGCGCCGACGTGGCGGGCGGCAACTTCCCCGCGCCCGGCAGCAAGCAGCCGGTGCATGTGCCGGACAACAATCCCGACAAGATCGTCTATCTCGCCTTCACGTCCGGCACCACCGGCATTCCGAAGGCGGTCATGCACAGCGATAACACCCTGCTCGCCAACGGGCGCGCGATGGTGCAGGACTGGCATCACGACAACAACACCATCCTGCTCACGCTCAGCCCCATCAGCCACCACATCGGCACGGTGGCGCTGGAGCAGATGCTGTCGGCCGGCTTCGAACTGGCGGTGAACGATTTGCCGCCCGGCCTCAAGCCGATCGACTGGATCCTCGAGACCGGCGCGACCTACGTGATGGGCGTGCCGACGCATGCGATGGACATCCTCGCCGAGATGAAACGGCGCGACATGGAGAAACTCGGCCGCGTGAAGGTGTTCTACATGGCCGGCGCGGCGATTCCGCGCGAAACGGCGCAGGGCTTCCTGAACCGGGGCATCCTGCCGCAGAACGTGTACGGCATGACCGAGAACGGTTCGCACCAGTACACACTGCCGAGCGACAGTGCCGACACCATCGTCGGCACCTGCGGACGGTCCTGCGCCGCCTACGAGATCAGGCTGTGGAACCAGGAGAACCCGGACCTCGAAGCGGGGCCGGGCGAGATCGGCGAAATCGGCGGACGCGGCGGCTGCCTGATGCTGGGCTACTTCAACAACCAGAGCGCCACTGAGAAGTCCTTCAACGCGCAAGGCTGGTTCATGAGCGGCGACCTCGGCATGCTGGACGAGAACGGCTGTCTCATCATCATGGGGCGCAAGAAGGATCTGATCATTCGCGGCGGGCACAACATCCATCCGTCCACCATCGAAGACCTTGCCGTTACGCACACAGCGGTGCTCAAGGCGGCGGCCTTTCCGATCGCCGACGAACGCCTCGGCGAAAAGGTCTGCCTCGCCATCACGACCAACGGCGCGCAGGCACCCGACGCGCAGCAGATGCTGCAGCACCTGCATGCGGCCGGCCTGTCGAAGTTCGACATGCCGGAGTACTACATCCCGCTCGAGGAGTTTCCCCTGACGGCTAGCGGCAAGATCCTCAAGCGCGAGCTGGTGGAATGGGTGAAGCAGGGCCGCATCGCGCCGACGCCGGTGCGCTTCACCGAGAAACAAACAAGCAAAGAGACAAGCTGACATGCCCATCAACCTAAGCTATCGCGACGAGTTCGCGATTCTCACCATCGACCGCCAGGAAGCGCTCAACGCATTGAGCTTTTCCCTGATCGGCGATATCGACAAGATCTTCGACGAGGTCGAAAAATCGGATGCCCGCGCACTGCTCATCACCGGCGCGGGCCAGAAGGCATTCTGCGCGGGCGCCGACATCAGCGAACTGATGAACCGCGATCTGGAAGCGCAGAAGCGCGGTGCGGAATTCGGCCAGCGCGTATTCGCGCGGCTGGACAACTTTCCGATTCCGTCGGTCGCGATCATCAACGGCTATGCCTTCGGCGGTGGGCTGGAACTGGCGCTGGCCTGCACCTTCCGCCTGGCCACGGCCAACGCCAAGGTCGGCCTGCCGGAAATCAAGCTCGGCCTGATTCCCGGCTACGGCGGCACGCAGCGCCTGCCGCGCGCGATCGGCGAAGCGCGTGCAATGGAAATGATTCTGAGCGGGCGCACCGTGGCGGCGGATGAGGCGCATCGCATCGGCCTGGTGAATCGCCTGGTCGAAGGCGACGCGATCGAAGCCGGCATCGCCTTCGCGCGCGAATTCAGCGGCCACGGCATGGTCGCGCTGCGACTGGCGCGCGGCGCGGTGCAACGTGCGCTGCAGACCTCGCTCGCCGAAGGGCTGAAGATCGAAGCCGACCTGTCCACCCTCGCTTACCAGACCAGGGACGCGGCGGAAGGCATGGCCGCTTTCCTCGAAAAGCGCAAACCCCAATTCAAGGACTGCTGAAAAAATGAGCAAGCAAGGCACCATCATCGTCACCGGCGCAAGCCGAGGCATCGGCGCGGCGATCGCGATCGCACTGGCCGATCAGGGTTTCAACGTGGCCTGCCTGTCACGCAGGGGCGAATTGCCGGCTGTGCCGGATGCGAGCGAAGCGGCGCTCGCACGCTGCAAGGCGTATTCCTGCGACGTCACGAAGAGCGACAGCCTGCGTGACGCCTTCGCCCAGGTCGCCATGTCCGGTCCCATCGTCGGCCTCGTCAACAATGCCGGCGTGCATCTGGAAGGACCGAGCGCCACTTTCTCGCTCGAAGATTACGAAACAGTGTTCTCCACCAACTCGACCTCGGTGTTCACCAGCTGCCAGCACATCTATCCGCACCTCGTCGCAGCGGGCGGCGGCCTGATCGTCAACATCGGCTCCTTCTTCGACAAGATGGGTGTCAAGCGCAATCTCGCCTACTGCGCGTCGAAGGCGGCGGTCGGCGCGATCACGCGCTGCCTCGCGGTGGAATGGGCAGGCAAGGGCATCCGCGTGCTGGACGTGGCGCCGGGCTACATCATGACCGACCTGAACAAGGAAGCGATGTCGGCCGGACCCTTGCGCGAGTATCTCGACAAGCGCATTCCCGGCCGGCAGCCGGGCACCTCGGAGGACGTGGCGAAGCTGGTGAAGGCGCTGTACTCCGCCGACATGCCTTTCCTGTCGGGTGAGACGATTTATATCGATGGTGCGCAAGGCATCGCGCATTAATTTTTGAAAAGAGAACGCTGTGAATATCTTTGAACGGCTCGACGCCGACATCCCGCTCAACGAGGATGAAAAACTCCTGCTCGACAGCGTGCGGTCACTGGCGCAAGACGAAATCATGCCGCGCGCGGAGCATTACGACAAGACCGGCGAATTCCCCTGGGAGAACGTCAAGGCCATCAACAATCTCGGCCTGAATGCGATGTTCATTCCCGAGCAGTACGGCGGCGCGCAGTTGTCGTACACCGCCTACCTCGCCTGCGTGCGCGAAATCGCGAAAGCATGCGCCTCGACCGGCATCATCTGGGCCACCAATTTCCATGCGATCAAACCGGTGATCGACTTCGGTTCGGAAGAACAGAAGGCGCGCCTCTTGCCGCGCATCGCAGAAGGCGGGCTGGCCGCGCTGGCGATCACCGAGCCGAACGCCGGCTCCGACGCGACCGGCATGCGCACGCGCTTCACGCCGGACGGCGACGAGATCGTGATCGACGGCGGCAAGACCTTCATCACCAACGGCGACGTGGCCGATCTCTATGTGCTGTTCGGCAAATGGAGCGAGATCGACGATCCGAAGCAGGCGATCTCGGTCGTCGTGCTGGAAAAGGGAACGCCCGGCCTGTCGGTAGTGCGCACCGAAGACAAGATGGGCCATCGCGGCTCCAGCACCGCCACCATCTCCTTCGACAATTGCCGCGTGCCGCGCGCCAACCTGCTGTGCAAGCCGGGCGACGGTCTGAAGATCCTGTTCTCCTCGCTCAACAAGTCGCGCCCCAGCGTCGCCGCACACGCGCTGGGCATCGCACGCGCCGCCTTCGAGGACGGCGTGGCCTACATCAACGAGCGCAAGCAGTCGGGCCGCAAGATCATCGAATTCCAGGGCATCCAGTTCATGCTGGCCGACATGGCGACCGATCTTGCGATGTGCGAATCCTTCCTGTGGCGTCTCGCCAGGCTGGTGGACGGCGGCGGCAGCGATTTCGGCATCGATGCGTCGATGCTGAAGATGCGCGCTTCCGATCTGGCCATGCGCATCACCACCGACGTGGTGCAGTTCTTCGGCGGCTACGGCTACTGCAGCGATTTCCGCGTCGAGCGCCTGATGCGCGACGCCAAGATCACGCAGATCTGGGAAGGCACCAATCAAGTCCATCGCCAGTTGATCGGACGCAGTTTTTTGACCAAATGAGGACTCCACAATGAGTGAGATCAACACCATCGGCATCGCCGGCTGCGGCACCATGGGCGCCGGCATCGCCATCGTGGCTGCGCGCGCGGGCTTCCGCACGGTCGTGTACGACACGCGCCAGGAAGCGCTGGAACGTTCGCAGAAGCAGACCAGGGACTTCTTCGCCAAGTCGGTCCAGCGCGGCAAGCTGACCGAGGAACAAATGGCGACCGCCATCAACAACCTGGTGACCACCACCAAGCTGGCCGACATGGCGCAGTGCGACCTGGTGATCGACGCCGTGTTCGAAGACCTGCGCGTCAAGCATGAGCTGTTCGGCAAGCTGAATGAAGTCTGTCCGCAGCACACCATTTTCGCGTCCAACACCTCGACGCTGTCGATCACCGAAATCGCCGCCGGCTCCGGCCGCGACGACCGTTTCGTCGGCATGCACTTCTGCCTGCCGGCGCAGTTGATGAAGCTGGTCGAGATGTCGCCCGGCCTGAACACCTCCGAGGAAACCTTCGCCAAGGCCTGGGCGGCCTGTGAAGCGCTGGGCCAGCGTCCGGTGAAGACCAAGGACAACCCCGGCTTCATCCTCAATTACTTCCTGGTGCCTTACAACAATGACGCGATCCGCCTGGTGGAAGCCGGCGTCGCCGCGCCGGCCGACATCGACCGTGCGATCAAGGAAGGTCTCGGTTATCCGATGGGGCCGCTGGAGCTGCTCGACCTGATCGGCCTCGACACGCAACTGCTGCTGTGCGATGCGCTTTACGGCATCACGAATGAACCGCGCGCCGCCTGCCCGCCGCTGGTGCGGCGCATGATCGCCGCCGGCCATCTGGGCCGCAAGTCCGGGCGCGGTTTCTATACCTATCAAGGCAATGCCATGTTCGGGAGCTGACACATGAACTATTCCATTATCGATACCGGCAACAGCCGCTCCTTCCCAGCCGCGCATGCCTTGCTGGAAGGGCAGGCGGCGGATGGTGAGGTCGTCATCCTGATCGGACAACAAGCCGGCGATGCGCTGGCGAAGGTGCAGGGCGCGGACAAGAAGGCTGCCATCCTGATCGAGCTTGGCACCGAATGCCTCGGCGTGCATACCGGCGAAAGCCGCGGCAAGGAAGGCTCCAACGTGCTCGGCTTCAACCGCTTCCGCCTCGGCGACGCCGATCCGTCCAACCTGGTCGAACTGGTGCGCCAGCCGAATACGCCGGAGTCCGCGATCAATGCCGCCAAGGCGGTGCTGGAAGGCGCGGGACTGAAGGTCGCGGTGTGCTTCGACTTCGCCGGACGCATCATCGACCGCCTGGTGCGGCCTTACTACAACGCCGCGCTGCGCCGCCTCGACGAAGGCCTCGCTACCGCCGATGACATGGATCTCACGCTGCGTCTCGGCCTCGGCTATCCGGAAGGCCCGATCGCGCTGCTGGAGCGCACCGGTCTTGAACATCACTTCGATGTGACGCAGTCGCTGTTCGACGCGCTGGGTGAATCGCCCTACGCGCCGGCCCGCCGCGCCCGCGTGGCGAAGGTGCGCGCCCAGAAGAAGGAAGGCTGACATGATGCGTCCGCTAGAAGGGGTGCGCGTCCTCGACTTCAGCACGCTGCTCCCCGGTCCGCTGGCGACACTGGTGCTGGCCGAGGCCGGCGCCGAGGTGATCAAGATCGAACGTCCCGGCCGGGGCGACGAGATGCGCAGCTACGTGCCGAAGTTCGGCGACGACAGCGTCAACTTCGCGCTGCTCAACCGCGGCAAGCGCAGCATCGCCATCGACCTGAAAGAGAAGGGCGTGGTCGACAAGCTGCGCGGCCTGATCGAAAGCGCCGACATCGTGGTCGAGCAATTCCGCCCCGGCGTGATGGATCGCCTCGGCCTCGGTTATGAAGCGCTGTCGGCGATCAACGACAAGATCATCTATTGCGCGATCACCGGCTACGGCCAGTCCGGTCCGCGCGCCAACGTCGCTGCGCACGACCTGAACTACGTCGCGGAATCGGGCATGCTGGGCCTGACGGCCGGGTCGGATGGCGCACCGGTGCTGCCGCCCGCGCTGATCGCGGACATCGCCGGCGGCACCTATCCGGCGGTCGTCAACATCCTGCTCGCCCTGCGCCAACGCGACCGCAGCGGCAAGGGCTGCAAGCTGGACATCGCGATGGCGGACAACCTGTTCACCTTCCTCTACTGGGCGCTGGGCAACGGTCAGGTAGCGGGGCAGTGGCCGACACCGGGCGGCGACCTGGTGACCGGCGGCACGCCGCGCTACCAGATCTATCGCACGAAGGACAACAAGTTCCTCGCCGCCGCGCCACTGGAAGACAAGTTCTGGGCGAACTTCATCGAGGCAATCAATGCGCCGCGCGAACTGCTCGACGACAGCCAGTCGCCCGCGACGGTGAAGGCGCGCATCCAGGAAATCATCGGCGCGCAGACCGCCGAGCACTGGCGTGCGGTGTTCGAAGGCAAGGATGTGTGCTGCGCGATTGTCGCCACCATGCAGGAAGCGATGGCGGATGCGCATTTCCGCGAACGCGGCGTGTTTTCGCGCGAACTGGCCAGCGGCGGCAAGCACATCACCGCGCTGCCGGTGCCGGTGCAGGATGCCTTCCGCGGTCAAGACCAATCCAGCGGCTATCCGGGACTGGGCGAGGCCAACAAGGATTTCGGCATCGACTGATGCCTGGCGCGGCAATGATTCAACTGTCCACGGAAAACACGGAAAAAACCAGAGAATATTTCCGTGTATTTCGTGCCTTCCGTGGGCTCCTCAAATTCAACGAGAACAATTCCTATGCGAGCAATCCTGATCAGGGAACACGGTGAGCCGGAGACCCTCAAGATCGAAGAAGTGCCCACTCCCAAATTCGGAGACGACGATGTATTGATCGATGTGCATGCAATCGGCGTGAACTATCCCGACCTGCTGGTGATCAGCGGCCAGTACCAGATCCTGCCAGCGCGTCCGTTCAGCCCCGGCAAGGATGCTGCCGGCGTGGTCGCGGCGGTCGGGCGCAAGGTCAAGTCCTGCAAGCCGGGCGACCGCGTGGTGGCGCAGGTGGAATCCGGCGCTTATGCGGAACAACTGGTGGCGCGCGCCAGCAATACCTTCGTGATGCCCGACAGCATGCCGTTCACCGATGCGGCCGCGATGGGCCTGGTGTACCAGACCGCGCACTTCGCATTGGTCGAGCGCGGCCAGTACCAGAAGGGTGAAACCGTGCTGGTCAATGGCGCGGCCGGCGGTGTCGGCCTAGCCGCAGTGCAGATCGCCAAGGGGCTCGGCGCGACGGTGCTGGCAGGTGTCAACAATGACGAACATGCGAAGCTCGCGAAGGCGAATGGCGCCGACACCATCATCAATCTCGCCGCCGACAACCTGCATGAGTCGCTGCGTCAGCAGGTGTACGGCGTGACCGGCGGACGCGGCGTCGACGTGGTGCTCGATCCGCTGGGCGGCGATGTGTTCGACGCGGCGCTGCGCGCAATGGCGTGGCGCGGACGCATGGTGGTGATCGGTTTCGCGGCCGGACGCATTCCCGTCATCAAGGCCAACTATCTGTTGGTCAAGAACATCCTCGTCTCGGGCCTGCAATGGAGCGATTATCGCGAGCGCGATCCGGAGTGGGTGCGCCGCGTGCAGGATGAACTGTTCGCGCTCTACACCGACGGCAAGATCAAGCCGAACGTCATGCGGAGCTTTCCGATGGAAGAGTTCGCCACCGCGCTCGCGCTGGTCAAGGCGGGCAAGGTGCAGGGCAAGGTGGTGCTGACCACGCCGCGCGCCCAGGCTTGAGCGGGAGTGACCAGCATGAATCATCCATTGGCATCTCCCAGCATCGTCGGCGTCGTCGGCAGCGGCGCGATGGGTTCCGGTATCGCGCAAGTCGCCGCGGCCGCCGGCCATCCGGTCAGGCTGTACGACACCCGCCCGGAGGCGGTCGAGAAAGCAATCGCCAGCATACGCAAGACCTTCGGCATGCTCGCCGAGAAGGGCCGCATGACGGCGGAAGCGGCGGACGCCGCCGGTCAGCGCCTGAGCGCGGCGGATTCGCTCGCAGGCTTCGCCGATGCCGGCCTGGTGATCGAGGCGATTGTCGAAGACCTCGACGTCAAGCGTCGCCTGTTCGCCGACCTCGAAGGCATCGTCGGCGACAGCTGCATTCTCGCCACCAACACCTCCTCGATTTCCGTCACCGCGCTCGCCGCCAACCTGCGCCTGCCGGGCCGCTTCGCCGGCATGCATTTCTTCAATCCGGTGCCGCTGATGGCGCTGGTGGAAGTCATCAGCGGACTGGCGACCGATCCGCACGTTGCGCAAACAATCTACGCGACCGCCTCCGCCTGGGGCAAGAGCCCGGTCTACGCGCGCTCGACGCCCGGCTTCATTGTCAATCGCGTGGCGCGTCCCTATTACGCCGAAGCGCTGCGCCTGCTGAACGAGCAGGCCGGCGAACCGGCCACCATCGACGCCATCCTGCGCGAAGCCGGCGGATTTCGCATGGGGCCCTTCGAGCTGATGGACCTGATCGGCCACGATGTGAATTTCGCGGTCACGCAATCGGTGTTCCAGGCCTACTTCAACGATCCGCGCTTCACGCCCTCGCTGGTGCAGCAGGAACTGGTCAACGGCGGTTTTCTCGGGCGCAAATCGGGCCGCGGCTTTTACCGCTACGGCGATGACAGCACGCCGCCCGCGCCGCACACCGAAGCGCAAGCGGACGCGCCGCAGCAAGTGACGGTAAAGAGTTCCGGGCTGGTCGCCGAGGCGATCGCATCGCGTGCGGCCGCTGCCTGCGTGACGGTGACGCGCATGTTGGGATCGCAGGAAGACGACGCCCTGCTGGAATGCGGCGGCGCGGTGCTCTATCTGACCGACGGCCGCAGCGCGACGCAACGCGCCGCCGACAACGGCATCGCGAACACCGTTCTGCTCGACCTTGCGCTCGACTACACGAAGGCGACAAGGGCAGCCTTGTGCCCGGCCGACCAGTGCACGCCCGAGGCCTATCGCGCCGTCGTCGGCCTGCTGCAGGCATGCGGCTTCAAGGTATCGCGCCTGGGCGACGTGCCCGGCATGGCGGTGATGCGCACCGTGGCGATGCTGGCCAATGAAGCGGCCGATGCGGTCAACCAGGACGTGTGCGATGCGGCGGCGGCCGACACCGCGATGCTCAAGGGCGTCAATTATCCGCGCGGACCGCTTGCCTGGGCCGACACGATCGGCTTGCATTACCTGATGCGCGTGCTGGGCAACCTGGGGCGCAGCTATGGCGAAGACCGCTATCGCATTTCGCCGCTGATCCTGCGCAAGGTGTGGAACGGCAGCGTGTTTCATGGCTGACGTCCGCAGCCGCCGAGCGGACGAGCCGAACCATTACTATCGAGGAAAACAACATGACTGAAGCCTTCATTTGCGACGCCATCCGTACGCCCTTCGGCCGCTACGGCGGCGCGCTGGCGCAAGTGCGTGCCGACGACCTGGCAGCGATTCCGATCCGGGCGCTGATGGAGCGCCATGCGGGCGTGGACTGGGCGGCGCTGGACGATGTCGCTTACGGCTGCGCCAACCAGGCCGGCGAAGACAACCGCAACGTCGGCCGCATGGCCGCCTTGCTGGCCGGTCTGCCGGAAAGCGTTCCGGCCAACACCATCAACCGCCTGTGCGGATCGAGCATGGACGCGGTAGGCAGCGCGGCGCGCGCCATCAAGTCGGGCGAGACATCGCTGATGATCGCCGGCGGCGTGGAAAGCATGACGCGCGCGCCCTTTGTCATGGGCAAGGCCGACAGTGCGTTCTCGCGCAGCGCGAAGATCGAGGACACCACCATCGGCTGGCGCTTCGTCAATGCGCTGATGAAGGCGAAGTACGGCGTCGACAGCATGCCGGAGACGGCGGAAAACGTCGCGCGCGAATTCGGCATTGCACGCGCCGATCAGGACGGTGTGGCGATCAGGAGCCAGCAGCGCTGGGCAGCGGCCAATGCGGCCGGCTTCTTCCGGAACGAAATCGTGCCGGTCACCATTCCGCAGAAGAAGGGCGAGCCGAAGGTGTTTGCCGTCGACGAGCATCCGCGCCCCGACACCACGCTGGAAGCCCTGGCGAAACTGAAGGGTGTGGTCAGCCCCGACGGCAGCGTCACCGCCGGCAATGCCTCCGGCGTGAACGACGGTGCCTGCGCGCTGCTGCTGGCATCGGAAGCCGCCGCCGGCCGCCACGGCCTGACGCCGCGTGCGCGCATCCTCGGCATGGCGACCGCCGGCGTGGCGCCGCGCATCATGGGTTTCGGCCCGTCGCCCGCCTCGAAAAAGGTTTTGGCCCTGACCGGCCTGCGCATCGATCAGATGGATGTCATCGAACTCAACGAAGCCTTCGCCGCACAGGCGCTCGCCGTCACGCGCGATCTCGGCCTCGCCGACGATGCCGCGCAGGTCAACCCCAACGGCGGCGCCATCGCGATCGGCCATCCGCTCGGCGCATCCGGCGCGCGCCTGGTCACCACGGCGCTCAACCAGCTGGAACGCACCAGGAGCCGCTATGCGCTGTGCACCATGTGCATCGGCGTGGGGCAGGGCATCGCGCTGATCATCGAGCGCGTGTGAGTCGCGCGGAAGGTGCGGCCAAGGTGCGGTTCCCGTCGATCCGGTTTTCGCGAATTTCCAACAAAGTGCGGGAAACAAGTGTGACAGCGGATCAATCGCGGGGCTACAATCTCTTTCAAATCGGATAGATTGGAGTGCGACTTGTCACAATCGCAGCCCCGTGATATTGCGTCTGCCCAGCGACTGAGGCTCGTCCGGACACTGCTTGCCATCGGTTTCTATGTGCTGTGCGACGTCGTCATGGCGTTTTGCGCCTGGTACGGCCTGTATCCGCTGTTCCCCTTGGCCGGGTATTCCATCGGCGTCGTCGCGGTGTCCGCCACCTTCCTTGCGCTCATCCGCTCCGGATGGAACCTGCGATTCAACGATCCAAGCATGACCAAGGCGCAGACCATCGGTTCGATCCTCCTGTGCAGTTACACCATCATCTATGCCGGCCCGCTGCGCGGCACCTTCATCTATGCGTATGTCATCAGCATCATGTTCGCCGGCATGCATCTCTCGTTCCGGCAACTGATCCATCTTGCGCTGCTGCCGCTGACCCTGTTCCCCTTCATCGTCGCGCTCGCTTCCCGCTATGACCCGGCAGGCGTCGACTGGCGCATCGAGTTCGTGCACTGGATCACGCTGTGGGTGATCCTGGGATTCACCACCATGTTGACCGGCTCGCTGAGCCAGTTGCGGGCAAGCCTGAAAGCCAGCAATGCGGAACTGAAAGCGGCACTGGCGCGGCTGACCGAAATGGCCGAGCGCGATGCGCTGACCGGGCTGTACAACCGGCGCTACCTGCTCGACATGCTGCACCGGGAGAAGAACAGGGCGGAACGCAGCAATGGCAGCTTCTGCGTGTGCGTCATCGATATCGATCATTTCAAGCGCATCAACGACACCTGGGGCCACGGCGGGGGCGACATCGTGTTGCGCGCCTTCGCCGGACTGGCCGCACGCTGCATCCGGTCGACCGATCTGCTGGGCCGATGGGGCGGGGAGGAATTCCTGCTGATTCTGCCGGAAACCTCGATCGCCGTTGCCGAGTCCTGCATCCTGCGCATACAGCGCGAGCTGGCGCATGTCGAATTCGCCGCTCTTGAACCGGATTTCCGCGTCACCGTTTCTGCCGGCGTTGCACCCTACGTCCCGAGCCAGACCATGGACGAACTGATCGACAACGCCGATCAGGCGATGTACGCAGCCAAGCGCGCCGGCCGCAACCGCGTGGTCAAGGCCGACGAGCAAGCCTGCGTGAAATGATCTGGCGCAGCATGCGTTGCGCTTTGTCCGGCTAGAATTTCCTGCAGGTCCACCCTTGCCAAGGCACCAATCATGCCGCCAAAGCTCATCCGGGCACTTTTTTCGCTGCTGATGCGCATCGCCTTGGGCGCCGGAAAGATGATCGCCATTCTCGCCGTGCCGGGTGTCGCATGCCTGCCCGGAGCGTTGTACGGTGCCGACCTGCCGTACGACGAGGCAAAAGCCGCGTCGGTGGATGCGGTGATCCGGTACCACGCGCTGTCATCCAGTTCCCGCAACAGCATGATCAAGCCTGCCCCGGCGGTGGAATGGGGCGCGGCTCCTCCGCCCTTCAAGAATTATCCGGGCGCAAGCCATGTCGCACTGGAGCGAAGAGCGGCCGGCGCGCGTGGCTTGAGCGACGCGCTGCGCAGCCCCGCCCCGCACAAGCAGCGCCTGCGGCGCGACGAGCTGGGCGAGATGCTGTACCTGTCGGCCGGCGTGACCGGGCGGCGAGAGGGTAACGCATTGCGCGCCGCACCCTCCGCCGGCGGACTGTACCCGATTGAACTGTACGTCGTGGCACGCGCAGTCGATGGTCTCCCGGCCGGCTTGTATCACTACGATCCCGAGCATCATCGTCTCGATACGCTGGGCGCCGCACCGACGCACTTCGGCGCACCCGATTCGGAAGGCGCCGATGCCGTGGTGCTGCTCAGCGCCGTGTTCCGCCGCACCGGCAACAAGTATCGCGACCGTGCCTACCGTCTTGCGGTGGCGGACGCCGGCCACCTGCTGGAAAACCTGCGGCTGGCAGCGCACCAGGCCGGCATGCAGGCGAGGCCGCTCGCGCAATTCGACGACGCGCTCGCCGCCAGGGCGCTTGGCATCGACGGCGTCGAGGAGGGCGTGCTTGCCGTCATGCACCTGCGGCAGGCGGCAGATGCGCAGCCTGCAGACGTACGGTCGCCAGCGCATTTCATCCCGGCGCCGGTGCCGGAGAGCACGGCGATCGGCATCACCGGCATGGTGCAAGGCGCGACTTCCTTGCGCCTTGTGCCGGAAGAGAAGCAAGCGGGAGCCATCGCATTGCCGCCTCCGCTTCCCGCCACGCAAGACCTGCGTGAAATCATCGCCCGTCGCCGCAGCACGCGCCGCTTCCTCGCTGAACCGGTGCCGCTGGCCATGCTGTCCTCGATGCTGGCCGACATGGCCTTGCCGCCGCTACTATCGGATGCGATCAATATTCATCTCATCGTCAACCGTGTTGCAGGATTGCCCGCGGGCGTCTACCGCTATGTTCCCGGCCATGCGCTGGCACCGGTGCGCCAGGGCGATTTCGCCGCCGCCGCGCAATCGGCCGCCTTGTCGCAGCCGGTGATCGGCAATGCCGCCGTGGTGCTGGTGCTGTCGGCCGATCGTGAACGCATGCTGGCGCAGGGGCCGCGCGGCTATCGCCATGCCTATCTCGAAGCGGGCATGCTCGGCGAACGCTGGCTGCTCGGCGCCGTCGCGCGCGGACTGGCGGCTTGCCCGGTCGGTGCGTTTTACGATGATGAAGCCGCGGCGCTGGTCGGCGTGGATGCGCAGCGCGAATGGGTGCTGCATTTTGCCGCGCTGGGGAAGGCGGAGAAATAGCGCTCGTTCATTCGGCCATCGTCTCGAACCCGGCACGCGTCATGCGCACGCCTTGCATCGCTTGCGGCAGGGCCTGGGCTTCCGGCCGATGCGGGTCGATGAACAGGTCGCCGAGGTTGGTATCCGACGATTTCCCCAGCAGCGACGCGCCGCCGCCGTCGATGCGGCCGGCCAGCCAGGCGTCCGCCACTTCCCGTCCGAGTTCCTTCAAATGCTGCAGGAAGGCCAGCGCCGTGTTGCTCTTGCTCGCCACGCCGTAGCCTGCCATGTCCGCATGCGGCGGAATGTAGTGCATCAGGATTTCCTTCTTGTTGTACAGCTTGCCGCCGGCCTGCCTGGCATAAGCCTCGGGCGGCACCTGGCGCAGCAGTTCGTTGACCTCGTTGATGCGCTTGATCTCGGCGATCAGCGAGGCATTGAAGGTGATCTCGTTCATGCGGTCGATGATTTCCCAGGCCGTATCCGGCGGCATCTCGGACTTCGCCGCGACGATGGGGTTGACGCCGACGATGACCATGTCGCGCGTTGCCTGCTTGTGATGCTCGATCAGCGGCGCCAGCGCGGGGTCGGCGACATAGCCGCCATCCCAGTAGTACTCGCCGTCGATCTGGACCGCCCGATCCACCACCGGCAGGCAGGCGGAGGCGAGCAGGTGCGGAATGCCGATTTCCTCCTTCGTGAAGCTCTTCGGCTGACTGGTGCGCACATTCGTGGCGCAGACATACAGCGCGGGACCGATGCGGCTGTGGTTGAGCACCTCCAGATCGATGCAGTCCGCGATCGCCAGCGCAATCGGATTCTGTCTCGGTGCGAACGACGACTGATACGGCGAACTGACGAGCGAGAGCGCATTGAGCGCAACCGGCACCGGCAAGCCGTCGATGTTCCACGAGGGGTGCAGCGGATTGGCGGCGAAGCGGTAGGGGTTCCAGAACAGGTTGCCGAGCGCCGCCACGTCGATCCAGAACTTGTCCAGCAGCGCGCGGGTATTGGTGCGGCGCGCGGCGGCGTCGAGCGGATGGCCGTTGAGGTCATGCTCCAGCGAGAGGCCGTAGGCCAGCACAGCGGCGATCATCGCGCCGCCGCTGGTGCCGCTGACGGCGACGATGTCGATGCGCTCCTCCTGCAGCAAGCGGTCGACCACGCCCCACACATATGCGGTGTGCGCGCCACCGCCCTGCAGCGCCAGCACGATCCTGTTCCTGTTTTGCGTCGCCATGATGGAAGCCTTTCGGGTTGCCATGAGGATGCGCCGCGCCGAAGGCGCGGGCTGGAAACAATGTAATGAACCGGACATGCGCACGCAAATCCGGATGCATGCCGCGCGACATGCGTCAATAGCGATGGCGCGTGCGGTGCCTGCGCGTAATAAATTCGCCGCAAGCGGCAGGCGCGATCACGCCGCTTGTTCCTGCAGCGCTGCGTTCTTCCAGAACAGGGATTGCCCGGTCAGGTACTCCATGCCTGCGGTGCTCTGCGTACCAGTCGTACGCGTGCGTTCCTAGGCCCCATTGGCGGCAGCCAGTGACGGGACGGCGTTCGGTGTCAGGGCGATGCCGGTGTTCCTGCGGGCGGAGCGTCCACTGCGGACATCACCGGTGCCGGGGACACACTCATGCGGCCCTGCCCGGGCTCTGTTTGAACCGGGGCCACCGGGGCTGCGCTGGTAAGGCTCGGCGAGGATTGCACACTGCTCAACTGTGTCTCGGACAGATCGCTTCCGCCGCCGCAGCCGGCGAAGGCAAACAAGGCGGTTGAAGCACAGGCGGCGCGGCGCAGAAAACGCGATGACAGACCATGATCGGTTTGCCGAGCCCGGGATGAATTCAGCATGAACAACTCCTCAGGAAAGTGACGGTGATGTCACTGTTGGCGCACTGTTGGTGGATAGCGCTTGTCTGAGTTTTGACGCGTAGAAATAGTTCCGTAATTAAAAATTCTGGAGAGGCGGCATCCGCTGCCTGCGGTACTGACGGATTGCCAATGATAAGCGCGCCATTGAAAGGAGAGCAAGAAGATCAGCTCAGCAGGCGGCTATGCTTGGGCAGTTGTGCGGCGAGATAGTCGTGCTGATCCGCCAACACATTCCTGCCGCTGAGCAGGTAATGTTCGGCGCGGCAGGGAACATAGGGAACATACAGCAGTGGACGGAAGTGCTGGACCAGCTTGTCGCCCTTTTCCTGGTTGCAGCGGCGGCAGGCGGTCACGCAATTCATCCAGGTGTCCTTGCCGCCACGCACGCGCGGAAGGATGTGATCGCGCGACAAGTCCTTGTGACTGAAGCGATCACCGCAATACGCGCAGGTATAGCGGTCGCGCTTGAACAGCAGGTAGTTCTGGTTGCCGAGCGGGAGTTCGTTGCGCAGCTTGCGCGCCATGTGCTCGCTGCCGGCAATCGCGATGATCGGCTTGATGGTGATTCTCGACTGCAGTCCCGAGCGCTGGAAGCCGCCACGGAACACCATGCTCAGCCCGCCCAGCTCCCACGCGACCTTGCCGGTCGCGTAGTAGATCACTGCGTCTTGCGCCGGAATCCAGCCGAAAGGATTTCCCGCGATATCGAGCGCCAGAATATGGGCAATCATTGCATCACCTGTGTTGCATCGTATGAACACCTGTTGTGTGCCGGGAGTGCGTCCCTCTGCCGGATTGCTGAAACGGAGTGCCGCCGGATTTCGACCGGCGTCTTTCGATCGTGCAGACGCGCACTTGTTTTTCCGGGCCTTTGCAGACCCTGTGCAGACTATAGGCTGATAATAAAACTAAATGTTGACGGAGTGAATGATTCAGAGTAATTCCGTGTTCCTATCACACATTTTGTGTATGGCGCGCAACTATGGAAAGCGTGTGCGGCCCCTATGCGGAGCGCCGGCCTTTCCCGCACACGCCACCTGCGGCAAGGTGTTCACCACCTCCACCGGATCCCGCTGCGCCTCCATTACGCTGCGCGGAACCTCCTGTTGGATTCGACAGCAACCGGCCCATCGGGTTTCCATGCGAGCAAGAAGAGAGCAATTCTGCTGGGCGGCTGTCTTGTGAGAGGGCATAAACGAAACCACGATATCATCACTCACCTCCTTTGCCACCGCGCGATTTCAGAAGCTCCGAACAGCTTGTGCGCACGGCACGCTGTCAAGGCCGCTCGCAAGAATCGCGAAAACCTCAGCGTGCTCAGGCGTCTGCCCGAAGCATTGGAAGTGCAACGGTAAGCAACGAAATTTGCAAGCCGGCCTTCGGAAAACGTCCGCCGCTTATCTAAACTCGTCTCGAGCGTACTGGTGGCGGTGCCATGTTATTGGAAGGCAGTCAACAAATGGCACTATTCGCAAGTTTTATTGTTTTTTTGACGTCTTGTACGTCAAGCACAAATCCGGAATGGGCGTCCTTGATGTATATCAAAAATAAAAAATGCGGTAATATTTTCGGGTAGTATTTCTGCAGCTGGCGCGGATCATTCTTATAAAGAGCAGGCAAAGACACTGCTCACATCATGCGCGCCGCATAGCGGGGGAGACAGTCTGAGTGATGGATTCGTGTGCCGCACATTTTGTTTGATGTGCAGGGCAGCGAGGGGGATTTCAGCGCGCTCGGAAAACTGAACCCTACTTGTTCATCATTTATCCAAGACACCATGGTACAAAGTATCTTTCCATCTCTGACTCCCGCCGACTCCGTGTTGTCAGCCTATGGCCTGTGTCGGACGTCCGATATTGAAGAGGCGCGTTCGGTTGGCGAGCGTCTCTTTTGCAAAAACGCTATCTACTCGAAAGACCCGCAGTTCAATACACGCGTCAACTATCGGCGTGCAGGAAGCTTGGGTGTGGGGCGCATGACCTATGGCGGCGAGACCATCATCGATCCGGATGTGATGGAATCGTTTTCGCTGATTCAGGTTCCGATCAGGGGACGCGAATTCATCGAGAGTGACGGCAAGCGCGCCTTGTTCGAGTCCGATCAGGGCGTGGTGCTGAATGCGCATGCCCGCACGCGCATTCAGCACATGGGGGATACCGAGAAAATCATCATCCGCGTCGATAACGAAGTGGTAAGGCGCCAGTGCCAGCAGCACCTGGGCCGCACCTTGCAGAAGGATGTCGAGTTCAAGATGGAGATGGCTCTGGATACGCCCGACGGCCGCAGCCTGGTCCAGATGCTGGCGTGGATGTGCGATGTCCTGTCGAATACGGACAAGCTGTCGCCGTTGTTGAGCACCCAGCTCGAATCCACGTTCGTGGGCATGCTGTTGAATAGTCAGCCTAACAACTACAGTGCGGAATTGTGCGAAGACAAGGGTCACTCCCTTGCGCCGTCCTTCATCAAGCGAATCGAGCAGTACATCGAAGAGCATGCCCATGAGCCGATCGCGGTGGGCGACCTGGCGGAACATGCCGGCGTCAGCACCCGCACCCTGTTCTCCGGTTTTCGCCGCTTCCGCAACATCTCGCCGATGCATTACCTGAAGGAGGTTCGCTTGCGTCGCGTGCACGACGAACTCCTGCAGGCCCAGGCTTCCAGCGGAACCGTGACTGCCATCGCGTTCCGCTGGGGCTTCAGTCATCTTGGTCACTTCACGACCGACTACAAGCGCCGCTTCGGCGAAACGCCGTCCGAAACATTGATGCGCTCCTGATACACCACATCTCTCCGATGCATTAGCTGAAGGAAGTTCGCTTGCGCCGCGTGCAGGCGAACTTCTGACGGCGCCATTTTTCAGCGGGGTGGCGACTGCCGTCGCATTCCACTGGGTCTTCAGCCAGCCTGACCACTTCACAACCGATACCCAGCGTGGCTTCGGTGAAATTCCTCCGAAACATCAACGTTCCTGATCGCTGTCGTGCTGTCATCGTCCATGCCGATGCGTGCGGAAAGCGGCTGCTTTTCTGCACTCGCGGGATAGTGGATTCGCCTGCGGGAGTGTCAGCCGGGATCTGCCTGCCATAGGATCGTAGCCGTAACCGGGGCTGTCGGCTGCGCCATGCGCGGTGTACCCCAGCATCCTGCTGCTGTACGGCAGGGCTCGAGCCTATTACCAGATCAAGGAGACCGAAATGAATGCTTCGAACCAGATGAAGGCAATGCGCGTCCACGACGCCAGCGGCCGTTTTCAGCTTGACACACTGCCGCGTCCGGAGCTGTTGCGCCCCACGGATGTGCTCGTCGAAGTCAAGGCGTCCGGCGTCGTGCCGAACCTGCGCAACGTGATTAGCCACTATGGCGAACGTTCCTACCTGACGCTGCCGGACTTGCCCGCGATTTTTGGTCTCGATACCGCAGGCGTCGTCGCCGAGGTCGGTACGGCTGTGACCGGCGTCGTGCCAGGCGATCGTGTGTACATTAATCCTGGCCGTTCATGCGGATCGTGCCATGCCTGCCGTAGCGGCGAGCCGACAAACTGCGTTGCGTACACCTTCCAGGGCTATTTCGGTTTCGGACCGCGCTCGAAGCAGATTTACAAGCAATATCCGTACGGCGGCTTCGGTCAGTATGCAACCGCGCCGGCTGACGGTCTGGTCAAGCTGCCGCCAGCGGTCAGCTTCGAGCAGGCCGCCCGCTTCGGCTATCTGGGCACGGCCTATTCGGGCTTGCGCAAGGCAGGTGTCGGCGCCGGCAAGACTGTCCTGATCAGTGGCGCCAGCGGCACGCTGGGTCTCGGCGCAGTGCAGATCGCGCGGGCGATGGGCGCGGTCAAGATTTTCTGCGTTGCCCGCAACCCTGAGCTGCTCGAACGTGTGCGTGCGCTCGATCCGCAGCGCATCCGCACCTTCTCGTATGGTTCTGGCGATCTCGGTGAATGGGTAAGGAGCGAGACGGGCGGCGTGGGTGTCGACGCGGTGCTCGACGCGATCGGCCCTGGCGCGTCGCACCAGGTCACGCTCGATTGCTTGAGGTCGCTAGCCCGTGGCGGCCGTCTGGTTGAAGTGGGCGCCATGTCCGATCCGCTGCCCTTGAACCTGCACGAAATGATGTGCTCGCAGATCAGCCTGATGAGCTCCCTGTGGTTCACGGTCGGCGAAGGCCAGGATCTTGCCTATATGGCCGCAGCGGGGACGCTGGACTTGAGCGTGTTCGATCATCACCGGTATGCGCTGGAGCAGGCTAACGAGGCGCTCGCCGACGCCGAGCAGCGCAAGGGCGGTTTCGTCAACGTGGTCATTGTGCAGTAAGCGCACGGTCCACATACAACAAGGTCAAGGAGCTTGAAATGGTAAGACGTATCGTAACTGGTGAGCGCAACGGCAAGTCGGTGGTGGTGTCAGATGGTCAGGTGGAGAATACCCACGACTACGCGTCGGTGCCAGGTTTCCGCACCACGTTGGCCTGGGCCACTACCGGGGCCGAGCCCACGTTACCTTTCGATGGACGCGACCCGGTGGTGGGCATCGAATCCATGTTGCCCGCGCCGCACGGCACGCGCGTCATTGTCGTGCAGTTTCCGCCCGATAGCGTGATGGCTGCGCCTGGCTTCGACGGTGCTGCGGCCGGCGCGGAATACGCAAAGTACCTGCCGGGTCTCGCCGAGAGCTTCGATACCGACGGCTCCGGTTTTCACCGCACCACGACGGTCGACTACGATGTGATCCTGTCCGGGGAACTCTGGCTCGAGCTCGATGATGGCGAGCTTCGTCATCTGAAGGCAGGCGATATCGTGATCCAGAACGGCACACGCCATGCATGGCGCAACAAGACTGAAACGCCGGCAGTGATGCTGTCCGTGCTGATTGGCGCCACAACCTGACAGTCCGACACAGGAGTCTCCACATGTCACATCATCATTCACACGCGCATCAGGGCGGATTCGATGAGAACGCCGCCGAGCAGCTCGCGTGGAGCGACGCGATGTTGCTCGGCCATGGTCCGATGGACGACACGCATGAAGAATTTGTGCATGTTGTCAAGGCGCTTGCCGCATGCAATGCGGTAACGGCCCTCGGCTGCCTGCAGACGGTCGAGGATCATCTGCTTGCGCATTTCGAGGCGGAGCGGGAGTGGATGGTGCGGACGGAGTATCCGAACATGGATTGCCATCTCGACGAGCATCAGAAGGTGCTCGACACGGTGCTGCGGGTAAACCAGCTTGCGAAGGACGGACAGGTCGGCCTGCGCGATGTGCGGCGCCTTGCCGCCGCGCTCGCGGACTGGTTCCCGAAGCACGCCACTTATCTGGATTCCGCGCTGTCCGCCTGGATCAGCAAACGCAGGCATGGGGGCGTACCGGTGATTCTGCGACGCGACCTCGCTGCCGGTGTGCAGCAAGAATCGACATTCGCCTGACCGGCGAAGGGCTGTATGTTGATGAGAGATAAGGTTGGCCTGGTGACGGGCGGCGGTTCCGGCATGGGGCGCGCGGCTGCGCTGAGCCTCGCCGCGGAAGGTGCGACGGTGGTGCTCGCCGGCCGTAGCGAAGACAAGCTTGCCATCGTGCGCAACGAAATCGTCACGTCGGGCGGCAAGGCCGAGATCAGGGTGATGGACGCCGCGCGCCGCGAAGACAACGAAGCGCTCGTCCAGTTCATCGAGTCACGCTTCGGCCGTCTCGATTTCGCGTTCAACAATGCGGGCGGTCACGCCGATTTCAAGCCGATTCATCAGACATCGGTCGAGGAGTCGGAATGGATCATCGACCTCAACTTCAAGGGTGTCTATTACGGTGTGAAGTATCAGGTCGAGGCAATGCTGCGAGCGGGCGGTGGTGCAATCGTGAACAATGCGTCGATCTTTGGCCTGCGCGGCATGAATGGCATCGCTCACTATGTCGCGGCCAAGCACGCGGTGGTTGGTCTCACGAAGGCGGTTGCGAAAGAGTGCGCAGGCCGGAACATCCGTATCAACGCGGTTTGCCCGGGCGCGACCGAGACGCCGAATTACATGCGTTCGACGGGCGGCGACGTTCATCTGCTCGACGACATGATCCCGATGCGCCGCATTGGCCAGCCGCAGGAAGTGGCCGAGGCGGTGCTCTACCTGCTGTCGGAAAGATCGGCCTACGTGACGGGGACGACGCTGTCGGTTGACGGCGGCATGACGGCCTGACCAGTAATCACGAACGCATCAAATTCACCGCAAGGGCTGAGTCCTGTGCAATACAGGACTCGGCCCTTGCGCATTTTGGCGTCTGGTTTCGCTGTCCACCGGCCCAAAAGCCAGTCCGAAACATGGATGTGTTTTTGATTGCTGTCGTCCGCTCATTGCCATGCCGATGAATGCACACTGAGCGCGTGTTTTTCTGCATTGACGGGATAGTGGGTTCGCCTATGGGAGCGCCAGCCGGGATGCCGCTACGTATTATGAAATCACTGCTTCGCATAGCACGAAGCGTTTTTCCCATACAGTAGGAGACTTTCATGGCAGACCAACCCGTTGTCCGTCGCCGCGTCGTCAAGAACGGCATCAGCGAAAAGCGCACCAATAACAGCAAAGTTCAGAGCCAGTATCAGCCATACAAGGATGCGGCCTGGGGCTTCATCAATCATTGGTATCCGGCCTTGTTCAGCAATGAACTGCCGGAAGACCATGTCGAGGGCATCCAGATCTGCGGCATTCCCATCGTGTTGCGCCGTGTGGACGGCAAGATCTATGCACTGAAGGATCAATGCGTGCACCGCGGCGTTCGCCTGTCGGAAAAGCCAATGTGCTTCAACAAGGAAACGATCTCCTGCTGGTACCACGGTTTCACGTTCGATCTCGAGTCGGGCGTGTTGTCCACCATCGTGGCCAACCCTGATGACAAGCTGATCGGCACGACCGGAATCACCACTTATCCGGTGCAGGAAGTGGCCGGCATGATTTTCGTGTTCGTACGCGAAGACGATTTCCCAGATGCCGATGTCCCGCCGCTGTCCGATGACTTGCCGTTCCGTTTCCCGGAAAACAGCGAGCGCTTCCCGCACCCGCTGTGGCCGTCCGCGCCGAGCGTGCTGGATGACAACGCCGTGGCGCTGGGCATGCATCGCACCGGCTTCGGCAACTGGCGCATCGCTTGCGAGAACGGCTTCGACAATGCCCACATCCTGGTCCACAAGGACAACACGATCGTCCACGCTATGGATTGGGTTCTGCCCTTGGGTATCTTGCCGACCAGCGATGACTGCATTGCCACGGTCGAGGACGACAAGGGGCCGAAGGGGCTGATGCAGTGGCTGTTCACCGACAAGTGGGCGCCTGTACTCGAAAACGAAAAGCTGGGGCTCAAGGTGGAAGGCATCAAGGGCCGCTACTACCGTACCTCGGTGGTGTTGCCGGGCGTACTGATGGTGGAGAACTGGCCGGAAGAGCACGTGGTGCAGTACGAATGGTACGTGCCGATCACCGACGACACGCACGAATACTGGGAAGTGCTGGTGCGCGTCTGCCCGACCGAGGAAGATCGCAAGAAATTCCAGTATCGCTTCGACCGCGTCTACAAGCCGCTCGCGCTGCACGGCTTCAACGATTGCGATCTGTATGCCCGCGAAGCGATGCAGAACTTCTACGCCGACGGCACAGGCTGGGATAACGAGCAGTTGGTGGCGACCGACGTGTCTCCCATCACCTGGCGCAAGATGGCGTCGCGCTGGAACCGCGGGATCGCCAAGCCAGGGCGCGGCGTGGCCGGCGCACTGAAGACCACCAGCCTGCGCTTCAAGGACACCGCCGACGGCATGCGTCCCGGCTACAAGGTGCCGAAGATTCCGGACGAAGAGTAAGAGCTCCGGACAGAGGATGTGAACAAGTCCGCTGCGCGGTCCCGTCTCGCCCCTGCCATGCTCGCCGTGCAGTCTTGCGGCTGCGCTTCTCGGGCGAGCATGACCGCTCACAGCGATTTCTTCATAGCGTCAAAGGGCCTGCGCCATCGCGCGCGGCCCTGTTTCGCTGACCGCTGTCCGCCTTCTTCCGGGTTCACAAAGATCTTCTCTGTTTTTTTCGCATGGCGACGTTCTCGGCAGCCGCGACTGCAGCAACGCCGTCTGAGCGCCGAGACCTTCGCATTGCCCTTCTTCCGTGGCCTGGAGTCAGCATGGAAAACGAATTGCACTATTTGGAAATGTCCGAGCTGTCGCAGCTGATCCGCAGCGGCCGGCTCTCGCCTGTCGAAGTCACGAAGGCGCAATTGGCGCGCATCGAGAAGCTCGACGGCCGACTCAACAGTTATGCGTACGTCGCAGCGGAGCAGGCACTGGCGCAGGCGCGCCAGGCCGAGGCCGAACTCGCGCGCGGCGAATATCGCAGTCCCTTGCACGGCGTTCCGGTTGCCGTCAAAGACCTGTTCTGGACGCAGGACATGCCGACCACGGCGGGCACCACGATTTACCGCGACTTTCTGCCGCCGGAAGACGCCACGGTTGTGACGCGCCTGATAGCAGCGGGTGCGGTGATCCTCGGCAAGCTGCGCATGACTGAGGGCGCGTTCGCCATTCATCACCCCGACTTGCCGGCGCCGACCAATCCGTGGGGCGCCGCGCACTGGGCCGGTGCCTCATCCAGCGGCAGTGGCGTGGCTACGGCGGCTGGCCTGTGCTATGCGGCGCTGGGCACCGACACCGGCGGCTCGATCCGTTTCCCTTGCGCGGCAAATGGCCTGACCGGCCTCAAGCCGACCTGGGGCCGTGTGAGCCGGCACGGCGTGTTCGAGCTGGCGGCCAGCCTTGACCACGTCGGTCCCATGGCACGCAGCGCCAGGGACGTGCTCTACCTGCTGTGCGCCATCGCCGGCCACGACCCCAAGGATCCAACTTCGCTGCCCGGCGCATGCCTGGAAATTCCTGGAATCGACGAAACGTTCAAGGGCCTGCGCGTCGGCGTGGACGAGTCATGGTTGAGCGACGGCGTTGATCCTGCCATCCAGCACGGCCTGCAACAGATCATGGCGCTCATCCGTGAAGGCGGCGGCATTTTGCAAAGCGTGCGCATGCCTGATACCCGTGCCGTGAGCGCGAACTGGGAGCGCCATTGCGGTGTGCAGACCGCGATCGCGCACGAGGCCACTTATCCAAGTCGCGCCGCCGAATACGGCCCTGCGCTGAGCCGCCTGATTGACGGCGGGCGCGAACTCGGTGGCATGGACTACCAGCGCATCCTGCTGGCGGCACAGCGCTTTACCGGTGAAGTCGATGCCTTGCTTAATCAAGTCGATCTGGTGCTGGCGCCGGTGCAGCCCTATGCCGCGCCGACCTATGAACAGCTGGCCGATCTCGCGCTGGACCCTGAGGCGAATCGCCGTCTGATCCAGTTCACCTCGCCATTCAACGTGAGCGGACATCCGTGCCTGAGCCTGCCTTACGGCTGCACGCAGCAGGGCCTCCCGCTGGGCGCGCAATTCATCGGGAAAAAGGGCTCGGAAGGTGTCTTGTGCCGCGCCGGCATGGCCGTGCAGCGCGTCAGCGACTGGCACAAGCAGCATCCACCCGGAATCTGAATTCATCGTAATGAGACACATCATGCATCACGTCAAATTTAACTATGCCGATGGCATCAGCCGCAGTTTTGAAATCGCTCCCGGCGAGCTCATTCTCGATGCCGCCATCGCCGCCGAGGTTCCCGTGCTGTACCAGTGCCAGTCTGGCAGCTGCTCCACCTGCGCGGCCCAACTGTCGTCCGGCGACGCGCCGACGCGCGCTGGCGTCAGCTCGACCTTGCTGGCCAGCGAAGTGGCCGCCGGCACGCGCCTGCTGTGCGTGTGCGAAGCCAATTCGGATTGCAGCTTCGACCTTGCCTACACCAGTGAAGCCGGTAGCAGCGTCGCGCACAATGTCCATGCCTTCATCGACTCGGTCGAGCAGATCGCCAGCAATGCCGTGCGCCTGACGGTGGAACTGGCGGACGGAGAGTGGATGGAATTCCGCCCCGGCCAGTTCATGCAGATCGAGGTGCCCGGACTTGGCGTACTGCGCAGCTATTCGCCGTCGAGTGTGGGCACCGACGTGCCGAAAATGGAGTTCCTGATCCGCATCCTGCCCGAGGGCGCGATGTCCAACTTCCTGTCGAAGGAAGCCGCGCCGGAGCAGGTGCTCAAGCTGAGAGGCCCGTACGGCTCCTTCTTCCTGCGTGAAGAGAAAAGGCGTGCGCCGCACATTTTCGTGGCGGGCGGCACCGGCCTCGCGCCCATCCTGTCGATGATCGACACGCTGCGTCAAAGCGGCGGACGCAAGCCGCCCATGCTGCTCAGTTTCGGCTGCGCCACGCCGGATGCGCTGTTCTGCCTGGAAGACATCGCGTTGCGCAAGCAATGGCTGCCGACGCTCGAAACGCGCATCTGTGTCGACCGCGATCCGCAGGAAGGCATGCATCACGGTAATCCGGTCAGCGCCCTGCGCGAAGGCGATGTCACGCCTGACACCGTCGCCTATCTCTGCGGGCCGCAAGTCATGATCGACGCCGCCACCAGGCGTTTGATCGAGCTCGGCGCCGATCCGGCCAACATCTACAGCGAACAATTCACGCCGAGCAATTAGAAACAGAAGTAACGCAAAGGAGCCATCTATGCTGCCCGTCACCACCCCCGTCCCGTTTTCCGCCGAACAGAAGAAATGGTATGAGCAGGCCTGCGCGAAGATCGATCCCAGGCGCCTGCAACAACTGCTGTTCGATCTTACCGACATCCACAGTCCGACCGGTGCCACGCGCGCGGCCAGCGAATTCATGGTCGCTCATCTAGGCAAGGTTGGCTTCGAGGCCGACTACCAGCCGCTGACCGACATCAGCGGTAACGTCAAGGCGCAGTACAAGGGCACGGGCGGCGGTGCGTCAGTGATGCTGTACGCGCCGATCGACACGCATCTCGACTGCACGCCGGAAGAAAGGGAACTGCTGACCGGGCCGGCCACCGAAGCCGACATGCAGCCGCGCGCACAACAGATCGATGACTGGGTATTCGGCCTGGGCGCGTCCAACCCCAAGGGCATGATCGCCACCTTGACAGAAGTCGCCACTGCGTTGATCGAGGCGAAGGTGCCGCTGCGAGGCGACCTGCTGATGGGCATGGCCGATGGCGGCATGCCGGTGGACATCTCCTCGCGCCAGCACGCCGGCATGTCCGGCGGTGTCCTGCACCTGCTCAATCGTGGCATGTATCCCGATTTCGCCATCATCATGAAGCCATGGAACTGGGTCTATCACGAAGAGCCCGGCATGGCCTGGTTCAAACTGCGCGTCTACGGCACGCTGGGCTATGCGGGCGTGCCGCACGACATTCCCGGCTTCCGCAGTTCGGTCGGCGCCACCGCCACCGTCATTCCCGAGCTGGAGAAATGGATCATCGACTATGCCGAGAAAAACACCTCGGGTGTGGTCAAGCCGCACGGCTGGATTGCCGGCGTGCGCGGCGGCGATCCTGAGCGCCCGGCCTTCCCGTCCTTCCTGACCGAATTGTTCTTCGATGTGCGGGTCAATCCGCGCACCTCGCCGGCCGAGGTGAGAGCGCAGTTCGCGGCCTTCGTTGCCGACCTCAAGGCGCGCCGGCCCGAGCTGCAGATGGATTGGGAAATGTACGGCTCCGTGCCAGGCGGTACCACCGATCCGCACAACTGGATCATCCAGTCCTGCAAGCGCGGTTGGGAACATGTCGAAGACAAGCCGCATGGTACGCCCGACTGGCTGGGCGGACAGACCGACGGCGCCGCCTTGCGCCGCTGGGGTGTGCCGACGGCACGGATCGGTTGGCCGTGGCCGGCGCAAGGGGCGCCGCTGCCGGTGGCCGAAGGACTGGGTGGCATGGGTGCGACCTACATCCCCGAACTCATCCCCTGTGCCAGGAAAATCATGTACGCGCTCATTGATACCTTGACGCGCTCTCGCAGCGAATTGGGTTTGTAAACGCCCTGTGGAAAAACGAAAGGATCCGACCATGAAGAAGAAACGCATCAAGCTCATTGTCCCAGTGCCGATGAGCGAACAAACCAAAGCGATGTTCGCCTCCCAGCTTCCTCCGGGCATGGTGCGCGACGACATCGACGTGGAGTTCGTCGGCGCCGGCAGCGTGCTCAGCCTGGCCGACAGCTATTACGACACGACCCTGATGGATGCCGCGGTGCTGGCCGCCGGCATGAAGGCCGAGGAAGAGGGTTTCGATGCGGTATGCATCAATACCGTCAGCGATTCCGGCCTCTACGGTTTGCGCTCGCGCCTGTCGATTCCCGTGATGGCGCCGGGCCAGAGCGCATTCCACCTGGCGTGCACGCTGGGTCACAAGTTCAGCGTCCTGACCATGTGGCCGCAGTGGTTCGCGCTCTACCGCAAGACGCTCAAGGAATACAACCTCGAGTCGCGTGTGGCATCGATACGCTCCATCAACGTGCGTCCGGATACCGAGTCCTTGTTGCAGGGCAAGGAGGAAGTCGTGTTCGGCAAGCTGCTGGAGCAGGCCAGGCTGGCCATCGAGGAAGACGGCGCGGACGTGCTGGTACTGGGTTCAACCACCATGCATCAGTCGCACGCCTATCTGGCGGCCAACTTGCCGGTGCCGGTCCTCAACCCCGGCGTGATTGCCTACAAGATGTGCGAAATGCTGCTCGACCTTGGCATCGCGCACAGCAAGACCGCCTTCCCCAGTCCGGAAGTGATCAAGGATCAGGCCTTCCGTATTTAATTCGGCATATGACATGGCAGCACAGGAGCCTTGCATGAAAACGTCTCACGTGGCAGCTGATGCGCTGTCGACCGATCTCACCATTTACCAGGCGATTGAAGCGTTCCGCGACGGCACGCTGACCAGCACGGCACTGGTCGAGGCCTGTTTGCGGCGCATCGAGGAACTCAAGCATCTCAATGTCTTTGTGACGGTCGATGCAGCCGGCGCGCTCAAGGCCGCCGCGCACGCCGACATGGAGCGCGCGGCGGGGAAGCCGGGGAAGCCGCTGGCCGGCATCCCCATCGTGGTCAAGGACAATATCCACGCCGCCGGCCTGCCGTGCACGGCAGGTTCCCCGGCACTGGCCGATTTTGTGCCCGAAAAGGATGCACCCACATTGCAGAAGCTGCGCGATGCGGGCGCCGTGCTGCTGGGCAAGACCAACATGAACGAGTTCGCCTTTGGCGCGACGGGCTATAACCCCTCATTCAATACGGGCAGCAAGGTGGGCGTGCGCAACGCGTATGACAGCGAACGGATTGCCGGCGGTTCGTCCTCGGGCAGCGCGGCAGCGATCGGCGCACGCATGTCGCTGGCGGCACTGGGCACGGACACGGGCGGATCGATGCGCATCCCCTGTGCGCTGAACGGGTGCGCATCGCTGCGGCCCAGCAGCGGCCGTTACCAAAGCCTGGGCACGATTCCCATTTCGACCAGCCGGGACACCGTCGGGCCGATGGCGCAATGCATGTCGGATGTGGCCCTGCTCGATGCACTGATTACCGATGACTATGCCTTGCCGCCCATCGCGCTGGCCGAGTTGCGTCTTGGCGTGCCTGCCGAATTCTGGGTCAGGCTGGACGAGGAAACGCAGGCATGCGCCGAGGCTGCACTGAACAAGTTGCGCGAGCACGGCGTGACGCTGATCGACATTCCGGATGCCGGACTATTCGATCTGAATCAGCCGATCGGCTTTCCCGTCGTGATCCACGAGGCGCGCGTCGGCATGCAGGCCTGGCTGCGCGAGCAGGGGCCGGGGATATCCATCGAGGCCATGGTCGAGAAGATCAACAGCCCGGATGTGAAAGCCATTTATGAGCAATGGGTTCTTCCCGGAAAATTGCCGACCCCGCAGGGCATGATCGATGTCGAACCCTTGTACGAGGTTGCCGAGAAGATTGGCCGCAACGCGCTGAAGCAGCGCTATCAAACCCTGTACGAAAGCTTGTCGATTGACGCCTTGGTATTTCCCACGACCACCATTGTGGCACCGCCGGCGGGCCCGGAAGTCAACGAACCGGAAACATTCGAACGCCTGATCCGTAATACCGAACCCGCCGCCAGCGCAGGACTGGCGTGCATCCAGCTACCGGTCGGCCTCGGCCGGTGCAGCGGCCTGCCGGTCGGGCTGGAACTGGATGCGCCGGCAGGAAGCGATCGCCGCCTGCTCGCAATCGGCGTCGCCATCGAATCCGTGCTCGGCCGCATACCGCCAGCCTGAAAACGCTCCGACTTGCCATGTGCTGGCGCGCCAGCACGGCAGCATCTCGCACTCGCGCATATCCAATATGTGACGCCGACATCATGAATAGTGCAGGCAAGGGATAAGCGCGCGGTGTTCGGATAGCCGCACATGTTCCAGATCAAGAAAATCGATTCATGGAAGCTGTTTTTTTCATTTCAACTTTGTGGATTTCTCTATGAACAAACCGTCCAGTCTTCGCGTGGCGGGCTCGCCCCGGCCGAGCGGGAAACAGCGCCTGGTCAATCTCCTCGTGTCGGCACTGCCGTGGATGATCATCGCCGGTCTGTTGTATGCCGGTCTGTTCATCAAACCGCAGGCAGTCGGCGCGAGCGTCACGCCGCCCGTGCTGGAGCGCCGGGACCGCGTCTACGGCCTCGCACAAGGAGAGGGCGGCACACTGCTGGCTGCCGCTTCCAACGGCAAGATTCTGGCCGTCGGCGCGGACCGCAAGATTGCGCGCCAGGCAACGCCAGTCGACCTGTCCTTGCAGGATATCGCCGCATTCGATGCGACGCATGCCGTGGCGGTCGGCAACGACAACGTGATTCTCACCACCGAGGACGGCGGCAGGCACTGGATCAAGGCCGACAAGGTGCCGCGCTCGCAAGTCGCCAACAAGCTCAACCGCGTGCGCGCTGGTGCCAATGGCGTGGCGGTCGCCGTGGGCGAGATGGGCGCACTGCTGCGCACGCAGGACTACGGCAAGACCTGGGAGCGCTTGCGCGAAGAAGAAGACGTGGCCTGGAACGACGTTGCCATCCTCGACGGCGGTGCGTTCGTGGTGGTCGGCGAGTTCGGCAAGATCCTGCGCAGCGCTGACGGCGGCAAGAGCTGGGAGATGGTGCAGATGCGGGAACAAGCCCCGGTGGAGGGCTCGCTGATGGCGGTCGCATTCCGTGATGCGTCCAATGGTGTCGCCGTCGGGCTCGACGGCGTCGTGCTGACCAGCAGCGACGGTGGGCGCAAGTGGAGCAGCGTCAAGCTGCCCGCGCACGAGCACCTGCTGGATGTGCTCTGGAACGCCCACAAGAGCGAATGGTTCGCGGTCGGCGTGCTGGGCCGCTGGATCAGCGGCACACAAGGCGCCGACGGCGTGCAATGGAAGACTGGCGTACTGGGTGAGCACACCCTGTCCTGGCATACCCGCGCCCTGGCGTCCGGTTCCGCCTACTGGCTGGCGGGCGCCGATGTCGGCACCTGGGACGGCCAGAAGTGGGCGCCGTTCACACCGAATTGAATCCCTGAATTTTCCGAGACTGCTCCCATGATTGAACGCATCGCGCATTTCTGCATCAGCCGGCGCAAACTGGTCGTCGGCCTGCTGCTGGCCTGTACCCTCGTTTTGAGCTGGTTCGCTCTGCACATCCAGGTGCGTACCGTGTTCGAGGACATGCTGCCCTCGAAGCACGAGTACGTAAAGACCCACGAGAAATTCAAGGATACCTTCGGCGGCTCGAACATGGTCACCATCATGCTCGAGGTCGACAAGGGCGACATTTTCCAGACGCCCGTTCTTGAGAAAGTGCGCGACCTGACCCTGGGCATGCGTGAAGTATCCGCGGTCAACCAGTTTCAGATCACTTCGCTGGCCTCCAAGAAACTCAAGGAAGTGCACGCCTCGACCAGCGGCATCGAAAGTTCGCCGCTGATGTGGCCGGACGTGCCGCAGACGGCAGAGAAGATGGCCGAACTGAAATCGGCGGTCCTGCGCAATCCGCTGGTGTATGGTCCGTATGTCTCGAAGGATTTGCAGGCCACGCTGATCACGGTGGATTTCATCGATCAGAAAGTCGATTATGCGACGGTCTTCAAGGAGATCAATGCGCAGATCGCCAAGGTCGCCAAGGTCGACGATGGCTCGGTAAAGATCCGCGTGGTCGGCGATCCGATCCTGTTCGGCTGGGTGAACCACTACCTGCCGGAGACCTTGCACCTGGTGTTCTACGCGCTGGGCGTTACGCTCGCCATGTTGTTCGTCCTGTTGCGCACCTGGCGCGGCGTCGTGCTGCCCTTGCTGGCCGGCCTCGTCTCCGCGATCTGGGCGCTGGGTATTTGCCAGATCCTGGGCATCAGTTTCGAGCCGCTGGTGATCGTGGTGGCGATGCTCATCACCTCGCGCGCCGTTTCGCACTCGGTGCAGATCGTCAATCGTTTCGATGACGAACTGGAGGCGCAGCCGCAACTCAGCGGCGAAGAATTGTCTGGCACCGCCGCCCGCGTCGCGCTGGCCGACCTGTTCCGTCCCGGCATGCTGGGCGTGATCGCCGACGCCGCCTGCATGGCCGTGGTGGCGATGAGCCCGATTCCTATGCTGCAAAAGCTCACGGTGTTGTCCGTGGTCTGGGTGTCCACGCTGACCGTCAGCGCCGTGATCCTCACGCCGGTGCTGCTGTCCTATATCCGCAGGCCGCGTGGTTATGCGCATCCGCTCAATCTGCAGCCGGTCCTGCGCAAGGTGCTGGACTTCGCGGTCGGCATCACCTTGTCCCGTGCGCGCTACCTAGTGCTGGGTACAAGCCTGCTGGTGATCGTCAGCGCCGGCATCTATGCCCTGAACTTGAAGATCGGCGACGCCAATCCCGGATCGCCGATCCTGTGGCCGCACGCAAAGTACAACCAGGATTCCAAGGCAATCAATTCGCGCTTTGAAGGCGTCGACCGCTTGTTCGTGGTGATTGGCGACGACAACCGGCCGGGCGTGGTCAAGGGCAATGACGTGCTGCCATCGATGGACCGCTTCCAGCGCTTCATGGAAGTGCAGCCCGAGATCGGCGGCTCGCTGTCGATCGCCGATGTGATCCCGCAGGTCAATGCCAGCCTGCACGAAGGCAATCCGCATTATCAGGAGATGTCGGACAACGCGGCCATCAACGCCAGCCTGATGGCGATGCTGGAGTCGGTCTCCGAGCCGGGCGACATGGATCGCTTCGTCGACAAGCAGTCCTCCAACGGCTCGGTCACGCTGATGTTCCGCGACCGCCAGGGCGAAACCATTCGCACCGCGGTGGCACGGATCAAGGAATTCATCGCCGCCAACCCGCTCAAGGAAGGCCACTGGCAACTGGCAGGCGGCGTCGTTGGCGTGATGGCGGCGATCAATGAAATCATCCTCTCCAGCCAGATCGAAGCCATCGCGCTGGCGCTGTTGGTGCTGGCGGTGCTGTGCACCATCGTCTATCGCTCGACGATCGCCGGGATGCTGTTCATGGTGCCGGTCATCATCTCCAACATGCTGACCTTTGCCTTCATGGTCTGGAAAGGGATCGGCATGAACATCAATACCGTGCCGGTGGCCGCCCTTGGCATCGGTCTGGGCGTGGATTACGCGTTCTACATCGCCGATCGCGTAAAGGAAGAAATTGCCATCGGCAGTTCTCCCGAGCACGCCATCAGCCAGGCGCTGCATTCGGCCGGCATGGGCGTCATCGTCACGGCCAGCGTGCTGATCCTGAGCACGCTCTTGTGGTGGGTCTCGTCGCTGCGCTTCCAGGCAGAGATGGGCCTCTTGATGGCCATCTGGCTCTCCGTTTCTGCCATGTCGGCGCTGTTCGTGATGCCTTCGCTGATCTACGTGTTCCGTCCCAGATTCATCTTTGGCGCGCAAGGAGGAGATGCCAAGGCACCGCTGCAACAGGCAGCCTAATTTCTGATTAAAACAAAAACCTATTTCCAATTCTTTTTCATGCCTCTTTGTAGGGAGACAAAATGAAGCAACACAAGATGAAGCTTACGCGGCGCAATCACCTTTTCCACGCGCTGATCCCCACCGCAGTCATGGTGGCCGCCAGCCCGCTGGCACTGGCCGATGACAACAGCGGCGACGGCCGCTTCCACTTCGACGGCTATCTGCGCGAGGAAGTGTCCGTCAATGCCAAGAACTGGCAGGACACGCCCGGCTACAACGACACGGGCAAGGTGTCGATGGCGCGCACCACCGCGCGCCTGAACATGGACTTCAAGGCGAACGACACCGTCACCTTTGTCGCCAAGGCGCGCGCTTCCAAAGAGTTGAACACCCCGTTCCTGAAACATCTGGAAAGCATGGGCGCCAACAGCTCCAGACATCAGGGGCTGACAAAGGATCTGTACGACGATCTCGATGTGCGCGAGTGGTATGCCGATATCAAGGCAAGCGACCGCGTCAAGTTCCGTATCGGCAAGCAGCAGATCGTCTGGGGCGAGACTGACTTCTTCGTTGCCAACGACCTCGCGCAAGGCTATGACAACGTCTGGCGCAGCTTCCTCGAGCCGGCCAACGAGGAACTGCGCAAGGGCAACATTATTCTCAAGGCCAATATCGATGTTCCCGAGGCCAACGGCGGCATTGAAGCCTTCATTCGTCCGGGCTGGGATCGCAAGAGGGATATCGGCACCGAGATCGATATCTATGGCGGCCGTTGGTCCAGTCAGCCCTATGCCGGCGTGGACTTCCGCAACATCGATCCCTACGCCTGGAACAACGCGAAAGCCGACATCCACAGCAAGACCGGCGGCGTGCGCTGGAGCGGCATGGCAGGCGACACCAACTACTCTGTCTCGTGGATGCGGACCTTCTACAACTCGCCGATCATGAATCCGTCGTCGAATCTGGCACTGTTCGGCCTGCCCAACGTGCCTTCGGGCGCTACACCGACGGGAAGCTCGACTACGGCCGGCGTGGCGGGAGAGATCATCTATCCGATCGTGAACGTGGTCGGTGCGACGGCCAGCCGTTACTCCGACATGGCTGATGCCGTATTCAGCACCGAGGTGGCCTATATCAAGGATGCACCTTTCAACTTCGCTGCAGGAACGCCGTCCCCGCTGAGCGGCGCCGTCGCGCCGGGCTTCGACGGCTGGAAGACCAAGAACGTGATCGCTTCCATGATCCGCATGGACAAGAATTTCGCGTTCACCCAGGGCCTCCTGGGCACGGAAAAACCGATGTTCTTCTCGGTGCAGCTGTTCGACAAGTGGATCCAGAACTTTGACGCGAACGAGAATCTGCTCTACAGCGTCGGCTGGGGCGGTCGCGTCAAGCGCCACAACACGCTGGCGACTGCCATCTTCGATCTGAGCTATGACAACGGCCGCATTCACCCGCAGCTCGTGCTGGGTTCGGACGTGACCAATGGCGGCGGTTTCTTCGTCCCCTCCCTCACGACCCAGTTAAGCAAGAACCTGCGCTGGAAGATCGAGTACGACGGTTTCTGGGATAACGGCTATGCCAAGGGCCCCGTTCCTGGCAGCGACAGGACCACGCTGTTTGGCTATTTGCACAACCGCGATCAGGTCTACACCAGCCTGACCTATCTCTTCTAATCCATTGCACTGGAGAGCATTCATGAAAACAACGACTCTGTACTCCCGTCTCATCGCCGTGCTGATCGGCACCTCCTGCCTGCCGGCGTTGGCAGCAGACCTGGCTGAAGGCACGGTGATTTCCGCCGCCAACCTGGACCAGGTCAAGAGCGCCACCTTCGACGGCCATACCATCGGCAGCATGCTGTCCGAGAGGATGGAGTGGCGCATCCGTAACAACGGCTGGAAGCTCACGCTGGCGCATGCAAAGAAAGTGGCGCTTGACCCGAACTGGGTCAAGGCCAGCAAGGCCAATGAAGGCAAGACCAGGATCAACGATGCCACTTGCAAGGTCGATGGCTGGAAAGCCGGCGAACCGTTTCCCGAGATCGACGTGAAAGATCCGGAAGCTGCGAAGAAGATCGTCTGGAACCTGCACTTGGGCTCGCTGCTCGGCGACGTGTCCTCCGTGCCGAATTTCACGCAGTTGCTGATCGACGGCAAGAGCGGCATCCACGCTGAACTGGTGGCCGAATTCACCCGCTTCAACATGAAAGGCCGTTTGACCGGCGGCTCGTCCACCATCGGCGATGATGACGAGAGCGCACGTCAGCTGCTGTTCTTCAAGGCGCCATCCGAAGTCAAGGGCATCGGTACTTACACCATGATGTACGACTCGAACAAGGTGCCGGACGTCTGGGCCTATGTCCCCGCGGTACGCCGTACCCGCCGTCTGTCGGGCGGTGCATGGATGGATCCGGTCGGCTCCTCCGACCAGTTGCAGGATGAGATCGACGGCTTCAATGCACGTCCGTGCTGGTACCCGGGCTACAAGCTGCTGGGCAAGCGCTGGCTCCTGGCTCCGGCCAACAGCCGGGTGGACGTCTGGAACCAGAAGGCGTCCGCGACCGCCGAGAAGTATCCGACGCTGGACCGTTCTGCGCCGTTCTGGAACCTGAACGACTCGTTCGAGCCGCGCGAAGTGTATATG
The DNA here is from genome assembly GCF_004804275.1 of Herbaspirillum sp. ST 5-3. Taxonomy (GTDB): domain Bacteria; phylum Pseudomonadota; class Gammaproteobacteria; order Burkholderiales; family Burkholderiaceae_D; genus Noviherbaspirillum. The sequence goes on from NZ_STGI01000018.1 coordinate 69,283, forward strand.
GTCGAGGTCGCCACGCCGCCGCAGCACCCGTACAGCAAGAAGGTGCTTTACATCGAAACGGCGTATCCGCGTGTTCACTACGTGGAGACCTACAACCGCAAGGGCGAATTCTGGAAGTTCATCGAAATGCACTCCTACGTCAATGCCAAGGCAGGTGACATTCGCACCGTCTCTGCAGGCGTGATCGATTTCCAGCGCAACCACGCGACGGTTTCACTCATCGACGTATCGACCTGGCGCACCAACTTCGACGCCAAACCGAGCGATGTATCGCTGACCAGGCTGGAGTCGGCAGGGCGCTAATGGCGTGTTTGGGGCCGCTCGCTCCTTCGCGGGCGGCCTCTTTTTTCCTGTCATGCCAGGACGTTTCCTGGCGTGACAGACCCTCGGGCGGATTGCAGTCCGCAAGGCGCACCATCGCCAGGCGTATCCGTTGCGAGTGTCGGGGGATCGCCCGACAAGCATCTTAAGAACATCGCTATGCCAATCCATCTCGAATGCCTTTCCCATACGCCGCTGCACGGCTACTTCGATCCCGCGCCGCAGATCGTCGCCGAGGTCGAGGCGACAGCGGCTGCCGCCCGGGAACGCGTGCGCGCCTACGCCCCGGAGCTGGTGATCGTGTTTGCGCCCGACCACTACAACGGTTTTTTCTACGACATGATGCCGCCGTTCTGCATCGGTACCGCAGCGCACTCGATCGGCGATTACAAGAGCAAGCCAGGACCGCTGAACGTGCCACCCGAACTTGCGCGCGAGATGGTTGAAGCCGTCCTTGCCGCCGACATCGATACCGCCATGTCCTACCGGATGCAGGTCGATCACGGCTGTGCGCAAGCGCTTGAAGAGCTGACTGGCGATCTCGATACCTATCCGGTAATCCCCGTGTTCATCAATTCGGTGGCGCCGCCTATGGCGTCGCTGCGCCGAGTCCGTCTGCTCGGCGAGGCCATCGGTCGTTTCCTGCTGCGTACCGGCAAGCGCGTGCTCGTGATCGGTTCCGGCGGCATCTCGCATGAACCGCCGGTGCCGGAAATGAAAGGCGCCACGCAGGAAATCGCCGAACGCCTGATCGCGAACCGCAATCCCTCGCCGCAAGCGCGCGCGGCTCGCCAGGAACGCACCGTGGCTGCCGCCATCGCCTTCTCCAAGGGCGAAGCGCCGGGCATGCGGCCCTTGAACCCGGAGTGGGACATGGCCTTCCTGCAGCGCCTGCAACAGGATCTGCGTGCGGTGGATGGCATGACCGATGGCGCGATCACGCGTGAGGGCGGCCGCTCGGCACACGAGATCCGCACCTGGGTCGCCGCATTCGGCGCGCTGTCGGCCTTCGGCGCGTACGACGCGCACATTGATTTCTACCGTGCGATCCCGGAATGGATTGCCGGATTTGCCGCTATGCACGCCGACCCGCTGCAAGCCTGACGACAAGTATCACGAGGAGAAGAGATGTCGAATCAAACATTGGTAAAGGAACTGGCCGCACGGCTGCGCTCCGCAGAAAACACGCGCCAGCCGGTGGCGCCGGTGCGCGGCGAAATCGCGCTCGACGACATGGCGGCTGCCTATGCCGTGCAGCAGGCCAACGTCGATGCGCGTGTGGCGAACGGCGAACGCATCGTCGGCCGCAAGATCGGCCTGACCTCGTTCGCGGTGCAAAAGCAGCTGGGCGTCGACCAGCCCGACTTCGGCGCGTTGTTCGCGGACATGGCCTATGGCGACGGTGAACCGATGCCGTTGTCACGCCTGATCCAGCCCAAGGCCGAAGCCGAAATCGCCCTTGTGCTGAAGCACGATCTCACGCGTGAAAAGCACACCTTCGCCGACATCATTGGCGCCACGGACTACGCACTCGCTGCGATCGAGGTGGTCGACAGCCGCATCCAGCACTGGGACATCCGCTTTGTGGATACCGTTGCCGACAATGCATCGAGCGCCTTGTTCGTGCTCGGCAGCCGTCCGGTGCCGCTTGCCGATCTCGATCTCGTCGCCGCGACGATGACGCTGTCGCGCGACGGCGAAGTGTTGTCGCGCGGCAGTGGCGCTGCCTGTCTCGGCAATCCGCTGAACGCGGCCGTCTGGCTGGCGGACATGATGGTGAAGATGAACACGCCCTTGCGGGCCGGCGACGTGCTGATGACCGGCGCGCTCGGGCCGATGGTGCCCGTCACGCAGCCCGGAACTTTCACCGCGCAGATCGACGGACTGGGCAGCGTGCGCGCGGTATTTAGCGAATAAGGAATCAAGCAATGAGCAAGAAACTCAAGGCTGCCATCATCGGCAGCGGCAACATCGGCACGGACTTGATGATCAAGATCCTGCGCCACGGCAAACATATCGAGATGGGCGCGATGGTCGGCATCGACCCGAACTCGGATGGCCTCGCGCGCGCCGCGCGCATGGGCGTGGCGGTCACGCATGAAGGCGTGGAAGGCTTGACCAGAATGGTCAACTTCGCCGACATCGACATCGTGTTCGATGCGACGTCGGCCGGTGCGCATGTCAAGAACGACGCTTTCCTGCGCAAGCTCAAACCCGGCATTCGGATGGTCGATTTAACGCCGGCGGCGATCGGCCCGTACTGCGTCCCGGCGGTCAACGGCGACGCGCACCTGGACGCGCTGAATCTGAACATGGTCACCTGCGGCGGGCAGGCAACGATCCCGATGGTCGCCGCCGTGTCGCGCGTGGCCAAGGTCTGCTACGGCGAAATCATTGCCTCGATTTCCAGCAAGTCCGCCGGCCCCGGCACGCGCGCCAACATCGACGAATTCACGGAAACGACGTCCAAGGCCATCGAACAAGTCGGCGGTGCGCAAAAGGGCAAGGCCATCATCATCCTGAACCCCGCCGAGCCGCCCTTGATCATGCGCGACACCGTGTATTGCATGACGGAACTTAACGCCGACCAGGACGCCATCCGCCAATCGGTCAGGGACATGGCGTCCGCCGTGCAGGAATATGTGCCTGGCTATCGCCTGAAACAGGAAGTGCAGTTCGACCGCTACGAGAACGGCCTGAACCTGCCCGTCATCGGCAAGCAGCCCGGCCTGAAAGTCTCCGTCTTCCTCGAAGTCGAAGGTGCGGCCCACTACCTTCCGGCCTATGCCGGCAACCTCGACATCATGACCAGCGCGGCCTTGAAGACCGCGGAGCGCATGGCCGAGCGTCAACTTTTCGCAGCAGCGGCCTGAGCGGAGGAATGCACATGTTTGACAAGACCAAAAAGATTTACGTCTCCGACGTCACCCTGCGCGACGGCATGCATGCCATCCGCCACCAATATAGCCTGGAGCAAGCGGTGCGGATTGCCAGGGCACTGGACGAAGCGAAGGTCGATTCCATCGAAGTCGCCCACGGCGACGGCTTGCAAGGATCGAGCTTCAACTACGGCTTTGGCGCGCACACCGACCTGGAATGGATAGCGGCTGTCGCCGGCGTGCTGAAGCATGCGAAAGTGGCGACACTTCTGTTGCCCGGCATCGGCACCATCCACGATCTCAAAAATGCCTACGACGCCGGCGCGCGCATCGTCCGCGTGGCGACTCACTGCACCGAAGCAGACATATCGAAGCAGCACATCGAATACGCAAGAAAGCTTGGCATGGACACCGTCGGTTTCCTGATGATGAGCCACATGACCACGCCGCAAAACCTCGCGCAGGAAGCGAGGAAGATGGAAAGCTATGGCGCGACCACGATTTACGTGGTGGACTCGGGCGGTGCGATGAGCATGTACGACATCGCCGATCGCTTCAAGGCGTTCAAGGACGTGTTGAAACCCGAGACGCACACCGGCATGCACGCGCACCACAACCTGTCCCTCGGTGTGGCCAATTCCATCGTCGCGCTCGAACACGGCTGCGACCGCATCGATGCCAGCTTGACCGGCATGGGTGCGGGCGCGGGCAATGCACCGCTGGAAGTCTTCATCGCTGCCGTCGACCGCATGGGCCTGAACCACGGCTGCGACGTGAAAAAGCTGATCGACGCAGCGGAAGACATCGTGCGTCCGATCCAGGAACGCCCGGTGCGCGTGGATCGCGAGACGCTGGCGCTGGGTTATGCCGGTGTCTACAGCAGCTTCCTGCGTCATTCCGAAGCTGCTGCGCAGAAGTACGACTTGCCGGCCTTCGACATCCTGGTCGAACTGGGCAAGCGCCGCATGGTCGGTGGCCAGGAAGACATGATTGTCGACGTCGCACTCGACATGTTGAAGCAGAAGGCCGCCTGACACAGGTGCATTTCATCGAAACACGTTTATGCGAAGGAATCGCACATGAGTAAATCGTATACCGAAGCTTCGACAAGCCAGTTCGTGACAGTCCGCGACGGCGAGGTGGAGTACAAGGTTCACTACAACGACGTCGGTCCGCGTTTGGGCCAAACTTCGGGCCAGGTCGTCGTGATGCTGCACGGCTCGGGTCCGGGCGCGACCGGCTGGGCAAATTTCCACCGTAACATCGAGCCTCTCGTCGCGGCCGGTTACCGCCTGCTCCTGATCGACATGCCCGGCTTTGGCAAGAGTGATGTGTTCCTCAATACGGCCGGTTCGCGTTCGGACTTCAACGGACGCATCGTCAAGCTCGTGCTCGACCAGCTCAACATCGAACGCGCACACGTGATCGGCAATTCGATGGGCGGACACAGCACCACGGCCTTCGCGCTCGCCAATCCCGAGCGTGCCGGCAAGCTGGTCCTGATGGGCGGCGGCACGGGCGGTCCGAGCCAGTTCGTGCCGATGCCGACGGAAGGCATCAAGCTGATCAACCTCGTCTACCGCGAACCGACGCTCGAGAACGTCAAGCGCATGATGAACGTCTTCGTGTTCGACGCCGGCGCACTGACGGACGATCTGCTGCAACTGCGCGTGGACAACATGCTCGCGCGCCGCGAGCACCTCGACAACTGGGTGAAGAGCCTGGCGGCGAACCCGAAGCAGTTCAGCGACTATGGCGCACGCCTCGGCGAGGTCAAGGCGCCGGCTCTCATCATCTGGGGCCGCGATGATCGGTTTGTTCCTTTCGATATCGGCCTGCGCCTGCTGTGGGGCATGCCGAACGCCGAGATGCACATCTTCAACCGTTGCGGCCATTGGGCGCAGTGGGAGCATGCCGACAAATTCAACCGCATGGTGCTGGAATTTCTTGCGGCGTGACGAAATTATCAACAAGTCAGGTAACAGAGGAGTGTCAATGAGCAAACAAGGAATGACCGGGCGCTGGCAAATCGTCGCATGGGAGCAGGTCTACGACGATGGCCGCCGCACTTACCCGATGGGGCAGCAAGTGGAAGGCTTCATCCAATACGACCCCGATGGCCGCATGATGTGCATGCTGTGCCGCGGCGACCGCCAGAACTTCGCCACCGGCGGGCAGTGGAACGCGTCGGAGCAAGAAAAGGCCCAAGCCTACAGCTCCATGCTGGCCTATGCCGGAACCTACACCTTTGCCGGCGATACCGTCAGCCATCACGTCGAATTGAGCGCCTTTCCCAACTGGAAGGGAGGCACTCAGAAGCGCCGCATCGAGACGATGGATGCAGGCCAACTGGTGCTGGCGGCACGTCTGGAAGAGGGCACCTCGGAAGCGCGCACTGCACGGCTGGTCTGGAAGCGCGCTTGATTTTCCCTCTTCCTCCCTCGATCCAGGCAAACCAAGGCAGCAACACTTCGCACGGCACACAAATTCGGAAGGCAAGCATGAGCGAGAACATTCCCGAGATTGGCAACAGCATCATCCTCGACGGGATGAACATCAACTATCACGATCGCGGGCAGGGCGACGCCGTCCTGCTCATTCACGGCTCCGGCCCGGGCGTGACGGCGTGGGCCAACTGGCGGCTGGTCCTGCCGGAGCTCGCCGCGACGCATCGCGTGATCGCGCCGGACATGGCCGGCTTCGGCTACACACAAACGCCGTCTGGATATCAGACATCGCCGGAAAACTGGGTCGCGCAAGTCATCGGCCTGATGGATGCGCTGGGGATCGCGCAGTTTTCCATCGTCGGCAATTCCTTTGGCGGAGCCATTGCGCTCAGGACGGCGAGCATGTATCCGGATCGCGTCAAGAAGCTGGTGCTGATGGGCTCGGCGGGAACGAGTTTCCCCATCAGCGAAGGGCTGGACAAGGTGTGGGGATATCAGGCGTCGCGCGAAGCCATGCGCGAACTGATCGGCATCTTCGCCTACGATCAGTCCATCGTCACGGACGACTTGGTGGACATGCGCTACCGGGCCAGCATTCGCGCCGACGTGCAAGAGCGTTTTGCTCGGCTGTTTCCTGCGCCGCGCCAGGAGGGTATCGACATGCTCGCGCTGAGCGACGCGCAATTGAACGCCATTCGCATGCCGGTCGCGATCGTGCATGGGCGTGACGATCGCGTCATTCCCTTCCAGGTATCGGAAATGCTCGCGGCAAAACTGCCCAATGCGACCTTGCACCCGATCGACCATTGCGGCCACTGGGTACAGATCGAAAAGAAGCAGGAATTTCTTGGCATCGTCACCCGCTTCATGGAGGAGTACGCATGAGCATCGTCGCCTTGGGTTATGCGGGCATCAGCACCAGCCGTCTTGCCGACTGGGCCGAATTCGGCACGAAATTTCTCGGCCTGCAGATTGCCGACCAGTCGGCGCGTACACTGTCCTTCCGCATGGACGACTTGAGTCAGCGCTTTCAATTTGAAGAGGGTGCGGACGGCATCATCCAGCATCTGGGATGGGAAGTGGAAAGTGGCGCGGCCTTGCAAGCGATGGCGGCACGCCTGGAAGCGGCCGGCGTCCGAGTCGAGCGGGGCAGCGCCGCGCTGGCCGAGCAGCGCCGGGTGCGCGAACTCATCAGGATGCATGATCCGGCAGGAAACCGAGTCGAACTCTACTGGGGGCCGGAAAAGGCAGATAGCCCATTCGCGCCGGGGCGCAATATCGCGGGTTTCCGCACCGGCCCGCTTGGCATCGGCCACGTCGCCTTGACTTGCGACAGGATCGAATCCGTCCTGCCCTTCTATACCGAGCTGCTCGGCTTCGGCGTGTCCGATTACGTGCTGGCGCCGTTCAAGGCGTATTTTCTGCACACGAACGCGCGCCACCACAGCCTGGCCTTGATAGAAACGGGACGATGCGGCGTCCATCATCTGATGATGGAGCTGATGCAGTTCGACGATGTCGGGCATGCGTACGACCTTGCCCAGTTGCGCAAGGAAAATATCGCGGTCACTCTGGGCCGGCACTCCAATGATCATATGACGTCCTTCTATGTAAAGACGCCCTCGGCATTCATGATCGAGTACGGATGGGGCGGCCTCGCCATCGACCCCGCCAACTGGCAGGCCGTGGAGCTGACCGACGGCCCCAGCATCTGGGGACACAACCGGAGCTGGCTGAGCGAGGAAGCCAATGCGGTCTTGCGCGCCCAACTGCAAAACAATGCCGACCGCGGGCTGCGCCACCCGGTAAAAGTACTGCCTGACAATCATGTTCTCATGAAGGATGGCTAGCGCGAAATTCCTGAAGGGGCTTGTCGATGCGGTGGCGCGCCGGGCTTGATCCGGGCCCGAGACCGGATCGGCCTTTCCTTTACGTTCTCCCGGGCTCCGACGTCGGCTGCTCGGCACGGCCGCTGGTATAAGTCGCCGCCGCCCGCCGCGCATGCGGCGCCGGTTTGCCCTCCAGCGGCGGCAAATCCTTCGCCTTCGACAGCGCGATGCCCGCCGCCTGCGCGACGCGCGTGCCAAAGTCATGGTCGCAATGCCACAGATGCCAGACCATGCGCAGCTGGATCGGCTCCGGGCATTGCTTCAGGTCGTCACTGATATTCGCAATCAGGTCCTCGCGTTCCCAATCCTCGAAGCTGCGATAGCGGTCGCCGGCCTGCTTGTAATCATCCGCCGTGCGCGAAGTCTGATAGCGCCCGAGGTGGCCCTCGACCCATTGGTGATATTCCTTCTCCGGCTTTGGCGCCTCCTGCACGCCGCCCAGCATGCTCGGCTCGTAGTTGATGTGGCGGTTCGCGCCGCTGTCATCGACGCCATAGGCCATCTGGCCATCGCGCTGGTTGGTGTGCGTCGGCGCCTTTTCCTGCGGTGCGTTGATTGGCAATTGCAGATAATTGGGCCCGACGCGATAACGTTGCGTGTCCGAATACGACAGCGTGCGTCCCTGCAGCATCTTGTCGTCCGAAAAGTCAATACCATCGACCAGCACCCCGGTGCCGAACGCCGCCTGCTCCGTCTCCGCGAACACATTGTCCGGATTGCGGTCCAGCACCATGCGCCCAACCGGCAGCAGCGGAAACTTGTCTTCCGGCCAGCGTTTGGTGTCGTCGAGCGGATCGAAGTCGAGCTCCGCATGCTCGCCGTCCGTCATGAGCTGCACGCAGAATTCCCATTCGGGGAAATCACCGCGTTCGATCGCATCGTGCAAATCTTTGGTCGCATGTCCGACATCGCGTGCCTGGATCTCGGCCGCTTGCGCGGCCGTCAGGTTGCGCACGCCTTGCTTCGGCTGCCAGTGAAACTTGACGAGATGCGCGACGCCTTCGTCGTTGACCAGCTTGTACGTATTGACGCCCGACCCTTCCATCTCGCGGTAGTTGGCCGGAATGCCCCACGGGCTTTTCACCCAGGTCAGCATGTGCAGCGCCTCCGGCGACTGCGACACGAAATCGTAAAAGCGCCACGGCTCCTGGCGATTGGTGACCGGATCCGGCTTGAATGCATGGATCATGTCCGGGAACTTGATCGCGTCACGAATGAAAAACACTTTAAGGTTATTGCCGACCAGGTCCCAGTTGCCGTCAACCGTCTTCAGCTTGACCGCGAAACCGCGCGGGTCGCGCGCCGTCTCGGGCGAGTCCTTGCTGCCGATCACAGTGGAAAACCGGACGAACACGGGGGTGCGCACCCCGGTTTCGTTCAGCACCTTGGCGCGTGTGTAGGTCGATGCCGGTTCCTTGCCGATCTTTCCGTAGGCTTCAAAATACCCATGCGCACCGGTGCCGCGCGCGTGCACCACCCGCTCCGGAATTCGCTCGCGGTCGAAGTGCGTGATCTTTTCAATGAACTGATAGTTTTCCAGTGTGGCAGGGCCGCGCTCGCCGACCGAGCGCAGTGACTGGTTGTCGCTGACCGGATGGCCCTGGCGGGTGGTGAGAATCGGACGTTCGTCGCTCATGACATTCCTTTCGGGTGCAGTGGAGAAGTCATATTGACAATACGTTGCGCCTTTCTATCCCGCGCTCGGCGTAGTCGTTATTGCTGCACGACGTGCCTCGCATGCGAGCGCAATCATTGCCCTCTGGGAATGACTCCCGAAGGGCAAGTATCGCCGTCCCGCTCTTGCGCTGTCTCAACCTGTCGCCTCGTGCATCAGGTACCGTAGGCCAGCGAATTCAGCGCCTCAGGCCGGCGAGGAAGGGGCGCGTCCCCCCGCCGCTGAAGCTGCAAGGGAGAAACGCATGTCCAACAATACTCTGGCCCGTTGCACACCGGTCGCGGCCCTCGCCCTGCTCCTGCTGCTGGGCGGATGCTCTCCGTCAGGCAAGGAGCAGCCGGCTGCCCAGGCATCCACGCCGGCACCCACACCTGCACCCGCACCGGCCGCAGCACCGGCGCGCGGCATCGAGCTGCCCAGCTTCGTCAACCTCGTCAAGCAGGCGGGACCGACCGTGGTGAACATCAGCGCCATCCAGCAGGGCCGACAGTCCGGTTTGCGTCCGGGCGATCCGCTGTATGAATTCTTCCGGCGCTTCGGCGCCACCCCAGACACCGGCGAAGCGCCGACGCTCAGCCTCGGCTCGGGCTTCATCATCAGCCAGGACGGCTACGTCCTGACCAATGCGCACGTCATCGACCAGGCCGACGAAGTCATCGTGAAGCTGACCGACAAGCGCGAGTTCAAGGCCAAGGTCATCGGCGCCGACGTCTACACCGATGTCGCGCTGGTCAAGATCAAGGCGGACGGCTTGCCCGTGGTGAAGATCGGCGATCCCGGCAAGGTCGAACCCGGCCAATGGGTGGCCGCTATCGGCGCGCCCTTCGGCTTCGAGAACAGCGTCACCGTCGGCGTCGTCAGCGCCAAAGGACGGCTGCTGCCGAACGGCAGCTATGTTCCCTTCATCCAGACCGACGTCGCCGTCAATCCAGGCAACTCCGGCGGTCCGCTGTTCGATACCGAAGGCGAAGTCATCGGCATCAATTCCCAGATCTACAGCGAGACCGGCGGCTACATGGGCATCTCGTTCGCGATCCCGATCGACATCGCCACCGGCATTGCGAAGCAGTTGCGCGAAACCGGCAAGGTGGTGCGCGGCCGCATCGGCGTGCAGTTGCAGGAACTCACCCAGGACATTGCCTCGTCTCTGGGATTGAAGGAGACGACTGGCGCGCTGGTCGCCGCCGTGCAGCGCGGCGGCCCCGCCGACAAGGCCGGCATCAAGCCGGGCGATGTGGTGGTGTCCTTCAACAGCCAGCCGGTGAAGACCACCGCCGATTTCGCGCGCCTGATCGGCGATACCAAGCCCGGCACGACGGTGGGCGCGGAAGTGCTGCGGGGCGGGAAAAGCGTGAACGTGAAGATCACGCCGGACGCACTGGAAGGCTAGCCGCTTGCAATACACCCGCTCGTTGCTGCCAATCGGCCGCACATGCGATCTTTTGGTCAAGCCGGCGAACTCTCGCTATCATATGCACGAGCAGGAACCGGCGCGTGAACGCTCTTTGCAGCACCGATCGTCATGCGGAGAGCGTTTCAAAAGCCATTCTCCTCAACTCCTATCCCTTTTGGCAGGCGCATGAAACACCTGGCAGACCCTCTTGCATCATGAAAAATCCTTCTCCACACACCGAAGTCCTTCAAAGGATCATCTCCGAGCATAGGGAAATGCCCGGCGCCCTGCTCCCGATCCTGCACGCGATTCAGCACGCCGCCGGCTGCATTCCCGCCGAGGCAGTGCCCTTGATCGCCGAGGCGCTCAATCTGTCACGCGCCGAAGTGCACGGCGTGATCAGCTACTACCCCGATTTCCGGCAGCAGCCAGGCGGCCGGCATGTGGTGCGGATCTGTTGCGCCGAGGCTTGTCAGGCCGTCGGCGCCGAAGTCCTCGGCCGCCATGCGCGTGCCGCGCTGGACTGCGACTTTAAGCAAACCACGGCGGACATGGCCTTTTCGCTCGAACCGGTGTATTGCCTCGGCCAGTGCGCCGTGGGGCCGGCGGTCATGATCGACGACAAGCTGCATGCACGCGTGACGCCGGAGGGGCTGGACATCCTGCTCGGCAAGGCTCGGGAGGCGCAATGACGATCAAGGTCTTCGTGCCCCGCGACTCCAGCGCGCTGGCACTCGGCGCCGATGAAGTGGCGGCGGCGATTCGGCAGGAAGCCGCCGCGCGCGGCAAGGATGTCCGCGTGGTGCGCAACGGCTCGCGCGGCATGTTCTGGCTGGAGCCGATGGTGGAGGTCGACACCCCCCACGGACGCATGGCCTACGGCCCCGTCTCCGCCGCCGATGTGGCCGGCCTGTTCCAGGCCGACTTCCTGCAGGGCGGCACGCACAGGCTCTCGCATGGCCTCACCGAGGAGATCCCGTACCTGAAGAAGCAGGAGCGCCTGACCTTCGCGCGTGTCGGCATCACGGATCCCTTGTCGCTCGACGACTATCTGGCGCATGAGGGCTATGCCGGCCTGAGCAAGGCCTTGGCGCTGCGTCCCGAACAAATCGTGCAGGAAGTCATCGACTCGGGCCTGCGCGGGCGCGGCGGTGCGGCCTTCCCGACCGGGATCAAGTGGAAAACCGTGCTGGCCGCGCAAGCCGGACAGAAGTACATCGTGTGCAATGCCGACGAAGGCGATTCGGGAACCTTCTCGGACCGCATGGTGATGGAAGACGATCCCTTCATGCTGATCGAAGGCATGACGATCGCCGGCCTCGCAGTCGGCGCGACGCAAGGCTACATTTATGTGCGCTCGGAATATCCGCACGCCGTCGCGGCGCTCCGGGAGGCGATCGTCATCGCGCGCAAACGCAACTATCTCGGCGCCGATCTCCTCGGTGCCGGCAAGCGCTTTGATCTCGAGGTACGCGTCGGTGCCGGTTCGTACGTGTGCGGGGAAGAAACAGCACTGCTGGAAAGCCTGGAGGGCAAGCGCGGCATCGTGCGCGCCAAGCCGCCGCTGCCGGCGATGTCCGGCCTGTTTGGTCGGCCGACGGTGATCAACAACGTCATATCGCTCGCGACCGTGCCGGTCATCCTGGCGCGCGGCGCGAAATTTTACGAGAACTTCGGCATGGGGCGCTCGCGCGGCACCTTGCCGATTCAGCTCGCCGGCAATGTGCGTCGCGGCGGCCTGGTGGAGAAGGCCTTCGGCGTGACGCTGCGCGACATGCTGTACAGCTTCGGCGGCGGCAGTGCCAGCGGACGTCCCATCCGCGCGGTGCAGGTTGGCGGCCCCTTGGGCGCGTACCTGCCGGAGTCGCAGTTCGACACCCCGCTGGATTACGAAGCATTGATCGCCATCGGCGGCACGCTCGGGCACGGCGGCATGGTCGTGTTCGACGACAGCGTCGACATGGCAAGGCAGGCGCGCTATGCAATGCAGTTCTGCGCGGTCGAATCCTGCGGCAAATGCACGCCGTGCAGGATCGGTTCGATACGCGGCGTCGAAGCGATCGACAAGATCATCGAAGGCCGCGACCGGCCGCAGCAGATCCGGCTGGTGCGCGACCTGTGCGATCTGATGCTCAACGGTTCCTTGTGCGCGATGGGTGGCATGACGCCATTCCCGGTGCTGTCGGCAATGAATCATTTTCCGGAAGATTTCGGCGGCATCCCTTCCGATCAGGCGGCAGGACAAAAATAGAACAGCGAGCGAATCGACATGAACAAGCTGAATGAAACAGACTACGGCACCCCGGCGCGCGCGACCGGCAACACAGTCACGCTGGAAATCGACGGGGTTGCGGTGACCGTGCCGGAAGGCACCTCCGTCATGCGCGCAGCCACCGAATCGGGGGTCAATGTTCCGAAGCTGTGCGCAACCGACAGTCTCGACGCCTTCGGCTCATGCCGTTTGTGCCTGGTCGAGATCGAAGGGCGCAAGGGTTTTCCCGCTTCCTGCACGACGCCTTGCGAACCCGGCATGAAGGTGAAGACGCAAACCCCGAAGCTGGCCGAGCTGCGGCGCGGCGTGATGGAGCTGACTATCTCCGACCATCCGCTCGATTGTCTGACCTGCCCGACCAACGGCAACTGCGAATTGCAGGACATGGCCGGCGTGGTCGGATTGCGGGAAGTGCGTTACGGGTATGAGGGGGCGAACCACTTCGACCTGAAGAAGGACGAGTCGAATCCCTATTTCACCTACGATCCGAGCAAGTGCATCGTCTGCAATCGCTGCGTGCGCGCGTGCGAAGAAACGCAAGGCACGTTTGCATTGACGATCGACGGCCGCGGCTTCGCATCGCGCGTTGCCGCCGGCCAGAATCAGCCCTTCATGGAATCGGAATGCGTGTCGTGCGGCGCCTGCGTGCAGGCCTGCCCGACCGCCACCCTGACCGAGAAAAGCGTGATCGACAAGGGACAGGCCGAGCACAGCGTCGTCACGACCTGCGCCTATTGCGGCGTCGGCTGTTCCTTCAAGGCGGAAATGAAGGGCAGCGAACTGGTGCGCATGGTGCCGTACAAGGATGGCGGCGCCAATCACGGCCACTCCTGCGTCAAGGGCCGTTTCGCATGGGGCTACGCAACGCACAGGGATCGCATCACCAGGCCCATGATCCGCGCCGGCATCCATGAGCCATGGCGCGAAGTGTCCTGGGAAGAAGCGCTGTCATATGCCGCCAGCGAATTCCGCCGCATCCAGTCGAAGTATGGCAAGGATGCCATCGGCGGCATCACCTCCTCGCGCTGCACGAATGAAGAAACCTATCTGGTGCAGAAACTGGTGCGCGCCGCCTTCGGCAACAACAACGTCGACACCTGCGCGCGGGTCTGCCACTCGCCGACCGGCTACGGATTGAAGCAGACGCTGGGCGAATCGGCCGGCACGCAAACCTTCGATTCGGTGATGAAGGCGGATGTCATCGTGATCATCGGCGCCAATCCGAGCGCCGCGCATCCGGTGTTCGCCTCACAACTGAAGCGTCGTCTGCGACAGGGCGCGAAGCTGATCGTTATCGATCCGCGCACCACCGAGCTGGTCAGGTCGCCGCATGTGCAGGCGGACTACCACTTGAAGCTGCGCCCCGGCACCAATGTCGCGATCATCACCGCGCTGGCGCATGTGATCGTGACGGAAGGCTTGTGCGACGAGAAATACGTTGGCGAGCGCTGCGATGTTCAGTCCTTCCGCGATTGGAAGGAATTTGTCGCGCGTCCCGACAATTCCCCCGAAGCGATGGCCGGCATCACCGGCGTGCCGGCCGAAGCCATGCGCGGCGCGGCAAGGCTGTATGCAAGCGGCGCAAACGCGGCGATCTACTACGGTCTTGGCGTCACCGAGCATGCGCAGGGTTCCACCATGGTGATCGGCATCGCCAATCTCGCGATGGCGACCGGCAACGTGGGGCGCGAAGGCGTCGGCGTCAACCCGCTGCGCGGGCAGAACAATGTGCAGGGCTCCTGCGACATGGGCTCCTTCCCGCACGAGCTGCCCGGCTACCGCCATGTTTCCGATTCCACGGTGCGTGCCGCATTCGAGCAGGTGTGGCAGGTGACGCTGGACCCGGAACCGGGCCTGCGCATACCGAACATGTTCGACGCCGCGCTCGACGGCAGTTTCAAGGGACTGTATTGCCAGGGCGAAGACATCGCCCAGTCCGACCCCAATACCCAGCATGTCGCCGCCGCCCTGGCATCGATGGAGTGCATCGTGGTGCAGGACATTTTCCTGAACGAGACCGCCAAGTACGCGCATGTGTTCCTGCCGGGTTCATCCTTCCTCGAGAAGGACGGCACCTTCACCAACGCCGAGCGCCGCATTTCGCGCGTGCGCAAGGCCATGCCGCCGCTGGCCGGCAAGGCGGACTGGGAAGTCACCGTCGCGCTCTCCAATGCGCTGGGTTATCCCATGCAGTACAAGCATCCGTCCGAGATCATGCGCGAGATCGCCGCCCTGACGCCCACCTTCCAGGGCGTGAGCTATGAAAAAATCGACCGCCTCGGCAGCGTGCAATGGCCGTGCAATGACGAGGCGCCGGACGGCACACCGATCATGCACGTCGGTCGTTTCGTGCGCGGGAAGGGGCGCTTCCTGAATACGCAGTACATCCCGACCGATGAAAAGGTCACGCGCAAGTTCCCGCTCCTGCTGACTACCGGCCGCATCCTGTCGCAATACAACGTCGGCGCGCAGACACGGCGCACCGACAACCTGAAGTGGTATAGCGAGGACAGGCTGGAAATCCATCCGCACGATGCGGAAGAGCGCGGCATCCGGCACGACGACTGGGTAGGCATCGAGTCGCGCGCCGGCCGGACGGTCATGCGCGCTACCGTCACCGAGAATGTCCAGCCCGGCGTCGTGTACATCACCTTCCATTTCCCCGAATCCGGGGCCAACGTCGTCACCACCGACAATTCCGACTGGGCGACCAATTGCCCCGAATACAAGGTGACGGCGGTGCAGGTCAAGCCGGTGACGCAACCGTCGGAATGGCAGCGCCAATACGAACGCTTCGACCAGGAGCAGCAGGGATTGCTGCAATCCGCGCAGACCGAGGCCGTCAAATGAGGAGAGGACTGCAATGAACGCCATTTCCATTGCCGAAGACGATGCACTGCGGGAAGTAGCGGTGGATCGATGGGAAGGCGCCGCCCATCAGGCCAGCGTCGATACCGTCGCCGTCGAAGTGCCCGTCGCGCTGGAGTACAACGGCGTGTCGCACGCGGTGATGCTGGCTTCGCCGGAAGACCTGGAAGATTTCGCGCTCGGCTTTTCCCTGAGCGAGTGCATCCTCGCAAATCCGTCCGAGCTGTACGAATGCGAAGTCAGCGCGGTGGACGGCGGCGTGCAGGTGCAGATGCGCATCGCGACCGAGCGCTTCATGGCACTCAAGGAGCGGCGGCGCAACCTGGCCGGACGTACCGGCTGCGGCCTGTGCGGCGCGGAGAGCTTGCAGCAGGTCGTACGCGACATACCGCCGGTACGCGCCCATGCGTCGTTCCCGGCCGCGGCACTTCATTCCGGCATGGCGGCGATGCAGTTGCGGCAACGCATGCAGCGGCACAGCGGCGCCACCCATGCCGCAGCCTGGCTCAACGCGAAAGGCGAGATCGACATCGTGCGCGAGGACGTCGGGCGTCACAACGCGCTCGACAAGTTGATCGGCGCCCTGGCGCGCCAGCAGATCGACGTCGCGCGCGGCGCGGCACTCATCACCAGCCGCGCGAGCTATGAAATGGTGCAAAAAGCGGCGACCGCCGGCATCGGCATGCTGGCCGCCATCTCCGCGCCGACCAGCCTGGCGGTGCAACTGGCGGAGCAGGCGCAGCTTACCCTGCTGGGCTTCGTCCGGGACGACAGGCACGTGGTGTATGCCCATCCACAACGCATTCAGTTCGACAAGGAACACAGACCGCAATGAACCCAAGCAACCTGGTCCGCATGGCCAATCAGATCGGAGATTTCTTTGAGAGCATGCCGGATCGCACGCAGGCAAAGACGGATATCGCCAGTCATCTGAAGCGTTTCTGGGACCCGCGCATGCGTCGCGCGCTGCTGCAGCACATCGACAGCCATGGCGGCGAGGATCTCAAGGAGATCGTGCTGGAAGCGATTCTTGCCAATCGCGCGATGCTGGGCGATTCTGCCGGACGATAAACAAGGCACATCGACAAGGCACATCTCGCCTTCGGTTGTCATTTATCGGATGGCGCGGCGCGTTCCTCAAAGCAGCCGCAGCCCGCTTCCGTCGCAATGACACGGTGCAGGTCGGCAAAGCGCGTGACTGCGTTGTGGTCGAAGAGCGGGTCGGAAGGCGCTTGCGCCAGGTCCGCGCCGATGGCTTGCGCGTCGCTCGCGTCGAGTGTCGTGACGGCGAGCGGAAACAAGCTCAGTTCCTCGACCATCATGTTGTGCCGCAAGCGCTCCGCGTAGAGGCGGATTTCCAGCGGCAGCTGCGTCCACGACACGGTTTCCTCGCGCGCCGCCGATTCGAGATCACGCATCAGCTCGCGTCCCTGCCGGGCCAGCACATGATGCTGACGCTCGATTTCCTCGCCCAGATCGGCGGGCAGCGCCTTTCTGGACCGCAGCGCGGCAACGATGCGATCCTCGACCGGATGATGATGGACATCGGGGAATTGCGTCAGATAAAACAGCACATCCACCAGCAGGTTGATCTCGGAAGGCGCTGGCGGCAATGCGGAGGGCGACGCGGGGAACCTGGACAACAGCCCGACCAGCTTGTCGAGATTGCGGTGTTCCCGCTCCAGCTGAATCACGAGCGTTTTCATATCATCGATCCTCATGTTGCGACGGCCGCGATCCGTCCGCGACGCATGTTCAGAACGAGCTCTTGACCATCATCAGACGGATTTTTTCGATTGCGCGCGATGGCGCCAGGCCCTTCGGGCACACTTCGGTACAGTTCATGATGGTGCGGCAGCGGAACAGGCGATAGGCATCGTTCAAATCGTCCAGCCGTTCCTCCGTCGCCGTGTCGCGGCTGTCGGCAATAAAACGATAGGCCTGCAGCAATCCGGCCGGCCCGACAAACTTGTCCGGGTTCCACCAGAAGGACGGGCACTGGCTGGAGCAGCAGGCGCACAGGATGCACTCATACACGCCATCGAGTTCTTCGCGCTCCTCCGGCGTCTGCAGGCGTTCCTTCTCCGGCGGAAGCGTATCGTTGATGAGATACGGCGTGATCGAGTGGTATTGCTTGAAGAACTGCGTCATGTCCACCACCAGGTCGCGAATGACCGGAAAGCTCGGCAGGGGACGCAACACCACCGGCTCCTTCAGCCCTCTGACCGGCGTGATGCAGGCAAGGCCGTTCCGGCCGTTGATATTGATGGCATCCGAACCGCACACGCCTTCGCGGCAGGATCGCCGGATGGTCAGCGAGTCGTCTTCCATCTTGATGCGCAGGATCGCGTCCAGCAGCATGTGGTCGGTGGGCGCCAGCGCGATGTCGTAGTCCTGCATGTACGGTGCCTTGCCGGCATCCGGGTCGTAGCGGTAGATCGAGAATCGCATGGCGGATCGCCTCACAGGAGCAAGAGAATACGCATGACCCACGCGGCCATGCCGACCAGATAAAAGCCGAGCAGAGCAAGAAGGGCGACGCGCAGCGCCAGCGGCTTGATGTAATCCATCATCACATCGCGCAAGCCGACCCAGGTATGCAGCAGCAAGGCGACAAAAAACAGCAAAGTTGCTATCCGCACAAAGGGCCCGCCGATCCATGCGCGCCACGCCTCGAAGCCATGCGGCGCATTCCATGCAAAGTGAACGAAGGCGAACAGGAAGGCCAGCAGCATGTAGACCGCGGTGAAACGCTGCACCGTCCATGCGCGCAATCCGGATAGCGCTTTTTTCAAAACAGGACTCCCGCGCTCAACAGCGCAATTACCGCCGCGGTGCAATTGACGAGCCATGCGCTGGTGCGCGCGGCATGCAGATGCGACCCGATATCGATATCGCTGAGCAGATGGCGCACTCCCGCCAGCAGATGATGCGCCAGCGCCCAGATGAACAGCACCGCCAATAGCTTGACGGAAATCTGTTCGAACATGCCGGACACGCGTGCATAGCCTTGCGCATCGGCCAGCGAAAGGGCCAGCAGATAGATGCAGAACGGCGTACCGATCGCCAGAACGACGCCAGTGATGCGATGCAGGATGGAGGTCACGGACCCGACCGGCATCTGTAGTTGCGTCAGATTGAAAAATACCGGCCTTTGCCTGTTCATGGGTCTTTCCATCGGAATTTTCCGTGGGCAAGAATCTTCAGCGAGATGCCTCGATCAATGCGGCACCATCGCCTGCGCCCGTTGCAAGCAGGCAGGTCGACGGCACACCAAAGCAATTCGACAGCACATGAGCGCGTCGGTTTCCGCCGACGCCTTGCTTGCAGGAGAGAATGGAAAACGAGTACGCCGGCTATTTCCCCGTCATGGACGCCGTTGCCGTGCGCTCCGCGCCATAAGTCTTCGCCAGATAGTCCACCATCGCCGGGATATCCTCGTCCGCGAACTGCGCGCCGAAGGGCTTTTTCATCTTCTGCACCGTCGCACTCCAGTAGCCGCGCGGCGATGATGGCGGCTGCATCTGCACATACTGCGCCGAATGGCAGGTCACGCAGTTCTCCAGCACCAGCTTGTATCCCGGCAGTCCGCTTTCCTTGAAACGCGCGGTCTCCCGCGGCAAGGTGATGTCGAGTGCGCAAGCCGTCGAACTCAGCGCCAGCGCCATGCTTGCCAGCAGCAGGCGAGGCCATGCACGCCGCGTGTTGGTGGTTTTCATTGCCGGCCTCCTCATACCGCCACCACATGCGTGGTTTCGACCACATTGCGCATATACCCGGGCGGATTCCACAGCGCGTTCATCGGCTGGCTCTGTCCGATACGGTTGAGCGCGCGCACCATCAGCGCGTGCTTGCCGGCGCGTGGCGGGACAAAAGCGATGCTCCACTCGCGGAAGGAATAGCGGCCCAGATCCTTGCCCAGCTGTGCCGCCCGCCAGGTCTGCCCACCGTCGCCCGAGAACGCCACCTCCGTGATCCCGTAGCCGCCGTCGAACGCAATGCCGCGCACCACGGTCTCGCGTCCGGCGGTCAGCTGCGCGCCCTCGGCCGGACTGGTAATGAAGGACCGCACATTGAAGCGCGCAATCGGCACCGTCTTCGCCGGCGTGGTGCCCGGCGCCACGCACGCGCAGCTGTTGTCGGGAATGCGATAGGCCGGATTCATCCAGAACCCCTCGAACGGCTTGTCCAGCACCGCGATCTCGGACAAATGCTTGACCCAATAGGTGCCGTAATAACCCGGCACCACCAGGCGCAGCGGATAACCGTTCAGCATCGGCAGATCCTCGCCGTTCATGCCCCACGCCAGCAGCACCTCGCCATCCAGCGCATGATCGATGTCGAGCGCCTTGATGAAGTCCGGACCGTTGCCCACCGGCGGCTTGTCCAGTCCGTCGAAGGACACTTGCGCCGCGCCGGCCTTCACCCCGGCTTTTTCGAGCACCTTCTTCAAGGGCACGCCGGTCCAGCGCGCATTGCCCATCGCGCCGTTGCCCGACTGGCCGCCGTTGACGCGCGGCGAAAACAGCGCGCGGCTGTTGCCGGAACACTGGTTCACCGCGATGACCTCCACCGGATCCGCCATGCGCTTGATCTCGTCGAGCGACAATTCCAGCGGCGTGTTCACCATGCCACCGACATGCAGGCGAAAGCTTTCCGGCGAGATGGAAGTCGGAATGCCGCTCCAGTGATAGCGCACGAAAAATGCATCGTTCGGCGTGATCGGTCCCTCGCTATACACGCTGAAAGGCGTCTCCAGTTGCGGCGGCCGGTGCGTGAGCACGATCAGCGGACGCTTCTGCGGAAAAGCCAACACATCGCGTTCCCCGTTGTCGAAGGGGAGCGTGACCTGGGCCGCGAGGGCGGAAAACGGAGTGAGCGAGGCGCCGAGCGCACCCAGACGTCCGAGAAATTTTCTGCGGTGAAAAAATTCCGGGCTGAATTCCCTATCGGTCTTCATTATCGTCCCCTCCTCGGTGATTTGCAGAATATAGAGGGCCAGAAATTGGAGTGCCAGCAGAATCTGATGCTTGTTCAACAAAGCGCAAACCCGCCGCTCTTTGCTCGAATGCGCCTGAAAGGGTGTACCCTTTCGAACTGGAAAGAATGTCAGATGCATCACACACGGCATTCCATGCATACCGCCCGCAAACAACAACAAAGGAGCAAGCAATGGCAGGCCACTTCGAAATCACCAGCATGGCGCTGTTCTGCGACTTCGAGAACATCGCCCTCGGTGTCCGCGACGCCAAGTACGCACACTTCGACATCCGGCGCGTGCTGGAACGTCTGCTGCTCAAGGGCAGCATCGTGGTCAAGAAAGCCTACTGTGACTGGGAGCGCTACAAGGACTTCAAGGCGCCCATGCACGAAGCCGCCTTCGAGCTGATCGAAATCCCGCATGTGCGCCAGTCCGGCAAGAACTCGGCCGACATCCGCATGGTCGTCGACGCGCTCGATCTCTGCTACACCAAGTCGCACGTCGACTGCTTCGTCATCATCAGCGGCGACTCCGATTTCTCGCCGCTGGTATCGAAGCTGCGCGAGAACAACAAGTACGTGATCGGCATCGGCGTCAAGGACTCCACCTCCGACCTGCTTGCCGCCAACTGCGACGAATTCATTTTCTACGACGACCTGGTACGCGAGCAGAAACCCAAGCGCAAGCCCACCGAAAAGAAAGCGCCGGCCAAGAAGAACACTAACGGCAGCACCAAGGCTCCCGCCCCGAAGACGGAAGAAGACAAGCGCCAGGACGCGCTCGACTTCGCCGTCGGCACCGTCGAAGCCCTCATCGCCGAGCGCGGCGAAGACGAAAAAATCTGGGGCTCGATGGTCAAGCAAACCATGAAGCGCCGCCGCCCCGGCTTCAACGAGTCGGCATATGGCTACCGCTCGTTCAAGGAACTGATGGAGGACGCGCAGAAGCACGGCCTGCTGCAGATCGTGCGGGATGAGAAGACGGGGCAGTACACGGTGCGCCTGGCGGCGGGGGAGGAGTGAGCGGTAGCGTATGGCAGGGGACAGGACATGTCAGACGTGGCGATCCATGCTTTGGTCAGGGCGCCCGAAAGCGGGTTTCTTCCTTTGCCGCATCGATGCGATCGACGGGGGAAACGACGCCTCGACCGCCGCGATTGAGGACATGCAGGTAAATCATGGTGGTCGACACATCGCTGTGACCAAGTAATTCCTGCACCGTCCGTATGTCATAACCGGATTCGAGCAGGTGCGTGGCGAACGAATGACGGAACGTGTGCGAGCTTACACGTTTGCTCAGCTTTGCAGCCTCGACTGCCCTCTTGATGGCCCGCTGGAACGTTTGCTCGTACATGTGGTGCCGACGCACGATACCCGAGCGTGGGTCGGTCGACTCGTGATCGGAAGGAAAAACCCAGAACCATCCCCATTGTGTGGCCGCTCTGGCATATTTGCGTTCCAGAGCGTCGGGCAGCATGACGCCGGGACGCGAGCCTGCGCGATCTTCATCGTAGCAGGACCTGGCATACGCGATCTGCTCCCGCAGTGCGGCAACCAATGCCAATGGCAGCATCGTGATGCGATCCTTGTTGCCCTTGCCTTCCCGGATCGTGATTTCGCGCCGGCCAAAGTCGACATCCTTGACGCGCAAGCTCATGCACTCCATCAGACGCATGCCGGTCCCATAAAGCAAGCGCGCCATCAATGCATGCGTACCCCTCATCTCAGCAAAGACGGCCGACACTTCCCACTCGGTCAGGACAGTCGGCAGCCGCGCCGGGCGACTCGGCCGATAGACTTCGTCAAGCCAGGGGAAATCAAGTGCGAGCACCTGTTTGTACAGAAAGAGCAAGGCACAGAGCGCCTGCTTGTGCGTGGATACACTGACGCCACGCTCGTTCGTCAGGTAGGAGAGGAAGGCCTTGACCTCATCCGCTCCCATTTCCATGGGATGCCGCAGACTGTGGAAGCGGATGTACCATCGAATCCAGTAGACGTACGCCTCCTCCGTGCGTAAGCTGTAATGCTTGTCGCGAATGCAACGTTTGACCTGATCCAGAAGCTTTGGCTGCCTGGAAACTGGCAAGGGAACGGGAGGATTTGAATGCATGAAAGCTGTCAGTTTTTGTTGGTTATTTATAACTGTATAAATGTACAGTATATTGGCGACAGCCAATCGAATCAAGGCTCCCGAGCCGGTCACCCAGCCGAGATAGGCGGACGGACGGCCTGGATAGGCAGAAAAATTTTTCACCCTAATTGAAGTTAGGCCCCTCGAACTCGGTCGGCCGCACGTCCATACCGTCGCCTGATACTCTCGTTCTCTCGAATCCACAGGAGGAACTGCATGCAGTCGCAAGCTACCAACATCCCGCTTTCTCGGCGTGCTGTAGTTCTTATGCCGGTAGCCGCTGGAGCGCTGTACGTCCTGGGTCGATCTGACTCGCCGAAGAGAGCCGAGTTCAACGTCCGAGAGGTTGTACTTGCTGAGGCTCAAGCCCTTATCGCCGCTGGAGCACTAGTTTTGGATGTTCGCCAACGTGCGGCCTACGAGACCAAACACATTGCCGGCGCCATACTGGCGCCGGTGGAGGCTTTGTCGGCAGCCATTCCGGCATCGCTTGCGCAAGCCCGAGAAAGGGCGATCGTCGTGTACTGCGGTGACGGTTCTACCCTGGGCCCCGAGGGAACGTATGTGCTGAACAAGGCGGGCTACTCACAGGCGGTGAACCTCAAGGCTGGCATTCAAGGTTGGGCAGCGGCTGGCCTACCAATTGAGCAAGGCGCGGGCAAGCAGGCGTGAGGCCTAACCTCTCCATCGAGCGGACATGCCCCGGCAAGCCGGGTCATGCCGCTCATGTCGAACGTGTGTGCCGGGCATGGCACGTAACTATGCAGGTGCAAGTCCTGCAGCCAGGTTTTCGTAGAGCCGAAGGCTAGGAGAACGGCAAGGGCGTCGCCGCGAGGCGGGGTCTGAAGGAAGCCGAATCCAAAACTGCGGGGCGACGAACAGAAACCGGATATGAGGCGTGATGCATTCGGGGCGAGCGGGCACGTGACTGCGAAGCCCTCCATCTACGATTGGGATGCATTTTGTAAATCCGGCGCTCGCGCAGTGAAAGTGACGTGTCTTACCCCGGGAGGCCTGTCCGGTGCCACAGGAGTGGCTGGGAACTGAGAGATTGGTTTTGACCGCCGGGCAGGAGTCAGCAGAAGGCATAGTAGGTGCAAGGCCCTGCACCGAAGGCCGGAACAATAAATGATGCCAAACCTTGTAATGAGAAACGGGACTGCCCCTGATCGACAGCTAACGCTGCCGCTGGCCGAAAGGCCAGAGGGTGAACTCGTGGCTGGAGAGCAAGGGCTTCGTGCATCAACGGAAGACCTTACCCTGATGGCGCAGATACTCGCACGCGAGAATCTGAAACGCGCCTTGAAGCAGGTTCGTCAGAATCAGGGCGCACCGGGCATCGACGGCATGACGGTCGATGAACTTCCGGCGTACCTGAAACAGCATTGGCCGGAAATACGCGCCCAACTGGAGGCGGGACAATACCACCCGCAAGCGGTCAAGCGCGTGGAAATTCCCAAGCCCGACGGCAAGAAACGGCCATTGGGCATTCCGACCGTGTTGGACCGCTTCATTCAGCAAGCCATTGCGCAAGTAATACAAGCGCAATGGGAACCGGCATTCCACGCCGACAGTTACGGCTTTCGACCCAACCGGAATGCACATCTGGCTATCTGGCAGGCGCAACGCACTATCCGTGAAGGCCATGGCTGGGTGGTGGATATCGACCTTGAAGCGTTCTTCGACCGCGTCAATCATGACCGGCTGATGCAGCGGCTCAAGCAGCATGTTCCCGACCAGCAGGTACTGCGGCTCATCAACCGCTATCTGAAGGCGGGGGTGCGGATTGGCAGCCAAACACAGGCAACGACAGCAGGCGTGCCGCAAGGCGGCCCACTGTCTCCGGTGTTAGCCAATGTCGTGCTGGATGAACTGGACTGGGAACTGGACAAGCGTGGCCATCGCTTTGCCCGCTATGCGGATGATTGCAACATCTTCGTGCGCAGTCAGCGTGCCGGCGAAAGGGTGATGGCAAGCATAGAGCGTTTCGTGCGTGACCGGCTGAAGCTCACAGTCAATTCACGCAAGAGCGCAGTCGACCGACCATGGAATCGAAAATTCCTGGGCTTTACCATCAGCGCCAAGACCAAAGTGAAAGTGGCCGAACAGGCCATCTTCAAGCTCAAGGCGAAGGTAAAGGAGTTGACCCGTCGTACCAGAGGCCACCGTTTGAGCGATATCATCGTGGAGCTGAGAGAAACCCTGCTTGGTTGGAAAGCGTATTTCGGCATTGCCGAGGTACTGAGCCCTCTGCGGGATATAGACAAATGGATACGACGGCGGTTACGCTGCTATCAATGGAAACAATGGGGGCGAGCGGGATACCGTGAGCTGAGAAAGCGCGGTGTGACTGTGCGAGAAGCATGGAACTGCAGCAAATCGGCGCATGGACCTTGGCGCATCAGTATGGCTCCAGCCTTGCTGCTTGCGATGCCGAACCGATTGTTTCGCCAAATGGGGCTGCCTTCACTGGCAGCATGAGATCAACCGTATTTATTGAACCGCCGTGTACGTGACCCGTATGCACGGTGGTGTGGGAGGGAGGGGCTGCGAGGCTTCTTCCTATCCCGATTAAATGCGCACACTGATGGCTAATCATTGAAGTTTGCATAGGAAGATATGTCTGCAAAATTATTAGAAGGCAAGGCAGTCGCCGATGCCGTGCTGTCCGAGGTAGCCTCAAAAGTAAAGAAACTAAAAGAGCGCGGTGTAACGCCCGGGCTTGGTACCATCTTGGTGGGCGATGATGGGCCGAGCATCAGCTATGTTAAGAAGAAACATGAAACATGTGCTGCCGTCGGTATGCGATCTTACAACGTCACGATTTCTTCTGACGCGACGCAAGCACAGCTGTTAGAGGCAGTTGATCGCTTCAACAACGATCCAGAAGTCGATGCTTTTCTGATTCAGCATCCCGTACCCGCTGGCTTTGATTTTAACGAGGCGCTAGTACGAATGAATCCGAATAAGGACGCAGATGGATTGCACCCAGTTAATCTGGGGCGCTTAGTGTTGCAGGAACCAGGACCGCTTCCTTGCACCCCTGCCGGCATACAGGCGATGTTGAAGTACTACGACATCCCGGTTGAAGGAAGGAATGTTGTTATCGTTGGGCGCGGGCCAACGCTGGGTCGCCCTTTGGCCCTCATCCTGACGCTTAAGCAGCCTTTTGCAAACGCCGCTGTAACCGTTGTGCATTCTGGTGTGCATGACCTTTCTCGATATACCAAGATGGCGGACATTGTTGTGGCAGCAGCTGGAATTCCAAGCATTGTTACATCTGAAATGATAAAACCTGGTGCAGTGGTGATCAGTGGTGGCATTACGTGGGAAGGAAAGAAGCTGATACCCGACGTAGCAGAAGCAGTTGGCGAGGTCGCCGGCTGGATCACTCCGCGGTTAGGTGGGGTAGGTCCGACGACGGTCGCCATGTTACTGCGAAATACAGTAGCCGCAGCGGAAAAAAGAGACTGTGCTTATGACTAATGAATATGCTCTCAGGCAGAACATGCATTTAACTCGCCGTTGCACACGGACGCGCGAACGCGCCTGTGAACTTTGACGTTGAGGCTGTAGAAAAAGTCCAAAAATGCCATTCTTGCTAATTCTCAAGCCAAGGGAATCAATGACTTACGCCGCTAAAAAAACCGCAAAACGACTTTTCCTACAGTCTCGTTAGACATTCGAATGGCCACGAGCGAATTGTTTGGAAGGCTCAAGGCGCTGGGCGCCGGCGAGTTTGTGCATTTCAACGGCTCTCTGGAAGAGCACCTGATTGGAACAGAGGCGCTGCTGCGAAGGTGGAGCTGTGCTGAGCACGTATGCATTGCGGGACTCTTCCATGCTGCGTATGGCACTGCCGGCTATGGCGAGCAACTAGTTTCAGTCGAACTTCGAGACAAGGTGACTGCACTCATTGGCCAAGAGGCCGAGTCCCTTGTCTATCTGTACTGCGCCTGCGGTCGGAACGCGTTCTACCCGCGCATCGGCTCGCTCGATCAACTGCACATGCCAAATCGGTTCACGCAGCAAGAGCAAGAGCTTTCGATCGCTGAGCTCGAGGCGTTCTGCGTGCTTACGATGGCCAACGAAACGCAAATCGCTGCAGCCAGTTCCGAGTTTCGGACGCAGCACGGCACTGCACTTGCGGAGTTGTTTGGCCGTATGAGCGGTCTCGTCGAAAACGCAATTCTTTCTGAGGCGCTGGCGGTGCTCGGAAATACCTGACCCCCTCCATTGAGCGGACGTCTTTGAGCTGGCTGCGCCACATCGAAGTCGCCGCGTATGTCAAACGTCATGCATATCCGAACCTTGGCGCGAGTGTAGAAGCCGATCTCCTTTGCGGATGACTGACAATTGCCGGCTACGGCTCATGCCAAGGTGGATTCCAGCGGATCGGCCAACTGCACGCGATTGCGCCCCTGCCTCTTCGCTTGATAGAGCGCATTGTCGGCCGCCCGAAACAGTTCCTCTGCGGTTGCACCATTTGCCGGAAAGGTGGCAATGCCTGCCGACCAGGTCACCGTAACCGGCCCATCGCCTAAGGTGATGGGCGACGCTGCAAATGCCGAGCGCCATTCTTCGGCGCGGACATGCGCGACATCCTGCGGAAGCCCGGGCAACATGAGCAGGAATTCCTCGCCGCCGTATCGGCATGCGATGTCCGATCCGCGCACCTCGGCACCGAGCATGGCAGCCAAGTGTTTCAGCACCTGATCGCCCGCCAGGTGCCCATAAGCGTCGTTGATCTGCTTGAAATGGTCGATATCGATGAGCACCAGGCTGAGCGGCTGCTGCTCGCGCTTGCATCGAATCAGCTCCCGCGCCAGATTGTCGTCCAGGTAGCGCCGGTTATACAGACCGGTCAGCGGATCATGATTGGCCTGATCGCGCAACTGCTCCTGCAGGCTGGTGTTCGCGGCAAGCTGACGCAACAGCTCCTGCTGGCTGGCGCGCAGCTGTTCGCGTGTCGCATGCAACTGCAGCGCCCGTGTGTAGGCGCTGTCGGCCACAGTGAAGACATACGCGGCGATGGCGGAGATGCATAGCAGCGTCACCGGCCAACTCGTCTGCGGATGAAAGTGGAGTCCGCCTGCGAGGACGGCAAGGCCCGCGCCACCGGTCGCCCATGCGAAGGCCTGGATAAAGCCCCACCTGCCGCGGAACACTGTCATGTTGATGATGGCGGAAACAAGAAAGATGAACGTGATCCAGACCGGAAAGCCGAGTGCAGCAGCCCACACGCCAAGCAGCGTGGCGTCGACGGCCAGGTTGCCAAGTTCGGCGGCTCTCTGGTCGGTGGCGTGGCGTGCACGCCAATACACCACCTGCGGGTACACGAGGAATTGCAGGACAAGCGCCATCCATGCAAAGGGTCCGCTGCCGATATCAAAGAGATGCACTCCGACACCGACGAACAGAAGCAGACCGTACCTTGACCGGTTCCTGCGATTCATGCGCACCATCCAGTGAATCGAAGTTCTCGTATCGTGAGACATTGTCCTTGGCGAGCTTGGGGTTTTTTGACGCGATCAAGTGTAGCGTATACCCGGCGGCGCGTTAGGGTGCGGTGGCGGCTATTTCAGTAGGCCGGGATTGCCCAAGCGGCCTGGCGAAGTGGCCGGCGATGCGTGGAGGGTGACGCCTATCCTGCCGTGCCGACTTTGTTTCCAGGTCGGACACTCTTTAAGAGTTGTCGGCTTGTCGATGGCGCGACTACTGACGATTCATCGCGTAGCCGGGCAAAAATGATCTTGAGTAGCATGAACGGAGGATAAGGCGAAGCGCCAGTGGCGTTGTTGCAATAGCGCGCATCGAAATTGGACAGAACTATTTCATGTCCGAGCGACTCGTTCCGCGCATGCTCGAAGGTGCCCGGCAAAAGCTGCGAAGGTCAATCGGTAGAAATCGCGGATTGGTATCGATGTGCTTGCAACGGGCCACGGGAAACGCGCCTTGTTTCTCCCATAGACTGGTTATTGTGGTAACAGTTTGGGAGTGGCAAGATGAGTGAACACTTTTTCGGCGCCTTCGTTAGAAATGCAATATTTGGGAAGCGTATTTATGAGCCGAGCGATATTCCTTGCCCTATATATACCTGTCGCATTATTTTTTTCGGGCGGGTTCGCGTCGATGTGGACGGTCACAATAATGGCTCTCGCCTTGGGGCAAAAGGGCGCTGCTGCGCTTTTCAGCCCTATATTTCTCGTATCATTTCTCGCCCCGATTACGCTAATCGTTCTGGCCCAGACAAGAGGGAAGAGAATAAATAACAGAAGGTTGATATGGTTTCCGATTACGGCTTTCATCTTGACTCTGGTGCCTTTAATTTTTGGCCTGCTTGCCAAAGCCATTTCAGGGCCAGGGCCGGTCATGATCGGAGGGACATCAAGCGTATATACATCGATGATCGTAGCTACAGCTTCCACTTCAGGCCCTTTGATTTTGCACACGATCTGTTGCGTTTTAGGCGGTAAAAAAGGTTCCTATGACAAGAGCGAAGAGGCGTCGGGCAGAATAGATAGAGACTACGATAGCGTGACGCCAAACACACCGTTGCATACCGACCCTCCGGGCCGTTGAACTCAATCTTGGACACCATGAAGACGCCACCAGTCGAGCTTTGCGATGAGAAGGAGTGCGTGGAGGTCGAAGCATTCCTGGTTGAGCGGATCTACGAATTCAATTCGCAGGCAACCGGCTACTTCGATGGAAAGCTTCTTGGTGGCCAGTTGCGTAGCGAAGCAGGCGAAGTCATCGCCGCATTCAATGGTCACACCTGGGGCGGTTGCTGTGTCATTGCTCATCTATGGGTGCATGAGTCGCAGCGCGGCCGCGGGCTCGGACGAACCCTCCTGCAAGCCGCAGAGGCGGAGGCCCAACGAAGAGGCTGCGAACAGGTGGTGCTGTCAACGCACACCTTCCAGGCCCCTGGGTTCTACGAGAGGCTGGGCTACAAACGGCAGGCAGTAGTTCTCGGCCAACCTAAGGGGCACGCGAATGTCACCTACGTCAAGCGCATTGAAGCCCTGTGAGGCGGCTCAACCCTTTCGAGCAGGCGGATTTCTTCCGCGAGCAGCTTCATGGTGCCGCGGATCAGTGCAGGAACAGCAGAGTTCGGATCAGCCAAGCCGCAGCGGGCGGCTTCGAGCAAGGCGCAGGCATCGACGGCATCAGTCTTGTTGCGCTTGACGTAGGCGCGGATGCAGGCGGCCGGCAGCCGGTGCACCTCGATACCCCGGCTATTGAGCCAGCGTGCCCAGTGATGAGCCGAGCCGCAGGCTTCCACGATGACGAGCTACACGTTGCGGTCGACAAACCAGCGCTCGAACTGGCTGCGGGTAAGCCGATGATGTTCAGTAACACGCCAGGCGCCATCGGTCACGGCACGCTGAAATACGGACTTGACCAGATCAAGGACCTCGGGAGTAGTATGCATTGTGGACTCATTTCGTTGAAGGCTGATCCCGTCCCTACGTCGACCGGCACATGCGCTTGGACACGAAAAAAACGGGGGGAGTCCATCCCATCAATCGAAAGGTGTGGCGACAAATGCTGAAAGCTGCAAGTTGATGCCAATTTGAGTAAGGATATCGGCACCGACATCAAGCTGTCGAAACAAGAAAGCCGGGAAATTCCAGTGAGATTACGCTCGAGTTTTGAAACCAAGGTGCTGACCGCATTCGCCGCCGCCATGCTGGTAGTCGCAGCGCTCGCGATCTCGACACGGATACTCGCGACGGATGCCACGAACGCGGCGCGCTGGGTAGCGCATTCCCATGAGGTGCTCAACAGCCTTGCGCGGGCCAGAGGCGATGCCTTGCAGATCGAGTTGACCACGCAAAACTACAGACTTCATGGCAATGAAGCATTGCTTGCCGAGCGAGATGCGACGATTGCCGATCGAGAAATCATGCTGCGCCAGGTCAGACAGCTGACCGCGGATAGCCCGCGCCAGCAGGCACGCTGGATTCAACTTCGCGCGGTGATCGATGAGCGCATCGCGATTTCCAGGCGCACCGAGCAGCTTCGCAAGACCCAGGGCATCGAGGCGGCGAGCGCGTATGTGGCAAGTGCTCCCTTGAAGGAAACGCGCGAACGTATGTACCGCGTGTTGGGTGCGATGGAGCAGGAAGGGCGCCAGTTGCTGGAAAGCCGCAATGCCGAGCAGTTGCGCGCGCAACAAGTCTTCATTGCCGCCGACACTGCGGCCGCCCTGTTGCTGGGCGCGCTGCTGGCGGCAAGCTACATCATGATCCGGCGCCAGTTGCAGGAGACGGAAGCCAGCCGGCGCGCACTCGCTGAAAATGAGGAAAACCTTGCCACCACGCTGCACTCGATCGGCGATGCCGTACTGGCGACGGATGCCGGAGGTCGTATCACCCGCATGAATCCGGTGGCGGAGCGGCTCACCGGCTGGCGCCATGCCGACGCGAGCGGCCGGCCAGTCGATGAGGTTTTTCACATCATCAACGAACACACGCGCGCGCCGGCCACAGTACCGGTGTCACAGGTACTTGCCACCGGCGAAGCCCAGGAACTTGCCAATCACACCGTGCTTATTGCCCGCAACGGGCGCGAGTGCTCGATCGCCGATAGCGCTGCACCGATACGCGATGCCAAGGGGCGGATCAGCGGCGTGGTGCTGGTGTTCCGCGACGAGACTGTTGCGCGGCAGGCGCAGCGAACGATACGGGAACAGAACGAACTTCTGGAGCAGCGTGTGCACGAGCGCACGGCGCAATTGCACGAGAGCGAAGAGCATCTGCGCAGCGTCATCGGCAACGTGCCGGCCATGATCGCTTTTGTCGATGCGCAGCAACGCTATGTCTATGTCAATCAACAGTACCGCCAGCGTTTCGCCCCGGGACGGGAGGATATTGCTGGCTGCACGGTATGTGAAATCCTGGGTGAGGAGCGCTATGCAGTCGCTGCTCCGCTCATCGACAAGGTGCTGCTAGGACAAGCGCAAAGTTATGACTGGCAACCCTTTCCCGGTGTCTGGCAAGCCATCAATTACGTGCCCAAGCGCGATGCCGCGGAACGGGTGGTTGGCTACTATGTGCTGGGCACCGATATTACAGAGCGCAAGCACGCAGAGGAAAAGATCCAGTCGCTCAACACGGAGCTCGGACGGCACCTGCGCGAACTGGAGCATGTCAGCCGCGCACTGAAAACCCTGAGTGCGGGCAACCGAGCCATGTTGCGTGCGACCGACGAGCAGGAGCTGCTCGACAGCATGTGCAGAGCCATCGTCGAGGCGGGCGGTTATCGCATGGCATCGGTCTGGTATTGCGTGCACGACGAGTACAAATCGCTGCGGCCAATGGCTGCGAGCGGGCACCCGGGCGGGCTCGAAGCGCTCAACCGCATGAAGGGCAGCTGGGGCGACAACGAGTACGGCCGCGGCGCGGTCGCCACCGCGGTCCGAACGGAGCGGACCAGTGTGGTGCGGAATATCCTCACCGACCCGGCGTATGCGCCATGGCGGCCATTCCTGCCCGGATATGCGTGCTGCGTGGCCGGCCCTCTGCGCGTTGGCGGCGAGATTATCGGCGGCCTCGTTATCTACGCTGGCGAACCGGACAGCTTCGGTGCGGATGAAGCTGCGCTGCTGACCGAGTCGGCCGACGATCTGGCTTTTGGCATTGCCACCTTGCGCGCGCGGGCGGAGCAACAAAGAATCCAGGAGGCCATGCACCGCTTGACCTTCTACGATGGCCTTACCGGCCTGCCAAACGAAACGCAATTCACTGAATTGCTCGTTGGCGCCATCGATGCCGGCAACCGCCTCGGGCAAGCATTTGCCGTGCTACAGGTCAATATTGAGCGGCTGAGGGAGATCAATGATGCTCTCGGATTCAACCATGGCGATCATATATTGCGCGAATTCGGCACCCGATTGCGCGCCGCCGTCCCGGCCGACGCCACGGTCGCGCGTCTGCGCGGCGACGAATTCGCCATCCTGCTGCGCGGCAGCGATACGGCCGCCGCCGTCGGTATGGCGCAGCATCTGGAAGCGATGCTGGCCGTGCCATTTCCGATTGCCGGTTTGTCCCTGGATGTGTCGGCGAAGATGGGTATCGCTTTGTTCCCGCAGCATGGATCGACGCCGCATGATTTGTTCCGCCATATGGACATTACCGTGAACCAGGCCAAGAAAGAGGGCATAAGCCATGCCGTCTTTAACCCGGAGCGGAGTCACGGACAATCAGGGCGGCTGACCATGGTCGGGGAGCTGCGGCGCGCCATCGCGGGGGGAAATCTGCTGCTCTACCTGCAGCCGAAGGTCGAGATCGCCACCGGACACCTGTGCGGCACGGAAGGATTGGTACGCTGGAAGCACGCCGAGCGCGGCTTGATTTCGCCGGGTGAATTCATCGGGCTCGCGGAACATACCGGACTGATCAAGCCACTCACCGAATGGGTCATCGAAACGGCATTGCGACTGAACCGGACCTGGGAGCGCGATGGCCGTGCCCTGCCGATCGCAGTCAATCTCTCGGCACGTAACCTGCGCGATGAAAACCTGCTGGAGAAGATCTGCAAGATGCAGGCGGCCTTGGGCGTCACGCCCGGCTTGCTCGAACTGGAAATTACCGAGAGCATGGTGATGGACGATCCCGATTTCGCGCTGCGCGTGCTGTACAGCCTGCGCAATGAAGGAATCCCTCTCTACATCGACGATTTCGGCACGGGTTACTCCTCGTTGAGTTACCTGCAGAAGCTGCCGGTGGAATACATCAAGATCGATCGATCTTTTGTGAACGACATGTTAACCAGCAAGGATTCTTCATTGATCGTCCGATCCACCATTGACCTCGCGCATGATCTCGGACGCAAGGTCGTGGCCGAGGGTGTCGAAACCCAGGCCCAATGGGATCAACTGGCCAGATTTGGCTGCGATATTGCGCAGGGCTACTTCATCGCCAAGCCGATGCCGCCCGAGGAATTCCAGAATTGGATCGCGCAATTCCGCGCGCCTGTAACAACGGCCGCCGGTATGAACGGGCATACCTGAGCGCCCGAGCACCAAGTCGCGGCTTTCTGTTTCCGCGTGAGGTCGGTCGACACAAAGCGCGGGATTGGCATCGATGTGCTTGTGACGGGCCATGGGAGTCGCTCCTTGTTTCTCCCGTGGGATGGTTATTGTGATAACAGTTCGCGCGTGGCAAGATGCGGGGATACTTTTTCTGCATCGTCGTCAGACGGCAAATCCCATAAGAACGATATGACAAGAGACAATATGTTGATGGTAGGTGGATCAGGCCTGTTAGCCATCCTGGCATATTCCGCAATGCGCGCATCTGATCGTGCCACCTGGCTCATGGAAGTGGCACCGATTGTGATTGCGGCGCCTGTTCTGATTTTTACCTATCGCCGCTTTCCGCTGACAAGCTTGTTATACGGCCTGATTTTTTGCCATGCCTTGATTCTTATTTTGGGCGGCACCTACACCTACTCCCGAGTGCCTCTGGGTTTCTGGCTGCAAGACCTGCTCTCTCTGGGACGCAATCCCTATGACAAGATCGGCCACTTTGCGCAGGGCCTCGTGCCGGCGCTGGTCGCAAGAGAGATTCTTATTCGATGTGGCTATGTATCCGGGCGCAGGATGGCCGCATTTCTGGCGGTGTGTGTTGCGCTGGCCATCAGCGCCTGGTATGAATTGGTTGAATGGTGGGCGGCCCTCGCACTTGGCCAGGGAGCGGACCAGTTCCTCGGTACCCAGGGTGATCCATGGGATACGCAGTCAGACATGTTTTTCGCATTGATCGGCGCGTCAATCGCCATGCTTCTGCTGTCGCGAATTCACGACCGGCATATCGCCGCAGTGGACGCGCCATCGTACGCCGCGCTCAAGGCCGATGGCCATGCGGACCGCCGGCCGGCATAGGTGGCACTAGATATGCGAAATCTTTTTGCGACATGGCCTGCCTTGCTTGCGCGTGAACTGCATATCCCCGTGGCTGAAGCAAAAAGGCTTTGGGACGAGCCTACTCCTGGAGTTGCAAAGAGTGCGCTGCCTTGGGTTGTCATTGTTGTTTGCGTTTCGCTTTCGCTGATTTTGCGAGGTTGGGAACCAAGCTGGTTAAACGACGAGCTGCGCCGTTTTCTTGCGAACTCACTTTTTATCGGCGGCTCAGTTTTCGGCACGCAGTTGTTTTTGCGGGCCAAGCTAAGATTGATCGTGCAGCGACACGCGGCTTCGCCTGACAAGGAATTGCGCGCTGACAGGCAAGCGCCCGAGTAAGCCAGCCACACGCATTAACCAGGAGAGCGCATGCTCGCAATAGAATTGGAAAAGTACCTCCACGAACACATTCCCTTGTCCAGGGCAATGGATGCCTCCGTTGTTTCAGTGGCGCAGGACGAGGTCGTCCTTCGTGCTCCACTCGCACCCAACATCAATCACCGCGATACCGTGTTTGGCGGCAGTGCGTCCGCGCTGGCAATCCTTGCCGCATGGTCGCTGCTTCACACGCGCCTGCGCTCGGAAGGAATTTCCAGCCGTCTCGTAATCCAACGCAACACGATGGAGTATCAGCAACCGATCCTGGGCGAGTTTACGGCGCGCTCCTTCCTCGAGCAGCCGGCGCAGTGGCAGCAGTTCACGCGCATGCTTGCTCGCAAGGGCAAGGCCAGGCTCTCCGTATCATCGGAGCTGGAGCATGCTGGTGAAGTTGTCGGCAAGCTGGTCGGCGAATTTGTGGCATTGGGTGCGCACGGTGCGTAGTCGCGCCATGGTGTTTCATCAGGATGATGAAATTGCGCTGATGCGATGAAACACGACGTGCCACGGGGGAGCTGTCTTGCTTCCGATGGACTGATTATTGTGATTACAGGTCGGACGTGGCAAGATGCGGAGACACTTTTCTACCTTCGTCAGGTCGCCATGCATACAGCATTCGCCGTTGCGGTTTGCGTCATTTTCATCGGGTTGGCGCTATGGCATTTCCGAATGGCGCTCGCACCGACGGTTGCCGGGAGCGGCGCGGTCCCGACTGTCGAAGGCAAGCCCTTGTTCGTTCCGTCACGGCGAGCGACGGTCACGGTGGGGTTTGCGCTTTTGCTGGCTGCGGCACTGGTCGCGATTACCGATGGCTTGATTCCACTCGCCGTCCCCAAGGCCGTCCCGTCCGCGCTTTCGTACGCGCTCGCGCTTGGGCTTCTCGGTCGCGCCATCGGAGAGTTCAAGTACCTGGGATTCTTCAAGCGTGTGCGCGGCACTCGTTTCGCGCGGCTCGACACACTGGTCTATTCACCGTTGTGCCTGCTGCTGTCCGTCGGCGTTGCATTCGTTGCTCTGCATAACGGTGTGTAGCCCTTCCGACGAGGGGGCGGCTTCCCGCGGTTTTATTCATCGTTGAAGCTGTAGAAAAACCCTTTTTCGAAAGGGCGAGGGCGCACGAAGCAGTACGCCAATTTGCGCTTCGAGCCGATTGAGTCAATTCGGGAAGTGAACGAGACAAAGGCAAGCCATGCGCTTGCCTTTGT
>NZ_STGI01000019.1 GCF_004804275.1 Herbaspirillum sp. ST 5-3
ACAAAGGCAAGCGCATGGCTTGCCTTTGTCTCGTTCACTTCCCGAATTGACTCAATCGGCTCGAAGCGCAAATTGGCATACTGCTTCGTGCGCCCTCGCCCTTTCGAAAAAGGGTTTTTCTACAGCTTCAACGCTTGAGTTCACCCAGGCCGGAGGCATGGGTGTGCAACGACGTGTTAAAAGTCTTCATACCGCCTCCGGATTGAAGACAACAAAATGAGGCGAACCTTCAAACTCCTTTACTCTGTCTGATAGGTGCTCGTGCTCCCAATCCTTGCCTCGGGTTTCTATTCCGTCTGCACAAGCATTCAAGAAGGCAGCAATTTTTCTAAGTTCGGCCGGACTTGCCTGAAGCGTGATTTCATCCAGTGCAGCTGGTCGAATCTCAGCTCCATCTCCACCTCCGGCTTCGTAGCCAAATATCTTCATTGGTCTTGTACTTTTAACGTGTTAAATGACCGGCCGCAAAGCGGTCAGTGTCGATTGTCATGTTATGCAGCGTCTCAGCGTGCAAGGAAGGTGCTAGCTGCATCACCACGCAGACCCCATGCGCTCAATTGACCATCATCACTTCTGTACGCCAAAACGAAATCCTCCGCATCATGGTCGAAAAGAAGCACATAAGGATCGTCCTCGGCCACAACAAAGGCAGAGCGCCGGCCGACAAGGCGCTGCTCAGAAGGCACCATTTCATCCCCGGACTCATAGTGTACGGGGTACGGATCAACAAGCAGCGCTGCCATACGATCCACTTCAATCTTCACTTTTTCTTTTGTCCATGGCGTGCCAACCGTTGTGCTGGTTGGTGGCGCCTCATAGCACTGCGCGTAGCCGTGAAACTCTGCCTCGACTCTTTGCCTCAGTGCCATGGGATCGACTTTAGTTAGCTGCATAACGCTGAGCTGACCCACGCATTGCGTGGGTGTCGAGCGACGTGTTAAAAATCTGGTTAATCACTGTGATGCCCTCCACCGAAGTAGTCGATGTTCGCATTTTCGACACCGACGTTTCCATCATCATATAAAGACGTATCTTCGGAATATTTTCCGCTGTGCGGGCCATCATTCTGTCGCGCCAATCCATAGCAGAGAATTGCGCCCAGTACCGGCACCAGCCAAATCAGGATGTACTGTATCGACTTCTGCTTTTTCTCGTAAAAGCTGCTGGCATGCACCTTAAGTGTCGCGGCTATGTTCATGCCGACCAATCCGGCAATTAGACCCGCAACAAGTACATAACCAGCGTCCATGATTTTTAACGTCCAAGTTCAGCCGCCGCCGAGGAGCGTAGCGACGAGGGGACCCAAAAGCGCAGCTTTTGGGCGGTCGGCTGCAACGACCGGTTAGCCGACATTTCGTGCCATAAGGGAAAGTAGTTGAGGACCACGTGGAAGGCCTTGTACTGAAGTGGAGTAGCCGGCATTTGCGATTGACCACCCGCATTCAATAGCATCGTTAATACTCCACTTCGAGAGATGTGGCTTGACGCAATTCGGGTCTAGGGCGATGCGGCCAATTAGCTCCAACTGCATCGTCTTTGCGTCGGACCGTTTTGGGACACATCTTGCCGCGCCGTCGGTTTGAAGGTGAAAGATTAGATTCGCGTGAATTGCATCGTCTATCGTCGGCTTTCTGGAAGGTTCAACGGTCAGCGAGGCCAGCGCGCACCATGGAAGCCAATCAAAGGCACGGCCGCAATCGAGGACGACAAAAGCTCCCCATCCGTTCGTCGCAAAGGGGCCGTCGCGGGGAAGGCGCCACGGACTACATGCAAAACCATTCATGGTTGGAAAGGCGAAAACCGATCCAACTTCTAGCACAAGATCGGGCGGCTTTCGGGGCATAGATCTGGGGCGGAATGGGCGCGGAGCCCGGAGCCGGGTGGCGAGTGCTTCGAGTACGACGGCGCGCTTTTTCAGAAAGCGCTCATCCGCATCTTGGTCCTTCAAGCGACTCAGGTCCGCCCCACTTTCGATGATGGATAGTGCAGTGGTAAATACGCCAGGGCATTCGATCCCTCTGCGCTCAAACTGATCGGCAAGCACGAGCCAAAATGTAGTTTCGTCCTCGCTTTCCGATGTGATTCCGTGCAGTTGCAACAGTATTTCCGTGAGGCGATCGCCGCCGGAAGGAACCTTACATACGATGGCTACAGAATTTCTAAGGTCCGCGGCGAAGTCGTCATCGTAGATTCCAGATCCCCAAGTACCCATTCTTGTTCCAATCTGAAAATAGGCAGCGAATAGTTTTGGCGGCTAACGCCTTGTTAAACGGCGCGCTTGCGCGTCAGCGTTGAATAACTCGTTATGCATCTTTGCACCACATTTTTAGCCCTTTGTACCCCACAACGATACCCAGCCCAATGAAAAACCAAACCATGGCCAGCGACGCATACTGCGGTCCGAAAATCATCATGAGTATTATGTCGATCGTTCGCTCTCTACCGCCAAGTGGCCAATTAAATCCGTCGACAAATAGGTAGATCCCGAAAGCGATCATTGAAAGGCCAAAGACAAAACACCCCTGACCGAGAATCCTGCGGCTCCCAGGTGACGGCGGTGCGTTGTAGAGCTGCTTATTCATGATGCATAACTAGATTTCAAAGGCTTGGTCTGACTGATAAAACAGGGTAGTGCCCGATAAACCATTTCGCTTGATCCTTCGCAAGCCGCATGCCCTCTAGCATACCGCACAATACTGTATCTTCATACAGTGTTAATTAACGTGAAAATCGCCCCTGATTCCGCTTCTGTCGGGCAACCACCGAAACTGCTCGACCAGCTACGACGTTGCCTTAGAGATAAGCACTATAGCCTACGGACCGAACGCGTCTACGTGTATTGGGCCAGATGGTAAATCCGCTTTCACCAGCTCCGCCATCCCGCCGATATGGGAGGACCGGAAATCCACGCCTTCCTGTCCTACTTGTCCAACGAACGAAGCGTCTCAACCTCGACTCACCATCAGGCACTGTGTGCCCTGCTGTTCCTCTACAAGCACGTGCTGAAAGTGGAGTTGCCGTGGATCGATGACTTGCCCAAGCCGTCGAAGCCGCCGCGCCAGCCCACCGTGCTGACCCGCCAGGAGATCGATCGGATTTTTGCGCAGATGGACGGTGTTTACCTGTTGATTGCCAGACTTCTGTACGGCACCGGCATGCGATTGATGGAATGTGCCCAGCTGCGGATCAAGGATATTGATTTCCAGCGAAGGGAGATCACCATCCGGCGAGGCAAAGGCGGCAAGGACCGCTTGACCATGCTGCCGTTGTCCCTGGTTCAGCCGTTGCGGGAACAGCTGGCATATGCAAAGTCGCTGTATGAGGTGGATCGCCTGAACCGCCGCAACGGTGTCATGCTGCCGGATGCGTTGGAGCGAAAATATCCGTCTGCCGGCACGCAATGGAGCTGGTATTGGGCATTTCCTTCGGATCATGAATCGACCGATCCCCGCACCGGTATCGTTCGTCGGCACCATTTGTACGAGCAAACCATCCAGCGGGCAGTCAAACGTGCGGTATTGGCGGCGAAGCTGACCAAGCGTGCATCCAGCCATACCTTTCGGCATAGCTTTGCGACTCATTTGATTGAGGCCGGCTACGACATCCGGACAGTTCAGGAGCTACTTGGCCATGCGGATGTGTCGACCACCATCGTGTATGCGCATGTTTTGAACAAGGGTGGCCGGGGTGTTTCCTCACCCATCGATCTGCCAAGTTCGTGCTGAACGGCCGCTATGGAGCAAGAACACCATGCCTCGTATGACGGCTCCTGGCCGATTTCTGTCCGTCATTATTTTCTTGTGACAGCCGGCTTCGCCCCCTTAGCGGACCGTCCCCAGCTTGATGCACTTGCTTAAAGTGACGGAGACGTTGATGACAAGTTACTGTAATGGCTGCAGACGAAGAACCGGACTGGATGACCACAAGCGACTGTTACATGCGTCCTTGGACTGTCTGCATTTTGCGAGACACGCCGAGTGTCTTCCATGCTTTTGTTAAAAGCAGTTTCTGCTCTATGGAAGGGAAATCATGACGGTCCACAAAAGGCACAAAAAGTATTGCATCTTTCCGTGTCTTCCGTGCTTTCCGTGGACATCCATAGCGTTCCGCCGCGCCGCTTAAATTCATCTGCATGAACTACTATCGTCCACGAAAAACACGAAAAAATGCAAAGCAAGATTTCTTCGTGTCTTTCATGGATCGAGTAGTGACTACACGCCATCACCCTGGCAAACCGGCGGCGCTCCTAGACTGCGATTACGCCGCAGCCCCCACCACCGCCGGCTGCCGCCTGAGCTTGCGATACAGGCGCGGCCCGAACACCATCGCCACTGCCGACAACCACAGTCCGATCGAGATCGGGCTTTGCCACAGGATCGAGACCTCGCCATTCGTGATGGACAGCGCGCGGCGCAGGTTCTGCTCCATGATGTCGCCAAGCACGAATCCGAGGATCAGCGGCGCCATCGGCACCTGGCATTTGCGCAGCAGATAGCCGAGGATGCCGAAGGCCGCCATCAGCACCAGGTCGAAGGTGGTCGCGTGCACGCCGTACACGCCGACCGCGCTCACCGCCATGATGCCCGGCACCAGGGCCCAGTTGGGCACCTTCAGCATGCGCGTGAAGATGCCCGCCAGCGGAATGTTCATGATCAGCAAGATGACGTTCCCGACGAACATCGATGCGATCAGGCCCCACACCAGCTTCGGCTCCTGCTGGAACAGCGCGGGGCCGGGCGTAATGTTGTACAGGGTGAGCGCGCCCATCATCACCGCGGTCGTGCCCGAACCGGGAATGCCGAGCGTGAGCATCGGTACGAAGGAGCCGTTGGCGGCCGAATTGTTCGCCGCCTCGGGCGCCGCGACACCGCGGATGTCGCCGGTGCCGAAGGTGCCTTCCTTGTCGGTCAGGCGCTTTTCCATCGAGTAGGTAATCGCGCTGGCCACGGTGGCGCCAGCGCCGGGCAGCACGCCGACCACGAAGCCCACTACGGAGGACCGCAGGGTTCCCCACCAAGTGTAGGCCATCTCCTGCAGGTTGAACATGTTGCGCCCTGTGTCGGGGATGGTGGCCGGTCCGTGGAAGGCGTGCTCCAGCATCAGCAGGATTTCACTGACCGAGAACAGGCCGATCACCACCACGATGAACTGGATGCCGTCGCCCAGGTGCACCGAGTCGAAGGTGAAGCGATACACGCCCGAGTTGGCATCCACGCCGATGGTCGACAGCGACAGGCCGATGATGGTGGCCAGCACGGCCTTCACCGGCTGGTCCGCGATCAGTCCCGCGATGCAGGCAAAGGAGAAGATCATCAGTCCGAAGTATTCCGCCGGGCCGAAAGCCAGTGCCCACTGCGCCAGCAGCGGCGCCGCGATCGCAATGCCGATGGTCGCCACGATCGAGCCGACGAAGGAGCTCCAGGCCGAGATCGACAGCGCCACGCCGCCCAATCCCTTCTTGGCCATCGGATAACCGTCGAGCGCGGTCATGATCGCGCCGGCGTCGCCGGGGACGTTGATCAGGATGGACGAGATGCGCCCGCCGTATTCGCAGCCGATGTAGACGGCGGCAAGCAGGATCAGCGATGCTTCCGGCGGCAGCTTCAGCGCGAAGGCCAGCGGCATCAGGATGGCGACGCCGTTGATCGGCCCGAGGCCGGGCAGCAGGCCGACCACGGTGCCCAGGAATGCGCCGAGGGTCGCCAGCAGCAGGTTCATCGGCTGCATCGCGACGCCGAAGCCGGTGGCCAGGTGTGACAAAGTTTCCATATTCCCCTCAACCAATCCAGTGAAGAATGCCCAGCGGCAGCACGACGTCGAGCAAGCGATCGAACAGCACGTACAGCAGGATGCCCAGACCGATGCCGCCCAGCGCGCACTGTCGCCAGCTGCCGCCGAACACGCGTCCGACCGGCAGTGCCATCAGCGCGGTCGCGATCACGAAACCCAGCGTCTGGAACAGTGCGACGTAGGCGAGGACGGCGCCGGCGCAGATCGCAATGTGCAGCAATTGCGCGCCGCGCGGCCAGTCGACCGGCAGCCCCGGTCGTAGCGCGAGCCAGCCGCCGCAGACGGCCATGGCGAAAGCAAGCAGCAGAGGAAAGGCGCGCGGGCCGACCGGTTCATACTCCACCGGTGCGACATAGCCCCAGGCGCCCACCGCCATGCTGCCGGCCACCAGGATGGCCAGCAAGCCGAGGATGCGGTCGCTCATCATTTCGCTCCGACCAGCCCGAACTCTTCCGCCAGCTTGCGGTATTGCTGCACGTAGCGCTTGATGTAGGTGTCGAGCATAGGGCCGGTCATCGAGAACGGATACATGCCGCGTTCTTCACGCACCTTGGCGAACTCCGGCGTGCGCATCATCTTGTTGAAAGCTTCGGTCCATGCATTGAAATCCGCATCGCTGACCTTCGGCCCCATGTAGAAGCCGCGAACGA
Source organism: Herbaspirillum sp. ST 5-3 (assembly GCF_004804275.1). Lineage (GTDB taxonomy): Bacteria > Pseudomonadota > Gammaproteobacteria > Burkholderiales > Burkholderiaceae_D > Noviherbaspirillum. The sequence goes on from NZ_STGI01000019.1 coordinate 6,441, forward strand.
TCGGCCATTCCACGTCATAGCCCTGCTCCTTGGCGGTCGGCACCTCGGCCAGCTCGCCCGGCAGGCGCTTGTCGGCGAACACCGCGAGCAAACGCACGTTGGCGCCGGCCTTCATCTGCGAAGAAAGTTCGGACGCGTCGCCGGAATACACCTGCACATGTCCGCCCTGCAGTGCGGACATCGCTTCGCCGCCGCCTTCAAAGGCAACGAAGCGCATCGTCTTGTGGCTGACGCCGGCGATCTTGGCCGTCAGGGCGGCTTTCATCCAGTCCTGGCTGCCCACCGTGCCGCCTGCGCCGAACACGATCTTGCTCGGGTCGGCCTTGAGCGCCGCGGCCAGATCCTTCAGCGACTTGTAGGGCGAATCCTTGCGCACCGCGACCACGCCGTAATCGGCGCCGACGATCGACAGCCAGCGCACGTCGTTCTCGGTGTACTTGCCGAACTTGCCCTGCGCGATATTGAGCAGTGAACCGCCGGAGTAGGCCACGATGGTATTCGGCTCCGCCGAACGCTGGCCGACAATCGCGTTGTAGGCCACGGCGCCGATGCCGCCCGGCATGTAGGTGATGCGCATCGGGTCCTTGATCAGGTGCGCGTCGAACAGGCCGCTCTGCGCGAGACGGCAGGTCAGGTCGAAGCCGCCGCCGGGTTTGGCGCCGGCGATGCATTCGGTCTTGTCGAACGGGCCGGCCACGGCCGCTCCAACGCAGAGGCTCAGCGCAAGTGCGCAATACAGTTTTTTCATTTTGTCTTCTCCTTTGTCATCTTCCCGGATACGCAGACCGCTCCGGGTGTATGTGGACTTTAGCAATCTGAAGCTGTCAACAGGCTGTCAGAAAGAAGCATTTATTTCAAATTGCAGGACATGCAAGAACCGGGACACTGAATATGCCGAGACCCTATCTCAACTCCAGCAGATAACCGATGCCTCGCAGCGTCACCACATGCACGCTGCTGCCGATCAGCCGCTTGCGTACGCGATGAATCAGCACCTCCACTGCCTCCGGCAGCACATCCACCTCGTCGGCGAACACGCGGTCGTGGATTTCCTGTTTCGACAGCGGCTCGCCGGGATTCTGGATGAGCGCGCGCAGCAAGGTGTATTCGCGCTTCGAGAGACTCAGCACATTGCCGCTCAACAGGAACTGCCGCGTCTTCGTATCGAACACCAGCGGACCGCACGCCATGCGCGGATGTTCGGAGCCGCGCGAACGCCGGATCAGCGCCATCAGCCGCGCTTCCAGTTCATCGATGGAAAAAGGCTTGGCGACAAAATCATCCGCGCCTTCACGCAAGGTGCTGACACGCTCCATCAGCGAATCGCGCGCCGTCAGGATCAATACCGGAATCCGCGCATCGGCCTCGCGCAGGCGGCACAGCACCGCATGCCCATCCCTGCCCGGCAAGCCGAGATCCAGGATCAGTGCATCGTACTTCTCCTGCCGGATGCGATGCTCCACCAGGCGGCCGTCATCCACCCAGTCGACGACATAGCCGTTCTGCTGGAGTGCGAGGCACAGCCAGTTCGCCAGTTCCTGCTCGTCTTCCGCCAGAAGTAGTCGCATAGCGTCTCGCAAATTCGTGCATGGCCTGCGCAGGCGCAAACACCGGCCCGCGCAGTTGCTTCTCAACAGCCTGTCAGAACTTGTGCCGTATCCCCGCGTAGAAGGTCGATACATCTGCCGAACCGGCAGGCTTCAGATTCAGGCGGCCATACGAGGTGTACAGATTGGTACGCTTGGACAGCGAATGCAGATAACCGATCGCCCACTGATCGCGGTCCACGCCACCGACTGCGCCGCTGCGCTGATCATGACGAATCCAGGAAGCGAGCACGGTGCCGACGCTGCCCGCAGGCGCGCTCACGCCCAGCATGACATCGCGGCTGCGGCTTTTCGATGCGGCGCCGGTGGTATCGTCGCCATTCGTCGCGAAGGCCGCATGCAGCTTGACCACGCGGAAGTCGTACATGCCCGCCAGCAGCGCCGTGTTGGTGCTGCCGGTGTCCGTCGCATTGTTGGCGTCGTGGTAAGCGAACTGCACATTCAGCGGTCCGTTGGCGTAACCGACCGATGCGCCGAGATGGCGACTGGCGGAAGTGTTGCCCGCGACTTCGCCGAAACCATAGGCCAGTTGCCCGGAGAAGCCGTTCAGCTGCGGCGTGAGGTATTTCACCGTATTGTTCATGCGCACGCCATAGGTGCTGAACACGTTATTGATCGCGCCGGAAAGGCCGGTGCCGAAGGGATCGATATCGTCGAGCACCTGGAAGATCGGCGTGAACTGGCGCCCGAGACGCACCGTGCCGTAGCCGCCATTCAACGCGACCCACGCCTGCCGGCCGAACAGCAGGCCGCCGCTCATCGCGCCGGTATCGACGGCATAACCGTTTTCCAGATTGAAGCTGGCCGACATGCCGCCACCGAGATCCTCCGTGCCCTTGAAGCCGAGCCGGCTGCCCGACTGCACGCCGCTGTCCATGCCCCAGGTCGCCGAGCCGTTGCTGACATCGGTGCGGCTGATGCCGACGTCGACCACGCCATAGATCGCCACATTCGTTTGCGCTGCGGCCGTGCCTGCCAATGCGCCCAGGATCGCCAGCGCTATCAGTGATTTTTTCATTGTTTCCTCTCCTTTGTTTGGATATGCATATTTGGTGGCGCCCGGCCTTGTTCGTCATGAACAGCGTCCCACTGCCGCGGCAATGTCATTGAATGACGCGGCAAGAGTAGCTTTGCGAACCTGTCAGTTTGCTTTCGGGAATTGAAAGCTTGTGGTCGTTTGGATACAGAGCGATATCGCGTCAATGGACGCTCATATCGACAGCCAATTGAAAGGATTGAAATGAGACACTAGCAAGGGAGTTGCGCCATGTCGTGCGCGACTACCGCCTCGATGTCTCCAGAGGATGTTCTTCTCCCGCGATCGTCTCGGTCGCGGGAGTTCTTTATGTTGCGCGATGAAGTGCCGATGGGTGCGATCCGTACAAGCGAATTAAATCTGAACCCATGCACCTTTATACAAGATCGGCCCGCTCGGCCCGTTCGGGTTGGGCGAGCCGCCTTTCGGTTCGAGACTGATTGCCAGTAGCGGTGCGGATTGCGGCGTGATGTTTTCCGGCAGCCGCAATATGACCGTGCCGCTGCCGGCCACCAGACCCAGCGAACGCGGCGCGCCCTGGGATGGCACGGCCCACAGTTCGAGGCTCTTGTCCGCTGCCACGTTCTGTTGCGCGACCACGTGGACGGTCAGCGTGCGTTGCCTGGCGTCGCCGGTGACGACCACCACCGGTTGCGCGCTGTCGCCGCTCAGCATGGCGAGATAGACGGGCGATGGTGCAATCTCCGGCTGGCGCAGCATCAGGACCGCAATCAGCAAGGTCGCCAATGCCGTCGCGCCGATACCGAGCCCGCGCCAGAAGGCGAGATCATTGAAGACGCGCTGCCGGAACGGCGGCCGCGCGCGCGCCGGTGCAGCCGTCAGCCGCAAGGACTGCTCGATCGATTGCCATACCCGCGCCGGCGGCTGTACGTTCGGCGCGAATTCCGCCATTGGACTCAGGCGATTCTGCCACTGCCTTACCGTGTGCAGCAGCGTCGCATCGACCGCCAGCCACTGCTCGAAACGCCGGCGCGCGCCTCCCTTGAGCGTGCCGAGTACGTATTCGGAGGTCAATTGCTCCCGCAATCGTTCATTGCGTTGCAAGTGCCGGTGGTTCATGCGTTCTCCCATTTCGACAGACAGGTCCGCAGACGTTCAAGGCCGCGGCGTATCCATGTTTTAATCGTCCCGATCGGCAACTTCAATTGCTCTGCCACTTCGCTGTGCGACAGATCGTGGTAGAACGCCAATGCGATTGCCTGACGGTGCAGGCCCTCCAGCCGCTTCATGCATTCCGCCAGCGCGGCGGCGTCGCTCGTCAGCTGCAATGCCGCCAGCGGCGTCGGCGCCGGGCTTTCCAATGCATCCACGACTTCCTGACTGAAGGTCTCGTCATCGATCTCGACGCAGTCATCGACACGGCGCAGCGCGTCGAATGCCTTGTTGCGCACGATGGTCGTCATCCACGTCATCGGCGCGGCCAGCGCCGGCTGATAGTTCGCCGCGTTGTGCCAGATGCTGACAAAACTTTCCTGCAGTACCTCCTCTGCCCACTCGCCCTTCATCAATATACGCAAGGCAAAGCCAAACAGTTTCGGCGACGTTGCTTCATAGAGCGCGCGAAACGCGGCAGCATCCTGCCGCGCAACGGCGGCAAGCCATTCTCTGAATTGTTGTTGCTGGGGATCGGTCGCCGGCATGGTCGGGAGTCTCGGTGTGGCGGCCACATGCGGCCGGCATTTCTCGTTACGGAAAATTATAGATGCAATCTCAAGCCGAAAAGTTGACCGAAGACTGGCCGCACATGGATTCGCTTGCTGTTCGGTATTTATGCGGCGATCAAAAATTTTTTGAATCCGTTCGCTCGGCAGATGCGTATCAAGCAAGGAAGGCCGTCGCGCCTCGATCAACCCTTTTAGGAGAGAGCCATGTTCACTTGCAAGAGAAAGATTTCGATCGCTATCAGCCTGATGCTGGGAACGGCTGCCGGCATCACGCTGCCCCCCGCTTCCGCCTCCAGCCATCGTGAAGCGCCATTCCTGACCCGCATGCCGGCGGTCGACAGCACGGACTTTTACATGTTCCGCAGCTATGAGACAGGTCGATCCAATTACGTGACGCTGATTGCCAACTATATTCCATTGGAGGAACAGGGCGCCGCTCCGCACTACTACGCGATGGATCCGAACGCCTTGTACGAGATCCACATCGACAACAACGGCGATGCAAAGGAAGACCTCACCTTCCAGTTCCGCTTCAATGACATCAATAACGACAACAAACTGACGATCGCTGGCAAGCAGGTTTCCATTCCGCTCGTCATCAACGGCTCGACCGATATCAACAGTCCCGGCTCGTCCGCATTGAACCGCCGCGAAACCTATTCAGTCTCGCTGGTTCGCGGCGATCGTCGTACCGGCACCCGGCAGGCGGTGGCCAATGCCGACGGCGGCAGCGCGACGTTTGAAAAGCCGATCGACAATATCGGCAACAAATCGATTACCGACTATGCAGCCTACGCCGCAAAGCATGTCTACAACATCAACATACCCGGCTGTAACGCGCCCGGACGCATGTTTGTCGGACAGCGCAAAGACCCGTTTGTGGTGAATCTGGGCGAGATCTTCGACCTCATCAACATCAAGGCGCCGGCCACTGCATTTGATCCGAACGCGGAAAAGGCTGCGCAGGATGTACTGGCCAACAAGAACGTCACTGCGATCGAGCTGGAGGTGCCGATCAGTTGCCTGACCAACGGCAGCGAGCCGGTGATCGGCGCCTGGACGACCGCCAGCGTGCGCCAGGGCCGCCTGATCAACCCGAATCCGGGAAGCGGCGGCGCGTCGAAAGAAGGCGGAGCATGGACCCAGGTATCGCGCCTTGGCAATCCACTGGTCAACGAGGTGGTGATCGGCCTGAAGGACAAGGATCACTTCAACAGCAGCAAACCGGTGAACGACGCACAATTTCTCGATTATGTGACCAACCCGACCCTGCCCGCGCTGGTGGAGGTGCTGTTCGGCAGTGCAGGCGTGAAGGCGCCGTCCAACTTCCCGCGCAATGATCTGGTGACTGCCTTCCTGACGGGTGTCGACGGCGTGAACAAGCCTGCGAAGGTGACGCCATCCGAAATGCTGCGGCTCAATACCAGCACACCGGTGAGCGGCACCCAAAACCGCCTTGGCGTCATCGCTGGCGATGCAGCCGGCTTTCCGAATGGCCGGCGTCCCGGCGACGACATCGTTGATGTCGCATTGCGCGTCATGATGGGCCGCCTGTGCACATTGAATATCGGCTGCAAACCGTCCGATGCGCCTTCCGGCAACATCGACTTTACCGATGGCGCCTATCTCGACAGCACCTATTTCGACATGGGCTTCCCCTACTTGAAGACACCGTTGACCAACTCGCTGACACACTAAGCGCAAGGCATTGAACAAGGAGAGCATCATGAAAAATCTCGCGATTCTGCTGGCCGCCTGCGCGGCGTTGACAGCATGCGGCGGCAGCAGCGCCGATGGCGGTGGCAGCGCCAGCGATGTTGGCGCAATGGCAGAGCCGGCAACCGCTGGCGCGACCGCAGCCGACAACTTCACCAGCCATGTAGCCAGCGTCGTGGGCAGTTCCAGCGACACTGCCGAGCCGGAAGCAGTTGACACCGCCTCGGCCGACATGCCGGAAGACACCGAGCCGACGCCGGTGAGCTGACAACGGCAACGCGGCGCATCTCTTGCACCACATGCGTCGGAGATGCGCCGCCGATTTCTTCCATCCTTGTTTGCAGGTGCCGCACATGGTTTGCCACTTCATCCGACAGTCAGGGTTGCTGTTTTGCGCCCTGCTTCTCACCCTGCTTCTCACCCTGATTGCCGCCGCAGCAGCGCAGGCCGCCCCTTTCATTCCTCGCGACGGTAATCAAGTGCTGGAACGCCTGCCGCAGCGGAACGATCCCTTGCAACGCGAACTGCGCGCCTTGCGCAAGGCCGTTGCCGCCGATCCCCGCAATCTGCCGCTCGCAGCGCAGCTCGCGCACCGTTATATCGAGGCAGGCCGCAAAGAAGGCGACCCGCGTTATCTCGGTTATGCGCAAGCCGTGCTGACGCCCTGGTGGAACCAGCCGCAGCCGCCTGTCGAGGTGCAATTGCTGCGCGCGACGCTGCTGCAAAGCACGCATCACTTCGACGCCGCGCTCGTCGATTTGCACGCAGTACTGCAGGCTGATCACAGCAACGCGCAGGCATGGCTGACCCAGGCCACGATCTTGCAGGTGCAAGGGAAATTTGATTTGGCGAAGGCCAGTTGCGCCAGGCTGTATGCACTGGCACCGGAGCTGATTACCGTGACCTGCATCGCCAACCTTGCGAGCCTGACTGGACAAGCCGACAAGGGATACGCGCTGCTGCAATCCACGCTGGACCGCAATCCCGGCGCGGCCGCCAGCATCCGGAACTGGGCACGCACCTTGCTCGCGGAAATCGCCGAACGACGCGGCAATCTCGCCGCAGCCGAGCAGGCCTTTCGCGAAATGAACCGCAATGGCGACGCCGATGCCTACCTGCTTGGCGCCTATGCCGACTTCCTGCTCGACCAGCAGCGCCCGCGTGAAGTTCTGCCATTACTGAAAAATCATCTGCGCGTCGACGCGCTTCTTCTGCGCTACGCCGAAGCATTGAAGCAGATCGATTCGCCGGATGCTGCTGCACACATTGCGCTGCTGAGCGAACGCTTTAAGGCCGCCAGACTGCGCGGCGACACCGTGCATCAACGCGAGCAGGCCCGCTTCGAACTGCATCTGCTGAATGATCCGAAGTCCGCGTTGCACACCGCGCGGCGTAACTGGGAGGCGCAGAAAGAGCCGGCCGATGTGCGCATCCTGCTCGCGGCGGCAATTGCCGCACACGACCGCCAGACCGTGCACGAGGCGCACGCATGGCTCGCGAAGACCGGTTTGCAAGACCGCAAATTGACATCGATGTTGCAGCAGGCGGGAGTTCAACCATGAACATCAGGCGTATTCTTCTACTCGCGGCATTGACCTGTCTGCCCTTGCTTTCCCATGCCCACAAGCCGAGCGACAGCTACCTGTCCCTGAACGTGGCGGATCGGCATGTCGAAGGCCAATGGGCAATCGCGCTGCGCGATCTCGACTTCGCAATCGGACTCGACCAGGATGGCGACAGTGCCATCACGTGGAACGAAGTTCTGGCAAAACAAAATGACATCGAACGCACTGCGCTGTCCCGACTTGTGCTCTCACAGCGCGGCGCAACTTGCCAGCTCGGTCCGACCACGCTCCTGGCCGACAATTACAGCGACGGCGCGTACGCGGTATTGCGCTTTGTCGGCAACTGCGACGGCGCAATCGACACGCTGGACATCCGTTACACGCTGCTGTTTGACATCGATCCGCAGCACAAGGGCTTGCTGAAGATCGACCATGCGGGTCGGCTGCTGACTGGCATCTTCAGCGCAGAGCGGCCATCGCAATCCTTTTCGCTGAACGCGGGAAACCGCTTGAACACCGTTGTGGACTACACGAAGAACGGCGTATGGCACATCTGGATCGGCTTCGACCACATTCTCTTCCTGCTATCGCTCCTGCTACCCGCCGTGCTGCTGTGCCAGAACAGGCAATGGCAACCCTCTCCCGACTTCAAGTCTTCGCTCGTCGACGTATTGAAAATCGTCACCGCATTCACCGTGGCCCATTCGATGACCTTGACACTGGCCGCGCTGCAGATCGTCAGCCTGCCATCGCGCCTGGTCGAATCAGCAATCGCTGCATCCGTGGCGCTGGCCGCCGTCAATAACGTGATTCCCTTGTTCCGTGGCCGCCGCTGGCTGGCCGCACTGATTTTCGGCCTGGTCCACGGATTCGGGTTTGCCAGCGTGCTGACGGACCTCGGCTTGCCGCGATCATCGCTCCTGCTGGCATTGGTTTCCTTCAACGTCGGCGTCGAACTCGGCCAGCTCGGCATCGTCCTGCTTTTCCTGCCACTCGCCCATCTTCTGAGAACGACCCTGTTCTACCGGCGCGTGCTGCTACCCGGCGGATCTGTGGCAATCTCCGTGATCGGCACGGTGTGGCTGCTGGAACGCGCACTGGATTGGAAGCTCATGACAGTCTAGGATGGTTTGGCCGAAAACGCCGTGCCGGTTTCAAAGAAATTGCCGCCAGCGATATAGTGAATGCTGCGCGGACAACCGTCCTCGAAGGACCAATGCCCGTCCCTGAATGCACGTGCATCGGCCCACGCCGCCACCACCTCGGCAAGGAACAGATCATGGCGAAGCTGAATGGGCGGCTCGGGAATCACACGGCACTCCAGCCAGCCAAGACAGCCCTCCAGCAAGGGCGCCGCGATCTTTTCCGCGGCAAAGGTCGCCAGCCCGTACGACTGAAACTTGTCGACGTCCCGCCCCGACACCGACCCCACAGCCAGTGTTGCCTCGACCATCTCCTTCGATGGAATATTCAACGCGAACTCACCGGAAGCATCGACCAGCTCGCGCGTGCGCGTCGCGCGATCAATCACTACCGCAATCTTCGGCGGCGAAAAATCGAGTGGCATCGACCATGCCGCCGCCATCACGTTGCGCGCACTTCCGTGCGCACTGCTGACCAGCACGGTAGGTCCGTGATTGAGCAAACGATAGGCCTTGGGGAGTTCGACGGGAAGACGTGTGGACATAGGAAAACCGATTTCTGTTGATGAACTGATATGAAGTATGCAGCCATTGGTGGCAGCGTGGAGAACAGGACCTCCTCAACCCGCCACATCGCGGAACCCACGCAACACATGCGCGACGTTCAAGCCGATCTCCTCCACCGCATAGCCGCCCTCCATCACGAACAGCGTCGGCAGCCCCAGGCGGGCAAGCTGCGCGCCCAGGCGCAGGTACTCCGGCGCATCGAGGCGGAATTTCGAAATCGGATCGCCAACAAAGGTATCGACTCCCAATGAGATCACCAGCGCATCCGGCACGTAATCGCGGATGCGCCTGCAAGCCGCATCGAGCGCCGCGAACCACTGTTCATTACTGCTGCCCGCCGCCAGCGGGTAATTCCGATTGAATCCAAGCCCCTCGCCCGCACCCGTCTCGTCCGCATGACCGAGGTAAAACGGATACTCCGTCTTCGGATCGCCGTGAATCGACTGGAACAGCACATCGGCTCGATCGTAGAAGATCGCCTGCGTGCCATTGCCGTGGTGATAATCCACATCCAGAATCACCACGCGCGCCGCGCCGCCATCGAGAAACGCCTGCGCCGCCACCGCCGCATTATTGATGAAGCAATAGCCGCCGAGGAAATCAGGACCCGCATGATGACCGGGCGGGCGCGACAAGGCGAATGCAGAACGCGCACCTTGCGCAATGCGCCGCTGTGCCGTCAACGCGACCTCCGCCCCCAGACGCGCCGCACGCCAGGTGCCGGCAGTGAGCGGCGTTCCGCTATCGTAGGAATACAGCCCCAGTTGCGCGATGAAATTATCCGGCTCGACATCATGCCGAAAGCCGCGAATCGGCCACACGGCGGGAATCGCATCGCGCGTATTGCCGAGTGCGGTCCAACTATCCCAGGCACGCTCGAGAAAGCGCAAGTAACGCGGTGCGTGCACGCGTTCGATGGGCGCGAGGGGAAAGCTGTCGGGCGCGGAGACCTGCCCGATGTTTTGCTCGGTAACCGCTTTGAAGACGTAATCCGCCCGTTCGGGCTTTTCAAAGCAGGGGACGAGTTCGCCGCGGTAGAACTCGAATTGGCCGTGGTGCAGGTGATGGTCGGGGGTGTAGATGATGTGCATGTGATTGAATCGGAAATTAAGACTTTAGATTTGTACCAAGAATGTCGGCCCTGAATGGATATGGATATGCTTATACTTGAACATCGAGTTTTCTATTGGACACCAAATGGCCGAAAAATCTAATAACTGGTCTCGTGAACAGCTTCTCGTCGCGTTCAATTTATATTGCCGCATGCCTTTTGGGAAGCTGCATGCAAGGAATCCGGAAATCATGCGTTTTGCGGAATTGATAGGACGAACTCCCTCCGCACTTGCGATGAAACTGACAAATATCGCAAGCCTTGACCCCGTAATTACTTCGACTGGCCGCAGCGGATTATCAGGCTCATCTAAAGCCGATAAAGCAATGTGGGACGAAATGCAACAAGACTGGGCACGCTTCGCCCTAGAAAGCCAAGCGATCGTTGACGGCCTAACTGGAACGCCTCAATTGACGGCCGAACAGTCAGTGGCGGAATACAGCCCAGAGACGACTGACACCATCAACTACAGCGCTGAAAACAAATCGGCATTGGTTCAAGTTCGTGTTGGTCAAAGCTTCTTTAGACAATCCGTATTGAGCGCTTATCAGGGACGATGCTGCATTACTGGCCTTAGCGATTCTCGATTGCTTGTAGCAAGCCACATAATTCCTTGGAGCGCAGATAATCATAATCGATTAAATCCGCGTAACGGATTGTGCTTATCAGCACTGCACGATAAGGCATTCGACCAAGGACTGATTACGCTAACAGACGACTTTAAAATAAAAACTTCTCATGAATTGAATGCACTGGAGAGAAGTCATTTTGCCGATGATTGGCTTCTTGGTTTGGAAGGTCGGCCAATCGAATTGCCAGAAAAATTTCAGCCCTTGAGAGAGTTCATCGACTGGCACAGGAGGCATGTATTTTTAGATTGATGAACTCTATTGATGCTGCTAACAGAAGTAATCCACACCCTGAAGAGGCCGCGCCATCGACTCCATCGTGATTTTCTGTATCACTCACCACCTTAACAAAGAATTCGTAAATAACCTGTAGAACAAACAATGAAACATTCTGTTTTTGAATATCTCTATCGCGATGGTGGGAATTTCAAGGCTGGCGGCGAATTGCTATTAGAAGGTGCCTTAACTGATGATGAAATTGCTCGCATCCGAATGCATCTTGAAAGTGGAGAGTTTTTCATTGCTGAACAAATCAGCGTTCCTACACTATACGAACGCCTCTGGCAGGAATGCGAATGCGGACCTTCTTCAGAAATGGATCATGTTTGGCACGAGTTCGACACGATCCGTGCGGCGGATGGCGACGATTTGTCGCGACTAAAAGTTTGGGGGAAAGCGACATCGTTGCTTGCGGCGATTGAAAACGTCAATTACTGGAACCCTCAACTATCACGGAATTGGGATCTATAACACCAGTCCTGTCTATGTGCGTTGATTGGCGAGCGCATAACCTGATCGATCACGCGCTTGTTGGTGACGCGAGTGTGCTCGCTGAAGTCGGTCTTCGTCGGCGGCGGCTTTTTCGGGCCGCGTTTGCTGCGCCGGAAATATGCGATGTCGGCATGGCGCGCCATTTCGCACAACCATGCCATGGATCAATGTCGCTTCATTGCCAATAGCCGTTTCTTCAGATTCCGAACTTCGAGCAACATAGCCGTTGCAGCGGCTTCTTCCAAGCACCAGCCGTTGAGTATTCCCTCCGCTTCCTCAAGCATCCGCAGTTGGTCCGCAGGTGCGAAAGCCACGCCGCTGCCTCGGGCGCTTTCGATTGCGAATGATGCCCAGGCAAGCGTGTCATGCACGGCCTTGGCGCAGTACAGGCCAATGGCGAGCTCTTCCGGATTAGCGACGAGATCGGGGCGACGCGCGCCATAGTAACCACCGTTCAGCGCTTCCATGGCCAATAGCATACGCAGCTCGCAAGCTGCGACCGCATCACGCTCGGCGACATTCTGGCAAACTGCCAGTCGTGCATCCATCATAGCCGGTTCTTCCGTGGCAAAGCTCGATTCGATCCAACGCTCGATCTGCTCGTACATGCCATCGCCATGCAGCTTTCGGTCGTTCGCGACTGCCGCGATCGCTCGTTGCCGAGATTCAGGTGTGCGGAGCGCGAGATAGCGACCGATCAGTGAGTCCCAGCGCAGGGTCATCTTTCGTGTTTCGCTTGCAAGCTCACCGCCCTCATATAGCAGCAGATTCGGATCGCCGAAAAGCGCGAATACGCCCCAGCACGCCGGCGGGAATTTCAGCAGATTCGTACGCGCGACGGCTAACGCATGCCCTACCGGCAGGGTTGTAGCGGCCGCGTAAAAAAAAGAAGCCATGGTACGAGCGACAAGATCGGGCACCGACTGCAAACAGCCGATGACAGCCGGTGCTCCCTTCTCGATCAATCGATTCGCGATGCCTTGCGCATTCCCGACGGCCGTCATGCGCGCGCGGCCGACTTCGCAAGTACTGAGATAAACAAAAGGCGTGCCCGCCCCGGAAAGTTGCGAAAAATCGTATGGTTGCAATAAATCGGTCGCCGACAGGAACAAGAATTCGCCGAGAGGGCCGGCGAAACCATGCCCGCAGTAATGCAAGGTTCGCAATCCTCGATCCAGCGCGGCGCGCACCGTATCGACATGCGGCGCGCGATCGATCGTCGTATCGAGACCTAACTCCGACAATTGACGGCAAACGTCATCCGCCTCGACATCGGCCGTGAGCAAATCCTTGCTGTCCTGGGCACGAACGACGAGTGCGCGCCTCTCCAGGCGCGATGGCATGCGCCCCGGCGACAAAAGTTCAAACAAGGTGCGAAACGAGCCCAATCTCGCAATGGAATGCGTCGTAGCGATCCAGCGATCGTTCGCACGCAACAGCTCCAGCGGAAATGCGCTCAAATCGCCGAACGCACTCGGCAGATATAGCAGACTACGAGCGCTGCAGATGGCCGCACGAATCGTGTCCGGAAAGGTGTTCCATAAAGCTGCGGCAGCCGTTTCTATGGGGGCAAAGAACGCATTCGTCACCGGTTCGCGCGCTGCGATTCGCCTGATGTCATCGTTCTGCTGTTGCATCAATGCGATCATGGCATTGACGCAGTCCTTGCTCGCGCGCTCCAGCGCGATGCGTTCTTCCAGCGGCTTGGAGCCGCCGCGAAGCGCGAACATCGTCAGGACGCCGGCGCCGCGTTCGATCACGAGCACGACAGTATCCGGAACACGTTCCAGGTAGGCGGCCAGCACGCGCAAAGGACTGGAAGCAATGTGCTCGAACGATGGATGCGCCAGCTCGGGGGAAAGCTCAAGGTCGGCATAAACAATGTCATCCCGCATCGCGGCCACGACGCGCAGATAATTTTCGGCGCGCATCAACTTCGGCTGGCTGCCATGAACCAGGACTTTGAGGTAGAGCGCGTATTGCGGTTGCAGCGCGGCGCGTTGCGATGTCGGATTCCGCGCTTCACGCGCAGCGCGCTCGCCATCGATCACGAGTTGCCGAACCTCGTCTTCAAGACGCATCGTCGTCCAGCGCCTTCGTTTGCACGAACAGCCTGGCGTGCTTTACGCGCTGTGCCGCGTCATCTCGGCCGATGGAGTTGAAACCCTGTTCGCACAGCGCATAGATGTCGAGCGCTTCCTGATACCGTTTAAGGCGCAATAGCGAATTGGCCTGATTGAACTTTGCACGTAACAATCTTTCGATATCGCTATCGTCTTCGACCTTGTTTTCATAGATCGCCGCGGCCTCCGCGAAACTGTCGGCCGACTTTTGGAAGGCATCCGCCGCAATTTCTATTTCGCCCTGCGCCAGCAACAGAAGATACAAGGCTCTGCGCGTCGCGGGTGACATGTTCCGCTCGTTCAACCCGCCTTTCGCCGAAGTCTTCGGCGGCGAAGTGAAATCAAGTGCGATCCAGTCCATTTCTTCACGCAATATCCGGCGCGCATCCTCGATTCGGCCGGCCTTTGCCAGCAAACAAAGCATGTCATTCGCGGTTTGCGCTCGCCCGATTACTGCGCGTTCGACAAGCCACTGCCGAATTACAGGCGTCGCCTGCGCTCCCTTGCGAATCGCCGCTTCACTCGCCGGCGGTTCGAGCTTGGCCGCTGCAAATAAGGGCAGAAGATGCGAGGCGAACTCGGCTGCTGCCTGTTTCTTGCCGCCAGCGCAGGCCTCGGCCGCCTGGGCGCAAGCGTCACGCCAAATGGCGGCTGCACTGTTAAGAATTTTCAGAGCATCCTGCAGGCGGTCGCTCGTGTACAGCTCATGGCCAGCCTCGCCGAGCAGTTCGGCTTTGAACACATCATTGTCGATAGACAGATGCGATGCATGATTCAACCAATCGGTAGCGGATGACTGCTGGCCAACGCGCCGCAGCTGCATGGCGCCCAACAATAGTTCCCAAGCCGCGACCTCGCTGGACCTCGCGCCATGCTCGATTTGATCGGGATCGACGAAAACCAGGCTTGCCGCGTTTTCCGGCGGATAGTCGAAAATCCGATTGTAGACGCCTGTCTGAATCATCGTCATCCTCCCGCATCACGCCGTGCGGGCACCGGTACGCGGCATGCATGCGGATGCCCATACACCTTGAAGGCCAGCCACGAAGCATCACCGAATTTTTTTGCCGCCGCCCGCGCCGCGCTCGCCGCTTCGGTAAGCGTTTTTCCATCCAATAGCGCGTTATAGAAAGCGGTCGAGAATGCCGCCGCCGGTTTGTCGCGCACGGCCCAGGATGAACCGACGAACGCCCCCGCGCCCTTGCGCAAAAATACATTCGGCCAGCCGCCCCAGGCCGTGAGCACCGCACCAATGTGCCCCGTTTCGCAAGCATTCAAAAACACCAGCGGGCGGCGTTTCTTGAGTCGCGCCTCGGTTTCCACCGTCATCGTATCGATATCGATCAAACGAGCTTTGGTCTCGCCAGGCAGCTGTTCTTCGCCGATGATCAGACACGATCGCTCGATCGATTCATGCGGCGATACGGCATGACATGAGATATGCAGGACATCGAAATCGCCTTCGGCCAGTGCGTCATAAAATCCGTCGCGCGTTGCCGGAATGGCGCGCGGGGTAATGCCATGGCCGCGCAAGGATTCCGGCGACATCTCGGTGAAATAGGCCAGTTCCGATCCCACGTTCCTCAATAATCCAGTAGGAAAAATCGATCCGAGATAAGACCAGCGTTCCATCGACAGCGCCCTCGGCGGCGCTTCGCCGGCGAACGTGCGCACCAGCCCGTACTCGCACAAGAAGCAATCATCGATTTCATCCGATTCGGGATCGCGCAGCCGCACCAGCTCCCAGGGAATATAGGGCTCCCACGACACAACTTGAATGAGCGTGATGCGTTTACGGAGGCGCCACAACACCTTGGCGACATCCGGTTCGAACAATTCCCGGCACAAGCTGGCGCCGAGCGCCCTGACTTCTCGCTGCAGTTCGCCGAGCGCTTCCCGCAGTGGCGCCCCAGTGCTGGGTAGATCCCTCGTCACGATGTCATAAATACGACCGACGAACGCCAATTCGGTGGCAGCCAATCCACCACCTCGATCAAGCAGCGGATTCGACCGCAAACGATTGACGACCAGGCCTAATTTTTCCGAATGAAGCAAATATTCATAGAACACCTTGTCGCCATCGCGTACCTGCTGAACGGTCAACAGCAGCATCTCATCGTCGGCGATATCGCGCGGCGCGGCGGCGATGGCGCTCTTTGTCTTCTCCCCGCTTGCGCCTTCGCGCACTACCTCCATCGCCAACCCGATGTTGCCCAGGTCGCTGCCACCCTGCCGGAAGATCACCGCCAGCCGCGACACGCCAGGACGCATTCCCTTCACCGTAAAAAAGCCGGTGCGCGGCTCTCCCGGCTTTGGCGAATCCACTCTATATTCACGGTTACGCACGATATCGATCGCGTCGTTCTCAACCGAAATGGCGACCATGATCGGAACATCCGGCTTGGCGGTCACGGCGTGGGATTCGGCCAGCGGTGCCGCCTCCGCGGAAAGATCAATCTGAAAAAGGACTTTTGCCGTCGCCTCCACAGCAATCTCGGACGGCGCTTCGGCGGAAAGCGTCACCTCGATCTCGGCAGCCGGTGGAGCTTCCGGTCGTGCGGAAACGTCGACACCGCGCAATGGTCCGAGGTCATAGTCAATTCCGAGCTCATAGTTAAAATAGGTGGTGCTGGGACGTGGAGCCATCTCGGCTGGTTCGCCGATCGCGGCAACCTGGCCCAAGCTGTCGAAGCCAACGATGCGCTCGGATGCGGGTCCAGCGTTTCTCGACGGCGGCGTGATCACCCGGCCGCCGCGTGCCGTGCCGCTCACCTTCCACTCATGCATGTCCATCGCTTGCGCTATCGGCCATCCGAGGCGATCCGGAAGTTGGTCCGCCAGTATCTGGAGCTCGATGCTTCGAAATGCGTAGTAATACACTTCGGCGCTCTCTGGCAGGGAACGCACGATGACCACCCATTCGGCGTCTTCGCCAAACGCCCGCCGCAGGACACTCTCCAAGCTGCGATTCGCCGCGACTGCGAGCACGATGCCGCTACGGTCCCAATGGATTGGCCGTGCGACGTGTTGATCCGCATCGTTGCCGGCGCAACCCTCGGCCGATGCCGGCACATCTTCGGTACTCATGGCTTTACATACTCTGGTCGGTGACGACCAAAGAATCCTCCGCGGTTTCGACGTCGGCGCCTTCCACCGTGACCCGATATGCTCCGGCAACCAGGGGCATGAAATCGACGCCGAACCAATCGCCTTCAGCAGGCGTCATTTCGGCAGAGGCCACAGGCAGCTTCTCGCCGCTGCGCCAGAGCGTCGCTTGCAGCCGTGCATCGCTAGTACTCGGACGCGCCCGCACTGACACCGGCTCATCCGAGATGTAGACATCCTCAACCTCCAGCGCAACCTGGGTTTTGGGTCGTCTGAATTCACCAAGGTCGATCTCGAAGCCGGAAAGCACCCCGGTGAGATGCATGATCACCGGATCGGCATTTTGCAAGGAACCGTGCCGCGTGCCGGCATACATGGCACTGGAAGGGTCGGCGCTCAACTCGATCGGAATCGCCGACACTTGCGGTACTGTGCCATCGCCGCCCAGAACCTCGCCCTTGTAGGTTTGCAGCATCTCGACCCGGCCACCAACGAGCCGAGCGGACAAGTTGGTATCCTGCGCAACACCGACCACAGGATAAATGCGATAACGGGATGCCTGGTACTGCGGCAGCTTCTGATTCGACGCCACTGCGGCCTCGATTTCTCGATGGAAGGCAAGGGCGGCGGCAGCCTTGGCCGGGTCGACATTCGGAATGCCAGTCGTCTCGCCCACACGTACGAGTTTTCCATTTCCCGCGTCGTACGATTCGAATACCGGCAACAACTGGTACAAGGCAGTCAATTGTCGCGCCAGTGCAGTCAAGTCCAACGGTCCTTTCTTCAAGCCGTTGGACAGCCCGTCCAACGCATTGAGCGAACCGCGATAAGGCGTACCAAAGGTCACCAGCGCCTTGGTGTCTTTCCAGCCTTCGAGACATTCAAGAAAATAGCGGCTGACGAGCCCGCCCATCGAGTGACCGATCAGGATCAGCTTCGCATTCGCATTGCCGCTCTTTTGCCGCCACGCAGATAACCAACTATGCGTCGCCTTGGCAAGCTTGCGCGCGGCGACACGATTGTCGCGCCGCCAGTCGTAGGGAAACGGGAAAAAATTTTCGCCGTCGGTCACGTCGAAAGCCGACTTGATCGCGTCGGCAATCTTGGCATAACCATCGATTTTCCAAATGCCCGGCAAAAGATGCAGATCCGGCATCAAGGCGTCGGCGGCGATGCCGTCGCCCAGGTCGTCCACCGCAGGATCATCGTGCGGGAGAGCCATCGCGTTGATCATGCTCTCGGCATGGGTAAAGAGTGCCTTGGCGATGGTGCTGGCGGAATAACCCCACACCACTTCGCCGTTCTTCTTTAATACGCTGCCAGTAATACCAGGGAGCAAGACGATGAGGTCCGGCATTTTGTATCGATGCATCGCAATCTCCTCTGTCGGCATCAGGCTCAACCGCATGCCCGTTTGACTATCCGACAAATGCTTCGCTCCCCTAAGAACATCACGGTAAATGCTTTAAGCCGCGATATCTTTGACCTAGATCAGCCGCGTACAAAGCCAAGGTGGCAGTTGCTGGAGCGGGCCAGCGATGTCTTTGCGACGATGGCATCAGGCGAAGCTGCTGGGAATCTCGCGTCCCGACCGTGTATTACCTTCCCAAGGCGGAAATGGAAGCTGGTCTGGCGGTGATGCGCAACATCCACGAATTGCATCTGAAACGGCCATCTGCTGGTGCACGGATGTTGCGCGACATGTTGCGGCGGGACGCCTTTCAGGTCGACCGCAAGCACGCGGCTATGCTGATGGCAAGGGCCGGTATCCAGGCGCTTTATCGCAAGCCCAACAGGAGCAAACGCCAGGCCGCACATACAGCGTATCCATACCTGTTGCGCAACCTGAGAATCGACCGGCCGAATCAAGTCCAGGCAACGGATGTGACAGATGCGCCAATGAACCGCAGCTTCGTCTGCAAGGGCTGCTGGCGCGACAACGTGTTCGTTGAATGGCTATGGAAATCTGTGAAATAGGAGGCAATCTATTCGCCCACTTTCGAAACCGTTACCCAAGCCCGGCAGTCGCTGGTCAGGTATTTCGATTTATATAACCGGGAGCATCCTCTTTCCAGTCTTGACGCCAAGACGCCCGATGAGGCCCACTTCAAGTCGCTGTCTCAACGACAGGCAGCTTAATTCGCAGAGATCATTGGCTTAAGCTTCACTCTTTCACAAATACGACAGCAAAAAGGGCTAACCAGATTGGTTAGCCCTCGCTCTTTTCTCGCTCTTTTCTCGCTTTTTACCAGACCTATGTAGGCCAGTCGCGTTAACTATGACCGCCTGGTCGCACGATTGTGGCGCCAATCGCAATTACGCTGGCGCCTTACGGCTACGAGTCAACTTACACGTCAATATTCCCCGCCTGCAGCGCATTCAATTCAATAAACGCCCTGCGCGGTTCCACGTCATCGCCCATCAGCGTCGTGAAAATCTGATCCGCCGCAATCGCGTCCTCGATCTGCACCTTCAGCAGACGGCGCACCGTCGGGTCCATCGTGGTTTCCCACAACTGCTCGGGATTCATTTCACCCAGACCTTTGTAGCGCTGCTTGGACACGCCGCGCTCGGCTTCATCGCGCAGCCAGTCCATCGCTTCGTGGAAGTCCTTGATGGCGATTTCCTTGGCCTTGTCGCCCTGACCGCGGCGAACCATCGCGCCCGGGCCGATCAGGCCCTTGAAGGTGGCGGCGGCGGCTGACAGCACGAGGTAATCCGGGCCGTGCACGAAGTCGGCGTCGATGGTGCTGATCTTCATGTTGCCGAAGTGGCGGCGCTCGATGCGCAGCATGTGCTTGGCGGACAGTTCGTCGGATTTGACGACAACGGCGACGCTCGGGTCGTTGATGGCCGCAGTCAGCGCTTGCGCAGACGCTTCCGCGCTGGCGGCATCGTCGAGCTTGAGCGTGACGCCGGTCATGATGGCCGACAGCGCAGCTTCGTCGACCGCGCGCGACAGGCGCATGATGATGGCGTTGGCGGTGTTGTACTGGCGGACCAGTTCGGACAGCGCTTCGCCGACGATCGGTTGCGCGCCTTCGGTCGGGATGAGGGCGGCGTCGTGCAGCGCGATCTGCATCATGTACTGCGCTTCTTCGACATCGTCCTTCAGATAGCGCTCGTCCTTGCCGTGCTTGACCTTGTACAGCGGCGGCTGCGCGATGTAGACGTGGCCGCGTTCGACCAGCGCCGGCATCTGGCGATACAGCAGCGTCAGGAGCAGGGTGCGGATGTGCGCGCCGTCGACGTCGGCATCGGTCATGATGATGAGACGGTGGTAGCGCAGCTTGTCGATGTTGAATTCGTCCGGGCCGATCGAGGTGCCGAGCGTGGCGATCAGGGTGGTGATCTGTTCCGAGGACAGCATCTTCTCGAAGCGTGCCTTCTCGACGTTGAGCACCTTGCCGCGCAAGGGCAGGATCGCCTGGAACTTGCGGTCGCGGCCCTGCTTGGCGGAGCCGCCTGCGGAGTCACCCTCGACGATGTACAGTTCGCACAGCGCCGGGTCTTTTTCCTGGCAGTCAGCCAGCTTGGCGGACAGGCCGAGACCGTCCATCACGCCCTTGCGGCGCGTCAGTTCGCGCGCCTTGCGGGCGGCTTCACGAGCGCGCGCGGCTTCGACGATCTTGCCGCAGATGATCTTGGCGTCGTTCGGCTTTTCCATCAGGAAGTCGGTCAGCGTCTTGGCGACGATTTCCTCGACCGGACCGCGCACTTCGGAGGAGACGAGCTTGTCCTTGGTCTGCGAGCTGAACTTCGGCTCGGGCACCTTGACCGACAACACGCAGGTCAGGCCTTCGCGCATGTCGTCGCCGGCCACCTCGACTTTCGCTTTCTTCGCGAAATCGTTTTCTTCGATGTACTTGTTGATCACACGCGTCATCGCGGCGCGCAGGCCGGTGAGGTGGGTGCCGCCGTCGCGTTGCGGGATGTTGTTGGTGAAGCAGAGTACCTGTTCGTTGTAGGCGTCGTTCCATTGCATGGAGACGTCCACCGTGATCATCGTGCCCTGGTCGGAGAGTTTCTCGCCGGTCGCCTGGAAGATGGTCGGGTGCAGCACGGACTTGCTCTTGTTGATGTATTCGACGAAGCCGCGGGTGCCGCCTTCGAATGCGAAATCCTCTTCCTTCCCGGTGCGCTGGTCGGTGAGCTTGATGTGCACGCCGTTGTTGAGGAAGGAGAGTTCGCGGATGCGCTTGGCGAGGATGTCGTAGTGGAACTCGATGTGGTTGAAGATCTCTTCATCGGCCCAGAAATGCACTTCGGTGCCACGCTTGTCGGTTTCGCCGATGACCTTGATCGGCGAGGTGGGAATGCCGTCGACGGTTTCCAGCTCGCGGTTCTGCACGATGCCCTTGGCAAACTCCATGGAGTGCACCTTGCCATCGCGCCGAATGGTCAGACGCAGCAGCTTGGACAGCGCGTTGACGCAGGAGACGCCCACGCCGTGCAGGCCGCCCGAGACCTTGTACGAGTTCTGGTCGAACTTGCCGCCGGCATGCAGTTCGGTCATGACGATTTCCGCGGCGCTGCGCTTGGGATCGTGCTTGTCGTCCCACTTGATGCCGGTCGGGATGCCGCGGCCGTTGTCGGTGATCGAGATCGAGTTGTCCGAGTGGATCGTGACGTGAATCTCGGTACAGTGGCCGGCGAGCGATTCGTCGATCGAGTTGTCGAGCACTTCGAATACCAGGTGGTGCAAGCCCGTGCCGTCAGACGTGTCGCCGATGTACATGCCAGGGCGTTTGCGGACGGCTTCCAGACCTTCGAGGATCTGGATCGAGGACGCGCCATACTGGCTGGCTTGCGGTTGCGGGGTGTTTTCTTGAGGAATCGCGGACATGGCTGCCTTCTGATGAATCGAGTTACGTCTAAAAGAACGGTTTGGCGGTCGGTTTCCTTCCACCTGCAGGGGTGGAAGAGAGAGGTTTGCCAAAAAATTTAAACTTCCAAAAATGCAGCAAAGGGGCTCGCCATATTCACAGCGGCCCCCTTGCGAATTACGTTATCAAACAAATCAAATACGCATCGGCATCACGACATACTTGAAGTCTGCGTTTTCCGGTACGGTGATCAGCGCCGATGAATTGGCGTCGCCAAGGGCGATGTTGATATTGTCGCCCTTGAGGTTGTTCAGCACATCCAGCAGGTAGGTGACATTGAAACCGATATCGATGCTGTCGCCGCCGTAATCGATTTCGAGTTCTTCCACCGCTTCTTCCTGATCGGCGTTGGTGGAGCTGATCTTCAGGCTGCCCGGACTGATGATGCAGCGCACGCCCTTGAATTTGTCGCTGGTCATGATGGCCGCGCGCTGCAGCGAGTGCAGCAGCGTCTGGCGGTCGATCGTGAAGTTGTTCTTGTAGCCCTTCGGGATCACACGCGTGAAATCGGGGAACTTGCCTTCGACCAGCTTGGAAATCAGTTCGATGTCCGCGAAGCTCAGCTTCACCTGGTTGGTCGCGATCTCGAGGTCGACCGGGTTGTCCAGGTCTTCCAGCAGGCGCTGCAATTCCAGGATGGTCTTGCGCGGGATGATGACTTCGTGGCGCTGGAAATTCTGGTCGGTCTCGACCTGGCAGAACGCGAGGCGGTGACCGTCGGTCGCGACAGCGATCACGTTCTTGCCGTCGACCACCAGCAGCATGCCGTTCAGGTAGTAGCGGATGTCCTGCTGCGCCATCGCGAAGTGGACCATGTTGAACAGGTGCTTCAGCGTCTTTTGCGGCAGTGTGACTTTCGCATTGAACTGTTCGGCCTGCGCGACGGTCGGAAATTCCTCGGCGGCCAGGGTCTGCAAGCCGAAGCGCGATTTGCCGGACTGGACCGTCATGCGCTTGTTGGCGAGCGACAGGGACACCTCTCCGTCGGGCAGCGCGCGCAGGATGTCGAGCAGCTTGCGCGCCGCCACCGTGGTGGCAGCCACTTCGCCGCCGCTGCCGACATCGGCGTGCGTGGTGATCTGCACTTCAATGTCGGTGGACAGGAAAGACACTTTTTCGCCGTCCTTGCGAATGAGGATATTGGCCAGAATCGGCAACGTGTGCCGACGCTCGACAATACCACTCACGATCTGCAGCGGTCGGAGAAGCGTGTCTCGTTGGGTTTTGACCAATTGCATGCTTTTGTCCTTGTAGTAATTAGGTTGAGACAGTGCTTGAGTTCAGGCGAAACGGCAGGTCTGGAAAGAACCGACACTGACCAGGAAAAACAAACGCGGAACAACCTCTATTTTGACAGAAAAGGGGGGCTTCCAAGAAATCAAAGTGTGGGGTTTTTGCCTTCTTGACAAGCCTTTTGTCCGGAGATCAGCTCCTTTCGCCTTGCGGGCGAAAGGATTGGTTTCTCTGCGGAAATGCCTTCTTATTAGGCACGCAGTCTTGTCGGGTTATCCACAAGGGCATGAGCAGCTGTGCTTAACCCTTGAGTGTCTGCTCGAGCACATGCAATTCGTGATTCACTTCCGGGTTCTTGGAACGATCGGTGGCGATCTTGCGTACCGCATGCAAGACCGTGGTGTGATCACGTCCGCCGAACAATTCGCCGATTTCCGGCAAACTTTTCTGCGTCAATTCCTTGGCGAGATACATCGCGATCTGGCGCGGACGGGCAATATTGGCCGGGCGCTTTTTCGAGTACATGTCGGCAACCTTGATATTGAAAAAGTCGGCAACCGTCTTCTGGATGTTCTCTACCGATATCTGTCTATTTTGGACCGACAGCAGATCTTTCAATGCTTCCTTGACAACATCGATCGTAATATCTTTGCCATGGAAGCGGGAATACGCCAGGATTTTGCGCAGCGCACCTTCAAGTTCACGAACGTTCGATCGTAAATGCTTGGCAACAAAAAATGCCACATCGTCGGACAGCACAGCGCCTTCCTGTGCCGCTTTTTTCAGCAGAATCGCAACCCGCATTTCCAGTTCCGGCGGTTCGACCGCGACCGTCAGGCCGGAGTCGAAACGGGAAATCAGGCGATCGTCCATGCCGCTGATTTCCTTCGGATAGGTGTCACTGGTGATGATGATTTGTTTCTTTGCAGCAATCAGAGCCTCGAACGCATAGAAGAATTCTTCCTGCGTGCGGCTCTTGCCGGCAAAGAACTGAATATCGTCGATCAGCAACATGTCCAACGAATGGTAATAGCGCTTGAAGTCGTCGAAACCCTTGCGTTGGTAAGCGGTCACTACGTCGCGAACATACTGTTCTGCGTGGATGTAGCGAATACGGACGTTCGGATTATCGACCAGCAACTGGTTGCCGATGGCGTGGATCAGGTGGGTCTTGCCGAGCCCCACGCCGCCGTACAGGAACAGCGGATTATAGGAAACGCCGGGGTTGTTGGCGACCTGGATCGCGGCGGCACGAGCCAACTGGTTGGCCTTGCCGGTGACGAAACTGTCGAAAGTGAGCGCGTCGTTGATCTTGCTTTGGTCGCGCTTTTTTGTTTCCTCGATGGCAATGTCGACGCGCTCGATCGGGTCGGGAAGATCCATCATGTCCGGACCGTCCGCCATCGCCATGGCGGCCGCCGCAGGAACCGGCGCCGGCTTCCTGGCGACATTGAGACGGGGGTCGAGCACGAACAGCACCTCGACCGGTGCCTCCCAGTACTGGGAGGCAAGCGTGGTAATGCGGTTGGCGAACTGGGTTTTCACCCAATCGAGCTTGAAGCGGTTCGGCGCGGCGATGCGCAGGCGGCCGTCTTCAAAATCGAGTGGTGTCAATGGTTTAATCCATGCACTAAATTGTTGAGGCGTAAGCTCCTGCTCCAGCAGTGTGGAGCACGTCTGCCAAAAATTTTCCATGAATTTTTTCTAATGTCGGAGGGGGGCGTGGAAAATGACCAGCTGCCTTGCGTCTGGCCTTCCGGCAATCTGTCCGGTCCGGAATTTGTCGGACTGTTCAGCGGAGTGCAGGGGCGTATGGCAAGGTCAGGCGGTCCACGCGGGAGGGCTATTCTATACCCGGCATGGGGAGTTATCCACAGGCTGCGTCATTTTTCCGACATAAAAAAGTCCTTGCAATTGTGGATAATTTGGGCATGCCGAGGCGCCTGGTTTTGCTTATTACCAAGCGAAATGAAGTACTCCGCTGCGCCCGACGGGAGCGCCGTTTTCGGACGCCGGAGACCCGGGTGGCGCGGCCCTTGCCGCTTTGCCACTGCCTAAGTGATTGACAGAAAAGTGGAAATTGGGGTTTAATTGCGGGTTCACTGCCTGTTGCGTCTTGTGTCCGATCACAAGACAAGAATGGGCTGCGTGATGATCCCACCCATTTTTGCTGACTAGCGAGACCAATAATGAAACGTACTTACCAACCTTCCGTCGTCCGCCGCAAGCGCACCCATGGCTTCCGCGTCCGCATGGCAACCCGCGGTGGCCGCGCTGTGCTCAATGCACGCCGCGCCAAAGGCCGCAAGCGCCTGGCTGTCTAAGCCAAGCGCTGCACCGCACGCTGCTGGCGTGGGCGACGCTCGTTCCCAAGACTACGCACGCGATCGGCGAATCGTTAAAACGGATGAGTTTTCATCCGTTTTTCGTTTGCGGCCCGTCTATCGCACCGCGCATTTCGTACTCTATGCGCGCAGCAATCAATTGAATCAAGCCCGGCTGGGCATCGTTGCCGCCAAACGCTTCGCGCCGCGCGCGGTCACACGCAATACGATCAAGCGCATTGCGCGTGAATTGTTCCGCCAATCCGCCCTGCCGGCGATCGATTGCATCGTCCGCCTGTCTAAACCCGTGAATTCCAAGGCCGAGCCTGCAACGACCGCCAAGCTCAAGTCCGTGTTGCGCGGCGAGCTGGCGGCGCTGCTGGGTTCGCAACGCGCCGCGCCCACTTCCACGGAGGCCCGCTGATGAAAACGCTTTTGCTGCTACTATTGCGCGCGTACCAGCTGGGCATCAGCCCTTTTCTCGGCCGAAACTGCCGTTTTTATCCAAGCTGCTCGAACTACGCCCTGGAAGCCGTGCGCGAACATGGTGCGGCAAGAGGCAGCCTGCTGGCAGCAAAGCGCCTGTGCAAGTGCCATCCGTGGCATCCGGGAGGGCTGGATCCGGTACCGAAGAAAACCAGCGACAAACCGGCGGCAGACGCCTGCGCCTGCCATCACCACTGAATTCCTGATTACTGAATAAAACGCTTATGGATATCCAACGTACCGTCCTGTGGGTTGTCTTCTCGTTGTCCCTATTGCTGTTGTGGGACAACTGGATGCGCTACAACGGGAAGCAGTCGATGTTCTTCCCGACCGCGACGCAATCGGCCAAGCCGGCTGCCGGCAGCGCGCCGGCCAACAAGGCCGACGTGCCGCAGGCAAGCAGCACTGCCGCGGCACCTGCCGTGGTGCCGGGCGGCGCCGCGCAAGTGAAGAGCGAAACCGTCACCATCACCACCGACGTGTTCAAGGCCGATATCGACACCCTGGGCGGCGAGATCAAGCGTCTGGAACTGTTGCAGCACAAGGATCCGGTCGACCCGACCAAGCACATGGTCCTGTTCGAGTCCGACCCCAATCACACCTACCTCGGTCAAACCGGCCTGATTGGCGGACCTTATCCGAACCACAAGTCGCTCTTCGTCGCCAAGCCGGGCCCGCGCACGCTCGACGGCAACAACGAACTGCAACTGGTGCTGGAATCCGAACAGAACGGCGTCAAGCTGGTGAAAACCTTCACCTTCAAGCGCGGCGATTACGAAATCGGCCTCAAGCATGACGTGATCAACAACAGCGGCGCGCCGATCAACCCGTCGCTGTACGTGCAACTGGTCCGCGACGGCAACAAGCCGGAAGGCACGTCGAAGTTCTACAGCACCTTCACCGGTCCTGCCGTCTACACCGACGCGGATAAATTCCAGAAGATGACCTTCGAGGATATCGAAAAGGGCAAGGCCAAGCACGCGACCAAGGCCGACGACGGCTGGATCGCGCTGGTGCAGCACTATTTCGTATCGGCCTTCCTGCCGCCGCAAAAGCAGCCGCGCGAGATCTACACGAAGAAGGTTGACACCAATCTGTACGCGGTCGGCACCATCCTGCCCCTGGGCACCATCGCACCGGGCGCGAGCGCCACGCTGCAGACGCCGCTGTATTCCGGCCCGCAGGTATCGACCACGCTGGAAAAACTGGCACCCGGACTGGAACTGGTGAAAGACTATGGCTGGCTGACCATCGTCGCCAAGCCGATCTTCTGGCTCATGACCCAGATTCACAAGGTGCTGGGCAACTGGGGCTGGACCATCATCGTGCTGACCATCATGATCAAGCTGGCCTTCTTCCCGCTGTCGGCGGCGAGCTATCGCAGCATGGCGAAGATGAAGACGGTCACGCCGAAGATGCAGAACATCCGCGAGCGTTACAAGAGCGATCCGGCCAAGATGAACCAGGCCATGATGGAGCTGTACCGCACCGAGAAAATCAATCCGCTCGGCGGCTGCCTGCCGATCGTGGTGCAGATCCCGGTGTTCATCGCGCTGTACTGGGTGCTGCTGGCATCGGTGGAAATGCGCAATGCGCCGTGGCTGGGCTGGATCCACGACCTCGCGTCGCCCGATCCGTTCTACATCCTGCCGGTCGTGATGGCTGTTTCGATGTTCATCCAGACCAAGCTGAACCCGACCCCGCCGGATCCGGTGCAGGCCAAGGTCATGATGTTCATGCCGATCGTGTTCTCGGTGATGTTCTTCTTCTTCCCGGCCGGCCTAGTGCTGTACTGGGTCGTGAACAACGTCCTGTCGATCGCACAACAGTGGGTGATCACGAAGAAGATCGAAAGCGGCAAGCCGGCCTGACACCTGGTTTCTGCAAACAGGAAGCCCGTGCGATGCGCGGGCTTTTTGTTTTTTGTCCACGAAAAACACGGAAAGCACGGAAAAAACCACACCAGAAAATTTTTACCGATTCAAACCTGTGTCAACGGATAGATGCCATTGAACGCACCTCTTCATTTCCGTGTCTTTCGTGGGGCACGCCGAGTGCTTTCCGTGGACGCCCGCTTTTCTGTTGCCTGACGACATCTCCAACCCTACAATCATTTTCATGAACTACGATTCTTATCCGATTGCTGCCATCGCCACCGCGCCCGGACGGGGTGGAATCGGCGTCGTGCGCGTGTCCGGCAAAAACATCGCTCCGATAATGCAGGCGGTCTGCGGCACTGCCCAATTGCAGCCGCGTTATGCGACCTACCTGCCGTTCAAGAATGAA
The DNA here is from genome assembly GCF_004804275.1 of Herbaspirillum sp. ST 5-3. Lineage (GTDB taxonomy): Bacteria > Pseudomonadota > Gammaproteobacteria > Burkholderiales > Burkholderiaceae_D > Noviherbaspirillum. The sequence continues at coordinate 34,713 of NZ_STGI01000019.1, forward strand.
GACGGCAGCACCATCGACCAGGGCATCGCGATCTATTTCAAGGCGCCGCATTCTTACACTGGCGAAGACGTGCTTGAATTGCAGGGCCATGGCGGGCCGGTGGTGATGCAGATGCTGCTGGCGCGTTGCCTGCAAGCCGGCCAGGAGATCGGGCTGCGCGTGGCGCAGCCGGGCGAATTCACGCAGCGCGCTTTCATGAACGACAAGCTGGATCTGGCGCAGGCGGAAGCGGTCGCCGACCTGATCGAGGCCACCACCGAAGCGGCGGCCAAATCGGCGTCGGCCTCGCTCAGCGGCGCATTTTCCAAAACGATTCATGAACTGGTCGACAAGGTGATCCACCTGCGCATGCTGGTGGAAGCCACGCTCGACTTTCCGGAAGAAGAAATCGATTTCCTCGAAAAATCGGACGCGCGCGGCCAATTGGAACGCATCCGCGCCAAGCTCAACGAGGTGTTCGAGCAGGCGGCGCAAGGCGCCCTGCTGCGCGAAGGCTTGAACGTGGTGCTGGCGGGTCAGCCGAATGTGGGCAAGTCGTCCCTGCTGAATGCGCTGGCCGGCTCCGACGTCGCGATCGTGACGCCGATCGCGGGCACCACGCGCGACAAGGTGACCGAAACGATACAGATGGAAGGCATTCCTCTGCACATCATCGATACGGCAGGCATCCGCGATTCCGGCGATGAAGTGGAACGCATCGGCATCGAGCGCACCTGGAATGAAGTGAGCAAGGCCGACGTGATCGTGCATCTGCTGGATGCGAGCCGCGGACCGACACGCGGCGACGAGGACATCATCGCGCGCTTTCCGCCCGCGGTACCGGTGCTGCGCGTATGGAACAAGATCGACTTGTCCGGGCACAAACCGGCGGTCGACCGCATGCCGGACGCAACGCACATCTATCTGTCGGCGACGGAGCGGCGCGGCATCGATTTGCTGCGCACCGAATTGCTGCGCGTGGCGGGCTGGCAGCAGACCGGCGAGTCACGCTTTCTAGCGCGCGAGCGTCATCTGCTGGCGTTGAAGGCGGCGCGCGAGCATCTCGATCTTGCTGCAGAACATGCATCGAAGGACAGCCAGGCGCTCGATCTTTTCGCAGAGGAATTACGCATCGCGCAGGAACGTCTGAACAGCATCACCGGCGAATTCACATCGGATGACTTGCTGGGCGCAATCTTCAGCCGCTTCTGCATCGGGAAATAGTTAGTAATCCGAAGAACTCCAATCGGTTCCAAGATTTAACGGCCGGGAGCAGGCAGAGGCCAATGACGGCGCGGCTCGCTGCCGTGATCGTTCTTATCGAGACGTCTGCGAGCGGATGACATCAGGGCCGGTGCCGACGAGTACCACAGAAGGCCGAATAGATCTGTGCAATCGGCACTTATGCCTTTAGCCTGTTCCGCTGCCTTCCGTTCCCTGGTTATCGATAGTTGACTTAGCCAGGATAAGGGTCTGGGTACCAGGCAAACCAAAGGTAACGTCATGCGTGAATTGGTTCATGTGATTGACAAGACCATATGCTGTCGGCTTACAGGTTGGCGCCGTTCGTTTTGCGGTGTGTGTAGGGGGCGGGAGGTCGACAAGGGCAAGACAACAGGCGCTCGGAACAAGGCAAGGGCCACTGCGCGCGTCACTGAATCATTTTCTGCTTGTATGCAAATACAATTAAGCAACGATTCAAACAGGCGACGACCTGTGAGAGCTCTCGCTTATTGCTGTCCACCGATATCCAGTCCGGCAACTATCGGCGCTGGTCGCGTCCTGCAGCCTCCCGGCCTTGGACATGTGCCGTTGTCTCCAAGACGCGCAGTCTCTGGCCGAACACGGGAAGCTCGTGTTTAGAGCCGCCAGGTTGCAATGATGAGGGCGGCATAGACGATTACTCCCATGACGAATGCGGCCGACCTAAAATCCTTTGGGCTTGGTAATTCATGGCGCACAACGTTGATGACCGTGCCGCCGGCAATCAAGGCAAGCATCCCGTACAGCACCCCTTCCGGCAGCGCGAAGCCTGCTGCCAGTGCACAACCAATGACCGGCATTGCAGCCAATGCGGCACGCCAGCGCCAATGATATGCGTCGGAGCACAGGTGCAGCAAGAAGAGGTCGTTAAAGAGCAGGTGGAGACCCAGCGCCGTGACGTAAAAGCCCAGGTTCAGCGGACCTCCGTGGGCTTCTTCCACCACTCCGGCACCCGCAAGGAAATTATAAACAAGGAACAATACGGCGAAGCCCAGGCAATCGTCTTGCAGGCTGGGGCTTTTCGCCAGATGCACTTGCAGCAGATAGATTGTTGATAATGCGCCCAACAGCAAGATGAAGAGGGTCTCCAGCGGTTCGGGCCCGAGCGGCAATAAGGCGTGAATCTTGGGGGCGCCGTATTTGGTGAGCTCGAACAGCAGATACAGCAACACGTACGCAAGCCCGGTTCCGCCAATGAAGCTGTCCAACGATGCAAGATGTCGTTGCGGCAGGCGAGTAATCGCCGGCGCAAGAGCATAGACGCCTGCGAGCACCAGGCTGCCGGCCAGTGCCGCCACTGTTTCGCCCATCATGCCTCCGTCTTTTCGAGGCGACGAAAGCGCCAGCGCACGACCTTATAGATTTCTGCCGCGACCAGCAGGCTCAGGCCCTCGGCAGCCGCCATGGCGAACTCCCAAGCTGCGATCGGTACGGTGCCGAGCAATAGCTGGAGAGGCTCCCAATATACAGCGAGCAATTGGATGAAAAATGCAATTAGCGCTGCGCCGAAAAGCCATCGATTGGGCGGCAGCTGATAGATGGGCCGCTCCGCTGAGCGAAAGGCGAACGCGCTGAAGGCCTGAAACGTGGCATTGACCGTGAAAGCCTCCGTTCGCGCATGCTCGATCGGCGTCCCCATCGACAGTTCCCAGGCGAATATGGCCAGGGTGCCAGCGGCCATGCCAAGGCCCATGCACATCACCCGCACGAAAGCCGCACGGGTGATCAGGGGATCGCCCGGCGGGCGTGGCGGACGGGTCATCAGGTCGGGATCCCCCTGTTCAAGGGCCAAGGGCTTGTCGAACACACCTGTTGCCACCAGGTTGATCCACAACAGCATCACGGCGGTGAGCGGCAGCGGCAAACCGAGAACGAGCGAGCCTGCGACCATCGCAATGTTGCCGACGCAGGTCGCCGTCAAGTACTCCGCCACCTTGCGCAGGTTGTCGGAGATCGCACGCCCTTCTTCCACGGCGGCGACGATGGTGGCGAAGTTATCGTCGGCAAGTACCATGTCTGCTGCGCCTTTTGCGACCTCGGTGCCGGTGATGCCCATGGCGATGCCGATGTCCGCTTGGGACAGGGCCGGTGCGTCGTTGACGCCGTCGCCGGTCATCGCAACAATTGCGCCTTTGCGTTGAAGCGCTTTTACGATGCGCATCTTGTGGGAGGGGTTGACGCGGGCATAGACGGCTGCCCGCTGCACGACATTCTCAAGCTCGTCATCCGTCATCTTCTCCAAGTCAGCCGCTTCCATCACAGTCTGGCGCTCCCGCAGGATGCCCAACTGGCGCGCAATGGCCGCTGCCGTTGCGCGGTGATCGCCCGTTATCATGGCGACTCGAATGCCGGCGGTCTGACATGCCCGGACCGCGGGAATGGCTTCCGGACGCGGTGGATCGATCATTCCAACCAGCCCGACAAGCACCAGTCTTCCGTGCACATAGTCGGCCGACAGCACTCCGGGATGGTCCACAGCGCGAACTACGCCAAGCGCAAGCGTGCGCAGCGCCTGTTCAGCCATGCCATGCCCGGCGTTGAGCAGGCTGGCGCGCGCCGCCTCATCGAATTCCAAAATCGTGCCGTCGATCGCCTGATAATGGCTGGCCATCGGCAGGAGTCGTTCCAGCGCTCCCTTCGTGAACGCTACAAGTTCGCCGTCGGGAGCGCGGTTGAGGGTTGCCATCCATTTGCGTTCCGAGCTGAAGGGAATTTCATCAATGCGGTCCCACTCTTCATGGAATTGCAACTTCTCCGAAAGCACCCGCAACGCGCCTTCAGTCGGATCACCCAGAACGCGCCACTCGCCGTCGACCTGCTCCAAAATCGAGTCGTTGCACAGCCGGGCGCAGGCGGCAAGCCAGCGCAACCCGCGCGCTTGCTCGGCAGTCACAGGGATGCCGTTGGCCAGCACGCGGCCACTCGGCTCGTAGCCTGCGCCTTCTACGGCAAGGATCTGGCTGCCCATGCTGATCTGCTCGACGGTCATCGCATTGCGCGTCAGCGTGCCGGTCTTGTCCGAGCAGATGATGGTGGCGCTGCCAAGGCCCTCGACGGCCGGCAGCCGGCGTATCATCGCCTTCCGCCTGGCCATGCGTGTGACGCCGATGGCAAACAGCACCGACACGACGATCGGCAAACCCTCCGGAATTGCCGCCACCGCCAGGCTGATCGCCACATAGAACATCTCGGCAAAGGGATGGCCGAGCGCCACGCCCAGCGCCAGCACCGTGCCGATGATCATCACAACGATGATGCCAAGCCGGCGGCCGAAATCGGCCAGCTTGCGCTGCACCGGGGTCTCCGTGCTCGCCTCGGCCACATCGGAGGTGATCTTGCCCACCTCGGTGTCCATGCCGGTCGCTACCACGACGGCCCGTCCCCGACCGGATACCACGGCTGTGCTCATGAACGCCATGTTGACCTGATCGCCCAGCGGCAGATGCCCTTCCCCCTCGATTGCCTTGCTGTCCTTGGGCACAGGCAGCGACTCACCCGTCAATTCCGCCTCGGCGATCGCCAGTTCGCTTGCGTGAATGATCCTCGCATCGGCTGCGACGCGGTCGCCAGACTCAAGGAGCAGGATATCGCCCGCAACGACTTCGCTCGCTGGAATCTCTTCCACCCGGCCGGCTCGCATGACCCGGGCTCGCGAGCTTGTCAGCCGCTGTAACGCAGCGATCGCCCCCGCGGCGCGTTGTTCGAGCACATAACCGAGCGTGGCGTTGATGAACACGATAGCCAGAATCACGTATACATCGAGACCTTTTTCCATGAAAAAGGCGATCACTGCCGCAGCCAGCAGGATGAGAATCAGGGGACTTTTGAATTGCTCCAGGAAAATCGCCAGCCGGGAGCGACCGCGCTTGACGGCCAGCTGATTCGGGCCATGTGTCGCAAGACGTCGTCTGGATTCCTTGAAATCGAGCCCGCTCTCGGTAGTATCGAGTGACGAGAGTACAGCATCAGGGGGCAAGGTAAACCAGGGAGTGTTAGTAGATGCGCTGTGGTGCGGCGTGCGGTGTTGCGATGGCATGCTTCACTCCTTCTGGCTTTCAATCCGGCGCAGGTTCCGTGAGAATCGCTTCGACCGGCGCCGGAGCGGATCGCCCGTCTTTACTTTAATCTTGGCATCATTTATTCGGTGACCGCATCAACGTTACAGTCTATCCAGACGACGGCACAAATGGCCCTGCCTTATACCTGTCTCTGACTTTCCGCAAATTTGCGTAGCTTGTTTTGTACTTTTCTTTCGATAACAAGAAAAGTTTCCCCTGTCGATCAAACTAGGGGTCACTTCCTAGGGTCTGTCTGGCAGGGCAAAACTGAAGCAGATGAGTCGATAGGCGGTGGGTCGAACTGATTTATCCGGGAAACAATGACGTCAGCAGAAACGCCTATTCCGGGAAACTTGCGACGAGGGCATGCGTAGTTTGATCATCGACGGATGCTTCACGGCGTACCGTGAAGGCTGAAGACTGGGGCGCTTTGGCGCGACGTATCCCTGCGCGTATTTATTGTTTGCACTTTGAAATGATGCAGAAAATTGTCCGGCCCCTTTCTTTGGTCCGCACTTCGGTACACAAAATACTTTTAGATTGACCAAAGCACAGCCCCAATCCCGAGTTACCGGCGATTCTCAACATTCTGCATTGAAAGTAAATTCCGGGGCAGCGAGTGCATTGATTTTAGTCAAAGGAAGAATTTCCTTATAGATCATGCACATAAAGAACCTTGTTCTGCGTTATCCACAGAAATATCCACGCAAAATGTGGGCAAGTCATCGGACTCATCATCGACACGGGAATGTTCGCGTGTCGATGATGAAGCCGGCGCTCATGTGATGTCGCGGACTGTCGTCAGGCTTCGACCCCGGCGAGCAGGCGATGTGCGAGCGCCTTGGCCTGCTCCAGCGCTTGCTCCGGACTGTCCGAAACGGCTTCGACGGTGTGCTGCGTGTCGTCGCTGCCTGCGCCGCGCTCGCGGCTGAGCATGACCACGCCGCGGAACTTGCCGTCGTCCTGCTCCTGAATATCCGCCTGCGCTATCCAATCCGCCTTGGTGTATTTGATGACTGTCATCACTGCCTCCTTCACGCATGAGCGTAGGACTGTGCAAGGCAGGAGATGTTCAGACCGCGCGCTTTCCAACGCAAGGCATGCCTTGATTTTGATCAGACTGAAAATTTCCTTGCGGATCATGGAGATAGGCATGCTTGTCCTGGCTTATCCACAGAATTAGCCACAGGAAATGTGAGTAAGTGAAATACCCCTGACGACCGCTGCGATCTCTCGCATTAAAGTCAGTTGGAACAGCCAGGCTGGACACGGTGTAGAACGCTCTTTCTGATCGTGCGTATTGCGGCGGTAAAGTTGTTCTTTTTCGCAGCCTGGACGTCACTGCTGAATGGCTGCAACCACCGGCTGGAAAACGGTGACGACCGGACGCTCGTTATTATGAAGGTGGGGGATGCCTGAGAACGGCCGATTGTGTTGAAAAACTTCGGAGAAATATTGGTCGGCTATCGGTAGGAGCGAACTAAGTCGCCGAAGGACAGAAAAAGCGCTGCCTTTTAATGGACTGATTTATTCAACAACTCGCAGTGCTGCAGTCGATTCGACTTCGATATTTGCTGCAGGATTTTTCAACAGAATCGGCCAAAAGCGGGCATACAACTACATTAAAAAGCGACTACTCGGTCGCTTTTTCGTTGCGGGACGCGCGCTTGACGGATAATAGCGGCCACATCATTTTGAGCACCATTTTTGGAAATCTCGCATGGAAATCAAGGTCAATTTTCTCGATAAGCTTCGTCTCGAAGCCAAGTTTGATGATTTCACGGTGGTGGCCGACCAGCCTATCCGCTATAAGGGCGATGGCTCGGCGCCCGGGCCTTTCGATTACTTTCTGGCCTCATCGGCCTTGTGTGCAGCCTACTTTGTCAAATTGTATTGCGTGACTCGCAACATCCCAACCGAAAATATCCGCCTGTCGCAGAATAATATTGTCGATCCGGAAAACCGTTACCAGCAGATTTTCAAGATTCAGGTCGAGTTGCCGGCGGATATCTCTGACAAGGACCGTCAAGGTATCCTGCGCTCCATCGATCGTTGTACGGTGAAAAAAGTGGTGCAAACCGGACCCGAGTTTGTGATCGAAGAGGTAGAGAACCTGGATGCCGATGCGCAGGCCTTGCTGACCTTGAAGCCGGCTGCCGACGCCAGCACCTATATTGCGGGCAAGGATCTGCCACTGGAGCAAACCATCGCCAATATGTCGGGCGTTTTGGCGGGCCTGGGCATCAAGATTGAAATCGCGTCGTGGCGCAATATCGTTCCCAATGTGTGGTCGCTGCATATCCGCGATGCGCACTCGCCGATGTGTTTTACCAACGGCAAGGGAGCGACCAAGGAAAGCGCGTTGGCGTCGGCGTTGGGAGAGTATATCGAGCGACTCAATAACAACCATTTCTACGCCGGTTCATTTTGGGGTGAAGACATCGCCAATGCGGCGTTTGTCCATTACCCGAATGAGCGCTGGTTCAAGCCGGGTCGCAAAGATGCGCTGCCGGCTGAAATTCTCGATGAATACTGCTTGAGCATTTACGATCCCGATGGCGAGCTACGTGCCTCGCACCTGGTCGACACCAACTCCGGCAATGTGGGGCGCGGCATCTGTTCGCTGCCCTTTGTGCGGCGGTCGGACGGTGAAGTGGTGTATTTCCCGTCCAATCTGGTCGAAAACCTCTACGCCAGCAACGGCATGAGTGCCGGTAATACACTGGCCGAAGCGCAAGTGCAGTGCCTGTCCGAGATTTTCGAACGCGCGGTAAAGCGTGAGATCCTGGAAGGCGAAATGGCACTGCCGGATGTGCCGCACGACGTGCTGGCGAAATACCCTCGCATTCTGGCCGGCATACAGGGGTTGGAAGAGCAAGGCTTTCCGGTGCTGGTGAAGGATGCGTCGCTGGGTGGAACCTATCCGGTGATGTGCGTCACCTTGATGAACCCGCGAACTGGCGGCGTCTTTGCCTCGTTCGGCGCGCACCCAAGCTTCGAGGTTGCGCTGGAACGGAGTCTGACGGAATTGCTGCAGGGTCGCAGTTTCGAAGGCCTGAACGATCTGCCTCAGCCCACCTTTGAAAGCAACGCGGTGACTGAGCCAAACAACTTTGTTGAACACTTCATTGATTCCAGCGGTGTCGTGTCGTGGCGCTTTTTCAGTGCCAAAGCGAATTTCGATTTTGTCGAGTGGGATTTTTCCGGCCAGGGCCAAAACGACAAAATGAGTTCCAATGCCGATGAAGCCGCGACCTTGCTCGGCATTCTTGAAGACATGGGCAAAGAAGTGTACATGGCGGTGCATGACCAGCTGGGCGCCATTGCTTGCCGGATTCTGGTGCCAGGCTATTCGGAAATTTATCCTGTAGAAGATCTGATCTGGGACAACACTAACAAGGCGCTGTTGTTCCGCGAAGATATCCTGAACCTGCATCGCCTGGACGACGCCAGCCTGGAAGCACTGCTGGAGCGTTTGAATAACAATGAGCTCGATGAATACTCCGATATCGCCACCTTGATCGGCATCGAATTTGACGAGAATACGGAATGGGGGCAGCTGACCGTTCTCGAGTTGAAGCTGCTCATTCATCTCGCCTTGCAGCAACTCGAGGAGGCACACGACCTGGTGGGCGCCTTCTTGCAGTACAACGACAACACGGTCGAGCGCGGATTGTTTTATCAAGCCTTGAACGTGGTGCTGGAGGTGCTGCTCGATGACGAGCTGGAACTGGACGATTACGTCGTCAACTTCCGCCGCATGTTTGGCAATGCACGGATGGACGCGGTGCTAGGCTCAGTGGACGGCAGCGTGCGCTTCCATGGCCTGACGCCAACCAGCATGAAACTGGAGGGGCTCGACAGGCACCGCCGCCTGATCGACAGCTATAAAAAACTGCATATGGCGCGGGCCAACGTAGCCGCTATAGGCAGTTAGAAAAATCAGATGCTAAGCGGCGTTCCGTCCGACTGACTTTAATACTAGCTATGTGAATTCGACCTGTTCGATGGTGCGCAGCAGCGTGGTCGGATTGAAGGGCTTGACGATGTAGCCGGCGGCACCGTGTTGTACCGCTTCCATGACCGATGCGCGGTCGCTGTTGCCGGTGACCATCAGCACCTCGGTGCCGGGCAATTGTTCGCGGATGCGCTTGAGCACGTCGAGGCCGCTGCAGTCCGGCATCGTGATATCGAGGCAAATCAGTTTCGGCCTGAGTTTTGCCGCCAGCTCCAGCCCGAGCTGTCCGCTGCCCGCGACGCCGACCACATCGTATTTATGTTCCATCAGAATGTGGCGCAGCATCGCGCGGCTGACGTCGTTGTCGTCAATAACGAGGACCGACACCTGGGATGGGTTCATGTCATGCAACCGATTGCTGCGCGAATTCGACGTGGTCGTCGCTGTACTGTCGCGCGATTTCAAGGAACTGGTGTTCGATCTCGATGAAGGCGTCGAACACATCCGGGTCGAAATGGCTGGCGCGCCCCTTGCGGATGATGGCCACCGATTCCTCGTGACTGAACGGTGGCTTGTACACGCGGCGCGAAATCAGCGCGTCGTAGACATCGGCCAATGCCATCAGGCGCGCGGCCACTGGAATCGCGTCGCCCTTCAGGCCTTGCGGGTAGCCACTGCCGTCCCATTTCTCGTGATGCGAATAGGCGATGTCGCGCGCGAAGGCGAGAAAGCCGTTGCTGCCGCCGAGATGCTTTTCCACCGCGATGATGGCGTCGCGTCCGTACACGGCATGCAGCTTCATAGTCTCGAATTCATCCGGATCGAGCTTGCCCGGCTTGAGCAGGATGCGGTCGGGCACGCCAACCTTGCCGATATCGTGCAGCGGCGCCGACTTGAACAGCAGGTCGATGTTTTCCTCGGTCAGCACGGCTGAAAAACGCGGATGGTCGCGCAGCTTGCGTGCCAGCGCGGCGACATAGGCCTGCGTGCGGCGGATGTGATTGCCGGTTTCATTGTCGCGCGTTTCCGCCAGCGAGGCCATCGCGAGAATGGTGGCTTCCTGCATCTGCATGACCTGACGCGTGCGCTCGGCGACCAGGTGTTCGAGATGGGTATTCTGGTCCTTGAGGAACTGGCGCGCCTTCTTCAGGCTGAGCTGCGTCGCGACGCGCGCCAGCACGATGGGCGGGCTGATCGGCTTGGGAATGTAGTCCACCGCGCCCAGGCTCAAGCCCATTTCCTCGTCTTCCTGCTGGGTCTTGGCGGTGAGGAACATGACCGGGATATCGGCGGTTTCGGGTGCGGCCTTCAGGCGGCGGCAGGTTTCATAGCCGTCCAGCTCCGGCATCATCACGTCGAGCAGGATCAGGTCGGGGTAGGGCGGCGCGGAGGCGATCTGCAGCGCCTTGAGGCCGTTGGTGGCGATCTTCAGCTTGTACTTGTCCTTCAGCAGCGCCGACAGCAACGAGATATTGTCCGGCGTGTCGTCCACGATCAGGATGGTTTGCTTGCGCAGACTGTCGAACGGAATACCCATCTGGACGCTCCTCTGCTAATCGATTGTGTATCCGGTTTGCTCCACGCCCGCCTGCAAGGCCGCCAGCGCAGCGTCAAAGTCGTAGTGGCGGGTGGCCCGCTCGATGCGCCGCCAGCTGTCTTCATCCAGCGCCGCGGCCATCAGGTGCGAGGAGTGCGCCAGCAGGTCGCTTGCCTCGGCATCCGATTCTTTCAGCAGCTGCGCGAAGCGCGAGATCATCGCTTGCACTTCATCCCTGTCGACCGGGAAATTGCCGGCGTGCGGCGCGGCGCTCGGGGAGGGCAGCACCTTGTCGATCTCCGCCAGCAAGGCGCGCATGGTGTGGTCGAGTTCATCCAGCGAGGGCCGCAGCGCCTCGATGCCGGCGCCGCGGTGAATCTCCGCTTCCAGTTTGCCGCACTGCTGCCGGACGGTGGTTGCGCCCAGTAAGGCGGCCACGCCCTTGAGCGTGTGCGCGAGCCGTTCCGCGAGCATGCGGTCGTGATCCAGCGCCTGACGGATTCGTTCGGCGGTATCGCTCTGGTCTTCGCTGAAGCGCGCCAGCATCTGCAGATAGAAAGCGCGATTGCCGAGCGTGCGCGAGAGCCCGTCCCTGACGTCGATACCCTCGATCACGAGCTCGGACTCGTCGTCGGGCCGGCTGTCATCCAGCGCAACAACTTCCTCATGCGCGACATGCTGCGGACACCAGCGCGCGATCGCCCGGTACAGTTCGGCCGGACTGATCGGCTTGGCGAGATGATCGTTCATGCCGGAGGCAAAGCAGCGCTCGCGCTCTTCCACCATCGCATGGGCGGTCATCGCGATGATGGGCAATACATCGAAACGCGGGTCGCTGCGAATGCAGCGCGTGGCTTCATGGCCGTCCATCTCCGGCATCTGCACGTCCATGAACACCAGGCCGTAGTAGTCGGGTCCGGCGGCGTCGAGTTTGTCCAGTGCGATGCGGCCGTTGGCGGCGATGTCGATCCGGATGCCGACCGCGTTCATCAATTCGGCGGCGATCTGCTGGTTGATTTCATTGTCTTCGACCAGCAGGATGTTCAGGTCGCGGAAGCGCGGCGCATGCTCGTTGGCACCGGCCATCTCGCTGCGCGCTTGCGGCGCGAACAGTTCGACCAAAGTATCGACCAGTGTCGATACATTGACCGGCTTGACCAGGAAGCTGTCGGCCTGCGCATGCTCGATGCGGTAACGCGATTCCTCGCGGCCATGCGAACTGAGCAACACCATGCGCGGCGGCGCGGTCAGCGTGTCGTCGCCTTTCACCGCGCCGATCAGGTCGACGCCATCCATGCCGGGCATGTACAGGTCAGTAAACACCACGCTGTAGGGCTGCGTACCGTCGGCCGCGTGGATCATGTCGAGCGCCTGGCCGGCGCTGGCGGCCAGCTCGACCTGCACCGGCAATATCGCCAGGCTGTCGGCGAGCACCTGGCGTGCGACGGGATTGTCGTCGACCACCAGCACGCGCATGCCGTCGATGATGGCGGGCACCGCGCGACGCCGTTCCAGCGATTCGGCCAGGCCGAACCAGGCGGTGAAGCGGGCGGTGGTGCCCACGCCGGCTTCGCTCTCCAGCCAGATGGTGCCGCCCATCAGTTCCACCAGCCGCTTGGCGATCGACAGGCCGAGGCCGGTACCGCCGTACTTGCGGGTGGTCGATTCGTCGGCCTGGCTGAAGGCGCGGAACAGCTTGGCGGTCTGCTCCTGCGACATGCCGATGCCGGTGTCGCGCACCAGGAATTGCAGCTGGATCTTGTCGGCGCTGGCATCGAGCCGGCGGCAGGAGACGAATACCTCGCCGCGTTCGGTGAACTTGATGGCGTTGTTGATCAGGTTGATCAGGATCTGCCCCAGGCGCAGCGGGTCGCCCACCAGCCCGCGCGGCACATCGAGCGGAAACTGGAACACATATTCGAGCCGCTTCTCGTGGGCCTTGGCGCCGGTCACGGTGGCGACGTTGTTGAGCACATCGTCCAGGTTGAAACTGACGCGCTCCATGTCGAGTTTGCCGGCTTCGATCTTGGAGAAGTCGAGAATGTCGTTGATGATGCCGAGCAGCGAAATGCCGGCGCTGCGGATCTTCTCCACATAGTCGCGCTGCTTGGGATCGAGTTCGGTGCGCAGCGCCAGGTGCGTCATGCCGATGATGGCGTTCATCGGCGTGCGGATCTCGTGGCTCATGTTGGCGAGGAACATCGACTTGGCGCGCGTGGTTTCCTCCGCGTGGCGGCGCGCCAGCTCGGCTTCCTTCAGTTCGGCCTGGATGCGCAGGCGCTCCAGGCGGATGCGCTCGGCCATGCTCTGCTTGAGGCTGTCTTCCAGCGCCTTGCGCTCGGTGATGTCGGTCATGAAGGACAGCGTCGCGGGCTTGCCTTCCCATTCGATCATGACCGCGGACAACTGCACCCAGGCGATCGCGCCGGTCTGGTTGTTGACGACGCGGAACTGGTAGTACTGCTCGACCTGTTCGCCGCGCAGGCGGCGCATGTGGTGATCGATCACCAGCGGCCGGTCGTCGGGATGGATGGCGGAGACGAAGGGCAGCGCAAACAGTTCTTCCCGCTCATAGCCGGTGAGCTGGAACAGGCGCGGATTGCCGAACACGATGCGGCCGTCCTGTACAACGAGAATGCATTCGGTGACGTTGTTGACCACCTGGCGGTAATGCTCTTCGGACTTGTTCAGGTCTTCTTCGAGCTGACGGCGCTTGGTGATGTCCATCGCCACCCAAACCGTGCCGCGCGAGAGGTCCTTGGGATTGACGGCCCGTCCCGACATGTAGGCCCAGAACAGGCTGCCGTCCGCGCGTCGCATCTGCAATTCGGTCTCGAACGCCGCACCCTTGCTGACCGCCTTGGCCACGGCGGCGCCGGTCTTCAGGTATTCCTCGCGCGACGGGTAGAAGGGTTCGAGCGACATGCCGAAGGGGTCGCCGCGCTCGACGCGGAAGATCTCGAACATCGCGCTGTTGGCCCAGTTCACGCGGCCGGCGGGATTGAGGAAGATCATGCCGACGATGGAGTTTTCGAGGATGGTTTCGCGCTCGTCCAGCGTCTGCTTGAGCCGATCCTCCAGCGCCTTGCGCTCGGTGATGTCGGTGATGAAGGTCAGCGCGGCCGGCCTGCCTTCCCATGTGATGGTGACAACCGCGACCTGCACCCACGTGTCCTGGCCGGTACGCCGGTTTCGCATGCGGAATATTGTGTTCTGTTCGACTTCCTCGCCGCGCATGCGGCGTGCGTAGCGATCGGCGATCCTGGGGCGGTCCTCGGGATGAATGCCGTCGGCGAAGGGTTGGCCGATCAGCTCCTCGCGCGACGCGCCGACCAGTTCCGCGATGCGTGCGTTGGCGAAAGCGGTCACGCCGTCCTGCAACACCAGGATGCCTTCGGTCGCATTGTCGACCACTTGCCGGTGATGCTCTTCGGAGACGATGAGTGCTTCCTGCTGGCGGCGGCGCTCGCTCTGATCGGACAGGAAAGCGAGAATGGCGGGCTGCCCCTCCCAGTCGATGCGCACGCCGCTCGACTCGATCCACACCGTCTGGCCATCCTTGCGCAGCAGGCGGAACTGCGAATAGCGCGCGCTGGTTGGTGTGCCTGCCATGCGGTTGTCGTAACCATTGACCACTTGCGACAAATCGTCCGGATGGACCAGCGCGGTGAAGGGAAGGCGTGACAATTCGTCAAGCGTGTAGCCGGACAGCTCGATGGTGCGCGGATTGCCATAGACCACGCGGCCTTCCTGCGCCACCACGATGCCCTCGCTGACGTTTTCGACGACGTCGCGGTACAGATCCTTGGAGCGGCGCAGCGCGGCTTCCTGCGCGACCTTGCGCTGCTCGATGTCGGTGAAGGTGACGACCACGCGATGTGCGCCGTTGTGGAGCGTCAGGCATTTGAAGCTGACCAGCGCGGTCAGCAGCGATCCGTCCTTGCGGCGGATGCGCCATTCGTCCGAGAGCTTGGGAGACTCCTTGAACAAGCCTGCCAGGAAACGCTCACCATAGGCCGCGACTTCCGGCGGCGCCGCCTTGGTCCAGGAATGGCCGAGGATCTCGTCCTCGCCATAGCCGAGCATGGCGCAGAAGGCATGATTGACGCGCAGGAAGCGACCGTCTTCGTCGAGAAAACAGATGCCCGTCCCGGTCGAATCGAACGCCGCGCTCAGCAGTTCATAGTCGTCGCGCGCCGGTGATGTTGTTGTATTTGTCATCGTGCCGCCCGCTTGTGATGTCTTGCCGCCCCCAACGATGCCGTTGGAAAAGCGAAAAGGGGCAGCCCCGCAGCCCGATTTCCTGTCGGCAACAAGTGCAAGATAGCAGATTCGTGCCGGACTGGCACGTCAGGCAGCGACTATTGTGTTGTAAATGACCACGAACGCGTGAGGCCCGCCCCGTTGACGCTGCCGGCAAACTGCACGTCGTAGACCGTGCCCGGCTTGAGCACGCTCAGCGGAATGATGGCGACCGCCGATTCCGGGGTCTGCGGGTCGCTGTCATGCTTGAGCAGCTGTACCGGCATCGCGCCTTCGCCACGCGGCTGGATGGTGAAGCTTTGCACGGTCAGCGTGGTGCCGAGGAAGGCGTGGATGCTGACCGGGTAGCCGACTTCATTCCTGTTCGGTACCGGATCGGGAACTTCATTGTCGCTGAAGAAGTTGGTCGGGACGCGCTGCTGTCCGGGGTAGGGATAGGCGAAGACCTTGCCCTGGTCTTGCGCCGGCGTGTCCAGGCCGATTGCGGCAAAGTCGGTGGTGAAATAGGTCAGTCCGCCGGGTACGGTGGCGGCGCCCGCGCCGCCTTCCTTGAATATCGGCTCGAAAATGACGAAGCGGTGGTAGATGGCCGCGATCAGGTCTTCCGCCGCATTGAAGCCGGAATGATCGGATGTGGCGGAAATGACCTCGCCGTAGGCATAGCCGCCGGCCGGGATCGCGTAGCCCGCCGCCAGCAGCCGGTCGCCGGTCGTCCTGCCGGTAAACCCGGGCTTGCCAACGGTCTGCTCGTGCGTAATGACGTCATTGAGACGCTGGTAGTCGGAATGGCCCTGCGCCGCGAGGTCGAGCCTGCTGTTGCGCGTCACGGCCGCCACCCCGGCTTGCTGGCGCCGGAAGTTCATCCAGTTGAAGCCGTCGGTCGCGGTAACACCGGTCGCCTTCGGCGCGCCGGGATCGAGCGAAGCGACCGCCTGGACAGGGCTGGAAGTGGTGGTGCCGGACCCGCCATTGCCGCCTCCGCCGCAGGCGGCAAGAACCAGCAGCGCCAGCATTGGCAGGAATGTAGGCAGAGCAGAGCGTGGAGACGGTCCCATTCTTCTTCCTTCGATTGGGGATGAAAGTGGCATGCGCAAACGTAGCGGCAAAAGCTTCATTTGATACCGACTTTTACGTTCGGTTGCAAAGTTGCCGCAAAAAACAGGTTGATCGAAAACAAACATTTGACATTGCGCTCACACGCAAGATTCACGCTCTCCGAAAAGTGAAAGCATTTTGACAGCTTGCCGCGCGTATTTTTGTTAGGCCGGCAGGGATGCATGCGCACGCCGGCCGCCCGATGCGGCGCCGCGCAGGACAACATTTACAAGACTACAATGATGCGACGCACCAGATGCTTCCCGCTGAAGCGATGAACTCCCCCCTTATGCCATTGCCGCCCCGTTCTGCCTCTCAGACCTTGCTGCTTACCCTGCTCATCGGATTCATCTCAGCCATTCTTTGCCAATGGATCAACACGCCGCTGCCCTGGATGATCGGCCCCCTGTTCAGCACGGCGGCCGCGCGCATGGCCGGCGCCGAGCTGCGTTGCCCGGTGCAGGTGCGCGAAGCCGGCCAGTGGGCGATCGGTACCGCGCTCGGCCTGTACTTCACGCCGCCGGTGCTGCGCGTGCTGGTGTCGTACAGCGGGTTCATCCTCGTCGGCGTGCTGTTCGCCCTGCTGCTCGGACTTGTATGTGGCTGGATTCTGCACAAGATATCCGGCACCGACCGCACCACCGCCTTCTTCGCCATGGCCGTCGGCGGCGCATCGGAGATGGCGACACAGGGAGAACGGCATGGCGCCATGGTCGACCGGGTCGCAGCCGCGCACAGCCTGCGCATCATGATGGTGGTCGGCATCATCCCGTTCCTGTTCAAGTTCTCCGGCGTTCAAGGCGAGGATGTCTATGTGCCCGGGGCTCGCGTGGTGCACTACGGCGGACTGATGCTGCTGGTGCTGCTGACTGCGGCCTGCGCGCTGCTGCTCAAGCGCAGGAAGTTGCCGAATGCCTGGGTGATCGGCCCGCTGCTGGTGACGATTGCGCTCACATCCTCCAGCCTGAATCTGTCGGCGCTGCCGGAGTGGGTAGTACATTTCGGCCAGCTCTTCATCGGCATTTCGCTCGGCACGCGCTTCACGCGGGAATTCCTGCACACCGCACCGCGCTATCTCGCCAGCGTGGCCATCTGCGGCTTGCTGGCGATGGCGATCGCGGCGAGTTTTGCCTTCGGCCTGGCGGCCGTCAGCGGCATGCATCCGGCGACGGCAGTGCTGGCCACGTCACCGGGCGGCATCGCGGAAATGAGCCTGACCGCCAAGACGCTGCAGCTGGGCGTACCCATCGTTACCGCTTTCCATGTCACGCGCATGGCGGCGCTGGTGATGATGATCGGACCGCTGTTTCGCTTCGGGCAGCGCTGGGCAGGTCGCACCCGGGCATGAAAAAAGGAAGGGTGCCTCCGGCGCACCACTCCCAAGCCCATTGAGAAAATCAGTAAAGCCCGGCGCTGCCGGTATTTACGACGGTGTCAAGAGAACGACAGCCGTGGCCAGACGGCCGCACGCGAGGTGGGCATCATCGCCGATGCGCCGACCTTCAGCCGGTCCAGAGAAAACTGGCGCAGGTGCTGAAGCACGCTTTGCTGGATGCCCATCGTCGCCTGCATCACCAGCAGGTCGACTTCACGATGCGGCATGTCGGCTGCGTCCGGCACTGCCTTGTGGCGCTCGCGTGCCGCCTTTTCGGCAGCCAAGCAGCGAAACGCATCTTCCAGCGTGACATCGCTGGCCTCGCAGGCGAGCTTCCAGTGCGGCGCCTGCGTCGGGCAAAGGAGCAGCAGGCCTTCCCTGCACAACATCGCGCACACTTTCTGCAGTTCGCGCGCGGAACGCCCGGTGTGCTTTTCCAGTTGTGCCAGGCCGACCTCTCGCGGTGCGCTGGAAACGAACTCGCCGAGCACGTCGGTCACGAGGCAAAGACGCGCATAGAGCGCGCTGCTGCCGAGGAGATATTCGTCGACGGCATTCATGCTGCTTCTCCCGTTAAGGCAACCGCCTCCTCGTAGCCGATGCCGGCAATACGCTGCAGCTCCGTCAGGTTCAGCACGGTGGGCAGGGAAGGATCTTTCAGGCAGGCGAACAATTGCGCCACGTCGAGCGCCTGGATCAGCAGGCGGCCTCCGTTTGCGCGGATCACCTGCTTGACCAGCAGTCCGTCAGTGCTGCCGGCGAACGGTGTCGGCACGACTTGCGCAGGCGGGAACTCCGGCACGCCGTGCAGCTCTTCGACCAGCAGGCCGATCTGCTGCCCGTCGTGGCGCACGATGATGACCTGGCTGCTGCTGTCGAGCACGGACGGCACGCCGCGCATCAGGTGGCGCAGGTCGAAGACCCAGACGAAGCTCCCGCCTTCGCCGCTGCGCTGTTGCGACAGTACACCGACGCGCTCGGCGCGACCACCCATTGATACGGGAGAGATGTCCGAGGCGGGCAGTGCTTCAAGCACCTGCTCTGCGGGGATCGCGAACAACATGCCGTCGATGAAGAAGGTCGCATATTCCTGCCCGGGATCGGCGGTGGAGTCGGATTCGATTGTGGTATCGGCACGGCCGACGCCGCCGCGCTCCCGCACCTCGCCGAACATGTCGAAGACGACGGCAATCACGTCTTCCTTGTAGCCGTCGGAAACCTTGAATTCGCGATAGCCGCTCGATGCAGTGCATCCCATGACCGCGTAGTGACCGTCGTGCAGGACAATGCGTGATGCGCTGCTGCCGTTTTCCAGCCTGAGCAAGGAAGGGTCGATGTCGAGCAGCGTGCCAACCGGTCGCGTCGGGTCGGTGCCGGCAATCACGCGTGCGTCACGATCGATGAACAGTGCCGTCGCGCCAGCCTTGTCGCCGAGTGCGCCGTGCAGCATCGCCGCAAATTCCGGCTCCGCGTCGAACACGATGCCGATGCCGCCGACGACAACCGAAGGGCGGTCGGGATCGCGAATGGCAGCGTGATACACATAGGTGGGCCGGTTGCCGTAGAGCGGGGTCGCCTCGAATGGCGTCACATGGTAGTCCTGTTCGCTGCGCAATCCCCGCACCGCGGCCAGCGTCACCGCATCGACGGTTGAGCCGATGACGCTCATGCCATCGCCGCGCCGGCTGGTGCTGGCGATGATTTCACCCGAGGCGTCGTACACGAACAGGCGTGTGTAAACCGTGTAGAGCCGGTTGATGTAGGCGAGGATGGCGTTGATGCGTTCGATCGCTTCCGTGTTTCGTGACTTGGCAGCAAGCGCGCTGCGCAACTCCGGCGTCAGCGCCCACCAGCGACAGTCGTCGGATCGCTCGTAGAGATTGCGATCCAGCAGGTCGACAAGAAGATGCGAGACAAATTCAGCATCGCGCAGGCGCGAAGCGAGCACCGTCTCGTAGAGCTCGCGGATCGACTGCGAGAACAGCGCGTTGCTGCGGTCGCCGGTTTCGCTGATCTGGTCAAGGATGGTCTTGAGCTTCAGCAGGTCGCCGCGCTGGCCAGCGGTCATCACCTGGCCGTTCCATACCACGCGGCGGATCGTGTCGGCGGCCGTCATGATTTCGAACAGCGGCGGGCAGAACGAACGCGCGTGCGACAGCAGGCCGTCCGCCACGTGTTCGTCCAGTTCGGACAATGCCGAGCTTGCGCGCCCATGGAAGGCGACATCGATCGGAATCATCACCTGCCCCTGCCATCCCGGCGGTCCCATATAGCCTTGGTAACCCTCGGCCGGGAAGGTGCGTACGAGGTATTCACGCCCGCCATAGAGCATCAGGCGCGGACTGGCGCCGCGGTTGACGGGCACGATTTCGCCCGGCGGAATCCACAACTCGTCGGCGCTGGCGATGACGCGGTTGTCGCCGTCGAGCAGCAACATGTTGGCGCGCTCCTCGGCATCGCGATGCGAGCGGAAGATGCCTGCCATTTCTTCCTCGAAATGAAAGCACAGGCACAACACACCGACCGGTACGCCGGTTTCCGGATGCAACATGCGCCGGGAATAGATCAGCGCCTGCTTTTTTGCCGGTCGCAAGTCGCTGGCGCGGAAGGTTTCCACATAGGCGTCCGATACAAGCGACTGCGCAATCAGCGGATCGGTGCTGCCTTCGATCGGGGTGGCCTCGTCGATCTGCACCAGCACGTTGCCCTGTACGTCGAGCAGGATGATTTCGTCGTACACCGTGTACTTGTTGCGGTACGCGCGCAAGCGGTAGCGGATGGCATCCACGTCATCATGCATGCCGGCGACGAACGCGCACAGCTCGCGGTCGGTGGCGAGAAAGCCGACGTCGGCGGTGCGCTCATAGAGGTTGCGCACCACGATGTCGATCACATATTGCGCCTTGGTGCCGATTTCGACGAGCACATTGCCCACGTTCTCTCGCACCAGGCTCGTCACCAGCTCCTGCTCCAGGCGGTTGAAGCCGGCGCGCGTGGCGGCCATCGTCGGCAGGATGGTTTTCGCCTCGGCTGGGCAATTCATCTTGGCCGAGGCCTCGATCATGCGCCACATGAAGTTCAGCTCGCGCAGCGATTGCTCGCAGCGCATGACATCGCGCATGTAGGGCAGGAAGGTGTCGATGGAAATGGGCTCGTCGGATTTCATCTGGCTGTCCTCGGTCTGGGTGGGCGCGGGATGGATTCGCTTCCCGGCAAGGGAGATATCCATCTCGTTTGCGCAAACTGGTGCACCGCAGCAATATTGCAAGTTGCAGGCCAGCACGCCACCATGTGCCACAACCGACGGTAGATAACAGACTCGGCAACGGATGACGGCACAGCCTTGCGGCTTTTACCCATCAATTCAAGAAATTGCAGGATCGGAGGACGAATCACCGTGAGGCGGCATGCGTGAAAGGCGTACGACACAGCGACGGCCCACATGCACCGTTTTAGTGCTCCAGAGCAACTTCCTGGGGCGCCAGACAGAGAACCATAGAGAGGAAGCAGGACAAGCTTGCAGTGCCCCGCTTCATCAACGAACTACTCGGCCAAGACCGGCTTGCCATCTACCGGCTTGAGGATCAGCTTGACCTCCTTTCCGTCCCTGTCGGTGGTCTTCGCTTCATAGCGGCAGCCTTCCGCCTTGACGCGCTTGACGCTGTAGCCTTGTTTTTCGAGGCTGGCCTGCACCTCTTTGTCGGACTGCCATTTCGCTTTGGGCTCCGCAGTGCAATCCTTGTTCGAGGCAAGGCGGAAAGCGAGAGAGCGACGGCGGCAAGTGCGATCATGGTCTTTTCGAGTGTGGCATTCATGCTTGTTTCCTTTCGTTGAAGAGGCCGACGGGTTCCGGCACCGTGAAACGATGTAAAAGTGCACTGAAGCGAATCTCAAGTTGCTTGATCTGGTTGATAGTCGATCTGTGTGCCGTGTTGAAGACTGTTTTAAGAAAGCCTTAAGCATGGGCTGCGATAAGATCAGCTGGATCACTGGGAGGACAGAATGCGTTTATTGCTGGTGGAAGACGATGCGCTGCTCGGCAACGGCATCGAGGCCGGGCTGAAGCAGGCCGGTTTTACCGTCGACTGGGCGAAAGACGGGCGAGAGGCGCAACTGGCCTTGGACACCACGGATTACGAGCTGGTGGTGCTCGACCTCGGCCTGCCGCGCGTGAGTGGCATGGAACTCCTGCAACAGTTGCGCGGCAAGGGAAGCGATCTGGCGGTGCTGCTGCTGACTGCGCGCGACACAGTGCGCGACCGCGTCGCGGGCCTCGAAGCCGGCGCGGACGATTACCTGGTCAAGCCCTTCGACCTGGCCGAGCTGGTGGCGCGCATCCGTGCGCTACTGCGGCGCGCACATGGGCGCAGCGTTTCCGCCATCCGCTATGGCGACATGGTGCTGTCGCCGGACAGCCTCACCGTCACGCGCGGCGACGAGCAGATCGTGCTGTCCGCGCGCGAATGCGCAATCCTCACCGACCTGCTGGAGCATCGCGGCACTGCGTTGTCGCGCGCACGGCTGGAAGAGAGCCTGTACGGCTGGAACGAGGAAGTGGAAAGCAACGCGGTGGAGGTCCACATTCACAACCTGCGCAAGAAGCTCGGCAACGACCTGATCAAGACCATCCGCGGCGTCGGCTACCTGATTCGCAAGGAAGCACCATGAAGTCGGTTTCGATGCGTCGCCGCCTGCTGGTGCTCCTGCTCGGCAGTCTGCTCTTGGTGTGGGGCGGGATGATGGGCTATGGCTATGTGACGCTGAGCGACGAGGTCGACGAGTTGGCCGATACGCGCATGGAGCAGAGCGCGCGCACACTGTTGCTGCTCGATCTCAAGCGCCTGCGCGCTCTGGCCGATGGCAACAACGACGCGCACCATAACAGCCGCAAGGAACACCGCAACGACGATCATTCCGACGATGACGAGCGGGGCCCCGTCGATTTCCAGGTATGGGACAGCGATGGGACGCTGCTCTTGCACGTGCCGGGCGCGCCGGACGCCGCATTCAATCCGGACAAGGGCCACCACACGGTGATGCTGGACGGCGAACTGTGGCACACGTTTTCGCTGCGCGATGACCGGCACGGCTATCAGGTGCGTGTGTTCGAGAAGGACGACACGCGCAGCCATCTCGTCAACAAGCTCGGCCTGCGCATGGCGCAACTGCTGCTGATCGCGCTGCCGGTGCTGGCGCTTCTCATCTGGATCAGCACCGGCCGCGGCCTGACCCCGCTGACGACCATTTCGCGCGCAATTGGTTCACGCAGCGCCGACAATCTGCAGCCGCTCGATCTCGCCAGCGTGCCGGCCGAAGTGCAGCCGCTGGTCGATTCATTGAACAAATTGCTCGAAAGGTTGTCGGAATCCATCGACAGGGAGCGCTCATTCACCGCCGATGCTGCCCATGAATTGAGAACGCCGCTGGCAGCGATCAAGGTGCAAGCCGAAGTCGCACTGGCCGCCGGGGACGAAGATCAACGGCGGCACGCGATCCAGCAAGTCATCGCGGGTGTCCACCGCACCACGTATCTCGCGCAACAGTTGCTGCTGCTGGCGCGGCTTGACCATGTCGACGCGGCGCAACTGCAAGCGGTCGATCTCGGCCGGCTCGCGGCGGACAGCGCTGCGCGTTATGCGGATGCGGCCGAAGGCAAGGGCATCGAACTGGAGGTTGACGCGCAGGATGCCTGCAGCATGCGGGGCGATCCGGTTGCGCTGTCGGTGCTGGTCGATAACCTGCTCGACAACGCGATCAAGTATGGTCGCGACGGCGGACATGCGGTCCTGAAGGTCTGGCGCGAAGCGGGTCTGTTGATGTTGCGCGTGCAGGATGACGGACCGGGTGTGGCAGAGTCAGAGCGTGCGCGTCTGACCGACCGCTTTTTCCGGGTGGCGGGCAGCGGTGTGACCGGCAGCGGACTGGGTCTGTCGATCGTTGACAGGATTGCCAGAAGACACAGCGGACGGGTCAGCATCGGCGACGGTCTCGATGGAAAAGGCTTGGGCGTGACGGTGTGTTTTCCTGTTTGAAATGTCAATGTCATAGTGGAAATTCGACGAAAAAAACATGGCGCGACGCGACGTGATTTGGGGATGCTTTGTCGGCACGAATCGTTTACAGTGTGCTGAATTCGCGTCCGGCAGAAGCATGCGGCAGCGTCGAATATCGTTTTGAAATCAGCAGCATCGTTTTGTTTTATCGCTTCCTTATTTGCTCATGAAACCCGTTGCACCCGGCACTGTCATCTTCCATCGCTTTCGCGGCTATGGCGTCATCACCTCGGTCAATCTGCTGACCGGCTGGGTGTCTGCGCGCTTCGGCGATGAAGTGCGCAGCCTCGATCTGAATTTGTCGCATGACGATCTGCAGCATGCGGACGGCGAACCGATCCACTTCCGGCGCGACCCGCCCGACCGCATGCCGCATGCGCGCCTGATGGCGATGGTGCGCGAACTGCATCGCGCCGGCTATCAGCGCTTGTACCTCTACAGCTGGCCGAAGCCTTCGGGCTTGCACTGGCGCTGGCATCTGTTCACCGGCCGGCGCAACTGGATGGATCGCCCCTGGCGTGAAGGCTGGTATGGCTCCGGCGCGGATTACAACTTCAACCCTATCCTCGGCTGGGGCGATCAGCCCGGCGCCACGGCGAAGGAACTGGTGCGTTCGCTCGCGCAGTTCGATCCGCAGGGATTGGCGCAGGCCCTGAGCCGCGATGAAGACCACACGAAGTGGTTCGATGAGATTTGCGAGGCCTTGCTGCCGAACTATGCCTACACGCTGGGCTGGGATGTGCGCGACGGCCCGGTGCCGGATCATCTGCCGGTCATTCCGGTACGGCGCGGCGTACCCGCCTATGCCGGACCGTCGCTGCCCTGGCCTCCGGGCTGGACGCGCATGTGGACCGGCGGCAGCGCGCTGGTGAGCATGCGCTTTAAAACAGATCCCGCTGACGCCCCGTCCGGCGTCGCTCGTTGATCCGCGCGATCGAGGTCTCGCGCGGGCCGGCGATCAGCGTCACCGCATCGCCGGCCTGCAATTCGCCGGGTTCGATCACGCGCAAGTAAAAGCCGGTAATCCCGGCTTGCACCATCATCTTCGCCGCGTGCGAAAAACCCATCCGTGCATTGAACTTGTAGCAGGGCTGGCGCGGTTCGGTTACCGCCAGCAGCGCCGTGCCGATGCTCAGTTGATCGCCTATCCATACCTCCGATTCCAGCAATCCCTGCAGCGTCAGGTTCTCGCCCATGGAGCCTGGCGGCAGCGGCTCTTCGCGCTTCAATGCGGCAAGGCGTTGCGCTTTCCAGAATGCATAATGTTCCGATGGATAGGCATACACCGCCTTGTTCAATCCGCCGTGCACGCTGAGGTCGGCCTGCTCGTCGCCGACAAATCCGAGTTTCCTCAGCTGCTGCGGTCCTTGCACCGCTTTTTTGTGGATGCCGCTGACGATGCGGCGCGCGCGATCCGACTGCGCAACGAACAGTTCGCCTATCGTCCCGAGGTTGACGCTCAACACTTGCATGCGACTTCCGCGAGATGCTTCCGTTTCGAGAGATTGGCCGCGAACAGCGAAACCGCAATGCCTGCCGCCATCGGCAGCGCGCCGAAGAAGGACAGGTTGGCCGTCCCCTGGGTCGATACGATCAGGCCGCCGATGAAAGCGCCGGTCGCCTGCCCCAGGTAGATCGCGGACGAATTCATCGATACCGATGCCGATGCAAGCTGCGGCGCCATCGATACCAGCCGCGCCTGCTGCGCGCCGTTGACGGCAAAACAGCCCAGGCCCCAAATCAAAATGACCACCACGGTGATCGGCAGTGAACCGCGCGTGAGCGGCCACAGGACGATGGCGGTGAGCATGCAGCCCATCGCGGCGACGCCGACGCGCACCGGCCCCACACGGTCCATGACGCGTGCGCCGATCACATTGCCGGTCACGCCGGTGATACCGAAACAGAGAAACAGCAAACTGATGACGGTGGGCGTGGCGCCGATGAAATCCTTCAGCAGCAGGGCCATGTAGGAAAACACGGTGAACATGCCGAGCGCCTGGATGGCCGTGACGGAAATCGCCAGCAGCAGAGGCGTATTCGCGAACAGCGCTTTCCATGCCGCGCGATCCATCGGCGCGATGAACAGTCCGGACGGGATCTGCTTCCAGACGCCTGCTGCGAACAGTGCGGCGAGCAGTCCGACCAGTGCCATGGTCGGACGCCAGCCGATATGTGCGCCAAGGTAGGCGCCCATCGGCGTGCCGACGACGGCGGCAATCGACCAGCCGAGGAACACCAGCCCGATCGCCTTGCCGCGCGTCTCCGGCGGCACCATCAGTCCGGCGGTCGCGGCCGCCTGCGCGGTGAAAATCGCGGCGCCGATGGCGGTGACCATGCGCGCGACGAGCAGCGTGCCGTATCCCGGCGCGAAGGCGGCGACCAGGTGCATCACCGCATACAGCAACAGCGAGGCGACCAGCAGCTTGCGGCGGTCGATCGCGCTGGTCCAGCTCGCGAGAAACGGTCCGGTGATGCAGATCGTCATGGCGAACGCGGAAATCAGCATGCCGACCCGGGCCGGCGCGATGGCAAGGTCCGCGCTCAATTCATTGAGCATGCCCGGCACGATCATTACGCCGGTGCCGATGGCGAAGTTGCCGAGAGTAAGTGACCACAATCTGGGTTGCATGGAGGCTCCGAAATAGAACCATCCAGTGTAGCGAAAGACGAACGACCGTGCTGAAGCCGGCTTCCGGCTTCGACGGGAATCAGCGCGGCGCCCGCGGGTTGAGCACGTTCTTCGGCGTGCCGTTGGCGAAGTCGACCACGTTCTGGAACGCCGCGCGGAAGTACAACTCGTAACTGTCCTTCTCCACGTAGCCCAGGTGCGGGGTCGCCAGCACAGTGGGAATGCGCAGCAGCGGCGCATCGGCGGGCAGGGGTTCGCTTTCGAACACGTCGAGCGCGGCAAAGCCGGGTCGGCCGCGCTGCAGTGCCGCCTCCAGCGCGCCTGCCGCCACCAGTTCGGCGCGGCTGGTATTGACGAACAGGGCATCCGGCTTCATGCGCGCCAGGTCCGCCTCGGTGACGAGGTTGCGGGTGGCGTCGGAGAGGCGCAGATGCAGGGTCAGGACATCGGCTTCCTCGAAAAAGCGTTCGCGGCTCGGCGCGGCCGCATGACCGTGACTGCTTGCCGCTGTCCGGCTGGCTTCGCTCCCCCAGACCATCACCTGCATGCCGAATGCCCTGGCGTAGCCGGCCACCAGCCGGCCGATGCGGCCGTAGCCCCAGATGCCAAGGGTGCGGCCGTTGAGCACGCGCCCCAGCGTATTCAGCTCGGGATTAATCGACGCGGTCTGCCACAGGCCGTCGCGCAGATTGGCGGCGTACTGCGGAATCTTGCGCGAGGCCGCCATGATCAGCGCCCAGGTGAGTTCGGCCGGCGCGGTCGGATCGCCCACGCCTTCCACGATGGTGATGCCGCGCTCGGTGGCCGCCCGCACATCGACATGACCGCTGACCTTGCCGGTCTGGGAAATCAGTTTCAACTTCGGCAGCTTGTTGAGCAGGGCCGCCGACAGGCGGGTGCGCTCGCGGATCAGGACCAGCACATCGAACTCCGCCAGCCGAACCGCGAGTTGCCCGATGCCACGGGCACTATTAGTGAAAACCCGGACTTCATGGCCTGCGAGCAAGGAAAAACAGTCCAGATTCCGTACACAGTCCTGATAGTCGTCAAGAATCGCAACTTTCATACGAATTTTTCAATCAATAGAAGGATTTCGTAAAAAAACGACGTTAACCGGGAGCATCAAAATGGCCTACTACATTAGTCAACAATTATTACTACAATTTCTTGAGAATCATTGAGTTACGTACGCACGCCGTGTACAATCGGCGGCTTATTTTCTGAAAATTTTGGTGAAATTTGCAGGCCTACCGGCCCGGGCATTATTCCATTTTTCGGGTTATGCGGTCACTACCCGACCGCCTTCGACAAGACCGCCGTACCGCTAGCGTGAGACAACTAGCCGAGCCAAAAGCTGACGACGATCCTGCCGTACAAGGACAAGACAGAATTCTTAATTGGCAATGGAGGTAGTTTATGAATCAGCCCGTTATGGGAGGTATCGCAGCTTTGAACGCGCCAACTTACGTCAAACAGCGCAAGCTGATCAGCTGGGTGGCCGAAATTGCCGCCCTGACCAAGCCGGACCGCATTCACTGGTGTGACGGCTCGCAGGAAGAATACGATCGCCTGTGCGCGGAAATGGTCGCCGCCGGCACCATGAAGCGGCTGAACGAGGCCAAGCGCCCGAACAGCTACCTGGCCTGCTCCGATCCGTCGGACGTGGCGCGCGTCGAAGACCGCACCTTTATCTGCTCGGCCAAGCAGGAAGACGCCGGCCCGACCAACAACTGGGTCGCCCCTGCCGAAATGCGCGTCACCCTGAACGCGCTGTTCGACGGCTGCATGCGCGGCCGCACCATGTATGTGGTGCCGTTCTCGATGGGTCCGCTCGGCTCGCCGATCGCGCACATCGGCGTCGAACTGTCCGATTCTCCCTACGTCGCCGCCAACATGCGCATCATGACGCGCATGGGCAAGGCCGTGTTCGACGTGCTGGGCGCCCATGGCGAGTTCGTGCCTTGCGTGCACTCGGTCGGCAAGCCGCTGCAGGCGGGCGAGCAGGATGTCGCCTGGCCGTGCAATCCGACCAAGTACATCGTGCACTATCCGGAAACCCGCGAAATCTGGTCCTTCGGCTCCGGCTACGGCGGCAACGCGCTGCTGGGCAAGAAGTGCTTCGCGCTGCGCATCGCCTCCAACATGGGCCGCGAGCAGGGCTGGCTGGCCGAACACATGCTGATCCTCGGCGTCGAATCGCCCGAGGGCAAGAAGCATTACGTGGCTGCCGCTTTCCCGTCGGCCTGCGGCAAGACCAACTTCTCGATGATGATCCCGCCGGCTGCCTTCAATGGCTGGAAGGTCACCACCATCGGCGACGACATCGCCTGGATCAAGCCGGGCGAGGATGGCCGCCTGTACGCGATCAATCCGGAAGCGGGTTACTTCGGCGTCGCGCCTGGTACCAACACGGCAACCAACTCCAACTGCATGGCCTCGCTGACCGCGAACACCATTTTCACCAATGTCGCACTGACCGATGACGGCGACGTATGGTGGGAAGGCATGACGAAGGAGCCGCCGGCGCACGCGATCGACTGGCAGGGCAAGGACTGGACACCGGAAATCGGCAAGGAAACCGGCCGCAAGGCAGCGCACCCGAACGCGCGCTTCACCGTCGCAGCGACCCAGAACCCGGTGATCGACCCGGCCTGGGACGATCCGGCCGGCGTGCCGATCTCGGCCTTCATCTTCGGCGGTCGCCGCTCGACGACCGTGCCGCTGGTGACCGAAGCCCGCAACTGGGTGGAAGGCGTGTACATGGCCGCGACCATGGGCTCCGAAACCACTGCTGCCGCAGCCGGCCAGATGGGCGTGGTGCGACGCGATCCGTTCGCGATGCTGCCGTTCACCGGCTACAACATGAGCGACTACTTCCAGCACTGGCTCGACATGGGCAAGAAGATCGCCGCATCGCCCGCCGAGCTGCCGAAGATCTACTGCGTGAACTGGTTCCGCACCGATGAAAACGGCAAGTTCGTATGGCCGGGCTTCGGCGACAACATGCGCGTGCTGAAGTGGATGCTGGACCGCCTGGCAGGCACGGCAGGCGGTGTCGAGAACATCTTCGGCATCTCGCCGCGTTACGAAGACCTGAAGTGGGACGGCCTCGCGTTCTCGCAGGAGCAGTTCAACACGATCACTTCGATCGACAAGGCGGCATGGGAAGCGGAACTGAAGCTGCATGCCGAACTGTTCGACAAGCTGAAGTATCACTTGCCGAAGGAATTGGCAGCCGCCAAGGAGCAGCTGGAGAAGCGGCTGGCGGCGTAAGCCAAACAACCATCTTCCGCTGAAGCGGCAAGACAGGAACAGCGCGGCAGGGCGACCTGCACGCGCTGTTTTTTTCCCTTGCGGGCAGGAATCAATTAGAAGCTTTCTTCATCGGCATTTCCAAGCGCCTTGTCCCCCAATAAGATCGATTTCCGCTGTTAATAAAAATGCAATAACGGCACAAGGAAAATCCTATCCACACGGGAGACAACATGAAAACATCCAGATTCCTCGGCTTCGCCTCGCTGCTGTTTGCGTCCGTTCTGGCGCACGCCGAACTGGTCGCGACCAATGTCAGCAATGCCGAAAATACGCTGCAAACCAGCAACCAGCGTCTGTTCGCCTCCTCGCAGGGGGCGTTTTACGAAATCACGCTGGGCAGCAGCGGCTGGAGCAAGACCCCCTTGCCGGTCCGCTTCCGGGACGGATCCGCCCGCTCCTGCTATTTCCTCGGCATTACCGAAAGCGCCGGCATGGTCTATACCGCCTGCACCGAGGACTCGCTGAATCCGCTGGCGAAGAAGCATTTGTTCGGCCTCGACATATTCCAGCCGGCGCCGCAGTTGACGGAAGTCGGCGAACTGCACGGCATGGCGCTGCCGAACGGGCTGGCGGCCGATGCCAGCGGCAATCTCTATGCCGCCGACAGCGGCTGGCCGCTCTTGCCCGGGACGATACAGAAGATCACTCTTGCCAGCGCCTATACGATCGCAAGCCAGACCACCTTTCACCGCTTCATTGCCTGCAAGCCGAACGGGCTGCGCTATGCCGGCGGCAAGCTGTATGTCACGGTCAACCCGTTCAGCTACGTGGGCGTGTCGCAATTGCTGCGCTACGACCTCGGGGCGGGCGGGCTCAGCAATCAGGCCTCGCTGTACAGTTCACTGGCCTTTCTGGACGATTTCGCGCTGGTGAATGGCGGGGCGGTGCTGGCAGAGTTCCTGGGGGGACGCATCGTGCATATCAACGAGCAGGGCAATGAGTTGCACCGCGCCGGCTTTTCCCAGCCCACGTCGGTAAGCTTGTTGACCGCCCCGGCATTCGGTTCGGGCAGCCTGCTGGTGACCGAACGCGGGGCTGGCAATGTGCAGCATTTCGCCAATGACTGGGGACTGCAGCCGCGTCAATGAGCGAATTCTTGCAATTTCGCTATTGACGTAACGATTCATTACAAATTAAATCTTGCCGTACGGCAATATTGTGGGAAAATAAGACGACTGTCCCGCATTATTAGAACTGTTTTTTTCCGGATGGCAGAATTCGAATGACCGTCTGCACAGACCGAAAAAATCCTTCAATATTGCGGTCCGCTCGTTAACCTACATTTAAGCAGCAAGGAAATGGCATCCCCCCCGTCTGAAGACGCCCACGCCAATCCGGTTCCCGCAGAAATGCGCGCCGAGATCCTGCAGGAGCTTGTCGAAATCGCTTCCACTGTCGCCAATGCGCAGATTGAAGGATTTACGGAACGCCTGTCGGATGCCTTGCTGCGTGTATCGCAGGCGTGCGTCGACCGGACCGAGGCCAAGCTGCATCTGGATGCCGCCAACCTGCTGAAGCAGAACCGCTATCCGTTTTTCTTCGTGATGTCCTCGCGCCTGGCGGCGGCACTGCAGCAGGAAGTGCAAGCCTTGGAGAACACGACCGAGGCACACCGTGCACCGGCTGTCGCGCCCAGCACCTTGCCGCCGGACATGGAAATCGACAAGAAGCTGTGCCTGATCAAGGCCGGCCGTTCCATCGAGAGCGAACACAGCGAGCGGCTGGCTGCGTTGAATACCCGGCTGGCACGCCTGCTCGGCCGCGAACAGCTGAACAATGCGCACAATCCGTTCCGACCGCATGTTTTCCTGTCAGTGATCCACGATGCCTGGTGCGAATTCCAGCCCGACCGCAGCGTTCATCACCTGGTCTTCCCGTTGTTGCAGCCCAAGCTGTCCTTCGACATGGCGCCGATCCTGCACGCGATCAACGCGGCCCTGATCAAGCGCGGTATCGTCCCGACCCTGGCGCAATCGTCCCAGCCTGAAGCTGCCGAGCCAATCAAGGCGCCGACGCAGGCAGAGCCGGTCGAAGAAGATGCGCTGACGCAGCAACTGCGCCGCCTGTTCCCGCCCGAAGAACCTGTTGTCAAAAAAAGCAGCAGCCGCCCGCTGGACGACGCCTTTCCGGTGCTGTTCCAGGAAGAGGCAGTGCATGCGGCGGCCGCACGCAATGAATTACTCGATTACCTGAGCAGCCTGCAACAGGCGGAATCAGAAACGCGCTTTCCCGTCGCCGGCGCCGAACCGCCGAATCTCGCGACACTGGATGAAATGAAGCGCCGCATGCCGCATGGCATGCTCAGCCCGACCGATGAACATACCTTCGAGCTGGTCGCCAAGGTGTTCGACGTCCTGTTCGAGAACAAGAATATTCCCGCCGAGATGAAGGAATTGATCGCCATGTTGCAAGTGCCCGCCTTGAAAGCGGCCTTGATCAACAAGGATTTCTTCTTCAAGGAATCGTTCCCGGCGCGGCGCAGCATCGAGCTGCTGGCACGGATCAGTGTCGGCTGGGATGCGACGAAGGGGAGCAGCGATCCGCTCTACCTGCTTGTCCAGCGCAGTGTGCAGCGCATCCTGCAGGAAGCCGACCATCGGATTTCCGTTTTCGCCGATGTGGCCGGCAGCCTCGAGGCCTTCATCAATCGCGAAGAAACCGCCACCGCGCAAACGCTGTCAAACAAGATTTCCCATGCCTTGCAGCAGGAAAAACTGCAGCAGGCCGCCAAGGCCGCCAGGCATGAAGTGGCGCTGCGCATCGGTACAGGCGAAGTCGTCGCCTTCGTGGAAACCTTCCTGGAAGACAAGTGGGTGCCGGTGCTGACGCTGGCCTACACGGTGAAGGAAGAAAAGCCGGAGGCCGTCGACAGCGCGATCAAGACCATGGACGACCTGTGCTGGAGCGTCAAGCCCAAGATCACCATGGCCGAGCGCAAGGAATTGCTGGCCAAGCTGCCGCCGATGCTGGCGATGCTGAACAAATGGCTGGACCTGATCAAGTGGGATGAGGCCGAGCGCACGCGTTTCTTCGCGGAACTCGCACGCTGCCATGCGTCCATCGTGCGCGCGCCGCTCGAACTGTCGCCGGAGCGGCAGATGCAGATCGCGCTGCAAGTCGCCAAGCGCGCAGCGGAACGCCGTCTCATGCGCCAGGCGCGGCAGAAGCCGGAACCGCAGCCCGACGAATTCGACGAACAGGTCGCAGCACTGCAGCGCGGCACCTGGGTTGAATTCAGGCGGCTGAACAATGTGGCGATGAAAGTCAAGCTGGCGTGGGTCAGTCCCATGCGCAGCCTCTACCTGTTTTCCACCCGCGACCGCCAGGAAGCCTTGTCGATGTCGGCCGAAGAGCTCGCGCAAAGCCTGCGCACCCAGCGCGCGCGCATCCTGTCGGTTGCCGGCCTGATCAATGGCGCGCTGACGGCAGCGCTCGGCATCGATGCCGCCGGCAATGACGACGCGCAATCGGCGGCATAAGACCGCTTAGACTTGCCTAGTCTCGCTTAAGGCCGCACAAGGCCTGTTCCCATCCGATTCACCGAGTCCGCTTTCGCCTGAACGCGCGCGTGATGCCTTGCCGCATTTCGCTCCGCGTCATCCATTCCCGCAACCGCACAAAAAACCGGGCACAAATCGGCTGGAACGTTGTCAGATTTATCTGACGTCCTGTTTCACATCCCTTCAACTACCTGGACTCCTTGCACGGAGTTCGACTGGCGCATGAAGATAGCCCAAGTATCCCCAATCTTTGAGAGTGTGCCGCCGAAAGCCTATGGCGGCACGGAACGCGTCATTTCCTACCTCACGGAGGAGCTGGTCAAGCAAGGACATGAAGTCACCTTGTTTGCGTCCGGCGATTCCGTGACCGCGGCGCGCCTCGTTTCTCCCATTGCAGAAAGCCTGCGTCCCGATGTGTTGCGCCCGACCTGGCTGGCCTACCATATCATCCAGATGGATCTGGTTTCCGAGCTGGCCGACAGTTTCGACGTGATTCACTTTCACACCGACTACCTGCATTTTCCACTGGCCAAGAGCCTGGGCAGGCCGTATGTCACGACCTTGCACGGAAGACAGGATCTGCCGGAACTGCAGCCGCTGTACCGGCACTTCCATGATGTGCCGCTGGTGTCCATTTCGAATCACCAGCGCACGCCCTTGCCCGAGGCCAACTGGTACGAAACCGTGTATCACGGCTTGCCCTCGGACCTGCATTCATTCCAGGAAAGCCCGGGCGACTACTTCGTCTTCATCGGCCGCATTTCCCAGGAAAAACGGGTCGATCGCGCCATCGACATCGCCAAGCAATGCGGTGTGCCGTTATACATCGGCGCCAAGATCGACAAGGCCGACGAGGCCTACTTCAACGAGTGCATCAAACCGCTGATGCGAGATCCGCTGGTGCAATTCGTCGGTGAGGTCAATCAGCGCGAAAAGCGCGAGTTGCTGGAGCATGCGCGCGCGCTGCTGTTTCCGATCGACTGGCCCGAACCATTCGGTCTGGTCATGATCGAAGCCTTTTCCTGTGGCACACCAGTGATCGCTTATCGCAATGGTTCGGTGCCCGAGATCATGGAAGACGGCGTCACCGGCTTCGTCGTGACGAACCAGGACGAGGCAGTGCGCGCGGCGAAAAACATTGATGCGATCGACAGGAAAGGCTGCCGCGAAGCCTTCGACCGGCGCTTTACCGCCACGCACATGGCGGAGAATTATCTGCGCGTCTACCGGCGGATGCTGGGCTAGCGGAACAAGACCAACGAAACACGCAAGCGAACGGGAAACGTAATGGTTGAAAAGATTCAACTCGGCGAGCAATGGTATATCCTCGCCACCTCTTCGCCGGCCGATGAACGCCGGCGCGTCCTCAAGCACAACGACACCTTCGCCATGTTCGACCGCTTCGGCGATGTGCAGCCGATGGGCCTGGGCGAAGAAGGCATCTACGACGGCGACACCTGCTTTCTCTCGCAGCAGGAGTTGCTGATCGAAGGCGTGCGGCCGATGCATCTGAACTCGACGGTGCGCGACGACAACGGCCTGTTCATCGTCGAGCTGATGAACCCCGACCTTTATCCCGCCGGGAAGAAACATATTCCGAAAGGCGAGCTGCATATCTTTCGTGGCAAGCTGCTGCTCGACGGCACCTGCTACGAGCATATCCGCATCGTCAACTTCGGCCTCACGCCGATCGAAGCGACGGTGACCATGGAGTTCGGCGCCGACTACAAGGACATCTTCGAGGTGCGCGGCTTCAAGCGCGAAAAGCGCGGCGAATACCTGCCGCCGCAAACCACCGACCGCGAACTGCTGCTCGGCTATCGCGGCCTCGACAAGCAAGTACGCAGGACGCGCATCCACTGCGACCCGACGCCGAAAAAGCTGAACGCCAGACAGGCCGATTTTGACATCGCGCTGGAACCCAAGGCCGAGGTGCATCTGTATGTCACCATCACCTGCGAGCACAATGATCAGAAGCGCCCGCCGCCGACCGATTACTTCACCGCGTTCACCCAGGTCAACCACACGGTCAGCTGCTCGCTGCAGAGCCGCTGCAAGATCGTCACCTCCGATCCGCTGTTCAACAACTGGCTCGATCGTTCGACCGCCGATCTGGTGATGCTGACCACGAGCCGCAAGGAAGGCAATTACCCCTATGCCGGCCTGCCCTGGTATTCCACCACCTTCGGCCGCGACGGCATTCTCACCGCGCGCGAATACCTGTGGATCGATCCCTGCCTGGCGAAAGGTGTGCTGACCTTTCTCGCGGCCACGCAGGCGACCGAACTCGATCACGAACGCGACGCCGAACCCGGCAAGATCCTGCACGAAGCGCGCAACGGCGAACTGGCCGCTCTGAACGAAATCCCGTTCGGGCGCTACTACGGCACGGTCGATGCGACGCCGCTGTTCGTCGGACTCGCCGGCGCGTACTACGAACGCACCGGCGACCTCGACTTCATCCGCACCATCTGGGACAACATCCTGCGCGCGCTGCACTGGATCGACCATTACGGCGACCGCGACGGCGACGGCTTCGTCGAGTACGCGCGCTACAGCGAAACCGGACTCGCGCAACAGGGCTGGAAGGATTCGCAGGACTCGGTATTCCATGCCGACGGCCGCCTGGCCGATGCACCGATCGCCTTGTGCGAAGTGCAGGGCTATGTCTATGAAGCGAAGCTGCGCGCGGCCGAGCTGGCGAACCTGCTCGGCGATCAGGCGCTGGCGAAGAAACTGCACGATGCCGCCATGCTGCTGAAGAAGAATTTCAATGAGGCCTTCTGGTGCGAACGCATCGGCACCTACGCGCTTGCGCTCGACGGCGAGAAGCGGCAATGCGAAGTGGCCTCCTCCAACGCCGGCCACACCTTGTGGAGCGGCATCGCCACGCCGGAATATGCGGCGCGCATCGCGGATCAGTTGCTGAGCGAGGAATTCTTCTGCGGCTGGGGCATCCGCACGATTCCGACAAAGGAAGTGCGCTACAACCCGATGGCCTATCACAACGGCTCGGTCTGGCCGCATGACAACGCGCTCATCGCCGAAGGCATGGCGCGCTACGGCTTCACCGCGAAGGCGATGGCAGTCTTCACCGGCCTGCGCTCGGCAAGCTTGTACATGGACCAGAACCGCATGCCGGAACTGTTCTGCGGTTTTGAAAAGCGTCCGGACGAAGGGCCAACCCTCTATCCGGTGGCCTGCTCGCCGCAAGCCTGGGCGGCGGCCAGCGTGTTCTCGCTGCTGCAAGCCTGCCTCGGACTGTCCTTCGACCCGCACAAGCCGGAAATCCGTTTCCGCCACCCGCAACTGCCGCCCTTCCTGGAGACAGTCGAAATCCACGACCTGTCGATCAACGGCGCAACGGTCGATCTGCTGCTGCAGCGCTATCCGAACAATGTGGGCGTGAATGTCATACGCAAGGATGGCAATGTGGAGGTGGTGGCGGTGGCGTAAGTGCGTTCGGGGCCAAGGCCCACGCTCTGCTTGTGCCATGGGAAGCACTGGAAGACGCGATACATCGCGAGTCCCAGCGAAATCAGCCGCCCACGTGATCCGTGATATGCCGCGGTAACAGGAAGCCGAGGGCGAAGCACATAGGCTGCCATCATGTCCGCTATCCGATTTCCACGAAGCCGGGCTGAGCACGCACGCGCTTGATCCACTCCACAATGGCCGGGAATTCGGATAGCACGAAATCTCCTTCGTGCGCCACATGCGTGTAAGCGAACAATCCGATGTCAGCAATCGAATACCGACCGCCGACAAAATACGGATGGTCACGCAAATGCGACTCCATCACGCGAAGCGCCTTGTACCCCGGGGCCATTTTCGATTGAAGCACCGGCTCCATTTCAGCCGGCCTTCCCAGGTAGCGGATGATGTAACGTGCCGTGGCAATGTACGGCTCGTGGCTGTATTGTTCGAAGAACAGCCACTGCAGTACCTGAGCGTGTTCAAACCGGTCTGTCGGCAAAAAGGCCGAACCTTCTGCCAGGAAGTGAAGAATGGCGTTTGATTCCGGCAAGAACCGGCCGTCCTCTGTCTCCAGCAAGGGAATCTTCCCGTTGGGATTCTTCTCCAGATAGGCGGAAGACTGCGTTTCCTTCTTAAGGGTGTCTACGTCTATCCATTCATAAGGAAGCGATAATTGCTCGGCCAGTAATTTGACCTTGTAACAGTTCCCCGAGTTGACGTCTCCATAGATCTTGTACATGGGCTCGAAATGCTCCTGTCTCTGAAATTAAGCTTGCAGAGCGCAATTTACATCATCTTCGAGCGCAACTTGATGGTTTCCCCCGCAACCATGAAACTGCCGTAGCCCCGGTGGTGCAGGGTGCGCGGGTCCTTCAATGTGCGATCCACCCACGCCTTCATGACTTCAAGAACGAAGAAGCCGTATTTCGGCACCATGCTTTTGTCGGCAAGGCGACACTCCAGGCTCGCGAAGCACTCGTCGATCAGGGGTGCGTTCACGCATTCGGCGGGGCTGGGCGTGAGGCCGAATTTCCTGAACTTGTCGATCTTCGCACCGCTCGTGTTGCCGATGCCGACGACCTGCTTTGCGATGTCGACGGTCGGGACGTTGATGACGCATTGGCGCGAGGACATCAGCATGTCGTAGGAGGTGTTGCGATTGCTGATGACGCAGCCGATCAGGGGCGGCTCGAACTCGAGCATGGTTTTCCAGGACAAGGTCATCACGTTCATCTGTTCGGCATTCGCGGTCGTCAGCAGGACGACCGGACCGGGTTCGATCAGCGTGTACACCTTCGCGAGCGGGAACGGTTTTTTCGACATGGTAGCGCTGCCTTTTTTTGTTCTGCATGCACGCCAATGACATCAACGCGGGGACAGGATTCAGTGCGCAATCCTGAAAACCATTATAGGAAGCGTTTCGTGCATGCAAGGGCACGCCCGCGCAGAACGTGCGCCACATCAAATCTCCCCGCTCACTCCAGCTTGCTGTCCTCCTGTTTTGCCTGCCGCATCGCTTCCGGCTCCAGCTCTTCCGCGTAACGGTTGAAGCGGATGAACAGGCCCCAGCCGGCCAGCAAGACACCGACCGCCATCAGTATCGCGGCGGCGTTCGGCAGCAATGCGAGGTCTTCGCGTATCGCCTTGAAAGTGGCCACCAGGCCCTCGATGGCGACAGCGACGACGATCACGACCATGAAGCGCGACAGGAAGCGGCGCGCGCGGGTAGGGCCGCTGATGTGCACTTCGCGGATCACTTCTTCTTCGCCGATGGTCTGCGCAATCTGCAGCGCCACGACCGCGACCGTGGTGAGGCCGATGGCTTCGATCACGCCCTGCGCGCCGGTGCTGTTCAGACCGTCGGTCAGCGCCGCGTTGAACCCGGTGTTGACGGCCATGGCGAGGAGCGTCAGCGCTGCGAGAACGAAGAGCGCGGTGATCAGGAAGTGAATGAGGGCCGACAGGCGCAGCAGCGTTTTCATCGGCGCGCCGCCGTCACGCGCCACACGACATTGCCCACGTCGTCCGCGACCAGCAGCGCGCCCTTGCGGTCGACCGCCACGCCGACCGGCCGCCCGAGCGCATCGCCCTGCGCATCGACAAAACCGGTGAGGATCTCTTCCGGCATGCCGGCCGGCTTGCCGTCGGCGAAGGGCACGAAGATCACTTTGTAGCCGCTGCGCGGTTTGCGATTCCAGGAGCCGTGCTGGCCGATGAAGGCGCCGCCGGCATAGTGTTTCGGCAGTGCGCTGCCTTCATAGAAGGTCAAGCCCAGCGAGGCGGTGTGCGCGCCGAGGGCGTAATCGGGGACGATCGCCTTGGCGACCAGGTCGGGGCGGGGCGGCTTCACCCGTGCATCGACGTGCTGGCCGTAATAGCTGTACGGCCAGCCGTAGAAAGCGCCCTCCTTGACCGAGGTCATGTAATCGGGCACGAGGTCGCTGCCGAGCTCGTCGCGTTCGTTGACGGCGGCCCACAATGCGCCGCTTTGCGGTTGCCAGGCGAGGCCGACCGGATTGCGCAGGCCGGTGGCGAACAGGCGCGAGCGGCCGGTCGCAGGATCGATCTCGTGGATGGCCGCGCGCCCTTCTTCCTTGTCGATGCCGTTCTCGCCCGCATTGCTGTTGGAGCCGACGGTCACATACAGCCGCTTGCCGTCGCGGCTGGCGATGACGTTCTTGGTCCAGTGATGGTTGATTTCGCCGGCGGGCAGGTCGGCGACCTTCACGCCGGGCGCGGTGATCTGCGTCTGCCCGCTGCGGTAAGGGAAGCGCATCAGCGCATCGGTATTGGCAACGTACAGGCTGTCGCCGATGAGCGTCATGCCGAAGGGCGAATGCAGTCCGGCGAGAAAAGTGCTGCGCGTCTCGGCAACGCCGTCGCCATCGGCATCGCGCAGCAGTGTGATGCGGTCGGCACTCTGCACGCCGGCGCCGGCGCGCTTCATCACCATGCCCATGACCCAGCCGCGAATGCCGCCATCGCCT
Organism: Herbaspirillum sp. ST 5-3; assembly: GCF_004804275.1. Classification (GTDB taxonomy): domain Bacteria; phylum Pseudomonadota; class Gammaproteobacteria; order Burkholderiales; family Burkholderiaceae_D; genus Noviherbaspirillum. The sequence goes on from NZ_STGI01000019.1 coordinate 74,205, forward strand.
TTTTTCGCCGGCTTGTTGGTTTCCGCCACCAGGACGTCGCCGTTGGGCAGGACGGTCAGCCAGCGCGGATGATCGAGCCCGGTCGCGAACGCACTCACCGCGAAGCCGGGTGCGGCGGTCGGCTTCTCGCCATTGCTCCAGCCTTTGACGGGGGCGATATGCACGGTGGGCAGCGCCGATGTGACCGGCGGCGGCAGGGTCGGCGCGGGGCCGAAACCGGCGGATTCCGGCAGCTTCGCGGTATCCGCGCAGGCCGTGAGGATGAGCAGCGTGGCGATGAGCGCCGGCAAGCCGATGTGCCTGTGCATGAATGGCTCCGTTTCCGAACGTGGGCGGGAATGTCCCTGTTCGACTTGCGCCGAATCCGCAGGTTCGGAAGGCTCGTCGGCGCTGCCGGATGGAAATTTCTTGATCTGGGAGAAGTGACCGCGCCAAAAGGATTTCACTTGGCCGCGCGTCCGGATAACATCATTCTTGACGACATCCCAGGAGGCGTCCATGAACATTATGGTCAAACCTCGTCCCGAGGTTCTTGCTGATTTCAACGTGTTTTGCACGATGCTGACGGAGAAGACCCCATCGCATCCATACGACATCGACAACCTGGTCTCCGCCGGCCTGGTGGAGCCGGTGCCCGGCAGATCCTTCTACCGGCTCACCGCAACGGGTGAAGCGCTGCGAGCCGCACGCGAGGAGTGAGCGGCGCTTGATGGTGTGGGGTGGGGCGGCACGGCCGGCGCGAGCGGCCGCGGTGCGGTTTTGCCGCAAATGGCAGGAAAGCCACGTCACCGCGTTGAAGATCGCGCAGGTCCATGCGCGACAGTCCTACTTTGCGCTCTTCACCGCGTCGCTTTGGCGCTTGTAGTCCTCATATGAGCCGCTGGTGCTTGCCATGCAGCGGCTTCGCTCCGCTGCGTCGTTGATCTTGTTGCACTCGAGTCGCTGCCAACCCTGGCCTGCGCCGTAGAGTTGCTGCGACGAGCAGGCCGACAGCGAGACTGTCGCGAGTACTGCCGTTGCCGAAATCAGAAGGCGCATCTGCAATTCCTCCGGTGTTGTGGCAGGGGGAAGACGAGGTGGCGCCAAGCTTATCAGGGATCGATCACCTCTGCGCAGGCATCGGTGGGCAGGGCGGCGGCGTGGCCGACGACCGGAACAATCTTGATGACTGCACTGGTGACGCGGCAGGGGGCTGCCAGCACCCCGCAGCCGGAAAGAGTTGCCGCCGTAAGCAGTGCAAGCAGCGCGGCGAGTGCGGATTTGGTCATGATGCGGAGGAGAGCAAAAGCCACGATGTTACTTGGCGGAACGCACGCTGCGGGCAAATCGGATCTTTGCTTACAAATATGTCTGCCGCGTGTCGCTACGCCGAGACAGTGTCAACGCAAAACGCTACGCTCAACTCACAAGTCAACAATCAGCGCAATTCAAGGATGCAATAACGGAACTGTTTGCAACTTTTCGCACCTAATGATTCCCCCAGGAATCGTTGAAGAAAAGGAACACATGGAACAGTCCGCCGAAGGCAAGGACATCACGCCGGATGACCTGCTTGCACTTGTCGACAAGGCAACACGCGCGATCGAGCATCTGCAAAACGAAAACACGCGACTGCTGCGGCAGGTGAGCGAGTACAAGTTGGCAAGCGATGTGGCGGCCTTTGAACTGGCCGAAAAACGCAAGCGCATCGAAGCGCTGGAGCAGGCGGAAACCGTGATGCAGAAGGATGCGCGATGGTATCGGTGGTTTCGCGCCAAATACAGTGATTCGACCTTCTTCTCCTTCATCGAGAGAGAATTCCTGCAATCGCTGCATGCGGACGGCGAAAAGGAAACGGCTAGCCAGGCCGATTCCTTAGCTCAGAACAGCGACGGGCAGCAGCGACAACACGCCGCTTAGCAACACACGGCCCGCGTCGATTGCCAAGCGCCTGCCGGTAAACAGATCGGTTCGCGCTGTGCTCGCCGCATCGGGAAGCAGCACTGCCGTGTCCTCCCATCCCGAAGGAAGAAGTGCGGGCGTGTATTCATCGGCACGAAGTGCGCAGGGAAGATGCGCGGCAATCACGATCACCGAATGCTCTTCGTGACGGCGCAGGAATGCGATCGCGTGCGGCGCCAGCGGCCCGCTGATATCGAGGGGCAGATATTCCCCGCGCGAGAACAACTCGGGATGTTGCGCACGCAGCGTCAAACCGTGATGGATGATCTGCTGCTTCAAGCGGCCGCTTTTCCAGCCCTCCAGATCGGTCACGAGAGGCGGCGGCGTCTGCAAGGCTTGCATTCTCAGCGCGTAATCGACCGGACTGCGGTTGTCGGGATCGACCAGGCTGAAATCCCACAGGTCCGCGCCCTGGTACAGATCCGGCACGCCGGGTGAGGTCATGCGCAACACACACTGCACGAGACTCTTGAGCACACCGGCGGGAACGAGCCTGTCCACCCACGCCAGGAACGCCGGCAGGAATCCGTTTTGCGGTCCGGGGGTCAGGATCGCGTACAGGAATGCTCTGCAGGCGGCTTCGTATTCTTCATTCGGCAAGACCCAGTCGCTCACCTGTTTCGCTTCACGCAATGCCTTGGTCTGCCAGCGCTCGATGCGATCGGCGAAGCGCCGGATGCCTTCCGTGTCGCCGGCATCGAGTCCGATCGGCCAGGCGCCGGCCAGCATCTGGTAGAGCATCAATTCATCGGCCGGCTGCGGCGCCGCGCCCTCGCCGGTCGAGCGCAGCGGCGCATTCAATTGCATCCATTCGCGCACCGCATCGGTCCACGCCTCGGGCATTTCGCTCAATGCCGCGAGGCGGGCGCGCACATCTTCGCCACGTTTGTGATCGTGGGTCGCGGTGGCGAGCATCGAATGCGGAAAGCACAGCGCGCGCACGCTGTTGGCTTCATGAAATTCCTGCGTCGGAATGGAAAACCGGCCCGGATCGGCGCCTACCTCATTGCGCGAGAGCAGCCTGCCATAGCGGTAGAAGGCAGTGTCCTCGACCGACTTCGCCGCGAGCGGCGGCGTCAGTTGCTGGAAGCGGGTGATGGCGGTCTGATGCAAGCGGCGCACCCTGGTGTTGCCGTAATCGCGCGGCGCGTCGCCGCCCAGCCAGCGGGCAACTGTATCGAGCAAGGGAACTTCGGTGCGTTCCACCGTTTGCCTTGCCTGCTCCAGCGCGCGATCGATGACGCGCTGGTCGAGTTCGTCGCGGCCGTTGGCGTCGGCATAGGTGCGGTACACCGGGAAATGCACCAGCAATTCCGCAAACACGCGCCGGATCGCCGCGAGCGAGAAATCGCGGGTGCGCAGGTCGGTGCGCGCCACCGCATGCAGCGCACGCGCGGCCGACTCGAATTCGCCGGCGAGATTGTTCGCCAGCAGCTGGCGTCGCGCCTGGCGCACTTCGTCCGCGAACACATGTTCCTGTCCGGTCGTCTCGCGCCATAGCGCGGTCAGCGGCGCTTCGCCTGAAGCAGCATGCATCAGCGCGCCGACGCGGTCCATGAAGTCGTAGCCGCTGGTGCCGTCGATGCGCCAGTCGGCGCGCAACTGCTCGTCCGGCGCGAGGATTTTTTCCACGATGAGATAGGCGGGCGCGGGCGGCAGTTCGTGCGGGCGCTGCGCGGTGAGCGCTTCCAGCCGGTGGCGCAGCTTGCGGCAGTAGGCGCCCGGATCGGCCAGGCCGTCCACATGGTCGATGCGCAAGCCGTCGATCATTCCCTCCGTGTAGAGGCGGAAGATGAGCGCGTGCGTGGCCTCGAACACGTCGTCCTGCTCGACCCGCACGCCGGCCAGGTCGGTGACTTCGAAGAAGCGCCGCCAGTTGATGCCGTCGGCCGCGCAGCGCCACCATGCGAGCCGGTAATGCTGACGCTCAAGCAGCCCGTGCAGGGCGTCGAAACCTTGTGGTGTCTCCACCGAAAAGGCGGCGAGCGCCGCATGGATGGCTGTCGCGCCCTCGCTGCTGCGGTATAGCGTGCGCAGCAGGGCGTGGCCGGTGTCGGCATGTTGCTGGGTGATGCCGCCTTGCGCATCCGCGCCTTCTTCAAACGCCTTGATGGCGGCATCGAGCTGCGGCGAGCCGGCGGCGCGCAGCACCTGCGCATAATCGGCCGGCGCAAGCGGAAAACGGTGGTCGAAATAGCTGACGAAGAACTTGCCGCGCGTCTCGTCGAACCGCAGCCGGATGTCGCCGGAGGCGAGCACATCGCCATAGGGCTGGCCGAGGAAGGGCGCGAGAAGCTTGCCCTGCAGGGTTTCATCCGCAGGGTGCCAGTCGATGTCGAACCAGTGCGCGTAGGGGCTTGCCTCGCCCCATTCCAGCACATGCTGCCACCACGGGTTCTCCGGGCCGACGCCCATGTGGTTGGGCACGATGTCGAGGATCAGTCCCATGCCGGCCGCACGCAGGCGCCCGACGAAGCGGCGCAGGCCTTCTTCGCCGCCGAGTTCGGGATTGATGTGCGTGGGGTCGACAATGTCATAGCCGTGCGTCGAGCCGCTGCGCGCGGTCAGGATCGGCGAGGCGTACACATGGCTGATGCCGAGCGCCTGGTAGTACGGCACGGTGCCGGCCGCATCGCCGAAGCTGAAGTCCTTGTGCAATTGCAGGCGGACGGTGGCGCGTGGGATGGACATCAGGATTTATTCCCGCGAGAGCGGCCGCGATTCATGATGGCGAGGCGATGGGCGACCGATGGCGCATCGAGCAGCGATGCCGCCGGACCCGGCAGGCGACGGCGCCAGTTCGGATGGGTATCGATGGTGCCGGGGATGTTCGGCTGTTCATGCAGCCCGAGCGCATCCTCGATAGGCAGCATGGCAAGCGGCGCGACGGTAGCGGAAAGAAAGCCGACCACCGCATCGAGCGGCGCGGCATCGGCATGGCTTTCCGGCGCGTTGCCGTTGGCGCATCCCGCATCCTTCATCGACTGCCACAGCGCAACGCGCTCGTGGTCGCGATGCCGCCGCGCGTCCGCTTCCGACTTGCCCGGCTCAAGCAGATCGAGCTGGCCGGCCCAGTCGATATCGCGCCCCTGCCACCATCCGGCCACCGTCGGCAGGTCGTGCGTGGTGGTGGTGGCGATCGCCTCGCTGGACCATTCGCCGGGACCGAGGAAACGGCCGTCGTGTTGCTGGAACAGCAGCACGCGGATGCCGAGCAGGCCGTGCTGCGCCAGGATTTTTTGAAAGCCCGGCGGGATCGTGCCGAGATCCTCGCCGATGACGATGGCGCGGTGCCGCCATGACTCCAGCGCGACCAAATGCAGCAGGTCGTACATCGGGTATTTCAGATACGCGCCCTGCGTCGGCGAAGCGCCCTGCGGCACCAGCCACAGGCGGCTCAGGCCGAGCACATGGTCGATGCGCACGCCGCCCGCATAGGCGAAGGCCGCGCGCAGCATCTCGATGTAGGCGCCAAATCCTCTTGCCTTCATCGCCTGCGGCGAGAACGCGCCGAGGCCCCAGCTCTGCCCGCGCGTGTTGAGCACATCCGGCGGCGCGCCCACCGACAGGCCGTTGATGATTTCCGCCTGCCGGCTCCATGCCTGGCTGCCGCCATTGTCGGCGCCGACCGCAAGGTCGGTGATCAGGCCGATCGGCATGCCGGCCTCGCGCGCGCTGCTCTGTGCGCCGGCGAGGCCGCGCGCGGCCTGCCATTGCAGGAATTCATGGAAGGCGACTTCCTGCGCATGCTCGTGCGCGAATGTCTCCACCTCCGTGCCGCGCGGATTGCGCAAGCCGTTCGCCCAGCCGCGCCAGTCGCCGCTCTCGCCTTTCGCCAGATGCCATGCATGCAAGGCTTCGAAGCGCGCATGGTCCTGCAAGGCGGTTCCGCTGCGCGCGCGGAAGGCGGCGAATTCGCTCTGGTCGCCGGCCGCGCTGAACTGTTCGTACAGGCGGCGCAAGACCAGCAGGCGCAGCAGGGCCGACGCCGGCCAGTTGATCAGCGGCTCATGCTCCAGGCGCGTCATGTTACTGGCGGCGGCCTCGCCGAGTGTCGTCAATGCCGTCGCCAGCGCATCGGGCCCGAGCACGTTGGCGGGGTCGATATGCAGCACGTTGAGCAGCAGGCGGCTGGAGGGGCTGTACGGGCTGAAGCGGGTCACGTCCGCGCTGAACATGGCGTGCACCGGACTGATCGCCAGTGCGGCCGCGCCGTGACTTGCGGCAGAACGCGCCAGTTGCGACAAGCCGGTGAAATCGCCGATGCCGCCGTCGCCGCGCCGTCGCAAGGAATACAACTGCACACCGAGTCCCCACACGCGCGGGTCGGCCTGCCGGCCCTGCAAGGCGTCGGCCACGCCGAAGCAGCGCGGCGGCGCAACCGCCAGCGTCGTTTCGCGCTCGCCCACCAGCAGGCGGTGATAGCCGTAACGGTCGATGGGCGGCAATTCCGCCTGCGCACCCGTCTCGTCGGGAAAGCGGCCGTCGATGTGTTCGCCGCTCTCCAGTTCGATGCGGTAGCTCTTTCCGGTGAGCTGCTGCGCGCCGGGCAGGTGCAAGGCGCTTCCGGCCACGCCGGTGACCAGCGGCGGCAACACATCCTCGCCCTGAATCGACGCCAGCCGCTGGTGGCTGTCGCGGCATTGCTCCGGTGTGGCGCAAGGCAGGTCGAGCGCGTCGAGGATCGCGCGCAAGGACTCCGGCGCGACCTGCATCGGCTCGCCCTTGGCGCTGGTCCATTCGCGGGCCAGTCCTGCCGCCCTTGCGAGGTTGAAAACATCCATGTCGCTTATGTTGTTCATGTCGCAGGCTCCAGCACGGTGATGAAGGCATGACCCGGCAGTTCGCCGCGCAGCAGCGCATCCGGCACGCCTTCGGTTTCAAACAGAATCCGGCCGCCCCGGCCATCGGCCAGGGAGTCGAGCGCGACCGGAACCGGCGCCTCGTGAAGATTGAAGGCAATCATCAGCACCGTTCCATCCCCCATGCGCCAGCGCGCCTTGATGGCGGCCTTGCCAAGGAGGTCGGCGCCAAGCGCGCGAGCATCCTGCAGGCGCGGCACGATGTGTTCGCTGCGAATGGCCAGCAGTGCCTTGACCCATGCGCGCCAGGCTTGCGCCGTGGCGCCCTCGGTGCGCGGAATGGAATCGAGAAAAGTCTGCTCGGCGTTCGGATCGGGAATGCGCTCGCGCGTCGCGGCGTCGGAGAAATGCGCAAAGCGCGCGAACTCCTGCCGGCGTCCCTTGCGCACGGCATCGGCCAGTTGCGGCGTCAGGTGGCTGGTGAAATACAGGAAGGGCTGGCTTGCGCCGATTTCCTCACCCATGAACAGCAGGGGAATCTGCGGCGACAGCAGCAGCAGGGCGCTCGCCGCGCGCAAGGCGTCGGGATCGGCCAGCATGTTCAGCCGCTCGCCGAACGCGCGGTTGCCGACCTGGTCGTGATTCTGCAGGAAGGCCACGAAGGCGGTCGGCGGCAGATGTGCACTCGGCTCGCCGCGCGCTGCGCCGCCGCGGAAGGGCGAGGGCTCGCCCTGAAAGATGAAACCTTCCACCAGGCCGCGCGCCAGTTTCTCATCCGCCTGCGTGACGTAGTCCGCGTAATAGCCTTCGCGCTCGCCGGTCAACAGCACATGCAGCGCGTGATGCAGGTCGTCGTTCCATTGCGCGTCGAACAGGCGCTGCGGCGTTTGCGACAGCGTTTGCGACAGCAGTCGCGCGCAGTTGTCGTCGTTTTCCAGAACGAGATGCACATGGCGCGGCGGCGCGATGCCCTCGCGCACGCGTTGCGCCATTTCCGCCAGCCAGTCCTGTTCGCTGATCGCATGCACCGCGTCGAAGCGCAATCCGTCAAAGTGGAATTCGGTCAGCCAGTACAGTGCGTTCTCGGTGAAGAAGTCGCGCACCTGCGGCCGGCGGAAATCGATCGCCTGTCCCCACGGCGTGTGGATATCATCGCGGAAGAAGGCGCTGGCATAGCTGCCGAGGTAATTGCCGTCGGGGCCGAAGTGGTTGTACACCACATCGAGGAACACGCTCATGTTCAAGCCGTGCGCGTCGTCGATGAGGGCCTTGAGTTCCTCGGGCGTGCCGTAGGCTGCGTCGGGCGCATAGGGCAGCACGCCGTCGTAGCCCCAGTTGCGCGGGCCGGGAAAATCCGCCACCGGCATCAGTTCGATGGCGGTGATGCCCAGTTCGGCCAGAGCCGGCAACCGCCGCGCGACGGCGGAAAATCCGCCCAGCGCGCCGACATGCAGTTCATACAGCACGGTCTCGTGCCAAGGCCTCCCGGACCAGTCCGGGTGCTGCCACTGGTAGGCATCCGGATCGCAGACGATGCTGGCTTCGTGCACGTCCCCGGCCTGCGCGCGCGAGGCGGGATCGGGTACGGCAAGATCGTCGCTCACGCGAAAACGGTAGCGCGCGCCGGCGCCGCAATCGGCTTCGCATGCGAACCAGCCGCCTTCGAGCGGCGTCATCGCCAGCGGCGGCCAGCCATCGATCTCGATCGCTACCTGCTGCCTGTCCGGCGCCCACAAGCGGAAGCGCGTGCGCTGCGGCGCGATCAGGCGTGCGCCGAATGCATAGTCAAAGCGAGACATGATCGGCCACCAGTAGCACCGCGCTGTGCGCGGCGACGACAATCCTGTTCTGCGCCGGCTGCCGATGCGGAAACGCGCCGGCCCGGCCGCTCTCCGTCTCGGCGGCATCGATCACCGTGTGCCAGTGCATTACCGGCTGCGGCAGCACGAATTCGCGGTCTTCGGAATAGGCATTCAGCAGCAGCAGCGACGCGGCGACGGTTCCCGATTTGCCCTCATGGCGCTCGCCCACGATGCGGCGCAGCGCGAGCAGCCGGCCTTCCGGAAAATTCCAGCGATCCGGCGTCATTTCACTCCCCGTCTCGTCAAACCAGCCGGTATCGGGCACGCCTTGCAGGGTGCGCGAACTGGCGGTGAGAAAGCGCGTGCTGCGCAAGCTCGGCCGTGCATGCCGGACCGAGATGCAGTGCCGCACGAATTCGATGAGGGCCTTGCCGGCATCGGTCTTGGCCAGTTCCCAGTCGAACCAGGAGATCTCGTTGTCCTGGCAGTAGGGATTGTTGTTGCCGTTCTGGGTGCGGCCGAATTCGTCGCCACCGAGAACCATGGGTGTGCCATTGGAAAACATCAGGGTCATCAGCATCGCGCGCTTGATGCGTTCGCGCGTGTCGCGGATGCCGGGATCATCGGTCGGTCCCTCGACGCCCCAGTTGCTGCTGCGGTTCTCATTGCTGCCGTCGCGGTTGTCCTCGCCGTTGGCGTCGTTGCGCTTGTGGCTGTAGCTCACCAAATCCTGCAAGGTAAAGCCGTCGTGCGCGGTGACGAAGTTGACCGACGACCAGGCACGACGGCGATGATGATTGAACAGATCTGCCGAGCCCAGCAAACGCGCCGCGATCGCGCCGCGCATGCCGGGGTCGCCGCGCCAGAAGCTGCGCACGTCGTCGCGGAAGCGGTCGTTCCATTCCGCAATGCCGGCCGGATGATTGCCGACCTGATAGCCGCCCGGGCCGATGTCCCACGGCTCGGAAATCAGCTTGAGCTGCGACAGCACCGGATCTTGCAGCAGCGCATCGAAGAAGCCGGAACCGGGGTCGAAGCCGTAGTGCTCGCGGCCCAGCGTGGCGCCGAGGTCGAAGCGGAAACCGTCGACATGGAATTCCTGCGCCCAGTAACGCAGGGAATCCATCACGAGCTGGATCACGCGCGGATGCGACAGGTTCAGGGTGTTGCCGCAGCCGGTGTCGTTGACGAGGTGGCGATGGTTGCCGGCCTGCAGGCGGTAATAGCTGGCATTGTCGAGTCCGCGGAAGGACATGGTGGGTCCCAGCTCGCTTTCTTCGCAGGTATGGTTGTAGACCACATCGAGGATCACCTCGATGCCCGCCGCATGCAATTGCCGCACCGCATGCCGAATTTCATCCGGCGAACCATCGGCAAGATAACGCGGTTCGGGCGCGAAGTAGGCCATCGTGTTGTATCCCCAATAATTGCTGAGGCCGTTCATGACAAGCCGGCGATCCTGCAGGTAGGCGAAGACGGGCAGCAATTCCAGCGTGGTAATGCCGAGCTTGGTCAGATAGTCGATCACAAACGGATTGGCGAGCGCAGCAAAGGTTCCGCGTTCGCGCGGCGGGATGCGCTCGGCAAGCATGGTCAGGCCGCGCACATGGGTTTCGTAGATGACGGTTTTTTCCCATGGCACACGCGGCGGGCGGTCGCCGTGCCAGTTGTAGGCGGAGTCGACCACCACCGATTTCGGCATGGCCCAGGCGCTGTCGCGGCGGTCGAAGGACAGGTCGGCTTTGGGCGAATGCAGCCGGTAGCCGAACAGCGCGTCGGTCCAGCGCACATGGCCCTGCAACAGCCGGGCATAAGGGTCGAGCAGCAGCTTGTTGGGATTGAAGCGGTGGCCGTGCTCGGGCCGGTAGGGTCCATAGGCGCGGAAGCCGTACAGCGCGCCGGCATGCACGCCGGGCAGATAGCCATGCCACACTTCGTTGCTGCATTCCGGCAGCGGAATGCGCGCCATCTCGTGACGGCCTTCCGCATCGAACAGGCACAGCTCCACCTTGACCGCATGCGCGGAAAAAACAGCAAAATTGGTCCCGAATCCGTCGTAGGTGGCGCCCAGTGGGGTCGGCGATCCGGGCCGGATGGATGGCAAGGGAAGCTGTACGCTCGCCATGCTCATCGCTTGAGGACGAGCGCGGACAGCGGCGGCAGCGTGAGCACGAGCGATTGCGCCATGCCGTGACTGGCCTGCAGTTCGCTGTGGACCGCGCCGGCATTGGCGCGCCCGCTCCCGCCGTAGGCGGCGGCATCGGTATTGAGGACTTCCCGCCACATCACGGGTGAATGCGGATCGTCCGCCGGCACGCCGATGCGGTAGCCTTCGCGCGGCACCGGCGTCATGTTCAGGACTACCAGCAACGGCGGGTCTTCCACGTCGCCCTTGCGCAGCCAGGCGAACACGCTGTTGGCGCTGTCATCGCCGATGATCCAGGAAAAACCTTCGGGCGAACAATCCTTGCGATGCAGAGCCGGCTCACCGCAATAGAGACGGTTGAGGTCGCGCACCAGGCGCTGCACGCCGCGATGCGCCGGGCTGTCGAGCAGGTTCCAGCTCGGCGAGCTGTCATGGTTCCATTCCGATTCCTGTCCGAATTCGCAGCCCATGAACAGCAGCTTCTTGCCCGGATGGGTCCACATCATGCCGAGATACGCACGCAGGTTGGCCAGGCGCTGGGCGGCATCGCCGGGCATCCTGCCGAGCAGCGAGCCCTTGCCGTGCACCACTTCGTCATGCGAAATCGGCAGCACGAATCTTTCCGAATACGCATACACCATGCCGAAGGTCAGGTCATTGTGGTGATGCTGGCGGAACAGCGGATCGGTGCCGATGTAGCGCAGCGTGTCGTGCATCCAGCCCATGTTCCACTTGTAGTGGAAGCCCAGGCCGCCTTCCGACACCGGCGCGGACACGCCCGGCCAGGCGGTCGATTCCTCGGCCAGCGTCATCGCGCCGGGGCAGCGTTCCGCCACCACCTCGTTGAGATGACGCAGGAAGGCGATTGCTTCCAGGTTTTCGCGGCCGCCGTACATGTTGGGAATCCACTCGCCTTCCTTGCGGCTGTAATCGCGATACAGCATCGAAGCCACCGCATCGACGCGCAAGCCGTCGACATGGAAATGCTCAAGCCATTCCAGCGCGCTGGCGATCAGGAAGCCGGACACCTCATTGCGTCCGAGGTTGTAGATCAGCGTATTCCAGTCCTGGTGATATCCCTCGCGCGGGTCCTGGTGCTCGTACAGCGCGGTACCGTCGAAGCGCGCCAGGCCGTGCGGGTCGGATGGGAAATGCGCCGGCACCCAGTCGAGGATCACGCCCAGCCCGGCGGCGTGGCAGCGATCGACGAAGGATGCAAATGCAGCCGGCGTGCCGAAGCGCGCGCTCGGTGCGAACATGCCGAGCGGCTGATAGCCCCAGGAGCCGCCGAAGGGATGCTCCATGATGGGCAGGAATTCGATGTGCGTGAAGCCCATGCCCTGCGCATACGGAATGAGGCGGTCGCCCAGTTCATGCCAGTTGAGGCTGCGCCCGCCTTCTTCCATGATGCGCAGCCAGGAGCCGGCATGCACTTCATAGATCGCCAGCGGCGCATCCGGCCGCTGCCGCTTCGCGCGGCTTGCCATCCATGCTTCGTCGCTCCAGTGGAAGGGCGTATCGGACGCCACCACCGACACGGTCGAGGGCGGCGTCTCGGTGGCGCGCGCCACCGGGTCCGCCTTGAGCGGCAGCAGATTGCCGTCGGGGCCGAGGATCTCGTACTGGTAGCGCTCCCCGGCGCCGACGCGCGGAATGAACAGCTCCCACACACCGGCCTCGTGCCGCAGGCGCATCGGGTGCCTGCGCCCGTCCCACAGATTAAAGTCGCCGACCACGGAGACGCGCTGCGCGCTCGGCGCCCAGACCGCGAAGCGGGTGCCGGCAATGCCGCTGATGGTCATCGGATTGGCGCCGAGGCAGCGCCCCAGCTCGCGATGTTTTCCCTCGGCCAGCAGATGCAGGTCGAGATCGCCGAGCAGGAGGCCGAAGGCGTACGGGTCTTCGGTGTACTGCACAAGCTCGCCGCCTTCGCCTTCCGGCCAGGTGATGCGCAGCAGGTAGGGCATGCCGTGCGGCAGCAGCGGCGCGGTGCTGGCAAAGAAGCCGCTGTTGTGCAGGTTGTAGAGGGAGTCGATCACCTCGCCGGCGCCGTCGCCCCGTTTGTCGCGGGTCATCACGTCCACCGCCCATGCGCCCGGCTGGAAGGTGCGCACCACCGCCATGTCACCCACGCGATGCGGGCCGAGCAGCCCGAAAGGATCGGTCAGCCGGCCGTGCAGCAGGGCATCAACCGTCGCCGCCTCGATGCCGGGAAGTTCTTCAGTCCGCTCAGTCATTCGGTAATTCTCCTTGCGTCGCGCCCAGCAACTGTTCGGCAACCTTGGCCATGCCATTGACCGGAACCGAAATCCAGTCGGGCCGGTTGGCTGCCTCATAGCAGACTTCGTACGCGGCCTTCTCCAGCATGAACAGCTGCAGCAAGGCGCGCTCGGCCTCTTCGGCGGAGCGCGGCGTGCCGCCATAGGCGGCCTCCTGATACGCCTCCAGGAAGGCCAGTTGCGATTTGGGCACGAAGTCCTTGATGATCTGTTGCTTGCGCAGCTCGGCCTCCTCGCTCAGGTCGGCCGGCCCGGCCTTGCTGGCGAAGGCCGCCGCGTAATCGAAGGAGCGCAGCAGGCCGGCGACATCGCGCATCGGACTGCTCTTGGCGCGCCGCTGTTCGAGCGGCTTGGCCGGCTCGCCTTCGAAGTCGACGATGTAGACATCGCCGTGCGCCACCAGCACCTGGCCGAGATGGAAGTCGCCGTGGATGCGCATGCGTTGCGCGCCGAGGCCGGCCGCTGCGAGCGCGTCCGCCTTCTCCATCAGTTGATCGCGCTGGCCGAGCAGGCGTGCCACCCGGCGCTCCTCGTCGGCATTGCTCCAGCCCGCCTTCGCGCGCAAGACCTCGCAGGCCGCCTCGATCTGCTGCCGCGCGCAGGACGCCCAGCGTCGGGTGTCCTCTTCGGTGGCGGCCTCGGGCGCGAAGTCCGGATTGTCGGTCGGCCTGGCGAGGGCGGCGTGCATCTCGCCGAGGCGGCGGCCGAGCATGGTCGCCAGGCCGCTGAGTTCGGTCTGCGGGTCGGAAATTTCGCTGGTCAGTTCCGGCGTACCGGGCGCTTCAGGGGCGGTCGATTGCTGCACGGCGCGGGTGAGCGTATCGAGCGTCCATTGCCACGCATCGTCCTGGTTGTGAATGTACTCCTGCATGATCGCCAGCGTGACCTGCGTGCCGTCCTGCGCGAAGCGCGTCACCTCGCCCAGCATGAGCGGCGTGTTGGCAAAGCCGAGCGCGGTCAGGTGGCGGCCCATTTCCGCTTCCGGATGCACGCCGGACGACAGGCGGCGAATCAGCTTGAGCACCATCTTGTCTTCGATCACCAGCGAGCTGTTCGACTGTTCGGTCGCCATGCGGCGGATCGCGGGTTCCCTCGGAAGTTCGATCTTGTCCAGCGCCTCGGTCGGAATGAAGCGGACCTCGCCGTCGTCCGAGGGCAGCGAGGTGCGCGCACGCAGCAGATCCACGATGACATAGGAGAAGGAATCCAGCGCGAAGGCATCGGTCAGGTAGCCGACGTAGCGCCCGCGCCGCACGCGGGCGAGCGCGAGCTGTTGCGGCAGCGCGGTGACGATGTCCTCTTCGCGGATGAAACCCAAGGGCAGCAAGTATCGTTCGCTGCCGCTGGCGGTCGTGGTTTCGATTTCCGCCAGCATGGTCGGCATCACATGCGGCCGCGCCTGCGACGCGGGCAGCGCCGTCGCATGGGCGATGCGCACCGCAGTGAGCTTCTCCTGCTTGGCGGCATACCAGCGCCGCTTGGGCAGGTAGGCCGGCAAGGCGTCTTTCTCGATCAGGCCGCGCCGCGCGGGCTCGAGGATTTCCGGCAGGCCTTGCCGCAGCACCACGGTCGACAGCTCGGGCAATGGCTCCGGCGCCGGCGTATGCCAGCCCGGCATGCGCGATTTGGAGGCGAGCAGGAACCAGTAGAAACCGTAAGGCGGCAGCGTCAGCAGATAGGGCAGCTGGCCGATGGGCGGAAAGGCCGAGCCGCCGATCATCTCGACCGGGACCTGTTCCGCGTAGGAGGACAGGTCGAGCTCGACTGCCTGCGCGGAGCGCGACACATTGGCGACGCACAGGATGGTCTCGGCGCCGTCCTCGCCTTCGGCGTAGCGGTATTCGCGCAGATAGGCGAGGATGCGGCGGTTGGTCGGATACAGCAGGGACAGGCTGCCGCGGCCGAAGGCGCAATGCTGCTTGCGCACCACCAGCATGCGCCGCATCCAGTTCAGCAGCGAATACGGATCGGCACTCTGCGCTTCCACGTTGACCGCCTCATAACCGTACAGCGGGTCCATGATGGGCGGCAGCACCAGCTTGGCCGGATCGGCGCGCGAAAAACCGCCGTTGCGATCCGGCGTCCATTGCATCGGCGTGCGCACGCCGTCGCGGTCGCCGAGGTGAATGTTGTCGCCCATGCCGATCTCGTCGCCGTAGTAGATGACGGGCGTGCCCGGCATCGACAGCAGCAGGCTGTTCAGCAGCTCGACACGGCGACGGTCGCGTTCCAGCAGCGGCAGCAGGCGGCGACGGATGCCGAGGTTGATGCGCGCGCGCTTTTCCGATGCGTAGTAGTTCCAGAGATAGTCGCGTTCCTTGTCGGTCACCATTTCCAGCGTCAGCTCGTCGTGGTTGCGCAGGAAGATCGCCCATTGGCAGGCGGCGGGAATCTCCGGCGTCTGGCGCAGTATGTCGGTGATCGGAAAACGGTCTTCCTGCGCCAGCGCCATGTACATGCGCGGCATCAGCGGGAAGTGGAAGGCCATGTGGCATTCGTCGTTGTCGCCGAAGTAGGGCTGCACGTCCTCCGGCCACATGTTGGCCTCGGCCAGCAGCATGCGCCCCGGGAAACCGCGGTCGAGTTCGGCCCGGATTTCCTTCAGAATGGCATGCGTCTCGGGCAGGTTCTCGTTGGTCGTCCCCTCGCGCTCGATCAGATAGGGCACCGCGTCCAACCTGAGCCCGTCCACGCCGATGTTGAGCCAGAAGGACATGATGGAAAGCACCGAGCGCCGCACTTGCGGGTTGTCGAAGTTCAGGTCCGGCTGGTGCGAATAGAAGCGATGCCAGTAGAAGGCATTGGCCACCGGATCCCAGGTCCAGTTCGATTTCTCGGTATCGCAAAAGATGATGCGCGTGCCGGCGTAGGCTTCTTCATTGTTCGACCAGACGTAGAAATCGCGCGCGGCAGAGCCCGGCTTGGCGGCGCGTGCCCGCTGGAACCACGGATGCTGATCGGAGGTGTGGTTGACGACCAGTTCGGTGATGACGCGCAAGCCGCGCCGGTGCGCTTCCGCGATGAAGCGCTTGGCATCGGCCATGGTGCCGTAGTCGGGATGCACGCCGCGATAGTCGGCGATGTCGTAGCCGTCATCGCGCCGCGGCGAGGGATAGAAAGGCAGCAGCCAGATGGTGTTCACGCCGAGGCTGGCGATGTAATCCAGCTTCTCGATCAGGCCGGCGAAGTCGCCGATGCCGTCGTTGTTCGCGTCGTAGAAGGACTTGACGTGCACCTGATAGATCACGGCATCCTTGTACCACAGCGGATCCTCGTTGAAGAGCATGCGCCGCCGGGCGGCCGGGCCGCTCCTGACCGACTTGCGCCGTTCGATGTTGATATTGCCGATGTCCATGCTTACATCCCCTTATGCCGCACGCGCCAGATCGCGTACGGACAGACAAATGGGTCCAGCCTGAGTTGCTGGAACTTTCCCTGCCAGGTCATGCGGCGGCCATTGACCAGGTCCTCGAGTTCGAGCGCGCCGTCGTCCGGCAGGTCGAGCTCCCAGAGCGGCAGTTCGATGGTGGCTTCATGCGGCGCGAACGGATCGAGATTGATCGCCACCAGCACGATGTTGTCGCCGAAGTGGTGGCGGCCGCTGCCGACCGGCTCGGTCGACTTGACGAAATACAGGATGTGGTCATCGGATGCGTTCAGGAAGCGGATGCCGAGATGCGACTGCAGCGCCGGGTTCTCGCTGCGGATGCGGTTGAGCACGGAGATCTCGCTGACGATATTGCCCGGACGATGCCAGTCCCAGGCACGGATTTCGTATTTCTCGGAGTCGAGGTACTCTTCCTTGCCCGGCACCGGCGCGGCTTCGCACAGCTCGAAGCCGCTGTACATGCCCCACAGCCCCGACAGCATGGTCGCCAGCGCGGCGCGGATCAGGAAACCCGGCCGGCCGGAGCGCTGCAGGAAATAGGGATTGATGTCCGGCGTGTTGACGAAGAAATGCGGGCGGAAGAATTCTCGCGCCTTGGTGGTCGTCAGCTCGGTCAGGTAGGCCGTGAATTCTTCCTTGCTATGACGCCAGGTGAAGTAGGTATAGGACTGCGCATAGCCGACCTTGGCAAGGCGATACATCATCTTCGGCCGCGTGAATGCCTCGGACAGGAAAATCGTGTCGGGATAGCGGCCGCGAATGTCGGCGATCAGCCACTCCCAGAACGGCAGCGGTTTGGTGTGCGGATTGTCGACGCGGAACACGCGCACGCCTTCGTTGACCCAGAACAGCACCACGTCGCGCAAGGCCGACCACAAGCCGGGGAGGGCGCCCTTCGCATAGAAATCGACATTGACGATGTCCTGGTATTTCTTCGGCGGATTTTCCGCATAGCGTATCGTGCCGTCCGGCCGCCACGCGAACCATTCCGGATGTTCCTTCAGCCAGGGATGGTCGGGCGAACACTGGATCGCGAAATCCAGCGCCAGCTCCAGCCCGTGTTTCGCCGCTTCGTCGCGCAGGCGCCGGAAATCCTCCAGCGCGCCGAGCTGCGGATGGATCGCGTCATGCCCGCCTTCCTCCGCGCCGATCGCATACGGGCTGCCGGGATCGTCCGGCCCCGGCGTCAGGCTGTTGTTGCGGCCCTTGCGATGCTTCCTGCCGATGGGATGAATCGGCGTGAAATACAGCGTGTCGAAACCCATGGCCTGGATGGCCGGCAGGCGCCGGATCACATCGTCGAAGTTGCCATGCCGTGCCGCATCGCCGCTTTGCGAGCGCGGAAACAATTCATACCAGCTGGAGAAGCGCGCCGCGCTGCGATCGACATCGATGCGCAAGGGCGGCTCCCTGCGCACCGCGAAAGGCCGCGCATCCGCAAGGCGCATCGCTTCGGCGGTCGGCTCCGACAGCAGCGCGGCGATGCGCTCGCTGTCGTGCGCATTGCCGTGCTCGCCGACCTTGTCGCTGGCCTTGTCGGCGGGCGCGCGTTCCTTCAGCATCTTCGCCAGTGCCTTCAAGGGCGCAGCGGCGCGCGCGATGCGCTTGCGGTCGGCATAGCGCGCGGCCGCCTCCACCAGCAGCCGCCCCTCTTCCAGTTCCAGTGCGACATTCAATCCGGCCGTGCTCTTCTTTTCCAGTTCGTCGCGATAGGTGGCGAAGGCATCGCGCCACGCCTCGACGGTGAACAGATAGCGGCCGATGCGTGTCATCGGCAGCGTCGCGCACCAGCGGTCGTTGCCGAGCGGATGCATGCGCATCTCGTGCCAGTCGGCCTCGTCGGCCGCGCGCCACAAGAGACTGACTGCGATCTTTTCATGGCCGTCGACGAAGACATCGGCTTCGATATGCACCACGTCGCCGAGCGTGCGCTTGACCGGAAAGCGGCCCTCGTCGACCGAGGGCGTGATCGCTTCGATCGCGATGCGCGGCGCACGCACTGCAGCAGTGACCGGCTGATCGCCTTCCGGCAGCGGCATCAGGATCGGCGGCAGACGCCGCGTGCTGAAGAACTGCAAGCCGGCGGGCGCGAGTTCGATCGTGTGCATGGGCGCGTCGGTCGCGGGCCAGATGCGCTCATGCGGAACAAAGCCGTCGGCGCGTTCCATCAACTGGTTTTCGCTCACGGTACACGCGTGCGACACATCGGCATTGGCGAGGATCAGCAGCGCCTTGCCGCCGGTGTCGCGCCGAGACGTCACGCTGCGCATGAGCACCGCAATGCCGGAGCCTTCGCCGCTCAGCATGCGCAGCGATGCCGCGTAAAAGCTGCCGATGCCTGCGGCGATGAATTCGTTCAGGCGCGCGACCTCGTCGGTGAGATCGAATGCGGCGTCGCGGTCCGGCGTTTCCGTCGCTGGCAGATCATCGCCCGGCACGCCGGCCGGCGACGTCATGCCGTACTCGAATCCCATCGGCATCAGCATGCCGTTGCCGATGGCTGCGGCAAGCCCGAGCGCACGCAGATGCATGCCGCGCCGCAAGGCCATCTCGTCGTATCCCGGAATGCGCGCAATCACCGGCTCGTCCGGGCTGTCCGGAAACGCGATCGGCGGCGCGACGAGATTGAGGCGCGCATATTCTTCTGTCATCCAGTGCGAGCGGTAGTCCCACCATGCCGAGGAGGAAAAGGTGGCATCGAAGCCGCAGCCCGCCAATGCCTGCAGTTGCGGCGGCGTGCAGCCGGGCGTCCATGCGAGAAAGCGCGCCGCCGCTTGCGAAGTCTTCACGCTGCCGATGAACTGTTGCCAGAAGGATGGCGGCACGGCGGCGACATTCATGCAGCGAAATCCGGTCACGCCCGCATGCAGCCACGGCCGCATGCGCTGCTGCCAATAGGCGGAGACGGCTTCGGCAATGTCCGCCTGTGCGAGGCGCAGCACCCTGCTGCGTGGTGGCGGTCCGGCCCGGCGCGGATCGGGCAGGTCGTCGAACTCGCCACTGGAAAACCAGTCGGGATGGCTTTCCAGAATGGAATCGTCCGCGCTGATGGCCGCGATATCGAGGTCGAGCAAGAGACGCAACTTTTTCTTCACGCACAGCCTGGCCAGCGCAGCAATCGCTTCATCGGACAGATAAACACTATCGTCACCGGGGCGACGATGCGTGGAATGCATGGGGACAAGCAGATGGTCGAATCCCATCTTCATGCATCGGTCCAGATGCTTTTCCAGTCCGGAAGCCGAACCGGCGAGCTGCGAGGGAAGGCAATAGATTCTGGGCAGGAAAAGCGTCGATGGAACAATCGTCATGAGCTGGATCGCTGAATTGAAAAGAGGCTGCACGTCATCGTTATAGGCGAGCGCCCACGTCTTTCCAAATAGAGCATCCAAACCGGCAATTTGTTCTCAGGACGATATGCAGAAATCGCAAGATTTCCGTCGCGAGCGCGCATGCCGCGCTGTCGTTCTCGCAAGTGCGTTGCTAGCGAGGAACAAAAGATCCCTGATCCAGTCTACCTTGCTTCACAATTCCTTCGGGCAACAGCAATACTGTCGTTGTGTCGGTGAGCCGTGCATGCGCGTGAAATGCGGCGCGGCCTGTCGAAATGATTTCGTTTTGTGAGACAGTCAATGATCATTTATCAGGTTTACCCACGCAGCTTCTTTGATGCGAACAATGACGGAATCGGCGATCTCGTGGGCATCGAGAAAAAGCTTTCCTACATCAAGAGCCTCGGCGTCGACGCCATCTGGATCAGCCCCTTCTTCAAATCACCGATGAAGGACTTCGGCTACGATGTTGCCGACTACCGCGAAGTCGATCCGATCTTCGGCAGCATGGACGATTTCAAGAGCCTGCTGCAAAGCGCGAAGTCGCTCGGCCTTGGCGTGATCGTCGACATGGTGATCTCGCACACCTCGGAAGAACATCCGTGGTTCGTGCAAAGCCGCGTGAAGGAAAACAACAGGTCAGACTGGTATTTGTGGGCCGATCCGAATCCGGATGGCACGCCGCCCAACAACTGGGTATCGGTGTTCGGCGGGCCCGCATGGCAATGGGATGCCGGTCGGCGTCAGTATTACTTTCACTCCTTCCTGCCGAGCCAGCCCGACCTGAACATGCACCATCCCGATGTACAGAAACAGGTGCTGGCCGACATGCGTTTCTGGCTGGAGATGGGCGTGTCGGGTTTTCGATTCGATGCCTGCAATCACATCTTTCAAGACCTGCAATTACGCAGCAATCCGCCGCGTGAAGACAACAGCGGTGCGCTGCATCCCTATGGTTACCAGGTGCATGTGTACGACCAGGCGCAACCGGAGATGCTGCCCTTCCTCGAAAAGGTGCGCGGCCTGCTCGATGAATACGGCGCATTCAGCCTGGCGGAGGTGGGCGGGCATGACGCGCTCAAGCTGATGGGCGAATACACCGGCGCGACGCGCCTGCATTCGGCCTACAGCTTTGCCATGATGCGCCCGGAAAGCAGCGCCGCGTATGTGCGCAATGTGATCGCCACGCTGGAGGATTCGATCAAGGTGCCGGCCTCGCCCTGCTATGCGCTGAGCAATCATGACAAGCCGCGCGTCGCGACACGCTGGCTCAACGGCCGCGATCGCGTGCTGACCGCCAAGCAACTGCTCGCGATGCTGTTCGCGATGCGCGGCGACATCTGCCTCTATCAGGGCGAGGAACTGGGATTGCCCGAAGCGAACGTACCCTACGAGCGCCTGCAGGATCCCTTCGGCAAGAACTTCTGGCCCAAGTTCAAGGGCCGCGACGGCTGCCGCACGCCGATGCCGTGGACCAACCATGTGCACGGCGGCTTCAGCCAGGTCGAACCGTGGTTGCCTTTGGACGAGGTGCATCGCGAATTGAATGTGGAAAGCCAGGAAGCGCGGCCGGGTTCGGTGCTGCACTTCGCGCGCCAGATGATCGCGCTGCGCAAGGCACGCCCGGAATTGAGCCAGGGAACGATACGCCTGATCGATGCACCGGAAGGCGTGCTCGCCTTTTCACGGCAGCATGAAGGACGCGAACTGGTGTGCCTGTTCAACATGGACGTCACGCCGAAGCAGATGCCGGCGCCCGACTTCAAGGACATGCTGTCGGGGCAAAGCGTGACTACCCACAAGCGGCAGGTCACGCTGGGCGTGTGCGGATTCTGTTTCCTGGAAGCGGTCTGAGCAGGTCGTTGATCGTCTGAAATAGCCATCCGGGACATCGCACACGACGCATGTCCCCTTTATGGGAACCGACATTTCCATTCGGACACTCACTGTTATCCGGTGCCACACCGGATCAACTGAAGGGGGGTTGTATGGGACTCGTAAATAGCATTCTGAAACAATCCACAGCAGCGCTTTCCAGATACGCCGGCGCGAATGGAGGTGGCTTGGGAAGCGCGGCTGCATCGCCTGCACAGCAGGCCCCGCTGGAGGAACTGCCGAGCGAGTTGCAGAGAAAAATTGCGGAACATTTGCCGCCTGCCGCAGCCGCGAATCTGAGCGCGGCGAACAAGTCGATGCATGGCACGATCTCCTCTCATCTCAAGAAGGAACGGGCGCTGTATCAGGAGAAGGAAAGGCAGTTGCATCAGGAGATCGACGCCTTTTCTGGCGTTGAGCATGGAATGCCCCGCTTGCAGGAACTGCTTGGCAAGCTCGACGAAATGCCGGGCAAGTCTCAATCCAAGGCCTTGGTGGCGCTGATGCAGAAGGTCGATCAATTTCCGCGGGGTGATCGTTTGGCAGCTTTTCGCGCGATAGCGATCGCGGGATCGCATCTGCAATCACAGAACAGGAATGCAGTGCAGCAAGCAATGGAGAGGCAGTCAGAAGGGATGCCGCCGCTTGAGCTCGTGTCGGCTCATACAATTTTTTCGATGTACTGCTCGGGACAAATACCGCAGCAGGCGGATTGGCGGGAGCCGGCGTTGGCGCGAAATCTGGATGAATTGCCTCCCAGCCAGCAATTGCCCGCCGTTCATGCCGCCCTGCACACCATTTCGCAATGGAAGCCCGAACATCGCGAGCCGGTGATCGGAACGCTTGCCGCGACGTTGCCGCACCTGCGCGGCAACGAGGTAGAAGCCCTGCGCGTTGTGCTGGATTCTGCCGAACAATTGCCGAAAAGAAGCTACGAGGGTTTGTTGTACCTGATGGAAGATCGGCAGGACGCTTTCCCCGATGCGGTCCGGCCGGCAGTGTCTGCCGAACTCATTGATCGATTCGCGCGCCTGCCCCGGTAGTCGCCCCCCTAGCCTCTGCCCCGCGACCCGGCGGCGGCACGGCCCCGCGACGATACACGCCGCATGACGAAATGCCGGGCTTGAAGGAACCGGCTTGTCTGCACTTCCCACACAGCTTCCATTCACCGGCTATCTCGCCGTATTGACGCCATTCATCCGTGTGCATGCTCCTTGGTGCATGCAGAAGGCGTGATGCAGGCAATTGCCGTCACTTCAACCGATGAAAGGACTGTATGAAAAGGACGAGCTTGCCTTTACTGGTGCCCTCGCCGGCGCCATCGCCCTCTGGCAGCGAGCGCAGTAGCAGATCGGCAGGCGCCACATCCTCGGCCGGATCCGGGTCACTGTCGTCCTCTGGGTCAATAGCGTCCGCGAGTTCACCCGATGAATCGCGTGGCGCAGCTGCCCCCCCGTTGCCGCTGCATCCTGATTCGATTCGTGCAGCGAGGCGCATGCCCGCCCGCGGCACACCCTTGTTTTATCTCGCCAAGGAACGGGAGCTGCATCAGGGGATCGAGGCTTTTTCAGGCGCGGAGCATGGGACATCACGCTTCCAGGAACTGCGCGCAAAACTCGACGGCATTCCGGAGAGATATCAAGCGAGGGTGCTGGTAGCACTCACCAACAAAATCGGCGAGCTCCCGCCGGACGACCGCCTGCCAAACTTTCGCGCCATGGCGATACGCGCTACCGGCTTGCATCCCGAGAACAGGGATCCGATGAAGCAGGCGATGGTGGTGCAGGTCGGGCTGATGCCACCGCTCGAATCGTTCGCCGCTTTCAAGATCAAGGCGATGTATTGCGCCGATCAGATTCCAAAACAGGCGGACTGGCAGGAACCGGCGTTCACCACACATGTGGACGAGCTGTCGGCGGAGCAGCAAATGCCTGCCGTGCATGCCGCGCTGGACATCACCTCACAATGGCAGCCTGAACATCGCAAGGTGATCGTGGGGATGCTTGCCGGAAGCGTACCGGCCATGCTGGACAATCATATGGAAGCCTTGCGTACCATTCTCGATTCCGCCCAGACCTTGCCACAAAGAGACTATGGCAAGGTGTTGAGTTCGGTGGTGAACCGGCTGGATCTCTTTCCCGAGCCTGTACGTGGGGAGGCGTCCGTCGAACTCAGGGAGCGCGTTGCGCGCCTGCGGCAGGAACAGCCGCAGTAGCCAAGGGCTGTGATGCTCACCGTACCTCGCGTACGGTGTAGCAGAGACCGCGGGCGGCATGCATCCTCTCATATAGTTGCCATTTAGATAATTATTGTGTTTTAATCAACGCCTCTGAATCTTGCCCTCCGAGGTGTTCCATGTCCGCCCTGTCGCACGGCGCCAGCCTGTTCTACGCGCCTCTGGCCGCCTTCACTTCCGACACCCGTCTATATGACATCGACACGCCGCTGGGCAAGGACACGCTGCTGGTGGAACGCTTCACCGGCAAGGAAGAACTCTCCGCATTGTACGAATTCCAGGTCGACTGCCTGGCCACCGACACGCACCTCGAACTCAAGTCCCTGCTCGGCAAACAGGCCGTGCTGCACACCCGACTGGCCGATGGCAGTCAATGCGCGCGCTCCGGCTATGTATCGGCCGTCGCCCAGCTCGGCGCCGACGGCGGGCTGGCGCGCTACCGCCTGACGCTGGTCCCGTGGCTGGCGCTGGCACAGCATCAACGCCGCTCGCGCGTGTTCCAGGACATCGCGGTGCGCGACCTGATCGACGACGTGCTGGCCGCCTACCGTCCCCGCAGCAATTGGCGCATCACGCCCGATGCCGACGCCCTGCTCGCCGGCCTGCGCCCGCGCAGCTACTGCTGCCAGTATCGCGAAACCGACTACGCCTTCCTGTCGCGCATCCTCGCCGAGGAAGGCATCGGCTTCTATTTCGAGCAAACCGGCGACGACAGCGCCATGTCGCATCATCGCCTCGTCCTGTTCGCCGATTCCACCGCCTTCGAGGAAGACCCGGCCACGCAGGGCGGCATCCGCTTTCACCGCAATGCCGCCGTCGAGCAGGCCGACAGCATCCAGGCATTCGGCGCGCAACGCCGGCTGCAGGCGGCCACCACCACCATTGCCAGCTGGGATTACAAGGCAAAGCGCGTGACCGCAACCGCGCTGCCCACCGCGCACCAGTTCGCCGACGAGCAGGTCGCGCGCATCGAAAGCTACGACTGGTCCGGCACCTATGCATTCGCCGACCACGACGAAGCCGAGCATTACGCCGGCCTCCTGCGCGAAGCCGCCGACGCGCGCTTCAAGACCTGGTTCGGCCACGGCGCGGTGCGCGCCTTCCGCACCGGCACCGCCTTCAGCCTGACCGGCTCGCCGCTGGACCAGCTGGACAGCACTGCTCCGCGCCGCTTCACCCTGCTCGAGATTCGGCATGCCGGCATCAACAATCTCCCGGCCGAAATGAAACGCCCGCTCGACGCGCAGCCGGGCGACGATCCCGACGGCTGGGACAGCTTGCTGCGCAGCGCCGCCGCTACCGGCTATGCCAACCGCTTCAGCGCGATTCGCGCCGACATCCCCTGGCGCCCCGCGCTCGCCGACGACACCGGACTGCGCCTCAACCCCAGGCCCACTGCACTGGGCAGCCAGAGCGCCATCGTGGTCGGGCCGGATGGCTCCTGCGCGAACGCCGGCACGGTTCACACCGACCATCTCGGCCGCATTCGCATCCGCTTCCACTGGCAACAGGAAGAAAGCAACACCTGCTGGGTGCGCGTCCTGCAGATGGCCACCGGACCCGGCTACGGCGCCCAGTTCATCCCGCGCATCGGCCAAGAAGTGCTCGTCAAGTTCCTCGACAACGACATCGACCGACCCATCGTCGCCGGCGTGCTCTACAACGGCCAGGGGCAGGACGACGCCGGCGCCTTCGCGCAGGCGGGTGACCACTCGCCTGCCGCGCAAGACAACAAGATCGGCAACGGCGCCTCGCCCGCCTGGCATGGCGCCGCCGCCGACCACCGGCATGACGCCTTCCTGTCCGGCTTCAAATCGGTCGCCCTCGGCGCCGACGGTTATGGCCGACAATCCAACCAGCTCGTCTTCGATGACAGCAGCGGCCGATTGAGAACGAAACTCGCCACCGACACCGCCGCCACACAACTGAATCTCGGCCACCTGATCCATCAAGCCGACAACTACCGCGGCAGCTTCCGGGGAACGGGCTGGGAACTGCGCACCGACGCCTACGGCGCCATTCGCGCAGGCAAGGGCATCCTGATCAGCACCTATGTCGGCAGCACGCCCGACGGCCAGCCGGAACCTGCCGGTGACAACGCGCCCGGCATCGCCCTGCTCAAGCAGGCCCAGGGATTTGCCCAAACATTCAATCAGGCGGCGGCCACGCACCAAACCGTGCAGTTCATCCTCGTCAAAGGCGGCGCGCTCAACGGCGCAACGTCGCAAAGCCAACTGGACGACAAGCAGGCGCCGATCGACGCGATGCTCAGCAAGATCTCCGGCATGGTCGACGCGCGCGACGGCAGCATCGATGGACACGGCGAAAAAGTACCGCACATGCGCGCGCCGCTGGTGGTCGTCACCGCGCAGGCGGGCATCGGTGTGGCGGCGTCCGACGGCATGCATGTTGCAGCGGGCGAAGTCACTCACCTCGCAAGCGGGCGCGACATGCAGTTGGCCGTGGGCGACACCCTGACACTGCACAGCGGCCAGGCAATCGGCCTGCTGGCCGGCGCGGTGAGCGCCGGCGAAGACAACACCGGCATCAAGCTGTATGCGGGTCAGGGCGATGTGGAATTGCAGGCGCAGAGCGGCGAGATAAGGCTGGCGGCGAAGGAACTGGTGAAGCTGGCGAGCGTGAACAGCCATGTGGATTTTGCGGCGGCCAAGAGCATCACGCTGTGCACGGAGGGCGGCGCGAGCGTCACGATCGAGGGCGGAAATATCACGTTTGCCTGTCCGGGAACGATTTCGATCAAGGGGGCGAGCAAGAGTTTTGCGGGGCCGACGAGAATGAATCCTCAGCTTCCTGAGTTGCCGGCCAGCGATTTACCTCATACGAGGAAATTCGTGCTGCAGGGATTGGACGGCGTACCAATTGAAGGTGCGAATGTCGTGGTCTTCGATGCTTCGGAAAAAACCAAAAAGTGGTCAAGCGTAATCGCATCAAACGGCCATTCATCCCCCATGCCAGTGCAAAACGTATCAGATCAATACATCGCTGTGATGGGACTCGAGAACAGCATCTTTCACTTCTACGAAACGCATGACGATATTGCCGAAGACGATGACGACGAGGTGTTCGAAGACGAACACCATGATCGGCACGGCGAATAATCAGGAGAATCAGACATGGAAGGCCGCTACTATACTGTCAAGCATCGCGATTCGCTATGGGGGATCGCCAAACATTTCGGCTACAGCGTCGAGCAGTTGGCTGCACACAATGGTTTGACGGGAAAACGGAAAAATTTTATCAGCATCGGTCAGAGAATCTATCTGCCAGATGGAAAACCCGCCCCGGACTTGCGGCTTGACATAAAGATTATCGGCTTGAGCAGCAAGCCCATAAGGCACACGAAAATCCGACTGACGCACGACGGGAAAACGTCTGAAACGAAAACAGATGAACAAGGCTGGATACACGGACTCTCCATTCAGGATCACACCAAGGGCCTGAAGATTGAATTTGAAAACATCGAAGGGAAATGGCAATCGATCTTCGACAAACAAATTCTTCCCCTCGGAGAAAAACTCCTGCAGATCAATATCGGCACCGATTTGCTGAAAGGTCGAACCGTACGCAAAACCGGCCCGACGACTATTCCGGATCAGCGCATCGGTGCAGATATCAAGAGACAAACTCCCCAGCCAGCCGCCCCAACAAGGCCATCCAAGCCTTTGCCTGACGTGCCGGCGACATCAATCCAAATGGATGCACGGACCAGTGACGGCCACCCGACGACCATCACCGCGCCGCTGTTCGCGAGCGAGAACCTCTACCTAAAAAAGGGAAACGAGAAATTTCGGCAGGCGATCATCGATGCGGCAAAACGGTACCATTTCACGCCGCATGCGCTCGCCGCCATTATTCATGCTGAAGCGGCGAAGGCGAAAGATGGCCGTTGGATAGAAACATCCGCCTCGGATGGCTCATCGGCACGAGGGCTGGGGCAGTTTCTTCCTTCGGCGTGGTTTCAATATGTCGCAAAGACCGGCACATTAGGCAATGCCGAAGCATTGAAAATTACCGGGGCGAACAAGTTGGAGGCCGCACAAGGGAAGCTGTACGAGATCAATGGCAAGAAGAAAACTGAAGTCAGTAATGCCATGCTGGAGACTATTTTGCGCTGGCGTGACAACGGAGGTTATTCGGTTGATGCAATCGGTGCGTATGCAGAAGACAATCTTGACTATCTCAAAAGGAACAACATTGACGTTACAGGATTTCCTCCAGATGAGAAGGTCAAGATTGCTTACGTCATGCATCACGAGGGACCAAGCGACGGGCTATTGTATTTGACCGGCATGTTGGGAAAGACAGCGAAACCGACACGCACAGACGTTAAAAACAAATTGGCAAAACAGTTCAAAAGCAAAACAGATACAGGCACTGACAAGGCCAAAGCCCTTGCCGATCGCTTTGACGGCGACTATGTAAAGGCGTATTACTATTTTCTTGCCAATCATACAGACCTAGCCGTACGAGTCGAAAATTTCATGCTGAAACGTGACGGATATAGCGAGCGTTCCGCATATGACGTAATTCATACGGTCGCTAGAATCGATATCGAGAAACCCAAAGACAGGCACGTCCTTCAGGAAGAACCGTTAAGCAAACCTTCGAACGTCAAACCAGCCACCACAAGTCACGAAGTTGGCCCTCCGGAAGGCGTGGGAGGAGTACCAAGCTGGAGCGATCCACTAGAACGATGCTCCATACGTGTCGGAGGATACGCTGACAGTATCGATAACCCTACGAATGCGCGAAGAAAGTCTTTATTTCGCGGACGCGGCGGGAGGCATACCGGTATTGATCTCGACGCCGTTCTGGGCACTCCCGTCAAGGCAGTAGCAAATGGTGAGATAGCCTACGCAGGCCGTGGAAGCAATTATGGAAATGTGATTTTACTGAAGGTGAACATCAATGACTTACCCGAACCACAAAAGCGCCATGCACGCTCCATTGATGACGTCAAACATGACACTGTTTACTTCATGTATGCACATCTAAGCGAAATTGGCGTATCGCGAGTTGGAAAGCGTTTCCTACCAGTTATTGCGGGTCAAATAATAGGTAAGAGTGGTGACACCGGTAATGCCAAGGGTATGACTCAGGTCGGCTTACGAAAAGGCCCGCCCTTTGGTGCGCACTTACACTTTGAAGCCAGGTGTAGTCAAAGCCTAGGTAAAGGTGAGGGAAAATGGTTCGATCCTTTGCCGTTTTTGATTAAGTGCGACTGAAGAAATGATCCGCACATGATGGTGATAATTTAGAACCTATCCGTAAATTATGTTGACCTTCATCGGCACCTTACGAAACACGATGATGGCTGCAGCCAAATGGTTT
>NZ_STGI01000002.1 GCF_004804275.1 Herbaspirillum sp. ST 5-3
TACGGGGATCGAATGGATCACGGTTCCGTACGTCGCGCCTATTGCGGCAGTTCCAGATGTCGCGGAAAGCGAAACGGAGTGGCTGATCGACATCGGCCCGTTCTTTGACCGTTTCGATGCTTCCGGCGCATCCACAATGAGCATCCTGAGTAGTGTCGATGTTCAAGTGCAGGCGCTGGTCAAGAACGTCATGGCGCGCAAGTGGATTGACTTGAAGCGCGCCGATCTACCGCAGATGATGGACTTGCTCATCTCGAAAGGTCTGCTGACGGCGGAGCAGAAGAGCTACATCCTGATGACGCCGTTGGCGCCGGAAGAAAACCTGGCACTGCGTAGACTTTATTTCTCTTAGGATCCCGCCATGAAGATCGCCTTCTACAAAGGACGTACGCGCCTCTTCAATCGCTTCGTCAGCTGGTGGACTAGCGGTCCCTACTCGCATGCCGAAGCGGTGTTCGATGGCTTCCGCGAGCTGAGCGGCCCGGTCCTCTGCGGATCGTCATCGTTCCTGGATGGTGGCGTGCGGCTGAAGATGATCGAGCTGCAGCCGGATCACTGGGATGTGATCGAGGTGCCGTCGCTCGATGGGTCGCGCGCGCTTGATTGGTTCCATGCGCACCTGGGAGCCAAGTACGACGTGATCGGCTTGTTGTCGACGTCGTGCCCGATCCGGCAGGACGGGCGCCGCTACTTCTGCAATGAGGCGATCGGTACCGCCGGCGGCTTGCGCGACGCCTGGCGGTTCAATCCGAATAGCTTCGCGCGGATCTGCGAGCTGCTGCCCGGCAGCAAGTGGGTTCGGGGCGGACCAGTCGCCTAGAAACAGATTCCCACCCATCCATCAACCGAACCGCCGCAAGGCGGTTTTCTTTTTGGTGCCCGCATGCTCAGCGACGAAGAGAAAGCCCTTATCAAAGATCTGTCGGATCAAATCTCCGCCATGCGTGGCGAGCTGGCCGATAACACCCGCAAGACAGACCAGATTCTCAAAGGCTTTCCGCAGGGGGATCCGGATGGCCATCGACGGTATCACGAGGAGGTGATCCAGAAGATGGCCGACAACCGCAAGCTCCGCCAGGATCTGATTACCCATCTCGCCAAGACCGGCTCATGGCTGGCATTTGCCGGGGTAGTGACGATCCTTTTCAAATACTTCAAGGCTCAAATCTTGGGAGGGTAATGTGAAAAATTCAAATCGATTCGACAAACTGCGCATGGTGCAATGGCTGCTGCTGTCCGTGCTGGCATATGTGCTGGCCACTGCCCTCGCCGGCATTCCGACAGGCATCGAGCCGGAGGCGGGATTGTGGCCGCGCCTGCAGACGATCCTCTGGAAGTGCGGACATCTGAACCTTGCCGCGTACATCGGCTACTGGATCGACCGGCGTGCGTTTCACACGCTGCGCATCACCCGCTCCAGCCATCCGACAGAACAGGTCCGGCGCGCAATCATCATCGGCGCCACCATGTTGGCGTTCGGGATGGCGCTATGAAGACGGCCTATCAACGCAAGGTCGGCCTGTTCCGGATCTTCGCGAACGCGACTTTGGCGATCGTCGCGGTGCTTTGCATTGCGGCGATTGTCACCAGTCCCGCGTTCGGTGCAGACGTCTGCACGCGCTACGCGGCAATGGTGACCCGCGAGGCGCAAGCGGTGAACGGGATCAACACACCGGTACCGATGTTTCTCGGCCAGATCCGGCAGGAGTCGACGTGCCGGGCAGATGTCACCGCATCGGACAACGGCCGCGGGCTCGCCCAGTTCATGGACGGCACCAGTAGGCAGGTTGCCAGCCTTTACCCGGAACTGGGTCCGCCGGATCCATACAACCCGCGCTGGGCGATCCGCGCCCTGATCCGTTACGACACATGGATCTACAGCCGCGTGAAGGGCAGGAATGCCTGCCATCGATGGGCGGCCGCACTCAAGGGCTACAACGCCGGGCCCGGGTACGTGCAGCAAGCGCAAGCGAAGTCGCCGGATCCGCTGACCTGGTTCGGCGTGACCGAGTTCGTGCTGACCAGGCAGAGCCCGCAAAACTTCGAGTACAGCCGGACGTATCCACACAAGATCCTGTTCAAGCATCAGCCGCTCTTCGCGGCATACGGAACGACGATCTGTCTACCGAGGCCGACAACATGAATATCCCGACATTCTTGCTGGATCCGCGCTTCTGGCTGGCGATCGTCATCTGGACCGCCGCGGTCGCTTTCGTCTCACACGATCGCGGCGAGCGCCTGGCGATGAAAGAGGCCGAGCGCAAGGAACTGAAGGCCAGCGTTGGTGCGCTGGAAGACAAGATCCGGATCGATGCCGAGACGCGCGAAAAAGAGCGTCGACTGGTCCGGATCCTCGATAACCGGTACGACAAGTACCAACAGGAGGAACTCGATGCAAAAGCCAAAGCTGATCGCCTTATTGCTGATCTGCGCTCCCATGTTCGCCGGCTGTCCATCCCCGTCAGTTACGCGTCTTGTGCGGCCGGAGCCAATCCAGCTGCCGGCGCTGCCGGCGGATCTAGCCAGGAAGGACGCGCCGACATTACTGCAGGAGCTGGAGAGTTTCTTGTCCGTCTCGCCGATCGAGGCGACACAGCCATCCGAAAACACGCCGAAGTAGTCGACCGCTACGAGCTGCTGCGCCAAGCCTGCACGCAAGGTATCCCTGCGGAGGTGACGCCATGAAATGGTTGCTGATGCTGTCGTTCATCATCTTCCTGGGTGTGGCGCTGGCCGGAAAAATGATCTGGGACCGCAGCTATGGCCCGAGTCGGCCGCTGGAAGCGCTCGGCATGTGTGCTGTGGGACTCCTCGGCCTGCTGGGCACCGTGCTTGCGGGAATTGTTGGTTTCTTCTTCTGAGCGCGGCGCAGTAAAAAGACAGAGCGCCTGTCCTGGTTGTTGGAGCAACCAGGATAGGCCTCAATCCACTGAGTAAGCAGTGAACCAAGCCAAGGCTCTGCCACCTCGCGAGGCGGGCCGGATTCTAGCACATTGAAAAGGTTCACAATGGCAACACCGATCATCCCCTGGATCGGCGGCAAGCGTCGTCTTGCTGACCGGCTCATTCCCCAATTCCCTCCCCACATCTGCTACGTCGAGGTGTTTGCTGGTGGAGCGGCTCTCTATTTCATGCGGCCGCCGGCACCTGTCGAGGTTATCAATGATGTCAATGGCGAGCTGGTCAACCTGTATCGCGTGGTCAAGCATCACCTTGAGGAGTTTGTCCGCCAGTTCAAATATGCGCTGTCCAGCCGGGATGTCTTCAAATGGCTGCAGGACACGCCGCCGGAGACGCTGACCGACATCCAGCGTGCCGCGAGATTCTTCTACCTGCAGCAGCAGGCATTCGGCGGTAAGGTTGAGGGGCAGAACTGGGGCACGGCAACAACGGCGCCACCAATCAACCTATTGCGGATTGAGGAAAATCTATCTGCAGCGCACTTGCGCCTGGCGCAGGCCTACATCGAGAACCTGGACTGGGCGGCGTGTATCGATCGCTACGATCGGCCGCATACCTTCTTTTACATGGATCCGCCGTATTGGGAGACCGAAGGGTACGGCGTCGCGTTCGGACTGGATCAGTACGAAAAGATGGCGGGCAAGCTGCGGAGCATGAAAGGCAAGGCGATCGTCAGCCTCAACGACCATCCTGATATCCGGCGGATCTTCGCTGGTTTCCAGATCGATACGGTACCGATCCAGTACAGCGTCGCCGGCGGCGGAAAAGCCGTCGACCGCCAGGAGGTGGTTATCTATAGCTGGAATCGAGAGAGCGAACCTGCCGGATTATTCTGAGCGGGATATACTGATGTTTTGTACAGTATATTCCCATGGAATCCGAGCAAACCGAGATCGTCTATTTCGTCCGATATTTTGACCCGGTACGGAAGAAGCGGGTCACCACATCGTACAAGTTGACCGAGGCGGAAGCGCGGTCCAGATACGGTGTATATGAACTGGTCCTTCCGTCGCGGGAGACGCGCAAGATTGGTGGGGATTGCATGCGCGATTCAGCTGCGCATTTTCATACTGGAAGCCCGGATAAGCGATAGAAATGCCGCATCTCATTCTTTTCTTTTTGGAATTGAGTGATACGGAAGTGATACGAGGTCGGCGCTAAGCCAATGTTTATGCGGGATTTCTCCCCTTGAACTACGGCGAGACGCTGAGAAGCGGTGAAAGTGTTTTTCACCACGCCCGAGATTATAGCCGAGACCGTTCCATAAATAACTTTCTGTTCGCCGCTATCGGTACAATGCGTGCTTCATTTCCTTCTTCGGGTCCGCGCTTCCTGCATGGAGGCGATTTTGTTTATGGCAGTCATTTCACTTTCTAACGCCCAGCTCGCCTTCGGGCATGTCGCATTGCTCGATCATGCGGAGTTTTCTCTTGAACCAGCGGAGCGGGTCGGATTAATCGGGCGCAACGGCACCGGCA
Source organism: Herbaspirillum sp. ST 5-3 (assembly GCF_004804275.1). Taxonomy (GTDB): domain Bacteria; phylum Pseudomonadota; class Gammaproteobacteria; order Burkholderiales; family Burkholderiaceae_D; genus Noviherbaspirillum. The sequence continues at coordinate 4,440 of NZ_STGI01000002.1, forward strand.
AGTCGTCCTTGCTGAAAATAATTGCAGGTATTTCCAAGCTGGATGACGGCTTGCTCGTGATGCAGCAAGGGCTGAAGATTGCTTATGTCGAACAGGAGCCGCAGTTCGCTCCCGACCTCAGCGTATTTGATGCGGTCGCCGCTGGCATGGGAGAGTTGCAGGGCTTGCTGTCTGAATACAACACGCTGACGGAGCGTCTGGGCGGCGAGAATGACGATGCCGTGATGGATCGCATGCATGCCATTCAGGCAAAACTGGATGCCGCCGATGCATGGAATCTCTCCAATCGGGTGGAAACCATCCTGGCGCGCCTCAATCTGGACAAGACGGCGCTGATGGGGACCTTGTCGGGCGGCACGCAAAAGCGCGTGGCGCTGGCTTGTGCGCTGGTCAGTGCACCTGATGTGCTGTTGCTCGACGAGCCGACCAATCACCTCGATTTCACGTCCATCCTCTGGCTTGAGGGTCTCCTGCGTGATTACAAGGGAAGCATTCTTTTCATTACCCACGACCGTTCATTCCTCGATAACGTGGCGACACGCATCGTCGAACTTGATCGCGGCAGACTGCTTTCGTTTCCCGGCAATTTCAGCGCCTATCAGGCACGCAAGGCGGAACAGCTTGAAGTCGAAGCGATTGAAAACGCGAAGTTTGACAAATTTCTTGCGCAGGAAGAAGTCTGGATCCGCAAGGGCGTGGAGGCACGCCGGACACGCAACGAAGGGCGCGTCAGGCGCCTGGAAGAGCTGCGCCGCACCCGCAACGCGCGACGAGATCAACAAGGGCAGGTCAAGCTTGATGTGTCGGCCGGCGAGCGCTCAGGCAAGATCGTTGCGGAGCTGACCGACATCGAAAAACGTTACGGCGACAAAGTCATCGTGCGTGGGTTTAGTGCGACCATCCTGCGCGGCGACAAGGTCGGCCTGATCGGGCCGAACGGAGCTGGCAAGACGACGCTGCTGAAGCTCATTTTGGGCGAGGAACAACCCGATGCCGGCACGGTCAAGCAGGGAGCCCGCTTGCAGATTGCCTACTTCGACCAGATGCGCGCGCAATTGAATGAGGAAGCCAGCCTGGCCGATACCATTTCGCCCGGCAGCGACTGGGTCGAGATCAATGGGCAGCGCAAGCACGTGATGACGTATCTCGGCGATTTTCTGTTTGCGCCGGAACGCGCAAGATCGCCCGTCAAATCCCTCTCGGGTGGCGAGCGCAACCGCCTGCTGCTTGCGCGGCTGTTTGCCAAGCCGGCCAATGTGCTGGTGCTGGATGAGCCGACCAACGACCTGGACATCGATACGCTCGAGTTGCTGGAAGAGCTTCTCGAAGACTATAGCGGCACGGTCTTCCTCGTCAGTCATGACCGCATGTTCCTCGACAACGTCGTCACGCAGGTGATCGTCGCGGAAGGCGACGGCCTGTGGCGTGAGTACATCGGTGGCTATAGCGATTGGGAACGCGTACGCGCATCGACAGCGCAAGCACCGGCGAAGTCGGCTCCGAAAGCGGAAAGCAAGCCAACAGCCAAGGACGCTGCACCCGCCGCGGCAAAGGCGAAGAAGCTGAGTTACAAGGAGCAGCGAGAGCTGGAAAGCCTGCCGGGCGTGATTGCTGCCCTGGAGGTCGAACAAAAAGCCATCTCCGAACAGTTGGCCGATCCGGATCTGTATCGTCAGCGACCCGAGGAAGTGCAGCGACTCAACCAGCGATTTGCCGAGATTGACGAACTGCTGATGGAAAGTCTCGAGAAATGGGAGGCGATCGAAGCCAAGGCGAAGGGTTGATGTCTTGGCTTTGTCGCGGGGTCAGTCAGTTCATGCGCCTGCTGGCATCGCGTAATTCGGGTAATTTGCTGCGTAACAGTTCGGCGTCAGGAGCGTACGGCCGCTCCGCCAGATAAGCTTCCAGATCGTCGAGTGCCGCCTGCGGGCATTCAAGATTGGCATAGGCCAGCCCTCGGTCGCGGCGTTCGGTGATCTCGTCGGGCAGTAAAATCAGCAGACGCTGTTGTACGCCCAGCACCCGTTGCCATCGCATGTGCTCGACAAACAGCGTCTTCAAATTGCGCAGCATGCGCACCAGGATTTCGCGCGGATGGGCTGCGTGCAAATAATAGGAAAGCGGAATCGCTCCGGGATAGCTCTGCTGCTCGAAGTAGGGTTCCAGCCGCTCTTCCAGGTCTTCGCGCGACAAGCTTGCGCCATTGAAGGGGTCGAGCACAATATCCCCGGACTGTACCGACAGCTTCATCAGGAAATGACCTGGAAAGGAAATGCCTTTCATGGTCAAGCCGATCTGCTGCGCCAACTCCATGTACAGCACTGCCAGGGAAATAGGAATGCCGCGGCGCGTGCGGATTACTCGGTGCAGGTAACTGTTATCCGGGTCGTAATAATCGTTGATGTTGCCACCGAAGCCGAGCTCGCGGTAAAAGAAGTGATTCAGCATGCGCAGCTTCTGCACGCTGGAGGCGTCCGATGGGAGTCGCCGTTGCAGTTTCGCTGCAAGCGTGTCGACCTCTACTTGTGTCGCTTCCAGATCGAGCTGTGGATCGACATCCTGTGCGATAGCCAATGCCGCCTCGAACAGCGGAATGGAATCGTCCTGTTGAACCAGCGACGCAAAGTAATCGAGAGATTTGATCACCATACAATAGCCATCATAAACCATCGTGCCGTCAAATAAAGGCCGGGATAGAAATCGAAGGCGATTTTAGATAACGGGATCAGTCCGACACGCGTTTGAAATCACGCAGGCGGAAGCCCATGATAAAAAGTGCGCCGAAGTATGTTACTCCGCATGCAAGCATGACCAGAGCCAGCGCGCCAACTCGATGGAGGGGATTGGCGCGCAAAGCCACCCAATCGAAGTGTCCGGCAGTCCAAAGCGCGACGCCCGCCAGCAAGAACAGTGCGCCTGCCAGCTTGGCGAGAAAGATGCCCCAGCCTTGATGGGGCACATAAATTCCCCGCTTGCGCAATCCCCGGTACAGAAACGCCGCGTTCAAGCAGGCACCCAGGCCAACCGAGAGCGCGAGCCCCGCGTGAGCCAATGTCGGTACGAACATCAGATTCATCAACTGTGTCGCGATCAGGACGACGATGCCGATCTTCACCGGCGTTCTGATGTCCTGCTTTGCGTAGAAACCCGGTGCCAGAATCTTGACGACGATCAAGCCAATCAATCCAACTCCATAGGCCACGAGCGCCCGACTGGTCATGACGACTGCCTGGGTGTCGAACTTACCGTAGTGGAACAGGGTTGTGGTGAGCGGCTCGGACAGAGTAGCAAGTCCGACGGCAGAGGGAAGCGCCAAAAGAAAAGTCAGGCGAAGACCCCAGTCAAGCAAAGAAGAATATTCCGCATGATCGCTGTCCGCATGCGCCTTCGACAGGTTGGGAAGGAGAATCGTCCCAAGCGCCACGCCGAGCAAGGCTGTGGGAAATTCCATCAGTCGGTCAGCATAGGTGAGCCAGGAAACGCTGCCACTGGCAAGGTGCGAAGCGATATTGGTGTTGATGATGATGCTGATCTGCGCGACGGAGACGGCAACAATGGCAGGCACCATTTGCCGCAGCACGCGCTGCACACCGGGATCCTTCAGGGCGAACGTCGGATTGAGCCCAATACGAGGCAGCATCCCAATCCTGAGCAGGGCTGGAGCCTGAATTCCGACTTGCAGAACTCCGCCCAACACAACCGCAAATGCCAATGCGTAGACCGGCTGTGCGAGATGAGGGGCCAGAAACAGGGAGGCGGCGATGAATGAGATGTTCAGCAGTACCGGAGTAAATGCCGGAATCTGGAATTGCCGCCATGTATTCAGGATGCCGCCGGCGAGTGCGACAAATGCCATGAACCCAATGTACGGGAACATGATGCGCGTCATGACGACAGAACTCGTAAACGCTTCCGCGTCCGATTTCAGTCCGGTAGCAATGAAATACACGACGATCGGCGCGGCCACGATCCCGATAATGCAGGTGAGCACCAATGCCCACATCAACACAGTCGCGACGTGATCGATCAGATCCTTGGTCGCAGTTTCCCCTTTCTGGTTCTTGTACTCGGCAAGAATGGGGACGAAGGCCTGGGAAAATGCGCCTTCCGCAAACAGGCGGCGCAACAGATTCGGGATGCGGAAGGCAACGTTGAATGCGTCCGTGTAGGCTGATGCGCCGAATGCGCGCGCAATAAGGAGTTCTCGCGCCAGGCCCGTTACCCGCGACAGCATCGTCATGCCAGAGACGGTGGCAAGCGTTTTATGCAGATTCATGGTGCGCAATTATAGCTGCTGGGGTCCCGTAATCCGGGGCATAAATGGACGCGGTTGTGTAAGCTTTTATTTCCGGTGGAAAATCGCTGCATGGCGACCTGCGCGCCGCTTCTTGGTCTGTTTTCCGGGGACGCTGATCTCAGAATATTGGCGATTGAAACGTCCAATTGCTCATTTTCCAAAAAAACGCTATAATCCGCAGCTTTACAGAATTCCGTCTCGCAGACCGCGAACGCAATCCGATTTCGTTTTAGGAACTATTCATGGCAAATACCGCACAAGCGCGCAAACGTGCTCGTCAAGCAGTCAAGCAAAACGCACACAACTCCAGCCAGCGTTCGACGCTGCGCACGGCAGTCAAGGCCGTCCGCAAGGCGATCGAAGCCGGCGACAAGGCAGCAGCTACGCAAGTATTCCAGGCTTCTATTTCGACGATCGATCGTATTGCCGACAAGAAGATCATTCACAAGAACAAGGCCGCTCGCCACAAGAGCCGTCTGGCCGCTGCCCTGAAGGCACTGGCTGCGTAATCAGCAGTTGTCCTGAGAGCTGTTCGCCTCAGGAAGCGAATTAAAAAACCCGGGTGACGATGTCACGCGGGTTTTTGTCGTTTGTGCGCTGGAAGTTCAAGGCCGGTGGATTGCAACATAAATAATCCACTCGGCCGTGCGAATGCATTCATTTGATCCGCGCCAGCTACCGAACCTTGTTCGCGTACTGATTTAGCGGGGAAGCCCGTCGATTGCGCTGCCCGGCTTGATGTTCTTCTGCTTGAACCACCCGAGATTCATTTCCAAAGCATAGCGAACCGGCTTTTTTGCACAGTGCGAATCGGTGGTTTGTGGTTGCATGTCTTCGATATTGACGATTTTGCCACTGTCGTCGATAAAAGCTACCGACAGCGGAATCAAGGTATTTTTCATCCACATGCATACGCCAGCCGGTGCTTCGAACAAGAATACCATCCCTTCGTTCGGCCCCAGTTTCTCCCGGAACATCAAGCCTTGCTGACGCTCTGCATCTCTTGCAGCGACTTCCGCCTTGATGAGGTGAATTCCCGCGCTCAATGAAATTACCGGAAATTTCATCGGCTGCTGGCTTATCGCAGATGGGCTGGCAGTGACAAGAGCGGCGGCCAGTAAGGCCGAAACCGAAAAGAGTGGTCTGGAAATCATTTGGAGTTGGCGGCAAATTAAAACGCTTCAGAAGCTTATCCGATAACAATGCAAAACGCATCGCAACAGTTGCGCGTCCGGACTTTGCATTATCCTCGCCATGAGGCAGCGAAATTACAATAAAAAAGGCAGGACAAGCCTGCCTTTTTCTTTCACGAAAGCGTGAATTAGTTCGAAGCGGCCGGAGCTGCAGCGGCTTTCTTTGCTTTCTTGGCTTTCTTTGCCTTTTTGACTTTCTTGGCTTTCGGAGCGGATGCCTCAGCCGATGCAGCAGCCGGAGCGGAAGCAGGAGCAGGATCAGCAGCGAAGGCGGAAGCGGCGAACAGACCAGCGATCAGAGCGGCGATCAGGTTTTTCATTTTATGTCCTTCAAATTGGCATGTTGATAAAAACGGTGATTCTGTCGAATCAATGTGAATAACGAAGTGCAAGATTATTGGTTGACAGAGTTCTCCGGGAAATTTTCAACAGGCCCGAAAGTCGCGGCCCATGGCTATGTCAATTGTTTTGCTGCGCGACTCTTGTCAACGTTCCCTTTTTTCCAGCTCTGCGGCTGAGACCTCGCGCCATTCGCCCGGCCAGAGCGGATGTGTGGCCAGGGAAAAGGGTCCGATCGCAATTCTGATCAGCCTTAAGGTCGGCAGGCCGACCGCCGCGGTCATGCGACGAACCTGGCGGTTTTTCCCTTCCGACAGGGTGATTGCCAGCCAACTGGTTGGCTTGTTCTCGCGCTCCCGGATCGGCGGGGCGCGCTTCCATAGCCACGACGGTGGTTCGATTTGCCTTGCCTCGCAGGGCTGAGTCACGAAATCGCCCAAATCCAACTGTCCCCGCAGGCGCAGCAATGCTGTCGCATCCGGAACGCCCTCCACTTGCGCGATATAGGTTTTCGGCTGTTTGCTGTCAGGATGGCTGATGCGATGTTGAAGTTTTCCGTCGTCGGTGAGCAGGAGCAAGCCCTCGCTGTCCGCGTCGAGCCTGCCCGCCGGATAAATCCCGGGAATATCCAGATAATTTGCGAGTGTCTCCCGGGTAGGATGTGGTGAAAACTGGCACATCACCTGAAAGGGTTTGTTGAAGAGAATAAGTGACATGCGCTGGCGATTCCGGGTAAAAGTGCGGCGCTATTTTACGCTTTGTATATTGGCGCATTAGGAACTAACCTGTAGATCCGCGCCGGCGTCCGCCGTTTTCCGGATGCGAGGAACGTGTTCCGCTCAACGCGGCCAAAGGAAAATCACTCGATTGACAACTTGATAAAAATATTGCCAATGGCAAAAGTTATGGCATCCAGTAAAATAGTAGTGCATAATACGAAATGCTGTCTTATGTCTTATATAAGACTGAGAGTCGACTTTAAAACAAAAATTTAAAGTGCAACCGCCTTCTTTTCCTCCTCAACCCCCGGAGCCTACGATGTATCAACATATCAAAGTGCCTGCCGAAGGCAACAAGATCACCGTCAATGCCGATTTCTCGTTGAATGTTCCCGACAATCCGATCATTCCTTATCTGGAAGGTGACGGCACTGGTGTCGATATTACGCCGGTCATGATCAAAGTCGTTGACGCAGCTGTTGCAAAGGCATACGGCGGCAAGCGCAAGATCAGCTGGATGGAAATTTTCGCAGGTGAGAAGTCGACCAAAGTCTACGGCCCGGATGTGTGGCTGCCCGACGAGACGCTGAAGGTGTTGAAGGATTATGTTGTTTCCATCAAAGGCCCGTTGACCACCCCGGTCGGCGGCGGCATCCGCTCGTTGAATGTGGCGCTGCGTCAGGAACTCGACCTGTACGTCTGTTTGCGTCCGGTGCGTTACTTCAAGGGCGTGCCTTCGCCGGTACGCGAGCCGGAGAAGACTGACATGGTGATCTTCCGCGAGAACTCGGAAGACATTTACGCCGGCATCGAATGGCAGGAAGGCACCGAAAACGCCAAGAAGGTAATCGATTTCCTGATCAAGGAAATGGGCGTCAAGAAGATTCGCTTCCCGGGGTCGTCCGGTATCGGCATCAAGCCGGTCTCGCGTGAAGGCACGGAGCGCCTGGTCCGCAAGGCAATCCAGTACGCGATCGACAACGACAAGCCGTCGGTGACCATTGTCCACAAGGGCAACATCATGAAGTACACCGAAGGCGGCTTCCGCGATTGGGCCTACGCACTGGCACAGAAGGAGTTCGGTGCGCAACTGATCGACGGCGGTCCGTGGTGCAAGTTCAAGAATCCGAAGACCGGCAAGGAAATCACGGTTAAGGACTCGATCGCTGACGCATTCCTGCAGCAAATCCTGCTGCGCCCGAACGAATACAGCGTGATTGCCACGCTGAACCTGAATGGCGACTACATTTCCGACGCTCTGGCTGCACAAGTCGGTGGTATTGGTATTGCTCCTGGCGCCAACCTTTCCGACTCCGTCGCGATGTTCGAAGCGACTCACGGTACCGCGCCGAAGTACGCCGGCAAGGATTACGTGAATCCGGGCTCGCTGATCCTGTCCGCAGAAATGATGCTGCGTCACATGGGCTGGGTTGAGGCTGCCGACTTGATCGTCTCTTCGATGGAAAAATCGATCACGTCGAAGAAAGTGACCTACGACTTCGCGCGCCTGATGGAAGGCGCAACACAAGTGTCGTGCTCCGGCTTCGGTGACGTCATGATTTCGAACATGTAGTTCGTTCGATGGAAGAACAAAATGGCCGGAGCGATCCGGCCATTTTTTTATCCTTTTACTTGATCTGGGTCTGTTCCAGCGCGAAACGAATCAGGTCGGCTTGACCTTCAATACCCAGTTTACGCTTGATGTTGAGGCGATGCGTTTCTACCGTGCGCACGCTCAGGCTCATGTCGCGCGCAATATGCTTGTTCGATTTTCCCGTCGCAATGCACTTCAACACCTCACGCTCGCGGGGTGTCAGCAGCAAAGCGGGGGGCATAGGGCGGGACAGTTGCTTTGCAAGGCCGGCGCTGTAATAGATTCCGCCAGACATGACGGTGTCAATGGCCGTGATAATGTCCATCGCCGGGGCATCCTTCAGTACATAGCCGCGCGCTCCTGCCTGGATTGCCTGCATGACATATTCCGCCTTGTCATGCATGCTCAGCATTAATACCGCGATCTCGGGATATAGCGTGTTAAAGCGGCCGGTAAGCTCAATGCCGTTCATCCCCGAAAGATTAATGTCCATCAATGCGATGTCGATCATCTCGGTCGCAGCGTGTTGTAATGCCTCGTCTGCATTGCCAGCTTCGGCCACGATTGTGAAATGCGGTATGGTTTCGAGGCGGGCACGCAAGCCGTCCCGAACCAGGGGATGGTCGTCGATCAGCAGGATGTGAACATACGGTTGACTAAGCATTTTTTGATTTACATTCGATACAAGCTGGCGGTTACTCGGGTGCCTTCAGCGGATGAAGCCAGATTCAAGCTGCCCCCGACGGCATCAACCCTTTCATGCATATTGCGCAATCCGATGCCGCGCTTGGGATGCTGCGCGACGCCGGCGACGTCGAAGCCGATGCCATCGTCGGAAATAATGAGTGCGACACTGGACTTGTTGCCAATCAGCCGAACGTTGACGTTCTTTGCGCTTGCATGCCGTTTGATGTTGGTCAGTGCTTCCTGAGCGATACGGAATAGTACTGTATTCGCCACGTCGCTCAGCCCGTCAACCGAGCCGTCCGAGCTGAATCGTGTCGTGATCGCGGTGTGTTCGCTGAATTCCTGAACGAGATGGTCGAGCGCTGCCGCCAGTCCGAGATCATCAAGCAAGGCGGGTCTAAGGTCGTGCGAGATGCGCCTGACCTCACCTAACACATCATTGAGTTGTCCGGCAGCGCGGTCGAAGGATGATCTTGCCAGTTCCGGTTGTGCCGCATTGGCGATCAATTTGGCAATTCCCGACTCAACCTGTAATTTGATCGATACCAGCCACTGGCTGATTCCATCATGCAAATCGCGCGAAAGACGTGCGCGTTCCTCTTCTTGTGATCGCACCACGCGTTGTGCCAATGCGCGCAGCTTGGCATCGGCAACCCGGTTTTCGCTGATATTCAATGCTAGGCCGGAGAGTCCTATTGCGAGTGCGCTAGCGATGGCAATACCGGTAATCCAGATCATCGTGTTATCGATATTTCCCGAAATCTGTGCATCGATCTTTGCGAGGGCGGCGTCGACATCGTCCAGATACAGCCCGGTTCCAAGCATCCAACCCCACCGTTCAAGCTCGACCACATAGCCGAGCTTGGGCGCCATCTTGCCCGACGATGGTTTCTCCCATAAGTAGCGCACGAATCCGCCGCCCGCCTTTGCTTGAGCAATCAGCCGCTGTATCGTCGGGCTGCCGCTCGGGTCGCGAAGGTCCCAGAGATTGCGCCCAACCAGTTCCGGCTTGCGAGGATGCATGAGATTGCGACCCTCAAGATCATAGAGAAAGAAATACCCGTCGTCGCCATAATCAAGTGTCGCCAGAATCGCTTTCGCTTCATTTAACGTCGCTTCGTCATGCCGGCCCGATTGATAAAGATGCTCGATGGAGCGGGTCGCAAGCACAACAAAATGCTTGAGCTCCGCTTCCTTGCTGGCCAGGTAAGCCGCCTCGACCGAGGCGCGCTGTTGATGCGCCAGGAGCGTCGCTTGATAGCGTACCGCAAGCGCAATCGCAAACAACGCAACGATGAGCGGAGTGATTGCGAGCAGCAGAATTTTTTGCCGGAGTTTCATGAAGCATTACTTTACAGCTATTTTTGCTCGTGGCGATCATTTGCGGCGACGAAGGGCTCACGCGTGATGGTGATTGCTACGAGCAGCTTGTAAAGTTATCACGGACCGCAGGGCCAGTGCCGATACGCAACGAATGGATCGGGCGAGAGCGAAGAGACGAAAAAAAACCCCGCGTATGCGGGGTTTTTGGTACTCTTGCTAATCGATGTGATTAGGGCGACTGAATATTGGAAGCTTGCTTGCCTTTGGGGCCTTGCGTGACTTCGAATGAGACCTTTTGACCTTCTTTTAGAGTCTTGAAGCCTTGCATCTGGATTGCGGAAAAATGGGCGAACAAATCTTCACCGCCGTCATCCGGAGTGATAAATCCGAAGCCTTTGGAATCGTTGAACCACTTGACGGTACCTGTTGCCATAAAAGCGTCTTTCATTAATAGCTAATCACACGAGCCGTATAAGCAAGAAGCCTCGCGTCACGCTGCCGCCCCCTCCTAAAACCTGCTCACTTCTATTGACAATCCCATAACGCTATCATTGTCAATAAGTACCATTGTTCCTGCAAAAATTATAAAAGTCAAGGCGGTTTTCTGGTCATTTTTGACATATTACAAGGAATCCTCGGCTCGACGTTCTTGAATTCAGCGGCCGAAGCATCATCTGCGAATTACGCGGAAAAAGCGTAATATCAATACCTAGTTGGAATACCCTTACTTTTGCGAATTCGGCAAAGTTGAACCCATTAGAATCAGACGTATGGCAACTCAGCATGAAAACGGTACGGTCCTTGCTAGGCAAGAGCAGAAGCTGAAGCCGCCGCCGATGTACCAGGTCCTGCTTTTAAATGATGACTATACGCCCATGGAATTTGTCGTAGCGATCATTCAGGAGTACTTTAATAAAGATCGTGAAACCGCGACGCAAATCATGCTTAAGGTTCATCGCGACGGAAAAGGTATGTGTGGCATCTATCCAAAAGACATAGCGTCCACTAAAGTAGAATTAGTTTTAACCCACGCTCGAAAAGCAGGACATCCCTTGCAATGCGTGATGGAGGAAGCATGATTGCGCAGGAACTTGAAGTTAGTTTGCACATGGCTTTTGTCGAAGCCCGCCAGGCGCGACACGAGTTCATTACAGTCGAGCATTTGCTGCTCGCGTTGCTCGATAACCCATCAGCCGCGGAAGTATTGCGCGCATGCGCCGTCAATATTGAAGACCTGCGCAAAACGCTGACGAATTTCATCAGCGACAATACGCCGACAGTGCCGGGAACCAGCGAGGTCGACACGCAGCCGACACTCGGTTTCCAGCGCGTGATTCAGCGTGCGATCATGCACGTGCAATCCGCGTCCAACGGCAAGAAGGAAGTGACCGGCGCCAACGTGCTTGTCGCCATCTTCGGTGAAAAAGATTCACACGCCGTGTATTACCTGCATCAGCAAGGCGTCACTCGCCTTGATGTGGTGAATTTCATCTCCCACGGCGTGCGCAAGGATCAGCAGCTCGATTCGCAGAAAGCGCCGGAAGGTACGGAAGATGCGCAGGCTGAAGGTCAGCAGAAGGAAAGTCCGCTCGACCAATTCACCCAGAATCTGAACAAGCTGGCTGCCGAAGGCAAGATCGATCCGCTGATTGGCCGCGAAGCCGAAGTTGAGCGCGTGATCCAGACCTTGTGCCGCCGTCGCAAGAACAACCCCTTGCTGGTTGGTGAGGCCGGCGTTGGCAAGACCGCGATTGCGGAAGGGCTGGCATGGCGCGTCACGCAGGGCGATGTGCCGGAAGTATTGCAGAACGCGGTTGTCTATTCGCTGGATATGGGGGCGTTGCTGGCTGGTACCAAATATCGCGGCGACTTCGAACAACGTTTGAAGGCGGTGCTCAAACAGTTGCGCGATAACCCGCACGGCATACTGTTCATCGACGAGATCCATACCATTATTGGTGCGGGATCCGCATCCGGCGGAACGCTGGACGCATCCAATCTGCTGAAGCCCGCGCTCTCGAGCGGCCAGCTAAAGTGCATTGGCGCAACAACCTACACCGAGTTCCGCGGTGTGTTCGAGAAGGACCATGCGCTGTCACGTCGCTTCCAGAAGATCGACGTGAACGAGCCGACTGTCGAGCAGACGGTGCAAATCCTGCGCGGGCTGAAGTCGCGCTTCGAAGAGCATCATGGCGTGAAATATTCGGCCTCGGCCCTGACATCGGCTGCGGAGCTTGCTGCGCGATTCATCAATGACCGCCATTTGCCTGACAAGGCGATTGATGTGATCGACGAGGCGGGTGCCGCGCAACGCATTTTGCCGAAGTCGAAGCAGAAGAAGACGATTGGCAAGTCGGAGATAGAGGACATCATCTCAAAGATCGCGCGCATTCCTCCGCAGAGCGTCAATCAGGACGACCGCACCAAGCTGCAGACGATCGAGCGCGATCTGAAGAATGTTGTATTCGGGCAGGATCCGGCCATCGAGGCTTTGGGTTCGGCGATCAAGATGGCGCGCGCCGGTTTGGGCAAGATGGACAAGCCCATCGGCTCGTTCCTGTTCTCCGGTCCGACCGGTGTCGGCAAGACCGAGGTAGCGAAGCAGTTGGCGTTCATCCTCGGCATCGAGCTGATCCGCTTCGACATGTCCGAGTACATGGAGCGTCACGCCGTGAGCCGTTTGATTGGCGCGCCTCCGGGCTACGTCGGTTTCGACCAGGGCGGTCTGCTGACCGAGGCGGTCACCAAGAAGCCGCATGCGGTGCTGCTGCTTGACGAAATCGAGAAGGCGCATCCGGATATCTTCAACATCCTGCTGCAGGTGATGGACCATGGCACGCTGACCGACAATAACGGTCGCAAGGCGGACTTCCGCAATGTGATCATCATCATGACCACAAATGCGGGCGCCGAAAGCCTCCAGAAGCGCTCGATCGGCTTCACCGACAAGAAGGAAGCCGGCGACGAAATGGCGGACATCAAGCGCATGTTCACGCCGGAATTCCGCAATCGGCTGGATGCCACCATCAGCTTCAAGGCGCTGGACGAGGAAATCATCCTGCGTGTGGTGGACAAGTTCCTGATGCAGCTCGAGGAGCAACTGCACGAGAAGAAGGTCGAGGCGATCTTCACGGAGAACTTGCGCAAGTTCCTCGCGCGCAAGGGTTTCGATCCGCTGATGGGCGCACGACCGATGTCACGGCTAATCCAGGACATGATCCGCAAAGCACTGGCAGACGAGTTGTTGTTCGGCCGCCTGGTATCCGGCGGACGTGTGACGGTCGACCTGGACGAAAACGAGCAAATCAAGCTCGATTTCGCGGAAGGCGATGCATCGCCTCCGCCGGCACCCGAAGAAACGCTGGAAGTCGAATAGGCTGGTCTGGCTTCAAACGAGCCCGAATCCATTCAAGTGGATTCGGGCTTTTTTACGTTTTTACGTGCAGGGGGCTGTTGCGGCAGGCCCGGACCTATTGGGCCGGGTTCGCGATTTCGGAATGAATGGTGTTGATGTTGCTAATCACTTCATCGGATAAGGTCACGGAGAACGCGTCAATATCCTCCTGCAATTGCTGCATGGTGGTGGCACCAATGATTGTCGATGCAACAAACCAGCGCGAATGGCACCATGCCAGTGCAAGCTGCGCCGGCGTCATGCCATTTTTTCGCGCCAGGGCGGCGTAAAGTTTCACGGCTTTCGCTACCGAGTCACGCAGGTAGCGAGGGCTCCAGCTTGGCGGGAAAATGGTCAGGCGACCATGTGCTTTCGGACTATCGAGATACTTGGCCGACAGCTGGCCGAAACCGAGCGGACTGTACGCGAGCAGCCCGACATTTTCGCGGAAGCAGGTTTCGTCGAGACCCGATTCGAAGCTGCGATTCAACAGGTTGTACGCATTTTGAATGGATACGATGCGTGGCAAGCCCTTGGACTCGGATTGCTTGACAAATTCACATACGCCCCACGGCGTTTCGTTTGATACGCCGATGTGGCGGATTTTTCCAGCCTTGACCAGATCCGCAAGTGCTTCCAAGGTGTTTTCAATTGCCGCGTGGGGGCGTTCCTTTTGCGGATTGAACGCGATCTGGCCAAAAATCGGTGCATTGCGGCTGGGCCAGTGCAATTGGTAGAGATCGATGTAATCCGTCTGCAAGCGTTTCAGACTGCTGTCAACAGCGGCCCGCAGATTGACAGCGTCGAAATCGCTTTCGCCATTGCGTATCCATGTTATTCCGCGTGAAGGGCCGGCGGCCTTGGTCGCCAGAACGACATCGCGCCGCTTGCCGGATTTCTTCAGCCAGGTGCCGATGTATGCTTCGGTACGTCCTTGCGTTTCGGCGCGTGGCATCACCGGGTACATTTCCGCAGTATCGATGAAGTTGATGCCACGCTCGATCGCATAATCGAGTTGACTGTGCGCGTCGGCTTCGGTGTTCTGCTCACCGAAGGTCATGGTGCCAAGGCAAATCCTGGAAACGTTCAGATCGCTGGTGCCGAGAGTAATCTTTTCCATGTACGGGTATCGGTTTAGTTCGGGAGATCATTCGCCTGGTTCGGCGAACGTGACAGAACTTTAACGCGATTTGCGCAAGGCTGCTGCGCACTCCGTGACCAAGGCCGGGCCGCGGTAGATCAGCCCGGTATAGAGCTGGACCAGCGATGCGCCGGCGTCGATCTTGGCCTGCGCATCTTGTCCCGACAGAATTCCGCCGACACCGATAATCGGAATTGCATCGCCCAATTCCGCTTTCAGGCCACGAATCACCTTGTTCGATGGTTCAAATACCGGCGCACCGGACAAACCGCCGGTCTCCTCCGCGTGCGGCAGCCCTTTGACGGCATCGCGCGTGATCGTGGTATTGGTGGCAATGACCGCATCCATCTTGTGGCGAAGCAGGGCGGAAGCGATAGTCTTGATCTGCTCGCTGTCGATATCAGGTGCGATCTTGAGTGCAATCGGCACGTAGCGCATGTGACGGTCCGCAAGGCGATGCTGTGCGTCCTTGAGTTGCGACAACAAGGCGTCCAGCTCGGAGCCGCCCTGCAATTGCCGGAGGTTTTTCGTATTGGGGGACGAGATATTGACGGTCACGTAACTCGCATACGGGTAGACCTTTTCCAAGCAATGCAAATAATCCTCGGCGGCGCGTTCGATGGGCGTATCCGCGTTCTTGCCAATATTGAGACCGAGGATGCCTTCCTTGTTCTGGTAAAACTTCGATGCCTGCACATTGGCGACGAACGCATCGACGCCGCCGTTGTTGAATCCCATGCGATTAATCACCGCACGCGCTTTAGGCAGGCGGAAGATGCGCGGCTGCGGATTGCCGGGTTGGGCGCGTGGAGTCACTGTGCCCACTTCGATGAAGCCGAAACCAAGCGCCGCCAGCCCATCGATATAGCCGCCATCCTTGTCCAGTCCGGCCGCCAGTCCAACGGGATTGGGAAAGTTAATGCCCATGACCGTTCGCGGATCAGGCGCGGGGCGCGCGATAAGCTGAGTCAGGCCGAGACTGGCGGCACGCTTCAGCGCCGGCAAGGTGAAGTTATGCGCGGTTTCGGGATCAAGCGAGAACAGGAAAGGGCGGGCGAGCGCGTAGAGGAGCTTGTTGGACATGACACTCAAGAATTAGGCAATGGCGTGCGGGACGCCATTCATGCGCCGCCGCGGAAGGCGCTATTTTACTCTTGCAACTTGTTAACGACCGCTGGCGGACTGATGGTCGGCGTGCCATTCTACCCATCTGCCTCGTTGAAGTGCTTCCAGCGGCTTGAAATTGACCTTGTAAGCCATTTTCTGACTGTCCCTGATCCAATAACCGAGATACACGTAGGACATGTCCAGATGCCTGGCCTGTTCAATTTGCCACAGCACGTTGAAGGTCCCGTACGACGCACCCTCCACATCCGGGTCGTAAAAGGTATACACCGATGAAAGGCCGTCGTTGAGGATGTCGATGATGCTGACCATGCGCAGCATACCGTCGCTTTCACGGAATTCGACCAGGCGCGTGTTGACCTTGCTCTGAAGCAGAAACTGCGCATATTGGTCGCGGCTGTCCTGGTCCATGCCGCCGCCTGCGTGGCGTGCCGCCTGGTAGCGAAGGTACAACTCATAATGTTCCGGAACGTAGGCCAGGTTGGTGACCCAGGTCGTCAGATCCTGATGACGTTTCCATGCGCGGCGCTGACTGCGATTGGCGGAAAACTCCTTCACCTTGACCCGCACGGGAATGCACGCCTGGCATCCATCGCAATACGGGCGGTAAGTAAAGATGCCGCTGCGACGGAATCCATTCTTGACCAATTCGGAATAGACATCGGCGTTGATGAGGTGCGAGGGCGTCGCGACTTGTGAGCGCGCCTGCCGGCCGTCGAGATAACTGCAGGGATACGGAGCCGTTGCGTAGAACTGCAAGGTGGCAAAGGGCAGGTCTTTAAGATGCGTCATATGCAGATAGCCGGACTGCGATAGTCATAATTTACACCCTATGTCATGGAGGACATAAGGGATTTTTTCCGCGTGCTCAAAATAATGGCAGCGGTTGCCATTTTTCTATCGGGGCCAGATCGACGGCCTCGCGCAGATGCGCGATGAATTCCTTCCGCGGTATCGGCGAAGCGCCCAGTGAGGCAAGGTGGGACGTCTCCTGCTGGCAGTCGATCAGCGTCACCCCATTCGCATGAAGAAAATGCACCAGATAGGCGAGAGCGATTTTGGACGCGTCGGACACACGCGCAAACATCGACTCGCCATAAAACATTTTTCCGATACAGACACCGTACGCGCCTCCGACCAGTTCGCCATCGAGCCACAGCTCCGAAGAGTGTGCATAGCCTTGACGGTGCAGTGCGCCATAACCGCGAATGATGTCCGGTGATATCCACGTGCCTGAACTATCCTTGCGCGGTTCTGCGCATGCGCGCATCACCTGCTCGAATGCGCTGTCGAAGCGAATTTCCCAGCGCTTATCGGTGCGCATGCTGTTGTCGACTTTCTTCAGCGTCTTTTTCAGACTGTGGGAGATGACAAAACGTTCGGTCAGCAAGACCATGCGGGGATCGGTGCTCCACCAAAGGATCGGCTGGCCTTCCGAAAACCAGGGGAAAATGCCGTGGCGGTAGGCTTCCAGCAAACGCCGTGGCGACAAATCTCCACCGGCAGCGAGCAAACCCGGTGCGCCATCGGCATCGGTCAGTGCTTTGGAAACGTCGGGAAAGGGGGAGCGTGCATCCAGCCAGGGAATCATTGCGCCTCCCCAAACTGGACCATGGTTCCGCACACTATCAGTGCAAAAACTCGTGTTTTTTGCATTTCGTGAAAATTAATCCTTGAAATTCAATACCTTGTATTTCCGCACCAAAACGGAATGATTTTTGCTTATGTGTTGTCCATCGTCATTATTTTGCACACTTATAGGGAGATCTTCCGCATGGACGCGCTTAAAACCGGTACCGACGCATTATTTATATTGCTCGGTGCCATCATGATTCTTGCGATGCATGCCGGGTTTGCATTTCTGGAACTCGGTACTGTACGCAAGAAAAACCAAGTCAATGCCTTGGTCAAAATCTTAGTCGATTTTGCGGTATCCACGATTGCCTATTTTTTCGTCGGATATACCGTCGCCTACGGCATCGACTTTTTTACGGATGCGAACGCATTGTCGGCAAAGAATGGTTTTGAGCTAGTGAAGTTTTTCTTCCTGTTGACATTCGCGGCTGCGATTCCCGCCATTATTTCCGGCGGCATTGCTGAGCGCGCGAAGTTTTATCCTCAATTGTTTGCGACAGCGCTCCTGGTTGGCCTTGTCTATCCGTTTTTCGAAGGCATCGCATGGAATCATCAACTCGGCATCCAGGCGTGGCTCAAGGCAGCGTTTTCCGAAGAGTTTCATGATTTCGCCGGTTCGGTGGTGGTGCATGCAGTGGGCGGTTGGGCCGCCTTGCCTGCGGTGCTGCTGTTGGGAGCGCGGCGTGGTCGTTATTCGAAGGATGGAGCGGTCGCCGCGCATCCGCCTTCAAACATCCCGTTCCTTGCGCTTGGCGCATGGATCCTGACAGTGGGATGGTTCGGCTTCAATGTAATGAGCGCGCAGACGCTGGACAAAATGAACGGCTTGGTGGCGCTGAACTCGCTGATGGCCATGGTGGGTGGAACACTGGTCGCGGTCCTGATGGGCAAGAACGATCCTGGGTTCGCCTACAATGGGCCGCTTGCGGGCTTGGTTGCGGTTTGTGCAGGATCGGACCTGATGCATCCACTCGGTGCGTTGATCACCGGCGGGATTGCGGGCGCAATCTTTGTCTGGATGTTTACGCGCACGCAGAACAAATGGAAGATCGACGACGTGCTTGGCGTCTGGCCTTTGCATGGGCTGTGCGGTGTGTGGGGCGGCATCGCGGCGGGCATTTTCGGACAGAAGGCGTTCGCGGGTGTCGGCGGCGTTTCCTTCATGTCTCAGCTGATTGGCACGATCATGGGGGTGAGCATCGCCTTGATTGGATCGGCAATTATTTACAGCGTCTTAAAGAAAGTCGTTGGCATTCGACTTGATCCAGAACAGGAATTCGACGGAGCAGACCTGTCGATTCATAAGATCAGTGCGACTGCGGAGCGCGAGACAAGCTGGTAGTTGAGCGTTATTGGCGGTTTGCCGAAATGAAAAAAAGGGCAGCAAAACGCTGCCCTTCCTTTTTTCGACTGCGGATTCACCGGGGCGGCAGGTTTATTCGCTTGGCCGCATCGGCTTCAGAATGTCTCGCGTATGCAAGGAATATGCGCCGCCTTCGCCGCGAATGCGCGCGAGGTCTGCAAAGAAAAACTTCAGCGTGTGCGCGACAGTTGGGAAGGCGATGTCTTCCCAAGGTATCTGTGCTTCCGAAAACAATTCGACTTCGAGGCTCTCGACGCCCGCCTGATAGTCCAGGTCAAGGAGAGTGGCGCGATAGAACATATGTACCTGGTGCACATGCGGCACGTTGAGCAGGGAGAATAGCTCATGCAGTTCGATGCGTGCGCCGGCCTCCTCCAGTGTTTCGCGCATGGCGGCCTCACCCGTCGTTTCATTGTTTTCCATGAAACCCGCCGGCAGTGTCCAGTAGCCATGGCGCGGCTCGATAGCACGCTTGCATAGCAGGACTCGCGTTTCACCGTTCTGTTCCCAAACTGGAATAGAGCCGATCACCATCTTCGGATTCTGGTAGTGAATCGTGCCGCATTGTTCGCATACATACCGCGGACGATTGTCATCGGGCGGAATCAGCAGCGAAACAGGATGCGCGCATTCTGAGCAGAATTTCATAAAAGAGTATGCGATTAATAATGTTGATCGTGGCCGGTTGAGAGTGTGCATGGCCCTCGAAGAGCCGCATCGCAAGTGTATCATCGCGCACGGCAATCAATATTGCATTTGCGTTGATCGCCGATACCGGATATACTTCATGCCTTCAGACGCGGGGTGGAGCAGTCTGGCAGCTCGTCGGGCTCATAACCCGAAGGTCGCAGGTTCAAATCCTGCCCCCGCAACCAAGTCTTTAAGTCTTATAAATTCCCGCCCGCCATTAAACCTCCAATAAATCTGGGCGTCGGAATAGTATCAACTGGTTCTCTAACCGGACGACATCGTCAGATGCCTGTCGTTGACGAAAATTCTGCACATTGTTAGTAAAAAACAAGACGCATAAAAATGAATACTATTGAGGCGAAGAAAGTCCTCGAAACGGCATTGCTTTGCGCCCATGAGCCTCTGTCGATCAACGACATGAAGAAGCTCTATGCGGAAAACGGCGACGCCGGTGAAGAAGTGATCGGCGCTGACACTATCAAGTCGATGCTCGAAGAATTACGCAACGACTGGGCTGACAAGGGTATCGAGATCGTCAGTCTGTCGACTGGTTGGCGGTTTCAGAGCCGCCCCGAAATGAAGAAGTATCTCGAACGGCTGAATCCGGAAAAACCCCCGAAGTATTCGCGCGCCACCCTTGAAACGCTCGCCATCATCGCATACCGGCAACCTGTGACGCGCGGCGATATCGAAGAAATTCGCGGCGTGACTGTTAATTCGCAGACCATCAAGATGCTCGAAGACCGGGGCTGGATCGAGGCGATCGGGCATCGGGATGTGCCAGGGCGCCCGGCGTTGTTTGCAACTACCAAACAGTTTCTTGATGACCTCGGACTGACCTCGCTCGATCAACTGCCGCCTTTGCAGGACGTGGCGAAAGAAGAGGTCCAGGGGGGCATGTTGCCGGAAATGCAGGCGCTGGAAAGCGGGATGCAATCCAGCCTCGACCAGGCCGCTATGGAATTTCCAGGGCAGCCATGCGCAGAAGACGCGCAAACCGAAACCGCACAGAATCCCGAAGCAGCCGAGGCGATTAATACCGGCCTTGAGGCATTTGTGCCAACCGTCGCGGAAGAATCGAATTCTTTTGGCGATGCCGACTCTATACCGCTTGTTTCTTCGGAATCCGAAGCGGAAGAGATCCCTTCCGTTGATGTCGCGCCCATAGAAGAGGCGCAAGACGACATCGCAACAAGAAGCCAGCATGATCAAGAACCGAACGATGAATCTGCCTACCCACGATGAGACGCCAGTGGCCATAACCACCGATTCCTCCGCAAGCGCGGACTCCGGCAAGAGCGACGATCTGACGCCAGATAGCGCTTCCTCCGGCTCCGCTCAAGCGGAGGAAGGCAAGAAGAAGCCCGCCAAACGTGGCGTACGTGGTCCGCGCAGCCTGAGGCGTGCAAGATCGCCGCGCCAATCCGACGCCGATGGCTCTCCCACCCAGGAAGTTGCATCGGAAGGTGCCGGCGAACAGGCATCTGCTGTTGATACGGCGCCTGATACGGGCAAGACCCAGCGGAAAGCCGTGGATGGACGCAAGCGAGACGAGCGTCAAAAGGGAAAGCCGGCCCAGAAGCAAAGGGGCAAGCAGGCTAATTCCGCCAACAAGGCGCAACAGCCGCGCGCCAAGGGTGGCAACGACGACGACATATTTTCCTTTGTTACCTCCGATGCATTTGACAGCTCCGTTGCGGACGAAGATGCGAAAGGTGCGCGTCGCGGCCAGGCGGCAGTGAAGACCGTTCGGCGCGATCTGACGGCCGAAGACGATGCGCCGAAATTGCACAAGGTGCTGGCTGATGCCGGCCTCGGTTCACGTCGCGACATGGAAGAATTGATCATTGCCGGGCGGGTGTCCGTCAATGGCGAGCCGGCGCACATCGGTCAGCGGATTCTGCCGACCGACCAGGTGCGCATCAACGGCAAGCTCATTCAGCGCAAGATCAGCAAGCGTCCGCCGCGGGTTCTTGTTTATCACAAGTCGGCGGGCGAAATCGTGAGCCATAGCGACCCCGAAGGGCGTCCATCCGTATTCGAGCACTTGCCCACGATGAAAGCGGGAAAATGGCTTGCTGTCGGCCGACTCGACTTTAATACCGAGGGCTTGCTGCTCTTTACGACCTCGGGTGACCTGGCGAATCGCCTCATGCATCCGCGTTATGGCATCGAGCGCGAGTATGCGGTGCGTACGCTTGGCGAACTCGAAGAAGGCATGCGCCAGAAGCTGCTCAGTGGTGTTGAGCTCGAAGATGGTGTCGCGCAATTTTCAAAGATCTCCGATGGTGGCGGGGAAGGAGCGAACCGCTGGTATCGCGTGACTATTGGCGAAGGACGCAATCGCGAAGTGCGCCGAATGTTTGAGGCCGTGGGCCTGACGGTATCGCGTCTGATCCGGACCCGATATGGCGCATTGACCTTGCCCAGTAATCTGAAGCGCGGTCGGTGGGAGGAGCTCGACGAGCAAGCCGTACGCAATTTGATGGCACTGAGCGGCCTTGAAAAGGCTGCTGGTTCGACTCCGGGCAAGGCACGTCCCGAGCGTCAGGCGGTCGATCGCAACGGCAATGGCAACGGTTTTGACAAGAGTCAGGGGCAAAAGCGTGGCCCGGCTCGCGGCAACAGCCGCGGACAGGGAGCGCAGCGCAGCCGTCAGCCGGATCCGCTGCAAACCGCACTTGGGTTCCCTGATGCGGGGCAACCCCGTCGCGGAGGCGGCGGGCAGGCACGAACAGGTGGCGGACAGGCTCGTGCCGGAATAGGAATGCACGCAATTGTGCGCCGGCGATCACGCGGTTAAGTGGCGCCGGCCGGTTGGCTCGGCGCGAAAACTTCTGATTTGAAATTATTTGACCCTCTGTTCTGCGGAGGGGCCTTATTGCCATTGCGATGCACCAAATAATTGTTTATAATTAGAGAGTTAACAAAAGTCGGCCCGCAAGAGTGCTTGTCGGGAACTACACCCGCATGGGCTGGAGCGATAAAAAAGATGGGCAGATGCCCATTTTTTTTTTCTTCAACGGATTCTGCGTGTGTTTGCCCCGACTTGGATCGCTACGGAGAATGGTTTTGCGGTTGTTGGATTTAATTGAAAGAACTGTCGTTGGTATGGGCTATGAGCT
This sequence comes from Herbaspirillum sp. ST 5-3, assembly GCF_004804275.1. Lineage (GTDB taxonomy): Bacteria > Pseudomonadota > Gammaproteobacteria > Burkholderiales > Burkholderiaceae_D > Noviherbaspirillum. The sequence continues at coordinate 27,065 of NZ_STGI01000002.1, forward strand.
GGTCGATTTCGAACAGGCTGCTCATGGACTGCTGCGCGTATACATCGACTTCCCGCCCGAAGATGCAGACAAGGGCAGCATTACGGTGGAGGACTGCGAGAAGGTCAGTCATCAGTTATCCCATGTGCTGACGGTGGAAAACGCGAATTACGAGCGGCTCGAGATTTCGTCGCCTGGGCTGGATCGCCCGCTGAAGAAACTGGCCGACTATGCGCGTTTTGCGGGACAGGAAGCGGTCGTGAAGTTGCGGATGCCTATGCCGGGTGCGGCAAATCGCAAGTCGTTTCAAGGTGTTTTGCATATGCCGGACGGCGAAACGCTGAAGCTGGAATTTGAAGGAAAAGATGGGCCGGCGATGCTCGATTTTACGCTCGCCGATGTGGACAAGGCACGCCTGGTGCCGAAAGTGGACTTTAGGAGTCGCAAAGCATGAGTCGTGAAGTATTGTTGTTGGTCGATGCGCTGGCACGAGAGAAAAACGTCGATAAGGAAATCGTCTTCGGAGCGCTCGAGCATGCGCTCGCGCAAGCGACCAAGAAACGCTACGAGGGCGACGTCGATGTGCGCGTTTCTATCGATCGCGAAACCGGCGAGTTCGAGTCCTTCCGCCGCTGGCATGTCGTGCCCGACGAGGCCGGTCTGCAGTTGCCCGACCAGGAGGTGCTGCACTTCGAAGCCAAGGAACAGATTCCGGATATCGAAGTCGATGATTACATCGAAGAACCGATCGAATCCGTCGATTTCGGTCGCCGCTTTGCGCAGGATACCAAGCAGGTCGTCCTGCAGCGTATTCGTGATGCCGAACGCGAACAGATCCTTGCCGACTTCCTGCAGCGCGGCGACTCGCTCGTTACCGGCACCATCAAGCGCATGGAACGTGGCGATGCCATCGTTGAATCCGGTAAGATCGAAGCGCGCCTTCCGCGCGACCAGATGATTCCGAAAGAGAACCTTCGTATCGGCGATCGTGTTCGCGCATATATCCTGCGTATTGATCGCAATGCGCGCGGTCCGCAGGTGATCCTGTCCCGCACGGCGCCGGAATTCATCATGAAGCTGTTCGAGCTGGAAGTGCCGGAAATCGAACAAGGCTTGCTGGAGATTAAATCGGCGGCGCGCGACCCGGGCGTACGCGCGAAGATCGCAGTATTTACCAGCGACAAGCGCATCGATCCGATCGGCACCTGTGTCGGCATGCGCGGCTCGCGCGTGCAGGCGGTGACGGGCGAATTGGGGGGCGAGCGCGTTGATATCGTGCTGTGGTCAGAAGATCCGGCGCAGTTTGTGATCGGTGCACTGGCGCCAGCGAATGTTTCGTCGATCGTCGTCGACGAAGAAAAGCATGCAATGGATGTAGTCGTTGACGAGGAAAACCTGGCGATTGCCATTGGGCGCGGCGGGCAGAATGTACGGCTTGCATCCGAGTTGACCGGCTGGCAGATCAACATCATGACGGCCGAAGAGTCCGCGGATAAATCCGCTGCGGAAGCTGCCGCGATCCGTGCCGTGTTCATGGAGAAACTCGATGTCGACCAGGAAGTTGCCGACATTCTGGTGGAAGAAGGTTTTTCCAGCCTGGAGGAAATTGCCTACGTGCCGATTACCGAAATGCTGGATATCGAAGCATTCGATGAAGACACCGTGAACGAGCTGCGCAATCGCGCACGCGACGCGCTGGTGACTGAAGCGATTGCCTCGGAAGAGGGCCTGGAAGGCATGACGGACGAGCTGGTCAACCTGGACGGCATCGACCGTGTCACGGCCGGCAAATTGGGCTTGGCCGGGATCAAGACGCTGGAAGCGTTTGCCGGTTTAGCCTATGACGAATTCGGCGCGATTCTGGCATTGCCGATCGAGCGTTCGCGTCAATTGATTGAAAATGAATTTGAGGATGTGACGGATGATGAAATGCGGCTCATCGACGCCAAGTACGATGACCGGGCGCGCGCCTTGCAGGCGAAAGCGCGGGAGCTGACCGAGACTAAATGATCCGCAACGCTCCACTATCATCTGAGCCACATAGAAAAGAGGACTGAATGGCGAGTAACAACGTAGCCCAATTTGCCACCGAACTGAAGATGCCCGCAGACCTGCTGTTGACGCAACTGCGTGCTGCAGGCGTCGACAAGAGTTCGGCGTCCGATCCATTGTCCAAAGACGACAAGGATAAGCTGTTGAATCACTTGCGCCGCGCACATGGCGCGTCCCCCGACGGCGAGAAAAAGAAGATTACGCTGACGCGCAAGGAAACAACCGAGATCAAGCAGGCCGACGCCACAGGCAAGTCGCGCACGATCCAGGTTGAAGTTCGCAAGAAGCGCACGTTTATCAAACGCGACGAGCCGACGCTTGAAGAAGCGCCGGCAACAGCGGTGGAAGCTCCTGCTCCGGTTGTCGATGAAGCCGAAACGGCACGTCGGGCGGAAGAGGCGCGCCGACAGGCTGAGCTGATCGCGCGTCAGGAAGCGGAACTGCGTGAAAAGCAAGAGCATCTGGCCAAGCTGGAAGCCGAGAAGGAAGCGCAGGCGCGGGCCGCGCGCGAACGCCAGGCGGCTGAAGAGGCCGAGCGGGTCGCGGCGGCAGCTCAGGCGCAAAAAGCGGAATTGACTGCGGCTGAAGAGAAGACGCGCCAGGCCGACGAAGAGGCCAAGAAGAAAGCGGCCGAACAGGAATCCAAGGCGGCTGCCGAAAGAGCGGCCGCGACCGAGCGCGCGCGCAAGATGGTGGCTGACGAAGTCGCGCAGATCAAGGCGATGATGAGCGCGCCGCGCAAGGTCATGAAGGCGCCTGAGCCTGCTCCGGCAGCACCGGTTGCTAAGGCGGCAGAAGGCACCTTGCACAAGCCGGCCGAGAAAAAGCCGACTGACAAAAAAGAAGAAAAGAAACCGGCGGGCGGTGACAAGAAGTCGATCAAGTCGGCCAATGTCTCTTCAACCTGGCAGGATGATGCTGCGAAAAAACGCGGCGGCCTCAAGACGCGCGGCAACGGTGCGGCAACGACCCCGGGCGGCCGCGACGGCTGGCGCAGCGGCCCGAAGGGACGTCGCGGACATGGCCATGATGACCAGCGCGAATCCAATTTCCAGGTCCCGACCGAAGCCGTGGTGAAGGAAGTGCACGTGCCGGAGACGATTACCGTCGCCGAGCTGGCGCACAAGATGGCAGTCAAGGCTTCCGAAGTAATCAAGCACTTGATGAAGCTTGGCCAGATGGTCACGATCAACCAGGTGCTGGACCAGGAAACCGCGATGATCCTCGTGGAAGAAATGGGCCACAAGGCATTTGCCGCCAAGCTCGACGACCCCGAAGCCATGCTGGAAGAAGTCGGCGCCACGCATCCCGATGCCGAAGCATTGCCGCGCGCTCCGGTGGTGACCGTGATGGGCCACGTCGACCACGGCAAGACTTCGCTGCTCGACTACATCCGCCGCGCCAAAGTGGCAGCGGGTGAAGCAGGCGGCATTACACAGCATATCGGCGCGTATCACGTCGAGACACCGCGCGGCATCATCACCTTCCTCGATACGCCGGGCCACGAGGCATTTACAGCAATGCGTGCACGCGGCGCGAAAGCGACCGACATTGTGATTCTGGTGGTGGCGGCCGACGACGGCGTGATGCCCCAGACCAAGGAAGCGATCGCCCATGCGAAGGCGGCTGGCGTTCCGATCGTGGTTGCGATCAACAAGATCGACAAGCAGGGTGCCAATACCGAACGTGTGACGCAGGAACTGGTCACCGAAGGTGTCGTGCCGGAAGCCTACGGCGGCGATGCCCCGTTCATCCCGGTATCCGCCAAGACGGGGCAGGGCATCGACGATCTGCTGGAAAACGTTCTGCTGCAGGCGGAAGTGCTGGAACTGACCGCGCCGATCGACGCGAATGCCAAGGGGCTCGTCATCGAAGCGAAGCTCGACAAGGGCCGCGGACCGGTGGCGACAGTACTGGTTCAGTCCGGTACCTTGAAGCGTGGCGATGTGGTGCTGGCAGGCTCTTCATACGGTCGCGTGCGGGCGATGCTGGATGAAAACGCCAAAAATATTTCCGAGGCCGGGCCGTCGATTCCAGTCGAAATCCAGGGCTTGACCGAAGTGCCGGCTGCCGGCGAGGAAGTGATGGTCATGGCGGATGAGCGCAAGGCGCGCGAAATCGCCTTGTTCCGTCAAGGCAAGTTCCGCGACGTGAAGCTGGCCAAGCAGCAAGCGGCCAAGCTGGAAAACATGTTCGAGCAAATGGCCGAGGGCGAGGTGAAGAATCTGCCGTTGATCATCAAGGCCGACGTGCAGGGTTCGCAGGAAGCGCTGGTTCACTCGATGCAAAAATTGTCGACCAGCGAAGTGCGCGTGCAGATCGTGCATGCCGCAGTCGGCGGCATCAGCGAGTCAGACGTCAACCTGGCCGTGGCCTCGAAGGCGGTCATCATCGGCTTCAACACCCGTGCAGACGCTGCCGCGCGCAAGCTTGCGGAAGCAAGCGGCATCGATATTCGCTACTACAACATCATTTACGATGCGGTGGACGAGATCAAGGCCGCGATGTCCGGCATGCTGGCGCCGGAGAAGCGCGAACAGACGCTGGGCCTGGTGGAAATCCGCCAGGTGTTCCTCGTCAGCAAGATCGGCGCGATTGCGGGCTGCTACGTGCTCGACGGCATGGTCAAGCGTGGCGCTTCGGTTCGCCTGTTGCGCAACAATGTGGTCGTCTGGACCGGCGAACTCGATTCGCTCAAGCGCTTCAAGGATGATGTGAAGGAAGTGAAGTCCGGCTTCGAATGCGGCTTGTCGCTGAAGAACTTCAATGACATCAAGGAAGGCGATCAGCTGGAAGTCTTCGAGATCCAGGAAGTCGCGCGTACCCTGTAAGCCGGCTGCGGCCGGCAGCTTTGCCGGTCCGGTGAACACGCAACCGCAATCCCGGGGCCTCGCGACGAGGTCCCGCGGTGCAGGTTGCTTCATAACAGGCTCAAAGGTTGCATCATCATGGCTAAACACAGCAAATCCATCCCGGGCCGCGGCGTGCGGGTGGCGGACCAGATTCAGCGCGATCTGGCGGAAATCATTGCCTACGAACTGAAGGACCCTCGCGTCGGGATGATTACCATTACCGAAGTCCAGGTCACTCCGGATTACGCGCACGCGAAGGTGTTTTTCACCACGCTGGTCGACAACGAGGAAGCGGTGCAAAACACGCTGTCCGGCCTGCGCAAAGCGGCTGGTTTCATTCGCGGTCAGTTGGGACGACGCCTGACGATTCACACCATTCCCGAACTGCATTTCGTGCACGACACGTCGACGGTGCGTGGCATGGAATTGTCGAAGTTGATCGACGAAGCGAATGCGACCCGCTCCAAGGACTCGGAGCCGGACTGAGTCTTTCATGTCGGGCGGAATCGCGCGGCATTTTCCTTTTTACTATGGCGCAAATATCGCCCAAGAAAACCCGCGTGCCCGTGCATGGCGTATTGCTGCTGGACAAAGGCGCGGGCCATTCCAGCAACGACGTGCTGATCAAGGCCAAGCGGCTGCTGAATGCGCAAAAGGCAGGGCATACTGGCACGCTCGATCCGTTTGCGACCGGCCTGCTCCCCTTGTGTTTTGGCGAAGCAACGAAGTTCTCGCAGGATCTGCTGGATGCGGACAAGACTTACGAAGCGCTTGTCCATCTTGGCCTTACCACCGAGACGGGCGACACCGAAGGTGTGGTGACTGCAGAACGTGAGGTAAGTGTCACGCGCGAGGAGGTCGAGGCCGCCTTGGGCAAGTTTCGTGGTGAAATCGATCAGGTTCCTCCGATGTATTCGGCACTCAAACGTGATGGCAAGCCTTTATATGAATACGCGCGGGCAGGCGTGACTCTGGAACGCGAAGCGCGGCGGGTGACGATTCATACGTTGGAGTTGCTGGACTATCAGGTGCCCTTCCTGACACTGCGTGTGACGTGCAGCAAGGGGACTTACATACGCGTACTGGGCGAGGATATCGGCGCTGCGCTCGGCTGTGGCGCGCATCTTCGAGCGTTGCGTCGAACCGGCGTGGGAAACTTGTCCGTTGAACATGCCGTGACGCTTGAGGCGCTAGCCGACACGCCGGAACATGAACGGACCGGTCGGCTCGCGGCAGTGGATGCATTGTTGTCGTCCTTCTCGGCGGTGGTGTTGCCGGACGCCTTGGCGCAACGTTTCCTGCACGGTCAGCGTCTAGCCTTGGGGAAGGAAAACGTCGCATTTCCTGCCGAATTCGGCCGCGTGCGCGTCTATCGTGAGGGTGATGGTTGCCTGCTCGGTACTGCGCAGTTGATGGAATATGGCGTGCTTGCTCCGGAACGCCTGGTCGCAACCGCGGCAAATGCGTAAATGCGCCGCAACTCTTTGAAATTTCAATACTTTTATTAAGGTTGAGGCGAGCCGGCATGCTATACTGTTTGGTTCCCCGAATCTTGCACTAAACCACTATGTCAAATACCAAACGCGCTCTGCGCAACATCGCCATCATCGCCCACGTTGACCACGGCAAAACCACCCTGGTCGACCAGTTGTTGCGCCAGTCCGGCACCTTCCGCGAAAACCAGCAGGTCGATACTCGCGTCATGGATTCCAACGATCTGGAAAAAGAGCGCGGGATCACGATTCTGGCGAAAAACTGTGCGGTCGAGTACGAAGGCACGCATATCAACATCGTCGATACGCCGGGCCACGCCGACTTCGGCGGCGAAGTGGAGCGCGTTCTGTCGATGGTGGATTCGGTGTTGCTGCTGGTTGATGCGGTCGATGGCCCTATGCCCCAGACCCGCTTCGTGACCCGCAAGGCGCTGGCGCTGGGCTTGAAGCCCATCGTCGTGGTCAACAAAGTGGACCGCCCGAGCGCACGTACCGAATGGGTCGTGAACCAGACCTTTGAATTGTTCGACAAACTGGGCGCAACCGATGAGCAGCTCGACTTTCCGGTGGTGTATGCATCGGCATTGAACGGTTACGCCAGCCTCGACCCGGAAGCACGTGGCGGCAACATGAATCCGCTGTTCGATGCGATCCTTCAGCACGTGCCGGTGCGTGACGATGATCCGGACGGCCCGTTGCAGTTGCAGATTTCTTCGCTCGACTATAACTCTTACGTCGGCAAGATCGGTATCGGCCGCATTACCCGTGGTCGCGTCAAAGCTCTGCAAGACGTGGTCATCATGGACGGTCCGGGCAGCACACCGCGCAAGGCGCGTATCAACCAGGTACTGAATTTCAAGGGTCTGGAACGGGTGCTGGTGGACGAAGCGGCTGCTGGCGATATCGTGTTGATCAACGGTATTGAAGAGCTGGGCATCGGTACTACGGTATGCGCCGTGGATACGCCGGACGCGTTACCGATGCTGAAGGTGGATGAGCCAACCTTGAACATGAATTTCATGGTCAACAATTCGCCGTTGGCCGGGCGTGAAGGCAAGTACGTTACCAGCCGTCAAATCCGTGACCGCCTGGATCGTGAATTGAAATCCAACGTGGCGCTGCGTGTTACCGATACTGGTGACGACACCACGTTTGAAGTGTCTGGCCGTGGTGAATTGCACCTGACTATTCTGATTGAAAACATGCGTCGTGAAGGTTACGAGCTGGCGGTTTCCCGTCCGCGCGTGGTGTTCAAAATGGTCGACGGCGTACGCCACGAACCGTATGAGATGTTGTCCATCGACGTGGAAGAAGCACACCAGGGCGCGGTGATGGAAGAGCTGGGCCGTCGCCGTGGCGATCTGCAAGACATGCAACCGGACGGCAAAGGCCGTGTACGTCTCGAATACCGCATTCCTGCGCGCGGCCTGATCGGTTTCCAGGGCGAGTTCATGACGCTGACCCGCGGTACCGGCTTGATGAGCCACATTTTCGACGAATACGCTCCAGTTGATACCTCCAAGGGTGAATTGGCTGGTCGTCGCAACGGCGTGCTGGTTTCCCAGGATGATGGCGCGGCGGTTGCGTACGCGATCTGGAAGTTGCAGGATCGCGGCCGCATGTTCGTCAGCCACAACGATCCGGTGTACGAAGGCATGATCATCGGCATTCACTCGCGCGACAATGATCTGGTCGTCAATCCGATCAAGGGCAAGCAGCTCACCAACGTGCGTGCTTCCGGCACCGACGAGGCAGTGCGTCTGGTACCGCCAATCCAGTTGTCGCTCGAATATGCCGTGGAGTTCATCGAGGATGACGAGCTTGTCGAAATCACGCCGAAGAGCATTCGCCTGCGTAAGCGTTACCTGAAAGAGCACGAGCGCAAGAAGGCATCGCGCGACGCAGCATAATCGCAAACGTCCTGAATGTATCGGGCGGCTGATCTGGCCGCATGAGCAAGTTGGATCATCTTCAAGCCCGGTCGCCCTTGCGGTTACCGGGCTGATTTTTTGTGGATTGGTCATGCCAATATTGAATTCGCATCAGCGGGCGATACTGCTGATGATTATTGCGCCGACCATGTGGAGCATGGCCGGCGTACTCACCCGCCATCTCGATGCGGCGCGTGGGTTCGAGATCACGTTCTGGCGCAGTTTTTTCTCGGCCACTTTCGTCGCAGGCGCCATGATGATGACGCTGGGATGGGGCAAGGCGGTCGCAACGGTTTTGGCCGTTGGGCGCCTCGGCGTGTTGAGCGGTCTGATGTGGAGCGTGATGTTCATGTGCTTCATGATCGCGCTGACCAAGACAACGGTCGCGAATACGCTGATCGTGATGAGCATCTCGCCTTTGCTGACGGCATTTCTTGCGTGGCTGTTTCTCAAGCAGCGGATCGCTCAGCGTACCTGGGCCGCGATCATCGCGGCCTTCATCGGCATTCTCTGGATGTTCATCAGCAGCATGAGCGGTGTGCAGGGGCAGCATCTGGTCGGGATGATGATTGCCACGGCGGTGCCGATCGCCGCCGCGGTCAACCTGATCGCGATCAAGCGGGCGGGCCACGGCGTTGACCTGATTCCGGCCGTGTTGTTAGGAAGCGTCTTTTCGGCGGCCATGATGCTGCCGTTTGCGTGGCCTTTGCAGGCGTCGCTGCACGACATTGTCATCCTGGCGATTCTCGGCTTTTTTCAGCTGGGTCTGCCCTGCATGTTGATGGTACGCGCGGCCAAGCGTTTATCGGCGCCGGAAGTATCCTTGCTCGCCCTGCTGGAGGTCTTGCTCGGGCCGCTGTGGACCTGGCTGGGTGCCGGTGAAGTGCCCGCACGGGAGACCCTGATCGGCGGCGCGGTTGTCATGCTTGCGCTTGTATTCAATGAGCTGGCGGCCATGCGGACCGTTGCCGTGGCCAGGAATTAATCACATTCGCCGCCAATGGCCGCACACGATCATCGTGCCGCAAGCCAAGCCGGTAAAATACTTTCCCATGACGATCCCCACCCAAGAAATCGCCACGCTGCCTTCCCGCCGCCTGTCCGTTGCACCCATGCTGGATTGGACGGATCGCCACTGCCGCATGTTTCATCGGCAGATCACGCGTCATACTTGGCTCTATACCGAAATGGTGACGACCGGCGCCTTGTTGCACGGCGACGTGGAACGTCATCTCAATTTCAACGACGAGGAGCATCCGGTTGCGCTTCAGCTGGGCGGCAGCGAGCCCGCCGACCTTGCAAAAAGCGCGAAGCTTGGCGAGCAGTGGGGTTACGACGAGATCAACCTGAATTGCGGCTGCCCGTCGGAGCGCGTGCAAAAGGGGGCATTCGGTGCCTGCCTGATGGCCGAACCGCAACTGGTGGCCGACTGCGTGAAGGCGATGCGCGATGCGGTCAGTATCGATGTGACCGTCAAGCATCGGATCGGGATCGACCAGGTCGAGGCTTATGATTTTGTGCGCGACTTTGTCGGCACCATTGCGGAGGCCGGATGCACGACCTTCATCGTGCATGCGCGCAATGCGATTCTCAAAGGCTTGAGTCCGAAGGAAAACCGCGAGATTCCGCCGTTGAAAGCCGAATACGCCTATCGCCTCAAGCGTGATTTTCCGCAACTCGAAATCATCATCAATGGCGGCATCAAGACCATCGAGGACATCGACGCGCATTTGCTGCATGTCGACGGCGTGATGATCGGCCGCGAGGCGTATCACAATCCCTACCTGATGGCCTCCTTCGACGCGCGCTATTACGGTGATGCGACGCCGGTGAAATCACGGGCCGAAGTGCTGCAGGCGATGCTGCCCTACATGCGCGAACAACTTGCGCGTTATGGCAAGAGTCATGTTGGCGGCGGCTTGCGTCTCAATAGCATGACGCGTCACATGCTCGGGCTGATGGCCGGCATGCAGGGCGCGCGCGCATTCCGCCAGATACTGTCCGATTCGAAAAAGCTTGCAGCCGGCGATCCTGCCCTGCTGCTGGAAGCGCTTGCCCGGACGCAGCCGGTCGCGGCCTGATTCATCCTTTTCTCCTCTGCATCCTGCTCTGTGCCTGCACGACAATGGCACAGAATTCGCTCGTCTCTTTGTTCCTTGTGATGATCGCAAACCACGATCATTTCCATCAACGAACCATGGAGAGACGACCATGCCATTGAAAGGCGGAAAGAGTCAGGATGCGGTGAAGAGCAATATCAAGACGCTTGTGCATGAATGGGAAGACGAAGGCAAGATCGGCAGCAGTCATCCCAGGTCGAAAAGGAAGGCGATCAAGCAGGCGGTGGCGATATCGCTGAAGAAAGCCGGCAAGAGCCGCACGCAGCAGAAACCCCGGAAGCATTGAGTTCGACGCAGTGCATTGGAAAGGATGACCATGTCTAATCAGGAAGCCAAGCCCGATATTCCACCACAGCATCAGGAGCATCAGCCAGGTTCGGAGGCTGCCATGCGGCCGCGGCCTGAATCGGAAATGCGCAATTACAAGGGCAGCGGAAAACTCAAGGGCAAGGTGGCACTTGTGACAGGCGGCGACAGCGGCATCGGCCGCGCCGTCGCCATCGGGTTTGCCAAGGAGGGGGCGAATGTGGTGATCGCCTATCTTGACGAACATGATGATGCGAAGGAAACGCAGCGCCATGTCGAGGCGGAAGGGCGCGAATGCGTGATTCTCGCGGGCGATGTCGGCGATGCCGGGTTCTGCGGCAAGATGGTGGAAACCGCGATGTCATCATTCGGCAGGCTCGACATTCTGGTGAATAACGCCGCGCAGCAATATCCGCAGAAGAGCATCGAAGACATCACGGAAGAGCAATTGCTGAAGACCTTTCGCACCAACGTGTTCTCGATGTTCTTTACGGTAAAGGCTGCGTTGCCGCACCTGAAACCCGGCGCGCGCATCATCAATACCACCTCGGTGACCGCCTATCGCGGCAGTGCGCATCTGCTGGATTATTCGTCGACCAAGGGAGCGATCGTCGCATTCACGCGCTCGCTGTCGCAGCAGTTGATTCAGCGAGGCATCCTGGTCAATGCGGTGGCGCCGGGGCCGGTGTGGACGCCGCTGATTCCGTCGAGCTTCGAGGAAGAAGCGGTCGATCATTTCGGCGAGAAAGCGCCGCTGGGCAGGCCGGGGCAGCCGGATGAAATCGCGCCGTCCTATGTCTTCCTTGCGAGCGAGGATGCATCCTTCATGTCAGGACAGGTCCTGCATCCGAACGGCGGCGAAGTGGTCAATGCATGATGCGGCCTGCCGCAATATGACGCTCAATATTCCTTGAGGCGGTTGTACAAGGTCTTCAGGCTGATGCCGAGTGCTTCGGCGGTCAGGCGTTTGTTGCCGCTGTAGTGTTTCAATGTCGCAAGGATGATTTCCTTTTGCGCATCGGCCAGAGGCGTGCCGACGAAAAAGTTCAGGTAGCCTTCGTGCTCGGTGGGCTTCTTGGTCGAGAGGTCGGAAATGCAGTCCTCGATGTTCAGCGTATCGGTTGCCAGGATGAAGGCGCGGTGCACCACGTTCTTCAGTTCCCGCACATTGCCGGGCCACGAATAGGAGCGAATCACGTCCAGCGATGCACGCGAAAAAACTTTCTTCGCATTTTCCTTTTCATTGAGCAAGTCGAGGAAGTGCTGCGCCAGCAGTTCGATATCGGCGCCGCGCTCGCGCAAGGGTGGAATGCGAATCGGAAAGACGGCGAGACGATACATCAGGTCGGCGCGCAGGCTGCCATCCTTCACCGCGACGTCGAGATCGCGATTGGTGGCTGCCAACAGTCGCACGTCGACTTTCACTTCCTCGTCGCCGCCGACACGCAGAAAGGTGCCCGACTCGAGCACGCGCAGCAATTTGACTTGCATGTCGACCGGCATTTCGGTGATTTCGTCGAGGAATAAAGTGCCATGCGATGCATGCTCGAAATAGCCGATGTGTTGCCGCACCGCGCCGGTGAAGCTGCCTTTCTCATGCCCGAACAACGCCGCCTCGATCAGGTGCGCCGGGATCGCGCCGCAATTCACCGCAACGAAGGCTTGTTCGCTGCGCGCACTCGACTGATGGATCGCGTTGGCGATCACCTCTTTGCCGGTGCCGCTTTCGCCCACGAGTAATACCGTGGCGTCGGTTGCGGCCACTCTTTCCACCTGCTGGTAGAGCTGCTCCATGGCTGGAGAGGTGCCTTGCAGAATGCCGAGGCGGTTGAGTGATTTTTCGAAATTCATTTCGGGTTCCAGCCGGTCAGCGGGAGGCAGGGCGTCGTCGTGCCCTGCCATGAGCGTCTGATTCGATGCCATGATTTTTACATCAATCCCTGAAGTAGCGCTTGCGTAAATTCAGTTCCTTCACGCAAACGCGTGGGGTTTCGAGATAGGTCAAATGTGTTGAAGGCGACGCGACCGACCAAGGTGAGGGACTCGCGCGAAGCATGGTCTAACAATACACGATATCGTGCAGCGCGTCTTCGCATAGTGCGTTGCAGCGAGCCCGCATCGGCAATTCATTCTGAGAGGAAAACTCAGGGAGCCGATATTTCTGCGCATCAAACGCATCGCGCCCTGAGTGTAAGCATTGCGCCGTGCGCGTAACAATGACACGGTATTGCCGATGCGACTTTCGATGTCGCTCCGCGGTGCTTTCGTTTTGCGAAAAAGTTAAGAACTTATCGTGTATGCCATGGTCAAGGTACGAGGGCAGCGTTAACTTTTCATGAAAGGAACAAGAATGAAATCACTCAAGACTACGTCGAAAATCTTGTTGATTCTTGCCGCATTGAGCATGACAGCTGTCGGTTGTGAGCGGCGCGCCGGCGATCAGAGTTCGGGTGCAAGCGGCGCACCGGGCGGCACCTCCAGTTCCTCGGGTGGTTCCGGTTCCATGGGTTCGGGTTCCTCCGGTACATCGGGCAGCAGCGGCTCGAGCGGAACCTCGAAATAAAGAGTTCGGCATGAAAGCAATTGCCGCTACTTCCAGAGTCGTTCTGCTGGGCGCCTTGTTGAGTGTGGCAGTTGCTGGATGCGGCCGCAAGGAAGCGGACCAGGCCTCCGGCGGCACCACATCGGGCGCATCCGGCAGCAGTACCGCCGGAGCGTCTCGCGGGTCCGCCGGTACTTCGGGGAACACGGCCACCCCATCTTCCGGCAGCTCCGGCTCGTCCGTTGGCGCTGCAATCGATGACAGCATCATCACCACGAAAATCAAGAGTGCCTTGCTCGCTGACGAGCAGGTCAAGGGCACTGACATCAGTGTCGAAACGAAGAAGGGCGAGGTCATGCTGAGCGGCTTCGTTCGCGACAAGGCGCAGATCGACAAGGCGGTGAAGATCGCCAGTTCGGTGGAGGGTGTCAAGAAGGTTGATAACAAAATGACCGTCAAGCAATAGCTCAACAATCTCTGCCATATCCTGGCAACGCACGCATCGGAACATCGACGGGCGCAATGCGGAAAGGCGCATTGCCCGCCGCAAGTTCATGTTCATCAGGACAAGCGCGTGGCCGACTGTTTTGGCTCAATAACACGGTAAATGCTGGCTTGGACAATGGCAGTCCGAGGCATATGCTGTGAAGAGTTTATTGAACACGTAATCCGAAGCAGCACTCAAATACAAAAAACATTTTTTGCAAACCTGAATGGGTTTTTTGCATGGAGGCCGCTCGCGGCGCGACGCCGCAGACTGGCCCGACGAGATGCCGCATCCGAGGATGCGGCATGTTTGTCTGCGCGATATCCCTTCAACTCTTAAAACCGGAAAGAGATTGTGCATATGCCCCATGTATTGATCGTCGATGACGATGAGAATACCCGCGAGGCGCTCGCGGCGATTACTGCTGAAGAAGGATTTACTACCGCGGTGGCGGGCACGATACGCGACGCGCAGGCGCAGATCGTGCGACAGCGACCGGATGTCGTGTTGATCGACATCAAACTGCCGGACGGAAGCGGAATGGATTTGTTCAACGATATCGAATCCCGCGCCACGACCGAGATCGTCCTGATCACAGGGCATGCAAGTGTCGAGACGGCGGTGGAAGCACTGCGGCTTGGTGCAGCGGACTACCTGACCAAGCCGATCAATTTTCGACGTCTGAAAGGCTTGCTGTCGCGGATCCCGCGCACGGTCGACCTGAAGGAAGAAATCGGCGTGCTGCGCAGCGAGTTGCGCAGGCTCGGGCATTTCGGCCAGATGCTGGGTGCTGCGCCTGCGATGCAGAAGCTGTACAACCATATCGCGCGGGTTGCACCGACCGAAGCGACCGTGTTGCTGCTTGGCGAGAGCGGCACCGGCAAGGAACTGGCCGCGCAGACCATCCATGACCTGAGCCTGCGGCAGAAGCGCCCTTTCCTGCCGGTGAATTGCGGCGCCATCTCGCCGCAACTGATCGAAAGTGAAATATTTGGCCATGAGAAGGGAAGTTTCACGGGCGCTGACCGGCAGCACAAAGGCTATTTCGAACGTGCGAACGGCGGCACGCTTTTTCTCGACGAAATTACCGAGATGCCGGCGGAGTTGCAGGTGAAATTGCTGCGCGTGCTGGAAACCGGTTCTTTCATGCGCATCGGCAGCAACCAGGAAATCGAAACCGACGTGCGGGTCATTGCCGCAAGCAATCGCGATCCGGAAGCGGCCGTGGCGGAAGGCAGGCTGCGTCTTGATCTATATCATCGGCTGAATGTCTTCCCGCTCAAGATTCCGCCGCTTCGCGAGCGCGGCGCTGATATCGAGCTGCTGGCCCAGCATTTCCTGGAAGAGTTGAACGCGGCGCATGGGACGAACAAGGTGCTGGCGCCCGACGGGCTGGCATGCCTGAGCAATTATCACTGGCCCGGCAACGTACGCGAACTGCGCAATTACATACAGCGTGCGTTCATCCTGTCGGATCAGACGATTGATGCCGCAGCACTGGCGCCGGTGATCACGACCCACTCGCCGGTCGGGCTGACGCTGGCGATACCAGTCGGCACCTCGCTGGCCGATGTCGATCGCAAGCTGATTTATGCCACGCTGGAGCTCTGCGGCGGCGTGAAGAAGCGTGCCGCCGACATTCTCGGGATCAGCCTCAAGACCTTGTATAACAGGCTGGAAGAATATGGTCCGTACGAGGGAATGCAGAAGAAGGAAGGCGCTTCTTCGATGCACGGCGGCAGCGATTCCTATCATTGAAGGCGTTGCATCCCCGGTGAGCCGTCACCGGGGAATGAATCGGCCTTTCATGCCCGTGCGGCCATCGCGTCAA
Source organism: Herbaspirillum sp. ST 5-3 (assembly GCF_004804275.1). GTDB lineage: Bacteria > Pseudomonadota > Gammaproteobacteria > Burkholderiales > Burkholderiaceae_D > Noviherbaspirillum. The sequence goes on from NZ_STGI01000002.1 coordinate 42,658, forward strand.
TCACGACAATCAGCTCCTCCGGCGCGACCGGCTTGGTGACGTGCATCTGAAAACCTGCCGTCAGCGCCCTGATGCGGTCCTCGCGCTGGGCGAAGGCGGTCAGCGCCAGCGCGGGCATGCGCTGCAAGGGGGTATCACCCGCCACCGATTGCCATGCGCGGATTTTTCGCAGCACTGAATAGCCGTCTTCGCCAGGCATGGCGATATCGCAGACCAATACGTCCGGAAGATCATTGCTGGCGAGCGTACGCAGCCATTCCATCGCTTCCTGGCAGGAGCCGGCGGCGAACACCGAGCCACCGGCGCCTGCGAGGACGACGGTCAACGACTCGCGCGCTTCCTCCTGATCGTCGATCAGCAGGATGTGGACGCCTTTGAGGGAGGGCAGAGGCAGACTGTTGACGCTGCCATCTTCGCCGGCGCCGAGGGTGAGGTATTTCTCGGAGCGCATGCGCAGCGGAAAATAGACATGGAAGGTGGTGCCTTTACCTTCGCCTTCGCTCTCCGCATGGACATGCCCGCCATGCAATTCGGCCAGGTGGCGTACCAGGAACAGGCCCAGTCCCAGACCGCTATGGTCGCGCGTGCTGGAGGTGTCTTCCTGGCTGAAACGATTGAACAGATGCGGCACAAAGTCGGGTGAAATGCCCACGCCATCATCGCGCACGGTCACGGCAATTTCATCGTCGAGCTGCTCTGCATTGAGCCACACATTGCCGCCGTCCGGAGTGAACTTGATGGCGTTCGACAGCAGGTTCCAGAAGATCTGCTGCACGCGATCGGCGTCGCCTTCGATCTGCTCGCTCGTGATGCGGTACGTGCAATTGATGCTGATGTGCTTGGCGGCGGCCATCGAGCGTACGCTTTCGACGGCGGCCTGCAGCGCAGGCAGGAGCGCAAGCGGCTGCTTCACCAGTCGCAGCTTGCCGCTCATCATGCGAGTCACATCCAGCAGGTCTTCGATCAGGCGCACCTGTTGTCCGACGCCGGTCTTGATGCCCTGCAGCGCGCGCTGCGCCAGCGGCGCGGTCGAGACATCCTTTACATAATTCTCCAGCACATGCGCCCAGCTCTGAATACCGTTCAAGGGTGCGCGCAGCTCGTGCGAGACGATGGCAAGGAACTCGTCGCGCGCGCGTGCCGCGGTTTCCGCCTGGATGCGCGCGGTGCGTTCGCGCGCCAGCAGTTCGTCGCGCTCCTTCTCCATCCTTGCGCGCTCGGTTACGTCGTAGGCGATGCCGATCACCGATTCGATGTGGCCGTGGCGATCAATTTCCGGAATGATGCGGCCGGAAAAATAGCGCATCTGGCCGTCGATCACATAGTCGAAGTCGAGCCGTTGCTCCGTTCCGGTATCGAAAGCGGCACGTGCCGCGGCTTCCCAGGCTTGCACCACCGACAAAGGCAGGCCGAGCTCGCCCTTGGTCTTTCCGAGGTAGGCTTCGGGCTTGATGCCGGCCAGCTTTTCGATGGCGGGATTGACATAGACATGCCGCATGTCGCGGTCGATGCGCGAAATGATGTCCGGCGAATTTTCCACCAGGGTCTTGAATTCGCGTTCGCGGCGATGGAGCTGTTCTTCCGCCTCGCGCAGCTGGGTGGTATCGCTGATGGCGGCGAACAGGCCGCACACTTCGCCATGCTCGTTCAGCTCCGGCATATACATCATGTGCAGGTAGCGTTCCTCGCCTTGCGGCAGGCGCACCCTGGTTTCATGCTCCTGCGGCGCGCCACGCAGGGCGGCGTCGAGGTACTGGCGGATGCCGGCAAACATCTCCTCGCCGACAAGGTCGGAAATGCGCTTGCCGATCATGGACTCCGGATGATGGCCGAAGCGGTCGATATAGGCATTGTTGACGAACCGCAGGCGGTAATCGGGATCGCATTGGGCGATCAGCACCGGGAAGGCATCGGTGATCAGGCGGAGCTGTTTCTCGCGCTCGCGCAGTGTCTGTTCCGCGTTGCGGCGTTCGGTGATGTCGGTCACCATTGCGGAAAATCCGCTCACGCTGCCGTCGGCTGCGATATCGGGTGAGTACGTCGTCATGACGTGGCGTTCGCCCAGCATGTTGTGGACAGTGAGTTCATAGGTTACCTGTTCGCCGCTGAGCGCGCGCGTGATGTAGGGATAGGCCTGCGGATAGAGCGGACCAAGCACCTGGTTCAGTGTCTTGCCCACGATCTCGCTGGCCGGACGGCCGAACCAGGAACTGTAGGCGGCATTGACGAAGCGGTAGTGTTCATCCGCATCGATGTACGCGATCAAGGCCGGCACCATGTCGGTGATCAGGCGCAAGTACTGATCCTGCTCGAACAGGGCGGCGGCAATGCGTTTGCGTGCGCTGACGTCGCGCAGCACGATGAGGCATCCGTCCGGCGTGCTGGCATCGAGGCAGGGCGTGACGATGATTTCGGCATCAATCAGGCTGCCGTCGGGCAATTGCAGTTTGTGTTCGAATGAGGCCGGGCACTCCGCCGGCAGGGAAATGTTGTGTGTTTCCTGCGCGGCTGCGCTACGTGCCTGCAGCACGTCGCCCAGCGTACGGCCATTCACCTGATCCTGGTTGCTGTATCCGAGCAGCTTCAGCGCGGCACGATTGGTGCCGACGATACAGGCATTCCGTATCAGCAGTACGCCTTCCGAGCAGCGCTCGATCAACTGGCGATAATGCTCTTCGTCGGGTCGCGGCGCATCGTTTGAAGGAGATGTACGCATTGCGTAGGGCGAGGTGTCCTTCGGCTCCGTAAGTGAGTGATATTCATTGCCACGATTAATCAAGACCTGGTTGCTTGAGACAGCCATGGTAAAAACGTACTCCTGTTTTCCAAACGCTGTGGACGCGGGACGGAACATACGGCGCTAAATGATGCAATCTGCGCCACGGCCACGGCACGATAATGCTAATGCATGTTTCGTCGCATGCACCCGGGAAACCGCAAGCAAGCCGGCGCGCTTCCTTGACGGGCGACAACGCCGCAAGGAAAACGCACCCAGTCAGGCAAGCAAGCTCCATGCTCGCATGCAGACCGTTCCACAATCCGCTTTGCGTCGCCCGCGTTCAGGCGGTCTTGCCGCCGACTTTCTGTTTCAGATCAGGCAACTTCAACTGCGCAAGAAAGCGGCTGAACTCTTCACCCACGGCAGGATGTTTCAGCGCAAACATGACCGCCGCTTCCATATAGCCGATCTTGCAGCCGCAGTCGTAACGGTGCCCCTTGAATTCATAGGCGAGGACGGGGTGTTCGGCGAGCATGGCGGCGATGGCGTCGGTCAGCTGGATCTCGCCACCGGTACCCGGCGTGACGTTCTCCAGGTAGTCGAAAATGTCAGGCGTGAAAATGTAGCGCCCGACCACACCGAGCGTCGATGGCGCGTTCTCGGGCTGCGGCTTCTCGACGATATCGGCGATGCGATGGATGCGCACGCCCATCGACTGCGGTCGGACGATGCCGTAGCTGGAAGTCTGGTCGAGAGGAACGTTCTGCACGCCGACCACCGAGCTGCCGTGCTGCTCGTACAGGTCGATCATCTGCTTGAGCACAGGCACGTCGGCGTCGATCAGGTCGTCCGCCAGCACGACGGCAAAGGGTTCGTCGCCGACCAGCGGACGCGCGCACAGCACCGCATGGCCGAGGCCGAGGGCTTCGCTCTGACGCACGTAGGAATAGTGCAGGTTGGCTGGCAACAGCGACTGTATCTCCTTGAGCAGTTTTACCTTGCCATGCGAAGCCAGCTCCGATTCCAGTTCATATGCCTTGTCAAAATGGTCCTCGATGGAGCGCTTGCCGCGCCCGGTCACGAAAATCATTTCGGTAATGCCTGCTGCTGCCGCTTCTTCCACGGCGTACTGAATAAGAGGCTTGTCAACGATGGGCAGCATTTCTTTTGGCGATGCCTTGGTGACGGGTAAAAAGCGCGTGCCTAAACCGGCGACAGGAAATACTGCTTTGCGAATCTTGGTCATTGTCGTCTCTCTTCGTACAGTGGTTGATCAAAGTCGGGAGGCGGCGAACTCTGACAGACGCAATGGGCGAGAGCAAGGAATCGCCGCGCCATGGAACGCAAACCGCATCGGCGAAAAATCCGCTGGGCGGATCTGTCAAACCAGTTGCCAGTTGCGAGAGGCGCTGTCATCTCCCATGTCCATCTGTCGCGCCTCACTTCGCCGAACTCCACGCCATGCATGGGTAACGATTACATCTGCTAGCTGTTTTTACATGTTGTTACACGTGTTCGGTATCCGCTTCCGGGCGGACCGCCGCAGTCCATCAAGGACGGCGCCTGCATCCACCTTCGCGGGCATTCCGATCAAGCAGGAAACGTACCGAGGCGGACAAACTTGGCGAACGGAAAGGAAAGCTGTACGTGTTGCGGAGAAAGTTTCTTTCCCGGGAAAAAGAGACTTGAAATGCCGCATCGAGCACAGGCGGCTCTTGCGCCTGATCATCACCTGCCGGCATTCAATAAGTATGCTGAAGGAAACTCCATCCATGATGCGGTTTCATCTTGCCGTGCGAGGGGGTAGGGTGGCGATATGCCGGTGTAGCTTTTACCAGTGCCTGTAAAAATTACGGAAATGAAATCCCTACGGTGCAAGCACTTACCTCGTCGAAGCCGCGCCGGATTGCTCGGCACAGCTCTTGCGTCAGCAAGTCGCAATGCGTTGACCGTGTGCGAAGCAACAGACTCGGCGTTTGCACGTTCTCTGCAAGGCTTTGCCGCACTGCATTCCGCCATCGCATGCAGACGGGTTTCCGTGCGTGTGCGTCAGCAAGCTTCTTTCAACACCCACATATTGCATCCGACATGATGATCGCTGCTTCCGACAGACCGCCTTGCCTGCGCTGGATGCGTGGCGCTGTGGAATCGCAGTCTTTCATGCATTCGCATGGCGCGCGGCGCGCAGCGCTTGCCGTGCGTCCCTCCACGACGTCATGCGCAGGGGCTCGACCGACATTTTCGACATTTCATGGCAAGGAGATAGCATGGCTTCTGCAATTATCGTTTTTTCGCATCTGCGCTGGGACTTCGTTTTTCAGCGCCCGCAACACCTGTTGTCGCGCCTGGCCGCGCAATATCCGATCGTATTCGTCGAAGAACCAGTCTGCCACGAGAGCAACACCTTCCTGACCACCTATTCGCCGGCACCCAATGTCCTGATATGCCAGCCGCACACGCCGGTGAACATGCCCGGTTTTCACGACGATCAGCTGCCATATCTGCAGAAGCTGCTGCGCCAGCTGGTGCGCGACTACCACGACCACATCGCCTGGTTCTATACGCCGATGGCGCTGCCGCTGCTGCAGGAAATGCAGCCACGCCTGGTGGTCTACGACTGCATGGACGAACTGGCCTCTTTCAAGAATGCGCCGAAACAGCTTCTGCAACGGGAGAGCGCCTTGCTGAAGGTGGCCGACATCGTCTTCACCGGAGGGCAGAGCCTGTATCGCTCGAAGCGCGACCGCCATCCGAATGTGCACTGCTTTCCCAGCAGCGTCGACGCGACGCATTTCGTGCAGGCGCTGGACCGAAGCAATTCGCATCCCGCACACAAGGACATTCCCGGCCCGCGCCTGGGGTACTACGGGGTCATCGATGAGCGCTTCGACACGGAGCTGATAGCCAAGCTGGCGGACGCGCATTCGTCCTGGCAGGTGGTGCTGGTCGGTCCGGTGGTGAAGATCGATCCCGCCACGCTGCCACAGCGCACGAATATCCATTATCTCGGGCAGCAACCCTATCACTCGCTGCCGAATTTCCTCGCGGGTTGGGACGTCTGCCTGCTACCTTTTGCGCTGAACGAGGCGACGCGTTTCATCAGCCCGACCAAGACGCTGGAATACATGGCCGCGGAACTGCCGATCGTCAGCACGCCGGTCACCGACGTTGCCGAGGCATACAGCGATATCGTCACCATCGCGGATGATGCGCCGGCTTTCATCGCGGCCTGCGAAGCGGCGCTGCTGGCGTCCCCGGAAGAGCAGGACAGAATGATCACAGCGATGCGCCGGGTGCTGGCATCGACATCCTGGGATTCGACCGTGGAGAAGATGCGCGCGCTGCTCGACAGCACGCCGCGCCGCCAGCCGGGAACGCTCACGGTGTCGACACCCGACGAGCCGGTGGTCAACCTCAATCGCCTGCGCCAGCATGAAGCGCTCAAGTTCGCCCGCACCGCCATCATTGGTGCCGGTCCGACCGGCTTGAGCGCGGCTTATCACCTCGGGCATGACGCGGTCCTGCTGGAGCGCAATTCCATGGTCGGCGGATGGTGCCGCTCGATCAAGGACAATGGCTTCACCTTCGACTACGCCGGGCACATCATGTTTTCCAACGACCCTTATGTGTTGGAGTTGTACGACCTGCTGCTCGGTTCCAACGTGCACTGGCAAGACCGTGAAGCCTGGGTGTACAGCAAGAACGTCTACACGCGCTATCCCTTTCAAGGGGCGCTGTACGGCTTGCCGCCCGACGTCATCAAGGAATGCATCACCGGCGCAATCGAGGCGCGCTTCGGCAGCCTGAGCAAGTCCGGTGCCGGTACCGGGCCCGCCACCGGTCCTTCAAAAGCGCGCGCACAGGATTGCTGCGCCGACGGCGGCGTCGCCTTGCCGGATTCGAAGGTTGCGGCGCTGGAGCGACGCAACCCGGCCAATTTCGAGGAATTCATTTATCAAGTGTGGGGCGCGGGCATCGCGAAGCATTTTGCGATTCCCTACAATCGCAAGCTGTGGGCCGTGCCTCTGAACGAGATGGAAACTTCATGGCTGGGCGGGCGCGTACCCTTGCCGAACCTGGAGGAAATCATCGACGGCGCGCTGCAGCCTGTCGGCAAGCCGATGGGGCCCAACGCGCGCTTCGGCTATCCCTTGCGCGGCGGCTTTCAGGCGCTGATGTCCGGCTTCGTGCCGCACATCAAAGGCACCGTCGAGCTGAATGCGGAAGTGACACACATTTCGCCGAAGCAGCGCATCATCGCGCTGGCGGATGGCCGCCGCTATCAGTACGACAATCTGATCAGCACCATGCCCTTGCCGGAACTGGTCAGGATGATCGGCGATGAAGCGCCCGACGAGGTCAGGCAGGCGGCCAAGGGGCTCAAGCATATCTCGGTGCGCTGCGTGAATCTGGGGGTGGCGCGCGAGAACATCACCGACAAGCATTGGATCTACTATCCGGAAGACACGATCTTCCATCGCATTTTTGTCCAGGGCAACGCCAGCCCCGAATGCAACGCGCCCGGCGGTTTCGGCATCACCTGCGAGATTAGCTATTCGCCGAAGTGGAAGCCATTGCCGGCCAGTGGCAAGGAATTGATTGATCGCTGCATTCAGGATTGCATCAAGGTCGGCATGTTCCGTCCGGACGACAAGATCATTGCCGCCAACGAAATCGACATGCCTTACGGCTATGTGGTGTATGACCATGCGCGCGCCAAGAACGTGGACATCATCAAGTCCTGGCTGGCCATGCACGACATCATCCTCGCCGGGCGCTACAGCGAATGGGAGTATTACAACTCGGATCATGCCTTCATTGCGGGCAAGAAGGCAGCCGAGGCAGTGAAGTGGGTCGAGCCGAAGAAAAGCGCGCTCGCCGCCGAGTAGGGCGGTGGCACGCGGCTTGCTGCATGGTTCCACATGAACGCCTCTGGTGGGAACCGGATGTTTGCAAAGGAGGAAGCATGAAAGTCTCGCTTCGCATTGGATTGCTTATCCTCACTGCTGTCGGATTCGGCACAGCCGCCATGGCGCAACCTTCCGCCTTGTCCGGAAGCACGGAAAACATTTCAGGACAACCGAAAGGCAACTCAGTACGGCAACAGCATCTGTACCGCGGCAGCAAGATCATCGGCGCCAACGTCAGGAATCCGCAGAACGAGAAGATCGGTGTCATCAGGGATCTCATACTCGACAGCCGGCGCGGCGAGATTGCCTATGCGGTGGTGAGTTTTGGCGGCGTGGCCGACGCCGGCAAGAAATATCACCCCATCCCGTGGCAGGCCTTGCAGCCGAGTGACGACGGAACGTTTTACACGCTGCAGGCGGACCGCGAAACGCTGGGCCATGCGCCCGGCTTTGACAAGCGGAAATGGCCGGACATGGCGGACCAGCAGTGGAGTGCCGATGTCGACCGCTTCTGGAGCCGCAGGGTGGGCCGCGGCACGGCCGGCATCAACAATCTGTCGCCCGGCGGTGCTGCGTCCGGCGCAAGTGGAGCAAGCGGCAAGGGGGCGAGCGGCAAGTCCACCCCCGCACGATAGAACCTGTCTTGAATAGTGTGAGGAGCGTGTGCGGGCATCGCCCGGCGCGAAGGAGAACCGAGCTCCCGACACGGATTCATGACGGGCACTAACAGGGAGTCAATCGAAAAGCGTCTGCATCGGTTTATCGGATAAAACATCAACAGGCCGCTCTGCGGAACGCGCAGGCAGTTATTGAAAGGAAAGACTCATGAGCAATTACCCTTCTTCCACCAGCACGGGCGGTGGCGGTGCACGCGTGGTCGGCGGACAGGCAAACATGTCGGGACCAGGTCCTGAAGTGATGGCGGCCGATACGCTGCAAGGCGACAAGGTCATCAACTCGCGCGGCGAAGACCTCGGTGAAATCGAGGACATCATGCTCGATGTGCCGAACGGCCGCGTCGCTTATGCGGTGCTGTCGTTCGGCGGCGTGATGGGAATCGGCGACAAGCTGTTCGCCGTGCCCTGGAGCGCACTGACGCTGGATGCCGACCGCAAGTGCTTCGTGCTGGATATCGACAAGGACCGGCTGAAGAATGCGCCGGGCTTCGACAAGGACCACTGGCCTTCCATGGCCGACACCACCTGGGCCAACGAAGTGCATTCCTACTACAACAGCAGGCCATACTGGCAGTAGTGCAAAAAAAACGGGATTCAAGGAAAGCGCACCGGGGCGGTATTCCCCGCAAGGAGATTCCGTTACGGGAGCTGCCAACCGGATCAGGCGCTTCCTGAGTGCCGCAACCGGAGACGGAAATGGCGTCGGCGAACGGCGCCATTTTCACGTGGGCGCCTAGGCTCTCATTGAGCGAGACACGACAATGGAAAACTTCTTATCGATCGATTGGGGAGAATTGTTCGGCCTGAGCCTTCCCTTGTCAGAGATCCTGATTCGCGGCTCGGCGATGTACTGGTTCCTGTTTCTGATCTTTCGCTTCGCGGTGCGCCGTGAAGTCGGCGCGGTAGGTATCGCCGACATGCTCGTGCTGGTGATCGTGGCCGACGCGGCACAAAACGCCATGGCAGGCGAATACCGCAGCATCTCAGATGGCATGGTGCTGGTGGCGACGCTGATCGGCTGGAACGTGTTCCTGGACTGGCTGGGCTATCACGTGCCCGTGTTTCGCAAACTGGCCGAGCCCGGCCCCCTGCACCTGATCCAGGACGGCATCATCCTCAAGCGCAACCTGCGCCGGGAGTTCATCACCGAAGATGAATTGTGGAGCAAGCTGCGCGAGCAGGGCGTCGATTCGCTGCCGCAGGTGAAATCGGCGTTCATGGAGAATGACGGACAGATCAGCGTGATCAAGCGGGAGAAATGACTCTTTGCAGCAGCCGTCGCGCCCGCGACCGGAAAGCCTCTTTCCGGCCACGGTGTTTAGTGAAGCGTGCGGCGGGTCCTGGCCCGGGCCATTCGTGCGGGATGCCGCTGCCGGCTGGCCGGCCTTGGCGCGCCGGCATGCGGATTGGACGGGATGAGGAACAACAGCGAATCGCCGTCATCCGCATCATTTTCCTCGAGCCAGTCGTCAAGCTCTTCCACCTCGATTTCCGTGCCCTGGCCGATGGTGAGCATGCGGTCGCCGAACGGCGACGCATCATCCGTGCAGAGATCGTCGCGAAGACTCTCGGCGTCGTCTTCGTCGCCTGTGATGGTCCAGCCTTCCTGCGCCCGTGAGATGAAAGAGGGCGGCAGCGCGAGTTCGCTCTCGCTTGTCTCGCCTGTAGCCGGATCGGACAACGCCACATTCAGGCGCGGATGGAGCGACTCGCTTGCCCAGCGCAGCGTCTGGAGCACGAGCGACTGGCCCCGCGGCACCACAGCCGCCAGGTGCTGGCGCGACTGGATGACGACGCAGGCGATGCCGATCTTGCCGGTGGTGCGCAGCAGCTCCCGGAGCAGCGCGTAGAGCTTCTCGCCGCCCGGCGCAGGCGTCAGGTAATAAGGCGTTTCAAAGTACAGAGACGGGATCTCCTGCACGTCGACGAATGCAAGGATATCCACAGCATGGGTTGATTTCGCATGGGTTGCGCGTACTTCCTGGTCAGGCAGAATCACAACAAACCTTTCTTCAAAGGAGGAGGCTCTCTGCAAGAGCGTTCCATGACGCGTTCGCCGCGCGCGCCTTGTCCAGTCGTTGCAGAGGCTTGCGCGGGGCGTGCCGCGCCACTTCGTTTTGTGCCAGGGCGGGTCAATGTATGTTCCGGTGCGACTTGCCCTTGGCGCTGCTGTCTTCGTCTTCCTCGACATCGAGGTCGTCGGTCGGAACGCCGAGCTCTTCACGCAGTTCGAGCTTGCGTTGCCGGATTTCTTCACCAAGTTCGTCGAGATCGATTTCCGCCTTCTTCAGTTTGGGGAAAAGCTCTTTCTCTTCTTCCTGGATGTGGTGCTTCACATACTCGCCCAGCACCGTGAACTTGGCGTCGTACAGGTCATCATCGGGCTCCATCGCGGCCAGCTCGGTAATGAGTTGCCGTGCCGATGCATGTTCCACCTCGGCTTCGTCCAGCAGATCCATTTCGTCGATGACTTCGCGCGCGGCGGGATAGAAAATTTCTTCTTCCACCTGAGCGTGTATGGTCAGCTCGGCGCAAGCGGTTTCGATCAACAATTGTTTCGCTTCCTCATCCGGGTCGTTCTTGATTTCCTCGAACTCTTCGAACATGTCGAGCACCTTCTTGTGATCTTCCGCAAGAACATGCAATGCATCGCTGGACGAGCCCTTGGAAGATGCGCGGGGGGATGATTTCGAGGTCTTGGACGATCCCTTGGATGTCGCATTACGTGGCATGGTGTTTCCTTTCATGGTTGGGCAGCGTGGAGGTTCTCCGCAAGCTCCATGCCATGCGTCCGCAGGCCAGAAAGACGCGATATGTGCAAGGACCCCGGCGAGGCTGCAAGACGTTTTTGCAATGCGATGTAAAAAATGCAGTTGGAAACTTTAGTTTGCGAGAAGACGCCGTGCCGGCATGTGTTCCTGCAGCAATTCCCGCGCCGCGGCGATGACGCGTTCCGGCGTTACTTCCGAGAGGCAACGATGATGTCCTTGCGGACAGACACTCTTGTAGCAGTAGCGGCAGGGAACGTCTTGAAACAGTACACGACTGGGCACCTGCCAGGGCGTGTGCTGCGGATTGGTCAATGCGTACAGGTCGACGATCGGTGTGCCGACGGCTGCGGCGATGTGCGCGGGGCCGGTATTGTTGCAGATGACCAGCGGCGCGAGCGACAGCAGCGCCGCCAGCCTGCCGAGGTCGAGACGGCCGGCCAGCGAATGCGTCTCTGCTTCGCCGCCGCGTATCTGCTCGACCAGCGCCGCTTCATCTTCATTGCCGGTAAAGACGAGAGGACAGCCCAATTGGGCTGACAGGCCGCGCGCGAGTACTGCCCAGTGCAGCGGCGGATAGCGGCGCGAGGGGGCGCTGGCGCCGGGATGGAGGACGATCCATGGCCGCGCATCGTCGATATCGAGCGTCCGCAGATAATTCCTTGCCCACGCAAGATCGGCTGGCGGTACACGAAAGGACAGGCGTTCATTGCGCGTTTCGGCGCCGATCGCCGCCACCAGGTCGAGCTGGCGTCTGACTTCATGCCGCACCTGCTCCTGCGGTTCAGTTTCGCGCACCCAGTCCGTCAGCAACTGATACGGATTCTCGCGGCAATGCGCCAGTCGCAGCGGTATGCCGGCCAGATGGCACATCAGCGCGGCCGGCAGCGGGCTCTGGCTGTACACGGTGAAAATCACGGCAGCATCGAAGCGGCGCTGCGAAAGCTGTTCGATCAGTGCGAAGTCGGCAGCGGCTTCCTGTGCTGCGCTGCTCTTCAACCATGGCGCGGCGTACTGAATCGTGTCGTCGATTTCAGGCACGTAGCGCGCCGCCGCCGCGCCGCCGGCGGAGCTGAGCAGGGTGACGTTGCTGCCGGGCAGCGATTCCTTCAGCGCGCGAATGGCGGGCGTGCTCATCAGCACGTCGCCCAGGTAATCGAGACGAATGCACAGGACGCGCCGGGCCTGCTGCCAGCGCTCCACCGTCATGGGACAGCCACTCCGCTGCTGCCGGGCCGCAGGCCGGGAATATGCATGCCCTGTTCGCGTCCACCCTGTTCGACCGACGCGATCATGCCTGCGGCCACATACAGGTTCGGCGCCGTCAGGTCCGGCATGCGATGCGCCGAGATCTTCCACTCGGTCTCGTTTCCGTTGTCGATCAGAACGGTGCGGCAGCCGGCGCGATGGCCGGCTTCCACATCATTCAGGATGTCGCCGATCATCCACGAGGCGCCGAGGTCGATGTCGTGTTCGTGCGCCGCGCGGTACAGCATGCCGGGCATCGGTTTGCGGCAGGTGCAGGGGACGGCATAGCGTTCCACCATGCCGTCAGGGCTGTGCGGGCAGAAGTAGAAACCGTCCAGCGTGACGCCGTATTGCGCAAGCTGTTGTGCCAGGCGCCGATGCACGCCATCGAGCGCGGATTCGGTGAAGATGCCCTCGGCCACGCCGGGCTGGTTGGTGACGACGAACAAGGCATAGCCCATGTGGGTGAGCAGTTGCAGAGCCTCGGCCGCCTTCCAGGTGAGCTGCACCAGGGCGGGGTTGACGTTATACGGCACGTTCTCTACAAGTGTGCCGTCCTTGTCAAGGAAGATTGCGCGCATGATTTCGCCTTGTCGTCATATCGTTCTTGTTATGCCGTCACTTCCTGCTCATGGCCACGAGGTTTCCTGCATCGGGATGACCATGATCTCCGGTATCACCGTCTGCGCCGGCATCAGCAGCACGGCCTTCACCGCCTGCGCGACATTGGCCGGGTCCTGCAGCGTCGAAACATCGATGCCCGGAAAGCGGTCGAGCAGGAACGGCGTGCTCATGCCGCCCGCGATGAGCGCGGTGACCTTGATCTTTTGCGGACGCAGTTCGGCGTGCAGCGCATGCGACAGGCCCAGCAGGCCCCATTTGCTCGCGTGATACGCGGAGGCGTTCGGCCAGGCGCGCTTGGCGGCGGTGGAGGAAATGTTGATGATGTGCCCGCCACTGCCTCTCATGTGCTTTGCGGCGTACTTCGACAGCAGGAATGGGCCGTAGAGATTGGTGCGGATCACGCGGTCCCAATCGGCATGGCTCAGCTCGTCGATGGGGCAGGTGACATCGGTGCCTGCGTTGTTGAGCAGGACGTCGAGTGTCCCGAAGCGTTCGATGGTCTCGTCGACAGCGCGTTCGGCCGCGACCGGGTCGCCGACGTTGAAGCCGATGGCATGGGTTTTACCGCCCGCTGCTTCGAGCAGGGAGGCCACCGTCTGCGCCTTGTCGAGATTGAGATCCCCGATCACGACATTGGCGCCGCAGACAGAGAACATGTGCGACAGCGCGGCCCCGAGGCCGCTGCCGCCGCCGGTGACCAGGACGGTTTTGCCCGCGAACAGCGCGGCTTCCGCGGGATCTGCGACATAACTGGATACGTTCACGTTGCTCAATGCGTTCTCCATGAAAAAATGATTTCGGTTTGTCCTACGCTACGCCGTTCCGGCGCATGCTTGTTGATGCAATCGATGCCGGCCGTCACTTCCGGATTTCAGAGGCTCAGTTCGCCCGATGCGGCGCGCGGATGCAGCGCGTAGCGGGTGGCCGGTTCCAGCACGCTCTCGTAGACGCCGGCGATGCTGGCGGCGACGTTGCGCCAGGTGTAATGCTGGTAGGCGCGCCGCATGCCGGCCCATCCCATGCGTTGCGCGAGGTGGGGATGGCGCTGCAGCCATGACAGCCGCTCGGCCAGTGCTTCCGGATCGTTGGGCGGCACCAGATAGCCGGTTTCGCCGTCGATCACGGTGGTCTTGATGCCGCCGACGGCGGTACCGATCACCGGCGTGCCGCAGGCCATCGCCTCGACCGGCGTGATGCCGAAGGGCTCGTACCATGGCGTCGTGACGAAGACGTTGGCGGCGCTGTAGTAATAGCGCAGCTGCTCGCGCTGCCGCTGGCCGGTGAAGGTGACGCATTGCGCCACGCCCAGTTCTTCGGTCAGTTGCATCAGGCGGCCCAGTTCCGGCGTGGCGACCGGGTCCGGCTTTTCGCCATTGCCGCCGACGATCAGCAGGCGCACCGGCACCTGATACTGATGGTGCAGGATCGCGACGGCGCGAATGACGTTGTCCACACCCTTGCGGGGCACCATGCGGCCGAGCTGCAGCACGATGAACTCGTCGCGGTCCAGCCCAAGGTTCTGGCGCGCGTCGAGCGTGGTCGGCCAGAATTCATCCGGGTCGAAGCCGCAGGGAACGACGTCGATCCGTGCACTCGGCGCGCCGTAATGCTGTTCCATGTCGCGCCGGTCTTGCGGGCATTCGGCGATCACGCGGTCCGCGTCATGCATCAGGCGTTCTTCGATCGCGAAGCGGATATCGGGAAAAGCGTCCGCTTCCTTCTGACACAGCCGACGCACGCGCCCGAGCGCGTGGAAAGTCATCACGAAGGGAATGCCCAGCGTCGCCTTGATCTGCTGGGCCACCATGCCAGACATAAAGAAATTGGCATGCACGATGTCATACCGCATTTTTTGCCGGCGCGCAAAGCGGATCACGAATCGCCCGAACTGTTCCATGTAAGGCAGCATGGTTTCCTTGGGAATGAACACCGGTGGACCGGCGGGCACATGGACCACGCGCACGCCGGGATGCCAGTCAAGGACCGGCTCCAGTTCATCGGAGTCGCGTCTCGTAAAGATATCGACCAGGTTGCCGAGGCGCGCAAGCTGCCTGGCGAGCTGGGCGACATACACATTCTGTCCGCCGCTGTCGATGCTGCCGATGCGCGCAAGGGGCGACGCGTGTTCGCTGATGAGAGCAATTTTTCGCATAGTTATCCACGTTGTTGGAATGGTCACATCACTGTTTGGCTGGCAAAGCAAAGCATGTACCTAGAGGATTTCCAGACACGAAAGCCGCAAGGAAAGCAGGGGGTTTGCCGCGATCGCCTGCTGCGGGCACTTTGCGGTTGCGCTCGCTTTATCGGCTGCCTATCCAAGGCAAGGACAAATATCGTGGGTAAGAAATACAGTGCGATGTAAAAACTTCGCCGGGCGATGCAGAAGTGAAAGGAATGCGCCTGAATATGCGCGTCACTGCGGCTTCGATGCAGTGAAGAAAGCTTGCTCGACACTGGCACAAGAACTGCATGGGAACATTTACCGGAGACGGCAGGAGGCATTGCCAGCCAGGCATGCGGCTGTCGTGCAATGTTGCGGACGCCGGCAGGCAGGCTGTTCGTACCAGAGCGATTTTTTTAACAGGAGATGACTATGTGGAAGAACACAACGAAATCCGCAGTAGCAGGGCTTTCTGTGCTTGTGCTCGCGGCATGCGGCAGTTCACCCATGAGCTCCAGCTCATCCGTGCCTGTCACCACGACCAGCAGCACGGTCCCGGTGACGACAACTACCAGCAGCGCATCGGGTTATGGCGTGGTGCAGGCGATTGACGTTGTGCCGCGCGAGCGGGCAGGTGTCGGCGTCGGCACGGTGGCCGGCGCTGTGGTCGGCGGCGTACTGGGCAACCAGGTCGGCAGCGGGCGCGGCAGGACGGCTGCGACGGTGGCCGGTGCAGCCGGTGGCGCACTGGCCGGCAATGCCATGGAGCAGAACGCGCGCAACAGCCAACAGATGTATCGGGTGGCGGTACGCATGGACAATGGCTCGGTGCAAACGTTGACGCAGGAAGTGGCGCCCGGCGTGCAGGTCGGCGAACGCGTGCGCCTTGAAAACGGCGTGATCGTCGAACGCTTCCGTTAGTTCGGACGGGCGCGTCGCGAAGTGCAGGCGCGCTCCGCTTGCGCTTCGTTTTTTTTCGCCCCCCTGCGCAGCATGCAAACGTTCATTCAGAAGGGAAATGGTTCTCGACCTCAACGCGCTGAAGGAGTGGGGCGACGTGATCCGTTCGTCGTTCCGTATCGTCCTGGTGTGGGCGCTGGCCTGGCTGGCGCTCGCCATGATACGCAAGCTGCTGCGTGCGTTGAAGGCGCATATCGTCAGCCGGGCTGGCGAGATGCACGATTCAATGCAAGATTCAGTACACGACTTGCGCCGCGTCGAAACCCTGATGAATGTGTTTCGCTACGCCGCGAACATCGTGCTGGTCGGTATTGCGGTAATGCTGACGCTCGGCACGATCGGCATTTCGATCACGCCCATCCTCGCGACCGCGGGCGTGGCCGGCATTGCCGTCGGTTTCGGCGCGCAAAGCCTGGTCAAGGATTTTTTTACCGGTTTGTTCCTGCTGATTGAAAACCAGATCAGCGAGGGCGACATCATTGAAGCGGCAGGCAAGAGCGGCTACGTGGAGCGGGTGACCTTGCGCCATGTGCGCATCCGGGATTATGACGGCAGCGTGCACTTCATCCCCAACAGCATGATTACCACCGTCACTAATCGCAGCAGGGGCTATGCCTATGCGGTGATCGACATCAATGTGCGCCGCCAGGAAGACCTGGACCACATTTTCACGCTGATGCATGGCATCAGCGATGACATGCGCACCAACCCCGCGATCGGTGTCGACATTCTTGAAGACCTCGACATCGGCGGCGTGGAAAAAGTGGAGGACGCCAGCATCGCGCTGCGTTGCCGGATCAAGGTGCGTCCCGGGAAGCAATGGCGCATACGCAGGGAATTTCTGCGCCGCATGAAAGCCGCGCTCGACACCGCGGAACAGGTGAAGTCCGCTGCATGACGCCGGTGTGGGGCGTCGATGAATGTCAGGCATTCGGGCACGGATGTTGCGATTGATGTCCGGTGATCCGCATCGCATTTCTGCGGACTCCGGCCGAGGATGTTTTGCTTGAGAGGAGGAATGGAGATGGCGACCAACGAAACCCGTACCGTCCAGAGCGATCCGGCATATCAATTCGATCCGGTGGCGGGATATGCGCTGCGCCGCCCGCTGTTCCCCGCGATTCGCTGGGGTGCGGTGCTGGCCGGCGTGGTAGTGGGCGTTTCCGTGCAACTCGCGCTCAGCTTGCTGGGCATTGCCACCGGACTGACTGCCACGGAATTGACCGAGGGTGAAGGCATGGGTGTCGTACCCTTGATCTGGGCCGGCGTCAGCATGCTGATTTCAGCCTTTGTCGGCGGCTACGTGGCGGCCCGCATGTCGGGGCTCAAGCGCAGGGCCGACGGCGTATTGCACGGTGCCGTCTCATGGGCGGTGACGACGATTCTGTTCGCCGTGCTTGCCACATCGATCGGCGGCAGCCTGGTAAGCGGTGTCTTCAACAACATGAGCCAGCTCGCGCGCGCCGGCGCGTCCGGCATCAGCGGCTCGCCGGTGGATGCACTGATGCGCTCGCAAGGCATGCGCATGGACCCTGAGGCGGCCCGGCAATTGCAGGAATACCTGCGCAACGGTCAGCGCGATCAGGCGGTGCAGTTGTTGATGAGCACCATGAACATGGAACAGGGTCGCGCCGAAGCGATGGTGGACCAGGCCCTGATCTTGAGCGGTTCGCCGGCAAGCGCATCGCCGCAAGGTCGGCAGAGAACCGAAAACGCAATGCAGAGCGCAGGCACCGCCGCATGGGCGGTTTTCCTGGCGGTCGCGCTGGCGCTGGTGATTGGCATTGGCGGCGGCGCATTGGGAGCGCGCGGGTCGCGCCGCGTCAGCTGGAGCGGCACCAGCCCGCAAACCTAGAGGCTGTTTGGTTCATACCAGTCTCTAGCACCGGAGTGATGACATGCAAGGTACGGCAGGCGGTCGAAATCGCAGCAATCAGCGCAGGGCGAGGCCGGCGCGTTTTACACGGATACTGGCTGACGAGTCCAGTACTGCCGGCATGCTCTACGGCTGTCCGGTGGTCAGCGCGGTTGGCGACAGGATAGGCACTGTCCATCATCTGATGGTGGACGTGCTTACCCATCAACTGCGCTACGTGGTGCTGGCGCACGGGAAGAACAGCGCAACCGTCGCCATTCCCTGGCAGGCGCTGTATTTCGATGCGGCATTGGGGCGGCTGGTGTTCTACACGCTGTGCTGACTACTTGATGCCGGCTCTGCTATTTCGCCGGCAGGAACAGGTTCTTCGCGCGTTGCTCGGCAATGCCTGCCTTTGCCAGCGCGCGCAGGCACATTGCAACGGTTCCGGCGAAGGCTTCGTCGTACCACGGATTGGCACCGCTGACGCCGACAATGATGTCGTCGACCGCGACGCTGCCCCAGAGCACCGTGTCGTTCGCTGCAAGCAGGTGCGGCCGCAGCTCTTGCACCGTGTGCCCATCCATGCCGGTGCGCCAGGCAACGCGCGCCTTGGCGCGGGCAAAGGCGGCATAATCGGCGTCCCATTTGCTGCGATCGCCGACCGCATGCTCATACAGGATCGCTTCTTCGAACGAACACGACGGCGGCCTCAGCAGCGGGTCCATCACGACGATATACAGAAAGCCGCTTTCGCCGACCTCTTTCAGTTTCATGGCTTCCTGGATCATCGGCAGGCTGAGGCCGACGGCCTTTTCGGCTGCGTGGCGATCGATGAAGTAGCTTCCGCTCGATGGCATGGGGATGTTCCTCCTGGCAGGTATCGTCAAAGTTGCGTGACCTCGCGGAACACGCTGTCCCAGTCACGCACGAAGCGCTCGATGCCGAAGCGCTCCATCGCATGGCGGCGCGCGTTCTCGCCGAGTTTTGCTGCATGCGCCGGATCATCCAGCAGTTCGCGCATGCGGGAGATCAGAATGGACAGATCGGTATTCACATAACCCGATACGCCGTCGTCGATGACCGTTGCCATTTCGGTCGTGGCGAGCGCCACGATGGGCATGCCGATCATCATGGCCTCGATCACCGCAAGACCGAGACTGGTATAGCGGATCGGGTTGAAGAAGAAACGGTATTGCGCCGCGAAGGCCGGCAGTTGATCGTGCTGGATTTCGCCGATGCCGCCTGCTTCCTGCGCGCCCATCCCGACCAGGTCGAGCGGCACGCTGTCGCGCGCCAGCGAAAACAGGTCGCCGCCGAGACGTCGGCCGCGTTGCCGGATGTTGTTGATCACCACGAGTCCGCGCGCCAGCTCGCCACGATATGCGGCGTCCCCTGGCACGATCACCCCGTGCTCGACGACGCGCGTCGGCGTGCACCCGTTGTCCCACATCAGCGCATTGAACGGCGTCACATGCACCAGCAGGACCGAAGGGTCATCGACCGGATGGCGCATGTCGGTCGGATGCTCGCGCGGCGGGTCGTGTTCCAGATAGATGCGGGGCAGGCGACGCTGCGCTTCGCTCAGGTACACATGCTGGTCCTTCAGAAACTGGTCGTCGTCCTGGAACAGGATGCAGTCGAACTGCGCGTCCTTGGCCGCGCTGACCGGCAGGTCGATGACATTGTCGCCCCAGGGCATGTGGCCGCAGCGTCCGCCATAGCCGGGCGGGCGATCGGGCTTGGACAGCACATAAAAGTCGTGCGGTGCCTGCGTCAGATAATAAAGATAGCTGCCATGCGTATGCCAGGTGAGAATTTTCAATCGTCGCTGCATGTCATCGATCAGAAAGTGCCTGCATAGAGGGCGCAACTGCGGCACACCTCGGGCGGCGTGGCAGAAGCGAGCTGTTCGCGGAACCGGTTGTAGGCCTGATTGTTCCAGACCTCGGCAACACCGTTTTGCGCCATGTCACCGAAGTGAATGCGATCCGGCGTGCCCACCATGCAGCAGGGCATGGCCTTGCCGTCATAGCTGATGTAGGAGCCGCGCCACGGCCAGTCGCAGCGTTCCCGCCCCGACATCTCGGGCGGATAGGCGCGCGGTGTGAGGTTCGGCAGGCGCAGTGTGATGCCGAGCGCGGCGGACTGCGCGCGTGCCGCATTGAAGTAGTGCTCCACAGCTTCGCTGTCCACGTCGAGCAGTGTTTGCTGATCGATGAAGGATCGCATCGGCTGGTATCGGGCCGGCAGCGTCGATTCGCCGAAGTCGTGGCACAAGTGCTGCACGAATACGGTATCGATGCCCTCGTCATGCGCAAGTTCGATGAGCCGCGGCAGCTCGGGCAGATTGCGCCGCATGACGACCGCCACCAGCCTCAGGTGCGGCAGTTCGCTGCGCAAGCGCGTCTTGGCCTGCACCAGCCGGCGCAGGTTGCGCAACACGCGCGAGAAGCGCGAGCGCACGCGGATCTCCTGATACGTTGCGGCCGTCGCGCCGTCCAGCGAGATGTGCATTGTCCCGAGTCCGCTCTTGACGCATTCCTCGGCGCGCGCCTCGCTCAACACGGTCAGGTTGGTATTGGTCGAGACATGGACACCGCGCTGTGCGGCGTACCTGGCCATATCGAAAAAACGCGGGTGCAGCAGCGGCTCGCCCAATCCCTGCAGTTGCAGCTCCGTCATCTCCGGAAACTGATCGACCAGCCTGCAAAACAGATCGAAGTCCATGAAGGCGCGTGGCTGGCCCGGTTCGCCTTCGCCGCGAAACTGGATCGGACACATGCGGCAGCGCAGATTGCACTGGCCCACCGGCTCGATCTGCACGAAGCCGGGAAGCGCAGTCATAGAAAACCCACACGGAACTTGAATGCTCCGACCGCACGCCAGAACACTGCGAGAGGCGGAATCAGTATCGAGGTCACGATCATTTCAGCGATGTGCTTCGGCGATTTGGAGGTATTCCACAAGCGCCTCACGCAGAAACGGCCGGTCATGAACAGCCAGGCCAATCCCGCCACCAGCGCGACGCCGGCGGATTGTACCAGCAAGGCCACGACGAACACCATGAGCGCGGCGACCGTCAGGTAAAAGTCCCAGCGCGGCTTCGGTCGGATCTTGCGCCGGTAAAGCGTGGGATGCTTCTTGTACAGCAGCGCGTCGAATTGCACCTTCTTCACCTGCGACAGGCTCACGCCCCAGCCGGCAGGGCGGATCGGATGCATCATCACCGCCGTCGGCTCGCGCCGGATGTTGGCGCGATAGTCGAGCAGACGGAAATGCAGATCCGAGTCTTCGCGCCAGGCAAAGCGGAAGCGCTCGTCGAAGCCGCCCAGGTCTTCCAGCACGTGCTTGCGGCAGAAGCAATTGGCGGTGACGAATTCGGCCGTCTCCAGGTTTTTCGCGTCCAGCTCGTAGTCGGTCGGCGTGCCGTTCAGGGGCATCACGATGCGTCCGCACACCACTTGCACGTCCTCGTTGAAGGCGCGCACGCCGTTCTTCAGCCAGTCGCTTCTGGCAATCGTGTCGTCGTCGGTGAATGCGATGATGGGCGCGCGCGCCGCGCGCCAGCCGTGATTGCGCGCAGCCGCCGGGCCGAAGGGGCCCATCGACGGAATATAGGTGATCTGCGGCCCCGAGCCCGCTGTATGGGCGGCCCAGCCGCTCGCTACTTCGCGCGTATCGTCGCTCGGCCCGTCGTCGACGATGATGATTTCGAAGCGTTCCGGATCGAAGCGCTGCAGCACCAGGCTGGCGATGCAGCGGCTCAGCAGTTGCGGCCGTCCGCGCGTCGGGACGACGATGGACACGGCCAGTTCAACCGGGGTCTTGCGCGTGTCCGAGCTGTCCACGCTGCTCAAGGGAGGCGCGGAGCGCGGCACGCCGAAATGGTGCTGCCGTGCCGATCGGTCGGCATCCGCTTGCTTGCCTTCGCTGTCGGCGCTGATGCCTCTCCGGTCTCGGTTAAATGCAAGTATTTTCGTCATGGAACTGTCCTGGAAAATCTTGGGTTGGGAGCGGCCTTCGCGTCAGCGCACGCAGTTTGTGGACTGACGTAAAAACCGCCTGAGTCAGACGAATCACCTGGCGGGTGTTATTGCTTGTTTGGCGACAAGAGGACGATGCAATTCCCGCGCCATCGCCTCGGCTTGAGAACGGTCAAACGGATTTCATTCCGGCAGCGTCCGCTGCATCTGATGCGCGCGCTGCGCGGCTGTCGATCCGAATCACATTAGGTCTCACACCATTTCCTTTTCGGCGCGCTGGTCGTCCGCCTCAGCACGTTGCTGCAACTTCCATAGCCGCGCATAGGCGCCGTCCTGCTGCACCAGGTCCGTGTGCGTACCGCGTTCCACGATGCGGCCCTTGTGCATGACGAGAATTTCGGTAGCGTCCACCACGGTCGACAGGCGATGCGCGATCACGAGCGTGGTGCGATTTTTCGCCAGCTTGTCCAGTTCCCGCTGGATCGCTTGTTCCGATTGCGTATCGAGCGCGGAGGTGGCTTCGTCGAAGATCAGCAGCGGCGGATTTTTCAGGATCGCGCGCGCCAGTGCGATGCGCTGCTTTTCGCCGCCGGACAGCTTGACGCCGCGCTCGCCGACCGGCGTGTCGTAGCGCTGCGGCAGCGAGTCGATCAGCTCATGGATATGCGCTGCCTTGGCGGCGGCGATGATGTCGTCCATGGTTGCGCCGATGCGGCCGTACGCAATGTTATAGGCGATGGTGTCGTTGAAGAGCAGGGTTTCCTGCGGCACCACGCCGATGGCTTCGCGCAGGCTGCGGGTATTGATGCTGCGGATATCCTGGCCGTCCACGCGGATGTAGCCGCCGCCCACGTCATACAGGCGCAGCAGCAGGCGCGCCAGCGTCGACTTGCCGGACCCGCTTCCGCCCACCACCGCAACCGTGCCGCCCGGCGGAATGCGGAAGCTCACACCATGCAGGATGGGGCGCGATGGTTCATAGCTGAAGCCGACGTTATCGAAAATGACCTCACCCCGGCTCACGCGCAAGTCGGGCAGACCGGGCGGCTCGTCGATCTCCGGCCTTTCACGCAACAGCTGGAGCAGTTTTTCCGCATTGATCTGCGCGTCCTTCGCTTCACGATAGACGAAGCCGAGCGTGTTGAGCGGCAGGCAGATCTGGATCACATAGGCGTTGATCAGGATCAGGTCGCCGACCGTCATGTGGTGCGTCATCACATCGCGGCCCGCCAGCAGCATTACCGAGGCGACGCCCATGGCGATGATGGCGCTCTGGCCGACATGCAGGATGAACAGCGCCTTCTGGTTGGCCACCACGGCGTCGGTCCAGTGGTTCATGATGTGCTGGAAGCGCGTCGCTTCCACCTTCTCGTTGGTGAAGAACTTCACCGCGTCGTAGTTGATCAGGCTGTCGGCCAGCAGGCTTTTGGCATTCGAGTCGAGCCGGTTGACGCGCCGCTGGAAAATGGCACGCCGCGCGGTAAACACCAGCGTGAAGCTGGTGTACACCATGAAGCTCACTGCCAGGACGGCGGTATACCAGAGGCTGTAGCGGGCGGTCATGATGACGATCACCATGCCGATTTCGAGCAGGGTCGGGACGATGGTGAACAGCGCGACGCCGAGCAGGAAAGCGATGCCGGTGGTGCCGCGATCGATGTCGGGCAACAGGCCGCCGAGGCGGCGCTGCGAATGAAAGCGCGCGCCCAGTTCATGCAGGTGCGAAAAGGTGTTGAGTGCATAGGTGGCCACCGTGTATTGCGTCACGCGCGAAAAGGCGAGGTCACGCAATTCATTGAACAGCGTGCTGCAAAAGCGCAGTATCGCGTAGCCCGCGAGCAGGCCGGCCGGCAGCATCAGCACCTGCTCGGGGCGCGACAGTTCGTCGACGATGCGCTTGAGCGCGAGCGGCACCGATACGACAGCCAGCTTGGCAAGGATGAGGAAGAGCACCGACAGGGCAATGCGCCAGCGGAATTTCGATACCAGCCCCCATAGTTCGCCCACGATCCTGCTTTGGCCTGTTGGCTGTTGAGTCGCGTCACGCATATTCATTGAAGACCTTTTTTGTCATGTTCATTCACACATTTGACCTGCTGTAATCTTTACAAGCCGGCCTTGCAAAATGTGCCGGATTGCATGTCGGACAGCCGGTTCTCGTCGGCGAACGCATTTGAACATCGACGCGCGGCTGTCTATCCTGATCGGAAGGGCGCGTTTGCGGCCATGCTGCATCGTGCATTGGTATGGAAGTTGCACCCGCTGGCCCGTCCCACTTCGCCGCTTGCGCGTCCCGAACGCAGCAAGTGCTCTTAGCACTATTTATTCCACGACGCCATGCACCATGGTCTTCATTGCTTTTCCCGCTGCAAGGACCTCGCGGGAAAACATCGCTTGTGTCTGTGTCCGGGCGTTCGCGCAGGCAGCGCCGGCGAGACGGCATGGCGAGGCGGTGCATCGTGGAAAGCAAAGAAGGAGATTCAACATGGCAAGAATTGAACAGACGATCGAGGTCAACGTGCCGGCGCGCACCGCGTACAACCAATTGCTGCGCTTCGAGCAGTATCCGCGCTTCATGGATGATGTGAAGGAAGTGCGCCAGGTCGACGACACCCATCTGCACTGGCACACCCGGTCCGGCAACCTGGACATGGAATGGGATGCAGAGATTACGCAGCAAGTTCCGGATCGCTGCATCGCGTGGCGCAACACCAACGGGCCGCGCTATGAAGGAAAAGTCGAACTGCAGGAAATGCAGGCGGAGCGCACGCGCATGACGCTGACCATGGAATGCGATCCGAAGCAGCAGGTACTGGCGCAGCACGGCAATGCGGAAACCATGATTGCGCAGCGTGCCGAGCATGACCTGGGGCGCTTCAAGAAATTCATCGAGCAGGTCGCGCATCCGTCGTCTGAACCGCGCACCAAGCCGCGCGAGGCACGCGAGGCACGCGAGGCACGTGATGCACGTGAACAGGGGCCAGTTCCCAACGAAACCGAACAGAGGCGCACAGGCGGCGAAGCCATCGGCAAGACCGTCGGCCAGACGGCGAGCGAGCGGCAGGAAGCGGCGCGCAGCGGACAAGCGCATGCCGGCGGAGAGGAGCAGCAGTCGTCGCAAGCGCAGCGCAAGCAGACTGCAGCAGGCGGTGCGGCACAGGCCGGAAACGGACAGGCATGGCTGCCCGACCTGCTCCAGGTATGGAGCGGACCGTTTACCGTGATGCGTCGCATGTCGGAAGACATGGACCGCTTCTTCGAGCGTTTCATGGGCGCGCCCGCATTGGCCGGCCGCGCGATGCAGCAGGCGCCCGGAAGCTGGACGCCGCCGGTGGAGACAGCGCAACGCGAAAACCGCTTCATCGTTTGCGCCGAGCTGGCGGGCGTCAAGCGCGACGACGTGCAGGTCGAGATCAACAACGACCGGCTGACCATCGAAGGCGAGCGTCATCCGGAAGCGCCGCATGCGCCGCAGGAGCTGCGCCGCTCGGAACGCGCCTACGGCCATTTCTATCGTGTGATTGCCCTGCCGCCGGGCGCCAATGCCGAGGCGGCGTCGGCCTCGATGCAGGACGGCGTGCTTGAAATCACGGTGCCGATCGAAAGCCATCGGCGGCACGGGCGCAGGCTGGATATCCAGACGCCGCATTAGCGCGCGATCATTCCGATCGGAAATTGCAAGGAACAAGTTGCCAGCCTCGCAGTCCATCCTGCAGGATGGCAAACCGGCGTCGGCGGAAATATCGGAAGCATTGCCGCTCGCCCCACCGGAGATTTCCAAATCGAAACGGTCACGATCTGGTATCTGATCATCGGCTCGGTGCTGTTGCTGATGGGCCTGATGGGCACAATTTGGCATCGCATTCCGCTCAGTCCGGCGATGCTGTACCTGCCGATCGGCTTTCTGCTGGGACCGTCCGGCGTGTCGCTGGTCGCGCTCGATCCGTATCGGAATGCCGCGCTGCTGACCCTGCTGACGGAAATTGCCTTGCTCATTTCCCTGTTTACCGTCGGGCTCAAGCTGCGTGTTCCGCTGCGCGACCGCATCTGGCGGCTGCCGATGCGCCTCGGCGTGATCGGCATGCTCGTGACCTCGGTGCTGATTGCCTGCGTGGCCTACTTCCTGCTGGGCTTGTCGCTCGGTGTGGCGGCGCTGCTCGGCGCCATCCTGTCGCCGACCGATCCGGTGCTGGCCTCGGACGTGCAGATCAAGGATGTCGGCGACCGCGACCGCCTGCGCTTCAGCCTGAGCGGCGAGGGTGGACTGAACGACGGCACGGCCTATCCGGTGGTGATGTTCGCGCTGTTCCTGCTTGGCGTGCCCGAGGGCCGCGCCTACGGCGAGCCGACCGCGATCCTGCTGGCGCTGTGGGGCATCGTCGGCGGCTTCCTGTGCGGCTGGCTGATGGCGCGCGGCACAGTCGGCCTGGCGCTGTTTCTGCGGCGTCGCTATCACCAGGCGCTCGGCATGGAGGAATTCCTCACCATCGGTCTGATCGCGGTGTCCTACGGCGTGGCGCACCTGATCCATGGCGTCGGCTTCATCGCGGTGTTCGCCGCGGGCGTGGCCATGCGGCGCATCGAACACCAGGCCAGCGGCCCGACGCAGCCCTCGCAGGTGATCGGCGCGGTGCCGGCCGGCGACGAGCCGGCGGTGGCGACTGATCCGGACAAGGCTCCGGCCTATATGGCCGAAACGGTGCTCGGCTTTAACCAGCAACTGGAACACATCGCCGAATTCGTGATGGTCTTGCTGATGGGGATCATGCTTTCCGCTGCGGGGCTGTCGATGCAGGGCGTGTTGCTGGCAGTCGTGGTGTTCCTGGTGGTGCGGCCGCTCGCGGTGCTGGCCTCGCTGCTGGGCGCGCGCGTGGACAGGGCGCAGCGCTGGCTGATGGCGTGGTTCGGCATACGCGGCATCGGCTCGCTGTACTACCTGGTGTTTGCGCTGCAGTACGAATGGCCGATGGCCGAAAAGCAGCGCGTGGTGTCCCTGGTGCTGACCGCGGTCACGGTATCCGTCCTGCTGCACGGGATCTCGGCGACACCGTTGATGGACAACTATCACAGGCGCGGCAAGCCGCGCGCCTGATTGTGAAAGGACATGCATGGCAACCGATCTGGTCGGCTGGCTCAGCGCCGCCATCCTCGTGGCGACAATCTCGCGTCAGGTCTATACCCAGTGGCGCACGAAAAGCATCGAAGGCGTCTCCAGGTGGCTATTCGTCGGGCAACTGACCGCCTCCATCGGTTTTACCCTCTACAGCTTCCTGGTCGATAACTGGGTGTTCGTTTTCGCCAATTTTTTCATCTTCCTGACCGCCGTCGCGGGCGAATGCATCTACCTGCGCAACAAACATCTGACCGAGCGCAGGCAGCGGCACGAAGAAAAGGGACATGATGGTCAAAGTGAGCCGCATCGGTCCCATCCTGCCAAGGGCGGGGCCGCAAGGTAAAAGCCCAGGGAAGCTTCCCGGATTTACAAGGCCATGCAGTTTTTACGCATGGGCAGCCTTGCTGAAGCAGTTCTGACACGGGTAGGTGCCGGGCAGGTATGTCACTTGCTTGAAAAGCATTGCATGGAAGGATGTCTTTCTGGATTTGACGTGTCCGTGAACAATTCCTGAGCGCGGAATCACCTCGGAGGGAACGTGTATACGCTTGGAATCAACGCTGCCTATCACGATTGTTCTGCCTGCCTGGTGCGCGACGGCGTGGTGCTTGCCGCCGCCGAGGAAGAACGTTTCACCCGCATCAAGCACGGCAAGCGCCCGGTGCCGTTCTCGACCTGGCAGCTGCCTTTTCACGCGATCGACTACTGCCTGAAAGAGGCCGGCATTGCCTTGGCCGACGTGCAGCATGTCGCCTATTCCTACGACCCGTCGCTGCTGCTCGGCGAACACCGGAACCAGGCGACGATCAGCCTGCCGCTGGAGCCGTCCGCCCATCCTCTGGGCGAATGGCTGTCGCCGTGGGACCCCTTGTTCCTGTCGAGTATCGTGAACGCGCCGCGCCAGCTCGCCAGCGGCGCGCCGCATCATCTCAGGAAGCGTTTTCAGGGCGTGCGGCACGACGGCCCGTATACCTGGCATTTCGTCGAGCACCATCTCGCACACGAGGCCAGCGCCTTCGTCGCCGCGCCCTTCGACGAGTGCGCGGTGCTGACCATGGACGGACGCGGCGAAGCGGCGACCACCAGTTACGGCCTGTACCAGGACCGGCGCTATCGACGCCTGAAGCAAATCAATCTGCCGCACTCGCTCGGCCTGCTGTACGAAGCGGTGACCGACTACCTCGGCTTCCTGCATTCTTCCGATGAATACAAGGTGATGGCGCTGGCTTCGTACGGCAAGCCGATGTACGCGCAGCAGCTGCGCGAGGTCGTGCAATACCTCGGCGAAGGCGCGTATGAGGTCAGGCCCGCCGATTGGGAAAAACTGCTCGGCCCGCGGCGCGAACGCGGCACCGAGTTCACGCAAAGACACATGAACATCGCCTCCTCGCTGCAGATCGTGCTGGAGGAAACGGTGCTGAAGATGGTCGACTGGCTGCATCAGCGGACCGGCGCGGAAAACCTATGCATGGCCGGCGGCGTCGCCCTCAATTGCGTGATGAATGCGAAGGTACGCGACCAGGGACCGTTCAAGCGCGTCTGGGTGCAGCCGGCCTCGGGCGACGCGGGCACGGCGCTCGGTGCGGCGCTCTGGATCGACAGCCAGCAGCGCGGCGCCGGCAAGCGATCCTGGCACATGGAACATGCTTTCCTCGGCCCGAGTTACGACGATCAGGAGATCGAGCAATTCCTGCAGCAGGCCAAGCTGCGCTACCGGCGCGCGCAGGACCTGTCTGCGGAAGTGGCCGGCCTGCTGATGCAGAACAAGGTGATCGGCTGGTTCCAGGGACGCATGGAGTTCGGCCCGCGTGCGCTCGGCGCGCGTTCCGTCCTGGCGTCGCCGCTGGACGCGGCTATGCAGCAGCGCCTCAACCAGATCAAGGATCGCGAAGACTTCCGTCCGGTCGCGCCCGTGGTGCTGGAAGAGGAGGCTGCCAACTGGTTCGTGAACGGTGACGTGTCGCCTTTCATGGTGTTCGTGTACGACGTCCGCCCCGACAAGGCGGACAGGATTCCCGCCGTGCGGCATGTCGACGGCACGGCACGCATCCAGACCATCAACCGTGCGCAGAATCCGGCGTACTACGACCTGCTGCGCGCCTTCGGCGAGCGCAGCGGCGTGCCGGTCCTGATCAACACCTCGTTCAACACGCGCGGCGAGCCGGTGGTCTGCTCCCCGCGCGATGCGGTCGAGTCCTTCTGCACCACGCCGCTCGACGCACTGGCGATCGGCTCCTTCATAGTGGAAAAGCCATGATGCGAGAACACGGCATGCCCGGCTCCAGTCCCGTTCGCCTGTTCGGCGCCACGCCGCCGCGCAAGATCGCGGTATTTCGCGCGCTGCAACTGGGCGACATGTTGTGCGCGGTTCCGGCGCTGCGCGCGCTGCGTGCGGCCGCGCCGCTGGCGGACATCACGCTGATCGGCTTGCCCTGGGCGACCTCCTTCGTCAAGCGCTTCAGCAAGTACGTCAATCACCTGCTGGTCTTCCCCGGCTTCCCCGGCCTGCCGGAGACGAGCCTGCACCTGCCGGCGGTGCCGAACTTCCTGGCGGAGGCGCACCGCCAGCGCTTCGACCTCGCGCTGCAACTGCACGGCAGCGGCACGATCAGCAATCCGCTTACGGTATTGTTTGGTGCCGAGTGCAGTGCCGGCTTTTATTTGCCCGGCGAGTATTGCCCCGATCCGATTCACTATCTTCCGTGGGATGAGCGCGAGCACGAAGTCTTGCGCGGCGTGCGCCTGATGGAATACCTCGGCGCCAGCCCGCATGGGACGCATCTTGAATTTCCGCTGACCGATGCCGACTACCGCGCGATGCAGCGCAGCCATCTCAGCGTGCCGGAGCCCGGCACCTATGTCTGCGTCCATCCGGGTGCGCGTCTGCCGTCGCGCCGCTGGCAGGCGCAGCGCTTTGCCGAGGTGGCAGACCGCCTCGCGGCACAGGGCATGAAGATCGTGCTGACCGGTTCTCCCGAGGAAGCGGAGCTGGTGCGAACGGTGCAGCGTGCCATGCGCATGCCGGCGCTCGACCTCTCTGGCAAGACCGAGCTGGGCGCGCTGGCCGCATTGATCGCGCAGGCGCGGCTGGTGGTTGCCAACGACACCGGCATCTCCCATGTCGCGGCAGCGGTCGGCACGCCCAGCGTGATCGTCTCCTGCGGTTCAGATCCTGGCCGCTGGGCGCCGCTCGACACCGCGCGCCATCAGGTGATCAGCGTCGATGTGGCCTGCCGCCCTTGCGGTCATCGCATCTGTCCGACCGCGCATGAATGCGCGGAAGAGGTGAGTGCGGAGACGGTCGCCATGACGGCGGCGCGCCTGCTGGACAGCGACATGCCGCACCATGACTTCCACGCGAACAACATCACGAGCCACAATCTCACCGGAGCGCGCCTATGAGAGAAGCCGACAGCAAACGCATCCTGGTCACCGGCGGTGCGGGCTTTCTCGGTTCGCACCTGTGCGAGTACTTGCTGGCGCAAGGCCATGACGTATTGTGTGTCGACAATTTCTACACCGGCAGCAAACGCAATATCGCGCATCTGCTGGCGCACCCGCGCTTCGAGCTGCTGCGGCATGACGTGACTTTTCCGCTGTATGTGGAAGTGGATGAAATCTACAACCTCGCCTGTCCGGCGTCGCCGGTGCATTACCAGAACGATCCGGTGCAAACCACCAAGACCAGCGTGCACGGCGCGATCAACATGCTGGGGCTGGCCAAGCGGGTGCGGGCGAAAATCCTGCAGGCGTCCACCAGCGAAGTGTATGGCGACCCGCAGATGCATCCGCAGACCGAGGCTTATTGGGGGCATGTCAATCCGATCGGCTTGCGTTCTTGCTATGACGAAGGCAAGCGCTGCGCGGAAACCTTGTTCATGGACTACCGCCGGCAGCACCGGCTGCAGGTCAAGATCGCACGCATCTTCAATACCTATGGCCCGCACATGCATCCCAACGACGGCCGTGTCGTGTCCAACTTCATCATGCAGGCGCTGGCCGACGAGCCGCTCACCATCTACGGCGACGGTTCGCAGACGCGCTCCTTCTGTTACGTGGACGACATGATTGCCGCGTTCGACAAGCTGATGCAGACACCCGACGGCTTTTGTGGACCCGTCAATCTCGGCAACCCGGTCGAACACACCATGCTGGAGCTGGCCGAACGCATCGTCGCACTGTGCGGCTCGCGCTCGCCGATTGTCTTCAAGCCCTTGCCGAGCGACGACCCGGTGCGGCGCCGTCCCGATATCGGACTCGCACGCAGCATGCTTGCCTGGGAGCCGAAAGTTGCATTGACCGAAGGCTTGAGCAGGACGATTGCCTGGTTCCGGCAGTTGCGCCCGGGCCTGATCGACGACGAATTATTGATGCCTGCAGACGTCGCGGCGCAGGAACGTACTTTGCATGCGCCCGATATGTCGAAATGAAGGTGGCCTTACGGTGTGAGGTGCGATCATGAATCGATACAGCGGAAAGCGCGGAATGTTTCCAGTGGCTGGCAGGTTGGCGGTAGTCATGACGAGTCTGGTGCTGCTGCTCTCCGCCTGCGGGGAGGGGCCGGGCGATCCCAGGCCGCCGTATTCGCCGCCGCGTCCGATGACGTCACTGGGACACGTGTCGACGGCGCAACTTGAAATTCCCGCAAGACCGGCGCCTGCGCCGCCGGGCGAGATGTAGGTGCAAGGAACCCGCGCTGATTTGCAGCCTTGACCGCGCATTGCGCGCGGCTTGGCTCTCCATGCCTGTATCCCGAAGGGGAGGGGATGCTTTACGTCATCACATGCCTGGCCCGCCACGATTGCCGCCTTCCTTTTCCATTCCTGAGCTTGAGAGAACACGATGAATACAGAGGATGATGATTTCGGCGCGCGCGTGCCGCCGCGCGCGTCGATCTGGCAGGCAAGCGCGGATGCCACCATGTTTCCCGCGTTGAACAGCGATCTGGAAGTCAATGTGCTCATCGTCGGCGGTGGCATTACCGGCGTTTCGACCGCGGCCTTGCTGGCGCAGTCCGGCGTCAGTGTTGCTGTGCTGGAAGCCGCGCGCATCGGCTATGGCACCACCGGGCATTCGACCGGCAACCTGTATGCGATGGTGGATTGCGGCCTGCACAAGCTCGCGTCCAAATGGGGCGAGGACAAGATGCTGCAGGTGGTCGAGTCGCGCCGCGCCGCCGTCAACCTGGTGGAGAAGAACGTGCGCGATTACGCGCTGCAATGCGATTTCTCGCGTCAGCCCTGGGTGCTGTACAGCATGGACGCGTCCGGGGACAGCGACGGTGAAATCGACCGCGAATACCAGGCCGCGCTGAAAGCCGGCCTCGACGCCAGGGTGACCAACGACTTGCCCTTGCCATACTCCATCGACAAGGCCTTGGTCGTGTCGCATCAGGCGCAGTTTCATCCGCTCAAGTATGTGCGCCAGCTCGCCGCCGCTATCGGCTCGGCGCAGTGCCGGATTTTTGAAAAGACGCGGGTGCTCGATATTGACGGCGACGCCGGCATCGTGAAGACCGCGCAGCACACGATCAAGGCGCAGCATATCGTGCTGGCCACGCATACGCCGAAAGGCTTCAACACGATCCAGACCGAACTCGGCCCTTACCGCGAATACGCGGTGGCAGCGCCCTTGACCGGCCACCCCTTGGCCGGCGGCATATTCTGGAACGTCGGCGCTGAAAAATATTCGACCAGGCTGGTCGGGATGAACGGCAAGCCCTATGTGCTGATGATCGGCGAAGTGCACAAGACCGGGCAGAAGAGCGACCCGGAAACCGCCTATCGCAAGCTGGAAGCGGTGTTGCAGGCGCGCTTCGACATCGATGGTGCGGAATTTCGCTGGTCGGCGCAGCAATACCGGCCGGCCGACGGGCTGCCCTATATCGGCCAGGCGATCGGCTCCGACCGGCTGCTGATCGCCTCCGGCTTCAGTGCCGACGGGCTCACCTACGGCACGATGGCCGCGATGATGCTTGCCGATGCCATCGCGAGCAAGACCAATCCCTGGCGCGAGCTGTACACGCCGCGGCGCTTCACGCCGCTCAAGTCGGCCGGCGCATTCCTGAAGGAAAACCTGAACGTCGCGGGCTATTACGTGAAGGACTACATGACGAGTGCGGCAGTCACGCGCTTCACCGACGTCCCGCGCGGCGAAGGCCGGATCGTCGACATCGCCGGCGACAAGCTGGCGGTCTACCGCGACGACGCCTACCAGCTGCATGTGCTGTCGCCGGTCTGCACCCACCTCAAGTGCGTCGTGCACTGGAATCAGGCGGAACACAGCTGGGATTGCCCCTGCCACGGCAGCCGCTTTGCCGTCGACGGCACGGTGCTGGAAGGGCCGGCACTGACGCCCCTGCAGCGGCGCATCATGCCGCCGGGGATGGAGACGGATCTCGAGTCTTCGTCCGGTTGATTGACTGTCCATCCGGTGGCATGGACCTTGCGTCCTCGCAGCAAGGAATTTTTGCCACTCGCATCATGGATGATGGATGTTTCAATCGCACCGGCGTCCTGTCGCAATGCCGCCCGTCGCGAGCAGATCGAAGTCGATATGATGGCTCAACGTCGCCGCCGCGGACCCTGTGCCCGGTGCGCATGTTCCTTTCCCAACTCATCGCACGCCTGCCTTCTCCGCCAACAGCCGGAGGATCCGCCATGTCGCATGCCGTGAGCGGGTGGCCTGTCCGGATGGGTCTCGATACATGCGCGAAGCGATGTCGGGACGGCCCGTCCTGAGCTTCACGGAGACGGAACATGGTGTTATCGGTACACAGCGAGCGGGTCAGGATACAAACCGACCAGATCGACCTGGAAGCGGCACTCTGGCTTCCGGCAGACCATATCGGCGTTATCCTGTTTGCCAACTGCGGCGTCAGCAATCGCCTCAAGCCGCCCAACGATTACGTCGCCAGCGTCTTGCACGAGGCGCAACTCGGCACCCTGTGGCTGGACCTGCTGAACCCGCAGGAAGCCCGCAACCGGCATACGCGGTCCGACATCGGGCTGTTGACGGAGCGGCTCAATGCCGGCTGCGACTGGCTGGCAAATTCGGAGGTGTCTGGCAGTCTGCCGATCGGCTTGC
Organism: Herbaspirillum sp. ST 5-3; assembly: GCF_004804275.1. Taxonomy (GTDB): domain Bacteria; phylum Pseudomonadota; class Gammaproteobacteria; order Burkholderiales; family Burkholderiaceae_D; genus Noviherbaspirillum. The sequence continues at coordinate 76,765 of NZ_STGI01000002.1, forward strand.
TCGGCACCGGCAATGCGGCCGCTGCGGTGTTGCAAGTGGCGGCGGAACGGCAGCGCGGAATCTGCGCCGTCGTGTCGCGCGGCGGCCGGCCTGACCTTGCGAGTCATGGCGCCATCGGCAAGGTATCGGTACCGACACTGTTGATCGTCGGCGGGCTGGAGGATGGCGCGGTCGACGTGAACCGTGCCGCGTTCAACGCCCTGCGATGCAAGAAGCGCATCGAGGTCATTCCCGGCGCGACGCATTCCTTCGACGAGCCAGGCAGTCTTGAAGTGGTCGCACGCCTTGCTCGCGGCTGGTTCCTGCAGCATACGCATTGCGCGCGCATCTGACGGCATCCCGGGCGGCGTGTAAATCGTTCTGCTTGCAGCAGGATTTACACATGGCGCGCCACGCGAGGTGAATTATCGATTGGAAACTTTTTCCGAATTGCATGTCGAAGGGCTGGTTTACCTGGGAAGAACGTCATGCAAAACATCAGGTTGGTACTGCTGCTGCTTTGTGCGCTGTTCGGCGCCGCATGCAGCGCACCGGTTCCGACCGGCACCGATGCAGCGCTGAACGCGGAAGTCAGCGACAAGCTTGTCGTGGCCAGAGTCAAGGCTGCGCTTGCCGCCGATCCGGAGATCGGCGACCGCATCACGGTGGAATCGAACAAGGGTTTCATCAACCTGCGCGGCGAAGTGAAGTCGATCGAATTGAGACGAAGGGCAAACGCCATCGCACGGCAAGTGGACGGCGTGATGTCGGTCGAGAATTATCTGGTCATCGGCGGATAATCAATCACGGTGTTATTACCGCTTGCTTGCCGCCGGCTGTATGGTCTCCGGAAAAGAAGTGCGTATTTTCGGCTTGTGCATGCCGGCAAGCTGGCGATGCTGGCGTCGCCAGTACAGCATGCCCTCCCAGCGCCCGAGCAAGGCCGCGTATCCATGGATGAACTCTCTCGCGCCCGCGCCCTTGAGCAAGGGGAGCAGGATGGGCGCAACCAGGCCGCGCGCGATGACATGCAACGGCAAGGCATGCTTGGCGTAAATTGCTCCGGTGCCGCGTTCCCGTCGCCGGATTTCCTGTCGCGCCCTGGCGCTAGCATCGGGCGGCTTTAAGGGATGATGCACGACCGCCGCGTGGTGATAGGTCAAGGAAGCGCCGGCATGCAGGGCGCGCATCACGAGGTCGGTTTCCTCGCCCGCGCCGAACCACTGGCCCACGCCGAGGCGTGAATCGAAATTGCCGATGTGGTTGAACAATTTGCGATTGAAAAAAAGCATGAAGGAAACGGCCATGCGGTCGCGAAACACGCGCGAGCGATGATGCGTCAGCCGCAGCGGAAGGCGGTCCGGTTCGCTGCGCTCGGCCCAACGCGCCATCGCGCCGGTCAGCGGATCGCTGCGGGTGAACAAATGGCAAAGTCGCTGCAGCAGGTCCGGTTCATACCAGCAGTCGTCGTCGGGAAAACCGACCCATTCGCCGAGCGCGGCGCGAATGCCGACATTGCGCGCCATCGACAGATTGGGAAAATGATGGCGGATATGCCGGACGACAATCCCGGCCTTCCTTCCTCCTTCCAGATAGGGCGTGACCCGGTCGTCCGCATTCTGGTCGACCACGATGACTTCGAAATCCTTGAAAGTCTGCGCGGCAAGCGACTGGAACAAGCGCTCCAGCTCGGTGGTTCTGCCATAGGTACAAAGAATCAGCGACAAGGCCGTCATGATATTCCCGTACAGATAATGATCGAACGCTGCAGCAAGGCAGGCCGGCTCAGGCGCGGCTGCCTGCCTGCGCGCGTTGTGTTTCGTCCTGCTCGGTCGTGCGCAGGCTGCGCTTGTGTCGTTTCCAGTCGGCGTAGATCTTCACCCAGGCTTCCGACTTCGGCTCTTCCAGCAGAGGAGGGCGCAGTGCCGCGGGAATCATGTGCCCGTCCTTGAAATGCCCGCACAGGCGGCACAGCTCCCGGCTCAGCGCAATCATGTCGTCGCTGTCCGCCGGCAGCGTCGCATAGCCGAGCTGCTTTCCGATCAGCCGGTCAATGCCTCCCGCCACCGCGCACTGGTAGTAGCCGCTGGGTGTCAGGCCCATGCCGCACTCCGTCATGATCGAACAGCCGTTTGCATAATCGGCTGCCCGAAATGCAGGATCGTCGGCCGGCGCCATGTTGAAGGGACCGAAGGCCGGCTGCACATTGCCGTCCTTGGCCGAGTTCTCGATGACGACGTCGGCGGGAATCTTTTCCAGCATCGTCTTGACCGCTTTTCCGTAGCCGTTGCTCACGACCTGGATGCTGCAGTCGGGTGCGAACTGGCGGTATTTGCGCAAGGCCTGGATGATGTCGAGAAAGCGGGGGTGCAGGGTCGGCTCGCCGCCCAGCACGCGGATGACGCGCCAGCGCTTGTTTTGCGCAATCGAATCGCGCACAAAATCCTCGATCATGCCGAGCGGCATGTGTTCCTTCTCGGGTGCCTGCGTGATCGAGCGATTGCAATTCATGCAGCGCAGATTGCACACATAGGTAATGTCGATTTCTATCGCATCGCGGCTGCGCACATATTGCGGCCCGAGCAGGCGTGTTGCCTGCTGCGTAATGCGGAATCGCCGGTAACGCGCCTTGATGCCGTACCAGGGAACCGCGACGAGCGAAGAGAGCTTGCTGAAAATGGAAACTGCCGTGCCGGTGTAAGTTGCCATATTCCTTGTTATTGAAATGCACTGGAGGAGCGCACTGATTTTCGGTGGGGTGCGCTCATTCTCTACAGACAGTCGGTCAATGGTTTTGAGAATTGACAACCGGATGGCATTTCATGAGGAAATCGGCAACTCTGGTGCGGGTTCGCGCCGGAAAGAAATAAGCGACGCGAACCAACCTCGCGGAAAGATCAGTGCGGCCTTTGCAGATGCTCGCGAAGGAGCGCATTCTGCTCCCGCAGCATGGCGATGATCTGCTCGTTCTGTTCGCGCAAACCCGGCAAGACGGACATCACCAGTTTCGGCGGCGAGTTCTCGGGAAGGCTTGCCATCATATGTTCCATATGCCGGAGCATCCGGCGGCTGAGAGCAGAACCGAGGCTGCGGCGTGGGGCTGTCGAAAGAGACCGAAAGGCAATCACCGCTCCGAACACCGCGGCGCCAAGCACGATGAGTCTGTTCATATGTCCTCCTTTTGGCGAACCTGGCGGGGCTCTTCAAGCATCCACGAATGGTTGAAAAACATGCGCCATTGGGGCCGACGGAAAGCGAAGTGCGCCGCTAGTGTTGCCTGCGAAGTAATGCGGCAGCGACAAGCGCGACACCGACCACGATGCTCAGGACAGGCATGAGGCCATCGGGGATGGGTTCCTGGCCAAGATTGATTTTAAGCAGCTCCCAGACACCGGCCACAACGAACAGAATCCCCATCACCAGCCCAAAGCCTTCAACGGGCAGATTGAAGTACATTCTTCCTATCTGTGTCCCGAGCATGATGATGCCTATGCCAAGCAGTCCCACGCCCCAGCCCACATCCACAAGGAAAGCTATTCCTATCCAGATAAAGAAGATGCCCCATCCGGCTGCATCCAGCTTCTTGATCAAAGCACGCCTGTCTTCCCCGGTCTGGTCGAGCTTGCTGTTCGTCATGTTCCACCTCAGCGCTTTGCTGGAAACACTGGACCAGCATAGTACAAATCCGGCATGCCGCTTTGCCGTTTTCGATCGCCTTTTGTGTTTCGCCAAGCCGGTTGTTGACGGCTGGTCGACCGCAGGAATGCGCATATCCTCTTCCTGCAGGAAAGGTTTCAGGTGTAACTATGCGTGTCGACGGAGCGCTTTGCGGTGGAAGCGGGCGCTCAGTCTTTGCGGCCTGCATCCTGCGCCCAACCTGTCCGTCGCCGCCATTGCCAGTCCTTGAATTGATTTTTGATAGACAAGGATTCGAGCCTTGCGTAAGCTCAGGAGGCGCAGGAAACCTTGTCCTGCGGATTTTATGGTTCCGATTGGGACCTGCAATGAGAGTGTCATGAGACCTGAAGATCAAATAGATTTCTCGACCTTGGCGCCATCGAAGCGGCGCATGGCACGTGCAGCGGTATTCATCGCACTGCCCTTGCTGATCATCGGGCTTTTGCTGGGCCTGATCGTGTATTACGCGCCCGCCGGCGCGATTGCCGTAGCACTCGGTAATGCGTTCCTTGCGGGAGGACCAAGCGCATTTACCGCACCCGACGGGGGCTTGCTTGCACTAAAGGCAGGTGCCGTATGGGGAGCATCTCTCGCATTCCTGGTCGGCCCTTTCATCTTCATGGCTTGGCTGAGTTACCAGGTGAAGAAGGAATACAACAGATTGCGGGACGAGCAAAGAATGAAAGAGTATCGCCGCAATATTGCGGGCAAGTCTCTCAAGAATAAGTAAACACAGGTCGCTGAACTGCTACTGCATCAATTGCCGTCTTTGACGCTAGTTGAATCGCTACAAGTTTCGTCCCACTGTGAAGTCTCTGAATGGCACTGCCATGTGCAGTTTTCACTCACCGCTTTGAGGAATGCTGACACGAGACAAAGAAGTGTGCGCAGGTTTACGTTTGATGATCAAGTGTCGAGATCCTGGCGCATGGTTGCCAGTGCATGGGAGATCGGATCCTGCTCGAAAATGGCACGGGCGACCCCAATCTGTTCCCGCAGTGCTTGAGCGAGGGACAGTGGCAGGATCGTGATGCGGTTCTTGCCGCCTTTACCTTCGCGTACCAGCACTTCCCGGCGCTGCAGGTCGATGTCCTTGATACGCAACTGCACACACTCGAAAAGACGCATGCCCGTACCATAGAATATTCGCGCCACCAATTGATAGACACCGCGCATCTGCTCCAGGACGAACTTGATCTCGGTCTGCGTCAGCACAACTGGTCGTTTGGGGCGGGCTAAACCCCTCGATCCAGGGTAACGCGATGTCAAGAACTTCCTTGTACAGAAACAACAAAGCACATAAGGCCTGACTGTATGTCGCCCCGGCTATCTGTCGGTCATTATTCCGGTACGAGAGGAAAGAGCGGATCTCGCTTGGTCCCATATCTGCGGGATGGCGCAGGTCATGGAAGCGAATGTACCATTTTGCCCAATAAACATAAGTGCGCTCGGTGCTGACGGTGTAATGCTTGTCCCTGATACATCGGCGCAATTGATCGAGCAAACGCGGTTGTCTTTCTGCTATTGTCTCAGGCATGCCTTGTTTCACGTTTGTTTAATACTGTATGAATGTGCGGTTGTCGTGCCAAGGTCAGGCGCCATGCGACTAGCGGGCGATCAAACGAACTTGCATAACGGCTCGCTGCCTTGTCCTTGTATAACGGCGCGAGCTGTCCTGTTAAATATTCAGTTAGAGATACAGATGAAAAGCTTCGAGAAAGTTATTCTCATTGGATCGCTCGCGTTGGCGTGTTATTCCGCATACGTTCTCGTGGCAGGCATTTCCCGCGGCATTTTGTGCTACCAGTCCAGATGTACGAGGTACGGAGTTCCAGGCGAAAATTTCATGGGTTATGTAACGATGTACGCCTTGTTCGCAGTGTTTGGTTTGGTATCTGCATGGCGTTCGAAGAAAAACATTGGCTCTAACTCGGCGTTGCACACTGACGCTTCGCGCCAGTGAACTAGGACGTTAAACATAAGAAGAAAGGCTATTTGGTGGCAATTGTAAGAATTGATTTTTCGACGACTCGATCGTCGGCATTTGGTAAGACGGTCGCCGGGGTCGTTGACCGTGTAATGTCTGAGATTCTTTCTGTTCCAGCACGGGAGAATTTCATTGTGTGCCAAGCACATGAAGAAGGTATGTTGCTACATGATCCCGAAAATGTGTCGCTGGACCGGCTTGGTAAGATCGTGTTCATTCAGATCACATTGAACCAAGGGCGTACTGACGAACTGAAGGAAAAGTTCTTTGCCGAGCTGACTAGTCGAATATCGGCCGAAACAGGTGAGTTGCCACAGAACGTCTTCATAAATTTAGTTGAAGTTACCAAGACGAATTGGTCGTTTGGGAAGCCGTATGTTTAACTCTTTGCTGGACACCGAAGCCTATGACGCAGGTCAGCTGCGGCGTTATACCGCATGAACAATCTCCCGCGCGAGACCGGCGTCCCTGCCAATAGCCGAATAGCAGCGCTGCTTCCTGGCTCATATTTTCATGATGCCTGGTGCATCGAGTCCAGCGCAGTTCACTTGTCTGCGCTTGAGCACTTCATCATGGCGGCTAGGTCTACTCCGCGGTGGGTCGATGCCTGTATGGTTCTACGTAATCGGACCGTGGCGCTCGTCGGACTCAAGAACTTGGGGCGTATGTCCGCCCTACAGCACAGCAAGGCGGCAAGCGACTATCGTCCGGGTGACCGGGTGGGAATTTTCACCATCTTTGAAAGCACTTTCGATGAAGTGCTACTTGGCGATCACGACAAACACCTCAAGGTGGTGCTGAGTATCCACAGGTATGTTCTACCGGCGGGTAACCGAGTGATGGTGACCGTCACAACAGTCGTCCACGTTCACAATGCTCTTGGGCGCTTGTATATGTTGCCTGTCAAGCCAATGCACCGCCTGATTGCTCCTTCAGTCCTTAGAGCCATTGGGAAAGCGCCCAATGCGGTATTGACCTGACCTGAGATTTTCGGACCACGACAAATTTGAGAAGATAGCTCCTAAACGAAAGGGAGCAATGAAGAAGAGCCGATACAGTGACGAGCAAATCGTCCGGATTTTGCGGGAAGCCGACAAGGCACCGATTGCCGAGGTGGCCAAGCGCCACGGCGTAAGCGAGCAAAGCATCTACGGCTGGCGCAAGCGTTTTGGCGAGATGGGTGCCGATGAGGTCAAGCAGCTCAAGGCGCTGGAACTGGAAAACGCGCGGCTGAAGAAGCTGCTAGCCGAGCGGGATCTCGAAATCGAAGTCATGAAGGAGATCTCGCGAAAAAAATGGTGAGCGCACCGGCTCGTCGAATCGCAGCGCTGTACGCGATTGAGCGTGGGCTGTCCCACCGACGGGCCTGTGCGCTGATGCAGGTGGCGCGTTCCAGTTTGTTCTATGTTCCGACCATGCCGCAAAAGAATGCGCCGGTAATGGCGGCCATGCAGCGGTTATCGCAGCAGTATCCGCGTTACGGGTCGCGTCGGATACGGGTGTTCCTGGGGCGGGAAGGTATTGAGGTAGGCAAGGAAAAATGCGGTCGTCTGTGGGCGGAGCAAGGGCTACAGGTTCCACGCAAGCGCCCGAGACGCAGAGTGGCAGGCAGTCGACCACGTCCCCTTGCGCCGGCCAAGGCAAATTCGGTATGGAGCTACGATTTTGTTTTTGATGCTTGCGCCAACGGTCAGCAAATCAAGTGTCTGACGGTGGTCGATGAATACACCCGCGAGGCGCTTGCCATTGACGTGGCTGGATCGATTCGTTCGGGACGAGTAATCGAGGTGCTGTCGCGGCTTATCAGCGTACGCGGAGCACCGCGCTACCTGCGCAGCGACAACGGCCCGGAGTTCGTCAGCCTGGCGCTGCTGAAGTGGATCGTCGAGCAAGGGATAGAATGTGCATTGATCGATCCCGGCAAGCCGTGGCAAAACGGGACGACAGAAAGCTTTAACGGAAAATTCAGGGACGAATGCCTGGCCATGGAATGGTTCCAGAATCGACTTGAAGCCCGGGTTGTCATCGAGGACTGGCGGCAGCACTACAACCGCGTCAGGCCCCATTCCAGCTTGAACTACGAAACCCCAGAAGCGTTCAGCAAGAAAGCAGCAACCACTTTATCAACCGGAGCTATCCCAAGTTAGCGCGGGCCGAAAAAACCGGGCAGGTCAGTATGACACAACAATCGACACGAACAGCCTGGCGGCTGCCGGTCATTTACAGCGCTGGACGGAGGCATTTCCGCTTTGAGTCGGCAGTGCGGCTTCACAGGCGGCAATTTGAAGGCACCTATGGTCCTCCAAGCGATCAAATGATTGGCTCCAATGACCCGCGACACTTGACCAAACAACGGTCACTCATGGCCGGAAAGAAACCCTTGTTACCGGACGTTCGCGAGTGAGCGCGTTATTGCGATGGCTGGCCGCATTGCCTCCCGAAATCTTCAGCAGATGCGTGCAGATCATCGGCTGATGCACTGTTACCTGAGCGGCGCTTTGCGGATGGTGCACGGCTTTTGGAATCGGGTTGGGGCCAGTATTGGCGCAACGATATTGAGCCCTCCTGATAGGGCAGATTCGCTAACCGTTAGCTTGTCGCACACGCTCGAATCGAAATTTTATTTCGGCTGGAACCCCGACGGCACGATTGCAATCGAACTTAAGCGACTAGTTGTTTCGACAAGAAAGGAAACGATATGAATCGCGATCAAATCAAAGGCAGCTTCAAGGAAGCGGCCGGCAAGGTTCAGAGGAAATTCGGCAAAATGGTTGGAAGCGATAGCCAGGAAGCCAAGGGGATGGAGACTCAAGCCGAAGGCAAGGTCCAGAAAACGGTTGGCAATGTCACCGACTCGCTTGGCAAGGCAGTAGAGAACGTGAAGGATGCCTTCAAGAAATAGTAGTAACCGAGATGACAGTGCAAATATGGGACGCGGCGGGTTTACCCGCCGCTTTCCTTTGATGGTCGCAGCGTGGAACGCCTTGCCGGAAACAGAGGCACAGGCTGTTTCCGAACCTGAACGTCAAACCTCGCTGCCGCCAAATGAATGAAGCATGTAGGCAACGATCTTCAAAAAGGGCCATGCGCATTCAGTCGCCTGCTGAGGAAAGGGCAAACAGCATCAGCCATGGGATCGGACTTGTTGCGGCAGTTGCCGGCACGCCGTTCCTGATCATGCAATCGCTTAAGCGCGGCGATGCGGGCGTTGTCGCTGCGATGGCCTTGTTCGCGGCAAGCATGATCATTCTTTACCTGGCGTCGACGCTCTATCACGCACTGCCGGGCGGAAAGACGAAGCGGGTGTTTCGAGTGATTGAACATTCCGCAATTTATCTCCTGATTGCCGGAACATACACGCCTTTTACGCTTGGCATTCTCCGAGGGGCATGGGGATGGCCCCTGTTCGGCACAGTATGGACGATTGCCGCAGTCGGGATCGCGCTCAAGGCATTCGGGTTGGCCGCCCATCCAGTGGTGTCGACAAGCCTCTATCTGCTAATGGGATGGCTTGTCGTGGCGGCTGCCGTTCCGATGGTCGCAAATACTCCGCGAGCCGGACTTCTGCTCCTGCTCGCCGGAGGTTTGTCATATACGGTGGGTGTGGGCTTTTTTGCGGCCGATTCACGATTGAAATACGGCCATTTCATTTGGCATCTCTTTGTCCTTGCCGGGACTGCATGCCATTACTTCGCTGTGCTCTGGTATGCCGTTTGACGGGCGATCTGTATCAGCCTGTTGGTCGCCATGCACGGCGGACGCTTCTCGCTGTCCTCACGATGGCGTTTTCCCGGGTATTGGGGAGCATTGCAGCGAGCGACTTCCTCGCGCACGGATGGATGGCTGCATGGTTGCGATCGCGTCGTCAAACATGGGTGCGACCGCCGTGTGGATATCGGGTCGCCTGTATTCTTCCTCGATCCGGCGCTCGATGTCGGCAAGCGGCGACTGAGGCATTGCCGCCAGCGCACTCTCAACATCCCTGTTCATGATGAGGATCTCTGTCACTTCTTGAGCTGCTTGACGCGCCTGGATGTCGACTTGGCGGGGAGAGCGTCCGGCATCGCGGGAAACAGCGCGGACAATCCGGCAATCGGTTGCATCTTGAAGGGGCTGAAGTCCCACGACAAAACTCCGAAAGCCTTCTGGTTCGCCTCAACGATGCGTTCAATCGCTTTCTGTTGACTTTGCATGGCGTTTTGGGCGAGCGCCTCGCTGCAAGACTGAGCGGCGTTCGTCCATGCCTTGATTGTCTGTTCCTGAATGATCTTTGCCGAGCTGACGCTCAGGGATTTCATATTCTGGCGAATGGCTTCGCTGTAGACATTGATTATTTTTGTCGACATGGCGAAGAACGGATTTTGGGCTAAAACATTGGTGGTAGGGGAAGCGGTGGTCACAAGGATTTCCAGTGCGGTAGTGAAGAAATTGATTTACTGATTTACGTCGTACTCCTTATACGAGCAGAGAATCTGCGATAGGTTCATAACTTATTATCAATTGATGGTTTCGCTTCAAGACCTTGGTCTGACGGCATGTGAATTGGTGCACGCAGAGCGATGACGACCTTGCTCCACGCAGCTTGTCATGCCGACGAAATGAATTACCGTGTCGGGCCGTAATGTTGTTGGCTGAAGCCTTTTTGCTTGCATCGACACTCACCTCAAATTTATTGTGCGCCGCAATAAAAATGGGCGCATACTTTTGATAACGCTCGTCCGAGCGAGCTCAACATGGAGAGACTTATCAACACCAACAGACTTCAACCGCCCCCCGCAGTACTTCTCGCGCTTGAACCGCTGCGCGCAATATCCGATTACGTTGCCGGCGTGGTTGGCCCCATCGACCCTTTGCCACTCGGTGATGGCCATCCGGTAATCGTGTTTCCCGGCCTTGCCGCCAGTGGCGCAGCGACTGCCGACCTGCGTGGCCGTCTACAGCAGTTGGGCTACGAAATTTATGATTGGGAGCAGGGCATCAACAGCTGGCCGAATACCGACTTTGACCAGTGGCTGTCGCTCCTGGGCGAGCACTTGAATCGGATACATGCGCGCCATCGCTGTTCCGTGTCACTGATCGGCTGGAGCCTCGGCGGGATTTACGCCCGCGAGCTCGCCAAGAAATATCCAGCGCTGGTGCGGCAGGTTGTTACGCTTGCGACGCCATTCCCGGACAAACCCGAGTCGACGCATGCAGGGTGGTTTTTAACCGTGTTAAACGGAGGCGCTTCCCCGGTGGCTGATGCATTGCTGGAGCGCTTGAGAGTCGCCCCGCCGGTACCCTCTGCGTCGATTTACTCGGACTCTGATGGCGTTGTGGCTTGGCAGGGTTGTCTGGGAACGGAATCGCCGCTACACCGCAACATCGAGGTCAGCGGAGTCAGCCACATGGGCATGGTCCACCACCCCGACGTGCTGCGCGCCGTGGCTGAGCTTCTTGTGCAGCCGTGCTGAAAACTTGCGCTTGCGATCCCCGAGGGAACTGGCCGCTTGCCGGCCGCAATCGAACCCTCAAGCTTGTTATCCAATTTGATCGTTTGCAGAACGATGCCGCCGCCAAAGTCGGAAGGTCAGAAATCCGACAAGGAACATATTGCCTGCCAGGACAAGGCCGTTGATCATTGACGGCCGGTGCAACAGGTGGAGGAATTCGAACGGGATGTAAATCCCGCCCGAAAGAGTTCCGAGCCATTCGCCCCAGGCGTAATCATTCCAGAGCCCGTAGCTTTCCAGCAGCCTCACCGCGATGTAAGCCGACGCCAGAAGAAAGAGTGAGTGCAGATCGGCGCCAGGCAGGAGGTTCGCGTAATGCAGGAGCACCGACGGATAATGGGCTGCTGGATTCAAGTGAAAGCGCCCGATGAGTTCCATCGCGAGGTGCCGCACATCATGATGCACAAGGTCCAGAACACCAATGACGGCCGCGAAAGCCGCCAGGCCCTTGATGGCCTCAAAGGCAGCGATTGCGCGCAGAGTGCGCCGCATGGCGACTCGATGTGATGGCGCAGCGAAGCGAGTGGACTTGGGATCAATCATGTCGGGAGGAATCCATCCATGCGGAGAACCTTCGGGACTGGCCTGGTGCTCAGCTTACCTTACTGCGACGACAAAGAAGGCTGACATCCAGCAAGAGCCGGCCAGAAGCGGACCGACATTTTGATAGGCGCTTTTCGTCATCGCACAGATGCAAGGCGAGGCGCAAGTCAGCGCGGCAACAGTGAAGCGCGTGCGGCCGCCACAATCTCTCGGCGCAAGGAATCGATCATCCCTGACGCCGCACGAGCATGCTGCCAGTGAAGCGGTACGTCCAGCGAAGTGGCCAGCACCGATTCGACGAAAGACCCCTTTCAGAGGTATCAAGGAACGTTCAAAAGTACTGCGCGCTCGCCCGGGCGCGCACTGCAGGACTGACACGTCCGACGTGAGCAGCCTCTCTGCCCACAGTATGGACGCTCGCGCCTCGGCTGATTTGTAGGTGTGCAAAGCCGTCACGGGCTTTATAATACTAGTACACTCTCGCTGGAGCGTACCGCGAGTCTCGACAAGCTACGAACAAGAATTCCGAAGGGTAGAAATCCGTTCCATGAAAAAGAAATGGCAGCCATCAGTCCGGGCCAGCGGCGGACCGAAATATATCGCCTTGGTCGACGCACTGGAAGCCGGCATCGAAAAGGGTGAGTTGCGTACCGGCGACCGGCTTCCGTCCCATCGTGAACTGGGGGATATGTTCGGGGTAACGATTGCCACGGTCACCAAGGCGATGACCGAGGCGGCCCGGCGCGGTATTATCGAGGCGCGCGTCGGAAGCGGCACCTTCATACGGGAACGCAACGTCGAAGTCCCTGTGCCCGATGTCATCGACTTATCGATCAATACCCTTCCGCCCGACATCGTGGCGGATCTGCTCGCCGAAACGGTAGCGCAGGTACCATCCGAGCGACTGTCGCGCGATCTCTTCAACTACTCGTCCTACGCAATCTCGAGTCACCACCGGCAACTGGCAGCTGCATGGATCTCGCAATTCTGCACCAGAGTCCGGCCAGAAAACCTGCTGACTACAAATGGCGTACACCAGGGATTGCTGGCGGCATTCGGCGTTCTCCTCAAGGCTGGGGAGCCCGCGATTTGCGAGCCGCTTACATACACCGGCATCAAGCGCATTGCCGAGTACCGTGGAGTGAAGTTGATCGGCGCCAAGTGCGACGAGGAAGGGCTCACGCCCGACAGCGTCGAGGCCCAGTTGCGGCAGTCCAAGGCAAAAGTCGTCATCATCACGACGACCACGCAAAACCCGACGACAGCAACGCTCAGCGAAAAGCGCCGGCAGGCATTGGCGGAAGTGTGCCGAAAAAACGATGCCTGGATTATCGAGGACGGCGTCAACATCCCGCTCGCAAATGATCGGACGCCTTCGATTGCGGATCTCGCTCCGGATCGGACGATTCATCTGACCGGTTTTTCCAAATGCGTCGCGTCAGGATTCCGCCTTGGATATGCCGTTCTTCCTGAGCAGATTTTCAATGCATTTCATGATGCACTCGTCAGCACGCAATGGACCGGGCCCGGTTTTTATTCGGAACTGGCAGCGACCATGCTGGCGAATGGCATGATGGAGCAATGTATCGCGCGCCATCGGGAAGAAGCGGCTGCGCGGTTCGGGTTGGCACAACGGGTGCTTGGAGGGGTTCGCCACAGCGCGCTACTCAGTTATCACGCCTGGGTATCTGTGCCGGCAGGATGGTCGGCCGAAGAATTTGCGGCGCAGGCATCACAAATGGGCGTGCGCATTTCGCCGGCATCGCACTTTGCGATTTCTCTTGCCGACTTGCCCGCGGCATACCGCATTAGCCTGGGGGCATGCGCGAATCGCTCCATGCTGGAGGACGCGCTGAACCGACTCGCAGCAATCGGTAGCGCGCCTTCGCTCGCGTATGGTACTGTGATCTAGCCCGGACCAGTGCTGCTCCGGTCCGGGCTGTCACAAGCTCATTTCAGCGGACAGGTATTTTCGCTCAGCGGTTGGTATGCCTGCTCGCCAGGAATCACTTGCTTGATCTTGATGATATCCCAGTCTCCCTTCGATTCTGACGGCTTCTTCGCTTCGGCCAGGTACATGTCGTGCACCATGCGACCGTTCGCGCGGATCTTGCCGCCTTTGGCGAAGAAATCGTTGATTTCGGTCGACTTCAACTTCTTCATTACCGTATCGGCGTTGTCGGTACCGGTGGCCTGAATCGCCTTGAGGTAGTTCATTGTCGCAGAGTAGGCGCCGGCCTGAATCATGGTCGGCATGAACTTGTTCTCGGCATAGAAACGCTTGGACCAGGCGCGGGTTTCATCGTTGTAATCCCAGTAGAAGCCCGTGGTGAACAACAGGCCCTGCGCAATCGGCAGCCCCAGTCCCTTGATATCGGCATCGAACACCAGCAGGGTTGCCAGTTTCTGTCCGGCTTTGGTCAGGCCGAATTCGGCCGCCTGGCGCACCGAGTTCTGCATGTCCTTGCCGGAGTTGGCCAGGCCGACGACCTTCGCTTTCGATGCCTGGGCTTGCACGAGATAGGAGGAGAAGTCCGAATCGCTCAGCGGGTGACGGCTTTTTCCCACCACCTTTCCGCCCAGTTCCTGAACCACCCTTGCGGTATCCGCTTCAAGAGAATGTCCGAAAGCATAGTCTGCCGTGATGAAGTACCAGCTGTCGCCGCCGTCTTTGGTAATGGCACGGCCGGTGCCGGTCGCCAACGCGTAGGTGTCATACACATAGTGGATGCCGTACGGAGAGCATTCCTTGTTGGTGAGCGCGGTTGTCGCCGATCCGGTGAAGATCATGATGCGTTTCTTCTCTGCTCCCAGCCTCTGCATGGCGATTGCGGCGGCGGAGTCGGTCGATTCGAGGATCATGTCGACCTTGTCGCGATCGATCCATTCGCGTGCCTTGGACATGGCGATGTCGACCTTGTTCTGGTAGTCGGCGGAGAAGACGTTGATCGGCTTCCCGTTGACCTTGCCGCCAAAATCCTTGACCGCCATTTCCACGGCCTTCACGGCGCCCGGCCCGCCATTGGTGGAGTACACGCCGGTCTTGTCGACGATGACGCCGATATTCACCACGTCATCGGAGACTTGCGCCAATGCGTATGCCGGCAGGGCCGATGCGGCTACGATGCTTGCAGCTAGAAAGTGTTTCATTGTCTTACCTCCATGGTTATCTTTGTCGGTGACGCGCACATCGGAGATGTGCAGTTTTACTCCTGTACAGCAAGAGACTTCAGTGGTGTGTTTGCGTGCGGGTATCCCGGAATCGCTGAATCGCATCGATGACCGCACTGTTGCTCGTCACGACGGGAACGCCGAATGCTTCGGCAAGCGCTCTTCGCGCCTCGTACGCCCGGAAGTTCGTGCATGACACGAAAATGCCGTCGAAGCTCTTTCCGGCCAGCCGCTCGCGAGCGAAGGCGACGATCTCTTCCGGCGTCGGATCGGCAAGCGCCACGTTGTCCTCGATGCCCATGCCATACGCGCAAACGATTTCGCGACCGTCCGCCACCGCCGAGGCCACCGATTGGGTAAGATCCTCGTTGTACGGCGTGATCACTGCCAGGCGACGTGCGCCTTGCCTTTCAAGCGCCTCCGCCACAGCGGAAATGACGCCCAGGCCCGGGCAGCCTGCGCGTTCACCGAGTTCCCGGCATACCTTGGCGTCATAGTCGAGACCGAAAAGCGAGCCGGCAGAGGTGCAGCCGAAGACAAGCAAATCCGGATTCAGCGTGCCGAGATCGCCGGCTGCTTGCGGCGCGAACTGTTCGATCATGCGACGTTCCGCGTCGCGCGTGCATTCAACCAGATACATGCGGTCCGCATGCACGGTGAAGTCGCGTTTCGGAAGTGCTGCGTGCAGGTCGTTCTCCATCACAGTGTTTGACGAAGGGACGAGCAGGGCTACGCGCAGTGGGACATGTGAGTCCTTTTTTCCATTCATTCTTCAGTCTCCTTTTGTAAAAGCCGACTCTCGTGTCATTGCTTCCGGTTTTCGGGCGGCGTACCCCATCCGCCGCCGCCGGCTGTGGTCATTTCCAGCAAATCTCCCTTCGCAAGGATATGCGGCCCGCTCTTGGCCGAGAGTTCACGCGTGCCGTTGCGAGATATGAGCCTGAATGAGGCGAGGCCGCCAGGTTCTCCGCCAGAGACGCCGCACGCCGCCGACTTCGTGCGTTCGCCGAGCACGGATGCCTCCACGCCGTCGATCAGAGTGGTGAAGGTCTTGCGCACGCCTGCGCCGCCGCGATGCAAGCCGTTGCCGGCGCTTTCGCGAACGATCTCGTAGTTCAGATAGCGGACGGGCAGCGCCGCTTCGATGCCCTCGATCGGCAGGTTCATGGTATTGCCCATGTGTACCCGCAATCCGCTCGGGCCGCTGCCCTGCGCGGTCGCGCCCATGCCGCCGCCTATCGTCTCGTAATGCACGAAGGCGCGTTTGCGCATCGGATCAAAGCCGCCGAAGGTGTACACGCACGCCGAGCCATAGCTGCCGGCTGATACCCTTTCCGGATAGGCCTTCGCCAGCGCACCCATGAGGATGTCGACGATCCGGTTCGCGGTCTCGGTATTGGCCGCCACCACTGGCGCGGGGTAGGTCGCATGCACGACCGTGCCTTCCGGCGCGATGATTTCGATTCCCGCATAGACGCCGGAATTCGGCGCGATATCGCCGCCGACGAAACTCAGCACGGTGTAATACACGGCGGCGGATGTGATCGGGATCGGCGCGTTGATCGGCCCGCGCACGCAGGGCGACGATCCGGTGAAGTCGAAAGACATCGTTGAACCCACCTTGCGTATGCGTACCTTGACCAGCGGCGCCGCGTCGTCGTCGATGCCGTCGCCATCGAGCGTCTCTTCATTGGAGACATCTGCATCGGGTAGCGCGAGCAGGCGGCCATCGACCAGCCTGCGGCTGTAGGTCTGAGTGTCCGCCATCACTCCGGTAACAACGCCTGCGCCATAGCGGCCGCACAACTCCAGCATGCGCTCGGTCGCGCGCGCATGGCCTGCCAGGGCGGCATGGAAGTCTCCCTTTCGGTCGGCGGGCACGCGCACGTTAGCGAGGATCAGACGAAGCACATCTTCGCGCAGGACGCCGCCTTCGATGATCTTGATCGGAGGAATGCGCAAGCCCTCCTTGATGATTTCGTCACAGACGCTGGAACTGCCGGCTGCAATGCCGCCAATGTCGGGCCAGTGGATGCGGCTCAATACAAATGCAATCAATGTCTCATCGGCAAAAACAGGCGTTAGCAAGGACATATCCGGCAGGTGCGTGCCCCCCTCGTAAGGGTCGTTGAGCAGTACCGCATCCTTCTCTCGCCAAGTCTCGCGCGGGAATGCCTTGAGCGCGGACACGGCGGTAAACCGGGCGGCACCCAGATGTACCGGAATGTCGACGCCTTGCGCGATGACGTTGCAATCGCGGTCCAGGACGGCACAGGACAGGTCCGCGGAAAGACTGAGCAGCGGCGAGAACGAAGTGCGCATGATCACGCTCTTCATCTCCGCACAGATGGCGTAAAGCGTGCTCTTGACGACCTCGAAGGTCACCGGATCGTTATCCAGCACGTTTATCGACGCGATGCGATGTTCTGTTGCGTTCATTTGCCACTCTCCATGATCTGGAACGCGACGCTGCCGTCGGCGCTGATTTTTGCTTGCTGGTTGGCACGCACCCATACGGTCGAGCCGGAGTGCTCGATCAGCAGCGGCCCTGCAAGATCGGCGCCGATGCAGTCGGCGGTGCGGTAGACCGGCAAGGCTTCTTCGCCGCCGTCGGCGCGCAGGAAGCGCTGCGTGCGGTAGGCCCTTGCCGTCGCTGCGGCACCGCGTTCTGCAGAAAAGATGCGTGCCGTCGAGCCGCCCATGGGAAGCGATGTCACCAGACGAAGATTGACCAGCTGCACTGTGGACTCGGCGAGATCGAAGCCGAATTCCGACATGTACATCTCGCGGAATCGCCGCTCGATCTCCTCGGCGGACGGCATCGACGTGCCGTAGCTGCCAAGCGGCACGCGCAATTCGAATAGTTGACCGGCAAACCGCAGGTCGGCGAAACGCTCGAAGCTCGCCGGACTGGCACTGCGCGGCTCCTTCGCGAGCAAGGAATCCGCCTTGTCTTTCAGGCGCGCGAAGGCCTGCTCGAGCAACTCGGCGCGCAGTTCCCGGGTTGCACAAAGCAAGGTCTGGGACAGGTCGTGGCGAACTTCGCCGAGCACGGCACCGAGTGCCGAAAACATCCCGGGAAGCGGCGGAATCACCACTTCCTTCGCACCGGCCTCGGCTCCGACCCAGGCGGCGTGCAGAGGGCCGGCGCCACCGGAAGCCAGGATCGAAAACTCGCGCGGATCGAGGCCGCGCCGCACGGTGGCCAGGCGGACCATCTCGGTCATGCTTGCCACTGCCAGTTCCAGGATGGAGTGCGCCGCACGCGCGACGGACCAGCCCATCGGCCTGGCGATATGCGTCTCGATCGCCGCGACCGCAAGCTCGCGCGAAAAGGCGACGCCGCTGCCTTCAAAGGTTTCCTGACTGAGTGTGCCGATGACGGCGTGGGCGTCCGTTACAGTTGGCAGTTTCCCGCCACGCGAGTAGCAAGCCGGCCCCGGATTGGCGCCGGCGCTCTCCGGACCGACTTTCAGGACGCCGCCGCCGTCGATCCAGGCGATGCTGCCGCCACCGGCCCCGATTTCGATGATGTCGAGCACCGCGCTGCGAATCGGATAGCCGCCAACGTTCCTGCCGTTGACCAGCTGATCGGCGAGGAACTCGTCGGTGACCTTTGGCTTGAAGTCCTGGATGACACCGGCCTTTGCGGTGGTGCCGCCCATATCGAAGGCAATCGCATTTTTGCGGCCGGTGGCGCGGGCATACGCGGCGGTGGCGATCATGCCCGCGGCCGGGCCGGACTCGATAAGATGCGCCGGGTAGCGTGCGGCATTTTCCGGCGAGGTCAGGCCGCCGTTGGATTTGACGATCATCAGATCCTGCACGCCCATGGCCCGCGCCTTCTCGGCAATGCCGCGAATGTACCGGCCGACAGCCGCGCCGATATAGGCATTCACAACTGTCGTGCTGGTTCGCTCGTACTCGCGGAATTCGGGACAGACGTCGCTGGAAACGGTCACGAATGCCTCCGGCAGGGCTTTCTCGATCGCCTGCCGCATCTGCTGCTCGTGGGCTGGATTTGCATAGGAGTGCAGGAATGCGACGGCGACGGAATCGACCCCCGCCGCGCGAAGCTTGTCGATGACGGCAGCTTCGTCGGTCAGCGGAGTGACGACGGCGCCCTCGGCATCCATGCGCTCGTTGACGCCGATGCGCCGCTCGACCGGGACCAGCGCCTCCGAGACATGAACCGACAGGTCATAAAGCGTAGGGCGGTTCTGGCGGCGCAGCTCGATGACGTCGGTGAACCCAGCCGTCGCCAGCAGACCGACCTTGGCTCCCTTGCGCTCGATCAGCGTGTTGGTCCCCACAGTCGTTCCGTGGCATACGAGTGCGCCGCGCACGTCGAGATGATCGGCGACCCTCTGCAATGCGGCAATCACCGCATCGCCCGGATTGGATGGCGTCGAGGGTAGCTTGAACGCCATAAGAACGCTGCTGCCGTCGGCATCGAGCACCACGGCATCGGTAAACGTGCCGCCCACATCGATGCCGATTAGCATTCTATTCACTGTCATTGAGTCCTCTTATGCAATCCTGATGTCAGCCAGGGCTGAAACAAAACGGTCCATGTGTTTCTTGAGGTTGACGTCCACGCGCAGGTACCGGCTGCCGAGGCCTGGAATGTCGGAGCCGTCCTTGACGATGACACCGCGTTTGAGCAGTTCGTTGAAAACCTTGGTCGAATCCAGTTCCGGCGCGAGGATTTCGGTCAGGAAGAAGTTCGCGCGCGAACCTGGCACCATCCGGAAACCGCGCACGGAAGCCAGGCGGTCGGCCACGTAGGCGCGCATTTCGACTACCGTCTTCACCGCGCGATTCACGTGCTCGTCGTCATTGATGCCGGCGATACCGCCAGCGATCTGGAGTTGACCCATGTTCCAGGTCGGCTTGATATGGCGAAGCGGGAGGATCAGATTGTTGTTTGCGGCAATGGCGAAGCCGATACGCAGACCGGCCAGGCCGAATGCCTTCGACAAGGTGCGCAGAACGATCAGATTCGGATATTTCGGCAGAAGTTTCATGCCGAACTCGTTCTCGGTGTAATGGACATAAGCCTCATCCAGCACAACCAGGGTATCGGCGCTTGCCGCATCGCAGACCCGGACGACCTCTTCCTCCGTGATCATGCGGCCGCTCGGATTGTGCGGATTGGTGAGGAAGGCGATCTTCGGATTCACCTTTTTCATCGTCTCGATGTACTGGTCGATCAGCGGATCGAAGTCTTTGCCCATCTTCGAAAACACCGGGCGCCGCCCTTCGCAGTTGGAATAGATGCGATACAGGGGGAAGCAGGGATCGTGCATCAAGACCGGCTCGTCGGGCTTCGCAAAAGCACGGATGACCATGGAAATGACCTCGGTTTCGCCCGAGCCGCACACGACGTTGTCGGGATGAAAACCATATTTCTGACCGATCGCCTCGCGCAGGCGCTTCGCGGTCCAGTCCGGATAAATATCGATGCGCCCCGCTGCCTCGGTCACGGCGGCCAGCGCCTTGGGCGACGGGCCATGCGGATTTTCCGCCGAACCGAGCTTGGCGATCTGATCGAGCGGGATACCATAGGTTTGCGCGACATATTCAGTAGGCAGACCGGGAATGTACACTTCACCTTCCGTCAATGCCGCGTAACTTGCCTTCACCATTCTTCACTCCTTTTGCTGGTTATCATTCAATGACTAGCTTCTCAATTCACGTACTAGTACGTTAACGTGATTTAAAGATAGCATAGCATTACAATTTGTTCCAGCAAATTGTGAATTGCGCGTGATCCCGGGGATGCCAGCTAGCGGCGCCAGCACACAGATCGGCCCGGCTGGATTGATTCTGCGCACTTCTTCTCTCGTGGGATGTTCCAGAATGCAGTAGTACAACTACCTATTTCAAAATATAGTGTAGCAGTATATTCGCCGCGCTGTTTACGACGGCTTGCTCTCGGCAGCACCAATCGCAAACGGTCGATGAACGACGTGGCTTGTCAGTCGGGGGATTCGTGATGGAAGTGCTGATTATCGGGAAGCGGGCAGACGCATTTTCCAGCGCAGCAGCGCCGCGTAATCATCAGCGGTGGTCGCCAGAGGCAGTACCCGGAACAGTTTGACGAGATATGGGCAAGGCTCGATCTCGTTGGGCAGCGGGCATGCACGCGCACGGGGCTGCGCAGGGGGAGCGGTATTGATTTGCACCGCCGGCGCGAACGCCGGCGTTGAAACCGGCATCCCCTCGGCCGACATGGTCTGCTTATCGTATGCTTATCGTAGCGCCGACGCCCGGGTGCGAGGTGTTGGCAGACTGCGGGAATCAGGCAGTACGTGGTGCGCAGAAGGTGTTTGAACGCATCACCAGCGGATGGCCTGGCACGCCGGCGGCAACCAGGCGTCGAGCGACGCCGCTGATGGTCGCTTCATAGGCATGAAACAGATGCATCATATCCACGTCGGCATCGGCGATGTTCTTCATGGCGGACAGGGTATGAATTGCGTCGTTGGTGACAACGCACTTATGGGTAACTGACTCCACTGTCACGGTGAAGGCGACGCCGTCGTTGGTCAGGCGCGGTTGCGGTATGTGGCTCATGATGAGCTCCTTTATCTTGGAGGGGCCGGAGGCCCCGGTGTGCTGATCGACGGCATTCAGCGACCGGGTGCTTGAATGCATTGCCGGGAACGCCATGTGTCGATAAAAAAACAGGTGGAATCGGATTCCGAGTAGCTGTGCTCTTAGAAAGAACACTCGTAGAGGAGGGAAATGGTCCGCAGGAGGCCTTGCTAGAAAACGAGTGACGTCATGAATATTGTTTTGTCGTCACACGGATAAGACAACAGCTTACGGGATTAGTTTGATGAATTGGAAATATATTTTTCCACACGTTCAGCTGCATGCATCGAAATGGCACGCCTGCTGCGAGGCAATCGGCAAGTTTGGAGTACACCGCTATTGCCGCAGCGCACTGGCGTCAACCGTTCCCCGCCCTAGAAGCCGCGTAAAATCGTCGGCCGGTACCGCTGCGCTGAAAAGATAACCCTGCCCCTCGGTGCAGTGATTGGCATGAAGAAATGAAAGCTGCGCCGCTGTTTCGACGCCTTCCGCAACAACGCGTTGTCCAAGGCTCATTCCCATACCGATCACGACATTCACGATGTTCGCCGAGATGCTTTGCACGAAGGACCGGTCAATTTTCAACACGTCGATGGGAAACTGGCTGAGGTAACTCAAACTGGAATAGCCGGTACCGAAATCGTCCAGGGCAAGCTGCACGCCGATCTGTTTCAGTTCATGAAGGATGGCACTGCTTGATTCCACGTTTCGCATCAGCACACTTTCAGTCAGGTCAAGCTGAAGAAATCGCGCTTCCAAGCCTGTCTCATCCAACACATTACGCAGATTCTCCACAAATCGACGATCCCGAAATTCCGGTGCGGAGACGTTGACGGCGATGGTAAAGGATTGCATTCCCTGATCGCACCATGCCTTGGCCTGCAGGCATGCCTGGCGAAGGACTATTTTTCCCAGGGCAACGATAAGGCCCGATTCTTCTGCGACCGGGATAAACGACTCGGGAAGCATCATGCCCTTTTCGGGGTGAATCCATCGAACGAGCGCTTCTGCGCCCGTGACCGTCCCTGATACCAGATCGACCTTTGGCTGGTAATACACCAAAAGCTCATCTGCAGCAATTGCGCGACGCAGGTCTGCCTCAATGGCGTGGCGCTCCACTGCCAAGGCATTCATCGCGCCATTGAAGAATTGATAATTGCCTTTACCCTTTTTCTTCGCGTGATACATGGCCGCATCGGCATTCTTGACCAAAGCATCGGGGTCGTCCCCGTCGGCAGGAAACACGCTGATCCCGATACTCGTCGTGATGTGCAGCTCATGACCAGCGAGGTGGTGGGGCGCTGCGAGCGCATGGAGGATTTTTTCAGCGGTAATGGTGGCATGCTCTGCCAGCGCATCTTCCAGGACAAGGACGACGAACTCGTCACCACCCATACGGCTTACCGTGTCGGAATGCCGCACTTGAGATACGAGCCGGCATGCGACGGATTCGAGCAGCTTGTCGCCCACTGCGTGCCCGAGCGAGTCATTGATGTACTTGAAGTTGTCGAGGTCAAGAAACAGAACGGCAAGCTGGGTGGCATGCCGCTTTGCATAGGCAATGGCCTGCGACAGGCGATCACTGAAGAGCAGACGGTTCGGCAGGCCGGTAAGGTAATCATGCTGTGCCAGGTGCGCCATTTTCTGCGCCATGGTCTTGGCTTCGGACACGTCGTGGAATGAAACAACCGCGCCGGTAATGTCACCGTTTCGATCAAAGATCGGTGCTGCGGAGTCTTCAATCGGCGATTCATAGCCGTCCCGGCGAACCAGTACCGAATTGGCGTAGAGGGCAAGGGCCTTTCCATGAACGATGACCATTTCGACCGGGTTTCTTTGGGGCTGTCGCGTCTCGCCGTCGATCAGATGCAAGACTTCGGCAACCGGACGGCTTTGCGCCTCGTCGCGTGACCAGCCTGTCATGAGCTCGGCAGCTGCATTCATGTAAGTGACGTTGCCCGCGACGTCGGTGCTGAGAACGCCATCGCCTATCGACTCTAGCGTGACGCGCGACCGTTCCCGTTCCACGAAGAGCGCTTCTTCCACCTTCTTTCGCTGAATGATATTGCGCAGCGCCTGCGGTACCAGGGAATTCTTGAAGTGGCCCTTGCTGAGAAAACCTTGCGCGCCGCGCTGCACTGCTTCGATAGCGAGGTGTTCATTTTGCTCGTCGCAGAGCATCATGATAGGAATGAACGGAACCAGCTTGAAGAGCGCATCGAAGGTTTCGAGGCCGTGACTGTCCGGCAGAAAGAGATCGGTGAGAATAATATTGACGCCGCGCCGTTCCAATCGGCTCGCTGCGTCCGATAAACGACGAACCCAGCCCGTCATAAAAGGACCGTCTCTTGCCGTGGCAAGTGTTTCTTCCAGCAACTTTGCGTCCGCAACGTCGTCGGTGACGATAAGGACCATGTTGCCAGTCATCATGTCCTCTCAAAAATGGAACGTTCACGACGCGTGATGGAGGAGAACGCAAGGCACGGTAACCATTATGACCCTATGGATTCATTCAGGTTCGAGTACCGGTTGAATATGCAAGAAAATCTTGTGGAAGATGGTGCAATAAGTTAGCTTTTAGGCCCCGCTTGAATGAGTGACTACATGAGGCGGTGGCCATAGGCAGGTTCCCGGACAGCGGTCACGCCAGCGTGAAATGGCACAAACGACCCGAAACCGTCTGTCCACGTCATCGGAAGCAGTCGTTCGCCGGCAAGCGGGCCAAGAGCGCACTTGATTCCAACCCCCTCACACATTGCCATCTTTTTACTCCCCGCGGCCGCTCACAGGGCGAATTGATCGCGCCCCTGCTGCTTGGCGCGGTACATCGCAGTATCGGCATGCTCCAGCAGGCTTTCCGTATCGCCTCCATCGTCAGGATACAAACTGGCCCCGATGCTGACGGAGATTGTTGTCGACTGCGCGCCCAATTGATAGGGTTTGCGCAGGGAAGCGAGAATTTTCCCGGCCACCGCCTTGACTTCCATTTTGTGCGTCGGCCCTTCGAGCAGTACCACGAATTCATCGCCACCGAGCCGGGCGATGGTGTCCACTTCGCGCACGCAGCCCGCCAGTCGGTGGGCCACGTCGACCAGCAAGGCATCGCCACTCGCATGGCCCATGCGGTCATTGACCTCCTTGAAACGATCCAGATCCAGAAACAGCAATGCAAAGCGTTCATGCTTGCGCTGTGCCCGCGCGATTGCCAATCGGGCTCTATCCTTCAGCAAATTTCTGTTGGGCAGGCCGGTCAAGGCATCATGGGCGGCGGCATGCGTGAGTTCCGCGGTTTTTTGCTGAGCTTCCGTCACGTCACGGAACACCGACACGGCACCGACAGCGTTGCTGTGCCGGTCATACAGTGGCGTTGCCAATTCATCGACAACATGTTTTCCCCCGCCCTTGCTACACAGCACGCTTTGCTTTCGAATCTGCTGCGCCGAACGAAGACTCTCTTCCAGTGCGGTCGCAACGCGCTGATTCTGCGGGTCGACGTTCTCGAAAATTTCAGCGGCTGGCCGATGCAGCGCCTGCTGGTAATTCCAGCCGCATAGTTGCTCGGCGGCCGGATTCAGAAACTCGATCCGGCTGTCCGCATCGACCAAAGCGACGCCTTCGCCGATGGAACTCAAGGTGGTTTGCAGTCTGTCCTTTTCCTGGAACAGGTCTTCCTCGGCGCGGTGGCGTTGCACAATTTCGTCTTTCAGTCGCTCTTTGTCAAAGCGAAGTGTGAGGACATTGCGGATGACCAAATGAAAATTCCACGCTGAAATCAATATGCTGGCGAGAAAGATCAACGTCATCATGCCCATTACCGTATGCAAGGTCGTCGGAAGGGTGAAAAACCGCACGGCCAGTGGAAGCAGTTCCGGCAGCAGGAATGCGAGGCAGGCATCCATCCGCGGCGCGAGCACGCTGATGCCGCCTGCGGCCATGCCGGCCAGCACAAACGCCACGAATACCTGATGCGCGATTGAATCCATCGGAAACAGCAGCACCGCCGCCGATCCCCAAATCACGCCGGCCGATCCGGCACCGATCAGGTAGAAATTGTTCCATAGATGGGCATGCTCAGGCCCTGGTTGATCGCGGGCATATCGCCAGATCAGGAGACCCCTGAACGCGGTGATCAGCACAAGCCCGCCATACCAGACGGACAGGATGCGGAAGGGAATATAAGTACTCTGGACAAAGGCAAGAATGGCGCCATTGATCAGCGTCACGCCATAGGCAAGCGGCGCGCTCTTGTAGAGGAGCTTGATTTGTCCGTCAAGCAGCAGATGATCGGGCGAACTGGAGTCGCCGCTTGCATGTTTCATTTCTCTCGCCGAAAAGGTGACAAGAGTATTAATGCAATTTGACCGAGAGCATTGGCTTTTGTTCTACATGGAAGAGCCGACCCGGACGAGGAGCAGTGATGCGCGGCACCGCCGGAACTTGCGTGAAGGAAGACAGCTCGCCGCAATGCCTGCTCCCCCACCTCGCGCGGCATGCGGCGCATCCCCAGCCTTATGCTGACGCCGCGACCGGCGAATACAGCGCGACCTGGTCTGTCAGGGCTTTCCGGAACGCCGGGCGGGCCATGCAGCGCGTCTTGTAGGCGCTGAGCGCGGCGAAGCGCTCTACCAGGTCGGTGGCATCGAGCAGGCGCAACACCGTGGTCATCAGGATGTCGGCAACGGAAAAGCTGCCGGCCAGATAGTCCCGACCCGCGAGCCAGGCGTCGACATCATGCAACCGCTTCAATGCCATATCTTCCAGGGCCGGCCGGCGTTCGACGGTCCAGGACGCGTTGGCCGGAGCGCCGAGCAGTTCGGCGAGATTGGCGAGATACGGCTCGACGGAATTGAGCGCCGCGAACATCCACGTAAAGACTTGCATGCGGCCGGCGTGATCGGCAGGGAGCAGGGCAGGTGACTTTTCGCCGAGGTGCGCGAGAATTGCGCCGGATTCGAACAGCGTCAGGCCGTCGTCGATTAGCACCGGCACCTGGCCAAAGGGTTGCTGTTGGCGATAGGCCGGCGTCAGCCGGTCTTCGAGGTCGATCAGGTGGATACGGTATGGCAGTCCTGCTTCCTCCAGTGCCCAGCGCACGCGCAGGTCGCGCACATGACCGACAGCAAAAGGTGGAACGGAGCGAAAGGTGATCAGTGTATGCATGCTGGCTCTCCTTGGTGGTAACAAGCTCCGAGCATACCGACGCGCATATTATGTTCAAGAACATAATTTGAATCGGCTGGATAATGTGCCCGAGGAGGAAGCAGCATGCCCTACAGCAGCGAACACAAGGTCCGCACCCGCGCGCGCATCGTGGAGTCGGCTCGCAAGTTGTTTAATCGCCACGGATTCGAGCAGGTCTCGATCGATCGCATCATGACCGAAGCCGGCTTGACGCGCGGCGGCTTCTACCATCACTTCGACAGCAAGGACGAGCTGTACGCGGCTGCTGTCGCCAGCTTCTCCAACTGCAACCCGTTCAAGCCCGATCCCGTCGGCCATGAGCCGCAGCAACTGGCGCGCATGCTCATCGACGTCTACCTGAGCGACGAAGTGCTGGACAACATCGACTTCCATTGCCCGCTCTACGCGCTGCCGGGCGACGTGGCGCGCGCGGGGCTGTCGCCGCAAAAGGCGTATACGCAACTGATCCGCAACCTCACGCAAGTGTATGCGCGCGCACTGACAGGCAAGCCGGATGGCGAGCAGCGCGCGCAAGCCATTGTGTCGCTGTGCGTCGGTGGCATGGTGCTGGCCCGTACGACCGATGATCCGGCGCTGCGCCGTTCCTTGCGTACCGCCGCGCGCCAGCAGGCACTGGCGTTGCTCGATAGCGGCTGACATCCGCCAGGTTTGGCGGTCGCCGATATTACTCTTTGGGAGACGGGATGCGCCGCCGCTATCCCGCCGACGACAGCGTTTCGATGAGCAAGCGCATGCGCGCCGGCACGAGCCGGTTGCCCGGCCAGACCAGGCTGATCGGCTGGGGCGGCGGAGCATATGCGGCAAGCACTTCGACCAGGCTGCCGTCGGCAATGGCATCTTCTGCCATGAAGCGCGGTACCTGCGTGAGTCCGGCGTCGTAGCGTGCGGCTTCGACCATGCCTTCCCCGTCGTTGACCACGGCGCGTGCAGCAGGGTGGAATTCGCGCAGCCGGCCATCCACCTGCAGTTGCACCGGCCGCTCGCGACCGGAAGTCGGATTGCGGAAGGCCACGAAGCTGTGCTGTTCAAGCTGGTCCGGGCGCGTCGGCTTGCGGCGCTGTCGCAGGTAAGCGGGACTGGCGCAGAGCACGAGGCGCTGCCAGTCGATACGCCTTGCGGCGAGCCGCGAATCATCGAGCTCTCCGACGCGAACCGCAGCGTCCATGCCGTCCTTGATGAGGTCGCAGAATGAATCGGAGAGGCGCACGTCAAGCTGCAGGCCGGGGTGCTGCGACAGGAGCCGCGCGAGCCGCGGCATGACGACGCGCTTGCCGTAGGTGATCGGCATGTTGATGCGCAGCTGGCCGCGCGGCTCGCCGCTCGCGCCCGAGGCAAGCGATTCGATTTCATCGATGTCGGCCAGCACCTTCTCGCAACGTGCAAACAGTGCTTCGCCGTCCGAGGTCAGTGTGACCTGGCGCGTCGTGCGGTGGAAAAGCTTGATGCCGAGCCGCTCCTCCAGGCGGAGGATGCGCTTGGCGACAGTGGAGGCGGTGATGCCGAGCTCGCGTCCCGCACGGGCGAAACTGGCGTGGCGTGCCGTGACGGCGAATGCCATGAATTCGCTGAATCCGCTCATCCGGCCTCCCTCGATTGAAGAATAAATTTCCTTAATGTTGTGAAATTACAGCATATTCACTATTGAGTGCAAGGCCGGCATACTGCGTCTCACTTTATCAAGGAGATCATCATGCAGATACTCACAAACCATACGCCCGCACGCACCGAGATCCCGGGAATCGAGCACATCACGCTTGCAGGCAGCCCTACGGGCTTGCGCACGCTCTCTGTGTGGAAGCAATCGATGTCAGCCGGCCATGCGACGCCGCCACACCGGCATGCATGCGAGGAAGTCGTGATCTGCACAGCCGGTATCGGCGAGCTGCACGCGGAGGGGCGCGTGGAACGGTTCACGGCCGGCCAGACCATCCTCATTCCGGCGGGCGTCGACCATCAGCTGATCAGCATCGGGCCGGAGCCACTGGTAACCATTGCCGCCTTCGCGATGACGCCGGTCTTGACCACGTCGCCGCATGGTGATGTGCTCGACTTGCCCTGGGAAAGTTGATGCGAGCCGGGAGGTGACTGCATTTGTGGAGGAGGCGACGCCTGTCTGCGGCCGCAATGAGTCCGTTGTCAGGCGTGTCGCCATGTTGCGTTTTTCCGGTTGAAGCAAGCCGGCGCAAAAATGAAGATGGCCCGCGATGCGGGCCATCTTGAATCGAACCTGTCGCCCGGTGCCGGCACCCCAGAACCATGGGTCCATGGGGGTCGGAAGTGGCATGACTTCGGGTTCATCGCAAAGCGACAATCGCTCCCATCATGACGCATCTCCAACCATTGCGCGAGATCGTCCAAAGGATGTATTGGCACGGTTTAACGCGACAGGTGAACTTCATACTACGCTCTTGGCCGCGCCTGTCAAGGCCGGTCGGAAGGATGCCGCGAAATAACTTGCTTGACTCGAAGCGGTCAGCCGTCGTTCGGTGAAGGCGAGATGCGCTTGAGGCGCTGGCCATAGATGCCCCACATAGTCTCGACACCATCCATGTTCCCGACCAGGGCCCAGCCCGTACCGATCTTGCGCGCCTCGACCGGGATTTCCAACTCGTTTGCGACCTGCTGCGCCCATTGCTTTGCCGCACCTTGCCCCTTGAACAACTCATTGCCTTCAAATATCACCGTGCCCTCGAACACGGGCTTGATAAATACACTCATATGACGCTCCTTCGGTAAGCTCGCTTGGCGTGACGAGCACATGCACCGCGCTACAAGGTGAAGGCGAAACTGTGCAGACGCTTAAACCGGGCGGGATGGAATCAAGCAGTCATCCATTCGTCAACAGATGAAAGCACAGGCGATATTATGCCCGCTTGTCGGCGTCTTTCGAGGAATCGGCTGACAGTGATGGCCGGCTGACAAAGGATATTGTGACTTCTCGGCTGGCCGCTTGGAGCTTCATGGCAAACCGGAGTCACGAAACCAGGCCATACGGCACCTCAATCGGCGATGGCAGGCATTTCCGTTCACGCAAGATTTCTGTGAACAGATCCGCTGTCACCGGGTGACTAACATAAAACCCTTGCATCGAATCGCAACCACGACCTTGCAAAAAAGCCAGTTGCTCCTGGTTCTCCACTCCCTCGGCGATCACATGCAAGCGCAAGTTATGTGCGAGCGAGATGATCGACTGGACGATTTCGGCATCATCCGGGTCGAGAGTGACATCGCGGATAAATGACTGATCGATTTTAAGCACATTGAGCGGTAGTCGCTTCAGGTAGGACAGACTGGAATAGCCGGTGCCGAAGTCGTCTACCGACAATTTCACGCCCAGCTTTCTGAAGTCATGCATGATGCCGATCGCATGATCGATATCGGTCATCACCAGGCTCTCGGTCAGTTCGATTTCCAAATGCTCCGCAGACAATCCGGTCTGTTCCAGGACTGCCGCCACCGACTGCACCAGATCTTTCTGCATGAACTGACGCGGCGACAAATTCACCGCCACCACCAAATTGCCGTAGCCCGCCTGTTGCCACGCCTTGTTCTGGCTGCAGGCAGTGTGCACCACCCACGCGCCAATCTGGATAATCAATCCGGTTTCCTCAGCCAGTCCGATAAAATGACTGGGCGGCAGCAGGCCAAGCCGTGGATGCTGCCAGCGCAGCAGCGCTTCCATGCCGGTGATATGGCCGCTGTGCAAATTGACCTGCGGCTGGTAATGCAGCACAAACTGACCCCGGTCGAGCGCGTTGCGCAAGTCGCGTTCCATATGAAAACGATCCAGCGTCCGCTCATTCATCGTCTGCGTGTAAAACTGGAAGCTATTGCTGCCAAGGTCCTTGGCACGATACATGGCGATATCCGCATGCTTGATCAGCGTATCCGGATCACGGCCGTCGGTTGGGCATACTGCAACGCCAATACTGCAGTTCAGAGAAAACTCATGCTCTTCGAATGTCAGCGGTTGCGCAATGGTAGTGATGATGCGATGAATGACGCCCACCACCAGTCCTTCGTCGATGCGTCCCGCCAGGACCAATGCAAATTCATCGCCGCCCAGGCGCGCCACCGTATCGACCTCGCTCGCCGTCGATTGCAGTCGCCTCGCAATCGTCTTCAAAATTTTGTCGCCGGCCATGTGGCCCAGCGTATCGTTGACCACATTGAATCGATCCAGATCGACGAACAACACCCACACAGAATGCCCGAAATGCTCTGAATCGGCGATGGCCAGACTGAGCCGGTCGCGCAGCAGATTGCGGTTTGCCAATCCCGTCAGCACATCGTGGGTGGCCTGGAACTCCAGTTCCGCTTCGTGGCGCTTGGCCTCCGTAATATCGTATTGCGCCACTACGAAGTGACTGACCTCGCCGGCATCGTTCCTGACCGGTGAAAGGTGCATTTCATTCCAGTACATGGTGCCGTCCTTGCGGTAGGTGCGCAGCACCGTATGGCCTTCACGCTTCTCGCGCAGCGCAGCGCGGATTGCCTCGGTATTTTGCTGGTCGCGATAGTTGCCCTTCAATAAATTCAGGCTGCGGCCCAGCACTTCTGCGGAGGAATACCCGGTAATGCGCTCAAACGCCGGGTTGACGTATTCAATCACGTAATCGGGCGTGCTGTTGATGATGATGATGGCGTTGGCACTGGCATCGATCACGCGCTCGCGCAGGCGCAGGAATTTCTCTGTGTTGATGCGTTGAGCAATATCCTTGGAAAGACACGAGTTGGCCAACTGCAAGGCCGCCGTACGTTCGGTGGTGACACGTTCGATCGTCGCTTGCCGCGAAACCAGCGCGTAGACATACGCTGCCGTCAAGATGCTGAGCAGTATGCCGCTCAGCAACACATACAACGAACCCTTGTGATTTTGCATAAACAGGACCGGTGTCGCTGAAACCACCATATGCCACTGCGTGCCCGCCACGGCGATTCGCCCCGATACGTTGTCCAGGTTGTCATACCATAACCAGGCCGGCCATATCGATGGCATCCGATGCGGAACCGCACCGTCGTCGTAGCGGAAAACCACGTTTGCAGGATCCGGCGTATCGCCCGCATAGACGCTAATACCGCTATCTGGCGACGGCAGGAAGCCGCGCGAGATGAGAATTTTCTCGATCATATCGCCAGCCCGAAATACGGCGGCAGTATCGCCGATCACCGCTTCGCGGCGCGCTGCCGCGCTCTTCGGCACAGAACCGGATCGATACACCGGCATGATAATAATCACGCCTTGCTGCGTATTCTTTTCCTGCATCAGTCGCAGCAAGCCGGTTGCCGCGGGCAAGCCGGTTTCGGTGGCGCGCTTGATCGCCGCGTTCTGGAACGAATACGACAGCGAGTCGAAACCGAATGCCTTTTCGTTTCCTTGCATCGGTTCAATATAGTCGACCACGCGATAGACCGGCCGGGTGCCGGCGGGCACCATCTTGCCGTCCCTTATTTCGGTAACGCTAAAACCGGGAAAACGCTTGCGCATTTCCGACTCGTAGGCCGGTCGTTCGGCGTCCGATATCAGGCGATGAAAATTGAATGCCTGTATATATGGATAGCGCTCCAGCATCGGTTGGACAAAGACGCGGAATTGCTCGCGACTAACCAGGCCGGCCGTGACAAATAGCTGGTTGACACTTCGCAATCCGGAAATGGCATCTTCGACGCCTTCGTTGACGGCTTGCAGCCGTAATTCCGCACTTCGCTTGAACTCAAATTTTTGTTGGTTGTATTCAATGCGGCGGATTGCCGAAAACAGGAGTGCGGTAATCGTCAGCCCGAGCACCAACGCAATCAGAGAAGAGATCGAGACTGAAAAGCGCAGGAGCTTCAGTATCTTCCATTTTTTTATATTGTCGATGACACTCGAACTCAAAGCAGCCATCCCTGATCCAGTCGGCGCTGCGACTGTGGCAAGCACCCGTCGTCCCTACCAAATGCAACACCGTTTTTCTGCAAAGTGTTGCACCACCCCAATCCTCAACCCACTTGGCCACTCAAACGAGCAAGGTCATCAATATGCGCGTATGTATTCGTTCTCAATCGCATATTTCATGAATATGGACAGTATTTGTCAACAATAGTTGTGCTGGACGCTCCATGATTTTGAGTCATCATGTGTTCGTATATGAGACCCTCTATTTAGATCAGTGGCGCATACCGCTGATCTTGGGACTGGACTTTCAGCATGCGCGTGAAGTCATCGGCATTGATTGGCTTGCCGAGATGGAATCCCTGTCCGCTCGCACATTGATGCGCTCGAAGAAATTCAAGTTGCTCTGCTGTTTCGATTCCCTCGGCAATCACCTGATGCTGCATCCGGTTCCCAATGGTGATCACGGCATCCACCAAAATTTCATCTATCCCGGAGCGGGCGTCGCTAACAAATGATTGATCGATTTTCAGGGTGTCGATCGGAAATCGTTTTAAATAGCTCAAGCTGGAATAGCCGGTGCCAAAATCATCAATGGCGATGCGGACCCCCAACGACCTCAGAGTATTGAGCTTTTGGATTGTCGCTTCGCAATCCCGCATCAAGACGCTTTCAGTGAGCTCCAGCTCAAGGCGATGTGGTGCCAGGCCGGTTTCATGAAGCACTGATAGAAGGTATTCAAGAAAATCATTGGATTCGAACTCTGGTGCTGAAAGGTTCACCGCAATGACGTCGATTGTCAGGCCCTCTTTTTCCCATCTGCGAGCTTGCTCACAGGCATTCCGCAGTACCCAGCGACCGATGGGCAGCATCGCGCCACACTCTTGCGCGAATGACAAGAAGCCGGCCGGGTAAAGCAGGCCGTCGACTGGATGGCGCCATCTTATTAACGCTTCGGCGCCTGTAATAATGCCAGTCTTCAGGTCGTATTGAGCTTGGTAATAGAGGACAAACTCGTTCCGGGCAATCGCTTCGCGCAGACTCGCTTCCATCTGCTGGCGCGTTACCGCACGTTCGTTCATCGCTCTTTCGAAGAACGCATAATTATCGCGCCCGCCTTCCTTGACGGCATACATGGCTGCATCGGCATGTCGGAGTAATGTCACGTCGTCAGCGCCATCGTCAGGGTAGATGCTGATCCCAATACTTGCCCCAATGTGAAGGACATGCTGCGCAATAGCGTAGGGTTCAGTAATGATGTGATGGATTTTTTTAACGCTTGTGACCAGCTCATCCAGGCGACCAACATCTGTTAGCACGACAACGAATTCATCTCCGCCCTGACGGCTAACTGTATCGGAGTCACGCACACTTGTGCGCAGGCGTTGAGCGACGGCCTGAAGCAGCTGGTCACCGATATCATGGCCCAGCGAATCGTTGATGACCTTGAAGCGGTCCAAATCCATGAACAGCAGGGCCAGTTTGGTGCCATGGCGTTTCGCAAACTTGATCGCTTGCGTGAGGTTTTCTTCAAGCTGAATTCGATTGGGTAAATTCGTCAGATAATCGTGATGCGCGAGATGCGCCATTTGCGTCTTTGCTTGTTGCAGCTGATCCGTCAGGATCTGTGCATTGACATTTGCAATGACGAGACGCTTGTTGACATCTCGCAAGCGGGTAATGTGTTCCTCCAACGCGTTCTGCAAGCCTTCTTTATCTGCATTGATTTTTTCACGCACGGTTGAAGCACTTTCGCGGGAGCTCGCTTCAGCCTCCCTGACTTTCGCGGCGAATTCGCGCATGTCCGCTGTGCGCTCTCGCATATTGACTGCAGATTCGCGCGCTTCCGCAGATACTTCCCTGGATGCGAGATCACTTTCCTGAGACAGGTCTGGCGATGAGGGGTTTGACGGCGCTTGAGTAACGTAATTTGCCGGATCCATTTTTTGCGGTTCCGGAATTAACGGAGTCTGATCGGCGCCAGAGTGGCGGCGCTTACTACCGTCCTTGCGCATTTTTGTACCTCAGTCCGTTGTCCGATCTCCCCGCAACAGACTTGTCGGCTTTCCGGACAGAATGCCTTCGTATTGGGATAGCGGGCCGCCAATAACAACCGCATCCTCTTCGACATCGAACAGTCGAATGGCTTTGCTGTGTTTGCTGCCACGCACCTTGATCACCGCGATCACGCGTTTGAACTCGCCTTCCAGTTCGATATAGCGCTGCAGGATGATGGCGTCCGCGAGGAAAGCATTGCCATAAGGGCTGAAGCGTAGATCGCTATACCGGTCTTCGAGTTCCGTTGTCATCAACACCGTGACACCCATGCCAGTCAGGACGGCAACCAGCCGATAAAGCGACTCCCGGAAGTCTTCCTGAAAAGCGGGCGCCAGTGCAAGTTCGAAACCGGACAAGGAGTCGATCACCACGCGCTTCGCATTGAGCCGGCGAATGGTGGAGACGAGCTCATGCAGGGTCTCATCGATCGACAAATCAAGCGCATGCGTATCGATCAGACCAACCTGCCCGGTCTTTACCAGGTCATCCAGCTTTTGGCTCAATAACTGATTGGGGCTCTTTTCAAACGCGGCGATCACGCCGGCCTCACCGACACGCACGCCCTCGGCAAGGAATTCTGTTGCCAATACGGTCTTTCCGGAACCGGATGGGCCGACCAGTAACGTCGAGTAACCCTGCGGGATTCCACCGCCCAACATGCTGTCGAGCTCCGCCACACCGATTGACAATCGCTTGCTTGCCGCGGGTATCCGCGCCATCTGGCGCTTGATCTCATCTGGTTCAACCATGGCACGCGGGAAGACGTGTATACCTTCACTGTCGATGCGAAACGTATGGGATCCCTGGCTGTTCGCCTGACCGCGCATTTTTACTACCTGGATTTTGCGAACAACCGAATTTCTTTTCTTGTTCTGCGATAACCAGATAATGCCGTCCGCGATGGTATAGACGGGGCTTGCCTGCGCTTCGTCATCCATGTATTCGCCAATGAGGAAGCTGGTTGCCTGCCAGTTCGTCATTTGCATCGAAAGGCGTTGAACGAAATGCTGAAGGTCGGTCGGGCCTTTAGACTGATAATCAGCCGCTTGCACGATCGATCTGAAAGAATCGACAAATACGAAGCTGGGCGAATACGCTTTCACCTCGGCCAGAATGCGCGCCAGCACACGATCGTAATCGCCATCCAGAATGTCGTCCGCCAGGTTCACGAAGCGGATCGACTCGCTGTATTTTTTAAAATCAAAGAAAGAAAACTGCTGCTGGTACCGCAACATTTTCAATGACGGCTCTCCCAGCACGGTGAAGAACAGTGAGCGGGATTCTGCGCTTGTCAGCGCAAACATTATCTGATGCGCCAATGTCGTTTTTCCGGATCCGGGCGTGCCTGCAATCAGGTTGAAGGAAAACTCCGGAATGCCGCCGCCAAACAGCGAATCCAAACCCGGAATGCCGGTTTCAAGACGTTTGATGCTTACACTGTTACTCATGGTTGAAACTCCTCGTCCAACGAACCCAAAGCATCCTTCCCCCAGGCTGAACGCAAAATATCGATTGTAAGAAGCTCGCCGATCAGAGACGCCATCAGGTCACTGATATTCAGCAGTAACACCGTGCTTGCCTGTCTCGCTTCAGCGGACTCTTGTTGTGCCAGCTTGGTTTTTAGATCGTCAAGCGGCAATGCACCTGATAAAGGCTGCTCCACACTCAGCCATGCAAATTTGCGACCGGCAAGGAAAACACTACGCTCAAAAACGGAACGAAAACCTTCTTCGCTGATAAGCGAAGTCAGCTCGATCCTGAGGGGTTCAAAAAGATGTTCGACGACGCCTGTGCCATCGGTGTCGGGCAGGGCGGCAATGATGTCAGCAATCTGTTTACGCCGCGCGTCGGTTTTATCCATTGGGGAGACTTAACACTAGGGTGTGGCACGAACCGCTAAAGCCAACAAGAATCCCGTTAGTCAGGGACTAGCTATTATGATGGATATGTCACCAAACCGTTGACCTAATACCATTTCCATTGATTTCGGCCTGATCGTCCTATCGCGGCGAGCATTCCGATAGCCGGATGCAGTGGCGATTATATTCCGTGCGACAAGGTTCGAGTTGATCCGGCGCAGATGCCTCTGCGCACTTCGACCTCAAACAAGCCAGATACGGCGCGGTTTCGTAGTACAGTGCACATTCACAACAAATCGAGCCAGCACCTTGGCGTTCCGGGTTGCATCTACCCCTGACAGGGTGTTGAAACACTACTGCGCGGGCCGATTTTGGGCGCTGCGGTGTTCTGCGTACTGCTCTGTACGCGTGCGCTCCTCGCACCCAAACTCGACCCGCTCGCAACGTGTTTCAACACCCTGCCAAGTTTCTCACATCAGAAATCGAGGTCGAGTTTGCTTCGAAGGAGAACACGCCGCATGCGTTCGATTTATCCGGACGGCTTCAACGAAGCGGCGCGCACACATAATCATCTCATCGCGGCCGGGTCATTTCTTCTGACGATGGCCCTGCTGATTGTCTGCTCCGCGCTCGGCATCCTGTCAAATGCCGCAGTCCTTCAGAGCGCCGCTCTCGTCATGTTGTCCTATCTCGCTTTCTACCTTGCCTTTCGTTCCGGGCTCAATCGTGGTTTCATCGATCCGAGTCTGACCGATCTGCAGATGCTGAACGCAAGCTTCGTTGTCCTGTACACCCTGTACGCGGCCGAAGAGGGACGAGCGGCCTTGCTTGCGGTCCTGCCGATGATTCT
This sequence comes from Herbaspirillum sp. ST 5-3, assembly GCF_004804275.1. GTDB lineage: Bacteria > Pseudomonadota > Gammaproteobacteria > Burkholderiales > Burkholderiaceae_D > Noviherbaspirillum. The sequence goes on from NZ_STGI01000002.1 coordinate 114,059, forward strand.
TCTGTTCGGCGTGCCACGACTCTCCATGCGGGCCTTGCTGACGCATGCAGTGGGAATGTTGACGGCCTACTGCGTGCTGATCGGCCTGATCTGGCGCTTCAAGCCACAGTCGCTGAATCTTCGCCTGGAGTTATTGCAGTGGCTCGCGCTTGCATTCACGCTCGCCTGGGTGGCGATGATGGGCGGCCATATCGGCAAATTGGGCAATAGGCAGAAGAGGCTTCATCGCAAGCTACGTCTGCTCAGCGACTGCAATATCGCCATGGTTCGCGCTACGAATGAGAACGGCCTGTTTGACGACTTGTGCCGCCTTGCAGTGGAATCCGGCGGTTACAGAATGGCCTGGGTTGGAGTGGAAGGGCAGGGTGGCGGGAATACTGTCACTCCCGTTGCGCAATTCGGTTCTGCCGCGGAATGCACGGAAAGCATTATGGTTTCGTCGGACGGTGGGCAGGATATTACCCGTCGAATGGCTGAAACGGCGATCAGGACCGGATCGCCCCAGGTCAGCCACAACCGCCCAACCCATTCGATCATGGCGTCATGGCGTACGGCCGCCGTCCAGCAAGCCTGTCAGACGAGCGCCGCATTGGCTTTCTCTATTGAAGATCAGGTTCGGGGAGTCCTGATGCTCCATTCAGCAGAACCGGATTCATTCGACGTGGAGGAAATGCGATTGCTGAAAGAATTGGTCAGCAACCTGAGCTGCGGCCTGAAATCGCTGCGCGGTCGCAGCGAACGAGAGGGTACTTGCCTCCAACTGGAACAACACGTAGAGGAGCGGACAAAGAAAATCGCCGCACTCAATGGCTTGCTCGTGGCAAAGGCACTGGACGCTGAGGCTGCCAATGGCGCCAAGAGTGCCTTCCTGGCCACCATGAGCCACGAGATTCGCACCCCGCTCAACGCCGTGGTCGGATTGTCCGGGCTACTGGTCGACTCCCCCCTGGATCGACGCCAGCGCGAGTATGCGGATAAGCTCCAGCTATCTGCGCAAGCACTGCGTGCGCTCGTCGACGACATCCTGGATTTCTCCAAGATCGAGGCCGGTGCGCTTCGATTGGAGCACGCGCCGTTTTCTCTGAACGCGGTCCTGCGCACCACAGTAGCAGTGCTCTCCGCCGGCATCCGCGACAAACCCATCGAGGCGTTGTTCGACCTGGCGCAAGACATGCCGGATTCCTTGGTCGGCGACGCCCTTCGACTTCAGCAAATATTGTTGAATCTGATCAACAATGCGGTCAAATTCACCGAGATGGGTGAAATAGTCGTCTCGGTACGCTGTCTCGCCCGCCAAGCCGGCTCGCTGACACTGAAATTCGCCGTCCGCGATACGGGGATTGGCATTCCGCCTGAACAATTGGTCCCGATTTTTGACGTGTTTACACAAGCGGACAGCTCAACGACCCGCGAGTACGGCGGCACCGGGCTGGGATTGGCGATCAGCACTCGTCTCGCCAAACTGATGGGCGGAGAAATCGGTGTCGAAAGCGCACCTGGCCGGGGCAGCGAGTTTCACTTCGCCGTGAAGCTGGACCTTGCCGACGGCGACGCCGTGGGGGCACCGGAAAATATCCCGTCCGGTTTGAACATCCTGATCATCGATGACCATCCTCTGGCCCGAGATATCCTGCAACGTGCCTGTGCCGCGTTCGGCTGGCATACGACTGCGCTCGACTCCGGCCCGGCCGGATTGGACGAACTGCGGCGCAGTGCTGCCGAAGGACGCGATTTCGATCTGATGCTGCTCGACTGGCGCATGCCGGGCATGGATGGCATCGAGATGCTCAGGCAGGCTTGTGGCTCCCCTGACATCGGCCTGCCGCAGGTGATCCTGATGCCGTCCATCTGGGAGCTGGCGCAAGCCGCTGCCGCCAGTGATGATCTCTATCTCGACGGAATCCTTGCCAAACCCATGATCCCGGAAGCGCTGCTGCAAGCGGTGAGGAGAACGCACGCAGGTGACTTCGCGGGCATCCTCCCGCCGGCTGAGAAAACAGACCGACGCCTTGCCGGCATGCGTCTGCTCGTCGCCGAAGACAATGCGATCAACCAGGAGATCGCCGAGCAACTCCTGATTCGTGCCGGGGCCGAGGTGGTGATTGTTGCGAATGGACTCGCCGCAGTCGAGCTGCTGCGCTCGCCCGGTGAGCCATTTGACGCGGTTCTGATGGACATTCAGATGCCGGTCATGGACGGCTACACGGCCACACGGATCATCCGCAACGAGATGGGCCGGCTTGATCTTCCCATTATCGCCGTCACCGCCCGCGTTCTGGCTGAGGACCGCGAAGAAACGCGGGCCGTTGGTATGGCAGGACATTTGATAAAACCGATCGATATCGACGATCTGCTCGATATTATCGCCGGTGAAAGCGGCCCGCCAGGTCGACCAGACGCACCGCGTCACCGCTTCATTGAAGGCACGATTCCGGTGAGCGACCTGCCTGTCCTGGATGTCGCTGGCGTCTTGAGAACTTTCGGCGGAGACAGGAATAAATGCGGCGAACTGTTGCGCGCGTTCTTCACAGCCCATCACAAGGACGTCGATGAAGCGCGCCGCCGTTTTAGTGCCACTGATTTAAATGAGGCGGGAAAACTCCTGCATGGCTTGTGCGGCCTCGCCAGTATTCTCCATGCGCCAAAGCTTGCCAGCTTGGCGAGAGCAGCCGATGCAGCACTTCGCAATGGGCATACGGAAGCAGTCCTGCCCTTGCTTGATGAGCTTCAGCTTGCGATGCATGCTCTAGGCGAGTTCGTCGAACAGTTCGACACAGGAGAATCGGTGGTCACCCGTAAGACTGGATGACCGATTTTCACTGAAACGGCCAGTGAAGCGGCGCTGTTTCACCGTCTGAAGTCGGCCGGTCGACGACAAACAAGAATGGATATCGAAGGGCAGTTGTACGGCCTAACCAGCGGAATTACCAAGTCCTTCCGCTGGTCAGGCCGGAGAGGGGACTGGGCGTGCCAAGAAAGAATCTCTACCTCGGTCGCTGGAAATGTGGCCTGAGACAGATCGGTCGCATTCGCTCGTGCTCGGAGGCCATTCCAGCTTTGGCCTGCAGGTACGCCAAACCAGCGATTAGCTTATGCTGGTTTCCCAATTACGCGCACAACCGCGTATCGATTGCGCTGAAATAGCCGTCATGCCCGATCAAGCGATATCGCCGCCGGGACGTGAATCACCACGTCCGACGCGGCAATCGCCACGCAGGGGAGAATATAGCCATCCCTTTTCTCCTCCGCGCTCAGGCCGGGCCATTCCGTGCTGTATCGAACCTCGCCGCTGCTCAGACGGCAGATGCAGGTGCGGCAGGTGCCGTTTCTGCACGAGGCGGGCAGTGCGATGCCGGCCAGGCGTGCAGCCGCGAGCAGTGGTGCGTCATCAGCGGCATCGAAGCGCCACTCGTGCGGCGTGATCGTGACGGAATATCGGCTGCGCATGACTTCATTCATCGGGAACGGAAAAGCGACATCCTATCCGGAAACGATGCAGGTTGCGTGACACTTGCAACACCAGGCTGTTTTCAAACGCTTCGCCTTTCTCTCCCGGGCCACCGGATCGCCCGTTGCGCAATATTTTCCTGCGTTAAGAAATCCTTAAGCAGGGCGCCGAATAATCTGCGCAACCACAAACCGTACAAGCGCAAAGGAAAATGAGCATGAGCACTATTCGACGCACGATCCTGATTCTGGCACTGTGTGCTTCGCCGTGGACAGGCGCAACCGCTCATGCGCGAGACCATCGCCACCAAGGGCCAGGCGAGCGTCAGGAGGTTCCCGGGATACGGCCGGCAGTCAAATGGGAAACTGACGACATCGTGCGGCAGCGAATGGAAATAATTCGACAGGCCGTAGCAACAGTCCAGGTCGACATTCAACAGGACCGCCTCGATTCGCATGGATATCAGCAGCTCGCTGAACTCATCAATACGAACGTCGGGCAGATCATCAAGGACTGCAAACTGACACAGGCAGCCGATGCCGCCTTGAATACGGTTGTCCTGACCGACCTGACGCACAGTAGCGAGCTGATGCGCACATCGCTCAGGCGACCAGCCCAACGTGCCGGAGCACTGGGCGTGCTGCAGTCCCTGCGTCTTTATGGGGAATATTTCGAACATCCCGGCTGGAAGATGGCACAGGCGCAGTAGTTGCGACTTCCGGGGCGAGGCTGAGAACGACAGCCTGCAAGGCTTGATGGAAGGCCGCTCCGCACGCTCCCGGAGAACGTTGACCTCGATCATGGAAATGTGTCGGCCGGCCTCCTAAGATGGCAGACGTGTTGTCCGAGTTGCAATAAGAAACCAGGCTTTCGCGCGGTGCGTGAATGCCGGGCAACACCACTGGTGGAGGCGAACAAGGTCATACCTTGGGGCCAATGTCCGGCCCTTGATTGCGCTTCACCGACACCATGACCATACAAGAACTGTCTTCCTATATCGCGCTGGCCATTGTCCTGCAAGTGGCCGCATACGGCGCTTTTTTCCTTCTTCATAAGCGGCGGGATTATCTGCAGCTCGGCCCGCCGCAGGCGATTGACGCGAACAGCGCACCCTCACAAGACCGCCCATCCGCATCGGGTGGGGCGTGGAGCGGATACCGGGAATTTCGCGTACAGCGGAAGGAATTTGAAGACCGCAGCCGATCGGTATGCTCCTTCTACCTTGTACCGGTCGATGGGCAAGCTCTTCCCCCATTCAAACCTGGGCAACTCCTGACGTTTCACCTCGCTACGCACGCAGGAGCTGAAGCCAGGCCCATCGTGCGGTGCTATTCGCTATCCCACGCTCCGGATCCCGAATGCTACAGGGTGAGCATCAAGCGAATCGGGCCGCCACCCGATAAACCGGGTGCGCCGGCCGGCGTGTCGTCGAACTTCTTTCATGATCAGGTCGAGGTGGGGAGTGTGCTGGCCGTCAAGGCGCCTGCAGGCCACTTCCACCTGCTCGACGGCGACCAGTCGCCGCTCGTCCTCATTGGCGGCGGCATCGGCATTACACCGATGCTCAGCATGCTGGAAACGAGCCTGGCCCTCGCGCCCGAGCGTGAAGTGTGGCTGTTTTACGGTGTCCGCAACGGTGCGGAACATGTCATGAAATCGCGACTTTGCGACCTGGCACAGCGGCATCCGAATTTCCATCTGCACGTCTGTTACAGCCGACCGGAGCCCGATGATGTCCCCGGTACCGATTTTCAACATGCCGGCCGTGTCGATATCGGACTGCTGCGTCAGACCCTCACGCTGCGCCCCTATCAATTCTATGTCTGCGGGCCGCGTCAAATGATGGAGTCGCTGGTGCCGGCGCTCGCCGATTGGGGTATCGATCCGGAGCGTATCCATTATGAAGCCTTCGGGCCATCGACCGTTCCGAAGCTGGCGAAAGCAGCGCAGCCATCCCGCACTCCCACGACGGCGGCAGCCGATTCTCCCAAAGTGTGTTTCGCCAACTCGGCAAAAGAACGGCAATGGGATCCGCACGCCGAATCTCTTCTCGCGTTCGCCGAAGACCTCGGCCTCTCCGTTCCGTCAGGTTGTCGCGCCGGCAGTTGCGGCAGCTGTCAGACGACGATCGTGTCGGGAGAAATCGAGACGACGAAAGAGCCCGACTTTGACATCAGTCCGGGCTGCTGCCTGCTCTGTATTTCCAGACCGAAGTCCGATCTTGTCCTGAGTGCCTGATCATGCCCCATTCCATCTCGGTTTTTCGCAAGGAGATACTTCCGTTCATAGCGATGTTCGCCATGCTCATTCTGGCGGCCATTGCGGGAGATGCACTATTGCACCGGTTCCAGCTGGTCTGGATCGGCCGCTATCTCGGCATCCCCGGCACGCTACTGATCCTCGCTTCGTTCGGGTATTCGATGCGCAAACGCAAGATGATCAAGTCAGGCAATCCGAAGAAGCTGCTGAGCCTGCATGAATTCATGACATGGCTCGGTTCCGTGATGATTCTGGTGCATGCCGGGGTCCACTTCAATGCCATCCTGCCGTGGCTGGCCATCGTCGGCATGCTGGTCAACGTCATCAGCGGCCTGACTGGAAAGTACCTGCTTGACCGCTCGCGCCGCCACATGGCGGCCATGAAGGAAAGCCTGCTTCAGCGTGGCATGCACGAAGACGACGTGGAGCGGGAACTGTTCTGGAATGCGGCAGCCGTCGACGCAATGAAGAAATGGCGAGTGCTTCATATTCCGATCACGCTCGCATTCGCCGCATTTGCCCTCGGCCATATCGTCAGCATCTTCCTGTTCTGGAACTGGAAATGAAAAGCCGCGCATTCCTTTACATCATCCTGGCGAACCTTGCGGTCATTACCGTGCTCGTCTTCGTCTATCCTCACCTGATGGTGGCTCCGGGCAAACTGATGAAGGGGCATCAAGGCATGGAGCAGGACTGCTTCTCCTGCCACAGCAAGTTCTTCGGTCCGCAGGCGGGGAAATGCAAGGACTGCCACAAGGTTTCCGACATCGGAATCGTCACGACTAAGGGGAAACCGATTCAAGGGCCGGCGCGCAAAGTGGCCTTTCATCAAGAGCTGGTCGAGGAACGGTGCATCGAATGCCACGCCGATCATCGGGGCGTCATGAAGTATCGGCAAGGCAAACAATTTTCCCATGCTCTTCTCAAGCCGGAAACGAAGAATCAGTGCGAGTCATGCCATGACAAGCCGCGTGATTCGCTGCACGAAAAACTGACGGCGGGCTGTGCGCAGTGCCACAGCCAGGACAAGTGGAAGCCGGCGACATTCGAGCATGACAAATACTTTGTGCTCGATCGCGACCATAACACGACATGCGCAACCTGCCATCCGAAGAGCGATTTCACGCAGTACACCTGTTACGGATGCCACGAGCATACGCCGGCCAAGATCAGGAGTGAGCACCTGCATGAGGGGATCCGCAATTTCGAGAACTGCGTGAAATGCCATCGCAGCGCCGACGAGCACGAGGGCGGAGAAGGCAAAGACAACGATTAGTGTCAGAGCCTATCCGAGCCAGAACCTGCCCCGCGCCGATATCCGTTGGGGCATATGGCGGTGTTGCGTTCAGATTCCCTTAAGCTTTCGCTACTTAAGATGCGCGTGCGCCACTTTTATGAAAGGTCTAAATCATGCATCCTTGCCTTCGGGCCTTTATTCGCCAATATGTCGCTGTCATTGTCGGCGCCTTGGTGCCGGTCGTCTTGACTACCTTCCTCTCTGCCTCAATGAACTTTGGAACCTTCTCCGGCGATCGTCATACCGCGACTGTCGCGATCGCCCGGCACCTGACCTGATATCTCTGGACGCACAACATGATTTCTGACCAGTTTGATGACGATGTTGAAGTCTCGCCGGAAAGCCAGGCAAAGCGTGCTGCAGTCGCGTCCCGCAGCACCTGGGTCAGTATCTGGGTGAATCTGTTACTGACCTTGACCCAGATAACCGCCGGCGTACTGGCCAAGTCACAAGGCCTGGTCGCCGACGGCATCCATTCCTTATCCGATCTGGTAGCGGATTTCGTCGTCCTGTTTGCCAGCCATCACAGTAAACGAGAAGCCGACGATGACCATCATTACGGCCATCAGCGCTTCGAAACGGCTGCATCCATGGTGCTGGGCATGTTATTGCTTGCAGTCGGACTGGGCATGCTATGGGCGGCATTCCGCAAACTTGAGGCCCCGGAAACGGTTCAGGCAGTACACATTGCCGCGCTTTGGACCGCCGCGGTGTCATTGATTGCGAAAGAAATGTTGTTTCGCTACATGCTGTCCGCGGGGAAGCGGGTCAAATCAAGCATGCTGGTCGCCAATGCATGGCATGCACGATCCGACGCGGCATCGTCCCTGGTGGTTGGCGTCGGCATTGTCGGTAACCTTTCGGGCTATCCCATTCTCGATCCCATTGCCGCATTGATTGTTGGATTCATGGTCGCAAGGATGGGATGGGGATTCACCTGGGATGCATTGCACGACCTGATGGACCGGGCCGTCGACACAAGCGACACCGAGGCCATCCGCGAAACGCTGATGGGCACGCCTGGTGTGCGCGGCATCCATGATCTCCGCACCCGCAAGATGGGAGACATGATTGTCGTCGACGTCCACATCGAGATCGATGCGACGTTGACTGTCGAAAAAGGGCATGCCATTGCCGTTGAAGCGCGCAGTCGCGTGCTGCAGAGGCATCGTGTGCTCAATGTGATGACCCATGTTGATCCATGGGGTGATCATGCTGCAGTGCTTGAAAGTTCGGCAGGGGATTAGCAGACCACCATGTGCCGTTCCTGCACGCGGCGGGCAGTTCGATACCGGCCATGCATGCAGCCGAGTGCAGGGATACGCGATCGGTGGCATCGAAGCGCCAGTCGTGCGGTGCGGTCGTGCCAGAATTTCGGCATCCTGTCCGGAAACGAGCGATGGGGAGAAGCCTTACAACAGCAAGTCGTTTTCAAACGCGTAGCGTGCAATCTCGACATTGCTGCTCAGGCCCATCTTTTCCAGTATCCGCGCGCGGTAAGTGGTGACGGTATGCGGGCTCAGGTTGAGCATCTCCGCGATCCGTATCAGACTGGATCCCAAGGCGATATGCTTGAGGACTTCCAGCTCACGATCCGACAGGCGTTCGTGCGCCGGCTGCTCCTCGCCGACCAGGAGGTCCGCGAATTTTTCCACCAGCGTGGGCGTAATGTATTTGCCGCCGGCAGCGGCCTTGTGCACGGCAGCGACGATGATGGGGGCGGGGGAGTTCTTGGTCAGGTAGCCGGAGGCGCCCGCCCGTAGCGCACGCACGGCATAGATGTCTTCCGCGTACATGCTCAGGACCAGCACCGCGAGCTTCGGCTTTCTTGCCTTGAGAAGCTTCAGCAATTCCAGCCCGCTGCGGTCCGGCAGCGCGATGTCGATGATGGCCACGTCGATTTCTTCCTTCTCCGCCTGCAGCAAGGCGTCGCGCACTGTTTCCGCTTCGCAGGCGACAGTGATGTCGTCCGCCGTGCCGAGCATCAGGCGGACGCCGCTGCGCACGATCAGATGATCGTCCACCAGCATTACCCTGATCATGCTTCTTCCTTTCTCATGCTGTTCAAGGGCAGGCGCAAGCTGGCGATGGTTCCCTTGTCGGGAATGCTGACGATGTCGAATTCACCGCCGAAATAGCGCGCGCGCTCATGCATGCCGACGATGCCCCAGCTTTGCCTCGCGGGCTGCACGGAGAAATCGCTGCCCTTTCCGTTGTCTTCGATTTCGATCACGATGGTGTCCTCGAGCAGAGTGGCGCGGACGGTCGCCCACCAGGCGTGCGCATGCCGCTGCACATTGGTCAGCGCTTCCTGCACGATGCGAAAGATCGCAATGCTGCGTTCGGCATCGATCTCGAGGTTGTTGAGGTTCTCGTCGATGATGCACTCGCACACCATCTGCGTGCGCCGCTCGATCTCGTGTGAGTACCAGCGCAGCGCTTCCCATACACCCAGTTGATCGATCACGCTCGGGCGCAGTTCGGACACCACTTCGCGCACCGTCTGCGAGGCACGGTCGACCAGGCCGGAGGCTTCGGTCAGCAGCCGGTCCGGATCGGAAGCACGGCTGATGCTGACCGACAGATACGCCTTGATGCCCGCCAGAACGCTGCCCAGCGCATCGTGCACCTCGCGCGCGATGCGCTTGCGTTCGTCCTCGCGGATACGCTCCTGATGCGCGGCCAGTTCGCGCAGGTCTTCACGCGAATCGCGCAGCGCCAGCTCGGTCTGTTTCTGTTCCGTGATATCCAGCATCGAGCCCGCCGATTTCAACACCCGGCCATACTGGCAGCGCGTGGCTTCCCCCACGCTGATGGTGTAACGGATAGTGCCGTCGGGGCGAACGATCCGGCTCTCCATCCGGAAATTCCGGCCTTCCTCGCGCGCCTGCGCCATCGCATGCCGGGCCGCGTCCCGGTCTTCCGGGTGAATCCTGCCGAGAAAATCGTCCAGCGTCGGCGTGACGGATTGCGGCTCCAGTCCGAAGATGCGGAACAACTCGTCCGAACATTTCATTTCGCCGGTTTGCGCATTGATTTCCCAGCTGCCGAGATGGCCGAGCTTTTGCGCGACGGTCAATACCTGCTGTGCCTGCCACAGGTCCTCTTCGGCCCGCTCCCGCGCGGCGATGTCTTCGGTCAGGCGCGCGTTGATCGCTGACAGCTCGGCGGTGCGCGCCACCACCAGACTCTGGATGTGGCTGGCACGGGAAGCCTGGACGTGCATCCAGAGTCCGATCATGGCGCTGAACAAGACGCCGGCAAGCATGGTCAGCTCGGAGCCGAGCGTGCCGGGAGAAAACGGCGTGGCCTGGGACGAGATCGTGAGATGCCACGGCGCACCGGCGGCATCGAAGCTTCGCGAGACAAGCATTTGCTTGCGCTGCAGGAGAGGCGGAAACAGGTCATCCATGACCTTGTCCTTGTTCATGTCCTTGCGGTAGGAGATCAAGTCACCGTCGTTGGCGAAGACATGCGCATGGACGTTAATCCCGAGCTCCGGAGTCTGCGGCAGGGAGGCCGACAGAAGAGCGCTGGAAACGAGCTCGTCGACATCCACCACGGCCGTGGTATGGCCGAGCACCATGCGGTTGTTCCTGGTGGGCTTGTTGCTCAGTACGGGCAGTGTTACGTTAAAAACCCGGTGGCGGTTTGTTTCGCCGACGCGCTGAAATCCGCGAGATGAGAACGTCGAGGGCGCGGCCTTGACGCGCGGCACTGCCTGGTACGCCGGCCAGTTGTGTCCGTCGGCTAGCGGCGCGGTGCTGAGGTTCTCGATATGCGGATAGCGTTTGAAGATCGGTTGCAGGAAGCTCTCGAATTGCTTTTCGTTCATCGGCCCGAAGATTTCAAGCGTGTGGTTGATGAGCTCCAACTCATGCATGACGTCTTCAAGCTCGTTGCGGATGGCGGCGACATGCGCGTCGGCACGCTGCTCCAGCTTGAAATGCTCGAACCTTTCCTCGTAAGCGCGAATGCGGATGGATAGTGAGGTGGTCGCGGCAAGGCACACCGCGAACGTGAGGATCGGCGCGACGGACTTGTATGCTCGAAGGCGATGAAAATGGTACATATGCACCGGGAACCAGGTTATCCAGTCCGATCCTCGCACCCGCAACGCCTCGGCCGGGTGATCCGGAAAGTTGGGGGATAGAGAATCGTGGGACGGGTGTGCACAGCGAATTTCGGCGCGCTGCCCTGCAAGTTGCCGCGGAGGATTTCGCTGTCTTCCACCCGCCTCCGCGGTGCTTCATCCTGCAATTGATCGGGATGGACTGCGGTCAAGGTCCGTGCGGCGGATGTCGGCCCGTCGGAAAGCTTCACGCCTCCGATGATGCCTTGCAACCAATCTACTATCGACCTATGCAGGACAATCGTCAATCCCATGGAGGCGGGAAGAATTTGGATTACTTTTATTTGCTTGACTCAGGTCAATTTGCAGCATGCGCGAGGCCGCATTCGCAACAGCATGCAGGCGTCGCGGCTTTATCTGGCGGTCGCGGTCTCCAGTCTGTTGCGCGCTGCCGAGCTTCGCAGCGTGTCGATGATAATGCGGCGCAGTTGCCGCCAGTGTTCGCCGGGCTGGCGTACATGCTTCTGATTGATTTCCAGCTCGATGCCGAGATAGCTCGCTTCCTCGAAGCGCCGCCGCAGGTAAACCGTGAAACCGTCGGCCGTACCGGTGTAGGGGTAGTTCAGCCGCGTCTTGAGTGCATGGGCCGCGCTTCGCAGCGCGTTTTTCCAGCGCTGGCACAGCTCCGCTTCGGCTCGCCGCGCCGGGTCGTACAGCAGCCCGAGGTCGGCGTTGCGTACCTCGCCGTTGAGTTCCGGCGTGAAGCTGTGACAGGAGATGTGAATCACGCGTGCGCCGCCGGCGACCGCTTGCGCGATCTGCGTCTCGGCCTTGGTGCGGTAGGGGCGGTAATAGCGCTGGAAGATTTCTTCGCGGATGTCGGCCGGGGCAGGGCGCGTCGCTTCGGAAAACAGCTTGGGGTGGCTGGGCGAGCGGTTGAGATCGATCAGCAGGCGGCTGATGGTTGACACCAGCAGAGGCGCCGACAAGGCCTGCGACAATTCGCGCGCCACGCGCAGCGCGCCGACGTCATAACCGCGATGCGTGCGCAGCAATTCCTCGCGACCGCGAAAGAAATCTCGATAGCGCGACGGAATGCGATTGCCGCCATGCTCGCACGTGACGAAGAAGAAGTCCGGCGTGGTGGATGTCATCGCGGGTTCGAGTTGATCGGTCCGGTCTGGTACAGTCTCTGGCAAGCAAGACGATATGTCGTCCACGGGAGATACGGAAGGCGCGGAAAAAATCGGGCACAGGCTCTTTCCGTGTCTTCCGTGGGCCGGGTAATGGAATGATGCAAGCACCCTGCGTATTGCATCAGCCCCCCTCGACAAACATTCTCCCCTCCTGCAGGCAATCGCACAGGCGAGCGTACACGGCCTGCAAGTGTTTCCGCGAAAAATCGCCACCCACTGCGCGCAGTATCCGACGTGCCAGCGGGCCGTGCTCGATCATGACCTGCAAGGGCTCTTGCCACCGGCCCGACTGCCCGGTATCGTCCTCCATCATGCGGCCGACCAGGAAGCGCCACAGATCGTTCGCGCTGGCGTTGCGCTCGGGGAAGTCGAGCAGCCGCAGGTAGGCATCATTGCGGATGATCGTGGCATCGGCATCGCGGATGCAGTCATGCAGAATCGCCGCCAGCGCCGCGGTCGGCATTTCCTGCTGCGCCACCAGTACGTCGTCGCCGGCCTGATACAGGCGTCGTACCGCATCGGTGCTTGCCGCCGCGACCGCGAGATCGGCCTGCGGGCACTCTTGCGTATCGACAACACGGATTTCGATCGCGTTGCGTTCGAAGCGCGCAATTGCGCCGCGCGAGTTCAGCCATTCTTCCTGCAAGACGTGTTCCGGATCGAGCGCCGCGATATCGCGGTACATCGGCGCCAGAATGCGCTGCTCGTATCCCGCGCGGTGGGTGACGGTTTCCGGCACCACCATCCCCGTGATCGAGGGAATGGTTCGCGCATTGTCGGCATACACATGCATGCGGTAATCGCACCAGCCGGTACGGCGCCCTTCGGCAATCGGCGAGCTGGCCGCCAGCGCTGGCAGAATGGGCAGTACCAGGCGAATGGCGGCGTGCAGGCGCGCGAACTCGTCGTCGCCGGCGAAAGGCAAGTTGATATGCATGCTCTGCAGATTTGCCCAACCATGACTCTTGCTGTCGAAAATGCGGTCGTAGGCGCGGTAGATCGCGTCATTGTCATGCGGCCAGATATGCGTCTCGGTGAGCGGGTCCATCCATGGGTGCATCGCGCCGGGCATCAATTGCGCGTCCATGGCCGCCAGGCGCGCGTTGATGGCGCGCACCTCGGCTTGAAAGGCATCGGGCAGCGACGATAGCGACGCGGCAGGGCGCCGGTTCTTGATTTCGATGACATGCATCACCAGCTCATTGGACCAGCCGAGCGCGCCACGCCGCACTTCATTCACGACCCTGCCTTCGCCCTCCGACCCTTCGCGTAACAAGCGGTCGGCAATCGGCCGCACATCCAGGCCGTCACGCTGCACGATCATGTATTCCAGTTCAATGCCGACTCCGGTGAAGGCATGCAGCAGGGGCGGATCCGCTTCCTGTATCGTTTCCTGCATCATGGCGCAACACTCCCTTTGCGTTCCTCGATGCGTTTTCGGAAAACGCCCATGACTTCGCGGTACAGCGCATCGGACAGCACCGCATCCTCATTGCCGGCATCGACATTCGGGTTGTCGTTGATTTCGATAACGTAGTTCTGGACGCCGACCTGCTTCAGGTCCACGCCGTAGAAGCCATCGCCCATCAGGTTGGCAGCCTGCACCGCGATCTTCACCACATCGTCCGGCACTTCGCCGACCGACAACGCCTCGGTCTTGCCTTCGCTCATGCGCTGGTGTTCATGCTTGATGATCTGCCAGTGACCGGGCGCCATGTAATATTTGCAGACGAAGAGCGGGCGCTGGTCGAGCACGCCGATGCGCCAGTCGAAGTCAGTCGGCAGGTATTCCTGCGCCAGCACCAGTTCCGACTCTTTCAGCAATTCATTCACCTTCACCAGCAATTCCTGCTCCGACTCGATTTTCAAAACGCCGGATGAAAACGCGCCATCGGGTTGCTTCAGGATGCAGGGCAACCCGAGCGTGGACACGATCTGGTCGACATTGCCCTTGTGTACCACCAGCGTTTTCGGCGTGGGGATGTGATGCCGGGTCAGCAATTCGTTCAGGTAAATCTTGTTGGTGCAACGCAGGATCGATTCGGGATCGTCGATGACCACCATGCCGGCGTCGGCCGCCTGGCGCGACAGCTGGTAAGTGTAGTGGTCGACGTTGGTGGTGTCGCGGATGAAGAGCGCGTCGAAGTCGGTTACGCGGCGCGCGTCCTTCGGCGTGATCAGCTCCGCGTGCATGCCGAGCAATTCGGCCGCTTCCAGGAATTTGCGCAGCGCTTCCGGGTTCGACGGCAGCTCCTTGCGCTGCGGATCGTACAGGATCGCCAGCGAGGCCTGCTTGCTGGGCGACGCATTGCTGCGGATCTTTTGTTCCTTGAGGTAATCGATCGCCGCCTGCATCGCGCATGGCTGATGGTGCAATGGAATATCGCGCACGCTGCCCGGGTAAATGCTGCACAGGTGCCAGTGCTCGTTGGCGCGTTCGAAGCGTGCATGCAAGACGGGCGTGCGCAGCAGCTTGAACAACTGTTCGCTCAGATGCTGATGGTGCTGGTCGGCATCGCGTCCGAAATAGATGTTCAGGTCAGCGAAGTCATCCGACACGCGCGAAAACGAGCAGTCAATCAGGTCATCGAGCTTTTCCGTGATGTCCTGTACCAGGCTGTCCGATTGCAGATCCTTCATCGCCTGCGCATCCGGCAGCGGCTGATGACCGCGCGCTTCGGCAAGGAGAGATACGTAATAGCCCTGGCTTTGGTAGCGATAGGTGTTGCAGAGGTTGAAGACTTTGGTGGTGGTGCTGGTATCCCCGTAGGCGGGGTCCATCAAGTAGGTTTGTGCAGGTATCACTGTGACACCGGGTATGTCGAAAGGCCAATCTTGCTGTTGACTTACGACGAAGAGGATGTTCATGGTACTTCCTGTCGCGGCGGACACCGCGGATGGATGATTAACAGATTCGCGTCATGCGTCACAATGCCGAGCAGCACCGCACCGATAACCCGGTCGACACTCAGCCAGTACTCGTGCGTGCTGGCGTAAGGATTGAGTTGATAGGGATCGACCACCAGCACCTTGCGGTGGATCTTGTCGTAACCAGCCATCACGACAAAGTGCCCGGAAGGCAGGCCGCGTACGTCGTCGGGCACATCATCCGGCCCGAATTCGCGCGGCGTGCGGTACAGAAAAGTCGAGCTGAGCCCGGTGATGATGGGCAGGCCGCGGCGCAGGATGCTTCGGATCAAGGTATGCGAGAGATCGAGCAGGCGCAGGCGGCCGCCGAGGCTGAGGAATTCCAGATAGCCGGTGGTGGCATGCTGCAGGCGATAGTCCATCTTGATTTCGCGCTGCCGGCGCAGGCGGTCGGCGATGTCCACGCCATGTGCGAACCAGGTCGGATCGAATACCCCGAGGTTATAAGTGTAAATCGTTGCCTTGTATCCCCTGCGCAAGGCATCGCAAGCGAGAAATACGGCGAAGGTGCCGCCATGCTCCAGCTTGCCGGTGCGTCCGATCACATGGTCGAGCGATTCCTGATCGCCCCAGTAGCGGTAGATCGCTTGCAGGCAAGTCGGCCCGCATGTGGTCTCGTCCGGTTGCGGAAGAATCTTGACGGGCAGCTGCAATATGGCTTGGGTCACGGCGGAGCGTATTCGTGAAATCGCTTGGTTGTATATGCCTGTTTTGCGGCACGGAGCCTGACAGGCTGTTGAAAAACTACTGCGCGGGCCGATCCTGGGGCCTGCAAACTGTACGCGTACGCTCCTCGACCCCAATCTCGCCCCGCTCGCTACGTTTTTCAACAGCCTGTTAAAGCATTTTCGGTGCCAGATTGTCGAGTGTGCCGGACAAACATGCATTTCAGCAGGAAACCGTTTTTATGACTCGCATCGCCTTGTAAAAGTTTCCACTGCGTGCATCTCTTTCCCTGCGTCGCATTCCCTGTGTGCAGCTTGTACAAGTGCTCGAAACGGACGGGCATGGATGATGCATGGGAAGCAAAGGACACTTGGGTTCAATGCCCACGCTTGCCCGTCGCAAACAGGGACAGGCGCGTGGTGCCCGCTTCAGGAGCTTATCGACATGAAAACGACATTTGGTTTACTGGTAGCGCTTGCCCTGAGTTCGCCGATGGCGCTCGCGCAGGGCACGCCGCCCGCGCAAATCCCTCCGGGAACACCGGCCCAATCCGACCTCGGCATGCCTTCGCAGCCGGGAATCACTTCGCCGTCCACGTCGGGCACGTCCGGACCGGCCACCGAAAGCGAGTCGGGCGGTTCCGTCGCCAATCCCGTGGGCAGCTCGAACGCCACTTCCGGCGCGTCCGGCACAGCGCCGGTCAATCATGCCGGCAGCAGCACGGACATTTCCTCCGGCGGACCCAATCCGATGCAGTCGGAAGCGGGCATGGAGCTGGCTCCGGCGCCGCCCGTCACAGCGCGGCTGCAACCGGTCGTGCAGAACGACGTGACCTACCTGTGCGGCGGCGTCGGCGAGGAAGAAGTGAGCTACATGAAAAACGAAGCGAAGGGCTATGACCTGATGCTGACCTTCGCGGCCAAGAGCGGCGCCTACCTGGCGGACGTCAAGGTCGATATCAAGGATGCGAAGGGCGAATCGGTGTTGCAGGCATCCTGCGATTCGCCGATCCTCCTGGTCGATCTGCCCAGGAGCGGCACCTACCGCGTGCATGCGGACGCCGCCGGCTATGCCTTGAACAAGACAGTGAAAGTGGCGGCGGCACGCAAGAAAGGACAGCACCTCGCTTCCGCGGTCCTGGTCTGGCCGCAGCGCGTAGCGGAAGCGGAGGGAACGGCAACCACGTCCAGCGGAAGCGGCGCCAGCGATAACGCGGGCAAAAGCGGCGGCGCGACCGGCACTTCCGATAGCGGCAGTGCGCGCTGACCGTGACGACCAGCATGGACCCGCAGCCCGGCGTGTTGCGCGCAACGGGCCGCAGAATCGAAGCGCATGAGGGCGGGACGTCCTCGCCAACCACAGCAAGCACAGCAACGGCCGACGCCGCGCGCCCGGACATGCCGGCGCTCGCGGTGCAGGCGCAGCAGGAGTTCAGCGATTCGCAGTTCTTTCGGCGCACGGTGCTGGTCGGCAGCCTGACCATCTTCACCGGGCTGGTGCTGGCACTGATCTGGTTCGCCAGCGACGTGTTCCTCGTGCTGTTTGCCGGCATCCTGACGGCGGTGCTGCTGCGCGCGCCGACCAACTGGCTGACGCAGCACACGCCCATCAGCGAACGCCTTGCGCTGTCCTTGTCGATCGCCGCGCTTGCCTGCGTGATTGTTCTGCTGGGCTATCTGTTCGCGGTGCCGATCGCCGAGCAGATCGGGCAACTGGTCGAGACCCTGCCGCGCGCGCTGGTGCGCATGCGCCAGTGGGTGCGGCATTACGACTGGGCCAAGCCGCTGCAACCGCTGGTGACGGAACTGGCGCACACCAAGCTCGACGTGCAATTGCTGGGGAGGGCCAGCGGGCTGATCAGCTCCACCGTTTCCGCCATCGTGGGCGGCGTGGTAGCGCTGTTCATCGGCATCTACATGGCGGCGCAGCCGCGCCTCTATCAGCGCGGCTTCATGCACCTGCTGCCGCGCAAGGCCCGGCCGCGCGCGTATGAAGTCCTGGATGAAATCGGGGTGGTGCTGCGCTGGTGGCTGGTCGGCAGGATGGTGACCATGCTGATGGTCGGCGTCGCCGGCGGCATCGGCTTGTGGTGGCTGGACGTGCCGCTCGCATTTACCCTCGGGGTACTGAGCGGCCTGCTGGAATTCATTCCGTATATCGGACCGATCATGGCATCCATTCCGCCCTTGCTGGTGGCCTTCAATGTCGACCCCGACCTCGCGTTCTACGTGCTGCTTCTGTATGTCGCCATCCAGGCCGCGGAAAACTATCTGCTCACGCCGCTGGTGGAACAGCGCGCCGTGTCGCTGCCGCCTGCGCTGGTGATCTTCGCGACCTTGCTGCTGGCCGCGCTCTCCGGCCCGCTTGGCGTGGTCCTCGCATCACCTCTCACGGCAACCTGCATCGTCGCGGTGAAACTGCTCTACGTGGAAGACGTGGTGGAGCAACCCGCGCCGACTGCGCACTGAGAAAAAAACAGGCCGGTATCGGCCGGCCTGTTCAGTCTTGCTGCCTGGTTTGCCGCTCTGCTACTTCGCCCTTTCCGCAGCGCCTTGCACTTTCTCGCCGCCGCGCTCCACATCCTTGCCGAAGCCAGACATCGTGTTGCAAGCAGTCAACCCAATCGTGAACAGCAGGATACCGACTACGGAAATAATTCTTTTCATGGTTTTTCCTTTCAAGTGATTGAACAGAACGACGTTCCTCCTAACAAGTGCAACGAACATGCCAGCCCGCAGCATGCCAAGTCAATGTGGCGGATGACTGCCGCGCGCCTGCGTGAAGGCGCCTACCAGCGTCAGCAGCTTTCCGATCATGTCGAGGTGCGATTCACTGGGCGTCGACAGGGTGCCGACCGTCGCGGCGCCTTGCGAAACGGTGCGCATGATGCGTCGCGGCCCGATCGCCACCACGGCGGCGACGCCCAGCGCGACCAGAAACGGATGCTCGGTCACCGTGCGCATCAGAGTGCTGCGCGGAAAGCGCGAGGGCTCGGGCTTCTGCGCATGTTGATACACGGTCAGGCCGGATCCCGTATGCGCGATGCGTTCCACACGCGCCGCATCCGCGGTATTGAGATCGGTGCCTTCGATTAACATGCGTCGATACGTTTCCCGACGCATCTGCATGCGGTCCAGGATCGATTGCTTTTCCGCTTCAAGAGAACTCAGGCTCATAGGCTTTCCTTGATGACGTCGAGATCGTGCTGCAATTCGTTGCGGAAGGTGTTGCCCAGCGGCGGCGAGCGGAAATGCTTCAGACACAGATTGAAGGCGATTCCGGCAATGCCGCCATACAAGAGGACCACGAACCACGCGGCCAGCGTCCGGTACTCGCTGCTCCAGAAACTGATAATGATTGCCAGGCCCAGGAAGATCGTCGCCAGCAAGGTGAAGAGAAGCGCGACCGTGAACCCGGCAATGCGAAATGCGATCTGCTGTTCGCGGATCTTGATCTCCACGCGCAGCAGATCCAGGTAATCGCCGATCCGATCCAGGGTGATGATGTAAAGCTGCTTGGATTTGTGAAGGGCTGCAAACATGGCGATCTTTCCTATGCGAGTTCAGGAAGCCGGCTCACTGCGGCGGCGAGGCGGCCAACAACAGCGCGATGCGACGCCTTGAGGCGTGCATCGCGCTGCATCCCGGAGCCCGGGCTTAGCTGCGCTTGAGCAGCAGGCCCAGCAACAGTCCTGCGCCGGCCGCCACGGCCATCGACTGCATCGGCTTGTCCTTGACATATTCCGTCGTGGTTTCGACGCCGCGATTGAGCTGCTGCGTCGCCTGGCTGGCGATCCCCTTGGCCGCATAGCGCACGGAGCTGAACTTCGCCATCAATTGCGCGTGCGCTTGCGTCAGCTCTTCATCCGACAGGCTCGCCGCGCGATTGACCAGCGAGTCGAGGTCGTTCTTCAGGTTCGTCAATTCGCTGCGCAGCGAAGCGGTCGTGCGCTGGGTCGTGCCCCGCGTTTCGCTGTAGGTGCCTCTGGTCGTGCCTGTGGTACCTGTCGTGCCGACCGTCGCCTTGTCGCTGCCATTGCCGGACGTAGGGGTCGTGATGTTTGGTTCCATGAATCGCTCCTTGATGAGGTTAAACAGGACTGAATAACGATGAAGAAAACATGCATCGTCATCGCTGTGCCAACACCGCAATGAATCTCACTACGGCGAACATACTGAGTGCGGAAACGTGTTTCGCACTTCCAGCTTCGCCAGTTGCCGCCGCGACCTTGATTGCGAGCATAAAAACAGGTCGGCGCGGGAAGCCCCCGGCCTCCTTTTTCCGGCTGGTGGAGAAGTGCACAGCAATCCGTGTGCCATGAAACTGCGCAGCCGTTTGGGCCGAAAGCGATGGGGGAATTGCCGCAACGCGTGTAAGGGAGAAAAAAATGCCGCAATTTTTGTACACGTTGCATGTAATTATTGCAACGAGATGACATGACTGAAACAGCACAGGGCCATGCAAAATTCTTGCGAAATAGTGCTGCATGGAAACATAATCCTTGAAGTGCAATTCCTTCCCCTCCAGTCACAGAAAGGACGTCATGTCTTCCAACTTCGGCCCCGATGAAGCGCGCGCCTACATGCATCAACTTCTGAAGGTGATGTTTCAGCAGGGCGGCTCGGATCTGTTCATCTCCGCGGACTTCCCGCCCAGCATGAAGCACCAGGGCGCGATGAAGGCGCTCAGCCAGCAGAAGCTGACCGGCGACATCACGAAAAAGCTGGCGCTGGCACTGATGAACGACAAGCAGCGGCAGGAATTCGAAACCGAGCTGGAATGCAATTTCGCGATTTCGCTGCCCAACGTGTGCCGCTTCCGCGTCAACGTCTTTGTGCAGCAACAGCAGACCGGCATGGTGATCCGCACCATCGCCGCCGAAATCCCCAGCTTCGAAAAACTGCAGTTGCCCGACACGCTCAAGGACGTGATCATGACCAAGCGCGGACTCGTGCTGGTCGTCGGCGGCACCGGCTCCGGCAAATCGACCACGCTGGCGGCGATGATCGATCACCGCAACGCCAACTCCTCCGGTCACATCATCACCGTCGAAGATCCGGTCGAATATGTGCACAAGAACAAGTCCTGCCTGATCACGCATCGCGAGGTCGGCGTCGATACGCTCTCATGGCATCACGCGCTCAAGAACACGCTGCGCCAGGCGCCCGACGTGATCCTGATCGGCGAGATCCGCGATACGGAAACCATGGAGCATGCAATCGCCTTCGCCGAAACCGGCCACCTCTGCCTCGGTACGCTGCACGCGAACAACGCCAACCAGACCATCGACCGCATCATCAACTTCTTCCCGGAAGAGAGGCGCAACCAGTTGCTGGGCGACCTCTCGTCCAACCTGCGCGCCATCGTTTCGCAACGCCTGGTGCGCACCGAAGACGGCAAGGGCCGACGCGCCGCAATCGAAATCCTGCTCAACACGCCGACCATCGCCGAACAGATTCTCAAAGGCCAGTTCCACGCGATCAAGGAAACCATGGCCAAATCCAGGGAACTCGGCATGCGCACCTTCGACCAGGCCTTGTTCGACCTGTACAACGCGGGGCATATCAGTTACGACGAAGCCATCCGCAATGCGGATTCGGCGAATGAGCTGCGCCTGCAGATCAAGCTGCGCGGCGAGCGCGGACGGCAGGGCGGCGCCGAAACGGGCGGCCTGAATCTGGCGATCGACGAGGAGAAGGTCGAGGAGGTAGAGGAGAAGAAGTAGCCGGCGTGTGCGGCGTGCGGGGAGTGCACGAATGGGCGCCTGGAACGGGTTGCGCCCAGATAGAAGTGCGTCCAGAAGTAGGAGGTGCTGAGGTGGTCGAAGAATTCGCCGCAGGCACTGGCACGAGCTGCTGCGGCTGCCGGCCTGCGAGCGCAGGCCGTCGTGGGAGAAAAAAGACGGCACGCTCAGTGCCGCCTTGTGCATGGAAGGACGGTTACTGAAGCATTTTCGACAACTCGCCGCTCGCGATGAGCCGCTGCAAATCACTGGCTCCGCCGATCAGCACACCCCGAACGAATACCATCGGGAAGGTCTGCCATCCGGTCCACATCTTCAACGCGGCACGACGACGCCATTCGGACAGGTAGCTGCCGTATTCGAGATAGGTGTACGGCACCTTGGCCGCATCCAGCATGGCACGCGCCTTGCGCGGAAACGGATTCTGCGCCATGCCGACCACGACAACCGGATTGGACGCAATCGCCGCCTTGACTTCAGCAACGATGTCCGCATTGTCGCTGGCGACCTTGGCGCGGATGGCCGAATGGATGTGTGCTTCATCGAGAATGCTTCTGCTCATCGTGGCTCCATGTTGTCGAAATTGAACATGATATCCCGCTTTTTGACTGGCGCCGCGGTCTCTCGCGGCAGGGGCATGCACCGGGGCATGATTGCCGGCGTGATCCTCGAGTTGCTCGTGACGCACTTTTCGTCGCTACTCGTGCCGCAACTCTGTTGCGTCGCTGACATACGCGACGCCGATTCAAGTCTTCTCGCGGGTTTATATGAAACGTGTGCGGCAAGCAGTTTCGGGCGCTGCATCCGCACGCACACAGTAAAGCTGAATGATTGCCGCCACGTCCGCTTGAGGCCGGTCAAGCCGGAATACTCCATGTCTTCTAGCATGGGGAGGACGTGCTGACCGCATCGCTTGGTCTGCACACTCTCGTGATCGCGTGGCGCGATATGGTCGCACATGCTCCCCGATCGCTGCAGCGTTCAAACCAGCGTCTCATCCGGATCGTTTGGTATGCCGTCTTCACAGCGTCGTGCTGTCACTTGCGCCCTTGCCGGATTTCTCGCCGCGGGATTGGTCGTTACGGCATCGGCCCTTGCGAAGACGGTGAAATGCAGGGACGCGCCGGTACGCGTTGAATCATCCAGCAGCAGGGATGCCGCCAGCGCTTGCCAGGGTGCCCGCAATGCCATCAAATTCCTGTCGTCGCAAGGACTCGACATCCCGCCGAGTATTTCAATCAAGGTGGTGCAGGCGATGCCCGAGGGTGTGCCGAGATCGGCGCTCGGCGCATATTCAAGAGATGAGCGGAAGGTCTATGTCCTCGGCTATGCCGCCCTCCGAAGAATGCGCAACACCTTCAAGATTCCCTTCGACGCGTCGCTCTACCGGGCGGTCACATCCCACGAAGTGGCCCACGCCATCGCTTTCCATAACTTCAAGGAGCAGCCCACGCTTCTGGGGCAGGAGTACATCGCGTTCGTGACATTCTTCTCCACGATCTCGCCGGCGCAGCGCGAACAGATCCTCTGGCGCTACGACTACGACGCCCACTGGCAGCTGTACGCGATCATCCTGTACATCACCGACTCGCTGGAATTCGGGGCACATGCCTACTGGCATTTTCTGATGCCGGAAAATGGCCAGCGCTTTTTCCAGAAGATTCTTGCCGGCGAAGCCTTGAGTCTGGAGGAATGATGTGTGTGTGGATCGCGGAGCGTCAGGGCGGATATCCTGGCCGCAGGAATCGGCAGCCTGAGAGATGCTGATCAAGCTCAACTCGCTCAGGCTGGGGACGGCCTATCTTGATAAGTGGTTCCTCATCATAGGTAACCGGCTTTCACCCAACTTCCAGGAGTTGCAAATGAAAAAAGCGATAAAGGCGTGCCTGATTGTTGTTGGATTGGCGATCAGCAGCGGAGCTGTCTTTGCACAACAACAGAAAACAGACCTTGGCAAGCAGGAGTACAACGCAAACTGCGCAAGCTGTCATGGTTTGGGCGGCAAGGGTGATGGTCCGATGGCGGGGCAACTGCGCACGGCGCCGTCGGACCTGACGCAACTCGCCAAGAAGAATCGCGGTGTCTTGCCGGTCTCCCGACTGTATGAAGTGATTGAAGGCAGCAATGTTCCGAGCCACGGTACGCGGGAGATGCCTGTTTGGGGCAGGGAATTCCGGGTAGAGGATGCGGAGTATTACAAGGAAGCGCGCGGCAGCTATGATGCTGCAGCGCTGGTTCGCGCCCGCGTCCTGATGCTGGTCGAATACCTCGATCGCATTCAAGCGCGCTGACGCGCGGGTGTCCGCAGGACGGCATCACGAGTGAAGAAGACCGGTTGATGCCACACGCGCATCAACGGGGAAACCATTGCCACAGGCTTTGGTCGAAGCGATCCCATTGTCCGTCGGGACGCTCACGGCTCTCGTAGTTGTACGGCGCCTTGTCCCAGCAATGTATTGCGCTGTCCAGGTTGTCCAGCGCAAGGGTGCCGGCCGTGGTTTCCACCAGCAGCAAGGCATGGGGGCACATGAATGCCTTGTGATAGACGACCGCCATGGACATCGACGCGCGCGGCAGCCCCCATGCCACCAGCCGTCTCCTTTTTTCCAGAGCAAAGTCCTCGCAATCCCCATGACCCGACACGGGATAGCTCCATTCCTCTTCATTTCCCTGCCATTCGGGATCGTCTGCGAAGCGGATTTCGGCATTCACTTCGCGGTTCGTCTTTGTCAGCGCCTGCAGGATGCGGACGTTCAACTCAATGACGCTCTCGCCCGCCATGTCGCATTGCCCGGGATGTGATTGACAGAACGCGTCGTAAGCAGCAGGGCGCGGCGCGACGCGCTCCACGGGCAGATCCAGCCGCGCGCAGGCGCCGAGCACCTCGACAGCCATGTTCGGTACGGCCCCGCTGCTGATCATGGCGACGAGCAGGACCGCAAGAAGCAGTAGCATGCCTTACCGATGCCGGTGTTCCACATCCGGCAGCGACGAATCGGGCGGCCTGCGGTCGCGCACCGAGTCGGGCGGAATCGCATCGATCTCCGAGCCTGCACCCAGTTCCTCCACCGGTCCATGGGGCGAAATGCTTTCCTCGTCTTCTTCATTCACCCGATATTGGGTGGCATAACTCAGCAGCTCGACGACTTCCTCATCGCTCGTTTGATCGAAGTTCTCGTAGTACAGGCTGATCGCACGGAAATAAGGTGGCGTTTGCAGGCAGATGCCTTCATCCACGCCCGGTATGTTGCGCATGCTGTCGAGCGTCTCCTGCGGCGCCACCGGCACAGCGAACACGAGTTTCGCCAAGCCCGCCGTCGTCAATGCCGCCAGCGCCGTCTTCAGGGTGCCGCCCGTGGCGACGCCGTCATCCACCACGATCACGGTGCGCCCCTCGACCCGCACCGGCTGGCGCGCACCGCAATACAGCGCGCGGCGGCGTTCAATCTCTTTCATCTGGCGTTCGCGCTCCGCTTCGATATAGCCCGGGGGCGGGTTCACCATGCGCACCACGTCCTCGTTCATCACGCATTGCGGATGCTCGCCATCCACCACTGCGCCAAGACCGAGTTCGGCATGCCAGGGCGCGCCGATCTTGCGCACCAGCAGAACGTCCAGCGGCGCATCGAGCGCACGCGCCACTTCATAAGCCACCGGAACGCCACCGCGCGGAAGACCCAGCACGACCGGCCGCAAATCCTTCAGATGCATCAAGGCTTGCGCCAGCCTCCTTCCTGCATCGTGCCGGTCCTTGAACAGGAAGGGGTCAGATTCCATAATCATCCTCCGTGGAGTTCGGCGCCGGGACAAGATGTTGGACAAACCAGTCCGCCGCAAGCTTCGTCACCTGATCTAGGGTGCCCGGCTCTTCGAACAGATGCGTTGCACCCGGCACGATGACCAGCTCCTTCTCCGCATGCATCTGCGCCATCGCCTCGCGATTGAGCTCAATCACTGTCGTATCGAGGCCACCGACAATCAACAGGGTTGGCGCTTGCACCTTCGCAAGCGCGCTGCCGGCCAGGTCAGGACGTCCGCCGCGTGAGACGACGGCGGCGATGGCGACTTCCGGATGTGCGGCGGCAACCAGCGCGGCTCCGGCGCCAGTGCTCGCCCCGAAATAGCCGATCGGCAAAGCCCCGATTTCCGCTTGTTGCTTTGCCCAGCGCGTCGCCTCCAGCAAGCGGGATGCGAGAAGCGGAATATCGAATACCTTGGCGCGGTTGTCTTCTTCGTCAGGGCGCAGGAGATCGAGCAGCAGCGTCGCCATTCCAGCGCGCCGCAATCCCTCGGCGACCTGATTGTTGCGTGGACTGAAACGGCCGCTGCCGCTGCCATGCGCAAAGATGATCAGGCCTTGCGACGTATCATCGACGCCGAGCAAGCCTTCCAGATCGTTCGGTGCAATGCGAACCGCTTGCACCTTGCCAACATTCGACGCTCTCATGACCACCTCCCCATATGTCATCGAAGTGTGTCTGCGAATATGCAGGCTGTATGTACAAGCTATACCCTCGACCACCCCCATGCAAGCCCATTCAGCCTTGCGCGGACGTATCCGGACGACGAAACTATCCAGGATCAAATCGAACGAATCATCTGCACAAAAATTACGAAAGGAGATTGCATGCACGCAAATCGGATCGCGGAACGACTCTCCAGCGCGGCAAGGTCCATCGACAACGCATCGCTTGCCGGTCAGCCGAGAGCAGCCGGCTAGAGAAAGGAAAGCGATGACAAATCATCTTCACGCAGGATAGCTCACCTCATCTCATGAAGAATAGCCGACAGCCCGTGTGCATGGCTCCGCTCGCGCTCAGCCTTCTTTGGTGCGCGCGGATGTCAGTTCGCGCTTGGCCGACTCTGCATGTTCGCAGATCCGGCGGAGCATCGACTGCGTTCCCGCGGGCAGTGTGTGCCGCAGCGCTTCCTGCGTCGCCGCAACGAGCTTTTCCTCTGCATCCGGTCGCTCCTCGATGAACGTGGCTTGCGCATCGCCGGACAGGATGGCCTTGATGCCGGTCAGCATCTGACCCAGCAGCTCGCGGTCTGGATCGGGCTGTTTTGGCAGGTCATCGAGCATGCGAATATGCGCAGCGAGTTCGATGGCGAGTTGCCGGCGCTCTTCTGCAAGACGCGCGAACACCAGCGCCAGCGAAGCCGCCTCGATTTTCTCCGCGGCACCTGCATACGAGCCGGCCGTCTCGAAGCATAAGGTTTCCACCGTACCGACCGCCACCTGGCGGTCATCTCTGAGCAGCATGAGGTATCTCCTGTTGATCGTCGAAGTAGCAAGAGGGTACGAATACGTTCACCGCGCCTGGCACGATGCTGAATGAGGCCGGGGTGTGTGTCACCGCTTCGCCGTCCGCAGTCACAAGCATCGTCCTGCGTGTTCTTATTTCAATGTGCGTTCCCTGCGCGATATCGACCGGATGGTGATCCTTGAAGCGGCCGGCATGCAAGGCGGGCACAAGCCGGATCAATTCCCACAGCTTCAGCGGTTCGATGCTGTACAGCGAAAAGCGCCGATTATCGATGCTCGCCGTGGGCGCCACGGTCATGCCGCCGCCGTAATGGCGCCCGTTGCCGATGGCGATCTGTATGGAGCGCACTCGCAGGCAGCGCTGGTCGCACACAATATCGGCGTGAAAGGGGCGAAAGGACCGAAACGCCTTGAACAAGCTGTACGCATAGCTGAATATGCCGAGACGACGCTTGAGCTCTGGAGAGAGAAGTTGCTTCACCTCTACGCCCAGGCCGATATGCGCGACATTGAAGAAGTAGTGTCCGTTCACGCATCCGAGGTCGATCCGGTGGAGGATCCCGTCCTGGATGATGTCGCATGCCTGTGCCGGGTCGGTCGGAATGTTCAGCGTCCTCGCCAGATCGTTTGCCGTGCCTAACGGCAGCACGCCAAGCGGCAAATGCGTTTCCATCAATGCCGGCGCCGCTGCATTCAGCGAGCCGTCGCCGCCTCCGACAACGACACAGTCGACGCTGTTCGCATGCGAGCGAATCAGCATCGGAATTTCATCAGGCATGTCCGGCATGAACGGGCGGATGTGCATGCCGCCGGCCCGCAAGCGTTCCACGAAAGCGTCGATATCGGCCGTGCCGTTCCGGCTCTTGCGATTGACAATGAGTAAGACTCGTTTTGGCACTTCACCTCCGTCACGTTCCGCGCTTCATGTCTGCATTGGTGAAGATCGCAGATCTCGGCGGACGCAACGCGGCCGAGATCTGCGATACCCCAAAGTCTTTCGAGAGCGGCGTGCGTGTATTGCGCATGCGCGCAACCGTTTCGGCAATCGAACAAGCCGGCGCCGCAGTGACTGCGGCACGCGGACATGTTCCTCCGTAAATGTTTCAGCAAGCACCATGGCCGTCCTCCGTGCAAGAAATGACAAGGCGGGACTGGACACTATTCCTTGCGAAAAACCATCCAGCATGCGATGCAGCTTTCATGCCCGTTTGACCCACGTTCTCGATTTGACAGCCGGCATCAGGCATTGGATGATGCTGAGACACTTGCACAAAGGAAGGTCACATGCGGCTCTTGCTGGCTGAGGATGAAAAAGAGTTGGCGAACTGGCTATGCCGTGCACTGAAGCAGAACGGCTATATCGTGGATTGGGTGGACGACGGCCGGCTGGTCGAGTCGAGCGTGCGCCAGGTCCGGTATGACGCATTGATTCTCGATCTCGGGCTGCCCGGCATCGACGGCCATGCCGTGCTCGCGCGCCTGCGCGAAAGCGACGCGCGCCTGCCGGTCCTGATCCTGACCGCGCGCGATTCGTTGATGGAGCGCGTCAGCACGCTGAAGATGGGTGCCGATGATTTCATGGCCAAGCCCTTCTCGGTGGACGAACTGGAAGCGCGCCTCACGGCGCTGATCCGCCGCGCGCGCGGTAGCGAACATCCTCGCATGACCTGCGGCCCGCTTTCCTACGACGCGCTCAAGCGCCAGTTCACGCTGTACGATGCGCCGCTGGCGCTGTCCAAGCGCGAACATGCACTGCTGTATGCGCTGCTCCAGTGCAGCGGAGAGCCATTGTCGAAGAAGGATATCTACGACAAGGTGTTCGAAGACGACGTCGATGCCGCACCGGAAGCCGTCGAGGTGCTGATCTACCGCGTGCGCAAGAAGCTGGAGGGCAGCCCCTTGCACATCGTCACCCTGCGCGGCCTCGGCTACCTGCTGGAATTGCGCTGATGTGGAAGAACCTGCTGTTCCGCTGGAGCCTCCGACGCACCGTGCTCACCCTGCTGGTGCCGGCACTGTCCGCGATCGGCGCGATCGAATTGTGGGCAGCCTATCGCAGCGCGGTGGACGCCGCCAATTCCGCATACGACCGCTCGCTGCTGGGCGCGATCAAGGCGATCGACAGCAATATCTCCACCGCATCGGGTGGCGTGGCGGTCGAGCTGCCTTACACCATGCTCGAATTCTTTTCATTGACGGCTTCCGGCGAGGTCTTCTTCCGTGTCGCCACGGAAGACGGTTTGATCGAAGTCGGCAACCCCGAAATCCCGATCCCGAAAGCCGCGC
Organism: Herbaspirillum sp. ST 5-3; assembly: GCF_004804275.1. Lineage (GTDB taxonomy): Bacteria > Pseudomonadota > Gammaproteobacteria > Burkholderiales > Burkholderiaceae_D > Noviherbaspirillum. The sequence continues at coordinate 143,220 of NZ_STGI01000002.1, forward strand.
TGAAGACGCGTGTGCCGCAGTTCTACGATGCCGAATACTATGGCGACAAGGTAAGGGTGGGCGCTTATGCGCGCGAACTCGATCGGCCGCTGTCCAACGCGAAAAAGCGCCAGCGCATCGTGATCCAGGTCGCCGAAACCCTGAACTCGCGCGCCGCATTCATCCAGCAGCTCGTATTGCAGGCGGCGCGCCGTGACTTCCTGCTGCTGTTCGCCGCCGGCGGCCTGCTGGCGATCGTATTGAATCTCACATTGCGACCTCTCGGGCGTCTGCGCGACGAAGTCGCGGCACGTTCGCCGATGGACGTGACGCCGATCGACACGGCCTCCGTGCCGGCCGACGTGCAGCCGCTGGTGGAGGCAATCAATCAGCACATGCTGCGCAATCAGCAGATGATGGAGGCGCGCCGACGCTTCGTGGACGATGCTTCGCACCAGTTGCGCACGCCGCTGGCCACCTTGCGCACGCAGCTCGACTACGCCTTGCGCGAGAACGATCCGGACAACGTGAAGCATGCGCTGGAAGCGCTGTCGCGGCAGGTGGATGACGCCACCTATCGCACCAACCAGATGCTGGCGCTGGCACGTGCCGATACGGCCGAGCTTACGCTGTCGAAGCTCGATCTGTGCGAGGTCGCGCAGCAAGTCGCCCGCGAAGTGGTGCTGCCGGCCCGCGAAAAGAAGATCGACCTCGAATATGACGGCCCCGACGCGCCGGTGTGGGTGTTCGGTCATGCCGGTCTGTTGCGCGAAGCCGCGCTGAATCTGTTGCATAACGCGATTCGATTCGCACCCGAGTACGGGCATGTTTCGCTGCGCCTGAGCGAGGCCGACGGCTATGCGCGCATCGCCGTGACCGATAACGGCCCCGGCATCCCGACCGAGCAATTGCCGCGCATGGGCGAACGCTTCTTCCGTGCGAGCAACACGCAGTCCGCCGGTTCCGGCCTCGGGCTGGCGATTGCACGCGCCGTTGCTGAACGCTGCGGCGGTACAGTTTCCATCGGAAATGTGACAAGCGGAAGCGGTTGCGTGGCAAACCTGGCGCTACCGCTTGCTGCGTAGTTTCCTCCTCGCATCACATCATTGACATCCGTCAACGGATCCGCTCCCGATGCTGATCCAGCGCAACAAGTCTCCAGTTGCCCGGTGTTGTAATCATCCTGAACAAGCGGGGAGGGGAGAGATGGTCAACGCATTAATCTCGTTGTTGGGCGTCGTTACCGCCGGACTGATTACCGGCGTTTTCATTTCAGTGCTGCTGCAACTGGAAGACATCGATCACGTGGAGTGAATTACCCATGGGAATGAAATTTCTTCGGATGTATCCGCGCAAACCTGTCGAGCAGGGACGCGTCTACGCCGCCGTCGCACGTGGGATTCTTGATGTGCTCGCTTTGGATGCGCGCCGGCAGGCACGGTTTCTAGGTTACGCCGCGACAAGCCATGCATCGCCATCTGCGCTGGTGTCTTCCAGGACGAGGGATTCAGCCGCGCCCAGTCACTGATCCTTTTCAGCCACCGACTTACCAGCCAAGCCCGATTCCGGCGCCGCCACCACTGTGTCCACCCCAACTGCCGATGCCGACCCCGATATGCACGCCCGCTCCCGGATAAGTGGGCTCATCCTGAACGCCGCCTTGTGCGGTCCCGTTTGCGCCGCCTGAAGTTGAGGCGCATCCTGCCAGCAATAACAGGGTCAGCAGGGAAAGATATGCGTATTTCATCAATGCTCTCGCGTGGAAAGTCAGACTTATTAGACGCTGTTGTTTCCGGCAGGTTCGTGCGCACAGGTTTGAAGTGGACGCAGTAATCTTCATCGGCATCCCGGGATCCGGCAAGACGACGTTTTACCGCCGGCGTTTTTTCGACACGCATCTCCGAATCAGCCTCGATATGCTGAAGACTCGGCATCGCGAGCGTCTGCTTGTCGAGGCCTGCGTCGCCGCCAGGCAAGGCTTTGTGGTGGACAACACCAATGTGTTGCGCATGGAACGGGCAGAGTACATTCGTCGCGCCCGTCCTGCCGGATTCCGCATTCACGGCTACTTCTTCGCGCCCGACGTGCATCGCGCCATTGCGTGGAACGAGCAGCGCAGCGGCAAGGCCCGGATCCCGCTGAAAGGATTGCTCGGCGCCTTGAAACGCATGGAGCGGCCATGCCTGGAAGAAGGCTTCGACTACCTGTATCAAGTCGAGTTGGATCCCCAGGGAGAGTTCGTCGTGGCCGCCATGCTTGCTCCTGCCTGACATGAAGCCAGGACAGGACGGTACGAGTGTCAGCGGCCGACCACGTCGCCCTTCAGGCTGCCCAGCAGGTGCAGAACCTCATTTTTCTCGACCGAAGGTACGCTGAATTTATCGAGCACCTTGACGGTGTCTTCCGCCAGCGCGTCGAAATCCGCCGCGCTCAGCTTCATTCCCGTGTGCGCGGCACGCATGTCCTTGCCGCGATAGGTGCAGGGGCCGCCGCTGGCCTGGCACAGGAAATCGAGCAACTGGCTGCCGAAGACTTCCGGCTTGGTATGCACAAAGCGCGCGTTGATTCGCGAGTCTGCCGCGACCACCGTCCACAGCTCATTCACCACGGCATTCAAGGCATTCAAGCCGCCCAGGCGATCGAAAAGAGATTTGCCGCTGTCCGCGGCGGCACTGGTGGCGAAAGAAATGGCAAGCGCGCCGATGGCGATGCAGCGAGAGAGTCGATTCATGAAAAATCCGTTGTGAAAGGGAAGAAAAACAGATGACTGTGATATCCGTAATGGACTGGCCGAACTCAAACCATGAGGCGGTTGCCCCACTTGCCATGCAAATTGCAGGAAGACACAGCCAGCAGCGCATCGCCCGACTTGAGCCGCTGCACGAAGGCCACGGTCGGCAATGAGGCCTCGGCTTGCGCCTGGTTCATGGTGTGTTCCGCGACCAGTTCGCCGTTTAGATAAAGCGCAATGCCGAAGATCTGATGGTCCCGAGTGGCTTCATGCCGGGCTTGCACCGTGACCTTGTAAAATTCGCCGGGCGGCGTCTTGCCAAAGGCAACGCCGGTGCTTTCCAGCTTTTCCAGCGCAAGCAAAGGCGTATGTGCTGCCTCCGCTCCCGCTTGCAGCTTCGTCGGGTCCTTCGCGAATTTCACATCCTGGATGTTTTCCGCCAGTGCGGAGCGCGACAGCGTTGAACCGACTGCCGCCACTGCGGCCCCGGCTAGTGCGCTTTTCACAAACGAACGTCGAACATGGTCTTGCATGGCTTGTTCCTGTTGGGTGAGTGAGAGGACCGACGCATGTTAGTGGGGCACATGTTGCTTGTATGTAACCAAAGTTACAGAGCTGCCGAAGCCCGGTTTCACACGGAGATGAACACATCGGAATTGGCGCTGAGTTGCGCCACGGCAAATTTCTCGATAAATTTGCTTGACACCTAAACGATAATCGTTATCATCTGCGTTATTGATAACAATTCTCGTTTAACACCAAATGAATATTCGCCACGCTCTCTTCGCCACGCTCATCGCACTGCCGGTTTTCGCTTTTGCCGCTGACAACGAAATCAGCCTTGTCATCAAGGACCACCGTTTTACGCCGTCTGAAGTGAAGGTCCCCGCAGGGAAGAAGGTCAAGCTTGTGGTCGATAATCAGGACGCCACGCCCGAAGAATTCGAAAGCCACGACCTGAACCGCGAGAAGGTTATCGCCGGCCGCTCGAAAGCCAGCATTTTCATCGGCCCGCTCAAGCCAGGCCGTTACACCTTCGTCGGCGAGTTCAATGAAGCGACCGCCAAGGGCGTCGTGATCGCGGAGTAAACCATCGTGTTCGGATCAGCCATCATTGTTTTTCGCGAGACGCTCGAAGCGGCGCTGCTCATCGGCATCATCGCCGCCTCGACCCGGGGACTCGATTATCGCAACCGCTGGCTCGGCATTGGCATCGCTGCCGGCATGATTGGTTCGCTGATCGTTGCGTGGCTGACCGAATCGATTGCCGACATGTTCGAAGGCAACGGCCAGGAAATTTTCAAGGCGGTCGTGCTTGGCATCGCCGTCGTCATGATCGGCTGGCACAACATCTGGATGGCATCGCATGGCAAGGAAATGGCGGCGAGGGCCAAGAACGTCGGCAATGCCATCCGCAGCGGCCAGCAGGAACTCTCGGCCATTGCCATCGCGATTGCACTGACCGTGCTTCGCGAAGGATCGGAAGCCGCACTCTTCCTGCAAGGCATGCTGGCCAGCACCACGGACGGTGCCGGCTCCGTGGTAATGGGCGGCCTGCTCGGCATGATCGCGGGCGCCTCGATCGGCATGATCACGTATTTCGGTTTGCTGCGCATCCCGCTCAGCCGCTTCTTCTCCGTTACCGGCACGCTGCTGTTGCTCCTGGCCGCGGGCCTGGCCAGCCAGATGGCGAAGTTCCTGATCCAGGCTGATCTGCTACCGTCGCTCGCATCGCCGCTGTGGGATACTTCCTGGATCCTGCCCGTCACGTCCAACCTCGGTTCGGCCCTCGCCATCCTGCTCGGCTATGAAGACAAACCCACCGGCATGCAAGCCATTTTCTATTTCGCCACACTTGCCTGTATTTACATCGGTGCTTCCTGGACGCACCGCAACGCCACACCTTCCTCACAAAAACTGAAATCCGCATGAAAAACACGATGAAAAAGATCGGCGCTGCGAGCGCCGTGATAGCGCTCGTCCTGAGCGCGCAGAATGCCCTCGCAGGCCCGGCAGATTACGTCTATACGCCGACGGTCGAATACGGCGAACGTGAAATCGACTTCAAGGCCGGCACCGCGAAAGTCACCGACGAAGCGCGTGAAAGCGCGGCCTCGATCGGCTTCGGCTATGGCGCAACGGAACACTGGTTCACCGAGCTGTACGTCAAGTACAAGCGCGAGAACGGCAGCGGCACCTTCTTCGATGCCTATGAATGGGAAAACAAGTTCCAGCTCAGCGAACCGGGCCAGCTCCCGGTCGATATCGGCTTCATTACGGAAATCGAACGCCCGCAAGACCACAGTGAAGGCTGGGAAGTGAAGTTCGGTCCGCTGTTCCAGAAAGAGTTCGGCAAGACCCAGCTCAACCTGAACATCCTGTTCGAACGGAACTATCGCGCCGCCGAAGCCAACCCGATGCGCCTTGGCTACCAATGGCAAGCCAAATATCGCTGGACCCCACAATTCGAGTTCGGCGCCCAGGGCTTCGGCGATGTCGGCAAATGGGACCATTTCGCCCCGCGCGCCGAGCAATCCCACATCTTCGGCCCGGCCATCTTCGGCAAGATCGCGCTCGGTGGACGGCAGGCGATCAAGTACAACGTAGCGTACCTGATTGACGCCAATGACGAAAAGCACAGCAATACTTTCCGCACGCAAGTCGAGTACGAATTCTGAAAACGCTGGAAAGCTGCTCTGAAATGCAAAAAGCCCGGTTCGATGAACCGGGCTTTTTTCTTTATCCTTTGGGGTGGCCGATGGGACTCGAACCCACGACGACAGGAATCACAATCCTGGACTCTACCAACTGAGCTACGGCCACCATTGAGAATCTTTGCTCGATCGCACATCGAGCAAGCCGGTAATTATACAAACTTCAGCGCAAACTGGCAAATGCCGTCATTCAAACACTGGCGGCAATTTGCATGATGGCAGGATTAAGGCCAAGCAATTTCGAAAACGCACCCGACAGCGCGGTTCCGCTGCCGGTGGTGAATCCTGCCACTGACCCCGCGCCTTCGCTGCGCAGAAGACCGCGTTCGGTCAGCAGGCGCACCAACTGGCGCGCGATCGGCTCGCCGGTATCGACGATACTGACCGGAACGGGACTGATGCGGCCGACGATGTCCTCGATCAGGGGGCGGACGAACGGGTAATGCGTGCAGCCGAGCACCAGCGTATCCGCGCCTTCCGCGATCAGCGGTTCGATGTAGCTGCGCAGCAGTTGCGCCGTGGCGGCGGACTGCAGTTCGCCTTTTTCCACCTGATCGGCAAGACCGATGCAGGGTTGCGGCAGGAAGCGGACCTTGCTTGCGGCGCCGATCTGCTCGTGCAGCAGCTTGAATTTTTCGCTCGCTAGCGTGCGCTTGGTGGCCAGCACTCCGACTGTCCCGCTTTTCGTCAATGCGGCGGCCGGTTTCAGGCCTGGTTCGACGCCGACCACGGGTAGCGAAGGGTAGCGCGCGCGCAGCGCCTTGATCGCGGCGGCCGTTGCGGTGTTGCACGCGACCACCAGTGCCTTGACTTCGTACTGCATCAGAAATTCCGCGATCGCCAGCGAGCGTTCCACGATCTCTTCTTCCGGCCTGCCCCCATAAGGCGCAAAGCCGGAATCGGCGAAATACAGCAAGTCTTCGCTGGGCAGGCAGGCACGGATGTGTTTGAGTACCGACAGGCCGCCAATGCCGGAGTCGAAAACGCCTATCGGCGCAGTGTTGCGCTGCGAAGTGTCAGACGGATCAGGCATGAAAAAACAAGGCAATGTGGATGGATGACGCGAAGGTCATGCTCAGCCTACGTAAAAGTCGGAATGGGTCGGGAATTGCTCGAAGGGCGAGGTCAGCACGCGTTGCAATTCGGTTACCTGGTCATGGTGCATCATGACCAGTCTCCTCACCAGTTCCTCACCCTTGGGCAACAGGTAGACCTCGACGCAGCGCTTGTCGTCGCGCCCGGGGCGGCGGCCCACCAGTCCTGCCTTCTCGCAGCGCGAGGTGAGCGCCACCACGCCGTGGTGATGGGCTTGCAGCCGCTCCGCGAGTTCGGCGATGGTCGCCCATTCCCGACCGGGATAGCCCTTGATTTGCAGAAGCAGCAGGTATTGCAGGGGAGTAATTCCTTGGGATTGCGTAAGCTCTTCACTGAATCTGAGGAAGCGCCTCAGCCGATAGCGGAAATCGGCAAGCCCTTCGTAATCCAATTTGCTGGGTGGGGAAGACAGTGGCGATTCAGACATCAGAGCTCGGTGCAAAGTGGGTTTATAAAGGGATGATATACGATGAAAGCCTTATTTCGGGCAACTGTAAGAACGAAGGGCAAGATTGCCGTCGGCATTTCACTGTAGACTTTTCTGTGTTTGTATCATAGAGTGATACAAATCTTGATGCCTTGATGCGGTAGAGCTGTACCCTGTTAGGCTGGTGTTGGACATGCGCGTGAAGTTCCCAGGGAAAGCAGTGGCAAGACGCGCAAGGCGGACCGCGAATTTCCTCGGTTGAAAGGAAGAGTTGAGATGAATTTTCTTAAATTGGTAAAGATGCCGTTCTCCTTCCATGAAGGATGGGACCAGCTCGACACGACGCACGCCTCGGTGGTGCGGATCTTCCTGCAACTGGTCCTGCCGCTGTCTCTGCTTCCGCCGGCGATGCTGCTTTACGCCGGCTCGCATCATGCTTCGGCCTACATGATCAATGTCGCCCCGACCCGCTGGGAAGCGGTGGCGGCGGTGTTCTTTATCGCGGAGCTGATTACGGTTCCCCTGATGGGCATTCTGCTCAAGCAAATCGCATCGACCTATCAGATTGTCACGGACTCCCGGCGCAGCTTTCTGCTCGCAGCCGTGACGGCCATTCCGATGTTCCTGTCCAGCGTCGGACTGGCGATCCCGAACATGTGGGGCATGATCAGCGTGATCGTTCTTGGCCTGCTGCTTGCCGCCAGCGTCTTGTATCACGGCACCTTCTACATACTGAAACTGGAAGATCCGAGCGGGGCCGAGGTGCTGAGCGCCGAAGCCTTTGCTTCCGGCGCGCTGGTCTGGGCGCTCCTGTGCGCCTTCGTCTTGTTGCCATTAATGAATTGACTCACGGCGAGACGAGCAAGACAATACCGTTAATCGAAAGGATTCCCTTCATGGATCACCCCATGTATCCCGACGTGTCGCGCGAAATTTCGCAAAAGCGACGTGAGCTGGCGCCTGAAATCTACGGCGCCTTTCGCACATTCAGCCAGCGCGTATTCGCGGATGGCGCCTTGCCCTCCAAAACCAAGGAATTGATTGCCGTTGCCGTGGCGCATGTGACTCAGTGTCCGTACTGCATTCGCGGCCATACCGAACTCGCGCTGAAGAAGGGCGCAACCGAACAGGAAATCATGGAAGCGATCTGGGTCGCATCCGAAATGCGTGCCGGCGGCGCCTTTGCGCATTCTGCGGTGGCTATCGACGCCATGCATCAGGCGCACGCGAAAAATCCTGAACAGACGTGATGAAGGAGGTTTAAAGGAGGGTGAGGAGACAGTGAGAAAGAGTGAGACGTAAATAAAAAGAGGGGGCACGGCAACGTGACCCCCTCATTATTTTGGGCCTTGCCCGATCAGCCTGCCGTCACGGGGATCGTGCCGAACTTGCCCGTTGCAATACGCTCCTGCCATTCCTTCGGACCGGTGTTGTGCACCGAAATGCCATTGGAATCGACGGCTACCGTCACCGGCATGTCCTTCACTTCAAACTCGTAGATCGCTTCCATGCCGAGGTCGGCAAAACCGAGCACCTTGGCACTCTTGATCGCCTTCGATACCAGGTAGGCTGCGCCGCCGACCGCCATCAGGTAAGCCGACTTGTGGTTCTTGATCGATTCGATCGCAACCGGGCCGCGCTCGGACTTGCCGATCATGGCGATCAGGCCGGTTTTCTCCAGCATCATGTCGGTGAACTTGTCCATGCGGGTAGCCGTCGTCGGGCCCGCCGGACCGACCACTTCGTCGCGCACCGGATCGACCGGGCCGACGTAGTAAATGACGCGATTGGTGAAGTCCACCGGCAGCTTCTCGCCCTTGGCCAGCATGTCCTGGATGCGCTTGTGTGCGGCGTCGCGACCGGTGAGCATCTTGCCATTCAGGAGCAGGGTCTGGCCCGGCTTCCAGGACGCGACTTCTTCCTTCGTCAGCGTGTCCAGGTCGATGCGCTTGGACTTCTCGGTATCGGCGGTCCAGTGCACGTTCGGCCACAGGTCGAGCGAGGGCGGATCGATGTAGGCGGGGCCGGAACCGTCGAGTACGAAGTGCGCGTGGCGGGTCGCAGCACAGTTCGGAATCATTGCCACCGGCTTGGAAGCCGCATGCGTCGGATGCATGTTGATCTTCACGTCCAGCACGGTGGTCAGACCACCCAGGCCTTGCGCGCCGATGCCCAATGCGTTGATCTTGTCGCACAGCTCGATGCGCAGTTCTTCCAGCTTGTTCTGCGGGCCACGCTGTTTCAGCTCGTACATGTCGATGTCATCCATCAAGGACTGCTTGGCCATCAGCATGGCTTTTTCCGCCGTGCCGCCAATGCCGATACCCAGCATGCCGGGCGGGCACCATCCCGCGCCCATGGTCGGCACGGTCTTCAGCACCCAGTCCACCAGCGAATCGGAGGGGTTGAGCATCACGAACTTGGTCTTGTTCTCGGAACCGCCGCCCTTGGCTGCGACTTGCACTTCCACGGTATTGCCCGGCACGAGTTCCATGTGGATAACGGCTGGCGTGTTGTCCCTGGTGTTCTTGCGCTCGAATTGCGGGTCGGTCACGACCGACGCGCGCAGCACGTTATCCGGATTGAGATAGCCGCGGCGCACACCTTCGTTCACTGCATCGGTAATCGAGCCCTTGAAGCCCTCGAAGCGCACATCCATGCCGATCTTCAGGAACACATTGACGATACCGGTGTCTTGACAGATAGGACGCTTGCCTTCGGCGCACATGCGGGAGTTGGTCAGGATCTGTGCGATCGCGTCCTTCGCCGCAGGGCTCTTTTCCGCTTCATACGCGCGTGCCAGATGCTGGATGAAGTCCACCGGATGGTAGTAGCTGATGTACTGCAGCGCGGCGGCGACGGATTCGATCAGATCTTCTTGCTTGATGATGGTCATGATGTCTGCTCAGGGTCAGTGGGAATTCTTGGCGCTTTCGGGAGGTGGCGCCATTAGTCGATCGCACATGGCGATTGCCATGGCGGACAACAGGAAAGTGATATGGATGCCGGTCTGCGCGATCAGCGTCTTCGCGTCATAAGCGCCGGCGTTGATGAATGTCTTCAACAGATGGATGGACGAGATGCCGATGATTGCGGTCGCCAGCTTCACCTTCAGCACGGACGCATTCACATGCGACAGCCATTCGGGTTGATCGGGATGGCTCTCCAGATTCATGCGCGAAACAAAAGTCTCGTATCCGCCGACGATCACCATGATCAGCAGGTTGGAAATCATCACCACATCGATCAATCCGAGTACGACCAGCATGATCGTGGTCTCGGTCAATTTGGTCGGCCTGGAAGCGCCGTCGATCGTCACCGCATTGAGGACATGCTCGAGTGCAGCTTGATTCCCCATCGCGGCCCCGATGAGATCTATCAGTTCGACCCAGAAATGATAGACATACACGCCTTGGGCCAGGATCAGGCCGAGATACAACGGAAGCTGCAGCCACCGGCTCATGAAAATCAGGTTGGGCAGCGGGCGGATCGGGCGGTTGGCCCTGGTCGAGATATCGTTGTCGCTGGAGCGCATGTCGCGAGGAAATTGGACAAAAATCAAACCCTCCCATTTTACACGCGCCAGCGCTTTCGCTCTCGGGTTTCGTGCGATGCAACAAAGACAAGCCCGCTGCGAAATCTCAAAAGTGAATATGCAAGACAGTCTATAAACGCATGAACGCTTCGGAGCTGAAAATCAGACCTTTGTATGCCTCCATAAGCTTGTCTCAAACATATGTGTAAGGCTTGAGTAAGTGTAAAAGCTTACCTTCGCAACAATTCAACGTTAGTGCGGGAGACCATCATGTCCGATATCGAAACCCTAAAACAAGAAAGTCGCATCTTCAATCCACCGGAAGCGTTTGTTAAGAACGCCACCATTTCCGGCATGGAGCAATACAAGGCGATGTGCGCGGCAGCCGAACGCGATTACGAAGGATTCTGGGCGCAACTGGCGCGCGAGAACGTGCAGTGGCACAAGCCGTTCACCAAGACCCTGAACGAATCGGAAGCGCCGTTCTACAAGTGGTTCGAAGACGGCCAGCTCAATGTCTCCTACAACTGCCTCGACCGCAATCTGCAAAACGGCAACGCCGGCAAGACCGCCGTCATTTTCGAAGCGGACGACGGCAAGGTCACGAAGGTCACCTATCAGGAACTGCATGACAAGGTCTGCCAGTTCGCCAACGGCCTGAAATCGCTCGGCATCAAGAAAGGCGACCGCGTTGTCGTCTACATGCCGATGTCGGTCGAAGGCATCGCCGCCATGCAAGCCTGTGCCCGTATCGGCGCGACCCACTCCGTGGTGTTCGGCGGTTTCTCCGCCAAGTCGCTGCAGGAGCGCATCATCGATGCCGGCGCGGTCGCGGTCATTACCGCAGACGAACAAGTGCGTGGCGGCAAGCACCTGCCCCTGAAGGCGATCGTGGATGAAGCGATCGACATGGGCGGCTGCGACACGCTGAAGAACGTGATCGTGTACAAGCGCACCGGCGCCAACATCAATTTCGTCGCCGGCCGCGACCTCTGGCTGCAAGACGTGCTCGCCAACCAGGCTGCCACTTGCGAGCCGGAATGGGTCGACGCCGAGCATCCGCTGTTCATTCTCTACACCTCGGGTTCGACCGGCAAGCCGAAGGGCGTGCAGCATTCTTCCGGCGGCTACCTGCTGTGGGCGATGCTCACCATGAAGTGGACCTTCGACATCAAGCCGACTGACGTGTTCTGGTGTACGGCCGACATCGGCTGGGTCACCGGCCACACCTACATCGCCTACGGCCCGCTGGCGGTAGGCGCCACGCAGATCGTGTTCGAAGGCGTGCCGACTTATCCGAACGCCGGCCGCTTCTGGGACATGATCCAGAAGCACAAGACCACCATTTTCTACACCGCGCCGACCGCGATCCGTTCGCTGATCAAGGCCGCCGAAGCGGATCCGGCCGTGCATCCGACCAAGTACGACCTGTCCAGCCTGCGCCTGCTCGGCTCCGTGGGCGAACCGATCAATCCGGAAGCCTGGATGTGGTACTACAAGAACGTCGGCCGCGAGAACTGCCCGATCGCCGATACCTTCTGGCAGACCGAAACCGGCGGTCACATGATCACTCCGCTGCCGGGCGTCACGCCAATGGTCCCGGGTTCCTGCACGCTGCCGCTGCCTGGCATCATGACTGCGGTGGTTGATGAAACCGGTCACGACCTGCCGTGGGGGCAGGGCGGCATTCTGGTCGTGAAGCGCCCATGGCCGGCCATGATCCGCACCATCTGGGGCGACCCGGAGCGCTTCAAGAAGAGCTATTTCCCCGAAGAGCTGGGCGGAAAGACCTACCTCGCCGGCGACGGCGCAGTGCGCAACGAAAAGACCGGTTACTTCACCATCACCGGCCGCATCGACGACGTGCTGAACGTCTCAGGTCATCGCATGGGCACGATGGAAATCGAATCCGCGCTGGTGGCCAACCCGATCGTCGCCGAAGCCGCCGTGGTCGGCAAGCCGGACGAGACCACCGGCGAATCCATCTGCGCCTTCGTGGTGCTGAAGCGCGCCCGTCCGACCGGCGACGAAGCCAAGCAGATTGCCAAGGAATTGCGCGACTGGGTTGCCAAGGAAATCGGCCCGATCGCCAAGCCGAAGGAAATCCGTTTCGGCGACAACCTGCCGAAGACGCGTTCCGGCAAGATCATGCGCCGCCTGCTGCGCGTGCTTGCCAAGGGCGAGCAGATCACGCAAGACGTATCCACGCTGGAAAACCCGGCAATCCTGGAACAACTGAAACAGGCGCAATAAGCGCAAACGCCAAAAGAGCGAGGAGACTAAAAGACCGGTGCGGCCACAAGCTGCACCGGTTTCTTTTTGGAACTTTTCCCTGGGCAAACTGAAAAGCTGCAATAACTCGAAAGACTTTGCTATAATCTTGGGCTTCGCGCTAGCGAACCAGAATCCAGGAGAGATGGATGAGCGGTTTAAGTCGCACGCCTGGAAAGCGTGTATAGGTTAATAGCCTATCGGGGGTTCGAATCCCCCTCTCTCCGCCAAAATGTCGTTCAAAGAAGTTCAGGCAGGATCAAAAACCCGCATTAAACCAAGTGTTTATGCGGGTTTTTTGTTTCTGGAGCGTTTTTAACGTGCATTGACATCCAGTAATTTTGGGGGCACGCTTGGGGGCATATTTGGTGCCCCCAAAACAGGATGCCCCCAAAATGCCTAAACTCGTTACCCCGCTGACCGATGTTCAGGTTAAAAACGCCAAGCCCAAGGACAAGCCCTATAAGCTTTTTGACTGCGGCGGCCCGTCGAATGGGGTAAGGTTGGCATTGAAATGACCGCTTTTTTGCCAACCTGTTGCCGTTCATCTCGCCTATACCCTTGGCTGTTTTTTCAAACTGACAGTATGTCAATCGGGGTCGACTTGACGTGCAGTTGCGCTGCGTTCGAGACAATATGCGCCGGTTCGAGCAACCAGATGCCTTGTAAACTCAAATCCATTTCTCGGTAATTCGTGCGCATCGGTCAGTCGTTCCGTGGCGCGACGTTGGTACAGCTTAAAAATATCAAAGACGACATGCAAGTCGCTGCACCGACTGCCGCATTGATGGCCGGTGCTGTCGCAGGCCGACGCAAAACGAACGAGGCAAAGCAGGTTTTATCCGTATCGCCTTGCCCCCGCCATGCCGGCGCCCATATTGAATTGCGTGGACCCGGCGCGCCTGTCGTCTATTTGCGCTGCTTTTCCACCTCGGACTGCAGATCCTTGATCAGCTTGGCATGCCCGTCGTTGGCAAACTTATACATTGCCTGGCGGGTGGTTTCCTGCATGCGTTCGATTTCCTTGTCGCTGACAACGGTGACCTGCATTCCCTTGGATTTCAGGAAGTCGATCGCCTTTGCCGATGCCTCGCGCGTGTCCTTGCGCTCGAAGTCGCGCGCGGCAAAGGCAGAGTCCTGGACCGCCTTGCGCTCGTCGGCGTTCAGGCCGTCCCACCACTTCTTGCTGGCAAGGACGATCCACGGACTGTAGACGTGCTTGGTCAGCGACAGGTATTTTTGCACTTCATAGAACTTGCTCGACTGGATGGTCGTGACCGGGTTTTCCTGGCCGTCAACAGTACCGGTCTCCATCGCGGTGAATAATTCGGAGAACGCAAGCGGGACGGCGTTTGCGCCGAAGCCCTTGAACATGTCGATGTAGACCGGGTTCTGCATCACGCGCAGCTTGATGCCCTTCAGGTCTTCCATCTTCGTGATCGGGTGCTTGGAGTTTGTCAGGTTGCGGAAACCATTCTCCCAGTAGACGAGGCCGACCAGGCCTTTTTCCTGCAGCTTCGCCATCAACGCCTGGCCGAAGGGGCCATCCAGGATGGCATCGGCTTCCTTCTCGTTGCGGAACACGAAAGGCAAATCATAGACGCCGAAGTCGCTGACGATGCCGACCAGCGTCGCGGTCGATCCTACCATCATTTCCTGCGCACCACCGATCAGCGCGTTCTGCATCTGAATATCGCTGCCGAGGCTGGCATTGCCGAAGCCCTTCATGCGTATCTTGTTGCCGGTACGTTTGGCGAGATCGTCGGCGAAGAATTTCGCAGCGCGGCCCTGGTTGCTGTCCTCGGCGAGGCCGTAGCCGAAACGGATGATGCGCGGCTGGAAATCCGCTGCCAGCGCCGCGGTGGCGGCACTTGCGACAGCGATAGCGAGAACGAGTTTCTTGAAAATGTGATTCATGACTCCTCCAGGTGTTGTAGGCAAGGGTTAGCGGAACCAGTGCAGGGGCACGGTGATGATTCCGGGGAAAACGATGAACAGCGCAATGAGCAGGATGTAGGTGAGCAGGAAAGGCCAGATGCCCTTCGTCGCGCTCTCCAGCGATATCTTCGCGACGCCGCAGACCACGTTCAGCACAGTGCAGACCGGCGGGTGGATCAGGCCCAGCGTGCCGACCAGCACAAACATCACGCCGAAATAAGTCGGATCGATGCCCGCCTTGACCGCCAGCGGCATCAGTACCGGCCCCATCACGAGGATGGTGGGCGTGAGATCCATCACCGTGCCGACCGCCAGGAGCAGCAGCATGATCGCGGCCATCAGCACACGCGGATCCTTCATCAGCGGTCCGAGGAAATCGGTGACCATGGCCGGCAAGTCGGCGAGCGTGACCATATAGGAGGAAACCAGCGCGCCGGCGCACAGGAACATCACGGTGCTGGTGGTGCGCGCAGCGTCGACCAGCAGGCGGCGAAGGTCACGAAACTTCACTTCGCGGTAGATGAAAAGCGCGACGAACAGCGAATACACCGCTGCTACGACCGCCGCTTCAGTGGGCGTGAAGATGCCGCCGCGCAGTCCGCCGAGGATGATCACCGGCAGCATCAGCGCCCAGACACCATCGACCAGCGCCCTGCGGCGCTCATCCCATCCGGCCTTCGGCTGAGGCGTGACATCCATCTTGCGCGCCAGCATGAACCACACCGCGATCAGCGCCACGCCCATCAGCACGCCGGGCACGATACCGGCCAGGAACAGGTTGCTGATGGAGGTGTTCGTCGTTACGCCGAAGATGATGAAAGGCATGGATGGCGGGATGATGGGCGCGATGATGCCGCCGGAAGCGATCAGTCCGGCGGAGCGCGGCACCGCATAGCCATGGTCGCGCATCATCGGGATCAACAGTGTGGCAAGCGCTGCGGTATCGGCGATGGCAGAGCCGGAAAGGCTGGCCAGCAGTACCGAGGCGGCAATGGTCACATAACCGAGGCCACCCCTGATATGCCCGACGAAGCCGACGGCGAGGTTGATGATGCGCTTCGAAATACCGCCCGCATTCATCAGTTCGCCGGCGAGGATGAAGAACGGCACCGCCATCAGCGGGAAGTTGTCGGCGCCGGAGAGCAGGTTCTGCGCAACCAGCTGCGCATCGAAAAAGTCGATGTGGATCATCAGCACTACGCCCGTCAGGAGCAGGGCGAAAGCGATCGGCATGCCGAGCGCCATCAGCAGCGTGAGCGAGCCGAGGAATACGGTGAGCGTCATTTCGTTACCTTTTGTTCGTAGACGGTTTCTGCAGTGGCGCCGTGGGTGCCGGGGTGTACGTCATGCGCCTGCAGCATCGCCGAGGGCGCATTGCCGGGCACAATCGCGTCCGGATGGCCGATGACGATCCGCCAGAGGTTTGCCAGCACGATGAGCATCATCGATGCGGCGCAGAGCAGGCCCGACGACGCCATGAATGCAGTGGGGTAGCCGAGCACCGTCGAGAACGTGTGCAGGCCGATCAGTGTCTGCGTCCAGCTGCCGTAGAGGAAAAGCCAGAGGCCGTAGAGCATCAGCAGGTGGCTGATGACGGCGCAGGCCTTGCGCGCCGGCTTCGGCAGCCGCGCCTGTACCAGCTCCACGCCGAGATGGGCGTTCCTGCGCAGCGCGAGAATGGCACCGAGGAAGATGAGCCAGACGAACATCAGGCGGGAAATCTCTTCCGCCGCCGCGATGCCGGTGTTGAACACATAGCGCAGGACGACGTTGCCGAACACGCAGGCAGCCATCACTGCCAGCGCCACGGCCATCAGTCCTTCGACCAGCGATTCGAGTCTTGATACGAGTTGTTTCATTGCTGTCTCCTGGATGTCCGCCGTCATGCTTTGCCGTGATGATCGAGGACGCGCTGCACGATGTCGTCCGGCACGAGCCTGATGTCAAGTTCCATGCCGGCTTCGCCGCCGGCCAGCGGTTCGAGGTCGCGCAGTTGGCTGTCGAGCAGCGACACCGGCATGAAATGGTTGGGCCGGGCTCGCATCCGCTCTTCGATCAGACCGCGGTCGCCCGTCAGGTGGATAAAGATGAGCCCGGGATCGCTTTGGCGAAGCAGGTCACGGTAGCTACGCTTGAGCGCAGAACATGACAGCACCAGGCCGCGCGATTCTTCGTGCGCGGCGGCGATCTCCGTGCCGAGGGTCCGCAGCCAGTCGCGGCGGTCGTCGTCATTGAGCGGTATGCCTGCTGCCATCTTCTCGACGTTGTGCCGGGAGTGATAGCGGTCGCCTTCGACATGGGGATAACCCAGCCGCTCCGCCAGCCGCGCGCCAATCTCGCTCTTGCCGCAGCCGCTGACGCCCATCACGACATAGCGCCTCGCATTGCCGCTTTTTTCCCACGTCGTTTCCTTGAGTCTTTCTTTCACATTCAGCTTTCTTGTTAGCGCTAACATTTATGCAAAGTTTAACGCCTGTTCCAGACATGTAAAGAAAAATCGATTGTGCTTTGCAGCAGAAATGGGCGTCAGGTGCTTTCGCGCGCCATCAGCGTGTAACCGAGGTCGATTCTGCGGTGTTCCGGCCTCTCTCCCTCGATCAGCCGCTTGAGCAGGCTTGCTGATTCGTAGCCGATCCGGTAACGCGGAGTGGCAATGGTTGTGACGGACGGGTTCATCCATGCCGATGCCGGCAGGTCATTGAATCCGCAGATTGCCAGTTTGCGGGGAATCGCGATGCCGCGCCGCTGGCACTGGTAGATCGCGCCGTAGGCAAGGTCATCGTTGCAGCAGAACACGGCGTCGCAATCGGGGGCAACCGCAAGCAGGCGCCCAACCAGTTCGGCGCCGAGCGCGATCGTCGACGGATCGGGCACCAGGATTTCCCGGCGTGCGTCGTACAGTCCTGCCTCGCGTAGCGCGTGGCGATAGCCCTCGGCGCGCTTGATGGTACGTTCGTCGAGTTGCGACGCGATGAAGCCGATGCGTCGGTAGCCCTTTTCCAGCAGGTGACGCGTAATGGTGGCGCCCGCGTCGAATTGCGAAAGCCCGACTGAATACCGATCCGGATCGTCGGAGAGGTCCATCATCGACACGGTCGGAACGCGGGAGGCGGCCAGCATCTGGCGCACCTTGTCGCTCTGCGTCAGTCCGGTCAGGATCACACCATCCGGATTGGACTGCAGGTGGATGTTGACGAGCTTTTCCTCCTCCGCGTCGGAATAGCGCGTATTGCCGATCAGCACCTGGTAGCCCTCCGCGTCCACCGCATCCTGGATGCCGGCAAGCACGTCGGTGAAGACTGCGTTCGAAAGCGAAGGGATCAACACTGCGATCACATGCGACCGTGCCGAAGCAAGTGAGCGAGCGGCACGGTTCGGCACGTAGCCAAGGGTTGCGATCGCCTTTTCGATTTGGGTGCGCAGCTCAGGCGTGACGAGTTCTGGCCGCGTGATGGCCCGCGAGGCAGTCATGGTGGAAACACCAACTGCGCGCGCGACATCCGCCAGTGTGACGCGTTGGTGTGAGCGGCCGCGTTGAGGGCTGTTGGACTTGGGCATGTATCGAAGATAATGCAATTGATAGCGCTATCTATGATAGCTGTGAATCATGCCTCCCGCGCAACAATTTTCCACGATCAGGGTTCGTGCCTTCAATGCAGAAAATGTCGACTCCAGCAGTGGGGGGGCATCACGCACGTATGTCGGTACTTCCGTTTTCGGGGCATGCTTGAGAGAGCTTGTGCCGGAAATTCGGACGTTTTGCTTCGGATACTTTGGGGTGCGCTTAAGTCCTCAAGTTTCGAGGGTTGCCTGCTTTCCATTGAGGAGAGATATCAAGTGCTCGGAAATTCATCCTGCATGAGATCAGAGAACCCATGCGGAGAAATTCCGTATGGGTTCTGTCGCTCGCGATGACCTTTTGGTTTATCCCAAGGTCGGCAACCCGGTCAGGTAACCGACGGCAGCACCTTGCAGATTGCGATAGTTCTGCTTTTCGAGCGGGTCTAGCGTTGCATAGACCTTCGAATGCAGACCTCCGGTGACGTTGCCGCTTGCATCCCTGGTCAGTTCCCAATCACCGGGGTGCTGGAAGTTGCTCATGATGTAGGCGAAGCCGTTGATGTCGTCCACTGCGTGCAGGCCTGTCGATTCGGCGCCGGCCGGGCACGACATCACGCGCGAAAGAAGCTTCGTGTCCACGTTGTAGGCCCACAGGAAGTTGTTGACATGCAGTCCGCTGTCTTCGCCGATGAAGAGTGTGCGCAGCTTCTCTGAAAACTTGATGTTGTCCGGATTGGCGATCTTGTCCGGATTGGCAAGATTGCCGATCGCATCAGGCCCTGCGAGATCTTCGCCAAGCAGGATCGCAGCCATGTCCACCGGCACCCATTGGCTGTCGATCGCCGCGCCGGTATCGTCGGTCTGCCCGCCCTTCAAGTTCAGCGCATAGATGGCGCCGGCGTTCGGGCCTTGCACCGAGATGCCGCCCGAGCCGTTTTTCATTGCCGCCTGTATGTAGCTCATCGCCAGATAGGCGATCTTGTCTCGTGCATTGACGGTGGTGCCTTCCATCTTGGTGAAACCCAGGCTGCCGCCCTTGAATGCGGCATAGCGATGGGTTTCGAGGAAGGCGGCGGCTTTTTCCTTGCCCGGCATGAATTTGACCCAGTTGCTCTTGCCGCTGAACGCAATCCTCGTGTAGCTCGCATCCGAAGGATCCGCGGTCTTGACGTCAACGATGTCGGCAGCGCTCAGGGTATCGGCCAATGTCTTGATTTCGGCGCTGGTCGCCTTGCCCAATCTGATCCAGCCGAGATCGGCCGAGCCGCCGTTTTCGGCAGTCTTTTGATTCCACTTCGCGACATACAAGGTGCCGCTGCTCAGATCACGGGCAGCGTCTGCGATGAACATGAACAGGCCGCCGTTGGTGGCGTCGTCGCCCATCAGCACGGTGCGTTCATCAGGCATGACCTGCACCAGCTCGTGCGAGATTCGCCCCAGGCAATAGTGTTTCCTGATGCTGCCGGTGCCGTCGGGATTGACGGTCACCTCCGGCAGATGCCCGTAGTGATACGGGTTTGCCCTGGTCGGGTCGCCGTACAGATTTTGGCTGAATGCCTGGAATTGCGCGTTCGTCGCGATCGCAGTCGCATCCGGTTCATACTCTTCGCTGGAGAGATGGGTATTCCACGGGGAGCGGCTTGCGCCACAGGTGATCCACAGGCCATGGACCGCGCTGGTGTCAACGTTTGAGTACTTCACCAGACTGAGTCTGCCGGTCGCCTTGTTCTGATCCAGTGTCAGCACGGCGATCGGCGATGGCAGTCGGCCGTACATCGAGTTGCCGGCTGCGTCGCGGCTGGTGTATTCGAACTGCACGACGGCAAACACCGTGTTGCCGCTGACGCCTGCGACTGTGGGATTGGAAAGGGTCAGCAGGGACGATCCGTCAGGGCAGTCCGAATAGAACTGCGGATTGCCAGCGGCCGATTTGTCCGCGATCGGCTGATTGTTGATGTCATAGTAGCCGCCACTCAGTGTTGTTCCGCCCGCCCCGTTCGGCACTTGCCCGCCAGTGATGAAAAACGCCTCATACGCCAGCGCATAATTTTGCTTCGTGCCGTCGCTGTAGCTTGCCGTCAAGCTTGAGGCAACGGTGGTTGTTGCCATTGCGGCGGCATTTGCCAATGTTGGCGCTGGCATGGCGTTGAACGTCGCCGCGCTGAACGTCACAGAAGCAAGATTTGTCGATGCGATGGCTGCCGAGCTACCGCCACAGGCAGCCAGGAGAAAGGAAGTCCCACTGCCAGCCGCAAGCGGCAAGAGCGGAGCACCGGACAATGCTTTGAGAATGCGGCGACGTGAAAGATCGAGAGACTCGCTCATCGTTTTTTTCCTTTGTTTGTTTGTCGGTGAAGGCATGCGAGCTGCCCGCTCGTTATGCGGCAAGCAGCATTCAGCGTGCATTTCAAGCATCAGAAACGAGCGCACCAGATTGTCCGGATGCGGCTCGCGTAAAAATGATAGTCAGCCACTGTGACGGGAGAGTGACATCATCGCCTGGTCAGCGCGTGGCGCCTGCATGGTGGCAGTGGAGGGCGAGGTGCGTGACCAAGGCGTTCCTGATAACGCGGAGCTTGACCTCGCGCCGTCGAACTTTCTATCACGCCGCGCAACGAATTCGCGTTGCTGCGGATTGCGGAATATCGATGCCGCATTCAATCGGATCTTGTTTCTACCGCGTCACCAGCTTGTCATATTCACTCGCTAGAGTGGAGATCTTTCCACTCGTATATTTTTTTAAGGAGTTCTGCGAATGAATGTGCTTTTCAAATCCACCCTTGCCGCTTTCGGAGTGGCGCTGACATTGTCGAATGCTGTCGCCGCCGACATTACCGGCGCGGGTGCCACCTTTCCTTATCCGATCTATGCAAAATGGGCTGCTACCTATAAAAGCGCAAGCGGCACTGGACTGAACTACCAGTCGATCGGCTCGGGTGGCGGCATCAAGCAGATCAAGGCAAAGACGGTGGATTTCGGTGCATCAGACATGCCCTTGCACGCCGAGGATCTTGAGAAAGACGGCTTGATGCAGTTCCCCGCGATCATGGGCGGGGTTGTCCCGGTAGTGAACCTGGAAGGTGTCAAACCGGGACAGCTAAAATTGACGGGGCGTGTCATTGCAGATATTTACCTGGGCAAGATCACCAAGTGGGTTCACCCCGATATCGTCGCGCTTAATCCTGGCGTAAAGCTGCCGACCGATGACATCGCGGTGGTCCATCGCGCCGATGGTTCTGGCACATCCTTTCTGTGGACTGACTTCCTGAGCAAATCAAGCATTGACTTCAAGAGCACTGTCGGCTCGGGCACCGCAGTGAAATGGCCGGTTGGCGTAGGCGGGAAAGGCAACGAAGGCGTGGCGGCGAACGTTCAACGGATCAAGGCATCGATCGGCTATGTTGAATACGCGTACGCAAAGAAAAACAATATGCAGCATACGCAATTGCAGAATCTGGATGGCCAGTTTGTGCAACCGGACGACGCGACATTCAAGGCCGCCGCTGCCGGCGCTGAGTGGACGAAGACGCCGGGCTTCGCGGTTGTGTTGACGAATCAGCCTGGCAAGGCCAGCTGGCCGATTACTGGCGCATCCTTCATTCTGATGCACAAGGCGCAAGCGGATGCGACGAAGGCGAAAGAAGCGCTCAAGTTCTTCGATTGGGCATACAAGAATGGTGGCGCAATGGCTGCGGAGCTCGACTATGTTGCGATGCCGACGGCCGTGGTCAAGCTGGTGGAAGATGCGTGGAAATCGCAGCTCAAAGACCAGGCTGGCAAAGCGATCTGGTAATCCAGTACCTCCTTGATGCAAGCGTCTTCCTGCGGTCCCGGTCGCAGGAAGACGTTTTCCATTTCCCATGCGACGAGAAACCGTCCGGTTCTTGAACGTCCGATGAAGATGATCTTCTGCGTCCTGCGCAAGGTCACGTCGCGGTAACAATGCGCATGTATGATCTCTTCCAACTGCTGTACATGCAAACGATATGCATGACGGCAGGCAGGTACGCCACCAGGTCCGCACAGAAGCGGGGTGGTGTACCGACCACCCCACCGCCGCCAGCCCGCGTTCTTGAATGAATGCATCTCTCACATGCAATGACGACATGTTCTGATGTTCCGCGTCGGGAGCATCGGGTCACATGAGGATGGATCTTTGATCTGGACGAAGCAGGTGTCTGGCGTTCAAACTTCGATTCCGTATCAGCCGGTGCCTCGGATACTGGCATCCGTCTCAACGTTCCGATAGCGCCATTGCGAATGGCATTCTTATAAAAAGGTGTGCGGCGACTTGCATGAAAAAAGGCGCGCCGTTTTGAACAGCGCGCCTTTTGTCCTCGCAGCGGGCGCATGCCCGCGGCAACTTAGAAGCGGTGGCGGACACCGACCATGAAGGTTGAGGGATCAGCGCCTGCGGACGCTGCACCGTTCAATGTGGCGCCCGCGTCATTCGTGGTGCGTGCATACATGGCGTACAGGTTCGTGCGCTTGGACAGGTTGTGGAGGTAGCCCAGTGCGATCTGATTGGCGTCGCGGCTGGTACCGCCGGTGCCGGCGATATCGTCGCGACGCAGGATGTACGACGCCAGGATCGTGCCTGCGCCAACCGGTGCGCTAACGCCGATCATTGCGTCATCACGATCAAGATTGGTTACGCCTGCGGCGCTTTCGCCCTTGGAACGGGAATACGCGGCATGCAGTTTCGCGACGCCGAAATCATAGGTGCCGCCCAGCATGGTGGTTTTCGCGTCGCCAGCCGGGGTTGCCGGAAACGCGGTCGCGGTACCGCCGCCAAGCAGGTTTTGCTTGTGATAAGCGACGACGATGTTGAGCGGGCCGTTGGCGTAGCCGCCCGACACACCGATTTGACGGCCGGCCGAATTGTCACCTGCGATCTCGCCGAAGCTGTACGCAAGCTGGCCGGAGAAGCCGCCGATATTCGCAGTCGTATAGTTCAGCGTATTGTCAGTGCGTTCGCCATGCACATTGAATACGTTGGCAGCATTGCCCGCACCCCCGAGGCCAAAGGGATCGATGCTTTCGAGGGCGACGCGAATGGGGGCGTACTGGCGGCCGAGCTTGATGGCGCCAAAACCGCCGGACAGGCCGACGAACGCCTGGCGACCAAACAGCCGAGTCAGTGCCGGCGTGCTCGCGCTGGCGGCAATGCCTTGGCCCAGCGAGCCATCGTCAATATTGAATCCGGTTTCCAAGGTGAAGAGGGCGGACAGGCCGCCGCCGAGGTCTTCGCTGCCTTTGAAGCCGATGCGGCTGCCGGACTGCAGGCCACTGTCGAGGCCCCAGGTCTTGCTGTTCGTCGATGCACCGTTGTCGCGATAGCGAATGCCTGCATCGGCGACGCCATAAATCGTCACGTTTGTCTGCGCCGAAGCGGCGCCTGCGAATACACCAAATACAGCAATGGCGAGAAGCGATTTTTTCATTGTTGAGTTTCCCAGGTAGATACGGTTTCTTTGACGCCTACAAGTTAATGGCAACTAAATAGACAGGCAGGATTCTGCGCAGAGGAAATTACCGCGTGATGACAAATCGTGTGGCGTTGCTTCAACCGGACTGTGGCGATATGCACAAAAAACCCGCTTGCCTTTCGGCATCGGGTCGACTTGATCTTCCGGGGGATTGAGATAACGATATGGACGCGAACGAAAAATGACGTGGTGATGACGTATGCTTCGGATCTCTTGCGCGATAGCTTTTTGGCGTTCAGCGTTCGCGGTATATAAGCACCAGTGGCGCCGGCACGACGGCAACGATCGGCTCCCACCGCCAAGCTGCGAGAGGCAGTATTTCAAGCGGGGCGGCGTAGTGTGTAGTGCCCAGGATTCCTGTGGAAGGCGATTCCCCTTTCTTGCTTCCATTGACATTCGGAAATTTTGAAGGCACGCTTAGCGGCATATTTTCACGGTCCCAAATCAGGACGTTACAAAGATGCAAAGACTCGTTATACCGCAAGCGTACGTGCACATAAGATGCCTGGAGGCAATGCGCAGTCCATGTAAGCTCGAGATCCGATACAGATCGCTCGTCGGGTGGCCGCGCAACGATTGCGGCGCTTGAAAACGCTCCCGCAAATATGTTCACGCTCAACATGGTTCTCGATGAGCACGCGGACAGGCTGCGTGTTCGGCCGCCCGCAGCCGCCCTGGAAAAGGGGCCTGGATGGAAAGCGGAGTTTGATGTTTGCGTTATGTAATCGGATACATGACGCATGTAAAAAGACAATCCTGAGGCGGTCAATGAAGACAAGTATGGAATTCAGCACCAGGACGCAGTTGCTTTCGGTAGTCGTTCCTTGCTTTAACGAGGAGGAGGTAATCGGAGAAACGACGAAGCGGCTGAGGCTGTTCTGCGCTGAATTGCAGGACCTCGATGTCGAACTGATTTTTGTCGATGACGGCAGTCGTGATCGCACACGCCAACTATTGAAGGGCTTCGCGTTGGAAGATCCGCGCATCAAGATAATTGGTTTTGCGCGAAATTTTGGCCATCAGATCGCCGTAACTGCAGGTATCGACGCCGCCAAGGGAGATGCGGTCGTCCTCATTGATGCTGATCTGCAAGATCCGCCCGAGGTTATTCACGAGATGGTAGCCAAATGGCGAGAGGGCTTTGATGTGGTCTACGGCACCCGCACGGAACGACTGGGGGAATCGGCCTTCAAGCGGGCGACCGCCCGCGGCTTCTATCGGGTGCTCAATCGCCTGTCCGACATTCCCATCCCACTGGACACCGGAGACTTCCGCCTGATGAGTCGCGATGTCGTTGATACGCTCCGGGCGATGCCGGAAAGGGATCGTTTCATACGGGGGATGGTGAGCTGGGTTGGATTCAAGCAGATTGCTTTGCCCTACAAGAGAGGAGAGCGCTTTGCCGGAGAGAGCAAATACCCATTAAGAAAAATGCTGCGCTTCGCCACGGACGGCATCCTGTCATTTTCGACAAAGCCGCTCCAGATATCGGTTGCGATGGGGATGTTTTCCGCCTCTCTTGCGCTTCTTGGCATCTTCTATGTGCTGTTTCTGCGCTTATTCACCAGCATTTGGGTGGAGGGCTGGACCGCCATCATGATCGCTGTCCTGTTCATGGGCGGTGTGCAGCTGATCAGTGTCGGCATTCTTGGTGAATATGTCGGCCGCATCTACAACGAAATTAAGAATCGTCCGCTTTACGTTGTGCAGGAGTATCTGGGTTTTGAAAAGAGCGGGCCAGCCATGTCCCGCAGTCCTGTCATGGTCAACCGATGACTGTGAAGAAAACGATACGCCTGGCACTCGGGATGTTGCTTGCGGGATTGTTCGTTTGGCTGGTCTTCCGCCAGATCAGTCTGGAAGAAGTCAAGAAGGCCTTCAAAAACGCAAATCTGTTTCTGGTAATGGCGGCACTAGGGGCATTTTTTGTTGGCTACTCATGCCGAATTGCGCGCTGGAGACTGATGCTGGAACAGGATAATCCACGCTTGCGCTGGAGCGATTGTGCCGGCCCGTTAATGGCGAGTGTCGCAGCGAACAACATATTGCCTTTCAGAGCGGGCGATCTGTTGCGCGCCTTTGGTTTTAACCAGCGACTGAATATCAGTGCCGCCACTTCGGTCACGACCTTGTTCGTTGAACGTCTTCTCGATTTGCTCATGGTTGCCACACTATTGGGGGCGGTGGTTACCTGTTTTGGCATGGACTCCTCGCGATTCATCGGTGTCGGTGGAGTCGCACTGCTGGCAGGCGCGGCAGTTATCTTGTTCGTCCTGCTGTTTCCAACATTTTTTGTGTCGCCGGCTATGGCGATGGCGAAAGTGATGGTCCGGATCGCGCCCAATGCCGGGCACAAAATCTTCGACCAGGTCAACAAAGCTTTTGCGGCGCTGCAGTACATGGCCGGGGGGGCGACCATGGCAAAGCTGGTTTTATGGTCGTTGCTGGCATGGATTGCCGAAGGCGGCGTGTTCTGGTTTGCCGCACTGGCATTGCCAGCTGTTCTTTCCCCCATTGCTGCTTGGCTCGCTCTTCCGGTCGGCACGCTGGCTACTGTTATTCCAAGCACCCCCGGGTATGTCGGGACATTTGATTTTTTCACCGTGAGCGCCATGACAGCGCTCGGCAACTCAGTGGCGGCTGCAACAGGGTATGCACTTCTTGTGCATGCCCTGCTTTGGATTCCGCCAACAGTCGTCGGCGGGCTGTACTTGTTGCAGCACCCGATAAGACCAGGTGACAAATCGAAGGAAGCATGAGGATGAGTTTGTCTCACAAGACCCAGGTGACGATAGTCGGTGGCGGCTTTACTGGTTTGGCCGCAGCCTATGAATTGGTCAAAAAGGGTATCCAGGTCACGGTTCTTGAGGCTGAGCCGGAACTAGGCGGACTGGCTGCCGCTTTCGAGGTGGGAGGGGAAAAGCTCGATCGCTTCTACCATCACTGGTTTACAAATGACCTTGAAGTCATGGGTTTGATAGATGAGCTCGGACTGAACGATCGTGTTGAAATCAGTCCGACCAATACCGGCGTCTATTACGCGAACAATATCTTTCGGCTTTCCACCCCGTGGGATCTCCTGAATTTCACGCCACTCAGTTTTTGCGATCGAATTCGTTTAGGTTTGCTGGCGTTGCGCGCACGTCGAGTCACGGATTGGAAGTCTCTCGAAAGCAAGACCGCGCATGAGTGGCTGCGTGAACTTGGCGGTGAAGAGGTGTACAGGGTGGTGTGGCAGCCGTTGTTGAAAGGGAAATTCGGCCCGTATGCCGAGGAAGTTTCGGCGGTCTGGTTCTGGAACAAGCTCAAACTACGGGGTGGCAGTCGTGGCAAAGGCGGCGAAGAGCGTCTTGCCTATTTCAAGGGGGGCTTCGTCGCATTGGCTGAGGCAATCGCGGGCAAAATACGGGAATTGGGTGGCCGTATTGAAGTCTCTGCACCCGTGCTAAATATCGGATTGTCGGATGGGAAATGGACGATCACGACAAGCAAAGGAGATGTTTCATCTGAACGCGTCATCGCTACGACCGCATTGCCGCTTGTGGCCGGCATGATCGGAGGCTGGGCCAGCAGCGACTATATCGAACGTCTTGAACGTATTCGATACATTGGAAATGTTTGCCTGATTCTTGAACTCGACCGGCCGCTATCCAAGACCTATTGGTTGAATGTGAACGACCCGAGCTTTCCGTTTGTCGGCGTCATTGAACATACCAATTTTGAACGCCCGGAGACCTATGGCGGGCGACATATCGTCTACCTCTCAAAATATCTGCCACACACGGATCATCTGTATTCCATGAGTTCTGACGAATTCCTTGAATACGCGCTTCCATTTCTAAAAAAAATGTTTCCGTCGGTGGAGCGTAGCTGGATCCAAAAATATCACTTATGGCGCGCTCGATGGTCGCAGCCAGTTGTCGAAAGACATTACAGCGGCCTCATTCCAGATGAAAAAGGCCATGAAGCCGGTTTTTACATCTGTTCGATGGCACAAATCTACCCTGAAGACCGAGGGACAAACTACGCCATTCGTGGTGGCGTCGATATCGCGCGAAAAGTGTGGTCTTCTTTTGAAACGAGGAAATGACATGGCAATTCAATTCCGCGAGCACAGAGGTAACTCGCTCGCAATTGTTTGTGTGGTTATTACACTTGGCATAGTCCTCAGGTTATGGGCCGCTTTGCGGGGACACAACTTCGATGTCGATTCGTACAGAATTGTTGCGGATATTGTTGCTGCGGGCGGCAATGTGTACGCCGAAACGCGTCGGTATAACTATGGGCCGATCTGGTTTCATATTCTTCATTACCTAGACGTTATCCCTTGGCCGGGCGTCGATGCATTGACATCATTGCGGATCAAAGTCGCTGAATTTTTGACGGTAGTTGATTTGTGTATTTATTTTTTCCTGCTCAGGCGTTATTCGAATGCCGTTGCTGCCCTGTTTTTCCTTAATCCGATATCGGTATTGATCACAGGTTACCACAGCCAGTTCGATAACCTAGCCGTCTTGTTGGCCTTGATAGCGGTGGCAGACTATCATGAAGAAAAAGGCGTTGGTGTGCGGCTTTCCTGTTTGATTGGTATTGGATTATCTCTGTCCGTCAAACACTTACTATTTGTATTCCCCCTATGGATGGCGTTCAGGGAGCGGATTTGGTCGAGACGCCTATTTGTCTTGCTAGTGCCTTACCTGGTATTCATGTCGGGCTTCGTGTTTTATCTCCCCCAAGGATTGCAGGGGATCATCAGTAATGTGTTTTTGTACAAATCGTTTGACAATGCCCCGTTCTGGGCAATTTTTGCACCCAGCGTTGTTTTTAATGCTTTTCCCAAAATAGACTTGTTCATTAGTGCATTGGCATTGCTTGGGATATGGGCTCGTCAAAAGTCACCGCTTGAAAGCCTTCATCTTTACCTGATATCGCTGGTGACTTTTTCATCGGCCATCGCCAATCAATATCTGTCCATTCCGACAGCATCGATCGCGGTTTTCTGGAATTGGGCTTATGCCTTGTACTCGCTCGTCGGAGGGCTGTATTTGACAGTTGAAGGTAATGGATTGCACCTGGAATATGTTCGTAACCTTTTGCATTGGAACGGAAGCACCGGCTACCACTGGCTTATTTTCTTGCTCGCGATTGGGTTGTTATTCACTGTCCTTGGCAAACAAAGGGCGGGCACCTATTTCAGAAACTGTGTTGGTTTCATGCGATCGCGGATTCAGGAAGCGAGAGTCCAGATCAACGCTCCCTGGTGAGTTCATCGATTCTCTCGATCATTGCAACCACATGTTCTACTGGAAAGGCAGAGATTAGTGCGTTCATCAAGATCCCGAAATGAGCCAAGCAAAAAAGTATGCTGCCCTTCTTGTGGTCAGAAGGCGGGCGTGCCTCTGGTATGGGGCGATCCGGATGAAGAAACCTGGGCGGCTTATCAGCGTGGCGAATTGATCTTGGCCGGCTGCATGATCAAGCCAGTTGGCGGGGCGGCCCCTGACTATGCTTGTTTGAACTGCTGCCATCGATGGATATCGCAAGACGATTTTCTGGAACGCTCCTAGGCTGATACAGCAGCTGCTGCAGATACAGGTGGCGGTTCGACAGGACGCATCGATGGACATAAAAAAGCCCGCGAACCATGCGGCTGCGGGCAAGACTTTCATCAGTAGGGAGGGAACTGACGGAGCCACTTTACTCGGATGGCCGTCGTCTCTCTGCAACAATTACAACTGTTTACCTCGAACACACTACGATACATTCGGCTACCTGCTGACAGATGCCCGGATGCTGGCCGGGCACATCAAGTGCGACCGCTGACCAGACTAGAATTGGGAGTGAACGGTTACAGTACCCGCGGGAACTCCCTGAGCCAGGCTGAAGGAGCCATCATGCTGCACGACGAATTGCTCGAATCGATCAGCTTGCACCAATTGCTCCCTTCGTCGCTCGCGCCATGGCGACCGCTGCTTGCCGATGGCATGACGTTCTTTCTCGGGCATTTGCCGGCCCATCGACAGGAAGAAATATTGGCGCACCAGTTGGCGCTCCCTGCGCGCGCCGATGCACCGATTCGTCTGGCGACCCTGCTTGTGCAGTGCCCCACGCTGCATAAGCTGGGACAGGTGCTGGCGCGCAACCGACAGCTTCCCGAGGAAATACGGCACCAGTTGCAAAAGCTGGAGTCGATGCCGCCCACCACGCCAATGGAGTCGGTGCTGACCCGGCTTCACGATGAACTGTCCGATGATCCGCCGGTGGACGTTGCGCAAGATGCCCTGGCCGAGGGGAGCGTCGCGGTGATTGTGCCATTCACCTACAGGGAAAACGGGCAAGTGCGTGACGGCGTTTTCAAGGTGCTCAAGCCGGGGATCGAGGAGAAGTTCGACGATGAGATCGCCGTGTGGGGTGCATTGGGAACGTTTCTGGAAGAGCGTGGCCGGAATTTGGGCCTGCCCGCCCTGGATTATCGGCATACGCTCGACAGCGTGCGCGAACTGCTGACCAATGAAATCCACCTACGGGTTGAGCAGCACAACATGCGAGCGGCGAGAGCATTCTACGCGCACGATCCGCGCATCCTTGTACCACGCCTGCTGCCGTGGTGCACGCCGCGAGTGACCGCGATGGAACGGATTTTCGGTGTAAAAGTGACCGACGCACGGCTATCCAGGCTGCGCCGCGCGGACCTGGCGTCGACCCTTGTTTCCTCCTTGGTGGGGCAGCCGTTCTGGAGTGTCGCGCAGTCAGCCATGTTTCACGCCGATCTCCATGCGGGAAACCTGTTCGCGACGGACGACGGCCGGCTGGCGGTCTTGGACTGGAGCCTGACGCTGCGTCTCTCGAAGGCTGACCGGGGCTTGCTTGTGTCCATCATCCTCGGAGGCTTGACGCTGGACGGCGAGCGCATTTGCAAGGCGGTGGCGGCACTCGGGACGATCGCGGCGGATGATCCGATACTTGAGCGCGCGGTTGAGCGGGCACTCGACCGGGTAGCATTTCAAGGGCGCTTTCCGGGATTCGACTGGGTACTGGATTTCCTTGACGAGCTTGCGCTGGAGACTGCGACCGGGTTTCGGGAGGATTTTGTGCTGTTCCGGAAGACGTGGTTTTCGCTTTCCGACGTGATTGGTGACATGGTGGGCGCATATTCGCCCGACATTCCCTTGCTGATGGCAGGGCTGACCCGATTTATCGCCGAATTGCCCGAGCGATTGTTTGCCCGCCCCGAGTCGACCTGCTATTCGACGCATCTCTCCAACGC
Source organism: Herbaspirillum sp. ST 5-3 (assembly GCF_004804275.1). Taxonomy (GTDB): domain Bacteria; phylum Pseudomonadota; class Gammaproteobacteria; order Burkholderiales; family Burkholderiaceae_D; genus Noviherbaspirillum. Next base: position 174,227 of record NZ_STGI01000002.1, read on the forward strand.
TGACATGATGCAGGCCAGCGCTTCGGCATGCCTGATTCCCGGGCGCTACTGGGCAAGATGCTGGCAGGGCCTCGTGCCGCGCGAGTTCTCCCCGGAATGATGCAGGCCGCGCCTGAATTCAGTCAACGTCTTCGACCTTCCAGTGCACACGGCGCGAGCGAAGCGCGAATCGCGCCCGGTAGGCATGCGGGGTCATCCCGGTCTCGGCACGGAACAGTCGTCGGAAGGAGGCTGCATCGGAATAACCGCAGGCGAGGGCGATGGTGTGCACCGTCTGCAAGGTGACTTCAAGCAGCATTTTTGCTCGTTCGACCCGAAGCTTGTGCAGGTAGTCGAGCGGGCTCATGCCCGTCACTTCCTGAAAGTGACGCAACAAGGTTCGCTCGCTCGTCGCCGCCGCTTCCGCCAGCGCGGCAAGGCGATAGGGTTCGTCGATATGCGTACTGAGCCATTGCGTCGCCCGATACACCGGGCTGTCGGAAGTTTTCTGCGACCAGTTCTTTCGCGAGATGTCCCGGATGGAGGCTTGGCGCTCATGCTGATAGCAGAGGAGATTGGCGCATGCTTGCGCGAGATCGGTATCGAGCAGGTGATCAAGGATGGCGAGCATCATGTCCGTCTGTGCATCGATGGCCACGCTGACGAAGACCTTGCGATGCATTGCCACACGGTCGGTACCGGAGAAGTCGAGGCCCGGATAGGTCCGTGCAAACCAGCTTTGAAACGCCCAGGGCGCACATATCCGCTCGCCGCTCAAGAGCCCAAGTCTGGCGGCGAAGGCGAGCCCGGTGAATACCGTCGCGACCCAACCGCCGGCGGTCGCATGTTGATGGAGCATTTCCAGGGCCTGGGGATTGGCGTCGGTGATTTCTCCGAGGTGCGGATTGTTGTGGCAGTGAATAGCGGGAACCAGCATCAAGGTCTGTTCAGGCCTTGGCTGGTCGGTCTCGTCGCGCGGTTCTTCGCAGGGCACGCCTGGCAGCTTCACGGGATTGCCATCGGGAGAAACAATCTGCCAGGAGACCGGACTCGGTTGCTTCGGATGCTGCAGCCGGTAAATCATCGATGCCGTCTTCAGGACATCACGCGCGTTCAGCAATGTCCCGTGCATCGCATCGGGAAGCCAGAGCAGCTTGACGTGAAGACGGCCCGCCGAAGAATCGAGTGATTTCATGTTGCTAATATTGGCAGTGTGACACCGGCTTGGCAAGCACTTGCGTCTGCCTGCGGCGGGCCGTATCGAAAGCGAATCGATATACCGCGACCGGGCTATTCCGGATCGGAATGGGCGGCGGTACCTATATTCATTTTGCAAGCCTTGCCACGCTGGCGATAATGCCTTTCCAGATCTGTCGGCGAACGAACAGTCAACAAGGAGACATCATGACAAGCGACCCACAACGCATCCGGCTGACTCGGCGACTTGCGAACTTTTGCGCCGACCAGGCCTTGCATGCACGCTTTCCGTCCTCTGCCATCCTGACCGCCGAACTCGCCATTGCCGACACCGTCGCCTGCATTCTTGCTGCCGTCGATGATCCCGCCGTCGTCAAGCTCGGGCATACGATACCCGACGAACCCTCCGGCCCGTCCAGAAGATCAAACTCGGTTCGCCACGCGTTCCCGGTCTCGGCACGCGATGCAGCCGCGGTCAACGGCTGCGCCGCCCACGCGCTGGACTTTGACGACAACGTCCTGCCAGCGGTTATCCACTCCAGCGCCATTCTGGTCCCCGCCCTGTTCGCACTGGCCGACGAAATCCATGCGTCGGGCGCCGACATCGTGCGGGCGTTCATCGTCGGGATGGAGGTCAACGCGCAGATCGGCAGACTCGTCAATCCGAGACATCATGAATCGGGGTGGCACACGATCTCGACCATCGGGCTCATCGGCGCGGCTGCGGCTTGCGCCGCATTGATGAAACTCGACAGCGACCAGGTCGGACATGCGATGAGCCTCGCCTTCAGCAAGGCCAGCGGCAGCAAGCTTCAGTTCGGATCGGAAGCCAAACCGATGCAATGCGGATTCTCGGCAGAAGGAGGCGTTTGGGCCGCGCAACTGGCGCGGCAGGGGTTCGAGGGGAACCGGGAAGTGTTGCAGGGAAAATGGTCTTTTCAGGATTTGTACGCGGGTTGTCGTAGCGACGATATATTCGAGCCGGTGATGTTTCCGGACGCGCCGCTTGCCATTGACGAATATCCGCCGGTTGCCAAGCTCTATCCGTGTTGCGGGTCGGCGCATCTTGGCATCGGCGCGCTGCTTGAGCTGCGCGACAAGCACCGAATTGCCTTGCAGGACATCGAGCGGATCGATGTTCACATGCAAAAAGTAATGACGGAAAATGTGCGGTACAAGGTGCCGCTCGATGAAAAAGAGGCTCGCTTCAGCATGCCGTATTGCGCAGCCATTTCGCTGGTGTATGGCATTCCGCGCTTGTCCCATTTCACACCGGAAGCCGTATCGCGGCCCGAACCCATGGTGGCCCGGCTCATGCCGCTGGTGCATACCGTCGTGCGCGATCCTACTGCCGAGACGCGCAAGCTGCCGTTTGGCGGAGATTGCTGCGTCGAGATCCGCATGAAGAACGGCGAGGTATTGAAACAGATCGCCGAATGCCCGAAGGGCTGTACCGACAATCCGCTCACCGCGGAAGAGCGGCGTATCAAGTTCCTCGACTGCGCGGCTACGCGGCTGGAGGAAGCCCGGGCGGCGCAATTGTATTCCAGCGTTGGGACGCTGTTCCGCACTGAGTCGATTGCCGGTGTAACGTCGGCATTGAGGATGCTGCGCTCGTAGCTTGCAGTTGCGGCGTCTCTGCCGCATCGTGCCTGCAGGATGAAGAGCAAAAACAAACCGTGCTCTTTACCCTGCAAGCAATTCAATCCAAAACCCCATCAGAATTCTTCCCTCCTGTCTCTGGCGAAGCGCAGCTTTTGCGCTCCCATCCCCGTTCCAAAACGTCTCTTCCAGTGTCCTTGGCGCAGCCGGCATGCAGTGCCGCGCCGGCGGAGCGTGGACGCGTTCACCATGTGCAGTTGCAGCAATTTTGCGGCGGTTCCGGCACCAATGATGGCGGAATAGGCATTCATGAAAAAAATTTCCCGGGATTAGAATCCGTCTCACTGAATCACAAAAAAACAAGGAGACGTGTTGGATTGCGGCGTTCCGGGTTCGAAACCGGACTGCTTGCTGTTGCCGGCTTGTTCTGCGCAATTACCGGTGTTGATCCAACGAAGTGGCGCGCACGAGTGAGGAAACGAACTCAAGGATCAGCGTCAGATCGTCCACGAGACGAATGCAAGCCTGCAGCAGTTGCTGCCCTCTCGTCCCCTTGTGCAAAAGGTTCGTTTGAACCTGCAAGCACCTATGGCAACGCATAGGCTCCGATGATGTACATCATGGATGGGAGAAACAATGAAACTCACTCGTGTCGCGCACCACTTCAAGCGTTTCGCCGCTGCGGCTGGTCTTGCTGCAATCTGCATGGCCGCGCATGCCGAAGATTTTTCACTGGCGATCAGTTCGCCGCCAACTTCGATGGACCCGCATTTTCATGCCAATACGCCCAACTATGTGGTGTCGGCACACATGTTCGAAGCGCTCGTCAAAATGAACGAGGATAGTACGCCCGTCCCAGGACTGGCCGAATCCTGGAAACCGATCAATGACGTAACCTGGGAGTTCAAGTTGCGCAAGGGGGTGAAGTTCCACGACGGTTCCGAACTCACCGCGCAGGATGTAGCCTGGTCGCTGGATCGGCCGGCGACCATGGTGAACAGCCCGGGAAAATATGACATATTCACGCGATCGATCGCGTCCAAGAAAATCGTCGATCCGTACACGATCCGGCTGACGACGCACGAGCCGTATCCTTTGCTTCCGCGCGATCTGGCGGCTGTGGTCATTGTGTCGAAGAAAGCCACGGAAGGGCTCAAGTCCGAGGACTTTGCAAACGGCAAGGGAATGATCGGGACCGGGCCGTTCAAGTTCGTCCGTTATCTGCGCAACGATCGCGTCGAGATGGAGCGAAACGATCACTACTGGGGGCCCAAGCCTGCGTGGGATAAGGTCTCGCTCCGCTTCATTTCGAATAACGCGACCCGTCTCGCCGCGCTGTTGGCCGGGGATGTCCAGGCGATCGAGGCCGTGCCGACCGCGGACTTGCCGAAGGTGCGCGAGAACAGCAATCTGCAACTCTATTCAAAGGTATCGCATCGGCTGATTTACGTCTTCATGGACTCCGCGCGCGACAAGTCACCGTACGTCACCGATGCCAACGGCAAGATCCTGGAGCACAATCCCTTGAAGGATCGCCGGGTGCGGGCTGCGCTCAGCATGGGCATCAACCGCGAAGCGATACGAGACCGAGTCATGCAAGGCATGGCGGTCCCGGCAAGCAATCTTGTGCCGATTCGGTTCTTTGGATACAACCCTGCGATCAAGGAAACCAGGTACGACCCGCAAGGCGCCAAGAAGCTGCTGGCGGAGGCGGGTTATCCGAATGGCTTCGACCTGACTTTGCACACGCCGAACAACCGCTACGTCAATGACGAAAAGATTGCGCAGACCATCGCACAGATGTGGGCGAAGATCGGCGTCAATACTCGTGTCGAATCGCAGCCGGTCGCGGTATTCGTGGCGCAGTCTTCACCCAAGAAGAATAGCTACTCGGCAGGTCTGTTCGGATGGGGAGCGGCCACCGGAGAGTCGTCGTCTTCTCTGCGTGCGATTGCGGCCTGCTACAACAGCGAAAAAGGCATGGGAAGCTCCAACCGGGGGCCGTATTGCAATCCCAAGGTAGACGCAGTTCTGGAAAAGGCGCTGTACACCATGGACGACGGTGAGCGCCTGAAGCTGTTGCAGGAAGCGACTGCGGTCCTGACCGACGATGTCGGTGTGATTCCGATTCATCATCAGGTCACGACATGGGCCACGCGCAAGGGTATTGGCTTCACTCCGCGCACGGATGAAACGAGCTTTGCGCAGGATTTCCATCCGCTGCATTAACTTTGCCTGCCGTTCGTCCGGCAGTGGCCGGGCGAACGCTGAATTGATCGGATTGCCATGCTTGTATTTATCATTCGCCGCTTATTGCAAAGCATCGTCGTGCTGGCAGTTGTCTCGCTGCTGGTGTTCGTCGGCGTGTACGCCATCGGCAACCCGGTGGAAATTTTGATTCATCCGGACGCTACGCAGGTCGAACGCGAAGCCATGATCGCTGCGATGGGCCTGGACAAGCCGGTGTGGATGCAGTATCTCGTATTCGTCGCCAATGCCTTGCGCGGCGACCTGGGGAACTCCTTTGTCTATGCGTCGCCGGCGATCTCGCTCATTCTGGAGCGCATGCCGGCCACGCTGGAACTGGCCGTCGCCGCGATTCTGATCTCGGTCGTCATCGGAATACCGCTCGGCCTGTGGGCCGGATTGCGGCCGAATCGACTCGTCGGGCGCGGCATCATGTTGTTCTCGATTCTCGGCTTTTCCCTTCCCACGTTCTGGGTCGGGCTCATGTTCATCATGGTTTTCTCGGTGCAGCTCGGCTGGCTGCCTTCCAGTGGACGCGGCCCGACCACGCTGCTGCTCGGGCTGCCCGTAAGCTTCCTGTCGTGGGAAGGCATTCGGCATCTGATCATGCCGGCGACCAATCTGGCGCTCTTCAATATCGCCATGGTGATCCGCCTCACGCGGGCGGGAACGCAGGAGGCGCTATTGCAGGACTACGTGAAGTTTGCACGGGCAAAAGGCCTTTCGGAGATCCGGATCATCGGCGTGCATGTCTTGAAGAACATCATGGTTCCGATCGTCACGGTGCTGGGTTTGCAGTTCGGTGCGATCATCGCTTTCGCCATCGTGACGGAATCGATCTTTGCATGGCCCGGCATGGGAAAACTGATCATCGATTCGATCATGATGCTGGACCGCCCGGTCATTGTGGCCTATCTGATGTTGATCGTCGTGTTTTTCGTGCTGATCAACCTGGCCGTCGATATCGCCTACTCGCTGCTTGACCCACGCGTCCGGCTCACGGAAGCAAAAGGATGAACATGAAACCAGCAACTCTGGCCCCCGAAACGCCGTTCCAGCGATTCAGGAGGGACTTCTTCGCCAGCACCACGGCGACCATCGGATTGATCGTGCTGGGCCTGATCATTATCGTCGCCGTGTGCGCGCCGCTGATCGCGCCGCAAAACCCCTATGACTTGATGAAGCTTGACATCATGGACTCCCGCCTCACACCGGGAACGCCGTCCGCCGACGGGGCGATGCGCTACGTATTGGGAACGGACGAGCAGGGGAGGGATATCCTGTCGGCCATCATGTACGGGCTGCGCACATCCGTCTTGGTGGGTGTGAGCAGTACCGTGATTGCGCTCGGTATCGGTCTGGGTCTCGGTCTCGCCGCAGGCTATGCCGGCGGCCGGGTCGAATCCCTGATCATGCGAATCGTGGATATCCAGTTGTCGTTTCCGCCGATTCTGCTGGCGCTCATCCTGCTGGCGACGAGCGGCCCCGGCGTCGGAAAAATCATCATCGCGCTGGTCGCGGTGCAGTGGGCCTATTATGCGCGGACCGCGCGCAGCGCGGCGCTGGTGGAGCGAAGGAAAGAGTATATCGAGGCGGCCATGGCGCTGGGGCTCTCTTCGCGGCGCGTCGTGTTCCGGCATCTGCTACCGAACTGCCTGCCGCCCTTGATTGTCATCGCCGCACTCCAGGTGGCACATGCCATCTCGCTCGAATCCACGCTGTCATTCCTCGGCATGGGGCTGCCGGTCACGGAGCCGTCGCTGGGACTGCTCATTGCAAACGGATTCCAGTACCTGCTGTCCGGGAAATACTGGATCAGCCTGTTTCCGGGCCTTGCGCTGCTTTTCACGATCGTTGCCATCAACGTCGTCGCGGACCAGCTTCGGGATGTCCTCAATCCCCGGCTGCAGACTCAATAGGGAGCAGTCGACATGAGCACAACCGTATTGAAAGTCGAGAACCTGCGCACCCACTTCTTTTCCCGGGCGGGTGTCGTCAAGGCCGTCGATGGCGTCTCGTTTCAGGTGGGCGCGGGCGAAGTGGTCGGCCTGGTCGGGGAATCCGGATCCGGCAAGTCGATCACCGGATATTCCATCATGGGACTGGTGTCCGAGCCGGGAAAAATCGTCGGCGGCAGCATCCGTTTCATGGGCAAGGAATTGCGCGGACTGTCGCAGTCGCAGATGCGCGCGATTCGCGGCAAGGACATCGCGATGATCTTCCAGGACCCGATGATGACCTTGAACCCGGTGCTGCGCATCGACACGCAAATGATCGAAGCCATCGCCGCACACAGCAAGGTCGGGGCGAAGCGTGCACGCGAGCTGGCGCGCGACGCGCTGGCCCGCGTCGGCATCCCCTCGCCAGATGAGCGGCTGCTGGCCTATCCGCACCAGTTCTCCGGCGGCATGCGTCAACGGGTGGCCATCGCGATTGCCTTGCTGAACAATCCGAAGCTGATCATCTGCGACGAGCCGACCACGGCGCTCGATGTGACCATACAGAGCCAGATTCTGTGCGAAATGCAATCGCTCTGCCGCGAGTCGGGTACCGCGCTGATCTGGGTGACGCACGACCTTTCCGTGGTCGCCGGGCTGGCGGATTCGTTATGCGTCATGTATGCCGGCAAGATCGTCGAAAGCGGAAACACCGCCGACGTGCTCGACCGCGCCATGCATCCTTACACCCGAGGCCTGATCGGTTCGATTCCGGCCTTGAACCAGCGCGGTCGAATGCTGAGGCAAATTCCCGGCGTGACGCCATCCCTGCTCAATCTCGGCGCGGGATGTGCGTTCCGCGAACGCTGCGAGCACGCGTCGCCGGCGTGCACGCAAGACCCGCCGCTGAGCAGCGTGCTTCGGCATTCGCTCCGATGCTTTCACCCCCTATCCGAAGTCGAGGCAGTGCAATGAGTATCCAGTACCTTGCGGGGGAAGCGCCGCGGCCGATCCTGAGCGTGAAGACCGTCGGCAAGAAATTCATCAAGCCGCTCGATGTCGCCGCCAAGATGGCGAACCTGTTCGGCGCCGGATTGAAAGAGGAAGTCGTGCATGCGGTCGACAGCGTGACGCTCGACATACGTGCAGGCGAAGTCGTCGGCCTGGTGGGCGAATCCGGTTGCGGCAAGTCCACGCTCGGCCGCATGGTCGTCGGCTTGCATGGATTGAGCTCGGGCACGCGCTTCTGGAAGGGGCGGGACATCGACCAGATGGATGCCGCGCAAAAGCGCGCGACGCGACTGGCAATCCAGATGATCTTTCAGGACCCTTATGCGTCCCTGAATCCGCGCATGCGGGTGCAGGATATCGTTGGCGAGGCACCGGTCGTCCACGGCCTGGTCGAGCGGGCCATGCAAAAGGAATATGTAGAAGAGAAGCTGAAGCTGGTGGGGCTGGACCCGCTGATGATCCGCCGCTTTCCGCACCAGTTTTCCGGCGGCCAGCGCGCTCGCGTGGGCATTGCGCGCGCACTGGCGGTGAATCCCGAATTCCTGGTGTGCGATGAGGCGGTGGCCGCACTCGACGTATCGATCCAGGCGCAGGTGCTGAACCTGTTCGTCTCGCTGCGCGACATGCTGAACCTGACCTATCTGTTCATCAGCCATGATCTGAGCGTCGTGCGCCATCTTTCCGACCGGGTCGTCATCATGTACCTCGGCCGCGTCGTCGAAGTGGCCGCGACGGACGAGATTTTCTCGCGGGCGAATCATCCCTATACGCAAGCCTTGCTCGCGTCGGCGCCCGAAATGACCGTCAGAAAAAAGGTGTTCGCAGCGGTGCGCGGCGAAATTCCATCGCCCTTGAATCCGCCGTCCGGTTGCCATTTTCATCCGCGCTGCCCGCACGCGATGGATCGTTGCAAGAGCGAGCGGCCGGAATTGGTCGAGATCGCGCCGCTGCATTTCTCAGCCTGTCATCTGGAGCAAGGCGCGGCACGAGCCATCACGCCGCTGCAGGCTGCAGCAAGATGAACTGAACAGGATATTTCAACCGGCAGGTTCAACATATCGATATCCGAGGGAACAGCAATGCAGCTTTTGCCCCACTCCTTGACGGCTATCCGGGTGTTTGACGCGGTGGCGCGGCATGCTTCGTGCTCGCGTGCCGCCGACGAGCTTTTTCTAACCCAGAGCGCCGTCAGCAAGCAATTGCAGTCACTGGAAGACTACCTGGGCGTGAAACTGTTTACGCGCCTGCACCAGGGCGTCGCGCTGACCGACCCCGGTGCGGAGTACTGGCAGGCGGTGAAGCCCGCGCTCACCATTCTGGCCGACGCGACAGTCAAGGCGCGCATGCAGATGAATGACGACGCGACGATCCATCTAGGGCTGCCGGCGACGTTCGGACAGAAATGGCTGATTCAGCGCGTCGCGGAGTTCACGCGCCTGCATCCCGACATTACGGTTCAGTTCGCTCCTAAGCAAACGACGGCTTCCGCATCCGCGATCTTCTCTGCCGAGATTCGCGCCGGCCGCGGCGTATGGGAGGGCATGCACAGTCACTACCTGATGGGACGCGAGCTGTTCGCCGTGTGCAGTCCCGCCGTGGCGAGCGCGATAGGGACCAGGACGGCAGAGCAGCTCCTGAACTATCGATTGCTGGAGCATGTGCGTTTTCCGCAAATGTGGCACCGCTGGTTTGCCGCCAGGCGAGTATCCGCCCACGAAGGAAGAAACGCGCAGCGATACGAGCAGTTCTCAGTGATGATCTCGGCGCTGTCCGCAGGGATGGGAATCGGACTGATGCCGAGATGCCTGATCGAACAGGAGATGGCGGATGGCACGCTCACTGCGTTGTTCGAGGAGCCATTGAAAACGGAATACGGGTATTACCTCACGTACCGGAAGGATCAGTATCCGTCGACCGCGTTGAAGCGGTTTTCGGACTGGTTGCTGCAACTATGTGCGGCATCGGAATGACGCGACATCGGTTTCCACGAATGCGTTCCTTGCCGGGTCAGAAAAAAGGCCCAAGCACAGGTGCCTGGGCCAACGCGGGAGTTTTTACCCGTGGAGACATTGATGATTTGTCGCACAACGCTTCCAGCGGAGTGTTGCGCACCCGGCACCGTCTTGCAATCGACAAAATTTCGGTACGTCATTCCAAAGCGGCATACACCCGAACAACCTCACCATCCATCATTCATCATCCATCATGAAGCGCGAGACACCACCGATTAATCTCACCAGGCTGCTGGCCGACTTCTGCGCGGATTACGCGCTGCATCATCAATTTCCGGAATCCGCCATCCGGCTCGCCGAACTCGCCATTGCCGACACCGCAGGCTGCATTCTCGCCGGGGTGAACGATCCGGCGGTCGTGAAGATCGGCGATACCATACCGGACGAGCAGTCCGGACGTTCGCGGCGGTCGAAATCGGTCCGGCACGCCTTCCCGGTGTCGGCGCGCGATGCCGCGGCGGTCAATGGCTGCGCGGCACATGCCCGCGAGCTTGACGACAACGTTCTGCCGGCGGCCATCCACTCGAGCGCTGTCCTGACACCGGCGTTGTTCGCGCTGGGAGAGGAGATCGGCGCCAGCGGGGCGGATATCGTGCGCGCCTTTATCGTCGGCAAGGAAGTCAACGCGCATATCGGCAATCTGGTCAACCCGACTCACTATGAATCGGGGTGGAACACCAACTCCACCATCGGTGTCTTTGGCGCGGCAGCGGCCTGTGCAACGCTGCTGAAACTCAATAGCGGCCAGATCGTGCATGCGCTGAGCCTGGCCTTCAGCATGTCGAGCGGTGGCAGCCTCCAGTTCGGATCCGAGGCGAAACCGCTGCATTGCGGGATGGCCGCGGAATGGGGTATCTGGGCGGCGCGGCTGGCGCAAAAAGGCTTCGAGGGAAATACGGATGTATTGCAAGGAAAGTGGTCGTTCCAGGACCTGTACGCCGGCGGCAAGGGCTGTGTGCCGTATCACGCCGTCCTGTTTCCCGATGCGCCGCTGGCCATCGATGCGTATCCGCCGGTCGCCAAGCTTTACCCCTGCTGCGGATCATCGCATCTCGGCATCGACGCCATCAGGGCGCTGAGGGCAAGGCAAACGTTTTCGCTGGACGACATTGTGCGCGTCGATGTGCACATGTTGAAAATCATGAATGAGACCTTGCGTTACCGGATTCCGGCCAATGAAAAGGAAGCGCGGTTCAGCATGCCCTACTGCGCGGCCGTGACACTGGTCGACGGCATGCCGACGCTGGCGCACTTCACCCAGCGTGCGGTAACAGAACCCGAACCCGCCATCGCACGGCTTTTGCCCTTGGTGCATACCCATGTCCGCGATCCGTCGCCCGAGGTGCTGGCCAAGAAACTGATTTTTCAAGGCGACTGTCTTGTCGAAGTCCACCTGCGCAGCGGCGAGGTCCTGAAGCAGATTGCCGAGCACCCCAAGGGATGCAAGGAAAATCCGCTCACGCCGGATGAACGTCGCGCCAAGTTTCTTGACTGCATAAGACTGCAATTGGATGAGGCAGGCGCGACGCAACTATATGGCGACCTTCTCGACCTCTTTCATCTGGAAGCGATCGACGGCATCACGTCGAGTTTCCGGGCAATGGCATTGATCTCGTAGGCGGGCTTATTTGGGCATCCATTCCAATCAGGAATGAATAGTCGAAATTTAATCAATTGCGAATGCGCGTGGCGGCGGCGATAGTGAATTGCTCGAGGTGGCACGCGTTCTTCAACGCATGCCTTGTCGAGCGCCTGATTGCCAGCGGCCAGCGTATCCCGCCACCGAGACAGCCAGTGCCGGCCGATCATTTTTCTGACAACCTCGACTGCATACCTGCCTATGTTATTACTTGATCCGATCGTACAAAATCTGGCCGAGCTTCAACGCATACGTCGTGACATACATGCCCATCCCGAGCTGTGTTACGAAGAGGAGCGAACGTCGAGGGTCGTCGTCGAGAAGCTGACTGAATGGGATATTCCGGTGATTACCGGCATGGCCGGGACCGGCGTCGTCGGCGTCATCAGGAACGGACAATCGTCGCGCGCGGTCGGCCTGCGCGCGGACATGGATGCATTGCCGATGCAGGAGGCCAACGCATTTGCGCATGCATCGGTTCATCAGGGAAAGATGCATGCCTGCGGGCACGACGGGCACACCGCCATGCTGCTTGGCGCGGCGCAATATCTTGCGCGGCATCGAAACTTCGACGGCACGGTTTATCTGATTTTTCAGCCCGCGGAGGAAGGCGGCGGCGGCGCAAAGCGCATGATGGATGATGGACTCTTTCAGCAATGTCCGATGGAGGCCGTCTTCGGCATGCACAATCTTCCCGGCGCTCCGGTCGGAACCTTCGGTGTGAAGCACGGCCCGATGATGGCGTCGTCGAATCAATTCCAACTGCGCATTCAGGGCAAAGGCGCGCACGCCGCACAATCGCACAAGGCGATTGACCCGATTACGGTGGCGGTGCAGATTGCGCACGCCTGGCAGACGGTCATCACGCGCAACAAGGATCCGCTTCAGCCCGCGGTCATGTCGATTACCCAGATCAATGCGGGAAGCGCGTTCAATGTGATTCCCGATGAAGCGAACCTGCGGGGTACCGTACGCACTTTCCATCCGGGTGTGCTGGACCTGATCGAACATCGGATGCGCGTGATTGCCGAGCATACGGCCGCCGCGTTTGGCGCAACGGCGGAATTCAGCTTCGTGCGGAAGTATCCGTCGCTCATCAACCATGTGCAGGAGACCGAACTGGCGATCGAGGTCATGCGCTCGATCGTCGGCGAGGAAAGGGTCGACGTCAGGGATGAGCCGACGATGGGCTCCGAGGATTTCGCATTCATGCTTCAGGAAAAGCCCGGGTGTTACGTTTATATCGGCAATGGAAACGGTGATAGCAGAGAGTCCGGCCATGGCGTAGGCCCCTGCGAGCTGCACAATCCGAGCTACGACTTCAATGATGCTCTGCTGCCGATCGGCGCCACTTATTGGGTCAGGCTGGCGGAGAGATTTCTTGCTCAGGCCTGAGGCCAACGGCCCGGCGCTCAAGCATCGCGCTGGCGCCGGCGCCCACCCTGTTTGAATCGCCATGACGGGCAAGTCGCGCACTGCTAGCGCGACGTTTAACACCTTCATCAATTCCAGGCCGACGCCGAACAGGCGCGCCACTCGCGCCATCATCCTTTCTGAAGAAAGCCGAGTTCTTGCAGGCGTCGTTCGAGCGGGGCTTGAACACAGGCTATTCCTTCACGGCATGGCCAAAGGAAATTTATTCGTTTGCCTGCAATTGTGCCTGCCCCGATAGTTTCGGTGCGCGCCGCTCTCTCCGGGTGTAAAGGTCCGGCGGAGCGATTTCATTTTATGTACAACTTCAGGGAGACGAAAACTTGAAAAAAACAATTCTAGCGCTGGCCATGCTCGGCGCATTCGCCGGTGCAGCCAATGCGCAAAGCAGCGTGACGGTCTACGGGTCCATCGATGCCGGGCTGCGCAGCCTGACGAACACGAACGCTGCCGGCGACAGCACCTTGACGATGAATTCATCCGGAACATACCGAACCAACCGCCTCGGATTCAAGGGAGTGGAAGACCTCGGCGGCGGACTGAATGCGCACTTCAAGCTGGAAAGCGGTTTCAACAACGGCACCGGCGCGCTGGTGGGTGATCTGTTCGCACGTACCGCGATGGTCGGCATCGGCGGTGATTGGGGCACGCTGGATCTGGGCCGCCAGTATTCGGTCACCTTCATCACCAATGCCGGCTTCGAACCCTTCTTCAACAGCTTCTGGACAGGGATCAGTCTGGCAGTGCCGCAAGGCGGCGTCGTCCGTCTCAACAACGACATCCAGTACACCCGCAAATTCGGCCCCGCGACCATCCGCGCCGAATACGCGTTGGGAGAAGTGGCGGGCAGAACCAGAGCGGGCTCGACGATGGCGCTCGGCGCCGACTATGTTGCCGGGGCCTTCAACTTCGGCGCCAGCTACATGACCCGCAAGAACGCCGCCGATACCGCAGACCAGAAGAACTGGTCGGCCGGCGGTGCCTATACATCCGGGCCGCTGCGCATCGCCGTCGGCTACGCCAAGGACGACCGTGATCCAGGCTTCTTGACAGCGAGCGCATTGACGATCAAGGACGTCTGGATTGGCGGCACTTACAAGGTGGCCCCGGCAATCATGCTCGGTGCGGCCCTGTACCGGAACTCCACCGACGCCGCCGGCGTCGATGGGCACAAGAATTTGCTGATCCTCAACGGGACGTACGCACTGTCCAAGCGGACCAATTTCTACGCCGACGTCGACTTCAGCAGATACGGTGGCACGTACAACAACCCGGCGTTCCGTCAGCCCGCCGGACATGATCACCAGCGCGGCATCTCGGTGGGCATTGCACACGTGTTTTAAGCAGTCGCCCATATCCGGCACCCAGCCGGGTTCCCGCGGCCTTGATGTTGTGAGGGGGTGTTCGTTTTGACACCGGGCCAGAGGCTGACGAGAACCAGTGAGGCCCAGTAACGGCGCGGGTTTCCAGGGTGTTTTGCCATCAAGGCCCGTTTTGCGCGAAGTGCAAAAAAATAGGCGATTCCTCGCCTTTTTTGCTCCGATTTTGGCACTGAAGCGCGCTTAGATTGGGCAGGAATAGCCTGGGGCCGGCGATAGGTATCATCGTTCCTGGCTTTGCACCTCATCCAACATGCCAACGAGCCGAGGCGAATCAAGGTGTTTCCGATGGGATGAGTAGCCACCTGATCCAACAGGCGTTTGAGATTCAGCGCAACATCTTGCTTCTTCATAACGATGGTCAAAAATCGACCAGCGTATTTCCGCAAGGAAAATAGCGCATCCCACAAACATGGTAGGCGTTAATCAGACGCCTATCCCAGCGCTTTCAGTAACTGGTCGATCTCGTCCTGGTCCGCGCCTTTCGATATGTAGTTGTACAGGACCGCGATAATTGCACCTTCCCTGTCCGCTGGAATCTCGATCCCACGTTCGCGGGACCATTCCTTGAGCGTACGCACCACGAGCTGCATCAGCTCGGTATCCACCTTGGCCGTGCCCGCGACGATCGTGCCCACGACTGGCGCCGCACTCTGGCGCGTGCCTTCGTCCGACTGCTCTTTCGGCAGGTATTTTTCGGGGATTTCGTAGAGACGACGCGTGCCACCTACACCTTTCTGTTCCTCGAAAGGCCACCCCTCACTAGCCGCCCTGGCAATGATCTTCCCTTTTGAAGTCGGCAGGCCAGGTAACTGCATCGCTGCAATTTCGGACGCCGAGTATCGATTTTTGTGCGGCACACTCATCCCCTTTTAAGCATTCCCATTTGGTCAATATTTCCAGCAATAGGAACACTCGCGTAAATAACAATGGAATCAATCACTTAATTCACGCCATTTCTCGGGAGTGAAAGATTCAAAGTGTTCCGTGCGGAATTCTCTTGACGGAACACTTGGGAATGCTTAGTATTCCCTTCTGAAGTCACCAAAACGGAGTTATCCATGAGCGTAGATAAATCTCAAAAAAAAGCCGCCCAAGCTGTTGATTGGCATCGGGCGGACGTTGTCGCGGCCCTTCACAAGAAAGGCTGGTCCCTGCGCGAGCTGTCCAGGCAAAGCGGCTTGAGCGATGGCACGCTGAAGTCGGCCCTGGATCGTCCCTATCCGAAAGCGGAGCGCATCATCGCCGCCGCCCTCGGTCTCGATCCCCGCGCTATCTGGCCGAACCGTTACGCAAAGCGTGATTTTACGCCGGTTTTAACGCCGCCCTCCCACTCTTCGCCCCGCCATCAGTCCGAACACGCGGCTGCCATGGCTTGAATCTTAGTCACGACCGAATCAGTGCGCTACCACGGCGATTCCCGGAGACACAGAAATGACAATGCGAAATAGGCGATGGAAGTCAGTCAGGCCGGCAAGCCTGTCCGAGGCAATGGAGCTGTGTGTGGAGTTTGCCACCGAGCACCGGCGCCCGATCAAGGTGCTGGCCGACCTGATGGGTGTCGAGCCCAAGACGCTCTACCGCTGGCTGTCCGACACGTCCATGCCGCTCAACAAGATCCGTCAGTTCGAGCACTTCTGCGGCGCATCCTTCATCAGCGAATACCTGTGCCTGGCGCACGGCGACAAGGTGGTCATCAGCATCCCGCTCGGCAAAAAGGCCGACGTGACCGACCTGGCCGAGGTCCAGTGCAGCTTCGGGCAGGCCATCGCACTGCTTGCCCGCTTTTACCAGAACGGCGAGGCGCTGGACGAGACTGTCAGCGCCCTGACCACCACGCTCACCCAGCTGGCGTACCAGCGCAGCAATGTCATCAAGGCCGCAGAGCCTGAACTTGGTCTTTTTAACGACTCACATTGAAGGGCAGGCATGTTCCAGCATTCAAGACAGAACGCGAATGACCTGCGCACACTGAGAGCAGTGCTCAGTGCGGCCTTACAAGATGGGGATGACTTCGTTGAATTTCGTGCGCGATTACAAACAGCGCTTGTCTCCAAGACGGGAGATTCGAAGGAACCCGCCATGTTTTCTCAACAAACGGACCGTTCGGATGCATAAGCTTTGCCAAGAAATCAAGCATCAGCGAGTTGACGACTCGTCTTACCGGTGGGGTGGCATGTCCCCATCCATCAATCTCAGGATTCGTTGCGAGGCTGATCAAGAACAGTGCGGAATCCATTTCGGAATCTGCATCAGCAGGCGTCATAACTCCACCGCTATTGATCCATGCCTTCTTCATCAACAGTTCATACAACGCCCCTGCAGCTTTATCGCAGTTGATTTCTTCGAACGCGTCTTTGTCCATGAGGAGTGTCCTGTGAAAGTGAATGACATGCAGTTTGAGAGCCTGCCAGGTCATTTTACCGAAGCGGGGCACGCCCTCACCCAATCCGGAGGCTTGGCATGAGCCAGGTAACCGTTAAAACCTACTACAGCGCGGCAGAACTGGCTGCCATGCGGCTGCCGATGCTGCCGACCAGTAAAGGCAAGGTGCTGGCCAAGGCCGAACGCGAAGCGTGGCCAAGCACTGAAGTTACGGGCATCGGCGGAAAGCGCCGCGAATACGCTCCACCGGCACCTGTCATGGTGGCCATCAAAGAATTTGTCGTTAAACGCCTACTTACAGGAGGGATGCATGAGAGTGAAGCTGTTATCGAAGGTGCTCATTGCCAAAACCCGCGCGCACATGCTGCGCAAGGGATACATGGTGAGAACGGAAAAAGGGCGCTCTCGCACGCCGAAATCGGTACGGGGACAGAAGATGGCCGCCAAAGTGGATGGCATGTCTCCTCTTTACCTGGCAATTCTCAACCGGCGCAGTCTGTTCAACACGGCATCACGCCTGCATCGCCGGGAAGGGTTCACGGGGCCGCTGAGCCTGTCAAGACTTCAATCGGTCAGGCGCGGGTACCTGCCGCTGCGCTGACTGACCGCCAGAGGCAGATCGCCGAGGCGCGCGCGGCCCTCCTGCGCGAGGTCGAGCGCATCGCCCAGGTCGTCGGCCGTGAGAAGGCGATCACCAAGGTCGTCATCATGGCGCAGGACGGCACGCTGCCCGAGCACCTGGCGCGCCTGGTTCCCGTAGCCAATGCGCGGTCCGGCACGGACGGCAAGCGCACGCTGACCCGGCGCACACTCTACCGCTGGTTTAACGCCTACCGGCCGGGCGACGTCCGCGCAGTCAATGCGCTGGCCCCAAAAGATCAACAGACGGCGGTTCGGATTCCCGCCTGGGCCCCCGACCTGCTTGCGTACTTTCAGGTGCCGCAAAACGTCTCACTGGCCTGGGCGGTGGAGCAGATCGCCGGCAAGCATGGCATCGACCAGGACAAGCTGTACCACCGCGCGCGCCGCTTCCTGGACAAGATGGGCAACGTCGAGCGGCATGCCGGACGCATGGGCGCGCGGGAAATCAAGAACATCAAGCCGTTCGTGCGGCGCGACAGCGGCATGCTGTGGCCGGGCGAGGTGTACACGGCGGACGGCCATTCCTTCGATGCCGAAGTGGCGCATCCGGCGCACGGCAAGCCGTTCCGTCCCGAGATCACCACCGTGATCGATGTCGGCACGCGGCGCGCGGTCGGCTGGAGCGTGGACCTGGCAGAAAGCGGGCTGGCGGTACTGGACGCGCTGCGCCATGCATGCGAGGTCGGCGGCATTCCGACCACGTTCTATGTGGACAACGGTTCCGGTTACAAGAATGCATTGATGAGCGCGCCTGGCGTTGGCATGGAAAGTCGGCTCCGCTTCACCATGACGCACAGCATTGCCTACAACTCGCAGGCGCGCGGCGTCATCGAGCGCGCCCATCAGACGATGTGGGTGCGGGCGGCCAAGGAATTGCCGACCTATATTGGCGCACCGATGGATGCGCAGGCCAAGCAGAAGATCCACAAGCTGACCCGCCGTGATATCGCGCTGGCCGGTCGCAGCAAGTACCTGATGCCGTTTAACGCTTTCGTTGCCTTCTGCGAAAGCAAGGTCGATGCGTACAACAACCGGCCGCATCGCAGCCTGCCGATGATGTTTGACCCGGCACTTGGCAAGAAGCGGCATATGTCGCCGAACGAGGCGTGGGCACAGGGCGTTAAAGACGGCGCGCAGTTGGCTGTCGTCACGCAGGAAGAGGCACGCGAACTGTTCCGTCCCCAGCGTGAAGCGAAGGTTCTGCGTGGTGAAATCCGCCTGTTCAACAACCTGTATTTCGCACATGAGCTGACCGAATACCACGGCGACGTGGTGCGCGTGGCCTATGACATCCACAACGGCGACATGGTGTGGGTGTACGACCAGCAGGGGCGCTTCATTTGCGAAGCCGGCTTCGAAGCCAACAAGCGCGCCTACTTCCCCGAGTCGTACCTCGACCGGAACGAACGCAAGCGCATCGAGGGCCAGCTACAGCGGATCGATCGCAAGCGGGAAGACGTCGTGCTCGCCGCGCAGAGAGGTGAGAAGTACATCAAGGCGCTGGAGGACAACCCCAGTCCAACTCTGGAGTTGATGGGCGCGCTGACCGCCATTGAGGAGGTTGTGCCGGCTGAGCCGATCATACCGGCCTCCAACGGGCGCCCGATCTTCATGCTGGAGTCCGACCGCTACGAGTGGCTGATGCAGCACCGTGATGCATGGACCGACGGCGACCGGCAGTTTTTAACGCAGTTTGTTTCCGGCGATATCTATGAAGGGCTGCGCGAGCGGTTTGAGGCGCTGGGCCTGGCCTGGAGCGGGTTCGACGGGAATGTTTTGAAGGTGGCTGTCTGACGCGGGCACGCCAGACAGCCGATTGATGAAGTCGCAGTAGCAACCACAACTTGGGAGAGTATAAGTGAAAAAGGGATTTGTCCAAAACAGCAATTACGCGCGCTTCCTGCAGGCCGTCAAGGCGGTCGAGCTGCGTGGCGCGCGCGAGGCGTCGCTGATGCTGGTGACCGGCCCGGCCGGCCTCGGCAAGAGCGAGACGGTGGACCGCTTTGCGGTCGACACCAACGCCGTCTACCTGCGCGCCAAGGAAACCTGGACCAAGCGCGGCCTGCTGGTCGAGATGGCGGACACGCTGCGCATCCAGACCAACACCACGAACCACGACATGCAGGCGCGCATCATCGGCGCGGTCGGCGCGCGCCAGACGCCTATCATCATCGACGAGGCCGAATTCACCGTGCGTTCGAGCGCCAGCATCTTGGAATGTGTGCGCGACATCAGCGATCTGACGGAAACGCTGGTGGTGCTGGTCGGCATGGAAACCATGGAAACGCGCATTGCCCGCTATCCGCAGATTTCCAGCCGTATCGCCCAGGTGGTGCACTTCCAAGCCCTGACCGAACAGGATGTGCAGTTGGCGTGCAAGCAGTTGGCAGAAGTCGACATCGACGCCGACCTTGTACGCGAGCTGCACCGTCAGAGCGAAGGAAAGATGCGCCTGGTGATGAACGGCATTGCGACCATCGAGCGCGTGGCCAAGGCCAACAGCCTGGTGCGGGCGGCGGCGGATGCCTTCAAGGGGCTGGAGCTGTGCATCGAGTGGCAGGCGCGCCGGCCGCGCGCGGGAGCGACGCGATGATCTGGACCTCCCAAACCGTCATGAATGCCGTCAAGGCGCTCTATTGCCCGCGCGGCTGCGTGAAACACGATGCCATCGTCAAGCACACCAGCCTGTCCGGTAAGCAGGTTGCCGACGCATGCGCCAAGCTGGTGGCGCATGGCTATATGAAGCGTGAAACCTATGCCGATGACACCGTCAAGCCTGGCTGCTACACGCTGACTGCGCTCGGCCGGGCAGCCTTGGAAGAAGGCGCCAGGCTCACCAGCGGACCGAAGGGGCCGACAGGCAAGACCCGGCCGCGCACCGACACCCTGCGCGACCGTGCCTGGCGCGCGCTACGCATCCGCCGCAAGGCCAGCGTGCCGGAACTGATCGGCGTGCTGCTGGATGCCGGCATTAACTATGCCGAGGTCAAGCGGGCGCAAAACAACCTGCACAAGTATTTCGCGCTGCTCACACGTGCCGGCTACCTGGCCCAGATGCGCAGAGACGCGCCGCAGTCGCCGACATCGAATGGCGCGAAACGATTCCTGCTGGTGCGTGATACCGGCCCCTTGCCGCCGATCCCTCAGGTTGGCGCCGGCAAGGTTTTCGACCAGAACGAGGAGAAGCCGTATGACATCGTCCGTTAAACAGGAACCGGAATGGATGGCGATCCTGCGAGCCGATGTCCAGGCCACGGGCAGCATCGCCGACACTGCCCGTCGCATAGGAGTCTCTCGGCCGGCCATCTCGCAGATCCTCAACGGCATCGGGCCGTATGGCACTGGTAAGTCCAGCACCGTCAGGGTCGCGGAGAAGGTGATGAACACCATCGGTCTGATCGCATGCCCGTTCCTGAGCCAGGATCGCGGCACGGAGTATCGCATCACGGGTCTGCAGTGCCGTGAATATGCATACCGCACCACACCGCCGACCAACAGTCCGCGCGACATGCGCCACTGGCGCGCGTGCCAGGGCTGCAGCAAGCGCGTTCCTGCCGCTGCGGTGGCTACGCCAGAAACGCCGAAGCCTGCTAGGAAGATCGGCAAGGTCGGCGCCGTTAATAACGAAATCTACTGCCAGCAAGCCGGCGTGATCGACAAGGTGACGTTGCCTTTGCCGGTGGTTGGTGGGCCGCAGGTGGAAGAGGAGGTCGTGTGATGCAGATCGATACTCAGCAACACCGTGTATTCAACACCGAAACCGTTCTCCGTCTCGGACTGCAAAACCGTGTAATGCGCAAGCTGCGCCAGCTCGGCTGCAAGGTAACGCAGGCGTCGCTCGATCCGTGTCTGACGATCGCGGTGGAGCCGTCCGACACGCTGCGCATGCGCCGCCAACCGGGCGGCCATTCCATGCGCAATACGGAGGAAGGCCGCCTGGTCTGCATCGACGTAGACGGCTGCAAAGTGATCTGGCTGGAAACCAATCCGTCGTGAGTACGTTCATCGACGGCCAATTTAACGTGCATAGGGAGAAAAACATGACTACTTGGGACCAACGCGTCAAGGCATCACTGGAAGCAGGCAAGAAGCCGGCCTATAGCGATTATGAAGAGGGCTTGGAGTACACGATGAAGGAGCTGAAAGCCGTCAAAGCGGTGCTGCAAGACATTTCAGGAACGCTGGCGCAGATCGTGATTGCGCGCATGCACGGCGACGCGACGAGCGCTCTGGAGGCGATCGACAAGGTGATCGAGAACAACGTCATCGTGACGGCACCCGGTGACCTTCATTAATCAACGGCATTTCAATGGGAGGCATTGACATGAACTCTGAAAACTACACCCCGCGCGCCGGTAGCAAGGTCGAGGCGGCGACGCAAGCACTGAATGATGGTCCGATGACCACGGCTCAACTGGCCTCGGCGATCGGAATGGCCAAGTGCGACCTGCCCGCCACCTTGTCGGCGGCGATCGACCACGGCGTTATCCGCCGCGTAAAGGATGAAACCGGCTTGATGCACTACGCACTCTGCGGCCAAGTCCTGGATGGCCGTTTCACCGACGCCGGTGGTCGCACCATGCCGGATACGCAGATGGTGAGATCCGTCACGAAGCCCAGCGTCAATGCGTCGGCTGAGGCCCTGGGGGCAGCAAACCTGTTCGGGGCACGCGGTGGGATCTTCCCAGCAAACCCGCTCACGGCCAGGCCGAAGGAACCGGTAGCGCGCAAACCGCGCGCCATGGCGAAGGTCGAGACGTCACCGGTTGCATCGGAGCCGCCCGCACAGCAGGAAGAAAAGCTGGTCGCAGGGCTGTTCAACACCGGCGAGCTGATGATTTCCGCCGGCGAGAAGTCAATCCGCCTGAGCCAGCAACACACGCGTGAACTGTTCGAGTACCTGGACAAGATCACCGACATGATTCAAGCAGCCGAGGGGCACCAGGCTCTCAGCGCGACGCGCATCGGCTCGCCTCTTCTTTAACGTTAATAGGGAGTAATCACAATGAGCGCAGTTCAACAAATTGAAACCATTCCGACCGGCTACCGCAAGGATGCGCAAGGCCGTCTCATTCCGGAATCGATGATCAAGCCGATCGACGCCGAGCGTGACACTCTGGTGCAGGCGCTGATCGCCAGCGCGCAGAAACTGAGTAAGGAGATCGGCGACTTCAAGGTCAAGGTGTTCGGCGACGTCGGCGCGTTCGTCCAGCTGTCGGCCGAACAGTACGACACGAAGCTGGGCGGCAAGAAAGGCAACGTCACGCTGTACAGCTTTGATGGCCGCTACAAGGTCCAGGTGGCTACCGCCGACAACATCGTGTTCGACGAGCGCCTGCAGGCGGCCAAGTCCCTGATCGACAAGTGCATCGACGAATGGAGCAAGGACAGCCGGCCCGAGATCAAGGTGCTGGTGCAGGAGGCGTTCCAGACGGACAAGGAAGGCAACCTGAACACCGGCCGCGTGCTGGCGCTGCGTCGTCTCGAAATCGAGGACGATCGCTGGCAGCGCGCGATGAAGGCGATCGGCGAGTCCGTGCAGGTGGTCGGCAGCAAGCAGTATGTCCGCTTCTACGAGCGCATTGGTGACACGGATCAGTACGTGGCGATCAGCCTGGATATCGCTGCCGTATGAATGCGATCGTCCTTTTCAGCACGACTTTCGTCCTGGTCTTTGCGCTCGGCGTCAACACGCTGAGCGTTAATAAAGGCCAGTACGGAATCGCGTTTTTAACGTCGTTCCTGATCAGCGGCAGCAACCTGGTCATCCTGCGCGCCGTGCCGCAGGGTGACCTGCTTGAGGTCGCCGCCTACATGCTCGGCGGTCCGTTCGGGATCGTGACCAGCATGTGGGTACATGAGCGCGTGCTTGAACGAAAGAGATAGAGGAGGCCATCATGGAAATCGACCTGCCGAGATTCGTTAATGGCGTACGTGAGTTCGTCCTTGGACAATTGCACGGAAACCTTACTGCTACGTGTTACGACAGCGTGCGTGCAGTTGACCCTGCATGGCTGGCAAACGTTGTGTTGGAGAGCCAAGGACAACCGCTTCCGACGAAGCCGCAGATTTACATCAGCGAGACAGAACTTGATGCATTCAATCGTTTCTGCGAATGCTGCGAAGACTCGGACGCTGACGGGCATGACGTACCCAAGGAAATGATGGCGCGGCTCTGCAAGATCGGGCTAGTCCGGTCTTGCGGATTTGGCAAGCACGAAACGACGCGATACGGCGACGCTATACGCTGCCAGGCTAGTGAAAATCAACGACAACGGGGATAAACCACATGAAAGCTAGAGTGCATCATTTCTCGGAGCCGCGTAGACGAAATTCCGGTTACGACTGCGAAGAACTGAAGATCGAAATAGATCTTCCTTTTGTGCCGACGCAAGGAACCGGATTGCAGGTAACGCCAAATGGGGAAATTCTCATCGTCGATCAGGTTATGTGGTTAATCGAAGAGCCAGACGTTCTCTTAGTTTTTACGAAGGAGCCAGAGATATCGTTTCGGCCATACAAAGAAATGATCGCGGAAGGCTGGGTCGGGGATTAATCCAAGGGAAAAGGCTGTGAACGTAATGGAGTCACCATGCAGATAACAAAAGAACAGTGGACGAAAGTCGAGGCCGAGCTGTCGCGGATCTATGGCTACGTCAAGATGAAATGCGACGGGTATGAGTTGACACTCGAAGTCAGTCCGGTTGCTGCGCTTCAATGCGGCATCGTCGTCTACGTTAATGGCCAGTTCAAAGGGAAATGGCTTATTGAAGACTGTGAAGAGCGGCGGCGTTTTTTGCGCCCGGTAGAGCGTTTCCTATGGGGCACAAAGCAGCGCGCCGGCTTTCTCAAGATCTATGGTGGGAAACGCGCGCCCAAGAAGGAAGTCGAGCGGATCAATGAGAAGATCACCGCCTATTACAGCCACTGGACCAGCGTTACGGCGTTGCGCCGCCACCTGAAAAAAAACAACCACGACATCCAATTACTGTCGGTCGGCGAGGAAGTCATTGCATTGCCAGATCAGGCTCGCGCCACGTCGTGCGAGTTGGTTTCCGCTCTGGGGTGAAAGACATGGCTACCAAAGATACCAATCGCAACAAGGAAATCCGGCTGATCCAGATCGCCAAGCGCCAGCTCAACATGGACGACGACGTCTATCGTGGCCTGTTGCGCGAGGTCGGCGGCGTCGACTCGTCGACCAGGCTCGATGCGGCCGGCCGGGGCCGCCTGCTCGATCGCTTCGCTCGCCTGGGATTCGTGTCCACCGCGCGTGCCAAACGTGCCGCCAAGGGTTCCATGAATGTGGCGCCCGACCGCGCGAAGCTGCTGGCCAAGATCGATGCGCTGCTGCTGTCGCAGGGGCGCGATCGCCGCTATGTCGAAGAGGGCATGGTGCAGCGGATCTGCAAGGTCGACAGCCTGTCGTTCTGCACGCCCGAGCAGCTGGTCAAGCTGGTCGCGGCGCTGCAGTACGACAAGAAACGCCACGAAGCCCGGTAACCTGCCCTGGGAGGACCGCCATGCACACCGACCTGTCCCATCTGCCGACGAGCGCGCAAAAGCTGATCGCCTTGATCGGCCTGCCGGCGACGCTATGTCTGGTCGACAAGTTCGGCGGTTGCACGATCACCCTGTACGGCAGCGAGAACAGCCTGCAGAAAATGACCGATATCGTCGGACAGGACGCGGCGTTCAAGCTGTTGAAGTTCTACGGAAATGCGCCGTTCACCGTGCCGCTGTGCCATCGCGCGTTAAAAGCGGTGCGCAATGCCGACATCCATGCCGAGTTCGACCGGCTGACCATGCAGGAAGGTCTGTCCGCTCGCGCCAGTGTGACAAAAATCACCAGACGATTTACACCGTACCTGCATGAGCGTACCATCTGGCGCATTCTCAAGCGGTCGACGGCCATCAAGCCGATCGACCCGCGCCAGATTCCCCTGTTGTAACCCTTCCCGAATTTCCTCCTCCCGTCAGCACGGTAGTGCTGACACGTGTCACCACTAATCATCCCTCGCATGCGCGCGTACAGTCCGGGCTAACGGTGACGTACGGCAACCCGGCATGTCACCGTCCGTTCAATCACGAACCAGGACAGGACCACGGCGATGCATGAGACCGACAACGAGATCGAAAACGAAACAGAAAACACCCGCGACAAGCTGCGCATGATCGAATGGCTGCTGGTCGCGGCGCTCCTGCTGGGATCGGCCGGTCTCATGCTCCTGCTTGGCATCCGTGGCCCTTATCAAACGCTGGTCTGGAAGCTCGGCCTGGTCACGCTGGGCGGCTTTGTCGGCTACCGTCTGGACCGTGCCGCATACCGCGACCGTATCACGCTGAACAGCCCGCCGCCGATCATGATCCGGCGCGCCATCATCATGGCCGCGTGCATTGGCGGCCTGGCACTGGGGGTGTAATGGGAAACTTCCTGCGCCTTCTCGCGGCCTGGACGATCGGCATTGCCATTGCGGTGGTGCTGCTGATCGCAGGCTGTCTCTCTGCATTCGCCGGCGACCTGTGCAGTCAGTATCGACGGACGCTGATGCGCGAGGCGCAAGCCGTGATGGGCTTGGGTGCGCCGATTCCCGCCCTCGCTGGCCAGATGCGTCAGGAGTCGTCGTGCGACGCCGACGTGACCGCCTGGGACAACGGGCGCGGCCTTGCCCAGTTCATGGACGCCACCAGCGAGCATGTCTCCAGGATGTATCCGGAGCTGGGCGCGCCGGACCCGTACAACCCGACCTGGGCGATTCGTGCCCTGGTGCGCTACGACGACTGGCTGTACGACCACGTCAAGGGCACCGACGACTGCGAGCGCTGGGGCGCGGCCTTCAAGGGTTATAACGCCGGCCTCGGCTACGTGCAGCGCGCGCAGCGTCAATCGCCCACGCCTGGCAAGTGGTTTAACGCCACAGAGAACATCAACGCCGGCCAGAGCGAAAAGAACTTCATCTACTCTCGCCGCTATTCGCACCTGATCCTGTTCAAGCACCAGCGCCTCTATGAAGACTGGGGCGTGACGCTGTGCCTGGAGGACGCGCGGTGAATCCGTACCTGGCTATCGGCTTCTTGCTGTGGTCAATCGCGCTCGGCGGCGGTGCGTTTGTTTTTGGTACCCACGTCCAGCACAACGCCGATATCGCCGACCAGCAAACCGAACGCGAAAACGATGCGGAAATCCTGCGCATCAAGAATCGCAAGGGCGTGGCCGCCGGCGTGCGCACCGAGAAGGCACAAGCCAGGAATGATCAATTTTTTCAGAAACTTCGAGCCGACTATGAAAGCGATAAGAAACAGCATCCTGCTGCTGGCTGCGTGCTTGATCCTGTCAGCCTGCGCCGCTGGAACGAGGCAAACGCGGGGGCAGACGGCGACGCCGCAAGCGAACCTGCTGCAGGAGTGCGGCCCGGTGCCGATGCTCAAGGACGGTGAGGATGCCGTGGACAACCATATCGAGCTGTCGCGCCTGTACCACGTCTGTCGCAATCGCGTCGCCGGCTGGATTGACTGGTACCGGTCGACCGAGGGGGAGCAGTGACGGATATTTTTGACCGTGCGACCAAGGCGGAAGAAGAGGACCGCGCTGACGCCATCAGCCTGCAGCAGTTCAAGCGTGAGCAGGAGATCCAGCACCATCAGCGCGTCGTCGAGCAGTTGGGCCATGAAGTAACGCATTGCGGCGCATGTGGGATCGAGATTCCCGCCAAGCGTCGAAAGGCAGTGCCGAACTGCACCAGATGTGCGGACTGTCAGCGGGACGTTGAGGTCCGTAACAAGATCATGAACCGTTAAAAGAAGGGTACGCATGCAAATCAGTAACGAAGACCTGGCCCGTATCCTCGGGCGCATCGAGGGCAAGCTGGACGAGCAGACAAATGTATCAAAACGCCTAGAAGGCAGCATTGCCGGGCTGGATGCCAAGGTCAGCCGCCGTCTCGATGAGCACGACCTGCGCCTGCGCGAGCTGGAAGTCGCCAACCCGAAAGCGCTGAAAGACCGGGTCGACAACCATGAGGAGCGCATCCGCTCCCTGGAAAACGGCGCGGCCAAGGCTGGCGTGATCGCCGGTGTCGGCTCCAGTGTGGCGGTTGCCGCCCTCATCGAGCTGGTGAAGCGCAAGCTGGGACTGTAATGGCAAAAAGTGACGACGTCCGCGCCCTGGTGCGCAAGCATTACGTCTTCGACCGCCTGTCCATGGACCAGGCCGCCAAGCTGGCCGGCGTCGCCTATACGACCGCCAAGCGCTGGAAGAGCAAGGCGGCCGAGGAAGGCGACGACTGGGACAAGGTGCGCAGCGCAGCGGCATTGGCCGGCGGCGACGTCGAGCAGCTGGCGCAGCAGATCCTGACCGAGATGCTGGTGCAGTTCAATTCGGTGCTGGAGCTGATCAAGGCCGACAAGGACATGCAGGCGGCCACGCGCGTCGAACTGTTGACCAGCCTGATGGACAACATCCACAAGAGCATGGCGGCGATGAAGAAGTTCCTGCCGGAAGCCAACACCCTGGCGATCGGCATGACCGTCCTGCGCGGCCTGGCCGAGTTCGTCCAGGAGCGCTTCCCGCAGCACGGCTCGGTCCTGGTCGAGATACTGGAACCGTTCGGCGACGTGCTGCCCAAGATACTGGCGGATGCCAAATGAGTCGCAACGATTTAACGCTGAAGGAATTGAAGGACGAGCTGGCCGAACTGGTCAGCTCTTTGCGTCAGGACATCGAGGCGCACAAGATCGGCCTATCGGCGTCGCCGGAGGCGATTCGCGAGCGCCGCAAGCGCGTGCTGGAAGGCGACTTCCGGTTCTTCGCCTACACCTATTTCCCGCACCATGTACGCGGCGAACCCTCTCTGTTCCAGGCGCAGTTCTGCAGCCGATTCCCGCAGCTGCTGCGCCAGCCTGGCGGCGTCAAGGAATGGTGGATCGCGCCGCGCGGCGAGGCCAAGTCGTCGCTGCTGACCAAGATCGGACCAGTCTGGTGCGCCGTGCAGGGGCTGCTGCAGCGGCCGGAGGTGCGCAGCGAGATCGGCTGGCAGGGAGATCTACCACCCTTCATCGACTACATCATCCTGCTGGGCGCTGAAACCAAGCTGCCGACCAAGCTGGTCGAAGTCGTCAAGACAGAGCTGACGGTCAATGCGGCGCTGGCGATGGACTTTCCGGAGGTCTGCGGTCGAGGATCGATCTGGAAGGTCGGCGAAATCGTCACCAGGACCAACGTGAAGGTGGAGCCGTTCGGTGCCGAGCAGGCCATTCGCGGCACCTTCCACGGCGCCAGCCGGCCGAAGCTCTTGATGGGCGATGATCTGATCACCGACGCGGAAGCCAAAAGCCCGACCGAGCGTGAGAACCGCTGGAACTGGCTGACCAAGGCGATCGACTACCTCGGCCCGCCGGACGGCAGCGTCAAATATGCCGGTGTCGGTACCATCCTGGACAAGGACGATCCGATTTCCCGCGCCAAGCGCACCATCGGCCATGTCGTGCATCACTTCCGCGCGATCGAACAGATGCCGACCGACATGGCGCTGTGGGAGCAGTGCGAGGAAATGATGCGCAACGCCGATGCCCGCGCTGCCGAAGAGGCCGCCAGGGCCGGCAAGGTCGTCGCGGACAGCGAGCTGCCGTCATACCGCTTCTACCTGGCCAACAAGGCGGCAATGGACGCCGGCGCGGTGGTCTCCTGGCCGGCGGTGCGATCGCTGTTCTGGCTGATGCGCCAGCGGGCGACCGCACGCCGCGCGTTCAATACCGAAATGCAGGGCGATCCGCGCACCGATGAGGACAAGGTGTTCGGGAACATCACGTTCTGGGTGCAGCGGGCGCTGGACTGGATCATGTTCGGTGCGTGCGACCCGTCCATGGGCAAGGGGGAGACCTCCGACCCGTCGGCCATCCTGGTCGGCGGCTTCGATCCCCGCATGAAGCGCCTGCATGTGATCGAGGCGCTGATTAAGCGACGCGTGCCGTCCAAGTTGGAGGCCGACTTGATCGCGATTCAGCGGGAGTTCCGCTGCCGTGCGATCGGTTTCGAGAATAACGGCGCGTTCGAGCATTCGCGCCAGACCTTCATCAAGGCCGGCATCGAGGCCGGTGTGCCGCTGCCGCTGGTCGGGATCACGGCGACCGTGGCGCCCGAGGTCCGGATCGATTCGCTGGAGCCGTTCATCACGGACCAGTTCTATCCGACCATCCTGTTGCACGCCAAGCTCAAGCAGCTGCTGGACGAGCTGGACACCTGGCCGCAGGCGCAGCCGAACCACCACTACGACGGCCTCTCTGCCCTGTACATCCTGCAATGCATCGCGGTCACACGCGGTGCCGGCATTTACGAACATCAAAGCGTCCCACGGCGCGGCGGTGTCAATACTGACGCAAGCCGTGACGGTGGCGACACGCACTCCAGGAGAATGGTGTGACAAAGATTCTTGATCAATTCGGCAAGCCGATCGACCGCGTCGTCCTGGACGAGCCGCAGACCGCCCGGATCTCGGCGCTGCAGAACCAGTACCTGACGCCGATGCTCGGCGGTTTAACGCCGACCCGCCTGGCGCGCACCCTGCTGGAAGCCGACCAGGGCAACCTGCTGGACCAGCATCGCCTGTTCGCCGACATGGAGGAGCGCGACGGCCACCTGCGCGCCGAGATGGACAAGCGCAAGAACGCGATCGTCGGTCTGTCCTGGGACATCGTCCCGCCGCGCAATGCCAGTGCCGCCGAAAAGGCCGCTGCAGAGTGGGTACGGGAGGTGTTGCAGGATGCGGTCGACCCGCTCGAAGACTTACTGCTGGCGATGATGGAAGGCGTTGGCCACGGCTTCTCCTCCGTGGAACTGGAATGGCGCAACGAGGGAGGCGAGCTGCTGCCGTCCTTCCATCCGCGCCCGCAGGAATGGTTCCGGCTGGACCGTTCACGCACCGAACTGCGCCTGATGGACGCGACCATGGACGGTATCCCGCTGATCCCGTTCGGCTGGGTCATGCATACCCATGGCAAGGCCAAGACCGGCTACATGGGGCGCATGGGCCTGTATCGCACCCTGGTATGGCCGTTCCTGTACAAGGCGTATGCCTTGGGCGACTTCGCCGAGTTCCTGGAAACCTACGGTCTGCCGATCATCGTCGGCAAATACCATTCCGGCGCCACGGGCGAGGAGAAGGACAGCCTGATGCGGGCAGTCACCGCGCTTGGTCATGATGCGCGCGCGATCATGCCGGCCGAGATGACGCTGGAAGTGCAAAAGATCACGGGCGGCGCCGGCGAGTCCGCGCACCTGAAGATGATGGAGTGGGCCGAGCGATCGCAGTCCAAGAGCATCCTCGGGCAGACGCTGTCGGCCGACACCGGTGCCAACGGCGGTGGCAGCTATGCGCTGGGTCAAGTGCATAACGAGGTGCGCCACGACATCATGCGCAGCGATGCTCGCCAGCTCGGCGCAACGCTGACGCGGGATCTGGTCTATCCGCTCATCGCGCTCAACCGGGGCGGCGTCGACGGCTTGTCCCGCTGTCCGCGCTTTATGTTCGACCTCGGTGAGGCGGTCGACCTCAAGGCATATGCGGACGCCTTGCCGGGCCTGGTCAATATCGGACTGAAGGTTCCAGTCGCCTGGGCGCAGGAAAAGCTGCAGATCCCGCAGCCGAAGGATGGTGAAGCCGTGCTGGTGCCGGCCAAGCCTGAGTCACAACCGCCGGCCGCCGCCGCATTGACCTTGCAGCTCGGCACCGGTACTGCCGCGCTGTCGGCCGAGGCGCCCGACCCGAGCGAAGCCGATGCCGACCAGCTCGGCGCGGCAACCGCTGCCATCTGGACTGCCCGGATCGACGCGATCAAGGCCATGGTCGACCAGGCCACCGATCTGACGGCCCTGCAGCGTGACCTGGTCGCCGCATTCGGCGGCCAACCGCCCGAGGAGCTGGTCAAGATCATGACGGCCGCAATGGCGCTGGCCGAGATAAAAGGCATGGCCGACGCGCAGGCGGGGCGTTAAACGTGACCGTCGATATCGGCCTCAACAATCCGTTCGCCGAGCAGTTGGAGTTCTTCCGCAACAAGCTGGCGCTTCCGTCCGAACGATACGACGACATCCTGAAGGCGGCGCACGACCGCGCCTTCATCGTTGCCGGTGCGGCCAATGCCGACCTGGTGAATGACCTGCACCAGGCCATGCAGCGGCGCATCGAGGACGGCAAGGGACTGGAAGCGTTCCGCAAGGAATTCAAGGATGTCGTCCTCAAGCACGGCTGGGTCGGCTGGACCGGCGAAGGCAGCGCGGCCGGCCATGCCTGGCGCACGCGCGTCATCTACCAGACCAACATGGCCACCAGCTACGCGGCCGGGCGCTGGAAGCAGCTGACGAATCCGGCCTTGCTGTCAGTCCGGCCGTACTGGAAGTACCACCATGCGGACGGCGTGATGCATCCGCGTCCGCTGCACGTCTCCTGGGACGGCCTGGTCCTGCCCTGGGACCATCCGTTCTGGCTGACGCATTTCCCGCCGAATGGCTGGTTCTGTCATTGCTGGGTCACTGCGGTCGACCAGAAAGAGTATGACAAGGCCAAGGCAGAGGGACGCGCCACGCCGCCG
This sequence comes from Herbaspirillum sp. ST 5-3, assembly GCF_004804275.1. Lineage (GTDB taxonomy): Bacteria > Pseudomonadota > Gammaproteobacteria > Burkholderiales > Burkholderiaceae_D > Noviherbaspirillum. The sequence goes on from NZ_STGI01000002.1 coordinate 206,274, forward strand.
CCCGGCTGGGATACCGCCGACCCGATCACCGGAGCGCCGCCGGGCATCGACAAGGGGTTCGACTACGCACCGGGTGCGAGCGTCAGCAAGCCGCTCAAAGAGTTCATTGATGAAAAACTGATCAACCTGGACGCACCGGTCGGCGCATCCATGTATGAGGCGATGCGGCCGATCCTGCAGCAGGAGATGCAGGCCGCCTACCAGGCATTCCTGGGTGAGGTGCTGGCGGATCCGGTCAAGCGCGGCCGTGTGGCGATCGTCGGCGCGATCGCACCCGAGACGCTGGCGTGGCTGGAGGCGAACAAGGCCATTGTGCCGGTCACGGCCGAGATTGCGGTGCAGGATGCCCTCATCGTCGGCAGGAAAGCCATACGGCACCAGGAAGCCGGCGACGCGCTAACAGCCGATGATTGGGCGCGCCTGCCTGACATCCTGGAGAAACCGGACCAGATCCTGTTCGACACGGTGCACGGCAAGCTGTTTTATGTTGCCTCGACGTCTGATCCGCAGCGCGATGCCAGGATCGCCGTGGAATTCGATTACCTGCTGAAAAAGAAAAAGGGCGAGACCAATCTATTGGTGTCGGCCTTCCGGGTGTCAAAAGACGCGCTCGCCGGATGGATCGTTGGCAAGCTGTATGAGGTGGTAATGTGAACCGGCGGGAGGTCGGACGTTCCTCCATCCATGCAGGCCGCCAGGGGCGGCTTTCGAAGCCTGTGGACTCCGAGATTTCCACAGCTCGCCGGCTCACGATTCAGTATAGGGCAAAAAGCCATGAACAAGGTAATTCAGGTCGACAACCAGGAAGTCAAGGAAGCGCTGGCCAAGCTGCGTGGCCGGATGGAAGACATGTCGCCGGTCCTGATGGCCATCGGCGAAGACATCATCGAGCGCATCAAGATGCGCTTCTCGTCCGGGGTCGGACCGGACGGCGCCAGGTGGAAGCCGAACGCACCATCGACCCTGATGCGATACATCCAGAGCAGGGGCGGTTTTTCCAAGAAGACCGGCAAGATCACCTCCAAGGGGCAGCAGCTGGCGATGGGCAAGCGCCCGCTGCAGGGCGAAACCGGCGATCTCGCCCGCCAGTTCAGCAGCGTGGTCGTTGGCGGAACCTCGCTGCTCGTGAGTTCGACGATGATTTACGCGGCCATGCAGCACTTCGGCGGCACCAAGGCACAGTTCCCGAACCTGTGGGGGGATATCCCGGCGCGGCCGTTCTTCCCGATCACGGCCAGCGGCGAGCTGTATCCGAACGAAGCCGAGGCGATCGTCGATCGCATCCGTCAATACCTGGAGGATTGACCGGAAAATGTCCGATTTGCTTTTTCCGCGTTTGGGCGATTTAATTGGAGGTGGGCAGCACATTCCCGCACGGTTCCTGCAGCGAAAGTTTTTAACGCTGATTTAACGGCCTTGCCGGCGCTTCCCGGCCTGCTTGCCGCCTGTCAATTTCTCTTTCCTCCCGGCTTTCCCATTTCTGGCTATCAAAATGCCTGCTGACAACTGTCAGTAGTTTCTCGCCGCGCGCGCGCCGGCACCATGGCGGACATGACGAAGAAAGCCACTCCCCGCCGCGCCACGATTCCTGCCACGCTGTTCGCCGTGGCGGCATGCTCCATGTCCCTGACAACGGGCAACGAGCTGCAGTTGACGCCGGCCGGGATCTTCCGCGGGTTGGACGGCCGGCCGATGGACGCGCCGCACTGGTATATAGACGCCGTCGTGGCGCAGCGGCTGATCGCTGCCGCCGACGCCAGGCAGACCAGCTACGTCATCGACTACGACCACCAGACCCTGCGCGCCAAGGAAAATGGCCAGCCGGCCCCGGCCGCCGGCTGGTTCAAGAAACTGGAATGGCGCGATGGCATCGGCCTGTTCGCGGTCGATGTCGAATGGACCGACGATGCCAAGGAAATGATCGCGGCCGATAAGTACCGCTACATCTCCCCCGTTTTCGGCTACGACAAGGACACAGGAACGATCACCGTCCTCTACATGGCCGCCATTACCAATAACCCTGCGGTCGACGGCATGGACCAAGTGTTATTGGCTGCCGCCTCGCGGCACTTCACCCCCCATCAATCCACCGCGTCCCTTTCTCAGGAGGTTCCTTCAATGGACGAACTGCTCGAACAACTTCGCTGGCTGCTCAACCTGCCGGTCGGCGCCACTGCGGAAGATATCCTCGCCCAGCTGCAGAAGCTGACCGAGGCCGTCAAACAGGCTGTGCCGGACCAGGCCGCCGCCGCTTCCTTCGACCTCGTTGCGCACCTGGCGGCGCAACAGCAAGCCATCGCCAGCCTGTCAGCTGCCACGCCCGATCCGGCCAAATTCGTCGCCATCGGCGTCATGCAGGAGCTGCAGACACAGGTCGCTGCGCTCACATCCCAGCTGAATACGACAAAGCTGGATGGCCTGATCAAACAAGCCATGGACGCCGGCAAGCTGCTGCCGTCGCAGGAAGCCTGGGCACGCGAGTGGGGCGGCAAGGACTTCGCGGCGTTGTCGGCCTATATCGACGTCGCGCAGCCGATCGCGGCGCTGACGGGCATGCAGACCGGCGGTACGCCTCCGTCCGGCGACAAACCCGGCGCCTTGACCGAGAACCAGGTGGCGCTATGCCGCGCCATGGGCATCTCGGAAGAGGATTTCCGCAACAACCTCCAGGCCGCGTCGCAGGCGTAAGCCGGCGGTCCGTTCATCTACCTCTTGATTGGAGACATCCATGGCTGCACTCACAGCTGACCGCAACACCCCGCACAAGGACGGCGATCTGCTCCCGGTTCTCGTTGCCGGGGCCACGAAGATCTACGCCGGCGCGATCGTCGTGGCCAACGCCGGCTATGCCGAGCCTGGCTCGACCGCGCTCAACCTGGTCTACCTCGGCCGCGCCGATGAGAGCGTCGATAACTCGGCCGGCGCAGATGGTGCGAAAACCGTCACTGTCCGCCGCAACAAGGCGTTCAAGTGGGCAAACAGCGGCGCCGACGCGATCACCCAGGCCGAAGTGGGCAAGACCTGCTACATCGTCGACGACCAGACCGTGGCCAAGACCGATGGTGGAGGCACGCGCTCCGCTGCCGGCAAGGTCGTCGGACTGGACGCGGACGGCGTCTGGGTCGAGTAAAGGCGTTCGCACCAGGGCGCAGCCGATCGCGCCCTGGGTGGCGAGACACAGTCACTTATATAGGACTTGCAAACAATGAAATCCCAACATTTCCGAATCCGACTCCTGGCAGGCATCGCCCTTGGCGCGCTGTTTGCCCTTGTTAACGTGCCGGCAATCGCCGCGTTGCTTCCTGCGACTGGCGACCATGGTGGAACCTTCCTTGCGGCCGGCATGCTGGTCAACAAGGAAAGCCTCAGCAACCTGTTCATCAGTCTGAAAACGACCTTCAACAATGCCTTCAGCGCCGCGCCCTCGGTATGGCAGAAGATCGCCATGAAGGTGCCGTCGACGTCTGGACAGAACGATTACGCATGGCTGTCGAAGTTTCCGAAGATGCGCAAATGGATCGGCGACAAGGCGGTCAAGGCGCTGGAAGGCTTCAAGTACACCATCGTCAACGATGACTTTGAAGCCACTGTCGAGGTAGACCGCAACGATATCGAGGATGACAACCTCGGCATCTACGCTCCGCAGGCGCAGATGGCCGGCGAATCGGCGGCGCAGCTGCCCGACGAGATCGTCATTGACCTGGTGAACAACGGCTTTACGGCAATTTGCTACGACGGCCAGTATTTCTTCGACACCGACCATCCGGTGAAGCAGAAGGACGGAACGACCGCCTCGGTCAGCAACAAGGGTACCAAGGCACTGTCGATCGCCACACTGGCCGCCGCACAGGCCAGCTTCGGCGCCGGCCGCACGGCGATGCGCAAGTTCAAGGATGACGAAGGCCGTCCGCTTAACTGCAAGCCGAACATTCTGATGGTCGGCCCGGCGCTGGAAGACACGGCCAACGCATTGGTGACGACCGATCGCCTGGAGGACGGCAAGCCGAATCCGTACAAGGGCACCTGCGAAGTGGTGGTCGACGGCCGCATCGAATCGGATACCGCCTGGTTCCTGCTCGACACGACCAAGCCAGTCAAGCCGTTCATCTACCAGGAGCGCAAGGCGCCGGTCTTCGTGCAGCAGACCGACATGTCAGCCGACGATGTGTTCAACCGCCGGAAGTTCAAGTTCGGCGCCGAGGCACGCGCTGCCGGCGGCTACGGCTTCTGGCAGCTGGCCTACGGCTCGGACGGCAGCGTCTAACCCGATACACCCCGCGAGCGAAGCTGTCGGCCCCCGCCCTGATTGATGGGCGGGGGCTGGAACAGGAACCCAACATCATTTCATCTGGAGCCTGAAATGGCAAAAAACGACACGCCGGCGGCAAATGCCGGCACAAACCCGGCCGGTACCGGATCGTCCTCCAAAGAACAGAGCGGCAAGCAAAAGAAGTCGACGGCAAGCACCGCTGGCCTCGAAGTGTGTTCGACTCGGGATGGCTTCCGTCGTGCTGGTTTGTCCTGGTCTAAGCAACCAACTACCGTGCCGCTGTCCGAGCTGACCAAAGAGCAGATCGCCACGCTCAAGGCGGAGCCAGCGCTGAAGGTGCGCGAAGTCGAAATCCAGGCCGACGCCGAAGACGAGAGCAAGGACGAGTAATCCATGCCCTACGCCACCCGCACAGACCTGGAACAGCGCTACGGGGAAGATGAAGTCGCCCAGCGCGAGGCAGCTCTGCCCGCCGGCGCTGTCGATCGCGCGCTGGCCGACGCCGACGCCCTGATCGATGGTTATCTGTCCGGCCGTTATGTCTTGCCCTTGTCGCCGGTGCCGGGGATCTTGCCGCAGCTGGCATGCGCGATCGCACGTTACAACCTGCTGGGAGATTCCGCCACGGAACGCTCTCGCAACGACTTCACCGACGCCATCGCCTGGCTGCGCGCTGTGCAGGATGGCCGCGTCCTCCTGGTTTCGTCCTTCAAGGCCGAATCCGCACCTGCCGCGACTGTCACGATGACGGCGGCGGAGCGAGTCTTCACACGGGCGGGTCGGCCATGATCAACGAAGTGATCCAGCGACTGAAGGACACCGTGCCGGCGTTAAAACTCGTCGAAGGCGCCGCCGGCTTCCAGGCGGCCGTCGAGAGCAATCCGAAGGTGACACCGTGCGTCTTCGTGATCCCGCTGGAAGAAACGCCTGGACAAAGCGTCGATGCGCCAGTCGTGATCCAGAACGTGCGCACCAAGATCGGCGTGGTCTTCGTGGTGCGCAACCTGACCGACGCCAAGGGGCTGGCCGCCAAGGTCGATCTCGACGCGCTGCGCAACGCGACAAAGGCGCAGCTGCTTGGCTGGCAGCCGCAAGCCGGTTATGACCCGCTGGAGCGCGGTCCAGGCGGTTTGCTGGCCTTTCGGGACGGCCACATGTGGTGGCAGGACATTTATCAATCGTCGTATGTCGACAGGAGTGTTTTATGAGTGCCAAAAAACGCACTGATATCCCCTCGATTTTTCCGGACTGCCCGCACTGGGGCAAGGGCGGGCGCTACGTGGTCGACCTGACCAATGGCCGCCGCGTTCCGGTCGAGGAAGCCCAGGCTGAGGCTGTGCAAGCCATGGCTGATACCAACAGTGGTGGCGAGTCCGCTGATGCCGCAGCTGCGGCCGATGCGGCGCCGGCCGCCGATTCCCAGCCCAACGTAAAGGAGAAGAAGCGTGCCTAATCTGATCGCAACCCCTCGCAAGTGGAAGAACAAGGCCATCCTGGTCAAGACCGAAGCCGCCTACGGCACAGACGCTGCGCCGACCGGTGCTGCCAACTGGATCGAGGCGCGCAACGTGACGCTGACGCCGATGGACGTCGACAAGGTTGAACGCAACATCGAAATGCCCTACATGGGCAATAGCGGATCCGTCGTGGTCGGCAAATGGGCAAAGCTCAGTTTCGATGTCGCCATGGTCGGTTCGGGCGCTGCCGGTACCGCCCCGAAATGGGGACCGTTGATGCTGGCCTGCGGCACATCCGAAACGATTGCGGCGGCGACATCGTCTGCCTACAACGTGGTCAGCGCGGCATTCGGTAGCGCGTCGTGCTACATCAACATCGACGGCACGCTCCACAAGCTGACCGGTATGCGCGGCGAGGTAAAAGGCAAGATGGCTGCCAAGGGAATTCCGATGCTGAGCTTCAGCTTCGACAGTCTCTATATCGCGCCGCTCGCCGAGGATCTCCCGGCCGTGACCCGTACCGGCTGGCAGCTGGAGGAAGGTGTCAATAGCGCCAACACCCTGCCGCTCACGCTCAATGGCATTGATCTGGCGTTTTCTTCGCTCGACTGGTCGTTTGGCAACAAGATGGCGCGTATCAACCTGCCGGGCCCGCAAGTGGAAGTCGCGATCACGGACCGTGCGCCGCAGGCGAGCGTGACGGTTCTTGCCCCGGATCTGGGTACCTTCGACCCGTTTGCACTTGTGGATGCCGGGACGGTCGTCGATCTCACGACAACGCATGGCTCCGCAGCCGGCAAGAAGGTTCAGACCGACATCAAGGCCAAGCTGATTGGCGTGGATTACGACAAGATCGACGACTTGCTGGCCTACAAAATCACTTTGGAGCCGACACCATCGGTCGGCAACGACGAGATCGTGCTGACCGCCCTGTAACACCGTGCCCCTCCCGCACGGGTGGGGCATACCTCGCGTTAAAACGTTTTCAATTCACATTGCTACTCCCAGGAGAGATTCCATGTTCAAGATTGCCGTCAATCCCACCTACACCGCCGAAGTCAAGGTCGATGTGCCGACCGACAACGGCAAGACCGTCCAGCGAGTATTCGAAGCGAAGTTCAAGCGTCCGACGCAGACCGAGTTGGACTCCATCTACAAGCGTATCAAGGACAGTGAATTGTCAGATGCCGGACTGATTGATGAGGTCATGGTGGGATGGAGTGCGGTTGCGGATGAGGAAGGTACTGCCCTGGAATTCAATCCCGCAAACCTCGCTGCATTGCTGGAGATCCATCCGACGCGTCCGACGATCGTCCAGACGTTCTTCTCCACTGTTCATGGCGCCAAGCGAAAAAACTGACGGATGCCGCCGTCTGGTGGGCCGGCGGCGGCAAGCGTATCACGCGCCCGAAGACCCATGTCAGCGCGCAGGTGGCGGACGACATGGCCGCGTTTGGCCTGGACGAAGAGATCGCCGGCGCCGAGATCAAGAGTGAGCAAGAAGAGCAAGCGGATGTCGATGAGTTCGAAGTCTTTGAGGAAAACTGGGCAACCGTCCAAGCCTTCCGTGCGATCGAGACGCAATGGCATTGGGCTTCAATCAATTTGCCACTTGCCGGCGGATTAGGCGGTTTCAGCACGCGGCTCGTCCGGACCGCACTCAAGCATGAGGCGATACCCATCCTGTTCAGCATGCGCGGAATCAAGAAGAAGGATCGTTCGGAGATTTACGAGGGCATCCTGGTCATGGAGCGCGCAGCCCTCCAGGAGATGCGCAAGCAGGAGGCGCAGCAGTCGGACTAGTAGCCCTTCAGCCTGAAAACGAGAGAAAAGTCACGCAATGAATGCGCCCGTAGAGTTTGGCATCAGGATCAAGGTCGATGGCAGTCAGCCGTCCGTCGACAGCATCGACAAGATCACCGACGCCACGTCCCGCGCCGGTGTGGCTGCCGAGACGGCCACACAGCGCATGTCGGCCGCGCAAAAGGAATTGAGCGGCGTCACCGCGCAGACCTGGATGTCCGCCACGGCCGCCATGGCCAAGAACAGCGACGCGACGGCCATGGCCTCCGACCAGGTGCAACGCCTGGTCGATAAATACGATCCGCTTGGCGCCAAGCTGCGCGCGTTAAAAGCCGACTTCGAATCCCTGAACAAGGCTGCGTCCAGCGGTGCGGTGCCGGCAAGCCTCGATGCTGCTACCGACGCAGCCTATCGCAGCCTGCAGAAGCAGATCCAGGCCACGCAAAAGCTGATGGATACCGCCGGCGGCGCGGTGTGGCAACAGACCATGCACGGCCTCAAGCAGGTGGGCGACACGGCCGAGCATGCGCATGACCAGATGGCGTCTGGCGCCCAGAAGAGCGCGTTCGCCACGGCGGGCGCCACCCGCGAATTGATCGTGCTTGGCCATGAAGCGATGACTGGCAATTTCTCGCGCATGCCCGGCTCGCTCATGGTGCTGGCCGAGCGCATGGGTAATCTGCATTCGCTGCTGAGCCCGACTAACCTGGGGATCGTCGCCATTGGCGTTGGCGTCATTGGCATGGCGGCAGCCATCGCGCACGGCCATGAAGAGATGGTCGCGATGAACAATGCACTGGCAGTCACCAGCAATTATGCGGGAATGACCCGCGCCAGCATTGATGCGCTGGCGGAGACGATGACCAGGACAAAGGAAGTCACGATCGGGCACGCCAAGCAGATCGTGACCGAGCTGGTCGCATCGGGGCGGATCGGGCAGCAATCGATCGCACAGGTCGCCCAGCTGGCCAGCGACTTTGCGAAAGCGACCGGTCGGGACATCGAGAAGATCACCCCGGAACTCATCAAGCTATTTTCCGACCCCGCCAAGGGCGCCGAGGAACTGAACAAGTCGATGCACTTCCTGACGGTGACGGACCAGGAGCACATCGTCACTCTGGAGCGCCTGGGCCGCACGCAGGAAGCGCAGCAAGTGCTGGCGGAGAAACTCACGCAACACATGCCCAAGCAGGCGGAAAATGTCGCCTTGCTGGAAAGGTCATGGCGTGGCTGGGCCGGAGCGATCGCTGAGGTGGTCGATTCGATTGGCAAGCTGGGCAAGACGGATACCACTGCGGACCTGTTGAAGAAAAACCAGCATCTGATTGAAGTGCTGGAGGCCGGTAACACTTGGGGCGTTAACGACAAACAGATCGAGCGCCTAAAACAAGCGAACATGGCGCTGATGGACAAGTACAAGGCCGAGCAGCAGGATGTCAAGGCGAGCGCCGACGCTGCAGCGGCAAATCAGCTCCAGGCGCAATCCTGGGATGCCGTTAAAAAGGCGTCGCAGCTCTACCATGCCCAGGAGCTGCAGGACCAGATGAAGCTGATCCAGCAATTGAAGCCTGAGACAGCCGATCAGGCCGCCGCGAAGCTGGATGCGGAGCGGCGTGTGGCCAAGGAAATCCAGGATCTCTATCGCTCGATGGGCGCCGAGGGCCGCCAGCTCGCCCAGCAGCGCGCAGCGTCGGAGGAGCAGCTGGAGCAGATCCGGATCAAGTCTGAAGAGGATCAGATCAAGACAGAGCTGGACCTGGGCAAGATCACCAAGGAACAGTTCGACCTCAAGATGGTGAACGTTAAACTTGAGGAGAACGCCGCCAAGCAGGAGTATGAGCACCAGGTCCTGCGCATCGGCGGCCTGTCGAAGGTAGAAGAGCAGGCACATAAGCTCCGGCTAAATCAGCTCCAGGAGGAGTGGAACTTCATTGAACAGGCTGGCGTCAACAAGCAGGCGGTCAAGGAGAAAGAAGCTTACGACGAGATCGTCAAGGCGGTCATTGATACCGGCAATGCGGAACTCAAGCGCCTGAACGACGCAATCCGCGCCCAGAAGGAACACAACGCCGAGATCGGCCTGACGGCCGAGGGCAAGGCGGCGGTCAAGCGCGCCATCGAGGATGAAACGGCAGCACAGCTGCAGAGCGACGCGGCCTTTCTGCAGTCGCTGCTCGATGAACAGCAGTTCGATGAAAAATCCCGCGCCGTCTACGAGATGCGCCTCAAGCTGCTGCAGGACGAGATCGCCAAGCGGCGCGAACTGGCGGGACTGATGGGCCAGGCGAGCGTGCTGGAGGCCGAGGCCAAGACCGCTGCTGAAGCAAAGAAGCTGGCAACCGACGTCGGCAATTCCCTGTCAGACGCGATCGTCAATGGCGGCGAGCACTCCGCCCAACGCCTGCGCAGCATCTTCGGGCGCCTGGTGTTAAATCCGATTGTGCAGCCGATCGGCGCCGCTTTGGGCAGCATGGTGTCCAATGTGGTTTATGGAAGCAATGGGATGTCCACAATTGGCACGCTCGGCAGTGCAGGGTCAAATCTATATAGCGCAGCAGCTGGCATGACTTCGATGGGGAACACTGCCGCTCAGCTCTATCAGTACGGATCAACGGCGCTCGCGGGAGGAACTGCTGCTGTCTCCACGGGCGCTGCTGGAACTGGATGGGTTTCTGCGGAAGGTGGAGCGTCTTACCTGTCAACCGGAGCGTCATCAGTCGGTTCAGCATTCAGTACCGCTGTTCCGTACCTTGCCGCAGCCTATGCGATTTACTCGATCGCCAAGTCGCTTGATCACTCAGGCACGTACCATACCGGCGCGCTCGCTGAGTACAGTGCTGCTGGTGGCCTCCTGACGGGTTCAAACGGTACGCACGCAGGGCCGCGAGCAGGAGACACGAACTATGGGACTGGCTTTGGTGGCGTCGATTTCTCTCAGCAGACCGCTGATTTCGTTGGCGGCATCAGCAAATCGATCGTCGGCATTCTCGATTCCACGGCAGCGACGTTCGGCAAGACGGCAGGCTACACGGCTGCGACCGCGTTCGCTGACGACACATCGAAGGATGGCGCTTGGGGCGCGCTCCTGATCTCAAAGCTCGGCGAGAAGATCGTCGATTGGCAAGACGCGCGAAACAGCTCATGGGCGCCGCGCGAGTTCGGTGACGGTGAAGCTGGTCGCACTCAGTACCTTGCCGAGTTGAGCAAGTCAGTTCGCACGGCTCTTGATGACATTGGCCTGCCAGGTTGGGCGCAATCGATGCTCGATAGCCTGGGCGACGCGCCGGCATTGACGGACCTGGCCGCAGTCGTGGACAAGGTCAATGCGATACAACATGCCCTTGTCGGCATGGGTGATGTGATTGCCGGATTCTCCAATTTGAGCGATGACGCCACATCCGCGCTGATTGCAGCGTCGGGCGGTGCCGACTCCTTCATCTCCGGGATGAATGCCTTTTATAACGACTATACGAACGAGGCTGAAAAAGTCGCAAACCTGTCATCGCAGGTGAGCGCTGCTCTGGCCGCCGTCGGCCTTGAAATGCCCACGACGCGCGATGGATTGCGGGCATTATTCGAGGCTCAGTTATCGCTTGGCGAAGCGGGGGCGCCTGCAGTCGCCGCGATCTTGCGTGTGCAGGGAGCATTTGGAACGGTTGCGGATTATTCGAAGCAGATGGCCGATCAGGCGATAGCGGATGCGCAGCGCCGAGCGGATGAAAGCAACCGCCTGGCGCAAGAAGAACAGCGCATCGCAAGCCAACGCACTGACCTTGAACTCCGCCTCATGGAGCTTTCGGGCGACGCGGCCGGCGCCCTTGCTATTCAGCGCCAGCGTGAACTAGCCGCCATGGACGATGCACTGCAGCCGCTTCAACAGCGCATCAATGCACTCGAAGACCTTGCGAATGCTGAGCAATCCGCCTTGTCCACATTCCAGGACTTCATGTCGGGCATCAACTCGACCCTCGATTCTTCACGGTCCGCCCTTCAGGCATCGTGGGACGATCTGAAGCGGCGTGCCGGCGCCGGCGACGCGGCGCGGCAAGTGCTGCAGCAGGCATATGACCGCGAGTCAGCAGAAAACGCACGGCGTATTGCAACCGCCGATACGGCGCGGCAGGCACTGGATGCGGCCTATAAGGAGCAGGCCGATGTCTTCCAAAAAACCATCGACCAGTTCGACACGTTCGCAAAGTCCTTGGCTGACTTCCGCACCCAGCTTGCCGTTGGCGATCTGTCGCCACTCTCTCCAGAGCAAAAGTATTTGCGATCCAAAGAGGAGTTTGAGCGCGTTGCTGCAGCTGCCCGTGCAGGTGACGTTGATGCAATTGGCCGGTTGCAAGGAGCAATCAGTACGTTCCGATCCGCGTCAATGCGGTACAACGCCAGCTCTGCCGGCTTTGTCTCGGATGCCGCGGCAACGGATGCAGTGCTGCAGGAAGTGCAGTCATTCGCAAAGTCAAAAGCAGATGATGGGCGTACCCAGTTGGAAGCGCTTAATCAGCAAGTCGTCGGCCTGCTGACTGCATCAAACAGTTCGGCGCTATCAGTGGCTGATGCGATTGCGAACCTTCGGTCTGCCTTGCCGGATGCCGAGGCGGCACAGCAGCGGCAAGCGACGATTGATCAAGAGGTTGCCGGATTGCTCGTTGCAGCTAACAATTCGGCGCTGTCCGTTGAAGACGCCATCGCGAACCTGCAATCTGTGCTGCCGGATGCTGAGGAGGCGCAGCGGGAACTGACCCTCCGTCAGAGTGAGGTCGAGGCGTTGCTCGGGCTGACAACCGGCGTTGGTGACCTGCAGACAACGATCGACAACTTCCGTAATGCACAAACAGCGGTTACCACGGCGAACTCGAATCAGTCGGCCATCGGCAGCATGTATCAAGACATCCTTGGGCACGGCGCTGATTCGGCGGGACTGGCAAGCTGGATGAACGTGCTGAATCACGGCGGGACGCTGGATCAAGTGCGGGCTGGCATCCAGAACAGCCCGGAGAAGGCCATCCAAGATCTGTACAGGTCTATCCTCGGTCGGGCCGGATCAGCGGATGAAGTTCATGCATGGCAAATGCGCTCCCTTGGCGGAACGTCGATCGACGATATCCGCAATGCGTTCCTGAACTCGGACGAATACCTGCGCAATCATTCGCACATGGATGGCGGTGTCGCATCTGGATGGTCGCTCGTCGGTGAAGAAGGACCGGAGCTGATCAACTTCACTAATCCAGCGCGGGTCTACACCGCAAGCCAGACGCGTGCAGCGCTTTCTGATGGTGAGAGTGACCAGGCCGCGCGGGAAACATCTGCAGCGATCAGGCGCAACACCGAGGTCGTGGAGCGCCAAAATGAATTGCTCGAACAGCTCGTATTGGAAGTGAGGACCGGGACGGAATCGGGGCATATTGACATCCGCGATCTCAAGCAGCATTTGTCCTACGTAGTCTCCAAGGTGGCAGCATGAACGAACAAATAATGCTCGTCGAAATCGACGGCTACAACAAGGCGACAGGGCTCGAAGAGACTCTGCGTTTTTGTGACGGGCTGGCATACCGGCTACGGCCGACCGAGACGCCGGCCAATGCGTTGTACCGACCGTTCGTGTTGGATCCGGGGTGGTGCCGCGTTGACGTATTTTCAAAGCCAGGGCAATACAGCCACGTGACGCCGGGCGAAGTCATCTTGCAAGACATGAGCGGCTCGCTCGGTGCACAGCTGATCAACTATGCATTCGACGGCCGCCGCATCGTCATGCGGATCGGCGATCGCGGCGCAGCCTATCCTGTCGGGTTCGTGACGGTCATTAACGGCACGCTCGATGGGCAGCCCACATTCAACTGGGACCGGATCATCTTTCGACCGGCCGATCTCACTGCCGCGATGCGCAAGCCGCTGCAGACCGAGCGGTACGCCGGGGATAACGTGCTGCCGAATGGTGTGGAAGGCGTCGACGACTTGAAGGGGCGGGTCAAACCGATCGTGCTTGCCCTGGCATCGAACATGACGCCGCAGCTGGTCAATACCTCGAAGTTGATCTATCACGTGTCGATCCCGGTCGGTACGGCGGCCGTCTCTGTGTCGGCGGGTCGGGACAAAGGCGTGCCTCTTGTCGCCGGCGCGGCCTATGTGTCGATCGCGGATATGCTGACCAACGCACCGGCAGCGGGGCAATACCGAGTCCTGTCAAATGCCGTCGATGGGTGCTATGTCCGCCTGGGAAGCTCGCCAGCCGGCGCTTTCACGCTTGATGCCGCGTACGGCACGGCGACCGACCGGACCCATGCTCAAGTCTGGCGCCGCATTCTGCTCTATGCCGGTGTAGCACCGGAAGCGATTTCGGACGCCGACGTCGCGGCGCTCGACGCTGCACTGCCTGCTGAGATCGAATTTGCCGTCTTCGACGAAACCACGGTCGACGCGGTATTGACTGACGTGGCCACCAGCGCCGGATCCGGATGGATTGGCGACGAGCTCGGCATCTACAGGATCACGCAGTGGTCCGCGCCGGCCGGCACGCCGGTGGCCACGCTGTCGACACCGAGAATGGATTCGATGGGAATTGCCGATCCGGTCGGAAACGGCGACGTGGCGCCAGCCTATCTGGTCACCGTGCAATGGGGCCGGAACTGGACCGTGCAGCCGGATTCTGCACTCGGCGGGGACAAGACGAGCGTAAGCGACCCGGTACGCGCACCTGGTGGTCGCGCCGGCATTGCTGCACGCGCGTGGCTTGCCGTTGAGACAAGGACAGTCACGGCGAGAGATCTGAGTGTGCAGACCGCGCACAAGAATGCGGTGGAACTCGCGCTCACATCCCTTATCGCCGACCAGGCGGCCGCGCAAAGCTTCGCCAACGCGCAGTTGGCGTTGTACGGCGTTGACCGGCACATGACCCAGCTGTCGCAATGGCTGTCGCCGGCGCAGATCGACGTGATCCGACCAGGCGTCGTAGTAACGGTGAAAGAGACCCGCTGGGCATATGACGCCGGACGCATGATGCGGGTCGCCGGCGTCAAGATCGATCGCGGTACCGGCAAAACCGAATTGAACTGCTGGGGCTGATATGGCAAATCCAAGTTTTTGTTATCCGAACTGGACACTTCCCACAGCGACCGTGACGCCGACGATTACCGGACCGGGCTGGGTTGATCTCGATCTGCTTCAGGGCGACGTCTTGTCCGAGATGGCGCGCAGCGACAGCGTTGATCCTGCATTGACCAAGGTCGTCATCGACATGGGGGCGATGCGCAACATCCGCGTGCTCGCGATTCCGCTGCATAACGCCAAGCTCGGCGACGCTGCAAAGATGCGGCTGGCCACGGACGTCGACTTTAACGATGTCACGCTCGACACGGGATGGAAGCAATTCTTCGGTGAGACCTATCCGTTCGGCTCACTGCAGTGGGGCGCCGAGGAATGGTTGACTGGACAGTTGAGTGTGGAGCGCGCTACCGGAAAAAGGCCACCCTGGATGCACGTTGAACAGTCAGACGTCTATGGCCGGTATCTTGAGGTGAGTCTGGATTTTAGCGGCAATGCGGACGGCTTCGCCGACCTCGGACAGATCATCGCATCACCGGCCGTTTCACCCATCTATAACCGCTCCTATGGGGCGAATCCGCCGTTTCTGAGAGATCCATCGACGAAGACCAGGACAAGAGCCGGCACGCAGTTCGCTGACAAAAAGCAATCGTACCTGATGACCAGGATGCAGTTCGACTGGCTCGGAGAGAACGAGCTATATGGTGGCTTTTTTGAGATGGTGCAGGAGTATGGAATCACCAAACCGATGTTCTTCATCTGGGATGCCGATGCGCCGGCGGGCTTGCTCGCAAAGCAAAGCTTTATGGCCACGGTAGAGAACATCAGCGACCCGGTGCATCCGAGTTACGGCCGTTACTCGCTGCAGATAGAAGTTGCACAAGCTTTTTAGGGAGAGATCGTGTCATTCACATTTACGATTAACGGGCACACCTATACCAGCGACCCGGCCAATGTCGATGTGCCGGACGGCTATCGATTCATCGGCTATGGCTACATATCGGCACTGGGCAACCTGGGCGCCGATCTTGCCACCGTGGCCGCGCAAGTACTGCTGTCTGCCGGATCGGCCACAAACAGCGCACAGGCAGCAAATGACAGCGCCATAACTGCCACCGGCGCGGCTGACGTGGCGACGGACAAGGCGGCAGAGGCATCGGCAAGCCTTGCGGCGACACAGGTGCTGGCGGATTCCGTCGCGGGGATGAGCAGCGTCTTGCTATCGGATCACATCTATTTCAACACCACGACGGCCGTCAACAAGGCCGTGGCCAACCGCGAACGTTGCAAGGTGACGGCCGCGTGTACGATCACGGCGCCAGCGGCGCCAGCAGACAACGACGAATTCGTATTGCTGATCCCTGCAGGTGTCACCGGTGTCGTGATCGCCCGCAACGGATCGAACATTGACAGCGTCGCCGACGACTTCACGTTGGATGTTGCGAGCGCGACGGATTATTACGTGACGGTCACGTACTTTGGCCCCGCTGTGGGCTGGGAGGTAATTTTCTAATGCAAAAACTTAGCTCAAAACTCAGCCTGTACCCGGCAATCGGCGACTTCAAAGACTTCGGTGATCATTGGGAAAGCCTGATCATCGAGAACGGGCAACACTGGCTCAAGCTGGGCGCGGCCATTCTTGATGATGGGACTTATGCACAGGCGCGTGCCCTTCCTCGGTTGAACCCGATCGTATCGGCGTACGCATTGCCGAACGTCGGAACTGCGGTGCGCGGAATCACGCTCGCAAACGGAAACATCGTTACCGGTGTCAGTGCAACTGGCGGAAAGACAATCAACGTCTCTACGGATGGTGGGGCGACATGGGCGAACAAGACCGTTACAGGTAGTACGACGCATAATGAGGTGACGGAACTTGCGACAGCTGGTACGACGGTCGTCGCAACGTGCGACTACAATGCGACTGCGACAAACCGGTTCATGCACTCGACCGATAGTGGTGTGACGTGGAACTCGACTGGGCCGAGCGAAACAGCGTCTTGGGATGGATTAGCATGCAAGCCGGACGGGTCGTTGTGGGTCGCCGCAAAGTCACTGGCAGGCACGCTCGGATTTTCCCGGACGTCGCCCGACGGCGTGGCGTGGACTGACCGCACGCCGGCAGGGCTCACCAGTGTTACGTCGATCAGCCGCATCCGCTGGTCGGCGCTGATGGATACGTTTATCGGCAGTGGGGGCGGTAGCAGCTCGAAATTTTTCACGACATCAGACGGCATTAACTTTACCGACATTACGCCGGCGGGCGTGTCCGCTGCGGTGTTTTATGATCTGTTCGAAGTTGGTAGTGTCATGTACATGCCCGGAGCACGTACGCTGACCGGCGGCACGTCGCAGCCTGGTTACTGGAAATCTACCGACAACGGCGCAACCTGGACGTTTACGACATACGCCACCATCGCCGCTCTCGCAAACTATGCCTCAGCGTGGGAGATGCGGTATCTCGGCGGTATGTTCTATTTCATGTCGACCGGTAACAACGTGTTCCCCGTCTTTGTTACGTCGGCTGACCTCATCACGTTCTCGTCGCCGAAGCCGGCCTATACGGGAATATCGACGGCCTACCGATCGTTCGTCATCCAATCGTCATTCAAGTGCGGAAATCGGCTTGCGATCGGCATGACGAACGGAGGGCAGATCTACGACTTGCCGTTGGCATCACAGTATGTCGGTGCGCCGTCGTACACTCAGAGCCCGACGTCTAACTCGACCCTGTTGCAGCAGCAGTTCGGCAAATTCGTGAGGATCAAATGACCATGAGCACACCGATCATCATTACCAGCCTGCCGGGACCAACAAACGATACGGCTGTTCCTCGGAGCGTCACGATGCGGCAAGCCCGGCGGGCTCTGTTTGCTGCGGGTCTTTACGACAGCGTCGATGCAGCCATTGCGGCCATTGAGGATCCGTCGACGCGCAAGGCTGCGCAAATTGAATGGGAATACTCGCAAGAGGTGCATCGAGATAAGGATCTGGTGCAGATGCTCGCGCCTGCTCTTGGTCTTGACGATGCAGCTCTGGATCAGTTGTTTATCACTGCCTCGAGGCTCTGAAATGAAGATTGCCTTCTACAAGGGCCGCACGCGGCTTTTCAATCGCTTCGTCAGCTGGTGGACCAGCGGACCATATTCGCACGTGGAAGCGGTTTTTGACGGCTTCCAAAGCTTGGATGCGCCAGTCTTATGTGCGTCGTCCTCATTCATGGACGGTGGTGTACGGATGAAAATGATCGAACTCACGCCGGCTCATTGGGACATTCTCGATATCCCCGCCATCGACAGCACCCAGGTGTGCGAGTGGTTTCATAAGCATGTCGGGTGTCGCTATGACCTGGTCGGTTTGCTATCGACTTCGTGCCCGATCAAGCAGGATCGGGACCGCTTCTTCTGCAACGAAGCGATCGGAACGGCGAGCGGCCTGCGCGATGCCTGGCGCTTTAACCCGAACAGCTTTGCCCGAATCTGTGAGCTGCTTGGCGGTGTATGGGTCCAGGGCGGTCCGAACGGCGAATCCCATGCGTGCCTGGCGTCGGCACGTTTGGCCGGAACACATTAGGCGTTAAACGAGAGCGACGGTAACGGTGCGGCCTTCGAGGACTTTCAGATGGGGCAGGTTGACATCCTGTGCAGGTAGGCGGTGGTAACAAGGTTGTGGCGCGTAACGAGCTGATCATCGACAGCTGGAACCGGGAAGTTGAACCGGACGGGCTTTTTTAGGGGCAGAGCCGAGACAACTGCGCTTGGACTGGTATTTTTGACAGTCCCAATCTTCCCGGACTACCCTAAAATATGATTGCTGTATGGCAATATTTGTTATCAACAATCTTTTTGCGGAGGTAGATGTGGATGATCTTCTGAAGGCCATTGGGGTCGTAATCCTCTTGATTCTGGCTTGGCTTTTCTTTCAAAGCTACGGTTTTGCCAAAGACCATCATATTGAGACAGGGGTGGTATTCAATGCGGCAATTTTCTTGGCTGTCTCAACGGGAGTTGCAATTTGGGTGGCATCTCAATTCGGGATCACCGAGGGCTTTTGCATATGGCTAATTCTGAGCTGGGTGGCGGTCTGCCCGGTGTTGGCAGCAATTGCCGAGGTCAATCCTACGGGATTCAGTCTAAGCATCGGCGGAGGAGACCCGGCTTGGTATGGAGTTTGGTGGTTCAGGTGGGGCGTTGGCTTCGGGCTGGTCGCTTTGAGTGGATACCTACTGCATCGCAAACACGCGTATTGATCGATGTGGTATTCCGATGCAGTGATAGGAAGCCCTCCTTGTGAGGGCTTTTCTTTGAGCAATTCAGACGGGGCGCAGTGCCAAATCTCCTACAGATTTCCCGCCGCAATGCGTGCCAAATTCTACGCAAATCGGTGCCAAAATGCGCGCCGCGTTACAGATGTGCGGGCGCCTTCACCTTGGGCAATCTTGCGCAATAAGCAAAAGAAAAAGGGCTTGCGTTCTCACGCAAGCCCTTGCATTTCTGGCTCCCCGACCTGGACTCGAACCAGGGACCTGCGGATTAACAGTCCGTCGCTCTACCGACTGAGCTATCAGGGAAAGGAGGCCGAATTTTAGTGGTTCGTCACTGAAATGTCTAGAGGGCGCGTTTTTTGTATTCAAGGCAACATGCGCCCGGCAAACCTGGTTTGTCTGCCCAATGCTTGATCCTTCTCGCTATCAATGCGCCCAGACGCGATAGTGTCATGTTTGTAAAGATTACCGATCATGGCCTGAACTCTGAGGAGAGGGATATGTCTCGCAGCATTCTTTCCATCGAAGAAATCAATCATCTGATCCGCGCGGAAATGCGCAAGCACGAGCAGTGCGCCAAGGTTTCCCTCAAAACCATTTATTGGCATGAACCGGACTCAACTGGTTGCAATTGGGATGCGAACATGTGGGAGGGCGATGTGGCCGATGCGCTTGCGTGCAAGGAGCAGATTATCGAGGCAGTCAAGGACTTGCGAGCGCGCTACAACATTCCGAAGCCGGAGTGAGGCGGTCGATCGCCCACGTTGCAACTGCCGTCGCACGTAAAAACCACAATAAGTCCGACTAGCCGGTGAATGCTCCCGGCCGGCTTCGCTGTCCGCCCTTCAGCGGCGGAGCAAGGCTCTGAGCCAGGCAAATGCGAAAAACCGGCGTCCGAGACGAATCCTGGTGTGGAGCGATTTACCCATGATGACCTCCCATGCTTGAGATGCGCTTCCGCCTGGTTTATCGCAGGGTTGAACTGCCTCTCAATCGAAATTGTAGGAGCGGCATCCTTACGAGAAGATGACAAGCGCCGGCGGACGGCTTTGCCTCGCATCAAAAACAACACTGCAAGGCGGCTGGCCTGCATGGCACGAGGTTTGCATCGTTAGTGGCATAGGTGCCGCAGAAAAACAGAAGAAAACGCGCAATTCTTTTCTTTTGTTTTCGTGAGAAGCTCATGACCAAACCGACCAAAGAGCAAGTCCGCAAATGGCAGCAGGAACGCATCAAGTCGCATGCGCCGCCGCCTGACCCCATGCATATCCGGCGCGAGCTCGGGTGGGGCTCGCTTGAATTCCAGCACCCCAACGCGGGGAGATCGAACGCGCCCGGCTGACGGATCGAAGCAGGATCAGTGGGGGCGTACCGGGACGTCAAGTGGAATACCCCAGACGCCGATACCCTTGGCGCGCGCGATTCTTTCCATCGCTGTGTAGTGAAACGGCGCATCCGGCAGGGCGAGCGCCCAGCCGCGTTGCAGCATCCATTCGCTCAAGTCTTCGTCACCCGTCTTGCAGCTCGCCGTAATGCTGCCGTCGGCATTGACAGCGCGTTCCATGCAGTGGACGAAGTCGCCGGAGATCTTGAAGTCGAGCGCGAGCGCGGCGCGCGTTCCGCACGGTGTCGGGCGAATGAAGGTGTAGCAGGTGCGCTCGGTGGGCGGGATGTAAATGCCGTACAAGCGAATCAGGCGACCGTCGACGACCAGCGAGCCGTCGTCCTGCACGAATGCGAAGCTGGAAATGTCCGCTGCTGCCGGCGCAGGTGTGCCAATCACGGCACCGGCAAGCAGTGCGAACGCGATCTTTCTCAAGGATTTTCCTGTGTTCACATTGCGCCTTTGGCCGGCGGGATGACGAAACTCCTTTGCGCTGACAGCTTCGACAATCAACTGTAAGGTTTGGAGCCGATGTCGACGATGAACTCGGCGGCGCTGAGATAGCCTTCCGTCGGATTGATCGGCTGACGCTGAGGATCCCCGTGGTGCTCTTTCGCCAGTTCCGGCGCGATCTGCTCCAGCAGGTCCAGCGGGATGGATTCCGCACAGGATTCGACGAGGGCGAACAATTCGGGAGACAAGCCCTGGCCCTCCCGCACGCGCTGCGCAAGCGAGGCAAAGCGCGGACGCGCAACTTCCATCAGCGCCGCCCGCATGCGTGTGGATGACGGATTGGAGCGCGACGCTTCGGCAAGATCCGCATGATCGATAACAGGTATCGCCGCCACGCCGGTGCCAGGCCGGGCCAGCTTGAATGGATCAAAATCCGCCTCCAGCAGGTAGCTCAGGAATCGCTCGTGGAATTCGCTGTGCGTTACAGCATCCAGTGCGAGTGCATGGAAGGACGGTCCAGCCTCTTCGTTGTAGGCGCGTGCGCCCTTGCGTGCCAAGGCTTGAAGCCGTGACCAGTCGAAAGAGGAGGGCGCGCGTTCCCAGCTTTCCTGCAGGTCAATGAATTCGACGATCAGCCGGTTGATTTCGTCAGGGTCGTGTTGGGGCATGCTGCCTCCAAAATGCATTTGGCGCTTCCCGGATAAAAACGTTCCGGCACTTGTCTTGCCGAAATGAGGCGACGGCAGTCAGGCCGCCAGGAGCGACTCCAGCTGATCCGCCGGCACCGGCCGGCTGAACAGGTAGCCTTGGTACATGTTGCAATCATGGCGTGCGAGAAAGTTGCGCTGCTCTTCGGTTTCCACGCCCTCCGCAATGACCGCCAGTCCCAGGCTCTGGCCAAGCGTGACGATGGTGCGGGCGATCGCTGCGTCATTATCGTCGGTCAGCACATCTCTGACGAACGAACGATCGATCTTTATCTGATCCAGCGGGAGCAGCTTCAGGTAAGACAGCGACGAATACCCGGTGCCGAAATCGTCCAGGGAAAAACCGACCCCTCTGGCTTTCAGCTCCGTCATCTTGGCAATCGTCGCATTCACGTCATCAAGCAGGACGCTCTCGGTGAGTTCGAGCTTGAGTTGTCGCGGATTGGCGCCGCTGTTTTCCAGTGCGCCCAGTATTTGATCGACAAATTGTTCATGGCGGAACTGCCGCGGACTGACGTTGACTGCGATGCTCAAGCCGGCCATCGACGGCTGCGAGGACCAGGCGGCCAGTTGTTGGCAGGCGGTATTCAGCACCCACTGTCCCAAGGGCAGTATCAGCGCCGTCTCTTCCGAGAGGGCAATGAACCTGGACGGAAGCACCAGCCCGCGTGTGGGGTGCCGCCAGCGGATCAGCGCCTCGGTTCCGACCATGCGGCCGTCCTTGTCCATTTGCGGCTGGTAGTAGAGCATGAACTGGCCATCCCGCAATCCCTGCCGCAAGTCCGTTTCCAGCGTGGCCCGGGCGATGACGGCCGCTTGCATGTCCTGATTGAAAAAGCGCACAGTGTTGCGTCCGGAGGCTTTGGCTTGATACATGGCGAGATCCGCGCGTTTCAGCAACTCGCCCACCGTGTCGTTCCGGCCCTGGAAGAGCGCGACGCCGATGCTTGCCGCGCTGTGTTGCTCGACACCGTCGATCGAATAGGGCTGACGCAGACCATCAAGTATCTTTTCACACACTGCCTTGGTCTGGATGGCGACTTCACCGCGATGTTCGGGCAGGTCGGTCAGCATGATCACAAACTCGTCTCCGCCCAGCCGCGCCACGGTATCGCTTTCCCGCACGCAGGAGGAAAGGCGCCTGGCGACCTGTTGCAGCAGCAGGTCGCCTTTTTCATGGCCGAGGGTGTCGTTCAATGCCTTGAAATTGTCGAGGTCGATGAACAGCAGGGCGCCTGAGCAATGGCTGTGGGAGCTGGCCACCAGCGCTTGCCGCAAACGGTCCTGCAGCAACAGCCGGTTGGGCAATTCGGTCAGCGGATCATAGAAGGCGAGCTGCCAGACACCGTGTTCGGCCTCCTTGCGCTTGGTGATGTCGGTGTCGATTGCGAGAATCGATTGCGGCCGGCCATGGTCGTCCCTGACCAGGGTCCAGCGGCTCTCGACCACCAGCATGCTGCCGTCGTCGCGCCGTCGGGTGAATTCGCCACTCCACTCGCCTTCGGCCATTACCGTGTCGGTGGCTTCCGCGAAGACGGCGGCATCGTCATAGATGAGATTGTCGATCGATGCGCCAACCGCTTCGCTTGCCGCCCAGCCATACAGGCGTTCGGCGCTCTTGTTCCAGTAGAGGATACGGTGGTCCATGGCACGCACAATGATGGCGTCGCGCGCCTTGTCGAGCAAGGCGGCCTGATCGCGGATGCGCGCGTCCGCCTCGCGGCGTTCCTGCGCGGCAGCCGCGCGCGCGGACACCACCCTGAGTTTCTCTTCGGAAGACTCTTTTCTGGCAAGGATGCCGTAGGAAATATAGCTGGCGAAACACATGAGCGCGGTAGCGATAGTCAGCATGACGATCAACAGCAGATCGCCGATCCTGCGCGACGCATCTCCCATGCTGTACGAGAAGGCGTCTTCCAGCGGTGTAAGGCGATTGTTGATCTGCTTGATCCGCTCCAGTATCGGGCGCAGCGATGCATTGCTCGGGTTGCCGGAAAGGACGGCCGCATGCAGCATATCGGCCTCCGCCATGAGTAACGCAATGTATGCGTCGCCTTCTGCCCAGATCGAAATGGGGATGCGCATGAAGCTGAAGTTGCGAAGATTGCGAAACATCCTGATCATGCCGCCGATGTCGTCGGGATGATTTCGTCCTGCCAGAAAACCCTGCCGGGCGACGTCGAAATCGGGAGACGCCTTCTCCAGTTCCATTCGCGCCTTGTGATCGCCGAGCGGCACGCTGATTGCCGCCAGATAGCTTTGAAAATCGGCCGCGTCACGCGATTCGGCGTAGCGGTTCAGATGAAACACGGCTTCCTTCTGCGCCTTGGACCAGAGGCTTTCTCCTTCCACATAAGCGCGGCTTCCCGACAGGATATCCATGCTGAAGGCACTCAGTCCACCCAGCAAGGCAATGCCTGCCAGGAAGGGCCAGATCACTTTTATCCATCGCCAGGCAAAACCGGTCTTGGGGGACATGTTGATGTTGATGTTCGAATCACTGGTTCGATTGGAATTCAATTTGAATTGTTCCAGCCCGCGGCAGAATAGGTTGCGCAACAATACCGAGGGGATAAATCAGGTGAGGTTGGCGCTTTGAGATCTCACTGCGCCGATGGGGGGCGTGCTTCAGGGAACGCGCAGCTGGAATTCGGCGCCCCCATCGGGATGATCGAAAAGCGATACGCTTCCGCTCTTGTCACCCTTGCGATGCGCTTGCGCAATAGCGCGGCACAACTCCATGCCCAGCCCGGTCGAGGGCTTTTCCTCTTTGGAACCCAGGCCTGTTCCATCGTCGCGGATGCTGAATACGAGATAGCCGGCATCGTCCTTCATGCAGCCGACGTCGATCTGCCTGCACGCAAACCGGGTGGCGTTCTGCAAAGCCGCTTCCAGCGCGAGGCCGATCAGGTTCTCGTCGAAGAAACCGAGCACCGGCATGTTGCTCGGATTGACCGATATGCCTACCTCGCGTCTTGGATTGGGGTGGTTGCGGACCAGTCCGTTGAGGAAATCCTCCGGATTGACGGCATCGATGCGCGCGTTCAAGCCTTGCGAGGCGGCCTTGTACAGTGTGAGGAATCCGATCAGCTTGTCCTGCAGCGAGGCGCAGGTCTCGTGCGCGAGCAGCGCCTGTTCGCGTGTCGGGTTCATGGTCATGTCGTGCAGCTCGCCTTCAAGAACGCCGAGAGCGTTCTTGATGTCGTGGATGATCACGGCGGCGAGCTTGATATCCATGATTACTCTTTCTTCGCGGTGCGGCTGAGCGTCTCGCGCAGGAAGCGATACATCTTCGCCACGCGCTCGTTGCCCGGCATGAGCACATCGAGTTTGGAGAGGAAGTTGTTGACCTTCGCCACGTAATCGAGATTCAGACCCTTCTGGCTCATCCACAGCAGATGCAATTGCGCCGCGGCGAGCAGCACGCCGGTATTTTCCGGCATGGCGGCGAGGGCTTCGTCGAGCTTGGCCAGCGATTCGTCGAATTGCGCCTTGCGCATCAACGCGTTTGCCTCGGCCACGATGGAAGTGACTTCACTGAGTGCATGATCGACAACCTGGCTCGCCAGTTCTTCCTTGCCGGTGTCTTTCAGGACCTTGCGCGCGAGCGAAACCAGCCGGTTGTTTTCGTGGTCGGCCATCACCGCTTTCTTCAGGATCTCCGCGCCTTCGTCATCGCGCCCTATGGAGAATGCCGCTTTCGCCAGCGCCAGCGCAGAAGTATCGGCCTTGGTGCTGTCCACCAGGCTTTTTGCGAGCGCAAAGGCTTTTTCGGCTTCGATGCCGTTGCCCAACTTGATGTGTGCCTGGGCTTGCACCGCGGCTTGCGTTGCGGCGAATGCGTTGGATTCGATGTAGTGCTTCGGCGCGCTCGACAGAACCTGCAATGCTTGTGCCGCTTCCCCTGCGTCCACATGCACCTGCGCCAGCGATAGCATGTCCGAGGGCTGCGCGGTGAGCGAGCCTTTGGTATGCGTCAGCGCGCGGCTGAAAGCCGTCTTTGCTTTTTCCAGGTCCCCGGTGCGATAAGCGATGTCGCCCACCATACGGCTGCGTCGCGCCGACGGAATGACGTCGTACGATTGGTTCAGCGCTTCCAGCGCTTCCTGTTCATTGCCCTGGCTTTCCGCGACCTTGGCCAGCAGATCGTATGCCGGGATGTACTTGGCGTTACTGGCCAGCACCTCTTGCGCCGCCGCTTTCGCGTCGTCGAGCTTGCCGGCGATCTGATGGCAGGTGGCGATGCCGAGCCTGGCCCAGACCAGATCGTCACGCATCGCCAGCGCCTGCGAATAGACAGTGTGCGCTTCTTCCGGCTTGCTCAACTCCAGCAGGGCGGCGCCTTTGATCTTCAGGATATCGAGCGCCCACTTCGGCGCAGCCTGCAGCATCTTGTCGCATTCGGCCACGGCACCCGCGGTGTCCTTGAGTTTGAGGCGGCCGACAATAGTGCGCAGGGCGTTCTGCTTGTCCAGCAGGCGCTCGATGCGTTCAAGCAGCTTGGCGCCGGTGAGCGGCTTGACCATGTAGGCATCCGGCTGGAATTCGGCTGCGCTGGCGACGAGGTCATAGGCGGCCTCGGCCGTCACCATGATGAACATCGTGGCGGGGGACAGCAGGTTCTGGGAGCGAAGAAATTCCAGCAGTTGCTGACCGTTGGTTTCCCGGTTCAGGTTGTAATCGCAAACGATGATGTCGTAACCGCTTTTGCGGATGTAGCTGATTGCCTCGTCGGGCGTTCCCGCCTGGTCGACCAGGCCGATGCCCAATTGACCGAGCTGGTTGCGGATGTTTTGGCGCATGGTCGCCATGTCATCGACAACGAGGGCGCGCAGATTGGCAAGTCGCAGATTGGTAATCGTGGCCATATAAATGCAAGGGGTTACACGGACTTCATGCTAAGTCTAACGTCATATTGTTGCTGGATGGAAATAAATTTGATGTGCACAGGAAAATTCTTGCCGTGTTTGTGGTATTTATTGATGCTAGGAAAACACTCATTTGAACGCGGCGCATGACGCAGGCCGGCGGCGTTGACTGTTTGTTATCAGGCAGAAGAATGGTCGACGCCGGCGAGCCCCGCCGCTTCGCATACTCAAGCAACAGGGAACGCATATGGTTCAGCAACCCACGAACGAATCAGATCTTGAAACAGGCGGGCACCACGCAGGGACACTGTCAGTCCTGCACCTGATCAACAGGGCGCACAAACGCCTTGAGCACCTCCTGTTCAATCTGGAAGGCGAATCCGATGTGCAGGCCAGCGTGGTTGACATTGCCAGGGCGCTGACCCATGCAACCGATCTGAATCCGAATATTGCGCTTGCCTGCATCCTGCTCAATCAGGAAGAGGGCAGCTACGCTGTACGCCATTGCATCGACAGCGCGGTGGTGGCCTTGCTGGTGGCGCGCGCGCTGCAAAAAGGGCCGGCGGAAACGCTGACCATCATGGCCGCCGCGCTCACCATGAATGTCGGCATGCTGCCCAGCCAGGAGCAATTGCAGAGCCGTCTGAACGCGATTTCCGACCAGGAACTCGCGCTCATTCACAATCATCCTCAGCAAGGCGTCGACATGCTGGCGCGGGCCGGTGTCGCCGACCCCGACTGGCTGAGCTATGTGCTCGCGCACCACGAGAATGAAGACGGCAGTGGCTACCCTCTGCGCAAGACCGGTGACGAAATTCCGTTCAATGCAAAAATCATTTCGCTCGCCGATCGCTATTGCGCCCGCGTTTCCTCGCGCAGCTACCGCAAATCGCTGCTGCCCAATGAAGCGCTCAGCGACATCCTGCTGGCCGACCACGACAGTGTCGATCCCATGCTCACGACCTGCTTCATCGGCGTGCTCGGAATCTATCCGACCGGCGCCATCGTGCGCCTTGCCAATGGCGAAATTGGCGTTGTCGCCGGCAAGGGCGGCAGTCCCACCACACCCGTCGTGCATGCGCTGATCGGACCGCAAGGCGCGCCGCTGTCGGCGCCCATCAAGCGCGATACGGCGAATGCTCAATACACCGTGCGGGAAATGCTGAGCGAAGAGCGCGCCGGTGTGCGTTTCAGCATGCAGCAGGTATGGGGCGACGAAGCACGCCCGTAACCGGCGACCAAGCCGTCTCGCTGCCTCCGCGCCGTCTTCCGCCTGAAACTCCGGCCGGGCGGAGCCGCCGTGCTCAGGATGCATGAGAGAGATCAATTCGCATCGGCGCAAGTGCGAAGATGATTGATGACATGCATTTCGATTGCAATGTTTCTTCTCTCTCGATCGGCGGTCCGCACCGCCGCCCGGGTTTCAAGGAGAGTTGGCATGGCCAGGCAAATCGCACTGATCACTCTGCACGGCATGGGCGAGACGGTCGACAACTACTACGATACCCTGCGGGGCAAGCTGTTTGCGAAGCTGGACAACACAGCGAACAAGGTTGCTTTCCAGGCCGTCAACTATCAGAACCTCCTGCAGCCGAACGAGCAGGCCGTCTGGGAACGCATGGACAAGGGTGATCTGCGCTGGGATGACCTGCGCCGTTTCCTGTTGTTCGGATTTGCCGATGCCGCCGGACTCGAGACCAACAAGGAGGACGAGGGCTCTGTCTATGAGGGCGCGCAACTCGATATCGCGCGCAAGATGTGGGCCGCGCGGCAGGAAATGGGCGGCGACGGCCCGCTGCTCGTGATTGCGCAATCGCTCGGCGGCCAGGTGTTCTCCTGCTATATCTACGATGCGCAGCGCGCGGCGGCAGGCCAGACGCGCCATGCCGGCATCTGGAAGGACATCGACAGCTTCGCGGCAAGGATCACCGGTTCGGACAAAGCCCTGACGGCGGCGGAAAAGTCATTCCTGCGCGGCTCGACGCTGGTCGGACTGATGACCACCGGCTGCAATATTCCGATCTTCGTGGCGGCGCACAAGCGCTTGAATATTCGCGCGATCGACCGGCCGAACAACCAGTTCAAATGGCTGAATGTCTACGACAAGCATGACGCCCTTGGATGGCCCCTGCGGCCGCTGGAGGGTGGATATGAAGACCTGGTGGAGGACCGGCAAGTCAATGTCGGCGAAGGGCTTCTCGATTGGCTGAAGAGCTTTACGCCGATGTCGCATACCGCCTATTGGGAGGATGAAAACGTGGTGGCGGCGCTGGCGCGCATGATCATGCAGGGACTGCTGCATCCGGTTACACATAGTGTCGCGCCCGTCACAACACCTGCACAGCCGCACTGAACATCACTCGCAAGATGTATCGGCGGACGTCACGCATCGCGGGCTGAATCCGCCTCGGGCATGCCAAGATCGATTCCTCCGGGATCGGTGACCCTGCGCAGGGCGATGACATGGCCGACAAAGGGCTCCCGGTCCTGCCAGCCATTGTCGCGCGCCGGCACCAGCCAATATCCTTCTTCGTCATGGACCACCCAGTAGCGTGGATGACTGGTGTATTCATAAAGCGTCACCATCGGAATCTCCTTGCTTGCAAGCTTGCCATTCCCGGTTGCCGAGATGGGAAGACAAACTTGCATCGCCGCATTATTTCATGAAAAAAGAGAGCGGGAGTGTCATAATCAGCGACTCGAAAAATTGCGGTGAATCAATTACTCGATGCAAAAAGCAATACTCGGCGGGCTCACCGGAAGTCGCGCCATCTCGTTTTTCGCAGCCTTGACCGGCGTGCTTGGATTCATGTGTTCTCTGGCACTTGCCCTTCAAGTATTGCTCGCCCAGGGCAACCCTGGATTTCTCATCATCTGGCTGCTTGCAATGGCCGCCACCGCGGCATCCCTGCGCTTCGATCGCAAATGGCGCGAAACGTTTGGGCGAATCCATGCGATGAAGCCCGCAAGAACCGTTCACTCCGCACACCGGAAATGGACTCGCGATGCGGTAGATGTCGTGTTTCGCGACATACCCAGCACCTCGGTCGCCGCAGGACGGTAAGAGCAGCACGCGCAAGTGAATGCGTCCGGCACGCATCTGCGGAGGACGCCGGACAGCCGCAAGTCACGCCCACAACGCATCGCGGCATCGACGTTTTTCAGACCAAGGCACCAGCGCCGGCATGGCTTGCCGCTCACCGCTGAGCGCCGAAAAAACACCCTCAACATGCGGCGTTTGATTAGCGTCATCATCGCGTAACACGACGCCAGTATCATTTCTCCATCTGCTGTACATGCAACCGATATGCATGACTGCAGCCTGGCGTGCCTGATCGAAGCTATCGGACAGGCACGCCGCCCGCTCCTCGTTCATCATTCCTGATAACTGGTTCTCCGTGCCTGTCTCACTGCGCCGTCCCTGCTCATTCCCATCCTCGCCGCGGGCAGCGCTGTTGTTTTTCCGCCGGCTTGTGCCAGTCGTCACATCAGCTATCTCTAGACTTTCCTACAATCGTTTTCAAGAGCAGACATCTTTTTCACCGGGAGATCATCATGGGCAAAACCCTGCATGACCGTGTGCGCCTCAAAGGGCGGTACGCACTCTTCAATTTCAACCGCCTGCATGTGGCCGCACTTTGTGTATCGGCAGTCCTGGCGCTGCTTGTCGTTGGCGTCCAGGTACTTTATTGACCGCTAGGTTCTGAATGACGGCGGAGCCCCGTGAAGATCGTCTTCGCCGACGCGTTCGTACTCCGCAATGACCTGCGCCCCGAACAACAACAAGGTTGCTGCGATTTCCAGACTGAGAAGCACCACGATTGCCGTCGTCAGCGAGCCATAAACGACATTGACCTGCGACAGCGTGGCGAAATACCAGACAAGGACATGCCGCGTCAGTTCCCAGAGCAGGGCGGCGGTGACGCCACCTAACAGCGCGTGCCGCAGCGACAAGCGGCCAACGGGCATCACGAGATATACGGACGTGAGGACAAGAATCTCCCCTCCAAGTCCAAGCAGGTAAAGCAGCGTTCCCGAGACGCCACGCAGCGACCAGCTGTGGCCGAGCAAATCGACGCTTTCCTGTCCGATGGCCTGCAGGCTTCCAGAGACCAGTGTCACCAGCAGCAAGCCGACGCCCAGCGCAAGGATGTAGCAATACGGCAGCAATGCCGAGATCAGGAAATGGCGGCGGCGGATTGCGACGCGGTGAAAGAAGATGACCGACATCGCGTTTTCAAGCACGGTGAATGCGAGCGAGCTGAAAAAAAGCATGGTGGCGAGCAGCACCCAACCGATCACGTCACGATGCGTCATGAAGTTGGCCAGCTCGGCCACGATCGCTTTCGATTGCCCGGGCAGCAGCCACTCGAGGTAGCGCCCCAAGGTTTGCAAGAGTTCCGCTTGATCGATGACGTGCGACAAGGCTATCACCGTGACAATCAACAGCGGCACCATTGACAGCAGCGCGTAATAGGCGACCGCACCTGCGAGCAGCAGGCCTTGATTCGCGCGAAAACTCTTCAATGCCTTCAGGGCAAATGCGCCGGGATGTTGCAAAATCAGGCGTGCCCTCTGATCGATGATGTGCATGTTGACCTTGCGCGAACGACTCACGCTAGCAGAAAGTGGATTGGCCTCGTATTCCAGCTGGCGACTTGCAAGAAGCGTTCGCGCCTTCCTTGCGAGTCGTCAAAAAATGCAACTATGGAAACCGGACGCGAATCCGCGTCCTGAATTGCACGACTCTGCCTTGCGTCGGTGCCTACACCGACACTTCCTATTGTTTCCCGTCCTGCGCTTCGCATGTTTGTCATAGATAAAGCTCTGACTTGGCTGCAATCAATGCGCTCGCGCCTGGCTTCAAGACAATGTCTGAATGGAATGACGGTGTTGATCTGTATCGTTCGTTCCTGTCTTGAATTGGGGCGGTTTGCGGAAGGATGAGCAATGACAAGCAACAGCGCGTCCTCCCGCAAACCGCCCCGAATATTGCCTCGGCACCCCCATGCATTTCCGGAGTGCTGTGCGCAAGGAAGCACAGCCGATCCGGAGCATGAGGATTCATTGCCGAGGTGAAGCCATTGTCACGTATCGAAAATTGAAAGGTCAGCATGGATAAACTTTTGGCACGGAAGCGTCAACCTTCGTTGTTCCCCGAACATGGCGCGAAACCAGCGCTTTTTCATATTAGGCCGATTGTCGCAGCTCTGATTGCTGCCAGCGTGCTCTCAGCATGCGGCGGAGGTGGTTCAGGGTCCTCGACAACATCTCCGGCCACTGAAACAGGCAATACAGGAGGATCCCAGCCAGCCCCGACACCCTCTCCGTCGCCAAGTCCAAGTCCAGCGCCGACACCCGCTCCGGCACCTGCACCAGCTCCAACCCCCGCACCCGCACCCATCCCGACGCCACCGGCGCCGGTAAGCGCGTCCATGATCATGTCCTGTGTCGACGGTCCGAATTATCAATGCAGCGGTGGCAGCGTGATCCGCACGGATAATGGCGTCGCATTGACTAGTTCAGGTGTGCAGGTGTACGGAAACTCCACCAGCGATCTGGCAACGCCCAATCCGAGTCCTACGACCGCCATCGGCCTGACACCTGCGTCCGGCGGCGTGGCCGAGTTCCGGCTTGCCAAGGATGCGAACAGCACCGTGTCGAACCCGGCGATCCTGCTGAGCAATCTGGGGCTATCCTGGGACGGCAAGGTCGAGCGTCCCTTGATCATCGAAACATTCCGTACTACGCAAGGCCGTGTCCAGCTTGGCGGAACAGGCGCCATCACCTCGGTAGCGCTGCCAGCCAGTTCGGATCTCGGCTTCTACAACTTTTCGACGCTGGGCGCAGCCGGCACGCAAGTCAACTACGCGAATAACGTGTATTTCCCGCGTACGATCGCATCGCGTTGCCCGGCTGACCTGAATCCCTGCCCGACCACCGAAACGAGCGGCGTCCAGATTAAAGCAGGCGATTGGCGCACCGGCGGCAGCGACTTCGACTGGCTGGCCGCCACCCGCTTCCATGAGGACGGCGACGTCCATGCCGGCGACGGCGTGCCGAATGCTACCGGCAGCGGTGTTCCGTTTCCCGGCTCGAAGGGCTATCGTGGCGTCGCGGGCTGGAGTTCGCAATATGCCAACCTCGGTACCTGGGAAACGCAGGATACGGTGCTGATGGGAGAGTGGGGTGCCGCATCGGGCGCCGAACACAACACCAAGCGTCGCGGCGTGGTGTCTTTCGGCTCGGTTACCGATCCGGCGACGGTGCCGACGACGGGCACTGCAAGCTACAAAGGCATCGTGTATGGCTGGTACGCCTCGAACAAGACGGAGGAGCCGCCCGTATTCCGTGGTGATGCAACCATCACGGTGGATTTCGCGACGCGCCAGGTCACGATCGCATTCCAGAACACGAAGACCTTCGATGCCGCCGGAAACACCGTGCCGCTGGCCTTTACGGCAAATGCAGCGATGGGCGCCGCGGGAGCGAGCGTGGCCAATTACCTGACTGCGCCGACGACGGCGGGTACGCTGGCCGGCGGCATCAGCGGCCGCTATTACGGCCCGGTGGTATCGACCGGTACCGGTGGAACAGGTCCTGCGGAAATCGGCGGCGCATTCCAGCTGTCGAATGCAACGACGGGTGCCACGGCGATCGGCGGATTCATCGCGCTGAAACGCTGAGCGGGAGTACTTGGCAGGCCAGGCTGTGGCTATCGCGGTCTGGCTGAAGAGGCGCCAACCGTCTGCTAAGGCGCCTTTTTCTCCTCAACAGCCTTTGCCGGTTTTGCTTTCGCCACGGGCTTGCTGCGCGGCTTGGAAATGCAGATGGATTTGACAAGCTGCTCTTCCAGCGAGTCGGGTCTCGCGACATTCATGTCCAGGCTGACCGACTTGTTTTCGCCGACAATCGCGCCGCTCGCGAAGCGCCCGGAATAAAACGAGGAATCCGACACACCGACCCGGGCAGTCTTGCAATCGACGACCACGCGCTCTCGTGCCGACAGGTAGGCGTTTTCCTTTTCGAAGTATTCCGGATATGGATATTCGTAGTGCCGCCAGACCGCGACACGGTCCTTGTCCAGTTTTTTCACGTCGTGATGGATGAACACGGCGGCATTGTGCAATTTGCCGAGAGGGCGCCAATTCGCCGTCAGCTCATGCTGGCCCCGTTCGTAGAGGCTGTCCACGGTTTGTGGCGCAGCAGTTTCGGCATGGACGGCGAGGGCATGCAGCGCAAGGCACAGTACCGCGCCATGACGAAAGAATGTGCTCATGCCCCAGCCTCTCCTTATTGTTTGCCCTTGAGTCCGTCCGATGCAGTCAGATCGCCGGCAAGAATCTCGTTATGACGGCATGCGGCGAAGATGTCCAGGCCGCTTTGGTACATCGCATTCTTCACGCCCATGCCGCCAAGGACCGTGTGATAGAGATTGTCATGGCTGAACGGTTTGTCGAGTTCGGCGCGCAGGCATGCACTCTCGAGCGAGAAACGCTGGCGATAGCCGTCCGACATCCACAGGATGAACGGCACTCGTTTCTGCGCTTCGGGGGCGAACATGTAAGGCGCGCCATGCAGGTACAAGCCTTTCTCGCCCAGCGATTCGCCGTGATCCGAGACGTAGATCAGCACGGTGTCGAAGCGATCCGAGACCGACTTGAGGATGGCGATCTGTTGCGCCAGATTGTGATCGGTATAGACGATGGTGTTGTCGTACGCGTTACGGATCTGCTCTTCGGAACATTGCTTCAGCTCGTTGGTGTTGCAAACCGGCGTGAAGCGCTCGAAGCGTTGCGGGTAGCGTTTTGCATAGGCGGGACCATGGCTGCCGATCTGGTGAAAGGCGAACACAGTATCGTCCTTGATCGTCCGCAGCGACTTGTCCAGCCCCTGCAGCATGACCTCGTCATAGCAGGATTCGTTGTTGCACAAGGAAGCGTCGGCCTGCGCATTGTAGGTGACGTTCCTGGCGCGGGCGCTGACACCCTTGCTG
Organism: Herbaspirillum sp. ST 5-3; assembly: GCF_004804275.1. Classification (GTDB taxonomy): domain Bacteria; phylum Pseudomonadota; class Gammaproteobacteria; order Burkholderiales; family Burkholderiaceae_D; genus Noviherbaspirillum. The sequence continues at coordinate 240,520 of NZ_STGI01000002.1, forward strand.
CCTGAATTGTTGTCGCGCCACTCGACCTCCACGCCCGCCTTGTTCAGTGCATCCAGCAGATTCGTGGTATGCGCCGCAACCGGCACGCTGAAGTGTTCCTGGCCGAGATGGGAGAACATGCAGGGTAGTGAAATCGCCGTCGACGTGCCGCATGAGCTGACATTCCTGAAGTAATACAGGCCGTCGACTTTCGCCAGCTCCGGATTGGTCGGTCTGTCATAGCCGCCCAGCTGGAAATTGAGCCCGCGTGCCGTTTCGCCGACCACGAGGAACATCAGCAGCGGCTTGTTGTGCGCGGTCTTGGTGAAGCGGGTGGTGACGCCGCGCGTGTCGGCAAAGCTGTTGTTTTCCGCATTCGGAATCATGCTGCGCGCATACTGGATCGTCCCTTGCACGGCGGCTCCGGGGCTGAGAAGGTAGCGCAGGTTCTTGTGCTCACGCGCGAACGAACTGTAGTTCGCGGAAAAGGCAAACAGCATCAATCCGCTGAGCACCAGCCCGGCAACAAGAAACAGGCTGCGCTGCATCAGTTGCCGCTTCAGTCCGATTTTCTGCACCCGTACTCGCCACAGCAGCAACGACGGAAGAATTCCCAGCACGAGCATGTATGCGGCGAAGCGCAGGTTCAGGAGTGCGCCCGCTTCGCGCTGATCGGTTTCGAACAGATTGCGGATCATGTCCTTGTCGATGAACACGCCATAGGAATCTGCCGAATACGAGGCGGCAGCCGCAACCACGAACAGAATAGTTGTCGTCGCCTTAAGCAGGCGTCGACCCGGAATCAGCAGCAGGAATGCCGTATGCAGGAAAAGCAGAAAGAGGAACAGCGAAGCCATGAACAGGCTGTCGCTGAGCGTCCCGTCCCATAGTGCGGCGCCGGCCTCGCGCCAGAACCGGAAGTTGTGAAAAACCAGGAAAATTGTTGAAATGGCAAGAGCCAGTGTGACAGGGGAGCGGAAGTGGAACTTGGACTTGTCTCTATTGAAAGTCGAATAATTTTGCATGCTATGGAAGAAGCTGACGCGGCAGGGCACGCCATGAACTTGTGTAAAGGCAGCGGGCAGTATACACCGCCGTCACGGCGCATACGGCAAGCGGAAGGCGCGGGTGGAACAAGGCCCCTGAAGAATTGACAGAGATGCACGACGCCTTGCGTGCCTACCTTTTCACGCAAGTCAGGTACAGATAGCTGGACGAGAGCACGGCAATCACGATGCAGGAAAAGGCAAAACCGATTCCGGCACTCATGCAGAACAGCGTGGCGCATAAATGCCCGGTGCTTTGTTCCGTGGTACTCGTCATGCGGTCGGACAGCAATCGCATCAACTGCAACATGCAAAAGGCGATCCCGACCCATTTCCAGACATAAAACGGCAAGACCTTGCGCTGCGCGCGGTTGTACCGGTAATTGGCGACGCGCTGCTCCATGCTGCCACGGCCGGCGTCACGGAAAATCCAGAACGGGATGGCCAGTCGCCAGACATATTGCAGCCGAAATGAGATTCTCTTCAGCAGCGGCTGGGTGTTTTCGTGCATGGAATTCGCACCTCCTGCTACTTAGGCGAGAATTCAGAAAATGTGTTCCCGAGGCGAACAATCCAAGCGGGCGATTCAGAAGGGGCCTGCCCTCGGATGGCTGACGCGGAAGCAACAGCAGGTGCGCCCGCATCCAGGCCTCAGGTCTTGCGGAACAGCTTTCTTGAAAAGTGGTCGAGCATCATCCGCAGCTTGTGCGTCAGGCGCGAGAAGTCGAGCACCGATTTGTAGCGTGAACCATAAAAGTAAAACGCCATGCGACGCGACTTCCCCGAGCTGTGCCTGTGTGAATGCCGGTGCGAGTGGCGATGGCTTTCACGACTGCGCTCATCGTCCGACTCCGCACGCGCGATCCAGTCATCGTGTTCCCTGCGTTTGGCAGGATCGGACAGCACTTCATAGGCGACATTGATGATCTGGATGATGCGCATGGCGTCGGGGCTGTTGCCGTTGCGATCAGGATGATGTTTTTGCGACAGCGTTTTATACGCGGCGCGAATCACTTCGGGTGGCGCATCGCGCGCTACCTTCAAGTTGTCGTAGTGGGTATGGACTCGTGCCATCGGCGGCAATCCGAAAACAGTTATTTTTGTTAAAAACTTTAGAGTCGCAACCTGCTCGCTTCGTTCGCGCCCTTGCTGATGATGCTGACTATTTCAACCGTATCCTAAGTCGGCGAAATGCCTGACATATTGCAGTTTATCAAGGGCACTTGTGAATATGTTCGCGATCGCGCCGAATGGGCGGAAGCCGCCGGCTGCAGGTCAACGGCAAAAATAATCCGAAATGACCCGTTCCCCGTCAGGTTCCTGCACGGCCAGAAGGAAGGCATCAATACAGTCGGTTGCCTGGTCGACGACACCGTATACCGCGACGGATTCGAATAGCGGATGATGATTGGCGACGCTCATCACAAGGCGGGGAGGGCCGTAAGCCTGCAGCAAAGCCTCATACGGCTTGCCTCGCCATATGCTTTTCATGCGGATTTCCCGCTGATGGCGCGAGTCGTGGGTGGCGGCGAAGTGCGCTTGAGCTGGTGCGGATGTGCATCCATCGATCAAGGGTAATGCGAACGCAAGAATCAAGCTCAGCGAAAATGCACTTGGCCTGATGATCATTGCAATGGTGTCCGATAGGGAGAGGCGGGAAAATCATGCCGCATGCCCTGCGGCTTAATGCCGAATATCGTGTGCGGCGAAGTGGAGCATTATTTCATTCGGGAAAAGCGTGCGCAATATTCCAAGTCAACAAATGAATATTTCGTAACGAGATTGCGCGAAGGAGATAAGACCGGCCATGTTCTGCGCATGAATCGCTTCAGATTTTCCCGCTCTTGAGAAACTCGTTGCCTGCGCGGCGGGCAGCGTCGATCGCTTCCTTGTAATCCGCGATCGGGTGCTCGGAAGCATGGTGCGTCTCAAGGACGCACTTGAAGTCCTGGGCCTCGTCATCGAATCGATGTACGGAGACAAAAGGATCCCAACCGCCTCCCGGTACTTCCTGGGCGGTCAGATGGAGCTGGTATTTTCCGACGGTCTCGATTTGCATAGGCTTCCTTGCTGACTTGTCCATCGTAGCAAAGGACCTTCGGAAATCATTGACCGGCATCATGCGCATCAATGATGGTGTTCATGGCAAGAGTGAATGCCATCGTGCTGCGGGAAGGGCCAAAGAGCGCCGTCTATTGCGGAACAAATCCGGTTCGGCAGGAGTCTAGGCAGATTGATTTTCGTTTTCCACTGGAAAGACTCATGGCCCGCCAACAATCGATCGACGATGAGCTTGCCGCTCTTCGCAATCTCGAAGCTGCTGTTCGTGCATGCGGACTGCCGACCATCATGGTGTCCGGACAGCAGCAGCTCGATATGTTGGCGGATGCGCTGAAGGCTGTGGAGGAGGTGCGCAGGCTTGCCGAGCAACCTACGCCGCAGGTTCCGCAAGTGCAGGAGGAGCAACACTAAATCTCGGACTGTCCAGTCGTCGAAAGGAAAATGCGAATCAGGTAAGGTGTTCAGTTACCCGTGTTCCACCACGCACCGAGCAGGCCGGTAATATAGGTGGCAATTCCAATCGTTATCGATACCGCCGCAGCGATCGGCGAGTCGGCGGCAGCGGCGATGAGGCCGCCTGCAATCACGGCTCCGCCAAGGAGTTGTATCAGCCGGTATTCCTTGATCGTCGCCTGCGTGACTTCGTTGGCTTCACGCGCATGGGCAGTGACAGGATAACTGCATTCCCCGCAAATTTCGGCATTGGCAGGCAGCCGCGCCCCGCATTCCGTGCATGCGATCCCGGACAACTTCCCTTTTCTTCCCCACATATCCTGCGCCAGTCCTGCTGATGTTTTCAAGAATTGCAAATGCGTAATTAGACACCTGCGCCATGCCCCGGCCTAGCCATATATATGGGATGTCTGTCGGTATAAATACAAAATGCGCCAGAGCACGGCACAACTTTTGCTATTTCGGCATGCATGCAGTTGCGTTGGCGGCACGCATGCGTGGCATCTTCATGCGCGTGTAATAAATACACTGCATCATTGGCCCGAATTACACGCATTATTGACAGGAGGTCGTAGGTGAAAGTGACCGATGAAATGGTGCAGGTAGCAGTAAAAAAAGCTGTCGAAGCCGGGCTGTTGCCGCGCCATGCATGCCGTGAAGATACCGGCTCCTATCAGGAACTCATCGAACTGATCCTGCGGGCGGCGCTGGAGCTTGCCCCAGCGGAATCCGACCCGGTTTCCCAAATCTTCGCGGGAACACCCATGGAGCACAGCGCATACGGCTGACCATGAATTGAAGGGCGCGGGAACTTGCCCACATTAATTGTGGGAAAGCTTGTGGACAACTATGGAATTTGTTCCCTATCTCAATGATTCATAAGAAAATTCCATTGTTGATCAAAATCAAGGCAGATCGCTTCGGCGATACCGGACGGGCTCATTCCCTTGCGTTCCTCGTCTCGGCGATGTCCGCCCGAATTTTCGGCAGGTATTCGGGATATTCGCGCTGGATGAAATAAAGCAGTTCTTCACGCAGGCGGCAGCGCAGATCCCAGGACTGGCCCGCGTTGCCCGCGCTGATGAGGACGCGCAATTGCATGGCGTGCTCGCTGGCTTCGACCACCTGCACCAGACAAAGGCGACCATCCCATTCCGGAGCGCTCTTGCAGATTCGCTCGGCTTCCTTGCGCACCGGGTCCAGAGGCATCCGATAATCCACCCAGAGGAGCACCGTGCCGAGGATGTCCGAACTGGTTCTGGTCCAGTTCTGGAACGGGTTTTCAATGAACCACTGCAGTGGAACGACCATTCTGCGCTGGTCCCAGATACGCACCACGACGTAGGTCCCGGTGATCTCTTCGATATGACCCCATTCGTTTTGCACGATGACGACGTCCTGCAGCCGGATGGGCTGGGTGAGGGCAATCTGCATCCCTGCCAGGAGGTTGCCCAGCACCGGTTTCGCGGCGAAACCAACGACCAGTCCGGCGACGCCCGCCGATGCCAGAAGGCTGGTGCCGATCTGGCGCAGGATCGGCAGTGTCATCAATGCTGTACCGGTGCCTACCAGGATAATCATCACCATGGCGGTGCGCCCCAGGACCTTGGTTTGGGTCTGAATGCGCCGTGCTTGAAGATTGTCCGGTGAATCGGCCGGATTAAGCTCAATGATGGTGTGGGAGATTGCACGCACACAGCGCACGCCGAGCCAGGTCAGGGCAGCGATGAGCGCCAGTGCGCTGAAGTGCCTCGCCGCCGCCATTCCTGGTAACGAGTCGGCGGCATTGCGCAGGATGACTTGCGCAAGCAGCAGGAACACGACCATGGCGCCTGCACGGTGACCGTATTGCACGAGTCGGCGCGAGAACGGGAGCGCCGCCGCCAGCCTCTGCAGAAGCGTGGTTCCGATCCGGTGCACGATCATCACCACCGGCACGCAGAGGAGCAATTGCACCATGACGCCGATCCACGGCATACGGGTCACGAGCACAAACCATGGCATGATGGTGTATGCGGCTGTCGTCAGCCAGTCAGGCATACCGTCTGTCATCGGATGTTCGGCAACTCGATTGCATCGCGGCGGAGGCTTGAAGCCTCGTTTGGAGGGCGGCTCTGGAGATCATGCGGCCGCCGGGAATCGGAGCAAGCAGCAGGTGGGGCGCTGCCTCTGCCCGCATCGCTGCGCCCGGCGATTCGCCACGTCGAATTCCAGCCGGCAGAGAGCAGGAAAGGTGCGACCTATTCCGGGTTGTGATCAGGCACAGGCTCTTCGTCCGGTGTCGGTTTCTTGTCTGGCGTCGGTTCGTCGCCGGGAAGAGGCTCCGTCGGAACCTGATGCTCGTCTGCTGTCAACATCTTTCGCTCCGCTTAATCCATGCGCCGATCCTACTCCGAGCGGGGGCGAGGTCATTGAGGCAAATCATGCGTTTCGGTATTCCTTGAAGGATGACAAGGGCGGGCTTGGGGAGATATATGAAGTGAAAATAACAGCTATCACAAGAATAAAGCAGACGAATGATTATGGCTTCGATATAGTGGAACCGTCTCCTCCAACTCTCCTTGAATTGGATTCAGCCCGCAACCGAAAGGTCTGCGGGCTTTTTTTGCGCGCAGCATTCTCCCGTGTTGCCACGCTGGAGTCGACCACGCCAAGGTGTCCGAAAGAACCGGAGTCACTTTGTGCAATTTTTATCCGGAAGGATAAAACGCAATGAAATTAGCAACTTGCGGAACAATCCACACAGTTGTCCACAAACTTGACCACAGTTGCTGTGGGTAAGTATTGGCAAGCCTCAATGATGGAAAAACAGCTCGCACCGTCGGTGGGAGCTGCCTGTTCCAGCCAATCTCTGAAGCTTCCGTTGCGTGGTTCCGCCGCCTGCGCGTTGCTGATGCGGCGCTTCAGGCGGCGCTCGACGCAGCCGATACCGGCGTTTCCTTCGGCTTGAACTGTTTGTCGCTGATCCGGAATTTGGTGCGACGGTCGCCCATCAGATGGCGCAGATCCTTGATGCTCAAATCCGAAACTTCGTGCATGCGGATCAGGAGCGACGCGCCGACAGGGAGCCTGCGATGACGGATCTTGCTGATCAAAGGTGGTGCGACTTCGAGCGCACGCGAAAGTGCCGCATCGTTTTTCAGATTCAGCCTTTCGATCAAGGACTCCAACAGATTGTTGGGGTCGTATTGAAATTGCTCGGAATAGTTTGTCTCTTTAAAGTCGTTCATCTGCGGTTCCCCGTTTTCTGGTTCAATCTGGATCCTATTCTGACCAATCGCTCGGATGTAATTTTGATAATTCTCAGAGGTGCTGATCTCCGTGCTTAACGCGGAAGTGTGCGCTTGCCTATCTGTGTCGGAATTCTGTTCGCACCGGTTCGCGCGTATCTTGAAAATTATGCAAAGTAGGCCGCGCCGAGAACCAGCGGCGATCCGCTGACTCCCGCAACAACCAGCCTGCGTGCGACGCTGTGAATCTGATCTTCATATGCGCGATAGGTCTCCAAAAAATCCATTTGCCCGCCTTTGGTGCGACGCAAATGAGCGAGCGCATTCTTCGATACCAGGCATTCTCGATCTGTAAACCCGACTTCAACGGTAAATCTCACACCTTCATCGGCGACTAGTGGCTCGGTGCTTGTCTTGTTCATTGTTTTTCTCCATTGGTTGGACACGCATGAATGGGACGACAAGAATGCGTCTGCTTCCTGATAGTAGTGAGTCACTCCTGCCCGGTATTGATAGCGGTCAATACTTTGAGGATCGCGTCGCATGGGTGCGACGGTGGATGTTTCAGCTTGCCGGCGCCTGGAACAAGGTGAGTTCCCATTCGCGCGCGGGAGGCGAATAGCGCAGGATGTAGGTGCCGCCGTCGCTGGCGCTGATCTTGTAGTAGCTGTGGTCTTGCGCGATCCAGCGATCGACGATGCTGACGACATCGATGCGCCGCCCGCCAAGCTGGAAGGCGAGCGGCTCCCTGTCACCATAGGGGCCCGATCGGCTTTCGACATGTAGATGCATTAAACGCTCCACCAGGCCCGGCCTGTCCCGCATGCGTATTTGGGCATGCGAATTTTCGATTCGTTCGCCTTGGCTGCATTCTGCTCCCAAGTGATGGAAAAGCTTGCGCAAACAGCGATTGTCACCAAGAATGTGGGCAACACGGCAAGACACAGCGGCCGGTGATGGCAACCAAGTTCAGACGGAGAGCGGAAGATGTATTTAGATCACCCGAAAATCAGCGCAACGAACAGCAATACCGAACCCGACCGCATCGAACGTCTGAATCGCGTGTACGGTTATGCGCTCGCGGTTGCCGACGCAAGCGGCAATGAGGAATTTCTCGGCAAGCTGTCGCACCTGCACGACCACAAGGGCAAGCTGATCGTCGTCTGGTTCTCGGAGCCGACCGAGCAGGACAAGGAGTGCTTCGTCAAGGCCTGGAACAGCAAGGTGGGCGATGAAAGTACCAACGTCGGGCATGAGGTGACACCGCCGACTGTTTGAACTGGGATTGCTGCGCCGTGATCAGTCCGCGTGCAGCAAGAGGAACGCATAAAAAAACCCGAATGCGTTTGAACGCAGCGGGTTTTTTGTCGCGATCTGCATTGAAAGATCATCGGTGCCTTGGCACCGATTTCATTTCGATGCCGGTACCAGTGTGATGACATTGGTGCTGGAAATCTGATCCTGAATCAGTTCGATTTCCGCCAATAGATTCATCAGCGATCGCAGCCACGGATAGCGCGTGTAACGAATGGTGCGGTTGTTGACCTCCAGGTCGACGATAAATTGCGGCGTGATGATGTGCGGGTGCCTGGAACTGCACACGCCACCATGAAGTTGCGCGCGCTTGCCAAGATACGCCATGGCGCAGGCACGCTTGTATGCCACGGCGCTGCCGTAGCGATCGATGATGCTCTTGTCTTCGTTACACCTTGCGATGCATTGAAGATAGGCTTTCCAGTCACCTTCACGAATCTCGATAGCGCCCGATTTCGGGCTGATATTGGGAATCGCATCTTCTGAACCAAGTACTGCTGACACACTACCTCCCGAGCGTCGCGATATGCGGAGTTGTTTGCTTCCCCGTGTTGAAGCGGTCTGTTTTGACGCAAGGGCAAAGGGAAAAGTTCACTCAGGAAACAGATCAATTTTGCTGCGACGCCTCAATGCAAAAACTCGTCGTGGTGGATGTCATCATCGGCAAATGCAGCGCTGCGCCCGTGGCGTCGATCGGCGGGATTAGAGGGTAAACCGACGCCTGATTGTCGGTTAAAAAAAGCTTCGCCATGGTGCAATAGCATGGCGGTCGATTGTCATAGTGGGGCAGCCGACTCGCGTTTCCTCCGAGGTCGAGATTGGACCCGCCGGCGCAAGGCTGGCGGGTCGTTTTCTTTACGCGACAACGCGCGTGCGAATTTTTTGCCATACTTCTCAATGTGCGCGCGGAACGGACTATACTTCTTCCAGAATTTCTCCGCGATGCCATCACGGAACATCATCTTTCGGCTCGATCATGAAGGCAGACCATACCGACGATCGCACTGACCCTGTCAGACAGGCTGAAATCGCGCAGCCCAAAAGCATTGCGGACCTGAAGCCGAAGGGCGCGTGCTGGTATTGCAATCAGCCGCTCGACAATGTGCGCCGTTTCTGCAGCAAGACCTGCGCCGACGATTACCGTATCGAAGAAGAAGCATTCAACAATCCTCCGCCCTAGCAACTTCGCTCGTGCTGCTGTGATGCAACACAGTTTTAACAAAGCTTGAGCATGAACAATACCGGGACGCTCCCGCTTCGGGTTTTCTCAGACTGTTGTCTCCCGATCAAGATTAACTTCGGTTAAGGCAAGCAAGGAAATCAATGCCTTCATTGAAAAGTTAGTCCGCATTACGGACCTCAGGAGCGAATGATGACACCGGAAGAAATCGTTACCGATCTCAATACGAAGAATCGGGACATACTCTATGCCCGCACGGACTATCAGCATCTGACGCACGACCAGGTGCTTGCGATGATGGACTCGGCTGCCATGCGTGGATTCAAGCTGGGGAGCAATGTGGCTTTGTCCATGGTGAAAGGCGCGTTGCTGGTGCAACTGGCAAGGGCGGTCGGCGCACGGAAAGACACATCGGGCGTCTAGGAACCCATTGCGCGCGTGCGCTCATCCGGCTCAGAGCAACTCCCGGGAATTCATCGGGAATTCATCGGGAAACGACGCTTGCCTTCCGCGAGACCGGAAACCGGCTTCCGCAGACTGGCGAACGACGATACATTCCGTTACATTTCTCTGTATTACTTTTGATTTGGTGCAGCGTTTACAGGGATAGTATCGAGGTCCAAGTTTCCTGGGAGTCATAAATGAATACGCGAGCGAAACTCATCGCTTCTCTTGTCTGCTTTTTCAGCCTGCCCGCAGCCTATGCGGCCGACTTTGACGACTATGCGCGCGTCATGAGTGTGACGCCGCAGGTCGAACAAGTGAATTATCCGCAACAGGAATGTCATACCGAATACGTGCCTGTGCAACGCCAGCAGCGCGGCGTCGGCGGCTCCATTCTCGGCGGACTGGCGGGCGGCATCATCGGTAATCAGGTCGGCGGCGGCAGCGGCCGCTCCGTAGCGACAGCGGCTGGCGCCATCGCCGGTGCTATCGTCGGTGACCGCATGGAAAACAGCGAAACACCGGCGACCGAATCGCAGCCGGTAAATCGCTGCCGCACTGTCGATAACTGGCAGTCGCGCACCAACGGCTATGCCGTGACATACGAATACCACGGCCATAGCTACACCAGCGTGATGCCCTACGATCCCGGCGAGCGGATGCGAGTCCGCGTCTCCGTGATGCCGGCACGCTGATCTTCCGCCGCAACAATCCCTTCCTTGCAGGACGCCGGCTCGGTGCCGGCACCTGCATCTCCGCTCCAACGCTTCGCGCTTCAATATCTGTGCAGCACATGTCTGCACAGATCGCTTCCACCTCCTGACATTTCCAGGCAGATTTATCAAGGGAACATTTTTCCCGGCCGGGAGTCAGCTTGAATGGTTCAAGCGGTAAAGAAATCGCAATACGAACAATACGAACGCGTTGAAGCATCCAGTGTTCACTCAGCGTTGATCGAATTCAAGCGGCGCAGGCATTGATCGCCTGCGCGGCCGACCCATTGTGCAAGCAATCGAGGGGCAGTGCTCGCCTTCCTTTGGATACACATCGCCATGATCTTGAAAAAACCGGAAAAACAATCATTGCAACCGACGACAAAGCAGCTTGAATTATGGGGAGGCATTGAATGCACGGTGGTGCGCATTCAGGACAGTTACCGCAATCAGATCGCTGAAACAGGGCACGCCGATCGCATCGACGACCTCGATGCGATCGCGGCGCTGGGCATTCGCACGCTACGCTACCCGGTGCTGTGGGAAACCGTCGCGCCCGACCATCCGGACACATCGGATTGGCATTGGCACGATGCCCGGCTCGGCCGCTTGCGCGAGCTGGGCGTGGTGCCGATCGCCGGCCTGGTCCATCACGGCAGCGGGCCGCGCTACACCAGCTTGCTCGATCCCGCATTTCCAGACCTGCTGGCGCGATATGCGGGGCGCGTGGCGCAGCGCTATCCCTGGATAAAACGATTTACGCCGGTCAATGAGCCGCTGACCACCGCGCGCTTCAGCGGACTTTATGGACATTGGTATCCGCATGGGCGGGATACGCACACGATGCTGCGCGCGCTGTACACGGAATGCCGCGCCGTGGCGCTGTCCATGTGTGCGATTCGACGCAGTATTCCGGACGCCCAACTGGTGCAGACGGAGGATATGGGTAAGGTGTTCAGCCTGCCTGACCTGAAGTTTCAGACGGACTATGAGAATGAGCGGCGCTGGTTGTGTTTCGATTTGCTGTGCGGCCGCATCGACGCATCCCACTCATGGTACAGGGCATTCATCGATGCCGGCATCGACGCGCGCCAGATGGATTTTTTTGTCGAACAGCCCTGCGTGCCCGATATTATCGGCATCAACCACTACGTCACCAGCGAGCGGTTTCTGGATCATCGCAAGCGCGACTATCCCGCGGCCTTCCACTGCGAGGGCGTGCCGTACGTCGATATTCACGCCACGCGCGTCCATTACGCGGACGGCCTGACCGGCCCTGCGCAGCGCCTGCGCGAAGTATGGGAGCGCTATCGCTTGCCGATTGCCGTCACCGAGACGCATCTTGGCGGAGCACGCGATGATCAACTGCGCTGGCTGCACGACATGTGGCAGGCCGCGCACACGCTGAGAGGCGAGGGCGCGGACATTCGGGCGGTGACCGCATGGTCTATCTTCGGCTGTATCGACTGGAATTCGTTGCTGACGCAGAACAAGGGCTTCTATGAAAGCGGCTTGTTCGATGTGCGCGGCGGTTCGGTGCGGCCGACCGCTCTGGCAGGCGCCGCGGCATCCCTGGCAAAGACGGGCAGCTTCGACCATCCGGTGCTGGATGCGCCGGGGTGGTGGCACCGCCCGGACCGCTTCTTCGCGCACTCTCCGCAGCGCATCGTCGCGCCGGAGATCATCAAGTCGGCACGCAAGCTCGCGATCACCGGAGCAAGGGGAACGCTCGGACGGGCGCTGTCGCGCATTTGCACACAACGCGCGCTTGCGCATGAATTGCTGACGCGGGACGACATGGATATCGCGGATGAGGCATCGGTGGAGGCAGCGTTGAAGTTGCATCGGCCGTGGGCGGTGATCAATGCCGCCGGCTACGTGCGCGTGCCGGACGCCGCGCGAGAATCGGAGCGCTGCTTTCGCGAGAATGCCGCCGGCGCGGAAGTACTGGCGCGAGCCTGCGCCAGGCTGGGCATTCCGTATGTCACCTTTTCCTCGGACCTGGTCTTTGATGGCAGCCTCGGCCGTGCCTATGTCGAGAGCGACCTGGTTTCGCCCTTGTGCGTCTACGGCAGCAGCAAGGCCGAAGCCGAGCGCCGCGTGCTGCAAGCTTTCCCCGACGCACTCGTGGTGCGCACCAGCGCTTTCTTCGGCCCATGGGACCGATACAACTTCGTACATGGCGTGCTGCGCGATCTGAGTGCCGGCAGACGCGTCGCGGCAAGCGATGATTCGCAGGTGTCGCCCACCTATGTTCCCGATCTTGCGCATGCAACGATGGACTTGCTGATCGATCGGGTGAACGGCATCTGGCATCTTGCCAATCAGGGCGCAATGTCCTGGTTCGAACTGGCAGAACGTGCGGCGCGCCAGGCAGGTCTGGATGCATCGATGCTAAGCAAGACACATGGCGGCGGTCGCGGGATGACAGCCTTGTCGAGCGAGCGCGGGCTGATCCTGCCTAGCTTCGCCAGCGCGCTTGAGCGCTACGTGCGGGAAAACCTCGTGGCATGGAATGACAAGCCGGAGCGGGAGGCGGCGTAATCGGCATTCGTCATCGACATTCTTTGTGCAGCGATGGGAACAGCCTTGATTGGCAACACTCCAAATGAGGTAGCGTTCACCGCAAAGGAACCAGAATGGCCGATACCGCATACCCGCGTCCGCAGTTGGTGCGCGAGCACTGGCAATCGCTGAATGGCCAGTGGAAATTTACCTTCGACAACAACAAGCAATACAAGCATCCCTCCGACACTATCCAGTGGTCGCACGACATTCAAGTTCCTTTTCCTCCGGAATCACAGGCCAGCGGCATCGGCGATCGCGGCTTTCATCGGGCATGCTGGTATCAGCGTGAATTCAGCATCAAACCGGAAGGCGGCCGCATTCTCCTGCACTTCGGCGCCGTCGATTATCACGCCAAGGTGTGGGTTGACGGTCACAAGGTTGCCGAGCATGAGGGCGGGCACAGCTCGTTTCGCGCCGACATCACGACCGCACTCGGGCAGGATGAGCGGCATACGCTCACAGTCTATGTGGAGGACGATCCGCATGACCTGTCCAAGCCGCGCGGCAAGCAGGACTGGCAACCCGAGCCGCATTCCATCTGGTATCCGCGCACGACCGGCATCTGGCAAACCGTATGGCTTGAGCGCGTGCCGCATACTTATATCGACCGACTGCGCTGGACACCGCATTTCGACGGCTTCGAGATCGAGTGCGAAAGCTTTGTCGCCGGCGACCTGGAAGATAACCTGTCGGTGGAGGTGAAGATACGCAGCGGCTCGAAGATGCTGGCGGACGACACCTACCAGATCATCGGTGGCGAAGCGCATCGCAAGATTGCCTTGTCCGACCCGGGCATTGACGATTCGCGCAACGAACTGTTGTGGAGTCCGGAGCATCCGACTCTGCTCGATGCCGAAGTGACGCTGCGCCACAAGGATCAGGTGCTCGACAAGGTGCGTTCCTATACGGCGCTGCGCTCGGTGACGATCAATCGCGACCGCTTCATGCTCAATGGCAGGCCATACCACCTCAAGCTGGTGCTCGACCAGGGCTACTGGCCGGAGACCTTGTTGGCCTCGCCCTCCGACGAGGCCTTGCGCAGGGACGTGGAGCTGGCCAAGGCAATGGGCTTCAATGGCGTCAGAAAGCACCAGAAGATCGAAGACCCGCGTTATCTGTACTGGGCCGATCGGCTCGGCCTGCTGGTCTGGGAGGAAATGCCCTCCGCATACCGCTTCACGCCGCTGGCGATCAACCGCATGGTGCGCGAATGGAGCGAAGTGATCGAGCGCGACTACAGTCACCCATGCATTATCGTCTGGGTGCCCTTCAATGAATCCTGGGGCGTGCCCAACCTGACCTCGATGCAGGCGCATCGCAACGCAGTCGAAGCCTTGTACCACCTGACGCGCACCTTTGATTCGACGCGGCCGGTCATCGGCAATGACGGCTGGGAGGCGTCCGCCACGGATCTGCTCGGCATTCATGACTACGACGGCGACCCCGAGCGGATCAAGGCCCGATACGCATCGGGCGTGAGCACGCAGGAATTGTTCGACCGGCGGCGGCCGGGAGGACGGATACTGACGCTGGATGGCTATCCGCATCGCGGCCAGCCGATTATCCTGACGGAATTCGGCGGCATCACCTACGCGAAGAAAGCGGAGCCGGGTGTCAGCAATGTCTGGGGATATTCGCTTGCCGACAGCGATCAGGATTTCCTCGACAGCTATCGCCGCCTGCTGGAAGTGGTAAACGAAACACCGATGTTCAGTGGTTTCTGCTATACCCAGTTCGCCGACACATTCCAGGAAGCGAACGGCCTGCTGACTGCCGACCGTACGCCCAAGCTGCCGCTGGAGCAGATCTCAGACGCTACCAGGAACCACAAGCCGCATGCGAAGAAGCAGTACGGGATTTAGGCTTGGAGTCTAATCTTCGGCCTGATCCGCGCCGCAGCACTTCTTGAATTTCTTGCCGCTGCCGCAGGGGCAGGGATCGTTGCGGCCGACTTTGGGCGCGTCGCGCTGCACCTGCTGCACCGCCGATTTGCGCAGCGGCTTCCAGAAGCGATGGATATGCGGAATGGCCGCCTCCATTTCCACGGCCAGCTTGTCGCGCTTGAAGGGGTCATCGACCAGCGCCATTTCATCTTCCGCGATTTCGTCCGCACCGAGCAGATAAATCGGCTCGACCATTTCCGCGATGTTGGACGACCAGATCGGCTCCCAGGCTTCGCCACGCAGATTCATCGCCTGCCAGAACCCCCACGCCCAAGCCTCGCCATCGATCAGGGTGCGGCCTTCGACCTCGTGTTCGCAGAACAGCGGCTCGAACTCCTTCGGGGCCACCTCGAAAGTCATCACGACTTCGTTCATGAAACGCGCGATCAGGGCGGTGATGCGCTCGGCTTCCCTGGGCGACTTGAAGGCCGGTCCTTCCTTGCCTTTTGAACCCCACACTAGCGGCAGCCATTCGGCCATCAGCACTTCTTCAGGGCCGATCGCCAACGCTGTCAGGAAGCCGTGCAATGAGTCCATCGTCATGCCATCGTCGGCACAGCGGTCGGAGAGGAGGAACTGGTCGAGCTCCTTGAATTCCTTGTCGGAGAGGGGGTCGTCGAAGTGCATGCGGATTAGTCAAAGTGAGCGATGAAGGCGGTAGTGTAGCGCTTCGGGCGGGACGAGCGTCAATGAAATAAGAACGGCCGGGGAAGAAATATTTTTCTACCCCGACCGTGGCCGTTTCCGCAACGCTCGTCAGTTGCTACTTCTTGTACCAGTAGACTCGCCGGGTTCTCTTGGAGATGTTGGCATCCTTGTAGCAATTTTCGAGTGCAGAGGTGCAAGGAATTGTCGACGTTTGCGGCGGCTGCCCTTCGGCCGACACACAACCGATGCAGAAGCCGACTTTCTTCGTGCCCGAGCTGTCGGTGATCGACACGACACCGCTTACCGGTGAAGGTGGCAGTCCGCCGCCGTCGAGAGTCGTCGTCGTGGTCGTTCCGGTGAGCAAGCCCAGACTGTAGATTCGCGCAACGCCGAGCGTAGTTGTACAGGAATTTTCGTCCGGCTGGATGGCCTGATTAGTGCCGAAGTTTGTAACGCCACCGATGGTCAAGGGTGCATTGACCGACTTTTCGCCGGTTTGCAGGGTGTGGTAGTATCCGTGCCCCGAACCATCGTAGGCTGTGCTTGTGGCGTTAAACAGGTTAGTTTCCGTGATCGTCGCCTGTCCGCTCGCATCCTTGCCCGGCTTCATGTCTTTCAGCATGTACAAGCGATTGGTGACGCTGTACGAGCCGTTGGTATACAGGGGGTGTTCCCGGTCACCGGAACCAACCAGCACGGCATCGTAAGAATCAGGATTCGTCGCCGATCCGATCGGAACCACGCTGGGTTGGAAAAGGAATTTGCGGGGAGTAGCTCCGGCATCGCATGTACCTGTGCCGCATCCGAGCGCGGCAAGCTTGGTGACTTGCCAGCTTGACGGAGTCGATCCGCCAGTTGGCTCAAGGTCGACGCGCCATACATTGCCGCCAACGTCGACCGCATACATGCGCTCCACGTAGCCGTCGTTGTCGCGGTCGAGCAGCGAAATGTCTGCCACGATGCTGTAATCCATTCCGGAGACCTGACGTGTTGCCGCTGCCGTCGGGCCCGCGCTCCACACCAGGCTGCCGTCGGTTGCGTCCAGCACAAACACGCCACGGCCCATGGTATCGGCCGTTGGGGGTTCGCTGTCCTGCGTCGTGCTGTAGCCCGCGCCGAATACCAGCACGGGGTGCGCATAACCTTTCACGATGGCGAGGCGCGGGCGCGACCAGGTTTGCCCGAGTTCGCCCATGCCGGAATCGCTATAGGACTTTTTCCACAATACCCGCGGACTTGCCGGTGTAGTTACATCGAGTGCGTAGATGAAACGTCCGCCACGCCGCATGGTGAGATAGATGTAGGCGTGCGCGATGGTGCCGTCGGAATTGAGCTTCTGGTACATCCCGGTCGGACCGTCGACGAAGTAGTCTTTAGGCTGCGGGTGCAGATCTTCGTCCGTGTTGGCCAGCTTCAACGGTGGAGTGTTGTCGCGCTGGCGCTTGAGCTTGCCATAGAATTCCGGCAGTACCAAGCTCCACAGCTCGCTACCGGCCGGCACGCTGCCGATGGCGGCTGTCTGGTTGCCGTTCACTGCGTGGAATACGCCGTCGTTGCTGCCATAGTAAACTACGACCGATTCCGTTTGGCCGCCATAGCTGATGACCACCGGGCGAGAATGCAACACGTCGCCATGAATCGATGGTCTCACAGTCACGCCGCCGGGACCGCTCTCGTCGCCCTTGTTGTCTGCACCACGCACCCAGTTGATCAGATTAGTGCGATCGCTGTCCGAGGATACGCCCAGCATGGCCTGCGTGATCGCGGTGTTACTGGTGGCGAAGAGATTGGC
Organism: Herbaspirillum sp. ST 5-3; assembly: GCF_004804275.1. Taxonomy (GTDB): domain Bacteria; phylum Pseudomonadota; class Gammaproteobacteria; order Burkholderiales; family Burkholderiaceae_D; genus Noviherbaspirillum. The sequence goes on from NZ_STGI01000002.1 coordinate 257,891, forward strand.
GGTATTGGTCAAGTCGGCGTTGCAGCTAGTGCCACCCGGGCAATAGGTGTAAAGCCGACGCGGATTGGAGCTGGAACCGGCAGCGCTGGAATAGTTGCTGTTCAGGTTATCGATGCGGAGCCGTTGCGCTGCACCGCCTTTTTCAACCACCTCGCCATCCGGAGAGTCGTAGCCGAGGCCGGCTCCTTGCGGCTTGTTTTTCCAGAAGCCGCCATTGTTATCCGGGGATGTCGTCGTGTTCTTGACAGTCCAGAAACTGACGGCGTTCGGCGAAATGAAACCGGTACCGGCAGAACTGATTGCGGATTCCCCGGTTTTGTCTGCAAGCCGCAGCACACCCGACGAATCCAGTTTGAACTGGTATTGCTTCAGATTGCCCACCCAGCGCGGGTTTCCGTCGGCGTCCGGACGGAACATGCCCATGTAAATCTGGTTCAGGAAAGTCCCCTGTGTGTTCACGCTGACAGGCAGACTCGACGATGCGAACTGGCTGTTAATCGCGAGCACTTCATTCAGGATCTTCGTCAGAGCGGTGCTGATCTCACTGTAGCTGGATGTCGCAAAATATTTGCCGCCGCCGACGTTTGCCATGCTGTTGAGCAGAGCAGGATAGTCCGACTTGCAGCTCGGGCCGAGCAGGCCGACCGTGTAGGTCTTGATGTTGCGCGAGCCTCCCGCGTGGCCGTCGAGATCAATCTGAAACATGTAGCGGGTCCACTCGTCGGCGTACAGACCGGACGAGTCGGTATGGTTGCCCATCGAGTAGGAGCCGCAGGAGAACGCCGGGCTGGTGACCGTCGCGCAGGTCGTGCCTGAGCTGAAAGGGCTGTAGCCGAAAGTTCCGTAGCATCCCGACTGAATCGTGATATTTGTCTTCAGGGCAGCGGTGATGCCGGGAGCGGTGTTCAGCGATGCGCTTGGACTTGTACTGCCGCCATCGCCTGGCGTACCGCTGTTCTGGAAAGCGTTGCCGATGAAAACGACATAGTTCTTCTGGCAAGAGCCGCTGCTCGGCGCAGTATAACGGGTTCCCGACAGCCCAGTGCTGCCGGCGAAGTAGGCCCATGCCTCCTGGATCACGGCGGCGGTCGCTTCACCGCTTGCCTTGATGTTGTACTGGGAATTGCCCGATGTGACCCATTGCCTGATCCAGGCTTTCAGGCTTGCCTTGTTGGCGGCCGTCATGGGTACCAACGCCTTGACCAGGCAGCCACCGTTGCCGCCGCTTGCGCAGCCATAGCTCGTGCCGTAGCTTGCGTTATACATCATCATCCCGATATTGACTTTGGCGCTGCCGTCTGCATTTACGTCGAGCGCGTTGATGACGTTGTAGATGGCGCACTGTTCTATGCCGCCGGCTGTGCTGTTCAGCGATGGCGCCGTGCCATCGTCGTCATAGGTGCAGTTGCCCGAGCTGGCGGAAAAATTGGCGGCATTGTCCAGGATGATCAGCAAATTGGGGGCGGTACCGGCGACATTGCCATCGTAGATGTCGATGTCGTCGGCTCGGCCGGCCACGGGCGAGATCAGCAGTGCGGCGAGCAGGCTGGCCTGAATAAAACGCATCGTTTTCATGATAGTTCCCTCCCAGGCGCCGAGGCGCCGATTTTCTTTCTTGAAGTTCGACGTTGCGGAGATCGTTTGTCGATGGCGGATCAGCATCCGGAATCCCGACCTGCCCGAATGAGAACACCTTGCACGATGGTGGTCTTCGCACCGCTGTTGGTGTCGGCGACGTCCGCCTGGATTTCCCACAGATCCTGATTGCACAAGGCTTGCTGACCTATCTGCCTTTCTTGCGCGCCGTCCATGTGCGTCACGCTTGAAACGTCGGAGTCGCCGAGGCAATACGCATCCTCGGGATGTGCGTTGATATCAAGACTTTCCCGTGGTACCTCGCTCGTATTGCCGCAAACGGGCGGGGAAACATTGACCGTATAAGTGGCAGATCCCATCGGCACAGTAATGGTCTGGGCAGCGGGGGTGGTGTTGTAATCAGTGGAGAGAACCTGTTCGATCGCTTGTTGCGCGGCCGCCGTAGTTTCTCCCTGGATCTGCATGTTTCCGGTGATGCGCAGGTTTGTGGTACTGGAGCGAATCGAGGATACGACCAGCAAGGTGAGCACAACTAGCATGATCATGCTGACCACCAGGGCGGCGCCGGTTTGTGTACGTTTCTTGTTCATGATAACGGCCTCCGTCCACTCGGATTGGTGGCACGAATGACTTCAGAAAAAACACGACGCTTGTAGCTGTCGTGAAATGGTCCTACTGTCCCGGCCGTGCCGAGGCTGTAGGTCTTTTTATCGTCGTAGGTTAGGGTGCGTTCGGTATTGCGGGCCAGCAGATTGACCCGGATCGTCATGATGTTGCCCCAGTCTGCCGCGGTCATCGCCACGCCGGCATCGGTATTGGTGCCGGTGGTGTAGTAGTTCGCCGAACCGTCCGGGCTGGTCTCGGAATCGATCCCGTAGTCCAGTTGCATGTTTTCGATACCTTCAGCCAGTGCAACCGTCGTGAACGCGGCCGCGCCTCCCGAGACAGTCAGCTCCATGCGTTTGAGCGTTGGGATCGAGGTGCCGCCGTCGTCCGTGCTGCCATTGCATGTGGTCCCGCTGGCCGGCACATTGCACGGGCTGACGAAATAGATATGCACAGCATAGGCGCGCAATGGCGCGGTGCCCCCGGTTCGTCTTTTCAGCGTGAACACGCTGGTGTCCGAGCCGCTTCCAACGACGAAGGCCATCGTGTTGGAGACATTGATGCCGGATTGCAGATATGGCTGGCCCGCGACCGCGCTGGCGACGTCAACGGTTGACGTCTCCGCATGCCGCACTATCAGGATGTCGGTGCCGGAGACATGATTTCCGTTTGCCAGGCAGGCGGATAAAGGCGATGGCACCGTGGCGGGCGAATCGTAGCCCTGAATCGGCAAGCTGATCGCACTGGCCAGGGTTGCGATAGTCTTGTCGCACGGATCAACTATGGTGGTTGGTGCCGGCACGTTGTAGAACTCGCCGTAGAAGCCTGCCAGCTCGACGTCTTCCCGCAGTACCTGCGACGCGTAGCGTCCGTTTTCGATTTGTCGGCTGGCCTTGTCGAGTTCGGTCGATGCGCTGCTTTGCTGGGCGATCAAGGAGGTGATTCCGGCCATCAGCATGAGGCCGATGGTCACCGAAATCATCAATTCCACCAGCGACAGGCCGGACTGACGATTGAGGCGTCCCGCATGTGGCGGATGCGAGGAGCGAACTAGCTCGGGTGTATGGTTATCCATGGCAGTCAGTGCATTCAGTCAGGGCGCAAATGTCAGAGTAACGCTTACCACGCGTCGCCATTTTTCATCACCGTAGTTCCCTTTTGCGCAGGCCCATGAATCGGGCGGCGCGCTTGTCTTGCCCAGTCCCTGCCAGGACACGCTGACTTGATAGACGCTGGTGGTTGCATCGTAGGTGACGCAACCGCGTGCACCGTTCATGGCGCCGACGTTGGTATTTGCATCGGTTCCCTGAACGACCTCGGCCGCGCCGGTGAGCAGGCTGCTCCATTCATCCATGTCTCGCACGGCGGTTGCCTGCTGTGTGGCATTGCCGGATGCGCAGGCAGGCGTGGCGGTGGCTGAGGTGCCCAAGTAGGGTGTTCCCGCGGTCGCGTCGGTGGTGAATGCATAGCAGTCGGCGACCAGACGGTTGGCCTGGATGCGCGACACCATGTCTTGCAGCAGCACGAGCGCCTGGGCGCGCTGATAGGATTCCGCTTCGGAGCGGTGTCCATGCATCATGGTGCCGGCAAGACCGAGCAGGCCGAGCAGCAGGATGGCCATGGTGACCAGGACCTCAATCATGCTGAAGCCGGATCGGGAGCGCACGCTGTAGTCTTGGCTTTTCATCAGCAGGCTCCAGTCTTGCTATTGGGCAGGCCGCTGAGGCTGACGCTGACGCAGCGCGTGCGTGAACTGCCGCTGATTGCAAACGTCGGGACCGTAGTCCCCTGGACTCGACCGTTGCCGCCATACGTGACGCTGGTGACCGAGCTGGTAATGCTGACGGCACTGCTGTAGGCAGCCTGCCTGCCGAGTGTGGTGGTGGTGCCACCGCTGGTGACGGTTACGGTCCAGCCGTCTTTCCAGTCGCTCGATGCAGGAGTCACGACGACATTGGTATTGCGCTTGATGGCCTCGCTGCGCGCCAGCACAAGCATGGCGGTCACATCAAATGACGCTGTGCCGACTGCCTGATTCTTGATGAAGTCCACCAGCGACGGCATGCCGATGCTCATCAGGACCGCAGCGATGCTCACGGTCACCAGCAGTTCGACCAGGGTAAAACCGCTGTGCCGGATTGTCGATTTTCCCGAATGTGCTGTGCTTGTCATGATAGGCAATCACCAGCAGGCGGTAACGGTGCTTGAGCCGCTGATGCTTTTTGTCCCGTTCTGCGTCAGAGTCAGAGTTCCGCAGGCGGCGTCGGCGGTTGACTGGCTGCCGCTCGGCGTGGCGGTAATGGTGTAGGTCGGCGGTGCGGTGCCCGTGGTGATCGAGATGGTGTAGTAGCGGGAAACGTCGGACGGCGTGCCGAGCAGGAGACTTGAGTCGTTGGTATATTGCCGATTGTCGAGCAAGTACTGCTCTTCCCGGTTGGCGAGCGAAAACATGAAGCTTTCGGCGGCTGCGCGATTCGATTTCGTGACATGCCTCGTGTATGCCGGATAGGCAACGCCCGCCAGAATCCCGACAACTGCAACGGCAACCATCAATTCAATCAGGCTAAAACCGGTGCGGCGGTTTCGCATGCCGGGAGTCCTTGTCATTCTGTTCATGTCATGTGCTTTCGGGTATGCGGATAAGTGGCGAGAGATCAACATGTCTATAGGATATGAATGTGATGGCAATAGGCAACAAAAAGCGGATAGCAGGCAGTTTTCCCGGGATAAGCGGTTGCACTTCCGCGTTGCCTTTTCAACACGTTCTTGGCATACGTCCTTCCGCGTACAATGTCCGACGATGAACATCACCGCCTCCCACCCTTTCACCAGCCTGACTCCCGATTCAGTTCTTGCCGCTTTGGAAAGCATCGAGCTGTACGGCGACGGCCGCCTGCTTGCGCTCAACAGCTACGAGAACCGGGTTTATCAAATTGGCATGGAGGATGGCCCGCCGCTTGTTGCCAAGTTTTACCGCCCGCAGCGCTGGAGCGATGCGGCCATTCTTGAAGAGCATGCGTTTGTTCAGGAGCTGGCCGAGCGGGAAATTCCCGTGGTGCCGGCGCTATCGCTGGCGGGAAAGGGAACGCTGCATCATTTCGAGGGATTCAGTTTTGCCGTCTTTCCCCGGCATGGCGGCCGCGCGCCGGAGCTGGACGACCGCGCGACGCTGGAGTGGATGGGGCGCTTCATCGGACGCATTCATGCAGTCGGCGCGTTGCAGCCGTTCCAGACGCGGCCAACGCTCGATGTGGCGAGCTTCGGGGAAGAGCCATACGAATACCTGCTGACACACGGTTTCATTCCGCCTGATCTGGTCGATGCATACCGCAGCGTCGTCACGCAGGCGCTGGATGGCGTACGGCGTTGCTATGACCGCGCCGGCGAGGTGCGCTACCTGCGCCTGCATGGTGATTGCCATTGCGGCAACGTCCTCTGGACCGATGCCGGCCCGCATTTCGTCGATTTCGACGACAGCCGGATGGGGCCGGCGATCCAGGATCTATGGATGTTGTTGTCGGGCGAGCGGACGGACATGGTGCGGCAACTGTCCGACCTGCTGGCGGGATATGAAGACTTCTTTGAATTCAACGAACGGGAATTGCATCTGGTCGAGGCGCTGCGCACGCTGCGCCTGATTCACTATGCCGCATGGCTGGCGCGGCGCTGGGATGACCCGGCTTTTCCCGCAGCCTTCCCGTGGTTCAACACTCAGCGCTACTGGCAGGACCGCATCCTCGAACTGCGCGAACAGATCGCGCTGATGGATGAACCGCCGCTGTGGCAGGGCTGAACACTCAGCGCCTGAATCAGACCTTTTGCGCAGCGGCCGCGAGCGCGTCCAGATTCTCGATCAGCTTGTCGACCGTCGGCGCATTGTGCGCGGTCACGACCGCGTATTCGATTGCGTCGTCGCGTGCAGTCTTCGAGAAATACTTCAGCAGGTAGTCCGCATTTTCCACGCCGGGCTTGCCGCGCAGGTCGTCCCTTGCGAGCTTGCGCACATACCAGACGGCATAGCCGTTCGACTCTTCGCAGCAATAGATTTCGACCGAGTGGAAAGGTCCGAGCGGATGCGTCTCCGGATCGGTATGCCAGATCACCTTGCGCCACAGGTGGCTCTTCTTGGTTTCAGGGATGGAATGCATGATGTTGCTCCTTTTCGGCATGGGGTTGATTTCTAGATAGGGCTTCGATCAATGCGCTTGGTGAGGATAATCGAGGTCGAGGTCTGCCGCACGCCTTCGATGGCGCCGATCTGGTCGAGCAGCCGGTCGAGTTCACCGGTGGACTGGCAGCGCAGGGTGAGCATGTAGTCGACCGGGCCGCTGACGGCGCACAGGGTTTCCACTTCCGGCATTTTCTGCAGCACCTTGACCAGATTGGTCGCCTTGCGCGGGTCCATCACGATGCCGACATAGGCGCGCACCGCCGGTTGATACAACTCCTGGTTCAGTCGCACGCCATAGCCGGCGATGATGCCGCGCTTTTCCAGATTGCCGATGCGCGCAATGGCGGTAGTGCGCGCAATATCGACCCGCTTGGCGATGGTGGAGGTCGGCATGCGTGCGTCATCCATCAGCAAGGCCAGGATCTTGTTGTCGATATCATCGAGAGTCGGCTTCATCTTGTGCGATCTGTCCTGTCGTTTCGTCAGATTGTAGTTGAATCATACGTTATGACAACGCTTTGCTCCCTGTTTTCTGACATCGGGCAACTTTAGACTGAGGACATGTCCCCACAATGGAGGTTCGCGCCATGAAAACCAAACTCATCCTCCTCGGTGCCGGCAAGATCGGCGACGCGATCCTGAACCTGCTGTCGCATTCGGGCGATTACCAACTGACGGTTGCCGACCGTGATCCGCAACGGCTTGCCCATGTGCAGGCAATGCGCTTTCCCGATGTCGCGGTCGTGCAGGCTGACATCGCCGACGGAAAAACAGTGCTGGAGCTGATCGACGGGCACGACGTCAGCTTGTCCGCGTGTCCCTACTTCCTGACCCCGGTGATCGCGGCGGCGGCGAAAAAAGCAGGCTCGCATTATTTCGACCTCACCGAAGACGTGGAGAGCACGCGCGTGGTGAAGCAACTGGCCGAAGGGGCCTTCACCGCCTTCATGCCGCAGTGCGGCCTCGCGCCCGGCTTCATCTCGATCGTCGCCAACGACGTCGCCAGCCGCTTCGACACCCTGCGCGACGTGCACATGCGGGTCGGCGCGCTGCCGACGTTTCCGAGCAATGCGCTGAAGTACAACCTGACCTGGAGCACCGACGGTCTGATCAATGAATACTGCAATCCCTGCGAAGCGATTGTTGACGGGCAGTTGCGCGAGGTGTCGGCGCTGGAGGAGGTCGAGCATTTCTCGCTCGACGGCATCGACTACGAGGCGTTCAATACCTCGGGCGGTCTCGGCACACTGTGCGAAAGCCTGGCGGGCAAGGTGCAGAATCTGAACTACAAGACGGTGCGCTATCCGGGTCATCGCGATATCATCAAGATGCTGGTGCGCGATCTGCAGCTGGGCTTGCTCGACCGCCGCCCGATCCTGAAGGAAGTCCTGGAGACAGCGATACCGATCACCCGGCAGGATGTGGTGCTGGTGTTCACCAGCGTGTGCGGCATGCGCGAGGGCAGGCTGGAGCAGGAGACCTACGCGAAGAAGATCTACAGCCAGCAGGTGAATGGCCAATTGTTGTCCGCCATCCAGATCACGACGGCAGCCGGAATCTGCACGATGGTGGATCTGGTGATGCAGGGCAAGCTGCCGAAGGCGGGCTTGATCCGGCAGGAACAGGCGAAGCTGAGCGATTTCCTGGACAACCGCTTCGGCCGTTTCTATGCCGCCTGATTCTATGCCACCTGATAAAGGAGCAGTCGAATGGAATCCGTAACGCACTTATTCGCTGAACTCGGCGTCGATCTGACGCCATACCAGGGCAGAAGCCTGCACAGCATCAGCCCGATCGATGGCGAGACGCTGGCCGGCTTGCACGCCGACACGCCGCATCATGTGAAGGAAAAAATCGCGCGCGCCCACGCCGCATTCGGCCAGTGGCGCGTAGTTCCGGCGCCGCGGCGCGGGGAACTGATCCGTTTGTTCGGCGAGGAGTTGCGCACGCACAAGGAAGCGCTCGGCAAGCTGGTGACGATGGAAGCCGGCAAGATCCTGCAAGAAGGACTGGGCGAAGTGCAGGAAATGATCGACATCTGCGACTTCGCCGTCGGCCTGTCGCGCCAGTTGTATGGATTGACGATCGCGTCCGAGCGGCCGGGCCATCGGATGATGGAAACCTGGCACCCGCTCGGCGTGGTCGGCGTGATCTCCGCGTTCAATTTTCCGGTGGCCGTGTGGTCTTGGAATGCCGCGCTGGCCTTCATCTGCGGAGACAGTGTGGTATGGAAACCCTCCGAGAAGACGCCTCTGACGGCGATCGCCGTGCAGGAACTGTTTGGCAAGGCAATGCGACGCTTTGGCGCCGACGCGCCGCAGGGTTTGTCGGAATTGATCATCGGCGGACGCGAAGTGGGGCAGGAACTGGTGGACGACGCGCGCGTGCCGCTGGTCAGCGCCACCGGCAGTACGCGCATGGGCCGCGCGGTCGCGGAACGCTGCGCGCAACGGCTTGCACGCTCCATCCTGGAACTGGGCGGGAACAATGCGATGATCGTCGCTCCCAGCGCCGAGCTGGAACTTGCGACACGCGCCATCGTATTCTCCGCGGTCGGCACCGCCGGCCAGCGCTGCACGACCTTGCGTCGCCTGTTCGTGCATGACAGCGTGTACGACACGCTGGTGCCGCGCCTCAAGAAAATTTATGCATCGCTGCCTGTCGGGAATCCGCTGCTGAAAGAGACCTTGGTCGGGCCACTGATCGACGGCGCCGCGTTCGACGGCATGCAAATTGCGCTGGACAGGGCCCGCTCGGAAAACGGCCAGGTGTTCGGCGGCGAGCGTGTGCAGATCGCGGAATGCGAGACCGCGTACTACGTCCGTCCGGCGCTGGTGGAAATGCCGGCGCAAACGACCGTCATGCATCATGAAACCTTCGCGCCAATACTATATGTGGTGCGCTATCAAACGCTGGACCAGGCCATCGCCTGGAACAATGAGGTGCCGCAGGGCCTGTCGTCGAGCATCTTCACCACCGATCTGCGCGAAGCGGAGCGGTTCATGTCGTCAAGCGGCAGCGATTGCGGCATCGCCAACGTGAACATCGGTCCGAGCGGCGCGGAAATCGGCGGCGCGTTCGGCGGCGAAAAGGAGACCGGCGGCGGCCGCGAATCGGGTTCGGATGCGTGGAAGGCATATATGCGGCGCGCGACCAACACAGTCAACTACAGCCACGCATTACCGCTGGCGCAGGGAATCAATTTTGATTTTTGAAGCGGGCGGCGTTGGCCTTGTCATTGGAAGAACAATCAAACACAATGGAAAATGGAATGACTGCAACGCAGCGACTTGATGCAAAGGCAATGTCCGATGCCGAGCCTGTCACACGGAAAACTTTTGACGAGGTGATGGTGCCGGTCTACGCACCGAGCGCGATGGTGCCGGTGCGCGCGCATGGCCTCGATCTGTGGGATCAGGAAGGCAAGCACTATCTCGATTTCACCGCAGGCATCGGCGTGACCAGCCTGGGGCATGCCCATCCGGCGGTCGTCGAGACGCTGTGCACGCAGGCGGAAAAGCTATGGCATGTGGGCAACGGCTACACCAACGAACCGGTGCTGCAACTGGCGCGCGCACTGACCTCGGCCACCTTCGCGGACCGCGCGTTCTTCTGCAACTCCGGCGCGGAGGCGAATGAGGCGGCGTTCAAGCTGGCGCGCAAATATGCTCACACGCGCTTCGGTCCGTCCAAATCGCGCATCGTGTCCTGCGTCAATGCCTTCCATGGACGCACATTGTTCACCGTCTCGGTCGGCGGCCAGCCGAAATACACCGAGGGTTACGAGCCGTTGCCGGCGGAGTTGCTGCACATTCCGTTCAATGACATCGACGCCGCGCGCGCCGCAATCGGCGACGATGTTTGCGCACTTGTCGTGGAGCCGGTGCAGGGCGAGGGCGGGGTGCTTCCGGCGGATGCGGAATATCTGAAGGCATTGCGCGCACTCTGTGACGCGCACGGCGCCTTGCTGATCTTCGACGAAGTGCAATGCGGCATGGGCCGCACTGGCGACCTGTTCGCCTACATGGGCTACGGTGTCACGCCGGATATCCTGACTTCCGCCAAGGCGCTCGGCAACGGTTACCCGGTCGGCGCGATGCTCACTACCGACGACGTGGCGAGCGCATTCACGGTCGGCGCACATGGCACGACATACGGCGGCAATCCCCTGGCGGCATCGGTCGCGCTGAAGGTGCTGCAAACCATCAATACGCCGGATTTCCTGGCGCGCGTGAAGCAGGCTTCGGTGACGCTGGTGCAAAAGCTGGAAGCGATCAAGCACGATTATCCGCAGGTATTCGCCCAGGTGCGTGGCAGGGGGCTGATGCTCGGCATGGTGCTGACCGACGCCTGGCGCGGCAAGGCCAAGGACATCACCAAGGCAGCCGAAACCCAGGGATTGATGCTGCTGATCGCCGGCCCGGACGTTGTGCGCCTGCTGCCGGCGCTGGTGGTGAGCGATGCGCAGATCGAGGACGCACAGATTCGCTTGCGGCGCGCGCTCGACGTCGTGCTGTCCGCGCAATGAGGGGACGCGTCGGCTATTGATGGGAGAACTCCGTGTTCGTGGTCCGGCCCGCAGCAAGCTCAGACATTCCGGCACTTGAAGCCTTGGCGTCGATGGTAACGCCCGGCGTGCACACCTTGCCGAGAACGCGCAGCACGATAGAAAGCGCGGTGGAGCGGTCGAATGCCTCGTTCGCGGCGCACCCCGATACGCCGTCGACGGAAGCCTACCTGTTCGTGCTGGAGTCGGCGGTCGACCAGCCGCTTGCCGGCACGGCGGCGATTTCCGCCACGGCCGGCGCGAGTGGTACTTTCTTTGCATTCCGCAACGACGTGTTGAGCCAGGTATCGCGCGACCTGAATATCAGTCACAACGTGCACGCACTGAGCCTGTGCTCGGACTTGACCGGGCATTCGCAACTGTCCGGCTTTTACCTGCGCGAGCGACGCCGGGCAGGAGCCGAGGCCGCATTGCTGTCGCGCGCGCGGCTGTTGTTCGCGGCGGTCGCACCACGCCGTTTCAGTGAAAAATTCTTTGTGTCCATGCCGGGCATTACCGATGCCGACGGCAGCTCGCCGTTCTGGGAAGCGCTGGGGCGCAAGTTCTTCCAGATGGATTTCCTGCAGGCCGAACGCATGATCGAAGGCGCGCGCAATCGCACCCTGATCGTCGAGCTGATGCCTCCCTATCCGGTGTATGTGCCGCTGCTTCCTGCCGAGGCGCAGGACGCCCTGGGACAGGTGCATGGTGAAGGCGAATTGCCGTTCCGGCTCCTGACCGAGGAAGGCTTCGAGCACGACGCCTATGTCGACATTTTTGACGGCGGTCCGATCCTGTGCGCGCGCAGGAATGCCTTGCGATCGTTCTCCCGTTCGATGCCGCGCATCGTCACCGACGAGGCAGGCAAGGCAGCCCGCGCAAGCCGCGGCATGTACCTGATTGCCACGGCGCGCGACGAGCACTTCCGGGCCATCCTGGCCGAATGCGCTTCTCCCAGGCTGTCGGACAGCATCACGCTCACCCAGGAGGCGATGCGCGGCCTGGATGTGGTGAAGGGCGATTCCGTGTTGTGTGTGAAGCTATGAGGCCGACGATGCCAAAGCTGGTAGTCCGCGCCATCCGGGAACAGGATCTGGACGGCCTGCTGGCGCTGGCGCAACGGGTCGGTTCCGGCATGACCACATTCAAGCCGGACCGCCTGGCGCTGCGGCTGAGGGTTGAAGTCGCCTGCGCTTCGTTCGCCGCGCAGATTGCGCCGACGCAGCGCGATTATCTGTTCGTGATGGAAGATGTCGAGGCAGCGCGGGTGGTCGGCGTCTGCGCGATCAAGAGCGCGGTCGGCCTGGTCGACCCGTTCTACAACTACCGCATCGGCACCCTGGTGCATTCCAGCAAGGAGCTGAACGTCTTCTCCCGCATGGACACGCTCTACCTGTCCAATGACCTGACCGGATGCGCGGAATTGTGCTCGCTCTTCCTGCATCCCGATTACCGCGTCGGCAACAATGGCAAGCTCTTGTCGCGCAGTCGCTTCATGTTCATCGCGCAGTTTCCGCATCTGTTTCCGGAAAAGCTGATCGCGGAAATGCGCGGCTATCAGACGCCGGAAGGCCGTTCGCCGTTCTGGGACAGTCTCGGTCATCATTTCTTCCAGATGGATTTCGACCGCGCGGACGATCTCACCAGCCTCGGCAAGAAATCCTTCATCGCAGAACTGATGCCGCGCCATCCGCTGTATGTCGCCTATCTGCCGCAGGAGGCGCAGGACGTGATCGGGCGCGTGCATGTCGATACTGCGCCAGCGCGCCACCTGCTTGAACAGGAAGGCATGCACTACGAAGGTTATGTCGATATTTTCGACGCCGGCCCGGTCTTGCAGGCCCGCGTCGGCGAGTTGCGCGCATTGCGCGACAGCGACTTGTTCACTGTTGAAACCGGCAACGCGACAAAGGCCGAATCGCCATCGCTCGTAGCGAGCACGGCGATGCAGGATTTTCGCGTGATCGTGGCCGATGTCAATCCGAACGCCGGCAGCATTATGTTGTCGGAGGATCAGCAGGTACTGTTAGGCTGCGGCGACGGCGACGGCGATGTCGTGCGCTGCATGTCCCTTAACCCGAGGAAGAGTCCTCATGCATAGTCATTTTCTGAACGGGCAATGGGTAGCCGGCGAAGGTCCGCCGCTTCTTGTGCACAATCCGGCCGACGGAATGCAGATATGGAGCGGCAGGGCTGCCACCGCAACCGAAGTCGATGTCGCCTGCATGTCGGCGCGTGCCGCCTTCGGCAAGTGGGTGATGCAGCCCGTGGATGAACGCGTTGCGATATGCCAGCGTTTCCGCGATCTGCTGAAGGAGAACAGCGAGGAGCTGGCAAGGCTGATTTCGCTGGAAGTCGGGAAACCCCTGTGGGAATCGCGCACGGAAGTAAGCACCATGGCCAACAAGATCGACATCTCTGTCCAGGCCTATCATGCGCGCACCGGAGAATCGCTGAGCAAGGTCGCGGATGGCAATGCGGTGCTGCGCCACCGACCGCACGGCGTGTTTGCCGTGTTCGGCCCGTACAATTTCCCCGGCCATCTGCCCAACGGCCATATCGTGCCGGCCCTCATTGCCGGCAATACCATCGTGTTCAAGCCGAGCGAGTACGCGCCGCAAACGGCGATCAAGACCACGGACCTTTGGGAGAAGGCCGGCCTTCCCTATGGGGTGTTGAACCTCGTGAACGGCGGCCGCGATACTGGCGCGGCGCTCGCGCAGCATCCGCAGCTTGACGGCATCCTGTTCACCGGGAGTTATCAGACCGGCGCGCTGCTGCACAAGCAGTTTGCCGGCCAGCCGGGCAAGATGCTGGCGCTGGAAATGGGCGGCAACAATGCGCTGGTCGCCTGGGATGTCGGCAACATCGACGCAGCGGTGCATCACGCGATTTTTTCCGCGTTCGTCAGCGCGGGGCAGCGCTGTACCTGCGCGCGCCGATTGATTGTCCAGGACTCGCCGCAGGGACAGACCTTGATCGACCGGCTGGTCGAGGTTGCCGGAAAAATCCGCATCGGAAAATTCGATCAGGAGCCTGCGCCGTTCATGGGTCCGGTGATTGCGGCCCAGGTTGCACGGAAACTGCTGCAGGCTCAGGATGATTTGATCGCGCGCGGCGGCAAGGCCTTGCTTGCAATGCGATCGCTTGCGGCGGATACAGGGTTCCTTACGCCGGGCATCATTGACGTGACAGGCGCGGTGGACGTGCCTGACGAAGAATGGTTCGGGCCGCTGTTGCAGGTGCTGCGCGTTGCCGATTTCGATGCTGCGCTGCATGCCGCCAATGCCACGGCCTACGGCCTCGCTGCCGGCTTGCTGTGCGACGATGAAGCGCTGTGGCGGCGCTTCGTGGTGCAGGCGCGCGCAGGCGTCGTCAACTGGAACCGGCCTACGACCGGTGCGGCCAGCACCGCACCCTTTGGCGGCATCGGCAAGTCAGGCAACCACCGCCCGAGCGCGTATTATGCTGCCGACTACTGCGCCTATCCGGTCGCCTCGATCGAGAGCAACACGCTCGAGATGCCGAAGAATCTCTCGCCGGGTCTGGCGTTCTGAAAGAGGGGAACCATGTCGATTGCACGCGAATACAACTTCGATGGTCTGGTCGGCCCGTCGCACAATTACGCCGGCCTGTCCTTCGGGAACGTGGCTTCCTCCCGCAACTTCGGCAGCGTGGCCAACCCGAAGCAAGCGGCGCTGCAGGGGCTCGCCAAGATGCGCGCGCTGGCGTCGCGCGGTTTCGCGCAAGCGGTTCTTCCGCCGCAGCTGCGACCGAACTTCAGCCTGCTGCGCACCGTCGGCTTCAGCGGCAGCGATGCGGAGGTCATCGCCCGCGCCAGCAGGGACGCGCCCGCCATCCTCGCTTGCGCTTATTCGGCCTCGCCGATGTGGACCGCCAACGCGGCGACCGTCAGTCCATCCGCCGACACCGCCGATGGACGCACACACTTTACCGTGGCCAATCTGAACAACAAGCTGCATCGGTCTTTCGAACATGTGGAAACCGAACGCGCCTTGCGCGCCATCTTCGCCGACGAGAAGTTTTTTGCCGTGCATGGAGCGCTGCCGTCGACGCCCGCGTTCGGCGATGAAGGTGCCGCAAACCATACGCGCTTGTGCGCCTCATACGGCATGTCGGGCGTGGAAGTGTTCGCCTACGGCCGCGTGGAATTCGAACCCGACGCGCCTGCTCCCCGGCACTTCCCGGCGCGCCAGACGCTCGAAGCCAGTCAGGCGATCGCCAGACGGCACGGCCTGCACGAGCAGCGCACGATATTCGTCCAGCAAGACCCGGCCACCATTGACCAGGGCGTGTTTCATAACGACGTGATCGCCGTCGGCAACGGCAATGTGCTGTTCTATCACCAGCAAGCATTCGTCAACGAGGCCGAGACGATTTCCGCGCTGCGCAGGGCGATGGAGAACGTGGGGGCGGAATTGCGCCCGATTCGCGTGACGGCAGGCGAAGTCTCGGTCGCCGATGCGGTATCGAGCTATCTGTTCAACAGCCAGCTGCTCTACCGGCCGGATGGAAGGATGGTCCTTGTCGTGCCGCAGGAATGCCGCGAGAATCAGGCCGTGTCGCGATACCTGCAAAACCTGGTGGAAAGCGAGGATCCGATCGACGAGCTGATCAGCTTCGACCTGCGCCAAAGCATGCGCAACGGCGGCGGACCCGCATGCCTGCGTCTCCGCGTCGTGCTGAACGACGCGGAGGCGACGGCAATGCATCAGGGCGTGATCATGACCGAGGACTTGCATGGCCAGCTGGTCGCGTGGGTGCAAAGACACTATCGCGACCGCCTGGCGCCGGAGGATCTGGCCGACCCGATGCTCGCGATCGAGATCAGGACTGCGCTCGATGAACTCACCGGGATTCTGCGTCTGCCCGGTTTATATGACTTTCAGCGGTAAGTAGAAATAGCGCAAAGGTTCCGCTCATGCGGCATGCTTCGCCGCATCGCGTGTCGAGATCACCTTTTTCAGTCGCAGCAGCGCGCTTACCACGTCGGTCGATGCCGCAGAGTAGGTTGGCGACGAAAGCATCCGCTCGGCTTCGTCATACTTTTGCCAGTTGATCAGGCTGGCAACCTTGCCCGCCTCGACATGGAAATCGCGATGCTTTGCAATGACCTGGGCGAATTCCGAAACATGGCCATGCGCAGCCTTGCCTTCGGCGTGCAGCCATTTGCCGAGCTCGCAGCAATTGTCCTTGCAGATCGAGGCTACATCCATTTGCTCTTTTTTCGTAATAGCGGCACGGAACTTCACCTTCCATTCCGCATGCTTGCCTGCTGCGCTTTCGAGATCCATTTTCATCCTCGTAAAAGTATGTCCGCTGTCGAGATAGTTCGACCGGCTCTGCATCGATAGACGCAAATTGCATACCAGATACAAACTGTTGCATATTGTTGGGCGAAAGCCTCGGCGAGATGCCTCTGCCTCATCATTTCAACTGAACTTGTTCCCGAAAACGGGACGATACTTCTCGGTCAGCGGAATAAAGGTATTGGCAATGCGTCAATTTTTGGATCCAGGACAAGAAAACGACGCGGCCTGTACACGGCTGTGCACCACGTGCAAAATGTCCTTGTGCACCTTGCGCTTGGAGAGGGGCTGGCAGGCTTGCTTGTCCAGGAACGGAGCGAAATGGCAAGGCAGATGACCCAACAGAGCGGACCCGGATCAATATGAATCCCGACATCTCCGATTCAGTACGCGCAATAGCCGCGGGCGAACTGACGCAGATCGCCGCTTGCTTCGTCGCCTCCGGATATGTCGTAACGCAGCCGGCAAGCGGCATCCTGCTGGTCAACACGCCCGACGCTGCGCCATCGCGTGCACGACTCCTGCTGTCGGTTGGCGTGCACGGCGACGAAACCGCGCCCATCGAAATGCTGGCGCATATTCTTCATGAACTCGCCGCACAGCCGCATTCCCTGCGGGTGAATCTGATGGTGGTGATTGGCAATCTGGCGGCCATCCGACAGAGCAAGCGTTTCATCGACGTCGACATGAACCGCTTGTTCCGCGAGGAGCGCGGCGTGCTGCAATCCGGCGTCGAGGCACAGCGTGCCGACGAGCTGATGCGTGCCGCCAGCACGTTTTTCTCAGATGCGGATGCAGAGAACTGGCATCTTGATCTGCACACCGCGATTCGTCCTTCGCATTACCCGACCTTTGCCGTCATCCTGGCCAACATCGCCGCGCCACGCAGAAATGTGCTGGCGGGCTGGTTGGGGCAAGCCGGCATCGGCGCGCTGATCATCAGTCCGCCCTCTGCCGGAACCTTCAGCGGCTTCACGGCAACTCGTTACGGCGCCGCCAGTGCGACGGTGGAATTGGGGCAGGTGGGTGCGCTGGGCAGCAACGACCTGAGCCGGTTCGGCGCCGCACAGCAGGCGATCGACGGTTTTCTTCGCAGCGGCCACGTGCCGGCAGGTATCGAGCGTCCGCATGTGTTCACCGTGGCGCAGGAGCTGATCAAACGCAGCGATGCGTTTCGCATGGCCTTCGATGCCAGCACGAAGAATTTCACGCCGATGGAGCCGGGTACAGTCATTGCGGAGGATGGCGACACCGTGTATCGCGTCGGGCCTGCCACGGAATATGTGGTGTTTCCCAATCCGGATGTGCGCGTCGGATTGCGTGCGGGTTTGATGGTGGTGCGTCAGGCCTGAATCGGGGGACACGACCCGAACGCGCGATGCAATATCGGCTTGTTCAACTCAGCAAGGCCGGCTTGCCGAAGTGGTATCCCTGTCCGAGCGCGACGCCGAAGCCGTGCAGCATGTCCGCCGTTTCCTGGTCTTCCACCCATTCGGCGATGACGTCCATGCCGAAGACCCGCGAGATTTCAACCATGGCGCGCACGAAGACCTGGTCGTTCGGGCTGTGCGGCAGCTTGGCGATGAAAGAACCGTCGAGCTTGAGGTAGTCGAAGTCCAGTTCCTTGATGTAGTAGAACGAAGAAAACCCGACGCCGAAATCGTCCAGTGCAAAGCGGCAGCCGAGGCTCTTGATGCGGCGCACGAAATGCCGTACTTCTTCGAGGTTGTAGAAGGCCGCGGTTTCCGTCAGCTCGAAGATGATGCGGCTGGGGTCGATGTCCAGGCTCTTGATGCGCGTCTCGATCAGGTGCAGCAGGTCGGGGTCGCCGATCGACTTGCCGGAGAGGTTGATCGCAATCCCGGCATTCGCGGGCACGCGCGCCACGTCCCGCAAGGTGGCCTTGACCACGGCGCGATCCAGTTCCCCGATCAGGCCGAATACTTCGCAGGTCTTGACCAGTTCGCCGGTATTGCACGGCGTGCCGTTGTCATCCATCAGCCGCAACAAGGCTTCGTAATGGCTGATGGTTCCGGTGTCGAGATTGATGATCGGCTGATAGTGCATGGCAATGCGTTGCGTATCACGCAGCGCCGCGCGCACCACCGCGACGGTATTGAGCTGATGTGACAGCTCGCGCTTGTGCACATCGTCCGCTTCACTGTACAAATGGATGCGGTTGCGGCTGCGGTCGCGCGCCAGATGCAGCGCGAAATCGGCGCGGTTGAGCAGGTCTTCCATTTCCATCATGCCGTAGGCACAGGCACCGCCGGCGACCACGGTCAGCGTGAGCACTTCGCCCGCCAGCGGCATCTTGGTGCTCTCGACCGTTTCGGCCACATTGAGAATCCGTTGTTCGACCTGCCCATGCTCAACCGCATTGAAGTGGATGGCAAACATGTCGCCGCCGAAGCGGGCGAGCAGATCCGATGAACGCACCAGGCGCGACAGGATGCGCGCGGAAAGCTGCAGCGCCTTGTTTCCTTCGTTGCGTCCGTAGCTGTGGTTGATATGGTTGAGGCCGACAATCTTCAACAGCAGCAGCGCGCCGGCGGAAGCTCCCTCCGGCATGTCCCGCAGGCGATCTGTCAGGAGCTTTGAAAATCCCGCCTTGTTCATCAAGCCGGTCAGCGTATCGTGGTGCGCCAGCGCCATCTCATTGACGGACGCGCTTTTCTGTTCTTCATACTTCGCGATCGCGTCGGCCACGGTAGCGCGCAGGGTATCGAAGCGCAAGGGTTTGGTCAGGTAGCCGTAGGCGCCGTTGCGCAGCGATGCGACCGCGTGCTCGGCATCGTTGTGGCTGGTGGACATGATGAACAGCGGCGGCTGCGGGCGGCCACGCGTTGCTTCCAGCAGGCCCATGCCGCCGATACCCGGCATCGAAATATCGCACAGCACCAGATCGGCCGGCTGATCTTCCAGCAGGCGCAACGCTTCTTCTCCGCTGGCCGCGGTGATAACCGAGAAGCCCAACTTTTCCAGCATCGACTTTCCTGCCATGCGCTCGACCGGCCCGTCATCGACGACCAGTGCGCTTTTTGCGGGAAGTTTATGAACCGCCGAATCCATTTCTGTTCACCCCTGTTTATGCATTCGTTTCTGCTTCAGGCAGTTTTCGATGGCGTCGACCACCTTGATTGCGTTGAAAGGCTTGACCACGAAGCCGCTCGCGCCCGCCTGCAATGCGTTCTGAACATTCTCCAGGGTGGGAAGCGCACTGATCATGATGACGCCGACATTCGGCAGCTTTTGCCGGATCGTCTGCGTCGCCTGGTGTCCGTCCATGCGCGGCATGGCGATGTCGATGAAGGCAAGATCCGGCTTGTGCATCTCGCACAGTTCAATCGCCTTTTCGCCGTCGCGCGCCTCGCCGAGGACCTGGTGGCCATGCTCGCGCAGCAGCATGCGCAGCACGTGGCAGGTGGTGGCGTCGTCATCGGCGATGATGATGTTCAGACCCTTGGTTCGTTTGCGCATAGTCCTCCGTCAGGAAAGCATCGAGAGCAGTTTGTCGCTGATGCGCCGATATTCGGCTTCGATGGCCTTCATGCGTCTTTCAAAATCGATCCTTGCACCGCTCTTCATGAGCATCTCCAGATCCCTGCACAATGCCGACAGGCCGGAAGCGCCGATCGATGCGCTGCTGCCGCCGAGCGCGTGCGCTGTCTTCGCCAATAGTACATGGTCGCCGCGTGCATGGGCCTGGCGCAGCATCGCCAGGCGCGGCGGCGCGTCGTGCTGGTATAGCGCGGCAAGCTCGCGGAAATCGGCGCCGAACGCATCGCGCACATACTCGAGTTCATCGGTGCAGGGCGCAAGCATCGGCTCCACCCCCGTCCCTGCATGAACCGGCAGCCAGCGTCCCAGCGTTTCCTGCAAAAGCTGCGGTCGAATCGGTTTGGAAATAAAGTCGTCCATATCGGACGCCAGGCATTTGTCGCGCTCGTCCTGGGTCGTGCACGCGGTCAGCGCCACAATTGGCGTGCGACGGCCGTTGCCCTGCAATAAGCGAATCGTCTGCGTGGCTTCAAAGCCGTCCATCACGGGCATGTCGCAATCCATCAAGATCAGGTCGTAGCCGCCTTCGCGATGCATGTCGACCGCCCGCTGTCCGTTGTCCGCAAGGTCGGCCTTGCAGCCGAGGTTTTCAAGCATGCGCAGCGCGACTTGCTGATTCACCGGATTGTCCTCGGCGATCAGGATGCGGCGGCCGGCAAGGGGGAGTCGCGCACCGTTGCCTTCAGGCGTTGTAGTCGTGCCGCTGGCGCGGACGCTGACGAACGGTAGCTTGCCCTCCCTGATTGCCTCGCACAAGCGCAGCAGTGCGGCCGCATCGCGCAGCAACTCCGGTTTGACGAACAAGGCTGAAAATCCGGACTGCGTCACGCTGGCCTGATCCGGCTGCGCCTGCTCGTCCAGGAGTACCAGCGTGACATGCTGGTATGCCGCATCGGCCTTGATCGCCGCGCCCAGCAGTTCGCCGTCCATGCCTTCTATCCAGCGGTCGAGCATGACGAGCTGAAAAGGGTCTTGCGTTGCCTTTGCCTCGGCCAGGGTGTTCAATGCCTCCACGGCGGAACCGCTGGTCTGCACGCGCATACCCTGTGCGGCCAACATCGCGGCGAATGCCTCGCGCTGCGGAGATGCTTCCGATACGAGCAGCGCTCGCATGTCGGCTGCGGGATTTGGCGCAAGCGGCAATGAAAGGGAGAGGCGCAGGGTCGTGCCCTGTTGCGGGAGGCTGTTGATGCCTATCCGTCCGCCCATCAGCTTGGCCAGTTGCACGCACAGTGCCAGTTCAAGGGCGGCGGTGCTGCGCGGCGGGGGCGCCGGTTCCGTTTCCTGGTTCAAGATCGCGACAAGACGTTCGCCGACGTCGAATAGTCCTGGGGCGTGGATATGGATGCGCAAATCGCACGCGTTGTTCCCGCACTCGGCCTGCGTGGTAACGGTGATATCGGCCTGCTCCGAGAGGCGGATTGCACCATCGACCAGCATCGAGACCAGTTGCCGCAGCCGCGCAGGATCGCCTTCCACCAGCACCGACGGCGGCTCGTCGAGATGCAACTGGACACCTTTGGTGCGTGCGGCTGCGATCTTGTGCAAGCATGCTCCGTGGATTTCCGGGCGCAGGTCGAATCGCGTCCGCGCCAGCGCGAAACGCTTCGCTTCCAGGAGCGACATGTCGACGACGCGTTCTATCAGGTCGAGCAGCGTATCGAGCTTGCTTTGAACGATCGTCGCATATTCCCGCTGGGAGTCGGACAGATTCGTGTCGCGCAGCATGGTCAACATGCCGGCGATGCTGTTCATCGAGTTGCGGAGGTTGTGATTGATGTCGGCAAACTGGCGGCTCAATGCCGACGTGCCGGAGTCGTCCAGGATTTCTACCGCCTGATCTGCAGGCTCTGTCATCTTCGTGTTTATATCGGGCATGGCTGATGCTGGCGGTCGGCGGTACGGCTAGGAACGGCGCAGCAATTTCATAACGAAATTAGCAATGAATCATAACGAGGTTCCAGCTACTGTAGTGCTTTTTGAAACGATTTGTCTCGTGTTCACATCAAGTGTTTTTGTCAGCAGGCGGTGTCTTCAGCGAGATGTTGTTGAAACGACAATCTTGATGACGCGCGCAATCCCTTTTGGACGAGATTGTGGATGCAATATATGCAATACATATTCACGAACTGGCTCGGATTTCCCCCTTTATTCGCATGCCCGATTCGCGATCGCGCCTCTGATAATGCATGTTAAGAAATTCCGGCCAGCGGCGCGAACAAGAGAATGCCGGAATCGCTCATCCAGCGGGAGTCCAAGATGGAAACGAATCAGGCGATGCGAAACAACCTCAATGTGCAGGACAAGCCCTTCGACGACGAAGACGTCGATCGAAGCGCTGGGGTGCAGCCGGCCGCGACCAATCCGCGCACCGGCGGGGTCGATCTGAAAGCGATCCGCGAGGCCATCGCCCGCGTCGAAGCCGAAGCGAAAGCAACCGTCGCCGCCGAAAATCGCGCCCACGCCGAAGCGCGCGCGCGGGCACTCGCCGAAGACAAGGCCAAGATGGAAGCGGCCGCCGCCGCCGAGGCCTATCAAAACGCCCGGGCAGCCGAAGAAGCGATCGAAGCAGGCCGCGCGCGACTGGATGCGGAACGCCAGGCCCGCGAAGCCAGCGAGGCCCGCGCCGCCGCCGTCAAGAAGGAGATCGAAGCACTGCGCGCACGTGCCCAGGCCGAAGCCGAGGCCAAGCGCATGGCGGAAGAACGCGTCCGCGCCGAGCAGGAAGCCCGCAAGCGCGCAACCGAACAGATCGTGAAGGAAACCGAGCTGGCCGCGCGCGCCACTGCCGCCGCCGAGGAGCTGGCCCAGGAAACCGAACTGGCGCGCTGGCAAGCCGCCCAGCGCGTTGCCGCCGCCGAAGCCGCGAAACAGGAGGCGGAAGCCCGTGCCCGTGCCGATGCGCGCATGGTCGAGCTGGCCCGCGAACAGGAACGTCGCGAGCGCGAAGCACGCATGGCCTCCGAGATGCTCGCCAAGGCGCGTGCCGAGGCGATGGAAGTGGCACGCGAACGCGAGCGTGCCGAAGAGATGGCACTGCACGCGGCCTTGAGCCGCGCTCCGGTCGAAGTCCGTGCACGCGAGGAAGCCCGCGCACGCGCGCTGGCCGAGCAGGAAAGCGAAGCCTCCGCGCAAGCCCGGGCCGACCTCGAACGCAAGGCCGCCGATGCCTACCAGTTGCGCCTGCAGGCCGACGCCGAGCTGCGCGACGCCGCCGTCCGCCGCGAACATGCCGAGTCACTGGCCGCCGCGGCCGCCCAGGCGCGCCGCGAAGCGGAAGAGCGTATTCGCATTGCGACCGAAGCGCGCATCCGCACCGAGCGCGAACTGCAAACCCTGGCGCTGACCCGCGTCGAAGCCGAGCACAAGGCCGACATGCAGGCCCGCGCACGCGCCGCCGCGGAAGCGCGCGCCGTGTGCGAGGCGCGCGAGCGTGCCGAAGCCGAACAACAAGTCGCCGAAGCGATGCAAAGCCGCGCGGAAGAAGAGCAGCGCGCCAGGCAGCTCGTCGAGAAGCGTATCGAATTTGAACGCGCCGCCGCCAAGATGGCCGCCGACCAGGCCGCTGCGGAACAGCAGGCCTATGAGCGTGCCGCCGAACATGCGGAACTGCAACGCCAGACCGCCGAATTCGCCGCCGCCAAGGCGCGTGAAGCGGTGGAACTGGCGCGCGCCGAGCGCGAGCGCGCGGAGGCCGAACAGAAAGCCGTCGTGGCCTTGCAGGAAAAGCTGCGTGCCGAAGAAGCCGCCATGGCGCAAGCCGTGGCGCGTGCCGACGCTGAGCGCCAGCACACCGGTTTGTTGCGCATGCAGGAACAGGCGGAGCAGACAGCCCGCGCAGCCAAGGAAGAAGAATGCGAAGCTGCCAAGACCGCGCTCGCCAAGGCGATGGAGCGCGCCGATGCGCAACGCGAGGCTGCCAATGCCGCTGTCCTGAAAGCGCATGAGGCGGTCGAACTTGCACGCCTGGAACGCCAGCGCGCAAAAGATGAACAGCAGGCCCTCGAGACCTTGCAGCAGAAAGTGCAGGTCGAGCGGCAGCGTGCGGAGGCAGCGCAGAAGGTACTGAAAGCCACCCAGGAAAAGCTCGCCGCGGAACAGGCCGCGCTGGCCGAGGCCGAAGCGCGTGCCAAGGCCGAACTCGAACTGGCCGAATCCCTGCGCGCAAAGGAGGAATCCGACCGCGCCTTGCGTGCCGCGCATGAAGCCGAATCCACCGCCGCACGGCATACCGCCGAGCAAACCAATGCCGCTGTCGAACTGCAGCGCAAGGCCGCCCAGCTTGCCCTGCTGAAGGCACGCGAAGCCACCGAAGCCGCGCGTGCCGAACGCGAGCGTGCCGAGGCCGAACAGAAAGCGCTGCAAGCCGAGCAAGCCCGGCGCCAGGCCGACGAAGCGGCGCGCGTCGAAGCGGAAGCGCGCATGCACGCCGAGCAGGAGCAGGCCGAATTGCTGCGCGCAAGGGAGCGCGAAGAACTGGAAGCGCGCTCGGCAATTGAAGCCCGGCTGGCTGCGGAAAAGGAGCATTTGGAGCAGGCCGCCCGCAAGGCCGAACTGGAACGCGAAGCCGCCGAGGCGGCCGAAGCCAGCGCGCGCGAAGCCGTCGAACTGGCCCGCACGCAGGAAGAGCGCGCCGCCGCCGAGAAGCAGGCGCTGGAATCCATGCAGAAGAAGCGCGCCGCAGAGGAAGCGGTACGCAACTATGCTGCCGCCCGCGCCCGCGCCGAGACGGAACACGCGGAAACGATGCGCGCCCGCGAACAGGCTGAGCAGGCCGCGCGTGACGCCATCCAGGCCCGGTTGGCGGCGGAAAAGCAGCAGCTGGAACAGGCAGCGCAACAAGTCGCCCTGGAGCGCAAGGCCGCCGAAGCGGCGGAAGCGAAAGCGCGCGAAGCCGGCGAGCTGGCTCGTATCGAACAGGAGCGCGCCGCCGCCGAACAGCGCGCGCTGGACGCCCTCCGCGACAAGCTCGCTGCCGAACAGGCTGCAAAAGCCGATGCCGAAGCACGCGCACTCGCCGAGCATGAGCAGGCCGAAACGATCCGCGCAACCGCGCAGGCCGAGCGCAAGGCGCGTGAATCGGTTGAAACCCAGCTTGCCGCCGAAAAGCAGCGCATGCAGAAGGCGGCAGAGCGTGCCGAACTGGAACGCCAGGCCGCCTACGTCGCGCTGAGAAAGGTACGCGAAGCGATCGATCTGGCCAAGGCGGAGAAGGACCGTGTCGCCGCCGAGCGCGAGGCACTCGAAGCCATCCAGGCAAAGCTTGCCGCCGAAACGCAACTGCGCAATGAAGCGCAGGCACGCGCCAAGGCGGAAACGGAGCAGGCCAAAGCGATGAAGGCGCGCGAGCAGGCTGAGCGCGCAGCGCGTGAAGCGAGCGAAAGCGCTTGCGTCGCAGAGCAGGAGCTGCTGGCGAAGGCCGCCGAGAAGGCCGAATCACAGCGCAAGACTGCCGAACTGGCAATCGCGAAGGCGCGCGAAGCGATCGACCTCGCCACCGAAGAACGCCGCCGTGCCGCCGCCGAGCAGAAATCGCTGGAAGCGGTGCAGGAAAAACTGCGTATCGAGCGCGAGCGCGCCGACACTGAACAGAAGACGCTGGCCGCGATCGAAGAAAAATTGTCGGCGGAAAAGAATGCTGCAGACGATGCGCAAGCACGGCTTCGCATCGAGCAAGAGCAGGTGCAGATCACCCGCGCGCGCGAGCAGGCCGAACGCACAGTGCGGCTTGCGAACGAAAGCCGGCTTGCGGTCGAAAAGCAATTCCTGGAAAAGGCGCGCGAGCAAGTCGAGTCGCAGCGCCTCGCCGCGGAAACTGCCGAAGCCAAGGCGCGCGAAGCCATCGAACTGGCACGTGTCGAGAGCGCCCGTGCCAAGGCCGAACAGCAGGCGCTGGCAGCGATTCAGGAAAAGCTGAAAGCAGAAGACATCGCACGTATCGAAGCCGAGCAGCGCGCCAGGGCGGAACGCGAAGCGGCCGACCTGGCCAGCAAGCGCATGGAAGCGGAAATCGAGGCGCATGCCGCCGAAGAAGCACGGGTGGCCGCCGAGCGTCGCGCATTGCAGGCTGCGCGCAGGCAGAAGGAATATGCGGCAACGAGCACGGAGCAGGCTGAGACGCTGCGTGCCAGAATCGAACGCGAACAGGACGAGGCGCAGGCGATCGCCGCCGACCTGATCGAACGCATGGCGCAGAAGAGCGAAGCGCTCGGCGACTGGCGCGTCCGCGCCGAGAGCGTGCTGGCCGAATCGCCGGTGCCGGCAGTCAAGGCCCGCGCGGTCCGACGGCCGCTGGTCGCCGTACTGGGCGGCGCCGCCTTCGCCGCAGGTGTGGCGGTTGCCAGCACCTGGACCCTGCAGACTACCCCGGCAAGTACGGGATTCGCGCACAAGGCGGTCCCGGCCGTCGCAGCCTCCGTCAGCCAGTCCGGCCCGATCGGCCTTGCCAACCCCTCAAAATTGCAAATGTCCTATCAACTCAGCGCACAGCCGGAAACAGCCCCAGCCGTCGAGAGCACAGCGCAGGCCGACGCAGTGAAGGAATAGGCGAGGGCAGCCAGCGTTGTTTTTTCCTCTGCCGGTACTTGCACGATTGGTATGCCGCCGCTTCCGAAATAGCGTATTTAAGGCAGGAAGTATAGAATGCACTGGTTTAAAAATCGGCGCGGGCGGCTTGTCAACAGCGCTGCATTCCGGCTACCGTACGATTTCCATGCGCTTTCCGTGCGCTTTCTGTTTGCTGCAAAATAACACCAACCAAGACTCATGACTTTCTTCTCGCGCCGCATGATCAGTATTCGTTTGCGCCCTGTACTGAATAACACCATTGCATTGTCCGGTCTGGTGGCAGCCTTGTTTGCCGGTCCCGCGTTTGCGGACGATTACACCGACGTCAACAAGCTCATGCGCGGCGGTCAATATGCGGAAGCACTGACGAAAGCGGATGCCTTCCTGAACAAGAATCCGCGCGATGCGCAGATGCGCTTCCTCAAGGGCGTGATTCTCACCGAACAGAACAAGTCGGCCGAAGCCATCACGGTCTTCACCAAGCTGACCGAGGACTATCCGGGATTGCCTGAACCGTACAACAATCTCGCCGTGCTGTACGCGGCCGCCGGTCAGTACGAGAAGGCGCGCCTCGCACTTGATGCTGCCATCCGCACCAACCCGAGCTACGCGACCGCCTATGAAAACCTGGGCGATGTGCATGCCAAGCTCGCAAGCCAGGCCTATGACAAGGCCTTGCAGCTCGATTCCGGCAATTCCGCTGCGAAGTCCAAGCTGACGCTGGTACGTTCGCTGGTGGGCAACATGAACGGCGGCTCCAAGGTGGCCGCCACTGCACCTGCGCCGGCTCCGGTAACTGCGGCGCCTGCACCGGCACCCAAGGCTCCGACCCCGGCAGTGCCGGCACCGGCCGCGCCGCCGGTCGCTGCTGCACCCGTCCCGGTCAAACCGGCACCGATTGCAAAAAATGAAGCCCCCAAGCCCGAACACAAAGTGGAGCCCAAGGCCGAGCCGAAACCAATGGCGAATGCCAATGTCGAACGGGACGACGTGTTGAAGGTCGTGCATGGCTGGGCCAAGGCCTGGAGCTCGCAAGACGTGAAGTCGTATCTGGGCTATTACGGCAGCGATTTCCATACGCCGAACGGCCAGTCCCGCAAGGCATGGGAAGACGACCGGCGCGCACGCATCGTCGGCAAGAGCAACATCAGCGTCAAGGTCGAATCCCCGCAAGTCAGCATCAATGGCAATACGGCAACGGTGAAATTCCGCCAGGTCTATGTGTCGGACCGTCTGACCGCAAACACCCGCAAGACCCTCGTGCTGGCCAACAAGGGCGGCAAGTGGCAGATCAAACAGGAGAATACGGGTAGCTGATGTTGCGTTTCCAATCTACCAGGCGCCAGGCAACGGCCGGCACCGCCAGACAAGTCCTGTCCTGGTTGCTGGCTGCCAGCCTCATGACGGCGCCTTTCGCCGCGAACGCGAAGGCGCACGCCAAAAAGCCGGCGCCCGCGCCCGCGCGGGCAGTTGCCGCGCCCGTGGCGGACAAGCCCGATCCTGAAGTATTGCTGGTCGAAGTGTATAAAGAGCTGGGGGCCAACCGTTTGCGGCAGGCACTGGCCAAGGCCGACAAACTGGTCGAGGACTATCCGAATTTTCGTCTCGGCCATCTGATTCGCGGCGACCTCCTCCTGATGCAGACGCAGCCGGTCACCACCTTCGGCGCGGTGAATGGTCCGGAGGACAAGCTCAAGAACTTGCGCCAGGAAGCGATCGTGCGCCTGAAGTGGCTGCGCGAACGTCCGGATCCGAGCTTGCTGCCGCGCCTCGTGCTGCAATTGCGCGAGGACCAGAAGCATGTGATCCTGGTCGATGCCAAGCGCTCGCGCTTGTACGTGTATGCCAATGACGCCGGGCGCCTGAAATTCGTCAGCGACTATTACGTCAGCCAGGGCAAGCTCGGCGTCAACAAGCTCAAGGCCGGCGACCAGAAAACGCCTATCGGCATCTACTACATCACCAGCCATCTCTCGGGCGAGCGTCTGCCCGACTTTTACGGCTCCGGCGCATTGCCGATCAATTATCCGAACGAATGGGACAAGGTCAACGGCCGCAGCGGATCGGGTATCTGGCTGCACGGCACGCCTCCCGACAGTTACAGCCGTCCGCCGCTGTCCTCCGACGGTTGCGTCGTGCTGACCAACCCGGACCTGCACAAGCTCGCCGGCTCGGTCGAGATCGGCAAGACGCCGGTGGTGATCAGCGAAAGCGTGGACTTCGTCAGCAAGACCAAGTGGGAAAGCGATCGCCACCTTGCGACGCACCTGGTGGACGACTGGCGGCGCGACATGGAGAGCATGAATCCGCAGCGCGTGATGGAAAATTATTCCCGCCAGTTCCGTTCTGATCGCGGCGAGGACCTGAGTACCTGGTTTGCAAAGCATCAGCAATTCATGAGCGGCGTGAAGGATGTCTCGATCGAGCTGAAAGACTCGACTTTCTTCTTCTATCCTGGCCGCGACAACATGATTGTCAGCACCTTCACCCAGGAGTCGAGAGTAGGGAAGGGCAAGACATCGATTCGCAAGCGCCAGTACTGGGCGAAGGAAGGTTCGCAGTGGAAAATCGTGTACGAGCTGAACCTCTGAGACGACACGAATAACGCGCGCAATGCGCATAATGATCAAGGAACGGCTGCCTGATGGAAAGGCGGCCGTTTTCTTTTTGCGGTCCGCTTTTCGTTCTCGCGGGAATCTCTGCCGATGATGTTGCGATGATATTGATCAAGCTAGGTGCTCCTTTTCGCTCGGAAGCACCGAAAGGACCGGGCGGCATATTTTCCTGTTGAACTAAGTTTTGCCAAGAATGGTCATTCAAAGGCATGTGCATCGGATAACACGCAGGTCGCCATGCGATGCCAGAATTGCGGGGCGGAAAATACTGGGTTTGCACGGATTTGCGCCTCTTGCAGCAAGCCAATGCCCTTTCCGGGTGGCTACCAGAAGTTCAGTCAAACCGGCCATGCCCAGTTCGAAGGCAAGGGCATCGGCGGCGCGTCGTCTTTGCTTGAATACGGAGTACGGCTGCGCGCTCATCGATTCAGGAGGACATGCCATTTGACCGCTGCCAAGCAACGTACCCCACCTGCAGAGCCGAAACGCGAGGATCTGCACCGTAATAGCGCCGCGGCAACCGCTCCCCGCGGCGAGCGATCACGCACTCCACAGGAGTCCTCCGCGGATTCGACTACCCGGCAACGAACCGAACCGCACTGGAACGACACTGCAGCCGCGCGCGCTGCCGCCTTCGCGCATCAGGAGCCGCCCTGGCAGACCGCCTTTCAGGAGGGGAGGCCCAAACCTCGCCGCATCTCGCGTCTCATGCTGATGTCGGGGATTTTCGTCATTGGTGCGGCCGTCGGCCTGGGCGTCGCCGTCTGGTTCAGTAAAACCGGCGCACGTCAGACTCCTGTCCATGCGTCCCAGCCGCTGCCTGCGGTTCAGGCGCCATCGCAAGCGGGAGTGCAGGGCGCGCGTGCTCCGGTTCGCGGCATCAGTCCGGATGAACTTCCCTACGACGGTGCACCACCGCCGCAGCAAGCCGAGCAAGCGCCCGCAGCCCCGCCAGTCCCGACGCTGAAGTCTGGTGAGCACGACGATGTCGTCAACTCTGGCAGGGGAGCGACGACCTCCAGGAGCAAGCAAGGCGATTCCGATGCGCTCAGCGCAGCACCTCCGAAGCGCGCCAGGAAACCGGAGATTTCCGAGGCGGGCCAGGCTGCATTGGAAAGCACTGCACCCAAGCCGCGCGCAAAGCCGGTCGAGAGGAAGACAGCCAAGGCGCCGTCGAAGCGTCATGTACCGCAGCAGGCCGCCGCGAAGGACAAGGAGATCGAGCGTATCCGGCAGCAGGCGGAAGAAGAGTTAAAAAAAAAGACTAGCGCCGGGCGAGTCGTAGGAGAAGCGCGCCTGTCCAAACGCAAGCGCACCGGCCAGGCTTATGGCGGGCCGACGATGTCCGCCTCGTCGCAATCTCGCTACGCCGTCACGCGCGCCACGCTCGCGCGCTGCGAACGCATTCAGGGCCTCATCGATCGCGAGAAGTGCAAGTGGCGCCTCTGCGCCGGCAAGTGGGGCAAGAACGGTTGCCCATCCTACGAGCCGCACATTCCCGCTTATTGATCGTTTCCCTTCCCGCACGCGACTCCCCATCTTTTCGCTTCGCTGCGCACCTCTTCAAAGCGCCAGTTTCCCTTCCCGTAACTTCAAGTATTTTTTGAAGTTTACTTAAAGTGTTACTTCATTAGTTGCGCCTGGTGAATTCTCGTTTTTCCGGTTTACCAATGACATCTCATCCTGTTTTTCATTATGGTTAAAACAAAGTAATAACATAAAAATTTTTGTACCAACATTGTTTTAATAAAAATTTGCTATGCGGTAATTTTGTTGTACTATGTTAGAACATTGGTTCGAGGAACTTCTATGAAGACTGCAATCCGCAAGATGGGCAATTCGCAAGGGGTGTTGATTCCCAAGCCATTCTTGATGCAGACCGGTCTTGATATCGGCGAGGTCGAGATTGAGGTGGAGAACGAAGCAATCGTGATCCGCAAGCCGAGGAAGAAATCCCGCGAAGGATGGGCGGAGGCATGTCGTTTGCTTGCGGACAAGTCGACAGAACTTCCAATCGCCTGGCCTCTGATTATCAACGAAGCGGATAGTGGATTCACATGGTAAAGCGGGCCGACGTATGGCTGGCCGATTTTGAAAAACCGATCGGCAGCATGACTCAGAAGCGATGGCCTTGCGTCGTCGTCTCGCCTGAGGAAATGGACGAGTACCTGTCCACGCTCATCATGGCGCCGATGTGCACGCACGAACTGCCCGCACCGTTTCGTATTCCCGTCACGTTCATGCAGAAAGAGGGACTGATCCTGCTGGATCAGATCTGCACCCTCGAGAAGTCGCGCTTGGTAAAGAAGCTGGGGGTCATCAGCGAAGAAACGATGGCCAAGACTCTGGAAGTACTACAAGAAGTTTTCGCTTATTAAACATAAGGACCGTACTCAATGGCTAACGATTATTTGTCAGAAATTCGCGATGTCAATCTGAGCTACCTGATGATTGCCCAGCAAATGATTCGCCACGATCGCGCAGAGGCCATATTCCGCCTCGGCATCAGCGGCGAGATTGCCGATCTGCTGGCCAGCATGAGTAACGGTCAAGTCCTGAAAATGGCCAGCTGCAACGTGATGCTCTCGCGTTTCCGCTTCAACGACACGGCGATCCTGTCGACGCTGCTGCGCGACAAGGCCGGCACCGCCAGTGCGCCGGTGCATGCATCGATCATCATGGCGTCGCAGGCGCCCGAAACCATCCTCTGACGGCGCATCGACGCCGCCAGCCCTTGCGATCATGTGCGCCTGTTCCGGACTGCCGCTTGCTTTGCGAACGCGTGTCGCATGCATCGCCGCGCTAGGAGCGGCATAGCATGCAAGCGCTCGACGTGCTCAATGTGCTCGACAGTCCCCTGCGGTGGGAGACCGAACGGCAAAATCGCATTCATCAGGAAGCCCTCGAGCAAAAGAAGAAACAGCCGCGCACCGTCGATGCGCGCAAAGATCTGCGCCTGATCGCCAATCCCGCGCAAGACAAGAACACCAGCGCGGCCGTCACCCTCCCGCAGGAATGGGTCGACAAGGTCCGCAACATTCCCGATATGCGCTCCGCGCTGATTCCGCTCGACGAGCAGACTGAAGGCAGCGAGTGGAGCAAGCCGTTTTCCCTTTGCAAGGCGGACATGGAGCCGTGGCTATCCTTTTACCAGGGTTACCGCGAGTCGCGCCTGTTCCTTGAGAATGCTTCCGCCGACCAGCAGGATGCCTCGCAGCTCGATTTTCCGGTGCGCGCGCTGCTGGAATTGAAGCAAGCCGGCGCGAACATCATCCTGCAGCCGCCAGTTCAGATCAACGGATTGGTCGAATACCACGATCTCGAGGGCGAATTGAACGCGTGTCGCGATCAGGTACTCGCCAAGGCACTCTTCAAGGTGGCCAACGAAGTCCATCAAAACCATCTCAGGAAAGCGGTCGAACGCGGCCGCGCAATGGGCAACCTGCTGCATGATGCCCTGATGGGCGACGGCCACGCGAATCTGATCCGGGCCTGGGAAAAGGTCTACAAGCGCAAGCCGACGATCGACGAGCTGCACCAGATGCTGACCACCGGACGCGTCAGACTCTCGGAAAAGCGGCAATCGGCGCCGGAACCCAAGGCCATCCGGAGTCAGGAGAGGATGGCTCCAAGCCGCAGGGAAGCAGCGCCTGATCCCGAGGATGATGCGATCGTCGTCAACGTGGCGCGCACGCGGCCAAATCCAACCGCGTTGCCGCCGGAAGAACGCGAGAAGACCGCCGCTCCGGCCCAATCCCAGTCTCAGTCCCAGCCCACGCCCGGAAAAACGCGCGCAATCCTCGTCCATGTCTTGCAGGCGACGGTTTGCTGCGCAGCACTTGCCGCACTGGTCTTCCTGACCTGATCTTCCCGAAAGCAGGAAGCGACTCCCGTCCTCGGGAACCGGCAGGAGGCTTGGTGTCCGACCTCATGCGAAGCTCCGCGACTCTGGCAGAGTGCCAAAAGGCTTCGATGGCATAAAACTTGCGACATGGCAAGTTTTACACAGGCCAATCATGAATACTTCCGAAGTCCACAATGCTTCCTCCATGGAAGTCATCGCTTTCACCCTGGGAAGCGAAGAGTATGGCATCGACATTCAACGGGTGCAGGAGCTGCGCGGTTACGACGCGGTCACCCGCCTCGCCGACTCGCCGGATTACATCAAGGGCGTCGTCAATCTGCGCGGCTTGATCGTGCCGATTGTGGACATGCGCATCAAGTTCAATCTCGGCACGCCTACCTATGACCAGTTCACAGTCGTGATCATTCTCAATATCGCCGGCAAGGTGATCGGCATGGTCGTCGACAGCGTCTCCGATGTCATTACCCTGGCCGGGGAAGAAATCAAGCCGGCGCCGGACCTGGGCTCCACGCTCAATACCGATTACCTGATCGGCCTCGGCACGCGCGACGAGCGCATGCTCATCCTGGTCGATATCGACAAGCTCATGTCCGGAAGCGAGATCGGATTGATCCAGCGCCTTGCCGCATAAGACAGTGTCGATTGGCGCGGCGGCTTGTCGTCGGCATGACGGTCTTCGTCCCGGAAGAAGCGCTCAAGAGTGGCAAGCCGGATGCTGACGGCAGGCAAGCACGCCTTGCGGAGGCGCGGGGATGAACCTCGCAGCGCGAAAAAGGTCTTCAGGAAAGCTGGCTGCGGCAACGGAAAATGTGTCCGAAGACCTTCGCGAGCCCTCCTGTTTCTGAAATGAGTTCTACGCCAAAGGAGAATTTCGATGGCAACTCATCAAGCTGAAGACAAATGCGCGCTTCCACGCTGCACCTGTTCCGTACCCGTCGGACAACTGTATTGCAGCGAAGAATGCCGGCGCGAACACGCGAACCAGGACGAGCAGGGCGAGCAGTGCCCCTGCGGTCATGCGGAATGCTCGTCGAACGGGCCAAGCGGCGGCGTGACCTTGTAGATCCGCGATCTCGCGGCGGTCGAGGGCTCGATCCCGAAAGCCAGGGAAGAGGCGATCAACATCATTCTCGAAGTTCGGGTGGCGATTTCGCCTTGGGTCTTTCGCTTTGCACCCAAAAAGAATGTCGCCATGAATGCGGCACAGATTGGATGTGCGGTGCTGCTCCTTGCAATTTGGGCGATGGTGCGCGATCAGGACTTCCAACGCTGGCGGCATGGCGGACACACCGCGACGTAAACACGCTACTGCTGCAAAACAAATCGATCCCCTTGGGACATGCATCCAAGGGGATTTTTTGTATGAATGATCAGCGGCGGAAAATCCAGAGCAGAAGCGACAGCAGTAGCGACACAAGAATGCTGGTCATCACCGGGAAATGGAAGCTGAAACCTTCACGCACGATATGTATATCCCCAGGCAAGCGGCCAAGCGGAAGCCTGGACAGCCACGGCCAGAACAGGCCGGCAAGCACGAGCAGGGTACCGGTAATCAGGAGAAAACGCTGCATGTGAAGGATTGCCGCAAGGATGATCGACACTGCATTGGACGCCGGGTATCCTTCGCAATTCCCGACCAGGAAGCCAGCAAGTTGTGAGCTTTCCGTGTGCCTTGATGCGAGTCAATGAAATATTTTTTGGAAAGAAATACCTTCTCCTCATTAGCAGACGCAAAGAACAGGAGCGCGTCCGATTCCACCGCGTGACACTTAAATAAATCACGCAACATCTTCATCACGTCTGCAATGAAAATTTCTGTAAAACTTGCCGCGGCCGCACTGGCGCTTGCTGCGCATACGGCTTGGGCCGGCAATCTCGCGCTGTTCGGATTGGAACTTGGGGTTGCCACTCTTGACGACGTGCAAAAAGAAATCGGCGCAAAAACGCGCCTGGTTCCGGCAGGAACCAACCGGTATACGCGCGGCCCGATGCTGTCCGGCCCGGGCAAGGGAATCAATGTCGAAGGACTGAGCGAAATCGTCTTCATCTTCGACACGGCCCGAAAACTGAACGCCGTCGTCATGTACTTTCCGAACGGCGAGGGCAGCCGTGACGGACGAATCGCCACCTTTCGCAAGGCCATGAACGGACTGGCCGCCAAATACACGCTGGTTGAAAAGAGCATCGCGTCGGGCGGTGACGCCTACGCGCGCTTCAAGCATGGCAATGCAGTCATCGAGCTTGATGCGCCGCGCTATGACTTCGACATGACGCTGCGCTACATCACCGGTGATCTGCAGGACGCGTTTATCAGGCAAACCGGCAGTACGCCGCCTGCGAAGGGGGCCGGTTAGCCCTTGCCGGTTTGCGCGCGGTGCAGACTGTCTGAAACGTCTTGCACGATTTGACAAGCCCGCTGCACGGGCCTTCAAGCTTCGGGGCGATCCCCGGTGTTACGTTGTGTGCTTCGCATAACAACCAACACCAGGAGACGCTCCATGACCAATCTCGCAGACATCCGCCAATCCATCCGTTCGAAGATGCTCATCAACGGAGAATGGTGCGGCGCCCAATCCGGCAAGACATTTGCCGTTTTTGATCCGGCAAGCGGCGAAGAGATCGCGCAGGTGCCCGAATCGGACGCCGGCGACATTGACAGGGCGGTGCGCGCCGCACGCGCGGCCTTCGAGTCATCCGCCTGGCGCGACATGCTGCCGGCGCAGCGCGAGCGCCTGCTGCTGAAACTGGCCGACCTGGTTGAAGCCAACAGCCTGGAACTGGCGCAACTGGAGACCTTGAACAACGGCAAGCTGCTCGGCGTGTCGCAAGCCATCGACATCAGCGCCAGCGTGCAGTGGCTGCGCTACATGGCCGGATGGACCACCAAGATCGAAGGCAGCACGCTGGATCTGTCGATCGGATTTACGCCGGGCGTCAAGTACAACGCATCCACGCGCCGCGTTCCGGTCGGCGTGGTCGGCGCCATCGTGCCGTGGAACTTCCCCATGCTGATGGCGATCTGGAAAATCGCTCCGGCGCTGGCCTGCGGTTGCACGGTGGTCCTCAAGCCCGCCGAGGAAACGCCGCTTACCGCCTTGCGTCTGGCGGAACTGGCGCAGGAAGCCGGCTTCCCGCCGGGTGTGCTGAACGTGGTGACCGGCGACGGTCCGGTGGCAGGCGCGGCGCTTGTCAATCATCCCGGCATCGACAAGGTGACTTTTACCGGTTCCACCGAAGTCGGTCGCATCATCGGCCAGCAATGCGGCCAGGCCATCCGCCGCGCTTCGCTCGAGCTTGGCGGCAAGAGCCCGGTGCTGGTCCTGGAAGACTGCGATCCGGAACTCGCCGTGCAGGGCGCTGCCGCCGCGATTTTCCTCAACCAGGGGCAGGTCTGCACCGCCGGTTCGCGCCTGTATGTGCACAAGAAGAACTACGACCGCGTGGTCTCCGGCCTGGCTTCCGTGGCGGAAAACACCGTGCTCGGATCCGGCTTCGATCCCGCCACGCAAATGGGCCCGCTGGTATCGGCGCGTCAGCGTGAGCGCGTGATGGGCTACATCGAAAGTGGCCGCACCGAAGGCGCGGAAATCGTCAGCGGCGGCGTCGCACCGAATCGTCCGGGCTACTTCGTCAAGCCGACGGTCGTCTCGAACACCGCCTGCAAGCCGCTGACCGTGGTGCGCGAAGAGATTTTCGGGCCGGTCGTGGTCGCCATGCCTTTCGACGATATCGATAGCGTGCTGAGGGAAGCCAACAACAGCCAGTACGGCCTGGGCGCCAGCATCTGGACCAACAACCTGAGCGCGGCCAACAAGCTGATCGACCGCATCGATGCCGGCACGGTCTGGGTCAATACGCACAACGTAGTCGATCCCAGCATGCCCTTCGGCGGCTTCAAGAGCTCGGGCGTCGGCCGCGAACACGGACGCGCCGCGCTGGATGCCTATACCGAAATCAAGTCGGTCTGCATCGCCTACTGATTGATTCAGCGCCGGCAAGAGCGCTCACGTCCCGGTCGCTCGGCCGGGACGACGATTTTCCATAAGAAGAGGAGGAGTGAATGAACAAGAAAGCAGTGGTCGCCATGGCATTTGCCGCAGCGGCTTTCATCGCGCCGCAGTGGGCTGCCGCCAAGGCCGGGCCGGCCAACGTCGACGCCGCACGCATTGCGGCCTCGCAGAAAGATGGCGCCAACTGGCTCAGCCACGGCCGCACCTATGCGGAGCAGCGCTACAGCCCGCTGGCAAAAATCAATGATCACAATGTCGATCGGCTCGGGCTGGCGTGGTTCGCCGATCTCGACAATGACCGTGGCCTGGAAGCGACGCCCATCGTGGTCGATGGCGTGCTGTATGCGACACTCGCCTGGAGTCGGGTGTTCGCGGCGGATGCAGCGACCGGCAAGAAACTGTGGGAATTCGATCCCGGCGTCGAGAAATCGAAGGGGCGGCACGCATGCTGCGACGTCGTCAATCGCGGCGTCGCGGTTTGGAAAGGCAAGGTCTATGTCGGCACCATCGACGGACGCCTGATCGCGCTAGACGCATCCAGCGGCAAACAGATCTGGTCCGCCCAGACCACCGACAACACACTGGCTTACACGATCACCGGCGCACCGCGTGTCGTCAACGGCAAGGTCATCATCGGCAATGGCGGCGCGGAACTCGGCGTGCGCGGCTACTTCTCGGCCTATGATGCGAACAGCGGCAAGATGGCCTGGCGTTTTTATGTGGTGCCGGGCGACCCCTCCAAGCCGCAAGAATCGCCCGAACTGGAAAAGGCGCTGAAGACCTGGAACGGTGAGTGGTGGAAATATGGTGGCGGCGGAACCGCGTGGAATGCCATGGCCTACGACCCGCAGCTCAATCTGCTGTATGTCGGCACCGGAAATGGTTCGCCATGGAACCGGCAGATCCGCAGTCCGGAAGGCGGCGACAACCTCTACCTGTCGTCCATCGTCGCCGTCAATGCCGATACCGGGCGCATGGTCTGGCACTACCAGACGACGCCGGGCGATTCATGGGACTTCACCGCGACCCAGGACATCATCCTCGCGGACATGGAGATCAACGGCAAGAAGCGCAAGGTGCTGATGCAGGCGCCGAAGAACGGCTTCTTCTACGTGCTTGACCGCCAGACCGGCGAGCTGCTGTCGGCCGAAAAATTCGGCAAGGTGACCTGGGCCGAGCGCGTCGATCTCAAGACCGGCCGTCCCGTCGAGACGCCGGGTGCGCGTTACGAAAAGGACCCATCGGTGCAATGGCCAGGACCGTTCGGTGCGCACAACTGGCAGCCGATGTCCTTCAGCCCGAAAACCGGCCTCGCTTATATCCCCTACCATGAGCTGCCCTTCGTGTATTCCAACGGGGCGAAGGATTTTCACTATCGTCCCGGCGCCTGGAACCTCGGTTCCGGTGAGGAAAACTTCACCGCCTTCCCGCGCGAAGTCGCCAGCGGTGCACTGGTCGCGTGGGATCCGGTCAAGCAGAAGGCCGCATGGACCGCGCCGTATGCCTTCCACTGGAACGGTGGCACGATGGCGACCGGCGGCAACCTGGTGTTCCAGGGCACGGCTGATGGCCGCTTCGTCGCCTATTCCGCCGATGCCGGCAAGAAGCTGTGGGAATTCGCGGCGCAGACCGGCGTGATGGCGGGTCCGGTCACGTACTCGGTCGGCGGCAAGCAGTACGTCGCTGTCATGGCCGGGTGGGGTGGCGCAGCAGGCCTGATCGGCGGCGAAGCTACCCTTGCGCCCGGCGTGCGCAACATCAGCCGCTTGCTGGTCTTTGCACTTGACGGCAAGGAAGCGCTGCCGCCGATTCCGGTCAAGAAGGTCGTCTATACGCGCATACCGCAACCGGTGCAGGCATCGCCCGAGACGATCGCACACGGCAGCAGGATCTTCCACACGACCTGCGCCATGTGTCATGGGGTCGGTGCGGTGAGCGGCGGAATCATTCCCGACCTGCGCTTCTCCTCCGATGCCACGCGCAATGCCTTCGACGAGATTGTGCTCAAGGGCGCGTTGCACGCACGCGGCATGGCGTCGTTTGGCGACATCCTGACCGGCGCCGACCTGGCGGATGTCAAGGCATACATCATGGACAAGGAATATGCCGACTACATGAAGAGCAAGGAACAGCGCGACAAGCAGAACGCGCAACGCTGATTTTTCCTTTTTTCCCCAGCGGCATCGATGTTCTTTTGGCGTCGATGCCGTTTTTTTTATTCCGATTATTGATCCACGGAAATGCTGTTTCTCATACTTTCGTTTGTTAAAACGTAGACAATCGGCGTCAGACAATTATGGTAATCTGCACAGACAAAAAGCTGTACCGAATAACATCCGCAGGAGACAACGGCAGGCTCGCGTCGCGGTCGCTTCATTGAAAGCGGCATCGACGAACCGCCGTCGCACGCGCAGTGCGATCCACTCGTTGCATGAGCCGCCGTACCACATTGGAGATAGCGCCATGGCATCGCTGTTTGCGCCGCAAGTCGACCGGCTTCATGAGTCGCATGTGCATTCCCTCGATCAGTTGACGGAGATGGTGCATACCAGCTTCTACGAACTGGACTGCCGCTACACTACGCCGGACCGTTGTCACACACGCGCACTGGCGGCGAAATTCAAGGACAGCCTGGTATCCATGGTGGACACCACGCCCGCGATGTTCCGCCGCACCGATGGCGCATCGTCGCGTTCCGATGCCGGCACCTTCAAGATCATGTGGCAGATCACCGGGCAAAGCTGCATCCAGCAGGGCGGTCGCGAGGCCATGCTGGTTCCCGGCACCTGGGCCGTGTACGACAGCACCCGGCCGTACAGCGTCAACGTGCTCGATGAGGACAGCCGCTTTGTCGTGCTCTTCTTGCCGCAGAACGAAGCCTATGCCTGGGGACCGGCGATTCCGCGCCTGCTCGGCACCGCGCTCTCGGGCAAGGGAACGGCGGAAGTGGCGCTGTCGGCCATCGGGCGCTTGCTCGACGATCAGGTCACGCTCGACAGCGCGGGGCAGATGGTGGTGCAGGATTCGGTGGTCGCCCTGATGGCTGCGGCCATGCGGCAGACCGGCAATTGCGACACATCGGCGCAGTCGCGCGTCATGAACCCGCACAAGCTTGAGCAGATCCGCGAGTTCATCCTCGAACACATTTCTGAACCTGACCTGTCGGCCGAAAGAATCGCGCAGGCCTTCTCGATGTCGCGCCGTTCACTCTACTACCTGTTCGACCGGATGGGCGAGACGCCGCACGCCTATATCCTCGGGATGCGCCTGGAGGCCGCACGCAAGAGCCTCGGCGATCCGCGCGAGGCGGACAAGACGATTACGCAGCTCGCGTACGAATTCGGTTTCTCCGATGCCGCGCATCTGAGCCGCGCATTTCACGAACGCTTCGGCGTCAGCCCCAGCGGCTGGCGCGCGCATCGACGCATGTGACACGCGTTGCGCTTGCACGCAAGTTCAATTCCCTGCATGAATCTGCAAGCACGGCTTGCCGGCCTGCTGTTACCTTTCCCCAGGCAAATACGTCATGACGCAGAGGCGCTTGACGTCGATGAACAAGAAAAGGATTGCGTCATTCATGCTCGACCACTTCAAACCCGCGTCTTCCGCACTGGCAGGAATCGTGATTGCCGGCACCTGCATTACCGCGTCCGCCCAGGAACGCTCGCTCGCGCCGGTGAGCGTCACCGCCAATCGCGTTCAGCAACGCCTGTTCGACACGCCCGCCGCGGACGGGCTTGAGCTCGACTGGCGCGAGGGCGCCGCGCCAGCAGTAAGCATGACGGAAGCCTTGACGGCCGTGCCCGGCATTGCCGTGCGCGACCGACAAAACCTCGCGCAGGACGTTCAACTCTCGATCCGCGGCTTCGGCAGCCGGGCGACCTTCGGCTTGCGCGGCAGTCGCTTGCTGGTCGACGGCATTCCGGCATCGACGCCGGACGGGCAGGGGCAGGCATCGACGGTCAGCATGATCGCCGCGCAGCGCGTCGAGGTGCTGCGCGGGCCATGGGCGCAGATGTATGGCAATGTCGGCGGCGGCGTGATGCTGGTGGAAACCCGCCCGGCACCGGATGCGGCGGAGGCCGATATACGGTTTGCGGCAGGTAGTCGCGGGTTTCGGCAGGCGATGCTGAGCGGTGGCGCGCCGCTCGGCTCCGGACTCGGCATGCGCGCGGATGTGTCCGGATTCGACACCGATGGCGCGCGCGAGCATTCGGCCGCGCGGCGTCGCTATCTTGATCTGCGCATGGACTGGAAAGCGGATGCAAAAACCTCGCTGCGATTCGGCATCAACGGTTTTTCGCAACCGCTCGCGGAGGATCCGCTGGGACTGGCGCAGGCAGAGTACCAGCGCAATCCGCGCGGCGTGACTCCCGTGGCCGAGCAATTCAACACCCGCAAGACGGTGGATCAGTACCAGATGGGCGTGGCTGGCGAGCACCGCCTCGGCGCAATCGACCGGCTTTCGTTCAGCAGCTACGCCGGACAGCGCAAGCTGCGCCAGTTCCTTGCGTTCAGCGGCGCCGCTCTCACCAGTTCCGGCGGCGTGGTCGATCTGGAGCGCCAGTATTACGGCGCATCGGCCGCATGGCATCACGATTTCCGTACCAGCGACAAGGTGCCTGTGCGCTGGAGCGTCGGCAGCGAAATCGAGGCCACGCGCGACAAGCGCCTCGGTTTCGTCAATGCCAACGGCAGCGCGGGCGATGTGCGCCGCGACGAAGACAATGACGCCACCGCGTACGGGCTGTACGCGCAGGCGGATGCCTACGTGCATCCGGAAGTGCTGCTGTCGGCGGGTGCGCGCTACAGCCGCGTCGACATGCGCGTCGATGATCGCTACATCACATCCGTCAGCCCGGACGACAGTGGCAGCATTTCCTACAGCCGTTTCAGTCCTGTGGTCGGCGTGCTCTGGCATGCGACGGAATCACTCAATACCTTCGCCAACGTCGGTTACGGATTCGAGACACCCACGCTGAGTGAACTGGCCTATCGCCAAAGTGGCAGCGGCTTCAATTTCGCGCTGCAACCGGCGCGCAGCCTTCATGCTGAAACCGGCCTGAAGTGGATGCGCAATGGGACATCGCTGCAGGCCACGCTGTTCCGCAGTACCACGGATGGCGAGATCGTGCCCTTGGCCAACCAGGGCGGGCGGACCATCTTCCGCAATGTCGATGGCGTCGAGCGCTATGGCCTGGAATTGGGCGGCAAGCTGCGTTGGCGGCAAATCGATTGGACGCTCGCCTATACCTGGCTGCAGGCGCGATTCACGGAAGGTTTTCAAAGTGCTGATGGCAGGACGGTCAATGCGGGGAACCGCTTGCCCGGTACCGCGCGTCACACAATCCAGCTTGAAGCTGCGTGGAAGCCAAGCGAGACCTTGCGCTTCGGCGCGGAATTGCATGCGGAGAGCCGCATTCAGGCGGATGATCTGAACACCGAGGCAGCGCCCGGGTACTTCACGCTCGGCCTCAATGCAGAGCGCGCGTTTCAGGTGGGGTCGCACCGCGCCTCGGCCTTCGTGCGGTTCGACAATCTGCTGGACCGCAACTACATTGGGTCAGTCATCGTGAATGAATCGAATCGCCGCTTCTATGAACCGGCCGCAGGGCGTGCTGTCCTCGTCGGCATGCGCATTTCCTTGTGAGACACGCTGCCGGAAATTTCTACGCCGTCCGCAAGCCGCAACTGGCTGCGCTCGCCGGCTGCTGTGCAGCAGTCTTGCCATGGCCGGCCTGTTGTTCCGGCACGAGCTGAATGCCGTTTCTGATCGCGGTCATCTCTGCGAGAATCGAGATCGCGATTTCGGGGGGCGTCTTGCTGCCGAGATGCAGCCCGATCGGACCGTGCAGCTTCCCGATCTGGGCATCGGTGAGGTCAAACTGCTTGAGGCGCTCGCGCCGCTTTTCGCTATTCGCGCGTGAGCCGATCGCGCCGACATAAAACGCATCGGAACGCAGGGCTTCCATCAGCGCCAGATCGTCCAGCTTCGGATCATGGGTGAGCGCGACGACGGCGCTGCGGGAATCGAGCCGCATCTCCATCACCAGGTCGTCCGGCATCGCATGGACCACCGGCACTTCGGGCAGGTTCCATGCAGTGCGGTATTCTTCGCGCGGGTCGCACACCACGACCTGGTAATCCATCCCGGTCGCGATCTGCGCCAGAAAGCGCGAAAGCTGGCCGGCGCCGATCACAAGCAGACACCAGCGCGGGCCATGGACGGTCACCAGTTCTGTTTCGCCGAGCAGCAGGCACTGCCCCGCGCGCGCAGGCAGCAATTGCACCTGGCCACGCAACAGATCCAGATGACGAGCCACCAGCTCCTGCTGCGCCACGCGCTGCAGCAGTTCCGGGATGCGGCTGGCGTCCGACAAGGGCTCCAGCGCGAGCCGAATCGTGCCGCCGCAGGGCAGGCCGAAGCGATGGGCTTCGTCCGCCGATACGCCGTAGGTGACGATGTGCGGAAGATCCGCGGGTATGCCGTGCATGCGCACGCGCTCGATCAGGTCGTCCTCGATGCAGCCGCCCGACACCGAACCGACGACCCGGCCATCGGCGGCCATCGCCATCATTGCGCCCTCGGGACGGGGACTGGAACCCCAGGTCTTGACGACGGTGACAAGCTGGCAGCGCAGCCCGGCAGCGAGCCAGTCGGCACAGGCTTTCAGAACTTCAAGATCGATGCTGTCCATAGCGGATTGTCCTGTTCATATGTCCGGCAAATGATACCTGCCGCCGTTCCCGATCGCGGCGGCAGGTTTCCGCTGAAGCGCCTTACTTCGAGGTCGGCATCGCGAATTCGGCGCCTTTCGCGATCGAGGCCGGCCAGCGCTGCATGACTGACTTGTAGTGCGAGTAGAAACGCACGCCTTCTTCGCCATAGGCATGGATGTCGCCGAACAGGCTGCGCTTCCAGCCGCCGAAGCTGTGGAATGCCATCGGCACCGGAATCGGCACGTTCACGCCGACCATGCCGACCTTGATCTGCTTGCAGAACTCGCGCGCCGTGCCGCCATCG
Organism: Herbaspirillum sp. ST 5-3; assembly: GCF_004804275.1. Taxonomy (GTDB): domain Bacteria; phylum Pseudomonadota; class Gammaproteobacteria; order Burkholderiales; family Burkholderiaceae_D; genus Noviherbaspirillum. The sequence goes on from NZ_STGI01000002.1 coordinate 301,782, forward strand.
CGCGTGAACACGCAGGTGCCATTGCCGAACTCATGCGCGTTGATCAATTCCACCGCGGAAGCGAAGTCGGGAACACGAACCACCGCCAGCACCGGCCCGAAAATCTCTTCGCGATAAATCTTCATTTCAGGCCGCACATGATCGAACAGCGTGCCGCCGAGATAGAAGCCGTTTTCATGGCCCGCCAGCTTGAAATCGCGTCCGTCGACCTTCAGATCCGCGCCTTCTTCCACGCCCGACTGGATGTAACCCATGATCTTTTCGCGATGCTGGCTGGTGACGACCGGTCCCATTTCGGCGGAGAGGTCCATGCCGTCCAGAATCTTCAGATTGCGCACGCGGGGAATCAGTTTTTCAATCAGCGCATCACCGGTATTGCCGACCGCGACCGCCACCGAGATCGCCATGCAGCGTTCGCCGGCCGAGCCGTAAGCCGCGCCCATGAGCGCATCGACCGCCTGGTCGAGGTCGGCATCCGGCATCACGATGGCATGGTTCTTCGCGCCGCCCAGCGCCTGCACGCGCTTGCCCTTGGCCGCGCCGGTTGCGTAAATATACTCGGCGATCGGTGTCGAACCGACGAAGCTGACGGCGGCGATGTCGGGATGATGCAGGATGGCGTCCACGACAGTCTTGTCGCCCTGTACCACATTGAACACGCCGTCCGGTAGTCCTGCCTGCTTGAGCAGTTCCGCCATCAAGAGGCTGGGCGAAGGATCGCGCTCAGAGGGCTTGAGAATGAAGGTATTGCCGCAGGCAATGGCAACAGGAAACATCCACATCGGCACCATTACCGGGAAGTTGAATGGCGTGATGCCGGCGCATACGCCCAGCGGCTGGCGCATGGCGAAAGCGTCGATGCCAGTCGCGACTTGGGCGGTGTAATCGCCTTTGAGCAACTGCGGAATGCCGCACGCAAACTCCACCACTTCGATGCCGCGCTGCACTTCACCCTGCGCGTCGGTGAACACCTTGCCGTGTTCGGCGGTGATCATCGCCGCCAGGTCGTCCTGATGCTGTTCCAGCAGGGCCTTGTACTTGAACATCACGCGCGCGCGGCGCAGCGGCGATACCTCCGACCACGACTTGAACGCCTTGCCGGCCGCCGCGACCGCCTTGTCCACTTCGGCGGCATCGCCGAGCGCAACACGTTTCGTCACCCGGCCGGTCGACGGATTGAAGACGTCGGCGAAGCGGCCGGTTGCCGACGGGCTGACAGCGCCGCCGATGTAATGCTGGATATCTTCCTGCAGATGAACGACTTCTGTTGGGGCATTCATGTTTTCTGGGCTCCTGTTAACAATAGGGTGTGAAACATACAAATTCGCCTGCATGCGATATGCAAGCGCCGCGACCGCGCACCATTGCTCCGCCGCCGGGACGATGACGCGTCCGGATCGGCGCCATGCAGTGCAGCATTCGCATCTGCGCGCTGCCAGGGGTGCGCCGTGCCAGGTCTCGTGAAACGGACGTGGCGCACCGAGTTTCGGCTTTTCGTTGCAGCAGTGGCTTGCACCGTCGGCGGAACTTGCCGGTAACGCGCCAGCAGCTGGAATCGTGATTGACATCGGATTCCTCAGCCACTATATTTACCAACGGGTAAATAATATATTATGATTCGGCGAACGGCAAACTATTTACCAACGGGTAAATAAATATTATTATTCGAGCAGCAGGTAACCGGTTTTTTGCCGGCGGAGTTGTAGTGCGCAGGGACTGCCTCACGTACCGTCGGTGCAAAAGGCTGAAGAAGAAGTGGAGCGAATGCGCGCATCCGAGCAGAAAGCATGCCTCGGAACGCCAACATAAAGAGCTGTATTTCCAACTTGGAGGAGTCAACATGGATAACTCGAAACATAGCAAGATGCGCCGCAAGGTCCTGCGCACCATGGTCGCCGGCGGTACGCTGGCGGCCGGCAGCGCGGCATTGCCGTCGCTGGTGCGCGCGCAATCGGACACGGTACGCGTCGGCTTTCCCGTTCCGCTGACCGGCGCGTTCGCAGCCGAAGCGCAAGCCGTCGTGCGCGGCGCGGAACTGGCGATAAAGGAATTCAACGATGCGGGCGGACTCAATGGTCGCAAAGCCGAATTGCTGGTGCGCGATGACAAGCTCAATCCGCAAGAGGCCGCCACCCGCACCATCGAACTGATCGACAAGGACAAGGCACACTTCATCGTCGGCTCGGTGTCCTCGGCGGTGCAACTGTCGGTCAACAACGTGACCAAGCAGCGCAAGGTGATCTACAACTCGATCAGCCAGTCCGACACCATCAACGAGGCGAAAGACTGGAGCCGCTACACCTTTCATGAATGCCTCAATCCGCACATGACAGCGGGCGCCGTGGCACGCTACGCAATTCCGAAAATGGGCAAGCGCGTGGTCTTCCTGACGGCCGACTATGCCTACGGCCATGAAATGGTGCGTGGCTTCCAGACTGCCGGCAAGGCACTCGGCATGGAAGTCCTGGCCGATATCCGTCATCCGCTCGGCACCACCGACTTTTCCAGCTATTTCCCCAGGATCCTTGCGCTCAAGCCGGATGTCCTGATCGTCTGCAATTTCGGCCGCGATCAGCAGATCGCCTTCAAGCAGGCGAACGACTTCGGCATCAAGAAGCAGATGAAGATCATTGCGCCCCTGCTGATGCACAACGGTCGCAGCGTCGACGGACACAAGACCTACGAAGGTGTCATTGGCGGCACCGGCTACTACTGGGGCCTTGAAGGCTCGCTCGCATCGTCGAAGAAATTCAATGATGCGTTCAAGGCATTGCACAAGGGCGTGTACCCGACCGACTACGCCGGTCTCGGTTACGCCGGCGTGCGCAACGTGCTTGCCGCCGCCAAGGCCGCAGGCACCACCGATACCGAAAAGGTGGTGGATGCACTGCGCGCGGTCAAGGGCGACCTGTACAAGGGCAACGTGTTCTTCCGCCAGTGCGATCACCAGGCCGTGCAGTCCGTACTGATCATCGAATCGAAAGACCGCTCCGCCGCGGCCAATGACCAGGACATCTTCAGGATCGTGGCGACGGAAACCTTCGACGAAAGCAAACTGCGGTCCTGCAACGAGCTCGGGCATCAGGCCTGATTCGAAAACGAGAGGAGGGCGCGCCGGTTGAACGGCGCTGCCCTCCACGCTGCGCGCATGCTACCCGTTGCGCAGCGCGGAATTCAGCACAACAGTCAGGTTGATCATGGATCTCTCTTTCAGTCTCATTGCGCAGCAGCTTGTCACAGGCCTTGCGCTCGGTTCGATATATGTCCTCGTTGGTGTCGGCCTGTCACTGGTTTTCGGCCTGCTTACGATCGTCAATTTCGCGCATGGCGCGTTCTTCATGGTCGGCGCGTATGTTGGGGTGTTCGTTTTCGCCAGGACGGGCAATTTCTGGTTCTGCATGATCGCGGTTCCGCTTGCCACGGGCGCGATCGGCCTCGTGGTCGAACGCTTCCTGGTGCGCCCCTTGTACGGCAGGGGAATCGACTATCCGCTGCTGCTGACCTTCGGCCTGGCCTACGTCATGATGGATGTGGTCCGCATGGCTTTCGGCGTGCAGGGCGAACAGTTCGACACGCCTGAACTCCTCCAGGGTGCGGTCGATATCGGCATCGGCATGTTCCCGATCTATCGCCTGTTCCTGATCGCGGTGACGGCGGTGGTGCTGTTGCTCTTGTGGCTGGTGATTGAAAAAACGCGCTTCGGCCTGATCGTGCGTGCCGGCGCGCGCGACCCGATGGTGCTGCGTGTGCTGGGCATTGATGTGTCGAAGGTTTGGCTGGCCATCTTCGGCGTGGGCACGGCCATCGCCGGGCTGGCGGGCCTGCTCGCGGCACCGATGCGCGGCGTGTCGCCGGAGATGGGCGTTCCCGTTCTGATCGAGGCCTTCGTCATCACCGTGGTCGGCGGCATGGGCTCGCTCGGCGGTGCCATTGCAGCCGGCCTTCTGGTGGGCGTTGTCATGAGCTTCACCACCTTGTTCGAGCCTGAACTGGCCGACTTTTCAATGTTCGCCTTGATGGCGATAACGCTGATCTTCAAGCCGAACGGCTTGTTCGGCCGCAAAGGTTTGATGAGCTGATTGCCATGGAAAAAACCTCTTCACCCATTCTCTCCAAACCGGCTGTCATCGCACCGGCGTACCGCGTTCCGGCTATCGGAAGCCTGCTGGCACGGCATCCCGCCGCAAGCGCAATTGCGGTGCTCGCGCTGTTCCCGCTGGTATTTCCGTTTTACTCCCTGGCCATCAACATACTGTTGTTCGGCCTGTTCGCGGCGGGCTACAACCTGACCTTCGGTTACACCGGCAAGTTGTCGTTCGGGCATGCGGCCTTCTTCGGCAGCGGTGCTTACGGCTGCGGCATCCTGATCTCGCAGTTCGGCATGGGCTGGCACATCGCCCTGATTTCCGGCGTGCTGCTGGCGGGCGTGATCGCGCTGGCCATCGGCCTGCTGGCGATGCGCACGCGCGGCATTTATTTTGCGATGGTCACGCTGGCACTTGCGCAATGCGCCTACTTCCTGTTCTTCCATGCCACTTCGCTGACAGGCGGCGACAACGGTCTGCGCGGCGTCAACGTGGGCGCCGTCAACCTTGGCTTCGTGAAGCTCGATTTGCTCAATCCCTTGACCAAGTACTACTTCACGCTGGTCTTCGTGGCGCTGGCCGTGTGGCTGCTCGCACGCATTCTGCAATCGCCGTTCGGCGCGATCCTCGAAGCCTTGCGTGAAAACGAGCATCGCGCACGAGCCTGCGGCGTCAACGTCGAACGCACGCGACTGCTGTCGCTGGTGATCTCCGGCATGATCTGCGGTCTGGCCGGGGCACTGAACGCCATCAACCTTTCGACGGTGTCGATCGACAGCCTGTCCTACCACACCTCGGGGCAGGTCATGATGATGACGCTGCTGGGCGGCATGGGAACCTTCTTCGGCCCCTTCATCGGCGCCGGCATGTTTCTCGGCATCGAGCACATCGTCACGGGTTTCACCGAGCGCTGGCAAATGATCGTCGGCGTCATCTTCATCGTCCTTGTGCTCTTCTTCCCGAAAGGCATCTGGGGCACTGTTCTGGATTGGTACAAGAAATGAACGCTTCCGCCATCCTCAGCACCCGCAACATCACGAAAAAGTTCGGCGGATTTACCGCCAACAAGGATGTCAGCGTCGATTTTCCGAAGGGGAAGCTGACTGCCATCATCGGGCCGAACGGTGCGGGAAAGTCCACGTTCTTCAACATGGTGTCGGGCAGCTTCGCTCCGACCTCGGGCGACATCCTGTTCGACGGCAAGAGCGTCGTCGGCCTCAAGCCGCATGAGTTCGCGAAGGCCGGCATCTCGAAGTCGTTCCAGATCACCAACCTTTTTCCGGCGCTGACCGTGCTGGAGAACGTACGGGTCGCGGTGCAATCGATGCACAGCGCCTACGACCTCTGGACTCCGCGCAGTCGCCGCGCCGAGTGGGTGGAACAGGCGGAGCGCTTGCTGGAGCTGGTCGGCCTGCAGGACAAGCGACGCGAGAGGGCGGAAAACCTGGCACACGGCGAACAGCGCAGCCTGGAAATCGCGGTCGCACTCGCCTGCGATCCGAAGCTGTTGCTGCTCGATGAACCGACCGCCGGCATGAGTCCGGAAGAGACGCGGGTCATCATGGACCTGATCCTCAAGCTGCTGGAGCATCGCACTGTCGGATTGGTCGAACACAAGATGAAACTCGTCATGGGCGTGAGCGACAACATCATCGTCCTGCATCACGGCGAACTGCTGGCGCAGGGCGCACCGGATGAAATCCGGTCCAATGAAGAAGTGAAGCGCGTCTATCTGGGCAAGGGGAATCACTGATGGCAGAGCAGGCAATTTTGTCGGTGGACAAACTCAACGCATGGTATGGGCGCAGCCACATCCTGCAAGGCGTGAGCTTTCACGTGATGCCGGGTGAGGTGGTGTCCCTGATCGGACGCAACGGCGCAGGCAAGACGACGTCCATGAAGAGCATCATGGGCTTGTTGTCCCGCACTTCCGGTTCTGTCCGTTTTGATGGAAACGATATCCTGCAGGAACCGGCACATCAGCGCTTCCATCGCGGACTCGCCTATGTCTTCGAAGAGCGGCGCATCGTTCCGGGATTGACGGTGATGGAAAATATCGAGCTCGGCGTCATGGCCTCGCCCGAAGATCGCCGCCGCACACGCGAGGTGGTCGAGGAAATCGCGGAGACTTTCCCTCGGCTCAAGGAACGCCTGTCGCAGGAAGCGGTCACGATGTCGGGCGGCGAACAGCAGATGCTGGCGATTGCCCGCGCGATGGCAGCGCGGCCGAAGATGATCATGCTCGACGAGCCGAGCGAAGGCATCATGCCCAAGCTGGTCGATGAAATGTTCGAGTACTTCGAGGCCCTGAAGAAACGCGGCGTCACCATTCTGCTCGTCGAGCAAAGCGTGGAACACGCACTGCGCATCTCCGATCGCGCCTACATCATGGACCAGGGGGAGATCGTCTACGAGTCCACCGCCAAGGCGCTGCTGGCGGACGAGCAGATGCAGGAGCGCTATTGCTCGGTGTGACACTCGGTGTGACGACCCGTCACACCGGCTGCGACACAGGATGGGCAAGCACGATCGCCCATCCTGCCCGGTTCAATACGACAAGCGCGCGTTGACCCCGACAACGGCGATGTCGAGATAGGAAGAGCCGCGGCGATTGGTGCTTGTGAAGTCGATCGGATAACCGGCCAGTTTATAGTCATGCATGGAGCTCAGGCTCTGCGTCACTTTTTCCGGGGTCGGGTGCGGGCCTGACAACTTGATGGCTTCGACGGCGAGCCGGATGTTCAGATACGCCTCGAAGAGGAACGGGCTGGGTGTGATTCCCTTGAGGCTTGGCGTCTGCATGAAATTCTTGAATTCCCTGCTCAAGGCAAACTCGGACGAATTCGGATTGGGCACAACCTGGCTGATCCCGATGCCGCGAACTTTTTCTTCGCCCGCGAATTCCGCCAATCCCTTCGGCGATACGAAGGACAAGGCATAGAGCTGTGCAAAGCCGGTCGGTGCGTCATACACCTTCATGAACCGGTATACCGCTTCCGGCACGCCCATCAGCAGAATCGCCTGGGGCTTGGAAGCGATGAGCTGTTTCGCGTTGGCGGCGAAGTCGCGCTCTCCCGGCTTGTAGGGCGATTTGAGAACGATGTCGAAATTGTATTGCTGCGAAGCCTTGGTCAGACTGGCCAGGACATCCGCGCCGAAACCATCGTCCTGGTAGAACACCGCCACACGCTTCAAGCCAATGGTGGATACATGCCGCGCGATCTTCATGATTTCGTCGTTATACGACGCGCGGGTGTGGAATATCTGATCCGAACCCGGTCCTCTGATCGCCTCGGAACCGCTGTACACACCAACCAGCGGCAGCTTGTACTTGTTCAGGGTGCCGGTCTTGACCAGGGTTGCCGTATTGGCGGTGCCGGCACCGTTGACGAGCACGACGACATGGTCCTTTGCGACGATGTCCTCGACCATGCCGACTGTTTTCTTGGGATCGTAACCGTCGTCGCGCAGGACAAGCTTCAACTGATTGCCATTGACTCCGCCCTTGGCATTGACCTGGTCAAGATAGGTGGTGGTTACCTTGAGCACGTCGGCCGTGGTGAGCGCAAGGGGGCCGGTTATCCCCGATACGCATCCGATCTTCACTTCTTCGGCATTGGACAAACCAAGCGCCAGACTCGCGGCCAGCGCCGCTACGATTTTCTTCGAATTCATGTGTCCCCCCTTGTGTTGTGTGGTTGTACAGACGTGTCTCCGCCTTTCTGGTTGATGTTAGCTGATTTATGTGGGAAAAGGTATGGTCGGCCGTGCTCGTTGTCGTAAGTCGGAACAACTGTCATGAGCGCGACATTTGCATGGCCGAGAGTCAGGACCGCATAGCGGAATTGGGCCGGCGGAGGTCGTTGTCGATGTGCCGCATTGGCGTCACGGCTGTTGCTGTTCCGCTATGTATTCCGCAATGACGCGATCGGCGATCTTGAAACCTTCCGACGCAATCGGCACGCCAGCGTAGACGCCCGCCTGCAATAGCACTTCGGCGATTTCCTGCTCGGTCACGCCATTGTTAAGTGCACCGCGCACATGCAATGCCAGCTCATTCCAGCGCGCCATGGCCGCCAGCATGGCAAGGTTCAACATGCTGCGCGTCTTGCGATTCAGTCCTTCCCTGGACCACACATAGCCCCAGCATTGCGTCGACGTGAAATCGACAAAATGCTGGTAGAAGGGCGAGGCGGTCGCCACGTTGCGGTCGACGAAGGCCGCGCCCAGCACCTCGCGGCGAATCGACTGACCGATCTGCTTTGCATCCGACATGATTTTTTCCTCTCAGTGAACAGTGTTCAGGCCTGGAGTGGCGGGACGTATTGCGCGACGCCGTTGCCGAACGACCAGTCCTCCTTGCGTACCTCGACAAGATTGATGATCAGGTCCTTCGGATTGAAACCGATTGCTTCCACGCCTGCGGCGAGCGCGCGGTACAGTGCTTGTTTCAGTTCGATGGTTCGCCCGGCATTGAGGAAGATCTGTACGAAGATCACCTCGTCTTCATGCGGTATCCCCAGGTAGGAATCGGGGAATGCCAGGTTGCCGGGACCATGCTCGGTGATGATCTGGAACTTGTCGGCAGGCGGGACATTGATGGTGTCGACCATGGCCTGATGAATGGCATTGCTGAGGCGGCGGCGGAAATCTTCGTTTTTCCCTTCGCGCAGGTTGACTCTGACTACAGGCATGTTGTCTCCGGAAATGAGAGTACGTGGATGAAGTAAACGGTGAAGGCCGCTGCGACATTGGCGGCGGCGGCCTTGATTGGCTTAGATCGTGCCGAGCGCGCGCAGGATCTTTTCCGGCGTGATCGGCTGCGATGTGACCGACACCTTGAATGGCGACAGCGCATCATTGATCGCGTTCATGACGGCCGCCGGCGCGCCTGCGGTTCCTGCTTCACCGGCGCCTTTTGCACCGAGCTGCGAAGTCGCGGTAGGCGTCTCCACATGCGCCAGCACGATGTCCGGCATTTCCGACGCCATCGGCACCAGGTAGTCGGCCATGCTGCCGTTGGTGAGCAAGCCGTTGCTGTCGTACAGGCATTCCTCGAACAGTGCGCCGCCGATGCCTTGCACGATCGCGCCGCGCATTTGCTCGTCGACCAGCATCGGGTTCAGGATCCGTCCGCAGTCTTCCACCGCCCAATGCTTCAGCAGCTTCACGAAGCCGGTTTCGACATCCACTTCGACATAGGAAGCCTGTACGCCATTGGTGAAGGCAAACGGATAGTCGCGTTGGGCATAGGTGCGCGTGACGACCAGTTCAGGCAAGGGGCCGGGCGGAAGGGTGTCGGGGCGGAAATGAATGATGCGGCCGAGTTCGGCAAGCTCGACAAGACGCTCGCCGCTCGCGCGATCCACCACATGGCCGCGCGCGATGTCCAATTCCGCGACGTCGCGCTTGAGTACGATGCCTGCAAGCTTCCGCAAGTTCTCGCGCAATGCCAGGCCGGCCTGCAAGACCGCCTCGCCGCCGATGCCCGCACCGCGCGACGCCCAGGTGCCGCCGCCATACGGCGTCACCTCGGTGTCGCCGGTGACGACCTTGACGCACTCCATCGGCACGCCGACGGCATCGGCGGCGATTTGCGCAAAGATCGTTTCGGTGCCCTGGCCTTGCTCGCCCACGCCGACGAGGCAGGTCACCGTGCCGGTGGGCTCGAAGCGGATCGTCGCGCCATCCTGCGCGGCGATGCGCGCTCCGCCGACACCATAGAATGCCGCGCCGGGATTGGTCAGCTCGATCAGCACCGCAATCCCGATGCCGCGATAAATTCCTTGCTCGCGCAGCCTTGACTGCTCGCGCCGTAGCGCAGGGTAATCCATCAGCTTTTCCAGCTTGTCCAGGCATTGCTGGTGCGACAAGCGCTCCAGCTTGATACCCGACGCACCGGAACGCGGAAAGCTGTCGTCCGGCATGACGTTCCTGCGACGCATCTCCAGCGGGTCGATGCCCAGCTTCACGGCGGCGGCGTCGACAACGCCCTCCGTCACCGCGCACGCGATCGGATGGCCCACGCCGCGGTACTGACTGGTCGGTGCCTTGTTCTGGAACACGACGTCGAGCGTCGCACGGTATTCCTTGTGCTGATAAGGACCGCCAACGATGTTCAGCACCTGGTTGCCTTCGATCGCGCTGGTGCGCGGATATACCGAATACGGCCCGACGCCAGTCAGGTCAATCATGTCGAAGGCAAGGATCTCGCCGTCGGACTTGGCCGCAAGGCGCAGCTTCACCACATGTTCGCGCGCATGGATATCGCTGACGAAGGACTCGAGGCGGTCGGCGACGAATTTCACCGGACGCTTGAGCAGGATGGATAAGGCCACCGTCGCAAAATCATCCGGATAGGAATGCACCTTGATGCCGAAGGAACCGCCCACGTCTTTGCAGATCACGCGCACGGACGTCTCCGGCAGGTCGAAGTGACGCGCATACAGATCCTGCATCATGTGCGGCGCCTGATGCGAATGGTAGACAGTCAGTTTCCGCTCGGCCGGATCGAAGTCGGCCAGCACCGAGCGCGTCTCCATGGTCACGCCGGTATGGCGGCCGAAGCGGAAGGTCTCTTCCACCACCAGGTCGGCAGCGGCAAAGGCGGCATCCACATTGCCCGTATCAATGGTCTTGCGAAAGCACAGGTTGTCGCCCAGTTCGGGATGAATGACGGGGGTATCGGGAGCCAGCGCGGTTTCCATGTCGGCGACCGCCGGCAGTTCTTCCCAATCCACATTCACCATCTGCAAAGCATCTTCGGCTTGCTGGCGCGTCTCGGCAACGATGGCCAGCACCGGTTCGCCCTGCCAGCAGGCGCGTTCAATCGCAAGCGGATACTGGGGCGGCGATTTCATGCCCGGCAAATGCGCAAGCGTGGCCACCCACGGGCTGCATATCGCTGCGATCTGCTTGCCATCCACGATTGCGATCACGCCCGGCATGCTGCGCGCGTAATCGGCATCGATAGTGCCAATGCGCGCATGTGCCAGCGGACAGCGCAAAAAAACGACATGTGCCATGCGGGCCAGCACCACGTCGTCGACGTAGGTACCGCGCCCCTCGAGATGACGTCGTGCATTGGGCCGCGACACCGAAGTGCCGATATATGCGTTTGCTTGTCCGGCGGCGGAAACGGCGTTCAGTTCTTTGCGCGTAACATCGTTCATGTTCTTCTCCTGCTCACCGGCCCGCGCCGTTCGCACGGCGCTGCTGCAGCACGTCGGAAATGGCATCGACAATCGATTGATACCCGGTACAACGGCAGTAATTGCCGGACATGTATTCGCGCACCTGCTCGCGGTCCGCGTCCGGTTTTTCCTGCAACAGCGCCGAGGCGGTCAGCAGCATTCCGGAAGTGCAAAAGCCGCATTGCAATGCGTTGTGCGCATGAAATGCCGCCTGCAGATCCTTCAGGTCGCCGCGATCGCTGGCACCGTCGATGGTTTCGATTTCCTTGCCATCGGCCTGCACTGCCAGTACCAGGCAACCGCGCACGATCTCGCCATCGAGGCGAATGGTGCACGCGCCGCACACGCCGTGTTCGCATCCGGCACGCGCGGTCTTCATGCCAAGCTCGTCGCGCAGGAAATCGATCAGGTGAAGTCGCGGATCGACCGGCCTCTCGACGGTCACGCCGTTGACGCGAAGATTGATGAGCATCGGTTCGGACATCTTGGTCTCCATCACAACAGGTTTAAGCCGCAAGCCGCTGAAGCAGGCGGCGCATCAGAACTGAGGCGAGATGCTGCTTGGCCTCTGCGGAGTGATACAAGTCGGCGGCGGGATGCAATTCCGTGGTCAGGGCGACGCGTGCTGCTTCGAAGGTGTCGGCATTCAGGGACTTGCCCTCGATAGCAGCCTCTGCCGCCCGTGCACGCAAGGGAATGTTGCCGGTGCCGAGGAATACCAGCCTGACCTGGCGCAGCAAGCCGTCTGCAAATTGCCCGCTGGCCGCAAGGCCGACGATCGCGTAGTCGCCGCGGCGACGCGCCAGTTCGTCGAACGCAAAGCGCATCGCGCGCGGCTGAAGAGGAAATTCGCACGCAGTCACGATCTCGCCAGGCTCCATCGCTGTCGTATAGAGGTCCTGGAAAAAATCCTTTGCCTTGACACGCCGCTCACCGGACCGGCTGGCGAGAACGATGCTGGCGTCGAGTGCGACCGCGCAGGTCGGCCATTCGGCGGCCGGATCGGCGAACGCAATCGACCCTCCCAGCGTGCCGCGATTGCGGATTGCCCGGTGCGCCACGAAGGGCGCCGCCATTGCGAGCAGCGGGACATGCTCGGCGATCAGCGCGGAGTCTTCGATGTCGCAGTGACGGGTGAGGGCACCGATCTGCACGCAATCGCTGTGCAGCGTGATGCCGCTCAAGCCCGGTATGGCATTGATATCGAGCAGCAACTGCGGCTCGGACAAGCGCATGTTCAGGGTGGCGAGCAAGGACTGCCCGCCTGCGATGATGCGTGCATCGTCGCCATGCGTTTCCAGCAGCGAGAACACCTGGGCGAGCGAGCTTGGTTTGACGTAATCGAATGCGGGAGCTTTCACGATGACTCCATGGTTGCAAAGGCGAGAATCGATCAGGACAGCCAGCGCGTCGTCAGCAAAGTGAAGGCCACGCCGATGCCGAACCAGAAGAAGCGGTACAGCTCATGCTGAAAACCGCCGCCGGCGAAAGGGACCTGCACCGGGAGAGGCGTGGTCGCCGGCCGTGTCGGAGCGGATACGGTTGAGGGAGTGTTGACGTGTGCTGCATCAGCCGTAATGTCGGCTGTTGGCACGGTGGCAGCTTGGGCGGGACTTTGCAGCGCGGCGTCGAACGCGGCGAAGAATTCATCAGCCATTTTTTTCGCCGACGAGTCGATCAGGCGGCCGCCGATCTGGCCGAGCTTTCCACCGACCGATGCTTCCACCGAATAGGTCAGGCGCGTGCCGGTGCCTTCTTCCGCAAGCGCAACCGCCGAGCGACCCTTGGCAAAGCCGGCAGCGCCGCCCGCGCCTTCAAAACTCAAGGTGCACTTCGCTGGCGCCTCCATGTCGGTCATGAAAATCTTTCCCGAGAAACGCGCGCGCACCGGGCCGATTTTCAGCATGACGCGGGTGTGCGTTTCCGCTTCCGAGATCTTGTTGATCTCTTCGCAGCCGGGTATGCAGCGCGAAAGGATCGCCGGATCGTTGAGCGCCTCCCATACCTTTCCGCGAGGCGCGCCGATGAGCTGTTCTCCGATGAGTTCCATGTTTCTCCTTGAGGCAGTGCTTGTTGGGACAGGGCGCGCAACGAGGCGATTTACCGAGGTGAACCTTGCTTCGGGCGCGATGCCGCTTGTTCTGTTTTTCTATTATTTACCAACTGGTAAATGAAGTCAAACAATAATTCTGCGCGAGATTCATCGAAGGCGGCGGTCAATACGGGTATCATTAGCGCCACCGAGAAATGGCTCATCGGATTCGTTCGGCAGGTGCCGGCGGTACCTGCCGATGGCAAGCCCGGATGAGTCTGACAAATCGGGAAAAACGCGCGACGCGCGCTTCCCACTGCACAATTCATCGTCATGCGAGCTCGAACCAAAGAACCGACACCGGACGCAGTCAAGAAGGAAGGCAAGGTCCGCCAACGCCTCAGCACCCAGGAACGCGAGCAACAAATCCTTCAAGGCGCCATCAAGTTTTTCTCCGAGCGCGGGCTCGAAGGACAGACGCGCGACCTGGCCAAGGACATCGGCATCACGCACCCGCTGCTGTATCACTACTTCCCGACCAAGCAGGCACTCATCGACCGGGTGTATCAGGAGGTGTATCTGGGGCGCTGGAAGCGCGAGTGGGAGACGTGGCTTGACGAGAAGGACACGGGATTGGAAGAGAAGCTGACTCGCTTCTATCTCGACTATGCAGCAACGATCCTGACGCCGGAGTGGGTTCGCATACTGGTGTTCTCAGGCCTGAATGACGGCTCCATTCCGGACAAATATCTGGGCTTGCTCAAGCAAAAGTTGTTTCCGCGTATCGTCACCGAAACGCGCAAGCATCTCGGCCTGCCGCTGCGCGGCAAGATTACCGAGCGAGAGAATGAACATGTCTGGGGCCTGCATGGAGGTATTTTTTATATTGGCATTCGGCAGTGGGTGTACAACCTGCCCGGACCGGAGAACCTCACCCAGGTCATCCAGGACCGCGTGCATGCCTACATCGTGGCGGCGCAGGAAATGTTCGGTGGCGACAAGTAACTAGGCGCTCTGCGTGCTCGCGGCAAGGTCTTCTGCCGCAGCATAGTTCAGTTCAATCGTGATCCCGTTCGGATCCTCCAGAAACACCTGATGCAAATCCATTTCCGGAACGCGGCGTTCCCTGAACGGGATGCCATGCGACTTCAGGGCAGCATACGTTCCGGCAAGCCCTGTTACGCGGAAGGCGAGATGGTCGAGCTTGCCGGTCCCACCGCCTTCCTTTGATTCCTTCGCGCCCAGATAATCAGTCAGTCCTTCCGTATCCTGCGGATCCACGCCGACAATATGGACAAGGGCATTGCCCGCCGCTTCGCCATTGACGTCGGCAGGGTAGAGCCATGCGCCGGGAAAGCGGAATGGCGGCCGAGGGCCGGTGACCATGTTCAACGCAAGGCGGTAGAAACGGACCGACTCTTCTACATCGCTTGTGCGGATGGAGTAATGATCGAGTGTGCGAATTTGCATGGCGGACCTCGGAGGGAAGAGGGTTTTATGCTTTATTGATCATATGGTAAATTAAATCATTGCCGGTGGAAAGTATTTTGTCACAGGGGCGGCCGATCGAAAGCTGCCAACGCGCGTTCCGGCCACGTGCGGAGCCGGATGCCGCGCGATACGCGAGCACCCGGGAATGCGGACTGCTTACGCTTGCCGCAGCGTTTGCAGGAGCGCCGCTGCCGCCGGCTCAGACGACGCAGGGTTCTGTCCGGTGACGAGGTTTCCGTCGACAACGACATGCGGATGCCAGTCGGCTTCCTTGCTGTATTTGCCGCCGTTCTTCACCAGCGCATCCTCGACCAGGAATGGCACGATTTCAGTAAGCTGTACCGCCGCTTCTTCGGTATTGGTAAAGCCGGTCACGCCTTTTCCCTTCACCAGTGGCGCGCCATCTGAAGTCTTCGCATGACGCAACACCCCCGGGGCATGGCAGACCGCGGCAACAGGTTTGCCGGCGGCGTACATGGTTTCAATCAGCCGGATGGAATCACGGTCTTCGGCAAGATCCCACAAGGGGCCGTGCCCGCCGGGATAGAACACCGCGTCGTAATCGCCGGCGGATACCTCGGACAGTTTCACGGTCCGCGCAAGTGCGGCTTGTGACTCGGCATCGCTCTTGAAGCGTCGGGTAGCGTCGGTCTGCGCGGTCGGGTCGTCGCTCTTCGGATCGAGCGGCGGCTGTCCGCCTTTGGGCGATGCCAGCGTGATGTCCGCGCCCGCATCCTTGAAAACATAGTAGGGCGCGGCGAATTCCTCGAGCCAGAAGCCCGTCTTTTTTCCAGTGTTGCCCAGTTGGTCGTGCGATGTCAGCACCATCAGAATTTTCATTGTTGCTCCTTGCGTGAATGTGTTGAGAGATTGCGAGGCAAGGTTAGTGGACTTGCCTCGCGGATCGGTATCAAGCGGCTTCGAGCTGCAACGTCGGGTAATCGGTATATCCTTGTGCGCCGCCGCCGTAGAAGCTTGCGCGATCCGGCGTGTTCAGTTCCGTGCCACGACGGAAACGCTCGACCAGATCGGGATTGGCAATGAAGGGGCGACCGAATGCAATGGCGTCCGCAATTCCCTTCTGCAACAAGGCTTCTGCGCTCTCTGCGGTATAGCCGCCGCAAAAAATGAGTGCACCTGAGAACGCCTCGCGGATCTGCGCACGGAATGCGTCTGTGAGCTTGACTCCGCCGGCCCAATCCGGTTCCGCGATATGCAGGTAGGCGATGCCACGACGGCTGAATTCCTTTGCGAGATACAAGGCGCTGGCTTCCGGTTCGGTATCGGCGATGCCGTGTGCAACAAAGTGCGGCGACAGGCGTACGCCGACGCGTGAGGCACCCATGACCTCGGCCACCGCATCAACCACCTCGAGAATCAGGCGCGCGCGGTTTTCCAGCGAACCGCCATAGTTGTCGGTGCGCTGATTGCTGTTGGTCGAAAGGAATTGCTGCAACAAGTAGCCGTTTGCCGCGTGGACTTCCACGAAGTCAAAGCCAATGCGCTTGGCTCGTACTGCTGCCTGGCAATATTGCGCCACGATGCCGGGCAATTCTTCCAGTGCAAGTGCGCGCGGCGTCTCGCACTGCAAAGTTGCACGGCTGCCGTCCGGCTGAATGACGAAGCAGCTCGAGTTCGCCGGCGCCAAGGCCGAGGGCGCAACCGGCAGGGCGTCGTTTCCCTGGACCAGTCGATGAGAGATGCGTCCGACATGCCACATCTGCAAGGCAATCCGTCCGCCTTTTTCATGCACGGCTTGCACGACATTCTTCCAGCCCGCTTCCTGCTCATCGGTGTAAATGCCCGGCGTCCAGGCATAGCCCTGACCCTGGCGTGAAACCTGGGTGGCTTCTGTAATGATCAATCCGGCACTTGCCCGCTGTGCGTAGTATTCAACATTCAAGGCCGTCGGCACATCGCCCGGTTGGCCGGCGCGGGAACGGGTGAGAGGTGCCATGATGACCCTGTTGGGAAGGGATTGAGAGCCGAGGGTGAGGGGCGAAAGCAGTTTATTTGACATGGTTTCCTTGCTATAAATATTAGACCGGTCGTCTAGTTAAACATCCAAAAAAAAGGGCGAACTATCGCCCACCTGCAAAGATGAATCCATTCAGCCGGTACTGAGCATGTGTTCAGTCTGGCGATAAGCAATGTTCAAGGCATCGACGCTTCGTTTCGCCTTCGCGCGCAGGGATGCTCCCAGCCACATCGCGTACAGCGCTTCGGCAAGCTGTTGCGGATCATGAGCGCGATCGAGCGATCCTTCTTCCTGCGCGGCGACGATAGCGTCGGCAATCAGGCGAATGACGCTATCCATACCATCGGCCAGGGCTTTTCGCATCGGTTCCGACAGATCGGAGACCTCCGCCGTCAACTTGACCGCCAGGCAAGTGTCATGACACTGACTGGCGGCGTGCAGTTGCCGCCAGCCATCGAAATACGCCAGCAATCTTCCATGCGCCGGTACAGCCCGGTCCGCGAACAGTATCCGCAATCGCTCCTTGTAATGCTCGAAATAACGCTCCAGCAAAGCGACACCAAAACCCTCTTTTGACTGGAAGTAATGATAGAACGAGCCCTTCGGAACATCTGCTGCGGTCAGCAGCTCGCTGAGCCCCATCGCCGTAAAGCCGCGCCCGAGTATCAAGCCTTCTCCTACGCAGAGAATGCGTTCACGATTGTCCTGATAGCGCGTATGTCGTTCCATGGCTTGAATTGTACTAGACCGGTCGTCTAGACGCAATCATCGGATTTATCTTCGCGAAGAAGGAGGTAGAAGGATTGCGCAGTGGAATAGAGCTTTTTGCGAACGGACTAGCCGTGCCGAACAGACTGACGACGCGCACTCGATGGACGACACGCACTGTTAAGTCCGTTGCCCGTTAAGCAGCAGAGCGCGACTCAAGAAGCCGAGGCGTAATTGTTGGCGAGGCGTCAGGCGGCACGGTTGGCTCCGCCGTTAAAGCCGCATAATCCGGCCTTGAATTATTTAGTCGCGGAAAATTGCAGCGCAAATAAAAACAGCCCCCATCGCTGGGAGCTGTTTTCGATTTCTGGTAGGCCGTGCGGGACTCGAACCTGCGACCAACGGATTAAAAGTCCGCTGCTCTACCAACTGAGCTAACGACCCGAAAGACAGCGATTATAAGAAGCTTTTGTGTTTGCTGTCAAATGGTACAACAAGAATTCCAACCAATAATGGCGGCCAGCTGCATCAATAATATTCCTGACGGCGGACGCGTTGATCGCAGGATGCACTCCGCCGCATCCGTCGCGTTAAAAAATCTCACTTCAATGCAGCTAGGCGTTCTTTTGCCGTGCGTGCAGCGGGCGAATCCGGATACTGTGCAACCAATGTTTCCAGCGTTTTCTTCGCAGATCCCTTGTCCTTCAATTCCATATAGCAGCTTGCGATGTTCAACAAGGCATCCGCTGCTTTCGGACTGTCCGGATAATTCTTGACGACCACCTGCTGCGCCGAAATCGCGTTGCGGTAATCGCGTTGCGCATAATAGGTGTTACCCAGCCAGTATTGTGCGGACGGCGCAAAACCCGAGTTGGGATAGCGGCGCAGGAAATCGAAGAAGGACGCGCCGGCGTTCTTGTAATCGCCCGCCTTGAAGTAGGCAAGCGCCGCTTCGTATGCGCGTTGCTCGCCCTGTTCGACGCTGACTTCCTTGCCATCGACAGTGATCTGTTGCGGCTCCAGCTTGCGCAGGCGCGTATCGAGATCGACGTAGAAATCCTTCTGCCGCTTCTGCGTATTCGCCAGTTCGTTGGTCAGCATTTCGATCTGGCCGCGCAAGCGGGCGATTTCCTGCTTCAGCTGCTCATTCTGGTTGTTCAGATCGAAGTTGTTCGCCTTGTCAGCCTTGGCGTTGATTTCGCTCTGCATATTGTTGAGGCGCTCGCGGATCTCCAGAATGGCCCGACGCGCTTCATCGTCTTCAAACAGGGCGGCGCGCGCCTGCAGCGGCACCAAAGAAATTGCGGCCATGGCAGCCGCGGCAAGTGTGGATTGGAATTTGTTCATGGTTATTGGTAGACCAGATCGGCACGGCGGTTTTCGGCCCAGGAAGCTTCATCACTGCCGCTTGCTTTCGGCTTTTCCTCGCCGAACGAGACTGCTTCCATCTGCGAGTCGGACACGCCGAGCAGCGACATCGACTTGCGGACGGCTTCTGCGCGCTTTTGTCCCAGCGCCAGGTTGTATTCGCGGCCACCGCGCTCGTCCGTATTGCCCTGGATGACGATCTTGCGGCTCTTGTTCGTAGTCAGGTATTTCGCGTGCGCCTGGACCAGCGGCTTGAACTCATCCTTGACGATGTAGCTGTCGAAGTCGAAGTAGATGCTGCGTTTCGCCAGGACGCCCTTCGGGTCGTTCAGCGGATCGGTAGAGCCGGTTGTGATCGGCGCAACCGTGCGTGCATCGGCGGACGTCGTCGGAACCGTGCCCGAGCGTTCTTCAACTTTGACCTTGTCGTCCAGCTTGACGGAAGAGCCGCAAGCGGTCAAAAACAACGCGCTGGAAAGGATGAGGGCCAGGCTTGTGATGGGGCGCATTTGAATTCTCCTGATTAAATTGTTTCCACAAACTTATATTATTTCATGAATGGTCCCCAGGTAGGTTCGCGCACGTCGCCTGCCTGAGTTGTCAAGGTCTGCTTCACGCGGCCATCGACCGACACAACGGCCAGCGTGCCGCGACGGCCCGACTCGGTGGCGTACATGATGTATTTGCCGTTAGGCGAGAAGCTGGGCGATTCGTCCTTCGTTGTGTCGGACAGACGCAGCTCCTGTCCGCTGGCCAGGTCGAGCGCATACAGCTGGAAGCGGCCTTCGCGACGCGAGATAAACGCAAGGGTTTTTCCGTCGGGCGACAGGCGAGGGCTGATGTTGTAACTGCCGTTGAACGTGACCCGGTGCGCTTCGCCGCCATTCACGCTCATGCGATAGATCTGCGGCCCGCCGCTGCGGTCGCTGGTGAAGTAAATGCTCTGCCCGTCAGGCGAGAACTGCGGCTCTGTTTCGATGCTTGTCGTGCTGGTCAGCTTGCGCAAGCCGCCGCCATCCGCATTGACGGTGTACACCTGCGTATAGCCGTCACGCGACAAGGCGATGGCGAGCTTGCTCCCGTCCGGTGACCATGATGGTGCGGAATTGCTGCCGCGGTAGTTGGCAACCACGATACGCTGGCGGCTGACCAGATCCTGCACATACACCACCGGCTTTCTGGATTCAAACGAGACGTATGCGACCTTCGTGCCGTCGGGCGACCAGGCCGGCGAAATGATCGGTTCATTCGAGCGCAACGCTACCTGAGTGCCTTCTCCATCCGAATCGGCAATCTCCAGGCGATATTCGCGTCCTGCCTTGGTGACATAAGCGATGCGGGTTGCAAACGCGCCGCGCACACCGAGCAGCTTTTCGTAGATATCGTCCGCGATGCGATGCGCGGCGACGCGCAGGCGGTCCTGCGCCGCGACCTGGCCGAAACCCGACAGGCTGGCAGATTTCAATGTGTCGTACAGGCGGTAACGTGCGTCGTAGCGTCCGTCGGCCAGCCGCTGCACGCTGCCCACGGCAAGTGCGTCCGCGCCGCGCGATTTCCACTCGTCGAAGTTGACCGGTGTGGTTTCCGACATCACGTTGCCAGTGTCGATGATCTTGAAGTAGCCGCTGCGCGTGAGATCGGCCTTGACGATGGTGGTGATCTGTTGCGGGGCATTGGTTTCGTCGGCGAAGCCGGAAATTGCGATGGGAAGCTGACTGGCACCTACACCGGAAATCTCCACGCGCAACTGCGCATGTGCTAGGGCGCCTGCCATCAGTCCCGCGGTGGCGATACTGCGTAAGAAGAGATTTTTCATCATGACTTATTGCTCTTTCGGTCTGTGCGAAGTATTAAGTTGGGACGGTACATTGCCTGTCTTTGGCTCACGCGGGAAAGGCTGCGACTTCTCGATGGCGCGCAATACGGCCTCGTCGAAACCCGGCACGTTCGATGACTTGACCTTGCGCGGCGCGCCACGCAATGTACCATCTGGCAACAGGTCGAAGACATACTCGACGGCAGGATTGCCGACCAAGTCAGGAGGCACGTTGAACACTGTGTTCGACTTGATGCGCGCAACGATTTTCTGCATATAGCTCGCATCGGCGCGGCCGCCCTGGGATCTTGCCTGCTCACCCGTTCCGCCGCTGCCGGGCACGCCACCGGTGATACGGCGCATTTCCTCTTCGCGTGCCTTGGCCAGCTGCTTGGCGTCGGCTTCATCCTGCTTGCGCTTTTTCTCCGCGGCTTCTTTCTTCGCCTTTTCCGCTTTCTCTTTTTCGAGCCGCTTGACTTCTTCCTGCTCCTTGATCTTGGCCACGCGATCTTCTTCGAGCCGTTTCTTTTCCTTTTCCTTTTCCTTCTCCTTGCGCAATTCCTCTTCGTGGCGCCTTTTCTCTTCTGCCTTGCGTTTCTTTTCCTGTTCCAGCGCGATGTCAGGCTTGACTACGGGCGGCTCTTCCACCTTCGGTTCAGACTTCGGCTGCGGAACCTCCTTAACAACCGGTTTTGACTGCGGCTCCGGTTCTTTCTGGGGAACAGGGAGGGGCGCGGCTTCGTGGATCTCGGGGCTCCACACTTCCGCCTCGATGGTGGCCGGCGTATCGTTCTGCCAGCGCACGCCTATCCACAGGAAGGCGAACAGCAGTGCGTGCATCAGCGCCGCAAAAGTCAGAGCGCGCCAGCGTCCGGGTTCCTTGGGGACGATGTACGGTGTTTCGTCGGTCATTGCTTGGTCGCCAGCCCCACGCGATTGATGCCCAGCTTTTTCGCTTCCGAGATCACCTGGATCACTTCGTCGTACTTGATGTCCTTGTCGGCGGAGATCATCACTGGCAGATCCGGATGCTCCTCATGCAGGGCGCCCAGTTTCTGCACCAGCGCGCTGCGTCCGCCAACCTTGTCGGCAGCCTGTCCGCGACTCTTGTTGCCGCTGATGCCGATCGTCGCGCTGGTATCCGGTTTCAAGGAAATCTGAATGTATTCCGTCGGCGGCAATGCCGATTTGCCGGCCGTCGGCAAATTGACCACGCCGGGATTGGTCATTGGTGTGGCCACCATGAAGATCACCAGCAGCACCAGCATCACGTCGATATACGGTACGACGTTGATTTCGGATTTGAACTTGCGGCCGCGTCCGCCGCGCATCGTGCTGTTCGCCATTAGCGGACCTGCCGTTGCAAGATGTTGGAGAACTCTTCGATGAAGCTTTCGAAGCGGATCGCCAGGCGATCGATGTCATGCGAATAGCGGTTGTAGGCGACCACCGCCGGAATCGCGGCGAACAGGCCGATGGCCGTCGCAATCAGTGCTTCCGCAATGCCCGGCGCGACCGCCGCCAGGGTCGCCTGCTGCACGTTCGCCAGCCCGCGGAAAGCATTCATGATGCCCCACACCGTGCCGAACAGGCCGACATACGGCGATACCGAACCGACCGACGCGAGGAAAGCCAGGTGCGACTCCAGCGCGTCCATCTCGCGTTGGTAGGCGGCCCGCATCGCGCGGCGCGCGCCGTCGATCACGCTGCCGGAATCGACGTTGCCCTTGGCGGCAAAGGTCGCCTTGACCTTGATGAATTCGCCCATGCCGGATTCGAAGATGCGCTCCAGTGCGCCGCTCTTGCCGGCCGTATGGCGGCGATTCGAGGTGGCTTCTTCATACAAGGCATTCAGGTTGCCGCCCGACCAGAAGGCGCGCTCGAAATCCTCGGTCTGCGTCTGGGCGCTCTTTATCGCAAACATCTTGCGGAAGATATATGACCAGCTCATCACCGAGACGAGAAGCAGCAGGGCCATGACGAGCTGCACGAGCAGGGAGGCGTTGCTGATAAGGGAAATGAAGGAGAGGTCTTGTGTGACGGTCATTGGTCTGTATCTATGTGCAATTATCTCGTTAGGCAGCAGCGCACCGGAATGGCACCGGCGCGATTGCGCAATGAGGGGAAATTATCCTGTCTTTTTTATCCTGGCCAATACCTCGTCGGGTATCGGGCTGGGGCGGAACGTCCTGGTATCCACGCAGCCAACCTTGATGCGTCCACTGGCAAGCAGATACCGCTGTGTTCCATCGACGCGCCACGCTTCTTGTACAAATTGTACCGAAGCACGTCCGAGCCTTTCGACAACGACGGTGAGTTTCAGTTCATCATCTAATTTCGCCGGAGCATGATAATCCACTGCCGTGCTTTTGACGACGAACATTGAATGATGCTCTTTCGACAACAATCCCTGGTTGATTCCGGCTGCGCGCAGCCACTCGGTCCGCGCGCGCTCGAAGAATTTCAGGTAGTTTGCATAGAACACCACGCCGCCGGTGTCCGTGTCCTCATAGTAGACGCGAACGGTCCAGGTGAAATCCGCATTCATCACAATCCGGCCCGCGTCTCTAACTCGTTCGCTTGATGGAAAAAGGTCCGAACCCTTGGCAGGTCGGCATCATCTCGATGTAATTGATGTTGACATGCGGCGGAAGCGTCGCTATCCAGTACGCTGTTTCAGCGATATCCGCAGAGGTCAGCGGTACCGTGCCTTCATAGACTTTCGCCGCCGCAGCATCATCCTTCAGGCGCACATTCGAGAATTCGGTTCCACCGCACAAGCCCGGAGCAATATTCGTGGCACGCACACCGGTTCCGACCAAGTCCGCGCGCAGATTCAGCGTGAACTGATCGACAAAAGCCTTGGTCGCGCCGTAGACGTTCCCGCCCGGGTAGGGGTAGGCGCCAGCGGTCGACCCAATGTTGATCACGGTGCCGCGCCCACGTGCCACCATGCCGGGGAGGACCATGTGGGTCATGGTGACCAGACCCTTGCAATTGGTGTCGATCATCGTTTCCCACTCTTCCAGCGAGGCCTGATGTGCCGGTGCGATGCCAAGTGCCAGACCGGCGTTATTGACGAGGACATCAATGTCGCGCCAATCGGATGGAAGCGCCGACAAAGCGTTGCTGATCGATGTCTTGTCGCTGACATCCATTGCAACGGGCAAGAGAGCAGATCCAAGTTCCTTGGCCAAACCGTCGAGCCGGTCCTTGCGGCGGCCGGTTGCAATCACCTTATGGCCCATTTTGGCGAATTTGCGGGCCATTTCGGCGCCAAAACCGGATGTTGCGCCCGTAATCAAGACGATCATGTTGCTTTTCCCTTTTTTCGAATGAACGGTTGTCAAAATTGTAGCCGAAAGGCGGCATTCTGCCCTGAACAAACTTTCCGGGAGGCACTAAGGGGACGTATTTCTTCATCCTTGCTGAAATCAGGTACCTATCTTACAATCTAGCTCCATTTCGTCTCACGTAACTGGCGAAAAAGCCGGGCAGCATTTCCGGCGACAAGGTGGGCATCCACCGGGGAACGTGAGACTTATCTTTAGCCGTTCGCCTGGGCAGCCCAAATGGAATGCACGACTGAGGCTGCCTGTCATATCTATCGGCCCTCATTCGATTTAGGCAAACCCACTTTGCAACTTAATCGATTGGAGTTTTCATGTTTTCAAAAGACCAGACCATCGCCAAAGTTGATCCTGAACTTTGGTCCGCCATCCAGCAGGAAAACAAGCGTCAGCAAGATCACATCGAGCTGATCGCGTCCGAGAACTACACTTCGCCGGCTGTCATGGAGGCGCAAGGCTCTCAGCTGACCAATAAATATGCCGAGGGTTATCCGGGCAAGCGCTATTACGGTGGCTGCGAATTCGTCGACATCGCCGAAACGCTCGCGATCAACCGTCTGAAGGAATTGTTCGGTGCCGAAGCCGCCAACGTGCAACCGAATTCCGGCTCGCAAGCTAACCAAGGCGTCTTCTTCGCCATGCTCAAGCCGGGCGATACCATCATGGGCATGTCGCTGGCGGAAGGCGGCCACCTCACGCACGGTATGGCGCTGAACATGTCGGGCAAGTGGTTCAATGTCGTCTCCTATGGCCTGAATGACAAGGAAGAGATCGACTACGACGCGATGGAGCGTCTGGCGCATGAGAAGAAGCCGAAGCTGATCATCGCCGGCGCTTCCGCCTATGCGCTGCGCATCGATTTCGAACGTTTCGCCAAGGTGGCAAAAGACGTTGGCGCCTACTTCATGGTCGACATGGCGCACTACGCGGGTTTGATTGCTGCCGGCGTGTATCCGAATCCGGTGCCGCATGCCGACTTCGTCACGTCTACTACACACAAGTCCCTGCGCGGTCCGCGCGGCGGCGTGATCCTGATGAAGGCAGAGCACGAAAAGGCCATCAACTCGGCGATTTTCCCGGGCATCCAAGGCGGTCCTCTGATGCATGTGATCGCCGCCAAAGCGGTCGCATTCAAGGAAGCCCTGTCTCCGGAATTCAAGGATTACCAGCAGCAGGTCGTGAAAAATGCAGACGCGCTGGCCAAGGCTTTGATCGCGCGCGGCTTGCGTATCGTATCCGGCAGAACCGAATCGCACGTGATGCTGGTCGACTTGCGGGCGAAGAAGATCACCGGCAAGGAAGCCGAAGCGATCCTCGGTTCCGCGCACATGACATGCAACAAGAACGCCATCCCGAATGATCCGGAGAAGCCGTTCGTCACGTCCGGCATCCGCCTTGGCAGTCCCGCCATGACGACCCGCGGTTTCAAGGAAGCGGAGGCGACCAAGGTCGGCAACCTGATTGCCGACGTGCTGGACAATCCGCATGACGCGGCCACCATCGAACGCGTGAAAGCGGAGGTCAAGAAGTTGACCGAGGCATTCCCGGTCTACGGCTGATTGCGTTGCTTGTGCTGCGTGTCTCATGGGATGCGCAGCGCGTTGGAATGCGAGATGAACTGATGTAGAGTCCGAAAAGCAGTTCGTCTTGCATTCCGCGCCATATTCATGGGATTGAAATTTTGGGCGGGTGGCAAGAAAATTATTTAATTGACAACTTTCCATAGGCAACACCGCCGCCATGAAATGCCCCTTCTGTCACCATGAAGATACCCAAGTCATCGACACACGCGTGTCGGAGGAAGGGGACACCATTCGTCGCCGTCGCCGCTGCGCTCATTGCGACAAGCGATTTACCACCTACGAACGCATCGAACTCTCGATGCCGGTTATCGTCAAGAAAAACGGCAGTCGTGCCGAGTTTGATCCTGCCAAATTGCGCGGCAGCCTGATGCTCGCCCTGCGCAAGCGTCCCGTTTCCGCCGAGGCGGTCGACGCTGCAATCCATCGCATTGAAGAAAAACTGCTCTCCAGTGGCGCCCGGGAAGTTG
Source organism: Herbaspirillum sp. ST 5-3 (assembly GCF_004804275.1). Taxonomy (GTDB): domain Bacteria; phylum Pseudomonadota; class Gammaproteobacteria; order Burkholderiales; family Burkholderiaceae_D; genus Noviherbaspirillum. The sequence continues at coordinate 327,853 of NZ_STGI01000002.1, forward strand.
TGTCCGGCCATATCGGCGAGCTGGTGATGCGAGAACTTAAACGTCTCGACAAGATTGCCTATATCCGCTTCGCATCCGTCTACAAGAGCTTCGAAGACGTAGCTGAATTCCAGGACGCGATCGCCGAAGTCGGGCCGGAACGCAAAAACCCCGCAAAGTAATTCATCGCGACCAATAGCGGCGCTCAGTTTTTTCGAGTAAATTATTGTCATAAAAACAACTATGCCTCATTTTTATAAAGTGAATCCATGCAGTACGTCTCGTTCACGGGCGAGCAGTTGCCAAATGTGGAAGTCGTGCGCCGCAGGCTTTTCCCTGGTTGAAGCATTGGTAGCCATCGTTGTCCTGGCAATTGGCGTGATCGGGGCTGCAGGTCTCCAATTGGCAGCATTTCGCACGGCGCAGCAATCCGCATATCAAACCTCCGCCCTGCAAATCGCCAGCGAGATGGCCGATGCGATCAGAACGATTAATCAGCATTTGAAACAGGCAGGCAGTGCAAGCCCGTTCTCGCAAGTCAGCTATCAGTCGACGGGCGACGGCGATCTGCCGATGCCGCCGAAGCTCTGCTATGCCGCCAGATGCGATGCAGAGGAACTCGCCCAATTTGAACTATATGAGTGGAAAAGCCGAGTACACGCAGCGCTGCCCGGTGGACGGCTTTTGATTTGTCATGACGCATCACCATGGGACAGCGGGAAAAAATCACTGTCCTGGGATTGCACGGGCACATCGGAAAGCACGGCGCCTTTAGTGATCAAGGTCGGCTGGCAAGCGAAAAATCCGGACGGCGCCTTGGTCAAGGATGGTGATGGCAAGTTCCCTCCCAGTGTCGCAATTACGGTCGGGCTCCCTGCAATATGAACGCTCTCCCGATATGCAGAGTGTCCCATTCAGGCCAGGCGTCTCTCGGCAAACAATACGGCCTGACCCTGGTCGAGCTGATGATTTCAATGGTCCTCGGTCTGCTGATTGTGATGGCAACGACGACACTGTTTGTTTCGACAAAAACTACCTATTTGATGCAAGACGACGATGCGCGCATACAGGAGACCGGGCGTTACGCCATCGACGTCATCACGAGATCGATTCGTAGTGTTTCTTTTGAAGATGAAAGTTCATCGGAGGTGCCGATTTCCGCAGCGATGACGAATGCAAGCATCTCCGGACTGGATGCGGCGGGTTTGAAAAGCAGAACGCAGGGCATTGAAGGGCCGTACACAAAAGCGGTCAACGGAAGCGACGTGCTTGCTGTCCGATTTTCTGGTGCTGGAAGCGGCGACAACGGTGACGGCACGATGCTCAATTGTGCCGGCTTTGGCGTTCCAGCACTCAGTGCCTCGGAGAGTGCGGACGAGAATCGTGGCTGGAGCATCTTCTACGTCGCCGAAGATGCTAGCGGGGAGCCTGAATTGTATTGCAAGTATCGCGGCAACGACTCCTGGACCTCGCAGGCGATCGCTCGCGGCGTCGAATCATTTCAAGTTCTCTATGGGCTCGATATGGACGACGACGGCTTGCCCGACCAGTTTCTGAACGCGACTGCCCTCGATGCCCTGGAGAGCGCGGGCCCTTCACAGGGCACGAACCTGCATGGCCAGGCTGCAGAACAGCGCGGAAAAACCTATTGGAAAAAAGTCGCAGCAGTAAAGTTTTCGCTGTTGATTCGGGGAGTGAATCGTACTCAAGGTGAAAGGTCGATGACTCAGTACGACCTCTTTGGCAAGGATTATTCAAACGCCTACGCCGGTGCGGATGCAGGCGTGCGTTTGCAGGAATCCTCGCTACCGAAATCGGTACGAGGCAGACAACGGCGGATCTTTAGTTCAATGGTGCTGTTGCCAAGCACGCTGGCCAAAAACCGTACATGAGTTCCAGATTTCCAAGGCGTGTTCGGCCCTCTCTCGGGCTCCGCTCATCCTCTGCGCGACAACATGGGGCGGCACTGATTGTGGCGCTCTTGATGTTGACGGTTGTTCTGATGCTTGCCGTCTCTGCGGCAAATATAGCGCTTCAGGGAGAAAAAGCAGCCCGCAACGACCGCGACCGCCAGATTGCCTTGCAGGCTGCGGAAGCCGCATTGTTGGACGCCGAACTGGATATCGAGGGCTCGCCATCCGGCGAAACCGTGCGTAGTGATTTATTCGGCAGCGAACAGATGGAGCGTGTTCCGAAAGGCTGCAGCCCGGGAGCTTCCCGGCAATTTCTTGGCATATGCACTACCGATGACCGTATGCCTCCGGCCTGGCAAACCGTCGACTTTACGGATGCAAGCGAGGATGCGGGCTCGGTACCCTATGGCTTTTTTACTGGGCGGGCCTTTCAGATCGGACAAGGTTCACTGCCAGCGCGCCTGCCTAGATACATCATTGAACTCAGTGTTCACCGGAATCCGGATAACTCTGCCGTCAAACCCGGAGCAGAGGATGTTTACCGGATCACAGCAGTGGGATTCGGCACACGGGAGACCACACAAGTCGCGTTGCAGACGCTCTACAGAAAAAAAGGCCGTAGCAAACCTGAAACCAATGCGCCGGTCGGCCGATTCAGCTGGCGCGAGATACATAACTGGGAGGAATTGCGTAGTGGTTCTCAAAAGTAGGGGGCAACAAGGGGCATGCAAACCGGACCGTGCGGGATTCACCCTCATTGAAATAATGGTCGCGCTGGTCATCATCGTGATCCTTTCCTTGATTGCCTACCCGGGCTATCAAGAAGCGGTTCGCAAGGGAAGGCGAGCCGAGGCGCGCGCCGCATTGATGCAACTCCTGCAGCAGGAGGAGCGGGCATACTCGCAGCACAACAGCTATATCAAGTTTTCGCAGGAATCAACGGAGGAGGAAGAAAAGAAGTTCAAGTGGTTTTCCGGTGAAACATCAAAGAGCAGCGCCTATGAAATCAAGGCTGAACCATGCAAGAACGACACAATCCGGAATTGTGTACAACTGATCGCCATGCCGGGTACGAAAAATGTTGATTCGAGCTACAAGGACATTGCTTGTGGTGAATTGAGCGTGACCAGCACCGGCCTGAAGGCCGCCAACAGTCCTGATTGCTGGAAATGAGGCACCAATATGCACGGATTCCGGCGATAAGGCACTGTGGCCTTTCCCTGGTTGAACTACTGACCGTACTTGCAGTTGTCGCTGTCCTGCTTGCAATGGGTTTGCCGAGCCTCCAATCCTTCATCCAGAATCAGCAGATAAGCGCAACCGTCAACGACTTTTATGCGGCCATCAGTCTGACTCGCTCGGAAGCAATCCAGCGCGGGGCTCGGGTCGATCTGGTGCCGCAGGATACGGATGGAAACTGGGCCAGCGGCTGGGTCGTTTTTGTCGACGAAAACAATAATCAAAGGCCCGACGCGGGAGAAAGGGTGATTTTCACCCATGATGCGGTTCAGAAAGGCACCAGTATCAAGGCAAGTCTTACCGATTCGACAGTACAATATCTCGCATACAACGGAAGCGGCCGGACTCGCACCAATGCCAGCAGTCTGCGAACGCAATTCGGAACATTCACATTCAAGTTGAATGATCAGGTGCGCAAGATCAAGCTCAATTTCCTGGGCCGGCCACGTGTGTGCAATCCGGCGCGCGAGGGAACATCCTGTTAACAGTGGAAGCATTTGGGCCGACTGCCGAGATACAATCGCGCAGGCTAGGCGCGCATCGAACTTAGATTAACCGAACTCACATCATTCGTGGATATACATTCCGATTCACAGGGCATTGAACTCGCGCTGCAATGGGCAGCGAAAGGACTCTTTATCACCACGCCGAATCCCAGGGTGGGGTGCGTGATCGTCAAGGACGGGCGGGTTATCGGTGAAGGGTACACGCAGCCGGCAGGGCAGGCGCATGCGGAGATACAGGCGCTCAACGATGCCGCCAGGCGGGGAGCCGACGTTCGCGGCGCCACGGTCTACGTCACGCTCGAACCTTGCAGTCACTATGGCCGTACGCCACCGTGTGCGGATGCCTTGATTCGCGCCGGCGTGGCGCGGGTGGTTGCTGCAGTGGCCGATCCCAATCCGCTCGTTGCGGGGCAAGGTGTGGCGAAGCTGAGGGCCGCGGGTATCGATGTGGTGTGTGGTGTGCTGGAAGATGAAGCGCGTGAAATGAATATCGGCTTCATGTCTCGCATGCAGCGGGGCAAACCCTGGCTTCGCATGAAGGCGGCTGCCAGCCTCGATGGCAAGACGGCGCTCCATAACGGCCGCAGTCAATGGATTACGTCCGAGGCCGCGCGAAATGACGGACACTGGTGGCGTGCCCGAGCGTGTGCCGTGCTGACCGGCATTGGCACCGTGCGGGAAGACGATCCTCAGCTCAACGTGAGAGCGATTGACACACCGCGTCAGCCGCGCCGCATTGTGGTCGACAGCCAGCTGCAGATAAGCCCGGACGCGCGCATTCTCGAGGGCGGCGGAGCCTGGATTGCAACTGCCTGCTCCGATCCGGAGAAGGAAGCGCGTTTGCGCGAACGCGGCGCCGAAATTCTCATGCTGTCGAACGCGCAAGGCAAGGTCGATTTGCCGGCCCTGATGCTGGAATTGGGGAGGCGGCAGATCAATGAGTTGCACGTCGAGGCAGGATTCAAGCTGAACGGATCCTTGATTCGTGAAGGATGCGCCGATGAATTGTTGCTCTATCTGGCTCCCAGCCTGCTCGGAGATGCGCGAGGTTTGTTCGATCTGCCTGCACTGGAAAACCTGAACGGCCGACAGCAACTCGTTTTTCACGAAATCAAGCAAATCGGGCCGGATTTGCGTATCCTTGCTCGTTTCATCTGATCGGATTGCACTCATGTTTACCGGAATCGTCGCCGCGATCGGCGCTATCACATCCATTACCCCCCTGGGCAATCAGACCGATGCGGGCGTGAGGCTGACGATCGATGCGGGCGGCCTGCCAATGAGCGATGTTGTACTTGGCGATTCGATTGCGCTCAACGGCGCCTGCATGACGGTCGTGAGCAAGACGGACAAGGGGTTTGTCGTCGATGTATCACGCGAAAGCCTGAACCGCACGGCTGGCCTCGATGCGGTCGGCGAGGTCAATCTTGAAAAGGCGCTCACGCTGGCCGACCGGCTTGGTGGTCATCTGGTATCGGGGCATGTCGACGGACTCGGCGTGGTTCGCAAGTTCGATCCGGTTGGCGAATCGATGGAACTGATCATCGAAGCGCCGAAGGAACTCGCCAAGTATCTCGCCTATAAAGGCTCGATCGTGGTCAACGGCGTATCGCTGACCGTCAATCGCGTGACCGATGCGGTAAACGGATGCGAATTTTCCATCAATCTCATACCGCATACGGTGGAAGTCACCACGCTCAAACACTTGAAACCTGGCGCGAAGGTTAATCTGGAAATCGACCTGATCGCGCGTTATGTGGAACGCATGTTGAGCATGAAAGCCTAGCCGCCGCACAAATTGGTTGTGTGATTGGCAAGAAAATGTCTTTAGGCGTGTCGGCGCGATCAATTGTTTCGGCCTTGAAAGTTAGGGCCGGTGTAAATCCTTTAAAATAGCAGGCTACATAGGATTTTAGTCATGGCTATTTCAACAACTCAAGAAATCATCAGCGAGCTACGCGCTGGCCGCATGGTCATCCTGGTGGATGAGGAAGACCGCGAAAACGAGGGCGACCTGGTTCTTGCCGCGGAATTCGTCACTCCGGAAGCAATCAATTTCATGGCGAAGTTCGGGCGCGGACTGGTCTGCCTGACGCTCACCGAAGAGCGCTGCAATCAACTCAATCTGCCGATGATGACCTCCCGTAATGGAACTTCATACGGCACCAATTTCACGGTATCGATCGAAGCCGCCGAGGGAGTGACGACCGGTATCTCTGCCGCTGACCGGGCAAGGACTGTTCAGGTCGCGGTGGCAAAAAATGCCAAGCCGGCCGATATCGTCCAGCCCGGCCATATTTTCCCGCTGAAGGCCCAGAAGGGTGGCGTGCTGATGCGGGCCGGTCATACCGAGGCGGGTTGTGATTTTGCCGAACTTGCCGGACTGACGCCCGCTGCGGTCATTTGCGAGATCATGAAGGACGACGGCACCATGGCTCGTCTTCCCGACCTCATGGAGTTTGCGAAGGAGCATGGCCTGAAAATCGGCACGATTGCCGACCTGATCCATTATCGCAGCCGGAATGAAAGCATCGTTGACAGGGTTGCGGAACGCCAGATGCATACCGTGCACGGCACGTTCAGGGCCATTGCCTATCGTGACAAGCCGAGTGGCGGCGCGCACCTTGCGCTGGTGCACGGCGACGTCAAGCCAGAACTTGAAACGCTGGTTCGCGTGCATCAACCGGTGTCCATTCTCGACCTGCTGGAAACACAGGTAACCACCCATTCATGGAACCTGGCTTCGGCAATGGCCGCCATCAAGGCGTCCGAGCGCGGTGTCATGGTCTTGCTGAATTGCGAGGAATCCGCCGAGCAGATGTTCGCGCAGTTCGAGGCGCTGAACTCACCCGATGCCAAGCCGCAGCCGCGCGGTTCGCGCATGGATCTGCGGACCTACGGCATCGGCGCGCAGATCCTGAAGGACCTGGACGTCGGAAAGATGAAGCTGCTGGCCAATCCGCGCAAAATGCCTTCGATGACCGGCTTCGATCTGGAAGTCGTGGGCTACCAGGACAAGCCGGAAAGCTGATTCCCTGCTTTTACTGGCGCAAATAGCTGCTACATTTCTGTAATAACAAACGCTCCACGCGTGGTTCGCTTGCCCGAACGAAATACGCGTGGTGTCTGATTTTAACGAGCGCAGTCGCGCATGAAGGAACAACCATGACCGTAGGAACATACGAGACCAATTTGAGCGGCGAAGGCGTGCGCGTCGGTATCGTGCAAGCCCGGTTCAATGAAGACGTTTGCCACGGGCTGCTGTCTTCGTGTCTGGCCGAGTTGAAGCATCTCGGAGTTGCCGACGAAGATGTACTGCACGTCACGGTTCCTGGTGCATTGGAAATTCCATTTGCGCTGCAGAAGATGGCGGAAACCCAGCAGTTCGATGCGCTGATCGCCATCGGGGCGGTCATTCGTGGCGAAACCTACCATTTCGAACTGGTATCCAACGAGTCCGGTGCCGGCATTACCCGGGTCGGTCTCGACTTCGGCATCCCGATTGCCAATGCCGTGCTGACTACGGAAACGGACGAACAGGCAGAAGTGCGTATGGCTGAGAAGGGCGCTGATGCCGCTCGTGTTGCGGTGGAAATGGCGAACCTTGCCATTGCTCTGGAAGAACTCGCTGAAGCAACCGAGGAAGAGTAAGTAATGACACAGAAGAACGTTCACGCGAATCCGAACAAGAATCGGACGCCACGCCATCGCGCGCGCGAATTCGCACTGCAGGGCTTGTATCAGTGGTTGCTGAACAACGAGGATGCGGGTGCGATCGATGCGCATATCCGTGAAGCGCACGGGTTTGACAAGGCGGATGCCGAGCACTTCGATACGCTGTTGCATGGCACGATCAGGCAGGTCGACAAGCTGCGCGAAGGCCTGGGCCCCTTGATCGACCGTCCGATCGATCAGTTGTCGCCGGTTGAACATGCGGCGCTGCTGATCGGCGCCTACGAGCTCAGCAATCATCTGGAAATTCCATACAAGGTCGTGATCAATGAAGCCGTCGAGCTGACCAAGTCATTTGGCGGCATTGATGGCCACAAATATGTGAACGGCGTTCTCGACAAATTCGCAGCCAAGGTGCGCGACGTCGAAGTGGATGACGCGAAAAGGCGTTGAGAACGACAGGCCGATCCGCCGCAAAATCAACTATTGTGATGAATCCCATTCTTGCTTCGCGTCTGGCCAACATTGCGCCGTTTCATGTCATGGAACTCGCAAAAATGGCGACCGAACTCGAGCGCCAGGGTCGTTCGATCATTCATATGGGCATCGGCGAACCTGATTTCACGGCGCCGCCGCCGGTCATCGAGGCCGCGACCCGCGCCATGGCAGATGGCAAGCTGCAGTACACCTCGGCGGTCGGTATTCCTTCCTTGCGCCAGGCAATCTCCGCACATTACGAGCGCGTCTACGGTCTGGACATCGCGCCGTCGCGCGTCATCGTCACTGCCGGAGCATCGGCCGCACTTCTTTTAGCGTGCGCGGCCTTGGTGGAGAGGGACGCCGAGGTACTGATGCCCGACCCGTCTTATCCCTGCAACCGGCATTTCGTGGCCGCCTTTGAGGGCGTCGCAAAGCTGATCCCCAGCGGACCGGAGGATCGCTTCCAATTGTCCGACGCGACGGTGTGCGATCAATGGTCGCCGGCCACGCGAGGCGTGTTGCTCGCATCGCCCTCGAATCCCACCGGTACCTCGATTCCGCATGATGAATTGGCAAAAATCGTCGCCAGCGTTCGGGAGCGGAAGGGTTTCACAATTGTCGATGAGATCTATCAAGGGCTGACTTACGACGAGACGCCATTTTCGGCCTTGTCGCTGGGTGAGGACGTCATTGTCATCAACAGTTTTTCCAAGTACTTCAACATGACAGGTTGGCGTCTCGGCTGGCTGGTCGTGCCGGAACGGATGGTCCCGCAGGTGGAGAAGCTGGCCCAGAATTTGTTCATCTGTGCATCCAGCATTGCGCAGCACGCTGGTGTCGCTTGTTTTTCGCCTGAATCGATTGCGATCTATGAGCGGCGCAAGGCTGAATTCAAACGGCGTCGCGACTACATCGTTCCCGCCCTGCGCGAACTCGGTTTCAAGGTGCCAGTGACGCCGGATGGTGCGTTCTATGTGTACGCGGATTGTTCCTCGCTGTCAGATGATGCGGACCGACTGACGATCGAGATGTTGAACAAGGCGGGAGTGGTGCTGGTGCCTGGACTCGATTTCGGACCTTACACGGCGCGTCAGTATATTCGTTTGTCCTATGCGACATCCATGGACAATCTGCGTGAAGCAGTCGGCCGCTTGACGAGTTTTTTCGCCCAACGATCCTGAGCGACGCAGGGACGTCTTTGCAGGAAATAAAAAAGGAGCCTCGAAGGCTCCTTTTTTGCGACTGTCGCAAGCTTACAGCGCGGCGAACTGATCCGCCTTTGCCAAGGGTTCAGTCTTCCCTTCGAGCGTCGCGGATTCTCCGTCCGACTCAGCCTTGCGCTCCTGACGGGGCTTGAGCGTACCGGAGCTCGCCGAGGTCGAGAAAACCGGAACCTTCTTACCCATCGCGACTTCCTTCAGTCGCCGGTATTCTGCCAGCACCTTGGCGCCATAGCCGGAATCGGAGTCGGATGCGCCGGCTCCGACATACAGTTTCAGTCCCGCCTCGACAGAGCCGCCGCGGGTGACGTAATCCTTCAGAATCAGCGAGCCAACCCGGATGTTCGCGACCGGATTCAGCGCCGCCTTCACGCCTCCCAAGTCCTCGAACTTGTCGTGGTGGACCTTGGACATGACCTGCATCAGGCCTTGCGCTCCGACCGGGCTTTCCGCGAACGGGTTGAATCCGGATTCGATCGCCATGACGGACAGGATCAGGAGCGGATCGAGCTTGATTTCCTTGGCTGTCATGTAGGCGGCGGATACCAGCATGTTGGTGGCGTCGGACGCGACCCGATAGCGTTTGGAAAGCCAGCTGGTCACCCACTGTTGCTGGCGGGTGTTGCCTACCGTGTCCTCGGTCGCAACCGATGCCTGCGCATTGCCGGCGACCGCGGCCTTGGTGATGGACTGGGCCGGCATGTCAAGGGCCGTCGCGGTCGGAGGCGTTTCTTCATCCGTCACTTCGTCTGCGCTTGCTTCAGCGAACGGGGACAGTTCCTTGAGTTGATCGGCGATTTCCGGCTTGACGAACATGATGCCAAGCGCGGCGATGGCGATGATCCCGAGGACGAGTACGGTGTGGTGTGCGGTTGTAATGAAGCCGCTGACGGTATCGCGGGCAAATACCGCCCATGCGGCCGACTGGCTTGCAGTTTTACGGGTAACGTCGAACGTCGCCCGGATAAATCGATTTAACATTGAACCTCCTAATCGTCGCGGCATGCGAAGAACCCACTACAAAGCCTTGTAGACCCTTGTGCTTGCCGAGAATCGGTCATCGTCCGCTGCCGCGCGCGGCGCAGCTTGCAGACGTCGGAATTGTTTGCTCTAGGCTGGCGGCTGCGCGATGGCGCCGGATCAGCGGCAAACAACTTGTTCGGGGAGAAGGCAGACGCCTTTTGGAAACACTCCTTAAAATGTTATGTGGGCCCCGATCCCGTGAATGATGAAGATTCTTGCTGCCTCGCCTTCACTCCCCAGGCGGGCTTCCTCATCGAGTTGGGCAAATTCTAGGGGGCTGTTTATATCAAGTCAATACTATCAACTCGATTCTTTATAACTTTTGAATCTAGATTTATCGCTGCACCGCAACAGAAAATCAATAAAATCAACTACTTGGGCTTGCAATTAAAAAATAGAAGCAGCTCTTCAACCTTGTGAAAAATCATGAAATATTCTGATTTGCGCGATTTTATTTCCCAATTGCAACAATTGGGCGAACTAAAGCACATCTCGACGCCGGTTTCTCCGTATCTTGAGATGACGGAGATATGCGATCGGACCCTGCGCGCGGGCGGTCCGGCGCTTCTTTTCGATAAGCCGAGCGGGCACACGATCCCGGTGCTGGGCAATTTGTTTGGTACTCCGCGTCGCGTCGCGTTGGGCATGGGCGCAGAGGATGTGAGCGAACTGCGCCGCATCGGTCATGTGCTGGCATCGCTGAAGGAGCCGGAGCCGCCGAAGGGATTCAAGGACATCGTGGGCTTGGGCTCGATGGTGAAAGCCTTGTGGGACATGGCGCCGAAAGAACATCGGTCGGCGCCATGCCAGGAAGTTGTGTGGGAGGGGAATGATGTCGATCTGGCGAGACTGCCGATCCAGCACTGCTGGCCGGGCGACGTGGCTCCCTTGATCACCTGGGGACTGGTGGTGACCAAGGGGCCGCACAAGAAACGGCAGAACCTCGGTATCTACCGCCAGCAGGTCATCGGTCGCAACAAGGTGATCATGCGCTGGCTGGCGCACCGAGGTGGCGCACTCGACTTTCGAGAGCATTGCATCGTCAATCGCGGCAATCCATATCCGATAGCGGTCGCCCTCGGGGCCGATCCGGCAACAATCCTGGGTGCGGTGACCCCGGTACCGGACAGCCTGTCCGAATACCAGTTTGCCGGCCTGCTGCGCGGCAGCCGGACCGACCTCGTGAAGACGATCGGCAGCGAACTGCGCGTCCCGGCCTCTGCGGAGATTGTGCTGGAGGGGCATATCAATCCTGACCCGTCTCATCCGAGCGGTTATGAGCATGCGCTGGAAGGCCCGTACGGCGACCACACGGGTTATTACAATGAGCAGGATTGGTTTCCTGTATTTACGATCGATCGCATCACGATGCGGCGCGATCCGATTTATCACTCCACTTATACGGGGAAGCCGCCGGATGAGCCGGCGATCCTGGGCGTGGCGCTGAATGAGGTGTTCGTTCCCTTGCTGCAGAAGCAGTTTGCCGAAATCACCGATTTCTATTTGCCGCCCGAGGGCTGCAGTTACCGCATGGCGCTGGTGCAGATGAAGAAGTCCTATCCGGGCCACGCCAAACGCGTGATGTTCGGAGTCTGGAGTTTCCTGCGTCAATTCATGTATACCAAGTTCATCGTCGTGGTGGATGAGGACGTCAATGTCCGGGACTGGAAGGAAGTGATCTGGGCGATCACGACGCGCGTCGATCCGGCGCGGGATACGACCTTGGTGGAGAACACGCCCATTGATTATCTCGACTTTGCGTCACCGGTGAGCGGGTTGGGTGGCAAGATGGGAATCGATGCGACCAACAAGTGGCCGGGGGAAACCCAGCGTGAGTGGGGAAGGGCGATTGCCATGACCGATGAGGTCAAGGCGAAAGTCGATCGCATCTGGCAAGAGTTGGGGATCTGATCGGCTGCAATCGGCTGTACACAGGAAATGCCCGGGCGTGCCGGGCGCTTTGCTGTTAAAATAGCGTCAGGCGGGCCCCTGCGCATTGTGGCATGGCCAACCTGGTCAGGTCGGGAACGAAGCAGCCAAAGCCATTTCCCGCAAGTGCCGCAGACAAGGCTCGCCCCTTTCCTGTCTTATCCTCATTGAACTTCCCGTCTGTTGCCTGGTATGCGTTTTCGGCGCCATGCCGAATGCTGCAACATGCATGTTTACCCTTGCATAATCGGTATTCTTTTTCTGGCATCGATGTGAGCAAGTGCCGTCTATAACTTGCAGCATGTCAGGTAAAATGCGGCGTATCGCCAATTGCCATCGCCACCATGTCCTATCAAGTTCTCGCCCGCAAGTATCGCCCCAAGAGCTTCGAGACGCTCGTCGGGCAGGAGCACGTCGTGCGGGCGCTGACGCACGCATTGGACCAGCAGCGCTTGCATCATGCCTATCTTTTTACCGGCACGCGCGGCGTGGGCAAGACGACCTTGTCGCGCATTCTCGCGAAGTCGCTGAATTGTGAAACCGGCATTACCGCCAAGCCCTGCGGAACATGTGAAGCGTGCACGGCCATCGATGCCGGGCGCTTTGTCGATTACATCGAAATGGACGCGGCGTCTAACCGCGGCGTCGACGAGATGGCGCAATTGCTGGAGCAGGCGGTTTACGCGCCGTCCAACGCGCGTTTCAAGGTCTACATGATCGACGAAGTTCATATGCTCACCAACCATGCGTTCAATTCCATGCTGAAAACGCTGGAAGAGCCTCCCGAGCATGTGAAGTTCATTCTGGCAACAACGGATCCGCAGAAGATTCCGGTTACCGTGCTGTCGCGCTGCCTCCAGTTCAACCTGAAACAGATGCCGCCCGGTCACATCGTCGGGCATCTGGACAATATTCTCGGCCAGGAAGGTATCGATTTCGAACCGCCGGCATTGCGTTTGCTTGCCCAGGGGGCGCATGGCTCGATGCGCGATGCCTTGTCGCTGACCGACCAGGCAATTGCATACGCTGCAGGCAAGGTGACCTTGGAAGCCGTGCAGGGAATGCTTGGCGCGCTTGACCAGTCTTATCTGATTCGCGTGCTGGATGCCCTGGCAGCGAAGGATGGCGCAGGCCTGCTGGCCGTCGCCGATGAAATGGCGACGCGCAGCTTGTCGTACAGCGCTGCGCTGCAGGATTTGGGGACCTTGTTGCACCGGATTGCGCTGGCGCAAACCGTGCCCGCAGCGCTGCCCGATGATGTGCCGGAAAGGGAAGATATTCTTCGCCTGGCGCAATTATTCGATGCGGAAGAGGTGCAATTGTTTTACCAGATTGCGGTGCATGGACGAAACGAGTTGAGTCTCGCGCCGGACGAGTATGCCGGCTTCTCGATGACCTTGTTGCGCATGCTCGCCTTCCGTCCTGGTGTGGGTGGTGCTGAAGCAAGGCCGGCGGCAGCGACGCCTGCGGTTTCTGCGCCGGCGCCGATGCCTGCGAGAGCGAGTGCTTCACCGCAGCCAGCGGCAGCACCGGCGCCTGCAGCACGTGCCGCAGGCGGCATGAGCCCCGCACGCGCCGCACTGGAAGCTGCCCGCAATGGCGGCAAGCCGCAGGCTGCGGTCACCTCGACCGCGAGGCCGGGGCCGGCCTCCATTCCACCATGGGAAGACGAGCGTCCTCAGGCAAATCAGCGTCCTTCAGACGATGCTGCCGAGGCAGTGGCTCAAAAAAAAACTGAACCGCAATCGTGTGGCGCAGGACAATCCGATGACGCGGTTGCGGTAGAGGAGGCACCGCCCGAGGTGCGGCAGGAAGCAAGCGCAGTGATCGCGCGTGTAAAACCAGCCCCCGCGAAGCCGATGCCATCCTTGAACTGGGATGGCAACTGGCCGGCGCTGGCGGCGGCCTTGCCATTGCGCGGCGTGGCGCAGCAACTCGCGCAACAGAGCGAGTTGCTGGGATGTGAAGACAATGGCGGCGGTGTGCAAGTGCATCTGCGCATCCCCCTCGAAACCTTGTGCTCGGCCGGCAGCGTCGACAAACTGGCGACGGCATTGTCGGAACACTTCGGAAAACCGACCCGGGTCACAACCGAGATCGGCGCGGTGGAGCAGACCGCCAACGCCCATGCGACAGCGGAACGCGAGGCGCGCCAGCGTCAGGCGGAAGAAAGCCTGCAGAGCGATCCCTTCGTGCAGACTTTGATGCGCGAATTCGGTGCGACTATCGTGCCGGGATCAGTCAAACCAATTTAATCAACGATCAGGAGTATCACCATGATGAAGGGCCAACTCGCCGGGCTGATGAAGCAAGCCCAGGCCATGCAGGACAACATGAAGAAGATGCAGGACCAGCTCGCCGGGATCGAAGTCGAAGGACAGTCCGGTGCAGGCCTGGTCAAGGTCGTGATGACCTGCAAGAACGACGTCAAGCGTGTGTCCATCGACCCGTCGCTGTTGGGCGACGACAAGGACATGCTGGAGGATCTGGTTGCCGCGGCATTCAACGATGCAGTCCGCAAGGCGGAAGCGACGACGCAGGAAAAGATGTCAGGCATGACCGCCGGCTTGCCGCTGCCGCCGGGCTTCAAGCTGCCGTTCTGATTGGCGTGGATTGTTGACGTCCGCAGCACGGGCAGCGGCCCTGGTCGCGTCCGTGTGGCTTGAAGCCGGTGACAGAGAAGAAATTGGTGAAAACTCCATCCAGTCTTGAATTCCTCACAGAAGCCTTGCGCCGCTTGCCCGGTGTCGGGCCGAAGTCGGCGCAGCGCATGGCTTACCACCTGATGCAGCATGATCGCGAGGGTGCGGCGACGCTCGGCCGTGCGCTGACGCAGGCGGCCGAGCGCATCCATCACTGCGCGAAGTGCAATACCTTCACGGAAAACGAGATTTGCGAAACCTGTCTCGACGCGTCGCGCGATGCCAGCCTGTTATGCGTGGTCGAGACGCCGGCTGATCAATTGATGATCGAGCAGACGATGACGTACAAGGGACTGTATTTCGTGCTGATGGGCCATTTGTCGCCACTGGACGGAATCGGGCCGAGGGATATTCACCTTGAAAAACTGATTGCGCGCGCGACGGACGGCGTAGTCAGTGAAGTGGTGCTGGCGACCAATTTCACCAATGAAGGCGAGGCCACCGCTCACTACATCAGCGAGACGCTCAAGGCGCGCGGCCTGAAGGTCAGTCGCCTGGCACGCGGCGTGCCGGTCGGCGGAGAACTCGAATACGTCGACGCCGGAACGATTGCGCGAGCGATGCTGGACCGTCGCTCAACCTGAGCCGGAATCCTCCGGCGAGAGCGGACAGCGATGTTTATCCATACCGCGGAAAATCAGAGCTGGTTGCGCGCGCGATGGCAGGCGCTGATGACGCATCTCGCATCGGACCGTGCGGCTGCCGACTCCGCATGGGAGGTGCTGGTCAAGCACTACGCAGAACCCCATCGCGCCTATCACAATCTTTCCCACATCATGGCATTGCTGCGTCATGCCGACGCTGAACGCGCGCATATGGCTCGTCCGGAAGTCGTCGAGCTGGCGATCTGGTTTCATGACCTGATCTACGATACGCGTGCAATGGACAATGAGCAGCGCAGCGCCAGTTGGGCGCATCACGCCATGCATGCCATGCGTATCGACACGGATTTGATCCCGCCCGTCGAACAGTGCATCCTCGCGACACAAAGACATGAGGTGCCGTCGGCTCAGATTGCCGATCTGCCCTTGTTCCTCGACATAGACCTGTCCATTCTTGGCAGCTCTCCCGAGATCTATCACCGGTACAGCCAGGCAATCCGGGCCGAGTATGACTGGGTTCCGCCGCAAGCGTACCGATCAGCACGCGTCGACATATTGCAGCGTTTCCTCGCGCGTCCGGCGCTGTTTTTCACGCCATCGATGGCGGCGCGTTTCGAAGCACAGGCGCGGCAAAATATCGCATGGGAATTGAAAGAGTTATCGTCTTTACAAACAGGGATATGACAAATAAAGCCTCCTCCGGCCCCTTGGCGGGCATCAAGGTTCTGGAACTCGGGACGCTGATCGCCGGACCGTTCTGTTCGCGCATGCTGGCCGAGTTCGGCGCAGAAGTGATCAAGATCGAGTCGCCTGATGGTGGCGATCCGATCCGGCAGTGGCGCGTGCTGAAGGACGGAACCTCACTCTGGTGGTCGGTGCAATCACGTAACAAGAAAAGCGTCACGCTGAACATGAAGGAGGCGCGCGGCCAGGAAATCGCCAGGCGTCTTGCGCTGGACGCGGACATCATCATCGAAAACTACCGGCCCGGCGTTCTTGAGAAATGGGGTGTCGGTTACGAAGACCTGAAGAAGATCAACCCGGCTACGATCATGGTTCGGCTTTCGGGTTATGGCCAGACCGGACCGATGAAGGATCTGCCGGGTTTCGGCGCAATCGGGGAGTCGATGGGCGGCATGCGCTATGTTTCCGGACACCCGGACCGACCACCGGTGCGGATCGGCATTTCGATTGGCGATTCGCTGGCGGCCTTGCATGGCGTGATCGGCGCGATGATGGCATTGCGTCACCGTGACGTGACCGGTGGCCGCTGGAACGGCAAGACAGGCGAGGATTCCGTCGCAGGGCAGGGACAGATGGTCGACGTGGCCTTGTATGAAGCGGTGTTCAACATGATGGAGTCACTGGTGCCTGAATATGATTTCGCCGGCGTCGTGCGGGAGCGTACCGGCGGCGCGCTGCCCGGCATTGTGCCCTCGAATACCTATACCACCAGCGATGGCGAGAACATTGTCATTTCCGGCAATGGTGACGCAATCTTCAAGCGCCTGATGCTGGCCATGGGGCGCGACGACCTGGCGAACGATCCGCAGCTGGCGCGCAATGATGGACGGGTGCCGCGCACCGAGGAAATCGATGGCGCGATCCAGGCATGGTGCGACACGCAGACGATCGACAGTGCGCTGGCTATCCTGAAGGCCGCAGACGTACCGGTCGGGAAGATCTATTCGGTGCGCGACATGCTGACTGATCCGCAGTTTCTCGCCCGCCGCATGTTCGAGCAACATGCCTTCCCCGACGGCACGCCGATCAAGCTGCCGGCGATCACGCCCAAGCTGTCGGAGACGCCCGGCGAGACCAAATGGCTGGGACCGGCGCTCGGTGAGCACACCGCTGAAGTCTTGCGCGGGCTGGGGTATGATGATCAGCACATCGCGCAGTTAAGACACGATCACGTCATATAGGGGACAGCATGAACAAGAAATTCTGGAAGCAGTTCGCCATTGCGCTTGCGCTTTTCCTGCTCGGCTACTTCACTTTCAACAGCAAGCTGTTTGCGCAGACGCCGGAGAAGCCCAAGGTCTCCATCGCAGTCGGCGGCAAAAACCTGTTCTACTATCTTCCCCTGACGATCGCCGAGCAGCTCGGGTACTTCAAGGAGGAAGGGCTGCAAGTCGAGATCAGCGATTTCGCCGGTGGCGCGAAGGCGCTCCAGGCCTTGGTCGGCGGCAGTGCGGACGTCGTGTCGGGTGCGTATGAGCACACCATCAACATGCAGGCCAAGGGGCAGCCGATCACGGCTTTCGTGTTGCAGGGGCGCGCACCGCAAATCGTGCTGGCGGTATCGAACAAGACCATGCCGAACTACAAAGCGATCGCGGATCTGAAAGGCAAGAAGATTGGCGTCACCGCACCGGGTTCATCGACCAACATGATGGCCAATTTCGTACTGGCGAAAGGCGGACTGAAGCCGACCGACGTATCCTTCATCGGCGTCGGCACTTCTGCAGGCGCGTTGTCGGCGCTGCGTTCGGGACAGATCGACGCGATTGCGAACCTTGACCCGGTCATCACGATGCTGCAGCAAAAGAATGAAATCAAGGTAGTGGCCGATACCCGTACGCTCAAGGACACCAATGCGGTGTTCGGAGGCCCGATGCCGGCCGCCACGCTGTACACCACGGATGCCTTTCTGAAAAAGAATCCGAACACCGCGCAGGCACTGGCGAATGCCATGGTTCGTGCCTTGAAATGGCTGCAGAAAGCGGGGCCGTCGGACATCATCAAGGTCGTGCCGGAAAGTTACCTGCTGGGTGACCGCGGGCTGTACATCGAAGCATTCCTGAAAGTGCGCGAGGCGATTTCGCCGGACGGCATTATTCCGGAAGCCGGACCGAAGACCGCGCTGAAGACCCTGCAGGCATTTGAGCCTCAACTCGCCGACAAGAACATCGATTTGTCGAAGACCTACACCAACGAATTCGCGAAGAAGGCAAACGCGAAATACAAATAAGGTCCGGTTCTGCAGCAACGCGGAACCCTTCGTCCGGGGACGACAAACGATGATTCCTGCGCTTTCGCTCGATAACATTACCTGCACTTTCATTTCCAGGGACGACCGCTCGCAGCGTTACACGGCAGTCGCCGACACGACCGTCCATGTCGCGCCGGGCGAGTTCGTGTCGATTGTCGGTCCCACCGGTTGCGGCAAGTCCACCTTGCTGAATCTGGGCGCAGGACTTCTTCAGGCTTCGTCGGGCAGCGTCAAGGTGTTTGGCGAAACGCTGGACGGAATTAACCGCCGTGCGGGATACATGTTCCAGGCGGATGCACTGATGCCGTGGCGCAGCGCCCTGCAGAACGTGATCGCCGGCCTGCAATTTCGTGGCATGGATGAAGCACAGGCGCTCGGGCTCGGTGAGGAGTGGCTGACGCGGGTCGGCTTGCAGGGCTTTGGAGACCGCTACCCGCATCAACTGTCGGGCGGCATGCGCAAGCGCGTCGCCCTGGCGCAAACACTGATTCTCGATCCCGACATCATCCTGATGGACGAACCGTTTTCCGCGCTCGACATCCAGACGCGCCAGTTGATGGAAAACGAAGTGCTCGAATTGTGGAGCGCGAAGAAAAAGGCAGTGCTGTTCATTACCCACGACCTGGACGAGGCAATCGCCATGTCGGATCGCGTCGTCGTCCTGTCCGCCGGGCCGCGCACGCATCCCATCGGAGAATTCAGGATCGATCTGCCGCGTCCGCGCGACGTCGCCGAAATTCGCACGCATCCGCGCTTTGTTGAATTGCATGCGCGAATCTGGGATGTATTGCGCGAAGAAGTGCTGAAGGGATATCAGCAGCAGAAGGTGCGTGCTTGACCGATTCAGAAACTTCTCGCCGGAAGAAGATGGCCTTGTCCGACTTCAAAGCATGATCATGTGGCGCATTCTCAAACCAAATCATAAAAATCTTCGCGTCTGGCAGGCATTCGTCCTGGTTGCCTTCTTCGCCATCTGGCATGTCGCCACGCGCGATCCGCAGGCAGCATTCTTCTTCGGCGAACCGCTCAAGGTACTGGCCCGGGTCTGGGAGTGGTTTACCGTCGGCAGTGGCAGCCTCGACGTGGGAATCGGTGATGCGACCTGGTTCACCCTGAGTTTTCCTGCCGAGATTTATTCGCATCTGCTGGTGACCCTGGCCGAAACCCTGCTCGCGTTTGGCATCGGCACGGCGCTTGGACTCGGTTTCGGGCTGTGGCTGGCTTTGTCGCCGGTCGCATCCGCGATTCTCGATCCCTATATCAAGGCAGCCAATTCAATGCCGCGCGTGATTCTTGCGCCGATTTTCTCGATGTGGTTCGGTCTCGGCATCTGGTCGAAAGTGGCATTGTCCGTCACGCTGGTGTTCTTCATCGTGTTTTTCAACGTCTATCAGGGCGTGAAGGAAGTAAGCCCGGTCGTGCTTGCCAATGCGCGCATGCTGGGCGCCAGCCGGCGGCAACTGCTGCGTCACGTGTACCTGCCATCCGCGATGTCCTGGGTATTCTCCAGCCTGCATACCTCGGTGGGACTGGCCTTCGTCGGCGCAATTGTCGGCGAGTACCTCGGCTCCGCGCGTGGAGCAGGCTATCTGATCCTGCAGGCGGAAGGCACGTTCGATATCAATACCGTCTTTGCGGGGATTCTGGTGCTGACCGCATTTGCGCTGGTGTTGGATGGCGTGGTGGGTGTCATTGAACGGCGCCTGATGAAATGGCAGCCGAAGTCCGGTGAAACTGAAAAGATGTAAAGCAAGCCCTGCATCTGCGCTTTCAATTGAAAGCTACTTCTCCAGAAGCTCGCGCAAGGTGGCCACGCCGCGCTTGATCTCTGCCTCTGGAATGGACGCAAAACCGAGCAACAGGCCCGAGACGCGACTCCCCAGTCCGTCTGCCTCCTCATCGGCGTTATAAAACTGCGATAACGCGCGCAGTTCGATGCCATGCTGAAGGGCCGTCCGCGCCAGCATCTGGTCATTGCGCTTGCAACGGAACCGGACCGGGAGATGCAGGCCGGCATCGGCGGGGCCGATGTGAAACTCGTCCGGCATGTGTGCGGCAATGGCGTCGAGCAAGGTGGCGCGCCGTTCGGCATAAACTTCCCTGGTGCGCTTGATGTGGCGGCTGAAGTGGCCTTCGGCAATAAAGTCGGCAAGTACCATCTGCGGCCCGATCGCGGTATGCCGGTCGAGGATGGCCTTGCCTTGTGCGAATGCCTCTGCGAGTGCCGGCGGAGCCACGATATAACCAAGGCGCAGGCCCGGAAACAGCACTTTCGACAGCGTGCCGACGTAGATGACGCATCCGGCCTTGTCCAGGCTTTGCAGCGAGGCGATCGGCGGACCCGTGTAACGGTATTCGCTGTCGTAGTCGTCTTCCACCACCCACATTCTTCTCTCCGCTGCCCATGCCAGCAATTCAAGCCGGCGCTGCAGGCTCATTGTCACGCCGAGCGGAAGCTGGTGCGAGGGTGTGACATAGGTTAGCTTTGCATCAGGATGCATGGCTGCACCGTAGGCCACGGAAAGCCCTTCATCGTCGACCGGGATATGGCACACGTGCGCTTGTGCGGCCCGCAGCGATGCATTGATTCCGCGATAACCCGGCTCCTCCACCCACGCGGCATCGCCGGGCGACAGCAGCAGGCTGGCAATCAGGAACAATGCCTGCTGCGAGCCGGACGTGATGATGATCTGCTCCGGCGCGCAATGGACACCGCGTGCCGCGCCCAGGTACGCGGCCAGTCCTTCGCGCAAAGGATGAAAGCCGGCCGCGTCTCCGTATCCCAGTTCATGCGGCGTATGACGCCAGCGTCGCGCCTCCAGCCGGGCCCAGACATCAAATGGAAACACGTCCAGTCCCGGCATGCCGATGCGGAAGGCTTTGGGCATGCCTGAGTGGTAGTTGAGCACCGCTTGAGGTCCGACGAAACATTGTCCGCGTGCGGAGAGCGGTCGGAGCAATTGAAGCTTGGCGGCTGCGCCATGCAGCCGGGACTTGTGCGCGATGGGAAGGCTGGCGCTGACGAAGGTTCCTCGCCCGACCGTGCCCGACAGGTACCCCTCCGCCATCAGTTGTGCATAAGCGTTCAGCACTGTCTGGCGCGACACGCGCAATTGCGATGCGAGTTCGCGCGTCGGTGGCAATTGCATGCCGGGGCCGATTGTTCCGGCCAGAATGGTTTGCTTGATCGCCTCATACAGCTGGCGAAACATCGGCACGGATGCTGTTGGATCGAGCTGCAGACTGGCGAGCGATTGGGCGAGATGCATGGTCATGCTGTTTCTGAAATTGGTATTTTAAAAATAGCATTTATTGGCTATTTAAGAAAGCCAAAGCGGGAGATATGCTGCGGCAAATCGGACAGGAAAAGGAAAGACATGGCATCCATTTCATATCGCACTAACGCACGCATTTCGCCGGAACAGCTGGCTGAGATATTTCGCCGTTCCGGGATTCGCCGGCCGGTTGACGATCTTGCCCGGATGACGGCCATGCTTGCACATGCGAACCTGCTGATCACCGCCTGGGATGGCGAGCAATTGATCGGCGTTGCTCGCGCATTGACCGATTTCAGCTATTGTTGTTACCTGTCCGACCTTGCCGTCGACCAATCGCACCAGAGGCGCGGGATAGGTGCGGCGCTGGTTGAGCAGGTGCGTCATGCGATCGGCGAAAAGTCCATGCTGCTCCTGCTTGCAGCGCCGGAGGCCATGCAGTACTACCCGAAGATCGGGTTCGAGCCGGTGCCGAATGGATGGATTATCAAGCGCGCCGCATAAGCAATTTCATCGGGGATCGATATGCATACTTACGAAGCAAAAGTTTCCTGGAAGCGCCTGGATCAGCAGTTTGTCGACAATCGCTACAGTCACGGGCATGAATGGCATTTTGATGGCGGCGCTGTCGTGCCTGCCTCCTCGTCGCCCTACGTCGTGCCCGTGCCGATGTCGATCGCTGCCAACGTCGACCCGGAGGAGGCGCTGGTCGCCGCAACTTCCAGTTGTCACATGTTGTTCTTCCTGTCGATTGCGGCAGCACGGGGTTTTGTGGTGGACAGTTATGAAGACAAGGCCCTGGGTGTGATGGAAAAGAACGGCGAAGGAAAAGTCGCCATGACACGCATTACACTGCGCCCGGAAATCGCGTTCGGCGGCGAGCGCGAACCCACGCAGGAGGAACTCGACGCGATTCATCATGCCTCGCATGCGCAGTGCTACATTGCGAATTCGATCAGGGCCGACGTCCTGGTCGAGCCTGCATGAGTGTCGCCGCTTGATCTGCTTTTTAATGAGGACCACATGTACCTTCAACGGCAATTCGAAGAAACCCGATTGGACGTGTTGCACGGCCTGATGAAGTCGCATCCGCTCGCCACGCTCGTGGTGCCGTCCGCATCCGGGCTCGTCGTGAACCACATACCGCTTCTCGTGTGCAGTCCGGATGGCGAACTCGGAACCTTGCGCGGACATGTCGCGCGTGCCAATCCGGTTTGGCAGCAGCTGGCGGACACTTTGCATGCCGTCGCAGTCTTTCAGGGGCCGGAGTCCTACATCACGCCATCGTGGTATCCAAGCAAGCATACCGACGGCAAGGCGGTGCCGACCTGGAACTACGCTGTGGTGCATGCGCATGGCATTCCACGCGCGATCGACGATGCGGACTGGCTGCTCAATCACTTGAGAGAAATGTCCGACGAACACGAACGCACCCAAGCTTTGCCGTGGAAGATTTCCGATGCGCCGGGAGACTTCATTGATCGCCTTGTCGAAGCGATCGTCGGTATTGAAATTCCCATTGCCAGGATCGAAGGTAAATGGAAGGTGAGCCAGAATCGTCCGGTGGGGGACAGGCTTGGAGTTGCGGCGGGATTGCGTGCACGCGGCGACGATCGCTCGCATGCGATGGCGGATCTTGTGATGCAGAACGCGGGAGAGATGGCGACGAAACGCTGAGGATTGTCTCGACAGCTGGAGCTTGATGTGGCGTGCACGGCGCACGCCACGGCTTGCAGTCCATCCTCGTGTTTCAGCGTAGCGCTTCCACCATTTTTTCAAGCTTGACTGCATCGGCGCAGAACAGGCGGATCCCTTCGGCCAGCTTCTCTGTACCCATCGCGTCTTCGTTCAGCATGAAGCGGAAGGCATTCTCGTCAAGGTTCAGCTTCTGCAGTTTGGCCGACTGCGCATCTTCCAGGCTCAGCCTGCGCGTGACCGGCGCTTCGCTCTCGGCGAGTTTTTGCAGAAGTTCCGGACTGATGGTCAGCAGGTCGCAGCCGGCCAGTTCCGTGATTTGCGAAGTGTTGCGGAAACTGGCGCCCATGACTTCGGTCTTGTAGCCGAACTTGCGATAATACTGATAGATCCGTTTGACCGATTGCACGCCCGGGTCGTCCGCACCGATGTAGTCCTGCCCGGTGGACTTCTTGTACCAATCGTAAATGCGTCCGACGAAGGGCGAGATGAGTTGCACATTCGCTTCCGCACAGGCAATCGCTTGCGGCAGTGCGAACAGCAGCGTCATGTTGCAGCGGATACCTTCTTTTTCCAGCACCTGCGCGGCACGAATGCCCTCCCAGGTCGATGCGATCTTGATCAGAACGCGTTCGCGCGAAATCCCGGCTGCTTCATACAGCGCGATCAGTGCGCGGCCCTTGTCGATCGTGCCTTGCGTATCGAAGGACAGGCGCGCATCGGTTTCGGTCGATACCCGTCCAGGGACCAGTTTCAAAATCTCCTGGCCGAACGCTACCAGCAAACGGTCGATCACCTCGGCGGTCGGTTTCCGCGCATGGTCGCGCACCGCTTTTTCCAGCAGCGGCTTGTATTCATCCTTTTGCACGGCCTTGAGGATCAGCGACGGATTGGTCGTAGCGTCGCGCGGCGCAAACGCCTTCATCGACTGGAAATCGCCGGTGTCGGCGACGATGGTGGTGTACTGCTTGAGTTGTTCGAGCTGGTTCATGAAAAATTCGGCGAAGAGGGAGCGACAATCTTCAATGATAACCGGATCGACCGCCGGCCGGTTAGACCTGTATCAGCTTGGAAGCTCAGATTTTGGGCGGATGCCTGAGGAAGGAGTCGAACTGCATATCGAGTTTTTGCAGCGCCTTTTGCGCATTTTGCATCTTCTTGCGGAATTCCGGGCCGCCCTTGAGCGCCAGGCCGACTGCGAGAATATCAATCACCACCAGATGCGCCAGGCGAGCCGAAATCGGCGTGTAGGGGTCGATGTTGAAGCTGAGGTCGATTGGCACTAGCGCCGTTGCCAGGTCGGCCAGCGGCGTGCCGCTCGGCGTCAGCGCGATTACATCCGCTCCGACTCGCCGCGCCAGTTGCACGCTGTGCAGTAGCGAGGTGCTGTTGCCGCGTTGTGATATGGCGACAACGGTATCGCCTTTTTTCATGAGCGCCGCAGAGATTGCATGAATATGCGGGTCGGCATATGCCACAGTGTGCACGCCGGAGCGGAAGAATTTGTGCTGCGCATCTGCCGCCACGATGCCGGACGTGCCCTGACCCCAGAATTCGATCTTGCTGGAGCGCGACAGGATATCGAGCGCCTTTTCGATCGCTGCGGGATGCAGGTTGTTGCGCAGGTCGAGCAGGGCATTGATGGAGCGGCTGCAAATCTTGTTGACGAGGTCGGCTGCGAGATCGCTTTGAAGAGGCAGTTCGTCTGCATGCGGCACCGCCAGCGCCAGCGTTTGCGCCAGTTTCAGCTTGAAGTCCTGCCAGCCGTCGTAACCCAGCGCGCGGCAAAAGCGCACCACGGTCGGTTCGGATACCTGCGCGCTTTTGGCGAGCGCTGTGATGTTTCCCGCCACCGCGAGGTCGGGATTCTTGAGTACCGCGATGGCGACCTTTTTTTCCGATTTGGATAATGTGTCGATCTGGGTCTTGATGGAGTCGAGCAGCATGGGCGATCTATGAATGTCTTCCGGCAGCCAGATTATAGTTGCCCGTTACAGCTCAGGAAGCGCTTCTTCACGCCATTGCAATCCATCGCGACTGATCAGCGCGCTGGAAGCGGCCGGCCCCCAAGTGCCCGCAGCGTAGGGAAGCGGTTCGTCGCCTTCCTGTTCCCAGTAATTCAGGATTGGTTCCACCCATTCCCATGCAGCTTCCAGTTCGTCGCTGCGCATGAACAGGGTGAGTTGACCGCGCAGCACGTCCAGCAACAGGCGTTCGTAGGCTTCCATGCGCGGCATCTTGAAGGTTTCGCGGAAATCCAGTTCCAGTTCCACCGGGCGCAGGCGCATGCCGTCGCCCGGAGTTTTTGCCATCAGGTTGAGCTGCAGGCCTTCGTCGGGCTGCAGCCGGATGATCAGGCTGTTCGGCTGGAAGCTGCTGTTTGGCTGCGCGAAGATCGAATGCGGAATGGTCTTGAAGCGCACCACGATTTCCGCGAGCTGGTCCGCCATGCGCTTGCCGGTGCGCAGGAAGAAAGGCACGCCAGCCCAGCGCCAGGTGTCGATCTCTGCCTTGAGCGCGACGAAGGTTTCCGTGCGCGAATGCGGATTGGCTTGCGGCTCCTTGCGGTATCCGGGGACCGCTACCCCCTCCACATGACCGGAGCGGTACTGGCCGCGAATGACGTTCTGCGCGAGCGTGTGCGGCGTGAAGCGCTTGAGCGAGCGCAACACCTTCAGCTTCTCGTCGCGCACGGCATTCGGCGTGGCCGATACGGGCGGCTCCATCGCGACGATGCACAGCAGTTGCAGCAGATGGTTCTGCAGCATGTCCCGCAGCGCACCGGCGGTTTCGTAATATTCCATGCGATTGCCGACGCCGATTTCTTCCGCGATAGTGATCTGCACGTCGGAGATCCATTCGCGCCGCCACAAGGGTTCGAACAGCACATTGCCGAAACGGAGCGCCAGCAGGTTCTGCACCGTTTCCTTGCCGAGATAGTGGTCGATGCGGAAGATCTGCGACTCGGAAAAAAAGCGGCCGACTTCGGCGTTGATCTGCTTGGCGCTGCTGAGATCGCGGCCCAGCGGTTTTTCCAGTACGACGCGCGACTCGGGTGTGGCGAGTCCGCATTCGGCGAGATTCTGGCAGATTTTTGCAAACAGGCTGGGCGGCGTCGCGAGATAGAACACGCGTGTGATGGCAGTGTCCTTGCGCATCGTCTTGGTCAGCGCCGCATACGTCTTGCCGTCCGTCGCGTCCAGCGATACATAATCGATATGTGCGCAAAACGCGTCCCATGCCGCCTGGTTGAATGCCTCTCTGGCGATATGCGGCTTGGAGTTCTCGTCGACCGCGTTCAGGAATTCATCGCGGCTCCATTCATGCCGCCCCACGCAAATGATGCGGGCAGTGGAGGGCAGGTCGTTGACACGGTTGCGGCTGTAGAGCGCAGGCAATAGCTTGCGCATCGCGAGGTCGCCGCTGCCGCCGAACAAGACCAGATCGAAATCGTGAAGGGCCATGATGTGAAGTGATTTAGGTAAACAAAATCCGGCTCGGTAATGAGCTATTCATTGTAGTCTGCTTGTTGCCATTGTCGATGCGCGGAAACCGCACCGCCTGTCCGACAATCGCGAACTTTATTCTGACAACGCGGTTTTGGCTCGCGCAATCAGTGCGTTCGTCGAGCTGTCATGCGCGTCCGGGCGGGGAGTGCCGGTCAATTCCGGCTCAATGTTTTTCGCCAGCACCTTGCCCAATTCCACGCCCCATTGATCGAAACTATTGATACCCCAGATCGCACCTTGCACGAACACCTTGTGTTCGTAGAGTGCAATCAAGGCTCCCAGCGTTGCTGGCGCCAATTCGTCCATCAGAATGGTGTTGCTCGGGCGGTTTCCAGGGAAGATCTTGTGAGGCAGAAGCGCTTCGATCTCCTTGTCTGCGAGATGTTGCGCGCGCAGGTCGGCGCGTACTTCCTCGGCGTTCTTGCCGCGCATGAAGGCTTCCGATTGTGCAAAACAATTCGCGAGAAGAACCGTATGGTGACCCGACAGGTCGTGCATGGGTTTCAGCGCGGCGATGAAATCGACAGGGATGATATCCGTGCCGAGATGCAGCAGCTGAAAATAGGCATGCTGGCCATTCGTGCCGACGTCGCCCCATACAACCGGGCAGGTCTGGACTGAGAGCGTTGCGCCGTCAACCGCCACACGCTTGCCATTGCTTTCCATCTCAAGTTGTTGCAGGTAGGCGGGAAACCGGTTCAGGTCCTGATGATAGGGAGCGATCGACAAAGATGTGGTGCCAAAGAAATTGCGATACCAGACGCCGATCATGCCCATGATCACCGGCATGTTGCGCTCGAGCGGCGCGGTGCGGAAATGCTGGTCCATTGCGTGGGCGCCGCCGAGGAATTCGCTGAAGGCGTCGAAGCCGATCGCCAGCGCAAGCGGCAGGCCGATTGCCGACCAGATCGAATAGCGTCCGCCTACCCAGTCCCAGAACGGAAACATGTTGTCGGGATCAATGCCGAATTCGCGCACTGCTTCGACGTTGGTGGAAACCGCGACAAAGTGTTTCGGCAGATCGGCTGCAACATGGCGGCTGAGAAACCACTCGCGAGCCGACTGCGCGTTCATCATCGTCTCCCTTGTGGTAAAGGTTTTCGAGGCGATAATGAATAGCGTGGTCGCTGGATTGACCTTCGACAACACCGCGTCAAGGTCGTGGCCGTCGACATTGGAGACGAAGTGCATGGTCAGACGCGGATGCGTGAAAGGCCGCAACGCGCGGCAAGTCATGGCCGGACCAAGGTCCGAGCCGCCGATGCCGACATTGACGATGTCCGTGATGGCGCGACTTGTCGCGCCGAGCCAGGCGCCCGACCGTACGCGCTCCGTGAACGCCTGCATATGATCGAGGACGGCATGAACCTCCGGGAGTACATCCTGTCCATCCACGACCAGTGTCGCACTGCGCGGCATGCGCAAAGCAGTATGGAGGACCGAACGGTGCTCGGTGACGTTGATTCTCTCGCCGCTGAACATGGCGTCTCTCTTCTGCTCCAGGCCGCGTTCGCGCGCGAGTTGAAACAGCAATTGCATGGTCGTATCGTTGAGCCGGTTCTTCGAATAGTCGAGCAGCAAACCTGCTGCTTCCGTGGAGAAACGGTCAAAGCGGTCCGGCTGGCCGGAGAAAAGGGTCCGCATCTGCCAGTTCTTCGCTTCGGCGTAGTGCGAGGAAAGCGCATGGAAGGCGGCGGCATCGGTAAGGTTGATTTCGCGCATGTCGAGCAGGGTTTCCAAAAAAGTCAATTTATTCAACTATACAACATTTTTTGGTAAATTCACTACAAAAGATTAAACATGTTTTGTGGCTTGTTTGAGGTGGCTCAGTAAGAGTATTTGCGCTTCTGCTCTATTTTCGGGGCTTCGGCTCGCCATAAGCTTTTGATGGCGGGGGGAATACTCGCAAAGACTGGGTCGTTCCATTTCTGCAAAACTGTAGTAAAATTTCAAAAAAATTGCGAAAGGCTGATCATGTCCCTTCATCCCGTCCTGAACACCGTCACCGCGCGCATCGCGCAGCGCAGCCGGCCCTATCGCTCCGCGTATCTCGCGCGTATCGAGGCTGCTCGGCTGAAGGGCGTGCAGCGCAGCGCCTTGTCCTGCACAAACCTGGCACATGCTTTTGCCGCCTTTCCTGCCCACGACAAGCTGAAACTCAAGCAGCAGCATGCACCATCCATCGCAATCGTATCGGCATACAACGACATGTTGTCGGCACATCAGCCGTTCGAGCGTTTTCCGGATGTGATCAGGGAAGCGGCGCGTTCGGTCGGCGCTGTGGCCCAGTTTGCCGGTGGCACGCCTGCCATGTGCGACGGCGTCACACAGGGGCAGCCAGGCATGGAGTTGTCCCTGTTCTCACGCGATGCGATCGCAATGGCGACGGCGATTGCCTTGTCGCACAATACCTTCGACGCTGCGCTTTTTCTCGGCATATGCGACAAGATCGTGCCGGGGTTGCTGATCGGCGCGCTGCACTTCGGCCATTTGCCGGCAGTGTTTGTTCCGGGCGGCCCGATGACGACCGGTCTGGCGAATTCGGAAAAGTCCAAAATCCGCCAGTTATACGCGCAAGGCAAGATCGGACGTGACGAGCTGCTGGAATCGGAAGCGCAGTCCTATCACGGCCCCGGCACCTGCACGTTTTACGGCACCGCCAACAGCAATCAGATGCTGATGGAAGTGATGGGTCTGCATCTGCCGGGCGCCGCTTTCATTACGCCGAATACGCCCCTGCGCGATGCACTGACTGCGGCGGCCACGCGTCGGGCAGCGGAAATCAGTGACCAAGGCAAGACCTATATTCCCGTGGGCCGCGTGGTGGATGAGAAGTCCATCGTCAATGCCATCGTGGCGCTGCTCGCCACCGGCGGCTCAACCAACCATACACTGCACCTGATCGCGATCGCCAAGGCGGCGGGCATCGTAATCGACTGGAACGATTTCGACGAATTGTCCGGTGTCGTGCCGCTGCTGGCGCGCATCTATCCAAATGGCGATGCCGATGTAAACCATTTTCACGCGGCGGGCAGCACCGGTTTCGTGATTCGTGAATTGCTCGATGCCGGCTTGCTGCATGAGGATGTGACGACAGTCCTGGGCAAGGGATTGCGCGCCCATTGCGTCGAGCCTTTCCTGCAAGGCGAGTCAGTCGTCTGGCAGCCTGCGCCGCCGGCAAGCGGCGATCTGGCGGTGCTGCGGCCAGCGGCGGAACCGTTTTCGGCAGATGGCGGACTGCGTCTTCTCTCGGGCAATCTCGGACGCGCGGTCATCAAGGTGTCCGCGGTCAAGCCGCAGCATCGCGTGGTCGAGGCGCCGGCGCTGGTGTTCAATTCGCAGGAAGAATTCATGCTCGCCTACAAGGCAGGCAAGCTGGACCGGGATTTCGTCGCCATCGTGCGCTACCAGGGACCACGCGCGAACGGCATGCCGGAGCTGCACGCCTTGACGCCGGCGCTGGGCAGTTTGCAGGATGCCGGCAGACATGTTGCGCTGGTCACTGACGGGCGCATGTCGGGCGCCTCAGGCAAAGTGCCGGCGGCCATCCACGTCTCACCGGAAGTGCTGAGCGGTGGACCGCTCGGTCGCGTTCGCGACGGCGATCTGATCCGCCTTGATGCCGATGCCGGCGTGCTGCAAGCCTTGGTGGCCGACGCTGAATGGAATGCGCGCAGCAGCGAGGAGGCCGATTTGTCCGCCAACCATGTTGGCATGGGGCGCGAACTGTTTGCGATGTTCCGCGCATCTGTCAGCGCTGCCGAGGAGGGGGCTGCTACCTTCGGCTTACCGCCCCCGCTGCACATGCCAGAAGAGCAGGACAACCCGCTTGCGGTGCCCGAAGACCAATCCTTCTCCGATGAAGATTCCCTGATTAATGCGAATAAATAAATCATGACACTGCTCGACATAATGCGTGCCTCGCCGGTCATTCCGGTCATTGCCATCGATAACATCGACCACGCCGTCCCCTTGGCGCGCGCGCTGGTTGCCGGCGGAATCCGCGTACTGGAAGTGACGCTTCGCACGGTGCACGGATTACCGGCCATCCGCGCGATGGCGGAGCAGGTGCCCGATGCGATTGTCGGCGTCGGTACCCTGACGCAGCCGGATGAATTCGCGGCTGCGAGGGACGCTGGCGCGGTGTTCGGCGTATCGCCGGGGCTGACACCCAGCCTGATCAGCGCGGCGAAAGCAAGCGGGCTGCCGCTGCTGCCCGGCGTGATGTCTCCCTCCGAGGTAATGGCAGCGCGCGAAGCCGGCTTCCGTCAATTGAAACTGTTTCCCGCCGTGCCCGCCGGGGGCATCGGCATGCTCAACGCGATCGCCGGTCCGCTGCCGGATGTGACCTTCTGTCCTACGGGCGGCATCTCGCAGGAGACGGCTTCTCAATTCCTTGCATGCAAGAACGTCGCGTGCGTCGGTGGATCATGGCTGACGCCAAAGGACGCAATGCAGGCGGGGGATTGGGCGCGGATCACGGAGTTGGCGCGGGCAGCGAGCCGTCTGCGCACCTGAACCCGTGGCAACGCTGGCGTCAGACGCGAACGGTTGATGTATCGGCGTGTACGACCACGCAATTGCGCCCTGAACGCTTGGCCTGATAGAGCGCGCGGTCGGCTCCGCGGACGAGGCTGCTGGTCTTGGCGAGATGTTCCGGCGTCAGGGTGCTGACGCCGAGGCTGACTGTCACGTATTCCGCAACGCCGGAAAAGGCGTGCGCCAGCGTGAGTGATTCCACTTCCGCGCGCATCGCTTCCGCCACCTGCAAGGCGCCGTCTTCATTGGTATTGGGAAGAATTACTGCAAACTCTTCACCGCCATAGCGGGCAACCAGATCGTTGGAGCGGTTGAGGACGCGGCCCAGCGACGCTGCGATCTGTACCAGGCATTCATCACCGCGCTGATGTCCGTAATTGTCGTTGTAGTTCTTGAAGTAATCGACGTCGATCATGATCAGCGAAAGCGGTGAGGCATTGCGTTTCGCGTTCCTGAATTCATGATCCAAGTGCAGGTCGAAGCGGCGTCGATTGGCAATGCCCGTCAATCCGTCGACCAGGGACTGCGACTGCAATTCGACGGCTTGCTCACGCAACTTCCTTTCGCGCGAAACCGCCATGCTGACATCTGTGATCTGCACCAGGCAATGGCGCGGCAGGGTTTCGACGTGCAGCGGCATGACATGCACAGCCTGCTGCATGCGTGCGCCGGCGGCGGCATCGGCCGGCGTGGAATAAAGCGGGAAGGGGGCCTTGTTCAGTGTTTGCGACAGCAGAGACGCAAAATTGTTGCGCAAGGCCTCGGTGATGGCCACATGCGTGCGGCCATCCGTCATGTCGGGGAACACTTCCGTAAAGGCTTTCCCGATAACGCTGTCGGCCGGCAGGCGCGAATGCTGTTCGACCCAATTGTTCCACAGGACGATGCGCTGCTCGGCATCGAAAACGATGATGCCGGTGCGGACCGCCTTGAGAACTCCTTGTATCAAGCCGAGCTGCATGGTTTTCCCGGCCTCAGCCGGACAGTTTTGCGAGATAAGCGTTGATGTACAGCTGCAGGTCATGCAGCGCAGGCATGTCGAGCAGGAAAGCGACGTATCCGTGGATCTGGTGCTTTTCGATATTGAAATCGATTTTCAGCGTGAGCACGATGCCGTCCCATTCCTTGCCCGACACGCTGAGAATATCCTCGCTGGTGCCGACATGGTACATTGGTAGCGATCCGTGCAGCTCCTTGCCGGACGCATTGGCCAGCGTCCCCATGCAGGAATTGAGGATGATGTTGCCGATTTCACTCATCGCTTCCTGTTCCATCTCGCTGAGTTCTTCGAGCGAAAGGCTTTGCCCGACCATCAGGCGCACGATTTCCAGGCTCTTTTCCTCAGGAAACATCAGGAAGGCTTCGGTCTTGAATGCGCCTTCGAAATGCTGCGTGATGGCGCAGATACGGCGGCCTTCATCGCTACCCAGGGTTTTCGCAACCTCGGAGCGGCTCTGGAAGGCAATCATCGGCACTGACATCTTCACTTCTTCATTCACGATGCGGCTCATCGCCGCGGCCGCCTGGCCGACTCCAAGGTTGAAAATTTCAACCAGGGCATCGTGTTGAAGGTCAGTGAGGCGGAACATTACCGGTTTTCCAGAACAGCGATAACCTGGTCGATACGGGCTTCGGTAATCGGTTTTTCGGCAAAACCGATGCCGAGCGCGTGCGCCTTGTCGCGAGTTGCGTCCTGCACATTGGCGGTCAGCAGGGTGATGCGGGCGGAGGGGCACTTGGCCTGGATTTTATCGACTGCGGCCAAACCGCCCATGCCAGGCATGTTGAGGTCCAGCAGGATCAAATCGGGCGTGACTGTTTCCAGCTTTTCAATTGCCTCCTCGCCGCTGGTTGCTTCCGCAATGTTCCAGTCGGGGTGTCTCTGGAGGATGTACTGCCTGGACAGCAGGCGGGAAACTTTGCTGTCGTCGACCACAAGTACGGTTGTCATCTTTATATCGCTTTTGTATCAGTTTGTGACGCAAACATTCTTTGGAGTAAGTCTACCACTCGATTGAGCGGCAACGATGCCTCAGCCAGAGAAAAAGTCTTCCTGTTCACGGGTCTCGATTAAAATAACGGCATTCTTTTTCATTGCAATGCACCATGACCCAAGACGAATTGAAACAAGCTGTTGCCCGCGCCGCGATCGAGTACGTACCTGACGGAGAGATCATCGGCGTCGGCACTGGTTCCACCGCCAATTTCTTCATTGATGAACTCGGCAAGATCAAAGGCCGCGTCAAAGGAGCGGTAGCGTCGTCCGAAGCGACGGCCGCACGCCTGAAATCGCATGGCATCCCGGTGCTTGACCTGAACGAGGTGGACTCGATGTCCGTCTACATCGACGGTGCAGATGAAATTACCCCGCAGGGCGCCATGATCAAGGGCGGCGGCGCAGCATTGACGCGCGAAAAGATCGTGGCATCGGTGGCCGGGAAGTTTGTCTGTATTGCCGATGGCTCCAAGCTGGTGGACGTGCTTGGCGCCTTCCCGCTGCCGATTGAAGTCATTCCCATGGCGCAAGCCGCCGTGGCGCGCAAGCTGAAATCCTTCGGCGGCGAACCGCGCCTGCGTATGAAGGACGGCAAGCCGGTGATGACCGACAATGCCTGCATGATCATCGACCTGGTTGGGCTGAAGATAGCGAATCCGGCTGAACTGGAAGCGCAGATCAACAACATTCCCGGTGTGGTCACGGTCGGGCTGTTTGCACAACGCGGCGCGGATGTCGGCCTGCTGGGAACGGTGGAAGGTGTGAAGAAGCTCAACTTCTGAAGCATTCGCCGCAAAGCAAAAAGCCCGCTCGACGATGTCTGCGGGCTTTTTTTCTGGCGACAGAGAATTATTCGCTCGGCGGCACGTAACCGGCTGCCTGATCGGCGCCGGCGCCGAAAAAGTGGTTTTCCATCTGCTGCGCCAGGTATTTTCGTGCGCGCGCGTCGGCCAGGTTCAGACGGTTCTCGTTGACCAGCATCGTCTGGTGCTTGAGCCAGCCGGCCCAGGCTTCCTTCGATACGCTTTCGTAAATCCGCTTGCCGAGTTCACCCGGATACGGCGGAAAATCGAGTCCTTCGGCTTCCTTGTTCAGCTTGATGCAGTGGACCATGCGGGCCATGTTTTTCACTCCTCGTTCATTCAAATGGGCTGCCTTGTTGGAAAATGCAGCGGTGTTAAAGTTGCTTGATCAGTACCAGTGATTTGCGTTGCCAGTTATACATGTGTTGCCGGTCCTTCGGCAAATCGTCGACCGTCGCATGCACGAATCCGCGCTTGAGGAACCAGTGCGAAGTGCGTGTCGTCAGCACGAACATCCGGGTAAATCCGGCCGCTCGTGCGCGGTTTTCCATGTGTTTCAGGATGCGCTCGCCGTCGCCCTGGCTTTGCACTTCCGGATTGACCGTCAGGCATGCCATTTCGGCCATTTTTTCCGCCGGGAAGGGATACAGCGCGGCGCAACCGAAAATCACGCCGTCGTGTTCAATCACCGAGAAATAGTCGATTTCACGTTCGATCAGCTCGCGGCCGCGCTTGACCAGGGTGCCGTCGGCTTCCAGCGGTTCAATCAATTTGAGGATGCCGCCGACGTCTTCAATGGTCGCCTCGCGCAGGGTTTCGAGGTTTTCGGTGCTGACCATGGTGCCGACGCCATCGTGCGTAAAGATTTCCAGCAGCGCTGAACCGTCCATTTCGAAGGGGACGATATGCACCCGCGGCACGCC
The DNA here is from genome assembly GCF_004804275.1 of Herbaspirillum sp. ST 5-3. Taxonomy (GTDB): domain Bacteria; phylum Pseudomonadota; class Gammaproteobacteria; order Burkholderiales; family Burkholderiaceae_D; genus Noviherbaspirillum. Next base: position 362,853 of record NZ_STGI01000002.1, read on the forward strand.
GGCGCGCGACGCTTTCGCGCAATGCTGCAGGTAGAAGGCAGTATCCGCCGGCAATTTTCCGCTTTTCAGCAAGGCGTCCGCCTGGGCGGCGGTCAATTCGCGCACGTCGCGGCCTTCCTGGTCGGTCATCAGCGGTGTTTCGGTGATGAAAATCAGCTTGTCGGCGCGCAGGGCGGACGCAGCGGACACGGCCACGTCCTCCATGGTCAGGTTGAAGGCCTCGCCGGTGGGCGAGAAACCGAGCGGCGACAGCAGCACCAATCCGCCGGCACTTAATATCGGATGGATGGTCTCATAAGCGATCTTGCGCGCCACGCCGGTGAATTCCAGGTCAACCCCGTCGATGACGCCGATTGGCCGCGCGGTGACGAAATTGCCCGAAATGATACGAATCGCAGCATGCGCCATGGGGGTATTCGGCAAACCCTGGCTGAATGCCGCTTCGATATCGAGCCGCAATTCGCCGGCTGCTTCCTTTACGCACTCCATCGCCGCTGCATCCGTGATGCGCAGGCCGTTGTGGTAGCGCGCGGTAAGCTTGCGCAGCGCGAGCTGTTCCTCGACCTGGGGACGCGAGCCGTGCACGATGACGACCTTGATGCCGAGCGCATGCAATAAGGACAAATCCTGCGCCAGCACGGGGAGCGCGCCGGACACCACCAATTCCCCGGGAAAGGCGACCACGAAGGTTTTCCCGCGAAATGCGTGAATGTACGGCGCGACCGAGCGCAGCCATTGAACGAATTGAATTGGGTTTTCCATGAACCGCATTATATACAGTGCGACATGGATCGACTGCGCAACCTGATCCCGCGCGTCATGATGTTTGTCGCGCAAGGGGCATGGCGCCGGTTACCGCGACGATCCGTCCCGCTCTGTATAATTCGCCCCGATATGTCTGCATCCGAACAAGCCCAAAAAAACCCTGCCAAGCCCCGCCACCAACAGGGCAAGCCCGCTGCGCCCGCGGTCCGTAATCCGCTGCCCCCCATCACCTTCCCCGAGGAGTTGCCGGTCTCCGGCAAGCGTGCGCAGATCGCGGACGCCCTGCGCGCTCACCAGGTCATCATCGTTTGTGGCGAGACCGGTTCCGGCAAGACCACACAACTGCCGAAGATCTGTCTCGAACTCGGCCGAGGAACGTCGGGCCTGATCGGCCATACTCAGCCGCGTCGCATTGCGGCGTCTTCGACCGCAAAGCGCATCGCGCAGGAGCTTGGTTCGCAACTCGGCGTCCATGTCGGCTTCAAGGTGCGCTTCACGGATACCTTGTCCAAGGGCGCGTCGATCAAGCTGATGACCGACGGTATCCTGCTGGCGGAGACGCAAACGGATCCCTTGCTGAAGCAGTACGACACCATCATCATCGACGAGGCGCACGAACGCAGCCTGAACATCGATTTCCTGCTCGGCTATCTCAAGCAGTTGCTGCCGAGGCGCCCGGACCTGAAGGTGATCATCACCTCGGCGACCATCGATGCGGACCGCTTCGCGCGACATTTCGGCAAAGGTGACAAGCCGGCGCCGGTGATCGAGGTATCGGGCCGGCTGTATCCGGTCGAAGTGCGCTACCGCCCGGTCGAGCCGAACGACAAGAGCGAAACCAAACCCTCCGCGCAGAAGGAACAGCGTGACTTGATGGATGCGGTCGTCGACGCAGTCGATGAACTCGCACGCATCGGCTCCGGCGACGTGCTGGTGTTTCTACCCGGCGAGCGCGAAATCCGCGATGCCGCAGAAGCCTTGCGCAAGCATCATCCGCCGCACGTCGAGATACTGCCTCTGTTCGCGCGCCTGTCGGTGCAGGAGCAGGAGAGGGTGTTCAAGATTTCGAACGCGCGTCGCATCGTTCTCGCCACCAACGTCGCGGAAACCTCGCTGACGGTGCCGGGCATCCGCTATGTCGTCGATGCCGGGCTGGCGCGCGTCAAGCGCTACAGCTATCGCAACAAGGTCGAGCAATTGCAGATCGAGCCGATCGCGCAGTCCGCCGCGAATCAGCGTGCCGGCCGTTGCGGCCGCGTTGCTGCGGGCGTTTGCATCCGTTTGTATGACGAACAGGATTTCCTGCAAAGGCCGAAATTCACCGATCCGGAAATCCTGCGTTCCTCGCTGGCCGCGGTCATCCTGCGCATGAAGTCCTTGCGCCTGACCGATGTCGAGTCATTTCCCTTCATCGAACCGCCCATGGGGCGCGCGGTCGCGGACGGCTACCAGCTGCTGCAGGAGCTGGGTGCGGTCGATGACAACAACCAGCTCACGCCGCTCGGCAAGCAGCTCGCGAAACTGCCGCTCGATCCGCGCGTGGGGCGCATGATCCTTGCTGCCCGCGACAATGCGGCACTCACGGAAGTCTTGATCATCGCGTCCGCGCTATCGGTGCAGGATCCGCGCGATCGCCCGATGGAAGCACAGGATGCGGCCGACAACGCGCACAAGAAATTCGCCGATGAAAAATCCGAGTTCCTGAGCTACCTGAAAATCTGGAAGTGGTTCGAGGACGCGGTCGAGCACAAGAAATCGAACAAGCAGTTGATGGACAACTGTCGCGCCAATTTCCTCTCGCAACTACGCTTGCGCGAATGGCGCGATGTGCATTCGCAATTGCTGACGCTGGTGCGCGAACAGGGCTGGCGCATGAACGAATCGCCGGCCACCTACGAGCAGCTGCACACCGCGCTGCTGACCGGATTGCTGGGCAACGTCGGCTACAAGTCGGAGGAGGAGCCGCACTATCTCGGCGCGCGCGGCATCAAGTTCTACATCTGGCCCGGATCGCATCTGGTGAAGAAAGCCGGGCGCTGGATCATGGCGGCGGAACTGGTCGATACGACTCGACTGTATGCACGCTGCATCGCGCAGATTCAGCCGGAATGGCTGGAACGCGTCGGCGGCCACCTGTTGAAGAAATCCTATGGCGATCCGCGCTGGGAAAAACGCACCGGGCAAGTCTCTGCCTACGAGCGGGCGACGCTGTACGGCCTTGTGGTGTACAGCCAGCGTCGCATCAACTACGGCGTGATCAACCCGACCGAGGCGCGCGAGATTTTCATTCGCAACGCGCTGGTCGGCGGTGAGCTGGACACGCGCGCACCCTTCCTCGCGCACAATCAGAAGCTGGTGCGCGAGATCGAAAACCTTGAACACAAGTCGCGTCGCCTCGACGTGCTGGTCGACGAGGAACTGATCGCGGCGTTTTACGACAAGCTGATTCCGCAGGAGGTGCATAGCGCCTTTGAGTTCGAGAAATGGTACAAGCAGGCGACGGTCAAGAATCCGAAACTCTTGCACCTGAACCGCGACGACCTGATGCGGCACGAGGCCGCCGGCGTGACCACCGATTTGTTTCCGAAGAAAATGCCGGTGGCGGGTGTTGACATGATGCTGTCGTATCACTTCGAGCCCGGCAGTCCGCGCGACGGTGTGACACTCACCATTCCGCTCTATGCGCTTAACCAAGTGTCGGCCGAGCGCTGCGAGTGGCTGGTACCCGGCATGCTGAAGGAAAAGGTGCACCTCTTGCTGAAGTCGTTACCGCAAAAGCTGCGCCGGCATTGCGTGCCGCTGCCGGATTTTGCCGCCGGTTTTTGCGAGCGGGTCGAGTTCGGCAAGGGCAGTCTGATCGATGCGGTGATCGCGGATGTGCGCGAGCAGACCGGCATTGCGGTCAAGACCACCGACTTCAAGCTGGAGACCTTGCCTGCGCATCATTTCATGAATTTCAAGATTGTCGACGAACACGGACGGCAGTTGGAGATGGGCCGCAATCTGGCAGGCTTGCAGGCTGAATTCGGCGGGCAGGCGCGAGAAAGCTTCCAGCGCCTCGCCGAAAAAACGGTGGTGGCGCCGGCTGTGACGACGCAGGCCGGTCATGCGCGCGCAAGCGAAGTTGTGGCGTCGCCGTCGCCGGGCAATGGCAGCGGCACGGAACATCAGAACCTGACCGCATGGTCCTTCGGCGAATTGCCCGAGCTGCTGGAAATCCAGCAAGGCAAGCAAACCCTGATCGGGTTTCCGGCGCTGGTGGACAAGACCACGCACTGCGACCTGGAGGTGTTCGACGATCCGGCGGAAGCTGCCCGCGTGCATCGTATCGGCCTGCGTCGCCTGTTTGCGCTGCAACTGAAAGAGCAGCTCAAATACCTGGAAAAGAACATCCCCGGTCTGCAGCAGATGGGCATGCAATTCATGTCTCTCGGCTCGCAGGAAGAGCTGCGCGACCAGATCATCCAGGCGGGGCTTGAACGTGCCTGCCTGCAGGAACCACTGCCGAAAAATGCCGAAGAATTCAATCAGCGCAAGGAGGAAGGCAAGTCGCGGTTGGGTCTGCTGGTCAATGAGATTGCACGCCTTGCCGCACAGATCCTGGCCGAGTACTACACGCTGCCGAAGAAACTGCAAGGCGCAAAGGCGCATGCCCAAAGCGCGGCCGACATGCAGTCGCAATTGCAGACGCTGATCGGCAAGCGCTTCATCGCGGAGAACGATTATGTGCAGCTGTCCCATTTCCCGCGCTACCTGAAGGCCATTGGCGTGCGTCTGGAAAAGCTGCGCGCCGACCCGGCGCGCGACCAGCGTTTGATGGCAGAGTGGGCGCAGGTGGCGGCACCCTGGCAGAGGGCGCAGAAAGACAGGCAGAAGGGTGCCGATCCGAAGATGACTGAATTCCGCTGGTTACTGGAAGAGCTGCGGGTATCGCTGTTTGCGCAGGAACTGCGCACACCGATGCCGGTGTCGGCCAAGCGGCTGCAGAAAGTCTGGGAGTCGATGCAGCGCTGAACTGGCTTGAAGATCTGCGGCACGGCTGGAGGCTGCGCCTGCGATGCGTCCAGTTGTGCGCCGCCGTCACGAACAGATTCTATTCGCCGGGCGTGTTCAACTTGCGATAGATCGTATTGCGCGATATGCCGAGCGCGCGTGCGGTTGCCGACACATTCCCGCGCTTGGCTTCCAGCGTCCTGCGGATGGTCGACAGCTGGAGGTTGTCGAGGTTTTCCGAAGGCGTGACTGCCGGTGACGTCGACATGGTCTCCGGCGGCGATGCGGCGGCGACCTCATCGAGAAAATCGTCGGACAGGTGTTCCACGCCGAGCTCACGGTCGTCTCCGGCCATCGCGATGGCTGTGCGCAGCAGGTTAGTCAGTTGGCGCAGGTTGCCCGGCCATGTATAGCGCCGGAACAGCAGCATGACTTCCGGCGAAACCGTGTAGTCCACGCCTTTTCCCTCGATGGCGATTACTTTTTTTACCAGCGCATCGAAATCACTGCGCTCCCTGAGCGCTGGCAGCTTGATCACAAGGCCGTTAAGACGATAGTAAAGGTCTTCGCGAAAGAGGCCTTGCGTGATCATGTCGCGCAGGTTGCGGTTGCTTGCGCAGATGAGCGTCATGTTCACCGGTATGGAGCGTATGCTTCCCAGCGGCGTCACCACGCGATCTTGCAATACGCGCAGCAGGCGCGCCTGCAAATTCAGCGGCATGTCGCCGATTTCGTCGAGGAACAGCGTTCCGCCGTCGGACTGGAGAATCTTTCCGATGCTGCCGTTCTTGCGCGCGCCGGTGAAGGCACCGTCTTCATAGCCGAACAACTCGGATTCGATCAGGCTCTCGGGGAGCGATGCGCAATTGACCGCAACGAACGGACCGTTACGATGCGGTGAGGCGTGGTGGATCGCCTGTGCGAACAAGTCCTTGCCGGTTCCGGTTTCTCCTGTCAGCAGAATGGGAATATCGCGCCCGGTTACGCGTCGCACTTTCCCGATTGCGCTTGCGAGCCTTGCATCGCCGGTATTCAACTCGTCGAGTGGAATTTTCAACGGCCGGGGCGACGGTTTTGCAGCGGCGGGTTCATTGTCCGGTTTGGCAAGAGGCAACGGCGGACCAGCCTCCGGCGTCAGATCGGTCGAGTGATGGAACATCTTGCTGTCGAGCCGCAGTTCGCCACGCGCGAAAAGGCGTGCACCGGAAGGAAGGCAAAGATCGAGATAGCCGGGTGCGGCCGCTCGGTAATGATCGAACAGCGCCGACACCGGGAGATTGAACAGTGAACTCAAGGTATGCGAGCGCAGCGCTGCCAGCGGCAGTCCGAGCTGGGACAGGCCGCTGCGATTGGCGGAGAGGAAACGCCCGCCTGGCGTGAACGAGGCGATGCCCTCTATCAGTGTGCCGACCAGTTCGCGGCGACTGTGAAAGTGCAGCGTGATGGCGTTGCGAAAGGCGGATGAGAACAACTGGTTCTCGATCATCTGCGCCGACATGCGGACCAGTCCCATGGTGTGCCGGTGATAGCTGCGGTAATCGCCGGTCACATCAAGGACGCCGGCGACATTGCCTTGGTCGTCGAAGATCGGTGCGGCGGAGCAGGTCAGAAAATGGTTGGCATTGAGGTAGTGCTCGCTGCCGTGCACCAGCGTCGGCAGTTTTTCGGCGATGGTGGTGCCTATCGCGTTGGTACCCTTGCTGCGTTCCGACCATATGGCGCCAGGACGTATCGCGATCTTCTCCACCCTTTCGAGAAAATCATCATCCCCCAGCGCATGCAGCACATGTCCTTCCGCATCGGTGAGGATCACCATGCTGTGCGTGTTTTCTATTTGTTCGAACAGTGCGTCCATGACCGGCAACGCGTAGTCGCAGAGCGTGCGGTTCTGTTCCAGCAGACGTGACAATTCCTTGTCCGGGATGCAGGTGAAGTCCGGCGCATCGCTTTCCCGCAGTCCGAAGGACATCGAACGCGCGCGCGATTTTTCTATCATGCTCTGCTGGTCTTCCACCGCAAGAGTGCCCGCGCCAGTCGGCCTCAGTCTCGCGCTTGCCGCGGCAAACGAGGGCGGCGGCAAATCGCCCGCGCTGCCCGGCCCTTGATTCGTGATTCTCGCCATGTCTCCTCCTGTCGCTTGGGTTGCGGCTATCGTCTTTGTATTGGATGTTGCCGATTCGGGATCGACGGTTTCGGGTGAATGTATCACCTGTTTTGGCGCGTTGCAGAGGCCGCCACAAGCCGCGGCGCATCTTTGTTGCGACGCAATATGGGTCGATTTGTTGCCCTTTCCTGAACGCACGTGCTGCAGGTCGGAAGGCATGCAGGTGGCATGTCTTTTGCGCAACATGCCTAGTCCGTCCCGAATCGGATCAAAACTGTACCAATTTGAAACAATATAACAACGGAGAGACACACAATGACAATCAGTTTCAACATTAATGGCCAGTCGGTATCGGTCAACGTCGAGCCGGATACTCCTCTGCTGTGGGTTATCCGCGATGAAATCGGCCTGACCGGCACAAAATTTGGATGCGGTGCAGCATTGTGCGGTGCATGCACGGTCCATGTGAACGGGACTCCAGTACGCTCCTGCCAAACGCCGGTATCGGCTGTCGCGGGCAAGAAGGTGGCAACAGTGGAGTCGCTGTCCAAGGACAATTCGCACCCGCTGCAAAAGGCATGGATTGCGCATGACGTGCCGCAATGTGGCTACTGCCAGTCGGGCCAGTTGATGAGCGCCGCTGCCTTGCTGGCGTCCAACAAGAACCCGTCCGATGCCGACATCGACCATGCGATGAGCGGCAACCTTTGCCGCTGCGGCACCTACAACCGTGTGCGCGCCGCGATCAAGACCGCTGCCGCCGAGCTGCGCCGCAAGGCATAAGGAGGGAACGCCATGACACTATCACGCCGCGATTTCCTCAAAACCTCCGCCATTGCAGGCGGCGGGCTCGTACTCGGCATGTATCTCCCGAAGATCGGCGAAGCGCAAGCCGCCGGCACCGTTTACGCGCCCAACGCATGGGTACATATCGCAGACAACAATTCGATCACCCTGATCTCCGCCCGCTCCGAGATGGGGCAGGGTGTCTACACATCGATGCCGATGCTGATCGCAGAGGAATTGAACGTCGACATCCGGCAGGTCAAGGTCGAGATCGCGCCGCCCAACGCGGCCTATGTCAATGCGCTGCTCGGTGCGCAGATCACCGGCGGCTCCACCTCGGTGCGCGACGCCTGGGAAAAGTTGCGCATCGGCGGCGCCCAGGTAAGGACCATGCTCATTGCTGCCGCCGCCAATCAATGGGGCGTCGATGCGGCGAAATGCCGCGCTGAGAAGGGCATGGTCTTCGGCCCGGGTGGCAAGAAGGCGAGTTACGGTCAGCTCGCCGAGGCGGCGTCACGGTTGCCGCTGCCGAAGGAGGTGGCGCTGAAAGACCCGAAGGATTTCACGATTGTCGGCAAGCCCACGCGCCGGCTGGATACGCCCGCCAAAGTCAGCGGCAAGGCCGAATATGGCATTGACGTCAAGCTGCCGGGAATGGTTTACGCCTCCCTTGAGCAGTGTCCGGTGATCGGCGGCAAAGTCGTCAGCTTCGATGCAACAAAAGCGCGCGCCATGCCCGGCGTGATCGACGTGGTGCAGATCGATGATGGCGTTGCCGTCGTCGCGGACAGCTACTGGCGTGCAAAGAAGGCGCGTGAAGCCTTGACCGTCCAGTGGGATGAAGGCCCGGGCGCAAAGCTGGACAATGCGACCATGATGGCTGGTATCCGCAATGCGGCCGCAAGCGAGAAGAAGCTCGACATCAAGAGGAACGGCAATGCGCAGGATGCGCTGAAGGGAGCCGTCAAGCTTGTCAATGCCGAGTATGAATCGCAACTGCTTGCGCATGCGACGCTGGAGCCGATGAATTTCACTGCGGACGTTCGCGACGGCAAATGCCTGCTGATCGGACCGACGCAGTTCCAGCAGGGCGCGCATGGCGTGGTTGCGGCGAAGCTCGGACTCAAGCCCGAGGACGTCACCTTGCGCACGACCTTCCTCGGCGGCGGATTCGGACGCCGGCTGGAAGTCGACTTTACCGTGCAGGCGGCACAGATTTCGAAGGCGGTCGGCAAGCCGGTCAAACTGCTGTGGACCCGCGAAGACGACATGACGCATGATTTCTATCGCCCGATGGCTTTGCACCGCATGACTGCCGGCCTCGACGCGAGCGGCAAGCCGGTGGCCATGACTTTCGAGCTCACCTCGCAGTCGATCACGCAACGCGCATTCGGTCTGCCCAAGGATACGGTGGATCCATTCATGGCCGAAGCCTCGGTTGCGCCGTACGAGATTCCCGACACGACACATGAAATGGTGATTCATGACGCCGGTCTGCGCGTCGGCTATTGGCGCTCGGTCAGCCATGCGCTGAATGCATTCGCCAATGAAAGCTTCATCGACGAACTGGCGGCGGCGGCGGGAAAGGACCCGTATGCCTATCGCATGGCGCTGATCGAGAAGCAGCCGCGCTTTGTCAATGTGCTGAAGCTGGCCGCCGACAGGGCCGGATGGGGCAAACCGCTGCCAGCCGGGCACTCGCACGGCATCGCGTTGATGGAGGGCTATGGCACTTATATGGCCCAAGTAGCGGAAATCTCGGTGAAGGACAACGCGATCCGGGTGCATCGCGTGGTGGTGGCGGCCGACGTCGGCCGCATGGTCAATCCCGATACCGTGGAGGCGCAGATCCAGTCGAGCATCGTGTTCGGCTTGTCGGCGGCATTGAGCGGCGATATCACGCTGAAAAACGGCCGCGTGCAGCAGACGAACTTCAATAACTACCCGCTGCTGCGCATGCACGAAACGCCGAAGATCGACGTGATACTGGTCAAGAGCACGGAAAAGCCGGGCGGCGTCGGCGAGCCTGCGACCGCCCTGATCGCCCCGGCGGTGGCCAATGCCCTGTTTGCGGCGACCGGCTTGCGCATGCGCAAGCTGCCGCTCTCGCCGCAAAACATCGCGCGAGCCTGACGGAGCATTGCAGAAAGGCAGGGCATGTTCCGCGCACCGGTATCCTTGTGATGGTTGCTGGCGCGCGGGACGTGTCCTGCACGATTTCGCGGGCAGCCAAAGCATTGGCTTCGCATCGGCACGCGGAGACGCTGCCGCCAGCGAACCATCCAACCACTCACCTGCAAGCAATCTGAACATGGATAGCCTCGACCTTGAAGTCCTGAAGACATGCAGCGAATGGATCAGTCGCGGCCATCGCTGCGAACTGGTGACCGTCATCAAAACCTGGGGTTCCAGTCCGCGACCGGAGGGCGCGATGCTGGCGATTTGCGACGATGGTCGTGTCGTCGGTTCCGTTTCCGGAGGTTGCGTGGAAGACGATCTGATCGATCGCGTACGAAAGGACGGCATCACGCGCAGCTTGCCGGAAATTGTCACCTACGGCATCACGGCCGACCAGGCGCATCGCTTCGGCCTGCCCTGCGGCGGCACGATCCAGCTGGCGATTGAGCCCTTGTCCCGCGCCAGCGGCATCGACGAATTGCTGATGCGTCTGTCGGAACATCAACTGGTGGCGCGCAGGCTTGATCTGGCAAGCGGCGAGGTCATGCTCGGTCCGGCAAGCGCAGGCATGAGCCTGCAGGTGTCGGAAAGCGCGCTCACTACCATCCACGGCCCGCGCTGGCGGCTGCTGATCATCGGCGCGGGGCAGTTGTCACGCTTTCTTGCGCAGATCGCGGCGGGCATGGACTATCACGTCACGGTGTGCGATCCGCGTGAAGAGTATCGCGACGGATGGAGCCTGCCGGGCATCGATGTGCGGCATGAAATGCCGGATGACCTCGTGATCGCGATGCGGCTCGACAGTCGCAGCGCCGTCGTCGCGCTGACGCACGATCCGAAACTGGATGACCTGGCGCTGATGGAGGCGTTGCGCTCGGAAGCCTTTTATGTCGGTGCCATCGGTTCACGCTTGAACAATGCAAAACGCCGTGAACGGCTCAAACTGTTCGACCTTGCCGAGGCGCAGATCCGGCGGTTGCACGGCCCTGTCGGGCTCTATATCGGCAGCAAGACTCCTGCGGAAATTGCCATTTCCATTCTGGCGGAAATGACAGCCATCAAGAACGGGATTCGGCTTCCGGCTGAAGCGACGGTTGCCAAGGCTAAAGCGGCAATCCCGGCTTCCGGCAGTTCCTCCTGCGATGTCGCGTAGCGCATGTTGCGCGCGATCAAGCACCGATATTCATTCCAGCTGCGCCACAACATAAAGCCGGCACACGACCCTTGATCTTATTCAATTGACAATGGCGGGTCGCCGATATAGTGATTTTTGTAAAACCTGGTCCATGTGGAGGGGTAATGCAAGAATCTTCGGCAAGCTTTGTTGACCCGTTGGATGGCGCGACGCGGCCGGGAGCGCGCGCATGAGACATGTCATCATCGGTAACGGTCCGGCAGGCGTGATTGCAGCCGAAACCATTCGCAAGAATGCGCCGGTCGACGACATTGTGCTGATTGGCGACGAACCCGGCCCGCCTTATTCGCGCATGGCCATCCCGAACTTCCTGGCCGGGAATGCCAATGAGGCCGGCACCTATCTGCGCCGCGACAAGAACTATTTCACGCGACTGCAAATCGTCCAGATGTCCGGGCGCGCGGTCCATGTCAGCAGCCGTACCCGCACCGTCAAGATGGAAGACGGTAGCGTGGTCGACTTCGACAAGCTCTTGATTGCGACCGGTGCGAGGCCGCGCATGCCGCTCATTTCCGGCATCGACTCTCCGGGCGTGCACGCTTGCTGGACCCTCGAAGATGCGCGCGCCATCATGGAGCTGGCCGCGCCGGGGGCGCGCGTGATTCTGATCGGTGCAGGATTCGTCGGGTGCATCGTGATGGAAGCCTTGGCTGCACGCGGAGTCGATCTGACAGTGATCGAGAAACGCGATCGCATGCTTCCCAACATGATGGGGAAGGGCGCCGGCGAGATGATCCAGCGCTGGTGCGAAAACAAAGGCATCAAGGTGCATACGGCGACGCGGGTGGCGGGCATCATCGGCGACCGTTCGCCGCTGACGGTGCGCTTGTCGAACGGCATGCAATTGCACGCCGACCTGGTCGTGCATTCGGCCGGGACGACGCCCAATATCGAATTCCTGAGAGGCAGCGGCATCCGTTATCTGCAAGGGGTCGTGGTCGATGCCTCGATGCAGACCAATGTGCCGGGGGTGTATGCCGCCGGCGATTGCGCGGAAGCTTTCGACAGCGCAAGCTGCCGCAGCATGATTTCCGGTGTTCAGCCCAACGCGGCGGATCAGGCTTATTGCGCTGCCTTGAACATGACCGGCAAGAGCGCCTTCCAGCGCGGATTGCGGCAGATCGACGTGTTCGACACGATGGGACTGATTTCCTCTTCCTTCGGCCAGTGGCAGGGCGTGCGCGGCGGGCAATGGGTGGAAATCGCGGACGAAGAGCATTTCAAATACCTGCGCCTGGAATTCAGCCAGGATGTCCTGATCGGCTGCAATACCGTCGGCGTGACCGAGCATGCGAGCATCCTGCGCGGGCTGATCCAGCATCATGTCCATCTCGGGGAATGGAAGGACCTGCTGCTGCAGGATCCGACCCGATTGAAGGAAGCCTACCGCGAATGCGTGCAGCAGCAGTATGTGTACCAGGCGTCGCCGTACCACGCGCCAGGCGCTTCGAATCCGGGCGAGCTGCGCCAATCAGTCTAGCAGGATGTTGAAAAACTGCTGCGCGGGCCGATTTTGGGCGCTGCGGTGCTCTGCGTACCGCTCTGTACGCGTGCGCTCCTCGCACCCAAACTCGACCCGCTCGCTACGTTTTTCAATCGCCTGCCAGGGAATGTCGTTTCAACAAGATTGCCTGAATTTTTGGCCCGTCCGCAGCGCCGCCGCCAATACGCCCTTCGGAATAGTGGCTCCGCGAATGTTTTCGCGTAAAATCGCGGGTCAACGCGCATAAAAGACCCTTCCGGCTTCACGCTTCGCTCGCCGGCCGCGACCTGATATGCGTCGCTCCGACCCCATATCAACCCTCCGCGAAAACAATGAGCATCAAATCCGACAAGTGGATCCGCCGCATGGCGCAGGAACACGGCATGATCGAACCGTTCGAGCCGGGCCAGGTGCGCCATGTGAATGGCCACAAGATCGTCAGCTACGGCACTTCGTCGTACGGCTACGACATTCGCTGCGCCGACGAATTCAAGATTTTCACCAACATCAACAGCACGATCGTCGATCCGAAGAACTTCGACGAGAAATCCTTCGTCGATTTCAAGGGTGATGTCTGCATCATCCCGCCGAATTCGTTTGCCCTGGCGCGCACCATGGAGTACTTCCGCATTCCGCGCACCGTCCTGACCATTTGCCTCGGCAAATCGACGTATGCCCGTTGCGGCATCATCGTCAATGTGACGCCGTTCGAACCAGAATGGGAGGGATATGTGACACTGGAATTTTCCAATACGACGCCGCTGCCCGCAAAGATCTATGCCGGCGAGGGTTGTGCGCAGGTCTTGTTCTTCGAGAGCGACGAAGTCTGCGAAACCTCCTACAAGGATCGCGGCGGCAAGTACCAGGGGCAGCGCGGAGTAACGTTGCCGAAGACCTGAGCACGACCGGTTCCGTCCGGTTTCGCACATGACTTCCGAAAGCGCCATCAACGAGCGCCGGCTGCGCACCCTGAGCGACCTGACGAAACGGATTTCGCTCGGGAACCGGCTGGACGACTGCTTCGGCCTGATCCGCGAGGCGCTGTCGCGCAATCAGCGCGACATTCCGTTCGCCGTGCTTTTCCTGGCCGACGCCGGCGGCCGTCTTGGCGAGCCGGCATTTTGCTCCGGCTTGCCCGGCGCACAAGCAATTTCCATCCCCTTGCATGCCAGCGACGGCGACGATGAGCACCCCGTCGCGCGCGCTGTGCGTACCTCGGAGCCGCAGTTGTTCCGTGCGCGTGCGATCTGCGGCGAGACCGCGTCCTGCGATGGTTGCGCGGAGAGAGAGCAGGCGCTTGCCCTGCCATTCCTGTTGCCGGGTCAGTCGCAGCCGCGCGGAGTGCTCGTCGTCGGCATCAATCCCGACCAGCCTTTCGACACCACCTACCGCATGTTTCTCGAACTGGTGGCTGCGCATATCGCGACGGCCGTGGCGCATGCCGAAGCGGTCGGCGCGGAGCGGCGCAAGGTGGCAAGCCGCACGCAAGCCTTGCAGACGGCCAGCAAGCTGCTTTCCGCTGTTTTCGACAGGGCGCCCGGCGCCATTGCGATCACTGATCTCGACGGACGCTTCGTGCGCGCCAATCCGGCCTACCAGCGTCTGGTCGGATATGGTGAAAGCGAACTGATCGGCCGCTCGATGCAGGACCTGGCCGATCCCGACGATTTCACGCGCAAGGAGGTGCTGCTTCAGCAGTTATTGCGCGGCGAGCGCGCATCCTTTGAGCTGGAAATGCGCTATCTGCGCAGGGATGGCTGGGTCATCTGGGTCAATAATTTCGTGTCGGTCATCGATGACGAACAGCGCCGCCCGCGCTATTTCGTCAAGATCGCGCAGGACATCACCGACCGCAAGCGCACAGAGCGTGAACTGCTCGTGTCACGCAATGAATTGCGCGTCCTGTATGACAGGCTGCAATCGGTACGCGAAACGGAGCGGGCCGCCCTTGCCCGCGAAGTGCATGATCAACTGGGCCAGATCCTTTCCGCGGCAAAAATCGATATCAAGCTGCTTGAGGACGATATCCGCCGCCGCGACACGGTGCTTTCCCGGCGCAAGGTTTCAACCGAACTTCGCTCCGCCCGCGGCACGCTGGACAAGGCGATCCTGCTGGTTCGCCAGATCGCGACCGAACTGCGCGCGGTGGAACTCGAGGAGCAGGGCTTGTATGCAGCCGTTGAATGGCATGCTCGCGATTTCGAGCGGCGCACCAGGATCACTTGCCATGTCACGCTTCCAGCAGACTTGCCGGAGCCGCAAGGCGTAGCGGCGACTGCGCTGTTCCGGATCTTTCTGGAGGCGATGACCAATGTACTGCGGCACGCCAATGCAGGCCAGGTCTGGATCAGTGTCATGCCCCGGGGGCGCAACATGCTGCTTCGCGTGCGCGATGACGGCTCCGGCATTTCCCGCCAGCGCGTACGCAGCGCCCATTCGATCGGCATCATCGGCATGCGCGAGCGCGCCGCGCTGGTCGAGGGGCGTCTGCTGTTGGGGCCGCTGCGCAATGGCGGTACGCTGGTCTCGGCCCGGATTCCCATGGGTGCCGCGCACGATACGCAGGGGGGAAATCGCACATGATACGAATCATCATCGCTGACGATCACGAACTCATTCGAGAAGGCATCAAGAAGATCATCCGCTCCTCCAGGGACATGCGGGTCGTGGGCGAAGCCGGCGATGTCGATGGCATCCTCGCGCTCGCCGCGCAGCATGCTCCGGACATTGCGATCCTGGACATCGGTCTTCCGGGATATGACGGACTGGAAGGGCTGGCGGAAGTGCGTCGCCGGTTTCCAGACATGCCGGTGCTTATCCTGAGCATGCATCCCGAGGAGCGCTTTGCGATCAGGGCGTTGAAGGCTGGCGCCGCTGGCTACATCACCAAGGCCATGGCGGCCGAGGAATTGATCAAGGCAATCCGCAAGGTCATGTCCGGCGGCAGCTATGTCAGCCCGCGCCTGGCGGAACTACTGGCGCTGGAAGTGCGCGAGCCGCACGACGCAGCCCTGCACGAAAGCCTGACCGATCGCGAACTGCAGGTCGCTTCATTGATTGCCTCAGGCAAGCAGATCAAGCAGATCGCCGCAGAACTGTCGATCAGCATCAGCTCGGTCAATACCTATCGCCTTCGCATCTTCAAGAAGATGGGATTGTCCTCGAACGCGTCACTGATCCGCTATGCCGTAAAACACGGCCTCGTCGAGTAGTTTTCCTTCCGCTCCCCCTAGGCAAGGGCGGACGGTCGCGGCCTCCGTCTCATTCCTGTTTTTTCGTCTTCGTGTCGTTAAATTTGCGACACGATGGCGCACACCTTGCGACAACAACAGTCAGCCAACGCCTGATGTTGTCATGCAGAACTATCCACTATGATCAATTCAGTGCGGCGCGCCGGATACGCATCGTTTTTTAAATACCGGGGGAAATTTTTTTCGCGCGGGTTCGACCGAATTTGCTGCATAGGGAGCATCGTCCGACTGCAATGCATATGCATGCATATCGACGGGCAAGGTGGCCGGGTATTTCCGGAAGATGGATGTG
Organism: Herbaspirillum sp. ST 5-3; assembly: GCF_004804275.1. Classification (GTDB taxonomy): domain Bacteria; phylum Pseudomonadota; class Gammaproteobacteria; order Burkholderiales; family Burkholderiaceae_D; genus Noviherbaspirillum. The sequence goes on from NZ_STGI01000002.1 coordinate 378,900, forward strand.
ATGATTTTGCGATGGCCCGGTTGTATTCATCGCCCGATTCGATGCATGGGAGCTTGCGATGAAATTGATTGAATTCGAATGTCGAGGCCATCGTTTCGCAATGCCCCTTGATTGTGTGCGACGCGTCGTTCCCGGCGTGATGCCGACGCCGCTTCCCGGAGCACCCGATATCGTCCTCGGTGCACTTAACCTGGGAGGCGAAATCCTCGCGGTCATCAATTTCAACCGCCGCATCGGCGTTCCTTTTTCCGGCATTGATTCGTCGCAATTCCTGCTCGTGTCGGACCTCAGTGACTTTCCGGTCGGTTTCGTGGTCGACAAGGTGAATGGCGTCATCGAACGCGACCTGAGCGGGGCGACCGTACTGCCCGAACGGTTCGCAGCAGGGGATTTCGTCGAGGCGGTAGCCCGGCTCGACGACGGATTGTGCGTCATCATTGATCCGGAACAATTCCTGTTTGATGAAGAGAAAAGCCTTCTTGGCGATGCATTGGAGAAGGTGCGGCATGACGATCATTGAAAGCGCGGCCACGCCGCTGCTTCTCAACCGGCTTGCAGCAAGGATCGAAGCCGAGATCGGCCTGTCCTTCCCAGCGCCGAAACGACGCGACCTGATCAACGCCATGCGTGCGATGGCGGCTTCCGCAGGTTTCGTATGCGAGAAGGATTGCATTGACTGGCTTCTTGCCGATCCATGGGATGACGCGAAATACGAAATGTGCGCGCGACATCTGACGGTCGGCGAGACTTATTTTTTCAGGGAACCGCGCGCGTTCGATCTGGTCTGCGATTACGCAAGGGAGAAAATGGCCGAGGACGATGCGCGCCTGCGCATCTGGAGCGCCGGATGCTGCACTGGCGAGGAGCCATACTCCATCGCCATGGCGCTCAAACAGGGCTTGCCTCAATTGGATCCACGCCGGATTTTCATCCTGGGCACCGATCTCAACGGCATCAACCTGCAAATTGCCCGCGACGGCATTTATCGTCAGTGGTCGTTTCGCAAGGCCGGCGAGCTGCCGCAGCCGCGCTGGTTCCGGGAGGAAGACGAGAACCGGTTCCGGCTCGACGCTTCGATCAGGAACATGGTGCGCTTCGCGGCGCTGAACCTGACCGATCCGGGGTATCCGTCAGCGGCGACGCAGACGCAGGAAATGGACATCATCTTTTGCCGCAACGTTCTGATGTATTTCTCGAAATTGCAGGCCCGACGGGTCATCGAGCGCTTCCGGAAATGCCTGGTCGATGGCGGCTGGCTGATTGTCAGTCCGAGCGAGGCGTCTTCCGACATGTTCAGCGGATTTTCCCCCGTCTATTTGCCGGATGCGATCTACTTTCAGAAAACCGGCGCTTCCAGCCAAAGCGCGCCGGAAAAATGGGCATTGCCGACCGTGTCGCCCTCCGACGCGCAGTTGGATTGCGCTGCGCCCGTGCACGCGGAGCCGGCATCCGCGAGGATCCGACCGCCCGCGCGCAAGGATTCTGCACGGGAAGTCGCAACCGACGCCGCTGCACGGGCGCGCACGCTTGCATCCGAGGGCAAGGTCGATGCCGCCATGCATTGCCTCGACCAGTCGATCAACAACAATCCGTTCAGCGTGGAGCTCTACCAGGCCAAGGCATTGATTGCGATAGAGGCGGGCGCACAGCGCGACGCCTTGCAGAGCCTGAAGCGCGTGATTTACCTCAAGCCCGATTTCATCCTCGCGCATTACCTGCTGGGTGTTCTGCAAATGGCACGCAACAGGCCGAGGGATGCGGTCCGGCATTTTGAAACGGCCAGGGAAATGCTCAGCAGTCTGCGCAGCGGCGACGTGGTGCCGGGATCCGACGGCCTCACTGTCGCCAGCTTGCTGGATTCGGTGTGCGCCTACATCGGGAAGGGGAGCGCATGACGCGCAAAACCCTGGCACTCCGTCGCGCAGGCGCGATTGACTGGGCTGGCATTCATCGTCGCCTGGAGGAAATGCGCAATGCGATAGACAACATTGGCGCAGGCAATCCCCTTGATTCCATGGAGCTGGAAAGGATTCTGCGCGAACGCGCCGTCGCGCTGGCCAAACCCGTGCTGCCGTCGAAGGCAGACACGCTTGCAGGCGATCGCATCGATATCCTGGTCTTTCAGTTAGCTGGCGAGAAGTACGCGTTCGACGCTGCGTATGTCGCGCAAGCCTGTCCGGTGCCGCCTGTCGCAGCAGTTCCCGGCGCGCCTGATTACGTGGTCGGCATCGTGGCCATCGAGGGGGAAGTGCTGTCGGTGATCGATCTGCGTTCTTTGCTCGATCTCTCGCTTTCCAGTCTGACGGATCCGACCGCAATCATCGTCCTGAAGAACGACGCAATGGAATTTTGCGTGCTCGCCGAAGAGATCGCCGGAATGGAGCAGGTTTCGGAGGGGACGCTGCAGCATGCCTTGCCGACCATGGGCAGCAAGCAAACGAATTATCTCAAGGGTGTGACCGCCGATCGTGTCGCGGTGCTGGATGCGGAACAGCTTCTGTCCGATGCGCGCCTGGTGGTCGACATGCGCTGACGACAAGACAGATAAAACGGTGGAAATTGGAGGGGCGATGAAAACGATTCTGGATCTCAGTACGCGTGCGAAACTGTTGCTCGGCTTTGGGCTGTTGATTGCTCTGCTGGCGACAGTCAGCACGATCGCGTATCGCGACACAGCGCATCTGAAGGAGTCGCAACGCGAGTTGTTCCAGGAAGATTTGTCGATTTCGCTTGAACTGATGGCCTTGCGCACCACGCTGAACCGCGAGCGCGTCGCGCTATTGTCGCTCGTGATCGGGGATGCAGAAGAACAAGCCAGGCAGCGGCTGAAGCTCGAACAGGAAGGCGCGGCATTTGATGCTTTGATCAAGAAGCTCGCCGCGCACAAGCTGAAAGATCCCGTCTTTGCGCAAAAACTCGACAAGCTTGTCGGCTTGCGCCGGAATCTCATCGAAGACCGCAATCGCGACGTGTTTCCCGCAATGAAAGCCGGAAAACGCGAGCAGGCGGCGTCGATCATCCTCGGGCCCTTGCAGCAATCTTTTCAGGCATTTCGCGACCTGGCCGACCAGATGGGCGAGGAACAGATTGCCGAAGCGGAGAAGCGTATGCGGGAATCTGAAGCGCTGGTCGATACCGCGCAGACAACACTGATCGTTGCCAATCTCGTTGCGATCGTTCTTGGACTGGCGCTTGTGCTCTGGCTGGACCGACTGATCGCCATGCCGCTGAAGCAGGCCACCACTGTCGCGCAGAGGATCGCCGGCGGTGATTTGACGGTGAGCGTGCCGACATCTGGCGGCAAGGATGAAGTCGGCCAGTTGCTGGGCGCGCTCGACCTGATGGTGGATAACTGGAAGCAGACGCTGAAAGAGATCAGCGGAGGCATTGTCACGCTGAGCGCTGCCGCCAGCGAGATTCTCGCCAGCACCATGCAGGCATCGGCGGGGGCGACGGAAACGGCGGCTGCGGTCAGCGAAACCACGGCAACCGTGGAAGAGGTGAAACAGACCGCGCTGCTGGCGAGCCAGAAGGCGCGCACCGTGTCGGACGCCGCGCAAAGAGCGGTGCAGACCGCGGATGCCGGCCGCAAGGCTGTCGAAGGCGGCATGGAGGGCATGGAAAACATTCAGGACCAGATGGAATCCATTGCGGAGACCATCGTGCGCCTGAGCGAGCGCAGCCAGGCCATCGCCGAAATCATCGCCACCGTGGGCGGCCTGGCCGAACAGTCCAACCTGCTGGCAGTCAATGCGGCGATCGAAGCCGCCAAGGCCGGCGAGCAGGGCAAGGGGTTTGCGGTCGTGGCGCAAGAGGTCAAGGACCTGGCGGACCAGTCGAAGCAGGCTACCAGGCAGGTGCGCGTGATTCTGAGCGACATCCAGAAGGCGATCAGTGCGGCGGTCATGACGACCGAGCAGGGATCAAGGACGGTTGCCGGCGGCGTCGAGCAGACCACCGAGGCGGGCAATGCGATCAGGAGCCTCGCGCAGAGCATTTCCGATGCGGCCCAGGCGGCGGCACAGATCGCGGCGTCCAGCCAGCAACAGCTCGCCGGGATGGACCAGGTTGCCATGGCAATGGAAAACATCAAGCAGGCCAGCGCCGAGAACGCGGCCGGCGCCAGGCAATCCGATGCCTCTGCCCAGAACCTGCATGAGCTAGGCCAGAAACTCAAACAGGTGAGCGAGCGCTTCAAGTTCTAGTGCGATCAGATCATGCCGGATCCGAAGAACGCGTTTCTGCAGAAATTGATGCAGACTTTCCGTGTCGAGGCGGAAGAGCATCTGCAGGACATCGTCTCGCAAGTCGTGCTTCTGGAGCAGAAGGGCGAAGCGCCGTCGCTGGAACAGGTGGAGCGCATCCTGAAAAGGCTGCACACCCTCAAGGGCGCGGCGCGCGCGGTCGATCTGACCGATCTCGAGACGCTCTGCCACGCGATGGAAAACGTTTTCTCGGCGATGCGCACCACGGACGACGGGCTTGCCGCCGGACAGTTCGACCTTGTCCATCAAGCCTGTGGCCTGGCCCGGACCCTGACGAACGAACCGTCGGACAGGGCGCGCAATCTTGCCGGCGCGCTCGCGCAGCGGCTGAACAGCCTGAGTGCGCAACTTGACGCCGGCGAACGCAGCGCGCCGATAGCATCGGATGCTGCGCAACGCTCGCCGGAGGAGGATGACGAACCGGCGCCGCAGGCCGTCCGCACCAATGTCATCAAGGTCGAGGGACAGAACCTCGACGCCATCCGTTATCAGACCGAAGCCTTGCTCTCGGTAGAGCTGGGATTGCAGCAACATGTCGCGGATCTGGTTGCTCTTGCCGACAGCATGGCCGAATACACCGCGCGTCTGCGTCCTGTCGACTCCGTATTGCACCGGCCGGCGCGTTCCGCACGATCGGGAATGCGATCAAAGGGCGCGGCCGGCGAGAGCAAGGCAAGCAGGACCGACAAGGTGCGCGAGGACTTCGAACTGCAATGCCGGCGCGTGGCGAACGCTATCGGCAGGACGCAGCGCGACTTTGCGATGATCCGCTCGCGGCTGCTGGATGCGACGCTGGAAACCGCACTGGTGCCATGCGCATCCGCTCTGGAGCAGCTTCCGGGCCTGGTCCGGAATCTCGCGCGAAGCCGGGGCAAGGAAGCGGTTCTGCACATGCAGGGAGAGAGCACACGCATGGACCGCCGCATTCTCGACACGATACGAGAGGTCATGATCCATCTCGTGACGAACGCGGTCGACCACGGCATTGAAGCCGCCGAGACACGCCTTGCGGCGGGCAAGCCGGCGGCGGGCGCGATTCGCATAACGGTGGCGCAATGCAGCGACAATCGGGTTGCATTCACGCTTAGCGACGATGGCGCCGGGATTGACGTCGAAGCGATCATCAAGGCCGCAACCGGCCGCGGCAAGCTGAGCGCCGAACAACTGGCCGGTTTGAGCGACCGGCAAAAGCTCCAGCTGGCGCTGCATGCTGGCGTTTCCACCAGCCGCGAAGTGACTCATGTATCCGGCCGCGGCGTAGGTCTGGCCATCGTCGCGGAAAAAGTCGCTTCGCTCGGTGGCGAACTGTTGATCGACAGTCGCCCCGGCGAGGGATGTTCCTTCGAATTGCTGCTGCCGGTGCGGCTGGCGACTTTGCGTGGCCTGATATTGCGTAGCAGGGGCGCGCAATTTGTCCTCGCGCTGTCCGGCATCGAGTCGGTGCGCGCTCTCAAAGAGGACGACATTCGGACGATCGAGAGCCGCGAAACCCTGCTGGTGCGCGAGAGCGTCGTGCCTGTGATCCGGCTCGGGCAGTTGCTGGGTCTGGAGCGTCCTGCGGCTGGGTCAGCCGGCGGTGAAAACATAGCGCTGATCGCACGTGCCGGAGGAAACCTGTTTGCATTGCTCGTCGACGAGATTCTCTCCGAGCAGGAAGTGTTGCCCAAGGGTTTGGGCAAGCAGTTGCGGCGCGTCCGTTTCATTGCCGGCGCGACGCAGTTGGGCGATGGCAGCCTGGTACCCATACTCCGGCTCGAAGATATTGGCGCACATGGATTGACGGGCAATGACGCTGCATCTGCGGGCCGGGTGCAAAGCGAGGCGTGGGTCGCGAAGCGGATTCTCGTGGTCGAGGATTCCATTACCTCGCGCCTGCTGCTGAAGCACATCCTGGAGGGCGCCGGTTATCTGGCGGAAACGGCGATTGACGGCCTGGATGCCTTGTCGAAGCTGCGCCAGGGGAATTTTGATGCGGTCGTCAGCGACGTCGAAATGCCGCAGATGGATGGGCTTGAGCTCACTGCGCAAGTTCGCGCCAATCCGAAGACCGAGGAGTTGCCGGTGATTCTCGTGACATCGCTGCAGTCGTCCGAGGAAAAGGAACGCGGCTTGCGGGCCGGCGCCGACGCCTATGTGGTGAAGGGCGCATTCGATCAGGACAGCCTGCTGGCGACGATCCGGCGTCTGATTTGAAAGGAAGGACGATGATACGCGTTTTGGTGGCGGACGATTCCCCTTCGGTGCGCGAGCTGCTGGTGTACATCCTCGGCTCGGACCCTGAGATCGACATCGTCGGATGCGCTGAGGATGGCGAAGAAGCGGTGCGGATGGCGCAGCAGAAAAAGCCGCATGTCATCACCATGGATCTGCACATGCCGAAGCTCGACGGCTTTGAGGCAACGCGCAAGATCATGCAGACCTGCCCGACGCCCATCGTCATCGTCAGCGGCAGCGTGGATCCGGAGGAAGTAGGCATGAGCTTCCGCGCCATCGAAGCCGGCGCGCTGGTCATGGTGCAGCGTCCCTTCGGTATCGGCAATGCGATGCACAACCAGACCTCTAATGCGCTGATTCGTACGGTGAAATCGATGGCCGAGGTGAAAGTGGTGCGTCGCTGGTCGCGGGATCCCGCCGTGAAAAATGAAAGCGTCGGCACGGCGATCGCCGAACCGCGGAAGAGGCAGTGCAAGCTGGTGCTGCTCGGCGCGTCCACCGGCGGACCTGCCGTGTTGCGCGACATCCTCGCCCAGTTGCCCGCCGATTATCCGCTGCCGATTGTCATCGTGCAGCACATGGCCTCGGGCTTTGTCGACGGATTCGCGGATTGGCTGTCTTCCGCAAGCGGCATCAAGGTCGCGCTCGCAACGCATGGGGAGCACCTGGTCGGTGGCCGGGCCTATCTCGCGCCCGACCGCTTTCAAATGGCCATCGGCCGGAGCCTGCAGGTTGAATTGTCGTCCGGTCGCCCCGAGCATGGAATGCGCCCGTCGGTGTCGCATTTGTTCCGGTCGATCCACAAGGACCTCTGCCGCGGAACGGTCGCCGTGCTGCTGACCGGCATGGGCAAGGATGGCGCACAGGAGTTGCGCCAGCTCAAGGACAAGGGCGCGATCACGATCGTGCAGGACCGCGCCACCGCAGCCGTGTACGGGATGCCGGGCGAGGCCATCAAACAGGACGCGGCATCGCTGATCCTGGATCCGGTGGAGATCGGAAAACTATTACATGCGTTGGGCAGGGAGTTGCCCTCGAATTCGCCTTATACCGGTATTTGAAGGAAAAGAATGAATCACATCGTTGTCCAGAACGAATTGCCCGCCGACATTCTGGTTGTCGAGGACAGTGAAACACAGGCGGGTCAAATTGCGCATCTGCTGGAAACTGCCGGATACCGCGTTCGCGTCGCCGGGAACGGGCGCGAAGGCCTGGCGCAGGCGCGGGCGGTCAAGCCGACACTGGTGGTGAGCGATATCGCAATGCCCGAGATGGATGGCTTCGCGATGTGCCAGGAGATCAAGAAGGACAGCGGACTGAAGGATGTGCCGGTCATTCTCCTGACTGCACTGACCAGCCTGTATGACGTGATCAAAGGCCTCGACTGCGGCGCTGACAATTTCATTCGCAAGCCGCTCGACGGAAAATACTTGCTCGGCCGGATCCGCTTCATCCTCGCCAATCGCGCATTGCGCAGCAACGACCGGGTCGAACTGGGCATGAAGATCAATCTCGGCGGGCAAACGCATTTCGTCACGGCCGAGCGTCAGCAGATTTTCGACCTCCTCATCTCGACGTATGAGGAAGCGATACAGATGACGGAAGAGCTGCGCCTGCAGCAGAGCCAGATTGCGCATTCTTACCAGTCCCTGCACGGCTTGTACCGGATCGCGGAAGCGCTGAATCCGACCATCACCGAAAAGGCGGTTGCCGAGATGGCGCTGGAACGCGCGCTCGACCTGCCGGGCGTGATCGGCGGCTGCGTTCTTCTGCTCGATGCCGATGGCGGATTCCGTTGTGTCGCTGCGCAGGATTTCGGCACTGCCGCTCAAGTGGCAGAGGAGACGATAGACTGTGCCTGTCGCAGCAGACTGCTGACAGGAGATTTTCACGTGCCGCAGGTCATCGAGGATTGCGCGATGTTGCGCCAGGATCCTGTCGCTTATCCGAGCGGAGGCGGGCACGTCAGCGTGCCGCTGGCCGTCGGCGACCGCACACTGGGCGTGATGAATCTTCTCATCGTCGACACGAGCGCAGTGAGCGAAGAAGACCTGCGCGTGCTCGACACGGTCGGCAACCAGATCGCCATCGCGCTGGAACGGGCGAATCTGTATGCGCACATGGAAGCGCTGGTCAAGGAACGCACCGAAGCATTGCAGGCGGAACGCAATCTGCTGTCCGCCGTGGTCAACACGACCGGCGCGCTGGTCTTCCTGGTCGACCTTGCCGGCCGCATCGTGATGTTCAATCCCGCCTGCGAACAGACGCTCGGATGGAAAGCGGAAGAGGTGCAGGGGCGCCCTTACTGGGAGCTCTTTCTCGATCCGGAGCGCGCGAAAGTGGTCAAGTCGATCTTCGGCAGTCTCGACATCACGAAGTTGCCGGCGCAAATCCAGGGCGACTGGATTGCGCGCGACGGCAGCCGCCGCAATATCATCTGGTCGACCACCTTCCTCAAGAATGCCGATGGCAGTGTCGAGTATTTTCTCGGCAATGGCATCGATGTCACCGAGCTTCGGCTGGCCGAGGAAAGAGTGCGCTATCTCAGCAACTTCGACACCTTCACGGGGCTGCCCAATCGCATTCTGCTCAGGGATCGTGTCAGGTTCTGGCAGGAGCGCGTGTCGGCGACCAGGAAGGTCATGGGGTTCCTGGTCATCCACTTCGATCGGCTCACGCTGATCCGCGAGAGCTTGGGAATCCGCGCCGAGCAAGACTTGCTGCTGCAGATCACGCGACGTCTCAAGGAATGGGCGTCGGCGGACGACAGTATCGCGCGCTACGGCGACACCAGTTTCGCAGCAATCGCCGTACGCGCCGAGCCGCAGGATCTGTCCGTCGTGGCGCGGCAGATCCTCGCCGCGATGAGCGCGCCGTTTCAATTCGAACAGCAGGATGTGCACATTGACGCGCATATCGGAATCACCATTTTCCCGAATGATGGCGAGGAGTACGACACGCTGTCGCAGGGTGCGGAGGCGGCCATGCGCCGCGCATTGACCAGCAGGACGGAGCGGTGCGAATTCTACCGGCCGGAACTCAACCGTGAAGCGAGCGAGCGCTTCAAGCTGGAAAATGCGCTGCGCCATGCGCTGGAGCGCGACGAATTCCTGCTCCACTATCAGCCGCAGGTCAGTCTGAAGACAGGGAAGATTGTCGGATTCGAGGCGCTGCTGAGATGGCAGCAGCCGAAATTCGGACTGGTTCCGCCGGGGCGATTCATCGGTCTCACCGAGGATACCGGACTCATTCTGCCGATCGGCGCATGGGTGCTGCGCACGGCATGCGAGCAGATTCGCGCCTGGCAGCAGGCGGGCTTGCCGCCAGTGCCGATCGCGGTCAATCTCTCGGCCAAACAGTTTTCCATGAACATTGCCGATACGGTCAAGAGCATCCTCGAGCAGACAGGCGTGGATCCGAGCCTCATCGAACTCGAACTGACCGAGACGGTATCCATGGAGGATCCGGAGAGCACCATCCAGATCCTGCGCACGCTCAAGGAAATGGGCGTGCTGCTGGCGATTGACGACTTCGGGACCGGCTACTCGAACCTGAATTACCTGAAGCGGTTCCCGGTCGACAAGCTCAAGCTCGACCAGTCATTTGTCCGCGACCTGATCTCCGACCCGGATGACCTGTCCATTTCGCATGCGATGATCGCCATGGCGCACAGCCTGCGTCTGACGGTGATTGCCGAAGGAGTGGAAACCGAGGGTCAACTTGCGCTGCTGGCGCAGCACGGTTGCGATGAAATCCAGGGTTACTTCTTCAGCAGGCCGGTGGATGCGGCCAGCGCCGCAAGCATGTTCAGTGAAAACAAGTCGCTGGCGCTGGATACCCTTGAACGCCGTCCGTACAGGCGCACAGTGTTGATCGTCAGCGGCGAGGCAGACCTTGCGGCGGCGATGCGGGACGCGATGACGCGCGCGGGATTCACCGTGTTCCAGTCCGGCAGCGCGGCGCAAGCCTTTGAAGTGCTCGCTGCCGAGGAAGTCGGCGCCGTTCTCTGCGATCGCCGCATCCGGGACATGGACGGGGTCGAATTTCTGGCACGGGCAAGCCAGATGTATCCGTCCGTCGTCCGCATGATGTCGATGCATGATGACGATCGGCGCTCGCTCGGAGAGATCAATGGCATCTTCGGGATTGTCTCCAAACCCTGGAAGGCGGCGGAACTACTTGCGGCCCTTGGTGCTGCGCTTGGCGAGTTTGAGTCGAGGGCAAAAAAAATCCCTCTTCCTTTGCAGGAAGAGGGAGGATAAGGGGTAGCGTATTTGCGATACGGCCACTTGTACTTCACGCACGCTGCCCCCAACCCAAACATCTCCTCCACGGAGACGCAGCCCACCCTAAGGAGCCTGGAAACAGATTTGAATTGGACTTGTCATGCAATGAATCCCCGTCGCATCGGGAAATTCATCGCATGTTCGAAACTCGGCTTGCCATGAGCACGCGTGGATCAAATCGCCGCGGCTTTCCTGCGTCTCATTGCGTGTTGTTATTGTTTAATGATGATGCACGGAAACACTCTGAATGACTGTTTCATAATTGCGAGAGATGTTGCCAAATGTAAAAACAGGGAACGCAAGTCCGATGCCAAGGGGAAATTCGGCAGGTACTGACAGAGTTTGGCAGTGCGCGCGGGGGTACGGGCACTTGTGGACACCCCTGGTGACAATTCACGTCACTTGAATGCGGGCGCAGTGCGGTTTCACCCGCGCTGCGCCCGATGAAGTTTACCTCACGCAGTCGACGTAGTAACCGCGCTTGCCGTTGACTTCCCGCGTCACGAGACCGTGGACATCGGTCTCGAAGCCGGGGAACTTCTCGTTGAAGTCGCGCGCGAACTTCAGGTAGTCGACGATGGTCTTGTTGAAGCGCTCGCCCGGAATCAGCAGAGGAATGCCGGGCGGATACGGTGTCAGCAGGATCGCGGTGACGCGGCCTTCCAGTTCGTCGATCGCAACGCGCTCGATCTCGCGATGCGCCATCTTCGCAAACGCATCCGACGGCTTCATTGCCGGCTGCATGTCGGACAGATACATCTCCGTGGTCAGGCGCGCCACGTCGTAGATCTTGTACATGTCGTGGATGTTCTGGCACAGGTCGCGCAGGCCGATGCGCTCGTAACGCGGATTGGCCGCGGCGAACTCCGGCAGGATGCGCCAGATCGGCTGGTTCTTGTCGTAGTCGTCCTTGAATTGCTGCAGCGCCGTCAGCAGCGTGTTCCAGCGGCCCTTGGTGATGCCGATGGTGAACATGATGAAGAACGAATACAGGCCGGCTTTTTCGACAATGACGCCATGCTCGGCCAGGTATTTGGTGACGATCGACGCCGGTATGCCGGTCTCGCCGAACTTGCCGTCCAGCGACAAGCCCGGTGTGACGATCGTGGCCTTGATCGGGTCGAGCATGTTGAAGCCCGTCGCCAGCTTGCCGAAGCCGTGCCAGTTGTCTTCGGCGCGGATGATCCAGTCTTCGCGCGAGCCGATGCCTTCTTCGGCAAAAGTGTCCGGTCCCCAGACTTGGAACCACCAGTCCTGTCCCCACTCCTGATCCACCTTGCGCATCGCGCGGCGGAAGTCGAGCGCTTCCAGGATGCTTTCCTCGACCAGCGCGGTGCCGCCCGGCGGCTCCATCATGGCGGCGGCCACGTCGCAGGAGGCGATGATCGCGTATTGCGGCGAGGTGGAGGTGTGCATCAGGTAGGCTTCGTTGAACATGTCCTGGTCGAGCTTCACCGTCTGCGAGTCGCGCACCAGGATCTGCGACGCCTGCGACAGGCCGGCCAGCAGCTTGTGCGTGGATTGCGTCGAGAAAATCAGCGATTCCTTGGCGCGCGGGCGGTCCTTGCCGATCGCGTGCATGTCCTTGTAGAACTCATGGAAGGTCGCGTGCGGCAGCCATGCCTCGTCGAAGTGCAGAGTGTCGATCTCGCCGTCCAGCATGTCCTTGATGGTTTCGACGTTGTAGACCACGCCGTCGTAGGTCGATTGCGTAATGGTCAGGATGCGCGGCTTCTTGTTTTTCGCTTCGCGGGCGAAGGGATTGGCCTCGATCTTCTTCATGATGTTTTCGATCCTGAATTCCTCCAGCGGGATCGGGCCGATGATGCCGAGGTGGTTGCGCGTCGGCATCAGAAACACCGGAATCGCGCCGGTCATGATGATCGAGTGCAGGATCGACTTGTGGCAGTTGCGATCGACCACGACGATATCGCCGGGACCGACCGTCGAGTGCCAGACCATCTTGTTGGAAGTCGAGGTGCCGTTGGTGACGAAATAGCAGTGATCGGCATTGAAAATGCGCGCGGCATTGCGTTCCGACGCGGCGACCGGGCCGGTATGGTCGAGCAGCTGGCCCAGTTCTTCCACCGCGTTGCAGACGTCGGCGCGCAGCATGTTCTCGCCGAAGAACTGGTGGAACATCTGCCCGATCGGCGACTTCAGGAATGCCACGCCGCCCGAGTGGCCGGGGCAATGCCACGAGTAGGAACCGTCCTTGGCGTAATGGACCAGCGCACGGAAGAAGGGCGGTGCCAGTCCGTCGAGGTAGGAGCGTGCTTCGCGGATGATGTGGCGCGCAACGAATTCCGGCGTGTCTTCAAACATGTGAATGAAGCCGTGCAGCTCGCGCAGGATGTCGTTGGGGATATGGCGCGAGGTACGTGTTTCACCGTAGAGGTAAATCGGGATGTCGGCGTTCTTGTGGCGAATCTCTTCGACGAAGGCGCGCAGCGATCGGAGCGCATGCTCGGTTTCTTCCGAGCTGCCGCCGCCGAACTCCTCGTCATCGATCGACAGGATGAAGGCGGAGGCGCGCGATTGCTGCTGCGCGAACTGCGACAGGTCGACATAGCTGGTCACGCCGACCACTTCCATGCCTTCGCTTTCCATTGCTTGTGCCAGCGCACGGATGCCCAGACCCGATGTGTTCTCGGAGCGGAAGTCTTCGTCGATGATGACGATGGGGAAGCGGAATTTCATGAGGTCTCCAAAAGGACAGATGACAGGGAGACGCCTGGGTCAGTCGTGGCAACAACCGCTTGCGCGCCGAAAAAACGAATTTTCGCAGATATGGGGATTGCGTGGGGAAAAACGAGGCCAAAGCGAGCAGATTCGCCGGCCGCGTGCCATTTTGATAACTTTGCGCCTGTGGTTTGCCGGGGCATCGGTCCCATCAGCTGTCTTTCCCGGCCAATCGCTTCGCACTTGGCACCTATATGCCGACCGGGTAGGTTTCCGGCGCTTCGCCGGATTGCTCGTGGGCGCCCTGCGCCAGCGCCTGCACGGCGTGGGTTTCATCGAAGTGCAACACCGCGTCGAATTGATGGGCCAGATGCGCGTAGAAGTAGTGGCTCTGCCGCTCGGTATTCGGGGCATAGATGACGCCGATCGCCCGTTCCAGGAGAGCGCTGGACGGCAACACACGGGTTTCGACATGATTGATGCGCAGAGGCAGCATGAAGCGCGACAAGGCGGTACGGTGAAAGGCTTCCTCGTAGCTGCCGGGCAGGGCCGGTCGGACCTGCTTCTGCTCGGCCGGGCCGTCCCAGTCGGAGGCGGCCGTCACGGTGCCCTGATAAGTGGTAAATCCGATCAGCACCGCGTCGTCATGGTAGCGTTCGCGCGCCAATTGGCCGACGTTCCATTCGCCCTGGTAGCCGATTTCGGTCGCCCGTGCATCGCCAATGTGGGAATTGTGCTCCCACACGACGATTTTGGCGGCCTTGCCGGGCCTGGATAAATGCGCCGCGAGCGCCTGCAAGGTGTCTGCCATATGCAAATCGCGCATGTTCCAGGATGAGATCCGGCCCTGGAACATGGTGCGATAGTACTTTTCGGCGTTCCTGACCAGGCGCGCGTTCTGTTCCGCGTAGAAGAACTCGTCCGCCGCAAGCTGGTCGTCGGCATCGCGAAACTCGAGCGCTCTCGAGCGCAGGTCATGCAGTTGGGCGAGCACCTGTTCTTCGCAGGAGGGCGACATGCCGAAGCTCGTCGCATATCCGTAACGCTGGCTGTCTTGATGATAATGATCGAAGCAGGCATAGCGGGCGCGGGCGCGCGCGGCGGCCTCCGGATCCACCTTGTCGAGGTAGCGCAGCACCTCGTTCATCGAGGCGAACATGCTGTACAGGTCGAGCCCGTAAAATCCGGCGCGCGGCGCTTGCGACGGCAAGGCGTCGTTATGCGCGCGCAGCCATTCGATGAAGCCGAGCACATCGGTATTGCGCCACATCCAGGTGGGAAAGCGTTCGAAGCCCGACAATGCGCGTTCGGCGTCAGCATCGTCGCCGCGTCCGCGCACGTAACGATTGACGCGATAGGCATCGGGCCAGTCTGCCTCGACGGCAACGGCATCGAAGTTCTTTTCGAGGATCAGGCGCTTGGTAATTTCAGCGCGCTCCCGATAAAACTCGTGCGTGCCATGGGTCGCTTCGCCCAGCAGCACGAAACGTGCATCGCCAATCAAGTCCATCAAGGGATCGTAATCGTTGCTTGACCCGTTCAGCAGATGCGCAGCCGAAGCAATCGACACGCTGAGTGGAGAATTGGTAGCGGTTGTCATGGCTCATCCGGATCGGAGTGGTTGGACATGCCTGAAACCGCTTCTCCGGAAAGCGGTTTCAGGCGCTCTTCGCGCTGCTCACGTTCAATGCACGATGGCACCCATGTGCGATGCAGGCTGCGCGGCATCGCGTGGCGCAATGCCGCTCTCGATGAAGGACTTCATGCGCATCAGATCCTCATCCATCTGCCGTTTCGGATTGCCGTTGAACAGCGAGGCGGCGGCATGGCCCAGCGTTCCGGCAGGCGGACTGTAAACCATGTGCACACTGACCCGCGTGCCATCGCCTTCCGGTTCGAAATGCACCGTGCCGGTATTCTGTACGGTCGCGTCCGGCTCGCTGCGCCATGCCAGGCGTTCCGGGCGATGCGAGTCGGTGATGACCGCGTCCCATTCGATCTGCGTGCCGGCCGGTCCGCTCACGATCCAGTGCGAGCGTCCATTGCCCAGATCGCGCACTTCCTGCACGTTGGACATGAAGCGCGGGAAGTTCTCGTAGCGGGCCCACGTATCGAACACGGTTTCGGGCGAAGCCTGAATATAGATGGTCTTGTGCAGATCGACGGCCTGCTTGCCTGCGCTCATCATGCGGGTGAACGGACGGTTGCTGATACTGCGTGCCAGCAAGCCGAGTCCGATCGCGGCTGCCGCGGCGCCAACCGGCGAGCGGCGAACCAGCCCGTACAGGCCGAGCGCGCTGCCGCCGACCGTACCCACTGCGCGCAAGGCAGGCGGCCAGGTTTCCTGCATGATGGATGCGCCGGCACGACGCAACTTGCCTTCGCCTTGCAGGCTGGGAATTCCTGCTCCGCTTTCATGCACATCCAGATAGTCCTGCACTTCGTTGACGCCCGCCACCGACTTTACACAATCGAGCAATTGCTGCTTTTCACTCGCAAGGACAGGGCCATGTAAGGTAATGCAGCCGTTCTGCGCATTGACCTTGACCGCGCGTGGATGCGATACGACACGGCCGATTTCCTTGCGAACGCGCGCCACCAGTGTTTCGTCGTCGCCGGCTTGAGTGCGTTGCGAGAACAGGCGGCCTGCCTGCGCGCGCCAACCCTGTATCCGATTGTTGAGATCGCGCGATGCGACATCGATCGCCCCGCTGGTCTTGGTTGCCACGCTGCGCATCTTGTCGGAGGCCAACGCACGGCGGCGCCTGCCGCGATCAGGATCCGCCAGATACATCGCGACTGCGCCAAGTGCGGCGCCCGCGACCCAGAATGCCAATGACTGACCCTTGCTTGATTGCTGATCCATATCCATCTCCTTTGTTCAAGTATTGACGGTGCGTGGCACAAGCCTGTCGGAGCGGAACGAATCACACCTTGGCAGGCATTGCTCACGATTCCTGGGCGGCCCCATACCAGAGCCATTCATACGGCTTGATGTTCCCGAAATGATCATCACTTGCATTCAGCCTGGATTGGATTGCCGAGAGTTAAGCATGTGGGAGTACGGAGTAAAGCCGGAATCGACGCGGCATGCTGGTCTTGCGCGGCTGGCGGAAAATTCGTGGAGAGCATGTCTGCCATCGGGGCGGAGCCAGAAGCGATACTGCCGATTTCGTTCACTGCGCCTGCCATGCCGCCCTTTCCGTGCCTGTCTTCCAGTGGGTGTCATGCGCTGAAAACTGGCAACCAATCAACAAGATCGATCGAGATAGAATCGGGAAACATCCAAACAGTTGGACATGACATATGCATAAACGTTGCACGCATTCGGCGAGTTTGCGCATGCGGCGGGAGGCGTTGATGCGGAACGGCAGGGGAGAGGTGGGGGAAGGCCGCCGGCTTTGCGCAAGTCGACGGCCAGGTGTTGCGTTGGCTCAGGGCATGGTGCCCCGGATCAGAAGTGCAGCCAGGCCATCACGCCAAGCGCGATGCCCACGCCTGCCACACCGTAGGAGGCATATTCCAGCCACTTCTTGCGGGTCAGGAGCGTAATTGCAGCCAGCGAAATCGCGATCTGTTCCGCGGTCATTGCCTGTGCCCAGCGATGATGCTGGTGCATCTGCTCGTCCGATTGCTTGTCCCAGTCGTGCGAGACCGCTTCCAGCTTCTCGGCATCGGCCTTGATGTCGGCCTTTTCCTTCTTGTAGCGTTCGACTTCCGACTTGTATTTTTCGGTATCGACGCCGGGCAGGCTCATCGCCAGTTCCGCCAGATTCTGCTTGTTGGACTTGGCCTGATAATAATTCCACTGATTGGACGCTTCGGTCTTCTTGATCGCCGCGTTATTCTTGAAGAGCGCCGCGTTGTTCTGCGTCGCGCCGGCCTGATAACCGAAGACCGCGCCAACCGTCGCGAGTATCGCCGTGGTCACCGCGATCTTGCTGGAAAAACTGTCGCCGCCGTGTGCGGCATGTTCCACTTCATGGTCATGCGGGCCATGCACATGAAAACCGTGTCCTGACATTGCCTCTCCTAGATTCTCTGGTAAGTAACGAATGCGTAGTCGAATCCGTTTGGATCGGAATGATACTTCTCACGCGCGACTTCTTTCCACTGTTTTGGATCGATCGCCGGGAAAAATGCATCACACTCGAAGGTCCTGGCAATTTCGGTAACCACCAGGCGGTCGGTGCGCGGCAAGGCTTCCCGATAGATCTGCGCGCCGCCGATGATGCAGGCTTCCGCGTCGCCGACCAGCTCGATCGCCGCATCGAGCGACGTCACCGCCTCGACGCCCTCATGCCGCCATGCGGCGTTGCGAGTGATGACGATATTGCGCCGGTTGGGCAGGGGGCGTCCGATCGACTCGAAGGTCTTGCGACCCATGATGACGGGATGCCCCGTGGTCGTGCGCTTGAAATGCGCCATGTCTTCCGGCAGGCGCCAGGGCAGGGAATTGTTGATGCCAATGCCACGTTGTGCGTCGGTGGCGACGACGATGGTCAAGTGCGCCATTACACCGCCACCGGCGCCTTGATATGCGGATGCGCCTGGTAATCCGTGATCTCGAAATCCTCGTACTTGTAATCGAAGATCGAATCCGGCTTGCGCTTGATGAGCAGCTTCGGCAGCGCATAAGGCGTGCGCGACAACTGTTCCTTCACCTGTTCCATGTGGTTCGAATACAAATGGCAATCGCCGCCGGTCCAGATGAATTCGCCGGGCTGCAGGCCGGTCTGCTCCGCCACCATGTGGGTGAGCAATGCATAGGACGCGATATTGAAGGGCACGCCGAGGAAAATGTCGGCACTGCGCTGGTACAACTGGCAAGACAATTTGCCATCGGCCACGTAGAACTGGAAGAACGCATGGCAGGGCGGCAGCTTCATCTGCGGAATGTCGGCCACGTTCCATGCCGAGACGATCATGCGGCGTGAATCGGGATTGTTCCTGATCTGATCCATCACCTGCGCGATCTGGTCGATGTGCTTGCCGTCCGGCGTGGGCCAGGAGCGCCATTGATAGCCGTAGATGGGGCCGAGGTTGCCGTCCGCATCGGCCCATTCGTCCCAGATCGAGACACCGTTGTCTTTCAGGTATTTGGTGTTGGTCGATCCTGCCAGGAACCAGATCAGCTCGTGAATGATGGACTTCAGATGCAGCTTCTTGGTGGTCAGCAGCGGGAAGCCCTGCTGCAGATCGAAACGCATCTGATAGCCGAACACCGAGCGGGTGCCGGTGCCGGTGCGGTCGGTTTTTTCGGTGCCATGTTCTTGAACATGGCGCATGAAGTCGAGGTATTGGCGCATGTGTGTTTTCCGTGAGTTGCGCTATTTTAACGGGTAAAAAGGCGGCAGCGTGTTTGCGTTAATCTTGCGAAAACTGCAATGCTGCGAGGCTGGCGTAGAGTCCGCCTTGCGCCGTCAGCGACGCATGGGTGCCGATCTCGATGATTCGCCCGTGTTCCATCACGACGATGCGGTCGGCGCGCTGCACGGTCGCCAGCCGGTGCGCGATCACCAGCGTGGTTCGCCCCTTCATCGCCGCCTCCAGTGCGCTTTGCACCAGGCGCTCGGATTCCGCGTCGAGTGCGCTGGTCGCTTCATCGAGCAGCAGCAGTGGCGGATTTTTCAGCAAGGCGCGCGCGATCGCAATGCGCTGCCGCTGGCCGCCCGACAGGCGCACGCCGCGCTCGCCGAGGAAGGAGCGGTATCCTTGCGGCAGCTTCTCGATGAATTCATGCGCCGCCGCCAGCTTTGCAGCCGCGATGACTTCCTCGTCGCTCGCACCTGCGCGGCCATAGCGAATGTTCTCCATCGCATCTGCCGAGAACACGACCGTATCCTGCGGCACGATGCCGATGGCGCCGCGCAGGGTGTGCAGGTCGAGCTTGCGGATATCGACACCGTCGAGCAGGATGCTGCCGTGCTGCGGGTCATAGAAACGCAGCAGCAGCTGAAACAGCGTGCTCTTGCCCGCGCCCGACGGGCCCACGACGGCGACGTTTTCGCCGGGGCGGATGTCGAGGGAAAGATCGAGCAGCGCTGGCGACTGCGGGCGGGAAGGGTAGCGGAAGCCGATCCCTTGCAGCGCGAGCGAAGCGCCGTTCGCCGTGCGCGGCGGCAAGGCTTGCGGCTGCGAAGGCGACTGAATCGGCGAGCGGACCGCCATCAGCTCCAGCAAGCGTTCCGCGGCGCCTGCCGCGCGTTGTGCGTCGCCGATCACCTCGGACAGCGCGCCGATCGCACCCGCGACGATGGTGGCGTACAGAATGAACTGGCCAAGCTCGCCGGCCGTCATGCTGCCCTGGATGACCGCCTGCGCGCCGAGCCACAGGACGAACACATTCGCGCCGAACACCAGCAGGATCGCGACCACCGTCAGCAGTGAGCGCGCGCGGATGCGCTGCAATGCCACCTGAAATGCGCGCTCGACCAATTCGCCGAAGCGTTGCGATTCCAGCTTCTCGTGGGTGAATGCCTGCACAGTCGGCATCGCATTCAGGATTTCACCTGCGAGTGCCGAGGTGTCCGCGACACGGTCTTGCGAAGCGCGCGACAGTTTGCGCACGCGTCGTCCGAACAGTACGATCGGCAATACCACCGCGGCAAGCAGCACGATGATGATCCCGGCCAGTTTGGCGCTGGTGACGAACAGCATGACGAGCCCGCCGATGCAGAGCAGCGCATTGCGCAGCGCCATGGAAATGCTGGTGCCCACCAGCGTCTGGATCAGCGTAGTGTCGGTTGTCAGCCGCGACAGCACTTCGCCGGTTTGCGTGGTTTCAAAAAACTGCGGGCTTTGCGTGACCACATGGCGATAGATCGCGCTGCGCATGTCGGCGGTCACGCGCTCTCCCAGCCACGACACCATGTAGAAGCGCGACGCGGTGGCGATCGCGAGCACGCTGGCAACACCGAACAGCGCAAGGAAATACAGGTCGATATGCGCGCTGCTTTTCGCTCCGGCCGCGCCGAAGCCGAGATCGATCATCTGCTTGAACGCATACGGAATCGCAAGCGTCGCGGCGGCGGCGACGAGCAGCGCGATGCCCGCGAGGATGATTTGCTTCTTGTAGGGGGCGAGAAATGGCAGCAGGCCCTTGAGGGTGGCCAGGCTGCCTTTGCGTGTTTCGTTCGATGTGCTTGTGTTCATAATTTGAGTGGTTTGACGTAGCCCGTCAGTTCGAGATAACCGCGGCCGGCTGCCTTGCCATCGCGCTTGACGGTGACAGCGCCCTCCCAATACACCGCGCCGGTCGATTGCCGCGAGTCCAGTTCCTGATCATCCTGCAGCGGGACCAGGTCCCAGGTGGCCGACCCGGTTTCGATGCGCGTGGCCACGGGGTAAGTCGCATTGGTGCGCGGCGAGTTCCAGCTGCGCTGCGGCAGGAAGCGCACCTGATCCGGATCGTAGTTGGTGATGTGTCCCGCCGGATCGCGCAGGGCGGCATGCGCCCACAGCTTGGCGCCATCCTTGCCACGGATCTGAAATGCCATCAGTGCGGAACCGTCATCGAGATTGATGCCGGTCCAGTCCCAGCCCGCCGCGTCGGCGTCCAGCACGCTGGTCGACCATTCATGATCGAGCCAGGCAATGCCGCTGACCTTGACTGGTTTCCCGTTGCGCGTCACGGTACCGGCAAGCTTGAGCTGGGGTTCGCTGTAGTAGTAACTTGCCTGTCCCGGCTTCGGCCCCTTGCGAGAAAATCCGTGATCACCCTGCAGCATCGGCTCTTGTGTGGCCGCCAGCGAAAAATCCAGCGCAAAATCACGCGCTGCGGCATGCATGCGATAGCCACCATTCGCGTTTCGCACCAGTCGCCAGTCGCCAAGCTTGACGTCGGTGTTGCCTTGCTTCGAATATGCGAGGTCAAAGCCTTCACGCGCAATCTTCTGGTCGTGCAGGAGCTTGCCGATGGCCGGATCAGACAAGGCCGCATGCGCGATGATGAGCTGCCTGGGAGCAAAGCGGCTTGGGTTGGCCGGGTTGTGCTCGGTAGCGGAGCGGAAGAAGGTGATCTGAAATCCAAGCTGCTTGTTGTCCGGCGTTTCCAGCCAGCCCGTGACATACCACCACTCGGTACGGAAATCCGGATGCGCGCCAAAGTCACGCGGAAAGGCAAGCTGCCTGCCCGGATCGACTGTCGCGAATCGCGGCGCATCGGCAAACGTCGGCGCCGCCATAAGCGGCAAGAGCGACAGGAGCAGCGCCGTCCAGCATGCCGCAGCGCTGAACTTGTTCGACAAGGATGAAAACATAGTGCTGGCCATTACCAATCCTCCCTCACTGCACGCACCGCCTGTCCGGACACGGCGTATCGTCCCGCGATCAGGGCCGTGATTGCCGCCGAACCCGAGAGCACTGCTGCGACGGTGAGCAGCACGTTCCACGGCATGTGCAATTGCATCGTCCAATGGAAGGATTGCGGATTGACCACAAACACCAGGATCAGGCTGATTGCGCCGCCCAGCAGAAAACCGATCGCCACGCCCAGCAAGGAAAGCAGGCCGCCTTCGACAGCCAGCATGGCGAGGATCTGCCTGCGCGTAACGCCGATGTGACGCAGCATCCCGAATTCCTTTGCACGCGCGAGCGTTTGTGCGGAAAAGGTTGCCGCCACGCCGAACAGACCGATCACGATGGCCACCACCTCCAGCAGATAGGTCACGGCAAAACTTCGGTCAAAAATCTTCAGTGTGATGGCACGAATGTCGCCGGGCAGGGCGAACTCGAGCGCAGCGCCGAACGGCAGCCGCCGCAATTCGGCGATCACCTGTTCCGCCTTGACGCCGCTGCGCAACCACAGCGCCGCGTCATTGACCTCCATGTCGCCCGACAAGCTCCGGTAATCCGGCAAACGCATCTGGATTGCGCCCGACTGTCTTGCGTAATCCCGCCACACGCCGGCCACGACGAACTGCTGCGTACGACCCGCAATATTCAGCGAAACGCGCGCGCCAACTCGGTAGTGATACAAATCGATGACCGCTTCCGATACCCAGATCGGCAGCACGTCGGCCGGCAGTTCGCTCGCCGATAAAGCCTTTCCTGCAAGCGGCAAGATCTTGCCCGGATCGACAACATCGATCGGCCTTGCCATCAGCGTGACCGGCGGACGTGCCGGGTCAAGCACCAGCGGCAGCGTGCGCAGGAAATCGGCGCGCGCGACGCCCGGCAAGGATGCGATCGCTTGCTGGTCGGCGGGTGACAGCGCGCCGGTGTTGCCGCTGAGGGCCGAGCGTACATAGAGGTCGGCGGAGAGCACATCCGACAGCCAGTTGTCGACCGAGACCCGGAAGCTTGCCACCATGATCGCCATCGCCACCAGCAGGCTGAAACTCGACAGCACGCCGCCGAGTGCGATCGACGCCTGGTTCGGCGCGTTCGCCAATCGTGCCAGCGTCAGCGTCGCGATGACCTGCGGCTTGCGGCCGGTCATGCCGGACAACATCGCAAACGCCAGCGCCGAAAAACGCGGCATCAGCCCGATACCGCCGATCAGCAGCAAGGCAATCGCAAGATAACCGAACAGCGGCAGCTCGAAAACCGGCGGCAGGCGCGTCAGCAGTGCGCCTGCAGCGAGACAAGTCAGCGAAGGCCAGGGCGAGGACAACCTGGACAAGGCAACGTCCTCGCTTCCCGACTTGATCGCCTGCGCAGGTCGCGCGCGGGCAGCTTCCCAGGCCGGACTGGCGCAGCCGAGCAACGCGGCGATCGTGCCGAGACTGAAGAACGCCGCCGCGGCCCAGGGCGAGAACTGCACGGTCGGCTGGACGCCGGGAAAATACCCGCCGCCCAGGTCGCCTCCGAATAAGCGCAATGCCGCCGCAGCGATTGCATAACCGCCTGCCAGACCCAGCAGCGATCCGGTGACGCCAAGCAATCCGCCTTCCAGCAGGATCTGGCCCAGCACCTGCCGGCGTGTCATGCCGATCACGCGCAACAAGGCAAGCTGGCTGCGTCGCCGTATCACCGACAAGGCTTGCGTGGAAAAAACCAGAAAGGCTCCGGTGAACAATGCCACCAGCGCCAGCACATTCAGGTTGACGCGATAGGCGCGCGACATGTTGTTGGTGCGCTCCTCTTGGTCCTCGGTCTCCGTGACCAGATATTGCGGCTGCAATTCCCTGGTCAGCGCGGCCTTGAACGCGGCGCGATCGATGCCTGCGGCCAGCTTCAGGTCGATATGCGAAAGCTGCCCGATGCGGCCGAAGCGCCATTGCGCCGCTCCGATGTCCATGACCGCGATGCGCTGTCCCGCGCGTGCGCGCACCAGGCCGCCGGCCACGCGCAAGACGACCGCTTGCGTTCCGACGCGCAATTCCAGCCGATCTCCGCGTCGGACCTGCAGCCATTCCATCGCCGCCGGCGAAAGAAAGATCGCATCGTCGGCGAGCGTATCGAAAGGCCGGTCTTCGGCCGGCATGCCGATCAGATCCGGTGCAATGGCAGCGGCCTTGAACATGTCGACGCCCAGCACCTTGAGCGCGCTGCGCTGCCCCGGAATCGCCGCATCGAGTTCCAGCACCGGATTGGCGAGCGCGACGCCTTCATGCTGCGCGAGACGGGGATAAAGCGATTCGTCGAAGAAGGCTTGCGTGCTGCGCACCTGCAGGTCGGCCTGGCCGGACAGGCTCTTGATCGCCGCGGAAAACTCGTTGTAGGCGGCGGCATTGATCAAATGGATGGCGAAGCCGAGCGCCACGCCCAGCGCAATCGCGCCCGTGGCGATCAGTGCACGCACCGGATGCGCGCGCCATTCGCCGAGCGTGAGCCACTGGCCGAGAAAGGATCGCTGGCCGCCACTCATGCCGGCACCGATTCCATCGGCAGCAATCCTTGCTTCGTCAACATCAAGATGCGATCCGCGGTGGCCGCCGCTGCCGGCGAATGGGTGACGAGAATGCCGGACGCGCCGTTTTGCTTGATTTCATCACGCAGCAGGCGCAGCACCTCGTGTGCGGTATCCGGATCGAGGTTGCCGGTCGGTTCGTCGGCCAGCAGCAGTTTCGGCTTGTGCACCAAGGCGCGCGCAATCGCGACCCGCTGCAATTCGCCACCGGAAAGCTGGCGCGGAAAATCCTGCTCCCTGCCGCGCAGGCCGACCGCCGCCAGCATCTGCGTCGCTCTTTGCGTCTCGCTGTGATTGAGCATCAAGGGCAAGGCGATATTCTGGAACAGCGTGAGATGCGGCAGCACATGAAAGGCCTGGAATATGAAGCCGAACTTTTTTCGTCTGAGCAAGGTTGCTTCATCGTCGTTGAGCGAAGACATCGGCACGCCATCAACGACGATTTCGCCGGCATCCAGCGAATCGAGGCCGGCGACCAGATTCAGCAGGGTCGATTTGCCGACGCCGGACTCTCCCATGATCGCGACGTATTCGCCATCCTTGATGTCATGCGACAAATTGCTGAGAACACTCCGGCCATTGGGGTACGACTTGCTGATATTGCGAAGCTGTAACATCGATACGCTTTCTTCTCGGTATGCCTGATTGCTGAAGCTTACGTGTTGTGACAAAAAAGAACGGGATGCCCTGTCCGGACTTGTGACGCATCAAGGGACGGTCGATTCACGCGACCTATGATAGCCAAATTCCCTTCACGCGGCGCCGCCCGGCTCGGCTACCGCCGCATTGCCATTGACAGGAAATCTTGCAAAGCGGATTCATTCAGATCTATCACAAGAACACGAATGCGATATGCGCTGAGCTCAATGCAGGCTTGCTCGCGCCGCAAGCCTGCATCTCGCCGAAATTTCTCTATGACGGGCTGGGTTCCAAATTGTTTGCGGCCATCTGCGAGCTGCCGGAATATTACCCCACGCGGACCGAGGCGCTGATTTTTGAGCAATACCGCGCCGAGATCGCGCGATCCACGGGACGCGGGTCGACCTTGATCGATTTGGGCGCCGGCAATTGCGAGAAAGCCGCCAGTCTGTTTTCCGCCTTGCAGCCGGTGCAATATGTACCGGTCGATATTTCGGTCGATTTTCTGCGCGAGGCGGTCGAGTGCTTGCGCTACCGCTATCCGCAGATCAGGGTGACGGCACTGGGCATGGACTTTTCCAGCGCGCTCGAACTTCCCGACGCAGTTCGTTCTGACAAGCGCTTGTTCTTTTATCCCGGCTCGTCGATCGGCAACTTCACGCCGGAGGAGGCTGCCGCCTTTCTCGGCAGAGTGCGCGATGCCTGCCGCGCCGACGGGGGGCTGCTCATCGGGGTCGATCTCATCAAGGATGAGGGCTTGCTGTATGAGGCCTACGACGACGCAATCGGACTGACCGCGGCTTTCAATCTGAATATGCTGCAACATTTGAACCGTTTGCTCGGAACCAACTTCAAGCCGCGCGACTGGCGCCACGTCTGCCAGTTCAACGCCAGCGAGAGCCGCATCGAATTGCACCTGGAAGCGCTGCGTAGCGTGACCGTGACGTGGGACGACGGCGAGCGACGTTTCTCGCAGGGCGAACGCATCCATACTGAAAACAGCTACAAGTACACGCCTGAGAAATTTCTGCAATTACTGGAGCGCGCCGGATTCGCGCATGTGAACAGGTGGAGCGATCCCCATGGGTGGTTCATGTTGTGCCATGCACAGGCAGTTTGAAACGAGAGGTGACGATGAGCGCCTTCGCTGACGATCGGCAATCCGCCTACCGCCGTGTTCGCGGTCGTACCGCCGCCTTGTCGGAGCCTCTGACCGATGAAGACTGCTGTGTGCAGTCGATGCCGGACGCCAGTCCTGTCAAATGGCATCTGGCACACACGACCTGGTTTTTTGAAACCTTCATCCTCGAGCGCTTCGAGGAGGATTTCCGCGCGTATCATCCGGCGTACCGGGTACTGTTCAATTCCTATTACAACGGCATTGGCGAAAAGCATCCGCGCCCGCAGCGCGGCATGCTGACCAGGCCGTCACTCGGCGATGTGCGCGCCTATCGTCGCAACGTCGATGAGCGGATTGCTCTCCTGTTGTCGGCCAAGGAAGAACACGATGAAATCGCACGACTGCTGGAGATGGGCTTGCACCATGAACAACAGCACCAGGAGCTGATCCTCACCGACGTCAAGCATTTGCTGTCTCTGAATCCCTTGCTGCCCGCATACTGCAGCACAAGCTTGCCGAACACCAGCTACGAGGAACCGATGGCCTGGCGCGCATACGATGCCGGCGTCGTCGAGATCGGCCATGCCGGCGATGTGTTCTGCTTCGATAATGAATTGCCCCGTCACCGTCAATTCCTCGAACCGTTTTCGCTGGGCTCCAGGCTGATTTCGAATGGCGAATACCTCGCATTCGTCGAGGATGGCGGCTATGCGGAGCCGGGCTTGTGGTTGTCCGAGGGATGGGACTGGGTACAGGCCAACCGCGTGTCGCAACCGATTTACTGGCGCCAGGGCGACGATGGATGGCAGGAATTCACGCTGCATGGTTTACAGCCGCTCGATCGGCATCGTCCCGTGACGCATGTTTCCTATTTCGAGGCGGATGCCTATGCGCGATGGAGCGGCGCACGCCTGCCGACAGAGTTTGAATGGGAGCACGCCGCCACGGGCGCGAGCGATTTCGGACATGGCAGCTTTCATCCGAGCGCGCATATCGGCTCACGGGATACCGAACTGACGCAACTGTTCGGCGAATGCTGGCAATGGACCGCGAGCAGCTATGCGCCTTATCCCGGATATCGCGCGGCGGCAGGCGCCATCGGCGAATACAATGGCAAGTTCATGTGCAATCAGTACGTGCTGCGCGGCTCGTCCTGCGCGACGCCGCCCGGACATGCGCGCACGACCTATCGCAATTTCTTTCCCGCATACGCGCGCTGGCAGTTTTCCGGCATTCGCCTGGCGAAATAAGGATAGCAGCCTTCAGTCCACATTCAGGCTGTAGTGAAAGAAGCTGGTGTCGCGCTGGTAACCTACCGATTCGTATAACTTCTGCGCAGGGTTGTCGTGCGCGGTGGAAAGAGCAAGCCGCTTTGCCCCGCATGCCGCAGCGTGCATCCTGGCAGCCTCCAGCAAGGCCTTTCCAACACCCGTGCCGCGTGCTTGCGGCACGACAAACAGATCGTTGAGGATCCAGATCCTTCTTGCACTGACCGAAGAAAACGACGGATACAGTTGCGTAAAACCGAGAGCTTCGCCTTGCCCGTTTTCTGCCAGCAGAATGACCGATTCCAGCAGTGCCAGGCGATCGCGGATGAATTCGCGCGCCAGTGGCAAATCGGACGCCTGCCCGTAGAACTGCCGATACCCGTCAAACAAGGGAGCGATGATCTCGGCGTCGGCTAATCCCGCCTGGCGAACGTTTACTTTCATGGTGACCCTCCCCACAGTGATGTTGAAAGGGCATCATTGTACGTCGGCGCTTTCGCTCGCAGGCATGATTCGCGCTTGCATGATTTCGCTGACGCGTTGTTGGCTTTTGCCAATGCGAGGTCGATAATTGGCAAATACTCCTGACATTTCAAGATCTGTTCAAGCATTGCAATGAATTTTTCCTTCCGAACCGCCGCGCCCAATGAGTTGGCCGGAGCGCTGCAGGATGCACGCGATTACACGCTGACACTGTTTGAATGCTATGCGGCGGCAGGTCTGGACCTGCCGGGCAAGGTTCCGATCCTTCCTTCCATCAATCCGCCCTTGTGGGAACTGGGACATATCTCATGGTTTGCGGAGTGGTACATTCTGCGCGATGCCCAGTCGAGCGATCCGACCGCTGCGCAACGTACCTCCATGCTGACCAAGGGAGACGATTGGTTCGACCCCAATACCGTATTGCATCGCGCGCGATGGAAAGTCGAGCTGCCAAGCTCCGGCGCACTGAAGACTTATTGCCGAGAAGTGCTCGATCGTGTGCTCGACAAATTGACGCGTGTGAAGAACGAGCATGCGGCGCTCTATCCGTATCGACTGGCCCTCGCGTATGAAGATATGCGCGGGGAAGCATTGGCCAGTGGCCTGCAGACGCTCGACGTGGTTTTGCCGCAGCAACTCGCCAATCATGTGATTCCCGCTTGGGCACAGGGTGAAATCCGTTTTCCCGGCGGCACCATCCAGCTCGGCAGCGTACCTGATTCCGGATTCGTGTTCGATAACGAAAAATGGGCGCATCCCTGTTATGTGCCGGCATTCACCATGGATTCGACCCTGGTGTCGAACGCGCAGTACAGCGAATTCGTTGCGGACGGCGGCTATCAGATGCCGCAGTTCTGGACCACGGCGGGGCGTGCGTGGTTGATGGCGCAGGATCGTTCCGCGCCACGCGATTGGGTGCGCGAAGGCCGGCACTGGCGTTGTCGCCGTTTTGGGAAAGAGAATGCCTTGCCGGTCAATGAGCCCGTGCGTCACATCAGCCTGTATGAGGCGCAGGCCTATTGCACTTGGGCAGGCCGTCGTCTGCCGACGGAAGCGGAATGGGAATTCGCGGCCATGTCCGGCCATCCGGCATTTCGCTGGGGAGATTTATGGGAGTGGACTTGCTCGCCTTTCGAGCCGTATCCGGGATTCGCGCCGGATGCCTATCGAGAGTATTCCGCGCCGTGTTTCATGACGCATCAGACCGTACGCGGTGCGTCGTTCGCAACAAGACTGCGTATCCGCTCGCTGAAATTTCGCAATTTCTGCCTGCCGGAGCGCGACGACGCGTTCATCGGCTTTCGCACCTGCGCCTTGTAACGGCGACGCGCATAAAAAAACGGCCGCCCGGTAAAACCGAAGCGGCCGTCTTGTTTTAGTGCTTGCCGATTGATCGATCAGCGGTCGCCGAAGGAACGACGGCTGTTACCGCTGTCACCGAAACGCGAACCCTTGTTGAAACCGCCTTCCTTGCGCGGAGCGCCCGGCTTGCTGAAGGTGCGCTGACCCGGCTTGGCGCTGCTGTTGCCGCGGTTGTCGCCCGGCTTCCAGCCGCCCGGTTTGCGGGCGCTGCGTGGGGCGGAAGCCGTCTTTTTCGGCTCCAGGCCTGCGACCACATCGACAGGGATCAATTGCTTGGTGAAACGCTCGATACGCTTGATGTTGATGTTTTCAGCATGGTTTACCAGCGAAATCGCCAGGCCATTGCGTCCCGCGCGGCCGGTGCGGCCGATACGGTGGACATAGTCTTCCGGGAATTTCGGCAGGTCATAGTTCACCACGTGCGTGATGCCCGGCACGTCGATGCCACGCGCTGCCACGTCGGTTGCCACCAGCACCCGAACCTGACCGCGACGCAGTGCGTCGAGCGTACGATTGCGCGCACCCTGGTGCATGTCGCCATGCAGGGCAGCGGCGGCAAAGCCGGCGATGTTTAGACGATCGGCAATCGTATCGGCATCGCGCTTGGTCGCGGTAAATACCACGGCCTGATCCAGCGACGCATCGCGCAGCAGGTGATCGAGCAGGCGGTTCTTGTGCGACAGATCGTCCACGAAGTGCACGCGCTGCTGGATGTTCTCATGCTTGGTCGCGGAACCGGCGATCTGGATCACCAGCGGCTCACGCGTGATGCGCTTGGCCATGTTGCCGACCACGCCGTCGAGCGTGGCGGAGAACAGCATTGTCTGGCGCGTTTCCGGCGTCGAAGCAACGATCTTTTCGATGTCGTCGATGAAGCCCATGTCCAGCATGCGGTCGGCTTCGTCCAGCACCAGAATTTCCAGTTGCGAGAAATTGATCTTGCCCGATTCCATGTGATCGATCAGGCGACCCGGTGTGGCGACGAGGATTTCCGGATTCTTCGCCAGCAATTGCATCTGCTTCGGATAGGGCATGCCGCCGAGGATCGAAACGGCGCGCACGCGGCGCAGATTGGAGCCGTATTTGGCGGTCGCGGTCGTCACTTGCAGCGCGAGTTCACGGGTCGGGGTCAGCACCAGCATCTTCGGTTGCGCCGGCTGGAAACGAGGACGCTCGCCGCGCGAACGGGCGGACTGGCGTTCCTGGTTGGCGGTCTTTGCGCCCGGCTGCGGTTGTTGCTCGGCCAGCGCGAATTTGTGCAATGCCGGCAGCATGAATGCTGCGGTCTTGCCGGAACCTGTCTGCGAGGACACCATCAGATCGCGGCCTTGCAGGGCTGCGGGAACTGCCTGCTCCTGAACGGAAGTAGGTTTGGTGTAGCCGGCTTCGGTCAGTGCTTTCAGAATGGACGCGTGCAGGCCAAGTGCTTCAAAAGTCATTGTGTTTCTTTCTTAAAATTCAACGCCGCGACCACACACAGGACGGGTGCGCAGGCGTATTAAAAAGGCAACGCCAACCAACGAAACAACTGAGAATTTTTCTGAGAAATTTCGGCACAAAAGCTTTGCGCCGGGACGGTGTCTGAAAATCAACACCAAAAGGCGGGATGGCTTTATCGTTTATTGCTAAAGGGTTGCGATGCTACGATATGCATGCTTGTTGCGATGCACTGCGGCGCATTATACAGACTAATCGATTTCGGTGCCGGGTATTTTTTGCGCTGCAAAATGCGTGGGCAAGCGCAATCCCGGCGGGCAGGGCGGACATGTGCCGCCCTGGGAATCTCTTACTCTTCCGGCGCGTACATCACGTGCGAGAAGCCGCCGTCGACATAGGTGATTTCGCTGGTAATGCCGGATGCCAGGTCCGACAGCAGGAACGCAGCGGTATTGCCCACGTCTTCGATCGTGATGTTACGACGCAGCGGCGCATGCGCGGCGACAATGCCGAGCAGTTTGCCGAAGTCCTTGATGCCGCTCGCCGCCAGCGTCTTGATCGGGCCGGCGGAAATGCCGTTGACACGAATGCCTTTCGGGCCGAGGGCTTCTGCCAGGTAGCGCACGCTGGCTTCCAGTGATGCCTTGGCGAGGCCCATGGTGTTGTAGTTCGGCGTGGCGCGGGTCGAACCCATATAAGTAAGAGTCAGCAGCGAGGAGTTCGGGCGCAGCATCGGCAGCGCCGCCTTCGCCATTGCCGGGAAGCTGTAGGAGGAAATGTCGTGCGCGATGCGAAACGATTCGCGCGACAAGCCGTCCAGGAAATTGCCCGTGATCGCTTCGCGCGGCGCGAAGCCGATGGAGTGCACCATGCCGTCCAGATGGTCCCAGGACTTGGCAAGATCGGTGAACACGCCATTGATCTGTTCATCGCTGCTGACGTCGCATTCGAACACCAGCTTGCTGCCGAATTCATCGGCGAATTCGGTGATGCGCTCCTTGAAGCGCTCGCCAACATAGGTGAATGCCAGTTCGGCGCCTTCACGTTTGCAGGCCTGCGCGATGCCGTAAGCGATGGACCGGTTGGACAGAAGGCCGGTGATCAGGATTTTTTTGCCTTGCAGAAACGCCATGAATGACTCCAAATGAATTTGTCGTATTTTATCGCTTAACAGGCCAAGGGCTGCCTGCGTCGGCAAGAAATGCAGTTAAAGTGCCCGTTTCCGCCGTTTTTGCGTTTGATTTCACGAATTGGGCACGATTGTAGGGAGACTTCGGGCGCACGGCAACTTTTGCGTTTGCGCAGCAAGCGTGTTTGAAAATTCCAATTGATGCTAATTGCTGTGATAAAACACGGAAATTCAATTAACGTGCGGCAAGTGTCGTTGATCGGCTAAAAATCTCGTCAACTCAACCTGTCCCTTTCGGTACAATAGCCCCACTTTTTCGACCCGCTATGCTGAACGGCATTTCTCGTGAACAGGCGAATGCGTAAATATTTCCTATCCTTTCTGCTTGTCAGTAGTCTCCAATACAGCGGCAGCGCATTCGGCGCCCATGCCTTTTCCATGTACGACACGCCGAAGTATCCGGCAGGTTTCACGCACTTCGATTATGTGAATCCCGATGCGCCGCGAGGCGGCGAGTTGTTTCTCGCGAATCCGGACCGTCGAACCAGTTTTGACAAGTTCAATCCGTTTTCGTTGAAGGGCGTGGCGGCAGCCGGGGTATCCAACCTGATGTTCGAAACTCTGGCGACCGGTTCCTCCGACGAAGTTGCCACCATGTACGGTCTGCTGGCGGAAGACATGGAGCTGGCGCCCGACCGGATGTCGATGACCTTCCGTCTCAATCCGAAAGCAAAGTTCAATAATGGCGACCCGGTGACCGCTGCCGACGTCAAATACTCCTACGATACGCTGGTCGCCAAGGGCGCTCCACAATTCAAGTCGATCTTTGCCGACGTCAAGCAATGCGTGATCGTCGATCAGCGTACCGTGCGCTTCGACTTCAAGGCGCTCAATCGTGAGTTGCCCCTGATCGTGGGCGGCGTCCCTGTGTTTTCCCGCAAGTGGGGCGCCGGCACGTCTTTCGACAACATCCAGCTTGAACCGCCGATTTCCACCGGCCCCTACCTGATTGACCGTTACGACGTGGGCCGCTCGATCAGTTACAAGCGCGATCCGAATTACTGGGGCGACGACGTTCCCTCGCGGCGCGGCATGTTCAACTTCGGGCGCATCCTCTACCGTTTCTACAAGGATGATGTGGCGCGCCTGGAAGCGTTCAAGGCGGGCGAATTCGACGTTGTGGTCGAATACAGTGCAAAGAACTGGGCGCGCAGCTATATCGGGCCGAAATTCAAGAGCGGCGAAATCGTCAAGCGTGAGCTGCCGCATTCCAATGCGGCGGGCATGCAGGGTTTCGTGATGAATTTGCGGCGGCCGCAGTTTGCCGACATCCGCGTGCGCAAGGCGCTCGGCCTCGCGCTGGATTTCCAGTGGATGAACCGGCAACTGTTTTATAACCAGTACAAGCGCATTTACTCCTTCTTCAACAACAGCGAGCTGGCGGCGGTCGGCATGCCCAGCGAAGGCGAACTGAAAGTGCTGCAGCCCTTGCGCGACAAGCTCGACCCGGCCGTGTTCGGGCCGGCGCCGGTGCCGCCGCGCACCGATCCGCCGAGTTCATTGCGCGCCAATCTGCTGCAGGCCAAGGCATTGTTCAAGGAAGCCGGCTGGGAGTATCGCGACGGCGCGCTGCGCAACAGCAAGGGCGAACCGTTCACCTTTGAAATCCTCGACGATCAATCCGCCTTGTCGCGCGTGATCAGCGTGTATGTCCGCAATCTGCAAAAGCTCGGCGTACAGGCCAGGCAGCGCACCGCCGATTACGCGCTGGTGCAGAAACGCATGGAGGAATTCGATTTCGACATGACCAGCATCCGCTTCCCGGATACGAACAGTCCGGGCAATGAAATGTTCGACATGTTCAGCTCCAAGGCCGCCGACGAAAAAGGCTCAAACAATGCCTGGGGATTGAAGGATCCCGCCGTCGACAAGCTGGTCGCGGGCCTGGTTTCCGCGGAGACGCGCAAGGATCTGGTTGCCGCAGCCCGTTCGCTCGATCGTGTGCTGTTGAACAAATACATTGTCGTGCCCCATTGGTATTCTTCCACGCACCGGGTCGCGTATCGCAGCCGCTTCGGCATTCCGGCGAAACTGCCTTTGTATTACGCTGCGGACCCTTACGTGATTTCAACCTGGTGGCAGGAAAAAGCAAGGTAGAGCATGAATATCTGGTCTTATATCGGAAAGCGGGTGTTGCTGATGGTGCCCACCCTGCTGGGCGTCATCGCCATCACTTTCGCGGTCATTCAGTTCGTGCCCGGCGGCCCTGTCGAACAGGCGTTGATGGAATTGAAAAAAGGGCAGGTGGCCGGCGGCGAAGCGACGGGCGGCGGCGGTTCAGAATATCGCGGGCGCCAGGGCATCGATGCCGAGCGCGTGAAAGAGATCAAGGCCTTGTACGGCTTCGACAAGCCGCCGCTGGAACGCTTCTGGCAGATGCTCAAGGGCTTTGCCACCTTCGATCTCGGCAAGAGCTTTTATCACCATGCGGACGTGTGGCAACTGGTGAAGTCGAAGCTGCCGGTGTCGATCAGCATCGGGCTGTGGACGTTTTTCCTGACCTATCTGATATCGCTGCCGCTGGGTGTTGCGAAAGCAGTGCGCGAAGGCAGCCGATTCGATGTCGCAACCAGCATCGCGGTGCTGATCGGCTATTCGATTCCCGGCTTCGTGCTGGGCGTGTTCCTGCTGGTGCTGTTCGGCGGCGGCAGCTTCCTGCAGTGGTTTCCTTTGCGCGGACTGACCTCGGATAACTGGGATCAACTGTCCTGGTTCGGCAAGATCACCGATTATCTCTGGCATATCACGCTGCCGGTCACCGCATCGGTCGCCGGGTCGTTTGCAGTGATGACGATGCTGACCAAGAACACCTTCCTCGAAGAGATTCGCAAACAGTATGTGCTGACCGCGCGTGCCAAGGGCTTGAGCGAGAAAACCGTGCTCTACAAGCATGTATTCCGCAATGCGCTGATTCCATTGGTAACCGGCTTTCCGGCGGCATTCATCGGCGCTTTCTTCGCCGGCAGCCTGCTGATCGAAACCTTGTTTTCGCTCGACGGTCTCGGATTGCTTTCCTACGAATCCGTCGTTCGCCGCGATTATCCGGTGGTCATGGGGACGCTTTATCTGTTTACGCTGATCGGCCTTGTGGTGAAATTGCTGGGCGATCTTTGTTATGTGTGGGCCGACCCGCGCGTGCAGTTTGAAAGTCTTAACCGATGAATTCGAACAATAAAACCCGATCCGTCTCGCCCTGGCGTCGCATCTGGCTGCGTTTCAAGCAGAACCGCCGCGGTTACCTGAGCCTGATCATTTTCTGCGTGTTCTTTGGCATCAGCCTTCTTGCAGAGGTGATCTCGAATGACAAGCCGCTGGCGGTGCGGTACAACGGCCGGATCATGTTTCCGATCGTGACGACTTACTCGGAGAAAGTGTTCGGCGGCGATTTCGATACGCCGGCGGATTACCTCGATCCCTTCATTCAGGATCAGTTTCAACGCCCCGGCAACTGGGCAATCTATCCGATCAACCACTATTACTTCAACACGCTGAATTATTTCGCGAAGTCACCCAACCCGGCGCCGCCGTCCGCGGATAACTGGCTGGGAACGGACGACCGCGGCCGCGACGTATTTGCGCGTCTGCTGTATGGCTTCCGGGTATCGGTACTGTTCGGCTTCGCGCTGACCATCACCGGCGTCATTCTCGGTGTGGTGACCGGTGCGATACAGGGTTACTTCGCCGGCAAGACCGACCTGTTCTTTCAGCGTTTCATGGAAATCTGGGGATCGATGCCGGAACTGTATCTGCTGATCATTTTCGCGTCGATCTTCGAGCCCGGTCTGGGCTTGCTCCTGATTCTCCTGTCCTTGTTCGGCTGGATGGGACTGTCCGATTATGTGCGCGCCGACTTCCTGCGCAACCGCAACCTGGAATATGTGCAAGCTGCGCGCGCGCTCGGCTTGTCCAATCGGCAGATCATCTGGCGTCATGTACTGCCAAACAGCCTGACGCCGGTAGTCACCTTTCTGCCGTTCCGCATGAGCGCCGCGATTCTTGCACTGACCAGTCTCGACTTTCTCGGGTTGGGTGTGCCGCCTTCGACGCCAAGCCTGGGCGAACTCCTGGCGCAGGGCAAGAACAACCTCGATGCGTGGTGGATAGCGACATCGACTTTCGTGGTGCTGACAATGACCTTGCTGTTGCTGACCAATATCGGCGATGCATTGCGCAACGCGCTGGATGTCCGGAGGAAAGCATGAGCTTGCTGGACGTTCAGAAATTGCGGGTGCAGTTCGGCCCTTCAACAGTCGTCAGCGATGTCAGCTTCACCATTGCGCCGGGTGAAAAGTTCGCGCTGGTCGGCGAATCCGGTTCGGGCAAGACGGTGACTTCGCTGTCCATCCTGCGCTTGAATCAGGATGCGCAATACAGTGGCCGCATCCTGTTCGAAGGCCAGGACCTCCTGCAAAAGCCGGAAGCAGCGATGCGTTCCGTGCGCGGCAAGGATGTCGCGATGATCTTCCAGGAGCCGATGACCGCGCTCAATCCGCTTTTCACGATCGGCAACCAGATTGCGGAAGTGCTGATGCTGCATGAAGGTATCAGCGCCAAGGAGGCGGCAAAACGCACCATTGATCTGCTGGAAAAAACCGGCATTCCGGAACCCGCGAGGAGGGCGCTCGCCTTTCCGCACCAGTTGTCCGGCGGTCAGCGTCAGCGCGCGATGATTGCCATGGCGCTGGCATGCAAGCCGAAGCTGCTGATTGCGGATGAACCGACGACTGCGCTCGATGTGACGATTCAGGTGCAGATCCTGGAACTGCTGAACCAGTTGCAGCGCGAAGAAAACATGGCGGTGCTGATGATCACGCACGACCTGAACCTGGTGCGGCATTTCGCGGATCGCGTCGGCGTGATGGAAGGCGGGCACTTGATCGAAACCGCCACGACCGCTGACTTGTTTGCCAATCCGCGCGAGGCGTATACCCGCAAGCTGCTCGCCAGCCATCCGCAGCGCGTGGTTGAAACGGTTGACATAAATGCCGCACCCTTGCTGACTGCGGAGCAGATGCGATGCACCTTTTCGATCAAGCGCGGCATGTTCAAGAAGGTGCCCTTCGTGGCGGTCGATAATGTCGATTTGCAGTTGAAGCCGCATGAAACGCTCGGCATCGTGGGGGAGTCCGGTTCCGGCAAGTCGACGCTGGGAATGGCGCTGCTGCGCCTTTCATCGGCCGAGGTGGATGGCCGTATTGCCTTTGTCGGGCAGCCGATCAGCGAGATGTCCAGCACTGCGCTGCGTCCTTTGCGCGCGAAGATGCAGGTGGTGTTCCAGGACCCGTTCGCATCCTTGTCGCCGCGTCGCACCATCGAACAAATCGTAGGCGAGGGGCTGGCATTGCACCAGCCGCAACTGGGCAGGGATGGTTTGCGTGCGGCGGTTGCCAAAGGCTTGATCGAGGTTGGCTTGGCACCGGAGATGATGTCGCGCTATCCGCATGAGTTCTCGGGCGGACAGCGTCAACGGATTGCGATTGCGCGCGCACTGGTGCTCAAGCCGGAATTGATCCTGCTCGACGAGCCGACGTCTTCGCTCGACGTGTCGGTGCAAATGCAGGTGTTGATGTTGTTGGCGGAACTGCAGCGCAAATACGGAATGGCGTATCTCTTTATCAGCCACGACCTGGCCGTGATTCGCGCCATGGCCCATCGGGTGATGGTCATGAAAGACGGCAAGGTCGTCGAGAGCGGAATGACGGAGGAAGTGTTGTCGAATCCGACGCAGCCATATACGCAACGGCTGCTCGCCGCGGCGACTTATTCCACGCTTTCATAACGAGGGCTTGCGTAACGAACTGGACAGCGCAGGCTCTACGCCTGCGCCGGTTCGTCAGCCGTGTCGTTTCTTGCTCGAGGATGCCGTCTTGCGAGTGGGGGCCGGTGCTGCCTTGCGATGGGTGGTGGTGCCGCGTGCGACATGGCGTTTTCCCGATGCCTTGTTCTGCACGTTGAGCTGCAGCGTCTGACCGGCGGCTACCTTGTCATGCTTCAGGTTGTTCCAGTCCTTGATCTGCGTAACGCTGACGTTGTGCCGCTTTGCGATCGAGGCCAGTGTGTCGCGTTTGCCGACCTTGACATACAGGCGACGGGTTTCCGGCACGTCCGGCACGGTCACCATCCTCGCGTTGTCCACGATTTCCGGCGCGATGTCCTTCTCGGGCGCATGCTCCGGTTTCGGAACCAGCACCGTGGATCCCGCCTTCAGGAGCATTTTCGGCGGGATATGGTTTGCTTCGCGAATCACTTCAGGCGTGGTGCCGAATTTCTTCGCAATGGTCTCGATCCGCTCGCGCGCACTGGTCACCTTGTGCGCCGTCCAGGAGGACAGAGCGTGCCCCCATTTCGCCAGGTTTGACTTGAATTTTTCCGCATTGCTCTGCGGGAGCAGGATCTGGGTATCCGAGCTGCCGGTGATGACAGGACGATTGAACTGCGGATTCAGCGCCTTGAATTCGTCGATCGACAGCTCGGCCAGTTGGGCCGCGACCTTGATATCGATATCGCGCGTCTTGCCGATCGTGACGAAGTAGGGCTGGTTCTCGACCTTCGGCAGCATGATGCCGTATTCCGCAGGCGAGGCGATGATGTTCTTGACCGCCTGCAGTTTCGGCACGTAGTTGCGCGTCTCCACCGGCATGTACTGCGACAGGCTGTTGAAGTCGGTCGGGCGGCCAGCGGCCTGTGCCTTGTTGATCGCGCGCTGCACCGAACCTTCGCCCCAGTTGTAGGCGGCCAGCGCAAGCTGCCAGTCGCCGAACATGCCATACAGCTTCTGCAGATAGGTCAGCGCCGCATCGGTCGACGCAATCACGTTTCGGCGATCGTCCTTGAACATGCTCTGCGTCAGATTGAAGTCCCGCCCGGTGGACGGAATGAACTGCCACATGCCGGCTGCCTTCGCCGTCGAATAGGCTTGCGGATTGAAAGCGGACTCAATGAAGGGCAGCAGCGCCAGTTCGGTCGGCATGCCGCGCTTTTCGAGTTCCTGCACGACGTGGAACAGATAGCGTGACGCGCGCGTCGTCGTGCGTTGAATGTAGTCCGGGCGCGAACTGTACCACTGCACCTGGTTCGCCACCAGCGGATTATCCAGATCGGGAATGCCGAAACCCTTGCGGATGCGCGCCCAGACATCCACCTCTTCCATCGCGAGCAATTGCACCAGCGGGTCGTTGGGATCGTAGGGCTTCTCCAGTGCGGAGACCTGCGTCCATGTATTCAGGGGAAGGGAAAGATCTGCAGCGTGCACAGCGAATGGTGCGCTGAGGAGAAGAATCGCTGTAAACGGAAATTTTCTTATTTTCAGCGGCTGCATGGGTCCTCGCTTGCTGTTTTATTGCGGGGGCTATCGTCAGGCACCCGGGGAATCAATGGAGTTTACGTAATGGTGTTTTCCTGCGTCAAGGCTTATTGCAAAACATTACGGACCGACAAGTCGGCCTTGCTGCTCAACGGTAGGAATTTTTCCATTGCCGTAAGGCAGCGAAAACAGCGATAGGTTCCCGGTCGGAAAGGTGTCCGGCTGCGACAAGTCGGTCGGCAATGCCGGATTCACGGTACCGCAGGAATGGATTTGTCGATTTTTCCAGGCCGATTGTTGATGGAACCGTGGGCTGTCCCCGATCGCGCTTGGCTTGTTCCTGCTGAATACGTGCTTTTATTGCAACATTTTCAGGTTCGACTTCGTTGGCGAAGCGAAGGTTCGCCAGCGTGTATTCATGCGCACAGTAGATTTGCGTTTTATCAGGAAGCGCGGCCAGTTTTGCGAGTGAGGCAAGCATTTGTTCAGGCGTGCCTTCAAACAAGCGGCCGCAGCCGCCGGCAAACAAGGTGTCGCCGCAAAACAGCCATCCCTGTTCTGCTGCGAAATAGGCAATATGGCCGCGCGTATGTCCGGGGACGTCGAGTACACTGAGTCTGAGCGCCGGTTCAGCAAGCGTGACCGTATCCCCTTCGCCCAAGGGATGGGTGATCTGCGGAATGGCTTCCTGGCGAGGCCCGAATACTGGCACCTTGAAGTTCCGCAGCAGTTCGGGCACGCCGCCGACATGGTCAGCATGATGATGAGTCAGTAGAATAGCGGCCAGGGAGAGGCGATGCTCTTCAAGTGCGGCCAGAATGGGCGCTGCATCACCCGGGTCGACCACCGCGGCATGTTTGCCATCGTGAATCAGCCAAAGGTAGTTGTCCTGGAACGCCGGTACAGTCAATACATTCAACATACGATGGAACGTCAGTCGCCTGAAAAAGCCATTATAGCGCTCGGTCCCTGGCTGGATACGCCGGCCGGAGCCTACGTGCGCGCGTGGCAGCAGGAACGGCTGGACATGCTGACCGCGGATATCTTCGGTTTTAATGCCATGCAGATCGGTCTGCCGCAGATCAAAGCGCTGCAGGCCAACCGCATGCCCAACAAGTGGCT
Organism: Herbaspirillum sp. ST 5-3; assembly: GCF_004804275.1. Lineage (GTDB taxonomy): Bacteria > Pseudomonadota > Gammaproteobacteria > Burkholderiales > Burkholderiaceae_D > Noviherbaspirillum. Next base: position 419,125 of record NZ_STGI01000002.1, read on the forward strand.
GACCGATACGCAACTGCCATCGGTGAACAGTGACGGATCGCGCTCGCCAATCGTCGTGGTGCATGATTTCGCCGAATTGCCTTTTGCCTCGCAAAGCCTCGATCTGGTGGTGCTGCCGCACGTGCTTGAGTTTGCGGATGAGCCGCACCAGGTGCTGCGCGAGGTCGAGCGCGTGCTGATCCCGGAAGGGCAGGTCATCATTTGCGGCTTCAATCCTGCCAGCCTGTGGGGCTTGCGCCAGGTTGCCAGCCGTGTCACCGGAGCGCATTTCCTTCCGCAGAATGGCGAATTCATCAGCCTGCCGCGTCTGAAGGACTGGCTGAAACTGCTGAACATGGAAGTCAACCGCGGGCATTTCGGCTGCTACGCGCCGCCGTGCGTCACCGACAAATGGTTGAACAGGTTCGTCTTCATGGAAAAGGCCGGCAATCGCTGGTGGCCTTTTCTTGGCGCGGTGTATATCGTGCAGGCGATCAAGCGCATCCGGGGCATGCGGCTGATCGGCCCGGCCTGGACGCGGAAAGCCGCCACCGCGCCGCAAGGCGTTCCCGTCACCAATCGTATTCAAAAGCACAAGTAAGCATGGACAAAGTTGAAATTTTTACGGACGGGGCCTGCAAGGGAAATCCCGGTCCCGGCGGCTGGGGCGCATTGCTGATCGCCGGCGGACATAAAAAGGAAATGTTTGGCGGGGATCCCAAGACCACCAACAATCGCATGGAACTGCAGGCCGTGATCGAAGCCTTGTCGGCACTCAAGCGCCCGTGCGAGGTTGTCGTCCACACCGACAGCCAGTATGTACAAAAAGGCATCAGTGAATGGATCCACGGCTGGAAAGCGCGCGGCTGGAAAACGGCCGCCAAGGAACCGGTCAAGAACGTCGATCTGTGGCAGGCGCTCGATGCGGCGCAAGCCATCCACACCATTGAATGGCGCTGGGTAAAGGGCCATGCCGGCCATGACGGCAACGAGCGCGCGGACGCACTCGCCAATCTTGGTGTCGCCTCGGTCACCTAAGGTGGCTGCTTGTGCTACATTCGCTCGTTGGCAACGAGTTCGCTTGCTGCCTGGCATTCATCCTGACAAGTAAAGTAAATGGACGCACGGAGATTGTTGTATCCCGGCATAGCTGCCATTGGTATTGCCGCATTGGGCTCGTATGCGTATTACGCGCAGCGTCAGCCGCAAAGGCCCGTCGAGCAAACCGCAAGCGCCGCGCCGGCAGCGCCCGGCACGGGCAAGGCAACAGGTGCGGGCAGCATCGCCGCCGTTGATGTGGCAAGAGTCGCAAGCACCAGGCTGGTCAACGACGTGAATGCAGTCGGCACCATACGCTCGAATGAATCGGTTGTGATCCGGCCTGAAGTGTCCGGCCGCATCAGCAAACTCAACTTCGACGATGGACAGCAGGTGAAGAAGGGGCAATTGCTGATTGCCTTCGATTCCACCGTCAATCAGGCGGAAGTCCTGCAAGCGAAGGCCGAACTCGGCATCGCCAAAGCCAATTTTGAACGCAACGCCGACCTGGCCAAGCAAAAGTTCATCTCCGAACGCGCCCGGGACGAATCTCTCGCCAATGTTCAGGTGCTCGAAGCCAAGCTTGCGCTCGCGGAGGCGCGCTTGTCCAAGATGGAAATCCGCGCGCCGTTCTCCGGCATCGTCGGCATTCGCAACGTCAGCGTCGGCGACTATGTGAAGGACGGCGCCGATCTGATCAACCTGGAAGACATTTCAAGCGTCAAGGTCGATTTCCGCATCCCCGAAAAATATGCGGATGTCGTGCAAAAAGGGCAGGCCCTCGAAGTGGTGGTGGATGCCTTGCCGAACAAGCCATTCCATGCAAAGGTCGACGCGGTCGATCCGCAAGTCGACAGCTCCGGACGTTCCACCTCGCTTCGCGGTCGCATCGCCAATCCTGAAGGCAGGCTGAAACCCGGGATGTTCGCGCGTGTCAGACTGATTCTCGGCGAGCGCGACAACGCGCTGGTGATCCCCGAAGAGGCCATCGTCCCGCAGGGTAACAGGATGACGGTCTGGAAAGTGGTGGATGGCAAGGCCGTCAGGGCCGAAGTGAAGACAGGATTGCGGCGCGCAGCCAAAGTCGAAATCACGCAGGGACTGCAAGAAGGCGACACCGTGATTACCGCCGGCCAGGTCCGCCTGTCCAGGGACGGCACGCCGGTGCGCGTCGTCCAGGCCGGCGGGCCGGAATCAAAGCCGGTGGAAGCGTCCGCCACCGCCACGCCCAAGAGCTAACCGGAGCGCATCATGGTTTTATCGGATATCTGTATCCGCCGTCCCGTTTTCGCGACGGTGATGTCGCTCATCATCGTGCTGATCGGGCTTGTCTCCTACAACCGGCTGGCGGTGCGCGAATACCCGAAAATCGACGAGCCGGTCGTGACCGTCGCAACGAACTACCCCGGCGCGAGTTCGGAGATCGTCGAATCCCAGGTGACCAAGCCGATGGAGGATTCGATCGCCGGCATTGACGGCGTCGACGTGCTGACATCCATTTCCCGTTCCGAGCAGAGCCAGATCACGGTGAAGTTCCGGCTTGAAAAGGACCCGGATTCGGGCGCCAACGACGTGCGCGACCGCGTGTCGCGCGTGCGCTCCAAGCTGCCGCAGACGATCGAGGAACCGGTGATCGCCAAGGTCGAGGCCGATGCCAATCCGATCATCTGGCTGTCGTTCTCCAGCGACACGATGTCGCAGCTCGACCTGACCGACATCGCCAACCGCATTGTCAAGCCGCGCCTGCAATTGCTGCCGGGTGCTGCGGATGTCCGCATCGGCGGCGAGCGCAAGTATGCGATGCGCATCTGGCTAAACCGCGACAAGCTGGCCGCATACAGGCTCGCGCCGGCCGATGTGGAAGACGCCCTGCGCAAGCAGAACATCGAAGTGCCGGCCGGTCGCATCGAATCGCGGCAGCGCGAATTCTCGGTAGTGTCGCAGACCGACCTCACCACGCCGAAGGAATTCGGAGACATCATCGTGCGCTCGGTGAATGGCTATTCGGTTCGCCTGCGCGATGTGGCAAACGTCGAGATCGCCCCCGCCGCCGAACGCACATCGGTACGCTTCAACGGCAAGAACGCGGTGTCGCTTGGCATCATCCGCCAGGCCACTGCCAACCCGCTGGAGCTGGCCGGCTACGTGAAGGCCGAATTGCCGAAACTGAATGAAGAACTGGCGGCGCAAGGCGTGCAAATCGGCATCGCGGTCGACAACACGCTGTTCATCGACCGTTCGATCAAATCGGTCTACAAGACCATAGGTGAAGCCATCGTGCTGGTTGCACTGGTGATCTTTGTCTTCCTGCGTTCCTTCCGTGCTTCCCTCATTCCGCTGGTCACGATTCCGGTGTCGCTGATTGGCGCCTTCGGCCTGATGTCGCTGGCCGGCTTCAGTATCAATACGCTGACGCTGCTCGCGCTGGTGCTGGCAATCGGCCTCGTCGTGGACGATGCGATCGTCGTGCTGGAGAACATCTTCCGTCACATCGAGGATGGCATGAAGCCGTTCGACGCGGCGCTCAAGGGCGCGAAGGAAATCGGCTTCGCGGTGGTCGCCATGACGCTGACGCTGGCCGCGGTGTACGCGCCTGTTGCGTTCACGCCGGGCCGCACGGGACGCCTGTTCGTGGAATTCGCGTTGACGCTGGCCGGTGCCGTGCTGGTGTCCGGATTCGTCGCGCTCACCTTGTCGCCGATGATGTGCTCGGTGCTGTTGCGGCACCAGACGCGGCACGGTGTGGTGTATCGATTGATCGAAAACGCTCTGGACATGCTGACCGCCGGGTACCGCAAGGTTCTCTCGGGCACGCTCACGACCCGCTGGCTGGTAGTCCTGGTGTATGTCGTGGTGATCGGCGCACTGGTGTGGCTTGCCACCAGCATGAAGAAGGAGCTGGCGCCGATCGAGGACCGCGGCACCATCTTCACCACCTTCGCAGGGCCGGATGGCGCATCGCTGGAATACACCGAGAAGTATGCACGCCGGATGGAGGAGATCGCCGCCGGGATCAAGGAAATCGACCGCGTCTTCATTTTCGCCGGCAACCCCACCGTCGAGCGCGGCAGCGCTTCCTTCCGCACGATCGACTGGACCGAGCGCAAGCGCAGCACGCTCGACATGCTCAAGGAAATGCAGCCCAAGATGGCGGCCATCCCCGGCATTCTTGCCTTCCCGAATGCGCCGCCTTCACTCGGACAATCGATCCGCGAGCGGCCGGTGAACCTGGTTGTGCTTTCCAATGCTTCCTACGCGGAATTGCAGAACGTCGCGCAACAGATTGTCGCCGAGGCAAGCAAGAATCCGGGGCTGGTCAATATCGATACCGATCTGCGTCTGAACAAGCCGCAGGTGAATGTGGAAGTCGATCGCGACAAGGCGGCGGACGCCGGCGTCCAGATTGAAACCGTCGGGCGCACGCTGGAGACCATGCTGGGCGGACGCAATGTCACGCGTTTCAAGAAGGACGGCGACCAGTACGACGTGGTCGTGCAAATCCAGAACGGCGAGCGCGATGCGCCGGACGACATCAACAACATCTTCGTGCGCGGCCTGAGCAAGACCGGCGGGCTGGACCAGATGATTCCGTTGTCCAGCCTGCTCAAGGTGCGCGAAACGGTCGCGCCGCGCGAGCTGAACCACTTCGGCCAGCGCCGTGCGGTCATCATTTCCGCCAACCTGGCAAACGGATACACGCAAGGCGAAGCCATCGAGTTCATGGAGCAGACGGCAAAGAGCATCCTCAAGCCGGGATATGCGACCGACCTGTCCGGTTCGTCGCGCGAATATCGTGATGCCAGCGGCAGTCTGGCGCTCACCTTCGTGCTCGCGCTCGCCTTCATCTACCTGGTGCTGGCCGCGCAGTTCGAGAGCTTCATTTACCCCTTCATCATCATGCTGACCGTACCCCTGTCGATGGCCGGCGCGCTGGCGGTGCTGAAGTGGGGCGGCGGAACCCTGAACGTGTACAGCCAGATCGGCCTCATCACGCTGGTAGGCCTGATCACCAAGCACGGCATCCTGATCGTGGAATTTACCAACCAGTTGCGCGAGCAGGGCAAGGCCCTGCATGAGGCCGTGGTCGAAGCGGCGGTGCTGCGTCTGCGGCCGATCCTGATGACAACCGGCGCGATGGTTCTCGGCGCGGCGCCTTTGGCATTGGCGACAGGCGCGGGCGCGGAGTCGCGCATGCAGATCGGATTGGTCATTGTCGGCGGCATGAGCTTTGGTACACTGCTCACGCTGTTCGTCGTGCCCACGTTTTATACTTTCCTTGCCCGCAAGAAGACAATCCATCCGGTGGTGGATGCTGCTGCACCCAAACCGGCTACCGCTCAATAACCATGCGACAAATCGTTCTTGATACCGAAACCACTGGCCTGAACCCGCGTTCGGGCGACCGCATCATCGAAATCGGCTGCGTCGAGATCGTCAATCGCCGCCTGACCGGCAACAACTTCCACAGCTATATCAATCCCGAACGCGACTCGGAAGAGGGCGCGCTCGCGGTGCACGGATTGACCACCGAATTCCTCAGCGACAAGCCGAAATTCGCCGAGATCGCGGCCGAGTTGCGCGACTATGTGCGCGATGCGGAAATCATCATCCACAATGCGCCGTTCGACCTTGCCTTTCTGGATGCGGAGTTCGAACGCCTCAGTTTCCCGCGCTTCATCGAGCACGTCGCGATCGTGACCGACACCCTGGTGCAGGCCAAGGAAATGCATCCCGGCAAGCGCAACTCGCTGGACGCGCTATGCGATCGCTACGGCATCTCGAACGCGCATCGAGCCTTGCACGGCGCCTTGCTCGATGCGGAACTGCTGGCCGAAGTCTATCTGGCGATGACGCGCGGCCAGAACAGCCTCACGATCGACCTGGGTGCGCCGGATGCCGTTGCAACGAGTAACGAATTGCTGGAAGTCGTCCCTCTTGCCGAGATTGTTATCCTGCAGGCGACGGCGGACGAACTGGCCGCACATGAAGCCTTGCTGGACCGGCTCGACAAGGATGTCAAAGGCAGTTGCATCTGGCGGACCGAGCCCGCTGCATCGGCAAATTGATTCCGCGCAGGGTTTATGAGATAATGCCGACCTCTTCGGACAGTTAGCTCAGGGGTAGAGCACCGCCTTCACACGGCGGGGGTCACTGGTTCAATCCCAGTACTGTCCACCAGAACACCTTTCCAAGCAGTCCACAGAAGACCAAGAATCGCTAAAACGCCCGCAAACTGCGGGCGTTTTGCTATCTGTCAGATCAAGGACGACCAGCGACGCCACGCCGAGCAAGAGTCGTTGGACGCGCTGAAATGCAAGACCAGAAATCATTTACCGCGCCGTCGGCGTCCAAATGCCAAAAATCTGTTCGCGCAGCCAGCGGTTGCCGGGATCGTTTTCCGCATTGGTGTGCCAGTACAGAAAAATGTCCGACGCCGGCAAATCCGCCGGAAACGGAACGATCTGATTGCCTAGACCCTCGTTCACCGCACGGGCGAATCGTTCCGGTATCGTGAGCAGCATGTTGGAGACCTGCACCGCGTGGCTCGCCGTCAAGTAATGCTGGCATCGCAGTTTGATTCGACGCTGGTAACCTCGTCGGGACAGTTCATAGTCTTCGAGTGCCGGCCCGAGTCGGCGCGAACTGGCGACGATGTGGTCTTGTTCCAGATAGGACGCCATCGAAATGGATCCGTGAACGGCAGGATGGCCTTGGCGCGCAACGACAACCATCTTTCCTCCCCCGAGATGCTTTTGATTGATCATCTGGGTGATCGGTTGCATGATGTCGATGACTACCGCAAGCGTCCCGGTTGCAAGCTGCGTCTGAAAGTCGGACCGGTCATAGTGGACGGCCGATATCCGGACGTTCGGCGCCACCGTTTCCATGGATTCGATCAGAGCGGGTATCAAGGATGATTCGACGATGGGGCGCATGCCGATCTTGAATTCCCGCTGGGATTCCGCAGGATTGAATTCCGATAGCTGATTAAGCGATCCTTCGATTTCGCCGAGTGCGCGCCGGACCGGTCCAATCAGTTCGTGGGCCATCGCAGTTGGCACCATCGTATTGCCCTTTCGAATGAACAGAGGATCACCAAGCAATTCGCGCAAGCGGTTCAATGCGTGGCTGATCGCGGGCTGGGATAGTTTCAAGGTGTCGCTGGCGCGCGTGATGCCGCCCTCGGTATAGATGGCGTCGAACACGACAAAGAGGTTCAGGTCGATCCGGCTCAAGTTCATGCATGCCCTCATGTCAGTAGTGTTCGTCCATTCATTATCTGAATAGCCTTGTTCGCACGCAAGTCATTGTTGTGGATCGAGGGGATAGGGAAATTCGGAAGAAGCAAGCGCTTCCCGGTTGTTCAGGCCTTTCGACAGGTTATGCATGCCATGAATGACCGTCTTCGATATTAAGCATTGGTCAGGCCGTGCGCCCCACGCTAAGCTTCAGCACGTAACATCACATCACCAAAGGAAGAGGGCGTCAGATGAATCTCGAATATTCCCCCCGAGTGGTCAGTCTTCACAAGCGTGTCAAGGCGTTCCTGGACGAGCACGTCTTTCCACAGTACTCGCGCCGTGAACAGGAAATTGCGGAGAACGCGAGGAACGGGCGTCCGTATGCGCCGTATCCGGTGCTGGAGGAGTTGAAGACGAAGGCAAAAGCAGAAGGATTGTGGAATCTCTTTTTGCCGGAATCCGAACTTGGCGCCGGTCTCACTAACCTTGAGTACGCGCCGATCGCCGAAATGATGGGAAAGCAGTATTGGGCATCCGAAGTATTCAATTGCTCCGCGCCAGATACCGGCAACATGGAAGTCCTGGTTCGTTACGGGACCGAAGAGCAAAAACGCCAATGGCTCACGCCGCTGCTGAATGGAGAAATCCGCTCGGCGTTTGCGATGACCGAGCCTGCCGTGGCCTCGTCCGACGCAACTAATATCGAATGCAGCATCAGGCGCGATGGCGATGACTATGTGATCAACGGGCGCAAGTGGTATATCACCGGCGCGGCTGCGGAGAATTGCAAGGTGTTCGTGCTGATGGGTAAAACCGATCCGCACAACCCCGATCGCCATCGCCAGCAATCGATGATCCTGGTGCCGAAGGACACACCGGGCGTCACGATCGTGCGCGATATGGCGCTGTACGGATTCATGGACCCGCCGGCGGGCCATCCTGAAGTCCTCTTCGAAAATGTCAGGGTACCGGCATCCAATATCCTGCTGGGTGAAGGGCGCGGTTTCGAGATCGCGCAGGGACGTCTCGGGCCTGGCCGGATTCACCACTGCATGCGTGTCGTCGGCATGGCAGAGGCCGCGCTGGAACTGATGTGCAAACGCGTGGTGTCACGCGTTGCCTTTCACAAGCCGCTGTCCGACCAAAGTGTGTGGCGTGAGCGTATTGCCAAGTCACGCATGCTCATCGAGCAGACCAGGCTGCTGGTCTTGAATGCCGCGTACAAGATGGACACGGTGGGCAACAAGGTGGCGGCAAAGGAAATTGCGATGATCAAGGTGGTGGCGCCGAACAATTGCTGCAAGGTCATCGACTGGGCTATCCAGGCGCATGGCGCGGGCGGATTCAGCCAGGATTACCTGCTGACTTCGTATTACGCCTATGCGCGCCATCTGCGCACGGCGGACGGGCCGGATGAGGTTCACAGCAATGCGATCGCGAAGCAGGAGCTGGCGCCATACCTGGCTGCCGCCCGCAAGTGAGGACGCGGTCATACACGGACCTCAAAGCAATTACTTTCTGGAGAATTTCATGAATTTGTTCGACTTGACCGGCAAGGTGGCGATCATTACCGGTTCCAGCCGAGGCATCGGGCGCGCCATTGCGGAGCAGATGGCAGCAGGCGGGGCGAAGGTGGTTATTTCCAGCCGCAAGGCTGAGCCATGTGAGGAAGTTGCGGCCGGCATTCGTGCAACTGGTGGTCAGGCGATTGCCATTCCTGCCAATATCTCCGACAAGGCGCAGCTCGAGCACCTCGTGGCGCAATCGCGCAAGCAACTTGGGCCGATCGACATTCTCGTATGCAATGCCGCCACCAATCCCTATTACGGGCCGAGCACCGGCATGACCGACGAAGTGTTCGACAAGATCATGCGCAACAACGTGCTGTCCAACCACTGGCTCTGCCAGGCGGTGCGCCCGGACATGGCGATGAAGAAGGACGGCGCAATCGTGATCATTTCGTCGATCGGCGGCATGCACGGCGACGCCAACATCGGCATGTATTGCGTCTCCAAGGCCGCCGACATGCAGCTTGCGCGCAATCTTGCGGTGGAATGGGGGCCGGACAATATTCGGATCAATTGCATCGCGCCCGGTGTGATCAAGACCGATTTCGCCAAGGCGATCCATGAGAATGACATGGTGCGCAAGATGGTGGAAAACGAGCTGCCCTTGCGTCGTCTCGGTGATCCGAATGACATCGCCGGCGTGGCGGTGATGCTGGCCAGCCCGGCCGGAAAATACGTGACCGGGCAAACCATTGTTGCCGATGGCGGCTTGACGATTCGCTGAGGCCGGATAGACGATGTTTGACGAAGAAAATTCCGGGACCAGGGCGGTCGCGCAGCAGCATCAGTTCGATGTCGAGCGACTGGAGACTTTCCTGAGCAAGAGCCTCTCCGGATTTGCCGGGCCGGTTTCGGTGCAGCAGTTCAAGGGTGGGCAGTCCAATCCTACCTACAAGCTGTCCACCCCGAATCATCACTATGTGATGCGGGCGAAACCCGGACCCGCCGCGAGCCTGCTACCGTCGGCGCATGCGATTGAGCGCGAATACCGCGTCCTGAAAGCATTGCATGGCAGCGATGTCCCCGTCGCCGCGCCGCTGCTGCTGTGCGAGGACGAGGCGGTGATCGGCCGGGCGTTCTATCTGATGGAAATGATGGATGGGCGCGTGCTGTGGGATCCGGCGATGCCAGGCGCATCCGCCGATGAGCGGTCGCGGCTGTACGACGAGATGAACCGCGTTATCGCTGCCTTGCACAAGATCGATTATGCAGCGGTCGGACTGGCCGATTACGGCAAGCCCGGCAACTATTTTGCGCGGCAGACCGACCGCTGGACGAAGCAATACCGGGGCGCCGAAACCGAAGTGATCGAGGCGATGGACAATCTGATTGCCTGGTTGCCGCGGAATATGCCGGTTGACGATGGTTTGGCGTCCATCGTGCACGGCGATTTCCGGGTCGACAACCTGATCTTCCATGCCACGCAGCCGCGCGCGCTCGCGGTGCTGGACTGGGAGTTGTCGACCTTGGGGCACCCGCTGGCGGACTTTGCGTATCATTGCATGGCCTGGCGCGCCCCGCGTGCCTTCCGGGGCCTGGCGGGCGAGAGTCTGGCTGCGCTCGGCATCCCCGACGAGCGGGCCTATGTCGAGAAATATTGCGACCGAACCGGTTTTCGTGTTACCGGCAACTGGAACTTTTACCTGGCGTTCAACCTCTTCCGGCTTGCCGGCATCAACCAGGGTGTCGCCAAGCGTGCGTTGGACGGCACGGCATCCAGCGAGCAGGCGCAACGGGTCGGCAAGACGACTCGCCCACTGGCGGAAATGGCGTGGTCGTACGCACAAAGGGCGGAAAAGAACCTCGCCTGAGCGATCATGCATGCCGCCGTATGCGCGGCATGCATGATCGTGTATTAAAAACAATCATTGGACGCATTCCGTCCGTCCGCATAAGCTTTTTTCCCTTAAGCAGTCTTTGGGCAGTCCGGCACCTCGTTGCGAGACGCCCAACCAGGCGTACTGGTTGCCTCTGCTCTCAAACGAACATGTCTGCGGCGACGCTTGTCCAGTGACCGACGCCCGGTACACATCCTTCACCCATTCCAGACCTTCTCGCATGTCGACTTGCACGCTGCCTGACTCCACTCGATTTCGCAAAGCGCTCGGTGCGTTCACAACTGGTGTCACGATCGTCACGACGCGTGACGGTGCGGGACGAGACGTCGGATTGACCGTGAACAGTTTCAATTCGGTATCGCTTGATCCGCCACTGGTGCTATGGAGTCTGGCCAGGAGCGCCAGCAGTTTGCCGGCATTTGTCAGCGCCGACTTTTTTGCCGTGCATGTTCTAGCAGCTGACCAGGCACCGTTGTCGCACCGGTTTGCGCAACGCGGTGCGGAAAAATTTTCGGGGATGCCTTTGCAGCGAGGCCTTGGCGGACTGCCCTTGCTGGATGGATGTGCGGCTCGTTTCGAATGCAGGACCGTACATCGGTATGAAGGCGGCGATCATGAAATCTTCGTCGGCGAGGTGGTCAGCTTCGTGCATTACGAACGTCCGCCACTTGTATTCCAGGGCGGAGCGTATGCGACAGTCCTGAAAAGGATGGATGCCGCCGCGGGTTCGGCCAGTGAGGCAATTAGTTAAACGGATAAGAACGGAGACCAATTCAATGACAATTAATAACCGTGTCACCACAATGCTTGGCGTTGAGCATCCCATTATCCAGGCGCCGATGGGGTGGATCGCCAGGGCACAGCTCGCCTCGGCAGTATCCAATGCCGGCGGAATGGGGATCATTGAAACCTCCTCCGGCGATCTGGACGCGATTCGCAACGAGATCCGCAAGATGCGAGAACTGACCGACAAGCCGTTCGGGGTCAACATTGCGCTGACTTATGTCCGTGATCCTGCGATCGTGCAGTTCGTGGTCGATCAGGGAATCAAGTTCGTGACAACATCGGCAGGGGATCCGACGCGCTATTGCGCCGATCTGAAGGCGGCGGGTTTGACGGTTTTTCATGTGGTGCCGACACTGGCCGGGGCACTCAAGGCGGTTGCCGCCGGGGTCGACGGCCTGATTGTGGAAGGAAGCGAGGGCGGCGGTTTCAAGAATCAGCGCGACGTGACGTCCATGGTCCTGCTGCCGCTGGTGTGTTCCAAGGTCACGGTCCCGGTCGTGGCCGCGGGCGGTTTCTGCGATGGTGCGACGATGGCCGCCGCATTCGCGATGGGCGCGGAAGGCATTCAGATGGGGACGCGCATGTTGTCATCGACCGAGTCACCCGTGCACGATAACTGGAAGCGCGCCATCGTCAATGCCGAAGAGACCGATACCGTTTTCCTCAACCGCGGCGGCAAGGGACCGGCCTTGCGCGCGCTCCGCACAGAGCGTACGTCGCGCATTGAGCAACAGATCCCGGAAAGCATCATGAGCGAATTCGCCGGCGTCCAGCAGTTGTATTTCGGCGGCGACATGGAAGCCGCCGTCCCGCTGACGGGGCAGGTCTGCGGACGCATCGATGCGGTCAAGCCGGTGCAGGAGATCATTGAGGAAACGGTTCGCGACTTCCATCGCGTGGTCGATGGTCTGGCGGCACGATACGGGTCGGCTCGCTCGGCAAGTTGACGCAGACATTTTGTGCGCCGACCTTACCAAGAAAACATCCTGCTCCAGGATTCAGGGCGCTTTCCACGTGTCTGAAGGTCGCCGCGCTCCGCCATGATGGGGGAGCCACGGCAGCTACCTAGCTGGCTAGCTTGACGCCGCGACTTCCGATGAGGTCTACTGCACTTTGCAGCAGCAATAGACGCACCTATCGGCGGAGGACAATGGCGCAAACTCTCGACACGCTACATTTCTATCGCAATGTGCCTCCGGTATCCTCGTTTGCCGAAACGATGTCGGGGCGTCAGCATCGCGACCTGCCGCGCGATTGGTGGATCGCGATCGCTGATGTCGCCGGATCGACGCGCGCCATCGAAGCGGGGGCCTACAAGGATGTGAATACGGTTGGCGTTGCCTGCATCGCTGCCGTGCTGAACGTCGAGCCGGACGTCGATCTGCCGTTTGTATTCGGCGGCGACGGAGCGACGTTCGCCTTGCCGGGAGTGTTGCGCGAACGCGTCGAATGCGCATTGCGTGGTGCGCAGAAGCTCGCGCGCGAGGCGTTTGGCCTGACCCTGCGCGCCGGTGTGGTAAGCGTTGCAGATCTGGTCGACAGCAGCTATCCGGTCTGCGTCGGCAAGATGCGTCTTTCGCAGCATGTCACCCAGGCGTCCTTTTCCGGCACCGGATGGGACGAGGCCGAAAGGCGCATCAAAACGCCCGGCGCAGGCGGAGTGCTGCGCGTCGATGAGAACAATGGTGCGATGGATGCACGCTTCGACGGTTTTGAATGCCGCTGGAAGCCTTTCCCCAGCGTGAATGACCACAAGCTTTCGCTGTTGGTGGTTGCGCTGGCAGCGGAGGCGGATCGCAAACACGAGGTCTACGAACGCGTGCTGGGCCGGATTCAGTCGATTTACGGCGATGTTCCAGCGTATCACCCCTTGCGTGCCGAGCGCATGCGGCTGGCATTCAATCCACACACGCTCTCGCATGAGCTGCGGGTTCGCACCGCAGGGCAAGGAGCGCTGCGACGCGCTGCCTATTTCGGCGAGCTCCTGTTTCGCAGCGCAGCCGGTACGTATTTGTTTGCACGCAAGCGCGATACGGCGTTGACACGCTGGAGTCACTATGTCGACGAGCTGGTGGAAAATTCCGACTTTCGCAAGTTTGACGGCATGTTGCGCATGCTGATCGATGGCAGTGAAGATCAGTACGCGCAACTGCAGGAATTCCTCGACGCTGAATACCGCGCTGGTCGCGTCGCATGGGGCGCGAGCAAATCGCGCGAAGCACTCCTGACCTGCATCGTCCGTTCCTACAATGGCCAGCACATGCATTTTCTTGACGGCAGCGATGGCGGATATGCGCTCGCGGCGCGCGATCTCAAGAAGCGTCTTGCACAAAATAAATAAGGCAAGGATCCCGCAGGATTTGCATGCATGTTCAATCAGGTGCATGCATTGACAAGCGGTGAATGTCAAATCGCGGTAATTTCAAAAACGTTTCCGATTCACCTGTGTTGCCGACGTGCACCTGATGGCATGATTTGCCGTGGGAACGCACACTGGCGCGCATCGATCGACATCGCTGAGGAATGCCATGGCCACGACATATCTCGACCCGGCGGAAGTGCTGACTGCACAGAAGATGCTTCGCGCGCGCTTGCTCGATCATCGCAGCGCGGTTTCATGGCCCGCGGGACGGGAACTGGCAGCACAGTTGCTTCTGCATATCGATGAGCCGACGGCCTGCTGGCAATTGGCGGTGGAATGGATGTGCGGCGCATTCGACGTGGAGCGTGTCGACGGCGGTTATGCAACGCCCGCGCAGCGAACCTACATGCTCGGTAGTGCAGAGGCGCGTTGCGCTGACCTGGAGATCGATTCCTTGCGAGGCATCGCTATTGATAACCACGACCCGGGCGTGGCATGGATATGGTCGTCATCGCGCCCCGTCGTTTTTGCAGAGATTCCGCAAGAAAAGCGCCTGAGCAAAGGCTTGCGTCAGCGCCTCATGGCGGCAGGCACGGCTTCCAAGATTGCGGTGGCCTTGCGCGAAAGCGGTAAGCCATTTGCCTTGCTTTGTATCGATCACGTGGAAAAGCGGCGCGATTGGACCGCTGAACAGTTTGCGTGCTTTCAAAGCCTTTCTGCCGAAGTCCTCGGCCCGATCCTGTGGACTGCGGAGCGCTTGCAGGCAGACGCATCCGTCCATGTGCACACGGGCGATATTGACGACTTGACCCCGGCCGAACTGAGAGTGGCCATGCTGGCGGCGACCGGCATGAGCTACAAGGAAATCGCGCGCAGTCTGAGCCGGTCCTTTTCGACGGTCGACCACCAGCTCCGCAGCATTCGACGGAAATTGGGCGTGCAATCCTGCACGCGATTGGCGCGTCTGCTGGCAATACGAACTGGGACGGCCTAGCATCGCGAATATTCGCGATAGACGAGGCCCGGGGGCCGGCATATCGTTTGCCTGACGCAGCTGCGTTCCCTGCCTCGCGGCAGCGGCCAAATCACATGTAAATCAGGAGACTTCAATGACAACCATGCCTCCGGCACTGGCCGGTATTCCCCACGTCACGCATCGCAGTGAAAACGAGCTTCCATTCGTCGATTTCATGGAAGGGCTTGCGGTGCAGTTGCTGCAAGTGGATATTGAATCAGGACTGTGGGTCGTACGTGCCCGGTTCGCGCCGGGATTGACCTTGCCTCGGCACAAGCATACCGGTGAAGTGTTCGCGCTGACCTTCTCGGGTTCCTGGAAATATCTCGAATACCCCGAGGTGAACACGGCCGGATCCTACCTGTTTGAACCGGCCGGGGCAGTGCATACCTTGCACGCGCCCGCCACCAATACGGAAACGACCGAAGCATGGTTCGCGATCCGGGGTGCGAACCTGAACGTCAATGAAGCGGGCGAAGTGGAGAGTGTCTGGGACGCCGGGTTCATCCGCGACACCTATCTGGCGCTCTGCAAGGAAGCCGGCCATCCCAACCCGAACGTGATCGGACTCTGAGGCGAAATGCTTGTGCCGTGTTCGTCATGCTTGCGGATTCCGCATGGCGAACACGCCTGAGTTGCTAGTTGTGGATGGGCAGGTCGCGAGACGGTATTTTCGGTTCGCTCTCCATGACCGGGCGGATATTCGCAAAGTCTGGTTCGGTTGCTGGAACAGCTTGAGCGGCCGCTTCGCCTTTTTTGAAGACGAGCATCATGTTTTCTGTGCCGGTCAGGAATGCTTTGGCATTGTCACATTCGCTTGTCCGTTTTTCGGGACTGCGCTGGCTGTTCAAAGGAGTCATGCTTGCCTTGCCGGTGGCGACCGTTAATCGCGTGCTGTCCTCATTAGCGACTATCGTCGCGTCCGCGTCGCCCGATTCAATCATCGCCAGCGTGGTGCGCACGTGGAGCAACTGATTCTTGCCAGGTCGGCTAACGCATATGAAGCGTAGAACGCCTTGGTCTAGACGCAGTCGGCTTTCATTGGGGGAAGCGTCTTCGATCACGACCCGGCTTTCCGCCCGCAGGATCAGCAGTTCGCCGGATTGCAGTCTGAGCTGAAGATGACCGCCGGTCGCTGTCTGGTAAACGTCACCGCCATAGACAAGTTGGCCGGATAAAACGGGCATGCGCAGGCGGGTTCCTTCTTTCTGGAGGAACACCTTTCCGTTTACGGACAAGATCTCGCCCAGGGTATCGGCTGCCACGCTCGACGCGCCGAGCGCAAGCAGAATGCAGAAAACGGCAAGTCGCAGCGGCTTCACGATCTTCTCTCCGGGATTTCCGCGCGTGCAAGCCGCGAGTCTTGGCTGCGTTTTCGCTCCGGATGTTGAGTGGAAAAAGTGGCAGGGCAGATTCACGGTTCCGCCATGCCACTCGTTTTACTGCTGAGGCCTACGCCCAGAAGCTGCTATAGAAGCTGCTCATGCCGGTCAGCCCGACGATCGGGTACTCGGTCGCATTCAGGTAGCCGCTATGGCTGCTCTGCGGCATATACACAGTGACGCCATGCGCGGTGGTCAAGCCTCCGGTATCCACGACCGCATCGCTCAGCGCCGTCAGCACACTTTGTGCGGCAGTGTCGAGACTGCCCACCGCGTTCAGTTGCATAAAGTTGGTCATCAAGCTGTGCAAGTCGACATAAGTATCGTTCTGGAAGTCCAGGGCCGTGCTCCGCGCGCTGCGCAAGGTTTGCATTGCGCTGCTGCCGGCGGCACTGACCGCTTGGGCGAAATTGTCCCACGCGGTGGCAAGATCGCCCACTTCCGAAGCATTCAGTGCGGCAAGCGTGACTTGATTGTTGCCTTGTGCCTGATAGAAGCTTTCGTAGCTGTTGACGGCCTGGGTCGCGAGCTGTGATCCGGACGGGGACGCCTGTTGCTGGAATAAGGACAGCCAGTTGGTGTAGTCCCAGCCATCACCCGGCTCCGTGTCTTCAGAAACGACCACGTAGTCAGTCTGCGTGCGCAACGCATAGCCTTGATCCAGCACGCCCTGGAGGCATGCATCGAAACCGATCATGTCGAAATGCGTCACGCTGGATGCAGAAATCGCCTGACTGACTTCATTCAAGGACAGATTGGCGCTGTAGCTAGTGTCATCCCAGGCAACGCCGGCAATGCCGCCGCCATGATCCCAGATAACCAGCGCGTAGTGGTCAGCAGGAGCAGCCTGGGCCGACGCATTGATGAACTCGGTGAGTGTCGAGGTGCTGCCCATGTTCCGCTCGCCCCAGCTTGTCAGATTGCTGGAGACATGATTCAGGTCATTGTCATGACTGAGGAGACCAAAGCGCGAATCAGTCCAGTTGCCGTCGGCGGAACTGTAGCCGCCGATGCGATCGACCAGTGCCGCTACCCGCACGTTTTGCGGAAGGCTTGCGGCCTCCATTTCGTTCACATCGGACAGGGCGAAGCTTTCGAGGTTGTTGTCGCCGTCGACATAGACCATGACGGTCCAGGTTCCTTGCGAGCCCGAACTCGGTGTCGGCGTCGTACTTCCGGTGTCGGTGCTCGCATTCTCGCTGACGGTCAGCGCGTACGTGCCGGTGCTCGACGCATAGCCGCCGGCGGAGATGTAATAGGTGCCGCTGCTGGTCGGACTGAACGTGACAAGCGCATCGCTGCCATAGCCGCTGTCGTCATCCGTGGTGCCGGTAATGAGGAGGCCGGTACTGTCGTAGATGCCTCGGAGGTAGGCGTCGGTCAAGGTACCGTTGCCGCTCGCCGCCCCTGCGAGACTGATGTTGTAGCTGTGTCCCGCTGACAGGTTCACCGCGAACCAGTCCTGATCGCCGGCTGTCCCGATGAGGCTGGAAGCACTGCCTCCGACGGAGACGGTTCCCGTGGTCGACGTGCTCGCTGCAAGGTCCGCTGTGGACGTGGTGCTGCCGGAACTGGTCGAGCTTCCGCTGCTCACACTCAACACATAGTTGCCGGTATGGTTGCTGTACCCGCCGGCCGAGATGTAGTAGGTGCCGCTGCTGGTTGCTGTGTACGTGACCTGCGCGCTCGCCCCGGTGCCGGAGTCGTCATCGGTAGTGCCCGAAATCAGGCTGCCGCTGCTGTTGTAGATGCCGTACAGATATGGGTCGTTCAAAGGCGTGGTGCTGTTTGCCTTCGGCTGCAGATCGATCGTGTACGTTTGTCCTGCCGTGAGTGACACAGCGAACCAGTCCCGATCTCCTGCTTCGTTGACCAGACTGTCGACGCTGCCTCCCGCAGTCACCGAAGCTGTCGTTGTCAAGTCCGCCGGGATGTCGGTCACCCCTTGGCTGGTCACCGAGAGTGCGTAGGTGCCGGTGCCGGTGCTGTATGCGCCCGCGGAGATGTAGTAGGTACCGCTGCTGGTGGCGTCGAACGTGACACGCGAGTTTGCGCCCTCGCCGGAGTCGTCATTCGTGGTGCCGGAGATCAGGTGGCCGCTGCTGTCATAGATACCGCGCAGGTAGGGATCCATCAATGTGCCGCTGTTGGTCGGCGATCCTTCGAGGTCGATCTGGTATCGCGTCCCGGCCGTCATGTTGACCGCGAACCAATCCTGATCGTTGGCGACATCAATCGTGCTGGTGGCGGAACTGTTGACGAAGACGACGCCTGTGGTTGCCGTGCTCGCCGCAAGATCGCTGTTGCTTTGCTGTTCGACACTGAGGCGGAAGGTGCCGGTATAGCTGCCATAGCCTTCGGCCGAAACGTAGTACGTGCCGGAACTGGTTGGCGTGAAGTCGAGGCGCGAATCGCGGCCATCCTGGTCGTCCGCATACGTATTGGCAACCAGTACGCCGCCGGAATTGTAGATGCCGGAGATGAGTGGATCGTAAAGCGTGCCGTTGCTGCTGCCGGAACCCTGCATGCGAACGGTGTAAGTGCTCCCGGCTGTCAGATTGACTGCATACCAGTCGGCATCCGTCGTACTGCCAATGGTTCCGGTCACGGAGCCACCGACTGCAACCGTGCCTGTCGTGTTCGTATTGGCAGCAATATCGCTGCTGCCGGAATCGTTCACGCTCAGTCGGAACGTGCCGGTGTAATTGCTGTAACCTTCCGCGGAGATGTAGTAGGTGCCTGTGCTGCTCGGCGTAAAGTTGATGCTCGAATCGCGGCCGTCCTGATCGTCGGCATAGGTGTTGGAGACGTACACGCCGTTGGCGTCGTAAATGCCGGAAATGAGGGGATCATAGAGCGTGCCGTTGCTGCTGCCCGAGCCCTGCAGACGGATCGTATAAGTCGTATTCGCCGTCAGGGACACCCCGTACCAGTCGGCATCCGATGACGTGTCGATTGTCCCGGTGACGGAACCACCCACGCTGACCGTGCCGGTCGTGCCTACATTGGCCGCAACATCGGCTGCAGTCTGGGTCGCGCTCAGCGTGTAGTTGCCCGCGTAATAGGAGTAAGCGTCGACATAGTAAGTGCCGGAACTCATGGGGGTAAAGCTTGCCGTGGCCGTGTACGACGATCCATTGCTGGCTCCGGTCGCATAGCCTCCGTCATAATTGCCCGATGCATCGTAGATGCCATAGATGACAGGCGCGGTATTGCCGCCGCTTCCAGAGAGTGTGAATTGATAGGTATTGCCTGCTGTCAGTGTAATGGCGTACCAGTCTTGATCGTAAGCCTGATCGATAGTGACAGTCGTGCTGCCACCGACGGGCAGGCTCGAAGTCGTTGACGTCGAACCTGCAACATCCGATGCCGTTTGCGCCACACTAAGGTGGAAGGTGCCCGTGGAGCTGCCCCAGCCTTCAGCCGCGATATAGTATGTACCCGAGGTGGTCGGTGAAAAGCTGAGGCGGGAATCCATGCCGTCTTGGTCGTCGGCGTAGGTGTTGTAGATTAATGTACCACTCGAGTTATAGACTCCTGAGATGAGTGGATCACTCAAGGTGCCGTTGTCGGAATGGCTGCCTTGCAGGCGGATCGTGTAGATATTCCCAGCTGTCAGGGTAACCCCATACCAATCCGCATCGGATGAACTGTCGATGGTGCCGCTGACCGAGCCGCCAACAGAGACGGAACCGGTCGTTGTCGTATTGGCCGCAATGTCGCCGCTGCTCGAACCGCCAGAAGCGCTGACTGACAGCGTGAAAGTTCCGGTGTAGGAGGAATAGGAACTGGCCGCGATGTAGTATGTGCCTGAGCTGGATGGCGTAAACGTGCTCATCGCGTCGAGGTGGGTCGTACCCCCACCGGAATCGTCGTTGAAGCCACCGAGGTAGGCGGGAATGGTGCCGCTGCCGTAACTGTAATAGACGCCATTGATCACCGGATCGTGGAGCGTGCCCGCGTTCGCCCCCTCGCCCTGCATGCGTATCGTGTAGGTGACACCTGCCAGCATGGTAATACCGTACCAGTCTTCGTCACCGTAGGAATCAATCGTCCCCGTGACGGGGGTACCGGCGCTGATGTACGAACCCGTGCTGGCGTCACCCGCAACGGTGTCGACGGACCTTTCGAGATAAGACGGAGCAATCTCGCCTCTTCCCGCCTTGTTGCCTGCAACCTCGCTGAAGATGAAGGTGAAGCCACCCGTGTCGTCGTAGGAATCGCTAATGACCCCATAGTAATTACCACTTGAAGTTGGGGTGATGTGGAGGGTAAGCGTGCCGTCCGCTGCCTGGCCGTAACTGCCGGCCAGTTGCTTGCCGCTTTCGTCGTAAATACCCTGCAGTACCGGCGTATTAAGTGCGTCGCCTGATGCCGCGCTTTGCAGCGTAAACTGATATTCCTGGCCTGCGGTCAGATTGAAAAAGACGGAACGTGTCTGGAATCCCGTGCTTACCGTGCCCGAGTAGGTCTGCCCGGCCGAGATGGATGTCTGGCTGTCGGTATTGCCTGCTGCAACGTCAAGGTCAGCGACGGTGACTACATATTGGCCGGTGGTGCTGTTCTGGCCTTGCACGCAAATATTGTAGTCGCCGGTGCTAGTGGGCGAAAAAGTCAGTTGCGCATTCTGGCTGATGCCATAATCGGCGTTGGTCGCGTTCGCAACTGGATTGTCCGAGGGGTCGCGGACCTGGACGATTTCCGGGTCAAGGGCACTTCCTGCAGCCGCCTGGACTTCGATGCGATAGGAATGACCGGCGACCAGACTGTAATGATTGTTGTCGATTTCACCGCTTGTATCGATGCTGTGGCTCGCCATGTTCGACAAGGCGTTGGCTGCCAGGCTCTGATACGTGGACGCAGGAGTGCTGGAATTGACGGCATTGAGCATTTCACGGGCCGCTGCGGCAGCGGTGTAGCCGGAATAGGCGTTGACATCATCCTCGGAGTCAATGCTGCTTGTAAAATAGGATGCCGCCGCAATCCGGTTTGCAACCAGCGCGGCATCAATCAGGCCTTGCGGCTCAGTATTTGCCTCGGCCCCGCCCATCATGTTCAGCGCCGCCTTGCTTCGTGGGAGCACTCCGGAATCGATGCGATCAGCCCACCAGTTCAGACCTTCTTCGTCAGGCTCACGCCCTACCACGTTGTGATAAATAGCAGTGACGAATTCTCTCGTGTTGCCGGTATAGAGTGCGGCCGACTCGTCGCTGTTACCGAAGCTGTCGATAATTGCGCGAACTGTCGGGTTCGTGTCGTAGGTTGCGACGAAGTCTAGAGTGTTGGTCGGTGCATTAGCTGCATTGAGCATGGACGCCATATTGTTCAGGCCACCGGCATCTGCGGGACGACCAAAATAGGCGACGTAGAATTTTTGTACGAGCGGGTAGTAATCGGTGACGGCCATGAGTGCAATTCCTTAATAATTAGTGGCGCAGAGCGAGAGGGCAGCAGCCTTTTTTCTGGAGCGGTAACGAGTTATCCGGTATCGAGACCGGCGATTATTTTCGGCACGGAAGAGGCATCCTCGGCCATGTTTTTGAGTCTTCACAGATGGCGAACGGATGAGACTCGACAAAAGGTTCACTCAGGATTCAAGAATCGGGGCGAGTCATTTTTCTCGGATGAGAAAAATAGAGGGGGCAAGAGGAGGCACGAGAATCGAATTGATATGCGGCGCATTTTTTCGTTATTTCTCAAGCAATTGAAGGAAAGACGGCACACAAACCCTTTCCAGGCGATGTCTATCCGTCCTCAACCAGGACACACTTCGGCGATCGATCAGTGCCAGCATCAAAGCCCTGGATGCAATGACTTATCGATGCAAAATTTACGTATAAGCAATAAGTATAGCTTTTTGTTACATTTTTTGCGCTTTAGATACAAAAATTTATCCGACCGCGTCACAAATGTGATCGTTGTGGCAAAAATGGCGCAAGCCGATGCTATTAAGGGCAGTGGAAATGGAAGTGGCCAGAGCAAAGTACTTGTCATTAACGCGCATTGCAAATCGCGTATAACTCGTAACTTCGACCTATAGTTACTCTGTTTGATGAGGTTGAGACTTGCGCATTAGCGCAATAGCCATCGCAATAGGAGGCTAATGGGGGATGTTAAGAGAGAGACCTGATCGCCCAATAAATCAGCGCAATGCTGACCGCGGCCGAGGAAAGCATGCATGCGGCAGCTTGCAGCTTGTTGTAGTTGAAGCTGGTCTTTGCATGCGAAATACCGGCGTCTTGTCTCACTCGGTCCATGGCATCCTCGTTGGGCTGTGGAAATCGTTACTTAGGGTCATTGTATAGAGATGACGATCGGAATCAATAGTTCGTTCAGCAACATTTACGCAAATTAACTTGAGAAATATCAAGCGGTGATGTCTGGTGGAATCGAAACGGGAGGTGTGTTGCAATGTTTGCAAGGGCAGGCTGTGCTACCCGCTTCTCAGCGGCGCTGCATCCGAAGGTAACGGCGACGCTTCGCAAGAGCAAAAAAAAGCCCGCAAATCTTGCGATTGCGGGCTTAAATCCAATTCAAGAAGAGTTGGAGGAGACAGGAGAACTATATCGCAGCCCTGTTCCATCGTCCGCTTTATTATTGCAATAACAGACATAAGAAATATGTATATCTGGTGTGGCGAACGATGGGAAGTAAGTGGCTTCCTGTCCAGTCTCATCGTATCGATCGACTATGTCGTAGCGGCAATGGAGACGAATCGCGTGTGGACTATTTTCGCCCCGTTTTTCGGACAGGCGGCGATTCCTTTTTCGTTGTCCGCCCGATTGCCGGCGTGCGCATTCCTGCCGCTTTCTTCGGGTCCTTGGGCTTGGCGGGAGCTCGTCCCGCGCAAGTTCCGGCGAAGCGGCGGCTGCCGGTCGCACCGGCGCCGGTATTATCAGCGCGCGGTACGAGATGCCTTTCGCTGTTGCCGATCAAATCCGATCGCCCCATGCGCTGCAGCGCCTCGCGCAGGATCGGCCAGTTTTCCGGATCGTGATAGCGCAGGAAAGCCTTGTGAAGACGGCGGATCTTGCCGGCGCGCGCGGTTTCGACAACTTCGGAATCGGCCGACACCTTGTGCAGCGGGTTTCGGCGGCCGTGGTACATCGCGGTCGCCATTGCCATCGGCGTCGGCAGGAAGGTTTGCACCTGGTCGATCTGGAAATTGTTCTTCTTCAGCCACAGGGCCAGATTCAGCATGTCTTCATCGGTCGTTCCGGGATGCGCGGCGATGAAGTAGGGGATGAGATATTGTTCTTTGCCGGCTTCCTGCGAATAGCGCTCGAACATTTCCTTGAACTTGTAGTACGCACTCATGCCGGGTTTCCCCATTTTCGACAATGGGCCGTCTTCGGAATGCTCGGGCGCGATCTTCAGGAGTCCGCCAACGTGGTGCGTGACCAGTTCCTTTACGTATTCGGGTGAGCGAACCGCGAGATCGTAGCGAAGACCGGAGCTGATCTGGATCTTTTTGATGCCGGGAATGGCGCGCGCCTTGCGGTACAACTGGACCAATTTGCTGTGATCGGTATTCAGATTGACGCAGATGCTCGGGAAGACGCAGGAAAGCCGTCGGCAGATTTGCTCGATTTTCTTGTCCTTGCACGCAAGCCGGTACATGTTGGCGGTCGGCCCGCCCAGATCCGAGATGGTGCCGGTAAAACCCTTCGTCTTGTCGCGGATCTGCTCGATTTCGTGCAGGATCGACGGCTCCGAACGACTTTGGATGATGCGGCCCTCGTGCTCGGTGATCGAGCAGAAGGTGCAGCCGCCGAAGCAGCCGCGCATGATATTCACCGAGAAGCGGATCATTTCCCAGGCGGGAATTCGCGCCTTGCCGTAGCTCGGATGCGGCGCCCGCGCGTAGGGCACGTCATAGATGCCATCCATTTCGTCCATCGCCAGCGGGAATGGCGGCGGATTCAGCCACACGTCGCGTTCGCCATGCGCTTGCAGCAGCGCACGTGCATTGCCGGAGTTCGATTCGAGATGCAGCACACGCGACGCATGAGCGTACAGGACGGGATCTTCCTTTACCGCTTCATAGGACGGGAGACGGATGACGATCTTGTCGCGCTGCTCTTTCAGTGCGGCCTGGCGTTCTTCGCGGCTCAGGATGCGCACCGGCTGTTCGACCGGCGGTTTCTGCTCGGTGGCGCAGCTTGCGGTCTCCTTCGACTTCGTTTCATAGGGGTCGGGAAGCGGTTCGACGCGGCCCGGCGTATCGTAGTGCGTCGAATCGACCACCGTCCAATCATCGGCCGGCGTCCAGCCGCTGGGAACCATATAAGCCGTGCCGCGCAAATCGCGAATCGTTTTGATCGGTTCGCCGGCGGCCAGCCGATGCGTGAGTGCAACGAGTGCCCGTTCGGCATTGCCATACAAGAGCAGATCAGCCTTGGAATCGGGCAGCACAGAGCGCCGCACCTTGTCCGACCAATAATCGTAATGCGCGATACGGCGCAGGCTGGCCTCGATGCTGCCGACGACGATATTGGTGTCGGGATAGGCCTCGCGGGCGCGCTGGGCGTACACAACAAGCGCACGGTCAGGACGCTTGTTTGGCTCGGCATTCGCGGTATACGCGTCTTCCGACCGGATCTTGCGGTCCGAGGTGTAACGGTTGATCATCGAATCCATGTTGCCGGCTGTCACGCCGAAGTACAGATTCGGTTTGCCAAGCGCTCGGAACGCTTCGGCGGAATGCCAGTCGGGCTGGCTGATGATGCCAACCCGGAAACCTTGCTTTTCCAGCAGTCGCCCGATCAGCGCCATGCCAAAGCTGGGGTGATCGATATAAGCGTCGCCCGTGATCAGAATGACATCGCACGAATCCCAGCCGAGCGTATCCATTTCAGCCCGAGACATCGGCAGAAAGGGAACCGGGTTGGTGTAATCGGCCCGGTAGCGGGGATAGGAAAAGAGGTTCTTTGGAGCGTTCATGGTGGGGCGGATTGTACCGGAAATGCACTGCCAGACGCCGCGAAACGGTTATTGCGCGACGGGCCGGCATCTGGTCATTGCATGTGACTGAAAGGAACCGGGCAAGTTCGTGAATGGCTGTCAGGCTATGACAGCCTTGGTTCGATTTCTTTTCTCAATGCGCGGCGCCGGGCTGGAACTCCGTTATCGTGCATTTATCAAAACGGGGCTGTTGTTTCTATTCGCAGCGCTTACCGAAAGGAGACATGCCATGATGCGCCAGAACGAACTCCAACAACGTTTCAGCCAGATTGAAAACACGATTCATCAGGCGGCGCAACGCTGCCAGTCGGCGCAAGCTATCCCGATGGATCTGAAGGACTGCATCCAGCAACTCGACCAGAGGACGACACAGGCGAGGAATACTCTTCAGTCGCAGGATGAAAACCAGATTCGCCAGTGCGTGGACGATCTGGAGCAACTCGGTGACCGGGCCAAGGATGCATGCGAGCATTCTTCCGCAAATGTGGATGGCGAATTGAAGAACGCCATCATGCAAGCGCACCGCGAACTATCGGACCTGAAGCATCAACTCCACTGATCGTTTGATAGCATGAAATTCTCGCGAAGGCATTCCTTCGCGAGAAGCAGGCTGCCTCATCATTTGCCGGGTACCACGTCCGGCAGCACCACGTTGACATCCAGCACTTCCAGGTTGCCCTGACGGTCAAGTGAAATCTTGATGTCGTCGGCGTTCACCTTGGCATACTTCGAGATCACTTCGATCAATTCCTTATGCAGCGCAGGCAGGAAATCAGGGCCGTCGCGCCCATTGCGTTCGCGAGCGATGATGACCTGCAGGCGCTCCTTCGCCGTACTGGCGCTTTTGGGCTTGTTATTGAACAGGAATGAGAGTAGCGCCATATTACTTGCCCTTGAACAGTCGCTGGAACAGGCCCGGCTTTTCATAAGCGGTGAAGCGCAGCGGAACTTCATTGCCGAGGAAGCGCGCAACCACGTCCTGATACGCTTCCGCGACATCGCTGCCGGCCATGTGGATCGCCGGATTGCCCTGGTTGGAGGCATGCAGCACCGACTCCGATTCCGGGATGATACCAATCAGCGGGATGCGGAGGATTTCCTGCACGTCCGTGTAGGACAGCATCTCGCCCGCATCGACGCGCTTGGGAACATAGCGCGTGATCAGCAGGTGTTCCTTGACCGGCGTGTCGCCCTTGAGCGCACGGCGCGACTTGGCCTGGATGATGCCGAGGATGCGATCCGAGTCGCGCACGGACGAAACTTCCGGATTGGTGACGACGATGGCTTCATCGGCGAAGGTCAGCGCCATCACCGCGCCGTGTTCGATGCCGGCGGGCGAGTCGCAAACGATGTACTCGAAATCCATCTTGGCCAGGTCGTTCAGTACGCGCTCGACGCCTTCTTCGGTCAGCGCATCCTTGTCGCGCGTCTGCGATGCCGGCAGCACGAACAGGTTGTCGCAATGCTTGTCCTTGATGAGGGCCTGGTTGAGGGTCGCTTCATTGTTGATGACATTGATGAAGTCATAGACCACGCGGCGCTCGCATCCCATGATGAGGTCGAGGTTGCGCAGACCGACGTCGAAATCGATGACGACCGTCTTGTGCCCGCGCAGCGCCAGCCCCGATGAAAAGCTGGCGCTGGAGGTGGTCTTGCCGACGCCTCCTTTGCCGGACGTTACAACAATGATCTTGGCCACAAACAAACTCCTTTCAGAAAAGTCGAATAACTAAGCGCGAATGGATATCACATCTATCCGGTCGCCTGCAAGACGGACCTGCGCAGGTTTTTTCGCCAGATCCTGGGGTAAGCCGCTCTCAAAGGTGCGGTAAATGCCTGCAATCGAAACCAGTTCGGCTTCCATGCTCAGCGAAAAAATACGTGCTTCGGCGTTGCCGCTGGCGCCGGCAAGTGCCCGTCCGCGCAGGGGCGCGTAGACATGGATGCTGCCGTCGGCGATCAATTCGGCGCCGCTATTGACGATGGCTGTCACAATCAGATCGCTGCCGCGCGCGTAGATCCGCTGGCCGGCCCGCACGGGCGTGTCGATGATCATGGCCGCCGGCGCAGCGATTGGTGCTGCCGGTGCCGGCTGAACGGGGGCAGGGGCTGGTGCGGCAGGCTGCTCTTCCTGTGTCTCCTGTCGCGGCTTGACCAAGGTATCGATGCTCAGGCCGCTGGCGACGATCTCCGGCTCCATCTCGGCCGGTGCGCCGCGTACGGCGACCGGATTCAGGCTGTAGGACTTGAGCAAGGCGATCAGCGCCGCCCAGTCGACGCTGCCGGTGAAATCGCAGCCGGCGACGTCGATGACGGCAAATTCATGATCGAAATAGTCGGACGCACCGCCTGTCATCTCTTGCATCGCGTTGTCCAGCGTCGCCAGATCGGATACGCGCAGGATGGCGGAAACGGCAACGACGGTTGAAATCTTGATTTCTATCGGTTTGCTGCTTTGGGTCTTTGACATAAATGCTAATCGTGGTTACCGCTGCCTGAAGTGCTCTTCGAGAGGGGCAAGCCGCGTGCCTCGTCCGGAAAAGCGCTCTCTGGTGAGCAAAAAACAATGCGCCGCCCGCCAAATGAATCGGGCCGCGGTAGGCGGCCCGAACGTGCTGGGAAATGAAAATTCGTTACAGCGCATTGAATAATTGCTCACCACTCGCTCTGTGCTTCAAGAATATTATACCTGTTGCCGTCACGCTATCTCCCTGATTACGCGTTCTATTTGCGGGAACGTTGCGGGAAAGCGCCGCTCAGAGCGCGGTGCGCAACGCGAACAGCTCGGGAAACAGCACGACATCGAGCATTTTCCTGAGATAGCTGACACCGGCCGTTCCGCCCGTGCCGGTCTTGAAGCCGATGATGCGCTCGACGGTGGTCACATGGCGGAAACGCCAATAGCGGAACGCCGTCTCCAGGTCGACCAGTTTTTCAGCGAGCTCATACAAGGCCCAATGCCGTGCCGGATCCTGATAAACCGCGAGCCAGGCGGCCTTGACCGATTCGTTGGCAGTTGTCGCCTGCGTCCAGTCCGCATTCAGGCGAGCGGCGTCGATCGCAAATCCCTGTCGAGCCATCAGCAGGATCGCTTCATCGTAGAGTGATGGCTGATGCAATGCAGCGTCCAGTCGCGCATGGTGCTCCGGCGCGGCGGCATGAACGGCAAGGAGCGCCGCATTCTTGTTCCCGAGGACGAATTCGAGTTCTCGGTATTGGCAGGACTGAAAACCGGAGGATTGCCCGAGGTAGGGGCGGATCGCGCTGTATTCGGTCGGCGTCATCGTCGCCAGCACATCCCAGGCATGCACCAGCTGGTCCATGATGCGCGCCACGCGCGCGAGCATCTTGAATGCCGGCGGCAAGTCGTCCAGATGCATTTGTCGGCGCGCTGCATGCAGTTCGTGCAACATGAGTTTCAGCCACAGTTCGCTGGTTTGATGCTGCACGATAAACAACATTTCATTGTGGTCCGGCGAGCGCGGATGCTGCGCTGACAGCACCTGGTCGAGTGCCAGGTAGTCGCCGTAGCTCATCGCCTGGCTGAAGTCCATCCTGGCCCCGTGCCACGAAGCGGACGTGTTTTCCGATTCCATGATTTGCCTCACTTGCTCAGGTCACCGCATCACGCGGCGCTGCGATGTCGTATGTCTTGTTGTCCAGGATATCCGCCAGGATTTCCACCGCATCCCACACATCGACAAAGCGCGTATACAAGGGCGTCAATCCGAAACGCATGATTGCCGGTTCGCGATAGTCGCCGATCACCCCACGCCCGATCAGCGCCTGCATCACCGCATAGCCATGCGGGTGCGCGATGCTGACCTGACTCCCGCGCCGCGCGTGTTCGCGGGGCGTGACGAGCGATAAGGGATGCTTTCCGCAGCGATCCTCGACCAGTTGAATGAACAGATCGGTCAAGGCCAGCGACTTTGCACGAATGGCGCCCATGCTGGTTTGCGCAAAGAGATCAAGCCCGCATTCCACCATCGCCAGCGACACGATTGGCTGCGTGCCGCAAAGTGCGCGGCGGATGCCGTCGATTGGCCGGAATTCGGCTTGCATGTTGAAGGGCGCTGCGTGGCCCCACCATCCCGACAGCGGTTGCCGAAAACCCGCCTGATGCCGCGCCGCGACCCAGATGAAGGCAGGAGCGCCGGGGCCGCCATTGAGATACTTGTAGGTGCATCCGACCGCAAAGTCGGCCTTGTCTGCATTCAGATCGACCGGCACCGCGCCGGCGGAATGCGCCAGGTCCCAGACGGTGAGCGCGCCGCAGGAATGGGCGCGTGCGGTGAGCGCTTTCATGTCGTGCATGTAGCCGGTGCGATAGTTCACGTGGGTCAGCATGACGACCGCAGTTTGTGCATCGATCGCGGCAGGCAGATCTTCGGGAGAATCAACGAGGCGGATTTCAACACCGCGCGCGAGCCAGGAGGACAGGCCCTGCGCGATGTAGATATCGGTCGGGAAATTGGCGCGCTCGGTCACGATGCACTTGCGGCCCGCACGTGACGGGCTGCTTGCCTGCATGTGAAGGGCTGCCGCCAAGGCCTTGAACAGGTTGATCGATGTCGTGTCCGTCACGACCACTTCGTTGTTCGCGGCGCCGATCAATGGCGCGAGCTTGTCGCCCAGCTGGGAGGGCAGGTCAAGCCAGCCGGCCTGGTTCCAGCTGCGAATCAAGTCGTCGCCCCATTCCCGAACAATGACCTCCTGCGCGCGCGCGAGCGCCGCCTTGGGTCGAGCGCCGAGGGAGTTGCCGTCAAGGTAAATCACGCCTTCCGGCAAGGCGAACTGTTGGCGCAGTCCAGCCAGCGCATCTGCGGCATCCATGGCCAGGCAATCGGATCGCGTCGTCATCGTGCGTTTCCTCCCAGGGATCGCAGCACCGCGCGTACCGGGCTGGCGTCCATTGCGTGCAGTTTCAAGGGCAGGGCGATCAGTTCGTAATCCGCTGCCGGGATTCCGTCCAGCACGATCCCTTCAAGGATAGCCATCCGATGCTTTCGCACGGCATG
The DNA here is from genome assembly GCF_004804275.1 of Herbaspirillum sp. ST 5-3. Taxonomy (GTDB): domain Bacteria; phylum Pseudomonadota; class Gammaproteobacteria; order Burkholderiales; family Burkholderiaceae_D; genus Noviherbaspirillum. The sequence continues at coordinate 449,320 of NZ_STGI01000002.1, forward strand.
GTGCGCGTCCATTGTTTTGGATTCCTGTGGATCGAGCGATGGGGTGTCGATGCCAATCAGCGCGACTCCATGCTCGGCGAGCAGCGCGATGGTATCGGCTGCAACGCTGGCAAACGCAGGGTCCCAGGAAGCCTGCGGCGCGGTGATGTAAGTGCGCAATAGCACGCGCGGTGGAACATCATTTAAAGCATGTGTGATATGGCGCGGCTCGACACGGCTGATGCCGATGCAGTCGATGACGCGACACGGACCGAGATAGGCGTCGAGCGCGACGTCATCGATCGACGTGCCACGTGCGTCGTAATGTGACGGCGCGTCGCAGTGCGCGCCGGTATGGGTCGACATACTGATGCGGCTGACCTTGACCGGGCAGCCATCACCCATCTGCCATGTGGGTTCTGCATGAAATGCCGTATCGCCTGGCCAGACTGGCGTGGCGGAGGAGATGACGGGACTGATATCCCAGAGGGTTTTCGAATCGGGCATGCGCGTTTCCTGCAAACGTGATGAATAAGTGTAAGACGAAAGCCCTGAATTTTTGTTGCTGATTCTTTCTGAAAATTCGCCGAAATTCGAATACAGTACGAGAAAATCCTCCAAATCTGAACAATCATTCGAAATGAAACTCGATACCACCGACTTGAAGATTTTGACGCTGCTGCAGGAAGACGGCCGGATGAGCAACCTCAATCTCGCCGAAAAGCTTTTCTTGTCGCCGTCTTCGTGTCTGCGACGGGTCAAGCTGCTGGAAGAGAGCGGCATCATTAGCCGCTATAGCGCAGTGCTGAATACCGAGAAGCTCGGCCTTGAGGTCGATGCCTTTGTGCAGGTGACCATGCGGCGCGATGTGCAGCATTGGCACGAAAACTTCAGTGCGGCGCTCAAGGGCTGGCCCGAGGTCATCGGCGCGCACATCATCACCGGCGACGCCAACTATCTGTTGCGAGTGAGGGCGCGCAATCTCAAGCACTATTCGGCTTTCATCCTCGAGAAACTGTACAAGACCGAAGGCGTGCTCGACATCCGCTCCAATGTGGTGCTCGAGACCATCGTGGATACGCAAACCATTCCGGCCTCGCTGCTCGATCGATGAGCTTGCAAGCGAGCGTTCGCCGCATTGACTTCACCGAGCCACTGCGGGCGGACTCATTGTGCCGGCACCTTTTCGCATAGCCGCCAGTACTTGCGCAGCAATTGCACGATATTGATATCAAGCCCCGGCGTCATAAACGTCCAGATGCTGTCTTGCCTCGCCATGCGAAGCAAACGCTTGGCCTTGATGTTGACCTCCTGCACGGGCAATGCTTGTGTGCGGTAGGCTGACTCATCCGCTTCGATATCGCCATCGCTCTTGAAGAAAAGCCATTCTTCAACGAAACGCGATTGAGCGCGCTCCAGTTCATGTCCTACCGACTCGGGCACCGGACAACGGATCTCGTCCCGGGTAGGTGGATAGTCGATGGTCCATGGGCCGTATACATCGTCCTGCACGCTGCGATAGAGGTGCGGCGTGCGGTTCGCGTAGAAGTGTTCGACCATGAAAAAGGCTGCCGAGAAGTACAGGCTTCTCGCTTCGATGTGCCAGCCATAGATGTCATCACCGGACTCGAAATAAAACAACGCAAAGACAGAGCCCAGTTTTCCTGGCGAATATGAAATGTATATCTTGGGCTGCATTCATTCATAGCCTAAGCAAGCTGACGGAAACCGGCTGTCACCGTTGGCGAAGATTCTGTCTTGCAGTCCGGATGAGGCATAAGAATCCAATGGATACGAAATGCGAAACAGGCTGCGTACCTTCATAGACAAGCCCTGGTTCGGCTGGTTCGCCTTGATGGATGTGCCGAGCTATTCCCCCTTCATTGAATTGAAATTTCCAGCGCGGAATAAGCCGCGCAAATTACGGATGTGAGTGAAGAGGCGTGGCTTTTGATCAAATTGCCCTTCGATTAAATTGGCTATTCTCTGAACCGATTTGCCAGGCTGGGTAATTCGGATTAGAACGCGATGGATCGAAGCGCCCCTTGTTTCTGTTCGAGGATTTCGCAGCGCCGGCAGATATTACTTGGACATAACGCGAGAGGAAATCATGAACACACAACGAGTAGCGCTGGTCACAGGAGGCATGGGCGGCCTGGGGGAGGCAATTAGCAGGAAGCTGTTCGCCGCCGGATATCGCGTGGCTACAACCTACTCTCCCCATAACGATCACGCCGAGGCGTGGCTCAAGGAACAAAAGGCGCAAGGCTTCGATTTTTCGGCATACAAGGTGGACGTCTCCGACTTCAGCTCATGCGAGGCAGGCGTGATGAAGGTCGTCGGTGATCTGGGTCGGGTCGACATCCTGATTAACAACGCAGGCATCACACGCGATACGACGCTCAAGAAAATGTCGCTGGAGGATTGGCATGAAGTACTCACGACCAACCTCGACAGCGTATTCAACATGAGCAAGCCAGTGCTTCACGGCATGCTGGAAAACCAGTGGGGACGCATCGTCAACATCTCCTCGGTCAACGGGCAGAAGGGAGCCTTCGGGCAGACAAACTATTCCGCCGCGAAGGCGGGCGTGCATGGATTTACCAAAGCACTGGCGCTGGAGGTTGCAAGCAAGGGCATTACGGTAAATACGGTCTCGCCCGGCTACCTGCGGACGAAAATGGTCATGAAAGTGCCCAAAGAAGTTCTTGAAACAAAAATTCTTCCGGAAATCCCGGTGGGCAGATTGGGTGAGCCTGATGAAGTTGCCGGCCTCATTGCCTATCTTTGCTCCGAACAGGCAGGGTTCTTGACGGGAGCGAATATCGCCATCAACGGCGGTCAGCATATGTATTGAACGAAGCCGCGGCGGCCGGGCTGCGGCCGCCGTTCCAGTTTCGATGGCGCCGCTGACTCGAACCTGGACCAGGTACGTCAATCGGCGCCGTTTGACACTCTGCATCGATGAAATGTATTCCAATCGGGATCGCGCTTGATTTGTCTCAAGCGCGGTTGGAAGCGAGTGGAAGACTGTCCTGAATGCGCACAGAATATACACGGTTCATCTCACTACATCCCATTATTAATTCTCTTTGCAGCCCGCCCTGCAGACAGAATCGCAGGCGGCGTGGATTGCCGGAGTTGCGCGCGTAACCGGCGCGCTGGACACGATGGGATCTGCTTCCTTGGCCGCAAGATTGATACAGCGGGAATCATCGAAATGCCGACGGATGTCGGGAACTGGAATGTATTGAGCTTCTTGTACTTCTCTTCTCATCTTTCTAGGAGAGCAATCATGCAGAATTTTTTGAATCCATTGGTCACCATGTATCAGACCCAACTGGAAGCATCGCGACGCTTCGCTGATGCGTTGTTTTCCGGTACGGAGAAAATAGATCGTGTCGTCATCGGCGCATCGCATCGTGCCTTCAACGAGCAGCTGAATTTTGTCCAGGCGATGGCGGCCGCGCGCGACCCCCGTAGCGTAGGAAGCACATTGCAATCCGGTTTCTTGTCTCGCAATCCCGACGAGGCGATGAACTATCAGAAGGAAATAATGCGGATTTTCGCGGAAATGCAGAATGAAATCGGCCGTTCGATGCAGGATTATCTTGAACAGGTCGGTTCGCATGCGACAAGCACCGCCACGGCACCGCTCGAGACCGCGCAGGACCAGGCGAACGATGCCGTGTTCAATCCGATGACAAGCATGTTTTCCGTGTGGGAGTCCGCCTTCAAGGAAGTCGCCGACCTCGCCAAGAAGAACATGATGGCGGCACGGTCTACTGCCGAGAACGCTGCGCGGCGGACAATGCAGAGCGCGGGTAATTACGCGAATGTGGCCAATGTCGCGACCGGTTCCGCGCAGGAAACAGCGACCAGCGCTGTCGATAGTGCCGCCAGTGTCGCGACGCAGGCTGCAAGACAGACGGCAACAGTTGCGGAAGAAAGCGGCGACGAAAAAAGGGGAATTCCCCCCGGTGGCGGGAAGCGCAAATAGGCATGCCGCGACCTCGGCGAAAAAATACATGCCCAAAAAAATAAGCCGACGCTGCTCGGCTTATTTTCTTTCAGAAGAACTGGCGGAATGTTTACCGCCGCAGCTCCGGCATCGGACGTCACGCCGTTGCGAATTGTCCCCAGTCGGTATCCGGCTGCTCGGGAGATTGGGGGGTTGAACGTGCCTTCTTGGCGGCGACTTGCTTTGCGCGCGAGCTGGATGGAGGCAAGCGGCGCAAGGTCTTCAGTGCCTCGGGATCCTTGATGCCGATTGAACGTTGATCAACGGTAATCAAGCCGATTTCATTGAATGCAGATAATGTGCGGCTTACCGTTTCCAAGGTCAAACCAAGGTAACTGCCGATTTCATGCCGCGTCATGCGCAGATTGAACAGCTTGCTCGAGTAACCCATTTCGGCATAACGCTCCGACAAATTGACCAGGAAGCGCGCCACACGCGCTTCGGCGCTGAGTGCACCCAGCATGCTGACCATGGCCTGTTCGCGGACCAGTTCACGGCTCATCACACTGTACATGGCATGTTCGAACTCGACATGCGCACGACCGAGTGCGGTGAGTTTCTTGAACGGAAGCAGAATGAGGTCGCAGTTAGACAGGGCAACCGCTTCGGATGCATAGCGCTTGGTATGGATGCCATCCACGCCGAACAGATCGCCTTTCATCGGGAAACTGAGCACTTGCTCGTTACCGAATTCGTCGATCAGAACGGTTTTCAGAAAACCGGAATGAACGATATACAAGGTATCGAAGGGCTGCCCAATCGTATGGATACGCTGGCCGGTCTTGAACTGGACGTGCTGGAACAGCAACTCTTCGTCGGTATGGATCGCTGCCGAAGGAATGCGGAGGACATCACACAGTTCCTTCAGGTTCGACCAGAGTTTTCCCTGACGTTGCCATCCTGCTTCCAGAGAAGATGAATGCAGGGCAGAAGCTGATGAATCGGAACGGATGTCAGGCATTTGCGAGGACAACATGGTCATCTCCTAATTCAGATAATTCGACACATTCATCGTGCGTCAGCTCAACCTGCTCGCACGAACGTTAAATTCGTCTCCGCCGATTTTTGGAATCGCCTCCTTGGGCGTTTAAACATGCTCAGGCTAGATAGCGAGTTGCTTGCCTGGCATGCATCATGCGAAGTGCTCAGTATCGCAATCGCAACAAGCAATTGCTATCGGTGCGGGCTGAATTGGAATGTAGGGGACAGTCAGCTGTTGTAGGATTATTCCTACAGCGCGATGCTGAATTTTCCGAATTACAGTCTTTCCACGCAGGAATTATCGGAGTTAAGCATCACGTTTTTGATGCGCAGCCCAACAGCCTCTCGGCGAGGATTGCGAGAGCTCATCATAGGAGAAAGTGGGAAAAGAAACTGCTGCGCTCAGTTCTTCATTGGCCCGAGCAGGCGATGCTGTACCGCGTACTGCACCATCTCCGCCAGCGAATTCATATTCATCTTGGTGAGAATGCGCGTTTTGTGCGTACTGACGGTTTTGGCGCTCAAATGGAGGAAGTCGGCGATTTCGGTGATCGACTTTCCGCTAACCAGGAGCGTGAACACTTCAAATTCCCGGTTGGACAGCTGTTTGTGGGGCAAATCCTCATTGGCCGGCATGACATCCATCGCAAGCTGCTCGGCAACTTCGAGGCTGATATAGGGACGTCCGGAAGCCACCTTGCGGATCGCGCTGACCAGCTGCGTCCCGGCGCTTTCCTTGGTGAGGTAGCCGCGCGCGCCGGCACGAATGGCACGTACGGCGTACTGCTCTTCTTCATGCATGGTCAGAATCAGGATCGGAAGTTTTGGCACCTCGTCCTTGATCTGGCGAATCAGTTCCACGCCACTGCGCCCGGGCATCGACAGGTCGAGCATCAAGAGATCAAATCCGCCCTTGCGTACATGGGCGAGCGCCTCGAAGCCGTCGACGGCTTCACCGACGACTTCAATGTCATCGGCACCATCGAGAATGCGCTTCAAACCTTCGCGCATAATAGTGTGGTCGTCAGCGATTACGATACGGATCATAGGCGTTTCGTTGGCGTATGCGGAATAGGTTCAGAGTAAAAAATCGGTTCTATCGGAATGGTGGCGTGAATGGCGACACCGTGCGACTCAAGATTCCGGATGCTGATTGTACCGCCTAACATGAAAATCCGTTCCTGCATTGCAATCAGGCCGTAACATCCTGGTTTTCCCTCGCAGCCTGATGCCATGCCGATTCCATCATCCTGAATCATAACATCGACCTGATCGTCGCTCCGGACAAATGCGATACGGGCGTGACTGGCGTGCGCGTGGCGCTCTATGTTCGACAATCCTTCCTGAATGACGCGGAAGATCGCCGACTCGATCGGATCGCCAAGTTTTGCCATCATGCCGTGCGTTTCAACCGAGCATTTGACCTGGGTCTTTTTCTGAAAATTTTCGGCCATCCACTCGACGGCGGGCAGCAGCCCGAAGTCATCCAGCAAGGGAGGCCGCAACGCGGATGCCATGTTTTTCGTCATGGTGATCACGTTGTCGAGCAGGCCTTGCATCTGCGCCAGACGGGCGGGCAAGCCTTCGTCGGTGCTTGGCAGACTGTTCTCAAGCCAGTCGAGATCCAGTTTCAGAACGCTCAGGCGCTGGCCAATGTCATCGTATAGTTTTTTCGAGAACCGCCTTTTCTCCACTTCAGTTGCCTGCTGTGAAGAAACCGCCCATTTGCGCAGTTCGGAAGGTCTAATTGAACGCTGGCTGCCTTCGGACGAGGCTTCGGGATGCAGCCTTGAATCATGCAGGATCAGTGCGAGAAACAACTCGCCATGCACGGTAATGCGGGAAATGCTGGCGTCGAGGGACAGGTGCGCTCCGTTGGAATGCACGCCTTTCAGCTCAAGCTTGCTTCGCCGGCCGTGCATCCGTATCGCGGCCAGGCGATCCATTCGGCGCTTCTGATCGCTGCTGATACGCGGCGGCATGAGAACATCGAGTGATTGCTCCAGCAACTGCTTGGCGGGATAGCCGAACATCCGCTCCACCTTTTGATTCACCAGCACGATCTGTCGCGCCGCGTCCACAATGATGACGCCATCCATTGCGGACTGAATGATCGACAGCAATGACGGCCCGACTTTGCTGGCAGGGAATCGGGACAGCGTGGTGATGAAGTTCGGCAGCTTGCCGGTGTTGTATTCCAATTGGATGGTCATCACAATTCTCTATTGCCAGAGCCTGTTTGACGGTTACTCGTAAGCGCCCCCGGGCGCGATTCGATCGCAAGAAGCCGCAGGCAAACCTGTCTTTGCAGACAGGTCCACGGTGCTATATCGGCAGTTGATATAAAAGGGGCGCTCATACACGTGGTTTGCCGCATTTCTTAAAAAAATATTCGCATCATCTTCGTGCCCCGCCTGCACGAATCCGCCTGCTGTTGCAGTCGCCGGCGTTACCTTGGTGCGCTAGCCGCGAGAAGCGCCGGTGCTGTCTTGGGTGTCGATTGAAAAATGATCGCTATTTTCGATCGTACTGGCCGCTGTAATGGTTCGCTTTGCGCTAACCGATATCCGACGGCTTTTGCCGGTTGGCATATGGCGCGAGCTCCCGCTATTGCGAATATGCACTCTTCCGGATCTGAAATTTCATATCGAAACATCGGATGGAAGTTCATGCATACCTGCCTATGACCGTCGCAAATTCAAATTAACAGACAAAATCGAAAGCAGATTGAGAAATCACAATCGGCCCCTTGCTGAAAGACAAGTGAAGGCCTTGGCTGGAGCGAGTCACTCTGTATACGCATGGCGAGCAGTGCCGATTCAAGGTCAAGCGATCAGAAAGAGCGATGCATCAACAGGTCGGCGCAGCTTGAGCGTGGATGGGAATAACGATCTTGATCGTCGTCCCTTTTTCGTTCCCGCTCTCGATTTTCATTTCTCCGCCAAGTGCGCTCGCCCGTTCCCGCATGCCAATCAGCCCGAATGAACCAAGCTTGTGCAGGCACTCCTTCTGCAAGCCTCTTCCGTTGTCACCCACGGTCAGTGCGATGGACGTCGTGTTGCAATCGATCTGCAGCCGGACCAATGTCGCGCATGCGTGCTTGACGACATTATTGAGCGCTTCCTGCGCCATGCGAAAGAGCGCCGTCGCGACTTTCGGATCCAGCGCCGGCTCCAATCCTGAAAACTCGAGACGGCAGGTCAGCTGATGCCGTTTCTCGAAATTTCTGACCATGGCCCGCAATGCGTTGAACAGGCCAAGATCATCGACCATTTTCGGCGGAAGATCGGCGAGGATGCGCCGTACCGAGATCACCATCGTATCCACAAGGTCGTTGATACTGCCGAGATATTTGACGGCTTCGGAATCCTGGTTCGACAAATGCTGTTTGAGCGTGCACAGGTCCAGCTTCATTGCTGCCAGCAGTTGCCCGAAATCGTCATGCATTTCATGAGCCAGCCTTCGTTGCTCTTCAACGCGCAAGGTATCGAGCGCAGTGATCAGCTCTTGCAGTTCGCCATGCGACCGCTCCAGTTCTTCCTGCGCTTGCTTGCGCTCGGTGATATCGATGATGGCGCCTTGCAGAAAGAGTGGATTGCCATCGTCGTCGACGATCACGCGCCCCTCATCATGAAACCAGCGCATGCTGTTGTCGCGCCTGAATATGCGATAGTCGATCAGATAACCGCTCCTGGTTTCGACGGCGTGCCGAATTGCTTGAAGAACCCGGTCGCGGTCCGCGGGATGCAATTGCCTGATGCGCAGGTCCGGGTTGGAACACCATTGCTGCGGGCTGAAACCGAGTAGTTCTTCAATGCGCGGGCTGACGTAAATGTTTCCGTCGGCATTATTCAGTTGCGCGATGTAAGGCATGCCAGGGAGCTGTTCGACGAATGACTGCAGCCGCGCTACAGACTTGGCACGATTCAGTTCCGCTTGTCTGCGCCCGCAGTTTCTTCGCCTGCGCTCTGTAATGTCGCGCAAGACTCCGGAAAATGTGCGCCTTTGATTGCCGTTCGACATGGACTCGATATAGTCATACAGATAGCCCATGGCATTTTCGGAAGTGGCGCAGCGCGGCTCGACGTTTCTAATGTCTTTTTCGAGGATTGATTTTTGTATTTCAGCGCGGATATGCGTTTGGTCGTCAGGGTCGATGACAGCACTTGCACATGCTTCCCCGCGTAGCGCCTTGGCATGCCTGTTAGCCTTGTTGTCGCATGGCTCCTTCTCGGATGGCTTCGAAAGAATGACAGTCTTGCAGCGCGGAAGATGTAGCGAGAGATAGTCGAACAGCCTGCGTCGGCCATCCCGGTCGGGTGCGGGATTGAGCAGGAGGAGGTCTGGCTTGAGTTCGGCCAGGCTTTGCGGAGGCACAGATTTGCTGCTCGTTACGCCGACAAGTTCGACGACGGGAATATCGTCGAACATGCGCAACAAGCTACGCCTGACAGGGCCTGAGCTGGCCACGACGAAAACCCTGACAGTGTTTCTTGGAGCTTCCATAGCTGGATGCGCTGCGTTTTGCCCGGACGCGCGGTATATTCAGTCGCGCCAAGAATGGAGCATGAGTCGCATAACCGTATCAATATGGTCGCAGAAAACGGATTCGATTCCGTTGACTGTCCAAACTTTGAGCTAGCTCAAATCGCGAGCTTTAGCAGAAGGAATTGTCAGCCTGGTTCCACGGAATGGTGCGTATCGACAGGAAGCAGGATGTGTATCTTTGTACCGTCGCCTGGTTGGCTCTCGATACGAACTTCGCCATTCAGAGTGGCGACGCGCTCACGAATTCCAATCAGACCGAATGACCCGTTTTTCCGCTGCGCACTCGGCGTCATGCCTTTCCCGTTGTCCGCAATGCGCAGCCCGACACTTTCGTTTTCCACTTCAATGCTCACCGCGACCTGTGTCGCTTCGGCATGCTTCGCAACGTTATTGAGCGCCTCCTGGACCATTCGATATAGCGCCGTCGCAATCCTTTGCTCTATAACGAGCTCCTGCTCGGGCAGATCGAGGAGGCAGCCAATCTTGTATCGTTTCTGGAAGTTGGATGTCAGCAATCGAATGGCGTTGATCAGTCCGAGATCCTCGAGGATCTTGGGAGGCAGGTCCGAAATGATGCGACGTACCGAGGTAACCATTGTATTGACCAGATCGTTGATGCCCTCCAGTCTCTGAATTACCTTGGCATTGTTTTGCGGCAGGTATTGCTGCAAGTCCGACAGATCCATCTTCATTGCAGCCAGCAATTGACCCAGGTCGTCATGCATTTCCCTCGCCAATCGCTTTTGCTCTTCTTCTCTCAAGTCATCAAGGACGGAAACCAGTTTTTTCAGTTCGTAATGAGAGCGCTCCAGGTCCTGTTGCGCCAGCTTGCGTTCGGTGATGTCGAACATGACGCCTTGCAGAAACAAAGGCTCTCCGTCGGAATCCGCCACAATGCGCGCTTCATCATGAAACCAGTGCAGGGAGCCATCCTTTGCATAAATGCGATAGTCGATGCTCAGCGGCTCCCGGCTTGCAATCTGTGCAGCCAGCGTTGAAAGGACATCGTCTCTATCGTCTTCGTGCAACTGGCGCATGCGTAACTCGGGGTCCGCACACCATTCCTCGGGCGTGAAGCCGAGAAGACGCTCGATCCGATCGCTGATGTAGACGTTGGCGCCGCGTTCATCAAGACTGCTGATGTACTGCATGCCTCCCAGTTGCTCGATAAAGGTTTTATATCTTGCCGTGGATTCCAGCCGCTCGTATTCAATCAGTTTGCGTTCGGTTATATCGAATGCCTGGCCGAGGAAGATCTTTTCACCATCCGCCGTGGATGCGAACTCAAGGAAGTCGTAGATGTGTTTGATCGTGCCGTCCGAGGAGAGAATGCGGTATTCGGACACCGTGCTTTCGGCATCGCGCAGGGCCTTGCGCACAAGCGTCCTGACATTGGCACGATCTTCCGGATGCACGTAGCTGTCGATATACTCTTCCGTCGATAACGATCCGCATGCAGGGTCCCGACCGACTATCCGAAACATTTCCCGGGACCATTGAGTGGATTCATGGGCAGTGTTCATGACCACATGGATCTCATAGGTGCCGAATTGCGCGATAACCTGCGCACGGTCATACCAGGCGGCGCTCACGCGATGGGATACGGCCGAAGCCTTGATTGAGCCGGACAATCGCCTGTGCCGGGCGGCGCGCACAAGGCAAGACAATGCGATGCCGAGGACCACTCCCGCCGCGAGCGCAATCTGCAAGTCGACAGAGCTTCGCTTGTCTTCGTTCTGTCGGCCAAACGCGAAATAAGCGAGCGTCATGGCGATGATCACGATCAGAGCGGTAGCGCCGCACGCCAGGACGGCATTCATTCTCGATCGGGGCAAAGCAGGAGTCGGGAGCCGCGTTTGTCTCATAAAGTCCTTCCCCCTACGCAAGAGCGCCGATCGGCGCTGAACGAATTCATTATTAGGTAGCTTCGCTTGGTAAGCGGCAAGCTATCGCGGCGCTGTTTTGTTGCACTGCGATGGATAGATAATATTGAATATCAGACAACGTGGCAAGTGGGAAGGCGCGGCAAGCAATGCACGGCACATGGGACGATTTCCCTATGAAAACAGCCCCATGGAATCCTTGTCTTGAGCGAGTAGAGTGCAGGGGCAGGCTTTGCATGGAACCATTGGGGCTGATGCCTGCCGTTTACAATCCATTTACAATCCATTCCTTTCAATCAGGCACGAGGCGGTCTTGCCGGAGATTCTGAAAAGAATGGCCGCCTGATCGACTACCGTCGGAAGCGACACTATCATTGCGGATCACAACATCTATGGACATTCAGCTCGGCGACATCAGCCATATCATTCAGCTTGCCATCGCACCGGTCTTTCTCCTGACCGGTGTAGGCACAAACCTGACCGTGCTGACCAACCGGCTTGCCAGGATCATCGACCGTTCGCGGATACTGGAAGATCGTATCGCGGCTGCGAATGACGTCGATCATTCAGACGCTTATGAAGAGCTTGCCACGCTCTACCGACGAGCGCATCTGATCAATCGCGCCATCACACTCAGCACCTCCTGCGCGCTATTGGTCTGCATCGTCATTGCTGCACTGTTCATTGGCGATGCGCTGAATCTGGAGCTCGCAAAATTCATTGCGCTGTGTTTTGTCCTCGGCATGTTTTCACTGATTGGCGGTTTCGTTTGCCTGCTGCGCGAAATCTTCGTTGCGACAAGAAACCTTTCGATGCGCAACATCGTGGCGCCTCCGCGAAAGGGCGCGTCGGCCGAATAAGGCACTCATGCGAGCCGGCGCGAGTGCTTATGCGCGAACTTGTCGCGCTTTCGAGCCCGCCAGGGTGTGACGGAAAAGCGACCGGTGCTGTTGTTTTCGTCGACGTGCCGATGAAGGTCTGTATCAATTGCGATATGCTCTCAGTCAACAGATTTTGTGATCAGGCTGGCCAGTGAAGCTATTCACTGGCCACTCAATTTGCAACGTGGCGCCTCCGAAATAAGGTCTCCTGAATGAGTGGAAGTCCGTTCCGTGTCTTGCCTGGCGCCGCTGCGCTATTGCTGGGAGGAGGCGTGCTGATTGGGGAAAGGCTATTCTCTGACTGGCTCGATCGGCATGCTGCCGCGCTTTCCTACACTGGACTGAACGCGGCCGTGTGTTTTGTGCTGGCCGGTGTCGCGTTATTGAGTGCCGGCCAGGGGCGGCGGAGTACAAGGACGCTGCAGGCGACTCTGGGCGCCGTCATCTTGCTGCTTGCGCTTGCAGCGTTGATCCAGTGGGCCGTTGCTTACTATCCGTCGGACGCTGCGTGGCGCTATCTCCTCAACATTCAGACGGAGGGGCGGGGGCGCGTTTGGCCTGGTGTGATGGGCGTGGCGACTGCCGCGGCATTTCTGATGTGCGGGATGACGCTGATCATTCTCGCGACGGTTACTGGTGTCGCATCAGGCATTCTTGCACAATGCCTGACGGCCGGGATGATCGGCGTGGCGCTCGTTGGCATGTTCAGCGGCGTGCTAGGGAACATTCTGTTCTATCACCAGGGGGCGGGACATACTCTGATCAATTTGCCGAGCGCTGCCGGGCTCGCCGTGCTGGGCGTGGGACTACTATTCTGGCTGTCGGATACCGAGTGGTACCGTTCGTTCTACCGTGATCGGGAAGATATCAAGATTTTCGCAACGGGCATTGCGCTGTTTGCGTTGATCGCCTTGATCACCGGATTGACTGTGATCGCGATCATCGGGCGCTACGCGATGAACAGTTTTCAGGATTCTTTGCTGGCGTCGTTCAAGTCCAATGTCGAGCTGTTCCAGTCCTCCCTGGAGACGGCGGTGGACCGCAGCACCGAACTGGTCGCGATGTCGAGACTATCGCGTCTGGTGAAGGAAAAAGCTCCGGCAGCGACGCTCCGAAGCGAGATCGATCGCATCTTGAAGGTGGCCGGGGAGATGGACATCAATGCGCTGCGTGTAGTGGGGGCGCATGAAAATCTTCTCGCGGCCCGCAATGACGAAGCCTATTCGGGGGAATTCAGCACGCAGCTTGTGTCGTCTGTGCCGGCCGCGCTGTATTGGCGCGATGGATGGCGCGTGCGGATCCGCATCCCACTCATGGATGACGACAGGGAAGTCGGATCGGCGATTGTCGTCGTCGGCCTGCGCCACTTCGACAAGCAATTCGAACGGATGAATCAGCTTGGCCGTTCAGGTGAAGGCAGGGTGTGCACCGCGGAAGTCGAATGGATGCGCTGTTTCCCCTCGCGTTTTTCCCGTGACGTGACCAGTTATCCGACAGACCTGATGCCGTCGCGCAGCCGGAGTACCGCGATGGCGCTTGCCCTCGCCGGCGAGAATGGCGTTGCCGGTGTTTCCGACTTTCGCGGCAACGACGTCATTGCTGCCTATGGTCAAGTCAACCGCATGGGCCTGGGCTTGGTCCAGAAGATTGACACGGACGAGTTTTATGAACCGCTGCGGCATCAGCTATGGCTTGCCTTGCTCGGCTTGATGGTGCTGATACTGGCGGGTGCCGGCGTGCTGTACTGGCGTACCAGACCGCTGGTCAAGGGCCTGCTGCACACGAGGGCGCGCCTGGATGCGATTCTCAACAACGTACCGGCGGGCGTGGTGATTGCCGATGACCGGGGTCTGATTGAATCGGCCAACCGGACTGCCGAGCAGATGTTCGGATTCGATTCCGGCAGACTGGCCGGCAAGCATGTCGGTGAGTTGCTCCAGTCCGGCACCGACGGCATTCTGCTGCTCACCCCCGGCGTGCAAGTGCTCGACGGACGTCGCAAGGAGGGGGATTCGTTTCCTTCTGAAGTGATTGCCAGCGAATTCCTGCTGGGCAGGGCGCGGCGGCAAATTGCGATCGTTCTCGATATTACCGAGCGTCACAAGATGAGCCTGATGCTGAAGAAGTGGGCGGACATGTTCGAGAGTGTGGATTGGGGCGTCGTCGTCGGGGATGCCGAGGGCAAGCTCCTGGGCCAGATGAACCCGGCATTCGCTCGCATGCACGGCTATACCGTCGAGGAACTGACAGGGCGTGCCATTGCGGAGGTCTTTGCGCATGAGGAACGCGCTACCCTTGCCGACCGTATCCGCGAGGGCAACGAAAAGGGGCGGCATTCCTTCGAGTCCATGCATCTTCGCAAGGATGGCTCCACCTTCCCGGTATGGATCGATGTCACCGCGGTCAAGGATGAGCAGGGGCGCGTGCTGTATCGCGCGGTCAACGTGCTCGATATCAGTGAGCGCAAACGCATGGAGCAGCAGCTTCGCCAGAGTGAGCATTTGTTGCGCAAGGTGCTCGATTCCTTGCCGGTGGGGGTGTGGGTTGTCGATGCGGACGGCAAAGTCGTGATGACGAACCCGGCGGCAGGGCTCATTTGCGACAGGAGTGCGCCGGGGGCAGTGAATGCCGACAGTGAATGCAAGGGTTGGGAGCCCGAAACGGGGGCGCCGCGCACACCTTGCGACTGGAGCATTGCGCGCGCGTTGCACGATGGCGAAACCACGTTGAATGCGACCATCGAAGTCGAATGCGCTGGCGGCTACCGCAAGATCCTCAGCAGCTCGGCGGTGCCGTTGCTGGACGAGCGAGGCAGGATAAGCGGCGCCGTGGCGGTCAACCATGACATTACGCGAGAACGTAGTGCAACGGAGGCGCTGCGGAAGAGCGAGGCCAGCCTTGCCAATGCGCAGCGCATCGCCCAGCTGGGAAACTGGGACAGCGAATTTGCATCGGGGGAGTTGTATTGCTCGGACGAGGTGTTCAGGATCTTCGGTTTGGCGCCTCGGCAAGACAAGCCGCGGCTTCGCGCATACCTGGCGCGCGTGCGTCGGGATGACAAGAACAAGGTGGTGACGGCCATCCGCGATGCGCTTAACGGCAGCGCCCGGCTGGATATCACCTTCCATCTTGCCTTGCCGGATGGCGCGGAGAAAACGGTACAGGCGCAGGCGGATGTGGTGTTCGACAGCGCCGGACAGGCCGCCAGCATGAAGGGCATCGTACAGGACATCAGTGAGAAGATCGCAGCCGAGAAGTTATTGCACAAGCGGGCAGAGCAGTTCCGCGCCCTGGTCGAGAACTCGCCGGATGTGATCGCGCGATTCGACCGCGACTCACATTGTGTCTATGCCAATCCCGCCATCGAAAAGGCGGTCGGGTTGCGCTTTTGCGAGATTGCCGGCAAGGCGCCCGACGAGTTTGGCCTTCATCCGCAGGTTGCTGCCATGTGGATGACATCGATCAAGAAGGTGTTCGTGACCCGGCTCGCGGACAGCTTCGATTTTTCATTGCGCACGATGTCGGGGGAGCGCCACTTCCAGGCTCGACTGGTTCCTGAATTCGGTCCTGACGGGCGTGTCGGCAAGGTGCTGGCGGTAGCGCGCGACATTTCGGTGATCAAAGGCGGCGAGGCGGTGTTGCGAGAAAGTGAACAGCGCTTGCACGGAATCACGACCAACATCCCCGGGATGGTGTTCCAGTGCCAGTTGCGGCTGCGCGACAACGCGCTGCGCTTTACCTATGTGAGCGAAGGCTCGGTGCCGCTGCTCAATCTGCGCCCGGGCCAAGTGCAGTTCGACCGGGATGCCATTCCGAATCTGATCGTGGAACAGGACCGGGCGGCGTTTCACAACAGTCTGGAGCAGTCGGCGAGGACCATGGCGGTATGGAATTGGGAAGGCCGCGTGATGGATGGGCAGGACGAGCGCTGGATCAACTGCCGGGCCACGCCGCGTTTGAATACCAGTGACGAGGTAGTGTGGGAAGGCGTGATGTTCAACATCAGCGACAGCAAGCGCACCGAGGAAAAAATCCGGCAGTCTCGGCAGTTGCTGCGTGAGTTGTCGGCGCACATGGAAAGCGTGCGCGAAGAGGAGCGCAAGCGCATCGCGCGCGAAGTGCATGATGAACTCGGTCAGTCGCTCACGGCGCTACGCATGGATGTGTCAATGCTGCGATTGAACTTCGGCTGGCAGAATCCGCAGTTGCTGGACCGGATACAATCGATGACAGAGCTGGTGGATCGCACGATTCGGATCGTGCGGCATGTCACTTCGACGCTGCGGCCGGCTGCGCTCGACCTTGGGCTGACTGCGGCCATCGAATGGCTGGTAGAAGACTTCATCGGGCGCACCGGGATTGTCTGTATGCTCAATACGGATGGATACGAGGTCGTACTGGACGACAGCCGGGCGACTGCGCTTTTCCGGATCGTCCAGGAGTCTCTGATGAATGTGGTCAAGCACGCCGAAGCGAGCAAGGTGGAAATCTCGATAAAGGAAGAACCGGACCATGTCTGCATCGAAGTAGCCGACAATGGCAAGGGCTTCGCGTCGGAGTCCAGCCAGAAACCGGGCTCATTCGGGCTGATCGGCATACGGGAGCGGGCATTGATGATCGGAGGTACGCTGGAAATTCATAGTGTGCCGGGACAGGGCACCCGAGTCTGGATATGCATTCCGTTCGAGACGCAATGAATTGCCGGTATTGCGGGACAATTCGACACGATAACAAGATGGCAATGAGCTGGGAGACACAGAATGATCAGAATCATCATCGCAGATGATCACAAAATAGTGAGACAGGGGCTCAGGCAATTCATGGCGCTGGCTCCCGACATCACGGTCGTCGGAGAGGCTGCGACGGGACAGGAAGTGCAAGCCCTGCTCGCCGCGCATGAATGCGATCTGCTCCTGCTGGACATGACGATGCCCGGTCCGAGCGGGGTCGAGCTGATCAAGCGGATTCGGCAGACGGAGCGGGCGCCTCTGATTCTGGTATTGAGCATGCACAACGAGGGGCAACTGGTCTCGCGTGCGTTGAAAGGCGGTGCGGCCGGCTACATCACCAAGGATATCGACCCGGAAATGCTGGTGGCTGCGATTCGCAAGGTAGCGCAGGGTGGTCGATACATCGACCCGGTGCTGGTCGACGAAATGGTGTTTGATCAGGGGCTTGAGGGAAACCGTCCGCCGCATGAGCGGCTGTCGGATCGGGAGTTCCAGATCTTTCAGCTTCTGGTCTCGGGCAAGACGGTTACTGCGATTGCGGACGACCTATCACTCAGCGCAAAAACGGTCAGTACGCACAAGATACGCCTGTTGCAGAAGATGCATCTGCAAAGCATCGCGGACCTCACGCGTTACGCATTGGAACACAAGATCATCGCACTCTGACATCCACGTTCATCGATCGCCTTGCATGACTGGCAATCTTGCGTTGCATTTCCGGCAATTCAATGGTGGAAATCGCCGCATACGACACAGCATCAGCCGCCTTGATTCCTTGATGTAAGTCAATTCCTACGAGTGCCTTGGCACTTTTCTGATATCAAAATGCGGCCCCACTGATTTATTTCTTATCGGCAATATCGCCAGAATGCGTCATCAGCTTTCTGGGCGCATGCCGATGACGAACCCGCTCACCCGCTATTCAATTGCCGCAATCCCTGATCGCTTGCCGATAAGCGGTGACGGCACAGTCGCGACAGTTCTCTGCTCGGTGCTTCCCGGTGCGGCGGGAGTGTTTCTGTGCTTTATGCCGGCATCGATCGGAAGCCGCTTGCTCTGGGCGTCGGCGCTTGCATTCCTCACCGCGGTCTGCGCGTGGAGGGCAATTCGGCATCTGCGCATAGAGCGCCGGATGCAAGAACAGGCCGAGGTCGCCCAGTGCAATTTGCGCGAGCTATGCGAGAGCCTGCTGCCGATCTGGAGCCGTCAAATCGATACCGGACGTGTCCAGACTGAAGAAGCGATCACCTCCCTGGCAGGCCGCTTTTCCATGCTGAGCGAGCGGCTGCAGGCAACGGTAGACGCCTCGCGAGAGGCTACCGGCGGAGGCGACGCGCGGGGGGAGCAAGGGATTGTCGCGCTGCTGAACACGAGTCAGCACGAACTTGGGCGGATCATCGAATCACTCAAGTCGGCGCTGCAGGCGCGCGAATCGATGATGGCGCAGATCGCCCACCTGTCCGAGTTCACGGTCGAACTCAAGGACATGGCGGCCGACGTGGCGAGCATTGCAGCGCAAACCAATCTGCTGGCGCTGAACGCCGCGATCGAAGCCGCGCGCGCCGGCGAATCCGGACGTGGCTTCGCCGTCGTGGCCGGAGAAGTGCGCAAATTGTCCAGCCTGTCGGCCGAGACCGGAAAGAAGATCAGCGCCAAGGTTGAGCTGGTGAATGCCTCGATCAGCATGACGCTGGAGCGCGCGCATCAATATGCCGCCCAGGAGGCCCAGACCGTCGGCAGGTCCGAGTCCACCATCATGCAAGTGCTTGACGAGTTCGGGAACGCTGCCGAGCAGCTCGCGCACTCGACCGAGGCCTTGCAGGTGGAGAGCGCCGGCATCAAGCATGAGATCGACGACGTGCTGGTCTCGCTGCAATTCCAGGACCGGGTGGCGCAAATTTTCAGTCACGTGCAAAACGATCTGGAAAAGCTTCGCGCCCATCTGGCGAGCTGCCGGGAAAAAAGCGAGGAAGGCCAGGCCTGCCCGCCGGTGGACATCTCCCGCTGGCTCGACGAGCTGGCGCGCACTTATACCACCGCTGAGCAGCGCAGCCTTCACAGCGGTCAAACATCCACTGCAGCACAGAGTTCCGAAATCACGTTTTTTTAGGGATAAGAGAATGAAAAAAACGATCCTGATCGTCGACGACTCCGCTTCGCTGCGGCAAGTCGTCGGCATTGCACTGAAGGGTGCCGGTTACGACGTGATCGAGGCGAGCGACGGCAAGGTCGCGCTGTCGACGCTGGATGGCCGGAAGATTCACCTGGTCATCAGCGACGTGAACATGCCGAACATGGATGGCATCACCTTTGTCCAGGAGATGAAGAAACTCCCGGCCTACCGCTTCACGCCGGTCATCATGCTCACCACCGAATCGCAGGAGGCGAAGAAGCGCGAAGGGCAGGCCGCCGGTGCCAAGGCGTGGGTGGTCAAGCCGTTCCAGCCTGCGCAGATGCTGATGGCTGTTTCCAAACTGGTGCTGCCGTGATTACGCACGAAACAAGAAGCGGCGTCTGCCATGCCCGGGCGAGCGGTGAAATGACCATCTATGGCGCAGCCGAATGCAGAGACAGCTTGCGCCAGTGCCTGCTTGCAGGCGCCGAGCTGGAGATCGATCTCTCGGGCGTGACGGAGGTCGACAGTGCCGGCGTCCAGCTCCTGATCCAGGCCAAGCGCGAGGGAGCGCGGCTCGGCAAACCGGTACGCCTGGTCTCGCATAGCCCCGCGATCCAGGAAATCATCGACCTGTATCGTCTCGCCTCGGAGTTCGGCGACCTGATGATCATTTCCCCGCGATAAGCATGCTGCGCACACGCACTGGAGAATCGTCATGAACCTTGATCAGGCGCTGCAAACCTACCTCGAAGAAAGCAGGGGCTTGCTGCAGGAGATGGAAAATGCCTTGCTGGCACTGGAGCATGACCCGGGCGATGCAGATCATATCGGCGCCCTGTTTCGGGCCGCGCACACGATCAAGGGGTCGGCCGGATTGTTCGGGCTCGATGCAGTCGTGAGCTTCACGCATGTCATGGAGAGCCTGCTGGACCGATTGCGCGAGGATGAGATTGCCGCCACGGAGGAATTGATCGGAACCCTCCTTGCCTGCTGCGACCATCTTGGCGAGCTGATCGACATCACGGTCGAAGCCGGCGAGAGGCTGTCGGCGGAACAGGCCGCGAACGGCGAAGCCTTGCTCGGAAAACTGCACAAGTTCCTTGGCGGCGGCGATGCCCCTTCCGCAGCTGCTGCGCCAAGCGTCCCGGCTGAACGCGAGGAAGCGGTCGAAAGCGACGGCGGCAGCATGCTCGACCTGGATAACTGGCACATCTCGGTGCGTTTCGGGCCGGATGTGCTGCGCGACGGCATGGACCCGTCTTCGTTCCTGCGCTATCTCGGCACCATTGGCGAGATTGTCAGCCTGCAAACCCGTTGCGACGACATGCCGGGAATCGACGAGATGGATCCGGAGTCCTGCTACCTCGGCTTCGAGATCGACTTCCGCGATTGCCCCGACAAGAGAACCATCGAGGACGTGTTCGAGTTCGTGCGCGACAGCATCCGCCTGCGCATCCTGCCGCCGCCCAGCCATCTCGCCAAATACATGGACCAGATCGGGAAGCTGTCAGGCAATGTGGAACGGCTCGGCGAAATCCTGATGGAAGCCGGCATCCTGACCGATACCGAACTTGCCGAGGCGTTGGAGATGCAGGACCGTTATGCCGCAGACCGCGCTTCGACTGCGCTGGGAGAGCCTCAGCGGCTTGGCCAGATCCTGGTGGAAGAGGGCATGGTGCAGAAAGAAGTGGTCAAGGTCGCCCTCGAGAAGCAGAAACAGTTGCGCGAAACCAAGAGCCAGGAGTCGAAGTTCATTCGCGTCAACGCCGAGAAACTGGACCAGTTGATCAATCTCGTTGGCGAGCTCGTGATTGCGGGCGCCTCGGCCTCGCTGCTTGCGCGCCGCTCAGGGAATGCGAGCCTGTATGAAGCGACCACGGTGATCAGCCGGTTTGTCGAAGAGATCCGCGAAGACGCCTTGAGGCTGCGCATGGTCGAGATCGGCGAAACCTTCAATCGCTTCCAGCGCGTCGTGCGCGATGTGAGCAAGGAGATCGGCAAGGACATCGGGCTCCACATCGCCGGCGGCGACACCGAGCTGGACAAGACGGTCGTGGAAAAGATCGGCGATCCGTTGACACACCTGGTGCGCAACGCAATGGACCATGGCATCGAACCAGCCGCGGCCCGTGTTGCGCGCGGCAAACCGGAACGCGGCATGGTCAGCCTCAATGCCTACCACGACTCTGGCAGCATCGTAATCGAGGTCGCGGACGACGGCGGCGGTCTGAGTCGCGAGCGCATCCTGGCGAAGGCGATCGAGCGCGGCCTGATCAATGGCAGCGAGGTGCTTTCCGACCGCGATGTATTCAATCTCGTTTTCGAACCCGGCTTTTCCACTGCAGACAAGGTGACCAACTTGTCGGGGCGCGGTGTCGGCATGGACGTGGTCAAGCGCAACATCGAGGCGCTGCGCGGTACCGTCGACATCGACAGCAAGCCGGAACAAGGCACGACAGTGCGCATACGGCTGCCGCTGACCTTGGCAATTATCGACGGTTTCCTGGTCGGCGTCGGCAAGTCATCGTACGTGGTGCCGCTCGACATGGTGCTCGAATGCGTGGAGGTGGCGGAAGCCGATCGCCAGGCATCGAGCGAGCGCAACTATATCAACCTGCGCGGCGAAGTGCTGCCGTACATGCGGCTGCGCGAACAATTCAACGTCGACGGCAAGCCGGGGCGGCGAGAGAACATTGTCGTGGTGCAGTACGCCGGTCAGAAGGCAGGGCTGGCCGTGGACGAATTGATGGGTGAGTTCCAGACAGTCATCAAGCCGTTGGGGAAATTGTTTTCCCACGTCAGGGGCGTGTCCGGTTCGACCATCCTGGGAAGCGGCGAAGTAGCGCTGATTCTCGATGTGCCCGCACTGGTGCAGCTTGCCGCCTCGCGGGAGGCGGTGGCCCTGAACGCGTAAGGGATGGCGAAAACGCCGCTTGCAAGGTTGAAGCGGAATCTTGAAACGAGGAGAACAAGAATGCTCAAGAATATGAAGATCGGCGTCAAACTGGGGCTCGGGTTCGGTCTGGTGCTGATGCTGCTGGCATCCATCATCGGCATCGGCATCGCGCGAATGGCCGTCATGAACGAAAACACTGACCGCATCGTCAACAAGGATTGGGTGAAGGCTTCGCTCGCCAATGAGATTGGCGACCTTGCCAACGACAACGCCAAGGCCAGCATGGAGCTTTTCCTGACTTCGGACAAGCAGGCCATTACACGCGTCCAGGAGCGCATCGAGAACGGCAAGAAGAAGATGACCGATACCATCGGACAGCTCGAAGGTCTGCTCTACCTCCCGGAGGGCAAGGCCAGGCTCGCCAGGCTCAAGGAATCGCGCAAGCTTTACGTCGCCTCGTTCACCAAAGCATCGCAACTGCTGCTGGATGACGGGAAACACGATGCCGCCACTGCGGTGATGCTGAATGAGACGCTCCCCGCACTGAAGAACTTCATCGCGGACAGCGATGAGCTCGTGAACCTTCAGAAGTCGATTGTCGACAAGTCCGGCAAGGAGGCTGCGCAAACCTATGAAAGCGCGCGCTCCTTGATGGTCTCCCTGGGCATTGCGGCAATCGTGGCAGGGGTGCTGGCCGCGATCCTCGTGACCCGAGCCGTGGTGCGTCCGATATCCGAGGCGGTTCGGGTTGCGACCAGCCTCTCGGAGGGCGATCTGACGGCGCAGATCGAGGTGCGCTCGCGCGACGAAACCGGGCAGTTGCTCAGTGCAATGAAGATCATGGTCGAAAAGCTCGGCCAGATCATCGGCGAAGTGCGCGGTGCGGCCGACAACCTGTCGTCGGCGTCGGAAGAGGTGAGCGCGACCGCGCAATCGATGTCGCAAGCCACCAGCGAACAAGCCGCCAGCGTGGAAGAGACCTCGGCCACGCTGGAGCAGGCGACTGCCTCGATCAACCAGAACGCGGAAAACGCCAAGGTCACCGACGGCATGGCATCCAAGGCGGCCAAGGAAGCGAACGAAGGCGGCGAGGCGGTGGCGCAGACGGTGACGGCGATGAAGAGCATCGCGGCCAAGATCGGGATCATCGACGACATCGCGTACCAGACCAACCTGCTGGCCCTGAATGCGGCGATCGAAGCGGCGCGCGCCGGCGAGCACGGCAAGGGCTTTGCGGTGGTGGCGGCGGAAGTGCGCAAGCTGGCCGAGCGCAGCCAGGTGGCGGCGCAGGAGATCGGCGAGGTGGCATCGAGCAGCGTGCAACTGGCCGAGCGTGCGGGCAAGTTGCTGGACGAGATCGTGCCGTCGATCAGCAAGACCTCGGACCTGGTGCAGGAGATCGCGGCGGCATCGGAAGAGCAGTCGAGCGGAGTGGGGCAGATCAACACGGCGGTGGTGCAGTTGAACCAGATCACGCAGCAGAATGCGTCGAGTTCGGAGGAACTGGCGGCCACGGCGGAAGAAATGAGCAGTCAGGCGCAGCAACTGCAGCAGGCCGTCAGCTTCTTCAAGGTGGCGAGTGAACCGAAGTCCGCATCGGAGCCGGCCAGGAAAGCGCCGGCCCTGAAGAAGGTCGTGCAGCGGCATACCCGTATCGGCATGCAGCAACCGGCTGCCGCGCATGATGAACATGAATTCGTGCGTTTCTAATGAGCGTTCCTGTTTGGAGCCATGAATTCGATGTTCGTTTCCGGGGTGGCGCCTGCTGGAGCGCACTTCGCGATGCATTAAGGGGGACAAAGATATGAGCGCATTGGTGCAAGAAGGAAGGCGGCGGGCAGGCGTTGCGACAGAGGAGCCATCGACTGTCGACCATGCCCAGTATTTGACCTTCATGCTTGGCGGAGAGTCCTTCGCCATCGGGATCCTGGTCATCAAGGAGATCATCGAATACGGGAATGTGACGGTCGTGCCGATGATGCCGGAGTTCATCCGCGGGGTGATCAACCTGCGTGGCTCGGTGGTGCCGGTGGTCGACCTGTCGGCACGCTTCGGGCGCAAGCCCTCGGAAACGACGAGGCGTACCTGCATCGTGATCATCGAGGTGATGGCAGACGGCGACCGCCAGGATGTCGGGGTGATCGTCGACACGGTCAATGCGGTGCTGGAAATTCCGGGCGACCAGATCGAACCGCCACCGACCTTTGGAGCACGGATTCGCACCGACTTCATCCGCGGCATGGGCAAGGTGAACGGCAAGTTCGTGATCATCCTGAACGTGGACAAGGTCCTCTCGGTCGATGACCTCGCAATGCTGCAGCAGGCGGGCGGCAACGAACGCGAGGCGCGCCTGCTGTCCGCGCCCGGCGACGCCTGAGCGTACCCGTCATGAAGCCATCCTCACTCTCCTTGCCGATCGATACCAGGTCATTCCGATGAATATCTATAACTTCAAGATCCGGGACAAGCTTCTCTTGATGCTGGCCGTGCCAGTTGCGGCGATGGCGTACTTTGGCTGGTTGGCAATGGAGGAGAAGATGCGGGTGAGCGCGCAGATGAGGGAAATGTCCTCAGCGGTCGCTCTCTCCATCAAGCTCGGCAATCTCGCACACGAGATGCAGAAGGAGCGCGGCATGGCGTCCGGTTTCCTGGGAAGCAAAGGAAACAAATTTGCTTCCGAATTGCCGCTGCAGCAGGTCGAGACCGACAAGAAGTTGCGCGAGCTTGGCGATTTTCTTGACGGCGTCGAGACGGCGCGATTCGGCGAGGCCATCCGGACGA
This sequence comes from Herbaspirillum sp. ST 5-3, assembly GCF_004804275.1. GTDB lineage: Bacteria > Pseudomonadota > Gammaproteobacteria > Burkholderiales > Burkholderiaceae_D > Noviherbaspirillum. The sequence continues at coordinate 474,136 of NZ_STGI01000002.1, forward strand.
CGATTGGGGAGGCAATGGATGGCTTCAACGCTTTGAAGGATAAACGCAGGGCGGTGCGCGCCATGGAGATCGCGGCGCCCGAGGCAGCAGGCTACTACAGCGGTCAGATCCGGCTGCTGCTCGAAGTCCCGGCGCTGGCCTCGCGCCGGACGGCAAACGCCGAGGTATCGAAGGGCGGCTCGGCGTACGCCAATCTGCTCAAGGCGAAAGAACGCGCGGGGATCGAACGCGCCATGCTGACGAATGCCTTCAATGCCGACAAGATCACGCAGAGTCTGTTCAATGATGTCATCGCGAATTCCTCGGAACTGAGGATATTCACCCAGCTCTTCGTCGCTCAGGCCGACAGGGAGCAGATCGAATTCTACAAGCGCAAGCTGGCGGGCGAGGCTATCGAGGCGACCGAGAAGATGCGCAAGGCCGCGCTGGAGAAAGGCGTCGGCCAGCCGCTAAAGACCGACCCGGAACTCTGGTTCATGTCAATGACGGAGAAGATCAATTTGCTGAAGGAAGTCGAGGACAGGCTCGCTTCGGATCTGATGAACACGGCCGACGCGTTGCAGGCCGAGGCGCAGAGGCAATTGACCGTATACGTGGCTCTTACAGCGGCATCGCTCTTGATTGGATTGCTTCTTGCCTATTTCGTCGGACGCAACATTACACGTTCGCTGGCACAGGCAGTGCAGGTTGCCACCAGCCTCTCGGAGGGCGATCTGACGGCGCAGATCGAGGTGCGCTCGCGCGACGAAACCGGGCAGTTGCTCAGTGCAATGAAGATCATGGTCGAAAAGCTCGGCCAGATCATCGGCGAAGTGCGCGGTGCGGCCGACAACCTGTCGTCGGCGTCGGAAGAGGTGAGCGCGACCGCGCAATCGATGTCGCAAGCCACCAGCGAACAAGCCGCCAGCGTGGAAGAGACCTCGGCCACGCTGGAGCAGGCGACTGCCTCGATCAACCAGAACGCGGAAAACGCCAAGGTCACCGACGGCATGGCATCCAAGGCGGCCAAGGAAGCGAACGAAGGCGGCGAGGCGGTGGCGCAGACGGTGACGGCGATGAAGAGCATCGCGGCCAAGATCGGGATCATCGACGACATCGCGTACCAGACCAACCTGCTGGCCCTGAATGCGGCGATCGAGGCGGCGCGCGCCGGCGAGCACGGCAAGGGCTTTGCGGTGGTGGCGGCGGAAGTGCGCAAGCTGGCCGAGCGCAGCCAGGTGGCGGCGCAGGAGATCGGCGAGGTGGCATCGAGCAGCGTGCAACTGGCCGAGCGTGCGGGCAAGTTGCTGGACGAGATCGTGCCGTCGATCAGCAAGACCTCGGACCTGGTGCAGGAGATCGCGGCGGCATCGGAAGAGCAGTCGCGTGGCGTAACACAGATCAACACGGCGATGGTGCAGCTGAACCAGATCACGCAGCAGAATGCGTCGAGTTCGGAGGAACTGGCGGCCACGGCGGAAGAAATGAGCAGCCAGGCGCAGCAACTGCAGCAGGCGGTCAGCTTCTTCAAGATGGCTTGACAATCCGGGAGAGGGTGCGGTGGAAGCAGCCAAGTGCATTACCGATCATGAGTTCGCCCAGTTCCAGGCAATGCTGGCGCAGATTGCCGGAATCCATCTGTCGCCGTCGAAGAAGTCATTGGTGAGCGGCCGGCTGGCGAAGCGCTTGCAGCATTTCCAGGTGAATTCCTACGGGGAGTATTTCAAACTGCTTCACAGCGACAAGCAAAAGGACGAATTGCAGATCGCACTCGACCTGCTGACCACTAACGAGACCTATTTCTTTCGTGAACCAAAGCATTTCGACCTCCTGCGCGAGCGCATCGTTCCCGAGCGACGGCCAGGCGTAATGCGGATCTGGAGCGCGGCGTGTTCGACCGGCGAGGAGCCCTACAGCATCGCGATGGTGCTGGCGGACAGGATCGGCGAGACGGGCTGGGAAATTCTCGCATCCGACCTCAGCACACGGGTGCTGGAAAAGGCGCGCAGCGGACACTATGCGATGGAACGCACGGCCAACATCCCGCGCGACTACCTCAACCGCTTCTGCCTGAAGGGAGTCGGTTCGCAGGAGGGTACTTTCCTGATCGACAAGCAATTGCGCGCACGGGTCAGCTTTTCGCAAATCAACCTCAATGCTCCCTTGCCCGGCATAGGAGAGTTCGATGTCATCTTCTTGCGCAACGTGATGATCTATTTCAATCTCGCCACCAAGCGCGACGTCGTGAGCAGGCTGCTACGCGTGCTCAAGCCCGGCGGTTACTTCATTGTCGGCCATTCCGAAAGCCTGAATGGCGTGACTGAAGAGATCAAGGCCGTAGCGCCGTCGGTTTTCCTGAAGCCGATCAAATGAAGGCGCCTGAACATGCTACGGAAATCTACCTGCAGCCGGGGGAAGTGCGCTTCGGCGACCGCCATACGCGCATCCGCACCTTGCTCGGGTCCTGTGTCTCGTTGACCGTGTGGCATCCGCGGCTGCTGATCGGCGGCATGTGCCACTACATGCTTCCCACCCGCAGCGGCGAAGCCCGCGGGGAAGTGCTGAACGGATGTTACGGCGACGAGGCAGTCGACCTGCTGCTGCGCGAGATACGCGCAGTCGGTACGCGACCGGACGAGTATCAGGTGAAGATGTTCGGTGGCGGCAACATGTTTCCGGGAATGAATCGTTCGCGCAATTGCGGTGACGTTCCTTTCAACAACGTGGGTGCCGGGCGCGCGCTGGTGCGCCGCTACGGGTTTCGTCTGGCTGGAGAGCATTTGGGAGGCACTGGTCACCGCACCATCATCTTTGACATCTGGAGCGGCGACGTCTGGCTCAAGCATCGACAGACCCAAGAAACCAATCTCTGCGAAAACTGCGACAGGAGGGCGATATGCGCAGCAGGATAACGGTCCTCATCGTCGATGATTCGGCTGTGGTACGTCAGGTGGCCGCCAGCGTGCTGTCCCGTGAACCAGGCATCGAGGTGATGGGCGCGGCAGCCGATCCGATTTTTGCCATGGAGCGCATGAAGAGCGCCTGGCCGGACGTGATTGTGCTCGATGTCGAGATGCCGCGCATGGACGGCCTCACGTTTCTGCGCAAGATCATGGCGGAGCGTCCGACGCCGGTGGTGATCTGCTCCTCGCTCACCACCAAGGGCGCGGACACCACCATGCAGGCACTCGCAGCCGGAGCGGTCGGCATCGTCATGAAGCCCGGCATTGGCGTGCGTCGCTTTCTCATCGAGGACGCGGCGGCCGACCTGGTTCACGCCGTGAAGGCTGCCGCCATGGCGAACGTGAAGCGGCTGAAGGCTGCGCCGGCCATCCTGCCCGTTGCGGCGAAGCTTTCTGCCGATGCGATCCTGGATGCCGGAATTCACGCGATGGCGCAAACCACCGAACGCATCGTGGCGATCGGCACTTCCACAGGCGGCACGCAGGCGCTGGAGCATGTGCTGACCGTCTTGCCGCGCGTATCCCCGGGCATCGTGATCGTCCAGCACATGCCGGAAAAATTCACCGCCTCGTTCGCCGAACGTCTCGATGGCTTGTGCGCGATCGAGGTGCGCGAGGCGAAGACCGGCGACCGCGTGACGCCCGGGCTGGCATTGATCGCGCCCGGTGGGCGTCACATGCTCCTCAAGCGTAGCGGAGCCCAATACCACGTCGATATCGTTGACGGGCCGCTGGTCAATCGGCATCGACCCTCCGTCGACGTGCTGTTCCGCTCGGTAGCGAAATGCGCCGGCAAGAATGCGGTGGGCGTGATCATGACGGGAATGGGGGATGATGGCGCGCGCGGACTGAAGGAGATGCATGATGCCGGAGCCTATACCGTGGCTCAGGACGAGGCGAGTTGCGTGGTGTACGGCATGCCGAGGGAAGCCGTGAAACTCGGCGCGGTCGCGTCCAGCGTACCGCTTTCCGGCATTGCGCAGGCGATTCTTGCGCACGCGCCGGTCAGCGTCTGAGACGGGTAGAGGGAGAGTCATGTACAACACGCAGCCACTGACGGAAGTAGTGCGTCGCCCTTCTGAAACCGGGTCACGAGATCCATTCCTTTTGCGGATGCGCCGGGCCGCCGCGTTCATTGCCGTGCTCGCCGGCGCGATGGTCCTGCTGATGCTGCACACGCCATCGTATTTCGTGTTGAGAAGTGACATCTATCTTCCCCTGCACATCGCCATGGAGGTGTTCGCGGTTATCGTATCGGCGATGGTGTTCGGCATCGGCTGGCATAGTTTCGACAACAGGATACCTCCGGCGATCATGGTGCTGTCTTCGGCCTTTCTTGCAGTGGGGCTGCTCGATCTCGGTCATCTGCTTTCATTTCCGGGCATGCCCGACTTCGTCAGCCCGAGCAGCGTGGCCAAGGGCATCGACTTCTGGCTGGCTGCGCGGGCGGCCGGGGCGGTGGCCTTGCTCGCCGCGGCGGTGCTCCCCTGGCGCGCAACACCACCCGGTTATCGGCACCTGATGGCGCTGGGCGCATCCGGAGGCTTTACCTGTTTGATGTTCTGGGTAACCCTGTTCCGGCCGGAGCTGCTGCCCGATACATTTGTTCCTGGTCGCGGCTTGACGACGTTCAAGATCGTTTCCGAATACGTGCTTGCTGCCACCTATCTACTTGCTGCAGCGATTCTGCTGCAGCAGGCGCTCGCCACGCGGGCCGAAAAAACGGTGCATCTTTTCAGTGCCGCTTGCATCATGGCTCTGAGCGAATTCTGCTTCACGCTCTATGTCAATGCCACCGATCTGTTCAACGTGCTCGGGCATGTCTACAAGGTACTTGCCTATCTGTATCTGTATCGCGCCATCTTCGTCGAGGGCGTGCATGAGCCGTTCCAGCGATTGAAGGCGTCCGAGCGATCCTTGAAGCTGAGCGAAAGCAAGTTCCGCAAGCTCATGGAATTCGCACCGGAGGCCATCCTGCTGATGGATCGTAGTCATCGCATCCTCATGATGAATGCGCGCGCCGAGAAGCTGTTCGGATATCGGCCCGATGCCCTGGTCGGCATGCCGGCAAGAATGGTGATGGCAAGCGATGCCGACGACAAACAGATGCGTCGGGCGGCGAAGAACAACGGCCACGCGGCAGCGACCAGTATCGAAGCGGCATGTCGCCATCGGGATGGCGAACTATTCCCGGTCGAGATCAATCTCGGCCATCTCGATACCGAGGATCTGCCGCTGGTCATCGCCTTGGTGCGCGACATTTCCGAGCGCAAGCATTTCGAAACGCTGTTGCTGGACCAGCTTACGCACGATGCGCTGACAGGGTTGCCCAACCGGCTGCTGATCCACGAGCGGTTGCGGGATGCCATCAATCGCATGCGAGAAGCAAAATGCATGCTGGCGGTGCTGTTCCTTGACATCGATCACTTCAAGCGCATCAATGACACCTTCGGGCACGCACTCGGCGACGAGGTACTGCGGCAGACGGCGCTTCGCGTGCAACAGTCGCTGCGGAATGGCGATCTGCTGGCGCGACAAGGCGGCGATGAATTCATCATTCTGCAGCAGGAGATCGCCCACGTGCAGGAAGCAGTCACACTGGCCAACCGGTTGCTCGAATGCATGCGCGAGCCGTTTCATGTCGCCGGACGCGAGATCTTCCTGAGCGTCAGTGTCGGAATCAGCCTGTTCCCGAGCGACGAGGCGACAGAGGATGGCTTGCTGCACACGGCGGATATCGCCATGAACAGCGCCAAGGAAAAAGGCCGGAACTGCTATCGCTTTCACACACGCGAGATGGACCTGGCCATTCGCGAACGGCAGGAACTGGAAGGCCATCTTCGTTATGCCGTCGAGAAAGGCGAGCTTTTGCTGCACTATCAGCCGCGCATCAGCATCGCGACCGGAGCGCAAATCGGTATGGAGGCGCTGGTCCGATGGCGTCATCCGGAATTCGGCCTGATCTCCCCGGCCCGTTTTATCCCGGTTGCGGAGGAAAGCGGCCTGATCGAACAGATCGGCTTGTGGGTGCTCAGAACCGCCTGTGCCCAGGCGAAGGAGTGGCAGAAATGCGGGTTGCCGATGATGCGCGTCTCGGTCAATCTCTCCGCGCGCCAGTTTCAGCAAGCCGCGCTGGCGCGCAACGTGCAAGCCATCCTCGATGAATTCGGCCTCGATCCGGCCTGCCTTGAGCTGGAAATTACCGAGAGCACGGTCATGAAAGACACCGAGTTGGCGATCAAAGTGTTGCGCTCGCTGAAACAACTCGGCATCGGACTGTCGATCGACGATTTCGGGACAGGCTATTCGTCGCTGAGCTATCTCAAGCTGTTCCCGATCGATGTGCTGAAGATCGATCGATCCTTTATCAAGGACGTCATTGACGATCCGAACGACGCGGCCATCACCCGCGCCATCATCGCCCTCGCACACAGTCTGGACCTCGTCGTTGTTGCGGAGGGCGTCGAGACGCTGGAACAAGCGATCTTCCTCAAGCAATGTGCCTGTGACGAGATCCAGGGCTTCTACTTCAGCCGCCCGCTGCCGGTTGAAGAAATGGCGGCGCTGCTGCACGAACAAAGAGCGATGAATATTCCGGATCGGGTTCCAATGGTGGGTACGGACTCGGGCGGCGCAAACGTGACAAGCGGGGGGTAACATGGGAAGCATAGCCGCGCCGTCGGGACAGGCCGAAGCGCAAGAGATCCAGAAACGATTCCGCCTCGCGTTCGAAAGGGCGCCGATCGGGATGCTGGTGCGGGGCGCCGACGCGCGGGCCTTGCAGGCCAACAAGGCATTGCAGGACATGCTTGGCTACAGCGTCGACGAGCTGACGCAGATGGACATCGATACATTGATTCACGAGGACGACAGATCTCTTGGCACAGCGCTGAATCGCGAACTGTTCTCCGGCCGACGCGACTCCTATCAGATCGAAAAACGCTTTCGGCACAAGGATGGCCGCGAGCTTTGGTGCAAAGTGGACGCATCGCTGGTGCGAGACAGTCTTGGCCATCCGTATTTTTCCGTCAACATGGTGGAAGACATTACCGATCGCAAGCATTTTGACGAAGCAATCAAACGCTCGGTCAGCCGGTATGAACTGATCTTGAATGCCGCGCGCTGGGGGGTGGTCGGCATCGAAGCCTCACGAACCATTGCATTTGCCAATCCGTCGGCTAACGGCATGCTGGGATGGGTGGACGACGCCCTGATCGGTGAGCCGGTTGGCGCGATTCTCCACGAGCACGGCGGAGGCCGGCTGCTGAACGAGGTGCGCAGCGCGATTTGCGGCGCCATCAGCGACGGATTGATACGCCATGCCGAGAACGGCGTCCTGTTGCGACACAGCGGGGCTTTGCTGTTCGTGGAATATACGGTGGCGCCGATCGTCGAGGAGGGCCGGGTCAGCGGGGTCGCACTGATCTTCATGGATCTGGCCGGACGTGCAGACGCGTCTGATGTGCGCGACGATCGCGGAAGGCCGGACAATACAGCGGGAAAAGATGAATAGGCAACCGTGATGCAGTTTCCGATCTCTTTTCCGAGTGCGGTATGGGCCATCTTCTCTGCGAAGCTGGGCGTGGCGCGCCGCTGCTGGCCATGCGCTGTCGATCACGCCTTGTCGAGCCTGCGAGCAAAATTGGCGATGACGATTGCGATCATTCTCCTGCCCGCTGTCGCACTGATCTGGTATCTCGGCAGCGAATTGCATCAGCACCAGATGCGCCTGGTCACGCTCAACATGGAACAGGTGCTGGACGCGATCAATGCCAGCCAGTTGCGCAGCATGGACGGCGCTGCGCAACTCCTGAAATTGATGGAACGGATTCCTTCCATTCGAGAGCGGCGCGATGGTTATTGCGCGTTCATGCGCGAGCTGCTCGAACACAATAGCCACTACGAAAATCTTGGCATGACCGATGCGAGCGGCAATATGCTTTGTACGGCGGTGCCGATGGACAAGGCGATCAATGTGTCGGATCGGTTGTGGTTCCGGCGCGCCATCGAGACGCGTGAGCTGTCGACAGGTACCTATCACATCAGCAGGCTTTCCGGTTATCGTCCGGTGACCGTGCTGTCCATGCCGATAATGGATGCACAGCAACGCATCAAGTCGGTGCTGTTCGTCACGGTCGATGTCGCTGCCAATATTGCCAAGGCGGTCGCCGAGCGGCGCTTGCCGGCTTCGACCTACGTCGTGCTGTTCCGTCCCGGCAAAGGCGGATGGGCGACGGCGATGGTGCCGATGGTCTGGAGCTCGATGTCGCCCGCGGAAATGGCAAACCTCCCGGTAACGCCGGAGTCGCGTGAGAGCACATGGCCTGACGATGAACGGCGTCTGTGGGCGTTTTCCGCTTTGCCTCGCGCGGTCGACAAGGGGCCGACTACGCTTGGAGTCGGCATACCTGCCGGCGAATTCGCAAAGATGAATGGCATGTTCTTTACCATGGTTACCGCCATCTGCATGAGCGGTGCGGTCGTGCTGTTGCTGGCGTGGGTGAGCTACCGGCGTTTCATTCTGCACAAGACCGACAGATTGGTCGAGGCGGCGCGCCGTATCGGCGAAGGGGATTGGGATGCCAGAAGCGGCATCGGTCATGGCAGCGGCGAATTCGGAATCCTGGCGCGCGCTCTGGACGAGATGGCGGAAGCGGTCCGCAGGCGCGAGCAGGAAATCACCTGGCGCCAGTATGCGCTAGACCAGCATGCGATTGTCAGCATCAGCGATGTCGAGGGAAGAATCACGTTCATTAACGACAAGTTCTGCGAGATCAGCGGCTACTCACGCGAGGAGCTGATCGGTCAAAATCATCGGATACTGAATTCGGGGCGCAATCCGACCGGACTCTTTGAAGACATGTGGCACACCATATCTGCAGGGAAGGTATGGCAAGGCGTCATTTGCAACCTGCACAAGGGAGGAGGCCATTATTGGGTCACCTCCACCATCGTGCCTCGCCTGGACGAATCGGGAATGCCGTTCGGCTACATCTCGATCCGTACCGAGATCACACCACTGGTGAAGGCTGAAGAGGCGCTGAAACGCAGTGAAGAAATGTATCGTCTGCTCGCGGAAAATACGCAGGATGTGGTTTCCTTGCACGACCGGGCAGGGGCGCTGGTCTACGTCAGCCCTGCCTGCGCTCGGGTGCTCGGCTACGACTACCCGGAGATGCGCGGCGCCGTCCCCTGGCCCCTGATTCACCCGAAGGACATCGATACCGTCATGCAGGAGCTGTTCGACCCGGTCCTCAATGGCGCCCACCACGCATCCGCCGTATTCCGGATGCGACATTGCAGCGGCAATTACCTCTGGACCGAAGTGACAGCGACGCCCGTGCTCGACGCTGATGGCCGCCTGACACATGTTCAGTCCACGCTGCGCGACATCACGTTGCGCAAGGAGGCGGAGGACAACCTTCGGCTGCACGACATGGCGATCCAATCCAGCCTGACAGGAATCATGTTGTTCTCGTCCGAGCGCGGCAATCCGATCGTCTACGTCAACCCCGCTTGTGAAACGATCACGGGACGCAGCGCCGAGGACTTTGCCGGCGGTAATGTGCAATGTCTGTTCGATCAGATCGAAGGCGGAGAGAACCTTGCGAAGATCCGCGCCGCGCTGGATCGCGGCATGGAAGGGCGTGCCCTGATCCGGTTCCTGCGCAGGGACGGGACCGCGCGCTGGGCCGATTGCTCCGTCGCCCCCGTGCGCGACGGCGACGAAACCGTCACGCACTTCGTGCTGGCCTTCAATGACATGACCGAGCGCATGCTGGTCCTGGAAGACATGCAGCGGGCGAAAGAAGAGTCCGACAAGGCGAACCGGGCGAAGTCGGACTTCCTGTCGCGCATGACGCACGAATTGCGCACACCGCTGAACTTCATACTTGGCTTTGCACAGCTGCTGGAAACACGGCCCGAGCAACTCACCGAAATGCAATTGGATGGCGTCCGACGCATCATCCGGTCCGGCTGGCATTTGCGCGAGCTGATCGATGAAATACTCGACTTGTCCCGGATCGACGCCGGCAAACTGGAAATTCAACCCGAAGACGTGGAGATTGCCCCGCTTCTGTGCGAGTGCATCAGCGTGGTGGAGCTGATGGCGACCGAGCGATGCATCCGGATCGAGCCGGTATCGGCACAAAGCGGCGCAACTCTTGTCAAGGCCGACCGCACGCGCTTGAAGCAGGTCTTGCTGAATCTGTTGTCGAACGCGATCAAGTTCAACTGCGAAGGCGGCCTTGTGCGCGTCGAGTACCTCCATGCCGCGTCCGGCGCCGTGAGGATCACGGTCTCCGATACCGGACCGGGCATCGACCTTGCGCGCCAGGGAGAATTGTTCCAACCGTTCAGCCGTCTGGATGCCGACCGGGCGGAAATTCCGGGAACGGGAATCGGACTCGCCATCAGCCAGCGCTTCATGCAGCTCATGGGCGGCCGCATCGGCGTGCGCAGCGAGCGCGGAAAGGGCAGCGCATTCTGGATTGAATTGCCGTCGGCGGAAAATGCCTGCCTCCTGATATGACGGCATGCATTGGCAAAAGAACACATATATCGAGGAAACCGAAAGGAAATCAGCATGAAAATCAATGTCAACATCAGCGGCAGCAAAGCCGTCATCGCCTTGAACGGACGCTTCGATTTCAGCACCCATAGCGAATTCAGCGACTGTTATTCGTCGACGATCGCAAATCCACTCGTGACCGACATCGATGTCGATCTGGCCAGTGTCGACTATCTCGACAGCTCCGCACTCGGCATGCTGCTCCTGCTCAGCGAACGCGCGAAGATCGCCAACAAGTCGGTCGCGCTCGTCAATCCGAACGAGATGGTGGCGCAGGTGCTTGAACGCGTCAGTTTCAGCCGGATCTTCACGATCCGGTAACCGGCACAAGGGGGGGACATGGGGCAGAGGCTGAAGATACTCGTCGTTGACGATGAAGAAAACGCACGCGTCATGCTGCAGCACATGGCATCCTATATGGGGCACGAGGCCGTGCTGGCGCGGAACGGATTGGAAGCGGTCCAGCTCTTCAAGAGCGAGGAGCCCGACATTGTCCTGATGGACGTCATGATGCCGGAGCTCGACGGCTTTCAGGCCACCGCCCGCATTCGCCAGATCCAGGGCGAGAAATGGGTGCCGGTGGTGTACCTGAGCGCTCTCCCGCAAAGCGGCAATCTGATGAAAGGCCTCGACGCAGGAGGCGATGATTACCTTGTGAAGCCGGTCAACATGACGGAACTGCGGGCAAAGATCAGGGCGTTGCAGCGGGTCGCCATGATGCAGCGGCATCTGGCAGCCAAGCGTGCCGAGCTTGAATACTATTACCGGCAGGCCGAAGAGGAAGCACGCATCGGCAGTCATTTGATGGCGAGCCTGACAAACATGGCAGGACTGCGGGATGACGCATTGCGGTACTGGAGCCGTCCGGTGCGCCGTTTCAGCGGCGATCTCGTCGCGGCAGCGCGTACGCCTGGCAACGTGTTGCATCTGATGGTGGCTGATGCGGTGGGGCATGGGCTGCCTGCGGCCCTGAACGTCCTGCCGCTTGCCGACACTTTCTACAGCATGACAGCGGAAGGTTTCTCCCTCGCCCGGATCGTGGAGGAGCTCAACAGAAAAATTGCAAACCTCCTGCCTGTGGACCGCTTTGTCGCCGCAACCCTGGTATCGGTAGATGCATACAAGAAGGAAATCCAGGTCTGGAACGGTGGCAATCCACTGCCTTTATTTGTATCGGCGTCCGGCGAGGTGCGTGAATTCGGAACGACCAGACAGTTGCCGCTTGGCCTGCTGCGTGATCCGGACATAGAAGTTCAAGTGGACGTACTGGTGTACCCGGGGCCAGGGCAGCTCGTGATTTTTACCGACGGATTATGCGAGGCTCAGGATGCCGGAGGGTCGTACTGGGGCAGTGCCGGCATCAGTCGCGCCCTGGCAGATGCTCCCATGCAGCAACGATTCCAGCAATTGGTGGATGGTTTCAGTCGGCACGTAGGCGAGGGGCCGTTGCAGGACGATGCTTCGTTCATGCTGGTTGATCTCTCTTGCATATCGACGCAGCTGGCGCACGGGCATGCCGATGCCGTGGGCGCGGCGCATGCAGATACAGAGAGCAAGCCCGGCTGGAAAGTAAAGTTCCACCTCGGCGTCCGGGAACTCAAGGCGCTTGACACGATTCCCTTCCTCACATCCGTGGTGGAGAAGCTGGAGTCAAGCAGGGAACATCGGCGACAGATTTTCATCATTCTGTCCGAACTATTCAACAATGCGGTCGAACACGGCCTGCTGCATCTGGAATCTGCGACGAAATCGAGCTTTGACGGTTTTGAACGCTACATGCGAGAGCGAAAGGAGCGGTTGAGCAAGCTGCAAGACGGTTGCATCGATGTCGCCCTGGAGCGTACGGAAATCGAGGGAAAACCGGCGATCCGTATTCACATCAAGGACAGCGGCAAGGGCTTCGATCACAAGGCGGTCAATGCCCAGGACCCGGAACCCGACATCAAGCTGTACGGCAGGGGAATCATGCTGGTGAATAGTCTATGCCATTCGTTGCAATTCCTCGGCGACGGCAATGAGGTAATCAGTTATTACTGTTTGTAGGCGATGCGCGACATGTCAGAAACAACATGTCGCCGATACGATCCGGTCGTGCAGCGAAGTAACCTCACCGTGCAAGTTTGCACAAGGAATATGGCAAGAGTGGAATCAGTCTTTTTGCGCTTGAGGAAATTCAGGACTGTGCATGCGAAGGGCAGAATCAGCGAGCAAGTTGCACTACCTGCGCGCCGACTTAAGATTGGTGGGCTGGCATTTTTGCTGCCGGCGGTCCGCGGTCGGCCTTAACGGCGCGAGGAAAGGTCACGTTGATCGAATTGATCGTCGGAAGTAACCTTCCAATCAGCGGAAAAGTGATTTGCCGTGGTCAGGATATCCACAGGGGGCAAAATAGGGGTAGCGGCGATTAGCCACTTCTTCTATTGAACAAAAGAAAGAAAAAAGCGGCTGCCTCGCAAGAAGCAGCCGCTTTGAATTCTTTGGCTCCCCGACCTGGACTCGAACCAGGGACCTGCGGATTAACAGTCCGTCGCTCTACCGACTGAGCTATCAGGGAACAGAACCGCTATTATAGGACGATTTTTCTGTCCGTGTCAAAACTTTGCTTGGGGTTTGCCGCCTTTATCAATGAGCCCGAAGGCTCATTGAGGGGTGCGTGTACTTACAGCACTTTGGCAATGGCATCGACGACATTGTCGATATTGCGCGAGTTGAGCGCAGCGACGCAGATGCGGCCGGTATCGACAGCATAGATCGAGAATTCGTCGCGCAGACGCCCGACTTGCTCCTTCGTCAGGCCGGAATAGGAGAACATGCCGCGCTGCTTGATCACAAAGTCGAAGTTGTGTCCCGGCGCTTTTTCCTTCAGCTTCTGCACCAGTGCCTGGCGCATTTCGCGAATGCGAACACGCATGCCTGCGAGTTCATCTTCCCACAGCTTGCGCAGTTCGGGCGTTGCCAGGGCAGTCGCGACCACTTGCCCGCCATGCGTCGGCGGGTTCGAGTAGTTGGTGCGGATCACGCGCTTCAACTGCGACAGCACGCGCGCGGCTTCTTCCGCGCTGGTGGCAACGATGCTCAATGCGCCGACGCGTTCGCCGTACAGGGAGAAGGATTTCGAGAACGAATTCGATACGAACAGCGGGCCGCCGGCTTGCGCGAATTGACGTACAACCTTGCCGTCAGCATCGATGCCGTCGCCAAAACCCTGGTAGGCCATGTCGAGGAATGGCACCAGGCCGCGCTCGGTGACGACCTTGATGATATCGGTCCATTGCGCGTCGGTGAGATCGGCGCCGGTTGGGTTGTGGCAGCAGGCATGCAGCACGACGATGGAGCCTGCCGGCATGGTCTTCAATGCATTCAGCATGCCGTCGAAGTTCACGCCACGCGTTGCCACATCGTAGTACGGATAGTTGTTGACGACGAAGCCGGCGGATTCAAACAGCGCACGGTGGTTTTCCCAGCTCGGATCGCTGATCCACACCTGCGCGTTCGGCGCAAAGCGCTTCAGGAAATCCGCGCCGAGCTTCAGCGCGCCGGTGCCGCCGAGGGCTTGCGCCGTGACAGCACGCTTTTCTTGAATTACGGCGCTGTCGGCACCAAATACCAGTTCCTGCACCGCCTTGTCGTAGGCCGCCAGGCCTTCGATCGGCAGGTAGGTGCGTGGAGTTGCCTTTTCCATCAGTTGCGCTTCCGCCTTGCGCACGCATTCGAGCAGCGGCACCTTGCCGTTGTCATCGTAATAAACGCCGACGCCGAGATTCACTTTGTTCGGGTTCTTGTCAGCGTTGAAGGCTTCGGTGATGCCCAGAATCGGGTCGCGCGGCGCCATGTCGATGGCGCTGAAGAGGGGGGCAGGATGGGATTGGCTCATCGTGATAACATGAAAAGTTGACTGCGGAAGATCGTTCCTGGCAGCGGGTTGTGAGCAGTCTTGAAGGCCGGAAAGCCTCCGACTGACGTGCAACTAATTATTTTACCAAAGGTCGAATCGAGATGGCAGATTTATCCCAGGTTTCCAGCGCGCTTGACGAATCGAAGATCGTCACCTTCCCCGGTTCGCCTTATCGTCTTTACCAGCCTTTCCCCCCTGCCGGCGATCAGCCGGTTGCTATTTCGAAGCTGGTTGAAGGCATCGAGGATGGCTTGTCTTACCAGACCTTGCTGGGCGTGACCGGTTCCGGAAAGACCTACACGATGGCCAATGTGATTGCCCGCCTTGGGCGGCCGGCCATTGTCTTTGCGCCGAACAAGACGCTTGCGGCCCAGTTGTACAGCGAATTCCGCGAATTTTTCCCGCAGAACGCGGTGGAATATTTCGTCAGCTACTACGACTACTATCAGCCGGAAGCCTACGTCCCGCAGCGCGATTTGTTTATCGAGAAGGATTCCTCGATCAACGAGCACATCGAGCAGATGCGTCTGTCGTGCACCAAATCCCTGATGGAGCGGCGCGATGTGGTCATCGTGGCAACGGTTTCCGCGATTTACGGTATCGGTAATCCGAACGAATACCATCAGATGATCCTGACCTTGCGCGCCAAGGACAAGGTCAGCCAGCGCGATGTGATCGCGCGCCTGATCCAGATGCAGTACACGCGCAATGAAGTGGATTTTGCGCGAGGCACGTTCCGCGTGCGCGGCGATACCATCGACGTCTTCCCGGCCGAACATGCCGAGCTGGCGGTGCGCATCGAGATGTTCGACGACGAGATCGACAGCCTGCAACTGTTTGATCCGCTGACCGGCCGCGTGCGGCAGAAGATTCCGCGCTTTACCGTCTATCCCGGATCGCATTACGTGACGCCGCGCTCCACGGTTCTGCGCGCGATTGAAACCATCAAGGAAGAGTTGCGCGACCGGCTGGAGTGGTTCCGCAAGGAGGGCAAGCTGGTCGAGGAGCAGCGGCTGGAACAGCGCACGCGCTTCGATCTCGAAATGATGCAGGAAATCGGTTTCACCAAGGGCATCGAGAACTATTCGCGCCACCTGAGCGGCGCCAAGCCGGGTGAGCCGCCGCCGACGCTGGTCGATTATCTTCCGCAGGATGCAGTCATGTTCCTCGACGAATCGCACGTTCTGCTTGGACAGCTCAACGGTATGTACAACGGTGACCGTGCGCGCAAGACGAATCTGGTGGATTACGGTTTCCGTCTGCCGTCTGCACTCGACAACCGTCCGTTGAAGTTCGAGGAATTCGAAAGCAAGATGCGGCAAACGGTCTTCGTGTCCGCAACGCCGGCAGAATATGAAAACACGCATGCCGGGCAGGTGGTGGAGCAGGTGGTCCGCCCGACCGGTTTGGTTGATCCGGCGATTTTGGTGCGGCCGGCCAGCACGCAGGTGGACGACCTGATGTCGGAGATCACCGAACGCGTGAAAAAGAACGAGCGCGTGCTGGTCACCACGCTGACCAAGCGCATGGCCGAGCAGTTGACGGAATTCCTCGGCGACAATGGCATCAAGGTACGCTATCTGCACAGCGATATCGATACCGTCGAGCGCGTGGAAATCATTCGCGACCTGCGTCTGGGCACATTCGATGTGCTGGTGGGCATCAACCTCTTGCGGGAGGGCCTGGACATCCCGGAAGTGTCATTGGTCGCGATCCTCGACGCCGACAAGGAAGGCTTCCTGCGTTCCGAGCGAAGTCTCATTCAAACCATCGGCCGCGCTGCGCGCAATCTCAATGGCATGGCGATTCTGTATGCCGACAGGATGACCGATTCGATGAAACGCGCCATCGGCGAGACCGACCGGCGCCGCACCAAGCAGATCGCGTTCAACAAGGCGAACAACATTACGCCGGCGGGTATCAAGAAGGAAGTGCGAGAGCTCATCGACGGCGTGTACAGTCCGCAGGAAGCGCGCGAGGAATTGCAGGTCGCGCAGGAGCAGGCGCGATATGAATCGATGTCGGAGAAGCAGGTCAGCAAGGAAATCAAGCGCCTGGAAAAACTGATGGTCGAGCATGCGAAGAATCTGGAATTCGAAAAGGCGGCGCAGGTGCGCGATCAGTTGCACATATTGAAACAGCAGTTGTTCGGGGCGCCGGGCCTGGACAACGTCGTATCCTTAACGGGTAAGCAAGATTCACGCTAATCACGCATGACGCGTTGTCGTGCCGGGCTTGGACAGCGGTACAATCCCGGTTTTTATTCTGATCCGCCATGTCCTCGTCCATTCCAGTAGCCATCCTCGACACGCTTGCATCGGCGGATCCATCCTGGCGCCCGATCCTGCTTCGGGGGCTGGAGGCTATCGCCGAGGCGGACCCGGAATATCTACCTTCACTCGCGATCGATAACTTTCTGCCGACCAACGGCCGCCTGTTCGCAGCGTTTTCGTTGCCGCTGAATGCGGTTCGCTATGTACTGGTCGGCGAGGGGCCATATCCACGCGAGAGGAGTGCCACGGGAGTCTGTTTCATGGATGGCGCCGTCGAATCCCTGTGGTCTGAAAAGGGCTTGTCCAAGGAAGTGAACCGGGCAACGTCGCTACGCAACTTCATGAAGATGCTGCTTGTCGCCGATGGCATGCTGTCGCCGGAAAATGCATCGGGTGACGCCGTTGCGCATATTTCATTGAGAGCGCGGGCGATAGGATCCTCGTTCATTCAGACATTGACCGAACTGCAGGCCAACCTGACCCGGCACGGCTTTCTTCTGCTGAACGCTACGCTGGTCTACCGTCCGGACGTGCCTCCGCTCAAGGATGCAAAAGCATGGCGTCCGTTTTTGCAGGTTGTCCTGAAGGCGCTTGCCGATCACGCCGAGCGGAACACGAGTTCGCCGCCGACCCTGGTGCTTTGGGGGAAGGTCGCCGAGCAACTGAATGCACTGGATGTAACGGCCCGGTTCCCGCGTGCCGTGTCCGAACATCCGTACAATCTGTCCTTCATCGCAAACCGTAGCATGCAAGGTCTGTTCGGACCGATGCGCCTCCTGCAACAGCAAAGCTGAAACGCGGAAAGCCGGCTCAACCCACGTTTGGCAACCAAGGCGGCCATTTCCTCGCATCGCGACAAATCGTTTCCCGGAAAAAAGTCGACGAGCTGTTGCGTCATATCAGGATGCTCGACCGGAAACTTCGTGAAGATGGGATGGATGAGCGGATGGGGTGGAACGCCACTCCCTCGGCTATTCGAATTGCAACGGAAATGGTGATGAAAACAAGTCGTGTGCTATTCGTTTGCATGGGAAATATCTGTCGATCGCCCACTGCTGAAGGGGTGATGCGCAAACTCGTGGCGGACGCGAAGCTGCAGGATCAGGTGATTGTCGATTCGGCTGCCACGCATGATTATCACGTCGGCGAACCACCCGATCCTCGCGCACAGGCCGCGGCGCGAAGACGCGGCTATGATCTTTCTTCCTTGCGCGCTCGCCATCTCGTGGCGGCGGATTTTGATGTTTTCGACCTGGTTCTCGGAATGGATTTCAATAATCTTGAAGTCATGCAGAATCTGTGTCCGCCCGAACATCAATCCAAAATCGGTTTGCTGATGAGCTATGCAGGCAAGCGGAGGGCAACCATCGTCCATGATCCCTACTATCGCGGCGCGAAGGACTTCGATGTCGTGTTTGATTACATCGAGGATGCGTGCCAAGGGCTGCTTCGCTCGATCTCTCAGGGAATCCTGATTCTGGAGCGTGGCGCTTGATCATTGAAGGGAGTGAATAATCATTCCAAATGACCATCGCCGCTTGAACGCCTGCCGCCTGTCGTGTCCTTCAAGCAAGGAGGCGTTCGCCTCGAAGTAAAGCTTGCAGGCGCATGTAAAAATTACGCTTGATGCGGTGACAGGGCTTGCTTTGAAGGCTTGTCGACCGGTTTTTGAAAGGGAACGAATCCCGGCGACAGCGCCCGTTCACGAAGAGGCGTTGCTCGGACGGAATATTGGTGCAAGCTGCGTGTCTTGGTATGGAGATTGCGTGACTTAAGCTGTTGGTGTTTGATGCGTCAATAACCAGATGATGGCACCTTTAACAGCGGCAATGGCATCTGCGGGTTGGTTGATCGCCTGCTCGGCATGCGCGCAGGCGCATCCTGCCGACGTGGAAAACGAATTGACGCCGTCGACGCCTCACTTGGTTGCCAAGGGCGCCGGCGATGTCGAGCAAGCGCGCATCGCGGCCGAGAACACCGGGCCTGATTCTGAATTCACCGATGGCAAGGTTCCATTTCATTTCCGTGCGGGCGAGCGCCATGAGGTATTCGGCTATGCCGATCTTCCGGGCGTATCCTCACTATGGCCGCCTGTTTCCTCTCTGCGCAGTTTCTTCGGATCTGAGCTCTCCGGCCCTGGCGCGCTCAATTACTGGCTGGACGCTGCAAATAACCGCGCTGCGGGGCTTACGCTCGGTTATGCATGGCGCGGGCTGAAGTTGGAAGGCACGGCTGCGTCCGAAGCCTTGAAAGATGAGCGGAAACCGGTAGAAACCGAAGCTCTTCACCTCGATGCCAGATCCACCCGATTGTCCTTCCATCCCTCGGATCACTGGACATTCCAGATCAGCCGCGGCACGCTCGTCGGGCTGGATCAGATCGTGCCGAGCGGAGACGCGCGCCGCGCGACAATCTCGGCAAGCTACTACCGGCCATTTCGCGACGGCGACTGGCAAACGACCATGGCATGGGGCCGCACTGCCAGGAAATATCGCGAGGCCACAACGGGCTATCTGCTTGAGTCGGCGCTCCGATTCGACGTTGTCCATACGGTTTTCAGCCGCCTGGAGCAGGTGGGAAGTGACGACCTTCTGTATGAAAACGGATCACCTCAGCGGATGTTCAAGATGAACAAGCTGACTCTGGGGTACTACAAGGACGTGCAAACCAGCGGCCCGCTCAAATTCGATGTTGGTGCGCTCGTGAGCAAGCACTTCATTCCTGTTGGTGCCATACCGACTTATGGCGCCGAGCCTGTTTCCTACATGTTGTTCGTGCGCCTGAAGCTTCAGTAGCGGCGCTCGGCGGGCACAAATGAAATATGAAATAATAGCGTCCGTTTAAGTTGCAATGCAGCAATGCTGCTTGCCCGTGGCCTTCGGGCGGTCGTCACAGTCCGGGCAACGCTCCGAAGTGCTGAATCATTTCCTGAAAACGATGTAATTCCCTATTTCATTAATACCTGACGAAATCACTCAACTTTGATATACTTGACCAAAATATTCGGGAATCCGGGATATTCGATAGAACTTGGATAAAGTTTCATATTGGAGTTGATGGTTATGCGTCTGACTACTAAAGGCCGTTTTGCGGTGACTGCGATGATTGATTTGGCACTGCGCCAGGACAAGGGACCGGTCACCTTGTCCGCGATCAGCCAGCGGCAGGAGATTTCCCTTTCCTATCTGGAGCAGTTGTTCGGCAAGTTGCGCCGTCACGAGATCGTCGACTCCGTGCGCGGGCCTGGCGGCGGATACACCTTGGCCCGTCGTCCCGAGGACGTGACGGTCGCTGACATCATCATTGCGGTCGACGAGCCTCTTGACGCGACGCAATGCGGCGGCAAGGAAAACTGTCACAGCCCCGGCCATGAGCACGGAACCCGTTGCATGACGCACGACCTGTGGTCCACCTTGAATGCCAAGATGGTGGAGTATCTGGATTCCGTGTCCTTGAAGGATTTGGTGGATCAGCAGCGACAGAGAACTGCTGACCATAACGTGGTGCTGATGCCCCGCACCCACGCTACAGCTTGATTGGAGTTATTTATAGTATGAACGCCCCATTGGAAAAAACACTGATCGATACCATCAAGGCTCCGCATTTTCCGATTTACATGGATTATTCGGCGACGACGCCTGTCGATCCGCGTGTGGCGGACAAGATGATCCCGTATTTGCGCGAGCAATTCGGCAACCCGGCTTCGCGCAGCCATATGTATGGCTGGTCTGCGGAAAAGGCAGTGGAAGAGGCGCGTGCGCAAGTCGCCGCACTGGTGAACGCCGATCCGCGCGAGATCATCTGGACTTCGGGCGCGACCGAAGGCAACAACCTTGCGCTCAAGGGCGCGGCGCACTTTTACAAAACCAAGGGCAAGCACATCATCACCGTCAAGACCGAGCACAAGGCTGTGCTGGACACGGTGCGTGAACTGGAGCGCCAGGGTTTTGAGGCAACCTATCTTCAGCCGCAGGACAACGGCCTGATCACCATCGAACAATTGCAGGAAGCGATTCGCCCGGACACGATCCTGGTTTCCGTGATGCTGGTCAACAATGAAATCGGCGTGATCCAGCCGATTCCGGAAATCGGCGAGCTGTGCCGCTCCAAGGGCATCATTTTCCATTGCGATGCTGCGCAGGCTACCGGCAAGGTGCATATCGACCTGGAAAAATGGAAGGTCGACCTGATGACGTTCACCGCGCACAAGACCTACGGTCCGAAAGGTATCGGCGCCTTGTACGTGCGTCGCAAACCGCGCGTACGCATCGAGGCCCAGATGCATGGCGGCGGTCATGAGCGCGGCTTGCGTTCCGGTACATTGCCAACGCATCAGATCGTCGGCATGGGCGAAGCTTTCCGCATCGCCAGGGAAGAAATGGATACCGAGATCGTCCGCATCAAGGCATTGCGCGACCGCCTCGCCAAGGGCCTGACCGAGATGGAAGAGGTGTACATCAATGGCGACATGGAACACCGCGTGCCGCACAACCTGAACGTCAGCTTCAATTTCGTTGAAGGCGAGTCGTTGATCATGGCGATCAAGGACATCGCGGTATCGTCCGGTTCGGCTTGTACTTCGGCCAGCCTGGAACCATCTTATGTGCTGCGCGCGCTGGGTCGCAGCGATGAGCTGGCGCACAGCTCGATCCGTTTCACCATCGGCCGCTTTACGACCGAAGAGGACATCGACTTCACGATCAACCTCATCAAGACCAAGGTCGCCAAGCTGCGCGAACTGTCGCCGCTATGGGAAATGTACAAGGACGGGGTCGATCTCAATTCGATCCAGTGGGCTGCCCACTAAGCCGTCCCGCACTGTCAAAGTTAAAGGAGCATCAAGATGTCTTATTCGGAAAAAGTTCTCGATCATTACGAAAACCCGCGCAATGTCGGGTCCTTCGAGAAGGGCGATGAAACCGTCGGTACCGGCATGGTCGGCGCCCCGGCGTGCGGCGACGTGATGAAGCTGCAGATCAAGGTGGGTGCCAATGGCGTGATCGAGGATGCGAAATTCAAGACCTATGGCTGCGGCTCCGCAATCGCCTCGTCATCGCTGGTGACCGAATGGGTGAAAGGCAAGACGCTGGACGAAGCGATGTCGATCAAGAATACCCAGATCGCCGAAGAACTTGCGTTGCCCCCGGTGAAGATTCACTGCTCTATCCTCGCTGAAGATGCGATCAAGGCGGCAGTGCAGGATTACAAGACCAAGCACGCAAGCGAATCGAAGGAAGCAGCCTGATTTATTGTCACTCCGGCGCTGGCCGGGTAGAACTGTGAAAGAGATTGAGTATCATGGCAATCACACTAACGGAAAAAGCGGCAAAACACATTTCTCGCTACATTGAGCGGCGCGGCAAGGGAGCTGGCGTACGCATCGGTGTTCGTACCAGCGGATGCTCCGGCCTGGCGTACAAGCTGGAGTATGTGGACGAACGCGTGCCGGAAGACGAAGTGTTCGAGTCGCATGGCGTACGGGTATTCGTCGATCCGAAGAGCCTTCCCTACATCGACGGCACCGAGCTGGACTTTGCGCGCGAAGGCTTGAACGAGGGCTTCAAATTCAATAATCCGAATGTGAAGGACGCGTGCGGCTGCGGCGAAAGCTTCCGTATCTGATCAATACCGCTGCTCCTTCCTGACGAGGGAGCAAATCGCATTATCAAGCCTGTTGATGTACGAACAGGCTTTTGTTTTACATAGTCATGCAAAACCACTTCGAGCTTTTCCAGTTGCCGCAACGTTTCACCATCGACCTGACGGCCTTGGACCAGGCTTTTCGTGAAGTGCAGAGCCGCGTTCACCCCGATAAATTCAGCCAGGCCACCGACGCCGAGAAGCGTGTAGCCATGCAATGGGCCACACGGGCCAACGAGGCATACCAGACGCTCAAGAGTCCCTTCAAACGCGCGGCATACTTGTGCGAACTGAACGGGATAGACCTCCAGATTGAATCCAACACGGCCATGCCGCGCGAATTCCTGATGCAGCAGATGGAGTGGCGCGAAGAGCTGGAGGACGCGAAGCATGACAAGGATATGAATGCGCTGGAAGCCCTGGATGCCGAATTGCAGGTGGTGCGCAAGGCCAAGGTGGCGCATATCGGCACGCTGCTCGATGCACACAATTTCACGGATGCGGCGCTTGGCGTGCGGCAGCTGATGTTTCTCGAAAAATTCGGGGAAGAAGTGCAGGCCGTTTTTGAAAAGCTTGAAGGCTGAGTATTTTGGCAGCCGCTCCCATCGTCTGACAACATAATATGGCTCTACTCCAAATCTCCGAACCCGGCATGTCTACCGCGCCGCACCAGCATCGGCTGGCGGTGGGCATCGACCTTGGCACGACCAATTCGCTCGTTGCGACAGTACGCAACAGTATTCCCGAAGTGCTCAACGATGAAGAAGGGCGGCCGCTGCTGCCGTCCATCGTGCGTTATCTCCCGACTGGCAATGCGCATATCGGCTACAAGGCGCAGGCCGCGCAGACCACTGATCCGAAGAACACCATCGTGTCGGTCAAGCGCTTCATGGGCCGTGGTCTGAAAGATATCGCCTACGCCGAAAACCTGCCCTATGATTTTGTCGACGCACCGGGCATGGTGCAGCTCAAGACCATCGCGGGCGTGAAAAGCCCGGTCGAGGTTTCCGCCGAAATCCTGGCGACTCTGCGGCAACGCGCGGAAGACATGCTGGGCGATGATCTGGTTGGTGCCGTGATTACCGTCCCGGCCTACTTCGACGATGCACAGCGCCAGGCGACCAAGGACGCCGCCAAGCTTGCTGGCTTGAACGTCTTGCGCCTGCTCAACGAGCCGACGGCGGCGGCGATCGCATATGGCCTGGACAACGCTTCGGAGGGTATCTATGCCGTGTATGACCTGGGCGGCGGTACCTTCGATATTTCCATCCTCAAACTCACCAAAGGCGTCTTCGAAGTACTCGCCACCGGCGGTGATTCCGCGCTCGGGGGCGATGACTTCGATCATCGCCTGCTGTGCTGGATCATCGAGCAGGCCAAGCTGGCGCCGCTGTCCGACAAGGACACACGCATCCTGATGGTGAAGGCGCGCGAGGCAAAGGAGTTGTTGTCTTCGCAGGCCGAGACGCACATCGATGCTGCACTGAATTCCGGCGAGGAAGTGCATCTCACCCTGGACGCAGCCACGTTTGCACAGATCACCCAGCACTTGGTGGCGAAGACCATCACTCCTACACGCAAAGCCTTGCGGGATGCTGCACTGACAGTCGATGATGTCGACGGCGTGGTGCTGGTCGGCGGTGCAACGCGCATGCCGCATATTCGCAAGGCCGTCGGCGAGTTCTTCAAGACCATGCCGCTGGCGAATATCGATCCCGACAAAGTGGTAGCGCTGGGGGCGGCGATTCAAGCAAACCTGCTGGCAGGCAATCGTGCGGCCGGCGACGAATGGCTGCTGCTGGATGTGATCCCCTTGTCGCTCGGTATTGAAACGATGGGCGGCCTTGTCGAAAAAGTCATCCCGCGCAACTCGACGATTCCGTGCGCGCGCGCTCAGGAATTCACTACGTTCAAGGACGGCCAGACCGCGATGGCGATCCATGTGGTGCAGGGCGAGCGTGAACTGGTCAGCGATTGCCGCTCTCTCGCAAAATTCGAATTGCGCGGTATTCCGCCGATGGCGGCGGGCGCGGCACGCATTCGTGTGACCTATCAGGTAGACGCCGACGGTCTTTTGTCCGTATCTGCACGCGAGCAGCGCTCCGGCGTGGAAGCATCGATCTCGGTGAAACCCTCGTACGGGCTGGCCGATGAGGAGATCGCGAAGATGCTGCAGGACTCCTACAACTCGGCCGATATCGACATGAAACTGCGCGCCCTGCGCGAGGAACAGGTCGAGGCCGAGCGGATTCTCCTGGCAACGCAGTCGGCGCTCGATGCGGATGGCGATTTGCTGTCGGAGGCGGAGAGGTCGGATGTGGCTGCACTGATGGAAGCGGTGCGGGAGAAAGTGCGGGGTGAAGACCATTCCGCCATCAAGGCGGCGGTTGACGCCCTTGCGCAAGGTACAGAAGAATTCGCGGCTCGCCGCATGGATCGCAGTGTACGGACGGCGCTGGCGGGCAAGAAGCTCGACCAGATCGCATAAAGACAATCGCTGCAACTACAGCAGAATCGACTGCAATTACACATCGAGGTAAACCAAGTGCCCCAAATCGTTGTTCTCCCTCATGCGACTCTTTGCCCGGAAGGCGCCGTCATTGAAGCGCCGGCGGGCATGTCGGTCTGCGATGCCTTGCTTGAAAACGATATCGAGATCGAGCACGCCTGCGAAAAGTCCTGCGCGTGCACGACCTGCCACGTGATCGTTCGCGAGGGGTTCGAGTCGCTCAACGAACCGGAAGAGAAGGAAGAAGACCTGCTCGACCGGGCATGGGGACTGGAAGCGACATCACGCCTGTCCTGTCAGGCCATTCTCGACAAGGAAGACCTTGTGGTCGAAATCCCGAAATACACCATCAATCAGGTCAGCGAAAATCATTGATCGGGAGGCGCATAATGAAATGGAACGAGATCACACGCATTGCCGAAGAGCTTAACGACAAATACCCCGATGTCGATCCCATGGTCGTGCGGTTCACCGATCTGCACAACTGGGTCTGCGAACTGGACGGTTTTGACGACGATCCCAGGCGCGGTGGAGAGAAAGTGCTTGAGGCGATCCAGATGGCGTGGATTGAAGAAGCGAAGTAATCGCCGACGTATACGCTTTATGCAAGCGGTTCGCCGCGAGACATCGGAAGTGAAACGATCAGGGTTGTGCCCTTGTTCCGGTCGGTATCGATCACCAGTTCCCCGCCGAGCGCATTGATCCGCTCCTGAATCCCGACCAGACCGAAGGAGTTCGCCTTCCTTCGGCAATCGGGATAGATGCCGATGCCATTGTCGGCGATCTTCATGATCAGCTTGTTATTTTCGCGATACAAGTCGATCCCTACCTGGCTTGCCTGTGCGTGCCGGATGACGTTGTTGAGCGATTCCTGCAGGATGCGAAACAACGCGGTAGCACGCGTGTCATCCACGCTGATGTCGTCGTCCGTGTTCAATTCGCAGGCAATCCCGCTGCGTCGCTGGAAATCCTGTACCTGCCATTCGATTGCGGCATTCAAACCCAAGTCGAGCACGGTCGGGCGCAGATTGTTGATCGCCGCGCGCACAGCCTTGATGGTCGCATCGATATGACCGAGAGCTGTTTTTACGCGTTCATTGAGCTTGGGATGTGCGGTCCCGGTGCGGGTATGGAGCATGGATACGTCGATGCGCAGTGCGAGCAGGTTCTGCCCCAGGTCATCGTGAATCTCACGCGCGATACGCTTGCGCTCATCCTCCCTTACCCGCTCCTGGTAGGAAACAAGGTGACGGAGAATCTGCCGCGAATGCTGCAGTTCTTCTTCCAGTTTCTTGTGGTCAGAAATATCGGTGCAACTTCCGATATAGCCGAGGAAGCGCCCGGACGGCGAGTGACGCGGCACGCCATGCGCCAGCACATAATGATAGTCTCCCTGGCGACTGCGCAGACGATACTCGATGCTGAAACGCCGGCGTGCCCGGAACGCTGCGGACTGGGTGTCCATGCAGGACCGGACATCATCCGGGTGGATGCCTTCGGTCCAGCCCGTGCCCAATTCCTCCTCCAGTGAACGGCCGGTAAAGCTCAACCAGACCTGGTTGAACCACAGATATTGCTGATCTGGACCGGTGACCCATATCAGCACAGGCGCCGAATCCGCCATGAGCCGGAATCGCTCCTCGCTTTCGATTAACGCGAGTTCCGCCTGCTTGCGTTCGTTGATATCGCAAACGACCATGCGGCAGAGGTTGCTTTTATGGTCGACATTGGCTTCGACATGGGTGAAAAAGATGCGGTCCTGGGCGTGAAGGAAGGGAATCTCCCGGGCTTCCTTGGCCGGGCTGTGGAAAACTCGCTCCAGAAAATCATCGAAGGCGTCGCGCGTTTCCGCCGGAACGAATTCCACCATGCGGCGACCGATCAGCGCCGAGAGGTCCAGTCCCAGCAGGCCGGCCCCCGTAAGATTGGCCTCGTGGATGATGCCGTCACGTCCGAGCGTGAAATAACCCACGGGTGCAAAGTCATAGAGGTCGGCATAGCGTGCGAGCCGCGCTTCATACTCGGTGCGGACCTGTCTGAGCAGTAGGTTCTCGGCCTCAAGCTTGGTTTGATAGAGCTGCAGGTTCGAGGTCGGCTGCCCGGAATCGGCGACGGTCATGCCATCGGACGAGCGGCTATCAAGTTGTTTGATTATGCGCTTACGCATCCACGCTGATGTCAGTTTTCCATTCATATTTCCCGCAACCTGCATTTCCCAAAATGGCTGGAAGTCCGTGGCATGGTGCCAAAAAAACAAGTATGCGGTGCCAGGGGCGCCAAGGCAAGCGGGAATTGCTGGTTCGAGAAAGCGTGGCAGCGCGGAAATCAAAAAAGGCGGCAAACTTGCCGCCTTTGTCGCTGCCATAATTGATTCCAGAAGGAATCGATTATGCGCGTGAGGTGAGATGACCGTTCACGACTCGGACGCGATCGCCCACGCTCCAGCCTGGTTGCTGCGAATACGGGAAGGTGCGAATCTGGCCGTTTTCCATGCGTACTCGAACCTGATATGTGGTCGTTCCGCGCGTGCGCTTCTCGATCTCATTGCCGGCATAGCCGCCGCCGACGGCGCCGGCCACGGTAGCGACCTTGCGTCCGTTTCCGCCACCCACCTGGTTGCCCAGAACACCACCGAGCAGTGCGCCAGCGACCATGCCGACGCCGCTCGCTTGTGCCTGCTGCTGAACGGCGTGCACCGATTCGACACTGCCGCAGCTGGAACAGATCGCCGGTGCTTGTGCCACCGCATAAGAAGCGCCGCTTGTCGCGTGATGCGTTTGCGCGTGGCCGGTATGCGCCGGACGCGGTGCGGCGGCATGTCTTTCAGGTGCAGGAGCCTGAGCGGGCGCATCTGATTCAGGTCTGGATTCCACAAGCGCGGCCGGCGTTGTCGCGGTTGCCGTCGCTGGGCTTGCAGCCGTGGCAGCGGCGGCCGGTGCTGCATTGCTGTAGGAACTCGGAATCAGCCCGGTAATTGCCGCAACACCTGTCAGGCTCACCAGCATCACCGAAACGGCGGCACCTGCGACCAGCGGATGAATTCGTTTGAGCGGGTTATTGTTTTCCATTGTTACCTCCTGTGTCATGGACAACGTGCATTCAATTGCATGAAACGATTATCGAAGGTAACTTCAGCCCAAAAAAGCCGATTAGTGTGTCAGCTGTAAGCCTTTGTAACGCCGCTGATCTTGCTCAAGACAGTGCTGTGAATTGTCACAAAATGCCGTTCAAAACAAACAAAAACGGGACCGTATCGCGGTCCCGTTTTGTCGGTCTGGATAGATTTGGCGATCACTCTTCCCGGCGCAGGTGCGGGAACAGGATGACGTCGCGAATGTTTGGCGAGTCGGTAATCAACATCATCAGACGATCGATGCCGATTCCGCAACCTCCGGTCGGCGGCAAGCCGTATTCCAGCGCGCGAATATAGTCGGCGTCGTAATACATCGCTTCCTCGTCGCCGGCGTCCTTGGCGGCAACTTGCGCCTGGAAGCGTGCGGCCTGGTCTTCGGGGTCGTTCAGCTCGGAGAATCCATTGGCGATTTCGCGGCCGGTGATGAAGAGTTCGAAACGCTCGGTGATGCCGGGCACGCTGTCGGATGCGCGGGCCAGCGGCGACACTTCGATCGGGTAGTCGATGATGTAGGTTGGCTCCCACAGTTGTGCTTCGGCAGTCTCCTCGAACAGCGACAATTGCAGCGCTCCGAGGCCGGAAATGATGTGCGGCTCGACGCCGAACTTCTTCAATTCCTGCTTCAGGAAGGCTGCGTCGTTCAGTTGCGCGTCGGTGTACTGCGGCGCGTATTTCTTGATCGCGTCGATGATGGTCAATCGATGGAAGGGCTTGGAGAGATCCAGTTCGCGACCCTGGTAGGTGAGTGTCGCGGTGCCATGCGCATCGATTGCGGCTTGCCGGATGACTGCTTCGGTGAAATCCATCAGCCACTTGTAATCCACGTAGGCGGCATAGAACTCCATCATCGTGAATTCAGGATTGTGGCGGGGCGAAACGCCTTCGTTGCGGAAGTTGCGGTTGACTTCGAAGACGCGATCGAAACCGCCGACCACCAGGCGCTTCAGATAGAGCTCGGGTGCAATGCGCAGGAACATCTGCATGTCGAGCGCGTTGTGATGCGTGATGAAGGGCTTGGCCGCGGCGCCGCCGGGAATCGGATGCAGCATCGGCGTTTCCACTTCCATGAAGCCGTTGTCGCTCATGAAGCGGCGGATCGAGGACATGGCGGCAGTACGTGCCTTGAAGGCGCGCCGGGTGTCCTCGCTCATGATGAGGTCGACGTAGCGCTGGCGATATTTCATTTCCTGATCGGCCAGTCCGTGGAACTTGTCGGGCAGGGGGCGCAGTGACTTGGTCAGCAGGCGCAGGGCGGTGACCTTGACGGACAACTCGCCAGTCTTGGTCTTGAACAGCAAGCCTTCCGCGCCAAGAATGTCTCCCATGTCGTAATGCTTGAATGCCGCATGCGTGGCTTCGCCGGCATTGTCGTTGGTAATGTAGAGCTGGATGCGCCCATCCGCATTGCGGCCGGACGCATCCTGGATGGTGGCGAACGACGCCTTGCCCATCACGCGCTTGAGCATCATGCGGCCCGCGACCGATACGGGGATCGGTTGCGCCTCCAGTTGTTCGTTGTCCAGCGCGTCGTAGCGCTCGTGCAGGTCGGCGGCCTTGTGCTCCGGGCGGAAATCATTCGGGAAGGCGATGCCTTGCTCGCGAATCGAAGCGAGCTTCGCGCGACGCTCCGCAATGATGGAATTCTCGTCTTGGGCCGGGGCCGCTTGTTCGTTTTGGTTGGTTGTGGACATGGGCGATTTTGAATGGGATGGCGATGAGCGTTTACACACCTTGCTTGAGCGATGCAGCGATGAATTCGTCCAGGTCGCCGTCGAGGACAGCCTTGGTGTTGCCGACTTCGTAATTGGTGCGCAGGTCCTTGATGCGTGACTGGTCAAGCACATAGGAGCGGATCTGGTGGCCCCAGCCGACGTCGGTCTTGGAGTCTTCCAGTTTTTGTTGTTCGCTCATGCGCTTGCGCAATTCCTGTTCATACAGGCGCGATTTCAGCATTTCCCACGCTTCGGCACGGTTGCGATGCTGGCTGCGGTCGTTCTGGCATTGAACGACGATGCCGGATGGCGCGTGGGTCAGGCGCACGGCGGAATCGGTCTTGTTGATGTGCTGGCCGCCCGCGCCGGATGCGCGGTAGGTATCGACGCGTACGTCGGCCGGATTGATTTCGATGTCGATTGACTCATCCACTTCCGGATAGACAAAGATGCTCGAGAACGAGGTATGGCGGCCGTTGGCGGAATCGAAGGGCGATTTTCTGACCAGGCGGTGCACCCCGGTCTCTGTGCGCAGGAAACCGTAGGCATAATCGCCTTCGACTTTGAGGGTCGCGGTTTTGATACCGGCGACTTCACCGTCTGATTGTTCCAGGATTTCCACCTTGAATCCCTTGCGTTCGCAGTAGCGCAGATACTGGCGCAGCAGCATCGAGGCCCAGTCCTGCGCTTCGGTGCCGCCGGCGCCTGCCTGGATGTCGATGAAGCAATTGTTTGGGTCCATCGGATTGGAAAACATCCGGCGGAACTCCATGCCTTCGACGAGTTTCTTCAGTGCTTCGGTGTCGGTTTCGATGGCGAGAAGAGTGTCTTCATCCTGCTCTTCGCGCGCCATCTCGAACAGGTCGCGGGCGTCCGCGAGGTCGGTGTCGATCTTGCTGAGCGTGAGGACAATCGCTTCCAGCGATTTCTTTTCCCGGCCGAGGTCCTGGGCACGCTTCGGATCGTTCCAGACGTTGGGGTCTTCCAGTTCGGCGTTGACTTGTTCCAGCTTCTCTGACTTCACATCGAAGTCAAAGATACCTCCGTAGTTCGGCTGCGCGGGTGGAAAGATCCGCGAGCAGTGAGGAGAGGGTATTGAGGCGTTCGGCTTCCATGGCGGTTTCTATTGCAATCAAACCCTACATTATACTCGACTGCAGGGCTTTCCAGTCGCCGGGAGGGGCTCGCGCGCCGCGCAAGCTCAGGCGGGCTGCGCGTGCTCCACCATCAATTGCACACGCGTCACGCCGTTGTATTCGTTCGCGTCCAGCCGGTAGGCAATCAGGGCGCGTTCCGGCAAGTCGTCGACATGACCGAACCAGATGGCGTCGTAGCGGCGGCCGTTTCTTTCGAGCATCAGCTTCAGGTGTTTTTCCTTGAGGATGCGCTGGTTCAGCACACGGAATTCGTCGCAGAAAACCGGCGGTGCAAAGCCCTGTCCCCACACCTGTTCGTCGATCAGTTCGATGAACTGGGTTGTGAAATAGGCATCCTCCAGCGTTCCGTCAGTTTCGATCACGCGTTCCAGTTGGTTCTGGGTCAGCCACTCGCGGCCGACTGCCTCGAATGCCCTGGAAAAAGCTTCGAAGTTGTCAGCGCCGATCGTCAGGCCGGCGGCCATGGCGTGGCCACCGAACTTTTGAATCAGCGTCGGGGCATGCTTGGACACCAGATCCAGCGCGTCGCGCAGATGGAAGCCCGCGATTGAACGGCCGGATCCCTTGATCAGGCCTTCGCCGCCCGGTGCGAAGGTAATCGTCGGCCGGTAGAACTTGTCCTTCAGGCGCGAAGCGACAATGCCGATCACGCCCTGGTGCCAGGTCTCGTCAAAAACCGAGATGGTGGTGTTGTTGTGTGGATCGAAGCTGTCCAGCAATGCCAGCGCCGTGTCCTGCATGTCCGCTTCGATGTCGCGCCGCTCGCGGTTGATGGTGTCGAGTTGCTGCGCGATCGCCCACGCGCGGCCTTCGTCATCGGTGGTCAGGCATTCGATGCCCAGCGACATATCCGCCAGCCTTCCCGCCGCGTTCAGGCGCGGGCCAAGAGCAAAGCCAAGATCGAAGGGGGTGGCGCGCCGCGCTTCCCGGCCTGCAGCGCGGAACAGGGCGGCAATACCGGGATGCATGCGGCCGGCACGCATGCGCTTCAAGCCCTGCGCGACCAGAATGCGATTGTTCGCATCCAGCTTGACCACGTCGGCAACTGTGCCAAGCGCGACCAGGTCAAGCAGCGTGTCGAGCTTGGGTTGATTCTGTGCATCGAAGACGCCGCGCCTGCGCAGTTCGGCGCGCAACGCAAGCAACACGTAGAACATGACCCCGACGCCGGCGAGATTCTTGCTGGGAAATCCACAGGATGGCTGGTTCGGATTCACGATGACGCGCGCGTCCGGCAGCGCGTCGCCGGGCAGGTGATGATCGGTTACGACCACTTCGATGCCAAGCCGTTTTGCTTCGGCGACGCCGTCGATGCTGGCGATGCCGTTGTCGACGGTAACGATGATGTCCGGCGCCTTTTCTCGCACAGTCAGTGCGACGATTTCCGGCGTGAGGCCGTAGCCGTATTCAAAACGGTTGGGGACGATGAAATCGACATTGGCGCCGAGCGCGCGCAAGCCGCGCAAGGCGACTGCGCAGGCGGTTGCGCCGTCGCAATCGTAGTCGGCGACGATGACCAGCTTCTTGCCGGCCCCGATCGCATCGGCGAGAAACGCTGCAGCGACGTCAATGTGGAGCAGGCCGGAGGGAGCTATCAGCGCGGCGAATTCACTCGACAGTTCACGCATGTCGGCGAGGCCGCGCGCGGCGTAAAGACGAGCCAGTACGGGATGCACGCCTTGCTGACGCAGCATTTCGGCATTGCGGAACGGGTAGGAGCGTGTCGTGATTCTGGTCATGGACGCAATGCTTCCAGGGATGGCTTGACCCAGAATTTTCGCAGGGACGGCCTGGTTGTCGTGGAGTGCGCAATGCGCTTGTCGTTGGTCAGGATCAAGCTCAGTCGATCGAGCGAGCCGGACTTGATCGCGTCGTGCAGAGGAGCAAACCATGCTTTTTCAAGCACGTGCATTGCTTCCAGCCAGCGGCCCCAATCATTGGCCAGTGCATGTTCCTGCAAGGCATCGAGCGCGAGCAGCGCTCTTGCGGGTTTCGCCGCGATCAACGCGTTCGCCGTCGGCGCATGCGCGGTGCGCGTCACCGCGTGCGCAAACGCTTGCAGCCAGCCGGCGAGATTGAACGCATCGGTGTATTCGTTCGGCAGCGGGGAGGGCATCGCTCCGCCCCACAGCCAGACGGAATTGACCGGCTTCGCACTTTGCATTTCGCGTGCTTCATTGATCGGATGGTTAAACCAGTGCATCTGTATCTCATTCTGCAGCTTGCGCCAGTCGCGCTCGCCTTTGCCCGTGGGCATCCAGATATCGATGTTGTGTCCGGATGCCGCGTCCGGGCTGGACGTTTGCAGCGCGTTCCAGTCATCCGCGCGCAGGAACCAGGTGCCGGGATTGCCAAACACGAGGCGCTTGCCGACTTCATCGCAGAGTGCTGCGGCGATGTCGAACAGCGTGCGCGATTCTTCCTCGGACAACATCAATTGACGCGGGTCGGTGAGCACGAGATGGTCGCGTGCGACGTGAATGTGCACGGGTTGCAGAACGAACCAGGTCCCTTCGCCGGGATCGAGCCCGAGCGATTGCATCAATGCATGGGCGATGGGTGGGCTTCCAGTGCCGTCCAGCGCGGCCGCCACGCCGAATTGGCGTGTAATCCAGATTTCGTGCGGAAGTGCCCTGGTGAAACCGGTGAAATCCTCGCGCGAACAGGTCCCCGAGCTGGCGCGGGAAGTCAACATGGCGAGTGCGGGGGATTGCAGTTCCTTCAACAGGTCGGCGGACAGTTCCGCTGGCGGCAAACCGAAGGGAATGAGAATGTCGAGATGAGTCATGCCCGCGATTGTAGGCCAAACGACGCAAGGCCTCCACGCTCATTCGGCGCTACCGCACTGACATGAGGGGCATTCAGGGCAGCAGGACGGCAAGCTCCTGTGCGCCGCGCAACAGCACTGGCAGGAATTGTTCCTTCATCTGCTTGCTGGTCACGCGGGTCGCCTGTGCGCCGACGTTGAGGGCGGCAACGACGTTTCCCGAGGCGCCGCGCACCGGCACCGCGATCGAGCGCAGTCCGACTTCCAGTTCTTCCTCGACGATCACATAGCCGTTTTCGCGCACGCCTTCGAGGATTTCCTTCAGCCGTTCGGCGGAAACGACGGTGCGGTGCGTGTAGGCCTTCAGTTCGACTTTTGCGAGGTAGGCATCAAGGGCGTCGGCCGGCATGTGGGCCAGCATGACCCTGCCGAGCGAGGTGCAATAGGCCGGCAAGCGGCTGCCGGTATTGAGCGCCACCGACATGATGCGCGAGGTCGCCGAGCGCGCCACGTAGAGGACTTCGTTTTCATCGAGTACGGCCAGCGAGCAGGACTCGTTCAGCGCGCGGCTGATCTGGTTGAGATAAGGGAGCGCGGACACCGTCAGCGGCGTCGACGACAGGTAGGAATAGCCGAGCGTCAGGACTTTGGGCTTGAGGGAAAAATTGTTGGAGTCGGAATCGGCATACCCGAGCTGCTTGAGCGTATGCAGGCAACGCCTGACCGCCGCACGCGGGATTCCGGTCTTGTGGCTGATCTGGGCGATGGTGAGACTGCGCCGCTGATCGCTGAATGCCCGGATCACGGCGAGGCCGCGCGCGAGCGAGGTCATGAAGCTCGGATCGGTCAGCGCGTCGATTTCTTCGGCGATGGTCAGGGATTTCTTTGCTGCTGCCGGTACCGTACCGGTTTCATCGGCCGGATTTTCCGTTTTGTTATCGGTTGTCGCCATGAGTTCTCAAAAAGGAAAGTTTGCGCAAGGATCTGCTCCGCTCACGCCGTTTCGGTCTCTGTGCAATGTGTTCGGCATTCGCACACATTTCAAATGGCCGCCTTGACGTCCGGTTTTGCACGTCGATACACTCAATCATGTTCTATAGGCAGACATTAGTTCGTTTATCGAACGAAGTCAAATGGGAATGGCCGGTGTGCCGGCAGCCAAGTCCGGGCAACAAGGCCATCCGTATCCCGAGAAATGCAGAAGAGAGAAACGAAGTGATCGACAAGACATGCGAGTCGCTCGAGGCAGCGGTGGCGGATGTGCATGACGGGGCGACAGTGATGATCGGCGGCTTTGGCAATGCCGGCATGCCGGCCGCCCTGATCGACGCGCTCATCGCGCAGGGGGCGCGTGAGCTCACGATCGTCAACAACAACGCCGGCAACGGTGACACCGGGCTGGCGGCGCTGCTCAAGGCGAAGCGCGTGCGCAAGATCATCTGCTCGTTCCCGCGGCAGTCCGATTCGCATGTATTCGATGCGCTTTATCGCGCCGGCGAGATCGAGCTGGAACTCGCTCCGCAGGGCAATCTCGCGGAACGCATCCGTGCCGCGGGCGCCGGCATCGGCGGATTCTTCACCCCGACCGGCTACGGCACGTTGTTGGCGGAAGGCAAGGAGACACGCCTGATCGATGGCCGCCACTATGTGCTGGAGTCGCCGATCCATGCCGACTTCGCCTTGATCAAGGCACTGCGCGGCGATCGCTGGGGCAACCTGGTGTATCGCAAGGCCGCGCGCAATTTCGGCCCCATCATGGCGACGGCGGCCAAATGCACGATTGCTCAAGTGGCTGAGATCGTTCCGCTCGGCGCGCTCGATCCCGAGGTGATCGTCACGCCCGGCATCTTCGTTCAGCGGGTGGTGCTACAAGGGAATGGGAAATGAAGCGACTGACGCGAGAACAGATTGCCGCGCGTGTGGCGCGCGACATCCCCGAGGGCGCTTATGTCAACCTCGGCATCGGCCTGCCGACGATGGTAGCGAACCACCTGCCGCGCGATCGCGATATCTTCCTGCATAGCGAGAACGGCCTGCTCGGCATGGGCCCCGCACCCAAACCCGGCGAGGAAGATGAAGACCTCATCAACGCCGGCAAGCAAGCGGTCACCCTGTTGACAGGCGGCAGCTTCTTCCATCATGGCGATTCGTTTGCGATGATGCGGGGCGGCCATCTCGACATCTGCGTGCTGGGCGCATTCCAGGTGTCGGCCGGCGGAGACCTCGCCAACTGGCATACCGGCGCACCGGACGCCATCCCGGCCGTCGGCGGCGCGATGGATCTGGCGATCGGTGCCAAGCGCGTCTTCGTCATGATGGAACACCAGACCAGGAACGGCGAGAGCAAGATCGTCGCTCAATGCAGCTATCCCTTGACCGGCATCGGCTGCGTCGATCGCATCTATACCGATCTCGCGGTGATCGACGTGACGCCGCAGGGGCTGGTGGTGCGCGAAATCGTCGACGGACTGGGCTTCGATGCATTGCAGGAGATCACCGGCGTGCCGCTGGTCTATCAACCATTTTCCAAATCATGAATGCGCTGCGTCACAGGTGCAGGGATCGGGTAAAGGGTGTTAAATAGCGCCATGTCAACAACCGGGATGCTGACGCGATGACTTCCAGGCTCACTTCTTCGATGTTTTCTTCCGGAGACATGCTGAATGTGTTTTCGGATCAGGCGGCCATTCAGCGCATGCTCGATGTCGAAGCCGCGTTGACGCGCGCCGAGGCGCAGCACGGCGTCATTCCCGCCACTGCCGTGCACGCGATTTGCGGCTGCTGCGACGCCGCGCTGATCGATTTGCCGGCATTGATGAAAGCCGCCGGACCTGCGGGCAATCTGGCGATTCCGCTCGTCAAGCAACTGACGGCTCTTGTTGCGGCGCGCGATGCGGAAGCGGCCAAGTATGTGCATTGGGGCACGACCAGTCAGGACATCATCGATACCGGTCTGGTTCTGCAGCTACGCGAAGCATTCCGACTCTTCGACGCTGATCTTGGCAAGCTGGCCGGCGTGCTGGCGCATCTCGCCGAGCAGCACCGACACACTCCGATGGTGGGACGAACCTGGATGCAGCATGCACTGCCGATCACCTTCGGCCTGAAGGCGGCCGGATGGCTCGATGCGATTGTGCGGCACATGGATCGGCTCGACGGACTGCGCGCGCGTTCGCTGGCGCTGCAATTCGGCGGCGCTGCCGGAACGCTTGCCAGCCTTGGCGGCAAGGGATTGCAGGTCGCCGCCACACTCGCCGGAGAACTCGGCCTGACGCTGCCGGACACGCCGTGGCATACGCAGCGCGACCGCGTGGTCGAAGCGGCAACCGTCATCGGCATGCTGACCGGCACACTGGGCAAGATGGCGCGCGATATTTCACTCCAGATGCAGACCGACGTGGCGGAAGTGTCCGAGCCGCTTGCCGAAGGGCGGGGCGGCTCATCGACCATGCCGCACAAGCGCAATCCGGTTGGTTGCGCCGCCGCATTGACGGCCGCGATGCGTGTGCCCGCACTCGTGTCGACCATGCTCTCGGCGATGGTGCAGGAACATGAACGCGCCCTCGGCGGCTGGCAGGCAGAGTGGGACACGCTGCCGGAGATCATGCAGCTCGCGTCCGGCGCGCTGGAACAGATGCGCTCGGTCGTATCCGGCCTGGCGGTCGATGCCGCGCGCATGCGAATCAATCTGGATGCAACGCAGGGGCAGATCATGGCGGAAGCGGTCGCCTTGGCACTTGGCGGTCGCATCGGGCGCATGCAGGCGCATCAGGCGGTCGAGCGGGCATGCCATCTCGCGGCCGGGTCGGGACGGCATCTGGGCGATGTGCTGAAAGCGGATCCCGCGATCCGTGCCGAGTTGCAGGAGGCGGACATCGACAAGCTGCTCGATCCCGCCGGCTATACCGGTGAAGCGGAAGCTTTCATCGAGCGCGTCCTGCACACCTATCGCGAACGCGATGCAAACAAACACTGACGGAGACAACAATGCCATTCATGGATGCTGCGAATCTGCGCCTGCATTACCGGATCGACGGGCGCGACGACGCACCCTGCCTCGTGCTGTCGAATTCGCTCGGCACAAACTTCGATATGTGGACGCCGCAAATGCCGGCGCTGATCGAGCATTTCCGCGTCATCCGCTATGACACGCGCGGGCACGGAAAATCGAGCGTGCCGGGCGGCCCGTATTCCATCGAGCAGCTCGGCAATGATGTGGTGGCGCTGCTGGATCACCTGGAGATCGAACGCACGCATTTTTGCGGACTGTCGATGGGCGGCATGACGGGAATCTGGCTCGGCATTCATCGACCGGAGCGCATCGACCGCCTTGTCCTGTGCAATACCTCTGCGCAGATCGGCTCCGCGGAATTGTGGAACGCGCGCATCGACAAGGTGAAGCAGGAAGGCATGGCGTCCATCGTTCCCGCCGTGATCGACCGCTGGTTTACGAGCGACTTTCAGCGCACTGCGCCGGTGCAGGTCAATCTGGTGCGCGACATGCTGCTGGGCGCTTCTCCGGAAGGCTATGTTGGCAACTGCGCGGCGGTGCGGGACATGGACGAGCGAGCCAATGTTCATCGCATCTCGGCGCCGACACTGGTGATTGCCGGCAGGTTCGATCTCGCGACGCCAGCCGCAGAGGGCAAGCGGGTCGCAGACAGCATCGCGGGCGCGCGCTATGTCGAGCTGAATGCCGCGCATTTGTCGAACTGGGAAGCGGCGCAGGCTTTCACGACCCAGGTAGTCGACTTCCTCAGGCAGGGCAGCCATGGATGAAAAACAGCGCCACGACAAGGGAATGGTAGTGCGACGCGCGGTGCTCGGCGACGCGCATGTCGATCGCGCCCAGGCAAATCGCACTGAACTGACGTCGGAATTCCAGGACCTCATCACGCGTTACGCTTGGGGCGAAATATGGACGCGGCCGGGACTGCCGCGCCATACCCGCAGCCTGCTAACGATCATGGCGATGATCGCGCTCAACCGCGAGGAGGAGCTGGCCTTGCATCTGCGCGCCGCAGCCAATAACGGCGTGACGCGCGACGAGATCAAGGAAGTGTTGCTGCAGGCGGCGATATATTGCGGCGTGCCGGCAGCGAATTCGGCCTTCCGCCTCGCGCAGGAAGTGTTTCAGAAAATCGATCAGGAACAATCCTGAAACGGCCATGCAGCGTCCACGCAACATGACGAAAGAAAAACAGGTTTTGGAAGGAGCAGGCATCATGCATCACCACCCGCGCGCAGCCTCGTACCGGAGGTCGCCATGCTAGGCAATCTCGTCGGTGTTCTCTTCGACGGAATTGCTTACGGAAGCCTGCTGTTCCTGATCAGCGTCGGCCTGTCGGTCACCATGGGCCTGATGAATTTCGTCAATCTCGCGCACGGCGCGTTCGCGATGCTCGGCGGCTATGTCAGCGTGGTGCTGATGAACCGGATGGGCGTGCCTTTCCTCCTGTCGCTGCCGTTGGCATTTCTCGCAAGTGCCACGATGGGATTCGTGCTGGAGCGCCTGCTGTACCGTCGTCTGTACAAGGCAAATCATCTGGACCAGGTGCTGTTTTCGATCGGACTGACATTTGTCTCGGTTGCTGCAGCCACCTACATCTGGGGACCGACGCAACAACCGGTGACGTTGCCGGACTGGCTGCGTGGACAGGTATCGCTGCTGGGGCTGGATGTCGGCGCGTACCGGCTCTTCCTGATCGGCGTGGTGGTGGTGATTACCTTCGCGCTGGGCTACCTGATCGAGCGCACGCGTTTCGGCGCACAGATTCGCGCCTCGGTGGACAACCAGCAGGCATCGGCTGGCCTGGGCATCAACGTCAGCCGCGTGTTCAGTTTGACCTTCGCATTGGGTTCCGGGCTGGCGGGTCTGGGGGGCGGACTGGGCATCGATGTGCTTGGCCTCGACCCGACCTTCCCGATCAAGTACATGGTGTACTTCCTGCTGGTGGTCGCAGTCGGCGGTGCCGGCACCATCAAGGGGCCGCTGGTCGCCGCGCTGATCCTTGGCGTATTCGATGTCGCGGGCAAGTATTACGTGCCGGAAGTCGGCGCATTCGTGATCTACGGACTGATGGTCGTGCTGCTGATCCTGTTTCCGTCCGGCCTGCTCGGGAGGCGCGCATGAAACCTTCAACCTTGTCCACCGTGCTCGCCGCTCCGCCCACTCCGGTTCCCCGCGCACGCTTGCCGCATGACCGCTGGCGGCCGCTTGAAATCGTGTTCTGGCTGACGCCGCTGGCCGCATACTTCCTGTTTCCGAATTATCTGGTGCTGATCAGCCAGATCATGATCGTCGGTCTGTTCGCGCTGTCGCTCGATCTGATTCTCGGCTACGCGGGCATGGTATCGCTCGGACATGCGGCCTTCTTCGGTCTTGGCGCCTATACCGCCGGCCTGTTGTCGGTGCACGGCTGGAGCGAGCCCTTCAGCGGTTTGCTGGCGGCGGGACTGGTTGCCGGCTTGCTTGGCTACTGCGTCAGTTTTCTCGTGGTGCGCGGACAGGATCTGACGCGCCTGATGGTCACGCTCGGCATCGGCCTGATGACGTTCGAGGCGGCCAACAAGGCAGCCTTCATTACCGGCGGAGTGGACGGCCTGCAGGGCATGGTTGTCGGCAAACTGTTCGGCATGTTCGAATTCGACCTCTATGGAAAGACAGCCTTCTTCTACAGCTTCGCGGTGCTGTTCCTGTTGTTTGTCTTCCTGCGCAGGCTGGTCAATTCACCGTTTGGTCTCAGCCTGGTCGGCATCCGTGAGGGAGGCAAGCGCATGCCCGCGATCGGCGCCAACGTCAACCAGCGCCTGACAGTGGTGTTCACCATCGGCGCAGTGGTGGCGGGCATCGCTGGCGGCTTGCTCGCGCAAACCACGCAGTTCGTCGGCCTCGACAGCCTGAGCTTCGCGCGCTCGGCGGAGTTGCTTATTATGCTGGTGCTGGGCGGCACCGGGCGACTCTACGGCGCACTGGTCGGCGCCGCGATTTTCATGCTGGCGCAGGACTATATCTCCGGGTTGAATCCGGCCTATTGGCAGTTCTGGATCGGCCTGCTGCTGATGGTGATCGTGCTGTTTGCGCGCGGGGGCATTCTCGGCGGGCTGGAAAAAATTCGAGACCGGTTCAAACCGGCACGAGGAGGAAAGCGATGAGTGCGATGAAAGCGACCACGCTGCGCACCGACGCCCTGTGCAAGAACTGGGGCGGATTTCGCGCCAACAGCGACATCAGCCTGTCGTTCGCGCCGGGTGCGCGCCACGCGCTGATCGGTCCTAACGGCGCAGGCAAGACCACCTTCATCAATCTGTTGACCGGTTCCCTTGCACCGAGCAGCGGCAAGGTGTATTTCGGCGATGAAGATATCACCGCGCTGCCGCAGCATCAGCGCGTCAAGCGTGGCATGACGCGCACCTTCCAGATCAATACCTTGTTCGCCGGCTTGACCGTGCTGGAATCCGTCGTGCTGACCATCTGCGAACGCAAGGGATTGCAATACGTCTGGTACAAGACCGTGGCGCAGCAACACGATGAGATCGAAGAGGCACTGGCCTTGCTCGCGTCGCTCAAGCTCGACCGTGATGCCGATACCGTCACGCGCAGCCTTCCCTACGGCAAGCAGCGCCTCGTCGAGATTGCACTAGCGCTGGCAACCCGGCCGAAAGTGCTCTTGCTCGACGAACCGGCTGCCGGCATCCCCTCGGCCGAAAGCGCCGAACTGTTTGAAGTCATCGCACGCCTGCCGCGCGATGTGACAATTGTCTTCATCGAGCACGACATGGGACTGGTATTCCGCTTTGCGGAGCGGATCACCGTGCTGGTCGGCGGCAAGGTGCTGACCGAAGGCACGCCGGCAGAGATCGCCGCCGATCCGCGCGTCAAGGAAGTTTATCTGGGAGAAGCCGAACATGGCTGAATTGCTCGCACTCGAAAACGTGACCGCGGGCTATGGTGACTCGGTCGTGCTGGAAGATATTTCGCTCGCGATGCAGGAGGGCGACAGCCTGGCGCTGCTGGGCCGCAATGGCGTTGGTAAGACCAGTCTGCTGGTGACTCTCATGGGCCTGACGCAAATGCACCATGGCAGGATTCGATGGCAGGGCGGCGACATTGCACGTGTGCCGACGCATGCGCGTGCGCACGCAGGTCTTGGCTGGGTGCCGCAGGAGCGCTTCATGTTCCCGTCGCTGACGGTGGAGGAGCATCTGACCGTGGTGGCCCGGCCAGGCGATTGGACGGTGCCGAAGGTGTATGAGATCTTTCCTCGCCTGAAGGAGCGTCGCGCCAACATGGGCAACCAGTTGTCGGGCGGCGAGCAGCAAATGCTGGCCATCGCACGCGCGCTGATGGTCAATCCGAAACTGCTGTTGCTGGATGAGCCGATGGAGGGGCTGGCGCCGATCATCGTGCAGGAATTGATGCGCGTGATCCGCAAGCTGGTGCTCGACGGCGGCATGTCGGTGATCGTGGTCGAGCAGCATGCGCGTCTCGCCTTGTCGCTGACCAAACGCGCGATCGTGCTCGACCGCGGCCGGATCGTGCATCAGTCGGACAGTGAAAGCCTGATGAAGGACCCGGAAACCTTGAACCGGCTGGTTGCAGTTGCCTGATCGCCGTTCTGCCGCGTCAGTCAGAGTGTCAGCTGCCCAAGCGCTCCGACACAAACGGTGACGAGTCCGAGAATCAGGTTGGTGCCGATCAGCTTGCGGATCTGCCCCAGCGCCGCCCCGGCAGCCGGCCAGTCATGTTGCGCGACGGTGTCCCTGAGGCGCTTGTAGGGCGCAAAGAAGATGTGTGCGTAAATCAGCATCATCGCAATCCCGATCACGAACATGATGATGACATGCAGCGGCGGCTTGCCCATTCTTGCCATCATGAAGAGGCCGCTCAGAAGCAGCAAGGCGACTGCTACCCATACCCAAGGGAAGAACTTCTGAAACACGCCTTCCCATAATGGCAGCCTTTGTTCCGGCGCGAGCCGCGATGCGGCGACCGGCCGCAAGGCCATGTAGGCGAAGAACATGCCACCGACCCAAACGGTGAAGCCGAGGATGTGAAGGAATTTTGCGAAGATCATTCGAGCTCCTGTTGAGATGGTGTCGCCGAGATTGTAAGGCCGAATGCGATTGTCGTCCGATGGCGCGATGCAATCATGGAAAGCCGGTAAGATCGCGCCATGGATAATCTCAGTCACTCTGTCGTCGGTCTCGCCGCCGGCGAACTGCTGCACCGCTGTCTGCCGCCGGAACCGGATTCGCTGCGCCAAGGCTTGCGGCGCCGCTTTCTTCTGCTTGCCTGCTGGCTTGCCAGCAACTTCCCCGACCTGGATATCGTACTGTCGCCGTTGCTGCCCGCGCCGCTCGGTTACCTGCTGCACCACCGCGGCCACACGCACACTGTGCTGTATGCATTTCCGCAGGCTGTCCTGCTGGCCGGGCTGATGTGGCTCTTGTGGCCTGCCGCGCGTCGCCTGCTGCGCGAAAGCCGAAGCGCGCGTATCGGATTCGGTGTGGCGCTGCTTGTTGGCTTCGGGTTGCATCTGCTGATGGATTACCTCAACTCCTATGGCATTCATCCTTTCCATCCCTTCGATTCGCACTGGCTGTATGGCGACATGGTGTTCATCCTGGAGCCGGGATTCTGGGTCGCGTTCGGCGTCACGATGGCGATGACGGTCAGGCGTCCGGCGTGGCGAATTCTGTTCGTCGCCCTGTTGCTCGGTGCGCCCCTGTACTTCACGATCCACGAGTTCCTGACCTGGACGGGATACGCTGTACTGTGCCTGATCGCCATCGTACTCGGTCTGATGCAGCATCGCGCCGGAACGCATGGCACGAGGGCCCTGGTCCTTGCATTTATGCTGGGCCTCGGCTTCGTGGGTGTGCAGGGCGCCGCGTCGCGGACAGCCAGGCACGCCGTCACGGCGATACTGCAATCAAAGGATCCCGCCAGCCATGTCGCCGATATATCACTTTCCTCGTTCCCGACCAATCCTGTCTGCTGGGCCTTCGTATCAGTCGAGAGCAATGCGGCGGAAGGAAGTTATCGATTGCGTCGCGGAACTGTCAGCGTGCTGCCGGACTTGGTACCGGTTGCTGCCTGTCCCGCCAATTTCCTGGACGGCGCGGTGCCGGAGCAAGGGGAGAGGACAATAGCCTTTGCGCAGGAGGTGCACGGCAGTCTCGCTTTGTTGCGGGACCTGAAAGAGCGCAACTGCCATTTCCGCGCATGGATGCGTTTTGCGCGCGCCCCGATGGTCAGCGACAACGTGGCGAGCGATTTGCGCTTTTCGGCCAGCCCGAGGGGAAATTTCACCGCGCTGGATTTTGAGGAATTCAGGCAGAAGGAATGCCCGAAGCATGTTCCTCGGTGGGATTTTCCGCGCGCAGATTTATTGGACGTGCCGTGGCAATCAACCGCTCGTCGCCACTAACAGGGA
The DNA here is from genome assembly GCF_004804275.1 of Herbaspirillum sp. ST 5-3. Taxonomy (GTDB): domain Bacteria; phylum Pseudomonadota; class Gammaproteobacteria; order Burkholderiales; family Burkholderiaceae_D; genus Noviherbaspirillum. The sequence continues at coordinate 518,176 of NZ_STGI01000002.1, forward strand.
ACTCGAGGCTTTTCCCGCAGACCAGGAGAGCAAAACCATCCGGGTGCATCTGCTATCATTCGGGTTTCCCGCGTCAAATCCGTGTAAAAAGTGCCATGTCAGCAGGAACCATACGTGGTCGCCGCTTCGTCTTTGCCTTGATGTTCGCAGCGGCTGCGATAACATGGCAGTCCTCATGGGCCGGAGAACCCTCGTTGCGACGCTGGCCGGATCGTTTTCCAACGCCTCAGTTGAGTGCAATCGATCCTGATGGCCGGCAATGGGACATTCATAGCTTGCGCGGCAAGGTTGTTGTGCTGAATTTCTGGGCTAGCTGGTGCGCGCCGTGCGTCGACGAGATTCCGTTCCTGAACGATTTGGCGCACAGTGCGTCGATGGCAGAAGAGGTGGTCGTTCTCGGCGTCAATTTCAAGGAATCTGCCTCGACGGTCCAGCGTTTCGCCGCCGAGCACCGGTTCGACTATCCGATACTGCTGGATAAATCCGGAGAACACTTCAAAAAGTGGACCAATGGTATTTTGCCGACCACAGTGCTGATTGATCGTCACGGGCGGGCTCGCTGGCGTGTTGTCGGAGAGCTGGACCGCAAGGATGGCAGCGTAAAGCAAGCCATTGAAAAGATGCTGGAAGAGCACATGCCGGCCAAGGCGAAATGACGCGCACCATCGTGTACCACCGGATACGCAACAACAAGATGAACAGATCATGGACGATCTAACGATAGGAAAGAAAATGCAAGACAGCAAATCAAAAAACTGGACCCGACGGTCCTTGTTGAAGGCAGCCTCGGGCGCATTGCTCCTTGCCTCGGTCCCGAAGGCCGTGTTGGCCCAACAGAAAGAACGACGCTTTGAGCCTCGTCCAGGCGACTGGCGGAGTCTGGAAGTTGTCACCCGCGTGAATCTGCAAAAAACAGGTGTGCCATCGACTGTCTGGGTTCCGCTGCCGTCCGTGGAAGCCGATTGGCAACGCTCGCTGTCGGACAACTGGTCCGGCAATGCCAAAGCCATGCGCGTCGGAACGGATGCCAAATATGGTGCCAGGTATCTGATCGCGGAATTCGACGGTTCGGCGCAGCCTGTCCTGGAAGTGACATCGCGCATACAGACCAGGGACCGCGCCACTGACTGGTCAACATCGACCGCTTCGCATGAAATTCCGGACGACTTGCGCCAATGGATGAAGCCGACCGACTTGATTCCGCTCGACGGCATCGTTCGTCATACCGCACGGCAGATTGTCGCCGGCGCCAGGTCGGATGTGGAAAAGGTTCAGCGCATTTACGACTGGATCATCGTCACCACGTATCGCGAACCCAAGGTACGCGGCTGCGGCACCGGCGACATCAAGGCGATGCTGGAAACCGGGAATTTCGGTGGCAAGTGCGGCGACATCAACGGTTTGTTCGTTGGTCTTTGCCGCGCCGCCGGCGTGCCGGCGCGCGATGCATACGGCATTCGCCTTGTTCCCAGCGCATTCGGCTACAGGGAACTGGGTGGCAATCCGGCATCGCTCAAGAGCGCCCAGCACTGTCGCGCAGAGGTGTATCTGCGCAAGCATGGCTGGGTCGCCATGGACCCGGCCGATGTCGGCAAGGTGATGCGTCTCGAAACCGGCAACTGGATCAAGGATCCGGATCACCCCGTGGTTGCGCCGGTCCGGAAGGCATTGTTCGGCGGCTGGGAAGGCAACTGGATGGCGTACAATTTCGCCCACGATGTCAGCCTGCCTGGGGCGAAGACGGGAACACTCGGATTCTTCATGTATCCGCAGGCCGAAGTCCAAGGTGAGGCGCTTGATCCGCTGGATCCGGATGCCTTCAAATATGCGATCAGCGCGCGCAGCATTTCCGTCTGATGAAAGGGCGCGCAAGGCTGCATGCAGTGCGCGCTGCGATTTCCGCCAGCCGTATGTGAACCGATGTATAGCAAATCTTCTTCCATGAAACCGAGTGGGATCGCGTCTCGAAAGAACCTGAGCATGGGCCTGATGGGCCTCGCCGTGGCATCGTCGATGATTGCGTCGACCTGCTGCCTGCTCCCGCTTGTGCTGGTCCTGGTCGGCATCACCGGGGCCTGGATGGTGAATCTGACGGCATTGCGCCCGTTGACGCCGGTCTTTACGGGAATCGCGCTCGTCGCGCTCGCATGGGCCGGGGCGCTCATTTTCCGACCGTCGGCGGCGTGTTCCTACACCGAAGGTACCGACTGCGAGAAGACGCGTCCGGTCACAAAAACGATCTTCCTGGTCTGTGCCGTCTTTATCGCGCTGCTCATGCTGTTTCCCTTGATTGCTCCCTATTTTTACTGAACTGTCATGCTGAAAATCCTGGCTTCACCGCTGCTTGCCGCGCTCCTGTGCCTGCCTCAATTCGCATCGGCGAAATCCCGGACGGTGTCGCTCAACGTGCCGACCATGGATTGCGCGACCTGCCCGATCACCATCAAGGCAGCACTGCTCAAAGTCCCCGGCGTATCGCGGGCAAAGGTCAGCTATGAACGGCGCGAAGCGGTGGTTGTTTTCGATGACGACAAGGCGACCGTGGCCGATCTCAAGAACGCCACCGAGAACGCGGGTTACCCGTCGATGCTGAAAGAACCATTGAAATAGGCGGGCCTCTGCGTGGCGTGCTATCCATGCCCAACATGAAAAAAGGCCAACCGAAAAACCGGTTGGCCTTTGATGTTTCATCGGCACGGAGAGCGAGGCAACGCAGGTATCTGCTCAGCTTCCTCTACGACACACTGCCTGCCTGATTCCGCTGTCACTCACTTGCCGGTGTCCTTCATCTCCGGGAACTTGTCGAACTCGACGTTGTACACCTCGCCATCGCGCTTTTCCACCTTGCGCACATACACCGTTTGGATGATGTCGCGCGTGGCGGGATCGATTGCAATCGGGCCGCGCGGACTGACGAACTTCATGGTCTTGAGCACCGCCATCGCCTTGTCGCCATCGATCTTGCCGTTCAGCTTTTTCGCCGTTTCGTAAATCGCGTTGATGCCATCGTAAGCCGCCACGGCCATGAAGTTCGGCCGGCCGGCGCCCGGATTGGCTTCCTTGAAGCTCTTCAGGAAAGCCTTGTTCTCGGGCGAATCATGCGCGGCCGAGTAGTGGAAGGTGGTGATGACGCCGAGCACCGCGTCGCCCATGGCAGGCAGCACATGATCGTCGGTCAGGTCGCCGGTGGCGATCACCTTGATGCCGGCTTCAGCCAGTCCGCGCTCGCGGTATCCCTTCATGAACGCGATGCCTTGTTCGCCGGCCGGAACGAAGATGAAGACAGCTTCCGGCCTGGCATCCTTGATGCGCTGGATGAAGGGCGCGAATTCCGGATTGCGCAGCGGTACGCGGATCGATTCCATCACCTGTCCGCCGCCGCCCAGGAAATTGGTCTTGAACGCGGTTTCCGCGTCGATGCCGGGACCATAATCCGCGACCAGGGTCACGACTTTCTTGATGCCGTTCTTCACCGCCCAGGTCGCCATCGGGCCGGACACCTGCGGCAGGGTCATCGAAAAGCGCGCGATGTAATTGGACTTGGTGGTGATGATCGATGTCGCCGCGTTCATGATGATCATCGGTTTCTTCGCCTGCTCCGCGATCGGCGCCACGGCCAATGCTTCCGGGGTCAGGCCGAAGCCGGCGAGGAAATCCACCTTGTCGCGCACGACCAGCTCTTGTGCGAGGCGTTTCGCCACTTCCGGCACCGGGCCGGTGGTGTCCTTGATGATGATTTCCACTTTCTTGCCGGCGACCTTGTCGCCGTGCTGCTTCATGTAAGCCTTGATGCCGCCTTCCATCTGCTTGCCGTAGTCGGCAAAGGGGCCGGAGAAGGGGGCGATCAGGCCGACCTTGATGGTCTCTTCCGCCAGGGCGCCAGCCGAGCTCAGCGCTAGTGCACCGAGCGCGGCGAGGGATGCCACGATTCTTGTCAGCTTCATGTTTTGTCTCCTATGGTGTCCGGGAAGGCGTGTTCCCGTTTGCTTGTCGACCTTCAGGTCGTGCAATCGATCATAGCGTATAAAAAGTTCGGTAAGCAGATAATCGTGCGGTAATCGAACGGTTTGTATGCTGCAATCTCACATGAAAAACGCCTGCCCGGGTAAGGAGACAGGCGCCATGGTCAATGAAGCGCGTGCCTATTCTATGCGTTCGTACGGTAGCCCGACGTAGTTCTCCGCAATGGTTGTGCGCCCGGCCAGCGAGCCAGTGAAATAGTCGAGATCGGCAAGCTGCATGCGTTGCCCGAAGGGATCGTCGGACAGCTTGTGCAGCAGGGTCGTCATCCACCAGGAGAAGCGCTCGGCCTTCCAGATGCGGCGCAGGCAGATTTCCGAATACCGGTCGAGCAGGTCGCTGCGCCCGTCATGGTAAGCCTTGCGCAGCAGATGATAGAGCGTGTACACGTCGCTGGCGGCAAGGTTGAGGCCTTTTGCGCCGGTCGGCGGCACGATGTGCGCGGCATCACCGACCAAAAACAGGCGGCCGAATTTCATCGGCTCGGCAACAAAGCTGCGCAGCGGAGCGATGCTCTTCTCGATCGACGGGCCTGTCACGAGGCTGGCCGCCACGTCTTCCGGCAGGCGCTTTCTCAACTCATTCCAGAACCGTTCGTCGGACCAGTCCTCGACCTTGTCTTCGTGCGTGACCTGCACATAGTAGCGGCTCAGGTTGTCGGAGCGCATGCTGCACAGTGCGAAGCCGCGGTCATGGTTGGCATAGATCAGCTCTGGCGTCACCGGCGGGGTATGCGACAGCACGCCGAGCCAGCCGAAAGGATAGACGCGCTCGAAATTCCTGATGGCGCTTTCCGGCACCGATTTGCGCGAGATGCCGTGGAAGCCGTCGCAGCCGGCAATGTAATCGCATTCCAGTTCGATGGTTTCGCCGTCCTTGACGAAGCTGACGTGCGGCTTGTCGCCATAGAAATCATGCAGCTGCACGTCGTGTGCTTCATAAATGCTGAGCGCGCCGCTTTCCTTGCGTGCATTCATCAGGTCGCGCGTGACCTCGGTCTGGCCATACACCATCACCGTCTTGCCGTCGGTCAGGGATTTGAGGTCGATGCGCTCGCGCCGTCCGGCGAATGCAATCGTGAAGCCTTCGTGGACATGGCCTTCACGGTCCATGCGCGCGCCCGCGCCCGCTTCGCGCAGGACGTCTACCGCACCTTGTTCCAGCACGCCCGCCCGGATGCGGCTGAGGACATATTCCGGACTCTTCGCTTCGAGAATGACCGTATCGATTCCCTGCAGGTGCAGCAACTGGCCGAGCAGCAATCCGGACGGCCCGGCACCGACGATCGCGACCTGTGTTTTCATGGTTGTCTCCAGTATTCTTGTCATGCGTTTTCCACAGCTGCTCAGGCTTCGGGGCCGAGGCCTACCGGCGGCGGTGCGATATTCGCGATGAGCGAAAACAGCTCCTGCATGTCTTTCTTGTAGTCCGTCCCGGCGAGCGGATTGTCATTGGCGAGGAAGGCAGCATTGATTTCTTCCCAGTCGAAGGAGGTGAGGTATTGCACCGCTGCAGGCAGCACGATGTCCTCCTCAAGGCGCATATGCCCGTGGTAGAACTGGGCGTAGCGCTGCACCTGGTTCTTGAAGTCGCCGAATGCCGAGGCGCCGTGCAGTTCGAGCCGTGTCAATGCATTCTGCAACTGCAGCACCAGGCGGTCGCCGAGTCTGTGTTCCGATTCCAGCGTGTCCAGCACATCGTCGACCGCATTGCTGCGTTCTCGCAAGCGGGCAAACAGGTAGTGGTCTTCCTTCGGATGGTGGACGCGGTCGGGGTATTCGGTGATATACAGCAGCATCGCCCGGAACACCTTGGACTCCGGCGCCTTTCCGCCTTCGGCGACGGTGCGGACGAAATACTCCATCCCGCGGATCATGGCGCTGAGCAGATCGTGCTCTTCCTGGATCACGCGGATCGCAGCTTGGGTTGGAGGCAGTCGCATAATGTGTTCCTTCCGGAAGACGGCCCTTGCGCGACGCGCTGGCCGGACATTCAGATGTCAAAGAAGACCGTCTCGTCCTCGCCCTGTATGCGGATGTCGAAGCGATACACGACTTCATCGTTCAGCTCTTCGCGCTGTGCTACGAGGGTTTTGCGGCGCACTTCCCATTCGATCAGATTGAGCACCGGATCCTTGGCATTTCGTTCCGCTTCATCGGAAAAATACATGCGCGTGTTCAGTCCGATATTGATCCCGCGCGCCACGATCCACAAGTTGATGTGCGGCGCCATTTCGCGTCCGTTGCGGCCGGTGACGGGGCCCGGCTTGATGGTGTCGAACCGGTACACGCCCGTTTCGAAATCCGAGCAGGCTCGCCCCCAGCCACGGAAGTCCTCATCCACGTCTTTGGCTTGCAGGTCTGCCGGATGCTGGTAGCGTCCCGCTGCATTGGCCTGCCAGATCTCCAGCAGCACATCGCGCAGCGGCGTGCCTGAACCATCGATCACACGGCCTTCAATCCGGATGCGTTCGCCTTTGGTAGCGGGGCCGGTCAGCACATTCGCGAAATTCTTCTCGAAGATGTCGAAACCCGCCTGGTTCGGCGCGAGGCCGATATGCACATACGGGCCGGCGGTTTGCGACGCGGTTTCTTTCAAGTGATTGAGTTGATTGAGCATCACTGGGCTCCCTGCAAATGGTTTTCGAACAGCGTGGCGCGCGAGCCTCTCAGGACCATATCGAAACGGTAGGCCAGCGCGTCGAACTGGACCGCGGCGTGCCGGTCGAGCGGCGCGATCAGGCCGCGTATTGCTTCCTCGTTGTTGATCGACCTGAGGATGGGGCAGGTGGCGATCAGCGGGTCGCCTTCGAAATACATCTGCGTGATCAGCCGCTGCGCCCAGCCGGAACCGGACAACGAGTAGTGAATATGCGAGGGACGCCAGTCGTTGACGCGATTGCGCCAGGGGTAGGGGCCGGGCTTGATCGTGCGGTAGAAGTAATAGCCGTTGTCGTCGGTGAGCATGCGTCCGCAGCCGCCGAAGTTGGGATCGATGGGCGCGATGTACTGATCCTTCTTGTGCCGGTAGCGACCGCCGGCATTCGCTTGCCACACTTCGACCAGCGCATTGCGGACCGGGCGGCCGGCTTCGTCACGCACATAGCCGTGCACGATGATGCGTTCGCCGATCGGCAGTCCGTCCTTCGCATAGTTGCGGATCAGGTCGTTGTCGAGCGGGCCGAGTTCATCCCGACGGAAGACCGGGCCGGTGATTTCGGACAGGGAGTTCTGCAGCGAGATCAACGCGTTCTTCGGTGAACGCAGCACGCTGGTCTTGTAATCCGGTGTATAGGCCGGCGGATGCACGCTGCGGTCACGCTGCAGGAACTCGGCGGGCCGTTCGTTCGTTTTTTCCATTTCGTCTCCTCATGGATTTTTTGGAAAGTGATGAAGCCTAATTTAAGTCGTAAAAATATTCATGTAAATTGAATTTAAGAACCGACGGTGATAACCTGTGGTTATGAATAAAGATCTGTTCCAGAGCCGGATACGCTTGCGGCACTTGCATTGTTTCCTTGCGGTTGCACAGGAGCGCAATCTGCGCAAGGCGGCCGACAGGTTGCGTCTGAGCCAGCCAGCCGTCTCGAAAACGCTGGTTGAGCTGGAGGAAATCGTCGGCGCGCGCTTGTTCGAAAGAAACCGGCTCGGCGCGCAGCTCACCCGTGAGGGCGAGACCTTTCTCGCGCGCGCCGTGCCTGCGGTGGAGGCGCTGGATGCAGTCGGCAATGCGTTGTCGGCGTCCAATGCGCCGATGAATGAATCGGTCGTCATCGGCGCGCTCCCGAGTGTCGCACCCGACCTGTTGCCGATCGTTCTGGAGGAATACCGGCGCGATCATCCGGATGTGCGCATCACGATCCGGACCTCCGCCAACGCCGCCTTGCTGCAAATGCTCAAGGCGGGTGAAATGGATTGCGTATTGGGACGCATGGCGGACCCGCAGATGATGGTCGGGCTCGTCTTTGAACTGCTCTACGTCGACCCGCTGATGCTCGTCGTCAGGTCCGGCCATCCGCTGGCCGGCCGGACATTCCCGTCGCTGACCGAAGTAATGGGCTTTCCTTTCATTGTGCCCTTGAAGGGAACGATTCCCCGGCACAACGTCGAGAGCTTGCTGCAATCGCACGGCATGGACCTGCCGCGCAACTGCATTGAAACGATTTCGGTATCCGTGGCCCGGGCAATCACTCTGCGCTCCGATGCAGTCTGGTTCATTTCGGCCGGCGCAATTCGCGATGAACTTGAAGGCCGCAAACTTGTTCAATTGGGTGTGCGCACGGAAGGAACGGAGGAACCAGTCGGATTGCTGCACCGAAGCGAAGGCGCACTGACACCGGCGGTACGTGATTTCATGAAGCTCTTGCGAGCGGTCGGGCGTCGCCGTTCCGTGAAAGCCGACTGATGCAGCATCAGGCCGGACACGCGAAGCAATTAACGAAACGCTTGTTCCCCGTGGCATGACTATGGCACACTGCGCGCTGCACACGAAGTTGCCAATCAGGCTATAAAACAGGCTATAAAGCCGGGCCTCGGCCCGGATCGCGCCGCGCGCGGCTAAAATTGGGCGACTTCATCCAGGAGCATTCTTTTGAGCCTTACGAAAAACATGCCGTTCGAATGGCTGGTCGGCATGCGCTATACGCGCGCCGGCCGCCGCGGCGGCCGAAACAGTTTCATTTCCTTCATTTCGCTGATTTCCATGGCTGGCATCGCGCTCGGCGTTGCGGCACTCATCGTCGTGCTTTCCGTGATGAACGGTTTCCAGAAGGAAGTGCGCGACCGGATGCTGTCGGTGCTGTCGCATATCGAGGTGTTTGACGCGTCAGGCAGCATGCCTGACTGGAAAGCCACCGCAAAGGAAGCCTTCCAGCTCAAGGAAGTGAAGGGCGCAGCGCCGTATGTCGCCGCGCAGGCCATGCTGATTCGCGAGGACACTGTGCGCGGCGTCGTGATTCGCGGCATTCTTCCAGAAGAAGAACCCAAGGTTTCCGACGTGGCGTCGCAGATCCGCGAAGGCAGTTTCACCAGCCTGGCGCCGGGGGAATTCAACATCATCCTCGGCAAGGAGCTGGCGCGCGGCTTGCGCGTCCATGTCGGTGACAAGGTGACGATGGTGGCGCCGCAAGGGCAGAGCACGCCGGCCGGCGTATTGCCGCGCCTGAAGCAGTTCACGGTCGGCGCTATCTTCGAGGCGGGGCACAACGAGTACGATTCCGGACTTGCCTTCATTCACATCGATGACGCAATGCGCATGTTCAAGCTGGACGCGCCGACCGGCCTGCGCCTGCGCGTCGAGGACATGCAGCGCGCACCGGAAGTCGCGATGGAACTGTCGCATGTCCTGACCGGCAACCTGCTGATCCTCGACTGGTCGAAACAGAATCGCACCTGGTTCGCCGCGGTGCAGACCGAGAAGCGCATGATGTTCATCATCCTGACTCTGATCATCGCAGTCGCCGCATTCAACCTCGTCTCGACGCTGGTCATGACGGTGACCGACAAGCAGGCCGATATCGCGATCCTGCGTACCCTGGGCGCATCGCCGGGATCGATCATGAAAATCTTCATCATCCAGGGCGCGCTGGTCGGCTTGTTCGGCACGGCGATCGGCGTCGGCCTGGGCGTGACCGTGGCGCTCAACATCGATGTGATCGTGCCCTTCATCGAACACCTTCTGGGCGTGCAATTCCTGTCCAAGGATATCTACCTGATTACCGCGCTGCCTTCGGATTTGCGATGGCCGGATGTATGGACGATCGGCAGCGTCGCGGTGGTGCTGGCTTTCTTCGCCACCTTGTATCCGAGCTGGCGTGCCGCCAACGTGCGGCCGGCAGAAGCCTTGCGTTACGAATAAAAAGGAGAAACCATGAAACTCGTCGGCTTGTTTGATTCCCTCTATGTGCGCCGCGTCGCCGTCTCCCTGCGTTTGTACGGTTTCGAGTTCGAGCATGTGGCGCTTTCCGTTTTCCGTCATCAGGACGAGATGCGCAAGATCAACCCGCTGCTGAAAGTGCCGATGCTGATCCTCGACAGTGGCGAGAAGCTGATGGAAAGCAGCTTCATCCTCGATTTCCTCGATGGTGAAGTCGCACCTGAAAAACGCTTGATGCCGTCGGCAGGCCCCGCACGCCGCAAGGTGCAACAGCAGTGCGCAACCGCCTTGCTCGCCGGTGAAAAGGCGGTGCAGATTGTCTACGAGACCACGCTGCGCCCGAAAGAATTCTGCTACACCCCTTGGGTGACCCGTTGCACCGAGCAGATGCACACCGCATTCGGCATGCTTGAAGCTCTGCCGCCATCGCCCGCCCTGTCCGGCGCGCCTCTCACTCAGGCGGACGTGACCAGCGCGGTGGTCATGCGCTTTGCGCAGTTCGTGCTGCCGACCGAATTCCCGACAGGCCGTTATCCGCAGCTGGAACGTTTGTCCGCCTATTGCGAAGCCTTGCCGGCATTCGCACAGACTCCCTTGGAATGACGATGGACCAGATCGTATTGTCTTGCCGCGGCCTGGCGAAAACATTCACCCAGGGAAAATACTCGGTCAATGTTCTCAAGGGCGTCGATTTCAGCGTTTCCAGAGGCGAGCGGGTTGCCATCGTCGGCGCATCCGGCTCCGGCAAGTCGACCTTGCTGCATCTGCTCGGCGGACTGGATGTGCCATCCGCCGGCAACGTGATGCTGCTCGGGCAGGATTTCGCCAGTCTCAACGAAAAAGCGCGCGGAGAGCTGCGCAACAAGTCGCTCGGTTTTGTGTATCAGTTCCACCATTTGCTGCCGGAGTTTTCCGCGCTCGACAACGTTGCGATGCCCCTGATGATCCGCAGGCAAAGCCGCGATGACGCGCATGAAGCTGCGCAACAAGTCCTCGCGCGTGTCGGGCTCGCCAATCGGGTGACGCACGTGCCGGGCGAACTGTCCGGTGGCGAACGGCAGCGGGTAGCGCTGGCGCGCGCGCTGGTGACCCAGCCTGCCTGTGTTCTGGCCGACGAGCCGACAGGCAATCTCGACCGCGCGACCGCACACAAGACCTTCGACCTGATGCTCGAGTTGTCGCGCACGCTCGGCACCGCCTTTGTCATCGTCACCCACGATATCGAACTTGCGCGGCATTGCGACCGCGTCTTGCGCCTGACCGAGGATGGTTTGCATCCCTATGTGGATTGACACGCATTGCCATCTCGATGCGAGCGAGTTCGCGGGTGAGTCCGACGCGGTGGCAGCGCGTGCTGCGAGACAGAATGTTTCGCAGATCGTGATCCCGGCGGTCGCCTGCAGCAACTTCGCAGCCGTGCAAGATCTGGCGCGGCAAAACACCAACTGCACCTACGCGCTCGGCATTCATCCCATCTTCGTGCCGCAGGCGACTGAGAGCGACCTGGAAGCCGTGCGCGAGGCCGTCCGGCAAGCGATGGATGATGCGCACTTCGTTGCCGTTGGCGAAATTGGCCTCGATTTCTTCCTGCCGGATCTGAGCTCAGGGCCGATGCGGGAAAAGCAGGAGTTTTTCTATAGCGAACAACTGAAAATCGCACGCGACTTTGATCTTCCCGTGCTGCTGCATATTCGCCGCTCGCAAGACACCATCCTCAAATATTTGCGCCGGATCACGGTTCCCGGCGGCATCGCGCATGCGTTCAACGGCAGTTTCCAGCAGGCCGACACTTTCATCGGATTGGGTTTCAAGCTCGGTTTCGGCGGCGCGATGACTTTTCCGCGTGCATTGCAGATCCGGCGTCTTGCCGCAGAGCTGCCGCAGGAAGCGCTGGTTCTGGAGACAGATGCGCCCGATATTCCTCCCGCCTGGATTCATCGCATGCGTAACAGCCCGGAGGAATTGCCGCGCATCGGCCAGGTCCTTGCGGAGCTGCGCGGCATCGCCGCCGAGTCGGTCGCGCAAATCACCTCGGAAAATGCGCGCGAAGTGTTGCCGCGCCTCATCCATGTAGCCTAGCGAATGCGCAGCATCGTCATCGGTTTCGTCGCCGGCGCTGCCGTATTGCAGAATCAGGCCGCATTGCCGTCATCGACTCTTCTGGCGCTGCTGCTCGCGCTTGCGATATTGTCCGCATTGCGTTCGCGCAGCGTGCAGAGAAAAGCCGTACGCATTCCATTGCTCGCGAGCTGCGGCGCCATTGCCGGCTTCGCCTGGGCCGGATTGTTCGCGCAGCACTATCTCGGGAACGCATTGCCCAGGGATTGGGAAGGGCGTGACATCACGGTGGTCGGAACGATCGACAGTCTTCCTTACCGCTTTGACCAAGGTGTCCGATTCAATTTTGCGGTCGAACGCATCCTCGCCGCGGATGATGCAGCGCCGGTTGTGCCGCCGCGGCTTGCCTTGTCCTGGTATTCCGCATTTCACGGCGAAGATCTGCAGGGCGTCGGCGACGTGCAGCCCGGCGAACGTTGGCAACTGACGGTTCGCCTGCGACGCCCGCACGGCAACGCCAATCCCGATGGTTTTGACTATGAAGTATGGTTGCTGGAGCAGAACCTGCGCGCGACCGGCTATGTGCGTCCCGATCGTCGCTCGTCGCTGAAAAACGAGCGGCTGGATGCCTTTGTCCCGCGCTTCGGCAATGCCGTCGAACGATGCCGGGCCTGGCTGCGCGACCGCATACTCGCCGCCTTGCCGGGCAAGGAATATGCAGGTGTGATCGTGGCACTGGTCATCGGCGATCAGCGCGCGATCAATCAGTCTGACTGGAAGGTGTTCAACCGCACGGGTATCGGACATCTGGTCTCGATCTCCGGTCTGCACATCACGATGATTGCCGGGCTGTTCGCTGCTGCCGCGTTCGCACTATGGCGCCGCTCCTTCTTCACGCGGGCACAGTTGCCGCTGATTCTGCCGGCGCAAAAGTTCGCTGCGCTGGTCGGCGCCGCGACCGCATTGCTGTATGTGCTGCTTGCCGGATTCGGCGTGCCCGCACAGCGCACGCTCTACATGCTGTCCGTGGTGGCCGCCGCACTCTGGCTCGGGCGCATCACCAGCGTCTCCCACGTGTTGTGCGCGGCACTGGGCATCGTTGTGCTGCTCGATCCCTGGGCAGTCCTGTGGCCGGGGTTCTGGTTGTCCTTCGGCGCTGTGGCCATCATCCTGTACGCATCGACCGGGCGCGGGTATGCGCCAACAAGCGGCCTGACGACGAAGGAAAAACTGTTGGCGACGCTCGCGAGTGCGAGCCGGACACAATATGTCGTTACGCTGGGCCTGGTACCTTTGACGATGTTATTATTCGGCCAGATTTCGTTGATCAGCCCGCTCGCCAACGCGATCGCAATTCCCTTGGTCAGCTTTCTCGTGACACCGCTCGCACTCGCCGGCAGCGTATTGCCGGCGCCCCTGGCAAACTGGGTACTGGGCTTTGCGCATCTGCTGGTCGATTGGCTGGCACAATCCCTTCAGTGGATGAGTGCGTTTCCCGCCGCGGTCTGGGCCGCGCCGATTCCCCCATGGTGGGCCTTCCTCGCAGCGCTGATCGGCACCTTGTGGCTGCTCGCTCCTGCCGGCTGGCCTGCTCGCTGGCTGGGCATCGTGGGCTTGTTTCCGATCTTCCTGAACAAGGCGGCACATCCTTCCGAAGGCGAAATGTGGGTCACCGCGTTTGATGTCGGACAGGGCATGGCACTGCTGGTGGAGACGCCGCATCGACGCTTGCTGTATGACACCGGTCCAGCGTATTCCACGGAATCGGACGGTGGAAATCGCGTCATCTTGCCCTATCTGAAAGCGCGTGGCATTACTAGCCTGGATTTGGTAATTGTTTCCCATACCGACAACGATCATTCTGGCGGTGCCTTGTCGATTCTCGACGAGCTTGAGGTCGCCTCGGTCTCGTCCTCGCTTCCGTCGGGGCATGCCGTCGTCACCCGCGCGCGCAATCATCAACGCTGCGAGGCAGGGCAGTCGTGGAGTTGGGACGATATCCGCTTCGACATGCTGCATCCGACCGCCGACAGCTATGATGTGGCGAGATTGAAGCCGAATGCGCGCAGCTGTACGCTGAAGATCACTATCGGCACGCACGCTATCCTGCTGCCGGGGGATATCGAAGCCGGTCAGGAAGCGGAACTGCTCGACAAGGATCGAGAGCAATTGCGCGCGTCGGTGCTGCTCGCACCGCATCATGGCAGCGGCACTTCATCGACCGCACGTTTCCTCCAGGCGGTGCAACCGGATATCGCGCTGTTCCAGGTCGGTTATCGTAACCGCTACCATCATCCGAAAGCCGAAGTCTTCGCGCGCTACGGCGAGATGGGAATCAAGCGCATACGTAGCGACGATTCCGGGGCGATTACGCTGCGCTTCGGCCCGGCGCTCGATGTCAGGGAATATCGCACTGATCATGCACGCTACTGGTATGAGCGCTAGGCGAACCGCTATTTCCGCCGGCCTGCGCGTGGGCTTTGCCCCAATCGAATTACAATGCAGGACAATTTTTGATTGCTCGACGTAGCAAGGATTGCAACGAATACAAGACAATGAGCCGACCAATCATCCACTTTGCGCACGCAAACAGTTTTCCGGCGGGGACCTACCGCGTGTTTTTCGATCACCTGAAGAAGCATTACGACGTGCAGGCACTTGCCATGCATGCGCACGATCCTGCCTACCCGGTAAGCAATGGCTGGGCGGCACTGGCGCAGGAACTATGCGATACGCTGGCGGCGCGTTATGCCGAACCGGTCATACTCGCCGGACATTCGATGGGCGGCATGCTTTGCCTGATGGCCGCCAGGGCGAGGCCCGATCTCGTGCGCTGCGTGATTTTGCTGGACTCGCCTGTCGTTGCGGGCTGGCGTGCATTCCTGTTGCGGATAGCGAAGCGAATGGGCGTCGACAACAAGTTCTCTCCTGCGCGGTTTTCGGAAAAGCGTCGCAACGTCTGGCCGGACGCGGAGGCCGCCTATGCGCACTTCGCATCCAAGCCGATGTTCGCCGTGTGGCCGCCCGAGGTCTTGCGCGACTATATCGAACATGGACTTGCGCCGCACCGGGATGGCGTCACCTTGCGTTTCAGGCGGGAGACGGAGACCGCCGTCTATCGCACGCTACCGCACGACTTGGGCGCCCTTGCGCATCGTGGCTTTCCCGTCCCGGTCGGCTTTGTCGGCGGCGAGCATTCGGTCGAATGCCGCCAGGCCGGACTTGGCGCTACACGGCGACTGGTCGGCCGGCATTTCGCCCAGGTGCCCGGCGGCCACCTGTTTCCCATGGAGTCGCCTGCAGTGGCAGCCAATGCGGTGCACGCGATGATCAAATCACTCATTCGTTCCTGAAATCACCATGCGCGATTCGTACCGTCAATACATCGCCGGCTGCATTTTGCTCGCTGTCAGCAACTGGGCCGGCGCCGGCACACTGAGCGGTCTGCTCGCCGATTATCAAACCGTTCGCGCCGAGGGCAGGAGTGCGCATGTCGTTGACATCGACAATGACACCTTGTTGCTCAACCGGAATGACGGGTTTTATACCAGCGGCATGCGCTACGCTTATACACAGACCCTGGAAAGAGGGAGTCAAGCGACGACATTCGGCTGGAGAGTCGGCCAGGAGCTGTACACTGCTTCTGACATCAAATTGCCGCCCGCGCTGATCGGCCCACCCAATCATCCCTATGCCGGTTGGCTGTACGGCGGCTTTTTCAAGGAAGTCGCCAACGCGGATGGCACGCATACCCGCATCGGCATCGACCTCGGCTGTCTTGGTCCGTGCGCGGGTGGCGACTGGACACAGACGACATTCCATCGCATTTTGCATCAGCCGTTGCCCCAGGCCTGGAGCAAGCAGGTACGAAACGAGGCCGGCGTCGTCCTGTATGCGGATGTTGCGCCCATACGCTGGTCGCCTGCCTCACACATGGATGTGACGCCCAGTCTGAACGGACGCTTCGGAAACATATTTGCGGATGTCGGCGCCGGCCTTCTCGTCCGTGCCGGGCAATTGAGCAATTTGCCGACGAAGTCGACGTTTTACGGTTTTTTGCGTACCGATGCGCGCGCGGTCGGTTACAACGCGACATTGCAGGGCGGGTATTTTTCCAGAAACAATCCGCACACCGTGGACCCGAAACGTTTCGTCGGTGAAGCGGAAGCCGGTGTCGTCTGGAATCGCGGGGTATTCGGGGCGCGCATGTCCCTGGTCCGGCGCAGCAACGAAATACGGGAATTGGCGAATTCGATCGGCGCCCAGAGCTACCTTCATCTGCAATTTTCCTACACGCCGTGAGCGTGCGCTGTTTCAGAATGCGGGATGTGACAAAGGCATAAAAATCCGGAAAGAGGGCGATCGAAAACCGGTTTGAGGTATAATTTGAATTTCCCGCACGTGCCGTCCGGCACATCTCAGCAATGACCAAGTTTGTATTCGTCACTGGCGGCGTTGTTTCATCCCTCGGTAAAGGGATTGCAGCCGCTTCTCTCGCGGCGATCCTCGAATCGCGCGGCATCAAAGTCACCCTCATCAAGCTCGATCCCTACATCAATGTGGATCCCGGCACGATGAGCCCATTCCAGCACGGCGAAGTGTTCGTCACCGACGACGGTGCCGAGACCGACCTCGACCTTGGACACTATGAGCGCTTCATCACCGCCAGGATGAAGAAGCTCAACAATTTCACCACCGGCCAGATTTACGAGTCCGTGATCCGCAAGGAGCGTCGCGGCGAGTATCTCGGCAAGACGGTGCAGGTGATTCCGCACATCACCAATGAAATCCAGGATTACATTCATCGCGGCGCGGAAGGTTTCGATGTCGCGCTGGTTGAAATCGGCGGCACCGTCGGCGACATCGAGTCGCTGCCCTTCCTCGAGGCCGCGCGTCAGTTGAGCCTGCGCGCCGGGCGCAACGAGACCGCATTCGTGCACCTGACGCTGGTGCCGTACATCGCATCCGCCGGCGAGCTCAAGACCAAGCCGACCCAGCACAGCGTCCAGAAATTGCGTGAAATCGGTATTTCGCCGGATGCGCTGCTGTGCCGTGCCGATCGTCCCATTCCGGATGACGAGCGTGCCAAGATTTCGTTGTTCTCCAATGTGCCGGAAGAGGCCGTCATCTCCGTTTGGGATGCCGACACGATCTACAAGATTCCCCAGATGCTGCACGACCAGGGGCTCGACAAGATCATCTGCGACAAGCTCGGCCTGTCCCCGAAGCCCGCAGACCTGTCCGTCTGGAACAAGCTGGTGTATGCCCTGGAACATCCGAAGGCGGAAGTCACCATCGGCATGGTCGGCAAATACGTCGACCTGACCGAGTCGTACAAATCGCTGACGGAAGCATTGCGTCACGCCGGCATTCATACCGAAAGCCGCGTCAATATCGAATACATCGATTCCGAAGAAATCGAGGCGAACGGCGTCGGCAGTCTCGCGAAATATGATGCGATCCTGGTGCCGGGCGGCTTCGGCAAGCGCGGCGTGGAAGGCAAGATTGCTGCCGCGCGTTATGCGCGCGAGAACAAGATTCCCTACCTCGGCATCTGCCTTGGCATGCAAGTCGCACTGATCGAATATGCACGTAACAAGGCCGGGCTGACAAGCGCCAACTCGACCGAGTTCGATACCGAAACAGTACATCCCGTGGTCGCATTGATCACGGAATGGCAGAACCACGACGGCAAGATCGAAAAGCGTGATGTCAACTCCGACCTTGGCGGCACCATGCGTCTTGGTGCGCAAACCTGTGCGGTAAAACCGGGCACGCTTGCAGCCGAGATCTATGGCGACAAGGTTACGGAACGCCATCGTCACCGCTATGAAGCGAACAACCATTACCTCGGTCGCGTCGAGGAAGCCGGTTTGATTGTTTCCGCCCGCACGCCGACCGAAGGTCTGTGCGAGATCATGGAATTGCCGCGCTCGGGCGAGAATGCGCATCCGTGGTTCGTCGGCGTGCAATACCATCCTGAATTCAAATCGACACCGCGTGACGGCCATCCCTTGTTCATTTCCTTCATCAAGGCTGCGCTTGCGCACAAGCGGGCGTCATCCGAGAGGAAAGCAGCATGAAGCTGTGCGGTTTTGAAGCCGGACTCGACCGGCCGTTTTTCCTGATTGCCGGTCCCTGCGTGATCGAGTCGCCGCAAATGGCGCTCGATACTGCCGGCCGCCTGAAGGAAATGACGACCGAACTTGGCATCCCGTTCATCTACAAGTCATCGTTCGACAAGGCCAATCGCTCGTCAGGCACGTCGTTCCGCGGCCTTGGCATGGACAAGGGCCTGGAAATCCTGGCGCAAGTGAAGAAGCAGATCGGCGTGCCGGTTCTTACCGACGTGCACGAAATCAACGAAATCAAGCCGGTTGCGGCAGTCGTCGACGTGCTGCAGACGCCGGCATTCCTGTGTCGCCAGACCGATTTCATCCGCGCTTGCGCACAGTCGGGCAGGCCGGTCAATATCAAGAAGGGCCAGTTCCTCGCACCGGGCGACATGAAGAATGTCATCGACAAGGCACGCGAGGCCGCGCGCGAAGCGGGGCTGGAGCAGGACAACTTCATGGCCTGCGAACGCGGCGTCTCGTTCGGTTACAACAATCTCGTATCAGACATGCGTTCGCTGGCTATCATGCGTGAGACCGGATGCCCCGTCGTGTTCGATGCAACCCATTCGGTACAGTTGCCGGGCGGGCAGGGCACGTCATCGGGTGGTCAACGCGAATTCGTGCCGGTGCTGGCACGGGCGGCGGTCGCCGTGGGTATTTCCGGCCTGTTCATGGAAACCCATCCGAATCCGGCCGAAGCGAAGTCCGACGGCCCCAACGCGGTTCCGCTCGGGCGCATGAAGGAACTGTTGTCTACGTTGATTGAACTCGATCGCGTGGTGAAAAAGGCAGGCTTCCTGGAAACCGATTTTTCTTGATCGGTCTTGCGGTATTCGGGTGTGCGCGACACACCCTCCATGATAATGATGCTGAATCGGTGCGCGGGATCGTTGCACGTTACGCCGCCTACGGAATTTTCTTTTGATTTGGGAGATTTGAATGAGTGCCATCGTTGATATCATCGGCCGCGAAGTGATCGACTCGCGCGGCAATCCGACCGTCGAATGCGACGTGCTGCTGGAGTCCGGCGTGATGGGCCGCGCCGCCGTGCCCTCGGGCGCGTCCACCGGCTCGCGCGAAGCCATCGAGCTGCGCGACGGCGACAAGAGCCGCTACCTCGGCAAGGGCGTGCTCAAGGCCTGTGAAAACATCAATACCGAAATTTCCGAAGCCATCATGGGCCTCGATGCCAACGAGCAAGCCTTCCTCGACCGCACCCTGATCGACCTCGACGGCACCGACAACAAGGCACGCCTTGGCGCCAATGCAACGCTGGCCGTATCGATGGCTGTCGCCAAGGCTGCTGCCGAGGAATCCGGCCTGCCGCTGTACCGCTACTTTGGCGGTTCCGGCGCCATGCAGATGCCGGTACCGATGATGAACGTCATCAATGGCGGCGCGCATGCCGACAACAATCTCGACCTGCAGGAATTCATGATCATCCCGGTGGGCGCACCGAGCTTCCGTGAAGCGATCCGCTACGGCGCGGAAGTGTTCCACACGCTGAAGAAGATCCTGCACGACAAGAAGCTCACCACCGCAGTGGGCGACGAAGGCGGTTTCGCGCCGTCCGTCGACAACCATGAAGCCGCCATCAAGCTGATCCTGCAAGCCATCGAGCAGGCCGGCTACGAGCCGGGCACGCAGATCGCGCTCGGCCTGGATTGCGCCGCCTCGGAGTTCTACAAGGACGGCAAGTACCACCTGGATGGCGAAGGCCTGGTGCTGACCTCGGGCGACTTCACCAACCTGCTGTCGACCTGGTGCGACAAGTACCCGATCATCTCGATCGAGGACGGCATGGCGGAGAATGACTGGGAAGGCTGGGCGACGCTGACCAATGCGCTGGGCAAGAAGGTGCAGCTGGTGGGCGACGACCTGTTCGTGACCAATACCAAGATTCTGCGCGAAGGCATCCAGAAGAACATCGCCAATTCGATTCTCATCAAGATCAACCAGATCGGCACGCTGACGGAAACCTTCGCAGCGATCGAGATGGCCAAGCGCGCCGGCTACACTGCGGTGATTTCGCATCGTTCGGGCGAGACCGAGGATGCGACGATTGCCGACATCGCGGTCGGCACCAATGCCTTGCAGATCAAGACCGGTTCGATGTCGCGTTCCGACCGCATGGCCAAGTACAACCAGTTGCTGCGCATCGAGGAAGACCTGGGCGATATCGCCAGCTATCCCGGCCGTAGCGCGTTCTACAACCTGCGCTAAGGTCAACGAAAAATTTGGGGGCGAAAGCCCCCAAATTCGTAGAGAATACCGGGATGCGCCTGATCACTCTCAGCCTTGCCGTTTTGCTTCTGCTGATCCAGTACCCCTTGTGGCTGGGCAAAGGCGGTTGGCTGCGCGTCTGGGACCTCGACAATCAGGTGGCTGCCGCGCGAAAGAAGAACGACGAGCTGAAGGCGCGCAATGCCAAGCTCAATTCGGAAGTGAACGATTTGCGCGAAGGGACCGGCGCCGTCGAGGAACGTGCCCGCTATGAACTGGGCATGATCAAGGATGGTGAAATCTTCATCCAGATCCTGGAACCCAGCGGAAAGCCGGTCGCGTCTTCCGCCCAGCCCAAGCAGAAACAGGACTGACGTCAGTGGGCGAGCCGTAGCCCGCACCCCGCTGACAGCTCAGTGCCTGATCCTGCCCGCCTGCTGAATCGCGTCGCTCGTGTTTTCAATTGCGAACAGCTGCGCACAATCCACCTTGTCGAATTCGTAATGCTGACCGCAAAAGTCGCAATTGATCGACAACTTCCCGAGTTCATCCAGCGCTGAATCGACTTCCGGCTTGCCGAGCATCTTGAGCATGTTGGCGACCTTCTCGCGCGTGCAACTGCAGTGAAAGCTCGGATGCCGCGGCTCGAATATGCGTATCGTTTCTTCCCAGAACAGGCGGCGCATCAAGGTATTGATGTCGGTCGACAGCAACTCTTCCTGGCGCACCGTCGATGCCAATGCCACGGTCCGATCCCATGCATCCGCATCTTCCGTGGCAGAGGCGCCAAGGCCGCCCTCGTTTGGCAGCTTTTGCAGGAGCAGCCCGCGCGACACCTTCGTGTCCGCAGCGAGCCAGAGCTTGGTGTCGAGCTGCTCGGAGCGCAGCATGTAGTTTTCAATCACCGCCGCGACCGAGTCGCCATCCAGCGGGACAATGCCCTGGTATGGTTGCTGGCCCGGCATTTTATCCATCGGGTCGAGCGTGATCACGAAGCGCCCGCGACCATGGATATTGACCAGTTGCGTGAGGCCGGCATCGTCCGGGATTTCCACCTCATGCCCCAGCTTTGCGGTCGCTCGCAGGCGCAGGTCCGAATCGCACTCGACCACCAGCAGTTTTACCGGACCGTCGCCATGCATTTGCATTACGATCATGCCGTTGAATTTCAGATTGGCGGAAAGGAGCGCGGCAGCGGCCAGCATCTCGCCCAGCAGCGTTCTGACAGCAGCCGGGTAGTCGCGGCGCGCCTGCACCTGAGCCCAGGTGTCGGAAATCTCGACCAGCTCGCCGCGCACGGCGGAGTTTTCAAAAATAAAGCGTTGTAACGTATCCATCATGTTGAGCTTTGCAAAACAGAGTAGCGGCGAGCAAAGCCCGGCCCTCAGCCCTGAACCCCTCATATGCATGGGAGAGGGGAGTAATGAGACGGGAACGGCTGAGCCATTCCCCTGAAAATCAGCGGTCGATCCGTTTCAGCTCACGCTTGAACAGTTGACCGCGCTTGACGTAATTCGCCGTATTGCTTTGCGTGCGGGCGATATCCTCTGCGCTCAAGGTACGCACCACCTTTGCCGGCGAGCCGATAATCAGCGAGTTGTCCGGAAATTCCTTGCCTTCCGTGACCAGCGCGCCGGCGCCGACCAGACAGTTCTTGCCGATCTTCGCGCCATTCAGGATGACCGCCTGAATGCCGATCAGCGAGCCCTCGCCGATCGTGCAGCCATGCAGCATTGCCTGATGGCCGACGGTCACGTTCTTTCCGATGGTGAGCGGATAGCCCGGATCGGTATGCAAGACGCAAGCTTCCTGGACGTTGCTGTTTTCCCCCACAGTGATCAACTCATTGTCGCCGCGGATCGTCACGTTGAACCAGACGCTCGCATTTGCTTCGATTCGTACCTTGCCGATAACGTTCGCCGAATCGCTTACATAAGCGGAGGCATCGACTTCGGGGACCTGTTCGCCTAATTGGTAGATGGCCATGGATTTCCGTAAAATAATCTGTTCGTGGTCGAAACCGCCATTTTACCGCCGCCGGCATGAACCCATCTTCAGATCCGAATTCCCTTGCCCAAATGACAGAGTTGCGCGGCACTGCCTTGCACTGGCTCTGCGTGGCCGACCCGACACGCAAGGCACAGGGCGTCCAAACCTTGCTGGAAGAATGGCACAGCGGCGCCGTGCGTCTTGATGCAAGCCGCACTCTGATCCCGCAGCATCCCGTACCGGGGCGTCCTGCCCGCCCGGAGCTTGTCTCGCCCTTGTCGGTCAAGCATCGCTCCATGCGCACGCTCGAGGGCCGGGCGGCGATGGTTCATGCGCTGGCGCATATCGAGTTCAACGCGATCAATCTGGCGCTCGATGCCATCTGGCGATTCGAAGGCATGCCGGACGACTATTATGCTGACTGGTTGAAGGTTGCCGCAGAAGAGGCGGTGCATTTCTCCCTGTTGGCGGATCACTTGCGGGTTCTGGGCTACGCCTACGGAGATTTCCCGGCGCATAACAGCTTGTGGGACATGGCCGAAAAAACCAGTGGCGATGTGCTGGCGCGTATCGCACTGGTTCCTCGCACCATGGAAGCGCGCGGACTTGACGCCTCGCCGCCGGTCCGGGCGAAGCTGGCGCAGGCCGGCGATCTTGCCGCAGCCGAAATTCTCGACATCATCCTGCGCGATGAAATCGGCCACGTCGCCATTGGCAATCGCTGGTTTGGCTGGCTATGCGCTTCGCGCGGGCTCGACCCGATTGCAAGCTATGCCGTACTTGCAGAGCAATACCGCGCGCCGGCATTGCGCGGGCCATTCAACCTGGAGGCGCGGAAGGCCGCTGGCTTCAGCGACGCGGAACTGATCCTGTTAGGTTCATGATATCCAGAGCGCGAATGATCGCCGCATGCCATTACGAAATTTCCAACACGTAATGGCTTTGGAACCTTCAGTCTTCGGCACTGGTCTTTATTGATGTCGCATTTGTCTCTTGGCATTGATTGAGGGAGTCGTTTCCCATAAGGATTTCGGAAACGTCCCGTTCTGATGCGGTCAAGAGGTCGTGACCTTGTATAGGGAAGGAGTTACACAAATGAAGAACTCAGCGAAATCCGCCGCGACCTTGATGGCAATCGGGGTGCTGATGCTCAGTCTATCCGCGTGTCAGAAAAAAGAGGTTGCCGAGGAAAAAGGACCGGCCGAGAAAGCCGGCCAGCAAATCGATCAAGCCGCTGCTCGCGCCGGAACTGAGCTAAACAAGGCAACCGAGAAAGCCGGACAAGCCATGCAGCAACTCGGACAGAAACTGCAAGACGAAGCGCAGGACATGCAGAAGGCAGAGGGCGGACAGGACAAGCAGAAGAAAGAATAATCTTCTGTTCCGTCGCTCCAGCGAAACTTGCCGCCACCGGCTAAAGCAAGTCGGGACAGCGCAGCGTTGCCCACTGCGGTAACGTCTCCCAATAACACTCGGATTCGCGTCCCGGCACGGATGTGCCGGTCGCGTCTTCACGCCTGATTTCGAAAGAGATGCCATGGAGAGAAAACGCATTACATTGGCGCTGCAGGGCGGCGGATCGCACGGCGCATTCACGTGGGGTGTACTTGATCGCCTGCTGGAAGACGAGCGCATCGAAATCGAGGGAATCAGCGGGGCGAGCGCCGGTGCGATGAATGCCGTCGTTCTTGCACATGGGCTCACCACGGGCGGGCGGGACGGTGCCCGGCAGGCGTTGAAGGAATTCTGGGGAAGTGTCGCCAGAAGCGCGCCTTTCAGCACCAGCACGGAAAGCATCGCCGCGCCGGCCAAGCTCGCGGCGCAATCCGATATTCCCGCTGCCTACAAGGCGCTCATGCCCTTGCTGCGGTTTTTTTCGCCGTACCAGCTCAACCCTTTCGACATCAACCCGCTACGCGACATTCTCACCAGACAGATCGATTTCGAACGACTGCGCGCGGAATGCAGGACGCGGCTCTTCATTGCAACCACGCAGGTCAGTACCGGCACCCTGAAACTGTTTCGCAACAAGCAGCTGACGCTCGACGTGTTGCTGGCGTCGGCGTGCCTGCCCCTGCTGCACAGGGCAGTGGAAATCGATGGCGAGGCTTATTGGGATGGCGGCCTGACTGCAAACCCGCCGCTGTTCCCGCTGGTGCACAAGTGCACGTCGCGCGACATCATGGTGGTATTGCTGCACCCGCAGCCGCACAGCCGGACGCCGATCACGGCCGACGACATCTGGCACAGACTCACGGAAATGGGCTTCAGCTCGACCTTTTTTACAGAGCTGCAGGGACTGATGCTCGCGCAGCGCGAGGCCCGGCGCAGCTGGTTTTCATTCGGCCGGTTGGAGCGCAGGCTGCGTCAGCTCAACATGCACAGGATCGAATCCCGGGAGCTGATGAGCCAGTTGGGGCGCCACAGCAAGCTCAACGCGCATCCGGCTTTCATCAATGGTCTGCATGACGAAGGCCGGGTGCGCGCCGGAGAGTGGCTGGAGCAGAACTTTCAGCAACTCGGCGTGCGCTCATCGTTCAGGTTGGCACGCCTGTTCGGCTAAGGAAACTTACTGCCCGCTTGCCGACCGTTCTTGCTCCTTCAGTCGCAGAATACGTCGCTGGACCTTTCCGGTGGTTGTCATCGGCAATTCGGAGATGAACTCGATTTCCTTCGGATATTCGTAAGGCGCGAGCTTGCCGCGCACATGCGTTTGCAGCTCGGCGATCAGTTTCTCGTCGGCTTCCTTGCTGCGCTCGACGTCCGGCGTGAGCACGACGAAGGCCTTGACGATGTTGCCGCGTTCAGGATCCGGCTTGGGCACGACGGCGACATTGGCGACGGCAGGGTGCTTGACCAGGCAGTTTTCAATCTCGGACGGGCCGATGCGATAGCCGGCAGCCTTGAACATGTCGTCGGCACGGCCCTGATACCAGAGATAGCCATCCTCGTCGACAGATGCCAGGTCGCCGGTGCGGCACCAGTCGCCGCTGTACTTGCAGCGCGTGGCTTCCGGGTTTTTCCAGTATTCGATGAAAAAGATCGGATCGGGATCGCCGTGGATGTCGATACGGTTGAGGGCGACTTCGCCGGTCTCGCCGGCTTTGACGGGCATGCCTTCATCGTCGATGACCGCCACGCGATGGCCGGGATAGGGGCGACCCATGCTGCCAGGCTTCGCCGGCCAGCGTTGCGCACTGTTGCCGACGATGTAGTTCATCTCCGTCTGTCCGAACATTTCATTGGGTGTGACGCCAAGCGCCGACTGGCACCAGTTGAATACCGTATCGCCAACCGCCTCGCCCGCACTCATGATCGCGCGCAGCCGGAGCGCATACTTTTCGCGCGGCGCCGGGCAGGCTTTCATCATCATTTTCAGCGCGGTCGGAAACAGGAAGGTATTCGTCACGCCGTATTTCTCAAGGAGATAGAACGCGGTGTCCGGCGAGAAGCGTCCACGAAAGCCGACGATCGGCTTGCCGAAGTACAGCGTCGGCAGCAGGGCGTCCCATAATCCGCCGGTCCAGGCCCAGTCGGCGGGCGACCAGAACACGTCGCCATCCTGCGGGAACCAGTTTTGCGAGGCGACAAAACCGGTCAGGTTGCCGATGATGGCCGATTGCGGGATCAAGGCGCCTTTCGGCGCGCCGGTGGTGCCGCTGGTATAAATGAGGACGGCAGGGTCGGTGGCAAGCGTGCGCACCGGGTCGAAAATGGTGCTGGCACGTGCGAGTTCATTGTGCCAGTCCAGCGCATCCACTGCCTCGCAATCAATCGCGACGACGTGCTGCAATGCCGGGCAGCTGGCGCGGATTTCCTGCAGGTTCTGGTGGCCGGTCTGGTCCACGATGGCGACACCCGCTTCGCTATTTTGCAGGCGGTATTCCAAGGCTTCAGGGCCGAACAGGATGGACAGCGGCATGGCGATTGCGCCAAGACGGTAGCATGCCATATGGATAATCGCGGTTTCGGGACGCTGCGGGAGCACGATGGCCACGCGATCGTCTTTTTTCACGCCGAGTGCTCGCAGCACATTGGCCAGCCGGTTTGCCTGCTCATGCAGCGCCGCGTAGGTCAGGGTAGAGGTCTCTCCCGACTCATCCTCGTGATAGATTGCGATACGTGCCGGGTCTGTCGCCCAGCGCGCGCAACAAACTTCAGCGATATTCAGTTCAGTGGGAACACTCCAGCGGAACTCGTTGTAAAGAACATCGTAGTCATCCGGCTGGGAAGTGCGTTCAGCAGAAGTCATGGCCTCTCCAGTATAATTATCGAACGGTCGTGCTATAAATCTGTCGCTTCTGAAGCTGCCTATTATGCCGATTTATTCGAAAACCTCCTTTGACCCGGCTTACCAGACATGAAATTTTCTCGTTCCGAATTCATCCCTGTCCGCGGGCTCCAGTACCATGTGCGTCACTGGGGCAATGAAGATGCGCCCAAGTTGTTCATGGTGCACGGCTGGATGGATGTGTCCGCTTCCTTCCAGTTCGTGGTCGACTGCCTGAAGCGTGACTGGCACGTCATTGCCCCGGATTGGCGCGGTTTTGGTCTGACCAAGAATCCGGGTGTGGATTCCTACTGGTTCGCGGATTATCTCGGCGATCTGGATGCGATTCTCAACCACTATTCCCCGGATGCCCCGGTCGATTTGCTCGGGCACAGCATGGGCGGCAATGTGGTGTGCATCTATTCCGGCGTGCGTCCCGAACGCATCAGGAAGCTGATCAACCTGGAGGGATTCGGCTTGCCGTCCACGCATCCGGAGCAAGCTCCCAAACGGTACGCAAAATGGCTGGACGAGTTGCGCAATCCGCCCGGCATGCGCGCGTATTCGACCCAGGCCGAGGTTGCCGCACGACTGCAAAAAACCAATCCGCGCCTGACCGATGAGCGTGCCGCTTTCCTGGCCGGTCATTGGTCGGCGCAGAATGCGCGCGGCGAATGGGAAATCCTGGGCGATCCCGCCCACAAGCTCAGCAGTCCGATTCTGTATCGCGTGGATGAAGTGCTGGCCTGCTGGCAGGCGATCACGGCACCGGTTTTGTGGGTCGAAGCGGACGACACCGAAGCGTGGCGCTGGATGGGGCCAAAGGAAAAGGCGCGTGTCGAGATTGATCGCCGGATCAAGTTCATTCCGAATGTCACTACGGCGATGATCAATGATGCCGGACATATGCTGCATCATGACCAGCCGGAGGCGCTGGCGACCTTGATCGAGCAATTTCTGGACTGACAGCGCAAGAGACGGCACTGCTTCTGCTGGAGGCGTGCGGCAGGGAAGGGCTGGTCGGCGTACAATGATCGATGTTTCATTGCCGCCTTTGGACTCTTTCTTCATGCTGAACGTCGATCTTCATTGTCATTCCAGGGTTTCCGACGGTGCGCTCGCGCCATCGGATGTTGCCGCTCGCGCCAAGGCCGGCGGTGTCGACGTCTGGGCGCTGACCGATCATGACGAAATCGATGGCATTCCGGAAGCACGCGAGGCGGCAAACGCGCTTGGCATGCATTACGTCACGGGTGTCGAGATCTCGGTCACCTGGGCTGCGCGCACGGTGCATATCGTCGGCCTGAGATTCGATGAAAAAAATCAGGATCTGGCCGAGGGTTTGAAGAACACGCGTTCAGGACGCGAGCGGCGCGCTCGTGAAATGGCGGCCCAGCTTGCCGAAGCCGGAATTCCGAATGCATTTGAAGGTGCGCTCAAACACGTCGGCAACCCCGACCTGATCTCCCGCACGCATTTCGCACGCTACATTGTCGAACTTGGCGTCTGCAAGGACGTCAGCGAAGTCTTCAGCAACTATCTGATCGAAGGCAAGCCGGGCTTTGTCCCACATCGCTGGGCCACGCTGAAGAACGCGGTGGACTGGATTCGCGGGGCCGGCGGCATCGCCGTGGTTGCCCATCCCGGTCGCTACGACTTCGACGATCTGGAACTGGACGTGTTTTTGTCGGAATTCAAGCGCCATGGCGGCGTCGGCGTCGAAGTGGTGACTGGCAGCCACACGGAACAAGAATACGCACGCTTTGCCACAGTTGCAAAGAACTACAACTTGCTTGCGTCGCGGGGATCGGATTTCCACGGGCCTGGCGAATCGCATACCGAACTCGGGGCGCTGCCGCCCTTGCCTGCCTCCGTCGTGCCGGTCTGGCATGACTGGCGCCTGTAAGGCCGGAGCGGTTGCTAATGCTCTGCTTGTGCGGCTGGCATCATGACATCTTGAATTTCTAGCAAACAACCCAATCTATGCATCGCTTGAACCAGGAGATCCTTGAATGAAGCGAATCATACTTTTTCTTGCCACCAATCTTGCCGTCATGCTCGTCATGTCGGTTGTACTTTCCTTGCTGGGCGTAAACCGTTATCTCACGGCGAACGGGTTGAACCTCGGTAACCTGATGGTGTATTCGCTGGTGGTCGGTTTCACCGGCGCATTCATTTCGCTGCTGATGAGCAAGCAGATGGCGAAATGGTCAACCGGCGCGCACGTCATCGACGCACCATCATCGTCAACAGAATTATGGCTGGTTGATACCGTCAAAAAACTGGCCGAGCGTGCCGGTATCGCCATGCCGGAAGTCGCCGTCTACGAAGGCGAGCCGAATGCCTTTGCTACCGGCGCGTTCAAGAATTCCGCGCTGGTTGCCGTGTCGACCGGCTTGCTGGAAGGCATGACGAGAGATGAGGTGGAAGCCGTCCTGGGCCATGAGATCGCCCACGTCGCCAATGGCGACATGGTGACGCTGACCTTGATTCAAGGCGTGGTCAATACCTTTGTAGTCTTCCTTGCGCGCGTCGTCGGCTACATGATCGACAAGGCGGTGTTCCGCAACAACGACGATCGCGGACCCGGCATTGGTTATGTCGTCACTGTATTCGTTTGTGAGATCGTGTTCGGCATCCTGGCCTCGATCATCGTTGCCTGGTTTTCGCGCTACAGGGAATTTCGCGCGGATGCCGGTTCGGCGAAATTGCTCGGCACTCCCCAACCCATGGTGAAGGCATTGGCTCGCCTGGGTGGATTGGAACCGCCGGAGCACATGCCGGAGGCCTTCAAGTCGTTCGGTATTAACGGCGGCGGATCAGGGTTTGGAGCCCTGTTCGCGACCCATCCGCCGATCGAGGAGCGGATCGCCGCATTGCGTGGCACGCGCTGATTAACAAAAAGAACCGTAACGGCGGACGTCCGCGGACTTCCGCCGTTCTTTTATGAGCCAATTTTTTCAAATTCATCCCGACAATCCGCAACTGCGGCTTATCAAGCAGGCGGCGCAAATCATTCACAGCGGGGGCATCGTCGCCGTGCCGACCGATTCCTGCTATGCCCTTGTTTGCCACCTGGACGACAAGGCCGCGGTCGAACGTATCCGGCGTATCCGCGGCATCGACGACAAGCATCACCTGACGCTGTTGTGCCGCGATCTGAGCGAGATTGCGCAGTACGCGCGCGTCGACAACCGCCAATACCGCCTGCTCAAGACCGCAACTCCCGGCCCGTACACATTCATCCTTGAGGCCACCAAGGAAGTACCGCGCCGCCTGAGCCATCCATCACGCAAGACCATCGGCCTGCGGGTTCCGGAGAACCAGATAGTCCAGGCCTTGCTGGAAGATCTCGGCCAGCCGCTACTGGGTACGACGCTGATCCTGCCGGGCGAAAACGAGCCTCTGACCGATCCGGAGGAAGTGCGTGATCAACTTGCGCGCCAGGTTGAACTGGTGATTGATGGCGGTGCCTGCAGCCTGGTGCCCACCACCGTGATCGATCTTACGGCGGACGAGCCGGTCCTGCTGCGGCAAGGAAGCGGTGATCCGGCTCCATTCGGGCTGTAGTTTTCCGTGCCAGTCGCCCCCGGCACTTTAGGTGTGTGGCCCAACTTGTCCGGATCGGCCCGCCCGCCATGGCAAAAGAAGCATGTTTCAGGCTTTTCCCGGTCGCACCCTTGGCCGTGGTGGCCCTCTGTTAGAATCTCACCCCATGGATGACCTTATTCAAACGATGGCAGTGTACGCACTGCCAGTGCTCTTTGCGATTACGCTGCACGAAGCCGCTCACGCCTACGCGGCACGCTATTTCGGCGACTCGACCGCTTACCTGCAAGGGCGCATGAGCCTGAACCCGCTCAAGCATATTGACCCCTTCGGCACGATTGTCATTCCGATCTTGTTGTACATCGCCACGTCCGGGGCCTTTCTGTTCGGCTATGCCAAGCCGGTTCCCATCGATTACGGCAACTTGCGCAAGCCCAAGCGCGATATGGCGTGGGTTGCGCTGGCGGGACCCGCATCCAATTTTGTCATGGCCTTGATATGGATGATATTTGCGATCGTTCTTGCGGTCGCCGGTGTCGAAGAGGAATTCTTCAGTCGCATGGCCCAGGCGGGCGTGTTGAGCAATCTGGTCATGCTGGCGTTTAACCTGTTCCCGATCCCGCCGCTTGACGGTGGTCGCGTGCTGACCAGCATATTGCCGCATCGCTATGCCTACAAATTCGCGCAGATCGAGCCCTACGGCTTTTTCATTGTGATGGCACTGGTCATGCTGAAGGTGTTGTATTTCTGGATGGTGCCTGTCATGACCATTGCCCACGCAGCGCTAAAACTGATTCTTTCCCCACTGACCATTTTTCTGAGCTGAACCACTATGTACCCCGATCGTGTTGTTTCCGGCATGCGTCCGACTGGTGCGATGCACCTTGGCCATTATCACGGCGCCCTCAAGAACTGGATCAAGATGCAATCCGAATTGCCTTGCCTGTTCTTTGTCGCCGACTGGCACGCGTTGACCACGCATTACGACGACCCCAGCATTATTGAAACGAGTGTTTGGGACATGGTGGTCGACTGGCTCGCCGCCGGCATCGACCCGGCGCAGGCAACACTGTTCATCCAGTCGCGCGTGCCGGAACATGCGGAACTGCATCTGCTGCTGTCGATGGCGACGCCGCTCGGCTGGCTGGAACGCGTGCCGACCTACAAGGATCAGCAGGAGAAACTCGCCGACCGCGATCTCGCCACCTACGGCTTCCTCGGTTATCCCCTGCTGCAGGCGGCTGACGTGCTGATTTATCGCGCGAGTCTGGTTCCCGTCGGCGAAGACCAGATCCCGCACATCGAAATGATGCGCGAACTGGCACGTCGCTTTAACCACCTGTACGGCAAGGAAAAGGGTTTCGAGGAAAAGGCGCAGGAAGCGGTCAAGAAGCTCGGCAGCAAGCGCGCACGGATCTATACGGAGTTGCGCACCGAGTTTCAGCAGCAAGGCAAAGCGGACGCTCTGGCGCAAGCCAAGGCCATGCTCGACGAAGCGCAGAACCTGTCGATGATCGATCGCGAGCGCCTGTTCGGCTACCTGGAAGGCAGTCGCAAGCTGATCCTGGTCGAACCGCAGGCGCGCCTGACGGAAGCGTCGCGGCTGCCCGGCCTGGATGGTCAGAAAATGTCGAAGAGCTATGGCAATGCCATCACGCTGCGCGAAGACAAGGAATCGGTCACCAAGAAGATCCGCACCATGCCTACCGATCCCGCACGCGTACGTCGCACCGATCCGGGCGATCCGGAGAAGTGCCCGGTCTGGCAGCTGCATCAGGTCTACTCCGACGACGAGACGAAAGACTGGGTCGTGAAGGGCTGCAAATCGGCCGGCATCGGTTGCCTCGAATGCAAGCAACCGGTTGTCGATGCAATCCTCAAGGAACAGGAACCCATGCGCGAGCGTGCGCAGAAGTACCTCGACGATCCGTCCCTGGTGCGCGCTATCGTCGCCGACGGCTGCGACAAGGCGCGTAAGCTGGCGCAGGAAACCATGCGCGACGTGCGCGAGGCGATGGGCCTCAACTACAGCTGATCAAGGAAGCAGGCGCCAATTGCAAATTCCATCGTCACCGCACAACTTGCTGGATCAGCCCTCGGCGTGGGTCACGCGCTTTGCTCCGCTGATCCTGGATGGCGACGTGCTCGATCTGGCCTGCGGGGGCGGGCGGCATACACGTCTGCTGACCGGCTTGGGGCATGCGCTGCTGGCCGTTGATCGTGACCCGGTCGCCCTCAAGCACACCGCGGGTCTGAACGTCACGACACAGCAGCTCGACCTTGAAGACGCGGGTTTTGCGTGGCCGTTTGCCGAGGAGCGTTTCGCCGGCATTGTAGTCACCAACTACCTCCATCGCCCTCTCTTTCCGCATATTTTCCGCAGTCTGAGGCCGGGTGGAATGCTCATCTACGAAACCTTCGCGCAAGGGAATGAGCATTTTGGCAAGCCTTCCAATCCCTCGTTCCTCCTGCAACCGGGTGAACTGCTCAAGTTTGTCGCCGCGGAGCAGCGCTGCGCCTTGCGCGTCCTGGCCTTTGAAGACGGTTACCTCGAAAATCCGAGGCCGGCGATGGTTCAGCGGATATGCGCCATACGGGCGGAATCGGCCGTCGCCCCGGAGCGTTTGCGCCTGAATTGAAAGGCATGATTGCCCCACGGGAGCAGCCTATCCGCTACAATCATCGTTTTACCCTTTACCGAATAACATCATGATTCAGGGCAGCATTGTCGCAATCGTCACCCCCATGCACGCAGACGGCAGTCTCGACTTGCCTGGTTTGCGCAAACTGATCGACTGGCACATCGCCGAAGGCACCGACGGCATCGTCATCGTCGGAACGACCGGTGAGTCGCCTACGGTCTCCGTGGAAGAGCACTGCGAGTTGATCAAGGTCGCCGTCGAGCATACCGCGAAGCGCATTCCCATCATTGCTGGCACGGGCGGGAATTCGACCACAGAAGCGATCGAACTGACGCAGTATGCGAAGAACGTCGGCGCTGATGCCTCGCTCCTGGTGGTGCCTTACTACAATCGTCCGACGCAGGAAGGCATGTATCAGCACTTCAAGAAGATCGCTGAAGCAGTCGATCTGCCAGCGATTCTTTACAATGTCCCCGGCCGCACTGTCGCCGACATGTCGAACGAAACCATCCTGCGACTGGCGCAGGTGCGTGGCATCATTGGCGTCAAGGACGCAACCGGCAACATCGCGCGCGGCAGCGATCTGATCCGCCTCGCGCCGAAATCCTTCTCGGTTTTCTCGGGCGACGATCCGACCGCGATGGCGCTGATGTTCTGTGGCGCGAAGGGGAACATCTCCGTGACTGCCAATGTTGCGCCGCGCGGCATGCATGAACTGTGTGTCGCCGCAATGAGCGGCAAGGTCGCCGAAGCGGTTGCCATCAACAACAAACTGCTGCCTTTGCATAACAAGCTCTTCGTCGAACCGAATCCGGTGCCCGTGAAGTGGGCCATGGCCGAAATGGGTCTGATCCCGTCGGGGATTCGTTTGCCGCTGGTGTCGCTCGGCGCGGATTTCCACGAGACCGTACGCGCCGCGTTGCGCGAGTCCGGTGTATTACAATAAGCGCCGCTCCTGGTCCGGTAGATAAACAGAACCCATCTCATTCAGCATCGACATGACTATTCGCAAGAACGCACACTTGGCTCAACGTGGACTTATTTATGCACTGGCGCTGGCCGGTCTCGCCGGCTGCGGCTCGATAGACTCGGTGCTGGAACCGGATCGCGTGGATTACAAGAGTGCAGGGAAAGCGCCTTCCCTGGAAGTGCCTCCCGATTTGACCCAGTTGCAGCGCGAGAACCGTTATGCGATTCCGGAAGTCCGGGGCACTGCGACCGCGTCCGGCTACAACCTGCAGCAGGGCGTCAAGCCGACTTCTACCGCAGTTGTTGCTCCCAACGCGAACGCCGACGTGCACATCGAGCGCGCCGGCAACCAGCGTTGGCTCGTGGTCAAGCAGAGTCCTGAAGTGCTGTGGCCGCAGATCAAGGATTTCTGGCAGGATTCCGGCTTTCTCCTGACCATGGAATCGCCGCAGACCGGCGTGATGGAAACCGACTGGGCCGAAAATCGCGCCAAAATTCCGCAGGATTTCATTCGTAACGCGCTGGGCAAAGCGCTCGACTCGATGTACTCGACCGGCGAGCGTGACAAGTTCCGTACGCGGCTTGAACGCACGGCCAACGGCGGGACCGAAATTTATATCAGCCACCGCGGCATGCAGGAAGTCCTGGTCGGTCAGCAAAAAGACAGCACCATGTGGACGCCGCGTCCTTCCGACCCGGAACTCGAAGCTGAATTCCTGTCGAAGCTGATGGCACGCCTCGGCGTGGAAAGCGTGAGGGCCAAGGAAACTGTCGTCAATGCCGGTGTGCAACCACTGCGCGCCAAGCTGGTCAAAGGTAACAAGGGCGAATACGTCGAAGTGGATGAAGGCTTCGACCGCGCATGGCGTCGAGTCGGCCTGGCGCTGGACCGTGTCGGATTCACGGTGGAAGACCGTGACCGCGCCCAGGGCGTCTACTACGTGCGCTATGTCGACCCTGAGAAAGACAAGGCGAAGGCATCCGAAAAGGGATTCTTCTCGCGGCTGTTCACATTCGGTAGTGACGACAAGGCGAAGTCCGCTCTGCGCTACCGTGTATCGGTCAAGGGGACTGGTGCGGTCAGTCAAGTCGCTGTCCTCGATAGCGAAGGTCGTGAAGACTCGTCGCAAACCGCTGACAAGATTCTCTCTTTGCTGAACGAGCAACTCAAATAACTGAAGACGATTGAAATTTGCAAGTCTAGGAAGCGGCAGCGAGGGAAATGCGCTGCTGATCTCCGCCGCATCGGGACTAACCCGCACGACAGTCATGCTGGATTGCGGGTTTGCCATCAGGGAAACGGAGCGCCGTTTGCAGAAGTTGGACATGCAGCCGGCCGATCTCTCCGGGATTGTCGTCACGCATGAACACCAGGATCATGTCGGCGGTGTATTCAAATTTGCTCGCCGCCATCGGTTGCCCGTGTGGCTCAGCTTCGGCACCTATCAGGCGGTGCAAAAGGCATGTGAGGGTGTTGATTTGCATTTTTGCCGCGACAGCGAACGCCTGTCCATCGGCGACCTTGAACTGATCCCCTACACTGTTCCGCATGATGCACGGGAACCAATACAGTACGTTGCCAGCGACGGCCGTTACAAGCTCGGTGTGTTGACTGATGCCGGGCAGTCCACGCCGCATCTGGTCGACGCACTCGGCAAATGCGATGCTCTGATGCTGGAATGTAATCATGATCGCCAGATGCTGGCGAATTCGGCTTATCCGCCATCGCTCAGGCAGCGAATCGGCGGTGCGTTCGGGCATTTGTCGAACGATACCAGCGCTGAAATTCTTGCTGCCATCGACAGAACCCGCTTGAAGATGGTTGTCGGCGCCCATTTGAGCCAGCAAAACAATACACCGGAGCTGGCGCGCGCGGCCTTATGCAGCGTAGTCGATGCAGCGCAAGTAAGGATCGCTTGTCAGGAAGAGGGATTTGACTGGATCGATTTAAATATGTGATCGCTTTCGCTCGCCGACCGGCCCGTTGAAACGAAAAAAAGCCGACCCGAGGGTCGGCTTTTGCACAAGCAATCGAAGATTACTTGGAAGCAGATGCGCTGGCAGCAGCAGCCGGAGCGGAAGCAGCCGGAGCAGCAGCGTCAGCGGAAGCAGCCGGAGCAGCAGCAGCCGGAGCGGCTTCAGCGGAAGCGGCCGGAGCGGCAGCAGCCGGAGCAGCAGCAGGAGCTTCAGCAGCAGGAGCCGGTGCCGGAGCAGCAGCTTCTTCTTTCTTGCCGCAAGCAGCCAGAGCAACAGCCAACAGGGAAGCGATCAGCAGAGTCTTTTTCATGGATTATTTCCTTCAAAGATTATTATCAAAAATCAAATCATGCGATGAATAATTACCGGTAATTATCGCTCGATAGGGGTTTTCGCAGGCTTTACGCATTAAATGCTGCATCGCCACACATTGAAAACTTCCTAACTCACAATTATAACGGGTTTTTTTACAACAAGACATATCGCTTTTTCTTTTTAGTAAGCGCTTTGTAAGCGGACAACATGCTTAATTATTATTTTGTCCGAGCTCGATCCATCCGTCCTCGTACCAGGTATGAAGGGCTTCCAGCACGTCTTGCGACACTCCTGCCACTTCGGTATTGCTGAGCTTGCGCGCGTTCGCGAGCGATGCGAGCACTATCTTGTCTTCACGACGAACTGTGAATGACTCACCGTTGATAAATACGTACTTGCCTCGATATAACATTCTTGTCTTTCGGGACAGGCAAACGCCTTGCTTGGAAGCGGCTTGCGCGAAGCGGTGCAAAGAGAGCGGTCGCGTCGGTGACTCGAAAAAGACATTTGGTTTCGGTTCCGACAGATACTCTCCGAGAAAGATGGCGATGTCGCTCTTGTGGAAACGGATCTTGGCGATTTCTTCTGCGACACGGTGCAGCATCACGTTGCTGATTTCCGCAGGGTGTTTGCTTGGTGCCAAATCGGGGTCGGCATAGCGGCCTGGCAGTTCAATTGAATCGGCCATGAATTGCAGAAAGGCCTCGCCAAGCTCTTGATAAGCGGGGGCACGAAAGCCGACCGAATAGGTCATGCATTCGCCGACGGCAATCCCGTCATGCGCATAGTGGGGCGGCAAATAAAGCATGTCGCCCGGTTCCAGCACGAACTCCTGCTCGGCCTGAAAATTCTTCAGGATTTTCAGCGGCATACCCTCCACGAGAGACAGATCCTTTTGTGCGCCGATGCGCCAGCGTCGTTGCCCATGTGCCTGCAGCAGGAAAACATCGTAGGAGTCGAAATGCGGACCCACGCCGCCAGTATCGGTGGCGTAGCTGATCATCACGTCATCGAGCCTCGCATCTGGAATGAAACGGAATTGCTGCATTAGCGCATCTGCCGCGTCGTTATGCAAATTGACACCTTGAACCAGCATGGTCCAAGGTTTTTTCCTGAATGAAGGAAGTGTGTCGAACGGTCCCTTGCGCATTGCCCAGTGTGCGCCGAAGTGAGAAATCAGGCGCGATTCCACGTCGTCACGTGCCGCAAGTTCACAAAGTTCTTCCCGCGTCATGATCGGTGTGAAGCCCGGGAAAGCCTGGCGAATCAACAGTGGCTTCTTGTGCCAGTAGTCACGCAGGAACTGTTGTGGCGAGAGGCCGCCGAGAAGTGAGGTATTTTTCATAGGCCCAGATTATATAGGCATGCCTATTGCTGAGAGGCCAAGGGCTTGTGCTGCCGGGTATAATCGCGTGAACATCTTTTTGAAAGGTTTGGCCATGAAGATTGCCAAGAATACGGTAGTGACAGTGCACTATAAATTGTCGGATGCGCAGGGCAATCTGATTGAGGAAAGCAGAGAGCCGATGGTCTATCTGCACGGCGGTTACGAGAATACCTTGCCGAAGATCGAAGAGGCTCTGGAAGGGAAGGATGCCGGTTATGAAACCACCATCCAGGTCGAGCCTGATGATGCGTTCGGTGAATACGACCCGAGCCTGATCAAGATCGAGCCGCGCAATCGACTACCGGAGCCGATTGAAGTCGGTATGCAGTTCGAGGGCACGCCGGATGGCGGAGAGGATGGCGACGAGCCGCTTATTTTCACGGTGACGGATATCGCGGACGACAAGGTTGTCCTGGATGGAAATCACCCTCTGGCCGGCATGGCGCTGCGCTTTACCCTGAATGTCGCAGAGGTGCGCACGGCCTCCGACGAAGAAATCGCACATCAGCATGTGCACGGCGAACATGGTCATCACCACGGCGACGTTGAGGATGACGAAGGCGATGAGGGCGATCAGTTCCGCAGTTATCCGCTGCAATAAGAACAAAGACCTCTCGTTTTGCCCGCAGTGCAGGTATTACAAAGCCTGAGTGAATACTACATACTAGCGCTGCGGGTTTCTGCTCCGGCAGGCGCCGGATTTCGGGTGCCTTGTCCCGCAATCATTCGTCGCTCCGGAGTTGCGGTACGCATTCTTCGCGCCGGTCTCAGTGATGATTGTTCCTTGCCTGTGCGGGCTCGACAGCAACGGAGAACAGTGAAGGGTCGGATTGGTTGACGGAGAGTTTGACCCAGCCCGGCCCTGTGGCCAGTTCGCCGAGCTTGCCCTGCCAGTTGATGCGCCTCGAAGGGGAGGGGGCAGCAGCCGCGCCGTGAATGATAAGGACTTTCCCCGTAAACTGCGCCGCGAGGCTACTGATCTGGCGCCTCATCTCTGCGAATCCGTCACGCTTGCGCCCTGACACGCCCGGTTTGGCAAGCGGATTGCCATCGCAGAACAGTACGATTCCATTGAGCTCGTCGCGTGCTGCGTGCATGAAGATGCGTTGCAGCCAGTCGCGATTGGCCACCAGCCGATCTTCGAATTCGCCATTGCGGCCGGCATCGAATACATAGTGGTTGTTATTGGCAGGCAAGTTAAGGGTGGCAAACATGATGCCGCCTATTTCCCAGCGTGCATTTTCCGGAAAGTTGCGAAACTTCGCGGTTGTCGATTGGCGAATGACCGGAATCCGGCTTTCGCCTATCGAGAACTCGTCGCTGAAGAACAGATCGCGCAGGCGATTCAATTTCCCGTTCGCCACCGACCTGCCGTTTTCATTTTTGCACTCGGCCCAATCGCTTGCGGCGAGCGATACGATCAATCCGTTTTTTGCCGTCTGCAAGAGGGATTCTTTTTGACCGTACACTGTGTCGGTGCACGGTTCATCGACAGCCTTGATGCCATTGGCGACGACAAAGGCGAGGTTTTCGGCGTCGGTTGATTCGATCGCGTTGCGCAATTCGGCATCATCCGAGGATGGCTTGTGCGGATGTGAAATCACCGCGAAACTGAATTCTCCCGATTCGGCGGCGAATGCGCAAGCCTGCGCCAAGGCGGCGCACACCAGCACGGACTGCAGCACGATTCTTCTCATTGTTGTTTGGCAGCCAGATTCTTCAACCGATACAGCACATCCAGTGCTTCACGCGGAGAAAGCGCGTCCGGATCGGTTTCGGCCAGCGCTTCCATCACTGCTGTGACCTCGATCGAGTTCTCCGGTTCTGGTATATCGGGCGACTCTTGGATTTCCGCAATGCTGTTCGCAAACAAGTCGAACTGAGGCGTCGCCTGCACTGAATGGGCTTCTAGCGCGGCCAGATGTTTGCGCGCTGCCCTGATGACCGGCTGCGGCACGCCTGCCAACTGAGCAACCTGCAAGCCGTAACTCTGCGAGGCGGGGCCTGGCTGGACTGCGTGCAGGAAAACGATGCTGTCCTTGTGCTCAACCGCGGAAAGGTGGACGTTCGCGGCCGCAGGATGCGTTTCGGGCAGTTGAGTGAGTTCGAAGTAATGCGTCGCGAACAGGGTGAAGCTGCGCGTCGTTTCGAGCAAATGACGCGCGATCGCCCAGGCCAATGCCAATCCGTCAAAGGTGGACGTGCCGCGGCCAACCTCGTCCATCAGCACGAGCGAATGCTCCGTGGCGCCATTCAGAATCGCTGCCGACTCGGTCATCTCCACCATGAAGGTCGAACGGCCGCCGGCGAGGTCATCGGCCGCTCCGATGCGGGTGAAGATGCGATCGATCGGTCCAATTGTTGCGCGGCTGGCCGGAACAAAACTGCCGACATAGGCGAGCAGCGTAATCAGCGCTACCTGACGCATGTAGGTCGATTTGCCGCCCATGTTCGGGCCGGTGATCAGGAGAAGCTTGCGCTCGCTGTGCAATTCGCAATCGTTGGCGATGAAGCGTTCGATCTGGTTTTCCACGACAGGATGGCGGCCCTGTTCGATCTGAATGGTCGGTTCACTGACAAGCTGTGGCGCGCACCAGTTGTTACGCATCGCATGATCGGCAAGTGCTACCAGCGTATCCAGCTCGGCCAATGCGTGTGCGATGCCTTGCAAGGTACCGATATGCGGCGCAAGGTCATTCAGCAGTTTTTCGTACAGGTATTTTTCGCGCGCCAGTGCGCGTTCCTGCGCCGACAACGCCTTGTCTTCGAAGGCCTTCAGCTCGGGCGTGATATAGCGTTCGGCATTTTTCAGGGTTTGCCGGCGGCGGTAATCGTCCGGGACCTTGTCCGTCTGCCCGTGCGTGACTTCGATATAGAAACCATGCACCTTGTTGAATTCCACGCGCAGGTTGGAGATGCCGGTGCGTGCCCGCTCGCGCGTTTCGAGGTCGACGAGGAACTGGCCGGCGTTTTCCGAGAGTGCGCGCAGTTCGTCAAGTTCGCCGTCGAATCCGCGTGCGATCACGCCACCGTCCCGCACCATTGCCGCCGGTTCCAGGGAGATGCTGCGTTCCATCAGGTCGAGGCATTCCGACGGTGTCGCCAGCGCATCCTGAATCGATCTCAGCAGGGGCGCATCCGCGTCCTTGTTGCACATCGCCACATACGCTCGCAGCGACGGCAATTGCTGCAACCCGCTGCGCAAGCCAGCCAGGTCGCGCGGGCGCGCGGAGAGCAGCGCAATGCGGGTGGTGATCCGTTCAATATCGGGAACAGCCGCCAAGGTGGCCGACAGACCTGAGGATGCGTCAGCGCGCATCAATGCATTGAGCGCTGCATGGCGCGACTTGGAGACTGCCTGATCACGTCTGGCGTGGTGCAGCCAATGACGCAACAGGCGCGAACCCATCGCGGTCCGGCAGTGATCAAGCTGAGAGAACAACGTCGGGGAGGCCGCGGAACCATCCTGCCCGCGTATCGTCTCGGTGAGTTCGAGGTTGCGGCGCGTCGGGGCATCCAGGCCGATGAATTCGTTTTCCGATTCGACCGTCAGCGTCCGCACATGCTGCAGTCCCTTGCCTTGCGTGGACTGTGCGTACCGGAGCAGTGCTCCCGCCGCGCCGACGGCGGCAGTCAACCCGTCGGCGCCGAATCCCGAAAGCGTTGCCACGGCAAGCTGTTCCAGCAAGGCCTTTTTGCCCGAGGTCGAGTCGAAATGCCAGGACGGTACGGAAGTGAATTTGCCCGCGATGCCCTGCATCGTGATGAGTCCGATCTCGTCGGCCAGCAGGATTTCCGCTGGCGCGACGCGCTCCAGTTCCTGCCGCAGGCGGACCTCGAAGGACTTCGCATCACCGGAAAATTCCATCAAGCGCAGTGCGCCACTGGCCATTGACAGCCATGCCAATCCTGCCGTCACGGTCTTGCGTTGCGTCACGGTACATAGCGCCAGCAGTGGCCGATCCGATTTTTCGGGAAGCAGATCGGAATCGGTGAGGGTACCGGGCGTGATAACGCGCACGACCTTTCTTTCGACGGGACCCTTGCTGGTAGCGGGGTCGCCGATTTGTTCGCAGATCGCGACCGATTCGCCAAGCTTGATCAGTTTCGCCAGGTATTGTTCGACCGAGTGGAAGGGTACGCCGGCCATCTTGATCGGCGAGCCGTTGGAGGCGCCGCGCTGGGTCAGGGTAATCCCCAGCATGCGCGCGGCTTTTTCGGCGTCATCGAAAAACAGCTCGTAGAAATCGCCCATCCGGTAAAACACGAGTGTGTCCGGATGATCGGCTTTGATGCGCAGATACTGCTGCATCATGGGTGTGTGTTTTTCCAGGTCGTTCATGAAACGCAATGCTGAATCTGCTCAATGGTTAGAACACTATTGTTTCGATGCGGGCCGAAGTTCGGCGTGGCCTGCGAGCAATAAAACCAGCCATTTTACTCTGCGGCGACGGCCGCTAGCGTAGGATTCGACTGATGCGTTCACCTGTTCAAGCGGAAATACGTGTCGAGCAAGCTTGTCTTGAAGACGACGCCAAGCAGCACGGGATCGTTCAGGTCTTGCACCACTGGCAGGCGTTCGCCCTGGTGTGTCAGAAATCGCTGCAAGGCCTCGCTCAAGGACATGTCGGGCGTGATGACGGCCAGGAAATCGCGGCGCAGAAAATCACGCGCTTGTCGTGAGCTCGCTGCAGCAGCATCGGGCAATACCGGCGCCAGATCCTGAAGGGCGACCACGCCTTGATAGCGATTCGATGCATCGACGATATAAATGTATTTCACCGGGTATTGAAGAAACAGGCGGGTCAGTTCATGGAGCGGTGCGTCAAGCGGCAGCACGGTTTCAGCCGCCTTGATGAAATCCTGCATTCGCGTTTCACGCAGGCGCAGTCGTGCTTTCTCGGCTTTCTCGCGCTTGGTTGTGATTTCATACATGGCAGTGCCTTCCATGCTGCGCGCAATGAAATACGAGACGACGCAGGACAGCATGAGCGGCAGCATGACCTGGTAGCTTAAGGTCATCTCGAAAATCATGAGAATCGCCATCAGTGGCGCGCTGGTTGCCGCGGCGAGAAAGGCACCCATGCCGACCATCGCGTAAGTGAACGGGGCGGAGACGGCATGTGGCCATAATTCATGCATGCCCTGGCCGAACAGGAATCCGAATGCGGCACCGACGAACAGGGTCGGTGTGAAAATGCCGCCAACCGCTCCCGAACCGACAGTTGCCGCGGTGGCGATCACTTTGAATACCAGCACGAGCAACACAGCCTGCCATGCCCAGGGTTCATGCAACAAGGAGTTCACAACGCTGTAGCCGTTGCCCCACACTTGGGGCACCCAAACGGAAAGAATGCCGACAATCAGTCCGCCGACGCCAAGTCGGAGCGGGAGTGGCAGCTTTGTTTTTTGAAATGCACGTTTGATGATATCGAGCAGACGCAGAAATTGCGGCGCGAAGAAGCCGGCCAGCAGACCGAGGCCGACGAACAGGATCACTTCCATGTTCGCGATCGGCGGAAAAACCGGCATCTCGTAGGTCGGCTGATAGCCTGGAAAGCGTCGCATGGTGATGTTGGCGACTACCGACGCGACCATCACCGGCCCGAGGCTATCCATGGCGATCACGCCCAACACGATTTCGGTAATGAAAAATGCGCTGGCAATTGGCGCGTTGTAGGCTGCCGTAATACC
This sequence comes from Herbaspirillum sp. ST 5-3, assembly GCF_004804275.1. Classification (GTDB taxonomy): domain Bacteria; phylum Pseudomonadota; class Gammaproteobacteria; order Burkholderiales; family Burkholderiaceae_D; genus Noviherbaspirillum. Next base: position 561,259 of record NZ_STGI01000002.1, read on the forward strand.
GGCAGCAGCCCCGCATGCGACCAGCAAGCGCAATCGTGAAGGATCAAGATGGGTGACGCGGCCGACCAGCGAAGCACTCAGTGCGGCAAGCTGCACCATCGAACCCTCGCGCCCGATCGATCCGCCGGAGGCAATGGTGCAAAGGGATGACAGACTGCGCAGGATGGTCTGTGAGAACGACACATGACCTTCGCCCAGAGCGATCGATTCCATGTAGTCCGACCCGCCGTCGGATTTGCGTCGTTTCGCCAGCACGAGGAAGCCGCCGGCAACGAGCCCGCCCAGCATTGGCAGCACGATGCGCGCCTGCCAGGGCATGGATTCCGCGATTTCGACGAATGAGCCGCTTCGTCCAAGAAACAGCCATTGGAGCCCGCGCAAGGCATCACGAAAGATGATCGTTGCCAGTGCGCCGACGAAGCCGACAGCCGCCGCCCAAGGCAGCATCGACGGCGCTTCCGAGGCATCGAACAGGCGTTGAAGGCGGAGCTTTATTTTTAGAAGAAGGGCTAACACGATCGCAGTATCTTCGGTGAGGAGCGCATTACTGCCTCTCATCGCACGGCATTTGTCCAAAGGCGCTTCGGTCAGGCTAGACGGGAATGATGACTAGTCCGCGAATGGTCGCATTCAAAAAAACTGCGTCAAATTAACGAGAGATGAGTGGCGGCTTGCCAAATTGGCGCTTGCGCCGACATGTTATATCACACGCGGCGTCGTTCAGAAACCGTGGGGGCAATGCCGGGCTGCAGGGCGTACGTCTGCCGGATAGGAGCGCTTGCCAGATGGGTAAGGGGCATGCCCGGGCCGTTGGCACAGGTCGATTGACGATTGGATTAAAGCATGCAGACGGATCGACCGGCCTGGACCGGTCGATCCGATGAGATCAGGCGAGTTCCTTGCTTCGACCGCTGAAGCGCTGCCGTCCCGAGGGCACGCCGGAACGCGGTTTGCCTGCGGGTTTTTGCGGTGCTCCGCTCTTTGGCGAGGATGCCGGCCGTGCATTGCCATTGGCTGGCTTGCTCTGTTTGGATTGAGTGCGGCCACCGGCATTTCCGCTGCGCAGTTGAATCGGCTGCGGGCGCGCGTTGGGGTCGGGTTCGAAGCCCGAGATCACCTCTTGCGGAATGCTGCGCTTGATGAGCTTTTCTATGCCCTTCAGCATATCGTGTTCATCGACGCAGACCAGCGATACTGCTTCGCCCGCCGCGCCCGCGCGGCCGGTGCGGCCGATCCGGTGGACATAGTCTTCCGGGACGTTCGGCAGATCATAGTTCACGACGTGAGGCAATTGGTCGATATCGATACCGCGCGCCGCGATATCCGTCGCAACGAGGACTTGCAGGCTTCCGCTCTTGAATTCTGCCAGCGCGCGGGTTCTCGCCGTCTGGCTCTTGTTGCCATGGATTGCGAGCGCGGTAATTCCGTCCTTGCCCAATTGCTCCACCAGTTTGTTCGCGCCATGCTTGGTGCGGGTAAACACCAGCACTTGCGACCACTGATGGGCTTTGATCAGGTGGCTTAGCAGCGGGTGCTTGCGATTGCGGTCAACGGGATGCACTTTCTGTGCAATGACCTCGACGGTTGAATTGCGGCGTGCGACTTCAATCATTGCCGGCGCATTCAGCAGCCCGTCGGCAAGCGCCTTGATCTCGTCGGAGAAGGTGGCGGAGAACAGCAGGTTTTGCCGCTGCGGCGGAAGGGCTGCAAGCACTCGGCGAATGTCGCGGATGAATCCCATATCCAGCATGCGATCGGCTTCGTCCAGGACCAGTATTTCGATATGCGTAAGGTCTACGGTGCCTTGCTGCATGTGGTCCAGCAATCGGCCCGGAGTCGCCACCAGGATGTCGACTCCCTGGCTCAGCAGCTTGATCTGCGGATGAATGCCCACTCCGCCAAAGATGACAGTTGAGCTCAGTTTCAGGTATTTTCCATAGACGCGAACGCTTTCCTCGACTTGGGCCGCAAGCTCGCGTGTCGGAGTCAGGATCAGCGCTCGGATCGGTTTGCGGCCGTTGCCGGTGTGGCGTTTGTGACTGGCAAGACGCTGCAGGATAGGCAGCGTGAAGCCAGCGGTCTTTCCGGTGCCGGTCTGCGCACCGGCCAGCAAATCGCCCCCGCGCAATACGGCGGGAATCGCCTGGGATTGAATCGGGGTAGGAGTGCTATAACCTTGTTCGGTAACGGCGCGGAGAATTTCATCGGACAAGCCGAGTTCAGTAAATGACATGACAACTTTATGAAAGTATCTGCCTGCCGCGTTTGAGGGCGCCAGTCGCGGGCAAATTGGAGGGCGGAAGATCTGGAAGGATGGAGGACTAGTCTCACCACCGTGCGGGCCGCATCATTTCGAGGCCCGCGCCGGTAACATCAATCAGAGGGAATTATTTTGAAAACGGCGATAGCAGGTTGACCATTTGTGCGAAGATTTTCGGCGTACCTGCGATGACGTTCCCCTTGTACAGGTAGTCGGACTCACCCGAGAAATTGCCGACAATACCGCCGGACTCAGTGATCAGCAGCGAACCTGCTGCCATATCCCAGGTTTGCAAGCCTTTCTCAAAAAAGCCGTCGAGACGGCCAGCTGCGACGTAGGCAAGATCCAGAGCGGCAGCGCCCGGGCGACGCAGGCCGGCACATCTTTCTGTCATGACCTTGAACATCTTCATGTATTCGTCCAGACCTTCGGTGCCGCGGAACGGGAATCCCGTGCCGATCAGCGCGTCGGCCATCTTGTCGCGGCGGCTGACTCGAATGCGCTTTTCATTCAGATAGGCGCCAGCGCCCTTGGTGGCGGTAAACAGGTCGTTGCGAGTCGGATCATACACGACAGCCTGGGTGATCTGGCCGCGCTGCTGCAGCGCGATCGATACGCAGTACTGGGGAAAGCCGTGAATGAAGTTGGTGGTGCCGTCGATCGGATCAATGATCCAGACGTTATCGTTTTCGTCGTGCAGGTTGGATGAGGCTCCGGATTCCTCCGCCAGGATCGCATGATCGGGATAAGCGGTTTTCAGGACTTCGATGATGGCCTGCTCAGCCGCCTGATCGACTTCGGTAACGAAATCGTTGTGGCTCTTTTGGGTGACTTTGACGCGGTCGATGTCAAAGGAAGCGCGGTTGATGATCGAAGCGGCGCGGCGCGCGGCCTTGACCGCCGTGTTCAGCATGGGATGCATAGGAGGTTCCGTTAAAATTGCGGTACCGTCGCATACCGCGTTCGGAACCACATTGAATAAGATTAATGAGCGATGCGGCAACCCGGCTGAGAATCCGGAGCAATTCCGAACAATCCTGAACAAACGTTTACCGCGCAATGCCGCTATTTTAAATGAACCAGCCTCAAATCAGTACTTCTCTTTTCAAACGCCTGCGTTTCGTACTGGTTGATACGAGCCATCCTGGCAATATCGGCGCCGTGGCGCGTGCCATGAAGACGATGGGATTTTCACAACTCGTGCTGGTCAATCCCCGCTTTCCGGGTGCGCTTGTGCATGAGGATGCCATTGCCTTCGCGAGCGGCGCGCAGGATGTCCTGGCTGCGGCGAAAATCGTCGGTTCGATCGACGAAGCGCTGGATGGATGCAACTTCGCTGCGGCCTTGAGCGCCCGACTGAGGGAATACTCCCCGCCGGTGATCACACCGCGAAGCCTGGCCGCCCAACTGGTTGCAAGCGAGGGTTTGAACGCAGCGCTGGTGTTTGGCAGTGAGCGCTATGGTTTGCCTAATGACATCATCGAAAAGTGCAACGTCCTGATTAATATTCCCGCGAATCCGGATTATTCGTCATTGAATCTGGCACAGGCTGTTCAGTTGCTGGCCTATGAGGCGCGCCTTGCGAGCGGGGGTGATGTCATTCCTGCGACTCCAATAGGATTTCAGGGTGAGTCGGCCAGCCTTGCGCAAATCGACGGCATGTACGCACACCTGGAAGACGCCTTGGTGGCGATCGAATTTCTCGATCCCGCTAATCCGAAAAAGCTGATGCCACGCCTCAAACGCTTGTTTTCCAGAACGCAACTGGAAACCGAGGAGGTCAATATCTTGCGCGGGATTGCGCGGCAGATTTTGAAAAAGCTGAAATGACAAGCTGCTGGCGGAAAGTGTTTTGCGGTTGCTGTGAACTGACTAGCGTCTGATAACGGCAATACCTCACGGCAGCATGGTTGGTTAGCGATCAACCCCACGCCCGCAACAACCCCACCGCCAGTCCCTCCAGGGCAAAATCTTGCGTCGAATCGACCCGAATCGGCTCAAAGTCCGGATTTTCGGGCAGGAGTTCAATGACCGAGCCGGACTTCTTGTAGCGCTTGACGGTCACGTCATCACCGAGCCGGGCGACGACGATCTGTCCGTTCTTTGCGCTGTCCGTCTTTTTCACTGCAAGCAGGTCGCCGTCGAGAATGCCGACGTCGCGCATGGAGAGGCCGCGCACCTTCAGCAGGTAATCCGGCTTGGCCGAGAACAGGGACGGATCGACGCTGTAGGTCGCTTCGATATGTTCCTGGGCGAGGATAGGTGAGCCGGCCGCAACGCGACCGACCAAAGGCAGGCTCAACTGCATCAGTGATGGATGGGGGAGAGCCATCTGCCGAGAACCCGGCTTTCCCAATCCGGTATTCGCCACCGCTTCACGCAACCTGATGCCGCGTGAGGTGCCGGGCGATATTTCGATTGCCCCCTTGCGCGCCAGTGCCTGCAAGTGTTCTTCCGCAGCATTGGCGGAGCGAAATCCGAGCTCCGCGGCGATCTCGGCACGAGTGGGAGGGAAACCAGTATTTTCAATGGCTTCCCTGATCAGGTTCAGGATCTGTTCCTGGCGTGCAGTCAATTTGATCATGGCAGGTTGCGGGCGTCTGTGAACGCTGTGCATAAAGACAGCCTGTATTTTTATACAGTCCTTATTGAAATGCAAGCGCATTTGGTGCGTAAATTCGCGAAAACACCAAGGATGAGGCTTAAGAGCTTGAATGCATTGAATTTTTTTTGCATTCAGGTTATCATTTCGGGCTTTCCTCTTCCCACACTCGTCTTGACGCCGGGGTGGGCGTAACTATCGACCACAAGGAGATTACATGCGTCATTATGAAATCGTATTTATCGTGCATCCGGATCAGAGCGAGCAAGTGCCTGCAATGATCGAGCGCTACAAGGGCATTGTTACCGCCCGCAACGGCAAGGTTCACCGTGTCGAAGACTGGGGCCGCCGCCAAATGGCTTACATGATCCAGAAGCTGGCGAAAGCGCACTATGTCTGCATCAACATTGAGTGCGACAACGAAACCCTGGCTGAACTCGAAACCGGCTTCAAATTCAATGACGCCGTCCTGCGCCACCTCACCGTCAAGATGAAGAAGGCCGAGACCGCGCCGTCGCCGATGATGAAGGCAGTGCAGAAGGAAGATGCTGCCAAGAGCCAGCGCGCAGAGGCATCTGCTGCGTAATTGCAGTCGTCGAGGAGTGTGAACCAGCTTCAGTTAGTAGCCAGCATTGCCGAGCGCGACGTCATGCGTTATACCCCGGCAGGCATTCCGATTGTGTCCGCCAGACTGGCGCACGGTTCGGAGCAAATCGAAGCAGGTGTCCCGCGCCAGGTTGAGTTTGAAATCACCGCCATCGCTGCAGGCGAAATTTCAGGAAGATTCAATCAGGCAGAGTTGGGAGCAGCCTTCCGGTTCACCGGATTCCTGGCACGCAAGAACCGCAATAGCAAAAGCCTCGTGTTCCATGTTACGGATTTCGAGGCATATACACCAGATCACTAGATACAGGAGCCAAACATGGCATTCGGTAAAAAATTTGACAAGAGCAAACTCAAGCAAAAGCGCCAGCAGCAAAACCCGCTGTTCAAGCGCAAGAAATTCTGCCGCTTCACGGCCGCCGGCGTTGAGCAAGTGGATTACAAGGACGTCGACACGCTGAAGGACTTCGTTCAGGAAAACGGCAAGATTATGCCGGCACGTCTGACCGGCACCAAGGCACACTATCAGCGTCAGGTCGACACAGCGATCAAGCGCGCACGTTACCTCGCGTTGCTGCCGTACACCGATCTGCACAACGCCTGATTGACGACTGAAGAATAGGAGAAAAACATGCAAGTCATTCTGTTGGAAAAAGTCGTTAACCTGGGCAACCTCGGGGAAGTCGTGAAGGTCAAGGACGGTTATGCACGTAACTTCCTGATCCCGCAGCGCAAGGCACGTCGTGCTACCGCCAATGCGGTTGCTGAATTCGAAGCAAAGCGTGCCGAGCTGGAAAAAGCAGCAGGTGAAAAGCTGGCGGCTGCACAAGCCCAAGGCGAGAAGCTGAACGGCATGACCGTACAGATCGCACAGAAGGCCGGCGTTGACGGCCGTCTGTTTGGTTCCGTGACCAATGCCGATATTGCTGAAGCCGTGTCCAAGCAAGGCTTCCCGGTTGAAAAGGCGCAGATCCGCATGCCGCAAGGTCCGCTGAAGACGGTTGGCGATCACCCCATTTCCGTTGCGTTGCATACGGACGTTGTCGTGGAAATCACCGTTTCCGTGCTGGGCGAGCAAGCTTAAGAGCTGCAGTTCAAGCATAAAAAAAGCCGGGATGTATTCCCGGCTTTTTTATTGGGCTCGCCAACCGCGCCTTAGTGCCGCCTTAGTGCCCGAGACTCGCAACCACATTCTTCTTCGGCCTGGTGAGCCATACCAGTCCGGTCAGTAGGAAAAACGCGACCGCGCTATACAGAAAGAACTCATTGGTCGCGAGCATGTAACTCTGCGCATTGATCATGCGCTCGACAACCGCATACGCTTGATCTGTGGACAAACCGCCGGCGCGCAATGTGCCGAGGTATTCCGAGCTGGCTGAAGAATAACGCGAGACGTTTTCGACCAGGCGAGCGTGGTGATCGATGGAGAGATGCTCCCACATGGTCACGCTGATCGCGGTTCCCATTGCCGCTCCAAGTGTCCGCAGAAAGTTCGACAGGCCGGTTGCGCCAGCCATATGATCCGGCGTGATATTGGACAGCATCAGCGCCTGTACCGGCAGGAAGAAGCACGACATGCCGATTCCCTGTACCAGACGCGGATTGACGATGTCCCAGAAGCCGACGTCGAGCGACATTTGTGTATTCCAGAGCGACACCGCGCCCATCACGGTAAAGGCGAACGTTGCAAGCGCGCGCAGGTTAAGCCGTGCAATGTTGCGGGCGATGATGGGAGACAGGATCAGCATGAAAATGCCGATGGGGGCCATCGCCAGCCCTGCCTGTGCGGACGTGTATCCCATCACCATTTGCAGCCAGAGGGGAAAGATCACGACGGAGCCGAAGTAGGTCATGAAGCCGACGGACAGCAGGATCACGCCGTAGCGGAAGTTCTTGTCGCCGAACAGTTGCAGTTCGACGATGGGGTGATCGGCAGTCAGCGCCCAGGCAATGAAAAAAGTGAGGGTCACAACGGCGATCAAGCCAAGCGACGTGATGAACGACGATGCAAACCAGTCATAGTCTTTCCCGATCTCCAGCATCAGTTGCAGGCTGCCGACGCCGACCACCAGCAGCAGCAATCCGACAGTATCGAGCGGCACTTTGACGACGGGCGATTCGCGCTTGCGCATCAGCGTCCATATCGTGATGCCGCCAAACAGTCCGATCGGGATGTTGATAAGGAAAATCCACGACCAATGAAAATTGTCGCTGATATAACCACCCAAAAGAGGACCGGCAATCGGGGCCAGAATGATCGTCATTGCCCAAAGGCCCATCGCCGCGCCGCGTTTTTCAGGCGGGAAGTTCCGAACCAATAGCGTTTGCGACAAGGGCACCATCGGACCGGATACCAGACCTTGCAGCAGGCGGAATACCACCAGCATCTGCAGGTTGACCGAAAATGCCGCCAATGCCGACATCAGCGTAAATGCCAGCACCGATATGGAGAACAGCTTCACTTCACCAATGCGCCTGGCGAGCCAGCCGGTCAGCGGCACGGCGATGGCGGCGGCAACCGAATAGGAACTGATGATCCATGTGCCCTGGCTGGGTGCCACGCCGAGTGCGCCGGCGATGGTCGGAATCGAGACATTGGCAATCGTAATGTCAAGAATTTCCATGAAGGTGGACAGCGCCGCCGCAATGGTCAGCAGCGCGAGCGCAGGGCCTGTCAGCGGCGCGATTGCTGGAGGCGGCGCTGGCGGCCCGCCCGGGGAATGACTGGAGTTTGTTGGCGACGACATCCGCGTTCCTTATTTCAGATTGGCGGCGACGATCGCGTCGATGCGCGCTTTTGCCTTGGCTTCGACCGCATCTGCGGCTGCGACATGAGCAGTCATCGCATTTGCCGTTCCCGTAGCGCTGCCGACGGGAGCTCCTTGCTGATCGTGCAAATCGACCTCGGCACGCATGGAAAGTCCGATACGCAACGGATGTTCAGCCAACTGCTTTGGATCAATCGAAATGCGTACCGGAACGCGCTGCACCACCTTGATCCAGTTGCCGGTTGCATTCTGTGCCGGCAGCAAAGCGAAGGCGGAGCCGGTACCGGCGGCGAGACCAACGAGCTTGCCGTCATATTTGACCTTGCTGCCATACAGGTCCGATGTCAGCGCGACCGGTTGACCGACGTGCATCTCGCGCAATTGCGATTCCTTGAAATTGGCGTCGACCCAGAGTCGGTCGAGCGGCACGATCGCCATCAACGGCGCGCCGGGCGTGATACGCTGGCCGACCTGCACGCTGCGCTTGGCAATCTCGCCCGAGACGGGTGCATACAAAGTGGAGCGCGACTGTGCCAGCATGGCCTCATGCACGCGTGCGGCGGCGCGTTGCACGTTCGGATGACTGGCAACACTGGTGCCCTCCGTCAGTGCGCGGCCCGAGGCGAGCTGCTCCTTGGCAGCATCAAGCGCTGCCTGCGCGGCATTGACTGCGCTTTCGGCGTGGCGGATCTCTTCTCCAGAGACGGCTCCCGAGCCAGCCAGTGCCTTGCGGCGGCTGAGGTCGTCTTTGGCTCTTGCCAACTCCGCTTCGCGCACCGACAGATTGGCCTTCGATTGTGCCTGTGCTGCAAACAGGGTACGCACCTCCCGCACCGTCTGCGCGAGCTGTGCTTCGGCCTGCGCCAGTGCGACCTCCGCATCCGCAGTGTCGAGGCTGATGAGCGGCTGTCCGGCCTTGACGATATTGGTGTCGTCAGCATGGATCTTGGTGACGGTGCCGGCGACTTGTGGAGTGACTTGCACGACATTGCCTTGCACGTAGGCGTTATCCGTGTCCTCGTAATAGCGCGATACCAGCGCCCAGTAACTGCCATAGGTGATCGCGGCAATGGCGAACACGGCGGCGATCGTCAGCAGAATTTTCTTGCGCTTTGGCGAGCCCGCGGGCTGTGCAGGCGAGGCTGGCGGGGAAGCTTGGGCGTTGCTTGATGAATTGGGTACTGCGCTCATGATTTCTCCTGATTTCGTATCTCGTTGTTATTGCTTTTGCGACTGCTGCGCACTCGATAGCTGCGGCGCACGCGCATCGTCGGAAAAACCGCCGCCCAGCGCGCGGATCAGGCCGATATGCAGGTCGTCACGTCGTGCACGAATATTGGCGAGCGCGCGGCGTTGGGCCAGCAGTTGGGTTTCCACAGTCAGCACGGTCAGATAGGGAGACAAGCCGCCTTTGTATCGCAGCATGGCCAGGCGATGCGCCTCCTCGGCAGCTGCCAGGGCTTCCTGTGCCGCCGCTTCCTCGCGGCTCAAATCCGCCACCCGTGTCAACTGTTCCGCGACGTCCTGTGCTGCGGTGAGCACCGATTGGTTGTACTGCGCAACAGCAGCATCGATATCGCTCGCTTTTGCCGCATAGTTCGCACGCAGGCGTCCGCCGTCGAAAATCGGCAAGCGGATCGCCGGGCCGACGCTGTTGATCAGGCTGCCGCTCGTCAGAAGCTCGCCGAGCCCGATGGACTGAAAACCGATCAGTGCATTGAGATTGACGTTGGGATAGAACTGCGCCTTGGCCGCTTCCGCTTCGCCGATCGCTGCGACGATATGCGCCCTTTGCGCAGCAAGTTCAGGGCGACGCCCGAGCAAATCGAGTGGCAAAGTCGCGGGAACGGCAAATGGCGCTGCCTTCAATGTCGGGCGCTTGATGGTTTCGGCCGCGGCGGGCATGTCACCGACCAGCGCGGTAACTTGCAGGCGGGTGACCTTGATTGAAGTAACAAGCTGCTCAAGCTCGATGCGCAAAGCGGCTTCATTGGTTTCTGCCTGTTTGACTTCGACCTGCGTGTCGAGGCCGTTCGCAACGCGCTGGTTGACCAGCCTATGGATTGCACGGCGCTGATCCTGCGTCGCAAGCAGGATATCCTGCAGTTCGTATTGTGCCGCTAGTTGCGCGTAGGCGCGTGCAACGGAGCTTGTCAGCGCAAGGCGCGCCGCGTCACGGTCGAAACTGGCTGACTTGAGTTGTGCTTGCGCCGAGCGGATCAATGCGTCGTTCTTGCCCCACAGGTCGAGATCGTAGCCGAAGTTCAAGGCTGCCTGCCCCTGACTGATGTATTCTCCGCCTTTGCCAAGGGGCGGGCGGGGGATCAGGTAGTTCTCGGATTGGCGGCCGTAGCTGAGGTCGACGCCAGCGTTGAGTTGCGGTGCGCTGCTGGACCGGACGAGATTGGCAGCAGCCTGCGCGCGTACGATACGCGCCTGCGCGACGGCGAGCGTCGGACTGTTGTCCAGTGCGTGTTGCATCAATTGATTCAGCTGCGCGTCGCCAAAGGCGATCCACCAGCCGTCCTGCGGCCAGGCGTCGACGCTTTGCGCAACGTTTGCCCGGTCTCCCAATGCAAGGCTGTCGAGTGGCTTGACTTGCGGCGCCACCGGCTGGAATCCGGCACACGCTGTCAACAGCGAAATTGCAGCAAGGGTGCCGAGCCGGGCATGTCGGTGCGTGATGTTCGGGTGAAGCACGCGGAGAAATCTGGTCATTTGTCTTCTTCTCTGGTTTTGTGATGCAGTAGTCCAAGCTTGCTCACGAATTGGCGGCCATTCGGCGCAGGAAGTCCTTGAACTGGGCGATTTCCGCTGCGGAGAAGCCGCGCAAATGGTGGTTCATCGCATCCACAACCACCTGCGTCATTTGGTCCGCGAGCTGCACGCCTTTTTCGGTCAATGCAACTTCAACCACGCGGCGGTCTTCGCTGCTGCGCGTTCGTCGCACGAATCCTTTTTCTTCCAGCCGATCCAGCATGCGCGTCATTGCGCCGGTATCGGTCATCAACTCACGCGCCAGATCGGCGGCGGTATTGGACAAGCCATGAGCCAATCTCAGGAAAATGCTGAGTTGTGCGTGTGTCATGTCGAATTCCGCGAGAGCACGATCCACAGTCAGGCTTAACTGGCTGCCGGCCCGCTTGAGCAGGTAACCGATGCTTTCACTCGGCGTGAAATTCTTCAGGGTGTATGGGTGAGACATGAGGAAAAGCCAATGAGACAGGATGGCGAAATATAGCTGCCTAGGCAGTCAATGTCAAGGCAGATAGTGCCATATCAGCTAATTAGAAATCTGAAAATAGTTTGTTTCAGGGCAATACCGAATATTCCCGAGTGTGCTGTGCTGCAGCGTAAGGTGAGCAGGTATAATGCGCGCCATGAATACCCGCTCCGATCCTCAACTGGATTCCCTTCGCGTTCCACCCCATTCCATTGAAGCAGAGCAGTCCGTATTGGGTGGTCTGCTGCTGGATAATTCCGCGTGGGACCGCATTGCGGACTTCGTCAGTGAAGACGATTTTTATCGCTATGACCACCGCGTTATTTTTCAGCACATCGTCAAGCTGATTAACGCCACCCGTCCGGCCGACGTTATCACTGTGTACGAGTCGTTGAGCACCAGCGCCAAGGCGGAAGAGGTCGGCGGTCTGGCTTATTTGAACGCGTTGGCGCAGAACACGCCCTCGGCGGCAAATATTCGTCGCTATGCCGAGATCGTTCGTGACCGCGGCGTACTGCGCAAACTGATCACGGTGTCGGATGAAATCTCGACCCAGGCACTCAATCCACAGGGCAAGGAAGTCAAGCAGTTGCTGGATGAGGCCGAATCGAAGATCTTTGCGATTGCGGAAGAGGGCGCGCGCGGCGCCCAGGGCTGGCTGGCAATCCAGCCCTTGCTGACGCAAGTCGTCGAACGTATCGACGAGCTCTACAACCGCGACAATCAGAACGACATTACCGGCGTGCCGACCGGCTTCCTTGACCTTGACCGCATGACCTCTGGTCTGCAGCCGGGCGACCTCATCATCGTTGCCGGACGTCCCTCCATGGGCAAGACGGCGTTTTCCCTGAATATCGGTGAAAACGTCGCCATCGACAGTGGCTTGCCTGTCGCCGTATTCTCGATGGAAATGGGCGGCACGCAGCTCGCGATGCGTATGCTGGGTTCGGTAGGCCGTCTTGATCAGAGCCGGCTGCGTGTCGGCAAGCTGAATGACGAAGACTGGCCGCGCCTCACGCATGCGATCCAGAAAATGAACGAGGCACAGCTTTATATCGACGAGACGCCGGCGCTGAGTCCGATCGAGTTGCGTGCGCGTGCACGGCGGCTGTCGCGTCAATGCGGCCGTCTTGGCCTGATCATCATCGACTATTTGCAGCTCATGTCCGGCAATGGGTCGGGAGAAAATCGCGCGACCGAAATTTCCGAAATCTCGCGAAGCCTGAAAGGCCTGGCGAAAGAACTGAATTGCCCGGTAATCGCATTGTCTCAGTTGAACCGTTCACTGGAGCAGCGTCCCAACAAGCGCCCGGTGATGTCCGATCTGCGCGAATCCGGCGCCATTGAACAGGATGCCGACGTGATCCTGTTCATTTACCGCGACCAGGTGTACAACCCGGATTCCCCGGACAAAGGCACGGCGGAAATCATTATCGGTAAACAGCGTAACGGCCCGATCGGCACAGTACGCCTGACCTTCCTCGGCGAGTACACGAAGTTCGACAATTACACCGGCGGAAACGCAATTTTCGATAACGAGTAAGCGCAGTGTGCTGCCGGCCGCCGATGAAAATCGGAACGATTGAATGCTTTAACCTTAAGAGAGAGCAATTATGTTTGGACGACTGATGCCCACCGAGGGAAAATTTTTTGATCTTTTCAATCAGCATGCCGATTTCTGCGTAAAAGGCGCCAAGGAAATGGTCGCCTTGATGACCAATTTCGATGACCTGGAACATCGCGTGCATGCTATCGAAACTGTCGAAAAGCTCGCTGACAAGGTGACCCACGCGACGCTGGAATTGCTGCACAAGACATTCATTACGCCGCTCGACCGCGACGATATCCACAAGCTGATTACCAGCATGGACGATATCCTTGATCTGCTGGAAGACGGGGGGCAAACAATTTCCCTGTACGACATCAAGGCGATCACGCCGGAAGCCAAGCGTCTGGCGGAGCTGTGCCTGGCATGCACCGAGAAGATGAAGACGGCGGTCGGTCTGTTGCACAGCATGGACAATGCGCATCAGATTCTCTCCATCTGCGAGGAAATTGATCGCCTCGAGTCGGATGCGGATCATGTGATGCGCGCCGCGATGTCCAAATTGTTCCGCGATGAACCGGATGTCCGAACACTGATCAAGCTGAAGGCAATTTACGAGATTCTGGAAACCGTGACGGATCGTTGCGAAGATGTAGCCAATATCATCGAAGGCATCATCCTCGAAAATGCCTGATGCTGCTGGCACTGGCGTCGCTGCAGCAATCCGAAACGAATAAAACAAGAATTCTATGCACACCCTCCAGATCAGTATCTATGTCCTTGTCCTGTTGATAGGACTTGCCTTGCTGTTCGACTTCATGAACGGCTTTCACGACGCGGCCAATGCGATCGCGACAGTGGTTTCAACCGGCGTGCTCAAGCCGCAGACCGCGGTAGCGATGGCGGCCGTGTTCAACGTGGTCGCGGTTTTCTTCTTTCAGCTCAAGGTGGCGAGCACTGTCGGCAAAGGCACGATCGAGCCGATTGTGGTTGACCATTACGTGGTATTCGGCGCCCTGGTCGGCGCCATCTTCTGGAACCTGTTGACCTGGTATTACGGGATTCCATCCTCGTCATCCCATGCTTTGATCGGTGGACTGGTTGGCGCGGCAGTTGCCAAGTCGGGTACCGGGGCGCTGATTTCCGGCGGCCTGATCAAGACCATCGCGTTCATCGTGCTGTCCCCGCTGCTGGGCTTCATTTTCGGGTCGATCATGATGGTGGTGGTGTCCTGGATCTTCGTCGGCTCAACGCCACGACGCGTGGACAAGTGGTTTCGGCGCATGCAGTTGTTTTCGGCATCAATGTACAGCCTTGGCCATGGCGGCAATGACGCGCAAAAAACCATGGGCATCATCTGGATGCTTTTGATCGCCTCCGGTTACCCTGGGGCGAAGGAACACTTGCCGTGGTGGGTCGTCATCAGTTGCTATACCGCCATCGGCCTGGGCACCCTGTTCGGTGGCTGGCGCATCGTCAAGACCATGGGACAGAAGATCACGAAACTGAAACCGGTCGGCGGCTTCTGCGCTGAAACTGGTGGCGCGATTACGCTGTTTCTGGCGACATGGCTTGGCGTTCCAGTCTCGACAACACACACGATTACCGGCGCCATTGTCGGTGTCGGCTCATCACGGAAGATGTCCGCGGTGCGCTGGGGCGTTGCTGGCAACATCGTTTGGGCATGGATACTGACCATCCCGGCTTCGGCCTTCGTTGCCGCAATTGCCTGGTGGATCGGAACGCAGGTCCTGTAAGCAGATTCACACGAAAGCAAAAAAGCCTGCATGGTATCCATGCAGGCTTTTTTGTTGGAGACGAGGCTAGTGTTACAACACGTCGCTTGCGTGATCGGCCAGACGCGAGCGTTCTCCGCGCGCCAGCGTCACATGTCCGCTATGTGACCATCCCTTGAAGCGATCCACAACATAGGTCAATCCGCTTGAACCTTCAGTCAGGTAAGGCGTATCGATCTGCGCGATGTTGCCGAGGCAGACGATCTTGGTGCCGGGACCGGCGCGCGTGACCAAGGTCTTGACTTGCTTCGGCGTCAGATTCTGGGCTTCGTCGATGATCAGGAACTTGTTGACGAAGGTGCGACCGCGCATGAAGTTGAGCGACTTGATCTTGATGCGCGAACGGATCAGATCCTGTGTCGCGGCACGTCCCCATTCGCCGGCGTCCGAATCGGATTTGTTCAGCACTTCGAGATTGTCGTCGAATGCCCCCATCCAGGGCGACATCTTCTCTTCCTCGGTGCCTGGCAGGAAGCCGATGTCTTCACCGACCGGAACCGTCACGCGGGTGACGATGATTTCATTGTAGAGCTTGGTTTCCAGTACTTGCGCAAGGCCCGCCGCAAGGGCCAGGAGTGTTTTGCCGGTACCGGCCTGACCGAGCAGGGTAACGAAATCGCACTCCGGATTCATCAACAGGTTGAGTGCGAAATTCTGTTCGCGGTTGCGCGCGGTGATGCCCCACACGCTGTTCTTGCCATGCGTGTAGTCGCGCAGGGTTTGCAGCACAGCGGTCTTGCCGTTGATCTGCCTGACCTGTCCGTAAAACGGGGCTTCGCCATTGTTCGGTTCCAGGAACACGAATTGGTTGACGAGGAAGGACGGCACAAGAGGACCGGTCACGCGATAGAAGGTATATCCAGTGCCGTGCTTGTTTTCCTGCCACGACTCCATGCCTTTGGCGTGCTTGTGCCAAAAGTCGTCCGGCAACTGCATGATGCCGGAGTACAGCAGGTCGGTATCTTCCAGCACATGGTCGTTGAAATACTCTTCTGCTGGAAGCCCCATCGCACGTGCCTTGATGCGCATGTTGATGTCTTTCGACACCAGCACGATGGGGCGATCCGGAAACTGTGCTTCGAGTGCGCGCACGACGCCGAGAATCTGGTTGTCGGCCTTGCCGATGGGGAGTCCTTCAGGCAGGGCCACGTTTTGCAGCTTGGTCTGGAAAAACAGGCGGCCTTTGGCATCCTTGTTGCCCAGTTTGGAAAGCGGAATGCCTTCCTCGATCGCATGCTCTTCCACGCCGGCCACCAGCGCGTCGAGCGAGCGCGACACCTGGCGTGCGTTGCGCGCGACTTCGGACATGCCTTTCTTGTGGTTGTCCAGTTCCTCCAGCGTCATCATCGGCAGGTAGACGTCATGTTCCTCGAAACGAAACAAGGAGGTCGGATCGTGCATCAGCACGTTGGTATCCAGCACGAACATCTTGGTGACGCCGAGCTTGTCGCCGATGCGGCTGGCGCTTGACTTGATCAGGCTTTCGACGGCCTTGGGTTTCGCTGTGCGTTTTGCTGCAGGAGCTTTTTCGGAGGTTTTGGCGCGTGCTTCTGGGGCGGATTCAATTGCATGCGGTGTGGATTCAACCAGCGTCATGACAGGTTTTACCGATTTCCCTTTCTCTGCCTTCGGATAGTCTTGCGGGGAGAGCAATGTTGCTGGTTTGGTCGGTAATTTGGGCAGTGGCATCAGGACCTCAATCTAAAAATGTGTTGAATTGACTACGCTCAGGGGGCCAAACGAACAGGAGGTGGGTTGGACGACGTGGGAAAAAGGCAATCGGAAAACACAAAAGCCGTTTGAGGGGGAGGTTCGACACCTCTTCCGCAAACGGCTTTCGGTAAGAAAATTCTATTAAATTCAATGTGTTCAGCTTTTGGATTCAGCGAACTCTATGCGAGGGCCTTTACGTACTCCAGAACTTCGTCAACGTGCCCAGGCACTTTCACTCCACGCCATTCTTTCACCAATTTCCCGGTTCCGTCAATCACAAACGTGCTGCGTTCAACACCCCGCACTTGCTTGCCATACATGGATTTCATTTTCATCACATTAAACATGTTGCAAAGTGTTTCGTCGGGATCGGAAATCAGGTCGAATGGCATCTCCAGTTTCGACTTGAAACCTTCGTGCGAGCGAATGCTGTCGCGGCTGATGCCGAAAATCTCGGTATTGGCCTCGATGAATTGCGAGTGCAGATCTCTGAATTGCATGGCCTCCGTCGTGCAGCCCGGCGTGTTGTCCTTCGGGTAGAAATACAACACGACTGTTTTTCCCTTGTGATCGGACAGCCTGAAGGTCTGGTTGCCGGTCATCGCCGCGGAAAATTCGGGAACAATCAAGTTCAATGCAGATGGGCTTTCGGCCACGTTGGTCTCCTGGTCCAGGGTTGGTTGAGCCGGATGGCGATGATCGGTCGCTGCACGGCCGACTATCGCGGCCGCAGTCTCAATGTTAGCTAAAGTTTATTGAATTTGGAAAGTCTGCGCCGGCTGCACGATCAGTTCACCCGAGCGTCCAGGCATCTCTCCCCAACTGACGGGATAGACGGGTAAAGCGGCGGTCTTCACTTTCTGGTGATAATCCCCCATCGATACCAGATCGTAGCCCTGAGCTTGCCATCCTGTCAGCAATTGCTCGAAGATGGGGGCAAGTTTTTGTCCTTCAAGTTCTGCATGCAAAGTGAATACGTGGTCGCGCGGCGCTTCGGTAAGGCTGAGGAGTGCCGCGGCCGCATTCGTCTCGTCGACAACCTGACCCTTGATCTGCCTGCCGAGTAATTCGTCCAGGGTCGGCAGGGTCGTGGGCAACTGAATGCAGGAAACCGTCTTGCCAGCCGCCTTGATGCGATATGGCCCGGCGGCGGGGTCGGACAAGGTACCGTCGTCATTCAATCTTGCGCGGCCATCGGATGCATAACCAAATCCGAATGCGTCAAGCTGCGCAAATGCATGATCGTTCATCTGCCAGCCCGCTGCCCCATGCGTGCGTGGCGCCTCGCCGAAGACGTCGCAAAAACGGTCAAACGCCTGCCGCATCTGCTTCTCGGTCCACGCGGCATTCTGCTTGCGCACATTGTCCTGCCAGTGTACGTGGTCCCAGCAATGAATGCCGCATTCAAATCCGGCGACTTTGACCGATCGGATTTCGACGGCAGCGCTTTTTCCGATGTCCGGCGCAGGCAAAAGGACGCCGTACATCAAGGTTTTCAGCCCGTAGTGTTCCACTACCGAGGTGCGTGCGACTTTCTGGAAGAATCCCGGCCGAAAAGCGCGTCGCAACGCCCAGCCGGTGTGATCTGGGCCGAGCGAAAAAAGGAATGTCGCGTTCGCACGGTGTTTTTGCAGCAAACGAACCAGGTTCGGTACGCCTTCGCGTGTGCCGCGATAGGTGTCGACGTCAATTTTCAGTGTAAGGGACGGCATCAGTCCATCAAGGCCCGGGCCGATGCA
This sequence comes from Herbaspirillum sp. ST 5-3, assembly GCF_004804275.1. Taxonomy (GTDB): domain Bacteria; phylum Pseudomonadota; class Gammaproteobacteria; order Burkholderiales; family Burkholderiaceae_D; genus Noviherbaspirillum. Next base: position 579,509 of record NZ_STGI01000002.1, read on the forward strand.
ACCTGACCCCGATATGCATCAAAGATATGGCGCAACGTGTCTTGCATTGAGGTGGTCGGTTTCCAGTCGAGCTCGGCGCAGGTGTTCGTGATTTTCGGCACGCGGTTCTGCACGTCCTGATAGCCTTTTCCGTAGTATTCGGCGGACGTGGTTTCCACCAACTGCACGTTCTTTGCGGAGTCCGCATATTCAGGGTATTCGGCGGCGAGTTTCAACATCATCGCGGCCAGTTCCCGAATCGAGAAATTGTTCGCAGGATTACCGATGTTGTAGATCTTGCCGCTCGCAATGCCGTCGGAATTGGCGATGATGCGCATGAGTGCATCGATGCCGTCATCGATATAGGTGAACGCGCGTTTCTGATGGCCGCCATCCACCAGCGAGATATTCTCGCCGCGCACGATGTGCCCGAAGAACTGCGTGACCACCCGCGAGCTGCCTTCCTTCGCTGTGTGAATGGAATCGAGGCCCGCGCCGATCCAGTTGAACGGACGGAATAGCGTGAAATTCAAGCCTTGTTCCATGCCGTAGCCCCAGATCACGCGATCCATCAACTGTTTTGCACAGGAGTAGATCCAGCGCGGCTTGTTGATCGGGCCGCAGATCAGCTCGGATTCATCCGGGTCGAATTCCTCGTCATGGCACATGCCATACACTTCGGAGGTCGAAGGAAAGACCAAGTGCTTGTTGTATTTGACGGCGGAGCGGACGATAGGGAGATTGGCTTCGAAATCGAGTTCGAACACCCGCAATGGCTGCTTCACATACGTCGATGGCGTTGCGATCGCGACCAGAGGCAGAATCACATCGCACTTTTTCACATGGTACTCGACCCACTCCTTGTTGATCGTGATGTCGCCCTCGAAGAAATGCATGCGGTTCTTGTATGCATCGTTCTGGAGCAGATCGCTGATGCGGTCGGTCATCATGTCCATGCCGAACACATGCCAGTCGGTTGTTTCGAGTATGCGCTTGGACAAATGATGTCCAATGAAGCCGTTGACGCCGAGGATGAGGATTTTTTTCATTGGTCTTCTTGTATGGCTGCGCCATATGGCTCGGTTGAAGCCGATTTCAGCGCTTGTTGCAGTTGTTGCGGCGACACGGGTCTGCCGCCTTCCAGTAACTCATGAATCAACAAGGCGCGGCCGTCGCCACCAACGCCATAAATGCAATCATCCACGACAGTCAGACCTTGCGGCAGATGAAGATCGGACTGCCGGGCAATACGGGCCTTGCTGATGACAAAGCGTCTTTCGCCGATCGTGGTCCAGGCACCGGGGTAAGGCGGGGCGACTGCGCGATGCAGGTTGTAAATGCTTTGCGCGGGTTGCGCCCAGTCGATACGCCCGTCTTCCGGTTTTCGTCCGCCAAAATAACTGCCTTTGGTCAGATCGTTCGGCAGTCTTGGTGCTTGTCCAGCGAGCATGGCCGGCAAAACGCTCCACAATGCCTGCTCGGCAGCGACAGTCACCTTGCCGAAGACTTCAAAGGCCGTGTCGTCCGGCAGGATCGGCACCGCGACTTGCGCCGCAATGGCACCGGCATCCGGCTTGACCGTCATTTCATGCAGTGTTGCGCCCGTTTCGCTCTCGCCATGCAATACGGCCCAGTTGACCGGCACGCGACCACGATATTTGGGGAGCAGCGAGCCGTGCATGTTGTAGGCGCCATGTTTTGCGAGGGTGAGCAGTTCCGCCGGCAGCATGTGGCGGTAATAAAAACTGAAGATGAAATCCGGCTGCGCCGCGCGCACTTTCTCCAGCAGTTCCGGTGTTGCCGGATCGTCCGGCGTGAGATAGGGAATGTTGTGCTCGTCGCATAACGCGGCGACCGACTCGAACCAGATATTTTCGGATGCATTGTCGCGATGCGTCACGACGAATGCAACGTCCACACCGCGCGCGAGCAATACCTTGAGGCAGCGCACCCCGACGTTGTGATACGCGAAGACGACGGCGCGTGCGCTACTCATTCGCGCGCATTCGAGATGGACGACACGGTGCCGAATTCATCCTTCTGTTCAAGGATGGCCTGGACGACATAGCGAGGGCGCCCGCGTACCTGCTGGTAAATCCGGCCGACATATTCGCCGACCAGTCCGATGCCGAACAGGATGACACCCATCAGGAAGAAGTCGAGTGCAAACAGCGTGAAAACGCCTTGCACTTCAGAGCCGAGCAAGAAGCGCCGCACGATCAGCGCAACGAATAGTGCTCCGGACAGGAAGGATAGCGCGATGCCGAACAGGGAAAAGGCTTGCAGCGGCAGTAGCGAAAATCCGGTGATCAGGTCGAAATTCAGCCGGATGAGGCTGTACAGGGAATACTTCGACTCTCCCGCGGCCCGTTCCTCATGCTCGACGATGATTTCGGTCGGTTTGCGGGCAAAGGTGTAGGCGAGTGCGGGAATGAACGTGTTCACCTCGCTGCATTGGTTGACCAGGTCGATGACGTTGCGGCCGTAGGCGCGCAGCATGTTGCCTTGATCGGTCATCTTGATATGGGTCAGCTTTTCGCGCAGGTGATTCATCGCACGCGAAGCATGCTTGCGCCAGGCGACATCCTGCCGTTCGCGGCGGATCGAGCCGACGTAGTCGTAACCTTCGCGCATCTTCGCGATCAGGTTGCCGATTTCTTCCGGAGGATTCTGCAGGTCGGCGTCCAGGGTGACGACGATATTGCCGCGCGTTGCCTGGAAGCCGGCGAGGATCGCCATATGCTGGCCGTAATTGCCGTTGAATAGCACGACGCGCGTGACGTCCGGCCGCGCGCGGAACTGATCGGCAAGAAGCTGGGCCGAGCGGTCGCGGCTGCCGTCATTGACGAACAGGATTTCGTACGAGATGCCGAGTTTGTCGAGAGCCGGGTAGAGTCGCGCGAACAGCGTCGCCAACCCCGCTTCTTCGTTGTACACCGGAATGACGACGGAGAGTTCTGGTTTCATCAATCGCTGCATCTTATTCTTGTTGAAGAACTGATTTTACCGCGTTGACGACGCGATCTACATCGCCTTCCGTCATTGCATTAAACATCGGCAAGGTCACGATTTGACGGCCGATTCTCTCCGCAATGGGAAACATGCCTTCAGTAAATCCGCGCGCACGATAAAGCTTGAACAGATGGATCGGCGGATAGTGGCAGCCGGTGCCGATCTTCAGCGCAGCCAATTGCGCCATGAAATCTGCGCGCTTGATGCGATCGGGGAGCACAATCTGGAACATATGCCAGTTGCTATGCTCGAAGTCGGCGGCTGGAAGCTGTGCGCCATATTTCATTTCGAAGTCAGTGCCGAAAGCGGCAAAATAGTGGCGCGCCAAGTCCTGTCGCTTGGTTGTGATCGTTTCGATCTGCGCGAACTGACCGAGCCCGATGGTCGCGGCGATATCGGTCATGTTGAATTTGCCGCCGAGGACATCGACCTCGATACCGTCGAAGCCGATGCGCGTGACCCCTTGCAGCCGATACTTTTCGGCCAGTGTCGCTTCTTCCGCATTGGTGAACACGAGGCATCCGCCTTCGGATGTCGTGATGTTTTTGTTCGCCTGAAAGCTGAACGAAACAAAATCGCCGAAGGCGCCGATGCGTTGACCGCGCCAGGAGGCTCCCAATGCCTGCGCTGCATCTTCCACCACGCGCAGTCCGTGATTTCTGGCAATCGCGTAGAGGCGATCCATGTCCACCGGCAGTCCCGCCAGGTACACCGGGATGATTGCCTTGGTCCGCGGCGTGATGGCGGATTCAAGCCGGTTCAAATCGATATTGTGGGTAATCGGATCGATATCCGCGAAAACCGGTGTCGCGCCGACCTCGAGAATGACATTGGCTGTCGCGACCCAGGAAATGGGTGACGTGATGACTTCATCGCCGGGACCGATGCCTGCGATGCGCAAGGCAATCTCCATGGTGCATGTGCCGGAGTTGAATGCACGCACCGGTCGGCCGCCGAAATATGCCGAAAGCTGTGTCTCGAACAGCTGGACCTTCGGACCGCTGGTGATCCAGCCGGAACGCAGCACATCCGCCACTGCGGCGATCGTTGCTTCATCGATGGTCGGCCGCGTGAATGGGAGAAAGGATTCGATCATGAAAAGAGAATCTTTTGTCTGTTAAGTCGCATGCGGATCAACTGCGTGCGAGCAATGCCACACCCACGATTATGATGCCGATCGCGAGCATGCGCTGCGTGGATACCGCTTCGCCAAGAAAATACCAGGCACCAATTGCATTGACAATGTAACCGAGCGAAAGCATGGGATACGCAATGGTGACGTCGACCCGCGACAGCCCGATAATCCAGACGACGACTGAAAGAACATAGCATGCCAGCCCGCCGACGATGGGCAGTTGCGTGGCGACCTTCACGCCGGTTGCAAACCAGTTCGCCGCAGTCAGGTGAATTTCCCCCACGGCGTTGGTCCCCGCCTTGAGAAGCAACTGCGCGGTCGCATTCAGGAGAATGCCGGTAAGTATGAATCCGAACGTGGAGAGGTTCATGAAGCAGGCTTTTCCTGGGGCATATTGGTCACGATGACCCGCCTGGGATCCTCGGCGATCACGCGGATCGGCAGATTGTCGTTTTGCATCTTTGCAAGCATATCAGGTCGCAGGATCGCCAACGATTTTTTCCCGGCACGGGTGTTGGCCTTCCATTTTTCCGCAAAGCCTTGATACGTCGGTATCCAGAGCTGCGGTTCCTGTTGCAATCCGAAGTCCATTTCATCCGCGTGCTCGACCAGGATCAAGGTGTGCCTGAGATAGAACGGGAGTGATTGCTCGTAAAGCCCTACGGCATAGATCGGTGTTTCCGGCGTCAACTCCGCCTTGATGGCTGCCAGATGTTCTGTGCCCGCCTTGTAGCGTCCCAATGGCGCGTGTCCGGCCATCAGCAGTTGGACAAGGAGAAAGCTGGTCACGGCCAGTACGGCTATCGACCATTCCCTTTTCTGCTTTGTCCAGTTGATGGCCAGCAGCCCGCCAACCAGTCCGATCAGCGCCGCGGCAATCATCCACGGAACATAGGCCTGAAACAGCGGCCGGTCATAGGCCTCGGATGCGAGTGACGGAAAACGTGCGGCAAGCGCCAGTCCGATTGCGGACAAGAGCGCGATCAGCCCGGCATTGACCGTCAAGGCCTTGCGCGATGCTTCGTCGAGATGACACGCGATCAGAAGTGCCATTGCCGGAAAGATCGGCAGGATATAGGACACCAGCTTCGAGTTGGAAATGCTGAAAAAAAAGAAGATGAACACGCTCCAGATCAGCAACATGAGCTTCGGCTGGAAGCCCGGAGCGCGTTCGCGCCACGCTTTCCACAAGCTCTGTGGCAGCATGGTGACCCATGGAATGCTGCCGAGCAACACGACCGGGATGAAATAGTGCCACGGGCCGGTGCGGTGATGCACTTTGGTCGTGAAACGCGCAAAGTGTTCGTGCACAAAGAAGAAATACGGAAACTCCGGATTTTTCAGCGACACCAGAACGAACCACGGCGCAGTGATCGCAAGAAAAAGCGGGATGCCCGCAAGGAGATGCAGGCGTTTCCAGATAACCCAGTCGCGGGAGAGCAATGTGTAGAGCACGAGCACCGCGCCGGGCAGGACGACACCGATCAGGCCCTTGGACAAGACGGCCAGTGCCATGCCGACCCAGCAGGCGAGCATCCAGCGGCGACGCTCCTCGGGATTCGCATCCTTGCGCTGCGCCATCAGAAGGCCGCACATGGAGAGATTCATCATGGCCGCCAGCCCCATGTCGAGCGTATTGAAGTGGCCGAGTGCGGTCCACAGCAGACTGGAGCCGAGCACCAGGCCGGCATTGAAGCCGACGCGCGGGCCGAACAGCCGCCGCCCGGTATAGGCTGTCAGAAAAATGCCGAACAGGCCGCAGAGTCCGGTCCATAACCTGGCTTGCCATTCACCCAGGCCGAATGCCTGAAAGCTGAGTGCCGTCATCCACGTCTGCAGAGGCGGTTTCTCGAAGTATTTGATGCCATTCAGGCGCGGAGTGATCCAGTCGCCTGTCGAGACCATCTCGCGAGCCATTTCGGCATAGCGCCCTTCGTCGGTCGGCGTCAGTGGACGCACGTCGAGCATGAGGAACCAGATTGCACAAAAAAGCAGGAGCAGGGCCCAGACGGCCGGTTTCGGTCGGTGCAATTCGGTCATGAGGTGCTTGCGCAGTGAAGATCAATCGAAAATGAGTGCGAGCGCGACTCGTCGGCCCTCGGTCATCAGGATGTTGTAAGTGCGGCAGGCGGCCTGGCTGTCCATGCACTCGACGCCGATCCGGCGCGTCGTGAGATTGGCGATCAGGCGAGGATGGATGAAGCGCTGGCGTTTGCCGGTGCCGAGGATGACCACATCCGGGCTGGCCGCCTCGATCTGCGCGAAATTCTCGGGCGTCAATGCATCGAACGATGCCACCGGCCATGCTGTCGGGACAACTTCAGGCATGACGACCAGGTTGTAGTCGAACCTTACTGCGTTAATTTCTACCGCGTTATCGAAATAAGCGGTAACGGTTTGGTAATGCCGGGTCGTGGTGGAATGCAGCTTCATGATCCTGTAGACATGCGAGAAAGCGTGAATTTCCGACAATCTGAAGAAAAAAGATGGGGCATTGTAGCCTCTCCGATATTAAAAGGCCTTGTTTCAGATTGATAAAACGGGTTGCTTTCGGCAAAATGGGTATTTTGGCGGTGCAGCATTGCATCCCAATTCTTGCCTTTACTACAAGGAATTGCACGCGTGCGACCGATTCAGAAATCCAGAAAATTAGCAGACGTTTGTTATGACATCCGTGGCCCGGTGCTGGAAAAGGCCAAGCAGATGGAGGACGAAGGCCATCGGATCATCAAGCTGAATATCGGTAACCTGGCCGTGTTCGGCTTTGATGCGCCGGATGAGATCGTGCAGGACATGATTCTCAACATGCCGAATGCTGCGGGCTATACGGACTCCAAGGGCATGTTCGCGCCGCGCAAGGCTATCATGCATTACACCCAGGAAAAGAATATCGAGGGTGTCACCATCGACGATATTTATATCGGCAACGGCGCGTCCGAGCTGATCGTCATGGGCATGAATGCATTGCTGAATTCCGGCGACGAAGTGCTTGTCCCTGCGCCGGATTATCCCCTCTGGACGGCTGCGGTAAGCCTGTCAGGCGGCAAACCCGTGCATTATATTTGCGACGAAGAATCAGGCTGGTTGCCCGATATCGATGACATCAAGAAAAAGATCACGCCGAACACCAAGGCCATTGTGGTGATCAACCCGAACAATCCGACTGGCGCGCTGTATCCGGTGGAGTTGCTGCAGCAGATTGTCGAGGTCGCGCGCCAGCACCAGTTGATCGTGTTTGCCGACGAGATTTACGACAAGACCTTGTATGACGGCGAGACGCACACATCGATCGCATCGCTCGCGGACGATGTCCTGTTCCTGACGCTCAACGGGCTGTCGAAGAACTACCGCTCCTGCGGTTATCGTGCGGGATGGATGGTGGTGTCGGGCAACAAGAAGCCGGCGAAGGATTACATCGAAGGCTTGAACATGCTGGCGTCCATGCGCTTGTGTGCCAATGCCCCCGGCCAGTATGCGATCCAGACCGCGCTCGGTGGGTACCAGAGCATCAATGACCTGGTGAGTCCCGGTGGGCGCTTGCTCAAGCAGCGCGACCTGGCACATCGGTTATTGACCGATATTCCCGGTGTCAGCTGTGTGAAGCCGAAGTCGGCGCTGTACATGTTTCCACGGCTCGATCCGAAGATCTATCCGATCGCGGACGACCAGCAGTTCGCCTACGAATTGCTGGCGGAAGAAAAGGTCCTGATCGTGCAGGGCACGGGCTTCAACTGGATTGCGCCGGATCACTTCCGTGTCGTGTTCCTGCCCAACTCGGACGATCTGACCGAGGCGATCGGCAGGATTGCCCGCTTCCTCGAGAGCTATCGCAAGCGGCACGCGATCGCGTAAGCTTTCATCGTTCGACAGGTTTTTCCATTCCGGCGCGAGCCGGATCCCGGCAGCATTTTATTTTTCGAAAACTATGAAACCCATCAAAGTAGGCTTGTTAGGCATCGGTACCGTCGGTTCCGGCACGTTCAATGTATTGAAGCGCAACCAGGAAGAAATTACGCGCCGCGCCGGCCGCAGCATTCAGATCACGATGGTGGCCGACCTGAACACCGCTCGCGCGAAGGAATTGACCAACGGCGAATGCGAGGTGGTGAGCGATGCCAACCTGGTGGTGAACAACCCGGAAATCGACATCGTCATCGAGCTGATCGGCGGCTACGGCATTGCCAAGGAGCTGGTGTTGAAAGCGATTGCCAACGGCAAGCACGTGGTGACCGCCAACAAGGCGCTGCTGGCCACGCACGGCAATGAAATCTTCAAGGCTGCGCAGGACAAGGGTGTCATGGTCGCGTTCGAAGCCGCGGTGGCTGGCGGGATTCCGATCATCAAGGCATTGCGCGAAGGCCTGACCGCAAATCGCATCCAATGGCTGGCCGGCATCATCAACGGCACTACCAACTTCATCCTGTCCGAGATGCGCGACAAGGGGCTCGATTTCGACGTCGTGCTGAAGGAGGCGCAGCGTCTCGGCTATGCGGAGGCCGATCCGACCTTCGACATCGAAGGCATCGACGCCGCGCACAAGGCGACCATCATGTCCGCGATCGCATTCGGTATTCCGGTGCAATTCGACAAGGCCTACGTGGAAGGCATCACCAAGCTGCAGGCGACTGATATTCGCTATGCCGAGCAGCTCGGCTATCGCATCAAGCTGTTGGGCATCACCAAGCGCACGCCGAAGGGCATCGAGTTGCGCGTGCACCCGACCCTGATCCCGGCCAAGCGCCTGATTGCCAATGTGGAAGGCGCGATGAACGCCGTCGTGGTGCAGGGCGATGCCGTGGGCGCGACGCTGTATTACGGCAAGGGCGCCGGTTCGGAACCGACCGCGTCGGCCGTGATTGCGGATCTGGTCGACATCACGCGCCTGGCGACGGCCGATCCGGAACACCGCGTGCCGCATCTGGCGTTCCAGCCGAATGCCATGGACAACACGCCGATCCTGCCGATCTCGGAAGTCACTACCAGCTACTACCTGCGCATGCAGGTGGCAGACCAGCCGGGCGTGCTGGCGGATGTCACGCGCATCCTGGCGGATTCGACGATTTCCATTGATGCGATGCTGCAGAAGGAGCCGGCCGAAGGCGAGACCAAGACCGACATCATCATGCTGACGCACCAGACGCAGGAAAAGAACATCGAAGCGGCGATTGCCAAGATCGAGGCACTGTCCACGGTGGTGGGCCAGGTAACCAGGATTCGTCTCGAGGAACTGAGCTGAAACTGAGTTGATATTTCGCTGCGCCGGCAGATTCAGCCGGCGCGTCGCTGCACTTCAAGGCGTGCCGACCGTTCTGGTCCGCACGCTTTTTTCTTGTCTTGCCGGGGGCAAAGTGGGTAACGCTAGCGGTGGATCACCACCAGCAATGCTTTCGCCTCGCTCTTGCCGGCGTTCAGAATCGCGTGCGGCTTGTCGGCATGGTAGCGCGCGGTTCCACCCGCTTTCAGCTTCTTCGTGACGCCATCCACTTCAACATCCACAGAACCGTTGAGCAGGGTCAGGTGCTCAATCGTGCCCGGGTCATGCGGACTCGATTTCAGCGCACCCTCCGGCGCGAGCGTCAACTCGTACCACTCGAACTTCCCGGCCAGGTCCATGGGACCCAGGATGCGCAGGACGTAGCCGGAATGGTTGCCGGGCAGCGTAGGTGTTTCATGCGGCTCGAGCAGGTGAATCGCTTCGGATTCCTGCGTGTTTGCAGCGAGCAACTCCTCGATGCCGATTCCCAGTGCATTGGCCAGCCGCCATGCGACGGCGATCGTCGGATTCGCCTTTTCCCGCTCGATTTGGGAAAGCATGGATTTCGACACGCCCGCCGCACGCGACAGGTCTTCCAGTGTCAAACCACGTTTCAAGCGGATTTTTTGCAGCGTGGCACCAACTTCCGGCGGCGAACTGGGGGCGAGGGCTTTTTTCATGAACAAGGCTTGCAATGTTTAATGAGAATGTTAATATTCGATATATTGAACTTAAGTTCTTTATAGTGAATATGCGCGAAATTATTGAACTTCGATCGTACCAGAAGCATGGCAATAAAAGTAAGGATTCGCTGCGTGCGGCGCCATCCACACACGGAAGACAAGGATGACTGTGGTCAATGCAAAACAGGATTTTTACGAGGGGCTGACGCGCAACCTGGACAGCCTGCGCGAACAAGGCTTGTACAAGCCGGAACGCGTGATTTCTTCCCGTCAGGGCGCCGAGGTGGTTTGCGACGATGGTCGAAAACTCATCAACCTGTGCGCCAACAACTATCTCGGGCTATCGGGCGACGAAGCAACCGTGCGCGCCGCGATTGCGGCAACCGAAAAATACGGCTACGGGCTGTCGTCGGTGCGTTTCATCTGCGGTACGCAAACCGTGCACAAGCAGCTGGAACTGGCGTTGTCGGAATTTCTCGGCATGGAAGACGCCATTCTGTATGCGGCGGCTTTCGATGCGAATGGCGGCCTGTTCGAGCCCTTGTTCGATGAGAACGACGCGATCATTTCCGATGCGCTGAACCACGCCTCCATCATCGACGGCATCCGGCTGTGCAAGGCCGCGCGCTATCGCTACGAGCACAATGACATGGCCGATCTCGAGAAGCAGTTGCAGGCGGCCGAGGGCAAGCGCCACAAGATTATCGCCACCGATGGCGTGTTCTCGATGGACGGCACCATTGCGCAGCTGGGCAGGATCTGCGACCTCGCTGACCGCTACGGCGCGCTGGTCATGATCGATGAATGCCATGCTACCGGCTTCATGGGCAAGACCGGGCGCGGAACGCATGAACACCACAATGTGATGGGTCGTATCGACATCATCACCGGCACGCTTGGCAAGGCGCTCGGCGGCGCGATGGGCGGCTTCACTGCGGCACGGCGCGAGGTGGTGCAGACCTTGCGCCAGAAGTCGCGTCCCTATCTGTTTTCCAACTCACTGGCCCCGGCGATTGCCGGCGCCTCGCTATCTGTGCTGGAACGGCTGTCGTCGTCGACGGAACTGCGCGACCGATTGCATGCGAATACCGCATATTTTCGCAAGGCCATCAGCGAGCTTGGTTTCACCATCAAGCCGGGCACACACCCGGTCGTGCCCGTGATGCTGTTCGATGCGCCGCTCGCGCAGAAGTTTGCGCAGCGACTGTATGAACTCGGCGTGCTGGTAACCGGCTTCTTCTATCCGGTGGTGCCCATGGGGCAGGCGCGCGTCCGGGTGCAATTGTCGGCGGCACATACCACGAAACAACTGGATCGCGCCTTGGCGGCGTTCAGGCTGGCGGGGCAGGAGCTCGGCCTTTTGAAGAATTGAAGGAGAGGCAGCATGGAACGGATTCTTGTCATTGGCGCCAACGGGCAAATCGGCAGCGAACTGGTCGAGGCGCTCGTCGCACGGCATGGCGCGGATAACGTCATCGCGGCGGATATCGGGCCGCGCAGCCTGTTTGGCGCGGCCACTTATGAAACGGTGGATGTGCTTGATAGCAACAGGGTGGCCCAGGTGGTTGATCACCATCGTATTACGCAGGTCTATCAGCTCGCAGCGCTGCTGTCGGTGACGGGCGAGCAAGCGCCGCTGAAGGCCTGGACGCTGAACATGAACGGTTTGCTGAACATCCTCGAACTGGCGCGCGAACGCGGGCAGGCAGGCAAGCCGCTGAAGGTATTCTGGCCGTCGTCGATCGCCGCCTTCGGCCCGCATACGCCGGCAGTCGATACGCCGCAATTGGCTGTCATGGATCCCACAACCATCTACGGCATCAGCAAGCAGGCCGGCGAACGTCTTTGCGAGTACTACTTCACCAGGTTCGGCGTGGACGTGCGCAGCATCCGTTATCCGGGCATCATCAGCTACAAATCCCCGCCGGGCGGCGGCACCACCGATTATGCGATTGCGATCTTTCACGCGGCGCGGGACGGCGAGTCGTACACTTGCTATCTCGGCCCGGAAACCACGCTGCCAATGATTTACATGCCCGATGCGATCCGAGCGACCATCGAACTGATGGATGCGCCGGCCGGGCAGATCCGGGTCCGCTCGGCTTACAACGTGGCCGGGTTGAGCTTCAATCCGCGGGAATTGGCTGATGCAATCCGGCGTCGCGTGCCGCACTTTGACATCCGCTATCAACCCGACCATCGTCAGGCGATCGCCGAAACCTGGCCGCATAGCCTCGACGACACCTACGCCCGCGCCGATTGGGGCTGGAAGGCGAAAATCGGGCTCGACGAACTGGTGGAGGACATGCTCAAGCATATTCCCGCAAGACGGCGCGCCGCGGCACGGGGAGAACTGCATCACGCCGCTTGAGCAAATTGCCGATCCGATGCAAGGCCGCAGTTATAATGAGAGGTTAAACGTCTGTTCGTCCGGCGCGCTGGTGCGGAGGGCGGCATGGCACTCACATTATTAAATTTTCAAGAATTTATGCAATACGTCTCTACACGCGGTCAAGCCCCGGCACAGTCGTTCTCCCAAATCCTGCTCGGCGGGCTCGCCCCCGACGGCGGCCTGTATCTGCCGGTCGAATATCCGAAGGTCAGCGGCGCGGATCTCGACGCGTGGCGCAAGTTGTCGTACGCGGATCTGGCGGTGGAGGTATTGAAGAAATTCGCGACTGACATTCCGGAAGCGGACCTGAAGGCTCTTGCGCACAAGACCTACACGGCCGATGTGTATCGCAACGTGCGGGAAGGCGAAGACGCGTCGCAGATCACGCCCCTGCGCGTGCTGGAAGAGAAGAACGGCAGCAAGCTGGTATTGCAGGCCTTGTCCAATGGTCCGACGCTGGCATTCAAGGACATGGCAATGCAGTTGCTCGGCAATCTCTTCGAGTATGCATTGGCCAAACAGCATGCCGAACTGAACATTTTCGGCGCGACCTCGGGCGATACCGGCAGTGCAGCGGAATACGCGATGCGCGGCAAGAAGGGCATCCGGGTGTTCATGCTCTCGCCGCACAAGAAGATGAGCGCATTCCAGACTGCGCAGATGTTCAGCCTGCAGGATCCGAACATTTTCAACATCGCGGTGGACGGCGTATTCGACGACTGCCAGGACATGGTGAAGGCGGTCTCGAACGATCTCGAATTCAAGACGCGTCAGAAGATCGGCACCGTCAACTCGATCAACTGGGCGCGCGTGGTGGCGCAGGTCGTCTACTACTTCCGCGGCTACCTGGCGGCGACAACCAGCAACGATCAGAAAGTCTCGTTCACCGTTCCGTCCGGCAATTTCGGCAATATCTGCGCCGGTCATATTGCGCGCATGATGGGTCTGCCGATCGACAAGCTTGTCGCTGCCACCAACGAGAACGATGTGCTCGACGAGTTCTTCCGCACCGGCGTGTACCGCGTGCGCAAATCGTCCGAGACCTATCACACCACCAGCCCGAGCATGGACATCAGCAAGGCATCCAATTTCGAGCGCTTCGTCTTTGACCTGCTCGGCCGCGATGCGGAGCGCGTGCGCGCCTTGTTCAAGAAGGTGGATACGCATGGCGGCTTCGACCTGTCCGGCAAGCCCGGCAGCGATGGCGACGAATTCAAGAAGGTCGTGCAATACGGTTTCTTGTCGGGCAAGTCGGTGCACCAGGATCGCGTCGCGACCATTCGCGACGTGCATGCGAAATACGGCGTGACGATCGATACCCACACCGCAGACGGCGTCAAGGTCGCGCGCGAGTACCTGACGCCCGGTGTGCCGATGATTGTGCTGGAGACCGCATTGCCGGCCAAGTTCAATGAAACGATACGCGAGGCGCTGGGCCGTGATGCCGAGCGTCCTGCCGGGTTTGAAAATATCGAGTCCTTGCCGCAACGCTTCGACGTGATGCCGGCCGATGTCGCAAAGGTGAAGGCCTTCATTGCGAAGCACACCGGTTTGTAATCAAGAACTGTCATTGCAAACATGACTGAAAAGAAACCGATGTTGAGCGCCGCCGAGGCGCTCGATTTTCTTCTCTCCGCGGTTCGTCCGATCGCGGAAACGGAAACCCTGGCAACGCTGTCCTGCAACGGCCGGGTGCTTGCCGCTACCCAGACATCGCAGCTGAATGTCCCGCCGATGGACAACACGCAGATGGATGGCTATGCGGTACGTGCCGCCGACTGCGCGAGTGGCAGCGCCAGGCTGAAGGTATCGCAGCGCGTTCCTGCCGGGCATGTGGGGCAGCCCTTGCAGCCGGGGACCGCAGCGCGCATTTTCACTGGGGCGATGATTCCGCAGGGCGCGGACGCCGTCGTGATGCAGGAGCAATGCGAGCTGGAAAAGGCCGCGGATGGCGATCTGGTCACGATCAAGCATGCGCCGCAAGCCGGGGAATGGATACGGCGCGCCGGCGAGGACATCCGGGCCGGCAGCATCATTCTCGCAGCCGGGACGCGGCTGCGCGCGCAGGAACTCGGCATGGCGGCATCGGTCGGCCTTGCGACTCTGCCGGTGGTGCGCAAACCGCGCGTCGCGGTGTTCTTTACCGGCGACGAACTGGCGATGCCGGGCGAGTTCTTGAAGCCGGGTGCCATCTACAATTCCAACCGTTTCACCTTGCGCGGCATGCTGGAAAACCTCGGCTGCGACATCACCGATTACGGCATCGTCCCGGATTCATTGTCTGCCACGCGCGACACCTTGCGGCAGGCCGCGGCCGGTCACGACCTGATCATCACCTCGGGCGGCGTGTCGGTCGGCGAAGAGGATCACATCAAGCCGGCAGTCGAGGCGGAAGGGCGCCTGAGCATGTGGCAGATCGCGATCAAGCCCGGCAAGCCGCTGGCGTTCGGCGAGGTTAACCGTGCCGAGCGCAAGGAGCCCGCGTTTTTCATCGGCCTGCCCGGCAATCCGGTTTCCAGCTTCGTCACCTTCCTTCTGTTTGTGCGCCCGTTCCTGCTGCGGCTGCAGGGCGTGACCGACGTCGCGCCGAGGACATTCAACATGCGTGCCGATTTCGCGGTGCCGAAAGCCGATAGGCGTAATGAATTCCTGCGCGCCCGCATGAACGCCTCGGGCGGCCTGGACCTGTTCAAGAACCAAAGCTCGGCGGTACTGACGTCGACCGTTTGGGGTGACGGACTGGTCGACAATCCCGCCGGGCAGACGATCGCGCCGGGCGATACGGTACGCTTTATTCCTTTCAGTGAATTGCTTTTTTAAGACGACATGAATATCCAGCTCCGCTTTTTTGCCAGTGTGCGTGAAGCCTTGGGGACGGCGCAGGAAACCGTCGCATTACCGGACAATGTGCAGACGGTGGGCGACGTACGCAGCTACCTGCGTGCACGAGGCGGCGTCTGGGCCGAGACACTGGCCGAGGGACGCGCCTTGCGCATGGCTTATAACCAAGTGATGAGCGGTGCCGACACCCGCCTCGGCGAAGGCGGTGAAGTCGCCTTTTTCCCGCCGGTCACAGGTGGCTAGGAATATGCCGATCCGCGTTCAAACCCAGGATTTCGATCTCGGCAAGGAAGTCGCCGAACTTCGTGCCGACCAGCCACAGGTCGGCGCCGTGGTGGCCTTTGTCGGTACCGTGCGCGACATGAATGAAGGCGCGGGCGTCAGCGAGATGGAGCTGGAGCATTACCCGGGGATGACCGAGAAGGCCCTGGAAGGCATCGTTGCGCAGGCGAGGACGCGCTGGTCGCTGTTCGACGCGCTCGTGATCCATCGAGTCGGGCCGCTGAAGCCGCTGGACCAGATCGTACTGGTTGCTGTGACCTCGGCGCATCGCGGCGAAGCGTTTGCAGCCTGCGAATTCATCATGGATTATCTCAAGACGCAGGCGCCGTTCTGGAAGAAGGAGCAAACGCCGCAGGGCTCGCGCTGGGTGGATGCCCGCGTCACCGACGACAAGGCGATGGCCAAATGGGGCATCCAGTCGGATAACACCGGCGACAAGGCATGAGCTGGCTGGCGGTCGGTCTCGGTGCGGCGGTCGGCGCATGGCTACGCTGGGGCTTGGGCCTGTGGCTGAATACAATTCACCACAAATTGCCCTGGGGAACGCTGGCTGCCAACTTTAGCGGCGGCTACCTGATCGGAATCGCTGTCGGCTTCTTTGCCTCGCATCCCGATTTGTCGCCTGAATGGCGCCTGCTGACGGTAACCGGATTCCTGGGCGGGTTGACGACCTTTTCTTCCTTTTCCGCCGAGGCTATGGTGCTGCTGCAACGCGGAGACTATGGATGGGCACTTTTTCATAGCGCCATGCATCTGGTTGGCTCGATCGCTTTCTGTTTTGCCGGCTTCGCGTCCTATCGCGCCATCAGCGGTTAGTTCAACACGCGTGCCGCGTTGCCGCTCGGGGCAAGCATGCCGGGCATGGTGAGATCCAGATCCCATTCCGCGATTTTCACGGCATCCTTCAGCAAGGAGCAAAAGCCGTGCAGCACCGTCTGCGTAAAGGCTATCTCGAAGCCGAAGCCCTCCGCGGGGGCCAAATTCATCCTGATCGGCTGATCGGGATTGAGCGTGAAGTTGACCGTCTTGACCAGGATCGGCGTTTCCCCCAGCGGAAAACTCTCTATTGTCGACTCGTAGGGGCTGCTGAAGCTGCCGCTGCCCCTGATTTCTTCCACGCTGGCAAAGTGGTCCATGCCGACGATATCGGCGCTCGCATGCGCGGCCAGCGGCTTGTCCAAGGCCACCTGTTTTTCCAGTGCATCAATAATGCCCGGCCACAGCTTCGCGACCATGCGCCGCGTCAGCCAGGCACGAATCTCCTGCAAGCCATCGCCCGCGCCCTTGAACGAGGTCCGGCACAGGATGCGGTCCTCCTCGGCCATATAAGTCACTTGAATTTGATGCAATTCCATCCCAATCTGATTCTGAAGCGCGCAGAATCAAATGTCCTTTCTTGAAATGTTGTCTGTCGCCCTTACCTTGGTAGCAACTCGAATTCTGGAGAACATTCAATGCGTCTCGACAAACTGACAACCAAGTTGCAAGAAGCTCTTGCCGATGCCCAAAGCCAGGCAGTCGGCAATGATAACCAATACATTGAGCCGGCGCACGTGCTGATCGCCCTCCTGAACCAGGAGGACGGTAGCGCGCGTTCGCTGCTGCAACGTGCCGGCGTAAACGTCGGCGGTCTGCAGAGCGGACTGAAAAGTGCGCTGGGACGCATGCCCAAGGTGTCCGGCACCGGTGGCGAAGTGCAGATCGGCCGCGAAACCGCGTCATTGCTGAATCTGGCCGACAAGGAAGCGCAAAAGCGCGGCGACCAGTTCATCGCCAGCGAAATGATCCTGCTTGCCCTGACCGAAGACAAGTCGGAGGCGGGTCGCCTGGCGCGCGAAAACGGTTTGACGCGCAAGGCGCTCGAAGCCGCGATTACCGCCGTGCGTGGCGGCGGCAACGTCAATTCGCAGGATGCCGAAGGCCAGCGCGAAGCCCTGAAGAAATACACGCTCGACCTGACCGAGCGCGCACGCGCCGGTAAGCTGGACCCGGTGATCGGCCGCGACGATGAGATTCGTCGTGCGATCCAGGTCCTGCAGCGTCGCACCAAGAACAATCCGGTGCTGATCGGCGAGCCGGGCGTAGGCAAGACTGCGATCGTGGAAGGACTGGCGCAGCGCATCGTCAATGGCGAAGTGCCCGACAGTCTGAAATCGAAACGCGTGTTGTCGCTCGACATGGCCGCATTGCTGGCCGGTGCGAAATACCGCGGTGAATTCGAAGAGCGCCTGAAAGCAGTGCTCAAGGAAATCGCGCAGGACGAGGGGCAGACCATCGTCTTCATCGACGAGCTGCACACCATGGTCGGCGCAGGCAAGGCCGAGGGGGCGATCGACGCGGGCAACATGTTGAAGCCGGCGCTCGCGCGCGGCGAGCTGCATTGCATCGGCGCAACCACTCTAGATGAATATCGGAAGTATGTTGAAAAGGACGCGGCGCTGGAGCGTCGTTTCCAGAAGATCCTGGTTGGCGAGCCGAGCGTGGAGGCGACCATCGCGATCCTGCGCGGCCTGCAGGAAAAATACGAAGTGCATCATGGCGTTGATATCACCGACCCGGCGATCGTTGCCGCGGCCGAACTGTCGCATCGCTACATTACGGACCGCTTCCTTCCGGACAAGGCCATCGACCTGATCGATGAAGCCGCGTCCAAGATCAAGATCGAGATCGACTCCAAGCCGGAAGTCATGGACAAGCTCGACCGCCGCCTGATCCAGTTGAAGATCGAGCGTGAAGCCGTGAAGAAGGAAAAGGACGAAGCGTCGCAGAAGCGTCTCGGCTTGATCGAGGAAGAGATCCACAAGCTGGAACGCGAATACGCCGATCTGGAAGAAATCTGGAAAGCCGAGAAGTCGGCGGTGCAGGGCAGCCAGCAGATCAAGGAAGAAATCGAGAAGGTCAAGCTGCAGATGGAAGAAGCCAAGCGCAAGGGCGACTGGCAGAAGATGTCCGAGCTGCAGTACGGCAAGCTGCCGCAGCTGGAAGCGCAGCTCAAGCAAGCCGACAAGGACGTTGGCGGGGAAGAGAAGAAAAGCGAGCGCAAGCTGGTGCGCACCCAGGTCGGCGCGGAAGAGATCGCCGAGGTGGTGTCGCGCGCAACCGGCATCCCGGTCTCCAAGATGATGCAGGGCGAGCGCGACAAGCTGCTGCACATGGAAGCGGAATTGCACAAGCGCGTGGTGGGCCAGGACGAGGCGATCGTTGCGGTATCGGATGCCATCCGCCGTTCGCGCGCCGGTTTGTCGGACCCGAATCGTCCGTACGGTTCCTTCATGTTCCTCGGCCCGACCGGCGTCGGCAAGACCGAGCTGTGCAAGGCGCTGGCTTCCTTCCTGTTCGATACCGAAGAGGCCATGATTCGTCTCGACATGAGCGAGTTCATGGAGAAGCATTCCGTCGCACGTCTGATCGGCGCGCCGCCGGGCTATGTCGGCTATGAAGAGGGCGGCTATCTGACCGAAGCGGTGCGGCGCAAACCGTACAGCGTGATCCTGCTCGACGAGATCGAGAAGGCGCATGCCGATGTGTTCAACGTCTTGCTGCAAGTGCTGGATGATGGCCGCATGACCGATGGACAGGGACGCACGGTAGACTTCAAGAACACGGTGATCGTGATGACTTCCAACCTTGGGTCGCACAGAATCCAGTCGATGGAAGATAGCGACCCGGCCTTGGTGAAGCTCGCGGTGATGGCAGAGGTGAAGAGCCATTTCCGTCCCGAGTTCGTCAATCGCGTCGACGAGATCGTCGTGTTCCATGCGCTCGACGAAAAGCATATCGGCTCGATTGCACGCATCCAGCTGCAAGTGCTGGAGCAACGGCTCGCCAAGATGGATATGAGGCTGCAAATCTCGGACGCGGCGCTGCAAAAGATCGCCGAGGCCGGCTTCGATCCGGTGTATGGCGCACGCCCCTTGAAGCGCGCGGTGCAGCAGCAGATCGAGAACCCGCTGTCGAAGCTGATCCTCGAAGGCAAGTTCGCTCCGAAGGATGTCATTTCGGTGACGGTGCGCGGCAGCGATCTCGCATTCGAAAAGGGCAATGTCGCGTAATCTCGGCGAATGATTGCGGCATGAGGAAGGGCCACCTGCGGGTGGCCTTTCTTTTTGGAGCTATGCCACTTTATTGGCAAAGAAAGCGGTGGGCGATTGTCCGAAGGTCTTCTTGAACATGGCGGAGAACGCGGATTGACTGGCATAGCCGAGTTCGGCGGCGACGTGCGACAAGGGCAGGCCGCGCGCGATGAGCGGCGCCGCATGTGCGAGACGCACCTGCTGTCGCCACTGACTGAAACTCATGCCGAGCTCCCGTTCAAACAGGCGCGCCAGCGTCCGGCCGGAGGCGCCGACCCGCGCGGCCAGTTCATTCAGCGTGAGTGGTGAGGCCGGATCGGCAATCAGCAATTCGCACAATGCCTTCAAGCGCTTGTCGTCCGGCAGCGCAACCCTGATCGGTTGCGTTCCCGAGCGGGCCAGCTCATCGAGGATCAGCGACGACAGCATGGTTTCGCGCTCTTCGCCTGAATGCACCTGCGCGAAGGAAAGGATCAGTTCGCGCAGCAGTGATGACACCTCCAGGACTTCGCATTCTTCGCCTTTGAACGGGGAGGCATCGGCATGCACGTATAGTGCGCGCAGCTTTGCCTTTTCGAGGGTGGCGACTTCATGCAGCGATTTGGGCGGGATCCAGATCGCGCGCATCGGCGGCACGATCCAGGTGCTGTTGCCGACCGTGACGCGCACGACGCCGTCCAGCGCGTAGGTAACCTGTCCCCACACATGACTGTGCGCGGCGAGCAGTTCCGATGCGTCGAGGTCGCGCGCTACCAGACGCACCGGCCGCTTCGGCGTCGGCGCCGTGCCGGGGAGATGCAGACGGGTATGGGTGACAGGCAGCGTTGCCATGGCTATACGAGGAATTCCGGTTTGGCTGAAATTCGATAAAAGTTGTCTTTCTATCTTAAAACAGACGGATCTATTTTGCATAGACTCTTGTCATCCCAGAACCGAAAGAGAGTGTCATGACGACTGCCGCCGTTCCTAATTTCCGCCAGGATGCCCAGGTGATCGGCCTCGTCGGCCTCGCCCATGGCGTATCGCATTTTTTCCATTTGATTCTTGCGCCGCTGTTTCCCTGGTTGAAGGAGGCATTCAGTTTGTCGTATGCCGAGCTTGGCCTGCTGATGACGGTCTTCTTCATTGTCTCCGGCGTCGGTCAGGCACTTGCCGGTTTCGTGGTCGACCGTGTCGGCGCCCGCAATGTGCTGTTTGCGGGAGTCGGCTTGCTCGGCGTGTCGGCACTGGTGCTATCGCAAGCGTCGAATTACCCGATGCTGTTGGCGGGCTCCATGCTCGCCGGCCTGGGTAACAGCGTGTTTCACCCGTCCGACTACACGCTGTTGAACAAGCGTGTTTCGACGGCGCGACTCGGCCATGCTTTTTCCATGCACGGCATCACGGGTAATCTCGGCTGGGCTGCCGCACCGGTATTCCTGACCGGCATTGCCGGATTCGCCGGCTGGAACATGGCGCTGCTGGCGGCGGCCTGCGTTCCGTTTGCCCTATTGCTGCTGCTCTTCGTCTACCGCGACGTATTGCGTACTGACGACATCAAGCCGACGGCATCGAAGCATGCAGAAGCGCCCGGCGGTCATGTGCTCGATTTCATGCGTCTGCCTGCGGTATGGATGTGCTTTGCATTTTTCCTGATTACCGCGATGGCGCTGGGCGGAATCCAGAGCTTCTCCTCGCCCAGCCTGCGCGCCTTGTACGGCATGTCGCTCGCTTCTGCCACCGCCGGCTATACCGCCTACATGCTGGCCTCGGCGGCGGGGATGATCTGGGGCGGGTTCCTGGCGGCGAAGACCTCTCGGCACGAGCGCACCATTGCCTTCGCATTTACTGCGGCCGGCGTGTTCGCCGTGGTGATCGCGGCCGGCGTGGTGCCGCCCATGATGGCGGTTGTACTGATGGGCGCGGTCGGTTTCGGCGCAGGGATCGCCGGGCCGTCGCGCGACTTGCTGATCCGCGCCGCGTCACCGAAGAACGCGACCGGCCGCGTGTACGGCGTGGTGTATTCCGGCCTCGATATCGGACTGTCGATGGCGCCGCTGCTGTTCGGCGCATTGATGGATGCGGATCATCCCGCGTGGGTGTTCATCGGAATCGGCGTCTTCCAGTGCATGGCCATCGTGACCGCGGTGGGCGTGGGCACCAATACCGCAAGAAAGGCGGTCAAGGCTTCACTCGCAGCCTGATCGCAAAAAAATCATCCTAAAAGCCATCGCACGCGCGGTGGCTTTTTTGTTGCCCGGCTCGCTTACAATTCTGTTTATTTGCTTTTCAATGACGGGAGAAGTCGATGAGTTTTGCAACATGTGACATTTGCGATGCCAACGAAGACAAGATCGCTGCCGGCACGCTGGCCGTGCTGCCGCCGGTATTCCAGAAATTCGGCAAGCGTGCCGCGTTTTCAGGACAGGCCGTGACGCTGAAGGTATTTGAAGACAACGTGCTGGTGCGTTCCACGCTGGAGACGCCGGGCAATGGACGCGTACTGGTGGTGGACGGCGGCGGCAGCCTGCGTTGCGCGCTGGTCGGCGGCAATCTCGGCGTCCTGGCGGAGAAAAACGGCTGGGTCGGCATCATCGTCAATGGCTGCATCCGCGATTCGGAGGAAATCAACGCCTGTGACATCGGCGTGCGCGCGCTGGCAACCCATCCGCAACGCAGTATCCGCAAGGGCGTCGGCGAGCGCGATATCGCCGTATCGATCGCCGGCGTGACCGTCAGGCCGGGCAACTGGATTTACGCCGATGCAGATGGCGTGCTGGTTTCTGCCGAGGATCTGGCCTGAGCCGAGAGATGAATATCACGCCGAGCGTGCTGTCCCAGCCTTTGCTGCAGTCGCTGCCGCCGCAGGTGCTGCAGCAGTTGTCGTCCCAACCCTTGATCGAATTGCCATCCGGAACGCAGGTGTTCGAGAAGAGTTCGGACTGTGCCGGCTTGCCGATCATCCTGACGGGCAGTGTGCGGGTGTTCAAGCATCTCGCCAACGGCCGTCGCATCGAACTGTATCGGGTGACGCCGTCGGAACCCTGCATTCTTTCGCTGGGATGCCTGCTCGGTGGCGGCCAATATCCGGCCAGCGGCATTACCTTCGGGCCGACGCACATGATCATGATGCCGTCCAGCCTGTTTTTGGAGTGCATGGCCTCGCATGCCGCATTTCGCACTGCCATGTTCCGTGCACTGGCAGATCGCCTGGTCAACACCATGGAGCTGGTCGAGGAAATCGCGACCTTGCGGCTGGATGTGCGACTGGCGGCGGCCTTGCTGGCCTACGAGGGCGGCACGCAGATCACGGTCACGCATCAGCAGCTTGCCGATGAGCTGGGCACGGTGCGCGAAATGATCAGCCGCGTGCTTGACGATTTTGCGCATCAAGGACTGGTGATATTGGGACGAGGAAAGATTCAAATCGCCGATCCGGCCCGCTTGCGCGCGCTTGCCGGCGCCCGCTGATCGTCGCAAGCCGCGCTATGTAACCTGAGTTACATACAAATCGCACTCACAGGCCTATTCTGGCCGGGTTCCCTCAATGAATGGAGAAAGCCATGAATGCGAATGTCGGAAAAGCGGACAAGACGATAAGGCTGGTGCTTGCGGTCGCGCTGTTCAGCCTGTTTTTCTTCCTGCAAGGCGATGCCAAATGGTTCGGCCTGCTGGGATTCGTCCCGCTGCTCACCGCGCTGATGGGCTGGTGTCCGCTCTACACGCTGCTGGGAATCAACACCTGCAAGAGGCAGCTGCAATAGCCTCACAACAGTTCGATGCTGCGCAGATTCAGATAGCAGCTTTCCCTCGTGGTGCTGACAAAGTCGGCCAGGAAGGGCTTGGCCGACAGTTCCGGCAGGCAGGCGGCGTGCAGATGCCCGGTCAGGCCATCCGCGGTGATGCGCCGGGCCAGCACGTAATTGCGATCGAGGTAGTTCTGCGCTGCCCAAACAGGGAGGGTAGCGATGCCGCGCTTGCTCGCGACGAGCTGCAGCATCGCGACTGTCAATTCCGTCGTGCGGCGTTCCGCATTGACGCCGGCCGGCTTGAGTACCTGGCGCACGATATCGAGCATGTCGTCCGGCACCGGGTAGGTAATGAGCGTGTCCGTCGCGAAGTCTTCAGCGCTCAGATACTCGCGCGTGGCGAGCGCATGGTCCTTGGCCAGCAGCGCGATAATCTCAAAACGAAACAGCGGATGATAGTCCACCGTCTCATCCGGATCGACATCGGACACAATGGCCACGTCTGCCCGGCGGCTGTACAGCAAGCCCACCGGGTCGGCGTGGAAGCCTGACACGATATCCAGTTCCACCTCAGGCCAGCGACTGCGGAATACATCCATCGCGGGCATCAGCCAGTCGAAGCAGGTGTGGCACTCGACTGCGATCCGCAATTGCCCCGCCACTCCTTGCGCCATGCGTACCAGATCGCGCTCCGCATTTTCCACCTGCGGCAGCACGGCATCCGCCAGCTTCAACAGCCGTTCGCCGGCGGGCGTAAAGCGGACCGGCACCGATTTGCGCTCGAACAGCGGCACGCCGTGGTGATCTTCCAGTTGCTTGAGTTGATGCGACAAGGCCGATTGCGTGACGTTGAGCAAGGTCGCTGCTCGCAACAGATTGCCCGCTTCGCGCAGCGCTAGCAGGGTTTTCAGGTGTCGCAGTTCAAGGATGGATTGCATTATGAATAAAATTCAAGATGATTCTTAAAATATATCGTTTGAATCATAAATGAGCATGCGTCAACATGGCAAGCCTCAAGATCACTTATTGGAGAGCATGTCATGGCATTGGCGCATACCCTGGGTTTTCCGCGCATCGGCGCGCAGCGCGAGCTGAAATTCGCCTTGGAGTCGTTCTGGCGCGGTGAAACGGATGAAGCCGCCTTGCAGGAAGCCGGGCATATGCTGCGCGAGCGCCACTGGACTGCGCAAGCCGGGGCCGGGCTGGATTGGGTCAGCGTCGGCGACTTCGCCTGGTACGACCAGATTCTGAACATGCTGGCGCTGCTCGGTGCGATTCCGTCGCGTTTCGGGCTCGATCCGGCGCGCCTGAGTTTGTCCGACTATTTCACGATGGCGCGCGGCAGCAGCGAACACTTCGCGATGGAAATGACGAAGTGGTTCGACACCAATTACCACTATCTGGTCCCGGAGTGGACGTCCGACCTGCGCTTTGACGGCGGCGTCGATTGGCTGTTCGATGAAATCGTCGAGGCGCGGGCGCAAGGGCATCGCGTCAAGCCCGTGCTGGTCGGGCCGCTAACGCTGCTGTATCTCGGCAAGATCAAATCCGGGCTGACGCACAAGCTTGACCTGTTGCCGCGCGTGGTCGCCGCTTACCAGAAGGTCTTGCGTCGCTTGCAGAGCATCGGCGTGGAGTGGGTGCAGATTGACGAGCCCATTCTCGCGCTTGAACTGGATGCGTCATGGCGTCATGCGTTTGCGCCCACCTATGCGGCACTGAAAGCCGCATCGCCCTCCATGTTGCTTGCCACGTACTTCGACGATGTGAGCGAGCATGCAGAACTGTTGCGCGATTTGCCGGTCGACGGCGTTCACCTCGATTTCGTGCGCGGACCCGAGCAGTTGCAACGCTTTCTGACCGATTGGCCGTCGGACCGTGTGCTCTCCGCCGGGATTGTCGACGGACGCAACATATGGCGTGCCGATCTCGACGCCGCACTGGCAAAGCTGGAGTCCCTGCACAGCGCGCTGGGCGAGCGTCTCTGGGTGGCGCCAAGCTGTTCGCTGCTGCACGTACCGGTCGATCTGGCGCAGGAAACCGCGCTGGATGACGAACTCAAGGGCTGGCTGGCGTTCGCCACGCAAAAGCTGGATGAGGTCGTCGTACTCAAGCGCGCACTGAATGAAGGGATCGAACCTGTCGAATCACAGTTCGCTGCTGCGCGCGCTGCGATTGCTACTCGCATGACATCGCCGAGGACTCGAAATGCGATCGTGCAAAAGCGACTTGCTGCCGTGACAGACGCCGATGCACAACGCCAGTCCGCGTTCGGCACTCGCGCGCCAAAGCAGCAGGCGAGATGGAAGCTGCCGCTGTTTCCCACCACGACCATTGGCTCCTTTCCACAAACGAAGGAAATCCGGCAAGCGCGCGCCGCATATAAACGCGGTGGCATTGGACATCTCGATTACCTGAATCGGATGCGCGAAGAAATCCGCGTGGCCGTGCAGGAGCAGGAGGAGCTGGGGCTCGACGTGCTGGTGCATGGAGAGCCTGAGCGCAACGACATGGTCGAATATTTCGGCGAACAGTTGTGGGGCTTCGGCTTCACCGCCAACGGTTGGGTGCAGAGCTACGGCTCGCGCTGCGTGAAGCCGCCTTTCATCTACGGCGATGTGTATCGACCCGAGCCGATGACGGTCGGCTGGAGCCACTTCGCGCAATCTCTCACCGAAAAGCCGATGAAGGGCATGCTGACCGGACCGGTCACGATGCTGCAATGGTCGTTCGTGCGCGATGACCAGCCGCGCGAAACGACGGCATTGCAGATTGCGCTGGCCTTGCGTGAAGAAGTGTGCGACCTGGAGCAGGCCGGCATCGGCATGATCCAGATCGACGAACCGGCCTTCCGCGAAGGGCTGCCGCTGAAGCAGCGCAATTGGCCGCACTATCTCGAATGGGCGGTGCGGGCATTCCAGGTCAGTGCATCGGGCGTATCGGATGAAACGCAGATCCACACCCACATGTGCTATTCCGAGTTCAACGACATCCTTCCGTGGATTGCCGCGATGGACGCGGACGTGATCACCATCGAGACTTCACGCTCGGACATGGAGTTGCTCGAAGGTTTCGGCGAATTCGCCTATCCGAACGATATCGGTCCGGGGGTGTATGACATCCATTCGCCGCGCATTCCTCGCGCCGAGGAAATGATGTGGCTGTTGCGGAAGGCGAGGGAAGTCATTCCGGATGCGCGTCTGTGGGTCAACCCGGATTGCGGACTCAAGACGCGTGGCTGGCCTGAAACGCGCGAGGCTTTGTCGTGCATGGTCCGCGCCGCGCGGGAACTTCGACAAATGGTTGACGCGGGGCAGGGCGAAGCGCTTGCCGGATCGGCCTGAACGCGCAGTCAATGAGGATGCCGATGGTGAATATCCGGAAAGTGGGAATGGCTATGCACCAGCGGCTCGTGTTCATGCGGATGCGTATGCGGCTCCTTGCCGTCCCAAGAGAAGTCATGTAAATGCTGATGATGCGCATCGTGGCTGTGCGCATGCGTGTGCGACAGCCGCGTGTGGGTGTGCATGTGATTGTGGGTTTCGGTCAAATGCAGCCAGATGCCGATCACCATCAGCGCGGCCGCTATCCAGAAAGTCGGTTCCGGCCGTTCGCCGAGCATCAGCATGGCAATCAACGCACCGGCAAATGGTGCGGTTGAAAAGTACGCGCCAGTGCGTGCGGTGCCCAGATGACGCAGCGCCAGCACGAACAGGACGAGGCTGAGCCCGTAGCCGGAAAAGCCGATGACGCCCGCTGCGGCAAACTCGACTGGCGCGGGAAAGGGCAATCCGAGCCACCACAATGCGAATGACAGATTGACCGCGCCCGCAGCCAATCCTTTCACTGTGGCGATCTGAACCGCATCGCTGGCCGACACCTTGCGCGTCAGGTTGTTGTCGATCGCCCAGCACAGGCAGGCTGCCACCACGCACAAGGCTCCCCAGGACGCATCCAGCGATTGCCCGAACGCGCTTCCGCCTGTCAGCAACGCGCCGGCGCAAATGATCAATATCATGCCGATGAAGATGCGCCGGTCGAAGTGCTCGCGGAAGACGAACCAGGCAAGCAATGCCGTGAACACGCCTTCCATGTTCAAAAGCAGCGACGCCGACGCACCGCTCACATAGCGGAGTCCCGTCATCAGCAGCACGGGACCGACTATTCCACCGGCAAATACTGCGCCCGCCAGCCAGGGCAGGTCGGTTGCCGTAAGCGAAGCGCCTGCTCCGCCAGCGCGCCGGAGCAGGCGGCGCACCATGAGCCACGCACTCAAGCCGATGCCGCTGCCGAGGTACAGCAGCGCGGCCAGCAAGACCGGCTCAATCTGCCCGATCATCAGCTTGGCAAATGGCGTGCTGGCGCCAAACAAAAGCGCGGCAAGCAATGCGTAAGGAATGCCTGGGTTCATGGTATAGGGGGGCGGTCGTTCTGTCGGCTTCCATTGTATTCGCATCAAGAATCCATGCCGTGAAGAAGGCTGCCTACGATAGATGTGAGGCGGCGCAACGGACGCAGTTCCCTTAATGTCATGGTCTGGCGGCGCGGCCAGCACCGAAGACCAGTGCCGACAGGAATCGGAATATTGAAGCGGAGATGCGTATTCAAGAAGGCATGTACCCGAGCATGAGCTTAATTCAGGTCAAGTTTTCATATTGCGAAATTTACGTTTCGTATCGCGAAAAACTCCGACGCAGAGCATCACAATCTTGTTTCATTTTAAGAAAAAACATTTCATATCGCAAAACACAACAATTAAGCCATTGAAAAGTAAAGAATTAATTTTGGTTATATGTCTTATATAAGACCTTGTTGCCTCGCAAAAAAGCGCATATTATTCCCCCATCGAGTTTTCTTTTTCTTTTCACCGGTTTTACCAAGGAGAATAACCATGGCATCTCGCGAACAGCAAATTCAGGCATTGCTCAAGGACTGGGCTGAAAACCCGCGCTGGAAAGGCATCAAGCGTAACTACACCGCGGAAGACGTTGTCCGTCTGCGCGGATCCATGCCGATCGAGCACACGCTGGCCAAGCGCGGCGCAGAGAAGCTGTGGGAAAAGATCAACGGCGGCGCCAAGAAGGGCTATGTGAACGCCTTCGGTGCGATCAGCGCCGGTCAAGCGATGCAACAGGCCAAGGCTGGCCTGGAAGCTGTGTACCTCTCCGGCTGGCAAGTCGCTGCCGACGGCAACACCTCTGAAACCATGTATCCCGACCAGTCGCTGTACGCCTACGACTCCGTGCCGACCATGGTTCGCCGCATCAACAACACCTTCAAGCGCGCAGACGAAATTCAATGGTCGCGTGGCGTGAACCCGGGCGATGAAGGCTTCATCGACTACTTCCTGCCGATCGTGGCTGACGCTGAAGCCGGTTTCGGCGGCGTGCTGAACGCCTTCGAACTGATGAAGAACATGATCACCGCTGGCGCAGCCGGCGTGCACTTCGAAGACCAGCTGGCTGCAGTGAAGAAGTGCGGCCACATGGGCGGCAAGGTGCTGGTTCCGACGCAAGAAGCAATCGAGAAGCTGGTTGCTGCACGTTTCGCAGCCGACGTCATGGGCGTGCCGACCATCGTTCTGGCACGTACCGATGCTGAAGCAGCAAACCTGATCACGTCCGACCACGACGCCAACGACAAGCCGTTCCTGACCGGCGAGCGTACCCAGGAAGGCTTCTACCGCGTCAAGAACGGTCTGGAGCAAGCCATCAGCCGCGGCGTTGCCTACGCTCCGTACGCTGACCTGGTATGGTGCGAAACCGGCACGCCGGATCTGGGCTTTGCCCGCGAATTCGCGCAAGCCGTGCACGCTGCATGCCCGGGCAAGCTGCTGTCCTACAATTGCTCGCCGTCCTTCAACTGGAAGAAGAACCTGGACGACAAGACGATCGCTCAATTCCAGGACAAGCTGTCCGAACTGGGCTACAAGTATCAGTTCATCACGCTGGCAGGCATCCATATCAACTGGTTCAACACCTTCCAGTTCGCGCATGCATACGCTCGCGGCGAAGGCATGAAGCACTACGTCAACATGGTGCAGGAGCCGGAATTCGCAGCACGCGAAAAGGGTTACACCTTCGTGTCGCACCAGCAGGAAGTTGGCGCTGGCTACTTCGACGAAGTGACCACCGTGATCCAGGGCGGTTCGTCTTCCGTGAAGGCACTGACCGGTTCGACCGAAGAAGAGCAGTTCCACTGATCTGCCTGATCTTCCTGAGGGGCGGCCGCTTCGGCGGCCGGAATAAGCCTCGGGTGTGGCCAGGTTGTACAAAGACCCCGTCTTTTTCGAAAGGCGGGGTCTTTTGTTTTGGGGGTGGGATATTCGCCTGCCGTTCCAGGCGCATGGCGGGATTGCCCGGCTTGCTGCTTGAGACGCCAGGCCGGTCAGTGCTTGTCGATCCCGTCGAACGAATATCGCTTTTCACGGAACAAGCGTATGCAGGCATCTACCGCCTGCGGGTCATACCAGCTTCCTCGATTGGTTTCGATCTGTTCCAGCGCTGCCTCAAGCCCGAGCCCTGGGCGATACGGACGATGCGAGGTCATCGCCTCCACCACATCGGCGACCGTCACGATGCGCGATTCGAGCAGAATCTCGTCACCCTTCAGATGATTCGGATAACCCGAGCCGTCGAGGCGTTCATGATGCTCGAGGATGATGCGCGCAATCGGCCAGGGAAAGCGGACGTCCTTGACGATATCGTGTCCCGCCTGCGGGTGCGTCTTGATCAGCTCCAGCTCGATCGGGCTGATCTTTCCCGGCTTGTTCAGGATTTCTGACGGAACCTGGATCTTGCCGACATCATGGATCGACGCCGCGAGGTGCATGCCCTCGATTGTCGACTCGGGCAGACCCATTTCGCGGCCGATGGCGCTTGCAAGCAGCGCCACCCGGCGCTGATGGCCGGCGGTGTAGGGGTCGCGCAATTCGAGTGTCGTGGCGATGGCCTGAATCGATTCCATCAGGCTCTGGCGCAGGATGGCGTCGTATTCCTGCTGCACTTTTGCCATGCGGTCACGATCCGCACGCGTGCGCAAAGTGGTGATGCCAAATGCGAGATCATCGGCCATTTCCTGCAGCAATCTGACTTCGTCCGGGCTGAAGGCATCCGGCTCGGAGGCGTAAATCGTGAGCGAGCCGTGCACGCAGAAGGAATCGCCGAGCGGGAAGGATATGCTCGACTGGTACCCGCGTTTCAATGCTTCCTCGCGCCAGGGTTTCATGAGCGGGTTGGTTGCGAAATTGTGGTTCACCTGGGTGACGCCGGTTCGAATGGCGGTGCCGGTCGGTCCGCGACCGTTCTCGCTGTCCGACCAGAAAATCCGGGAAAGCGCGAGAAAGCCCTCGTCCCGTCCGAAGTGCGCAACAGGCTGTACCGTCTTTGATGCGTCGTGCAAGGCTTTTCCGACCCATGCCATGGGATATCCGCCGATCTCGACGATGACGCGGCAGACCGCATTCAGGAGCGAGGTTTCGTCCCGCGCATGGATCAGCTTGTCGTTCACCGCGGAGAGTGTGCGCAGCGCCCGGTCGGCGCGCTCCAATGCGAGCTGATCTTCCTTGAGTCCCGTAATGTCGCGGCCGACACCCGACATCTTCAACGGCTTGCCGTCGCTGTCGAAGCTGACGCTGCCGTTGACGCCGATCCAGTGAATGCTCTTGTCCGGCCAGATTACCCGGAATTCGGCTGAATAATCTTCGTCGCCGTGAAGTGCACGGTCGATTTTATCGGCGAGCATGGTTTGGTCCTGCGGGTGAACCAGCTGAAAGAATGTTGCGCGATTCGCTTCCGATTGCTCCTTTGGCAATCCGAGCAGTGCGATGAAATCGCCGGAATATTTGACCTTGTCGCGCGTCACGTCCCAGGTCCAGGCACCCATATGCGCTGCGCTCATGGCTTGCGCCAGACGCTCTTCGCTGGTGAGCAGTTTTTCCTCTGCCGCCTTGCGTTGCGTGATGTCGTCGAGCGTCGCGACCACGCCTTCCAGCCTTCCGCTGGCATCGCGTAGCGGGGATGCGTTGACGGAAAGCAGGATGCGCTTTCCGTCGCGTCCTTCGATCGCCAATTCGCAGTCGTACACCGGGTGCTTGCTTGCCAGCACCCGGTGGAAGGGCAGATCGTCATCGGACAAAGCCTTGCCGTGCAGGTCCGTGATTCGCCAGCTTGCGGGGTTGTAGGGCAGCCGCATCAATTCTTCCTTGCTGCACTTCAGGATCTGCTGCGCTTCGGCGTTGACAAATTTCATGTGCCCGTCGAGATCCCACACCGTGATGCCGATCGGGCTGGTCGCCGTGATGTTTGAGAGCAGCGCGTGCGCCTGCTCAAGTGCGCGTTCCGCCTTCTTGGTTTCGGTGACGTCACGCGCAGCGACGAAGATGCCGGCAATCCGGCCCGCTTCGTCAAAGTGCACGCTGCCGTTGCAGAGCACATGCGTTGCCCTTCCGTCGGTGTGACGGATTGCCAGCGCGTAGTCGCGCGCCAGGCCATGCTCGAGCACGGCCTTGAATATCGCACGCGCCTTTTCCGGTTCGACGAAGTAAGTGCTGAAATCGCTTCCGATCAATCTCGCGCGAGGTATGCCGGTCACTTCCTCCATGGCGTGATTGGCCCCGGTCACCTTGCCACCCATGCCGACAGTAACCAGCGGGTCGAGGCTGGCTTCGATCAAGCCGTGCACATAGGCGGAAGCGGCGCGAGTTTTCGCTTCCGCCCGCACCAGTCGCTCGAACGGCTCGCGAACGCTGCTGATGAATACGGCGTGGTAGATGAAGCCGAACGACACCACGGTATAGACATGGCCGAGGAGATTGAATACATCGGTCACGTCGGCGTACAGGGTAAAACACAACTCGCCAAGTATCGAGACAGCAGCGGCGGAGAAAAGGCTGGGGATGTTGTATGCCGGGTCCTGTCGCGGTATCCGGAAAAAGGCGATGGCGGCAATGGCGAAGAGGGCGACAAGAATGTATTCGGCACCGACTTTTATTTCTGTCAGGCCTTGTCCGGGGATAAAGGTGCGCGGAAGCAGATCGCGATGAAACAGGCCGACCCAGCCGACCAGCAGCGCGACGGCCAGGCCACTGCCCAGCTGCATATAACGCACGGATGGCCGGGAAAGCGGCTTCCATGGGCGGAACGCCACGTACAGGAGCAATGCCGCGAACAGGTAACGTGCCGCGAGCCAGAAGTTGATCGCCTTTTCCGGATCAGCCGATGTGACGAACTCGGGCATGCCGGCAAAGGACAGCATATGGAAGGCATGAATAATGCCGGTGGCGAGCAGACCGGTCGCAAGCAGAATCGTGTTGCCCGGTCGCTCGCGGCTGTAGGCATTCCATGCGACGCCAAACACCATGCCGCACACCACGATCGCGAATGTCTCGAGTGTCGTGTGCAACCAGGCATAGTGAGATACGCCGGCGAATGCATGTTGGGGCGGCGCTTGCCAGACGATCAGGAAAATGACTGCAAGGGCGAACAGAAAGATGGCCTGACGCCGCTTGAGACGCTTCAATTCGGGAATATGCGGATGCGAGGACTGAGCGCTCGCGGCCTTGCCAGTTTGACCGGTGCCGGACAGCGGAATGGAAGAATTTTCTTGACTCATTGCTACGTATATCCGCGCGTATGCACGCTCGTCATCCAGTTCGTGCACCGGCACGATCCTTTTGATGTATGCAACGCTATATTGCTTAATAGTACTACTGTTTAACGCCTTGCAGAGCCGCCTGAGTTTTTCCAAGTCAAGAAATTTCCACGCCTCGGCAAGAAGCTGTTTTTCTTGCAATCATGCTGCCGGGGCCAATGAGACAGGCTCGTAAATCGCGCATGATTTGAACCGAGGTGCGCTGCCGGCCGTCTTTATCATTTAGGTTTGCATAGGCAGAGGAGCGGCGAAGAGAGTTAGTGAACCAGCGGGACGGGTCGACTGCGAAGTCGGGACGATCCGCCATCAGGAACGGGATAACAAAGTTGGCGCCGAACGTATTCACCTGAACAACTTCCATTCTTCGGTGCCTCATTTTATGACGGTACCCTTGCACGCGCCGCAGGGAGCGAAAAAGGGTTCATTGTTTTTTCAAATTGGTTGATAATGTCATCTATTGTGTGAAAACAAATTGATATTGCTAACCAAATGGCTGCCATGCTTTCAGACGAGGTGTTCGAGTCGATCCACACCATCATGCATCTCTATCGCTCCCGTCAGTACCGTGGTTTGCGCGATGGGCCTCACGACATCACGCACATGGAAAACAAGGTGCTGGGTTTCTTTGCAAGGCATCCCGGCGCAACCCAGAGCGACCTTGCCACGCACTCGGGACGCGACAAGGCGCAGCTTGCGCGCCTGATTCGCGGCCTGCGCGACAAGGGATTGCTGGAGGCCCGCGTCGATGAGGACGACCGCCGCAGCACGCATCTGCAACTGACGCAGGATGGTCGGGCCATTCACAGGAGCCTGCACAAACAAGGATCTCGTCTGTCCGGTGTCGCAGTGAAGGGGCTGAGCGCAGAGGAATGCGGGCAGCTTGTGTCCTTGCTTCAGCGGGTGCGCGCCAATCTTGAATCCGAGCCCGAATAGCGAACCGCCCGAGGAGCCACGTTTTGCCGTCCTGGATACTTACCGCCACGCTTGCCGGGCTTGCAATGCTCGGCGCTTTCGCAATCGACACCTTCCTGCCGTCCTTTCCAGCGATTGCCGGACAGTTTTCGGTCAGCCTCGCCGTCGTGCAGCAGACCTTGAGCGCGTACCTGCTCGCCTTTTCCGTCATGAGCCTGTTTTATGGAACGCTGTCCGATTCCTTCGGGCGCCGTCCGGTCGTCCTGGCGTCCTTGCTGCTCTTTACTGCAGCCTCCATTGGTGCCGCACTCGCTCCCAGTTTCGGATGGCTGTTGACCTTTCGCGTGCTGCAAGGATTGTCGGCCGGCGGAGGGCGTGTGGTCGGCCAGGCGATCATCCGCGACCATTTCACAGGCGCGGCAGCACAACGCCTGATGTCGCACGTCACGATGGTATTCGGACTGGCGCCGGCCATTGCGCCCGTGCTGGGGGGATATTTGCATGTCGCTTTCGGCTGGCGCTCGGTCTTCGTTTTCATGACCGTGTTCGGGCTGGCATTGCTCCTGGCATGTTTTCGCTTCTTGCCGGAGAGCTTGCCGCCGCAATCCCGTATTCGATTTCATCCGGTCACGCTGGCGGCAAATTATTGGAACGCGTTGCGGCATCCGCAATTCGTGGCCAGAACACTGGCCGTCGGACTCGCCTTTGGCGGAATGGGACTCTACATCGCCTCTGCACCGAGTTTCGTAATCGGGATTTTGCATCTGCCCGAGACTGCTTTTGCCTGGCTGTTTTTGCCGATGATTGGCGGGATGGTGATCGGTTCCGCGCTCAGCGGCAAGCTGGCGCATCGCATGCGGCCAAGCGCCTTGCTGCGGACCGGATTTGCCTGCATGGGAGTTGCTGCTGCCGGCAACTTGGCCTACAACGCGCTTTTCGTTGCCAAGGTGCCTTGGGCCGTCCTGCCCCTCATGCTCTACACATTTGGATTGGGTCTGACGATGCCAGTGATGAGCCTCATGACGCTTGACCTCTTTCCGAGGACGCGCGGACTGGCGGCATCCCTGATGAGCTTCGTGCAGATGCTGATTTTCTCTCTCGTGTCTGGCGTGGTTGCCCCGATGCTCTTTGATAGCGCAATTCAATTGGCGCAAGGCGTTCTTGCCTTTTTCATGCTCACTCTCGCTTGCTGGGCGATCGGTGCGCGAACTCGTAAAGAGCGAGAAATGACGAAACGGGAGAACCGAAGTTGAAGCGCTCGCCAGTCTGCATCAAATGCGGTCGACATGACAAGCAGGCGGGGGAATAGTGGTGCCGGCTGTTAAAATGGGCGCCCTCACCAATCATCACTGCCGGGCATCCCCATGTTGAGTTACCGCCACGCCTTCCATGCAGGCAATCATGCCGACGTGCTGAAACACGTCGTGCTTATCCAGCTGCTGCGCTACCTCGGACAGAAGGACGCGCCGTACATGTACATCGATACGCATGCGGGCGCCGGCGTCTATGCGCTCGACACCGGATATGCAGCCAAGAACACCGAATACGAATCCGGTATCAGCCGCTTGTGGGATCGCACCGATTTGCCGCCGGTCCTGGCCGATTACGTCGGCCTGATCAAGGAAATGAACCCGAGCGGCAAGATGCGCTATTACCCGGGGTCTCCTTACTGTGCAGACAAGATCGCGCGCGAGCAGGACAGGATTCGCCTGTTCGAATTGCATCCGAGCGAGAGCAAAATTCTGGAAGAAAACTTCCGCAAAACCGAGGCCCATGCCGCTGCGCAAGGCCAGCGCCTGAACGCGCGCGGCAAGCGGACAATGATTCAGAAGACGGACGGCTTCACCGGCCTGAAGTCCTTGCTGCCGCCGCCGTCGCGTCGCGGACTTGTCCTGATCGATCCGCCCTATGAAGTGAAGGATGACTACCGGCGTGTGAAAGACACGCTGGTGGATGCATTGGACCGCTTCCCGACAGGCACCTATGCGGTCTGGTACCCGGTGCTCAACCGTATGGAGTCGCGTCAGTTGCCGGACAAGCTCAAGCGTTTACCCGTCAAGGAATGGTTGAACGTCACCTTGTCCGTGTGCACGCCGTCACCCGATGGCTTCGGCTTGCACAGCAGCGGCATGTTCATCATCAACCCGCCGTGGACGCTGGAGCCGATGCTGCGCGAACTGATGCCGTATCTGGTGAAGGCGCTGGAACAAGACCCGGGCGCCGGGTTTACATTGGAAACCGGCACCGGGCTCAGCACCCAGAGCGGCGTGCGCCGCGGCTGATCACGTGCTTATTTTCTGGAAAAATCGATCCTGCACAAGGCAAGACCTGTAACCATTTGAATCATTGAAACGATTTTCGATCATAGAGGGAGAAAATCAATTCAAGTTCGTCCGTGCTGTGCCGACCTCGTTTGAGCATGCGGCCCCGCCGGAGCGGCGTTCAAGGAAAAAGTACCGTGCCAATGGACGATTTCGTAGCCAATATTTCACCGGAGATTTTCACTCGCGCGCATCCTGGACGGGAGTTTTTCCTCGCGCGACAACCCATCCTCGATCGCGATCAAGAACTCATTGCGTACGAACTCCTGTTTCGCAGTGCCGCAGCAGGACCCGCCAACGTCACCGACGATGTTGCAGCGACAGCCACGGTTATCGCCCATGCTTCGGAGCTCGGCATGGAGAACGTCATCGGCGTTTCCCGCGCTTTCATCAACGTGGACGCCGTGGTCCTGATGAGCGACTTCATCCAGTTTCTTCCACGCGAGCGCGTTGTGCTCGAGATCCTCGAGACCGTGAAGGTCACGGACCGGCTGGTCGGGCGTGTGCAGGAACTCGTTCGCGAGGGATACATATTTGCGCTGGACGATGTGGTCGCCGATTCGGATGGCGTGCAGAAGCTCTTGCCGTTGGTCGAAGTGATCAAGGTGGATATCAAAGGGGTAGAGCAAGGGGACTTGTCCCGACTGAGCGCCAGATTCAAGCAGGCAGAAAAGAAGTTGTTGGCAGAAAAAGTGGAGAATCTTGCGCAGTTCCAGATCTGCCTCGATCTTGGTTTCGACTATTTCCAGGGGTATTACTTCGCAAAGCCGCTGGTGCTGACGGGCAAAAAGCTGTCACCGTCACAGATGACTATCATGCGATTGATGGCGCAAATCATTTCCAACGCGGATAACGCCGAGCTTGAACGCAACATCAAGCGGGATGCTTCACTTGGCCTGATGCTCTTGCGACTCGCTAACGCGGCGGAAGGGCAGCGTATCGATTCGCTGGGACAGGCACTGACCGTCCTGGGGCGGGCTCAGCTGCAGCGCTGGCTGCAAATCCTGCTCTATGCCGAATTC
Organism: Herbaspirillum sp. ST 5-3; assembly: GCF_004804275.1. GTDB lineage: Bacteria > Pseudomonadota > Gammaproteobacteria > Burkholderiales > Burkholderiaceae_D > Noviherbaspirillum. The sequence continues at coordinate 616,794 of NZ_STGI01000002.1, forward strand.
GGCAAGCCGCGAGGCGTGGTGTCGCCGCTGTTTGTCCTGGCAACGACACGCGGGAAGCTGCTTGAACTGATGGCGGAGAAGATCCGGCCGGGGGATCAGGCGATGGCCGATACCGCATTTACGGTCGGCATCATGTCGCTGATGGATGCCTTGTTCGGACTGCCCATGGAAAAAGCACTGGCGCGCTTGCATGTGGCCGACCAAGTCAAGGATGCGCTCTTGTGGCGTAGCGGGGTTTTCGGCGACATGCTCATTCTGGTGGAATGCATCGAGCACATCGAGGAGTCCGGCGAACAGGCTCACGCGCTGCTGCAAAAACTGCAACTGTCGAGCGAAGACTTGTACGAACTGCAGCTTGCCGCCTTTGAATGGAGCAATGCGATTTCGCATAGCGCAAACTGATTGCCGTGACCGTCTGTCTCGAATGCGCCGCACAGGGCTACAATAGCCAATTATGAGCAAAGCATTTGTCAAAGAATCGGACGACGATGATGACGTCGACGCCGCCTTGCCCGCCATACCGGCCGGCACGAAAAACTACATCACGCCGGCAGGGCACAAACGCCTGAAGGACGAGTTGTTGCATCTGATCGACGTCGACCGGCCCGAGGTGGTCGGCATCGTGTCGTGGGCCGCATCCAATGGCGATCGCTCGGAGAACGGCGACTACATTTACGGCAAGCGCCGCCTGCGCGAAATCGACCGCCGCATCCGCTTTCTGACCAAGCGCCTGGACAATGCCGAGGTGGTGGATCCGACCGTGCATCACGGCAGCGATCAGATCTTTTTCGGCGCGACCGTAACCTATGAGAATCAGGCAGGCGACGAATTTACCGTCACCATTGTCGGCATCGACGAACTCGACCCCCTCAATGGCAAGATCAGCTGGATTTCCCCCGTGGCGCGCGCCTTGACCAAGGCCAGAGAGGGCGACTCGGTGGTGCTGAAAACGCCTGCCGGTATCGATGAACTCACCATCCTCGAAGTCAGCTATCCGGCGCCATAAGCGATCGGTGGTTGACTTGATTCGTGCCATGACAGGGCGCGAACAAATTGCACTGTTGTCACTGCTCGTCAAGGTGTCGTCATTTTCGCGGCACACAATGTGGCGAGCCAGCGTAGCTTAAAGAACACGAACGATTTCATGACCATGATCTATTCCAGCCTGAACCATGCTCTGCGCGTTCCGCTTGCCGCGGAAGTGCATTCCCGCCCCTTTCTGAGTCTCGACGCACCGGAGAGCCTGACGCATATGGCGGTCTACGCGCGCGATGACGCCAATCCGAATGTCTCCAACGCCGCGCGTCAGCACGTCTTGCTGTCCGCCTTATGCAAGCATTTCGGTGTCACGGCGCCCGGCGCCGATGCCAAGTACTTCTTTCACGACTTCGGTCGATTCCGTCTCAAGTGGGAGTGCCACACCGAATTCGCGACTTATACCTTCGCCGAGCGCCATGATGAAAGTCCGTCGCTTGCGGAAGCTTTTGAACGCGTGCCGCTGTTCCAAATTCCGCAGGAATGGCTGCTGGGCCTGCAAGGCAAGATCATGGTGGCCGCGCATGTCGTGCTGGACAAAACCCGAGGTTCGGCCGAAGCCTTCGCAAGCGGCCTGCGCCGCGTCTTCGAGGGCAACAATCTGGTCGGCAGCCAGGTCCTGCAAGGCGGCGAGATCTGGACCGATTTCCTGATCCAGTCGGACGGCTTCAGCCGCTTCGTGGTGCGCGACGTCGGCTTGCATGAACAACAGGCCGGGCGCCTGGTGCAGCGTTTGCTGGAGATCGAAACCTACCGGATGATGGCATTGCTCGGCCTGCCGCATGCGCAGCGCGCGACACCTGTGCTGAACGCGATTGAAGGCGAGCTGGCGACACTGACGGAAGCCATGGTTGATACGTCCAATGTTCCGCAACTTTCGGATACCGACGATGAGCAGGCGCTGCTCGGCAACATCACCGGACTGGCGGCGCGAATCGAAAAGCTCTCGCTGAACAACAGCTATCGCTTCTCTGCCTCGCAGGCGTATTTCCGTCTTGTTCATGCGCGCATCGAAGAGTTGCGCGAAACGCGCATCGAAGGATTTCCGACTGTGGGCGAGTTCATGGATCGGCGATTGACGCCGGCAATGAGCACTTGTGATGCGACGGCTCGCCGCCAGGAAGCGCTGGCCGAGCGGATCGCGCATACCAACGATTTGTTGCGCACGCGCGTGGGCATCGTGCAGGAAAAGCAGAACCGGCAGATACTGCAATCGATGAATGCGCGCGCCGCGCAGCAGTTGCGGCTGCAGCAGGCCGTGGAAGGTTTGTCGGTAGTGGCGATCTCGTACTATACGGCGGGTTTGTTCAGCTATATCGGCAAGGCCGCGAAGGCGGTGGGTTGGCCGGTCAATCCGGACGTATCGACCGGGCTGCTGCTGCCGCTGATTGCAGCGGGCGTGTGGCTGGGCTTGCGTCGGATGCACAAGAGCATCCATGCGGCATAGATCGGTTTTAACAGAGCTCTAGGTTCGTTCGCGGAGAATGCGGGCGACGCCGCGGATTCTGCGGACGTTGCGCATCAGGCGCGCGAGATGGACGCGGTCCTCCACCTGGACGGTGAAGCGCAGCTGTTTCATCATCTGGTCCCGGTCGTCGTCCATGCCGACGTAGGTGATGTTCGCATCCGATTCGCCGATTTCCGCCGCAACGCGCGCCAGTACACCTTTTTCGTTATCGACCAGCACCTTGATGCGGCAGTCGAAGCGGCGCGTCAGTTCCGTATCCCATACCAGCTCGATCCAGCGGTCAGGCTCCTTCGCATGCTGGCGCTTGGCGACGTCGCAGTCGGTCGCATGCACGACGATGCCCTGGTCGCGCTTGAGCTGGCCTATGATGCTGTCGCCGGGAATCGGCTGGCAGCAGGCGGCCAATTGCACGGAAACGCCTTCGTTGCCATTGATGGCAACCGGATCGAGTTTGCCCGAGGATTTTTCGATCGCAGGCGGTTGCGGCGAATTGGGATCGCTCTCCATCAGCCCGCGAATATGGCGCGCAACCAGGGTCGCCATGCGCTTGCCGACGCCGATGTCGGCATAGAGTTCATCGAGCGATTTCGCGCTCGACTCGTTCAGCAGTTTTTCCAGCATCGTGTCCGGCAGTACCGGATCGATCTGCAGCGTCGTGAGCGCCTGCGCCAAGAGGCGCTTGCCGAGTTCGGTCGATTCGGCCAGGTTAATCGTGCGCAGATGGTGCCGGATTGCTGAACGCGCCTTGCCGGTGCGAACGAACGTAAGCCAGTTGGGGCTGGGACGCGAAGCGGGCGCCGTGATGATTTCCACGATGTCGCCGTTGCGCAACTCGGTGCGCAGCGCCGCCTGTTCGTGATTGATGCGCGCGGCAATCGCCTGGTCGCCGATATCGGTGTGGATGGTGTAGGCGAAGTCCAGCACGGTCGCGCCGCGCGGCAAGGCAATGATTGTCGACTTCGGCGTGAACACGTAGACCGAATCCGGGAACAGGTCGACTTTCACGTGCTCAAGGAATTCGGCGGAATCGCCCGTCTGCTTCTGGATATCGAGCAGCGATTGCAGCCATGCGTGCGTGCGTTGCTGCAGATCGGTCAGGCTGGCTTCTTCGTCCTTGTACAGCCAGTGCGCGGCGACACCGGCTTCCGCGACGCGGTGCATTTCCTGGGTGCGGATCTGGAATTCGACCGGCGTGCCGTAAGGGCCGATCAGCGTCGTGTGCAGCGACTGATAGCCATTGAGTTTAGGTATGGCGATGTAATCCTTGAACTTGCCAGGCATCGGCTTGTACAGCGCGTGCAAGGTTCCCAGTGCGACATAACAATTGGCAAAGCTGTCGACCACGATGCGGAAGCCGTAGACGTCGAGCACTTGCGAGAACGACAAGTGCTTGTTGCGCATCTTGCGGTAGATGCCGTACAGCGTCTTTTCCCGTCCGTACACTTGTGCCTGGATACCGGTCGCCGCCAGCGTGTTCTTGACCGACTCCATGATCTTGCTCACCACTTCGCGCCGGTTGCCGCGCGCGGCCTTGACCGCTTTCGACAGCGTTTTGTAGCGCAATGGATACAGATGCGCGAATGCCAGGTCTTGCAGTTCGCGATAAATATTGTTCAGGCCGAGACGATGCGCAATCGGCACATAGACTTCCATCGTCTCGCGTGCGATGCGTCGCTTTTTCTCCGGGATCATGAACCCGAGCGTGCGCATGTTGTGCAGGCGGTCGGCCAGCTTGACGAGGATGACACGCACGTCGCGCGCCATGGCCAGCAGCATTTTGCGGAAGTTTTCCGCCTGTGCTTCGATCTGGCTCTGGAATTCGATCTTGTCCAGCTTGGAAAGACCGTCGACGAGTGTGGCCACCGGCGCGCCGAAGCGCTCGATCAATTCATCCTTCTTGACGTCCGTGTCTTCCATGACGTCGTGCAAGAGTGCGGCCATGATGGCCTGCGCGTCGAGCTTCCAGTCGGCACAGATTTCCGCGACGGCGATCGGATGGGAGATGTAGGGCTCGCCCGACTTGCGAATCTGACCCAGGTGGCGTTCATCCGAAAAGCGATACGCTTCCTTTACCTTCTTCATTTCCGAAGGCGTTAGATACTCGGCCAGCTTGTTGTTGAGATGGGTAACGGAAGCGACGCTAGCGTTCTGTCCCGCGGTGGGATCGGACTTCAAGGCGGGGTCGGCGTTCTTGGTGACCGGGCGATCGGGTGTCGCCCGGCTATTTGGAGCAGCTGATAGTGTTGAATCTGCAGGTGTCAGGTTCATACTTCAAGCATATCAGCCGCATGGCGTTTGGTGTGACTTAACTCGGGACTTTCTTCAGCATTTCGATCCCGACTTTGCCTGCTGCGATTTCACGCAAGGCGATGACCGTAGGTTTGTCCTTTGCGTCGACCTTTGGCGTGTGGCCTTGCAGCAGCTGACGGGCGCGATAAGTCGCAGCGAGAGTCAGTTGAAAGCGATTCGGAATTTGTTTGAGGCAATCTTCGATAGTGATGCGGGCCATGAATACTCCTAAAAATGCGGTATCAGCTCAAACTGGCATGAATGCCAAGCTGGGTGAACAGGGAAGCGTTGCGTGCAGCCTGCTGCGGGAACCGGCAACGGGTCGCTTTGACGATTGCGGTCAATTCGGACAAAGCGGTCGCAAACTCTTGATTAATAATAACATATTCGAACTCCGGCGCGTGCGCGATTTCGCCTCCGGCGGCCAGAATCCGGCGTGTAATCACATGCGGCTCGTCCTGTCCGCGCTTCTTCAAACGTTCTTCCAGTGCGGCGATCGACGGTGGCAGGATGAAGATGCCGACCGCGTGCGGAAACTGTTTTTTTACCTGCTGCGCGCCTTGCCAGTCGATTTCCAGCAGAACGTCGGTCCCGGCTTTCATTTCTGCTTCGATCAGCAGCCGCGATGTTCCGTAATAGTTACCGTGGACTTCAGCGGATTCCAAAAATTCCCCGGCTTCGCGCCGTTTCAGAAAATCCTCGACCGACGTGAAGTAGTATTCGCGGCCATGCTGCTCAGCCGGGCGCGGCGCGCGTGTCGTAAAGGAAATCGAGAGCTTGATCGTCGGTTCCTGCGCCAGCAGCGCGTTGACCAGGGTTGATTTGCCCGCGCCGGAGGGCGCGACCACCATGAACAGGCTTCCGGACGAGGGGTGCGATTCGGACATGAGATTCTCGGTCAAGGCTTACTCCAGATTCTGAACTTGTTCTCGCATCTGCTCAATCAGCAGCTTCATTGCCATCGAGGCGTCGGACAGATCCTTGATTGCAGCCTTGGATCCAACCGTATTGGCTTCGCGATTGAGCTCCTGCATCATGAAATCGAGACGCTTGCCGACCTGTCCACCTTTCTTGAGGATCTGGCGGGTTTCGGTCAGATGCGCGGACAGGCGCGACAATTCCTCCGCCACGTCAATGCGAATGCCATACAGGGTCACTTCCTGACGAATACGTTCCAACGCGTCTTCCGAGGACACGCTTTGCGATGGCATGGCGCCGTTCTGCGTGGCAAGGCCGAGCGCTTCCTTCATGCGTTCGGTCGCTTTCTGCTGGAATTGCGCGATCGCCTGGGGAATGAGCGGCGTGATGCGCTGCACGATGGCTTCCATGTCATCAATGCGGGTGAGCAGCATTGCTTGCAGGGCAGCGCCTTCGCGGGCACGGGTATCGACAAAGGCGTCAAGTGCTTCCGCCAGGACGGACTGGATATCGGCCTGCAGGGTTTCCTGGGTGATTTCAGGCTCTTCGATCACGCCGGGCCAGCGCAACAACTCATTGACCGACATGACCGGCGCGTTCGCAAAGACTTGGCGTACTTGGTGTTGCATTTGCGACAATGTTGTCAGCAGTGTCGCATTGAGGTTGAGCGCGCTTCCGGTGCCCGATTTACGACCAAAGCTGAGGCGGCATTCAACTTTGCCGCGGTTGATGCGGCCCATGATGGCCTCGCGCAATGCCGGTTCTACGGCGCGCAGCTCGTCGTTGATACGAAATTGCAAATCCAGAAAGCGGGAATTGACGCTTTTCAGCTCCACGGTGAGGGTTCCGGCGGCAGTTTCGCGTGTGGCTACTGCGTATCCGGTCATGCTGCTAATAGTCAAAGTGCAGTCCTTTTGCTTTACAAATCACTGATTTCTCAAGACAATCAATCCGGAAAGAATGCTTATGGCATTCGCATGTACATATGGTAAGGACAAGATGGCTGCGCAAAACAATGCACCATTGCCGGACGGACTCGAAATTGCTGGATACCGCATTGTAAAGAAGATTGCGTCCGGCGGGTTCAGTATTGTCTATCTGGCTTACGACGAAGATGGCAACGCCGTCGCAATCAAGGAATATTTGCCCAGTTCGTTGGTATTGCGACAGCCAGGCGAGCTCGTCCCTGCGATTTCCGCGGAAAACCTGCCGGTTTTCCGTATCGGCCTGAAATGCTTCTTCGAGGAAGGCAGGGCACTGGCGCGCATTTCCCACCCCAATGTGGTCAGCGTCATCAATTTCTTCCGCGCCAACGACACCGTGTACATGGTGATGGCCTATGAATCGGGACGTTCCTTGCAGGATCATATTCTGCGCCGGCGCGACAAGGGCGAGCGACCTTTGGTGTCGGAACGATTCATCCGCAAAATGTTCAATCAGGTGATGAACGGCCTGCGCGAAGTGCACGCAAACAAGCTGCTGCATCTGGATCTCAAGCCGGCAAACATCTATCTGCGCATGGACGGCACGCCCATCCTGCTCGATTTCGGTGCTGCGCGACAGACCCTGAAAACCGACATGCCGAAGCTGTACCCGATGTACACGCCCGGCTTTGCGCCGCCTGAACTGTATGCAAAGAACGGCAGTCTCGGCCCGTGGACCGACATCTACAGCATTGGCGCGTCGATGTTCGCCTGCATGGTCGGCGCGCCGCCGCAACCGGCCGACCAGCGCAAGACCAACGACAAGATGGAAGATCACTTCCGCAAGCTCGAAGGCATGTACTCGCGTGAACTGATCCAGGTCATTCGCTGGGCGTTGCGCATCGAGCCGCTGGAGCGGCCGCAAAGCGTGTTCGCCTTGCAAAAGGCCTTGCGTGAGCCGGTGCCGGAGAAAAAGGAAGCGGACCTGATGGAGAAAATGAGCAGCAAGCTGCGCGGCCTGTTCAGCGGTCTCGGCAAGCATCCTCATGCCGGTAACACCACGATCCAAAACAACACACGCTAAGTCGACAAGCGCATGCGATTTTCTGTCTACCAAGAAAGCCACATCGGCGGCCGCAAGAACAACCAGGACCGCATGGGCTACTGTTTTACCCGCGATGCGCTGCTGCTGGTGCTGGCCGACGGCATGGGCGGGCATATCCAGGGTGAAATGGCCGCAACCATCGCCTTGCAGACCATCGGGTCGTTGTTCCAGCAGAATGCCAATCCGTATGTGAAAAAACCGGAGAAGTTTCTCGAAGACAGTTTCTTCGCAGCGCATCGCGAAATTCATCGCTATCGCGCGATCAACAACTTGCCGGAAACGCCGCGCACCACGATTGTTGCCTGCCTTATCCAGCACAACAATGCGTTCTGGGCACATTGCGGCGATTCGCGGCTGTACTGGATGCGACGCGGACAGATTCTTGCGCGGACCCGCGATCATTCACGCATCGAAACCCTGATCGCACAAGGCAAGGTCGATCCCTCCGAACGCGACACGCATCCGGAACGCAACAAGCTGTTCAACTGCCTCGGCGCGCCCAACATGCCCATCGTCGAACTGTCGCGCCGCGCGAGCCTGCAGCCGGGGGATGTCATCCTCTTGTGTTCGGATGGTTTGTGGTCGGTGCTGCCGGACCACGTGCTTGCAGAAAACCTGGCCACCAATACCGTCGTGCGCGCGGTGCCGGAGTTGCTGGCAACCGCTACCGGCATCGCCGGCAAGAGCAGCGACAATGTCACCGCGCTGGCAATGATGTGGGAAGGCGCGACCACGCTGCAGGAATCACCGAACACCATCATCACGCATACCCTGCCGATCGGCAGCGTCACCACAACCATCCAGGCGCCGCGCCATGCCGACCTGGAGGGCGCCGATGTCTTCAACGACATGGAAATCGAAAAAGCGATCGAAGAGATCCGTGGCGCCATCGAAAAGACTTCCCGCGTAACTTCCAAAAATTAAGGCATACCCATGTTGTTTGAAAATCGTCCGAGCGGACGTCCCGCCGATGCATTGCGTCCTGTCCGCCTGACCCGTCATTACACCAAGCACGCCGAAGGTTCCGTCCTGGTCGAGTTTGGCGACACCAAGGTGATCTGCACGGCAAGCATCGAAGAAAAAGTCCCGCCCTTCCTGAAAGGAAAAGGGCAGGGCTGGCTGACGGCGGAATACGGCATGCTGCCGCGCTCGACGCATTCGCGCATGGACCGCGAAGCCGCGAAAGGCAAGCAGTCCGGCCGCACGCAGGAAATTCAACGCCTGATCGGCCGCTCGCTGCGCGCCGCGTTCGACCTGGAAGCATTCGGCGAGCGCACCCTGCATCTGGACTGCGACGTGATCCAGGCCGATGGCGGCACGCGTACGGCAGCGATTACCGGCGCCATGGTGGCTGCGTACGATGCATTCAGCAAACTCGCGCAGAAGAATCTGATTACCGCGATTCCGTTGAAGCATTTCGTTGCGGCCATTTCGGTCGGCGTCTATCGCGGCATGCCGGTACTCGATCTCGATTACCTTGAAGATTCCGACTGCGATACCGACATGAATGTCGTGATGACCGATGCCGGCCATTTTGTCGAAGTGCAAGGCACGGCGGAAGGCGCGGCCTTCGACCGTGCAACGATGAACAGACTGCTCGATCTCGCGCAGCAAGGTATCCTTGATCTGATTTCACTACAGAAGACAAGCCTCGGGTTGCCTGCCTGATCATTGCCTTCACGTTCAAGCCACGCGGCCCGGTGATTGACGGTCGCGTGTTTTCTTTTAATGGTTCTCATGACGCAACGTCTCGTTCTCGCATCGAATAATGCCGGCAAGTTGAAGGAATTTGGCGAAATGCTCGCGCCGATCGGCTTTGAAGTGCATGCCCAAGGTGAATTCAACGTGCCGGAGGCGGAAGAGCCGCATCCGACTTTTGTCGAAAATGCACTTGCCAAGGCACGTCACGCCGCGCGCATCACTGGCCTGCCGTCTTTGGCGGATGACTCGGGTGTCTGCGCTCTTGCGCTGGGCGGAGCGCCAGGCGTGTACTCCGCCCGCTACGCCGGCGAGCCGAAATCCGACGCGCGCAACAACCAGAAGCTGGTTGAGGACCTGGCCGCGCATGCCGACAAGTCGGCCTATTATTACTGTGTGCTGGTCTTCGTGCGCCATGCCGACGATCCGCAACCCGTGATCGCCGAAGGGCGTTGGAACGGCGAGATTATTGGCACGCCGCGCGGGCAAGGCGGCTTCGGTTATGACCCGCATTTCTTGCTGCCTGCACTCGGCAAGACCGCGGCCGAATTGTCCGCCGAGGAAAAAAATCGCTTGTCGCATCGAGGGCAGGCTTTGCGTGCATTGGTTGAGAAATTACGATGATTCCCATCAAGCCCGTTTCGTCGGGTGGCATGACGGCGAGTACGCCGATTGAAACCGCAAGCGCATTCCTGAAACCCGGCGCGCTGCATTTGACAGCGCTACCGCCACTGTCGCTGTATGTGCATTTTCCCTGGTGCGTGCGGAAGTGCCCGTACTGTGATTTCAATTCGCATGAAGCGAAAGGCGGTTTTCCCGAGGACGACTACCTTGCCGCGCTGCGCGCCGACCTTGAACAGGCATTGCCGCTCATCTGGGGCCGCAAGATCTACACCATCTTCATCGGCGGCGGCACGCCCAGCCTGATGTCCGCAGCCGGCCTCGACAAGCTGCTCGCCGACATCCGCACGTTGCTGCCGCTCGACGGCGCAGTGGAAATCACGATGGAGGCTAATCCGGGCACCTTCGAGGCGGACAAGTTCAAGTCCTACCACGACAGCGGTATCAATCGTCTGTCGATCGGCATCCAGAGTTTCAATGCACGGCATCTGCAGGCGCTTGGCCGCATTCACGATGACAAGGAAGCCCGCAAGGCGATCGACATCGCGCAGGCGAATTTCGACAACTTCAATCTCGACCTGATGTATGCGCTGCCTTCGCAGACGCTGGAGGAGGCGCGCAGGGATGTGTCGACGGCGATCGGTTTCGCCCCGCCGCACTTGTCGCTGTACCACTTGACGCTCGAGCCGAATACCTACTTCGCGAAGTATCCGCCGGTGGTGCCGGACGACGATGCCAGCGCCGAAATGCAGGACATGATTCAGGAGCTGACCGGCGACGCCGGTTATCAGCACTACGAGGTTTCAGCTTACGCGCAGCCCAACCGGCAGGCACGCCACAATCTGAACTACTGGCAGTTTGGCGACTATCTCGGCATCGGCGCAGGGGCGCATTCCAAGATTTCATTTCCGCATCGGATCGTGCGGCAGATGCGTTACAAGCAGCCGAAATCCTACATGGAACAAGTGCAAGCCGGCCGGCCGGTGCAGGAAGAATTCGAAGTCGGCAGGAACGATCTCGGCTTTGAGTTCATGCTCAATGCCCTGCGGCTGAATAACGGGTTTGAAACCCATCTGTTTGCGGAGCGCACCGGATTGACGATCAATGCAATTGAAAAAGCACTCAACGCGGCTGAAGCCAAGGGGCTGCTGTACCGCGACCACAAGCTCATCAAGCCGACCGAACTCGGACAGCGCTTCCTGAACGACCTGCAACAGTTGTTTCTGAATTAATTGCTATCGGCGACAGGGAAATCGCGCGCGACTTAGGTATAATGCGCACTGCATAAAAATTGGCAGAGGGCGAATGCGCCCGCATTCGAAGGTCGTACCGCCGCCACTTGTGTGATAATTCCCATGACCGGAGGTATGGCCGAGTGGTTTAAGGCACTGGTCTTGAAAGCCACTGCCATTCCTGGAGCCCTTGATTCCATGCGGGTTCCAAGGGAGGAGCCTCCGCAACGGGCGGATCATCTCCGCAACCAGGCATGGAAAAAGTTTATGGAGACTTGGGTGAGTGGTTTAAACCAGCAGTCTTGAAAACTGCCGACGGGCAACCGTCCGTGAGTTCGAATCTCACAGTCTCCGCCAGGGAGCAAGGAAACAAGCGGCTTTCGGGCCGCTTTTTCTTTTCTACCCACAAATCATCCCTCAATTCAAATTTCGCTTGGACAAGCGGTTTAGCCAGTCGATTTGCACATCAGCACCAATTCCTCATTCCGCATATCGGAATTAATCACGCTCACGATGTTGTAGACCGTGCCGCGATGCGTAATCCGGTCGGTAACAGTCAAACCGTCCAGGTAACGTATTCTGATCCTCGTGGTCACTTCGGATAGTGTCGTATAGGCCGTGAAGTATTCCCGCCCGTTGATCGGTTCCACGCTTGCCGGAACAGTCGCCACGGTGCCCCAAGTCCGAACAATGCCGCCGTAATCGTCCTGGGTGATCGTTGCGCGCTCGATTGACACCTTATGCCTCAATTTCCCGGCTCTCATACTTCCATCGTCCTGTAAGGGTTCAGCAGGCGAATGAACGCTTTATTGTCAGTCAATGGCCGGTCGGTCTGCGCCTCGCGGTTCTCGTACAGGTCGCCCACCATCAGTAGCGCCGCCGATTTGACCGGGGCAGGGGCTTCGCCATCGGCATAGGTCACACCGAGATAGTTTTCGATGTGCGCCTGAGCGGTCGCAATCATCGCGGTGATTTCCGTATCGTCATCAGTGCCGGTGACACGAATATGTGTCTTTGCTTCATCCAAGGTAATCATTCAATTCTCCGTGTCATCCGAGAACCCCGAAACGGGGGGCGATAAAGTACCGGCCGCGCAAGCAAGGAGCAACAGAAAGAAGCCTGCCGCCGGTTGTCGGGGTTTTTCATCATGCGGGCACTGGCCGACAAATCCCGCGAGCACTATCCCTTTCGGGCCGGGTGCTCTCCGGTCTTAAAATCACACAAACATAATTTCCCCGCTGTCATAGACGCTTGCGCCTTCCTCTGCTGCTCGTGCTGCCACGCCCATCGCCATCGCAAGGGCTTGCATTCCGTCTATACGCCCCGTTGCGCGGCTCTTGTCCAGCTTGCGCGCTCCGGTCGGGTCTTTCGTTACTACCGCATTGGCCGCGCACATCGCCAATACCGGGTGCATTCCGTGCGCAATCCGGCCATTCAGCAATTCGGCTTCCAGCGCATCCAGCGCCGGTGCCATGTCCTTGTAACCTTGGCCCCATTCCACGAGGGGCAGCTCTGCGCCGATCTTGTCCAGTTCCTTGCGCAGCAGATCGATGCGCCAGCGGTCATAGGCGATGGCTTGGACGTTCAGACCGTCCAGAATCTCGGCCATGTCGTGCGCCACATACTCATAGTCCACCGTTGCGCCTGGGGTGGTGCGCAGATAGCCGCGCTGCTCCCATAGGTCATAAGGGGAGCGGTCGCGCTTGGCGCGCTCATGAATTCCTTGTGCCGGTGTCCAGAAGTGCGGCACTACCTGCCACACGCCGCCCACCTTGCCGACGATCACAAGCGCGGTTAGGTCGGTGCGCGCCGATAGGTCAAGGCCGCCCCAAATTGGGGTAGCCTCGTCAAATCGCGTTTGTAGCGCGATTTCTCCCCCGCACGATTTCCACACATCTGGCGAGACAAACGGGCTTTCAGTCGATACGCGCTGATTCAGCAGTAGATTGCGTGCGCTGTTCTCCATGCTCGGCATGCGTTGCGCTTGCGTCATCTGCTCGCGCAGGTCATCTTCACTGCGGAACAGGCCCAAGGCAGGATTGGCCGCTTTCCACGCTTGCGCGTCCATCAAATCGCAACTATCAGGGGCTGCGTACAAGTGGCAGACCATGCGCGGGTCGTTGCTGGCCTTGGCATCGTCAAGCCATACGCTCAACAGGTCGGCATCACTTGCGGCTTGCGTGCTGATCGCAATCAGCAGCGGTTCAGCATGTGCACCTTGGCTGGTGGTGATTGCGTCCACAAAGTCCGATTGTGGGCCTCGTACCTGCCCGATTTCGTCCAGGATCGCCAGAACAGGGGAAAGGCCGTGTGCCGTCTTGCCGTCAGCGGCCAGCGCCTTGTATTCGGTATTTAGGGGCAGTCCTAGCAGGCGCTTTCCGCTCGGGACAATCCGCACGATCTGCGACAGCCGCGGCGATAGCTGCACCATCTTGGCCGCCAGGTTGAACACAAGCGCGGCTTGATCGCGGCTCATGGCTCCGCTGACTAGCTGGCTATTCTGCTTGGCTTCAGGCCCGACAAGATGCGCCAGCAGCAGGCCGGCAATCAGGCCGGATTTGCCGTTCTTCCTCGCAATGGACAGGTAGGCGCGGCGGGTGCCGTGCGGATTGTCGTACACCTCGCGGATAAACCGCTTTTGAAACTCGGCCAGAATCATGGGCTTGCCCACATGCGCGCCGTCCGGTGTCAGACAGTGCTTTTCAATGAAGGCAATCACACGTTCTGCGCGCGTCATCATTGCACCACGCGCAGAGTAGGAATCAGGTCATCGTCGTCTTGCTCGCGTGCTTGGCGTTCCAGTTCCAGCACCTTGGCCGCATCCTCCGACTTGCCGACAGTTGCCTCCGCATGGACATGAAGAACGCGCTTCAATGCCACGGCACGGCGGCTCAATGTCTCGACGATTGCGGCCAGAGGGTGCGGCTTGTCGCCCAGCAGATAACCAGCGGCGGCAAGGTCAGCATGTAGCTGTTCAATATCGGCCTGAGTCCTCGCCAGATTCGCGGCGGTCGCAAGGTCTACATCCGTCCAGGTATCACGCGCACGGGCTTGCATAATCGCGTTCCAGAACGGTCTATCGATCTGACGTAGGGTGATATGCGCCGGCGGCTCCAATGGCCCCATAGCGGCTGCTTTCGCGGCTGCTATGGCTGCAGCGGCGCTATCGGATCGTTTGCGCTTGGGAGTCACTTTCATGGCTCGTTTTCTCGGTTAGCGTTAAATGACGAGGTACCAGTCGGTCTGTTGGCCTGCCGATCTGGTGATTTTTCGCGCTCGTAGTCAATGCGCCAAGGATGGTTCGGATTAAGTGGAATGCCGTCCGCATCGCATCCATAACTCACGCGTCGTCCCATGTCGGCATTGGTCTTGCGTGAGTGGCACTCATGGCATAGCGCCTGCAAGTTATCCCGCCTGTTGTTGCTCGGGTCGTTGTCGATGTGATCCACGTCAGTGGCAGGCGTAACACGTCCTAAGGCTTGGCAATGACGGCACAGCGGTTCATCAGCAAGCACGGAGGCGCGCAGCTTGCGCCAAGCCGCGCTATCGAGTGCCAGCGTTCGCCCGTTCGCCTCTTGCTTCTGCTTCAGCGTCTTGATGCCGCGTGCCTTCATCGGATCAAGCACCTGTAGCCGGGGCTTGAGCATTTGCAGCTTGCGCTTGGCGTTGGTCATTGGTCATCCTCGGTAGGTTCTCGAACTTGCGCACTTCGTCGGGCAGGAGCCAGCCATCGGCAATGCCCTTGCTGTAGAACTCAGCACGGTTGCCGCTATCGCCACGCAGCAGTCCTTCGACGTTATGCTCTGCGAAGTAGATACGCCGCCCGGCATCGGTCAGCAGTGCTCTCGATATGGCTTGCTCCCACATCGCCATGTGACGCCGCAGGGTGTGGACTACGAACACGCGGTTCATTTCCACGCTGTTGCTGTAGTTGCCGTGCCTGAGATCCCCGATGATGGTCGGTGGTACGCGGAACAGTCGCGCTATCTCTTCGACAGAGAATTGACGTGCTTCCAGCCATTGCGCATCCTCCATGCTCATGGATACGGTCTGATACTCGACGCCTTCTTCGAGGATGGCTGTCTTGCCGGCATTCGTGCCGCCGCCGTACTGACTGCTCCAACTGTTCGCTATGTTCGTGCGCTGATCGGCCTTGAGCTTTTGCGGGAACTTCAGGATGCCGGCCAGCCGTGCGCCATTGGTAAAGGTCGAATTGCCGTGGTCACGCTCGGAGAGTGCGAGCTGTACCGTTTCGCGGCTGGCCGTGATCGGTGCCACGCCCACCAATCCATTTTCGGAGCGGTGCCGCAGGTGGAACATTTCCTCTTGCAGCAGTCGCCGGATAGTTCCCTTGCCGTCAGTGACTTCATAAGCCAGCCTGCCGTTTTCCAATTGGATGACGGTCACGCGGTCATTGTGAATCGGGGTCAGGCTTCTAACCTGGCCGTCATAACCGCGCTTGATTTCGGCGTAGGCATTCCCGCGCAGCAGAACGGCGGCTTGCATCTGCTCTCGAAACTCCAAGGCGGTTTGCAAGTCGTTCGGTGCATCGTGAAGAACCTTGTAGAGCGGGTGATCGCTTGCGCGCTCGCGGCCTTCGTCCTCAGTTCTGCGGTACAGGATGAGGGGCAGTGATGCAATCGTTTCGCTGATCGCACTGACGCACGCATAGACGGTCGAAAGGCTTTCGGCTTGGCCTGGTGATGTGCTGCCGGCCATGAGCGCCACGGCATTCCATGAAGGATCGGTTGCGCGTTTCTCGAAACCGAAGCGGCTTAGGGTTCGGGTGATGAAGTTCATACGGTCAGAGTCCAGAGCGTGAAATTGTTCAGGTAGTCGTCACGCTTCCATGCCTCCATGCTGCGCTTGGCGACTTCGGTATCCAGATAGGCAGGATTTGAGGTGATGGTGACTTCGCGCAGGTCAACGGTGATAAGGTCACGCTGTAACGTGCCGTCGCGCATTTCCCAATGGTCGCCGCCAGCCGGAACATTGAAACCAAACGAGCAACCCGCAATGTCTCCACGTTCCACCAGCACGCCCACATCACGCGCATAGGTCACATCGGGCAGCGTCAGCTCGAAGGCTAGGCCGTGGTCATCTTCGGTCAGCTTCAAGGTGCCGCTGCGGGTGTTGCCAAGTACCTTGTGCCGGTCATGCTCGAACAAGCCGACAATCGGATCGGTGCCTGCAAGCGACTTGGAGAACGCACCCGGTAGGATGCGCTCGACAAAGCCGCCTAGGTCTTGACTGAGTGAGCCAAAAACCGCCGCATAGCCGGTGAGCTTGCCGGGGGATGCGGCGCGCAAAATTCCGCCGCTTCGTATCTCGAAACTATTGGTCATTTGCGCGCCTCCCGTTACAGCGTGATGTCGTCAACGATGGCGAACGCTTCTTCACGGCGCGGGGTCATGTCCATCGTCGTCAGGATGCGAATCTGTACGCCGCCGCGCTCATACGGGCCGGTTGCATAAGGATTGGCAAGCACTTCCACGCCGCCCCAGGTGCCGATAATCATTTCGCTGAAGTCGCCCAGGATAGCGCGGCCTGTTGCCGGTGCGCCTGCCTTGTTTGCAAGGTGCTTGGAGACTGCGACCGGAATGCCTGCCAATTGGCCGTTTTCCATCAGGTAGCCCGGTAAGCCGGCATCCTTCAATGTCTTGCGCAGGATCGTTGCCACGCCCGGCGAGGTAAGCCAGTAGTTCGGCGCGATGTTGTCCAGCGTCAGACCTTCCAGCACGGTTAGCACGGTGCCCCAATTGAGGGTAGCCAGTGTGCCGGTGCCGGTTGCAGCGGTGACCACGCCCTCGGGTTCCTTGATGCCATCGCCGTGCAACAGTGCCAGATCGACGGCAGCGGAAACCACGTTCACGAAATCGTCACGAACCAGTTGTTCAATCGCCGGATTAGCCTGTTGCAGCAGTTGGCGAGACAGTTCTGTAATCGCGCCGACGTGACGCGGTTTCAACGTGATGTTGTCGAAGGTCAGGCCGGAATCGGTCAAGCTATCGCCTTCAGCGAGCCATTGCGCGGTGCTCGATGTTTTCTGGCGCGGAATCACGGTATCGCCGCGCAGGTTCGGCAGCACGCGTGCGCCCAGGCTCTTGACTACCAAGGCATTGCGCAGCAGGCCGACGAACTGATCGGGCCGGAAATCGTCAGGCACGATGCCGGCAGCGGTGGTGGTGGTTTGCGCAGCACGCTTTTCAAAGATGCTCATCGGGACAGCCACGCCGGTAGCCTTGCGCCCGGTCATGCGCTCATGCTCTTGCGCATACTCGGCAAGCGCACCAGTCAGGCCACGTTGTTCTACTTGCGCGTTGATCGCGTCCACCAGATTGATGCGGCTTTCCAGATTGGCGAGCGGCTTGTCGGTGACGGCTTCGCCCTTCATGTGGCGTTCAGCTTCAGCCAGAAATGCGGCTCGACTTTCTTCTGCTTCAAGGCTTGTAATCTTGGCTTTCAGTTGATCGAACTTCGCGGTTTCGTCAGCGTTCAAATTGCGCTTCTCGGCTTGCGCCTTTTCGACCATTCCGCGCATTTCGGCCACTGCCAGAGCGCGCTGCTCTTTGATGTTGTGGATCATGTTTATCCTTTGCAAAGGGGTTGATGTAACCCCTAAATACACTGGATAAAAACACAGGTCAATGCCTATTTAATAGGCAATACTTCCTCGGATTTCCTCGGATGAAAAATATTTTTGTGGTGTAGTTTTTCAGTCGCCAAATATGAAAAAAGCCAGCCGGTTAGGGCAGGCTTCAATGCGCGGTTTAATGGTCGGCTAACTGCTTTTTAGCTCATTGCGAAACCAGTCAAGGGAGTGCGCAATACTGAATAATGATTGCCGACTTCGCACCTCCAAGATGCGCTCTTTTGCAGCATCATCCAGCTTGAAGCGTTCGCAGAACTGACCGATCAAAGCATCCAGTTCCTTTATCATCGCCAGCCATTCATGCGCTGGCCGAATATTTGCGCAGTCCGCCGCAAGTTGCGTTGCCTCTGCAAGTGAGAGTCCGTCAACCTCCATAAACTCCGCTATCAAATCAGTTGCGCGGTTGCGCTCCTTAGGCAACGCAACTGCGCAACTTACCGGCGGATCGTGCGCAACTTTTGATGCAGCAGTTGCGGTTACTGTTTCCGCTTGGTTGCGGTACTGTTGCGCCTTGAGTTGCGCCCGCAACTCCCGGATTGATGCGGGTTTCCGGGGATTTTGATGCGTGCCGGTTGCACTCAAGGTTGCGTCATTTGCGGGAGTTGCGCAGTTGCGTTGTATAGGCAACGCAACTGCGCAACTTTTCTGAGCGGCGGTCATTTGGCATCTCCCTTCAGCATTCCGAGTTCCCTAGCCTTGCGCATGTGTCTGGAAACATTCGACTTGTGAATGTCCAACTCAATGCAAATCTCGGCTTGACTTAATCCTTCGTTGGCTAGTGAAACGACACGATCAAAGGTCGCTTCGGCCAGCTTGGAGATTGCCCAAGATTGATTTCCGTGCGGGTCAGTTATCAATGCCGCTTCAAATGGCTCCGCTTCTGTACCGTGCAAGTCGCGGCCTTTCTCGAAATGCACTTCGAACTTTGCGCCTTCATCGGCTTGGTAGTCAGGCGGTCGTTTCAAGGTGATGACAGTATCAAGAATGTCCTCCTTCTTGGATGTGCCGCGCTGTCCTCCACCTTTGCCACTATGGTGAATGAACAGCACGGATCTCCCTTCCTGCCGCATCATCAGTGCCCACTCTGCAATTACCTGCCAAGATTCAGCGTCATTCTCGCGCCCACCCGATCTAGCCAGCGTCGATAGATTGTCAACGATGATTAGATCGGCCTCTTTTGTAAGAGGGAATATTTCTTCTTGGCCTTGCACGGTCGATATGTCAGGCATCGCACCATCTTGCAAGTCCGGTGTCACGATTCTGAAATTATCAGGATCAAAGTCAACGTCAGAACTTGAGATTAGCGATGCAAGACGTGATTGCAGCGATGCACCAGGCATCTCGCCATCCAGATAGAGCACTCGACGCGGGGTAGTAGCCTGCCAGCCCAGAAAAGCGCCGCCGCTTGCGACTGCAAAGCCAATTCCAAGGGCAACGTGCGTCTTTCCGACGCCTCGCCATGCGTAGAGCATGGAAAGACTTTGCGTCAACAGCCAAGGCGATAAAATGCGCTCGCGTGGCTTCAGCGGGGTCTGTACCAGCTCCACGATATTGACGGCCCGATAGCAGCGCAAAACCTTAGGGGCAACGACTTTTGCAACAGCTTGCTCAACGAGTTTGCGCGCTTCTGCAGCGTGCTCGGCTTCCGGTTCAACGTCGAAGCCTTGTTCGACATATGTACTCATCGGCAGCCCCCATTCTTCAAGAACGCAATGCGCTTATAGTCCAGGTCGATAACTTGCAATCGCCGCGGCCTAGCAGCCAGCAGGGAACCGCATAACTTGCGTAGCGGGGAGTATTTACTCAGATAGCCGTTGACCATCAGAACAACGTCCAGGCCGGCAACGGATTTGCATTCCTCATCAGTCGGCAGTCGTTCTGGGTCAATCGTCAGTGCATTGCGCTTCGGTGGACAGCATCCCAAGCCAATCCAGATAAGGCCGGATTTCGGCATAACGCCATTGCTGCGCAGCTCGATCAGGGGGGATAGGCTGCTAATATTTTGGCGTGAGCTTTCCCAGGCTGCCGTGCTACCGGCTGCCTTTTTTATTTGCGTCATCTTGTCGCCTCCTTACGCTGCTTTAGAGGCTTGGATGCGCGATTGCTGCCATTCGGCTATGGAAGTGGAAGTCCATGCAACGGCACGCGGGCCGATGCGGACAGGCGCGGGAAACTCGCCGTCTTTAATGGCTTGATAGATGGAGCTGCGCGATTTCCCGGTTTTGCCCATCACGACAGCCAGCTTGAGAAATTCAATATTCGTTGTCATATTGCCACCTTCTTAAAAAGTGGCGAGAACCCCAGTTCCGCTAAAGAAGTCCATTACCGTGCAACAAAGTGTTTAGTTTTCTTTAGCAATCTGGTATAAAATCGAGTTGCCCTTAGCCGGGTGCAATCGTTTCTGGCCCTCGCCTTAAACATCGCAACCCTTGGGATTGCCGTCCCTTGGGTTGCTCCCTTCCTCAATTCCCCCGCCACATCCAGCAAGCGCCGCTTAATTCTTACTGTATCTAGTAGGTTTCTCTTGGACTTGAAGCAATTGTAATGAAAAAAGGGGGCTTCTCCATAGAAAAAATTCTCGTTATTTTGTAATGATATTAATTTTCATGACCTGTACGGCTGAACAGTAGTTTTTTGCGGTGTGCAATAAGTGCATAGAGGTGCATAGAGGTGCATTGAGGGGTAATAAGTGCGATTTCTATAGTGCAGATCGCCTTTGTTGCAAAAGCGTAACGCTTAGATAATGAAGTTATCGCCTAGGAATTATTCTGTGTGACTTATCAAGATAAAAACCGCCGGTTTCCCGGCGGTGGTTGAGATTCAGCGATTCATTGGCGCTCTTGGTGTATTTGCCACAAGGTGCAGTGCTGGCCGCTGGTTCTTGCGGCTCTCGATGTGCATTTGCGCGAACTCGACCATGAATTCCCGCTCGTCTTCGTTCATGCGTCGAAACGCTGCGAGCAATGCCTGTTCCTGTTGATGTTTCATTGCGCTGACTCCACTGTATGTAAGTCGCTCACACGGTCTGCAGCACGGCAAATTTGATCGTTTGCGGTAGCTACCACGCCGGCCAATAAGTGCAAGGTGTTTCCTCTGCCTGCGGGTTTTTCGCCCATTTCCCGCAAGACTTCCTCGACTCCTGCAAGGCGCGCGGCGATTGCGTGGAGGTCGTCACATAAGGTCACTGCTTCGCTTTTTTTAGTCACCATAGAAACGCTCTTGACCATCATGCGGCTCCTTCCAATTGCTTCAGAATGCCGAACTCGTCGTCAAGGTAACGGCGCGCCGAATGAATTAACGTTTCTCCTTCATCCTGAACTTTCTTTTCCAAGAGGCTAAGCAGGTTTGCAAGGTGGAGGTTAATCTCTAACAGTCTTTCGACTGATTGCGGTACATTGGCATTAGCCATGATTCAAACTCCTGTTTAGTTTGGGTTTTGGTTAGGCCGGTAATGATGTTCGCGCATCCTTACTGGCCGCTTTCCCGGTGCCGCCGGGTCGGTGTGCTACTTCTTCTTCCTTTTCTCTCCGATGCCGACTACCTCCGCCGGCTTCTTCTCAGTCGCGCAGTAGGTCGCCCAGGCTTCCATGAGCTGGCGTCGCTTCTCGAATAGATCACTTCTAAAATATGCTGCCTCGGTCGCGTCCTTGGCCGATACGTGCGCCAATGCCGCCTCGCAGACTTCACGCGGGAATGCGGTTTGCTCTGCCGCCCAATCGCGGAACGTGGAGCGGAAACCGTGAACGGTGAACTCGTGGCCCAGGCGCCGCAACGCCATCGTGAAGGTCATATCGGAGTAGGGCTTGTCCTTGTCGCTTGCAAAGATCAATCCTGACGCGTTCTTGCCCGTCACTTGCTGTTGCGCCTTCAGAATTTCGATAGCACGCGGAGAAAGCGGAACACGATGTTCCCGCTTGGCCTTCATGCGTTCGGCGGGAATAGTCCATTTCTTTTCCTCAAAGTCGATTTCCGCCCATTGCGCGCCGCGCACTTCGCCGGATCGTGCCGCCGCCAGTATGATGAACTCGAAGGCGTGTTTTACCGTCTCGCCGGCATTGGAGTTCTTAATTGACGTCAAGGCGTCATAGATGCCGGTATAGGGGCATGCCGCAAAGTGCTTTGATTTCTTGATGTCCTTGGTCTTGGGTAGGGACTGGCTTATCTGATCCCAGATATGCGGATCGTGGCCGCGCCGATAGTCACGCGCTGCCGCCCAATCCAGTACGGCGCGGATGCGCTGACGAACTCGGGATGCCGTTTCCGGCTTGGTGGCCCAGATCGGTTCCAGTGCGCGCAGAACGTCCGCCTTCGACACGTCCGAAATGTCTTTCTTGCCGAACTCCGGGAATGCGTAGGTTGCCAGGGTGTTCACCCACTGACTAGCGTGCTTGGCGTTCTTCCATCCGCTCGCGTGGAGCTTTTGATATTCGTGCGCGCATTCCTCAAAGGTGCGACGTTGCGCAGTTGCCATCAAGTTCTTTTCGCGCTCAGCCTTCCGATGTTCAATCGGGTCGATGCCATCCTTGACCAGTTGACGATACTTCTTTGCTCGCTCGCGTGCTTCCGACAGGGAATAGAGCGGGTACGCGCCTATCCCCATTTCGCGTGCGCGCTTGTTCAGCATGAAGCGCAAAATCCATGACTTCGCGCCGGTCGCTGACACTTGCAAGTAAAGGCCATCACCATCCGCGTGATAGCCCTCTTTCAAGTGCTTGATTCCTACCGCCGAAATCCGCATCCGAACTCGTGTCATCCTCAAATCAACCCACAAATGAAAAGTTGATGTAAGCGTATCACTTCGGATTGCGTTGGACAAACTATTTTTGCTAATCGTTTAAAAACAACGACTTAAGTATGAGTTGACTGTCCAGTAAAATCCGAGAAAAGCCGAGTTCGATTTTCACAGTCTCCGCCAGATAAAGCAGCCCAAATGGGCTGCTTTTTTTTCGCCTTGTGCGCCCGTGCCATTTCCAGCGGCGCCTTGCCAGCCGTTCCGGCAGCGCCAATCGAATAATTCAATCGGTCAGCTGGTGCGGGTCATCGTCGCATCGAAATTCGCTACTTATTTTTTTCATCCGGCATCAGTAAAGTAAAAAGGGGCTGCGGCATGCGTCGCGGCCGGAAGACGACTGATTACAACGCAGCGATATCGTCGGCGCCTCGCATTCCTGCATGGAAAAATCCGGGAGGCGAGAGACGATGCTGTGCAAACCGCCAGGCACTACTGTCCAGCAAAGCATGCACATGAACGCACCCATCCAGCAAGTACAACCTCTTGCCGTCCGGCAGATCCATCCCATGAACGAGAGGAGCGATGCGATCGAGGTCGGAAAACATCTCTCCTTCCTTGCTGACTACCGCTGGCTGATCGCCGGCATCGCGTTGCTGGTCACCTTGCTCGCCGTGACGTATGTTCTTGTTGCCGCGCCGATCTACGAAGCGAACATTCTTGTCCAGGTCGAAGACACCTCGGCCAGTTCCAGTACCGGCGCGCCAAAGAATATCCAAAGCGATCTGTCGACTGCGTTTGACATTCGCACTGCGACGGCATCGGAAATGGAAATCCTGCGCTCGCGCACTGTCCTGTCGCGGGCGGTGCAGCATATGCGGCTTGATATCGTCGTGAAACCGAAGTATTTCCCCGGTATCGGCGCATGGGTCGCGCGCCGCAGCAAGGGGCTCTCGAATCCGGGATTGCTTGGCTATGGCGGCTATGTCTGGGGCGCGGAGCGCGCGGATGTGGATGTCTTCAATGTGCCGGCCGCGCTGGAAGGCCGCGCCTTCGTCCTGACGGCGCAAGGGGACGGCACGTACCGCCTGACGCGCAACAGGGACGGGATCGATCTCAAGGGAAAGGTAGGCGAACGCCTGGTCGCAAGGACTGACGGCGGTGACATCGAACTGAGTGTGACGCATCTTGCCGCGAGGCCCGGCGCGCAGTTCGAGCTCATCCGCCATGCCGAGCTGGAGGCTGTCGAAAAGCTGCAGAAAGACCTGCGCGTGACGGAAAAGGGCAAGCAATCCGGCATCATCGCGGTGGCACTGGAAGGTGGCGATCCCGTACTGACCAGCGACGTGCTGAACCAGATCGGCCGTGAGTATGTGGGCCTGAACGTGGACCGCAAGTCGGAGAAGGCGCAAAAATCATTGGCATTCCTCGACAAGCAGTTGCCCGAGCTGAAGGAACAGCTCGAAACCTCGGAAGACCGCTACAAGGAGTTCCGCAACCGACACAGGACTTATGACCTCGCCGCCGAAAGCAAGATGCTGCTGGACCAGTCGGTAGGTATCCAGAATCGGCTCGTCGAGCTCAACCAGAAGAAAATCGAATTCCAGACCAACTACCAGGACCAGCATCCGGCGCTGGTCCAGGTGAACAGGCAGATCGAGGGACTTGACCGGCAACTGGCCCGGCTGGAATCCAGGATCAGGGAACTGCCCGACCTCGAACAGGAGGCAATTCACCTGAGCCGTGACGTGAAGGTGAATACCGACCTCTACACCAGCCTGCTCGGAACAGCGCAGCAGCTGCGGCTGGCCGCCTCCAGCGAAGTCGGCAATGCGCGCCTGCTGGATATCGCGGCGGTGCCGATCAAGCCCGTCAAGCCAAAGGAGCTGTTGATCATCTCGCTGGCGGCCATCGCCGGCACCGTGTTGGGGATCATTTTCGCGTTCATATGGAAGACGATTCATGGCCGTGTCGACGCCCCGCACGAAATCGAACAATTGCTCGGGCTTCCGGTCAGTGCGACGATCCCGCACCGGCCTGGCCAGGCGAGGCTGCCCGGGCCATTTGGCGGCGGCGCGCGCAAGCCTTCCATCCTGTCGCAGGATGCGCCTTTCGACAGCACGCTCGACAGCCTGCGCCGGTTGCGTAATTTCCTGCAGTATGCGATGGCCAGTTCCAGCAACAACATCATCATGATCACCGGCCCGACGCAGGGTGTCGGCAAGTCTTTCGTGTCAGTGAATTTTGCCGCAGTGCTCGCATCGCTCGGCAAGAGGGCGCTGCTCATTGATGCGGATCTGCGCGCCGGCGACCTGCATCGCTACTTCGATATGGAACGTGGCACCGGCCTGGCGGATGCCATCAGCGACAACATCGGACCGGAACGGGTCGTTCACCGGGGCGTGGTCGATAACGTCGACTTCATCACGGCCGGCAGCATGACGAAGCGGCCGGCGGAACTGCTGGCGCATGGCAACTTCGGTCAGCTCCTGACGGCGCTTGCACGGCATTACGACTACGTCCTGATCGATACCCCTCCGGTGCTGGCGGCATCGGACGCGCTCGCCGTCGCATCCCACGCAGGTGTGATCCTGAATGTGGTGCGCGGCGGCTACAGCACCGTTGTCGAAATCGAGGATGCGGTGAAAGGCCTGAACCAGGCTGGCTATACGGTGACCGGCACGGTATTCAATGATGCGCGAACCGGATCCGCGCGCTATGGCTATGGGTCCAGGTATGGGAAATACAAGGCTTCCAGTGTGTGACACTGCCATGGCAGAGGCTGCAAGCGCTTCATGCCATTCCCGTGCGTCGTTAATCATTCATCCCAACAGTCCGAACGATTGAACAGTGAAAGCATTATTTGTGGGTAGCCGGCCCGCGGTCCTTGATGCGGCATGGGAGCTTGGCCTGGAGCTGTCCGCAATTCTCGCGGTGGAAGGCTCGCTGCTGCAGGAACGGCTCGCGCGCAGCGGCGTGGAATTCACCGTGCTGCGCAGCAAGCGGCAATTGATCGACGCGGTGCGGCAGGCGGATTTCGAGCTGCTGATATCGAATGGCTGCCCTTACATCATTCCGGTCTCCCTGCTCAAGAAGGACGGCCAGCAATTCGTCAACGTCCATCCTTCCCTGCTGCCCAACCTGAAAGGCAAGCATCCGGTGAACGGCGCGATCTTGTTCAGCCAGCCACTCGGTGCAAGCTGCCATGAGATGGATGACGGCATCGATACGGGTGCTGTCATTGCGCGCGTC
This sequence comes from Herbaspirillum sp. ST 5-3, assembly GCF_004804275.1. Taxonomy (GTDB): domain Bacteria; phylum Pseudomonadota; class Gammaproteobacteria; order Burkholderiales; family Burkholderiaceae_D; genus Noviherbaspirillum. The sequence continues at coordinate 642,716 of NZ_STGI01000002.1, forward strand.
CACGTGGATGTGGAAGAGGGCGCCGATCTCGGCCTGCTCTATCGGCTTGCGTTCATGGCAGAAGGCGATGCCTTCAGAAAGGCCTATGCCCGCAATTTTTTGCCCGGCCAGGATGAGCTGCGTCATTTGAGCAGCGGCCGACTTTACTTCAACCGCAGCGATAGTGCGATGCGGATCGATTTCAACGATCCGATTGACCTGACGCTGCGCCGGATCGCGGCGTTTTCTGTTCCAGGACAAATGGCGCGATTCCGGTTTGGAGACAATCTCTATCTTGTGCCGCGTGCCTCACGCGTCGGGGGCAAGTACATGGACGAAAAATTTTCTTCCGTGAGTGATGGGACGGTCATCTTCAACTATGACGATACGCTCGTCGTGAAGCTCAGGGATGGCTATCTCCGCATGTCCGGAATTGACGATGGCCGGGAGCTGCGCGAAGGAACGGTCTTGACGAACTGATGAGGAAGATTCAATTGCCGGAAACCACAACACGCAGTGAGGAAAGATGGGAGCAGGGGTCGGATTTCCACCTGATGCAGTATGCGGCCGCCGACCGGCCGGTCGATCCGTGGCAGGGCGACGCAAGACCTTATGCCTCGGGACGGGATGCCTTCCGCGCGCTTCTTCTGCATGGCATGAAGACACGCGGATGGAAGCGCCTGCTGGTGCCGTCGTATTACTGCCAGTTTGTGGTCGCCAGCCTCAAGGGCGCAGGCATGGACATGGCCTTGTACCCGGATGAGCCCGGGCGGCGGCAGATATCCCTCGGCGATGTTGCGACGAGAGAGGGCGATGTCGTCCTGAGAGTAAACTTCTTCGGCCTCGGCCGCAGGCCGGATTACCGGGACATGGCGCGCGGACGGATCGAGATCATCGAGGATCATACGCACGACCCCTGGTCGGAATGGGCCATGTCAAGCAAGGCCGACTGGTGCGTCGCTTCCCTGCGCAAAACGCTGCCGGTTCCCGACGGCGCGATGTTATGGTCGCCGGCCGGCTACGCGTTGCCACCGTCGGTCGGACCGACTCGGGAACGGCAAGAAGCATCGTCGAAAAAGATCGCCGCGATGCTTCTCAAGAGTCTGTACCTGCACGGGCATGCGATCAGCAAGGACGATTTCCGCAATCTCTACACCGAGGCAGAGGGCAGCCTGCGCACCGGGGATGCCTCGGCGATGACGGTGTGGAGCGCGAACCTGCTGCGCAGTCTTCCCGTGCAGCACATGCGTTCGGCGCGCCGGCAAAACCACGCGTGCCTGAGCCAGGCATTGCGAGACATTCCCGGCCTGGAAGTATTGCAGCCGGACGACGAGCAAGGGATATGCCCGTTTTCCTGCGTCATTGTGCTCGATACGCCGGCACGGCGGGCTTATCTGCTGGAAAACCTGATCAGCCGCCGCGTCTATCCCGCAGTCCTGTGGCCGCTGGAGACCCCAGTGTGTGAAGGCGTGCCGCCGGAGCACCGGGAGTTGAGCCGCAGGATGCTCTCCATTCATTGCGATGCGCGCTATTCCGAGGCGGACATGGCCCGCGTGGCCGGCCTTGTCCGCGAATTTTCCATCGCGTATGCGCCGCAGCGGCACGGCGAGGCATGACGATCCGAGACATGGACAAGAACACATCGATAACCTGGTTGAACCTGGATGACCGCACAGATTGCGCCACCTACGAGAAATACTGGGAGGAAAGCGAACACAAGCGGCCGCATGACCATCCTGGCTTCCTGGAGCTGGTGCGGCCCGAACACTTCCAGCCGGCGGCCGTGGTCTGCCAGCATGCGGAAGACGCGAGGATCATTTATCCCTTCTTTCACTGCAGCGTTAACAGTTTCCTCCCGTTCAGGGACGTCCGGCAATCCTGGAGGCATCTCGTGTCCCCTTACGGATACGGCGGTGCGCTCTTTGAAGGCAAGGTGGAGCACATGCAGGCCGCCTCGCAAGCTTTCGAATGCCTGCTGGACCAGGAGCTGAAGGAGCGGCATTTCGTCAGTGAATTCGTGCGCGAAGATATTTTCCCGGCGAGGCTTGCACGCCGCGCGCAAGGGGAAGTGGACCAGCAGCCGAATGTCCTCGTCAAGCTTGACCGCTCGCCGGATGAGATCTGGAGCAATTACAAGCATGCCGTGCGCAGCAATGTGAATCGCGCCATGAAATCGGGTTTGCGCGTGGCGTTCGATCCGGAGGGCGAGCATCTCGACAGCTTCCTCGATATCTACTACCAGACAATGACGCGCCGTGGCGCGGCAGGCAGCTACTTCTTTCCTTCCGAGCGTTTCAGGCAACTGGCTTTCAGCTTGGGAAAGCGCAAGGCGACGATGTATGCGCATGTCTATGATCAGGATCAGATCGTGTCGTCGGAACTTCTGCTGCTTTCGCATGACACGATTTATTCCTTCCTTGGCGGATCGCTGGCATCCGCGTTTGCGAAGCGGCCCAACAATCTGCTCAAACATGAAGTGATCCAGTGGGGAGGACGGAACGGCTACAAATGGCTGGTGCTGGGCGGTGGGCTGGCGCCAGGCGATGAGTTGTTCCGGTTCAAGCAGTCGTTTGATCCGGACCACGTCGTCCCATTCACCCTGCGCAGAATCATCCACGATCCGGATGCCTACCGTTTTCTTGAGGAAGTGCGGCGTGACCATGAACACCGTAATGGAAGGTGCTGGCTGCCCGTTCCCGGTTTTTTCCCGCGGTACCTGGCGCCCGTGGAAAACCAGCAGGACGAGGGAAACGAAGAGCTGCGGCGCAGCGGGCCGCAATGATGAAGGCGGGGCGGGGGCAGGCAATGTACAGGATTTTCTTGAAGCGACCCTTTGACGTACTGGCAGCGTTTGTCCTGCTGCTGCTCGTCGCGCCGATCCTGCTCCTGACCGCCGTATTGCTGAAGCTGGACAGCCCCGGTCCCATCCTGTTCACCCAAAAAAGGCTGGGGTTGAACGGAAGGATATTCGATTTGTACAAGTTCAGGTCCATGGTGGACGTGCCGCGCACGCCGGCGAGACAGGTATATGGCGGCGACCCGGAAGTCACGCGCGTCGGGAAGTTCATCCGGCGATTCAAGATCGATGAATTGCCGCAGCTGTTGAACGTATTGAAAGGGGACATGAGCATCGTCGGCCCCCGGCCATGCCTGCCCGACCTTCAGGCGGAGTTCGACGAGAACGGCAGATCGCGCATTGCCGTGCGTCCGGGCCTGACGGGACTGGCGCAGGTCAATGGAAACATCTTCCTGAGCTGGCCGGAGCGTTGGCGCCTGGACCGCATGTACGTTGATAACCTGAGTTTCGCCACCGATTGTCAGATCCTCTGGAAAACGGTTTTTGTCGTGCTGCTTGGTGAAAAGAGAGCGGTGCCATGAAGCTGGCATTGATCGGTGCCGTCAATTCCAGTCTGCTTACCCTGCAGAAGCTGCTCCAGCATGGGATGGCGCCGCACCGCGTTTATGGTTATGAGCCGGAGGACGTTTCCCAGGTGAGCGGCTACGCATCCCTGCGTGCGCCTTCCATGGAGAGCGGCGTCGCCTATACGCCCTTCCGGAAAATCAATGCCCACGAGGAGGAAATCGCTGCGGCAGGCTACGACCTCATATTCGTGGTCGGCTTGTCGCAGCTGGTGTCGGAAGCGATCATCGCCAGCGCGCGCCTGGGCTGCATCGGCTTTCATCCGACCTGCCTGCCGAAGGGCAGGGGCAGGGCGCCGATCGCCTGGCTCGTGCTGGAGGAGAGCGTTGGCGCGTCCACGCTGTTCCTCATCGATCATGAAGCCGATGCGGGCCCGATATTCAGGCAGGTGCCCTTTGCAATCCTGCCGGATGACGATGCCGGGACAGTGGAGAAGAAGGCACTGCAGGCGCTTGCAACAGCCCTGGACGAGTGGCTGCCCGCGCTCAAGCGCGGCGAATGGGACCCGGTACCGCAGGACGATCGGCTTGTCACCGAGTATGGCCGGCGTGCGCCGGAAGACGGCAGGATCGACTGGCATCGCGATGCGCAGGAAATCGATCGGCTGGTCAAGGCCAGCACGCGGCCGCATCCCGGCGCATTCACCTTCACCGGTGCGCGCAGGCTGTTCGTCTGGCAGAGCGCGATCGAGACCGGACTGGCGATCAAGGGCGTGGTCGGGCGCATTCTGAAGATGACAAGCGACCGCCGCGCGCTGGTGCAAACGGGGAACGGCCTGCTCTGGATCAACGACTATTCCTTCGAGCACGACGCGGGACGGCAGGAAACCGGGCTGCGCGTTGGCATGCGCCTGGGCTATTGCCCGGAAACCGAAATCCATGCGCTCAGGCGTGAACTTGATCTCATCAAGGGGAGGCTCGGCTTATGAATATCCTGGTGGTTGCGCCGCATGCGGATGATGAAGTGCTGGGCTGCGGCGCCAGCATCGCCCGGCATGTGGCCGCCGGAGACAAGGTGGCCGTCGCGATCATGACCAACGCATCTCTCGGCGCGCCGGAGATTTTCCCGGTCGCGGCAGTGGAAACGGCGCGCAGGGAGGCGCAACGCGCCCACGCATTGCTCGGCGTGCAGCGGACAGTCTTTTTCGATTTCCCCGCGCCCCGGCTCGACCAGTATCCCCGCTACAAGATATCGCAGTCGATTGGCGAAGCGATCGCCGAGTTCAGGCCGGAGACCGTCTATGTGCCGCACCGCGGCGACCTGCACCATGACCATGCGGTTGTGTTCGGCGCGGCTCTGGTGGCATGCCGGCCGCTGGCACAGTCGAGCGTGCGTAATATCTATGCGTACGAAACGCTGTCCGAAACGGAATGGGGCCATCCCTTTGGCGATGATGCCTTCATCCCGGACCACTTCGTCGAAGTCAGCAGCGTATTTTCGAAAAAGCTCGATGCGATGCGCTGCTTCGCTTCGCAGCTCAAGGACTCTCCGCATCCCCGCTCGCTCGATGCCATGGACGCGCTGGCGCGTTTCCGCGGCGCGACCATTTCGGTGAAGCATGCGGAGGCTTTCATGACGGTCCGCACAGTGCTGCGGGAGTAATCCAGGAGTGAGGAAGAATGCGATAGATGCGGTGAGGGCTCAGGCATGAACGGACAACTCAGGGATAAACCCACGTGAGGCGGCTTGCCATTCTCGGCGGAGGCGGCCACGGCAAGGTCGTAGCTGATGCGGCGGAAGCTTGCCGTCGCTGGGACGATATCGTCTTCTACGACGACGCCTGGCCGCAGCGCGTGGAGAATGGGCCATGGCCTTATGTCGGATCGATCCACGCCTTCATGCAACTACCGCCGGACAGCTGCGACGTAGTGGTTGCCATTGGCGACAATGCGCTGCGCGCACGTATTGCGTTTCAGTTGCAGGATGCGGGCTTCTCACTGGTGAACGTGATTCATCCGGCGAGTACCGTCAGCCGGCACGCCAGCATTGGTGCCGGCAGCGTGGTGTTTGCCGGCGCGGTAATCAATATCGGCGCCACGCTTGGACCTGCCTGCATCATCAATACCTGCGCGATTGTGGAGCACGACTGCGTGCTGGGAACCGCCGTGCACGTCAGCCCGGGGGCCAATCTTGCCGGCGAGGTGTGCATCGGCGATGCGAGCTGGGTTGGCATCGGGGCGTGCATCCGCCAGCAGATTACCGTCGGCAGCAAGGTCATGATCGGTGCCGGCGCAGTGGTGGTGGCGGACGTTCCGGACGGCGTCACCATGGTGGGCAATCCGGCAAGGATCATGCAAAGGAAAGAAACAGACCATCGAGAGGAAACCAACCATGCTGAATACCCCGTTCCCCCCGTGGCCAAGCTTCACAAGTGAAGAGGCGAACTCGGCCAGGAACATACTGCTTTCCAATAAGGTGAATTACTGGACCGGCACCGAGTGCCGCGAGTTCGAGCGGGAGTTCGCGGCCTGGGTCGGAACGCATCATGCCATCGCGCTTGCCAATGGTACGGCGGCGCTGGAGGTGGCGCTCCATGCGCTTCGTATCGGGCCGGGCGATGAGGTGGTGGTCACGCCGCGCACCTTCATGGCTTCCGTCAGTTGCATCATCGGCTGCGGTGCCAGGCCGGTGTTTGCCGATGTCGACCGGGACAGCCAGAACATCAGCGCAGACACCATCCGCGCGGTGCTGACGCCGCGCACCCGGGCGGTCATCTGCGTTCACCTGGCGGGCATGCCGTGCGACATGGACCCGATCATGGCGCTGGCGGGCGGATATGGCCTGCATGTGATCGAAGACTGCGCGCAGGCGCATGGCGCGCGCTACAAGGGGCGCAGCGTGGGCAGCCTGGGTCATATCGCGGCCTGGTCCTTTTGCCAAGACAAGATCATGACGACAGGCGGCGAGGGCGGCATGGTGACGACCAGCAACCGGGAATGGTGGGCTTCCATGTGGTCGTTCAAGGATCATGGAAAGTCGTGGGATGCGATGCACGAGCATGCTGCCGCGCCGGGCTTCCGTTGGGTGCATGAATCCTTCGGCACCAACATGCGGATGCTGGAAATGCAGGCGGCGATCGGCCGCATCCAGTTGCGTCACATGCCGGCATGGAGCGAGCGGCGGCGAATGCACGCCGAGCGCATTGCCACCGTGTGCCGGCAGTTTCCCGCCGTGCGGGTGCCGGAAGTTCCCGGCCATGTGCGGCATGCCTATTACAAGTTCTATGCCTTTGTCGAGCCGGAGCGACTGGCCGACGGCTGGTCGCGCGACCGCATTCTTGCCGAAATCGTTGCGCGCGGCGTACCGTGCTATCACGGCACCTGCCCCGAGGTCTATCTTGAGAAGGCATTCGACGGCAGCGGCTACCGGCCGGCGGAACGCCTCCCGGTTGCCAGGGAACTGGGCGAAACCAGCTTGATGTTCCTGGTGCATCCGACGCTGTCCGAAGCCGACATTGAAAAGACATGCAGCGTGCTCGAAGAGGTTCTGGCGCAGGCGTCCGGCGGAACCAGCGGCACATGAGGAGGGACCTGACTTGATTCCATGGATGAAACTGGTTTATGTGGGCGGCACGTCGTTCATGCTGCCTGCCGCGGCGGCCATCGGTGCCTGGCTTCTCGTATCGCGCGGATATCGCGTCGCGCTGTGGTGGTCCTTGCTGTTCCTGTCCGGCCTTGGTCTGATCATTGCATCGAAGATGGCCTTCATGGGATGGGGCGTGGGGATCCCGTCGATCGAGTTCAAGGCCATGAGCGGCCATGCATACCTGACCACCTCCGTGGCACCGGTGGGGATGTATCTGCTGTTGCAGGGGAATTCAGTGAAGGTGCGGGCCGTCGGCGTGCTGCTTGGCGTCGCCTTCAGCCTGGCGATGGGCGCATGCCTGGCATTCTACGATTTCCATTCGATCCCGGAAATCGTCGGCGGCACCCTGATCGGAGGCGCGGTCAGCCTCGGATTCATCAGGAAGTCGGCCAGCCTGCCGACGGCGCCGGTCAACCCTGCACTGCTCGCGGGCAGCGCACTTGTCTTTCTCGTGGTCTGGCAGCTCAGACCAGGGTCGCTGGAGCGCTGGATGGTGTCGGCCGCGCTGCACTTGTCCGGCAACGAAAAACCCTTTATCACCCGTGACTCGCGCTGCTGACGGCGCGCCGACAAAAAAAGCCGGCATGTTGCCATGCCGGCTTTTCCATATGCGCGGTCAACAGGTAGCGCTTACCATCCCACGACGTTCGGCACGCCGACCAGGCTCGGAATGAACATGAACTGCGAAATGGCCTTGTTCTCCGGATCACCCGAGGCGCTCAGACGCTGGTAGTACTTGGTCATGAATGGCGACGCCGAATCGGTCGGCGAATTCATCATGTCGTACAACCGGACGCCAAGCTCGGCGATGAGCGGGAAGTGGCGCGCCCAGGTGATGTAGCCGCCGGTCGCGAACGAGTCGGTAATCCCGTAAGGCACATGTCCTTCCACGCAGCTCGAGCTGTCGTACTGGGCGAGATAGTAGCCGTTGGCACCGCTCCAGTAGTTGGAGAACAGCGGCGCGGCCTTGTCGCCATTCCAGATCGTATTCACCAGGCTGGCGGCAAATGCGCGCGGCAACGCGGTCGATGGCAGCTGCGCATCGGTCAAGCCGAAGGCGCTCTTGAGGGTGTCGCGGCTGCGCTCCAGCGCATCCATGCCGTGCACGAGACGACGCGCGTGGTTGAAGTCCCAGCCGATATCCGGGCTGCGGGTCGAGCTGCTGGATGCAACATTGACCTGCTTGGTCGGCGAGCACTGCACCGGCTTGGTGCTGCCTTGATAGCCGGACCAGCCGTTATGCGCGGCGAGCCTCCAGTAGCCGCGGTCCAGGTCGGCCATGTCCGCCGTCGACATGTCCGCGCCGAGACGGCCGGTCGAGGTGCGCAGCAGCGAAACGCGTGCGTTGAAGAGCTTCAGCAGGGCGCTCAGATGGTCGTGCATGCGGGTGGCGTTGTTCAGAACGACGGAGCTTTCTGCAATGTTCTGGTCGTGCTGCCATTGGCGCAGGCCGGACAGTTCCGAATAGATGATGATCTGCCAGAGGTATTTGTCGGAGAAGAAATACGCATCCGAGCTGTCCGTGATGTCCGCCGCAGTCTTGGTGGCGATCTGGTTCAGGTTGTTGATAGTCCAGTCGCTGCCCCAGCGAGCCATGTGCTCGGCGGTGATCTGGATCGTGTCGTTGATGAACTGCTTGTCAGCGTCGGTCAGCGTCGCGCCGGAATGCGCGAGCGCATTGGCAACCTGGGTGGCGAGGCCGAGGAACTGCACGCTTGCCAGCATCACTTCCTTGCCGATGTAACCGTTGTCGGTGCAGATAGAGCCGCCGCGGCAGATCCACTGGCGTCCCGTCGAGGTTTGCTCAAGGGCGCTGTATGCCGTTCGGATGTGCTGCGCGACCTCCTGCAGGCGGCTGGGCTCGCCGCAACGCTGCGCCATGAACCAGGTGTTGTTGGAAATGATCTGGAACTCGTACAAGGCATACACATCATGCTGCGTGAGCAGACGGTCTTGCAGCAGGTTTTGCACCAGATAGTTGTGCATATAGGTATTGCCGTCCCACAGCTTCCATACCGCGGCTTCCGCACTGCCGCCACAGGCGAAGCGGTTGACCGTTCCCGGATCGGGAGCTGGCGCAGGAGCCGGTGCGGGCGCGGGCGCAGGAGCAGGCGCGGGCGCAGGAGCCGGCGCGGGTGCCGGAGCAGGCGCGGGTGCCGGAGCAGGCGCGGGTGCCGGATCGGTTGTCGAGGACTTCTTTTTCCAGTGCAGATATCCTGCCGTGAGGTTCGTACCCGCATTTTCGGAGGCGGCTTGATCGGATTGCGCCGGATCGTCGGTGCTGCCGCCGCCACAGGCGGCGAGCAAGACACTAGCACAGGCGCAGGACACTGCAGCTCGGAAAAATTGCTGCTTGAATATAGATGACACGTTGGCTTCCCTCTGAATTGACGAAACAAAAATGCCCACGTCAGAGCTTGCCGGCGGGAAAATAGTTCCCATCGGAATTTGTTTCATTGCGTTACAAGGGAAGCAATACGATGAAAGATGCGCTAAAAAAATCGCACTATCGCTGCGTGCGACACGCCGTCGGCATGCATGCGTGGAGGGGGATGCGGTTCATGAACTTCGTTCGCAATGCGCTGCGATGAAGTCCATGAGCAGCCCGTGCCGATGCAGCACGGGTCTTCAGGAAGCGCGGAATTGCTGCGTCATTCGTGTGACGCAGCCGCGTTGCATTGCGTCAGGAGGCGTTCGCCCTGCAAAAGCGTGACACTTCGGCCACGACATGTGAATGCTGATCGTGCGTCATTTCCGGAAAGAGCGGCAAGGAGAGAATCGTTTGCTGATTCGCGAACGCATTCGGAAAATCTTCGTGGCGATGCCCGAGGTGGCGATAGGCGGGCAGAAAGGGAAGTGCAACCGGGTAATTGACAACAGTCTGGATGCCGGCATCGCGCAGATGCGCCCCCAGCGCGTCGCGCAGGCGGTGGCGCACGACATACAGATGGAACACATGGTCCCGTCCCGGGGCCGCATGCGGGACCGTCAGGTCCGGCGTGCCGGGCAGCGCCTTGCGATAGCCGGCGGCCCACTCGCGGCGCGCATCGGTCCACGCAGCGAGATGCCGCAGCTTCACCGACAGGATCGCCGCCTGCATGCCGTCCAGCCGGCTGTTGATCCCCTCGATCTGATGGTCGCCCTTGAACAAGCCGCCGTGCCGTGCGTACATTGCCATCTGCCGTGCCAGTTCGGCATCGGCGGTCACGATTGCGCCGGCATCGCCCATCGCGCCGAGGTTCTTGCCCGGATAGAAGGAGAAGGTGGCGGCATTGCCGAAGGTGCCGACCATGCGCCCCTGGTAACGGGCGAAGTGGGCCTGCGCGCAATCCTCGATCACCCACAGCTTGTGCTTGCGTGCGATCGCCATGATCGGCTCCATGTCGGCAGCCTGGCCGTAGAGATGCACCGGAATGATGCCGACGGTGCGCGGCGTGATGCGGGCTTCGACCTGCGCCGGATCGATCGTGAAGGTGTCGGCATCGGTGTCGCAGAACACCACCTTGCCGCCCGCCTGCGTGATGGTTTCCGACGTCGCGATCCATGAGTGCGCGGAGGTGATCACCTCGTCGCCAGGACGCACCCCCAGTGCATGCATGGCAATGTAGAGCGCATCGGTGCCGTTGCCGCAGGAAACGCAATGCGGAATGCCCTGCGCCGCCGCGAATTCCTGCTCGAACGTCTCGACATGCGGGCCGCGGATGAAGGCCGATTCGCGAATTACCGCGGCGATCGCGGCATCGATTTCAGGCTTGATGGAGAGGTATTGTGTATACAGGTCTGCAAACGGGACGGCGATGTTTTCCATGGTATGGGTAGCGATGGTGGTTGGCAATTTCCGGATCAGGACCAGGCTGCATTGTGCGCGCCCGCGATCGGCTCGCAGGATGGCAGGGAAGGCGGGGACGGCATGCGCGAACTGCGGCCGATTGCGCGATAGTCGATTCCGGCCTCGCGCATCTGTGCGGGGTCGTACAGGTTGCGGCCGTCGAAGATCAGCGGTTGCCTGAGCCCGGCCTTGATCGCCGCAAAGTCCGGGCTGCGGAACGCCTTCCACTCTGTCACGATCACCAGCGCATCGGCGTCGGTTAGCGCATCCATGGATCGCCCGACATAGGAGATATGCTCCAGCAGCCGGGGCGCGTCCGCGAAATCCCGCGCGAGCACGTGCTGTGCTTCCGGCATCGCCACGGGGTCATGGGCGCGGATACGCGCGCCGCGCGTGAGCAGTTCGCGGATCAGGACACGGCTCGGTGCCTCACGCATGTCATCGGTGTTCGGCTTGAACGCGAGACCCCACAGGGCAAAGGTCCGGCCTGAAAGATCATCGCCGAAGCAGTCGACGATCTTTTCGGCCAGTACCCGCTTCTGGCTGTCGTTGACCGCATCGACCGCATCCAGCACGTTCAGCGTATGGCCGAAGCGGGCTGCGACGCGCGACAGCGCTTGCACGTCCTTGGGAAAGCAGGATCCGCCATAGCCCGTGCCGGCATACAGGAAGCTGTAGCCGATGCGCGGGTCGGAGCCGATTCCCTGGCGCACCAGCTCGATATCCGCGCCCACCTTGTCGGCGAGGTTGGCCAGTTCGTTCATGAAGCTGATGCGGGTGGCGAGCATGGCATTGGCGGCGTACTTGGTCAGCTCCGCCGAAATGACGTCCATGTAAAAGGTGCGCTCATGGTTGCGCGTGAACGGCGCGTACACGGCACGCATGAGGCCTTGCGCGCGCGCCCCGGTGGCATTGTCTTCCACGCCGATCACAATGCGATCCGGATGCATGAAATCCTCCACCGCCGATCCCTCCTTCAGGAACTCGGGATTGGACACCACCGCAAACTCCAGCCGGGGCAGGTCGCGTTGCGCCAGTTCTTCCGTGATCGCCTGCCGCACGCGTTGCGCGGTGCCGACCGGCACGGTCGACTTGTTCACGATGACCTTGAACCGGTCCATGTGACGGCCGATGTTGCGAGCAGCGGCCAGCACGTGGCTCAGGTCGGCCGAGCCGTCTTCGTCCGGCGGCGTGCCGACCGCGATGAACTGGATATCGCCGTGGGCCACGCCGGCCTTCACGTCGGTGGAAAAGAGCAGGCGCCCCGCCGCGCTGTTGCGCTCGATGATGTCCTTGAGTCCCGGTTCGTAGATTGGCACCTCGCCGGCGTTGAGCATGGCGACCTTGCGTGCATCCACGTCCAAGCAGAAGACGGTGTTGCCCAGCTCGGCGAGGCAGGCGCCAGTCACAAGGCCGACATAGCCGGATCCGATAATCGTGATGTTCATTCCTGGTTTCCAGTCAGTAGTTTGAAGGCGAAATTGATAACTCGGGCGTCAGCCGATGTGCACCCTGTCGTTTGCTTCGGCTTGCGTCGCGCTGGGCAGGCATTCGTCGAGTGCGACTGCCAGTCGTGCGGCCAGGCGGGCGAAGCTGTAATGCATTTCCACATGGCGGCGTCCGGCGGCGCCCATGTGCAGGCGTTCCTGCGGCGACATGCGGTAGAGCGTGAGAATGGCTTGCGCCAGTGCGTCCGGATCATCCGGCGGCACCGTGAGACCGGCATTGGCATCGCGCACGGGATTGTTGGCGGCGCTGGAGGCGATGATCACCGGCCGTGCCGCAGCCAGATAGTCGAACAGCTTGTTCATGCTGATGCCGAAACGATACAGGCGCGACAGGCCGACCACCGTGATCACGAACGCATCGGCCTGGGCGGCGAGCGCGGGGATCGCATGCTTGGGGACGGCCGCTTCAAAGGAGATGTTGTCAATGCCGAGTGACTGCGCCAGCTGCATCAGCCGCGGCTTCAGCGGACCGTCGCCGATCATGCGCAGGCGCACTGCACCCTTCGGAACGTGACCGGACACGAGTTTCATGGCGTGCACCAGCGGTTCCAGTCCGTTGGCCTGTCCATGTGAACCAAAATACATCAGGTCAAAAGCCGCCACCGGTCCCGGCCGCGACATGCCGGTGCTCTCCCGGAAGGCGGACAATTCGACGCCATTCGGAATCCAGACGACCTTCTCCCGGGAAATGCCCATCGATGCGATGTAGTCGCCGGCGTAGGGCAGCAAGACCACGATGCGCGCCGCGCGCCGATACAGCCAGCTCTCGAGTCGGCGCAGCATCCATGCAGTCATGCTCCGCTCGCGCAGCTTTCCGAAATCGATGAGCGTTTGCGGCCAGAGGTCGCGCACCTCGAAGATGAACGGGACGCCATGGCGCCGCGCCAGGACCAGCCCGGCCAGTGCCGCCAGCGGGTGCACGCTGGAGCCGACCACAATATCGGGTGGGGCAAGCCCGCGCACGGAGGCGGGCAGCAGCACGCGCCAGGTGTAGGCAAACATGTTGAGGATGCGGGATAGGCCGTTGCCCTTGTATTCCGGGGTACGTATCCACAGGAAGGGAATGCCGGAGAGACACTCGTGGCGCTGCCGTTCATCTGGCGCGAGGCGCTGCCGGCCGGTCGGATGCTCGACGCTGGCCGCAATGATCGTCGCCTGCCAGCCATGCTCGCGCAGGTTCGCGGCGAGGTCGAAGTGGCGCGTCCCGCCCGCGCTGTTGGGCTCGAGCGCGTAGTGATTGAGGATCCATACCTGTTTCATGCAGCACTCTCCCGGAATGGCCGGCCTGGGTGGTTTGTCATTTGCCCACGCTTCCGGCCAGCGACGACACGAACATGAATCGCGACAGCATGCGTGCCGGCGCGCTCGCCGTCGGCCCCAGCGATCGATAGTAATGATCGACGAAGGACCGGGCGTCCGGGTCGGAGCGGTTCGTCAATGCGTAGAGATTTTTCCCGAGCGCCCCGATGGCCGGGTTGTAGCGCGCCCAGGTCACATAGCCGCCGGTGGGAAAGGCATCGCTCAATCCAAAGGGCGGCGTTCCTTCGACGCACTGGCCGGTGCCATTATCATAGGCAACGCGATACCAGCCGTTCGCGCCTGACCAGTAATTGGAGAACAGCGGGCGCTCGGTGTCGCCGTTCCAGATATCGGCGACCAGCGTGTTGGCAAATGCGTTGACAAGGCCGGCCGGCGGCAATTGCCTGTCGTCCAGCGCATAGACCGCCTTCACCGCCGCACGGTTGCGTTCGAGCGCATCGAATGCATGCACCAGGCGCCGTGCGTGGCTGATATCCCAGCCGGTGTCCTTGCGGCGCGGCACCGATTCGGCCGTCACCCGCACATGCGGCCTGACATCCTTGCCCCCATCGTCCGCGGGTGAACACACCACCGGCTTCTCCGCGCCTTCGTAAGCGGCGTAGCGGCCGTCGGCATAGTGACGCCAGTAGCCGCGGTCCAGGTCTGCCGCTTTTCCGCGCACAGGCGCTTGCTTTCCTGGAACGTGATATGAAACGCGTGCCGAGAAGAAGCGCAACAATGCGCCGAGATGCCTGCGCATGCGCTCGGCCTCGGCGCGGTTGACTGTGCCGTTCAATGTGGCGAGCGAGGGATCCTTGCGATAAAAGATACCGGCCAGCTCCGCGTAGATCGTGATCTGCCAAAGGGGCTTGTCGGTGAAGAACAGCTCGGAAGTGCCGTCCTTGACCTGGTCCGGACGCGCGCGGGCATTGACCTCCATGTACTTGATCGCCGCGTCGTTTCCCCATCGCAGCAGATGTTCGGCAGCGATTTTGGCGGTGTCATGTACGAAGGCGCGATCCGTGTTTCCCAAGGGACGGCCGGAGGTTGCCAGCGCGTTGGCAAGCGAGGACGCGAGGCCGAGAAACTGCACGCTGGTGAGCATCACTTCCGTGTTGAGAAGACGGTTTTTTTCCGTGCAAATGGTGCCGCCGCGACATATCCATTTCCGGCCCGGTGACAGCATTGTTCCTGGTTCCATGGCCTTGTAGGCATCATCGACCAGCGCCGCAATGTCGGAAAGGCGATCGACGCGGCCGCAGCGCCGCGCCATCGATACCGCGTTGTGGGTGAAGGTCTGGAAATCGTAGAGCGCGTACACATCGCCTTGCCCCAGCAGGCGATCACGCAGCAGGTGCTGTTGCAGGTAGGCGCGCACGTCCGCATCCCACAAAGCCCATGCCTCGGCCTCGACGCTTGAACCGCATGCAAATCCGGAATGCGGTGTCGCGACCTGCTGGCCGCTTGCACCTGTCCAGAAAACCGCGAGGAAACAAAAAGCGTAAGGTCGAAAGATTCTCAATTTTCAGCCGGCACGTGCGTGGATAAAGGCGACACGGAAAAAGCGCTTCCCATGCGAATGCATACTGAAGCGCAGCCCCGTGCCCAGTCTAGCGAAGGCCGTGAAAAATAAAAAATACAAGATATTGATGCGTCGGCCGCAAACGCGTCGGATCTGAGCAGTTTTTTCGATGCATTCCGTGCGTCGCATCGATGTTTGAAAAAGCTCAAGCCGTGAAGACTATCTTCTGCACAGACTGCGGACTTGGAGCCTGCTTGAAAAACTGCAGTGCTCGACGATTTTTCAAACAGACGCTTGGGCCGCTGCGGCCACCTGCGATCAACATGACAAGAGTGATGTTCAGTTCAGTCAGCCGGAGCATGGCGCACCTCGCCTTCTTCGCGTTGTTTCCCTGTTTTTTCTTTTACCATTCAGCCCTGGGCACCGGAATGATCGGTCCCGTGCTGGGCGGATATTTTTCATGGGTTGCGCTGGCGTTCGCGCCGTTCCTGTTCGGTCTCTATCTGATCGAAGTCATGAAGGACTTGCGTTACCTGCCGCGCTTCGACATCTTCTTCTTTCTTTATCTCCTGTATTTTCTCTTGGTCGTTGCATTCAATGCTGCCGGCGGGGCCGACCAGGATGTCGTCAAGGACCACCTTCTTGCGATTCTCCAGTTTGCCGTCGTCTTCATCGTCTTCAAGATGGCCGACTTCCGTGCCAGCCTTGTCAGATGGGCTGCCTTTGTGTCCTTGATTGCCATGACGGTGCTGGTGTTCTATCTGTCGGTCGACGGCATGTTCTACCTCAAACAGGACAGTGCGCTGGGCGACACGGAAAGCCTTGCGTCCTACCAGGGATTCGCGCGATCCTACTTCCTGACGGCACTGGCAGTGGCGGCATTCACGAACAGCATTCCGCTGCGCATGCTGATTTACGCGCTCTGCATTCCGGCGTTGTTCATGAACGGCGCGCGCAGCGAACTCGTCGCCTTGGCGATCACAGTACTCCTGATCGAAGTCTTCTATGCGAGGTATCGGTGGCTGATCCTTGTATTCGCGGGTGTCGTGATCTCGCTGTGTGCACTTTACTTCGATGAACTGATTGCCAGCCTGCCGAACAATAGAACGCTGGAAATGCTGGACTTGTCCGCCGATTCTTCATGGCAAGCGCGCAATTCCCTCCTGCTGCACGGCCTCGGGACGATTGCGGACCATCCCCTGCTGGGTGACTATGGAAGTTATGTGGCGCTCGGCGGGTCCGGCGACTATATCCATAATATTTTCTCCGCCTGGGTCGACCTCGGCCTGTTTGGCTTCCTGTTCCTGGCCGGCCTGATGCTGGTGCCGATGTATCGCGTGTGTGCCGACATGGCAACGCAGGACAGGAAAGCGCGATCGGATGAATTTGTGCTGACGTTCGCGCTGCTGTTCGTCACGATACTTTTGCTTTTGACCGCAAAGAATTTCACTGACGTCCTCATTGCCGCCGCGCTTGGCAGATATTCGCATTACTGCTGCAGCCGATCGTCCTGGCAAGGTCATCCATCTTCCGCACGCCCGCAGCCGGGCATCATGCCGCTGTCCGCCTGACGCGCCATTCCACACGACCTACTGATCGCAAATTTCAATTGGCAGCGCCTGCGCGCGGCGCATGCCATCGGCTCGCCTGCATCTGATGGTTGCGCGTGCCGCGCATCGAAAAAATGGATCAGCAAGGCGGCTTATCCAATAAATCGATCGAAATTAAATACTTATTTTTTCGTCACTCGAACGTTACAGTAAAGGTGTCGTTTCGACGGCAGGGATGATGGAGTTTTGTTCATCAATACGCATCAATGTGCGAGGGAGATTCGGTTGGAAACAAGCCAGACGCTTGCCTATCGCTTCGGATTGGCATTGGTGTCCATGTCGAGACGCAGCAAGGTAGCGCTGATGATAGCCGCCGACCTGGTTTCCCTTCCACTCTGCTTCCTCGTCGCGATGCTGCTCCGCATCGGCTACGCAGGGGCGATCGCGGACTATGGCATCGCTCCGTATATCCTGATCCCTCTGATCACCATCAGCGTGTTCGCGATGACCGGCCTGTATGGCGCGGTCGTCCGCTTCATCGACCAGCGGCTGTTGACTGCGACCGGATTCGGGCTCGCCCTTGCCATCCTGTTCACCTATATGCTGCTGCGCCTGCTGGATTATCGCGGCCTGCCGCACAACGCGCTGATGATCTACTGGTTCACGGCGTTTTCCTATGTTGTCACGTCGCGGCTGGTGGCGCGCGCCTTCCTGCGCAACAGCAACCCGGCCGCACGCATGAAGCCGGAATGCCTGGTGGGAATCTATGGCGCGGGTGAAGCGGGCTCCAAGCTGGCGCGTGCCATGCGCGTCAACGGCCGCTATCTGCCGGTCTGCTTTTTCGACGACAAGCGCTCGCTCGATCAGCGCAACGTGGCCGGTCTGAAGGTGTTCCACTCGGAGCGCCTGGTTGAGATTGCAAATCAGCGGCGCATCGGCCTGATTGTCATCGCGATTCCTTCCGCGACGGCCGAGCAGCGCAGGGAAATCATGTATCGCGCCAACCGGTCGAACGCGCGGGTGAAAATCCTGTGCAGCCTGATGGAGCTGGCGGACAACGCGATTTCGACGCGCTCCATCCGTGACCTGAAGGTCGACGACCTGCTCGGCCGCGAGCCGATCCGGCCCGATCCCGATCTGTTCGCCAGATGCGTGCGGGGCAAGAACGTGCTCGTGACGGGCGGCGGCGGCTCCATCGGCAGCGAGCTGTGTCGTCAGATCATCACTCTGGCGCCGCGCGCACTGCATGTGCTGGATCATTCCGAATACGCGCTCTACAGCATCGAGTCCGAACTCCAAGCGCGCTTCCCGGACGGCTGCATCGTCAGCCATCTTGGCTCGGCATGCGACGCCGGGCTGGTGGAACGCATCATCGATGAACACGAAATCAATACGATCTACCATGCAGCGGCCTACAAGCATGTGCCGCTCGTGGAAAGCAACATGGCCGAGGGAGTGCGCAACAATGTAATGAGCGCCCAGGTCGTCGCCAACGCGGCCCACAAGCTCCATGTCCAGACCTGCGTGCTGATATCGAGCGACAAGGCGGTGCGTCCCACCAGCGTGATGGGCGCCAGCAAGCGCGTCGCCGAACTGATCTTCCAGGCCGCGGCACTCAAGGCTGCCACCGGCACGAAGTTCTGCATGGTGCGCTTCGGCAATGTGCTGGGATCCTCCGGATCGGTAGTCCCTTTATTCCGAAAGCAGATCGAGTGCGGCGGTCCGATCACCATTACCCATCCTGATATCGTCCGCTACTTCATGTCGATCCCGGAGGCAGCCCAGCTCGTGATGCAGGCAGGCGCCATGGCGACCGGCGGTGATGTGTTTGCGATGGATATGGGCGAACCGGTGAGGATAGTGGATCTGGCGCGCACCATGATCGCCATGAGCGGGCTGAGCGAGAGAAATGAAAAGAACAGCCGCGGCGATATCGAGATCCGGTTTGTTGGCTTGCGTCCGGGGGAAAAACTGTATGAAGAACTGTTTACCGCATCGGACGCCGTACGCAGCAAGCACCCGCGCATCATGACGACGACGGAATACGTGATCGATCCCGAAGAACTCAACCAGCAGCTCATTTACCTGATGGTGGCATGCACGACCAATGACAGGAACATGATCCGTTTCCTCCTGCAGAAACTGGTCCGGGAGTACACGCCGAGGACGAATGACGAGGGCATGCCGGAAGACATCAGGGCATTGACCGGCGCATTGGCGTCGACATCACGGCTGCGGACCCTGTCGCTTGTCGAGAATTTCAGGTAGGCCGGACTCGATCCGCGCCTGCCCAACCCCGGCAGTCTTGCCTGATTGCCCAGTCACTCAACTTTCGTTTGCGCCAATGACATGAGACTCCTTGAACAGCTCGTTTCCAGATTCGAAAACCGATCGGCCGTGATCGGCATTGTCGGCCTTGGCTATGTCGGATTGCCGCTTGCATTGCGTTATGCCTATGCCGGGTTCAAAGTGATCGGCTTTGATGTCGACCACGACAAGGTCCGCAGGCTGAACGACGGTGACAGCTATATCGAGCACATCACCACCAAGTCGATCAGGGAAGCATCGGAGAGGGGGTTCGAAGCGACTGCCGAATTTTCGCGCGCGGCGGAGCCGGATGCCCTCATCATCTGCGTCCCGACGCCGCTCAATGCTTTCCGCGAGCCGGACCTGAGCTTCATCCTGAATACGGCGGATACCCTGGTGCCTTACATGCGCATCGGGCAGGTCCTGTCGCTGGAAAGTACGACTTATCCCGGCACCACGGAGGAAGAGCTCAAGCCGCGTATCGAGGCGCGCGGATTCAAGATCGGGGAGGAAGTGTTTCTCGTGTTTTCTCCTGAGCGCGAAGACCCGGGCAACCCGAAATTCAATACCCGCTCGATTCCCAAGGTGTGCGGAGGCGTCACCCCGGCATGCCGGGAGGCCGGCGTCGCGCTCTATAGCGCGGCTGTGGACAAGGTGGTTCCGGTCAGCTCGACAAGGGCGGCGGAACTGACCAAGCTGCTGGAGAACATTCACCGCTCGGTCAACATCGGCCTGGTCAATGAAATGAAAATCATCGCCGACCGCATGGGCATCGATATCTATGAGGTCATCCATGCGGCGGCGTCGAAGCCGTTCGGCTTCACTGCCTATTACCCCAGCGCCGGGGTCGGCGGGCACTGCATTCCGATCGATCCCTTCTATCTGACATGGAAGGCGCGGCAGTATGGCCTGCATACCCGCTTCATTGAACTGGCCGGCGAGATCAACAATGACATGCCGCACTGGGTCGTCAACAAGGTGACCGGCGCGCTGAACGAACACGGCCGCTCCGTCAAGGGCAGCAGGATCCTCGTGCTCGGCGTGGCGTACAAGAAAAACGTCGACGACACGCGCGAATCGCCGTCGGTGAAGCTGATGGAACTGCTGCGCGAGAAGGGCGCGCACATCGACTATTCCGATCCCCATGTGCCGGTATTCCCGAAGATGCGCGAGCACCATTTCGATCTGGAAAGCGTCCGTCTGACGCCCGAGACGCTCGGCTCCTACGACCTGGTGCTGCTCGCCACCGACCACAGCGCATTCGACTATGAACTCATCCAGAAGCGCGCCAGGCTGATCGTGGATACGCGCGGCGTGTACCTCGAGCGGCTGCCGAATGTGATCAAGTCATGATGATGGAAGGATAAAGTGATGAATCAGTTTCCCCCTGCATACAGCAACAGGTACGAGGACCGAAAGATCCGCTTCGGACTGGTCGGCTGCGGACGCATCTCGAAGAACCATATCGCCGCCATACGACAGCATGAAGACAGCTGCGAGCTGATCGGCGTGTGCGACGTGGACCCGCGGGCGTTGGAGGCCGCTGTCGATGCGACGGACGTGAAGGCCTACCGCAGCCTGGATGTCATGCTGGCCGACTGCAAGGCAGACGTGTTCGTGCTGGCCACGCCCTCCGGCCTGCACTCTTCGCAGGCGATCCAGGTCGCCCAGGCAGGGCGCCATGTGATCACCGAGAAACCGATGGCCACGCGCTGGGAGGACGGCAAGCGCATGGTCGCCGCCTGTGACGAGGCGCGCGTGCGTCTGTTCGTCGTCAAGCAGAACCGGCACAACACAACCTTGCAATTGCTGAAGAAGGCGATCGAAGGAAAGCGCTTTGGCAAGATCAATATGGTCAACCTCAACGTTTTCTGGACGCGGCCGCAGGAATATTACGACAGCGCCAAGTGGCGCGGCACCTGGGAATACGACGGCGGCGCCTTCATGAACCAGGCGAGCCATTATGTCGACCTGGTCGAGTGGCTGGTCGGGCCGGTGGAGAGCCTGCACGCCTACACCGCAACCCTGCAGCGCAATATCGAGGTCGAGGATACCGGCGTACTGAGCCTGCGCTGGCGCAACGGCGCGCTGGGGTCGGTGAACGTCACCATGCTGACCTATCCGAAGAACCTGGAAGGCAGCATCACGGTGCTCGGCGAACGCGGCACGGTACGCATCGGCGGTGTCGCGCTCAACGAAGTGCAGCACTGGGAATTCGCCGACCACGGCGACGATGATGACAAAGTAAAGGCGGCAAGCTACGAAACCGGCTCGGTGTACGGATTCGGCCATGCGAAGTACTACGACAATGTGATCAAGGTGCTGCGTGGCGATGCGGAGCCGGAAACCGATGGCCGCGAGGGCCTGAAAACGCTGGAGGTGCTGATCGCTACCTACCTGTCCGCGCGCGACGGCAAGCGCATCGCCTTGCCGATGGAATACTGACATGCAGCAGGCCATCCATCCCAGCGCCATCGTGGACGAGGGCGCAATCCTCGGCGAGGGCACGCGCGTCTGGCATTTCGCGCATGTGTGCGGCGGCGCCCGCGTCGGCCGCGGTTGTTCGCTTGGACAGAACGTGTTTGTCGGCAACGAGGTGGTGATCGGGAATAACGTCAGGATCCAGAACAATGTCTCGGTGTATGACGCGGTCACGATCCAGGACGACGCCTTCTGCGGGCCGAGCATGGTGTTCACCAACGTCTACAACCCGCGGTCAGCCATACCACGCAAGGACCAGTACCGCCCGACGCTGGTCAGGCGCGGTGCCACGCTCGGCGCCAATTCGACCATCGTGTGCGGCACCACCGTGGGGCAATATGCATTTGTCGCGGCCGGCGCCGTGGTCAATCGCGACGTGCCCGATTTTGCGCTGATGGCCGGCGTCCCCGCCCGGCAGATCGGCTGGATGAGCCGTTTTGGCGAGCGCCTGGACCTCCCGCTGCGCGGCGATGCAGAAACCACCTGCCCGCATACGGGGGAACGTTATGTGCTGAAGAACGGCGTGTGCGCGCTTGCGGAGCAGGCCGCGCCGGCGGGGCAGAGCGCCGGGAAAATGGAATTCATCGACCTCAAGAGTCAATACCAGGCGTTGCGACCGCAGATCCATGCGCGGATGCAGACGGTGCTCGACCACGGCAACTACATCATGGGGCCGGAAGTGCAGGAACTGGAAGCGCACCTGGCTGAATACACCGGCGCAAGCGATTGCGTCACGGTCGCATCCGGAACGGAAGCGCTGCTGATCGCGCTGATGGCCATCGGCATCGAGCCGGGTGACGAAGTGATCACCACGCCGTTCTCCTTCATCGCCACGGCGGAAGTCATCGTCCTGCTGGGGGCGATCCCGGTGTTCGTCGATATCGAACCTGACACCTGCAACATCAATGCCGCCCTGATCGAGGAAAAGATCACGCCGCGCACGCGCGCAATCCTTCCGGTGTCCCTGTATGGCCAGCCGGCGGACATGGACCAGATCAATGCCGTCGCCAAACGGCACGGGCTGTTCGTGATCGAGGACGGCGCCCAAAGTTTCGGAGCGACATACAAGGGTCGGAAGAGCTGCAGCCTGTCCACCATCGGGTGCACCAGCTTCTTTCCCAGCAAACCGCTCGGTTGCTATGGCGACGGCGGCGCAATTTTCACCAGCGACGCGACATTGGCGCAGGCGATGCGCGAAATCCGGATTCACGGGCAATCCGGCCGCTATGTGCACACCCGCGTGGGCGTGGGCGGGCGCATGGATACGCTGCAATGCGCGATCGTGCTGGCGAAGCTGGAGCGCTTCGACTGGGAACTGGCGCAACGGCGCCGGATCGCCGCGCGCTACGACGAACTGTTCGACGGGCGCATCGACGTGGTGCGCCAGCGGCCCGGCTGCGCCAGCGTGTTCGCTCAGTACACGATCAAGGTCGCCAACCGCGCCGAGGTACAGGCCGAGCTCAGGGAACGCAACATTCCGGTGGCGGTCCATTATCCGGTGCCGATTCCCATGCAACCCGCGTATGCGAAGCATGGCCCGTCCGCGCATATTCCCGTCGCAGAGGAAATGGCACGCAGCGTAATGAGCCTGCCGATGGGGCCGTACATGGACGACGCTTCGTTGGAGCGTGTCGCGGCTGCCGTGCTGCACGCGGCCGGTCGCTGAACATCACAATGCCTGGAGTCATCCTTCATGTGTGGAATTGCAGGAAAGATTCGCAAGGGAGCTGCGCGCGCCGACGAGATGCTGTCCGAAGACCTGCCGGCCATCCTGCGTCGCGGACCGGATAGCCGTGATGCGAAGACCTTCGCCTGCCGCGGGCATACGATAGGCTTGGCGCACAGCCGCCTTTCGGTCATCGACCTGTCCGATCTCGGCCATCAACCCATGCATGATTCCGTTTCCGACTGGTGGATTGCGTATAACGGCGAAATCTACAACTACGTCGAGCTGCGCGACGACTTGCAGCGCATCGGCTGGACTTTCCGGTCAGGCAGCGACAGTGAAGTCGTGCTCAAGGCATGGGCGCAATGGGGGCCGGATGCCTTGCCGCGTTTTAACGGCATGTTCGCCTTTGCCGCGCTGCATTGTCCTTCTGGCCAATTGTGGCTGGTGCGGGATCGGTTCGGCGTGAAACCCCTGTGCTGGGGCAGGATGCCGGATGGAGGAATCGCGTTTTCCTCCTCCGTGGCCGGGATCGCCGCCCAGGCCGGCGACGAGGTGGATCTCGATTATTGCGCGCGCGGCGTGCGCTACAAGGTCTTCGAGACCGCGCAGTCGGGGTCGCCGTTCCGGCATGTCAGGTCGGTGCCGGCCGGAGGCTGGATCAGGTTCCAGGTGTCCGACAGCGCGGTGGCGATCGAGGAGGGTCGGTGGTACGACCTGAAAAGCGCTGTCGACGCATGCGGACAGACCATCCTGCGCAGCAGCCATGACGAACTGGTCGATCGCTGCCGGCATCTGCTGGAAAGCGCGGTCCGTTTGCGCTTGCGCAGCGACGTTCCGGTTGCCGTATCCCTCAGTGGCGGGCTGGATTCTTCGACGATTGCCGCGTTGGCGGCCCGGAAGGTGAAAAAACTCGCCGGATTCACCTACGGATCACCGTCGGCAGCGGCATCGGAAGGGCCGCAGGTGCAGGAATTTGCTGGAATGCTGGACATCGACGTGCGCTACGTATGGCCGGAGTCGGGCGCCGCGACGCTGGGTGCGGCGCTCGAACGTACGATGGCCTGGCAGGAAGCGCCGTTTTCCGGCCTGAGTCCGATTGCGCAGAACGAGGTATTCCGCGCCGTGCGCATGGCGGGATACAAGGTGCTGCTCGGCGGGCAAGGGGCGGACGAAGTATTCGCCGGCTACCGGAAATTTTTCATCGTCGCTCTGCGCGAAGCACTGCACGCGCGCCAGCCGACAAGCATATTGCGCCTGCTTTATTCCTTCGGCCTGATGCTGATGCATGAAGGAAGCCACGCGCGTCTCTATTGGGAAAATCGGCATCGTTATTGGGGAAAGACAGGATGTACCTTCCGTCTGCTTGACTGGAAGCCGCCCAGCGAAAACCTGCTGGGCAGCCCCGGCCTGACGGCGCGCCAGATCGACGATGTGCAGCAGTGGAGCTTGCCGACCCTGCTGCGCTATGAGGATCGCAATTCGATGGGATACGGCGTCGAAAGCCGTCTTCCCTTCATGGACTATCGCCTCGTCGAACTGGCGCTGGCATTGCCAGCGCGTCTGAAGCTGCACAAGGGTTTCGGCAAGTGGGCGCTCCGCGAAGCGAGCGCACAAGCCGTGCCGGATTTCATCCGCCTGAACCGCTTGAAGCGGGGCTTCGACGTGACGCAGGCCTGGCTGTCCGAGGGCATGGGGGCGAGCCTGCGCGCGCAGATATTCGATCAGCGCGCTGCGCTTTCCAGCCATCTGCGCCCCGATGCCGATCTTGACCACCTGCTGTCCGACGCATCGCTCGCTGCGGACAGCAATCTGCTGTGCGAAGCCTTGATGCTCGCATGGCTTGCCAAGCCTGTCAGGCCACCCGTCGTCGATCACATGGAAAAAACCCATCATGAAAAAGATTTGTCATATTTCGTCGGTCCATAGAGGGCTGGATATCCGGATTTTCCGCAAGGAGTGCATATCGCTCGCGAACGCAGGCTACGACACTCACCTTGTGATCGACGCCAGTGCCGCCGATATCGCCGAAGCCGCCACGCATGGGGTGACGGTCCATCCGGTCGCACCTGACATGGGGGGAGGCAGGCTGTCGCGCATGATTGCACACACCCGGCGTTGCTACCAGACGGCGCGTGAACTCGATGCCCATCTGTACCACTTCCATGACCCGGAACTGATCCCATATGGCGTCATGCTTGCGCGGGCCGGGAAAAAGGTGATTTTCGATGCGCATGAAGATCTCGTCGGCGACATCCATGCCAAGGACTGGGTGCCGGTACGCGCGCGGCGCGCCGTGGCGGCCATTGCCGGCGCGGTGCAGGATTTCGGCGCACGTCGGTTCTCCGCGGTGGTGGCGGCGACGCCATTCATCGGATCGCTGTTCGTGTGCCTCGCAAAACGTGTCGTGGTGGTCAACAACTTCCCGCTGCTGCACGAGTTGCCGCCGGCACGGGAAGTCAATATCAACCAGCGCACCAGCGTCTGCTATGTCGGCAACATTCACAAGCATCGTGGCATACAGGAAATGGTGAAAGCGATCGGCCTGAGCGATGAGGAACTGCTGCTTGCCGGCGACTTCCAAGCCGGCCAGTTGCGGGACGAGGTGACGGGCTATGACGGCTGGCGGCATGTCCGGGAATGCGGCGTGGTCGACCGCAAGGGCGTAGCCGACATCATGGCGCAAAGCTTTGCCGGCATGGTCATCTTCCATCCGGTGCCGAATTTCATCAATGCGCAGCCGATCAAGATGTTTGAATACATGTCGGCCGGGGTGCCGGTCATTGCATCCGATTTTCCGCTGTGGCGAGAATTTATCGAAGGTAACCAGTGCGGCATATGTGTCGACCACACAAGGCCGGAGGCCATCGCCGCTGCCATCCGACATCTGCGCACGCATCCCGAAGACGTGATTCGCATGGGCGCCAACGGGCGGCGCGCGACTGCGGAAAAATATCGATGGGACCGTGAGGAAGCGAAATTGCTCTCCCTTTACCGCGCCCTGCTGGAGGATTGCCAACGGAGCCGATCCTTGTCCGATGCGGATGACCATCGGTTGTCCGAAGCTTGATCACCGGGGCTGTTGCATGTCCGATCAAGTCCATTCGCGGAAATCCTTTCTGAACCATACGCTGGTCAACGCTGGCGGCATCGCTGCCGGGCAACTGATCGTGCTGCTGGCCACGCCCGTCCTGGCTCGCAGGTACACGCCCGCCGAATTCGGCGTGTATGCCAGCCTGGTTGCCGTCTGCGGCGTGATCGCCACTGGCGCTGCGCTGCGCTTCGACAAGGCCCTGCCGGCAACGCAGGATGGGGAAATTCCGTCCACGTACCGCCTCGGTTTGCTGGCATGCGTGGCGAGCCTTCTGCTTGGCGCGTTCGCGGTCGGACTCGGCGCGCAGCGTTACCTGCCGTGGCCACAGCCGCTGGCGTCAATGGCCCTGGCCATGCTTTGCGTCGCGAGCGGCGCCTTGCAGGCGCTGATGGCGATGTCCGCCGCGGTCCTGGTGCGGCGCGGCGCATTTCTTCCGCTCGCATTCCTGCGGATGACGCAGCCCGCATGCTTCGTCACGGCGGCGCTGCTGCCCGTGCCTGGCGGCTTGCCGGTCGCATTCACGATCGGGCTGGTCGCGGCCGTCTTGTCGGGCCTCGCCTTTTCCTTGCGCGAGCTGGTGGCATCGGCACGGGTCCGCGCAAAAGCGGTTGCCCGCAAATACTGGGAATACCCGGTGGTTTCACTGCCGATGGCGGTGCTCGATACCCTGACGCTTTCCCTGCCGCTCTTGTTCATCGTGCAGCACTACGGCGACGCGGCCGGCGGGAACTACTCGCAGGTGCAAAGGCTTGCCGCCGCGCCCTTGCTGTTGTTGGCCAATGCCATTTCGCAGGTGTTTTACAAGCACGCCGGCGACGTGGCACGGGCCGGGCAATCGCCGCGCGCGCTGATGTGGCGGACGGTGCGCGACCTGGTGCTGGCCGGAGCGGCGATCATTGCGTTCGTCGCGCTGGCCGGCGAGCCGGTGCTGTCGTTGTTCCTCGGCAAGGGATGGCGCACCGATTCACACTACCTGCTGCTGGTGCTGTTGCCGGCCGTCTTCCGCGTAAGCGTCTCGCCGATCACGTCGATCTTCCTCGTCATGGAACAGGTCAGGTTCGGCGCGCTGTGGCAGGTGATCTATGCCGCAGCGACATGGGGCGTGCTGAGCTTTGCCAGCGGACGCTCCTCGCTGGACGACCTGCTGCTGGCGGTGCTGCTCAACGAACTGGTCTTGTACGGACTGTATTTGTGGATGGCCGATATTGCCGTCCGCCGAGGTGAAAGGAAAGCAATTCAATGTGCGGCATAAGCGGATTTCTGTCGAGCCGGGCAATTCCTGCCGAACCGGTCGTCCGGATGAACGACCTGATCCGGCATCGCGGCCCGGATGACGAAGGTTTTGTATTGTTCCAGTCGCCGGTGTCGCAACCACTTGTCTGCGGCGGCGCCGACACGCCTCGGGACGGCTACGCGGCCGCACTTGCGTGGTCGCCGGAGCGCAGGATTGCGGAGTGCAGGGAAACACCGGTCACGCTCGCATTGGGCCATCGCCGCCTGGCAATCGTCGACCTCAGTCCGGGTGGCCATCAACCGATGTGCACGCCCGATCGGCGCTACTGGATCGTGTACAACGGTGAAATCTACAACCATATCGAGCTGCGCGCGGAACTGGAGGCGCTCGGCTACCGCTTTCAGTCGCATTCGGACACCGAAGTGGTGCTGGCTGCCTATGCTGCATGGGGCCCGGAGTGCCTGCGTCGCTTCAATGGCATGTGGGCTTTCGCGCTCTACGATGTCGCGAAGCAGGCCTTGTTCCTGGCGCGTGACCGCTTCGGCATCAAGCCCTTGTACTACTGGGTCGCACCGGACGGCAGTTTCTGCTTTGCCTCGGAGATCAAGCAGTTCACGGCCTTTCCCGGCTGGTCGGCATCGCTCAATCCGGACGCCGCCTATGACTATCTTGTGTGGGGGTTGATCGACCACACGCATCAAACCCTGTTCTCGCGGGTGCATCAACTCAGGCCCGGGCATTTCATGTACCTCGACATCTCCCGCATCGTCGCCGACACCCAGGGCAGGGTTGACTCGACCCAGTGGTACGAGCTGCAGGCAGCGCGCTTCGACGGCACCTTCGCGGATGCGGCCCAGATGTTCCGGGAGCGATTTACCGATGCGGTGCGCCTGCACCTGCGTGCCGATGTCCCGGTAGGATCCTGTCTGTCGGGCGGGCTGGATTCCTCATCCATTGTCTGCGTGGTGAACCGTTTGCTGCGCGAGCAGGATGCGACGCAACTGCAGATGAGTTTTTCCGCGTGCGCCGAAGACAAGCGCGTCGACGAGAGCGCGTGGATAGATGAAGTGGTGCGCGCGACCGGCGTGCAGGCGCACTACGTATGCCCCGCGATCGACAAGCTGTTTCATGAATTGCCGCTCATCACCTGGCATCAGGACGAGCCTTTCAGCTCCACCAGCATCTATGCGCAATGGAACGTATTCCGTCTCGCCGCCAGGAATAACGTGAAGGTGATGCTGGACGGGCAGGGCGCCGATGAGCAACTGGCCGGCTACCATATGTATTTCGGCCCGCGCTTTGCCGCGTTGTTGCGCGCCGGCCGCTTGCTGCATCTGTGGCAGGAAATCCAGCTGACCAAGCGCGCGCACGGCTATTCCGAGCTGCGCGCGATGATGTACATGGCCAACGTGCTGCTGCCGGAAGTCATCAAGCAGCCATTGCGTGCATTTGCGGGACGTGCGTACAGCAAGCCGTCCTGGCTCAACATCGATGCCCTCGGCGTGGTACCGAGCGATCCGCTGACGCGACCGGGCATCGACATGGATAGCATCCACAACATGTCGCGCGCGCAGCTCACCGCCACCAACCTGCAGATGCTGCTGCATTGGGAAGACCGCGATTCCATGGCGCACTCGGTCGAGTCGCGGGTTCCCTTCCTGGACTACCGCCTCGTCGAATTCGTGCTTGGGCTGCCCGATGAATTCAAGCTGTCCGGTGGCGTCACCAAGCGTGTGCAGCGCACAGGGATGAGCGGCATCCTGCCCCCACGGATTCGTGACCGCGTGGACAAGATCGGCTTCGCGACGCCGGAAGAAGTCTGGCTGCGCCAGCGTGTTCCGAATCTGTTCAGGACACGGATGCGGCGCGCCGTGCAGGCGGCGGATGGGCTGTTTTCGCCCGCGTGCTTCGACATGCTCGAAGATATCATCGACGGAAAGAAGCCTTTCAGTCACATGCCATGGCGCGTAATCAATTTCGGCGAATGGATCAATACGTTTTCGGTTTCAATAAAGTGATACAGGATCCACCTTCACCAGCATAAGGAGGCGTTATGTCCCCAGGAATGCAGAGCGAAGCAAAGCCGGATGGGCGCTACTCCCGCCGGCAAAACCCGCGGCAGGGCGAAGGGAGGCGCGGGCCTGACCTCGATCGCGTCGAATGGGTCGATTATGCCAAGGGGATCTGCATCATCCTGGTGGTGACGCTCTACGCGACGCATCACGTGCATCAGCTGACGCATGCGACCGGCTGGATGCAGCACGTGGTCGATTTCGCCCAGCCGTTCCGCATGCCGGACTTCTTCCTGATTTCAGGTCTGTTCGTCTCGCGCGTCATTGATCGGCCATTGCGATCCTACATCGACACGAAGATCCTGCATTTCGTTTATTTCTACGCGCTCTGGGTCACGTTCCGTTTTACCTATACCGACCTGCGCCATGTGCTCGACGCGGACAAGCTCGCTGTCCTGTCCGGCTATCTCCACCTGTATGTGCAACCACCTGACGGGCCGCTCTGGTTCATTTACATCCTGTCACTCTTTTTTCTTGCAGTCAGGCTCTTGCGTCGTGTTCCCGCGCCGCTGGTGCTGGCTGGCGCGGCCGCTCTGCAGGTGGCGAATTTCAATACAGGGCTGCTCCTGTTCGACAAATTCACCCACTATTTCGTCTTCTTCTATTCGGGGCACGTCTTCGCTCGCCATGTGCTTGGCGCCGCGGCCTGGGCGCAATCCCATGCTGTCGCAACCGTCGCAACGCTCGCCGTATGGTTCCTTGTCAACTGGACGCTGGTCGACCACGGGTTTGCCATGCGGCCGGGGGTATCACTGCTGATGGGGTACGCCGGCGCATTCGCCGTGCTGCTGCTCGCTACGCTGCTGTCCCGCGTGCGATGGACGCACTGGCTGCGGTACCTCGGCCAGCATTCCATTGTAGTGTACCTCGGGTTCGTCCTCCCTCTCGCATTGATGCGGGGACTGATCAGCAAACGTCTCATCATCCACGATATCGGCAACCTTGCGCTGACGGTTACGGTCGTGTCCGTTGCCGGCGCCATGATGCTGTACTGGATGGTGCGCAATACGCCGCTCCGCTTCCTGTTTGCAAGGCCGGTGTGGGCCGCAATCCAGGCCAGGCCTGTATCCTTGCCACGACCGGCGGGCGAGCGGGCGACGCTGAACCAGGCGGGGGAGTAGGGCACAGGAATCAAATCTGGTTGCCGAACGGCGGCCACACAATCCTCACTGCAGCGATCGATGCGATCACATTGCCTGGCTGACCCGGATGGCCCCGGCCAGGCGCTTCCAGCGTCTTGTGCGATTTCAACTACGCAAATTGTCGCCCTGACTCCGGAGAGCGCACCAGTGCAGGCAGACATGCCGCACCGAGTTCCGTAAAGATCCTGTGCACTTGCACGCCGTCTGCCCCGGCCGCATAGGCTGCCTGCGCGTCCTCGGCATTTCGTATGCCGCCCACTGCAACAAGACCGGCCCTGCCGCGCAATCGATCAGCCAGCAGTCGCAGTCGATCAAGCCGGCGAACGCTCTCAGGAAGCACCGCGATGATCGCGTCGAAACCTTCGGCGACCGCCGCCTCTGCCAGGACAAGCGGAAACGCGTCTTGAACACCAAGTGGCATCTTGAGCACGAGTGGGACATGGCACCCCTGTTCTGATTGACGCACGTCAGCGACAGTTTGAAAGGCATGTTGGAGCAGCGGCAGGTGCGCGGCGTTGAGCAAGGATTGATAGCGACGGGCACTCAGATTGAAGCAGACGTAATCGGCAATATCTCGCGCGCCACGCAATCCTGAAGCCCACTCGTCGGGAAGAGCGGATGGCGGGACGCCGCTGCTCATGCCTATGCCGATCCCGATACGTGGTTTGACAGTCAGGTCCGCCGAGAATGCCGCGAGGCGTGAGACCAGCGCGGCGAGGCCGGGATTGCCGCCTTCCTCCGGCCGCGGCGTGACGGTGCCGAATTCCACGCTGTCGAAGCCTGCGGCAAGCAATTCGGCTGCGCGGCTGCCATCCTTGTCGATGCCGCCGGCCAGTCCCAGCCGGCACGGCCATGATCGCTTGTTCATCCCTTGCACCTACTGAATTCGGCCATGAAGTCGACCAGGGCGGTTACGCCAGCCAAGGGCATGGCGTTGTAGAGGCTCGCCCGCAGGCCGCCCACATGACGATGGCCGCGCAGATTTATCAAGCCGGCCTTTTCCACATCGATCAGGAAGCGTTCGGTCAGGCTGTCGTCGGCAAGGTGGAAACGCACATTCGTCATCGAGCGATGCGCGGGGACGATCGGCGCGGTGTAGAAGCCATCGCTGCTGTCGATCGCTCGATACAGCAGGTCGGCCTTGCGCCGGTTGGCTTCTGCCATGGCGGACAGTCCACCTGATTCCGCAATCCATTCGAAGACCAGCGCCGCGAGATAAATCGCCATGACGGGCGGCGTGTTCAGACATCCATCCTGCTCGGCCTGCAGGCGATAGCAAAGCGGTGATGGCGCCGACTGCGCGGGACGCCGCAGCAGGTCCTCGCGCACAATGACGACGGTCATGCCGGACGGCCCGATGTTCTTCTGCGCACTGGCGTAGACGAGACCGAAGCGCGAGATATCGAGAGGCTCTGCGAGAAAACTGGAAGTGGTGTCCGCCACCAGCGGAACCTCACCCGTGTCGGGCCATGCGGGATAGGCAAGGCCGTCCACGGTCTCGTTTGCAGTGATGTGGCAGTAGGCGCAGCCCTGCGGCAAACGCCAGTTGTCCACGATCGGAGCGGCGAGGACTTCGCTTCCGTTGTGTCTGGCGACCACGCTGACTTCCGCAAAGCGCGCTGCTTCCTGCATGGCGCGTCGCGACCAGTAGCCCGAGTCCGCATAGGCTGCGGTTCGCAGGCCGGATGCCGGATCGAGGAGATTCATCGGGACCGCGGAAAACTGGTGCATGGCACCGCCGGCCAGGAAAAGCACGCGATAGTTGGAAGGAATGTCGAGCAGTTGCGTCAGACGCTCGCGCGCCGACTCCAGCACTGCACGAACGGCGTTGCCGGTGAACGGCCGCTCGATGGCTGCTGCGCCATCCGCGCCGCGCCGGAACAAGATATCGCCCGCGCGCGCCAGGACGGCGTCCGGCAACCGGGCGGGCCCGGACGCGAAATTCCACACCGTGCCGGATGAAGAAAGCGTCATCGTCTCATCCCGCCAGCACACCGCCATGGGAACCGCCGGCCATGAAGAACAACAGCGGAATCGACAACATGGTATTGGTACGCGAAGACAAATGCGTGATCCGCGAGCAGCGCAGCCGCTCTTCCACCGTGGCCGGTTTCAGACCGAGGACCTTTTGCTGATGCGGCCAGAGCACCAGCCATACATTGGCCATCATCAGCGTGCCGATATAAGCGCCGATACCGATGGGCGCCAGCGCGCCCTGCAATTCGAGCGCGCCGCCCAGCCAGCCGCGCTGCCAGAGCATCAGGATGCCGGCGCACCAGGCGACGACAGAGGCCCAGCGGAAGAAGCCATGCTCGCGGTTCAGCAGTGCCTGGAAGCGCGGGCTCTGGTCGTCGATCAGGTCGGCGGCGGTCAGCGGCTGCCAGGACGGTCGCTGCACAACGCTCGAATAGTTGTGCCCGACCCAGATGATGCCAGCGATGAAATGTGTCCAGCGCAGCAGGAGATCGAAGGGAATGCTGTCCATGATGCTTCATCCCGCAAGCAGCCGGACCAGTGCGGCGAGCAATGTCGTCAGCATCACGCCGAGCAGTATCGTGCCGGTCGCTGTGTCGTAGGGGTGGCGCATTCAATCCTCCATGAAGGAGGTGGACACCGCGGCGCTGGTGCGCTTGAGCAGCGGCTTGCGAAAACGCAGCGGGCGCACGACGTTCTTGACCGTGTCCTGCACGATGTGGTGATGCGGCGAGCGGCTGCAGGCCGGATCGGTGTTGGTCGGATCGCCGGTCAGCAGGAAGGCCTGGCAGCGGCAGCCGCCGAAATCCTTTTCCTTTTCGGAACAGGAGCTGCATGGCTCGGGCAGCCAGTCGAGGCCGCGGTACTTGCGGAACAGCGGCGATTCATGCCAGAGCCAGGACAGCGGTTTGTCGCGCACCGACTGGAAGTCCAGCCCCGGGATCACGCGCGCTTCCTGGCAGGGCATGGCCACACCGTCCGGTGCGATGGTCAGGTGGATCGCACCCCAGCCGTTCATGCAGGCTTTCGGGCGGCCTTCGTAGTAATCGGGAATGACGAAATAGATCGTCATGCTGTCGCCCAGCTTCTTGCGCCAGCGTTGCACGGTGGCTTCCGCTTCGCGCACTTCCTCCAGGCTGGGCATCAGTTCCTCGCGGTTGACCAGCGCCCAGTTGTAGTACTGCAGGTTGGCGAACTCGATGTACTCGACGCCGATCGACGAGGCGAACTCGCACATGGCATCGATGTCGCGGATATTCTGCTTGCAGACCGGCATGTTCATCACCATCGGAAATCCGTGCGCCTTGATCAGGCGAGCGGCCTCCAGTTTGAGGGCATGCGCCCTGGCGCCGACCAGTTCATCGGTCAGTGCCGCCTTGGTCGATTGCAGCGACAGCTGCACCTGCTTGAGGCCGGCTTCCTTCAAGGCGATCATGCGCGCTTCGGTGAGGCCGATGCCGGAGGTGATGAGATTGGTGTAGTAGCCGAGGCCGTCGGCATAGGCGACCAGCTCTTCGAGGTCCTCGCGCAGCAGCGGTTCGCCGCCGGTGAAGCCGAGTTGCAGCGCGCCCAGCTCGCGGCCCTCGCGCAGTACCCGTTTCCATTCCTCCGTTGCCAGCTCGTGTTGCGCATAGTCCTTGAAGTTCAGCGGGTTGTTGCACCACGGGCATTTCAAGGGGCAGCGGTAAGTCAGTTCCAGTGTCAGCCACAGCGGCTTGCCGTCGCCGTCCAGGCTGACGCCGCGCGATTCCTTCGGCATGATTGCGTCCTTTCGTCTCCATCGCAGCGGTGCGGAAAGCCCGCTGTCTTGCATGTATTGTGGATTGGCGTGGAAGCCGGCGCGACGAGAAGGCGCGGAGATAGCCGTGGTGCTTTTATCGGCTTAGGCCTCGTGATTTTCTGGAGGCCGGATTGGCAGACCCTTAGCTCAGAAATCGGCAGATACCGCAACGGAGGCCAGCGCCGCGATGCATACGGCGGCCATGTCGGCGGCAAGCGCGTTGTGCCCGCCGGCCTCGACATGGCGCAGTACCGCATGCGGCAGCGCGCGCTGCAGGTGCTCGGCGGCGCGCGGCGGACAGACTGTATCGCGGCGGCCCTGCACGATGCAGACGGGTAGATTGCGCAAGCGCGAACACGAGGCGAGCACCTCGGCCACATCGGAGAAGCAGGCGTGGGCGAGGTAATGCGCCTGGATCATGGTCTTGGCGAGACGCCGTGCATCCGGCACGTCCGACAGCGGCGGTTCGCCCATCAGCGCGCGTTCGTAGTCGAGCCAGCGGCGGGCCGCGGCGGTATCGCCGGCCAGCAGGCGTGACGTGTAGGCGCGCAGCAGGTCGCCGCGCTCCTCCTCGGGAATGCCGTCGGCGAGTGCCTTCCATGCGTGCGGCGCGGCGCCTTCGGCATCGGTTACGTAGCGCCGCAATTCCTCGTCGGAGCCGAGGAAGATGCCGCGCAATACGAGCCCGGCGACACGCGACGGATGCTGTCCGGCGTAGACGAGTGCCAGCAGGCTGCCCCAGGAGCCGCCGAAGACGATCCAGCGTTCGATGCCGAGCGCTGTGCGGATGCGCTCGATATCCTCGACAAGATGCGCGGTCGTGTTGCACCTCAGGCCAGAAAGGGGTGTGCTTCGACCGCAACCGCGCTGGTCGAACAGAACCGCGCGAAAGCGCGCCGGGTCGAAGAATCGGCGGTGTTCGGTGGAACAGCCGCTGCCGGGGCCGCCATGCAGAAACACCACCGGTATGCCGTCCTGTCGCCCGCACTCTTCCACATGCAGGACATGTCCGTCGCCGACCGGCAGTTGTTGCGTGCGGTACGGCGTCGTCGGCGGAAAGAGTGGGTCGGGCATCACGGCAGGGCGATGTGCGCGGCTTACGCCTCCATCAAGCCGGAGCGCATCGCGATCACCGCAAGTTCGGCCGCATTGCTCGCATTGAGCTTTTGCTTGATGTGGTACAGGTGCGTTCCGACGGTGCTCGCGCTCAGATGGAAATCCTGCGCGACCTGGTTGACGGAACGTCCCTGCGCCAGTTGCAGGAAGACAGTGAATTCCTTCTCCGTCAGCGTATCGGCAGGATGCGCGGTTCCTGAAATCTGCGCGAGGGCGACCTGCTGCGCAAGTTCCGGGTCGAGATAGCGCCGCTGCTGGCTGACTTGGCGCACCGCCTGCAGGAACTCGTCGGGAAGGCAGCGTTTGCACAGGTAGCCGATGGCGCCGGCCTTGAGCGCGCGCACCGGGATGAGCGCGTCCTGGTGTGCGGACAGCATCAGCACACGCGCACCGGGATGGCGTGCCGACAGGCGTTCGAGCGCGGCAAGTCCGCCGATGCCCGGCATCGATACGTCCATCACCAGTACGTCCGGCGCCAGCTCGCCATAGAGGCGCAAGGCCTCTTCGCCGCTGCCGGCTTCGCCGGTCACGACCGCACCAGCACCTTCCAGTAACAGGCGAAACCCCATGCGCACGATGGCATGGTCGTCGGCGAGCAGGATCTTCAGGCCGGAAAGGGATGTGCTCATGTTGTTTGCTCCACGGGATGGTTTTTCGTGACAGGCAGGCGTACGCACAGGCGCGTGCCGCCGCCGGCCGAGGTATCGAACCGGAGTTCTCCTGCCAGGGCGACGGCGCGCTCGCGCATGCCGGCCAGGCCGAGGCCGCAGCCGGCCGATGATGTCGGCGCGCCCAGACCGCGGCCATTATCGGCAAGGACCAGTTCCAGCCAGCCGCCGTCGCCGGTTTCAAGCCGCCGCAGGGAAATCTCCACCCGCGTCGCCGCCGCATGGCGCACCACGTTCGTCAATCCTTCCTGCGTGATGCGGACAATCGCCTCGATGACGCTGTCGCTGACTGGTTCGTTGCCGCCGGCAAGCTGCATGCCGAGACGGATATCCGGATAGTGCCGCTGCCAGGCCTGCAGGTAGCGTCCCAGCGCGTCATCCACGCTGGCGCCATGGCTGCCCTGTTGCGGGCGCAGGCGATGCAGGATGGTGCGCACGCCGTCCTGCATCTGGCTGGTGACGGCGACGATACTTTGCGCCGGGGCATGCAGTGCCGGCTGGCCGGCGGTGCGCTGCGCGATCGCGCCGGCGAGGGCGCGTACGGCGGTGATGCCCTGCGCCAGCTCATCATGCAGTTCGCGGGCGATGCTGCGGCGGTCGGCTTCGATCCGGGCCTGCAGGCGTTCATTCAGTTCCCTCTCGCTGCCGAGACGCACGTTGTCATTGACCGCTTCCACGAGACGGTCCGCCATGCCGTTGAATGCCTTTGCGAGGCGGCCGAGTTCCGGCTCGGGGAAGACCGGCAGGCGGGTATCGAAGCAGCCGCGCCCGGTGCGGTCCAGTGCTGCCATCACCTGCCCGAGCGGACGAAGCGCGCGGTCGAGCGCATGGCGGACCGTGAGGAACAGCGCGGCAAGCAGGACGGCGGCCCAGCCTGCCATCGCGCAGAGATCGTCCCAGGCGTCCAGCGTCGCGCGCGAGGCATCCGGATGGAGTATCAGCGCCAGTTCGCCCGCGTCGATGCGGCGCGTGGCGAAGCCGGTCTCGACTATGGCGGCAAACCAGCCGGGAGCGGCGCGGCCAGCCTTGTAGGTTGGGCGCGGCGACAGGTAGCGGCGCGCGCCGGTGGCATCGACGACCTCCAGCGCATTGGCGCGGATCCGGCCCACGGCCCGCAGGTGCGCGAGCAGTTGCTCGCTGCTCAATCCGCCTTGCCGGGCATGCAGTTCGCGCGCCGAGACGGTCAGCCATTGTTCGGCGACGCGCGTGGCGGCTTCCACTTCCTCGTGGATGCCATCCCGCGTCTGCTTCAGCCACAGGCTCCCCAGCGCCAGCACGAGCGCGGCGGCGAGGGCCGTCAGCACAAGGCTGATGCGCGTGTGCAGGCGCATTTCATCCAGTCGCAACGTCATGGCGGCACTCACTCCTGATGGGATCCCGGGACCCGGCCCTTCCATCAACGCAAATTTCGAGCCAAGCCCGGGAAGGGGCGAGCGTGCAGTGCTGATACTGCGCACCGCAAGTCGTCAATCCATTACGCAACACCTGTCACTGTCCAGAAATCGAACAAGCTGTACCAAAGTGGAACACTCACCTTGATGGCCAACTCCAGAAAACCATGATGGCGTTTTCGTAAATCCCGGTACGCGGCGCGTTGGCCGCCGCGCCCATACTGAACGCATGAAACTGCTTGTACTTGGATCTGCAGCGGGCGGCGGCTTCCCGCAATGGAATTGCAACTGCCGCAATTGTGACGGCGTGCGCAAGGGGACGGTGCGCGCGCTGCCGCGCACCCAGTCGTCGATCGCGGTCAGCACGGATGGCCGCGATTGGGTGCTGTTCAACGCCTCGCCGGACATCCATGCCCAGATCCGCGCCAATCCTTGCCTGCAGCCGGGCAGGGGGCTGCGCGATACCGGTATCGCGGGCGTGGTCCTGATCGACGCCCAGATTGACCACACCACCGGCCTCTTCATGCTGCGCGAAGGCAGGCCGCTCGATATCTGGTGCACGCCGCAGGTTTGCGAAGATCTGAGCACCGGCAACCCGATCTTCAATGTGCTGTCGCACTTCTGCACGGTGCGCTGGCAGCCGCTGCAGGTGACGCCGCCGGTCGCCTTCACCGTGCCCGCCGCGCCGGGACTGCGCTTCACTCCCGTGCCGCTGGCCAGCAAGGCTCCGCCTTATTCG
The DNA here is from genome assembly GCF_004804275.1 of Herbaspirillum sp. ST 5-3. GTDB lineage: Bacteria > Pseudomonadota > Gammaproteobacteria > Burkholderiales > Burkholderiaceae_D > Noviherbaspirillum. The sequence continues at coordinate 681,073 of NZ_STGI01000002.1, forward strand.
CCGCACCGGCACGACGCGCATGCCGGCGACAACATCGGCGTGCTGATCGAGGAAATCGCCACTGGAAAAAGAATCTTCTACGCGCCCGGTTTCGGCGCCATGGAGGACCATCTGGAACCCTGTATCGGCGATGCGGACTGCATCCTGCTTGACGGCACCTTCTGGACCGATGACGAAATGATCCGCATGGGCCTGTCCGCCAACACCGCGCGCGGCATCGGGCACCTGCCCCAGAGCGGACCGGGCGGGATGATGGCCTTGCTGTCGCGCTACCGCAAACCGCGCAAGGTGCTTATTCATATCAATAACACCAATCCGATCCTGGACGAGGACTCGCCGGAACGCGCCGAACTGACGCGCGCCGGAATCGAGGTGGCGTGGGACGGCATGCTGATCGACACGGGAGACAAGCAATGAAGATGAATGACATGCGGCCATGGACCGATGAGGAATTCGAAGCCCGCCTGCGTGCCATGGGCGAGCGCTACCATATCCATCATCCCTTCCAGGTGATGATGCACCGCGGCCAGCTCAGCCGCGAACAGATCCAGGGCTGGGTGGCGAATCGCTACTATTATCAGATCAACATTCCCATCAAGGACGCGGCGATTCTTGCCAACTGCCCGGAACGCGAAGTGCGTCGTCATTGGGTGCAACGCATTCTCGACCATGACGGCTTCAATGGAGAGGATGGCGGCATCGAGGCCTGGATCCGGCTCGGCGAGGCAGTGGGTATGTCGCGCGAGACGATCGTGTCGCAGAAGCTGGTGCTCCCCGGCGTGCGCTTCGCCGTTGACGCCTATGTGAACTTCGCTCGCCAGCGCCCCTGGCAGGAAGCGGCAGCGGCGTCGTTGACAGAATTGTTCGCTCCGACCATCCATCAGTCCCGCCTCGACTTCTGGCCGAAATACTATCCATGGATCGAGCCGGAAGGTTACGACTATTTCCGCCGCCGCCTGAGCGAAGCGCCGCGCGACGTCGTCAACGGACTGCGCATCACGCTCGGACACTTCACTACGCGCGAGTTGCAGGAGCGTGCTTTGAATATCCTGCAATTCAAGCTCGATATCCTCTGGTCCATGCTTGATGCGATGCTGCTGGCGTATGCCGATGTGCAGATCGAGGGCTGGGGTGCGTATAGACCGATGGGGGCGGGCACTACCCAATCATGATTTTCATGAGCGGCTTCTGGCAAAAGCATGCTGTTGCGTGCCGGCGTGAATGCCGATAATCAGTCAAGGGGCGGCATGTCGCCGCCTCATTCAACAAAGGAGACTTGCCATGACTTGGGAAACCCCCGCTTTCTGTGAAATTCGCCTCGGCTTCGAGGTAACCGCCTACGTCTACGTGCGCTGAGCGGCCTCCGGGCGGCGGACGAGTGACCCTTCCGCCCGGCGCCGCAGCCCCTGCTGCCATGACCAACACTGCACCAGAAACCTCAACGAGCGGCCACGCCTGTCCGAGGCTGTCGCCGCACTTCGTCTTCCGCTGGGAGAACAGCCAGAATGCCTACATCCTGCTGTATCCGGAAGGCCTGATCAAACTCAATCCGTCCGCCGGCGAGATCCTGAAGCGCTGTGACGGCAAGCAAAGTGTCGACGCCATCATCGCCGACCTCCAGTCGGCATTTTCCGACGCTACCGGCGAAGTCGCCGAAGGCGCGCGTTCCTTCATCGACATCGCACGCACCAAAGGCTGGCTGCGCTGCTGATTTTCCGGCGGCGGCCATGCCGCCTGCCGGACAACTGCGGCCATGTCTGGCAAGAATGGCTTCTACAGTCAATCAATAAATGTTGCAGGACTGAAAACTGTCCATATCATTGGCGTTTTACGCTGGGAAATTAAAACCACTTGACACTCTTGAGCACAATCCTGAAGCGGCCGCTGTCGATCGTGATGATCTCTCTTTTCCTCTGCGCTTGCGGCGGCGGTGGCAAGGACACGCCTTCAGGAGCGGATACCGTATTAACGCAGCCGACAACAACAGCGGTATCAAGCACGAATCCAAAGGCGACATTCGTCGACACGCAAACGTTTTCGTTCAAGCTTGCAATCAACCCAGGTACGTTCACTACGATCCCGGAGAGGACCATCAGCTTTTACAATCTCTTGCTGACCGGGCTCGGCAGGTCTTATTCGATCGCCACGCAGGAAGAGTTGAACGCCTTTAATCAGAAAGTGCCCGCCAGTCAGATGCTGTCACTGGATGACCTCGGAACGTATACCTATTTCCTTGTCAGCATTCCCGGCTGCAGCGAGTTCCTTGAATACGCGAGCAGCACCTACGGAGACGGGACCTTTGCGGTGTCCTTCAATCATTTCAGACTACCTGACTCTACGTGCCTGGGTGTGATGGTTGACTCGTACTACGTTTTTAGAGCGAGGAAATAAGCTTTTTTCAACGGCGAGGAATTGACTGTTTTGACAGTAAAGCGCAGCCAACGGATTTGTCGAGGCCGATCCTGTTTGTCCTGTCGGTGACCGGGCATCGCCAGGACAATTCTTTCTATTGGAAGCGGCGTTCATCCTCGCATGTTGCAATCTGCAGACAGACACGCAAGATCAGTTTACGGGGCAAATCCGCGCTGCTATTGTTTCGTTGACGCACCACTTCCTTCCGTTTCTGCCCCATTTGCATCGCCATGCTATTCCGTGATCTCGCCGACATTGCACTTCGTGCCACTCTAGCCTCAATCGCTGTGACAGGCATCGCTATTCTGCTCGCGAACTATTCCGGTTTTTGATGTCGCTGCGGTTCAGGCCGAACGTGTCGCCTGTCGCTTCAGAAATTTCCTTGTTGATCCGATGTGTCGATCTCGCTGACGGAGACGCCGCTCAGGATGAGGTCGCCGGCATTCCGCATGGCCATGTGAAGAACGTCGCCGGCTGATCGCGCCAACGTCGGAACGCAAGCGCGCCCGACTTCATCCAATGTCTTGTCCAGAGTCGGACGCCATGTTCCCGGTCGGCGTCCTGTCGATCAATGCCGTAGCGAACAATGGTTCAACCGCCGGCCCGACGCGGCAAGCCGGTGGCATGATGGACGCTTCGCCACCCTGATGGATGTGGTCGAGCACTACAACACAACCAAACAACTCGCCCTCAGCGACCAGGACAAGCGCGACCTGGTTGAATACCTGAAGTCCTTGTAGCGGCGATGCAGCGTTGAGGATCAGAAACCGGCTGAACGCGCCGCGCAGCGCGGTAAGCCGGTCTTCAGCGCGACATCTCGTTTCTTGTCAAAATGATGACCGGACAAGCAAGCTTTCCGATAATTCGACAGGGCGGTTTTCAGCGTGCCTCATTCAACTTGACCAAGGAAAGATCAATGGCAAAGTTCTCGAACAGATTGACCCGTGCGCTGAACATTCAGCATCCGATCATCTCCGCGCCAATGGCCTTTGCTGCGGGCGGTGCGCTCGCTGCCGCCGTCAGCAGGGCCGGGGGACTCGGTCTGATCGGCGGTGGATACGGAGATCCGGCCTGGCTGGAGGATCAGTTTACCGCCGCCGCGGGCCAGCGGGTTGGTGTGGGATTCATTACGTGGTCGTTACGCAAGTCGCCTTCCTTGTTGACCGATGTGCTGCGACACCGGCCGGCAGCGGTCATGCTGTCCTTTGGCGATCCGCGTCCCTTTGTCGATGAAATTCGGGATGCGGGCGCGGCCCTGATCTGCCAGTGCCAGAACATGGAGCATGTGATGGACGCAGTCGATGTGGGTGTCGACGTCGTCGTGGCGCAAGCCGCGGAAGCAGGCGGTCATGGATCTCTCCGGGGCGCATTGAGCTTCGTTCCGGAAGCCGCCGATTACCTTGCGCAGCATGCGCCGGATACCTGCCTGCTTGCCGCAGGCGGCATTGCGGATGGGCGCGGACTGGCTGCTGCCATCATGCTCGGTGCGGACGGCGTCCTGGCCGGAACGCGTTTTTGGGCTACCAGGGAAGCACTGGTGGGCGAACGCCACCATCAAGCCATTGTCGATACGGATGGGGATGGCACCCTGCGCACGCGGATCCCGGACATCGCCCGCCAGATCCCCTGGCCACAGGGATTCACCGCGCGTATCCGTCGCAATGCATTCACCGAGCGCTGGCACGGCCGTGAAGATTTGCTGGAAAAGAACGTCGCCGTGGAGGGGCCTCGTTACCGACAGGCCTTTGCAGAAGGTGACCCGGACAACACGGCCGTCTGGTTCGGCGAGGCTGCGGGTCTGATCCATGCCATTGAGCCGGCGGCCGTGATCGTCGAACGGATGGTGGACGAAGCGGCTGATCGTCTTGCGCGTCATGGAGGCGTGACGGTTTCCTGATTCAATGAAACCGTTCCGGCGCAGACGTACCCTTGAATCCCAAGCATTTTCTTTTGAGCACAACAATCGACTTCTTGACCTGGATCACCCGAATTCGCCAGACGTAGTCATAGCATCTTGCATATAGAGCCGAATTTTTCTCAAGGCCCTGCGGAGATCGCCATGGACCGCGCAACGTTTGTCGTTTACATCAATTCCTCGCGTCATATGCGCGATCGCGTTCGCGTGGCGGCGCAACTTGCGGCGAGTATCGGCGCACACCTTGTCGGGGTGGCTTCGACATTGATGGATGAATCTCCCTTACATGAATTGCGTCGGCAGCGAAGCCGCATCTGTGTTGACCGCTTACCTCGAGCGTGTTCGGGAGAAGGCGGCGGCCGATCTTGAAGTATTCGAGAGCATCGCCCGCAGCAACGGCGTCAGCTCGTATGAAAAGCGTATTATCGAAGCCGACCCGGGCATGGCGCTCTGTCTTCAGGGACGCTACAGCGACTTGCTGATTGTCGGGCAAGTCGATCCGGACGATCCGCTCGACGAGCCGCGCAATCTTCCGGAATATGTTCTTGTCAATGCAGGACGGCCGCTTGTGATCTGTCCGCATTCCACGCGTCCGGAGACGATTGGAAGACGCTGTGTTGTGGCATGGGATGGAAGCATGGAGGCGTCGCGCGCGATCACTGGCGCCATGCCATTTCTGCGCAATGCAGGCCAGGTGCTATTGAGCGTGATCGATCCGAAGATCGGGGAAGGCGCGCACGGGCAAGAGCCGGGAGCGGACATGGCGCTCTTTCTTGCGCGGCACGGCATCAGGCTGGAGGTCGCCAGTATGCGCACTGGTGAACGGATCGACGTCGGTGAAGCCCTGTTGGACCAAGTGTCGCGCTTTGGCGCCGATTTGCTGGTGATGGGCGGCTATGGGCATTCGCGCTTTCGCGAAATCGTGCTTGGCGGCGTGACCGCAACCATCTTCCGGTCCATGACCTGTCCCGTTCTCATGGCGCATTGACGCGGCGGCATTGGCCGATATGAAATCGGGTTGGCCGAATGGCCGCGCACTGTGTTCAAGGCTTCATTGCGTGCCGCCGGGATAGCCAACAGGATAGCCGACGGTCTGCGACAGCAATACCTGTTGATCGTGTGTCAGGCCAAGTGCGTCGGCGATCGCCGACCGATCGATCCAGGCGCGGATCACCGTTGCCAGGCCATTGCTGGCGGCGAACAGGTACACGTTCTGCGCAATCGCGCCGGCCGCGGCGTAAGCGAAGGCTTCGCGTTGTCCTGCCGGCACCATGCTCATCCGCCGATGGTCGGCAACATACACCAGATCCAGCGGCGCCTCATCCACGAAATCCTGATATCCGGTCACGCGCCGCACGTCGCTCCCCGACACCAGATGCAAGGCATGCGCCGTGGGGTCGTATTGATAGGCGCCGCCGGGCAGTGCCACGAACACGTCTATCTCCTGGGCGTTCAGCGCGGAAGGTGCGGTGCGGAAGCCATCCGGACGGTTCACGCCATAGGCTGCCCAAAGCAGTCCGGAAAGCAGGGGTAGGGTCAGGGCATCTCGTGCAAATTCACGCGTCGACCGGCGCTCCGCCAGCGCTTCCATCAATGGGAGGCCGCCATGTTTCACCGGCGGCGGCAGCGCAATGGAGGCTGTCGATTCCCCGAGGGCAGGTTTGGGCCGCAGCTTGCCCATCATTCCGAGTGCCAGTTTGGTCATGGTCGCCATCGCCGTCCTTTGCTCGATCCCGGATCGCACGCACACATGGATCAAGGCTATTCTGATGCGCTACCGGCATCTTGACAGTGCTCAACGTTGAACGTGAGGCGCGTCTATCGAGTTGTCGGACAAGGACGGACATCTTCACGCGTTGCTCCCAGGTCGCTGAAGACATCGAGTCGCGCTTCGCTTACTTCGCTCCGCCGCTGTCGAAACCATCCGCGCCAAAGTACCGAGGGTCGGGCGCGACATAAGCCTCCACCGGACGGTCCAGCACGCCGGGTGGCGCCACGCGGCTCAGGTCAAAGGAATTGACGGTGCGCGCCACGTTGAAGGTCCAGGCAAACGCTTTGTCACCCACGACGAATTTGACGGTGTCGCCGCCGGTGACATTGACCCACCTGGTGCCGGGTTGGATCGTGATGGTTTGTGTGGCAGCCGTCAACGGCGCGGGATCGCCAAAGAGTGCCGTCATTTGTTCGGGGCTCTTGTGCGCGCATGCAGACAGGAAAAGCACCGTTGCGCAGGTGAATAGCCGCTTCATACGCATCCCCTTCGATTGACCACCTGATTTCGACACCGGTACGCGATTTCGGTTCGGCGCGCATGATGCCGCGGCGCATCGAATAGTTTGAGCGGCGCAGAATGTAAAATGCTGCCGAATCCTCTCCGTTATACGGGGATGCGCATTTTCAGTACAACGCATTTCATCCAATCAAAGGGAACATCATGGGCATTCAAACGATAGGTATCGTCGGCGCCGGACAAATGGGAAGCGGCATCGCGCAAGTATGTACATTGGCGGGCATGAACGTCATCATGCGTGACATCAACGACGCGGCCGTGCAACGCGGGATCGCCGGCATTTCGTCGCTGCTCGAACGTGCAGTCAACAAGGCAAAGATGACTTCCGAAGAGATGAGCGCGGCGCTCGGGCGGATCAGCGGCACCACCGAACTGAGCCAGCTTGCCAAGGCCGATTTCATCATCGAGGCGGCGACGGAAAACCTGGAGCTCAAGCTGCGCATCCTGAAGGAAATCGATGCGCTGGCCAAGCCCGGAACCATCATCGCGACCAATACCTCGTCGATATCGATTACCAAGCTGGCGGCGGCCATGTCGCGTCCGCAGCAATTTGTCGGGATGCACTTCTTCAATCCGGTGCCGGTGATGGCGCTGGTGGAAGTCATTCGGGGTATTCAGACCAGCGACGAGACGGTTGCCGTGACCGAGGAGCTCGCGAAGAAGACCGGCAAGACGCCGATCCTTGTGAAGAATTCGCCCGGTTTCGTAGTCAACCGCATCCTTGTGCCGATGATTAATGAGGCGGTGTTCGTGCTGCAGGAAGGGATTGCCAGCGCCGAGGAAATCGATGCCGGCATGAAGCTGGGCGCGAATCATCCGATCGGGCCGCTGGCGCTGGCCGACCTCATCGGACTTGATACTTGCCTGGCGGTGATGGAGGTGTTCTATCGCGATTTCAACGATCCGAAGTACCGTCCCGCACCACTGCTGAAGGAAATGGTCGATGCCGGTTTCCTCGGCAGAAAGACCAAGCGCGGTTTCTATCGGTACTGATCGGCTGCATTGCCGGCCGGGTGGGACAACGAGGGATGGCGCTTATTCCCCGGACTGCTCGGCCGGTTGTTCTTCCGCGTCGAGGCCCCATTCTTGCCAGTCCTCGCCGAACAATTCAACCGGATGCTGGGTGCGTTCCGAACCGTTCCCGCACGCCAGCGAACCGACCGGGCAGAACTTGTCGCAGCCCCAGCAGATGCGCTCGGGATGTTTCGGGTTGACGGGAAATTTCTTTGCCATGTCGGGTGCCTGCTACAGAGAGTGCGGCTGGCCGAATGTCTTGGCATCAGTCGCGGAATGAAGCTGTCCTGCATCGCGATGCGTGATGGAGCATACTTTACCATAAGATTCATCTTAAATGCATCTTTTTGGGCGAACTGCCGCCGCCGAGATGCGATCGCCGGCATCTCCTGATACCGGGGCGCGAATCCTGAGCTCAGTGCAGCGCGCCGAACACCTTGCTGATGATCTTGCTGCCGGTTCCGATCGGATCACGGCGAATCGCCTTTTCTTCCTCGGCGATCATCGTATACAGGCCGTCAAGCGCGCGCTGCGTCACATAATCTTCCACGGTCGCTTGTTGCCGCGCCACGCCGAGTTTGGAGACCTGGCCCATCGCCCCGTTGTATTTGGCGGAGAGATCGGCACGATCCGTGATCTTCTTCACAATTGGCAAAAACTTTTGCGTGAGCGGTGCCGAGGTCTTGGCGCGGAAGAAGTCGGTGACCGAGGTATCGCCGCCCGTCAGTATCTGTTTGGCGTCGGCCACTGACATCGAATGGATGGCATCGAGCAGCAGGGGTTTGGCCATCGGCACGGCCGCTTCGGCGGCGTGGTTCATCGCGACCACCAGTTCATCGAGCTGTTCGCCGCGCCCCGTCATTTTCATGACCGGACGCGCCTTCTCCAGGATCGGCGGCAGCTGGATCTTGACCTTTTCATTGTTGAGGAAACCATTCGGGACGCCGAGTTTGCCGACTGCCGACACCGCGCCTTTTTCGAGTGCCGCCTTCAAGCCGCTGGTGGCATCCTGATTGGACAAATCATCCAGGGAAACTGCCATCGCGCCGGACGCGCACAAACACAAGCTGATCAGCAAGGACTTTGCGAGAGGAAACATTGACATGGCCACTCCTCTGTTCACTGTTGATAAATGTTTATCAACAGTCTAGGTCGGACCGAGGCATTTTGCTAATGGCAATGCCGTTGCGCAAGCATGCTTGTTCGCTGTGCCGATTCATTCCCGCAAGTAAGGAAATGCTAAGATAAATCCGTGTTTCGTGGCGGTCTTCTTTTGCCGCCTGCCCAATCCACTCTCTCGGATCTACCATGTATACACGGCCGACGATCTTCCTGTTCGCGTTTCTGATGGCTTCTTCCGCAGGGGCGGGCGCGCCGCCCTCGACGCCACAGGAAGCGATCAGGAATTCGCTGGACATGAAGTTTGTCCTGGTTCCGGCCGGCGAATTCATGATGGGCAGCGATGAGTCGCCGGCCGCGCTTTCCAGGGATTATCCGCAATACGACTCGCAGCGCTTTCTGCTTCTGGCCGACGAAGCGCCGGTGCACAAGGTGCGCATCACCAAAGCGTTTTACATGGGGCAGTACGAGGTGACGGTCGGCCAGTTCAGGCGCTTTTTGCAGGAGTCGGGCTACAAGCCGGAGTCGGTGGCGGATGGTACCGGCGGCTACGGATTCAACCGCGAGTACGATCCGGCCAAGTCCGAGCGCGGCGATGCCTTCGAGGGGCGCAATCCGAAGTATTCATGGAGCAATCCGGGCTTTGCGCAAGGAGAGGATCATCCAGTGGTGAACGTGACCTGGAACGACGCGACGGCCATGGCGAAGTGGCTGAGCGAGCGCGAAGGAAAGCATTATCGCTTGCCGACGGAAGCGGAATGGGAATATGCGGCACGCGCCGGGACGCGCACGCGCTACTACAGCGGGGATGACCCGCAGTCGCTGGTCAGGATCGCCAATACCTTCGACGCCGACACGAAGAAAGACTGGCCCAAGTGGGAAGCCTTTGCGCTGGCGGGACATGACGGATTCGAATTCACTGCCCCGGTGGGCAGCTTTGCGCCGAACGCCTTCGGCCTGTACGACATGCTCGGCAACGCGTGGGAGTGGTGCGCGGACTGGCATGCCGACGACTATTACGTCCGCTCGCCGGTGAATGATCCGCAGGGACCGGAGTCGGGCTCGGTGCGGGTGCGGCGCGGAGGATCGTGGCACACCTGGTCCTTCTATGCACGATCCTCGTATCGCAACTGGAATACACCGCAGACGCGCTATACCCTGGTCGGCATGCGCCTGGTGCGCGAAGCGGACTAAGGCGCCGCGCAGAAATAACTTGCACAAGTTATCCCTGCACGGCGCCTAAGCGTCACTTTCCGGGGCTTGACTTCGGTTCAGGCTCGAAGGCAAAGCGGGGTTTCTGTTCTTCCGGCGTCGGGCGGCGATCTGCGTACTCCTGCTCCTCAACCACATCGACATACTGGCTGCCGTCGAGCGGTTTGCCGGCGTAGGGATTTCCGATAAACGGGCTATGCACGGTATAGGCGGACGTCTGTTGAGTCCCGCGGTTCGCCGCACCCGGTGAGGGTTTGGTCTTCCGTTTCATGATGAGCTCCTTGTAAGAACTGATCTTTAGATACCGAAACACCATCACGGTTCGACCGATATTTGCATCAATGAAAAAGGGCCTGTCGCAAGACAGGCCCTTGATGATGGTGCCGGCTGAAGGATTCGAACCTCCCACCTGATGATTACAAATCAACTGCTCTGCCGAATGAGCTAAGCCGGCGCTTTTTTGTGCGGAACTAGACTCATCGTACTTATCGCTCAGGCATCAATATTGAGCCTGCATAAGCTTCTTTCGCGCCAGGAGTGGTTTTCAGCGGCATGGTTTGCGTACGGGCAAGCGCTTACGCCGCTTCGGCCGTGTCCGACAGTCGGCCGCGATACAGCGCGGCAATCAGGTCGGATTGGGTCACCATGCCGGCCAGCCGCCGTTCGCGATCGATGATCGGGATGTGGTGCAGTCCGATATCCGACAGCAAGGGCACCAGGTCGACGATGTGCATGTCGCTGCGCGCGGTACGCGGCGTGCGCGTCATGATCTGCCCGACCACTTCCGGTTTGTTCGAATGGGTGTGCGCGGTGCGCCGGATGAACTGGCGCAATTTGTCGTCGAAACCCCGGTAGACGTCGAGATTGGCGTTTTTCATGAAATCGACGAAGGTCACGATGCCGATCAGGCGGCGTGCGCGGTCGACCACCGGCAGCGCCTTGACCTTGTGCTTGCGCAGCAGCGACCAGGCTTCTTCGAGTTCGGTGCCGAACTCCACCGTGACCACGTCGCGCGACATGATGTCGGCACAGGTGATCTCGCCGAAGCGGCGGCGATAGGCGTGCATCTCGGTCTGCAGGAACAGCGACTCCAGGTCATCGCGGCTGATGTCCAGCACCTCGTTGTATTGCTTGAGCACTTCGTCCAGATCGGCAGGCGTAAAGCCGAGGCGGTCGCGCGGCAGGGCGTCCTTGGTGCCGTGCGTATTGCTGTGATCGGGATGCGCGAGATGCGGATAGCGATGGCGCGTGGCGTTGTTGAAAACGAGCGCGACCAGCAGCAGCAAGAAAGAGTTCAGTCCCACCGGGGCCAGTACGAAATCGAAGCCCGCGGCCCGGACCGCCGGCCCGCCGATCACAGCGCTCATGGCGATGGCGCCTCCGGGCGGATGCAGGCAGCGCAGGGCAAACATGGCGGCGATCGCGAGCGGCATGGCGAGGGCGCCCGCCATCAAGGGATCATCGATCAGCCGCGCGCAAGCCACGCCAACGATCGCGGAGACGATATTCCCGCCGACGATGGACCAGGGTTGCGCCAGCGGACTGGCTGGCAATGCAAACAGCAGGACGGCGGATGCGCCGATCGGTGCGACCAGCGCGAGCGCCGCACCCGGCCCGAGGACCAGCCGGCTTATTGCGCCGGTGAGGACAATGCCGATCATGGCGCCACAGCAGGCGCGCAGGCGCTCCGCGCCATTGGTTGCCAGCGGACTGGGCAAATAGGCGCGAAGCCGGTGCAAAACCTTTCTCAATTGTTATTACTCCAAGGGAACGCTTGCTGGTGTTGCCAGCGAGGCAAAAAGCTGGGCAGTTTACACCGATCTTTCCTTTCTCGTTTGAAAGGGGGCCAATGGGTAAATGTTGCGCGAACGGCAAGCGGAAATCGCTGCAAAATCGCTGCGAAATCGCCGGCCTACGCCTTCAGATAGCGCTTGACGCCGTCGCTCTTGAGAACGTCACCCCAGGACTCGATGCGGTAAATGTCGCCGACCTTGTGCAGGACGACGCCGAACTGTTCGCGCAGGCGCTGGATATCGGCGTCCACGGTTTCCTTGTCATGGCTGGTCAGATCGGCAATGGCCGAGACGGTCGGACGTTCGAGCAGGTCGATGGCGGACAGGAGGACGAAGAGGCGACGCGCGTCGTGGTCGGGGTATTGCGGTACGCCGAATTGATTTGTGGGATAGCTCATCGTACGCCTCGTGTTGTTCTGGATCGCAATGGCCGCGATCGCCGATTTCGGGTTCGCTATTTCTTCCGGTCGCGCAAGGCGGCCTTGAATGCCTCGGTTTGCTCCTTGGCCGCGTGGCGGCTGATCACTTGCAGGCTGACCAGGATCGCCATGGCGCCTTCCACGCGGCCGAGTGCCTTCTCCTCATCGAGATGGTCCAATGCCGTTTCCGTACGTTCCACCAGTTTGCGATAGGCCTCGTGCAAGGCGCCATAAGCCCGGTTGGTGATGACGACATGCGCAAGGTCGGCAATTTCCTTCGGGCTCTTTGAATAATATTCCACCAATTCCTGTATGCGCTTCGCGCGTGGATGCGCCAAGGCAAGATCATTGGAAATCGCCTGCGCCAGCGCGGCAGCCGATTCGGTCGGGGAACTGCCGTGCCGTCCCAGATGCGCCAGGCTGAACCCATGCGTCTGCAAACTGATGATCAGCTTTTCGATGGCGTTGAAGATGCGCAGTTCCGCGACATCGCGATCATGCGGCGCAAGGCTGTCCACGCCGGCCATCAGGTGAGAGGAAAGCCACTGCTCGAAAGGCGGCGGCGTGGTGGCGGCATTGGCATGCAACCACTCGATGCACATTTTCTTGTATTCATCCGACAGGACGCGGTATTCCTCGTCGTTGAGTTCGACATTGATTGTTGGCATGACTTGCCTTGTGGCTATGGGGACAGGCTCCATTCTGATGCATTCATGATCGGTTTGGTTTCTGTTTCGTCCCGGCGGGTGTATTGTGAATCATGCATGCGCATGTTCAGGATTGATTTGTCCGGCGTGCTTGTCAAGCATGCGAGGCGGAAAGCCCTGTCTTCTGCAAACCCTGTGTCGTGCAAAAACGTGCACCTGATGGGTAAAAATTTCAGATTGATCACTGCTCCTTCACGGCTTGTACTGCGTGGCAACGTCGTTTCGGGAGCAGGCATGCTTTTCGCTGAGAGGAATCATGGAAAGGAGCTTCCAGATGAAGATTCGCCTCAAGAAAGTCTCGGACCAGATTATCGTCATTACCGGTGCGACCAGCGGCATCGGATTGACCACCGCGCGTCAGGCTGCGGAACGCGGCGCAAAAATCGTCCTCGTGGCGCGCAATGAGGATGCGCTCAAGCAGTTGACCTTCGAGCTGTCGAAAAAGGGGAGCGAAGCGATTTACGTCGTGGCCGATGTCGGCATCGAGGAGGACGTGCGCAGGGTGGCGCAGGCCGCCATCGAGCGCTTCGGCGGTTTCGATACCTGGGTAAACAACGCCGGCGTGGCGATTTTCGGGCGCAACGAAGATGTTTCCGTCGAGGATCAGCACCGACTGTTTCAGACCAATTTCTGGGGCGTGGTATATGGTTCGCTGATCGCGGCCGAACACCTGAAGCAGCGGGGCGGGGCACTGATCAATCTGGGCAGCGAAGTCTCCGATTGCGCGCTGCCGCTGCAGGGCATCTATTCGGCCTCCAAGCATGCGGTCAAGGGTTTTACCGACTCGCTGCGCATGGAGCTGGAGGCGGAACAAGCGCCGGTCGCGGTCACGCTGATTAAGCCGGCCGCGGTCGACACCATGTTCGTCGAGCACGCGAAGAATTATCTGGAAGTCGAGCCGCGCCTGCCGCCGCCAGTGTACGCACCGGAAGTGGTCGCGAATGCAATCCTGCATGCCGCCGAGCACGTCGAACGCGATATCTTCGTTGGCGCCGCGGCGAAGCTGATTTCGTCCACGGCGTACTACGCGCCGCGGATGCTGGACCGCTACATGCGGAGATTTCTTCTCAAGCAGCAGAAATCCGACATGCCGGCGCGAAATCGCGCCCAGCACAGCCTTTACGGGCCGGGGCCGGATCTTCTGGAGCGGCCGGGTTACCGGGGCGGCGTGCTGGAATCCAGCCTGTACACCAAGGCTGCGACCCACCCGAAAACCGCAATGTCGCTCTTGCTGGGTGCGGGAATTGCCCTGATGGCCTTATGGCGCCTGCGTCAAAGGCCGGCCGTCTGAATACTTGTTCCGGTCGTGACGGACGCACATTCGGCTATCGTGCCGACAGCGCGCTTTCTTGACGCATATATTGACCCTTTACGAGGAAAAACCACCATGGCAGACCTGACCGAAAAGCAACTCGCTCAGTTAAGACAGATGCTGGACGAACGTGAACAGGCACTGCGTGCCGAACTGCATCGCGAAGTCGACGAAAAGGATGAGTTCCTGGACGTCGCGACCGAAGCGCCGGACCCGGGCGATTCCTCCTTTGCCAATCTGGCGGTGGACCTCGGCAATGCAGCCGTGACGCGCGACCTGACCGAGTTGCGCGCCATCGAAGCCGCGCGTGCCCGCATGGAGAACGGCGTTTACGGTGATTGTGTCTCGTGCGAGACGGAAATTCCCTTCGAGAGGCTGAAGGTGCAGCCGACCGCGGAGCGCTGCGCGCCCTGCCAGGAGGTCTATGAAAAGACGCATGTCGATTCGATGCGTGGCGCGACCATGTAACGACGGGAGAGAACCTGCGCTTCGCCGGACAGGGCCAATGACACGATTCGCTCCAGGATAAAAACGCGCTCCATGGACTTGCCGCAACGGCCCGATTTACACAAACGCCCCTTCTTGGCCGTACAATCGCAGCAAAGTCACTGCACAAGAAAGGGGAAAAATCCATGGATGCCGCACTTCGTTCGCTGCTGCAGCAGATGCCCAAGGCAGAGCTGCATATGCACATCGAGGGCTCGCTTGAGCCGGAGTTGATCTTTGCGCTGGCGGAACGCAACCGCGTGACACTCAATTACCCCTCCGTGGAAGCGCTGCGCCGCGCCTATGCCTTCACCGATCTGCAGTCATTCCTCGACATTTACTACGCAGGCGCCAGCGTGCTGCTGACCGAGCAAGACTTTTACGACATGACATGGGCTTATCTGCAATGCGCCCATGCCGATCATGTGCTGCATACGGAAATGTTTTTCGACCCGCAGACCCACACCGAACGCGGCGTGCCCATTGCCACCGTGATCAACGGGATACATCGTGCATTGCAGGATGCGCATCGACAGTGGGGCATGAGCGGCGCCCTGATCATGTGCTTCCTGCGTCATCTTTCGGAAGAGGAGGCGTTCGCGACGCTGGAGCAGGCCATGCCGCATCGCGACAAGTTCATCGGCGTCGGCCTCGATTCTTCCGAACGCGGCCATCCGCCGGAAAAGTTCGCACGGGTATTCGCACGCTGCAAGGAGCTCGGCCTGCATCTGGTCGCGCATGCGGGCGAGGAAGGGCCGCCGGAATACATCCGCACCGCACTGGATCTTCTGAAAGTCGAACGCATCGACCACGGCGTGCGCTGCCTGGAGGACGAGGCATTGACGCAACGGCTGGCGCGCGACAAGGTGCCGCTGACCGTCTGTCCGCTGTCCAACATCAAGCTGCGCGTGTTCGACAAGACCTCCGATCACAATTTGCTGAAACTGCTCGACGCCGGACTGACGGTGACGGTCAACTCCGACGATCCGGCTTATTTCGGCGGCTACGTGAACGACAATTTCGTGCAAATGTTCGAAGCCTTGCCTCTGGAAAAGAGCCACGCCTACCGTCTCGCGCGCAACAGCTTCGCGGCGTCCTTCCTGGATGGCGCAACGAAACAGAAGTACCTGGATCAGGTGGATGCGTTTTTCGAGCGTTGAACCTCGCGCGGCTGCAATGACATCTGCGCTGAGCAGGGATGCCAAGAGAAGATGATGAAAGATTCGATCTGGCCGGTGACGCTGATTGTCCTTGGCCTCACCTGGCTGCTGAACAGCCTGGACTGGCTGCCCGATGTGCATTGGCTGTGGATCCTCGGCCTCGCCGGCGCGGGTGTGGCGATTCTGGTACTGGATGGCGTGACGAAATCGTCTATCGTCGCCGGGCCGATGCTGATCCTGGCCGGGCTGCTGTCGTTCTTTCGCCTGTATCACGGGCTGTCGTGGCGCTTCATCATACCGATCATGCTGATCGCGGCAGGAACTTTCATGCTCGCAGCGCGCTCCCCCTCTATTCCGGAATCACGCAACCTGAAGCGCAGGTTCGAGCGCAGGCCGGAGGAGGACAAACATGAATGAAACGCTTTCCGCCGCGGCCCTGGCCGGCGGTCTCTCATGGGCCAGCGGCATCCGCCTGTACATGACGTTGTTCATCGCCGGCTGGTTCGGCAGGTCGGGCTGGATCGAGTTGCCGCCCGCCTTGCAGGTTCTGGAGTCGCCGTGGGTGATGGCGGTGACCGGCGCGCTGCTGATCGTGGAGTTCCTGGCGGACAAGGTACCCGGCATCGACTCCGCGTGGGATGCGATCCATACCGTCATCCGGGTGCCGGCCGGCGCGGTGCTCGGCGCGGCCGCGCTGGGGCAGATGGGAACGGAATGGTCGACTATTGCCGCTCTCCTCGGTGGCACCTTTGCGGCCGGCGCGCATGTGACCAAGGCCGGCAGCCGCGCCCTGATCAACACCTCGCCCGAGCCGTTCAGCAACTGGGCGGCATCCTTCACCGAAGACCTGGCGGTGCTTGGCGGTTTGTGGGCGGCCTTCTTCCATCCGGTGGTCTTGTTCATTTTCCTCATTGCGTTCTTTCTCATCGCAATGTGGCTGCTGCCCAAGGTATGGCGGGGCTTGCGCTGGCTTTTCAGAAGGCTGAGTACCTGATGCTGATCCAGGCCCTGCGCATGACCCGGCGCGACTGGCGCGCCGGCGAATTGCGCTTTCTTCTGGTGGCGCTGATCGTCGCAGTGGCATCGCTGGCGTCGGTCGGGTTCTTCATCGATCGCATGCGCGCAGGGCTGAATCGCGATGCGCACCAGTTGCTCGGTGCGGATCTCGTCGTCAACGCCGACCAGCCGATCAATCGCGCGTGGTATGCGGAAGCGCTTAGGCGCGGATTCACGCTGGCGGAAAACGTCACCTTCCCGAGCATGGCGACAGCCGGCGAGGGCGACAAGGCCGTATCCCAACTGGCGGCGGTCAAGGCCGTGTCCGCCGGCTATCCCTTGCGAGGCGCGCTGAAACTGGCAAGCTCCGATGGCGGCGAACGCACAACACGGGATATTCCGGAAGAGGGCACGGTGTGGGTCGATCCCGGCGTATTGTCCGGGCTGGACGTGAAGGCGGGAGACCTGTTGAAGCTGGGCGACAAGCAATTCCGTATCGCACAAGTGATCGCGGTGGAGCCGGATCGCGGCGCGGGTTTCATGAACTTCGCCCCGCGCGTGATGCTGCCCTTGTCCGATCTCCCCGCGACGAAGCTGATCCAGAACGGTTCACGCGTCACCTATCGCCTGCTCGTGGCGGGCGAGCAGGCCGAGGTCGCGCGTTTCCAGCGCTGGCTGCAAGGCCGGATCGAGCGCGACAACGTCAAGGGCGTGCGCATCGAATCGCTGGAGTCCGGGCGCCCCGAAATGCGGGCGACGCTGGACCGCGCCGAAGAATTCCTCTCGCTGGTCGGCCTGTTGTCCGCCATGCTGGCCGCTGTCGCCGTTGCGATGGCCGCGCGCCGCTTCATGCTGCGTCATCTCGATGCTTGCGCGATGCTGCGCTGCCTCGGTCTGACGCAAAACCAGGTGACGGCGATGTATCTGATCGAATTTTTCGCGGTTGGCCTGGTGGGCAGCCTGCTTGGTGCCGCCGTGGGCTTTGCCGCGCATTTCGTGCTGCTCGAAGGGCTTGGCAAGCTGGTGACGAGCGAATTGCCGTCAGCGACGTTCCTGCCGGCACTGCAAAGCATGGCAACAGGCCTGCTACTGCTGATTGGCTTTGCGATTCCGCCGATCCTGCAATTGCGCAACGTGCCACACAACCGTGTCATCCGGCGCGAGCAGGACGCGCCGCAACCCGCCACCCTGGCGACCTACGGGCTGGGGCTGTTTGCCTTTATCGGGCTGCTGTTGTGGCAATCGGGTAATCCGAAACTTGGCCTGTTGACGGCCGCGGGCTTTCTCGCGGGATTCGCGGTATTCGCGCTGGCCGGGTGGTTGAGCCTGCGATCGCTGCGCTTGCTGCGCATGGGCATCAATCATCCGGCATGGCGCTTCGCCTTGACGGCCTTGCAGCGGCGTCAAGGCGCGACCGTAGTGCAGATTGTGGCGCTCGCACTTGGTCTGATGGCGCTTTTGCTGCTGACGGTGATACGCGGCGACCTGGTGGACGCATGGCGGAATTCCACGCCGCCGGATGCGCCGAACCGCTTCGTGATCAATATCCAGCCTGAGCAGAAAGCGGACTTCGAAAAGCGGCTTGCCGCCAACGGCATCGGCAAAGCGCAGTTGTATCCGATGATACGCGGCCGCCTGATCCAGGTGAACGATCAGCCCATTACCAATGAAACCTACGTGGACGATCGCGCGCGGCGCCTGGTCGATCGTGAATTCAATTTGTCCACCATGCGCGATATCCCGCCGCAGAACCGCATCGTCGCCGGACGCTGGTATGACAACCGCAAGCCGGAAGCATCGGTGGAAGAGGGCCTGGCGAAAACGCTGAAGCTGAAGCTGGGCGACAAGCTGCGCTTCGACATCGCGGGCCAGCAGGTGGAGGCGACCATCACCAGTTTGCGCAAGCTCGACTGGGGTTCGATGCGCGTCAATTTCTTCGTGATCCTCAACCCCGCCCTCGTCGAGAACATGCCGCAAACGTGGATCACGGCGTTTCATTTGCCGCAGGAAAAGATTTCCCTCGTGAATGATTTGATGCGCGAGTTTCCGAACCTGACGGTGGTCGACGTCGGCAGCATGATCAGGCAAGTGCAGGGCGTGCTCGATCAGGTCATTGCGGCCGTTGAATTCCTGTTCCTGTTCACGCTGGCGTCGGGCGTGCTGGTGCTGTATGCGGCGTTGGTCGGATCGCAGGATGAGCGCATTCGCGAATCCGGCCTGCTGCGCGCGCTCGGCGCCACGCGCCGCCAGCTTTCGCAATCGCAGTGGATCGAGTTTGCACTGATCGGCGGCCTGTCCGGCGTGCTCGCAGCAAGTGGCGCGGCGGCCATCGGCTGGACGCTGGCGCGCTATGTGTTCAATTTCGAATGGACCTTCAGCCCTGTGGTGTGGATCGCCGGCCTGACGAGTGGCGCCTTGTGCGCATTCATCGGCGGCTGGGCCGGACTGCGCAACGTGCTGAATCAACCACCCTTGCAGACCCTGCGCGGCATCTGACAGGCAGTTGAAAAACTGCCGAGCGAATCGAGATCGGGTCCGCCAAGCTTCGCGATATCTTAATGTTGCTCAAATCATTGCGTGCTTTTGCGCAATGTCCTTCCTTCCTTTCCCGGCTATCTTGAGCTTACGCGATTCCTGACTGCGGGTGAAATACCGGCAATGCATGCCGTGCATTTCGCTTGCACACGCTCTTTGTCTGCTGTGTTCAAGTTCGCTGTAACGCTTTGATACACCTGAATTTCATATCTTGTTGTGCGTTGATACACGTCAAAACAGTCAATAAGGGGATACGTAGAGTTGTACATCAGATAAGTCGCCAATGGTCGAACGGCAACGAAATAGACGGAGCGGCCCACGCTTCCGCTTCGTCGCGCGGCGGGAATCATGTCTCCGGAAACATGCCCGCTGTCGTCGCGCTATCGTCGCGTTATCGTCGTTGCCATGCTCGCGAGCGCCACTGCGCCGCTCCGGGCTCCTGCCGATCCAGGCTTCCTTAACTTAAACACAGCACATGCCGGTAACCGTCTTGGCAACTTCGTGCAAATCATGTGGGGTAATCAAATGCACTTCTGTTCTAAAGCTTCTCTCAAAAAATGGAGCGTGGGCGTGCTGCTGCCGTGGATCGCCGCCGGCTGCACGTCGGTGTCTCCGGGCATGCATTACAGCCAATCGTCCGGACTGAATTCCGCAAGCACGGACAGTGCGAGCGGCGACGAAAATGTGAATCCCGTTCTGAGGCAGATTACTCCCCATCTCGTCAAGGCAGAGCGCGAATTGCGCGAAAAGCAGGCCACCCAGGACATCAGCAAGCTGCTGGCCAAACCGAAGCCCTATACCATCGACAACGGCGATGTTCTGTCGATCGTGGTCTGGGATCATCCTGAACTCTCCAACTCCGCGACGATCTCCACGGGTGGTGGCGTAGGTACCGGCTCCGACGCATCTACCGCCGCGACGACCGCGCCGCCTGCCGGTTTCATGGTCGACCATGAGGGCATGATCCAGTTTCCGTATGCAGGTCCTCTGAAAGTCGCCGGACTCACGCAGGATCAGGCGCGCAATCTGCTTGCCAGCAAGCTCTCGCGCTATCTGAAGCAGCCGCGGGTAACCCTGCGCGTGCAGGCCTATCGCAGCAAGCGCGTTTATGTCGACGGCGAAGTGAAGAATCCGGGCCTGCAGGCGATCAACGATATCCCGATGACGCTGGTCGAGGCGATCAATCGCGCCGGCGGCGTGCTGCCGACCGGTGACCAGAGCCAGGTCGTCGTGAACCGGGATGGCACCAACTACTACATCAACCTGCCGCAGCTGGTTCAGCGCGGGGTCAATCCGGGCAGCATCATGCTCACCAACGGCGATGTCGTGCGGGTTCGTTCGCGTGATGAAAGCAAGGTGTTCGTCTCGGGCGAGGTGGTCAGTCCGCGTGCGCTGCCCATGCATAACGGCCGCCTGACATTGAATGAAGCACTTGGCGAATCGGGCGGAATCAATCCGACCAGCGGCGACGGAAGCCAGATTTATGTGGTGCGCAAATCCGGTGCCGAGCAGGTGGTCTATCAACTTGATGGACGCTCGCCTGGAGCGCTGGCAATGGCAGAAGGCTTCGAGCTTAATCCGAAGGATGTGGTCTTTGTGGCGGCGACGCCGCTGGCGAACTGGCATCGCGCAATCAGCCTGCTCCTGCCGGGTGCGCTGTCATCGGCAGTCGGCGCAGTGACGCCGGCAACAAACAAATAAGGGCCGCTGAAGCGAAAGTCTCGCGAGCGGGCCAGGCCCATCGGGACGGCTTTCGCAGTCACTGTCTTGATTCGTGTCGTTCATGTCCGTACTAACAACAAGCTGATAAACCTATGATGAATCAATCCATACCGAGGCTCGCCGGGCCCATCCGCCAGGAAGAAAACGACATCGAGCTGGCAAGCTACATCGACGTCCTGTGGGAAAGCCGCTGGATGATCGTAACCATTACGCTCGTACTGGCTTTGCTGGGCGCGGCCTATGCGTTCATCACGACGCCGGTATATCAAGCCAATATGCTGATTCACGTCGAGGAAGAAGGTCAGAAGGAATCGAAGAACATCCTCGGCGACCTGTCGTCGATGTTTGACGTGAAGACCTCGGCTCTGGCCGAGATGGAACTGATTCGCTCGCGGCTGGTGGTATCGCGCGCAATCGACAACCTGCGGCTTTATATCAACGCCGGACCCCGGTATTTCCCAGGCATCGGGTCGTGGATAGCGAAAAAGAACAAGAAACTGTCGACGCCCGGACTGCTCGGCTATGGCGGCTATGCATGGGGTGCGGAAAAGATCGATGTGGCAACCTTCAATGTGCCTGAATCGCTGCTCAATCGCGAATTCGTGGTGACGGCGGAGGGAAATGGCTTGTACCGTCTGACGCAGGAAGAGCAGGGTATTGACCTCAAGGCCAAAGTCGGCGAAACAGCGATATTCGAACTGCCGAAAGGCACTATCGAAGTGCGCATCGATCGCCTCGACGGCAATCCCGGCGCGCAGTTCCTGATGTCGCGCGCATCGCGCTTGGCCACCATCGAGGGCATTCAAAAGAGCATGAAGGTGGATGAGTTGGGCGGCAAGCAGTCCGGCGTGATCGGCGTCAACCTGCAAGGCTCGAATCCGCAGATGATCAATGCCGTCCTGACAGAAGTCGGCAAGGAATATGCGAAGCAGAATGCCGCCCGCAAGACGGAAGAGGCTGAAAAGTCACTGACCTACCTGAACAAGCAACTGCCCGAGATCAAATCCCAGCTGGAACAGGCCGAGGCCAAGTACAACGCCTTCCGCAATGCGAACGGTACGGTCGACCTGAACGAGGAATCGAAACTGAGCCTGCAGCAATCGGCTGCGGCGAAGCTCAAGAAAATGGACCTGCAGCAGAAGAAGATCGAACTGCTGTCGCGCTATACGGAAGAACATCCGGCTGTTCAGGGCATCGACAGCCAGCTGAAGGAGATCAACGGCGAAATCGCCGCGATGAATGAACACATCAAGTCGCTGCCGTCGATGGAGCAGAACCTGCTGCGTCTGCAACGGGAAGTGAAGGTCAATACAGATCTGTATACCGCGCTGTTGAACACGGCGCAGCAACTGCGTCTGGTCACGGTCGGCAAGGTAAGCAATGTGCGTCTGGTCGACATGCCGATGCTGCCTGAGAAGCCGATCAAGCCGAACCGCCCGGCGATCATCGCCATTTCGATATTGGCCGGCTTGTTCATCGGTGCGGTGATTGCGTTCTTCCGCAAGACGCTGGTCGGCGGTGTCGATTCGCCGGAGCAGATGGAGCAGATCGCGGGCGTGCCCGTCTATGCAACCATTCCGCACAGTCGGAAGCAGAAAGAGTTGTATCAGCAGGTCAATGCCAAGCAGCAGAAGGTGCCGCTCCTGGCCAACGTGTCCTCCAGCGATATTGCGGTCGAGAGCTTGCGCAACTTCCGCACCGCGCTTCAATTCTCGCTGCCGCAGTTCAAGAACAACATCGTGCTGATCACCGGGGCGACGCCGGGTGTGGGCAAGTCCTTCGTCTCGGCGAATCTTGGCGCCATCATGGCTGCCACCGGCAAGAAGGTATTGCTGATCGATGCTGACCTGCGCAACGGCTTGCTGCATCTGTACTTCGGTTTCGGTCGCCATGACGGCTTGTCGGATGCCATCGCGGGTGCGCGTCATCTGGACCAGGTGATTCATCACGGCGTGATCGAAAACATGGATTTCATCACCACGGGAACCTTGCCGCAGCATCCGTCCGAGCTGCTGCTGCGCCCCAATTTCGGAAGCTTCCTGCAAGAGCTGTCCACGCGTTATGACCTCGTGCTGATCGACGCGCCGCCGATTCTCGCGGTTGCCGATACGATGATCATCGGCTCGCACGCGGGAGCGATCTACATCATGACCCGTGCCGGCGTCACCACGCCGGGCGAGATCGGTGAATCGATGAAGCGCCTGAGCCAGGCCGGCCTGGAGGCGAAAGGGGTGTTGTTCAACGACCTCAAGGTTCGGCCGGGACGTTACGGTTATGGATATACCTATGGCAGATCGGGTTACGGCCAGCGGCCTTCGGACAATACGCCTTTGATCGAGGCATCGTAAGTCCGGCGCACATCGGCGCCAGGCGTGCCGATGTGCCGCGCATGCGCGCTGCGCTTCCCCGCTGCATCGGGGGCGCTCTTCTTCTTTCTGGTTCACTAAAACGTGTTGACTCTCTCTCAAAGCATTTTCAAGGCATACGATATCCGCGGCATCGTGGGCAAGACACTGGACATCGGCATCGCCCGCCAGATCGGCCA
>NZ_STGI01000020.1 GCF_004804275.1 Herbaspirillum sp. ST 5-3
TAGGCATATCCATAGAAGTATTCCTAGTCGTAATTTTAAGGAATACCAATGGTCCGGAGATTCAGGGGGCTACTTCACTACGGCGGCATGATGTATGGAAGGAACAGGCGACGGCACGGATGGCGTATTTTCCTCTTGAAGAGGAGGCTGCGCAGCATTCGCGTTGTAGCAACACAAACTGCGCATCGCTCTAAACATAATTATTTTCTCCGCCGCTTTGCGCACCGATACCGTAGCAAGGATGCCGGTGCGCGGAGCGCACTCTACATCGAAGCGCAAATTGCTCTAGTCCATATCGATTAAATGAAGACTGGCTAGCCGTTTATATTTTTGATCTTCTATTATTGAGCTGGGATGCGTGTACTTGAATCCGCCAATGATGTGAGCCGCGTTGGAATGTACTGACGCATTCAACTTTTCAAGGACGCAGATGCCGGCTCAATAAAATCCATTTCGTCGGCTATTCCCGCCGTCAGTGTCGTCCGCGATGTGTAGATCGCCGATGACGATGCAATCACCGTTGATTGCATCGCCACCCAGCTGAATCAGACTTTATTGAAGCCGGAAAATACCGCCTGACCAAATGATTTTTCGACGATCTCATGCCCCGTTCGTGACATCTCGACCAAAGCCAGGATTTTTTCATGCAGTTGTTGGCCGTTCAGGCCACGTTGCTCATCAAGCGGCAGCGTCTGCACGAACGCAAGCCGGTCCGATTCCGGGAACGAAGCAAACGCGAGACCTTCTACAGGCAGCACTGCATTTGCCTGTAATAGCTGAAGAAAGACCTTTTCATTTCGCTCTGATGACGGCAGATTTATTTCAACGATAAGCCTCATGCAGGTTGGATTGAGCGCACCAAAATGCATGAAGCCGATACGCACATCGCCTAGTACCACCTCGCCGGCTGCCAAAACTTCGTCAAAGTTCAACCTGACCAGACGGCAGAAGTCTTGTAACACGGCCAGAAAACGCTCCGGCGGCTGAGTAATTTGTTCCACCAACTCCGTGTCGATGATCGTGTCGTTTTGCATGCTTCTTCCTTGAGCTTAAACGATTGATAGATCTCCGCGACGCTGGCCGGCGCTATCGCTTTCCCGAGTTCCGCCCTGCTGAGTCTCGGCGTGAGCAGGGGGCAAGTCAGCAGGAGGTTGCACTCCGCCTGGTGCTGCTTCTAGATCTTCACCGTCGGCCGCCCCGTCAACGTTTTGATTATTTACAGAAGGATCGGCAGGAGCATTGTTCTCTGCGGGGGCGGCGGGCTTTGGACTTAGAAGCTTCTGAAGTAAAGGCGGCAAGTAAGTCATCGCAGTAGTAAACGTCGCTACGGCAGTAAAGAGCGTTCCATAGCTAAATGCTACGCCGGCTTCTCCGTCAAAAGTGGAGTTGGGCGCTGCTGCCATGATTGCATTTGAACCGTCAACCATCCCCCCAGCACCCGTCCCAATAATGGCGGCCATCCCTAGGTTCACTGCTGTTGCCACGGTGCCCGGGCGTGTCAGATCACGCGCCGAGACTTCGCGCCCCATGAACTGCTGCCACTTAAATGGCCCATGTTGAATCAACTGTCCAACGAACAACGATATCGTGAGCGCCGTCCCGATTAACGGACCGCCGGACATAAACTTAGGTAGCTCTTTGCCGGCCGAAAGAGACGCCATATAGGCCCCTAGCGATATAAAAAGCTTGGCTTGTCTCAGCCTTCCGGCATCTTCAGCGGCTACCGTGTACTCCTGGCTGCCTTTCGGCAGTATCTTGCTGAGAACAGCGCCCACGCTCTGCCCTGCGAAGGCCGCCCCGCCATAAGCAAGAGCGTATGAACCGGTCGCATTCTTCACAATGGGAACGAGCATTAACAAAAGAGAGGTACCCGTCGCCCTCGCGCTTGCAGAGGCCGCCGGACTGAAGGCCCAACGATTCGCCCCAGGTTCCTCCTGCGCCATCGCCTGCGCCAGGTCCGGATTCCGCGCCAGCGCCTCTCTCTGCGCCACCTCCAGCTGCGCCACCAGCGCCGGATCTCGCTCCCGCAGCTCCGCCAGCTCCTGTTCCGTCATTTCCAACAGCACTACCTGCTGCTCCCCCTCCTGTTCCTGCACCGGCGCCTGAGTAGTCGCAGCCGTAGTTAATCCCTGGCCGTCTGGATCGCCGGGGTGAAACTGAGGAGCCAAAGGTTGTCCGATGGGGATCATATCTACTCCAAAATAGGGTTTAGGCGTCGTGAGTTTCCGATTCAGCCACTGAGTGGAAATTTTCTTCTTTTGGTTCCCACTCATTACGTTTATTTTCTATTGAGGGAATTCCTCGGAGCTACAAGTCCTCGCAAAGTCCCCGCTGATCGGCATAGGGGTAGCCATCAGGCTACGCCCCTGCCACACCACCCGGCACGCGGGTCCGCACCGGGCGGTTCGAGAAGTTGAGGTCAAGACAGGCGAGGCACTCCCAAGCGGTCGAAGTACGCAATCGTGAGCACGCTTTTCAGGAGCCGGTCACTATTGCGCCACCAGCGGCGGCTGTTGACCGCCACTTGTTTCGCCACCGCGTCCGGCGCTCCCAGTTTCAGCAGCGCCCGATACATGATCGGTACCGCGTTTCCAGTGCTTGAACTGGATCGCCCGCAGCTGGTGACACAACCATTCATCGAGTGTCCGCCATACCTTGGGCGTTTGTGCCAGTCGGAAGTACCCTTTCCAGTCCAGCATGTAGGAACGCAGCTTCGCGACGGTCTGCGGCATGCTGCGTCCGCAGGATCGGCTCGTCAGTTCGCGGATACGCTGCATGAATGTCGCCAGCGGCTTTTCCGCTACTTTCCGCTTCGCCTCGCTGACCTGCCCGGTCAAGGTCGGCAATGCCACGCGAGGAAATTGATTATCGCTCAATGCGCGAAGGCGAGATCGATACCACTGCACTGACTACTGCGTTGGATCGCAGGTTTAGTCAGCCGATCGATGCGCAGCGCGAGAATCAGAAGCAGATCTTGGAGAAAGCGGAGCGGAAAGCAAATACGGCTGAACCGCTCCTATCGAAGCTGTAGTTCGCAAGCCCCCTTGGGAGTAGGGTACGCTGTGCACGCCCTACGCTCTTCCACCGCCAGGAGTTTCGCGGACAGCCGAGCCGTTAATGAGGGGCCACTACCGAGGCCGGCGCCACCCGTCCCTCACCGGGCGTCGTGAGGCTATGAATGTAGTCTTGAAACCGGCGAGTCAAGAAGTGAGGCGAATCTTTGTCAGTCGGTGGCTGCGGAATGCGGCGTATCGTCGGCGCGCCACCAGCGGCGGGTTGATCGGACCGCATAAGCGCGCCGATATTCGCTTGGAGAAATGCCTGTTTCGCGACGAAACAAGCGACGAAACGCGCACGGATCCTGGTACCCGCACATCTCGATGATTCGCCGCAAATCAAATAGAGTGACTTCCAATAACTGCTTGGCTCGCTCGATCCGCAGTCTGTGCAAATAGTCCAGCGGCGTCATGCCGACCACCTCTCTGAAATAGCGCAACAACGTACGAGGGCTTACTGCCGCGGCTTGTGCCGTCGCATTCAGGCTGTAGGATTCAGTCACATGTTGTTCCAGCCATTGTTTCGCCTTGTAGACCACGCCGTCACGTGTATGTTTCGACAGCTCGCCGGATATCAGCCCTGCCTGCTGGAACCGGATCGGTTCATACTGCATTACGTTGGCGCAGGTTTGCGCCACTTCATCGCCGACGAAGTGTTGTATCAAGGCCAGGACCAGCGAAGTATGGGAAGCAGGAGCGCCCGCACAGTATATGTTGCCGTCGGCAGTGATGGGCCGGTCCATCATGAGCCGCACCTTGGGAAAGGTTCGCCCAAACCAGCCGGCGATCAACCACGTGACCGTGGCATGACGCCCGTCGAGCACCCCTGCATGGGCAAGAACGGCCGGGCCGGTATAGCTGGCGGCCAGCACGGCGCCGGCCGCATGACGGGCCGCAATCAGCGCCGATTCCGCTTTTGCATTACCGAGCAACTGCGTCAGGTGGTGGGTGCTGTGCGTCCATAACCCCGGCACGAAGAGTGCGGTTCTTTCTGCCGGAAGATCCGGCATCGGCCCAGGCGAAACCAGGGTATCGGCCAACCATGGCGGCAAGGGCAGTTGATTGCCATTGCCATCGATGATGCGCCAGTAAAGCGGCAAATTCCGCTCATTGGGATTGCGCAGGCGCCATATCGTGTTTGCAGCGCGCAGCACATCGATCGTATTGAGCAAGGCGCCCGACAAGCAGTCCGAACTGTACAACAGATCAATGCGTGCGCTCATGTTGATTTTTCTGAGTGGCGAAAACGGACTTGCATGGCCGTCTGCCTTAGTGACACGACGATGATATTGGTTCCATTCCGTGCTGCAAGCTTCTTTGCAATGTTGTGATGGCGGCTCGATGACCAAATCGGCTCCCCTAATGTCGGTATCGGATCCTTGCAAGGTATCAGTAAGGCACTAGACTCTTCACCACAAATTTATCAGGTCCGTGTGTCAAAACCATGTGCTGACGCGACGGCTCCCTGAATTCAAAAGAAGCGAAATCCATCAAGGAGACAAGGAATCATGTCAAACGACTGTGTCGGTAGCCCAGATCTCATCCGGGCCGGAGCAGATGCTAATGCTTTGCCTCCGGACCATGCATCAATGCGCCGTCGCGCCACCATCGCATCCACCCTCGGAAATGCGCTGGAATGGTTCGACTATGTGGTGTACGGCCTGCTCAGTGCGACGATCGCCAAACTGTATTTTCCCGCTGATAATCCGGCAACGTCAGCCCTGCTGGGATTTGCGACCTTTGGCATATCCTTTGGCGTCCGTCCGCTCGGCGGACTGGTGTTCGGAATTTATGCGGATCGTTACGGACGCAAGAAGGCGCTCACCCTCATCTTTGGGCTGATGGCTGCCGGCACGCTGACTATCGCGCTTCTGCCCACTTACGCGGCGATCGGCATCGCAGCGCCCATCACGCTGGTGTTGGCGCGCATGATCCAGGGATTTTCCGCAGGCGGCGAATTTGCCAATGCAACCGCTACCCTGATCGAGTTCGCCCCATCAAGCAAACGCGGCTTGTATGGTTCCTTGCAGATGGTTTCGCAGATCTTTGCAACCGTCCTTGCGGCGCTGGCGGTCGTCCTGATTACCAAACTTCTTTCAGAGAGTGCCTTGATGAGCTGGGGATGGCGGGTGCCGTTTCTCCTCGGTGCCCTCGTCGGCCCGGTTGGGGTATACCTGCGGCGTCGCCTTGTCGAGTCGCCCGAATTCCGCGCCGAGATCAAGCGTACCGGCCATCTTCCGTCTACCCCGTTCCGCGATGTCGTCACTTTATATCGCGGCGAGCTCTTTGCTTCCTTTTGTCTGGTTGCCGCCCTGGCGGCACCGAACTATGTCAATACCGTCTATCTCCCCAGCGTGGCAATCATGGAAATGGGAATACCACAGGCTAATGCTTATCTCACCGTGATGCTCGCTTCCTGTCTGATGATGATCCTTGTCCCTTTCGCCGGCTGGATCTCTGACCGCGTCCAGCGGACCCGGGTGATTGCCGGCGGCTTGCTGGCCATTGCCGTGATCTATCCCGTCTTGTACGCAAGATTCATCGAATTGCACACCTTCGCATCACTGCTGCATTTGCAGCTCGGCTGTGCTTTTGCGTTTGCATTCGTGGTGGGTCCAGCGGCCGCGCAGGCGGTCGAGATCTTTCCGGTTGGCGTGCGCTCGACGGGATTGTCGCTGGCGTATAACTTTGCGGTCATGCTGTTCGGCGGCCTCGCGCCGCTTACGCTTGCCTGGTTCAGGTCGACGACCCAGGCTTTGTATGGGCCGGTCTACTATTTGTTGGGTATCGCGATCGTCGGGCTGATCGGCATGCGTTTTGTCTCCTTGTCCGGGCAGCGTCGACATGGTCAGCGCGTCGGCCTTGGCGAGGTCCGCGTCGGTTATGGCAAGCCGGGATATGAAGCATGAATTACAACCGACATTTCTCTCAGAGCTATGCCGAGGCTCGCTCCAGGTTTCTTTCACTGGTTGCAGCATTAAAGCTTGAGGTCAATTCATTCATGCATCCTCTGCGCGGCCGGGACGGAGAAGCATTGGCAATGGACGTCGTTCTCAGTGGCGCCAAAGATGCGCCGTATCTGCTGATCATCTCCAGCGCATGCCACGGCGTGGAAGGATACTGCGGCTCGGGCATCCAGAGTGCGTTGTTGAGCGATTCGGCATGGACGGAGGCAGCGCGCAATGCGAATGTGGCCGTGCTGTATATCCATGCGATTAACCCGTACGGATTCTCATGGTGTCGGCGTACAACCCATGAAAACGTCGATTTGAACCGCAATTTTCACGACTTCTCGAAACCATTGCCGGAAAACCCGGCATATGACCAGATCGCGTCGCTATTGGTGCCGCAACAATGGCCGCCCTCGCTGGCAAACAAGTTGGCAATCTGGGGTTTTACCGCCAGAAAGGGAATTCGGACGACCCAGGCGGTTATTTCGGGTGGCCAGCATAGTCAGCCGCAGGGCTTGTTCTTTGGTGGGAACAGCGCTACATGGAGTAACAAAGCGCTGCGCTCGGTGCTGCGCGAGTATGGGCAGCCACGAAAAAAAATTGCATGGATCGACTTGCACAGCGGACTTGGCCCAAGCGGCGTGGGCGAGCGAATTTTCGCCTGCCGTAATGAAGCAGCTGCATTGCAGCGTGCGCGTACCTGGTGGGGGCCGCATGTAACATCCACCCATGACGGCAGCTCGATCTCAGCGGCGGTATCCGGAAAAATGTGGTCGGCCATATACGACGAATGCCCGCATGCGGAATACACCGGCATTACGATGGAATACGGCACGCTGCGAATGCGCAAGGTAATGGAAGCCTTGCGAGCAGAGCAGTGGCTTGAGAATCATCCTGACGCACCGGAAGAACAGCGCATCCAGATCAAGCGCCAGATTCGGGATGCGTTTTATGTGGATAACGAGCACTGGAAGAGGCGTGTGGTGGAGCAGGCGCAGGACGCAGCCGTTCAGGCCATCCAAGGCCTGGCAGCGCGCTAATAATTT
Organism: Herbaspirillum sp. ST 5-3; assembly: GCF_004804275.1. Classification (GTDB taxonomy): domain Bacteria; phylum Pseudomonadota; class Gammaproteobacteria; order Burkholderiales; family Burkholderiaceae_D; genus Noviherbaspirillum. The sequence continues at coordinate 7,054 of NZ_STGI01000020.1, forward strand.
GCTGTCAGGGCGGGCACTCTCCGTGTTCGAGGCAATCGCCGCTCCTCACTCTGGCGCGCGCAATCAATCGACTGAAGAACTCTCGTGCCCCCCCGCGATCAGGCGATTTCTGCTTATTCTTCACTGAACATTTCCGCGGACGGGATACTCATCGGATCTACGTGAACGATGCAATTTCTGCCGGCTCGTTTGGCCGCATACAGGCAACGGTCCGCCTTGGCGATCAACCCGGCGACATCCGTGGTCGATTTTCCGCTTGCGGTCGCCACGCCAATGCTGGCCGTAATGGGATGGTGAATCTGGTCCACTTCGAGATCGATCCCCCTCACCGCACACAAGGCACGCTCTGCGAATAAAACCGCGCCGGATAAATCCGTATCGGGCAGGATAAAGACAAACTCTTCCCCGCCATAACGCGCGACGAAGTCGCTGGCGCGCCGACTTACGCCCGCCAGAACGTTTCCCATCCGTCTCAAGCATTCATCGCCAACCAGGTGGCCATACGAGTCATTGACCTGTTTGAAATGATCGATATCGATGATCAGCAGCGACAAGGATTGGCCACTGCGTTGCACGCGATTGAATTCTTCCTGCATCCGCTCGTCGAAGGCCTTGCGATTCGCCACGCCGGTCAGCCCGTCGCGCTGCGACATGACTTTCAATTCGGCGGTGCGCGCAGTTACGCGACCCTCCATGTCAGCGTACAGCCGTGCATTTTCAATCGAGATTGCGGCCTGCGATGCGAGCAGCTGCAGCACTTCCAGACGGTTTACGGTGAAGGCGCCAGACACTGCATTATTTTCCAGGTACAACATGCCGGTCATTTCCCGATGATTCAAAATCGGGAGGCACAATAAAGAACGCAGCGCATGTCGTTGAACGTAGGGATCATTGGCCAACAGTTTCTCTTGCGTCGCCTCGTGGACAACGAGGCTTTCCCTGGTGCGCTCCACGTAATGCACGAGGGACAAGGGCAGCGGTATCTCGTCCCGGCTCGATTCGTCCAGGCATATCGATTGCAGCACAGTGGCCGCGGTGTCGCCGTCTCCCTGCTCGGCCTCCAGGAACCAGCGATCGTCCTTCTTCAGCAACAAGATGCCTCGTTGTGCGCCGGCACTTTCAATAACGACTTGCAGCAGGCGCTTCAGCAGCCGCTCCAGGACGATTTCTTGCGACAATGCCTGCGATGCTTTCATCGCTGTCGCAAAATCCAGAATGCCCGATGAACTGATTTCGCTGTTGGTGGTGGACATTGTCGGATTGGTGAGCGTCGCGATTGCCTGAGCGGCGCTCGGCTCGTGCAACCATTGCGGGTAACGCTTGACAAGGTCGGCCACCTTGGCGAGCGCCCCCCAGCGGTGATAGCTCTGCTGCGCTTCCCGCAGATAGAACTGAGCCAGCGCGTCCTGTCCAAGACGAAGGTGAAATTCTCCGGCCAGTTCTTTTGCAAGCGCCTCTTCCTGCAAGAACCCGTTTTCTCTTGCAAGCCGGATCGCTTGTTCAAAATGCCGCATTGCTTTCAACGGCTTGCGCGCGTGCTGTGCCAGCCTGGCTTCAACCAGGATCCATTTGTTCAGAAAGTTCTTCGGATTATGCCTGGCCCAGTGTTGCATCTTTTTCTGATTTTTCCTGATCTTGCGCAGATGGCCGACACGCTCGGCGAAGGACGCATCGCCCAGCACCTCCAGGCGCACCAGGGAATCATAGAAATAGTGCTGGCTGGCCCCATAATTGCCAACGAGGCGATCCACATACTTTCCATTGATCTCAATGGCCGCGAGGGCTTCGCGGGGACGGCGAAAGAAATACAAGGACAGACAGCGAAAGAAACACAGCGTACTCGTCAGAAAATGGTCATCGACCATCAGTTCAATTTCTTGTAATTGCTGTTCGTCGCACACCTCGCCTTGCAGGATGGCCGGATCCTGGGATTTCCCTATCAGGTTCTGTTGAAACTGCCATAGAATTTTCTGATTCTTGAAAATCGATGGCCGCTGCAATAACTCGATGGCACCGCAATATGCAGCGGTTTCTTTTTCGAGTTGTGTCAATTCATGGCCGCAAAAGAGCGCGTAAATGCAGTACAAGGTGGCCGCGTTCGCGGCGGTTTCCAGGTCACCCGCCACCATGCCATCGAGGTGGATCTGCCGCAATGGATCCAGGGTTGTATGCAGCGGCTTCGTCCATGCTTCGAGGCTGCTATACACCATCAGCATCGTACGGATCTTGCTTACCACTGCCGTAGAGCGCTTCCGCAATTGCAAGGCCAGCTCGCTGAACTTTGCGCCCTGTTCGACATCTCCCAACGCACCGCTGAGCACCATGCCGTAGCCGGCAAAATTCATCGACGATACCGGGCTATGACCAAATCTGAGCGCCAGGCGGATCGTCTTGCACAGAAAGAGGAAAAAGTGCGTCGGCATTCCATAATAAGCGGCCATGATGACCTTGAGCAGGATATTGCTGGCGGCGAGAATGTGCGGATCGGTCATGTCCGGCAACTGCGTCAGAGATTCGATCTCCCTCCTGCTCAGCGCCATTCTGGTTTTGATCAGATTGGTCACGATGTGAAGCCGCGTCGCCTGTTTGGGAAACGGCATGCCCAACTGATGGAGTATCTCCAGCCCCTGCATCACGGCATCGTGAAATCTGTCTTCGGAGATGTACGCCTGAATCCGGATTTCATAGGCCTTGGCCAGATCCAGCACATCGCGTGCCCGCTCCAGGACGATTGCGAGATAGCGCTCCATTAGTGCAAAATCGGCAGAGAAATAGGCGGCTTCCGCGGCGTCCAGATGAAGCGGAAGCTGCAGCTCATAGTCTCGCTGCCACGCCGGATCGGACATGAGTTCCATGGCCGTTTGCAGATATGCGAGCGCCGGTTTATACGCGGCGGACGTCTTGGCCCGGCGCGCCGCATCCAGATTGAGACGCGCCAGACGCTCCCGCTCCGTGTCGTCCGTGATGAGCGCACGCCCGAGGTTGAAATGATTGACCAGATCGAATAACCGGCCATGCTGTTCGGCCGCAGAAAGCGACTTGAGCCACAGTCTGCCGATAGTCAGATGGATCGCCGTCTTTTCGTTTGCGCTGCCGAGCGAATAGGCCGCCTGCTGTACGCGGTCATGCTGGAACCGGTACGCGGGAATCAGGTCCCGTTCCACTTCAGTGTCGGACTGGCGCACATACTTGTAGTAATCATCCAGAGGCACAATCAGTTCTTCCGCCAGAGCATCCCATAAGAGACTGGCGGCGTCGGCTTCGGCCATGGCGCAGACGATGGCCAGAGTCCTCAAGTCAAACTGGTTGCCCAGGCAAGCTGCGCCCTGCAGCACCTGTCGCGTGGCGGCCGATAGTTTTTGCAACTTCGCCACCAGCAGCTCGACGATATTGTCCGTGATGTCCGCGTGTTGAATCGCAGCGATATCCCATTGCCAGCAACCCTTCATCACATCGCCGCGCAGCATCTGCCGATCGACCAGCAATCCCAGAAACTGGTTCAAAAAGAATGGATTGCCCTGGGTTTTGCTCAAGCAGATCTGGGCCAGCGATTCGACCCCGTCGGAATTGACATGCAGGGCGTCGCACAACAGTCGCTTCACTTCGTCAAGCTGGAGGGGCTGCAGCGTGATGGTTCGTATCGCCGCGCCATTCTTTTCCATTTCCTGCAAAATCAGTGGCAACGGATGGACTGGCGTGATCTCGTTATCGCGATAGGCGCCGATCAATAACAAATGCGGAGTGGCCGGCGAACGCAGCAGCAAGGACATCACCTGCAAGGTGGGCAAGTCCGCCCATTGCAAGTCGTCCAGGAAAACGACGAGCGGATGCTCCATCGATGCAAATACGCTGACAAATTTCCGGAATTCCTGATTGAAGCGATTGTGTGCCTGTTCAGGCGGAAGGTCGACAACCGCAGGCTGTGCGCCAACGATCAATTCCACATTCGGAATGACTTGAATAATCACTTGCGCGTTATTACCCAAGGCCAGTAACAGCTTGTCCTTCCAGCGCTGGATCTCGGCATCGCCTTCGGTCAGCAGATGACGAATCAATTCTTCAAACGCCTGCGTCAATGCCGCATAAGGAATATCTTTTTTGAACTGATCGAATTTGCCTTCGATGAAATAGCCGCGGCGCTGCGTAATCGGCTTTTGGACCTCGTGCACTAGCGCAGACTTCCCGATTCCCGAGTAACCGCTCACCAGCAGCAATTCAGCGGGTCCATTGCTCGCGCGCTCAAATGCCTGCATGAGCGTGGCGATTTGCGTATCGCGGCCATAGAGTTTTTGCGGGATCTGCAGGCGATCGGAGAAATCGCTTCTGCCTAACGCAAACTCCGGGATATTGCTCTTCGCGTCCAGCGTATCCAGACACCATTGCAAGTCGGCTTTCAAGCCAGCCGCACTCTGGTAGCGCGCCTCCGCCGTCTTTTCCATCAGCTTGCCGATGATCGCCGACAGCACCGACGGTATCCGCGGATTGATCTGGTGTGCCGGGACAGGCTGCCTGGCGATATGCGCGTGCACCAGTTCGAGCGCATCGTCGCCGGAAAATGGCAATTGGCCCGTCAATAATTCATAGAACGTGACGCCCAGGCTATAAAAATCGGTGCGGTAATCCAGCGCGCGGTTCATGCGGCCGGTCTGTTCGGGAGACAGGTACGGCAATGTGCCTTCCAGGTAGTCTGGATTGCGGATTTCAGGGATCTCGCGTGTCAGCTCCGTGGAAATCCCCAGGTCGATCAGTTTGACCTGGCCGGTCTGACGATTCCACACAATGTTGGACGGGTTGATGTCCTTGTGCATGATCCGCTGCTGATGCAGTTTTTCCAGGCAGCCGGTAATGCGGATTGCCAGGGCCAGCCATTCGCCGAGCGGCATGGCGGCAGCGATGGACAACTTGTCGAGTGAGGTGCCGCCAAAATCTTCCACGATCATCACCTGGATCCCTTGATGGGATTCCAGGCTGTAGGCGCTCGCGATGCCATCCGATTGCAGCTTGCGCATCAGGTGAAACTCTTGTCTGAACCGGGCACGCTTCTCAGGCGACGGCAGCTCGTCATTCATGAGTTTGAACACCACCGGCACGCCATCCAGCAGTCGATGTCCACGATAAATGCGCGATTGCCGACTCTCATACAGCTGTTCATCGGCGCGGTAGCCAGGCACGTTAATCATGAGCGGTCACCTTGTCAGATGGGGAGTATGCACGGAGGAAGCGCCTCCTTGCCTGCCAATTAAGACAGAAAAAGCATAGCCGGAATGACGGACAAACACTAGCAAAACATTTATACATCGCAGCCCACTTGTACGAGCTTTCGGCGGGCATGAACTCGACCTGGCGATCAACCGATTCGCCTGCCGTTCTTGCCCTGTTCGTGCCCCATTCGCCACACCCGTCAGCATATGGATGACGTTGCAGATGCTATTCTGCTATCGTTGCCATGGCACGTGCCGCTGACAGGATGCGTGCTGCATCGCAGCAGAATTAGAGATGCGCAAGGTCGATCGACAAATCATCGCGACGATCAATCTGCAGGCAAAGCCGCCTTATTTAAGTGGGGAGCGTAAGCCACCATGTTGGAGATGCCGGGGTACGACCTTGGGGAATTGCTGTACGAAAGCCGCCATTCCCAAGTATGGCGTGGCAGCCGACAGGACGGCTTGCCGGTGATCCTGAAGATCCTGAATGACAAGGAGGCATCGGCACAGAGGCGTGCACGCTTTCGACAGGAATACTCGCTTACCCATCGGCTGCAACTGCAAGGCGTCATCACCGCATACCATTTCGAGTCGTATCGCGGCGTGCAGGCGATGGTCCTGCAAGACATCGGCGGCACCTCGCTGGATCGCCTGCCGATCGCCGGCGCCCTGCCGCTCTCCGCCTGGCTGCAACTGGCCATACGCATGACGCGATGCCTGGGGCAACTGCATCAGCAGCAGGTCATGCACAAGGATGTCAATCCTTCCAATTTCATCTGGAATCGTCACACCGGCGAAGTCAAGCTGATCGATCTGGGCCTGGCAACGGCCCTGTCGCGCGAGCTGCCGGAAACCCGGCATCCGGAATGGATCGAAGGCACCCTGCCATACCTGTCCCCCGAACAGACCGGCCGCATGAACCGTGCCGTTGATTACCGCACCGATTTTTATAGCCTGGGTGTCACGTTCTATGAATTATTGACGGGCCAGTTGCCGTTTTCCGGCGACGATGCGCTTGAACTGGTGCATGCGCACATCGCGCGCCAGCCGGTGCCGGTCGAGCGCATCCGGCCAGGCATTCCCGCCATGCTGTCTGCCATCATCGGCAAATTGATGGGCAAGACGGCGGAGGAGCGATATCAGAGTGTGGCGGGCCTGATGGCAGATTTGCAGACCTGTCTGCGCACGCTGGACGACGCCGACAATATTCCTGTCTTTACGCTGGGCAGCAGCGATGTCTCCGAGCGTTTGCAGATTTCGCAAAAACTGTATGGCCGTGAACATCAGGTCGCAACGCTGCTGGCGGCCTTTGAACGGGCTCGTCACGGTCCATCGGAACTGCTGCTCGTGACCGGCTATTCAGGCATAGGAAAATCGGCCCTGGTGCATGAAATCCAGAAGCCGATCACCGAGCGCCGCGGCTATTTCATCGAAGGCAAATTCGACCAGCTCAAACGCGCCATTCCCTATGTCGCGCTGGTGCAGGCGCTGACGGAACTGGTGCGCCAGTTGTTGACCGAAGACGAGAACGCGGTCATGCAATGGCGTGCCGAGTTACTGCAGGCTTTGGGCAAGAATGGCCAGGTGATCATCGATGTCATTCCTGATGTGGGCCTGCTGATCGGGCCGCAACCGGCGGTACCGAAATTGCCGCCGGACCAGGCGCAAAACCGCTTCAACCATGAATTCCGAAAGTTCGTCGGGGTATTTGCCGCGCTCGGACATCCGCTCGTCCTGTTTCTCGACGATTTGCAATGGGCCGATCTGCCCTCGTTGCAGTTGATGTCCTTGCTGCTGCGTGCGCCGGCACTGCCGCATGTCCTGCTGATCGGCGCCTATCGTGACAATGAAGTCACGCCCGACCATCCGCTATCGGCAATCTTGAAAGAGATAGCGCAGCAAGGCGCCTCGCTGAGCAGCGTCACACTGGCGCCGCTGGCCCAGGACGATGTGCACCAATTGCTGCGCGATACGCTGCGCGCCGATACGGCAACGGTCGACAGGCTGGCACGCCTGTGCGTTGACAAGACGCAGGGCAACCCCTTCTTTCTCAAGCAGTTCCTGCGGATTCTGGCCGAGGACGGCATGGTGCGCTTTGACGCCACCCAGGGGCACTGGCAATGGGAGATCAATCGCATCGAGCAGGCCGGCATCACCGACAACATTGTGGAATTGATGGTGGCCAAGCTGCACAAGCTGCCGCTGCCCACGCAGCAGGTGCTGCAAGCGGCGGCCTGTCTGGGCGGAGCGTTCGATCTGCGCATGCTGGCCCTGATCTGCGAACGTTCCGAAGCCAGCACCGGCGAATTGCTGTGGGACGCATTGCGCGAAGAACTGGTCGTACCGTTGGAAGATCGCTACCAGTATGTGGGCCAGTCCGGTCAGGGAAGCGGGCCCGACCTGGTGGCCACCTACCGATTTCGGCACGACCGGATACAGCAGGCGGCGTACCTGCTGGGCAGCGCGGCCGACAAGCCTGCAATGCACCTGGCCATCGGCCGGCTCTGGCTGCAGTCACTGCCGCCGGCAGAACAGCAAGCGCGCCTGTTCGAGTGGGTCAATCATTTCAACCTGGGCCGCCACCTGATCGCCGACGCGCTGCAGCGCCAGAACCTGGCCCGCCTGAATCTCGACGCAGCGCGCCGCGCGAAAGCATCGGCAGCATACAAGCCGGCGCTGGGATACGCGCAAGTTGCGCTCGAACTGGTGTCCTGCGAAGACTGGGAAACGCACTACGACCTGATGCTGGCGCTGCACCTGGAAGCGGCGGAAGTAGCGTATCTTTGCGCCGGGTTTGAACAAATGGAGTGCTACCTCGCCCTGGTTCTGCTGCATGCACACGATGTGCTGGATCAGGCCAAAGCCTATGAAATCCGGATTCAGGCCCACCTCGCGGAAGGCCGGCCACAGGAAGCCGTGGCTCAGGGGCTGCAAGCGCTCGATTTGCTGGGCGTGTCCTTTCCCGGTCGTCCTGCCCGATGGCATGTAATCGCCTCCGTGATCAAGACCCAATGGGCGCTGCGCGGCAAGAGCATGGAGCAGCTGGCAAGTTTGCCGACCATGACCGATCCGCATATGCTGGCCGTCAGCAATCTCCTGCACAAGATCGGGGTCGCGGCATACTTCACGATGCCAATGTATTTCCCGCTCCTTTTGTGCAAGGCGATTGACTTGTCACTGCAGTATGGACATGGACCGGGAGCGGCAACCAATTGTGCCGGCTATGGTGGCATGATCCTGCGTGGCATCGTTGGTGACATCAAGCAGAGCATACGCTTCGGCGAACTGGCATTGCGACTGCAGGAACGACCTGAAATGGCGATCCAACGGAGTCCGACCTTATGTCTGGTCCATGGGTACATTCAACCATGGAAATATCCACTGCGTAAGAGCGTGGACGGCTTACGGCAAAGCTATCTCACCGCCATGGCCTCGGGCGACATGGAATACGCCGCGAATGCGGCGGCGCTATTGTGTTACATCTCCTTCCATTGCGGGAATGAATTGGAGGAAGTGGAAAAGGAATTCGCCGATTACGTCACAGCGCTGACACAACGGGCATCCCACCTCAATGCGCATAAATGCCAGTGGCAGCTTGTGCAGAATCTAAGGGGCGACCACCCTGACCCGACCCTTCTGCAAGGGACAATCTACGATGCGCATCAATTGCAGGAAGCGCAACGGATGACCGACGATCAGATTCTGATGTTCAGGCTGGCGTCCTGCCGGCTTTTCCTGTTTTATCTGTTCCGGCGCTTTCGGGAAGCGCACGCGCAGGCAGTCACCGCCGCGAGGTATGTGAAATCCTTGCTGGGTTCGTTTGGGTGCAGCCAGTTTTACTTCTATGACTCGCTCGCGCATCTGGCATTACTGGGAAAAACCAGAGGCATGAATCGGATCGGCGTGCTGCGACGCGTGAAGAAGAATCAAAAAAAACTGCAGCATTGGGCCAAACATGGGCCTGAAAATTTCCGGAACAAGTGGATGCTGGTGGAAGCGGAACTGGCGCGGCATCGCGGTGAGCCACTGAAAGCGATCGACTGTTATGAGCAAGCGATCCGGCTCGCCGCAGACAACGGATATATGCAGGAAGAAGCGCTGGCGCAAGAACTGGCGGGAGAATTCTATCTGGAGCGCGGCCAGGAAACGCTGGCGCGGGTTTACCTGAAGCAAGCGCAGCAGAGCTACCTCCGTTGGGGCGCCCTGGCCAAGGTTAACGATCTGGCCCAGCGTTATCCGCGCTGGCTCCGCATGCCGGATGCGATTGACGCGCAGATGGTACCGGCGAGCCGCGGAACGTCAGTCAGCCATGCCGGCACCGCAGGCATGCTGGATTTTGCCGCCATCACGAAAGCGTCGCAAGCCTTGTCGCAGGAAATCGTACTGGAAAACCTGTTGAAGCGCTTGATGCAGGTGGTGATTGAAAACGCCGGAGCGCAGCGCGGGATGGTGTTGCTCAAAAAGGATGAACGCTGGTTCCTGGAGGCCTCACAGACCGACGAAGAGGCGCAAGCGACAGTATTGCAATCGGTGCTGGTGGACGAATCGACGCGCGCCGCACAACTGCTGCCCTTGTCGCTGGTGCGATACGTGACCAACACAAGACAAAGCGTGGTAATCGACGACGCCACCCAGGCGAAACTGGTCGCACAGGATACGTATGTGCAAACGCGGCATCCACGCTCATTGCTGATGCTGCCGATTCTGCATCAGCGCGAGCTGACTGGATTGCTGTACCTGGAAAACAATGCGGTCACCGGCGCATTTGCCGAGCATCGCCTGCAAGTCTTGCAGCTTCTGGCATCGCAAACTGCGATTTCGATTGAAAATGCCCGCCTGTATGCGTACATGGAAGAACGGGTCGTCGCCCGCACGATGGAGCTGACGCGGTTTCTCGCTGTGGCCAGTCACGATTTGCGGCAGCCGATGCATGCGCTGAACCTCTATCTGGGTGCCTTTGTCAATTATGACTTGCCCGAACCCGTGCGCCCCTTGCTGGCCGACGTGCGGCAATGCGCACAAATCCTGAACGACATGTTCCTGGCGCTGCTGGACATTTCCCGCCTGGATGCCCGGGTGGTGCAACCGCACCAGGAAGTCTTTCCGATCGCATCACTGCTGGCACGCATCCGGGTCGAATTCGAGCCGCAGGCACGGGCCAAGGGGCTGTGTTTGCGCGTGGCCCCGTGTACCGCATTCGTCCATAGCGATCGCAGCCTGGTCGAACGCATCTTGCGCAACTTTGTGACCAATGCGGTGCGCTATACCGAGCGCGGCACGGTCCTGGTCGGCTGTCGTCGTCAAGGCCGGCGATTGCGCCTGGCAGTCTATGATACCGGCATCGGCATTGCGCCCGACGAGCAACGCGCGGTGTTCGACGAGTTTTACCAGGCCGGCAATCGCGGACGCGACCGCGCCAACGGCCTCGGCCTGGGACTGGCCATCGTGCGGCGCCTAGCGCGGCTGTTATCAACGCCGCTGACCCTGGTATCGAAGCCGGGACAAGGCTCGATGTTTTCCATCGATCTGCCGCAGGCAGCGCGCCCGGGAAAGACGCTGGCGCAAAGTGCCGTGCCCTTGCGAGCACAGGCCGAGCTCGCCGACAAATTCGTCCTGGTCGTGGATGATGAAAAAACGATTCTCGACGCTATGCGGGTGCTGCTGCAGCAATGGGGATGCATCGTGCTCACCGCCACTTCCGGTCAAGACGCCCTGCAACAACTGGGCTCGATCCGAAAAATACCGGATGGCATGATTTGCGATTACCGCCTGCTCGACGGGGAAACCGGACTGCATGTCGTGCAAGCCTTGCATGTGGAATTCAATGAGCCCATCCCGGCCTTGCTTATTACCGGCGATACCACACCCGAGTTGATCCGGGAAACCCTGGCGAGCGGCTTGCCCGTGCTGCACAAGCCGATTCAGGCCACCGCATTGCGCGAAGCGCTTGAGCAGCTCTTGCACGTCAGTCCACAGTCCTCCGATATGCTGGCCATCGAGCCCGGCCTGCCTTGAGTTCGCTCAGTGAGGTCTGCAGACGTTCGCACACCACGATGAGGAATCAGGCCTTCATCAGCAACAACCTGTCCTCATCCGAGGTGGGCCTGCAAACGGAAGGTTCCACCAGCGTGCGCGATACCATCGCCGCCTTTGCGCGGATGCTGCCTGTCAGACGGATCACGGTCGGCACATCCAGTATCGCCAGACGCTGCATGTAACACACTAAAAGAGTGCCGCTTTCGCGCTCGACACTGACGCTCAACGGGAACTCCATGCCGTCGTAACCATTGAGCTCAAGCAGAGACAGCAGCATGTCGGCGGAGTAAGGCTCGGTCAGCCTGCCCGCTTCAGTGATGACGTCAAGATAATCATCCTGTCGATTGATAAAGTGCAGGCTTTCGTCGCGCTCGAAGTTCAGTGTATAGACTTCATATCCTGGCTCCGCCGAGCCGGACAAGCCCAGCTCCTCGAATACGCCAAGCATCAGCATCGAAAACAAAGGATTATGCATGGATAGACTCGCATTGATTGCAACGGAAAAGCCGATCGGCACAGTGCCATTATTCAATTCCTCGCCCTGCTTCATGACAACCGGCTTGCTGTACCGCGGTCGCAGTGCTGAGACCTATTGCGCAGTCCCGCTGAGATACTTTTTCACGCCTCCGGGTAGTCCGTCTCGCCCGCCCGCAGAAACGGAGAGAGGCTCCACTGACTGCGGAGCCAAGCCGATCAAGCGATCTGCGTCAGTCGTTAAGGCATTCCGAATTACCTGCGGAAGGTTATAGCATTGCTGCCCCACCACAGACAGAGTTTGCCTGGCTGGTGTATCCGCATTACTTGGGGATGCGAGAGTCCCGAACGCGTTGCCGCACCCGCTTCCGATACTAATCATTCTGTGCTCCCATACTGGCTGTCCAGGACTCCGTCTTTCTATCTGCCATGGCATACTGCGGACCATACGGCGAATCCCAATGCGTCGCCCCTTTGCCGCCATCGCTGCGCAGGCAGTAACCTTTCTTGTAGACGCTCGCCAAACTGATTTGCGATTTGGTCAGCATGTCGAGCTTCAGGCGTAACTGATAAATCGCGACACGGATATTGCTGGCTTCCGTCGATTTCCCTTTTGACCTGAAAAACTGAATGAGCTGATCAAATGAAATGATCGTGCCGAATTGATTGAAAAACAGATCGGCCAACATGAACTCAGACGGCGACAAACGCAAGGTCTTGCCTCCGCAGGAAATGGAACGCGTGTCCGGCATCAGCGTGACCATGCCGGCGCGCAAATGCGCCGTCATCAGCCTTTGCCGCACCAGACAAGAAATGATGCGCCGCCCCAGCTCCTGAATATTGATCGGAGCATAAATCCAGTCCGACATGAAATCCGGCAAATCGTCGATACGGGCGCCTCCGGCATTTTCCTGCACTGCGCAGATAACCGGCGCCAGCACAAGCGGAAGGCCGAGATTTTTGCTCTTGAGTGCATGAATTTCATTCTGCATGACGCGAATCGAACGGATCGTTTCGACATCACTCGCGCACACTAGAAATGTACTCGGCGAATCGGAAAACGTCACAAAATCTGCCGGCCTGAGCTCGCTTTCAACAAGTTCGATTTTCCATTTGATCGATACACATTTGAATGAGCGAGGCAGGGAAGAAACCGCGTTTGAAAGAAACGAAAACAGGTCTCTGTGCACTACTTTTAAAGTCACTTCCATCCATGTCTCCCACGAGCGTGCAATAAGTAGCAATGTTCCCGCACCGTCTGGCGGAATCGAGGTTCCATCCTCACCGCAATCCACCAAGCGCAGAGCGCGAAGATGGCGGTTGACGATCTACAACCTTGGTATGAACAATAGCAGCGCATATTCCGCTTTTTAATCCATACCAAAGTATGTGCCGATAGGCATCGGAACGAAGTCAGGCCAGGTACGCGACGTGGTTCTGAACGACTCCGGGATTGCGGTCGATAGCCACTCATTCACGCTCAACAGCAGATTAAGAGTTACCGATAAACCGACACCTCGGTCGACTGCAGGCATCGAGTCTGTCAAGAGTACCGACGCTCGATATCAAAAATTGGCGCGATCACGTCCTTCCGTTTTCTCGCCGAGCATCAATCGCTTCAACTTCTCATCAGCCGGTTGTTGCCCCAGCCATATCCGCAGAAAGGCTTGGTAAAACGCGACATCCGGAATAGTTTCGGCAATTTTCTTTCCGTTGATTCGCAATAAGGTGCCCGCTCCAGGAACCCAGTCGAAGGTCAGAACATCGCCTTTCTTGAATTCCGGGACCGAGGCGAACATCTGTCCAAAGCTCAGTAGTTGGTTAACAATCTTCGTTCTGTCTGCGAAGCTCGTGTTTCGCTTCAGCCCGTTCATGAACGATTGCGCGAATGTATTGCTCGACACATCCCTCAGCATCACCATCGTCAACCTCTTCGCGCCCGGAAGTGCAAGCACCTCCGATGCACTTGTCTTTTTTTCGGGCAGATACAAAGCCGCGGCGTACACTTTGAAAATCACTCTGTAATGCGTGCCGGCGCCATTCAGCTTCAGCTCATCGTTCGCGATGCGCACGGAGTCATCCAGCTGGACGCCATCGACTTCGACACCGAAAGCAGGAAACGCAACCAGTGCGGCGACTAGCGCGGACAAGGTCAATATGCCGTTAATTCGATTGTTCAAATTCATGTGCTGCTCCCTGATGAAAATGTTTTCTGAGTATGTGCTGTGCCATGAGTAGCCGCCGCGGTACGCGCGATTTTCACCTGGAGGCCAAGCCCTGAATCGCCTGTAGCGCCGCTTCCTTTGCCTGCTCCACCACCTGCCGCTTCCACACATCGGTATCCGTATAGAACGCGTCCCGGATCTGACGTTTGATACGGTGCCTCTTTCCATCAGACGCCTCGGGATGAAGCTCCAGCCATTGATCCGCGCGCAAGGCCTCGAACACCTGTCGCATCGGCTGCGTGCCGTATTCCAGTGCGATGCCCGTGTATTCCGCTTGCTGACATTCATCGTAGATAGCGCTCCACATTTGTCCCTCGAGCACCGCCGAGGTAGAACTGCCGTCCTGAGCAGAAGTCACGTTCGGCCCCCACCAGTCAGTCGCACGCTGCAAGGCCTCGTTCCGGCAAGCGAGGATGCGCTCCCCTATGCCGCTGGGGCCCAGGCCGGTGTGCACGTCGATCCAGCCGATCTTCTGGCGCTGCCGACCATGCTCACGCAATACTTCGCGCAAAGTCTTGTGACTCCAGGTGGCGCCGCATCCGCCGTAAAACAGGCCGCGCGGATGACGGTACTGACCGCCGGAGACCGCAGCCTGAGTCGCCTTGGCGCCATGTCTGACGACGAAACTCAGAAGCGAAAGCTTGTTCAACAAGCTTGGCGGCCACTGAGACGGGATCAGCAAATCAGCGAGTTTGTCGTAACCCGGGTTAGCGGGTAGCGGCTTCGAGAAGTCATGGAAGTTGCGATTCAGATCGACGTTCTCATGCGTCGTGCGTCGCCACCACGAGAACCCGTACGGATTGATGGCATGGATGTACAGTACGGCCACACCGGCCTGGCGCGCCGCAGACCGCCAGGCCGCATCACTGAGCAACGCAAGCTGAACACCGGAGCCGCCAAAACCTTCCACACCATGACATCCACTGGAGATGATCAACATCCGCTGCGCATCCTTCGGGCCGTCGAACAATACATCCATCGCCAACGGCTCCCCATGACGCCCAGGCAATGGATGCATGTGCGATGTGATGTTGAGCCCGGCTGCCGCGGCCGCCGCAAGAAACTTCGCACGGGCTTCAGCATAGCTTTGCGAGAAGTGTGCGCTGCAGCTCATGCCTGCTGCTCCCGTGCAGGACTCGCGACGGCAGCCTCGCCAGGGGCTGCGCATTGAGACGCATGGCGCTCCCTGGATAAGGAGACAAGCCGCAAGCCGATCAGGCAAAGCAAGGCCACCGCTGCGATGTAGTAAACCGGTCCATAGGCGTTCTGCGCCACCGATCCAAACCAGGCCAGGATGAAGGGAGCCATGCCGCCGAACAGCATGACTGCGGCGTTGTATGCCAGGGACACGCCGACTGAACGCACGCCCACCGGGAAGATCTCGGCGAGCTGTGCCGCGGCAGGCCCCACCACGAATGCATAAGCGACGGCGCTGCCAAGCTGCAACTGCACAAGCGCGACGAACGTATGGGCATCGGCGAAGCGGGTGAACAAAATCGGATAGAGCACCGCATTGGCCAGCAGGCCGAACCCGATCACCCAGCGTCGGGACACATAGTCGGACAACCAGCCGGTAAAGGGAACAAGCACGCCCATTACGCAGGCAGCCATCATGACTGTGAGATAGGCATTGGCCTGTGCCATTCCCAAGTGGGTCACCGCGAAGTTGGGGAGATAGATGGAGTTGACGTAGTTCCGTGCCGTCAACGCGGCCACCATGCAGAATGATGCGAAGAGTTCGACACGATGGTTCTCGACCACAGTGCGAAACGGGGTCGACGGACGATCGCCCAAGCGCTCGACCTCGGCCTGGAATTCAGGCGACTCGGCGAGGCGGTGGCGCAGATAGACACCGACCGGCCCGACCAGCGCGCCGACCAGAAACGGCAAACGCCAGCCCCAGTTCGTCAGCGCACTTTCAGGGAACGTCTTCGTCAGGACGACCACGAAGATCGATGCCAGGAGCATCGCAACAATCTGAGAGACCATCTGGAACGAGCCGTACAAGCCGCGCCGGCCTTTGGGTGCGAACTCGATCAGTGTCGCGGTCGCGCTTCCGAATTCACCCCCAGCAGAGAACCCCTGGATCATGCGAGCCAGCACCAGCGTGAGCGGCGCCGCGATGCCGATCGACGCATACGTCGGCAGAAACGCGATCATCAGTGTCCCGAGCGCCATCAGACAGAAGATCAGCGTCAGGGCTTTCTTGCGGCCATAGCGATCCGCATAGATGCCGAACGCCAAGCCGCCAATCGGGCGGGCTACGAACGAGATGCCCAAGGTGGCAAAACCGAGCAGAACTGAGTTGGTCGGGTTGTCAGACGGGAAGAACAGCCGCGCAATCATGGCACTCAGCAAGCCGTAAACCACAAAATCGAACCACTCCAGCGCATTACCCAGGACGGACGCGATCGTCGCGCGACGGCGCATTGAATCCGAGACTGAAAGTGACGGACTCGATGCCGTCTCGCTTTCGCTTGTTTCTGGAATGCTGCTCGCATGCTTGAACATGATTGTCTCCCTCCTTGTTGGCCTTCGCTTCTTATATGATTTCCGGCGCGTGATCGGCATGGGCACACTATGCGCTGATCTCTACGCAGGAAATTGGCAACTTTCTTGACGACAGTCTAGTAGGCGAACGGCGCTTTGTAAGTAATGGAAATCGACAACTACAAAGCCGATTTCGCCATGGTCTGCCCGCAATAGTCGAATCGATGCCATGCCTGATGGAACTGATTTCATCCACGAGCCACCAAGCACGCGACAGAACGAAACAGGCCGCCATGACATGTGCGCATGCAATGCACATGGCAGATGCGTTGCACTTGTGGCAATGGCAGGAATGGCTCTATCCTCTAATCACTATTGGCCCGTCATGCTCTTAAGGAGTTAACCAGTCGAAGGCAAACTTGATGGCCGCGCGGCCCAAACCATACGCGCATGGAAGACGGTATTGGCAGCGCCCGTACCTCGAATTGGACCTGTTCCACAATTCCTGAATTCCGCAATCTCATCATGAGCGCTCGTATCGATCTGCTGTTCAGCCCCGACTGCATGTCAGGCGCCTTGTTCAATACGATTGATGTTTTGCGCAGCGCAAATATCGTGTGGCGCCTGCGTAATCCCGGCAGTCGCAGTTGGCCGCTGTACTGGCGCCTGATCGATGCAAGCGGCGCCATGCTTCCCCTGCCCGACTGGCTGGCCAATACGCTGGCCTTGCCCGAACCCGAACCCGAATTCTCTCCGGAACAAACTGCCTTGTTCGTACCGGGGATGGCAATGCGCAGTGTGCCGCACCTGACGCACCTGTTGAATAACGCCGAAGCGGAAATCGCCTTGATCGCGGCACGCCATGCAGCCGGAAGTGTTATTGCCGCCAGCTACACCGGACCTGCCATGCTGGCCCGCGCGGGCATTCTGGATGGACGAAATGCAACGATTACATGGCTGATCGTCGGATGGTTTTCCCGCAACTTCCCACAAGTCCGACTCATGATGGATCGCCCAATGACGATCGATGGTTCCTTGTTTTGCGCAGGTGCACCCGCTTCCCACATTTCCCTCGCACTGGCCCTGGTGCGCCATTTCGCAGGCGATGAAGTGGCCCAAACCTGCGCCAACAGCTTGTTGTACGAACCGCTGCGTTTCGAACAGTCAGGATTGATGTTGACCGAACTGCCCCTCACCACCCGCGATGGCGTCGTGTACAAGGCAAAGCAGTGGCTCGAGCAACACATCGCCGAACCGTACAGCCTGGAAGCTGCCGCGCAAGCAGCAGCGGTCAGCACCCGTACTCTGCTGCGCTACTTCCGCGATGTACTCAGCATGACGCCGCTGGATTATTTGCACAAATTACGAATTGAACGCGCCAAGCAGTTACTGGAGCTCACGCTGTTTGATTTGCCGAGAATCATGGAAATCTGCGGCTACCAGGATGCATCAGCATTCCGTCGCCTGTTTCGGCGCGAGACCGGACTCACCCCGAGCGAATACCGGCGCCGCTATGCGGTCCGCTCGACACGTCGCTGGTGGCGCGCAGACGAAGCGCCTAGCCCGGCGAAGCGCAACTAAGAGCCCATTTCGGTAGGCAGTGTCTGCGGATTGCAGGGCAGGAATGGCGCAGACAAGGCGCGAGGAGGCGACATAGCAGTGGCTATGGCAACGACGAGTAACGCCGTATCCGTCATTCCTGGCCTGTAAGCTGCGGGCACTGCCTACCGAAATGGGCTCTTAATACGGGAGAAAATGCCAAGGGTTTGAATTCTTCCATGGCGCTGCGGGGAGACTAGCGCTTACCGATGCCCTGCATTTATGGCAGCCAGCACATCGAATAATTTTGTTTTCTCATGCGCCCGGCGTGTCGCCTCATGACACAGCTCGTGGAAGCTGCGATCGGTAGTTTTTGCACCGAAGACCGGCGACGATTTGTGGCGGATATATTCAGCAGTGCAGCGCGACTCAGTCCAGATCTCCTGACCGGATTTGGTTCGCACAGAAAGGACTGAGTCGAGTCTCGCATCCAGCGGATTCAATTGAAGCTTGCTGATGACGTACAGTCGCACAGCACTTGGAGCGTTATTCGCGCTTCGACATTTGGTAATTTTCTGTCGCGTACCGGGCGCAGTCGACGGGAGGATGGTTATTTAAGAGGTCGCATGCCACATGTTTTAAGTGGTATAAAACAAAAAAGACTTAGCCCGAATTGAGCTAAGTCCTTGAATGTTGGAGGCGGGGGTCGGGATCGAACCGGCGTAGACGGCTTTGCAGGCCGCTGCATAACCACTTTGCTACCCCGCCATGGGCATGTATTGTAACCACAAAATTGAAGCCATGCTGCAGTCGCCAATTTGGCCCGACACTTGCCGGGCTTGACACGACTTTCACATCGCATGAAAGCGAAACACTTTCATTGAATCTGGAGCGGGAGAAGAGTCTCGAACTCTCGACCTCAACCTTGGCAAGGTTGCGCTCTACCAACTGAGCTACTCCCGCAAAACCGTTTCATCACACTACATCATCGCGAAGCGCACCGAAAGATCCACCGCAAAACTTCGCGAAATAAAAAAGGAAGCTGCTTTGGCAAGCTTCCTTTCAGAATCCTGGAGCGGGAGAAGAGTCTCGAACTCTCGACCTCAACCTTGGCAAGGTTGCGCTCTACCAACTGAGCTACTCCCGCGTCGACAACAGACAAGCATTATAGAGATCTGCCGTTTTTTGTCAAGCGTTAATCCTTATCGCTAAACGATCCTTCCCGCCTTTTCCTTGATGAGCGGCCACGCCTTCTTCAGGTAATAAAACATCGACCAAACAGTCAGAACTGCCGCGATTTCCAACAGACGCGTGCCCCAGAAGCGCGTGTCAATCCCAAACAGCGCCTCGCGATACAAGAGCATTGGAATGGCGATCATCTGTGCGGTGGTCTTTATCTTGCCGATAGAACTGACCGCAACCGACTTTGACGCACCGAGTTGCGCCATCCACTCGCGCAATGCCGAGATTGCAATCTCGCGACCGATAATGATGAATGCAAGGACGGCATTGACGTTGTAAAACTCCACCAGCACCAGGAGCGCGCCGGCTACCATCAGTTTGTCGGCAACCGGATCGAGGAAGGCGCCGAAGGCCGAGGTTTCATTCCAGCGCCTCGCCAGAAATCCATCAAACCAATCGGTAATCGCAGCGACGATAAAGACCGCCGTAGAAGCGACGCCTTTGGCAAAGGGCGACAGCCAAATATCGGGGAGATAGAACACGCCCACCACGAGCGGAATTAGGGCTACCCGCAGCCAAGTAAGAAGAATCGGTATATTGAGGGGCATAGTCAGCGCCTTTGAATTAGCCTGATTATCGCGTGGAAATTGCCTTCACTGCAATTGCGAATTCACTACAGCCGACTGCTGCAATTAGTGCAACTGCTTGTAAATCTCCTCGGCCAGCTGTCGTGAAATACCTTCAACCGATGCCAGTTCTTCCACGCTCGCGTCCGCGACACCACGCAATCCACCGAACCGGGCCAGAAGTTTTTGGCGCCTTTTCGCGCCAATGCCTTCGATTTCCTCCAGGCGCGAGGACTGCCTGGCCTTCGCTCGCTTTGCACGCATTCCGGTGATCGCAAAGCGATGGGCTTCATCGCGAATTTGCGCGATCAGCATCAAGGCCGCCGACTCTTTGCCAAGCTCAAGCGCCGGCCTCTCATCGGCGAATACCAAGGTCTCCAATCCAACCTTCCTCCCCTCGCCCTTTGCAACACCGACAAGCAGCCCGATATCCAAACCAAGTTCGCTGAAAACCTGCCTTGCCATCTCGACCTGCCCTTTGCCGCCATCGATCAGCACAATGTCCGGCATCACGCCCTCGCCATTAGCCACCTTTTCATAACGTCGCGTCAGCACTTGTCGCATCGCTGCGTAATCATCGCCGGGTGTAATGTCATGAATGTTGAATCGCCGATATTCGCCGTTCTGCATGGCGTGATGATGGAACACGACACACGATGCCTGGGTGGCCTCGCCTTGCGTGTGACTGATGTCAAAACATTCGACCCGCAAGGAGTCGACGTCTGAGACATCCAGCCCGATAACATCAATCAGCGCGCGCGTACGAGCCTGCTGCGAACCCTGTTCCGACAGCAAACGCGCCAACGCGATTTCCGCGCCTTTGTGTGCCATCTCGAGCCATTGCCGGCGCTGCCCTTGCGGCTGAAACACCAGCGTGATCCGATGGCCGCATTGTTCCATCAGCGCAGTCATGAGCGCAGGTTCATCAAGCTCTGTATTGAGAATAATCGTGCCCGGAATGAATTTCTCGATGTAGTGTTGCGCCAAAAACGCCTTCAGCACTTCGACCTCGACTGTGCCATCCGCAGTCGCCATCGCATCGTCGACGTGAGTCGGAAAGTAGGCGCGATCACCCAGATGCCTGCCGCCCCTGACCATCGCCAGGTTGACGCATGCTCTCCCTCCCTGCACCACGACAGCAATGATATCGATGTCGGCATCACCGACGGTTTCCATGCTCTGCTGATGAAGAACGCGCGACAGCGCGGTGATCTGATTGCGTACTGCCGCAGCCTGCTCAAATTTCAGCTCCGCGGCAAATCCATGCATTTTCTTTTCCAGCGCTTCCAGCACCTCGGTCTGCCGTCCACGCAAGAATTTCGCTGCATTCTCGACGTCATGCTCGTAGTCTTCCTGGCTGATCGCGTGCACGCAGGGCGCGCTGCAACGCTGGATCTGATAGAGCAGACAAGGACGGGTACGGTTTGCAAAGACGGAGTCTTCACAGGTTCGCAGGCGGAACACCTTCTGCAGAATCTGCATCGACTCCTTCACCGCCCACGCACTGGGGAACGGTCCGAAATACTGGTTTTTCTTGTCTACCGCACCGCGGTAATACGCCATGCGCGGCGTTTCCTCCGCAGTGATTTTCAGGTAAGGATAAGACTTATCGTCGCGAAACAGAATGTTGAAGCGCGGCTGCAGCGTCTTGATCAGATTGTTTTCCAGAAGGAGGGCCTCCGCCTCGCTTCGTGTGACAGTCGTCTCCAGCCGCATGATGCGCTCGACCATCATTGCCGTGCGCGGACTGCTTAACGTCTTCTGAAAATAACTCGATACACGCTTCTTTAGATCGCGCGCTTTTCCGACGTACAGAAGATTATTATCCGCGTCGAAGTAGCGATAAACGCCAGGCAAGTGCGGCAGTTTTGCGACCGTCTCCAGAACAGCCGCACGCGGATCGGGAGTAACAGCTTCAGACATCGGCTCCAATGGTCCTTATGCGCCCATCAACGATTGCACGGTCTGCTTCGCCGCGCGGTAGCGAGGATCGCTCTGCAAGTCGTCCCAGTCGAGTACGGGCATTTGCGGCAGCAGTGCTGCGATGCGCGCCGACGATTCTTTCGTTGCAGCGCTCATCTTCATTTTCAGCCCGCCCAGCAATTCATCGGCCTTGTCGGGCGCATTGCAGATCAAGACCATGTCGCAACCTGCCGAAAGTGCGGCCCTTGCCCCATCGACTACGCCGCCAGCGACACTCGCTCCTTCCATGCTCAGGTCGTCGCTGAATATCACGCCTTGAAAGCCCATATCACGGCGCAGGATCGACAACCATTTCCTGGAGAAGCCCGCCGGGTTCTTGTCGACCTTTGGATAAATTACATGTGCCGGCATCACTGCCGACAAGCCAAGGCCAAGCCAGTCATACGGGGCAGCGTCCTCACTCAGAATCTCCTTGAGGCCGCGATCATCAACAGGAATGGCAATATGCGAATCCGCGTGGACAAAACCGTGTCCCGGAAAATGCTTGCCGCAGTTCGCCATTCCCGCCAGCGCCAAGCCGTGATTCAGGCTCTTCGCCAACACGGTTACCACGCGTGGATCGCGATGGAACGCGCGATCGCCGATCACGCTCGATTCACCGTAATCCAAATCGAGTACCGGCGTAAACGACAAGTCGACGCCACATGCCCGCAATTCAGTTGCGAGAACAAAACCGACATCGGTCGCGGCTTTGATCGCGTCCAGAACATTCCGGTCCCACATTTCCCCCAACTTGCGCATCGCGGGCAGCTTGGTAAAGCCGTCCGACTTGAACCGCTGCACGCGTCCACCCTCATGATCGACCGCGATCAGCACGCCCGGTCGCGCATCATGGATCGCACCGGTCAATGCCGTCAATTGCTTCCGATTCTGGTAGTTCCGCGCGAATAGAATCACCCCTCCGGTCAACGGATGCTGAATCCTCCGAATATCGTCCTCGGTCAACGTCGTTCCGACAACGTCGAGCATGACGGGGCCAAGATTGGCATTTGCCGCTATTGCATTCATTTCTTCTCCACGATAACGAAGGCGACCGCATACTCGGCTTCATCGGTAATCGATATCTGCGCGGTCAGCCCGTTTTTTTCCATAAATTCTTTCAGCGTTCCGCTAGTCACTGCAATCGGCTTTCCACTCGGCGCGTTCAATGTCTGCATTGCGCGCCAGGTCATCGGCATGTGCATGCCGAGTCCGATCGCCTTGGAAAATGCCTCTTTTGCTGCGAATCGCGTCGCCAGAAATCGAATTCCGCGCGCTTCCACCTTCGCCTTGCGGCGGCGATACTTGTCGAGTTCTTCCGGGCCCAGGATCTTTTCGGCAAAACGTTCACCGTTGCGAGCGAGCGCTGCTTCCACCCGCGAAATCTGGATGATGTCGGTGCCTATCCCGTAAATCATTTCTTGTGTAGGCCCAGGCGTGCCGCAGTCATAATCGCTTTCATTTCCTTGACTGCATTCTGCCATCCGATAAAAATAGCTTGAGCGACGATCGCGTGGCCGATGTTCAATTCCGCGATCTCCGGAATCGCGGCAATCGCTTGCACGTTCGTGTAATGCAAGCCATGTCCGGCATTCACCTGCAAGCCGTGCTTGACGCCTTCCAGCACGCCAGTCTGTACGCGCTCCAGCTCTTGCTGAATATTGATTTCGGTTATTGCATCCGCGTACCGACCGGTATGAATTTCGATCACCGGTGCACCCGTCTCGGCTGCTGCGTGAATTTGTGCCGAATCAGCGTCGATGAACAAGCTGACGCGAATGCCTTCTGCCGCCAGTTGCCTCACGGCGGCCTGAACTTCTGAAAAATACTTGACGACATCCAAGCCGCCTTCGGTCGTCACCTCGTTGCGCCGCTCAGGTACCAGACAGACGTCCTGGGGCTTGATGCGACAGGCGAAATCAAGCATCTCGCTTGTTACCGCCGATTCGAGATTCATGCGCGTACGCAATTGAGGTCGGATCGCCTCGACATCTGCGTCTTTGATGTGGCGGCGATCTTCGCGCAGATGCAAGGTAATGCAATCGGCTCCGGCCTCTTCCGCCAGAAGTGCCGCCTGTACAGGATCGGGATAGGTCGTTCCGCGCGCATTACGCAAGGTGGCAACGTGGTCGATGTTGACGCCGAGATCAATAACGGGAGTGTGGGGATGTAAGAGACTCATAGGAGATAATTTTGGCTTATAACTGCATCAAATCTATCAGAATCTGCCGCGTATTGAGCGGCACGCCACCCAGATGGTGCGAAAGAAGAAACCGCATCAAAAACTTGCTTTGCAACTGGGTTGTATTGTCAGAATAATCTTCTCGTTCCATGTCGAGCAAGGTTTTCCCCGACACGCGCGGTGAATTATCTGCTGGATGTGCAGGCCGCGGTCCGCGCTCCGGATCGACGACATAGATCTGCTCCGCCTCGATCGGGAGTCGTGTGGTCGCACATATCGTGAAATTGCCGCCGACGCCGGTTTCCTTCAACAATGCCCGCTCGAACTTGCGCAAGACGATGGGCGCGGGCTCATCGTGCGCGAGCTGATTCAGTGTGGCGACGTAGTGATCAAACAACGCGGGATGCGGGTCGTCGCGTGCGAGAAGTTTAACCAGTAGTTCATTTAGATAAAAACCGCAAAGCAATGCCGATTTTTCCACTGGCAGCAGACCGCCGATCCATTCTGCCGAAGTCAGCGTCCGAACCTCAGCCTTGCCGCTCCATCCAACGGAAAGGGGCTGGAAAGTCTGCAGCACGCCTCGCAATTTGGAATGCGGCCGCTTTGCGCCCTTGGCAATCAGCGCTACACGGCCATAGTCGCGCGAAAATACCTCGACGATCAGGCTGGTTTCCTTGTATGGATAACTGTGCAGGACGAACGCCGGCTGGTTCGCCACCCGGTATTCCTTTTCATGCGCCTTGTTGCGGGCAGCGGGTCGCGCTGCGTGAATCTTTGTGCCACCCGCTTGTGCTTGAAACGCTTTGGTATCCGCCACATTCAAGGGCATTTCATCCGGAGCGTTAACCGGTAGGTCACTTTCTCGCGTGATGGGAGGGGACATGTATAACCTGGTCAAGTCAAGCCGCAGTGCCGGCAATTGGCAGCGGCAAACCTACTCGTAACCGTACGCGCGCAAACCAGCCTCGTTGTCCGCCCAACCAGACTTCACCTTGACCCAAATCTCAAGGTAAACCGGGCCACCGAAAAGCTTTTCCATATCAAGCCGGGCCTGCGTTGAGATTTCCTTGAGCTTGGCCCCCTTTTGCCCGATTACCATGGCTTTGTGGCTATCCCGGTCGACGAGAATGGCTGCGAAAATTCGACGCAGGTTTCCCTCTACCTCGAACTTTTCAATGACGACCGTGCTGGTGTACGGAAGTTCGTCGCCGACAAAACGGAATACCTTCTCTCGCACAATTTCTGCAGCGAGAAATTTTTCACTGCGGTCGGTAATGTCGTCTTCACTAAAGACAGGAGGATTTACCGGGAGATATTTTTGAATTTCCCCTTCAAGCACCGTGATCTGGAAACGCTGTTTGGCCGATACAGGCACAACCGCTGAAAAATCATGGTCCGCCGCGACCTTCTGGGCGAAGGGCATCATGACTGCCTTGTCCTTGATGCGGTCGGATTTGTTGATGACCAGGATGCACGGAACGTTTTTCGGTATCAGATCCAGAACCTGCTTGTCAGCCTGGCCGTACGTGCCCGCCTCAACGACGAAGAGAATGACATCTGCAGCCGTAAGCGTATTGGTTACCGTCCGGTTCAAGGTTTTGTTCAATGCGTTCGAATGGCGCGTCTGAAAACCCGGCGTGTCAACATAAACAAATTGAGCGTGCTCGGTAGTCTGAATCCCGGTAATGCGATGGCGCGTGGTCTGTGCCTTGCGCGATGTAATGCTTACCTTGGCGCCGATCAAGGCGTTCATTAGCGTCGACTTACCGACGTTAGGACGGCCGACGATTGCGATATAACCGCATCGAAAGTCGGGAGAAACATCAGTTGACGTCATGCGGTCTTGGAATGTGTAGGAAGGGTAACGGGTGCGTCCGCTTTGGCAGGCTGATCCACCGCCGACTTTCCGTCTGCCGATGGTTCAAGCTTGTTCTCAATCTTTCCGTCGTCTTTCAAATCCAGTTTATTTTGCTTTGCATCCTGCTTGGCTTCGGCCTTGACTTCAGCTTTTACGGACGCCTTGACTGGTTTCTTGCCCTCGTCCTCAACGGGTGCATCGGGCTGAATGGTTGCAATACCCGCCAGTTTCAATTGCGATGCGCGCGGACGGCTCTTGCGACCAGATGTAGTGTTCTTCACCAAGGCACTCTGGACGGCTTCCAAGGCTAATTTCGCTGCGGCCTGCTCACCGGCGCGCCGGCTGCCCCCTGTCCCGAACACCTGGATTTCGAGCTTGGGAACAAGACATTCGACTTCGAATTCCTGATTATGGGCCGCCCCGTGTGTCGCCACGACATTGTATTGAGGCAAGGCAATCTTTTTTCCCTGGAGGTATTCTTGCAACAGGGTCTTGGCATCTTTTCCAAGCGTCTTGGGATCTACCGTATCGAGAATCGGAATATATAGCGAGCGGATTACATCTCGTGCCGCATTAAATCCCGCATCGAGAAAAATTGCGCCAAACAGTGCTTCAAGGGTATCAGCCAGAATCGAGGGCCGCCGGAAGCCGCCGGACTTCAACTCACCTTCACCCAACCGCAAAAATTGCGACAGCTCCAAGCGCTGAGCAATTTCGTAAAGCGATTGCTGCTTTACCAGATTTGCGCGCAATCGCGACAGGTCGCCTTCGTCAATCTTGCTATAGCGCTCAAACAAAAGCGATGCTACCACGCAGTTCAATACCGAATCGCCAAGGAATTCAAGCCGTTCGTTATGCAAGCTGCTGTGGCTTCGATGCGTCAAGGCCTGCTGCAGGAGCGCAGCATCCTTGAACGCGTGTCCCAGTCGAGTCTGCAATAACTTGAAATCCATCTTGATTTGCCGCCTAGCTACGCTCTATTCATTGATCAGGCTTGCTCAAAGGGGTCTTGCTTGTGCTTACCTCATAATCGATCACCAAACTTGCCGGGCCGATCAGCGGTATCTTTTTCTCATAAGCAATGCTGATCTCAAAACCACCCGCAGTCGGGGTAATCACCAAATCGTTGCCACTGACCGAACTGATATAGGCTGTTGTACGCTGCTTATTGAACGAGTCCTGAATCTCACGCGGGGTCGACCCATTAGCCTTGGCATTGCCTATTGCCTTCTTGATTGCAGCAAATTCAACAACGGTCGGAACAATCTTCATTCCAAGCACGGCAAGGACCGCCACAATGACAATAACAAACAGAAAACCAACCAACGAAAGGCCATTCTGCTTGTGCTCAGCAACCGCCCTTAGCTCCATACGCCATCTCCCTGATTCTATTTATTGAAAACTGCCGATGCGCCGGAAATTGCCAAGGTTCATCCAGACAAAAAATGCCTTTCCGACAATGTTTTCATCTGGAACGAAACCCCAATACCGGCTATCCAAGCTGTTATCCCGATTATCCCCCATCATGAAGTAATGTCCAGAGGGGACAGTGCACGCAAACCCTTCCAGATTGTAGGTACATAATTCACGTCCAGGGAACGGATCAGGGTTTTGCACATAGGCCGGAGCGCGTTCATCATTCAGTATCCTGTGCCTGATGCCAGTCAAATCCTCGAGAAATTGCTTCGAATAGCTCAGATGTTCTTCATCCAGGTAATCCGGCAAAGCCTGATACGAAAGTTCTTTACCATTGATCGTTAAGCGCTTGTTTTTATATACAATTTTATCACCTGGGACCCCAACGACGCGTTTGATGTAATCCAGCGACGGATCCTTGGGGTACTTAAAGACCATCACATCGCCGCGCTGCGGACTGTTGATTTCGACAATCTTCTTGTTGATGATCGGCAGGCGAATCCCGTAGGTGAACTTGTTTACCAGGATCAGATCGCCAATCACGAGCGTCGGAACCATCGAGCTCGACGGAATCTTGAACGGCTCATAGAGGAATGAGCGGAGGAAGAACACTAGGGCGATAACAGGAAAAAAACTGCCAGAGTATTCGATCCATGTTGGCTGCTTGAGGATCTCGGCCTCAAGCTTGGCGCGACCACTGTCGTCGGTCTTGATGCCGTCGGCGCGCAATTTTGCGTGGCGTGAGTCGAACTCGGCCAAGGCGGCATCCGCTTTAACACGCCTCTGCTTGGCAAAGTGAAACACGTCCAGAAACCAGACTATGCCCGTTGCGATCGTCAGAACGAACAGGATTAATGCAAAGTTGCCGAGAATTGCTTGCAAACTCATTTATCTTCCACTTGTAAAATTGCCAGGAATGCCTCTTGGGGCACTTCGACCGAACCAACCTGCTTCATCCTTTTCTTGCCCGCCTTTTGTTTCTCCAGCAGCTTGCGCTTGCGTGTAATGTCACCGCCATAGCACTTCGCCAACACATTTTTCCGCATGGCCTTGACGTTTTCACGCGCGATAATGTTCGCTCCGATGGCGGCCTGAATCGCCACATCAAACATCTGGCGAGGAATCAATTCGCGCATCTTGGCGGCTACCGCGCGCCCGCGATACTGGCTGTTGGATCGGTGCACAATGATCGCAAGCGCGTCCACCTTCTCACCGTTAATCAGCATGTCCACTTTCACGACATCAGCAGCGCGGTACTCCTTGAACTCGTAATCCATCGACGCGTATCCGCGCGAGGTCGACTTCAGCTTGTCGAAGAAGTCGAGCACGATTTCGGCCATCGGCATTTCGTAGGTGAGCATCACCTGCTTGCCGTGATAGGTCATGTTGATCTGGACGCCACGCTTCTGCGTGCACAGGGTGATGACCGAGCCGACATATTCCTGGGGCATGTACAGGTTGACCGTTACGATCGGCTCGCGAATTTCCTCGATCTTGGACGGATCCGGCATCTTGGATGGATTATCGACCATCATGATCGAGCCATCGCGTTGCACAACTTCATAGACGACCGTGGGCGCGGTCGTAATCAAGTCCATGTCGAATTCGCGCTCCAGCCGTTCCTGCACGATTTCCATGTGCAGCAGACCCAGGAAACCACAGCGGAAGCCAAAACCCAAAGCTTGGGATACTTCCGGCTCATACTGCAGCGCGGCGTCGTTGAGCTTGAGTTTCTCCAACGAATCGCGGAGCGCGTCGTACTGGTTGGCCTCTACCGGAAACAATCCGGCAAAGACCTGAGGCTGTACTTCCTTGAAACCCGGCAGCGGTTGAGCAGCGGGCTTGTTTGCGAGCGTGATCGTGTCGCCTACGCGGGCTGCCTTAAGTTCCTTGATACCGGCAATCACAAATCCCACCTGCCCGGCGGAAAGTGACTCGCGTGATTCGGACTTCGGGGTAAAGACACCGATATTTTCGGTCAGATACTGCGCCCCGCTCGCCATCAGCGAAATCTTGTCCTTTGGCCGTAATGTGCCGTTGACGATGCGCACCAGCATCACAACGCCGACATAGTTATCGAACCACGAGTCGATAATCAGCGCCTGCAGCGGCGCATTGGGATCTCCTTTTGGCGCGGGCACCTTGACGATCAGCGCCTCCAGCACATCCTCGACCCCCATGCCCGTCTTGGCTGAGCAACGCACGGCGTCGGTCGCATCGATACCGATTACATCTTCGATTTCACTGATCGCGTTTTCAGGATCCGCTGAGGGCAGATCGATCTTGTTCAAAACCGGTACCACTTCGACGTTCAAATCAAGCGCTGTATAGCAATTGGCCACGGTCTGCGCTTCAACGCCTTGTGATGCGTCGACGACGAGCAATGCTCCTTCGCACGCCGACAGCGAGCGGCTGACTTCGTAGCTGAAGTCGACATGTCCCGGCGTATCAATCAGGTTCAGATTGTAGGTTTTGCCGTCGCGCGCCTTGTACGACAAGGCGGCTGTCTGTGCCTTGATGGTAATACCGCGTTCACGCTCCAGATCCATCGAATCGAGGACTTGTGCTTCCATTTCGCGGTCGGACAAGCCGCCGCATATCTGGATGATGCGGTCAGCCAACGTCGATTTCCCATGGTCAATATGGGCGATGATGGAAAAATTGCGAATGTTGTCCATTAACTAAGATGCGACTACAAAAAAGGCGCTCTGAGCGGGGAAATTTACCCCAAGCGAGCGCCTTATGATTGAAGGTTGTTCGATAGCCGGCATTTTACCGGATTTCAGAGGGGAAAGCCCAAAAATCACTGGGGCGCCCGCCTCGTGCGGCTGAATTTCCGCGGGTTGAGCGACCAATGATGGCCGGTCACCGTGAATTTCTCTTGCAAGAGACGCGCGCAAAGCTTGTATGCCTTTTGCCGGCCTATGCCTCCGTCAAGAACGCTCTGGCTTTGCCTTCATCCAGAAAATAGTGGCAAATCTGGACCGACTCGGCGTTGCTTTTCTGACCAAACAAGACCGGAACCAGCTCGTCAAACTGGGCGAGCAGGGCTTCATCCGCGTCCACATCCATCACCTCGACGGTAAACGGATACTCGCCGCTTAATGCCTGCAAGGCTTCCAGCATATCGTCGCACAGATGGCAGTATGCGCGAGAATAGAGCGTGAAATGAACCATGGATATTTGAAGTTGACCGAACGGGCTTGAGCTGAAAAGCAATCAAATCAGTATAGTAAAAAGAAAGCCGCAACCCTAACCGGATTGCGGCTTTCACCGAAGATACTGTCTTTACTGCCCGTTCGGCCTGATCGGCACAAACTGCGACGCGTCTCCACGTCGCACCAGCAGTACGGCCATCTTCTTCGGTTCCAGTCGGGCAACAAGTGAATTGAACTGCTTTGCATCCTTCACGTCATTGTTGTTCAGTCTCAGAATAACGTCACCGGCGCGCAGGCCAACTCGCGCCGAGGGCCCCTCGGAAGCATCGACGATCACACCGCCATCGATCTTGAGTTCCTTCTTTTGAGCCTCTGTCAAATCGCTGACGACCAGACCCAAAGCGTTAGGCGTCTGCTCAGGTTTTGCTTTGCGCTCCTCTTTCTTGGCGGTTTTTTCCGGCTCCAGCTCTGCGACCGTCAAGGCCACATCCTTGGTTGCTCCCTTGCGCCAAATCGTCAAGATGGAGCGCGTACCCGGCTTGGTTGCCCCAACCATACGCGGCAGGTCCGTGGCCTTTTCGATTGGAGTTCCGTTAAATTTCAAGATAATATCGCCGGCTTCCAATCCGCCCTTCTCTGCGGGCCCACCCGACTCCACCCGCTGAATCAACGCACCCTGTGCATGCGGCAAGCCCAGCGATTCTGCGACATCCTTTGTCACCTCGCCGATTTGCACACCGATGCGACCGCGCGTAACGCGACCTGTCGTTCTCAGCTGCTCAGCAACACGCATCGCCTCGTCAATCGGCACTGCGAAGGAGATGCCCATATAGCCACCCGAGCGGCTATAAATCTGCGAGTTAATGCCAACAACTTCTCCGCGCATATTGATCAGTGGGCCGCCCGAATTACCCGGATTGACCGCAACGTCGGTTTGGATCAGGGGAAGATATTCACCTGTATCGCGAGCCTTGGCCGAGATAATCCCAGCCGTCACGGTATTGTCCAACCCAAAAGGCGAACCGATTGCGATCACCCATTCGCCCACACGCAGCTTGTTCGGATCTCCGATTGTCAATCGCGGCAAACTCGATCCTTCGATCTTCACCACAGCCACATCGGTGCGTTTATCCACACCGACAATCTTTGCCTTGAACTCGCGTTTGTCGGTCAGCGTCACATACACTTCATCAGCACCGTCTACAACATGCGCATTGGTGAGAATGAATCCATCGCCGGAAATGATGAAACCAGAGCCGACGCCGCGCGGCACTTCCTCTTCCTGTTGAGGCGCTTGTTTTCGGTTACGCGGCGAACGATCGGGCTGCTGACGCGGGATGGGAACGCCAAAGAAGCGACGGAAAAATTCCTGCATTTCTTCGTCATCTCCGCCAGGGATTGTCCCTTGACCGGGTTTGACTTTCTCCGTCGTGCGAATATTGACCACGGCAGGTCCCGTTTTCTCTGCAAGGTCGGCAAAATCCGGCAATCCTGCAACAGAGGCGGCATGCGCGGATGAAATGACAATACCGAATACCGACGAATCGATCAATGCGGCAGCAGCGGTCAGAAAGACTGCCAGAACGGTGTTGCGGACAAAAGGCGTTGTTTTCATAGAATCCTGTTTCTTTTAGCTATTTTGGTTTGAATTCAATCGAATTGGCGACTTGCTTGATTGCCGCTGACGGCACTTCTCCAACGATGGTAAGCCAAAAATCGCCTTGGCGCTTACCAACGATATTCATTGCTCCCTGTTGAATCGATCCTTCGGTTCGGCTCTGAGACCCCGGCTCGATAAAAACCGAAATAGCCGCGAGCCCGTCCGAAAAAACCATCTGCGAGACCTCGCGCTGATTCGACACTGCGCTTGCAGATGCGCTCGCCGACGCGGGTCGATCGGATACCATGCGCTTGACTTCACGAACCTTCTTGAATCCCGGCGGAAGAAATTTTACCGTCCATCCTGAAAGATTTACCTGACTCATCTCCGCGTTCTCGACATGCCAGCCGCTGGTATTCGATATGCTCGGTTTTACCTGCGCGCGGTCGAT
This sequence comes from Herbaspirillum sp. ST 5-3, assembly GCF_004804275.1. Taxonomy (GTDB): domain Bacteria; phylum Pseudomonadota; class Gammaproteobacteria; order Burkholderiales; family Burkholderiaceae_D; genus Noviherbaspirillum. Next base: position 39,457 of record NZ_STGI01000020.1, read on the forward strand.
ATTGCCGATCGAAATCTGGGTAAAGGAAATCTGCTCAACAGCCTCGCGCTTCTCATTCAAGGTTTGGGCGCGAAGCAGCAAGCCCGAGGATTTTTCTGCCCAAAGCTTATAGCCGTAGCGGAGATTATCTTTCGGCTCAAGCACGATTGATTGACAGTCGTGCCCTGCGACTCGCCCTGCCTCAGCCTTCCTGACGTCATAGAACTGCGCCAGATCAGCAGGATTGGCAGCCAGTATTGCGGGGAAGATGTCGTGCGTTACGCGCTTTTCGACCAGGAGCGTTTTTGTCTCCGGAACGTAGCAGACAATCTCTTCGTTATTGCGAATGTACTCACGCGGTTTGCCGTCCAGGATCTCGAGCTTCTCAACCTCGTTTTTACCGCTCACAACATGCGTGATACGCGAGGTGCGCATCTGATTGCCCTGCTGATAAACAAACGTCCCGGAATAGTTGAGCCTCTGCGCCGATGACTGAATTCGCTTCAACCACGACTGAGCCTCCCGTCCTTCTGCCAGCGGGTCGGGATTCTCGGCTTGTGCCGACAATCCCCAAAAAAAAGACAGAGCAACGACAAACCGAAATAAAACAAGTGTTTGCCGCATATGAATCATTTATTGGAAAAGGTAGCCGAGCGTGCGTATTGCGCTGTGCTGTAGACGGAAGGGGAGAAACGTTGATGCGCTAACAGGTAATCATCGATACGCGGATCGCGCAGAACGACACCTTCAGGCGCTGATGCTGCGATCACCGCACCTTGCACAGCTGACGATCCGGCGGCAATCGCGGAATCCGCAGCACCATCAGGCCTGCCTTTGATGGCCACTATCAGCTGTGGCGTCGTGACAAATGCCACTGCAGCAACAGCGGCTGCAGCAACCATGCTCGGCACTGTCCACCGTTTCGTCATCGAGCGTGGCTGTAGCAAAGAAGCCGGACGCTCGTCAATATTGCAAGCGATCAAACCGGGGGCGACGATTGTCGGCTCGGCTTCCAGTCGCATGGCCATGCGTGCAGAAAAGCCGGCACTCAACGGTACAGCCATATCAGTGGAGCGCAATACGTCGCCGATCTGATGATAGACCTCCCAATCCCCCTGCCCTTCCGCTTGCCGCAATGCCGCCAACGCCGCATCCAGCTGCTGGTTAGCCAACTCCCCATCGGCAAGTGCAGAAATCTGTTCCCGAGTTATTTCATTCGTATTCATCACTACCTCGTTCGGGCTGCGCCAACCCTCGTTTTCATCACAAAGAACCTTGTCTGCTCGTCTCGTCCACTACCAGCGTTTGTCAATTGCAGTGCCCAGCAATGGCCTCAACTTTTCTGCGATAGCTTCACGAGCCCGAAAAATCCGGCTTCGTACGGTTCCGATCGGGCATCCCATTGCTTCCGCGATTTCATCGTAGCTCAACCCTTCGATTTCACGCAACGTAATTGCAATGCGAAGCTCATCAGGTAGTGCATCCATTGCCACATTCACTGTCTCAGCGATCTGTTTCGTCGCGAGCATCGACTCAGGCGTATTGATGTCCCTTAGGTGCTCGCCGTCATCAAAAGTTTCTGCCTCTTCAGCATCTGCTTCGGTCGATGTAGGCGCACGCCTCCCCTGCGTAACGAGGTAGTTTTTCGCAGTATTAATACCTATCCGGTACAACCACGTATAAAACGCAGAGTCTCCACGGAACTGCGGCAATGCACGATATGCCTTGATGAAGGCTTCCTGCACGACGTCTTCCGCTTCAGCCTGGTCGCGCACAAGCCGCGACACGAGCCGCATCAGTTTCCGTTGATACTTGGTAACCAAGAGCTCGAACGCTTTTTTATCGCCGCGCTGAACACGCTCGACAAGCAGTTGATCAATGTCGCGTTCTGTCGTCAATCCCCGTTCCCTTGTTTCGTTGCAACATATGCGCGGCTAGAGTAGTTGACTGTAGGAAATGCAAGAAGTTCAATTTATTTCGAACATTTTCTAGAATTTTTGGGTTGTGTGCCTTGCCCCATCACCCATCGGCATGCCACCGACAATGCCCGAAAACTATCCTTCGACACGCAATCCGGCAAGATAGCCAATGACCTTTTCACGCCGTCTTCGTTCTGCACGTGCAGCAGAAGCAAACACGGCCACAATGTCGTTCCCCTCAATAAGTGAACGACTTCGCCATTCTTTCTAAGATGTGGCCAGTCCGTTTCTGCGCAAGGCCTTTCGGCGTTTACTTCAGCTAATCGCAACTGTCCTGTTCCGGTGATATCAATATGTATGGGTTTTCGCTGTTGCGCGTCATGATAAAACCCAAAAAATGACAGGAAAATCGTGAGGACTGCCATTACGAATCGAGCTATGGTGGATAGATCGCCGATCCAGCCGGCGCCCATTGCAGCGCCGATGAGAATGCCCGCAGCCGACATAGTGCCAAGCATCGCTCGCAAAGACCGGGATGGACGTACTACGGCGGATACCGCGATAGACATGACGAAGATAAGCCAAGGACAGCTTCCCTCCTCTTTGTGAGGAAGGAAGCGCGATATCAGACCTTGCCGAAGATGAGAGTCCCGTTCGTGCCACCGAAGCCGAACGAGTTCTTGACCGCGACATTAATAGGCATATTGCGCGCGTTGTTTGCACAATAGTCCAGATCGCAGGCGGGATCCTGATTGAAGATATTGATCGTAGGTGGCGACAATTGTTTGTGTACCGCGAGCACGGTGAAAACCGACTCCAGTCCGCCAGCGCCGCCGAGCAAATGCCCGGTCATCGACTTGGTGGAGTTGACGACTGTTTTCTTCGCATGTTCGCCAAGCGCGCGCTTGATTGCAATAGTCTCTGCGAGATCGCCGAGCGGCGTGGACGTGCCGTGCGCATTCACGTAATCAACCTGATCAGGGTTGATCTGTGCATTGCTCATCGCCGCAATCATGCACCGCCGCGCGCCATCGCCATCATCAAGCGGCGCTGTCATGTGGTGAGCATCCGCGCTCATACCGAAACCAAGCACCTCCGCATAGATCGTTGCCCCGCGAGCCTTTGCGTGCTCGTACTCCTCGAGGACCATAACACCCGCGCCTTCGCCAAGTACGAAGCCGTCGCGGTCTTTGTCCCATGGACGCGACGCTGTGGCAGGATCGTCGTTACGTGCAGACAGTGCACGAGCAGCAGCGAATCCGCCAACACCCAATGGCGAAATGGTTGATTCGGCACCGCCGGCAATCATTACGTCGGCATCGCCGTACTCGATCATTCGAGCGGCCGCGCCAATGCAATGTAGGCCTGTCGTGCATGCCGTCACGATCGCCAGATTCGGGCCCTTGAAGCCGTACTTGATCGACAAGTGACCGGAAATCATATTAATGATCGATGCCGGCACGAAGAACGGGCTGATCCTTCGCGGTCCGCGATTGGTCAGTTCTGCATGCGTCTCTTCGATCATCGGCAAGCCGCCGATACCCGAACCGATGACAACGCCGATGCGTTCGGCATTCTGATCGGTAACAGCCAAGCCACTATCCTGAACAGCCTGAATCCCCGCAGCCATGCCGAAGTGGATGAAAGTGTCCATGTGGCGCGCTTCCTTACCGGGAATGTAATCCTCGATATTGAAGCCCTTTACTTCACCCGCAAAACGCGTGGAGAAAGGCGTGGCGTCAAATTTTGTGATGGTCGCAATGCCCGATTTGCCTTCGGTAAGCGCGGCCCACGCATCGGCGACCGTGTTGCCGATGGGTGAAACGCAACCGAGGCCAGTCACTACGACGCGACGTTCACGTGAGCGGCTCAAGCGGTTCTCCTGGATTCAATCAAATCTATGTTAGGCCTTGACGTGAGCCTTGGCGTAGTCGATCGCCTGCTGCACCGTCGTAATCTTCTCAGCCTGCTCGTCCGGAATTTCCATTTCGAATTCGTCTTCGAGTGCCATCACGAGCTCGACTGTGTCAAGCGAGTCGGCGCCGAGGTCATCGACGAAAGACGATTCATTCTTGATGTCGGCTTCGGCGACGCCCAGTTGCTCAGCGACGATCTTCTTAACGCGTTGTTCGATATCGGACATATTATCCCTCCAGTGGGTTACAGAAAGTGCGCGCATTTTATCAGGTTTGCGCAGTGAAAATTCACTTTTGGCTTTTGTTTTGAATAATGCTCTAACTTCAGCCAATTGTGTCTAATTATTGTTTAACTCATGTACATGCCGCCATTGACATGCAGCGTTGTACCAGTGATGTAACCGGCTTGTGGAGAAGCAAGGAATGCCACTGCAGCAGCGATATCCTCCGGCATACCGAATCGGCCAAGCGGGATCTGCTGCATGAGCGCAGAGACCTGTTGCTCGCCCAGCTCCCTGGTCATATCCGTGTCGATAAATCCAGGGGCGACGCAATTAACCGTGATACTACGACTGCCGATCTCACGTGCGAGGGCACGGCTCATTCCTGCCACCCCGGCTTTCGCGGCGGCGTAATTCATTTGTCCAGGATTGCCGGCCGATCCCACCACCGAGGTGATATTGATGATGCGACCATACCGGGCCTTCATCATCCCCCTCAAAACCCCGCGAGAGAGGCGCGCAACGGCTGTGAGGTTGGTTGCAATGACTGCGTCCCACTCCTCGTCTTTCATGCGCATTGCCAGTTGATCTTGCGTGATGCCGGCGTTATTGACAAGGATCGACAGACTGCCGAATTCCTTTTGTACCTCGTCTATTACGGCAGAGCAGCGTTCGGCATCGGTTACATTCAACACCACACCTCTGCCACATCCAGGTTGAGCCGTTTCCAGATACTCGGAAATCGCTGCAGCACCTGCCTCAGTCGTTGCCGTCCCAACGACCTTCGCCCCCTGCCTCGCCAACTCTTGCGCAATGGCACGACCGATGCCGCGCGAAGCGCCGGTGACCAGCGCCACTTGATTAACCAGATTCACTTGAGGAGCTCCAAAACTTTGTCGAGAGATGCCTGATCGACGATTGCCTCACCAATCAGTTCGCCATTGATACGCTTGGTCAAGCCTGCCAGCACCTTGCCCGGGCCGCATTCGATGACATGCGTTATTCCTTCAGCCTTCATTTTTTGCACGGTTTCAACCCATCGCACCGGACTCGCAGCCTGGCGAACGAGGGCGTCCTTGATGCTGGAAACATCTTGAGCAATGTTGACATCAACATTGTTAATTAACGGAATTCGGGGCGCCGCGAACGGCAGGTTCTGCATGTATTCGCGCAGACGGTCCGACGCAGGCTTCAAGAGCGAGGAATGAAATGGAGCAGAAACGGGTAGTGGCAACGCGCGCTTTGCGCCCTTTGCCTTTACGGCTTCACAAGCGCGCTCCACCGCAGCTTTGTGACCGGCGATCACGACCTGCGCCGGCGCGTTGAAATTCACCGCCTCTACCACTTCACCCGCCGCCGCTTCCGCGCATGCGGCACGCACGTCGTCATCCGACAATCCGAGAATCGCTGCCATGCCGCCCTGCCCGACTGGCACCGCTTCTTGCATGGCTTGGGCGCGAAACCGCACCAGCGGTACCGCATCCTTAAAGGGAATTACACCTGCAGCGACAAGAGCCGAGTACTCGCCAAGGCTATGACCAGCAACGATGGCCGGCGTCTTGCCGCCGGCGGCAATCCACGCACGATAGCAGGCAACGGCAGCAGTCAGCATTACCGGCTGCGTGTTTGTTGTGAGGTCGAGCTCTTCTTTCGGGCCGTCTGCAATCAATTTGCCAAGATCGAATTGCAAAACGTCCGACGCTTCCGAGATCGTCTGCTTGACGACGGCATTGTCGGCAAAGCCATTCAGCATGCCAATGGCTTGCGAGCCCTGGCCTGGGAAGACAAATGCGAATTTGGTCATGCTTGATTCGTGAAAAAAGTTTACATGCGTGCGAGGATCGCACCCCAAGTGAATCCGCCGCCGACGCCCTCCATCATGACGTTTTGCCCCGGCTTCACACGGCCATCACGCAAGGCAACATCGAGTGCCAGCGGTATCGATGCGGCTGACGTATTGCCGTGCTGGTCGACAGTCACCACCATCTTTTCAAGCGGCAATCCAAGTTTTTTCGCAGTACCTTGCATAATGCGGATGTTGGCCTGGTGCGGAATAAGCCAGTCTATTTGAGATGGGCTCATGTCGGCAGCGTCCAGAGCTTCATTGGCGACCTTTTCGAGCACGGAGACGGCGAGTTTGAAAACAGCTTGCCCGTCCATATACAGGAAAGCGCTGCCTTCGACCGCACCGCCACTAACGCTTCCCGGAACACAAAGGATATCGCCATGGCGGCCATCGGCATGCAATTTCGTCGCCAGTACACCTGGCTCGCTAGCTGCAGTCAGCACCATTGCACCAGCACCGTCGCCAAACAACACGCACGTGGTGCGGTCATCGAAATTGAGAATCCTTGAAAACACTTCCGCACCGATGATCAGTACGTTCTTGTGTACTCCGGTTTTGATGAAACTGTCGGCAATCGAGACCGCATAGACAAAACCGCTGCAAACCGCTTGCACGTCGAATGCCGGACTGCCATTGCTGATACCAAGTTTGCGCTGCACGACGCATGCAGTGCTCGGAAATCCGCCGAAATGATCCGGGGTTGAGGTTGCAAGGATCAGCAGATCGACGTCGTTCGGACTCAGGCCAGCCATGTCGAGAGCGCGCTTCGCAGCTTCGACCGCAAGGTCACTCGACTGCACGGTCGGTTCAGCATAGTGGCGAGCCGAAATCCCGCTGCGGGACACGATCCACTCATCTGAAGTCTCGATCCCCTTTTTCGCCAACTGTGCGGCGAGATCATGATTCGTGACGCGTTTGGGTGGCAGATAACTTCCCGTACCTATAATTTTGCTATAGAGAGTCATGCCGTTTTCTGTTTGGTTAATTCAGTGAGTGCGCTTGCGGCCTCAGGTTCTGAACCCGGGCCTGGTTGCGGCATCAGTTCCGCAATGGTTTTGGTTATACGTGATAGCAGATCATGATTCGCTGCGTCGTACGCGCGCTTGATCGCCCACTCGAATCCGTATGCGTCTTCACCGCCATGGCTCTTGAAAACCAGCCCCCGCAAGCCGAGGAAACTGGCACCATTGTAGCGGGACGGATTCATGTGCTGTGAAATCGATTTGAGCGCACCCTGGGCGATGAAGGCACCGAGAATATTGATCGGACTGCTTTTGAATTCGCTTTTGAAGATCGTTTTGACCCAGCGTCCCAGTCCTTCCGAAGCCTTCAGCACCACATTTCCAACGAAGCCATCGCAAACGACAACATCAGTGGTGCCTTCGAAAATGTCATTACCCTCCACGTTACCGTAGAAGTTGAGAACACCTTTTTCGTGATCTGCACGCAGCAGTGCTGCCGTTTGCTTCACGACTTCGTTGCCTTTGATATCCTCTTCGCCGATATTCAGCAGGCCGATAGTGGGTTTCGGCTTGTCTTCCAGTGCAGATACCAGCGCGGAACCCATCAGGGCGAACTGGTGGAGATGTTGCGGCTCGCAGTCGACGTTCGCGCCAAGATCCAGCATGTAGGTCGGCGAGTCCTTTTGATTCGGCATTGGAAAGCAGATCGCAGGGCGGTCGACGCCGGGAATGGTTTTCAGTACATAGCGAGATACCGCCATCAGCGCTCCGGTATTGCCGGCCGACACGCAGGCGTGCGCCTTACCGTCCTTCACAAGGTTGACGGCAACCCGCATCGACGAATCTTTCTTCCGACGCAAGGCAACCTCCAACGGGTCGTCCATGGTGACGACTTCCGTCGCATTGACGATGGAAAGACGGGGGTGAGTCGATGCGTCCTGCTTTTTCAACTCGGCACGAATAACATCCTCAAGGCCGACCAAAATGAGTTCGGCGTCAGGTTCGTGATTAGCGAAGGAGACGGCAGCAGGAATGGTGACTGACGGGCCATTATCACCACCCATGCAGTCGATAGAAATTTTGATTGTCATTGTTTTGACTCAGTACCTCGCTCTAACTTCCGGAGCCTGCGGGCTCCCGGCGGGCCAGATCCGGTGCGATTCAAAATGACGCAATGCGTTTTTTCAGCATATGAAAAAACGGCGCCAAGTCAAACTCCCCGCGCCGCTTTTTATCGAAAAACAATGACCGAGATTACTCGTCGTTCTTGGTCTTGAGGACCTTGCGACCGCGATAGTAGCCATTCGGGCTGATGTGGTGACGCAGGTGTGTCTCGCCAGTGGTCGGTTCGACTGCCAGCGGCGGCACGGACAGGTGGTCATGCGAACGGTGCATACCACGCTTGGACGGGGACTTCTTATTTTGTTGAACGGCCATGATGACTCCTAAACCTAAAGATCTGAAATTTTAACATATCCGGCCTGCCAACCTCTTGCAAACCGGGAATTCCTGCTGCGTTTATTGTTTTTCGGCGCGCATCTTTCGCCGCACAAAGCTTTATTTCTTCAAGCTTTTCAGCACTGCAAATGGGGATTCCTTTTCCGCTTCTTTCTCCATTTCCGGCATCAATTGATCCGGACAGGCCGCATGCTTAGGCGACAAAGGAATGGTCAGCAATGCGTCATCTTCAATCAGTTGCGCGATATCGAAATTGCGACTGCCAACGATGACCTCAACGGACTCGTCGCCAAGCATGGCATCGATTTCATCCGCACTTTCCTCATCCGGCGCGAGCACCAAGACTGATTCGGATGCGATTTCGAATGCAAACGGCTTCAAGCAACGCTGACACATCAGGCTAACCGTCCCCGTCACCGAAAGCGCCAATTGCGGATGTCCGTGTTGATTGCTGCCACCCTGCAGAGACCAGCGCACTGTACCAGACCGATCAGCCGACTCCTCCGCCAATCTGGGCAGATCAGCAACCGCGACTTCGCCCTCGCGGCGCTCTTTGAGCCGACAGAATTCGAACGCGTCGATCACAAAAGCATTCATACCACAAGCCGAACCCGGAAAACCTGCGATAATAACAGGCTTTTCCCTTATTCGTCAAAGCGTTAGCTTGCTTTTATTGGACGATTATTCAAATAAGACAGCAAAGATGCCTTCCTCGACCGCTCTTCCTCGCCTGATCCTTGCCTCCAGCTCGAAATACCGAAAGGAATTGCTCTCCCGTTTGCGCCTCCCGTTCGAGATTTTGGTACCGGCAATTGACGAAGCCCCGCGCATTGGAGAAACACCGGAAACAACCGCATTGCGACTAGCCAAAGAGAAGGCTTTTGCCGTTGTACAACAAACCCCGGACTCCTTGGTGATTGGTTCCGACCAGGTAGCGACTCTCGACGGCGAACAAATCGGCAAACCAGGCACACATGCCAACGCCCTTGAGCAATTGCGCAAGATGCGTGGCCGCCAAGTCGTCTTTCACACCGCATTGTGTTTGTGGGATGGACGGCGCAAAGATGACGAAAAGGCAGCCCAATTGCAGAATGTACAGACCTTTGTCACGTTTCGCGACCTTCCGGACCATGAACTGGATGCCTACCTGCGCATCGAACAACCTTATGACTGTGCTGGCAGCGCAAAAAACGAGGGGCTTGGCATTGCGATTCTCGAAAAAATCAAAAGCGACGACCCCACGGCACTAACAGGATTGCCGCTGATTACTCTCACCACGATGCTGCGCAATGCAGGCGTAACGTTCTTTGGCGAATAGAGCGATGCCTGGCACTCTTTATCTCATTCCAAACACCTTGGGCCCGTCGGATCTCTCGCAGGAAGACCCCCTCGCAGAATGCATTCCGGAACATGTGCAGATTGTGACCGCGGGGATCCGCTATTTCGTAGCAGAAAGCGCCAAGACAACGCGTGCTTATTTGAAGCTGATTGCCATCAAGCACCCGCTGGCCGTACCGCTGCAAGAAATTTTAATCCGCGAACTCAATGTCAATACCGATGCGGCCGCCCTGCCGGCACTACTGGAGCCATTGCAGGCCGGACAAGACGCGGGTCTGATTTCCGAGGCAGGTGTACCGGCCGTTGCTGACCCCGGCGCGAATCTCGTCCGTTTGGCACATTCCCATGGCATACCAGTCAAGCCGCTAGTCGGCCCCTCATCCATACTGCTTGCCGTTATGGCAAGTGGGTTGAACGGTCAGAGTTTTGCCTTCAACGGATATCTGCCCACGGACGCCACGCAGCGCTCGAAACGGTTGAAAGCGCTGGAGGAACGGTCGCGATCGGAAAGGCAAACCCAGTTGTTCATTGAAACCCCCTATCGAAACGGGGCTTTGCTGGAGGCGATTGTCTCGACTTGCCATACAAATACCTTGGTGTGTGTCGCCACGGATTTGAGCCTCACAACGGAATCAATCAGGACGCAGACTGCGGGAAAATGGAAAGAAGATCTGGCCGCCAGGAAAGCGCCGGATTTTCACAAGAGGCCTACGGTATTCCTGCTGCTCGCCGCGTAGAAAAACACAGCGTCAGACGCGCAAAACGGCGGTATTGCGCCGCCGTTTTGCATGCCCGATCGGGCAGTTTTCGAGAAGACAGGAGCTTCTCGGAACCGCGTCCGAGACGCGGTATCGTAACGTCTGGTTCGTGAGTTTTTCCCGTAACGTGCTTTTTATGCGTGACAGAATCGAAACAGAATCAGACAGCTAAAGTATACGCCGCGATGCTCAAGTTTCAAGGCGCAATCGAGGCGAAGGAGTTCTGCATTACCCCGCTCGCCGAGCTATACGTCTTACCGGAAACCCGGTTTCGCCGCACTACTCCAAATCGACGCCATTACCGCAGTACCGACCGCGCCACCAAATTTCTTGAGGAGGCGCTCCGACAGGCCTTCGTGCTGCGTATAGTCAACGATGTCTTCCGCCTTGAGTTCGTCCCGTGCGACGGAATCCACTGTGCCGAAACCGTCCGCCAGGCCGATTTCGACCGCCTTGCTTCCACTCCAGAACAATCCGGAAAATGTTTCCGGCGTTTCCTTCAAGCGCTTGCCACGGCCTTGTCGGACCACGTCGATGAACTGTTGGTGAACCTCGTTCAGCATCTCCTGTGCATAGGATTTCTGCTTTGCACTTTGCGGACTGAATGGATCCAGGAAACCCTTGTTTTCACCGGCAGTCATCAGGCGTCGCTCAACGCCTAGCTTGTCCATCAACCCGGTAAAACCAAAACCGTCCATCAGTACGCCAATCGAACCGACAATGCTGGCCTTGTTGACGAAAATCTTGTCCGCCGCGGCAGCGATGTAATAGCCGCCAGAGGCACAGATTTCATCGACCACGACGTAGAGAGGCTTGCGCGGATACTCTTTGCGCAGACGGATGATTTCATCGTTGATCATGCCGGCTTGCACCGGACTACCGCCAGGGCTATTGATGCGAAGGATGACACCAACAGCGTTATCCTCGGAATAGGCCCGATCCAAAGCGGGAATCACCGAATCCGCGGCGCCCGAGGTGCCTGCTTCGATGGTGCCGTCTATCTCTATCAAAGCCGTGTGCGGCCCGAGGATTTCGTCCTCCTTGTTGGCCATGCCAAATGCAATCCACAGGCCGAAGGCAATAACGCCCAGCGTCAAAAAGCGGAAAAAAATGTTCCAGCGCCGTCGTGCACGCTGCTCGTTCAGCGTGGCGAGGGCGAGTTTTTCCAGGATGTCGCGCTCCCATCCTTCCTTGCGTGACGGCGTGCCGGATGTCGATTGATTGTTTTGCTCGAAATTATTGTCCATCATCGCAATTTGCTCTGGTTATTCAGCGCGACTCAAGCTCGCGCAGGTTTGATGTAATCGTCGGGACGCCAGAATATCTGGCCGTCTTTTTCGAATACGGTAATTGGTCGCAAACGTCCGCCGCGGCATGGGCCGCCGGCGCATCTTCCATTCTCCGGGGTGTAAATCGCGCCATGGGTGGAGCACATCAGATACAAACCGCTTGATTCGAAGAATTCCCCTTCATTCCAATCAAGCTCGATAGGCACATGAGCGCATCGATTCAGATAAGCATAGACTGCGTTGTCATAGCGCACCACAAAGCCGGTGCCGTCTTCCCCGCCGGCGGTGAGAGGAAAACGAATGCCTTTTCCTCCGTCCACCAGATCAGACGATGCGCAAATTGGAATGAGAACGTCGTCCATTTCCGAATTATGCATTTTCATTCAACCAAGCGTGCAACTCAAACACGGATGCTGCCGCATAGGCCGGGTTCAGCGCCTGCAATTCAGGCGCGGAATGCGCCCCGTAATGCACCGCAATCCCTGCAGCGCCCGCGTTGATTGCCATCTGAAGATCATGCGTCGTATCGCCGATCATGACGGTGCGCTGCATGTCTTGACCGAGCTCGCGAGTCAACTCATGCAGCATTGCAGGGTGTGGCTTGGAAAAGGTTTCGTCCGCACAGCGAGTAGCATCGAATACCGATAACAAGTTGGCAGCATCGAGTGCCCGGTTGAGACCGACACGGCTCTTGCCGGTAGCAACTGCGAGGAAATATCCCTGTTGCGACAAATCTTTCAGCATTTCGCGCACGCCGTCGAACAACGTCAGCCCCTTGTCCTTGGCAAGATAGTGGTAGCGATAGCGTTCAACCATATGGGGATAGTATTTGGAATCCAGCCCCGGTAATACGGCCTGCATTGCGTCCTGCAAGCCGAGGCCGATGACATACGATGCCTGCTTCTTGTCAGGAATCGGCAGCCCGAGATCCTTTGCCGCTGCCTGGATGCAGGCAACGATGGTGGCGGTGCTATCCATCAGCGTACCGTCCCAGTCGAAGACGATTAAATCAAATTGCTTTTTTTCCATGTTTGTCGAAGTGCGTGCAACTGCCTTATCTGGATTGCTGGAATTAAACGATTTTAGTTGTTGGGCAGTTCCAGACTTTTCAAGAACCTCGTGCACTCCGGTGGCAGCGGCGCCTTCAGGGTAACCGGCAGGCCGCTTTCAGGATGCCGGAAGGTAATTTGGTGCGCATGCAGGAACATCCTCTTGAGAGCAATGCGTGAACCATCCGGCTTTTGCAGCGCGCGATTCAGTCCGAAGTCGCCGTACTTGTCATCGCCGACGATCGGAAAGCCGCTTGATGCCAAATGGACACGGATCTGATGTGTCCGGCCCGTCTTCAGCTCGGCTTCGAGCAGTGCAAACTCACCGTAACGCCGTATCAGGCTGAATATCGTATGCGAAGGCATGCCGTCCGCCTGGACCCGTACGCGCCGTTCTCCCTCCGGAGTCGTGTACTTGAATAGGGGAAGCTTGACATGCTGGCGGGTATTTTGCCAGTCTCCGTGAACCAATGTCATGTAACGTTTGTCGAGCTGGCCCTCCCGAATCTGTTCATGCAGGTTCGTCAATGCGGAGCGCTTTTTCGCGAGCAGCAGAATGCCCGAGGTCTCGCGGTCCAGACGATGCACCAGCTCCAGAAACCTGGCTTCGGGTCGTGCGGCGCGTAACTGCTCGATCACGCCATAGCTGACTCCAGACCCCCCATGCACCGCGACGCCGGCCGGTTTGTTGATGACCAGAAGATGGGAATCTTCAAGAAGAATCTCGAATTCCGCGCCAGGCACCGAATGCGTTGCTTTCTCGGCAACACGCACCGGCGGGACGCGAACGACGTCGCCCTCTTTCAGTCGGTAGGTTTGATCGACACGACCTTTGTTTACCCTGACTTCGCCGGAACGCAAGACACGATAGATATGGCTTTTCGGCACGCCTTTACATATGCGCAACAGGTAATTATCGATGCGCTGCTCTGCTTCTTCGCCGGAAATCGTGATCAGTCGGACTTGCACGGGCGCTTGTGAGGGCCGGTCAAGCACAGCGGGATTCGCCTGTTCCCCAGAAAATCTCGCTAAGTCCTTCATTTTGAATATATAATTGTTTCGCATCGGTTACAAATCCGGTGCGTGTGTAAGAATAAAAAGCACATTCTACACAGGGGCGTCTCCATCGGCCCTGCCGATTTGCAAATTCGATGGAAAAGGCATCTCTAAAAATTGACATAAGCGCCCAAAGCCGGTTCGCGACGTGGACAGGTACGTTTAGGTACTTTTAGCACCGCGCACTTGAGAGTGGGCGCTTTAGGCGAATAATGATTAGAGATGGCCGAAAGATGTGTATGCATCACCCTTGTGCGAATCAAGGTTGCACCGCAGTTGCAATCGGATCGCGCGCATCGGTGTTGGACAAGATTGCTTGAAATTCAAGGATAAGTCCGGCAAGCACTTCCTGCGAAGGATGCTTGCTGGTTGATGTGGTTGAGAAGCCTGTTTGCCGATTCTGCTGGACCTCATGTTTTGTTTGGCTCCACCAAGCTGTTCGCTACCTGACGCTGCGCCCGACCCGGCCCATTGCGGCCCGTTCGACCTGCGCGGCGCGGATGAACAGCATACTCGGCATCGCTATCAACCCCATCCGCGCCCCGTTGCGGCTTTCGCGCTCTTGCTGCGATTTGCCGCACACTAAGGCAGTTCCCTCCATCAAGCACTCCGCCCTCGCATACATCCTTGTACTTTGCCGCATTGGTGAATCCTGCCTATTGCGGCTTTAGAGTTGACCTTAGAGTCACGGAGTAAAAAAATGAAACGGATGTTGTTTAACGCCACGCAGCAGGAAGAATTGCGCGTGGCCATTGTCGATGGGCAGAAGCTGATCGATATCGATATCGAAACAACGGGGCGCGAGCAACGTAAATCGAATATCTATAAAGGGGTCATCACCCGCATCGAACCCTCCCTCGAAGCCTGCTTCGTCAACTATGGCGAAGAACGTCATGGATTCCTGCCGTTCAAGGAAGTGGCCCGCAGCTACTTCAAGGATGGCGTGGATGTCCGCAGCGCATCCATCAAGGACGCCCTGCGCGAAGGCCAGGAAATCATGGTCCAGGTGGAAAAGGAGGAACGCGGCAACAAGGGTGCTGCCCTGACCTCGTTCATCTCGCTGGCTGGCCGCTATCTGGTCCTGATGCCCAACAATCCGCGCGGTGGCGGCGTTTCGCGCCGGGTCGAAGGCGAAGACCGGCAGGAACTGCGCGAGACCATGGACAAACTGGATCTGCCTTCCGGCATGTCGGTCATTGCTCGTACCGCGGGTATCGGCCGCAATGTCGAGGAATTGCAGTGGGACTTGAACTACCTGATGCAGTTGTGGCGTGCGATCGAAGGTGCCGGCCAATCCGCGCCGGGCGCCTTCCTGATCTACCAGGAATCGTCTCTGGTAATCCGCGCCATCCGCGACTATTTCCAGCCTGACATCGGCGAGATCCTGATCGACACCGACGAGATCTACGAGCAGGCCCAGCAGTTCATGAGCCATGTCATGCCCGACATGGTGCATCGGGTCAAGCGCTATCGCGACGATGTGCCGCTGTTCTCGCGCTTCCAGATCGAACACCAGATCGAAACCGCGTACTCCCGCACCGTACCGCTGCCGTCGGGCGGCGCCATCGTCATCGATCACACCGAAGCTCTGGTTTCCATCGACGTCAACTCCGCCCGCGCCACACGCGGCAGCGACATCGAAACCACCGCGCTCCATACGAACCTTGAAGCCGCCGATGAAGTGGCCCGTCAGTTGCGCTTGCGCGACCTTGGCGGCCTGATCGTGATCGACTTCATCGACATGGAGAACGCGAAGAACCAGCGCGAAGTGGAAACCCGCCTGAAGGATGCGCTGCGCTACGATCGAGCTCGTGTGCAAATGGGCAAGATTTCCCGCTTCGGCCTGATGGAATTGTCGCGTCAGCGCCTGCGTCCGTCGCTTTCCGAAGGCAGCCATGTGACCTGCCCGCGCTGCAACGGCACCGGGCATATCCGCGATACCGAATCTTCCGCATTGCAAGTCCTGCGCATCATCCAGGAAGAGGCGATGAAGGAAAACTCCGCGGCCATCCACGTGCAGGCACCGGTCGACGTTGCCGCTTTCCTGCTGAACGAGAAGCGCGGCGAAATCCTGAAGATCGAAACCCGCCATCGCGTCACGGTCATCCTGATTCCGAACAAGCATCTCGAGACGCCGCACTACAAGCTGGAGCGCATCAAGCACGACGACGCGCGCCTGGAAGAACCGCAGGCCAGTTACGACATGGCCGAGGAAGCGGATACCGACATCAGCTACGGCAAGCGTCAGAAAGAAGAAATTCGTCCGCGCCAGGAAGCTGTCGTCAAAGGCATTACGCCAGACCAGCCGGCGCCGATCGTCGAACGCAAGCCGGTCGAGCCCACCCCGGTTCCGGCTCCTGTGGCGGCGCCTGCCGAGGAAGGTTTCTTCAGCCGGATGTTCGGATTCTTCCGCAAGAAGGCCGTTGCGCCAGTTGCGCCGCCGGCTCCAGTGGTCGAAGAGAAACCGCAGCCGACCCGTGAGCGCGGCGAGCGCAATGGACGTGGTCGCAATCGTGGCCGCGGACGTGGCGGCCGTGAGCGCGGCGAGGAACGTGAAACCGGACGTGTAGAAGCACGCGACGAGACGACAAAGCAGCCCGCGGCACCTGCCGTGGAAGCCCAGCCGGCACAACGTCAGCCGCGTCCGCCTCGTGAACCGCGCGAGCAACGCGAGCCACGCGAGGCCAATGAGCCGCGCCGTGAACGCGGTGAACGCGGCGAACGTGGCGAACGCCCCGAGCGTGGAGAACGTGGTGAGCGCGGAGAACGGCAGCAGCGTCAGCGCGAAGAGCGCAAGGAAGCGCCAGCCGAAGAGCTGTTGACTGCTCCGGTGGCAGCTCCTGTCGTCCCTCTTGCCGAGGTACAACTTCCTGCCGGTGAAGCCGAGTTGATGGAAGTTGCTCCGGGCGGCGAAGAAGGTAGCGCCGAGCAAGGCGAGGAGCGCCGCCGTCGCCGTCGCCGTGGCGGTCGCAATCGCAACCGTCGTGAGCGTGAAGGTGGCGAACTGGCTGCTGGAACCGAGCAGGAAACTGCTGGTGATGAAGTCGTCAGGCAGCAAGCGGTTCAGCTGGAAATCGCCGAAGTGGCGATGCCGACTGAAGCGGTGGCGGTTTCCGAAGTGGTTGCCCCTTCGGAAACGGAAGCGCCCATTGCCTCGGCACCTGAGGCTGCGATTGTCAGTGCTCCGGAAGAAGCGCTTGCCAAGGAAGTCGAAGCTACCCCGGTTCCAGTTGCAGAACCTGTCGCTGTGAGTCCGGAAGAAGTTGCACCGGCGCCGGTCACGGAACCTGCCGCTGAACCTGTGGCTGAGTCGATTTCGGCACCGGTTGCAGAGCCTGCGCCGGAACCTGTTGCCGCGCCGGAGATCCATCCTGAACCGCAACCGGCTCCTGCCCCCGTTGTGGCGGAAGCAGCACCGGAACCCGCCCAGGCAGTTGAAGCGCCTGTGACGCCGACTGCAAGCCCTGTGGCAGCACCGGCCTCAGTCGCAACGGAGCCCATGCCGTTGGAACATCTGAGTGACATGCTGGCGGCAGCCGGCCTGACCTTGGCTGTCACCGATCCGGAGAAGTTGCGCGCCGCACAGGAAGCCGCGTCGCGCAATGTGCCCGCGCCTCGCGTTCCGCGTGAGCGCAAGCCCTTGCCGCCGGTTTCGAACGAGCCCTTGGTCCAGGTTGAAACTCGCCGGTAATGAACCCTTCGCTCCGGTGTCGAACGCCGGAGCGTCAGGTGTTACTTCAAAAAAGGGAGCGAATGCTCCCTTTTTTCGTTCAGGCCGTCACAATACCTCGACCACCAGCTGACACAAATTCCGAATGCCCACGAACGAGCAAGAACGCCCTGCCCACATCACCCTGAGCGAAGCCTTCTGGTACTGGCTGAAACTCGGCTTTATCAGCTTTGGCGGCCCCGCGGGGCAGATCGCTGTCATGCATGCCGATCTCGTCGAAAAGCGCCGCTGGATATCGGAGCGTCGCTTTCTGCATGCTCTCAACTATTGCATGCTCCTGCCCGGCCCGGAGGCGACCCAGCTTGCCATTTATATCGGCTGGTTGATGCATCGGACCTGGGGCGGCATTATTGCCGGTACACTGTTCGTGCTGCCGTCGCTGATTATCCTGTGCATCCTGTCGTGGATCTACCTGACGTTTGGCAATGCGCCGCTGGCCGCAGGCATTCTTTATGGCATCAAACCGGCGGTTGTGGCCATTGTGCTGGCAGCCGCTTGGCGCATTGGCTCCAGGACGCTGAAAAACCCGGTCTTGATCATGATCGCGGTTGCGGCCTTCGTGGCGATCGCAATCGTTCAACTGCCGTTTCCGATCATCGTTATCGCCGCCGGCGTGATCGGTCTGTTTGGCGGGCGAGTTGCGCCAGACCTGTTCCGGCTCGGAGGCAATCATGCCACTACCAGCACCACGTTTGGCCTGGCTCTGATTGACGACGACACGCCGCCTCCACAACATGCACGCTTTTCCTGGCGCAAACTGATAGCGTTCAGCATGGCAGGAACACTCCTTGGGGTCACCGCGTGGGGAACGATTGTTCTGATATCGAACGTGCATCACCCCTTGCCGCAAATGGCTGTGTTTTTCAGCAAGGCCGCACTCATGACCTTCGGCGGTGCCTATGCGGTGTTGCCGTACGTATATCAAGGCGCGGTCGAGACCTACCAATGGCTGACGCCGATACAGATGATCGACGGCCTGGCGCTTGGAGAAACGACGCCGGGTCCCTTGATCATGATCGTGGCATTCGTGGGCTTCCTGGGCGGTTGGACCAAAATCCTGTTCGGCCCGGACCATCTGCTGCTCGCCGGCGTGACCGGAGCATCCGTTGCCACGTTTTTCACCTTTTTGCCATCCTTCCTGTTCATTCTCGCCGGCGGACCGGTGGTGGAATCCACACGCGACGATATCCGGCTGACCGCGCCGCTGACGGCTATTTCCGCAGCCGTCGTGGGGGTGATCGTGAGCCTGGCGGTATTCTTTGCCGAGCATGTTTTCAGGCTGGCGATGCCTGTCATGCAGTGGGACTTCGCGTCGATTGCCATTGCACTGCTGGCAACACTTGCACTGTTCCGCTTCAAGCTCGGCACGATCAAGCTGATCGCCGCATGTGCGCTGGCGGGGCTCGTGGTATCTTATCTTCGATAGCGCAACTCTCGTTGCGCCCTCCGTTTTTCTCTCCAAGCATGACAGACAGATTCATTCCCCTCGTCGACCAGCGTCTGACGACGACTGGCCCGACTATTCCATCACCGCTGGAAGCCCCCACCGGGCTGCTTTCGGATACGCTTGCGCGTCCGCTGCAGGACCTGCGCATTTCGGTGACCGATCGCTGCAATTTCCGCTGCGTGTATTGCATGCCGAAAGCTGTCTTCGACAAGGACTATGCCTTTTTGCCACACGCCGCCTTGCTCTCGTTTGAGGAAATCACGCGCCTTGCCCGTATTTTCGTCGCGCATGGCGTCGGCAAGATTCGTCTTACCGGTGGTGAACCCCTGCTGCGCAAGGATATCGAGCGCCTGATCGAAATGCTGAGCGCGCTGCGCACCCCGCAGGGGCATCCGCTTGACCTGACGCTGACCACGAACGGTTCGCTCCTCGCGAGGAAAGCGCAGGCATTGAAGGATGCAGGCTTGCAGCGCGTGACGGTGTCGCTCGATGCGCTCGATGAGACAGTATTCCGCCGCATGAACGATGTCGATTTTCCGGTTGCCGATGTGCTCAACGGTATCGAGACGGCGCACAAGGCCGGGCTTGGTCCGATCAAGATCAACATGGTGGTCAAGCGCGGCATGAACGATCAGGAGATTCTGCCGATGGCCCGTCATTTCAAAGGCTCGCCTTTCATCCTGCGCTTTATCGAATACATGGACGTCGGCACGAGCAATGGCTGGAAGATGGACGAAGTGGTGCCTTCCGCCGAAGTCATGCGCCGCATCGATGAGGAGATGCCGCTCGAAGCAATCGACCCGAACTACACGGGCGAAACGGCGGAACGCTGGCGCTACCGTGATGGCGGTGGAGAGATCGGTTTGATCTCCAGCGTGACGCAGGCCTTTTGCAGCGATTGCACCCGCGCGCGCTTGTCCACCGAAGGAAAGTTGTACACCTGCCTGTTCGCGACCGGAGGACACGATCTCCGCGCGCTGGTACGCGCCGGCCGTAGTGATGAAGAGATTTCGACGGCGATTGCGCACGTGTGGCGCGCCCGTGCGGACCGGTATTCGGAACTGCGAACCGCCAACACGGCGGGCTTCGATCAGGCAACCAGGAAAGTCGAGATGTCCTACATCGGAGGCTGAGCTATGTCGATTACCGGATTGATTCTTGCGGGTGGACGAGGAACGCGCATGGGTAGCGTGGACAAGGGCCTGCAAGTATTTCGCGGCGAACCGATGGTGGCGCACGTGATGCGCCGGTTTGCACCGCAGGTTGGCATACTCGCGATCAATGCGAATCAGAATCTGGATGTTTACCAGCGTTTCGGCCTGCCGGTGTGGCCGGACCGCATGGAGGAATTTCCCGGGCCGTTGGCCGGCCTGCAAACGGGGCTGATGCATTGCGATACGGAGTATCTCGTCACGGCGCCCTGCGACTCCCCCTTTCTGCCTATGGACTTGGTCGCACGACTGAGGGATGCTCTGCAGACTGAAAGCGCCGACCTCTCCTTCGCCGAGACTGGCGAGGGCGAATCCCGCCAATCGCATCCCGTCTTTTGCCTGTTAAAGACCTCGGTGCTGCCCAGCCTGAGCGCGTACCTGCAAACAGGCGGACGCAAGATGGGCACCTGGTTCGGATCGCTGCGCGCGATCAAGGTGCACTTCGATGACGAAGAGGCCTTTCAAAATATCAATACGCTGGAAGAATTGCACAAGCTCGAAGCACCATGACCGTCCCCACACTTTCCGAAATCAGCTCTCGCCTGCCCGCACACAATCCCGACTCGCTGACCGTCACCCAAGCGCAGCAGTGGATTCGTGACTTCGTGCAGTCCGTCGACATTGTTGAAACGGTTGGCCTGCACGCTGCCTTGGGCAGAGTGCTGAGTGAGGATGTCATCTCACCGATCAACGTGCCGGCGCATGACAATTCGGCGATGGATGGCTACGCGTTTCGCGGCAATGCGCTCGCCGCCGCTGCCCGGGAATTCAGGATCGTCGGCATTGCCTATGCCGGCCGCAAGTACGATGGCCCTGTCGCTGAAGGCGAATGCGTGCGCGTCATGACCGGTGCAGTCATGCCTGCGGATTGCGATACGGTGGTGCCGCAAGAGCTGGTGAAAAGCGCGAGCGATGCATCGATCACACTTGAACCGGGCGTGGTCAAGCCAGGCGACAACCGGCGCTTGAAAGGCGAAGATCTGGCGGCCGGCAAACCGGCGCTGTGTAAAGGAAAAATCCTGCGTCCCGCGGATCTCGGCCTGCTGGCATCCCTCGGCATCGGAAATGCACCGGTGCAGCGCCGGCTGCGGGTCGCGATATTTTCCACGGGCGATGAACTGCGCTCCATCGGCGAGCACCTTGACGAGGGCTGCATCTACGACAGCAATCGCTACACGCTGCATGGCATGCTGGTCCGCCTCGGTTGCGAAGTTGTCGACATGGGCGTCGTCAAGGATGATCGCGAGTCGTTGGAAGCAGCCTTGCACACGGCATGCGAAAGCGCCGACGCGATCATCACGTCCGGCGGCGTTTCCGTTGGCGAGGCGGATTACACCAAGGAGATGATGGCAAAGCTGGGCGATGTCATGTTCTGGCAACTTGCCATGCGGCCGGGGCGGCCCATGAGTTTTGGCAGGATCGCATCGAACGGCAAGAGCGCGTATCTGTTCGGCCTGCCGGGCAATCCTGTGGCGGTGATGGTGACGTTCTACTTCTTCGCGCGTGACGCACTGCTGCAAATGATGGGAGCCGCGAACGATCCCTTGCCGCTCATGCGCGCGACTTCACAGTCGTCGATTCGAAAGAAGCCGGGACGCACCGAGTACCAGCGCGGTATTCTGTCTGCGGACACGAATGGTCATCCTCAGGTGCGCGTCACAGGCTCGCAAGGTTCGGGCATCCTGCGCTCGATGTCGGAAGCCAATTGCATGATCATCCTGCACCATGAACAAGGCAGCGTGAACGCCGGCGATGCCGTGGATGTGGTCCTGTTCGACGGTCTTTGCTGAAAGTGACAGGCGCTCTGCGCGTTCTACTCGCGCAGGTGTGATATCGCTTCCTCGCGGCTCGCATACAGAGCCGGATCGGTATGATGACGCTGGAAGGCCGTGCCGAAATAGCTGCGCATGAACGCACTGCTGGTGTAGCGCGTGACGCGACTGTAGAAGCGCTCGGCGAGTTCGTGCACCATCTCGACGTAGTTATCCAGCAGATCCGGTGTGATCGAGAAATTATCGTAGTTGACGATCGCGGGAACCTTGCGGTCGAGCGGCCGCAGGTGGGCTTCGACGAGATCACGGATCTGATCGATGTCGGCCACGTTCTTCACTTCATAGCCTTCGAAATTGACGAAGAACATGTCCCGCTTGGCGTCATAGGCAAGGCGCTGCTCCAGCGGCAGATACAGGATATCGTTGCGCAGTCCCATCGGCGTGGTTCGGAAGATGCGTGCGTCCATCAGCTTCAGCTGTTGGCTGATTGCAGGCCGGAAACGCATCTGCGCCAGCACATCCCGTTCAAGATCGACGCCGGGAGCAATCTCGATCACTTCCAGCCCCTCCTGCACGAGATGGAATACGCAGCGCTCGGTGATGTACAGAACCGCTTGCCCGCGCTGCATTGCATATTCGCCGCTGAAGGTGCGGTGTTCCACCGAGTCGATGAATTTCATGGCCGCGCCTTCGCGCTTGATACGCAATTGGCCGTCAGCGATCGCGACCTCCAGCCCGCCGGCGGTGAAGGTGCCGACGAACACGACCTTTTTCGCATTCTGGCTGATGTTGATGAAGCCGCCTGCGCCGGCCAGTCGCGGACCGAATTTGCTGACGTTGAGGTTCCCTTGCCGGTCCGCCTGCGCCAGCCCCAGGAAGGCGACGTCGAGTCCGCCGCCGTCATAGAAGTCGAATTGATACGGCTGGTCGATGATCGCTGCGGCATTGGTGGCGGCACCGAAATTAAGACCACCGGCGGGAATGCCGCCGATGACGCCAGGCTCGGCGGTCAATGTCACCAGGTCCAGCACCTTTTCCTCGGCCGCGACGCTGGCGACACCTTCCGGCATGCCGATGCCGAGATTGACGATATTATTCGGCTTGAGTTCGAGAAGCGCACGGCGGGCGATGATCTTGCGCTCGCTCATTTCCATCGCAGGAATGGAAGACATGGGCACGCGGATTTCGCTCGCGAATGCAGGGCTGTACGGCTCGATGAAGGTTTGCATATGGTATTCCGGCTTTTCCGCGACGACCACGCAGTCCACCAGAATGCCGGGAATCTTCACCTGTCGCGGATGCAAGGAGCCGCTTTCTGCGATGCGCTCGACCTGCACGATCACGATGCCGCCGGAATTATGCGCAGCCATCGCAATGGCGAGCGCTTCCAGGGTCAGGGCTTCCTTTTCCATCGTTACGTTGCCGTCCGGATCGGCGGTCGTGCCGCGAATGATGCCGACGTTGATCGGCAGCGACTTGTAGAACAGGTATTCCTTGCCGCCGACCGTCATCAATTCCACCAGGTCTTCGGTAGTTGATTCGTTGATCTTGCCGCCGCCGTAGCGGGGATCGACGAAGGTGCCGAGGCCGACCGTAGAAAGCAGCCCGGGCTTGCCGGCGGCGATGTCGCGGAATAGATGCGTGATGACGCCTTGCGGCAGGTTGTAGGCCTCGATCTTGTTGGCGATTGCGAGCTGCTGCAGTTTGGGTACCAGGCCCCAGTGCCCGCCGATGACGCGCTTTACCAGCCCTTCATGTCCCAGGTGGTTCAGGCCACGATCCTGACCGTCGCCTTGTCCTGCAGCATAGATCAGCGTGAGATTGCTCGGTTTTCCGATGCCGAGCAGTTCGTCCTCGGCGTCGAGGAAACGTTTCTCGAGGGCGACAGCAATGTTTTCCGCAAAACCGATGCCGACAAAACCGCCGGTGGCAATCGTGTCGCCGTCATGGATCAGGCGAACCGCCTCGGCCGCGGAGACGATCTTGTGTCGACTGGAAGGACGCGAACCGCCTGACATGGGATCCGGGATGCGATGTACCATGCATGCCTCCGTAATGGCTTGTCGAACCGGCCGCCTCGGCTGCGTTGGCGGAATGATAGTGCCTGCGGGTAATTATGCCTGAACTGCGCCCGTGCGAATGCAGTCGCACTCAGGATAGCAAGCCATGCCCATGGCGCCCACGATCTCGGTCAAGAAGAAGGCAGTGCCAGCTCTTCCTGCAGCGGCGCCCTGCGCGTCGCCAGCACCTTGTCGATACGCTTGCCGTCCAGGTCCACGATCTCGAAGGTCCAGTCTTCCCAGTCGCAGTGGTCCGCCGTCTGGGGAATCCGGCCGAGCAGCAGCATGATCATGCCGCTGAGCGTGTTGTAGCGGCCTCGCTCCTCCTCGGGCACGCCTTTGAGGGACAAGCGGTCCTTCAGTTCGGGAATCGGGATCAAGCCGTCCAGCAGCCATGAACCGTCATCCCGCTGCACCGCCCAGGCGTCTTCCGCGCGGTGCGTCTTGAACTCGCCGGTGATGGCCTCCATGACGTCCTGCAGTGTGACGATGCCCTGCACTTCGCCGTATTCATCGACGATGAAGGCAAGCTGGACCCCGGAATTCCTGAAATTTTCCAGCAGCTCCATTCCGGTGAGCGATTCGGGCACGAACACCGCGGGTTGCAGGTTCTCGGTCAGGCTCGGCTTTTCCCCGCGCAAGGTCTGGGCGAGCATCTGGCGCGCGTTGGCCACGCCCAGCACTTCTTCCCAACCACCGCGCACGACCGGGTAGCGCGAATGGTCGCTTTCCTCGAAGCGCATGAGGTTGTCTTCCAGCGGGTCGTTCACGTCGAAATAGACGATCTCGCCACGAGGAACCATCAGCGACGCGATCTGACGATCATCCAGCCGAAACACGTTACGCACCATTTGATGCTCGTGATGCTCGATGACGCCGGCGCTGGAACCTTCGGCGAGCATGAGGTTGATCTCTTCCTGGGTGACGCTGGGTTCGCCGCGTTCCGTCACGCCGAAGGTGCGCAAGACGAGCTGTGTCGAACCGGAGAGCAATCGGACAAAAGGCTTGGTCAGCGCGGCCAGCCAGAGCATGGGACGGGCGACAATGCGTGCGATCGGCTCCGGACTGATCTGGCCGATTCGTTTCGGAACCAGTTCGCCCAGCACGATCGAAAAATAGGTAATGGACACCACGACCAGACCGGTTGCCAGATACTCCGACACCCGTCCCTCCACCCCCATGTGGGCCAGCCAGACACTGAATGGATGCGCAAGTGTCGCCTCGCCCACGATACCGTTCAAGATGCCGATGGATGTGATCCCGATCTGCACGGTCGAGAGAAATCTGTTTGGATCGTCGCCGAGTTCGATCGCTGCTGCCGCCGCCGCGTCGCCGGCTTCCGCCAGTCTTTGCAACCTCGCCCGGCGCGCTGTTACCAATGCAATTTCCGACATGGCAAACACGCCATTCACGAGAATCAGACCGAGTAATATCGCGATTTCCATAGATCAGTCCCAATCGGGCGTTCGAGGTGTGAAAGACAGATGCGTCCCGCCATGCGACCGCAGGGCAGGAGGATGTCGAGAAATTATTACAGATACTTGCATGCTAAATCCGCCTGCGGCAAGCATGCCTTGTCGCTCGTCTATCGGAGCGCGGAAATTCTGCCTGATCAGATGCGGTGGCGCGCTGCTCCGGCATGGGGTGAGGACTATTCGTCATTGATCTCGGAGCCGTCGGTTCCCAGCAGCAGCTGGGCGGCTTCCGACGGCAATGCTTCAACCGATTTAAGCTTGCGCGACATTTGCCGCGTGCGCGTCTCCGCCTGCTCGATGTTCTTTGCGGCACGTTCCAGCGTCGTCTTGGTGGCGGCAAGGACATCGCCGAACTTGCCGAATTCGGTCTTGACGGCGCCCAGCACCTGCCACACTTCCGACGAGCGTTTCTCCAGCGCCAGGGTGCGGAAACCCATCTGCAGGCTGTTGAGCAGCGCCGACAAGGTGGATGGGCCGGCAATGCTGACGCGGCATGCGCGCTGCAATTCGTCGGCCAATCCCGGGCGGCGCATCACTTCCGCATACAGCCCTTCGGTTGGCAGGAACAAGATGGCGAAATCGGTGGTGAGTGGCGGCGACAGGTATTTTTCGGAAATCGTTTTCGCTTCCAGCCGCACTGCGCGTTCCAGTTCGCGGCCCGCCGTCGCAATGCCGTCCGTGTCGGCGCGTTCGGCAGCCTCGGCCAGGCGTTCGTACTGCTCCTTCGGAAACTTGGCGTCAATCGGCATCCAGACCGGCCGGCCGCCGTCGTCCTGGCCCGGGAGCTTGATGGCAAATTCAACGCGTTCGCCGGAGCCCGGCACGGTCTCCACGTTCTTCGCGTACTGATCGGGCGTGAGCACCTGTTCGAGCAGCATTTCCAGCTGGACCTCGCCCCAGGTGCCGCGCGTCTTCACATTGGTGAGCACGCGTTTCAAATCGCCGACGCCGATGGCGAGCTGTTGCATCTCGCCCAGGCCTTGATGCACTTTTTCGAGGCGGTCGGAAACCAGCTTGAACGATTCGCCCAGGCGCTGTTCGAGCGTAGCGTGCAGTTTCTCGTCGACGGTCTTGCGCATTTCTTCCAGGCGCGCGCCGTTATCGGTCTGCAGATCCTTGATCTTTGCTTCAAGGGTCGCGCGCACTTCCGTCATGCGCTGCGCATTCGACTCTGTGAGCGTCGCCAGGGTCTGGTTCAGCGTGTCGCCGAAACGTTTCAAGGCTGTCGCCTGTTCCTCGCGGCCGGCCTTTGCCTGCAAGGTGATGGCGTCGCGCATCGCTTCCAGCTGCTTTGCGTTCACTTCATTCAGTTTGGCAAGTTGCTGCGCAAAGGAATCGATCTGGTTGTTCTGGATCGTCGCGACGCTGGTCAATTGCGCGGTCAGTGCCTGCTGGAACTGGAGCAGATTTCCGCTCAGCTCCTGGCGCGTACCCTGTGCGCTGGTTTGCACCTGGTTGCGCAATTCGCGTTCGATGCGCTCGCCGGTTTGCTGCTGATGTCCTTGCAATGCATTCTGAATCTGCAGCAACTGCGATGAAGCGTCCGCGCCGCGCGACCGCAGCAGCAGCACCACTTGCAGAACGATGATCGCTGCACTCAGCAACAGAATGATAATTTCGATTGAATTCATGAAAATGATGACCCGTAGGGATTAATGCGCTTGTCTTCAATGTGCGGCGATCAACCGGCTTGGTTGCGCATCCAGTCGGCGGTCTGATAGAAGGATTGCATCAGGCGCTCCTGCAAGCATTCCGCCATGCCAACGTCCTGCATGGCAAGCGCCATGCATCGCAACCACTGATCGCGCTCCTTCGACGCGATGGCATAGGGCAAATGACGCGCGCGCAGGCGCGGATGCCCGAATCGCTCGATGTACATGTCCGGGCCACCCATCCAGCCGCATAAAAACCAGTAAAGCTTGTCGCGCGAACCGTCGAGTGTAGTCGGATGCATCGCGCGGATGTCTGCGAATTCCGGCTCCAGATCCATCAGGTCATAGAACCGATCAACCAGCTCGCGCAGTTTCTCGCTTCCGCCTGCCTGTTCGTACGCGGACTTCTCTTGGGATTCTTCAATTGCCATGCCCCGAATGATAGCGCATTGAATGTCGCCACGGAATCAAGTTCCTGCGCGCAAGGAAAGCGATGCGCAGATGGAAAGAAGTTCGCGCTCGATGATAGCCGCCGGCCAATGTCCGCCCGGAAATGATGTTGCCAAACGGATCGCGAACCGCCCCGGTTTGATACTTCGCAACAGCAAGTTTGACGCCCAGCAACCGCCTGTTTGAGCGTACGCAAGCAAACAGTACTTAGCAAATTATCGGGTTCTTTAGTGATTACCATTGTCTAAAAGGTAATAACACTACTGACATCCAGAGAGCCATTTTCGACAACCTGATATCCACATAGACAGCCTTTGTATCGCACGGAAATGCAGCCGCCGACCCGCATGGCCACAAGCAAGTGCGTGAAGCGACGAGCATACCGTAACCACATGTCACTGGTTTGAGATTGTTGCAACCGACGAAACGCTAGAAACGCCATGCGAGATTTCATCATCACAAATTCATCCCGGTTGGAACTGTCAATGCGGTTGATGGACATACTGGCGCTTGAGCTTGCCGGAGCAGTTGCGGGCCTGATGCACTTCCACGTTCCCTTGAGCGAAACGGCGCCGATCCACACCGTGCTGCTGCACTTTGGCAGTGCCCTCGCCTTTCTCGTTTTCCCTCAACTCGATTTGTATGGCTCGTGGCGCGGCCGCTCGATGCCGGACATGTTTGTCCGGCTCGCGGCATCCTGGGCACTGGTATTGCTGATCGGATTGTTCTTCAGCTTCCTGATCCATCATGTAGGCAATGTCTCTCGCCTGTGGATGTTCTACTGGTACGCGATTGGCGTCGCCTTCCTCGTGCTTTACCGTTCCGTTGCCTACTTCATGCTGCGCTTCCTGCGCACCAAGGGACTCAACAACAAGCGGGTGGTCATCGTCGGATACGGCAGCACCGGGCGCGAAATGCATCGCCGCGCCATGGAGCAGGATTGGGCCGGCTATGACGTCAAGGCCGTGCACGCCGCACCGGAAGATATGGACAAGATCCTCGATCCTTCCGTCACGCGCATCGCAAGCTTGCAGGAGGTCCAGCAATTCGTCGAAGCCAATCAGGTCCACGAGATCTGGATCACGCTCCCCCTGCTGGCATCGCCCAAGCTGCAGGAGCTGCAGTATCTCCTGCGCAATACCTTCGTGGACATGCGCTGGGTGCCGGACATACTCGGCGTGCAAATGCTGAGCAACAAGATGGGCAATTTCCTCGGCCTGCCCGCCGTCGATCTGAATCAGCCGATTTCGAGCGGGCTGAACGGCATCATCAAGGAAATCTTCGATCGCGTTTTTGCCATCGTCGTGCTGGTGCTGCTTCTTCCGCTGTTCATCGTGATCGCGATCGCCATCAAGCGCACTTCCCCCGGCCCGGTGTTTTTCAGGCAGCCGCGGCTCGGCCTGAACGGACGCCACTTCAATGTCTACAAGTTCCGCACGATGAAAGTGCATCAGGAACAGGAGACCGTCACGCAAGCAACCAAGAACGATCCGCGCATCACCTCGATCGGCGGATTCCTCCGGCGTACCAGCCTCGACGAATTGCCGCAGTTCATCAATGTCCTGCTCGGCGACATGTCGGTCGTCGGACCGCGTCCGCACGCCTTGCAGCACAACGAGATGTACAAGGACTTGCTCGAGACGTACATGCTGCGGCATCGCGTCAAGCCCGGCATCACGGGATGGGCACAGATCCACGGGCTTCGCGGCGAGACCGATACGGTCGACAAGATGGCGGCCCGCGTGAAATTCGATCTGCATTACATCCAGAACTGGTCGCTCTGGATGGATATACGCATCATTGCCTGGACGGCATTCAGGGGGTGGACAGGAACGAATGCATATTAAGACAAGCCTGTTGGCGAAGGTGCCGCTCTTCACCTGTCTCGCAGTTCGAGATGTCGCGCTGCTTTGACACTCAACATAGGACAAGCAAAACCTCATGCGTTATCCACTGCTGCCCCTACATGCGTCCATGACGCCGCGCCGTTATCTGTTTGCCGCCGCCGCGTTCTTCTCGCTCATGGTCGGCGTCGGGGCCATCCCCGGCCAGGCGCAGGCGCTGTCGACCGTGGTCTACGACAAGCTCTTGCATGTGACCGCCTACGCGTTTCTGACCGGCCTCGTCTGGGGCGCGGTCACCAGCCGGCCGCTGTATCGCGCCGCACAGACCGTTCTGATCGCCGCTCTATTGGGCGGCATCGACGAATCGATTCAGTCATTGATGCCTTACCGCGACGCGAACTGGCTCGATTGGCAGTTCGATGTGCTTGCGTCGGCGTCTTGCGTCGTCCTACTTCTTTTCACGCATTGGCTCTCCCTCGAAATGATACCCAGACCCGACGCAGCAGGCCCGGCCAAACGACGGAAATAAGCGCCAGCACATTGGATACTTTTTACAAAGAAGACCATGAACAACAAGATTACCAAAGCAGTCTTTCCAGTCGCCGGACTCGGGACACGCTTTCTTCCCGCCACCAAGGCGAGCCCGAAGGAAATGCTTCCGATCGTCGACAAGCCCTTGATCCAGTATGCGGTCGAGGAAGCCATCGCAGCGGGCATCACCGAAATGATTTTTGTCACGGGAAGGAACAAGCGCGCGATCGAGGACCATTTCGACAAGGCCTATGAGCTGGAAGCCGAGCTGGAAGCGCGAAGCAAGCAGGCCTTGCTGGAAGTGCTTCATGGCATCAAGCCCGACAACGTGGAGTGTTTCTACGTGCGCCAGGCCGAAGCATTGGGCCTGGGGCATGCCGTGCTTTGCGCGGAACGTCTTGTCCGCAATGAACCGTTCGCAGTGATTCTTGCGGACGATTTGCTGGACGGCCAAGTGCCGGTCATGCGCCAGATGACCGAGCTGTTTGAAGAACGCGGCAACAGCCTGATCGGCGTCGAGACGATTGCGCGCGAACATAGCCGCTCTTATGGCGTCGTCGCCGGGACCGCCTTCGATGAGCACCTGATAAAGCTGCATGGCATCGTCGAGAAACCCGCGCCCGAACTTGCGCCATCCAGGCTCGGCGTGGTCGGCCGCTACATCCTGACGCCGGCCATCTTCCGGCATTTGCACAATGTGCGCCCGGGCACCGGTGGCGAAGTGCAGCTGACCGACGGCATTGCGTCCCTGATGACGGAGGAAACCGTGCTCGCCTACCAGTTCGAAGGCATTCGCTACGACTGCGGCAGCAAGATCGGCTACCTGCAGGCAACGGTGCAATTCGCATTGCGCCACCCCGAAGTGCGCGAAGATTTTCGCACTTTCTTGCAACACCTGCCGTTCGCCCAATCCACCGTGCCAGCGCAAGCGTCACTCACTGAAACGCCTGCCGCGGAAGCGGTAGCCTGCACGGGTTAAGCCATGGAGATGAAGGAAAACACCATGACGACCAATCCTCAGATGCCGGAACATCTGGTGCCTTCTCGTTCCGGCCAAAAGCCCAAGGTCGCGCTGATCACTGGTATCAGCGGACAGGACGGTGCCTATCTCGCCGAGTTCCTGCTTGCTAAAGGCTATATTGTCCATGGCATCAAGCGACGCACTTCGCGCTTCAATACGGACCGCATCGATCATCTGTATCAGGGACCGCAGGAGGAGCAACGGCGCTTCATCCTGTATCACGGCGACATGACGGATTCATCGTCCTTGTGGCGCATCATCCAGCAAGCGCAGCCGGACGAAATCTACAACCTTGCCGCGCAAAGTCATGTCGCGGTGTCGTTTGAAGAGCCGGAATACACCGCGAATGCCGACGCGCTCGGACCGCTGCGCATACTGGAAACCATTCGCCAGCTCGGCCTTGAAAAGAAGACGCGCTTCTACCAGGCATCGACCTCTGAAATGTACGGAGATGCCTCGGAATCTCCGCAACGGGAGACGACACCTTTCCGTCCGCGCAGTCCCTACGCGATCGCAAAACTGTATGCCTACTGGATCACGGTGAATTATCGCGAGGCCTACGGCATGTATGCCTGCAACGGCATTCTCTTCAACCATGAATCCCCCTTGCGCGGCGAGACCTTCGTCACGCGCAAGATCACGCGCGGCCTGGCACGCATCGCACTGAATCTGCAGGACTGCATCTATCTCGGCAATCTCGATGCGCAGCGCGACTGGGGCCATGCGCGCGATTACGTGGAAATGCAATGGAGGATGCTGCAGCTGGAGTCCCCGGAGGACTTTGTCATTGCGACCGGCATTCAGCACAGCGTGCGCGAGTTCGTGACCGCTGCTGCTGCCGAACTGGGCATGACGCTGCGCTGGGACGGGCACGGCATCGACGAGACCGCCACCGTCGTTGATCCGGGTCCGCATCCGGGCGTCAAGGCAGGACAGGTCATCGTGCGCGTGGACGCACGCTATTTCCGGCCGACCGAAGTGGAGCGCATGCTGGGCGATCCCGGCAAGGCACGCGACAAACTCGGTTGGCAACCCAGCGTGTCGTTCGAACAGCTGGTCAGGGAGATGGTGCGCGCGGATCTGGATTCCGCAGGCAAGGACCAGTTGCTCGCGCAGACGGACAACGCGCCATACACGTACCAGGAGTGAACGCCGGGGCGTGCCTCGCCCCGTGCATCTCCAATCCGGGCATCGGACGATTCGCGATCGGGCTGGCCCGCAACCCATCGAGAGGAAGTGAATAATGAAACCCAACCTGAACAAACGGATTTACGTCGCCGGACATCGCGGCCTGGTCGGCTCGGCGATCGTGCGCGCACTGCGAAAGCGGGACTACAACAACATCGTCACGCGCTCGCATGCCGAGCTGGAGTTGACCGACCAGGCGCAGGTCCGCGCATTCTTCGAATCGGAACAAATCGACGAGGTATATCTGGCGGCGGCGCGCGTCGGCGGCATCCATGCCAACAACACCTACCCGGCCGAGTTCATTTACGACAACCTGATGGTTCAATCGAATGTCGTTCATGAAGCATGGCGCAGCGGTATCAAACGGCTCCTGTTCCTGGGATCGTCCTGCATCTATCCGCGCCTGGCCGAACAACCCATCAGGGAAGAGTACCTGATGTCGGGATCGCTGGAGCCGACCAACGAACCCTACGCCATCGCGAAGATTGCCGGCATCAAGATGTGCGAAAGTTACAACCGCCAGTACGGCACGGATTTCCGCAGCGTGATGCCGACGAATCTGTACGGGCCGGGCGACAACTATCACCCGGAAAACAGCCATGTGATTCCCGCGCTGATTCGCCGTTTCCACGAGGCAAAGATGAGCGGCGCAGACAAAGTGGTGATCTGGGGAACAGGTACGCCGCGTCGCGAATTTCTGTATGTCGATGACATGGCGGATGCCTGCGTACACATCATGGATCTCGATCGTAATACCTATGAGAAGCATACGACACCTATGTTGTCCCATATCAATGTAGGGACAGGCGAGGACGTCACAATACGTGAAGTTGCCGAGATCATAAGGAAAGTCGTGGGCTTCAATGGTGCGATCGAGTTCGACTCCAGCAAGCCGGACGGCACACCGCGCAAGCTGATGAACACGGCAAAACTGACGGCTCTGGGATGGCGGCCCGGCATGCGCCTGGGTGAAGGCATCAAGGAGACCTATGAATGCTTTAAGGCCGAGCAGCAACAGCAGTAATTGCTCGGAAACAGCTTGAATCGACTATGGAAACCGGAGTGCGCGAGCAGGGAATGAAAAATGCTTGCGCATTCGCCGAACCAGATAAATGGAACACGAACAGGCCATCGAGATGAAGCTTGCGTACCAGGAAGAGTCGTGCCCGGCATGCCGAGGCCATCGCGGCGGCACAGAGGAAACAGCGATCGTCGGGCCGTGCTTGGTGCACATGATGAGCAGCAAATGAAGCGTGCCGCCGGTTCGCGATCAGCAGCTATCTAAACCCGCACTGTTGCTTGTCCGCCGGCCATCGTCGACGGAGCATCCGCTCCCTGCGTGCCGACGGCATCCGCGTTGACCCGATCGTGAGTACGTCCGATTGGACTTTCGTTCAACCCACTGAACACAGCCATGACACCAGCACTGACAACAGGCCAGATTCTTATCAATCTCCTTGCCGCGCTATTCGTCATCCCCATTGTTGCCGGGATATTCATCAAGGCGCCGAAGCTGATCGTGTTCGGTTTATTAGGCGTTCTGTTCATGTTTTCCGATTCAACCTGGGGCCAGATTGAACAGGAGGCGACCATTTATTCGCGCGGCGCGGGGATGTTTTATTTCTCCCTGCTGAACCTGATTCTGCTGATTTCGGGCGTCGCGGCGCTGATCAAGCGCATGGCCATCCGCCACGGGCCGCAGCTGGCGCCATCGATTTCGAAATACTTCGTCGCATTCATTTTTCTGCTGCTTTCCCATGTCGTCATGGGACTCATGCTGGGCATCGACCTCAACGTCATCCTCGGATACAACGGCGTGTTCAATATCCTGAACATGCTGATATTCATGTATGTCGTGATCATGGCGCTCGACAAGGACAAGGATTCGACGCGACTGCTGGTCACCGTTCTCGCGTTGGCCGGTATCCGGGCGGCCTTCGGCGCCGTCCGCTATTTTCTGTTCGACGGCGACAGTGCCAATCCTTACCGCAACTTCGAGGGCCTCGACATCAAGATCTTTTTCTTCGATATCAACGACAACTTCGTGGCATCCCTGGCAGCGTTCTGCGCGGCATGGCTATTGACTACACCGCAGTTCAGGATGCGCTGGTATACCCGACTGCTGATCCTGTTGTTCATCGGACTGGAGATTGCCGCTGTGGCCTTGTCCTTCCGCCGCTCCTCGCTGATCGGTCTTGCGCTGATGTTCGGCTTCCTGTTCCTGCAGTTGCCGGGGAGGAGAAAGATGGTGTTTGCCTTGCTCGGCGCTTCCGCGCTCGTGGTGGTCGCGTCCGTTTTCTTCCAGCAGCGGCTGCAGTTCAACACCACGGGCGGCATTCTTGAATCGCTGATCTACGACATTGCACCGGATCGCGGCGGCATCAAGGAAAACCGGTTCTACGAACTGTATGCGGCGGCGCAAAGCATGGATGGAAACTGGTTGTTCGGCCGGGGCACCTGGGGCACCTTCGTCGGCGACAAGGACGCACTGTCCTACCACGGCAATGATTTCAGCTTCGTCCATAGCGGATTCGGACATGTGCTGCTGAAGACCGGATTTGTCGGCCTGGCACTGTTTATCTGCATCCTCGGCGCCTATGTTTCCTTTTACCGCAAGCATCGAAGCTATCTCGCCGGCAAGGAGCGGCTGATCGCGGATGCCGGCTTTGCGGGTTTTCTGTTCTGGATCCCTACCCTGCTGATCGGCACGCCGATCATTGAATTCCGCAGCATGATGATGCTCGGCTTTTCTCTGGCGCTGCCATTCGTGGCGGTCGGCATGCAGAACTACCAGGTCCGTCGATACCTCCACCAAGAATCCCAATATGCTGCTGCGTAACTCTCTTTGGAATCTGACCGGTTCGGCGATCCCGATGGTGGTCGCCCTTGCGACCGTGCCTCTCCTGATTCATGCCCTCGGCACCGAAGGATTCGGTATCGTCACGCTGATCGGCTCGGTGATCGGCTACTTCGGCGTACTCGACGTCAACCTGAGCGCCGGTGCGATCAAGTATTTGTCCGAGCATCATGCGGCGGACGACCGCCAGCGTTTTGCCGAGACCTTCTGGTTTGGCATCATGTTTTATGGCCTGCTGGGGATGCTCGGCGCAACAGCCGTCTTTTTCGGGGCGCATGCACTGGTCAACCGCTTCTTTGAAGTCACGCCGGCGATGCATGACGCAACGGTGCAGGCTTTCCAGATCGGTGCACTCGGTTTCGCCTTGTCGCAGGCGCAAAACTATCTGCTGGTCGTGCCGCAATCGCTGCAGCGGTATGACCGTTCTGCGCAGAGCGAGGCCTTCTTCGGCATCGTCGTGAATCTTGCCTCGGTTGCCGCGGCGCTTGCGGGCGCCGGCATCGCCGGAGTGATCGCGGCGCGCGTCGCTGTCTCGGCCGTGAATGTGCTGTACCTCGTGTGGCTGATCCGCGGATTCGATCTCGGCCTCGCGCCATGCTGGCCGCGCAAGGAAGTGCGCGCTTCGCTCACGTCGTTCAGCGCCTATGCGTACCTGAGCAAGATCGCATCGACCCTGCATCAGCATGCCGACAAGCTGATCGTCGGCGCAATCGCGGGGCCGGTCGCCCTCACCTTCTACACCGTGCCGGTTACGCTGGCCGGCCGCATACTCGGCCTGACCTATCGCCTCTCCAGCGTGATCTATCCGCGTGCGTCGGCACTCGCCGGGGCCGGCCGCATCAACGAACTGCGTCCGGTCTATCTGGGCGTGATGCGTTATGTCACCTATATCAACCTTGCCGCGCTCGGCGTGATCGTGCTGGCCGGCGACGAGTTCCTGCGCCGCTGGGTCGGCGAAGAGTTCGTGCTGAAGGGCTATCCGGTACTGGTACTCATGACCCTCGCGCTGCTGGTCGATTCGCTCACCAACATCCCCTCGCTGGTCAATGACGCACTTGGTCATCCCCGCATCAGCGGGAGATTCGCACTCGCCAATGGCGTCTTCGGCGTGGCGATGGTCTACCTCGGGACAACCATGGGCGGCATTGTCGGCGCCGCAACCGGGCATCTGTTGTCGTCGGCGGCGCTTGGCATCGGCTTCCTGCTCTTCGTGCACGGCCGCACGGTGCCGATTACGTTCACGGAAACCCTGCGTACCGGTTTCGGTCGCAGTCTTGCGGTCGGCGCACTGATCATCTGCGCGCTGCTGCCCGTGAAGTGGTTGATGCCGGCCGGACTGGTCGGAACCGTGGCGATCGTCTCGGCCGCCTTGCTGACGCTGACCCTGGCCGGCCTGTTCCTGATCGTCGATGTGGATGAACGTGCCGCCATGATGGCCTTTGCCCGACGGCTTCGTTCTTGAGGATTGTATTGATGCGCATTCTACTCGTCAGCGAAGACATTCCGTATCCCAGCATGGGTGGCCTTGCCAAGCATGCTCTGAATCTCGCGCGTGCGCTGGTGCGCGCCGGCCATGCGGTCGATATTCTCGGCAATGACGAACATCCGATCACAGTGTGCGGCGAGGAAGGCCAGTTCGGCGGCCGCTTTTTCGGCGAGCTCAACGGTTATCACGCCGGGTGGAAGGAAATCAGCCTCGGCATGTACATGCCCCCGAAGCGGACCGCGCTGGCCAGGCGATTCGCATCCATCATCATGCGCCACGCGCCGAACTATGACGTGGTGCACTACCACGGCCACCTCCCGAATGTTGCGCTGTTCGTGCCTGCGGATCTTAACTTTGTCCAGACCCGTCATGACCAGGGCAGCGATTGTTTTCGGCATACGCGCTTCAAGAACGGCGAGATCTGCACGTCCGCGAATCCGGAGGATTGCGCGGGATGCCTGCGTGAGAAGCCGAATGTCGTGCAGCGCGAGGTGTCGGCGATCGCGGTGCGAAAGTTTCGTGGTGAAGTGGCAGCGAGCTTCCGCAGGCACAAGACGGTATTCGTGTCGCAACTGCTGGCGCGCAATCTCACCCGTACCCTCGGCCCCGGTCCGTGGGGAGCCACCGTGCACAACTTCGTGGATCGCGCGCTGCTGGAGGACATCCGCGAAGCGGCCACAATGCTTCCCCCTTCGAACGAATTCCATGTGTTCATCGCAGGCAAGCTCTACCCGGCGAAAGGCGTCGAGCATTTCCTGCAAACGCTCATCCCACGCCTCCCCTCCCACATGCGCGTCACGGTGGTCGGCGACGGCGGGGATGAAGCACGCCTGCGTAGACACTTTGAAAGCAACCAGGTCCAGTTTCTCGGTTGGTGTACGCAGGACAAGACCTTGAAGCTGGCTGCCGCATCGAGCGCCGTGGTGGTGCCCTCGATCTGCGAGGAGTCATGTGCGACGACCGTGCTGGAAGGGCTTTTCCTAGGCAAGCCGACCTTTGCATTGCATCGAGGAGGCACGCCGGAACTTGCGGCCTATCAGGCGGAGCCGGGGCAGTTGCGATTGCATCCGGACATGTCATCGCTCGTGAACGATCTGATCAGCTTCAAGCCGCGTACCAGCTATGGTTTCGCGCCAGAAGGATTGGGCAGCGCCGACGATGCGGCGCAAAAGTTATTGCAGATTTACCAGGCTCCTCCGGGCCATTCCACTTGTTAATGGGTTAGTTCATGGCACTTACTTTTTCCGTCATTACCTGCACCTGGAACAGCGCGCAGTACTTGCGTGAATCGATTGCATCAGTGCTTGCGCAGGATCATCCGCACATTGAATACATCTTTGTCGACGGCGGATCGAAGGATGGCACGCTCGAGCAGATTCATGCACTGCACCGTCCCTACAAGCTTCTGGAAAACGTGCGCGGCGGCGTCAGCCGTGCCATGAATGAAGGACTGCGAGTCGCCACCGGCGATGTGATCGCCTATCTGCATTCGGACGACTACTATCTGCGTCCGGATGTTCTGTCGACGGTCGCGCGCCACCTGGAAGAAAGCGGACGCGGCTGGCTGTTCGGCCGCACCATGGCATTGATCGGACATGAGCTGCGCCCCGACAATTATGTTGCGCCGCGCTTCAGCTACAACAATCTCCTGCGCGGCAATTTCGTGCCGCATCCGGCGACCTTCGTGCGGCGCGAATTGATGCTGCGTGCCGGCGGTTTCAACACCAACCTGAAGTACGCGATGGACTACGACCTCTGGCTGAAACTGGCCACGCTGAGCGAACCGGTGCAGCTTGATGATGCGCTTACCGCTTTCCGCGAACACGAAGGCAGTCTGTCCACATCTTCACGCACTCGCCTCGCCGCCATGGCGGAGGATTTCCGCGTGCGGCTGACCTATGCCAGCAACAACCCGATCGAGCGGCTGGCGCATTATGCGCGCTACTTCGTGCGGCGCCGTCGCATCATGCAGGCGAAGGGGCACGCATGAGACGGCCTGATATTTCGCTGATCCTGGCAACCGTCGGAAGAACCGATGAGCTCGGCCGCCTGTTCGAATCGCTGGCGGGACAAACCTATAGCAATTTCGAAGTGGTGGTTGTCGACCAGAACGACGATGACCGCTTGCTTTCGCATCTGGAGCGCGCTCGTTATCTGGGCATCGCAGTCAAGCACCTGAAGCATCATCCGGCCAATCTCGCCGCGGCCCGCAATGCCGGCATTGACGCCGCCAAGGGAAAGTGGCTGGGCTTCCCCGACGACGACTGCTGGTACGACGCCCGTCTCCTCGAACGCCTGGCGCTGCGCTTCAATCGCCCGGACAAGCCGACCGGCCTGATCGTGCGCTGGGTCGAGCAGGACGAACAACCCTTGTCCGCCGCCTCCTTGTCATGGGAGCGGTCCCGCGCTTTCCGCGATATCCCCGTCAGTTCCATCACCATGTTTTGCCATCGCGCCTTGTTCAAGGAAATCGGCGGCTTCGACGCCCGACTCGGCGTCGGCCAATGGTTTGGCGCGGGCGAGGAAACAGACTTTGTCCTGAGAGCATTGCGTGCCGGCGCGCAGTTCGCGTACGAGCCGCTGGCAGAAGTGCATCATGCAATCAATCCGGAAAAACCGCAGGCGACCAGGCAGGCCCGCCTCGCTGTGCGGCACCGCGCGCGCGGCACCGGCGCTTTGTACGCCAAACATCGCCTGCCGGCATGGGTGATTGCGCGCGGCCTGGCGGCGCCGCTGCTGCGCCCCCTGATGAAAGGATCGTTCGGCGCGGAACTTGCGCTCGGTTTTGCAACGACCCTGGGACGGCTCGACGGCATGCTCGGCTGGCGGCGCACCAAGTCGTAAACGCGTCATCGATACCGGCTTGCATCCGGAGACGGGCAATCCGGGCAGCGCCCGGGCACGGCCCGCGGTGCCAAAGGGTTGCTGGGGAATGTACACACTATGTTACAAAAGAAACCCCGGAGAAATTCATCTGCTTTGATCTAAAGCGGAACGCGTGCACGGGTCGCGATCAAAATTCAGAGAGCAGCACATCGACGCCGCATAGTCGGCACAACAATAAAAGCACATACCGGATGAAAACGCTGATATCACCTCGTTTGCCGAGCATAGCGGAGGGCCGTTTCGCAGGGGAAGTTTCTGCCATGTCGAAACCAATCGAGTATTCCAGGATGGATGAATCGAAAAGCAAGGTGAGACGCCTTGCCTCCGCAATTGAATCGCCGCATCAATCGGGACCGATGTGTGAAGCGTCATCGGTACGGATTGCGCTGATCACCAATCACCCGCCGCCATTTCGAATCCCGATCTACGAGAAGATCGGGAGCATGCCGGGGGTCGACCTGCGCGCGGTCTTTTGCAGCGCGCGCGAGCCCAACCGGCAGTGGGAGCTGCCACCGCTCCGATTCAATCATGTCTTTCTCAGGGAACGTTTTCTCACGCGCGGCTCGAACTTCATCCACAACAATCCCGATGTGTTCGGTGCGTTAAGACGGCTTGCTCCGGATGTCATCATCACCACCGGTTTCAATCCGACATTCCTCTATGCATTCGGCTACGCGCTGGCAAAAGGCATCCCGCATGTTCCGATGACGGACGGTACCGAGATCTCCGAGAGATCGTTGAGCGGGCCGCACAGGCTGATACGCCGCATGGTCTATTCCCGCTCGCAGGCTTTCATCGCCGCCAGCCATGGCGGAATACGCTTGTACCAGAGCTATGGCGTTCCCGCCAATCGTTGCTTCCAGTCGTGCCTGTGCATCGACAATGATTTTTATGCACGGCAGGTCGACCATGAAGAGAAACAACACGATCTGGTTTTCTGCGGGCGGATGGTGCAGGAAAAAAACCCCTTGTTCGCGCTTGCGGTTGCAGAAGGCGCCGCGCGACTGCTCAATCGCAAAATCAGCATCCTTTTCATCGGCACCGGCGAGCAGGAAGAACAGGTGAAGGAAGAAGCCGCACACATGTCGCCTCTGATCGAGGCGGAATTTCATGGTCATGCATCGCAGGATGAATTGCCCACCCTCTATGGATCAGCGCGCATCTTCCTGTTTCCGACAGCCCGCGACGTGTGGGGCGTGGTCGCCAATGAAGCCTGTGCGGCCGGTCTGCCCACGATCGTATCGCCGCACGCGGGAGTCGCCGGCGAGCTCGTGGTTGAAGCGGAAAATGGCTTCATCTGCAAGCTGGATGTCTCACTGTGGGCGGAGCGTGTAGCAGCATTGCTAACCGACGAGGTACTTTACCGGCGTCTCGCAAAGCGAAGCGTGGCGTTGGTCAGCAACTATACCTTCGACCACGCTGCTGCCGGCATTGTCGACGCCTGCAGCTACGCCATCGAAGAGAAAAATTCCGAAAAACGCGGGAACGCAGGCAAGGAATTCCGCTGAACGGTCGAGGCGAACAGCCGACGCAATTTGCGCGGCATGCATAAACCATGAAGATACTTATCGCACACAATGCATATCAACATCGAGGCGGAGAAGACGTTGTCGTCGACGCCGAGATCGCATTGCTGCGCCAGTTCGGGCACGAGGTCGAGGTCTACGCCCGGCACAATGATGCACTGAAGGAGATGTCTCGCTCGGCAGCGGCCGTGTCGGCGATCTGGTCGCAGCGCTCCGCCGATGAGATCGACAGCTTGTGCGACCGTTTTGCACCTGACGTCATCCACGTACACAACACCTTTCCCCTTATTTCGCCATCCTTGTACTGGGCCGCGGCAAAGAGGCGCGTGCCGGTCGTGCAAACCTTGCACAACTTCCGCCTGCTCTGTCCGCAAGCGATATTCCTGCGCGACGGGAAGATCTGCGAAGACTGCATCGGAAAACTGCCGTGGCGCTCGGTCGCCAGAAAATGCTATCGCGATTCGGCAGCGCAATCGGCTGTAATTACCGCCATGCTGGCTACCCACCGCATGATCGGAACTTATCGGGAACGCGTGACGCGGTACATCGCGCTCAACCGGTTTGCGCGCGACAAATACATCGAAGGCGGCTTGCCGGCTGAACGATTCAGGATCAAGCCGAACTTCGTGCATGCGACCGTATCGCCGGTCCGGGACCGCCGTAGCGGCGGCCTGTATGTCGGACGACTCTCGGCGGAGAAAGGCATTGGCGTGCTGACGGCAGCCATGCCGCTCACACGCGAAGCACAAGTCGAAGTCATCGGCGGCGGCCCGATGGAAGCGGCAGTGAAAGACGCCTTTGGCGAACGCTATCTCGGCGTGCGGCCGCTGAGCGACATCATGGACCGTATGGGCAAGGCGCGCTTCATGGTACTCCCGAGCATCTGTTATGAGAACTCGCCACGCACCATCGTCGAGGCGTTTGCCTGCGGCCTTCCGGTGATCGCAAGCCGCCTGGGCGCTCTTGCCGATATGGTGCACGACGGCGTGACCGGACTGCTTTTCAATCCTGCCGATCCGGCCGATCTGGCCGCGAAGATTGACTGGGCAAACGAACACCCGGAACAGATGGCGCGCATGGGCCATGCGGCGCGCGCCGAGTATGACGCGCAGTACACGCCGGATCGCAATTACGAAATGCTCATGGACATATATGAAGATGCTATTTCTACAGGACACAGAGAACGCCGCGCCGCGTGATGGCCAGGCCGTGCTCGAAGCATTCATCGACGCACTGTCGTGGGACGATGCGCTTGCGCGCATCACGCAATGGGGTGCGGCGCGGGAGTCGCGCTATGTCTGTATCTGCAATGTGCATTCGGTGGTGACCACGACGCGCGACGTCGAATTCAAGATTGCGGTCAACAACGCGGACATGGCAACGCCGGACGGCGCACCGATCGCCTGGGCACTGCGTCGCCTGGGCCATCCCTCGCAGGAAAGGATCAACGGTCCCGACCTGATGATGAAATACCTCGCCGAAGCAGAACGCCTGGATCAGAAGGTGTACTTCTACGGCAGCACCGATGCAACCCTGGCGAAACTGCGCATTGCGCTCGCCAAGAAGTTCCCGCTGTTGCGCATCGCCGGCATGTCTTCGCCGCCCTTCCGTCCTCTGTCGCTGCAAGAGGATGAACAGACGATCGAGGAGATCAACAGCTCGGAAGCGAATGTCGTCTTCGTCGGCCTCGGCTGTCCGAAGCAGGAAAAATGGATGGCCGACCATCGCGGCCGCATCAATGCGGTCATGATCGGTGTCGGCGCC
The DNA here is from genome assembly GCF_004804275.1 of Herbaspirillum sp. ST 5-3. Classification (GTDB taxonomy): domain Bacteria; phylum Pseudomonadota; class Gammaproteobacteria; order Burkholderiales; family Burkholderiaceae_D; genus Noviherbaspirillum. Next base: position 82,148 of record NZ_STGI01000020.1, read on the forward strand.
GCCTTTGACTATCACGCCGGGGTCATCAAGCGCGCACCTTTGTGGTGGCAGCGCAACGGGCTGGAATGGCTGTATCGACTCGGCTCCGAGCCGCGCCGACTGTTCAAGCGCTATCTGGTGACGAACACCTTGTTCGTGCTCGGATTCCTGCGCCAGATCGTCATCGCAAAACTTCCGCTGAGCGACGCATAATCCCTGCATGTCCAATGATGAAAATTTCCCGCAGGCCCCGTCCAGGGCACCTGCTGTCGCAACGCGTTCAGCGTCTTGACAAGCATTTCTCCAGCCCATCTGAATTGCGTGCGATCAAATCAAGCGCTTACGCCACATCAATCATGTAACAGCCAGAAATGGAATCATAGACACTTCGTCGCATCCCGGTTGTACGAATAGTGGCGATAACGAGATCTATTGCGAATCAGGCAGGCGCCGGCCCGGCCCTGCATGGAATTCTGGCCGTGCGCCAGTCGCATATCGGCCTCTCTGTTCAGGAATCGGCAAGCAGACTTCTGCTCGTGCCGCGTTAAAACTTCTGACTATCCAACCATCTGCCAATGACATTGAACTCAGCGATCCCAACACATTCCTATCGGCCCGATATCGACGGCCTGCGCGCGATTGCCGTACTTGCCGTTGTCGCCTTCCACGCCAGCTCACGCATCGTTCCCGGCGGTTTCATTGGCGTGGACATCTTCTTCGTGATTTCCGGCTATCTCATCACCGGGCTCATTGCGAACGGCATCGAGTCCGGCAACTTTTCTTTCACCGAGTTCTACACACGGCGCATCAAGCGCATCTTCCCGGCGTACATCGTCGTCGCGCTGGCCACGCTGGCCGTGTCCACCTACCTGCTCATTCCCAACGATTACATCTTCTACACCACGTCGCTGGCGGCGTCGTGGGCCTTCCTGTCGAATGTCTTCTTCTCCATGCTGAGCTGGGGATATTTCGGACAGCGCACAGAGGAATTTCCGCTACTGCATACATGGTCGCTGTCCGTCGAAGAGCAGTTCTATTTTGTCTTTCCTATCCTGCTGATCTTCCTGTTCCGCTACTCCAGGCGGCATATCGTCTCTGCGCTGCTTTTGCTCGGCCTCCTGTTTGTCGCGATCTCCCAGTTGAAGACAGGCGAAATCAAGTCCTACTTCCTGCTCACCTCGCGCGCACATGAACTGATCATCGGCGCACTCGCCTTCTTCCTGGCGCAGCGGGTTCCCGTCCGGCAGGGTGTCGTGCCAAACGTGCTGGCGACCGTCGGCATGGCACTCATGCTCGGTTCTCTTTTCCTGATCGACCAGGAGACGCCATTCCCCGGCGTCAATTCGCTCTACCCCTGCATTGGTGCGGCGCTGGTGATCTATGCCGGCAGCGCGGATAACGTGATCAAGCCAATCCTCGCCAGCCGCCCCTTTGTCTTTGTCGGCCTGATTTCCTATTCCCTCTATCTGTGGCACTGGCCGATTTTCTCCTTCCTGCGCTATCGCAAGATCGATTTCAGCGTGCCGGTGATCGCTGCCGCCATTGCGCTCGCTTTCGCGCTGGCTTACCTGACCTGGCAATGCGTGGAAAGTCCCATCCGGCGCAACAAGACGATTCGCTTCCGGAAAGCCTTTCTGCAGCTCTATCTCGTACCTGCCGCGGCCTTCATGACGGTCGGCCTGTATTCCTATGTGACGGAAGGCGCGCCGAATCGTTTCTCCAGCGAGATGCGGGATCTCATCTCCAGCTACTCCTTCGAGCGGGATCTGGCGCGAGCCTGCTCGATCCGTGCGGAGGATTATCAGAAGGTCACGATGGCGCACTTAGTGGAGCACTGCGCGTTTGGCGACATGAATCGGAAAAAGGCGGACATTCTGCTGATCGGCGACTCGCATGCGAATCACTTCAAGCCTTTCGTTGAGCAACTGGCGAAGGACGCCGGACTCAAGGCGGTGTTCCATGTACAGGGCGGCTGCTTCCCCACCGATCTTCCGCCGTCAGGGGTGAAGGCCGCCGAGGAGGCATCGACCTGCCAGAAGCGCAACGAGGACCTGCTCGCGCTGGCAGGCAACTTCAAGTACGTGGTCGTCGCCGGCTTCTGGTCTGAGCCGGGCCGTCACTTCGACCAGAAAATTCCGCAGCTCGTCGACAGGATCATGAGAATGGGAGCCACGCCTGTCCTGTTCAAGGACAATCCCTTCTATGAACCCGACCTGTCGCGTTGCATTCTTTATCGCAAGCGCGGCTGGATAACGCCAAACCGCAACTGCAATATTCCCTACCGCTTTGTCGCACAGAGCCAGGCATCGCCGGATGAGATCATCGACAAGGTCAAGGCGGCGAATCCGCAAGTGCTGGTCATCGATCCCAAGCGTGTCATGTGCGACAAGACGGAATGCAAGACCTATATGCAGAACATCGCGCTCTACAAGGACGGCAATCATATCAACGCCAAGGCCGCGGCATTGCTCGGCGAGCGATATATCGTTCTCCAGGGGAATCCCTTCGTCAACTCGCGCGTCCTGCGCGCCGCCGCCACGCCCGTGGCTGGCAAAACGTCCGGCGAGATCTCCCAATAGTCAAAACGTCACGAGCGCACAGGTTCGTGTCAGAGTGGCAGCAGCGGGCCGCACGACATGGGTCGTGCGGCCACGCGTCCGCCGGTGGCAGGACTCAATATCCGGTTATGGAGGTGTCTGCGTGTGAAGCCGGATGGCTTCAGATGGAATGCGCGATGCCGGATTCCGGCACCCATGTGGAGCGGGCAGCAAGTTGTTCGTTGCTCAGCCGGCGGGGCGACGCGATTCTGGAGGCAACATGCTTGAAGAAGACGTCCAGCTCATGCCACGCGTTCAACTGGTCGATCTGCTTCGAGTGTCCCCATAGATGGAAGGTGCCGTTGTTCCTGCACGCATAGTCGAACATTGCGTAGAGCCGGCGAATCCAGTTTTCATGCTGCATGGCCAGCAGCAGTCCGTCAATCCGGTTGTACCAATTGCCCGAGCCGAGGAAGTTGCGCATATAGACCGCTCTGTCATGCGGGTAGAACTGAATGGTGGTCGGCATTTCATAGGGTTTGTTACCGGGGCCGAAACAGAGGTTCATCGTTGTCCTTGCGTAGGTGAAGCCGCAGGCCTTGACCAGTTCAACGTCGCGCGGACAGTAGCGTCCCCCCGGATAGCAGAATCCGTTGACCGGCGCACCAAGCACGTCTTCCAGCTTCCTCTTGCCGTCGTTGATCTGATGGTATGCCTGCCAGATGTCGACTTTTTTCAGGTAACGATGATCGTAGGTGTGCGAACCGATTTCGAACAGACGTCCGAGATCCCGGATCTGCGCGTCGGTCAGGACGGCATCTCCTTCGCAATTCCTGATCGGAATGTAAAACGTGCCGCTCAAACCGTGCTTATGCAGCATCTCGGCCGTTTTCAGGTCAGATGGATGACCATCGTCAATGGAGCAGGTAAACAGAGGTCCCATCGTCAACTCCGGATTATTTCCATGGCTTGCTGCCGAAACCATTCATAGGACAAGGATAAAGTAAAAGAAGTGAATGACATGCCGACACACCCGCCTTACACCAGACGCCGTGCCTTGCTGCTCTCGGCTGCGGCCATGGCGAACCGGCAAGCGTCAACCAGGCCGGCTGCGGCATTGTCGAAGGAATATTCACGCACCAGGTCCAGGCTGCGCCGGGAATATTTTTCGAGGAGTTCCGGCTGCGTCAGCAGTAGCGCTGCGCGGTCCGCCCACAAGTCGGCATCCAGGTCGCATACGAAGCCGTTTTCGCCATTGACTACCAATTCTCCTGCCACGCCTGCATAGGGCGAGACAATGACAGGCAAGCCGGCAGCACAAGCCTCGTTGGCAACCACGCCCCATACATCATCATGCGTGGGGAACAGGAAGATGCGTGCCGAGCGGTACAAGGAGGGCAATTCCTTCTGCTTGGCGAATCCATGGAAATCGCTCTCCACCAGATCGGTCTGCTGCGCCGCCGCGGCTCTCAGCCGTTCTTCTTCGTCGCCGGAACCGACAAACAGCATGTTGACCTTCCGCCCCAGCCGCCTGGCGGTTTCTCTTCCGACACGAAGCGCAAACAGCGGGCCTTTTTCTGCGACGATGCGGCTGCAGAAAATCAGATCATATTTCTTCTCTGTTGGTTCGCCGGCTTGCATGAAAGCATCGTTGTCCGTGCAGAGATACGAGCGAAAGCAGCGCTCGGGCGCGACGCCGTAACTCTCATAAAGAGTGCGGCCACCCAGGCTCGCGGACAGGTAAGCCGACGAGCGCGAGTACACGATGCTACGGATCAGCTTGTGAACCTTGCTCAGCTTTTGCTCGGACACAAAGGTGCCGTCGGTGAGCGGAATGCGCGGTATGCCCTTGATCCACGCATAGCAGAAAGCATAGAGCTGGGTCGGGTTCAAGCCGTCGATCACCACCAGGTCGGGGGCGAAACGCCTGAGTGCGGGAATGACATCCGGATTGTTGTGGATATAGCGCCCGTTGACGGTACTGATCCGATCACGCAGGAAGACATGATCGAATTCAAAGGGCGGCAGATCCCAATGACGGTTCGGTTCTCGCCTGGCGCAGAATATCACTTGCAAGGTAATGCCCGGCGTGCGGCTGACGCGCTGAAACACGGGAAGGCGATATGGCGGCGGCTCGTTGGTAATAATGGCAAGTCTTGTCATGGGTTAATCGTAATGTGTGCAGCGGAACGATAGATGACGTAAATCATGAAAATGGCCGAATGCGGCGGCGTCATTCATCTCACTCAGGAGACGTGATGTCGATCCGTGATCGTGTTCCGTTGATTAATGGAAAAGTTGCCGACAGACGAGGATGTCGGGCACTGATGTGAATTCCTCACCCTATCCTGCAGGTGATGAATCCTTGAGGAGACCACGGTGGCCTCGCAACAGGCAGCAACATAGAAACGCACTCCTCTTCCAGAAAATCCCCCTGCACCCGGCGCCCCGGATTTATCCCGGAAGCGCGCAAGGCGGCGATTCGTTTTAGTTTTCCTGCGGCGATCGGATCAAGGCCCGCCTCCTGCTGCCGAACATATCGGACAGCGATCGCCGCACGATGAACAGGTCCGCGATGAATTCTCTCAGGTGTTTCGAAAGGGAACTGTCGTCATACTTGAGCCAGCATTTGGCACGACGGAAATAGCCCTCCCGCGCAGCCTTCCACGCAAAGTCCGCGTTAAGCAAGACATGCAATCGTGACCGGTACACGTTCACGTTATCGAGGTCGCGCGGCTTGGCGCCGAGCGCGTACTTGTACTCATACCGCCCCCAAAGAAAGTGAAACTCCCTGCCGCCGCGCGCAATGCATTCACACATCGTCAGATAGCAGCAGAGAAAGCCGACCCAATAATCGTCGTATCGCGGGTCGTGCGAAAGCAGGTTGAGGAAATAGTTGTTGCCCGCCTTGAAGCTGACCGCTCCCGCGCATATCTGCCCGTCGATCCTGGCAATACCGACCAGCCCGCATGACTTTGTCAAATCGACGACTTGCCGCGTCTCTTCCTCATCGTAGGTGGACACTACGTTCTTGCCTGCCATGCGCGCGCGATTGAATGCGATCAGTGTGTGGATATCCTTTTCATTCACCTTCTCGCTCTCGCAGACATCGAAGCGGAACGACGGATATGCTCGCAGGAGGCGATCGGTGTAGCGCTTGATGTTGCGCCGGGTGTTTTTCCCCAGACTGGCAAGATATTCTTCCCTCGTCGGCGGCAAAGCGAGGGCGAGGTCTTCAAGCTGGTTAAATCGCTGCAAGGGAAAGCGCGACTTGCGGATGTCGGTCTCAACTGCTTTGAAGGAAATGACATTGAGCGATTCATCCGTGGCGAAGAGGTAGTCAACAAAGCGGCCAAGTTCCTCGCCGCTGATCCTGATCCCCTCGTTCAATACGCGCGCCTTTCCGTTTCGCCGCTCGAACAGGATCAGCGTGCTGATCTTTCCGCTCTTCCGGACGACATACGTGCTGGTATCCTTTCCGGTCCAGCCATAGGTCCTGAATCCGCGCAGGGACGAAAAAATATTGCCGTAGAGACGCTCGATTTCCGGCTCAACGAATGACGGCACCTCATTGTCGTAGCAGGAAATCGTCAGATCGCGATACCTCATGATTGCCGCCGTGGTGATGATCGATAACGAGACAATGCGATGGTCGGTCCGCATCCGGCGGATTGTTGATCATCCAGAACCATTCGTATGACTCAACGCATGAATCGCCGCGCAGGCTGCAGCGCTTGCCGGCCGGCTATGGCCCTCTGGCATTGCATCTCACAGTATCATCCAACGCTCATGCGGTCCTTTGAGGTATTACAACGATAGTCATAGATAGAGCGCATCACGATGGCGTGTACGGCGCGCTCCGGCAACATGCACCGGAAAAACAGGCGACGAAAAAAAGGCCAGCATATGAGCTGGCCTTCCTCGCTGATCAAGCGTCCCCGCTGGCGGGAACGCTGTGCGTTACTTGAACTTCCATGCGCGGACGTAATTGACTTCGTAGGAGTTGGTCTTCCCTTGCGGTGTCGAGTTGTCCGGAGAACCGGATGCGCTGCCGAACCACAGGTCCAGCATGATGTACATCGGATCGCCCATCGTCACGTTCAGCGTCAGCACTTCCTTGCCGTCGAAGTAGTAGGTCTGCTTGTTCGGCTCCCATTTCACAGCGTATTTGTGGAAGCCGGCGGACAGGTCCGTACCGGTATCGAACTGACGCGAGCCAACCAATTGCCCTTCCTGATCACCCTTCCATACGGTCGGCGCATAGGCTTGCGGATGCGAGACGCCGCTGGAATCGGTAAAGCCCCACGGTGCCGCACCGCCTGCGTAGGCTTCCATCACGTCCATTTCAGGGCGGCGGCTGTCGATATGGTTGAACAGCCAGAACGCCGGCCAGGTGCCCTTGCCCTTCGGCAGCTTGGCTTCGATTTCGAAGTAGCCGTAGGTTTGATAGTACTTGCCGTCGGTATCGACCGTGCGGTTGAAGAAGTTGCCATTGCCGTCACGTTGCGGCCAGATCTTCAGCTTGCCGTCTTCGACCGCGAAGTTCTTGGTCGCATTGGACGAGTCATACCACATGTGATCATTCCAAAGGCTGCTGTTGAAGCTGTCGAATTCTTCGGAGAAGGACAGCGAATAGGCAGCTGCATCCTGGCCGAAAGGAGTCTTGGTTTCGGCGGCAGGCGCGGGGGCTGGAACAGCCTCAGGAATAGTAGATGTTGATGTTGATGTTGATGTTGATGTTGATGTTGATGTTGATGTTGTTGTCGATGATGCGGGAGCTGTACCGGTGGCTGCGTCAGTCGCCGCCGCGCCGCCATCAGCGGAAGGAGCATTGGCATTGGCCTTTGCAACTGCTTGCACTTGTGCAGTCGATGCGAGGGTCTGCGTTGTGGATGCATCGGCAGCCGGATCGCCTACGCCACCGCCGCCGCCGCAGGCGAGCAGAACAGTTGTGGAGGCGCAACACAATGCGGAAATCGCGAATCGGTGAAAAGTGATTTTATGCAAAATAGTTCCTCTTTCTTCAGATTGATGATAACCAATAATTCTCGCTAGCAAGTGCCTTTCAGAGCTTGCCCGACGGAAAATGGTTCCGGGAAATATGAAGAAAGCGGGCTTTTTTTGGCCTTTGTAATTTCCTTGACAAGGCTTTCCTTGGCAGCCTGCAAACAAGTTTGCCGACGCAACAAGATTGAAGATGGCAAGCGAAGGGCGGCGGCAGGATGGATTGCATGGACAGAACGGCAAGGTCTTGCTGAAACAGCGTGACTCCACGCGCGCACATCGAACAATTGAAGGCCAATGTCCGTGGCTCTTTTGCACGACATGGCACGTGGGCGCGCGGCGCAATGTCATGGAAAGCGCCATACCGACGGTTGCGCCGGCTTGCTGAGGCGGCATGCAGAGCCCGTCGCGAGAGGGCGTGAGAAAGCAGAACAAAAAAGAAGGCCAGCATGTGAGCTGGCCTTCCTTGCAAGTCAATGCAACACTAGTGTGCGTCCCCGCTGACGGGGACGGCTAGGCATTACTTGAACTTCCATGCACGGACGTAATTGACTTCGTAGGAGTTGGTCTTCCCCTGCGGCGTCGAGTTGTCCGGCGTACCCGATGCGCTACCGAACCACAGGTCCAGCATGATGTACATCGGATCACTCATCGACACGTTCAGCGTCAGCACTTCCTTGCCATCGAAGTAATAGGTCTGCTTGTTCGCTTCCCACTTCACCGCATATTTGTGGAAGCCCGCTGAGAGGTCCATCCCGGTGTCATACTGGCGCGAGCCAACCAGCTGGCCGTCGGTATCGCCCTTCCACACGGTCGGTGCGTAGGCTTGCGGATGAGCAATGCCGTTGGCGTCCTTGAAACCCCACGGTGCAGCACCGCCTGCGTAGGCTTCCATCACGTCCATTTCAGGACGACGAGTGCCGACGTGGTTGAACAGCCAGAACGCCGGCCAGGTGCCCTTGCCTTGCGGCAGCTTGGCTTCGATTTCGAAGTAGCCGTAGGTCTGATAAAACTTGCCATCGGTGTCGATGGTGCGATTGAAGAAATTGCCACTGCCATCACGTTGCGGCCAGATCTTCAGTGTGCCGTTTTCAACCGTGTAGTTCTTGGTCGCGTTGGACGACTCATACCAGATATGGTCGTTCCACAGGCTGGTGTTGTAGCTGTTGAACTCTTCCGAGAAGCTGGAGGTGTACAAACTTGCATCCTGGCCGTACGGTCCGGCAGCGGTTGTCGTCGGTGCGGGTGCAGGTGCGGGTGCAGGTGCGGGTGCAGGTGCGGGTGCGGGTGCGGGTGCAGGTGCAGGTGCAGGTGCAGGTGCAGGAGCCGGGGCTGTGGTGGTTGTCGTTGCCGCATAATCGCAGACCTTGTCCGCACCTGGATACGGATCGCCGAACACTTCGTTCGTGCAGGCGATGGAACCCGTTGCAGTCTTGGTTGCGTACTTTCCATCCAAGCCATAACGTACCTGGGCCGTTCCGGAGAACGAGCATGTACCGCCTTCAGTGGCGCACTGCGTCCATGTCGTTGACGGTGCAGGAGCCGGTGCCGGCGCAGGTGCGGGAGCCGGTGCCGGCGCAGGTGCGGGCGCCGGTGCGGGCGCAGGTGCAGGAGCGGGAGCCGGAGCAGGTGCCGTGGTTGTTGTCGTTGTCGCATAATCGCAGACCTTGTCCGCGCCCGGATACGGATCACCGAACACTTCGTTCGTGCAGGCGATGGAACCGGTTGCGGACTTGTAGGCGTACTTGCCGCTCAAACCATAACGCACCTTCCGCGTTCCGGAAAATGAGCAGGTGCCGCCTTCAACCGCGCAGCGCGTCCAGCTGGTATAACTGGACGTCGTCGTCGCCAGCAGCGTCGAGTCTGCGTTGGCGGAAGTGTCCTGTGTTGCAACGTCTCCAGAGCCGCCGCCGCAAGCAGCAAGCAGCACCGCTGCGCATGCGGACGACAGCGCAGACACCGACAAACGATGGAAAGATAAATTCGACAAGATGGTCCCCTTTTCGGAATGAAATTTACTGATGTGGCTCAGCAAGAATTTCTTCTGAGCATTTCCGATCAGAAATAGTTCCGCGGGGAATCTGCAAAAATGAACTTAATTTTTGTAACTCGCCGTTACAACTTGTCGATCTGTGAAGAATGAAAAATTTGGCACGATGCCGAGTGAGGACGCACTACTTTCGGTTATGCGCGCGCGATGTTGCAAGAAGGACCAAGAGCGCCTGCCAAAACGCTGCTACGCATTTTGACAGGCGCTCTTAATGCTCATTTCAGTAGGAGCGTCTGCAGCTTGCCGAGATGAGCTCTCAGTGCCGAGGAGCGTGCTGCCTGAGCTGCCAGGCCCGCACGTAGCTGACTTCGAAGGCATTCGATTTTCCCTGCGGCGTTGTCTCGTCGGGTTCGCCGCTCGAGCTGCCGAACCACAGATCGACCATGATGTACATCGGGTCCGACATGCGCTCTGCCACTTCCAGCACTTTCTTGCCGTCGAAGTAGAAAGTCTGTCCGTGCGGTTCCCACTTCACCGCATACTTGTGAAACTTGAGGGACAGGTCGGTGCCTGCGTCGAACTGTCGATTTGCGATTGAAATGCCTTCATCGCGCCACACGGTCATTCCATAGGCAGTCGGCCGCGCGACGCCAGCGTCATCGATCATGCCCCAGGGCTCGACGCCACCGGGATAAGCTTCCATGATGTCGATCTCGGGGCGTCGTTTGTCGGGATGCGCAAAGAGCCAAAAGGCCGGCCAGGTCCCCTTCCCGCGCGGGAGCTTCGCCTCGATTTCGAAATAGCCATAGGTCTGCTCGAACTTGCCGTCCGTGTCGAGCGTCCGGTTGAAGAACTTGCCGGACGCATCGCGCTGCGGCCAGATTTTGAGCATGCCGTGTTCGACCAGATAGTTCCTGGTCGGATTGGGCGTCTCGTACCAGGTGTGATCGTTCCAGCGTTGCCTGTCGAAGGTATCGAACTCTTCCGCAAAGGTCAGCACATAGTCCGCGGCATCCTGCCCGAATGGCGACTTGGCGACCGGCTTCGCCGTCTTTTTCGCAACAGGAACGATAGCCGCCAGTGCGTCGCTGTTCACATTCACCTCGTCGCACGCGGCGGAAAAGACAATGGCGAGGCAGGCCGCAAGCAAGGCCGCATGATGAAGATGTTTTCTTACTCGCATGATCGATCCATGAGGATTGTCCCTGAGGCGCTGGCGATGATCACGCGCTCGTCATCGCGTTCAGTGCGTTTCATGAAACCCGTCGGGATTCATGCTCTGCCAGCGCCAGTGATCGGCGCACATTTCAGCGAGCCCTTTCTTCGCGCGCCAGTCGAGCACCCGCGCAGCCTGACTCGGATCGGCGTAGCACACCGCCACATCTCCCGGGCGACGATCAACGATCTGATAAGGTATCGAGCGGCCGCTTGCATCTTCAAACGCACGCACCATTTCAAGCACGCTGTAGCCGCGACCGGTGCCGAGGTTCAGGGTAAAACCCTGCTCGGAGCGGAACAGTTCGGCCAGCGCCGCCACATGGCCGCGCGCCAGGTCGACCACGTGGATGTAGTCGCGCACGCCGGTGCCGTCCGGGGTCGGGTAATCATTGCCGAACACGGACAAGCGTTCGCGTCTGCCGATCGCGACTTGCGCGACATACGGCATCAGGTTATTCGGAATGCCGCGCGGGTCTTCGCCGATCAGTCCGCTGGGATGCGCGCCGGCAGGATTGAAGTAACGCAGCACCCCGATAGCCCACGAGGAGTCGGACTTCTCAAGGTCTTCCAGCACTTGCTCGACCATCAGCTTGGAACGTCCATACGGATTGGTGACGGAGAGCCGCGCCGACTCATTGATCGGCACCGATTCCGGATCGCCATAGACGGTGGCCGATGAGCTGAACAAGAATTTCTTGACGCCGGCATCGCGCAACGCCTGCAAGAGCGTGATCGATCCGGTGACATTGTTTTCGAAATACGCCAGCGGATTCTCGACCGATTCACCGACCGACTTGAGTCCGGCAAAATGGATTGCGGCATCGATGCGATGCGTCTTCAGCAAGGCATTCAATGCCAGCCTGTCGCGCACATCGGCGTCGTAAAACGGGATGAGATGCCCGGTGATTTTCTCGACCCGCTTGAGCGATTCGATGGAGCTGTTGCACAGGTTGTCGAGCGCGACGACCGAGTGGCCGGCCTCGAGGAGTTCCACGCAGGTGTGCGAGCCGATGTAGCCCGCTGCGCCGGTAACCAGAATCGTTTTATGTGTCGTCATGTTGGAGAGTTCCAGAGCCTCGCCGCAGTGGCACCCGCTACGCGGGTGAACTGCTCCTGCGGCAAGACCTCGTTGCCGAAAAAAAGCACCTGCCCGGTGCGGCGCCCGGACAGGTGTTGCATCAATACCGACGCAGCTTCAACTCTCTCTTGGCGGTCTGTCAGGCCGCTTCTTCCGCCAAGTGAAGAGTGGATGTGCGTATCTGCGCAGCGATATGGTCGGACAGCCTGAAGGCCAACGCCGCCAGCGTGATGGTCGGGAAGTTCGCACCCGCGGTCGGAAACACCGAGCTGCCGGCAACGTACAGATTGGACATGCCGTGCACCTTGCAGTCGCGGTCTACCACGCCGTACTTGGGCGAATCGTGCATGCGCGTCGTCCCCATGTGGTGCCACGTTCCTTCCAGGTCCGAAGGCCACTTCTTTCCTTCCATCGGCGGATCGAGTTCAACCTCGGCAACGCCGGTGCGCCGCATTTCTTCGGCCATGATTTCCAGCGTCCGGTCGATCGTGCGTTGCACGTTCCTGCCCAGACGCCAGTCCACGCGAACGCGGTTCATGCCGAGCTGGTCCTTCTGCGACGGCGACAGCATCACGCGGCTGTTCGGATCCGGTTCCGGTTCCACGATGAGCTGGAACTTCACGCCCTGGATCAGCCAGCGCGGCTGGAACAGACGGGTATAGCCGTAGCCGACGGTATCGATCGGATGGGCGAACATGGTCAGGATGTCCTTGGTCAGGCTCCAGTCTTCCTGATCTTTCTGAAGCAGCGCCTGCTTGATCCTGAACAGCGCCTGCGCACCCTCGCTGCCTTCGCCCGGGAAGGTGGAGCAGAACCAGACGCGTGCGTTCAGCAGCTTCTCCTCGCGGAGCACGTCCTCGGTCAAGGCAAACTGATGCGCCACATGTGTACCAAACGCAGCCACAGCCGAATTCATGTAGTGATACTTCACATCGGACAGCTTGTTGCGCGACCATTCCTTGGCCCAGCGGATGTTGCCGACATAGCGCCGTGGATGGTCCATGAAAAAGCGTCCGACCAGATCGTTGCCGTTGCCCAGGCCGCACGGCAAGACCTTGTTCGATGCCAGCAGCAGACGCGGATTTTCAATGCCGCCGGTCGCGACGATATAGTATTTCGCGGACACTTCCATGTACTTGCCGGTCAGCGTGGCAACCTGGATGCGCGTCACCGTGTGTGCCGACCTGTCCGTATCGATATTCGTCGCGTTCGCATACAGGAACACGCGAATGCGATCCGAGCGTTTCAGCGTTTCGCGATAGAGCTTGCCCATCCGCGCGGGCGGGCTGAACTGCGAAATGGTATCGCGCACCTTGCCTGTCACCAGCGGCAGTCGCCGCACGTCGGGACGGCCGATCGAGCGCTCCCAGAATTCCGGGTCGTAGTTGTTCGGGCCGAGCTTGAGCAGCGAGTGGGTGCGGTCATAGTAAGGCAGCAGTTCATCCAGGCTGAATGGCCAGCCGCTGTACGGAATCCAGTCCCGCTGTTCCAGGTCCCACGGGTCCAGCGGACGGCACCATCCACCCCAGCAATTGCTGCTGCCGCCGAGAAAACGGCTGCGGCTGCCGTCGGCAAAGTTGTAGCGCCATTCGCCCACATCTTCGCCGCGGTAGAGGTCGCGCGTGCCGTCGTCCGGTGAGAACCCACCGCTTTCGAGAAGGCAGACGTCGATCCCCTGCTTGTCCAGCTCCATTGCGAGCGTGATACCCGCAACGCCTGCGCCAATAATGCAGACAGTGGCCTGAACCGCAGTACCTTGTTCAACTCGTCGCGTATCGATAAACATTTTTCTTCTTCTTCCCTCGAGTGAAAAAAATCGCCTGAAAGTCGTGAATTCCGTTACGTCACCGCCGATTTCAAACCTCTTTGAAAATAGGCCTTTTCCGCGGAGACGTTTTGATATACGTTAGAGAATGTCCGTTCGTCCGTGGAAAGACCGCACGGCATCACGCGCCTGTCAGAAATCGAGCACCGCATCGGGCTTGCAGGCAAGGATGGCGCGCCGGAATTCCTCCTGGATGCGCTTCAATGCCTGTGCCGATTCGCCCTCGAAGCGCATCACCACCACCGGCGTGGTATTGGACGAACGCGCCAGCCCGAATCCATCCGCATACTCCACCCGCAAGCCGTCGATCGTGACGATGTTCTGTGCTTCCGGGAAGCGCGCCTCCTGCTGCAGCTT
>NZ_STGI01000021.1 GCF_004804275.1 Herbaspirillum sp. ST 5-3
GGCATTTCGCAGTACACGCCGCCGGAAGCGGTGACGGTGCTGGTGGAGACCGTGCATGAGGTGAGCCGCGCGATGCGTGCGAGCGATTGAAGCAATGCATCCGGCTAGCAAAAATTTCTGTTAACTGCAATCACGTACCGGACATTTTTGGTCGGACTTTTCGCGGCTTTATTCACACACTTACAGTTCTGTGCAGCAATAAAGTAATTTATCCGGATCTGTTTTTCCGTACTGCAGCGCTGTTATAAGTCATTGATTTTTAAAGGCAAAAATTTTGCTTTTCAATTCAGCATTTCATCGAAACCCGCATGAAATCAGGCCCTTCAGGCCTGTCAAGGGGGGAATGTCCACAAAGTTATCCACAGACTTTGTGGATAGATGAAAAAGCGCTTATGAATCGGGCATTTAGATCGGTTTTTCAAAATCTACATGAGGTCTTCTAGAAGACTTGCCCGGTCCAGGCGTATGTCATCCGAGTGACTTTTACCTGGAAATATTGGCGGGAAGAGAATGTTCGCTTCTTGCAAAAACGGTGGAAATTTGCCGAGATTTGTAAGCCCCCGGAAACCCGGAGGGCAATCCTTCATGCGACTTATTCACATTAACAAGTTGCCATAGGTCTTGTGCAAAGCAATAACTTTTTTAAAAGAAAATTTTTTCGCAGGCAGATATTGACTTTTCAAGTCATTGATTTAAAAGAGAAAGTTTTTTGCTTTTCAAATGGGCAATGTATTGAAACCCGCATGAAATCAGGCATTTCCGGCTGTCAAGGGGTTCTTGTCCACAAAGTTATCCACAGCTTGTGTGGATAGCTCAAAAACCCTTTATGAAACGTGTATTTAGCTCTCATTTTCAGGAATCACTTTAAGTCGTGAAACAATGTTTTCTGGAGGTTGCCCTCGACACACCGCTTGCGACTTGCTTCGACTACCGCTGGCGCGGCCAGGACGACGCAGAGTTGCCTGTGGTCGGACAACTGGTGCTCGTTCCCTTCGGCCGTCGCGAAGTGATCGGCCTGGTGGTTGCCGTGCGCGCGCAGAGCAATGTTCCCGACGACAAGCTCAAGGATGTCATCGCCGTGCGGACGCAGCTCGCGCCGCTGTCCCAGGCCTGGCTTGCCTTGTGCGGCTTTGCCGCGGAGTATTACCAGCGGCCCCTGGGGGAGGTGGCGATACCCGGCCTGCCCAAGAATCTGCGCGTGCCCAAGACCACTGCGCTCGACCGGGCACTGAAGAAACTGGCGAAAGCCGAGACTGCGCCGGACGCAGAGCCCGGCGCGGCGCCGACCCTCAATTCCGCACAACAGCATGCCGCTGATGTGATTGCGGCCGCCACGGAATTTGCGCCGACGCTGCTCTACGGCGTGACCGGCAGCGGCAAGACCGAAGTCTATTTGCAGTCGGCCGCGCAAGTCCTTGCTCGACAAAGCAACGCGCAAGTGCTGATCCTGGTGCCGGAGATCAATCTCACGCCGCAACTCGAGAACAATGTGCGCGCGCGTTTTCCGCAAGTCGCCGTCGCCACGCTGCACAGCGGCCTGGCTGAAGGCGAGCGCATGAGCCACTGGCTGGCCGCGCATCTGGGCCACGCGCGCATCGTTCTCGGCACGCGGCTGGCGATCCTCGCCTCACTGCCACAGCTGAAACTGATCATCATCGACGAAGAACACGATCCTTCCTACAAGCAGCAGGAAGGCTTGCGCTATTCGGCGCGCGACCTCGCGGTGTGGCGCGCCCGCCAGCTGGGCATTCCTATCGTGCTGGGCTCGGCCACGCCCTCGCTGGAAACCTGGCATCATGCCCAGTCGGGCCGCTACAAGAAACTCGAACTGCGCGAGCGTGCTTCGAAGGACGCGGTGCTGCCGAAAGTGCGCCTGATCGACATGGAGCGCGACAAGCCCGCGGAAGGCATCACGTCGACCCTCGTCACCGCGCTGAAGCTGCGGCTGGAGCGGGGCGAGCAGTCGCTGCTGTTCCTGAACCGTCGCGGCTACGCGCCAGTCCTCGCCTGCGATGCCTGCGGCTGGATCAGCAATTGCCCGCGCTGCACCGCCTTCATGGTGCTGCACAAACCCGAGCATCGGCTGCGCTGCCACCACTGCAGCCTGGAGCAGCGCATTCCCAAGTCCTGCCCGACTTGCGGCAACGTCGATCTGCAGCCGCTCGGGCGCGGCACGCAGCGGGTGGAAGAGGCGCTGCAGAATGTCTTTCCGCAGGCGCGCATCACGCGCATCGACGCCGATTCCACGCGGCGCAAGGGCAGTGCGCAGGCCGCCTTCGACAGCGTGCATCGCGGCGATGTCGACATCCTGATCGGCACGCAGATGGTGGCCAAGGGCCATGACTTCCGCAATCTCACCCTGGTCGGCATCCTGAATCCCGATACCGCGCTGTTCTCGCACGACTACCGCGCCAGCGAGCGGCTGTTCGCGCAACTGATGCAGGTGGCCGGGCGGGCCGGTCGTGCCGGGCAGAAGGAGGGCGGCAGCGTCAGCGAAGTGTGGATACAGACCCGCTATCCGCACCATCCCTTGTACGCTGCGGTGATGGCGCACGATTACGACCGTTTCGCCGGCGGCTTGCTGGAGGAGCGGCAGCAGGCGGGTTTGCCGCCCTTCCTGTATCAGGCTTTGCTGCGTTCCGAGGCGCGGGAATTGCAGACCGCGCTCGACTTCCTGACGCAGGCGGCCGAATGCATGCAGCATCCCGGCATCGTCATCAACGATCCGATCCCGATGACGATGACGCGGGTGGCAAATGTCGACCGTGCGCAATTGCTGATCGAATCGGCGTCGCGGCCGGCGCTGCAGGCTTTCCTGAAGGAGTGGCTGGCGATGCTGCGCGAGATGAAGACGCGGGCCAAATGGTCGCTGGAAGTGGATCCGGTCGACATCTGAGCGATAGTTTTAGCACAGCCTGTCAGCGGACCTCTTCCAGGATCCGCAGCACCTCGTCGAAATTCCACACGCGGCGAATGTCGATCACGTCGTACTGGCGCGCAAGATTGGGCGGGAAGGCGGCGTAGCGTTCGTTGAGCTTGATGATGCGGCGCACGGCGGCGTCCAGCTCCGGGCGGCCGCTGGAGCGGTTGATCACGACATCCTCGACGCTGCCGTCGCTGCGGATCGAGACCGTGACGATCGGATCGCCGCGTGCCTTGTCTTTCGCGGTTTGCGAATAGTTGAGGCGGCCGTTGCGCTCGATCTTGAGGCGCCAGCTTTCGATGTACATCATCAGGCCGACATCAAGGTTTCCTCCGCCGAAGATCGAACGACGGCGCGGATTCTCCGCCGCATCGGCAACGGGCGCGGGAGCGCGCGGCTCTATGTGCAGCGGGGCCGGACGCCTTGCCTGGTCGAGGGCGCGGCTGGCGAGGTCGCCGCCCTGAGCGGCTTTCGGTAGCGTCGCAGCGGCTGAGCTCTTGCCGTTTTCGGCAGCGCGTGCGGCTGCAGCGGCATTCTCCGCCGCCAGCCGTTCCTGTTCGCGCGCTTGTGCCGCGGCTGCTTCCGCTTGCTGGCGCATGGCGGCTTGTTCCGCCTGTTTCTGGCGGGCGAGCGCTTCGGCCTGTTGACGTGCGGCTTCCTCTGCCTGCAGGCGCGCCTCGCGTTCCATCGCTTCGCGTCTTGCGCGTTGCTCTTCATCCCGCTTTTTTGCTTCAAGCTCGGCGCGGCGTGCCGCCTCTTCTTGAACTCGTTGTTCCTCTTGCCTGCGCAGTGCCGCTTCTTCCGCCTGTCGGCGTGCTTCCAGTTGCTGCTGCATCGCGCGGGCCTCTTCCTGCCGACGTGCTTCTTCGAGCTGCTGCGCGGCTTGCTCCGCCTTGCGACGTGCTTCGAGTTCCATCGCCTGCCGTCTTGCTTCCTCCACCCGGCTGGCTTCAAGTTCTTCGGCGCGCCGCACGGCTTCTTCCTGCGCGCGTCTTTGCTCCGCCTCCGCAGCTTTGCGCGCGGCTTCCTCGGCTGCCTGGCGCGCCTGTTGTTCTTCCAGCCGGCGGCTGGCTTCGGCTTCCTCACGCTGTTGCGCTTCCAGTTCCTGCGCGGCTTGTGCGGCCTGTGCCTCGTCCGGCGTGCTTGCTGTGCTTGCCGCAAGCGGCTCCGGCGCCGGCGCGGCAGGCACTTCCGGCGTGTCGGCCGGTTGAACGATTTCATCCACTGCGGGCGCGGGAAGCACGAGGGAATCCGGTTTCGCCTCGTTCAACGCAATGACGTCCGGTGCCGGCTTGGGCCGTTGCGGCTTGCTTTGCGCGATGCGGGGCGGAGTGCGTGCCTTGCGGCGGGCTTTCCTGGCTGGTGTGACGGGTTTGGCGTCAGCGACGCGCGGCGGCGGAGCAATGCGGACTTGCATGTGCTTGTCGCCGGCGGATGTTTCCGGTGCAGGGGGAAGGCTTTCGACAGGCGGCGAGCTTGGCGAAGATGCAAGGGTGTTTTGCACTTCCGGCGTGCGCTTCACATCAGTGAGACGCACGCTCAGACCGGCCTGCACGCGGCGCTCGCTCCACGGCAACTCGAGGCCGGGCAGTCCGAGGCCCAAGACCCCGAATTGCATGGAGAGGATCAGTCCGTGCACCAGCAGCGAAGCCAGGATACCGATTCCGAGACGCGTCCGGGGCGACATGGGCAGCCCGCGGCGGCGTTTGGCGGATGCGGAATTCGGCGGGGAACTCATGCGGTTCGGATACCTCGATGCGGCACGGCAAGCAGTGGGTTGATGGTTGTAATGCGATCTTATCCGAAGAAATGCTTGCAGCGGAAAAAGCCGCGCGAAATGCTGAGCCAGCCAAAGTTTATCGACGCGCAACACGGCGCGGCAATGATTGCAGAAACTATCAGGATTACGCCGCGTCGAAAGAAAATGAGCTCGCATTTCCCTTCGTCACGCGAACAGACCGATGCGCTGAACATGCCCGATGTATCGCCCGGATTGTTGCAGGCAGGACGCAATTGCTGGCGCATCGAGCGCGCGCATCGCTATGCCATGCTGGTGGATGCCGACGCCTATTTCCGCGCAGTACGGGCTGCCGTGCGCAAGGCCCGCCACAGCATCTATATCCTGAGCTGGGACATCGACAGCCGCACCCGCCTGGTGCCGCAGGGGGCGAATGACGGCTATCCGGAACCGCTGGGCGATTTCCTGCACGCAGTGGTGTCCTCGCAGCCCGGCCTGCACGCTTACGTGCTGAACTGGGATTTCGCGATGCTGTATGCGCTCGAGCGGGAATGGCTGCCGATCTACAAGCTGGAGTGGCGCACGCATCGCCGCCTTGCCTTTCGCATGGATGGACGGCATCCGATCGGCGCTTCGCATCATCAGAAAGTGGTGGTGGTGGATGATCGGGTGGCTTTCGTCGGCGGACTGGACCTAACCCGTTGCCGATGGGATACGCCGGAACATGCCAATCATGCCGCGTTGCGGTGTGACAGCGACGGCAAGCCGCACGGGCCTTTTCATGACGTGCAAGCCATGGTGGATGGGGACGCGGCGCGTGCGCTGGGCGAGCTTGCGCGCGCGCGCTGGCGCCGGGCGGGCGGCAAGCCGGCCATCGACCGCTACGATCCGGCGCTCGATCCCTGGCCGGAGGATGTTGTGCCCGATTTGACCGACGTCGACATTGCCATCTCGCGCACCGAGCCGGTTTTCGATGGCGCACCGGGTGTGCATGAGGTGCGGCAACTGCATCTGGATGCCATCGCCGCCGCGCGGCATCACCTGTTTTTCGAGAACCAGTATTTCACTTCCGGCATGATCGCCGACGCGCTCGCCGCGCGACTGAAGGAGCCCGACGGGCCCGAGGTGATGATCATCTCGCCGCAGATGCAGAGTGGCTGGCTGGAAGAAGCGACCATGGGCGTGTTGCGGGCGCGTGTGCACCGGCGCCTGAAGGACGCGGATCGCTATGGCCGGTACTGCATGTACTCACCCTATATTCCGGGCCAGGACGGGCATTGCCTGAATGTGCACAGCAAGGTGTTTTCCGTGGACGATCGCCTGTTCTCGGTCGGCTCGGCCAATCTGAGCAGCCGTTCCATGGCACTCGATACGGAATGCAATATCACGATCGAGGCGCAGGGTCCCGACGCGGCTCGGATTCGCGACGCCATCGGCCGCCTGCGCAGTCGCCTGCTGGCCGAACATCTGGGCAGCAGCGTGGAAACAGTCGATGCCGAAGTGCACCAGCACAACAGCCTGCATCATGCGGTTGCTGCGTTGCGTACGGAGCGCACGCTGCTCCCGCTCGATCCGGTCGCGTCGGCGGAACTGGACGCGCTCATTCCCGAGCAGGCCTTGTTCGATCCCGAGAAGCCGATCGACCCGGAGGGACTGGTCAACCAGTTCGTGCCGAGCTATGCACGCAAGCCGGTGCCGCGCCGGCTGATCGGCATCGGCATGCTGGCCGTCGCGCTTGTCTTGCTGGCGATCGCATGGCGCTGGACGCCCTTGCGCGAATGGGTGAATCTGGGTGCGCTGGTGTCCTTTGCGCGCGGACTCGACGCCATGCCGTTTACGCCGGTGGCGGTCGTCGCGAGCTATGTGGTGGCCGGTTTTCTGGTGGTGCCGGTGACATTGCTGATTGCGGTGACCGGCATTGTATTCGGCCCGCTGTACGGTTCGTTGTATGCGATTGCCGGCACGCTGCTCAGTGCGGCCGCCACATACGGCCTAGGGCACTGGCTTGGCCGCGAGGTGGTGCAGCGGCTGCTGGGCAAGCGGGTCAATCACTTGAGCCGACGCATCGCCACGCGCGGCATTCTCGCCATGATCGTGATCCGCATCCTGCCGATTGCACCGTTTTCCGTTGTCAACGTGGTCGCCGGCGCCTCGCATATCAAGCTGCGCGACTACCTGATCGGCACCTTGCTCGGCATGATGCCGGGCATCATGATCACCGTCACCTTCGTCCATCATCTGGCCGAGGCCATTCGCAATCCCAGCCCGGGCACCGTGGCCGTACTCGGCGCGGTGGCCGTCTCCATCATTGCAGTCGCACTTGGCCTGCAGCGGCTGCTCAAGCGCAAGGAGGATCCCGCGGCATGATCGATAACGTCGCCGACCCCATCGCACCGGTGCAGCAAGCCGTGCCCGATGTCGACCCGTGGCCACTCACCATCGCCACTTATAACATTCACGGCGCCATCGGCACCGACGGCCGCTTTGCGCCGGAACGCGTGGCCGACGTGCTGGGTGAAATCGGCGCGGACATCATCGCCTTGCAGGAAGTGCCGCTCGGCGGTTCCAAGACGCCCAATGTGCTTGCGATGTTGCAGGAAGCGACCGGCTTTGTCGCCGCGGAAGGCCCCGCCTGCGACCGTCCGGAGCGGCGCTATGGCAATGCCGTATTGACCCGCTATCCGATCTTGTCCATGCGCACCATCGACTTGTCCTTCGGCAGCCGCGAGCCGCGCGGCGCGCTCGACGCGGACGTGGATTGTCACGGCCACCTGCTGCGCGTGGTCGCGACCCACCTCGGCTTGCGGCCGGCGGAACGTCGTGCGCAAATCCGCCGCTTGCTGCAGGTTTTCGACACCGAGGAAATGCCGGTGATCCTGCTCGGCGACATCAATGAATGGTTTGTCTGGGGCCGTTCACTGCGCTGGCTGGTTTCGCACTTCCAGCCGGTACCGGCGCCGCGCACGTTCCCGTCACGCAAGCCGATTTTCGCGCTGGACAGGATCTGGATCCGGCCGCGCCATCGGCTCGTGCATGTGGAAGTGCACGCGACGCCGCTCGCGCGTGTCGCCTCGGATCATTTGCCCTTGATCGCGCATATCGACGGATGAGATAAGCGTTTTACGGACGCTGAAAATCAGCTCCACGGAAAACACGGAAAGCACAAAAAAACTTCCGTGTTTTCCGTGCCTTCCGTGGACAATTCTGCCATCACACGCGCTGACGCGGCCCGGCAGCTTGAGTCTGCTGTGGCGCGGACTCGACCAGTTGCGGCGGCTCGACCGGGTTGAAGTCGCGCCAGTCGCCGTTTTCAATTATGCCTTGCGCGCGCTCGATGTCCGCCGCGCCGAGCGAGCGCAGCATGTTGACCACCTGATCCTCGTGCTCCGGGTCATCGACGGCAACGGCGACCATCATGCCCGACTTGCGTATCGGCGCGGCGTTCTCCGCGTCTTCCGCATGCTCGCCGGTATCGCCTTGTTCCTTCATGGTCGACAGGCTGCCGACCAGGCCGCCGACATGGGCGCCGAGCAAGCCTCCGGTGACCGCGCCGACCGGGCCGAGGAAGGGTGCTGCCGCCAGACCGGCTGCCGCACCTGCCGCAGCACCGGCGGCAACGCCCTTGCCCGATTGCTTCGCACCGGGCGATTGCGCCCGGTCGCCGCCGATCGGAAAGGTGTCATGTTGCCCCGGCGGATTGACGTAGAACGCGGAAATGCGTTCGCGCGCAAATCCGGCGCGCTGCAGTTCTTCGATACTGTCCTCGACTTCCGATTGCTGCTGAAACCGGCCTGCAATGATATTTGTCATGTGAGCCTCCTTGCACGAAGCGATACGATGAATATGGGTAAGAGAGCAGGCTTTCCGAATAAGTTCGGATCGATTTTCCGGCATATCGTCGTGTAATTTGTCGCGCAATGCGTCATGTAATTTTTTCCGCTCGTGCGGTAAAAAACTCGCATGCGATACCTGCTTCGCCATGCAGGATGCCTGCCAAGCCCCGGCCCGCTAATTGCATGCAGCGCTCCATCCTTGACCTGATGGAAAGCGCCACCGATGGAGCACTTCCCCGAGAGCGGCGATACCTCGCCCGCAAACCGCTTGATGAACGCCACCGTCGTCGATGCCAAGGGCAGCAAGGCATCCATCGTCGGCGTGCAGCAGGCCGAATCCAATCCGCATGCCTGGGTGCGCCTGCCCGACGAAACGCAAGTGCTGGTTCCCGTGAGCTTGCTCATGCAGCAGGATGACGGCAGCTTCCGCCTGCCTTTCACCTTTCATGTCTCCGGCGAATCGAGACAGCCGACGCAGATGAGCTTTCCGGTGATGGAAGAAGAGCTGCACGTGGCCAAGCGCGTGATCGATACCGGTCGCGGCGTGCGCATCCACAAGACGGTGGCAGAGCAGGAAAGTGTCGTTGACCAGCCGCTGATGCGCGACGACCTGGTGGTCGAACACGTGCCGGTAGGACGCATCGTGTCCGAAGCCGATGTGCCGCAGACGCGCTACGAAGGCGACACGCTGATCGTACCCGTGCTGGAGGAAGTGCTCGTCGTGCAGAAGCAGCTCGTGCTGAAGGAAGAAGTGCGCATCACGCGACAACGGCAGCAGGTGCAGTCGCCGCAGACGGTGCTGCTGCGTTCGGAACAGGTCTCGGTCGAACGATTCGACGAGGATCGCGAACGCACCCAGCACTAACCCGTAATGCGCCGTTCAAGGTCAGGCACGGGATATGCGTCGGCGCTCCACTCAGACCGATTCCGGACCTGCGCCGGACAACACCCCAATGGAGAGACTGACCATGGAAAATACCGTAGTAGGCGTGTACGACAGTTACGCGCAAGCCCAAAATGCGATGAACGAATTGCTTTCCTGCGGATTTTCCCGCAGCGAAGTGCAGCTGAGCCCGGATTCCGAAAGCGCCGCCACGACGCGCGACAAGACGCAAACGAGCGGCAGCGGCATCGGCAATTTTTTCCGTTCGCTGTTCGGCATGGATGAACGTCCCGAGGAACACGACGTGTATTCGGAAGCAGTGCGGCGCGGCAGTTGCGTGCTGACGGTGAATGCCGATAACGAAGAGCAGCGTGATCGCGCGGTGGAGGTCATGAACCGTTACGACCCGGTGGACATCGACGAGCGCGCCGCGCACTGGCGCTCTCAAGGCTGGACCGGCTATGACGAGAATGCGCCGCAGTACACCGATAGCGATATCGCACGCGAACGCGACCTGTATGCGCGGGGCCGTGATACTTCGCTCGCGGATCAGGCGCAGACCCGGACCGAAGGCGAAACGCGCATTCCGGTGGTCGAGGAAGAATTGCATGTCGGGAAGCGGGAAGTGCAGCGCGGCGGCGTGCGCGTCTATACGCGCGTGCAGGAAAAGCCGGTACACGAGTCGGTGGAGCTGCGCCAGGAGCACGTGAACGTCGAGCGCCGCCCGGTCGACCAGCCGGCCAGCGAAGCCGACCTGGCGGCCTTCAAGGAGGGGTCGGTCGAGTTGCGTGAAATGGCGGAAGAGCCGATCGTTTCCAAGACAGCGCGCGTGGTCGAAGAAGTGGTGGTGGGCAAGGAAGTGACGCAGGAAACCGCCGACGTGAGCGACACGGTGCGCAGGACCGATGTGGAGGTCGAGCAGCTCGGCGCATCGGACGCCAGGCGCAATGCCGATTATGCCGACACCGCGGCGACCGCCGACGATTCCGATTTCCGTCGCCACTGGCAGAATGCCTATGGTCCGAGCGGCGGGCGCTACGAAGACTACGACGCCGCTTATCGCTACGGTTCAACCATGGCGGGCAGCGAGCGGTTCAGGAATTATCGCTGGGAAGACGCCGAGCCCGACATGCGCAGCGATTGGGAGCGGCAGCATCCGGAAAGCACCTGGGACAAGGTGAAGGATGCGGTACGCTATGGCGCGGAAAAGGTGAAGGGCCAGCATTGAGCGATGCATCGGCCCGCGCGGCGTGACACTCATTCCCGCTCCGGCGGGAATGACGCGCGGGATCTATCGCGCCTGTTCCAGGCGTCCGTCTTCCGCCATTTCGCGAATGGTCCGGATGGTATCGATATCGGATTCGGTATACGCGGAACGGCGGAAATCGTTGTAGAACGCTTGTGCCGTGTCCTCCACTTCGCCGGCGCCGTCGTCGTATTCGAAGCGCACGAAGAAAATGTTCGGCTCCGGCTCTTCGATCGTCATGGTCAGGCGCGATTCGGGAATGTCTTTCTGTGGCGGCACGTGATAAACCACTTGCTCCTGCGGCAGGAAGGTGACGCGATCGCGCACGACAAGCTCGCCGTAATGCAACTCGCGCGACACCGACTGTTCCGACTTTTCCAGGATGGTGCAACGATCGAGGTAGGGCACGAAAGCGGTTGGCGTTTCGGCGCGTAACACGAGGCCGCGCCAGAGTTGTTCGCGCGAAAGCGGATCGATCAGGGGATTGAGCGGATCGTTGATTTCAACGAGATGAGCGAATTTCATGATGCAGGACCGACTGAAGAATCACACAGTGTAGCGCCATCCTCCGTGCGATAGAAGGGGCCGCGGCACGGGCATCAAAAAAACTGCGTCCATTCGTCGATCCATCCCGGCACCGCGGCGCGCTCCATCGGCTTGGCGATGTAAAAGCCCTGTGCATAGGTGCAACCCAGGTCGCGCAGCAAGTCCCAGTCTTCCCGCGTTTCCACGCCGACCGCCACCGAGTTGCGATGCAGCTTCTTCGCCAGTTCCAGGCAGGAACTGAGGGCGATGTGCATCTGCTTGTTCTGCGAAGCGCCGGCGACGAACGAGCGGTCGATCTTCAGGTCGAGGAAAGGGATCCGCAACAATTGCTGCACATTGGAATGCGCGGTGCCGTAATCGTCGATCGACAGGCCGAATCCTTTCATGCGCAGGCGCGCAAGATTTTCCAGGCAGACCGGGACGTCGGTCATCGCCATCAGTTCGGTAATTTCGATCGTGAGATATTGCGGCTCGATGCCGTGCTGCGCGATGTAGGCAAGGATCTTTTCCGCCAGGCCCGGCTCGGCCAGTGAAGTGGCGGACAGGTTGATCGATACCGCCAGCATCAGTCCCTGGTCATGCCACGCCCGGCAGGCGGCAATCGCGCGTTCGATCACTGCCCAGGTCAGGTCTTCCATGTGCCCGCTGGCTTCCAGGATGGGGATGAAGGCGGGCGGCGTCACCAGGCCGTATTGCGGATGATGCCAGCGCACGAACGCTTCCACCGCTTTCACCTTGCCGGTCGCGAGCTCCACCTTGGGCTGGAAGAAAGGTTCGAACTGGCCGGCTCGGATGCCGTCGCGGATTTCCTGCAGGGTAAAGACCGGCAGGGCTTTTTTCACGCGATCCTGCCGCGCTTGCGGCGGCTGGTATTGCGCGATCAGGTTTTGCAGGACTTCAGGTGTCGCCGGTTTTTCGAAGGTGCCGAGCAGATGCACGCCGTAAGCCTTCGACATCGTTTCAACCGAAAACAGCAAGGCGGAGCCAAGTGCGCTGGTGAGCACGATCGCGGTCTGGCTATCGCTGTTGGCGAGATGGCGCACCAGTTCGATGCCGTCCATGTCGGGCATGTTGAGGTCGACGAAACTGATGTCGACGGATGCATTGCGGTCTTGCAGCATGGTGAGCGCTACGCGGCCGTTCTCTGCTTCGGCAATATGGAGAGCGCCGAGTTTGCGCAACATGACATTGAGCCAGTGGCGCTGGAATTCGTCGTCTTCTGCGATCAGGAAGCGAAGGTCGCCGATCTGCATAGAATGGTTTTTTGTCATGACATTCGCATCTATCGGTCAAGCGGAGTCGGCACCCGCGTTGATATTCGTCAAACACACCACGAGGGCATGCCAATAATAAAGCATTTATCCGGGCGTGATGACAAGCTTGATGCATGCGCGACACGCTTTGTTGCGCCGCCGTATTCTTATTCCCATCCGAAAATACATTCTTCGAGGAACTAATCCGCTTCCTGCACGGTCAGGCGCTTTACGCTCCGCAATATCGAGCGGTCGATCACGCTTCCTTTGCAGCCGGCCCGGTTGGACTGCGATCGACGGTCTTTCATTCCGTTTGCAGGAGTCAAACTTGAATCGCCTCACCTCCGCCTTGTTGATGTCCGTGCCCGTCGTGCTCGCCTCGTGCGGAGGCGACGGCAAGGTGCCGGTTCCCGTCAGCACATCGTCCCAGGTTCTATCCACCACTGCAGTGCCTGCTCCGATCACCCAGCCACCCGCGGACAAGACCTGCGGCCTTGCCAACTTCCAGCAAGAAGTTCTCGATCGCCTCAATCAGGCACGTGCCAGCAACCGCATGTGCGGCAACACCTTCTCCAAGGCAGTCGGACCCCTGAGCTGGAACGGCAAACTGTTTGAGGCCGCAGCCGCCCACGCGACGGACATGGCGACGAAGAATTACTTCTCGCATGAGAGCCAGGATGGCCGCATCTTCAGCGAGCGCATTACCGCAACCGGTTACAACTGGACGGCAGTCGGTGAAAACATCGCGGCCGGCCAGACCAGTGTCGAGCAGGTGATTAACAATTGGTTACAAAGCCCTGCGCATTGCGACAACATCATGAATGGCAGCTTCAGCGAAGTCGGCGCGGCCTGCGTGCGCAACGACGCGTCGACCTACAAGCAGTACTGGACGCTGGAACTCGGCCGCCCGAAATAAGCGTCGGGCGGCATCGACTCCCATATCCACGGGATTGTTGCAGGCATGCGGTTTGGATAAAGTGCGTCCTCCCAAACGCGTGAACACTGTTGCAATGAGAACCTATTACGATGTGCTGGGCGTCGATCGCAATGCGAGGTCCATCGATATCGAGTACAGCTACCGCTACGGCGTCAACGAGCAGATTGACGACCCATCGTCACCCGTTTCGCAGAAGAAGAAGCGGGCGCGCCTGCAGCAATTGCGTGAAGCGTATCTGGTGCTGGCTTCGCCGAGTCGGCGGCTGGCCTATGACCGGCGCCTGCATCAGCTGGAACTCGCCCGTGGCCGTCGCCGGCAACGCCTGCGGACGACAGCGAGCATGTTACTGCTGGTGACCGGCCTGGTTCTGGTGATCAGCGGCGTGTTTTACCGGATGGAGCGCAGCGAGCAGGATGGCGTGTCAATGACGCTGCTTGCGCGTGGAGGGCGATGGCTGATCGACATGCAACATGCCGAGGCAACGCAACAAGGCAGCCGTGATCAAGCGAATATCGGCAGCCGGACCACGGCGAATTAAGATGCGCTGATCAAGACGTACTACGAGGCCCTCATCAGTACCGGGTGCGGCCGACGCGCGGGCGCCTCATCGAGTGAGCGATTCACCAGCGTGCCCAGCGTACGCACCGCATTTTCCACTTCCGCATTCCACGCATTGCCGCAGTTGATCCGGATGTAATTGCCGAACTTGCCCGAGGCCGAGAACAGCGGTCCGGGCATGAACGCGATGCGGTGCGCGATTGCCTGCGCGTGGAGCACCAGCGCATCGGCTTCTTCCGGCAGCTGTATCCACAACACGAAACCTCCCTGCGGCGCGGAGACCGAACACTCCGCGGGGAAAAACTCGGACACCGCGTCCGACATGCGCGCGATGCGCTGCGCCATGGTGCGCCGGCTGCGGCGCACCTGGTTGTCGTAGCTGCTGCTGCCGATGTAATCCGCGAGCACGGCCTGGATGAAGACGCTGGTGCCGCCGCTCGAGACATTCTTCAGGAAGGCCACCTGCTGCGTATAGCGTCCGGCCACGATATAGCCGGCGCGCACGGTAGGACTGATGATCTTCGAAAACGATGAACACAGCAGAACGTGACCGCTGGTGTCGTAGGCCTTGACCGGCCACGGGCGCTCGGCGGTGAAGCACAGGTCGCCATACACATCGTCTTCGACGAGGGGAATGTCGTACTGCGTCAGCAGCCCCGCGAGCCGCTTCTTGCTTTCCTCCGGCATGATGCTGCCAAGCGGATTGTTCACGTTCGGCACCAGCAGGCAGGCCTGCACCAGGCCCTCGCGCATCGCCAGTTCCAGCGCATCGATCGACAATCCGGTCTTCGGATCGGTCGGGATCTCCAGCGCCTTCATGCCCAGGCTCTCGATCAATTGCAGCAACACGAAGTAGGTCGGCGATTCGATCGCGACCGTGTCGCCCGGCTTGGCGACTGCGCGCAGGCTCAGGCTCATCGCCTCGGTGCAGGAATTGGTCGCGATGATTTCCTGCGGATCGATGCGTCCCCAGTCGACCGCGCGCCGGATCACCTGGCGGATGAAGTTCGGCTCATTGGTATCGAAGCAGCCGTCCTGCGTGAGCAGCTCGGGCGAGCGGCGCGCCACTGACGCCATGATCTGCTGCATGCGCTTGACCGGCAGCAGTTCATCCGGCGGCCAGGACAGGCCGAGCTGCAGCGCGCCGGGCGTCTTGTTGGCGCGCAGCACGCGCATCAAGAGATTGTTGATGCCGACATAGGTCGGCTGTGTCGTGCAATGCGATTCGTGCACGCCGGCCAGGTTGCGCGCACGGTGACGCACATAAAATCCCGCCTGCGGCCGCGCATCGATCAGGCCGCGATCCTCCAGCAGGCGCAGCGCCTGCATCACCGTGCTGATCGACAGGCGCTTTTGCTGCGACAGGTGGCGGATCGACGGCAGCCGGTCGCCGGGCGCGAACACCCTGCTGGCGATCAGCGCGCCGAGTTCATCGGCCAGGCGCTCGTAGAGGTTGATTTGGGCGGTCATGCTTTGATTCTGGGCTGAAGGCGACGCGGTACAAAGATACAGCGGCATGCTTTTTTGACCATAACAGTTTAAGGCCACTCCTGCTGTGATGGTCACAATTTCGATTTGCTGCACCTGTTGCCTTCGCTTGCATCCCCGTACGCTGTTGCTTCATACCCAAAGAAAGGAGAGCAGCGATGAAACCGAAGATAGTGGCAGCATCCAGGAGCCAGGTCGAATGCGAACTGCATGAGAACCATCCCCTGCGCCTGGTCGAAGCAGCGGGCCGGCGTATCCATTGCGTGTCCGGCATTGCATGGATTACGGCTTATCAGCATGCGACCGACGTTTTCCTGCGGCCCGGCGAAACCTATACCGTGCCGAATGACGGACTGGTGCTGGCCGAGGCTGTCGGGGAATCGCGCATTCGCGTCGACTTGCCGCGCGTCTTCGACTACTCGCCATGTCGCGTCTACCTGCCGGCATCGCTCGACTGGCTGCTCCACGCCATGAAACAGTTACCGTTCGGACGCAAGCGTCTCGCATGAGCAAGCTGTCCGCCGCGCATCCGCGGCGGCAGCGTGCAAGCCTTGATCGCATGCGCCACAATAGGCGTTCCTGGAAAGGAGCGCATCATGCGAACCATTCTGTCGCTGCTCATTCTGCTGTCGCCACTGGCGCTCGCCGGTGGTTCCAATTACACCATCACGCCCGGCATTTCCCAACCCGTTGGCAAGATCACCGAATGGCCGGTCCCCACGCCGAAATTTGCGCGCGATCCGGCGCCCGCGCCCGACGGCAGGATTTACATTGCCGTCATGCAGGGCAACAAGCTCGCGCGCTTCGATCCCGCCACGCAAAAGTTCGAGGAATGGAATTTGCCCGAAGGCACGCGGCCGCATGGCCTCGTGATCGATGAAAAGGGCACGGTCTGGATGACCGGCAACGGTAACGGCACGCTGCTCGAGATTCCTTTCCGGAACGGTCAGCCGGCATCGATGATCGCGCACAAGACGCCTTCCGGCGGCAGCCCGCATACCATTATTTTCGATGGCCGTGATGCGCTCTGGTTTACCAACCAGTCCGCCGACAAGGTGACACGCTTCGATCGCCGCAGCGGGAAGATGACCGAGTACGGCACGCGCGACGGTCCGTATGGTCTCGCGATGGATCGGCAAGGCAATGTCTGGTTCTGCCAGGCCAGCGGGCAGCGCGTCGGGCGCATCGATGCCGCTAGCGGCCGCGTCAGCGAGCTCGACCTTGGCAAGGGTTCGCTGCCGCGCCGCATCGCCGCCGCATCGGACAATACCCTGTGGGTGGTGCGCTATGGCGACGGCAAGCTCACGCACATCGATGCGCAAAGCGCGAAAGTGATCAAGACCTATGACATGCCCGCAGGAGAATCCGGCCGGCCGTATGCGGTCACTGTGGACGGTGCGGGCAAGGTCTGGGCCAACGAGATCGGTACCGATACCGTCACGCTGTTCGATCCCGCCACCGAAAAATTTCGTGTGTTTGCGCTGCCGAGCGACAACGAAGGAATACGCAAGATGATCGTCGATGCGAAAGGCCGGCTGTGGTATATGGGAAGCCATAGCGGCAAGCTGGGCGTGGTGGAATGAAGGCCTTCACACCTCGCAGAACAGCTTCCTGACCACCTTGTCCTCGCGCTGGAATTCCGCGCGCGGTTCGAAACGCGTTTCCGCCACCAGCACGACCAGCGCATCCTTGATCTTCAACAACTTCCAGCCGGCGCGCTCGCCGCTCTCGCTGCCGCCGGCGATCTGGAAGCAGCGCACGACTTCATCGCCGTGCCTGTCTTCGCCGTAGATGTGCGGCTCGACGATGCGGGAATAGCCGTGGTAGCGCAATTCCAGCACGCGCTTTTCCCTGACGGCGAGACAGATGGCGGGGTTCATGGGAAGACAAGTGTGGTCGATCACCGTGGGACAGGCAATCGCATGATCCGTTCGAAGCTCCGATCGCACGCGTTGCGCCCGCTCAGTCGCGGTTGCGTTCCCGATAGGCGCCCGGGTTCATGCCCGTCCAATCCTTGAAGGCATGCGTGAAGGAACTTTGCTCCTGGTAGCCGAGCAGAAAGGCGATTTCCGCAATGCTCAGTTTTTTCTGCTTCAGGTAATCGAGTGCCAGCTCATGCCGGGTCTGATCGAGCAATTGCTGGAAGCTGAGGCCGGCATCGCTCAGCTTGCGTTGCAGGGTGCGCGGCGTGATGCACATTTCCTGCGCGATCAGCGGCAGGCGCACGCGGTCCTGTTCCAGATTCTTCACGATGGCCGCGCGCACTTGCGCAACGATGCCGCCTTCCCGCTCCGCACGCAATTTCTCCTTCAGCAGCCGTTCCGCGTGCTGCTGCAACACCGGGTACAGGCTGACGTCGGCATTCGGCACCGGCCAGCTCAGCAAGGCGGCGTCGAAGCGCGCGGTATGCGCGGGCGCATCGAAGCGGACGTCGGTGCCGAAGATGCGCCGGTATTCGCTGTCATCCTGCGGCGCTTGATGGGCGAACGAAACCTCCACCGGCGGCAGCGCCTGGCCGGCAAGCCAGCTGCCGAAGACGCGGATGCCGGTGAACACGCTCTCGGCCAGATGCCGTGTTGCATGCGGAAACAAGCTGTCCCAGCGGTATTCCGCGACGCCCTTGTCCACGTTCAGTGTGGAACGGCCGAGGTCATGCGCCAGTCCCTCGAAGCGCTGGGTTTGCTGAAACGCCTGTCCGAAATCGCGGCAACTGAGCAGGATCAGGCCATACACATTGTAGGTGCCGAGCTTGACGCGTTCGCCCACATGCAGCCCGAAGTACGGATCCTTGGCCAGCTGCGCGCCGACATCGAGCAGGCGCACGTAATCCGTGGCCGCCAACGATTCCGGCAAGGGCGAGAGCGCATCCGGCGCGAGGCCGGCAGCTTGCTCCAGTTCACGCACGTTCACGCCGCGCACCGCCGCCGCTTCGATCAGCGGTTGCAGGTAGGGGCCGGCCACGCGACCGCCGGACCGGCTAGCGGGGGAGGGCGGTCTTGGCATGATCAAACAAGTGGGCTGTCATGAATGCGCAATACACGGATCGCTGGGGTGGATAAGATTTTGGCAACAAGCAGTATAACAAGCCATCAATAAGGATAAGCAAGGTGAGACGCTGGAACGGTTGGGGCGACGAGTCGATCGACTTCGCATTGAATGAAGAGATGCTGGCATTCCTCCACGCACGCGTGGGCGAGGGCAAGCCGCCGGTCGATGCGACACTGGCGCAGGCCTGCCAGGCCGTGCCTGCGAGCAGGCTGGCGCCGCATCGCCAGATCGACAGCACCCCGGAAGTGCGGCTGCGCCACGCGCTCGGGCAGAGTCTGCCGGACTGGCTGAAGCTGCGCTACGGCAAGATCGGCCGCGTGCCGGACGGCGTCGCGTTTCCGGAAAGCAGCGAACAGGTGCGCGACCTGCTCGAACATGCGCGACGCAGCAACGCGGTCGTGATTCCCTACGGCGGCGGCACCAGCGTGGTCGGCCATCTGACCGCGCCGGACGACGACGCGCCGGTGCTCAGCATCGATCTGTCGCGCTTGTCGCGCCTGATCGACTTCGATCCGCAGGCGCAACTGGCGACCTTCGGCGCCGGTGTCGCGGGGCCGTACCTGGAAGCGCAATTGCGCGCGCACGGCTACACGCTCGGCCATTTTCCGCAGTCCTTCGACTACTCGACGCTCGGCGGCTGGGTCGTGACGCGTTCGTCCGGGCAGCAATCGCTGCGCTACGGCCGCATCGAGCAGTTGTTTGCCGGCGGCAAGGTGGAAACGCCGAGCGGCACGCTCACCATCCCCGCATTTCCGGCCTCGGCCGCCGGCACCGATCTGCGCGAGATCGTGCTCGGTTCGGAAGGCCGCATCGGCATCCTGACCGAGGCAACGGTGCGCATCTCGCCCATCCCGCAGCGCGAAGCCTTTCACGCCGTGTTCTTCCCGAACTGGGCGCAAGCCGAAGCCGCGGTGCGCAGCATCGCGCAGGCGAAGCTGCCGCTGTCGATGCTGCGCCTGTCGAATCCGGTCGAGACGCTCACCACGCTCACCATGGCGGGCCACCGGACCATGATCGGTCTGCTGGAAAGCTATCTGCGCCTGCGCGGCTGCGCCGATCAGAAATGCATGCTGCTGCTCGGTGCCAGCGGCGATCGCGCGACGGTGACTCACGCGCTCAAGCAGGCGCTGCGCAGCGCAAGCCGCCATCACGGCGTGCATGCGGGCTCCGCCATCGGCAACAAGTGGAAGCAGAACCGTTTTCGCAACGTCTACCTGCGCAACGCCTTGTGGCAGCGCGGCTATGCGGTCGATACCGTCGAGACCGCCGTCGACTGGCCGCGCGTGGGCGGCATGATGCACTCGGTCGAGCAGGCCGCGCGCAATGCGTTTGCCGCATTCGGCGAGCGCGTGCACACCTATACGCACTTGTCGCACATGTATGCGCAGGGCGCGAGCGTGTACACCACCTTCGCCTACCGGCTGGCCGGCAGTTACGAGGGCGATCTGGAACGCTGGCAGGCCCTGAAGGGCGCGGTCTGCGAGGCGATCGTCGCCAATGGCGGCACCATCAGCCATCAGCACGGCGTGGGCGTCGATCACGCGCCCTACCTGCACGCGGAGAAGGGCGCATTGGGCCTGAGCGCGATGCGCGAGCTGTGCCGGCATTTCGATCCGAGCGGCATGATGAATCCCGGCAAGCTGCTGCCGGCGTCCTGAAAGGAATTCGCATGTGGCAGACCAACTGGCGCGAACGCACGAGCGCCTCGCTCAGCAACCGCAAATGGGACATCGTGATCATCGGCGGCGGCATCACCGGTGCCGGCATCCTGCTGGAAGCGGCACGCAACGGCCTGCGGGCACTGCTGGTCGAGCAGCGCGATTTCGCCTGGGGCACATCGAGCCGCTCCTCCAAGCTGGTGCATGGCGGGCTGCGCTACCTCAAGGAAGGCAAGCTCCTGCTGACGCGCGATTCTGTGCATGAGCGGGAACGATTGCTGAAGGAAGCGGCCGGCCTGGTCGAGCCGCAGAGTTTCGCCTTTGCCGATTACGAGGGACGCAAGCCCGGACGCTGGGCGTTTTCGCTCGGCCTTGCGCTGTACGACATGATGGCCGGGCAGCGTGCGCGGCATTATTTCCCCCCCGACGAATTCGCATTCATGGCACCGCATATCGCGACCGCCGGGCTCAAGGGCGGCTTGTGCTACACCGATGCCAAGACCGACGATGCGCGCCTGGTGTTGCGCGTGCTGCAGGAGGCGCTGACGGCGGGCGGCGTGGCGATCAATTACATGGCCGCGCGCCAGGTGCTGCGCCGTGACGGCCGGGTATGCGGGGTGGAATTGCAGGACGCCGTGAGCGGCCGGCGTCAGGCGGTCGAAGCCAAGGTCGTCATCAGCGCCACCGGCGCCTGGGCCGATGCATTGCGGCAGCAGGCACATAACGGCGCCAGGTTGCGCCCGCTGCGCGGCAGTCACCTGGTATTTCCGGCGTGGCGCCTGCCGGTGGCACAGGCGATCAGCCTGATGCATCCGCAGGACGGCCGTCCGGTATTCGCATTTCCGTGGGAAGGCGTGACCCTGGTCGGCACCACCGACGTCGATCATCGCGAGGACATGCGCATGGAAGCGGCGATCACGCCAGCCGAAGTCGCCTACCTGATGGCGGCCATCGATTTCCAGTTTCCGCAGCTCGGCATCACGCGCGAGGACATCATTTCCACCTTTGCCGGCGTGCGGCCGGTGATCGATAGCGGCAAGGCCGATCCCTCGAAGGAAGGGCGCGACCACGCGGTGTGGCTGGAAGACGGCCTGCTCACCGTCACCGGCGGCAAGCTCACCACCTTCCGCCTGATTGCGCTCGATGCATTGAAGCACGCCGCACCCATGCTGCGCGGCTGGCATGTGCGCCTGGGGGCACGTCCGGTATTTCCGCCGGTGCCGCCCTTGCCCTATGACCGGCGCCTGTCCTCGCAGCAAGCGCGACGACTGGTCGGGCGCTACGGCAGCTTCGCGCGCATGCTGCTGGCCGCCGCACAGGAGGGCGAGCTGGAAACGATCGCGGGTACCGACACCCTCTACGCGGAACTGCGCTGGGCCGCGCGCCGCGAAGCCGTGCTGCACCTGGAAGACCTGATGCTGCGGCGGACCCGGCTCGGCCTGCTGCTGCGCGACGGCGGCATCGCCATGCTGCCCAGGATACGTGCCATCTGCCAGCCGGAACTCGGCTGGGATGATATGCGCTGGGTGAGCGAACAGGCGGCGTATATTGCGCTGTGGCAGAAGCATTACAGCGTGCCGCCGGAGCAGGGCGGGCAGGCATCGCAGAAGGCCGCATAAAAAACAAAGTCGGAGACACGCATGTCCAACGAGTACATCCTGGCGATCGACAACGGCACGCAAAGCGTGCGCGCCATCCTGTTCGACTTGCAGGGCCATATCGTCGCCAAGTCGCAGGTGCACCTCGACGCCTATTTCTCCGTGCAGCCCGGCTGGGCCGAGCATGAGCCGGAAGGCTACTGGCAGGCGCTGTGCACGGCTTGCGCGCGCCTGTGGGCGCAGAACGACATCGACAAAAGCGCGATCAAGGGCGTGGCCGTTACCACGCAGCGCGGCACCGTCATCAACCTCGACAAGTTCGGCCGCCCCTTGCGTCCCGCCATCCTCTGGCTCGACCAGCGCCGCACTACTCAGGTGCCGACACTCGGGCCGCTGTGGCGCACCGCGTTCAAGCTCGCGCGCGTCGAGGACACGATCAACTTCTTTCTCGGCGAAGCCGAAGCCAACTGGATCAAGGCGCACCAGCCGGAGATCTGGGACAAGACCGACAAGTACCTGCTGCTGTCGGGCTACCTGAATTACCGCCTGTGCGGCGAGTTCATCGATTCGATCGGTTCGCAGGTCGGCTATGTGCCCTTCGACTACAAGGGCCTGCAATGGGCCGGCAAGCGCGACTGGAAATGGCAGGCGCTGCCGATCGAGCGCCGCATGCTGCCGGAGCTGGTTCCGCCCGGCACACTGATGGGCAGGATCACCGCCGCTGCCGCCGAAGCCACCGGCATTCCGCCCGGCACGCCGCTGCTGGCCGCTGCCGCCGACAAGGCCTGCGAAGTGATCGGCGCCGGATGCCTGGAGCAGCACATCGGATGCCTGAGCTATGGCACCACCGCGACCATCAATACCACCAGCAGGAAGTACATCGAAGTCACGCCTTTCATTCCGCCGTATCCGGCCGCCGTGCCGGATGCCTACAGCACCGAAGTGCAGATCTTTCGCGGCTACTGGATGGTCAACTGGTTCAAGGAACAGTTCGGCCATCACGAGAGGGATCGGGCGACGGAGCAGGGCATTGCGCCGGAAGCGCTGTTCGACGAACTGGTCAATGCGGTGCCGCCCGGCTCCATGGGATTGATGCTGCAGCCGTACTGGACGCCCGGTATCAAGGTGCCGGGGCCGGAAGCGAAGGGCGCGGTGATCGGCTTCGGCGATGTGCACACCCGCGCGCATTTCTACCGGGCGATCCTGGAAGGGCTGGCCTACGCGCTGCGCGAGGGCAAGGAACGCATCGAAAAGCGCAGCGGCGTGCCGATCACTTCACTGCGCGTCTCCGGCGGCGGCTCGCAAAGCGACGCGGCAATGCAGTTGACCGCCGACATATTCGGCCTGCCGACCGCGCGTCCGCACGTGTATGAAACATCGGGCCTCGGCGCGGCCATCGACGCGGCAGTCGGACTCGGGCTGCACAGCGATTTCAACACGGCGATCCATGCGATGACGCGCATCGGCCGCGTGTTCGAGCCGCAGCCGCATCACCAGAAGATTTACGACGAGTTGTACCGGCGCGTGTACCAGCAGATGTATGCGCGGCTGCAGCCGCTGTACAAGGAGATTCAGAAGATCACCGGCTACCCGCGGCTGCACTGACTTCTTTCAATCCAGTGTCTGCCGATAGCGCTTCAGCGCAATCAGCCCTGCGATCAGCATGAACAGCGCAATCGGCCACACATTCGGCAGCACCTCCATCCAGCCATTCCCCTTGAGCATGATGCCGCGCACGACGCGCAGGAAATGCGTGAGCGGCAAGGCCTGGCCGAGCACTTGCGCCCAGCCCGGCATGCCGCGAAACGGGAACATGAAACCCGACAGCAGCATCGACGGCAGAAAGAAGAAGAAGGTCAATTGCATGGCCTGCAACTGGTTGCGCGCAATCGTCGAGAAGGTGAAGCCGACCGCGAGATTGGCCGCCACAAAGACTACCAGCGCGGCCGACAGCAGCACGAGGCTGCCCACCATCGGCACATCGAACAGCAGCCGCGCGGCGACCAGGATCACCGCCGTCTGCACATAGCCGATCAGGATGTAAGGCGCGATTTTTCCGACCATCACTTCCAGCGGACGCACCGGCGTGGCGAGCAGGTTCTCCATGGTGCCGCGTTCGCGTTCGCGCGTCATCGCGAGTGCGGTCATCATCACCATGGTCATCGTCAGGATCACGCCGATCAGGCCCGGCACGATGTTGTAGCGCGACACGCCTTCCGGGTTGTATCGGCGCTGCGGGCGGATTTCGAAAGCGGCGTCGCCCGCTTGCAGCGTGCGCAACTCGCCGGTGAGATCGCGCGCCACCACCTGACGGCTGATCGCGCTCAATGACGACAGCGCATTGCCCGCTGCCGCCGGATCGGTTGCGTCGGCCGCCAGCAGCACGACCGGTCGCTCGCCGCGCAGCAACTGCCGGCCGAAATCCGGCGGAATGACCAGCAGGAATTGCACGCGTCCCTCGTCCAGCAGTTCATTGCCTTCCGCTTCGCTGCGCGGTCGCGCGGTCATCCGGAAATAGGCGGAGTTCTCCAGGCTGGCGACCAGCGTGCGCGCGAACTCGCTTTGATCGGCCTGCACCACCGCCATCGGCAAATGCTTGGGATCGGTATTGATCGCATAACCGAACAGGATCAGTTGCATGATCGGCACCACCACCATCATAGCGAACGTCAGCCGGTCGCGCCGGATCTGGCGGAACTCCTTGATGAGGATGGCGAGCAGGCGCGACCAGTTCATGATTCGTAGTTGTCCGTGGATTGCTGCATCAAGGCGATGAATACATCTTCCAGGCTGGTCTCGACCGGCGTGATGTGCAGATGGTCGCCGAGGTAGGGGGACAGCGCCGCGTCAAGCCCGGCCTGCGAGGTCGCGCTGATGTGCAGCGTGGTGCCGAAGGAAGCGACATTGATGCCGGGATGCGTGCGCAAGGCCCGCGCCAGTTCCGCCAGCCCCTCGCCTGCGGCCGAATAGGTGGTCAGCCGCGCGCCGGCAATCAGCTCTTTCGATGTGCCCTGCGCCAGCAGGTGCCCGTACGCGATATACGCGAGCTGATGGCAGCGCTCGGCTTCGTCCATGTAATGCGTCGAGACCAGCACCGTCAGTCCCTCCGACGCGAGCTGATGCAGATGGTCCCAGAATTCGCGCCGTGCCTTCGGATCGACGCCGGCGGTCGGCTCGTCCAGTAGCAGCAGTTGCGGTTCGTGCAGCAGGCAGGCGGCCAGCGCGAGGCGCTGCTTCCAGCCGCCCGACAAGGCGCCCGCCAGTTGCGTGCGGCGGCTTGCGAGTCCGAGCTGTTCCAGCGTCGCCTTCACCTTGTGCGCGCGCTGCGGCACTTCATACACGCGCGCGACGAAGTCGAGGTTCTCCTCGATGCTCAGGTCTTCATACAGGCCGAAGCGCTGCGTCATGTAGCCCACATGGCGGCGAATCTTGCGCGACTCCTTGCGGATGTCGAAGCCGAGGCAGGTGCCGCTGCCGTCGTCCGGCGTCAGCAGGCCGCACAGCATGCGGATGGTGGTGGTCTTGCCGCTGCCGTTCGGGCCCAGAAAGCCGTAGATGCGGCCGCGCGCGACCTGCATGTCGACATGGTCGACCACCACGCGATTATCGTAACGCTTGGTCAGGCCGCGCACATCGATGATCGCTTCCGCATCCATCACTGCGCCTTCGCACCGGACAAATGCACTTCCACCGGCTGGCCGGGATGCAGCGCCTGCGCCTGCCCGGGAACGGGGCGCGCCTCGATCATGAACACCAGCGTCGCGCGGTTTTCCTTGCTGTAGATGAGCGGCGCGGTGTACTCCGGTGCAGCCGATACGTAACTGATTTTTGCCGCGACGGACGACTTGCAGCCGTCGCATTGCAGGATCACGTCCTGCCCGAGGCGGATCGCGCCGAGCCGCGTTTCCGGAATGAAGAAACGCACCTTGATGTTCTGCGGCGGCAGCAGGCTGACCACCGGACTGCCGGCCTGCACGAATTCGCCCTCGCGGTACAGCACATCGTTCACGTCACCGGCGACCGGGATGCGCTGCGACTTCTGCTCCAGCCGCCAATCGGCCTGCGCCAGCTGCGCTTCGGCTGCCTTCAATTCCTGTTGCGCGGCGTCGATCTCGTCGCTGCGCGCACCGAGCCGTGCCACACGCAATTGCGCACGCAATTCCTTCACGCGGCCCTGATCGCGTTCGACGGCGGCACGCGCTTCATCCAGGTTGGCCGGGGCGATGAACTTCTCCGCGACCAGTTGCTTGCGCCGCGCAAAATTGCTGGACGATAGCTGCAGCGATGCATCGGCTTGCGACAGTTGCGCCTGCAGCGCGGCGATTTCATCCGGGCGCCGGCCTTTTTGCAGATTGGCCAGTTGCGCCTGCGCGCGCTGCACGCGCGAGGCTGCTTCGGCGCGGGCGGCGCGTTCGCTTTCCTGCTCCAGCACGAAGGCCGGCGCATTCTGCGCCACCTTGTCGCCGCGGCTCACGTACAGCTTGCTGAGCGTGCCGGCAATCGGCGTCGCCAGCCGCACGTATTCCGCCTCGGCGTAACCGGGAAAGTAATCGCCGGTCTTTTCCGCGCAGCCCGCCAGCAGTGCCGCGATCGTGAGCCACCATATCTTCATGCCATTCTCCGGTCGGGCACGGACAAGCCGCGCAACGCGAATTCGACGCGCTGCTCGACCGCCTTTTTCGATAACACCTCGCGCTCCAGCATGCCGCCGACCGCGGGCGGCAAGGCGCTGTTGTCCGCCAGTGCCGCGCCCAGCAGCACCGGCGCCATCACTGCGCCGGCGAGAAACGAGAATACCTGCGCCACCGGCGCCTTCGCCAGGTCGCCTTCACGTTGCGCCTCGACGATCAGGCTGGAAATCACGCCGAGATGGCGCGGCAGGTTGGCTTGCAGGAATTCGACCGCGACCTGTTCGCCCGCCAGCGCATCCGCCGCGATGCGCACCAGCAGTTGCCGATGCGTCCGGGCAAAGTGCGCCAGCACCAGCAAGGCATTGCGCAGGTTCTGCAATGCGGATTCGCCCTTATGCGAGCGAAGCACCAGCAGCGAAAACATCTGCTCGTAGATTTGCTGCAGCAGCGTGCGGATGAAATTGTCCTTGGTGCGGAAGTGGTAATGGAACATGCCCAGGTTGACGCCCGCATGTTCGGCCAGCTTGCGCGCGGACAGGCCGCGGCAGCCGGTGCCGGGCAGCAGTTCGACGCCGGCCTGCAACAGCCGCTGGTCAATGTTTTGGGAAGGGCGCGCCATGGAATTATTATACGAACGACTAATAATAAAGCAATCGCCATTTTTCCGGCGCCGGATTGCCTTGCGGCGACGGTCGGCATGGCCGGCGGACGCCAGGTTTGATCATGACGGCCAATTGTGTGACTTCCCGAGACAAGCTTGCGCCGACCGCTTGTCAGTGCATGGTCCCGGCCATAGCATGTGAGCAAAATAAGGCCACTGTCTGGCCGCATCCCCCGATCCAAGAC
This sequence comes from Herbaspirillum sp. ST 5-3, assembly GCF_004804275.1. GTDB lineage: Bacteria > Pseudomonadota > Gammaproteobacteria > Burkholderiales > Burkholderiaceae_D > Noviherbaspirillum. The sequence continues at coordinate 27,187 of NZ_STGI01000021.1, forward strand.
CACGAGAGAACCGAGACAAAGCATGGAAAAGATTTGGCTTAAGTCCTATCCCCAAGGCGTGCCGGCCGAGATCGACACCAACCGGTATGCATCGCTGACCCACCTGCTGGAAGAGGCATTCGACAAGTACGCCCAGCGCAATGCCTACGCCTGCATGGGAAAGGTCATGACCTATGCCGAGGTGGACCGCCTCTCGCGGCAGATCGGTGCCTGGCTGCAAGGCAAGGGCTTGAAGAAGGGCGACCGCGTCGCCCTGATGATGCCGAACGTGCTGCAGTATCCGATTGCGATCGCCGCCGTTCTGCGCGCCGGCTTTACCGTGGTCAACGTCAATCCGCTGTACACGCCGCGCGAACTGGAACACCAGTTGAACGATTCCGGCGCGAAGGCCATCATCATCCTCGAAAACTTCGCCACCACGCTGGAACAAGTGCTGGCCAAAACGCGTCTCCAGCACGTGATCGTGGCCAGCATGGGCGACCTGCTGGGCGGCTTCAAGGGCGCGCTGGTCAATTTCGTGGTGCGCAAGGTCAAGAAGATGGTGCCGGCCTATTCGCTGCCGCAAGCCGTGTCCTTCAAGCGCGTGCTGGCCGAAAGCGCCCGCATGAGCTTGAAGCGCGTCAAGCTGAGCCATGACGATATCGCCTTTCTGCAATACACCGGCGGCACCACCGGCGTCTCCAAGGGCGCCGTGCTCACGCACCGCAACGTGATCGCCAACGTGCTGCAAAACGAAGCCTGGTCGCAGCCCGCGCTGAAAAACCTGCCGCCCGACGAAGCGCAAACCGTGGTCTGCGCGCTGCCCCTGTACCACGTGCTGGCATTGACCGCATGCTGCCTGTTCGGCGCGCGCGCCGGCGCGATGAACATCCTGATCCCGAACCCGCGCGACATGGCAGGCTTCGTCAAGGAACTGGCCAAGTACAAGATCAACATCTTCCCCGGCGTGAACACCTTGTACAACGGCCTGCTGAACACGCCGGGCTTCGACAAGCTCGACTTCTCCGCACTCAAGGTCTGCATCGGCGGCGGCATGGCGGTGCAGAAGGCGGTCAACGACAAATGGCGCAAGGTCACCGGCTGCGCCATCCTCGAAGGCTACGGCCTGTCCGAAACCTCGCCGGTCGCCTCCTGCAATCCGGTCGACGCCACCGAATACAGCGGCACCATCGGCCTGCCGATTCCCTCCACCGAAATCGCCATCCTGAACGACGACGGCCAGCCAGTGCCGCTCGGCGAAGCCGGCGAAATTGCCATCCGCGGCCCGCAAGTCATGGCCGGTTACTGGAATCGCCCGGACGAGACAGCAAAAGTGATGACGCCGGAGGGCTTCTTCAAGTCGGGCGACGTCGGCATCATGGACGAGCGTGGCTATGTCAGGATCGTCGATCGCAAGAAAGACATGATCCTCGTCTCCGGCTTCAATGTTTATCCGAATGAAGTCGAAGGCGTGATCGCATCGCACCCCGGCGTGCTCGAATGCGCCTGCATCGGCGTGCCGGACAAGAACTCCGGCGAAGCCGTCAAGGTATTCGTGGTGCGCCAGGACCCGTCCCTGACGGAAGAGCAGCTGATGAGCTACTGCAAGACGCAGCTCACCGCCTACAAGAAGCCGAAATACATCGAATTCCGCGACAGCCTGCCGAAGACCAACGTCGGCAAGATCCTGCGACGCGAATTGCGCGACGAGAAGAAGGCCGCATGAGCGAATTGCGGACCCGTATCGAATAACAAGGCAGCACCCTTCCTTTTAACCGCCTGCGCACCAGGCGGTTTTTTTTCGCCCCGGCCGGGGCGGCGGATTGCCCGCCGAGTTGATCCACGGTATAACTTGCATCACGACCAGCGCGGCCACATAAGCGCTGGGTGATGAAAGAGGGGACCGCAATCAATGAGTGGACGAACGACTTCCGCATCCTGGGTCAGGGGCATCGCCGGACGCCTGAAGAGCGCCGGCCTGGATGTGCATGCCTTGTTCGACGAAGCGCAACTCGACCTCGCGGCGCTGGACAATCCCGACACGCGCTACGCGACCGAAAAGATCAGCCTGCTGTGGGAACTCGCCGCGGCCCGCTCCGGCGACCCGACGATCGGCCTCGCGCTCGCGCCGGTGATGCAGCCGGCCGGCTTCGATGTCGTCGCCTACGCCATGATGACCTGCAAGAACCTGCAGGAAGGCCTGCGCTTCCTGGTGCGCTACCAGCGCATCGTCAGCGATGCGGTGTCCGTGTCGCTGCAGGAAGAACAGCGCGGCTGCTGGGTGTGTATCGAACTGCCCGGCGGCAGACGGCCGGAGCCGCCTTCGCGCGTCGAGTTCGTGCTCACCACGCTGCTCACCTTTTTCCGCTGGAGCACCGGGCAAGCCATTCGCCCGCTGGCAGTCGAATTTGCCCATCCCGCACCCGGCGCGGCGCAAACCTATCGCGATGTGTTCGAATGCCCGGTCGGCTTCGACGCACCCGCGCATCGCATGCTGTTTTCGCATGCCGACCTCGCCCTGCCGCCGCAAGCCGCCAATCCCATGCTCGCCGAATTGCACGACCGCTATGCACGCGAGCACCTCGCCCGCATGGGCAGCGTGCGGACCAGCGTCAGAACACGCGAGCTGATCATCCGTCATCTGCCCAACGGCGACCCCGCGCGCGGCGACATCGCCGGTGCGCTGTGCATGAGCGAGCGCACCCTGCAACGCCGCCTGCAGGAAGAAGGCACATCCTTTCACCAGATCGTCGACGACACGCGACGCGAGCTGGCGCAGCGCTACCTCGGCCAGCAGCGCCTCACGCTCGCACAAGCCGCCTGCCTGCTCGGCTTCACCGACCGCAGCACCTTCAGTCGCGCCTGCAAGCGCTGGTTCAACCTCACGCCTACCGAGTATCGGCATCGCATGATCGTCGAAAGCGATCGACCGACATCGGTCGTTGCGGGGAGATGATCAGTGGCGAGATCTGCCGGAGTGCTGCCCATATTCATGGGATGGCGCAGGCAATGGACGCGGATTTACCATCGCGCGCAGTAGACGTGTGCGTCCTCTGTGCGTAAGCTGTAATGCTTGTCGCGAATGCAACGCCGGGCTTGATCGAGCAGCTTGCGAGGTCTGTGCGGAACAGGCGAAGCAGGATGGATCGCATACACGGAAGCTGTCTGCCTTTCCCGTTTATTTAATACTGTGCAAACCTTGGGTATATTGCCAGAAGCTAGACGTAGCAAGGGCTGCGGCGGAATTGGTGAGCCTAGATAGGTGGACAGTTCGCCGGGTTAGAAAGAAATTTTTTCACCCCAATTGAAGTTCGGCCCAATAGGACTCCGCCATAGCAGGAGCAGTTATGTCATCGAACATCGAACGTTTCAAGAAAGACCTTGCAAAGCTCGTTAATAAGGGCAACGCCTTGCACATGGCTATGCAACTGAATTGCTTCCCGAAGGAATTCAAGGCTCAGCTGAAAGAACAGTTGAAAGACAAAACAGACGAGTTCATTAAGGAGCTGCCTTCTTTCAATACGGAATACCAAAGTTGGTACTCCGAAGCGCTGGCTCTACTTCGCCAAGTGTTGCCTGACAGGGTTGCCGATTTCTCAAGGCATTACGAAAAGCCAAAGACTCGAAAAGAAATCACGTACGAGAATTACCGGATTGAAGACTATCTCCAAGGCCTGAACGTCACTCGTGGTACATACAAAGAGAAAGTCGTTGGCCAAGATGCAGCGATCCCCCAGTTTCGCCAACAGTTGGCGATTGTCGAAGCCGCGCAAGCGAGGTTTGAGAGTTCTCTCTTTGACATCCGGTATATCGTGCAAGCGGATCTAATGGATTCCGAACTGGCGGCCGCGGAGCATCTTGCCAAGTCAAAGTTCTTCCGGGCGGCTGGGGCGGTAGCGGGGGTTGTCCTTGAGCGTCACTTGGGGCAGGTGTGTACAGATCGTCAACTAACAATCGCAAAGAAGAACCCGACGATCGGCGACTTCAATGAGGCGCTAAAAGCGGGAAACATAATCGATATTCCTCAATGGCGATTCATTCAGCACCTTGCGGACATTAGGAACATATGCGACCACGCTAAGACGCCGGACCCTACGGCTGAACAAGTATCAGACCTGCTGTCAGGCGTGAAAAAGGTCGTTAAAACGGTCTTCTAGCAAATGGCCGAACAAGTTGCTGAACCCGACGCCGGAAAGCTCTGCACTTTTTCATGCTGCGGCAGCGGCGCGGGTTAGCTAATCGTTATAAGCATTTCAGGAATATTGAAATTATGCAGTGTCGGAAACTTATCCTGCTGGTATGGACGTCGCTTGTTTTAGCAGGCTGCGCAACGACTGGTCCCATTTTTTCTCCTTACGGAGGGGCACGTGCAGAGCAAGGTGTTGTGTATGTTTACCGACCCGAGGCAAGGGGCCTGGCGATTCTTTCCGCCGAAATTGAGATGGATGGAAGGTTGGCAGCAGTGCTGAAAAATGGTGAGTATGCCGCCATTCCAATCGATGCTGGTCCACATACAATCACCCATCGTTGGAAGGCTGGATTATTAGGTAACTCAACGCTCGAAAATAGGCCCATAACAATGTTAATGAACGCTACTCAACGCAAGGAGTACTACGTTCGCCTTGGGATGGACAGCTCTTGGAGCAGCTCAGGATTAAAGGTGCACAACCAGTGGCAATGGGATTTAAGAGAGGTGACCGTGTCCGACGCAATGAATGAGATAAAGGCGTGTCGTCTCGGCGAAATCCGATAGAACTCAATACCCTCGACACCCCGCGACGCGGGAGGGTAGGCTGAAGCGCCGGTGTCGTCGTTGCGAAACCGAGCATCGAAGCTGGAGAGGTCCATTTCATGGTCGAGCAGATGGTTCAGCGCATGCTCGAACGTGCCGGGTAACAGCTGCCGGGCCAGATCGACCGGCAGGAAGCGTGGGCTGGTGTCGATATGCTTGTAACGGGCCACGGGCGGATCTCCTTGTTCCTCCTATAGACTGGTTATTGTGATAACAGTTCGGCCGTGGCAAGATGCAGAGATACTTTTATACAGCTTCGTTAGCCGTCTTGATGCCCATGCGTTCGCAATTTCATCGTCAAACTGAAATAGCTCGTATACGTGCCGAGCTGGAGCTGAAAGGCTTACCTCGCCTCAAAATGCTGCTCATCATCACGCTTACTGGCGGTGCAGGTTTTCTTGCTTCGTTTTCGATGCTCCGCTGTTGCGTAACGTCAATGGCCACTCGCTATCCTCTGTCCATTGCCATCGCCTATGTCGTATTCCTATTTTTTCTCTGGCTTTGGCTCAGAACGTCTGCCGAGGATTACACCGATTTCCCAGATCTTTCTGGCATTCCAACTTGCCGGAATGTTCCGGCCGATTGCTCAGAGGTTCACTCGATGGCGTCGGCCGATGGCGGATCAATATCCGACACAATTGGTGCAGCCGCCAGCGCGGATGAAGTCGCAATTCCTCTTCTCGTTTTGTTAGTGGTCGGGGCATTGCTGCTCTCATCGCTCTGGATCGTTTATACGGCGCCGACGCTATTTGCCGAATTGCTGGTTGACGGAGCGCTTTCCGCTAGCCTTTACCGAAGGCTTCGGGGCCTCGACACCCAGCATTGGTTGGCCACTGCTATCAGTCGTACTATCTGGCCGTTCGTCATAGCGGCGGTCATCGCCGGTTTCGGCGGTAAGGCTCTACAGTTTTACGTTCCCACAGCCCACTCACTTGGCGAGGTAATACACTGGCATGAGTGAGCAGACGGCTAACCTCTCGTATATGGACTCCCCTCAAAGTGCAAAAAACTGACCGATAGAGCCGGCATGAGGGATAAGCCTGCAATCGACTGTCCGGCATCTATGATGGGCTCATTGGCAGCCCGTGCCGACACGGAATCTGCGTCACCGCTGCGCTTCATCTTTTTTTACGAAAAAGTTGAAGCCCACGCCAAGGCACTCCACAAATAGCCTGCCTGAAAATAATTCCGATCAGCTCACCAGTCCCGCCGTTTTAAATGCAAGCAATATATTCCCGTAGCGAACTGGCAACTGTCCGATCGTGAGCCGACTGCGCTGATACAATGACCCGCTTTCGCTTCACCGGTTTTCCGCATGTCACACGCCCCGCATAACGTCGCTCATGGAATGAATCGCCCGCAGCGCGAAGCCGTCAATTACATGGATGGACCTTGCTTGGTGCTGGCCGGTGCCGGTTCCGGCAAGACGCGCGTGATCACGCAAAAGATCGCGAACCTGATCGAGCAATGCGGCTACGACGCGAAGAACATCGCGGCCGTCACTTTCACCAACAAGGCTGCGCTGGAAATGCAGGAGCGCATCGCCAAGCTGCTGAAGGAACCGAAGGAAGCGAAGCATCTTACCGTCTGCACCTTCCACTCGCTGGGCGTGCAGATCCTGCGCCGCGAAGCGAAGGAACTCGGGCTCAAGGACCGCTTCTCCATCATGGATAGCGACGATTGTTTTTCGCTGGTGCAGGATCTGGCCTGCACTACCGACAAGCAGTTGATCCGGCGCATACAGACCGCGATGTCGCTGTGGAAGAACGGCCTGGTCGATCCCGACACCGCATTGAAGCAGGCGGTCACCGAAGACGAAGCGCAGGCCGCGCGCATCTACCGCAACTACGTTGCCACGCTGTCGTCCTATCAGGCGGTCGACTTCGACGATCTGATCCGCCTGCCGGTCGAGCTGTTCCGCAGCAATGAGGAAGTGCGCGATCGCTGGCAGCGCAAACTGCGCTACCTGCTGGTCGATGAATACCAGGACACCAACACCTGCCAGTACGAACTGGTCAAGCTGCTGGTCACCGGCCTCGGCAAGAAGCCGATGTTCACAGCAGTGGGCGACGACGACCAGGCGATCTACGCATGGCGCGGCGCGACCATTGAAAACCTCAAGCAGTTGCAGGTCGATTTCCCCGATCTGAAAGTGATCAAGCTGGAGCAGAACTACCGCTCCTCGACGCGCATCCTGCAAGCGGCGAACGCCGTCATCGGCAACAATCCTAAGCTGTTCGAAAAGCAGCTCTGGTCGGAGCACGGCCTCGGCGATCCGGTCAAGGTGATGGCGATGCAGGACGACGAGCAGGAAGCGGAGCAGGTCGCGATCATGATCTCCGCGCACAAGTTCGAACGGCGCGCCAAGTTTTCCGATTACGCGATCCTCTATCGCGGCAACCATCAGGCGCGCGTGATCGAAACCGCGCTGCGCAAGGAACGCATTCCCTACACCATCTCCGGCGGGCAGAGCTTCTTCGACCGCGCCGAGATCAAGGACATCGTGTCCTACCTGCGGCTGGTCGCGAATGAGGATGACGATCCCGCCTTCATCCGCGCCGTCACCACGCCCAAGCGCGGCGTCGGCCAGTCCACGCTGGAGGCGCTCGGTGCGTTCGCCGGCCAATGGCAATGCTCGCTGTTCGAGGCGGTGTTCAAGGGCGGCATCGAAGCCAAGCTGGCCGACCGCCAGCTCAACCCGCTGCGCGAATTCTGCCACTTCATCAACGGCCTCGAAGCGCGCGCCTCCAAGCGCGGCGAAGACGCCGCCGAACTGCTCGACGAGATGATGAAAGAGATTCACTACGAATCCTATCTCTACGAAACCTTCGACGAGCGTCAGGCGCAATCGAAGTGGCAGAACGTGCTCGACTTCACCACCTGGCTGAAGGAGAAGGGCACCGGCGGCAAGGACGGCAGCGGTGAAGAAAAGAGCCTGCTCGAACTGACGCAGATGGTCGCGCTGATGACCATGCTGGAAGGGAAGGATGAAGAGCCCGACGCGGTGCGCATGTCGACCCTGCACGCGTCGAAGGGGCTGGAATTCCCGCACGTGTTCCTGGTCGGCGTGGAAGAAGGCATCCTGCCGCACAAGGGCGATCCGGATGCGCCGATCGACACGCTGGCCGCGCGCATCGAGGAAGAGCGCCGATTGATGTATGTCGGCATCACGCGCGCGCAGCGCAGCCTGCATGTCACCTGGTGCAAGAAGCGCAAGCGCGCGCGAGAGAGCGTGAACTGCGATCCTTCACGCTTCATCAAGGAGATGAAGCTGGACGAGGGCGATGCAGTGCCGAAGGAAGATGAAGTGCTGACGCCGCAGGACCGTCTGGCGAATCTGAAAGCCTTGCTCGCGAAACCGAAGGTGGCGTGATCGGACCTTCGAGGCCGTCAGCAGCGCCCCTTCTTGGCCTGTCCGGGAGGACAGTGATAGGGGCCGGGCTGGCCGCCGCCCGAGATCACCACTTGCGCGGACGGATATTCCGGCACGACGACGCATCCGGAACTGCAAAGGGTGACCACGGTAATTAGTACCACAAGATATTTCATGTCTTTAACAAGCTTGCAATGGTTTGGAAGCGGCTGTCCCTGCTTTCGCAAGCCAGTCGGTAGCGAGCAGCGACGATAACGGCGCACTTTCCGTGGGTCAATTGCGGAAAGGGAAAGTTACATTTCCCGGCAGCGTCGATGGCCCATACGATTTATTTCCGTACGGAACTAAATTGAAGCGTCCCCTATCCAAGTTTGATACAAGCATGCACACGCACGGGGACTCTTCATGGCGCAATCCAGGATGGCAAGAAAATCGGGCCGGCACAAACGCAATCATCCGCCCGAGAACGCACAGGACGCGCCAAGGCATCCTCACGAGGAGCACCCGACGAATGTGGAGGCGATCATCGGCCAGAACGAAAGCGCCAATGATGCGGTGCCCGGGCAGGTAGATGAGAAGCCGATGCTTCCGGTACTCGTTCCTCAACGCCTCCCCGCAATGATCGAGCAGCCGCAATCCGGCCCCGCGAACGACGCGCCGCTGTCGAAACGAAAATTCTCGACAGGCCTGCAGGCACTGCTGATCAGTGTCTGTCTGACGGCGGCCTTGATCTTCTCCATCGGCGCCCTGAAGACCAATCGTGGCGACACCCAGCTGGCTGCCGCCGACGCAAGCGCATCGCTTGCCATTCCGGCATCGGATTCAGGCAAAGCAACTTCAGCCAATGAAGCAGGCGTCACGCATCCGGTGCGTCGCGAATCGAAGTCGGCAAGCACAACATCCAAAGCGGGAGCATCGGACATGTTGAAGAAATCGGCCCTCGCACGAACCGAGCATGCCGCGCACGCGCCGGCGGACAAGGCGAAGAAAGAATCCACCGCCATCGCCGCCAAGGCACCCAGGAAACCGCTCGACGACCACAGCATCCCGCTTCTTGCGCAGAACAGCATCGTGAAGTCCGTCAGCACGCAAGAGCAATATGCGCAGTGCGAAGGCATCAGCAGTTTCTTCCGGCGCGAACAATGCAAGTGGCAAGTCTGCGGCGGGAAATGGGGACAGGACGGCTGCCCCTCGTATCAAAGTGAGAACCGGGAAATCAACTAGCAGCCTAGCGCTTCCCGCCACGCTCAAACCATCGGCGTGACCGCCCCATCCATCGCCAGAATCGCCCCGCTGATATAACTCGCGCGCGGCGAGGCCAGGAACACGACGGCATTGGCGATTTCTTCCGGCTCGGCGATGCGCCGCAAGGGCAGATGTTCATGCGCGCGTCGCATCGCTTCATCAAGGCTGATCTGCTTGAGCTTCGCATCCGCGGCCATGCCTTCCTTGAGGCGATCGGTCGCGGTCAGTCCGGGATTGACCGCGTTCACCCTGACACCCTTCGGACCGTAAGCCGCCGCGAGGCCTGCGCTGGCGAGCATGAGCGCCGCATTCGCCGCGCCGCCGGGCAGGTGAATCGGACTGGCCACTTTGCCGCCCGCACCGATCACGTTGACGATCGCACCGCGTCCGCGCTGCGCCATGCGCTTGATCATCGGATCCATCATGTGGATGTAGGTAAAGTATTTTGCCTGCATCGCGTCGTGCCATGCCTGTGGCGTCAGTTCATCCGGCGGAGTGCGGCGTGCCGCGCCGGCCGAATTGACCAGCACGTCTACCGGGCCGCCCGCCTGTTCCGCCTGATCGAGCGCCGCCGCCGCGGCATGCACGTCGCTCAGGTCGGCTGCGATGATGGCAATGCGCGACGACGCATCGGGAACGTTTTTTTGCAGTGCTTGCATGCCGCGATTCAGATTGGCGATATCGCGCGACACCAGGGTGACGCGCGCGCCTTCCTTCAGGAACCCGAGGGCACAGGCGAGGCCGATGCCCTTGCTGCCGCCGGTGATCAGAACGTGTTGGTTTTCCAGTTGCAGATCCATCTCTTTCCTCCGGGTCATGGTCAGCTACGCGCCGCATGGCGAAAGTGTAATATGGATGTTCAACATTCCGCTGGCCGATCCTGGATGCCGTGCCCGCCGAGACAAGACAATGTGAGCCGATAAGCAGATGACCCAAGCGCCTTCCACAATTCGCCCCGCAGCGACCTTGATATTGGTCCGCGACAGCGACGAAGACATCGAAGTCCTTCTCATGCAACGCACCCACGGCGCCAGCTTCGCCGAAGGTGCTTACGTTTTCCCCGGAGGCGCGGTGGACGCGAGCGATTTCAGTGTCGCGCGCTCGGGTCATTGCCACGGCCTCGACGATGCGGCGGCGAGCCGCATGCTGGACGTGGAGCGAGACGGACTCGCACATTGGGTCGCGGCCATCCGCGAATGCTTCGAGGAAGCCGGACTGCTGCTCGCCTGCGATGAAAGCGGCGCCTTGATCGATCCACAGGCATGCACGTCAATTTCCGACCTTGCGCAGAGCCGCAACAAGCTGATCGCCGGACAGCAGACGCTGGCCGAACTGTGCAATACGCACAAGCTGCGCCTCGCCGCGGACCGGCTGCATTATTTCAGCCACTGGATCGCGCCGCCGATTGCGCCGCGCCGCTTCAACACGCGATTTTTTGTCGCCGCCGCGCCGTCGTCGCAAGACGCCTCGCACGACGACAAGGAAACCATCGGCCATTTATGGATACGTCCCGGCGATGCATTGGCACGTCACCAGCGCGACGAGATGGCACTGATGTTCCCCACCATGAAAACGCTGGAATCGCTGGCCGGATTTCGCGATCTTGCTTCCCTGATGGAGCATGCGCGCGGCCTTGCGTCGACTGCACCGATTACGCCGGTCATGCCGCGCCCCGCATGGGCGCAAGGCGAGCGGCGTATTCTGCTGGCTGCCGACGCCGCCTATCCCGAGGTCGGCAAGCTCGACCCGGCCGGAGCGGGCAATGCTTCCTGCGAAATCCTGCCCGGCGTCGTGACGCGGCTGTCCGACAAGGTGCGCCGCATCGCCAGTCCGAATCCGCACTTCATGCGCGGACCCGGCACCAATACCTATCTGATCGGCGCGAGCGACGACATCGCCGTGCTCGATCCCGGTCCCGCGCTGGAAGCGCATGTGCATGCGCTGCTGGAAAACGCGGGCGGCCGCATCCGCTGGATACTCACCACGCACACCCATGGCGATCACTCGCCGGCGGCAAGACTGCTGAAGGAAAAGACCGGCGCGGAACTGATCGGCATGCCGCCGCCGCCCTTCGACCACCAGGACCAGAGCTTCGTACCGGATCGCATTCTTGCCGACGGCGAGCGCATCGCGATTGCCGGCTGCGTCATCCGCGCCATTCACACGCCTGGCCATGCCTCGAACCATCTGTGCTATCTGCTGGAGGACGAGCGGCTGCTTTTCACCGGCGACCACATCATGCAAGGCTCCACCGTCGTGATCAATCCGCCGGATGGCGACATGCGCCAGTACCTCGCGTCCCTGCGCAAGGTGCAGCAGGAGGACGTCGCCTGGCTCGCGCCGGGGCATGGATTTCTGATGGATCAGCCGCGCGAGCGCATCGAAAGACTGCTCGCACACCGGCAATCGCGCGAAAACATCGTGCTCGCCGCGCTCGACAATCTTGAGCGGGCGACAATCGATCAGTTGCTTCCTGTGGTCTATGCCGACGTGCCGCGGGAACGATTTCCGATGGCGGCGCGCTCGCTGATGGCGCACCTCATCAAGTTGCGCGACGAAGGCCGCGCGGTCGAAAGCGAAGGGCAGTGGTGGCGGGTCAGTAATCCGTCGTGATCGTCAGGTGGTAGGGTATCGCCCCGCACGCATGCCGGTTCTGCCATAGCACATTGACCATCGCATGTTCCGACACACCGAGATGCTTCGCCATCGCCTGCGTGCCCAGCACGGTCGCCGACCGTATCGCGCGCTCTTCGGCGCTGTTGCGCAGGATCAGGCTGTGGCTGTCAATCCTTGCCGCCAGTTCCGGCGCGAAGCGCAGTATCTTGATGGAGCGCATCACGCGCGGCATCTGGTAGCTGGCCGCCACGGTGATGTCGCATTCAACCTCGATGCCTTGCTCCATGAGATATCCGGCAAACCACATGAGCGCGAGCTGCGCGCGTACCAGGTACGCGTCCTGGCCGTACGCCACGGTGAAGCGCTTCGCGAGGCGCTCCGCATCGTCCGTCGTCAGCCGACCGCTCTTGCTTGCCGCGACCAGTTCCGACGACGCCTGCTCCAGTTGATCCTCGAACAGAATCTCGCGCAGGAACTGCGCGCGCCGTCTCGGCATCGAGATGTCGCCCAGCGCATTGACGAGCGCCTGTTCCTCGCCGGAGCCCAACAGCGCGCGCAGCCGGGCCGGTGTCGATTGCTCGCCCCAGATGGTGTCCAGTGCGGCCATCAATCCATGCGCACCGCCTTCGCCGCGCCAGTGATAGCGCGCAATCCCTTGCGGGGTCGGCGTCCAGAACATGAAGTTCAGGCTGTTCAAGGCAATACTGTAGGCGGCGGCGCCCTCAGGCGTGCGCCCGGCCGGCTTTCCGAACAAGCCGACGGTCAGGTGGCCGAAGCGGTCGGCGCGGGCGGGCAGACGCGAGATTGCATCTTCGTCAATAGCGACGAGTTCGGGTTGGTAGTCGAGATGAGCCTGAGCAAGGAGACGTTCTTTTGCGGTGTGAAGTTTGTCCATGCGGGCTCCTGATATGCGTCCGCCAAGGATACCCGACTCCTGTGCCTTTTTGCCACGATTCCGGCTATACGCGGGAACGATGTCTCGCGACAGGGTATGCACAAATCGACAACATATTGACGCGTTGCCGCAAGGCCGGACACATGATCGAAGCATGTATCACCGCTTTTCTCCAAGGCGAGTACAATTTTCGGAATGCATTCCGGCACACGGACCGTTGCCACCGATTTCCGCAGCGGGCTTCAAGAAAAATACGGAATGCGGAGAGTGATTCCGAGGAGGAGCGCCATGCAGGAGTTATTGAAGTTCAGCGCCTTGCGTCGTTTCACCAAGGCGCTGTCGGTCGCGCTGCATGAGCGCGATCCCTATACGCGCTTTCATTGCGAGCGCGTGATCAACCTGGCGACCGAAATCGGTATTGCTTGCGCGCTGCCGGACCACGATCTCGTCTTGCTTGGCGTCAGCGCCTCGTTTCATGATGTCGGCAAGATCGGCATTCCCGATAACGTGCTGCTCAAGCCCGGCAAGCTTGATGACGACGAATGGGAAATCATGAAAACCCATTCCGAGCGCGGCGAGCGCATCATGCGCGCCACCTTGCTGCAGGATGCGCCGGCGGTGGCCAGCGTCATCCGCCACCACCATGAATACTTCGACGGCGGCGGTTATCCCGACGGTCTTGCCGGCGACGGCATTCCGATGCTGTCACGCATTCTCTCGATGGCCGACAGCTACGATGCGATGGCAACCGTGCGCGCCTACCATCGTCCGCGAACGCACAATGAAATCGTCGAGGTCATGCGTTCGGAGGTCAACAGGAAGTTCGACCCCGCGCTGTTCGCGCACTTCGCCGCTGTCATCGAGAAGAGTCCCTCGCGCCTCAAGTAGACCCGCCGCGCTGCGCATGAGCAAGTTATCCCTTGTCCCGAAAAGCCATTAACTTGGCTTCGCCGGTCACTGACGCGCACCGGCGAACAACATACAGTCTCCACAACAGAAAAACCGACAAGGCCGTGTCAGCGCATCGAACGCGCACGGCAAGGAGACCTTCCATGCATACCCGCTGCACGTAATCCGTTTCAATTGCAATCTGTCAGACCGCTAGAGCGGTCGCCATCCCTGTTCAACGCGATCTCGCCTTTCGACGCGAGCAGGGTTGGCTTTTTCTTCAAAAAATTGCGCACGTCTGCGAAGACGACCAGTGCGCAAGCAGATCAGGAGCAGTCGATGTCGTCGTATCCGAACAGTCCGTTGATGGGCCAGATGATGCATCAGCCCTTGCTCATTTCCTCTCTCATCCGCCACGCGGACCGGTATTTCGGCGACACCGAAATCGTGTCCCGGCGCGTGGAGGGCGATATCCATCGCTATACCTATCGCGACTGTCACCGCCGTGCGCGGCAGATGGCGCGTACCCTGGGCGAATTCGGCGTGAAGATCGGCGACCGCGTCGCCACGCTGGCATGGAATGGCTACCGCCACATGGAACTGTATTACGCGATCTCGGGTTCGGGTGCGGTGCTGCACACCATCAATCCGCGCCTGCATCCCGAGCAGGTCGCCTACATCGTCAACCACGCGCAGGATCAATATCTGTTTTTTGATCTGACCTTCCTGCCGCTGGTGGAGGCGCTCGCCGCCTCGTGCGACACGGTCAAGGGTTTCGTGCTGATGTGCGAGCGCGATCGCATGCCGGCCGACAGCACCATTCCCGATCTGCTTTGTTACGAAGACCTGATCCGCTGGAGCTCGGATGATTACGCGTGGCCGCACTTCGACGAGAATGCCGCCTCCAGCTTGTGCTACACCTCCGGTACCACCGGCAATCCGAAGGGCGTGCTGTACTCGCACCGCTCCACCATCCTGCATTCCTACGCGTCGGCCATGCCCGATGCGCTGGCCGTCTCCAGCCGCGAGGTGATCCTTCCGGTCGTGCCGATGTTCCACGTCAATGCCTGGGGACTGCCTTACTCCGCAGCGCTGGCCGGTGCGAAACTGGTTTTCCCCGGGCCTGCCCTTGACGGCAAGTCGCTGCATGACTTGTTCGAGCAGGAGCAGGTCACTTTTTCGGCGGGCGTGCCGACGGTGTGGAACGGACTGCTGGCGCATGTCAGCCAGAACCAACTGCGCTTCTCTTCGCTGCGGCGCGTGGTGGTCGGCGGTTCGGCCTGTCCGCCCGCGATGATGAACGCCTTCCGCATCGGACACGGCGTCGACGTGGTGCACGCCTGGGGCATGACGGAGATGTCGCCGCTCGGCACGGTGTGCACCTTGCAGTCCCGCCACGAAGCGCTGCCGGAAGAGCGCAAGAGCGCCATCCTGCAGAAGCAGGGGCATGTCGTGTTCGGCGTCGAGATCAAGATCGTGGATGACGAGGGCAATGCATTGCCATGGGATGGCGAGACGCGCGGCAGCCTGCTCGCGAAAGGCGCGTGGGTGATCAACGGCTACTTCCGCGGCGAAGGTGGCGAGGTCTTGCAGGATGGCTGGTTCCCCACCGGCGATGTCGCCACCATCGACGCCGACGGCTATCTGCAAATCACGGACCGCACCAAGGACGTCATCAAGTCGGGCGGTGAGTGGATAGGCTCCATCGATCTCGAAAACATCGCCGTCGCCCATCCCGCCGTGCAGCAGGCGGCCTGCATCGGCGTGTCCCACCCGAAGTGGGACGAGCGGCCCTTGCTGGTGGTGGTGAAGAAGCCCGGCGCCGCAGTCAGCAAGGATGAACTGCTGGCCTTTTACGACGGCCGAATTGCCAAGTGGTGGACACCGGACGACGTGGTGTTCGTCGATGCATTGCCGATCGGCGCGACCGGGAAGATTTTGAAAAACAGGATACGGGACCAGTATCGCGACTACAGATTGCCGACGGCGTAACAGGCTGTTGAATTCCAATAACAAAGGAGGAGACATGAAAACAAACAAGACAGTTCTATTTGCATCCTTGCTGATCGCCGTCAGCATGCTCGCCGCTTGCGGCGGTGGCGGCAGCAGCGGCCCGGAAGTGCGCAGCACTGTCTATGGTGAAGTGCTGGGCGTGGACGATGGTGCCGGTAGCGGCACGTATTACTGGAAGGGACTGCCCTTCGCCAAGGCGCCCGCCGGCGCGCTGCGCTGGAAAGCGCCGGTCGAGCCGGATGCATGGAGCGCGCCTCTGCAAACAAAGAATTTCGGCAATGCCTGCATCCAGAACGGCCGCCTGTACGGCCCCGGTTCCAACAACACCTACGACGCGACCATCGGCACCACGCTGAACACGCCGGTCGGCAGCGAAGACTGCCTCACGCTCAACATCTGGCGCCCCGCCAACGACACCGGCAATCTGCCGGTGATCTTCTTCATCTACGGCGGCAGCAACATCTCGGGGTATTCCGCCGATCCGGTCTATGACGGCGCCAACCTGGCAAAGACCGCGAATGCCGTGGTCGTTACCGCGAACTATCGCGTCGGGCCGTTCGGTTTCTTCAACATGCCGCAGTTGAAGACCGGCGCCAACGCGTTGGATGATTCCGGCAACTACGCCATCCTCGACCAGATCCAGGTGCTCAAGTTCATCCAGAACAACATCGCCCAGTTCGGCGGCAACAAGGGCAACGTTACGATCATGGGCCAGTCCGCGGGCGCGATCAATGTCTATGCGCTGCTGACCTCGCCGCTGACCACCGGCCTGTTCCACAAGGCCGTCCCGATGAGCGGCGGCATTTCCTTCGCCTCCGAACTGCCGCCCGGTTCCATCGCGATCATGAACCCGGCCTCGACCTACCAGGCGCAGGCGACTTCGCTGCTGTACAACCTGCTGATCGCGGACGGCCTCGCCACCGACACGGCATCGGCGCAGCAGTATGTCGCCACGCAGAGCAATGCGCAGATCGCGGCCTACATGCGCGGCAAGAGTGCTTCCACCATCCTCAGCACGCTGCTGGCAAAAGGACTCACCGGCTCCAATCCGATCCCGGACGGCACGGTCGTGTCGACCGACCCGATCGCCGCCATCAATGCCGGCAACTATCGCAAGGTGCCCATCCTTGCCGGTAACACGACCGAGGAAGGCAAGCTGTTCGCCTCCTTCCTCGCGCTCTCGCCGGCGCTGGGCGGCAAGCCGGGCTTCATCGTCAGCGACGCCACGCGCTTTACCATGATGGCCAATTTCAACGGTGATGCTGCGAGCACGCTGACCGTGAACGACATCATCGATCCGTCCTACCTACCGGTCGATACTCCGAGCACCGGCTATAACGCGCGTACCGCGCTGGTGGGCAACCTGCTGTTCACGAGCAATCGCGACAGCGTGCTCAACGCATTGCGCGCGCAGCAATCCAATGTCTGGTACTACCAGTTTGCATGGAAGCAGAATCCGGCACCGTGGAACGATGTGTACGGCGCGGCGCATGCCTACGACCTGCCTTTCGTCTTCGGAAATTTCGGTCCGTCGCTGTTCTCCAGTTCTATCGTCAGCACGGCGAACCGTACCGGACGCCTCGCGCTGTCGAACGCGATGATGAACAGCGTTGCCGCCTTCGCCCGCAACGGCGATCCCAACACGTCGGCGCTCGGCGTGACCTGGGAGCCATGGCCGAAGAAGCTGACCTTCGACGCCAGCCTGACGCAAACGCAGATCAGCACGCAGTAAGAACACACCGATTCGCCGCAGCGCGCGACGTCCCCGCGTCGCGCGTGGGGACGTTCACGCCTTTATTTCAAGTATGGAGATCACCACAATGAAACAGTCGCAACTTCGCACCGCCATCGGTGCCGCCATCCTGTCGCTGGCAGCCGGCACATCGCACGCACAACAGAAAGTTTCCGACGATGTCGTCAAGATCGGCATCCTCACCGACATGTCGGGTCTCTACTCGGACCTGAGCGGCGAAGGCTCGGTCGCCGCCGCCAAAATGGCGGTCGAGGATTTCGGCGGCAAGGTGCTCGGCAAGCCGATCGAGGTGATTTCCGCCGATCACCAGAACAAGTCCGACGTGGCCGCCGGCAAGGCACGCGAATGGTTCGATGCGCAGAAGGTGGACATGATCAACGATCTCGTCACCTCCAGCACTGCGCTGGCCGTGGTCGACATCGCAAAGCAGAAGAACCGCATCGCCATCATCAACGGCGCCGGCGCGACCCGGCTCACCAATGAAAGCTGCACGCCCAACAGCATTCACTATTCCTGGGACACGTATGCGCTTGCCAACGGCACCGCCAATGCCGTGGTCAAGCAGGGCGGTGATTCATGGTACTTCATCACCGCCGACTATGCGTTCGGCCACTCGCTGGAAAAGGATTCGAGCGACGTCGTCAAGGCCAACGGCGGCAAGGTGCTCGGCAGCGCGAAACATCCGTTGAACGCATCGGACTTTTCCGCTTTCCTGCTGCAGGCCCAGTCTTCCGGCGCGAAGATCATCGGACTTGCCAATGCCGGCGGCGATGCGGTCAATGCGATCAAGGCCGCCAATGAATTCGGCATCGGCAAATCCGGCAAGCAGCATCTTGCTTCGCTGCTGTTAACCATCAACGACATCCACAGCCTCGGCCTGAATGTGGCGCAGGGCTTGTACGGCACCGAAGCCTTTTACTGGGACCTGAATGACGAGACGCGCGCCTGGTCCAAGCGCTTCGCCGCGAAGATGAAGAAGATGCCGAACATGATTCATGCCGGCGTCTACTCCTCGACCATGCATTACCTGAAAGCGATCCAGGCGGCCGGCACCGACGAAGCCGGCGCCGTGATGAAGAAAATGAAAGAGACACCGATCAACGACTTCTTTGCCAAGAACGGAAAAATCCGGGAAGACGGCCGCATGGTGCACGACATGTATCTGGTGCAGGTGAAGAAACCGTCCGAGTCGAAAGCGCCATGGGATTATTACAACGTCAAGGCAGTGATCCCCGGCGACCAGGCATACCAGTCGCTGGCGAAGAGCGCCTGTCCGCTGGTCAAAAAATAGTCATCACAATCGACGCAAAGCAACACAGGAGGAAGCCATGCACACCATCAAGACCATGTTTGCCCTCGCCACTGCTTTCCTCCTGTGTTCGGCGCGTGCCGAGGACGTGCGCATCGGCTTCATCAACGGCCTGAGCGGGCCGATCGCCGAAACCGCGCAGGACATCCTCAAGGTCACGCGCGCCTACGTCGAGCAGGTCAACGCCGCTGGTGGCGTGCATGGCCGGCAGCTGGCGCTGGTGACGCGCGACGACCAGTACGATCCGGGCAAGACGGCCGCGCTGGTCGAGGATGTGATCCTCAACGACAAGGCGGTAGCGCTGGTCAACAGCGCCGGCACTGCGCCCACCATCGCCGTCATCAAATCGGGCGTGCTGACGCGCCACAAGGTGCCGCTCGTGGGCGTCTTCAGTGGCTCCACCGCGTTGCGCGGGCCCGGTTCGGCGGAGATCTTTCACACCCGTTCGACTTATAACGACGAAGTGCTGAAGATTTCGCGCCTTGCTTCCACGCTCGGGCTGCGGCGCATCGCCGTGCTGTATCAGGAAGACGCGTTCGGGCAAGGCATCCTGCAAAGCGTCGCGGAAGGCGAAAAGAAGTTCAATCTCGAAGTCATCCTCAAGGCAGGCTACCAGCCGGGCACGCGCGACTTCGCTGCGCAAGCAAACGCGATCATCGCCGCGCGTCCGCAGGCAGTGTTCATGATGGGTGTGCCGGATTCGACCTACCAGTTCGTCAAGGCCTGGAACGCGCCGAGCGGCTATGCGCAGCTGTACACGCTGTCCTTCGTGACTTCCCAGAAGCTGGCGGAAGTTGCTGGCGAGGCGAAAGCGCGCGGCATCGGCATTTCGCAGGTGGTGCCGAATCCGAATTCGACCGTGCTGCCGCTTGTCAAGGATTTCCAGGCCTTGCTCCATAGTCCGTACGGCAAGGGCATCCGTGCTAATCCTGTGACGCTGGAAGGCTATCTGAATATCCGCCTGGTGGTGGAAGCCATCAAGGCAGCCGGCCCGAATCCGACCGGGGAGAAAGTCATGCAGAGCCTGGCCGCGATGCGCGACTACAAGCTGGGCGGATTCCCCATCGATTTCTCCGGATCGAAACGCAGCGGCTCGGACTATCTGGACATCGCGGTCATCGGACGCGATGCGCGGCTGCTGTACTGAGCACAGTTCGACGACCGCAATCTGCCCGCACAAGGACAGGCCCGCCCATGAGGCGGGCTTGTTGTTTTGGCGTCCGCCATGCGCCCGGCACGCCGATGCGCTATATTGAACAAAATCCATGAAACGGGTATAAGAGCCTATCCCTGCAGGACTTGCACCGACCAATCATCAGAGAGACATGGCAAGAATCGAAGCCCGGCCCATGGAGCAAAAGGAATCGCATCCGTGACGGCACGCACGATTTCCGCAGCATGGGTCAAGGGAATAGTGGAGATCATCCAGGCCGAACACCTGGATGCGCGCGCGCTGTTCGTCGAAGCCGGCCTCGACATCGACGAGCTGAAACATCCCGATGCGCGCTTCGCGCCCGAGAAGATCAGCATGCTCTGGGAACTGGCGAGCCAGCGTTCCGGCAATCCCGCCCTCGGCCTGAACATCCCGCCCGCCGCGACGCCGGCCAGCTTCGACGCGGTGGCTTATGTGATGATGTCCTGCCCCAACCTGCGGGCGGCGCTCGAACGCCTGCTGCGTTACCTGCGCATCGTCAGCGACGCCGCCGACATCACCCTGCACGACGAGACGGACGGCTTCAGCATCAACGTCGAACTCTACGGAGGCGGTCGCCCGGTACCGCGCCAGCGCGTCGAATTCGTGCTGGTCACGATCCTCAATTTCTGCCGCTGGCTGAGCGGCCGCGACCTGCGCCCGCTGGCAGTGTATTTTGCCAACGCCGAACCGGCCGACCTGCGGCCATACAGCCTGGCCTTCCATTGCCCCTTGCGTTTCAACGCGCCTTCGCACCGTTTGCTGTTTTCCTTCGAGGACGTCATGCATCCGCTGCCGACCTCCAACCCGATGCTCGCCGAGCTGCACGATCGCTACGCGGGCGAGCACCTGAACCGCCTGGAAAACGATCGCATCAGCTTCAAGGCGCGCGAGCTCATCATCCGCCATCTGCCCGATGGCGACCCGCTGCGCGCCGACATCGCCAAGGCCCTGCACATGAGCGAACGCACATTGCAGCGCCGGCTGCAGGAGGAGGGCACTTCCTTCAACCAGCTGGTCGACGACATCCGTCACGAACTGGCGCGCGACCATCTGGGCCAGCACAACGTGACGCTGTCCCAGATCGCCTACCTGCTCGGCTTCGCCGACCAGAGCACCTTCTTCCGCGCCTGCAAGCGCTGGTTCGGCATGTCGCCCGGCGAGTACCGGTCGCGCATCGGCCACGATCCGGGACGCGCCGACGGCTGACGCCGCGCTCGCCGGCCTGCCGTGCATCAAGAAATGTGCAAGCAGTTGCTCGGTCCTCGAATACGCGGCCTACAATTTCGATTACTCCTCGCGATTCGCTGGAAAGGGTCTGCATGTTTACCGACGCCGCCGCCACACCGGAATCAAATGCAAAAGAATCCAACCTCCTCACCGGCGCGCGCCATCTGATCGGCCGGCTGTTCGGCAAGCACGAGGACGCGGATCCCGGCAACCGCCGTCTTTCATCGAGCGAACTGAGAAGCCTGCGGCAGCGCTTCGCCGCCTGCGCTGCCGAACGGGGTGGCGTGGTCTCGGCACGCCAGCGCGCAGTGGAAATCGGCCAGATCTATTCCGGCCTGGACGAGCAGGGGCGGCGCGACTACCTGCGCCTGCTGGCACTGGAGTTCGGCCCCCGGCCGGAAGCGGTCGATGCGGCGATGAAGGACTGGAAACATGCGGTCGATACGCAGCACAAGACCGCCGCCGAGATGGCGCTGCGCGAAGCCTTGCGTTCGCAGCGGCTGCGCATTCTGACGCAGTTCAGCGCGATTCCGCAGGGCGTGAAATTTCTGGTGGAGATGCGCGACGACCTGCTGCGCTTCGCGAAGGGCTCGCCCGAACTCGGCGTGGTCGAGAGCGAGCTGTTTTCCCTGCTGAGCACCTGGTTCGATGTCGACTTCCTGCAATTGCAGCGCATCAGCTGGAATTCGTCCGCCGCATTGCTGGAAAAGCTGATCAAGTACGAAGCCGTGCATCAGATCCGTTCCTGGGCCGACCTGCGCAACCGGCTCGATTCCGATCGCCGCTGCTACGGCCTGTTCCATCCGCGCATGCCGGACGAGCCGCTGATCTTCGTCGAAGTCGCGCTGACCGACCGCCTGTCCGACAACATCCAGGTGCTGCTCGACGAATCGCTGCCGCCGCTGGACCCGACGCGCGCCAACACCGCGATCTTCTATTCGATTTCCAACACCCAGCCGGGACTGCGCGGACTGAACTTCGGCAACTTCCTGATCAAGCGCGTGGTCGATGACCTGGCGCGCGACTTCCCGACGCTGAAGACTTTTTCGACGCTGTCGCCGATCCCCGGCTTCATGTCCTGGCTCAAGCGCCAGGAGGCGTATCTGGACCGGATCAGGCTGGGCTGTTTGCAAACCGATGCGCCGGTGCTCGATGCGCATCCCGGTGTCGCGGAGTTTGTCGCCTCCGGCAGCTGGTACGCCAATTCGCCTGTCGCGCAAGCACTGCAGCCGGTACTGCTGGAAGCATGCGCTCACTATCTCACGCGCGAGAAATCGCAGGAACTGCCGCAGGATCCAGTCGCGCGCTTCCACCTGGTCAACGGCGCACGCATCGAACGCGTCAATTGGCTGGCGGACAGGTCCGACAAGGGATTCAAGCAATCGGCAGGGATGATGGTCAATTACCTGTACCGCAAGGCGGAACTGGAATCGAACCATGAAAAGCTGATGCTCAAGGGAGCGGTGTCGAGTTCGCGTGCGGTGCGCAGCCTATTGCAGTCGGCTTGAGCAAGGGCCGAAGCTTTACTCCGCGTTGCGCTTCCTGTCGCCGAGCTGCTTCTCGAACGCCGTGTCGAGCTTGCTGATTCGTGCCTTCTTTTGCGGCCCGGTCTGGTTCACGAGTTGCACGAATTCATCCAGCGCGAGATCGGCGCTGATCTTTTCCGGCTTGCCGCCCGGCTCCGCGCGCAGCAGATAGAACAAGCCGGCGGCATTGATTCCCAGCGAATAGCGATAGGCGCTGTCACGCTCGTTCAGTCGTGCGATGGCAGCGCTGGCTTTGGTTGATCTCATTGCAAACCTATGTGGAAATCCGGCAAGTGTCCGGAAGATCGGATGTGTTCATCATAATGCAGTCCGGTCAGGTGCGCCGCCGAGTTCGACGCACAGGCTCGGCCGGGTATTGGGTTCGCAATAGACGTCGAAGCGATGCCCGCCGTCGATGTCCTGCACCAGCATCTTCAGGTTCCGTTCATAGTAAACCGGCCCCTTCAGGCGCGCTTCGAGGCGCGACGGACCTGCCGCGCGGTAGTCCGGCAGCCGGCTCAGTGCCTGCCCGATCACCAGCAGCGGCTGCGCGAAGTCGCGCTCGAAGCCGAAAACTTTCGCATACGCCTTGCCGTAGTGAAGCGGATTGGTATCGCCGCACAGCCGGCCGAAGCGAAAACGATCTTTTGCCGGCAGATGCCACGCATGGCTGGCATCGCCGGACTCCACCCGCGGATCGGGCTGGGACGGAGAAGAATCGGGAGACCCGTCGAAACGGCCGCGATAGAACATCGTGATCCGGCTTTCCCAGGTCAGCACGCCATCGACGCGCACTTCGGCACCGATATCGAATTCCAGACCCTTTTCAACCCGCCGCACCGCCTGCGCCGCCAGCTCCACATCCGGCCGGGCATCAGCCGGCAAGGGGTGGTGTTGCCGGATTGTTATCCGTGTATTCAGCGCACGGAACAGCGGCATCGGCGCAGCGCCATGGCTCAGCATGTGCAGCATCGGCGGGTAGACCCATGCCATCGGATACAGGATCGAGACGTCGCTGTTGTCCGGCAAATGGCAGGCGGCATGGAAGGCGGAGCGATGCGCCGGATCAACCCCGATGTCGTGCCAGCTCGCGCGCAGATGCAGCGCGTTCTGCGGATTGCGCCGTCCTTGGCGGCTGTTTCGCATCAGGGCGAGGAACAGGTCACCCAAGGACGGCTGCCGCGTGAATCGCAAGTGAGTGTTTGCTTTCATGACTTGTCTCCTGTTTCCGGTGCTATGTTCGGCGTAAAATACGGGCGGATTCTACGCCCGAAGGCGGCAATCAGACATAAGGAAAAACAATGGCAGCTCTCGACCTGAGCGGGAAGCGGGTGCTTATCACGCAGTCATCGACCTTCATGGGGCCGGTCTTGTGCGAACTGTTCGCGCAGTTCGGCGCCGAAGTGATCGCCGACGAACGCGCATTGCTCGACCCCGCGCTGCCGCAGGCCATCGTGCAGGCCGCCGGTCGCATCGACGTGCTGATCGCCAACCTCGCGATTCCCGCGCCGACCACGCCGGCGGTCCAGGTCGGCGACGACGAATGGCGCGACGCCTTCGCGCACATGGTCGATCCGCTGCCGCGCCTGATCCGCGCGGTCCTGCCGCAAATGATCCAGCGCCGCTCCGGCAAGATCCTGCTGATCGGCAGCGCATCGGCGCTGCGCGGCATGAAGCGTACCTCGACCTACAGCGCCGCGCGCGGCGCGCAGCTGTCCTATATCCAGGCAGTCGGCGTGGAAGCGGCGCCGCATAATGTGCAGATCAACGCAATTGCGCAGAATTTCGTCGAGAATCCCACCTATTTCCCGCTCGAAGTGCAGGCCAATCCTGCATTCCAGGAAAGGCTCAAGCGCGAAGTGCCGCTCGGCCGCTTGGTGACGCAGCAGGAAGACGCGCAGTTCGCCGCCTACCTGTGCAGCGATGCCGCCGATTGCTTCGTCGGGCAAGTATTTCCCCTGTGCGGCGGCTGGGTCGCGCGCTAACTTGAGAAAATTGAAAACATGACAAGCGAAGACCGCCTGGTCGACATCGAAATACGCATTGCGCGCCAGGAAGACATGATCGACACGCTCAACAAGACGGTCTATCAGCAGCAAAAGAAGATCGACGAACTGGAAGGCCTGTGCACCGCGCTCGCGCGGCACATCCGCGAAGTCCGCGAGGCCGCGACCGAACGCGGACCGGCCAACGAGAAACCACCACACTATTGATTCACATGGAACAACAGGAACTGCTGCGCGCCAAACTGAATGGCGAAACCTCCCGCATGCAATGGACCGAATTGCAGCGCTTTTTCGCATCCGGCGCGGTGATCGCCGTCAGCCATGAACTTGATCTGATCGAGGTCGCCGCCTGCATCGCGAACGACGACACCAAGGCCATTGCGCAATGGATGGCGGAGAGCCGGATCGGGAGGGTGAGCGATGCGCAGGCGAGCGCATGGCTGGAAGCGGACGCCACCCTGTGGGCGGTGGTGGTGAAACCCTGGATACTGGTGCAGGAAATTTAGAGCGTCTATCAGAATGCTACTGCGCAACCCGATCCTGGACCTGCGATGCTCACCGTACCTCACGTACGGTTGCGCTTCTCGATCCAGCCTCGGGCTGCTCGCGACGCATTCTGATAGACGCTCCTAGGCTTCGCTCGACGTCGCCTGGTGCAACTGCTTCACCAGCAGCTTGCTCTTCAACAGCGACAGGGCGCTTTCGCTGCCATAGCGGAATCCGCGCATCGACGCTGCATTCATCAGGCTCAATACCTCGTCGTAAGTGAGCGCTTGCGTGTAGTCGCGCGCATGGAGGTTCGCGCGGTTTTGCGCATCGATATGGTCAACAATCTCTTCCGGTAACATGGCATGCCCTTGAAGCTGTGGAATCGCGGTGGAATCATGTGTAGCGGTCCGCACATGTAGCCGGAATCTACACATTGATTCTGTTGCCCGAAGCTTACAAGGCACTTACTTTTTTTGCCCCAGAGCACGGTTTCGCGCGGTCGCGTCGTGCCGCGCCTGTAGAATGACGCTTCCTGTCCAACACGGTTTCGCGCCGCCTTGCCCGAAAAATCCTCATGCCGTCCAAACGCGTACCCGACAAGATGCTGGCCTTTGTCATCGGGATCGTTCTTCTCGTGCTGGTGACCGGTTTCGCCGGCGTCTGGTTTTACTTCAAGCAGAAGGAACGCCTGAGCAGCGAGATCGTCTACCTGAACGTGCAGGACGTGGCGATCAGCAGAAGCGGGCATTCGATCCGCGCTTCCTTCGCCGTCCGCACCAGCGGCGCCGACGCGGAATGGGCGTCAGCCAACAAGCAGGCGCTGGAGCAATTGATGAAACAAGCGCTGATGGAAGTCGACCCGCAACGCGCCCTCGCGCCCGACGGCCTGCCGACGCTGCAGGCGAGCGTGCGCGCGGCAAGCAATGCGTCGCTGCGGACCGACAAGGTGCAGGAAGTGCTGATTACCGACTTTCTCGTCTCCGAAGGAGATCTGTAGCAGGCTGTTGAAAAACTACTGCGCGGGCCGATCCTGGGGCCTGCGGTGCTCTGCGTACCAGTCGTACGCTTGCGCTCCTCGACCCCAATCTCGCCCCGCTCGCTACGTTTTTCAACAGCCTGCTGGAGCGCCTGTCACAGGCGATTGTGAATCGCCGTGGCTGCAATCGCCGCGTGGCCCATCGCGACGATGATCTGGTTCAGCCCCTTCACGATGTCGCCCGCCGCATACAGGCCATCCACCGAACTTTGCTGGTGCGCGTCGACGATCAGTTCGCCGTGTTCGGTGCATTCCGCGCCGAGCACTTGCGCCATGCCGGAATTGACCAGCGTGCCGAGCGCGACATACACCACTTCGAAAAGCAGGCTGTGCCCATCTCGAAGATCGATGTGCATCGCATCGGCGCCGTCATAGCGCATGCCCGCAACAGGCGTCTGCACCACCTGGACTCCGGCGCCGCGCAATCGCGCCTGCTCTTCGTCGTTCAAGCCAGGCATGTCGTCCAGCGTCAGCAGGCTCACGGTCTGCGCGAAATGCTTCACGAACAGCGCTTCGCCGAGGCCGTCCTTGCCGCGGCCGATCACCGCGACCTGCCTGCCGCTTGCCTCGAAGCCGTCGCATACCGGGCAATAGCGCACGCAACCCGCCGCCACTGCGCGTTTCACGTCAGGAAAATCCGGCTCGACGTCCATCACGCCGGTCGCAAGAATGACATGGCGGGCATGCCAGTGTCGTTCACCGCAACGGACAATGAAGCTGTCGTCGTCCAGCCGTTCCAGCCGGTCCACGGTTCCGGAAACACGGCGTGCGCCGTACTTCGCCGCATGAGCCCGCAGCCGGGTCAGCAATTCCTCGCCATGGATGCCGTTGGCGAAGCCCGGATAGTTGTGCGAACTTGGAATCGCCAGCAGGCGGCTCGCGTTGCTGTCGATGACCACGATGCGACGTCGAAAACGGGCGAGATAGATGGTTGCGGTCAATCCCGCGGCGCCGGCGCCGATGATGGCGCAGTCGAGCAGATCAGGGTCGAAAGACAAGGTGGTTTTGTTCGATCAACGGAGAATCAGGAAGAAAGTGCGCAAGGAAGTCAGGTCCATGCGATGCATGAACCTGATCCTGTCTCACCGACGGGATGACTGCTGACGGTTTGGATGACGCGTGCGCGGCGGCATTGCCTCCAGGTCGTCGATGCCGGATTCGTCGCCCGGATTCACATAATCGATGCGATCGACGTTGATATCGCTGCCTGCTTCGATGTCCGAATCGCGGCCGGCCGTTGCGCGTTCGCCGGTGCCGACGGCATCGGTGTCACTGTCGATCTCCGCATCGCCGATATCCGGCCCCGCGCTCCTGTCGCGCCTGCCGCTGTCGGGATCTTCATACGTGCCTTTGTCCAGGCCGATGTCCGCCTCATCGGCCCAGCGCAGGCCGCCCTGCACATCGCTGCCGCTGTCGGAGGTATCGCTCGGCCCGAGCGCGCGTGTGCCATGCCCTTTTGCCAGGCGGCGATCAGGTTCCGGGACGTTATCCGGATCCAAAGTGCTGGTTGCCATTATGTACTCCTTGCTTGAAATTCACGGGACCGTCGTGGCTGCGACGACGACAGGACCGAGGTGCAACACGCATGTCGCACCGGAACCTGCACGGATGTAGATCACGGCGAGCGCTGTAAATTCGCAAACAAATACGGAATATCGTGAAAAGCTGCGCGATGGAAATCTTGCCGCGCGACGGGAGGAACTTTCTTGTTCATCTATTTGTCATTTGAATAACGGAAGCCGAATGATTCCGGAATTTAACGGGCTTTCTACGTGGTGACGGCAATCCTGCATGTCATCCCGGTAACCCAATCTTTCTCAGGAGTTCTTCATGGCAAGACCACATAAAATCCTGTTCGGCTCGGCGCTGATCGCGCTGGCCAACCTCGCTTTCGCCCAGTCGTCGACCGAGAGCAGCACCTCGCCCTCATCGACGACCATGCCGAGTGCGACGACACCTGCGCCGAGCGACAGCTCAGGCACGAGCAGCACCGGTTCCGCCGCCGCGGGCAGCGGCGCGACGGTCACCACCACGCCGCCGGCAGGCGCATCGACCACGGTCACCACCAATCCGGCTGCAAGCAGCTCCAATGATCCTTACGTGCAGCGGCGTGAAGAGCGCAAGCAGGCACGGCAGGCGTACAAGGAAAAGAAGAAGGCCGCCAAGCAGGAGTACAAGGAAGAGAAGAAGTCAGCCAATGCAAAGCTGAAGGAGTCCGGCGCAACACCTGCAGCGCAGGGCAACATCGAAACGCCGTCGACCTCTGGCAAGTAAGAGAAAGCAAGACACACAAGCGTTTCACAACGCATGCATGATCGACGCCACCGCATAGCCGGTGGCGTTTTTCTTTGTCGCTTGTTCAAGTGTTCACATGTTGGAACTGCTGCGATTCTTCGCAGCACGCATTGCGTACAGCCCGGTAAAATGAAGCTCCGCCTTTCTTCGTCTTCAGCCTGTCCAGGTCACCGTGAGCGTTCCGCTGCGAAAAATCATTCATTGCGATTGCGACTGTTTTTACGCCGCGGTGGAGATGCGCGACGATCCCTCCTTGCGCGGACATCCCTTGGCCGTCGGCGGACGTCCGGATCAGCGCGGCGTGGTCGCGACCTGCAACTATGAAGCGCGCCGCTTCGGCGTGCGCTCCGCCATGCCGATGTCGCAGGCGCTGCAACGTTGCCCGGACCTGATCGTGATGCCGCCCGCGATGGACAAGTATCGCGCCGCGTCGAAACAGATCCTCGCCATTTACCGCGACTACACCGATCTGGTCGAGCCGCTGTCGCTGGATGAAGCCTATCTCGACGTCACCGCATCACCGCACTTCAAGGGCAGCGCCACGCTGATCGCGCAGGAAATCCGCGCGCGCATTGCCGACACGGTCGGTATCACTGCATCGGCAGGCATTGCGCCGAACAAGTTTCTCGCCAAGATCGCCAGCGACTGGAACAAGCCGAACGGCCAGTTCGTCATCCGTCCGCAGGATGTCGATGACTTCGTCGCCGCGCTGCCGGTCGACAAATTGTTCGGCGTCGGCAAGGTGACCGCGATGAAGCTGAAGAAGCTGGGCGCGTTCACCTGCGCCGATTTGCGCCAATGGCCGATTCCCGAGCTGCAGCATCACTTCGGCAAATTCGGCGGCAGCCTGTACAGCCTGTGCCGCGGCATCGACCGGCGGCAGGTGAGTGCGAGCCAGGAGCGCAAGTCGGTGAGCGTCGAAGAAACCTATGTGATCGATCTGCCCGACCTCGCCAGTTGCCTGCGCGAGCTGTCACCCTTGATCGCGCTCCTGCATCAGCGCGTGAAGCGCGCAAGCGCCGAGCGGCATATCCACAAATTGTTTGTAAAAATTCGTTTCGACGATTTTCGCCGCACGACGGCGGAATGCGTGTGCACGGCGATCGATGAAGCGACCTGCCGCAAGTTGCTGGAGACGGCGCATCAGCGCGGGCACAGGCCGGTGCGTCTGCTCGGCGTCGGCGTGCGCCTGAACGAGGAAGAAGGCGACGCCCAGCTGGGATTGTTTGTCGACGAGATGCACGCCTTGTCAAGCGAGGATGATGCTTGATCGCCACTGACGCGGCACGAGTCGCCGTGTAGAATGAGCGGCTCCCTTTTTCGGATGCGCATCATGTGGTTCAAGAATCTCCAGATCTATCGTCTCACCGCGCCGTGGACGCTCAGCGCCGAGCAACTCGAAGCCGCGCTCGCGCCGCAGACCTTCGCACCGTGCTCCAGCATCGACCTGCAGACCCAGGGCTGGCTGTCGCCGCGTGCCAACGGCATGCTGGTGCATACCGTCAATCGCCAGCTGCTGCTGCAGCTCGGCACCGAGAAAAAACTTCTTCCTTCCACCGTGATCAACCAGGTGACCAAGGCGCGCGCCGCGGAGATGGAAGAGCAGCAGGGTTTCAAGCCGGGCCGCAAGCAGATGAAGGAATTGAAGGAGCAGGTCACCGACGAACTGCTGCCGCGCGCCTTCAGCATCCAGCGCAGCACGCATGTGTGGATCGATCCGGCCAATGGCTGGCTGGTGGTCGATGCCGCCAGTCCCGCGAAGGCCGACGAAGTCTTCAAGCTCCTGCTCAAGTCGCTCGAGAGTCTGCCGTTCGCGTCGCTGCGCACCGAGCGCTCGCCGCTGACGGCAATGACCGACTGGCTCGCCGCCGATGAAGCGCCGGCCGGTTTCACCGTCGACCAGGACACCGAACTGCGCGCCACCGGCGAAGGCAAGGCCACCGTGCGCTATGTGCGCCACACGCTGGAGCCGGAAGACGTGCGCCGCCACATCGCGGCCGGCAAGCAGTGCACGCGCCTGGCGATGACCTGGGCCGACCGTGTGTCCTTCGTGCTGACCGAATCGCTGGCGATCAAGCGCGTCGCGCCGCTCGATGTGCTGAAGGAAAACGCCGACGCGGGCACGCAGAACGAGGATGAGCGTTTCGATACCGACTTCGCGCTGATGACGGGCGAGCTGGCGAAGCTGATCGCCGATCTGGTGGAAGCGCTGGGCGGCGAGGAACAGCAGAAGAAAGCCGCGTAGCAAAGAAAGCGCGAGATTAAAAAGCGCGAGACGAAAAAAGACGAACCAGCCGGTTCGTCTTTTTTGTTTTTGGAGGAAAGAATGAGACATTCTTCATCCGGAAAAGAAAAATGCCCGCTTGCGCGGGCATTTAAATATTGGCGGAGTGGACGGGACTCGAACCCGCGACCCCCGACGTGACAGGCCGGTATTCTAACCAACTGAACTACCACTCCAGGAACTGCTCATACCCCGGCATGCACCGGAATATGCGACGTTTGTCACCACGTCTGAAGGGGCTGAAGTCTACAGCAATTTCCGGCTTCTGGCTACTCCTTCGGAAACTTGTCGGGAATACAGCACAGCCCGAAGTGTCAAGCACTGATTCTTAACACCGATTTCCGCCGGCCGCAGGCTTCGTTACAATCGACCAATCCAACTTTCATCGATACATCATGACCGACCCGCTTTTTCCACCGATCGAACCCTACCACCGCGGCATGCTGCCGGTGGATGACATCCACACCTTGTATTGGGAGGAGTGCGGCAATCCCGACGGCCAGCCGGTTCTGTTCCTGCATGGCGGACCCGGCGGCGGCTTGTCGCCGCGGCATCGCTGCTTTTTCGATCCCGATCATTATCGCATCGTGCTGTTCGACCAGCGCGGCGCCGGCAAATCGACGCCGCTGGGCGAATACCGCAACAACACCACGCCATTGCTGATCGACGATATCGAACGCATACGCGAAATGCTCGGCATCGAGCAGTGGCTGCTGTTCGGCGGTTCGTGGGGTTCCACGCTGGCGCTGGCCTACGGGCAGGCGCATCCGCAGCGTTGCCTCGGTTTCGTGTTGCGCGGCATTTTCCTGTGCACGCGCGAGGAGATCGACTGGTTTCTCAACGGGATTCGATGGTTCTACCCGGACGTGCATGCGCAGTTCGTGGCATCGATTCCGCCGGAGGAGCGTGGCGATTTGCTGCAGGCGTTCGCGAAGCGCTTGTTCAGCGAGGATCCGGAGGTCTACATGCCGGCTGCGCGCAGCTGGAGCCGCTACGAGGGGAGCTGCCTGTTCCTGCGTCCCGATCCGGGCGCGATCGCCGACTTCAGTTCCGATGTGGTGAGCCTGGGCATCGGGCGGCTTGAAGCGCATTACTTCCTGCACGACGGTTTCTTCAGCGACGATCAACTGATACGTAACGTCGACCGCATCCGCCATTTGCCGGCGGTCCTGGTGCAGGGACGCTACGATGTGGTGTGTCCGCCGTCGGCGGCATTTCGCCTGCATGCGGCCTGGCCGGAAGCGAAGCTGCATGTGGTCGACGATGCGGGACATTCGGGATACGAGCCGGGCATCACGCGCCTCCTGGTGGGAGCGACCGAGCAGTTCAGGACGAAGGGCAGTTTCGACTGAACCGGCCCGGACTGTCGCGCTCAATGCGCGCTGCTGCGCTCGATCTCGGACGTCACAGCCTCCACCATCTTGCGCACATTCATCTGCACGGCTGCCGTGCCGATGAGCGGCGGAAGAAAGAAATTCGGTTCGAGCGTGCTTGCGAAATGAATGCGCGTGCCCTTGACGCCATCCTGCGAAAAGGGTTCCAGGTCCCAGTGCGCCGTGTAGTGCTTCATGTCGCCCGACAGCAGCGCGACCTTGATGGTCGACATGGGCCGCTCCTCGATGTGCAGCTTCATGCGTACCGGCAGCGTGAAAAACAGGAAACCGGTCTGGCTGCGCTGTTCAATGACCGCTTCATTTCCGTTGCGCGATATCAGTTTCGATTCCACCAGGTCGGGAACGAACATCGGCAAGCGCTCATAGTCGGTCAGCACTCGCCAGGCATGCTGCGGAGAAGCGCGCACGACACCGCTGGCCTCGACTTCGAACATGGTCTCGCCGTCGCGATGGATGCGATGCGCATCGGCGTGCACCGCCGAATGTCCGAAGCGTTCTTGTGCGTGCATGGACGGACTCCCCATGGCAATGAGCAAAACGACAAGGCCAAGCATTGTCTCAGAGTAGAAGACGTGGCCCGATATGCAAGTGAAGATGCGAGGGCGGCGTGATATTTGTAACGACGCGTAAGATTGCTTCCAGCCACGAATATCTCTACATTACTTTCTTCAGCAAGGCATTTCGTCACGGCATTTGTCGCTGATGGATGAAATGTCGGCCAAGCAGCGAACCGGGTCACTTTTCTTCACGCATCGAGCAGGCACTGCCATGAACTTCCGCAACGCATTTCTTCTTGCTGCAGGCGTGCTCGCCGGCTGCGCCACTTCCACCGGTGACCGGTCCGCCGACCGCCCGACTGAAAAGGCCACGCGTGCCGAGCGAAGAGCCGAGCCGCGCGCGGAGGCATCCAGTGCCAGCTCGGTTGATGCCTATAAACGCGATCTCGCGCTGCGCATTTCCGACGTGAATTCAGGCAAGGTCTACCCGGGCCGTCCGCAGGCCTTGCTGCGCTCGGTGGTGGTGCTGCGTTATGCGGTGGATGCGCATGGCAATCTGGTGCGCAGCGAAATCATGCGCTCCAACCATGACCGCGAAACCGAATCGATCGCGCTGGCGTCACTGCGCAACGCGGCGCCGTTCCCGCGGCCCGCCTCGCATCTCGTGCGTCACGGCAAACTCGAAATTTCCGAGACCTGGCTCTTCAATAACGACGGCCGCTTCCAGTTGCGCACGATTGCGCAGCCGCAAATGGACAAATAAAGCATGATTGCGCGCCTGCCCGGACGCAGGCGCCGCATTGTAAAATCCTCACCGTCCGATTCCGCGTTACACATTTTTACATTGTCATAAGTGCTTAAAATTCAAGCGCTTGAAAAAATCCTGCGCTCCCTCCTTGAGACCCTCGGCGTGTTCTGCTGAACGCGCACACAGGGCTTGCATCCAAGCTGCTGCATCGATGATGCCTTTCTTTTAACTTAAGGAGTTTCCTCATGAGGCTAAAACCCACTATCCGATCACTATCGTTTGTCATGATCGCGTCGGTGTCGTCATTTGCATTGGCGCAATCATCCGGGGCCGGCACAAGTAGCGGCAGCAGCGCGACTTCACCGTCGTCGACCATGCCGTCGTCCTCCGCAACCAGCGATCCAAGCAAGTCGAGCAGCGGTTCCTCCTCGGCATCGCCTTCGACCAGCGGAAGCAGCAGCACCTACGGTGGTACGTCCGGCAGCAGCGGCAGCAGCGGCACCAGCGGCATGTCTTCGTCCGGTTCCAGCGACACCTCGGGCAGTTCGGGCACCAGCGGCACCGGTGCCTCCGGTTCGTCGACTGACAGCAGCAAGAGCAGCAGCGGTATGAGTTCCGGCAGCTCCGGCACCAGCGGCACTTCCGGATCGTCCGGCTCCAGCAGCATGGGCAGCCCCAGCTCCGGAGCGTCGGGCACCAGCGGCACTGGCAGTTCCGGCACCAGCGGTACTACCGGCACTTCCGGCACGTCCGGCTCGAGCAGCATGGGCGCCCCCAGCTCCGGCGCATCCGGCACCGACTCGACTGGCGCAACGAGCAGCAGCCCGGCCGCTTCAAGCGACGCCACTTCGGATGCCACCCCGAAGAAAGCAACGAAGAAGAAGCACAAGAAGGCCAAGAAATCCAGCAAGGCCAAGTCTTCCGGCCCGTCGGGTGCCTCCTCTTCCTCCGACACCGGGGCAGGTTCAAGCTCCGATACGTCCTCGCCCAGCAAGTAAGCACTTGCCCATCACGCTGCCCCAAAAAAAAAGCGGCTCTCGAGCCGCTTTTTTCATTGCAGGGAAAATACCGCTTCAGTGGCCGCGCCCGTGGCCGTGACCATGTCCGTGGTTCTCCTTGTCGTGCTTTCCGCCTCGTCCGCCATCCTCATATTCGGCCGACCTGACGAAGTACACCGGCTGGCCGCAGGCATTGTATTTGTGGCAGTGCTTCGCCCAGTGTTTTGCATGGCCAGGAGGGACATGCAGATAGATCGGGGCCATCTGAACCGGGCGTACCGGACGTGCGATGATGACGGGCTGCGCATACAGCACCGGCGGTGGCGGCGCATTGCCGATATCGATGCGGCCGTAGACGCCGGGCGAGACCTGGCCTGCGACGCTGACGCCGACGTTCACGTCCGATGCGTGCGCGACGGCTGCGGACTGCAGCAGGGCCAAGGTGGCGATGGTCAAGAAGGTGCTGCGCATGATTCTCCTGGATGTAAAGAGGGGACGCGCCGGTCGGCGCTCATGCCTGCCATCCTAAACGGGACCAGCACCTCAGGCAAGCCGCGTGTTGCGTCTGCGGCCACTTGCGGCAAGCCGCGTTTGTCGCCGCCCCCGTATTCTGTTTAAATGGGTGATGCCCTCTCAGCACGACGCCACCATGAAAACTGCCCCATCCCCCTTGCTCGCCGCCGCATACAAGCGTCCGCAAAAGCTGTACCGCTATTCGCAGCGGTCCTTGCTGGAACGTTCGCTGCAATTCGGCGAGTTCCAGCTGCGTCCGCCGCTCGCCGAAGAAAAGGTCCTGCCGGCCACCGATCAGATCCTGCCGTTCGGTCCGCGCGCATCGGCCGAAGCATCGTCCACGTTTCTCACGCTGAGTCTCGCCAATGCGTGGGATGAAAAGCTGTTCGACGCATTTGCCGGCGCCGACTGCTGCCTGGTGATCCACGACGCCGAAGAATTCGGCGAACGCATCCATCGCGCGGCGCAGCATCTCCTGCCGAGCTGGGCCGGCATCGATGCCGCGATTTCCTATGGCATGCCCAGTCCGCTGGGAGCCGCCTTTTCCAAGGCGCGCCAGTATGCGTCGGAAAAGGAGTGGCTGTTCGCCTGGCGTCCGACGCAACGCATGCTGAGTTGCAATCCGGTCACGATCCGGATCGGCAACATCGAAGGCATCGCGGAATTGCGCGACAGGGACGCTGGCGCGGGCTGAGGCAACGCGCACGTGACTCTTTGTTGCCGTTAGCGCATTCCACGAATTTTTCCTGCCGGTTTTGCACTCCAACTTGTTCCCGGGATCGGGCACAGGCAAGGAGGCGGGACGGGCATGTTACTCATCCGACAGATACCGGCCGTACAGACGGAGGCCACATGCGACTGAAGCTGCGCGCGTCCATCGTGCTGGCGGTCGTGATCGGGCTGCTGATTCCGGTCACGGTCATCACTCTGATCGTGCTCCGCCAGAATGAGCAGGCCCTGAGACAGCGCCTGCAAGCGGATCAAGAGCGGCTCGCGGAAATCCTGACGCTGGGCATGCAGGAGCCTTTGTGGAACCTGAATCCGCGTTCCGGCCGCCCCTTGTTTGCGGCGATGCTGAGCGATGAGCGGATATCGAAGATCGTCGTGCGCGACCAGAAATTCGGTGTCTTCCTATTCCAGGAAATTCCGCAACGACGCCGGGGACGGCAGTTCAAGCTCAGCCGCGATGTCCTGTACAACGACGAAGTGATCGGCTTCGTGTCGATTGAAATGGACAGCGGCCAGCTCGACACCGAGATTCGCCGCAACCGCATGACGATTGCCCTGACCGTGCTGGCGCAATTGCTGTTGAGCCTGCTGCTGATCGTGTCCCTGCTGCAATACCGCCTGCTGGCGCCGATACGTCGCCTGATGAAGGAATCGCAGCGTCTTGCGCGGCGCGAGTTGACCGAACCATTCATGTGGCGGCAGAAGGATGAGCTCGGCAGCCTCGGCAGCAGCCTGGAGAGCACGCGCCAGTCGCTGCAGTCGCTGTTCGATGAAATCGAGTCCAAGAACCGCGCGCTGGAAGAAGACATCCGGCGCCGCGTGCAGGTCGAGCAGGAACTGCAGCGCCATCGCGAGCATCTCGAAGAACTCGTGAAGGAGCGCACCGCCGAACTGATGCTGGCCAAGGAGCGCGCCGAAGTCGCCAGCCAGGCGAAGAGCACTTTTCTCGCCAGCATGAGTCATGAATTGCGCACGCCGCTCAATGCGGTGCTCGGCTATGCGCAAGTGCTCAAGCGCGATCCCAATCTTGATGCGCACCAGATCGCCAGCCTCAACACCATTCAGCAGAGCGGTGAACACCTGCTGAACTTGATTACCGATCTGCTCGACCTGTCCAAGATTGAGTCCGGCAAGTTCGAGCTGGTTGAACACGAGGTCGATCTGCAGAGCTGCCTGCAAGTGATCGCCGACATCATCCGGGTGCGGGCCGAACAGAAAGGCCTGCTCTTCAAATACAGCGCGGCGCCGGATTTGCCGCGCATCGTCCTGTGCGACGAGAAGCGCGTGCGCCAGGTGCTGCTCAACCTGCTCGGCAACGCGGTCAAGTTTACCGACGAAGGCGAGGTCAGCCTGCGCATCACCCGCCTCGCGCATACCGAAGCCGATCATGCACGTCTGCTGTTCGAGGTGAGCGATACCGGCATCGGTCTGCCCGAGAGCGAGCTCGAACGCATCTTCCAGCCCTTCGAGCAGGCCGGCGAAGTCCGGCATCGTTTCGGCGGCACCGGGCTTGGCCTGTCGATCAGCCGCCAGCTCGTGCGCATGATGAATAGTGAAATCCACGTTGCCAGCCATCCCGGCGCAGGCAGCGTGTTCAGCTTCGAACTGGTCGTTCCGGTTGCCGACGACAACCCGGCCGACGGTCATGTGCTGTCGTGCAAGCGCGATGAGCATTGCCTTCCCGCGCAGGGCGACGAAGAATTCGTGACGCCGCCGCCCGAGGAAATGGCCAGGCTCCGCCAGCTTGCGCAGATCGGCAACATGCGCGACCTGCGCGACTACGCCGATCATCTTGCTCGGCTTGATGCGCGCTACGCGCCCTTTGCGGAGAAGTTGCGCGCGCTGGCCAATGCATACCAGTCGAAGGCCATTCTCGCGCTGGCCGAGCAAACCCGGCCATCGGACTGCGCTTCCTGACCGAAAATTCAAACTCTGCGCCAAGTCTTTCAAACCGCAGCCAACCGGTCCGGCTTCCTCATCTGATCCGCATCAAAGAACCATCATGCGAAGGAGAAAGTTCGCTCCAGCGCAAGGCTCAGAGCTTTACATTTCGTAAATTACCTGACATAAATAGATATGGCCTGTTGCTTGACGCGACCAATGATCGACATGCGGATCGTCGCACCCGATATCATTTCCGGTATGTAATCTCTGTAATGGTCGCCCGGCAACCTGCGGGCGACCTTTTTGCTTTCGACCTTTTAGTGGAGTATCGCCATGCTGAATTCAAACATCAAAACCGTGAGGAACGACATGAAGACCCTGGTCAAGGATGCACAAGAACTGTTTCGCGAAGCAAGCCATGCAACCGGCGAGAAGGCGGAGGAGCTGCGCTCCAGGGGCCTGGTGATGCTGGATGCCGCGATGGAAAAGGCGCAGGAAGTGCAAGCCATCGCGGTGCAAAAGGGCAAGGCCGCCGCGCATACGACCGATGAATTCGTGCACGATCACCCATGGAAGGCGGTCGGCATTGCGGCTGGCGTTGGCCTGATCGTCGGCATGCTGATTTCGCGCCGCTAGTGGCTGCATGATGGAGCAGCGACAAACGCATTCCGCGGAAACCGGTCCCGGCCTCATGGCCGGGCTGGCCGGCCTGGCGAAGAACGGATTCGCCCTGCTGGTGAGCCGGATCGAGCTGGCCTCGCTGGAGCTGGGCGAGGTGCGTAACAATATTGCGCGGCTGCTGCTGGTCGGCGCGCTCGGCATCGTTGCGCTGTGGTTCGCGCTCGGCTGCTGGACCGCGCTGATCATCGTGCTGGCCTGGGAGACGATGGGCTGGAAAATCCTGCTCATCGTCGCCGCAGCGTATTCGCTGCTGGCGCTCGGCATTCTGCTGTATGCGCGTTCGATGCTCGACGGCGACCAGTTGAGCATGCCCGCGACCCTGAATGAATTGCGCAATGACCGTGACGCGTTGTTGTAAGAGGATGGTATGAATCGGAATGGCATGAATCGAGCCGATCGCAAGAAACAGCTTATCGCGCAGGGCGCCCTCTATCGGGCCGAGATCCTGCTCGCCAAAGAGGCGGCCCATGCCAGTCTGCAGCCGGAAACGCTGGCGAAAAGCGCGCTGCATCAGATCGCGCTGACTGCGCTTGCCATTTTCCGGCGGCGAAATCTGACGGGTCTGGCTGGTTTGGCTGGCGGTAACCTGCAAACGGCCCTGCCACTCGTAATTACCGGCGTTGCCGCCCTTACGAAACGCAAGCATCTGCTGAAACCCGTGTTGCTCGCCGGCGTCATCGCAGGCGTGGTGGCACTCGTTGTGAAGAAGAAAAAGGCGGGGCATACCGCTGCCGAAATGGATTTCGTCGGGCCGGAGTAATTCCGGCTCTGGCCGAAATTTTTTTCGAATGTAACTTGTCGAACTTGCATCACTTCGGTATGTCCAACTCGTGGTTTTGACACAGATAAGGATATGCATGATGCGAAATCAAGTCATTATTACTGCCCTGGCAGCACTCATCGCACTCGGCGGTTGTGCCAACATGACCGAGGAGCAGCGCCGCACGGCGACCGGCGCGGGAATCGGCGCAGGTCTTGGCGCGGTGCTGGGAGCCAGCACCGGCGGCGGTGGCGGAAAACGCGCGGCGACCGGCGCAGTGCTGGGCGGCGCGGCGGGCGCGGTAGCCGGCAATATCTGGTCCAAGCGCATGGAACAGCAGAAGCGCACCATGGAGCAGGCGACCCAGGGCACCGGCGTGCAGGTGTCGCAGACCGCGGATAACCGGCTCAAGCTCGACATTCCTTCCGATATCTCCTTCGACACCAATCGTGCCGACATCAAGCCCAACTTCCGGCCCATCCTCGACAAGTTCGCTTCCACACTGGTGGAAAACCCGGATACGAGGATCAACATCATCGGCCACACCGACAGCACCGGCGGCGACGCGATCAATGATCCGCTGTCGGTCAACCGCGCCGCGCATACGCGCGACTATCTGGCTTCGCGTGGGGTGGCGTCCAACCGTATCGCCATCGAAGGCCGCGGCTCGCATGAGCCGGTAGCGTCGAACGACACGGAAGCCAATCGCGCGCGCAATCGCCGCGTCGAAATCT
The DNA here is from genome assembly GCF_004804275.1 of Herbaspirillum sp. ST 5-3. Classification (GTDB taxonomy): domain Bacteria; phylum Pseudomonadota; class Gammaproteobacteria; order Burkholderiales; family Burkholderiaceae_D; genus Noviherbaspirillum. The sequence continues at coordinate 67,046 of NZ_STGI01000021.1, forward strand.
TCGTCGCCGAACCGCAGGCCAGCGCGCAGGCACCGCAGGCCACGCAACCGCGTTAGCGCTTGCGGCAAGCCCATTGCTTCGGTGGTTCCCGTTTCATCGACCGCCGAAGCGCCGACCTGCTTCCTCCTTCAATTCCCGCCGACGTCGCGCAGCAGCGCGCGATCGGCCGCATTTACACCGCAATGCGCCGGGCCGCAGGCTACTCAAAACCGGCCGAATCCCTTTAATTTCCTTTGTTGATTTTTTTGTTGTTTTTTGTTGTTTTTTGTTGTTTAATGAAACGGCTCGATGCTTCGACGCTGAGCAGCACACTCGCGTATCGACCGAAACCCTGAACGAGCCCGACTGAAAATCCGCGGCAGGCGTGACTGCAGGGCCAGCACCATGCCTTGAAAACCTGCCGCCAATATTCGAATACGAACTCACGTATTGACCCCGCATTGCTGGTCATCGTACAGCGGCATTCTTCCCTCCGCGGTGCGCAAACGTAAAGGGAAGGCAACAAGAAAAGGTGGAGATATGAGACTGAAACTGACAGCGCTGGCGGCTGCGGCGATGCTGGCCTCGGGGGCGTCGT
>NZ_STGI01000022.1 GCF_004804275.1 Herbaspirillum sp. ST 5-3
TTTTTATCCGATCCATCGCAGCGAAGCCACTTGGCATCACTGATGGAATTAACGGCATTGATGATGGTGCCGACTGGAAAAGAGTCGGATGTATTGATATGCCGCCCCATTACGCATTCCCCTCGAATCCATAAGCGACAACAGAAACGCCTGTGCCACTGGCGTACGCAACAAGAACCTTGGTCTCGTCCATCACAATGCCGGTCCGCTCAAGGACACTGTTTGCATCGATCGTCGTGTCGTACTCAAGATAATCCGCATCGTTCGGCGTGCCGCTTGTGGATACGGCAAGACGAACCGTTACGGATGTTGCATTGCGGTTGCAAATGGACACGGAAACCGTCGCCACTTTCGACGCAGGTACGGTATATACGGACGTGTTTGTAGTGGCGCTCAGATCAGAAGCGCCAAGGCGGCCAGATGCCATGTCAGAACCCCGCTAGGAAGAATGTTTGTGCGTTGATGATGGAAGACCAACTAGCCGTTGCCCCATCCGTGAAAATTGCCTCGCCCGAATGATTCGTTTGCCCGGGAAGCGTGGCGTTTAGCGATGTGGCGACGACAAATGCGCAGGACGCAGCGTCGGTCGTGTTTGTGCCTACGGCTTTTGTCGGAACCTTTGCCGCTCCCGCCGTGAAATCGTGCGTCCCGCTGTACGTTTCTCCGGCAATGTCGGCCTTGTCAGCGGTAAGCGTGTCAATCTGATCTTGAATCGAGGACGTGACCCCATCAACATAGTTCAGTTCGGTATGCGTCGACGTGACCGCGCCTGTCACGTTCGGGAAGGTCGTCTTGATCGTGGATTTGAGCAGCCGGATATGATCATCCAGTGTTCTGCGCTGATCCGTCGAGCCGACAGGATTAGTAACAACCAGGTCACTGATGTAGGTTCCGGTTTCGAGTGCCATGATCAGTCCGTATAAATGTTGTAGCCGCTGCGGGCGGCAATTTCAGTCCTCAGAGGCGCAAGTGACTTGGCGCGCCCTGCTACCTTTTTGGCGGCAGAAATGGCGCGGTCGTACATGCGTTGCCATACCTGCATCGTGGTTGGATTGACGTCGCGCGTGAATGCGATGGATTGCAGTAACGCGCCGTAGAAATATGCGTTCGGGAAGTTCTGCAGCAGCCAGTTTGTTGTGTTTGTGTCGGATAGATAGAAGCGCTTGAGCATCCGCAGCGTCATCGCATACTCCTGATCCGCAGGAATGTCGAATTCGATTTCGGAGCCGTTCACCGCCCAATACCTTGGCCTTCCAGACGATGTTGTATTGACTGGTAGCTGCTGAGGAAGGCAGTATGTCAGCGAAGTGCGCGACTCTCCGCTTATGTTGAAATAGAGCGCGATAGGCTCAATGAAATAATCCGGAAGCGTCGCCGTGCGGGCGCCAGACGCGAGCGTTACCGCCTCGTCAGATTCCATCGTGCGCAGACGTAATTCAGCGTTAAACTCCACTTCAGCCAAAGCGATGAAGTCGGCAGCGCGGCCAGATACAGCAGATCCGCGATGCGTCCATGCGGTCACCGCAGATTGCAATTCTGCGTAGGTGTCAATGCCTGTTGCTACCGATGTTGCTGACTCAGAGACGACGATAGTCACGGATTACTCCCTATTCTTCGGCTTCGGGCCTGGCTTCTTGCGCTCCACAACGGGCGCAGCGACAGGAATATCGGCTTCAGGCATCTTCTTGTCGTCAGCCTTGGCCGCAGGATCAAAGCGGATCCATCCGTTCGCCTCGCACATCGCCGCTTCAGACTCCGAATAGCAGTCCTTCACGCCGTGATCGGGATGTTTCAACCAGATCAGCATGTAAATCTCCAATAAAAAAGGGACTCCGAAGAGTCCCCAAGCCTTAATTACTGCTTTTAGTTGGCCGCAACGACGCCAAGCGCTTCCAGACGCGCCTCAACTTCAGCGAGTCGCGTTTGCAGGTTCTTGATCACGTACAGAACCGTGATGCCTTCCTGCGCGGATGCGAAGCCGTACGGCGTGCTGGATGTCAGTGCCGCAATTGCATAATCCGGCGTGCCTTCTGCGTCAGCCGGGGTGATGGTGGTGAGTTGTGCCGTCAGGGCTGCGCCCTGAACAACCGGCGTCACACCGTAGAGGGAGACTTTTTCGGTGGTGGATGCGCCGACAGTGACGCCATCCGGGCGGCCGTCGCCTACAACATAAGGATCACTCATTTTTTGCTCCTAATTCAGAAAAGAAAAAGCCCTCCGAAGAGGGCTAAGTTGGTTACTTGGTGATGCGGCAGGCCAGTTGCGGACGAATGGCTTTATAGCCAAACAGCACGTCGATACGGCTGATCCAGTCGTCGTTCACTGCATCGTATTGACGGATGAAGCGCATCGACAGACCTTCGAAGCGGTTGATCGCAGCCATATCCACGCCACCAGGGACTTCCAGATCGGCAGACACGAAAGCGAACGCATCTTCGTGATAGGCCAAGCATTGGCCGTACGAGGTCGAAGCAGCGCCAACCCATACCAACGCTGCGCCGTTATCAGGCAATGCGCTGACGTTCTGCTTGCCGCCGGTCGAGATCATGGCCGGCGAGAAGGAGATGTCCGTCGCGGTCGGCGTGCCAGTCACGACGAATTGCTGGAGATGGCCATAGGCGCGCTTTGTTTCCGGATGCACGGCATAGACGCCGGCAACGGTGAACACGCTGCCAACGGTCGGGGCCGAAGAGCAGTTCGCAATGGTCATCGAAGAGTCACCGGAGGCCACCGTGTCATTCACGGTCACACCAGTCACATCCGAGCCATTGGTATGCGAATAGATCGATTCGTTTTCGTACCAATCAAATCCGCCTTGACGATCGATATAGCCTTCGATGTACTGCTTGTCGATCGCTTTGCCGGACTGGAACAAGCCTTTGTAAGCATCGGTCATCGTGGACATCGTTGCCGAGTCAACTTGCACGCGACGGCGATTGTCCTTCGGTGCCAAGTACTCATTCAGCTTTTGGCGAGCTTGGCCGAAGGTCAGCATCGTCGCCGGAGTCGTTCCTGCGGTGCCCACAAGGTTGTAGACTTCCGGAGTTACGCCGCTGATCACGGTCGATTCGATGTCGGCAGCGAGTGCGGACATTGCCGGCTCAAGGTGGCGCTTCTTGATTTCATCGATCGACAAGGTGAGATCAACGGAAGACATACCGAGATCAACGCCTTTTTGCGTTGCCATGGTCATGGTGACGCTGGATTCCGCGCTGTCCTGAACTTGTGCGGTCTTGCCGGTGCGAACCGTGTATTGATTCGGCAGACGGATGCGCAAATCAGAGCCGATCTTGCCACCCTTCTTTGCATACTGATCGTCATACTGACAGTTGATTGTGGAAATGAACGGGATTTTTTCGTGCAGGATCAGAAGACCTTCCTTCGTGATCATATCTGCTACTTGATACGAACTAGCCATGATTTATTCCTTCAATTATTTGCGTTGCGAACGTCGCCATTTGGCGTATTCCTCCATCGTCATTTCGTGCGGCCGTTTGCGCGCAGGGGCGCTATTCGCCGTGACGGTCGGAACCGGCTTGGGCTGTGGCTGCGTGACGGGAGGCGGTGTTTGTTTCTTCAGTAGCTGGCGGCCAAGATGTGCTTCGTGGAGCAACTTGATAAAACGCGGGTCTTTCACTTGACGAAGTTCGTCATTGGTGAACCCCAATTCAGAAGCGGTCTTATCGAGTTGTTGTGCGAGTTCTGGACTCCAGCCTTTAATCTCGCGGGCGACGGTGGCATAGCATTCCTGGATTTGTTTGGCAGTTGACTGCTTCGCCTCCAGTGCCTTTTGCTCTTCCTGCTGCCGGCGTGTCATTTCCTTCTGCTGAATCTGCCCAACGGCGGCGTTGCGCGCCTTTTCGAGCTGCTGGTATTGGAACCAGAGCGCTTGCGCTTGTACCGGGTCTTGGGTATTCAGTTGTTGCCAGTTCACTTGCTCGTACTGCTTGAGCGAGTTTTCCAGCGCGACTACTTGAGCAAGCTCTTGGATGTATTCCTGATGCGCTTTGGCTTGGTTCGCGATCGCTTCCCGCTCCGCTTCAACTGCCTTACGCTGTTCGGCTACTTCCTGCGTCTTACGCGTATAGTCCGAGTGCATCAGGCGCTCGGCCTTCAGCTTTTCGGCTTTGCTCTTCGGCAGGGCGACTTTCAGCCCGTCGATGTCAAGCTCTTCCGATTCCTCTTCCGGCTCTGTTGCCGCTGGCTCGGTGTTTCCACCTTCTGCAGCCGCTTCTTCGCCGGTCGTTTCCTCTGCTGCTTCGACTCCATCATTCGCTGCGCCGTAATCGAACGTGTCTTCAACGGGTGCTGCGGATTCTTGGTTGGTCGTTTCTTCTGCTGCCATGGTTTGTCACTCCTTTTTGGTTGGTGACGGGTGAAATGAAAAAGGCCGCTCGCGGCGGCCTCGGTGGAAATCGCTGGAGTGCTTTACTGGCTTGCTCCGGGCGTAAAAAAACCGCCCTGCGGCGGTTGCGGTTGATTCATCGTTGGATTTGGCGGACCATTCGGCGGCATTGGCGGTGCGCCTTGCGGCATCTGCGGCGGCATCGCTGCATTCGGCATCATTTGGCCGTTCGGCATTTGGTGCATGGCCTGCATCGGTTGCATCGGCAGCACGTCCGGCGATTGCAGCACCTGTTGAATCGTCTGCATCACCATGATCTGCACTTGCTCAGGCGTCATTCCACCGCCCATCACCTTCAAGCGATCGGATTCGGCTTTGTAAGCGTCAATATCCAGCTTGCGAGCCTCCAGCGCCTTATCCGCCTTCTCTTGCTGCAATTGCTGCCCGAGGTTCGCCATGTTTTGCGACATCTGCTGGATCTGCTGCTGCATTTGCTGCACTTGCGGATTCTGCCCTTGTACTTGCGGCGGCAATACTGACTGCAGGCGGCGCGCAATCTCGTCTGCCTCCGGCCAATCCTGATTCTTCGCGAGCAGATCACCAATCAACGGCGCAGCAGCCGGGAATGCACGAATAAACTCAGTCATCTGATAGGCGGCTTCCTCGCGTTGCGAAGCGAAGCTTGGGCCAGTCGAAACGGTCAAGTCGTACTTACCGAGAGCAAGGTTGTACATTTGCTCTGTGCCGGGAATCGGCTGATTAATCGGCACGTTCTGCGGCTTGTTGTCCAAGCCCATCACGCGAATAATGCGCGCTTGGCTGTAGTAATGCGGTATCAGGTCGATCAAGATGCGGCCAGTGTGCGCAATCGCTCGCGCCTGGTTGTCGATAAAGTGAAAGTTCGACATGTCGCCTTGCATCTTGCGCTGGTTAATCGCCACGCCGGATGTTTCATTGCTGCGCGCGCCCATCGAAGCGTCGTACATGCCGAAGATGGCTTTCATGTCATCGGAGGCATTCAACGCTTCTTGGAGCGGGCCAGCAGGAACACCGGAGAACGGCTGGCGCTGCGGCGGCATATTGCCAGCCTCGGGCACAGCGTCATATTCAAGGAAAGCGTGCGACGTGGTGTTTGCTGTGGCCCACTTTTCCGCATCAGTCACGAACGCACCAACGGGGCCGATATACGGCGCTTTCGGAGCCAATGCCACCAGCTCTGTTGTGGTCGTGCGCCAGTAGTTGAAAGAGCGCTGCGCGTCCTTGCCGGAACGATGCAGACTGCGCAAATACCGCTTGCCTTCGACATTCACCTCTTCGCCGTAAATCGGCACAATCGGGATGTATTTGCCAAGCCAGTCATTCTCTTCGAGGATTTCCGCCCCCGACATGATCTGCTGCTTGACCTTCCACCCTTTTGTTTCGCGCTCCCCGGTGACGGTGATGCCCATCGAATCGAGGATGTCCTTGATCGTCAAACCTTCCGCTTCGGGAGCCGCGCCATGATACCAATCAGCCTGAACAATGCGCCCATCAGACAGGCGAACAATCTTCTTCTTGACCTCGTTCCGCTTCCACCGTTCGGCAACAACGATCTTCTTACCTTCGCGCCAGTTCTCGCCCAGCTCGGCATATTCGCCAATGTCCCAATCAACCTTTTCCGCGCCCTTGTACTTGCTTTCGAATAGTTCTTCTGTGAGCAGATCGGTGATGAAAGCCGTGTTCCAGTCGGACGAATCAGCGGCGGTCGAATAGGGATCGCCATAGACCGAGAACGGGTTTGAGATGCGCCCAATGCCAAGATCCATATCGAACGAATCTTCATCGGCGTAATCCGCTGTAACCCGCCAGTAACCGAAGCCACCCGCCACTGCGAATTCAAGTCCGGTGTCATACGCCACATCCGCGTTTGACGTGTATTCGATGTTGCGGATCAAGCCGCTGATAATCTCTGCAGTCTTCGGATCGGCCTTGCTGTCTGCGGGATGCACCTTGATTGCCGGCTTGTTACGACGCCCATTGTTGACGACCTGTTTGATGAATTGGCGCGTCTTATTGATGGTCAGGCACGGACGCCCTTCAAGTTCGCGCTGCTTGACGATCTCAGCCGGCCATTGCTCATCTAATAGCGCAAAGCGGATGTCTTCCAGCGCAGCCGATCGATTGTCCGTCTCGTGCTCCACGCAGAGGTCGAATTCATCCAGCGCTTCCTTGAGAGTGTCTTTGTCGTTTGCCATAAAAGAAAAGCCGCGCTAGGCGGCTCTCGGTATCCTCATCATTCGGTTATCCCATCCATCCGCCAGAAACAACGCGGCGCTCGGTTTTTGGTTTCCTTGGCCGATCCTTCTGCCTTACAGGGAACGCAAAAGACAATATCCATGCATCGCAACGATTCGGAGATGGAATCCCGCGCGCTTTCATTTCTTTCTTGCTCTCGATTTGAATCTTTCCGTCCATTCGCGGGACGGTTTGTGGGGCTTGAATCTCGTCGCGGAGGGTGGGATCTTCCGGCAAGCATCCGCCAGCCTTGAGCCAGTCGCGCCCGTTTTTGTACATCTCAGCCCGCTTGTTTAAACAGCCAGGGTCGCCAGACTCACCGGCGAACCACACAAGCTGCCACTTTCGCCCCCACGTCTTGCCAACGGATGCAACGCCCGTGCCGTATCCAGCGTCAATGAAGACCGCGTCTGCTTCCTGCTCATCCTCATGTTTAGCAAGACGCTGCGCAATATCAACGTCGTTATCGTTCTTGGCGAAGGTTTCCAATATCTGGAAGTGCAATCCCTGCCTAAGCCCTATAACGCCCTCGTCATCACCCTCCCACGCATTGTCAAGCGTGAGAATCTTTGGCGCGAATTCGCACTGCTTTGGCTCGATCTTCTTGCCATACGCGGCGCTGACATCGGACTCTCCGATGAATTGGCGCGACGACATGGACGGGAAAAGACCGCGAACACGAATCTTTACAAAGTCGGACTCTTCGCCGTAGTCGGCAACCCACTTTGCAATTTGCTCCTTGTTTGTCCCCTCTACCGTCCTACTGTCAATCTGCCTAGTCTTCCAACGATGCTTGAATCTGCGGAAGCACTCACGGAACCGCCCCATGTTTCGCGTCGGGTTTCCGAATGCAATCCAAATAATTTCCGTTTCTTCGTCGGTCAGCGCGCCTTCTGCCACTTCCCAAACGCGATCAGCAATTGCGGAAGCCTCATCAAAAATCAGGACAATGCGCTTTCCCTTGTTGTGCAGGCCGGCAAATGCTTCCGTGTTGTGCTCAGACCAAGGCACGAAATCAGCGCGCCATGTTTTTGCGTGTTCCTTGTCCTTCGCTGCTATGCTCGTGGATTGCGGATCAAACCAATGCGACGTTATTGAAAGCCGTTGCCACTTCCCGACCTCGGGGCTGGTCTTTGTTCTAAGCTGCGTATCTGTATTGGCGGTGATAACAACCTTGGTGTCATCACAGGTTGAGAGCGCCCAATTGACGATCATTCCTATTTCAGCGGATTTGCCAATACCATGGCCAGAAGCCACGGCAAGCATAAGCGGCTGAAATCGCGTCTCAGGGTTATCCAAGTGGTCGCGAATGTCCGTCAGAACATCAACCTGCCATTCGCGCGGCCCATCGTATTTTTCCAGCTCACCAACACCCCAATCGTAGGCGTGATTTACCCAAGATACTGGGTCTTTTGCGCAATCCGCTGCGAGCTGGATTAACTCTTCTTCCCTATCCACCGTTGCGCTTTCTAGCTCGGGCCAGACGCTCAGCAAGCGAATCAGTTACAACAACATCCAGCTTGTCAGTGAACAGCTTTAAGTGCCGGCCCAGTAACTCAAGGGATCCGCGTTTATCCCAAAACTTGATCTTCGCCGTATGTTCGATGTCGGCCGGTTCGCCGCCAGGGATTCGGGATGTGACAACTTCGATGCTGGAAACTGACGCCGCGATCTCATCCGGCAGCATGTGAATAGGAAGCAGCTGCCCATTCTCGTTAAACACCTTGCGAATGTCCGCAAAAGCCAACTTTCCAATCTCGGAAAGAACCTGCTCAGAACTGATTTCAACCTTCTCTGAACGCCTATCCATTGCTTCTTGGATATATTTCGCTACCTTTATGTTTCTTAAGAGCTGCGATGCCATCGACTCAGCCGCATTGCCCTTCCCGGTGTACCCAGCGCGCTTATAGGCTGCCGTAGCGTTTAAGTCGATCAGATACTCGTCCGCGAACCTTCGCTGCTTATCGGTCAGTCCTGATGCGTCCTTTGCCATTCATCCCCGGAGTTCTTTCGATTGTTCCGGCCTCGGTTGCGTTTATCGTCCGCCCACGTCCACATGAACAGTAAGCGTCGCCGTCTTAGTGGAGCGGCAGATCGTGGAAATATGTGTGTGCTTTGCTGGGTCGCGGCGCATGATGACCTCTGTCCCCGGAAGGACTGGGGTACATGTGCGAGCGCCTACGCCGGTTGTCGGAAGGGTTGCGGCCACGGTCGAAGCACCAAGCGCGACGAATGCGATGTCGGCGGACTCGTTGACGATGCGAACCGAATTCCCATCGCCAGCAGGCAGCGCGACAGCGGACAGCGCGGAATCAGTCGCGGCAACCGTGATGCCGGGAGCTGTTGCGGAGAAGAGGACGTTCATTTAGCAGCCCTTCTTGCCCTTGCCCGGCATTTTCTTGGGCATGTCTTTCATCGGCTTGGATGGTTTTTTGGTTGCCATGGCAACTCCTGAAATAAAAAAAGCCGCTCGAAAGCGGCGTAAAGTGACCTTTTCAGATCACGGAGGGAGACTAAATTTGTTTCCAGCGCCGGAAGAGCGCGTCCAGCTCTTGCTGCGCCCTTACTGGTTCAATCGCTTTCTCTTCCAGCACGTACCGCGCAAATCCGCGCAGTGTTTCGACGATCGTGTTGCGATCAGGGCGAGAAGCGACCAGGCTATCGGCCAAGGCTTCGATACTTTCTGATACGCGATCCATTCTCGCCCCGTAAATAAGAAACCCGCCGCTACCGTTGCCAGTAGGGCGGGTTGCGCATCGAGTAGATGCGGTGATTGGTGCAGGTTACAGCGTCCTGCTTCGGCTTATAGCTGACTACATGCCGATGATTTATCAGATGCCGGCGCGACGCGGCTTGATTGTTATCGCGCTCCTGTATGTGTAAGGCTACTTATCCGTTAAGAGGTCGCCAGTCTCAACTACCCACTGCCTAATGGCCTCATCCGTGGAAAGTCGGCTTCAGATGCTCAGGTGTTGTTTATGCCGTCGTTATCACGGCGTGGCTGCATCCTGAAAACAGCGCATTTTGTTGATAGCGGCCGGAGCTGATCCCGGCACGGCGGCACCACGATACACTGCCGCTGTCTTTATCGTGTCGCGCATCAGCCTGCGCATTCGCCATCAAGAGAGTTGATTGACCGCGGCAACGCAATGAGGATGTGCGCCTCACTGCCATCGGGTTGCACAACGCCTTTCCGCGTTTTACCAATCAACTCACTTCATGACGCTCACATCACGCCGCCCGTCAGCCGCTCAATCTCTTCCGTGGTAGCGGGACGCCAGCCGTTGCCATCTCTGACCATCACCACGCCCAGCACCATGGAAAACTCAAGCAGTTCCGGCTCTGGCTCGGTCTTCTTTACGCTGAATTCCATATCAGCCATGTTGTAATGGCCAGTCGGCATGTTGCCGGTCAACTCGCGGCGGATTTTATCGTTCCGCTCGCTCATGCTGCCACTCCGCGCCAGAAGCGATGCAGCCACTCAGGGCCGCGATGATCACTCTGCCTCTCGCGCCGCAGCATCAGGTAGCTCATCAGTTCGCGCTCTTGCTCGCGGGTCAGCTTGGAATGGGCTTGCATATGAGCCTCCAGAAACGCAAAAGACCGCACTAAGCGGCCTTAAGTGACAATCATCCAGACTATCAACATAGGGCCAATTTTAAAGGAAAGTGTCGGAGCTTATCTACACCTATTTTGTAGGGATAAACTCCGACACTCTCAGTCAATCAGAACAGCCTCCGCAACGTCCCTAATCGACTCTTCATGCACGCGCTTGATACTGAGCGACATGGAATAAGCCTTGCGTGCAAATCGGCTTTTCCGCTCGTAAAACGTGTCTCGATGAATCTTCATATCTGCCGCTACCTTCTTGATGTTCTTACTCTGATCCCAGTAGTACGCCAAAAAACAATCGGCGTCCGAATCATCCATATCAACCAGCGCATGAATTGCCATGTTCAGAAAGCTCAATTCATCCGACATGATTGCATCAGGCGGCAACCTGACCTTACTCGGCTGCATGCGGGACAGGATGTTCTTAGAGCCGGGTTTAATGAAAAACCGACGCGTAAAGCACCACTCCCGCCACGCTACGCAATACTCGTGAATCTCTTGGCCTGACAGCGCCGCTCCGACAAAATCACCGTTCATGTGCGACCCCTTTCCCTGTAAAATGTGAGTCGCTTTAAATCACCTTTTTGCCTCGGTCTTGCGCCGGGGCTTTTTTATCGCCGCTCTAGAATCAACAGCCAGATTGAATCAAGCGCTTGGAATACCCGAAATGCGGCCAAAGCCACGGCGAGCGGATAAAATCCCACGGCAACAAATGCCCCAATGCCGACAGCGATAAACCCATTCATAAACCCAAGCAACAAACGAGACATCATCACTTCCTCCCTTTCTTAGTCTTCCGCTCCCGCTCGAACTTCACATGATTGAGCGGATCTCCGTTTCTTCCGTAGTACCTTGATTCAACTGCCCTGCTGCGCTCTTTACTGTTGCGGCCTCCTGCCATATACATTGCTGCGAGTTCTTCTAATGTGATTGGCTTGCTCATACTTCAATGTCGCGTAATGGCGAAGAAAATGCCGACAGCGGCACCGCAGAGCGCCATCAGCCCAATCGCACCGGGCCACGTAAGCGCGTTCAACGCATTGATTATTTCGACCATCACTCCCCCTTTCCCAAAACAATCGCCAGCGCCTGCTCAACGGATTCAACGATGTGAACCGGCGCGAATAAACGTGCGCGGTCGTGCCACGTCTGCTCGTCACGCGTCAGCTTTCGTGCGCTCGGCGGCTTACTCCCATCCTTCACCTCAAAAGTGAACCAGCGCATGTCGCGGCCGACCAACAAATCCGGACAGCCTTTCCCAACATTTGCCAGCGATTGGACAAAGCAGTCAGCAGCGCGCAGGGCTTCCACGATCTCGGTTTGGTTTGCGTCTGTCTTTGCGTATCGCATTTACAGCTCCCACTTCTTGCCACGACCAATTGCCACAATTCGCCACGCGGAAAAGGCCGATACCGCGCCAGTCAAAGCCGCATCAAAATAGCGCCCATCAGAGTCAAAACTCAACATCAATGGAACTCCTATGATCACGCTGATTGCATACATCAAGACTGCGTTCCTGCCTTCGTAAATGTGAAACATCACTCTTCCCCTTTCCACCATTCATCCCGCCCAATCGCATCAATCGCATCGCCCAGCTTCACCAGCCCGTAAGCCATGCCGAGAGCGAGGAGGATTGCGAGCGCGGCGGTCATTTGTTCGCGCCTCGGTACGGCGCCGCTTCCCACTCCCGCCTGAACTGCCATTTCCCCTTTGTGCTGCATATCGTCGTCTCTGTTGCGATGCGATTGGCAAGATGCAGTAGGAGTCTTGCGAGGCGATTTCTCATTTGCTGTCCTCGATCGTGTAGTGCTTTGGCGATTTATCGCCGTGCTTGTCCAGAATCACGCCAGCAGCACAGTTCAGGCCGGGATAGAACGGCTTAGAGCGAGGAGGACGGTCGTCGGTGCACACTCCCTGCATTTGCGCGTCACGCCACACAGCAAGAGATGCCATCGCCTTGGCAATGTGCGACATGCCGGAATCAGGGTCGATGTCCTCCCCCTCCCAATACGCGATCAGGTGACGCATGGTGGCATCGAAATAGACACTGGAGCGCACCCCAACGCCTCTGAAGTTGTGCCGACCGTACTTACTCGCCCCCTCAAGCATCGCCACTCCGAGTTCGGCAACTACGCCCATAGGCACGACTGAAAGCGGAGCTTTGCGAATGCCTATTGCATCTTTCGGATTCGTCTGCTTCGTTTCTGCGCCGTCGATTCGACGCTCGACGCGCTCATATAAAAATGTCATTTCCTCGTCATCCTATAGTTGAAGAACCGGCGCAACGCGTACGAACGAACCAGGCTAATCAATGTGAACCAAAGGGTGATGTAAATATCGACGGATAGCGGAACGTGAATTCCGTACATCGGGAAAATCGCCAATTGGCTAACCAAGGCCACGCCGAACCCGACTGCAATGTTCAAGCACGACTCCATGAACGAACTCCACCTTGTCTGCCCCATCACGCCTCCCCTATCAGCTTTTCCACCAACAAATCCTTGATACGCTCCCGATGCCCCTCATCGCCAAAGCCGCCCATCGACTCAATCAGTTGCATGATGTTCCGTACGCAGCAGACCTCGCATGAGAAGTCGGCCGCACGGCTTCCACTGTTCTGCGCTGTTATGCAGGATGGGCAGCAGATGGATGATGGGATGTCGGGCATGACTATTTGCCTCTTGTCGGCTTGACCCAAGCCCCATCACGGCACCTTCCACCAACGAAGATGAAAACGTCGATTACCGACAAACCGCCGCGCGCTTCACACTGACTGCGCACGGACTCAATTTGCCAGTCCTCAACCTGTGAGCTACACCCAATAAGAAGCGAAGCCAAGACAAAAGGTAAAATCCGCTTCATCCCTCACCTCCCCACAAAAAACCACACACAAGCCCCAAACATCGCCACCACACCTATCGTCCATATCGCAATCAGAAATATGGCCGTGGCGGGATGCATATCAGGCAAACCCGAAGGTAGAACCCTCTCCCGTACCGCTCTTTGGCTGGTTCTTATGCATCTTGCGCAGTCGCTCAATCGACGCATCAAGTCCAAATCCAAAGCACTGTGTTAATACGACCAGCTCGCGCAGATAGGCGATTGAAAACCCGTCTGTCTCTTTGACGTAACGCGTGACGGTCATTTCATCGATCTTGGGCATCTTGGCGACCAGATAGGCGCGGCGCGCTGCAGCTGTCGGCATCCCTATATATCGGATCGTGTCAAAGCGCGACGGGCGGTCAACAAAGCGCTTATCCAGCCGCTCGGGATAGTTTGTTGTCGCCACATAGACAACGTTCTGAAGTTGCGACTCTCCGTCAAGCAAGTTGAGATAGCCTGATTCGCCAAAGCGATCAATCAAGGCGTCAATATCCTCCATGATTGCTAGAATCTGGCGCTCCGGCTCAATCGTGCGGACCATATTCAAGCAGGCAGTTGCGCAGTCTGGTTGCTGGATCATGACGGCGATACCGTCGCCATCGGTCACGAACAATTTCAGCAACTGTTGAATCGTCACGGTCTTTCCTGAGCCGGGCGGCCCCCAAAGCAGAATCCCGCGCTTATACAGAAACCCAAACTCGTTGAACGTGGATTTAAGTTCCCTAAAATGGATAATCTCTTCCAGCAGGCGCTCACTTTCCGAATCAGGCAAATCAATCAGCGCGTCAATGTTGTTGGTCATCTTGCGCAGGTATGGGCCAAACTGACTTACTTCGCAGCTATACAACCCTACAGGCAATGTCGCGTGGCTTTCCCCAATCGCCGTATAGACATCATCGCTTGCCGCCCAACTTCTACGGCCAGCAAGGTTTGGCTTATACGGATCGGAGGGACTATCTTGCGCGTACGTTGGCGTCAATTCGCGTGCAGTGCTATTAACAATCTTGTTGGCACTAGTTCCAACCAAGCTTGCAAAATCCTTTTCCATTGCTTCTCCCTTTATGTATTAATTTTTGCTATCCGCACCGCCAGCGCACCCTTCATCATCGATAGCGCGGTATTGCTCCCCATTCGAAATCCGTACAGGCCTGCAGCAGTCATCAGTGCAAGCATGTCTTCGCCAGTCAACGTTCCGCTCAACTTGCTCAACGCCTCGCGGTTGTGAGCGTCGATGTCGGTTAGGATTTCTTCAGGGGTCATGATTGCTCCTATTGAATCGTCGGCGGCGTGTCGTCAAGCTCAATGCTCAACTCGACCGGCGCCAGCGCTTCTACTATCGTGAACTGCGCCTCTGCCATCGATCGCAGCGTCTCGGCCATCTCTAGCTGTGCATCGAGAAGCTTTTCTAGTAGGGCTAGTTGTTCGGGGGTCATAGCTTCACCTGATCTTGTGAATGGTTGTCCCGGTTATCCCGTTCGGCAGCTCCTGTTTCGGCTCAAGAAACGCGCCCGACTTTTTCCCGGTCACTTTTGCGTTTTCGACCTCGACCCTTGCACTGTTCACCATGACCTGCGACAGCTCTGAAATGCACTTCGCTTTCTCCACGCTCAGAGTTCCGCTTTTAACTCCCTCAAGCGCATCAAAAAGTACAGCTCGCAGGTCTTCAATCGTTTTGCTCATTTCTCCACCCTCCGGTTAATTTGCCGATTCAACGCCCCACGTAACTGGCAAAGTTCGGCAATCTCTTTCGGAAGACGATGCACGGTATTCCGGCGCATCAGTTCCGCTCTTGTAATGCACTCCAAGTTCTCGATCCGCACGTTCTCCCGATTCCCGTCCTTAAACACAACCGAATGCCCACGCGGAACCTTCCCGTTACGCCCCTCCCACAGAAGAACATGAACCATCACCCAATCAACCTTTTTCACGCCGGTATCTGCGACTTTCCGATACACATACCCATCGCGATCAGTGCGCTCAGAGCCGATCGGCCTCCATGTGTTTAGCGGCTTGTGTCCTGCCTTAAACCGTGTTTCGGCGCTACGCCCGCCCGCAACAAAGTTGGTTCCTTTGTTCCACGGCATCAGCCCCTTCTTAAATCGCGTCTTCTCCCCAGCTCCATCACCGCGGCGCAAACGGCATGCATCAGGAGAGGCAAGGTATTCATCGGACTTCTTCAGGCCGAGCGCAAGCGCCTTGTTGTAGACTTGGCGCTCAGTGCGGCGCAATTTGGCGGCAATCTTGGCTGTCTTCATATTCGGATAGTCGGCCCGCATGATCGACACTTCTTCGTCAGTCCAAAAACGCTTCATGCCTCCACCCTCATCCATTTCTGCAATTCCTTGGCCGGCAATCCCGTCAAATCGTGCAGCCGCAGCAGCATCGACGCACCGACCGGCACCTTCTTCTTGCGGATCTTGGCAATCGTTGTCCTGTCTACGCTAATGGCAATCGCAAGCTGTAAATCACTCTGTATGCGCATCATTTCTTGCACCTTGTTGATCAATCGGTTTGGCGAGTAACTTGGGTTGGATAGGTGGTTCATTTGCGATTCCAATCAAGATTCACCGCCTTCAGCTTCAAGCGTGCATATCGCGCTTTTGCAGCCTCGCTCAACTCCTTGCGAACCTTCACTGTTTGAACCAGGTGAAGTTCGCCGTCCTTCAAGTGACCGCGCTGTACTGGCTCAATCACTTCTTCACCTTTCGGAACATCACCAATTGATCGCGCCATAACAACCTCTTCGTAATAACGCCCTCGTCCGCTCTTTCGTACTGACTGCACTCTCTGCGGTAGAGGTAACTCACAAAAACACCATTTGCCGCATTCGGCTTGCATTGGCCGAGTCCTTCGTTCGCATGCTTGGGAAAGCCCTTTAAACCTAAGTGCCGGCATTCCAAGCAGCGGACGGTCATGCTTCCGCAACCTTTTTGGCTCGCCGCATGATTTCTTCGATATAACCCTCAAGCGCACTAGCTGCCAAGATCGGGCCGTCATGCCTTTTTAGTGGACGTCTTGTGGGGCGAGTTTCCGGGGTTGATCTATGCTCAAACAGCGTTGAATCGATCAGAAACTGATACTGCTCGCATGGCTCATCATTGAAGTGGCGGCGCTTGATTGCACTTAGAATTCCTTCCGATGTAGTCATGAAATATTTCTCAACGAGGTCCATGCGTTCCTCTTCCTCGTATTCGGTCCACGGCTCAATCGTTCTGTTGCATTCATGGCCCTCAATACGAAAAATCATCCATCCCTGCTTTGCAATTCTTGCGTCGCGCGCCTTATCCAGTTCGTGGTCGTGCCATGCTTTTCCGTCGCACTCAATACCTATCTTCAGAAACGGGCATCCAAAATCAAGGAAGTAGTTCAAAACCGGAATTTGAGGATAGAACGGCAATCCAAGCGATCGAATATCGCCCCACACTTGCCGCTCAATCGGGCTAAAGTCCCAATCCATGAAATACGGGTCTTGCCGCATGTCGCCTGTTTTCTCGTACTGATCCATCCATGCCGGCATGATTCGAGCGTACTCATTGCGGATCGCGAGATACTTATTGAAGTTGCTCATGCACGATCCCTCATCTGAATTACGTTTTGTTCGTACATCAATACTTCCTCTGCGATCTTTGCTTTTTGCGCGGACTCTGCTTCACGCTTAGCAATCAACTCGGACTCGCGCTTTTCGGCGGCCTTCGCCCATCCATCCTGTAGGGTCGCAAGCGCCGCCTTAACCTTTTTCAATCCTTCGGGGCAAGCGTCTTGTTTTTCGGCGCCAGCGCCTGAATAGTTCGGCAGCAGAGCCTGAACAGTCGGTGCTGCCAGCAATCCAGCAACATGCGCCCGCTCAATCGCCGCATCACGTTTCTTTGCGTCCCACCCAAGCGAGGCATTCCAAACAACGGGCTTTCCAGACAGGCGAGCAGCGGAAACGAGGCGGCTATACGCATCCTTAAAAGCCATGCGTGCCCCAACCTCATCAGGAAACACGGACGAGCAGATTGCAAAAGCCTCGGCACACTCTTCCGTCCATACAACCGTGTCTTCTTCGTCTCGGCTCGTAAGCGCGATGGCCCATGCTTCATCGTCTGTTGGTCTGCCGTCCATCAGTTTGCAGCGCTTCGAAATACCGGCCGGAACAGGGGGGAACTCGCCGTTTTCATCGCAATAAGCGGCGAACGCCATTCCGACAACTCGCAGCGGAAACGCCTTCAACATCTCCCACCAAGACGACAGCAAAGACGGCTCAGGAAGCGGCTTACCATATGCGCCCATTGCCTTGGTCAACATCTGCACAAATCGCTCTTTTTCGTGCTGCTCCATTACGCTGGCTCCATATCGATGGTGTTGTCGTCAGATCCGCCGTCACTCAGAAACTCCGCCGCAATCCTGGCGTTCATCTCATCAACCGACTCATCGGCTGGCTTAGCATCGCCGCCATCAAGCTCAATGAAGTGGTCGATGTGTTCAGCGTCGCGCAGGATCAACCCAAGGCCGTTGTACTTCGTCTTGCGGTCGTTCTTTCCCATGTTGAATGGCGACTTTGAACAACCGCGAATAGCTTTGCAAAGGTCTGCAGGGGAATAGTTTTCGAGCGACTTACGGATCAGTTTTTTGCGCTTGTCATCAAAAACAGACTTCGGTGAGTCCATCAGCTTTTGCCAGTACGCGAAAATTTCTGGAGCGGGGTCGGGCTGCTTTTGCCCGGCAAGCAGATCCCCTCCTTGATCCTTTCCTTGGTCTACTCCTTGATCCTTTCCTTGATCCTTTCCTGCGACGACATTTCGCGAATCCTCGCGAGAGTTCGAGAATGATGGAATTTTTGACTTGGATGGCTTATCAATCTTCTGATGAATCAACCAGTTACAGATTTCGATGTAGCTTTGACCGCCGTTTTTGTAGCGAACAATGCAGTGCTCGCGCTCAAGCTCATCAAGCCACCCATCAATAAGGGCTGGTGCGTCGTCGTCGTAAGGAAAAAGAAGACTCGCGAGCATTCGCGAATTTCCGCGAAGCCTCCCCTCGTCGTCGGCGATTGTCCAGAGTTCCAGGAAAGTCAGGCGGGCATCGCGTGAAACGTTGCCCATGCTTTCCGACTGCGGGAACTCTGGTTTTATTGATCTAATGCGGGCCATTTCCCTTATTCCCCAATCAATCCCTTAATCCGCAGCTTTTCCTGCGTCTTCGCAATGCCGGCCTCAAAGGCGGCATCCACGTCTTCTTTGCTCATTCCTGCGGGTCTTGGAGCGCGCCCATCAATCACGTCATGGCACGAACTGCAGCAGTATGCGGCGCGAGTGTCGGGCGCTTTTAGACCCATTCCTTTCCCGTCAACCAGGGAGTTCGAATGCGCAAGAACTGTTGTTTCGATGTTGTAGTTACAGACACCAAGCGGAAGATTCACGGTGCAATCTTCGCCCTTCGCGCTCGCGCGAATCGGCGTCGTCTTGTGACTGCGGCTCCGCAACCGCTTGCTTCCCGCCTTCAATGCAGCCTTATGGCGCTTGAGCGGGGATGAACGCTTGAATGTGCTGTTGTAGAGGCTCATTTCCCCTCCGGGAACTCAAGCATCACGCCATGCTTAATGAAGTGCTGCTGCATCGCTTCGAGGTACTTGGAAAGCTGTGCTGTGGTCATATGCGATGTAACCGGCAGATATTTCATTGCGGCCAGCTTTTGCTCATGCGTGAGCGACTTCTTGATTGCTGCGTCGTAGAACTCGCGGAACTCTTCATCCTCAGCACGCATCAGAGGAACGCCGAAATACAGCTTGCAAAAGCATTTCCATCCCAATGCATCCTCTTCCGGCAGTTCACGGGAAAGCTGTTCATACCAAACATGAGAGATTGCGTTCTGGTCCAGTGAGCGATCCTTGCCAGTCTTGACGTTCAGGCGCAGGAATTTGTGCTTGCCGAACATCTCCCGCAGTTCGCCAAAAACGCGTTGCAATGAATCTGTGCTGTTGATAACAATCGCGCTCATGTCTTAACTTTCTTGATACAAATCAGATTGCCATTTACCTAACACTGCAAACTGCGAATGCTGGAGAATCCTTTGCTCATTTCGCTTGCCAGCATTTTTCGCAGCCGCCGTAACGCTTCAAATCCTTTTCCGTCACTGTTTTGCCGCATGCGCACTGCTTGCGGCGGTGATCGAGCCAGAGCTGCCCACGCGTTGCGGCGCGATAGCTTTCAGTGGATTGCGGGATTGCTTGATGTGCTGCGTTGTTCATGCGAGTTCCAATTGCGGTTCTTCTGCCATCGCTTCTACCTTGATGCGATGCGGGATGATGTGAATATTCGTGTGTTTGCACTGACGGCGAGGCGCGCGTTCGACTACCTTGAATTTGTCGCGCAGCTCGTTGATGCGGCCGCTGATTGTTGACGGCAGCAGGCCGGTGAGATCCGACAGCTCGCGAAAGCTATAGTCCATGCCAACCTGCATCGCGCTCAGAATCAAGTCGTATTGACGCTGCTTCTTGTCTTGGACGACGCCGTAGTAGCAAGCGACGCTCGTGCTGGCAGCATTGGTTTTCATGCCAGCACCCCGCGCAATGCAGGCTCCGCAACCGTGCTAGTCGTCACAAACGAGATTTCACGGATAGGCTCACGGCGCGGCGCATTCGTGAAACTAAACTTGCCCGACCAGGATTTCTGCATCAGCGACAGGTCACGCGGCGGGACGATCTCCGGAACGTATTCCTCTTTCGGCTGCTCATCGCTCTTGGCGAGAAATTCCTTCACGGCGTCTGTCAGATCCCACACGCCTTTTTGATACTTCAGCACTCCCATTTCCTGCTCCCCTCTTAATGCAGCGCGTACGGCGTCGTAGCCAAGGCCGGAAAGCTTCGCCAGTACGTCAACCAGCGACAAAGCGCCATGCTTTTGGATAACCTTCAGAACGCGGTCGCGATTGGTGTCAGGTGGCGGAAACTTAATCTCGTTGAGATCGCTCATGCTCATCCCCTATTTAATGCGCCAGATGCGAATGAATGCCCCACACTTCTTGGAGCGAAAAATTTTGTTTTGCCGGATTCCGTAATTGAAGGCAGAAAGCCGTGCCGCATTTGCTTGATCCAGCGGAACCCAAATCGCAGGGCCACCGACTTCCAGACGATCGACCGGCCATTTCAATTGAGCGCCGATCTTGTTCGGCACATATTCCGGTTCAGGCATCGGAGCAAAGGCACAGATTGCGTCTCGCATGGTTCGCCTCCTAGGCAAGCACTGAAGCAACTGTCATGAACAGGCACGCGAAAGACAGCCAGAAAACGACGCGTGCGACGGGGTTGATCATGCTGACTTCCCGATCAGCAGGGAGCGCAACAGGCGGTTTTCCTCTTCAGCCTTAACGCGCAGCTCCCGCTCTGCCTCGGCGCGGCGTTCGGCTTCGGACTTAATCATCATTAGCGTGCAGCCAATCTGAAACGCCAGCCATTCGAGATAAATAGTGTTTCCAACCACGTCGCAGAACTTCGCGACCAGATCGCCTTGCAGCGTTGCCTTGCCCTTCTTGATGTTGCTGAAGTAGCCAGCGTCAATGTCCAGAGCAAGGTAAATTTCCTTGTCTTCCAGCCCCGACACGTTGCACGCCAAGCTGAATGCGGCGGCACTTGTCCGCTGCGTGCGGATCGTTTCAATCGTGACCGCTGCCTTTTGCGCGGGCCTTGCAAGAGCTAGTTCGAATTGGTCTTTTTGCATGGTCTTCAAAACATTTGAACTGACTTGTGTACCCTGTTTGGGCAAATAAAAAGGAAACTGTCTACATCGCAACGTCACAAACAAACGCTATGAAACAGTTCCCTCAACTTCAAACTTCTCTGCGCTGCATCAATCTTCTTGCTCAGGGTAAAAAAATCGGCGGTCACATTTCCGCGACCGCCGCAAGCCCTGGTTTAACTCTTGTTGTCCGTGGGGCGACGCTTTTTGCCAGAGGCAATACTGTTTTTGCGCCGGTCGTCGAAAACGTCGGGACGAATAGCCCGCAAGAACTTGAGCTGACTCTTTGGAATCCCTGTTTCTTTTTTCCACTGGGAGACAGCGCCAGGCGTTACCTCGCACAGTTCGGCTGTGGCGGCAGTTCCCCCAAGCCTCTCGATGATGGTGATTGCTAATGTTTGAGCGTCCATATGTCTCTTACTTTAGCGCACTAAAGTCAAAAGCGCAAGCACGCTAAAGCAACTTTTGTTTAGAGTGCTAAAAATATGAAAACAACTCCGCTCGGCGAGCGCCTAAAAGAAGTAATGAAGGAACTGCAGATAGAATCGCCAAAGGACTTGGCGACGTTCTGCGATGTTTCTGAGGGGCTTGTGTCGCAATGGTTTTCCGGAACGACAAAGCTAGGGGCCAAGCCGCTTATCGCCATGTCGAGAACGCATTTCAGCCTTGACTGGATCGTTGACGGGAAGCAACCTAAATATAGGCGGGATTACAAAAAACCACAGCCACAACATATGCAATTGGCAGCAAACCAGGACGACGAAACCCCAAGCCCGGAGACTTACGCTAAGTTGATAATGTTATTTGGGAATGCATCAAAAATCGTACGGAAGGAAGTGTTACGATCCCTCGACAAGGCGGTTAAGGCTAGGCCTACTGATAAGAGCGGGGTTGGAGGCGACTAGCCGCAATCTTGGTCGAGATTCGTCAATTTCTCTAGCGCAATCGCAGATAGCATCTAAGTAGAAATCCTGCTGCTCGCCCCCAAGCTTGCGAAATGCAATGACTAACGCCTCTTCCCTTTGGTTCTTCATGTCTCCCCCGCAGTCATGGATATGAGGCCATACCCATTCAGAATAGTTTCAGTTAAGAAATATAACTTTTGGCTTGCGGTTCTGAATCTGTTGACCACGACCAAGCGGAGAGCAAGCACTGTATGTATACACAGTATATTGCATCAGGGAATGATGGGCAAACCCATAAACATGGTAAGAGTTAGGGGAAATAATTGATCTTGGACAAGTAATTCTAAGTAGATGCATTCCCGCCATCTGTGGTTGGGATGGAATTACCATAGATATGGTATTTCTCCAAGACAATGATTAATGTCAAATGTGCTGTGGGCGAAGTCCTTCGATGATGGACAGGCCAAATTATTTAAACTTGGAGGGGAAATGAAGTCCGCAAAAAAAATGACTATAGCAACGCTCTTGGCATTTTCTCTTCTACAGCCGGCTGTTAGCCATGCTTGGTTCTTTTTTTTCGTTCCACTTGGACTATTCTCGCAGAATGATAAAAAAGCTATCGATGAGATGGAGAGCAAGCAGGACTGGAAAGGATTGCTTGAGCTATCAGAGGCTAGGTTAAAAACAGATGAAAAGAATCCAGACTGGATGCATATAAATGGATTTGCTTTGCAGAAACTCAATCGCTGCCGGGAGGCGGTGCCAAAATTTGAAAAAGCTCTAGAACTCAAGCCAGACTATGTTGAGGCCCATTTAAACTTGGGCGCATGCCTGGTTGAAGTTGGTGATTACGATAGAGTAATTGCTACTCAGACAACGCTAATTGAGAGGGCGCCTGACCGTTGGCAGCCATATTTTAACGTCGCACTATCCTATGTTAGAAAAGGAGATCCAGTCAGGGCGCGTGCTTATCTTGAGCAGCTTAAGTCAAGAAATATGGTGTGGGCAGAGAAGCTAGAGACTCTTCATATCCAGCCACTGGAGGCGCGCATTGAGCGAGATAAAGTTGCCGCACAAGAGCGTGAAAGAGAAGAAAGCGCACGCGCCGAACGCGAGCTACTTACTCGTCAAGAGAGTCAGGCTGATACCGGGCGCGTAAAACAAGCAAGCATGTCAATCGAGCAGCAACTTTCTGAACTTAAGCAACTGTATTCCAAGGGGTTGCTCTCAAAAGACGTGTATTCGGCGCGTCAAAAAGAAATCCTTACTGCTAAATAGTGCACTCCCGATCATCGGCGCTAGAGCGGAGGCAGTGCGCACGGAGAAGGCGGTAAGCAGGAAGAAAAGAATAAGAATGGCAATCAAAATCCACCCGGGTCTTGGAGCAATCGTCATCTGTGACTTCACAGGCTTAAATGAACCCGAGATGACAAAGCGCAGGCTGGCTGTAATCGTTACGCCTTTCATGCGCATGCGTCCCATGCTATGCACCGTTGTGCCCCTCAGCACAACAGCTCCTTTGCCACAGCGGGACTATAACTGCGCCTTGCAAGTCGATCCGCCGCTTCCGGAGCCGTACGACTCACCGCTGCAATGGGTCAAGGGAGACATGGTTTATACCGTGTCACTCGATAGAATTTCCCTTCCCTTTAACGGAAAACTTGAGAATGGGAAGCGGGTTTATGACGTACGAACATTGACTCAGGATGAGATGACTAGGGTTCGGCGGTGCATGCTATTTGGCCTTGGCATGCCACATTTGACCTCGCACCTTTGATCGTATATAGTTGATTTGTATCGAGCTCTGCGAAAGCATCTCGGATCAAGTCCCCTTCGGGGGCCGTCATGCAGCGGAGATTGCAATCCAGCATGGCGTCTATACCGGGGCCGTCAGAAATGATGGCCCTTTGCTTTTCAACCCTCCCCTAGCGGAGGGTTTTTCATTTCCGGCCTCGCCTAAATATCCCACCCAACCGGCCCCGAGCCGGTTTTTTGTTGCCTAAATAAAGCCGGATAAAAATATTTACTTTAGTCCGCTAATTTTGCTTGCGCCTTTTACTTTAGCCTGCTAAAGTTCTTCCATACCGCAACACATCGCAAACAGGGAGAGAGCAAATGGCGAAGGCCAGCAAAAAGAAATCTGCCGAGCAAGAAGAGTCGATCATTTCCTATAAGGGATTCGACGCGCGCATGCAATGCCGTGGCTATCAGTTCGAGATCGGCAAAGAGTACGTGCACGATGGCGAAGTGGAGGCATGTGCAGGCGGATTCCACGCTTGTGAGTATCCGCTTGACGTATTCAATTATTACGCGCCAGGTAGCAGCAAGTTTGCTCTCGTAGAGCAACGCGGCGATCTCTCGCGACATGACGAAGACAGCAAGGTTGCTAGTCGCTCTATTAGCATCAAGGCTGAGATCAGCATTCCCGCGTTGATTACGGCAGCATTCGAGTTCGTTAGGAGCCGCTGCGAGCCAGCAACTTCAGAACATGCTACTGGCAACAGTTCGGCATCGTCCGCTACTGGCGACAGGTCGGCATCGTCCGCTACTGGCGACAGGTCGGCATCGTCCGCTACTGGCAACAGTTCGGCATCGTCCGCTACTGGCTACAGTTCGGCATCGTCCGCTACTGGCTACAGGTCGGCATCGTCCGCTACTGGCAACAGTTCGGCATCGTCCGCTACTGGCTACAGTTCGGCATCGTCCGCTACTGGCGACAGGTCGGCATCGTCCGCTACTGGCAACAGTTCGGCATCGTCCGCTACTGGCAACAGTTCGGCATCGTCCGCTACTGGCTACAGTTCGGCATCGTCCGCTACTGGCGACAGGTCGGCATCGTCCGCTACTGGCAACAGTTCGGCATCGTCCGCTACTGGCGACAGTTCGGCATCGTCCGCTACTGGCTACAGTTCGGCATCGTCCGCTACTGGCGACAGGTCGGCATCGTCCGCTACTGGCTACAGGTCGGCATCGTCCGCTACTGGCAACAGTTCGGCATCGTCCGCTACTGGCTACAGTTCGGCATCGTCCGCTACTGGCGACAGGTCGGCATCGTCCGCTACTGGCAACAGTTCGGCATCGTCCGCTACTGGCAACAGTTCGGCATCGTCCGCTACTGGCTACAGTTCGGCATCGTCCGCTACTGGCGACAGGTCGGCATCGTCCGCTACTGGCAACAGTTCGGCATCGTCCGCTACTGGCGACAGTTCGGCATCGTCCGCTACTGGCGACAGTTCGGCATCGTCCGCTACTGGCAACAGTTCGGCATCGTCCGCTACTGGCGACAGTTCGGCATCGTCCGCTACTGGCTACAGGTCGGCATCGTCCGCTACTGGCAACAGGTCGGCCAGCCTTACAACTGGATGGTGTTCAAGCAGCGAAATCAAGCCCGATCTAACCGGGAAATCTCTTCACGCGGTCGCGATTGCCGTAGGCGGCGCAAGTAAAGCGCGTGCTCCAGCCGGAAGCGCAATCACTCTCTGCTATCGCAATGATGATGGTGAACTGATCCATATCCGCTCCAGCAAGGTTGGCGACAACGGAATCAAGCCAGACACATGGTATAGCCTGAATGAATCCTGTGAATTTGTGGAGGCGCAAACATGGCCGCAGTCGTGACTCCATCACTGGCATTCCGCAACGCCCATGAGTACGAGGCTCAATTGTGCGACGAAGCGGATCGCACAGTCATGGATGAGGAATGGTCTTCTCCTGCCCCGCTGCTGGTCAATGAATCCGAACTTGACGACATGGCAGCGAAGATTGCAGGGACAGGCTTTTTCGATGACGAACTAGGCCAGCAGAAGAAGGCAAGCAAGCTCCTGCAAGCCTGTGCGATTGACTACATGGACGATCCGATGCGCTTGCCGGGATACGTATTCAACGCGTTTGTAGACGAGCTGACAGCGATCACGAAGCTGGCGAAGTACGGGAAAAGATAGTTCAACCAGGTGCGCCCTGCGCCGTCTTGCCCACGAAACGAGGGGCAAGACACAAGGCGGCTCTTACTTATCAACCTCGGTTGAGACAGTGAACAGATGCGGAACATTTGAGAGCTGCCTTGTGTGTTGTAGGCACCTCGGAGAGACGAGGGCTAACACGCATGCGGATTGGATGAGCGCAGCGGAGCGCAAGTAAGCGTCCTTGGCGGTGAATGCCGGATTCGATACCGGCGCGCTTATGTCCGATAGTCCAGTCCGCAGTCGTGTTGGCAACCGCATGAACGGAACTGTCCGGCTAGTACCCGGACCGGAAGAAGTGACAACTGCATGGTTCGCCCAGCTTAGAGATTGCGCTCAATCACGAGAGAGCGAAGTTAGCCCGGTTGCCAACAACCGAATTCAAACACTTGGGAGGGTGGAAATGGAAGCGAAACAAGTCGAAATTGATCGCGTTGGAAATAGCTTTTGGCACGTCAACTGCAAAAACCATCTTGGCGGCGTCATGAAAGAAGTTAGTAGCGATGAGAACGGCTCGCTCATTAAGTGCCTACATTGTGGGGCGAAGGCTTGCTATCCAGTCGGAAGAGTTGGGCGAGTGTTAGCTGATGAGTATTTTGACTGGATAAGCCTTAACGACAGGCTTCCTTCGCACGGGCAACTTATCCGCGCTCGTTCCGATAACGGCGAATGGAACGAGCGCTTTAATAGCAATGAGCCACTTGGATTTATGACTGAGTGGCGTCCATTGGATGAATCGAATGGCAGATCCTGACATGACCCGCACCTTCGCCCTTCTCGCCCTGCTCGCTGCTGTTCTGTGGACGGTCAGCGACAGGCTTGCAAATGTGGTTGTTCTCTTCTGGAGGATTTGATGACAACTAGACTCGAATACTTGTGCCTTGCCGCTGTGTTCATTCTGTGCGGATCGTCGGACTGGATTGCTAGTGCTGTGGCCGGGGTGGCGGCATGAAACAGCTTCGTGAAATCCACGTTCGGGCAATCGACCTTGAAGAACTTGGCGTAGTTATCTGCAATCACGGATATGTTGAAGACGCAGAACTGCGCAAGCAATACAAGCATAACGCTCGCCTTATCGTAACCGCGCATGATCTACTCGAATCGCTGCAAGTCATGAGGGCGCTTGTTCGCATTAAATACGGGAACTTGTATCCCGATGTGAACGTAGAGATTGAAAAGGCAGACGCCGCCATTCGCAAAGCCCTAGGAGAAGAAGAATGACCGCCCGCGCCCTTCTTTCGCTGTCGCTCTATCCGCTGCTGAAGCTGTTCCGCCGCTGGATGTTGCGCCGAAAGCTGACCGCCATCCGCATGCACCTGGATCACATCCGGAAGCAGCGCGAGAACGATTTTCACGTCGAGCGTGTTCTGCAGGGGCGGGAAGCGGTTTTGCAGTCTGACTTGAGGATGTTATGAGCGACTACCGGCAGCAGCAAGAACAGGAAGAACAGCAACTTTGGGAGATTGAACATGAGCGTATATCAAAAATTGCAGCAAGCCCGGATCAAGCTTCAAGGAACGGAGTTGAAGAAATCGGGCAACAACAAGTTCGCCGGGTATCAGTACTTCGAGCTTGGCGACTTTTTGCCAGCGGTGCAGGGCATTTTTAGCGACCTCGGCTTGTGTGGTGTGATGTCTTTCACTGCCGACCTTGCAACGCTGCGTATCGTGGACATCGAGACGAAAGACGAGATTTCTTTCACCTCCCCGATGGGTTCCGCTGCGCTCAAGGGATGCCACGAAGTGCAGAACATCGGCGCGGTCGAGACGTATCAGCGTCGTTATCTGTGGGTCACGGCAATGGAAATCGTTGAGCATGACGCGCTTGACGCTGTCACTGGCGACGGCCAAACAGGAAGCGCCAAGGAAGCTACAAGACAAGCGCCGCGCTCAGTTCCGCAGGTAGCACAAACAGGCTTGAAGGATTCCGAAATCGAAGACATCAAGATTGCCATGCGCGAATGCGGCGATCTGGACGCACTGAAAGCAATGTGGGCGGCAGCGTACAAGAAGGCCAATGATGCACAACGCACAGTTCTGAAGCCCGAATACGAAAAGCAACGCGACTATCTCACCACAAGGAAAGCAGCATGAACAAGATCACCGCAACAGGCCGCGTTGTAGCTGACGCAGAGGTTCGATTCACTCCGAGTGGAGACGCAATCGCCAACTTCCGTCTTGCTTCCGATGTTGGCTACGGCGACAAAAAAACGACCAACTGGTTTAACTGCCAGATTTGGGGTAAGCGCGGTGAGGCACTTGCGCCGCATCTTACTAAGGGCCAGCAAGTGACCGCATTTGGAACGCTGGTGCTGCGCGAATGGACGAACAAAGAAGGCGTAAAGCAACTCAGCCCTGATATTCGCATTGACGAAATCGAACTGCAAGGCGGGAAGCGCGAGGAATCGTAAGCCAAGCCGCAACAGCAGCGCCAGCAGTATTCCACGCCGGATAACTTCGTTTCCGATGATGTGCCTTTTTGATCGGAGCCTGACATGACAGCAATCTCTCTTTTCAAAGCCGCTGACGAACTCGCTCCCCTGCTCGATCAGATCGACGATGACGGCTGCATTTCGCCCGAACTGGAGACGGCCCTTGCTCAGTTTGAGGGCAAGGGACTGAGCGTGACGGCCTACATCCTGAACTGCGAGAAGACAGCGCAGATGATCCACGATGCCGCCGAAGCGATGGATAAGCGCGCCGTGCCACTGGAGAACCGTGCAAAGCGTCTGCGCCAGTACCTTGCCGATCAGATGAAGCGCACCGGCACGACTGAACTTAGCTGCCCCGAGTTCAGCGCGAAGCTGTACGTTGAACGCGACGCAAAGGTTGACGTGTTCGACGAGAAGCAGATTCCTCTGCAGTACATGCGTCTTCCCGAACCGAAGCCGCCCGTTGCCGCGCCTGACAAGAAAGCGATCGCCGACGCAATCAAGAAAGGCGAGGACGTGCCAGGAGCGCGGATTGTGAAGTCTGATCGGCTTGTTATCGCTTAACCCCTACCCCACTAACGGAATAGAGTACATGGACAAGTTCAAATACAAGGGTAAAGCCGAAATTCGCCATCTGAACGTGCGCAAGGAAGGCCCGGACGACGACAAGGTTCTGGCGATCGACATCAAGTTCCAGTGCGTGACCAGCGCAGATATGTTTGATTTCTTCCACGAAGGTATCAAGGAAGTGCTCTTCACCGATGCTGGCGCCGTCAAGAACCTGATGCTCAAGCCGCTCCAGTTCCACAACGCGGTGATGAACTGCGACCTCGAAATCCTCGGACAGCGCTATGGCGGCATCGAGGTAGGAAAGTTCCAGCTCGAACCGAAGGACGGCAACCAGGTGACGATGCAATTCTCAATCAGTCTGCAACCTTCAGGCGATGAAGTAGCGCGCATTTCCGAGTTCGTCATGGACGAGATCGACATCAGCGTCGATCCGCAACCTGAGCTTGATTTTGGTGGCGAGAAAGCACCGTCTGAAAAGCCGTCTCCGGGCTTCAGTGATGGCGACTTTGACCCGCTCTATGAGCAGGCCGTTGAGATCGTGAAGAAGAACCGCCGCGCATCAATCTCGCTAGTGCAGCGCCATCTGCACATCGGATACAACCGCGCTGCGCGCCTGGTTGAATTGATGGAGCAGAGCGGAGTCGTCAGCGCAGAGAATGGAAACGGCTCGCGGGAAGTTCTGAAAGCCGCCTAACAATCCCCTCCCCGCTGGAAGGGGCTACTAGATAGAGGAAGAGAGGGACACGACATCATGACCGATACCAAACTTGAGCCGGAACTGCCGAAGTTGCCAAAACAAGATATTACTTTTGCTGACCATTCGTATCCAGCATTCAGCGCAAAAGCAATGCAATCCTACGCCCTTGCCGCCCTCTCGCAAGCAGCGCAGCCGGGGCCGGAGCTTGCAAAAGACTGCACGATTGAAACGTTCGATACGACGACAGTTGATGGCTATATCCGGCATCTGACGTGGGCAGTATGGCGCGACCACTACGCGGAAACCTCGCCGGATTTCGGGCTTTTGCCTGACACCATCGGCGCGCTGACACAACTCGACAACATGCTTACAGGGTGGACGCTTGAGAAAGACGACGCTATCCGCGCCCTTGCCGCCATCGCCGCCGACCGGAACAAACGCGCTCCGGTGGGGAGCCTGACGGATGACGATCTTCTGCGAATCGCTGATGGCCAAGTGCTCGGTGTGTTTGACGATGCGACTGGAGAATTTCGCGTGTATTTGCAGCCAGGGACAGACATTGCGCACGTTGTTATTGCCTTCGCCCGCGCTCTTCTCTCTTCCGTAGCGCCGAGAGTGCCGGAATGGATCAGCGTGAAGGATCGGCTGCCGGATCTTCATCAGGCTGTTGCTCTGGTTGATGTCGAACGCTGGAGGAATACAGGCGCAGATTTCGAAATCAACCATCATGCAGTCGGCTATCTCTCTTGGTCTGGATACTCCCGCTATTGGTCCTGCTTTGGCGAGTCTCGCGGCCAAGTGCTTGAAGCATTCACCCACTGGTTGCCGCTTCCAGCCGCCCCGCAACCGACACAGGAGTAAGACATGAGAAAAGTTATCGATGAAATCGCAGCAGAGCGTGAGCGCCAAGTTCGCGCCGAAGGCTGGACGGAAAAACATGACGACGAACACGATGACCGCAGTTTGGCACAAGCGGCACGGTGCTACATCGAACATTATGTTGGACGAGCATGGCTACTGGACGATCCTGATGGAGGCATTGCAAGGTATGCAGAAGATGAAATGCCATATGAATGGCCGGACAGTTGGGCTGAGCATTGGTGGAAGCCGAAGAACCCGCGCCGCGATCTTGTCCGCGCTGCCGCTCTGATAGTTGCTGAGATTGAGCGCATTGACAGAGCATCACCGCAACCGACACAGGAGGGGTGATGTCTTGCGAATACGTTAGAGATTACTACGGAGTCCCCGCTGCAATTGGCAGGCGGGTTGTGGTGAGCGGCAAGCCTGGAATCATCGCAGAGGATCGGGGCCATTACATCGGCGTCAATTTCGATGCTGACAAGCCCGGAGTTGTCTTCAACTGCCACCCGACCAGCAACGTCGAATATGGCGATATGGGGAAGGTGCGCAAGCCAAGCCGCCATCAGGCCCGGTACATGCGCTTTCTTGAGTATGGCGATGGGTTTGACTCGTTCATTGATTTTTGCCGATGGGATGCCGCGCCAGAGCGGAGCTGGAATATGGGAGGTAGACATGAATAACACCGATCAGCTGAAGGTAGCGATTGAAGCGTTGAAAGAAAAATTCAATCAGATAGCCAATGCTCGCGTGGCTAAGTGGGAACGCCTTGGAAACGGAGGAATGATCGAACGCGCCAAAGCCGATGCAGTTACTTCGTACGGGATACTTTGCGATGCCATCGATTCGCTTTCCACCGCCGCACAGAGCGCAGGGAAGGATAGTGCCTCTCTCGCCAAGGTGGAGGTGGAGCAGGAGCCGGTAGCGTGGAGATATAAGACACCTATCTGCGACAACAATGGCCGGTGTGTTGGGTACGGCGATTGGATTGTCACAAGCAAGCAAGATTTCCTTGATTGGTGGCCGCATGAACCGCTTCCCGCCGCACCGCAAGCGCAGCAAGAGGCGGGGAAGGATGCGGAACGTCGAGAGGCAAGGGAGGCCCATTACTGGCGTAAATACCTTGTGTACAAACTAGGTAAAGACGGACATTTGTCTTGTCAACACTTAATCAATTTCCTCGACACGCAGCCAAGCAGTCCGCCCACATACAACGCCGCCCTGCAAGCATCGCCCGCCCCCGCACAGCATCAGCACTCATCCTCGCGCATCGGTAGCGACAAGGGGCCGTGCAACTGTGGCGCGGATAGGACGGATGCTGCGGGCGCTGGCGGTCAGACAAACAATGAATGCCCGGCTTGCCCTGTCGAGGTTCGTGATCTGTTCGCTGTGGCGCACAACATCATCGTGCGCATGCCCTCCATCGCAGAAGGCGACCTGAAGCGCGCGGTGGAGAAGATGCAACCGCTGATAGACCGGCATTTTGCGAATCCGGAACATTCACACCCGCGCGGCATGGACATGATTGAGCCGCTGACCGAGACACAGCTGGATCACATCGCGCGATCCTATTTCGCCGAGGAAGATGACCAACAGCATGTCAAGAACGCGATCCACGATGCGTTCATTGAAGCAGCCAAGCCCGCTGCCACCAGCGCAGCACATCAGGAAGGCAATCTCGCCACACAAGGGAGGGAATGATGAAGGAATTTGATATTGATGGCTATTTGTCTGCCATGACAGATAGCGAACTGGTTGATGCATTCAAGCAGGCGGAATCCGATCTCGCTGAAGCTGCCGCTCAGAAGCCGAATTCAGACCGGCATCAGGAGTGCTTTGCTGGACTCATCGTGTTCTGTGCTGAACTACAGAAGCGCGGACTTACTGTCCATAATCCGCATTGAAGGGAGGGAAGGATGAGCAAAGCAAGATTTACCGACGATCAGCTGCGAAGTTCTGGTTTGCAAGTGAATGCGCCCGCCGGTGGTCATCATTTCATGACATTGGGAGAGGTGATTGAATTCACAACGATGCCGCGATCAACGCTTTACTACCAGATAGAGCACGGGAGGTTCCCCAAAGCAGTAAGGATTGGAGCCAGAAAGGTCGCTTGGAAGCGTGCCGATGTTATGGCTTGGTTTGAATCACTATCGGTTTCATGATTTGCAAAGGTCCGCAAGCAGCATGAAATCCACAGCAGAGCGACGAGAAAGGGATAGGAAATGAGCTATCTTCCAAAGATAACAAGCGGACAGTCTTGGTGCTGTAGTAAGGGATGTGGCGAATGCAAACCAAAGGAATCGTTCATCGAATATTCACGTACTGAGCATCCGAATGGCGACATTGAATCGAAGTCACAGCGTGTGTTCGTCAGTGATTGCTGCCATGGGGGCCTGATGCTATGGGATGAGGACAAGCAGGACTTCGTTGAGTGGTCATACACCGATTGTGCCGCATGAAACAAGCAGTCAAGAAGGTAATCGCCGTCTCTCGGCGGGCGTGGAATGTGAAGGGGTAGAGAATGAGCGTCAGAACAGTTATCGAGATCAATCACGACTACATAAAAGGTATGGACGCTGAAGACTGGGAGGACATCAAGCGTTATGTTTTGGCGTCATACACTGGCAGCCAGCACCACTACCGCGAGGTTTCTGGTATCCGCGTTCTTGGATCGCGACATCACAGCGAAGTGCTGAAATTGGTTGTGAAGTAAGGAGAGATGATGAGCGCGGTATTTCTTGAAAGCTCAGAGATTGCCGAGTTGACTGGGCGTAAAATAAAGTCGAAGCAGATCGAAACTCTGCGGAAGATGGGCTTGCCATTCTGGATCAATGCTAGCGGAAAGCCGGTAGTGACACGCTCGGCAATTGAGGGAAAGAAGGAACTTCCACGCAAGAAGGAATGGGATCTTCCGGAATAGATCATGGGACGAAAGCCGACCAAGAATTTGAACTTGCCGCCTCAGATGCGCAGGCGGGAAAAGGCCAGCGGAAAGGTGTATTACTACTACGACACCGGGGAAAAGCCGCGCCGTGAAATTCCATTGGGAGGCGACTTTATTGCGGCCCTGCGGAAATACTCGGAACTGCACCAGATTGGAAGGCCGAACCGAGACATCGTGTTTGGCGATGTCATCAAGAAGTATCGCGCCGAAGTATTGCCGGCCCTGGCTGCAAACACGATTCGCGTCCAGAAGTCCGACCTGAAGTATTTGGAAAAGAACTTCGCTGATGCCCCGCTGGAGGCCGTAAAGCCCGGCCATGTTCACAAATTCCTTGCGAAGTACAAAGATAAGCCGACGACAGCAAATCGCTGCAAGCGTCTATTTTCGGCGATGTGGAATCGCGCGCGAGAATGGGAATACACCAACGCTCCCAATCCTGCTGCCGGCATCAAGGGGCATAAACTCGGGAAGCGTGATGTCTACATTGACGACGCCATTTTCAAGGCTGTATGGGAGGCTGGAAGCGAACCGCTAAGAGACGCAATGGACCTTGCCTACCTGACCGGGCAACGACCTGCCGATGCACTAAAGTTGACGGAGCACAACATCAAAGATGGACATCTTGTCATCAAGCAGGCGAAGACAAAGACGCCTCTTCGCATTACCGTCGTTGGTGAACTGGATACGCTCTTAAAACGAATTCGAGCACGAAAAGATGGCTACAAGATCCACGCAACCACTCTACTCGTCAACACTCAAGGAAAGGCGCTTACAAAGGCCGTGCTGCGGAATCACTTTGACGATGCGCGAGCAGATGCAGCAAAGAAACACCCCGAGTTAGCTGACGACATAAAGGCATTTTGGTTTTATGACCTACGCGCCAAGGCAGCCGACGATACGGCGGATATGCGCGGCGACGAGGCGGCAAGCAATCTTTTGGGGCATAGCGATGTCAAGACGACCAAGCGCCATTACCTGCGGAAAGGCCAGATCGTGGAGCCGACAAAATGATGCTAAGTGATATTTTTGCGGACCAAGAGTAAAATTGCGGACCACGACAAAAGATCGAAACCCGCATGGATAGTGGCCTGCCCAGCAGGAATCGAACCTGCGACCCTCAGCTTAGAAGGCTGAT
>NZ_STGI01000023.1 GCF_004804275.1 Herbaspirillum sp. ST 5-3
TATGTGATGGGCCACGGATCCATCGTGTTTGAAGGGACGCCGGACGACTTGCGCAAGAATGCCAACGTGCGCAAGGAGTGGCTCGAAGTCTGAACACTCACACGGCTTCAGTTTTCCCGCACGACCTTGTCCGAGCCATCGTTCGAACCGGTGCGGCGCAACGCAATTGGGATGACGGAGCCATCATTCAACGTAAATCAATAAAACTGAACTACATGTCGCAATATCCGATGAGCCCGGTCATGGGCCAAATGATGAGCCAGCCTTTGCTTACTTCCTGTGTCATTCGGCATGCTGACCGATATCACGGGAATCAAGAGATCGTCTCGCGGCGGGCGGAAGGCGATATCCACCGATACACCTACACGGAATGCCACAGGCGATCCCGTCAAATGGCGAATGCTCTTTCGGGCCTCGGCGTGGAAGTGGGCGATCGGGTGGCAACCTTAGCCTGGAACGGCTATCGCCACATGGAGCTTTACTACGCGATCTCGGGATCCGGTGCGGTAATGCACACCATTAATCCGCGCCTGCATCCGGAGCAGATCGCCTACATCGTCAACCATGCCGAAGACCAGTACCTGTTCTTTGACCTGAATTTGCTGCCGCTGGTAGAGTCCTTTCACGCACACTGCAAGACAGTCAAGGGCTATGTGATGATGTGTGGCCTCAGCAGCATGCCAGACAAGACCAGTATTCCGAACCTGATGTGCTACGAGGCACTGATTGACGCCAGTTCCGAGCTGTATGACTGGTCGCAGTTCGACGAGAATTCCGCCTCCAGCCTGTGCTACACCTCCGGTACCACCGGCAATCCGAAGGGTGTCCTGTATTCGCACCGTTCCACCGTGCTGCATTCCTATGCGTCGGCGATGCCCGATGCACTGAACATTTCCGCACGCGACACCGTGCTGCCGGTGGTGCCGATGTTCCATGTAAACGCCTGGGGACTGCCCTACACCGTACCTATGGTCGGTGCCAAACTGGTGCTTCCGGGTTCTTCGCTCGACGGCAAATCGCTGTACGAACTGTTCGAACAGGAGAAGGTGACTGTCTCCGGAGGCGTGCCGACTGTCTGGCTCGGGCTGCTGAACCACGTCAGTCAGAACAAGCTGAAGTTCTCCACTTTCAAGCGCATGGTGACCGGCGGCTCGGCCTGCCCGCCGGCGATGATGAAGACCTTTCGCAACGACTATGGCGTCGAAGTGCTCCATACCTGGGGCATGACGGAAATGTCGCCGCTCGGCACCGCCTGCACCTTGCAGAGCCATCATCTGGGCCTGCCTGAAGAGCAGAAGCAGGCGATCCTGGAAAAGCAGGGTCACGCAATCTTTGGCGTCGACATGAAGATCGTCGACGATGCCGGCAAGGAGCTGCCTTGGGACGGCCAGACCTACGGCAACCTGCTGGTCAAGGGGCCGTGGGTCATCAACAGCTATTTCAAGGGTGAGGGCGGCGGCGTGCTGCAGGAAGGCTGGTTCCCGACCGGCGATGTCGCCACCATCAGTCCGGACGGGTACATGCAGATCACCGACCGCAGCAAGGACGTGATCAAGTCCGGCGGCGAGTGGATCGGCTCGATTGATCTGGAAAACATAGCGATGGCGCATCCGGCGGTGCAACAGGCGGCATGTGTCGGCGTGTTCCATCCGAAATGGGATGAGCGGCCGTTGCTGGTAGTGGTGAAAAAGCCCGGCGCCGAGGTGAGTAAGGAGGATCTGATCCAGTTCTATGACGGCAAGATCGCAAAGTGGTGGACGCCGGACGATGTCACTTTTGTCGATGCGCTGCCTCTCGGCGCTACCGGCAAGGTCCTGAAAAACAAGGTTCGTGAGCAGTTCAAGGAATACAAACTCCCTGCCTGAGCCAGGCTCCAGGTTTGGAAGAGTGGGGTGCCGAGATGCAGGCCGGCGGCTATGCGCAATGTCCGGCTTCGGCGCTTCTCTCCCAGATAATCGGAGAAACGGTTGCGGGCGCTCGTGCTTCCATCTCAATTTCTCCCTCGCGAGCGGTGAAAGAAGTGGCGCCGTTCGTTAAGACAGTTGCGAACGCTCTTTAGAGCGTGTGCACAAATTTCGCTTTTTCCCGTCATAGTTGAGCCAGGAAACAAAACCTAAAAAAGAGTGAGATTTATGCAAAATAGGTCGCCCTCATTTTCCAATTCTCCAAAGTGGTTTGCATAAAATTCGCAGAAAAAGAAAAACTGCTTCCAAGGCAAAAGAGTGTTCTTGACTTTGTGAAATTTGCTCCTAAAAAAGAAAAACGGCCGGTTGCATGCCGGCCGTTTTCATTTGTGGAGCCCCAACCATGTAAGTTGGTCATTTCGTACGCCCTGTCATCCACCGCCATGGATCCCAGGACAGAATTTCTTACTTGAACACTTTGCACAGTAGTTCGACAAGAGCTCTCTGTCAAGGTTGGGCTTCGTTTAGCTCGACATTTTGGGAGCATGCGATGTCAAAACCAGCGAAGGAGTGGCAAGCTGAATTACGTTCCGCTATCCAGAGGCGCGGACGCCGCAAATATGATGTTTGGACTGGGTATGCACCCAAAGGTGGTTTTTATTTTTCATTGCAAGGCACCCCGAATTACTATCATTTGCTTTGGATGGAGGGCGACCCAAACGTTGTTAGCTACACAATTCCATCTAAAAAGGAAATTGGACGCGGATCCGATGGGCCACAGGGAACAATTCCGGACGCGATTTGCACTCTGCGCTCCAATGAGGTCGAATGGCGTGAGGTTAAGACAGACTCCGACGCTGCTCAGCTCCGAAAAAATAGCTCAGACCAAATACTCGCGCAAATCGACTTGGCGGAGAAATACCAAGCCAAGTGGCGCTTGGTAACGACTGCCGACCTGAACAAGCACAGCGTCCTCATTCAAAACTGGCGCCAAGGGCTGGCATACATCTGGTCCGCCCTCGACTTTGATTTAGCTCCGTTCGAGTACAACGTCCGCTTCGTCGTGATGGACATGCCGAGAACGGTTTCCCAAGTACTGGCATCCTATATTCCTAATCACGAACCTCTTCTTCTTGCGGCGATTTTCCGGCTCGTCCAAAAAGGGGTACTTGACGCCGACCTGTCGAGTAAAGTTTTTGGGTTGGAGACTGTTCTTTATCCGCGGAGGGTGGGATGAGCATCAAAACCGCCTTTCCTCCAGCGCCGCGCCTAGCGCGTCGGAACATCGCACCTGAAGACAGGGAAACTTGGGAGTGGCGCCGTCCAGACACGAGTGGGTGGACGGATGACGAGCGAAAGCGATACCAACGATTCGAAGCGGCTATCGTCGATTACCTTGCCGGAGAAAAAGTCACTCTCATCGAAACAAAATATAGGCTCCGAATCTCACAGGTACAGGAGCAGCTTGCGCGCGCGATGGTAAAGGACGATGAAGGAATTCGGCTGGGCTTCTGCGCGCTCGTCAAATTTCTTCATACGAAGACACAAAACCGGCGAAAGACGCTCCCGACTGGAGCGTACCCGACCGGCCCCCAATGCAAAGGCGGCCTGGTGCATGTGCTCTCCGCTGAAGGGCTGTATCCGGAACTAGAGGCGCGCGTACTGGGAAAAATCAAAGGGCGAAAGGAAAGCAAGGTTTCGATCCTAGCGCTGCAAAAATGGCTTACGGCGACGCTAACCGAGCGAGGCTACAAAAAAGAACAATATCCGTTTAATACGGAAATTCCGTTCTATTCAAGCCTTTCCCGGCTCGTTCAGAAAATCAAAGACCAGAACGCGGCAGAATACATCGCTGCATATGGCGACAAGAACCAAGTTGCGAATATCTCCGTTATGTCGGGCGGCCAACATCGACGCACACGATCGCGGCCCTTTGATGAGGTCGAGATTGACGAGCACAAGCTGCACGGTATTGGTACGGTCCGCATCATCGTCGACGGCATCACAAAAAAAATACCTGCGGAGCGTGCCGTTGGCATCGCAATTGTCGATCGGGGAACCGGTGGCATTCTCGGTGGGGCTGTCTGCCTTAGCCCGGAAGCGAAAGCTGATGCTCTAATCGAAGCAATCCGCTCCGCGGTAATTCCAAATTACGTCGTCGCGCTGCCGAGCGGGAAACCGGCGCCCCCATTCCGTACATGTGATTTCGACCCGAGGCTTGCCGGGTGCGTATGGTCAGCGGCATACATTGACAATGCAAAGATCCATATAAGCGATCAATATCTCGAAGCGACGAAGCGCCTTGGTGCGCAGACCTGCTATGGGCCGCTTGGCAGCTGGAGTGGGCGCCCTCGTATCGAAGGGACTTTTAGCCGGATCGTCAAGGGCAAGTTCGACCGCCTTCCCTCAACGACCGGGCTTGACAAAGGAGGCGGGAGTAGACGACCTCCTGCGGAACAAGCGATTGCCTACGATATCGATCATGATGACCTTTGTCTCGCATTCTACGGCACGCTGGGCGAGATCAATACGGACGTGGCCCATGGTCTGCTCTACCAGACTCCGTTGCATGTCATCGATGATTACTTGAAGAGCGTAGATCATCCAATCCTTCGTCGATTGCCTCCTGCTATGGCTCTGACTCCTGAGATCGGCGAACAGGTGGTTTACCGGCCGGTACGGCAACGTAGCGCGGAC
This sequence comes from Herbaspirillum sp. ST 5-3, assembly GCF_004804275.1. Lineage (GTDB taxonomy): Bacteria > Pseudomonadota > Gammaproteobacteria > Burkholderiales > Burkholderiaceae_D > Noviherbaspirillum. Next base: position 4,602 of record NZ_STGI01000023.1, read on the forward strand.
AATCCCAACCTGTATGTCAGCTACATGGGCTGCAAATACACGAACGAGGCACTCAGTCGTCGACTCGATTTGTTGGGAGAGCGTATCGCCGTCCATATAGCTCAGAATCTACGCTACCTGAAAGCATTCGAACTGAACGGTCGCCCCCTTGGTCAACTGAAAGCCGACGGTATCTGGGGCATGACAGACCATACGCACGAAATCCGGCGTGCCGTCTTTCGAGATAAGTCCCTCAAGTTCGGCCAGCATGGGCAAAGTCCGGAATTGATCAGCACCATGCTCGCAAAGAAGGCACGCAAGATCTTGACGAAGAACGAGAAGCGTCCTCGTGGTGGCGTCGTTAAAGGCGCAATTGAGCTGCAGAGAATGATGCAGGCGACAGGTATAGCGGAGGTGGTGTTGAAATCCCCGCCAGTTCCCGATGCCGCGCTGGCGACGACAAAATCGGCTGCCGTCAGGGCAAGGGAAGCGCTCTTGGCGCGAGAAAAGCAACGAGGAGGCAAGTAATGGAAGCGCTGCATCATCTACAAGTGCCGGCCGGCCGTTTTCCGACGAGCAAACGCGATTACGAGCTTGTTACTCCGATGATGACGGACCTCTTGGATGTCGTCTCTCTCGAGGTCGAGCGCATGGCTACAGGAGTCGCGATCTATGGGCCGTCGCGCATTGGCAAGTCGAGGGCGATTCAGTATGTTCTTTCTGAGATTAAGAATAAGTATCCCGGCGTGACATGCGTCAATGCAGTCATGGTTGATAGAAAGACGCGCTCCGACTCGCGTTTCTTCAAAGGGTTAGCCACCGATATGCACATGGACATTCCCGTTAGCGGTGATGGCGACGATATCCGAACGGCCATGATTCGACATCTTCTTGTACGTTGCGCGGAAACCCATGATCCTCGTGTTCTTATCGTCCTGGACGAAGCGCAGCGTATCAAACCCTTTGAATATTCCTACGTTATCGATTTGACCAACCATTTGGAAAAATACGGCATATCACCGATCGTGATACTTGTTGGACAGCCCGAATTGCTGGAAAGACGAGATGAACTCATCAGCTTGCGCCGGAGAGATGCGATCGGCCGATTTCTCGAAAATCCGCTCGCTCTTTTCGGTGCCACCTGCGAAGACGATCTCAAGGCCATCCTTTGTCAGCTCGATGACCCAACCAAGATGCAATTTCCGCACGGTAGCAGCACTTGTATTACTGCGGCCTATATCCCGCAGCTGTACTCGCGTGGATTTCGTCTCGGCAACACAGCGCCAATTATGTGGAAGGCAATTGAAACGGCAGCCTCGCAGCTTCAAATTTTTTCACCGGTGATTGGAATGCGCAATCTCACCCAGGCTATCGAAATGGCATTGACATCCCTTGGTGCATCGGGTGAGCCGGAACAAGCCAAATCAGCGACATGGTGGAAGGCGATCTTGCAGGACTCAGGATATCTGAAACACTTGGTCGTCATTTCGGCATCTTCAGTCCCAGGAGGGTAACCATGCCGCTCTCAAAAAGGCGCAGGCGGACGCTTCTTTGGAGTCCAAGACTGGCGCATCCCTTTGAAAGTGACGCATCCTTGCTAGTCAAGCTTGCCTGGATTAACGAGGCTTCTTACATGCAGTTTCAGGCATTCCAGCACAGCATACGAGAAAATTGGGGCGCGGCCCACACGGCCGTGCACGCTAATATGCCGAGCGAGTGGCCGTTGCTGGTCCATCCGCTAGCGAAATTGCTCCCACGGGATGAATTTTCCATCTGCCTTGACTGTTTACAGGCAGGATTTCACTCGGACCTTCCCCAATTATTGGGCATGGAAACATGTCCGATTCACGCTTGTCCGTTTCAACGTCGTTGTACATGGTGTGGAAATCCGATTCAATTTGGCAGACCAGAATTTCGCACAACCTCCATATACGTGTGCCGCTCATGCAGAAAGTCGCTTTCCCCAGAAGGGACCACGTTTTTGGCGAGCATCCGGCGACTGTCAGACGAACGAATACTTGCAGCCTTTGGTCCGTTTCTCGCGGGGCTGACGGACGCCAAGCGCAAGTGCGACGGATACTGGCATGTCCATAAAGGACGTGCGAATCAGATTTACTACTACATGACAGGCTACTGCTCAACTTTTACGAATCGACTTTTGCTCCCGTCAGCCGTCCTCCGCAACCTCTCGGTCGTCGATTACATGCTTCCCGTAGAACCCAATCAGCTTGAAAGTGAATTGGATCGTCTGATGAATTACGATAGCCGCTGGCTGTCCAATGCCGCGGCGCGCGAACAAGGCTCCGCGGATCCCAAGGTTAGAACACCTATAGTCAAGTTTGTTGATGATGCGATGGATTACTGGTGCGGGACAGATCCCGTCAAAGGCGCAATAGCTGTGCGTGAGCAGCTCAGGCATTACATGGCTGGAAGCGCGCGGGTATATCCAGTCGACTATCTGCTGCCGAGGTCGCTTATTCTTCGCGCCGAATGCTATCGTCAACTGCGCCAAATCATTGCGAGCAGTGCCTTGTATCAGATTTTCAAACAATTGCGGTATGCTGAACTGATCGCGGCGTTCCTCCTCTCGAATTCGACTGCCGGGAACCCGGATGCCTCAACCGAGTGGAAGGCGGCATTGGCACGTCGCATGGGCAACTATACGGACAATGTTATCTATTGTGACCGCGTGCGATTAAGAACGGATATCACCTCATGGATTCCTGATTTCCAGTTCCAACCTGTCGGTGAGATGCTTAGATTGCGCGTATTTCGCCTCGGCGGTATACCAACATCAGTTGAGACAACGACAGGCCCGGCAAACCACCATTGATCGCAGCATTCGAAAATGGCGGCCGTTTGATGGGCGCCGCAGGTGCGCGCAGAACTGTGAAATATTCAATAAGTGATGAGGCAAATCGATGGTTTTAAAGCAATTTCGAACACTTACCAATGAATCAAAATGCAATGACCGGTGAGACTTGCTGTGAGATTCGCTGGCAAATTAATTACAGTAAAGCGGGCTCGATTTGGCGGGACGTGTCAGAATTCATTTCGATTCGAAACCGGCAGTTATCAGACGCCCAAGCACTTCGCTTATTGCGTCCGAGATTTCTATCAGTTCAATCTGTGAAAAAGTCGGGCTTTCCATTTCGCTGATTTCCTTGGTGCTATACATGATAGGGAATTCGTATTCCCGGCTCGTCATGCGCAAAGTCTTTGGTGTTGCGTGTTACAAGAATTCGGCCATTTACTTGCGCCGTCGCCCATACAATGGCGTCCGGCAGCTTGACCCGATGTTTCTGACGGATCGCAACAGCGAGATCGCTTACTTTCTCATCAATTGGCAGACTCTGAAAACCGTTCAGAAAGCCACGAATCGTGCTTGCTGTGTCCGGTGTGGCACCCACTAATACCTCCATCCAAGTAATAAGGCTAATTGCCTTATCGGAGTATCTTTCAAGCTCGGCTTTTGCCTGTTCGAACCCGTTCAGATAATCAATCAGGATGTTCGTATCAAACAGCGCTTTTACCATTCTGAGCGCGCCTGTTCTTGATACTCCAATCCGTCAACTTTACGATTCTTCCAAAGGCCAAAGGCATCTACTGCGCTCGGTTTGTTCCTTTCGATATAGGCCGCAATAGCTTGCCGAATCGCCTCAGCACGAGACAATTTCTTTGCCTCGCAAATCACTGTCAAATCATCGATTTGTCTGTCCGGAATATCTACCAAAGCTCGCATTTCAACCTCGCATATCTGATATCCATAGTATATATCATTCATGGAAAGAATAAAGGGGACTTTTCATTCCCCCTTTGCAAGCTTTTCCCGCTTATTTCGTCTCACCAAGTTCAGCGGCGGGTATACAGCGCGATGTGAGCTTTTCAGATGCGACCACCTTTTCGTTCCAGGTAACGCGATCACCTTTTTCAATTATTCGCACCATCGAACTAGCCATCCCGACATTTCGAGATCGATTGACTCATGGATTGCAGGCAGCGGGTAAACAGGTTACGGATGACGATGTTGTCTATGCCTGGACTGACTACTCCGGTGGTCTATGCGCGAACTGGTTAGGGCTTCCGGATGATGATGCAATCTTGCTGACGACTCTGCCAAAGCATCTTCCATCGTCGCCTTCGATTTCGCCCACGACGATTCGGGACGCCTGTGATGGCAGTGGTGACCAAAAGCTGGCAATACCCACTGAATTATTCGACCAGATGGGGTGGAAAGAAAGCGACAGGCTGGCCATCACCAAGTCCGGAACTGAAGAGTTGATCCCACGACGAGTTGACTAAAGTATATTCAGGTATCAATTCACTTTAGCTAGATGTGATTCTCTGCAATCGTTGTCGCAGCGCTTCAGCCGCCGCCTCATCAAAGGCAGTTTCTGGATCTACCCAAAACAAAAAGTCGCAGTTTTCAGAAAATAGTAGTGCCCAGTCATCGATGGCGATAAGTGGCTCATTTTCGCGACCAGCCTCCATTAGCCAGGTACGAATCTCTCTTTCCCTTCGTGCATCCAGACTTGCAGGCATTACTGGCGTTACACCGATAATGCGAGCGGCGATATCAGGCGCAAAGTAACCTCGTAGTGTTTCAAGAGAATTCGTTTCGCGCCATGCCGAGCTGATAACAATCTCGACTTGTGCATACTCCCGCATCACCTTTTCGAAATGGTGTAAGTGCGAAAAGTCGCCGGCAGAGCGCACTGTTCCAGGCGCAAGTGCCCCGATGGTCTCGGGATGCAGGACGCCATCAAAATCTAGAAAAAGAATCACTGCCGGTTCCTTCGCCACCATTTTTCATGTACGAACATGAAATCCATTACAAAAAGGATGGCTGTTACAGCGTCGGTTGACGGTTTAAATTTGCGATACGTGAATATAACAGCTTGCTGCATAGTACCTCCTGCTTATCAGGAGGGTTATGGTCGTACGGAAAATCCGATATGTTCAACGTCAAGCGGAGCACATGAGTAATATTTTGCATTTCGGTCACGTCGGTGCCGCACAGCTTGTGCCGCTGCCCGAAGAACGCCAGCCAGCCGTATAAATATCAGGATCGCTGAATCCGAAAATGTGCGCTGATCAGCGTTCGAGCACCGCCAGCCGCGCGCGCGTCGCCAAGGCCTGCTCGATACGGCGTTGGCCAAACGGGTCGGCCGCCTCAATGTAGCGCATGGCCGACTGGACGTTCTTCCACCCGACATATTCCATCAGCATTTTCAGGTCCCATCCGTTCGACGTGGCCCAGTTGGCGAAACCGCGGCGCAACGAGTGGCTGCTGTACAGGCCGGATGCTGCGATGCCGGAGTCGGCCAGAATAGTCCTCAAGAGCGGCAGCAGGCTGTCGATATGCAATCCCATCTCGTTCACGTGTCCCCAACGGTCGATCGCGCGGAACACAGGACCGGACTTCAACTGGGCAGCCGAAGTCCAGGCGGCGTAGGCTTCGACCGGGCACAGGCGCGACAGGGCAGGGGCCTTGAAGGTGGTGCCCGCGTAGCGCCGGTCGTTTTTCGTTTGCGGGAAATAGCACGTCATGCCTTCGCCCACCACCACCTCGACATGCTCGATCAGCAGACGCGTCAATTCGTCGCCGCGGAAGCCGCGCCAGAAGCCGAGCAGCAGCAGTGCCTTGTTGCGCAAATGGCGCAGTTCGGCGCCGCGGTCGTGCTGACGGCGCGCGATCTCGACGGCCGCATCGAGCCATTCTTCGATCTGCTCCAGGTCGTCGAGCTGCAGCGGTTTGGCCCGCTTTTCTTGGGCCGGATGGAGTGCCTGGATGCCGCGGAAGGTCTTGCGCACGATCGGCGCTTTGGTCGGATCGGGAAAGCCTTGGCTGATATGCCATTGCGCGAGCGCGGCCAGGCGCTGGCGCAGTGTGTTGAGGGCTAGCGTTTCGGCATGATCGGCCAGATAGCGCGCCACGCTGTCAGCGGTGGCTGGCAGGAAGCCGCCCCAGTCCACCTCGAAATGCCGGACGGCAGCTTGATAGCTTTGCCGGGTATTGTCGCGCGTGGCGGCGTCGAGATACTGGTCGAGCTTGCTCATGCGAATTCCTGTAGCAGAGTGAAACCCAAGTTACGGTGTGGGCCGTTCGAAAATGCGGTAATTGAATCATCATACCGGATAACGCTACATTATCCGATCTGTAATTTATTACTTTTTCTTCTTGAAATCTCGCTGTTTATCGTATGTAATTACGTGGTACGTAATATATTACTTTATTTGCAGGAGGTGCCGTGGCGCGCAGCGGACTCTACAAATCGGACGTCAAGAAGGCCCGTGATGCCTTGCTCGTCCAAGGCACGCATCCCTCGGTCGACGCCGTGCGCGTCGCGCTCGGCAATACTGGCTCGAAAACAACCATTCACAAGTACCTGAAAGAGCTGGAAGAAGAAGACGGGGGCGCCGGCGGCCGCAAGGCATCGATCAGCGATGCACTGCAGGATCTGGTGGAACGCCTGGCGGCACGGCTGCAGGACGAGGCGCAGGCCCAAATCGATGCGCTACGCACCGATCACGCCGACAAAGAGCGCCGGCATACCGAAGCGCTGACAGTGGCGCATCAGGAAGTCGAGCAGCTACGCGCGCAGCTTCAGCACCTGGAAACTGGCCTGCAGCAGGAACGGGAAGCGCACGGGCGTACGCGCGATACGCTGCAACAGGAAACGATTGCGCGCCATACCGCCGAGCAGCAAGCCGCCGATCTCCAGGAGCGCTTAGCCGAGAACGAGGCACATCGGAAATCGCTCGAAGAGAAGCATCGGCATGCATACGAAGCCTTGGAACATTACCGGCAATCGGTGAAGGAACAACGCGACCAGGACCAGCGCCGGCATGAGCAGCAACTCCAGCAACTGCAGGCCGACTTGCGTCAGGCCCAACAGACGATCGTCGTCAAGCAGGAAGAGATAACGCGCCTGAATCAGGACGGTGCGCGCCTGATCGCGGAACTGACGCACACGCGCCAGTCCCTGCACGATGCACAGGAACACGGCCGCCGGACGGCCCAAAAGCTTGAACAGTTGCAGGCCGTCGAACAGCAAAACGCCGCGCTGGCAAAACAGGTCGCCGATCAGGAAGTGCAGGAGCAAGCACTGCGGCAGCAGCTGGCGATCGCCTCGGAAAAGAGCGAACATCAGTCCGCGCAGATGCGCACGCTGGAACTGGCCCTGGCGCAGTCGCAAGCCAAGGTCGAGACGCAGCAGGGCATTCTCGCCGAATTGCGCGCGTATCTCGATGCGCGGGAACCGCCGAAAGCCGGCAAAAATGCGGCTGCCTGAGACGGCGAAGGGCAAAATAGCCCGACCGCCCCTCAAAGCGGCTGAAATGACTTTTCCAAGTCTCTGCACTATCATGCAGGATTGCTATCAGGATGGAGTTTGCTTTGGGTGTAGGGGAATGGTTTGCAACGTTTTGCGCGAATCTGTCGGTGACGAATGGCGGTGTCATTTCGACGCGCTATCGAGCGATCACGCGGCGCCTGAACACCGACTACTGGGAAACCAATTCCGAAGATACCCATAGCCTGTATGTGGGTTCCTACGGTCGCAATACCGCGATCCATGGCATCAGCGATGTGGACATGGTGTTCCAGCTTCCTTACTACGTTTACCAGCAATACGATGCCTACGCAGGTAATGGGCAATCCGCCTTGTTGCAGGCGGTGCGGGAATCCATCAAACGCACCTATTCGGTTACGTCCATCGGCGCGGACGGCCAAGTAGTTTGTGTGCCGTTCACCGATGGCATTACGTTTGAGTTGCTGCCAGGCTTCTTGAATACGGACGGTGGCTACACCTTCCCCGACGCCAATGGCGGTGGTTCCTGGCGAGTCACCAATCCACGTGCAGAAATTGCCGCCATGCGCAATCGGAATAACGCGTGCAACGGCAACCTAATTCCGTTGTGCCGGATGATGCGTGAATGGAAAAACCGCTGGAGCGTACCTGTTTCGGGCCTGCTAATCGATACGCTGGCCTACCAGTTCATCGAAAAGTGGGAATATCGCGACCGGTCGTTTTTGTACTACGACCTGATGTGCCGTGAATTCTTCGATTTTCTCGCATTGCAGGATGAGAACCAGCAATTTTGGCGGGCACCTGGCAGTGGCCAATACGTCTGGAAGACCGGTAATTTCCAGTACAAGGCCCGGCGCTGCTATAACATCACGACCGACGCGCTGAACTACCAGAATAACAACCAGGATTGGTCCGCAAAAAAACAGTGGAGGGAAATCTTTGGAACTGCATTCCCAGACTAGCGATACTCCAGAGTCGCGCCGTTTGCTCGAGGCACAGCTGCGCGAGTGCTTCGGACGCGTCGTGTATTCCCATAAGACGCACGAAAAGTGCGCTGACATCCTGCTAGCCCGGCTGGCAATGATCAAGCTATGGCAAATGATCCTGTCTGCCGTCACGACCGGCGGCTTCATTGCGACTGTGTTTGACGAAGGCTATACGGCCGCCATGCTTGGCGCCGCCGTCTCGACGATTCTACTGGTGCTCAACGCCTATACCAAGGACTACGACCTGGGCGAGCTGGCACAGAAGCATCGCCAGGCTGCGGCTGATTTGTGGCTCATTCGTGAGCGTTACCTGTCCCTGATTACCGACTTGGCCATGGGCGAAAAAACCATCGAGCTGATGCAAGTCGAACGAGATGTCTTGCTTAAGGACCTGCATGCCGTTTATAGCGGCGCACCCAGCACGACCTATGAAGCCTATCGCAAGGCACAGAAGGCGCTGCAGGAATGCGAGGATTTGACGTTCTCCGATGAAGAGATCGACGCATTCCTGCCTAAAGCGTTAAAGCGTTCACCCTCGCGCTGAAAAGAAGGGTGGCGCAATAAACCTGACAATACTCAAATTACTGAATTCGGGCGGAAGACACGAAGGTCGGTGTGAGGAGCATCGCATGTGGGATGGTGTAAAGTCGTTGATTGGCGAAATTCAGTTATGTGAAAAAGTTGGAGCGACGGCGGCCTCCATAGCAATGGCGTTCATTTGTATTGATACGATGACGCGCCTGTCACTGCCGGCAGATCGGGAAACACAAACCCGAGCCGACTTTATCGACTGGGTGGAAAAATACTTGGTCGCACATCCTGACCAGCCTTATCAATATCGTGGCGTTGACGTGTATGGGGCACGATGTTCCGTGCTACACACGTTCGCCTCCGTTGCACAATTCCACGAAAATAATCCGGACGTGAAGTGGTTTGCGTATCACGACGGTGGTGAGCATAAGTACGATCCGGCCGTCAGCGCCCATTTGGTAATGATCGGTACAGCGTCCTTTCTCAACGATGTTATCCATGCTGTTCAGACCTTTATGCAGGCATGCATGGCAGACGGTGAACTGCGACAACGGGTGGAAACACGCTTGCCGCAGCTGCTCAATACGATACCGTTTAAGCAATAGCGTCGACGTGTAGCGCACAAAGAAGCACGTCCCATCGGTCGATCGCACCGGGAGCTATTCAGCGCCTGCCGGTAATTGCAGACGGCAGAGCTGAGGTCAATTTACGACTGCTTTTGTGAGGATTTAGAAATGGGGCAAGCGAAGATCAAACAGCGCACGGCATTTGCGCCGCAGCTTATCGAAGAATGGGAGGCCAACGATTGTGTTAACTTCGCCGTTGGACTGGCGCGGCTGACCGGGTGGCTACTGCACGTGGACTGGTGGTCGACATCGACAGAACACAGGGATGACATTCCGCTCGACCAACTTAAGCCATTAAGGGTGTATGTGGCGAATAACCACGATCAGATTTTCGATGTTCGCGGGACCAAGTCCATTCGCGAGTTCAGCGAGAAGATACTGTTCAAATTGATTCGCACGCGCGGGTTAGGGAATGGGGGGGTGTACACTCGGTACTACGACGAAGCAAAGCTCTCTTCGCTGCCTCTACGATGCCACCCCAATGAAGCAGAGATTGCGCGCGCAATCGAGGAGATTCGGGCTAATTCTCACTTTCTTGCTGCGATCCCCGCAAGGATGCAACCCTGTATTCCAGCGCATAAAGCAGCCCAGTACTCGTACGGCCATTGTGCAGCGTTTGCTGAAGCGATGGGTGAACTGACCGGATTGCAGCCGGCAGCTCTCTTGGCGGTAAGATTTTCGCCGCTATTTGAAAATACTCGGCGCAGTGAAAGTGGCTTTTTCCATAGCGTGGTTCTGCATCCAGACGGAATGGCCGAGGACGTTTGGGGAAAATCCTCGGTCGAAGATATAGCGAGCCGTTTCGGGGTGATCGAATTCAAGGTTAGCAACGATGAGCATCGCCGGGTCGTCGAGAAAATTCGACAGTCATCCAATGACGTCTACGAGACGGTACGAAAGGACGCCATGGACCTGATACAAGCGTATCGTCTTCGCAACTAAACGGACGTTCTAGGTTCCGTATTTTTTATTCAGGTCAATGGGTTAGGTATGTTTTTGCTAAAAAAACCGTAATCCCGGCCGACCCTCAGCAGCAGGCTACCGCGCTTACCGGGTCAGCCACCAACTTGTGAAGTCCACCAGATCCGCGTGCCGGCAAGGGACCCATACTAGGTCATCGCAGAGATTCGGCGGACCGTTCGGCTTGCGCAGCACAGGCGCTAAGTGGATAGCTACTGGAATGCAGCGTAGATAAGAAAGGAAATCGTCGCCGAATGCCACCAGCTTCAAGTCGTGCGGCACGGCGGCCTGGTGGGATTATCCGTGTGCGTGACCCTGTATAAAACATCAGCTAATTCTTGCAATTACCAACTCTCGGTTTTATACTCAAACTACTAGATGCGGTCTGCCTTTTGGCTCAATGCCCAACATCTAGTGAGTGGGACCACGTTTACGTATCAGATAAAGGCTTCGCCTCTAGCGGGTATGTCAGGTTGGGTAGTGGAGTAACTGCTGGGCAAGCGGCAGCGTGCGCAGCGTTCTAGAGTTGCTGCCAAATCGTTTAATGATTCTCCTGACCGTTATCGAAAAGGACAACCAGTGAAAAAGTATCACTTCAAGATCGAAAACGACACCTACGACTGGCCAAACCAGATAATCACCGGTGCCGAAGTACGCGGCGTCGGCCCCGGAATACCTGAAAGCATGGACCTATTCATCAAGCGAAAAGGAAAAGCAGGCGTCCTTGTTGCCAACACGGACAAATTTGATTTGGACGAGCCTGGCATCGAGAAGTTTTACGCGCAAGACGCAAGTTCTGAGGCGGGTGAGGCATAAATGTCGCTACTCTTCGATAGCGATTACGAGTATTTGAAGGAGGTCGGACAGGAGTATGTCGAAGACGAGGCATCGCGCTTCTTGATCCTGAAACGTTTTCCTCTCCCAAATGGTGTATTCAAAGTCGGAGAGATTCCGTCCACTTCCGTAGATGTTCTCTACATTATTCCGCCAAACTACAACACCGAGGGCGGAGACATGTTTTGGTTGAATTGTCGACTAGAGCGCGTAGACGGAAAGCCCATCCCAAACATCAGCGGCCCTGGAGAGGATAGTCGAACCCACGACGGAGTCGAATACCTTCGCTGGTCGCGGCATTGGCATAACAAGCCTTGGCGCCCAAAAAACGACAATATTGAGCAAATCATCAGTCGTTTAACTTGGGCATTCGCAAACCCAGATGCAAAGCGTACGTGAGCGCACGAATCACTTTCACGGCGCGCCAAAACGCGCGTCTCAAAAACTGGCTCGAGAGCCATCCGGAAGGACATGAGCGTGCGGCATTGACCCTATTCAGGAAACTGGACAGGAAGGTTGCTGATCTCGACGCTTCTCCACGATTTGTCTGCGTCGACGTTCTCGAACTAAAGGATGAATGGATCGTTAGCAGCTCAGAGACACACGTCCGAATCAACATGCGAATGCTGCCCGAGATCTACCTGCGGTGCGAGCTTGAAGAGTTGGAATTGGGTTTTGTTCATAGTCATCCGAAAGGCGCACACGGCTTTTCACGAATCGATGATTTGAATGAACAGAACATTTTGCGGGGCTACGCGGGCTGCAATGGCACGTCCGTGACATTCGTCGCGCTGATGCTCTGTGAACGACATTGGCATGCGCGCACGCGTTCGGGGGCGTCGCCTGCTGAATCGACTCCGGCCCGACACGTGGCAGTGCTTTCGGATGGTATAGAGCTTCATCTTGCCGCCTCGACCGCGATCGAGGGAGAACTCGTTGCGCTTGCACGGCAGGAGTCCGCATTCGGCAAACCATTCAATCGCAAGCTGCAATCGCTTCGTGCCGTTGTGATTGGTGCTGGCGGAACAGGATCGGCGCTCGCCACGATGTTGGCACGCTGTGGGATAGGCGAGTTGGTTATCGTCGACGGCGACCAATTGGAAACGACCAATCTGAATCGCGTTCGCGGATTCCGTGCAGCCGAAGTAGGGCAGAACAAGGCAGAAACTTTGGCCAACTATATTGATACATTGGGTCTATCATGCTCGGTTACACATATTCCAGAATTCGTCGATAAATCGCCCGCTGCTGTAGACGCGATTGCGACCGCGGATATCTTATTTGGATGTACTGACGACGTCAGCGGACGGGATGTGCTCAACCAGGCAATGTACTATTACTGTTTGCCATATATAGACGTTGGTCTCACAGGTCGAATTGATTCCGACGAAAAAGGTGACCCGTACCTGCGTGATCACCGCGGCCGGATTAGCGTGATTATTCCTGACAGTGGTGCTTGCTTGCGCTGCCAACGAGTGGTTACGGAGGATAAGCTTGCGTTCGAACGTGCCGTGCGCGCACGTCCAGACTTACTAAGATTGGACAAGGAAACATTAATGCGCGAGTACTATTTGAAGGGCGGCGGGGAGGCGGCCCCGGGAGTTGGCCCATTTACAAGCATGGTCGCGGACTTCGCTGTTTCAACACTGATGAACTTGATCCGTGGGTATCGAAAACTTGCCACTGATTTCATGGCGGACAACGTCTGGATCGACTTTGTCCATCTCAGCTTCTACAGCATCGACAATCCGTCACAACCTGATTGTTTCTGTTGTGGTGAGTCGGGATTATTAAATGCGCCCGAAAATGGTTATCGGTTAGGAATGCCGGCTCTCGGGAAAATTTCCAAAACATGAGCATTTTTTCCATTCTGACCACGTGGTTAAAGAGGAAGGCTAAAGACCTACCTGTACCGGCTGATTCGCCACGAGGCACAACCAATTCGCGTCGCGACTTACCTCCGATTCACTTTGCATCCGTTTCGACAATCCCCAAGGTACTTCCTAACGAAGGCGTGGAGCCTGGACGCTTCTACGTTGTTGCTCATAACGACAATCTTTATTGGGCGCTTTTTCGTTGCCCAGATGGTTGCGGCGACGTTATATCCTTGCCGCTTCGCGCACCCCACAATCCACGTTGGTCTGTTCAAGCAAATTCTGCAGGGCGCGTCACTCTCAAGCCTTCAGTTTGGCGGAACCAAGGCTGTAAGGCCCATTTCATTTTGGAAGATGGCCGTATTTTCTGGTGCAATGATTCCGGCATAGAGCCGTCACTGGCTAGACCAGACATTTATCGACGTAGATAGTATGCAACGCCAGCTTCCATGAGCACTTGCCATCGAAAGTTGTGGGGAAAATAGAAGTGGGGGGGAAATTGTTCCCACAACGAAGTAGAAGTCGCGTTTCCCAGCACCCGACTAAGAGATTGGTTGCACAAATATCGCAGAAGCTGCGATTCAAACTCGCTACAAAATTGCACAACTCTCACAGAATCCGAAATATTTTCGCATCACGAAATTTGCGAAAATTGTGCGAGAAAACGAGTGAGAATTATGCAAACGCTCTATTCGCTTCAACGGACGTTCGAGGCCAGTACAGGCCGGGTTTTCTGTCAGCACCGAATTTGACATAATACAAATTATGCGAACATACGGACGCGACGGAAATCGGTGCCGCGACATGAAGACTTGCTCGCGTATCAGCATCTTCAGACTGATGCGCGAGCAAGTGAATGTGGAATCCCACCACTACGCCGGACTATCGAAGAGTCGCGCTCGACCCGCCAGCACGGGCCGTGGTGCCGGCTTGCAGTAGCGCCGTGTCCGAGACAATATGTGCCGCCTCGATCAACCAGATGTCCTTCGCGTTCTTCTGCGATTCGCCAGCCACCGATTCATCGTCGGGATCGCGCTCGTCCAACGATCTCGTATCGAGCTGTTTGCTCGGCTTCACGGCGGCCGCGTCGCCCTTGAGCGCAGCCTTTCCGCCGTCGCGACCGGCGCCACTATTCGCCTCGCGTAATTTGAGCTGGGCGGCGCGCTTGCTGCGTTCCTCCGCACGCTCGGCCTCATTGAGAGAGACCAAAGCCTTCGCGCGCATCGCTCTGAGTTCATTGATATCTTCCAGGAGGTACTGGAAATCCTTGTCTTTGGCGACGCGTGATGCATGGCGGTTTTTCAGCTGCGAAAGGATGCTCGAGACGTCACCCAAAGGTTTGTAGCCGGCAGGCTCGATTTGCGTCCAGGGCAGCGCATTGTCGTAACTGGATTCGCCAATGTGTTCCGTATCGGAGATCGGCGGGAAACCGACGTCCGGCGTTACACCACGCAATTGTGTCGTTCCGCCGTTAATCCGGAAAAACTGTGCGATGGTCATTTTCAGTTCACCGAACTCCGGCTTCTGGTGCTGGGCCAGTTGATCAAGACTGACGATCGATTGGACTGTGCCCTTGCCGAAGCTTTGTTCGCCGATGATGATGCCTCGGCCGTAGTCCTGGATCGCAGCAGCAAATATTTCGGATGCGGACGCAGAGCCGCGGTTGACCAAAACACCAAGCGGGCCATCCCAGACGGGCTTTGGCGCATCGCTATTGTCGACTTTCACCTGGCCCTGCGCATTGCGTTCCTGCAGTACCGGCCCCGCGCCGGTAAATACGCCGGTCAAGGCCACCGCTTCATCGAGCGCGCCACCGCCATTGTTCCGCAGGTCGATCAACAGCGCATCGACATTCTCTTGCTTGAGCTCTTCCACCAGGCGTTTGACGTCGCGTGTCGTGCTTCTGAAGTCCTTGTCGCCTTTATGCCTGGCCTCGAAGTCCTGATAAAAGCCTGGCAGCGATATGACGCCGACGCGACGGGTGATACCTCCCTCGTTAACTTCAATAACGGATTTCCTGGCTGCCTGCTGTTCCAGGCTGATCTTGTTACGCACCAGGGTGATCAGCTTGTGCTTGCCGTCAGGACCGGCATTGGCGGGAAGCACGTCCAGGCGCACCGTGGAACCCTTGGGGCCGCGAATCAAGTCCACCACTTCATCCAGACGGGTACCGACGATGTCGACGATTGCGCCGCCCTTCTCCTGCCCCACGCCGACAATGCGATCGCCGGCCTGCAGCTTGCCCGACAGCGCCGCGGGTCCGCCAGGCACCAATTCACGGATCGTCGTGTATTCGTCCTTTTCCTGAAGCACGGCGCCAATACCCAACAGCGACAGTTTCATGGCAATGTCGAAGTTGGAAGACGCCGCCACGCCGAAGTAATCGGTATGCGGATCGACTGCCGTCGCAAACGCATCCAGGAATACCTGGAATACATCCTCGCTCTTGTATTTGGAGACGCGCGACGCGAGACTGCCGTAGCGCTTGTCGAGCGTCGCACGGATTGTTGCGTTCTTCTTGCCGGTGAGCTTCAGTTGCAGCCAGTCGTTCTTGACGCGCTTGCGCCATAGTTCATGCACTTCCTCATCGCTCTGCGGAAACTGCGCCTTGTCGCGGTCGAACTGGAAGCTCTCGTGCTTTGTGAAATCAAAGCCTTTTTTCAGCAAGTCGCGCGCATCTGCCATACGTTCCGTGACGCGTCGCTCGTACAGGTTAAAAATGTCAAAGGCGGCACGCAAGTCACCGTGCTCGACTTCTTCTCCAAGCTTGGGACGTACATCGGCAAAGCGATCGATGTCTGCTTGCAGGAAGAAGTATTTTCCCGGATCCAGCGCTTTGAAATAGTGCTGAAAAATGCGCTCCGACATGGCCGCGTCGAGCTGGGCGGGTTGATAAGGGAAGCGCTTGAGAAGCTGTGCGGTGATCTGCGCCGTCTGAACCTGTGTCTGCGATGGCGCCAGCATCGGCGTGGTGGCCGGTTGCAAGGCGGCGGCGTTGAGCGCTACGCCAAAAACCAGTGCTGTGAAAAGCAGTTTGAACTTCATGCGACCCCTCGTATCATCATTTACCGAATATTGAATCATGGCACTCCGGCCAGCCGGTCGAACTTTACCATTCATGGACAGCCGAAGATTTGCGGAATTCGACTGCTCTGCCTTTTTTGCTCCTGCACTACGGACCGGGTGAATTGGCAGTCCGCCAATGATTCCTTCTGGCAAAAACAAACTTTTCCTCAAGCAAGCCTTGGCTGATCAGGGAATGCCCGACCGAAATTCACCGGGTGTCCTTCCGGTCCACTTCTTGAATGCGTGGCGAAAGTTGGCAGCGTCGCTGAACCCGAGAGATACCGCGATATCATCCGTGCTCATTCGGGTCTTGCGCAAGTAATCGATCGCGAGCTGCTTGCGCACATCGGTGAGGATGCTTTGATATGAAGTATCCTGCGCCTGCAATTTTCTGCGCAGCGTGCGAGACGTCATGTGCAGTTGCCCGGCGACTGCCTCGACATCCGGAAAATGCCCCGGCCGCTCCATCAGCAGGTTAAAAACCGTGCCGGCCAAGCCGGATGAAGCCTTCAGTTCCGTGAGCAATTGATCACAGGTTTCGCGCACCAGTGCGGCGGTAATCGGGTTGGCGAAAGCCAGCTTCTGCTCCAGCCAATCTTGACTGAAGCGCAGCTCATTGCGCGGCTGCGCGAATCGGACCGGACATCTTAACAAGACTTCATACTCTGCTGCATTCGGCGGCGCCGGATAGACAGTGCGTATCTCGACCGGGTTCACCGGCCGCCCCAAAATATCGCTATGCAAGGACAACAGAGTGCCAAGCTGAAATTCAAGCACGAATCGAAACAGTGCACTGTCCGTGCCGAGCGAAAGCGCATCCGACAATTCCCAGACGGCAGCGCCGGCGTCTTCCGTGAAGCGCAATCCGACGAGCGGGGCGGCGAGAGGCCGGTACTTGAGCGCAAAGTCGATGGCGTCCCGCGGCGTGGGACTGCTCAGGAGAGCGTAGCCGTACAGGCCGAAATGGGTGACGTGGATCCTCTTCCCCGCCTTGATCGCAACGCCCGGATCCCTTGAGAGACGGAGCGCATTGCGGCAAACGGCCAGAAGCTGGCGCGCAGAAATGCGCGTTTCGGGCGCACGGACCTGCAGCGGGTCAATGCCGCTGCCCGCAAGGACGTCTTCAGGCTTGACGCTCTCCTCGCCCAGAATGTCGACCAGAACGGCGATCTTGTGCGGCGGCTCGATCCGGTCGTCTCTGCCGGGAAACGACTGCTCCATTTCGATCTGTCCCTCTTCCCTCTTCTATTTGCGTCCGGTAATACGGTTGCGCGGTTTTAGGCCGAGTCTAGCATGCGTGTCCGTTTTGCACACCCCCTCGCATTTCTCGCGCGGCTGCTCATGACGAATGTCCGCCGCGCACAGGTTTTGGCCATCTACAACCTGTCGGCCTCGACAGATTTGCAGCAAAATCGCTTCACAAACCGATAAAAACGAGGAGACATACCATGCGCGCTGATAAGGACGCTCAGCGATGATGCACATTGATCAAGTGCATCTCAATTTCAATCCACAGTCCTTGCTGGCACTGAATTTCGTTCTGGCACTCGTCATGTTCGGCGTGGCGCTGGACCTGAAGCTGTCGGATTTCAAACAGGCCTTCCGCACGCCGAAGGCACTCGCGATCGGACTGTTTGGGCATCACATTCTGTTCCCTGCCGCCACCTATCTGTTGATACTGGCGCTCGATCCGCTACCCTCCATCGCACTCGGCATGCTGCTCGTTTCATCCTGCCCGGCTGGTCATATTTCGAATTTCTTTACGTATCGAGCCGGAGGCAATGCCGCTTTGTCGGTATCGATCAGCACCCTGTCGACGGTGGGCGCCGTGTTCATGATGCCGATCAATGTCGCATTCTGGGCTAACCAGCATGCAGGCATGCGAGCCATCTTGCGCGATTTTTCCCTTGACCCCTGGTCGATGCTGCTTGAGGTTGGCCTGTTGCTGGGTGTTCCGCTGGTGCTGGGACTGATCATTTCGCATCGCTTTCCAACAATGGCGGCACGGCTGCTCAAACCGATGCGTGTCTTTTCCCTTGGCGTGTTCGCGGTGTTCGTGTCGGGAGCGCTGCTGGCCAACTGGAAGTTTTTCCTCGCCTATGGCCCCATGGTGGTGGGCATCGTGTTCATCCACAACGCCTGCGCGCTGAGCAGCGGCTATGGGTTCGGAAAGCTATTCGGCCTTGCCGAGCGGGACTGCCGCGCGGTCGCCTTCGAAACCGGCATACAGAATTCCGGCCTCGGCCTGGTCCTCATCTTCAACTTTTTCGGCGGTCTCGGCGGCATGGCCATCGTCACCGCCTGGTGGGGCATCTGGCATATTTTTGCCGGTATGGCTTTGTCGACATACTGGATGAAAAAGCCGGTACAAGCCGCAAAGGTGCGTGCATGACGGCCAATTCCATCCTGGTGACCGGCGCCGGTGGATACATCGGCCGACAACTGATCGACGCGCTTTCCGCAAGATGGATTGCCGGGAAGTCTCTCACCATCGTCGCAACCGACATTCGAGACACGCCAAGGACGGAACAACGGCCGGGCGTGATCTATTTGAAGGCTGATGTCCGCGCCCCTGAATTGGCGACCATCTTCCGAGAACATCAGGTAGACACGGTGGTCCATCTTGCTTCCATCGTCACGCCCGGCAAAAAAAGCGATCGCGCTTTTGAATACAGCGTGGATGTCGAGGGAACGGCAAACGTGCTGGACGCTTGCGTGGCCGCCCGTGTTGGCCACATCGTCATCTCTTCAAGCGGCGCCGCCTACGGTTACCACGCCGACAATCCTGCCTGGTTGTCCGAGACCGATCCACTCCGGGGAAACCGGGAATTTGCCTATTCCTGGCACAAGCGCCTGGTCGAAGAAATGCTCAGTGAGTATCGCCAGCAGCACCCCGAATTGAAGCAAACCATCTTCCGCATCGGCACCATTCTGGGCGATACCGTCCGGAACCAGATCACCGACTTGTTTGAAAAACCGCGCCTGATCGGCGTGCGCGGATCGGACAGCCCCTTCGTATTCATTTGGGACCAGGATGTGGTCGGCGCGATCCTCCACGCGATCGACAGCGGCAAAGGCGGCATCTTCAACCTGGCCGGTGACGGCGCCCTGTCCATCCATGCGCTTGCCGCCCGGCTTGGGAAGCCCCTCATGTCATTGCCTGCATGGGCGATTGCATCGGCACTACGCGTTCTGAAGGTCTTCCGGCTGACCCAGTATGGCCCCGAACAGGTCAATTTCCTGCGCTATCGCCCCGTACTTGATAATCGCCGCCTCAAAGAGGAATTCGGCTATTCGCCAGAAAAAACCTCGGCAGCGGTATTTGACTACTGGCTGCAGTCGCGCACGATGCGCAAGGAGTGACATGGAAACAATCGACTACTCCGGGAAGAATGTCGTCGTCACCGGCGCGGCCGGCGGACTGGGGCATGCGCTGTGCGAGAGATTTGCCGCGGCTGGCGCCAATGTGGCCCTCGTCGATGTGGATGGGGTGGCAGCGAGAGCCGCGGCCAACCGCTTACGCGCATCCGGATTAATGAAGGTGATCGACATGCAATGCGACGTCACCGATCCGGCTGCCTGCAATCACGCGATGCAGGCGGTCATCGACACGTTCGGCGGTATTGACGTTCTGATCAACAACGCCGGCATTGCTCACCGCAGTCTGCTGCGCGACACCAGCATCTCCGTGCTTCGGCGAGTGATGGATGTGAATTTCTTCGGTGCCGTGCATTGCACGCAAGCGGCACTCTCGTCGATTTGCGAGCGGCGCGGACAGGTCGTGGTCATTTCGAGCATTGCCGGTTTTTCCCCATTGTTCGGGCGGACCGGCTATAGCGCAAGCAAGCACGCGCTGCACGGTTTCTTCGACAGCTTGCGGAGTGAAGTGGAAGACGACGGAGTCGATATCTCCATCATCTGCCCCAGCTTTGTTGCAACCGGCATCGAACGCGCCGCACTCGGCGGCGATGGCGGCCCCGCCACACTTCCCCGCAATGCCGTCGGCGGCGAGATGAGTGCTGCCGATATGGCCGACCGGATATACCACGCCGCACGCCGACGCCGGCAATTGCACCTGCCAGGCTTGCTCGCCAATGCAGCCTGGTGGATCAGCCGCCTTGCACCGGCCACTTTCGCGCGCCAGATGAAACGCCGCGTCACCTCGAACGGTTTACCCCAACAATCCATCAATAACGTCCCATGAGCTCCCGATCGTATCGCTTATTTGCACTGGCTCTTTGCAGCTCCATTGCGACCGCGTCGCAGGCAGTCGTCATCTCCGTCACAGATTCCTCCGGGGTGCCACTTGGCTCTGCCATGGTGACGCAAACTGTGGCAAATCCCGCCCCAAGAGATGTTTCCGACAACGGCTATCAGCAGCCGGGCAAGCCCAGGATGGTGGAAATAGAAACGACGGCCTTCACAAGTCCCGCCGGCACGGTCCGGATGCCGGATGTGACGGTGGAGATGAATTACCGGATTCGGAAACCAGGTTACAAAGACGTGGTCGTCCGCATTCTTCCGGATCAAAAGAGCGTTCTACTCACAGTGGATAAGGAAACGGATCCCGTCAAAATTGCAGAATCGAAGCCGGCCAACGCGTGGCTTGGCGCACTTGATATCGGGGATGCCAACGCGAAGAAGCACTTCCAGATGCAATGCGGCTTTTGTCATCAACAGGGGAATGCGTTTACACGGGCCGAGCGCTCGCCGGAGGATTGGCATGAGGTCATTGGCCGCATGATTCGATATGGATCAAGGCTGCCGACAGACCTGCAGAAATCATTGCCGGACAAACTCTCGGCCGGTTACCGAAAGCTGCGCGAGAATCCCGGTCTGGTGAAGGGTGGAATTGCATGGGATTCGGAACTCGACAAGACGGTTATCACGGAATGGCCGCTTGGCAATGCGATGTCCCAGACCCACGACATGCTGATTGCCGCGAACAAGATGATCTACGTTGCGGACAATATTCAGGACCGACTCTATAAAGTCGATCCGGTGACGAATGCCGTGACGGTCTACAAGATCCCGCACAAGCCGGGCGACAAGCCCGGTGGCCTCATCGTCGGTCGCCTGAAAGGTTTTCCGAGCCATGACAGCACTTCCAACGCGCACTCGCTTGCCGAGTCGAAGCGTGACGGGCATATCTTCATTACGCCGTCAGCGCAGCGCCGGCTGGTCGAGTTCGACCCGGCAAGCGAGACATTTCTCTTGCACGAGATCGGCGCTGGATTCTATCCGCACACGATTCGTATCGACGCAAATGACAATGTCTGGTTCACACTCGCCTTGTCCAATCAGATTGCGAAATTCGATCGCTTCACGCAGAAATTCACCTTGTTCGATTTGCCGGCCAGAGGTCTGAAAGAGCGGCTGACCGTGTCGTCGATCGACAAGCTGTTCCAACTCATGAACTGGGGACTGCCGGTGTCGAACTGGATGCCCGTCGACTGGGCCGCAACGGGTACGCCGCTTCCCTATGGGATTGACATTGCACCGGACGGCACCGTGTGGTTCGCACGCCTGCACACGCAGGAAATCGGGAAGATCGATCCTGCGACGGGGCGAATCACGATGATTCCGACGCCATTCATAGGACCACGCCGCTTGCGCATCGACGCAGAAGGCAATGTGTGGATCGTCGCCTTCGCCGAATCGAAAATCGCCCGCTATTCGCCGGCTGACGGCAAGTTCTCGCTGTTCGATCTCCCCGTCGAGCCAAAGGGAAGCGAGACACCCTATTCACTGAACGTCGACAAGAAGCGCGGCATCGTATGGGTCAATGGAAACCAGTCCGACGCACTATTCGCCTTCCACATCAAGTCGCAAACCTGGCGTACGGTTCCGCTGCCTCGGCGAACAACATTTACGCGAGACATCGAGATTGCCGAGGATGGGACCGTCTACACCTCCAATTCCAATTTCCCAAGCTGGCATATCGAAGGCGGCCAGCCGACCCTGTTGCGCATTGAACAGAAATGATCTCTTCGCCCAATAAAGGGAATACCTGATGATGCGCAGTCACTGGGAATTTTTCCTGTCCTGTCTGCTGGCGTTTACCGCCGGCCACATCATCAACTATTCGGTCATCATCTACTCGCAGGAAGTCTTGCGTTCCGATCTGCTTGCCGGCGTAGGTTTCGGCCTTTGCTTTGGACCACCACTGCTGCTTGGCTGGTATGCCGGCGTGCTGTGCGACCGTCACGCGCCCGATCGCATCATCCATATCGCACAAGGGCTGTTCGTTCTTGCCGCACTGACGATGGCGGTCGCCGATCGCTTCATCAGCGAAGTATCCGCGCGCATACCTTTCATACTGATGTCTGCCCTGTTGGCCGGAATCGGCTGGTCCTTTGTTGCGCCAGCGCGCATGACCGCGCTGGGCCAGATTGTCGGAAGCGAAGCCTTGCGCCGCGCATCTCTGGTTTTCAATTTGCTGGTCATGCTTGGCTTCGGCCTGGGACCAATCGCAATTTCAGTCTGCCGTCTGCGCGCCGGCTGGCAAGGGGTGTTTCTCTTCGCAGCAGCGCTTTTCGTCATTGGATCCGCCCTGCTGCTCAAGGTCAGGACGCAAGCAACGCACAAGCCGCATCTTCCAGTCCGCAAGGAAGTGATTATCGGATTGCGCGCGGCACGGTCCAATCCGCTCCTGGCGCAGCTTCTTGTTACCGCGATGTTCGGCTACATGCTGATGGGGCCGATGCAGGTAATTCTGCCGAGACTGGCGCGAACCTCGCTCGGATTGACCGAACTGGGACGCGGAGCATTCCTTGGCACGCTGGCCCCGGCACTGATTGTCGGCGGACTGCTTTGCTTATTCGTCGCAAGGCGTCTGCCGCATGGAAAGATCATATTCGCCGCATCCGGGTTGTCCGGGGCACTGTTCGCGGCCATGGGCCTCGCGCATTCGCCGGTCATTGCGTTCGGTCTTCTCGCTTGCGTCGGTATGCTGGGCGGCATCGCGATCAGCCTCATCGTGACCGGGATCCAGGAAAACGTCGAAGAGAGCGTACGCGGCCGCGTGTTAAGCATGTACACAATCATTTCGCAGGTGATCCCTGCTGCTTCAGGCCTGATTGCCGGGGCGTTGACACATGCCTTTGACGCATCGCGCGCCGTGCTGATTTGCGGCTGCGTGCTCGCTACTGCGGCTGTGGTCAATGCCTTTCGCATGCATACCCTTCGCGACTATCGCGGGCATTGACCGTTCAACGACCAAATGCAAACGGCAACTACAGCAGCCGGCATTGCACATGCCCCGAGCCGAAAATCGGAAAGTGACCCTGCTTCATTGCTGGAACAACGCACGCGCCGCTGTCATGTTATCGAGACCAACAACGATTTCGGATACGCCAGATGGACAATTCGTCAAGAATCTATGAGCCACCCTGCGCGGTCTCTCCCATGAACTGCAAATAACCTTGCTCTATGCACTCGATCTCCTGTTCCGCCGGAAGTTGTTTCTTTTCGCAGCTCGAGACGATGGATTCCAGACCCTGCTGGACGTCACCCTCGCGTATTACCGGCAGCTCCTCAGCGGCATACCCGATGCCGGACCAAACTGCTGCCGTCAGCAACAAACTGGTGATCGTCGTTTTCATGACTGCTTTTCCTACCATGCTGTGAAATCCGAAAAATATTCATTCGAAGGCGAATCGCAGCGAAATAGTAGCGAGGGATCCGTCAGATCTGCAACCTCGGATTGTTGGCGCAGTTGATCTGGCTGAATATTATTCGTTCCCGATGAGCGATAAAGTCCTCAAATTATCGCGCCATGCACCGAAGTCACCGCTGAATGAATCGGCGTTGTTGTCGCCGTAACCACTGCTGAACAGTGCTTCCAATACGCATCGCTGCATCCGTTCGACACGCCAAAATGACAACTGGCCCAACGGGGCCAGTCTCTGAAACCGATGGCATTGCGCCAACGATTTCGCTTCTTAATTAGGTACTGAAAGTAAGAAATGGCATCTTACTAAGCCGCGCTATGCGTGCGGACGGTTCCAGCAAGTGGATGGCAATAATCTAGTGAATCGTATATACCCTCCTGAAATGAGTTGCCGACGAGTTCAGTGTAGAACATAGGTAAGAGTGGTCAAGTAGATTCACGTTACGACCGGCTGGAGCATGCAGGAAACCACGCAACCTGCCATACTCCGTCGCAATTGTTCCATCTTTGTCGTGGCTTTGAGACTCACTGAGTGCACGACGCCAGCGCACCGGATGTGTAGATGTGCAAACGCACATGAGAATTTCTTGTGTGCACTCTCTGCGTTCTGCTAGCCTAGCAATTACAAGTTTTTGCGTAACCACGGAGGAAGACCTTGCGCGGATTTAACTCGAAATACAGGGATTACGAAAACGGGGCATCACTGAAAGCGCTGATGACGGCACGGCCGATGACCACCGAGCAGTATTCGGCGGTCATCCAAAAGCGAATTGAGCAGAGACGAAAGTTGGAAACAGCAAAAGAATTAAGGGCGGAGGCAGAAGAAAATCCGTGGTGGTGACGCTCTTGATGTGACCTCACGTGTGCGTTCGATGCGAACACACAGGTAACACCTGTGCAAAAAAAAACGGCCCGCCGAAGCGGGCCTTTTACTTTTGACTCTGTGTTTAGAGGCGGCTCCTGAACGCCGTCGCTTTGTCTCTCGATTCTTCCATGCGGTCGAGCAGCCTGGCACATTTTCGTGCTCTACAATTCTCAACAATCAGTTCTTGCGGCTTTCGCGTAACGACAGAGCTGCATAAAGAATGATGGCGCCGAACGTCGCCGTTCCGATTCCTCCAAGCGCGAACTGCCCAAGTTTCAAGGTGAAATCGCCGGCACCGAGTACCAGCGTCACCGCTGCGACAATCAGGTTGCGGTTATCTGAAAAATCAACCTTGTTTTCAACCCATATGCGCGCGCCCGCAACTGTGATAAGGCCGAAGACCACGATAGAGACGCCGCCCAGCACTGCGCCCGGAATAGTCTGGATGATCGCGCCGAACTTGGGCGAAAAGCCGAGTAGCAGCGCAATCAGCGCAGCGACAACGAAAATCAGCGTGGAATAGATCTTTGTCGCGGCCATGACGCCGATGTTTTCCGCGTAGGTGGTGACACCGGTACCGCCGACGCTGCCAGACAGAATTGTGGCCACGCCGTCGCCGACAAACGCCCGTCCCATGTAGCGATCGAGGTTTTGTCCGGTCATGGCGCTGACCGCCTTGATATGCCCCAGGTTCTCGGCGACCAGAATGATCGCCACCGGCGCCAGCAAGGCCATCGCATCAGCCTTGAAGACCGGCGTGACGAAATGCGGCACGCCAAACCATGCTGCGTTGGCGATGACGCCGAAATCGATTGGTTTGCCAAACCCGCCAACGTTGGCCAGAAAATAGTAGATCGCATAGGACAGCAGCAAACCAATCAGGATCAGCAGACGCTGTGCCATGCCACGGGTGAAAACTGCAACCGCGCCGACGCAGGAGATCGTAACGAGCGCCATCCAGGCATCGAAATTGTTCCCCGACACCCCTTTCACGGCGATCGGCGCCAGGTTCAAACCGATGACTGCCACCACGGCGCCGGTCACCACAGGCGGCATCAGTTTTTCGATCCAGGCCGTACCGATTACCATCACCAGCAGGCCGATCAGCGCATAGACCACGCCGCAGGCGATGATGCCGCCGAGGGCGGTCCCCATGTTTGCGTTAGGCCCCTGCCCGCTATAGCCCGACACAAGGATGACCAAACCGATGAATGCGAAACTGGAACCCAGATAACTCGGCACGCGACCGCCGACGAACACGAAAAAAAGCAACGTTCCGACGCCCGACATGAAAATCGCCAGATTCGGATCAAAACCCATCAGCAGCGGCGCCAGCACCGTTGCGCCGAACATGGCGACAATATGCTGGAACCCCATCGCGATGGTTTGCGGCCACGGTAGCCGCTCGTCCGTACCGATAACCTGGCGTTGGCCATCGTCCGTGCTCTCGCGCAGGCGCCAGCGGGGGAAATACGTGGTTGCCATGAGGCTTCTCCAGTTGATCCGGTAAACGCGAAAACGATGTTCTCGCATTGCCAGAAATCATTGAAATATTTTTACCACGAGAGTGTATTGAGAGATGTGTCAATTAACAACCGGAAATCCGCCTACGAGACGGAATTTCGGCAATGAATATTCAGTACAGTAGTGAATGGAGCCCAGAATGCCGCGGCGTATATGTTGGAGATTGCGGGCCAATGGCTGCGACTCGGCTTCTTGCCCATAGGTATGGGTACTGCAATGATGCCGGCGAAAAAAAACCCGCAGGCGTTTCCGCTTGCGGGTTAATCCAATTCAAGGAGAGTTGGAGGAGACAGGAAGAATGTTATCGCAGCGCATCAAATATGTCCGCTTTATTGTGGAAATATGAGATATTTACAAAACATATAGCAGATTAAACGCCCAAAAGCTTGGTGCGAATGCGAAAACTGTGCGCGTTACCGCGATCGAAGATCATGCGACCTCAAAACCACATTCGCTGAAATACCCGGTCGCGGTTGACGAGCAAATGCTTCAGCGCCGCAACTGCATGAAAAACAACCAGAACAACCAATATCCATACCAAGGCTTCGTGGATGGAGAACAATAATTCAGCTGTGTCATGGTTCGGCACCATCCATCTTGGCAGTTGGATTCCAAAGAACACCACTCCACTCTTGCTATACGATGCGCCGAGAAGACCCGTAACCGGTACCAGAATCATGCAGGCGTATAACAGCCAGTGCGTGATCGAGGCAGTGGCCACTTCCCACCTCGGCAAGCTCGCCGGCAATTCCGCGGGTTTGTGATTCACGCGCCACGCGACACGAACGACGACAAGGGCGAAAACCAGGATACCGAGCGTTTTATGCAAACTGAGATACCAGGGGCCAGCCGGTTCATCCTCGATACTCATCATGTACCAGCCGAGGGCTGCCATGCTGGCAATCAGGACTGCCAGAAGCCAGTGCAACACGACCGCGGCCCGGCTATAACGCCACTCATTTGCTGAATCGAAGCTGCTCATACGGTCAATACTCCTCCTCGCCAGTGTTCGGTCAAGCTACACTACCGTTCCAAACAATGCGCCTATCGCGGCTGTAGCCGCCATCGCCACGACGCTCCAGAACGTCACCCGCAAGATCCCTCTGAGGACGCTGGCGCCGCCTGTCCGCGCCGCCAGTCCGCCAAGAAATGCGAGAAAGATCAGGGACGCGATCGCAACAGAGAGAATCAAGTGCTCCAAGGGTGCGAACGCTGCCACCAATAGCGGAAGCACGGCTCCGGCCGCAAAGCTCATGGCAGAAGCAACTGCGGCCTGCAGAGGTTTCGCACTGAATGCTTCGGTAATGCCGAGTTCGTCGCGGGCGTGTGCACTTAGCGCGTCATGGGTCATCAATTGACTCGCCACCTGCTTTGCAAGTGCTGCGTCGAGACCGCGCGCAATATAGATGTTCGTCAGCTCCTGGTGTTCCCCTTTGGGGTTTTCGCCGAGCTCGTCGCGTTCCTTTGCAAGCGCAGCCTGCTCCGTATCGGCCTGCGACTGTACGGAAATGTATTCTCCTGTAGCCATGGACATGGCCCCAGCGACAACGCTGGCAATACCAGCAACAAGAATACCTTGGTGCGTGGCATGCGATGCAGCCACCCCGAGAATCAGGCTGGAGGTTGACACGATGCCGTCATTGGCGCCAAGGACAGCTGCACGCAACCAGCCGACGGTTCCGAGCTTATGTTGCTCGCGATGACGAGTGCTCATGATAGTGGCCCATTCTTGAGTCCATTACTTGGATGTTTTTGACAACAAGGTCATGCTCGCATGGAACCGATGCACACATATTTATCGGCATCAACCCTTGAGTGGACTGTTTGTATCGCTCAAGCCGCGATTTTGACAACCGTCCGTCCCTTTACTCGCCCCTCGATAAAGTCATCGAAGCAACCAGGCAGGTCATTAAAGTCGATCACACGGGTGACTGCTGCCAGGTGACGTGGTTTAAGATCGGACGCAAGCCGATCCCAGACGCGTTGCCGAGTGGGAAATCCCATGTAACCGGAATCAATGCCCAGCAAGCTGACACCGCGCAAGATGAACGGAAACACCGTGGTCTCCAGCTTGTGGCTCGCAGCATTGCCGATACTCGCAACTGTTCCGGCCTGTTTCATGTGTGCCAGGACCCATTGAAGAATAGGGCCGCCGACGTTGTCCACCGCGCCTGCCCACAGCCCTGCTTCGAGCGGGCGTACCCTGCCGAAGTCGATGGTCGAGGTAAGTGTCACCTCGGCCGCCCCTAGCATGTGCAGATACTCTGTCTCTGACTCTTTGCCGGTGAGGGCGACGACGTGATAGCCTAGCTGAGCAAGCATATCGATGGCCAAGCCGCCGACACCGCCAGTCGCACCGGTGACGACGACCGGCCCGTTCTCCGGCGCGAGACCGTTATCCTCCATGCGGACAATACCGAGCGCCGCAGTGAATCCGGCAGTTCCCAGTGCCATTGCCTCGAGCAGATCAAGACCGCTCGGCAGCGGAACAATCCAGCGCGCCGGAACGCGTGCAAATTCGGCGTAACCGCCGTGGTGCGCAACCCCGATGTCGAAACTCGTCGCTATCACTTTGTCGCCGCGTTGGAAGCGTGGGTCGGAGCTGCTCGTTACCTCGCCCGCCATGTCAATGCCGCCGACACAAGGGAAGCGACGAATGATCTTCCCTTTCCCTGTCGCCGCGAGCGCATCCTTGTAGTTCACGCTGGAAAAATGGACGCGAATCGTCACTTCACCGTCATCAAGTTGCTCGGACGTGAGCCTGGTCATGTGACTGAAAATCTTTCCGCTTTCGTCCTGCTCGATTTGAAAGGCCTTGAAGGGACTCATTGGCAAACTCTCCGTATTGTAAGGGGAAGCAGCGGATCGCCAGAGGGGCAATGAGTCCTCTCCTTGACGGGAAGCCGATCGGCTGCGATGGTCTTGCATCGGTATGGTCGCGGGAAGTTTACCGCACATTGGCCCAGCACATTGCAAACAGTGGCGGGCTCATCTTGAGGATGGTGAATGCGACCTGCTTATGGCGGGCTGCCGTGCGGCGTATTTGGCGGGAGGGTGCAGAAAGCAAAAAGCCCCAACTCATGGAGCTGGGGCTTTCTGGGTAACACAAGCCTGACGATTACCTACTTTCACACTGG
>NZ_STGI01000024.1 GCF_004804275.1 Herbaspirillum sp. ST 5-3
CTTGCTCATCTTCATCACCTCCGATTGCCGTCACCGGCAATTCGGATGCGACTTTCAATTTACGGACAAGTTCTTAGTTTATAATCCAGCCCAATTTCCATAAATGAAGTCCTAGGCGGCAGGCATTCATTGACAGCTTGCGCCTCGAGCTAAACGCCTACTCCATGTGGGGTCATCGCCAGGAAATGAGTTCACCCGGGAACTGCCGCATGGCGATGTAAATGTCTTAGCGCTTTCCCATCACACAAACAGCCGGCGGAGCCGGTTAAGCCGACTCTACCTGCGACGATCCAGCGTCGGGCACGTGCGCCGAGTTGATGCATTTTTCCCTGTTTATCGAACCTTGGGAACGATGAATTCACGCTCGGCCAGATGAACCTTGCGTCGCTTAGCTTGCATCGTTTCATGGCGACACCTCCAGTCGAACCATTTTGCCGCTCGTTCAGTTATTCCGCCATTCCTCCCCCCGGGTTTCGGCTTATCGATATCGACTCGCACTATCTCGCCAGACAATCAGGAGATATCGGTCACCTCAACCCTCAATTCGCGCTTTCGACACGCAGGGCGATGTCCGACACCTTCCGAGGCAGACGCGGAAGGCTTTCGGCAGCATCGAAACAGTTGATTCCTTATATGCGAGCAGGGATATTTCTAGAGGTGAATCGCGTCTGATGTAATGACCAATATGCAAACGTATGCATGAAGATTGCAGTAGCTCGTGCTCTGGACTTCTTGCGGCGATGCGTCAATTTGTTACTGCATAACCGCCAATGCAAAAGTTGAAAATAGGGTTGACATGGAATAACTATGCTTGCAGAATGCATACGTCTGCAAACAACGGTAATTGAAGGATTTGGCATGATGGTGGGTGACAATAATTCAGTATGTGTGGAGCGCCGCAAAATTCCTGCCTCATTAGGCTTGGCTGCTACACATTTGAGTCGACGCCGGAGTATTTCTGTCTTGTCGCCTTTCAGTTCCATTTTCTCGACGCGTAGGTCAGGAGGCATCGAGCTGCAAGCCGAATTCGAACACATGGGTCTGGCGCGACGCAGCTTGGCCCACTTCCGTACTGAGCGCGCGAATTTCTTCGCTTTTCTCGCGGCCGATCGACGAATCGAGCCTAAGGTCAGGACGTTCCATGCCGCTGCCGGCAGGGCATTCAAGCTGAATGGAGAAAATGGCAATGCATGATCGAATTATTGCGACGACCTATTTTGATGGAATCAAATATCACGCCGATGGTCCGTACGCGATTCACGTTGAAAGTGGTATCGTCCAAACCGTAATGGCTGAGCGCGATTCCTGTTTGGGTCAGCCGGAATCGCAGAAGCGGACCGAGCGGACGGTCCGAGTGCCGTTTGCAATGCCCGGACTGGTCGAGGCGCATGCGCATATTTTCCTTGATGGTGGCGAACTGGACCTCGTCGCTCGTTCCGAGTACCTCAAGGCGTCATTTGATTCAATGATGGATGTCGCATCCTGCAACCTAAAAAGTGCACTGGCGCACGGTGTAACTCTGATCCGTGATGCCGGCGACAAGTATGGCGTTAACCATGCGGCGCGCGAGCTGTGCAGAAAAAGTGACCACGGATGTTGCCCCGACTTGCGATCTGCCGGTCTCGGCATTCGACGTCCAGCTCGCTATGGCAGCTTCATGGCCTATGATGCCGCAGGCGATGAGGATATCGTGACGACGGTGAATCGTATTGCTGACGAAGGTGCCGACGATATCAAAATCATCCAGACGGGAATTATTGATTTTGCAACCGGGCAGGTAAAGGGCGAACCGCAGTTCGATGTGGCGGCTTTGTCGCTGATCGTCAACACAGCGCGTAGCCGGGGGCTAAAGACGTTCGCACACTGCAGCGGCCTTTCGGGACTTGAGGTCGCGGTTCAAGCCGGCGTTGACTCGGTAGAACACGGTTTTTTCATGAATGAAGAGCTTCTGAAGCGCTTGCGTGATCGGCAGATCGCTTGGGTGCCGACGTTTTCGCCCGTTTGCTTTCAACGGGACTATCCGGAAATCGTCGGCTGGGATGCCGCCGCATTGGGCCATTTGCGCCACATTGTTGACGATCATCTACGGCACGTGCGAATGGCATACGAACTCGGCGTTCCGCTGGTGGCCGGATCGGATGCCGGTAGTCATGGCGTTCACCATGGTCGTTCGCTGATAGACGAACTTTATTTCTTTCTCGCCGCCGGGCTGCCGATGGAATCTGTGCTCACATCCGCTACCTGGCAGCCACGGCGCTTGTGGGGGCTGCAGCATACGATGCTAGAGCCAGGTGCGCCCGCCGACATTGTTTGCCTCAATGGAAATCCGTTCACTGATTCCAGGTACCTGCGCGACGTCGCGATCGTATTCAAAAACGGCGTTCCGGTCAGTGCGAACGGCACGATCAAGGCGTGTGCATATGCGTAAGATTAAGTCGCTGCTGTATCGCACTGCTGCGCGTGGTGAGGCCTTTCTAAAAGGTGTGGCCTTTGACTGCCGCGCGTGCGGTCAATGCGTCTTGTCGCAGACCGGCTTGATTTGCCCGATGAGCTGCCCCAAGGGGCTGCGCAATGGCCCATGCGGCGGGACGCTTGGCGATCGATGCGAGGTATATCCGGATCGTGCGTGCGTCTGGATGCGCATCTATGATCGCACCGCAAAAGACAGCACCCAGGTTCCGCCGCTGAATCCGTCGCCCGATGCGGCGCTGTTTTTTACGTCTTCTTACGCCAACTGGTGGAAAGGGATCGACGAAGGCGGAACGACACCGCTCACCTATCTGGATCTGCCAAAGAATCGCGTCGACCAGCCGATTGCGACTCAGTCGCGCCTCGAGGCTGCGCTTAAAGCTGGCCGCTTCGTCAAGACGTGCGAAGTCCGATCGCCTCGTAACGCCGATTTTGAGCGGCTGTACAAGGAGATCGACTATGTCAAAGACAAGTTCGATGCAGTCAATGCGACTGCATATTTGAATGGTAAGCCGTCACTGCCATCCGGGCGCACTTGTATTGAACTGCTTGCCGCGGGTGTCGACGCTATCTGCCAGTCGACTTGTCGAGACCACACCAAGACTTCATTTGTCTCGGAGCTTATCAACAATCATGCCAACGGCGTTCATAATGTTCTGTGCCTGACCGGGGATTCCTATGCAGGAAATCCAAGGATAAAGCAAGTGTTCGATATGGATTCATCGCTGATGGTTTTTGAGGCGCGTCACCTTCGCGAAACCGGGGCTATACATTTTACTGGCCAGACGATGCCCGAACCGCCGAAGCCATTTATTGGCGTGGCGATCAACCCATTTACCAGACCAATTTCCGCACCAATTCGCCGCCTGAAGCAAAAAATCGCAGCCGGAGCAGATTTTACGCAAACGCAGCTTATCTTTAATTTGCCTGCATTCGAGCAGTTCATGAACAGGTTTTGCGACGACGGGCTTGATCGCGACCTGTTCTTGTTGGCCGGTATCCCCGTCGTCATCTCCAAGTCGGCGATGAAGATGATTCCGCATATTCCAGGCGTGGATTATCCGAACGAGATCCGTGAGCGGCTTGAAGGTGCTGCAGATCTGCGCGACGAGGGAATCAAATTAGCGCGGGAAACGGTCCGCGCTGTATCAAAAATGCCGGGCGTCCGTGGGGTGCACCTTATGCTGCTCGGTGCTGACCACTCGGTATTGCCCGAGGTCGTCTGCGACATTGACGCACTGGGTGGCGCGTGCAGCAAACATGGATAGCGACGGCTGAAAAGATTGTTCCCACAGTAAGTACCTAAACTTTAATAACGGAGGCAAAACATGAGACGCTTAAATAAACCAATCCTAGCCATCGCGACTCTATTGATCGCGTTCAGTGCAAAGGCGCAGAGTAATTTACCTTATGGGCTCAAGTCGGGAAAGCCATACGCTGGTACCACTGTGCAGGCGCTTGTGGTTGTGACGCCGCAATTCAAGGGGCTGGAGTTGCGCGCCGACGAGTTCACTAAGCTGACTGGTATTAATGTCAAATGGACCGAGGTGCCGTTCAAGTCCTTGCAGGAGAAGATGGCCAGCGTCGGTGTGGCAGCCGACGGTAATTATGACGTCGTCAATTATCTTGATGCGTGGGGCCCGGCCAACGCCCACTGGCTGGTGCCGCTCAACCCGCTGCTCGCCCGCGACGGCATTAATTTGGATCGCTATCCGCCGGCTTTTGTCAAAGCGTCTTCTTTCGGCGGTAAGGTGATTGGTCTGCCGATGCGTTCGCATACCCAGTTGTTCTTTTACAGGAAAGACATTTTCGATGAGTTAAAGCTGCCGGCGCCCAAGACATGGGACGATGTTGTCGCCGCAGGTGTCGCCATAAAAAACGCAAAGCCGGGTGTCGGCCCGTTGGCATGTTATTACGGTGCGGACGGCAATCGCCAGAATCTGTTCATCTGGGTGAACTACCTGTGGGGAGCAGGCGCGCAGATTTTTGACGCCAAGGGGCAGCCTGCATGGGATAGCCCTAAAGCGATCAAGGCAACCAAGGACTTTATCGGTCTTAATACTGAACACAAGATCTGCGCCGACGGCGCGGTCTCTGCACTCGAGCAAGACGCACGCGTCAGCTTCATGCAGGGTAAAGCGGCGATGATCCCTGTCTGGTGGTGGGCTTATTCTGGCTTCGTCAATCCGACCACCTCGAAGCTCAAACCTGAGCAGGTAGCCTTCACCAGCATGCCGTCCTACAAAGGTGCACAACCCGTTACGCTTGCGACGAGTTTGCCATTCGCTATCTCTAAATATTCCAAGCACCAGGAAGCGGCGTGGGAATTCATGAAATGGGTCTCGAATCCGGATCTCGAAAAGAAAAACGCTATCGAGCGCAGCGTGGCCGGTGTTGAGATCATCAACAATGTCGTCAACCACAAAGTCAATCTTCTCGATTCAGCCGTCGACGCAGCTAACAATGGCGTACCTGTAGCCGGTGCGGCAAGTCTGGCCAAAGCCGACGTGATGCCGATGATCGCCGAATGGCCGGAAGTTGGTGATTTGCTATCCAACGCTATTAACAAGGCAGCGGCGGGTGGCGACATCGAACAACTTCTGAAGGCGTCGGCCAAGGATGCAACTCGGGCGTTACGACGCGCGCGCAAGTAAAGAAGGTGCATTTATGAACGGCATTGACATTTCCGCGAAAGCAGATGGCCAGAGCGCGGTGGTCGCGACGCCGATCAAGCAACGCGGCCTGCAGGATAAGCATTTGAAATACTTGCTGGTCCTGCCGGCGTTCCTGGTGATCGGCTTAACGGCGATCGGTCCGCTGTTCAGCGCGTTGTATCTGGCATTTCGCGAATGGAACCTGAGCAAGTCGTCAGTCTCTGTCCCTCTGTGGAGCCTTACCGACGACGGCTTGGGTAACATCGCCTACCTGTTTGACAATTTCGCTCGTGCATTTGCCGACGATGCGTTGCGGAACTCGATCTGGGTGACCACGGTGTTTACACTCGCTTCAGTGATCCTGACAGTGGGTGTGGCACTTGGCGTGGCGCTGCTCCTAGCGCGCGGCACCCGGGGACGGGTGCTGGTTCGCACGCTGTTGATTCTTCCGTTCGCCATGAGCCCCGCGCTGGTCGGTGTCTCCTGGCGCTTCATGGTCAATCCTCAGCATGGCCTGGTGCACGCAGTCTTCAAGGATGTGTGGCCAGCGCTGGCTAGTATCGACTGGCTGGCTGATCCGATTCTGGCGTTCGCTGTTTTGCTGGCCAGCGATATCTGGCACTGGGCGCCCTACATCGCAATGTTGCTACTCGGGGGGCTGGCGTCCGTGCCTAAAGAATCGCAAGAAGCGGCAGAGATCGACGGCGCATCCGCCTGGCAAGTGTTTCGAGATGTGACGCTTCCCTCCATCATGCCGGTTTTGATGGTCTCCGCGGTGCTGAAGGCCATCTTTTCCCTGAAGATGTTCGACCAGGTGTTCATGATCACAAACGGTGGTCCGGGACAGGCGACCCAAACCATGGCCCATTACATCTATTTTCAGGGATTCAAGTATTACGACATGGGTTATGCGTCGGCGGTGTCTTACTTTTTGGTGCTGCCCATGTTAGTGCTTTCTTACTTGTATATCCGCTTAATTTTCAAGCGCTTCTAGGAGCACGTGATGACCGTTCGATACCAAAGCCGATTTTTTGGCGCTACACAGAACGCGCTGATATTGTTCACCGCCGCCGCGATTCTTATACCGATCTACTGGATGGCTGCAGCAGGTTTTAAAAGTTATGCCGATGTATTTGAGGCCGGATGGCTGTTTAGACCGACCTTGGAAAATTTTCGGACGATCATGAACCCGCCGTATGAGATTCACAAAAAGTTTTTCAATTCAACGGTGGTCGCGATCATAACCATTGCCATCGCAATTCCGGTTGCGACGATGTCTGCCTATAGCTTTTCGCGCTTCCGGCTGCGCTTCGAGAAGTCAATTTTCATGGCAATTATCGCGACGCAATTTGTACCGTCGATCATTCTGGTGCTGCCATTTTTTATCCTTTTTCGTGATACGGGTTTACTCGATACATGGGCAGCACTGATTCTTGTGAACTTGTCGTTTGTCACACCATATGCAGTATGGATGATCAAGGGTTTCATTGATGCTATTCCGCTCGACACCGAAGAAGCCGCACTAGTCGACGGTTCCACGCGATTGCAGGTGATTAAGAACGTCGTCATCCCGATGGCCGCCCCAGGGCTCATCACCGCGTCAATTTTCTGTTTCATTATTTGCTGGAACGAGTTTTTGCTGGCACTGATCGTTACCAGCAAAAACGCAGTCACCCTGCCGGTTGGTTTGGCGATGTTCACCGCCGAAGAAGGTGATCTCTGGCAGTTAATTTCCGCCACGGGCGTGCTGATCATGTTGCCGATGTTCGCGCTCGGCCTGATTATTCAGAAGCACTTCATTCAGGGCAGTACAAGCGGCGCAGTCCGCTGATTTTTAGGAGGCATCATGGCAGCGATTTCACTTAACAATATAAGCAAGAGCTGGAACGACACACACGTCATCAAAGATCTTTCTCTTGAGATCAATGACCGCGAGTTTCTAGTGTTGCTTGGCCCGAGCGGCTGCGGGAAAACGACCACGATGCGGATGATTGCCGGATTGGAGGAACCCACCAGCGGACAAATTACCATGGGCGGACGAGACATCACCTATCTTCCGCCGCGCGACCGCGACGTTGCCATGGTATTCCAGAACTACGGCCTCTATCCACACATGACGGTCAAGGAAAATATCAGCTATCCATTGCGCATCCGTAAGGTGCCGCGTGAAAAACACGAGGGACTGATTGCCGATGCGGCGCACAAAGTGAACCTGGAAAATTTACTAGATCGTAAGCCCAAGCAGTTGTCCGGTGGGCAGAGGCAGCGCGTGGCACTAGCACGTGCCATTGTGCGGCATCCGCAGGTATTTCTTATGGATGAACCGCTCTCCAATCTCGATGCCAAGCTGCGCATAAGTATGCGTGCCCGCATCAAGCATTTGCAGTACGAGCTTGGTACGACGATGGTTTATGTGACGCATGACCAGATCGAGGCAATGACACTGGCCACGAGGGTGGTCGTGATGTACGGAGGCGTCATCCAGCAAATCGATACACCGGAAAATATTTACAACGATCCGGCCAATATGTTCGTCGCTGACTTTATCGGTTCACCCGCCATGAACCTGCTGCGTGGGAGGCTGGAGAATGGCAATTTTATTGGCCAAGGCATATGCGTGCCGGGCGTCGGCAAGGGTTCGCACGACGCGGTCGTACTCGGCGTGCGCTGGGAGGATCTTTCGCTTGCCATGCCGGGTACCGCACATATGAATGGCGAAATCTATACCGTCGAACTGATTGGCGACGCCACTCAAGTCACGGTGCAAAGTGGATCGCAAATGATAGTGGTACGCACCGAGAAAAACTTTAAGGCGAAATTCGGCCAAGCAGTTGGTGTCAGCGCACGCGCCGATCACTGCTATCTGTTCGACGCATCTTCGGAGACGCGTCTAAGGCACCTCGAAAATCGAGCGTCGCCGACCTCCTGAACATTTATTCCTGACTAAAGCCTTTTAGCGCATCGATCGCTGTTCATCTTTGCGCTGAATTGTGTACGGGCACTGCTTAAACGCGGGAAGCCCGGGTACCTGCACGACTGTGCGTCGCGCAATAGGGTTATTACGCCCATTTTTTAGTGATTGCCGATCGCGGCGATAGAAAGGAGTGACACCCAGAACCCATCGCATAAACCAATTCAAGAATCAGGTGACAACCAACTCGAAACTTCCTATGCCGTCGTACGGCATAAATTGACTGGGAACATAAAATGAAAAACCTTTCCTTAGGTGCACTGGCCTTCCTGACACCTCTTGTATCAATGTTTGGCATGAGCAGTATGGCTGCAGCTCAAACGAATGTAACGATGTACGGCATTATTGATGCCAGTATCAGCCGCGAAATTACAGGTGCCGGTGGCGCCACTAGAATGGAGTCGGGTATTCACAACGGCAACCGCCTTGGTTTCCGAGGGGAGGAAGACCTTGGTGGCGGCTTGAGCGCCGTGTTCACAATGGAAAACGGCTTTAACCAGGACGACGGCACGGCGGCACAGGGCGGCCGCCTGTTTGGCCGACAAGCATTTGTCGGGTTGTCGAGCCGTAGCCTGGGTTCCGTTCGATTGGGCCGCCAGTACTCTCCAGTCTACCTCGCGCAGCTGACAGTCGATCCGTTTCCGGGCATGAAGGGCGACATGACCGGCATTCGCCAATGGTTCAACAGCGGCAATTTTCGCGTCGACAATTCCATCACTTACATTGCGCCGACGAACGGCAAGTTTACTGGCAGCGCACTGTATTCGTTAGGAGAAGTGGCCGGCAACTCGTCCGCGTCGCGCCAGTACGGCTTCGCTGTCGGCTACACCGGATCACCACTGACAGGTACGCTTTCCCATCACCTGACTAAAGACAATACGGGCGCTGATAGTGCGAAGGTATGGTTCCTGGGCGGCGCGTACGACTTCGGCATGCTCAAGGTCCACGCAGCGTATGACAAAACGACCGGTGCTGGTGGCAGCGACATTCGAGACGTCATGGTAGGCCTAACAGTACCGCTGCGCTCTAGCAAGATCATGGCGTCGGTAATCCGCAAGGAAAACAAGGCCCTTTCCAACGCCAACGCTCGCCAGGTTGCTCTCGGCTACCTCTATGATCTGTCGAAGCGTACGGCCCTGTATACCTCGGCTGCGTATGTCAACAATGAGGCAAATTCCGGTGTGAACGCTGGTGGAGTGAATGGCGCGGATAACAAGGTTTTCGATGTCGGCGTACGCCATACTTTCTGATCTGACTGCGTAATGAAAAGAGGCACCCATGGAGCGATGCCATGGGTGCCCTAACAAGCGCGTAACTGTGCAAAGAACTTCACAGCGTGTCAAAGCCGAGTTCGTTGTCCATGGCTCAGCACGCTGGGTCATTGACGACGACCGGACACGATACGAAGGACTCTGCAAACATCACCAACACGCGTTCGCCAGTGCCACCACAGTTCTTGCCCGTTGGCGACGCGCCACTTGGAGAGCACGCACTGGCCTCGCCCCGGAATTTCAACACTTGCCGCGCTGCCTGAAGCACGTACCGCAAGTGCAAAAGAGATAGTAGGAATGGTGTACTGGTTTCGTTCTTTTTCCTCACCACGTTTCCCCTCACGGGAGGCATGGAGAGCAATTTTTCGCCTGGACTGGGCGATGTATTTACTTTTTTGGAGGCAAACGTGGCAATTCAATTTCCTAAAGTGGGAAAACCGGCAGACGAGAAGGCTGATATCGACCTGAAAGTGCGGCAGACCGTCGAAGGCATTCTCGCCGACATTCAGGAACGTGGCGAGCAAGCGGTACGCACCTATTCCGACAAGTTCGACAAATGGGCTCCCGCGAACTTCCGTTTGTCGCAGGAAGAAATTCAGGCTTGCATCGACTCGCTCAGTCCGCAAGCGATTGACGACATTAAATTTGCACAGGCGCAAATCCGCAGATTCGCACAGATTCAGTTGATGAGCATGCGCGATGTCGAGGTTGAGACCTTACCGGGTGTGATTCTTGGCCACAAGAATATCCCCGTCAATTCGGTTGGCTGCTATGTCCCAGGAGGGAAGTATCCTCTGCTGGCATCGGCCCATATGGGTGTGTTGACTGCAAAGGTGGCCGGCGTAAAACGTGTAATCGCCTGTGCGCCACCGTTTGAGGGTAAGCCGGCACCGGCGATCGTCGCAGCAATGGCCATGGCCGGTGCGGACGAGATCTATGTTGTGGGCGGGGTGCAGGCTGTCGCGATGATGGCGCTCGGCACCGAGAACTGTGCACCGGTGGACATGCTCGTCGGTCCGGGCAATGCCTATGTCGCCGAAGCGAAGCGGCAATTGTTCGGGCGCGTCGGTATCGACCTGTTTGCAGGCCCGACTGAGACCCTGGTTATTTGTGATGACACTGTCGATGCAGAACTGGTTGCTGTCGATTTGCTTGGCCAGGCTGAGCATGGCCCGAATTCACCCGCGGTTTGCATTACTACCAGCAAGAAGATTGCGAACGAGTTACCGGCGGCCATCGAGTCGGTCCTGGCACGTCTCGCCACACGTGATATTGCAAGTGTAGCGTGGCGCGATTATGGCGAAATCATCCTGTGCGATACCCGCGAGGAAATGCTGTCAGAAGCCGAGCGCATCTGCTCCGAGCACGTGCAGGTGATGACCACGGATCCCGACTGGTTCTTGCAGAACATGACGAACTATGGCGCGCTGTTCCTTGGCCCCCGCACAAACGTGTCCTACGGCGACAAGGTGATTGGCACGAATCATACGCTGCCGACGAAAAAGTCAGGTCGGTTTACGGGCGGACTCTGGGTCGGCAAGTTCATCAAGACGCACACTTATCAACGTGTGCTGACGGATGAAGCGAGCGTGCTGATCGGTGAGTACTGCTCGCGTTTGTGCGCACTCGAACATTTCGCCGGCCACAAGGAACAGGCTGAT
Source organism: Herbaspirillum sp. ST 5-3 (assembly GCF_004804275.1). Taxonomy (GTDB): domain Bacteria; phylum Pseudomonadota; class Gammaproteobacteria; order Burkholderiales; family Burkholderiaceae_D; genus Noviherbaspirillum. The sequence continues at coordinate 11,027 of NZ_STGI01000024.1, forward strand.
ATTCGTGTACGCCGCCTCAAGAAGAACTGATCGGAACTAAGGAGTCTCTGGTGAGAAAATTGATTGGCAAGGTTGCCGTTATCACGGGTGCCACCGGCGGTCTCGGAAGCGCAATTGCCCATGCCTTTGCCGCCGAGGGCGTGCGGGTGGCGGTCGGTTTTCACCGATCGGAGGAGGCTGCGAATGCGCTTGTCGCTGCTTTGCCCGGAAGCGGTCATTTTGCGGTTTGCCTGCCGGTGACGGCAACTGACGCCGTCAATGCCGCCAGCGGCAAAGTAAAAGCGGTGGCCGGCCGCTGTGACATTTTGGTCAACTGCGCCGGCACCACGCGCTTTGTCGCACATGCAGATCTCGATGCACTTGACGATGAATTGATCGACCAGATCTTTGCAACCAACGTCAGGGGCGCGATTGCGTGCGTGCGCGCATTCCGCCCTCTGTTAGAGGAGAATGGAGACGGCCTCGTCGTCAACATTTCATCGATCGCTGGCGTCACCGCCAACGGCAGCAATATCGCATACTGCGCCAGTAAGGCGGCGTTGGACAATCTCACGAAGTCGATGGCGCGCGCTTTGGCACCTGCTATTCGGGTCGTGAGTGTATCGCCTGGGTTGATCGATACCGAATTCGTGCAAGGGTTGGATCAATCATGGCGCGGCCAACAAGTGGCGAAGACCCCATTGAATCGCCTAGCGTCGCCGGAGGAGATTGCACGTGCTGTCTTGGCGACGCTAACCCATCTTACTTTTACGACGGGAGCCACGATCCCAGTCGATGGCGGACGTCCGTTATGAAACCCGCTGAAGTATCGGACATCCTGCGCACGTTTCCCGGGATTGTCTCGGGACACCAAGGCAACGCAGCGCACAAAATATTTATCCGGCATGCTTAGGTTAAATACGATGTATAGCGAATGGCCGCCTGTCTTGGCTGGTGCGGCGGCGTTTTCCAATGCGATCTCGAAGTGTGTACTGAGGCCAATGCAGAAAAACATCGGCATCGCCGACGGAATGGAAACAATATGGCCATGCTTTTGCGTTAAGACTACCCATCACGCCGGTGTCGACGGCAGGTATCAGGCACATCAGCCGTGTCAGATGGATGTGCTCGACACGGTGTAGACACCGGAAGCGGAAGAAGATGATTTTTTTGCGCGTCCGCCATCGCTGTCGTCGAAAGCACGATAGCCACTTTGATCACCAAGTGAGCGGCACGATTCTACGTTTGCTAATCAAGGAAAAAATTCAATGACTTTAATGACAGATTCCCCAGACCTGCAAAGCCGCTTGGTTCGATATCGCGACTTGCGCCCGTGTACGACCGCTTTTATCGATACAAAGAGCCCGGGCAGTGACAAGAAGGAAAACTTCACGATTATCGGGCCGGGGGTTGCCGAGAATCCTGCGCAGTATGTGCATATCACTGAAAAGCATGGCTTCAATATCGGCGGCGCGCGTCAACCGCCAAAGTGCAAGAACTCGGTCCATAGCCATGAAACGGCTGAAGTTTTCATGATTCATTCAGGCACATGGCGTTTTGTCTGGGGTGAGCATGGCGACGCGGGCAGCATCGTGCTTAAGGCAGGTGATGTCATTTCACTTCCAGCGAAGATGTTCCGTGGATTTGAAAACATTGGGGACGATACGGGGTTCATGTTCGCTATCCTGGGCGGAGACGATCCGGGCCGTGTCCTGTGGGCAGGACATGTACTGGAACGCGCAAAAAGATATGGTCTGATCCTGCTTGAAGGTGGTCGACTGATCGACACCAGCGCTGGCGAAAAGGTGCCGGATGGTGCTGCAATCGAGCAAACACCAACGCCGGAAGAGCTGGCTCGTATCATCGTACCTTCGCTCGAAGAGATGAGGACTTGCATTCTAACTCGTGAGGCGATGGTAACCAGCAGCGCATATGGCGGACTTACCTGCGAGGGTGTGAAGGAATACCCGGTCATCGGCTTGCCGAATGCAAGCGACGGTGTTGGCTCGTCACCGATGGCGTGGCGGCATGGATTCACATTGCGCACGGTAGAAATCGCGCCGGGTGCAGAAACTGTACTTCATAGCCGCAATTGCCACGAGGTATGGATCATGTATCAGGGCGAACTCGAGATGTCGCAAGGTCCCGGTGGCGCTCCGGCTATCAGTATTTCGCGTGGCGATACATTTACCGTGCCAATCGGCATGCCCAGGTCGTGGCGCAATCCCGGCAAGGAGGTGGCTATTGCATGGGTTGTGCGCGGCAACGATGATCCCGGACCGGTCGATTTGTATAAGGCATCGTCGGTCTGATTGATTCCTGTGATACTGCCGATCGTTTTCCTTCCAGGTACGCTATGTGACGCGCGGCTCTGGCAGCACCAGATCGCGGCACTATCGAGCCGGACAGCATGCCATGTCGGGAACTACGGTGCTGCGCAGAGTATTGCCGAGATGGCGCGTAACGTGCTAGCACATGCGCCCCCGAAGTTCATTCTTGCCGGCCTGTCGATCGGAGGCATTGTGGCGCTTGAAATGTGGCGTCAGGAGCCGTCGCGCATTCAGGCACTCGCCTTACTTGATACGAATCCCCACGCGGATACGCCGGAAAGAAAGACGGCGCGAGCAGTGCAGCTCGACTATATTGAGCGCGGTGCACTGAATGCGTTGGTGGAAGAACTGCTCATTCCTACCTATCTCGCGGAGGGGCGGACGAACGATCCGGGAATTCGCCAGTGTATTCACGAAATGGCTCATAATCTCGGTCCGGATGCATTCGTGCGCCACTGCCGTGCGTTGGAGACTCGGCACGACAGTATGCCAACGATATCTAGGATCGTAGTGCCGAGCCTGGTGTTATGTGGGGAGGAAGACAGAGTATGTCCGCCCGCGTGGCATATCGCGATGGCAGACCAACTGCCTCGTGGACGACTGGTGATGATTCCCGACGTGGGGCATTTGAGCGCGCTCGAAAATCCAGAAGCTGTGACGGCACAACTGACCAGCTTTGTCGAGAGTGTTTCTGTATAAGAGGGTGCTGGAATACGCAAGCGACAGTACTCCTGCGTGCATCCATAGCATTGATGGGTACACGGCTATAGAAGTGTTCCGACACCACGCGGCACACCGTCCCCCTTATGAAGCGAAACTCGGAACAAGTCCACCGGATACGCGCACGGACCGTGGCCGAAAGGTTCTTGGAGGGATGCCCCCCGTTAAGAGACTTGGTCCAGTGGAAGCTTCGGTCTCAACTGTGACGATGCCTTATTGCACCGTTTCGGAAATCAACCGCACAATCTCAGCCGCGTCAATTTGCGCACGGCGTCCGCTGCGTGACAAGTCGCTCTCACTGGTTGTCATGCCGCACTGCGCGAACCGCCGATCACCTGGTTGTGGCTGATCTAAAGACGCCGGGCAATTCCATGGCTCCCTACGCCATCGGCCGCCTGCAGAACGATGCGCGTACGCCTTGCTGCACGCGCATCGATGGTCTGCGATCTCACGCGACGCTCCAGTTAACTGCGTTGTTCATCGCTCAATTCTATCGGTCTGACCGCGTTCATCACTCGTTCTGCATCATAAGGAATGGAACTATGGCAGTGCCCGTGGTTCAATGATTTCGACAGCATTACATTAGAACTGCTCCCAGTCATCATTGGTTCCGGTCCGCATAGGCGACGGCTTCACTACCGCAATCGTTCTTTCCCTGCAGTCAACCAATTCAGGAGCCGTCTTCCCGTCGATGGACGGAACCGCATGCGGGGGTAGGCCTGCTTGCACGCCCACAATCGATGTCTGCGCGCCCTCCAGCTTGAAAACGCTGACCGCATGCGCAAGCTTGCTTGCCTGGTTCTGCATCGCCTCTGATGCCGCCGCGGCTTCTTCCACCAGGGCCGCGTTCTGCTGTGTCGTGTGCTCCATCTGCGTAATGGCCTGATTGATGTGCTCGATGCCGGAAGTCTGCTCCTGGCTGGCGGCCGTGATCTCGCCCATGATGTCGGTGACGCACCGGATGCTGTCGACGATTTCGCGCATGGTAGTGCCCGCCTGGTCGACCAGCTTGGTGCCGGCGTCCACGTTTTCCACCGAATTGCTGATCAATATCTTGATTTCCTTGGCGGCCGCCGCCGAGCGCTGCGCAAGGCTGCGCACTTCGGTCGCGACGACCGCAAAGCCGCGTCCCTGCTCGCCAGCGCGCGCCGCCTCCACTGCGGCATTAAGGGCAAGAATATTGGTCTGGAAGGCGATGCCGTCGATGACGCCGATGATGTCGACGATCTTGCGTGAGGAGGTGTTGATCGATCCCATCGTATCAACCACTTGCGCGACCACCACACCGCCCTTGGTCGCCACTTCAGAAGCGGAAACCGCCAGCTGGTGGGCCTGACGCGCATTATCTGCGTTCTGCCGCACCGTCGACGTCAGTTCCTCCATCGACAAAGCCGTTTCCTCCAGCGAACTGGCCTGCTCCTCGGTGCGCGCCGACAAGTCCTGGTTGCCCGTCGCGATCTCGCTGGATGCGGTGGTAATTGTGTCGGTACCGGTGCGAACCTCGCTCACCACCCTTGCGAGGCTGGCATTCATGTCTTTCAGCGCCTGCATCAGACGCCCGGTCTCGTCGGTGGATTTCACCGCGATCTCGCTCGTCAGGTCGCCCGCTGCGACCGTCTGCGCAACCTTGACCGCCGCGAGTAGCGGGTGGGTGATGCTGCGCGCCACCCACCAGGAGAAACCAATCGCCAGAAATGTCGTGATAGCGGCAAGGCCGAGCATCATCATGACGCCTTCGTGATATTGCGCGTCCGCATCCGCGCTACCTTTGTCCATCAGCTTTCCGCCCAGATCGGCCAAGCCTTTCACCCGCGAAAAATAGACATCCTGCGCCGGCGTGACGGCCTTCAGCAAGTGCTGGGAAGCCTGGTCACGTTTGTCCTCCCCCAGCAGTTTGAGGTAGTCGCTGCGCGCGCCCAGATACTTCGTGCGCTCCGCCTGCAGGGCGCCCATGATCTCTCTTTCTTCCTTCGTCAACAGCAACTTGTCGAGCTGATCGACATTGGCGGCAATGTCTTTCTTGATCATTTCACTTTTTTCCAGCTCGATGTAGACCTGGTCCGGATCGTAGATGATCATCAGATTGCGCAATGTCGCTGCCTGCAAGCTGACTCCCTCCATCACCTTGTTGACGAGTGCCACCCGCGGGTAATATTTTTTGGCAAGCATATTGGTGCTGTCGGCGAGCGCACTCAAGCGAGCAATCCCTAATCCCGTGATACCGATCAGCAACAGGATGAGCATGCCAAAGGCGACCGCAAGTCGGGTGCCAATTTTCAGGTTTGCGAAAAACATGTGGTAACGTCCTTTTGAATGGAATGTGATGGTTGAAATGTTCTGTTCTCCTCCCGTGCGAGCGCAGTAACGCGTCATGCGCGCGGCCCGGCACGCATGGAAAATTGTGGCGGATCCAAGCCGAGGCAGATAAGTGGCGGCATCAGATACGGTTCAGGTAGACAACCTCTCGCCAGTCCCATGTCGTCGGGCGAGATCAGCCGATCGATATCAACCATGATCAGGAAGCGCACATCCAGCGCTGTTCTGGATTTCAATGCCGCACTCTTCGCTACCGAGGTTGAAGACGAGCTGCCTTATCGCGGGCAGCTCGATATTGATCTGTTCGAGCATCAGCCTTGCCAGCGTCCGCAAGTCGTCGGTAGCGCCCTCGACAGTGGCCAGCGCTTCATCCGGGTCAAACGCCTGCGGCATGCAAGGCGCATAGGATGCTTCGCGCGGCGTCGCGGTGGCGGTGAGGTTTGTCGCACCGCGCATCAACGCATCGATCGTATCGAGCAGCGCTCGGCCCCGGATCGGCTTGGCAAGGTAATCAGTCATGCCTTAATTCAACTGCAGCGTCTTGTCATGTCACTGCGTCATGGAGCGAGTACCCGCGATCGAGGAGCGATGTGCTTCAATCGACATCAAGACTATCCCCTTCAGCCCGGCCCCGTGTTCACGGTCGATATGGTCTAGCATCTGGGCGCGCATGCCTGGCGTCCAGAAGTTCTGCAAATGGCCGGCGATGCCGTTCAATGCCTCGATCTCGTCCGGCAGCGTTTCAAAGAATGTGCCGATCTGGTTTGCCATCTTGATGAGTTGTTGAATATCCATGTCGTGTTATTCCGGTGCGATATGTTGGGCGTTGGCATAACAAACGCATTCGTCGCCGCGCGCAAAGGCGATCAGTGTCAGTCCGCATTGCTGCGCCACCCTGACGGCCAGCGCAGTTGGCGCGGACACCGCCACTAGCGCGGGCATGCGCGCCGTTGCGGCTTTCTGCACCATCTCCACACTGGCGCGGCTGGTGATCAATGCAAACCCATCCTGCACATCCGCTTCAGACAGGATCATCGCGCCTATCAGCTTGTCGAGCGCATTGTGCCTGCCGACGTCTTCCATGACCTTCACCAGTTCACCTTGCGATGTGCACCAAGCCGCCGCATGCATGCCGCCCGTGGCATTGTGCAACGGCTGGCTTGCTTTCAATCCAGCCAGCGCTCGGCGAATGCCGGCTGGCGGCAAGTGCGGCGCATCCGAAATCGAGGGCATCGGGCGCAATACCTGCGCGAGGCTTTCGGTGCCGCAGAGGCCGCATCCCGTGCGCCCCGCAAGTGTACGGCGCCGCTCTTTCAGCATGCTGAATGCTGCATTGCTCAGGCGGATGCGCAGCGTAATGCCGTCCTCGCCATGGCCAGTGTCGATGTCGTAAATCTCGCTGGCTGAAGGAACGACGCCTTCGCTGACGGAAAAGCCCAGCGCAAACTCTTCCAAATCGGCAGGCGTGGCCATCATCACGGCATGCGAGACGCCGTTGTACTCGAAGGCCACCGGCACTTCTTCGGCGAGCTGGGCCAGCGTCGTCGTCCAGTTGTTGGTTCGCAGCCGCCGGACGGTGTGTTCGCTGGTGCAGTCGGCGGTGTAGGCAATGTCATCCAAGGTGGCGTCTCCGGGTAGTCATGCAGCGTGCGCTGCAGCGGGCTTGAGCTGCACCGCGGTCACTTTGTATTCGGGGCAATTGGTCGCCCAGTTCGAATTGTCGGTGGTGATGATGTTGGCGCCGGGCTTCGGGAAGTGGAAGGGTGTATAGACCACCTCCGGCTGCACCCGTGCGCTCACGCTGGCGCGCAGGAGCGTCTGTCCGGCGCGAGCGTCAGTCACTCCTGCTTTTTCAGATTTGGAATTTCTTCGGGGAGGCCGAGAGAGGGCGCATGGCTGCTCTTCCTCTGATGGAAACCCGCATCGAAAAGCGCGGCGACATCATCCGCGCGAAGCGCGAGCGCAGTCGAATCGCACGGAGCGAAAATTCTAATGGTCACGCCGCCTCCTTGAGATCGTGGATCAGCTTGTCCAGCCTGTCGGGTGTCACACGGACATGCGGCGTGCCATCGATCAGGACCGATGGCGACACTGCGCAATGGCCGAGACAGTAAACCTGTTCGATCTCAATTTTGCTGTCGGCACTTTTCGCGGCGTGGACGAGCAAACGGTCGCTCCCCATGCTCTGACAAGCCTCGGCGCAGCAGACGTGGACGACGTGTTTTGCAGGAGGCGTGGTGCGAAAGTCGTGATAGAAGCTGATCACCCCATGCACTTCGGCGCGCGACAGGTTGAACGTATCGGCGAGCATGGCGATCGCTTCGGAAGGAATGTAGCCAAGCGCATCCTGGATCGCATGCAATGCCGAAAGGAGCGATTCCGGGGTAGACGCATGGGCCTCAAGAATGGCGCGTACTGCGCCGGTAATGTCGTTTTCGTCGTGACGCATGGTCGTCGGATGTCGTCCTCGGTTGAATCGTCATATATGCAACAAATTACATATAATGAGCATATGATTTTTACATATTGAGAAGCTAACACGTAGTATGTCGCTTCTCAATATGATACGAATTGCATAAAGATGAGGATCGAAATCCTCGCCGTCTGGCTGCTCTGGAAGGCCGATGGCCGGGCCATCGGCCTGTTGTATCGCGATGCCTGGGGATTGCTCAAGGAATTCGACGTGCCGGGCGAAACGCAAGGCGGGTAAGCGCGCAGCAGCGCCTTCCCCGCACCTGCCATGACCGCGGTGCATGCCGCGCCAAATACCCCGGCCATGCCGCATGTACCGGCTCCAACACCTGTACTGCAGTATGCAGCGCCGGCCTTCAAGACCGTCGCGAACTAAGCACCTGCGCCGCCACATCTGCTGCAAGCCAGCCTGCCGCGATGACCGCCACCTTCATCATCTAGTGTAGTGTTTCGTTTTTTAATCAAGGCGCTGATTAGCGCGAATGATCTTTTGCAAGATGTCATTTGCCTTTGCGGTCCAGATGAAGGATTTCGGATTTTGATTATGTCCGAAGATGTACTCCTCGATGGCGGCAATCAGTTCGGACACTCTCTTTCTGCACGCGCATCGATGGTTTGCGATCTCGCGCGACGCTCCAGTTCACTGCATTGTTCATCGCTCAATTCGATCGGTGTGGCCTCGTTCATCATTCGCTCTGCATCATAAGGAATAGAACTTGTGTCCAGTGTCCCCCGTTCCTTCAGTACGATTTCAACCGCCCTTGTAAACGACTCCATCGGAGTTTCCAAATTGCCGGCAAATCCTGCCTTATGATGAGCCATTTCAAACACATTCCACAACGTTTGCGCATCGCCAGCAGGCGGTAACCTGCGTCGACAACTTGTGGAAGGTAACAGCGGTTAAAGCTCCAACCCGTGCCCCGAGTGGATATCTTTTGCCCATAGCCGGCCAGGGAGGTCGCCACATCCCTCGCATTGCGAATGTCGAAGAAGGCAAGCTTCTCGACCATAAGTCGGGCAACGATCTGATTTTTGCTGGTACGCTGGAAATTCGTTTTGGTTGACAGCAGACCTGCTGGTCAACGAAGAACGTAACGAGCCGGATCTAAATGCGGTCGAGATGATCATGCACATCTCTGAGGCATTCGCACCCGTTCTCGCCACAGCGCTGTGCCTCGTCGTAAAACAGGATGAATGCCTGCGACCCCGTCGCAGATCGCGATAAGCGTGGAAATAAATCGCATCCGCCGCGGCTCGCACGTTTCCTCATTCTTGTCGTTAACGTAGCTTGAAGTTGTCTGACTATCGAAAATGTGAACGTGTTTAAGATCTGGCAACGGGCCGGTTGCTTGCGTCCAATCGACATTATTTTTTCGTGGACGAGGATAACCTGATATCGGCGGATGGAGAGGGTGTCTTTTCGGAAAAAATGCCAAGGTAAAGCTCGGTTTTTATTCGTGCTCCAGTTGTATACTTCAACAGCCGCGCGTAGCCAGATTTTCCCGCACCGTTACACCGGTAGATGACGGTTAGATTTCCGGCACCAAAGACGAGGCTAGAGCTAGATCCTGGGCGAATCGCATTCACACCGTTTACGTTATCAATGCTATCGATCTTGAAAGGCGACATTGCCAGGTTTTGAGCAAATGCGCCTGCTGGCACTTGCTCGAAGTTGACACTGGTTATTGTCAGGACTTCGTTTACACACAGATTTGCCAGTTCATGAATGGCACGGGGACCAGGCGCGTTGTTGAGTGAGCAATCTGGCAGCTGCTGTTTGCAATCGTTTGGGTCGTTCGGACAGCCATGCCTCAAAGGATTCGCTTCCCGTAGGTTGACTTAAGATTGCTCTTGCGTAGCTCATAGGCAATATCCATAACATAATTGCAGATAAGCAATTAAGCGACACGTCCACGCCACTGCCTATCCCCAAAACATGGGATATCGTTAAGCTGGGCTAAAAGTTTGGCTTCGGCGTCGAGGTGGTGGGTCAGTTCAGCCGCTAACATCCGCTCGGTCAGCTGCTTCTTGAGCTGACCGGCCAGACCGGACTCGCCGAGAAACGACTCGGCATCCTTGTTCTGGATCTGGGCCAGCAGTTGATCAATCCGCTCATCCGGAAAAAGTTTCGGCGCTTTCGGTTTCTTGGTGTTCCTGATCGTGCTCATTGTTACGGTCATGGTGTTTCCCTTTCGGTATCATCTCATGACCTCTTGCGCGCAGAAAATCTGACAGGCTCACGAGTGGCGACTTTTGCGACCAGCAACCTGGATAAATTGCTTTCTGCCATCAATCAAGTCGTAATGCTTGGTGTCCGCGGGTAGCTGCCTGATCGCTTGCAACGGCATCCAGGTAGTCCGCATATTGCTGCATCATTTTCTTGCGCTCTTCCTTGAATTCGGCGCGGTCGTACGCCTCGCCGTAGGTGTCGCCGGACTGGTGCGACAGCTGCCGGTCCACTACTTCGTGCCGGTAACCGAGCCGCTCCTTGATCACGCCCATCGCCAGCGAACGGAAACCGTGCCCGGTCATTCTGCCGGTGTACCCCATGCGCTTTAGCGCCGCCAGTATTCCCCAGTTGCTGGCAGGCCGCTCATGGTCATTACGGTTCGGGAAAAGATATTTGCTACCGTCCGTGACCGCATGCAGTTCCCGCAACAGCGCCCAGCCCTGGCGCGGCAGGAACACGTGATGGTCAACCTTGCGCGGGTTGATCTTGCGCTTTCCCATCTTCATGCGCTGCCAGGGGATCACCCATTCTTCATTGTCGAGATCGATTTCGCTCCACGGCGTTTCCGTCAGCTCGCTGGTACGGACAAACACTAGCAGCATCAGGCGCGTGAGTGTCCGCGTCGGGGGCGACATGTGGACTTCGTTCTTGGCGAGAATGCGGAGGAATTCCGGCAGCTCATCCGGCGTGATCGCCGCGTGATGTCCTCTTGGCGTTGGCCGCAGCGCGCCGCGCAGACTGGGCGCCGGGTCGTATTCGGCCACGCCCGTGGCGACGGCGTAGCGGAATATCTGTCCGCATACCTGCGCCTGCCGTCTCGCCATCTCGACTGCGCCGCGCCGTTCGATTTGCCGCAGCATGTCGAGAATGACGGGGGGGCTTGAGTTCCTTGATCGGGTACTTGCCGATCAACGGGAACACATCCTTTTCCAGGCGATACAGGACGTTGGTGGACGTCCGGGGCTGCCACGAGTCGATCTTGTGCTGGTGCCATTCGCGGGCGATGGCCTCGAACGTGTTGGCGCACTCGATCGCCTTTTGCCGCTTCTCGATGTGTCTGACTAGGCTGGGATCGGTGCCTTCGTCGAGCAGCCTGCGTGCCGGTAATCCATGCGCCAGTATTTGGCGCCGTCGGTGTTGACCAGCAGGTAAAGCCCGCCGCCGTCGGAAAGTTTGTACGGCTTCTCTTTCGGCTTGGCGTTGCGAGGCTGGATGTCGGTCAGTGGCGTGGCGAGCTTCGGCATTTTGACGGTATCCGTTTTTGGCCGGGTCGGCTGATCCTGTCATGTACCGTCAATGGAAGGGGATGTCAACGGATGCCAAAAGGCACCGGAAAACAAAAAACCCGCATCAGCACTGGGCTGGAAGCGGGTTTTAGGACGTTCCAGGACTTCCTGAAACATGGTATTGGATAGGTTCACTTTAACGAACCCGTCGGAGGCGCTTATTTACTAGTGGTAACTGGAATTCTGATATCAAATTCCCCCAAATATGCCCTGAAAATTCGACGGGGCGCGAATAAAGAGTCCTGTTGCAAATAAGCAAGGAATTCCGCTACTCTACCTTGTTGCATCGTTGCGACATTCTTTCTATAAGAGTTTAGCTGTGATAGTGCTGCGCAACGAGCGGTTCCCGTTCAATCCGACACTTAAAGGCTAGGACTTTCGATGTCAGGGCAGCTTTCCTTCTAATGAGTTTCATAAAAAACATTGTTGATGGCTTATCTAAAGCCTCGAGAGGGCAGTCTTTAACACAATTGCCCCCCAAAGATAATGCTCAAACACTGTTGAAAGAGAATATGTCAAGTAACGCACCAACTTTCGCTCATCCCAAAATCATGACGATTGGCCTTTCCGGAGCAATTTCCGAGCGACTAGAGGCAAAGGGCTATTGCGTTACAGAGGCATCTCTTGGGCAGCCGTTTGAAGTCGACAGTAGCGCGAGCTTACGCGTATTGCCGCTAATTGACCCGATGCCGCATGACTATAAGGAACAAGAAATTGTAATTGTCGATTTAAATCAGGAAGAAGGTTCTGAGGATCCGGCAAAACATCGCGAGATCGGGCAGATGGTTGATGCATGGTGGGTCTCAAATAAGACAGGTCGGATAAATCCAAGCCTGCTTAATGGAGCTGCAGTAAAGGGTGACTTTGATCGCATTCTGGCTGCGGGCGGCGTTTTTATCATATTTGCCAACTCGGTTGAGACGCAAGAGTTCGTTTATGGACATCTCGACTCGTTTAATCGTGTTGATATCGCCAAAACTTTTCATGGGCATAGTTGGAATTTCCTTACATGCCTCGCGGATGACGACTACATTAGAGTCACGGATGACCATGGAGTCTCAATCAAATTACACGAGGACTTTCCAAAAGACAGCATTCTCGCCCAGTTGCTCGTCCCCCATTTGGCGGAAACTCGATATAACTGCACGCTCCACTCAGGTTACCGGACAAAAGAGGGCTGGACTCCGATCTTGGTGAACAAATATGGAGCAACGGTCGCTGCAGGGTTTACGGGATTTGGGAAGGGGACGGTGCTAATTTTTCCAGATATTCAAGACAAGGCTTCATTTATTGAAAGGCTAGTATCTGAATTGCTGCCTGGGATAGCACCCGAATTATTTCCGGAGCATGAGAATGCCTCATGGACCAATGAGGCTACATACGAAGTTGAGACGGTGACAGTTCTAAGGCAAGAAATTGCCGATATTGAGAGAAATGCAAAGCTAGAGGTCGAAAAACTGCAGCGCCAAATCGACATAGAAAAGGACGAGAACAGCTACATATTCGATTTGGCTCGGGAAACAGGTGATGCCCTAGTAAGCGCCGTCCAAAAGGCATTTCAGACCCTCGGATTTTCTAAAGTCGTTGACGCCGATGCGGTTCTTAAAGAAGAAGGAAAAACCGGGCAAAACAGAGAAGATTTGCAAATACACGACTACGAACCAACTCTAATCGTGGAAGTGAAGGGGATTAGCAATTTCCCAAGTGATGATAACGCCCTGGTTGTCCAAAAATATATTGTGCTACGTATGAAAGAGTGGGGCCGGGTCAACGTAAAAGGACTATCGGTCATTAATCACCAGCGACATTTACCGCCATTAAATCGTGATAACAAGAAACCATTTAGGGATGAATTAGTTTCGGCAGCAGACGAACAAGACATTGGTTTAATTACCGGTTGGGATTTGCATCGTCTGGTAAGGAGTTTCACCGCGAACGGGTGGAGTCATAACGACGTAAAAGATATCTTCTATCGCGATGGGCGAATCAAGATCACACCTAGTCATTATGAGCAAATAGGGGTAGTAGAGCGATACATCGAAAAAGTAGGGGTTATTGGTGTCCGACTAACAGCCCCGCTTAATAAAGGCGACCGACTAGCTTACGAACTTCCAATCGTATTCAAGGAGGAAGACTGTAACTCGCTTCAGTGTGAAAATCAGGATGTAATGACTGCACCGGAAGGATCACTCGCTGGAATAAAAACATCCCTGGGCAGCGACGAAGTTGAAATTGGACTGCCAGTGTATCGCGTGAAGCGCTCGAACTAGCATGACTTCGATTGACAATAGAATTCAGGCTATTCAACACGTCTTGGCCAGCATATTTGCTTCGCAACGCACGCTAAAAGTGCTTGCTCCTGAATTTAAATGGGCAGGCCTTGGGAACCTTCTGGGGGATTTTGGCGAGCTTGTGGCGATAGATGCCTATAATCTGACAAAGGCACCTGCAGGCTCGAACGGGTTCGACGCGATTCACGACGACGGTCGTAAAGTCCAAATCAAGACAAACTATGCCGCTAGCCAGGTCGGCTTTCGTGGAACGGCCGACATTCTATTGGTCTTGAACGTTACGGAAGACGGCAACTGGTCCGAGCTATATTTCGGCCCATTTGCAATAGTCCTGGCCGCTTCTCGACGTTCTGAGCGGGATAACAAGAACATGATCGCCGTATCAAAGCTACGAGAGCTACAAAAGGTCCATGGTTTTGCCAGTGGATATAATCCCGCCCATTTGCCGGACTTGGAAGTGATGCCAGTCTCATCCTAAGTTGGGCAAAGTGTTCAAGGCATACGTTGCTCCAAATTATTTTCTCGCCAGCTCATCTACATAGTCATAGCAGTAGGCCATGCCTGGTTTCGCCCCTGTATTCCCGTACCACCGGCATTAGTTATTTAAAGCCTGTTTCTCTCGAAACGTCCGTGGCGGCA
>NZ_STGI01000025.1 GCF_004804275.1 Herbaspirillum sp. ST 5-3
TACGGGGATCGAATGGATCACGGTTCCGTACGTCGCGCCTATTGCGGCAGTTCCAGATGTCGCGGAAAGCGAAACGGCGTGGCTGATCGACATCGGCCCGTTCTTCGACCGCTTCGATGCTTCCGGCGTATCCTCAATGAGCATCCTGAGCAGTGTCGATGTGCAGGTGCAGGCGCTGGTCAAGAACGTCATGGCGCGCAAGTGGATTGACTTGAAGCGCGCCGATCTGCCGCAGATGATGGACTTGCTCATCTCGAAAGGTCTGCTGACGGCGGAGCAGAAGAGCTACATCCTGACGACGCCATTGGCACCGGAAGAAAATCTCGCACTGCGCAAACTGTATTTCTCCTGAGCCATGAGCGCCGTCACCATTCGATTCACGACGCGCTGGCCGCCGAATGTGGGAAGTCTAGTTATTGCGCGGCTCAGCGGATCAAAGCAGTTCAGTCACACGATGGCAATCATTGGAAACCGCGCCTATGAGGCGTCAATGACACATGGATGCCGCGCTGTTGATCTGGCGGAGGCAATGCAGGGTATCGCGTTCTACCAAGATATGGCGGTTCCAGTGCCTGATATTGAGGGCGCAGTTGCGTTCGGTGAGGCTCAGCATGGGAAGCCGTACGATTGGTTAGGCGCGCTTGGCATACCGCTTCTGATGTCCGAAGATTGGGCGGATAACAGCAAATGGTGGTGCAGCGAACTCAACTTCGCACAGATCGCAGCCGGTGGATTGTGGTTGCTCGATCCGGATGAAAAGAAGCGCGTAACGCCGAACGACCTGCGGCAGTGCAACTATCAGAAATCACAAATCAAACCCGCTTCGGCGGGTTTTTCTTTGGGCAGATAAATGGCATTCATTCCGATTAAAGATGCTGGCGCAATCGGCATCATCAGGGACGCTTTTGCCCATGAATTGCCGATTAACGCATGGAACGCCGGGAATAACGTTCGATTCTCCGACGGATACATAGAGCGTATCAAAGGGCATTCAAGCATTTACGGGACGCCTTCCGTTGAGCCGTATTTCATCCTGCCGTATAGCTCAGGATCTGGCCGTCAGTGGATCTATGCCGGCGCTGCAAAAGCCTATTCCGTGTCAGTGGCAACGCATACGAATATCACGCGCCAAACAGCCGGCGTAGATGTCGATTACTCGGCAACTGCGGATAACGTTTGGTCTGGTGGCGTGTTGAGCGGCATCGCAATTCTGAATAATGGCACGGACGTTCCGCAGCAGTACGCGGGAAGCGGGAAAGCGGCAGACCTGAGTAATTGGCCGTCAACGGTGCGCTGCAAGTCTCTGCGCCCGTTTGAAAACTACCTCGTTGCGATGAATCTGACGATTTCCGGCTCATCCAAGCCGCACCGCGTCCGCGTGTCGCATCCTGCTGATCCTGGTTCCGTTCCCGTTTCATGGGATGAGACGGATCAAACCAAGGATGTCGTTGAATTCGATCTGGCAGCCACGCAAGACAGGCTGATTGACGGCGCAACGATGGGCGATTCCTTTTGGTTATACAAGGAGTCAAGCATTTACCGCATGACGCCGAATGGCTCCAGCAGCATTTTTACCGTCTCAGACCCGATTTCGCGCACGGCTGGCGCATTGGCGCTGAATTGCATCGCGCCGTTCCCTGGTGGGCATCTTGTGCTTGGTCAGGGCGACATTTTCATCAATAACGGCGGTGGAATCGAAAGCGTCATCACATCTCGCATGAAGCGGTGGCTGAAATCGACCATCGATCCGACTTATTACACGCGGTCTTTCGTCGTCGCACATCCCTACAACAACGAAATCTGGATCGGCCTTGTTCAGAACGGCGCAACGGTGCCGAATGTGGCAATGATTTGGAGCTGGTCGGATAACACATGGACATTCCGCGACCTTCCGAATGCGCATTACGCCGCTGCTGGCGTGATCGATGCGTTAGCCGCCGACACGATTGATGACATGGCGGGAACGATCGACACCGACACCGATTTGATGGATTTCACGGATTTTTCGGAGGCGTCGCAGCGCCTGATCCTCGCCAGTACAAACACCAAGCTTTACCTGACCGATACGACAACGCAATTTGACGGAACTGACTTCACTGCATTTGTGGAGCGCACCGGGTTGGATTTTGACGCGCCGGAAATGGTGAAGATGGTTCTCTCGATTCGTCCGATTTTCGAGGGCGGTGTTGGCGATACGGTGTCGATCTATGTCGGCGGGTCGGATGACGCCGAAACGGATCCAGCCTATGGCGATCCCGTCACCTTCACGATTGGAACAGACCGTCAAGCAGATGTGATGAGCCTTGGTTATCGATTTCTTGCGCTCAAGATCGAATCCAGCGCGTCCGCAACGTGGCGATTGAAGAGCTACACGGCGGAAGTGGAAACGCTTGGGGAATATTAATGGGCTACGAATTTGGAAACGTGCCGAACGATCCGGCGCAAATCCCCGATTTCCTGCGGAGTGAGCTCAAGAAGATACAGCTTGCGATGAACGGCAGGCAAGAGCGCGTTCGCTTCGATGTGCTGCACCGTGAGCCGGAAAGACCGCGCGACGGCGACGAGGCCGAGGCAGATGGAAGTGATTGGAATCCGGGAAGCGGAGCGGGGAGATACGTGTACCGCTCGGGCGCATGGGTATTTCTAGGCTAAGACAGATTTGAATTCAACAAGGGCACCTTCGGGTGCCTTTTTTATTGGGTAAGGGCGAAACATGGCAATCGATTTCTCTCAACTACGCTGGGACGACATCATCAACCAAGCGCGTCAAGATTGGTTGCAGCAGACGGGGACGGATACCGGCAACGGTGGGGTGGATCAATTTAACGGCGCGACGACCAATATTGGCGGCACGCAAGCGCAGATCATGCTGAATGATATGCCGTATGCCGGAAACTTTCTAGGCACCCAAGGATGGGGAGCTGAAGGGCGGCCAGATTATGCGGTGCAGAACGCAGAGGGTCTGTACACGGTCCCCTTGAATTCGGACTACGCGTGGAATAACGCCATCTTCAATATGCCGAATCCGGGCTATGTGGCTCCGGATGGCACGACTGATTGGAACTTCACGCTTGGGCGTGGCGAGGACGGCGGCGTTACTGCCACTCCGTACAAGAGGACGAACGGCGTTCCAGCGGGCATGCTCGCAGTGTTGGCTGCTCCATTGATGGCGGCCTATGGCCCTAGCTTGTTTGGCGCAGAGGCTGGTGCTGGCGCTGGTGCAGGTGCCGCTGGATGGACATCCGGATTCGATCTCCCTATGGGGGCTGATCTGTTGGGCATGACTGGAGCAGCCAGCCCCGGTGCTATCGCAGGATTGACTAGCGGCGCTGGTGGTTCTGTTGGTTCATCTGCTGCTGGAGCTGGAGATTTCCTGTCTTCCATCGGCATTGATCCGGCTTCGATTTCTCAATTTACGCCGGCAACCGAAGCCGATTTCGCTTCGATGGGGCTAGGCGATATTTTGGGGAACACCGGGATGACGGCGGCAGAAGAACTTGCTGCAAGCAATATCGTTCCAGCAGGTACCCCGGCGACTCCTGCGTCTGCGGCGGACGTCGCGGCGACTTATGGAGGCGTTGGTGGAGGCACCATCCCCAATCTAGGCGGCGTCGCATCCACTGCCGGCAATCTTCTTAATAGTAGGCTTGGTGCTGCCGCTCTCGGCGCATTGGCTGGCGGGACCTCTGGCGGCGCAAGCAGCGCTGGCAATCAAACTATCACCACCCAGCAGCAGATTGACCCGCGCATGGCGCAGATCCTCTATGGATCGAACGGCGATAACGGATTCCTCTCCCAAATCCTCGGGCAAGCGAATCGCCCACAGTCGGCAGGCATTGCCACGCTCGGATCGGGCGTCGATAGCTACCTTGGCAGCAATGGCTTGAGCCAAATGCAAGGCTCGGCGCAGGCCGCAAGCAACCTCCAAAACAGCAGCATCAGCAATCCGACAATGAGCGCGGCATCGATGAGCGCGCCGCAGGCTATGCAAGCGGCATCCGCTCAGGCTCCATCTGCAATGCAATCGTCTGTAATGCAGACTCCGCAGGCTATGCAAGCGTCATCCGTTGGCGTCACTCCTGCGATGCAAGCTGCTGCGCTCAATGCGCCGGAATCAATGCGCGCCGCCTCCGCGAATGCACCGAGGGGTATGTCTGCGGCGCTCTCGACTGCAGCACAAGTCAACGCGCCGGGGCAAAACAACACGAATCTTGCGCCAGCCTATCAGGATATGGTCTACGGGCAAGCCGGGAATAATCCGTATCTGACCGGAGCGATTCAGAAGGGCATCAACCAAAGTAACAATGCCTTCGGAAACATGCTCACCGATGCGACGAAGGCAACGCAAGGCGTCCTTGGACAGATTCGCGGCGGCGCGCAGTTGAGCGGTCAATATGGTGGCAATCGTCAGGGTATCGCAGAAGGTCAAGCGCTCGACAGCTTCAATACGAACATCAGCCGCGCATTGTCACAGTTCGGACAGAACAACACGGATGCCGCCGTAGCTGCTCAAGCTGGAGCCTATGACGCCGACCGTAATCGTGCACTGAACGCAATGCAGGGCTTGGGCGCGCAACAGTATGGCGTCGCATCGCAGAACGCTGGATTTCAGCAACAAACCGGATTGGCGAACCAGGGCGCTCAGAATCAGGCGGCGCAAACCAATTACCAAGGCCAATTGCAGACAAATCTCAGCAACGCGGCGATGGCGCAGCAGGCGAACCAGGCGAACCTGCAGGCACAGATGCAGGCCGCTCTCGCGCAGCAGCAAGCGCAACAACAGGCAAATGCATCCAACTATCAGGGTGGATTGCAGACGAATCTTGCAAACGCTGGCTATCAGCAGCAAGCAAATGCAGCCAATTACCAAGGCGGCCTTACAGCGAATCAAGTCAACGCTACTAATCAACAACAGGCGAACGCAACCAATTACCAAGGTGGATTGCAGACGAATCTTGCGAATGCTGGCTATCAGCAGGGCGCGAATCAGACGAATTATCAAGGTGGCTTGCAGACGAACCAGCAAAACGCAGGGCTTCAGCAGCAAGCGAATCAAAGCAATTTGCAATCACAACTCTCGACGAATCAGCTTAACTCGGCGAATCAAATTGCAGGCATCGGCGCGAATTCAAACCTGCTCAACCAAGCGTATAACATGGGCACGAACAACGACGCCTATTCGCTAAATCAACTTGGGCAAGTCAGCAACATGATTCATCCATACACTGGATTGGGCGCGTCCAGCACGCAGACATCTCCGCTGTATCAGAACACGACCGGAAATATCTTGAGCGGAGCAACGGCGGGCCTTGGTCTGTGGAACGCGGTGAACCAATCGGGGATGCTTGGGGGCGGTGGCGGGTTCAATAACTGGCTCGGCAATAACGCGGATGTCATGAACACGACTGGCTTAGGATGGTCTGATCTGGCGAGTGCATTTTAATTAGGGGCGAACATGGGAATTTTTGATGCAGCATTCAGCAATCCCGAGACATTGGGATTGCTCTCCGCAGCAGCGCAAGGGCTGCAAATGTCAGGCCCATCGAGAACGCCGGTAAGCACCGGGCAGGTGATCGCGGCAATGCTTGGGGGAGGGGCAAATGGCTACGCATCCGGCCTGAAGATGCAGCAGGATCAAGAGGATCGCAAGCTGGAAATTGAATTGCGCAGGGCGCAGATGCAGAAGCTGCTGACTGACGCTGCGCAGAAACAGAAGCTGCAGGATTTCATCACAAGCCGATTCACTGGAACCGCACCGCCTACTCAGGCGTCCGGAAGTACTGGCGCGGCAGGGGGTGCGGCCGCACCGTCTTCTGGCATGCCGTCCGCTGGAGGTGCCGCGCCTGGATTTCCATTCTCCTTCAACGACACAGTGGCGCTCCATGCGCTTGGCGGCCCCAATCTCATGGACGCATACAAGATCGCGACCGATCCGACGAAGTTAGAAGGCGGCAGTACATACAAGAGCCGAGTTGACGGATCGGAACGCTATATCCCGAAGATGGGCGAAGGCATGATTCCGAACGCGAGCGGGGTTATTGCGCCCGCGCCCGGATATGTCGATACAGTTGCCGCAATTGAAGGGGCGAAGCAAGGCGCTACCGAACGCCAAAAGGCGGCATATGACCCGCTACCGCTTGGATATGCGTCTCCTGATGGTCGTCCGCTTGGTGGGACGCGCCTTGATTACGTTCGTGGCTCACAAGTTCCTGCGCAGCCGCGCGGAGAAGGTCTTGACCTGTCGCGCTTGACTCCTGAGCAGCAAGCCTTTTTGCAAAAGCAGGATCCGGAAGCGTTTTCTAATGGTGTCGCACATCTCGTCTCGTCGCAGGTTGACCCGCAAGCGCAAGGGGCACTGCAGTCGGAGGCGGAGAAGGTAGCTCAGGTTGAGGGCGCAAAGGCACTGATTGATGTCGAAAAGGATCGCCTAAAAAACCTTCAAGAGCAGAATCGAAAAGACACACGACTCTATGGGCAGATGAGTTCCGCCATTCCGATGGCGCGAGAACTTCTCAGCAAGGCGACCGGAAGTGGGGCGGGGGCTTTGGCCGATACGGCCTTGGGATTCTTCGGAAAAAGCACCGAATCAGGCAATGCTGCAAACCAGCTCGATACATTATCTGGCTGGATGACTGCGAACGTTCCCCGCATGGAGGGGCCGCAGTCTGACCGCGACGTTATCCAATACAAGCAAATGGCTGCGATGGTCGGCGATCGGACAAAGCCGGTATCTGCGCGATTGGCGGCATTGGATACGCTTGAAGCGCTGCAAAATAAGTACGCATCCGTGAACAATGTTACTGCGGCATCACCGCAAAACGATGCTCAACCAGCAGCACCTAAGACATGGAAAGATTTCGGTTATGGCAATCAGCAGGCCGCAATCCGCGACGCACAAAACGCCATCATGCGCAATCCGTCCGCAAAAGCCGAAGTAATCCGCAGGCTTGAAGCCTCAGGCATCACCAACCATGGGATTCGATAATATGGGAATGTTCGATGATCTGACGCCACAAGCCAGCAACACCGGAGGAATGTTTGCCGATCTTGTCGAAAACAAGAAGGCAGAACCGCTCGGCCAGCGTCTCAACCGTGAAATTGCAGCTATCCCGCGACAAGTTGGCTTGACCGCGCGTCATGGTATCGAGGGTGTTGGGGATACGCTTGACTTTTTATCTAGCCCGATTCGCGCAGGCTTGAACGCAATTCTGCCAAATAGATCGTCAGACGTTCCCGGAGAAGCGCCCAGCGCCGCTATCCCTGCTGGTAGTGGCCGTTATATTGCCGATCTGATCGGATTGCCGAAGCCGGAAACTGCTACAGAGCGCGGTGTTGGCGATGCTGCCCGCTTGATGGCCGGCGGTGGCGGAATGCTTGGGCTGGCATCCAAGGCGGCAAATGCCACAACAGGAACGGCGCAGGCTGTTAGCAAGCTGATGGCGGCGAATCCGCTTCAGCAGATTGTATCGGCGGGCGCTGCGGGTGGGGCGGGCGGAGCTGTGCGCGAAACAGGTGGCAATGACGCATCGCAACTATTGGCATCATTGGCTGCAGGCATTGCCGCCCCGATGGCGCTCAATAAGACGCAGCAAATCGGCATGGCGGCGAAGAATGCATTTGAACGCGCTACAACTCCTGCGCAAGCGGCAAATGCGCAGATTGACATCCATATCAATAATGCGCTGAGAGACAGTGGGATGACGATGCAAGACCTTCCCGCCAACTTGCAGGCAGGGATCAGGGCAGATGTTCAAACGGCGCTGAAAACAGGCGGCAATCTGTCGCCAGATGCAATCCGCAGGCTTGCTGATTACCGTCTGACTGGAACCACGCCGACAGCCGCAACCCTGACACTAGATCCGGCCATGGTGTCGCAACAAAAGAACCTGGCGAAGCTTGGCATCAACAGCAAGGACGCCATTGCACAACAACTCGGGCAGACTGAAAACGCAAATAATCGACAATTGATCGCCGGGCTAAATGAGCTTGGCGCGAACACGTCAGATGACGCATTGGCGGGTGGGCAAAGGGTAATAGATGCGCTTGCCGCAAGGAACGCGCGTGAGCAGGGACTGATAAGCGCTCAATATGCCGCTGCTCGCGACACAAGCGGGCGCAGTGCAGCGCTTGACCCTCGCGCATTTACCGACCGCGCTGGGGAGCTCCTGCATGAAGCTAACGTTGAAAGCTTCCTTACCCCGGATATACGGACCAAGCTTAATGGCTTTGCTGGCGGCGATATACCTTTGACAGTTGAAATTGCTGAACAATTCAAAACAAATCTTGGAAAGATTCAGCGTAACAGCACTGATGGGAACGTGCGTCATGCGCTTGGGCTTGTTCGTCAGGCTCTTGACGATACCCCGCTATTAAATGGGCAGGCGCCAGCAGCTGTAAATGGCGGATTCCAATTAAAGACGGTTGGCGGGCTGCCAAGTGAACCCAGTCCAAGCTTGGGGCGGGAGTCAATCGACGCATTCAACAGTGCGCGCCGCCTTAATCGCGAATGGATGCAGACCGTAGATCGCACGCCAGCCCTGCAAGCTGTTCGTGATGGTATCGAGCCTGATAAATTTGTTCAGCAATTCATCGTTGGCAATGGATCAAACGCCAATACGATGGATCTGGCGATGCTAAGAAATGCAGTTAGGGAATATCCTGATGCGATGACGGCTATTAAGACGCAAATCACGTCTCACTTGAAAAGGGCCGCGCTCAACAATGCCGCCGATGAAGTGGGCAATTTCAGCCAGTCCAGCTACAACAAGGCGCTGAAAGCGATCGGCGATCGCAAGCTTTCCATGTTCTTCCAGCCTGACGAAGTGGCGCAATTGAAGGCGATTGGCCGGGTGGCGAGCTATGAGCAGTTCCAGCCGAAGGGGTCTGCGGTCAATAATTCAAACACTGCAGGCGCCGCTATTTCTACGATATTAGATCGGATTGCCGAAAGTCCGCTACTGAGCAAAATCCCGCTCGGTCAATACATTTCCGGTCCTGCGCAGAATATTTCAGTGGGGATGCGAGCAAATCAGGCGATGAATGTGCCGAGTGCATTAATAGCGCCCCGTATTCCAATGGCTAATCAGCCGGCAGGATTGTTGATGTCTCCTGCCATTTTTGGATTGCCGAGCAGTGAGGAACGGTAACTATTTTTTGCGCGACCAAAGCCAAGCATTGATCAGCATCGCCAAAAAAGCCCCCAGCATGATTGGGTCGTAGTGCATTGATCGCCCGGCTCCAAATTGGCCAAAATTTCATTATACACAACCAAGCTTACAGACCGCCTTCGGGCGGTTTTAGCTTTGCACGCGCTCATGCTGCCAATTGCGCTCCATCAACAACACTTGCCATGACTACTATGTGGAAACTTGCCTACCCGTTTCTCGCGATCGCTGATCTTCTGTCGTCACTAATCGCCCTCACGCTCATCAACTGGTGGGCGCCGCTCTTTGCGACGAAGGACGCGCACTTGCCGCGCTGGCTGGCGTGGTTCGACACCTTCGATGCTGATTTGGACACCGGCAACAGAGAGCTTGGGTGGAATGCTGGCTATTGGGGCCGCGTGCGCTGGCTGAATCGTAATCACAGTTACGGGTTCAGCTATTGGGCCTTGGGAATTCCGTTCGATCCCGCTAAGTGGGCTGTGCAGGAATATCGCTCAGAAGGCGGCGAGACATTATTCAAAGCACGCAGCATTGACGGCCATTTCAACATCTACATGATCCGCTTCGGTATTCGACTGAAACTCGGCTGGAAAGCATGGAATATGTTCGACACCGCGACCGGCACATGGAAAACGCAGCCGTGGGGACCGGAGTGGCGAGTCCCGTTCGTCTTCTCGATCAGTAAAGCGTAACAACAAATTTTCATCAACGAGCCGCCGAAAGGCGGTTTTTTATTGCCATGAACAGGACATGACATGAGCAGACATACCGGGCCAGAAGTCACCAGCTACGCAGGGGCGGCAGTATCCGTTGCTTCATCACTCACATTAACCGAGATCGGCGTCATCGTCGGTATTGTGACGGCGTTGCTGACGTTTGCAGGCAACGCAGTTTATATGTACCGCAAAGACCGGCGCGAGCAGCGAGAGAGCGAAGAGCGTTTGCGCATGATGCGAGAAGGCCATGAATCCGCGTAACAAGGCCATTGCGCTCGCTACTGCGGGCCTATTGACCTTCGTCGGACTCCGCGAGGGTCGTGAGTATGTGGTTTACCAAGACGTGAACCACGTAGCCACGGTCTGCGACGGAATAACCGGGCCTGAAGTCATCGCCGGAAAGGTTTATACCGATGCTGAGTGCGACGCGCTGAAACAGAAGGCCATCGTCAAGCATGGCTCCGGCGTTCTCCAGTGCGTGACAGTCGAAATCAGCCAGTCCGAATACGAAGCCTACACATCATTTGCTTACAACGTAGGCGTCTCCGCGTTCTGTAAGTCCACGATGCTCCGCAAGCTGAATGCCGGTGACCATCGCGGCGCGTGCAACGAGTTCCCGAAATGGATCTATGCAGGCGGGAAGCGTTACAGAGGTCTTGAGCGTCGCAGGGCGGCAGAGCGTGAATTGTGTCTGAAAGGTCTGATATGAACCCGCTAACCCGTTTCCTCATCACCCTGCCAATCACCTTCCCTCTGATCGCCTTCGCTACATTCACCGACTTCCTGCTCACTCCGGTCAGAGGCCAGATCGGCAGCGATCCGGCAAAAGAGATTGCAGAGGCGGCATTCAAGATCGCGGGAGTCTAGCCATGTACCTCAGATTAGCCATTGCCGCAGTTGTCGCCGTCCTGCTGGCTGGTAGTCACTGGAAAGCCTACGTCATGGGCGGGGATGCTGTACGCGTTGAATGGCAGGCTGACAAGATGGCGCAAGCAGATGCTACCGCAGCCATTAACGAATCATACCGGCTCAAAGAACGGGCCATGTCCAAACAACTGGAGGAAGCGCGCAATGAAGCAACGAAACGTGAAACTGCTATCCGTACTGATGCTGACCGCGCTCGCAAGTCTGCTGACAGCCTGCGCGACGAACTCGCCTCAATCCGCGAGCAATTGCCCAGCCTTGCCGTCGATGCCGTCCGTCAGCGAGCCGATACCCTCGCAAGGGTACTTGACGAGTGCCAGCAAGACTATCGAGGCATGGCGGAAACGGCTGATCGACTTGAAAGCGACCGACAAACACTGATGGATGCGTGGCCTAAATAGGGGTGAGCATGGCAACTCGAAAGAAGGCGACTATCCAGATCGACGAGTCCGAACGCTGCGCCAACTGCAAGCACTTCGGCCTTGATGATGGCGAGAAGGTCTGCAAGGCGCATCCGCGTCAATTTGTCGCTGGTAACGATGGCGTGAGCATGTGTTATCCGCCTCATTTTGATGATGATGTTTGCGGGGAGTTCAAGCGCAAGGTGAACGCATGATTATCGATCCGAAGCTGAAAGAGTGGGCAACAGACCGGCAGGCGCAATACGTCGATGCAGTCAATAAGCACGGCTCCGGAGCGGCAGCAGCAAGGGCGCTAGGCGTCGCAAAGAATGCCGTCAATGAGTCAATTGCGGTGCTGCGGAAGAAAGCAGCAAGGCAAGGCTATGCCCCGGCGCACGACATGACTCGCACTGTACCTGATGGCTACTTAGTCAAGGGCGTTTCGACGTACTACGACGAAGCCGGGAAGCCTCGCGCTCAGTGGGTGAAAAGCGCGATCGATCCGGAGCGCATGGCGGAAATCATGCGTGAGACTGTTCAATCGTTTATCGAAGGCGTTCCGCGAATCGAGGTCAGCGACGGCCCGAAGGACTACAGCAAAGACGTGATCCCATGGATACAAATCGGTGACGCACACCTTGGCATGTTAGCCCACGCGTCAGAGATCGGCGAGAACTTCGACTTGCAGATTGCAGAGCGCGAAATGTGCGCGGCGATCGGCATATTGATTGACGAAATGCCGAATTGCGAACGCGCTGTGATAAACGACCTTGGCGATTTCACCCACGCCGAGAACTTCTCGGCCACCACCGAGGCATCAGGGAATTCCCTAGACGTGGATACGCGCTTTCCGAAGATGATCAAAGTCTATTCTCGCGTCCTGCGATTCATTGTGGACAAGACGCTGGAGAAGGCGCGGCACGTCGATGTAATCATCAACCAGGGCAACCATAGCCGAACGAATGATATTTGGGCTGCGGAGCTGCTGCGCGTCGCCTATGGGCACACTGGCCGCGTCCACATCCTGAACAACGATTCAGTCTTCATCGCGTACCGGATGGGCAATACATTGGTCATGACGCACCACTCGGACAAGTGCAGGCCGGCGCAACTTGCCCATGTGATGACGAACGATTTCCGCAAGGATTATGGCGAAACGGAATACCACTATATCGACGTGGGACATGTGCACCATGGCATGGTGATGAAGGAACACCCCGGCATTTTTGTGGAGTCGTTCAACCATTTGGCAGCACTCGATAAGTGGGCGCATGACTCAGGCTATCGCAACCGGAAATCAATCACGGTCGTGTTGCGTTCCAAGACATACGGGGAGATTGGTCGGCGCGTGCTACCTATCCAAGAGATCCGCGACAGGCTCCAGAGCGTCAAGCAGGAAACGCCGAGAGAGCGTGAAGTCTATACGGTGTAGCGTTCATAGACTTTAGGATCGAGAAAGTCTCAATTGAGACTAAAACCTCACGCTCGCCGGCCACCACTCATACACCTCAGCAGCCGAAATGAACCGAGTCCCGCCATCGCGGTAATAGAATCCCCGGTTATTCGCCGACCATTTTGCATCGAACTGGCGACCGTCTTGCAGGACGATGACGCATAGTTCTTCATGGTGCAGGCGGGTTAGGGCGGAATCACTCATCATCCAGACCTTTAACGTACTGTGTCCTGCGCGAAATCCGCTCGGGATCGACGTGCCGGCGCTCCCGATTTCCGCACACTAGAACGAGAATGGCGACGCGGCAGGGCTTGACCGCGAGCACGATGCCTGGGATCGGCTCCGTCTTCCCCTTGCTCGGGCTGTAGTGCCATGTCACCTTGTCGCCGGGGTGCCAGTTCATCGAGGTATTTTAGCTGTTCTGCTGGCGGGCGGCGTTGTGTGCAATCGCTTGGATCGGACAGTTTTGAAGGCTGCCCTTGCATTTTTCCTTGTATCGATCAACGCCGCAACTTGGGCAGATCAGAGTCGGCGTTATCGCTCCTCGGGCCTCGTCTATCGCCTCGTTAAAGCCGACAATGTCCTTCATTTCGCGCGCATGGCCCGATCGAGTTTCAAGACTCAAGCAGTCAATATTCGGGCCATCAAAGCCGATCTGGATGTTATGCCAGTTCTTGCGCAGCCACCGATACCGTTCCGCATCCCTTCGCGCCTCTTCCAGTTCGCGCTCAATCCTTTCTTTCTCGGCCAACAATTCGTTATAGTCGTTCGCCTCCCTAGAAAGTGTCTCTCGCATGTTGCGCTGCAACTGCTCGATGGCGTCTACGGCTTCCTCTGTCGGCGCATCAAGCGGATGATCTTCGCGCAGCCGCTTCTTCAGGTTTTCAAAGTTCATGGCGAATCATCCCAGCTTTCTGATATAGCTTTCCAAGCGATTCTGCCGCCTTTTCAAGTTCTTTTTGCATCAGGACTGCGGCAGGATGGTTAAGAATCAGCGAATCGAACATCTCGTTCAAGCAGTGGATGCGATCTAGCAACTCATGTTTGTGAAATTCGTCAATCATTATTCCTCCGTTAAAAACAGTTCCGGCTCACGCTCAATAATGCCACGCTCTCTCAGCCACGCACATTCACCCTCGTGGCCTGCATTGTCCAGCACAACGCCACCTTCCCGGTCGATTATCCTACGCAGCCTGCCGTCTCTGCCGTATCGCTCTATTGTGTAGCCGATCTGCTGCCAGCCCCAATTTGGGGAGTCGGGGAGGGCGGTCATTGGGGTTCCTTCTTGTAGAAGTAGCCATACTCAGCCAGCGCCTCATCGGTCGTGCAATTCCCAGCCGCTACTTGCTGGATGACGCACCAAAGCCAGTGCTCGCCAAGTTTTGGCTCAGCTTTGTGCAGGCCGCAATACGTGCGTAATATTGCCTGCTTTCCGCCACGATGCCACTCGACGCCTTTCAGCGGATCTTCTTTTCTTGACATCACCCCTCCACATCCGGCACATCCGGCATTTCGGGGCCGATAGGCTCGTACGTTGCCTCGAAAATATCGGGCTTGCAAGGGTACATCTCGCCCTTCACGCCGGTAATAATGAAGTCGCCGGGGCAGACACGATGTCCTTGCTCAAGCGTGTCAATCCAGCCGTGACCGTGGTGAGGCTCCCCGCATTGCTCGCAAAGACTATCCCCGGACACGTCAGGTCGGCGATAGTAGCGAACAACCTTGCCCTCGGTTTGCTTGTAATCCCAATAACGATCAAGATCTGTTGATGTCGGATTGGCGTAGCCAATCGGGTCATGGTCTAGCGGATGATCGCCGTTCTTGAACCACTGGTGCGCTTCAATTACAACCGGCTTCTTTCGGTATTGCATTCCATCCTCCCTGTAAGGGTGAAAAATCACTAAATTCCGGTCCGCAAAAAAGTTAACGTCCGCGCCAGCATTGGCTTTGCGGGCAGTCAAAATTCCCCAATTGCGGACCAAAAACCGGGCGGTAACCCGCATGAATCCTCAATTCTTTAATCAGCCTTCTAAGCTGAGGGTCGCAGGTTCGATTCCTGCTGGGCAGGCCAC
>NZ_STGI01000026.1 GCF_004804275.1 Herbaspirillum sp. ST 5-3
CCGTTTCTTGCCGCAGCATCACGCCGTGCACAGGCGTGGCGCGGCCGGTTCATATGGTTGATGAAATATCCGGGCTAGAGCCGCGCCGACGCCGGTGTTCAAGGCATTGACGAGTGACGCAATAACGACGCGGGCAGCGATGGCAACAAGAAGGAGGGCTGCACACACCAACAGAATGGCGATCAAGGCATGAACTGCCGGAAAAAGGCGTAGCAGACGTTTCATTTTTCGAGGATAAAACATTTCGACTACCGGGAACATTGCCATAATCCATGTTTAGGCGCATTTGCCAGAAACAAATACGGTCTTGTCAATCCTCGAGAATCATGAAAAAAGTGACGATCGCCCGGATGCTCCTGCCAGATGTTGTTACTCCGTGGCGCAGATTCACGCTCCGCTCAGATATCGTCCCGCAAAAACGCTGAAGATTTTGATTCAGCTCATTCCCGCGTCCCCGGCCGCCATGAAATAGTAGAAATAAAGATCACGTCCATTCAGCATCAACATATTGAATTCAAAGTCGCATGACAGCCGCGTAGTGCCACGTTTCTTCACAGACAACGGAAAGAGACCTCATGGATATGAAAACGGCAAGATTTCCTGATCTGTCGCCCGCTCGGCGTACTCAACATGTCCTGCAACATGTTTTTCGCAACTACACAGGCGGATTGCGTGTGCAACTATGGAACGGCGACATACTCACGATCGGAACCGGCCAGGCGGTCGCCACCATCATCTTCCGCAGCGCCGATATATTCCGCGAGCTGATACTGCACCGCGATCCGCTTACACTGGCCGAGGCCTACTTTTCCGGGATGGTGGATGTTGACGGCGATCTCTTTGCGCTCTTTTCACAAAAGGAGCATCTCTCGTCATTTAAAATTTCCCTGAAGGAGCGTCTTTCTATCCTGGCGGCAGCGTTAGCTATCAAAGACACGTGCGGCACATACATTGATGGCGGCAGGCAGGTACGTTGGCATCGGAAGCTGTCATCGCATCTAAAGCGCAAGTCCTCGCGCGCGTTCAATCGAGATGCCATCGCATTCCACTACGACGTGTCCAACGACTTTTATCGCCTCTGGCTGGACCAGGAAATGGTCTATTCATGCGCCTATTTCGAGGCCGACAGCAATACGCTGGAACAGGCGCAAGCCGACAAACTTCATCATATTTTCCGCAAGCTCCGACTCAAGCCCGGAGAACGGCTGCTCGATGTCGGTTGCGGCTGGGGCGCGCTGATCTGCTGGGCAGCGAAGCATTATGGCGTAAGCGCCCATGGCATCACCTTAAGTCGACAACAATACGAGTATGCGCAACAAAAAATTCGAGCGCTGGGCCTGGAAGATCGTGTCTCGGTTGAGATGCGCGACTACCGGGATCTGCCGAGCGAGCCGCTCTATGACAAGGTTTCCAGCGTGGGCATGTTCGAGCATGTTGGCCTTCGCAACCTTCCCACCTATTTTCGGGTCGTCCACCGGGTGTTGAAACCAGGTGGACTGTTTCTCAATCACGGCATCACCAACGACCGGGAAGGCTGGCGCAAGACGGTCGGCACCGAGTTCATACAACGCTACGTCTTCCCCGATGGAGAGCTTGATACTGTCAGCAATATTCAGCGCGTCATGGAGCACGCGTCCTTCGAAATCATCGATGTCGAAGGAATGCGTCTGCACTATGCACTGACGCTGCGACACTGGGTCGCGCGCCTTGATGCGCGACGTCAGGAAGCGCTCAACCATGTCGCCGAGTCGACCTTCCGCGTATGGCGACTATACATGACGGCGTGCGCGCTGCAGTTCGAGGAGGGAGGAACCGGCATTTACCAAATACTGGCGGCAAAACGACATGGAGGCCCAATCGATGTACCGCTGACCCGGAGTGATCTCTACCTGCCACCTCATGGGACAGCAAGAGAAGACATTGTCCGTTAGTCTGGACAAAAGAACGATGCGCACGACAGGAGGAGTTATGATGAACACGAAAGCGATAGCGGCAATAACGGTTGCTTGCAGCGTTGTCCTTGGCGGATGCGCAGCGCCGCCGACTCAGGAGCAATCAGGAATGATCATCGGCGGCGCGCTCGGGGGAGCGCTTGGCTCGCAGGTAGGCGGCGGACAAGGCCGGACCGTGGCAACGATTGTCGGCACACTTCTGGGCGCCTCGGTCGGCGGCGCGGTCGGCCGTTCGATGGACGAACAGGACCGTCTGAAGGTGGCGCACAGCCTGGAAACCGTGCGCACCGGCGTGTCATCCCAGTGGCGCAATCCGGACACCGGCAACGAATACGCCGTCGTTCCGACACGTACCTATGAATCCTCGGGCATGCCCTGCCGCGAATTCACAGTCAATGGAAACGTCGGCGGGAAGCGGGAGCAAGTCTATGGGACGGCTTGCCGCCAACAGGACGGTAGTTGGCGGATGGCGCGCTAACCCATAGCCTGCACATATCCTCCGCGCGGAAGCAGTGTTTACGCGGGGCATCGATGCATATCAACGGCACGTTCATACGTCCCGTTCTCAGAGAGAAGAGCGCAGCGCTATCGGTGCCCCGCCACCTGCGCTCGCCTGATGGCGTTGGCCCTGAAATACAAATAAATAATGGCGCTTAACACCGCCGAGAAGAAACACCATACGGAAAACAGCGCAGCCGTGTAAAACCAGTAGGCAACAAAGAAGAGCACCAGCGCGAGCGCACCGAATACCTTGACCAGGCGGTGGCTGGAAAAGAACGATACGACGCAGGTCGCCGCCAGGTACAGCAGCATCGCCGGTATCTGGTAAAAGTGCGGCGACACGTAGACGATGTGTTCCTCAGCCACTGCCGTGACCGGATATTTAACGATGAAGTACAACAGATAGAGACCGATCCCCAGTCCGAGAATCTGAAATGCGGAGATGATGTTCTTTCGCCAGGTGACGGGCTCCAGCAATCCGACAGAAAATGGCACGAAAATCGGCCACAATGTATGCGAGAACACCGAAAACGCGTAGGTTGTCGTCGCATTGAGGACGGGGGCGTGATACCGAAATGAAAGCCACAGCAATCCTTCGATGATCTGTTGAATCCCGAACAGGAGCGGGATCAGCGCAAACGGAATCTCGGTGCGCCGGCGCGCACGTTTCAAGGTCGCGCCCCCGATGGCAGAGAGCGATACGCCAGCAACAAAACTTGCGGTAGCAGAAAAACACATTCGCCGAAGCTCCTTCCGCAGAATAGGCAATGCTCGCGCTGAATAATACAGAGACTTCTCCGACTCGGTCCAAGCCGGGAGTGAAGGGATTGAAACGCCGAGAAAGCCGAAAGAACAGCCAGCTACGACGCCGATTTAGCCGCAGCAGCACCCCTTGCCGCTCTGCCCGTGACAACCTTGTGCCGGTTTCGCACCATATCCCGCCTGTTCAACAGCGGCCTGCAGCTGGGCTGGTCTGGTGTTCATTGAACTGCACGCGGGCCAAGCCTTCGCTCAGCGACAAGTCCACATCCGATACGCCGGTCACCGACTTGAGCGCATTTGTCACTTTGCTGGCGCAGCCGCCGCACGTCATTCCCGTTACTTTCAAGGTTTCCGTTTGCATGGCACGTCCTTTTTATCCGATTGAATCCTGCGACCAATAACACTGCCCCAATGCGATACAGTCCTCGGCAGGTCGGGTCCGCTGCAACGCCAGTTGATCATCCGAGTCGCACCGATCCAACAGTAACAAGCGCCATGTTCCGTAGCCATTGACCTGAGTCAAAATTATCGAAAAATGGCATTGTGAAGGGACGGAATACTGAAGGCGAGCTCTGGCTCTCAAAGTAACCACCTCGTCGCCAGGCAGGGGACGTGACGATGTACTTGCATTTGCCTTCAGATTGCCATCAGCAGCCCGCCGCTATAGACTCGCCATCACGCTTCGAATCCATGAGTACAACCGATGCCCAATGACCGTCTATTATCGCCGCCCTCCATCACTGCGAGCCTGATCGAGCGTTACAAGGCTGACAGCGAGTCCGTGTACAACACCTGGTTTATCGGTGGCGAGGCGCGAATGAAGGCATTCCGCTCCATTCGCCGCGGCGTCAAGGACACCGTGGACGCGATTGCACGGGGAGATTTCGGCGCCGATTTTCGCGGATCCCCGCTGGAGCCGGTGCTCATGGCCATCACCGAACAAAAGCAGGTGTTCGAAGGCGCCGCCCATCCGTTTTACTGGAAACCGAAACTGCGCATTCCTGACATTTACGAGGACGAAGCGAACAAGCGCAAGTTCGGCGCATTTCTGCAGGCCTGCCTGAACGCGACGCGGGAAGACCAGATCCTCGACGAAATCAGCCGCCTGGCGGCTGCCAATATCAAGGGTCTGGGTCCGGCCGTCGCCAGCATCATCTACTTTCTTCATCCGACGCTCATCCCGCCATTCAATACCGCCATCGTCAACGGATTTAACGCTCTGTTCGGTAGCAAGCAAAAGCTGGGTTCCTGGCAGAGCTACTTGGCGATGCGCGAAACCATCGTGCAAGTCAACGCCGAACACCGCGACCTGCTCTCCAAGGACCTGGGTGCATTCGCAGGACTGCTGTTCGAACTAGGCAGCGGCCGCCCGGTCATCGCCGGCAATGCGGACGACGCACTCAAAGACCTGCAGCAGAAGGCGGAAAAGCTCGCGCAGAAGCGTCATCAGCAGGTCGTTGACGAGCAGCGCGAGGAATCGGAACACACCCAGGTACAGCACATGCTGATCCGGATCGGGCGCGCCCTGAATTACCAGGTCTTTGTGGCACGCAATGACCGTCATCGCTCGTGTCATGGCGAATCGTTTTCCTTGCTGACCACATCCCGCTTGCCCGATATCGGCGCTCCGGCTGAAGTGATGGACACCATTAGCCTAATCGATGTGTTATGGCTGAGCGCGGATTCATCAAGGATCGTTGGGGCATTCGAAATCGAAAAAAGCACGTCGATCTATTCCGGCATGTTGCGCATGAAAGACCTTGCCCGCTCGCTGCCGGATCAGGGATGCCACTTCTTCCTGGTGGCGCCCGACAAGCGCGAAGCCGAGGTCATGGCCCAAATGAGCAGACCCGCTTTCCGCGATGGCGCAGCGGACTTCCCGCTGGCGTACATCCCGTTCGACATGCTCCGACAACATTGCGATGCCCTGTGCACGCTGGGCGACGATGTAAGCATCCTGAAAAAGATCGCGCGCGCCGTTCATCTGGACGGCTTGACCGCCCGGTAAAGCGCTATGGTACCGAAGACGGTCGAAAACGTCCTGCGCTGCGCCACATCGGAAAATCCAGCGTGCCTGAACACGTCGACCAGCTTTCCTTCGACATTGTCCTGTGTATTCCGAAAACCATCCAGCAATTGGATCGCGAAAAATGCCGTGCGCATTATTCTTCCAGAAGGTCGTCCCCAATCCGCGACATGCAATTCGCCGCCGCCCCGCAATACGCGATAGAGCTCGTCGGCGGAGCGCAACTTGTCGTGCCACGATAGATGATGAAAGAACAGACTGGAAAAAGCACAGTCGAATGACGCGTCGGCATATGGCATATCGAAGGAGAATCCTTGGTCAAGACGGATTGAAACGCCCTGCCGTCTCGCCTTACGCGCGGCAATCTCCAATATTTGCGGATCTCCATCCAATCCGGTCACGCTCACGTTTGGATGGCGTTGCTTGATCCATAATGCCAGGGTTCCGGTTCCGCATGCTAAATCGAGAACCCGCTGCCCCGGCCTCAGTTCAGCCTGATCGATCAGCGCGTGCTTAAACGTCCGCTCGCGCGTAGTCGCCCCCACCACCACATCATAGGCCGGAGTAAGCCACCGGAATCGCAGGGCAGCCACGTAGCGGGAATCGGAACGATCGGACATGTACGCTCCCAATGATCATCGGAAAAATTTAACGGATGAGCTGTCACACCTGCCAGGGCAAAGGTCAATGCTACCAATGAACGAACGCCTCCTGGCTCGACAAAAGACAGGAGGCTCAGCGGTTCGAAGCATGGCAGATACTATACCGCGTCGAACCGGCGTTTTCATACGGTGCGCACGCGCCAGCGTATTGACTCAATCGAAAATGATCGCGTCGACCAGCCAGCGCGCGCGGCGACTTACTACCCGCCTCGATATTCGGGACGCAGCGCGAGAGAGAGCCGCGCCGTTTCATTGCCTTTCATGACAATCGTCTTTCCGTCCTTCGTCACCATGGTATGCCCTTCATCCATGCTCGTAACAAGACCATACGGGTTTTCCATCCCCATTTTCCCGTCCTTGAAGACGTGAACCGTGGAACCGTCTTTAAGCTCGATCGATTTCTCGATGCCACCGTCGTCCCAGGCAAAAGCCGACACGGCAACAACGCCACCTGCAATAACGACAGCAATTTTCTTCAACATGATCATTCTCCTGTGTGAGTTTCACAAACTGCAGGGTCATGATATGAAAACACCGCCGTCAGAAGCATGACGGGAAGATTGCAATTGCGTAAGCTTCACGACCAGGATTTCACGGCAAGACAAAGTTGCGGCAGCGGGGGATTACCATATCTGCCTTTCGCGTGCGTAGCCGTCATGTTGGCCTGCATGGGCAGGGTTATGGCGTCATTGCCGAAGTGAAGAACGTCCATCATCGGCATGACGCTTAGATCGATGCCGAGCGCCGCCATCGCGCTCTGTGCGGCAGCCATAGACTGGGTAATCGTCGCCTCAGTCATCGTCGTCATGTTTGCCGCGCACCGCCATCCAGAGCGCCGCCGGTTCGATCCTTGATTGCCCAATCCATCTTGCGTCGTGCAGGAGTGAGCGCGATTTCGTGAAATTCTGCTTGTTCGCAGACCGACCAATATAAGCGGTCGATAATAA
The DNA here is from genome assembly GCF_004804275.1 of Herbaspirillum sp. ST 5-3. Taxonomy (GTDB): domain Bacteria; phylum Pseudomonadota; class Gammaproteobacteria; order Burkholderiales; family Burkholderiaceae_D; genus Noviherbaspirillum. The sequence continues at coordinate 6,851 of NZ_STGI01000026.1, forward strand.
AACTGGCGCTGGTGTTGCTCAGCCCTTCAGGCTGCTGAACAATTCCGACATCATCTTGTAGTGGCCGCTTACCCGGTCGAGGCTAAATTGGTACCTGATTATGCTCTCGGTGAATTTCGCGCGCTCCGCATCCAGGTCTACCGTATTGCCGTCGACGCTGCCTTGCGCGGGTTGGTGGTATTTCAGGGGAATGGGCGAGGCCGCCGGTTCACCCTTACCCTGGAGTAGTGCCTCGCGGTAGTCGATGTCGATTGCCTTATAGCCGGGCGTATCGGCATTTGCGATGTTCGAGGCGATGACTTGAAGCCGGTATGCCTGCACGTTGAGCGCCCGTTCATGAAAACCGTGGCCATCCATTTTGGCATGTTGCCCTGCAATCGGTATGTGCTTGGGTGAAGTCAAAGGGGCGGTGACGGCGCGTCGGGACAGTGCGGATTGCATCGCGACCGAAAAAGGTTCCGACCCGGACGAACTAATTTGTGTCGGTGAATGAACGCCTTGCGGGCTATCCACGCGCGGAGCAGAGGATGCTGCAATGCCATTCGCCATGTTTTCCATGCCTTGCTCCTTACCTTGGACGGTGACCGGCAACGCCAACGCACCGAATCAGCCTGTCGCATATTCCAGGTTGATTGTGTTGGCCATCTCTGCTGCGTACGTATTCGGGAATTTCCCAAGCTCTGCCCGACTGCGGGGATCGACGGAATTGCCACCCGCAAGAGTCGGGATGCCCGAACCCCTTCTTCCCTATCTACCTCCGACCGGTTTCATCGTTGCCCTTGCGGGGGAGGCGTCCATTCCATTTCTCCTGAAGTTGCGGCAACGGGGGCACCATATCTGCCTTTCGCATGCGTAGCCGGTGTCTTCGGTGAATCGCTTGCCCGATATCGCACGTAGAACATTACATCGGAATAGCAAGGCCGAGAACGGATTCAGGCGCGATGCGCCACGCTCTCGCCTCGCCAGCCACCTGTAGCAGCATCGTCTGAAGTGTGCTGAAAAGCGTTCAATGGTCGCCTTATCATTAGGGCATCGAGGCGATACAAGCGTTGGCGATAGCTGCCTTCGTGTTCGATTTTCCCGATCGTCGCTCGCTCAAAAACTCGCTTGATACCATCGAGCTCACGTCGCTCGTCGCTCGTCTGAATGATGATCAACCGCCGCCTGGCACGGATGTCATAGTCCCGTATATCGACCAGCATGCAGTGTCCGCAGTCGGCATCGTCCAGGTTCAGCAACAAGGCTTCGTGCTTCGACAATCCGAAACGGGCCGCCAGTTTGATGCGAGCTGCCAGAAGAGGATCATCCAGGTCTCGATGTTCATTAAGTATCGCCTGCGCCCACACAGCAGGAACTGCAGGCGATGCGATTTTCCGCAGAAGTTGATTCGCTTCGTCGCATCCCTGTGCACTTGCCCGATGCAGCCAATATGCGGCATCAACGTCATTTGATGCGTCGATGCGTCGTTTTCGCCAGAGCCGTTTCCCCAATTCCAATTGGGCGCCGCAATGCCCGGCCTGTGCAGCGTACTTCAGGAACCGCTCCGCTTCCGCGATGCTGCGCTGTGCAAACTCCGCCTTCAGATAAATCCGCGATATGACGTACCATGCGTCGGCTAAGCCTTGCTGTCCGGCCATCATGAGCCACTTGATGGCCATCCGATAGTTGACCTGCCGTGAAATTCGGCTGACGCGCTTGCCCAGTTTATCCATCTTGGAAAACCATAAGCCGAGACAGAGCTGTGCGTGCTTGTCGCCAGCGCCCGCTGCCGGCTCCGCCAGCCTTTCAATAGTGTTTCCGCCGCATTCGCCATTGCGAAAGAGCGCTTGCGCACACTGCGAAAGCAAGCGCCTGTCCGCATCATCCAGACGATATCCGGTGGTTGACGAGCATGCCAAATCCCCGGCAAGCGCTTGCGCTATCGGCAATGCCCAATGCAGGAACTCCGTGTCATCCGCCACTTCCCACGCATAATCGGCGAGCCAGCGCTGCGCCGGCACTATACCGTTGTTTGCCGCACGACGGGCCCATTGAAGGCACTGCTGTTTCCACGAATGGGGCTCACGATCGTTGCGATTCGCTGCGCAACCAGTGCTGGCAGCTGCTGCTTTCTTCTCGATCAGCTGTACCAAGAGCCACTGCGCTTCCGCGATATCTGCTTCGGCTGCCCTTTCCAGAGCTTGCCACGCCTTGCGTCGCAGCGGTGCTTCGTGGAGCCCGCCATCAACCACAAACACGAGTTTGGCCAGCGCCAGGCCCGCCTGAACCAGGCCGTCGTCGAATGCTCGTTCATACCACGCATACAACTCGGTCCGCTCTGACGCACGCAGTGCTACATCAAACGGGACATGCGTGCCGATCAGAATCCATGCTTGTGCCGCGCCTTGGCGCGCCGCACGCGACAACCAGTACAAGCCGGTTTCGACACTTTGCGGCAGTCCGGCACCACCTGCCAAATACCGTCTTCCAAGCGCAACCTGCGCGTCTACTTGACCGGCTCTGGCGGATCGAAGCAAGGAAATGTCTGCGCGACTAGCCATCTGTTCAACACCCATGAAAATCTCGCCGAATGATGCATGGCGCATTTTGTTAATTCGATTCGCAACCCAGATCAGGCGCATATCGAGTGTAGGTAGTCGCAAATGACAGCGGCGTGACGCCATGATTACAGTTTTGTTCTCTCTATGTAAGGTTTCCGGCAGAGCTCCCTTCAGCGAAATTACAACCCAGTCCATATCGTTGCCAACATGCAACGCTTTTTTCATCCCGCTCCAACTCGTCCACACTATTTTTCCGTGGAGAACTGAAATGACCATAAGTAAAAAGAAAGCACTTACCTTCAAACCGTCCGTACAAGCGGACTTTGAATAACGCTTTCTTTGAGGTGAATAAATGAAAAAATCGCTCCTCGCATTAACCGTACTCGGCGTGCTCGCTGGTGCAGCACAAGCACAATCCAGCGTCACCGTCTACGGTTCGCTGGATGGCGGCATTCGCCATCTCACCAATGCCAACGCTACCGGAGACAGCGTGCTTGGCATGTCCAACGGGATCATCTCGTCCGGCATTTCGAACTCCAATCGTCTCGGCTTCAAGGGAGTCGAAGACTTGGGTGGCGGCATGAATGCACACTTCGTGCTGGAGTCCGGCTTCATCCTGGGTAGGGGTGCCTTTACCGGCGCCACCCCCACCCTGTTCAGCCGGCAGGCATTTGTCGGACTGACGGGATCATTGGGCGAACTCGACCTCGGTCGCCAGTACAGCATCGCACTCAAGCAGCTGGGCAGTTACGATCCGTTTCTGTACAAGTTTCCGACTATCGTACCGCTCGCGTTTGCCGCCTCGGCCGATCCTGCATCAGGCGGGCGATTCAACAACGATATCCAGTACATCAAAAATTTCGGGCCTTTGACTGCGCGCGTCGAATATGCACTCGGCGAGAATCCCGGAAGCGTCGGCAATGGCTCTTCGCAAGCCGCCGGCTTGCATTATGAAAGCGGCGGCATTGCGGTCGGCGGCGCGTTCACGCGAAGAAAGCCATTGGTCGGTGCAACCTACGAGAATAATGACCAGTGGCTGATCGGCGGAGCTTACGCAACCGGCCCTTATCGCGTCGCGCTCGGGTATATCGATGAACAACAAGATGTTGGATCGGCCAAGGCAAAGATCAGGAATCTCTGGCTGGGGGGAAGCTATAACTTCACGCCGGCACTGAAACTGACCGGCGGCTTCTACCGCACCAAGAACACCACCACGGCCGGCGTGGACGGCAAGCGAGACTTGTTCATCGTTGCCGGCTCGTACGCACTCTCCAAGCGCACGGACCTCTATCTTGAAGTCGACAGGGCCAAATTTACCAGTGCATTCAGCAACCAATACACCGCCAGCCCAATTGGTATCCCGGCCGGCGCTGCTAACGGCCTGTTAAGTCAGACCGGGATTTCCATGGGGATGAATCACACCTTCTAAGCGCAATCTGACGACGGCTGCGCCTGTGGCAGTTTTCTAACTGGCACACCCTGTCATTCGCCTGTCTCGACAAAAAGATAGATCGGACGCCTCGTGAGGCGCCCGATCTATCTACATACGCGCATTACGGTGCACGCATATCGCGATTCTGATTCGTCAAAATCGATCAAGCGTTCTGTTACTGTCCGCGATACTGCCGGTATAACACCGCATCGAGGCGCGCAGTTTCATTACCCTTCATCGCGATCTTCTGCCCATCCTTGGCTTCCATGACGTGGCCATCATCCATGCTCGTGACATAACCGTACCGGTTCTCCATCCCCATTTTCCCGTCCTTGAAGACGTGAACCGTGGAACCGTCTTTAAGCTCGATCGATTTCTCGATACCACCGTCGTCCCAGGCAAAAGCCGACACGGCAACAACGCCACCTGCAATAACGACAGCAATTTTCTTCAACATGATCATTCTCCTGTGTGAGTTTCACAAACTGCAGGGTCATGATATGAAAACACCGCTGTCTGAAGCATGACGGGAAGATTGCAATTGCGTAATCCTGGAGGGCTGGTTGACCGCCGTGCAGTATGTGGCTTCGGCCCGACAACCGGCATGCATCGCCGCTCCGTCAAAGAGACAGACAATGCGTCAGTTGGATTAACGCTGCCGCATCGGAGCAATCCACCTGCATTTTCGATAGCGCCAGAATGTCATTTCGGTCGGCCTCGATCATCCGATTGGAAGGCTGCCCGCGTGATACTTGCGCCACCAGAAGGCGCCTGATGCAGAACAATTTCAACAGCAATTCGTCATTCGACGAAAAATTGGGGGCATGCCGCGGCACGCCCCAATTGTTCAACGAAGCGCGCATCGTGTACACGCATCCGTCGTCTTCATCGATCAATGCTGTGTGGAAGACCGTTTAGCTCCCGCGATACTGACGGTACAGCACGATATTGAGCCGCGCCGTTTCATTGCCTTTCATGACGATCGTCTGTCCGTCCTTCGTCACCATGGTCTGCCCTTCATCCATGCTCGTGACAAGACCATACGGGTTTTCCATCCCCATTTTCCCGTCCTTGAAGACGTGAACCGTGGAACCGTCTTTAAGCTCGATCGATTTCTCGATACCACCGTCGTCCCAGGCAAAAGCGGACACGGCAACTACGCCACCTGCGATAGCGACGGCAATTTTCTTCAACATGATCATTCTCCTGTGTGACTTTCACAAACTGCAGGGTCATGATATGAGAACACCGCTGTCAGAAGCATGACGGGAAGATTGCAATTGCGTAATCCTGGAGGGCCGCTTGGAAGCCGAGCGATGAGCAGCTGTAGAGCACCGCTCAGCTCGAGTATATCCATTCAAGCCGCGTAGCTGAGCATATCGGCTAAGAGCCTTACATGGACGCCGCCGTTTGCCAAGTAAAAACCGCATGATCCAAACAGAATAGAGATTGCGAACTTA
>NZ_STGI01000027.1:0-1149 GCF_004804275.1 Herbaspirillum sp. ST 5-3
ATAAATAATAGTTAATGTGAGGAGACAAATAAATATGGAAAAAGGCGAAATAAAAAGTCAATTTATTGGTGCTATTTGAGGCATTGAAAAATACTTATTTAGTAATTTAGAAATGACATTTCTATGTTATTTTTTAACTAATTTCTCTTCATTGAAAGTATACGATTACTATAAAATGGTTTAAGAGACCATTGCTTTCATTTCAGCCATTCAATGAAGCTATGTTTTTAACTCAGTTGATGAAGTTATTAACTGAAGTTACTTCTAAGGCAATGGGTATAAAGCTATGGTTAGCTCCACAAATTTCAGAGCATTGCCCGTAAAATAAGCCAGGTCGATTGGCAATAGTGGAGATCTGGTTTAGTCGACCTGGGACTGCATCTACCTTTACTCCTAAAGAGGGTACTGTTCAAGCATGAATTACATCTGCAGATGTAATAAGTATTCGGGTATTTACATTGAAGGGGATAACAAGTCGATTGTCAACGTCTAAAAGACGAAAGTAGTTTAGATCTATTTCTCTTAGAGGAATTATAAAAGAGTCAAAATTTAAGTCAAAGTCTGCATATTCGTATGATCAATACCATTGATGTCCAATTGCTTTAATTGTTATTGAGGGCTCAAACGATTCTTCTATAAGGTATAGAAGCCGAAGACTAGGAAGAGCAATAAAGATTAGTATGATTGCAGGTAAAATGGTTCAAATAGTTTCGATGTCTTGTCCTTCAAGTAGATACCGATTTGTGAATTTGTTGCATGTAATATTAATTATTATATAGGTAATTAAAATAGTAATTAATACTAAAATAATTATTGAGTGGTCATGGAAAAAGATTATTTGTTCTATAATGGGGGAATTTGCATTTGGGAATATAATAGTAGATCAGGTTATCATTAACTATTTAATTAAAATATTGATTTGGTTGAAAGTATGTTCAGCAGGGGGTAAGTTTAGTTGTCATTCAATAGCTGTGTTAACGTAATGGGTACTCACAATTATACGTTTTCTTATTATTGCTTCTCATAAGATAAAAATAAATATTATTACACTTACTATGGAGATAATTCTTCCAATGGAAGAAACAATGTTTCATTTTGTAAGAAAGTCAGGGTAGTCTGAATATCGTCGTGGTATTCCTCTAAGCCCTA
>NZ_STGI01000027.1:1211-1612 GCF_004804275.1 Herbaspirillum sp. ST 5-3
CTAAAAATATTGTGAATAAATGGGCTTTTAAAAAATTGTTATTAAATCCCAATCCAAAGAATAATGGAAATCAGTGTGTAATTCCGGCTAAAATGGCAAAAACAGCTCCTATAGATAAAACATAATGAAAATGTGCTACAACGTAGTATGTATCATGTAGTACGATGTCAATTGAAGAATTAGCCAGGATTACTCCTGTAATTCCTCCTATGGTAAATAGAAAGACAAATCCCAAAGACCAGAGCATTGGGGCATCATATTTAACATGTGTTCCATGTAAGGTTGCTAATCATGAAAAAATTTTAATCCCTGTGGGGACTGCAATAATTATAGTGGCTGCAGTAAAGTAGGCTCGGGTGTCTACATCTATTCCTACTGTAAATATGTGATGTGCTCATACA
>NZ_STGI01000027.1:1724-8027 GCF_004804275.1 Herbaspirillum sp. ST 5-3
ATTCCTAGTGTCCCGAAGGGTTCTTTTTTGCCAGTTTGATAACAAATAATATGAGAAATTATTCCAAACCCTGGTAGAATCAAAATATAAACCTCAGGATGGCCAAAAAATCAAAATAAGTGTTGATATAAAATAGGGTCTCCACCTCCTCTAGGGTCAAAAAAAGAAGTGTTAAAGTTTCGATCTGTTAAAAGTATGGTAATAGCTCCTGCTAAGACAGGTAGGGATAAAAGTAAAAGAATTGTTGTAATAAAAACAGACCATACAAATAAGGGTATTCGTTCTATTGACATTTCTTTAGGTCGTATATTTATAATAGTGGTAATAAAGTTAATTGATCCTAAAATTGAAGAAATTCCTGCTAGGTGAAGAGAGAAAATAGCTAAGTCAACAGCTCTTCCTCTATGAGATAAGTTCCCTGCTAGTGGGGGGTATACTGTTCATCCAGTTCCTGCTCCTGACTCAACTATGGACGATCTTAAAAGAAGTAATAAAGATGGGGGTAATAGCCAAAAACTTATATTATTTATTCGAGGGAAAGCTATATCAGGGGCTGATACTATTAAAGGGACTAACCAGTTTCCAAATCCTCCAATAAGTGCTGGTATGACTATAAAAAAAATTATGATAAAAGCATGGGCAGTGACAACTACATTGTAAATTTGGTCGTCTCCAATTAGGGATCCTGGTTGGCCTAGTTCAGCTCGGATAATCATACTTAATGCTGTTCCTAGTATACCAGCTCAGGCTGCAAAAATTAAATATATAGTTCCAATGTCCTTATGATTTGTAGAAAATAATCATCGCGGTAAAGTGGCTGAGTAACAAGCGATAAATTGTAAATTTATTTACGGGTTTCCCCTTTACCAAGTCTTATATATTAAGAAAAATTATTAAATTGCAAGTTTAAAGATGCTTTAGGCTAAGACTTAAATAAAAATTTATTTTTTACTTTGAAGGTAAATAGTTTTATTAACTTAAAATCTTAAAAAAAAATAAAAGGTATTATGGGGATTAATATTAAAGAATTTAATCTTATTGGTATAAAACTATTAAAAGAATTTATTTTTTTTGATTTTAGAGGTTTTCTAAATAAAATGGGGTACATAATTCGTAAGTAAATAAAAATTCTTATTAAAGATGAAATAATTAGAGTAAATAAAATAAATACTCTTCTAGTTGGGGCATTTATAATAATTATTCATTTTGGTAAAAATCCTAAAAATGGAGGGAGACCCCCTAATGATATTATTGTAATTAGGATTGCTAGACATTGTATTTTATCAAAAAATAATTTTATGCTATCAATGGTTCTAGAATTTATTTTTTTAAAAATAAAATATAATGAAATTATTATAAGCATGTAAATAATGAGGTAGTTAACTCATCTTCTACTAGCATTTACTATTCTTACTCCTATTCAAGATATGTGAGTTAAAGAAGAATATGCAAATAATTTTCGTAATCTTCTTTGATTAACCATTATTACAGCCCCGATGAGGGCTGAGGCTCTAATAACTAGGAATAAAATAGAAGATTTACTTGAGGATAGCACATAAAGAGGGATAATTTTTTGTCAGGTAGCTAAAGTGGTAAATCTTATTCATCTTAGCCCTTCACTAACTTGGGGAAATCAAAAATAAACAGGGAATAGGCCGAGCTTAATGGCTATAGCAATAGTTGTTAAATTAGAGTATAAGGTGTCTCAAATAAAAGTTTGTGAGGTCATTATTCCAAAGATAAAAATGGATCTTGCAAAAGCCTGTACAATAAAGTATTTTATTATTCTATTAATAGATAAATTGTTTTTATTAAATATAAGAGGGATAAATGCTATTATATTAACTTCTAATGCTGCTCATAGTTGAAATCAGCTTTCTGCTGAAATAGCGATAGCTGTTGATAAAAAGAGAATTAAGAAAAATAAAATGTTTATGCTATATAAGATTTATAAAGGATATTTATCATATTTGGGGTATGAACCCACTAGCTTAAATTTAGCTTACTTTATACTTTAGCTGAAAATTATAATAATTTTAGGTGTATTGGCACATCAATTTTTGATATTGAAGGAGGTATTTATACCAGAGTTAATTTAATAAAGGTAGAGTCTACATAATCTATCCTATCAAGATAGTCCTTTTTATCAGGCACTTTATTAAAAACATTTAACAAAAATATATTTGTTAAAACAACTTTAAAAGTTATTTAGTTAGATAATCTTGTATAATTTCCATTATAACGGGTATTACGCGCAACTATTAATCATAAATGAGAAGTGATGTAAAGTACGGCCCAGTTGCTTTACTCATCCATTGGTTTACCCCCAAAGAATCACTTGTGTAATGCAAACCGTGAGGAATAGTCAGTTTTCATAAACGAGTATGAAACTGTAATCTAATTATATTAAACATTTACATTTTTTTTATTAAATAGAAAATAGATAAATAGGGGTAAAGTTTACTATTCTCTTAACGGATTCTTAAAAGAGAAAAAAAAAGAATCCGTTAGAGATAATTTAACTATCGTTAAATATTTGTATTATGCCTATTCTTTATGTTCAAACTATATTATTAGCTTATAGAAGATAATATTTTTATATTTATGTTATAAATTAAGGTGTGCATTGGTGGGTCGGGCGAATCCTGTGCCAGCCGCCGCGGTTATACAGGACGGCCCAATAAATATAAACTTTATAAATATTATTTATTTTATTTTATTTTATAAAATTGTAAGGTTAAATTTTAAATTTTATGAATTAATTATTTAGCATTTGTATAATTATATAAATGACTAGGATTAGATACCCTATTATATTAACATAGATTGGTAGTATGTGTTAGGCATGAAACTAAAAGAGTTTGGCGGTATTTTAATCTATTTAGAGGAATTTGCCCTATAAAGGATACAACGCCAGTGTGCTACCTAGATTTGCAAGTTCAGTTTGTATACCGCTATCTTAATACGATATTTTATGATTATCATAGAGGCTTATACAGTTAAGTACGTTAGGTCAAGGTGCAGCTTATGTTTAGGTTTGAGGTGAATTATATTAATTAAAATTTAACAAGTTAGGTAGTTAAGCCTATTTAGTAAGAAAGATTTAATAGTAAGTTTATGATTTAATCTTGAGTTGAATTTAGCTCTAAAATATGCACATATCGCCCGTCGCTCTCATTTAATGTTGAGATAAGTCGTAACAAAGTAAAAGTACCGGAAGGTGTTTTTAAGAGATAAAATCAAATTTGTCGATGTTTCATTTACAATGAAACTTTGCTATTAGCTATCTCTATTAGAATATATTACTACGTATTATTAGTTTATTTTAAAGGATTTTATTTTATAAAGGTAAATTTTATAAACAAGCATATTTAATTTTTTATATTAGTATTAAGTACTGAAAAGGAAATTTGAAATATTTGAAAATAACTTAAGAAAAAAGCAGGTGTTTTACCTTTTGCATAAGGGGGTTTCGATAGTATTTCTTTATAGACAATTCCCGAGGCATATTGATCTACTTTATTTAGAAATTTTTTGTGGAATTAAAAAAATTAATATTATTGTAGAAATGAAATTTTAATCAAAATATGGGATATCTGGTTATTAAAATAGTATTAAACATACCTTCTTTATAAAGGTATTTTATCATAGAAAAAGGAGGCATTAAGGTGGGATAAGCTACTTTAATTAGTATAATTTATATATGTTATGAAATTTGAGGCTTAAAGTTAGCTAGGTTTGTAATAAAGCAATTTATTTTTGTTTAAATCTTATTTAGAAATATATTTAATTTAATTAAAAATTTTAAAAAGAATGATACTATTAGTATAAATAATGTTTTGGGGTTAAATTTTGTTTTTATTTAAGAATTCGGCAAATAATTTTCCCGACTGTTTATCAAAAACATTGTTTTTAGTTTTAATTAAAAATAAATTCTGCTCAATGAAAATTAAATTGCCGTGGTATTTTGACTATGCGAAGGTATTGAAATAAGGCTTTAAATGGGTGCTAAGAGAATGGAGATACGGGGAGGGGCTGTCTTATAAAAATATTAGAATTTGATTTTTAAGTGAAAAGGCTTAAATAATTAAGTGGGACAAGAAGACCCTATGAACCTTAAATGTAGTTTTGATATAACAAAATAAAAATTCTTTGGTTTAAAGCCATATTTTGGTTGGGGCGACAGTAAAAGATTATGAATCTTTTATTAGATCCGGCATAGCCGATTAAATGAATAAGGTACTCTAGGGATAACAGCGTTATTATTTTGGATAGTTCATATTGGTAAAATAGTTTGCGACCTCGATGTTGAATTAGTGGACCTTACTAGCGCAGAAGTTGGTAAAGGTAGATTGCTCATCTATTAAATCACTACATGATTTGAGTTCAGACCGGCGTAAGCCAGGTTAGTTTCTATCTACTTTTTTATGAAATTAGGCTTAGTACGAAAGGACCAGCTTATCGTAATTTTTACATAAAATTTGAATAAAAAATTAATGTACTAACTAGGCAGAGTTATTGTATCAAATTTAGAATTTGAATATGGTTAGAGGTAGCCAGTTAGTGGTATTAATGTGGCAGATTAGTGCGGTGGATTTAAGCTCCTCATAAACTCTTTGAGTTATTAATAGTGGATTTTATTTTTTACCTAATTTTAGTTTTATGTGTTTTAGTGAGCGTTGCTTTTGTGACCTTATTAGAGCGTAAGGTGTTAGGTTATATCCAAATCCGTAAAGGCCCTAATAAAGTAGGCTATATAGGAGTGTTACAGCCTTTTGCTGATGCTGTAAAGCTTTTTACTAAAGAAAATAATTTTTTAATTTGGTATAACTATGCTATTTACTATTTGGTACCTGTTTTATCTTTAGGTTTAATACTTTTATTTTGGCTTGTATTTCCTTGGGAGTCTGGAATTGGTCTTAGTTATGAACTTTTGTTTGTTTTAGTTGTGTCAAGTTTAGGTATTTATGTAATTTTAGGAGGTGGTTGGTCTTCTAATTCAAAGTATGCTCTGTTGGGGGCTTATCGAGGGGTGGCTCAGACTATTTCTTACGAAGTTGGGTTTAGTTTTATTCTTTTGGGTGTTTTAATATTTTCTGGTAGTTATAATTTAAAGAGATTAGAATTGATTCAGAGTTATTACCCTTTTATTTTTGGGTTATGAAACCTGTTTATACTTTGGTTAGTCACTGTATTGGCAGAGACAAATCGGACACCTTTTGATTTTGCAGAAGGGGAGTCAGAGCTTGTTTCAGGGTTTAATGTGGAGTATGGTGGGGGCGGATTTGCAATTCTATTCATAGCTGAGTACGGAAATATTATTTTTATAAGAATACTTACTTCTATGATATTTATAGGAGGAGTGGGCTTTTTTTGTTGAAAATTGATAGCTGTTGTTGTTTTTTATCTTTGAGTTCGGGGTACTTTAGCTCGTTTTCGATATGACAATTTAATAATACTTGCTTGAAAGGTTATTTTGCCTTATAGTATTTTTTTACTCATTATTATAGTCTCTTTATATTCATTTTTATTTTATAGTTAATGTATCATTATTTGACAGACTACTAGAAAATTCTATTTTTTACTTTCAAAGTAAATACTTAAGCTTAGTTAAGTAGACAGTTTTTGTATGAAATTATAGGCACTAGTGCAAAATATGAGAAGTATAATACAGTGAGTATTTGGCTAATAAACACGTAGGGCTCTTCTACAGGGCATGCCCCTAAATGTGTTAATAGTAAAAATGTATTGATAAATAATCAAAACAAAATTTTGTTTAGAGGATATATATGTGTTGGGTTAAATTTGGATTTTATAGATACAGGCAATCTAATTAAAATTACAATGGATATAAATAGAGCGATTACTCCCCCTAGCTTATTAGGGATAGACCGAAGAATAGCGTATGCGAATAAAAAGTATCATTCTGGTTGAATGTGTGGAGGCGTTACTAAGGGATTTGCAGGGATAAAGTTTTCAGGGTCTGATAGTTTGTAAGGGGAAATAAGTACAATTGTTGTAAATAGCAATATTACTAGAAGCATTCCAAAAACATCCTTTCATGTAAAATAAGGATGAAACGGGATTTTATCAATGTTTATAGGAGTGCCTAAAGGGTTATTTGACCCGGTTTCATGTAAAAATACAATATGGGTGATAACTAAAACTGCTAATGCCAATGGTAAAATAAAGTGTAAAGAGAAAAACCGGGTTAAAGTTGCATTGTCAACTGAAAATCCCCCCCAAATTCAAAAGGTTAGTGTATTTCCCACATATGGAATAGCTGATAGCAAATTAGTGATT
>NZ_STGI01000027.1:8106-10638 GCF_004804275.1 Herbaspirillum sp. ST 5-3
AACGTAACCTAAAAAAGCTGTTCCTATAAGGACTAAAATAATAATAATTCCACTAGTTCAGGTAAAATGTAAGTGAAATGATGAATAATAAATTCCTCGTCCGATATGGATATAAACCAAGAAGAAAAATAAACTAGCTCCATTTGCATGAATAGATCGGATTAGTCATCCGTTGTTTACATCTCGTGTGATGTGAGAGACACTGTTAAAAGCAATTCTTACATCTCCAGTAAAGTGTATTGCAAGAAATAGTCCCGAAATAATTTGGATGCCTAAGCATATCCCTAGAAGTCTTCCGAAGTTTCATAAATATGAAATATTAGATGGGGAAGGTAGGTCAATTAGGGATGAATTAATAATTCTGATTAAAGGGTGTCTTTTTCGTAAAAGCATTAACTCTTTGACCGAAGAGGGGCCTTATAACATGAAATAATTTCGATTACTACTAGTAGAGTTAGGAGAAGGTAAACTACCCCAAAGAGATTGTTATACGCGCTATTAGCATTAAAAAGTGAGTATATGGCTGTTTCATAAAAGTTGTCTATATAGGGGGCTTTTCTTCTAGGAAGAAGGGTAATAAATGGAATGGTATAAATAATTTTTCTTTTTATAAATGGCTCATTTGAAGCTAGGCTTGCAATATAAATAAATAAAATCAGCATTCCCCCTAGCATAATTAAAATAAAGATGAGGCTAAACCATCTTCTTTTTAAAATAGCTGTGATGCTAGTTGAGGTGACTAATGTGGTAGTAATTAATAGTACAATTAGAGCGATAGGGTGAGAATTTGCGCAAAACATTGTTCCTAAAATTATAAATAGCTTGATATCAGAAAATAGTATAATTAATATGTGGATTTTGGGGATCTAGGCTGAGTAACATCTTTTCTGATGCTATAAGGAGTTTTCCGTTTTTGGTTTACAAGACCAATATTTTATAATAAATTATAATAGCTTTGTTAATGGTTTTGTTTGGTATTATTTTATTTATATTTGGGATATTTTCTTTAGTCTATAATCGTAAGCATATGCTTGCTTTACTTTTATCTTTAGAAATAGTGATGTTGGGAGTGTTTTTAATTTTAGCCATTTTTGTTGCTTCTTCTATAGTGGAACTTATTGTGTTTTATTTTGTTTTAGTTGTTTGTGAAGCTAGATTAGGGTTGGGAGTTTTAGTGATAGGTGTTTACTTTTATGGAAGTGATGAGCTTAGAGGGATTTCTTTATTAAGATGTTAACTATTTTATTTTTTTCTTTAATTTTGGGTTTGTTAAGTTTTTGTATTAGTGTAATGGAGCTAATTGCAGCTTTTGTTCTTTTAGTATGTCTTTTTACCTTTAGATTCATAAATGTGGACGGAAGTTTTTTTGTTTCTACAGGTTTTGCATTTGATGAAATATCTTTACTTTTTAGGTTTCTAAGCGTGTGAATTTCGATATTAATAGTTTTAGCAATGTTTAAAACGGACGCAAAAAATAGCCCTTCTTTTTTTTTCTACACCAATATAATACTTTGTATACTATTATTATGTTTTTGTTCTTTAAACCTTCTCGGGTTTTATTTGTTTTTTGAGGCCGTTTTAATTCCAATTGTTATAATAATTTATATATGAGGGGGTCAGCCTGAGCGGATCCAAGCTGGGATATACATGCTTTTATACACTCTTTTTGGGTCATTGCCTCTTTTATTAGTTTTGACATTTGTTAATTCTTCTAGAAGAGTTAGTTTTATATACCTTGAGTATATTACAAGTTCTTTAAGAGTTAGTGGTTATTATAGTTTAATTCTTTTTTTTGCATTTTTAGTTAAAATGCCGATGTATGGTGTTCATCTTTGGTTACCAAAGGCTCATGTTGAGGCCCCAGTTGCTGGGTCTATAATGCTAGCTGGTGTTTTATTAAAGCTGGGAGGGTATGGTATCTATCGAGTTTATTCTATAATTTGCTATAGAAGCTTTATGGGGTTTGACACGGTTATCATAGCTATTAGTTTAATAGGAGCAGTTTATGTAGGGTTTATTTGTCTTCGGCAAATTGATATTAAGTCTCTTATTGCGTATTCTTCTGTTTGTCACATAAGTCTTGTAATTGGGGGTTTATTTTCTGGGGTGTTTTGAGGGAGTATAGGAGTTATAGTAATAATGTTAGGACATGGATTGTGCTCTTCAGCCTTGTTTTGTGCTTCTAATATAATGTATGAGCGAGTTTATACTCGAAGTTTGATACTTATAAAGGGGCTTATGATATTTTTCCCTTCAATAACTTTTTGATGATTTATTTTTAGTGTTATTAATATAGGAGCTCCCCCTTCTATAAATTTGTTAGGAGAAATTTTTTTAATGGGTAGAATTTTAAAGTGAAATTTGTTTTCTATTGGGCTGTTAGCTACTTTGTCTTTTATTTCTGCTTGTTATTCTTTATATCTGTTTTCTTATTCCCAGCATGGGAAGTCTTGATTTTTGTATGGAATTGAAATAGTAAGTTTGCGAGAGTACACTTTAATATATTCACATTTATACCCTCTTTTGCTTTAT
>NZ_STGI01000028.1 GCF_004804275.1 Herbaspirillum sp. ST 5-3
ACCAAGGCGACGATCAGTAGCTGGTCTGAGAGGACGACCAGCCACACTGGGACTGAGACACGGCCCAGACTCCTACGGGAGGCAGCAGTGGGGAATTTTGGACAATGGGGGCAACCCTGATCCAGCAATGCCGCGTGTGTGAAGAAGGCCTTCGGGTTGTAAAGCACTTTTGTTCGGAAAGAAATCGCTCTGGCTAATATCCGGAGTGGATGACGGTACCGGAAGAATAAGCACCGGCTAACTACGTGCCAGCAGCCGCGGTAATACGTAGGGTGCAAGCGTTAATCGGAATTACTGGGCGTAAAGCGTGCGCAGGCGGTTGTGCAAGACAGATGTGAAATCCCCGGGCTTAACCTGGGAACTGCATTTGTGACTGCACGGCTAGAGTGTGTCAGAGGGGGGTAGAATTCCACGTGTAGCAGTGAAATGCGTAGATATGTGGAGGAATACCGATGGCGAAGGCAGCCCCCTGGGATAACACTGACGCTCATGCACGAAAGCGTGGGGAGCAAACAGGATTAGATACCCTGGTAGTCCACGCCCTAAACGATGTCAACTAGTTGTCGGGTCTTAATTGACTTGGTAACGCAGCTAACGCGTGAAGTTGACCGCCTGGGGAGTACGGTCGCAAGATTAAAACTCAAAGGAATTGACGGGGACCCGCACAAGCGGTGGATGATGTGGATTAATTCGATGCAACGCGAAAAACCTTACCTACCCTTGACATGGCAGGAATCCTGGAGAGATTCGGGAGTGCTCGAAAGAGAACCTGCACACAGGTGCTGCATGGCTGTCGTCAGCTCGTGTCGTGAGATGTTGGGTTAAGTCCCGCAACGAGCGCAACCCTTGTCATTAGTTGCTACGAAAGGGCACTCTAATGAGACTGCCGGTGACAAACCGGAGGAAGGTGGGGATGACGTCAAGTCCTCATGGCCCTTATGGGTAGGGCTTCACACGTCATACAATGGTACATACAGAGGGCTGCCAACCCGCGAGGGGGAGCTAATCCCAGAAAGTGTATCGTAGTCCGGATTGTAGTCTGCAACTCGACTACATGAAGTTGGAATCGCTAGTAATCGCGGATCAGCATGTCGCGGTGAATACGTTCCCGGGTCTTGTACACACCGCCCGTCACACCATGGGAGCGGGTTTTACCAGAAGTAGGTAGCCTAACCGCAAGGAGGGCGCTTACCACGGTAGGATTCGTGACTGGGGTGAAGTCGTAACAAGGTAGCCGTATCGGAAGGTGCGGCTGGATCACCTCCTTTCTAGAGTTTGCATCCAAGTCAAGCGTTCACACTTATCGGTGTGTTAGTCAAGAACAGTGATCGGTCGGCAGTCGGCGCGTTGAAGTCTGCCGATGAGGTTAAGACTGGGAACTGATCCGAATGGGTCTGTAGCTCAGGTGGTTAGAGCACACGCTTGATAAGCGTGGGGTCGTAGGTTCAAGTCCTACCAGACCCACCATCAAACTTATTGGGGGTTTAGCTCAGCTGGGAGAGCACCTGCTTTGCAAGCAGGGGGTCGTCGGTTCGATCCCGTCAACCTCCACCAAGACATCAAACCTAAGTCATCGCTCAACATGAGCGACGCGATTTAGGCTTGATCGTTTAGATCATTGGCTGTTTTTGTTCTTTAACAATCTGGAAGAAGTAGTAAAGAATTTATCAGTTGGAGCTGATACGTTGTGATGACGTGTTGGTGACGACTGGTGGGTTGTGATTGTATCAATCATATGTATGAAAGAGTTCTCGCATTAAAAAGCGAGCAGTCTGGAATACGGCATATTCAAACTCAGACTCTATAACCGTTTCTGGCAACAGAAGCTAACGTTATAGGGACAAGCGAATAAGTGCACATGGTGGATGCCTTGGCGATATCAGGCGATGAAGGACGTTGTAGCTTGCGATAAGCTGCGGGGAGTGAGCAAACACACATTGATCCGCAGATTTCCGAATGGGGAAACCCGGCCCTTTGGGTCATCACATGCTGAATACATAGGCATGTGAAGCGAACGTGGCGAACTGAAACATCTAAGTAGCTACAGGAAAAGAAATCAACCGAGATTCCCAAAGTAGTGGCGAGCGAAATGGGAACAGCCTGCAAGATTTAGCATCAGCGATAGTGGAACGCTCTGGAAAGTGCGGCCATAGAGGGTGATAGCCCCTTACACGAAATCCCTGGTGTGGAACTAAGCTTGCGACAAGTAGGGCGGGGCACGTGAAACCCTGTCTGAACATGGGGGGACCATCCTCCAAGGCTAAATACTCGATATCGACCGATAGTGAACCAGTACCGTGAGGGAAAGGCGAAAAGAACCCCGGAAGGGGAGTGAAATAGATCCTGAAACCGTGTGCATACAAACAGTAGGAGCCTCGCAAGGGGTGACTGCGTACCTTTTGTATAATGGGTCAGCGACTTACATTCAGTGGCAAGCTTAACCGAGTAGGGAAGGCGTAGCGAAAGCGAGTCCGAACAGGGCGATTCAGTCGCTGGGTGTAGACCCGAAACCAGATGATCTACTCATGGCCAGGATGAAGGTGCCGTAACAGGTACTGGAGGTCCGAACCCACTAGTGTTGAAAAACTAGGGGATGAGCTGTGGGTAGGGGTGAAAGGCTAAACAAATCTGGAAATAGCTGGTTCTCTCCGAAAACTATTTAGGTAGTGCCTCAAGTATCACCATCGGGGGTAGAGCACTGTTATGGCTAGGGGGTCATCGCGACTTACCAAACCATTGCAAACTCCGAATACCGATGAGTGCGAGCTTGGGAGACAGACGTCGGGTGCTAACGTCCGGCGTCAAGAGGGAAACAACCCAGACCGCCAGCTAAGGTCCCAAAGATTGGCTAAGTGGAAAACGAAGTGGGAAGGCTAAAACAGTCAGGAGGTTGGCTTAGAAGCAGCCATCCTTTAAAGAAAGCGTAATAGCTCACTGATCGAGTCGTCCTGCGCGGAAGATGTAACGGGGCTAAGCCAGTCACCGAAGCTGCGGATCTGCAGTAATGCAGATGGTAGGAGAGCGTTCTGTAAGCCTGCGAAGGTGTCTTGTAAAGGATGCTGGAGGTATCAGAAGTGCGAATGCTGACATGAGTAGCGATAATGCGGGTGAAAAGCCCGCACGCCGTAAGCCCAAGGTTTCCTGTTCAACGTTCATCGGAGCAGGGTGAGTCGGCCCCTAAGGCGAGGCAGAGATGCGTAGCTGATGGGAAGCAGGTTAATATTCCTGCACCGTCGTTAGATGCGATGGGGGGACGGATCGCGGAAGGTTGTCCGGGTGTTGGATGTCCCGGTTCCTGTATCAGAGAAGGCCAGTAGGCAAATCCGCTGGCGTAATTCAAGGGTATGGGACGAGTGGCCTTGTGCCGCGAAGCAATCGGAAGTGGTTCCAAGAAAAGCCTCTAAGCTTCAGTCTAACGAGACCGTACCGCAAACCGACACAGGTGGGCGAGATGAGTATTCTAAGGCGCTTGAGAGAACTCGGGAGAAGGAACTCGGCAAATTGGTACCGTAACTTCGGGATAAGGTACGCCCTTGTAGCTTGACTGGCCTGCGCCAGGAGGGTGAAGGGGTTGCAATAAACTGGTGGCTGCGACTGTTTAATAAAAACACAGCACTCTGCAAACACGAAAGTGGACGTATAGGGTGTGACGCCTGCCCGGTGCTGGAAGATTAAATGATGGGGTGCAAGCTCTTGATTGAAGTCCCAGTAAACGGCGGCCGTAACTATAACGGTCCTAAGGTAGCGAAATTCCTTGTCGGGTAAGTTCCGACCTGCACGAATGGCGTAACGATGGCCACACTGTCTCCTCCCGAGACTCAGCGAAGTTGAAATGTTTGTGATGATGCAATCTACCCGCGGCTAGACGGAAAGACCCCATGAACCTTTACTGTAGCTTTGCATTGGACTTTGAACCAATCTGTGTAGGATAGGTGGGAGGCTTTGAAGCGGGGACGCCAGTTCTCGTGGAGCCATCCTTGAAATACCACCCTGGTTTGTTTGAGGTTCTAACCTTGGCCCGTTATCCGGGTCGGGGACAGTGCATGGTAGGCAGTTTGACTGGGGCGGTCTCCTCCCAAAGTGTAACGGAGGAGTTCGAAGGTACGCTAGGTACGGTCGGACATCGTGCTAATAGTGCAATGGCATAAGCGTGCTTAACTGCGAGACTGACAAGTCGAGCAGGTACGAAAGTAGGACATAGTGATCCGGTGGTTCTGTATGGAAGGGCCATCGCTCAACGGATAAAAGGTACTCTGGGGATAACAGGCTGATTCCTCCCAAGAGTTCATATCGACGGGGGAGTTTGGCACCTCGATGTCGGCTCATCACATCCTGGGGCTGTAGCCGGTCCCAAGGGTATGGCTGTTCGCCATTTAAAGTGGTACGTGAGCTGGGTTTAAAACGTCGTGAGACAGTTTGGTCCCTATCTGCCGTGGGCGTTGGAAGTTTGAGGGGGGCTGCTCCTAGTACGAGAGGACCGGAGTGGACGAACCTCTGGTGTACCGGTTGTCACGCCAGTGGCATTGCCGGGTAGCTAAGTTCGGAAGAGATAACCGCTGAAAGCATCTAAGCGGGAAACTTGCCTCAAGATGAGACTTCCCGGGAACTTGATTCCCCTGAAGGGTCGTTCGAGACCAGGACGTTGATAGGTCAGGTGTGGAAGCGCAGTAATGCGTTAAGCTAACTGATACTAATTGCCCGTGCGGCTTGTCCCTATAACCTTAGCAGGTTAAGGCCAAGTGTTATGCGTATGCCGATTGTGCATCACGCCCGCCAAAATATATGTAGACCCCTACATCACTACTTCTTCCCAGATTGCGTTGTCTGGCCCGGTCAGCAATAACGACCACCAGACAACACTACAAGTTGTGCCTGATGACCATAGCGAGTTGGTACCACCCCTTCCCATCCCGAACAGGACCGTGAAACGACTTCGCGCCGATGATAGTGCTGCAACCAGTGTGAAAGTAGGTAATCGTCAGGCTTGTGTTACCCAGAAAGCCCCAGCTCCATGAGTTGGGGCTTTTTGCTTT
>NZ_STGI01000029.1 GCF_004804275.1 Herbaspirillum sp. ST 5-3
ATGAAGGATGCCGCCAACGGCGCGCTGAAGGGCATTCTGACCTACAACACGGAACCGCTGGTGTCGGTCGACTTCAATCACAACCCGGCATCGAGCAACTTCGATTCGACCCTGACCAAGGTGTCCGGCCGTTTGGTGAAAGTGTCCTCTTGGTACGACAACGAGTGGGGCTTCTCCAACCGCATGCTCGACACCACCGTGGCCTTGATGTCCGCCAAATAACGTTTCCTTTTGAAAGCGCCTGACATGGATCGCTCCACCAAGATTGTTGCCACCATCGGCCCTGCTTCCAGCGACCTCGCCACGCTCACGCGCATGGTGCGCGCCGGCGTCAATGTGGTGCGCCTGAACTTCTCGCACGGCAAGGCGCAGGACCATATCGATCGCGCTCGCCTGGTGCGCGAAGCTGCGGCGGACTGCGGCTGCGAAGTCGCGATCATGGCCGACCTGCAAGGTCCGAAGATCCGTGTCGGCAAGTTCGAGCATGGAAAGATCCTGCTCGAAGCGGGCGCGAAATTCGTGCTGGACGCCGAATGCGAACTCGGCAACGAACAGCAGGTTGGGCTGGATTACAAGGAGTTGCCGCGCGACCTGAAGCCGGGCGACATCCTGCTCTTGAATGACGGACTGATCGTGCTGGTCGTGGATGCCGTCGTCGGCAGCGCGATTCACACCACGGTGAAGATCGGCGGCGAACTGTCCAACAACAAAGGCATCAATCGTCAGGGCGGCGGCTTGTCGGCGCCGGCGCTGACCGCGAAGGACATGGAAGACATCAAGACCGCAGTCGCGCTCGGCGCGGATTACATCGCGGTGTCGTTCCCGAAGAATGCTTCCGACATGATCATGGCGCGCCAGCTTGCCAGCATCGCGGGTGAGCCGCAGCAACGCAAGCCCTTGATGATCGCCAAGATCGAGCGCGCCGAGGCGATCCCGCTGCTGCAGGAAATCCTCGACGCCTCCGACGGCATCATGGTGGCGCGCGGCGATCTGGCGGTGGAGGTCGGCAACGCCGCCGTGCCGGCACTGCAGAAGCGCATGATCAAGATGGCGCGCGCCTCAAACAAGCTCGCCATCACCGCGACGCAGATGATGGAATCGATGATCGTCAATGCGGTGCCGACGCGCGCCGAAGTATCGGACGTGGCGAACGCGGTATTGGACGGCACGGACGCGGTGATGGCTTCCGCCGAAACAGCCTCCGGCAAGTATCCGGTGGAGACGGTCGAGGCGATGGCAGCGATTTGCCTGGAAGCGGAGAAAGCGGATGTGTGCAAGCTCGATACCGATTTCCTCAACGCCAGTTTCAGCCGCATCGATCAATCGATTGCCTATGGCGCGCTGTTTACTGCCTATCACTTACGTGTCAAGGCGATCGTGGCGCTGACCGAATCCGGGTCCACCACGTTGTGGATGAGCCGGCACAGCATCGACATCCCGATCTATGCGCTGACGCCGAGCATCGCAACGCTGCGCAAGTCCGCGCTCTACCGCAATGTGCGTTCCTTCGAACTCGTGCAATCGGGCGAAAGCAAGGACGTGCTGCAGGCGGCGCAGAACCTGCTGCTGGAGAAGCATGTGGTGCGACCCGGCGACCTGATCGTGGTCACGTGGGGCGAGCCGATGGGACAGATCGGCGGCACCAATTCGCTCAAGATCGTGAAGGTCGGCGAGCACTGAACCAAGAATACATATCTGGAGATTTGCATGCGTGCAAAGGGCAGCTCATCAGCCGCGAAGTGATCGACTTGCTTCTTGTTGAACTGTCCTTTGCACGCATTCACGCACAAAGGTGATCGCATGGAAAAGCTCATTCTCGCCCTGGATCAGGGAACCACCAGTTCACGTGCCATCCTGTTCGATCGCGCGGGCACAATACATGGCTCGGCACAGCAGGAATTCCGCCAGATATTTCCGCAGCCTGGCTGGGTCGAGCATGACGCCAACGAGATCTGGCAGTCGCAACTCGCGGTGACGCGGGAGGTCATGCGCAAGTGCGATGTGAATGCGGCCGAAATCGCAGCCATCGGCATTACCAACCAGCGCGAAACCACCGTGGTGTGGGATAAACGCAGCGGCGAGCCGATCGCCAATGCCATCGTGTGGCAGGACCATCGCACGGCGGACGTATGCGACGCCTTGAGCGAGCAAGGCAAGGCCGCGCTCTTCCAGGAAAAAACCGGGCTGGTGCTGGATGCCTATTTTTCAGGCACCAAGCTGCGCTGGCTGCTCGACCATGTTCCCGGTGCGCGTGCGCGGGCGGAGCGTGGCGAGCTTGCTTTTGGCACCATCGACAGCTGGTTGACGTTCAAGCTGACCGGCGAGCATGTCACCGACACGAGCAATGCCTCGCGCACGCTGCTGTTCAACATCAAGACGCTGCAATGGGATGACGAACTGCTCGGCCTGCTCGACATCCCGCGCAGCATGATGCCGACCGTGCTGCCCAGCAGCGCCATGTTCGGCACGACGCACAGCGAGCTGCTGGGTGCGCCTATCCCGATTGCCGGCATCGCCGGCGATCAGCAGGCCGCGACCTTCGGGCAGGCCTGTCATCGTCCCGGCATGGCAAAGAATACCTATGGCACCGGCTGCTTCATGCTGATGAATACCGGGTCGCAAGCCATCGCATCGCGCAACAACCTCGTTGCCACCATCGGCTGGACGCTCGGCAGCAAGCAGGATCTGCACACCGATTACATGCTCGAAGGCAGCGTGTTCATGGCCGGCGCCACGGTGCAATGGCTGCGCGACGGGCTGAATATCATCCGGCAATCCTCCGATGTCGAAGCGCTCGCCCTGAGCGTGCCGGACTCGGATGGCGTGACCTTCGTACCGGCATTCACCGGACTGGGCGCGCCCTACTGGGACGCCTATGCACGTGGCACCATCGTCGGCATGACGCGTGGCACGACGCGTGCGCATATCGCGCGCGCCGCGCTCGAGAGCATCGCCTATCAAAGCGTGGATGTGCTGGATGCGATGCAGAAGGATTCCGGCATGCGCCTGCGCGAACTGCGCGTGGACGGCGGCGCCTCGCGCAACGACTTGCTGATGCAATTCCAGGCCGATGTGCTGGGCGTGCCGGTGGTGCGCCCGATGGTCACCGAAACCACGGCGCTCGGCGCAGCCTATCTGGCCGGACTGCGCGTCGGCTTCTGGTCGTCGCAGCAGGAGATTGCTTCGCTGTGGAAGATGGATCGTTGCTTCGAACCGCGCATGGCGGATGAGGAGCGTCAAGCGCGGATTGCCACCTGGCGGCGTGCGGTCGAGCGCGCACGCGCCTGGGCGGAGTAAAAATGGCGATGGCGGCAAGCCGGGCCCAAATGAAAGAGCGGGCATAGCGCCCGCTCTTTTCGACTGCTTATTTCAGCTGTATTTCAGCCGTTTACTTGACGCGGCCTTCCTTCCAGGCCTGCAGCAGCTTGTCGTAGGCGATGGTCTCGCCCTTGGGC
>NZ_STGI01000003.1 GCF_004804275.1 Herbaspirillum sp. ST 5-3
GGTTGTTGTTTGGCGTAGGAACCAATAACAACGCGCTTCGGCACGGAATCGCCGACCTGCTTCATGAAATATCCGGGCTAGCGCTGTCGCCTGGCTTCAGTTCGTCGAAGGTGTGGTTTTCGATGATGTCCACGATTCGCCTCCTTATCGATATTAGCGAGGAGCCATGATATGGTAACCGGCATCGATGAACTCGACATTGCCCGTCAGTAAGCGGGCAGCGTCGCTCACCAGGAAGGCTGCCACGTTGCCGACGTCTTCAATGCTAGCCAGCATGTGTTCCGGCGCATCCTCGCGTGCGCGGTCCAACAATTCGTCGAAGCGGTCGAGCCCCGATGCGGCGCGTGTTTTCAGCGGCCCCGGCGACAGCGCATGTACCCGAATCCCTTGATGCCCCAATTCCGCCGCCATGTAACGGACGCTGCTTTCGAGTGCGGCCTTGACCGGTCCCATCAGATTGTAATGGCCGACCACTTTCTCCGACCCGTAGAAAGTCACGGTCAGCAGGCAACCGCCGTCGTTCATCAGCGGTTCGGCCAGCTTTGCCATCCGAATGAACGAATGGCAGGAGACGTCCATCGCCAGTGCGAAGCCTTCCGGTGACGAATCCACCAGACGGCGCTGAAGATCCTCTTTCGGCGCATACGCGATGGAGTGCAGCACAAAATCCAGTCGCCCCCATGCCTGTTCAAGGTGTTCGAAGACCGCTTCCAGTTGCCCAGCCTCACGCACATCGCATGGCAGGATGAAACTGCTATCCAATGTCTCGGCCAGAGGCCGTACGTACGGCTCGGCCTTCTGGTTCAGATAGGTAATCGCCAGTTCCGCTCCGGCGGCATGAAAGGCCACGGCGCATCCGTGGGCAATACTGCGGTCGTTGGCGATGCCGACGACCAGTCCGCGTTTTCCTTCAAGTGTCCTGGTCATGCCTGATGCGCATGGCCGGCGTGGTGGCTTTCGGCGGGCGCCGGAGCCTTCACGTCTTCATGCAGGTCGAGTCGCTCGGGGTTTTCCATGGCGAGAATATCCTTGGTGCGCGCCATCTCGTCCGGAGTTCCCTGTGCCACGACCAGGAAGGCGTCAGCCTTCAAGGCCTCCTCGTACCGGATCACGCTGTTCTTCGGGATGCCGATGCTATAGAGCGCCGCGCCCAGCGCGCTGAGGCCGCCGACGACGATTGCTCCCTCGACGGCACCGTAAACCATCGCGGCAAGGTGGCCGAGCACCATGACGTGTCCGACCACGGGAATCGTGAACAATATCCCGCCGAACAGCAGCCCCCACAGGCCGCCCCAGAACGCACCGTGCTTGCCCCAGAATTTCATCCGATCGCCGGTATTGTAGAAGCCGACCACCTTTTCTTCGGTGTGATATCCCTTGCCAACGACGCTGAAATGTTTCATGTCGAGGCCAGCTTCGGCCAACTTGCGAACTGCGGCATCGGCTTCCTCGTGATGAGCGAAAACGGCAACCACTGCATGATGATGTGACATGTGAATCTCCTTTAGAAATAAAGCGTGTTATTCCTGCGCGAGGCCTGACTTCCCTGTCGTGTCGTACATTGCCTTGAACATTTCTTCGCTGGCCATATCCCTCAGTTGTCGATAGCCGTCAAGGAGATGTGAAATCAAAGCGCTACCAGCGCGTTCAATGCCGACATATTGATTTTCATCATTGGTTGCTTCCCTAGCGTTTTTGACGGCGCCCGACCACGCTGCGATCGGCAGCATCCAGGGATTCAGTTTGTCCGAGAAGAGGAGATGGCTGGTGCGCATCGGATGCATCCATTTCAACATTTCGGCGCTCATTGGATTGGCGAATGCGGTAATCCACCGGCTCCAGATGTTTTGATACACAAAATCGTTCCACTCGGAGACCGCCTGCACCTTTTCAAACGATTGCTCCGGGTACGCATAGTGGATCTGCTCGACTTGGCGTTCCTCAAAATGCACCGTGTACTGCGGTTTGCGGCAGTCGGGGTTACCGGTCGGATTGCTGATCTTCATCTCGTACAAGCCAGGCTTGAGCGCATCGAGTTCGCCCAGGCTTTCCAGAATGGCGCGGTGCTCCAGTTTCGCCACGCTGGCCGATACGAAAATGCCGAGGTGGCCGACGTGCGTGTTCAACAGGTAGACGATGCGCTGGCCTGCTTTTTTCAGGTCGGCGGTAGTCGGATAGACGGTCGGAATCCAGTTGAGTGCCTGATGGGGCGGCGTGATGTTGTCGCCGCTGGACGCAAAAATCACCAGCGGGTTGCGAATGCGCTTCAGGTCGACAAAGCAGCCATGGCATATCCGCATCAACCCTCGCTCCAGCTTGTTGCCGATGAAAAGGTTTTCAACGATCGATAATATCTCCTCACGGCTCAGGAAATAGTAGCCTGTCCACCAGCGCTCGAACTCTAGGAAGCGCTCGCGCTCGGTATCGATTTGCGCGAAGAGATTGTAATTTTTCTCCCACCAGGTGTTGGCTGGATTGAGATTTTCAAAGTTTTGCACCAGCCATGCGCCATCGAGGCGCCCGTTGCTCAGATCCGTCAATAGATCGGTCAGCCACACGCCGCCCAGCAGCCCGCCGGCCAGACGCATCGGGTTCGCATCCGACGCGCCGGCCCAGTAGGACAGCGGGGAACCGTTGAGCACAGTCGCTCCCGTCAGGCCCTCGCAATCTGCTGCCAGCAAGGTGACTGCCCAGCCCGCCTGGCAATTTCCGTACAACACAGGCGCTTTTCCCTGATGCCGCGCGCTGACCTCCGCCACGAAGCGGCGCAGCGCATGTAAGACATCCGCCAACGTCTGATGAGGGCAGGGTTGCGGGAAAAACATCACGAAATACGTGGGATGCCCTTCGTGCAACGCCATGCCGACTTCGGAGTCGCGCTTGAACCCGCCGATGCCGGGGCCATGTCCGGCGCGCGGATCGACGATGATGACGGGAGCCTTGTTTTCGTCGACGCAGTCCTTGGCATGATCGTCGTGGCAGTGCGTGATGCGCAGCAGTGCATAGTTGGCTGGCCGTTTGAAGCGCCGGGCATCGAGAAGGGTTTCGTACTCGAAGTCCAGCGGCGGCGGCATGCCGGCTTCTTCGTGGGCCAGCATATTGTTGGCGCGCTCGCGCAGGACGTCGAGAAACAGGACGGTGCGCTGCCAGCGGTCGATCTGGTACTGCAGTGCCTGTTGCAGCAATGATTGCTTCAGGGCTTCCCTGGTTGGTGGAAGTTTTTCTCCATGCACGTCGTCGGCAACCGGACGTCTTTCCGGGCGCGCCGTGGATGTTAACGCAGGTGGCGCGAGGAGCCGTTTTGTCTTGCTTGCCGGGACAGGGCTGATGGTAGGTTTCATGGCGCGAGCCTTCGGTCGGTTTCAGGATGATGGCGGACTGGCTGGCGGCGGCTTACGCTGGAACACTCGCAATCGCAGCCCTGGTTTGCGGCGCCGGCTTGATTCCAGCCAGTTTTGTTCGCTTCAGCATCAGCGCATTGATGGCAACGATTGCCGAACTACCCGACATCGATAATGCGGCGACCTCCGGCGACAGCGTGAACGGATAAAGCACTCCAGCTGCCAGCGGAAAGGCGATGACGTTATAGCCGGTTGCCCACCACAGGTTCTGGTGCATCTTGTGCAGGGTCGCGCGCGACAGTTCGATGGCGCCAACCACGTCGTACGGGTCGCTTTTCATCAGAATGACCTGTGCGCTTTCAATGGCCACATCGGTTCCGGCGCCGATGGCAAAGCCGACATCGGCCTGCGTAAGCGCCGGCGCGTCGTTGACGCCATCACCCACCATGCCGACCTTGTAGCCCTGACCTTGCAGTTCCTTGATCTTCGCGGCTTTGTCGCCCGGCAGCACATCTGCCAGCACGATGTCGATGCCGAGCTCCTTGCCGACGCGCTCCGCGGTGGCGCGATTGTCGCCGGTGATCATGGCGACCTTGACGCCACGTTCCTGCAGCCTGGCGATCGTGGCTTTCGAGGTCGGACGGGGGGCATCTGCAATGGCAATCAATCCGATGAGCTTGCCGTCCTCCGCGACATGGACGACGGTGCGACCGGTGCCTTGCTGTGCTGCGGCCTGCGCGCCCATGCCGTTCAAGTCGACCTGCTCGGCGTCCATCAGCTTTCGATTTCCCAGCAGGACGACCTTGCCGCCCACTTCCGCCTTGGCTCCTTGGCCGTCGATATTGGTGAATGCCGTGGCCGGGGACGAGACAACGCTACCTGCACGCTTTAGAATCGCCTGCGCCAGCGGATGTTCGGAATGGTGCTCCACTGCGGCGGCTATGCTCAGCAAATGCTCTTCGCTGACGCCTCCGGCGGTAACGATGCCGACCACTGCCGGTTCACCCATGGTCAACGTGCCGGTCTTGTCGAATACGACGACATTGAGCTTCGTTGCATTCTCCAGCGCGGCGGCGTTCTTGAACAGGATGCCATTCATCGCACCCAGGCCGGTGCCGACCATGACCGCCATTGGCGTCGCCAGTCCGAGTGCGTCGGGGCAGGCGATGACGAATACGGTGATGGTCAAGGTCATGGCGAACAGCAAGGGCTGGCCGAGCAGCCAGTACCAGGTAACGAAGGTGCCGACACCGACCAGGATGGCGATCAGCACCAGCCACTGCGAGGCCCGGTCGGCCAGTAATTGCCCAGGCGCCTTCGAATTTTGCGCTTCCTGCACGAGTTTGACGATTTGCGCCAGCGCCGTGTCCGCCCCGACCTTGGTTGCCTGATAGCGGAAACTGCCGCTCTTGTTGATGGTCGCCCCAATCACCATGTCGCCTGGGCCCTTTTTGACTGGCATCGATTCGCCGGTCAGCATCGATTCGTCAACTTGCGAGCCGCCTTCGAGCACCTTGCCGTCGACCGGAATCTTGTTGCCGGGGCGAATGACGACGGTATCGCCCACGATGACGTCGGCGGTAGCGATCTCGATCTCCCGGCCATCGCGCAGCACGATCGCCTTCGGCGGCGCCAGATCAATCAACGCGCGGATGGCGTCAGTGGCGCCGGCGCGCGCCCGCATTTCCAACCAGTGGCCGAGCAGGATAAATACGAGCAGAACTGCAGCCGCTTCGTAAAACACCTCCGCGTCAAAGAAGAAGGTGGCACCTATCGAGAATAGGTAACCTGTGCCGACCGATAGCACCACAAGGGTTGCCATGTTAAGCACGCCGTTTTTTGCGCCACGCCATGCCGAGACAAAAAAAGGCCAGGCTGGATAAATGATGGCACCGCTTGCTAATAAAAAAAGAAAGATCTTGCGATCCAGTCCGAATGGCACAGGGAACTTGCCGAACATTTCGCCCATCGGCGAATACAGAAACACCGGAATGGAAAACAGCAAGGAGATGAAGAACCGGTTGCGCATGTCTACAACCATGTCCTGCATGGACATGCCGGGGGCGTGCCCCATGTCGTGCATCATGTCATGCGGCATCTCGTGTGCGCCGTGCGCATGCACATGTGCGGGGGGCTGGGCAGCGGTCCGCAGCGGTACGGCGCCGCCGGCGGCTGCAGCGTGCGCGGCGTGATGATGGTGCTCATGCGCGCCGGCGGCCGGTATAGCTCCGGCTCCGCCGGAAGGCCGTTCGCATACATGTTTGGGCACCATCTCGCCGCGGCAATGAAAGCCGCAATCATGTATCGCACGTTGGATCTCGGCGAGACCGGTTTGCTTCTCATCGAAATGGACGGTCGCGCTGCCGGCGACAAAATTCACATCGGCATGGTGCACGCCCCGCAGTTTCGACAACTGCTTCGTCACTCCTTCAGCATTGAGGGGGGTGAGCATGTCGCTTACATCGACTGTGCTGGTTTGCATCATCACTCCTTACGCAAGGTGTATTGATAAGAAATTGCTAAAATCGCTATGCCTCCAATTGATGCGGCGACGGCAAGCGCATAAATATCAGCAGTGAACCCACAATGAGAATCGTGGCGGCCAGCCAGAACGGTAGTTGCCGGTCGAGTCCGAACAGCAGGCCGCTGCCGGCCGAGCCCATTGCTTGGCCGAGGCTGGACGAGGCGCTCTGCAGCCCGAAATTCTTTCCCTGCTGGCCGCCCGCGAGCACGGATACGCGATACGAAATAAGTGGGGCGATCACACCGGCGCCGCCTGCAACTGCGGCAATGACAACGGCAAGTTTGGCATGCGTTCCGGCCGACGGAAACAAGGCCAGGGCAACGGCCGTTACTGCGATGGCGGGGCCGATCAGGTAGTGATTCGCGAAATTCTTGAACTGCTCGGAAAAGAAAAATGCCTGCATGATCAGCATGACGAGCGCACATTCGGCATACATCATGCCAAGTTGTGCCGCATCGAGTTGCAAACCGATCCGTGCGACTGTCGCCAAGCCGACTTCGAAAGATCCGACTGCATACATCAGGATGATCGAGAATGCGAAAAGCGTATAGAGTTGTCTAGGATGGAGCGCATCATGCGAGTGGGGCGTTTGACTTCCGTGTGAGGTGAGTTGCGGGCGCACGTCAAAGGCGACGAACACTCCGATCAGCAGCAGGCTGCTGGCAAATGCTGCTGTCAGAACAGGGGGGACGATGAGATTCGCAGGTTGCGTCAAACCCAGCCATGTCCATGAGGCGGGCTTGGCGGCAAGGCCGCCCAGATAAGGACCGATCAGGCTACCGGTCATGATCGCGGTAACGAGCCAGGCGAAGCGCCGTACCCGTTGCTCTTTGCCGTGATGTTCCGAAACATGTGCCAACAGAATCGGCAGCACACCGCCGGCGCCAATACCGGACAGGATGCGGCTCGCATACAATTCGGCAAGCCCTGCTGACCTTGCCAGCGCGTACAGGGATAAGGTGAACGCGCCGATACCTGCCAGGAGTACGGAGCGCCGCGAGATCCGGTCCGAAAGATGCCCAAGAAGTGGCGCGGAGACAAACATCGCCAGCAAATAGGTTCCGTTGAGAAAAGCCGCATTCCGTTCCTGGAGGGCAGGTGCAAGTGCCAGTGCGTTCAGCATAAACGGTAACAATGGCGTCACGATGTTGGCGCTGAGCGACACCGTAAACACCGCGGTCACCAGTAGTGGAAACCTGCCGTGCGCATCTGGCGATGCGGCAACGCCCGATGCTGACGTCGCAGCAATGCATCGTTTCCAGGTGCTTTCTCGGTGATGTTTCATACTCGGCGTTCGTTATGCAGACGGTTTGTTGACCCGATGACGAGTGCCGTATCGCTCGCATAGTGATGTGGCGGAACCACCATGTTCAATGGTACCGCCACACATCCGATCTCGCTGGCGAATGGCAGAGAAGCGAGATGGGCATCAGCCATGCTTTTCCCTCCTGTTCGGGTCGGAGGATCGTGCGTTCTTTCCGGACAGCCGGGGGAAGAATGCCGGCACGTGCTGCATGTACTGCCGATAGGCGTCGCCGAATGCCGCAATCGAATCCTGCTCTTCGCGTCGCGCCAGTCGCGCGTACATCGTCACCAGAATCGGGAACATGACCAGCGTGATCAGGGTAGGCCACTGCAGCAGGAACCCGAACATGATCATCACGAATCCGATGTATTGCGGATGCCGCACCCGGGCGTACGGGCCGGCAGTGGCGAGCGTATGACTGCGCTGCGCCTTGTACAGCACATCCCACGACGCTCCCAGCAACAGGAAGCCGAGCCCGATCAGGATATTGCTGGCAATGTGGAATGGCCCGAAATGCGGATCGGTTTTCCAGCCGAACATGACTTCCAGAAGGTGGCCGGCATCATGCGACAGGAAGTTAACGCCGGGGAAGGTCTTGCTCAGCCATGGGAGCAGCAAGTAGATAGTGAGCGGAAATCCGTACATCTCGGTAAACAACGCGACGAGGAATGCCGAGAACGCACCGAAGGAGCGCCAGTCGCGCGGGCTTTGCGGTTTGGCGAAACTGAACGCAAAGATGATGAATACCAATGAGTTGAGGATCACCAGGCTCCAGAGGCCGTAAGCAGGTGTCGTGTCGTTCATGATTTTCTTCCGGTATGTTCATGGGATTGCGGCATGTCACCCGGCACCGGGCCTCGGTCGGAAGCCCGCGTACGGTTGTCATTGTTTCCGCCGTGTCCGCCGTGCCCGTGGAACAGGTGCATCAAAGGGCAGGCCAGGATCAGCAGCCAGGGGAGAAAGCCGAATAGATGGGCGCGGTGTTCGGTGAACAGAAAAAATGCGCCGATGGCGAGAAAGCCGATCAACACCCATTTCCCGCGGCTGGAAGTTCGATCCGTCTGGTGCTGATGTTCGTGATCGTGTGTCATGGAAATCTCCTGTGAATAAGATGGAACGCGTGTTCTATGCATTGCATGGACGACCGTTGGAGGGAAATCGCGCCAGACCTTGTCAGGCATTCAAATTTTTCTTCCTCAATGAGATGCGGTTCGCCAAACGAAAACGACAGCGGGAGCGCCGACATGCGCCGTGCAGCTGGTCTTCAAAGAAGAAAATATCTGGGGTAACTGCCGTGGCGCTTGAGGGCGAGGGATGGCTATAGTGTGAGCCGGACGAAGCGCAGCGAGAAGTTTGGATCGCAGGTCTGCGAACAGGTCTCAGGCACACTGGCTATTGATGTAGAGTGCGGAAACAGCGGGACGATGTAAGCGGGCGTGGTGAGAGTGGGAAGGTCCATCCCCGTCAAGTCAAGGGACTTTTCCTTGACCACGGCAGACGTCTGCGCGTCACAGAACATCTTGCACGTGTTCGGGTCGCGTTGGGAATCGTCATGCGTGCAGTCTGAATGAGAAGCAATGCTCGCTTCCATGCGCTCGGCAGCGGTCCACGTCGAAGCCTGCTGCGGAGGGACGCACGCATGGGCGATGCTGACAAACAGTGCCATCAGCCACCCCAGCAACGCGAATGTCGCTGCAGAGCGCCGGCGATGTGCGTCGGAAAAAAGTAGCATCGGACTATCCACTGTTTGCGGTTTGCTATGGCCTCATACTAGCGAACCGAGGACAAAGACCCGTATGACTTAAATCAAATTTCCCCAAATCGGGCAAAAAACCGGACAGCGCGGCGGTTCAGCTCGTTTGCCAGAGCAAGACCAGCCACATTGCGGCAATTGTTACGAACAGTCCTGGCGCAAGTCTTGCCGCAAAGGCTTTACCGCCCGTCGCCCATGCGGTGCATATCTTTGCCGCCGCATTGACGGATATGGCGAGCAGGAGAGGAAAAGCGATTGCTGACGCGTCTATTGCGCCGCCGGACGCGAGCGACAGCAAGGATGCGACCGGCGCCTGCAGATCAACGGTTGCGGCCAGAGCGACGCCAACCTCGGTTGCGATGCGGCCGAAATGTTCCGTCGCCAAGGTGATCGCGCCTGTCAGCGTGGTCAGTAATACAGCGAATCCAGTCGCATGCCCGATGCTGAAAACCTGCGTTGGCGGCGCATCTTCGGCATGTCCGCTGCCTTGGCGGTACACGCTGAGCAAGGCGACGGCCAATCCGGCACTGATCCCGGCCGCAAAAAGCGGCCACAGCGTCTGCAATGCGCCGGGATTGATTGCCGCAGCCACCGAAAGCAGGAGCGTCATTGACGACACATTGGAAAACAAGGCGCCCGACACGCAGGCTGCCACTGCATCCGGCTCCTTCCGGGCTCGCGCACCCATGGCGGCAATCGTCGACGTGCTGGAGACCAGTCCGGATGCCAGGCCGGCAAGCGCAAGCCCGAGCTTTCGGCCGGCCGCGCGCTGGGCGATATGCCCGGCCGCCTGCAGGGCCATGAGCAGCACGATCAGTCGCCACAGATGGTGCGGATTGGCGTTGGCGAGCAGTGGCATCGGACGATTGGGCACCAGCGGAAAGATCACCAGCGCGGCACCGGCGAGGATGAGGCCGTCGCTCAGTTCCTCCGCTGTCAGTACCTCCGTGGCGAAGCGGTGCAAACGCGTTTTGCTGGCAAGTAGCCCCGCAACGACAACGAAGGCACCCGAGGCAAGTTGCGCATGTTCGACAGCGCCGGCACCGAGGAGATAGGTAACGAACAGCGCCAGTTCCGTGGTAATCCCGGGGGCGTCGGAGCGCTCTCTCCAATAGCCGATGGCAATGAGCACCGCAACCATGGCGGCGCCGACGGCGACGAGCCAGGGATCGCCGAATGCGCGTGCCACTGCTCCCGCCACGCCGGCCAGCGCGAACGTGCGCACCCCGGCGAGCGAACGGTGAGGCCCGGTACCTTTATGTCTTTCACGATCGAGTCCGACCAGAAGTCCGCCGCTGATGGCGACGGAAAAGGCGATCAGCAACGAATTCTGGCCGTTCATATGCACCTGATGGGATTGGGCATCGTCCGGTCTGTAAGGCGGCTGCAACGACTGTTGTTGCAGCCGCTGCGTATTTCATGCGGCTGGGGCGCTCGATTCAGCACGCCATGATGAATAAAGTTACCGGATCGTACTGACGGTTATCAAAAAATTGTTTGACCTGGGTCATTTTTTTAAAAATACATCAGCGTCACCATGAATCATTCCGACCGCGCGGCAGTTGGCGGATAGTCACCGGCAGATGGCGGGGCAAAGAAGAATCGGAAGTGCGTTCCTTGTCAGGCATTGCAGATTCGAAGCCGCTTAAACAGATGAGATTGGAGACGCCATGATGCGAAAATCGAGTACGGCGAGCCGGCCGGATTTTTCTATGCGGCTGGGGTACTGCATGCTCGCCATCGTCGCACTGGTCGGTGCGGCGCTTTATTGGCGCGGATTCGATCTTTGGACGATCATCCTGATCTGTATTGCCTTGATTTGCCCCGTCGTGATGCTGTGGGGGCTGGCATTGCTGCGCAAAGATAAATCACAACAAGTCGACGATGCCGAGAAATCAGAACGCACTCGCTATTGAGCCGGACCAGATGACCGAGACTGGCGGCGAAGAACGCGCTGCCCGGGGATGGTACGTCTGCGCTTCGGGTGGAAGCGGGAAAAGCAGTCCGCAAATGGTCGCCGCAGCGCCGCGCTACTTTCATTCTCCGCTCCGGATTCTCTTCATTCTCGGCATTGCGGTGTTCGTCTTGCACTATGCAACGATGCGAGTGTTGCAGCGGCTTTCGTTTGATGGGAGCACCGCTGTGTTGATCGATTCGGCTGTTCTGGTGCTGGTTCTGACGCCGGTATTTCATTGGTTTATGTTCCGCCCTTTACTTCATCACATCCAGGCCGTTCGGAAGACGAATGTCGAGCTGCATGAAAGCATTACCCGTTCGGAGAAAATCGTCGCCACCGCGTTTGACGCGATCATCGTGATTGATGAACTCGGAATGATCCAGGACTTCAATCCTGCGGCGGTGAAGATGTTTGGCGTGGCAGCCTCGGAAATCATCGGTCAGAGCGTGAACCGTCTGATGCCGGAGCCGATTCGCCGCGCGCATGACGGCTACATCGCGGCTTATCTGGACCGGGGAACGCCACGCATTATCGGGAAAGGACGAGAAGTGGAAGGGCTGCGGAGTAACGGCGAGACCTTTCCAATGGAACTGGCTGTCACGGAAATGCGGGTACACGGCAGACGCATCTTTGTCGGCACGATACGCGATATCACGCGGCGCAAGCGCGACGAGGCTGCGCTCAGGAGCGCCAACGAAGAACTGGAACGCAAGGTCATGGCGCGGACTGCGGAACTGGCGAATGCCAATGATGAACTGCAGAAGCTGGCAACAACCGATGCGCTGACCAAAGTCACGAACCGTCGCCAGTTTGATGCAGAACTCCAGAGAGAGCTTGAACGCGCACGGCGTTACGGGGTGCCGTTTTCCCTGATCCTGTTTGACGTTGATCATTTCAAACGGGTGAATGACCAATTTGGTCATTTGAGCGGCGACAGGGTCCTGGAAGACATGGCGCAACTGGTTTCCAGCGAAACCAGAGTAAATGACATCTTCGCGCGCTGGGGCGGCGAGGAATTCGTGCTGCTGGTGCATGGCGTCGATAGCGACGGCGCGCTGCAGATTGCCGAAAAGCTGCGCGCCCTGGTCGCCTCGCACGCGTTCCCTCATGGCCATTCAGTGACCTGCAGTTTCGGTGTGACGGCCTATGCGGAAGGCGACGACAGCGTGAGCATTATGCAGTGCGTCGATAAAGCCTTATATCGGGCGAAGGAGCAGGGGCGTAACCGCACCGAGCTGGCATGAATGACATGCCAGCGCCGCCATCCCGGAAGGGAGATGATGGCATGAAAAGCGCGACGTGACATGCGGCCAGATCACGCGGCTGCAACGAATGAACATGCACAGGATGGCGCGGCACCGGACAGGCATCATGGCGCGCCCGGCTTGAACAAACGTGAACGAAGACAAAATCCGGAGGCAATGGCATGCCTACTTGCGGCGGTACTTATCGGAGCGCGATGTTTGCCGCGCTGTTGCTGGCCGGCGCATTGCCGTTCGCGCTTGTACAGGCAGAAGAGCCGAGCGGCGGCGAGATTCTGGACAGGGTTGAAAAGCTCCTGTGGGGAAAAACCGTCCAGGGCAATTACGAAATGACGATCAAGACACCGCGCTGGCAGCGCACCTTGTCGCTGCGGGTGTGGATGGACCGCCCCGTGCGTTCATTCGTGCGCATCACGGCGCCGGCAAAGGAAGCGGGTATCGGGTCACTGCGCATCGGCAATGAAATGTGGAATTATCTGCCGGCCGTGGAACGGACCATCAAGATCCCACCTTCGATGATGCTGCAGCCCTGGATGGGTTCGGACTTCACGAACGACGACCTGGTCAAGGAAAGCAGCGTCGTCAACGATTACACGCACAAGGTCAGTCAGGCCAGCGAGCCGCAGCCGGACGGCGCCGAAGTGCTTCGGATCGATTCCACCCCCAAGCCGGATGCCGCTGTCGTCTGGGGCAAGATCGTCTACTGGATACGCAAGAAGGATTACATCCCCATCAAGGAGGAGTTTTACAGCGAGCGCGGCGAATTGATCCGGGTGCTGAGCTTTTCCGATGTGCGGCCCATCGGCGGGCGCGTCATGCCGACGCGCTGGGAGATGCGTCCGGTCACCAAGGAAGGCAACCTGACGACCGTGGTGCTGAAGGAGGCGGTATTCGACCAGCCGGTCAAACCAGAGATTTTCACACAGCGAAACCTTCAAAAACCATGAGTGCTGCAAACGAGGTGATCGTCAGGATCGAGAAGGTGAGCAAGGTCTACCAGAAGGGAAGCGTTGCGGTCAATGCGCTGCAGGGAATCGACCTCGATATCCGCAAGGGCGAATTCACCGCGCTGGTTGGCCCGAGCGGCTCGGGCAAGACCACGCTGCTCAATCTGATCGGCGGCCTCGACACGCCGAGCAGCGGCAAGATATGGGTCGGCGAGCAGGAAGTCGGTACCTTGTCCAAGAGCGCTTTATCGGACCTGCGCCTGCATAAGGTCGGTTTCGTCTTCCAGGAATACAACCTTATTCCTGTGCTGTCCGCGCTGGAAAATGTCGAATATGTGATGCTGCTGCAAGGCGTGCCGGAGCAGGAGCGGCGCGCCCGTTCGCTGGCGATGCTGGCCGAACTCGGTCTGAAAGGCATGGAACATCGGCGCCCCAATGAATTGTCGGGCGGGCAGCAGCAGCGGGTGACGGTGGCGCGCGCCATCGTGTCAGAGCCTTTGATCGTGCTGCCCGATGAGCCGACCGCGAATCTGGATTCGGTCGCAGGTGCGGCCCTGCTCGACCTGATGCGTCAGCTGAACGAAACAAAAGGTATCACCTTCGTATTTTCGACGCATGATCCGATGGTCATGCAACGCGCCAAAAGAATAGTACATCTGCACGACGGGCGAATTGTGCAGCAATAGGGAGTGCCGATGGCCTTCTTCAAACTTGCCTTGCGCAACATCTTCCGCAATGCGCGCCGCTCTGCCATCACCGTGGCCGCAATCTCGATCGGCCTGGCATCGCTGATCTTTCTTTGGGCGTTCGCCGACGGCACGAACGACCAGATGGCAGAGAACTCGACGCGCTACCTGGCCGGGCACCTGCAGATCCATCGCACCGGCTATCACGAGCAGCGTACGCTCGATCTGTTGCTGGAGCAGTCTGCGAATACGGTGCGGCAATTGCAGGCGCAACCGCATGTGGTGGCCGTGACGCAACGCCTGGAAGGCAGTGCGCTGTTAAGCCTGGGCGACAAATCACGCGGCGTCATGGTGGTTGGCGTCGATCCCGGGCAGGAAATCCGGGTGACGACGCTTGCGCAGGCGGTGCGCGCCGGCCGCTATCTGCAGCCGGGCGACGGCAATGCGATTCTTCTGGGCTCCAGTGCGGCAGCCGCGCTGAAAGCGCAGGTTGGTTCTGACGTGGTGCTGGTGACGCAAGCAGCTGACGGTTCGGTCGGCGCCGGCCGCTATCGCGTCCAGGGTATTTTTAATACCAAGATGGACATGTTGGACGGTAATTATGTGTTCTTGCCGCTTTCAACCGCGCAGGAATTGTTTGCGGCAGGTGCCGCAGTCACCGCAGTGGTGGGCCGGCTCGACACTCGTCATGCGACTGACGCCGTGGTCAGTGCCATGATGCGGCAGGCGAGCGCCGGGCAGGAAATCCTGGGCTGGGAGAAATTGCTGCCTACGGTGGTGCAGTCGACCGCGTTCCATGAAATCGTCGCCACCATCCTGGTGATGATCCTGTTTGTGGTCGTCGCGGTGGGTATCACCAATACGGTGCTGATGTCGGTGATGGAACGTAGCCGGGAGTTCGGCGTGATCATGGCGCTCGGCACGCGGGACACGCAGGTTGTGCGCATGGTTTTTTACGAGGCGTGCATATTGGGCATCGCCGGTCTGCTGATCGGCGCGGCGGTCGGGGTGGGCATCAGCCAATACTTTGCCCTAAATGGGATTAACCTGGAACGCTACAGTCAGGGGCTGGAATCGATGCCCGGTTTGACCG
Organism: Herbaspirillum sp. ST 5-3; assembly: GCF_004804275.1. Classification (GTDB taxonomy): domain Bacteria; phylum Pseudomonadota; class Gammaproteobacteria; order Burkholderiales; family Burkholderiaceae_D; genus Noviherbaspirillum. The sequence continues at coordinate 14,870 of NZ_STGI01000003.1, forward strand.
GAGTGATTTACCCCATGCCGCGCGCCGACCGCACCGCGCTGCTTTCCCTGGTCGTGTTCGTTACCGCCTTGCTCGCGGCGTTTTATCCGGCATGGAAGACAGCGCGTTTGCGTCCGGTGGATGCCATTCGCGGCCTGCAAACGACATTGCTGGCGCCGAGATGGCTGCGCCGGGGGAAGGCGCCCGGCAGCGCCACACGCTGGCCGCTCTTCTTCAAGATCGCAGGCCGCGGCATTGTGCGCAATCCACGGCGAACCGTGCTGACGGTATCGGCAGTTGCTTTCGGTCTGGCCGCCTTCATGTTTTTGTACAGTTTTGTGGAAGGGTACTTCGCCCAGATGATCGATAATTCGACCGGCTATGTCACAGGCGACCTGCAAATTCAGCATAGGTTATTTCGGCAGGAGATGACGCCCGACTTGTCGCTGCGGCAGCCCGGTCAATTGCTGGAAACGGTGAAACGCCAGCCATCGGTTGCGGCCGTCGCGCCGCGGGTGCAAACGCAGGCGCTGATCAGTAGTGCGGCGCAGTCGCAGAACATTCTGTTGCTGGGAATTGATCCCAACAGCGAGCGCAAGGTCACGTTCATTGAACGCACGGTCAGGGAAGGCAAAGCGTTGCGTCCCGGTCAAGACCGCGACATCATGCTGGGGCGCAAGCTCGCTGGAAAACTCGGCGTTCGCCTCGGAGAAAAGGTGGTTGTCATGGCGCAGAATGCGGTCGGAGAGGTTGGATCCGCTGCATACCGTGTGAGCGCGATCTTCGAAACGGAAAGCGAGGCATTCGACAATGCCATCGGTTTCGTCAGCCTGCGCGCTGGCCAGGCGCTTCTGTCGCTGGGCGACGATATTTCCACCATTGCCGTGCGGCTGAGGGACCGTGAACAACTGACCGCTGCGGGCGCCCGGCTCCAGCAGGACCTCGCGCGGACTCCTTACGTCGTGGTTACCTGGCGCGAGCTGCTTCCCGAGGTGTCGCAGATCATCGATTTTGTGAAGATGAATCTGAAACTGGTGATCGGCATCGTGTTCCTGGTGGTTGCCATGGGGGTGATGAACACCCTGCTGATGTCGGTGATGGAGCGTACGCACGAATTCGGCATCATGATGGCACTTGGCACCAGGCCTGCGCAAATCGTCCGCCTGGTGCTTTATGAATCGATTGCGCTCGCCGTTGTCGGCAGCTTGTTGGGCTACCTGCTGGGCGTCATGCTGGTGCAGTACCTGGCAGCGCGCGGCATCGATCTTTCCGCTTACACCAATGCGCTGCAGACCATCCCCGGAATGACAGGCGTAATCTATCCTCGCCTGCGCAGCAGTCACCTGCTGGTTCCGCTTCTGCTTTTACTCGGGGTGAGCGCACTTGCGGCGTTCTATCCAGCCTGGCGGGCCGCTCAACTCCGGCCGGTGGATGCGATTCGCCATGTTTGAAGAGCTGCGGCGCGTTTCCTTATGCGTGCTGCTGGGGGCCGCGCTGTCCGGCCGTGCATACGCGGTACAGGAGGGCGAAAGTGACGTGGCGGTCCCGCTCAAATTGAGCGGCTATTACAAGAACCTGTTGCAAAATTCGGTAACGATCGTCCCGACCGAACAAGCTTATACGCTCGACTTGAATCGGCTGCGGCTCGAACTGAAAGGGCAGATTCACCCGGCATTGAGTGTTGATGTTCAGTATGACAACGAAATACTGTTGGGAAGCTACCTGCGCTCGGCGCAATTCGGGTTGCAGAAGGATCTTCGGCCGGCACAATATTGGCAGGCGGAGAGCAACTATATCGACTCGCCGGACGTCTACGGCCGGCATCGTCTGTATCGCGCCTTCGCTACCCTTGCGGTGGACGACACCGATGTTCGCGTGGGTCGCCAGCGCATTGCATGGGGGACCGGACGCTTCTGGAGTCCGCTCGATATCCTGAATCCGATTTCACCCATCCAGCTTGAACGTGAAGAACGGCCGGGCGCCGACGCGATACTGATCGAACACAAGCTGGGAGAGGTGTCGCGGGTCAGCGCAGTGTATGCGGCTCAGCGGCCGGGGGCGAGTGGCAGTGGCGCGCTGTATTGGCATGCAAACAGGACGGGCGTGGATTTTTCGATTGTCGCAGGCCGCTTTCGCGGCGACCGCCTGCTCGGAGCTGACTTTGCAACCCAGATCGGAAATGCAGGGCTTCGCGGCGAGCTGACTGTCACGTCTCCATCCGGCGCAAGGCATTATCGCCGCGCGCTTGTCGGCGTCGACTATGCATTTGCCAATACGCTGACGATCAGTGGCGAGATTTACTATAACGGCGCAGGGGCATCCGACCCGTCAGCGTATGATTTTGAGTCCTTGCTGGCAGGGCGGATCCAGAATGTCGGGCAGCGCTATGCGGGGGTGTTCGCGAGCTATGAAATCACGCCGCTGCTAAAGACGACGAATTATTTTGTCGCGAATCTGCACGATGGAAGCCGCTATTTCGCGCCGGGGCTGACTTATTCGCTGCGCACGAATATTGACTGGACGATCGGCGTGCAGCGCTTTTCCGGCAGTGCGTCAAGCGAATACGGACACTTCAATAACGTCTATTACTCGCAGCTGCAGTGGTTCTTCTGAGTGCCTGATCAGTGTCTTTTCAACAGTAGAGACAGGAATGCCAGCACAATGAACTGCTCGCTCGTATGCAATTTGCGTTCGCAGTTCTTCCATAGTCGTCGGCACTTCTCCAGCCAAGCAAAAGAGCGCTCGACGACCCACCGCTTCGGAAGCACGACAAATTTATGCAGCTCGTTGCGTTTGGCGACTTCCACCTCGGCTCCCAATATCTGCCACACCAAATCTTCAAACCGCTCGCCGGTATAACCGCCATCGACCAAGACATTGCGCACCTTGGACAGCTTGTCGTCGTTCAGCAGGAACATCAGCAAGGCGCCGTTGCGATCATTGACGTCGGCGGTTGTCACCGCGATCGCATGCGGCAAGCCTTGCGTGTCCACTGCAATATGCCGTTTGATCCCCGAAACCTTTTTTCCCGCGTCATACCCTTTACATTGCGCCGTATCGCTGTTCTTGACGCTTTGTGCGTCCACGATGCAAAAGCTCGTCAAGGGCTGCCGTCCGCTGTTCTCGCGTTCTTGCGCCACCTGATTTTTTTAATGCCTGCTCCAGCAGGCTTTCCGTCCCATCCTCTTGCACTTTGGTCCAGTGATCGAAGTGGTAGCGCACCGTACTGGGCGAGGGGAAATCCCCCGGCAGTGCACGCCACGTTGCCGCATTCTTCAGCAGATACAAAATCGCGCAGAAAATGTCATACAGATCCCATTTGCTTGGCGCCGTCTTCTTCCTCGATCCTGCCAACAGTGGGCGAATTAATTCGAATTGCTCCCGGCTGATATCGCTTGGATAATGCTTCCTCGTCATCCCGTTTCCGTCTCAACACAAAACGTGTTTGACGGAAAAATACCGATCAGGTTCTGAGTTCGATCCCATGGCGGCTTGCCATGGGATCGAATGCGCTAGTTTATTTCGCCGGCGCCGGTGGCCCCATTCTGTCCATCATCATCTGCATCATCATCTGCATCATTTCCATCTGTTTTTGCATCATCTGCGGTGTCGGTGGTTGAGATTCCGACGGCTTTCCACTCATCATTCCGTTCATCATCGACATGCTGTCCTGCATGGTTTTCATATGCTCGGTCATGAGTGCGCTACGCTCCTCCGGGGTCTTGGCCGCCATCATTTTTTCGTGCATGTCGCGCATCGCGTTCATTTGTGCATCCATTCTTTTCATTTGCTCTGGCGATGCTTTGGGGGCCGCGCTCTGTTTAGCCGTCATATGCTGGGCAGGTTTCGCAGCCTGCGCATCGGGATGATGCTCTTCGTGTTGCGATGAATCGGCGGAAATAACAATGGGACTTACGGCGGCAAGCGTTGCCGCGAGAGCGAATACAGCTATCGATTTCATGAACCTCTCCTGTAAGAAGTATCTTGCGTGTAATAGGCACGTGATGGAAGAAATGGAATGAGCAGCCTCCCTGCTGATCCCGCCTCAGTGATCGTAGTGATCACGCTGTGAAACTTACATGATTCCGGTCAAAAACCAGGGAAACAGATTCGTAAAATCTCTTCCACGGAGCGTACAGCTCGTTTTAAAACACGCGATATTCGCCGTGCGCCAGCTTGGCCGACAGGGCGGGGATATCGTCGAGACAGGCACGCACCAAATCTTCGATGTGAGCCTTATTCACCTCATCCAGTCGGCCGTCTGCCGTTACCAGCGCAATGGCGACGAGTTGCGGGCGATTGACCGGCTGGCCAATCGCGGACAAGAGCTGCACCTGTGCCTCTTCAATTTCGGGAATGCGGGCTACCAACGCGTTGGCCAGGGTCGTCGCCAGCACGTTATAAATTTTGCCGACATGGCTGACAGGATTTTTTCCGGCCGCTGCTTCGAGTGACATGGCCCGGAAAGGGGTGATCAGCCCGCTGACACGATTGCCGCGGCCGACCTGCCCATCATCGCCGTGCTCGGCGCTCAGTCCTGTCACCGTCAGGTAAAGGCCGGTTTCGTCGGTCGCGTTCGGATCATCGAGGGTATTGATGCGGATGTCGCATGGCTGGTCCAGACGGGAGCCGAGCCAGTGCACCATTTCAGCCTTTCGGGAGAAATAGTGAGCCACGCTATTCACTTCCCAGTCCATGAAGGCGAGCGCGATCGTGACGCCGACGCGGTCGTCGATGCGTCTGCCCATGATCTTGAAGTCGTCGCCCGCCATTGGAAAAGCTTCCCTGAACGATGCACTGCGTAAATGCTCCGACAGACGCAGGACGGTTTGTTCCAGCGGCGAATAGGGCGCAAATCCTACTCCGAACGAGGTATCGTTGGCGACGGGAACTGTAACGTCGGAAGCGACGACGCGCCGCAAGTTGAGGCTGCCGGGGCGCACGGCCGGCTCGATGCGAAATACAGCGGCCGGGAAACGCAGTGCATGCACGAGATAGTCACGTGCCGCGTTATGCACCAGATCCGCTATGGAACCGCCATTCGGCAACGGGTCCGCTCGGCCGGCGACGATCAGCCGTATCGGCTGGTCGACCCGTCCGCCACCAAATGCCGGTGTGCTTTGACCGCCGATCAACAATGCCTTGTCAACGTTGTGATGGCGTATCTCGCCGTATTCGCGCAGATAGGCGGCACACAAGGCCTGTGAAACGGCATCGGCGACGCCATCACACAGACTGTCCGGATGGCCGATCCCTTTGTGTTCGCATATCTCCGCGCGCTGTTGCGCATGGCGCATTGGCGCCGGGGTCAGAATGAGTTCCATATCCGTCGCTTTGCAGAGGTGCGCCGTGGCGCTGTATGGATAGTTGCTTCGGCTTTTTTTACTCTGCCATCGACACAGCGAATGGAGCTATGACTTGGGTCAAGGGAGCAACGACTTCTGTGCGCAGGAGCTTGCTTGTGCGGTACGGCATGACGGGTGTTCCATGAATGACAGATTTGTAATTGCTAGATCATTCATCGGTCATCGTGAAAGGTCTGGCACGAACTTACTACCGTTACTGCTGTCATCGAATAGCGATTGGAAAGACAGGCATGTCAGACAACAGGAGAGATGTCTTCAGGAATTTGTTTTTAGGAGAAATGCTATGAAAAAGCTTGCGATGATGGTTGCGATAATCTTGCTGGCTGGATGCTCCAGTCTGGGAACCAGCGGAACGAGCGGCGCCAATGCATCCAGTTCCGGCGTTCGCAGTGATCCGTATGATATGACCTATCGCGGCGCGAACTAATGAGCGGTCGCCTCTCGATAGGGGGGAGTCCAGATCGACACGTGGATTCATTTGAAGGCATTCCGTTTTCGCCCTGAATAGCATCAGCCGATTCCGGGCCCACATTGCGGGCCCGGAATCAAGGCCCGTCACCCAAACTGCGCCGATGCGCTTGCGAGCCAATCCAGAAGCCTATGGTCGGCAAAAATGTTGGTCTTTACCCTGGAATCACTTTGCCGGCTCGAGCTTCGTGACCGTCAGGGCGCCATTGACCTTCTCTGCGACGAAGCCGATCTCGTCTCCCGCCTTCACCTGGTCGAGCATGGCCGGGTCTTTTACCTTAAACACCATGGTCATTGCCGGCATGCCGAGATTGGCGAGAGGTCCGTGCTTGATGGTGATCTTGCCGGCATCCTTGTCGATTTTCTTGACTTCGCCGGAAGACATCGATGTGGCACCTTCCGCGGATTTCATGCCGCCCATCGAACCATGCATCGGCATGTCATGCTGAGACATATCGTGTTTGGACATATCATCGGCAGCAACTGCGTTGAGTGTCAGACCAGAGGAGAGTGCGAATGCGACGAGTAGCGAGGATGCGGTTTTCATGGATATTCCTTTCATAACGTTGTGACAGACAAATTTATTTAACAGAGACCTTGCCCTTCATGCCAGCCTCGAAATGGCCCGGCTGGAGACAGGCGAAATCAAACTTTCCGGCTTTGGTGAACTGCCACACCAGCTCGCCGGTTTTCCCGGGATCCACCGATATCTGGTTGGGATCGGAATGCTCCATCTCCGGGAATTTACGCATCAGTTCGGCATGTTCCTTCAATTCCTTGATGCTGCCGATTACCATTTCGTGCTTCAGCTTGCCGTCATTCTTTACGACAAACCTGATCGTTTCGCCGCGCTTGACGACAATGTTCGACGGGGTATAGCGCATGTTGTCATTCATGTCGACGTCGATCGTGCGAGATACCTTGCCAGGGTCACCTGGCTTGCCGAGTGCTGCTGCGTGACCCGCGTCGTGGCCGCCGTGATGATCTTCATCGCCATGTGCGAATGCCACGCCGGTTACCGCAGCGAGCGAGAAGATTGCAATGCGAATCGCTTGTGTCATTTATTTAATTCCTGTGTCAATGGTGGTGAGGGCTGGAGTCGGTGTATTCAGCAGGTCATGAGAGTTAGGTGGCGGTTTTCCTGTCCATTCATATGCACTAGTGCCGGGTGGCTAAGATAGCGCAATTACTATCGCGACAGCGATCCAATGTGTGAATGACATGTGTTCCATAAGAACAGCCTTCGCGTGACGGAGCGCGAGCAGCAAGTCGATGGTGAAGTCGCGAAGCATTAGCTTCGGGCTTTGGTGCGGAAATTTACGCCAAGAATTTCCGAGGCGGGCGATCGAGAGTGCTAGAAATATAGCCGGACAAAGGTAGAACCGGAGAGAAAACCGACACGGTCATGTGCTGGTCGAACGGTATCCAAGTCGGCATGGACGGAATCATGGCGCCAGCGACACCGAAGCAGCAGTCGGCACAAGCGCTGCACTTGTAGGCACCATGCCCGGTAAGCGGTGTCGATGCATCGGATGAGCCGGCGTCAATCATGCTCGCATTATGCATATGCATCGCGCGAGAGGAAGCGTTTGCAATAACGTTTGTCGTCTCGTGGCTATGCTTCAACCCACAAGATGAACTGAGTACGACCGCATATCCTTGCGCAGGAAGGGCAAGGATCAGTAGCCACAACATCAATGTCTTGAGGGAATGATTCATATCAAAAATAATATAGAGCAGCGCGTGCCATCGCAAGTAGCAACACTGCCCTTGGGAGCCAGTGTATAAAAGCGAACATGTCACGAAGCTGACAGCCAGATTACAAATTTGTAATCCAAGGGCGCAGCTCGTAAAAGACAATGCCGAAGAATGGCAAGAGGTGCCAGTGTTTGGAAAAGACTTGTCGGTGAAAACTGTCCAGTACGACCATATGGTATGAGTTTATCGCTGTGGGAACGGCGAACCGATTCTTGATCGACGACATATTTTCCAAGTTTATTGTCTTGACCCGGAAGCCGGATTCAAACCGCAAACCACTGCTCCTCTCTTTGAGGCAGGGCATGCAACCTGGCAGTCTCTTGTCTGCTTCTATGCTTTCTGCCATAACATTTATGCGGTGTGATGCGCTTCCGCCTCATCTTTCCTCTTTCGCTGATCGTCTTAACTTTTGCGGTATGCCTCTTGCTTGCCACCGTCGGCGGCGGCAATGTCACAGGTAGTGTGCGCGCCTGTTCCATGATCTTGCAGCTAACCCCTTGTAGAAGGAGCTGCAATCGGTAACTTTTTCAGGAGATAGAGACTATGCAGAAGGTTAAGAACAATTGGAATTACGTTGTCGGTAAATTGGCAATAGTTTTAATTTCCGGGGCGCTGCTAACAGCGCCGGCCAGCGCAGATAGTCCTGGCCGCGGTATCACAGCGCAGTTTGAAAAAGACTACCTGACCTTTATCATCAACCACCATTTCTCAGCCCTACGGATGACCGAGCTGGCTGCGGGGACTGACTTGCAGAGAGAAGCGGCCATCGACAACCCACAAGAGGGCACGTCGCCGACGCCGGACACCTCAGCAACACCGGCCAAAGCCACGTCGGATGAAATCAAATCGATGGCGCGACAAGCAAATCGGATGCAACGTGAAGAGATCGCGACTGCACAACGATTTTTGCGCGAATGGTATGGGATCAACAGCACACCGCAACTATTGCCGGAAGGGCAGCAACAGATTCAGTTGCTGGAGCAGACCGCCGCAGGCGAGCAGTTCAACCATGTCTTTCTCGAAGTATTCAGCAGTCACCATTACCGCGCGCTGGCGCCCAGCCAGGATTGCCGTGTCAAGGCCGATCTCAAGCATGATTCGCTGATCCATTATTGCGAAGGCATTGTCGAAAACCAGACCCGGGGGATCAATGAAATGCGCAAACAGTTATGTGACAAGTTCAATATCTGCGATTTCCAGCCGACTACGGGCGTCCGCGGGCAGAGCAGCATGGAATAGTAGATTCCTTATTTCAGGGCGATGAAGAAAAATTTTTCAATCATTATGAAGCGAGCGTAGATCCGGCTTCCAAAGAGGCATGGTCGTATTAATACGGAGATTCTTATGGCACACGAACAGTTTCAGTCCTGCATAGATGAATGTTATTCCTGCGCGACAGCATGTGACCACTGCGCTGTCTCCTGTTTGACTGAACAGGATGTACAGAAAATGGCAAAGTGTGTTCAGCTCGACCTCGATTGTGCGCAAATGTGTCGGCTGGCGGCAAGTTACATGGCGCGCGGCAGTGCGTTCGCAAGCTTGGTTTGCAATGCTTGTGCGGAAATATGTGATGCGTGTGGCGAAGAGTGCGCACAGTTCCAGATGGAGCACTGCCAGCGTTGCGCGGAAGCCTGCCGCGATTGCGCAGCAGAATGCCGGAGAATGGCGACAGGCGCACAGACCGCAGCACAGGGGGAAATGCCCGGCGCAATCGCACATTAATTCAATTTCTTCAAACCTGATGGCAAGGGTTTTGCGAGAAGCCTGTTGTCAGAAATCACAGTATGCGATTGCCCAATCGGTTTACTCTGGGCAGGCTGGCATAAGTACGGCGCTGCATGAGAGTGGTGCGCATCGTGGCAGATTGTCTCAACAAGTTCCGCTGAGTACATCTATCGCTGGTATGGATTATGCACACATTGCACCGGTCAAGCGTTCCGGCAGGTTTTTTTCTGCACCACGCTCATGAATACGAAATGTGTGTCTGCGAGGAGATGATTGCCCATGAAGCACGATGCGCGCTCCGACAACATGCCCGATCTGCAGCGGCGCCGACTTCTGCTCCGTCTGGGAGCACTTGGCGCTTACGCCGGAATAGCGCCGTATGCAACGATGGCGTGGGCTGCGGGAAGAGGAGAAGGACCACAGGTATTGCGTGGCAACGAATTTAATCTGGAAATCGCTCCGACGGCCGTCAATCTCACCGGTGTTCCCCGCATTGCCACCGCGGTCAACCACCAGGTTCCGGCGCCGATCCTTCACTGGCGCCAGGGCGATACCATCACGCTGCGGGTTACCAATCGGTTGCCGGCAATCAGCTCCATCCATTGGCACGGGATACTGGTCCCGGCGGGAATGGATGGTGTTCCCGGCCTGAGCTTTAATGGCATCGCGCCGGGAGAAACCTTCGTCTACCGATTCCAAGCGAAGCAGAGCGGCACCTATTGGTACCACAGCCATTCACGGTTCCAGGAGCAGAGCGGGCTGTATGGGCCACTGATCATCGAGCCGCGGGGCGGCGAGCGTGTCCGCACCGATCGCGAACACGTCGTGATGCTGTCGGACTGGACCGATGTCGATCCGGAGTCACTGTTTGCAAAATTGAAGAAAATGAGCGACTTCTTCAATTTTAATCAGCCTACCGCGGCCGAATTCATGCGCGATGTAGCGAAGATGGGGCTTGCAGGCGCCATCGAAAAGCGCAGCATGTGGAACCAGATGCGCATGCTGCCGACGGACTTTAGCGATATCACCGGCGCTTCGCGCAGCGGCGTCTCATTTACCTACCTGGTTAATGGACACTCGGCATCCATGAACTGGACGGGGCTGTTCCAACGCGGAGAAAAGGTGCGGCTCCGCTTCATCAACGGTGCGGCGACGACGATTTTCGATGTGCGCATTCCGGGCTTGAAAATGACCGTGATTGCAGCCGATGGACAGGATGTCGAGCCAGTGACGGTGGACGAGATCCGGATGTCGGTGGCGGAAACCTACGATGTGGTGGTGGAGCCGCACGATGAACGCGCCTATACGATCTTTGCACAATCGATCGATCGTACCGGGTATGCGCGCGGCACGCTGGCACCGCGTGCTGGCATGCAAGCGGAGGTGCCGACGTTGGATCAACCACAGTGGTTGTCCATGACGGACATGATGGGCGCCATGGGCAGCATGAACGACAAGGAGGGATATCAGGGCACGAGTGATATGCCGGGCATGGATCACGCAAAGACGGATCACATGGACCATGCCAGCATGACAGGAATGCAAGGGATGAGACATGGCGGCATGGCCGGAATGGCCAACAATCAGACCATGCCGCGTGTACGCCACGCGCGTACGGAATACGGGCCGGGTGTGGACATGCATGTAGATATGCCGCGGACCAATCTGGATGACCCCGGCGTTAACCTGCGTAACAACGGCAGGCGCGTACTGACGTATGCCGACCTGCACACCATCGGCGGCCCGATTGATGCCCGCCCGCCGGCACGCGAGATCGAACTGCACCTGACCGGGAACATGGAGCGCTTCATGTTCTCCTTCGACGGGCAAAAGTTTTCGGAATCGAAGCCGGTCCATTTCCGCTATGGCGAGCGGCTGCGGCTGGTGCTGGTGAACGACACCATGATGAACCATCCGATTCACTTGCACGGCATGTGGGGCGAGCTCGAATCGCCTGATGGGCGGTTCCAGGCGCGCAAGCACACGATCAACGTACAACCGGCGCAGCGCGTTACCTATCTGGTCACTGCGGATGCGCCGGGAAGCTGGGCCTACCATTGTCACCTGCTTTATCACATGGAAGCGGGCATGTTCCGCGAGGTGGTCGTATCATGATCCGGCTCCTTAAGAACAAGAAGAAATGGGCAAGCGCCTTGGTCGCTTGTTTTGCCATGGCTAAGCCTGGCTGGGTGCTTGCCCAGCACAACATGGCGGATATGCCTGGCATGCAAATGCCCGAGAATCAACAAAAGGACAGCGATCAATCACGCGAGAAAAAACGGAAGCCGCGCCGGGAGGAGTCCGGCAGCGAAAAGCCCTTGGACAGCATGTCGGGGATGGAGCACGGCCAAATGGACCGCGATCATATGGATCAAGGCACTGCACCTGCCCCAAAGTCCGGTATCGATCATGAAGGCATGCAAATGGCTCCTGCCCATGAGCAGGGGAGCGGGCATGACGGGATGGCAGGCATGGAACATGGTGTGAAGCACGAACCGCCAGAGCGTGCCCAGAATCAGCGCGGCATGCCGGGTATGGCGATGGAACCGATTCCGGGGATGCAGATGGGACCGATGCAGGGCGGTCTGCCCGGGCCGGACGCGCGTGATCCTGATGCCTATGCGGAAGGAACGAAGAAAAAATCCCTGGGTGGGATGGAAATGCGTGATGATGAATTGTTCGGCCGAGTGCTCGTAAGCAGGCTCGAAGCCGTCGATGCTCGGCGTGAGTATGGACAGAATCTGGAGGCGGAAGCGTGGTATGGCGGGGACTACCACAAACTTTGGCTCAAAGCCGAAGGGGAGCATCGAAATGGCCGCCTTGAACGTCTGCGTACCGAGGCTTTATGGGATCGCGCGTTTGCGGCATTCTGGAGCACGCAGCTAGGTGTTCGGCATGACACCGGCCAAGGTGCTGCGCGCGATTGGATCGCGTTCGGCGTGCAGGGGCTTGCACCGTATTGGTTTGAAACGGAAGCAACCGCCTATTGGGGCAATGGCGGCACACTGGCGGCGCGGGCGGAATTCAAGTATGAACTGCTTATCACGCAGCGGCTGATTTTGCAGCCGAGCCTGGAAGCCAATCTCTACAGCAGGAACGATCGGGCGCGGGGTATCGGATCCGGGCTAGCGGATGTCGAGCTCGGTTTTCGGCTGCGATATGAAATCAGGCGACAGTTCGCGCCCTACCTCGGGGTGGCGTGGAGGCGCAAGTTCGGCAATACGGCTGATTTCACCCGCGATGCGGGCGGTAAGGTGCGGGAATCCGAGGTGGTCGCTGGGATTCGGATCTGGTTCTGACGAGGAAACCATACACGGCGCGCGACAGATCCATGCAGCCTTGTCGATCGGCCTGCAGGTTGCGGTCGGGCTGGCATCGGTTGCGTGGTACGGCATTTACAATATCGCGGCTGACGATCTCCATACCGAAGTGACGCGCTCCGTGGTCGCTGTGATACGCGAGCGCTCGGTGAATGCCAGAGTGCGTGGTATTCAGAAACCCAAACTCGATACTTCCGGGAGACTTGCCTCAGGTACGCGAGAATATGCCGAAATGTGTGCAGGTTGCCATCGTGCCCCCCGGCATGCCTGCGTCGGATATCGGACCGGCACTGAGTCTTCAAGCGTCCGATCTGACTAAACGTCCCGTTCAGGATGCCGCTGAAACCTTTTGGATCATCAAGCACGGCATCAAAATGATGGGCATGCCGGCGTGGGACAAAAGCGATGATGATCATACATATGGGATATCGTTACTTTCCTGAATCATCTGCCACAGGTATCAGCGGAGCAGTAGCGGCAGTTGACAAACAATGCCGATGATAAACACGGCGAGTGAGCGGAATAAATTATGGGGAGAAGACAATGAGAAATTCATATCGACGATATCTGTGCGCGGTGATACTGGGATATGCGGGTATGGTTTCGGCATTTGCGCATGGCGATCATAGCGGCTTTGATGACTTATTGATCGGTAAGGCCGGTGATCCACAGAACGTGACGCGTACTGTCAATATCGACATGTCGGACGAGATGCGTTTTAAGCCGGACAATATTACTGTGGAGAGGAATGAAACCATACGCTTTGTCATTGTCAACAAGGGCAGAGGGCCGCATGAATTCATGCTGGGAACAGCCAGGCGATTGAAGGAACATAACGAACGAATGAAGAGCAATCCAGATACCAAGCTCGACGCTCCTTATTGGATTTCTGTAGCACCGGGCGCAACCGGTGAAATCGTCTGGAAGTTCTCCCAGACCGGGCAAATTGGCTTTGCCTGTTTTCAGCCCGGGCATTTTGACACTGGCATGAAAGGCGACATTCTCGTGCCTGTAGAAGCGCAGAAAGACGCGCCTCGGACAGTGGCACGCTAACCTGGTGGCGTCACACAGTTCACGCGGCCGTACTTGCCTCTTCAATCCAGTCCGTATTTAAGGGAAGCCACCATTTGGAAGGATGGAGGTCATGAGACCTCCATTGCTGAGGGGCGCTTAAATGGCGGCATTGGCGGTGGCGAATTGTGTCGGACTGATTTTGAGGTCCGGCGGGATGAATCCGGCACCGATTGAGCCAACATTGTTCAGCACGTTGACACCAATGTTCTGGAGTTGGGTTATGTTCTGGTTGACGCCAACATTGACGTTGGCGACAGGCCCCAGGCCTGCTAGCCAGGAATTCCCGCCTGTGGCTATTCCGCCACGAACGGCGAACATCGCCTGACGGTCAAGATCCTCGCTCTTGGCAAGGTCATGGATCACAATGGTCGACATGCTTGTTCTCCTTGGGACGGGGGAGGCGGTCGAGGCCTCCGCCCGGACATTGATTAGTAGCCGAAGTTGATGGTGTTGGTGCCTGTCTGAGTCGGATTCACGTTGGCCGTGATGCCGGACGCAAAAGCGACGTTGTTGCCGTTGTTGACCACGGTTTCCTGGGACTGGCCGAGCAATTGCGATGCGTCGAAGCTGAAGTCGCTCTTCGAGATGCTGAAAAGCGGGCTGTAAGACGGCGTATAGCCTTTGCTGGTGCCGCCGCGTACGGCGGTCATCGCTTTGCTGTCGAGTTCTGCGGTGACGGACAAGTCTTTGATGATCAGGATTGCCATTTCAAATCTCCTAAAAATGTGTGGGGGGGCCGTAAGCAGCGAACGCGGCGATTAGCCGAATTTGATGTTGTTGCTGCCGTTTTGAGTCGGATGCACGTTGGCGGTGATGCCGGACACGAAAGCAGCGTTGTTGCCGTTGTTGACCAAGGTGTTCTGGCTCTGGTTAAGCGACTGCGACGCGTTGAAGTTAAAGTCGTTCTTCGTTACATCGGGCTGGGGGCTCCAGGAAGAAGGATAGCCAGGCGAGTAACTCGAGGGCGAATACGGTCCGCAAGCGCCGCACATGCCGCCTTGGATGGACGCCATCGCTTTGCGATCAAGCTCTTCTGCCACAGGCAAGTCTTTGATGGTCAGGGTTTTCATATCAGTTCTCCTAATCGGGTGAAGTCTCGGGTTGGTGGTGAGCGTTGTGTTGCACTCGACAGGAGTACAGCAGGGAGCATGCCAGCGCCGCCCAGAGTGCGCAGTTGTACGCGTAAGCGTCTGAAATCATTGAGAAATGTGCCGATGCGGGCGGGTTTTTTGAGACGCGCTGGCCCGTCCCGACGTGGCCAACCAACGGCTCTGAGCCAACACACCACGGCGTACTGTTCGTCCGCTTGCAACTGATGCTGCTGAAGTATTTCGTATTGCCGACGAATTGCGGCGGGCAACTGGGATGAGCGCTGCATCAGCTTGATCTTGAGGATGGGGGACAGATCGCAGTCTTGCGCCGTAGACATGTCGATTCGCACGCGTCTTAAAATTTAAACTATAATCATTCTCATCTACTTGTCCGGTGATTTCAAAGTCCTATGCAAGCGCTGCGTATTTTTTTGATGGTTCTGGTTTGTCTGATGTCATTGGTTTCGACAGTCCATGCCGACGACGTCTCAACGCAAGATAAGGCAAAACAGATTTGGCAATTGCTCGACTATCTTGCCGTTGATTACGGCAAGGCGGTCAAGGATGCCAAAGTCGTCAGCGAGGATGAGTACGCTGAAATGCGGGAGTTTGCGCAAGCTGCGGAGCGGCAGTTGCGTGATTTGCCGCCAACGACTGCATCAGCGAATCTGTTGAAAGGAGCCGCCGCCCTACGCGTCGCTATCGCCGACAAAGCGCCCGCGGAGGTTGTGGGCGATCGCGCGCGTATGCTGGCCGCAGGATTGCTCGCCGCCTACCCGGTTCCGGCTTCTCCCGGAAAAGACCCGGACCTGCAGCAAGGCGCGAAACTTTATCAAAGCCAGTGTGCGTCTTGCCATGGTACGTCTGGACGGGGGGATGGCCCATTATCGTTCCGGTTGAATCCACCGCCGATCGCATTCACCGATCATGAACGTGCACGGGAACGAAGCGTGTTCGCGCTACAGCAGATCATCACGCGGGGCGTGGAAGGGACGTCCATGCAGGGGTTTGGACAATTGTCCGATGACGACCGTTGGGCGATTGCCTATTTTGTATCGACCCTGTCCTATTCCGAGGAAGATCGTCAAGCGGGTGCGAAATTATGGGCGTCGCGACCGGAGCTACATGCTTCAGTGCCGACGCTTGCCAAGCTAAGCCAGGCATCAGAAGCGGCATTGGCCAAGACTCTGGGGGAAGACTCTGCGCGACCCTTGCTTGCCTATTTGCGTAGTGCTCCGCAGGCGCTGAGTGAATCGAACCTGGACACGCTGACGCTCGCGAAGAGCAAATTGAAGGAAAGTGGGGCAGCGTTGGATAAGGGGGACCGGTCTTTGGCTTCCCAGTTGGCGTTGTCCGCTTATCTCGATGGCTTCGAGCCGGCGGAACCGGCGTTGGCGGCAAAGAATCATTCGCTGTTCGAGGATATTGAAAAGACGATGGGGGCATACCGCAGTGCGATCAACAGCGGTCAAGTTCAGCAAGCGCATGAGATTGAACAGCGCTTGCAGACCTTGTTGAATGAGGCGCAGTCGGCACTCGGCGGAGCGAATGATCCGCTGTCCGCGTTCATCGGCGCCCTGACAATTCTCCTGCGCGAGGGATTGGAAGCGCTCCTGGTGGTGGTCGCAATGATGGCTTTCTTGAAAAAGGCGGAACGCACGGATGTTCTTCCATACATTCATGCAGGCTGGGTCGCGGCCTTGGCGGCAGGAGGGTTGACCTGGGCCGCTGCGACCTATCTGGTGGACGTGAGTGGTGCCAGCCGCGAAATGACGGAAGGAATTTCTGCCATCTTTGCGGCCCTGGTGTTGCTGGGCGTGGGTATTTGGATGCATCAGAAAAGTCTGGCGGGGCGCTGGCAAGCCTATGTGAAACAAAAGCTTTCGTCGGCGTTGAACAGGAAGTCGGCCATGATGCTGTTCCTGCTGTCGTTCATCACTGTTTACCGCGAGGTGTTTGAAACCGTTCTCTTCTATGCAGCACTTTGGGCAGAGGGCAACGGCATGTACATGCTTGCGGGGCTTGTGACAGGAATCGCCATCCTCGGTGGCATCGCATTTATCCTGCTGCGGTCCACGACGCGATTGCCGATAAGCCAATTCTTTGCAATCAGCTCGGCACTGGTCGGCGTATTGGCGGTCGTCCTGATGGGGAAAGGCGTTGCCGCACTTCAAAAGGTTGGATTTCTGGACGTAACGCCGGTGAAGCTGCCACGTATTGATGTTTTGGGCATCTATCCATCGCTGCAGACGATCGTCGCCCAGATTCTGATTCTGCTGATCATCGTGGTGAGCATGATGTATAACGTGCAGTCGCAGAAAAAATCCGGGCCGGTATAAGTGATGCGAGTCATTCGGTCGGCGCGGGATGAGATGTCGCAGTCCTACTGAATCTGGAAGCTTTTTCGCACGACAAGGTTGAGGAGCGCGTCGGATACCGCTGCACGGAACGTCGATGCAATCGCGGCGAATCCGTCCTGGTGTGGCCCGAAATTGTAGGTCCTGAGCCCCCACGTCGTGGCGACGACGTCATCCACGGTGCTGATTGCGTCGACCAGGCCCAACTCCTTGGCCTCCAGTCCCCCCCACACCTCGCCACTGCCATAGTCAACGCCTGGTTTGAGGAATGCGCCACGGGTGGCGTTCAGTTCGCTGACGAAGGTCTGGCCCATCTGGTCAACCAGCTTCTTCGCCTTCGCATCGACTTCCGGCGAAACCGGGGTGAACGGGTTAAGGAAAGCTTTGAGTTTGCCCGACGCGTAGACACGCTGCGAAACGTCGAGCTTGGCCATGGCGCGATGGAGCTCCCAAGGCGCCATGATCGCGCCGATGGAACCGACTAGACTGTATTTGCCGGCGACGACTTTGTCCGCATGCATGGCGATCATGTAGGCCGCCGAGGCGCCGACATTGTTGATCACTGCAACGACCGGTTTATGGTGCTTCTTTTTCAGGGACGTGATCGCATCGGTAATTCGTTCCGATTCGACTGGAGCACCACCGGGACTGTCGATCGCCAGTACAACGCCTTTTACATTGGCGTCCGAGAAGGCGCGCTCCAACGCGGGGACGATTTTGTCTGCGGAGGAAGTGGCGCCGGACGCGATCTGGCCATCAATATGCACGACGCCTACAACATCCGTAAATGGCCCCAGGCGGAAGCCGGCAGAGCTAAGGAAGAACAAGAAGTACAAAAGGCCGAGCACGAGTGGTGCGGCAAAGAAGATCCCTTGGAAGAACATTCTCCAATGACGTTCCGACTTGCGCTCCACAGCGGCAAGCTGGTGTTCGGCCTGTAGACTTTCACGCTGGGCGCGCATTTCCCTGAGCAATTGAAGCGCCAGCAGTCCAGTTTCGTGCGACTCAGAATCTGGCACTGCGTTGGTGGGATGAGGCGAGCGCTGGTCGATGGACGATGTCTCGTTAATCATGCGTTTGCTCCGCAAGAAATGTATTAGATGACTGCACTTGGGCATTCGATAAGGTCCATCACCAAATTACATTCCGGAACGGGTGGCAGCTACGGGGAAAGGGGCGATTTTCTTGGGGCTTTTGGCATCAGTTCTTGGGATTCCTGGACTCGAATTATCGCCATTCCTCTATAACTGCCACTGCCAAAGAGTATTGAAGACAATGGCATGCCTGATACGTCGCGACGGACCGTAGAAGGCAAACAGAAACGTCTGCCGTCCGTCTGCCAGAGACTGTGGAAGAGTGGCGGGAAAAATGATATGGAACGGCATCTGATTTATCTCTAATTTCAATAACAAACCACCGGCAGAATATTCAGCACCGCTATCGCTTGTCGCTGCAGGATGCTTGAAACTGTCCATGCATGAGGAAAAGCAACAATGAAGAGTATTGTTTGGATAACAACCGCTTTAGGTGTGCTGGTTGGTGTATCACCGGTGATCAACAGTAGTGCTCCGGCAATGATTGTGGGTGGTTTGGTAGGAGCCGGGTTTGGCGCTCCCGTTGGTGTGGCAATTTTTGCTTCGATCTTGGCCGTAAGAAGACGTAAATGGGGAAGAGGCGGCAAGGTCGGTATGAGCAGAAATGAGTCTCAACAGGACTGTCAGCCGTATTCTCCGATGATGACAGCAGATGAATGGGGGAATTACCGACAGCAGTTTCCATTCAATGCAGCTGGGGATACTGACCCACTAACGAAGACCATGACGGGATGGCGTGATGCCTCTGATATTCACTACACCAGAGATATCGCCTCGTAAAACGCATATTCAAGAAGAAGGCTGCCCTTTCAGCTCCCAAAGGGTATTGAGCTTCCTGTTCCAAACTTAAATTGAAATAGCCCGGGCGGTGTTAATCCTATTTGTCCTTCAAAACCTTTTGAACGACTTCTTTCGCATTTTCGAGAGTATTAGAAGCGTCATTACCAACCTGCTTCATTACCTTGCCAAATAATGATTTGCGCGAAGAAAGCGTGCCATCTTCACTCTTGGTAATTTCAGCCTTTTTATCGAATTCTTTTGGAGCGGCACCCGTGTTATCCGTGAGCAGTTTGCCCCTTTCTCGGATATCCTTTCGAACAGTTTGCAGTTCCGGATTGGTAACAGAAGCGGATTGTGCTGGCGCTGAGATTGCCGGGCCATGAGCTTTCACTGCCGAGCGGTTTTTCTTATTGATAGCGTCAATATTGGGATTGAGATTCGGGGCGGCGCTATAGGAATCGTACGGTATTGAAGCATCGCCGAATGAAACAGGAACTGCAGT
Source organism: Herbaspirillum sp. ST 5-3 (assembly GCF_004804275.1). Lineage (GTDB taxonomy): Bacteria > Pseudomonadota > Gammaproteobacteria > Burkholderiales > Burkholderiaceae_D > Noviherbaspirillum. The sequence continues at coordinate 34,384 of NZ_STGI01000003.1, forward strand.
CCCATCCGAAAATACGCGATTCGGACGAGGCGCCTGACGCGCGAGTTCACTATCCAACAGGGCATGTGCAGATGCGCTGGTACCGCCATATTGCTCCGCATAGCGCCGAAACATTTCAATATTGTGAGGGTCTGCGGCAATATCGATCGAAATCGTCTCTCCCTTTTCGCGTGCACTGGATAGTCGTTCGGCAAACGCAACGCGCTCAGCGTACTTTGCTTCATTGCGTTGCGCTCGATTAGTCGTGGTAGCGAGGCGCGAGGACAGCTCTGACGCTTCGTTATTGTCGCGTGATAGGGCATTGAGCACGTTGGTGTCACGACTGAGACGATCGCCGAACTTCTTGAATTCGGCCACCTGGTCCTGCGTGAGATGACTGAGAACTTTCTGCTCTTCAGCCGAAATGCCTGCGCTGTAATTCTTTCCTGCACTTGCTCTCACTTCGGCGCCTGCTTTCAGCAAGGGGCCGTTGGTGCCAATGCCAAAGCGGCCAGCAGCGCCAAAAGCGATTTGCGCAACTTGCTGCTGGGTCAAACCGGTTTTGGAAGCGACTTGATTGGTAATTTGATTGAGATGGTCAAGACTGTTACCGATCTCTTCGTAGCTGCTACTGGAAGATCCGCTGGAACTTCGATGAGAACCGAGCTTGGTCGTGCCTTTGCTAAAAATATCGGCAAGGATCGTAGAGCGCTCGGTGTTTGCCGCGATGGCTTCACTTCGCGCTGCCTCGGCAGATTTATTGGCTTCCGCCACCTCATGTTCGCCAACCTTAACCGAAACCATGCGCGATGCAAATCCTTGATTGCGCAGCATATTGATGGCCGAAACGCCAGTCAGCGCGTTGGTGCTCAGGGTGTTCCCGGTAATGTCGCTCTGGACACTGCTCATGAACGCTGACGTCCGGTTCGGCGCAAGCTGCATCTGATCCATGCTGACATTACCGATGTTGACATTGCCATTGGCCGCGGAACCCGATGTCGATGAAGTCGTTGACTGCAGTCCGGATAGTCCGGCGACCAGTGCGTTGCCGAGATTTTCCATCCGTTTGATCGCTACCCACGCGATGAAGGGGATGCTGATGGTCAGATAACCGACCACCGCCTGCGACGAAATCGCGTTCGAAAATATCGGTGACGCTGTCAGCAGCGACAATGCCTTGGCGCCGCTGCCGATGTCTGCCGCGGCCGACAATTCGGACGCGGCATAGATGCTCGCCATATAGTTGAGGATCGCATACAGCGGTGGCCAGAGCTGAATCCAGATCAGCACGCCGAGATAGTTTTTCAGGGCCATCATCGTCTCACGTCCGCTCGTCAGGAAAAGCAGCAATACGACCAGCGGGAACAGCGCGTACGCGAGCGCCTCGACCACGTTGCGCACCACCGGCAGCGCCTGTTCCGCGATCTTGCCATTGTTGATCCAGGCGGCATTGGTCTGGGCAACCGCTTGCGCCTGTCCGACAGCAAGTACCATGGATGCCGGGTCGTTGATTTTTTGGCCGATGATTTTGCTGGTGTCATTGATCGCGTTGATCACAGCGTTCTGCCGGATGATGTCTGCTGCCGTGGCAGCGGCATTCGCGATATTGTTCCTGATATAGGCCTGCTGGATCTGATTGGCGATCACCGACGAGGCAGCTGCCGCCGGCAGGGTCGGATTCAACTGGAACGCGAGCTTTGCCTGGATCACAGTGATTTGGGCAGGAACGCGCGCGGAGAGGTCGTTAAAGGCATTCGGGCAGGTGTCGGTGGTGACCGTGCCGCCGGCGGCGGTGAGCGTGGTGAAGCGCGCGGGATTCGGGTTGCCCATCATGCTCCAGACATCGTCGGAGCGCGAGAAGGCGGTGGGATCGATGGTGCCATCGATCAGGTCGTACATCGTGCAGTTGTGAATGAAGTTGATCAGATCGGTCCGGAAATTCGGGTCCTGGAACACCACGCTGCCGGTTTCGCGAATCAGCCGGTTGCCGAACACGAGACCGTTTTTCTGGTACGTCATCTCGCTCGGAAGGTTGGCGTTGCCCGGGATGACCTGGAACGCGGTCTCGAACAGCTCGGTAATCGTGTTGCCGACCGTGCTCGTGATGCCGCCGAACATGGCCAGGCCAAAGGGGACGTTGCCGACGACCTTGACCGGCGCGCCGCCGGTCTTATCGACGATGCCCACGGTGACGCGCGGCACGAACAGGATCGAATAGACCAGCACCACCGTCGCGAGCCATTGCCAGCCTTGCAATTTCTGTGGAGCGAATGCGTAGGCGAGCAGCGCGGCGATAAACCCGCAAAAAGCCACACCAGCTATCGCGCTCAGGTAGGTGTCCGAACCCCGGATGGCGGCAATCGCGTTGAAGATGCCAAACAGGCTGTCCGAATTCTGATAGGCGAAGATTTCCCACATAGTCTGGCTCCGGTGAAAACGTATTGGCGATGGCGGCTACTTGCCCAGGTAGGCGGCCTGCTGGCCGAGCATGTCCATTACGTGCTGGGGCATGCTGCTGCGCAGCTGGCGCTCCAGTTGCTCCAAATGGGAGGACACGGCCTTGAACGACCCGACCTTTTGATACAGGATGTTCTTTTCCTGGGAGATCTGCAGCAGCATCGCTTGTGCGCGCTGCCGGATCGCCGAGACCTTGCGTTGTTGCGGCTCCAGCAGCGTGAAATCCTTGTCCAGCGCGGCCATGCCGACCCGCAGATTCTTTTCGAGGAACACGTATGCGTAATCGGCGGCGATCACATCGCGATATTGGGCAATCAGGCTATCGGCCAGACCGGAGCCGGGGATGGTCGCACCGATCGAAAGCATCTTGTAGACCGGCTCGCTGGTCTGATTCACGAACCCGACTTCCGGTGAATTGTTCGGAATCGCCGTGCGCGACGCGATCTTCGTTGCGATCGAACGCATCAGCTCCTCGACCTTCTTGGTGAAGGGCGTATGCGTATAGTTGGTGTCCAGCGTGACGACATCACAGTCGGTGTAGTTATTGCATTTCAGTATATGCTGGATGACATTGCCGGATGCCGCATCGGTCTGGCCATACAGCAGGTGGGCAATCGACGTTAAGGTCGGTGCGACCGGATCAGGATCGCGCCCCGCTTCGTCGGGATAAAAGATCACGGTTCCGACCATGCTCATGATCAGCTCGCGTTCCTGATCATCCAAATACGCGCCGGTGAATTGCAGCGCCTTCCATGTGTAGTTGCCGATAAACGGGGCTTTGTTCTTGATATGGGGGTCGGCCGAGGCGCGTGCGGACGCAAGAATGCTCGGCCGGTCGGTTGCGCAGCGGCGGCGTGCCGCATCCCGGTCGGTTTCAAGGCCCATGTCGATGGCGAGGTCAGCGCACGCCTCCTGCGAGCTGTAGCCGACCGCCTCGGCGGCCGTGCTTACGATCGCCTTGGCCGTCTCGCAGGAATTGATGCGCGCATTGTTAATCCAGGTCTCCAGGCCTTTGGCCCACTTGGTCAGGCCGCCCAAGAGGGGCGAGACGGCTTCCAGTGCCAGCTGGAAGGCGATGCCGGGCAGCGCGGCGGTGATGTTTTTCAGCATGTTCTTGAACTCGGTCGCCGAGATGTGCGAGAACGAACCGCCAAACACATCGATGCCGCCGCAACCGGCTTTCGCGCTCGGGAACTGGATGGCCGCCAACTGATAGACCTTGTTCGGCGCGCGCAGCATGAAATTGCCGCCAGAATAGGTATTGTAGGTCTGCCCCCGGAACGCGCCGGGCGCGGTGTAATTCCCGACCGCGCCGAGATTGTTGAACATGTTGTTCACTTCCGCATTCAGGTCGCCGGCCTGAATCGAAAGTGGAGCCAGGCCAAGCGCGCCGGCGGTGACGACGGCAATGGAGCGGTTGAAGAGTTGGTGGGCCACGATAAATCCTTCCTATCGCAAAGAAATCCGCTTGGTGGTGCTCGGGACCAGGGCTTCGGTCGACGGGGTCGATACCATCGAGATGCGTTCCAGCAGTTGGGACTCGGATAGCACGCCGAAGCCGATCGGGGTAATTTTTCCGGTGAAGGGCTGCGCCAGGAAAAGCGCCGGCACTTGCGCGACATTGAGCGTGCGGGCAATGCCGTTGTCGCGCCGCGGATTCGGAAAATTCGGCAAGCCGCCGCCGTCCATGCTGACCGGCACCACCTGGATGCCGTACCTGGCCTGGAATGCCTCCAGCGTCGGCGCAAACGCATGGCAATACGGGCAATCGCTGCGGAAAAAGAAAAACAACACGTGGTCTTTTCCCAGCTCGGCGATCGAGTGCGAGCGCGCCTGTAATTGATCGTGCTCGAAGACTTCCAGGGCCTTCGCGTTGACCGGACGGCCCTGCAGCGTGGGATCGAGTTCCGGTGTCGCCCACGCCACGCGTTGCGCCACATCCGCGAACAGCGATGCCTGCCCGACCACCTTCGATTCCAGCTCCATGTAGCGGCGCACATTGGCTTCGGTCGGATTGATGATCGCGATGTTGCGGTATTCCTCCAGCTTTTTCTGGAGGCGTTCGAACTGCACAATTTCCGGCGGCTTGTGCGGTTCTGATTTCGGCGCTGGCGCCGGCGCCGGAGCGGCTTTCGGTGGTTCCACGGGTTCCGGCTCCGGGTCTTCGTAGAAATGCCAGCCGCGTTCGCTGTCACCCCAGTACGACGATCCGCGCGCGACGTTGACCGTTTTCTGCTGGGTGCCTTGTGCGGCGGCGGTTACGGATACGGTGAGGGCGAGAATGGCGCAAAGAAGCTTCATGTTGCTTCCCTCATCACAAAGAGCGCGGCGGCAAGCCGTCGCGGCAATAGTTGATGCCGAATTCGATCGTCTGCTTGCGTGGCGCCGCTGCGCCTGGCAGGAGCACACCGTCCTGCCAGAACACCACCTTCAGCCTGCTGCAACCCTGCTGCGCGTAGCGCTTGATGGTGGTGACGTCGATATAAATCGGCGTGGTGGCCTTGAACTTGTTCGAGATCGCGTCGGCCGTTTCTCCGGTCAGCACCCCATAGGCTTCGCCGACAGGCGAATCGATCGCTGCCAACATGAGTGGACGGGGATCCGGCACCGGCGTGCGCATCACAGCCGTTTGTGCGCTGGCTGCACCGGCGAGCAGGAGGAGCATGAGCGCATGGGACTTGGTCATAGATCCTCCGTAAATAAGCCCATGATTTCATTCGTGGGTGGAGTTGCTCGTGCGGGAAGCGCATTCTGTGGGCTAGAATCTGTCGCATGGTCGATGTGGTTACTCATCGGATTTGCGTGTACCAGACAGCCTGTTATGTTAGTTGGTGCTCGAAGTATCGACGGGATGTGCTGACGTGGCCGGTGGCTGAGGGAACGAGAAAGATGCTCGATGCCATTTGCACGGAACTGGTATGGCCGGTGATTAATACTGCCAAATTCCTGAATGGCACGACGGCGCGACTGCTGTTGCAGAGCGTCTCTGCGTTCCAGCAAAGGTTGTGGGGCGGCCATTTGTGGTTGCAGTACTGCAATCTCGGTACGGCGGGCAACATCAGCGCTGAGATGATGCGACGCTTCATTGCGCGATCCGAGCATCTCCCCAAACGGTGATAGTCCATGATACGCACGGCATCGATTCGATTGAACATCATGCCCATTCAGGCAGCGGCGCTTTTTGCTGTGCGCGCGGCCTATGCCGATGCCTGCAACCGCTTGGTGCCGGTAGTGCGCGAGAATCGCCTGTGGAATCGCGTCGCCTTGCACCAGCGTGCCTACACGATGTTGCGCGAGACGACGCCCCTTGGCAGCCAGATGTGCTGCAACGCCATCTATTCTGTGTGCAAAGCATATAAGGCACAAATGGAACGGGGGCGCATCAGAAAAGACGACATGGTTCCCGTAATCCGCTTCAACCGCGCCAGCGTGCATTACGACAAGCGCACCTACTCGCTTAAAGGTGACACCGTTTCGCTGAACACACTGAATGGCCGCATTGTTGTGCCCATGATACTCGGCGACCATCAGCGACGAATCGTCGGATCCGGGAAGCCCAAGGAAGCCGAACTCGTCTTCTGCAGGGGCAAATGGTTCTTTAACCTTGTCGTCGAATCCGGCGACAAGAAACAAGACGCATCCGGCTTGGTGATGGGCGTGGATGTCGGGGAAAACAATCTCGCTGCCACCAGCACGGGCAAGGTCTTTGGCGGCGAGCAACTTCGCGACTGGCGCGACCGCCACCTTGCCCTGCGCCGCCGTCTCCAGTCCAATGGCAGCCAGAGCGCGAAACAGACGCTCCGACAGGTCTCTGGCAAGGAGGCACGACGCGTGAAGCACGTTAATCACGAAACGAGCAAGGCTATCGTCGCGGAAGCCATGAAGGCCGGCGTTGCCAAGATTTTGATGGAGGACCTGACGCACATCCGTGACCGTATCAAGGGTGGCAAACGCGTGCGCGGCAGGTTGCATCGCTGGGCCTTCCGGCAGTTGCAGACATTTGTGGAGTACAAGGCAAAGGCAGAAGGGATTGAGGTCGAGTATGTGAGCCCGGCTTACACGAGCCAGACCTGCTCTTGCTGCGGCGAACTTGGGAAGCGCGCCAAGCACCGTTTTGTGTGTGAACACTGTGGTCTCCGGGCGCACAGCGACTTGAATGCAAGTCGGAACCTTGCCCGGATTGGCGGGACCGCCGTCCTGCCAATGGCGGCTGTAAATACGCCTGATGTGGGGAATATGAGTAGAAATGTTCATGTTTCACCATAAAGCCTGGGTTTTCATCCGGGTTATTTACCAGCACTTTCCTTTCCCGTAGTAGCAATTGGAGAGCCGTGCCGCATTGGTGGACTGGATATTGCCGACGTTCGGCATGGTGGGCACGATGGAGGCGTAGAACTCGGTCAAGTCCATCGCGCCAAAGTCGAGGGATTGCAGCTGGGCGATGGTAAATCCCGAACAGTCCGGATTCTGGTCACTGCCCCAGCCCTTGCCGACCTGGGCGCGTCCTTGTTCATTGACGATGCGGGACAGGACCGAGTTGAAGCAGCATTTCGAGGTGGTGTGCTCGATGCAGGAAATGCAACTGCCGAACACCGTGATGCACGACGAGCACCAGCTGCCGACGGTATGACACAGGTGCGCGCCTTCCTTCATCGCGAGTTTTCCTTCTTCTTCATTGCACGACGTCATCGACATCGCGACATAGAACACGACCGACACGGCCAGTGACCAGGGATCGAATGCGATCGCCAGGCTGTCGGTCGTCGCCAGCGTGACCGAGCCTGCCGGCAATGCCGTGCCGTTGACCGCGACCGTCACGCCATAGGAGGTAAAACTGCCGCTATAGCCGCCGGACGTCAGCATGGCAGTGATGCCCTGGGTGATGAATTCGCGGTTGTCCGAGTTCATTAGGATGTCGTACACCAGGCGCGACCCGGCGCCCAACAGCGACTGGTTGGTCATGCCAGCGCCGGCGCTATCCGAATAACAGCAGTTTGTCAGGAGCCGGTCACGGCAGGTATTGCGCTCGCCTTTGAAGACTTGCATGCGGTCCGTGTCCAGATAGACGCCCGCTTCGCGGGCCGCTTCCATGAACGACATGGAGCGGGCGAAGTCGGCGTCGTTGGTGTACGCTTTATTAAAACAGCTCGCCCCCAGACAAAAGACATCATTCGGGCAATTGCTTGCCACGGTGGTGGTCTGCGCCGGCACGGGACACTGGTACGTGTCCTCGAACACTTCGCATGCGCCGGTTGCCCCGTTCGTTTGCCGGCAGGTGGAGGTGGTCGGTGTGCAGCCTGCTGCCGCCAACGGAGCGCATTCATCGACCGGCGCACCGGCGGCGCAGGAGAAGGTGCGGTTGTATTGCCAGCAAGCGCGCGTGACGTCTTTGCCGTCGATGGTCTTGGTGGCAGGACCATCGACGCAGACATCGGCGGTCGTCAGGGTGCAGCGCGAACCGGAGGCCAGCACCGGACACTGGTCGTCCCACCGGTCGGTCTCCGTAAAACTGGTAACGGGCTTGGTGTAATTCAGCGTCATTTGCGGGATCGCCATCGGAAAGGCGGGATTGATTTGCCAGCCGACGACGGGCCGCGCCCCGACCGGCGCCCAATAGGCGGCTGACGGTGTACTGACTGAAGTGCCGGTGTACGCGGTTGGCGAGGCCGACGGGGTATAGCAAAGGCTTTCGTCCAGCGTCGACACGACGGGATCGCAACCGGCGCATGGAGTACCTGAGGACACGATATTGCCGCCGCTAGTTTGTCCTGCGCCACAGGCGGCATACACCTTACTAAATGGTTCAACCGACGTGCAGGTCCCGGAATCTCCGCCTGTGCATACGTCGGCATGATCCGGAGCGAGCAGGGCCGTGACGGCGCAGGCCGATGTGCTGCAGGCGTTGTCGACCACCCATACCCGGTAATGGGCGGGAGTACCTTGAGGACTGGCATCGCCGATAGCCAGGCCGAGATCGACGACGGCTTGCGGGAATACCCGCGGCGCCGCCAGATCGACATTGAAGGTGGCCAGTGGATTGCCCGAGTTGGTCACCCGAAAATGCTGCGCGCTGTCGGCGCGGTCGGGCAGGCATTGCACGTCCAAACCTGTATTGCCCGATCCGGCGTGAGCGAACCAGTCGCCGACATTGCAGCTCGTCGACCGCGCAACGCCCACCGTCAAACTGCGCGCGCACTGGAAATTGCCGACGCCCGCATAGCGATGGCACAGGCGCGGCTGCATCGTCGCGGGGGTGTTCACGTCATTAGTGACGCAGTCGGAATAATAGGAGGCGAGGCTGCCGAGCGCGAGCGAAGGATTGCGCGCAATACTCTTTGCGGTGACGACATTCGGATCGTATGCGGTCACGGCAGGCCGCGGGGTATTGGCGGATGCGACGGCGTTGCGCTGCGCCTCGCATACCGGGTCATGGGGCGCGAGGGTGCAGTTGACGAGGCGCGCATTGGCTTGGGCCGATAGATTGGCCTGGCCGTAATATGCGGTTTCCGGCGGTGTGGCCGTATACCCGGGGACCACGGTGGACGCGCTGGTCTGGTTCACGCTGCCGCGAATGGCGGGGTTGGCGGCGGTACCGGCCACTACGCCTTCATCGTGTGGCGCGGCCATCGCAGCTGTCTGTGTCCAGGTGAAACAGAACAGGGTGAGCGTGGTGATCGCCTTGCGCATGGTTAGCCCCTGAGCTTCTTGAGGAAGCGCTGCGCATCCCTGGCGAAGCGCGGCGAGCGGCGCTCGACATACTCCAGTGCGTAGTCCAGGCTCACGTCGCCCGCCGTTGCGACAAATGCGTCCGATGCATAGCACAGGCCGGCGTTACATGGAGAACTTTGCGCGCCGTCGCGCACCAAGACGAAGGTCGGGGTGACGGTGACGGCAAAGCGGTCGAACGCTTGCGGATCGACCTGAAACGCCACCTTTCTTTCGCCGATCAGTTGCTGCGCACGCACGACGGTATCCCGCAGCGACCCGTTGACGAGTCCCCGGATCACCAGTGCTGCCTGGGCTTTTGCGGCCTGGTCGACCAGGCGCTGCAGCGTCGGTTGCGGCATCGAGAAGCTGATGAAGACCATCAGCGCCGGGCCGGAATGGAGAGACTGGGCGGCGGCAATTCGATCGGCATTGGCTTCATAGCCTTTGGCCAAGGCTTCCAGGTCGATGGGGTGCGATGTTTTCGGTTGTGGCAAGGCATCGAGGTTGGGAGCGGATGGAATTGGCACGCGGCTCAATTCGAGATCGCTCGGTGTCCGATACCTGTTCCGGGCGCGCTCGATCTCCTTATCCGAAATGGTTGGCTGGCTGCGCCGGGCGCGTTCGATGTCGGCATCAGTGATGGAGGGGGCGGCTTGCGCCCATGAGACTGACAGGCCGCCCGTTGCCGCAAACAAGACGACGGACGTGATCGCCGCGTGGATCCGGCGGGAGAGGAAGTTAAAAGCCAACACAGCAATTCCTTTTTCTGAAGAGCATATAAGCGAAGTCTTCCCCCTGCACCGGATATTCCTTGCCGGCGCCCCATATCACGGTCGTGCGGCCGAATGGCTGGCAGCATTTGCCGTTCTCCTTGTCGGTGTTCGGGATCGGATACGTCAGCTGGGTCTTATAGGCGGTTTTGTCCATCACAGGCAGGAAGTACGGACCGCATAATCCTGCCTGGCCGTGCCAGCCCCACGCGAGCAACTCGCGATGCATCTTGGCGGTGAGCCGTTGCGCCATCAGCGCCGAGGTGCGTACGCCGCCCATATGCACGGCCGACTGGCCGTCGAGCGGATAAATGCTGCCCTGGCATCCCGCGCACCAGAACAATTCGTTGAGTCCGAAGCCGACTGATGCCGCGACACAATCGGCGGCACAGGCCGCCACTGCGATTGGATTGGCGAACAGCACGGCGTCCGGATTCAGGATCAATGTCAGCTCATCGTCGTTCCACAGCGGGTCGACTTCGGTCAGGTAGGCCAGATCAAAGGAACCGTGCTCCAGGCACGGAAAATCCGCCACCACCTCCAGCCAGTACATCACGGGATTCACATAGAAGTGCGCTTGGTAGAAGCTGTTCTGGTCGCCGTCGCCCTCGGAACGCGTGAAACGCGCACCTTCCGGCGCAGGGATGCCCGGATCGAGGTTCACGCCGCCCAGCGAAGTCAGGCAAAACGGCTTGCGGACCGCTTCCACGTGGCGGGCCGGCTCCCAAAAGCCGATTGACAGCCCAATGGTCGGGTTCACCCCGCAGCTGCAGAGCGGGCTAGTCGGATTGGGAATGTCTTCTTGCCCGCCGTAATTCGCAACCGTCGCGCCGCCGATGGAAATGGGCAGAATGCAACTCCAGCAGATGTCGGTGATCGGGTTCGGGAACTTGCCGGTGCAGGTAGCCATGCCGGCGCCCTGGGCCGTGAATGAAAGACTAAGGCTGGCCAGCGCCAGGATGAGGGTAAGAAGGCGCCGTCTCATCAGAGCACCAGCTCGTCGATGCGAAGGCGCAAGCCTTCCTGTGACACGATCGCGGGCACTTGCGTGATCTTGAAGCGCTTCGTCAGCAAGCCTTGCTGGTCGTAATAGACCGGTATCCGCCAGGATTTCATCAGGTCGAGATAGGAGCCGCCGACCAGGATCGGTTTCACCCGGCCATGATAGTGGTCGATCAACGCGCGGGCACGCTCCACCTGGCGCTGGTCACGGCCATCAAAGAACAGCAGATGCTTTGACATCGACACCACCTCCAATGGGTTCTTGCGCGTACCGGCGGCAAACAACAAGTGCCCCTTGTCATCAAAGATATTGCGGTCTAGCACAAAGGTCGGGTCGTAGTAGAACGTGCGCGCGGTGTCACCAGGCTGGAGACCGGACAGCGGTCTCGGGTGGACGACCGCATCAATGCCCCGCATGCGCGCCTGCTGTTCCAGGCGACGCAGCTCGCCGCTGCGTTCCTTGTCACGCAGGCGCTGGCTGATCATTTCCAGAAAGTGTTGTTCGCCGATCGGATAGACCGGGCCGATATTGCCCAGATTTTCCGCGCGACCGCCGATACAGCAGGCGACGAGCAGGGCGGCCAGCAAGGTGTGATGGGCTGCCATTGCTTATCCGCGCGGCGAGCAGGAAATGGAGGATTCGAGCACGCGTCGTGTTCCGCTATCCTGTTGATAGGACGCGCGGATCATCCCCATCAGCACCGGATCGCCATCGCCGTCTGCCACGGCGCGCCGCAGTTCGCGTGTCGTCAATTCCCGGCCGCAGCGGCGGCGAAACGCCTGCAGATAGGATTGCGCGCCATCGCGTGCCGCCGGTGAAATGTGGGCGAGCGCGTCCAGATACACGTCCATCGGGATGTCGACCCGGTAGTCGGGTTGCTGCGCCAGCGCGACATGAGTGGCACACGCAAGAACAACAGCCATCGCATGTTTCATGGGATTTACCCCTTAAAAGAGTGGTTTGACGATCGCGACGATCTGGTCCGCCCGTACCAGGCCGCTGGCCTGGTAACGCGAATCGAAACTGTCGGGGCTGGTTCCTTGCACGTAGTAATGACCGGGCGGGATCACCATCTCAGGAATCGGTGCCAGCGCACGCCCGGCGACACTGTGTGTCTTGGCCCATCCCATCTCCATGCCATTCAGATAGATATGTCGGTCGTGCACGGTGATGCGATCGCCTGCGACGCCGCGGATTACCTTGAAAAACGGCTGATTTTTGAGGCCCGGGTAGTGCTGCTGCGCTTCGCCTGCGAATGAAAACACGATGAAATCGCCGCGCTTGAAGCGCGTATGGCCGTGTTGAACGACTGCGACCGTGTAGGGCAGGCTCGGCGTCACATTGAATAGCACCGGCAGGCGTGGCGTCGGATCGATAAAGACGCGCACGAACGCGAGACTCCAGATTGCCAGCAGCGCCAGGTACACGAGCCAGCGGCGCCGGACGTGGCGCCAGAAGTCGCACAGGCCGGTAGTGCGGCGTGCCACCCAGCTGGCTAGGGACGGCGATGTATCGGGCGTGTTGGTGGCTATGGTCATCATAGGTCGACCTTTTTTTTCAACAGTGGGGTCAGGTCCACCACGTTCGGCCGGCTGCCGACTACCGTGGCTTTCACGACGACCAGGCAGTTGCAGTCGCGCGGCAGCTCATCCAGCGCCACCGGCAGACGTTGCGCGAACTGTTTGGCAAGCGTCATGGCTTGTTGGCGCTCATCGTCGGTGCCGCCGTGGGTCAATAGCTGTGCGAACTGGGCTTCCTTGGCGCGGTACACTTCGCCGATATCGACCACGCCGACTTGCTGCGACGGGCGGAAGATGAGACGGTCATAGAGCACAAGCGCAATGGCGACGACAACGATCGTGAAAGTCAGATTGGCAATGAACGGCCTCATGATTCATATCCCCGGCGGCGCAGCACTTCCTTGATCGCCTCGTCGATACTGAGGCCCTGGGCGCGCAACTGGTCGATCGGCTCGTTGTCTTCGAGCTTGTTCGAGAACAGCAGGTGCGTGGCCGGATCGAGCACCAGGCGCGCGACACCTTCGCCGACCGGCGACGAGATGTACAGTTCGGAAAACGCCCCTGGTTCGGTGCGCAGCGAGTGCAGCAGGCGCTTTTTCGATTCGTCCATCGTGAGCCGCCCCTTGCGGTCGAGCATTTCGATCGATTCCTTCTTTTGCCGCATCAGGAATACCCAGTCGGAGCAGTTGAATGCCGCCTCCATCTGCGCCGAGCCGTAGTAGTCGTCGGCGCTCTGGGTCGCGGTGCCGAGCGCCCCGCCATACTTGCGTGCGCGGCGCGCGGCTTCCTCAACCACCGCGGCCTTGACCGGGTCGTCGGCGCCGATGTCGCCGAGCTGCTGCTTCAACTCGTCGATGAAGAAGACTTTCTTGCGGTTGCGTGTCAGATACATCTCGCCGGTGATCTGGTACATCAACAGGATGTTGACGACCGCATGCAGGTCGGGCTTGCGTTTCAATTCCTCGTTTTCAATGACGATGAAGTCGTTGGAAAAGTCGATGTTGCTGCGCCCCTCAAAGAAGCGCGCGTACTGCCCGCCCTTGGCATAGGGATTGAGCATCACGGCCAGATCGCGGATGCGCGAATCGTTGATCAGACCCAACTCTTCGATCGTGCCGCTCTTGAACGCGTCGCGCAGTCCCGTGATCGTCAGATCCTGGCCGTATTCACGGAAGAGTTTCAACGTCATCGCCGAGATGGCCTTGTACTGCACCTCTTCCAAACGATGCTGCATCGATGCCATTTTGGAAATGGCGGGCACCAGCATGTCGATGTCTTCGTTGATATCCACTACCGACGAGTAGGGATTGAGGCAAATATCCGTATCGGGACGGAATTCGATATAGGTGCCCTTGGCTTTGCGGCAGAGCTTTTCAAACGAGCGCCCCAGGTCGAGCATCCACACCTTGGCGCCAATCGCGCGGTACGACCATGCCATTTCGTTCAACAGCACGGATTTGCCGGAGCCGGGCGCGCCGACCACCGCGAAGTTGTAGTTGCCGAGGTCGTTGTCGTACAGGTCCAGGGTCATCAACTGGCCGCGGCGGCCGCCGAACACGAGAGTCGGTGTACGGGTGCCGCGCCATTCGGCCACCAAGGGCGCTAAATGAATCGCGTTGGCCATCGTCTTGCGCGTCACGCGGCGCATTTTCTTCAGGTCGGCATGGAGGTTTTCCGAGAGCGTCATCGGCAGGCAGGCGAGGAGCGCCTGGCGGTGCTGGTACACGTCGGCATTGAGCTCAAAACCGCGCGAGCGCCAGATTGCATTGGCGGTTTCCGTCGCGGACGCGGCTTTCGCCGGCGGCGTGAAGATCGCCAGCTGGTGGTACATGCTGACCAGCGCGCCGCCGACATCCATCGCGTCGGCCGCAGCGTTCCAGTCTTTCAGTTTCTTGCCGACATCGGGCATCACAGCGGCCATCTTGCTCTGCGCATTTTGCGTGGCACGGACGTGATTGGCAGTGACCGCCGTTCTGGTGGTGTTGGTGTCCAGGATGTGCACGCCCATGGTCAACAGGAACGGTGCGCTGTACTGCAATGCCGGCTGCATCAGGTCGCCGATCAGTGCCCCCATCTGCCACAATGCGAAGCGTTCCGGGAACGACTTGATCGAATAAAACCTGGCTTCGAGGATGTTGGGATTACCTTCCTTGAACAGCTGCAGGCCTTGTGGCGTGGCGTCCTGGATGGTGTCGAAGTCGACGATCTGATCCCGGATCTCGCGGCCGTCGTCATAGTGCAGGTCGGGCGCATCGGTGTTACAAATCCGGTCCGGATTGGTGAACAGCGCGCACCAGTTGATCAGGTCGGACGCGTCGCATACACGGTTGGGCAGCGAAGCCGATTTCAGCGTGCTTGCCATCGACTCGCGCAACGCCATCAGTTCCTCGCGTTTGTTCAGATCATCTGCGCTCGCCGGAAACGCGACGCTCATCATCAGACGAAAGTCGCGGATCGTGAAATGAAACCCCGTCGTCAGTGACTTTTGCGCGCCCCGTAGCAGATGGGCGACTCGTTGCCGCGCCAGGTTGCGGAACAGGTTGTCGTTGCGTGCCGGCCTGCCGTGGCGCTTGGCCTTGTCGGCTTGATCCTCATCCTCCATGCGCAGGTTCGCGTAGCGGCGCAATTGCTCGCGTACATGTGGGGATGCGAACAGGTGAAATTGGATGCCGCATCCCTTCGGGCAGGACACGTACAGCGAGATCAGCACTTCGACCATCTGATCGTCGGCGCCGGACTGGGGCATCAGCTCCAGCATGAATCCGATGTTGTCGCGATTCACAAAAATCCGCTCATCCGGGATGTAGGCAGAATACGGCAGCCAGCTGGCGAATTGATCCGCAGGTGATTCATCAGGGCGGGCAAGACCAAAAAGGCTGCCGATGCCCTCCTGCAGGGCGGACGAGCTGCCTTCCAATAGTGAATGGATGCGCAAGGCGTTGAACATGAATGTCTCCAATTGAGTTCCAGGCGATTGGATGGTTACTTGTCGTCCTCGGCTGGCGCGCGCTCGCGAAGGGAGTCAATCGCGCGGGCAAGCGGAGTGCCTGCCGAGTCGCCGGCCGTGGATGGCCGCAGCACCGGTGATTGGGTATCGGACTGGACCGTGGACGCCGGTCGTGGGGCGGGTGGTCTGATCGGCGCATAGGCATCACGAATGCGCCGCTGCGCGTGGTCGAGTAACCAATGACCGTTGTCAGTTTGAACATAGACGTAGCTTTGGTCGTTCAGGTCGTGGTCGAGGTCTTCCCACGGCTTGACCCACAGACGCAACACGCGCGGCTGTGCCCGTAGCGCTTGCGGCGTAAAGTCTGCGGCGGGAATGCTTGGAGCTATGGCCGGGGTTATCCGCGCGGCGGTTAGCGCCGGTTGTGTAGCGCCGTCGGAGGAATGGTTTTGCCGGCCTTGCCGCTGGCTCGGCAGGTTGTTCCGGAGCGCGTTGGTGTAATTTCCGGAAACGGAATCGCATTTCACGCCCTCGGGCGCCTTGCAACCGTATTCGGACGAACCGCCCAGACCCGACATGTTGGCGCAGCCGGCAAGCGTGAAGGCCGCTGCCATTGAGATCGCAAAGTGAGCGTTACGCACTACGCGCATCGTCAAAAGTTTCATTACAGCTTCTCCTTTGGTGAGGTCGCCGCACCGTTCGCCTGTTTCGCGGCTGCCGACAACCGGGATGCGATTTCCGCTGCGTTGGTATAGCCATCGAAGCGCCGGCCATCGGCAAAGACCATGGTCGGCGTGCCGCGCACTTTCAGACGCTGGGCCAGCAGCAGGTTGCGCTCAATCGGATTCGCGCAATGTGGATCGGGATTGAGCAGGGAGGTGTCGCCGGCCAGCATGACCTGGCGCCAGGCTTTGCCGCGGTCGGCTGCACACCAGATCGCGACTGGTTGTGCGCTGCCCTGGAACGGCACCAGGAAGGTGTAGAGCGTGACGTTGTCCAGGCGGTCGAGCTCGGGCTCCAGGCGCTTGCAGTAGCCGCAGGATGGATCAGAAAACACCACCAACTGACGCTCGCCGGCGCCCTTGACCGTCTTGAGCGCGTCTGCCAACGGCAGTTGCTCAATAAAGATCTTCTGCCCATCACCATCGGCCTCCTGCGTGTGCTGCACGTCTGAGCTGGCGAGCTTGGGGGCGGTAAGGTCTTGCATTGCCACGGTGTCGAACAGGCGGCCAAACAGGATGTATCGGGTATTCCTGCCGGAGACGAATGCGACATTCGACCCCATCCAGACCTCGTACAGCCCGGCAATCGGGGTACGCGACACGCTGGTAAAGCGGGTATTCGGATGCGCTTTTTTCAGCGAGGCCAGCACATGCTCCTCGTCGGGCGTCGCCCATGCAGTTGTGGTGGCGACGGCTGCAGCCAGCGCGACAGCGACGTAATTAATAGTCATCATCGTTGCCATTCCTTCCATAGCTGTCTTCGTGTTGGGCGTCGCGCTGCGCGAGCGAGGTGGGGCGGTTCCTGTTCGACTCGCCGGAATCGATGCGCACGCCCTTGGTAATCACGACATCGACCTGACGGCCAGCGTCGATTTCGATCACCGGGAAGGATTGCTCGGCAAGGCGGATGTAGTACTGGGCCAGGCGATCCATGGCGCGGCCGACGCCGGCGCCGATGCCGCGCTCGATCTGCTCGCGCGTGCCGCCTTCGGTGGTGGCAACCGTCCCGAAGGTGGAGGTGGAGACAGTCGTGCCGGCCTGGTAAAAACCCTGCCCGATCCCGCTCACGATGCCGGCGGTGAGCGCATTGGCCAGCATCTGGCCTTGCTTGGTGACCAGGCGGCCGCGCATACCAACCTTGCCGTCTTCGCCATACACGCTGCCCTGGATCTTGACCTCCAATGTCGATCCGTCATTGCGTACGCAAGACAGGTTTTCGGTGCGCAGATACGCGCGTTCCGAACTGATATCGCCATAGCCTGCCGCGATGACAAAGCACTCTTTCACGTCGGAACGGAACCGGTTCGGCAACACGGCGTTGTCGGCCAGGCGAATTAAGACCGGATGCGGGTTCGACTGAGACTGGCCCCCAGTTGGCGCATCCAGGCCACCCAGCAGGATGCCGCGGGTGAAACTGACCGGCAGGTAGGTGTCGACGGTGCCGGACTTCGTGTCGCCGTCCTTATTGGTCGCGCCCGTAGATGCGCCTGGAGCCGGTGCCGGTTTGGCGGCAGTGCCGACGGCAACGCGCACCAGCACAGGAACATCGAACGCCGACGCTGCGTTGCCGGGTACGCCAGCCGGCATGCCTGCCGTTGTCGCGCCGCGCGGAGTAGGCGGCTGCGGCGGCAGGCCCTGGCCGGATAAGGCTGCTGCCGGCGGATAGTTGGCGGGCGGCGCGACCGGCGCGGAGCGCATGCCGCCAGCCGGCGTTCCTGAAGGCGTTCCCAGTGACGAGCTGCTGTTGGTTGCTTGCGATGCGGCGGTTTGCTTTTGTTCGAATTCGGCAAAACGGCGCAGGATGTTGTCTTCGAACGCTTTGCGATCGGCGTTGATCTTCGTCTGTTCCTGCTTGTCGGCGTCGTATTGCGCGAGTTTCTTGCCTGCCGTGCCGACCCATTGGTCAACCGGATTGACCTGCTGGCCGCCGGCCATCACGCCGATATTGGTCACGGTTGCAGGCAGAACGCTGCTACTGGCTATTGCCGTCGTCTTGGAGCGGTGATCAGTCAGCGCGAAGACTGCCCACAGTGCGCTGATACCGACCGTCATGATCGACCCGAGCATCGCGAATTGGCGCTGCTTGGGCGAAAGTTTGTCGAGCGCTGATTTCAATGATGAGGGAATTGCCATCATCAGCTCCCCATCCGGATCACGTAGACGTTGGTGCTTTCGCCTGGACGCAGATTCAGGTTGTCAATCGAGACGGCCAGCACATTGCCTTCCTCGCGATCGAATTCCTGTTCAGCCAGCACCATCGTTGCATTGCTCACATTGGTCAGCAGGTACTTCTCGCCGATCAGTCCGCGCCCCTCGATCACGCGCAGCAACGTGAACTTCGCTTCCGCCCACAGCGCACGCGGGATATTGACTTCATCGACGCGCAGATCGGTGGGCACGCGATCAGACGCCATCGCGATCAGCATCGCCTTCAGTGACCGGATATGACTCGATGAGCGACCCGCCGGCACTTGCAGGACACCTTCGGCCTTCGCCTGGCGCGGCGTTTTGTCGCGGATAACGATCGTGTCCGCCGGCACGTCGCTTTTGCGCAGCAGCAAGGTATAGGTGGCGTTGGCGGAGGAAACGAACAGGTTAATCGGCTTGGCGGAATTCCCTACCGGTCGCACGTACACCTCACCCTTGTCACGGTCGCATTCCAGCACGATCTCGCCGGTCGGATTGACTGCTGGCGACGCCGGCGTTGGCGCGCCGGCAGCTGCGGGCGCCGCAGCGCAATTGCTCGAATAGATGTTGCCGAAGACGTCGGTGATCGGCGTTCCTTCGAGCCGAATGCGTGTCGCCTCCTTGGTCGAGACGATCGCTTCCACTGACATGCCGTCGCGCGCTTCGATCGCCTGCAGTGCGAGCGCGGGCATACTAGCGAGTAGCGCTGCTGCCGACAGCCAATGCCTGGGCTGGAGTCTGCTGAACATTGGGAATCTCCTTGAAGGTTTTGAGGTGCACGCGCCCGCCCAGATAGGCAAACTCGGCGAGGTAGGACTTGGTGTCGGTGGTCGTGTCCTGGCCGTTGACCTGCGTGCGCAGGCGGCCTACCAGCACGATGGATTGGGTATCTTCATTCGGGACCAGCTGTTTCGGCGCAAAGAATGTGCTGGCGTTCATGCGCTTTAGGCGCTCCGCTTCCAGGTCTTGCCGGGTCTTCATCGCGCCGCTCTGGTCCGCCGTGACATAGGACAGCAAGATGTCTTTCTTCCAGTCGATCGACTCAGGAGAAACGTCGAGGATCAGCCATCCGACAAAGGCGCCCATCTGCTCCAGGTATTCCTTGCTGACGCGATCCTTGGTGACCCAGAAGCTCTTGTCGATCGACGGCGGCACCACCACCGTACGCTCGCTTCCGAGCTGTTTCAGAATGATGGCCAGCGCGAGAATGAGTGCGAACACGAGGCCGGCGACCGCGAGGCCCAGGCTGCGGTTTCGGCCACGCAAGTCCCGGATGTCGTTAGAAAACTTATCGTTATTCATCGATTTCCTCCGGTGTCCTTAACCGATCATGCGTCGAATGTGCGACGGTGGCGTCGCGCGCATCGCCGTCATGGGGTTGGTGGGCAAGTGCCAGTACAACCAGTGAACGGCAAACGCGGGGTGCTTGTCGGCTTTGATCCTGGACAGCCAGCGGCTCGTGGCGATGCCGATGGCCATGACCACCATGAAAGCCAGCTTCGAGCCGGACAGGTAGCCGACGAAGAAGCAGAAGAGGACGGGAGCGGCCACGTCGGCGTCCCAAAAGCCGATCTTCCATTGGTCGTCCAGCCGGCGCGGAATATAGGTGTCTGCTTTCATCCGTCCTCTCCTAGGTAGTGCATTGAAATGGCTTCAGACCACCGCACCCATGATGGCGCCGGCGATGACCAGGCCGACCGCGGCGAAGATCGCCACGCCGACGTAGAACAGCACCGGGCCGAAATTGCGTAGCGCGGACAGCGAGATCAGTGCGACGACGAAGCCGACAAAGCCGACCAATGCCTTGACGGACGGACCGAGCGCGGCAAGCTGGGCGAGCGCCGATGTCATCGGACCGGTAATGCCGGTGAAAGCGACGAGGTCCAGCGCGTGGGTCGGAAATGCCGTGCAAAGTCCGGCGACCAGCAGCACGAATAGCGTTGCGGTGATGCCTTTGCGGGAAGTGGCGATCGTGTTGACGGAAACAGCGTTCATAAACTCCTCCTCTGTGTGAATGAAGGTCAAGGTTGGCGAAGATGCGGTTTGAGGTCCGCGAGGGCGCGTTTCACGATCTCTTCTGCTCCCTGCTCCAACGCGATCTGAATACAGGCGTCGCTCAGATAGGACAGGTCCAGGGCAGGATCGACCATGGATTTTTGAATGTCCCGCAGCCGCTTGAAACTGTCCTGCCGCACGATGGTTGCTCGCCATCCGGGACGGACTCGCTTCTTGCTCTTCGGGGATGTCGGCATCGGCGACGAACCCATCTCGGGAAAAGATGGCGCCGTCGCCTTAGCACTGGAAAGGAGGAGGTCGTTTGGTTTCATGATGGTGTTCCGCCTTGAAAGGTGAAAACGACCTCGACACGCCGGTTCGCCTGCCGGCCGTGGGGCGTGTCGTTGGTGGACAGGAAGCAGCACGCGCCTTTCGCGTCGATCGCGATGATGTTGTCGACGTCTTTCATGCGGCTGCGCAGGTAATCGCGCACGTGCAAGGCACGGGCGAGGGCAATGGCGTGATTCGCTTTGGATGAGCCGACGTTGTCGGTGCGACCCATGATGGTGATTTTCTCGGCCCTGCGCGCTGTCGCAAGCATCTTGTCAAGCGCATGCCTCGCATTTGCGTCGAGACGCGACGCGCCCGAGGAAAACGCAAGCACCAGGCGTTCCGTCTTGGGCGAACGATCTGTGACAGTTGCGGGACCAGTGGCCGGGGATGGATGCGCCGCGGAGTTGCTTGCCGCCGTAAGCATGACCGGTTGCGCCCCCGGGGCCTGGGCTTGCATGGTCGATGCCAGAGATTTAGGCGTAACGGTTGGGCAAGCGGGCTCTATGCAAACCCCATAGGAGGCATTGCGGCCAAAGTCGAGCTGAGCGATGCGGCGGGCATGATTCTGGTGTTGAAGTATGGTCGTCGTCGCATGTTGCGCATCGCGGTACGCCAGCAGGCTGCAGGAAGCGGTCAGCAAAGTGGCACCGGAGACGACACATAGCGTGCTGACAACGGGGAGTAAGCGGATAGTCATGGGGACACCCGTATGGCAAGAATGACGGGGTGCGGCATCGAGCCGGCGGGCGCGCTTGAGGCCGAACTGATGGACTTGCCGGCTTTGATGGATGCCGGCTGCCCGGTCAGGCGGCGATAGACGCGCCACGCATAATCGCTGCGCGCTCGTTGGCAGTTCTCTCCCTTGAGCTGCGTGCATGCGGCGTTGTAGGCGCCGACTGCCTCCCAGCTCACTCCGTAGCGGGCAAACTGCTGCGACAGCAGCCAGGCCGCGACGTAGATATTGGTGCAGGCGTCATACAGGTCGGATTCCCTGATGCCGAAGCGGGACAATCCGTCGAGGTTGGAACTATTGATCTGCATGAGCCCGATGTCGTAGCTGCGGGTGCGTCGCAAGTGGCTGCGATTGACAGCCGATGGGTTCAGGCTGGACTCGATTTGCGCCATTGCGTACAGCAACTGCGGAGATACGCCGTAGCGTTGCCCTGCGGCGTCCCAGCAGCCAAGGGCGGAACCGGGGATGGTAGACAGGCTGATCAGAGTGGATAGGGCAATTTGTCGCATAGCTCACATGAACAAACCAAGGGTTCCTCGCAACCGGCGTGCGGTAACGAATCGGATGACCGCAACGCGGTCTGGTCAGTCGGGTAAGCCAGGCGAAAATGCCGGGGCGGGGTGTGTTACAGGGTGAACTACTTACAGCGGAAAAACTGCTACAACCTTATTGATTCAGCGGCTCCGCGTGAAGGCGTCGTGCCGCGCGTTCGGCGGTATTGTGGCGTGCCTGCTCCAGGATCCGGTGCGTCACATCCTGTCCCGCACTCACCAATGCAATGCAGGCGGTCGTGAAATGGTCGAGCTTGAATTGCGGATGGGGATGGCAGTTGGAAGGCGAACGCTGCAAGCCAAGCAAGAGCTGGTACTGCGGCATCCACATCTCCTCTTGCCGGCGAATGCTATTTTGATCGCGCAAGATCATCTCGGCGTGCAGGTAACTGAAAATGCATTGCGCAGGATCGGGGCCCAAGAACACCAGCGACACGCATGCACTGATTAAATCCGGCAGGCGGAACTTCGGCGAGCAGTTGTCGGCGCTGTGATAAACCGACTGGAGAAAGGTATATTCGTCGAGCCACACGCGCGTGCCTATCGTGTCTTCACTCCGTTTGGCGGCGAGTGGCGTGGCCGTGGAAGTCTTTGTCGGCAGGCTCATCGTTGCTTGCATAGACATCGGATATCTCCTGAGTAGCACAGCGATAAATGCAACGTCGATGGAGGTAGAGTACCGATCCGACCAATGATTCGCTCGCCGAAAATGGGGCGATTTTTATGGGCTTTCGGGATTAGGATGCTCGATATATCACTGGTTTCTCAATTGGCAGTCACGGCGTGAATGGATCGATCTAACTCTCGCGAGCACGACTGGCCAAGTTTGCGGTGGGCTGAGCCGAGGCGTAGGCGATTACAATGTGTACTGGTCCGATGATTGGGAGCTAAGGACCGGACAATCTATGCCGTCATGGAGTCGACCAATGAGGTCGGCCATTCGTCAAACCCAAGCCATTCTCTATGGAGGACACTATGAAGAAATTACTTACCGCCGTTTTGCTGCTGGCTCCGATCGTTTTCAATCCGGCTTTCGCCGCGACGGAACAGCAAAACAAGATGGCGTCCTGTAATAAAGAAGCGGGTGATAAAAAGGGAGACGAACGCAAAGCATTCATGAAAGAGTGCCTCTCGAACAAGCCCAAGGTGAGCGATGCACAGCAGGCCCAGCAAGACAAGATGAAGTCGTGTAACGCGCAAGCCTCAGGAATGAAGGGCGACGAGCGTAAGAAGTTTATGAGTGGTTGCCTGAAAAAGCAGTAAGGTTACAGGGCCGACGACGTTTGCCTAAAATCATTGTTTTTCATTTGGAGTGAGGTGAGATTCGTCGGCAACACCAAAAAATCCATATCAGGATAGTGAGAGAGACGAGCCCGCCCGCCATCCGCGCAGCGGGCTTTTGTATATGTAGGGCAGGGGCGGAAGGTATGCGTTTTGCGAATATCTGCTATTCGAACAATAAAGCAGACGAATTCTATCCAGGGATGTAGGATGAATCCTGTCTCCTCCAACTCTCCTTGAATTGGATTTAAACCCGCTACCGCAAGGCTAGCGGGTTTTTTTTCGGGCGAAACAACGAGCATGTAGGGCTTGTGCGTTGATTTTCATCAACGGAAAGTTTTCCTTGTGGATCAATGACATGCGGAACGTCATGCTTATTTATCCACAGACTTGACCACAGTAAATGTGGACAACTTTGCCGTCTGTTGGTGCAATTGAAACCAAATTTCGACACTTAATGAGACCTTATGCATATGCTCGGCCGGTCAAAATCGCCGCATGAAAAAATTCTTCGTCGTCCTGTCTCTCACGTTCGCAACAGAAGCATTTGCCAAGCAGTCGACGCTGATCGACGAACTGTCTCAGGCACTCCAAGCCCGCACTGCGAAAGCCCCAGCGACTGGACTCATCGAAAGCGCGTTTTCGCCTGATGCGGGTAGTGAGGAGCTCGTACTGAAAGTGATTAATGCGTCGGAGCGCAGTATTCGGCTTGCGGCGTATTCGTTCACCTCGCCGCCGATTGTGAAAGCGTTGCGTGCGGCCAAAAAGCGGG
Source organism: Herbaspirillum sp. ST 5-3 (assembly GCF_004804275.1). Lineage (GTDB taxonomy): Bacteria > Pseudomonadota > Gammaproteobacteria > Burkholderiales > Burkholderiaceae_D > Noviherbaspirillum. Next base: position 58,342 of record NZ_STGI01000003.1, read on the forward strand.
GCGTCGACGTGCGCGTGATCGTGGATGAAAAGGGAAACAAGGGCAAGTCGAGCATCGCCGCGCTTAACCTCTTAGTCAATGCCGGCATCCCGACACGGTCGATTTCGACCTACGCCATTTATCCCGACAAGTACATTATTTCTGACGAGCGGCACGTCCAGAATGGCAGTTTCAATTACAGTCAGGCGGCGGCTGCGTATTTCGGACGACGTTTGCAGCGTGTCCAGTGCCGTAAGCAGTCAGTCCGGTGTGATGAACACCGGCAGGAATAGGACTGTGAATTCAACTGGTGTATGCAACACACTAGAGACTGTGTAAGCAGGAGGAGTGTTGCAGATGAAACAAAGGCCACGAATTTACTACACGGAAAGTCAGAAAGCACTGATGTGGGAGCGCTGGCAAAAGGGTGAGTCGCTCCAGCAGATTGCGCAGCTTTTTGACCGAAATCACTCATCAATCGAAGGGATTCTGGCGGAGACTGGCGGGATACGTCCGCCGCAACGATGCCGCTCCCGTTTGGCGCTAACATTGGACGAACGAGAGGAGATCTCGCGTGCGATGGTCGCCGGGGAATCGATTCGCTCGATAGCAATCGCACTCGGGCGGGCGCCCTCGACCATCAGCCGCGAGATCATGCGTAACGGTGGTCATGAATCCTATCGTGCAGCGCAGGCCGAGCAGGCCGCCTGGGATCGGGCACGTCGCCCCAAGACCTGCAAACTGGTAGAGAACCGGGCGCTGGCGCGCGTTGTTGCAGCCAGGCTCCGATTGCTGTGGTCACCACAACAGATCGCCGGATGGCTCAAGCATGCTTATCCAAACGACGAGAGCTTCCAGGTGTCACACGAGACCATCTATCGCAGCCTTTTTATTCAGGCCCGTGGCGCCCTGAAGAAGGAACTGCTGATGTATCTGCGGCACACACGTGTCATGCGCCGGTCGCGCCATCACACACAGAAAACGGGCACTCACGGCAGAATCATCGACACAGTGTCGATCAGTGAGCGTCCGGCCGCGGTGGAAGATCGTGCCGTTCCTGGGCACTGGGAAGGAGATTTGCTGATTGGGAGCAGTAATAGTCAGATTGCGACTCTGGTTGAACGGCAGACGCGCTACGTGATGCTGGTGAAGGTAACCAACAAGGATACCGAGACGGTCATCAACGCACTGATCAAGCACGCCTGCAAGCTGCCAGACGAACTCTACCAATCCCTGACCTGGGATCGAGGCACCGAGATGGCCGACCATAAGCGTTTTACGTTGGCGACTGACATACAAGTTTATTTCTGTGATCCGCACCATCCCTGGCAACGCGGATCCAATGAGAATACGAACGGGCTGTTAAGGCAGTATCTCCCCAAAGGAACCGATCTCTCGATCCATTCACAGGCAAAACTGAATGCCGTAGCGAGGCGACTGAATGAACGCCCAAGAAAAACACTAAATTACGAAACACCCGCTCAACGATTTAGCCAACTTGTTGCGTACACCGGTTGAATCCGCAGACGCCTTCCAGACATTGGTGCCGCAGCCATAGAGGCGAACTATCGATCCAAACCGGACGGACGCCACGTCTCACTCGGTCACTCACCGGCAGGCAGATTTCTGCCCTTCAGCCGTCGAACACATGCTTTCACACCCACAGGCAGTGGAGGCATTTCTGCGCGAACTCGCCCTTCGGCGCATGAACTGGACTACCAACATCATGGCCGGGAACAGCATTAGCAACGCAAGCCAAGGCGAGTAGGCCAAGCCTGTTCCGGCGAGTCCAAGCCACGCAAGCAACGGTGTTAGCAGCGAAGGCGCCGCGCAACAGGCAGCACATGCTGCCGCAGTGCCCCCACCAACAATCCCCAAGTTCTTCAGAATCCTCTTCATGATCAGCTCCTAGTCAACGGCATAAAAAAGACCTTGCCAAGACTGTACATCCTCAAGTAACTTGAGGATCAAGGGCTTTTTTGCGGGGATTTATGGAGAGTGGAAAACTGACAATTGGGGCGCTTGCCGGTCGTGCGCAGTGCACTGTCCCTACCATCCGATACTATGAAGAAATTGGCCTGCTGCCGCCGGCGCCTCGAAGCGCGAACGGGCGGCGCTACTACAGCGAGGCGGACCAAAAGCGCTTGCTTTTCATAAAGCGCTGCCGTGATTTTGGGTTCCCCATTGACCAGGTCCGCGACCTGGTGAGCATGTTCGAGAACGGTGATCGCTCCTGCGTCGAGGTACGCGACATGGCGCAGGACCATCTGACACAGGTTCGCGCCAAGATCGGAGAGCTGCGTCAGTTGGAGGAAAGTCTGTTGGCGTTTGTGCAAGGCTGCGACGAGGCCTGCATAGGAGGGACTGCGCGGGACTGCACGATCATCGAGGATCTGTCGTCGCAACCGCCGACCCGAAGTACGAAGTCATGCTGCAGTGGGACGCGGGAAGGCGTTGGGGAGAACTCTTCTGGGATCGTGGAAGTGAGGCGCCGTTGAACATGGAGTGGACCAGCATCGGACGCACCTTCGGACTTTTCTTCGCAACTGCCATCGCCGAACTCGTCGGCTGCTATCTGCCCCTGCTCTGGGTCACGGGGAAAAGTGGCGTGTGGCTACTGCTCCCGGCCGCCATTAGCCTGGCCATCTTTGTCTGGTTGCTGACACTGCACCCATCCGCAAGCGGCCGAGTCTACGCCACGTACGGGGCGATCTACATCGTCACAGCCCTTGGATGGCTATGGGCAGTCGACGGCATCAAGCCCGTACCAACTGACTACGTCGGCGTGGGATTGGCTCTGCTGGGCGCAGGAGTGATTGCCTTGGGTCATAAAGCTACCTAACTTCGTTCTCGGCCCGTGCAATTGTCCGGTCCTGGCCGAGGCTGTGTGAAAACGCAGAAAAAACTCGACCGAAAAAATATCGGTTCACCAGAACGCGTTGTATTCAATTTTTCGGAGGTGGGGAATGGTCGGACGACCCCGGAAAATGAGTTGCCATGGCGTTTTTACACAGTCTAGGCCGTACTGAGACGACTGCTGCGCTTCCAGTAATGGCCGCTTCCCGCCAAGTACCTGACATATAAAACAGTTTCATGAACTACCGAGACCGACCGATTTTGTTGAAAAACTCTTGTGAAATATTCGTTTGCGATAAGACCTGGTCGATTAAGTCGCGGAATAGAGTATTCGCCCACCTGTTGATGGGAATAATTCATTCGACGAATCGATATGGCCGGTACGTCACTTTTTCGATATTGCTGGGCGACTTTTTCAACAGAATCGACCCTGAACGGACGGTTAACTTTGGCTTGACCTTTTCCCAGTGGGAAGGTCTATAGTACATTTCATGCCTGCTTCCAGTGGGCTGACCAATACGGGCCAAGATATGCTCTACAGAAGACGCACGTTATCGGGCGACGTGCTTGCCGCCTTCGAACGCGCCTGTCGCGAGGACGACCTTGCAGTGGCCGAACATTTGCTGGCAGCACTGGAAACCATAGCGCGCCGCGAGGAAACGAGCGAGACCCTGCAACAAGTCTATCTGGAACTTGTTCACGTACTTCGCTCCCAGGCACTGCGGTAACGCTCGAAGGGCCACCAATGTCTAGGGATGGCCGCAGGTCGCCCGTTGACACAATCCAACTTCTGACCACTTGTGCCCACGAAGCTGACATGATCTGTTTCCGTACGAATCAAGCCGTTGTAAACTCGCGGCCCACAGCTATACCTCGGTCTGTTCTGCAATCTAAAGCGAGTCATTGACCTCTATCGCAAGATAGCGAACGGTGCTTTCAAGCTTGGTGTGCGCCAGCAGAAGCTGCACCGCACGCAGGTTCTTGGTCCTCCAGTAAATGAGCGTAGCTTTTGTGCGACGCATGGTGTGAGTGCCATACGGTGATGGATCCAGACCAATCGATTTCACCCAGGATTCCACAATTCTCGCGTACTGCCGGGTCGAAAGATGGGGAGAGCTCGTAAGCCGGCTCGGAAACAGGAACTGGTTGCCGGCCAAGTGCGCCTTTTCCATCCAGGACGCCAACGACGTCCGCGTTTGCTCGGTGATCTCAAACTGGACCGGACGCTTGGTCTTCTGCTGCATCACGATCGCACGTGGCAGTATTCGGTTTCCTTGCGCAATGTCACTTACTTTTAATCCAGTCAGATCGCATCCACGCAACTTGCTTCCTATCGTCATTCCGTGTAAACGATGGCGCGCAGTGAGAGGGATCACCCCAACAAGTCGTCCGCCAGGTGTTGCGTCGCTTTTCGCTCGGCCTCAGGGGAAAACAATGCCGACCTGGAGCGAGCCTGTTCCGTCAATTTGTGAAGCAGCCCCTGCGGATCGTTCTGGGACGAGCGACAGACAGTGAGAAGCGCGACCAAGGCGGTGGAGTCATTCCACCCAAAAAAGCCCCCATAGTCCTCTCCCAACAGCCCGGAATTGCCGTCGATACGTGAAGCAAGCACCGGTGTTCCGCTGGTCAATGCCTCGATGACGACATGGGCTCCACCTTCCATCCGGCTGCAATGAACGAGCAGATGAGCGCGCTGAATGCGGTCGCGGGTCTTCGCATGCGGTAGATTGCCGAGCCAGCGATAATTGGGACAGGCAGCCTGGGTCTCGGCGGCCTCATTTGCCAGTTCTGAATCCAACGCACCACCAATATGGTCGATAAAAATATCGTCACGGTCGCCCAGCAGGCGGGCAGCGGCAAACAGCGTTTCCGGTGACTTCTCGGGACGCAGATGACCGACCATCACCACGCGCAAGTGGCGGCTCGTCTTGGTGAGCGGCTGGCGAGGAGGTGTGGATTGAAAGATGGCGCGGGTTTTGCCGCGGTACTCGGCAGGAAGGGCATTCTTCCCTAGCGGTTGCAGCACTACAAGCTCCTGGGCCAGGGTTAGCGAGCGTTGCGCACCAACGTCGCTCTGGATGTCCCGATAGAGGTCGGTCCCGGTGAGAACCAGCCCGAGTCCGGCGCTGCCCCGATCTGCATACCAGGCGGCCACCGACTCGGCCGAACGGCGCGCATGCAAGGCAATCATAGCGTCGTCGCGCCCTGACTCCTCGTCGGGCCAAGTCTTCACCAAGCGGACCCGATACCTGCCGGCAAGGAAGCGCCCCCAGCGCTGAGCAGTCCGCCAATTGCCATTGTTGGCATCGGCCAGACGCGGAGTGACAATCACAACTTGTGCTGACATTGGGAGTCCTTTTCGTGGTGACCTATTATTCCATTGCCCGCCGAGCCAGGGAAGGCGATGCTGCCTTTCTCGCCAGAGCACTCCAAGACACTCGTCAGCGCACGCTCGGACTGCTCAAAGCTTATGTCACCCAATTCGGCCCGGAACTGGCCGTTCCATACTTGAAAGAAATAAACCCTCCCCGGTGGGAGGCCGGCCATATCGCTTGGTTCTACGATTTCTGGCTGGCCCGGAACCAGCACCGGAACGCGGGGATTAGCTGTGATCCCGACCATCCCCGCCCCGAAGGTCGCTTGCCTGGTGCCGACGCCCTCTACGACTCAAGCCATGTCGCCCACTCAACGCGATGGGGCTTGCCCTTGCCAGACCTTGCGGCTACCCGCGCTTATCTTGCCGAGAGCTTGGAGGCGACCCTCACCTTGCTAAGCGATGCTTCCGACACATCGGAGGGCCTGTACTTCTTTCGCCTGTCGCTGTTCCACGAAGATATGCATGCCGAGGCCCTTACCTACACGGCCCAGACGCTTGATGTTCCGTTGCCACGCCATCTGCGGCCTTGGGAGAGGCGGCTGGCACAAGCCACGGACCTCCACATTGCCGGGGCGATCTTTCCCCTGGGTTATCAGGGCACCGGCTTCGCCTTCGACAACGAATTGAATGCGCATGAGGTTGCACTGGCGCCTTTCACCATCGATGCCGTGCCGGTTAGTTGGCGCCGTTTCTTGCCGGCTGTGGAGGCCGGGGCCGTAGCGATACCGCGTTATCTACGCCAGGCTGACGGCACTTGGCAGGCATTACGCTTCGGCAATTGGGAAGCGCTTGATCTCGACGCCGCGGCAGTGCATTTGACTTGGCATGAGGCTGTCGCATGGTGCCGATGGGCTGGGCGCCGCCTCCCAACTGAGGCCGAGTGGGAATGCGCCGCAATGAGCGCGCCGGGATTTACCTGGGGCGACGTTTGGGAATGGACAGCGAGCCGCTTCGCTCCCTTCTCGGGGTTTGTCGCCCATCCCTACCGCGACTACTCGCGCTTCGGTTTCGAGGAACAACGCTATGTGTTGAAGGGGGCGAGTCGGGCCACCAACCCGCGCATAGCGCATCCCAACTACCGTAACTTTTTCCAGCCCGAGCGGGCCGACATACACACGGGATTCCGCAGCTGCGCCCTCTGAATCTATCCGTTCTTGGATGGCTGCCGCGATTAAGCTGCGGGAGCCCCGGGCTTTCGAGCAATGAGGGTGACAAAGGATTTCACCGTGTCTCCTGGGGCGGGAAAGTCATCGAAGGACTCGCTCAAGACCTCCCAGCCTGCGAAGACTTCCTTTATCTCATCCCCCTTGAAGAGGCTATACCGCCCCGGGTCGAACATGCCGAGGAAGGTCGTGCCTTCGATCAGCACGTTGATAATGGCTACGCCGCCGGTCCGCACCCGGGCCTGCAATTGCGCCAGCTGCCGGCGTGCCGTTTCGCAGTCGAAGAACATCAGCAGGCCAATGGACACGACCGTATCGAAGTCTTCATTGATCTCGTACGCCCGTAGGTCCGCCTCGATGGCCTGGATGTCGAGCCCTTCCTGCTTAGCCAGGGCAGCCAAGTGCTGGATTGCCGTCGGCGCCGCATCGAGTGCCAGAACCGAACACCCCTGGCGTGCCGCGACGACCGCAAGGTTGCCCAGGCCACAGCCAAAATCCAGCAGGCGTCCTTGCAGGTGCGGCAGTGCTGCCTTCTCAAAGGGATTCAGCGCCATTTCGCTTTTTGCGACCTGCTTGCGGAATTGGGTCTCGAAGAACTCGACACTCTTGCTCATCGTCTTTAGGTCCATGGAAAGCGGTGATTCTCTCATGCCATACCCTGGAACTGGGTAGGGACGGACTGGTAGGTATTTTATGAGCGTTTGGTCTGGCCGACCACTAGGCGTCGTGGTGTTGCCCTGGAACGTCAGCTAGGCGTGGTAGTTCTGACGGTTGATCTTCCGCTTTGCGCAGCGGGCGAATGACCGGAACTGGCAGATTGTCGCCCGTCAGCTTTGTTGCGGCAACGATCGGTGCTGAACACAGAGCTGCCTGTGGGACCGATTTTTTGTCCGACGAACGATCGGCTGCAAGAAAATCAGCGGCTCAAAAGAAACGGTAATGGTGGCGTTGAACTAGTGATCACCGCGTCGCAATGGTGCTGATGTCGTCGGAACTACTCCGCTAACTTGCCGCACCTGCCTACGACGACGAAATTGCTGAAGACGAAGTAGCGGAATGGCTGCGGACGTCGAATCGGACTGGGTGATTACTCGGACCGTTACCTGCAGCGGCCAAATCGAATAGCGAGAACGTGCTCGTCATCTGGAACAACCCGGAATTGGCCTCCTCCTACCTGCGCCACTGGGAGGACCGATTCGCGCAGGGCGTCGATGACAAGTCGAGCTATTGAAGCGAAACGCTTGGTGCGGTTGGAGGATGCCAGTTGCTATGCAAACGCGATTGGCACATCGCTCCACCTTGTCGTGTAGCTGGGTGTTTTTCGTTCTCGTTTCATTTCCCAACCGTGGTGTATTCCGGTCGATCCCACGGTCACGGTGTCTCGTCCAAACGAAGCATTGATTGCATCGATCGCGGCCATCAACTGGTCAGATTTTTTGCCTGTGCCGTGTGCAGAAAACAGCAGGCCTTGCTGCTGCGAAGACGCATCGGACAACCCGCTCAACATGACGCCCGCCTTTTTATAGTAGAAACCTGGCCGATAGATCTGCTCCAGACCATAGTGCGCGGCGCGCACCAGTCGTCGCGTGTCGCCTGTCGGATGCGTCAAGGGGATAGTCATCGCATTGCTGTATTGAGGATCGGAGGCGCGAAACGGGTTGGTCTGGACAAACACCTGAATGGTCTCGCAGACGGAATGCTGGGCGCGTAGCTTTTCGGCGGCACGTGCCACGTAACTGGACACCGCCTCGCGCAATGCGTTCAGGGTCGTCACCAGTTCGCCAAACGACCTGGAACTGATGATTTGCTTCTTTGGTGGCATCACTTCGTCCAGCGCAAGGCAGGACAAACCGCGCAATTCGTGCCCTGTACGCTCCATGACAACGCCGAAATGCGAGCGTAACCAGCGTGGCGATGCGTCCCGCAGGTGCTTCACCGTCTCGATGCCGGCTGCTAGCAGTTGCGCTTCGATGCGCCGACCGACGCCCCAGACTTCGCCGACGTCGATCGCCGCCATCAAGGCATCGACTTCGCCCGGTGGCAGGGATGTCAGGTCGCAGACGCCGCAGAATTCCGGACGCTTTTTTGCGATGTGGTTGGCGAGCTTGGCTAACGTCTTGCTTTGGCCGATGCCGACGCACACCGGCACGCCGATCCATTGGCGTACCCGCTGCCGAATGTCCTGTCCCATCGCTTCACGCGACCGCCACAGGCCATCGAGCCCGCGCAAGCCGAGAAAGCATTCATCGATCGAATAGATTTCGGTAACCGGACTATATTCGCGCAATACAGTCATGATGCGATTGCTCATGTCGCCATACAGCGTGTAGTTGCTCGATAACGCGACAATTCCGTGCCGCCTCGCGAGTTCCTTCAGCTTGAACCAGGGCTCGCCCATTTTGACGCCGAGCGCCTTAACCTCGTTGGACCTGGCCACAGCGCAACCGTCATTATGTATGAATGATGCTAACTGTTAGTATTTCGCAACTCCCTGATTTTGCAGCAACATTCCCAACTTACACATTTTGAGCTTTTTGCCCATCTAAAGCCCTGCAAATTTGGGCATTGGTAGCGGCATGCTCAGCATCATAACCATTCGGTTCAGTGCTGATAGCTTACGGCAGGAATCCGCACTAAACCAGTCATTGCTCAGATTCAGTTGACTGTCGGAAATCGACTCAAAGCAGCCATACGATATGCCGGAAAATGAACGATTCGGGCTACATTTTCAGAGATAATTCGCATCGAAACAGGACAGCATGCACCTTATGCAGTTCATGCTCATGGTCCTTCAGGAATTTGCGCAGCTTCTGTTCCGTGTCGATCAACTCCAGGCATTGCGGATGGCGCATCGAACCGCCTTCCAATGAATGATGACTGATGCGTTCCCCCTGAAGGTAGCCCGCATCGACATGATGCAGAATGGCCTGCCTGACGCCTAGCCGCCGGGCGTAGGAGAGCAGATGATGCGCTAAGCTCGGTGCGGCGAAGCGATGCCAGAAGCGCGTAGCACGTGCTTTCGCGGATAAGGGGAAATAGAGTCGAAGGGCGGCAAGGTCTTGCATGATGGCCTGGAATCTCGTGGGTTAAAGGGGCGCATTGTCTTGTTCGGCCTGCTTGCGCAGCTTGCTACGATAGTAGGCAACCTCACCGAGCTTGATCCCTTCAGGGAAGTGACGGTGCTTAGAGTGACCTACACGCTGAGCGCGATAGATGCCGGTATGCCCGGAAAATAGATAGCTGACGACGCAAGCTATTCCGGCATAAGGGCCAATTTCTGGGCCAAACAACTCAATGGCCATGATGGTCGAGGCAATCGGCGTATTGGCGGCCCCGGCAAAGACAGCCACGAATCCGAGCACTGCCAGCATGGAAAACGGCTGTTGCAGGATCGGTGCAAGCGCGTTGCCAAGAGTGGCACCGATATAGAACAACGGCGTTACTTCTCCTCCCTTGAAACCTGTGCCGAGCGAGCCGATTGTGAAGACCATCTTTCCAGCGAAGTCCCACCATGGCAATTGCTGCTGGAAAGACTCGACAATGGTCGGGATACCGAGGCCGATGTATCGATGTGTGCTGATGGCCCAGACGGCGACGGCAACGACAATGCCGCCGATGAAGGGGCGCAACGGCGCATAGGCCACACGCTGTTTCATGAAGTCGGACAGTCCGTGCGTGGCATTCGCAAACAGCATCCCGACCAGCCCGAAAACAATCCCAGCAACAATCGTCGCGGCCAGGCTCCATGCAGAGATGTGGGGGATGACAGAAACGACGTAGTGCGTATGGTGAATGCCCCACAACAGACCGACCTGGTCGGCGACGATGGCGGCAATGAAGCACGGCAGGATGGCGTCGTAACGCATGCGACCAATAGCCAGCACTTCAAGGCCGAAGATCGCTCCGGCCAATGGCGTTCCGAAGACTGACGAGAAGCCCGCACTGATACCGGCCATGATAAGCAGCCGGCGCTTTTGCTGGTCCATGCGGAAGATGTGCGTCAATTGATCGGCCAGCGCGCCGCCCATCTGTACCGCCGTTCCCTCGCGCCCGACCGATGCGCCGAACAGATGGGAGAGGATGGTCCCGCCGAGCACCAGCGGCGCCATCCTCAGCGGAATGACTTTTTTGGGATCGTGGATCTCATCGATGATGAGGTTATTGCCGCCTTCGACATTCTTGCCGAGTTGCAGGTAGATCCAGCCGACTGTGAAGCCGGCCACCGGCAACAGCCAGATAATCCACGGGTGAGATTCGCGCCAGGCGGTCGCCCACTCCAGCGAAAACAGGAAAAGTGCGGATGCGGTGCCGGCCAGGGTAGCGACGATAACCGCAAAAAGGAGCCACTTGCCCATGTAGGGCAGCAGATCGACTTGTTCAGGATATTTGGAGTGTTTCATGACACCAGGTTTGTTGTTTGCAAATCCTGGTCATGTGAAGCGGCGGGCGAACACCTACAGCTCCCATGACTAGGAACGACTGTAGGCATCATCAGCTACCCGGTTAATGGGCGGCGGTTCGAGGAGGAATGCCATCTCCGTAGCCGGGTGATTGTATGGTATCCCCCCCGACATTGACAACCGTAACTGCCGCCCGTACGGCGCAGCAGGTGATTTTGATCCTAAAAGACAATAATGACGATGGATCCGGCGACAATCAGCGAGCCTCCGAGCGCAACGGGCCAAGTCAGCTTTTCGCCGACGAAAACGATGCCGAGCACGATGGCAAACGCGACGCTGAGCTTGTCAATCGGAGCAACCTTGCTCACAGGGCCAAGCTGCAAGGCCCGGTAATAGCACAGCCACGACAGCCCGGTAGCGATTCCGGACAGCACGAGGAACAGCCAACTGTAGGAGGAAATGGCGTTCGGCTTCTGCCATTCCGCTCGTAAGGACAAGATCGCGGCGGTGACCAGCAAAATGACGATGGTCCGGATGAAGGTCGCCATATTGGAATTCATGCCGGCGACGCCGAGCTTGCCGAACAAGGCCGTCAGTGCAGCGAAGAATGCCGATCCCAATGCAAACCATACCCAGCTTGGAAGAAGATTCATGAAGCCTCCAAAAATATCCGATCAACTGAAAACACGCTGCCGTATCAATGCACTTTTGATGTACACGTGACGTGTAGCCGGTCAGGCATCATAGATGAGCGATACGCTCAGAATGCCGAGCATTGTCATGCTTAACGACCCTGCGACATGGACTGCAATCGCGCCACATGCCCACGCCAGGCGGCCCTCCTGGAAGAGCGCGATGACTTCCGCGGAAAAGGTCGAGAAGGTCGTCAGGCCTCCAAGGAATCCGGTTACCACGAGCAGGCGGATTTCAGGAGTTAGTGCGGGATGTTCTGCGAAAAAGGCGACGGCAACGCCGATCAGGTAGCCCCCTAGTAGATTGGCGACCAGCGTGCCAGGAGGGATTGCCGGAAACAACGCATTGAGCAGATTGCCGAGTTCCCAGCGAAGCAACGCGCCGAGACTGGCACCAATGGCGATTGCAGCAATGGATGTAAGCACGATACCTGTCCTTTCATGTTGTTACCTGGACAGGTCGAGCCTACGTATCCCCATCCAGGGTGTAACGTAGGCATCATCAGTCAACTGTTGCGCACAGCGACGGTTCAGGGAGGAATGCCATCTCCGATAATCAAAACTTTACCAGAGTTGTCCGTCTCGGACCAATGATCCTGCCGCTGTGCGCTGTCGTTCAATTTGCCTATACTCGTGATAAGGCCATTTCTTTCCGGGAGAACGCAATGAAAGGCTATCAGCTTGAGTTTTTCACAGAACAGAACAAACGACACGGGCATGCGGCGCTTTATCAATGGCTGATCGAAACTGCCCGCGCGCAGGGCATTCGTGGCGCGACTGTATTTATGGGAGCAATCGGTTTTGGCCATCACCGGCGATTCCATGCCGCGCATTTCTTCGAACTGGCAGACCAGCCGGTAGAGGTCACAATGGTGGTCAGCGAAGAAGAAGCGGACAGGCTCTTCGCATCCCTTGAGAGCGAGGGCGTCCATTTGTTCTATGTGAAGCTGCCGGTGGAGTTCGGCGAAATTGGGATGCCAGCCGCTTGAGACCCTTTCGTGCCGTACCGCTCAATGGTCCGTTTAGGGCAATTCAGGGGCAAGTTATTTGGACGGAAGCAGGAACCCGTACCTGTCGAAAATGCGTCGTGCATCAGGAGTCTTTAAAAACGCCATGTAATTTCGTGCATCGGCATTGTCCTTGCCCTTGATGGTCAGAACTGCCCCCTGCTCAATCGCCGGGTACTGGTCCCGAGGAATCAGCCAATACCGGCCTATGCCTTCAACAGATGGGGCTTTCAAGATTGACAAAGCAATGATTCCTGCAGAGGCGTTTCCGGTTTGAACGAATTGAGCAGCTTGCGAAATGTTCTCTCCCATGACCAGCTTTGGACGAACTGATTCCCAGACCTTTGCCTTCTCCATTGCTGCCTGTGCAGCACGACCGTAGGGCGCATGACTCGGATTGGCGATAGCGATCTTTGAAATACGAGGATCACTCAGCACGGCCAAGCCCTTTGCCACGTCGAACTGAGGATTGATTACCCATACGGCGATTTGTCCTACTGCGTACTGGAACAAGCTCTCCCTGACCGCAAGGCCGGCATCAGCCAGCTTGCGCGGGTAGTCAATGTCAGCGGACATGAAGACATCAAAAGGGGCGCTGTTCTGAATCTGAGAGAAGAACTTTCCTGAGGACCCGGTGGCTACAATCACTTTCACATCGGGATTGGCCTTCTGAAAGGCAGCATTGAGGTCTTTGAGACAAAATGTCAGGTCGGCTGCTGCAGCCACATAAACATCACGCGCATGGGCAGATAAGGCGGCGATACTTGCCAGCAAGAGAACCAGGACGCGCTTCATCTTGTAGCCTCTTAGGAAATAACAACAGGGCCTATGATACCAGTGTCATTGCCCGCGACCGAGACAGCCAAATTTTCGCAAAGGAGCGATTTGCCACTTCTTGCCGCAACAGCAGATGTCCGGAAATGGCCGATAGTTGTATTTTGGAAAGATAATGCAAATGACCGGTTTGTGAGCAGAAGCTGCTGCCCAGGTACGCTTGCAATATCAGGTCAGTTCGCCTTCACAATCGGTAGATCGCTCCACCTAGTCGTGTAGTGCGGAGACAGTCGTTCCTGCTTCATCGTCCATACCCGCTGTGACCTTGGAAGACCGGCACTCGCAATACTGACTGCACCGCGGCCAAATCGGTGGTTTAGCGCGTCCAAGGTTGCCATTAGATTAGCTGTGCTAGATGAGTCAATATCGCCGAAATCCAGCTCACATTGCCGCACTGTCGTCGGCATGATATCCAGCAGAATGATGCCTGCCTTGATCAGCTGGAAGCCGCGGGAATAAATGCTGGTGATACCATCGATCGCTGCCTTGACCAGAAGCCGACTGTCCGACGTCGGTCGCAATAGCTTTACAACAGAGTGGCGGGAAAACTGCGGCCCACCCCTAAACGGTGATGTGTGGGCGAACACGAGGAGTTGTCCAGCAACGCTATCCTGTTCCCGCAGCTTCTCTGCGGCACGGGAGGCAAAGTCACTCACCGCCTGCACCAGCGGCGGCAAGGTCGATATCGGCTGGCCGAAGCTACGCGTGCAGGCGATTTGTTGCTTTGGAGGCGGTGCATCATCAAGCGCAATACACGGCTCCCCCTGCAGCTCGCGCACCGTGCGTTCCAGAACGACGTTCCAGCGCTTTTTGACCATCGTCGGCGACAGGTGTGCGAGATCTAGCACCGAGTGGACGCCCAGCGCCTTAAGCTGCTTGCCGATTTGTCGGCCAACGCCCCAGACCTCGCCGACGTCGGTGGCCGCAAGGATGACGTCGACGTCCGATGCCGGCAGCGCTTCGAGGTTGCAGACCTGCGCCAGCTGGGCTGGATAGATGCCTGGTTTTCGTTCGGCCGTCTTGGCGATGTGGTTGGCCAGCTTTGCCCGCGTTTTCGTTGCACCGATCCCAACGCCGCAAGGGATGCCGACCCATTTCAGGATGCGCGAGCGGATCTCATGACAACGCTGCACGAGATCGCCCGGTACGCCGTGCAAACCAATGAAGGATTCGTCGATGCTGTAGATCTCCTGCGCTGGCCCCAGCTCGGCGGCGATCTGCATCATCCTGTTGCTCATGTCTCCGTACAGCGTGAAATTCGACGACAATGCAACCAGCCCGGCCTCCTTTTCAAGGTGCCTGATCTCGAACCAGGGCTGTCCCATTTTTATGCCGAGGTTTTTTGCCTCATTGCTGCGCGAAATCGTACAACCGTCATTATTAGACAAGGAAATCACCGGACGCCCAATCAACTGCGGTTGAAACACACGCTCGCAACTCACGTAAAAGTTATTTCCGTCAATAAGGGCAAACATGGTTCAGCCCTCTGATGGTGATTCTGATGCGGACTTGCGCAATATCGATACCACTTTGCCGCTAGCCACTCCCTTTAGCACCGCCATCTCGGCCAAGAGCAGTTGATTCACAGAAGCCAGTTTCGCCAAATCTGACTTCAAGGAAGCATTCTCGGCACGCAGCGATCGGTTTGTTTCACGCTCCTTCATGAGCGCCGTATGCTTTTCATCTCGCTGGGTGCGCGTAGCCTTACCGGTGATCGCCCGGATTTTCTCCGCTAGATCAGGATAGGTGTTGTGAATCAGCGCCGAAGATACATTGGCGGCCTTGGCGACGGCGGATATCGTCACCTTGGCCTTCTCCGCCTGCAGCTTGGCGATCGCACCCTGGATGAGGTTGACTGTACTCTTTCGTCTCTTTGCCTTCGCGCCTTCATCTGCCTTCACGATTCGGCTCCTTGTTCTGATGTGACTTCGTCCCCAGTGACGCCCAGCTCTTTCATGACCTGGGTTGCAATGCGCAACTCCCTGAGCGCGCGCTGCTGTACGGCCGGTCCTGCATCGGCGATCGCCAAAAGCTCTTTCTGCTGATCGAGGATCCCACGCCACGTAGCGAGGAATGTCTCGTCGATCACGCTGCTCTTGCAGCCGGCGCACCGCGTAGTTTCGTACAACCCCGCGCCTCCGCATCCCTTTTCTTCGGCCAGGCACCAGCCATGGCCAGTCGCCCGGATATGCACCTGTGCGGCCGTTTGGGCAAGCAAATCAGACCGATTGTCGATCGGAATGGCACGTAAGCGCGAGATCACGCGACCGGCTCCGCCAGTAAGCGGACGGTCTTCCAACCAAGAGTCGATCAGATCCATCTTGAAATAAGTCATCTCCTGCAGAATCTCGTCAAATATAGCGGCGTCCTGTAGAGGGTTCGATGCGTAGAGCTGAGTCATGCTGATGCTGGAGTGCTTGAGCTGCCACTTCAGGAAGATAAGCGAGGCGCGCCCCATCTTCGATTCCACGACCATTCGGGCATAGGTCCGTCGGCACTGATGTGGCTGCAAATTCCAGTCGACGCCGGCGGCTGTCGCAAGCCGACGGAAGGCGATCCGTGAGGCGGTATTGGATAGGGCATCGATCCTGTTTTGGGGCCCGTGTAAAAGACAAAGAAATAACTTCTTCGAGTCGCACTTTGCTTTTTCCAACCTGATCAGGCGTTCTTTTTCAGACAGAGTCGTTGACCCAGCTTCAAGCAGCTTGATCTCCGCCACAAGCTTTGCCTGCAGCGGCTTGGCGTATTCACGCATTACCTCTAGCGCGTTAATCGTTAGCGCCGGCACCAGGTATTCCACCTTGCCCTTGAGCGTCTTGTGCTCGACTGTGGCAACCCAGTGGTATTCGACACCATCCTTGACTTCCTTGCGCCAGCTGCCAGACTCGACACCGATCGCTTCCTCATTGCGCATGCCACTGGTAATCGAGAGGATATAGAGGGCGGCATCACGTATCTGGATTAGCTGTGGATTCCGCTCTGCCCATAGCATCTGATGCCGATTCTTCAGGATATCGGGAGCCTGCTTCAGGACGTTTTCGCAGTAGGTGAAGACCCTCGCTTGAACATCCTGCGGGATGATGGCTGTGCGGCCGGCACGTCCGCCAGCTGCTTCGGCGAGCTTCGTCGCCTTGATGCCGGTAAAGCGCCAGATGGTTGTATTACCCCACGGCGACTGCTGCAACGGATGTAACGTCTCGTCCCGGAAGAGCCACAGGAGATCGAAGATACGCAACCGATTGTAGACAGTCATAGGCCTGAGCCCCATCTCGACTTTGCTCAGGTGGAAGAAGTTACTGACGTGAAGCGGACGTACCTCGTCAAATCGCTCAATTCCGAGCTGTTTCAGCCAGCGCATGACGGGTATGGCGGAGGCCAGCGCTGCGGAGTAGATGCCACGCGCGACCGGCGGCTTTGCTCCCGGCAGTCCGCGCTTGAACCAGGCGTAAAGGACTGCCTTGCAGTCTTTCACCATGGCCGGCGGGCAGTCCGCTGGCCAGTCGATGACCTTGTGGCAGTCTGAGACATTGGATTGGTGGTAAAAAGGCCTCAGATCCCAGCTAGCATTGCCGAAATAGCTCAGAACGTGTTCGCTTTCCTGAGAATCGGCAACGGCGCTGATGACGATCCAGTCTCTCTCGTCGGCCGTGAGGCCAGCCGCCGTAATAGGTTGCGCTGCCAGCAAGTCGAAAGCCTTCGCAGCGGTTGATCGAGGTCTCGCACTCATACCGCTTCTCCCTTGGAGGCATCTAGGCGCCGGATTTTCGCCGCCCAAAACGGATGCGGATTCGCCCGTGCGGCGGCTTTGGCACTATCCACCACGTCAATTGCGAACCTGTCGCCGGTGAAGCAATCGATCAGGTCGATCAATCTGCGGTGGTGATCGCGCCACTCCGCCCACTCGGCAGAGTTGAAGTAGTCGACCTCACGAGACAGGAACACCTGGAAGCTGAACAAGCGGTACAGATCCGCATGCGTTCCGACAATGGCATAGCTGGGACAGCCAAGGCAGTGCGTGAACTGCTCACAATGCGTTTTTCCATCCTTCGGGGCGAGCGAGCCGTGCAGACTGTCCTGGCAGCTGCCGCTAGGGGTTGGCGCCAGATGCTCACCACGCAGGGCCTCTGCAAAGGCTGCGCCGATGAATCGGGCGCCTTCGGCCTTGGTTTCTTCGTCTAGCTTGAGGTAATGGTTGTCGGCCACTTGCGGAGCATGGCCCATGATGGCGGCCACCGTGATCAGGTCACCGTCGCTCAGCTTCCACAGCCGGTTTTCCATGGTCTTGCGCAAGCCAGCCAAGGTAACACGCATCGGCGTTCCATCGTCGCCGAGAAGGCCATGCCGCTTGACGAAGTTGCGGAACGCAGTTGAAGTCATCCCTGTATTGAGGCAAGACACGCTTTGCGAGCGTCCGGGCTGGCCATGCCGGTAGAGCCAGATGCGGTTCTTCAATTCCTCCGGCGCGAGGTCGACCAGGCTCTCTGACAGTTCCAGCGCTTTCCTGAGCACGGCTACACCGTCCATGCGAATGGTCGTCTGCTTATCGTGCAAAGCGGTCTGCCGAATGGATTGTGACTGCGCACCCTGGCCACGGCGCTTTACCGAGTGGACCAGCATCAGGCTGGGCATAAAGGGATGTGGCGTCAGGCAGTCACGGCCCATTTCCATCAGAGGCGTGGCATTGATCCCTGTACGCATGGCGATGATCAGGACCAGCACGCCCATCGCTTCCGAATCCGGCCCGTCGAATCTGCCTTGATGAATGGCGATCAGGTCGGATTTCGCGGCGCTGGCCAGCCGGTCCATCTCTGCAGGGGTGAGAGGCTTTTCGCCGGCGAGCGTGATTTCGCTTTTGGGAAATGGATTGGCAGGCAGGAGGTCTTCCATCGCAGTGCAGATGAAGCCGTAATCAGCCAGGCCGGTCAGAACCGTTTTCAAAGCCGCAAAGCAATTCTTGGCGGTCGAGCCGTTCGGGTACCGCACTTTGAGACGCGCGACATACCTGTTCAGGTCGTAGGCGCTCAGCTTGTCCGGCGTCTTAGGCGGGAAATGCAACGAACCATCGATCAGGAATGACATGAAGTGCTTGATGCCGTTGGAATGTAGGCTGACGATCGAGGAGACGGTGAAGTTGCCACTGGCCATGAGTGAGCGAAGCACCGAGGCGAAGGCCTTTACCCAACCGTCGTAGCCTCGTCCCATGTAAGGGCGAAAGTCGAGTTTCCTGTGGTTCTTGGGATTGCCTGGCAATTCGATCACGGGATGGAACGGCTCATCATCTGGACCGTTCGCCGACGCGGCCGGGCGCGTAGTCCGGTAGTTTTTGGAGCGCGGCATTAGGCGGCATCCTCTTGCGGGGTCATCGGCACGGCGCCGGTGAACAGCCTGTCGATTTCGTCTTCATGAGCAAGCACCGCCTGAGCGCTCAGCTGGTTAATCAGGTGCAGATAGACGGCCGTCGTCTGAACATCCGAATGGCCCATGCGATCGCGCACGTACAGCAGCGGCTCGCCCTCGAATTCAGGGTTCTTGCGCAGCGCCGCCAGCGTATAGGTGCCGTAGCTGTGCCTTAGCATGTGCGCCCGTACCGGGAAACTGACTTTCTTCTCAATCGCCTTCATGACGTCGACCACAGCATCTTTGCTGAATTCAGTACCGTTGGCGGTGAGGATCAGGGATGAAGGGTTGTCGCCCAATACCTGTCGGCGCTTTTCGCGCGCATGCAGCGAGTAAGACCACAAATCCTCCATCAGTGACCATGGCACGTCGACGCTCCGCGGCTTGCTGAACTTGATGTGCATATCTTTGGGATCGAGGTTGACTCGAATCATCTGCCCAGACACCAGGTCACGACGCGTACGCGGATTGAAGACATATCCCATTGGGAAGGTTCGCGCTTCGCACGAACGCAACCCGACGCGGACCATCAGATGAAACAGCAACCGATGGCTATCGTCCATGTCGAGTCTCAAGCCAATCCGTACTTGTTCCTTGGTCAGGAGCTTGATTGTCGGCTTGCGCTCCCTAACAAGTACAGTCGCCTTGGATTGCGTCTTCCCGCGGCTGACATGCGCCAGGAAACCGACCTTGCCGGGGATGCGGACGTCATGCCGGCCGAAAGGCAGATGCGTGACATGGTTATTGTCCTTGCACCACTCGTAGAAGCGCACAACGATGTTGAGCCTCTTATTCAGCGTGCTGGGGCTGACGCCGACTTCGGTCATCGACCAGTCCCTGTATTGCGCCACGACGCTCAGTCCGTTCGGCGTGAGCGCCGCGTTCCAGTTGAGCTGGTTCGCGGCCAGGAAAGCAAAGAAATCGTAGAGCCAGCGGCCGTACGCCTCCCAAGTAAACGGGCTCTCCACGGAGCCCCTATGCGTCAAGGTCTCCCATAGGAATGACTGGGCCGGCTCCAAAGGCCAGCCATCATCACCGATTAGCAGCGGAAAGCCAGCAAATGACCGGCCGGCGATGGCGAGATCATCAGTGGCAAAGATGAGTCTCATAATCCCTTTTCCTTCAGCAGGGAGACAGCTGCCTTGAAGGTAAGCCGGTGAAGGTGCATCACCAGATCGACCGCACCGCCGCCACCGCACTCGGCGCGCGTATCCCAGAACTTCGGGCCGGTGCATAGTAGCTCCCAATCTCGGCCGGCGGCGTGCACGTTCCACCTGGACGACAGGTGAGACGCAGTTGGCCGGAAGGTTCGGTCCGGTTTGATGTGATCCGCCAGGGCGTTGAGAACAACAATGGCATCCAGATCGCGCCAGCGCTTCAACGTCTCGTTATCCACAGCCCCCATGTTTTCGGCTCCTCCCCCGGCCCCCACCTGCTACTCGTCTCTGCGAGACTCTCAAACCCCAAACCAAAACCCAACCCCTAGTGAATTTATCACTTACAGTTCAATCCCCACAGAACGTTATTCGAAAGGACCACGACCGGGCGGTTCTCCAGCCTCGGGTTGAACACCCGCTCGCAGCTCACGTACATGTTGTTGACGTCGACAAGGGCAAATGCCGCCGATTGCGCGCTGATCATGGCGTTGCGAAACGGATGCCGTCGGCGTGTGAATCAGGTGCGGGGGCGGCCGCGCACCATAAAGCGCTGCAGCATGGCGGCAACGGCGGGGCGTATGCGCCGGCTTTTCTGTTTGTCGAGGTAACTGGAGGTCGACATCAGGAGTACATGGTCCGGGAGGCTTTTCAGGAAATGGGCATGGCCGACACTGGCGTCATCAAGCAACAGGAGGATGGCGTCAGCGCTGCGTGTCAATTCGCGGCCAAGGATTTCGGCTGCTGCTTGGTCGTTGTGGGTTTTGACGGATGCCTCCGCTGCGTCGTGTTTTAGAACGATGAACTCTTCCAGTTCCTCGGTGCAGGGCACAGACACGTTGCGCCCGTCATTGGTCCGGATCCACTCCAGCGCGTCCGGCGCACCGGGGTTCTCGACCTGGGCAATGAGGGCGTGGCGCACCATGTCCGGAATGAAAACATGCAGGTTCGGTACCAACGTGAGCAGGGTATCGAGCTCGTCGGCCATCGCCAGATCGATGAGGGGGCGAGAGTCGGTAATGATCAATGAAGTCGTCATGACATCCTGGTGCAGTTACATTCACCCAATAAACTTGCAAACAGTCCCGATCACCACGCCCCAGATCTGAAGCTCCTGGCCGTCCGAGAAACGGATGGGGGGATAGTCAGGGTTTTCGGCGTGTAATTCGATGACGCCGGCGCGCTTATTCAGCCGCTTCACCGTGTATTCGCCATCGACCACGGCGAGCACGACATGACCGTGTTCGGCCTGAATGGAGCGGTCGACCACCAGCAGGTCACCGTCGTGGATGCGTGCGCCGATCATCGAGTCGCCCTTAACCCGAAAGAAAAACGTCGCAGCCTTATTACGAATTAAGTAACTGTTAAGGTCCAGGCCCCGTTCGATGTAGTCCGAGGCGGGAGACGGAAAGCCAGCGGCGACGTGGCTGCGGAACAAGGGGCGACATACGGCTTCGGGCGCTTCCGATGCGGGCAGCAGATTTCCCGGCAATGGCGGGGAAGGTGAGGTGAGGGCTAGCGGCATGTTTATTGATATACTGTATTTATATCCAGTATATATTTTGAGCCGGGGAAACCGCTAGTGAAATTTCTCCACAATAAAGAAATGCAACAGACACGGCAATGAAAACGGTTCAATTTTCGGGTGGTCGGCATTGCAAAAAACTGCAAAGGGACGGTGCTGCTCAACGAAAACGATCCTACCTGATGATGGTGCGTGCTGCTTTTGCATAGATTCACGGCATCATGGGGCAGTTGCCTGTACTGCACCGCTTTTTCATAGTGAACTCTCTTACTTTTTCGGCTTAAGTGCGGTGACCGTTGCGACGTTCTTGACGTTCTCAACCGTGAGCTTGACCGTATCCCCCACCTTTACATTGGACAGTAGCGATGCATGTTGAACCGGGAAGGACATGGTCATCGGGCCCATCTCGACGGTCTTGCTCTTGAGCGGGCCATGCTTAATGGTGACGCTTTTTCCCGCCTTATCAACGGCTATTACTTCTCCCTCGTTCATGGCCCTGCTCATGGCTTTGGACGAATTCATTTCCATGGAATCCATCTTCATGTTGCCCATATCCATCCCCTTAGTCCCGGTGGACTGCTCAGCATGAACAGCCAGCGCAAACAGGGCAATTCCAAACGCAGCGGTTGTTTTATTCAGCGAATGTTTCATGGTTTTGTTCCTCGTTGGTTGAAGATAAAGAGTGGATAGTTCTCCGCAGCTTGCGCTCCTGTAGGAGACGCCAGGCGGCGGGGATGACGAAAAGCGAAAGCAATGGCGCGGTAATCATACCTTGTTCAATCGGTGTCGATGCGCATGTATCCAGATAGTGTTTTTGACGGGTAGGCCGCCTATGGCAACACGCAAAAAGAACCCCGAAACCGTGTCTTGTTTTGGGAAGATTTGGTCCTGGCGCAGCGATATTCACGTCCACGTGGATACGCACGTTCGAGGCGCGTTGGCTTGTCGAAAAGGAAGCAAATACTTAGAGATACAGGCGAGTTTGATCAACCGTTGAATGTGGTGAGCGCGGTATCAATCCTAACTTACCCGGCGGAACAACCAAAGGTATCGGAAATGCCGACGCCGGCTATTGGAAGCTTTATCCGCCTGAAACCATCTGCACAGGGAGCAGTGGAGCTCACCCTCGACGAGTTTGATTTGCTGGCACGACTAGCCGTGAATGACAAACTGCGGTCATTTCATATTGTGTTTGAGAAACCCTACCGCGCGCATGCATTGTTCGCAGGATTAGCTTCAGTAGCGGAGAAATAGAGTAAATCGCAATTGCTCGGCGAGAGTGCTTAACTAATCCATTGATTTTAAAGAAAATGGGTCATCAGCGTAGTAAACCCAGATTCAATGAAAAAGCCCCCGCAGTGCGCGGCTTTCAGCTTTGAATGTGTTTGTTCACGGACAAGCTTTGCGTGCCTCGGCGAGATATTCCTCCGTTGTCCCCTTGTACTTTGTCAGCGGAAATTCCGTAATGAATGTTTGATAGCATTCGTGGAAATACTCCGCGTCACTACCCCCTGTTTTTCTATCTGCGTATCCCGAAGAGTCACGAAAAGCATGGTCGCGGCGATGATTGTCGCAATAGCCGTGATGACCTGGGGGACGAGAGCGATTCTGTTCAAGGGTATAGCTTTCTGAGCGGTAAAGATGATTCGCGAGCATAAATGGCATTGCGAGGCGCTTTCTTAATTGAAATCAGAAGAATGCTCCATGCGCGCAAGGTCTTGCTGCTTTTGGCTGCGTATTTCGCTTCCGGGAAGGTAAGAGTGAACAACGGGAGCCCCCGTGATATGCTCGCGAACCGACAAAACCTGCTTCTTTACCGCTGTTGATGAATACTCCTTCTGCTTCTTCCAACCCGGCCGCTGCTGCCCGTGCTTTGTTGAAACAAATTCAAGAGAGGTTTGCCGTTTTTCGGGAATATCAACCGCTCGCCATTGGGATCGACAAGCAGCTTTGCATACAGATGCCGGAGCTAGATAAAAAGGCCTTGCGCATCGCGCTCGGGCTGCATACCAAATGCTTGCCGTATCTGAAGTCGATCGAGAAGGCCGCGACCCGGTTCAACCTGGATGGCACGCCGGCGGGCGACATCGACGAAGCGCATCGCGCGCGAGCATCTGAAATGCTGCGCGAGCGGTTCAAGCAAGCCAAGGAGCGGAAAAAAGCGCAGCAGGAAGCCGAGAAGGCGGAGCGCCTACGGGCGGCGAAGCTGCAGCAGCTCGCTGAGAAGTTCTCATCTCGTCGCTGATATTCCGCGATTCGATTTCTCCGGCCTGCACCTCGGTGGTCGAACCAATCAACCACAGCAGCTATTACCTTGACCAGGCTCCTGAACAGGCGGGCAAGGGACTGTTCCGTAGGAACAGAAAACACAGCAGTCACCCGGCTTAGGCTTAAGCACCGTGTGGCACTGCTCGCATTCGTAGAACCACTGGCAAGTATCTGTCGGCATCTTCTCGGTCTTGGCGTGGCCGCACTCGGGACACGTCAACGTCGATTCCAGGATCACGTTGGCCACTTTTTGCTCCCGATTTGCGTCGAAGGGTAGCCAGCATCCGTGGTGGCGCGTTTCAACGCTTCGACGTTGGTCTTGGTGTCGTCGAAAGTTACCGTGGCCTCCCGCTTGTCCAGGCTCACCTCGGTCTTGCTGACTCCTGGCACTCTCGTCAATGCTTTCTTTATCGTGATCGGGCAGGTTGCGCAGTTCATATCAGGCACGGATAACGTGACCGTCTGGGGGGCCGCCCACAGTGGCGACGTCAGTGCGGAGAGCGCAGCCACGACAACAAGTTTTTTCATGGCATTTTCCTTTTAGTAGAACCAAGGCGCGATAAGCGGGAACACGAGAGCCAAGACAACAAGCGCGACGACGACGCAGAAAAGCACTTTGTACGCATTTTTAACCTGCGGGACTGCGCACGCTTCCCCAGGCGCGCAAGTGGCAACTGGCCGCCAGACGCGACGCCACGCAAAAAACAATGCGACGAGCGCCGCGCCGATGAAAATGGGCCGGTAGCGTTCGAGCGCCCTCAAGTTGCCGATCCAGGCGCCAGAGATTCCAAGGGTAATCAATACTAATGGCCCAAGGCAGCAGGTCGAAGCGAGAATGGCTGCAATGCCTCCCGCTAACAATGCAGTGCGCCCCGTGTGAGCGGCGTTTTCTGTTGGGGATTTCAGTTTCATGCGTTAAGCTTACTTCCGTACTTAAGTACGGAGTCAAGTCTCATGAACGTTCTCTCACAAAACCTCACAATCGGCGCGCTGGCCGACGCAGCCGGGGTCAATGTTGAAACGATCCGGTTCTACCAGCGCAAGCGATTAATGTCGGAGCCAGACAGACCACGAGGTGGCATCCGTCGTTATGGTCGAGGCGATCTGGCACGCGTGCGTTTTATTAAGGCCGCACAACGGATCGGGTTTTCCCTTGATGAGATAGCTGAACTGCTAAAGCTAGATGATGGTACTCACTGCGATGAAGCCCGCCGCTTAGCCGAGCAAAAACTTCATGATGTGCGCGATCGGATTGCCGATCTCAGACGCATTGAGTCAGCGCTGGATCAGCTTGTCACACGCTGTGAATCGACGCAGGGGGCGGTAAAGTGCCCGCTGATCACCTCGCTGCAGCATACCTGACGGTGCATCCTCCATTTCAGGTCGCCAGAACTAAGCCAACCACTTGCGTTGGTGCGTGTTCAAGCCTGCGTACTCCGTAACAGGGCAACACCAGCGGAACCGGTCAACGCCGGGTAGCGCTACGAGTCAGACCATACCTTCAGGCGTTCAATTCGAACTAGCTTCTGCATTATCCGCGAATATGAAAGTTCGCCAGCGCGAGACCGGCGAATATGCCGATCCATATCGGCACCGTCACCAGAAAAACCGGATGCAGGGTGACCGGGATCACGAATGCCACAACGGTACCGCACGCGACCATAATCGCCATGGACGCATACAGCGCATACATCTCCGGGCTGTGTTGCAAGAACTCTTTGCCCTTGACGAGGCGCCACATCGCGCCGTCGAACACGGCGGCAAGAACAAAGACCAATAGGTACGGAAGCCATTGCGCAAACACCGAGTACCGATAAGTGGTGAGTGCGAGCAGGGCATCGAGCGATCTGAAATAGGGATTGCCGGTCAGGCGCGAGGTCATTTGCGCCATTTGCGCGGCGACCGCCACATCGACCTGGCCCGGCGTCGGCGTTTCGGTGAATGTCCGAGGAAGCGGGGACGCTTGCTGCCTTTCCTCATGGAGGTCGAGCATGCGCGCCAGGATGCGCAACGCATATTCGCCGCCCCAGAAATCGGCGTTCAGTTCGTGCTCGATGCGCAATTGGCTGAGAAAGCGCTGCGGCGGATGGGCGGCCGGCAGATACAACACCGCGATCAAGACCAGTACCAACGATACTGCGGAAACGACGCGAATGATCATTGGTTCTCCTCCTGCGTAACGCGTTGGGGCGGAAGGCCGTCGTCTGGATTGAGAAGCGGGAACCGACCCTTGATCAGGCGCCCGCCGGAGACGGATGCGAAATATTGCAAGTTGGGCAGTTTGCCCAATATGTCCGAAGGAATGGTCTCTTCGAAGCTTTCCGTCACCTGAGCCGAATGGACCGAGGTGAAGTCGCCGAGATGGGCGTCCGCTGCGTTATTCAGTCCGACCCGCATCGTATGGATTGCGGTCTTGCCGAAGGTTTCGACGATAAAATCCTGGGTCGGGCGGTCCTTTGTGCGCAGAGCGATTACATTGTTGAGATTGCCCAGCGCCATGCGCGCCGCGTCTTCACTGCCCAGGCGCTTGGCAAGATCGGCCAGCGTCTGCATCGCGCACGTGGTATAGATGCCGCCTTCCGCGCCTTTGTTCAGGATCTCGATCAACGGCTGATTGATCACGTTCGACACTTCATCGACGAACAGCGAGATGCGCCGATAGCCGCCTAGGTTGTAGCGCATGCCGGCGCGTGCGGCCAGGTCCGCTAGGGCGAGCGCTCCGATCGCGGATGCCACTGACGGGTCGGGGAGCGAATCGAGGCAGAGATACAGCACATGGCCGGCGCGCTCGATTTTCTCGAAATTCATCATGGGGCGCAGGTCCTCGGCATCGAAAGGATCGGGGGAGAGGCTCTTTCCAAGATCGCCGGAGGTCAGCATCGACAGGATCGGCAGCAAGTTAGCGGTGATCTTCTGGTAATGCTCGCGATTGTGGCGGAAGGTGCGCACCTGCGAATCGATGACCTTGTTGTGCTGGGTCTGCAGCACATGGTGTTCATAGAACGCCACGTATGCCAGCAGGTCGTTGCTTGCCGATTCGGACGGGCGCTTGATGTTGCCCTTTTGTGCGCTATCCAGTAAGCGGCGCATTTCCGGTCGTTCGCGCCATTTCGCGCCGAGGAGGGCATCGTAGAACCGCCGCAGCGATACTTCCAGCACCGGTTCAATGCCGCCTTCAATGTATTTGGCCAGCTTCATAAGGTTCGGACGCTCTTCGAGGTCGACTAAGCCCTGGACGACGACGTTGATCGCATCCCAGCCGAAGGACGAGTAGGCGCCTGCGGTATCCGGCGGCATGATGGACTGGATGCGGGACGCGATCTCGGTAGGCTTTTGCCAGTTGAACGTGAAGTCGAGGCGCACCCCGGTTTCCGGAAAGGCAGGATGAAACCATTGAAATGTATCGGGAGCACGGTAATCGTCGCAGGCGCGCATCGCGACGCGTTTCAAGCGCTTGGAGTTTTTCGGGTCGATGATGACGACGACGTCCTGCCGTCGGATCGCTTGCGTGATCAGGTTGCCTAGCGCCACTCCCTTTCCTGCCTGCGTCGTGCCGACCAACAGCGTGCCACCCTCGAAGTTCTGCAGCGGCCGGTACAGCGCCTGTTCGCGCGGCTCGACGCCATGAATATAGGGCATGCCGATTTCCGCATCAGGCTGTGGATTGACGACATACCCAAGCGTACGCAGCACCCAGGGCGACACCATGTAGTCGCGGAAGTTGACCTTGGCTAGCTCATAGAGACGCTGCGAATGCACCGGCTGCCATTCGAACCCGAATCCCAGAAAAACCTGATCGCCATTGGGTGTCAGCTCGCCCAGGCGTTTGGTCGTGATGACTTCCATTGCCTTGCCTGCCAACGAAGCACGCACGGTCAGTACCCGCAGCGCCAGTCCCAGTCGCTGCACGGTCATCAGCGCGCACATTGCCGCCATCGTCATGCCAAGTAGGGCGGGGGCGATCGATCTCGCCGTAATGTAGAGAAAGAAGGCCAGCGCGCCTACCCAGACGAGTCCGGCATACAGCTCGTAGGCGGTTCGCCAGGGCATCTCATATTTGCGGACCAGCATGGGAACTCCCGGTGGCAGGCGACGGCGCAGCGAAATCGGATGGGTCGAAGCCGCTGATGTGTTGCGGAGTAATCACAATGCCCAGCACCTTGTTACCACCGAAATCATGCGTGACGGTCTTGACCTTGCCTGGGGGATGAGAAACCAGCATCTCCAAGTCGGATAAGGTGCGAATCGCCATGGAGGTGTCGATCTGCCGGCGCTCCAGCTCCGCCAGCGGGACGAAGAGACCGGCGGGGACTCTGCAGCAGGCATAGGCACCGTGACCATTGAGGGTATCGACAATGTCCGTCAATGCTGAACGCACGGCCGGATTGAGCCGCAGTGGAGCATTGAAAGAAAACGTAGTCGGGACGGTAATGGCGGCATCCGGCCAATCCTGGTCTGCACGAGGGCGCTTAGCGATATCGATAACCGATGGCGCTTTGTTTTGTTCGTTGGATTCCTGTTGGCTGATCACGTCATTGAAATCGGACTTGGGTTCAAGCAGGGACAACTGTGTGCTCGCTCGTTGATGAGTGGAAGAGGCCGGGCCGGGCATCGCTCTTGGCGCCAGTAAATCGATCGGCAAAGGAGACGGTGCCGCCGCAAGATGCGCCAGCACCAGGTTCGGCGACGCGAGTTTGACGGCTTCGATCGGCCCCATCACGCCCGGCGGATAGATCGGCCATGTTGTTTGCGACGGATTGCGCGGCGCGATCACCTCGGCGTCAGCCAGGATGTCAAGGATGGTCGCAGGAGATTTCGGGATGCCGGGCAGGCGGTCGGTTTCCAGCAGGCCCGTAATCTCCGCTGCGGCGTTGGGCCAGACGACAAACAGCCCATCCTGGCCATACCAGATACGTGATTTGTCGGCGTTCGGCGCCCAGGCGCTATCGCACTGCACCAGGCGACGTAAGGCGTCAATCAGGTAGCGCGCCAGATGAGAACCCAATTGTGGCTTGCCAGTCCTGTCGGTGCTGGCTTGCAAGTCGCGGTCAATCACGAGGGCGGTAGCATGTCTGACGAGTTGGTCCAGGATGTTATGGTCGCGGTAGATGGGCATACCGCTGATGGATGCCATCATATGTGGGACGATAATCGAGTTTCCGTGCGCCAGCAGTTGCAGAGTCTCGGCCGGAATAATGTGGGGCAGGGAAAACACGCCGAGGGTGCGCGTCTCTTGTGCCTGCGCGATCCATCGCACGAAAAACCGATGGCTACGCTGGCCCTGTAACCAATCCGTTAAGGGGCCAAGATAGGCAGGCCATGCATTGCCTTTGTCGTCGGTAACCAGCACGTGGGAAAGCGTGCGGTGGATTTGGCTGCAAAGCCCGGCGATGAACGTCGCATGGCGCCAGCGCGGCTCCAGCTGGCGGCGGTTAGTGATGGTCGAGCGTCCGGAAAATATCTGTCCGTCAGTGGCCTGTAGCGAATAAAAAGCGATCTCCAGCCCCATGCGTAACAGACCACCTGGGCCGCTGAAGTAGTTATTCGCTGTGGCCGGCAACAGGTTGACGTAGCCGGCGTAGCGATGCATGACGGTCTCAAGGTCGTTGGAATACGTCTCGTGGTCGGCGCCGTAGGCTAGTTTGATCCGGCGGATCAAATCGCTGTGCACAGAGAGGATATCGTCAACCGAGTGCGTCGGGAAACCCGGATCGAGCGGTGGATAGGTTAACGGGGCGGTTGCATCCGGCGCAGGCGTGGCCGCCTCGTTACGGGTACCCGGAGTATCGTGGCCGGCGGAACGCCGGCCAGAGAATAGGGAGCCGAAGACCATGATCATCCGATAGCACGAAGACGAGGTCAGTCTGACTGTCGCCGGTTGTGCTCGTCCAGCCAAAATCAGAAGATTTTGGCTGAGCTTTCGGGACTAGGTAAGCGGGTCCCTTCGCGAGGGCATCACGAATTGTGATGTTTGCAGGAGCATGGCGACATGACGTGAGCCGTTACGCCGGTGGGAATAGGCCGCGACAACCGTTCGACTGGCGTTCATTGGTCAATCGAGCCGACAGGAACCTTGCAAATGCGCAAATTGCCTTTGTGTGGCATGCACAATCACCGGCCGACAACGGCAGTTTCGAAGCCGGCTGGCTTTCATCGTTCCTGCACTTACCGGATAGTAATTTGTCGGGAATTCAGGACGACTGCGATACGCTGATTTTTGCGATCGCCAGCACTTCCCGAATGCCGGCAAGCCATTGCAGCGCAAACTTCACACGGGTCTGGCAGCCGCTGCAACGGATGCAGACGCAGTCGGGAAAGCAATCCAGCGCGCCGGATTCGCCGCCGCTGGTCTCGGTGGTCAAATGCAGCGAGGTGCCCCATTCGTCGTGCTTCCCCGGCGCTAGGTGGTCGAGCGTTCGGTCGCATGGCAGGAGAAATGTCGATGACTGTGGAAGAACTGCGAGCGCAAGCGTGAAACCAACGTACAGTTTGGGACGCTTGTTTTCATGGCGTTGTTATTGCGATGACACTGAACGGGCTCTCCACTGGAATGTCGATAGCGACTTCCAGGCATCACCTGCGTTGCAACCGGGCCGCTCGCGCTTCCAGCCCCGTCTTTCCGGGCTAGGGCAATACTAAGGTGACCGACTTCTCAATGGGCGGATAGCAAACACCCAATTTCTCATGGCATCCCTGATACGACGCGAAGAGGGTGATGTTTTTTCCCTTCGCCGCGTTATCCAACGTAATCGTAATAGGCACATTCTTCTTAAACACCTCGGTGCGGCCGAAAATCTGGTCTGTTTTCATCTCTCCGACAGGGAGTTTCACGTTGTTGATTCGAATTCCTGCGGTGTCCTTTACGGAGAACTTAATCCGTTCCTTGTAGACGTAGTATCCATTCGCAGGAGTAAGGTCGACTGCCAGCAAGTTGGTGGTCTTAGCCACGGCTTTCATCTTGAAAGCCACGTCAGGCTCAACTAGCTCATCTTCCTTTGTGTTGGAAAACAGGCCTTTTACTTTGTCTGACAGTCCGGAGGGCGAGGATTGCTGCGCCATCACCGGGCAGGTCAGGGATAGACTCAATGCTGCAAGCAGCCAGCCAGCCAGTGCTTTCTTGCTTCTCATGACAACCTCATTCATTTGTTCGCGGTTCCGATGGCGAGCACATACCGTACTCCCCTCCCAAGCTGATTACTTCATTGCAAACCTTATGTTCACCGCTTGCTTGTCAGCAAACGTAACAGCCGCAATGGCTTTGGCACCTTTCTCCAACTTCGCACTTTCTCGCGCGACCAGGATATTGTCGCCAGCTGGTTCGAGCGCCACTTCACTCTTGTCGGCGCCGTTCAGGACCGTCAGCTTGCCCGTAGCGCCAGCCGTTGCGACCGGTTTTCCATGATCTTCCACATAAATGGTGGCTTTACCGTCCTTATTGACGAGCTCGAAGCTGATGTCGTTGCTTGCGGACTGAACGACGCCGCCGTGTTTCGGCTTGTCGCCATGTGCATACGCGCCCGTTGCTGCTACTGATGCTGCTATTGCCACGAGGGTCAGAAGTTTTTTCATTGCTTTCTCCGTATAGGCAGCGGCTCTGTACTGGGCTCCGCTGCATCAGCCCGTTCTTAATATGCTTCCTGCGACTTTCCTGCCACGATGGCTTCCAGCGGCTTGCGCCCGACCAGCCAGAAAATCAGCGGGGTCAGCAGCGAGTCGAGAATCGTCGAGCTGACCAGCCCGCCGAAAATCACCACGGCGACCGGGTGCAGGATTTCCTTGCCCGGTGCGTCAGCTGCAAGAAGCAGCGGCACGAGTGCAAACGCAGCAACCAGAGCGGTCATCAGCACAGGCGTCAACCGCTCGAGCGAGCCACGCACAATCATCTTTGTGCCAAAGACTTCGCCTTCGAATTTGCACAGGTTGATGTAATGGCTGACTTTCAGGATGCCGTTACGTGTGGCGATGCCGGTCAGGGTGATGAAGCCAACCATCGAAGCGACCGACAGCGAGACGCCGGCAACCCACATCGCGATGACGCTGCCAATGAGCGCAAATGGGATGTTCCCCATGATGACCAAAGCCAGTGCACCGGACCTGTAGCGCGAATAGAGCACCAGGAAAATCATGACCAGCGAGACCAGCGACAAGCCGCTAATCAGCTTCGTTGCCTGTTCCTGTGCCTGAAACTGTCCCTCGATACTGACAAAGTAGCTATTTGGCAGAGATGTAGCGGTGATGGCTTTCCGGATATCCCCAATGATGCGGGACATGTCGGAGCCATCCGTGTTGGCGTACACGACAATCCGCCGGCGACCGTTTTCCCGCCCGATTTGGTTGGGGCCGTCGCCTTCTTCGACAGTAGCGATGGTGGACAACGGAATCCGGCCCGACGGGCTGTCGAGCATTATGCGAGCCAGGTCCTGAGGGGAACGGCTGGCATCCGGGAGACGAACCATCAAGTCGAATCTGCGTGCGCCATCCACAACCTGAGTGACCCGGTCACCATCTGACAGCGTTTCGAGTGTTTTCAGCACCTGGCCGGGAGCCAATCCGTACTGCGCCGCTTTCCGGTAATCGATTCTGACCTTCACCTGCGGAATGAGCACTTGCCTCTCAATGGACAAATCGACCAGCCCCGGCACGCCTGTCAGCTTGCCGCGCAAACCTTCGGCCAATCCACGCAGCGTATCGAGATCATCGCCGTAGATTTTCAAGGCGATTTGCGCCCGCACACCCGACAGCAGGTGGTCGAGCCGATGGGAGATGGGCTGGCCGATGGCAATCGACGCGGGAATGACGGCCAACCGGCTGCGCAAGTCCGCCATCACGTCCTCGCGGCTCCGTTTGGAACGCTTCAGGTCGATGTCGATTTCCGATGAATGGACGCCTTCCGCGTGTTCATCCAGTTCCGCGCGGCCGGTGCGACGCCCGACCTTGACCACTTCCGGCACTTCCTTCATCAGCGTTTCCGCCAGTGCTCCCATTCGGTTGGCTTCGGCAAGCGACGTGCCCGGGGTGAATGTCATCCCCATCACCAGCGAACCCTCGTTAAATGAAGGCAGGAAGGCGCGCGGGAAAAATGGCACGCTCGCGGCAGCAGCAACGACTGCCAATACCGCAATAGCGAGGATGCCCTTCGCGCGAGGAAAAGACCATTCGAGAATGCACGCATCCCATGCCTTCAGGCGTCGAACCAGGGGGCTGTCACCATGACCGAGCTGCTTCATCTGCGGCAGCAGGTAATACGCCAGGACCGGCGTAACCGTCATGGACACCAGCATCGACGCCAGAATGGAGACGATATAGGCAATACCCAAGGGGGCGAACAGGCGGCCTTCGATGCCGGGCAGCGCAAATAGCGGGACGAAGACCAATACGACGATAACGGTCGCGTACACGATGCCAGACCGTACTTCGACGGATGCGCGCCAGATAACTTCCATCACCGACGGCGCATTTTCTCCGCTGCCTCGTTGTTTCAGGCGGCGCAGGATGTTTTCCACATCGACAACAGCATCGTCGACGAGTTCGCCAATGGCGATAGCAAGTCCACCGAGCGTCATGACATTAATGGACTGGCCCAGCAGGTGAAAGGCGACGGCCGTCACGGCGAGCGACAGCGGTATCGCAATAAGCGAAATTGCCGTCGTACGAAAGTTCA
Source organism: Herbaspirillum sp. ST 5-3 (assembly GCF_004804275.1). Lineage (GTDB taxonomy): Bacteria > Pseudomonadota > Gammaproteobacteria > Burkholderiales > Burkholderiaceae_D > Noviherbaspirillum. Next base: position 91,655 of record NZ_STGI01000003.1, read on the forward strand.
TCAGGAATGCGAACAGCACGATCGCGACCAGAATCGCGCCATCCCGCAACGCCTCGGTGACGTTGTCGATGGAAGCCTCGATGAAATCCGCCTGGCGGAACAGCACTTCAGGCGCGGACAGGCCGGCTGGGACGCTTTGCTTGAGTTCCTTCAGTGCGCGTTCAATCTCTCGCGTGAGTTTCACCGTATCGGCAGTCGGCTGCTTTTGCACGCTCACAATCACCGCAGGCTTGCCATTCATGCCGGCGTCGCCACGTTTGAATGACGGCGCATAGCGAACCGACGCGACCTGCTCAAGCAGGATAGGCGAGCCGTTGCGGAAAGCGACAGCCAAGTCCTTGACGTCCTCTAACCGATTCGTGCGGCCGAGGTTGCGAATCAGATACTCACGGCTGTTCAAGTCAATGAAACCGCCACTGGTATTGCTGGCGAATCCCTGCAACGAGGAAGCAATCTGGTCCAGGGTGACATTAAACTGCGCCATGCGTGCCGTATCCGGTTCCACTCGGAGCTGCCGAACATCGCCGCCAATAGGGATGACCTGTGACACACCCGGAATGGACAGAAGCCGAGGGCGAAGCACGAAGTCGGCGTATTCCCTCGCTTGCATCGGCGTGGCTTTTGATGCATCGATGGGTAAGGCAATCAACATGATTTCGCCCATGATGGAGGACACCGGCCCCATGATGGGCGTAATGCCACCAGGGAGTTGGTCTTTCACCAGTGTGAGCCGCTCGGAGACCAGTTGCCGGTTCCTGTAGATGTCGGTGCCCCAGTCGAACTCGGCATATACAATCGAGAGGCCGACACCAGACACCGACCGCACCCGGGTGACTCCCGGCATTCCGTTCAGCGCCGTCTCGAGCGGGAACGACACCAGCTGTTCGACCTCTTCCGGCGCCATGCCGCCTGCCTCGGTCAGAACAGTTACCAAGGGTTTGTTCAGGTCCGGGAAGACGTCGACTGGTGTACGCGTTGCCGTCAGCGCCCCATACACAATCAGCAGCAATGCCACCGCCAAGGCAAAAAGCCGGTTGGCCAGGCTGAAACGAACTATCCAGTTAAACATGGTCCGTCTCCTACCGAATCTGATTAATCAGCGCCGCACCGGAGACGACCACACGGCTTTCGGGAGCAAGGCCTTTGACGACCACAATCGTTTTCGCGTCAAGCTGCTTGTACTCAACGGGCCGCGGAATAAAGCGTTCGGCGCTCACCTTCGTCCAGACGATGGTTTCGTTGGCGGGGTTGCGAACCAAAGCCTCTGCGGGCAAGGCAATGCCCTTCATCTTGTCGTTCAGCTTCGCCAACACTGTGACTGGCTGACCGATGGCAATCGCCGTATTGCGTAGATTTGCGCGGAAATTCAACGGCAACGAGCCGTCACGCAGACTACGGCCGCCACCCAACAGGCTCAGGTCAGCACCTGGCACGTTGGCGAGACTCGCACTCTCAACCCGAGTGGCAAGTGACGGGTCTGTCGTGAGTGCTTCGACGATCATCCTGTTCGGGTCAACGATTTCAAAAAGCACGTCACGCGCCTCGACAATCTGTCCGCTTAACACGCTGGCTGTCGCGATAATCCCCGATGCTGATGCAATGATGGATTCGCTCCCACCAACGCTGCTTGCGACCGCGCGTTCGCGACCGGACAGACTCGCCAGCTCCGCACGAGCGGCCTCGATTTCTTTTTGCGGCACCGCTCCTTCCAACGCCTCAAGTCGCTTTACGCGCTGTTCGGCGAGCTTTCGGTTAGCGCGGATATCGGCCAGCTGCGCCTGCTGATTCCCCAATTCAACGGCGCTGGCAACGGGCCGTACCTGCGCCAGCACCTGGCCTTTTTCCACTCGCTGCCCTGCGACCGGCAAACCTTTCGGCCCCGGCTCTATGCGTCCGGTAAAAGGCGCTTGCACTCGACCACCCGCATTCGGGTCAATGCCGACGCGGCCGTTCAGTTCCACGGTGAATGGATGTTCGTCTTCCTTTGCCAACAAGGTTCGAATTGCCATCCGGCGTTGTGCCAGCTTGGGCACATTGACGCTCCCGTCCGGCAGGCGAGCCAAGCCGCTCGCACTAACTGCCGGTGCAGGTTCATCCGAATGGGGTTCATCTCCATGGGCGCTTGCTTCGATCGAAAAAGTCAGCGACAGAAGACCAGCGGCGATGAAAGGAATGATTGAGTAAGAAAATTTGTTAAACATTATTTTTTCCCCATCGATGTTTTGGGGCGGCGAATCTTCGCAGCCAGTACGAATGCGAGCAGCGCGGCCAGCAATCCGGCACCAGTCCATGCCCATGGAAAGCGCGAATGATTGTCTGCATGCGCTTCGTCTCGGACCTCCAGCGCTCCTTCGAGAAGGTCGCTCTCATTCGCCGTTGTCAGGGTAAAGACCAATGGATGCTTGCCCGGCTTGGCGAGCGCCTCCAACATTTGCTTGTCATCGACCGAATAATCGCCATAGTCAGAGTGAAATTTGGCCTGTGCTTTCAGTCCGTTCGATTCGACTTCCAGCTTCCCGCCGAGGACAGGCTCGTTGGTTTCATAGCGGTCAATCAGGATGGACAGCTCGCCCTTATGCAACTGGCCGACAAGCTCGAACGATTCGGTGGACGCTTCAATACGAGGTGTCGCTCCGGCCTGCACTTGCGGTGCAGTCGCGTCTTCATGGCTGTGGTCGCCATCGGGACCGTGTGCGAACGCTGCGGACACGGCAGCAAAGTAAATCAGGATGATTTTCAAGATGTTCATGGAATGATTCCTAAGGCTTGATTCAGACGCGCATGGGCAAGACCCAAAGCGACACGCTGTTGACGCTCGGCGGTTGCTGCCTCGTGGAGCAGTGTCTGTGCACGTAACAGGTCAACTAATCCGCGCTCGCCGAGGCGAAACGCTTTATCGGTGAGCTGAAAGTGCTCGCGTGCCATGGCCAGACGCGATGAAGCCGCCTCTAACGACTGCTGAGATGCTGCGACTTGATGGCGTGCAACGTTGATGTCGGCGGCTATTAATGCTTCTGCCTGGGTGGCTTCGGCTGTCGCTGTTTCAATCTGCGTGCGCGCTGCTGCCTCTAACGGGCGGTTTCTGGCGTTGGTCCCGATTGGAATCTGCACCGCAAGGATTACGCTGGATAACGGCGAACTAGTTGCGTCCCGTTCTCTCCGCATGGCCACACCTAAGGTCGGCGGATCGTTGCGGGTTTTATTGACGACGTTCAGTGATGCCTGCGCAGCTTGTACGCCGGCACGGGCGGCCAACAGTCGAGGATGCGGGTCCGGGACGGTAGTCGCGATTGGCTCAGGTTCAGGCGTCGGTGCATCCGAAAGCCCAGTCAACGCGGTGTAACGCGACAGTGCTTCCTGTACCTTTACTTGCGCGTCGAGTACCGCTGCCTTGGCGGCTAGAGCCTCTTGCTGCGCGAGTAAGGCGTCTGTCCGCGCCATGTCACCAACTTTGACCCGACGCATCACCTCATCAGCAGTAGCTTCAAGATGGTGCTGATGTTCAACCGCCTCAGCCAGCGCTTCCTTGGCTGACGCAACAGCCCAAAATCGGTCACGCACCTCTCCAGCAAGACTGAGCATGGCGTTGGCCAGTTGTGCGTCCAATTCTTGAGCACTTGCCTCGGCTTGGCCCTGACGAGCGGATTTTTGCGCAGGTAGCCAAATTGGGGCAGAGAGCGAAACCTCGTCTTCCCGTACGCCAGTTCGGTCAGTCCACCGGTCGCTTCGCTGTGACAGGCCAATAGTTGGCGAGCCTGCAATCCAGGATTGCGCGGCTTCACGACCAGCCGCTGTTTCGTCTTGTCGAGCCACCAAGGTCCGCGCCTGCGGGGACCTTTGCCACGCCGCCTCGACAGCCGTATGCAGGCTGGTCGGGGCGACCTGTGACTGCGCTATCGGCGCGATGAGCGCCAGGGCAGTCACCATACAAAGATGATGTATTAATAAATGCGCACGCATGCAATCTCCATTCGAATTTCGGAAAGAATGGCCGAAGGCAGCTGCACGCCGCGGCAGTTAAGCCGCGCGGATGCTCGGTGAGGCTATTTCTAGCTCGAAAAGATGCAGAAGTGCCCTCGGCGGATTAACCGAGGGATGACGGAGGGCGCTGGAGGCTATCCGGGAAGTGGTCGGGAATGTAGTGGCGATGCTCGGTCTGTTCGACCTTGACAGGGGCGATGGCAACCAGCGGCGCAATATCGGGCATCACTGCAAGGCAATGATGTGATGCGGAGTGTTCTGCGAAATGCTTGGCGGAGTCGGTCGACTTATCGTAATGCATCGCGCCATGGTCATCGTCGTGGTGATGACTTGCTCCGACCAGATGCGCGACCTCATGTGCAACATCAAACGCATTTCCGCCCGACGGCAACTCGACCTGCAGAGCAAAGCTATGCAAGGGCAAGAAGAACATCAGGAGAATGCAAACAAGGCGCCGCACGTTTCAATCGCAATAGATACACGAAGAATAGATTATACCAGTTCAGTTTCCTACGCTAGTTCACTTATTCAATGAATATAAACATCCGTATTTATACGTATCCTGTCACAAAATTCTCTGGTCCTTCCCTTGGTGGGAAGGCTTAGCCTTGTCAATGTGACCTTGAACGTTTTAATTTCTGCATCGCTTTAATCGGATGAATCGCATCGTCAAGGCATTGCTGCTTTGGCTCTTGAAAGCCTCCCTGCCTATTCGTGGTCGGGCGGCTATCGATACGTCTTTGCGATTCGATTCACCGTGGTACTCCGATCTTAGTCGCACATAACGCAATGTTTAACTCTTAGCGGCACCTGCTGCGTCATCAGCAATGAATGCGGCTAACAGACCGAAATCAGTTGGAGATATCTGCGGCGTAGAATGCGGCGAAAACGTCGTCTGCACACGTTTGTCGGATGGGTAGCGCTTCAGCAGTTTGCAGAAGGGGCAGCCGTGTTCGCAGGAAGTGGATTCGCCGAACGCGGCCAGATATTGCGAATGGCAAACCCTGCACACGTTCAGTGAAAAATGCTGTGCTTGTTGCGCCCATATTCCTTTCGAGTGGCAGACCAGATCGAAGGCACGGTCGAAGCTGATGCGCGGCGGATGCGAGCATTGCTCGCGGTAGGTTTTATATGCGCCGACCAACGCCTCTGCAGGGCCATAACCCAGGGCTGACATCCGCTCGAAAATCGAGCAGAAAATCGACGCTTCCACTTTCTCGATGAGATTGGCCTGGTGAAACCACTCGGGAGAAGCCGGCGGCCGGCCGCGCGGCGCAGAATGTTCGTCGACAAAAAACAGCCGGACCAGTTCGTGGTGGCCGAGCCCTGTGATGTACATGATGGTCTTGATGCGCGCGCCGAGTTCGGCGCAAGTCTTTGCAAGCGACAAGGATTTGATATGGCGGTCGGCGTACGAGGTTTCCATTTGGCCTCCTTTTGATTACGTGCGAGCGCTAGCCCGTCTGTCGGCAGGCGGCGTGAGGCCGGATTCCGGTTCAGGGACGTGTACCGTGGATAACGGACGCAGTAATCCGGGCGGCGTTTCCAGCAGCTGCATGAGATCCTGACGCAGCGTGAAAACGCTTTCGTGGCCGAGATTGGCAACGAAGGATTGGATTTTTTCCGGGGGAATTTCGGTGAGCTTGGAAGCGTGTTCGACTGGGAGCTTGAACTTATAACAGGCAGAAATAGGGTCTTTCCGGATACTTGATTGAATTGCTAATAGAAAACTTAAGTTAAGCAGTTGAACATCTGAAAACTGCACTGCATTTGGCATGGTGATTCTCCAGGTAAGCCACTTGGTATTCGGGCAGGGTGTTCGCAATGGGTCATGATCTCGATTAAGTTTTCTTATTAAGCAGGGCTCCATTCGTGACGGTTAGTAAAATATCTTCCGGGAATGATGCAAAATTGATAACTATCAAACAAGGGATGGAATCTTGCCTCTAATGCCATATATATGGGACAAGTTTGTGGAACTTTTGACACTAAGGAGCATCGTTTCGCGATGAAATGATGCGCACAGCACGGGCAGGGACGTGCCGACAAACAGTCCGGCACGTCCATCTCTCATCGGGGCATGGGTGAATCGCCAGGCTTAAACGGCTTCGGCGATGTCTTTCCAATCCCTGGGAGACAACTCGATCAGCTTGCCGCCCATCGCCTCAAACTCCGTGGCGCGGTCGTAGTCTTCCACCTCTTGCGAATATCCGGTCACAGCGTTGATCAGGCCGTAGCCGGATAGATCTCCTTGCGCGATCAGGTGGCGCAGCACGCCGGCCCGTTCGCCATCGTTCATCGCATAGCGATTGGCCAGCACCTGCACCGATTTCACCGGATCACCGGTAAGCCGGATCTCCCGCGCCTTCTGCAGACGCTGCACGACGAGTTGAAAAGTCACCTCCGACACCGCCGCCTCTACCACGTCGCGCGCTTTCAGGAAAAACGCCTGATCATCCGCGCGCAGCGTGTCGTCCTTGAACACGACGACCGACTCATCGGACGACGCCAGGGAACGGCCGACATGGGGTTTTCGGAGCGCATGGTCCGATGCAATCAGTCCGTTCTTGCAGAGCAGCCGGAATACCAGCGGCTGCACCGACAATGAGCCGTAACCGACCTCCGAGTTGATGACGGCAACGCCCGCCTGCACCACGTCGCCGGGGGCGATTTCGGCGCTGATACGCGGCGTGACGACTTTGAGGTACATTCGCGTTTCCGTCAGGTCGACCGATTCGATCCGGGAATTCGGCAAGCGCTGCAGGATCGGCAGCACATGCTCGGCCAGGTCAACATTGTCCAGTCGCCGGTAGCGGTCTGACAGCACAGCGCGCACCCGCCCGTCGAGCGTGCGGATCAGGCGCCGGTCCGCGCTGTCGCTCTGCAGCCAGGTGTTCACGTTGCGGTCGAGCAGAGCTGGCTGATCGGTGCGCATGCGTTCAAAATACGCGTACGGAATCTTGAGCTTCTCGGCGAGCTGCCGGCGCGCGAGTTCCGCCACGTCGTAACTTTGCACTCCACCCGATTCATGGATCACCAGCACGCAAGATCCATCGTCCCGGGTCTGGTGATGCATGAGTGACGCGGGCACGATCATGTCTTTCTTGGTTGTGAGCTGGCGCTCCAGTTCGGTCGCCAAATTCACAAGGGAGCGTCCGTTTTTCATATCGATCTCCAAAAAATGAAGCGAGGACGCCATTCCCCCCAACGGGGAAGCGTTTCCCCGCTGGGTTGAAAAAGCGATCGCTAGATCGCATGGATGCGCGCATTGAAGCGCTTGCTATACGGGCTGCCTTCATCCGGCAAGCAACCGAATCTGGTATGGCAGCAACCAGTGAAACTGCTTTTCCGCTGACGTTCACCGACTTGATACGCTATGCCACGTGGCGAATCTGGGCTATGCGCGTGAACCAGACGTCGGCCCAGTCATGGCCGGCGATCTTGGGAACGAAGACCTCAATCTGGCGCGGGCCAGATCTCATCTCCTCCTTCTTTAGTCGACGGGCGAGAATGAACGCGGAAGCCTGACCGTCGAATTCCGAGGCGGCGTCGTTATCGGCATAGATGCAGATGCGGCGCGCCGAATCCGGCAGCCACAGCTTTTCCATGTTGCCGGCGCTGATTGCTGCCCATACCGGCTTGCCGGTGCGCCGATATACGGCCAGGGCGGTTTCGATGCCTTCCGTAATCGCCAACTCATCGGACGCGTCGCACAGCCGCACCGCGGCGCCATTGATGCCGCTGCTTAAGACTTTTTTCGACTGGCGGCCGAGGGCCTTCTGACCATCCTGCAGGTAGGTGCGATGAAGCGTCACTGCATGCCCATCGGCGCCCTGGATGCAGGCCAACATCGCCGGATAGTCACGCAGCTTCTTCGACTTGCCGGACGTCGGGTCTTTAACGAAGTAGCCGAGATTCGGGTGAAACCGAAGCGTTCTCGGATATTCCGCTAGTTGCAGACCCCGGTTACTCAAGTAGCGATCGACCTCATCGCCAGCGGTGATCGGCAGCGCTTCGTCCCAGAGTCGCTTGGCGAGCAGTCTCATCTTGTCGGAAGTGGGGACACTTTGCCTGGGACGCGGCGCTTCAACGGTATTACCAACGCATTCCTCAACGCGGGCTAGCGTGGTGGTGAAATCCCATCCGAGGCAAGCCTGGAGGAGTTTCAGCCCACCTCCCGGACCGCAGTGGCGGCAGTGGTAATTCCCTTCGCCATACTTGTCCGTGTATTGAAAACGGTCGGTGCCGCCGCATAACGGACAGGGCTGGTTGCGCTTGTTGAGAATTTTTTCGTGGACGCCCAGCAGACGAAGGATATTGGTCCATCGCCCATGGGCACGGCGCTTCAATTCCTTGATGCGCGCTTCGAACTCGTCACGTTGCATGGTAGCCTCCGCATGCATTGATTCGCTTCTGCACCTGTTTCATGGAACTCTCCTGAGTGCAGGCGAAGCCTTGCCCCAAGCGGAGCAGCGCCCCGCCAGCGGGTAGTGGAAAGGACGGTGTAAATCGCCGCCCTGATCTGAATAGAGCAAGACTCTGGATGAATCGAGCACGTGCCGTTCGAATGGGCCTACGCGAAGAGATCACCTTGGACGGTGTGCTTCCTGATCTCCTCGTTGATCCATTGCGCGTTCTTCTCCAATCGGCTTTCGACCCAGCTCGGATACTGCAGAATCGCGCTTCGAACCCACAGCGGATAGCGCGCGACAGCGGCGCCGAGCCACGTACGCACGTGGAATCGGATCCAACTCCGGATTGCTTCCGCGTCGACCAGCCCGAAATAGGGCGTCGGAGACAGACGACTGCATCCGACGACTCTTAGGCAATTGACGAACGAAAACGGACGTTTGTCGCGCTCGGGATCGGTAAAGACCCAGCGCAAGGTATCGATCTTGTCGTCCAGCGGCGTGGCGGGATTGCTGAGCGCATCCAGCTCCTTGAGTAAGCGCCAGTGGAGAAACACCACATCTTCCTCCGACCACTCGACCGGTGTGTCATCGTCAAAGACGTACCGAAGAACGGCCGTTCGCGCTTCCGGTGTTAAATCCTGGAAGAGGAGAGGTTGGGTATCCAGCGATCGTTCGGCAATGACACGCGCGACGACCGGGGGAGGACCGAAAGAGAAACACTCATTCAACATCATTGCCTCCATGATGAAAAACGGGGCAATGCAGACCCGGCGCGGGGACACAATGCCCCGGTAGGGTGGTTGAAATGCCGGAGCAAACCGGCACTATATGGACTGGCTTTGTACTTGCTACGGCATGAGCCGTCTGGACGGGATGCCAGCTACCGTCGAAGAAACCTTTTGAGGCGAAAGGCTGGGAATCGATCCATCGCCTCGAAAGGGCTTTCGATAGATAAACGGAAGACGCAAGACAAAGCGACTTGATGAGAGGGCGCGACAAGGCGCGCGGTGAATCCGGTAGGGGCTTGCCAATTTCTTGCAGGGCTAGCTGCTGCTTGAGAAGCACTTTAATGATTGCCGATGGTGACTGTCAACGGGGGCGCCAGCGAAAAGCCCCTACCAAGAGGCTGATGGCGAAAGCCCCTGGCAAAAATCGATATTTATGCTGGTCGTCGCCGCCATGGAGGGCGGATGATCACCGTACCGGCCAGTAACAGTGGGAGAAGCTCCGTGGCGAACGACGCGATTATTCAATCGGACCAGGGCGGCATCAATGCCAAGATTCTGGCGAAAGAAGTAAAGGCGGATTTTCGGCGGGTGGAAGCAGCCAGCCGAAAGATTCCGACTTCCTTTTGCAGCCCCGAGGTCAAACGGCTGTTCGTGCGCTGCTTCAACAGCATGCAATTGAATACCCATTTCATTTCGGTGATGGCGCGCACCAAGCTCCCCCACGAAATGGTCGAGAAAGTGGAAGCCGGTTTGCAGCATCAGCTCGAAAAGCTGACCGCGGACGTGGATAAGGCAATCGACAGCGCAGCGGCCTTATGCACTGCGCATGGTATTACCAGCCTGGCGAGCTATGACACGGCGCCGCTGGCGTTGGAGGTGAAGGTGATTTCCAAGTTCGGGCGGCGCTATCTGGAATTGCTCTCCAAGGTGGATCAGCTGATGCCGATGCTGGAAACGCTGGCGATCGACGATGTGATTACTTTGCGGGAGTTGGATCGCCACAAGGCGCAGTTCAAGAGGGCAGTGCGCCAGGTCGCCGGCACGGCACGAAATTTCAAGAGTGGTCTGCAGCGAAGAATGAATTCTGTCGTAGTCGATGAACGAGCCGGAGTGCGGGAAGCAACAGGTGTGCAAGCTCCAGCCGTTCGCGTATCAATCAACGGCGCGGAAGAAGGCGCCGCAACCGGTACATGAAGGTGAAACGACTGGACGAGCTAATCCTCGTTGCTCGTAAGTTCTATCATCTTTTGCATGAAATATACAACCGGATCGCTAGGAGCACCATTTCTTGACGAGCACCCGGTTCATCTTTCCCATGCTGCTCAGGTTTCCTTTATTTCACCAGCAATCTCTAACTTACGCATTTTTTCCCAAAGGTTTTTACGGCTAATGCCCAACGCCGCAGCGGTATTTCCCATGTGATGCTGATGCCGATCGAGGGCCTTCATGATGTAACGACGTTCGCACTCATGGAGGTAGTGGCTCAGATCCGCATCCGTCTTGATTGTGGGGATGGTATGTTGCGCCAAAACCGCGTCGTCGAACAGGTGTTCCAGGCTCAGGTTCTGATCGTTGGTCAGGATATAAGCTCGCTCGATGCAATGCTTCAGCTCACGTACGTTGCCTGGCCAGGGATAATCGAGTAAGACCATTTCCGTCGCCGGCAAAAGCCATTTCTTCTTGATGTTGAGCTGGGTGGCATAGTGCTCTAAAAATAAGTCAGCAAACCAAAGGATGTCTTCCTTGCGTTCACGCAGCGGTGGTATCTTCAGCTGAATCACATTGATGCGATAGAACAGGTCTTCCCTGAATGTTCCTTGTTCAACCATCTGCTTCAGGTCTCGGTGGGTCGCGCACACTAATCGTACATTCGCAGGAATCAGTTTTTCTCCTCCAACCCGTGTGATGCAGCGCTCCTGTATTACCCGCAACAACTTGACCTGCATGGACAATGGCATCTCGCCAATTTCATCGAGAAAAAGGGTGCCTCCGTCCGCTTGTTCGAATACGCCTTTCTTCGTGCGCGCGGCGCCAGTGAACGCGCCTTTCTCATGCCCGAACAGCTCGGCTTCCAACAGGGTTTCGGTAATCGCGCCGCAGTTGACTGCAATAAATGGCTTGTCTTGCGATTCGGGCGCGCCACGATGGAGCTCCAGCGCCACTTTTTCCTTGCCGACGCCTGACTCGCCGGTAATGCAGATAGTTGTCGCATGATCGACCAGACGCGGCAGCATTTCCGCGATGCGGCGCATCGCAGGTGAAATGCCTAATCCTGCGGCGCTTCGCTGTTGCGGAGCCGACGACACCAGCAGCCGTATTTTCTCCATCAACGAATCCAGGTCGAACGGTTTGGTGATGTAGTCGGCGGCGCCTTGCTTGAGCAGGCTGACTGCTGTGTCGATCGCACCGAAACCGGTAATGAAAATGAACGGCGGCAGACTGGGGATCTGCTTGCGCAACTGTATGAACATGTCGTCACCCGTCTGGTCAGGCAGGCGAATGTCGCTGATGACAACCGCATACTGCTTGTTATCCAATCCGGCCGTCGCACTAGCCGCAGTTTTATACCAATCGAAGCTATAACCTTCCAACTCGAAGCGGTCGCACAACGACTCGCCCATAATGGCGTCGTCTTCTATCAGGCACAGGCGGGGTAATTGATGACTGATCATACAAGGGATTCCGGAATAGGAAGGGTGACCACGAATCGGGTCTCGCCTGGCTGGCTTTCCACTGTGATTTCCCCCTTCAGTTGATTCACGATCTGGTAGGTCATCCATAGACCGAGACCGTGGCCGCTTTCACTGCCGGTGATGAATGGTTCGAACAGGGTGTCAAGCTGCTCGGACGTGATGTGCTTGCCGTCGTTCTCGATCTGCAGAACCAGCGTGTCGCTATTGCGATAGATGTGGCATCGAAGGTGACCATGGTTTTCCACGGCCTGTAGTGCATTGAGCAACAGATTGATCAGTATCTGGCGCACAAGTGTCGACGGCAGCGGCAGCGTATCGAGCACGTCGTTTTCCCAGTGCAGGTCGACCGACTTTCGATTTGTGTCGGCCAGTACCAGGGTACGTGTGTCTTCAATGTCCTGTACCGTCAGCGGATGGCTTTGAAACTTCGCCTCGACCAGCAGTGCGGCTATCGTGTCCTTAATTTGCAGCAGGCCGCGCTCCAACAGGGAGATTGTCTTGATGGTCTGCGGATCGTCGTTATCGCGCTTCTTGAATGTACTGATTGCATTGAGCATGCCGCCCAACGGGTTGTTGATCTCATGCGCGATGCCTGCCGCCAGCCGGCCGACTGCCGCCAGACGCTCGGAAAAGAAGATCTGCCGCTCAAGCGATTCCTTTTCCTTGAGTTCGCCCAGCATGCGCTTGAATGCGGCCCCGACCTGGCCGATCTCGTCGCGCGACTCGTACAGTGTTATCTCCTTGTCGTCAGGCAGAGTCGGGCCGATCTTGTCCATGTAGCCTGCCAATTGCGTCAGGGGGGCGGCCATGCGCCACCCCCAGTACCAGCTGATCGGCAGCAGCGCTGCCAATGCCAGCAGCGTAATGATCATCGCGCGGCGAGCAATGTCGTAAAAGCGCGGCAGGAAGATGGAATTCGAAAATCCCAGCACCAGCGTGCCGAGCGGTATGCCATCGGAGACGATCGGCGCAACCATGTAGAATTTTCCCGAGCGGGCCGGCTCGATGACGGTCGGTTCAGTGCCACGGTAGTCGATGATTTTTTGCTGGAGCTGCAGATGGTCCGGATTCACCCTTGCCGGATCGGACAGCATCGGGTATTGCTTGGGATGCGTGGAGGCGTATACTTGGCGTTTGGTATCGAGAACCAGGATTTCGTCGGCCTGGTTGATGTTGGCTTTGGCGGATACCTGGAATGGCGAGTTGATGATCTCATAGGTGCGCCAGACGTCGTCATGCAGGATGGCTGGCGTCAGCGTATGTGCCAGCACGCGCGCCATGCTCTGCGCGTTGAGCAGCAGGTCATGCTTGAGATCCTCGTAGGCGCGAAACATCAGGGATGCGGTGACGACCAGCGCGGTACAGACAATCAGCACGCTGCCGCGCAGCGGAATCTTGTAGCGGAAACTCAGGTCGCGGAACATGTCATTTCTCGGCAATGACATGCATCATTTTTGCGATGCTGCTGTACATCCTGTCATTGCCTTCAATAAAACCGTCCAATCCCAATTTGCGCAACAGGACTTTTCCGGCGGCGTCCCGCGGCATGGTCATCAAGGCGCTGCGCATGGCGGATACGTCTGCCTGAGCCACCGCCTTGCCCGAAACAAAGGGTGGAAAGGCGAATTCGGCCGATTCGTGCACGACCCGGGTTTGAGCGGTCAAATCGGGATGCTGCTGCGCCAGCATATCCCATACGTAGCCGTCGACCGCGCCGGCCTGCGCAACGCCGGCGGCGACCGCCTCAACAACCTTGCGATGCGACCAGGTAAAGAACGTCTTGCCGAAGAAAGCCGCTGCGTTCTCCTGGATGCCAACCAGCTCATGCACTGGCACCAAGTAGCCGGAATTCGAGTCCGGATCGGAAAAGGCGAACACCTTGTCGCGCAAGTCGCCGATCGACTTCGTTTGGACATCGCTGGACGGGACGATTAAATAGGAGCGGTAGGTGGGCTTGCCCTTATACACCGGAACCGCGAGCAGGTTTACGTACTGCTTGTTGCGTACGTAGGGATAACCGCATACCCACGCAAAATCGAGTTTGCCGGAGCGCATAAGGGTCATCACCTCACGGTAGTTCGCACGCTGGATGAATACGACCTTACGCTGCAGGTGGCTTTCCAGGTAATCGCGCCACGCACTAATGAAGGAGGTCTGATCATCGAGAAATACCGATGTCAGTCCGATTCGGATCGGTGTCGTTTCTGTGGCGGCCACAGGTTGCGACAAACCCAGCAATGCCCAGTACAGAACCAGGACTCTCATCCAACCAAGCACCGACGTCTCCAAATTTAACTACGTGTTATGAAAGGCAGGCTAGCTGTTATCAATAGGTAAAAAAATGCGGTAGATCAAGAATTATCAAAACAGCCCCGATCCAGAACGGTGTTACCGAACGGTGATACCAATTCAAGCCGATTCCGCCAGAAGTGTTACGGGGCGGTAATGCAGCTGCCCGTGATTTTGCAGGGTGTTGGTGCTAACTCATTGAAAGAAAAGAAAAAAAATTTATGGCACGGGTGTTGCAATAGCAAAACTGTCCTAATACATTGCCGCGCGCCGGCTGCGAACACGCGGCGACGCCGAGCGCCAACCGATACCAAGACAGGAGGAGACGAGTCCATGAGCGAACTACGAATTTCATCGGTCGAGACCAGGGGAAAGGAGGGCGTCAAGCGCTACGCGATGGTGATCGATCTGCGCCGCTGCATCGGATGCGACGCCTGCATGGTCGCATGCAAGGCGGAGTTCGATGTGCCGCTCGGCGTGTTCCGGACCTGGGTGCCCTACAAGGTTGTCGGCAAATACCCCAACGTCAGAAAGCAGTTCATGCCGCGCCTGTGCAATCACTGCGACAACCCGCCCTGCGTACGCGCCTGTCCGGTCGGGGCCACATACAAGGTCGAAGACGGCGGCTTCGTCTTGCAGCACTACGATCGCTGCATCGGATGCAAGGCATGCATGGCATCCTGCCCGTACAACGCACGCTTCATGCTGCCCAAGAGCCGCACCTACACCGACATCACCAGCGTCGTCGACAAATGCACCTTCTGTCACCATCGGGTAACACAAGGCCTCGCGCCGGCGTGCGTGCAGACCTGCATCGGCCGCGCGCGCATCTTCGGCGACATCAACGATCCGAAGAGCGAGGTATCGAGGCTGGTGGCAACGATGCCTACGCAGGTGCTGCGCCCCGAGGAGGGGACGAAGCCGCACGTGTTCTATATCGGTCTGGACCGCAATCATTCCGAATACGGTCGCGCCGTCTATAACCCCCGCGAGGCGCTCGACCAGGAGCGCCAGTCGGTTAACCGCAACCAGGAGGTGTGACAATTATGGGCGACTACACCGTTTTCCACCACATGCCGTGGACCGGCACCTACTCGATCTATTTCTTCGTCATTGGCATTTCTGCGGCGCTGTTTTTCTTTTCGATGCTGTCGTGGTTTCGGCCAGAGTTCAGGTCATTGCGCACCGGGGCATTCTATGCGTCATTCATATTGCTGGTGATAGGGGGGCTGCTGCTGATCGGCGATCTGTCGCAGCCTCTGCGCTTCATTAACATCCTGAACCCGTTCTACCTCAACTTCGGCTCGCCACTGGCTTGGGGGAGCCTGAACCTTCTGCTGTTCGGCATCGTTTCTGCTGCTTACTTTGTCACATTGCGCAGGAACGATGAAGCGCATAGCCGCAAGCTCGCGGTCATCGGCGCCTTGCTCGGCCTGGGGCTGCCGATTTACACCGGTTTTGACTTGACGGTGCACCAGAGCCGCCCGGTCTGGAATACGCCATTGATGCCGGTGCTGTTCGTCGCGCTATCACTGGTGTCCGGCGCCGCAGTCGCATCGTTCCTTGCCAGGGGAGATGAAAAGCTGCTGGGGGCACTACGTCACCTGATGTTGTGGACGACCGGCGCTGTCGCCGCGATGCTGGTTTCGTTCCTGGGCACCACCTCGTATGGCGGAAGCGGCCAGGAACTGACCTTCATGCTCATGACGACCGGTTCCCTCGGCATGATTTTCGTTGGCGTGGGCGTCGTGCTTGGCACCGCGGCTCCGGCGGTGCTCCTGCTCGCGCCGTTCGGACATCGCCAGGGAGGCGTCATGCTCGCATCGCTGTTGCTGCTGGCCGGCGGCATGGCCTTGCGCTATTCGATCCTGATCGGTGGCCAGATCGTACAGACCTATTTCTAAAGATCGGGGAGACAAGACAATGTTGAAAATCAAACTCTCGCGCCGGACCTTTTTGCAGGCCAGCGCCGGTACTGTTGCGGCAGCAGCGGCTTCGCCGAAACTGCTGCGCGCCATGGAAACCGAACTGGGAGGCAAGGATGCCAATCCCGTCACCTATGCCGAGCGCAAGGCAATCCCGATTACCTGTCATGTGTGCAATATTCAGGACGGCGCAATGGCGTATGTGGAAAACGGCCGGATCGTGAAGCTGGAGGGCAATCCCGAGCACGTCTCGACCCGCGGGCGCTTGTGCGCCAAGGGCAATTCCGGCATGTGGTACACCTACGACCCGGACCGGATTCTCTATCCGTTAAAACGTGTCGGCAAACGCGGCGAAGGCAAGTGGAAGCGCATTACCTGGGACGAGGCGCTCGCCGAGATCGCGCAAAAACTGGATGCGGCGCTCAAGGAAGATCCCAACACCATCATGCTGAAGTACGGGCGTAATCGCACCGGCGGCGTGATTGACCGTTTCATGAGAACGCTCGGTTCGGCCACCGTGGTGAACCATACGTCGGTGTGCGAATCGTCCAAGAAGATCGGCATGGAGCCGACCTGGGGGCCGGATATCGAAACGCCGGATTTCGCGAATGCGAAATACATCCTCAATTTCGGCTCCAATATCATGGAGGCCGCCTATTTCCATAACCCATACTCGCAGCGCCTGGTCGAGGGCATGGCGGAAAACAAGGCCAAGCTGGTGACTTTCGACGTTCGGCTTTCTAACACCGCGGGCCGTTCCGATGAATGGATTCCGGTGTTCCCCGGTACGGATGGCGCAGTCGCGCTGGCGATCGGCCATGTGATTTTGCGAGACGACTTGCAGGACAGCGACTTCATCGAAACCTGGACCAACGTCACCGTCGCCGAGTTGAAGTCGCACTACCAGCAATACACTCCGGAATGGGCATCGCAGCTCTCCGGCGTACCGATCGAGACGATCGAGCGCATCGCACATGAATTCGCGCTGACCAAGCCGGCCACCACCTATACCTATCGCGGACCGGCCAAGCATCTGTACGGCTCGTACAATGAGAAGGCTTGCATGATGCTGCCCATCATGACCGGCAATGTCGAAGTGCGCGGCGGATACTGCATGCCGCGCGGGATGGGCTGGCCGCAACCGCAACCGGAGCCGCCGAAACCTGCCCAGCCATCCTATCTTTCCCATCCGGACGACTACCCGCTGGCCGGGCACAAGGTCAGCCATCTGACGCCGTTCTGGATCGCGGAAGGCAAGCAGAAGATCAATGTGTATTTCACCTATCAGGACAATCCGGTCTATACGAACCCCGGTTCGGATGCGGTATGGGGCAAGCTGTTCCGCGACGAGAAGCTGATCCCGTTCTATGTGTCGATGAGCCCCTTCATGGGCGAAGAAACGGCATTGGCCGACATCATTCTGCCGGATTGCCCCTATCTGGAGCGCTGGGAGCCGGAGTCCATGCCGAACTCGCTGTGGCCGTGGCTGGGCATCCGCCAGCCGGTCATCAAACCGTTGGGCGAGGCGCGCGAGAACCGCATCATCATGCGCGACATCATCCACAAGCTGGATCCGGACGGCAGCCGCGGCATGAAGAAATACTGGAACTTCAAGGATGGCGAAGACTACATGCGCCAGCATTTCGACAATATCCCGGGGCTGAAAGAGGCGGGCGGGCTCGACTTTTTGAAGAAACATGGCGTGTATCCGGTCTACGGCAAACTCGATTCGAATACCGGCAAGATCATCGACAAGACCGGACGCGAAATCCGGCCGGAGTACGGACTGCACAAGAAAGAACTGTCAGCCGCGGACATGACCGGCGCCGTGGTGGAAAAGAACGGCACGATCGTGAAGAACAGTAAGGCGATCGGCATTCAACGCAAGGGCAAAAACTACGCGGGCTTCCCGACCAGGAACCGGCTGATCAATGTCAAGGTGGATGAGTGGGCTGAGTTTGGCTTCAATCCGATGCCGACCTTCAAGCAGATCCCCTGGCATAAGGACATGAAGGAGGACGAAATGGTCCTCACTACCTACAAGATCAATGTGCACAAGCAGTCACGCACGGCCGCCGTGAAGTGGCTGGCCGAAATCATGCACAGCAACCCGGTCTGGCTCAACACCGAAACGGGCAAGCGACTGGGGGTCAAGACAGGAGACCTGGTGCGCGTTGAGAGCAAGGTCGGCTACCTGGTCACCAAGGCATACGTGTTCGAAGGTATCCATCCGAAGGTATGCGCCATCCCGACCGCTTTCGGCCACTGGGAATACGGCCGGCTCGCGTCGGGCGCCAAGGCCAAGGTCAATGCGCAGAAAGGCGGTGCCTGGGGCGCCAGCGACGATTCGGACCTGAAAAATGTCTGGTGGGACGACAAGGGCGTACATCCGAACGCGATCATCCCGGTCGTTGCCGATCCGATCGGCGGCTCGCAAGGCTGGTATGACACGGTGGTCAAGGTCACCAAAGCCGGACCGAACGACAAGTATGGCGACGTGCAAGCGTCGTGGGACAAGCATGTGGAAGCGTTCAAGGAAACCATGCGTTATGCCTACACCGGCGACTTGCATCGCAAGATGCATCCGGAAATGGCGTCCTGGGGCGGGCCTGACAGTGTCAAGCATAAGCCGGCGGGAGGCCACTAGGCTTTCGGCATCCAATCCTGAGTGGCAGACACTCTGGCCGGCGCACGATGCCGCCGGCCAGAGATTTGTGAGAGGTTATCCATGCAAGAGCAAACTGCGGCAGTCGCCGAATCGATCGATAGCGCTCAATCCGCATCGGACCTGCGGGCACGCGCCAGCTTTTACCACTTGCTTGCCGGTGCTTTCGTTGAAGAACCCGGGACCGACTATCTGAATGCGCTGCGCACGCCGGGGGCGCTTGCCGCATTGACGGAGCTGGGCGTGCTGTTTGACGAAGACGTGACTCGCGTGTCTTTGGCGGAACTGCAGGAAGCATTGGCGTACGAATATGTGGCGCTGTTCGCTTCGCCCGGCGGTTGCCCGCCTGTGGAATCGGCGCGCCTGGCCGGGCGTTTTCAGCAGGAGCCCTACCATGCCGTCAAGGCAATCTACCAGCGCGCCGGCTTTGTCCTGCAACAAGGCAGGTTTGCGATCTTCGAAGACCAGCTCGGGATTGAACTGAGCTTTGTCGCGGCGCTGCTGGAACGACAGGCCGCGGCACTGGAAAACGGCGATTTGACCGCGCACGCGCGGCTCGAAAAAGAAATCAAGCGATTTTGGGCACTGCACCTCGGCCGCTGGATGCGTGGTTATGCATCGCTGCTGGAGCGCGCCAGCGAACATTCGTTTTATCGTGAGTTCGCACGTCTGCTGGGGGCATTTGCAGATGACGAACTGACCTTGCTGCAGGTGCGGGTGGATGATATCGACGGCGGCCGCGAAGTCGTTCCCAAGAGTGAGGTGTCCGTGCTGTTCAACCCGGACGAGCCGGTCTGCAACGGTTGCGAACATGGCAGCGGCAAGGCAGTCGCATGAATCACGAATTTGCATGGGATGAGCTGGCGTTGCTCTGGGACGGCAAGAACTTCGGCAGCGTGCATGACTGGTTGGGCGAGCGCTGGAATTACCTGATCCAGACCCGCCCCGACGGCCACGAGGATAAGGACGCGCGTTTTCTGCAAGGACTGGCATTTGCCGCGTTGGCGCTGCACTTCACGCAAAACCGCAATCAGGAAGGCGCGGCATTGCTGGCCGACGATGCGTTACAGGCATTGTCGGCATTCCTGCCAGCCTATCGTGGCGTGCAAGTGACACCCGTGATGGAAACGATGGCGGCGTTGCGGCCGTTGCTGGATGGTCTGAAGCACGATGCAGGCTGTCCGGTGCCGCCGTCGAAGTTCAACAAGCTCGTCTACCTGAGGGATGCCGGATGAGTCAGGTCGCATCAACTATTACCCTGCGCCGTTGGGGCAACCCGAATGAGTCGGCCTTCACGGAGCCGGTCTTCGTTCACGAGTCCGGTTCCTTGCCGCGAGACCTGTCGCAGGCGACGGTTGTGCTGCGCGCGGAAGGGCTGACGCGCGCCCGCGCTGTGCTTCAGGCCGACGCTCGACAGGTTCTCCTTGGCGAGGCGGCGCTTCTGGACGACAGCCTGATTGCAACCTTGTCGAAGGAGTTCGGCTCCCCAAGGATAGGGCTATGGATTCCGGTGCAGCGCATGGCAAGAAGCTGGGCGCTCGACAGTTATTCCAACGCTGACTTTCGCTGCATCACCCCTTCCTCAGGCGCGCCTGCGTGGGAAGTGCTGAAAAGCGACGGTAGCGCCACCGGCACCGATGCGCAGTGGTGGATCGGGCAAATGCTCGCGCGCGGTGTCACCACGGCGCTGGTCGCTGTCGACATGCAGGATGATGACGACCTGAACATCTGCGCCGGGATGGTGGAGTGTTTTGGACCGGCGTTGTGGCTCACGCCGCGGACAAACGCGCCCGCTGAACTGGAGGACTGGGTACGGTACGGCCAAGCCAGAAATATCGCGCTCAGGCAGTTGCAGCGGGACGATGCGGTTGCAATGCGCGCGCTGCGGCAGCGTCTTGAAGCGTCGATCGAGGTGCTCGCATGAGCAGATTGGAGAAATGGCTGTTTCTCACCGGCTGCATGCTTGCTCTGCCGGCATCTGCCGGTACTGCGAAGTTGCTGGATGCGGCGCAACTGAAGGACAAGCTTGCCAAGGAACAGCCATGCTGCGTGGTCGACGCGCGCTCGGACATCAAGCGCCTGCAGCATCCGTTGGCGTTTTCCGTCGTTTGCAACGCAAGCCTCCGGCCGAAAGCCGGAGGCTTTGCGGTGGTGATCGGCGACAGCGACAAACTTGCGCTGGGTGCGGCAAGAACGATCACGCGGCGTAGCGGAGAGGACGCGGTCGCGATCAAGGGCGGCTACGCCACCTGGCAGCAGCTGGAGCAGGGCGGAAAGATGACTGGCAGCGCGTCGGCTGCGACCATGCCGCAACGGTTCACCATACCGAGCAATACCTGTGAGCAGGGGCCAGCATTGCAGGAATATAAATAACCCATGGCAAGCCTTCCCGAATTCCGCGCTTCCCACTGCACGCGCTATCGTTTTCGCTACAGCCAATGCCGCCGCTGCGCCGACGCTTGCCCGTACGACGCGGTCACCTTGTCGGAAGAAGGCATCCGCATCGATCCGTCGGCGTGCCGCAATTGCACCTTGTGTGTTGCCGCTTGTCCGACCGAAGCATTGCATGCCGCCGAATTTCCGCGTATCGACATCCTCAAACGCGCCGCCAATAAGCCCGCGCTGACTATTGCATGCGCTCCTTCCGGGCTCAAGGGCGACGAAGTGGTGCCATGCCTGGGCACGATCGACGCCGCGATGCTGACCCACCTGACGAGCCGTGGCACAGGCGTGACTCTTGCCGGCACACAGCACTGCGCTACTTGCGAGCATGGAAAACATGCCGCACGCCAGCTGGAGCTTCATCTGGAGGCGGTGGCGGAATTGAAGACGGCAGCGGGCAGCGACAGCTGGGCGGAAATCACGGTGTCTGCAACACTGCAAGCGCGGCCAGGAAAGCCGACGCATAGCGCGGGACGCCGCCACCTGTTCCGACGCCTGATTGGACGCGGTGTCGATCAGATCGCGCGTCCGGTTCAAGAGAGCGACGAACCATCGGCGCCGCTCAAGGCAATCCGCTTTGCTCGCCAGTTTTCCACTGCCGGCAGGGAAGTGCTGCAGGCGGTGCTGGAACAGGCGCCGCAGGACGCGGAAAGGGCGCTGCCCGTGCATCCGGCCATTTTCGCCGCGCAAGTGGAGAAGCCGGACGGCTGCACCGCCTGCGAGGCGTGCGCGCGTGCCTGTCCGACCGGCGCCGTTCAGGTCAGGGAAAGCGGCGTCGGCTGGGAACTGGCATTCGAGTTCCAGCGCTGCGTCGGCTGCAGCGTGTGTGTCGAAGCGTGTCAGCCGCGAGTCCTGCAGCTGGCGCACGAGATCCGTCACTGGAAGGCTCCGGAACCGATGGTGCTGCACCATCTCTCCAAGCAACGGTGCAACCGCTGCGACCGATTCTTTGTCTCGCATGAGCCGGCCGACACGTGCCAGGTATGTACCGGCGATGACGAGGATTTTACGGCGCTCTTTGGCTAGGACCCGACGATGCTATATGACGGCTTTGGACGCGGAATCGAATACCTGAGGCTATCCGTTACCGATCGCTGCAACCTGCGTTGCACCTACTGCATGCCTGAGGAATGTGCCGGCGGCGAGGAGCCAGCCAACTGGCTTAGCTTCGATGAAATCGAGCGTGTGATCGGTGCCTTCGCACGCCTTGGCGTGCACCGGGTGCGGCTGACCGGCGGCGAGCCGACGTTGCGAAAGAACCTGCCGGAACTTGCAGCGCGCCTCTCGTCTTTGCCGGGGATTGCAGACCTGTCTCTGTCGACCAACGGCACGCAGCTGGCGCGGCAGGCCAAAGCACTACGTTCCGCAGGCGTCACGCGCCTGAACGTCAGCCTCGATTCGCTTGATCCCAGGCGCTTTGCCGAAATTGCCAGGCGCGACGCGCTCGACATGGTACTGCGCGGCCTGGCCGTTGCCCGCGAAGCGGGTTTCGGTCCGATCAAAATCAACATGGTCGCCATGCCGGGCGTCACCGACGCCGAGATAGACGACATGGTGGCCTTCTGCATCGATCGGCAATTTGTTCTTCGCCTGATCGAGGTCATGCCGGTTGGTTCCGCAGGCAGAAATGCCGGGACGGTCCGGCTCGGGCCGATCCAGGAACGCCTTCGCGCAAAATTCGGGCTGGTGGATGGCATCGTCCGCGGCGCCGGTCCGGCGCGATATCTCGTGTCGCCGGACGGGCTCTTCCAGATCGGCTTCATTACGCCGATCTCACAGCATTTCTGCGAAACGTGCAACCGTGTGCGCATGAGCGTGGACGGCGTGATCTACCTGTGTCTCGGACAGAACGACCGCATCGATTTGCGCACACCGCTTCGTGCCGGATGTTCGGATGCGGAGCTTGAGGCGTTGATGGTGGACGGCATACGACGCAAGCCATTGCGTCATGATTTTGAAGAGCACCCGCTGCGTGTCGTACGCTTCATGTCCGCGACGGGCGGCTGACATCATTTGGAAAGGAAAAGATCGTCATGGAATGGGAATTTACGCCGGATGATGTCGTGCGGGGACACGTCGACTATGGCCTTTCGGAGTTCCGTCGCGACTTGCTGGAAGAGTTTCGCCTCAACCTGCCCAGCGAAAAGCAGCCAGCCGAGCTGGAACGCCTGTTCGCGATTGTCTACGACATGTGCTACTGGTTGGCGACGGGGCGCGAATTCGATGAGTTCGAGCGCGAGGTGGGCGCCGACCCCTATCTCAGCGGCTTTTTGCGCCTCGTGTATAGGCATTGCGAGCCCAATGTGACGATGCTCGGCGCAATCTTGCAGCGAGTGATCATGGATAACGTGGAGGCGGGAATGCCGCTGGAGGCAGCGCTTGAGGCGGTTGCATCCCGGCATACGGAGATTACGTCCATCCCGATATCAATTTGACCGGTTGAACCGGCCAAGCGGGCACGGCCATGCGGTGATCGACCACCATCGCATGCGACAGGAAATGGTGACACTTCCCGGTGCGCGGATACGCCGCCCATGTACGGATTGCCGTCCATAATCGCAAGGAGAAGATGAATGCGCTTCGAGAACCTCAAGCTGCAGTGGAAGTTGATTCTGATCGCCGCGCTGGTGTTCTTGCCGATCATGGGGGGAGGAACGGGGTACCTGTTCTACCAGACGTATCTGCTGGAGGTCAAAACAGCACTGGGCGGATTGATGAATTTTGTCGACGCCAAGCAGCAGGGAATAATTCGCTTCATCGGGCAAAACGAAAAGCTTGCTGCGCAATTGGCTAATTTGGCAGGCGACGCAGACCCGGCCATGTTGCGGCGCCATTTCGCCAAAGTGGTCGAAACCGACGTCTTCGATCCTGCCAACCATCCCTTTAAGGATGAAATCGCCGCCCGAAAACGGCGCATCGCCACCAGGCGCGTCTACCATGCGATCGATCTGGTGCGCGACGGTAAGATTGCGGTTTCGTCCGACCCTGGAAGAGAAGGCAAGGATTGGACCCGCAAGCTGGATCTCAAGACCGGCTATTCCGATGTCTGGATGGATGGCGAAACGCCGGTGCTCAGCTTCACCGCCGAAGGTGCCGGCGGCACCGTCTACGTGCATGCCGACGCACGCATGCTGACATTGATTGTCAATGGAGAGATCGGCAACCTGGAGCGCGGCATGGGCGCATTCTATCTGGCCGGGATAGGCAAGACGTTTGACTACTACATTGTGAACAAGGATAACGTCATGATCACCGCGTCGCGACGTGATCCCGATGCGATATTGAAGCGGAAAGGGAGCGAATACCCCTGGAAGGCGACGCAACAAGACCGCTCGCTCAATATCGTCTGCTCTTCCAGCGGGACTTATGTCACCAATACCCAATGCGTGACCGGCTGCCGCGAAACGATGGGCAGCTATAAAAGCCAGGATGGCACTGAAATGCTCGGGGTGTCGATGCCGTTCTATGATTCAGGCTGGACCATCGTGGTGGAACAGGAAGCTGCGGAACTGCTGGCACCGCTGTTAAAGCTGGGTTATTTCATCGTCGGTTTGTGCTCGGTTCTTCTCCTGGCGGCATTCATTGCCTACAGCTATGTCATTAACAGGCACGTGGCCAAGCCGCTTGCCCGCCTGACGTCGGCGATCGGCGAAATATCCACTTCTGATGGCGGATTTGACCTGTCAAACCGGTATGGCACCAATACCGAAGAAGAGCTGGGCGCGATTTCGGAAACGTTCGATGAATTGCTGACTGCCCTTGCGCGCATCGTCTCCGACGTACGCCAGAGTACGGTAACCATTGCCACCGTGTCTGCCGAGCTTGCGACGGGCAACGCCAGTCTGTCCTCGCGCACGGAAGAGCAGGCGAGCACGCTGGAAGAAACCGCGTCGTCCATGGACACCTTGCTTGGCACAGTCAGGAAAAATGCCGAACATGCGCAGGAGGCCAATCAATTGGCTATCTCCGCTTCAGAAATCGCGGTTCGCGGCGGGGACGTAGTGGCGAAAGTCGTTGACACCATGAGCCTGGTAAAGACGTCGTCGCGAAAAATGGCGGACATTATCGGTGTCATCGACGGCATCGCATTCCAGACCAATATCCTGGCGCTCAATGCCGCAGTCGAAGCGGCGCGCGCCGGCGAGCAGGGCCGCGGCTTTGCTGTCGTGGCAGCCGAGGTACGCAACCTGGCGCAACGTTCGGCAGGGGCTGCCAAGGAAATCAAGGCGCTGATTGACGAGGCAGCGGAAAAAATCGACGCCGGCGCCGGCTTGGCCGATCAAACCGGCATCACTATGCATGACATCATCGAGAGTTCCAAGCGAGTAACCGATATCATGGGCGGCATCACCGCTGCCAGCTTGGAACAGACATCGGGTATCGAGCAGATCAATCAGGCGATAGCGCAGATGGATCAGGCTACCCAGCAGAACGCCGCGTTGGTGGAGCAAGCGGCGGCAGCGGCGGAATCCTTGCGCGGTCAGGCTGGCCATCTGGCGCAACTGGTCAGTGTCTTCAGATTGGAGAGGGAACGCAAGGCGATTGGCCACAATGGAAGGCCATATACAGAAATCTCCAGAGAGGGAAACCGTTGATGAACACGTTACGCGAGAGGGCGCTGGGCATGTTGATCGCCTTTAGCCTAAGCGGCGTGCTGTGCGCGCCTGCGCATGCCGTTGGGCCCCAAGTTCACGCGATCGACGTGGAGCAAGGCCGATTCATGGCCAGCCAGGGGGCCTTGTTGCTGGACGTGCGGGAACCCGAAGAGTATGCACAAGGCCACGCGCCCGATAGCATCTTGATACCGCTCGGGCAACTGCAAAGCCGGCTGGAGGATATCCGTGCGTTTGAGCGCAAACCGATCGCGGTGATCTGCCGTTCTGGCAGGCGGTCTGCGCAAGCGGCACGCATGTTGAGCGAGACGGGCTTTACCGAGGTTTTTGACGTTCAGGGTGGAATGAATGCATGGGAAAGAGCGGCTTTGCCGATCGTCAAGGTCGAAAAATAGCGTGATGGAGCAGGGGAACTGGTCTGGGAGTTCAGCGTTTTGGCAGCGACAGGGGGCCAATTGTTGGGAGGCGATGGGCGTGAGCAGAACTTGCATCCCATTCGGCCTGCGCAGCATGCAGTAGGTCAGCTAATTCACGATGCTCTATTTGCGAGAACGGGCTATCGCTCAGCTGCTCTTGCCGGAAACCTTCTTCTGCTCTGAAATGCCAAGCTTGTGCATCTTCTCCCATAAGCTTTTACGGCTGATTCCCAACGAGGCGGCAGTCTCGCCGATTTTCCCTTCGTTGCTTTGAAGCGCCAGCTCGATATAGCGTTTTTCGCAAGAATGCAGGTATTCATTTAAGGTGTTCTTGTACACATCGACCGTGTTGTCGAAGCGGATCGCCGATTCAAACAGCGAGGCCGGGGTAAGTACGGGATGATGAGAAATGATGGATGCGCGCTCGATGCAATTCCGTAGTTCTCGGACATTGCCCGGCCATGAATAATCCAGGAGTGCCTGTTCGGCCAAAGGATGAAGCGTGCGTCGCGGCGACCCGGGCTCCGTCATCGAGTCCAGAAAGAATTGCGCGAGCCAGAGTATGTCTTCCTTTCGTTCGCGCAGAGGCGGGATCGGAATGTGAATCACATTGATACGGTAATACAGGTCTTCGCGAAACGCGCCGTTTTCGACCATATGCAGCAAGTTCTGATGTGTCGCGCATGTCAACTTGATATCGACCGGGATTTCTTCCTCGCCGCCTACCCGTGTGATTTTTCGTTCCTGGATCGCCCGCAATAGCCGCACTTGCATCGGAAAGGGCATGTCCCCGATTTCGTCCAGGAACAGCGTTCCGCCGTTGGCTTGTTCAAAAAAACCCTTCTTGGTCTTGAGTGCGCCGGTGAACGCGCCTTTTTCATAGCCGAATAATTCGGCTTCCAGCAGGGTTTCGGTCAAGGCGCCGCAATTGACTGCGATGAACGGCAGCTCGTTTTTCGGGTCGCGCAACCGGTGCAACGCACGTGCGACCACTTCCTTGCCGATTCCGGATTCGCCGGTTAAAAGGACAGAACCGGCACGGCTGGCGATACGGGGCAGCATTTCGGCAATATGCCGCATCGCCGCTGAGATACCAAGCATCGGCGCATGTTCCGTGCGCGGACGCGAGCGTTCGCAAATCGACTTGAGCTTGGAGAGCAGCATTTCGACATCGAATGGCTTGGTCAGATAGTCTTCCGCTCCCAGCCGCAAGAGCCGGACGGCGCTCTCGATGGCGCCATGGCCGGTGATGAACATAAATGGCGGCAAGGGCGTTCCATTTTGCGTCAACTCTGAAAACAACTGTTCGCCATCTATGTCCGGCAACCGGATGTCGCTGAGCACCACGTCGTAGGGCTTGCTGGTGATCGATGGAAGCGCCGACCGGCCTGTTTGAAACCAGTCGCACGCAAATCCTTCAAGGTCAAAGCGATCGGCCAGCGCTTCACCCATGATGGGATCGTCTTCAATCAGGCAGATACGGTACACATGGGTATTCACACTGTTGCTCCAAACGGTATATGAACTGCAAAGCGGGTAATGTCGTCATCGCCTGTAACGACAATGCGTCCTCCCAGTGTTTGCATAATCTGATAGGTGACCCACAGACCAAGTCCGTGCCCGGACTCGCGGTGTGTCACGAACGGTTCGAACAGCCGCTCACGCTGCGCCTGGGTGATTTGCTGGCCGTCGTTGCCAACCTCGAACATGAGCTCCTTGTCGTCGAGAGCGATGTTGCACCAGACGATGCCGCGCTCGTTCGCCGCCTGAACCGCGTTGAGCAAGAGGTTGATGAAGATCTGGCGCAGCAGGTTGGCAGGCAAGGGGACTTCCTGGGCGAGGCTGCCCCGATAATCGATTTTCAATGATTTCTTTTGAGCCTGAGGCTGAATCAGCGTATGGATGTCCTCGATGTCATGGGGCGACAAATTGCGGCTGTTGACGCGCGCCTCGACCAGAAGGGCAGCAACGGTCTCCTTGATTTGCAGGAGTCCGCGTTCAATCAGGGAAATCGTCTTCAACGTACGCGGATTGCCGTCGCCATGGTGCTTGAGTGTATTGATCGCGGTTAGCATTCCACCTAACGGGTTGTTGATTTCATGTGCTATGCCGGCAGTCAGTTGGCCGACGGCTGCCAGCCGCTCACTGCGCACCATCTCTTTTTCCAGAATGGCTTTCTCGCGTAATGCGCCAAGCATCAGCTCATAGGCGTCGAAAAGTCTACCGAGTTCATCGCGATAAGGATATAGGGCTGGATCAAGGTCATCAGGTAATTCATTGGCGCCAAGTCGTTCCATGCGCTCGGTCAGTTGTGCCAGCGGAACCGCCATGCGGCGTCCCCAGTACCAATTTAACGGCAGCAGCACGGCCATGATGATCAGACCGATCAGACTGACACGCCACGCACTTTCGAAAAAGCGGCGCATGAGCGCGGAACGGGAATAGACCAGCACCAGTGTGCCGAGCTGAGTTTCCTCATCGGCAATCGGAATGGCGAAATAATAATGCTCCTCTTTCTTGAGTTCGAGAGCATGCGCTAACTTTTTATCGTTGTTGGGAAGGCGGGTTGCGAGATCGGCATAGTCTGCGCCGAGCCGCGCAAGGTCGGCCAGCATCGGCATGCGTTCCGGTTGTGTTGAAACGATCACCTTCCCGCCTGTATCGATCACCAACAACTTCTCGGCTTGCATGGGGTTGGTCCGTTGTATGCCGCGGAACGGGGCATCGATCAGTTCGTAGGCGCGCCAGACATCCTCGTGCAGCAGCGCGGGGAATAACGTACTGGCCACAGCGCGTCCCAGGCTGTCCGCACTTGCCGCCATGTCCTGCTCCAGGTCGTCATACATGCGAAACAGCAGGGAAGCAGAGATCGACAGCGCGGTCACGACGATCAGCAGCCCACCCCAGAGCGGAATCTTGCTGCGAAAACTGAGGTCGAAAAAGCTCTTCATGAACGGCAACCTATTCTTCGCCGACAGCACGCATCATTTGTTCCACTCGCTCGTACATCTGTGCGGCTCCTGGCGTAAAGCCATCGAGATTGAGGCGCTTGAGTAATGCCGCTCCTTCGACATCCGTGGCCATGTCGAGTAACACGCTCTGAAAGGCATTAAAGTCGGCTTCAGACGCCGACCAGTGCGCGACAAAGGGCGGGAAGCCGAATTCGGGTGATTTTTCGACAATGCGGGTTTTCGCGGTGAGCTCGGGCTTGATGATTGCCAGCGTCTCCCACACGAAGCTGTCCACTGCTCCGGCTTGCGCCAGTCCGATTGCCACCGCTTCCACCACTTTGCGATGCGAGTGCGTAAAGAACGTCTTGCGAAAGAACGTCGCCGGGTTTTCCCCGAGCTGCAGCAAGACGTAGCGTGGCGCCAGGTATCCGGTGTTCGAATAGAGATCCGCATACGCGAACACGCTATTCCTTAGTTGTTTGATGGAGGTCGTGTGCTGGTCATTGGCCGAAACCAGCAGGTAGGAGCGATAGTAGGGGCGACCATGATAAACGGGCACGGCCAGCAATCGGGCCTGCTTTTTCAGATGCAGGTAGGGATAGTCGCAGATCCACGCAAAATCGAGTTGCTCCTGCCTCAGCAAGTCCATCGTTTCGCGGTAGCTGTCGCGCTGCACGAACCGCACAGAACGACCAAGCTTTTTTTCAAGATAGCGCCGCCACTCTTCCAGCAACCCGTGCTGATCATTGAGGAATGCCGGCGTCAATCCGATCCGAAGTGGTTTTACATCGCTTGTCCATGCCGCCAGCGGCCAGCACAGTGTTGCAACGCCGCCGGTGAGCGCTTGTATTAATCGGCGTCTTGTTTTCCGAGTCTGGTTACCGATTCGTAACATCAATTGCTCCCATTTGATCAGATGTCACCCAATGGTAACCATTATAGCGCTATGGTCTTCCGGTTCTGCAAGGTCAGGCATGACACCTTGTTACGGAAGAAACATTGGCTCGATTCTTGCGAAATGATAGCCATGAATTCCACCGACACTTCCTTCGCAAATCCTGTGCCGGAGCGTTACCGGCCCTTTGAAGGTGAGGCACGCCTTCTCTTTTGGCGCGACGCCTGCGTTTCCGCGCGCAGCGCGCCGGATGCGTGCCGACGCTGCGAAGAGATTTGTCCCGCCGCTGCTTTAAGCGTGCGAAATGACGGTCCGGAGATGCTTGCTGCTTGCCTTGGTTGCGGTCGTTGCGCCGCTTCTTGTCCGACTGGCGCATTGGCAGTCAAGGGCTTTAACAACGCTAAGTTACCGAACGGTAACGCGGTATTGCACGTAGAGTGCTGGAAAGTGCCGCGAGCGTTGCATCGCAGCGATACGATCAGCGTTCCTTGCTTAGGTGGTATCACGCTGCCGCAGTTGCTTGGCTGGGCCGCAGCCGCCGCCGACAGGAAAATCCTCTTTGTGGAGCATGACTGGTGCAGCGCCTGCAGCGCGGGCGGTGTACGCCACCCTGGAAACGCGGTGCTGCAGCAGGCGAATCGCATGCTGGAGGCATGCGGCCGCCCGCCCGCCACACTACCGGCATGGGCGTCGCATCCCATACCGCTCAAGCTGATGCCTCGCGAGATTCCACCGCCCGTGGCTGCGGAAGCGATTGGACGGCGCGCTTTTTTCCGCAGGTTCGTACATGAAGTGGCGGCCAGCATGCCGGCGCCACCTGCCGCTCCGGCGCCCATCAAGCCATTGCGACGCAAGTTATCGTGTCCCATGCCCGCGCAGGAGGAGGTGCATGCGCTACTGGTTCAGCTCGCCGCCCACTATGGACATGCATCGCCCGATGCGCTGCGCCCAGTGCTGAAAATTTCGGAGGGGTGTCAGCACCATGGCGTCTGTAGTGGCGTGTGTCCGACCGGCGCGATTGCGATGTATGACGAGGCGGATGAAATTGGGATTGAATTCGATCCCGATATCTGTATTGCATGCGGTCTCTGCGCGCGCTCCTGTCCCGAGAGTGCAATCACGATCGATGCGCAGGGCGGCAGCTCCGGCATTCAGCGGCTGACACGCTATACATCGGTTGTTTGCACCAACTGTCATCGTGAATACGTAGGCGATGAGAACAGCAAGCTGTGCCCAGCCTGCACAAAGCAGCGAACACAGGTGCGAAATCTCTTTGGCACGTTTAATGCTTAATTCCTTTCAGGAAACGATTTATCCCGCGCATAGATTCTCAAAAACTGAGGGCGTTATGCGTTATCGAGCAGCTCTATTATTTAGAAGGGGAAAACATGTCTGACTCCATTTTGAATCCGAAACTGAGCCGTCGCCGGTTTCTGCAGGCGACCGGGGCGGCGGGGGCGGTTGGCGCCGTCGGACTTGGCATCTCGCAGGGCGGCCTGACCACGATCGCCAAGGCGCAGGCACAACCGGTTGCGGAGAAAAGTGCCGAAACGGCCATTACCAAGAGTTTCTGCGGCCAGTGCCCGGCGCGTTGCGGGATTGACGTCTATACCACCAACGGCCGGGTCCATGCGATCTTCGGCACGCTGGACAATCCGCTCTCGAATGGCAAGCTGTGCCCGAAAGGCCATTTCGGCCAATACCTGCTGTACGATCCCGACCGCTTCAAAGGCCCGATGAAGCGTACCAATCCCAAGAAAGGCCGGAACGAAGATCCGGGCTGGGTGCCAATTTCCTGGGACGAGGCGCTCAATATCGTGGCCGGCCGCCTGAACGCCTTGCGCGACAAAGGTGAATCGCATCGTTATGCCACAATGACTGGCCGGGGCTGGGGCTATACCGATGTGGGGCTGTTGCAGGAGTTCGGCAAGCTGTATGGCACGCCCAACGGGGACCTGGGCCACTCCTCGATCTGTTCCGACGCCAGCGAAACAGTCAAGCATTTCATGGATGGCCACCACTCGTATAGCGCCTACGACTATGCCAATACCAATTACTTGCTAGTGTTCGGCGCCGGCTTTCTCGAATCCTTCCGCCCCTTCAATGCAAACATGCAGAACTGGGGAAAGATGCGCACCAAGCCCGCGAAAACCAAAGTCACCGTGGTCGACGTGCATGTCGGCACCACCGCCGCGGCGGCCGATCGGATGCTGTTGACCAAGCCCGGCACTGACGGTGCACTGGCGCTGGCGATTGCCCACGTGATCATGACAGAAGGCTTGTGGGACAGGGACTTCGTTGGTGATTTTCTGCCGGTGACACAACCCGCCGACCCTGCGGCGCCGCGCCTGCCTGATCCGAAATTCGAGACAGGCAAAGTTGTCGATATCAATAGTTTCAAGGAAAAATGGACTGTCGGCGTGGCCGAATGGTGGAACCTGGTGCTCAAGGACTGCACCCCGGAATGGGCGGAGAAAATCACCACGATCCCCGCCAAAGACATCCGGGCCGTCGCGCTAGAATTCGGCTCAACCAAGCCGGCGGTAGCCTTGTTCGAACGCGGCGCTTCCGCGCATACCAATGGCGTCTATAACGGCATGGCCATTCACGCCCTCAATGCGCTGACCGGCAACATGTTTGCCAAGGGCGGCATCCGCGGCTACCAGATGAAGACCGCATGGGCCAAGCTGCCGATCAATGTCGACGACTACATGGACGACTACGCCAAGTCGCCGGATCGCAAGAAACCGCGCCAGGACGGCGCCAAGAGCGCCAAGTGGCCACTGGTGAAGAACATGCGGCAGGAGAGCGCCATCAACCAATTGAATGGCGACCCGTACAAGCTGGATACGGTCATTTTCTATATGACCGGGCCGGTTTTCTCGGGGCCGGACTGCACCAAGTGGGAAGAGGCGATGCGTCAGATGTACGTGATCGATACCTCTCCGTATCCCGGTGAAACGGCGATTTTTGCAGACCTAATCCTGCCTGATAATACGTACCTGGAACGTCTGCAGATTGCCGACACCTACCCGTACGAAGGCTACCCGATCTCCATGATCCGTACGCCGGCGATCAAGCCCTTGTACGACACCAAGTCTTTCGGCGACGTCATCATCGAAGTCGGCAAGCGCATCAAGGGACCGACCTCGGAGTATTACAAGAAAATCGGCAACACCGAAAACATTATCAAGTGGATGTGCGAGGGCTTCAAAGACAAGCCGGGCGACAATGGTGTCAACGACTTCGAGAGCTTCAAGGCCAAGGGCGTCTGGTACCGCAAACCCTATGTCTACCTGCAAAAGAACGGGGTGTTTTACGAGTGGGACGGCAAGGGATACAACAAGGTGCTGACGCAGGAAGAGGTCAAGGAAAAATTGTTGCCCACCCCGACGGGAAAATTCGAGATCAAGGTGTCCGAACTCGAGCATCATGCCGACTATGTGAACAAGCATTTCGGGTTGTCGGCCGAACTCGCGCCATTCCCGCAATGGATTGAGCCTAAGCACCCGGGCGGCGGCGACCTACACCTTATTTCACCCAAACTCGCCGCGCAGGCGGAGGGGCGCGGGGCCAATCTGCCGCACGTGTCGGCGATGATTCAGCCGACGCAAGGCGGCAACCGCAATGTCTACCTCGAAATCCACCCGGAGACTGCGAAAAAGCGCGGCATCGCCGATGGCGACCGGGTCCGCATCAAGAACGAAGTCGGCCAGATCGAGGCCCTCGTCCGCGTGTACAACGGCATCCGACCCGATACTGTCGCGCTGCCGATGATTCACGGGCATTGGGCGCAAGGACGTTGGGCCAAAGCGCCGCGCATGCCGTCCGGCAGCCCCAACGAGCTGGTGGCCAATGTGTCCGAACCGCTTTCCGGACTGGCTTGCTTCCATACCGGCAAAGTGTTCGTCGAAAAAATCTAACGAATTAAGGAATCTCTATCATGGCTAAGTGGGGAATGGTCATCGACCTTGAAAAATGCACCGGCTGCCAGGCATGCACCATCGCCTGTGGCATGGAAAACAACCGGCTGCCCGGCGAACATTGGCAGGACGTGATTTTCTTTAACGAAGGCGAATACCCGAGCACCCAGCTCAAGTGGTTTCCGCGTCCGTGCCAGCACTGCGAGAAGCCGTCCTGTATTGCGGTGTGCCCGACCAAGGCCACCTACAAGAACGAGGATGGCTTCGTTCTGATCGACTGGAACCGTTGCATCGGTTGCAAGTACTGCATGGTCGCCTGTCCATACGGCGTGCGTTTCTATACCGAGGAAAAGCCGAATTACGGCGGCCCGGACATGAAGCAGGTCTTCAAGAGCCAAGACGCGCATTCGTGGAGCCCGCCCTGGAAAATGCCCGATGCGAAAGAAGACTGGGCGCATGGCGTGGGCGTGCAACCGCACGATGTGGTGTCGAAATGTACCTTCTGTTACCACCGCGTCAGCAAGGCGCCGAAGGGAACCGCCGATCTCGATCCGAGCAATCCGGCGCAGCGCGAATATACGCCGGCCTGCGTGGTGACGTGCGCGCCGAGCGCGCGCTTCTTCGGTGATCTGTCGAACCCGACTTCCGAAGTGTCGAAAATGATCGCCAACAAGAAGGGCGTTCGGCTGCTGGATCAGTTGGGTAACAAGCCCCAGGTGTATTACCTCACCGGAAAAGCCGGCGCTGTCCCGAGCAACCGCGCCAAAGACGACAACGACGGCAACGATAAGGCTTAAGGAGAATAAATCATGATTAGAGAACCCAAGGACTTTGGCGAAGCGTTCCGCGCGCTCGGTGATTTATGGCGCTCGGAGGGTACGATGCGTTTTCTCTGGATTTGCCTTAACCTCGGCAAGCAGCCTTCCGCTGCCGGCAGGTGGTGGTTTGCTTCGCTGTTGGCGCTGGCGGTGAGTTTCGGCTTCGCGATGTATCAGTTGATTTTTGTCGGGCACGCCTCGTTCAATACATCGAGTAACGGGGTGGTATGGGGGCTGCCGATTGCTTCCTACGCGTTCTTCGTCCTGACCTCGTCGGGTCTGACGATGATCGCCTCGCTGGCCACGGTGTTCGGATTCACCCAGTTCTATCCGATCGCCAAGCGCTGCATATGGATTGCGATCATCACCCTGATCGCTGGCTTCTCCCAACTGATACTTGAGCTCGGGCATCCGTTCCGCCTGCTCTGGGCGGTGCCTACCGGACTGCAGGTGATGAGCCCGATGTTCTGGATGGGCGTGTTTTATTCCATTGACCTGTGCCTGCTGCTGGTGGAGTTCTATCTGCTTTGGCGCAAGGATTGGGATAGCCCGTTAAGCCATATGGTCGCCCGTCTCGGCTTCATCGCCGTGATCCTGGCCTCCGGCATGCTGGGACTGGTGTTTGGCTCGATGGCGATGCGTCCGATGTGGTATGGGTCGTTCACTTCGATCTTCTTCATGTTGACGGCGGCGTTGTCCGGGGCTGCGGCAATCGTGCTGACCACCTATATGGCATATGGCTTCGACCGCAACAAGATGCCGGCCAGATTGAAGGAGATGGCGTCGGGACGCGATCTTCCGATGTTGTTCGCCACGCTGATCGGCCTCACGCTGGTCATGATCCTGACGCGCTTCTGGACCGGCTTGTGGAGCAATCTCGACGGCCTGGAAGGGTTCAAGGCGCTGGTCAAGAATCCTCTATTCCATATCGAAGTATGGTTGTGCTTCGGCGTGCCGTTCCTGCTGATGATCTCCAGGTCGATGCAGCGCGATCCCAGCAAACAAATTCTGGCGGCTGCGTTGGTTCTGGCGGGCCTGTTTATCAATCGCTATGAATTCATCATCGGCGGACAGATGGTGCCAATGTTCAAGGGAACGTGGGCATTTAGTGTCGCACCTTATGTGCCGTCCGTTACGGAATGGGCGCTGGCGGTGGTTGGCATCGGAATTGCGCTCGCGTTGTACGCGCTTGGTGAAACGCTGTTCGAGCTGAGTGATACGCATCCCGAGTCTGAGATGCTGCCCGAAGGGAAGATGGTTCATTCTTGATCCATAGGGCAATTTTCCGGCGGGGGATGGAAGAAATTTCCCGCCGGCTTTCCGAGACAATCCATGAATACCATAGAAATAGCCGATTCCGTCTGCCATATCCTGGCCAATGCCTTTATGCCGCCGGCGTCGCCGGGCATTCTGCACGCGTTTAGAACTGACCTCGCGGAAGATCTCGCCGCGCTCGCCGAGGAGGAAGCGCTGGATATCGGGAATCATGTCGCCGCGTTGCGCGCTGCGTTAAGCGTATTCCAGGACGACGAGGCGCTGCTGGTTCACTACAGCCGCCTGTTTCTGGTGCCACCGATGCGGGCGCGGCTGAACCTTGGGTGCTATCTCGACGGCTCGCTCAACGGGCCAGCGATCGACGCAATCGAATACCTGCTGGGGCGCTATGGCGTCGGAAAACAGGAGGATTTCCGCGATCTGCCCGATCACGTCTCTTGCCTGCTTGAGTTTCTGGGGATGTTGAGCGACATGCCGGAGACGGATGCAGACCGGGTGCAACTGGCGCAGTACTTCCTGCTGCCGGGATTGACGTCAATGACACAAGCGATCGAAGAGGACGGCGATGTCGATTCGCCGTATTTGCACCTGGCGCGGATCGCGCTCACGCTGTTGCAACAAATGTTCCCCGCCGATGAGGCAACGCGCAACGATCGACGCGAGAAGCGCAGGAAGGCACGCCTGGATCTGAACAAGGGCATATGGCGAAATTGCGGTGCCTGCGGCAAGCCCTATGCACGGGAAAAGGAAATCCAAATCATGGCCAAGGCGTTGCAACTGCAGGGCCTGCCTGCCGAGCACCTTAGCATCTGTCCTGACTGCCGGAGCGGATCGCAAAAGTGGTTTTCTCCAGGTCACAACACGTGTGCAGGAGGGTGATCTTTTCTGAACGTTAGGGGGATTGAACAAGCCATCGTTTTGCGCATGCTGAGGAGGCACCATGCAGGAGATAAAACGCATCCTGTCCGAGACGCCGCTTTTCCAGTCGCTGAGCCCGTATCAACTAGGCATGATCGCCGCCGGGGCGCGCGTTATTCATGCCACTGCCGAAACCTCCGTGATATGTCCCGGAGATGCAGCGGACGGTATGTTCGTGATTGGAGATGGGCAAGTCAGAATCGGGTTTGAGCTTTGCAATGGCGGTGAAAGGATTATTGCGATCCTGGGGATGAAGCAATGTTTCGGATTAGGCGAGATGCTGCTGGAACGGCGGTATCTGACGTTCGGACGGATGACGCGGGATTCGGTGCTGTTGCATGTCAACCGACCATGCATCACTGCGGTCGTCAGAGAGAACTTCGCGTTCACGCATGCCTTGCTGTCGCACCTTGGAAACCAGTTCCATGCGCTTTTGCGCGACATTGAAAGTCATGCGCTGCATAGCGCGAGACAGCGCATCGCAGACTATCTGTTGCGGCAACAGCGTCAGGCGCCCGGTGACTGCATCGAGCTGGTCGCCTGTAAGGCATTGATTGCGGCGCGACTCAGCCTGGCGCCGACGACCTTCTCCCGGGAGTTGCAAGGGCTTTGCGGCGAAGGCGTGATTTCCGTGGCGGGGCGGCGAGTGAGGATACTGAATGAAGAAAGAATGCAATCTTTGCTGCAGTAAGCGGCAAAGTGACTTGAAATTGAAACAGGCGCTGCGGCGTCAGGCAAGGAGTAATGATGGGCGAATTTAGCATCTGGCACTGGTTGATTGTGCTCGTGATTGTCATGCTGGTGTTTGGAACAAAACGCGTTGCCAGCATGGGATCGGACCTGGGTAAGGCGGTCAAGGGCTTTAACGATGGCTTGAAAAGCGAAACGAACAAGCCCGCCGAGTGAGGCGGGCACACGTGACGCCATGATCTGGGTGTAGAGGAGGAAATCGCGATGTTAACCGACGGATTCGGTAGAACGATCGAATATTTGCGGCTGTCAGTAACCGACCGCTGTGATTTGCGGTGCAGTTACTGTCTGCCGAAAGGCTTTCATGGATTCGAGGAGCCGGCGCATTGGTTGAGCTTTGACGAGATTGAGCGCGTGGTGCGCGTGTTTGCACGCTTGGGCGTCCAGCGTATCCGTCTCACCGGCGGCGAGCCGCTGATGCGGAAAAATCTGCCGGAACTGGCCGCACGCATTTCCGCCACCCCCGGCATCAGCGATCTGTCGCTCTCCACCAATGCCACCCAACTGGAGAAACACGCGCACGCGCTACGCGCGGCAGGCGTCACCCGGCTGAATGTCAGCATCGATTCGCTGGACCCGGGCCGGTTTGCCGCCATTACCCAGCGCGATGTGCTGCAGCAGGTGCTGCGCGGCCTGGATGCCGCGCGCCGCGAGGGATTCAGCCCGATCAAGATCAACATGGTCGCTATGGCTGGCATTACCGATGAAGAGATCGATACCATGGTCGCCTTCTGCATGGAACAGGGATTCATTTTGCGCCTGATCGAGGTAATGCCTGTCGGCGAATCGGGCAGGAATACCGGCATGCTTGAACTGGGGCCGACACAGAAGCGCTTGCGCGTGCGTTTCGGCCTGGTCGACGGCATCGTGCCCGGCGCCGGACCCGCCCGGTACCTGGTATCGCAAGACCGGCGGTTTCAAATCGGCTTCATTACCCCCATCTCACAACATTTTTGCGCCACCTGCAACCGGGTCAGGCTGGGCGTGGACGGCACGCTCTATCTGTGCCTGGGACAGAACGACACGCTCGAACTGCGAACACCGTTACGCGATGGATGCAGTGACGGCGAGCTGGAAGCACTGATACGCGCGGCGATTCTGCGCAAGCCGCTACGGCATGAATTTAAGGAACAGCCCTCTCAAATCGTCCGCTTCATGTCGTCCGTTGGCGGATAGGAGGCAGGCTGCATCGAGATTTTTACCTGGAGGAGCGAATGACACCGAATGGCGTGCCGGCAGATCTTTCCAACGTCTATTCTGCCCAATTCGGCAGCGTAGCCGTGGAGATGGGCTTTATCACGGAAGCCCAATTGCAGGAAGCGATGGCTATTCATCTGTGCGCAAAGCAGCAAATACCCGGATATACGCGCTTGGTGCCCACCATTTTGTTCGAGGAAGGCTGGATGACTGCTGCGCAAGTCGAGCAAGTGCTGGATGCCATTCTAAAAGACGTGGGAACGGGAAATGACAGCAAGTCGTTCGATGCCTCTGGCAATATCTAGCGAACGCAAGCTAGACGCGATGTGCGTATCCAACAAAGGAATGGCTGCGGTGCAGGCGTTGGTTGATGTGGCATTGCATCAGGGGGACGGTTACGTAGTCCTGTCTGCGGTCGGCGCACGGCTGATGTTATCGGCCTCGTATGTAGAGCAGATTTTCGCGACGCTGCGCAGGCATGGCTTTGTCGTGGGAACGCGAGGGCCGGGAGGTGGTTACAGACTGGCCCATTCGGCTGAACTGATCAGGGTGTCCGACATCATATTGGCGATGCAAGAGTCGCGCACTGTCGAGCATAGGCGTAAACATGAATGGCAGGATGGTCATTCTGGCCGAGATGCGACAGGTATGGTCTACGCACTATCCATCACCTTGAACAGGAAAATATTCGAATTTCTCGATTCGGTATCGCTAATGGACCTGATAGAGGGAACTGGTCTGGATGGCGTCTCCAGCAGGGGGCGACGTACGAGGAAAAAGACTGGCGCGACCCACTAATGCCGACCACCTTTCAGCATGGACGCAAGAATTCAGTGATTGAAAGCGAGGATAAGAATGTCTCCTATTCCAGACTGGTGTCGACATGAACAAGCCGGGTGCAAGCAAATCGATGCGGTGCAGTCGCCATGTTGCATGGTCTCGTCCGTGCCCGAACCCGATCTCAGCGACTTGGCACAGCGCCTCATTTGCGCGCGCCATAATGTGTCGCCAAGGCGGTTGGCAGCGCCTGGGCCGTCCATTGCGCAAATCCTGTGCTTGCTCCGTGCCGCTGCGGCGGCACCGGATCATGACCGGCTGACACCATGGCGTTTCGTGATCGTTCCCAATGACAAACGTGCATCGCTGGCCGCCGCGTTTGCTTCTGCATTGGCTGACAATGCTCCGGACGCAACGCAGGACCAAATCTCCGCTGCACAGGAAAAAGCGTACCGGGCGCCGTTCATGATGGTGGCAATTGCACGACTGCAAAGCCAAAAAGCATCCGACATCCCTGAATTCGAGCGGTACGTATCGCTAGGCAGCGCAATCCAGAATGTCCTGCTAATGGCACATGCGATGGGGTATGGCGCTGGTCTTACCAGCGGAAAGTCCTTGCATTCGACTTATGTCCGTAAGCTTTTCCATCTCACTGAGGACGAGCAACCGGTTTGCAGCGTCAATATTGGAACTATCGTAAAACAAAAGGCGCCCCATTCTCGTCCCCATCCGCGGGAATTTGTTTCGACTCTGTGAGGCGATTTATTTGGCGCAGATCATCAGCTTTTACCGCAGGCACGCGAAGAAGTGGTGCTTCCTGCCCTATAACGCTGACGTAGGAGGATATATTCCATCCGATATGCTCCTCATCTCGGTCTCCAGACGGCGCCGGCCAGCAGCGCGAGCGAGTTGGCCAAAAGGCCGGATCGTACCTCGAACGCGCGGCGTGTCGCGTCGATATCCGTATGGTCGTGATCATGCGTGGTGCTGATGAACTCATCCGATGTGTTCGTTCGATAGATCAGAATTTCCTAATTGGATCATGTGGGCGTCGACTGAATCTGATTCGTTCGCAACGCTGTATACCGGCGCAAACCCACCGCCTGGCGTTCGGAAGTTCGTGGTTTGGCCTTGGTACAGACGCGCGGCGACCCATTGCACTGCGCCGTCGTACACATAGACTCGTACGTCGAACTTGAGTATCTGCGGCGAGTCTCGATGTCCGATGACCCTTTCGCCAGGGGCAACGATGGCTTGAGCGACATAGTCGTCGGCCAGGATGTCCTGCCAGACGCGCTTGGTCACTTTGTCACCACGATAGGTAGCGCGGCTACCGTAACCCGCGGTCGGCTTAAAGAACAGCCGGCGGCGTTCATTCCATAGCCGGTCGGCCTGCGCGGGATCGACGATTTCCGTATGTGGAATGCCAGCCAACAGGATGGCCTTGATTTCCGGCGTTACGCCCAGTGCGTCAAGACGGCCAGGATCGGTGAGCAGCGCCAGGTTGCGTTTATCGGCATACAAGACATGCGCTTGCGGATGCGGTGTAAGCACCACCGCGCCGTCGAGGAACGCGGTGCGCAGGGTGGCATTCGCCGGTGACGTGAGCATGAAGTCTGTGTGGCGGTTATACACCAGGTCGATGGCCGCATTGCGATGCCACAGGACGCCGTCGCGTAGCGTCAATTCCGACGGCGCGGCGATCACTGCTTCCAAGCCGTTACGCCGAAATAGCTGTTGAAATAACAAAAATTCCGGATACAGGTATTGCTGCTCCGGAGATTCATCGACGATCGCAATGCTGCGTAGAGGTCGGTTGCGTCCGCAACGTTGCCATTCGTTCTGGAACATATCGACAATACCTTGTTCCAGTGCACGAGTGGACGCCAACGGCGGAATCATGCTTTCCATCTCGGGGCAACACGCGCTTTGTGCCCGTGCCAGCACCGCATTGAGCATGGCGCCGCCAGCATTGGTGTTGATCTCGATAAGCCCGACGCTATCTCCATCAATATGAAAATCGTAGCCGTAAAACACGCCCTTGGCGCCACCCGCATCATAGTGCGCGACAGGTGGCGCATCGGCGAGAACCGCGCGGCGGAATGCGGGAAGCGCCACCACGGATTCGACTGCGCCGACAACCTGCGCCATGCGCGCCATATGGTCGGTGGAGATGAATACAGGCTGCGCCGAAAATAAGTACGGGCACCACTCCCTAACGAGTGCCGACAGGCCGGGGGAGCCCAACTCGGATTCCAGCGCGTGGCCCAATGCGGCCTCGTCCAGGCTGGTGCAAAAGCACCCACTGTTGAGCGTCGCCGATACAAGTCGGCTCAATCCGTCGATCGGTGGTGATTCGAGATGAGAACTCATTGTGATGTCCTGGTGTTCTAAACAACTGTAAGTGCGTTAGGGTGGATGACAACGACGTGGTAAGCTGCAACGCCCGACCGGTATCGATTGACCGGCCGGGCCGCGAAGATACACTTCACTCTACGCTGGCGCCGATCCGAATAAGAATGACTCAGGTCAAACATCGCTACATCGGCGACCACGAACGAATCTTTGCTTTCTTTAGTGAAAAACTCAGGTTTTATCGCTTGCCAGCCATTGCTCGATCTTGTCGCGGCTAGGTATGCCGCCAGCGTGTACCACCTTGCCATCGATGACGACGCCCGGAGTGGACATGACGCCATAGCTCATGATGGCCCGGATATCTTCCACCTTGTGCACATCGATCGGTGTGCCTTTGGCTTTGGCGACTTGTTCGATCAGCGAAATGGTGGCGCGGCAATTGGCGCAGCCAGTGCCGAGGGCCTTGATTTCCATTTGGCGCTCCTCTTAAGTAACTCAGACATGGTGAACGGTCAAAGCACTGCGTTGAATATATAG
The DNA here is from genome assembly GCF_004804275.1 of Herbaspirillum sp. ST 5-3. Classification (GTDB taxonomy): domain Bacteria; phylum Pseudomonadota; class Gammaproteobacteria; order Burkholderiales; family Burkholderiaceae_D; genus Noviherbaspirillum. The sequence continues at coordinate 134,215 of NZ_STGI01000003.1, forward strand.
CCGACCACGAGAATCCCGGCCGACACGACGCCGACGAAGGTGGCGATCAGGCGTACTTTCAGCACCTTGCGCAGAATGATCATTTCGGGCAACGACAGCGCGATCACGCTCATCATGAATGCCAGTACGGTGCCAAGCGCCGCGCCCTTGGCGAGCAGCGCCTGCACGACAGGGATCACGCCGGCGGCGTTCGTGTACATCGGCACGCCAATGATCACTGCCAGCGGAACCGACCACCATGCGTCCTTGCCCATGATTCCGGCCATGAAATCTTCCGGTACATAGCCATGAATCCCCGCGCCAAGCGCGATGCCGGCCAGTATGTAGGGCCATACTTTGCCAACGATCTGACGGACGCTGCTCAAGCCCGCGTCAATGCGTTCACCGAGCGTGAGAACGTTTGCGCCGGTAGTCGCTTTCATCCGAGGCATGTTGCGCACCCAATCCTCAAGGTGCGCTTCCATCTTCAGACGCCCAATGATCCAGCCGGAGACGATCGCAACCAAAAGACCCAGACCGAGGTAGAGCCCCGCAATCTTCCATCCGAACATGCCGAACAGCAGCGTTAATGCCACTTCGTTGACCATCGGTGCGGCGATCAGGAAGGAAAACGTGACACCCAACGGCACACCGGCCTGGACGAAGCCGATGAACAGCGGGACCGCCGAACAGGAGCAGAAGGGCGTCACAATCCCGAGACCGGCGGCCATGACGTTGGCCGTTCCCTCGGTGCGGCCTGCCAGCAAGGCACGGGTGCGCTCCGACGTGAAATACGTATTGATTATCCCCATGACGAAGACGATGCCAGTCAGGAGCAACAGCACCTTGGGCGTGTCGTAAAAGAAGAATTGCAGGGCGGCGCCAAGATCGCTATCGCGCATAACCGGCAACACGGCGACCAGTGCTTCCGAGGCCGGCGAGAGCAACTGGTACAGTGCAATCCACACCAGCAATGCGGCAACGAGGAACGCACGGGGACTTGTGCGGACTCGTGCTATGGAACGTTCCATCATGTCAGATTCTCCAGATTGTTGAGGTTTTGAAAACCTTTGCGCGTTACGGCGCACTCAGGTTTTTATCGTTCAATCTGAAGACGAATGAGCCGGAAAAAGGATGCAAAAATTATTGCTGACGCGAATCCTGGCGCAGTCCGCGCAGAGAGCAGGGCGGAACGCTATCGTTCTGCCGTCTGGCCGACTTGGCCTTTTTCAGCCAGGGGCATGATGTGAAGTTGATGCTCGCGCAACACCGCATCGGTGCGTGCGCCGGGTTGCAAGCGAAGCGCTTCGGCCAGACGCAGCGGGATGCGCAGTTGGAGCGGCTCGTCGCATCCCGCAATCCGTGCGGTGATGCGCGCCTGATCTCCGAGGGGCAGGACGACATGCACGATGAGTTGAAGACGGTTGTGGCCGGCAGGGAGCTCGCCGGTGGCCAGCGAGCGCAGGCGCACAGCGCTGGGCGGCACCATCAGACGCACCCGGCTGCCAGCCGGCCAGGTCGCGGCCAGCGGGCAGGCAAGTTGGTTTATGCCCGCCTTGAGCCAGGTCCGCCCGGCCGCATTATCGTGGCGCAGCACGTCGGCATCGAACAGGTTGCTTATGCCAACCATGCGGGCAGCGGTTTCGTTCACCGGGCGCGCGATCACCTCATGAGGCGGGCCGCTTTGCAGCGTGCGGCCATGTGCAAGCAAGGCGATGCGATCCGCAAGCAACAGCGCTTCGTCGAGGTCGTGCGTGACCATCACGATCGGCAAGACCAGCTCGCGCTTGAGCTCGGCCAGTTCGACGTAAAGGGCTTCGCGGGTGGCCCGATCCACCGCCGAAAATGGCTCGTCGAGCAGCAGGATGGCCGGCTCGCGGGCCAACGCCCGTGCGAGTGCCACGCGCTGCTGCTGGCCGCCAGACAGTTCCGCCGGCCGGCGTTGTGCCAGGTCGGCCAGATGCACCTTGTCCAGCCAGGCGTGGGCACGGTGCCGGCGCTCCTGCTCTGGCAGATGGTGCAAGCCCGCCATCACGTTGGCCAGCGCATTCATATGCGGGAAGAGGCCGTAATGCTGTGGCACGAATCCCACCCGGCGGTGTTGTGGCGACAGGTGCACCCCTTGTTTGCTATCGAACCAGCAGACCGATGCGCAGGCGATGCGGCCGTGGGCCGGGCGGGATAATCCGGCAATCAGACGCAGCAGGGTGGACTTGCCGCTGCCTGATGGGCCGACCAAGGCAAGAAGCTGCCCGCCAAGGCAAGTCAGCTCAGCGTCGATCGGAATCGGCGCGGCCTGGCGAACTGAGAGGCTGAAATCAGATCCGGGGCAGTCCATGGCGCCTTCCGAAGCGTCTACCCCAACCACCCGCCAGGGCCAGCACGGCCACCGAGAAAGCGAGCAACAGCAGCGACATGTGGCCGGCCGCCGTGAAGTCGAAGGCCTGCACTTTGTCGTAGATGGCGATGGCAATGGTCTTGGTCTCGCCGGAAATGCTGCCGCCGACCATCAGTACCACGCCAAACTCGCCCAGCGTGTGCGCGAAGGCGAGCACCATGGCGGTCAGAACGCCCGGCCAGGCCAGCGGCAGCTCTACGGTCAGAAGGGTGCGCCAGAAACCCATGCCGCAACAGGCGGCGGCATCACGCAGCTCGTGCGGGATGGTTTCAAACGCGCGCTGGATCGGCTGTACGGCGAACGGGACATTGACAACGATCGAGGCAACGACCAGGCCGGAGAAGTGGAAAACCAGTCCGTGGCCGGTCATGCGTTCAACCTGTTGGCCGATCCAGGACTCGCCGCCCAGGCCGACCAGCAGGTAGTAGCCGACCACCGTGGGCGGCAGCACCAGCGGCACGGCGAGCATGGCTTCGACGAGCGAGCTGCCGCGAAAACGTCGGAACGCCAAGGTACGTCCCACGAACAGTGCGGCTGGCAAAAGCAGCACCACGGTGAGTCCGCCGAGTTCGAGTGACAGCAGGAGCGCAGGCCAGTCCATCACCTGGCCTCGCCCGGCAGCTCAAAGCCGTAGCGACGCATTACGGCGCGCGCGGCGGGTTCCTGCAGATAGCGATAGAAAGCCTGTGCCGTAGCATCCGCGTTCTTCAACAACACCATGCGCTGCCGGAGCGGCGCATGCCAGTCGGCCGGGATGAGCGCGTAGCGGCCGTACCCGGCCATCTGAGGTGATTTCGCCAGCGACAGGGCGATGATGCCGCCGTCGGTTGATCCGCTGATGGCGAACTGCGCGGCCTGCGAGACGTTTTCGCCAAACACCAGTTTCGGCTTGATCGTATCCCACAGGCCCGCCTTGCGCAAGGCTTCCTCGGCGCGGCGGCCGTAAGGCGCATGGGCCGGATTGGCAATCGCAAACCGCCTGATCTTGCCCGCCTTGAGCTGCGCCGACAGCCCGTTCAGCTCGCTATCGACTTGCATTTCGGATCCGGGCGGCGTCAGCAGTACGATGCGGCCGACGGCGTAAAGGATGCCGGTATCGCGGGTGAAGCCATCCGCGTGCAGCTTGAGCACGTAATCTTCGTCGGCTGACAGGTATATCGCAAACGGGGCGCCGCTGCGGATTTGCGTGGCGAAGGTGCCGGACGAGCCGAAGGTAAGCCTGACCGACTGTCCGGTGTCCTTCCTGTAAGACTGCGCGATCTCGTCCAGCGCAAACTTGAGGTCGGCTGCTGCCGCCACGATCGGTTCGGCCGCACGGGCGGGGCCGGTGCCTACCAGCGCCAGCGCGAAGAGCAGGGTGCGGAGCCGAAATGTTGAGTAGCGAGTGTGCATGAGGCAGGCTTTGCCGTGGTCAGAACGCGGCATGCCGCGACCGTGGGCCGGGCCATACGCGCAGGTACATCAAAACAGAATGGCAATTTACTCTTGCGGCCTCGTCTTGCCAAGTGCCATGGCATTCATGACGACACTTCGACGAGGTACAGAGAATTGGGCGGGACTTCGGCGCGTGCCGCAGTTTGCCTGAGCATTAGCTTCAGGTGTCGGTCCGCGACACGTGACAGCACACCGAGCCGGCCTCGTCAAATCTGACCTGGCAGTTCTGGATCATCCATTCACGCATGCGCTGCCGCGTGCGCAGCAGGCGCGATTTTGCAGCGGAGAGGCTGAGCCCGTGCGCATCGGCGAACGCCTGCTGTTTCATTCCCTCGATATCGCACTGTCGAAGAATTTCGCTGTCTTCCTCGGATAATGCCGCGAGCACGCGTGGCAGGCATTCGGCCAGCGCATCTACCGGTGCAAGATCGCATTCTTCCTGAATCAGGTCATCAGGCAGCGGTACCGTAGGTTTGGTTAGTCGCGCGCTGTCGATTAGCGCATTACGTGCGACCTGAAACAGCCAGGCCCGCGGATTTTCCAGGGTGCAGAAGTTTTTGCCCTGGGCGATCGCCTTTAGAAAAATCTCCTGTACGAGGTCGTCGACCAGATGCGGGTCGGGCAGTTGGTGTGCCAGGTAACGGCGCAGCTCGATCTCGTGATCTTCCCACGCATTGAGCACGCAGGTGTCGTTGCCGATTTGTGGAACGAGTGAATTCTTCATCACGGTGCCTCTAGACATCTACTGATGTACGTTAAAACAATGGGGCGGTTCTGTTGACGCATGCTCCTGGGCTGCGCCCTTGGCATTTGACGAACGTGCTAGCTGGATGAATTCGACGACAGCCAGGCTGCAATCGATCTGCCAATGGCTGTTCCGGCAACCATTCCGAAGGCAGCCACACAGAGTTGAACGACGGAGCGATCTGTGCAGTCGGTGATCAGCCCAATGCCCAGGAAAACAGGACCGGAAAAATATCCGTAATACGGCGCGATCCAGAACAGGGCCAGCAAGGTGAGCGGATATGCCAGCATCTGCAGCCCGCGCGCCTCGGCCATTCTGCACAAGAGGCCCAAGGCGAAACTTCCAAACAGGGCGATTTCGATTCGCCACGGAACCGCTTCGGAACAGTAATAGGCATGAGCGTCACCAATGACAGCGGTGATGGCCCAGGCCCCGGCCAGTGTCGCGGCTGCGGCTAAGAATGAGCCATAGAGATCGGAGATGACACGCGACGACACGTGGCCTGCACGCACGCTCACGCGGCGAGGGCCGTACCGCCAAGCAGCCGCAAACGCGAGCGTCGCGGCGAGGGCGATTAGCGCCGGTACCGTCGCCGCATACACCGTGAGCGCAGAGGCGACGGCATGGGCGGTCAGGGCCGGACCCAGCAGCGCCAGCGTGTGCCCTACTGAGGGAAGGTTTTTCTGGCTTGAACCTGGCTTCAGATGGGGAAATCGCTCATGCACCATGCGTGCCCGTCAAGCCCGGTTACCGGCTTCGTACCAGGGTTGAGTGGCGTTGACCACCTTCACGACAAGCAGCATCACCGGCACTTCAATCAGCACGCCGACCACGGTGGCGAGCGCGGCGCCGGACTCAAACCCGAACAGGCTGATCGCGGCAGCCACCGCCAGTTCGAAGAAATTGGACGCACCGATCAGTGCCGACGGGCAGGCCACCGAGTGCTTTTCGCCCACCTTCCGGTTCAGCCAATAAGCCAGCGCGGAGTTGAAAAAGACCTGAATCAGGATCGGTATCGCGAGCAGCGCAATGACCAACGGCTGCTTGATGATGGCATCGCCCTGGAAGGCAAACAGCAGCACCAGGGTCAACAGCAGTGCGCCGATCGACCACGGCTGGATTTTCGTCATTGTCGCGTCAAAGGCGTCCTGCCCCTTGGATAGAAGAAATCTGCGCAGTGCTTGCGCGATGAGGACGGGAATGACGATATAGAGGATCACCGAGGTGATCAGCGTATCCCACGGCACGGTGATGCTGGACACGCCGAGCAGCAAGCCCACGACCGGCGCGAAGGCGAACACCATGATCAGGTCGTTCATCGCCACCTGCGACAGCGTGAAATACGGATCGCCGTCGGTCAGGCGGCTCCAGACGAACACCATCGCGGTGCAGGGCGCGGCGGCAAGCAGGATCAGGCCGGCGATATAACTGTCGATCTGTGCGGCAGGCAGCATCGGCGCAAACAGGTGCCGCACGAATATCCAGCCGAGCAATGCCATCGAAAACGGCTTGACCAGCCAGTTGACGAACAAGGTCACGCCGATGCCCTTGACATGGGCGCGCACCTGGCTCAATGCGCCAAAGTCGATCTTCAGCAACATGGGGATGATCATCACCCAGATCAGCAAACCGACCGGCAGGTTGACTTTGGCGATCTCCATCGCGCCGATGGTCTTGAATACGCCGGGCAAGGCTTGTCCAAGCACGATGCCGACGACGATACAGAGTGCGACCCAGGCGGTCAGGTAGCGTTCAAAAAAGCTGAGCGGCGCACCAGCGGCGCGTTTCCCGTTAACTTCACATTGTGCGGACATGACGGTCTCTTGTTGATTCAGGGTTGAGAATAAAGGTCGGAAGAATGGCGCGCCAGGCTGCGCAGCCGGTCAACACCGACCGGTTCTTGCGCTTGCAACGGCACGACCGCCCAGCGTTGTGCATGGCGGGTGGCGACGGCATCGATCTGCTGCATCTCGTTTGCCGCGCGCTGGCGCAAGAGCGGGGATCGTGGGGCGGCGTAGGCGAGGCTATTGTTGACAATCCAGGCCCATGGTTCGATCCCCGCCCGGCGCAAGTCGTCCTGCAGGTTCGCCGCCTCCAGAACAGGCGTCGTTTCAGCCAGGGTCACGATTAAAATCTTGGTCTGCTTCGGATCTTGCAACTGCATCATGGGGGTGGTGAAGTGCAGTCCCTTGTTGCCCATCTGGCGCACGATTTCGCGGTGATAAGCGCCGGTTGCATCAAGCAACAGGAGCGTATGACCCGTCGGGGCGGTATCCATCACTACGAACTTCCTGCCTGCCTCGCGGATCACGCGTGAAAACGCCTGGAAAACGGCAATTTCTTCGGTGCAGGGCGAACGCAGATCTTCCTCCAGCAGCGCGCGGCCCTGCGCATCGAGTTCCTTGCCTTTCGTCTCCAGCACGTGCTGACGATAGCGCTCGGTTTCGACATGGGGGTCGATGCGACTGAGCGTCATGTGGTCAAGCGAACTGTACAGCGTATCGGCGAGATGGGCTGCAGGATCCGATGTGGTCAGGTGAACGGCATGTCCGCGGCTGGCTAACTCTACTGCGATGGCCGCTGCCAGCGTGGTCTTGCCGACGCCGCCTTTTCCCATCACCATGATCAAGCCGTGTTCGTCCTGTGCGATGTCGTCAACCAGCGCCGCAAGATCGGGCGCAGGCGGAAGCGGCACGTCAGAAGCAGTCGCGTCGGCCTGCGGTGCTGAGGAGGCAAGGAGCTGGCTCAGTGCCGGCAGCCCGACCAGATTGAACGGCATGAGCGCAACACGGTCGGCGGGAAGCCGGGAAACGTTGGGCGGCAGGTGAGTGAGTGCCATTTGCTCGCGTTGCCAGATCGCGGCTGCAAGCGGATCGGTAGCTGTTTCCGCTTCGGGCAGAATGCCGTTGATCACAAGGTATTGTTGAGTCAACCCGATGGCCGCAAGCTCTTCATGGGTGCGGGCCACTTCCTGTAGCGTCGACTGCTGGGCGCGCGCTACGAGGATCAGACGCGTACGTTGCGCGTCTGACAGGGCGTCAACGGCTGCACGGTATTGGTTTCTCTGTTTTTCCAGGCCGGCAAGCGGGCCGAGGCACGACGCATCTCCCTTGCCTTCTTCAAGGAATCCGGTCCACGCCCCTGGCAGTTGCAGCAAGCGGATGGTGTGGCCGGTGGGGGCGGTGTCGAAGATGATCGTATCGTATTCCCGTAGTAACGTCTGGTCGGTCAACAGCGCGGTGAACTCGTCGAATGCCGCGATTTCCGTCGTGCAGGCGCCGGAGAGCTGCTCCTCGATGCCTTTGACAACTGCCTCCGGCAAGATGCCCCGAACCGGACCGACGATTCGGTCGCGGTACTGCTGTGCCGCCGCCTGCGGGTCAATCTCCAACGCAAACAAGCGGGGCACGGCTTGTATCGCCGTGATGCGGTTGCCGATCGCGATGCCGAACACCTGGCCGACATTCGAGGCAGGGTCGGTGCTGACCAGGAGGACCCGCTTGCCCTGATTCGCGAGCCGGATGGCGGTCGCGCACGCGAGCGAAGTCTTGCCGACGCCGCCCTTGCCTGTAAAAAAGAGGAATGGAGGTGTATCTTCGAGGAACCGCATCGCTTGTCCTTTGGATGGTTAGCAGCAGCCGGAGCCGGGCTTGCAGCTGTTTGCGGGTGGTGCCGACACGGCGAACTGGCTGATGCCGGCCCATCGCGCCAGTTCGGCGCGCCGCGGATAACGGCCGGCGAGCGCGACTTCGCCATTGACCAGAATCAGTGGCAAACCTTCCTGGCCGGAGCGCTCCAGAAATCCCTTGACGACCGGGTTTTCGGCGAATGCGAGCGGCTGCTGCGCAAGGTTGAAGCGTTCTACCTTGGTGCCTTGCTGTTCGATCCATTTGACGTCGGCCGCAAAGGTCACCAGCTGCTGGTCGACATCGGCGCCGCAGACGCCGCTGCTGCAGCACAAGGCCGGATCGTAAATTTGAATTGCTGTCATTTTTTTCCTTATGCGCCGATTAGCGCGATCTTGTCCATCTCGGCCTTTAACGCCGCCTTGTCTTCTTTCAGTTTGTCGAGCGGCAGCGCCAGGAAGGCCTCGATGCGCGCCCGCAGGATGCGGTACGCCTTCATGAAGGCTGCGTCGATTTCTTCGTCGGTGCCGGTCGCATGCGCGGGGTCTTCCACGCCCCAGTGCGTGCGCATGACAGGGCCCAAATAGGCCGGGCAGGTTTCGCCAGCGGCGCTGGCGCACACCGTGATGACGATATCGGGCGTCGCGGGCAGGTTGTCCCAGGATTTGCTGTAATAGCCGTCGGTCGAGATCCCTTCGCGCTCCAGCAGCGCCAGGGAACGCGGATGGACTTGTCCCGTCGGTTTGCTGCCGGCGCTCATCGCGCGCCAGCCCTCAGGGGCCAGATGGTTGAAGGTCGCTTCACCCAGGATGGAGCGGCAGGAGTTACCAGTGCAGAGAAAAAGGACATTCATGAGAATCAGGTCTTCGGTTTAGTAATGGGAAACGGTTGAATTTGTTGGGAACGCATGTTTGGGCGTGTGTCTTACGGTACGGCAGGTGCTCAAGATGCCGTATCCACTGTTGCGCACTCTGTCTTGCAGACCGGCGAACAGGGATTGCCACCACAGCAGTTATCCGTCAAGAAACCCATGAGTGCATTCATCGTCTCGAAATTCGCGGCATAGATGACGAAGCGGCCATCCTGCCTTGGAATCACCAAGTCGGCATGAGTCAGTTCCTTCAAGTGAAAGGACAGGGAGGACGGGGGAATCCCGAGGCTTTCGCTAATCTTGCTTGCCGCCATGCCAGCCGGGCCGATTTGCACGAGCAACCGAAAAACGGCAAGTCGCGATTCCTGGGCCAGTGCAGCCAGTGCGGAAATGGCATTCTTTGTGTTCATTGGAGAAAAATAAATCGAAAGCGGTTGAGAATTTCTATGATTCGATAATAATGGAAATATGAGATTGATGCACGCGAAAGTTTGATTTATGTAGTATCACTTTATTCGCCGGCGGGTACTTCAAAACCATGTTGTTCATGTCTGGATCGGCACTGCGCTGGCACTTGCGTTGTTACTCTTATCCGGGCTGCTTGATTAAATTCCGACAGGATCTTCAAGGCAGCTTGTCATCTTCGTGTCATAAACGCACACTAAAATTCGACAATTCCAAAATATTTGAAGCGTCCGGTGTTGACCTTGAAAGCCGCGAACTTGTGATCGTGATGTTGATGTGCTGGTGACTTACGGCAATTACGTACCCGGCATTGGAATCCCTCGGATAGGAGAGACTATATGGACAGCAAAATACATAACATCTTGTTCATTTGCACCCACAACGCGACCCGCAGCATCATGGCCGAGGCCATCATGAATGATTTCGGAGCCGGAAGGTTTCAAGCACATAGTGCGGGGAGCCGTGCCGGCGGCGAGATTCATCCGCTGACACTCGAGGTGCTGCGGATTCAGAATCACGACGTTACACACTTGCGCAGCAAATCCTGGGAAGAGTTCACGCGGCCGGAGGCGCCGAAGATGGACTTTATTTTTACCGTTTGTGATCACGCTGCCGGCGAATCCTGTCCTTCGTGGCCTGGTCAACCAGTCAGCGCGCATTGGGGATTCCTCGACCCTACGACTGTGGAAGATGATCAAGCGCGGCGCAAGGCGTTCAATCAAACCTACGTTGAGATTGCCAACCGCATACGCATTTTCTTGAGCTTGCCATTCGAGAAGCTTGAACGTCGCTCATTGCAGAATGCGCTCAGAGACATGGGGTAGGTCCATGCGCCGGTTTGCGACACAATGCGCATCCGGCGAAGCGCAGCACCACAAGATTCCTAATTAACTTTGTCGCACACCTTGTATGGCCGCAGGGAGTTATAACAAACGGCATAAAAGATGCGTTCCAGACGTTTGCTATCTCAAACTATCCGCTGCTCCGCTGCAAGTAACTTCCTGTATTGCGGAATTCATTCCGCACATTTTCTCAGTTCGTAAATCGACGCGATAGGCAGCGTCGACTTACTTTACGTCAAGGGTTTTGCAACTCGAGCCGCGTTTGTTGGTGGATTTATTGCGATGCAATAACCATGTGCATAAAATGGTCTTCCGTTATATTTCTGACTTTGAAGCACGCTGCATTGATCGCATTGAATCGTCAAATTTGCCTCGATACCGCCCGCGCTGCCTCGCCTGATCATTATTCTTCGTTTCGCTAATTCCCCTGGAGATATTCTCATGAAGCTCGTACACCGCGCTTTCAATTTGCTCGCCATCGTCAGTCTGGTGCCGGCCATCGCATCGGCTGCCGCGCTCGAAGTATCCGGTTCCACTACCGTTCAAAAGCAGTTATTCGAGCCCGCCGCTTCAGCGCTGCAATCGGCAGTCGGCATAGAGACCAAATTTTTGCCAGTTGGCTCAGGTAAGGGTTTGCTTGCGCTTGCAGAAGGGAAAGTATCTGTTTCCGCGACATCGGAAGGCTTAAACGAAACGGTGGAAAGCGCAAAGAAAGCAGCAAAAGAATTGGACAAGCCCTTTTCCTTTCGGTGACGGCGCGCACCAAGCTCTCGCATGAAATGGTCGAGAAAGTGGAAGCCGATTTGCAGCAACAGATCGCAAAGCTGTCCGCAGACGTGAACAAGGCGATCGAAGGCGCCGAAGCTCTATGTGTCGCGCATGGTATTACCAGCCTGGCGAGCTATGACACGGAGCCGTTGACCCTGGAGGTGAAGGTCATTTCCAAATTCGGGCGGTGCTAACTGGAATTGCTCTCCAAGGTGGATCATCTGATGCCGATGCTGGAAACGCCGGCGATCGACGATGTGATTGATACGTGAACCGGATCGTCGCAAGGCGCAGCTCAAGAGGGCGGTGCGCCAGATTGCCGGCACTGCGCGGAATTTCAAGAACGGCCTGCAGCGCAGGATTAATGCCGCATCGGACAATGCGAAACGGGAGGAGAACGACTGCGATGGTAAGGATGGTATGACCGTCAGCAAATTGAGCGACATTCCAACGAGTCATGGAAATGAGGCGCCAGTTGCTGCAGCTATCGAGTTGGAAGACCGGTATTAGCAACAAATAGTCGACGGAAACTTTCAGTAAGCCCGGCCCGATAACACCTGCCCGCTAAATGTTGTAATGTTCAAGTACCGTCTTGGCGCATTCTGCCGGATCTGCTTCATTCGGGCTGAGGATCGGCTCGTTGGCCGGTGCTTGACCTCTCTTGATGCATGCGGTTTTAGCCAATGCGGTTAGCTGGCGACGAACATGGCGACTCAGTGATACACGCTTCTCGTGCTTTGTTAGCGGATAGTGTCCCGAGTAGCGTAACCCGTCTTCAAAAATGATCTCTACTTCGCATTCATTCTGGCACATGCCGGAAGCGTCATGTGCCCAGTTTTGTAGCACCGAGTTAGCAGCCTCGATCGATGTCACTCTGGCGCTCGAAGCAGAACCATCCGAAGGATGAATTAGTATGCGTGAGATGTCGACTTTCTCGCTTGACTGCATTGCCACGGATCCTTGTAAATAGAAACTGCAAGTGTAGAAATATGGGCGCGGGCTGTGAATTCAAGTGTCCGGTTTCATTCTTTGAAAAGCGGCGCCGAACGCATGGGCTTTTCTAAAAGAACGGGTAAATGGTCGTGCTGTCCGACTGGTTCATCAGGTATACACGTGCTTGGAAATCATTCGGTTAATTTACGCGCCGCAGGAACCGCTTTGTCTTCGGGGGCGCGTATTCGGCGTCAGCGAGAAAGCCAAGGGCAATACCGGATGCGGGCGTGATGCCGTTCAGCCGCAATCGACAAAGGTGCGGACAGCCGCCTGCTGCCGTTGATCGGTAGATCGTTGCATTATGTGTTCTGCTATTCCATAATTATGGAAATATTGAATGCTTGGAAAAGCGGAGCTCGCATGAAGTATCACTATGTTAAGCGCCGGGTGATCGAGAATGTCACTGTCTATGTCTGGATGGCGACCCTGCTGGCCTTCTTCGCGCTTTGGGGCAGCGGTTATCTGGACTAATCCCAACCAGATGACAAGGAAGCAAGAAATTTGCTTTTATGAAATTTATGACACGTTGTCATATAGGTGTCACATTGAGGCGCTAAGGTATGCATCGCGTTGTTAAATTAACCTGGGAGCACATATGTATTTCAACCGACTTATCAAAGCCCTTGGCGTCCTTTCATTTGCTGCTGCCGCTTTGTCGAGTGCACACGCGGCCGATACGACGATTACTGGAGCGGGTTCTACCTTTGCCTATCCGATGTTTGCGAAATGGGCCGAAGTGTACAAGAAGTCCTCAGGCACGAGCCTGAACTATCAGTCGATCGGTTCCGGAGGCGGCATTAAGCAGATCAAGGCAAAAACCGTCGATTTCGGCGCGTCCGACATGCCTCTGAAGTTCGAAGAAATGGAAGCCGAAGGCCTGATGCAATTTCCTACAGTAATTGGTGGCGTCGTTCCGGTTGTTAACCTCGACGGTGTAACGCCTGGTCAAATGAAATTCACCGGTGATGTCTTGGCCAAGATCTATCTCGGCAAGATTACCAAGTGGAATGCGCCGGAAATCGCGTCCCTGAATCCGGGTGTCAAGCTGCCGGCAGAAGACATCACCGTCGTGCACCGCGCGGACGGTTCCGGTACGACTTTCCTGTGGACGGACTACCTGTCCAAGGTCAATCCTGAATTTAAGACCACGGTAGGGGCAAACACTGCAGTGAAGTGGCCGGTCGGCGTGGGTGGCAAGGGCAACGAAGGCGTCGCCGCTAACGTTCAACGCATCAAGAATTCGATCGGCTACGTGGAATACGCATATGCCAAGAAAAACAAGATGAGCCACACCCAGGTGAAGAACAAGGACGGCCAGTTCGTCCAGCCGGACGACGAGAGCTTCAAGGCGGCATCGGCCGGTGCAGAATGGTCGAAGACCCCGGGTTTCGCGATTGTCTTGACGGAACAGGCTGGCAAGAGCAGCTGGCCGATCACCGGCGCGGTGTTTGTCATCATGCACAAGGTTCAGGCAGACGCAGCCAAAGGCAAGGAAGTCCTGAAGTTCTTCGACTGGGCATTCAAGAATGGTGGCGATCTTGCGACCGAACTTGAGTACGTGGCGCTGCCTGGCGCGGTAACCAAGTCGGTGTCCGATGCGTGGAAAGGACAACTGAAAGACGCAGCCGGCAAATCAATCTGGTAATCGACGCTGACGGAAACCTTCGTTTCTCCTTAGCTGCCGAGCTCCGACATGCCATCCACAGATGACAGCGGCGCTCGGCGCGTTATGCCCGATCGCAATTTCCGCTCTATGAATGCTAAATCAGCTCCCATGATGACATCTCTTGCAACTGCCGAAAGCAAGGCGATGGAATCCGATATCTCTGCCAAGGCGATGATCGCCATCATGCGCAAGCAGCGTTTGCAAGATTTCATCTTCCATAAGCTGACATTGATTTTCGCGTTAAGCGTCTTGTTGGTATTGGTTGGGATCATCATCTCGTTGATTATCGGCGCCTTACCTGCGCTGAAGGAGTTTGGACCGGCCTTCATTACGACGGTAGAGTGGGATCCGGTCAACGACCAATACGGCGCAATGATCGCGATTGTGGGCACTGTTGTGACCGCATCCATCGCCTTGGCGATCGCGTTCCCGATCAGTTTTGGCATCGCCCTGTTTCTTACCGAAATATGCCCAGCGAAGCTGCGTCGGCCGCTTGGCACCGCGGTGGAACTGCTGGCTGGCGTGCCCAGCATTATCTATGGCATGTGGGGACTGTTCATTTTCGCGCCGCTGTTTGCTGATTACGTACAGCCGGCGTTGCATCAGACATTGGGTAAATTGCCGGTACTCGGCAATCTGTTTGGCGGCCCGATCATGGGTATCAGTATTCTCGCGGCAGGACTCATCTTGGCCGTGATGATTATTCCCTTCATTTCATCCGTCATGCGCGACGTGTTCGAGATTGTCCCGCCGGTGCTGAAGGAATCGGCCTACGGCCTAGGCTGTACCAAATGGGAAGTGGTGCGCAAGATCGTGCTGCCATATACCAAGACCGGCGTGGTTGGCGGCGTGATGCTCGGCCTCGGTCGCGCGCTCGGCGAAACCATGGCGGTGACTTTCGTGATCGGCAATGCACATAAGCTGTCGTGGTCGCTTTTCTCGGCAGGGAATAGCATCGCGTCGACCCTGGCCAACGAATTTGCGGAAGCGGAATCGACGCTGCATATGTCGTCGCTGTTTGCTCTCGGCCTGATTCTTTTTGTTATTACCTTCATCGTATTGTCTGGCGCAAAACTGATGTTGCTGAGCCTGGCTCGCCGGGAAGGAAAAAAGTCGTGAATCCTGTTTATCGCAAGCGCCTGTGGGTGCACCGCTTAGGCATTAGTCTGTCCATCCTCGCAATGGCCACCGGCCTGTTCTTCCTCATGTGGATCTTGTTTACCCTGCTGATCAAGGGCTTTGGCGCCCTGAGCTGGGTGATGTTCACTGAAACCACGCCCGCACCGGGCAGTGACGGCGGCGGCCTGGTGAACGCCATTGTCGGCAGCCTGATGATGGTGGGGGCGGCAACGGCGATCAGTACGCCGATTGGCATTTTGGCCGGCATCTATCTTGCCGAATATGGCGAGGAGAGCTGGCTGGCACAGGTTACACGCTTCGTTACCGATATCATGCTGTCGGCGCCGTCGATTGTGATCGGCTTGTTCGTCTATGCAATCTATGTCGCGAACGTGAAGCATTTCTCGGGCTGGGCCGGCACCTTCGCGATTTCGTTGATTGCAATTCCAGTCGTTGTCCGCACTACCGACAACATGCTCAAACTCGTGCCGAGCGGGTTGCTGGAAGCGGCGTTCTCGCTTGGCGCGCCGCGCTGGAAGGTGGCGATGATGGTGCGCCTGCGTGCGGTCAAGGCGGGTGTCGTGACCGGCGTGCTGCTCGCAATCGCACGCATTTCCGGTGAAACGGCACCGCTGCTGTTTACTGCTTTGAACAACCAGTTTTTTAGCTCCGACATGAACGCGCCGCTTGCGAACCTGCCGGTCGTGATATTCCAATTTGCGATGAGCCCGTACGACAATTGGCGGGAACTGGCATGGGGCGGTGCGCTGCTGATCACCTTCAGCGTGCTGGGTCTGAATATTCTGTCACGCACACTATTTAGCCAGAAGGTTCCGAAGTAATATGAATGATCGAGGCATCCAACCCATGCAGAAGGCCGAGAAGACCACGCTGCAAATCTCAAACCTGAATTTTTTCTACGGAAGTTTTCAGGGATTAAAGAACATCAACCTGAATATCCATGAGAAAAAGGTGACGGCCTTCATCGGTCCGTCCGGCTGCGGCAAGTCGACCCTGCTGCGCACGCTCAACCGTATGTACGACCTGTATCCCGGCCAGCGTGCCGAAGGCCGGATCATGTACCACGGCCACAATATTCTCGATCCGGGTCAGGACTTGAATATGCTGCGTGCCAAAGTCGGCATGGTGTTCCAGAAGCCGACCCCGTTCCCGATGTCGGTGTATGACAACATCGCGTTTGGCGTGCGTCTGTATGAAAACCTGTCCAAGGGTGAAATGGATGAACGTGTCGAAGGTGCGCTGAAGAAGGCAGCCCTATGGAGCGAAGTGAAGGACAAGCTCAACAAGAGCGGCTTGTCGCTGTCCGGTGGTCAGCAGCAGCGCCTGTGTATCGCGCGCGGCATTGCAGTCAAACCGGACGTTCTGCTGCTGGACGAGCCGACCTCGGCGCTCGATCCGATTTCGACCGCCAAGATCGAAGAACTGATCAGTGAACTGAAAGAGGATTACACGATCACCATCGTGACCCATAACATGCAACAGGCAGCGCGTTGTTCCGACTATACGGCGTATATGTACCTGGGCGAGCTCGTGGAGTTTGGCGAGACCGATCAGATTTTCATGAATCCCGTAAAGAAGGAAACGCAGGACTACATTACCGGCCGTTTTGGATAGTTTCCACGATACGGCCGTCTACTACTGAATACAAGGAGCCCTTGCATGCCAGGTGACCACTCTTCAAAGCAATACGATATGGATCTCGAAACGATCCGCTCCAAAGTGTTACTGATGGGCGGATTGGTGGAGAGTCAGTTCAATGACGCGATCGCGAGCTTTCGCACTGGGAATATCGAGCAGGCGGAACAGGTTATCAGGTCGGATGAGAACGTCAACCGTCTGGAAGTCACGCTGGACGATGCGTGCAGCCACCTGATCGTGAAGCGTCAGCCGGCGGCGAATGACCTGCGTACGGTAATAGCAACGCTGAAGGTGATTACTGATCTGGAACGCGTCGGTGACGAAGCGACGAAGATTGCTCGGACTGGCAAGAATCTGCAGGAGCGCGGCACTGTCGGCGTGCTCAATCACTACGAGTCGATCCGCGTGATGGCGGCCAATACCGCCAATCTGCTCCATGATGCACTGGATGCTTTTGCCCGGCTGGATGAAAAGCAGGCAGCCAAGATCATTGCGCAGGACGTTACCATCGACCACGAATTCGGCGCCATCCTACGCACGATGATCACCTTCATGATGGAAGATCCACGTACGATTTCGGTTGCACTCGATACGCTGTGGGTGGCCAAGGCGATCGAACGCATCGGCGACCATGCGAAGAACATTGCCGAATATGTGATTTACGTCGTCGAAGGCAAGGACATTCGCCACACCGATTACGTGTACACCAAGCTGGATAGTTCGGTGTGATCATGGCAGTCGACAAAACTACGATCCTGGTCGTTGAGGACGAACCGTCGATTGCCGAACTGGTGACCTTTTCGCTGCAGGAAGCGGGCTGGAATACGTTTACCGTCGGCAGCGCTGGCGAGGCATGGGAGTTCATCCAGCGCCGCTCGCCACAACTGATTCTGCTCGACTGGATGCTGCCGGACCAGAGCGGCCTGCGCCTGCTGTCGCGCATTCGCGCCGATCGTCAGATGCAGGAACTGCCGGTCATCATGCTGACGGCGAAAAGCATGGAGGAGGACAAGATCGCCGGCCTCGATAACGGCGCCGACGATTACATCACCAAGCCTTTTTCGCCGCGCGAATTGACTGCGCGCATCAAGGCGCTGCTCCGCCGTAAGAGCCCGGAGCATGCGCAGAGCCTGATGACCGTCGGTGCAGTCGCGCTGGATCCGGCCAGCTGCACGGTCATGTTGCATGGCCAGAAGATCGATATCGGCCATGCTGAATTCAAGCTGCTGAAGTTCTTCCTCGCGCATCCGGAGCGAGTGTTTTCGCGCAGCCAGCTGCTGGACAAGGTGTGGGGCGATCACGTGGCGATTGAAGAGCGTACGGTGGACGTACATGTGCTGCGACTGCGCAAGGCGCTCAAGGAAGCAGAGACTCTGATCAAGACCGTCCGTAGTGTAGGATACATGTTGTCCGAGAAATAATTTCATTCATGAATCCACAGTTGCTATTCTGGGTTCCGGCCGGCTTGCGTCTGTCGCTGCTGTTGATCGGCGCCGGAATTGTCTGGTACTTTTTTGGCTCAATCGCAGGCCTTGCGACGGGATTGATCGGCATGGGCATTGCGTTGGTTATGCAACTGCATTACCTGTATCGCCTTGCCGACTGGCTGGATCATCCGGCCAGCGCCAGGCTGCCGGACGGGTGGGGCGCCTGGACCGATATCTTTTCCCGCCTTTATAAACTGCGCCGCGACGACGAAAAAAACCAGGCCGAACTGACCGAGTGGCTGGCGCGCTTTCGGCAGGCGATGAGTCTGTTGCCGGATGGCGTGGTCATCATGGACGACGTGCTGTTCCTGGAGTGGTGCAATCCGGCGGCGGAAAAACATCTCGGCCTGCAGCTCGATCGTGACAAGGGCATGCGCGTAACCAATCTGATCCGCAGCCCGGAGTTCATGGATTACATCATCCTCGGGCGCTATGAGCAGCCGCTGACGCTTTCTCTGCGCGAGCGCAAGTTGATCGTGCAAATCATTCCGTTTGAAAATCGCCGCCAGATTCTCGTCACCCACGATGTGACCGATGCGGAACGGATCGAGATGATGCGGCGTGATTTTGTCGCGAATGCATCGCACGAGCTGCGCACACCGCTGACCGTTATTAACGGCTTTCTCGAAATCGCGGCGAACCAGCCCAATCTCGCAGCACAGACAAGGCTCGATCATCTCAAGCTGATGCGGGAGCAAGGCCTGCGCATGCAGAATCTGATTGACGATATGCTGGCCTTGACGCGGCTCGAGTCGATCGATTATCCAGTCCGACGTGAGCCGGTCAATATGTGGAGTCTGCTTGACCAGGTATTGCAGGAAGCGCACGCACTATCCGCCGGCAGACATGAGATCGGTCTGACGTTCGACGGGCCGGATATCCAGGGAAGTCGGGACGAATTACACAGTGCATTCAGTAACCTTGTTTCTAACGCTGTACGGTACACGGCTGCAGGCGGCGTCATTCAACTGATTTGGAAAGACACGGAAAAAGGACCGCAGTTCTCTGTTCAAGACAATGGGATAGGCATTCGGCCCGAACACATTTCCCGTCTGACCGAGCGCTTCTATCGTGTCGACAAGAGCCGTTCCCGGGAAACGAAGGGCACAGGGCTGGGTTTGGCCATTGTTAAGCATGTCTTATTGCGCCATGACGCCGTGTTGGCGGTTCACTCGGTACCTGATCAGGGAAGCACCTTTGCCGTGAAATTTTCACGGACCTGTGTTGCTAAAGGGGACCGTGCCGCCCCTCTCCTCGATGAAATTGTCTAACTCCTGCGATGCAGCCGCGCTACCACATTCATCTCTATCACGATGGCGTTATCTATGTCGCCAACGTGCCGGAGCTGGCGGGCTGTCGTGGAAAAGGGCAAAGCTATGCCGAAGCACTCCAGCGTGCCGAACAGGCGATCGAGGAATGGATCTTTAACGCAGTCAATACAGGAAAGCCGATTCCCGCGCCAACCACGCCGGTTTCATCCGCACGAGCAATGCGTCCGGCAATGATGAGGAAATACGGACCGGTGAAATACCGCCTCATCGAAAAATTCGGCAACTTGTCCAATAGGCAGCTGGCGGCTTGCATTGGATTGATCGCGCCCGACGCACCGGTGATGCTGTCGAGCGCATTCTCAGGTCGAGGAACTCGCCAGGTGCGCTGCGCTATCGCGCGATCGCTCAACGAACCTCCTTCATCGGTATGGCCATCCTTGCCGCAAGAGACCAAGGCGGCCGACGATAAAGCGTATTACGAATTGTTGAAAACGATGGAGGCTGAAGCGAACTTGCCCGCATCACCTCAGAAGCCCAGACCGACGTTGACGCGGTAGTTGCGTCGCCGGCGCGGCCAATCAGAACATATAGGGCTGGTGGAGGGGGCAGGTATGGCTTGCGCCAGTCAGCGCCCCCCCGATGTCGATTATGTCGATAGAAACCGTCTGCTCTTGAAACTAACCGTCTCCCTGAAGTCTTGCACGGGGCCGATCCGACGAATGTTGGCCCAGGTTCCCTTGTAATAGGGCACCACGTTGCGGTCCACCCAGGACGTGGTCACGTTGCCCATGACCCCGTTATAGTGCCCGAACTGCATGAACGTCTGGTTGCGCTTGATTTGCGGCTCCAGGTATGCCAAGGCGTAGGTTGACCCATAATCGTTAAATACCTCCACGACGTCGCCAGACGCAACATTCAACGCGCGCGCATCTTCGGGGTTCATCTCAAGGTACGCCATTGGAACGCGCCCGCGGACAAACTCGTTGTACTGGTCGTGATACATGGTCTGCCATACTTCGTTGATCCGGCCATTGTTTATCCAGAATCGGTACTTTGCCTTCTGGTCCGCCACGGGTTTCGGCAGCCCCGCCCAAGTGGCCGGCTTGAATTCCGCCTTGCCATCCTTGGTGTCGAATTTGTTGTCCATGTATAGCATTTCCGTGCCTAACAACTTGCCATCCTTGTAGTCCTTTGCCGGCAGCTGCACGCCGTTGTTGCCCATCGCACGCAACCTTGCATAGGTGACGAGATGGCCGGTTTTATCACCTTGGCTGTCGATCGGTTCGACGCCGGGTTGTCCCACGCGCCGAAAGCCGTCATTGAAGGCGTCTTCTTCAGTCTTCCAGTCGAAGCCGGCGAACCGTGCCACCATGTTCTGCTTCCCTTCGACCTGGTACATCCGCTTCAACGTATTGGCAATGTCGGCAGCAATCAGGCAATCGGGCTTGGCCGATCCAGGTGGGTCCATGAATTTTTCAGACAAGCGCATGCGGCGTTCGCCATTCATCGACGTCAGATTCATCTCGCCCGGATGCGCTGCGGGCAGCATCAGGTGCGCCGCCTCTGCGAGCGTGGTCGGATAGAGATTGATATTGACGAGAAACAGCCCGCCTTTGTTTTTCACCGCGTCATATATCGCATCCACCATTTGCGGTGTCGAGCCGCCGCGCGTCTTTGCGATCGCATCCTTGACGATGCTGGCGCGCCGCAGGATCACCGCGCGATGCTGTTGTGCATTGAGCGTGGTCTGGAATGGATTGGCACCCCACGCGGTGTACATCATGCCTTTGCCGTTGATGATTTCTTGGTCGACAAAGGTCTTGCCTTCACCCGGATAGTGGGGACGGGTATAACCTTCCTGGTGTCCGCCCATGCGGACGACGCCGGTGCCACGGCGCCCGACGTTGTGCGTGGCCAGCACCAGATCGACCAATGCCGATTGGATCACGTAATTGTCGTTTCCCCAGATGATGCCCTTTTCATAGGCATGCATCGTATGCGGTCGATGCCCGGAAGGCTTGGGCTTGTACGCCCACTCTGCCGCCTGCTTCAGTTTGTCCACCGGGATACCGGTAATGCGGCTGGTATCCTCTAGCGACATGCGGTTGGTCTTTATCGCCGCCTCAAACCCCTTGGTATAGGCAGCGATGAACTCCTTATCGTGCCACCCCTGATCCACCACATACGTCATCAGGCCGTTGAACAATGCGATATCGGTACCGGGCTCGATGTCCAGGTGCAGCACATTGGCTTTGCCAGCCGCCTGTTCTGAGACGGTCATGGTGTCAGTACGGCGAGGGTCAACAAAAATTATCTTTGCGGCACCGACGCTCTCACCGGGAAACCGCTGTTTCTTTTTATCAATCGTTTTTCCCTGCAGGTTGGGTATCCAGTGCGCCAGGAAATAGTTGGTCTGCGTTTCATAGGAATTACACCCGATCGCCATCATCACGTCGGCCAGTTCGGCGTCTTCGTAACTGTTGTTGAGTTCGCTGATGCCCATGTCACGCGTGGCATGGCATTCGGAGTTGTATGCAGGCCGGTTATGGATCCGTACCAGCGGAGTCTTGAGGGCATCGAACATCAGTTTGCCGGTCGCCCACGTGTTTTCGAATCCGCCGCCGGCGCCGCCGTGATCGAAGCAATCGAAGGCCAGTGCTGCCGGTCCGTCGTTGTCGAGAATTTTCTTTGTCAGTCCAGCATACAACGCGAGCGCGTCCTCCCAACTGGTATCGACCCACTGGTCGGCCACATAAACGCGCGGGCTGCGCAGCCGTTCCTTTCCGACGCCGGAGGGGTTATACATTACCTTGGCCATTTGTCCGCCGCGCGTGGACGACAACCCCTGATTCACCACACACTGCTTATCAGGCACGATCATGATGTTGGAGCGCTTGCCATCCTTGTCGGTAACCGTGTTTTGCATAGCCGGCGTCATCACGATGGACAGTGGCGGGAGTTGCTTGCGAAACTCCAGCCCGAGCGCGTTTTGCTCGGGGGCGCGTCCTCCTTCCATGTTTTCTGGCCATTTGTACACGTGATAGCCGCATCCCACGATGCAGAAGTGGCATGTCATATTGGTCTTTTGGGCCCCCACTGGGGGCAGGGCGACACGGTCTTTGCTGGTACTCATGGTGCGCCTCCATTCAAAGTAGGTTGGACTGGCGTCCGTAGATCAGTCCTTCCACACCGACTGCCCTTACCGTGTCGTCCTTGGCGTTATATTCAAGTACGATGGCTGGCAGGTTTTCCGTGGCTTGTCCGGAGACCATCTGACCGGATCTCTCGGGATCAAAAGTGCTGAAATGGCAGGGGCACTTAAAGGTCTTCGCCGCAGGGTCATACGACACCGGGCAGCCCATATGCGTGCACTGCGTGCTGTAGGCGACGATGTCCTGATTGGGGCCGACACCGCCCGGTACCGGTGTACCCATCTTGAGAACTGCGCATGGGGATGAGGGATCGGGAAACGTGAAGGCGACTGGGACATTATTTTTCATTTGTCCGGCACGTCCGATCACCTTTGGCACATAGGGTAGGGTGGCACGTCCGACATCGGCCGGTGGTGCCTCAGCGTGGGTCGCTTTTCCGACCGTAATGCCAACGCCTGCGGCGGCGCTGCCAGTAACTTTCAGAAAATCTCTTCGGCTTAATGTCATGGTCTCCTCCGCCATCAATGTGAGGGAAAGCGTTCGCTTATGGTCCAACGTTGAAAGTAGGCTGCTATAAGGACAGCGTCAAATTGCCGAAACTGAGATTAGGAAAGCCAAGAAGCGCGGTGGATCACATCAGCGTCTGCGATTTACACTGAGGTATTGATGATTACTAATTAGAGCAATGACTGCGGAACTTCAAGCTCTATGCGGAAGGGCATTGATCTGCGGCTAAAACATGAACGGGCGGGTGCTTGTCCGACAGCCACTGGGCAACAAGATCCCATCGAAGTCGAGAAGCAGAATGTTGGATCTCCCAAGTAGCTGCGGGGTGACAACACACGTGTATCCCTTGCTCGGGTTGTTGTTTTTGATCGCCGTGGCATCGTTGAGCTGCTATCTGGCCAAAGTAAATATGGGGGCAAGTCAATGCCAATTCGAGAGTGGCCGCTGGAGGATTGAACCAATGAGTTGTTGTAGTCATTGCGTCGATGCGGAAAGCCTTTTCACACAGCGAATAGCGCAGCGCGACCTTCTTCGCTACCGCAAGTACGGGCCACGCTTCTCGACTCGACTGTTGCTTCGAGTGATCGGTCCGCCAGGAACTCATGCCAAGACGCTTCTCGACATCGGTGGCGGAATAGGCGCAATTCCACATGAACTTCTGGCGTCTGGGCTGACCAGTGCGGTCCTTGTCGAGGCATCTGTCGCATACCTCCATGTTGCCGAGGAGGAAGCGAACCGCCGTGGACATCGTAAGCGTCTAATCTGCCACCATGGAGATTTCGTCGAATTGGCCAGTGAATTGGCACCAGCGGACATTGTCACTCTCGACCGCGTGATTTGCTGCTATCCGGATATGGAAACGCTCGTTGACGCGTCGATAGCCAAAGCAAAGCATGTCTACGCGCTAGTGTATCCGCGCGAGCGGTGGATCACCAAGATAGGAGCCGGGCTGGTGAACGTATTTCTCCGTCTGCGTGGCGGTGCTTTCCGCACCTATATACACTCAAGCAAGGCTGTGGATGCCGTCATCCGGCGGCATGGCTTTCGCCGCAGCTTTTATGAACGAACAGTACTGTGGCAAGTTGTCACATATGTTCGCAGCGACGCCCCATAGCGGGCCGCTACGGGGCTGACAAGCGGGAAATGATGGCCGTGTTGCGCGGCCATCTCGTTACTTCAGCTTGAACTTTACATTCTGCAGAGTTTTTCCCGCGGCCGTCACGCTTGCCGCGACCTTCGTGCCGGGAGAGAGCTTGAAATTGCCTTTTGCTTCCAGCTTGTTGCCGCCTGCCGGGACGAGTTTGACATCCGTCTTTTCGCTGCCGGTCAGCAGAGTCACTGTGGCAGAGCCTCCCGCCACATCGACCGGCTTGTCCTCGTCCCGTACATACAAGGTAATTACATCCGGCTTTGCCACCAGTTCGTACTGAACCTCGCTCACTTCAGTGACGATGCCGCCATGCATCGGTTTGGCTTCATGCGCATAGACGGCATTCATGGTCAGGAGTAGCGCCGTCGCAGCGGTCAGCAGCAGTTTTTTGGTAAAGCTCATCGATATGTCCTTTCGAAGGTTAATGGAGCGACGAAGTTTCAGAATGGGGCACGGCATTGCGTTGTAAAACGGGTGGCATTGTGGCGTTGCCCAGAGCCGTATCGGAATCCTCGTCGCGGCGATGTGCAAGCCGATACAAGATCGGCAGGACCAGCAATGTCAGGACCGTCGACGACAGAATGCCGCCGATGACGACGGTTGCCAGCGGCCGCTGCACTTCGGCGCCAGTGCCGGTGGCGAGTGCCATCGGCACGAAGCCCAACGATGCGACCAGGGCCGTCATCAATACCGGGCGCAGACGGGTCAATGCGCCTTCGCGAATGGCTGCGTCCAGCGTTCGTCCTTCTTCACGCAGGTTACGGATGAATGAAATCATCACAAGGCCGTTGAGCACTGCAACGCCGGACAGCGCAATGAAACCCACCGCCGCGGAAATCGACAGCGGGATACCGCGCAACCAGAGCGCAACGATGCCGCCGGTCAGTGCAAACGGAATGCCACTAAACACCAGCAAACCATCCTTGATATTCCCGAACATCGTGAACAACAACGTAAAGACCAGCAGCAGCGCGAGCGGCACCACAATCTGCAGGCGTTGTGTGGCCGACTGCAGTTGCTCGAACTGACCACCCCAGGTCGTCCAGTAACCGGCCGGGATCTTTACCAGTTGCCGGATTTGCTGTTCCGCTTCCGCTGCGAAGGAGCCGATATCGCGTCCGCGGACATTGGCGCTGATGACGATACGGCGCTTGCCATCTTCGCGGCTGATTTGATTCGGACCGGGCGCGAGTTCCAGACTGGCCACTTCACCGAGCGGGATATACGTTGCCCGGCCATCGTTGTTTTGTCCGTGCGGCAGCGACAGCGGCAGACGCTTCACGGCTTCCAGGTCGTTGCGCAGGCTATCGGGCAGTCGAACGATGATGTCGAAACGGCGGTCGCCCTGGAACAGGGTGCCGGCTTCTTTCCCGCCCACGGCAATCGCAACGGCATCCTGCACATCGGCGACGTTCAAGCCATAGCGGGAGGTTTTGTCGCGATCGATATGAACCGTCAACATCGGCAACCCCGTGGTTTGCTCGACCTTGACTTCCGCAGCGCCCGGGACCTTGCCCAATACAGCGGAGATCTTGGCAGCAGTGTCGTTGAGCACTTCCATGTCGTCACCGAACAGCTTCACCGCCACGTCGCTGCGCACACCCGAAATCAACTCGTTGAATCGCAACTGGATCGGCTGCGAAAATTCGTAGTTGTTGCCCGGAAGCCTGGAAACGGTCTCCTGTACCGCCGCCAGCAGTTCGTCGCGGGTTTTGCGCGGTTCCGGCCACTGGTCATGCGGTTTCAACATGATGTAGCCATCCGAAATATTCGGCGGCATCGGGTCGGAAGCGATTTCGGCCGTGCCGGTGCGCGCAAATACCCGGTCGATTTCCGGATGCGTCTCTTTCAGCGTACGCTCCAGTTGCTGCTGCATGGCGACCGATTGCGACAGGCTGGTGCCGGGAATGCGCAATGCCTGGATCGCAAAATCGCCTTCATTCAGGCTGGGCACAAACTCGCTGCCCATGCGGGTGGCGAGCAGGGCGGACAGGATGATCGTGACCGCGGCAAAGGTCAGCACTACCGGCTTATTCAGCATCACCTTATCCAGCACTGGCGCATAAAAACGCTTGGCACTTTGCATCAGGGCGTTTTCGGCTTCGGCGACCTTGTTGCCGATGAAAAGCGCCACCGCCGCCGGGATAAAGGTGACGGACAGGATCATCGCCCCCAATAGCGCCGTTACCACCGTGAAGGCCATCGGATGGAACATGCGGCCTTCGACGCCTGTCAGCGCAAAGATCGGCAGGTACACCACCATGATGATCAACTGCCCGTACAACAGGGGCCGCCTGGCTTCCCTGGATGCGGCGAACACTTCATGGAAGCGCTCCGTGAGCGTCAAGGGTCTGCGATGATGTGCCTGTGCATGGGCCAACCGTCGCACGCAATTCTCCACAATAACGACCGCGCCATCGATGATGATGCCGAAGTCGAGCGCACCCAGGCTCATCAGGTTGGCGCTGACCTTGTAGCTCACCATGCCGGTGAAAGTGAAGAGCATCGCCAGCGGGATAACCAGGGCCGTAATTACGGCTGCACGGATATTGCCCAGGAAGAGGAACAGGATGACGATGACGAGCACTGCGCCTTCCAGCAGGTTCTTCTTTACCGTATCAATGGCTTTATCGACCAGCGACGTGCGGTCATACACGGTCACCGCCTGTACGCCTTCCGGTAACGTGCGGTTGATCTCCACCATCTTCTTGTCGACCGCCTGCGACACGGTGCGGCTGTTCTGGCCGATCAGCATGAATACCGTGCCCAGCACGACTTCGCGCCCGTTTTCGGTGGCGGCGCCGGTGCGCAGTTCGCGGCCGATATCGACTTCGCCGACATCGCGTATCCGGATCGGTACGCCTCGGACATTGCCGAGAATAATGTTGCGGATGTCGTCGATCGACTGCACTTGGCCGGGTGCGCGGATCAGCAACTGCTCGCCGCGTTTCTCGATATAGCCGGCACCGGTGTTGCTGTTGTTACGATCCAGCGCCGTCACAATATCCTGCAAAGTCAGGCCGTAGGAGGCGAGCTTTTCCGGAATCGGTGCGACCTGATATTCCTTGGCAAAGCCGCCGATTGAGTTGATCTCGGTGACGCCCGGCACATTGCGCAGTTGCGGCTTGATGATCCAGTCCTGGATTTCGCGCAGGTCGGTCGGCGTGTAAGGCGAGCCGTCCGGCTTCTTCGCACCTTCTTTGGCTTCCACTGTCCACAGGTAGATTTCGCCCAGGCCGGTCGAGATCGGTCCCATGGCTGGCGTCACGCCGGCTGGCAAGCGCTCCTTGGCTTCCTGGATGCGCTCATTGACCAACTGTCGCGCGAAATAAATATCGGTGCCATCCTTGAAGATCACGGTGATCTGGGACAGGCCGTAGCGCGACAGGGACCGGGTTTGCTCCAGATTGGGCAAACCGGACATGGCCGTTTCGAGCGGGAAGGTGATGCGTTGCTCGGTTTCCAGGGGTGAGTAACCGGGGGCAGCGGTATTGATCTGCACCTGGACATTGGTGATATCCGGTACGGCATCGATCGGCAGCTTTTGATAGCTGAACACGCCGACCGCTGCCATGCCGAGCACCGCGAGAAGTATCAGCCATCGCTGTTCGACGGCAAAACGTATGATGCGCTCAAACATAGTGATTTACCTTCCGCATCAATGGGTATGTTCGGCACTGGCTTTACCCAGTTCCGACTTGATCACGAAGCTGCCTGCCGCGGCATACTGGCTGCCCGGCTTCACCCCCTTGACGACTTCGACCAGTTTCCCATCGGTGCGGCCCAGCGCGATCTGCTGCGGCAGAAAGCCTCCCGGCACGCGTACAAAGATCGTGGGCTTGTCGTTCACGTTGTGTACTGCCTCGGTCGAGACAGCAACGGGAACATCCGCTTCGCTGGAGACGATTTCCACATTAACGAACAGACCGGGGCGCCATGCCATCTGCGGATTGGCGAGTACGACACGTGCCTTGGCGGTACGTGTCTGCTCGCCGAGCAATGAGCCGACATAGGCGATCGTTCCCGTTGCTTTCGCGTCGAATGCCGTGGCCTTGACCGTAACCTTCTCGCCGACGCGTACGACGTTCAGGTCCTTTGCAGGGACCGCGACTTCGGCCCAGACCGTCGACAAATCGGAAATCGTGAAGATATCGGCGTCCTCCTTGACGGCCTCGCCGAGGGATAGGTGCTTTTCCACCACCGTGCCATCGAACGGCGCGCGCACCTCGTAGCTGGTGAGCGAACCCGAGGTGCCGGTATTGGCGCCTAATGCCCGCAGCTTTTGCTGTGCATTGCGCACCGCGATCTCCGCTTCCTGCATCGCCTGCCGGGCCTGCAGGTAATCCTGTTCAGCCGAGATCTTGTCCTGCCATAGCTTTTTCTCGCGCTCGTAGGTGGTCTTCGCCAGAGACAGGCGCTTCTGCGCGGCGAGCGACTCGCTGCGCTGCTCGGACAAGCCAGTGCTCGCAATGACGGCCAGTACCTGGCCTTTTTTGACCTTTTGTCCCAGGTTCGCGTGGACTTTTTCTACCACGCCGGCCAACCGAGGTACGACGTGGGCAGTCCGGTCTTCGTTAAAGTGGACCTCCCCGGGCAAGGTGACGGCGCTGTTCAGTTTCGCCGCCCCAGCGGTCTGGACCGTGACGCCGGCCGCTTTGACCTGTGCGTCCGCCAGTTCGATCTTCCCTTCCTGTTCTGCAAACGTGAACAGATATGGCTCTTTGCTGGTTTGGGCCGCTACCGTTGCCTCAAACACGTGAGGCTCTGCCACGATCTCCTTGCTCTTCAAATAATCCTTTTCCGGGATAAAGGAGATTTCCTGCTTCTCGCCATCAGGGCGTGTCAATGTGATGGAAACCTTGGCGGCGTTGCTGGGCAAGGGCTTGTCCTCTTTGAACAGATAGACGCGGAAACGCGGTTCGCCGCCTTCTTCCGTGAGCAGGACTTCCACTCCGAAATCGTCTTCTTCGAGCATCCTGCCGCCATGCGGCCCCTTGGCACTTTCTTTGTCATGGCGATCATCGTGTCCATCGTGCCCATGCTCATCCTTATGGCCGTGCTTGTCGCCGTCTTTTTCATCGAGATGGTCCGCATGTTTTTCTTCATGTGCGTGTCCATGTTCATGCGCATCGCCTGCGGGTTTGGATTTTTCCATGCCCAGGATCAGGCCGCCCAATAAGGCGCCGATGGCAACAATGACAGCGATGGAAATGGTTTGCTTTTTACTCAGATTGGTTTTCATGATCGGTTCTTACTGCTTGGTAGCGTGCGAAGATTCACCGAGAAGGCGATCGATCTCGGCGGCGGCGCGATGCGCTTCGGACAGCGCGCGCAGGTATTGGGATTTGGCCTGTAATAGGGTGCGTTGCGCATCCAGCACATCGAGAAAGCTGAACTTGCCGAATTCGAAGCCCTTGGCCGCAGCGTCGTAGGCGCTTTGAGCGCCGGGCACAATCTCCTTCTGCAATGCGTCCGCCTCCTGGCGCGCCAGGTTCAGCTGTTCATAAGCTTGCGCGAGATCGCTATCGAGACGGGTCTCGGTTGCAGACAGTTCATCGCGCGCTTTTTCCGTCCGACGTAAGGATTCCAGGACATTGCCGTGATTGCTGTCGAACAGCGGAAGAGGAATGGAGACACCCACAATCGCCTGGTTGCGTCCCAATTCTTCGGATCGTTTGACACCGAGACTGACCGTCACATCAGGGACGCGGCGGCTGCTCTCCAATTGGGCGAGCGCCTGGCGCCGATCGACCTCGCTACGCGCGCGCGCAACAGCCGGAGCAGTGGAAAGGCGGGCCGACAATTCAGTGAAGGCTGGCAGTTCGGGCAGCGTTTCAAGCTGGCCCTCGGCGCGATCAAAGAACGGGGTCGGATTACTCCAGGTTGCTGCGAGCCGTTTGCGTGCGGCCGCCAATTCCGCTTTCGCTTGATTGAGTTCCAATCGCACGCTCGATTCGGCCACCCGCGCTTTGGTTTCTTCCACTGGTGACACCTTGCCCGCAGCAACGCGTTTGGATGCGATCGTGGTCGCGTGTTGGGCCAGGTCAGTGGATGTTTGCGCAAGACGCATGCGTTCCTGCGCCGCAAGGACGTCAAAAAACGCACTGATGACGGTCGCGCGTACTTCCGCTTGTTTCGCATTCAACTCGGCCGACGCTGCGTTGCGGCCGTGTTCCGCGGCTTGCATGCGGGCTGCACGCTTGCCGCCCAGTTCAATCGGTTGGTTGAATTGCAGTGTGGTCTCGCGCGTTTCGCGGTGCGTATCTTGAACCGAGAACTCCAGAGCAGGATTGGGGAGTACGCCGGCTTGCATGACCGATGCGTCGACCGCTTGCAATTCATGGCGGGCGGCCGCCAAGTCCGGGTTCGCCTCCAACGCGAATAAGAGCGCAGCATGCAGCGTGAGCGGAACCGCTGGCTCCTGCACGCCGGTTGGACGGCCAGCCATCGGCAGCGCAATGGTGCGATTGGTTGATGAAGAAATAACATTTTCCGCGACGGCGTTTGATACGCCGAGTGCCACAAACGTCAGTGGCAACAAAAGCCTGTACATCGAAATCTCCTAATGGAAGGGAAAGACTTCGACGAGACGTCCGAGGAGTATTGCTAAGAAGTTAGTAACAACAGATGGTCTCGTCGGCTTAAGCGACGAGACGCCAGTCGGGCCGACGAGGGCCGTCCGGGATATGGGAAGAATAAGACAGTGCCGGCAGAGTCTGCGAGTAGATTAATCCGTCAGGAACGACGATAGGATGCTCTTCCGCCACGAACGGTGACTGACACGCCAAATGACAATATTCGCAATCGGTGTGGATTTTGAACGGGTTACCTGAGTCTTTCACCGTGTCCGATTTCGCGTCATGGGCGTGGCTGTGATGGCCAAAGTGCTGCGTTGTCCGCTCGGTTTCATGCTGACAATATACGGCTGCCGCAGCCCAGCTAAACTGGTACGGCAACAGCATCAACAGGAAAATGAGGAGAAATTTTTTCACGGCCGAGATAATAACATTTCTATCTGATGTCATTAACGTAGTGTTACGGACGATGATGTACTACCGTTGCTGATCAAGGAAAGGCCCCTCCCGTTCGATGCCGACGACGCTGGTCATGCCGTCGTGTTGGCATCTGAGCATGTCGTAGAAGTAACTCAGATACAGCACGGAATCCGCGGCTATTTTGACCCGAATCAGTGGAGACTGACTGCCTGCAGGAGTACAACGGGCATGAGGATGTTGCCAATATTTTAATGACGTGTTTAGACTGGTTCAACAACTGAAAAGTAGGTTGCTTGAGCAGATAACCGTGAAGGAGAAAGCAATGAAGTCAATGATCGTGGTCGCCATGGCACTTGCCAGCTCAATAGCGTTTGCCCAGCAAACAGCACCTTCGGCGGCAAGCAGCGCACAAGCAAAGCAAACCGCACCGAACCCAGCCGAATTCGACAAGCAGATGGCGCAGGTGCAGGAAAACATGAAGAAGATGCAGGAGCAGATGGCAAAGCTGCAGCAGACTCAAAATCCGCAAGAACGCCAACGCTTGCTCGACGACCATTGGTCAACGATGCAAAACACCATGGGCATGATGCACGGCATGTGGGGGCCAGGAATGATGGGCTGTTGTGGTTCAGGCCCGATGGGAGGGGGACACATGATGGGTGGCCCAATGATGGGCGGACACATGGGGTGGGGCGGGATGAGCGACTATTATTCCAATCTGACGCCGGAGCAGTTGAAACAACGGCAGTACATGACGGACCAATACCTGGCTGCCCAGCAGACGATGATGGATCACATGATGTGGCATCAGCGTTGGATGGGACAGATGCCACCACGTCCCGTCCAGAAATAGACCGCTGTATCTACAGCAGGCACGATCGACGTCGCCTCTGCCTTTCAGAGGGGGCTCGTGATGCGACAACGGACCATTTGTTAACGCGGCGCCATCTGGCAACCGGACTGACAGGTGCCAGCATGGGTGAGCCCCTGCAAAATGCCACAGTCCTTCACCACGTGTCCTGTTTGGCACTGGCGACGCAATGTCTTGAGCTGCTGCTGCAATGCCTTAAGTTCTGCAATACGGCGGCTCACCTGCTCGATATGCCGGTCCAGCATCGCATTCACTTCGCCGCAGCTTTCATTAGGTGCGTCCCGTAGCCGCAGCAGGGTCCGCACGTCATCGAGTGTCATATCCAGCGAGCGGCAGTGGCGGATGAACTGCAACCGCTCGACATGCGCATCGCCATACAGGCGGTAGTTACTCTGCGACCGTGCCGGCTCGGGCAAGAGTCCTTCCTGTTCGTAAAACCGAATGGTTTCGACCTGACATCCCGTGAGTTTGGATAACTCGCCGATCTTCAATGCGGCTTGCATGAAGCCTCCTTCCTGCGTTTTTAACAAATGCTTGACTCTATAGTAGCTATAGGGTCTCTAATGTGCAATATGAGAAAGATATGCACAGGAGAATTACATGAGTTGCTGTGACAACAAGGGTTGTTCCGCTAGTGTGGCCCCGATTGCACCCGTGGTAGTCAGCCCGGGCGCCGCCGAAGCGGTGTTCCTAATTCAGAAAATGGATTGTCCGACCGAAGAAAAGCTGATTCGCAGCCGGCTACAGGGCATGGATGGCATCGAGAACATGCAATTCAATTTGATGGAGCGCGAGCTGACCGTGCGCCATCGTCTGACGTCGGTCGATCCGATCGTGGGTGCGCTTAAATCACTCGGCATGGAGCCGGTGACTAAGTCCGACTCGCTTGGAGCGGCGCCCGAGTTTGTGGATGAAGGCGATGAGACCGGCAAACATCGCATTCCTCGCCGCACCTGGATCCTGATGACGATTTCGGGATTGACGGCAATTAGCGCGGAAATTGTGGCGTGGAGTACCGGGCAGGAGGGATCGTGGCCGGTTATCGCACTGGCACTCATTGCGATCCTGACCGGCGGCCTCGACACCATGAAGAAGGGATGGATTGCGCTGCGCCACTTCTCGCTGAACATGAATTTTTTGATGTCGCTGGCGGTGATCGGCGCGGCCATCATCGGGCAATGGCCGGAAGCGGCGGTCGTCATCTTCCTGTTCGCGCTGGCTGAACTCATCGAAGCGATGTCGCTCGATCGCGCGCGAAACGCGATCAAGGGCTTGATGGCGATGTCGCCCGAAACCGCCACCGTGCAGATCGATGGTCAGTGGCGCGACATACCTGCCAAGCAGGCGTCGTTGGGCGCAATTGTCCGGGTCAAGCCAGGCGAGCGCGTCCCACTCGACGGGGTAGTGACCGAAGGGCAGACGACCATCAATCAGGCGCCGATCACTGGTGAAAGCATGCCCGTGCCCAAGCAACCGGGCGATCCGGTATTCGCCGGCACGATCAACGAGCGCGGCGCGTTCGACTATTCAGTCACCGCATTGCAAAGCAATTCCACGCTCTCACGTATCATCAAGAGCGTCCAGCAAGCCCAAGGGGATCGCGCACCGACGCAGCGATTTGTCGACCAGTTCGCGCATTACTACATCCCCGCGGTGGTACTCCTCGCGTTACTGGTCGCGGTAGTCCCGCCATTGTGGATGGGTGCCGCTTTCCAGCCCTGGCTCTACAAGGCCTTGGTGTTGCTGGTGATCGCGTGCCCCTGCGCACTGGTCATCTCCACCCCGGTGACCGTGGTGAGCGGACTGGCTGCCGCCGCACGGCACGGCATTCTCATCAAAGGCGGCGTCTATCTGGAGCAGGGACATAAGCTGAAGGCGATCGCGCTTGACAAGACTAGCACTGTCACCGTCGGCAAGCCGGGTGTTACCGATGTGTTGAGGGTTAAAGAGGGCAATGAAGGGACGCTGTTGCGCTACGCGGCCAGCCTGTCAAGCTGTTCCGATCATCCAGTGTCGAGCGCCATCGTCGCTCACTGGCGTGAACAGAACGGTACACAGCCGCTGGCGGATGTGACCGAATTCCAGGCTATCACTGGACGCGGCATCAAGGGCAAGATCAATGGCGAAATGTTCTATCTCGGGAATCACCGATTGGTACATGAGCTGGTGATATGCAGCCCTGAACTGGAAGCCACACTGGAGAACCTGGAAGAGCAGGGCAAAACGGTGGTGGTGTTGTGTTCCGTCGCCTCGCCGCTGATGGTGCTCGCGGTTGCAGATACGATCCGTGAGACCAGCGTTGATGCCGTCGCGCGGCTTCGCGCACTCGGTGTCGAGGTAGTGATGCTAACGGGTGACAACGACCATACTGCACGGGCGATCGCTGACAAGGCCGGCATCGCCGATGCCCGCGGCAACCTGCTGCCGGAAGATAAGCTCGCGGCGATCAATCAGCTGATTCACACGCACGGTTACGTCGGGATGGCGGGCGATGGAATCAATGATGCGCCCGCATTGGCCAAGGCCAGTATCGGCTTTGCAATGGGAGCGGCCGGCACCGACACGGCGCTGGAAACTGCCGATGTGGCGCTGATGGACGACGACCTGCGCAAGATTCCCGATTTCATACGGCTCAGCGCCAAGGCGCGTTCGGTCCTGATGCAAAACATCGTACTGGCTTTGTCGATCAAGGCGGTGTTTCTGGTGCTCGCGCTAGCCGGAGAGGCGACGCTCTGGATGGCCGTGTTCGCCGACATGGGCGCCAGCCTGTTGGTCGTCATGAATGGTCTGCGGCTGTTAAAACTGGATAACGCACACACTAAATGACGGTTCTCCCGTATATATGGCCGTTGTCGCGCCCCGCTCAAATCTAAACTATAATTATTCTCATTTGGCCGCCGGGTCACTCGTCTTTTGGTGAAAATCCTATGCAAGCGCTGCGACTTTTCTTAATTGCACTTTTCTGTCTGATATCGTCGGTTTCGACGGCCCAGGCCGATGAAGCCGGTACACAAGACAAGGCAAAACAGATCTGGCAACTGCTTGATTACCTTGCCGTCGACTATGGCAAGGCAGTCAAGGACGGCAAGGTGGCTAGCAAGGATGAATACGCCGAGATGCAGGAATTCGCGCACGCCGCCGAGCGGCAGTTGGCCGAACTGCCGGCAACTCCCGCCACGCCCGCGTTGCTGAAAGGCGCAGCCGGATTGCGTGCAGCGATTGCGGAGAAAGCCCCGCCGGCGACCGTCGGCGATCAGGCCCGCAACCTAGCATCCGGACTGCTAGCCGCCTATCCGGTGCCAATGTCACCCACCAAGCTGCCAGACCTGCAGCAAGGGGTGAAGCTTTATCAAAGCCAGTGCGCGTCTTGCCATGGTGTCTCCGGGCATGCCGATGGGCCGTTGGCGGCCAAGTTGAGCCCGCCGCCGATTGCGCTGGCTGACCATGAGCGGGCGCAGGAGCGCAGCGTGTTCTCGCTGCAGCAGATTATTACGCGCGGCGTAGAGGGCACTTCGATGGCAAGCTTTGCGCAACTGTCGGAGGGCGATCGTTGGGCCATCGCTTATTTTGCGTCGACACTGTCGTATTC
Source organism: Herbaspirillum sp. ST 5-3 (assembly GCF_004804275.1). Classification (GTDB taxonomy): domain Bacteria; phylum Pseudomonadota; class Gammaproteobacteria; order Burkholderiales; family Burkholderiaceae_D; genus Noviherbaspirillum. The sequence goes on from NZ_STGI01000003.1 coordinate 169,802, forward strand.
GGATAGCGACCGGCAGGCTGGCGCCAAGCTATGGTCATCGCGCCCTGACTTGCATGCGGTCGTGCCTACGCTCGCCAAGTTGAGCGAGACCTCTGAAACGGCGCTGGCCAAGACCACTGGTGCCGATACTGCTCGTAGTTTGGTCGCCTATCTCCGGAGTACGCCGGAAGCATTGAATGCATCGAGCGCAGACAGCCTCCTCATTGCCAAGGACAAACTGAAGGAAAGTGTGGTGGCGCTGGACAAGGGCGACACGTCGGTCGCATCGCAACTGGCGTTATCTGCCTATCTCGACGGTTTCGAACCGGTCGAGCCGGCGCTCGCGGCAAAGAATCAGACGCTGTTCGAGGATATCGAAAAAACGATGGGTACCTATCGCAATGCGGTGACGAGTGGTCAGATCCAGAAGGCACACGAGATCGAACAACGTCTGCAGACGCTACTGACCGAGGCTCAGTCCGCGCTGAGTGGCTCGAACGATCCATTGTCCACCTTCATCGGTGCCCTGACGATTCTGCTACGTGAGGGACTGGAAGCATTGCTGGTAGTGGTCGCGATGCTGGCGTTCCTGAAGAAAGCCGAACGCAAAGACGTACTCCCTTACGTGCATGCGGGTTGGGTCGCCGCGCTGGCCGCAGGAGGGTTGACCTGGGCGGTGGCGACTTACCTGGTTGACCTGAGCGGTGCGAGCCGCGAGATGACCGAAGGCTTTTCCGCCATCTTTGCCGCCATGGTATTACTGGGCGTGGGCATCTGGATGCACCAGAAGAGCCTGGCAGGGCGCTGGCAAGCCTATGTAAAGCAAAAGCTGTCATCAGCGCTGAACAAGAAATCGGCGATGATGTTGTTCCTGCTATCGTTCGTCACGGTCTACCGTGAGGTGTTCGAAACCGTGCTGTTCTACGCAGCGCTCTGGACAGAGGGTAATGGCATATACATGCTCGCCGGCCTTGGCTCAGGGATTGCGATTCTCAGCGCAATTGCGGCCATACTGCTGCGTTCCACCGCGCGGCTGCCGATCAGCCAGTTCTTCGCGTTCAGTTCCGCCTTGGTCGGGGTGCTGGCGGTTGTCCTGATGGGCAAGGGCGTCGCTGCACTGCAGAAGGTCGGCTTCCTGCAGATCACGCCGATCACCATGCCGCGGATCGATGTGCTGGGCATCTATCCGTCGATGCAAACAATTGTGGCGCAGGTCCTGATTTTATTGGTGATCGTGGCCAGCATCACCTATAACGTACGTGCGCAGGGGAAGGCGAAGGCTGCATAACAGGCCGAGTCATTCCGCATTGCGCCATTAAATTGCAGAGCGATAACTGTTGGGGCGGTCGAATCAGCATATCCCTGAAGTATTCGGCTGCTTGGACAACACAACGCGTGATTCACCCCACTCCAATTCATATAGTTCTCTTCGAGAAAAAAGGCGTACCATCTTGAAGACGTTTCTGTGGTTGTACAGACGCTCCGGCAAACCCGATGAGTTTGCATTTCGCAGAGACCTGCTTGCGCTGTTACAGCTTTGTCGATTGGGAATAGCGCCGAAGATCTGGCGCTGTTGTCATTTTGGTATGTAAAATGACCAAATACGGATTGAGTGAAGAGCGGGCTCCAGATCTGAATTGCTAATAATATTGCGTGTGGTTCGGTTACAGGCGCATTTTGTGGACGGCCCGCAATGCGAAGTTTTAAGGCCATATTTGCGGCCATGACGAAATCGATATTCGCCTTAGTCTAGGAACCATGCGGGTTGTAAGGCATCATAGGAATCCCTCCGTCCGCCAGATAACATGAAGCCCCGATCGGGGCTTTTTGTTTTTTTATCTCACGGCATGCGTGATGATATCCATGTCATGCCATTTCACTCCCGAGCACCGCAGAATCCGGCGGCCCTAGGCGATAGAGCTCCTCCGATCCATGATTTGCAGGGATAGCGATGTGCGAGTTTGTCGTCGTACATCGCATTGATCTTCGATCAGTCAAGGGCTATGGTGTCGCGCCACACCGATACGTCGAGCCACTGCTCAGTGGATGGCGGGCGCGATCTGTGCACAATCCCATTTCTTCTGCCGCATCAACTGCCATCGATATAAATGGGCGGCTTTGCGTGTAGTACGGCTTGCTCGGAGACCGGCAGGCGCGGCCACAATACCCGCTTTGCGATTCATGCCGCGGCGCATGCCAAGGTCGAGCAGGCGCCAAGCTGACAAGTATTCTCTTTGCTCCCAACAAAATTAATAAAAAAACAATGGGAAGGCTGATGGTGGGCCGTGGTTTTAAAAATTTGCCCTCCACCCTAAAGTTTGGGCTTCTTGCATCCGATAAACCTCAAAGCAGGTAAGCGAGCAAAAATATTTCAAATATTTTTGTGCCGAACCCTAAAGTTTGGCGAAATGCGGCCGTTATACAACACAGCGGTATGACGAATAGTTTGAAATAAATCGGCGAAAGCCACTTATTGCAATCCTGAACGCATATAAGAAAAACAAATTTTTACAATTTGCTCCCCGGCCGGGACGGCTGAAGCGATCCGCCCTGATCGCCTTGAAAGCCGCGCCACGAGCCGATCTCCGCACTTTTCCGAGAGTGCGGATGCGACGCTGCCTGGCGCTTGTAAGACAAACGCCTACAGGTGGCGTTCGCGTGCGCCTGACTGAAAATACGGCGCAGTGCCTATTTCCATCAAGCAAGTTCAAGCTCAGAATTCATCTCACTGGGATGCCAGTAGGAAATATTTTCCATAGGGCAAGGAGATGAAAATGAACACGAACGACATGATGGCTGAAATTCGTGATGCTAATTTGAGCTATTTGATGCTCGCGCAGCAAATGATTCGTTCCGATAAAGCAACAGCCATTTTCCGGCTGGGAATCAGCAGCGAAATCGCGGATTTGATCGAAGGTCTGAACAATGCCCAGATTCTGAAGCTCGCCGGTACCAACATGATGCTGGCGCGGTTTCGCTTCGATGACGGTGCAATTCTCGGTATGTTGACGAATTACAACAAGGACCGCGAGCTGGCGCATTCGCATGCGGCAATCCTGATGGCAGGCCAGCAGGTCGAGGAAATTTCCTGACCGGTTTTATTGCAGGTGTTGGAGACGAGGCGAGGACAACATGGCGAAGAAAAGCGTAGTCACGGAAGCGCAGGAAATTCAGCTCGCGATCGAGCTCATCAATCTGGGCGCGCGCCTTCAGCTGCTTGAATCCGAAACTTCCCTGTCGCGGGAGCGGTTGCTGAAGCTGTACAAGGAACTCAAGGGAGTTTCGCCGCCAAAAGGAATGCTGCCGTTTTCGACCGACTGGTTCATTACCTGGCAGCCAAACATCCATTCTTCACTCTTCATCAATATCCACAAATACCTGGTTGAGCACGCGCAGATCTCGGGGATCGAGGCTGTGATGAAGGCCTACAAGCTCTACCTTGAGCAGGTGGAGCCTGATGCGAGCGGCGAGCCGGTCTTGTCGCTGACGCGCGCCTGGACCCTGGTGCGTTTCTTCGAAAGCAAAATGCTGGAGACAGCCTGCTGCAACAAGTGCGGTGGCGATTTTGTCGTGCACCGTCTCGACCTCCACGCCGACTATACGTGCGGACTGTGCCATATGCCGTCGCGTGCCGGGAAAACCAAGAAGGCAAGGGACGAGGCCGCAGGTTCTGCAGCCGTATCGTCGATTTGATTTCTGCTTGATATCAAAAGATCAATAATGGATGGCGGCCGTCCGCAACAGGGTGTGCCGAACGCCAAGGTATTTCGCAGCGTTCCAGCCGTTCAGGCGCTGCTGATCCAGGCAATCTCTTTCACCTTGGTGCTGGTCATGGCGTACGTCATGACCACGCTGACAAACAATCAACTCAGCATAGGTGCCGCCGCGATCCTGCAAGGCGTGGTTGCCGCAAGCATTACACGCTGGCGCGACATGGCAGCATGGTGGGCACCGATTCAGCTGCTGTTTCCGATGGCGGCAATCATCGTGCATGCGATGCATTTGCCGGCGTGGATATTTCTCACCGCATTCATTCTGCTGCTCGGCTTGTTCTGGACGACATTCCGTACGCAGGTTCCTTACTATCCATCCACGCCGGCCATATGGGAGGCGGTCTCCGCCTTGCTGCCACGAGATCGCTCCTTACGCTGTATCGATATCGGCAGCGGGTTTGGCGGCTTCGTTCTGCACACGTCGGCCCTGAGGCCGGAGAGCGTTTTCACGGGTATCGAGGTGGCGCCGCTGCCTTGGCTGGTCAGTGCATTGCGTGCTGTGACCACTCGCAGCAACGCGCGATTCGTTCGCGGTGATTACGAGCGGCTGGATTTGGCTGACTTCGACGTCGTGTTTGCCTATTTGTCTCCGGCGGCGATGCCTTCGCTGTGGCGCAAGGCGAACGCGGAGATGCGTCCGGGTTCGCTACTGCTCAGTTGCGAGTTCGACATCCCCGGTGTCGAGCCTCACATCGTCAAGCACGTAACGAAGGATGCCGCTCCCTTGTACGGATGGCGCTTTTGACGGGCGTCGAGCACGCGCTTCGCATCGTCGCTGCTTGTCTCTGCTCAAGTTCCTCGCTTTCGGGTCGTAACCCCAAATGAAAGGCGTCTTTCGGATACCTGTTCGACCTTTATAAAAATTTACTGGTTGTTATCCTGAATGCGAATTGGCAGAATGTTGAATTGAGGAAATAGCCTCTTCTAACAACCGGAGCACTTACCCTTGCTAGTCCTTGTTGGTTATCTCATTGTTCTTGGCTCCGTTTTCGGTGGCTTCGTCATCGCCGGCGGGCATCTGGCTGCGCTGCTGCAGCCGGTTGAACTTCTGATGATCGGCGGTGCGGCGGTCGGCGCTTTTTTTGTCGGTAACAACGGCAAGGCGATCCGCGGCACGCTCAAGGCATTGCCGACGGCGCTCAAGGGTTCCAAGTACACCAAAGCGCTCTACATGGAGCTGATGACCTTGTTGTTCGAAATTCTCACCAAGGTCCGCAAGGAAGGCTTGATGTCCATCGAGGGCGACATCGACAAGCCGGAAGAGAGCCCCATCTTCAGCAAGTACCCCGGCATTCTGTCGGACCATCACATCATCGAATTCATGACCGATTACCTGCGGCTCATGGTTTCCGGGAACATGGACGCGTTCCAGATCGAGAATCTGATGGACAACGAAATCGAGACGCATCATTCGGAGGGGGAGATCCCTGTGCATACGGTTGCCAAGATGGGCGACGCGATGCCGGCATTCGGTATCGTGGCCGCCGTGATGGGCGTGGTGCACACGATGGAGTCGGTCGGCCTGCCGCCGCAGGAGCTCGGCATCCTGATCGCGCATGCGCTGGTCGGCACCTTCCTCGGTATTCTGCTTTCCTATGGCTTCGTCGGCCCCTTGTCCAGCGTGCTGGAGCAGAAGCTGCACGAGTCATCGAAGATGTTCCAATGTGTCAAAGTGACATTGTTGGCGAGCTTGAATGGTTATGCGCCGGCGCTGGCCATCGAGTTTGGCCGCAAGGTGCTGTTCTCGACGGAACGGCCGTCGTTCATGGAGCTGGAAGAACACATCAAACAGTCCAAGTCCAAGTAAGAACGAACCTCAGAAACGGAAGACAACATGGCCGACGAAGGGCTTCGTCCCATCATCGTAAAGCGGGTCAATAAATCCGGTGGCGGCCATCACGGCGGCGCTTGGAAGATCGCGTATGCGGATTTCGTGACTGCGATGATGGCCTTCTTCCTGCTGATGTGGCTGATGGGCTCGACGGCGAAGGGGGATCTGCAAGGGATCGCGGAATATTTCAAGACACCTTTGAAGGTGGCGATGTCCGGCGGCAGCGGTGCCGGCGACAGTTCAAGCATCGTGCAGGGCGGTGGCAAGGATCTGACGCGCAAGGACGGTCAGATCAGAAAAGCGGATGATCCCGAGATCAAGAAGACCTACAATTTGCAGGCAACCCACCTGCGCGATGCAGAGAAGGAGCTGGAGCGCCAGGAGCTGACGCGCTTGCGAAGCCTGAAGGCACGCATCGAGGAAGCGATCGAGGCAAGACCCACGCTCAGGCAGTTCAAGAAGCAGCTCTTGATTGATATTACAACAGAGGGCTTGCGTATACAGATCGTAGACGAGCAGAATCGACCTATGTTCGCTCTCGCGAGCGCGGAGCTGCAACCTTATACCAGGGAGATTCTGGTCGAGATAGGACGTGCGTTGAACGACGTGCCCAACAGGGTGAGCCTGTCGGGCCATACTGATGCAAAGCCGTATGCCAATGGCGAGAAGGGTTACAGCAATTGGGAATTGTCTGCAGATCGGGCGAATGCGTCGCGCAGGGCACTGATCGCGGGGGGCATGGATGAAACAAAGGTGCTGCGAGTGGTCGGTTTGTCATCGGCCGTGCCTGCGGACAAGAACGATCCGTTCAACCCGATCAACAGACGGATCAGCATCATCGTAATGAACAAGAAGACGGAAGAATCCGCATCCAAGGACGGTGGGACGGTAGACGTATCCAGTGAAGCGCAAGCCAAGAAAGAACTGGTTAACGCTGCGGCCGCCGCGCATTGAATGATGTTACCTGTAGTCTGGACGACTAGCGGTATGGGGGCAGGATAATTTCATGACAAGAGAAAAATTGTTGGGCTCGCAAGTCAGGCACTTGTTATCCAACTTGTCTGATCACGGGACGCAGCATCTGACCGAGGTCGAGACAGACCTTGTGCAGACGAGTTTCCTGCTTGGCGAAGCGATCGAGAAACTCGGTGCCAGTTTCATGGCAATCCACGAGGCGATCACGGCGCAGCAGGAAGCAATCGACTTGCTGCTTTCAGGCGCAAAGCCGACTCCCGAAATCGCCGAAAAACTCAAGGCCAAGCACAAAGAGATCGGTCAGCACGTGAACGCGGCCGTCACCGGACTGCAATTCCAGGACATGACCAGTCAGCTGATAGGACGTACCGTCCGACGCGTGACCGGACTGCGCGAGGTCCTTGGCGGCATTGGATCCGGCAGTTCCGGCATCACGGAAGGCAATTCGGAAGAAATCATCGACACGCTCAACAGTATCAACAAGGTGCTTGAAGAGCAGAGCCTGAAACTTGAAAGCGCGCTGTGGAAGGCGGTCTGCCAGACCCACATGGAGAGCGGCGATATCGAGCTGTTTTAGCACGACAAAATTTAGGAAAGCGGGTGCGTCCCGCCAACGAGAATAGCAGGAGTTACAAAGATGGCAAAAACGATACTGGCGGTGGACGACTCTGGTTCACTACGACAAATGGTTGTATTCAGCTTGAGGGCGGCGGGCTACCAGGTGACTGAGGCCGTGGATGGTCAGGACGGCCTCGACAAGGCGAAGGGGCAAGTCTTCGATCTCGTGCTGACCGATCAGAACATGCCGCGCATGGATGGCCTGACCCTGATCCGGTCCTTGCGTGGTCTAGCGACCTATCAGAAGGTGCCGATCCTGATGCTGACAACGGAATCCAGCGACGAAATGAAATCCAAGGGCCGCGCGGCCGGCGCCAACGGCTGGCTGGTGAAGCCGTTTGATCCGCAACGCCTGACGGAAGTCGTGAAGAAAGTCATTGGCTGATGCATCGCCGATGCGCAACTGCAGAATCACATGAAGTGTAGATGATGGAGTCCGATAATGACCATTGACATGAGCCAGTTCTTCCAGGTGTTCTTTGATGAGACCGAAGAACTTCTCGCTGAAATGGAAAAGCTGCTCTTGGCGATCGACGTGGCATCGCCCGACGAAGAGGACTTGAACGCGATCTTTCGCGCGGCGCATTCCATCAAGGGTGGTGCCGGTACCTTCGGCCTGACGGATCTGACCGAAGTGACACACGTGCTGGAATCCTTGCTCGACAAGATTCGCAAGGGAGAAATGGCGCTCTCGGCGGAGCATGTCGATGCATTCCTCGTCGCCAAGGATGTTCTCAAGATGCAGTTGGATGGCCATCGCTTTCAGACCCCGGTGGATCAGGAAGCCGTGGGCGATGCGCGCATGATGCTGCAGGAATTGTCGCAGGGTGATGTGCCGCACGCGATGCCGGCGGCAGCGCTCGACGTCGAACCGTCCGGCGGTGAGCAGAAGTCGGCTGGCTCGCGGAACGCTGGTACCCGCCAGTTCCGAATCGAATTGCCGCAAGTACCGGACAAGGATATCGAAGCACTTGGCGCGGAGATGGGCTTGCTGGGCGAGATCAGCAGGGCGGCGGGTGACGGCGGACACACGGTCTTTACCCTTGTTACTGCGAGCAGCGTCGAGGATATCGTCGCCATCTGTTCATTCATCCTCGATCCCGACGATTTGAAGATTTCCGAAGAGGCCGCGCCGCGCGCGATGACGCCGGCGGAACTGAAGGCTGCCCAGGAGGAAGCGCAGGGATATGGCTTCTTCGAGCCTTTGGAACATCAGCCCGAGGACTCTGCGGCCGTTGCAGCTGCTGCCAAGGCGGCCCAGGAGGCGAAGCAGGGCTACGGGTTCTTTGAGCAGCCGTTCGAGACTCAGGCCATAAAAGATGCGAGAGAAGGCATCGTCAGAGTCGAGCAAACAACTGCCGCGGCCGCGCAGGCAGAGCCACGTGAGGCGGCGGCAATGCCAGCACCGGAAAAGAAGTCGGCGCCCAAGCGCGACGACAAGGGTGCGCATCATAACCAGGAGACGACTTCGATCCGGGTCGGCATCGAGAAGGTCGATCAGCTGATCAATCTGGTGGGTGAGCTTGTGATCACGCAGGCGATGATCGAGCAACGCACCGGATCGCTGGATCCGATGGTGCATGAGCGCCTGCTCAACAGCGTCAGTCAACTCACTCGCAACACACGCGATTTGCAGGAAGCGGTGATGTCGATTCGCATGATCCCGATGGATTATGTGTTCTCGCGTTTTCCGCGCATGGTGCGCGATCTCGCGACCAAGCTGGGCAAGCGCATCGAATTCGTGACCCATGGCGCGGCCACCGAACTGGACAAGGGCTTGATCGAACGCATCGTCGATCCTCTCACGCACCTGGTGCGCAACAGCATCGACCACGGCATCGAAATGCCGGACGTGCGCAAGGCCGCAGGCAAGAGCGAAGTCGGCAAGTTGTCCTTGTCGGCGGGGCATCAGGGCGGCAACATCGTGATCGAAGTGACCGATGATGGCGGCGGCCTCAACCGTGAAAAAATTCTCGCCAAGGCCAAGTCGCAAGGGATGGCGGTGTCGGACTCAATGACGGACGCCGATGTCTGGCAATTGATTTTCGCGCCGGGTTTTTCAACCGCGGAAATCGTGACCGATGTGTCGGGACGCGGCGTCGGCATGGATGTGGTCAAGCGCAATATCACGGCCATGGGCGGGATTGTCGAAATCCGCTCGGCGAAGGGTTTCGGCACGACGATCTCGATCTCGCTGCCGTTGACGCTGGCGATCCTGGACGGCATGTCGATCAAGGTTGGCGAGGAAATTTACATTCTGCCGCTCGGCTATGTGGTCGAGTCGCTGCAACCGGCACCGATCGACGTCAAGGAAATCACCGGCCAGGGACGGGTGGTGAAAGTGCGCGGAGAGTATCTGCCGCTCATTCCCTTGCATCAGATGTTCGGCATCGAACCACGCTTTACCGACCCGTCACAGGGTATCGTCGTGATCCTCGAATCGGAAGGGAAGAAGGCGGCCCTGTTTGTCGATGATCTGGTTGGACAGCAGCAGGTCGTCGTGAAGAATCTTGAATCGAATTACCGCAAGGTGGCCGGCATTTCCGGCGCAACCATTCTTGGCGACGGCGGCGTCGCCCTGATCATCGATGTGGCAGCCTTGTTGCGTTCAAGTCGACAGCTCGCCGACGAGTCCATCTTCTCCTGATAAGGAAATCAGCCATGACACAAACTGTTCAAAACAACGTTCAGGCAATCGGCGAAAAAACCGATCGTGATATCGCCGGCCGTGAATTCCTTGCCTTCACATTGGGCAAGGAGGAATACGGCATCGACATTCTGAAAGTACAGGAAATTCGCGGTTACGAAACCGTTACCCGCATTGCCAATGCACCCGACTTCATCAAAGGCGTGGTGAACCTGCGCGGCATTATCGTGCCGATCGTGGATATGCGCATCAAGTTCCATCTCGGCGAGCCGACCTACGACCAGTTCACGGTAGTAATCATCCTGAACGTCGCCGGTCGTGTGGTGGGGATGGTCGTCGACAGCGTGTCGGATGTGACCACGCTGTCGCCGGAACAGATCAAGCCCGCTCCTGAAATGGGCACGGCGCTCAATACCGACTACCTGATCGGTCTGGGCACGATTGATCAGCGCATGCTGATCCTGGTCGACATCGACAAGCTGATGTCGAGCGCGGAAATGGGATTGATTGACAAGATCGCAGCATAAGAACAAGCCGTTTCGGAAGAAGCCGCACAGAACGGCTCCGGAACATGGGAAGAGACAAATCAGGGTCATCGGCAAAGTATCGGTGAACCGATCCACAAACTGAGGGTGCGACCATGCTTAGCAACTTGACTATCAAATCACGACTGGTGTTCGTGATCAGCTTTCTTTCGTTTTTGCTGATTGGCAGCGGGATTGTCGGAATAACGAGTTTGAGCGGTGCGAACAGCTCGTTGAAGACGATGTATGAGGAACAGCTCGTTCCAACGCAACAGTTGAGTCAGGTGGCGCGAATGATCGGCGACAACCGCGTGTCGGTCGCCGAGTCAATGAACGGCGATCCTGCGGTTGTCGTCAAGCGAATGGATGCGGTCATGGCGCGGATGGACGAGGTGAACAAGCTGTGGGACGCGTACTCTTCCCGCACCTTGGATCCTGATGAGAAGAAGCTCGCGGAAAAGACTCGCGATCTTCGACAGAAATTTGTTACTGACGGATTGAAGCCCACCGTAGAGGCCTTGCGCAACGCCAATGTGCAGCAGGCGATGGAACTGGAGGCCGGCCCGATGACGCAGCAATACTCAGCGTTCCAGGAAAGCCTGGACGCGCTGATCAAGCTGCAGCGCGATCAGGCGAAAACCGCATTTGAAAAAGGGCAGAGCACTTACCTCACCGTCCGCAATATTTCCATTCTTGCGATTTTCGTCGGCGTAGGACTTGCGGCGCTCATCGGCATGTGGCTGATCAAGGCGATATCGGTGCCCTTGAATGAGGCCGTGCGGCTTGCCAAGGCGGTATCGGAAGGCGATCTGTCGCAAAAGATTGAAATCACCTCGCGGGATGAGACCGGCCAGTTACTCGCCGCGCTGAAGATCATGAACGACAGCCTGTCGCATACGGTCGGGCAGGTCCGCAGCGGCACCGAGACGATCGGTGTAGCATCGCGCGAAATCGCGTCCGGCAATGCCGACTTGTCATCGCGCACCGAGTCGCAGGCGAGCTCACTGGAGGAAACCGCTTCCTCGATCGAGGAACTGACCTCGACCGTCAAGCAGAACGCGGAGAATGCGCGCCAGGCCAACCAGTTGGTCGTGTCCGCGTCGGACGTCGCCATGCGCGGCGGCAGTGTGGTCGATCAGGTGGTCGAGACGATGGGCGCAATCAAGGACAGTTCGCGCAAGATCGTGGACATCATCGGCGTGATCGACGGCATCGCCTTCCAGACCAACATCCTGGCCTTGAACGCGGCGGTGGAAGCGGCGCGTGCGGGCGAGCAGGGGCGCGGCTTTGCGGTGGTGGCAGCGGAAGTCCGCAACCTGGCGCAACGGTCGGCCGGTGCGGCCAAGGAGATCAAGGCGCTGATCAGCGACTCGGTCGAGAAGGTGGACGCTGGCAGCAAGCTGGTGGACGAGGCGGGCAAGACGATGAACGAGATCGTGACCTCGGTCAAGCATGTGGCCGACATCATGAACGAGATCAGTGCTGCCAGCCAGGAGCAGAGCGCCGGTATCGAGCAGGTCAATCTGGCGATCAATCAGATGGATGAAATGACGCAGCAGAATGCGGCGCTGGTGGAACAAGCTGCAGCGGCCGCAGATAGCATGCAGACACAGGCGGCGACGCTGGCCCAGGCGGTCGCTGTTTTCAAACTGAACCATACAGATCAGATGGCGGCGGTGTCGACACCGCAACAACATGCGACAAGCGAATCGCGCAAGCCTCCCACAGTACGTCAGGCCACCGCTTCCAAATCTGTCGCGCTGAAACCGAGTCAGCCTCCGGGTGCAAGAACGTCTGTCGTTCCGGCGGGAACAGGTGATGAATGGGAAGAGTTTTAAGTTGCACTCCCCAATCATTTCACTTATTCATTTCCATTAGAAGGAACACATCATGTTCAAGTTCTCCGATATCAAAATTGGCACGCGCCTTGCTGTCGGGTTCGGTCTGGTGCTCTTGTGCGCCACTGCGCTGCTTGTGCTCGGATTGTGGCGAATGAGCGAATTGCATGCGAGCGCCGATGTGATCGTGAGCGAAAAAGTCGGCAGCCTGACGAGCGGAATGGAAATGCGTGAAGCGGGATTGGGCGTGGCTCTGGCGCTGCGCAAGATCGCCACGCCGACTGACGCGACGGAAGGCGAGCGCGAGATGAAACATCTGGTCGCCTTGATGGAGGGCTACGCCAAGGCTGAAGACACCTTGAAAAAATATTCGACCAGCAGTGACGCAAAAGCGGTGCTGGCGCCGGCGATTGAGCAGAAACAGGCTGTACTTCCAGTGGTGGAGAAGATCAAGGGTCTCGCGGCCGCAGGAAATTTCTTCGACGCCGCAAACATGCTCAAGAGCGATTTCCTGCCTTTGCACGACAAGTGGATCACCAGCCTGATGGCGCTGGCGGACTATCAGCAGAAGACGCTGAAGGCGACTTACGAAGAGTCGCAGCAGAATTATCAAAATACGCAAATGGGGATGCTGGCCATTGGTGTTCTCACCATTGCGCTCGGCGCGTTCATTGCACTGGTCATCACGCGCACGATCACCGCACCGCTGCACAAGGCTGCACAAATCGCGGACACCATCGCCGGCGGCGACCTGACCGCGCAGATCGATGTGACGAGCAATGACGAAGCGGGAAAGCTGGTCAATTCGCTGAAAATCATGCAAGGCAATCTGGTCAATACGGTCAACCATATCAAGCAAAGTACGGAAACCATTTCCGTCGCGTCGCGCGAGATCGCGTCCGGCAACACCGACCTGTCGTCACGTACCGAATCGCAAGCGAGTTCGCTGGAGGAAACGGCTTCGTCGATGGAGGAGCTGACCTCGACCGTCAAGCAGAACGCGGAGAATGCGCGCCAGGCCAACCAGCTCGTCGTGTCGGCCTCCGACTTTGCGGTCAAGGGCGGCAATGTGGTCGATCAGGTGGTCGATACGATGGGCGCGATCAAGGACAGTTCGCGCAAGATCGTGGACATCATCGGCGTGATCGACGGCATCGCCTTCCAGACCAACATCCTGGCCTTGAACGCGGCGGTGGAAGCGGCGCGCGCGGGCGAGCAGGGACGCGGCTTTGCGGTGGTGGCGGCGGAGGTTCGCAACCTGGCGCAACGGTCGGCCGGTGCCGCCAAGGAGATCAAGGCGCTGATCAGCGATTCGGTCGAGAAGGTGGACGCAGGCAGCAAGCTGGTGGATGAGGCGGGCAAGACGATGGACGAGATCGTGACTTCGGTGAAGCACGTGGCGGACATCATGAGCGAGATTACGGCCGCAAGCCAGGAGCAAAGCTCGGGTATCGAGGAGATCAATCGCGCGATCGCCGAAATGGATGAAATGACACAGCAGAATGCTGCGCTGGTGGAAGAGGCAGCGGCTGCTGCGGCAAGCATGGAGGATCAGTCGGTCAAGCTGGCACAAGCGGTTGCTGTGTTCAAGCTGGGAGCGGGGAGTCAGCCGGCGCTGCAGTTTGCGTCGCACGCTTCCAACGCGGCTCCTGCGACGGGGAAACGCTCCTTGCCTGGCAATCCCGCAAAATCGGCCAAACCCGCAGCCGTGGTGGCGCTCGCCAAGGGCAAGGGAAAGCCGTCAGGAAGCGATGACGATTGGGAGGAATTCTGAAGGCGCAGGATGGCTCTCGCGGCATGCTACAAACATTCGACCGTGTGACACCATCATGATCGAGATGCACGTCCATCAGTTCAAGTGCCCCAGTGTGTTTGAGCATGAGGAATTTTCAGCTTCGATGTCGAATTAGGGATGGCTCGCCGTATTTCTTGAGAGTAATATATTTGGACGATCCAGAAACTGGGTTTATTGAATTGGTTTATTCAGCACGATTCATCAATCGAAAGCTGTGAAAGTGGGGAAAAATATGAATCTGCGTAGCTTGCGAATCGGCGCTCGACTTGGGGTGAGTTTCGGTGTCGTCCTGGCCCTCCTCATTCTGGTGGTGCTCGTCGGGAATGCACTCACCAAGCAGAACAAGCAAAAACTCATTCAAGGGGTGGAACTGTCGACCAGCAAGGGACAACTCGTCACCACGATGAAGAGCGCCGTTCTCGAAGGTGGCGTCGCAATGCGCAACATTGGCTTGCAGTCCGAAGTCGCTGCGATGCAAAAGGAAGAGGCGCGCGTCAAGGTGCAGAACAAGCGCTATGCCGAAGCTCGCGACAAGCTGACGGCACTCGGGCTTACCGATTCCGAAAAGAAGATCCTTGCCGAGATTACCCGCCTGGACCAGGAGATCGCCGCACCGTTCAAGGAGGCGATTGGCCAGGCGCTGGCATTCAATAGCGAAGGCGCTGCCAAGGCCATTGCGAGCCGGATTGACCCGCTCAACCAGCAGGCCGTGGCGGAAATGGACAAGCTGATCGGATTGCAACAAGTCGCCGCAAAGGAAGTGCTCGAAGGTTCGGTTGCGGACGATAACCAGCTCGTGCTCATGTCCTTCTCGGTCCTGGCGGTGGCATTGGCCATCGGCGGCGTATTCGCATGGGTCATCACGAAAAGCATCACCGTGCCCTTGAATCAGGCAGTTGCCGTTGCCAGCCGGGTTGCCACCGGCGACCTCACTTCGCAGATCGACGAGAGGAGCAGGGACGAAATCGGCCAGCTCTTTGACGCATTGCGGCAGATGAACGGCAGTCTTGCCGAAATCGTCGGCAACGTTCGCGTCGGCACCGAGAGCATAGGGGTGGCTTCGCGGGAGATCGCCGAGGGCAATGCCGATCTGTCGTCGCGCACCGAGTCGCAGGCGAGCTCGCTGGAGGAAACCGCTTCATCGATCGAGGAACTGACCTCGACCGTCAAGCAGAACGCGGAGAATGCGCGCCAGGCCAACCAGCTGGTCGTGTCCGCGTCGGACGTCGCCATGCGCGGCGGTCGGGTGGTAGGACAGGTGGTCGATACGATGGGCGCGATCAAGGACAGTTCGCGCAAGATCGTGGACATCATCGGCGTGATCGACGGCATCGCCTTCCAGACCAACATCCTGGCCTTGAACGCGGCGGTGGAAGCGGCGCGTGCGGGCGAGCAGGGGCGCGGCTTTGCGGTGGTGGCAGCGGAAGTCCGCAACCTGGCGCAACGGTCGGCCGGTGCGGCCAAGGAGATCAAGGCGCTGATCAGCGACTCGGTCGAGAAGGTGGACGCTGGCAGCAAGCTGGTGGACGAGGCGGGCAAGACGATGAACGAGATCGTGACCTCGGTCAAGCATGTGGCCGACATCATGAACGAGATCAGTGCTGCCAGCCAGGAGCAGAGCGCCGGTATCGAGCAGGTCAATCTGGCGATCAATCAGATGGATGAAATGACGCAGCAGAATGCGGCGCTGGTGGAAGAGGCGGCTGCGACCGCCGAGAGCATGCAGCAGCAGTCCGTCACCCTCGCGCAGGCGGTGGCGGTATTCAAGTTGCAGGGCGGCGGTTTCACACTACAGCCTGCGCCTGTTGAATCAAGCGCACATGCTGCGCAGCGCGCCGTGCCGGCCAAAGCCATGCCCAGGCAACGCGCCAAACAGTTGCCGGCCGCGCCAAAGGCAATCGCAAAGGCAAAGGTGGGTGCAAGCTCGGATGGCGATTGGGAGGAGTTCTGAGCTCCGGCAAAGGGGCGATTCGTGTGCGCCGGATTTTCAGGAGAAAAGCGGAGGCGTGCTGCGGCGCGCCTTTTCTTTATGCCAATTGACGCGGTAATCATGTTCTGTTTCCCCCTTTGTTCGCGGTCGCGACTGCGCATAATCGAGGCAGCGTTTTCTTGCGATATGGGTTGTGCGGCCTTAAGTTCGGCAGGCATGGCGTCGATAACAGAAGTGGATTAGCCGAATTGCGGCCGGCGGGTCTCCGCAGCGATTGGGCGGGATCGGATTCTTGGGAGGCCGAATGAAGACAATTGATAGAAAATCACTCCGTTATGTGCTGGCGGGCCTTGTTGCGCTCGCTGCCGGCACTTTGCTTGCGGCCTTGCTCAACTGGGTTGCAGCCACAACGATCGGCCCGATTGGTCTGGCCGCCATTGCATCTGCCGTGGCAGCCGTTGTCGCATTGGCAACTTGTCCGAATAACACTCGCGGACTGGCGCAAGTGGTTGAACAGATCGGTCAGGAAGTCGACCACTTCATGATCGGCGCGGCTGAAACCTCCTACTTCGTCGACTTGATCAAGAAGCGCGTCGATACGGACTTGCAGACGACAGAAGATATCGTCGGCAAGGCAGACCAGACCGCGCAAACCACCGAACAGATCGCCGCCAACGCGCAGCGGGCATCCAAGGTGGCGGCCGATGTGCGTAACGAAAGCGTTGCCGGGCGTGCCGAGGTCGACGAAGGACTGCGGCGCATCAATCATGCCCGTCAGGACGCGCAAACTGCCTCGCAAATGATGAGCGTGTTGCAGGAGAAGGCACGTCGCATCCATGTGATAACCGAAGTGATCAACGAGATTGCTGCACGCACCAATCTGCTTGCCTTGAATGCAGCGATCGAGGCAGCGCGTGCCGGCGAGCATGGTCGCGGCTTTGCCGTCGTGGCCGGCGAAGTACGGCAACTGGCGCAACGCACCAAGTCCGCAACCGACGACATTGGCGTGATGGTGCGCGAGATCAATGAAGAGGCGGAGCGCGCCGCGGCTGGCATGACGGCCTTGACCGGCAAGGTGCTGGACGCCGCCCAGAATGTCGAGAAGGTCCACACTCTGCTCGGCAGCATCGAACGCTCGGCAGGGATGTCGGAAAACGAAGTCCTGCTGATTTCCGCCGCGTCGCGGGAACATGTGGAAACCACCCAACTGATCGCGGATGCAATCTCGCACATCCGCGACGGCATGCTGGCGACCGAGGATGAGCTGCCGCGCGCCGCGAATTCCGCAATGATGCTGTCGGAACGCGGCGAAGGACTTTTCGATGTGCTGTCGCACTCCCATGCGCGGACGGCGCATGACAACATACGGATCGCCGCGGAGCATGGCGCAAGCGAGGTCGGAAAGTTGTTTGAGGAGGCGATTGCAAGCGGCCAGATCAGCGAGATGGCGCTGTTCGATCGCACATACAGACCGATTCCGAACACCAATCCGCTCAAGCATACGACTGCGTTCGATGCGTTTACCGACCGTGTGCTGCCAGCGATCCAGGAACGCATCCTTGAAGAGATGCCGCAATTGACTTATGCCGGGGCGGTGGATGATCATGGCTACTTCCCGACGCACAACAAGCGGTTCTCCAAGCCTCTGACCGGGGATTACGAAACCGACCTAGTGAACAACCGCACCAAGCGGATCTTCAATGACCGAACCGGAGCACGATGCGGCACAAGCACCAAACCGTTCATGCTGCAGACCTACAAGCGCGATACGGGCGAGGTGATGCATGACTTGTCGGTGCCGATCTATGTGAACGGACGGCACTGGGGGGCCTTCCGTGTCGGTTATCGATCCACTGTTGCGCCGGAAACCGCGACCTTGAACAAGTTGACGAAACAGGCGCCGGCACCGAGCAGCAAGAAGCGTGATCTCGTCACACATGGATAGGTTTGATGTCGATGCGGGCCGACAGTATTTTGAAATTGGACAAGATCAATAGCGGAAAGATGCCTGGCGTGACAACTACGGTACGACCAAACAAGCCGGATACAGTCAAGGAGTTCGAGTTTACGACTCGCGACTTCAATCGGGTACGAGGCCTCATTTACAAGCGTGCCGGTATCGCGCTCGCGGACAGCAAGCACGAGATGGTGTACAGCCGCCTGGCCCGCCGCTTGCGCGCAACGGGCGTGCGCTCGTTCGAGCTCTATCTCGATACTCTGGAAAACAGGCCGGACAGCGAAGAATGGGAGGCGTTCACCAATGCGCTGACGACCAATCTGACATCGTTCTTTCGCGAAGCGCATCACTTCCCGATACTCGCCGAACACGTCCGCGCTAGGCCGCAACCTGTCACCGTGTGGTGTGCCGCAAGCTCGACCGGCGAGGAGCCGTATTCGATCGCGATGACCTTGTGCGAAGCGCTCGGTCCGGCAGCGTCGCAATCGCATGTGATCGCAACGGATATCGACACCAATGTCCTCAATACCGCTGCCAGCGGAGTTTATGCATTGGACAGGCTGGACAAGATGTCTCCGGAGCGCGCCAGGCGTTTTTTCCTGCGTGGCAAAGGGCAGCAGGACGGGCTGGTGAGAGTGCGTCCTGAACTGCGACAGATGGTGACCTTCAAGCAATTGAATCTGCTGTCCGACGACTGGCCGATCTCAGGTCCCTTCGATGCGATTTTCTGCCGGAATGTCATGATCTATTTCGACAAGCCTACGCAAGGTAAAATTCTTTCGCGGTTTGCACCTTTGATGAAGCCGGATGCATTGCTGTTTGCCGGCCATTCCGAAAATTTTCTATATGTGTCCGATGCATTCAAATTGCGAGGCAAGACGGTCTACGAGCTCGATCCGACCCACTCCGCGCATCGCATGGTCGCGCGCCGTGTCGAGAAATAATCTATGAGCTACGGTATCGAAGAGCAGTTTGCGACGAACGTCTACTATGATCGGACCTTCGATTGTGACGCCGCCAAGATTCTTCCCGGTGAGTACTACTTCACCTGCAAGGATATGATGATCGTGACGGTGCTCGGGTCCTGCGTCTCCGCCTGCATCCGGGATCGGGTGACGGGCATCGGCGGCATGAATCACTTCATGCTGCCGGATGGCGGCGGGGACATCGACAGCCCGGTGTCGGCCTCGATGCGTTACGGCACCTATGCGATGGAGGTCTTGATCAACGATGTCCTGAAGGCCGGTGCAAGACGGGAAAACCTGGAGGCGAAGGTCTTCGGTGGCGGCAATGTGCTGCGCGGCTTTGTCGCGATCAATGTCGGTGAGCGCAACGCGCAATTTGTGCGCGACTATCTGCGTGCCGAGAATATCCGCGTCGTCGCGGAAGATCTGAATGATATCTACCCGCGCAAGGTTTATTTTTTTCCGCGGACCGGTAAAGTGCTGGTCAAAAAACTCAAGCAACTGAATAACAATACGCTGGTCAACCGCGAGCAGGATTACGCAAGCCGTCTCCAGACGACGCCGGTGGTTGGCGATATCGAGCTGTTCGGTTAACTTTGCACAACGGCCGGCAAGATGCCTGCGCAAAGGGTGGCGCCCGCAATGGAAAGTATGTGTCATGAAAATTAAAGTTCTGATTGTTGATGATTCGGCGCTGATTCGCAGCGTGATGAATGAGATCATCCGGCAGCAGCCGGATATGGAGGTCGTCGGCGTGGCGCCGGACCCGATCGTCGCGCGCGAGCTGATCAAGCAGACCAATCCCGATGTGCTTACGCTCGACGTTGAAATGCCGCGCATGGACGGTCTGGACTTCCTTGAGAAATTGATGCGCTTGCGGCCGATGCCGGTGGTGATGGTGTCGTCGCTGACCGAACGCGGTTCGGAAATCACGTTGCGCGCACTGGAGTTGGGCGCGGTCGATTTCGTGACCAAGCCCAAACTGTCGATCCAGAGCGGCATGCTGGAATACGCGGAGCTGATCACCGACAAGATCCGGGCCGCTGCCAAGGCGAGAGTCAAGCCGCGCACCATCGCGCATGCCGATCCGAACCGGCCGCCGTCGGAAGGCCTGCCCTTGATCCGCAATCCGCTGACCAGTAGCGAGAAACTGATCATCATCGGCGCGTCGACCGGCGGCACCGAGGCGATCAAGGAATTTTTGGTGCAGATGCCGTCAGACTGTCCCGGTATCCTTATTACGCAGCACATGCCGGAGGGATTCACCCGCTCATTCGCGAAACGGCTGGACAGTCTGTGCAAGATCTCCGTCAAGGAAGCCGAGGGCGGCGAGCGCGTTCTCCCCGGCCATGCGTTCATCGCGCCGGGTCATTCACATCTGCTGCTGGCGCGTAGCGGCGCCAACTATGTGACGCAGCTCGATCAGGGGCCGCCGGTGAACCGGCACCGCCCCTCGGTCGACGTATTGTTCGATTCGGCTGCGCGATTCGCAGGCAAGAACGCTGTCGGTGTCATTCTGACGGGAATGGGCAAGGATGGCGCGGCAGGCATGCTGACGATGAAGAACGCGGGCGCCTATAACTTTGCGCAGGACGAAGCGAGTTGCGTTGTGTTCGGCATGCCGCGCGAGGCGATCGCGATTGGTGCGGCGCACGAAGTCGGCGCGCTGCATGCGCTGCCCGGCATGGTGCTGGGCTATCTTGCGGCGCACAGCAGTCGTGCATTGCGTGTCTGACGACGTTGCAAGAACGACCACACAAGCTTGCTGCAGCCTGTATTTGTCACGCCACTGACCGGGTTGTTTAGGTGCATAAAAAACAGTGGAAGGATTATACTTAGTACGCCGCTCGAATTCGCAGGTGAGCGGCCGGTCTATAACGTTTTATAGAATCAATGGAGCATTTCATGGCTGGTCCAAATACTAAATTCTTGGTGGTTGACGATTTTTCGACAATGCGTCGTATCGTTCGCAATCTGCTTAAAGAATTGGGCTACACAAACGTCGATGAGGCGGAAGATGGTGCCATGGCGCTTTCAAAACTCAGGAGCGAACAGTTCGATTTCGTGATCTCCGACTGGAACATGCCGGTGATGGACGGACTGACCATGCTTCAGCAGATCCGGGCCGACGCCGCCTTGTCCAAGTTGCCTGTATTGATGGTGACGGCAGAAGCAAAGAAGGAAAACATCATCGCTGCGGCGCAAGCGGGAGCGAATGGATACGTGGTGAAGCCTTTTACCGCGGCCACCCTGGACGAGAAACTTTCAAAGATTTTTGAAAAGCTCGAAAAAGTTGGGGCCTGACGTGGACAACGCGGTGACCCAGTCGGGGTCCACTGATCTTGTGCAGGAAGAGGTGCTGGCGCGCGTCGGCCAGATGACGCGCTTGTTGCATGAAAACCTGCGCGGACTGGGATTCGACAAGCTGCTTGCCAAGGCCGCACATGATATTCCCGACGCCAGGGACCGACTGGATTATGTCGCAAGAATGACCGAGCAGGCCGCGCAGCGCGTTCTGACGGCGACCGAAACGGCGAGCCCCCTGCAGGAACAAATCGTTTCCGGTTGCGACAAGCTCGAACAGGAATGGCGGACGCTGATGCAGTCGCCGTTCACCGAGCAGCAATGCCGCGAGATGGCGGAGCGCACCATTGCGTATCTTGGCGAAGCGCGAGGCAACGCCAGCGTCACCAGGCAGCAGTTGTTGGACATCATGATGGCGCAGGATTTTCAGGATCTGACCGGGCAGGTTATCAAAAAGGTAACCGAACTTGCACATGGAATCGAGCAGCAACTTGTTCAGTTGCTCATTGATTACGCGCCGCCTGAAGTGCGGCGTGAGGCAGGGCAGAGTTTGCTGAACGGTCCGCAGATCAATCCCAATGCCAGTGCCGATGTGGTTGCCAATCAAGGGCAGGTGGACGACCTGCTGGAAAGCCTGGGCTTTTGACCGCCCGCCAATATCGGCGTTGATGACGTCGATCTACATCACCAGATAAGCACAGATGCACGAAGATTACTTCATTGTCCGGGAGCCCTTGGTCAACACGCAGGAGCGCGTTATCGGCTTCGAGCTTTCCTGGCACAACACCACAGCGGGCCGCCGCAAGCCAAGCGATGCGGAAATTATTGCATTGGCACGTTTTGTCGCAGGACATCTCAACGATACCGAGTCGGGTGGTTTGCTGGGGGATCAGATACTTTTCGTGGAGGCGACGCCGGCATTGCTTGCGCATGAAGCGCTTTGCGCATTGCCGCCGAAGGGCACCGTGTTTTCCTTGCGTGGGTCGGATGTCGCCTCGCCCGAGGCAATCACGGCGATTCAAGCCGCGCGTTCATTCGGATATGGCATATCGCTGCGGGACGCTGATCTGGGCGCGATCGACAAGAGTGTGTTGCAGCACGTGTCGTATTTTGAGGCGCCGATCGGTTCGCCGGATTTTGCAGCGCAAGTGCGTCTTCATCGCTCGCTCAATCTGATGTCGCTGCGCATGGTCGCGCGGCAGGTGGACAACTGGCAAGCGTACGATACCTGCGCCCAGCTGGGTTTGTATGCGTTTGTCGGCCATTTGCATCTGACGCTGCGGCCCAACAATTATTCGCGGGATATCAATCCGGCACAGGCGATGATCCTGCAGTTGATGGACATGGTGCGGAAAAACGTCGATGTCAGACAACTTGAAAACGTGCTGAAGCGCGATCCCGCCATATCGTACAAGCTGCTGCGGTATATCAACTCGGCGGGATTCGGATTGGGGTGCGAGATTCAATCCTTGAAACATGCCGTCACCATGCTCGGCTATTCGCCGCTCTATCGCTGGCTGGCGCTGCTGCTGGCAACGGCCACGTCGACCGGTTATTCGCCTGTTTTGATGCAGACGGCCGTGGTCCGCGGACGTTTTGCGGAGCTGCTCGGCCAGACCTTCCTGCCCAAGCATGAAGCCGAAAACCTGTTTGTGGCCGGCATGTTCTCCTTGCTCGACAAATTGCTCGGTGTCCCGATGGAGGACGTGCTGGAGAAGATCCAGTTGTCCGAGTCGGTCACGCAAGCACTCCTGTCGCGCGAGGGCATTTACGGTCCCTTCCTGGCTCTGGCGGAAGCCTGTGAGCTGAACAGCCCCGAACTGGAGTCGATGGCCACGTCCTTGTGCATCGATGCCAGGCAGGTGAGCGATGCACAGATGGCTGCGCTTGCCTGGGCGCAGAGCCTCAAACTGTAGCTTTCCGCCCCGGCGAAAATCTCCCTTCGGCATAGCCGGCCCCTTCGCATTTGCGAATAGCGAGGGGTTTTCTCTCCTATTCACGGGATCGTCTTCCTGCCATATCGCCAATAATCCTATCTATTAGCCCCCAATGTATCGGCGCATCCGTCGCACGGGGTGAAACAGGAGTCGGCGATGGCCGAAGATAGCGATCTCGAAAGAACAGAACCGGCGTCGCCCAGAAGACTGGAGCAGGCGCGTGAGGAGGGCGACGTTCCCCGCTCGCGGGAACTCGCTACCTGCACGGTTCTGCTCGCCGCGGGCCTCGGCTTCTGGTTTACGGGCGAAGGCCTGATCCGCCGTCTCAATCACATGCTCGCATCCGGATTGAGCTTCGATCGCGAGCAGGCATTCGATTTCAACCTCCTGCTGATGCGCCTGGGCTTCAGCCTCGGCGACGTCGTGATCGGCCTTGCTCCGCTGGCCGGTATCCTGGTTCTGGTGGCGCTCGGCTCTCCGTTGCTGATCGGCGGCTGGCTGTTCACGACCAAATCGCTGCAGCCCAATTTCTCGCGCATGAATCCCCTGAGCGGTCTTGGCAATATGTTCTCGGTGCGCGCGCTGGTGGAATTGCTGAAGGCGATCGGCAAGACGATCCTGGTCGGTACCGTCGCCTGGCTGGTCGTCTCCTCGCAAATCGAATCCATGCTCGCACTGAGCGTCGAGCCGCTGGCCTCTGGCAGCGCCCATCTTGCTCACTTGCTGCTGACCAGCTTTATTTCCATCGTCGCCAGCCTGGTCGTGATTGCGCTGATCGACGCGCCGTACCAGATGTGGCAGTACGCCAACAAGCTGAAGATGACGCGCGAAGAAGTGCGTCAGGAAGCCAAGGAATCGGATGGCGATCCGCAAGTCAAGGCGCGCATCCGCCAGATGCAGCGCGAGATGGCGAAGCGCCGCATGATGTCCGAAGTGCCGAACGCCGATGTGGTCGTGACCAACCCGACTCACTATGCCGTGGCCCTCAAGTACACCGAAGGCAAGATGCGCGCGCCGACCGTGATTGCCAAGGGCGCCGATGAAGTCGCTGCCAAGATTCGCGAGATTGCTGCCGAACACAAGGTCGCATTGCTGGAGGCGCCGCCGCTGGCGCGTGCCTTGTATCGCCATACCGAGCTGGGCGATGAAATTCCGGCCGCCCTTTATACCGCAGTAGCCGAAGTGCTCGCCTACGTGTTCCAGTTGCGCGCTTACAGCAAGCACGGTGGCGTTCGTCCGGCGAAGCCGGATCAGCTGGACGTTCCGCCCGAACTGGATCCGCTGAATGCCGCGCAGGTGCGGCCCGATAACGGATTGACGCAATGAATAACCTGACACTGCCTGCATGGTTGAGCGGTTCGTCGAGCAAGGCGCTCGCGGCGCCGATCCTCATCATCATGATGCTGGCGATGATGGTGTTGCCTTTGCCGGCGTTCGTGCTCGACATGTTCTTCAGCTTCAATATCGCGCTGTCGATCATCGTGCTGCTTACCAGCCTGTACACGGTCAAGCCGCTGGACTTCATGGTGTTCCCGACCGTGCTGCTGGTCAGCACCATGCTGCGCCTGTCGCTTAACGTCGCATCCACCCGCGTGGTGCTGACCGAAGGTCACACCGGTCCGGACGCCGCTGGCAAGGTGATCGAGGCCTTCGGCCACTTCCTGATCGGCGGCAATTACACCGTCGGTATCGTCGTGTTCATCATCCTCACCATCATCAACTTCGTGGTTGTTACCAAGGGTGCAGGCCGTATCGCGGAAGTCGGTGCGCGTTTCGCCCTGGACGCGATGCCCGGCAAGCAGATGGCGATCGATGCCGATCTGAATGCCGGCATGATCGGTGAAGCGGAAGCGCGCCGCCGCCGTCAGGAAGTCGGTCAGGAAGCAGAGTTCTACGGCGCGATGGACGGTGCGAGCAAGTATGTGCGCGGCGACGCCGTGGCCGGCATCATGGTCACCATCATCAATATCTTCGGCGGCCTGATTGTCGGCATGGTGCAGCACGATCTTGATTTCGGCATGGCGCTGAAGAACTACACGCTGCTGGCCATCGGCGACGGCCTGGTCGCGCAGATTCCTTCGCTGATCATCTCGACCGCTGCCGGCGTCGTGGTGTCGCGCGTCGCAAGCGAACATGATATCGGCGGGCAGTTGGTCAACCAGTTGTTCGCCAAGCCGGAAGTCTTGTACATCACCGGCGGCATCATCGGCGGCATGGGCATCATCCCGGGCATGCCGCATATCGCCTTCATCATGCTCGGCGGTGTCTTGGCCGGCGGCGCGTACATGCTGAAGAAGCGGGCCGAAAAGGCTGCGGAACCGCCGCCGCCCACGCCGGAGGTTGCGATGACCGCGCCCGAAGTGGAGGAGGCAACCTGGCAGGACGTTGTCCCGGTCGATACGCTGGGACTGGAAGTCGGATACCGCCTGATTTCCCTCGTCGACAAGGGCCAAAGCGGAGAACTGCTGCGTCGCATCAAGGGCATCCGCAAGAAGTTCGCGCAGGAGGTCGGCTTCCTGTCGCCGTCCGTGCACATTCGCGACAATCTCGAACTCAAGCCGACCGCCTATCGCATCACGCTCAAGGGCGTGGAAGTGGGCAGCGGCGAAGCCTACGTCGGGCAGTTCCTGGCGATCAATCCCGGCATGGTCAGCGGCAATCTGCCCGGCACAGTCACCTCCGACCCGGCATTTGGACTGCCCGCGGTCTGGATCGATGCCGGCATGCGCGATCAGGCGCAGGCGATGGGCTATACCGTGGTCGATGCCGGCACCGTCATCGCCACACATCTGAACCACTTGATCACGACGCACGCTTCCGAGCTGCTCGGCCGGCAGGAAGTGCAGCAGTTGCTCGACCATCTCAGCAAGGAATCGCCGAAGCTTGTGGAAGACCTGGTGCCCAAGCTGATCCCGCTGTCGACCTTGCAGAAAGTATTGCAGAACCTGTTGATGGAAGGTGTGCATATCCGCGACATGCGCACCATTATCGAGACCATGTCCGAATACGCGACCCAGGTCCAGGATCCGAATGAACTGACGGCCCTGGTGCGCATTGCGCTCGGCCGTGCGATCGTGCAGCAGATTTTCCCGGGAAGCCATGAACTTTCCGTCATTACCCTGGACAGCCGCCTGGAACGCATCCTGATGCAGGCGATGCAATCCGGCGGACCGGACGGCGCCGGCATCGAGCCGGGCCTGGCGGACACGATTGTGGCGCAAGCCGAACAGGCGACACGCCAGCAGGAACAGATGGGCCTGACACCGGTGCTGCTGGTGCCCGGCCCGCTGCGCGCACTGCTGGCGCGCTTCCTGCGCCGCGCACTGCCGCAGCTCAAGGTGTTGTCGCACGCCGAACTTCCCGATTCCAAGACGATTAGAGTTACCAGCCTAGTTGGAGGCCAAGCATGAACGTAAGAAAATTCTCCGCAAAAACCTCGCGTGAGGCGTGGCGCCTGGTGCGCGATGCCCTCGGCCCGGATGCGGTGATCCTCTCCAACCGCACGATCAACGGCATGGTCGAGATTCTCGCGCTGGCGCCGGAAGACATGTCGGCGCTTGCCGAGCCAGTGATTGAAAAACCCGCAGTGTCGGACTCGACGCTGGCTGCCTTCGGCGCCAAACGCCAGGCCGATGCGAATCCCGCCAACGCACCTTCCGCATTCGGCGCCGGTCGGCCGATCGACAGTGACCAGGCGTCCAACCTGGCCGACGCGCTTGCGTCCAGTCGCGGCGCAGCCCAGCCGAAGGAGAAAGCAGCGGCGGAACTGACCGAGGTGATGTCGGAGTTGCGATCGATGCGCGGCATGCTGGAATCGCAATTGGCAGAAATCGCTTGGAGCAGCCAGCAGAAACGTGAGCCGATCAAGGCATCGATCATGCGTGAAATGCTCTCGGCAGGTTTCAGCGCCAGTCTCGCGCGCTACCTGACGCAAAAACTGCCGGCAGGCGAGAAACCGGAAAACGGCCTGAACTGGGTGAAGTCGGTCCTCTCGCGCAACCTGAATGTGATCGGCAACGAGAACGAGATCCTGGAAAAGGGCGGTGTCTATGCGCTGGTCGGCCCGACCGGCGTCGGCAAGACCACGACAACGGCGAAGCTGGCGGCACGCTGCGTGATGCGCCATGGCGCCGGCAAGCTCGCATTGATTACCACTGACGGCTATCGTATCGGCGGTTACGAACAACTGCGCATCTACGGCAAGATCCTCGGCGTGATGGTGCATTCGGTGAAGGACGAAACCGACTTGCGCATCGCACTGGATGAATTGAAAAACAAGCATACCGTTTTGATCGACACGGTCGGCATGGGGCAGCGCGACAAGATGGTCGCTGACCAGATCGCGATGCTGTCGGGTACCGACTGCAAGGTCAAGCGCCTGCTCTGCCTGTCGGCGACCTCGACCGGCGAAACACTCAACGAAGTCGTGCGCTCGTATCAGGGCGATGGCCTGGCGGGCTGCATCATGACCAAGCTGGATGAGGCTGCGACGGTGGGAAATGTACTCGACGTCATGATCCGTCAGAAGCTGAGCCTGTACTACGTGGCCAACGGCCAGCGCGTACCGGAGGACTTGCACGTGCCGAACC
This sequence comes from Herbaspirillum sp. ST 5-3, assembly GCF_004804275.1. Lineage (GTDB taxonomy): Bacteria > Pseudomonadota > Gammaproteobacteria > Burkholderiales > Burkholderiaceae_D > Noviherbaspirillum. Next base: position 197,464 of record NZ_STGI01000003.1, read on the forward strand.
AGCATTATCTGGTGGACCGCGCATTCAAGCTGAAGCGCGAAACTGCGCCGTTCCAGTATCAGGACGAGGAGCTACCGCTGGTGATCGCTACTACGGCACATGCCATGAATGATAAAAGTTTGCGCGAGGTGACTCTTGGCTAGTTTCGATTTTGATCAGGCCGAAGGCCTGCGCCGGATGCTGGCCGGTCCGAAGCCGCGCGTATTCACCTTCTTGTCGGCCGCATCATCCGAGGAAAAAGGCGCCATGCTGGTGAACCTCGGCGCATCGCTGGGACAGGCGGGCAGGGATGTGTTGCTGCTGGATGCCTGCCTCGGGCAAGACGGCATCGCGACGCGTCTGAAAGCGACGCGCGGTGCGAGTTTGATGCAGGTGGCACGCAACGAGCGTTCGCTTGACGATGTCATTCAGCTAATGCCGCAAGGTTTTGGCGTGGCGGCGCTGTCACGCGGACCGAGCAGGATGGAGAAGGATTCGGAGCAGGCGCGCCGTCTGGAAGATGCCTTTGGCGTGCTGGCCAAGCGTGCCGACATCATGGTGGTGGATGCGGAGCTGGACAAGGAAGACAACTTCGCGATCCCGGCGCTCACCAGCAGCGAGATCGTGGTGCAGGTGTCGAACAATCCGGCCTCGATCAAGAACGCCTATGCGATCATCAAGCGCGTCAACGGACGTCTGGGACGGCGGCCGTTCAGTCTGCTGGTCACCGGAGCCAGCGAAAAGGAAGCGCAGGTCGTCTTCGAAAACATGGCGCAAGTCGCGAAACGTTATCTTGCTGTCAAGCTCAATTCGATGGGCTCCGTTCCTGCGGACGAGCACCTGAAGCGCGCCATGCATCTTGGACGCGCGGTGGTGGACGCGTTCCCGCTGGCGGGCGCATCGGTCGCATTTCGGAAACTGGCAGGCCGGGTCGTATTGTCTGAAGTAGCTACCGCGGGATAACATGGTGCAATTGCAACTGCCGGTCGCCGCATGCAACCGGAAAAGACACTATGTATACCGTTAGCGGAAAATCCGACAAGAATCACCTGCTGGAGATGCATGTTCCGCTGGTGAAGAAGCTTGCGCATCAGATGAAAGCCAAGCTGCCGCCGAGCGTCGAGGTCGATGACCTGATCCAGGCGGGCATGATTGGCTTGCTGGATGCGATCAACCGCTATGAGGAAACCCACGGCGCGCAGTTCGAAACCTATGCGGTGCAACGCATTCGCGGCGCCATGCTGGATGAATTGCGCAACAGCGACTGGCTGCCGCGCGGCATCCGTCAGAACATGCGCAAGATCGAAGAGGCGATGAACAGGTTGCAGCAGCGCCTCGGCCGTACGGCGAAGGAAGCCGAGATTGCGAAGGAACTGAAGGTCTCGCTGGAGGAATACCAGGAGATGCTCAGCGAGGGCAGCGGCCACCAGCTGGTTTATTACGAAGATTTTCACGACAAGGACGAGAACGAACATTTCCTCGATCGTTACTGCGTCGATGAGTCGAGCGATCCGCTGAAGGCCCTGATGCATACCGGTTTCCGCGAGGCGGTCATTCGCGCGATCGAGGCCTTGCCGGAACGTGAAAAGATTCTGATGGGGCTCTACTACGAACAGGAGATGAACCTGAAAGAGATCGGTGCGGTCATGGGTGTGTCCGAGTCGCGCGTGTGCCAGTTGCACAGCCAGGCCATTGCACGCATGCGTGCGCGGCTCAAGGAGCAGGCATGGACTGGGCTAGCCTAGCCGGCCTGTTGCTCGCGGTCGCGGGCATCCTGTCGGGGCAGTTTCTCGAAGGCGGGCACATGGACTCTCTGGTGCAGCCGGCGGCATTCGTGATCGTCGTCGTCGGCACTATCGGCGCCGTACTGCTGCAAAGCGGCTCCGTCAGCTTCGTTCGCGGCGTCGCGATGGCGCGCTGGATTTTCTTCCCGCCGGAAGACAAGAGCCGCACGCTGGTGCAGGACATCACCAATTGGAGCACGACCGCGCGCCGGGAAGGCTTGCTCAGCCTGGAGCGCTTTCTCGATGAAGTGAGGGACGATTTCACCGCCAAGGGACTGCGCATGATCATCGACGGCATTGACCCGTACAAGATTCGTGAAATCCTCGAAGTCGACATCTCGACCTATGAACGGCGCGAGCGGCACGGCGCCAAGATCTGGGAGGCGGCCGGCGGATATTCTCCGACCATCGGCATTCTTGGCGCGGTACTGGGTTTGATTCACGTGATGGAAAACCTGACCGACCCGGGCAAGCTGGGTGGCGGCATCGCGGTCGCGTTTGTTGCGACGATCTACGGCGTCGGTTTGGCCAACCTGGTTTTTCTTCCTGTCGCCAACAAGCTCAAGACCATCATCTCCGACGAGGTGCGTCGACGCGAAATGCTGACGGACGTGTTCTGCAGCGTGGCGAATGGCGATAATGCGCGCGTAGTCGAAGAGCGCCGGTTGGCATACAAATAGCCCGCACCATGGCGCGCAAAAAATACGACGAAGAGAACGACAATCACGACCGCTGGCTGGTATCGTATGCCGATTTCATCACTTTGCTGTTTGCCTTTTTCGTGGTGATGTATGCCCTGTCCTCCGTCAACGAGGGCAAGTATCGGGTACTGTCGAATTCACTCGTCAATGCCTTCGGTGGCGTGCAGATGGCGCCCATCAAGGGAACGCCGCCGCCGGTGACGCCCATCCTTCCACGCAGCCTGCCGCCGGTGAGACCGCGCAATTCCGAAGCATTGCGCAAGGAGAAGGAGCAACTGACCGGCGTTGCGCGCGACATTCTCAAGGTCATGGCGCCACTGGTCGAGCAGGGCAAGGTGCGCGTCACGCAATCAGGGCGGGGTGTGTCTGTCGAGATCAATGCGAGCGTACTGTTCGCGCCGGGCGATGCCAGCCTCTCGGAGACCAGCAGTCAGGCGCTGCGGGCGGTGGCAGCGGTACTCAAGAATGACGACCACGCGATCCAGGTGGAAGGGCATACCGATAGCGTGCCGATCAGGAATGCGCTGTTTCCCTCGAACTGGGAGTTGTCGGCGGTGCGTGCGTCGAGCGTGATACGGCTGTTCATCGATAGCGGCATCGACGAGGCTCGCCTGACCGCGGTCGGACATGGGCCGACACAGCCGGTGGGATCGAACGAAACGACGGAAGGGCGCATGCGCAACCGCCGGGTTGCGGTCATGATCCTGTCGAATTTGCCGGACCCGGCGACTGAAGTGCCGGTGGAGGCACCGGGGAAGAAATAGGAAACGAACAAGGAAAGACGCTCGATGCCGGCAAGGGAGCCGGCACGTGGTAGATGCTTCTTGTCAGCCGACGACCAGTTTACGACTGGCGGCCTGCCCGGTGGATTGCCCGTTAGGTCCGTACAGGGCTCCGCTTTGCGGGCTGCCATGCAACACCTGCAGCGCTGCCTGGTTGCGGGTCAAATGCTTGCCGATCAACAGACCATTGACGCGGTTGATCTCTTTTGCCTCTTTGACGAGATCCAGTAACGCGTTCCATGCCTGGATAGCGTCCAGCGCCGCCGTTTTCAACCAGGTCGTCATGCCGGCTTCGCTGGCTTCCATTCCGGCAGCCGCCAAGATGCGGTGACGACGCTGCGCCAGCTCGGCCACGCGCACCACCGCCTTGTTCTTTTCTTCAGTCAGCTTGACCAGTCCATCGACGTCGGCGCTGATGAGGAGAGCCTGCTCTTCCTTGAGCAATTGCAGCAGTGCGCTGCTCTCCTTGATTTCTTCGCCGAGGCCGTCGGCCGGGCTCTTGCCTGAAGTTTGCATCTTTATTAAGCCTTGCGCGTATGAATCAGGTCGTTGACCGTGTCCAGCAATCCGTTCGCGACCTTTTCCGGGTCGACCTTGAATGTGCCATTGGCGATCGCAGCCTTGATTTCTTCCACTTTGCCTGCGTCGAACACGCTGTTGCCGCCGACTTGCGCCAGCGACTCCAGTTTCGACGAGATGTGGACACTATCCGATTCGGCCGGCGCCTTGCTGACGCTGCCTGCCTTGTCGGCGCTCTTTCCCGAGCGAGTTTGCGTCGTCTCGACGCCCAAGCCCGCGGTCTTCTTCAGCGAGTCATTGATTTTCACGGCATCTTCCTTGTCTTGTTAATGTCTGGTTGACGGATTTTCGCATCTTGTCATGTTGTTTATCGACGCATTCTTCCGAAACTTTAGCATTGAATCCCGAAATCAGGAAAAAGCACGTGAATTAGTAGCTTACTTCCACTACACCGCCAGCCTTTGCGATACCGCTGACGACTTGTCCGGAAGTTGTCCGGGCTTGTGCGACCTGGCCTTCGGCGGCGTTGTTCAGTGCTCGCGCCTCCGCTGAAACGGTAAAACCCGGACCTGCCGACACCAGCCGCACGGTTTGTCCCTGTTGAACTGCTTGTTGGCTTCGCAAGGAGTCGCTTCGTAGCGGAGTGCCTGCCGTGAGGGAAACCGCGGCTGTCCTGCCGACTGCCTGTGACGTATCGGTGATGATGCCCGGTGGGAGTGTGGTGAGGTCGCCTTTGACTTTGGCAACTTCATTCTGGCTGATCACTTGTCCTTGAGCCACGGGGGCCGCGGTCACGAGATACTCGGAGAGCACCTGCACGTTTGCCGATACATAGATGGTCCATGGCGACGGCGCCGTGCAACGTATCCCGATGGTTGTCTTGCCCCAGAGCCGGCTACCCTTCGGGAGGAAGGTTTCGAGAGCAGCGCACGCTGGAAGATGGGTTCGATTGTCGATTTGGCCAACGTTGATCTTGACCTGACCGGGCAATCCAGTGGTCTGCACGCGCAGGAACTCTTGAACGCCTTGACGCAGCACGGTCGGGTCCTGGCGCGGTGCGGTTGTCTGCGCCACTGCACCGTTTGCCAGCAGGCAGAGTGCAGCGAGCGACGCATTGAAGGATGTTCTCATGACGGACCGAGCTTTGAATTCAGGCTCAATCTTACTGAGAGGGCTCTAAATTAAAAGCGCGAACAAACGAGGGATTAAGAGTCTTCTCTGCTGATCATTGCGATTGCAGGCTTCGTATGATCGAGGCTATATCAATCTATCATCGGTCGGAGTTGTCAGAACTTTAACCGATGGTTTCCGGAGGAAGTCATGATCGGAAAACTCGACGAGACCTTGCGATTCCAGCAAACGGCATTAAGGCTGCGTGCGGAGCGTCAGCAGGTGCTGGCATCGAATATCGCCAACGCGGACACGCCTAATTACAAGGCGCGCGATGTCGATTTTAACAGCGCGCTGAAGCAAGCATTATCGAGCAGTGCGCCAGCAACGGCCGCAATGGTCAAGACTTCCGCAGTGCATCTTGGAGGCGTCGTTGCAGGCACGACTGCCAGCGGCGCACAGCTGCTTTACCGCACTACGCAACAGGGCAATGTGGATGGCAATACCGTGGATATGGATGTGGAGCGCAACCAGTTCACCGATAACGCGCTTCGTTATGAGGCCGGCGTCAGTTTCGTCAGCGCGCAAATGCGAAACCTGCTCGCGGCCATACAGGGGCAATAATCATGTCGCTATTTAATATTTTCAATATCGCCGGCTCGGCCATGAGTGCGCAGGGCCAGCGCCTGAATACGGTTGCGAGCAACATCGCCAATGCCGACAGCACCGCCAGCTCAACCGGGCAGACGTATCGCGCGAAGCAGGTGGTGTTCCAGACTGTGCCGCTGGCTGATCCGGCCGCCAGTGGCGTCAAGGTTCAGCAGGTGGTCGAGAGCCAGGCGCCGCTGAGGATGGTGTTCGATCCCAAGCACCCTCAGGCTGACGAGAATGGCTACGTCGCGATGCCCAACGTCAATGTGGTGGAGGAAATGGTCAACATGATTTCCGCATCGCGTTCCTATCAGACCAATGTCGAGACCATGAACGCAGCGAAAACCATGCTGCTGAAGACCTTGACCCTGGGTCAATGAACAAGGGGTTTTGAATGACAACCGTGCAAACCAATACTGTTTCCCCGGATCTGCTTGCGGCCGTGAATGGCACAAGAAAAACCGCCGCTTCCACCGCGGAGGAGGCGCAGGACCGATTCATGACCTTGCTGGTGACGCAGATGCGCAACCAGGATCCATTGAATCCGCTCGACAATGCGCAAGTCACTAGCCAGCTCGCCCAGCTTTCGACCGTGACAGGCATTGATAAGCTGAATGCGACGTTGCAGGCTTTGCAGGGCAGTTATCAGACCAGTCAGTCGCTGCAAGCCGCAAACATGATCGGCCATGGTGTGCTGGTTCCGGGTTCGAGCGTCAGTCTCGCGGACAGCAAGGCGGTGCTTGGCGTCGAGGTGACGGAACCCGCCGACAACGTGCGGGTCACCATACGCAATGCTGCCGGGCTCGCGGTGCATACCGTCGACCTCGGTGGAAAAGAAGCAGGCATGGTTCCGTTGACATGGGACGGGCAAACCGATAGCGGCGGTACCGCGCCGGATGGGGCTTATTCCTTTGATGTGACGGCCACGCGGGGCGGCAAGGCGATTCCCGCAACGGCGTTGTCCTTTGGCGTGGTGGGCAGCGTGACCACAGGCACCCAAGGCGTGAGCCTGAATGTGCCGGGTCTGGGGGCGGTCAACCTGTCCGACATCCGTCAAATCCTCTAATCGACCAGCAGTTATCCAGAAAGCAAGGAGAACAAGATGAGTTTTCAACAAGGGTTGAGCGGCCTGAATGCCGCATCCAAGAGTCTGGAAGCGATCGGTAACAACGTCGCTAACTCCAACACAGTCGGTTTCAAGGCTTCCCAGGCGCAGTTTGCAGACGTATTTGCGAACTCTTTGTCCGGTGCAGGCACGGGGCAGGTCGGTATTGGCGTCAAGGTGGCAACGGTCTTTCAGCAGTTCACGCAAGGCAACATCTCATCGTCCAATAATCCGCTCGATCTCGCGATCAACGGCGGTGGCTTTTTCCGCATGAGCAATCAGGGCACTATCACGTACGGCCGCAACGGTCAGTTTCAGCTGAACAAGGACGGATACATCGTCAATTCCAGCGGTGCACATTTGACCGGCTACAGCGTGAATTCAAGCGGTGTTCTGAACACAGGGCAGCCGACCGATCTGCAAATGGACAGCAGGGATCTCGATCCCTCCGCAACGACGCAAGTTCAGGCAGTCTTGAACCTGGATTCCCGCAATACGGTGCCGACCAACACCCCGTTCGACGTGACCGATGCGCGAAGCTACAACAATGCGACTTCGGTGAGCGTGTATGACAGCCTGGGCAACGCGCATGTGCTCCAGACGTTCTACGTCAAGACAGGGCCGGGCGACTGGGATGTGTACGCGTCCAACGACGGCACCGAAGTCGCGCAACTGCAGGCGACGCCGCTTGCCATCACGGCCGCAGCGGCTGGTGGGGCAACGGATGTCTCCATCCTTACCGCTGCTTGGGCGCCTACCGTGGCAGCCGCAACGGCAGCAGGCGATGCGGCTACACTCGCAGCGTGGACGGCCGCCAGCACGGCGGGCTCACCGGAACTGACCGCCATCTCCGATGCGATGGCTGCTTCCGGGGCGACGTCAGACACGATCGGCGCCGTCGCAGCAGGGACCGTACCGCCACGCCGTCTCGGCACGCTGATGTTCGATTCCGGCGGACATCTTGACGAAGCAGCGATGACTGCGGCTGGAACAACATTGCCTTTGTCCGCGTCGCTACCGATCTATCCGTCCACCGATGCAACCGACCCTCTCGTGCTCAACATCGAGTATGAAGGTACGACCCAGTTCGGCTCCAATTTCGGTGTCAACGAGCTTAGCCAGGACGGCTACGCATCGGGCCGGCTGTCCGGCTTTAACGTCGGCAGCGACGGCACGATTGTCGGCCGCTACACCAACGGCCGGTCGGCCACGCTCGGGCAAGTGGCGCTGGCTAACTTCAGGAATCCGAACGGTCTGCAGCCGCTGGGCAACAATGTGTGGGCAGCGACCTCGACTTCCGGCGATGAACTGATCGGTTCGCCCGGCTCAAGCAGCCTGGGTGTCTTGCAGTCCTCCGCTGTGGAAGATTCCAACGTGGACCTGACCGCGGAGCTGGTCAACATGATTACCGCACAGCGCGTCTACCAGGCCAATGCGCAAACCATCAAGACGCAGGACCAGGTGTTGCAGACGCTGGTGAATCTGAGGTAATGAGCGCTAGCCGATAGCAAGGGAGAACCGGATGGATCGCCTTATTTATACCGCCATGACCGGCGCGAAGCATATCCTGGAGAAGCAGGCGAATACGTCGAACAATCTCGCGAATGCGTCGACGACCGGCTTCCGCGCGCAACTCGATTCGTTCCGCGCCGTGCCTGTGCTTGGAGCGGCGCTGCCGACGCGCGCGTTTGTGGTCGATTCAACGGTCGGCACCGATTTCGGCGCAGGCCCGATTCAGCAAACCGGACGAGATCTTGATGTCGCGGTGCAGGGCAAGGGATGGATTGCCGTGCAACTGGAAGACGGAACCGAAGGCTACACGCGCAACGGCAGCCTCAAATTGAGCGAGAACGGCGTGCTGCAAACCCAGACCGGTATTCCGGTAATGGGCGACGGCGGTCCGATTGCGATTCCGCCCGACGTGTCGATATCGGTTGCCAAGGATGGCACAGTGACGGCCATAGCGACAGGGTACAAACCTGGCGCAGCAACCGTGCTGGGGCGAATCAAGCTGGTCAATCCTCCCGAGGAAAACCTTGCGCGAGGCGACGACGGTTTGTTCCGAATGAAGGATGGCAGCGAGGCAGATGCGGATGCCGGCGTCACGCTGATCGGCGGCGCGCTGGAAGGAAGCAACGTCAATGTGGTTGATGCAATGGTGAACATGATCGATCTCGCTCGACAGTTCGAGATGCACATGAACTTGATGAAGAACGCGGAGAGCAACGAGACGAAAGCCAGTCAGCTCTTGTCGCTGACAGGTTGACGGTTGAATGAAAATGGAAACAACGCTTTGGCATTGCGGAACTTGCCTGATTGATCAAGCTGGCTTATTGGAGAAAAAATGATTCGTTCATTGTGGATATCGAAAACCGGTCTGGACGCGCAGCAGACGCAGATGGATACGATCGCCAATAACCTGGCCAACGTGAGCACCGCCGGCTTCAAGCGTTCGCGCGCTGTTTTCGAAGACCTGCTGTACCAGACGGTGCGGCAGCCCGGCGCGCAATCTTCGCAGCAGACGCAGCTGCCGAGCGGCCTGCAAGTCGGCACCGGTGTGCGCGCGGTCGCGACGGAGCGCATCTTCACTCAGGGTAACCTGCAGCAGACCGGCAATGAAAGAAATGTTGCGATCCAGGGTGCCGGTTTTTTCCAGGTATTGATGCCGGACGGTACAACTGCCTACACCCGCGATGGCTCGTTCCAGGTCGACAGCCAGGGACAACTGGTGACCTCCAGCGGCTTCGTGGTGCAGCCGGCAATCACGATCCCGCAAAACGCACAAAATATTACGATAGCCCGTGACGGGACCGTGTCGGAGACGCACCTGACTACCAACGGTACGGTGACCACACAGGTTGGCACCCTGCAATTGAGCACTTTCGCCAACCCCGCCGGACTCGAGGGAAAGGGTGAGAACCTGTATGTGGAAACCACGGCATCGGGAACGCCCAATACCAACACGCCGGGCACCAATGGCGCCGGAACGCTCGCGCAGGGTTATGTGGAAACATCGAATGTCAACGTGGTCGAGGAACTGGTCAATATGATCCAGACTCAGCGCGCTTATGAAATCAACAGCAAGGCAATCACGACATCCGATCAGATGTTGCAGCGTCTGTCGCAACTCTGACGGTTTCTGTTTGGCGGGGGTGAGATGAAGAATTTTTCCGTGATGATGTGCTCGCTGCTTGCAGCAAGTGTGCTTGGGTGCACAACAGTGCCGGAATCCATTACCTACCAGCCTGGCGCGCGCCCGCAATCTGCGCCTGCGCCCGTAGCCGCTCCGGCAAATGGTGCGATCTTCCAATCCGCAGCTTACCGGCCAATGTTCGAGGATCGTCGCGCGCGCCTGGTTGGCGACATGCTGACGATTGTGATCAGCGAAAAGACCAGCGCGGGCAAATCCAACGCGAATACCGGCAGCAAGTCCGGCAGCGTGGAATTCGGCGCACCAACCTTGTTTGGCGTACCGTCAACCACGACCGCCAAGGCGGCGATTTCCGCGTCCGGCGACAACAAGTTCGAAGAGAAGGGCTCGATCAGCTCCAGCAATACCTTCAGCGGGACAATTACCGCTACCGTAATGGAAGTACTGCCGAACGGGAATCTGCTCGTGAGTGGCGAAAAGCAGGTCGCGTTCGACAAGGGCATCGAATATGTCCGCTTCTCCGGAATAGTGAATCCGGATTACATTGCGAGCGGCAATGTCGTGTACTCGACCCAAGTCGCGGATGCGCGCGTCGAGTACCGAACCAACAGCCGCATCGACAAGGCGGAAATGATGTCGCAATTCGCTCGCTTTTTCCTGAGTCTGATGCCGCTCTGACGCGGTGTGACAATCGATGATGAAAATATTCTTCGCGCCGACCGCCAAGCAATTCCTGACGATTGCGTTGTCGGCCATTTTCCTCTTCGCGGCCGAGGCCTGCCGTGCCGAGCGCTTGAAAGACCTCGCCTCGATTCAAGGCGTTCGCCAGAACCAATTGATCGGTTACGGGCTGGTTGTCGGCCTCGATGGCAGCGGCGACCAGACCACGCAGACGCCGTTCACGGTGCAAAGCGTCGTCAGCATGTTGCAGAGCTTGGGCGTCAATCTGCCACCCGGAGCCAGCCTGCAATTGAAGAACGTCGCAGCGGTGATGGTCACCGCATCCTTGCCTGCTTTTGCGCGCCCGGGGCAAACACTGGATGTCACCGTTTCGTCGATGGGCAATGCGAAAAGCCTGCGCGGCGGCACGCTGCTGATGACGCCGCTCAAAGGTGCGGACGGCCAGATCTACGGCATGGCGCAGGGTAACGTGCTGGTCGGCGGTGTGGGTGCATCGGCCAGCGGCAGCAAAACGCAGGTAAATCATTTGAGCGTCGGTCGCATTTCCACAGGTGCGACCGTCGAACGGGCGGTGCCTAGCTCCCTCGGCCAGGGCGACGTGATTTATCTGGAGCTCAACGATACCGATTTTTCTACGGCAAGTCGCGTGGTCGAGGCGGTGAACCGGCAGTTTGGCCCGGAAACCGCAGCCGCGCAGGATGGGCGCGTGATCCGTGTGCGTGCGCCGCTTGGCAGCGATGAACGTGTTGCTTTTCTCGGCGCTCTTGAAAGCATGCAGGTGACCCCGGCACAAACCGTCGCGAAAGTGATCTTGAATGCGCGCACAGGGTCCGTCGTCATGAATCAGGCGGTGACATTGGATAATTGCGCGGTTTCCCACGGCAACCTGTCGGTGGTGATCAGTACGGAGCCCGTGATCAGCCAGCCGGCGCCATTCTCCAGTGGCCAGACGGTGATTGCATCGACTTCGCAAATCGATATCAAAAAAGAGCCCGGCCAAGTGCTGTTGCTGAAGGGCGGCACCTCACTTGCCGACGTCGTCAAAGCGCTTAATGCGATTGGTGCCACGCCGCAGGACTTGCTAGCGATTTTGCAAGCGATGAAGGCGGCAGGATCCTTGCGCGCCGAACTCGAAATCATCTGACGCAGGCACATCATGGTCAGCCCCATCAATCCGAATTCCAGTTTTGCGCTCGATGTCCATGGTGTGAGTGAACTGCAGAAGGCTGCGCGGGAAAATTCGCCGGAAGCGCTGAAAGCGACCGCCAAGCAATTCGAAGCACTCTTCATGAACATGGTGCTGAAGAGCATGCGCGATGCGACGCCTCAAGATGGTATTTTCGACAGCGAACAGAGCAGGATGTATACCTCGATGCTCGATCAGCAGTTGAGCCAGACCATGGCGTCCCGCGGTGTCGGGCTTGCCGACGTGCTGATTCGCCAACTGTCGAATGTCGTGAATGCGCAATCCCAAGGTTCTCAGGGCGGTGTTGCTGACGCACCTCGGGCTCCGCGCTCGGCGCCGGGGGCGATCGATTCGGACAGAGGCAATGCGTCCCAGCCGGCGCACGTGCGCGCATTCCAGGAACGGCTTGCACCGCATGCCGAGGAGGCCAGCCGCGCGACCGGCATACCGGCCAAATTCATGATTGCACAGGCGGCACTGGAAAGCGGATGGGGACGCCGTGAAATCGTTGCGGCCGATGGCAACAACAGCCACAACCTGTTCAGCATCAAGGCAAGCGGTGGCTGGAAGGGCAGGGTGGTCGAGGCCGCCACAACCGAATACGTCAACGGCGTGCCCCAGACGCGCATGGAGAAGTTCCGCGCCTACGACTCCTATGCCGATGCATTCCGCGATTATGCCAAGCTATTGCGCAGCAACCCGCGCTATGAAGAAGTACTGGCGAATGCGCGGGACGTCGCGGGCTTCGCGCAGGGATTGCAACGCGCCGGCTATGCAACTGATCCGAATTACGCTGCCAAGCTCACGCGTATCATCACGCAGTCCTTGTCTGCTTGATAAGCAAACTATAAATTTGCCGTCATTGCCTCAAGTTCCGCCGCATCCTGCCGATCATCAAGATATCTCTATATAGAAGAAAACACCATGGGCTCAAGCATTCTAGGCGTTGGTCAGAGCGCGCTGGCTGCAGCACAGGCCGGGCTTGTCACCACCGGCCATAACATTGCCAACGCGTCCACGCCGGGATATTCGCGGCAGATGGTGATTCAAGGCTCGGCGGGCTCGCAGGACGCGGGCTTCGGTTTTGTTGGAAAAGGAACAACGGTTACCGACGTCAAGCGAGTGTTCAACGATCTTCTGGCGAGTCAGGTTCGGTCCGCGGAAACGACGAAGAACCAGGTCGAAACGTATTACGCGCAGATCAGCCGTATTAACAATCAGCTCGCCGACCCCGATGCAGGCTTGTCGCCGGCATTGCAGGACTTCTTCAAGGGCGTACAGGACATGGCGGCAAACCCAAGCGCGGCGGCATCGCGCCAGACGGTCTTGTCGACGGCGCAAACTCTTGCTGCCCGCTTTCAGAGTCTCTCCGGACAACTTAGCGAGGTGATGGAGAGCGTCAACGGTCAGATTCAATCCAGTGTCAGCTCCATTAACGTTTATGCGAAGCAAATCGCGACGCTGAACGATGCGATTGAAAAGGCGCAGGGAAATGGTGAGGGCAAGGCATCCAATGACCTCCTTGATCAGCGTGACCTGGCGGTCACCGAGTTGAGCAAGGAGGTCAAAACAACCGTCGTCAAGCAAGGCAACAGCTATAACGTATTCGTCGGAAACGGCCAGCCGCTGGTAGTTGGTGCTCAGCCTTACAATCTCGTGTCGACAAGCTCAACGACCGATCCCGGCCGGTCGGCTGTTGGATATGTATCCGATGGCACGGTCATTACCCTGCCTGAAAGCAGTCTTCCCGGCGGCAAGCTCGGCGGCTTGCTCGAGTTTCGCGCCAATTCGCTGGATTCGGCGCAAAATTCGCTGGGTCGGATCGCAATCGGACTGGCGATGACCTTTAATGCGCAACATGCGTTGGGCGTGGATTTGTCCGGCGCGGCCGGTGGCGATTTTTTCACTGCGGCCGATCCGCGCGTCGATCGAAGCTCGACAAATGCGGCGAGCAGCGACAAGATCACCGCAAGCATTTCCAATCCCGACCAATTGAGCGGCAGCGATTACCGTGTGAAGGTCGTCGGTTCCAACTTTGTAGTAACGCGTCTTTCGAACAATGAAAATCTCGGTGGAGGGGCTCTTGGCACGACCTTCAACGTCGAAGGCGTGGACATTGATACCTCCGGCACCTATGCCGACGGCGACGAGTTTGTGGTTCGTCCGACGGTCGATGGCGCATCCAACTTCAGGGCGGCGATCAGCGATGTCAGCAAGATCGCTGCCGCTGCACCGATCCTGGCCGCCGCGGCCGGTGCAAACAAAGGCTCCGGCAAGATCAGTGCCGGCTCCGTCAATTCCGGATTTACCAGTGCCAGCGCTGCTGCGCTTCCAGTGTCATTGACGTACAACGCTGGCTCGCCAAATACGCTGACCGGATTCCCCGCCACGATGGCAGTCACGGTCACCAACGGCACGTCGTCGACCACGTTTGCGGCTGGCGCTCCCGTTACCTATACCGACGGCGCGACCATCAGCTTTGGGGGCATGAGCTTTGTGGTCAGCGGCTCTCCTGCTGACGGCGACACATTCACGATCAGCCCGAACACCAGCGGGGTCACGGTCGGTGATGGACGCAATGCCGTCGCACTAGGCCTTCTGCAATCAGGCAATACACTCGGCAATGGAACGACCAGCTATCAAGGGGCATACTCGCAATTGGTGAGCGCTATCGGCAACAAGACGCGCGAACTGGAAGTGACGAGCAATGCAGAGTCGCGGTACCTCGAGCAGGCGAACGCAGCCAACCAAGCCGAATCCGGCGTCAATTTGGATGAAGAAGCAACCAACCTGATGCGCTATCAGCAAGCCTATCAGGCCGCGGCCAAAGTCATGCAGACTGCCAGCCAATTGTTCGACTTGCTGCTCAATCTCGGAACCTAAGGCGATTCATCATGCGCATCAGCACCAATACCATTTTCGAGAAAGGCGCTACCCGTCTGGGGGAAGCGCAGGCGAGCTTGTCCAAGACCCAGGAGCAAATTGCGACAGGGCGCCGCATTCTTACCCCGGCAGATGATCCGGTCGCGGCGGCCCAGGCACTTGAGCTGACGCAGTCGCAATCGATCAATAGTCAGTTCGCGGTCAATCGCAAGAACGTCAAGAATTCGCTCGGCATCGAGGAGGCGACCTTGCAGGGGGTCACGAGCCTGATCCAGGACGTGCAAACCATGGCGGTGAATGCAGGTAGCGGCGTGCTGGATAACGAGCAACGATCATATCTTGCGACCGAGTTGAGTCAACGGCTTGACGAACTGGTGGGCCTTGCAAACACCCGTGATGGCGCCGGAAATTATGTTTTTTCCGGCTTCAGCACTGCAACGCAACCGTTTGCGAGAACATCGGCAGGGGCTTCCTACGCAGGCGATCAGGGAGCGCGCATGCTGCAGGTCGGACCATCCCGACAAATGGCCATGAGCGATTCGGGCTCCGCGATCTTCCAGAGTATCAAGACCGGCAACGGGACAACGGTAACCTCCGCCGCAAGTACCAACAGCGGTTCGGGAATCATTTCGAATGCTACACTTGTCGGCGCATCCACCGGCGATGAATATGCCATTGTGTTCACGAGCGCTACACAGTTCACCATCAATAACGTGACGACGAATACAACTGTCTCCACGGGCAACAATTATGTGAGCGGCCAGGCGATTACAGTCGGCGAGTATCAGCTCACCATCACGGGCAGCCCGAGCGCGACGGCACCTGCCGATACCTTCAGCGTCAAGCCAAGTGATAACCAGGACCTGTTCGCGACCTTGACGAACCTGATCGGAGTTTTGAACGGCTCCACCTCCGGATCGGCTGGCCAGGCAAAATTGACTAATGGCTTGAACACGGCGCTTAACAACCTCGGAAACGCGCTGGATAACGTGCTCACAGTACGTGCGTCTGTCGGTGCGCGCCTGAAGGAACTCGATTCATTGGATAGCCAAGGTGATGACCGTGATATCCAGTATGCACAGTCGCTGCAGCAATTGCAGGACTTGGACTACACGAAGGCAATCACCGATCTGACCAAGCAGCAAACGATGCTTCAAGCCGCGCAGCAAGCCTTTGTGAAGACGGCGAACCTCTCATTGTTCAGCTACCTCCAGTGACGGCTGATGGCGGCGACTATGGCGCCGCCATTCGCTGTATCGCTTCCAGTCCTTCCTGGAACAGTCGCCCAAGCGGGGTGGCGAGATAGGGCAAGACTAGCGCCAGCACCAGGAATCCCACGCCGAGTGTCACAGGGAATCCGATTCCGAACAAATTGAGCTGCGGAGCCGCCCGCGTCAAGATGCCCAGCGCAATATTGGTTATCAGCAGCGTAGCGACGATTGGCAGCGATAACTGGAGCCCGGCACTGAAAATCAATCCACCCCAGTTTGCGAGATGGCGAAAACTCTCTGCCCCCGACGGAGTGGCTGAAATCGGCATGCTGACAAAACTCTCGGCCAGTGTGGAAAGCAGCATCAGATGGATGTTCAACGCGAGAAACAGCATCAACGTGAGCAAGGCCAGGAACTGCGAGATGGCGGACGAGCGCGCGCGCGTCTGCGGGTCGAAGAACGTGGCGAAGCCAAACCCCATGGTCAATCCGGCCACTTCGCCAGCCAGTTCGACGGCTGCGAAAACGATACGCATCGCAAACCCCATCGCAAGTCCGATCAATAGCTGCTGAAGAAGAATCAGGATGCCGGCCAGCGACATCGGATCGGCGGGCGGTAGCGACGGCAAGGTCGGCGCGATAACGAGCGCAAGCATGACCCCGAGGCCGAGCTTGATCTGTATCGGAACGCTGAGGTTGCCATACAGGGGGGCTGTTGCGATCAGACCGAGAATGCGGGTGAGTGGCCATAGAAAGGCCGCGATCCAGGCATAGAGATCGGTACTGCTGAATGTAATCATGCTTGAAGGCGGCGCTGAGCTTCCCGCAATACGAAAGCGCTGCGCTTACCCGACCATGCCCGGAATGCTGGAAAACATCTGCCGCATGAAGTCGAGCATGACCGTCAGCATCCATGGCCCCGCCACGATCATGGCGACAAAGACGCCGATCAGTTTGGGAATGAAAGACAAGGTCATCTCGTTGATCTGCGTCGCGGCCTGGAAGATGCTGACGATCAGACCCACTACCAGCGCAACCAGCAGCATGGGCGCCGACACCATCAGGGTCACTTCGATGGCCTGGCGGCCGATGGTCATCACGCTTTCGGGAGTCATGATTTATCCTCAATAAAAACTTTGCGCAAGAGAGCCGATCAGCAATTGCCAGCCATCGACCAGCACGAACAGCATCAGCTTGAAGGGCAGCGACACGATGGCCGGTGACATCATCATCATGCCCATCGACATCAGGATACTGGCCACCACCATGTCGATGATCAGGAAGGGAATGAAGATCGCAAAACTGATCTGGAAGGCGGTCTTCAGTTCGCTGGTGATGAACGCCGGGATCAGCACGCGCAGGGGTACGTCCTCCGGACCGTTCAGCTGCGGTGTGTTGGACAATTTGACATACAGCGCAAGGTCGGCCTGTCGCGTCTGCTTCATCATGAAGCCCTTGAGTGGTGCAGCCCCGCGTTCCATTGCCTGCGACATCGTGATCTTGTTTTCCGACAGCGGCTGATAGGCGTCGGTATAAATCTTGTCGAATACCGGCCCCATCACGAACAGTGTCAGAAACAGCGCGAGTCCGATCAATACCTGATTGGGCGGCGCCGTCTGCGTGCCGAGCGCCTGCCGCAAGAGCGACAGCACGATGATGATGCGGGTGAAGCTCGTCATCATCAGCAGCGCCGCCGGCAACAGCGACAGGCCCGTGAGCAGGATCAGCGTCTGCAGGCTGAGCGAGTAGGTCTGTCCTCCGCCGGGGCCAGGTGTGCTGGTGATTGCCGGCAGCCCGACCTGCGCAGCCGCTATGAGCGGCATGCCGAGCAAGGCCAGGGACAGGAGGCGGGACAGGATTTTTACTGCGGAGTACGCAACGTTGCTAGTGTTGATTGCCATTGCGCTTTTCAATTGTTTGCTTGAGCCATGCGGCAAAATTCGTTGCGGCCGGCGCGTTGTCCGGCGCCGAGGAGATTTCCTGGCGCGGCATGCTGGAAAGGGCGTTGACCTGGCCCGGAGCCACGCCAACCACGATCCATTGATCGGCGACTTCCACCACGATGACGCGCTCGCGATTGCCGACGCTGACGCCACCGATGACTTTGACGACACTGTTGGTGCCCGTGCCCGCGAGGCCGATACGTTTCAGAATCCACGCCGCGCCCGCCATCAGAGCAAGCACGACGGCCAATCCCAATGACACCTGCAGCAGACTCCCGGTGGAAGCGGGAGCCTGCTCAGCCGCAAAACCGGGGGTGGCAAGCAACAGCGCCGGGAGGATACGCAGACGCATCATTTGTTGAGTTTTCTGATCCGTTCGGACGGCGTGATGATGTCGGTAAGGCGGATACCGAACTTGTCGTTCACAACCACGACTTCGCCTTGCGCAATCAGGCAGCCATTGACCAGTACATCCATCGGTTCGCCGGCCAGGCCGTCGAGCTCCACGACGGAGCCCTGCGCCAGTTGCAGCAGATTCTTGATCGCGATCTTCGTGCGGCCGAGTTCCACTGTGAGCTGCACCGGAATATCGAGAATGAAATCGATATCGTTATGCGTGCCGGTCTTGACGCTGCCGCTGGAAAAATCCTGGAACATGGCCGCGGCGGCTTGCTGCTTTTGCACCGCTGCCTGTTCGGCCTGTGCCTGCTCGGCGAAAGCCGCACCCCAATCGTCGTCGGCTGTCGTCTGGGTATCGTTTTCGTCAGCCATGTTCTTCTCCTTGCGTGAAATCGTTGGTGCTATAGGTCAGGAGCTTTTCCACGCGCAGGGCATACTGACCGTTGAATTTTCCGTAACTGCATTCCATCACCGGCACGCCGTCCACCTTGGCGGCGACGGTATCCGGGATGCTGATCGGGATGATGTCGCCGACTTTCATGTTCAGGATGTCGCCCAGCGACGATCTCGCGGTGCCCAGGTCGGCGACAAGCTGCACTTCCGCGGTCTGGATCTGCTGCGTCATCAGGCGCACCCAGCGCTTGTCCATTTCCAGCGTCTCGCCTTGCAGGCTGCTGGTCAGGATGTCGCGGATCGGTTCGATCATCGAGTAGGGCGTGCAGAAGTGCATTTCGCCGCTGACCGGGCCGAGCTCGATGGTGAAGGTGGTCGCGACCACCACCTCGTTCGGCGTGGCGATGTTGGCGAACTGCGTGTTCATTTCGGAGCGCACATATTCGAATTCGACCGGGTAGACCGGCTCCCACGATTTCGCATAGGTTTCGAACACGATGCCGAGAATGCGCTGGATGATGCGTTGCTCGGTCTGCGTGAAGTCGCGGCCTTCGACGCGCGTATGGAAGCGCCCGTCGCCGCCGAACAGATTGTCGACCAGCAGGAACACCAGGTTCGGATCGAACACCATCAGCGCGGTGCCGCGCAGCGGCTTCATGTGGACCAGGTTGAGGTTGGTTGGCACTACGAGGTTGCGGATGAATTCGCTGTATTTGTGCACGCGCACCGGGCCGATCGACACTTCGGCGCTGCGATGCAGGAAGTTGAACAAGCCGATGCGCAGCAGGCGCGCGAAACGCTCGTTGATGATTTCCAGCGTCGGCATCCGGCCACGGACGATGCGTTCCTGCGTGGCCAGGTTGTATGGACGTATCCCCGATTCGTCTTCCGGCGCGGCACTTTCGTCCTGATCGCCGGTGACGCCCTTGAGCAGGGCATCGACCTCTTCCTGGGAAAGGAAATTGTCAGCCATGATGTTACTGAATGACGAAGGACGTGAAGAAGACTCCTGTCACCGCCTGCGGCGGGCTCTGCGGCGTGAACGGCTGCTTCACCTTGGCGATGATTTCATCCTGCAGCTTTTTCTTGCCTTCCTCGGTCGAGAGTTCGGAAGGCTTCTTGGTGGACAGCAGCAGCAGGATACGGCTGCGCACCAGCGGCATGTAAAGTTTGATCAGCTCGACTTGTGCTTCGTCGGCAACCTGCATCGTAAACGCCACTTGCAGGTACTGGTCGCCGTTCTCGTGCTGCAGGTTGACAGTGAACGGATCCATCACGACGAAGACCGGCGGCTTGGGGGCTTCGTGCTTGTGTGCAGTAGCTCCGGATTCGGCCTCGGAACCCATGAAGTACCACGCGGCGCCTGTGCCGCCGCCGATGAGGAGCAGGGCAATGGAAAGAAGCATGAAAAGCTTCTTCTTCGATTTCTTGGGAGCGGCTGTTTCGCCCTCGGCGCTCGCTTCCGCGATCGGCACGACTTTCGGGTTTTGTTTCGGGGCTGTTGCCATCGTTTTCCTCTTTCAATCCGCTGAATCCGCAGTGCGGTCTTCATTCAGATTTTTCACGCGTATGCTTGCTTCCGATTATCCGGAAAAACTATCGTCAGGATGCGTCGAAAAGAGGGATGAAGTCAATGCATATTCGCGCTTCCAGGGGCAGCGCAAACCTCTCCGAACCTCGGCACTCAGACGAAGGTGTCGACCAGACCCAGCCCGGAGTTTGCCGGCTGGATGCGGGTGACGCGTATCGGTGCATCGTTGCGGGTGTCCGCCTGCTCAGTGCGATGCGTCGGATGGGCGTTGTGCTGATCCGGCGCACTATGCTGATTCGGTGAGCCGCTGTTGACCGTTGCCTGTCCGAGCTGGATACCTGCCTCGCCCAGCATGTCGCGCAGTTTCGGCAGCGCCGCTTCAAGAGCCTGGCGCACTTCCGGCTGGGCCGCGGTGAAGGTGGCGCTGGCGTGCGAATTCGTGACGTTCAGCACGACTTGCAAGGGGCCGAGATCCGGCGGATTGAGCGTGAGGGATGCGCTTTGTTGTTCACCTGCTACCATCCAGACAACTTTTTGCCCCAAGGCCTGATCCCACGCCGGTGTGCCGACGCGTGGCGAGAGCTGTTCCACAGCATGGGCAAGCGCGGGTTGCGCCGCATGGAGTGCGGCCGACTGAATCTGCTGCATGCCGTTCGCGGTGGTGGCGATGGATTCTTTCATCTCGTTGACGAAATCCGGAACGCTTGTCGCCAGCGCCGCGCTGTGGGACGGGTCTTTGTCCTTGACGGAGATGTCGGTGGCAGTTGCCGTGGCGGTTGCAGTGGCGGTTGCAGTGGCGCTTGCGGTGGCGGTTGCAGTGGCGGTTGCAGTGGCGCTTGCTGTCGCAGGCAGATCCGCGCGCCGTGCTCCGTTTGTTTCCGGCCGCGATCGTGTCGTTGCTGTCTTGTCCGTCAAGGCAGAGAGTGTGGTGTCCTGCTTCTCCGAAAGGGGTTTTCCTTTGGGAGCGAGTGCCTGCGTGGTGTCGGTCACTTGCGTTGTTGCGAGTGCTGCGACCGTGGAAGCATCCGTCGTGCCGGCAGCAGGGATCAGCGCTGGATCTGTCGGTGTCGATGCGTCCTTCACGTTGGTCGCCGCGGCTTCTCCCTTTTGCGCAAGCGGGTTCGTCATTTGCGTGAGGTTGGCGACCAGTGCAAGCATTTCCTCCGGCAGCGTCACGCCTGCGGGCGTAGCATCGCTGGTGCTGGCTGTATCCTCTTTGGCGCTGTCTGCATCAGCCGATTTGGCCTCGGACGCTTGCTTGTTATCGCTTTTGGAAGAGTTCTTTGCGGCGTTTGTGTTCCCCGCGTCAGGCCGGGCAGGGGCTTCGCTCGCTTCATGGCGATTCGCCACTTCGCGCGACAGCACCTGGCCGAACGGCGCGGATGACGAATTGGCATCGGGCTGCTTTGCTGCCGGCGCGGGGCTCGAAAGCACATTGACCGGATTCATAACCTGAGATGTCTGCATGTCTGTCTTACCGTTTGTAGTTTGCCTGCCGGGTTGCGTATTCGTCCATCAACTTCTGATCGCGCTTGTTTTCCTTGCGCTGCTCCGCCTGATGCACGCGCGTCGCAAGCGTGTCGTAGGAGATGCGCTTGCGCTCGCAGGATTGCCATGCACTGCGTTCGGCCGCGATGCGGTGCTTTGCATCATTGACAATCTGCTGCTGGCCGGCGATTGCTGTGTCGAGCTTCTCCAGAAACATCTGGAAATTGCGATAGCCCGCCGCGCTGATACCCGCCGCCATGCCTGCCTTCAGGCGCGATTCGTAGTCTTCGCGATACTGCAGCAGCAGCGCGAGCTTCTGCTCGGTGTCTGCACAGGTACGAATCGCCACACCGAGTCGCTTTGCAGCCTCGTCAGTCTGGCTTGTTGCCAATTCAATAAGCGTGTCGAGAGCAGAGTTTGTTGCCATGATTCATTATAGGTCTGCATTTTCAAAACCTATCCTCGGAATAGCGCGGCAAGTTGCCCCAAGCTCTCCTGAATGCCAGAGCGTTCCATGATCCCTTGCTGCAGGAAGGCTTCGATTCTCGGATGCAGAGCGATGGCCTGGTCGAGTACCGGATCCGAGCCGGCGCTGTAGGCGCCGACGCTGATCAGATCGCGGTTGCGCTGATAGCGGGAATACAACTGTTTCAACTGGCGCGTGAGCTTCTGGTGGTCTTCGCTCGTGATGTTGTGCATGGCGCGGCTGATCGACTGTTCGACGTCGATCGCGGGGTAGTGACCGGCATCGGCCAGGGTACGGTTGAGCACGATGTGGCCGTCCAGGATTGCGCGCGCCGCATCGGCGATCGGATCCTGCTGGTCGTCGCCTTCGGTCAGCACAGTGTAGAAAGCGGTAATGGAGCCGCCGCCAACCTTGCCGTTGCCCGCGCGTTCGACGAGTGTTGGCAGTTTTGCAAAGACCGATGGCGGATAACCTTTGGTCGCAGGCGGCTCGCCGATCGCTAGCGCGATTTCGCGCTGCGCCATTGCATAACGGGTGAGCGAATCCATGATCAGCAACACGCTCTTGCCCTGGTCGCGGAAATACTCGGCAATCGAATGCGCGTAGGCCGCGCCTTGCAGGCGCATCAGTGGCGGCGTGTCGGCCGGCGCAGCGACGACGACGGAGCGCGCCAGTCCGGCCGTGCCGAGAATCTGTTCGATGAATTCCTTCACTTCGCGTCCGCGTTCGCCGATCAGTCCTACCACGATCACATCCGCTCCGGTGTAGCGCGCCATCATGCCGAGCAACACGCTCTTGCCGACGCCGGAACCGGCGAACAGTCCCATGCGCTGGCCGCGACCGACGGTCAGCATGCTGTTGATCGCCCGCACGCCGACGTCGAGGATGTCGGTGATCGGCGCGCGCGTCAGCGGATTGGCGGCGCGCACATTGAGCGGCGCGGCATGCATGGTGTTGAGCGGGCCGAGGTTGTCGAGCGGCCTGCCGGCGCCATCGAGCACACGACCGAGCAATTCATCGCCGACCGGCAGGTGCCGTCCGCGATCGCTCGGGCGACGGCGCGGGTGGGCGACGGTGCCGGGACGCGGCAGACTTTGTGCAACCTCGACCGGAAACACGCGGGTGCCCGGCACGATGCCTTCCACATCGCTCTGGGGCATGAGGAACAGCTTGTCGTTTTCAAATCCGACCACTTCGGCCTCGATGCGGGCGCCGCTGGGCAGGGGGACCGTGCATGCGCTGCCGACGGCCAGCCTCAAGCCGACGGCTTCCATCACCAGGCCGGCCACGCGCGTGACGCGGCCGGATACCTGCATCGGCTCGGGAATCGATACCAGCGCCCTGCAGTCGCGCAGGTACGCTTGCCAGCGCGCGTTGTGACCGCCTGTCATTCCAGCCAGTCCGATTGTTTGCCGAGCGCGTCGGCGATGCGCTGCCAGCGCACGGCGGGTGCCGCATCGATCTGATTGCTGGCGGTTTCAACGCGACAGCCGCCGCGCTCCATCTGCAAATCCTCTGCGACGCGCCAGCCGGCCTTGGCCAGTTCATCGGCCATGTGGTTCTTGACGATTTCGGCGTCCTGCGGATGCAGCACCAGCAGGGCGGGTTGCTGCAGGCTGGGCAGGTAGCGGATCGCTTCGCCGACGATGGACAGCACGAGTTCGGGGCGCACTTTGAGCGCCGTTTTCAGCATGGCCTTGGCCATGTCGAGCGAGAGGTTGAGGATATCGTCTGCGACCGCTTCGCTCGCGCGCGCAACCTCGCCGGAGAAGTTCTCGGCCACCTGGCGCAGAAGCATCAGCTCGCGTGCGGCCTCTGCACGCCCGGTTTCCAGACCGGCTGTACGCCCTTGCGCAAAACCTTCCTCATGGCCTTGACGACGTGCGTCCTCGCGCAGTTTGGCAAGCTGCTCCGCCTGGAGTTTCGCGTTGGCCTGCGCGTTGTGCTGCATGCTTGGACGCTCGTCGCCAAAGGAGGCCAGTTCCCAGCGCTGGTAGGCGGACAACTGCTCTTTGGGGATGGCATTGGAGCTCATGGCTTGATCCTGACAATAGAGTATTTTCGCGATTCAAGGCTTGTCGGCGACGCAAGCGTTCGGCGGTCCTCAAGGACGCCGTCAAACGTAGGCATCCTCGCCCTTGGCTCCAAGGATGATCTGACCTTCGTCCGCCAGGCGGCGCACGATCTGCAGGATTTCCTTTTGCTGCGCTTCCACTTCCGACAGTCGTACCGGGCCTTTCGATTCGAGGTCTTCGCGCATCATTTCGGCCGCGCGCTGCGACATGTTCTTGAAGATCTTCTCGCGCAAATCCTGATTGGCACCCTTGAGCGCGACGATGAGCGATTCGGACTGCACTTCGCGCAACAGGATCTGGATGCCGCGGTCGTCGATGTCGATGATGTTGTCGAACACGAACATCTCGTCCATGATTTTCTGCGCCATGTCGCCGTCGTAGTTCTTCAGGCTGTCCATCACCGAGGTTTCGACTTCGCCGGACAGGAAGTTGAGAATTTCCGCTGCCGAGCGCACGCCGCCGATCGGTTTCTTCTTCAGGCTTTCGTTGCCGGTCAGGAGCTTGGTCAGCACTTCATTCAATTCGCGCAGTGCGGCCGGCTGCACGCCGTCCAGCGTGGCGATGCGCAGCACCACATCATTGCGCAGGCGTTCGGAAAAATACGTCAGGACTTCGGACGCGTGATAGCGCTCCAGGTGGACCAGGATGGTGGCAATGATCTGCGGATGCTCGTTGCGCACCAGGTCAGCGACGGACTGCGCGTCCATCCACTTCAGGCTTTCGATGCCGCTGGCGTCGCGCGTGCCGAGAATGCGGTTGAGCAGGGATGATGCCTTGTCTTCGCCCAGTGCCTTGGTCAGCACGGTGCGGATGTATTCGTCCGAATCGAGGCCGAAGGAGGTGTTCTGCTCGGTCTCCGAACGGAAATCGTCGAGCACCTTTTCAAGCTGTTCGCTGGCGACCGCTTTCATGGTCGACATGGCCGCGCCGAGTTTCTGTACCTCGCGCGGGCCGAGGTATTTCATCACTTCGGCGGCCTCTTCCTCGCCCAGTGCCAGCATCAGGATTGCTCCTTTCATGACGCCGTCTTCACTCATTTCCCACCCATGCCTTTACCACGTTTGCGACCATCTTGGGATCGTTTCGCGCCAATTGCTTGGCCGCGTCCAGGTTGTCCTGATAGGTGCGTTGCTTGCTTCCCATCGGCTCCACATCATGCGAAATCTGCGCTGCCGCGGCCTCCGGCTGCGGTTCGGGCGGCTCGAAAGTCTTTGCGATCTTGCGCAGCAAGGGCTTCAACACCGCGAAGAACAGGTAGGCCAGGATCGCTGCAGCGATGACATACTTGCCGGCGCCCATTGCCATGTTCAGCGCCTCGGGACGCTTCCAGATCGGCGTCTCGGGAATCACTTCCTTCTCGGCACCGGCAAACGGGCTGTTCACTACATTGAGCGAGTCGCCGCGATCCTTGCTGAAACCCATGGCTTCCTTGACCAGATCCGTGATCTGGGCTTTCTCGGCGTCGCTCAGGGGCTTCATCGTGACCTTGCCGTCCTTGCCCGTTTCCTTCTTGTAGTTCACCACGACCGCCACCGACAGGCGCTGGATGCCGCCCATGGGTTGCTGCGTGTAGCGCACCGTCTTGTCAACTTCGTAATTGACGGTCATGTCCTTGTGCGCATTGCCGGATGCGGATGCGGGTGCGGCGGCACTGGCGCTTGCGGCAGGCGCGGTGAGCGGGGCGGTGGCGGGCGCGGGCGGCTGATTGGTCAGCGCACCGGGTACGCCGGATGCAGTGGCAGGCGCGCCGTTCTGCGATTCGCTCAACTGCTGGCTGCGAATGGCTGAGGTGTTCGGTGCCTGGTTCGGCTTGTAGATCTCCGCCGCCTGCTCGGTGTGGGAGAAGTCCACATCTGCGGTGGCTTCCGCGCGCACGTTGTTGAGTCCGACGATAGGCGTCAGGATCGATTCGATGCGCTTGACGATGTTTTGCTGCAGCTCCTGCACATACTTCAGCTGGGTCGGATCGAGGCCGTTGCCGCTTCCCGGCGCGCGGATTTCCGACAGGAGGTTGCCGTTCTGGTCGACGACGGTGACGTTCTTGGTCGGCAGGTCAGGGACGCTGCTGGCCACCAGGTGCACGATGGCACTGACCTGCTGTTCGTCCAGCGTGCGGCCGGCATGCAGGTTCAGCAGCACCGATGCGGTCGGTTTTTGCTGGTCGCGGATGAACACCGATGCTTTCGGCAGCGCCAGATGCACGCGCGCTGCCTGCACGGCGGCAAGCGACTGGATGGAACGTGCCAGCTCGCCTTCCAGTGCGCGCTGGAAGTTGACCTGTTCGAGGAACTGCGAAACACCGAGCTTCTGGTTTTCCATCAACTCGAAGCCGACGCTGCCGCCTTTGGGCAAGCCTTGCGAAGCCAGCTTCAGCCGCACATCGTGTACCTGGTTGCCTGGCACCAGAATGGCGGCCCCGCCTTCGGCGAACTTGTACGGCACATTCATCTGTTGCAAGGACGACACGATAGCGCCGCCATCGCGATCGGAAAAATTCGAGAACAGCACGCGATAATCCGGCTGCTGGCTCCACAGCCACACGCCGGACATGACGGCAGCGACCGCTGCCACACCGAGCATCAGGAAAAAATTCCGTCCTCCCGGCGTCTGCGCGAAGCCGACAATGCCTGAACCAGCGGGGACGACGGCGTTTTCGCCTGCTACAGCCATGGTCCGCCTCCCGGGTAGGTGCCGCGATGCGTGTTGTTTTTCATGTCATGTCCACATATTCGAGGTTTATGCCTTAGTGCAGGATTTTCGGCTTCTTGCACAAATTTAATCGTTGGAACAGAGCGCGATTCTTGCCGTTTATCTTCCGCAGGCCAAGCCGATTCGCGTGATACCTTAGCGTCGTGGAAAAAGGTGTCTGCCGTTGCTGGCTGACGGTATTTGATTGAATGGGGGCCGCATGAAAACCGGAATGATCGATGCAAGCAGGATCGAGGCGATGATTTCTCAGCTCAAGGCTGCGGCGACCCGCCCTCAGGATGGCATCGACGCACCCCAACTCGGCCAGGCGGCGCCCAAGGTCGACTTTGCCAGCGCATTGAAGGCAACGCTGGATCAGGTCAACGGCGCGCAGCAGAAGTCGGAAGATATGGCAAAGCGTTTCGTCCTCGGCGACGATACCGTCAGCCTGTCGGATGTGATGATCAATTCGCAGAAGGCCAGCATCGCTTTCCAGGCAACCGTCCAGGTACGCAACAAGCTCGTATCCGCCTACCACGACATCATGAACATGCAGGTTTAGGGCGCCTTTCCAGCCTTCCGGGCAACGCACGCGCGCGCCCGCTGTACCTCCGCCTACGCCGCTTCAGCCCATCCCGGTCGCTTTTGCATTGCGCTCGCGCTCGAGTTTTGTGATGTAACGCTGTACCGCCGACATCATTGGCTTGGGCGGATCGACAAACATGCATCCCAGCTTGCGAATCGATTTTCCGCTGGTCAGCGTGTAATCGTGCGAATTGCGAATCTGCAGATCCACCACGACCTGGCTGCCGCCGGGCAGATCGATCCGGCACGCCTTGTAAATGCGGCCGATCGTATTGTCGAGCATCTTTTTCTCATCGACGATAGCGATACCTCCGCCGCTGATGTCCTTTAGCGTGACAATGACCGTCGTGCCGGCGCCGCCGATATCATCGGGAGGAACATGAATGCTGCAGCGAAGCGGATTGGCGACCGGAGTCGGTATGCGGTAGTGTTCGCGCCGCTGCAGGCGTACCAGCGTCGCGGGAATGGCGATATACAGTGCAGGGAGGTTTTCATACAGGCATTCCCCGACCTTGTCTGTGAAAAACAGGATGCGGATGTTATCCAGCACGGTCTCAAATGAGACGTTGTCACTTTCCAGAATGCGCTGATTGAGTATATTGCTCGGCGCGCGGTCGATCACCACGATGCCGGCTTTTTCGTCGACCGTCAGCACCGAAGTGACGACGGAGTCCGAACCGCCGTCGGCTTCCATGCTGACGAGCTGGTTGCGCTCCTGCATGGCGCGCAGCAAGCTGATGATCTCGCGCCGGGAATGCACCTGGTAAGGGCTAACATCCTCCGTTCCGAACTTGGTATTGAATGCCATTGATATCAACTTTTGGTGCGCAGTTTTCTATTTGTCAAGGCAGGGCTTACCTTCCCTTGTCTCCATTGTGCCTGGTGGCGTCGATATGGTATAGCCACGCGAGCAATTCCGCTACTACTCGATACAAGGCGGGCGGAATATGGCGATCCAGGTCAACCTGCATGAGCAGCGCGACCAGCTCCTTCGACTCATGCACGAAGACACCGTGCTCGCGTGCGCGGGTAATGATCTCTTCCGCGATCAGCCCGCGGCCCTTGGCGACCACCTTCGGTGCCAGATCTCCGGTCTGATAGGCCAGCGCAACGGCGTTCTGGGCGGGGTTAGGGCGATTCATTGCGCTTCACCAAAAACATGTCGAGCGGCGCGCCCGCCGCTTCCAGAGCGTCGGCAAGACTGCCGCTATGCTGGCGCAGTGATTCAGCCGCATCCTCGCTTGCGGCATTGATCTGGACATGCACGCGCGAATCGGTCAGCCTCACCGTTGCCGATATTTCGCCCAGATGCGGCAGTTCGAAGCGTACCGTGCTGGTCCAGGACGATTGTTCCGGCGTCGCAGATCCCTCTTTCTGCTTGTCCTCGCTGACCTCCCATTCCATCGGCTGGCCAGGCCACAGCTCACCCTGCCAGCGTACCTGGTGATGTTCCAGCGCATTGAGCTGAAGATTGATGAGGCGGCCCGATTCCTGATCGATCGTCGGCAACTCCTCAGGCGCACGCGAGATGACGTCGACATCGGTGGTGGCCGGATTTCCCGGCTGGGATTGCGCTTCGCGCATCAGGTCGAGCAATGCCTGCGCGCCGCTGCCCAGCTCGCGCATGCCCGCCGCCAGCCTGGTCAGGTCAATATTGGCGGGGTTTTGCTCAGACGTGCGATGAGCGGGATTCGACGATGCTTGTCGGGGGAGTTGCACCTGCGGTTCTTGCGCGAGATCGGCCAGCGAACGGCTGCCGCTGATCCAATCATGCAGATGCGACTCGTAGAACACGCCGCTGGAGGCGAGTGCACGGAAAAGGCTGGCAGCGACCGTCTTCGGGTCGGTCGCTGCCACCGCCGGAGCGCTCACCAGCGGCGTGCGTCCGGGAATTACGTCCGGCGCACCATCCTGCTCGGCGGATTGCAGAAGATGATCGATCAAGCGCGCGGTTGTGCTGAGGGATGCCGTCGTGCTGCCTTGCTGCATCAGCAGAAAGGTGGGGCGTGGTTCTCGCGCCACGAATACCATGGAAAGCTGGTCGCCGACGCGGGTGCCGACCGGAAGCGCCATGCGCGCGGTCGTATCGGCAACCTTGACCAGATAGGTGCCGTCGTCCAGCATCGCATCCACGGTTGCGTGCAGTTCCTTGCCGATCGCGATTTGCGTCAACCTGCGAAATATCTCCTGACGCGAATCGGTCGCGGAGACGACAGGCGTAGGGGCCTCAAGCGAGGCCGGGGGCCGGGTAGTGTTGAGGTCGGCCCGCGGAAGCATGGCCGCTACCCGGCCTGGTTCGCGCCGTAGGCCTTCGAGAGTTTGCGCTCGGTGCCTGCGCTGTTGATCATGGCCGACAGCCGCGCCATCCACGGTTCGGTGATGTCGCGAATCTGGCGGTCGTCTTCAAGGATCTTCTTGATGATTCGTGTCTTTTTCTCACGCGCCATGGGTGTGAGGGGCTGGCGCGGCTGATCATTCTGCTTGATGATTTCCACCTGGCTGGAGCAGCGAGACTCTAACGCGGCCAGCTGTTCCCAATCGCCCGTACGTGCGGCCGCCAGCATCTGATCGGTGATGTCGGCAACGGTCTCGTAGAGTGCAAGAATTTCTTGGTTGTCCATTTGATCAGGCTTTCACTAGGCGGGATTGCTGCGGAGCGAGAGGGTCGTACGGTTGCGGCGCTGGGGCTGATTGCTGATCGGGGCCGCCCGCCGTTGGCACAGGCGTAATTGCCTCCCATGCGTCTTTTAAACCCTTGAGCAGTTGATACACTTCTTCCAGGATCTTCGGCTGGTTCTTCAAATTTGCAATAACCAGCCTCGTACTCATGTATTCATACAGGGCATCAAGATTCAGGGCGATTTCACCGCCGACCTGCTTGTCGAGACTGGCGCGCAAGCCGCTGTCGATGATTGAGATCGCCTTCGAAATGGCTGCGCCCTTGGCGGCAGTGTCGCCTGACTGCATATGCTGGATGCCGGAGGCAACAGCAACCATTGCGCCCTCGAAAAGCATGACAACCAGTTTGTGCGGACTGGCCGCAGCAACGCCAGTCTCGACGCCGACTTTCGCGTATGCCTTTGCGCCGCTATTTGTTGATCCAAACATTCAAATGTCCCTTTACTCAATCTTGGGCAGGTTGCTTAGCTGTTGCTGCAAGTAACTACTGGTTTTATTCATATTTGCAATGAGGGTGTCTAGCGCTGTAAATTGCGCGCGCAGCCGTTTTTCAGTACTTTGCAATCTGGCATTTAAAGCGTCGCGTTGACGGCCGATGTCCTTGATGCTGGAGTTGATGCCATCAGTGCGTCCCGACACTAGGCCTGAACTGCCGAGATAGCCTTCTACCACCTTGTTCAGCTGAAAAGCATAACCTTGCGTGAAGCTGACTGTTCCGCGCGCCCCCGTGGAGCCGCCGTTGATCTGCAGTTTCAGGCCTTCCACAACCGATCCGGCTGCGCCTGTCAGGGTCTGGCCGGAGCCAGTTGCCGTATAGCCGCCTATCGTTCCAGCCACGTCCACCCCGGCGGTGCTGAGGGGGGCTGCACCAAGCAGATTGGATGCGCCTGTTCCTCCCACGCTAACAGTCGATGTTGAGCCATACTTGTTGGACTCGATCGTCATAATGCCACTTCCATCGGCGCTGACCTTGACTGCAACGCCAGCCGAGGAAAATGCCGACGCACTATTGACTACAGATTGCACGTGGCTGACCAGCGAATCGACCGAATAGGTGCCGGCAACCAAAGTCACGGTGGCGCTTGTGCCATTGACGGTCAACGTCAGTTGGTCGTTTACACCGGCAGTAATGGTCAGGCCGGCCGCTGCTGATCCGGCGATCTTGCCTTGTGTTGCCAGGGTCGTCACGCTGACGTCGTATTTGCCGGGTTTGCTCGCCAGTGTGGAACTGGAAAAGCTGACAAGACTGTCTGTCGTGGAGCCCATCGTCGCAAACAGGGCGCCGATGCCGCTGAAGTTGTTTGTAATCGCGGTTTGCAGCTTGGCAGAATCGAGTGCAAGGGAACCGTCTTTCTGAACGGTCACGCCGATGTCCGATAATTTCGTTACTGTGCCGCTCAACTGCGCAATTGCAGTGTTCAGGGTCTGGCGGATGCCGTTCTGGATCGTGCGGACCGTGGCATCGCCCAGAAGAGGTCCGCCTTCCTTGGTTTCGGCGTTATAGGCAGTCAGGTCTTTCAGTGTCTTGTTGAGATCGTTGTACGCCTTGACGAAGGAATTAACGCCCGCACTGACTGAGCTGGTATCGCGTGCCACCGTGATGGTTGAGCTGCCGGTCTTGCTCAGGTTCAGTGTGACGCCTTGAATTGCTTCATTCACTGAATTGGTTTTACTCGTTACCGCTACACCGTTGACCGAAAGCGCTGCACTTTGTGCGGTGGCAGTCTGCGTCATGTTCTGGGCGCCGGCGGGGTCGTAGCCGAGCAGATTATCCAATGCTGCGTCGCCGGATACGCCAATCTTCAGACTCGATGTTGCGCCGGTCTTGTTCGATGCAATGACCAGCCGATACGGCGTAGAGCTCCCGTCGGAAACGATGGTAGCAGTAATACCGAGGTTGGCCTTGTTGATTGCATCCCGGATTCCCTGCAAGGTATTGTTGGTATTGTCGATCGTGACAGTGCCAGTGGTCTGATCCGAATCCTGCGTAAAACTGGCGCCTGTATAAGTGTTCGGCTGGATGCCTGTAGTAAAACCGGCTGCGGTGGGGTTTGTTCCTCCGACCGTAATTGCCGCCGAGGAGCTTAACGATACTGCAGCGGTGAACGTCTTGGTCGTTCCTGCACCGATGGTCGTGGTGAATCCGCCTGCGGCGCCCGCTCCGGATTCCTGGATCGCGATGTTCGTACCGTCCGCCTTCGTAAACTTCAGCGTTCCCGCTGCGGCGGTGCCGGAAAAGGCGATACCCGCAGCAGTCAGGTTGGCCGCGACGGTCGGGTCGATCAGCCTCGCGTCGATATCGGTTGCCGTGGTACCGATGGCAGCATTGGAAATGATATTGACGCCGCCGACATCGAGGGTATATGTCGCGGCACTTGTGGTCGTCGTAAAGTTACCAAGTGCGCCGGTGTCCGTCGCCTGCGCTGTCGCGGTCACCCCGGTATCCGAGGTGAGAAGGTTAATCTGGGTGGCGAGATTCTTGGCGCTGTTGGTCGATGCGCTGGTAACGATCGTCGTCCCGTTGATGGTCAGCGAGTTCGCAGCGATGCCGCCGGAGGCAATACTGGCCGGTAGTTTTGACCCCGTGCTGACGAAGGTTCCGCCTCCGATGGTTCCGAACTCGAAGGTGAGAGTGGTCGACGCGCCCGCACCGATGGTGGCCGTGGTGCTAGCTTGTCCGGCTGACATGACTGTCTGGGACTGTGCCAGCTGAGTTACGGTGACGTTATAGCTTCCGGCGGCGGCATCGCTGGTGGATGTGCCTCTAAGGACTGCCTGGTCGCTTGACGATAGTGTCGTCGACTGGAACTTGCTTGGGTTGCTCAACGCGGAAACGGCATTCTGGAAGGTCGAAAGCGCGCTATTAAGACTGCCGAATGCCGACAGCTTCGCCTGGTAGCTGGCTTCTTTCCTGGCCAGCGCAGTCAGCGGCTGGGATTCGACTGCCATGAGCTGGCTGACGATGCCGTTGATATCCAGATTGGAACCGATGCCGGGAGAGGAAAGCGCCACGTGCTTCTCCTACGAAAAACCACACTGTACTTTAATATCGGCTCTGTTAAACCGGACTTTAGAGGGCGGTTTACGTGCTTATTTCGCAGTGCGTCAAACTTCAGGCCTTTTGCCTGATTAGCAATCCTTGCACCTTGTCGAGCGCCTTGGCGATTTCGAGTGCTTCCTTGGTGGGCACTTGGCGGATGATTTCCTTGGTCTGTTGGTCTACAACCTTCACGATGGTGCGATTGCTATCTTCATCCACCGAGAATTCAAGGTCTTGCGATAGCGATTTCATCGCTTTGTTGATTTCGTGGACCGCTTGCTTGACCTGCTCCATGGTGGGCACGGATCCGGGGTGCTGCACCGCGGTCGGGGAGTCCGGCAACGAAACTGGTTTGGCCGTCGCAGCGGGCATGCTGGCACCAGGCTCGACTTTCTCCAGATGTGCCATCCCGATGTGCGGGTGATTGCCGATAGGTCTTATGTCCATGACGATCTCCTTTTAAGGAGCAAAACCCGGCGGGTCGGAACCGGCCGGGTTAAACACGCTAGTCGCTTTCGATTAGCCGCGCAACAGGGCCAGCACGCCGTTAGGCAGCGAGTTTGCCTGGGCCAGCATCGCGGTACCAGCTTGCTGCAGGATCTGGCCTCGGGTAAGGGAGGCGGTTTCCTGAGCGAAGTCAGCATCCATGATCCGGCTACGTGCGGCACTGAGGTTCTCCGACGTTGCTTGCAGGTTGGAGATCGCCGATTCGAAGCGGTTTTGCACCGCACCGAAGGTGCTTCGCAAAGTGTTGACCGACGAGATTGCCGCATCGATCTTGCTGATGGCCGTGTTCGCGTTAGCGACCGTGGTCACCGAAGCCGAGTTCAGGGCGGACGAACCGAGGGCCATCTGGCTGCTGTCAGCATAACCGATATAGGTTTCGTTTGCGCCGCCGAGCGTGATTGTGCTTGCTGCGGTCAGGCGAATCGTGCCGACGAAGGTGTTGGAGACTGCTGCGGCGCTCGTGGTTGTCGCTGCTGTCAATGCATCATTAGCCGAGTTGTTGCGGCCTGCGCTGGTCGTGGTGAGACCTTGGCCGAGGCCTGCGTTGGCGGCGCCGGTCGTTTGGCTCACGGTAATGTCGCGGCCATCCGAAGCGGTCAGTGTCATGCGGTTGTTCGCGCTGTCGAAGGTCGCTGTTACGCCGGACGATGCTGCAGCGCCGTTGATCGCAGTAGCAACCTGGTCGCCGGTCAATGCCGAGCCGTACGCGGTGAAGATCGACTGGCCGTTGACGGTCAGTGTGTAGTCCGAAGCGGTATCCGTCACGGCTACGAAGTCGAGGTCAACGGTCGTGTCGGCCGTTGCTGTCAGGCCGCCGATACCGGCTGCGTTGATCGCGGCAACCTTGGCGTATGCGCTGGTTGCGCCTTGACCCTGACCGCTGCCGGTATAGGAGGCCGATCCAGGGACGCTGACCGCGGTACCGCTGCCAAGAGCAATAGTAAGGTCGCCGGTTGCCAGTGCGTTGCCGCTGCTGACGCCGGTGCCTTGCTGGCCGACTGCCAGACTGGTGCTGTATTGCGTTGAACCGTTGACATAGTCAGCGGTCTTGCCGATCGAGGTTGCACGCATGCTGGTCGAGAGGCCGACGCTGATGGTTTCGCCGACGTTCGCGCCGACCTGGAATGCTGCAGTGCCGAACGTGCCGTCCAGAATCTTCTGATTGTTGAAGGATGTCTGGGAAGCGACGCGGTCGATTTCAGAGATACGTTGTTGAACTTCCAGGTCCAGCGCTGCGCGGTCGCTCGAGCTGTTGGTGGAGTTTGCCGATTGCACGGCCAGTTCGCGGATACGTTGAAGGTTGTTGCTGATTTCTGCCAGCGCGCCTTCGCCGGTTTGAGCGAGGGAGATACCGTCATTGGCGTTGCGCGTTGCCTGATTCAGGCCGCGGATCTGTGAAGTCATACGCTCGCTGATGCCTAGGCCCGCTGCGTCGTCTTTGGCGCTGTTGATGCGCAGGCCGGAGGACAAGCGTTGCAGGGAAGTCGTCAGGGAGGACTGCGACGTCGTCAGGTTGCGCTGTGCGTTCAACGAGGCGATGTTTGTGTTGATAAATGCGGCCATTTTGTTTCTCCTGTAAAGGTCCGATTGTTTCCGGCTCAAGCACTAATTCTGTTGGTTCGCCTTGGATTCAGCAGGCTTGCAACCGTTGTTGCTAGGTTTATCGGACGGAGCTGAAAAAAGTTTAGGGCTAAATTTCGGATATTTTTTCAGTCCCGTCCAATCTCAGGCCGGACACTTCCTTTTTCGGTGGCCGCGGAAAAACCTTTAATGCTGTCGAATACGCAAAAAAATTTGGGAGCTATTTCATTTGTTCTGCGGCGAATTGAATGCAGAACGAAAAGCTTGTTTTCCCTATGAGGACGCATTCGCCGGTTCGTCACTGGTCAGGGGCATAGAGAAAATTTCCTTCTCAAGTTTCCTAAAACATGGTCGTAATCAGCCGGACACGGTGTTTCTCGGCTTGCAAGACGGTCAGGTTGATTGCGCTCATTCATTCATGCGCAAATTTGATCAGGGGGGAAGCAGGGGTTTCTGGCTGACCTTGTATTTTTAGATAAGAAATGGGTAGTGGACGTTTTGGCAAGCTGGAGCCAGATTCTGCGATGTTGCCTTGTTGTCGCGATGTCGGCGTCTATCCGGTTGAGCTTCCCATTCTTTTGCCGTACAGTTGGCAGGGATAATATTCGTGCTGACAGCTGCGGCAATCGATCTCCTGTCGCACCCTGAGCCGGCCCTATTGATTCATCTCCTGACATAATGACCGTTTCCCAGACGCCGCAGCAACCCACCCTCGATAATCCGGACCAAGTTTTACAACAGGCGGCGAATTTCCATCAGGCTGGTCAGCTCGATGAGGCGGAAGTCCTCTATCGACGCCTCCTGGCTGCGAACCCGGGCCATCCTGATGCTAATCACAATCTGGGGATCCTCGCGATCCAGCGCCAGCAAGCGGATGCAGGTGTGCTGTATTTCAAGGCGGCGCTCGACGCGCGCCCGGAAGAAAGCTTGTTCTGGACCAGTTACATCGATGCCCTGATCCGTACCGGACAGCAGGATTTGGCGCGCCAGGTGCTGGAACTTGGTATGCAGCGGGGATTGGCCGGAGAAGGCGTTTTGCGCTTGGCTGAGCGACTTGCGATGGCCCAGGAACAGCAGGCCGTTCCGGCTGTCAGGCAAGAGCAGGCCCGGCAGGCAGGAAGAAAGGATCCCGGACCGCAGGAAATCAACGCCTTGATGTCATTGTTCAATCGCGGCCGATTCGGCGAGGCGGAAACGCTCGCGAAGTCATTTACCTTGCGCTTTCCCCGTTCCGGATTTGGCTGGAAGGCTTTGGGAGCGGTGCTGCAACTGCAGGGCAGGACGAAGGAAGCCATCGCGCCCATGCAAACCGCGGCGCAGCTGCTGCCTGGCGACGTGGAGGTACTCAGCAACCTGGGGGCGGTGCTGCACGCCGAAGGCCGTTTCTCAGAGGCGGAGGCAAGCTTGCGCCGCGCAATCAAGATCAAGCCAATCGACGCGGAGGCGCACAACAACCTTGGCAATAGCCTGAAGGGACTGGGGCGCTTGCCCGAAGCGGAAGCGTGCTTTCGCAAGGCAGTGCAGATCAAGCCGAATTATGCGGATGCGTATTGCAATCTGGGTGCGATGCTGCAGGATCAGGGGCGCTTGTCGGAAGCGGAAGTCTGCCTGCGTCGCGCGCTGGAACACAAGCCCGATTACGCGGAAGCGCATAACAATCTTGGCAATGTGCTTAAGGATCGGGGGCTCTTGTCCGAGGCAGAGCAAAGTTTCCGGCAGGCGCTGGAGCTCAAGGCGGATTATGCGGAAGCGCATTGCAATCTTGGCGTGACGCTGCAGGACCAGGGGCGGCATGCCGAGGCCGAAGCAAGCCTGCGCCGCGCGCTGGAACTCAAGCCGGACTACGAAGACGCGTTCAGCAACCTGCTGTTCGTGCTGAACTATGCGCCGGACAAGAGCGCGGAAACGATTTTCGACGCCTATCGGGAATACGACGCGCGCTTCGGCAAGCCGCTGCAGGGCGAGTGGCAGGCCCACGGCAACAGCCGCGACACGCAGCGTCGCCTGAAGGTGGGCTACGTCTCGCCGGATTTCCGGCGCCATGCGGTGCGCCACTTCCTCGAGCCCTTGCTGGCGCATCACGACAAGACCGCATTCGAATTGTATGCGTACGCGGAGCTGTCGGTGGAGGACGAAGTGACGGCACGCTACCGTGGCTATGTCGACCACTTCATCCCGACCGGCGGGATGGGCGATGCGGCACTGGCGGAGCGCATTCGCGCCGACGGCATCGATATCCTGGTGGACCTGGCGGGCCACACTGCACGAAACCGGCTGGGCGTGTTTGCCCGCAAGCCGGCGCCGGTGTCGCTGTCGTGGCTTGGGTATGGCTACACCACCGGCTTGAGTGCGATCGATTACCTGCTGACCGACAACGTGAGTGCGCCGCCGGGAAGCGAGCACCTGTTCTCGGAGCAGCCGTGGTGGGTGCCGGTGCCTGGCTATGCGTACCGGCCGGCGGAAGGCATGGGCGAAGCCGGGCCGCTGCCCGCGCTGCAACGCGGCCATGTCACCTTCGGCACGCTCACGCGCGCGGTGCGCATCAACCATCGCACGATCCGTGTGTGGTCAGAGATATTGAAGCGTGTACCAGGATCAAGGTTGGTGATTGACAGCGGCAACTTCATCGATCCTGCGATGCAGGAAGCGCTGGCGGTGAAATTCGGGGTGCATGGCATTGACCGCGAGCGTCTGTCGATCGGCTATCACACGCCGCCATGGGATGTGCTGCGCGCAGTGGACATCGGGCTGGACTGCTTTCCGCACAATTCCGGTACGACGCTGATCGAAACGCTGTACATGGGGATTCCGTATGTGACGCTGGCGGGGAGGCCGAGCGTGGGGCGCCTGGGCAGCACGATCCTGGAAGGCGCGGGGCATCCGGAATGGATTGCCGGATCGGAAGAAGAATACGTGGACAAGGCGGTGGCGCTGGCATCGGACCTGCCGACACTTGCGGCATTGCGGGCAGGTTTGCGCGGACAGTTGCAGGCGAGTGCGCTGATGGACGAGGCTGGTTTTGCACGCAAGGTCGAGACAGCGTATCGCGCCATGTTCGAGAAATTCGCAGGCAAGGATGCCGCAGCACCGATAGCAGAGTGCGATCCTCATGAAATCAATGCGCTCATCGGAATGTTCAACCAGGGAAGACTCAGTGAGGCTGAGACACAAGCACGTTCATTGACAGAGCGCTTTCCGGATTTGGGATTCGGATGGAAAGCACTCGGCGCTTTGCTGCAATTGCAGGGACGCATTGAAGAAGCATTGCCACCCATGCAAAGAGCTGCGCTACTGTTGCCGGAGGATGTCGAGGCGCAAAGCAATCTCGGTGTGACCCTGCAAGCCCTCGGGCACATTGTCGAAGCAGAAGCCAGCTATCGGGCGGCGCTGCGGCTTCATCCCGGTCATGCCGACGCGCATTGCAATCTTGGCGTCATTCTGCAAGAGCAGGGCAGGCACGAGGAGGCGGAAGCCTGCCTGCGCCGCGCGATCGAACTCAAGCCGGACTACCCGGCGGCGTATTACAACCTCGGTAACAGCTTCAAGGACCGTGAGCAACTGCTCCAGGCCGAGCAGTGTTTCCGGCAGGCGCTGGAGCTCAAGCCGGACTATGTGAAAGCGCATTGCAACCTTGGCGTGACGCTGCAGGACCAGGGGCGGCATGCCGAGGCCGAAGCAAGCCTGCGCCGCGCGCTGGAACTCAAGCCGGACTACGAAGACGCGTTCAGCAACCTGCTGTTCGTGCTGAACTATGCGCCGGACAAGAGCGCGGAAACGATTTTCGACGCCTATCGGGAATACGACGCGCGCTTCGGCAAGCCGCTGCAGGGCGAGTGGCAGGCCCACGGCAACAGCCGCGACACGCAGCGTCGCCTGAAGGTGGGCTACGTCTCGCCGGATTTCCGGCGCCATGCGGTGCGCCACTTCCTCGAGCCCTTGCTGGCGCATCACGACAAGACCGCATTCGAATTGTATGCGTACGCGGAGCTGTCGGTGGAGGACGAAGTGACGGCACGCTACCGTGGCTATGTCGACCACTTCATCCCGACCGGCGGGATGGGCGATGCGGCACTGGCGGAGCGCATTCGCGCCGACGGCATCGATATCCTGGTGGACCTGGCGGGCCACACTGCACGAAACCGGCTGGGCGTGTTTGCCCGCAAGCCGGCGCCGGTGTCGCTGTCGTGGCTTGGGTATGGCTACACCACCGGCTTGAGTGCGATCGATTACCTGCTGACCGACAACGTGAGTGCGCCGCCGGGAAGCGAGCACCTGTTCTCGGAGCAGCCGTGGTGGGTGCCGGTGCCTGGCTATGCGTACCGGCCGGCGGAAGGCATGGGCGAAGCCGGGCCGCTGCCCGCGCTGCAACGCGGCCATGTCACCTTCGGCACGCTCACGCGCGCGGTGCGCATCAACCATCGCACGATCCGTGTGTGGTCAGAGATATTGAAGCGCGTACCAGGATCAAGGTTGGTGATTGACAGCGGCAACTTCATCGATCCTGCGATGCAGGAAGCGCTGGCGGTGAAATTCGGGGTGCATGGCATTGACCGCGAGCGTCTGTCGATCGGCTATCACACGCCGCCATGGGATGTGCTGCGCGCAGTGGACATCGGGCTGGACTGCTTTCCGCACAATTCCGGTACGACGCTGATCGAAACGCTGTACATGGGGATTCCGTATGTGACGCTGGCGGGGAGGCCGAGCGTGGGGCGCCTGGGCAGCACGATCCTGGAAGGCGCGGGGCATCCGGAATGGATTGCCGGATCGGAAGAAGAATACGTGGACAAGGCGGTGGCGCTGGCATCGGACCTGCCGACACTTGCGGCATTGCGGGCAGGTTTGCGCGGGCAGTTACAGGCGAGTGCGCTGATGGACGAGGCTGGTTTTGCACGCAAGGTCGAGACAGCGTTTCGCGACATGTTCGAGAAATTCGCAGGCAAGGGAGCAGAGCCCGCCACGGCGGGGAGGTTTGCTTCAGCACCACCGCGCAAGACCGGTGGCAAGGAGCCGGGGCCAGGCGAGATCAATGCCCTCGTCGGACTGTTCAATCAAGGCAGGTTGGCCGACGCCGAGGCGCTGGCACGTTCCCTCACCAAGCGATTTCCGCAGTTTGGTTTCGGATGGAAAGCGTTTGGCGCAGTGCTTCAGATGCTCGGCAGGATCGAGGATGCCGTGGCACCCATGCAGAGGGCGGCGCAGTTGCTGCCTCGGGATATCGAGGTTCACAGCAATCTGGGTGTTGCATTGCAGGCCTGCGGCCGTTCGGCAGAAGCAGAAGAGACCTTGCGTCGCGCGCTGAAAATCAATGCTGGCGATGCCGAAACGCATAACAATCTTGGTAATGCGCTGAAAGGCATGAGCCGACTGAAAGATGCAGAGGCGAGCTATCGCTCCGCCATCCGGCTGAAACCTCGCTATGCCGATGCGCATTGCAACCTCGGCGCGGTGTTGCATGCGATGGGACGGCTTGCGGATGCCGAGGCTTACCTGCGCCAGGCGCTGGAACTTCGGCCCGACTATGCCGTTGCGTACTTCAATCTCGGCAATGTGCTCAATGCACAGTATCGGATCGTCGAGTCGGCGCAGTGTTACCGACATGCCGTGGAGCTTGATCCGAAGTATGCGCAAGCGCATCGGGCGCTGTCCTTGAGGATGGCATATTTGTCCGATTATCGCGAAGTGGTTGCTGAAAGTGACATTGCACAACAACTCAAGCCCGATGATCCAGAGGCATGGGAGCAGCGGCTTTACGCATTTTCTTATCATCCGGATTTGTCCGCCGAACAGATTTTCAGTGAATTCGCGCACTGGGGAAGCCGTTTTGCCCCGCCGGT
The DNA here is from genome assembly GCF_004804275.1 of Herbaspirillum sp. ST 5-3. Taxonomy (GTDB): domain Bacteria; phylum Pseudomonadota; class Gammaproteobacteria; order Burkholderiales; family Burkholderiaceae_D; genus Noviherbaspirillum. The sequence goes on from NZ_STGI01000003.1 coordinate 238,418, forward strand.
TGTCGACTTCTCAACCCATGATCGAAACCCCGCGCGACGTTTGCGTATCGGTTACGTTTCCCCTGATTTCCGTCGCCATACCTCGCGCTTTTTCTTCTGGCCTTTCTTTTCCAATCATGACCGCACCGCATTCGAGCTGTACGCGTATTCCAACGTCGAGCGGGAGGATGAATTTACCGGGCAATTCAAGGAGCTGTTCGACCATTGGCGCGATATTCGAGGCGTGAGTGACGACCAGGCCGCGAAAATGGTACGCGACGATCATATCGACATCCTGGTCGATTGCTGCAATCACATGATGGACGACCGGCTTGGCATTTTTGCACGCAAGCCGGCGCCGATCCAGGCGACATGGCTCGGCGCCGCGTGGACGACTGGATTGAAAACCGTCGATTATGTTCTGTCGGATCCTTACATGGCACCGGAAGGTACGCTGACGAGCGAGACCATCGTTCGCCTTCCGCATTTTTTCGTCGCCTTCAATCCACCGGAAATAACCGCAGAAATTGTTGCACCCCCATGCATCCGCAACGGCTTTGTGAGTTTTGGCTACTCCGGACGCAGCGAACGGCTGAATCATCGCACCTTCCGTGTATGGGGCGAGATTCTGCAGCGCTTGCCGTCGGCCCGACTGATACTCGATTTCGCTCCGTTTGCTGATCCTGCGACGCAGGAATACTACAGAACGTTCATGTCCGGGTTTGGCGTTGATACCTCCCGAGTTATCATGCGCAAGAGCGCGAACATCTTTGAGGGGCTGAACGAATTCGACATTTTGCTGGATTGCTTCCCGCATAGCGGCGGTACCATGCTGTTCGACGCGCTCTGGATGGGCGTTCCCGCCTTGACAATGCCCAGCCGTCCCCCGGTCGGGCGTATCGGAACCAGCCTGATGATGAACCTGGGCTTGCCGGAGTGGGTGGTGACAGACGAGAATGATTATATTGACAAAGCTTGCGCGTTTGCCGGCGAGCCGCAAAGACTGACGGAGCTGCGCACGGGAATGCGCGACCGCATGCGCGCTTCTCCGGTGATGGACGGAGCAGGATTCGCGCGTGGCGTTGAGGACGCATATCGAAGGATGTTCAGGGCATGGAGCGAGAAAAACCAATGAAAGCCGTTATTCTTGCAGGGGGGCTCGGCACCCGGATCAGCGAAGAGACCGTGCTCAAGCCGAAGCCGATGATCGACGTGGGCGGCAAGCCGATCCTGTGGCACATCATGAAGATCTATTCCCACTACGGCATCAACGATTTCATCATTTGTCTCGGTTACAAGGGATACATGATCAAGGAATATTTTGCCAACTACTTCATGTACATGTCGGATGTGACCTTCGACATGGCTTCGAACAAGATGAAGGTGCACCAGAACAGCGCGGAGCCGTGGCGCGTCACGCTGGTGAATACCGGCGACAACACCATGACCGGCGGACGCCTGAAGCGTGTCCGGAAATATCTCGATAACGACGACTTTTGCCTGACGTACGGCGATGGCGTTGCCGACATCGATATCGGTGCGCTGACAAGGTTTCACAAGGAACACGGCCGATTGGCGACGGTAACGGCGGTGCAGCCGCTCGGCCGCTATGGCGCGCTTGAGATGGAGGGCCATGTCGTCAACGGATTCATGGAAAAACCGCGAGGCGACGGCGGCTGGATCAACGGTGGCTTTTTCGTGCTGTCGCCCAAGGTGATCGACTACATCGAGGGAGATCAGACTTCATGGGAACTCGATCCTCTGGAGCGACTGGCAAGCGAGAGTCAGCTTGCTGCGTACCAGCACCGCGGTTTCTGGCAGCCCATGGATACCTTGCGGGAAAAGAACCAGCTTGACGCACTCTGGAACTCCGGCAGCGCGCCCTGGAAGGTCTGGGATGATGCTTGAATTCTGGCGCGGCAAGCGCGTGTTCCTCACGGGCCATACCGGCTTCAAGGGGAGCTGGCTTGCATTATGGCTGCATCGCCTCGGGGCGCATGTCATGGGGTTTTCGCTGGAGCCGCCGACGCAACCCAATCTGTTCCAAATTGCGAGTGTGTATGACGGCATTACCGATTTGCGAGGAGATATTCGCGACCTGGAAACACTGAAATCGGCGATGTCAACCCAGCGTCCCGAAATTGTGATTCACATGGCGGCGCAATCCCTGGTCCGTCCCGCCTATGCACAGCCGGTGGAAACCTACGCAACGAACGTCATGGGTACCGTACACGTGCTTGAGGCGGCGCGTCAAGCCGGCGGAGTGCGCGCCGTGCTGGTCGTCACGACGGACAAGTGTTACGAGAACAGGGAGTGGGCCTGGGGATATCGAGAAAACGATCCCATGGGCGGGCATGATCCGTACTCGAGCAGCAAGGCTTGCGCCGAACTCGTGACTGCCGCGTATCGCCGATCTTTCATGAATGATGGTGTTGCAGTCGCTTCCGCGCGTGCCGGCAACGTCATCGGCGGCGGCGACTGGGCACAGGACCGCCTGCTGCCCGACATGATGCGCGCTGCAATCGACGGGTGTGCCGTTTATATCCGCAACCCGGGCGCCATTCGCCCATGGCAGCACGTACTGGAGCCGCTGTCGGGCTATCTTGCGCTGGCTGAGCGTTTGTACACGGACGGCACGCAATATGCGGAAGGGTGGAATTTCGGGCCAGCCGAGGACGATGCGAAAACGGTGGAATGGATCGCCGGACAAATTGCCGCATTGTGGCCGGGCATGGGATGGGAGAAGGACGCCGGCGTGCATCCACATGAGGCACAGTATCTGAAACTCGACTGCTCAAAGGTGCGCGCGTATCTCGGTTGGCGTCCGCGGCTACCTCTTGCCGCCGGCCTGGACTGGACCGTGCAGTGGTACCGGGCTTATCAGGCGGGTGCCGACATGCGCACATTGACCGAGCAACAGCTCGAGGACTATCAAGCACTGATAAAGGCCATGGGATGACGCACACTTGTCGTTTTTGCGGCGCGGGACTACGCGATTCCTTTTGCGACCTCGGAATGTCGCCGCTGTCGAATTCCTACGTCGCAGAAGACGGCCTGCAGAAGATGGAACCGTTTTTCCCATTGCATGCCTATGTATGTGCCTCCTGCTTCCTGGTACAGCTTCCGGAATTTGAAAGCCCGCAGCATATTTTCAGCGACTACGCTTACTTCTCCTCCTATTCCGACAGTTGGCTCGCACACGCGCGCAAGTACACCGAAACGGTGATTGCGCGCTTCGGTTTCAATACGAAGCATCAGGTCATTGAAATTGCCAGCAACGATGGTTATCTGCTGCAGTACTTCAAGGAAAAGGGGGTCCCGGTGCTGGGCATCGAACCCGCCGCCAATGTTGCTGAAGTGGCGCGCAAAAAAGGGATTCCGTCGCGCGTGGAGTTTTTTGGCCGGCAGTCGGCGCATGGATTGGTTCAGGAAGGGCTGCAGGCGGATCTGCTGCTTGGTAACAATGTGCTGGCGCATGTACCTGACATCAATGACTTCGTCGCTGGCATGAAGGTGGCACTGAAGTCCGACGGTGTCATCACCATGGAGTTTCCCCATCTGCTGCAACTCATGCAGCAGAACCAGTTCGATACGATTTACCACGAGCATTTCTCGTACCTCTCATTCACCACGGTCGAAAAGATCTTTGCGGCACACGGTTTGACTTTGTTCGATGTGGAGGAGCTGGGCACGCATGGAGGTTCCTTGCGCATCTACGGCCGTCATACCGCCGACGAGAGCAAAGCGGTGATGCCGGCTATCGACGATTTGCGGCGTCGCGAAGCGGAATGCGGCCTGACGGACATGGCGGCATATGCCGCCTTTTCCGAGCAAGTGTGCGAGACCAAGCGTGCACTGCTGGCATTTTGCATCGATGCGAAACGTGCCGGAAAGCGCATTGTGGGCTACGGCGCCCCGGCGAAGGGCAATACGCTGCTGAACTATTGCGGCATCCGCCAGGATTTTCTGGACTATACCGTCGATCGCAGTCCGCACAAGCAGGGCCGTTATCTGCCCGGCACGCATATACCGATCCATTCACCGGACAAGATCAGCGAGACCAGGCCGGATTATGTACTGATTCTGCCGTGGAACCTGAAAGAGGAAGTCCTCGCGCAGATGGCGCATGTGCGTTCATGGGGAGGCAGGTTTGTCGTGCCGATTCCCCGTGTCGAGGTGATTGAATGAAGTTCACGCCCTTGCGACTGTCGGGTGCCTTCCTGATCGAGCCGGAGCCGCTTGCGGACGAACGCGGTTTCTTTTCGCGCACCTTTTGCGCGCACGAATTCGCGGAGCACGGACTGGAGACATCGCTGGTCCAGTGCAGCATTTCATACAACAAGTTGAAAGGCACCTTGCGCGGCATGCATTATCAAAAATCGCCGCACGAGGAAGCAAAACTGGTTCGCTGCACGATGGGCGCGATCCACGATGTGATCGTCGATCTGCGTCCCGATTCCCCGACTTGCAGGCAGTGGACCGCAGTGGAGCTGAATGCGGAAAACCGCAGTGCGCTGTATGTCCCGAAAGGTTTTGCGCATGGATTCCTGACACTGGTCGACGACACCGAGGTTTTCTACCAGATGTCGGCATTCTTTCATGCGGAATGCGCTGCCGGCGTGCGATGGAACGATCCGGTTTTCGCAATCGATTGGCCGGCGCAGGTCCAGGTTATTTCGAGCCGTGACAACAGTTATCCGGGGTTTGATGCATGAAGCGCGTCCTGCTTACCGGCGCAACGGGATTTATCGGCGGTCATGTGCTGCCGCGCCTTGTCGCAAGCGGTTACGAAGTTCACGCGGTAAGCACCAAGGCGCCACGCCAGACTCAAGGCGTGGTCTGGCATCAGACGGACCTGCTTGATACCGTTGCGTCTGCACACCTCATGGAGACGATTCGCCCGACGCATCTCCTGCATCTTGCATGGTATGCCGAGCCTGGAAAGTTCTGGCGCTCACTCGAAAACTATCGCTGGCTGGAAGCCAGCATCGCGCTGCTGCGGTCTTTTCGAGAGCAGGGCGGCGAACGTGCGGTAATGGCGGGCACCTGTGCGGAATACGATTGGGATTACGGCTTCTGTTCCGAGACGGTCACGCCGAAGCGGCCGGCAACACCGTATGGCGTTTGCAAGAATGCCTTGCAAGAAGCCTTGAGCAGTTTTTCAGGCGAAACCGGCATGAACAGTGCCTGGGGACGCATATTTTTTCTGTATGGGCCGGGCGAGAATCCATCGCGACTGGTGGCCTCCGTCGTCGGTGCGCTGCTCCGCGGAGAAACAGCGCGCTGCACGCACGGGAGCCAGATTCGCGATTTCCTGCATGTGGACGATGTCGCCGACGCCTTCGCCGCATTGCTGGCCAGCGACGTGCGCGGCGCGATCAACATCGCATCCGGGCAAGCACGGACTTTGCGTGAAATCGTGAACTTTGCTGCCGATTGTATCGGTGCAAGGGATAAGGTAAATTTTGGGGCAATTCCCGCTCCTGATAACGAACCGCCCCTACTAGTGGCGGACGTTCGCCGATTGAGCACGGAGTTGAACTGGAAGCCGCGCCTTGACCTGCAAGCCGGCATGGCGCAGACCGTCAAGTACTGGCAGGGAAAGGGCGAAAAATGACGCGCTCCCATACCTGTCCCGTCTGCGCAAGCGGCGAGGCACATCGTTTTCTTAGGCGTGTATCGGTGCCTGTGCATCAGAACCTCGTGTTGCCAACAAGGGAAGAAGCGCTTAGGGCTCCGCGCGGCGACCTGGATCTTTATGTTTGCCAAGTCTGCGGATTTGTCTTCAATGCCGCATTTGATGGCAGCAAGCTTGCCTACGGCGCGGATTACGACAACACGCAATCTCATTCGCCGTATTTTGCCAGGTACATGGCCGACCTGGCCGGACATCTTGTACGTGACGCCGGGGTGCGTGACTGCAGAATCGTGGAAGTCGGATGCGGCAAAGGGGTATTCCTACGCATGCTGGTTGCCGATTCCGTTTCTGGAAATAGCGGCATCGGATTTGATCCGAGTTACGCCGGACCATTGGTCGATCTCGACGGGCGCCTGCGGTTCGAGCGACGCTTTTATGATGAGGCATGCGCCGACGTTCCGGCGGATGTCGTCGTTTGCCGACATGTGATCGAGCATGTGCCGCAGCCACTGGAATTGCTGCGCGCCGTCAAGCGTGCGTTGCGCAACGCCGTAGCTCCCCGGATTTTCTTTGAGACGCCTTGCGTCGAGTGGATACTGCGCAATCAAGTGATCTGGGATTTCTTCTACGAACATTGTTCGCTGTTCACTGCGTCGTCCCTGCGCGCTGCATTTGAACAAACCGGTTTTGCTGTCCACGACGTGAAGCATGTGTTCGGCGGTCAGTATTTATGGCTGGAGGCGTCGCTGGGGGAAGAGCCGGAGGCCCTTGCAATGGAAGCCGGCGAGATCTCGCACTTGGCGCGCCAGTTCGCCGACGAGGACAGGCAGCTCCGCGATGAATGGCTCGCACGAATCAGCGGACTTATGTCGCAAGGAAAAGTCGCAATCTGGGGAGCCGGTGCCAAGGGAACAACCTTTGCACATATGATCGACCCTGACGGTGCAGGTATCGATTGCCTGGTCGACTTGAATCCGAACAAGCAGGGAAAGTTTGTTCCGGGCTCCGGTCATCCGATTGTTGGCATCGAGGGTCTCAAATCGCGCGGCGTGACGAGCGCAATCCTGATGAATCCCAACTATCGCGATGAAAATATGCGCTTGCTCGCAGCGGCCGGCATTGCGCTTCAACTCGTTGAATGAGGAAAACATGAAACTGATCCTGGACACCGAAGCGAAAACGCTGATCGAAGAGCAGAACGGGGTTGTACGCCAGTTTGATCTCTACAGCAAGGAGGCTTTCGAGTGCCTTTCACGCCAATGGGTGCGCGTGGGATGGAACCAGAAGTACCAGTACACCTTCAGCTGGATGGGGCGGCCGATCATTCAACTGCCGGAAGACATGATCCGCATCCAGGAAGTGATTTATCGTGTGAAGCCGGACGTGATCATTGAAACAGGGGTTGCGCATGGCGGCTCCCTCATTTTTTATGCGAGCCTGTGCAAGGCGATGGAAAAGGGCAGGGTGATCGGCATCGACATCGAAATCCGTCCGCATAATCGCAAGGCCATTGAGGCGCATGAGCTGTTCGGCTACATCACGCTGGTGGAGGGAAGCTCGACGGGAGCCGATATCGTTTCAAAGGTCAAGGCCATGGTCAAACCAGGCGAGACTGCGCTCGTGATTCTTGACTCTAATCATACCAAGCAGCATGTTGCCGATGAACTGGAAGCCTATTGTGACCTGGTTACGCCCGGTTCCTATATCGTGGCGACGGATGGCATCATGTTCGACCTGCACGATGTGCCGCGCGGCGCTGCGGACTGGTCCTGGAACCACCCGACGGCAGCGGCTGCGGAATTTGCACAGCGGCATCCCGAGTTTGTAATCGAGCAACCGTCCTGGCCCTTCAACGAGAGCGGCCTCACCGACAACATTTCGCATTGGCCGGGCGCATGGCTTCGCCGTATTTGATGCGGCGATGGCATATCATGGCGGCGAGTGGAGCGACGGGCTGCAACAATGAACTGCGGTTCAACTACCCATGAATAAAGCAGGTCGTAACGATCCATGTCACTGCGGCAGTGGAAGAAAATACAAGCTGTGTTGTCAGCAACGAGCGCACGACATACGGCCCGATACGCCGGCCGCCCTAGTGCCGCAGGAAACGATCCGCGTCGCACTTGTGCATCATCAGGCCGGGCGTTTGCAACAGGCAGCAGAACTCTATCGTCGGGTTCTTGAAAGCACGCCGGATCAAGTCGATGCGCTGCATTATCTTGGGCTCATCGCACATCAAGGCGGCAGGCACGCTGAGGCTCAGACGCTGATTACCAAGGCCATCGACATCGCTCCTACGGCACCGATGTACTTCAACCTTGGCGGAGTGCTGCAAGCGCAGGGCAAAATCGACGAGGCGATCGATTGCTTGCGGCGTGCGGTTGCGCTCAAACAGGATTACGTTGATGCCTGGTTTCGTCTTGGAGCGGCGCTCCATGCACAGGCAAGGCTTGACGACGCGATACCGTGTTATCGCAATGCATTGAACCTCAGGCCAGACCTTCCCGGTGTATGGAACAATCTTGGTAATGCCTTGGCTGCGCGGGGGCGGCTCGACGAAGCGGTCGAATGCCTGCAATCGGCCGTTCGATTCAAGCCGGATTTCGCGGACGCGTATTACAACCTCGGCAATGCGCTGATGGATCAGGGAAACGCTTGTGCGGCGCAGGAGAACTACCGTAAGGCACTCGCTATCCGGTCCGATTATCCGGAAGCGCTGAACAATCTCGGCAATGCGCTGGAAGGCATCGGTGAACTCGGCGCCGCGGAAAACAGTTTCAGGCGCGCACTGACAATCAAGCCGGATTATCCCGAGGCGCACTATAACCTCGGAAATACGCTGCTGGCACAGGATAAATATGTTGAGTCAGCGGAAGCTTATGCATCTGCGATCGCGCTCAGGCCGGATTTTGCCGAGGCGCATTACAACCGGGGAAAAGCCCTTGAGGCGTGCGGTATAGTAGATGGCGCCGCCGAGAGCTATCGGAAGGCGATCAATTTCAGGCATGGCTATCCCGAAGCGCATAACAATCTCGGCAATGTCGTACTTGTACAAGGAGGACCGGAAGATGCAGCGGCGCACTTTCGTGATGCACTCCATCTGCGGCCTGATTACGCGGAGGCGCTCAATAATCTCGGCAATGCACTGCAGGAGCAAGGCGAGCTGGATGAAGCCCTCGCATGTTATCGACGCGCGCTGGCCGTTCGGCCGGATTATGACAATGCGTTCAGCAACCTGCTCTTAACGCAAAGCTTCAATCCGGCATGCACGCCTGAGCAATATCTGGCGCAAGCACTCCGTTTTGGCGAACAGGTGGCACAGCGGGCTACGCCGTATTCAAGCTGGAAAGTTGACAGTTGCGAAAGCGATGCGCGCCCCTTGCGTGTCGGGTTGGTTTCCGGCGACTTGCGCTTGCATCCGGTCGGCATCTTCCTTGAAAGCATCCTCGCGAATCTTGATCCCGCGCAGGTCGAATTGTTTGCCTATCCCACTAACTCGCGTCAGGATGAACTGACGCGACGGATCCAGTCTCGCTTCGCGGCATGGCACTCCATTGCCAACATGAGCGACGAACAGGCTGCGCGCCGAATTCACGAAGACGGTATCCATGTCCTGATCGATCTGGCAGGACATACCGCCGGCAATCGCCTTGCGGTATTCGCGTGGAAGCCGGCGCCGATTCAGGTGACCTGGCTCGGTTATTTCGCGACAACTGGTATGCGCGAGATGGATTACATTTTGTGCGACGAGATCGCGCTACCGCAAAGCGATGAAGGTCACTTTGTTGAGAAAGCGTGGTACCTGCCGCGTACGCGTCTTTGCTTCAGTACACCTTCAGAAGACATTTCTGTGGCGCCGTTACCGGCCCTGGCTCAGGGTACACTGACCTTCGGCTGTTTCAATAATCTGTTGAAGATGAACGATGAAGTGGTAGGCGTATGGGCGCGCGTGCTGCAGAAGCTTGGTGGATCACGTTTGCTCCTGAAATCCAGGCAATTGAACGAAGCGACAACCCGACAACGCACGCTGGCGCGATTCGCTGCCCACGGTATCGGAGCCGAACGCGTCCTGATGGAGGGATCATCTTCCCGCGGCGATTATCTGCGAGCCTATAATCGGGTCGACATTGCGCTCGATCCGTTTCCTTACACTGGCGGGACAACCAGTGTCGAAGGATTGTGGATGGGCGTGCCGCTCGTGACGAAGCGCGGTGACCGACTGCTCGGGCGGCAGGGAGAAGGGCTGTTGCATCATCTCGGAATGGCCGACTGGATCGCAGATGACTGTGATGACTATGTCGCCAAGGCGGTGGCACACGCAGCAGATCTGACTGCCTTGACCTCGCTGCGTGCAGGGTTGCGTGGGCGCCTGTCGCTATCGCCGCTATGCGATGCCCCCCGTTTTGCACGCGATCTTGAAATGGCTCTCATCGGCATGTGGCAGCAACATTGCGAGCGAACGCCGCCGGGCAATCATGGCCGTTCAGGGTTTTAACACCAGCGCTTGCCCGGTCGGCAGTTCCAGCACGTTCAGGTCATGTTTGCGTATGATCGGGTCAAGCGCAGTTTTCTGTCTGCAGTAGCCCCACCATCCGTAATCGTCGAACACGACGGCGCCGCCTTTGCTCAATCTTGGAAGAACCTGCTCCAGCGCACCCGACTCGGGAACAGGATTGTTCATGTCAATATGCGCAAATGCGATTTGGTCAGGAAATGCCTGCTCGAAGGATTGCGGAACGCTTCCCTTCACGACCTTTACAAATTCGAAGTCCGCAAATCGTGCGCACACCTCCGTATGCAGGTCGGATTTACGCAGGTTATGCAGCCCTTCATGCGCATCGCCTTCCTTCCATTCAAATAGGTCATATAGAAAGTACTTCTTCGATAAGCCGCGAAAATCAACTTTCTTGATGAGCTGTGATGCCGTGTATCCGGTATAGCAACCCAGCTCGAGGAAGTCGCCTTCGGCGCCTTGTGCAACGCTCGCGAAATACAGCAGGAAATAGGAGCGCCAGATAATGCTCCTTTCAATAAACGAATTGTTTTTATCCTGCAGTAAATCGAGAAAGAAATCTTCCCTCAGAAAACTGTAGCTCTTGTTCCACGTAATCAGGCTGTCGCTGCAGAACAAGGTCGCGCCTTTGTCAACGAGACTTTGTTTGATCAGATCAAGACCTCGGTGGAACATGGCCTGGTCGGCGATATTGAAATTGAATCCGCTAAAAGCAAGCGCATCCAGCATCCCTGGCTCGCGACCCTCTGCATTGCCGGTCAACGAGCGTGAATGGCTCGTCATTGCCTCGTTCACTTTCATTTTTTGAACGATCATGCCGAGGGTGGTGTACGCTTCCGTCAAGTCCGGTTTGAGTGCCAGCGCTTGCCGACAGGATGCCAATGCTTCGTCAAGTTTTCCCTGCTCCTTCAATGCATCCGCAAGATTGTTGTGCGCTTCGGCCAGGTTGGGCATGAGCGAAAGTGCCTTGCGGCAACAAATGATTGCTTCATCGAATTTTCCCAAGTCCTTCAGAGTGCTGCCGAGATTGTTCAAGGCGTGGACATAGTTAGGAGCGATCGCCAGGGCTTTGCGGTAACTTTCGATCGCTGCTTCGCGCATGCCTTCCGCTTGGAGCGCAATCCCGAGATTATTGTGCGCCTCGGCATAGCCCGACTCCAGTGCGATGGCCTTTCGATAGCATTCAATCGCAAGTGTGCGTTGATTTGCGGCGGAATAGGCCAATCCGAGGTTGCAAAGATAGGTGGGATTGGTCGGCACAACTTGAATGGCTGCGTTGATGCGTTCAATAGCGAGCGGATAATTTCCCACTTGATATGCGATGACGCCCAGCAGGTGCATCGCGTCCGAATTGCCGGCCAGCCTCAGGTAGATTTCCTCGGCCTCATGCAGTCGACCGGCTTGATGGTGCTGCAAGGCGATATGGAGTTGTTCTGGGTTTGAATTCTGCATTTGCGTACTCATCCGGTGAATCTTGCCTTGTCCGACGTTTTCCGTTGAAGGTCGCTACTTGCTACATCCAGGTTGTGCCTTGATTCACCTGCGTTTTTGCACAAAGAACTGGTACATCCCGACAAAAGTATCCGGGTTTTCGTTTTCAAAGACGTGCCAGTTGTCGAGATTCGTCCGGGGCTGATCGTCCGGAAATCGCTCGCTGTACCGGCGGCCGATGGCAGGACTCAGCAGGAAACCGACAAAGTCCAGATCGAATTGCTCAATCGCGTCCTTGATCATCGGCAGCGTAAAGCGATGTTCCTGCACATGGAACAGAAGATCGCGGCATCCGCTCGTCTCGTAATAATCACGCAGTGACGTCAGGCTTGTGAACGATTCGCCAACGCTTTCTGAAAGCAATTCCTCGCGACACCGGCGTATGTCCTCACTTGTCGACGCATATTGCTTGTCGGCGATAAAGTTGCGTGCGGCTACAACATGCCTGCGCGCCTGCTCGCTATAGAGGCCCAGGCGCATGAAACCGCCTGGTCGCAGCATTGACAGCAGTTCGAGCCATCCGCCCAACGGATCGGCGAGATGATGCAGGACGCCGACGGATTCGATGACATCGAACGTGCGGCCGGTCGAGCGCAGCGTCATGATGTCCGCCTGCGCATACTCGATGTTTTCAATTCCGAGTTCGCGGGTCTTGCGGAGTGCATAAGCCAGGCTGGCCTTGCTCAGATCCACCGCCAGCATTTTTGCGCCGCGGAATTGGCGCGCGGTTTCGATCGACTGCTGGCCTGTTCCGCAGCCGGCAATCAGTATGCTAATTTTGTCAACCTTGTGGATTGGTTGAAATGGCGTGAACGGAAATTGTTGTCGGAGAAAGGCGTCGATCGTCGTGGCTTTTCCACCGGAGGGCACCTTGACCCAGCGCGGGTAGGGGTTTTCTTCGTATTGTTGTTGCACTTGGCGCGAGACATCCCCTTCAATCGTGGTCAGGGCAGAGATTTTTTCGCCGTAGTGCAGTTCTTCTTGTGGCTCGCGAACTTGTTGCGTCAGCAGAGCCGCTACACTGTCGGGCCATGCCCGATCCAACAGAGACGTGGCCGAAGGAAGGGTGTGCAAAGGAAAATAACATGCTGTGGCGACGAGCGCGACAGCAGCCGGCTGCGCACCCGATGCCATTGTTGTCGAAACCTCCTGTCGCAGACGTTCAGCCAGCGCTTGCTCTTCATCCGTCACTGAATACACGTATTCGTTGATGAAGCACTGCCGCGCCAGCGAACAATGGAACGCGAGCACGTCAGGTTCCACCACCTGCTCGTCAACAGGGTTCACTACCTTTTCCAGTAGTGCGAGCCGCGTCATGGTCAGAAAACGTTCCAGCCCGAGATGAGCTGCGGTCGTATTTTCCAACAGGCTTTGGAACAAGGTGTCGTTACAAGCCTCGGTGAGCCCGTTCTTGCCAAACAGATCGTGGCCCGTCAGTCGTTCCGGCCACGCATGTTCGGCGCGTTCAACGCATTCCTTGATTTCGGTGTTTTGGTTGAGCAGCGAAATGCATGCTTCCACCAGCTGTGCCGGCCTGCCCCAAGGTTCCGACATCGCTCGAATCAAGAGTGCACGCGCGTCACCATCGTCCTCGCTGAATCGTACGTTTCGAAGGCATTCAAAAACGAGTGCCCGGGTGCCGTGGTTCTCATTGGTCTGCAAGGCTTTCTTGGCGATCTTTAATGCCTCCAACGCGTCGCCTCGCAGCAGCAGGCAGATCGCCAGGCCATTGTATGCGCTATCGCAATCGGGTTTTGCCGCCAATGCGCGCTGGAAACAGTCGATCGCTGTGTCAAGATCGCCCTGCGCCTGCAACGCTGTGCCAAGGTTGCTGTTTGCGTCGGCATAGTCGGGTTTCAACGCCAGCGCATTGCGATAAGCGTCGATTGCGGCATCGAACTTGCCCTGAGCCTGCAGCGCAACGCCCAGGTTGCTTTGTGCCGCGACATAAGCAGGTTTGAGAGCGAGAGCGTGCAGGTAAGCTTCTACAGCCGCATCGTGCGCGCCTTTCGCATGAAGGGCGTTTCCAAGGTTGTAATGTACATCGGCGTCATTGGATCTCAGGGCCAAGGCTGCGTGATAACTATCTATGGCCGCATCGAGCCGTTCTTGTTGAAGCAGAACGTTTCCGAGGTTGAAATGCGCTGCGGCGAAGTCGGGCTTCAACGACGCCGCACGGCGGAAACACTCGACAGCGGCCTCTTGCTGACCTTGTGCATGCAGGGCATTGCCAAGGTTGTAGTGGGCATCGGCATACCCTGGGTTCAGCGACAATGCGCTCTTGAGACATTCAATGGCGGCGTCCAGTTTGCCTAGCGACTGATACGTCACACCGAGATTGTTGAGCGTCTCGGGCTGTTCAGTTTTCTGCGTGAGCGCGTGGCGATAATGTTCTGCCGCTGCCTCGAACTTCTCTTGCGCCTGCAGTACGGTGCCGAGACTGCCATGCGCCTGAACATAATCGGGCCGAAGGCGAAGTACGTTGCGATAACTCTCGATCGCGGCATCAAGGAGACCACAGGCTTGGAGCGCTACGCCAAGGTTGAAGTGGGCATCGGAATTGTCGGGCTGAAGCTTGGTGACTTTGCGATAACTGTCGGCCGCAGCACCGAATTCTCCCTGTCCCTGGAGCGCAACGCCGAGGTTGTAAAACGCATCTGCGTAATCAGGCTTGAGTGCGACTGCCTTCCGATAAGATTCCAGGGCATTGTCGAATTTGCCAAGTGCATTGAATGCCATGCCGAGATTGAAATGGAACGTCGCATTGGAAGGATTGTAGCGAATCGCTTTGCCGATGCGATCAACCGCAAGTTCATAGTTTGCGGTCTGAAATGCAATGACACCGAGCAGATGTAATGCTTCCGGGTGGCCAGGCAGCTTTTTGTATAGCGCTTCGGCTTGTTGAAGGCGTCCTGCCTGATGGTGCTGCAAGGCTGCCTGAAGTTGGGCGGGAATATAGGTTTGATGCCTGGGTTTGTTCATGTGATCAACTTTCGGGTATCACGGATTTCTGGTGCACTATCGAATAGTGCGGTTCTTCGTTGGACCGGTCAATGACAGCGTGTGCGCCACCTTACTGCGCCGCCACCACACGGTTCTTGCCGGCCCGCTTCGCCCTGTACAACGCTTCATCCGCACGCTTGATCATCTCCGCTGGGTCTTCCCCGGGCGCATGCAGCGCGACTCCGGCACTGAAGGTAATCAGCAGTTTCTTGTTCTCATACATGAAAATCTGCTTGGTCAATTCACGCTGCACCCGGGTCACTGTCTGCATGGCGTCCGGCAGCGACGTCTCCGGCAGCACGATCATGAATTCCTCACCGCCGAAACGCGCGATGACGTCCAGCGTACGCAAGGTGTCCTTGACCACCTTGACCAGGTGGATCAATGCCTGGTCGCCCGCACTGTGGCCGTGCGTATCATTGAGCCGCTTGAAGTCATCCAGATCGAGCATCGCGACGCACAGCGGCGATTTGCGCCGTTCAGACCGCGCCAGCTCCCGTTCGAGCACATCATCGAGTCCGCGCCGGTTGAGGCTGCCGGTCAGTTGGTCTTCGCGCACCAGCTCGCTCATCTGTTCGAGCTTCGATTCCAGGTCCTGAATGCGTCCTTCCGCGTGCTGGACTTCCTGGCGCGCCGCCAGCATGTCGTCGCGCGAGCGCAGCGCCTGTTCCTGCGCGAGCTTGGTGTCGCGCATGACATCCTGGAGGATGGTGTTGAGTTCGACGATGCCTTTCGCCTGGCTGATCTTTTGTGAATACTGACTGATCTTCTGATGAAAATCGCCAGTGCTGGTCGCCACAGCGCTCAGCCGATCGACGAAGGTCATCATCATGTTCTTGACCGTGACCTTGGCTTCGGCGAGGCTGTGCTTGAGCAGGCTCTGCTTGTAGATGACTTCCTTCAGGCTGCGCGTTGCATCCATCAACGCGCTGTGCGTAATCGGGCCGGACAACAGCTCTTGCACGCTGCTGATCTGGCCGCTGAGCCAGGAATCGTCGTCCAGCAGTTCACTGACGTTTTCCAGCAGCAGCTTGAACAGGCGCAGCAGCAGCTCATGCTCTTCCGCCATGTCCTCACTCTTGAGCTCGACCTTGAAGCAGAGTTGCTTCAGGCGTGCGCTGATGTCGATGAGCGCCTGCTCGGTGAGGGCATCCTTGATCGCTTCGGCGAGCGCTTCCGATTCTTTCTGAAGCGCTGGTGTGCCGCGCAGCAGGGATCCGACGGCGAGTGTCAGCGTGCGGGTCAGCAGGTCGCGCAACAGCAGGATCTGCCGGCTTTCTTCAATGGCCGGGGACGCGGCTGGCGGGATTGATCTCGTTTTGGCCGGCAGCAGTTCGGCATCGTCAACCAAGGCAATTGATGCGGATCGGGATACTGCGGGCGCCGGATCATCGACCAGTGGAATCGCACGCGACTTCGCGGGTTCCGGCGGCACCTCATCCACCAGCGATATGCCGGGGGCGGGGCGTGCGGCCGGCGGTTTTTCCGCTAACCTGGCGGACGCCGCTTTCGCATTTGCGGCTACCAGTTCGGTCGAAACCCTGACGTGCTTCTCGAGCAGTTCGGTCAAACTCTTGCCATATTCCTGCCAATCGCGATTTTCGAGCGCGCGCTTCATGGGTGTCGCAAAGCGCGCGATATCCTCGGTAGCGTTTGCCAGGTTCGCGACGTACTCCGTCAGGATTTTTTCTGCGCTCGACTGGCGGCTTACGCCGAGGATTTCGTCGTAGATTTCGCGGTAGGCTTCCGGGGTAGGCGCAATGCGGCGGCTCGCGAGACGGCGAAATGCCTCGCGAGCGACATCGGCGGGACTCTGTTGTTCCGGTTTCTGTGTCTTGTCTTGCATGGCGGTGCGGGATGCCCGGGGCGCAAGAATTTTGCGCCCGAATAAGGAGCAATACTATTCCAGTTGCCGCGCCGACGATAGCCGGATTAAGAGTTGAAATTCTGCCTACCTTGCGTTTTGGCTGAGCCGGAGAGGCACTGCCGAAACGCGCATCGCTTGAAACGATGCGCGGGTAGTTTCATGACTTTTTGTCAACGCTGCGGATTGACGAATCATCCCCGATCGGGCGTCGGAGATGGCCGGTTACTCGACCAGATGATTCTTGATCGCGTAATGCGTCAGTTCCGCGTTGTGACGCATTTTCATTTTCTGCAGCAGGCGTGAGCGGTACATGCTGATCGTCTTCACCGAGAGCGTCAGCTCCGTCGCGATGTCGCTGACCGTCTTGCCGGAAGCGATCATGATCAGTGTCTGGTATTCGCGGTCGGACAGGGTTTCATGTGGCGGTACCTCGCGATTTTCATCGCCGACCTGATTGGCGAGCTCCTGCGCGAGCGCCTGGCTGATGTACTTGCGGCCGGAAGCGACCTGGCGGATGGCGTCGACCAGTTCGGCCGGAGCGCTCTGCTTGTTCAGGTAACCGGCGGCGCCGGCCTTGAGCGAGCGGATCGCGTACTGGTCCTCACGGTGCATGGACAGCATCAGGACGGCAAGCTTGGGTGCATCCTTTTTGACTTGCTTGAGAACCTCGATGCCGCTCTTGTCCGGCATCGAGATATCGAGCAGCAGCACATCGGAGTCGCCGTTGCGGGCGAGCTTGATGGCGTCGAGGCCGTTTTCGGCGTCGCCGGCAACGACCATGTCCTTGGTGTCCGCCAGGATCTGCTTCAATCCCTCACGCACGATCGCATGATCATCTGCAATCAGAATTCTTATTGTTTCGCATGCTGTCATAACACTACTTTCAAATTGTTATTCCGATAATGGAATCTTGAGCGCCACTTCGGTCCCTCCCTCAGGGGCGTTGCTGACCGACAGATTCCCCCCTAGCGCGTTTGCTCGCTCCACCATGCCGCGAATACCGAAGGATTTCGGCTTCAATCGGTCCTTGGTTGCGATACCGCAGCCGTTGTCCGTGACTGCCAGACGCACGTTGCGGTTGGTACGTGCCAGCCGGACTGTTACCTGGCTGGCACGCGCGTGTTTCCCAATATTGGTAAGCGCTTCCTGAAAAATGCGAAAAAGCGCCGTTGCTTGATCTGGATGCAGGTCGATTTCCTTCTTGTTCGACGAGAAACTGCACGGAATACCGAACTGTTTTTCGAATTCCTTTGCCTGCCAGTCGACTGCCGCAACAATCCCGAAATCGAGAATGCTCGGACGCAGGTCGACCGAAATGCGATGTATCGCCTCGATGGTGCGGTCAACCAGTGCATCGACATAGTCGGTCTTGTCGGCCAGGGTCGGATCGTCCGCAGGAAGGCGCTTCTTCACCAGCGCAAGCGCCATCTTGATCGCGGTCAGGTTGCCGCCGAGGTCGTCATGGATTTCGCGCGCGATGCGGGTGCGCTCCTTTTCCTTGACCCTTTCGATATGCGCGGACAGTTCGGCCAGTTGTTCGCGCGAGCGCTTGATTTCGGCTTCTTCCAGCTTGCTCTGCGTGATATTGGTCATGATCCCTTCCCACTGCACGCCTTCGCCGGGCAGGGCGCGTGGCGTGGAGCGAAGGTTGATCCATTTGATGTCCTTCCACTTCTCGACCCAGATGCGGCCTTCCCAGTTCAGCTCTTTCATTTCGGTGGCCGACGCTGCCATGGATTCGAGATACGAGGACCGGTCCTCGGGCACGATCAGCTCGAGAAATTGGGCGGAGTCGGCGCGCAGGCGTTCCGCCGTGACGCCGAGCAGCGCGCGGCAGCCTTCGCTCAAATACGGGAATGAAGTGCTGCCGTCGGGCTTTTTCAGGAACTGGAAGAACAGTCCTGGCGTGTTGGAAACGATGGCGCGAAAGCGCGCTTCGCTGATGCGCAATGCCTTGGCCGATGCGTGGCGCGCGCTGATGTCATTGCCGATGGCGATATAGACCGGCGCGGTATCGGATGGACAGTAGAACAGGCGGAATTCAATCGGATAGCTCGATCCATCCTTGCGCGTATGGACCGTCTCGAGTGCGGCACGGTGCGAACGGCCGCAACGCAGCGGGAACAGGATGTTCTCCAGCACTTCCCTGGAGAGGCTTTGCGCGATCCCGATAGGCGTCATCGCCGACAGTTCTGCAGCGCTGTATTGCAGATTCTTGCGCGCGGCCTGGTTGGTTTCCACGAATCGCAAGCTGTCGCAATCCACGACGTAGATCTCGCTGAACGAGCCCTGCATGACAATCGGCAGCCATTCCGCTTGCATCATGTCGATTGGTCTTTCACTGTATGTCTTCTTGAACTCATTGCGGCGACCCGGGGTGAGGCCACTCAGGAAAAAGGACTGTATTAAATGCTCGCCGGGTGTTCCGGTATCGGCTTGCTGATATGGTGGCCATGTCCTCGATCGCATTTCATTCCTGCAAGCAATTCTCGTGCCTTGTGAGCCGTCAAGCAACAGAAGCGGTCAGGAGATGTCGGTAGCGGAAGAGGGAGGCCGCGGAACGAGGTATTGCGCGTCGCCAGCGCCGATTGCTCCACGCGGAGTGAAGGAATGTGCGGTCGTTCCATTGGGTTGTCCTTCGGCGTGTTGAAAAGGCGGACGGTGAAAACGTGGCATCCGGAAACTTTTTATCTGGACGACTTTATCACAAGTTTTTTCGACGGGAATCGCCAGAAGCCATGTGATGGAAGAAATCTACGTCAGCGACACGACTGTTGGACTCCGGCCACAGTCGAAATCAGCGTCGTCAAGGTAATGCCTTCGCCGAAAACCATGCGATGAAAAATCCTTCCCATTGGGGCTTCCAATCCCTGTTGAATGGGTGCTATAATTTCGTTTTACGCGGCTGTAGCTCAGCTGGATAGAGTACTTGGCTACGAACCAAGGGGTCGTGGGTTCGATTCCTGCCAGCCGCACCAGAAATACGCTTGAGAGATCAGGCACCAAGAACGGGTTAGTGTTAAAAGCGCTAACCCGTTTTTCTTTGGGCGCGCGGTAACTGCGCCTTCCTCATCCGGCGAGGTGACGTCGCCTTGTCGTGCCTCCCGGGGCGATGATTCTTCGTTGTTGCGCTCAATCGCAGCCGCGCCCCCAAAGCAATGCCTACCAGACGGATGCCGCCAAGGCATCTGCATGCCCGCCGAATGTGATTCAATTCCTGATCTTCGCGCGCTTTTCGCCAATGTCCGAGCGCAAACTTTGGTCACACTCACTCACCGGCCTTTGATCTCGTTCAAACCCGTCGCAAGGACTTGCACGGGATAATGAGTCGACTCTTCGCCAATCATCTCTTCCTGCCAGGAGCCTGTTCAAGCTGGGCTCGCCCGCGCGATCCGCAGACGCTCCCACCGATACAGGCACCGACTGCCACAGCTGTTGCTAGGAGGCGCCATGCGATATTTCGTTACCGGGGGAACCGGCTTTATCGGGAAAAGGCTGGTTCGAAAGCTATTGGCGCGGGGGGATGCCACCGTCTATTTCCTCATGCGAGAGGAAAGCCGCGACAAACTTCCTGCCTTGTTTGACTTCTGGGGCGTCGAGGAGGGAAGGGCCGTACCGGTGTTCGGCAATGTGCGCGCGACGCGTCTCGGCATTGCGGACAGCGATCTGGACGCCCTGTCCGGGAAGATCGACCATTTCTTTCACCTTGCGGCGATTTACGATCTCAATGCGGAAGCCGCGCCGCAGGTGGTGACGAACGTCGAAGGCACGCGTCACGCGGTCGCACTCGCCAAACAGTGGCGGGCCGGGTGTTTTCATCATGTCAGCTCGATTGCGGCTGCCGGCTTGTATCAGGGCAGCTTCCGTGAAGACATGTTTGAAGAGGCGGAAAACCTCGACCATCCGTATTTCAAGACCAAGCATGATTCGGAAAAGATCGTGCGCGACGAATGCGAGGTGCCGTGGCGTGTGTATCGCCCCGGCATGGTGATCGGTGATTCGTCCACGGGTGAAATGGACAAGATCGACGGTCCGTACTATTTTTTCAAGCTCATCCAGCGTTCGCGGCAGATCCTGCCGCCGTGGATGCCGTCCGTGGGACTCGAAGGCGGGCGCCTCAATATTGTGCCGGTCGATTTTGTCGTTGATGCGATGTGTCATATCGCGCATCTTCCCGGGCTTGACCGGCAGTGCTTCCATCTGACCGATCCGAAGCCCTTGCGCGTGGGCGAGGTGTTGAATGTCTTCGCGCGCTCCGCGCATGCGCCGACCATGAGCCTGCTGATCAACGGCGCCTTGTTCGGCTTTATCCCCGAGTCAATTCGGCGCGGCGTGATGGAGATGGAGCCGGTGCGCAAGATCAAGGATGCCGTCATGGCGGACCTTGGGCTTCCGGACGATATCATGCAGTTCGTCAATTACCCGACGCGCTTCGACAATCGCCAGGCCGCCGCCGCTCTCAAGGATAGCGGCATCGCATGTCCGCGCCTGGAGGATTATGCGGACCGCATCTGGGATTACTGGGAACGCCATCTCGATCCTGATCTGTTTGTCGATCGCAGCCTGCGTGGTCGCGTGGCGGGGAAAACGGTGCTGGTGACCGGCGGTTCGTCCGGTATCGGCCTCGCTACCGCGCACAAGCTTGCGGAGGCCGGCGCGGTCACCTTGATTTGCGGACGCGACGAGGCAAAGCTGGCGGCGGCGAAAAGCGAAATTGCCGAGCGCGGCTTCGAGCTTGGCACCTATCAGGTCGATCTCTCGGACATGGAGGATTGCGATCGTTTTCTGCAAGTCCTGCTCGCCGAGCGCGGCGGAGTCGATATTCTTGTCAACAACGCAGGGCGTTCGATACGCAGGCCGATCGAGGCCAGCTTTGACCGCTTCCATGATTTTCAGCGAACCATGCAACTGAATTACTTCGGGGCATTGCGAATCACGATGGGATTGCTGCCGTCGATGCTTGCACGCCGCTCCGGGCAGGTGGTGAACATTTCGTCCATCGGCGTGCTGACCAATGCACCGCGCTTTTCCGCCTACGTTGCTTCGAAGGCGGCGCTGGACGCATGGACCTTGTGTGCGGCGTCCGAGTTTGCCGACGTCGGGATCAAGTTCACGACCATCAACATGCCGCTGGTGCGCACGCCGATGATTGCACCGACCGCTGTCTACCGCGATATCAGCGCGTTGCGGCCGGATGAGGCGGCCGATCTCGTGGTGCAGGCGATCATACACGCGCCGGTGCGCATCGCGACGCGGGTGGGCGTCGCCGGACAGGCAATCCATGCGCTCACACCGCGCGTGGCGCAGTTCATCCTTAACGCGATGTTCCGCATGTTTGCCGAAACGGAAGCGGCAGCCGGCAAGGAGGGAGCAAAGGCACCGCTGCCGTCTGCGGAGCGGCTTGCAATGCAGAACCTGCTGCGCGGCCTGCACTTCTGATCTTGGCGAGCTTCCACCAAATGAGCCTTGTGATGACCGAACGCGAGCCGATGTCGCTGATTGATGCTGCCTGGTTGCGGATGGATCGTCCGACCAACCTGATGATGATCTGCGGCATGATGATGTTCGCGGACAGGCTGGACCTGGAGGACGTGCGCGAGGTGATACGCACGCGCATGCTGTGCTTCCGGCGCTTTACGCAACGCGCGGTACGTGACAGCTCGCCGTACTGGGAGACGGATCCGTATTTCGATCTGGACTGGCATGTGCGCCACATCGCCTTGCCGCGCTCCGGTGATCTGGAAGAGGTGGTGAGCGATTTGATCAGCACGCCGCTCGATCCAAGCAAGCCGATGTGGCAATTTCATGTTGTCGATACGGAGTCGGGCAGCGCGCTGGTGATGCGGATACATCACAGCTATGGTGATGGTTTTGCACTGACGTACGTCCTGGCGACAATGACCGATACGGAGCCCGGCAATCCGCGCAATCCGCTGGGCGACCTGGGGCGCAACGACGACACGCGCAGTGCGTGGGAGCGCATATTGGGGCCGGCATCTGAAGTCGTGAGCGGGGCCTATCGCGCCGCGCAGACGCTGGCGAGTGCCGGATGGGACCTTGTATCGGAGCCTTCCCGTCTTGTCCAGTATGGCGAGGCGGGCCTGGGGTTGGCCCGGGATGCGGCCGTGATTGCCGGCATGACGCCGGATTCGCCAACCCGCTTCAAGGGACCGATGGGGGTGATGAAACGGGCTGCCTGGGCATCGCCGCTCTCGCTGTTCGAAGTGAAGGCGGTGGCCGAGGCGTTCGGATGTTCGGTCAATGACGTCCTGCTGTCCTGTGTGGCCGGCGCCTTGCGCGCCTATTTGCTGGAGCAGGGCGATGATGTGGAAGGCGTGGAGATTCGCGCGCTCGTGCCGGTCAATCAGCGCCCGCCGGGCCGGGTGACCGAGCTGGGGAATGACTTCAGCCTGGTATTCGTCAGTTTGCCGGTCGGGATCGAGGATCCTATCGGGCGAATGCTGGAAATGCGCAAGCGGATGAACGAGCTCAAAAGCTCCAGGCAGCCGCTGGTCGCAATGGGCATTCTGATCAGCATGGGGCTATTGCCGGAGGACATGAAGGAGCGGGTACTTGAGGCGCTGGCCGCCAACGCGAGTGCGGTGATCACCAATGTGCGCGGCTCTGCGAAGCCGCAGTATTTCGCAGGAAAAAGAATCGAGCGCCAGGTGTTCTGGGTGCCGCAATCGGGCGGCATCGGCATGGGCATCAGCATTCTCAGCTATGCGGGGAACGTCGACTTCGGCGTCGCCACGGACGTTCAGCGCGTGCCGGATCCGGCCACGCTCGTCAGGCGTTTCACGGATGAGTTTGAAGCCACGCTGCTGACGGCATTGCTCATGCCCTGGCCTGGCGAACCGGCGCGAACCGATCCCTGACATCGCCGTTCCGGCGGCGCATGACGCCATGTTTCGCACATCAGAGGGTCGGGTTTTCAACACGATTGTGCATCAACTGATTTAGCGCAAAGAGTGGCTGCGCACTCAAGAGCATCTTCTCAACAAATACGGGAGAGTCGGAGCAGACGGCGCAAGAAAGCGTCGCACTTCGCAGCTTGATTGATCGAGTGTGCTCATGGAAAAGATCTGGTTGAAGAGCTATCCGGCCGGCGTCCCGGCGCAGGTCCCCGTGGACGAAAGCGCTTCGCTCAAGACGATGATGGAATCGGTCTGCACGCGGTTTTCGAACCGGCCGGCATTCGGCAATCTCGGTGCGTCGATTACCTATGGCGAGCTGGAGCATTTGTCGCGTTCGTTCGCGGCCTATCTGCAGACTGCCTGCGGCATGCAGAAAGGCGACCGGATCGCGATCATGCTGCCGAATCTGCTGCAGCAGCCGGTCGCGCTGTTCGGCGCCTTGCGCGCGGGATGCGTGGTGGTCAATACCAATCCGCTGTACACCGCGCGCGAGCTGCAGCATCAGCTCGCCGATTCCGGCGCCAAGGCGATTGTCGTGCTGGACAACTTTGCCCATATTGTGCAGGAAGTGCTGCCGAGAACCGAAGTCCGGCATGTCCTCGTCAGCCGCCTCGGAGATCTGCTCCATTTCCCGAAGGCGCAGATCGCGAATTTCGTCGTCCATCATGTCAAGCACATGGTCCCTGCATGGCACATCGACGATGCCGTCGCCTTGCCCGACGCGCTTCATCGCGGGGAGTCGATGCCTTTGCTCGATATCCCGTTAAGCGCCGAGGATGTGGCCTTTCTTCAATACACGGGCGGGACGACAGGCGTGCCCAAGGGCGCGATCCTGACGCATGGCAACGTCCTGGCCGATGTGCGGCAGACCGTCGCATGGATTGCCGGCGTGCTGGAAGAGGGAAAGGAGACGGCGGTCATTCCCTTGCCGCTCTATCATGTGTTTGCGCTGACCGCCATGCTCTCGTTTTTCACATTGGGGGCGACCAGCCTGCTGATCACCAACCCGCGCGATCTGCCTGCCTTCATCGAGGAGCTCAAGCATACGAAGTTCAGCGCGATGATCGGTGTCAATACGCTGTTCAATGCCTTGCTCAATGCGCCGGGCTTCGAGCATGTGGACGTGAGCGGCGCGAAGATCATCGTCGCCGGCGGCATGGCGGTGCAGCGCGCGGTGGCGGAAAAATGGCATCAGGTAGTGGGCATGCCGATCATCGAGGGTTATGGCCTGACCGAGACCTCGCCTATCGTGTGCGCCAACCGGCTCGATATCGACAAGTACACCGGCACGGTGGGCTTGCCCATTCCATCGACCGAGGTGGCGATCCTGGATGACGAGGGCAATGAACTGCCGCTGGGTACGTCCGGGGAGATCTGCGTGCGCGGGCCGCAGGTGATGAAGGGTTACTGGAACCGGCCGGAAGAAACCGCGCATGTGTTCACTGACGGCGGCTGGTTGCGCACCGGCGATATCGGCTTCATGGACGAAAACGGTTACGTGAAGATCATGGACCGCAAGAAGGACGTGATCATCGTTTCCGGCTTCAAGGTGTTCCCCAACGAAGTGGAAGACGTGATCGCAATGCATCCGGGCGTGCTTGAAGTGGCGGCGATTCCCGCTGTCGATGCGCAATCCAATGAAGCGGTCAAGGCGGTCATCGTCAGGAAAGATCCGGCGCTCACCGTCGAAGAGATTATCGAGCATTGCAGGAAAAACCTCACGCCCTACAAGGTGCCGAAGTATGTCGTGTTCCGGAACAGTCCGATGCCGAAGTCGAACATCGGAAAGATACTGCGGCGAATCGTGAGGGAGGAAGAGGAACACGCGACGCGGGGCGATGTTGCAGAGAGCGGTTCCGTGCAGGAAGCGTATTGAGCGCATGAAGTCTCGTTTTTATCCATCTGGCCAAAACGACGAAGGGAATCAACATGACTAGCAAATCGACTAAATCCGAGCATCTCGACAATCCCCGATTTTTCGAAGCGGTGCGCAATTCGGCCGAGCAGATCTGGCAGGCCGGGCTTGGAGCATTTGCCAAGGCGCAAAAAGAGGGTGAGGAGATGTTCTCCAGACTGGTTCAGGAAGGCGCGGAAGTGCAGCGGCACGCGCAGCATCTCGCCGAGGACAAGGTCGGCGGACTGACCGGCGCCGTCAGGAATATGGCGGAAAACCTCGGCGTGCAGGCTTCCGGTTCGTGGGAAAAGCTGGAGAACGTGTTCGAAGAGCGCGTGTCGCATGCCTTGCATGCGCTGGGCGTGCCGAACCGAAGCGATATCAAGGCGCTGACCACGCAGGTCAGCGAATTGCGCAAGTCGGTCGACGCACTCGCTGTCAAGAAGGCGCCTGAAAAAGCTGCGGCGAAGAAACCTGCCGCCAAGGCGGCGAAGAAGCCGGCTGCGACGAAAGCCGCCAAGGCAGGCTCCGCGAAGATTGCGCCAAGAGTCTCGGCGCGCAGAGGAACGGTCGCGGCTCCAAGCAGGATGAGCCACTGACGGTTTTCGCTGCGGCGTCGGCCGGAGCGGAGTGTGCCCGGCCGGCCTGAGGAATTTGCCGCAATCAGTCCATCGAGAAGGACCGGCCCGCGAAATCGTAGGTGATCAGCGAGCCGTCCTGTTTGCCCATGCCGGGTGCATTGGTTGGCATGCCGGGCACGGCGACGCCTTTCACCGCAGGGCGTGCGATCAGCTTGTTGACCGCCTTGGCGGGCACGTGGCCTTCGATGACCTGGCCCGACTTGTCGATCACGGCGGTGTGGCAGGACATCATCGATTCGGGAACGCCAAAGCGTTTCTTGATCGACGACATGTCATCCGAGTTGACGGCCTTGACCTTGAAACCCGCTTCGCGAAGATGGGCAATCCAGCCTTCGCAGCAGCCGCAATTCTTGTCCTTGTAGACGGTAATCGCTTCGCCTGCAGCGAAGGCGATGCTGTATGTCGCAGTGAGCAGCGCGGCAATGATGAATTTTTTCATGGCTGTTTCCTTGATGGCATTGTGGCTAGCTTGATGTTCCCGAAAACGGGAACACGCTCCCGGCGTTCATTACGGTAGAGTGAGATTGATTGTTTTTTCAATCGGCGGATAACACACGCCCAGCTTTTCGTGGCACCCCTGATAGGACGCCGTCAGCGTGATCTTGTTGGCCTTGCCGCTGCGGTTCAATGTCAGTTCCACCGGTACGGCTTTTCGATAGACTTCGGTCTTGCCGAAAATCTGGTCGACCTTCATTTCACCGGGCGGCAGCTTGATCGCGCTGATGGCCACGCCGTTGGCATCCTTGAGTGCAAAGCGGATCTTGTCCTTGTAAAGGTAGTAGCCGGGCGCCGGCAGCAGTTCGGCCTGCAGCACGTTCGGGCCTTTGACTGCGACCTTCAGCTTGAAAGCCAGGTCCGGCTCAATCAACTCGTCCGGCTTCGGGCTGGCGAACAGTCCGCTCAAACCTTTTTGTGCGCCGGGTGCGGGAGATTGCTGGGCAAATGCAGGCAGTGCCGCGCCCAGGCTCACGGCAGCGATAGCGTAAAGTGCGAATCGTTTCTTCATTTCGGGAATCCCAATCCATATGTCGAGGGCATATTGAATTCAAGCAAAGAACATGCCGTTTTGCGAGGCCGGGAGGCGACCTGGATGACGCGGCATCCTTCCCGACAGGGCACGAATATTCCCTCCGACGCATCCGGGTAATACCACTTACGCATTAAGCGCTATTGCGGTTCTGCTGCCATCCTCATATATTTATTGCTCAGTAGAAATTTCTTTTGTATCCTTCCGGTTGAGTCAGGACTAGCTCGAACAAAATTCCGGCGCGTCCGCCCGTCCCGCACGGCTTATCCTCTTCCATCCCAGAGCTCCGCACAATGTCACTAGGAAGCATCAACATCCGACATCGCCTCGGCGTCGGATCCGGCTTGGTGCTGCTACAGACGGCCACCTCGATTGTGGCCGGATTAGTCAGCTTTTTTCGCATCGCCCTGCATCGACGCTGCATGACCGAAACGGTACGGGCGGCAGAGGGCTCCGTCAGGATTGCAGATCGGACACGCACCGCTCTTCGGTTCGCTTGAGGGTGCGCTGAGCGATGCAAATGAAAGCAACGGATGTGATAGACGGGAAGGGACGCCGTCTTGCCTGGGCATTCCTGATTGCCGGATTGCTGACGTCGACCGTCGTCTATTGGGAAGGGACGCGTCTGATCGATCAGGAGCTGGCATCGCAACTGGATGTGCGCGCGCGGGATGTGAAACACAATCTGGTACGTCAGCTTGACGCTTACGCGGAAGCCTTGCATGACGTGCAGGTGGAATACACGGCATCGTCCGTCATGGTGCGCCAGGATTTTCAGCGGAGTGTGAAGCGCTTGCGGCTCGATGATCGCCTGCCTGCCGTCCAGGCAATCGGTTTCAGTCAGCGTGTCCGGCCGCAGGAGCGTTCTGCATTCGAGCATCTGCTGCGCAAGGAATATGCGAGCGACTCCGCGCAATTGCCGTTCAGCTTGCTTCATCCGATCCCCTCATCCCTGACGTCCGATACCTTCATGGTGCAGTACATCGAGCCGTTCGTGAAGAATCGCAGCGGCATCGGCTTCGACCAGGCGAGCGATCCAAGGCGGCTGGTTGCCATCGAGCGCGCGCGCGACAGCGGCGAATGGGCCGCCAGCCAGCGTGTACGCCTGTTTGTCGAGCCGGGCAATGTCGAAGGCGTGGTGTTTTTCGCGCCCGTCTATCGCGGAGAGACACCGGACACCCTTGCACAGCGGCGCACGTCGTTCCGTGGTTTCGTGTTTCTGGCGATCCGGGTCGACGAGATGCTGCGCAATGTATTCGGCCCGAAGCTGCTTGACGATCTCGACATCGAGATTTTCGATGCGCGAAGCCGCGAACAGGCGGATGCCGGTACTGACGCGGCCTCCCTGATTTTCGACAGCAACCCGGAGCAGTCGGCGGCGATGTCCGGCATGGCCGATGTCAACGCCCGGTTGCGGCGCGACTTTGACCTCAGCTTCGGCGGCAGTACCTGGCATCTGAACCTGAAGGTGCGTCCCGAATTCCGCAAGCGCTCGCAATACTGGTTGCCGCCGATTGTCGCGCTGGCCGGCGTCCTGACGAGCTTCCTCGCGTTCTTCTTCATGCGCTCGCAGACCTATGCGCGCCAGGCGTCCGAGGCGCGTGCGCGCGAGGCATATCTGTCCCTGCATTCGAAGGAGAAGCAGCTCGACGGCATCCTGGAGTCGATCGACGAGGTGCTCTGGACCTTCGATCTGCGGGAGCGCAAGGTGAGCTACGTCAGCCCGGCGGTGGAGCGCCTGTACGGCCACCCGGTGCAGGCCTTCTATGACAGTTCGCTTCTCTGGCTCGACTGCGTGCATCAGGAAGACCGCAAGCAGGTCATCCGTTTTTCGCGGGCGGTTGCCGACATCGGCTGGGCCGCGCTGGAATTCCGCATCGTGCGCCCCGACGGCACGGTGCGCTGGATGCGCTATGACGCACATTATGTGCCGGGCACCGAGCCGGGAGCGGGGCGGGTCGATTGCCTTGGCAGCGACATCACGGCGCAGCGCCAGATGGAAACATCGCTACGCCGCAGCAACCGTGCCTTGCGTGCAATCCATGCATGCGATGCGGAGATCGCCACCGCCACGGATGAAACCGCGCTGCTGCAAGGTATCTGCGAAGTGGCTGTGCGCGAAGGCTATCGAATGGCCTGGTCCGGATTGCTGAACAGCGACGGCAGCGTGACGCCTGCCGGAATCGCCGGCGAGCATGGCGGCTATCTGGAATGCATTGCCGAATCGCTGCAAGAGGGCATTCACGAAGCGGCGGAAGTTGGCACGGTCGGCATCGCGCTGCGCACGCTCAAGCCGACGATCCAGAACAATATTCTCACCGATCCCCGCATGGCGCCCTGGCGCGAGCAAGCCTTGCGCCGGGGATTCAATTCGAAGATTGCGCTGCCGCTGTTCCACGACGAGAAAGCCATCGGTCTGCTGAACGTGTATGCCGCGGAAGCAGACGCCTTCGATACGGAAGAGGTGGAGTTGTTGATGGGCCTGGCCGGTGCGGTGACGGTCGCCATCCAGTTCCTGCGCCACCGCAGCGGGCAGCAGGCGGCGGAGGCCGCTTTCCGCCTGCGCGAGCGGGCCATCGAAGCCAGCACCAACGGCATCGTGATCGCCAGCGCCAAGGCGCCGGAATACCTGGTTGAGTATGTCAACCCGGCGTTCGAACGCATGACGGGATACAGCGCGCAGGAAATCATCGGGCAGAACATGCGCATCCTGCACGGCGACGACAAGGATCAGCCGGGGCTGGACGAATTGCGCGCGATGCTGCTGGCGCAACGCGAAGGCCAGGTGACCATCCGCAATTACCGCAAGGATGGCACCATGTTCTGGACCGATATCCATATCGCACCGGTGCGGGACGAGGCCGGCGTCGTCACGCACTTCGTGGCCGCCAAGTATGACGTCACGACGACCAAGCGCTACGAGGCGGAGCTTGAGTTCCAGGCCAGCCGCGATCCGCTGACTTCGCTCGTCAACCGCAACCTGCTGCATGACCGCCTGAACCAGGCAATCGCCTTCTCCTCGCGTTACAGCACGCCGCTGTGGGTCGTGTTCGTCGATCTCGACCGCTTCAAGTTCGTCAACGACACGCTGGGCCATCAGGCCGGCGATGCGCTGCTGAAACAGGTGGCCGATCGCCTTCTGTCCGCGGTGCGCCATACGGACACCGTGGCGCGGCTTGGCGGCGACGAATTCGTGCTGGTGCTGTCCGAGCATCCCGATGAAAATCTCGACACTCAGGTCGTGCAGCGGATCATGGATGCCATCGCTCCGCCATTCATCATCGGCAGCCATGAATTCTTCCTGACCTGCAGCATCGGCATTGCGGCTTACCCTGCGGACGGCAAGGATGCCGACACGCTGATCAAGCACGCCGACATTGCGATGTACCGCGCCAAGGAAGTCGGACGCGACAATTTCCAGTTCTATACCGCGGCGCTGAACGAAAAGGCGCTGGAGCGGTTGCGTCTGGAAGGCGACCTGCGCAACGCGGTCGAGCGCGGCGAATTCGTACTGCATTACCAGCCGCAAGTCGACCTGGAGACCGGCGCCGTTGTCGGCATGGAGTCATTGATCCGCTGGCAGCACCCGGAGTTCGGTATGGTTCCACCCGCACGCTTTATTGGTCTGGCCGAGGAGATCGGCCTGATCGTTCCGATGGGCGATTGGGCGATTCGCACCGCCTGCCGGCAGAATCGCGCGTGGCAGCGCGCCGGCCTGGGGAATCTGCGCGTGGCGGTCAACCTGTCGGCGCGCCAGTTTGCCGAGCAGGATCTGGTGCAGTCGATCGCCGCAATCCTGCAGGAGACCGGGCTGGAGCCGCAGTATCTCGATATCGAACTTACCGAGAGCCTGGTGATGACGGATGTCGAATTCACCATCGGCGTGCTGCGCGAACTGAAAGCGCTTGGCGTGCACCTGTCGATCGACGATTTCGGTACCGGCTATTCCAGCCTGTCCTACCTGAAACGCTTCCCGATCGACGTGCTGAAGATCGACCGCTCTTTCGTGAACGACATCACGTCGAATGGCGCCGATGCCGCGATCGTGCACTCCATCATTTCCCTCGCCCACAATCTGCGCCTGAAAGTCATTGCCGAAGGGGTGGAGACGGAGGAGCAGCTCGCGCACTTGCGGCAGCGGGATTGCGATCAGATGCAAGGTTTTTACTTCAGCAAGCCGCTCGCGCCGGATGCATTCGAAATGCTGCTAAAGGAAGGCAAGAAATTGGCGATCGGAAAAGTGATGCAGACGCTCGACTGAAGCTCGACTGAAGCGGCGGGCGTGCTCATCAGGATGCCTGATGAAGGCTCGCGTCGCCCGATAGCGCATCCCACCAGGAAAGAACAGCCTCGGCGGTGCAGGGCAGGGCGGTGAATTCGCCCGCGGTGAAGGCGGACCATTGCGGCAGGAAACGTTCCGGTACGGGAATGAGAACAGGAATGCCGGCAGAAATCGCCAGCGCGATCTCGTCATGCAGACCCTTGCCTTCCGTCTCCTGCGCGCCGTACTTGTTGAAGATGACGAGGGAAGGTCCCTTGTCGATGGATTTCCGGATGATCGAAGAAGCTTCGGCCATGGCCGCCGCGTCCAGACGGCAGGCTTTCGAGCCGCTGCCGAGGTTCTGTGAAATCGACATGCGCGTGGAGGAGGGAAGCAGCTCCAGCTCCATGTCGCAGGGGCCGCTGGCATGCTGGATGGCACCGGCCAGCGGCACGCCGCGCGCCTGGAACGCACGCACGACCTGTTCCAGCATCGGGGCGGGGTCGGCGTCGGGAGCGTAGATCAGGGCGGCGGAGTGTTGTCGTGTCATGGCACTGGTTTGGAGCGCAAAGGGTTGTGCGGGTCATTATATCCATGCGGGCGGCCGCCCCCTTGCGATCGCTCTATTTCGGAATCAGGAATACCGCCTTTTCCGTCACGGAGATGGCCGCGTTGCGCTCTTCGCGCACGACAAAGCGGATCGGCATCGAACCCGACTGGCCGGATTGCGGCATGACCTGTACGCGCACCGGCACCGCCTTGGTCGTTGCGGCCGGCACATCGAAGTCGTCGTCGGAAGACAGCTTGATGCCGGGCAGGCCGCTCACCTCGATGATGTAGTGGTGCGGGCGTTCGTCGGTATTCATCACTTGCAGGCGGTAGACGTTTTCGATCGCGCCTTCCTCCACCAGGCGCGGCAGGCCGCGGTCGCGGATGACGTCGACCTTGAGCGGCGTGCGCAGCGCCAGCGACAGGCCGGCGGCGAAGATGATCGTCAGCAGGATCGCGAAGTAGATCAGCGTGCGCACGCGCAGCACGCGGTGCCATATGCCTTGCCTGTCGAGCTTGTTGTTGATCGCGTACTGCGTGGTATAGCGCACCAGGCCCTTTTCATAACCCATCTTGTCCATCACCTGGTTGCAGGTGTCGACGCAGGCTGCGCACGCGATGCACTCGTATTGCAGACCGTTGCGGATGTCGATGCCGGTCGGGCACACTTCCACGCACAGCCCGCAATCGACGCAGGAGCCCAGTCCCAATGCCTTCGGGTCGGCCTTCTTGCCACGCGCGCCGCGCGGTTCTCCGCGCTCGCTGTCGTAGGTGATGATCAGCGTGTCCTTGTCGAACATCGAGCTCTGGAAGCGGGCGTACGGGCACATGTACTTGCAGACCTGTTCACGCATCCAGCCGGCCTGGCCGTAGGTGGCGAAGCTGTAGAAGCAGATCCAGAAGGTTTGCCACGGGCCGAGGCCGAGTGCGCCGATCTGATGCGCGAGCGAGCGTATCGGCGTGAAATAGCCGACGAAGGTGAAGCCGGTCCAGCCGGCGACCGCCAGCCAGGATGCGTGCTTGGCCGCCTTCAGGCCGAACTTGCGTGCCGAGAGCGGTTCGCGGTCGAGTCGCATGCGCGCCGCGCGATCGCCTTCGATCTTGCGCTCGATCCACATGAAGATTTCCGTGTATACCGTCTGCGGGCAGGCATAGCCGCAGAACAGGCGGCCGGCGACCGCGGTGAACAGGAACAGCGACAGCGCCGATACCACCAGCAGGGCGGACAGGTAGATGAAATCCTGCGGCCAGAAGATCAGGCCGAAGATGTGGAACTTGCGCGCGTCGAGGTCGAACAGCACGGCCTGCCGGTCGTTCCACATCAGCCAGGGCAATCCGTAAAACACTGTCTGGGTCAGCCAGACCATGACCCAGCGCCAGCGCACGAATGCGCCTTTCACGGAGCGCGCATAGATCTTTCTTCGCGCCTGATACAGGCTCTGTTCGACTTGCTGCGTCTCGACCACCGGCGTGATCGGGACGACTTTCAGATTCTGGCTGCGCATTCTGTTCTCCTGTGCATCAGGCTTCGCCTTGCTCGTCCTTGCCGATCACGATGCGGGTATCGCTCGTATACATGTGGCGCGGAACCGGCAGATTGTCGGGCGCGGGCTTGTTCCTGAAGACGCGGCCGGCCAGATCGAAGGTCGAGCCGTGGCAGGGACAAAGGAATCCGCCCACCCAGTCGTCGGGCAGCGATGGCTGCGGGCCGCCGCCGAGCTTGGCGGTCGGGGAGCAACCGAGATGCGTGCAGATGCCGACCGCGACCAGGATATCGGGCCGGATCGAACGATGGACGTTGCGTGCGTATTCGGGCGTCATCTCATCCTTGTTGCGCTCCGAAGCGGGATCCGCCACCTGAGCTTCGGTGGCTTTCAGCGAAGCCAGCATTTCCGGCGTGCGCTTGAGTATCCAGACCGGCTTGCCGCGCCATTCGACGGTCTTCATTTCTCCCGGCGCGAGGTCCGCGATGTCGACTTCGACCGGCGCACCGGCGGCCTTCGCGCGTTCCGAGGGCTGGAAGGTTCTCACCAGCGCGCCGACTGTCGAGACGGCCGGCACCGCGGCGGCGACCCCGGTGGTGATCAGCAGCATGCGCCGCTCGTTATCAAGTTGTGCTTCGATGCTCATCGCGCTCCCATGATTCATTCAATGCCGCGGCTCGCGGCATTCCCTGATCCCGCTATACGCAACATGCGTGCCACGCGCAGCTGAAGCGCGGAGATGTGCGCAAATCCTTGTTTTTACGACGAATTTGAAAGAGGAGAAGGTCGCTGCGATGAGCTCTGTCAGCGCTGACTGTCAAGCCATGACAGTGTTTGGCAGCGCAGCGGCGCAAGCGCCCAAGGGTGCGGATACATGCCTGTGGCGCTTTGATTGATATCGATCATCTGCAAACCAGGTTTGCTGACTAGCATGGAATTAGATGACGCCTGCCCGCGAATAAGGCCCGGCCTGCGCATGGCGTCCGCGCGTCGTCCTGCCATCACTGACGGCATGGCAGCATGTGGCATGCCGCGGGTGCAGCGAAGCCGGCTCCAAGTGCTTGAAACAAAAGCGATTCGACATCGGGCCCGGGCTTGGCACGCATCTTGAGTAACTGCATGACGGTTCAACAAGAAAAAGAGCGCCACCGTGACCGACCGACGCTTGCTCCTCGAACTGAGCATTGTGCTCATCCTGAAGATGCTTTTGCTTTTCGCGCTGTGGTGGGCGTTCGTCCGTGACGAACGGGTAAGCGTCGACGCCGAACATGCCGCGCGCGCCATCGTCGGCGCCACTATCACCACTGTCATCACCTCCGCAACACCTGAACAACAAGGAGCGCAACATGGCCGTTGAACAACTGGTCGATCTCTCGCGCCTGCAGTTTGCCGCTACCGCGATGTATCACTTCCTGTTCGTCCCGCTCACGCTCGGCATGGTCTGGATCCTGGTGATCATGGAGAGCGTGTACGTCATGACGGGCAGGGTGGTGTACAAGGACATGACGCGCTTCTGGGGCAAGCTGTTCGGCATCAACTTCGCGCTCGGCGTCACCACCGGCATCACGCTGGAGTTCCAGTTCGGCACCAACTGGGCCTACTACTCGCACTACGTCGGCGACATCTTCGGTGCGCCGCTGGCGATCGAAGGCTTGATGGCCTTCTTCCTCGAATCGACCTTTATCGGCCTGTTCTTCTTCGGCTGGGACCGCCTGTCGCGACAGAAGCATCTGATGGTGACCATTCTGCTCGCCATCGGCAGCAATCTGTCGGCGCTGTGGATCCTGGTCGCCAACGGCTGGATGCAGAATCCGGTCGGCGCGCACTTCAATTACGTGACCATGCGCATGGAGCTGAACGACTTCTGGACGGTGCTGTTCAATCCCGATGCGCAGTCGAAGTTCGTGCATGCGGTATCGGCCGGCTATGTCACCGGCGCGATGTTCGTGCTGGCGATCTCGTCGTGGTATCTGCTGCGCGGGCGCGACGTCGAATTCGCCAAGCGCAGCTTCCGCATCGCGGCCGCGTTCGGCCTTGCCTCTGCCTGTTCCGTGATCGTGCTGGGCGACGAGTCGGGTTATACCGTCGGCGAGGCGCAGCAGACCAAGCTGGCAGCGATGGAGGCGATGTGGGAAACCGAGCCCGCGCCGGCGCCGTTCAACCTGATCGCCTTCCCCAACGAAGCCGAGATGAAGAACGATTTTGAGCTGCAGATTCCCTGGGTGATGGGGCTGATCGGCACGCGCTCGCTAGACAAGCAGATACCCGGCATCAAGGACATCCAGAGCAAGAACCGCGAACGCATCGTGTCGGGTATCGAAGCCGTGAAGGCGCTCGAAGCCTTGCGTGCGAATCCGCAGAATGCGGCGGCAAGAACAAGGTTCGAGCGACACAAGGCCGACCTCGGCTTCGGCCTGCTGCTGAAGAAGTATGTCGGCAGCATGGACCAGGTGACCTCTGCCGTCATCGACAAGGCGGTGAAAGACACCGTGCCGCGCGTGACGCCGATGTTCTGGTCCTTCCGCGCCATGGTGGCGATCGCCTTCGCCATGCTGCTGCTGTTCGTGCTGTCGACCTGGTATTCGGTCACCGGTGCGTTCGTGAAGAAACGCTGGCTGCTGAAGGCTGCGTTGTGGTCGCTGCCGCTGCCATGGATCGCCTGCGAACTGGGCTGGTTCGTCGCCGAATACGGACGGCAGCCGTGGACCATTTATGGCGTGTTGCCGACCCATCTCTCGGTGTCAACGCTGTCGGTGGCGTCCCTGTATGGATCGCTCGCCGGTTTTGTCGGTTTCTACACGCTGCTGCTGATTGCCGAGATGTTCCTCATGGTGCGCTTCGCGCGCCAGGGGCCGGGCAGCCTGGGGACCGGCCGTTATCTCGCCGAAGCGGCATAGGAGAACATCATGCTGGATTACGCAAGCCTGAAAATCATCTGGTGGCTGCTGGTCGGCGTGCTGCTGATCGGCTTCGCCATCATGGACGGCCATGACATGGGTGTCGGCACCTTGCTGCCTTTCGTCGGCAGGGACGACACGGAGCGGCGCATCGTCATCAACACGGTCGGCCCGCACTGGGACGGCAACCAGGTGTGGTTCATCACCGGCGGCGGCGCCATCTTCGCCGCGTGGCCGCTGGTGTATGCGACCGCATTTTCCGGATTCTACTGGGCCATGCTGGCGGTGCTGTGGGCGCTGTTCTTCCGGCCGGTCGGATTCGATTACCGCAGCAAGATCGACAACCCGGCATGGCGGTCGGCCTGGGACTGGGGCTTGTTCGCCGGAGGCGCAGTGCCGCCGCTGATTTTCGGCGTGGCATTCGGCAACCTGCTGCAAGGCGTGCCGTTCCACTTCGACGAGAACATGCTGGTTTTCTATACCGGGTCATTCTTTGCGCTGCTCAATCCCTTCGCATTGCTGTGTGGCGTGGTGTCGAGCGCGATGATCACCTTTCACGGCGCGATCTACCTGGTGCATCGCACGGACGGGCTGGTGCAGGAGCGGGCGCGCCTGGCCGCGCTGGTGTTCGGTGTCCTGATGCTGGTGGCGTTTACCGCTGCGGGTATCTCGCTGGCATTCGGCGGGCAGGGCTATGTGATTACTTCGCCGGTCGATGCGGCTGCGGCAGTGAGTCCGCTGTCGAAGACAGTGGTGCGCGAAGCCGGCGCCTGGCTGGGCAACTATCATCGCCATCCGTGGACCATGCTGGTGCCGGCACTGGCCTATCTCGGCGCGTTCGCGGCGCTGCTGCTGAGCTTGCGCGGCAGGACGCTCGCTGCGTTCGTCGCGTCATCCGTGGTGCAGCTGGGCGTGATCGGCACCGCGGGGGTATCGATGTTCCCGTTCGTGATGCCCTCGTCGACCGACCTGCGGTCCAGCCTGACGGTGTGGGACAGCGTGTCCAGTCATCTGACTCTGAACATCATGTTCTGGGCGACCATGATTTTCATGCCGATCGTGATTTTCTACACGAGCTGGGCGTACAAGGTCATGGCGGGCAAGGTCACGGCCAACAGCATCTGGAAGGACAAGCATTCCGTCTATTAGGAGCGTGTCATGTGGTATTTCGCGTGGGTATTGGGAATAGGGTTTGCGGTGCTGCTTGGGATTCTTAATGCGATGTGGGGCGAGAATGAGGAGGTGCGGGTGAAGGCGGGGCTTGAGGAGGAGGCTTTCTTCGGTGATTCAGCGCTGTAGTTTCTTCGTGGGGGCTTGCCGGGACCGGCCCCGGCGGGCCGCTCACTTTTTTGCTTCGCCAAAAAAGTAAGCAAAAAAGGCGACCCTACTGCCGTCGCCCGCTGCGCGGGTTCCCAAAAGCGCGCCTGCCAAAACGGGAAGCGAAACAAACTCGCCTTCGGCTCAGACAGGTTTCGCTTCTTGATCCGTTTTGACAGGCGCGCTTTTGGCGTCGTCAGAAAGGGAAATGCATACCCCATCCCCACCCCGACCCTCCCCTTGAAGGGGAGGGAGTTGGACTGTCCTTTATCGTTTTCAGGTGCAAGGTCAAGAACGGAATTCTCCCTCCCCTTCAAGGGGAGGGTCGGGGTGGGGATGGTTTGAAAAACACCCGCTCTGGCTCCGCCGAAGCGATGCAGGCAAAAGCGGATAAAGAAGCGAAATCTGTCTGAGCTCCGAGCATAGCGAGGGCGAGTTATTTCGCTTCCCGCTTTTGCCTGCATCGCTTCGGGCACCCCGACAGGGGCGGAGACTTTGCGGTCGCCTTTCTTTGCTTACTTTCTTTGGCGAAGCAAAGAAAGTGAGCGGCTGCCGGGCCGCCCCCGGCAAGCCTCCACGGAGAACCACCCGCACCGAATCACCGAAGAAAAAACACAGCTAATCCAACCCCAGCGCCTTCAACCTCCGATACAAGGTCCGCTCACTCATCCCGAGATGAAACGCAAGCTCCTTGCGCGTCCCACGGAACCCTGCCATGACCTTCCGCAGGTGCTCGTCCGATTCCCCCTGCGGCCCGCCAGCATGCACCAGTAACACCGGCCGTTCGACCGCCTCCATGCCCAGGTCCGGCGGCAGATGCTCCGGACGAATCACGCCGTCGTCGCAAAACAGCATCGCGCGCTCCAGCACATTGCGCAGTTCACGCACATTGCCCGGCCATGCATATGACTGCAACTGCCTCATCGCGACAGGCGCCACGCTGATGCGCCCCTTGCCGCCGGGCCGGCGCTGCAGGATGGAGTTGACCAGCAGCGGAATGTCGTCGACGCGCTCGCGCAGTGCCGGCAGGTGAATCGGGAAGGCGCTGATGCGGTAATAGAGGTCGGGCCGGAAGCGGCCGTCGGTGATCATTTCCTTCAAGGGCTTGTGCGTAGCGGCGACCAGGCGGAAATCGGCGCGCAGCGTCTCCAGCCCGCCGACGCGGCGGAAGGCGCCGGACTCGATCAGGCGCAGCAGCTTGACCTGCATCGCCAGCGGCACGTCGCCGATTTCGTCGAGGAACAAGGTGCCGCCCTGTGCGGTTTCCACCAGTCCCTGCTTGCGAGTGTTGGCGCCGGTGAAGGATCCCTTTTCGTGGCCGAACAGTTCGCTCTCGAACAATGTTTCGGTCAGGCCGGAACAATCGACCACGACGAAGGGACCGTTGGCGCGATCGCTCATCTCATGCACGGCGCGCGCGAACAATTCCTTGCCGGTGCCGGATTCGCCCTGCAACAGGACAGGCAGCATGGACGGCGCGACCCGTTGCAGGGCGGACAAGGCTTCGTTGAATGGGGCGGAGCATCCGACCAGCCCTTCGGCGCTCGGCCTTGCAGAGACGCTGCGTACCACCGC
The DNA here is from genome assembly GCF_004804275.1 of Herbaspirillum sp. ST 5-3. Classification (GTDB taxonomy): domain Bacteria; phylum Pseudomonadota; class Gammaproteobacteria; order Burkholderiales; family Burkholderiaceae_D; genus Noviherbaspirillum. Next base: position 277,471 of record NZ_STGI01000003.1, read on the forward strand.
CAGCCGCTCGACGTAGGCCACGACTTCGTGCTGTTCGTCGAGGATGGGACGCAGTTCCACGTCGACGTGTTCCGGGCCTCGCGGGGTATGGTGGATGTGCAGTACACGGTCCGGGCCGCGCTTTTCGTAGGCCTTTTTCATCGGGCAGTGCTCGCCCGCACGATCGCAGGGGACGTCGTAATGATGCGAGATGCGGTAGCACTTGTGTCCGATATACGGTTTGTCCGCGGTCGCGAACTGCCGCTGATAGGAGGTGTTGGCGGCGAGGATGTTGTACTCGGGATCGAGCACGATCATCGGTTGCGCTTCCTGTTCGAGGAAGGAAACCAGGGCCTGAACCTGTGGTGCCGAGCGCAGGGTGGTGCCGGAAACCGGGGGAAGGGAAGAACTGCTCATGATGGCTCCTTGTCTGGTTTCACTGTGACGCCTGCTGCCATCACTGTCAAGGAGCTATGTCAATGGCAGCAATGGTGCTTGCCGATTCTGCCGGCAACCTCGCATCACCCGAAAAACTTCGTGTGAAATCAAGGATGTATCGAACATCCGCGATCAGCATCCGATCTGGTATGTCTCTTGCACAACTCCCGCCGGGGCGTGCGTTATTTGCCGGGGAAAGATCATGATCAGCAGTCGCCGCATGTATGTTGAAGGCTTCTTCGATCCGCTGACGCGGGCCGTCAGTTATCTCCTGCTCGACTCGGAGTCGCGCCAATGCGCGCTGATCGACAGCGTGCTGGATTACGACCCGCGCACCGGCAATATCGGCGGCGCCAATGCCGACAAGCTGGTCGCGCGCGTGCATGCTCTCGGGGCAACGGTGCAGTGGATCATCGAAACCCATGTGCATGCCGACCACCTGACAGCGGCGCATTACCTGCAGCAGAAGCTCGGCGGCAAGACCGGCACCGGGCAGCAGGTCATGGCGGTCCAGCAGATGTTCGGCAACCTGTTTCATGAGGGCTCCGGCTTCTCCTGCGAAGGCAGGCAGTTCGACCATCTTTTCGCCGATGAGGAATGCTTCGAAGTCGGCACCCTGACATGCCGCGCACTGCACACCCCCGGCCATACGCCTGCATGCATGACCTATGTGGTGCGCGACGAAAACGACATCGCGGCTTTCGTCGGAGACACCCTGTTCATGCCGGAGCTCGGCACGGCGCGCTGCGATTTTCCGGGCGCCAGCGCACGCGCCCTGTATCGCTCCATCAACCGGGTGCTGAGCCTGCCGCCATACACACGTCTGTACATGTGCCACGGCGTCCAATCCGATGGCGGCGAGGCGCAGTTCTCCAGCACGGTCGCCGAGGAGCGCGAGGCGAATATCCACGTCCGCGACGGCGTCAGCGAAGAGGAGTTCGTTGCCTTGCGCGCGCGGCAGGATGCCGTGCTGGACGTGCCGGACCGGTTCCTGCCTTCGGTTCAGGTCAATGTGCGCGCGGGACGTTTTCCGAATTGGAAGACGAGAACATTCAATCCTGAAACTTCCGGCTGACGCGACGTCATCGGTCCGCAGCGGCATTGCCGCCTTGTCCTTGCCATGATTCATGCGATCCCCAGCAAGAGCCGGCGCGACAATTTACAAACGCTTGTAATTTATATTTGATCGAATGTAGTTGCACTCCCGACAAGCGTGGCAATCAGGGCATTGCCGCGTCCGTCTTTGTTCCTCGCTGGCGTCATCGCACCGTCCGTAAAAGCGCTGGCATCCGACTTGCGTCAAGGTGAACCCGGGATTGAATTGCACCGGGCAAATCTGTCGGCTTTTGTCGGATGGCATCCATGGCGCAGGCGTTCAGTCAACCTGAGATTCTTGCAATCAAGCTGTTCTTCCTGGGCGCGGCGCTCTTGCTGGCTGCGGCGGTTGCTGCTGCGCGCTGGGCCATGTCGCCGGCTGATGCAATCAATCAACCCGTGGTGCAGCCGATTCCTTTCAGCCACAAGCATCACGCGGGCGACGATGGCATCGACTGCCGCTATTGCCATACCTCGGTCGAGAAATCCTCGTTCGCCGGACTGCCGACCACGCAGATCTGCCTGACCTGCCATTCGCAACTGTTCCGCGATGCGCCGATGCTGTCGCCCTTGCATGAGAGCGCGCGCACCCAAACGCCAATCCGCTGGAATCGCGTGCACGACCTGCCGGACTTCGTGTTCTTCGATCACAGCATTCATGTCAGCAAGGGCGTTGCCTGCGTCGAATGCCACGGCCGCGTCGACCAGATGCCGCTGACCACGCGCGTAGCGTCGCTCGACATGCAGTGGTGTCTGGAATGCCACCGCCACGCGCAGCAGCACATCCGGCCGAAGTCCGAGGTGTTTTCCATGACGGCTGCGCGGCCCTCGCCGCAGGAGGCCGCGCAGCTGGCCCGCCTGTACCATCTGCAGGACACGCGGCGGCTGACCGATTGTTCGACCTGTCACCGCTGACCATGAGCCGCCGTCCGCACATTCCTATCACGCCGATTGATGCCGAGCCGCAGAGCGCGGAGCGGCGCAGCTTCCTGAAGATCATGGCGGCGTCCATGGCGCTGGCGGCCGGCGGCTGCGGCGGCCCGCCGCGCGAGCCCATCCTTCCCTACGTGCAGATGCCGGAAATGCTGGTACCCGGCCGGCCGCTGTACTACGCCACCGCATTCATGCACCGCGGCTACGCGCAGGGCGTGCTGGTGGAAAGTAACATGGGGCGGCCGACCAAGGTCGAGGGCAACCCGCATCACCCGGCCAGCCTCGGCGCAAGCGGCGTGTTCGCGCAGGCGTCGGTGCTGCAGCTATGGGACCCGGATCGTTCGCAGACCGTGCGGCAAGGCGCGACCTTGGCGACCTGGGATGCCTTCAAGACGAAGCTGCTGGAGCGGCGCAAGGCGTGGCAGTCGGACGGCGGGGCCGGCTTGCGCATCCTCACCGGGACTGTCAGTTCGCCCACGCTGGCGGCGCAGATCGCGGCGCTGCTCCGGCGCTATCCGAAGGCGCGCTGGCATTGCCACGATCCGCTGCATGACGACGCCGGGTATGAGGCAACGCGCCTGGCCTTCGGACAGCCGGCGGACCTGTTGTACCGTTTCGATCGGGCCGCCATCGTGTTTAGTCTCGATGCCGATCCCTTCAGCGACTGGCCGGGCGCCATACGCTACGCGCGCGACTTCGTGCAAGGACGGCGCAGCAGCGCGGCGCAATTCGACAAGCGCTTGTACACGCTGGAGGCGTCGCCGGGCCTGCTCGGCGCGATGGCGGACAACCGCATTGCGCTGCCGCCGCACGATATCGAGAGAACCGTCTGGCGCATCGCCGCGCGATTGGGAATGGCGGGACTGCCGCAGGTTCCGCCCGCAAACGACGCGCGCGCTGGCAAATGGGAAGAGGTGTTGGCAGACCGGCTGACACGGCATCGCGGCGCATCGCTGATCGTGGCGGGCGGCAGCCTCTCGCCCCAGACACGCGCGCTGGTGCACTTGATGAATGCGCATCTCGGCAACCTCGGCAAGACCGTCATGCCGATCGCGCCGGTCGAGGCCAGTCCGCAGAACCATGCGGAATCGATTGCATCGCTGGCCAAGGACATGCATGCCGGCGCGGTCAGCTCGCTCGTCATGTTCGACACCAATCCCGTGTATGACGCGCCGGCCGACATCGGCTTCGAGCAGGCATTGCGCAAGCTGCCGTTCTCGGTGCACCTCGGCCTGTATCGCGACGAAACCGCGCGCGTATCGACCTGGCATTTGCCGCAGGCGCACGGCTATGAACAGTGGAGCGACGGACGCGCGTTCGACGGCAGTGCCTCGATCGTGCAGCCGGTGATCGCGCCGCTGTATGGCGGCCGCTCGGCGCACGAGTTGCTCGACTTGTTATCCGGGGAGGGCGAGCGCTCCGCTTATGCGCTGGTACGCGGCTTCTGGCAGGCCAGAAGCGGGGCCCGCGATCTCGATGCATTCTGGGAAGCTGCGTTGCGCAAGGGCGTGATAGACGGCAGCGAAAGCACCGTCTTGACGCTGCATCCGACGCGCTCGGTGCCGCCGCCAGCCTTCGAAGGTCCTGCATTGCGCGCATTGTTCGCACCCGATGCGTCGGTCGGCGGCGGCGAATATGCGAACAATGCCTGGCTGCAGGAACTGCCCCGGCCATTCAGCACGCTGACCTGGGACAACGCGGCCATGATCAGCGAAAACACCGCCCGGTCATTGCAGCTGCAAACCGGCGACGTGGTGCGCCTGTCGCTGGCGGATCGCACGGATGCGACGGCCGATGCGACGATTGAGGCGCCGGTATGGGTGTGGGCAGGGCATGCGGACGGCGCGGTGACGCTGCATCTTGGTTACGGGCGGCGCGCGGCCGGGCATGTGGGCAATGGTGTCGGCTTCGATGCCTACCGGCTGAAGACGCTGCGCGGCCCGCATGCGCTGAAGCTGGAAAAGACCGGCCGCCAGATCGCCTTTGCCACCACGCAGAATCATCAGCGCATGGAAGGACGCGACATCGTGCGCATGGCGACGCTGGAGGAATTCCGCCGCAATCCGCATTTCGCCAACGACCAGCCGCGCGAACGCACGCCGGAAATCAGCCTCTACGCCGAGTGGCAGTACAAGGATTACAAGTGGGGCATGGCGATCGACCAGAACGCCTGCATCGGCTGCCGCGCCTGCACCATCGCCTGCCAGGCGGAGAACAATATCCCGGTGGTGGGCAGGGAAGAGGTGCGTCGCGGGCGCGAGATGCACTGGATACGCGTGGACCGTTACGACATCGGCCCGGCCACGCATGTGCGCAGCGCATTCCAGCCGGTGCCCTGCATGCATTGCGAGACCGCGCCCTGCGAGGAAGTGTGCCCGGTGGGCGCGACGGTGCACGACAGCGAAGGACTCAATGTCCAGGTCTACAACCGCTGCGTCGGAACGCGCTTCTGCTCGAACAACTGCCCGTACAAGGTGCGCCGTTTCAACTTTCTGAAGTACACCGAGACCAGCCTCGATCGGCCCGCACCGGCCTACAACCCCGAGGTCACGGTGCGGCGGCGCGGCGTGATGGAGAAATGCAATTACTGCCTGCAACGCGTCACGCGCGCGCGCATCGAGGCGGAAAAGCTCGGGCGGCGCGTGCAGGATGGGGAAGTGATGACGGCCTGCCAGGCCGCGTGCCCGACCGAGGCGATCGTGTTCGGCGACTTGAACGATCCGGGCAGCAAGGTGAATCGGGCGAAGGCATCGCCGCTCGATTACGCGCTGCTCGCGGAATTGAACACGCGGCCGCGGACGACATATGCTGCGGTAGTGTTGAACCCGGATGATGAATTGGGCTGAAGGAGGTAACGAGGCAATCATGGACCACGCATCGGAACAAGCTCCCGTCTCCAAGGATATCGGTGTGCTGCGCGCCGGCTGGGGCTATGCGAGCGTGTCGGACAAGATCGCCGGGCTGGTGCTCACGCGACCGGTACGCTGGCCCTGGCTGACCGCGTTTCTGTTCACGTTCGCCGGCACGCTGGTGTTCTTCGGTGCGACCGCCTACCTGTTCACCAAGGGCATCGGCATCTGGGGTGTCGATATCCCGGTGGCGTGGGGTTTTGCGATCGGCAACTTCGTCTGGTGGATCGGCATCGGCCACGCGGGCACCTTCATCTCCGCCTTCCTGCTCCTGCTGCGGCAGAAGTGGCGCACCTCGATCAACCGCTTCGCCGAGGCGATGACGCTGTTCGCGGCAGGCATCGCAGGCCTGTTTCCCATCCTGCATCTCGGCCGCCCGTGGTTCTTCTACTGGCTGATTCCCTATCCCGATGTGATGAACGTGTGGCCGCAATGGCGCAGCCCGCTGGTGTGGGACATCTTCGCGATCAGCACCTATCTGATCGTGTCGCTGCTGTTCTGGTATGTCGGCCTGATTCCCGATCTGGCCACGTTGCGCGACCGTGCCTGTTCGAAAGGGCGGCGCGGAGCACGCTTCGCCTACGGTCTGCTGGCGCTGGGCTGGCGCGGCGAGGCGCGGCACTGGGCGCGCTACGAAAGTGCCTACCTGCTGCTGGCCGGGCTGGCGACGCCGCTGGTGATCTCGGTGCATTCGGTCGTGTCGCTCGACTTCGCCATCGGCAACACGCCCGGTTATCACTCGACGATTTTTCCGCCGTACTTCGTGGCCGGCGCCTTGTTCTCGGGATTTGCGATGGTGCTGACGCTGGCGATTCCGCTGCGGCATTTCTTCGGCTTGCAGGATTTCATCACGCAACGCCATCTCGCGAATGCCGCCAAGGTGATGCTGGCGACCTGCCTGATCGTGATCTACGGCTATGCGTCGGAGATCTTTACCGCCTTCTACAGCGGCGACGAATTCGAGCAATACATGACGATCAACCGCTGGACCGGACCGTACGCGCCGGTGTACTGGGCCATGATCGTCTGCAACGTGCTGCTGCCGCAACTGCTGTGGTCGCGCCGCGTGCGGCACAGCGTGGTGCTGTTGTTCATCCTCAGCCTGATCGTCAATCTCGGCATGTGGATGGAACGTTTCCTGATCGTCGTATCCAGCCTGCATCGCGATTTCATGCCCTCAGCCTGGGGCATGTTCTATCCGACCCTGTGGGACTGGACGCATCTGTTGGGCTCGATCGCCTTGTTCGTCTGGCTGTTCCTGCTGTTCATCCGCTTCTTGCCGGCGATCTCGATTGCGGAAATGCGCGAGCTGGTGCATGAAAGCGCGGAGGAGAAGACATGAGCGCGGCGCTTTACGGGCTGATCGCGGAATTCCGCACCGGCGACGCACTGCTGGAGGCGGCACGTCGCGCGCGGGACGAGGGCTACAGCGCGGTGGAAGCCTATGCGCCGTATCCGGTCGAGGGCATCGCCGAGGCCGTCGGTTTCCGGCGGCAACGCGTGCCGCTGTTTGCGCTGCTGGGCGGAATCGTCGGCGCGGCGGGCGGTTATTTCCTGCAATGGTATTCGGCGGTCATCGACTACCCCATCAATGTCGGCGGCCGTCCGCTGCACAGCTGGCCTTCCTTCATTCCGTCGACTTTCGAGCTGGCCATCCTCGGCGCCGCGCTGGCTGCGGTGTTCGGCATGCTGTTTGCCAACGGCTTGCCGCGCCTGTATCACCCGATCTTCAATGCGCCGGATTTCGAGCAGGCGACGCGTCATCGCTTCTTCCTTTGCCTGCCGGTCCATGATCCGCACTTTCAGGAAGCGCGCAGCCGGGATTTCCTGCAAAGCCTGCAGCCCATGTCGGTCAGCGAGGTGCCGGCATGAGGATGCTCGCCTGCCTGTTGTGCGTGCTCTGCCTGACCGCATGCGAAAAGGCCATGCAGGACATGTACGACCAGCCGAAATACAAGCCCTTTGCGCAGAGCGCGCTGTTCGCCGACGGCAATTCATCGCGACCCTTGCCGCCCGACAGCGTGCCCTTCGCCAGCGGACCCTTCGCGGGCACATCCAGCGGACGCAGCGGTGAAAACGAGGTGACACAGGACAAGGCAGCATTGGCGGCAAAGACCAACCCCTATCCGGTCACGCTGCAATTGCTCAGGCGCGGGCAGGAACGCTACTCGATCTATTGCCTGCCATGCCACAGTCCGGCGGGCGACGGCGATGGACTGGTGGCGCGGCGCGGTTTCCCGCATCCGCCGTCCTACCACAGCGAGCGCCTGCGCCAGGCGCCGGACCGTCATTTCTTCGATGTGATGAGCAATGGCTACGGCATCATGCATTCCTACGCCGACCGCGTCGCGCCTCCCGACCGCTGGGCCATCGTCGCCTACATACGCGCCCTGCAACTGAGCCAGAACGCCGACGCGAAAAGACTTCCGCCCGATGCGCGCGCGCATCTTGCCTCCAGCGGGCAAGGAGGGCGGCCATGAAGACTGCAGCCATGGTCGTGTTGGCAGGGCTGTGCATCGCCGGCTGGTGGTTTGCGCGCACGGCATTCCTCGCGGCTTATCTTGCCGCATGGTGGTTCTGCTCGGGATTGGTGATGGGCGGGCTCGCCAATGTCTGGGTGCACAACCTCACCGGCGGTACATGGGGCGAGGCGATCCGCGCGCCTCTGCTGGGCAATGCGCGTCACGTGTGGCTGCTGGCCGTGCTGTTCCTGCCGCTGCTGTTCGGCATGCAGGACCTGTATCCATGGGCGCTGCATGCAGCGAATGGCGCGCAGCGTTGGGCAGGCGAACTGCAGGTAAAGAGCGCCGGCTTCAAGAGCGCATGGCTGACGCCGTGGTTCTTCATCCTGCGCAGCGTGGCTTATCTCCTCGTCTGGTCGCTGCTTGGGCACTTCAGTCAGCGTGTGGCGCTGCAACGCTCGCCGCGCTTTTCCGCTGCGGCATTGATCGTCTACGGGTTGACCGTCAGCCTCGCCGCGGTGGACTGGATCATGTCGCTGATGCCGCTCTGGTATTCCAGCGTGTTCGGCCTGCTGGCGGGCACCGGTCAGATGCTGTCCGGCATGGCGTTCGCGGTGCTGCTGGCCACGCGCAGGCATCCCTTGCCGGCGGCCATGGTATTTCGCGACCTCGGCAATCTGCTGCTGATGTATGTGATGACCTGGGCGTATCTGGCATTCACGCAGTTCCTGATCATCTGGTCGGCCAACCTGCCGCATGAAATCGTCTGGTATGTCGCCCGCATGCACGGTGGCTGGCTGCTGATTGCGTGGTTGCTGGCCTTGTTCCATTTTTTCCTGCCCTTGCTGATTCTCTTGTTTCGCCATGCCAAGGAAGCACCTCTGTTGCTCGGATGGCTGGCGGCCGGCTTGCTCACCGTGCATTTGCTCGACGTGTGCTGGATGATCCTGCCCTCGCTCTCGCCCGGCTGGATGCAATGGGCGTGGAGCGTGCCGCTGGCCGTGCTTGCGTTCGGCACGGCGGCATGGATCGCGATGAACAGGCAGACAGTGGAGGCCGGCCATGTCTGAGCCGCAGCAGTCCGCGCAGCATGAGACGACCGGCATCCATGTGCGCGGCGTGCTGTGGGGCGCGGCGGCGATTGCGCTCGGCATTGTGCTGGCGGCGCTGGCCTCGTATTTCCTCTGGAAACGCTGGAGCGTGCAGGCCGAAGCCGTTCCCTCCGCCGCATCTCCGGAATTGCAGAGCGCACCGCAGCAGGAGCGCGCACGGTATTTCGCCGAGAAGGAGCACCTGCTCACATCCTGGGAATGGATAGACAAGCAACGCGGCATCGCGCGCATCCCGGTCGACGAGGCGATGCGCATCATGGCCACGACAACAAGGGAGCAGCAGTGATGCACGGGCTGGCGAAGCATTTCCATGCGTGGCCGGCGCCGCTGCTGCAGGTTCCGCTGCTGTGTCTTTGCCTGCAGTCATCCCTTGCCCAGCCGGTCGCCGCGCCGCCGCCGCAGATGCAATACGAGCAGCGTCTCGATGCGCAACTGCCGCTGTCCGACGCGTTCACCGACGACAGTGGACGCATCGTCAATTTTGGTAAGTTCTTCAACAAGGAACCGGTGGTGTTGATACTCGGCTATTACCATTGCCCCAACCTGTGCAGCACGCTGATGGACGGCGTGATGGAAACCTTGTCCGAAGTCGGACTGCCGCGGCATGCGTATCGCGTGCTCGGCGTGAGCATCGACCCGACCGAGGATGCGGCGCTTGCCGCGCGCAAGAAGGCGTCGTACGCCGGTCTGGTCGCGCGCGCCGGTGGCGACCTGCATCTCCTGACCGGCAGCAAGCCGGCGATCGACACGCTCGCCAGTAGTGTTGGTTTCCATTATGCCTACGACCCGTCGACGCAGCAGTACATTCATCCGGCCGGCTTCCTGATTGTCACGCCGGATGGCCGCATTGCGCATTACTTCTTGGGCGTGCGTTTCGATCCGCATGATGTCCGCCTCGCATTGATCGATGCATCATCCGGCCGCATCGGCTCACCGGTCGATCAGCTGTTATTACTTTGTTCGCACTATGCGCCGGTGAACGGACGTTACAGCGCGGCCGTGATGACCATGGTGCGCATCGGGAGTCTGGCGGTGCTGGCGGCGCTCGGCATCTGGATATGGCGAAAGCGGAGGAGGGCGGCATGAACAGCAGCTTCCACCTGCTGCCGCAGAGCGCATCCACCGCGGCCGCCCGCTACGACAGCCTGGCACTTGCCTTGTTCATCCTCATCGGCTTTGTCGCTTTGGCCGTGACGGTGCTGATCGTTTATTTTTCGATTCATTATCGCAAGGGTTCGCGCGCCGATCGCAGCCATGCGCCGACGCGCGGCCGCAGGATCGAGATCGCCTGGACCGTGATCCCGCTGCTGCTGTTTCTCGGCACCTTTGCCTGGGCCGCCTACGACTACGCGCAGCTCTATCGGGAGCCTCCCAATGCGATGCCGGTCTTCGTGGTGGCGAAGCAATGGATGTGGAAGCTGGAGCACGCCAACGGCCGGCGTGAAATCGATGAATTGCATGTGCCGCTTGGCCAGCCGGTCCGGCTCGTGATGACGTCGCAGGACGTGATCCACAGCTTCTTCGTTCCCGCCTTCCGCATCAAGCAGGACGTGCTGCCGGGACGCTATACGACGATCTGGTTCACGGCCACGCAGACCGGCGAATTCCACCTGTTCTGCGCGGAATATTGCGGCACCGATCACGCCAACATGCGCGGGCGCATCGTGGTGATGCCGCAGAGCGAATTCGCCGCATGGCTGCAAGGCGGCAACACGCAACCGGGCATGGCGGCGCACGGCTTCGAGCTGTACCGGCGCTACGGCTGCAGCGGCTGCCACGAAGCGCAGTCCTCGGTTCACGCGCCCGACCTGCACGGCCTGCTCGGGCGCAGCGTGCACCTGCAGGACGGCCGCACCATCATCGCCGACGAAGCCTACATCCATGACTCCGTGCTGCTGCCGAAAAAGGACGTGGTCGCGGGATACGAGCCGATCATGCCCACCTTCGCCGGGCAGATCAGCGAGGAAGACCTGATGGCGATCATCGAATACATTCGCTCCACCGGAGGCAGCAATGCACGCACGGGTCAATGACAGCGCGGCACCCGATTACCTGAGCGACCGCTTTTCGCTGAGGTCGTGGCTCACCACCAATGACCACAAGCGCATCGCCTGGCTCTACATGGTATCGATCACCGCCTTCTTCTTCGTTGGCGGCGTGGCCGCCGCCATGATCCGGCTGGAACTGGCTACGCCGCAGGGCGACCTGGTCTCGGCCGATACCTACAACCGGCTGTTCACCGCGCATGGCGTGATCATGGTGTGGCTGTTTCTGATTCCGTCGATTCCCTCGGTGCTCGGCAACTTCCTGATGCCGATGATGATCGGCGCGCGCGATCTGGCTTTTCCGCGCCTGAACCTGACGAGCTGGTACATCTATGTGCTGGGCGGCGTGTTCACGCTCGGCGCGCTGATCCTGGGCGGCGTCGATACCGGATGGACGTTCTACACGCCGTTCTCGACCATGTTCTCGAAGAGCAATGTGATCCTCGCCATCACCGGCGTGTTCATCCTCGGCTTCTCCTCGATCCTGACCGGGCTGAACTTCATCGTCACCGTGCATACCATGCGCGCACCCGGCATGACCTGGTTCCGCCTGCCGCTGTTCGTGTGGGCCAATTACGCCACCAGCATCATCCTGGTGCTGGCCACGCCGGTACTGGCGATGACGCTTGCGCTGCTGGCGGCCGAGCGCGTGCTGCACGTCGGCATCTTCGATCCGGCGCTGGGCGGCGATCCCTTGCTGTTCCAGCACTTGTTCTGGTTCTATTCGCATCCGGCGGTGTACATCATGGTGCTGCCGGCCATGGGCGTGGCGAGCGAGATCATTCCCTGCTTCGCGCGCAAGCGGGTGTTCGGCTACCGCTTCATGGCCTACGCGATTCTCGGCATCGCATCGATCGGCTTCCTGGTGTGGGGCCACCACATGTTCGTTTCCGGCCAGTCGATGTACGGCAGCATGGTGTTTTCTCTGCTGTCCTTCCTGGTGGCGATTCCGTCCGCGATCAAGGTATTCAACTGGACCGCGACGCTGTACAAGGGGCGCATCAGCTTTACCGCGCCGATGCTGTACGCGCTCGGCTTCGTGGGCCTGTTCACCATCGGCGGCCTGTCCGGCCTGGTGCTGGCCTCGCTGGCGCTTGACGTGCACCTGACCGACACCTATTTCGTGATCGCGCATTTTCACTACATCATGGTCGGCGGCTCGGTCATGGCCTATCTCGGCGGCATCCACTTCTGGTGGCCGAAGATGACCGGGCGCCTGTATCCCGAGATGTGGGGACGCGTCGCGGCACTGATGATTTTCTTCGGTTTCAATCTGACCTTCTTCCCGCAATACCTGCTTGGCTATGAAGGCATGCCGCGCCGCTATCATGCCTATCCGCCGGAATTCCAGTTGCTCAACATCCTGTCGTCGGCCGGCGCGTCCATTCTCGCCGTCGGCTATCTGCTGCCGCTGGGCTACCTGCTGTGGTCGCTGTTCTATGGCAAGCGCGCCGACGCCAATCCCTGGCACGCGACCGGGCTGGAGTGGCAGACCAGTTCGCCGCCGCCCAAGCACAACTTCGATAGAACCCCGACGGTGCGGCGCGATGCCTATCTCTACGATCCGCAAAGCGGAACGGAGTCGCCGCAATGAACTCATCCGGAACCCAAGTCGCCGAGCAGTTCGACAGCGCCGCGCAGCAAGGCGAGGCGGCCACGCTCGGCATGTGGGTCTTCCTCGCCACCGAACTGATGTTCTTCGGTCCGCTGTTCTTCGGCTACTTCTACGGCCGCACGCATTTTCCGGAGGGCTTCGCGGCAGCCGGCCGGCATACCGATGCCTTGCTCGGCACCATCAATACCGCCATCCTGCTGACCAGCAGCCTGTTGATGGCGCTGGCGGTGCAGACGCGCAATGCCGGCGCGACGCATGTGACCCAGCGCCTGCTGCTCGGTGTGGCGGCGCTCGGCATCGCCTTCATCGTGATCAAGGGCATCGAATATCGGCATGAATGGCAGGAACACCTGTTTCCCGGCGCAGGCTTCGCCTTTCCCGAGAAGGCGCACGCCGACGCAGCGCAGATCTTCTTCTTTCTCTACTTCGCGATGACGGCGCTGCATGCCTTGCACCTGACGATAGGCATCGTCATGGTCGCCGTGTTCGCGCTCGGCTTGTTGCGCGGGGCGCGTCGCTTCGCCAGTGCCGAGCGCCTGGAAGCCGCCGGGCTGTACTGGCATTTCATTGACGTGATCTGGATTTTTCTCTATCCGATCCTGTACCTGCTGGGGAGAAGCGGATGAATTCGACCATATATCGTCGCAGCCTTCTGGTCTGGCTCGCGCTGATGGTCCTGCTGCTGCTGACGGCCGGCAGCGCATTCCTGAAACTCGGTCCTTGGAACAGCGCGATCAATCTCGTGATCGCTGTCGTCAAGGCCTTGCTGGTGGCGATTTTCTTCATGCATCTGCGCAGCGCGTCGGCGCTGGTGCGTATCGCCGCCGTGACTGCCTTCTTCATGCTCGCCTTGCTGTTCGGTATCAGTCAGACCGACTACGCAACGCGCGTGATGCAGCGGGTTCCGTGGCAGACGCCGCCACATGCACAGGACGCGGGAGCATAGATCATGCACGGTCAGGTTGTCGTCATCACAGGGTCCTCGGCCGGCATAGGCCGCGCCACCGCAGTCGAATTCGCGAAGCATGGCTGGCGCGTGGCGCTGCTCGCGCGCGGCACCGACGGACTCGAAGGCGCGCGCGAGGAAGTTGAACTGGCCGGCGGCGAAGCGCTGATCGTGCCGACCGACGTGGCCGACCATCGTCAGGTCGAGGCGGCGGCGGCCATGGTGGAGCGCGAATGGGGCGCGATCGATGTCTGGATCAACAACGCGATGGCGACCATCTTCTGCGACGTGTTGCACATCTCGCCGGAAGATTTCATCCGCGCGACCGAAGCCACCTATCTCGGCGCTGTGTGGGGCACCATGGCCGCACTCAAGCGCATGAAGCCGCGCAATCGCGGCGCCATCGTGCAGGTCGGGTCCGCCCTGGCATACCGCTCGATTCCGCTGCAGGCGCCGTATTGCGGCGCGAAGAGCGCGATTCGCGGCTTCACCGACTCGCTGCGCTCCGAACTGATCCACGACAAGAGCAAGGTGCACCTCACCATGGTGCATCTGTCGGCATTCAACACGCCGCAATTCGACTGGGGCCGCACCTGTCTCCCCGATCAACCCAAACCGCTCGGCAAGATCTTCCAGCCGGAAGTGGCCGCGCGCGGCATCTACTGGGCCGCGCTGCACCGGCGGCGCGAGTTGTGGGTAGGCTGGCCAGCGGTGCAGGCGATACTCGGCACGCGCGTGATCCCGGGTTTCCTCGATCGCATGCTGGCCTTCAAGGCGTACGAGGGACAGGAGAGCAACAAACCGATTTCGCCCGGCCGGCGCGACAACTTGTACGAGCCGGTGCCGGGCGATCACGGCGCGCATGGCAGGTTTGACAGCCAGGCGGTGACGTGGAGTGCGCAGCTTTGGTTGAACACGCATCGGTGGCCGATGGTGGTGGCGCTGGTAGTGATATTGCTGTTGGGGCTGGGAATGGTGGTGCTCATCTAACCTGTAGTAAACCAGATCTAACCTGCCAATCGGTGTCAGATTTCATCGCGCCTTGGACTTGCAGGAACTTCCGAATCTAGCCGTTGAGGATACGCCTTTTCACAGGCAGCTTAAGACTGAAAGGAGACTGTCAGAGCTGACTAGGCGCTAGCAGCAATCGGCGGGAAGGATGCCATCAGATTGTCGACGGAATTTGAAAATTGTTGCCGCATGGACAATTGCTCATCCCTTCGCTATGCTGTGAAACTTAGGGTAGATGCCTCTTTTCGCATTTTGGTTATCTCGCCGAAGTCGGCGCTAGTGCTATGTTATTTTTTCGAGAGAAACTATGAGATTTAGAAGCTTAAAGAACTGGCAGACTGAATTCGACATTTCCGCTTTACTTTTCTTTGCACAGCGGATGGAGGAGCTTCTATTTGATTACACTTTAGACACGTACAAGCCTAGCGCTTTGAATGCACCGGCACTCTGCGCTGAAGCTTTGTTAGTTTTGGAAGATATTGAGAGTGGAGTTCTTGATGAAGCCAATCTCAAGCATGTCCTTGATGAATTAGAGTGGTCTATACATGGGGACCGTGTCGCAAAGTCGATGCTTGAAGGCGACCTGTCAAGGTATCTCCCGCGGAGCGAAAATGTCCCATACACGGAACGTAGGCTAAAACTCCAAGTGCTCGCAGGGGTCTTGAACCCATATAGATACTTTGAACGTTGCGTTCATTACTTGGGCGAAGCAATACGGGCTTCCAAAAAAAAAGAAATTGATGAGCTTGCACGTACGCTTTGCACAACTCTAATTAATTTGGGGCAAAGCAAGCATTTTCTTTACAAAAACACGGTTGATTTTTTTTACTACCAAGAAAATAAATTTTCAGAAACAAGAGATAGTTTCCAAGCATTCATTCAACTCATCTGGCCATACACGCATCATTTTGATGTTTATTTTATTGCGTCTTCATTGCTAAACAAGATTCACGAAGAAAGCGCGCACTTCAAAGTCGAAAAAGTTGACTCAATACCTGAAAAGCTAGTTGAATTTTCAGCCAAGAGTGGATTTGTCTTGAAGTCCGACGAAGTATTGGTGCGGATTAACGATATCCAATCGTTCGATATCTACTCTGCACGAATGGAAGCTGAAAGTAGACTTAACAAAGTCCGTGATCTATTTGTCTTGTTCTCTCATAAAGCTCAGCTTACTTGGAGGGAAGAAGCTTTGATTGTCCAGCTGTGCTGCGAAGGAGAGCCCGCAATAGTAAAGAAAAACCGCAGTTCTATGGAAAAGGGTTTTGACCTGAGACCGGCAGTTGCTGCCAAGCGAATGAACTGGATGCTTCGGAACATAAACCTGTCATCGAGCGGAAGTTTTGAGCGGTTTGATCGTGTCGTTGAACTACATGGGATTGGTGTTACACATAACATCCCTGAGAATCAACTGCTGAATCTTTGGATTTCGCTTGAAACTTTAACGCCATCCCATGCGGGACAGAATAAAGTGGCCGGAGTGGTAGCAAGCCTTAACCCTACTTTGATGCTTAATTACATATTGCGTTTAGTTGAGCAAGTTGCTTCTGATTTAGTGCATTGGGACAAGTATAAAACCAAGAAAATATTGAAAAAAATCTCTACTCAATCTCAATCCATCCGCGCTGCGACATTAAGGCTATTGACTCTTCAGAGTTGCGAACCTTTGCGCAATGAGCTATACGCGGCTTTATCTGACTTTCACTTGTTGCGCTATCGGATATTTCGTCTCTCAGAAAGTCTAAGTTCACCAGCAAAAGTAAAAGAGCTGCTGGATCTGCATGAACGAAAAGTGTCGTGGCAGATTCGGCGCATCTATCGAACTCGGAACTTAGTCGTTCATTCTGGCAAAGCCCCTTCTTTTATTCATGCTCTTATTGAAAATGGTCACAATTATTTGGATCAAGTAATGTCACAGGTGATGTTGGCATCTTGTGGGGAATACAACTTGAACAGCCTTGATCAGGTTTTCGAATTTACAAAAATTCGCTACGAACGATTCGGGAAACAATTGGCGGCCATCGAGACGTTTGCTGATGAAAACGTTGAATTTCTGTTAGTGAACCAATCACTTGCGACTTCGTATACTGATTGATTTTGTCAATTCTGAACTGGACGTCCCTGAGCCTGGTAGACATGCCTAGGCCTTGAACGGCAGGCCACGCTGCCTGCGAGGCGTCTTCAGCTATATTCCGTCTCACGGCCAGCACGTCCTACCGCTTTTGCCCGCTTAGCTAAAACATTAACGGCTGCTTCCGCTACAAAGCCGACGTTTTACAAAATGCGAAAGAGCAGCCGGCTTGGGTGACGCGAAAGTTCGCAATCTGACGATTCCTATCAGATCAGATCACAACTTATACATCTAACCGCGCTACATCACCGGTTTGCCGAAACCTTAAGCTTCCCTTCAGCTATCGAATGCATTCTTTCACATGCCAATTCCGGCACATCCAGCTTGAATGAAAGGAAGCATCATGAACAAGGCATTGCTGAACACGGTTTTTGCTGTCGCGATGTCCGCTGTATCGCTGGACGTTTTTGCTTCGTCCGACGCAGCGTCTTCCATGCCCGCGGAACAGGTTGCCGCCAGTTTCGAACGGCTCTTGAACCATACGCCGGCTGACACGCCGGTCGCGCTTCCGCGCACATCCAGTAAAGAGTCCGATCCCTTGCGTGCCGGGCTGAGCGCGGTGCTTTGGGAGCAGCCTTCCTATCACTTGCCGATCAGATCGGCTTCGCTCTCCCTAAAACCGGGCAGGGAACAGTAAACCTGGCCGCTGTCATCGCCGCGTGGTCGACGCGGCGATTGGTGGCGTAGAACCCGGCGGCGACGCCGGTGCCTTGCCGTTGCGCACCCTTACGCTGCCTCGGCCAGGACGCGCGCATCCCTTGGCTGGCGGCCTGGCGTCGCCCCACGATGCTGCAGGAATGCGCGCAGAATGGCCTGTTCGACCTTCACCCTGTCGTTGGGCCTGCAGCTGTAGCGCAGCACCAGGGTCACTTCATGCGCGCAATGCAATTCCAGAAGCACGCGTGGTTCCGCCGATGGCAGGTTGACCAGATCACGTGATTCGAGCTGCTTCAGGTGCCTGTCGGCGTCCGCCAGCCAGGGGGAACATACTTCTCTGGCGGCCTGTAGCAGTGCTTTTTCCAGCGACAGCAGATCCTCGGAAGGGCTGGCAGCGATGTTCAGCAGGTTGATGACATAGGCGCCGGTGGCGGTCAGATTCTTGACGGGATGGGTCAGAAGCAGCGAGTTGGGCAGCACTGCAGTACGCCCTGTGAGCTGATTTCCCGCAAGGGTTTCGGCGATCGTCGTCACCAGGAGATCAGTGTCGAGTACGCGTCCTTTGGCATCTCCCATCTCGATAAAATCGCCGACACGATATGGTCTTGATATCGCCAGCATGGCGGATCCCAGCACGTTGGAGAGAAATTCCTTGCTGACGATCAGGACGGCGCCGGCCACGGCGGCCAGCGAGAGGGCGGCGCCGGCGATCTTGGTGGCCCAGATGGAGCCGACGGCAAGCAGCGTGGCGGCCATGATCAAATTCTTGGCGAGCACCAGGTTGCCGCGCCGGTGTTCGACGTCGAGTATGGTGGAGCTGCTCAATCTCGCGCGCTTTTTTGAGATCCGCCACACGATCGCCGCTACGCTGACGGAAGCGAGCGTGGCGATCATGCGACCGGGTTCAGTATGCGCGAAAGCGCCAAGCAGGGCGGATAGCTCCGGCCAATTCATCATGTCATCGCCTCTTGGGAAATTGGCCGTGCAAGCGATGATCCGCGAGCCGCGGCATGCACATGTCACAAGCCAGTTGTCGAATGAAATCGGGGGCTTCCGTCGACGCATGACACAAGATTAATGTTGTCGAGCGGAAGCCTTGTTTAGGACGACGCGGGAAGGAAATAGTTCAGGAAGACACTTGCAATGTGGATCATATCGGTCTGGCAAACAGGGCAACAGTCAGCGCGGCACCGATGCAGACGATCGCGATGCGCAGCAATTTTTCATTGACGCGATGAAGTGCCCATGAACCCAGCAGGCCGCCGACAATCGCGCCGGCGCCGAGCGTGATGGCTTCGAGCCAGTGCAATTGCGGAGATGCCAGGAACAAGGCCACGGCTGAGGCATTCATCACGCCGGCAAGCACGTTTTTTGTTGCGCCGGCATTGCGGGTCGGCAGCCCAGCCATCGTCAGCGCGGCGATCATCAGGATGCCGATGCCGCCGCCGAAGTAGCCGCCATAGATCGCGATCAAGAACTGCGCGAACGCTGTTGCGACCGGCCCGAGATGCATGCCGGAGTTGGTTTTCCCGCGAAAGAAGCTGCCCCAGGCGAACAAGGCAGTGGCAAGCAGGACGAGCCATGGCACCAGTCGGGCGAATACGATGGGGGAGGTCTTGAGCAGCAACAGGCCGCCCAGCGCACCGCCCAGGATGCTGATCACGAAGAGTGCCCAGAAGGGCAGTTTGCCGACACCCGTGACCAGCTTGCGGCCGGCGAGGCCGGTGGTCACCTGCCCCGGAAACAGGGCGACGGTAGAGGTGATGTTGGCAGCCAGCGGCGTCATGCCGGACAACATCAGCGCCGGCAAGGTCACAAATGAGCCGCCGCCGGCGAGGGAATTTTGCAGGCCGGCCCACAGGCCGGCGACGAGTATGAGTACGAATAACACGAGGCATCCCGGAATTTTGCGCAAGGACGACATGGTAGCTGAAACTGCTTAATAGCAGGTAGGGTGCGCTCTGCGCACCGTTATGGCTCCGACAGTGGGGTAGTATCTCCGGCCGCTCATCCTCGAATCGGCGCCCCGATCTTTGCACCCGCTATGGCTTGGATGCTTGCCTGATCCAGTCAGAGATCGTATCGACAGCTTCCTTTTCCATCCCAATGAAGCCATGCCAATGCAGCGCCTCGCACGGATTGCCCGTCGGGTTGCCGCCGCCGCTGACCATGATTTCCTTCTTGATCGGCGCATTCTTCAATCCGCTCAGGATGGCCGGCACGCCGCTGGGCGAACAGACATTGCAAGCGTCGTTGGTGTGATGCATGACCAGGACAGGCACCTTGATCGCCGCCAGATCCTGCGTCGGCACTGCACCGACTTTCTTCGCACTGACAACGCTCGACGTCAGCACCAGACCGGCGATGGCCGGTTCATGGATGTTGATCGCAGCAGCGGTCGCGGAGATGGTGCCGCGACTGGTTCCGATCAGCCATATAGGCGCCTCGTTCTGCTTCTTCACGAAGTCGAGCGCCGCGCGGATGTCGGCGATATGCGCTTCGCTGATCCGATCGGGGTAGTCGAGCTTGTCAGTGTCGCTTGGCTTGCCGAAGATCGCGACGTTGAAACCGTTCGCAAGAAACTCCGGCACCGTCCGCACGAGGAAGTTGCGGCTCGTCGGCCTGCCGTCCTCCACCTTGCCGAAACCACCACCGCCGCCGGGGAAAAGGAAGACTGTCGTCTTTGCGCCTTCATGCGGTTCCCAGAATAGGGTCGTGGTGATGTCGGGGCGGGTGGGGATTTTGAGGAGGTGGCCTTCGGCGTGGGTGAGGGTGGTGGTGAGGAACAGGGGGAGCGCGAGGGATGAGAGCCTTGCGAGGCGGTGGAAGATTCGGTTAAAGGCCATGGAACAATTCTTCTGTTTTCGAGCGGTTTTCGATGTTATGCGAAGCGGGGAAATTGCTCTGTGCGGCACTTCGGATATCTGCGAACATTGAATGGTCGTTTCTTCGAATCGGTACGCGAAGCGCACCCTATGCTTGCTCAAGTTGCCATTCCAAGCGCCGGCGCATGGGCCAACCAATAGCTGTCAACCTAAGCATGAAAATTGGCGTAGCAATTGCCCCGATTGCGGCTATGTAGTCTAACCAGTGTTTTTCAGTCACCATTTGTCACCTGGATTGCTGTATAACGCCCAGGTTAACCGGCAAAAATGGGGAGTATTTTTGTCCGCGTTGATCCGCCAGTTAGCCATATTCAATGCTCAGCCAACATTTCAGGGTAAACCCACCGCCAACTGATGTTGCGTTCTGCTTTGGCGGCCTCGTCGTTCTCTGCCGCTGGCACAACTTCATTCCGGTATGACTTCTCGACAAAGGCCAGATTGGATGATAGGTCTTGGATGTGCATTGGGGTGAGGTTGAAGGTGTACTCATCGCCTGAAAGGTCGAACACATCTGGCGCTTCAATGATGAACTGAAGGCGATAGGAGCCGGGCTTCCAACTGAATGACTGCTTGATGTGTTCATACACGTCACTCATCTCTTGGTTTCGAAGGAACTCTTCCGCATTGAACGCATTGTTCTGACGATGCCAAGAGAGCTTCTTTGCAGCGATGGCGTCAAGAGCGCTCTTGCGTTCGAGGAAGGCGCTACTTTGGAAACGGATCAAGCGTTCTTCTATGTCCTTCTCCGACACCTTCATTGCTAGAACGTTGAGCTCCTTTTCGAATGGCAGTGTACCAACCTGAGGCGCATTGAATTGACCAAGTCGCTGGGTGATGCCTCGCCAGGAAAAGACTGTTTCTTCGCCGGATTCGTGGGTGAGCTTAATGCGCACACCCGTAATGACTATGTCTCGATGCTTCACCGTTAGCGCGAGCCGCAAATTTAGGATTGGGCCCAACGTTGTATAGCCGACCTCAGGCGTTGGCTGCGTGATTATTCGCAGGGCAGGTTTTGTGAGCCATGACCGTACGCCAGAGAAAATCGGGGGTGCCCACGCAAGAGCGCCAATGAGTGCTGTTAGTTCAGTGAGATTCATTGTGCGAGCATAAACGGTGGTTCGGGAAGACGGCTAGATTGACCGGCGCGTAGTGTCGGTGTCGAACCACTTGTTAGCATTGAGTTATAAAAAAATGTAGGCAAATTGCGTTCACTTGACAGAGTCCTTTTCTCGAGTACGCTGGAATCCGAAGCGACTCCACCGTCTGCATGCATGTAATGCTTCTTCGCTCACTTGATCCACCTTCGAGGTGCGAGACAACGGAATTCCGTCAGTATGAAGGTGACCATCTCTGCCAATCCCCCACACTACGATTTTTTCCCCATGGCGAACAAATACGTCACGCCACTTCTTTGAAAAGTCCGGACAATTTCCTGGTGAGGGATCTTTGTCAGAATGAACGCATCGGTTAATGGTCGCTCTTTTTCCATTCACCTTTCCGACTATGTAGCCTTCATCAATCCTTTGCTTGAGCTTAGCGCCAGCCGACCATTCACCACAAATGTGTGTCCCAATTTGAATTAAGTTCAGCTCTTCCCAAAAATCGGGTTGCTCAGAAGCTTCCTCTACATGGACATACCAAGTTCCGGTAAAAGAGTCTCCAGCCAGCGCAACAGAATTTATTACCAAATTTGTGAGGATGATCACCGCTAAGCCGAATCGCTTTTTCATGCTAACTTTTAATTTAGGCAGACAGCACTGTCTGATATGCACGACGGCACGTCAAATAAACGCGCCCCACGATAGCCCGCAGGTCCGCATCATGCCGATGCTTAAAGCAAAATGCCCGGGTTATACGTGCAGATAAAATCTCGTGAAAGACTGACAGCGCTGACAACGCACGCGACAGCAGTCAGTGTAGAAGCTAAATTCCTGACCAGCAACAAATCAGTCCATCGAGTCGAATACGAGAGTTGTCATTACAGACAAAACCCTACCACGCCCTTCTTCCTGGTTCACTTTCTGTTCACCTTGATTTACAGCCCAAGACATCACCGCCCTCCAATCAGCCCCACCCCCATCAACGTGAACCCCTTCAACGGCAACCTCAACGCCACCCCCGCCGCAATCAGCAACATCACCCCCGCCGCACCAAACGCAATCCAGTGCGTCCCGAACCGCTCATATCCCCAGCCCCCCAGCCACGAGCTGATCATCGCGCCGATCTGATGTGCAAGGTACGCCGTCCCGTAGAGGATACCCACCAGCCGCACACCATACACATCCGCAAGGATCGCGGAGGACAGTGCAATGCTCCCAGCCCAGGCGATGCCGCCGATGGTGGCTGCGGCGTACAACTCCCAATGCGCGCCGACCAGCAGCAGCGCAAAGAAGCCGAGGCCGCGAATCAGGTAGATGGCGGCAAGGATGTTCCGGCGCGGCAGGACGTCGGACATGCGGCCGAGGACCATGGTGCTGAAGATGGCGACGAGGCCGATGAGGCCGATGCCGAGCGAGCTGGTCATGGCGTCGAAGCCGTGGTCCATCAGCATGGGCACGCCGTGGGTGCCGAGCAGGTTCATGCTGAAACCGCAGGCGAACAGGCCGAGGCAGATTTTCAGGAAAGGTGCGGTGCGCACGGCTTCGCTGAATCGCAGGGTTTGCGCGGGCGCTGCGGAGGCGGTGCGCGCGACGGCGATCTGCTCGGGGAGCAGGTCGGTGTGCTCGGGCGCGGTGTCGCGGATGATGAACAGTGCGACGGGAACGGTGAGTGCGGTGAAGGCGGCAGCGAAGCCGAGAAGCGTGTTCTGCCAGCCGGCGATCTTGATGGCGAAGGTGAACACCGGCGTCATGATCGCGATGCCGGCCATGGAGCCGGTGGACAGGAAGAACAGGGCCATGCCGCGCCGGCGCGTAAACCAGCGGCTGATGACGGGCGTGAGTGCGACCGGGCTGGTGAAGGCGAGGCCGATCGACATCAGCACGCCGAAGGAGAGCAGGAAGCTGAACGGGCTGCGTGCGTTGACGGTCCAGATGGTGGAGGCGACGACGATGGCGGTGCCGAGCAGGAGCACGAAGCGGGTGCCGTAACGCCCGACCAGGTGCCCGGCCATCGGCATGCCGATGCCGTAGCAGAGCATGCCGATGGCGACGATGCCGGACAACAGGCTGCGGCTGAATCCGAGGTCTTTCGCGATGGGGAGGAAAAAGGGGCCGATGCCCATGCGCATGCCCACCGTGAGCAAGGTCAGCAGGGTCGCGCCCGCCACGATGTTCCATCCGAAATACCAGCTGCCGTTGCGTCGCTCAATCATTTCCACTGCTTCCTCTTGTTCGTGAATCCGTCGGGCGCGCAGCATGATTGCGTGCGCCGCCAGCAGGAGATTGTCCGATATTTCGGAATGTGTTGCTCGGCGGACCATTGGGTGTTTTGCTATGCGGTTTGCATCGATGATGGGACAGAACCGAAAGCCGGATGCCGGAGCAAATACGAGTTCATCACACCATGCAAAATCCGCGATTCGCATTGACCATGAATCACTGCCCTTGATTTCGAACGGAGCTTCCCATGAACGAACAAGGATTAAAAGGCGAACTGGCGCTTGTCACCGGATTGGATTCCAGTGTCGGGCCGGCGAGGGCGATTGCCACGGCGAAGGCTGGAGCCGATGTCATCGCCACTTCTTTCCGTGAACGTGAAGGAGCGGACCATACGGCGCGCCGCCCTCGACGGTGTATTTCGGCCCGAAGGGTGTCCTGCTGACGCTCGATATGAAGTTCAGGAGCGGCGCATCGGGCAGCGAGATCGCGGCGGCGCACGACACGCAGGGATAAATTGGGAATCTGTC
This sequence comes from Herbaspirillum sp. ST 5-3, assembly GCF_004804275.1. GTDB lineage: Bacteria > Pseudomonadota > Gammaproteobacteria > Burkholderiales > Burkholderiaceae_D > Noviherbaspirillum. The sequence goes on from NZ_STGI01000003.1 coordinate 301,533, forward strand.
GCTTGGTCGACCGGGCGGAATCTAGCCCATCTTGCTCAACACAAAAGCCGTCAGGAATCCGAGCACCGTGATCACCCCGCTGGAGTTATGCGCGGATTCGACGGCTTCCGGAATCATGGTGTCGGCCCGCTTCGTGAGGATGGCGCCGGCGGCAAGGCCCCGCAGCAGCACGAGCAGGGATTGCGACATCGCCTATCGTCCCGAGGAACAGTTGGTGCGCCGCGCAATGTCGGCTTGCGTGCGATGGGCTTTGTGTTGTTGATCGGGAACGGAGCAGGACATACTTTGTTCTAACTTATTGGCGCAGCTTGCGCGGGCGCGCAGAGTGCCGCAAGGCGCATGCCATGCGCGGGAGGATGCCGGCATCGATGTGTACGGCGATGTATGAACGTCCGGAAATCAGTTTGTACAAATACGAATTACACGGTGTTTGTAAATTCTCTCATCACTGCCCATCGCCATGCGCCGAGTCAGGGGCGCATCGTGAAGGCGATGGCATGGCGGTACCGTGCCGCGCTTCCCGCGTTTGGTATGGAATGTGCAAGCTTCGTTATTGCGAAGAAGTGTCGCAGGCATGGCTCATGCGTATACCACGGGGTAGACAGCGAGGACACCTGTGCATTGCGTCTGGTTTTTCTCAACCGAAATTTCTGGGAAAGGAACTATCATGAAAAACTTGAAATACGTCATTCCAATGGCTTTCGCCCTCTTGCTGAGCGCATGCGCACCGACATCCACTTCGCGCTCGACCGGTCAGGCGCTCGACGACGCGTCGATCACGGCGCGCGTCAAGACCCAGATCGCACAGAATGAAAGCTTCGGCAAGGCGATGGCCATCAATGTCGATACCTATCGCGGCGTGGTGTCGCTGAGTGGTTTCGTCGACAATTCGAAGCAGGTGAGCGAGGCGGTTCAGACAGCCAAGCAAGTGGCGGGCGTATCAAAGGTCATCAACAATCTGCAGGTCAAACCGACGTCATCGGGGCGTTGATCGTGCTGATTCCTCTTGAGTGCGCTTGCGGATCCAGCCGGGTCCGCAAGCGCACGGGCTGCATGTTTAACGCCCGCCCCAGGGACGCTGCATCTGCTCGCGCTGCTGAGGGGTGAGAATGCCGTCGATCTTCCGGCGCAGTTCGAGCGAATTCTCAAACATCTGCTTGCGCAGGTCCGCCATCGCGTCGTAGTTCTTGCGCGCCGCTTGCTCGTCGAATTTGCCGTCGCGGTAGACATTGGCGGACTGATAGCCGAGTTCGTGCATCTTCTCCATCAGCTGCCATTGCTTTTGGTGAAAATTCTTGTCGGCGTCGGTCAGCTTGGCGCGCTGGTCGTTGGTCAGGTTCGGGATCGCGTACTCCCAGCCGCCGGGTCCATAGCCCCACATCATGCCGGGACCCATGCCATAGCCGCCCATCATGCCCGGTCCCATGCCGTAGCCGCCACCGTAGCCACCCATCATGCCGGGACCACCACCATAGCCACCCATCATGCCCGGGCCCATGCCGTAACCGCCCATCATGCCCGGTCCCGGACCAGCGGGCTGGGCGGAAGCGGATCCCGCCGCAATCAACAATGCCGTCAATACACTCCACGTACGCTTTGCCATGTTCATCTCCTTGTGTGGCAGATGGATTTCCTCAGGGCTTCATTCGTCATACTCCGCGTGATGCAGAACAGCTGCATTCATTCTGGGCGGAGGGCACCCAGGTTTGATTGATGTGTATCAAATGGCAAGGGATTCGGGGCTCGCCGGCGAGATTGCGTCGAGGTTCAGGAAGCGCAGCGAATCTTCAATGAATCGATGGATTGCGTGAATTTCAATCCCTTGCGCAGTTGCGGTTCGCGCGTGCCCGGTGCAAGTGTCGCGGTCTGATGGCTGAAATGCTCATTTTCATAGACGAGCACGGTCGCCTTCGGTCCGACAATCAGGCTTTCCGTCTTGTGCTTCCAGTACACGCCGCCGGCTGGCGTGTGCAGCGACGGCAGCTCAGTGGGGCCGGCGATGGTGAGGTCGTCGATTCCCTTGTATTCCGGTTCGGGAAAGAGGCGGACCCAGCAACCCTTCGCGAGCGTGGGATCGGTGCGTACTTCGGTGGGTGCGATGATGAACAGCGGCGGGATCACCGGGGTGGACAGATTTTCGTTCTTTACCGTGCCGGCGCTGCCTCCCGCGCCTTGCGCGATAGCGCTCGACATGAACAGGCAAAGCCATAGCGGAAGAAGTGCCGGGCTTGTTGCATGAGCTGATCTGAGCATGATGCCTCCATCAGAAAGGTTGAGGAACGACCTGGTGCATGCGGCCCACCCGTCAGCGCGGCTGGCGCAGCGCCATGCGCAGGACTTGCGCCAGATGCATGGCTTCGCGCCCGGTCGCCTGCGAGATCTGCTCGCGGCAACTGAAGCCGTTGGCGACGAGCAGCGTGTCTTGCGGGGCATTGCGCACCGCAGGCAGCAGTACCCGCTCGCCGCAGGCCATCGAGACATCGACCTTGTCCTCCATGAAGCCGAAGGAACCCGCCATGCCGCAGCAGCCTGAATCGAGCACCTGGAAATCGAGTTCCAGCTTGCGCAGCACGCTTTGCTCGGCATCCATGTGCAGGATCGATTTGTGATGGCAATGGCCGTGCACTACCGCGCTTCGGTGCAGCGCCGGAATGGACGCGTGCAGGTCTTCGCGCTCCAGGAATTCGCTCAGCAGCTTCACCTGTCCGGACAGCCGCATCGCCTGTTCGCTATGCGGGAACAGGTTGGGCAGTTCGTCGCGGAAGACCGACACGCAGGCCGGCTCCAGCCCGACGATGGGCGTGCCGGCGTGGATGTCGTCGGCCAGCGCTTCCATGATGCGCGTGAGGTAGGCCTTGGCGCGGTCGAGCATGCCGAATTCATACAAGGGGCGCCCGCAGCACAGATGCATGCGCGGCAGTTCGACCGTGCAGCCGGCATGTTCCAGCACTTCGACCGCAGCCTGCGCCACGTCAGGATGAAAATAGTTATTGAAGGTGTCCGGCCACAGGATGATTCTGCGGCCGGATGCCGCGGATGTGGCGGGCGTGCGCTGGCGAAACCACTCGGTAAACGGCTGCGCCGCGAAGCGCGTGATGCGCCGTTGCGGCGCGATGCCGACAAGCTTCTTCGCGAGGCCGGCGAAGGGCTCGGTCTGGGTGAAGAAATTCGCCGCGCCCGGCATGTGCGACGCCAGCTTCGCCCAGCGATCGATCAGGCCGAAGGCATAGGCGTGCAGCGGGCGCATCCGGCCGTCGTAATAATGCGCCATGAATTCCGCCTTCCAGGTGGCCATGTCGACATGGACCGGGCATTCGCCCTTGCAGCCCTTGCAGGACAGACAGAGGTCGAGCGCCTCATGCACCGCGGGTTCCTTCCAGCCGCCGTGAATGGCCGATCCCTGCAGCATCTCGAACAGCAGATGCGCGCGGCCCCGCGTCGCATGCTTTTCCTCGCCGGTCGCCATGTAGCTCGGGCACATGGTGCCGCTCTTCTTGCGGCATTCGCCGACGCCCACGCAGCGCAGCACCGCGCGCGGGAAGTTGCCGTTGTCGTCGGCGTAATGGAAATGCACCTTGACCGGCGGCGGGTCGTATTCGGTGCCGAGGCGCAGGTTCTGGTCCGCACGGAAGGCGCCGATGACTTTGCCCGGATTCATCTTCCAGTGCGGATCCCAGATGCTTTTGAACTCGCGGAAGGATTGCATCAATTCGTCGCCGAACATGATGGGCAGCAGCTCGGCTTTCGACTGGCCGTCGCCGTGTTCCCCGGAAATCGAGCCGTGCAGGCTGGTCACCAGGTGCGCCGCTTCATGCAGGAAGGCGCGGAACTTGGCAATCCCGTCCGCGGTCTCGAGATCGAAGTCGATACGCGTGTGCACGCAGCCCTGGCCGAAGTGGCCGTACAGGTCGCACATGTAGCCGTACTTCTCGAACAGGGCGCGCAGCTTGCGCAGGTATTCACCGAGATGCTCGGGCGGCACGGCGGAATCTTCCCAGCCTTCCCAGGTGAGCTTCTGGTTCGGCACATGCGCGGTTGCGCCGAGGCCGGACTCGCGTACTTTCCAGATCTTCTGTTCCACTGGCGGATCGTCGTACAGTTTCATCGTCGGCGGATGCTCGACCTGCTTCAGCGCATCCATCATCCGGCGTGCCTGCGCGTCGGATTCCTCCTTGCTGGCGCCGCCGAACTCCACCAGCAGCCAGCCGCCGCCCTTGGGCAGCAGTTCGACATTCTCCGGATGCAGGTGCACGGCCTTCATGTCGGCAATCAGCCGGTCGTCCATGCCCTCCAGCGCGATCGGCTTGTGTTTCAGGATTTCCGGCACATGGTCGCCGGCTTCGTACACGTCCTTGTAGCCGAGCACCACCAGCGAGCTCACCGCCGGCTTGTCCAGCAGGCGCAGCTTGGCACCGAGTATCACCACGCAGGTGCTTTCCGACCCGACCAGTGCGCGGGCCACATGGAAGCCGTGCTCCGGCAGCAGCGCTTCCAGGTTGTAGCCGGAGACGCGGCGCGGGATCTGCGGAAAGCGTTCGCGAATGGCAGCGGCATAACGGTCTCGCAGTTTCTGCAGCTGCGCGTAGATGTCGCCACGCCGGTCATTGCGGGAAAGGATCTCGCGCAATTGCTCGTCGCTGGTTTCGCCCACGGTCATGCGCGTGCCGTCGTAGGTGACGATGTCGAGCTCGATGACGTTGTGCACCGTCTCGCCGCCCATCACCGAATGCGGCCCGCAGGAATTGTTGCCGATCATGCCGCCCAGCGTATTGTGCGTGTGCGTCGCCGGGTCCGGCGCAAAGGTCAGGCCGAACTTGGCGGCCGCGTCGCGCAAGTCGTCCAGCACGAGGCCGGGCTGCACGGTCGCGGTTTTCGCTTCGCGGTCGATCTCCAGGATCTTGTTCAGGTATTTGGAGAAGTCCATCACCACCGCGACGTTGCAGCACTGGCCGCACAGGCTGGTGCCGCCGCCGCGCGAGAGCACCGGCGCGCCGTATTGATAGCAGAGCCGCACGGTCGTGATGACATCCTCGACGCTGCGCGGAATCACGACGCCGATCGGTACCTGCCGGTAGTTCGATGCGTCGGTCGCGTACAGCGCACGGCTGCCGGCATCGAAGCGAACCTCGCCTTGAATGCTGTGCGCGAGTTCGGCTTCCAGTTGTTGCATGTCGCCGAAACCGGCGGACAGCGGTGGTGCCTTCGATTGTGTATCGACTAAACCGCGGACTAAACCTCGTAACATCGTGCGTCCTGTCTCTTGAATTCGATCCCCAGTCCCGGGCGGCTCAGATCGGGCGTGAGCTTGCCCTTGTCGGGGGTGATCGCGCCGTCGAACAGCATTTGTTCGATGCGCGCATGGTCGTGGAAGTATTCGAGATGTATCGCCGGCCGCGCCGCGCAGCACAGCGGCAGGTGCAAGGCCGGTGCGCAATGGCTCGACAGCGGGACGCCGAAGGCTTCGCACAAGGCGGCCGCGCCGAGAAAGCCGGTGATGCCGGCGCAGCGCGTTGCATCGGCCTGCAGCACATCGACGGCCTGCGCTTCCAGCATGCGGCGGAAGTAGGGCAGGTCATAGCCGTATTCGCCGGCGGTGATCGCCATGCCGCCGGGGCCGCGATCGCGCAGCAGATGCAGGCCGGCGAGATCATCCGACGAAACCGGTTCCTCGAACCAGGTGACGCCGTACTCGGCGAATTGCTGCGCGAATGCCAGTGCCTGCTTGCGGGTGTAGGCGCCGTTGGCATCGACGAAGAGTTGTGTCTCGGTGCCGATCGCCTCGCGCGCCTCGCGCACCCGCGCCAGGTCGCGCTCCGGTTCGCGGCCGATTTTCATCTTCACCATCTGCATGCCGCTCTGCGCCCAGCCGCCAAGCTGTTGCTGCAGGCGCTCGCTGGAATAGCTGGTGAATCCGCCGCTGCCATACACCGGGATCGCGTGCCGTGTGCTGCCCAGCAGCGCCGCCAGCGAGACATTGAGCAGCTTGGCCTTGAGGTCCCAGAGCGCGTTGTCGACGGCCGAAATCGCCATCGAGCTGATGCCCGGCCGGCCCATGTTGCGTATCGTCCGCACCATGTCCTGCCAGCGTGCATTGATCGCCAGCGCATCGCTGCCGTGCAGCAGCGGCGCGAGCTTCTCGCGGATCAGGGTGGCGGTGGCGATACCGGCAAAGGTATAGCCGATACCGCTGGCACCGCCGGCATTAATGTGCACCAGCACCAGTGTGGTCGCGTCCCATTCCAGCGTGCCGTCCGATTCCGGGCCGTCGGTCGGGATGGTGTAGGCTTCGATGCCGACATGCTTGATCGGCACGGGGGATTCTTGCGTAGACATGCTTGGGCGACTCCACTTGGCTCCACTTACTTCCCTGATTTCCCGGGCGGGAACAACCCGTCCCACACTTCCTTGATCGACGCCTGGATGATGCCGAGCGAATCGGGATCGCGATGCCAGAGTGCGGAGAGATAAGCCTTGGTCTGCTCGCTCGAAATATGCGGCGGCAGCGGCGGCACGTCGGGATCGGTCACGACTTCGACCAGCGTCGGCACGCGCGCCGACAAGGCGCGCTCCCAGGCCGGTGCGATGCCTTCCGGCTTGTCGACGCGGATGCCGCCCAGCCCGAGCATGTCGGCGTAGGCGGCGTAGGGGAATGGCGGCAGCACCTGCGATGCGAGGAACTTCGGATCGCCTTCCATCGCGCGCTGCTCCCAGGTCACCTGGTTGAGGTCGCTGTTGTTCAGCACCAGGATGGTCAGATGAGGATCGCTCCAGTCCTTCCACACTTTCGAAATCGTGATCAGGCCGTTGATGCCGTTCATCTGCATCGCGCCGTCGCCCACCATCGCGATCACATGACGATCGGGATGCGCGTACTTGGCCGCGATTGCATAGGGAACGCCTGGTCCCATGGTCGCCAGTCCGCCCGATAGCGACGCCATCATGCCGCGCCGGATCTTGAGGTCGCGCGCGTACCAGTTGGCCGCCGATCCCGAGTCGCAGGTGAGGATGCAGTTGTCGGGCAAGCGCGGCGACAGCTCCCAGAACACGCGCTGCGGATTGATCGGCTTGGCCTCGTTCATGGCGCGGCCTTCGAGCACGCGCCACCAGCGGTCGACGTTCTTTTCAATGTCCTCGCGCCAGCTACGATCCTGTTTGCGTTGCAGATGCGGGATCAGCGCGCGCAAGGTGTCGCGGCTGTCGCCGACCAGGCCGATTTCCATTGGATAGCGCAGGTTGAGCATGCGTCCGTCGATGTCGATCTGCACGCCGCGCGCCTGGCCTTCCCTGGGCAGGAATTCGGAGTAGGGGAAGGAGGAGCCGACCATCAGCAGCGTGTCGCATTCCGTCATCAGGTCCCAGCTCGGCTTGGTGCCGAGCAGGCCGATGGAGCCGGTGACGAAGGGCAGGTCGTCCGGCACCGCGGCCTTGCCGAGCAAGGCCTTGGCGACACCCGCGCCGAGCAGTTCGGCGGTCTGGATGATTTCGTCGGTCGCATCGAGGGCGCCCGCGCCGACCAGCATCGCGACCTTCTTGCCTGCGTTCAGAATGTCCGCGGCAGCAAGCAGGTCGGCCTGGCCCGGCACCGTGCGTCGCCCGGTCATGCCGATGCCCGAGTGCACCGAGCCATGCTCGCGCGGCGGTTTTTCCACTGCCGGCATGTCTTGCAAGTCGCTCGGGAAAATGATGCAGGTGACGGTGCGCTGATCGCGCGCGATGCGCATGGCGCGGTCCACAAGATGCCGCACCTGTTCCGGTACCACCGCCATGTGGACGTACTCATGCGCAACATCCTTGAACAGCGAGAGCAGGTCGACTTCCTGCTGGTAGTCGCCGCCGAGCGCCATGCGCTTTTGCTGGCCGACAATCGCCACTACCGGCTGGTGGTCCATCTTGGCGTCATACAAGCCGTTGAGCAGATGAATCGCGCCCGGCCCCGACGTGGCAAGGCAGACGCCGACCTCGCCGGTGAATTTGGCATGGGCAGTCGCCATGAATGCCGCCATCTCTTCATGGCGTGTTTGCACAAATTCAATGCTTTCCTGGGCACGACCCAAGGCGCCCATGATGCCGTTGATGCCATCGCCGGGATAGCCATAGATGCGCCGCACGCCCCAGGCGGAAAGACGTTGCAGGAGAAAATCTCCGACGGTGGTTTCCATTTGCGCCTCCATGAAGATCGAATCCCGATGAAGCCGCAAACAGCGTGCCAAAACATTTGAGCAAATATAAAGCGGCCTGCGCAGGCGGAACGCGCGTGTGCGAGCCCGCTGCACCGGAAACGATTTCAATGCGGAAAAATCGGCCAGGAACGATTTACCCGGGATCGGTAAAATCTGCAGCCCGCTGCCCGGCTCCACGGCAACGAGGGCATGCAACTTGTCATTGTTCCATTGGTCACATGCATGTCCTCGACAAATTTTCGTCGCGGTAATTTTGAATGTGCCGCGCCTGCGCCATGACCGATTCCGCCTCCCGATACCCTGCGATTGCCGACTATGCAATGATCAGCGATTGTCATTGCGCGGCGCTCATTTCCAAAGACGGCTCGGTCGACTGGTGCTGTATGCCGCGCTTCGATTCGGACAGTTGCTTCGGCCGTCTGCTCGATTGGGACAAGGGCGGTTATTGCGCTATCTGTCCGCAAGGGGATGGAATCGAGACGGGGCGGCGTTATGTGTCCGACACAATGATTCTCGAAACCCATTTTCGAAGCCAGGGCGGCGAGGCGCGTCTGCATGATTTCTTTGCCATGGATGACGATGCGGAAGAGCAGCTGCATCATGAGCATGTGCGTCTGCTGGAGGGCATCTCCGGCTGTCTTGAATTCCGCATCGAAATATCGCCGCGCTTCGACTTCGGCGAAATCGTTCCGCATGTGCGGGATCACGGCGACGGCGTCTATACCGCGATCGGCAGCAACGTCGGCCTCGTGATCCATTGCGACAAGCCGCTCGACGTCATGCGCGACAGCGGACTCGCCGTCACTTTTCGCCTCGGCGCGGACGAACGCGTCCGACTGTCGATCCGTTTCGTCCCTCCCGAGCAGATCGATGAGCGTCCGTCGGTGCTGCAGCCCAACGGCTTCGAGGCCGACAAGGCCTTTGCGCATACCTGCGCATGGTGGCGCAAATGGGGGAGCCGCATTGCGCATCCGAGCGGCCCGGACGCGCAGACGCTGCGCTCGGCCATCGTGTTGAAATCGCTGAGCTTCGAACGCACCGGCGCCATCATTGCGGCGCCGACCACCTCCCTGCCGGAAAGCGCGGGAAAGGAACGCAACTGGGACTATCGGTTCAGCTGGGTGCGGGATTCGGTATTCACGGTGCGCGCGCTCTATGAGCTGGGGTGCGAGCGCGAAGCCGACCGCTTCCTCAAGTTCGTCCAGCGCAGCTCGGCGGGCAGCGCGGCGGAAATGCAGATCATGTACGCGGTCGACGGCAAGCGTCGCCTGACCGAGGTGGAACTCGGCTGGCTGGAAGGCTATCGCGGTTCGCGACCGGTCCGCATCGGCAACTTTGCATCGGAGCAGACACAGCTCGACATCTACGGGGAGATTCTGGCAATGGCCTGGGAGTGGCATGCCAAGGGGCGCGAGATCGATGCGCCGTACTGGAATTTTCTTTCCGACGTGGTCAACATGGTGGCTGTGAAGTGGCAGGAGCGCGATCACGGCATCTGGGAATTCCGCGACGAGCCACGTCACTTCGTGCATTCCAAGGCCATGTGCTGGAGTGCGCTGGATCGCGGCATCCGGCTCGCGCAGGAAAAGCAATTGCCGGCGCCGACAGAGCACTGGGCGGAAGCCCGCGATGCCATCCGTGAGGCCATCGAGCGCGACGGCTACGACCGGCAGCGTGGCGTTTTCATGCAAGCCTTCGGCGACGCATATCTCGATGCGGCCCTGCTCCTGTTGCCGCGCACCGGCTTTGTTGCCTATGACGATCCGCGCATGGTGCGCACCACCGATGCCATCTGCCATGCATTGGACCGGGGCGGCTTGCTGGACCGGTACGACTCGCCGGACGGACTGCCGGGACGCGAAGGCGCGTTCGTGCCTTGCACCTTCTGGCTGGTGCGCTGCCTTGCGTATCAGGGGCGGCAGGAGCGGGCCTGGGAATACTACCGGCGCGCGCTCGGCTGCGCCAATGAACTCGGCCTGTTCTCTGAAGAGTTCGACAAGGAAAGCGGCCAGATGCTGGGGAATTTTCCCCAGGCGCTGACGCATGTGTCGCAGATTACCGCGCGGCTGGCGCTGGAGAAGGCGAAGGCGGTGTAGAAGGGGGGAGTGTTTTTCTTCGGTGCCCCGGTACTGTAGGTTCTTCGTTGTGGCTTGCCGGGTGCGGCCCGGCGGCCGCTTACTTTTCTTGCTTCGCCAAGAAAAGTAAGCAAAAGAAGGCGACCCTACTGCCGCCGCCCGCTGCGCGGGTTCCCAAAAGCGTGTCTGCCAAAACGGGAAGCGAAACAAACTCGCCTTCGGCTCAGACAAGTTTCGCTTCTTGCTCCGTTTTGACAGACACGCTTTTGGCGTCGTCAGAAAGGGAAATGCACACCCCATCCCCACCCCGGCCCTCCCCTTGAAGGGGAGGGAGCGGTTTGCTCACTAGCTGTCTTGCGAAAACGATAAAGAACGGTCCTACTCCCTCCCCTTCAAGGGGAGGGTCGGGGTGGGGATGGTTTGAAAAACGCCCGCTCTGGCTCCGCCGAAGCGCTGCAGGCAAAAGCGGATAAAGAAGCGAAATTTGTTTGAGCACCGAGCGCAGCGAGGGCGAGTTATTTCGCTTCCCGCTTTTACCTGAAGGGCTTCGGGCACCCCGTCAGGGGCGGAGACTTTGCGGTCGCCTTTCTTTGCTTACTTTCTTTGGCGAAGCAAAGAAAGTGAGCGGCTGCCGGGCCGCCCCCGGCAAGTCTCCACGAAGAGCCAACAGCGCCGGGTCACCGAAGAAAGCACTTGCAGTCCACGCAACGCTTGCCGCAACAGGCTAGTGCTTCGGTAGCACTTATTCGCTTCGCCTGTGCTTCTGTAACATCAAGCGCACGAGATCCGGGATGCGTTGCGTGCCCAGCTTGGCCATCATCCGCGCCTTGTGGACTTCGACCGTGCGGCTGCTGATTCCGAGCAGGTCGGCGATTTCGCGGTTGTGACGGCCGGCCACCACCAGTTCCATGACTTCCCGTTCGCGCGCGGTGAGGGTCGCCAGCAGTTGCTGGAACTCGGCCGCCTGACCGTGCACTTCCTGCACGGCGGATTGCCGCCGGAACGCTTCGTCGATGGCCGCCATCAGCTTGTCATTGTCGATCGGCTTCTCCAGGAAATCGATCGCCTGCGAGCGAAAGGCTTCACGCGCCGACTCCACGTCGCCGTGGCCGGTCATGACGATCACGGGCAGAGTGCTGCCCATTTCCAGCAGCCGCTTCTGCAGCGCCAGCCCGTCGATGCCGGGCATGCGGATATCGATGAGGATGCAGCCGCGCCAGTCCGCCCGATACGCCGCGAGGCAGCTTTCCGCATCGGCGAACAAGGTGATTGGGTAGCCTTGCACGCTCAGCAGCAGGCCGAGCGCATCGCGCACCGACTGGTCGTCGTCGACGATGAAGACGGTATATCCGCTAGGTGGCATGATCGCTTCTCTCCCTTTTTCCTTCGACCGGCAGAATCAGTTTGAATATGCCATGGTCGGCCGGTTCCGCCAGCAGATTGCCGCCGTGTGCTTCGGCAATCGCGCGGCTGATGGTCAGCCCCAGCCCGAGGCCGCTTGCCTTCGATGAATGAAATGCTTCGAACAGGTGCGCCGCCAGTTCCGCCGGTACGCCGCTGCCGGAATCCTCGACGCAAATGCAGACCGAGCGCGGATTTTCCAGCCAGGCCGTGATGCGGATGCTGCGCTTGTCTCCCGGCTGCGCGGTGACCGCGTCGAATGCATTGGATAACAGATTGCGCAGGACCACCTCGATCTGCAGCCTGTCCGCCAACAGCGTGCAGGCGGGAACCTCTGCGATACTCAGCGTGACATCCTGCTCCCTCGCGCGCTTCTCGAACGGCTCGCTTGCGGCCGACAGGAGCGCGGCCAGCGGGACGTGTTCAAGCTGCGTGGCGCCGGTGCGGAAGAAATCGCGCAGGCGACGCACCACCTCGGCGGCGCGATGCGACTCCGCGACCATGCGCTGGATGACATCACGCAGGCGTTCGCCGGTATCGCCTTGCGCGAGGAGTTTTTCGCATGCGCCGCCATAGGCGGAGAGGGCGGTCAGGGGCTGATTGATTTCATGCGCAAGGGCGCCCGCCATTTCGCCGGCGGCGGCCAGCCGCAGGGTCTGGCGCAGCTCCGCGCTCATGCGCTGTTTTTCATCAACCACCACGCCGATGAAAAAGCCGAGCAATGCCAGCACCACCGTGAGCGTCTGGATTTCGAGCACGGTCACCGCAGGAAAACCGAGCAGCTGCACGCTGCCGATAATGCCGAGCTGCACCATGGTCGCTCCGAGCACGGCACCGGTCAGGCCGTCCTTTGCAGCCATCCAGACGATGGGCAGGAACAGGACATAGAAGTATTTGTAGTTGGCTTGCGCGCCGATGCCGAATGCCACCCACAGGCTGAGGAGCATGACCAGGAAATACACCGCCATGCGCCGGGTCAGGCAGACCGCGCGCAGTTTGGCGCGTCCGCGCTCGTCCAGCAGCATCCAGAAAATCGGCATCGAGACGATGATGCCGACGCAATCGCCGACCCAGTAGCGCAGCAGCGCACTGCTCCAGGCCTCGGGCGGGATCAGCCGCGTGAAGGACAGCGCGGAGACGAACACGACGCTGTTGAGCAGCGTGCCGAGCGCAATGATGATCACCCACTCGATCAGGCCGTGCAGGTCCGCGAACAGGCTGGTACCCGCCAGCCGTCGCCGCAGCAGCGCCGCGATGGCCCAGTAGCCGCAGGTCAGCAGCGCCGACAGCGCGACCCATAAGGCGAGCGCGGCAGGAAGATGGCGTACCCATGCATCCGCAATCAGGATCGCCACGCCGAGCGCCGCCGCCGCCCTGGGGCCGAAGCGCAGCACATAGGCCAGGCCGAGCGCGGCGGCGGGGCTCCAAGGCGTGATGTTCAGACCGTACAGCGGATGGATATAGCTCACCCAGTCGAGAGCGACGTAGCCCAGGATCAGCACGAGCGAGTCGTGCCAGCCGAAACGCAAAACGGGAAACATGGACGCCACCTGACTGTTCCGTGGTTTCAAATTGTCATTGTGTGCGTACATGGCCGCGTTGGTAATTCGCAAAAGCCCGTAAGGGATTCACTTAGATTGGCTCAAAGAGCAATGGTACCAGTGCTCGTCGCAGGGATTTCGATAGTGGTTTGCCGTACGTGCCCGCCCCAATTTTCAAGGGCAGGCTGCGCGCCTAAGATGAAAGTCATCGCAACCCGTTCCGCATATCAGGCCATGACATCGCTCGCGTCGAATTCCATTGAAGTGATCGCGGCGGTCATCTTTGCCGTCGCGGTCCTGCACACTTTCTCGACCAGGATTTTTTCGCAACTGGCGGTCCTGCAACCGGGCCATGCCGGGCTCTGGCATTTGCTGGGGGAGGTGGAGGTCGTATTCGGACTCTGGGCGCTCGTCCTGATGGTGATCATGTTTGCCATCACGGGCAAGGATGAAACCGTCCACTATCTCGACGGGCGCAACTATACCGAGCCGATGTTTGTGTTCGTCATCATGGTCATCGCGGCCAGCAAACCAATCCTGCAAGCCGTGCTGGCGCTGGTCCGGAAGCTGGCCCATGCGATTCCGATTCCCGACGCGTTGGCCGTTTATTTCCTGTGCCTCTCGCTGGTTCCCATGCTCGGCTCCTTCATCACCGAGCCGGCGGCGATGACACTCGCAGCGATACTGCTGCGGAACAGTTTCTTTACCAATCATCTGAGCGCCCGCCTGCAATATGCAAGCCTGGGCGTGCTGTTCGTCAACGTCTCGATCGGCGGTACCCTCACGTCGTTTGCGGCGCCGCCGGTGCTGATGGTTGCCGCGACATGGGGCTGGGATACGCCGTTCATGCTGGCGCATTTCGGCTGGAAGGCGGCCATCGCGGTGCTTGTGAACGCTGCCGCGGTGACCTGGTTCTTCCGCAAGGAGATCGTGGAGAAGGGGCCGGCTGCCGTGAAAGCGGAGGCGCCGGGCAGCGTGCCGCCGTTCGTTGTCGGGGTGCACATGGTCTTCCTGGCGGCGGTGGTCGCCTTCGCCCATCATCCGGTCATCTTCATGGGCATGTTCCTGTTCTTCCTGGGCTTCACGCATGCCTACCAGCGTCATCAGGACAAGCTGATCCTGCGCGAAGGCCTCATGGTGGCGTTCTTTCTCGCGGGGCTCGTGACCCTTGGCGGACTCCAGCAGTGGTGGCTGGAAGCGACCCTCGCGCAGGTCGATTCGACATCGCTTTACTACATCGCCACGACCTTGACTGCCGTGACTGACAACGCGGCCCTGACTTACCTCGGTTCGCTGGTGGAGGGCGTCACTCCCGAATTCCAGTACGCGCTCGTTGCGGGGGCGGTGACGGGCGGCGGGCTGACGGTGATTGCCAATGCGCCGAATCCGGCCGGCTTCTCGATTCTGAAAGGCTACTTCCGTGATGAAGCGATCAGCCCGGGCGGTTTGTTCGCCGCAGCGGCCCTGCCGACCTGCGTCGCCATTCTTGCCTTTCAGCTTCTCTAATGGAGGCCGCGATGAGTGACATGACCAATATGAACGATTCCAACCGTACCGGCGGGGCGCCTCTTCACCTGCTGATTCCGATGGACGCGACTGAACGTTCGCGCTGGCCCATCCGTTATGCATTGCAGCAGCATCGCGTCGGCACGCCGGTGCGCGTGTCGCTCCTGTTTGTCGCCGTTCCCCCGGATGAATGGCGCATCCTGCGCTACAAGAGCGAGGACGATCTGCTCCGGTTCCAGTCGGCGCGCGGCAAGTTGCTGATGGACGATGCCGCGATCGACTTGCAGAAAGCCGGCATCGAGGTCGAATATCTGATGCGCGAAGGCGATGTGGCTTTTAATATCCTTGACATGGCCGAGCAGTGCGGCTGCGATGCCATCGTGATGCCGGTTCCGTATCCGCGCCTCGTCAAACTCTTGTCGGTGGATGTGGCGCGCGAGGTGCTGCGCCGGCAGCGCTCGGTTCCCGTGATCAGCGTGGGCTCGGATGGTGTTCCGGTGGCGATGTGAGCCGTCTTCCTATCCGTGCTCCCGTCCCCGACGTTCGCGCGGGCGATAGTGCTCTTGCAGGTATTGCGCCAGCCACGCGTGGATCTCTCGCGGCATCGCGACGCCGTCGACCGGTTCTCCCGAGTCCAGCATGCGCGTGCCTTCTCCGTAGCTGACCGAGGCGGCCACCGGCATCGCGCGCTGCTCCTGCAGCCGCCACATGACGAACACCTTCGGCTCCGGCGCAGCCCAGTTTTCGAAGTAGCCGTCGTCTTCATCCGGGTAGATGTCGAGATGCAGGCCCGACACGAGGTAGGACTCGCCGTCTTCGCTACGGCCGAGCGGGGTGACAGGCGCCAGGCCGCCGGGATCGGGTACGACGCCAACAGCCGACCATGCGTCGCCTGCCCATTTGTGGCGTATGTTACGGCGCTGCATGACCACGGCGATCGGCATTCGGGCCATTCGCATTATTGGTTGTCTCCTCTATAGGCGATAGGTCTTACTTGATCTTGTCCGGCGGCCCCTGTTTTTCCGGTTGCTTGACATCGGTGCTGGGCGCCGCGGTGCCGAGCTTTTCGCTGCGCACCGGGACCACCGCTTCCGCCGCGGCCGAAGGCGGATGCGTCTTGCCGCCGCCGGCGCGCCAGCGTGCGGCGATCTTGTCCATGGTCGCGTCCAGCGCTTCCTTTTCCTTGGCCGCCTGTGCTGCCGCCTGCTCCTTTTTGGCGGCCGCGGCCTGTTGCTGCTCCGGTGTCGGCGGCGGCAACTTGGCGGCGGCGCCGACGGAGAACAATCCTGCCAGCAGGATCGCCGCCGTCAGCGACCTTGGTTTTCGCTTGTGCATGGCTCTGTCCTTTCGACTACTTCGGAGCCGGCGCGGCTTTCGTGCCGGCTGCCCCTTGCGTGGTGCCGCCCATGGCGGATCCGCTCGTCGTGCCGCCCGCGCCTTCGGGAATGCCCGGCGTGCCGCTGACATTGCCGCTCGGCGTCGCCGCCTGGCCGCGCTTGCCTTCGTCGCCGCCGGCCTTCGCACTGGCCCCTGCGCTGCTGGCGCGCGCCATGATCTCGCCGCTGGTGCCGCCGCCCGAGGTGACGCCGCCGGGGAAATGGGTCTGCCTGACATCGGCGCTGGCGGGCGAGGTGTCGCTCTTGTTGCAGCCGGCCAGCGCACTCGTCAGCGCGACGGAAAGTCCGAGAAGAATGGCGCTTCTGCTGTCCATGGTGTTGTTCCTTCCTCAGCTTCCGGGGCGCGGCGTGGTGCCGGGGGGAATCGGACGGCCGGGCGTGACGGTACGGCGGCTGTCCGCCTGCACTTCGTCGTACCAGAGTTCGTGGTGCGTCCTCGCCCATTCCTCGTCGACCGTGCCGTAGCGCATGGCCTCATAGGCGCCGGGTGTTCCCAGCGTGCCGAGATAGATATGTCCCATCGCGGCGATGATGTACAAGGTGGCGCCGGCAAGGTGGAAATAATTGGACATCTGCAGCAGATAACGGGTGAAGCCGGTATTCGCGCCGGTATTGATGAAGTAGGGGAAGTCCAGCATCAACCCGGTCAGCGACATGACGAGACCGAGCAGCGTCACTCCGCCCCAGAACCACAGCTTTTCGCCGGGATTGAAATAGCCGGTCGGTACATGTTCGTGGCTGGCCATGCCGCCGGCCTTGCGGATCCAGATCCAGTCGCCGCGAACGAAGCGGTTCTTGCGCACGAAGTTGAAGAACAGGATGATCGAGCAGGCAATGAACAGCGGTCCGACGAAGTTGTGCAGATACTTCGAGATGACGGCAAACCACGAGAACACTTCATGGCCCATCCATGGCAGCAGCACCTTCTTGCCGAACAGGACGATCAGGCCGGTGATGGCCATCGTCAGGAAAGCGATTGCCGTCGTCCAATGGATCAGCCGATCCCAATCCGAAAAGCGCTGGATCTTGCGTCCCGTTGCCGGATGTTCGAGGCGTGCCGGGCCGAAGGCGCGATAGAAGCCGAAGAGCAGCAGCGGCACGACCAGGACCAGCACGCCGAAGATGGTGGCGAAGCTTCCGTTGCGCAGGACGCGCCAGGTGTTGCCGCCGCGCTGGAGGATCACATCCTGTTCCGGCATGAAGCCGGGCGGAATGATGTAGTGCCGGTCGAAATGCTCGCGCCCCGACGCCGCGTCGCCGTAGCCGGGTTCCGGCAAGCCTTTTTCAACCTGCAGGATGGTCTGCTCCTCCGCATAGGCGGGATGCGCACTGTCGTTGGGAACCGCCGCGTGCGCTGTAAGGGGAAACCATGCCAGCAGCAAGACCAGCAACGCGGCCAGCAACATGGCAGGCCAAAGGCGCGGTCGGATAGGGGCGAGAAGCATGTCTACCTCCGGTCGTTGGTCCGGTTGTATTCGTTCTGGCGCAGATTGCGATTGGAAATCGCCGCATACCACGCCAGCCGGTCATTGTGGAAATTGGCCTGCGGCGGCAGGTTGTCCGCCTTGCCGTCGTACTTGCCGTCGATCCAGGTCGGGTGCTGCTCGACTTCCAGGCAGCCCGTCAGCAGCAGCGGCATCATCAGCACCATTGGCGCCATCAGAAATCGCGAGTTTTTCATGTCGGCAGCTTTCGTGGATTGTTCTGGAAATCGTTCAGGTCCTGGTTGGGGCGCGGTCCGCTGCCCTTGGCCTTGATCTCGCCGCCCTTGGACGGTTGGTAGGCAATGTCCCAGCCCCACAGCTCCGGCCCGTAGCCCCGGGTTTCGACGCGCGCTTCGTAGATCCTGGCGATGGTGTTGGCGTCGCCGGCCAGCAAGGCCTTGGTGCCGCATTGCTCGGCGCAGGCGGGCAGTTTGCCTTCGCTGATGCGGTTGCGTCCGTATTTCTGGAATTCGGCTTCGGTATTGTCCGGTTCCGGTCCGCCCGCGCAGTAGGTGCATTTGTCCATCTTGCCGCGATGATTGAAGGCGCCGGTCTCCGGAAATTGTGGCGCGCCGAACGGGCAGGCGAAATAGCAGTAGCCGCAGCCGATGCACATGTCCTTGTCGTGCAGCACGATGCCATCCTCGGTATGGTAGAAGCAGTCCACCGGGCAGACCGCCATGCAGGGCGCATCGGTGCAGTGCATGCACGCGACCGAAATGTAATGTTCGCCCGGCACGCCATCGTTGATGGTCACGACGCGGCGGCGATTGACGCCCCACGGCGTCTCATTCTCGTTCTTGCAGGCGGTGACGCAGCCGTTGCAATCGATGCAGCGCTCCGTATCGCAAATGAACTTCATTCTGGCGGCCATGCGAGTCTCCGTGTCAGTGTCTTGTCAGTGCATTGTCAGTACTTCGCCAGCCTGCATAGCGAGGCTTTCGTTTCCTGCATCATCGTCACGATGTCGTAGCCGTAGGTCCAGCCGGTATTGGCCGCCTCGCCTCGCACGATGGGCGCCGCGCCTTGCGGATAATGCGGTTCAAGATCCTCGCCCATCCACCATCCGCCGAAGTGGAAGGGCATCCACACCAGTCCTTCCGGCACGCGCTGGGTCACCATCGCATGCACTTTCAGACGCGCGCCGGTCGGTGTCTCGACCCAGACGAACTCGCCGGTCTTCACGCCGGTGCGCGCCGCATCGAGCGGATTGACTTCGACGAACATGGCCTGCTGCAACTCGGCCAGCCAGGGGTTGGAGCGCGTTTCATCGCCGCCGCCTTCATATTCGACCAGGCGGCCGGAGGTCATGATGAGCGGATAGTCCTTCGCGAAATCCACCGCCTGCACGCTCTTGTAGAGCGTCGGCAGGCGCCAGAAGGCAGCCTTGTCCTCATAGGTCGGATATTGCGCGGCCAGGTCGCGCCGCGGCGTGACCAGCGGCTCGCGGTGCACCGGCACCGGATCGGGGAAATTCCAGACATTGGCGCGCGAGCGGGCATTGCCGAAGGGCGCGCAGCCATGCTGGATCACCACGCGGATGATGCCGCCGGAGAGATCGGTCTTCCAGTTCTTGCCTTCCGCCAGCGCCTGTTCTTGCGCCGTCAGCTCGTTCCACCAGCCGAGTTTTTTCAGAAAGACATGGTCGAATTCCGGATAGCCGGTGTCGATCTCGCTGTCCTTCGTGGTCGAGCCGTCCGCCGCCAGCAGCGGCGCGCCGTTGTGCTCGACACCCCAGTTGGCGCGGAAGGGAAGGCCGCCTTCGATCACCGGTTTCGACAGGTCGTACAGGATGGGCGTGCCGGGATGCTTCAGCTCCGGCGTGCCCCAGCAGGGCCAGGGCAGTCCGTAGTAGTCGCCCTTGCAGGGGCCGGACTCGGCGAGCAGGGTGGTCGGATTGAAGGTGTGCTTGTTCTGCATGTGCAGCTTCAGGCGCTCCGGCGAACAGCCGGTGTAGCCGATGGTCCAGCACGATCGGTTGATCTCGCGCAGGATGTCCTCGATCACCGGCTCGTCCTTGACGACCTTGATGTTCTTGCACAACTCGTTCGCAAAGCCGAACTTCTTCGCGAACAGGTACATGATTTCATGGTCGGTCTTGCATTCGAACAGCGGCTGGATCACCCGCTCGCGCCATTGCAGGCTGCGGTTGGAGGCGGTGACCGAACCCTGGGTTTCGAATTGCGTCGCCGCCGGCAGCAGATACACGCCGTCCTTGCGGCCGTGCATCGCGGCCGTCATGCTGGGATAGGGATCGATCACGACCAGCATGTCGAGCTTCTGCATTGCCGCCTTCATGTCCGGCAGGCGCGTCTGGCTGTTGGGCGCATGACCCCAGTAGAAAACCGCACGCAGATTGCTCGGCTGGTCGATGAATTCGTTCTTTTCCAGCACGCCGTCGAACCAGCGCGACACGGTCATGCCCGGCTTTTCCATCAGCTCCTTGGAGGCAAAGCGCGACAGCATCCAGTTGTAGTCGACACCCCAGACCGCCGAGAAATGCTTCCATGCGCCCTCGGCCACGCCGTAGTAGCCGGGCAGGGTATCCGGATTGGGTCCGACGTCGGTCGCGCCCTGCACATTGTCATGGCCGCGATAGATGTTGGCTCCGCCGCCGGCAACGCCGATATTGCCCAGTGCCAGTTGCAGGATGCACAGCGCCCGCACGTTGGCCGTGCCGACGTGATGCTGCGTGATGCCCATGCACCAGACAATCGAGGAAGGGCGATTCTTGGCCAGCATTTCGGCCGCGAGCCGGACGGCTTCTTCCGGTATGCCGGTCACATCCGACACCTTGTCCGGCGTCCATTTCGCGACTTCCTTGCGCACGTCGTCCATGCCGTAGGTGCGGCGCGCGATGTATTCCTTGTCTTCCCAGCCGTTGTTGAAAATGTGCCACAGCACGCCCCACACGAAGGGAATGTCGGTGCCCGGACGAATCCGCACATAGTGGTGGGCAAAGCGCGCGGTGCGCGTGAAGCGCGGATCGACCACGATCATCTTCGCACCCAGTTCCTTCGCGTGCAGGAAGTGCAGCATCGAGATCGGATGTGCTTCGGCGGGATTGGAGCCGATGAACAGGACCGCCTTGCTGTGCGAGAGATCGTTGAAGGAATTGGTCATCGCGCCGTAGCCGAAGGTCTGGGCCACGCCGGCAACCGTCGTCGAATGGCAGATGCGCGCCTGGTGATCGCAATTGTTCGAGCCCCACATCGACACGAACTTGCGCAGCAGATAGGACTGCTCGTTGTTGTGCTTGCTGGAGCCGATCCAGAAGATCGCGTCCGGTCCGGACTTCTCGCGGATCTGCAGCAGCTTGTCGCCGATCTCGTTGATCGCCTGGTCCCAGGAAATGCGCTGGTACTTGCCGTCGACCAGCTTCATCGGATAGCGCAGGCGGCGCTCGCCGTGCCCGTGCTCGCGCACCGATGCGCCTTTCGCGCAATGCGCCCCCATGTTGAACGGCGAGTCGAAAGCGGTATCCTGGCGCACCCACACGCCGTTCTGCACGATGGCGTCCACCGAGCAGCCGACCGAGCAGTGGGTGCAGATGGTGTGTTTCAGTTCCGGCTGGCCGGCGGCAGCGGCCGGCGCGTCTGCCGCTTCGGCTGCTGCGGCTGGTTGAATCACGTTCAAGGGGAGCTGGCGTGCGAGGACGGCCGCGCCTGCGGTGACGCCGGTGCGCATCAGGAAGCCGCGCCGATTCATGGTGGACGAGCTGGACGAGGCGCTGCGCTCCGCACTTCTGCGCACCAGCGTGGCCTGGCTGTCGGCGCCGCCGGATTTCCGAACAAGGGACATGATTGACGCCTCCTCAGAAAGCCGCGGTGGAATAGTATTTCCGGATGTGTTCCGTTTCGTGATATCCCTTCGCGTCGGAAGGGACAGAAGGGGACGAGGACGCGGCAGGCGGATCTGCCTTGATGTCGGATTGTGGCGTCAGCAGCGCGGCGGCGCCGGCGAGTGCCGGCATGCCTACGGCCGCGGCCAGGAAATTGCGTCGAGACGCGGTCTTTGAATGATCGGTCGCCTTGTTCTTGTCCATGTTCCCGCTCCTCCGGCTCACTTCAATGAACATGCCTCATCCATCGTGAATGCCTCGGCTTCGATCTCGAAGAAGGCCTGGATGAAATCGGCAACCCGCTGATAGAAATTCGCGCCCGGCGCACCACGCATGTGGTCCAGGCACGGCAAATACCATGTGGCGATGTGCTTCTCGAAAAACGTCATTTGCACGGCGAGTGGCTGTGGCGTGACACCCGGGGCGCCGGCGATCAGGATGCGCATCGCTTCGCACAAGGCGCCGAGATGGTCTTCCAGTTCGCCGCTGCCCGCCGCGCGGGACAGGCCGAGTTGCGCAAGGTCCGCGCGCAATCCCGCCAGCGGCTTTTCCATCATGAAGCCGGCCAGGTACAGCGATGCGTAAGGATTGACCTGTGGTGTGCCGATGCTGATGAACAGGGCGTCGAATTCCTCGCGTACGGCGTCGGCGTCGATCACGCCGGCGGCAAGAATCAGTTTTTCCCAGGCGAGTTCCAGCGGATTGCCGGCTTGTCCGGCGGCAAGCGAATCGGCGCCGGCCAGGACGGTCAGCAGCGTCGCGTCAGGCGCACGGAGCAGCAGGCGCGCGATGAGCGCGTAGAAGTCGGCGCGGGCCAGTTCGTCCGCGTCGTCCTGCTCCTGTACCGTATGCTCTGCATACGCGGCTTCGGGCCGATTCATTCGACGCGCTTTCTGTTCAAATGCGCCTCCACGGACGATGTGTGCTGTCGGGCAGGAAATGGGCTCAAAGTACGCGCACCGACCGCTATTTGATTCAGGAATGGCCAAATGTTTCTCCTGCCGGCCTCAAAACGAGAACTAGTCGACAACGATTTGCGTCTCATCAAAAGCCGACTGGCAAAAATGCCTCGCGGAATCATGGCCGCCGCGCCGAGGTAAACGCGCCCGGGTTGGACTGCATCAGGTCGATCACGCGGCAGTCGCCGCACATCTTCAGCCGCTCCAGATTGGCGCTGAACGCATCATGGGCGGCCAGTCTTGCCAGCATGCTTTCAATCACCTTCTCCGTGCCGAAGGGCTTGTTGCAGCGTATGCAGGAGAAGGGCCGCGTTTCATTCAGCACGAGAGGATTTTTTGCCGCATCGCGCAGGTTCAGCCGGGGCACGAGCGTGAGCGCGCTCTCGGGGCAGGTCTGCACGCACAGGCCGCATTGCACACAATTTTTTTCGATGAAGCGCAGCTGCGGCCGGTCGGTGGTGTCCATCAGCGCGGACGAAGGGCAGGCGCCGGCGCATGCCATGCACAGGGTGCAGGCGGCGGAATCGACTTGCACGCTGCCGAAAGGCGCACCTGCCGGAAGCGGAATTTCCTCTACCTTCGCGGGAGCGTGTTCCTGCAGATGTCCGATGGCGAAATCGAGCGTATCGCGCTTGTCGGCAAAGGCATTGAACCTGGCCGGCACTCCCGGCACTTCACCGCGCGGCGCATGCAGCAGGGCCGCGTCTAGCGCTTCCGGCGTCGCAGCCTCGATCAACTGCAGATGGGTGCCGCCGTAGCCGAGGCCCGACAGGATCGCCTGCGCAATCTGCATCTGTTCTCTCAGCGCGGTCATGTACTGCGGCGCTTCTTCGCCGGTGGCGAGCACGGCGATGCCGGATGCGCCCCAGGCAATGGCGCTCAGCCACAGGTCGATGCCGGCCGAGGCGACGTGATGCAGCGCCAGCGGGATGACGCGCGCCGGAAGGCCGCGCAAGCGCTTGCCGCCTTTTGCCAGGCGGCCCAGCGTATTGATCAGCGCGGTGCCGCCTTCCTTGCTGTGGAACAGCAGCACCGGCTGCTTGCCGCCGGCTGCCGCATAGGTGGTGAGCAGCGTTTTCAGACGCCGTCCCAGATGCGGCGCATCGGGATAGCCATAGCCGAGCGCGCCCGACGGGCAGACCGTGGTGCAGGCGCCGCAGCCCATGCACAGATGCGGATCCACCTTGATGTGATTGCCGTTGCTGTCTGACGTGCTGATTGCGCCGGTGGAGCAGACATCGATGCAGGCGGTGCAGCCGGTTTTCCGGTTGCGGCTGTGGGCGCAGAGTTTTTCCTTGTAGCGAAAGTATTTCGGCTTCTCGAATTCACCGACCAGTTGGCCCAGGCGCAGCGCGGCTTCATGCTCGGCTGCGATGTCGTTCGCGGGCGCGGCATAGCCTTGCGGCGGCTCGTGCAGCGTGATCAAGGGCGCCGGGGACAGATCGAATACCAGGTCGCATTGCAGCTCCTGCCGAATTGGCTGCCGCGCGAAATCGATGGCGCCGACCGCGCCGCACGCTTCCACGCAATCGCCGTGCCGCTTGCAGCGCTCATGGTCGATCTGGAAGACCGGACTGATCGCGTTTTCCGGGCAGGCGTCGATGCAGGCATTGCATCGCACGCATCGGTCCAGGTCGATCGGATTGGACTGCTGCCAGCGCACCGTGAACGCACCCAGCCAGCCGCCGATCTCGACTTGCGCGCCGGACAACACCGGATAGCGGCGCGCGTGCGGCATGGAAGTCGTGGCGCGTGCATCGGTCAGCAGCAGGCTGATGCTCAACTGCTTGCTCAGGCGCTCCGCCCATGGCAGTGCCCGGTCGGCGCTGCCGATGACCAGCACGCGGCCGCGCGAGGAATAGTTCACCACCGGCACCGGATCGGCGGCGGGCAGGGCGGCGTCGGCCAGCAGCGCCGCCATCTTCGGGAGGGCGCTTGCCGCCTGCGAACCCCACCCCGCTGTTTCGCGCAGATTCACGAAGCGCAGCGGGACAGCGCCATTTTCCTGTTGCGCGAGTTCCTCGAACAGCGCGCTCTCCTGCGTGCAGCCGACCACCACCGGCGCCGTTCCCCTCAGCGCATCGCGGCAGGCGTCCACTTGCCTTCCGCACAATTCGTGCGCGACCGGAAGAGCTTCCGTCCCGAGCGCCTTGCCGAGTTTTTCGCCTGCGGCGGCGTCGAGCGGCATGCTGCGGTTGCAACTGCAAATCCTGAATGTCGTGTTCATGAAATCCGCCTGTCTGTCATGCTTGCATGTCCGGCACATCCTATGCATCCGGCGCGGGTGGGTCATCCTTGCCGGCCTCATTTGGCTCCTGCTCCGGCTCCTGTTCTTGCTCCTCGGCGGACGGGAAAATGCTGCGTGCGTGCTGCAAGGCCGCGAGCATCACCGGTGTCAGCAGCGTGGGCCGGGTGTAATCGCCGATATAGACATCGAGGCCATCCATCGCATTGAAGTGCGGATCGGAAAAGAGCGCCTTCATTGCCGCGCGCCGCACTGTCGGGTCGGTTCCTTTCGCGACAAAGAGCGAGTAATCGGAGTCGGCCGCGAGATGCTTCACGTCCTCCATGGTCGGCAGCATGGGCACGTCCGCATTGCCGGAAGTCGTTGCCGGCTTGACGGCATCTTCAACTGGATGGACATCGGGCTTGCCGTTTTCCGCCTTCGCGAATTCGGCTTTCCTTTTTGCCCAGCGCTGGAAAAATCCCTCTGCAGCCATGTCTTGTCCCCGGTGTGCCGACGATGCGCGCCGCTCACGGCGCTGATGCGGACGGATAGAACAACTGCTGTCCGTCCACCTTGAAGGCCGCGATCTTCTTCTGCCCTTCGGCGGAAGTCAGCCATTGGATGAACTGCATTGCACCCGCGTAGTTCACTTCCTTGTGTCGCTCCGGATTGACGGCGATCACGCCATACGGATTGAACATTTTCGGATCGCCCTCGACCATGATCGCCAGCCCGGTCTTCGCGCGGTACGCGCCGTAGGTAGCGCGGTCGGTCAGGGTATAAGCCTGCAGTTCGCCGGCCATGTTCAGCACCTGGCCCATGCCGACGCCGGCCGACAGGTAGCCGGGCCCGGAAGGCGAGACGCCGAGCTGCTTCCAGTACGCTTTTTCCATCTGGTCGGTGCCGGAGTTGTCGCCGCGCGAGATGAAGCGGGCCTGCGTGGCGACGATTTTCTTCATCGCGTGCAGCACATTCTTTTCGCCGCGGATGCCGGCCGGATCACTGGTCGGGCCGACCAGCAGGAAATCGTTGTACATCACATCGCGCCGGTTCACGCCATGTCCCTCGGCCACAAACCTGTCCTCCGACGCACGCGCGTGCACCAGCGTGACGTCGACGTCGCCGTTCTTCGCCAGTTCCAGTGCCTTGCCGGTACCCACCGCGATCACTTTGACCTTCAAGTGCGTCTCCTGCTCGAACTGCGGCAGCAGCCAGGCGAGCAGGCCGGAGTTCTCGGTGCTGGTGGTGGTCGACAGCCGGAGCGTCTGGGCATTTGCGACAGACATGCCGCAGAGCAGGCCGAGCAGGACCAGAACAACGCGACAGTGCAATGAAGAGAGGCGCATGGTTTTCCTTTCAGGACGGCGTTGAAGGAGTTTTCAGTTGCAGGTGGCCGTCGCGCAGCTTCATGCGCTGCATGCCGGGAACCGCGATGAGGTCGCGGTCATGGCAGGCGATGACGATGCTGTTGCCGGCGTCCAGCAGAGAGGGAATCAGGCCGATCACCTGCTCCTTCGCCCGGCCGTCGAGATTGGCGGTCGGTTCGTCCAGCAGGAGCAATCTCGGCGACAGCACCTTGGCACGCGCCAGCGCGACGCGCTGCTTTTCTCCCCCGGACAGCACGGCCGGCTTGCTGCTTCGCAGGTGCGCAATGCCCGCCCATGCCATCGCCTCGTCGACCCGCCTGGCAACCTCGGCCTTGCTCACGCCGCGCGCCAAGAGACCGTAAGCGATGTTGTGGAACAGATTGGTGGAGAACAGCACCGGATGCTGATGCACGTACACAATGGCGTCGCGCATGGCCTTCGGATAAGGGGAAAGCCGAACCGCATTGCCGCTGAAGTTCGCTTCTGCAATGTCGGCCGGCATCAGGCCTGCCAGCACGCGCAGCAGGGTGCTCTTGCCCGAACCGTTGGCGCCGGTCAATACATAGGCGCAGCCTGCCTCGATGTGCAGTTGATCGATGTCGAGCAGCAGGCGCTGGCCGATTTTCTTTTGCAGACGATGGATGTTCAGCAAGGATTTCATCATGCCCCCATCGAAGAACCGGCGTTGCCCTGCAATAGCAGCATTGCGGCATTGATGACCAGCGCAATCGTCATCAAGATGAGGCCGAGCGCGATGCCCTGGGCAAATTCGCCCTTGCTGGTTTCGAGCGCAATCGCGGTCGGAATAGTGCGCGTATCTCCGGCGATATTGCCGCCCACCATCAGCGCGCAGCCGACTTCCGAAATGACGCGGCCGAAGCCGTTGACGGCAGCGACCATGACGCCGAAGCGTGCTTCATGCAGCACGGTGCACATGAGGCGCCAGCCGGATGCGCCATGCGCGATCGCGGTTTCGGCAATGCGCGGGTCGGTCGCCTGCACCGCCGCGAGCGTCAGGGCGATCAGCAGCGGAAGCAGGATCAGCGCATCGCCAAACACGATGCCGGGCTGGGTAAACAACCACTGCAGACTGCCCATCGGCCCTTGTCGCGACAGCATCATGACCAGCAGCAATCCGATCAGCACGGTCGGCAGGGACAAGGCGGCCTGCGTGAGCCAGATCACGATGCGCCGCCCGGAGAAAGCGCGCGTGCCGATCAGATAGCCGAGCACCAGCGCGGGCGGCGCCGCCACCAGCATGCCGAGCAGCGATGTCTTCACGGAAATCCACACGATCTGCCACAGCCCCGCGTCTCCTGAAAGAAGAAGGGAAAACGCGGCGTGCACGGAATCGTTCAAGCCCATGGGAATCGTGATCCTGAGAACGCGGCGGCCGGTATACCGCAATGAAAGCCCGGTCTGGCATGCTGTTGAAAGAACCGCTGTGCGATGTTTTCAGCAGCATGCCGGCCCATGTTACGACGCCGACATCTGTTTCAGCTTCGCATCACGCAAGGCTTATGACACTACTCAATAGATGCGGCTCATAAACCAGCCGCTCCTTTCCTGTGAGCAGCAGAAAATGCTTGCCGGTGCAGCGCGCGAGCAGGGTCATGCCGAGGCGCTGCGCCACCGTATGGCCCATGCGCGTGGTGCCGGAACGCGACAGCAGAAAAGGAATGCCCATCTGCGCGCCCTTGATCACCATTTCCGAGGTCAGGCGGCCTGTCGTGTAGAACACCTTGTCGTCGCCGCGCATGTCGTCAAGCCACATTTTTCCGGCGATGGCATCGACTGCGTTATGCCGGCCGACATCTTCGATGAAGTAGAGCAGGCGGCCCTCGGAAGAAAACAATGCGCAGCCATGCACGGAGCCGGCCTGCTTGTAGATCGAGGGCTGGGTGCGGATGGTGTCGATGATACGGTAGAGAACGGACTGCGCCAGCCGTGCATCGGCGGGCAGGGTGATGGTATCGACTTCCTCCATCAGGTCGCCGAATACCGAGCCCTGACCGCAACCTGTCGTGACTACCTTGCGCGCCGTCCTCTCCTCGATGTCGGCGATGCCGGAACGCGTCCTGACCGCCACTGCGTTGACCTCCCAGTCAACCTGCAGCGAGACGATTTCCTCTATGGAACGCACCAGCCGCTGGTTGCGCAGATAGCCCAGCGTCAAGGCTTCCGGCGCGCTGCCGAGCGTCATCAGGGTGACGAGTTCGCGCTTGTCCACGTAGACGGTCAGGGGCCGCTCGGCCGGGATAGCAATGGTGGAACAGCGGCCGCGTTCGTCCAGTACGTCTACCTCATGCGTCAGGTCGATGCTCGCGTTGGACAAGGCGGGGCGATGCGGCATGGGGTAAATCCTGCGGTTTGGATTTGCCAGTGTGCCCAAATGCGCGGTTGCCGGCCTTGCGGCGCGTCAACCGGATGTCCGGGTTTACAGCTCTGCCAGCGTCGGATAATCGATATAACCTTTGGCGCCGCCGCTATAGAAGGTCTGCGGATCGGGCGTGTTGAGCGGCGCGCCGCGCTGCAGGCGTTCGACGAGATCGGGATTGGCGAGGAAGGACTGGCCGAAGGCGACCATATCGGCGAGGCCGGCTTGCAGCACTGCGTTGGCGCGCGCCAGGTTGTAGCCGCCCGCAACGATCAGCGTGCCGGGATAGAGCGGCCGGAAGAAATGCACGGACAAGTCGGGCATCGGGTGCTCGCCTTGCGGCTGGATCGGTTCGATCAGGTGCAGGTAGGCGAGGTCGAGCGCCGCGAGACGCCTCACGACTGTGCCGAAGGTTTCCTGCGGATGGCGGTCGCACATGTCGTTGAAGGTGCCGCCCGGCGACAGGCGCACACCGACCCGATCGCTGCCCCACACGTCGGCGGTCACTGCAATCACTTCGAGCAGCAGGCGCGCGCGGTTTTCGATGCTGCCGCCATAGCGGTCGGTGCGCTGGTTGGTGCCGTCTTCGAGGAACTGGTCAAGCAGATAGCCGTTCGCGCCATGCACTTCGATGCCGTCGAAGCCGGCGATCTTCGCATTGCGCGCGGCCTGCCTGAACTCTTCGACGATGACCGGAATTTCATGCGTCTCCAGCGCGCGCGGCGTGGGGATATCCTTCAGGCCGTCCGCGGTGTAGGTCTGCACGCCGCGCGGCGCGATGGCGGAAGGCGCGACCGGCAGATCGCCGCCGCGGAAGTCGGGATGCGAAATGCGGCCCACATGCCATAGCTGCATGAAGATCACGCCGCCTTTCTGGTGAACTGCGTCGGTCACCTTCGTCCATGCCTGGACCTGTGCTTCGCTGTAAATGCCGGGTGTCGCGATATAACCCTGGCCCCCGGCGCTGGCCTGTGTCGCTTCGGTGATGATCAGGCCGGCACCCGCGCGCTGGCTGTAGTAGGTGGCCGCCATGCTGGAGGGAAGATTGCCCGGCTCGGCACGGCTTCTCGTCAGCGGCGGCATGACGAGGCGGTTCTTCAGTTGCAGGGAGTCCAGTGCGATGGGCGAGAAGACATCGATTTTCGGTGCGGATCTGGTGTTCATGCGTGTCGACTCCGGTAGCCATTGATCGGAGTGTCCGCCAGGGGCGGATATGTCAAGTGTGATGTTGCGGCTGGGGTTTGGTTCCGTTGTGCGCTGGGCGTGGCGTACGAGCAGAGGCGTATTTCGCTATCATCATCCTTGTCATCTGCGCGGAGAAGGGTGGAATTGCCCGCCCGCAAAAGCGCAATCTCAGAACAGCGCACCATCTCACCCATACAATTGAAATGACCCAATTTTCCGTTCTCGATCTTTCCCCGATTGCACAAGGCAGCAATGCCGCGCAGTCGTTTCGCAATAGTCTCGACCTCGCGCAGCATGCGGAGCGCTGGGGCTACCATCGCTTCTGGCTGGCCGAGCATCACGGCATGCCGGGCATCGCCAGCGCCGCGACAGCCGTGCTGATCTGCCATATTGCCGGCGGCACTTCCACGATCCGCGTCGGCGCGGGCGGCATCATGCTGCCCAATCATTCGCCGCTCGTGATTGCCGAGCAGTTCGGCACGCTGGAATCGCTCTTTCCGGGCCGCATCGATCTGGGCCTCGGGCGCGCTCCCGGTTCCGACCAGGCCACCGCGCGCGCCTTGCGCCGCAATCTTGCCTCCGACGCCGACGAATTTCCGCAGGATGTCGTCGAGCTGATGGATTATTTTTCCGCTGAATCGCGGCGCTCGGTGCGCGCGGTGCCCGGCGCGGGATTGAACGTGCCGATCTGGATCCTGGGTTCGAGCCTGTTCGGCGCGCAGCTCGCGGCGGCGCTCGGCCTGCCGTATGCCTTCGCATCGCATTTCGCTCCCGCGCAGATGATGCAGGCGATCGATTTGTACCGCGCGACCTTCCGTCCCTCCGCGCAACTGGACAAGCCCTATGTCATGCTCGGCTTCAATGTTTTCGCTGCCGATACGGATGAAGAGGCGCAATTCCGCGCGACATCGATGCAGCAGGCCTTCGTCAACCTGCGCAGCGGCCGGCCCTCGCAACTGCCGCCGCCGGTCGAGGACTACTGGAATCGCATCGGCGCGCAGGAGAAGGCCTTGCTGGAACAGGTCCTGTCCTGCTCGGCGGTCGGATCGCCGGAAACGGTGTCGAAGGAAATCAGCGCCTTCATCGCCCGTACCGGCGCGGACGAACTGATGATCACCTCGCAGATCTTCGATCATGCCGCGCGTCTTCATTCCTACGAGATTGCTGCGGAAGTTCAAAAGTCCTTGCGTTGACCTGAACCTGCGCTGCGCCTCCCAGTCAACGGCAATGGTCCTCTCCGCTGAAGCCTAATGAAAGGAATAAACGATGAAAACGCGTCGCCTCGGAAAAGACGGTCCGCAAGGCTCCGCCATCGGCCTGGGTTGCATGGGCATGAGCGATTTCTATTCCAACCGCGATGACCAGGAATCCATCGCCACCATCCATCGCGCCATCGATCTGGGCGTCACCTTCTTCGACACCGCTGACATGTACGGCCCGCATACCAACGAGGAATTGCTCGGGCGCGCCATCAAGGGCAAGCGCGATCAGCTCGTCATCGCCACCAAGTTCGGCATCGTGCGCACGCCGGACAAGCCCAATGACTATGGCGTGAACGGCAAACCCGAGTACATACGGCAGGCGGTGGAAGGCAGCCTGAAGCGGCTCGGCATCGACACCATCGATCTGTACTACCAGCACCGCGTCGACCCCGACACGCCAATCGAAGACACGGTCGGCGCGATGGCCGACCTGGTCAAGGAGGGCAAGATCCGCTACATCGGCCTGTCGGAAGCCGGCGCGCGCACGCTGGAGCGTGCCTGCAAGGTGCATCAGGTGACCGCGCTGCAAAGCGAGTATTCGCTGTGGACGCGCGATCCGGAAGGCGAAGTGCTCGACACCTGCCGGCGGCTCGGCATCGGATTCGTGCCCTACAGTCCGCTGGGGCGCGGCTTCCTCACGGGCGAGATCAGAAGCCCGCAAGACTTCGCGCCGGATGACTACCGTGCGCGCAGTCCGCGCTTTCAGGGCGAGAATTTTGCGAAGAACCTGCAGCTGGTCGACAAGGTGAGGGAAGGGGCGGCCCAGATCGGCTGTACGCCGGGGCAGCTGGCGCTGGCCTGGGTGCTGGCGCAGGGGGAGGATATTGTGCCGATTCCCGGGACCAAGCGGCGCAAGTATCTTGAGCAGAATGTTGCGGCGGTCGAGATCAGGATCGACGAGGCGCACATGGATGCGATCAATGCGATCTTTCCGAAGGATGTTGCGGCGGGGTTGCGGTATCCGGAGGCGATGATGAGTCGGTTGAATGCTTAGTGGTTTGGGTTTTTCTTCGGTGATGCTGGGCTGTAGTTTCTTCGTGGGGGCTTGCCGGGACCGGCCCCGGCGGGCCGCTCACTTTTTTGCTTCGCCAAAAAAGTAAGCAAAAAAGGCGACCCCAAGACGCTGCCCCTGCGGGGTTCCCGGAAAAGCACCGCACAAAGCGGGAAGCGAAATAACTCGCCCTCGCTGCGCTCGGTGCTCAGACAGATTTCGCTTCTTTATCCGCTTTGCGCAGTGCTTTTCCGGCAGCTTCTCAAGGGGGCGCTGAAACCCATCCCCACCCCGACCCTCCCCTTGAAGGGGAGGGAGTTGGACTGTCCTTTATCGTTTTCAGATGCAAGGTCAAGAACGGAATTCTCCCTCCCCTTCAAGGGGAGGGCTGGGATGGGGATGGGTTGAAAAACACCCGCTCTGGCTCCGCCGAAGCGATGCAGGCAAAAGCGGATAAAGAAGCGAAATCTGTCCGAGCTCCGAGCATAGCGAGGGCGAGTTATTTCGCTTCCCGCTTTTGCCTGCAGCGCTTCGGGCACCCCGTCAGGGGCGGAGACTTTGCGGTCGGGTACGGTTTACTCTGATTGGTAACACATTAATTCAAGCACATGGGTAACAGTTACTTACCCTATGGCTATCTTCATTGCCGGAGAGAGCCATGCCTTGGAAGGATGTCAAACCAATGGACGAGAAGGTGCTGTTCATCGCGGATTACCTGCGGCAGGTGGACTGTTTGAGCCGGCTATGCGAGCGCTACGGCATCAGCCGCAAGACGGGTTACAAATGGGTTGAGCGGTATGGACAGGGCGGAGTCGAGGCCCTGTCCGATCGCAGCCACAAGCGACACACGCAGGCCGAGACGCCCTATGCGGTCAAGCAGGCGATTCTGCAGTTGCGGGAGCAACGCGATGCGCCGGGACCGAAGAAGATCCAGGCGTTGCTGGGACGCCAGTTTGCACAGGAAGAGATCCCGTCTCTGACGACGATTTACAACGTTCTCAAGCGTGCCGGGCAGATCCAGACACGCCGGCGGGTTCGCAAGATCAGCACCGTGCCTGGCCCTCTGCGCTCGGCCGCGCGGCCCAACGAGTTGTGGAGCGCCGATTACAAGGGGCAGTTCAGGACGGCAGATGGCCGTTGGTGCTATCCGCTCACGGTCACGGATCACGCCAGCCGCTTTCTGCTCGGGTGCGAGGGGCTGCAGGGAACGCGGCATGAAGATACGCAGAAAGTGTTCGAGCGCCTGTTTCAGGAATATGGTTTGCCGGAACGCATTCGCACCGACAACGGCGTGCCGTTTGCCAGTGTTGGCGTAGGCAACCTGTCCCGCTTGTCGCTATGGTGGATCCGGCTGGGAATCCGGCCTGAGCGCATTGAGCCCGGACAGCCGCAACAGAACGGGCGGCATGAGCGGATGCATCGTACGCTCAAGCGATCGCTGGGCCGGCCGCCAGAGGCGGATTTGACGCGACAACAGCGGCAGCTAGATAGTTTCCGTCAGTACTACAACGAACAGCGCCCGCATGAAGGATTGGCACTGCAGAGTCCAAGCGCCTGCTACAGCGCATCAAACCGTCCCTATCCTCGTCGTTTGCCGGAGCTGGAGTATCCGAGCTATTTCGATCGGGCAAAGGTACATCGCAGCGGCGTGGTTTATTGGAGCAGCCTGACGATTTATATCGGTAACCTGCTCGCCGGTGAGCAGGTGGGGATAGAAGCGATTGGGGATGGGATATGGCAGGTATATTTCGGCCCAATTGCATTGGGCCGATTTGATGAACGCAAGGGCGGCGAGCGAGCTTACTTGAACCTGAAGGTGTAACCCATGTGATTGAACTTTTTTGTTACCTATCTGGTTGACTCCTACAGTCGCCTTTCTTTGCTCACTTTCTTTGGCGAAGCAAAGAAAGTGAGCGGCTGCCGGGCCGCCCCCGGCAAGCCTCCACGGAGAACCACCCGCACCGAATCACCGAAGAAAAAACGACTCAAGCCCACACATCACGCAACCCGCCTCCCACCCCGCACCACCACATTCCCACCCACCCGTGAACCAATCCGCGTCACCGAAGCAGCCTGATGTGAGCCTTCCACACGAAACACCCCAACCGCCTGCATCAACTCCATCCCTTGCTGCTGCAAGGACTCCGAAGCCGCTGCAGCTTCTTCCACCAGCGCCGCATTCTCCTGCGTCACCTGGTCCATATGCACAACCGCCTGGCTGACCTGTTCGATGCCGCTGCTCTGTTCCTGCGAAGACGCGGTGATGTCGTTCATGATGTCGGCCACACGCCTGACCGAGGCCATGATGTCTTCCATCGTCCTGCGCGCATGGCTGACTTCGGTCGATCCATGCTCGACCTGGGAAACCGATGCATTGATCAGGTCCTTGATCTCTTTTGCGGCCGCGGCGCTGCGCTGGGCGAGGGTTCTGACCTCTGCGGCGACGACCGCGAAGCCGCGACCTTGTTCGCCGGCGCGCGCCGCTTCCACGGCGGCGTTCAGCGCCAGGATGTTGGTCTGGAATGCGATGCCGTCGATGACGCCGATGATGTCGGTGATGCGTTGCGAACTTGCGGTGATCGATTCCATGGTCCGGACTACCTGGTCCATGGCCGCGCCGCCTTCGGCCGCCGTGTCGCGCGCGCCCTCGACGAGCTTCTTGGCGCCGCGCGAATTTTCCGCGTTGTTTTTCACGGTGGAGGTGAGTTCTTCCATGCTCGCCGCGGTTTCTTCCAGGCTGGATGCCTGGCGCTCGGTGCGCGCCGACAGGTCGGCGTTGCCGATGGCGATCTGCGCGGCGCCGGCGGCGATGCTCTCCGCGTTGCGCCGCACGCCGGCGACGATATTGGTGAGGCTGGATTTCATCACCGACAGGGCATGCAGAATCTGGCCGGTCTCGTCCTGCGAACTGCTGTCGACTTGCGCCATCAGGTTGCCGGCAGCGATCTGCTTGGCGACGTCCACCGCTGTACTCAGCGGCCGCACGATGGCGCGCGACAGGACGACGCCCATGAAGACGGCAAATCCCAATGCGAGGAGCGTTGCCGCGACGACGGTGTTGCGAATGGTGGCATACCGGTCCGCCGCGGCTTCGGCCGCTTGTTTCGCTACCACGAGCTGGATATTCAAGAGTTCGTTGATGCCCGTTCTCACCGGCACGAATGCCGGGATCATCACCTGGTCGTGGAGGCGCTTGACCTCTGCCATATCGTTCTTGGCGAGGGCGGCGGAAGCCGGGCTCAGGCCATTTTTCAGATAGCGCGCGTAATCGGCGGCGAACTGGTCCGCCAGACGCTTTTCATCGGTAGTGAGCATGGTGGCGGTATACGCCTTCCATTGCGCATCGATTGTGCGTCCGTTCTCGTCGATCTGCCGGCGCGCATCGCCGGCGACGCGCGGGTCGTTGCTGTCCAGCGACTCCAGCAAGGCAATATCGCTGCGATTGAGCAGTCGCACGATGGTGTCGAGCTGCCCCATCGGTACGATACGATCCTGGTACATGCTGTCGAGGCTGCGATTGGAACTGTTCAGGCCCATCAGGCCGAGAGCGCCGATGGCGATGATGACCAGGCACAGGGCCGCCAGTACCGCGTTGATGCGGCCGCGAATATGTAGGTGCCGCAGCGACGCAAGCATGCCGGTCAGACCGGATTTGACTACCTTGCCGTGCCGGATTTTCAGGCCTTTGGCATTGCCTTCCTTGATATGCGCATAGACGCGCGTGGCTTCCTCGATCTGCTCGCGGCTGGGCATGGTGCGCACCGAGGTGTAGCCGGTGACCGTGCCGTTTTCCCAGATCGGCGTGGCGTTGGCGAGAACCCAGTAGTGGTCGCCGTTCTTGCGGCGATTCTTCACCATGCCGGTCCAGCCATAGCCCGATTTCAGGGTCAGCCAGAAATCCTCGAAGGCTTCCACCGGCATGTCGGGGTGGCGCACGATATTGTGCGGCGCGCCGATCAGTTCGTCTTCGGTAAATCCGCTGACTTCCACGAAGTCGCGGTTGGTGTAGGTGATGATGCCTTTCGCATTGGTACGCGAGATGAGCGACTGGTCATTGCGCAGCATGTATTCCACGCCGGTGATGGGCTGGTTGTTTCTCATTTTTGGGAGTTGAAAGTGATGGTTAATCGGCTTTCCGGCGCAGTCGGCGATCGTTTTGCGAATGGTCCGTGCGGCAAGGAAACAACGTAGTTGTTGATTTTCGTCAAGTTAGCCTAGTTGGCTTGTAGAAAGGTTGCCGTTCGTCCAGAATGTATAACCAATCGTCCTCAATCGTTCTGATTCTCCTCGCATGGATACAATCTCTACCCTTGTCGGACGTCACAACTTCAGCGCGCGTGTCTTTTACAACGGCGACTTTTGCGGCTCGAACCATTTCCGGGAAGATGGCGCCACCGGACAACTGCATGTGGTGAAGCAGGGACCGGTGATTTTTCATCACGAAGACCAGCCTTCGCTGCATGTCGATGAACCGTCCATCGTGTTCTATCCGCGCGGACTGACGCATCTGGTCCATGTGCCCCCGACGACGTCGGCCAGGCTGTTGTGCGCGGCGATCACGTTCCAGGGTGGGAATAACAATCCGCTGGCCAAGGCGCTGCCCGATGTTCTCGATGTCCCGCTTGCGCAGCTCGACAGCCTGAAGGGGACGCTCGACCTGCTGTTCGCCGAGGCATCCATGGAGCAGTGCGGCCGGGAGCTGATCCTGGACAGGTTGTGTGATGTGCTGATTGTTCAGATCATGCGCCACGTGTTCCAGACCGGGAAGCTGTCGCCTTGCATGCTGGCCGGTCTGGCGGATGAGCGGCTTGCCCGCTCGCTGGTGGCGATCCACGAAAATCCGCAAGAAAACTGGACCCTTGAAAAGCTGGCGTCGCTTGCGGGCATGTCGCGCAGCAAGTTCGCCGGGTTCTTCCGCGAAGTTGTCGGCATTACGCCCGGCGAGTACATCACGCAATGGCGCATCGGATTGGCACAACAGCTTCTGAAAAAGGGCCGGGCGGTCAAGACGGTATGCCTGGACGTGGGCTACGGCAGTCAGCCGGCATTCACGCGGGCGTTCACCGAGTACACCGGCATGTCGCCGCGGGCCTGGCTGAACGCAAACGCAGCCGGTGTCTCCGCCGGGGACAAGGCACGCTCACCCATCGGCGGCGCAGCGCCCGCCGCCGTCTTCGGGTAACAGCAGCACCGGACAGTGCGCGCCTCGCAGGACGGCCTTGATCAGGTGCGCGCGACCGGAACCGATGGCGCAGTGCCAGGGCAGCACGATCATGTCGACTTCCTTCTCGCGTGCCACGCGGATCGTCTCGGCACCGGGCTCGCCGCTGGCCATCAACAGTGTCAGCTTGCCTTCGTCCACGCGCGCGCCCATGCCGCAAATGCGATCGAGGAACTCCTGTCCCCACTGCTCCCATTCGTATTGCGGATGGTCCACATAACGTGGCGTCGCCAGGCTTCCCGGCTCGGTCGGCTGACCGACGTTGGCGCCGGCGATGCGCAGCACCAGGTTTTCGATCCCGAGCGACGCGGAGCGGTTGATGATTTGCGCCAGCGCGCCCGCACAACCCGGCGTGCCATCCTGCGGCAGCAATTCCTTGCGCCAGCGCCAAGCGCTCATGTCCTTGTCCGGCGGGACGACGAGAACAGGGCACGTCACTGTCTCCAGCACTTGCCGTCCGAAGGCTGCGTCCGTATCCGCATTGCGGTCCGTCTCGTCACCGATGCGCGCCGCCAGCACCACCACGGACTGTCTTGCCGCGTCCAGCGTCCGCATCGCGGCGTCGATCACATCGCCGGATGCTGCCTCGATGGCAATGGCATCGCGTTCTTCCTGCGGCAGGGACATGCGCTCCACGAAGTCCTGCACTGCGGGCAGATGTGCGCCGGTGGTCACGATATGCAGGCCGGCATGCGCGGTGTTCGCCACGACCCGCGCGACGGGAAACGCGGCCACGAGGCTTCGGGGATCCGCCAGCGGCAAGACGACCTGCATGGCTTTATCGGTATTCACTTGCAAGCTCCTTCCATGTCCCGTCTGTCCATTCCCAGCGCGATGTCCGGCCCGCATCCAACAGGACTGCGGGTGCGTTGCCCACCGTGACGGGGATCGATGTTCCGTTGAGCAGTTCGATTTCCAGCTGTACGGGCCCGATGCGCAGCGCAAGCTGTCGGCCGCGCCACAGCAGCTTGAGGCGCACGGCGCGCCAGGCGGGCGGGCAATTCGGCCTCAGTGCGAGGCCGGTTTCGTTGGTGCGCAATCCCGCGAATCCGAACACAAGCGCCTGCCACAATCCGCCGAGCGCGGCCATGTGCACGCCGCCGGAGGCGTTGCCCATGTTGTCGGCCAGGTCGATCTCGCGCGCTTGCCGGAAATAGCGCAAAGCCATATCCATGTCGCCGATTTGCGCGGCGATCAGCGCATGCATCGCCGGGCTCAGGGAACTGCCGTGTTCCGTGCGCGGCTCGTAATAGCGGAAGCTCGCTTCCAGCATGGCGGGCGGAATCCGCTCGCCGAACAGATGCAGCAGCATCACCACATCCGCCTGCTTGACGAGCTTGCTGCGCCGGGTACGCTCGCGGCCGAGGATGATGTCGAGCGGCAGGCTGCGCGGGGCATATTGCGCAGGATCGATGTCCTCCAGCTCGAAGTAGCCCTGGAACTGCTCGATCAGATTGCGTTCGGCATCCATGCCGGTGTACATCGCCGCGCTGACGCTGCGCCAGCGTTCAAGCTCACGGTCATCGAAGCCGATGCGCCCGGCCAGATCACGCCATGGTTGCGGCCAGCGCTCTTTCATCATGCCGACCGTGGTGCACGCACAATCCAGATTCCATTGCGCCATCCAGTTGGTATAGGCGTTGTCATCGACTTCATCATGGTATTCGTCCGGCCCGATGACCTTGCGGATATGGTAGCGGCCGTCTCCCTCGATCTCGCCCCGGCCGGCCCAGAACCTGGCCGTCTCGACCAGGATTTCGGCGCCGGCATTGCACAGGAAATCGTCGTCGCCCGTGGCTTGCCAGTACTGCCAGACGGCGTAAGCGATATCGGCGCTGATGTGGTGCGCCTGCAGGCCGGTGACGACCGGCAGCACTTCACCGACCGGCGTGATCGCGTAGGGTGGCGTCACGTCCTCGCCCGAATCGGCCGATTCCCAAGCGTACAGCGCGCCGGTGTAGCCCAGTCGTCGCGCCTTGTCGCGCGCGGCCGCAAGCGTGTGGAAGCGATACATCAGCAAGGCGCGGGCGCAGGGCGGATCGGTCAGCGTATAGAAGGGCAGCAGGAAGATTTCGGTATCCCAGAAGACGTGTCCCTTGTAGCCGCTCCCGCTCAGGCCGCGCGCGCCGATGGAGACGCGTTCGTCGGCGGGATTGACGGCGGATATCAGGTGATAGCAGGCAAAGCGGATCGCGCGCTGCGCCTCCACGTCGCCCTCGATCTCCACATCGGCCGCCTGCCAGCGTCTCGCCCACGCTTCGACATGGCGGCGGATGGCCGGCGTGACGCCTTCCGCGAGCAGGCGTTCCAGCTGCGCGACGGCGGCTTGTTCCGGATGCGGATTGTCGCGCGAGGTATGGCAGGCTTCCAGCCAGTCGTACTGGTAGGCCTTTCCCGCTTCGACTTCCATCTGCATCACATTGTCCATCGCGCCGGCCGTGCTGCTGATGTTGATGCGCGGCGCATGCTCGCTGGCCGTCGCGGCATTGAGCCGGGCGGCCACCGCGAGTGCGATGGTCGTGCCGGCGTGGGTGCGCCCTGCGAGGATCTGCACCGGTCCGGAAGGGGACTCCCTGCAAGTCGTGCTCGAGGAAAAGGTCTGTGTGGCGGAACCGGGCGACTGGACAAAGCCGGAGCGAATCGCCAATGGCCCCGAATAGGTTTCCGCGGTGCACAGCGAGCTTTGCAGCAGGATGTGCCGGTCCGCCAGCGAGGCCAGGCGCAGGAAGCGGACATGAATGACGCGGCCCTCCTTGTCGCTGAAACGGAACTCGCGCCGAAAGATGCCTTGTCGCATGTCGAGCATGCGGCGGTGTCCGAGCAGCGCAAGACTTTCGGTTGCAAGGCGGTTGGGGCCGGTTGCCTGCGACAGCAGCGTCCAGCCCGGCGCGGCAACCATCTCGGGCAGGGTGGATGGCGGCACGAGGTCGAATACACCGGCGATAAATACCATGGGCGCCGATAGTGAGGTGCCGAAGGGCAAGGACCCGCGGCTGCCGAGATAGCCGTTGGCAACGGAAAACAGCGCCTCGAACTCATGCTCGCGCGTGGGCGTGAATTCATCGTCGATCATGAGCCACAAGGGATCGGTCGTGGGGGCGAACGGAGAGGAAAGGCATTCGCTCGAATCCATCATCGTGTCCTCGTTCATTCGGTGCTTTCCGCAATCAGTGACAAATCGCTGACTACCACCGTCGCGCCGGCACGCGCCAGTGCGTCCGGCCGGCCGAGGCGGTCGACGCCGATCACCGCGCCGAAGCCGCCCGCACGACCGGCCTCGACGCCGGCGCTGGCATCCTCCACCACCACCGCGCGCGATGCCTCGACGCCCAGGCGGTGCGCGGCTTCAAGAAAGGTGTCGGGCGCCGGTTTTCCGCGCAATTCGCCCCGCACCAGATCAAGACCGTCGACACGAGCGTCGAACAGGTCGAGCACGCCGGCGGCCGCGAGGAATTCGCGGCAATTGGCGCTGGAGGAAACCACCGCGATGCGGAAACCATCACGCCGCAAGGCGCGGATCAGTGCGACGGTCGACGCGTAAACCTCGACGCCGTCGCGATGGATTACATCAAGGAGCAGGGCGTTCTTTCGCTTGCCGAGGCCGGACATGGTATGCACTTCCGGCGGATCGAAAGCATCGCCTTGCGGCAACACAATATCCCGCGATGCAAGGAAACGGCGTATTCCTTCATGACGTGGCAGGCCGTCGACGAAACGCGCATAGTCCTGCACGATGTCGAAGGGCGGTTGCTCACGGCCGTTCTGTTTCGACCATTCCCGCAGGAAGTCGTCGAACATGGCTTTCCATGCGCGGGCATGCACGGTGGCGGTCTTGGTGACCACGCCATCGAGGTCGAACAGCACGGCGTCGAAGCGGGAACGGGTGAGGATAAAGGCCGCGTTGCCGGTGGCAGCGGTTTGAGGCATATCCATGGGACGATCCTCGGGCGGGAATATGGATATGACTCCAAAAGCACAAAACAATTTCCGATAAGGCTGCAGTGAGGGAAATTCCATCCCCTTATCAGGGTATGCGCCTCGTCATCCGCCCGTTCGCCACCCCTTTGATGCCGATCAATAGCCCACCTCCCACCCGCGCAGGACAATGGATTGCTGACTGCAGAAGAGGAAGGATCGTCATGCCACGCACTTCCGTCATTCGCAAGACCGCATCCGATTTTCATGTAGCGCCGAATTGGGTGGATTACGCTGAAACCCGCAATGAATTCTCCTGGGAAAATGCGCGGCGGGAACTCGCCGGCATGCCGGGC
The DNA here is from genome assembly GCF_004804275.1 of Herbaspirillum sp. ST 5-3. Classification (GTDB taxonomy): domain Bacteria; phylum Pseudomonadota; class Gammaproteobacteria; order Burkholderiales; family Burkholderiaceae_D; genus Noviherbaspirillum. The sequence goes on from NZ_STGI01000003.1 coordinate 342,818, forward strand.
GGCGGCCTCAACATGGCGTTCGAAGCCGTTGATCGACATGTGCCGGACAAGGGCGATCGCATTGCCTTTCGCTTCCTCGGTGCGGACGCGGATCGCGTCATCACCTATCGCGAACTCGCCGCACTTACCAACCGCTTCGCCAGTCTTCTGCGCGGCCTCGGCATCGGCAAGGGCGATCGTCTGTTCGTGCTGTCGGGCCGCATTCCCGAGCTGTATGTCGCCGTGCTGGGCAGCCTGAAGAATGGCACGGTGGCCTGCCCGCTGTTTTCCGCGTTCGGCCCGGAACCGATCGCCACGCGCATGACGCTGGGCGAAGCAAAGGTGCTGGTGACGACCGAGCAGCTCTATCGCCGCAAGATCGAAAAGATACGCGGCAGCCTGCCCGGTTTGCAGCATGTGCTGCTGGTGCAGGAGCAGGGCGCGCAGGCAGCCGACATCCCCGGAACGCTGAACCTGGCGCGCCTGCTCGCGGAATCGAGCGACGCATTCGACGTCGTGCCAACCCGGCCCGAAGACATGGCGCTGCTGCATTTCACCAGCGGTACCACCGGCACGCCCAAGGGTGCGGTGCATGTGCACGGCGCGGCCGTCACGCACTGGGCCACCGGCAGATACGCGCTCGACCTGCATCCGGACGACATTTACTGGTGCACCGCCGATCCGGGATGGGTGACCGGCACCTCCTACGGCATCATCGCGCCGCTGCTGCATGGCGTGACGTCCATCGTGGACGAAGCCGAGTTCGACGCGGACCGCTGGTATCGCATTCTGCAGGAGCAGAAGGTCACAGTCTGGTACACCGCGCCGACGGCCATTCGCATGCTGATGAAAGCCGGCGAAGAAGTGGCGCGGAAATACGCGTTCCCGAATCTGCGCTTCGTCGCCAGCGTGGGCGAGCCGCTCAATCCGGAAGCGGTCTGGTGGGGCAAGGAAGCGCTGGGCTTGCCCATCCACGATAACTGGTGGCAGACCGAGACCGGCGGCATCATGATCGCCAACACGCCGGCCTTCGACATCAGGCCCGGTTCGATGGGACGGCCCCTGCCGGGGATCGATGCCTTCATCGTCGCTCGGGATGAACAGGGACAGGTGCGCATCGTCGAGGAACCGGATACCGAGGGTGAACTGGCGCTGCGGCGCGGCTGGCCGTCCATGTTTCGCGGCTACCTCAACAACGAAGAGCGCTATCGCAAATCCTTCGCCGGCGATCTTTATCTGACGGGCGATCTCGCCAAGCGCGACGCGGACGGCTATTTCTGGTTCATCGGCCGCACCGACGATGTGATCAAATCCTCCGGCCACCTGATCGGGCCATTCGAAGTGGAAAGCGCGCTGATGGAACACCCCGCTGTCGCCGAAGCCGGAGTGATCGGCAAGCCGGATGAAACCGTGGGCGAAATGGTGAAGGCCTTCGTGTCGCTCAAGAGCGGTTACGCGGCATCCGAATCCTTGCGCATGGAATTGCTGGGCCACGCACGCAAGCGCCTGGGCGCCGCGGTGGCGCCGAAAGAAATCGACTTCCTCCCGACGCTGCCGCGCACGCGCAGCGGAAAGATCATGCGCAGGCTGTTGAAGGCGCGCGAGCTCGGCTTGCCGGAAGGCGACACCTCCACGCTGGAGGGACAATCATGAACGCCGCCGACAAGTCCACGTCATTATCCTTCCTGACCGACATGCTGCGCATCCGGCGCATGGAAGAGAAATCGGCGGAGCTGTACGGCAGTGGGCAAATCCGCGGCTTCCTGCACCTGTACATCGGGGAGGAAGCGGTCGCTGTCGGCGCGCTGCACGCACTCGATGCGCAGGACAATATCGTCGCAACCTATCGCGAACACGGCCACGCGCTGGTGCGCGGCGTGCCCATGAACGCGATCATGGCCGAAATGTTCGGCAAGCGGGATGGATGCTCGCGCGGGCGCGGCGGCTCCATGCATCTGTTCGATCGCGCCACGCGCTTCTTCGGCGGCAATGCCATCGTCGGCGGCGGACTGCCGCTGGCCGTCGGTTTGGCGCTGGCTGACAAGATGCAGGATATCCGGCGCGTGAATGCCTGCTTCTTCGGCGAGGGCGCCGTCGCGGAGGGCGCCTTCCACGAATCGATGAATCTCGCCGCCTTGTGGCGCTTGCCGGTGCTTTTTCTGTGCGAGAACAACTTCTATGCGATGGGCACGGCGCTGGCGCGCTCCGAATCGCAAACCGATCTGTGCATCAAGGCGGCCAGTTACAAGATTCCCGTCATGAAGGTGGATGGCATGGACGTGCTCGCGGTGCACGAAGCGACGAAGCAGGCGGCGCAACATGTGCGCGCCGGGGAAGGCCCCTTCTTCGTCGAATTCCAGACTTACCGCTTCCGTCCGCACTCGATGTTCGATCCCGACCTGTATCGGGACAAGGCGGAAATCGAAGAGTGGAAAAAGCGCGGACCGATTCACACGTTTTCCGCTCGCCTGAAGGAAGAGGGAAAACTGACTGAAGCGGAATTCCTGGCTATCGATGCGCAGGCCGAACAGGAAGTGCAGGCGGCCGTCGCCTTCGCCGAAGCCTCGGAATGGGAACCCGTCGAAGCGCTGATGAAGGATGTGGTGGCCCCGGAGGCGCAGCCATGAAAATGAGCTATCGCGAGGCATTGCGGCAGGCGATGCGCGAAGCGCTGACCACCGATCCGCGCGTGTTCCTGATGGGCGAAGATGTCGGCAAGTACGGCGGCACGTATGCCGTCTCGAAAGGCTTCATCGAGGAATTCGGGCCGGAACGCATACGCGACACGCCGCTGTCCGAACTGGGATTCGTCGGCGCCGGCATCGGCGCGGCTCTGGGCGGCATGCGACCCATCGTGGAAGTCATGACGGTCAACTTCAGCCTGCTGGCGCTGGATCAGATCGTCAACACGGCGGCAGCCATGCGTCACATGTCGGGCGGACAGTTCAACGTGCCGATCGTGATCCGGATGGCGACCGGCGCGGGGCGGCAGGTGGCCGCGCAGCACTCGCACAGCCTGGAGGGCTGGTATGCGCACATCCCCGGCATCCGGGTGCTTGCGCCGGCCACGGTCGCCGATGCGCGCGGCATGCTCGCGCCCGCGCTGGCCGATCCCGACCCGGTCATCATTTTCGAACATGCGCAGCTCTACAACATGGAGGACGACATCGATCCGGCGGCGGCATGCGACATCCGCTTCGCCGCCGTGCGGCGCAAGGGCGCCGACCTCAGCCTGTTTGCCTATGGCGGATGCCTGCCCAAGGCAATGGATGCCGCACAAAGGCTGGCCGAGGAAGGCATCGACGCGGAAGTGATCGACCTGCGCGTGCTGCGGCCGCTGGACATTGAAAGCATCGCTGCCTCGGTGCGCAAGACGCATCGCGCCGTCGTGGTTGACGAGGGATGGAAAACCGGCAGCCTGTCGGCGGAAATCATGGCCTGCATCATGGAGCATGCCTTTTACGACCTCGATGCGCCGCTGGCGCGCGTATGCAGCGCGGAAGTGCCGATTCCCTATGCCCGCCACATGGAAGAAGCCGCCTTGCCGCAGCCGCACACGATCGCGGCCGTCGCGAAACAACTGATGGGCAAGACATGATCGAGTTCAAGCTGCCATTTCTCGGCGCCGATGTCGACGAGGGGAAGCTGCTCCAGTGGAAGATTGCGCCCGGCGACACAATCCGGCGCGGGCAGGTGGTCGCCGTGGTCGATACCTCGAAAGCGGCGGTCGATGTGGAAAGCTGGCAGGAGGGCAGCGTGTTCGAGCTGCTCGCGCAGCCCGGCGAAACTTTGCCCGTCGGTGCCGTGCTCGCGACCTTGCTGGAAGCCGGCGAATCTCCGGAAACGGCAAAGCGGACGGAACGGTCAGAACGGTCGATACGTGCGCCGGAAGTGCCTGCCATGCCTGTCGCCGTTCACGGCGAACCGGCTGCGCCACGCCAGCCGGTCTCGGCACGCCGCAGGATCTCTCCCGCCGCACGCAAGCATGCGGAGGATCATGGCATCGACATCGACAGCGTGGTCGGCACGGGCCCGGATGGCGCGGTAACCCTGCAGGACGTGCAACGGCTCGAAGCGAAGCCGCCAGCCGCGCAGGCGGACAAGCATGCCGAGATGCGCAAGGCCATCGCCGCCGCCATGAGCCGTTCCAAGCGGGAGATTCCGCACTACTACCTGGGCGAAACCGTGCCCATGCGCCGCGCGCAGGGCTGGCTCACGGCCGCCAATGAAAAACGCAGCATCACCGAGCGCCTGCTGATGGCATGCCTGCAACTGAAGGCGGTCGCGCTGGCGCTGAAAAAGTATCCCGACATGAACGGCTTCTACCTCGACGGCGTGCATCGTCCATCCGCGGCTATCCACATCGGGGTGGCGGTTTCGCTGCGCCAGGGAGGCCTGATTGCACCGGCGATCCATGACGTGTCGGAAAAAAGCCTGGACCAGTTGATGGTCGATCTCACCGACCTGGTCAAGCGCGCCCGCGCCGGGTCGCTGCGCAGTTCCGAGATGACTGATCCGACCATCACCGTGACCAATCTCGGCGAACAAGGTGTGGAAACGGTTTTCGGGGTCATCTATCCGCCGCAGGTGGCGCTGGTCGGCTTCGGCCGTATCCGGGAAATGCCGTGGGCCGTCGACGGCATGCTCTGTACGATGCCGGCGATGACCGCAAGTCTCGCCGCCGATCATCGCGTGTCGGACGGCCACTACGGCGCGCTGTTCCTGGCGGAAGTGCGCGAGTGGCTGCAGCGGCCGGAACAACTCTGAAAGGCAGACGATGAATCGACAGGAACTCCTCGCCGTCGTGATGGCCACGCTGAGATCGATTGCGCCGGAAGTGGACGAAGGCGAGCTGGTCGCGGCGCAGCCCTTGCGCGAGCAGGTCGACCTCGACTCGATGGACTGGCTCAATTTCCTGATCGGCTTGCACCGCGAGCTCAAGGTGGAGATTCCGGAAGCGGATTACGCGAAATTGCGAACGCTGGATGAGCTGCTCGATTATCTGCAGGCGAAGGGTTGATGCCGGTGGCCGGACGGCAACATCGGATGGGAAAAATAGCGCTTGCCTGCTTCTCCTTTTGTCATTAATATGTTTATATGTTTAAACGCATTGATTTTAGATGAGTAAAGAGAAAGCGCCGACGCTCGACGACGTTCTGCAAAGTTTCCGGCTTTGCGCACCGCTTTTCCATGCGCTGGGCGACAAGCAACGACAGGACATCATCATGCTGCTGGCCGAGAGCGAGCGGCTGAACGTGTCCGCGATCACCGAAAGAATGCCCTTGTCGCGGCCGGCGATCTCGCATCACCTGAAAGTGCTGCGCCAGGCCGGCTTGGTGAAGGTGGAAAGCGAGTCGCGCGAAAATTATTATTCCCTGACGCTCGACGAGGGACTGCTGCAGCTCAAGCAGCTCGTCATGCAGGCAGAGCAGTCGTGCGTTTGAATTGAATTCCTGCGTTCACGCGGTGGCATGAACGCGGGATCCGGCTTGCCGGCCTTGTGCCGGCAAAAAATTTGACCAATAGGTCGATATGTTTAAACGTTTGATTATAAGGAGCAGTGATGAGGAAAACCGTTTTGATTACCGGTGCATCCAGCGGCATCGGAAAAGCCAGCGCCCTGAAGTTCCACACCGCAGGCTGGCAGGTGGTCGCCACCATGCGCAAGCCGGAGGAAGCGGATTGGGCACCGTCCGGCGCCGGCTTCATGGCAGCCCGCCTGGATGTCACCGACACCGGATCGATTCGCGGCGCGGTTGACGGCGCGCTGAATCGCTTCGGCCGCGTCGATGCGGTCGTCAACAATGCCGGTTATGGCCTCGTCGGACCTTTCGAAGCCTCCACACCCGAGCAGGTCGAGCGCCAGTTCCAGACCAACGTGTTCGGCCTCATGAATGTGTGCCGCGAAGTCATTCCGCACATGCGCGACCGGCGCGGCGGCACCATCATCAACGTCGCATCGATGGGTGGCCGGATCACCTTTCCGCTCTACAGCGTGTACCACGCCACCAAATGGGCCGTGGAGGGATTTACCGAATCCTTGCAGTATGAGCTCGAACCCTTCGGCGTACGGGTCAAGATCATCGAACCGGGGCCGATCAGGACCGATTTCTACGACCGCTCGATGGATCTCATGTCGAAGCCGGGCCTGACCGCCTATGACGGCTACGTTGAAGGCACGATGCCCAACATGCAGAAAGCCGGTTACACCGCTCCGGGACCGGAGCTTGTCGCGCAAGCGATCTTCCGCGCGGCCACCGACGAGTCGGCACGCATGCGCTATTCGCCCAACTCCGCAAGCATTCTCGCCCTGCGGCGGGTGCTGCCGGAGCGAGCGTTCTACTCCATGGTGCGCAAGGCAGTGTCGCGTTGAGCTGGAGAAGTCGCATGGCCGGGATTGGCTTACGCTCCAGAGCCATGCTCCCAGACGATTGCAAGCCATCGCGCATACAAGGGCCGTTTCATTCGCCCTTGCCCGATTTCCTTTCCCGCGAGCCGTTTCCTGGCCGACGTGAGAACGATTGCATCAGTTCGGTCAACTCGGTCACCCTGAGCGCCACCCGGTAGTTGACGCTTCCTTCCGGATAGCCGCCGGGACCGGCAGCGCCGGCGGGCACGCCTGTCAGGATGGAAACGGCCTGATCGACATTCTCATACGCATGGATGCTGAACTGTCCTGCCTCGACCGCCGCCACCACATCATGGCGCAGCATCAGGTGCTTGACGTTGGCGGCCGGGATCAGTACGCCATGCTCGCCGTTCAGGCCGCGCGCCGCGCAGATGTCGAAGAAGCCCTCGATCTTTTCGTTGACCGCGCCAATGGCCTGTGCCTGCCCGAGCTGGTTGACCGAGCCGGTTATCGCCAGCGACTGGCTGATCGGCAGGCCGGCGAGATTGGACAGCAGCGCGCACAGTTCCGCCATGGAGGCGCTGTCGCCGTCGATCATGCCGTAGGACTGTTCGAACACCAGGCTGGCCGACAAGGCCATCGGCTGGTTCCTGGCGTAGCGCGCGGCGAGGAAAGACGACAGGATCAGCACGCCCTTGGAGTGGATCGCGCCGGACAGCTTGACCTCGCGCTCGATGTTGATCAGTTCACCTTCACCCAGCCGCGTCGTCGCGGTAATGCGGGTCGGCTGCGCGAAGGCGAAACCGCCGAGTTCGATCACCGACAGTCCGTTGATCTGCCCGGCCACCGCGCCGTCGGTGCTGATCATCAGGGTGTTGCGCAGGATTTCCTCATGCAGCCGATCACGCAAGCGGGCCTGCCGGACGATCTGGGTGTCGATCGAGCGCTGCACGTCGGCGCGCAGGACCATGTTCCGGCCTTCTTCGCGCGCCCAGTAATCGGATTCGCGCAGCAAGTCCTTGACGCTGCCCATGTGGGTGGACAGCCGCTCGCCATCGCCGACCAGCCGCGCGCCATGCTCGATAATCCTGGCCACTGCGGCGCGCTCGAAGGGAAGCAGGGATTCCTGGCGCACCAGCGTGGAAATCATGCGCGCATAGAGCATGTGCGTGTCGGCGTTGCGCTCGATACGGTCCTCGAAGTCCGCCGCCACCTTGAACAGCTCGCCGAATTCCGGGTCGTATTCCTGCAGCAGATAATAGAACATGCGATCGCCGAACAGGACCACCTTGGCATTGAGCGGAATAGGTTCCGGTTCCAGCGACACGGTGCTGACCAGGCTGTAGGCCTGGCCCAGCGACTCGATATGGATCTCGCGCGATTTCAGCGCCCGCTTCAAGCCCTCCCAGGCGAAGGGCTGCATCAGCACCTTGCGCACATCCAGCAACAGATAGCCGCCATTGGCGCGATGCAGCGCGCCCGGCTTGATCAGGGTGAAATCGGTGACCAGCGCGCCGAGCTGGGACAGGTGTTCGACCCGTCCCACCAGGTTGCTGTAGGTCGGATTGTCTTCGCTGACGATTGGCGCACCGGAATGCATGCCGTTGGTCACCAGTACATTCACCTGATAGCGATGAAAATCCTCGTGCATCATGAGGACGGCGACGCCGGCGTTCGAGGGTTCTTCCTGCCTGCGGAAGTCGTCGGCATGCTCGATCACGTCGAGCTGCACGATATCCAGGTAGGACAGCACCTGCGGCAAGTCGTGAAAGACGGCGCGCACTTCGTTCATGGCATGCTCGACGGCGGACAGGATGGTGTCGCGATTGAGCTGCTTGACGCGCTCGCTGCGTTCCTTGTGCCATTGCGGCAGGCGGCGCAGGATTTTTTCCAGGCGTTCCTGCAGTCCGGCGATTTTCTCCTCGATCTGTTTTCTTTCCTCCTCCGGCAATTTGTCGTATTCCTCCGGCGGCATGATCTCGTGGAAATGGGTCGGGGCGAATGCAAAGCCGCCGGGCGTGCGCAGCAGCACCACCTCCTGTTGATGGGCCTCGTTTTCGAGTTCGCCCAGGGCCACTTCCTGCTGCTTGCTGAATTCTTCCTGGATGGCGCCGATCTTGTCGCGGTACTCGTCGCTTTCGAACAGGGCCGGGATGGCCGATTGCAGGTAATCGACCAGTTGCTCCATCTGTATGCGCAATTCCGTGCCCCGGCCGGCCGGCAGGCAAAGCGAGCGCGGCATGTGCGGCTGCGCAAAGTTGTTGACGTAGCACCAGTCGTCCGGGCCGGGTTCGCTGCTGGCCTTCTTTTCCAGGAACCGGTGCACCATGGTGCGCTTGCCCAGACCGGAAGGCCCGAGCGCGAAAATGTTGTAGCCTTCGTGGCGGATGCCGGCGCCGAAGCGCACCGCATCCATGGCGCGCAACTGGCCGATCATTTCGCCCAGATCCTCGAGTTCTTCCGTGCTGCGGAAGCGGAACTGCTCGGGGTCGCAGGCCTGATAGAGCTGGTGTGCTGGCAAGGCGATGGCGGTTGTCATTTTTCTTGTCGGACAGGTGACGACGACCGTCTGGCCACGGGCGCCTTGTTCGGTTCGCTGGTGCCCGGTATCGACTCCCTTGCCGGGTATTCCTGGCGACGCTTTTTTCCTGCGATTCCGGAATGCGCTTGCTGCAAAGACACTCCGATCGCTGGCATTTACCATCGTAGATCGCCCGGCGCGGCGATCATTGCGCCAGATCATTCAATTCCCGGAAGCGGCTCTTGCCTTGATGAACTTCGGCTTACGGACCATGGCCCCCCGGCTTGATGGATCTCAATGTCTGGAGGGTTTGCGCGCCTAAGCTGAGTTTGTCTGTTGACGCTCTCCGGCCGTGTCCGGCCACAGAATGGGGACGCCATGTTGCACGATGGTTCCGCAGCCGCAAGATGGGAACATTTCCACCACGGTGCCGATATCGGCATCCGCGGAACCGGCGGCAGCAAGCTGCAGGCATTCGAGCAGGCGGCGCTGGCCTTGACCGCGGTGGTGACCGAACCGGAAAAGGTCAGGGCCGTGCATGGCATCGAGATCCGTTGCAGCAGCGACGATGACGAATTTCTCTTCCTCGATTGGATCAATGCACTGATTTACGAAATGGCCACGCGCGGCATGCTGTTTGGCCGCTTTCATCTGGCGCAGGACGGCGCCACGCTGCATGCCAGCGTGTGGGGAGAACCGGTCGATGTCGCCCGTCATTGCCCCGCCGTGGAGCCCAAGGGCGCGACCTTGACCGAACTGAAGGTGAAACGGTCGGACAACGGCATCTGGACCGCGCAATGCGTGGTGGATGTATAGCATGGACACCTCACATTTCATTCGCCAATCGGAAATGACCTGGGAAATGCCGCCGCAGGGTGGCATGCATGTCCCCGCGATCATTTTCGCAACCGAACAACTGATGCAGGCCATGGACGAAAAGGTCCGCGAGCAGATCTGCAACGTCGCGATGCTGCCCGGCATCGTGAAGGCCGCCTATGCGATGCCGGACGCGCATTGGGGCTACGGCTTTCCCATCGGCGGCGTGGCAGCCTTCGATCCCGACCAGGGCGGCGTGGTGTCGGCCGGCGGCGTCGGCTTCGATATCTCCTGCGGCGTGCGCTTGCTGAAGACGGGGCTGAAGGACGAGGATCTGGAGTCGCACAAGCTCGAGCTGGCTTCCGCCTTGTTCCATGCGATTCCGGCCGGTGTCGGCAGTCACGGGGCATTGCGCCTCAGTCCGGAGGAAATGGACCGGATGCTCCTGGATGGGGCGCGCTGGGCGGTCGCGCGAGGTTACGGCACGCTCGACGACTTGAACGTGACCGAGGAGTCCGGGCGCATGGAAGGCGCCGACCCCGACCTCGTATCGGATGCGGCAAAACACCGCCAGCGCGATGAAATGGGCACGCTGGGTTCCGGCAACCATTATCTCGAAGTGCAGCGTGTCAGCGCGCTTGTCGACGAGGCGATTGCCGAAGGATACGGTCTGCATGTCGGGGACATCGTCGTCAGCGTGCACTGTGGCTCGCGCGGGCTGGGGCATCAGATCGGAACGGAATTCCTGCGCGACATGGCCTGGGTCGCCATGCAGCACGGGATGTCCCTGCCGGACCGCGAACTGGCCTGCGCGCCGATCCGGTCCGAACTCGGTCAACGCTACCTCGGTGCGATGCGCGCCGCAATCAATTGTGCGCTGGCCAATCGGCAGATTCTGACCCACCTCACGCGCGAAGTGTTCACCCGGTTCTTCCCGCAGGCCAGCCTGGAACTGTTGTACGACGTATCGCATAACACGTGCAAGGTGGAAGAGCATGAAATCGACGGCCGGATGCGCAAGCTGTTCGTCCATCGCAAGGGAGCCACCCGTGCATTCGGGCCCGATCATTCATCGCTGCCTGCACAGCTGCGGCCTTACGGCCAGCCGGTGCTGATCGGCGGCAGCATGGGAACGGCGTCCTATGTGCTGGCGGGAACCAGCCGCTCGATGCAGCTCTCGTTCGGCTCCGCCTGCCACGGTGCGGGCCGCAGCATGAGCCGGCATGAGGCACTGCGGCGCTATGGCGGCAGGCAAGTCACCGATTCGCTCGCGCATCGCGGCATCCTGATACGCAGCCCTTCCATGCGTGGCGTTGCGGAGGAAGCGCCGGAAGCCTACAAGGATGTGACCGAGGTGGTGGACGCTGCCGACAAGGCAGGGCTGGCGCGCATCGTCGCGCGGCTCGAACCGCGGGTGTGCATCAAGGGATAGGCATGGTCAGGCAGCTTCCTGCACATGCCGGGCAGGGTGCGCGCCCTGAACGCCATCACGCTGCCGGGCATGAGCGAATGCGCCCGTCGCAACTGGTCGAACAAGTCGGCGGCACCTACGCCGAAGAGCTGGGCATCGACCTGCATCGTCATGACTCGGGAGAAGTCTTCAAATGGTTCATCGCGGCGGTCTTGTTCGGCGCGCGAATTTCCGAATCGCTCGCCATGAGGACGCATCGCGAATTCCAGCAGGCCGGCGTTCTTTCGCCAAGCCGGATGCTCGACGCGGGATGGGACAAGCTGGTCGAACTGCTCGATCGCGGCGGCTATACCCGCTACGACTTCAAGACGGCGACCAAGCTGCTGGACCTCAGCCAGACCTTGCAGGAGCAGTACCAGGGCGATCTGAATGCGCTGCATGAGGACGCGCGCGACGAGGCCGACCTGGAGCAACGCCTCATGGCGCTCGGCAAGGGGATCGGCCCCGTCACGGTGAATATCTTCCTGCGTGAAATGCGCGGTATCTGGCCGCAGGCAAAACCGCTTCCTTCGGAACGTGCGATACGGGCGGCCAGGGCACTCGGCTTCATTCATGCCGCCGCCAAGGACCCGGCGCGCATTCTGCAGGGCCTGGAGAGCGCATGGCGATCGGACGGAATGAAATCGAAGGATTTCGCCGCCTTCGAAGCCGCGCTCGTGCGCCATGAATCCCAGCTCTGGAAGCGTCGGCAGCGTGGCCACTGACGCATTTTCAGACCACTGCTTGCCGGTTCAATGTGCCGGCAGCGAGTGCAGGATGCTCTTGAAGTTGTTCCAGTCGGTCGCACCCCAGATTTCCGAGTGCGCGCGGCCGAAGGTGCGGATCATGGCCGACACCTTGAGCGCGGCATTCATGTCCGGCGCGGTGAAAATGTCGAGGTAATCGTACGGCCCCAGCAGTGCGTAGCTCTGCAGCCACTTCACGTCCGGACACTCCTGCTCGATGTGCTGGACGGCACGTTTTTCAAAGTCTTCCATGGAAGTCGGCGATTTCAATGCCTCGGGAGAAAGTCGCGTCAGCAGGATGAAGGTTTGCATGGTGCCGTCTCCTCGTACGGATGGTTCGTCCTCCCACGTTAGCAGCGCAGGGCGGGGCAGGTTTGCGCCTTCTCAAACCGCTCCGCAACAACTGGCTCGCCTCCATGCGCTACGGAAAACTCAGCCGATGGCAGCAAATTCGCCGCAGAGTTGCGCCATTGCCACGCGCGCTTGCGTGCTGGATTGCACGGCGGCAGCCCACTCACGGCCCGGTGGCGCCAGCACCGGTCCCAGTTCGAAGCCGATGCGGGTGCGGCGCGGCAACCAGGTGTCGGCACGCAAGCCCGTCCGTGTGCCGCGCAGGCCGGCAACCACGAGCGGTGCGGCGGCCTTGGCTGCCGCGAGGAAGGCGCCGGAGTGAAAGGGTTTCAGGCCGGCTTCCCGAGTGAATGTCCCCTCGGGGAAAACCACCACGCTCTGGCCGCCGCGCAAGGCCTCGGCCATCCGCTCCACATCTTCCGCTCCGCGTCGCGCATCGAAGCGTTCGACGAACAGTGCGCCGAGTCCGGTCATCAGGCTGCGCATCACGGGCTGGCCGGCGAATTCACGCTTTGCCGCGAACGCATACCCGGGCACGGCGGGCAGCAGCGCGGTGAGTGCAATGGCGTCGAGATAGCTGGAGTGATTGACCAGCAGCACATGCGGCTCGCGCGGCAAGTGCTCGATGCCCTTGGCCGACAGCGGTACGGCGGCAAGGCGGAACAGCAAGCGCGCCGCAAAGCGGGCAATGCGCCGCCCTTGCGCGGGGCTCTGCAACAGCAGGATCAATCCGCCGACGGGCAGCGCGAGCACCGCAAGCACCAGCCACATGTACACGCCATATGCCCATGCACTTGCGCGCCTTGCGGCGACCCGGAGGTCCGCCAGCACGGCGCTCGCGGCGAAGCGGGCTGTGCGCAGGCGAGGCAGGGCGGACGGCTGTTCCGCCTTGCCATGCTCGTAGGCATCCCTGCTGGCCAGGCGCCGGATCTTGCCGCTGGACGTCTTGAGCACGGCATGCGGCGGCACGAGGACGATGTCGTCGGCCGGCATGCCGATGACATCGACCGCGGTCTGATTGAGCGCCTGGCGCAGTTTTGAGCGAGCGGCTTCGTCGCGTTCGCGGGTTTCGGCCATGATCACCAGCCGTTCGCTGCCGGTGGCGGGATCCGGGCTGGCGAAGACCGCCACGCAGCCCTTGCGTATGCCCGGCACATTGCCTGCCGCCTGTTCCAGGTCGTAGGGATAGAGGTTGCGTCCGCCGCGCTTGATGAGGTCCTTCACCCGCCCGGTGACATAGACCTCGCCCTCGGCCATGTAGGCGAAATCGCCGGAGTCGAGCCAATCGCCGCGAAACAGCTTGCTCGTGCCCTCGGGATTGCGATAGTAGCCGGAGGTGGCGGAGCTGCCCCGGAACTCCAGGCGGCCGACGCAGCGTTCGGGCAATTCAACTTCCGCGTCGTCGACGATGCGGATCTCCTGGCCGTGCAGCGCGCGGCCGCAGGAAGGGATGGACAAGGCATCCGCGCCGCTGCCCGGCACGGCCTTGCCCTCGCGGGTAAACGCATCGCGCGCAATGACGTCGATGCGCGGCCCGCGCTCCAGCGGCGGGAAGGCGAGCCCGACCGACGATTCTGCCAGACCGTAGACCGGCGTGAGCGCCTGGCGGCGCAAGCCGCACCGGGCAAAACGCGTTGCGAAGGATTCCAGCGTGGCGGGGCTGACCGGCTCCGCGCCGTTGAGCGCCAGCCGCCAGCGCGACAGATCGAGTTCGGCAAGCGTGGCGTCGCTGATATGCCGCACGCACAATTCATACGCAAAATTAGGTGCGGCGGAAATCGTGCCGTGGTGGCGCGTGATCGTCTGCAGCCAGAGCGCGGGCCGCGCGAGAAAGGCGAGCGGCGACATCAGCACCAGCGGGATGCCGTGGTACATCGTGCCGAACCAGGCGCCGATCAGGCCCATGTCATGGTAGAGCGGCAGCCAGGACACGAACACGTCGTCCGGCCCGGCCTGCGTCGCCTGCCCCAGCGCGCGGATGTTGGCCAGCAGGTTGGCATGCGTCAGCACCACGCCCTTGGGGTCGCCGGTGCTGCCCGAGGTGTACTGCAGGAAGGCGATATCGCCGGCCTGCGGCCGGTAACGCGGCGGCGCGGGCGGGGCATGCAGATCGGAGGGCGTGACGATTGCCGCCAGGCTCGGCACGGCCGCCTGCAGCATGAGAGCGACCTGTTTTGCCTGCTTGAACGTGATGATCAGCACCGCCTCGGCATTGGACAGGATGCGTGCGTGGCGCTGCAGATGGTCTTCGATCTGCGCCATGCGCGCGGGCGGGTAGATCGGCACCGGTATGCCGCCGGCAATCATCACGCCGAAAAAACAGGCGAGGTAATCGCGGCCGGTGGGGAGCATCAGTGCAACGGTTTGCTTCGGCTGCAAGCCTTGCGCCTGCAGGCCGGCCGCAATGCCGCGCGCTTCATCCAGCAGCTCGCGGTAGCTGATGGGGTGTTCCTGGTGCTGTTCGTCGTGCAGCAGGATGTGGACCTCGTACGGCTGGCGCTCGGCGTGCCATTCCAGCACATCGACCAGGCTTTGCGCGTCGGTGGGCACGCCAGGCGTCCGCGAACCGGTCAGCGCAGGGGCAAGCTCAGGCGTCTGCTCCGGTGCTGCCTGTCCCAGCCAGTGCAACAGCTCGCGCGGCGTGTCGGCCTGCCCCAGCGCCTCGCTCGGCAATTCGACACCGAAAGCTTTTCCCACGCGCTGCATCAGCTCCACGCGTGCCAGGCTGTCCAGGCCGAGGTCGCGCTCGAAAGAAGTGTGCAGACCGACCTCGGGCGCTTGCTCGGGATGCGTTTCGCGAGCGAGTTGCTGTACGATCGCCAGCAATTGCTCGGCGGAAGATGTGGCGCGGTGAATCTGATGATCGTTCACAAGGATCGATGTCGAAACAGTCAAGCCTCACCATAAAACTTCCCGAACCCGCATCATTGTTATGGATCAAGCACGCGCTCTGCTCGGGCTTTCCATCGGCACCTGCCGGTCTTATCCTGTTCTTTCCACAGAACGGATGGCAACATGACCACAAGCACGGCTGTTCCCGGCGCGGGGAGCGTCCTGGCGCCCGGCGTTTCACGCCGCGAGGTGTGGGGTTGGGCAATGTATGATTTCGCCAACTCCAGCTATACCACTGTCGTCATCACCGCCATCTACAATGCCTATTTCGTCGCCGTCGTTGCCGGCGGCAAGACCTGGGCGACGCTGGCATGGACCGCCGCGCTGGCAGTATCCAACCTGCTGCTGATGGTCATCGGACCGGTACTCGGTGCCTATGCCGACTTGCGCGGCAACAAGAAGCGCATCTTGCTTGCGTCCACGGTCGGCTGTGTCGCCACCACCGCGGCACTGGCGCTGTCCGGGCCGGCCACACTCTGGCTGAGCGTGCTGATGCTGGTGCTGTCCAGTTTCTTCTACGGCATCGGCGAAAATCTCGTCGCCGCCTTCCTGCCCGAGCTGGCCGGCAGCGAGAGCCAGGGCAAGGTGTCCGGCTGGGGATGGAGCCTCGGCTACATCGGCGGCTTGCTCTCGCTCGGCATCTGCCTTGCCTATGTCAATTGGGCAGCGGCGCAGGGGCAGCAAGCCTGGCATTACGTACCTGTCACGATGCTGATCACTGCCGCCATGTTCGGCGCGGCTAGCCTGCCCACCTTCCTGCTGTTGCGCGAACGCGCGCCGCGCCAATGGCAAGCGAGCGGCGCCGGCCTGGCACGACAGACCGCCGCACGTCTCATGCAGACACTGCATCGCACGCATCATTACACCGATCTGCGCCGCTTCCTGCTCTGCATCGTGGTGTATCAGTCGGGCATACAGGCCGTCATCGCGCTGGCCGCGATTTACGCGCAGCAGGCGATGCGCTTTTCCACGCAGGACACGGTGATGCTGATCATCGTGGTAAACATCACCGCCGCCATCGGCGCGTTCGCATTCGGCTACGTGCAGGACCGCATCGGCCACGTCGCGACCATCGCGATCACGCTCGTCGGCTGGATCCTGATGGTCGCACTGGCATGGATGGCGCAAGGCCCGGCGCTGTTCTGGCTGGCGGCCAATATCGCCGGCCTTTGCCTTGGCGCGAGCCAGTCCGCCGCGCGCGCCTTCGTCGGCATCCTCAGTCCGGACCTGCGGCGCGCCGAATTTTTCGGCTTGTGGGGCATGGCGGTGCGACTGGCCTCGATCGTCGGCCCGCTGACCTATGGGCTGGCGACCTGGCTGTCGCGCGGAGACCATCGTTTGGCGATGCTGATCACCGGCGGCTATTTCGTCGCGGGCTTGCTGATGCTCGCGGCGGTCGATGCGGAGCGCGGACAGCGCGCGGCGCAGACGTGAATGGAAACATGCATTTTCTTCCAGCGGTGGAAACACCTTTGCGCCTGCCTGGCGATGGCGTTCTGCATGCCGCTGGCATCGGCGCAAGCTCTGCCTTTCTCCGACGCGGAAACGCCTTTGGTGCACCCGCAACCTCAGCCGGATGATCTCGATCCGCAGCAGGTGCGACGGCGCACTCTCGGCCTCATGGTGGCCAACGCGCTGGCCGTCGGTATCTACGGCAAAACCCATTGGTGGCAGGATGGATTCAGCGGCCGTTTCCGGACCGTGAGCGAAGGCTGGTTTGGTCAAAACACCTATAGCGGCGGCGCCGACAAGCTCGGTCATTTCTACATGAACTACGCCGGCACACGCCTGTTCGCCCGTGCGTTCACATGGGCCGGCAATACACCCGATCAATCGCTCAGGCAAGCCGCCTGGCTGACCCTGGGCACCTTCACGGCGGTGGAAGTGCTCGATGGATTCTCCCGGAATTGGCGCTTGAGCAAGGAAGACGTGATCATGAACGCGGCCGGCGTCGGCGCGGCCTTGCTGATGGAGAAGAAGCCCGAGCTGGATCGTATCGTGGACCTGCGTCTTCTCTATCGTCCGTCGCGTGATGACGGCGGCGGCTTCGATCCGTTCGGCGATTATTCCGGGCAAACCTATCTGTTCGTCGTCAAGGGCAAGGGCATTCCCGCTTTGCAGAACATGCCCTTGATGCGCTATCTTGAATTCGCGGTCGGCTACGGCACGCGCGGCTACTCGTCCAGCCCGGCCGGCAGCGACGGACGCTCGCGCAACGTGTATGCCGGCATCTCGCTCAACGTGTCCGAACTGTTGGGGCAAACCGTGTTCAGAAACAGTAGTGAAGAGCGACGGGCGCGACGCGTGACCGATACCTTCCTGGAATTCGTGCAGGTGCCGGGGACGGTGGCGCTGGGAAGGCACCGTCTGCGGGCGGATTGAGCGAGCGCGAATCCGGAATCGGAGAGGCATGAGCGCTCGCGGCTTCAAGAGGAGCACGGCACCGGCGATCGCAAGGAGTTGCATTCCATGATGCAATCGAACCAAGCGCAGAACCACATCATCCGCGTCATGTTCGGCGGTGACGTGATGCTCGGACGCCTGGTCAAGGACGCCATCCTGCGCTACGGGCCGGATTACCCGCTGGGCCCGATCGCCAATCTGATGCGCGGCGCCGACCTGACCGTGGTCAATCTCGAGTGCGCCATCACCGCGTCGACCGAGGAGTGGCAGGGCGCGCCCAAGGCATTCTATTTCGGCGCGCCGCCCGAGGCCGTCGAGAGCTTGACCAGGGCCGGGGTCGATCTGGTCAGCCTCGCCAACAACCACGTCCTTGATTTTGGCATCGAAGGATTACGCGATACGCTGCGCCTCCTGCGCCGCCGTGACATCCGCTTCGCGGGTGCCGGTGAAGACAGGCGCGAAGCTCTGTCGCCGGTGACGATCGATTGCGGCGGCATCCGCTTTGGCATGGCGGCATTCTGCGATCATCAGGATGATTTTGCCGCACGGGGCGACCGGCCCGGCATGGCCTATCTCGATTTCGACGATGAATCCGCCGTCATGGCCGCCTTGCGCGAGGCGCTTGAGCCCTTGCGCGACGCATCAGTCGACTGGCCCATCCTGTCCTTGCACTGGGGGCCGAACATGGTGTTCCGGCCATCGAAGAAATTTCGCAGGATCGCGCATGCCGCCATCGAGATGGGATGGAAAATCCTGTTCGGCCACAGCGCGCACGTGTTCCAGGGAATCGAGATCCATAGGGGCTGCCCGATCATGTACGCGGCGGGCGACCTGGTGGATGATTACTATGTCGACCCCGACTTCAGGAACGACCATCAACTGCTGCTGGAAATGGCACTGACGCGCGATGCCCTATGCGGCATCACGCTGTATCCGGTGTTCATCGAGGACTGCCAGGTCCGTCGCGCCAGCGGGGCGCAGGTCGACTACATTGCCGGCTGGATGAGCTCGCTCTGCCGCGAAATGGGAACGCCTGTACGCCGCGAGGCGGACACGCTGCGCATCGAAGGCCACGCACCCTGAAACCTTGATGCGGCGGCCATTCACGCCGTATCAGTCGTTCACGAAGTGGCAAACGTAATGCACCGGTTCCAGCGCTTCAAGCTCGAAGCGCGTGTTGCCCGGCACGCGGAAGCGCTGGCCGCCTTCATAGGTCTTCCAGTCACCTTCCTCGCCCACGCGCGCGCGGCACTTTCCCTCGACGATCTCCATGATTTCAGGCGAATCGGTCGCAAAGCTGACCGAGGAGGGCATGATGACGCCGATCGTCTTTCTGGTGTGGTCGGGAAAAATCACGTTGTGCGAGATGCATTTGCCGTCGAAGTAGATGTTCCCCTTCTTGGCGACGGAGACATGATCGAATTGCGTGCTCATCGGCTCTCCTAACCCGAAATATGATGATGGCCGGCAGTCACCCTCTTGGCTTGCAGGCCTTCGCCCGCGCCACCTTGCTCCAGGAACTGCACTTCGGTGCCGACCGCCACCGCATTGAAATCGGGATAGACCAGGTTGTCGCGGTGAAAATAGAACTCCCGCCCGTCCGGCGTTTCGATGAATCCATAGCCGTCTTCGAACAGCTTCGTGACGTGACCGTGCAGTGGTTCTTCATGCGTTTTCACATCGCCGCGTTGCTCGCGCACGTAATCCTGCAATTTCCGCGCCGCAGCGTCGAACGCGTCGCGGATGACGACGAATACATCCTCATGCTGATGGACATGACTGATGGCAATCTCCGTCTGCGGCACGGTCAGGTCGATACGCACTTCAAACATGCGGCCTTGCGTATGATGCTTGCCGGCAGCATCGACAGTCACATGGCAATGCATCACATGTTCGGAGAAGTGGTCGAGCTTTTCTGCCCGCTTGCGGATTTCCGCCTCGATGGCATCGGAAGGAGGGATATTGAGAAAGGTAATATGCAGAGGGATTTTCATGATCTTGTCCCGTTGATGGGCATGGGCTACCGCATTTAGATTAGAACGATGCCCCGGGGCGGGCTTGAGCCAGCGCAGACCGCGGTATCTTTTTCTAGGGCGTGTCATCAATTACTTTGCACTCCCGAAGTAATTGATGACACGCCCTAGATCCCCAGCGAATACCGATGCGCGCCGTGGGGCAGGACGGGAATCCGGCGGGCGGCATCGATCATCACGCGCGCCGCGAATGCGGCGATCTCGAAGCGCGCTTCCAGCAAGAGGCTTTCATGCACGCCGGAAACGGGTGCCGAACGCCTTTCGAGCACCATGCCTTGTCCCTCTTCGGCTTCCAGTTCGGACAGGCTGGCCACCTGGAATACCTGCGTTTCTTCATCCGCAAACAGCGGATCGGCTGCGATGGCCGCGCGCACCGCCGCGATGTCGGCGCCACGCGCCAGTTCCACGTAGACATACTGCTGTGGCATGCCATCCGCAGCGCGAAACTGGCCGGCGAGCGCGCCTTTGACGCCGGGGATATGCGCGGCCGCCGCGCTGTGATGAAGACTGATGCCGGGATGGCGATGGAACAGGTTGTGGCCGCGCGGGATCAGGATTTCGAAGGCGCGGGTAAACAAGGGCAGCACGCCGGGACTCCAGCCGGCACCGACCACAGACGCGATCCGGTAATGGTTCGCCGCTGCGTCGATGTCGGCATGATGCGCCTCCAGCGTGGCGCCCTCGAGGCGCGCGCACTCGACGATGGGGAAATGCGCCTGGATCAGCTCGCGTGCCACGCCCAGCGCGGCATCAGCCGGAACGCACACCAGCGCCACATCGACAGGCGGGAGTTCGCGCACATGCTCCGCGACCGGAAAGCGCCGAAACCTCTGCGGCACCGCGCGAAGCGAATCGGGACGCCGTACGATGCCCGCGAGCGTCATGTCGTCCTCGCCGGCGAGCGCATCGGCACATGCTTGTCCGAGCCTGCCGAGGCCGATGACCGCCACTTGCAGTTTCTTCATCGCGCTATCCGTTTTCTGTTCGCTTTCTGTCCGCCTTCTGCGCACCGGCGCAGGCCGCATTTTCATATTAGGCGACGTTGAACAAACCGGCGAATTTCGAATTCCTCTCGACGTGTTCGATTCGAATCGGAAATCAGTGGCGTTGAGCCGGTTATTTGGTGCAGATTAAGGGCGCATTGAGGTCGTCGATCGGCGCATCCTTGTGCTTGCGCACGCGTTCATTGGTGAAGCGCCTTCGATTGTGTCAACGTCTTTTGTCCGCGTTCCTCGTCGAACACCAGTGCCTGTTGTTTCATCGTTGTTCTCCGGATCGGCTCTCAAAAGCACCTATGAAGCGCGGCGAGCTATCGGATCTACTTGTTCCGCGTTACTTTATGCCTGTTTCCGCCCGATCGCGCTTGGGGCAACCTACGCCGCATGGGTCCTCGCCCCCGCCTTCATCAGCACATCTGCAACTCTTACCGAGGTCGGAAAGAGCGAATTCAAACTGTGCGTTCGACCGGGCAGATAGCTGCGTCGCAGGTCTCGTCGCGAGTTGGCATACCCCAGCACATCGAGAGATCCCAGGTACTGAGAGGTCGAGATATGTTCCGGAAAATAAGCGACGCAACCGATTGTTACCACATGAGGATTCGCCGGAAGCGTATTTGAATTGGCTTGGGCAATCGCGTTCAAGGCAAACGCTAGCGAAAGGCATCCTTTGCTATGGCCAACCAGGAGCGCAAGACTGTTGGGCCTCGAGAACAGCTTCCGAAGCATAAGCACTTCGCTCGACTCATCCAAAAGTAACGCCCAAGGGCTGGGCCACTCGTTGCGCGCCGCATCCATATAGTCAGGTGTGATTGCCGCTTTATCCTTCGTTAACTGTGCGCTTTTCCCATACCCCAAGGCTCTCACTTGCTCGGCAATATCGAGAACGGCATTGTTCGTGCCTAGAACAAACCAGCCACCGCATGCATCGGCAAGAAAGTCGGCCGCTCCATAACCTGGCACCACACCCGCCACCGGTTGGTTCAGGAAGTCCGCGACGTTGCGCGCCAGGGCCGCCGCCGCAATGGCTGTACTCCCTACACCCGGCACGATCAGTGCCTTGACCAGTGGCTTTCCAGTCTGCTGCGCGGCAATAAAGTCTTCGCCGCTCAGCATCTCGATTCGTGCCGACGCTATGCCCGGAGGAACGATGAGCACTGTGCCTTGGCTGAGCATGCTTGCTGATAGCATGGACAATTCCGCCGGCTTTAGTGCCGTGACATCGTAATACATGATATCCACCGCCGCATTCCATATGGACATGACTCCGTGAAGTGCCGAAGCGAGCGGCGTGACGGCCTTCGTCGCTACATGCGCCGCATACTTCGGGCTCATGGGCACGGCCGCTTCCCCAACATCTGCCAGCCTCTGTCGAGCATCAACCTCGATGGCTTTCATGAAATCGTCGATGTTCCCGAATGCGCTCTTATAAGGAGCGATATACGGCCAGGGATCGAAGTGATATGGCGCGGCGCGCACCTGATCGTCCATTTATGACTCCTGTATGAATCAGTCCTGTGATGAATAGCTGCCTGCCGCCGGTCGATACGCTTTACGGAAATTCGAAAACGGCACGCGATGAGAAGCACAGTGCGCAGGGAGCTTATCGAATAAGATGCGCAACGCGCGAGAAGAGTTACGCAAAGGCGCAAGTAATTGAGATTCATCAGGCTTTGATCTGGCGGTAACCGCGGAATCTGGAAAAACCTTTAGCCGGTGCCTATAAAGAGACGGCCGGCTACCACTCGGCTTGGAGGTAGTTTTCGCGGAGGCTTATCGTGATCTCGGAAACCAGGGCAATCAGTTACGTCTCGGACTTTTGGGCAAGTTTTCCGTTCGGTCGTGAAATCACGAACGTGCAGAGGTATCAGACATTTTTCCTTGGAGAGCCATTCCAGCTTAGAAAAATAATTACGAAGATCAGATGTCCGGCCGGAATCGCTCATAGCAACATCGTGGGTTCGATCAGGCTGGTCAACGACCACAAACCCCTCAATAGCGCGATCGCTGGTTTTGTTGTGGATCGGCATTCGGTGTCGTCGGATTGGCAAAATGTTTCCTGCTCTGTTCATTGCGATCTAAGTCCAGGGGAATATGCTCTTGTGCTCGGTCAAGGCGAGCCTGCTTCGAATGCGGCCTATGAGTGGGGCGTAGGCGCGCGTCGGGAAGGCTTATTCTTTGGTTCGGGAAATACGCCTATCATCGGAGCAACCGCAATCGACTACAAAGATGAATCCGAGCATGGTGTCGGCTGGATGCAGCTCGAAGGCGAAGGCGAAGGCGAAATAATCGATTTCACTCACTCGGGCACCGACGGCAACGGATTTGGAAATTACACGGACGAGGTAAAGCGATATCAGACATTTTTCACGACGGATCATTGTGAACGAATCACGGGAATAGACCTGAAGATCAGAAAGTTTAACGGCATCGGGCAAGGCGACCTTACCGTTGAGCTCTATACCGTTGCCGTCGACGAATTCAATCCGCCGAGAAGCCAGCCAAACAGTCCCTTGGCCTCGGCGACGATTCCATCATCATCCATTGGAGAAGATTGGACGATCGTTCATGCCCCACTCATGGCCAATGAGCTTATGCCATACATGATGTATGCCATTGTTCTTGGTCAGCGCACGCCAGGGCCGCCGCGCTATGAGTGGGCAGTGCGCAAAATGAACGACGGAAGCTTCTTCGGAAAATGGAATGGATCGTCCTGGATCGCGGAGCCGAATCTCGGTGATGGATGGATGAAGCTATGGGGGCATCGCAAGACCACTGTATTCCCGGTGGCACAGCATGGCAACGTCGCCCACGGATTCGGCAATTCGGAAGACGAGATAAAGAGATTTCAAGTCATCGACCTCGCGCAGAATATCGGAAAGGCGCTGATGGGCGTCGATTTACGATTGAAAAAATATAATGGGTGCAGCCAAACGGACATCACGGTTCAACTTTACGACGTCGATTCCAAGGAATTACCCATTGGAGCGGCTCTCGGGGAAACGGTGGTTCCTGCGTACTCGATACCTAATGACTGGGCTATCGTGCATGCGCCGCTTTGGTGCCGTGATCTGCCATCGAAGGTGGCGCTCGTGCTAAGCCAACGTGAGCCTCACGCCTCTCGATATGAGTGGGCAACGGGAGCAGGCATCGAGGAACATCGCTTTGGCAAATGGAATGGGACGGAGTGGGTGGTCGAGGCAGGGAGAGGAGCCGCCTTCGCCAGATTGTGGATAGAAGAACCTCTCTCAATCATAGACCTTGCCCATGCATCCCTGATTGGATATTCCTTTGGTGATCCCCGCGATGCATACATGAGATATCAGACAATCGTTCCCGATGGCGCATTGCAAATAAAGGGTGTTCAACTGAAGCTCAGAAAATTCTTCCAGTCGGGGCAAACGGACCTTATGGTTTGGATCTATCCGCTGGGCCAGGATGGCAAGCCGCAAAGCTGGCCGGTTGCGTCTGCTGTTGTTGAGTCTTCGCTAATAGGGACCGACTGGACGATTGTCAATGTCCCCATTTCCACCGGCACTTTGCTTGGCGCTTTTGCCGTCGTTGTTTCGCAGCGCAATGCAATCGAGCCAAGGTACGAGTGGGCAGTGAAGGAGGTTAATCCGGCCTTCAACTTCGGCAAACGCACGGGAGGCGACATTCGCAGGTGGCGCGACGAATCCGGTCTGGGCGATGGCTGGGTAAAGATCTGGGCCATTCGCACCTAGCCCGAATATTTGACCGGAATGCGGAGTGACGGTGCGCGACTTGCGAGTCAGTTCGCGTTTCGACGACAAGCCAATGGCGCGGCTATTGGCGCGAAGCAGAGACGCAAAATGGCCGCAAATCGCATGCATGCGCCCCGGCGGACGAGAACTTACGGTTTGGAGAAGGGCAGCAACAGCATGCTGCCGCTCTGATCGTCGCCGGTGTCCACGCGATACTTCGGCGTGCCCACAAAGCCGTGCGTGCGTCCTTCTGCATCCTGGTAGTCGCCTACCACCTGGCCCCGGTTGTTGATGCCGAAAACTTCAGTGGACACCGCGCCCGGATAGTCGATGGTGAAGTACTTGCCTTTGGCGAGAAGGAAACCATGCGTTCCGGCCGTCTCCCCGAAGGTATTGCCGACGATCTGTCCCCGGGCATTGATCCCGTTGGGCGTCGTCAGCTGCGCGCCGGGACGGTCGATCACGGTGATGCTGCCGCGCCGCGACAGGTAACCATGCTGTTTTCCGTCGCTGCCGACATATTCGCCGACGATGTCCTCGGCAATGTTGATGCCGTGCGCGGTGGTCGAGATCGAAGCGGGAACATCGACCACGGTGAATACACTGTTCTTGAGCATGAAACTGTGAAGGTCGGGAATGCGGGTGGAGTTGAAATTCCCGACGATGGTGCCTGCATCATTGATTCCGCGCGCCGCCGTGACGTCGAACTCGGAGGTGCTGATGGTGCTGAAGACACCGCCATCGATCCGGAAGCCGTAATCGAATCCGTGTCCCATGCGGTAGGAGCCGACAATCTGCCCACGGTTATTGATGTCGTACGCGAACTCGGCGATGTCCGGCGATTCGCCGGGCGCATGCGGATATTCGATCGTCGTGAATTCACCGTTCTTCAGCAGAAAGCCGTGGTTCACGGAAAACTGTCCAGGGATCTGGGGATGGCTGAAGGTGCCGACGACATGGCCGAGGTCGTTGATGCCGTACGCCTTGGTGCTCGGCGCATCCGGCACGTCGATGGTCTTGAAGTCGTACTTCACGGCAAATGGGTGAGGAATGCCATCGGTCGGTGGCGCGACATTGCCGTTCGCCATGGCCGCTGAGGGTGAACCCGCAATGAAACAGAATGCCGCCGTACAGTTGAACAAAAATGCTCTCACAATATGCTCCTTCATGAATGCTGCAGGATTGAACAAGGCCTTGCTACGCAGATACAACGATGGGCGTCGTTGTCGTTTCCGGCGCTTTATCGGCTATTCGGGCAGCATGCAGGCCCGATTGCGACAAAGGAGCGCATCTCTGAAGGACGCGTGGATGATGATGAGTTCACGGCGCAAGCGGGACGCAGAGCGCCCTGCATGAATGACGCGAACGTGGGATAGGCAGGGATGGCCCTCGGTTCCCCAATCTAGGATGGTGAAGATTTCGGTTGCGGCGACGGAGCTTGCGCATCCGCAAGGTTTCCGGCCAGCGCACGCGGACTTGATGAACTGAGTTCCTTCTTTGAAGTCACACCATTGCCTTACCAATGTCTCGATCAAAGAAACTAATTCAACGTTGGCCGACCAGAAAGGAGAACACCATGAAGTTCGGAGCAATCAAATCAGCCGTTATCTGTGTCCTGGGAGGCGCCCTGATAGCCGGGTGCGCGTCGTCACCGTCCTCGTCGACAGTTGCCTCCACCCAGAAGAATATTAGCAGCGGGAAAATAGCCGCCGTCGAAACCACCGCGGTAGTCGACCAGACGACGGTAGGATCAAGCTCCGGCAGCGGTGCCGTGGTCACGTCCGCCAGCGGCGGTCCGTCCCTCATCACCGTGCAATTCGATGATGGCACGCAGGGAAGATATGTAATTGACCACCCGACATCCGTGCACAAAGTCGGTGAGCCGGTCAATGTGATTACCGATGGCGATCGCATTACGATCACGACGCGCTAGCGGCTCTGTTGTATCGTCACGCCGGCGGGCTTGCCATGCATGAATCAGGCAGGCCGCCGGCGGCGTCCGGCCTGTAAATTTCCCTTCATCCTGCCAGCGAGACTTCCTTCCGGTATGCCGGGCAGGGTTCCTGCCTAGGAGGCCAGTCGCGTTGTATAATCTCGCCTCCCCGCCGCACCACACCTCGCCTTGCCATGTCCGACCAGAATACCGAATCCCGCGTTTACGAAGACCGCCTCTGGAAGGATGACGGCTGGACAGCCAGGGTCATCAAGAACGAAGACGACGAAGGATGGGCGGTCGCCATGTTCAAGGACGGTGAGTCGGAACCGGCGCTGGTTGGACCGTGGACCATGGGCCGCGACAAGAAGAATCCCAAGCCGCTCGATGCCAATGCCTTCTCCACGCTGGTCAAAACCGCATCCGAAGTCCTGCGCCGGCATGAACAACAACTGCATGCCACGCTCAACAAGCGTGTCGCCATCACGCTCAACGGCGCGGCCATCACCGTCACGCTGACCATCGTGCCGGATGACTATGAGCCGCACGGCGTGCTCAGGGCGATCGATGAACAGGGCAGTGAAATTGCCAGCAAAAAGGTTGAACCCAATTTCGCCCTGACGCGCGCAAACGCCAGTGCCTGGGCTGACAAAGGCTTCAGCCGCTGAGCTGAGCAAGGGCGGCGGCTCCAGCGCCCGAGGCGTTCCCTATCGGTGGTACAGTAAAACATCGCGAACCGGAGTGAGCTTCGGCCACCGGCAATTCTGAAACGGACTTTCCCATCATGAGCAACAATCACGACATCAAACCCGGCCAGTCCGTCGAGCTGTTGAAGGAGCTGCATATCCTGACCCGCGACGGCAAGCTGAACCAGGACAGCCGCCGCAAGCTCAAGCAGGTCTACCACCTTTACCAGTTCATCGAACCGCTATTGCAGGAAGTGCAGCAGGATCATCCCGATATCACCCTCGTGGACCATGGTGCGGGCAAGTCCTATCTCGGTTTCATCCTGTATGACCTCTTCTTCAAGAACCTGAACGACAAATCGCACATCTACGGCATCGAGACTCGTGACGAATTGGTGAAGAAATCGCAGGAGCTGGCACAGCGACTGGGCTTTCCCGGCATGTCGTTCCTCAATCTGTCGGTAGCCGAGTCGATCAGTTCGACACAGTTGCCGGAAACTGTCGACGTCGTCACCGCGCTGCATGCCTGCAATACCGCAACCGATGACGCCATTCGCTTCGCACTGCAAAAGAAGGCGAAGTTCATTGTGCTGGTGCCTTGCTGCCAGGCGGAAGTGGCTTCGGTGCTGAAGAAGAACAAAGGCAAGTCGCTCGGTCGCGACGCCTTGACCGAGATCTGGCGCCATCCCATCCACACCCGCGAATTCGGAAGCCAGGTCACCAATGTCCTGCGCTGCCTGCAACTGGAAGCGCACGGCTACCAGGTCAACGTGACCGAGCTGGTGGGCTGGGAGCATTCCATGAAGAATGAATTGATCATCGCCAGCTACAAGGGATTGCCCACCGGGCGTCCGAGCCGGCGCTTGCAAGAGGTGCTGCGGGAACTGGGGCTCGAAGAAATGGGAGAACGTTTTTTTGCACCAAGGATTGCACCCGAATCTGTATCGCAGGAATGATGCGGCGGAATCGGCCGCGCGCGTTCGCATGTTCCGGCGAGGCCGAGGCGGGATTGGGCAACGATGGTGCGGTCATCGCCGCCGAGATGCTTGCGGGCAGTTGGATCTGAGGGGAAACGTGGCCGATCGGCGTGGAGATCCTTGCCAAAACAACAGCTTCCAGGCTTACAATCTCCATAAATGCCGTCGATGCTGGCAGGAAGTCCAGCAATGTTTATCTGCCGCTACGACCTGGACAGGCTTGACGTGCAGTATTCGAGCGGTAGAAAAACACTATTCGTTCTACATCTGGAGTTTCTGAGTGAAGAGATTTAACGTTTGGCTTGTCCTGGCGCTGTTGAACTTCGCGATGCTCGTATTTCTTGCGGTGGACCGCCTTCGTCTATTCGGCAGTATTTTAGTCGCGAGGGTCTTTTGATTCTGGACGGTGTAAGCCCTTTTTTTGGGGCGTTCCGATGTTTTTCACATTTGCACTAATGTCTCGGATCGAAAAACGGAATGATCGACTCGATGCCTTGGAAAATGAATTACGCCGATTCGGCACGGGCATTTCCGCGGATGTAGAGCATGGCAATGAACCAAGCTACTAATCGCACCTGTTATTTCAACCGTTGACGGCGAATCCTACTGTGTCCCTTTCGACCGCCCAGATCGGCAAGTCCGGCGAACTTTTGGTGCAGTACCGACTGTTGATGTTGGGAATCGAGTCCGCCTCTTTGAGCACAGATTTCGGGATAGACCTCGTTGCTTACTCTCCGAAGCTTGCACGCGCAATTACTATCCAAGTGAAAACCAACCTTAAGCCGAAGCCGGGTGGGGGAAAAGGAAAAGAAGCTTTGGATTGGTGGGTATCCGAAGATTGCCCGGCATCCCTCGTTGCACTGGTAGATTTGAAGACCGAGAAGGTGTGGTTGCTAAAACGCGAGGAGTTGGACGAGCACGCGCAGCAACGGTCTTCCGGCAGGCTTCACATCTATATGTACACTGACCCAGCTGCAAGGCCTCGCCAGCTTGGACGGCTGGCACACGTCTACGAGTTTGAACGTTTCATCATTTCAAATCGAGCAAATGAGATATTTGGCGTCTAGTGTAGTGCTTTCGAGATCATTGAACTATATTCGATGCGCGTCGCCATAACATCATTCCTGGAACGGAGCGAATGATGAACGAGGCAACGGCGATCGAGTTGAGCGAGGAACAGCGCAGCGAGCTGGAACGTCGCGTGAGATCGCAAACGACCGATGTGCGGGTGACCAGGCGTGCGCGAATCGACGCCGCCGAGATCGTGCGCCTGACCACGCAGACGACACCGAAAGGCGCGGCGCACATGGGCATCTCCGATACGACGGTCCACAAGGCATGGAAAGCGCATGGTCTCAAGCCGCATCTGGTCGAAACGTTCAAGGTGTCCCGCGACCCGAAATTTGCGAAGAAGCTGGAAAACATCGTCGGTTAGTACCTTAGTCCCCCGGAGCATGCGCTGGTGCTGTGCTGCGGTGCAAGCGCGAGATCGCACGCAGCCGGGACTGCAGTTGAAGAAGGGGAAAGCCGCGACGATGACCCATGATTACAAGCTGCATGGCACGATCACGCTTGACGGCATGGTCATCTCGCACTGCGCGCAACATCGCCAGAGCGCGGCTGGCTTTGGTGAAGATATTCATGCTGAACGCCGAAGGGGGATGCCGCCCACCGTGGCGGAATCTACCGGCGCCACAGGTAGCAGTGGGTCACGCCGGGAAAAGTCAATACGGCGAAAAACGCGGAACTGATCGTCCAGATTCTCCAATCCGTTGTCACCAACGTGCTTGTATGGCCTTCCAGAAAATAAGCAACAGTCATCCAGAGAAAATAGAGAATCAGCCATTCCAATGCGCGAACCGCGCCAGACTTCACCTGCGCGCGCGAAAATGGCGGCAAGAGCCGGCGCTGAATGAGGAAGGGGGCATTTGCCATTGCAATGGCGGAAAGTAGCGATACGACGGCGGACTGCTCGGTAGTCATGAGGGGAGCTCTTACGAATCGGAATAGTCAAAGTGAGCCGTAGGAATGCAGTCCGGAGAGAAAAATATTCACGCCCAGGAAGGCAAACAGCGTGATCACGAATCCGACTATTGCCCACCATGCCAGCACAGGGCCGTGCACATTCCTGATCAAGCGCATGTGGAGCCATGCGGCATAGTTGATCCAGACGATGAGGGCCCAGGTCTCCTTCGGGTCCCATGACCAGTAGCCGCCCCACGCTTCCGCCGCCCACAAGGCACCCAGGATGGTGGCGATCGTGAAGAAGACGAAGCCCAGCGCAATTGCCTTGTAAGTGAATTCCTCAATCCATTCGTGTGACGGCAGGCGAGACGAAAAATAGGAACGCTTTGACAGCAACTGCGCCGCACCGAGCATTGCTGCGATGGAGAAAGCGCCGTAGCCGATGAAATTGGCCGGGACATGCATTTTCATCCAATAGGACTTCAGCGCCGGAATCAGCGGCTGAATCTCGTGGATACTGGCGTCGGCGCCATACCAGAATGTGAATCCGACTGCCGCGCTCACGGCCAGCATCACGAACGCGCCCAGCAAGCGGGTCTGGCAGCGCTGTTCAAGGTACAGGTAGAGCACGGTAGTCGTCAGCGAGAACAGAACAAAGACTTCGTATAGATTGGACACCGGGATATGTCCGATGTCGGCGCCAAGCAGATAGGATTCGTGCCAACGGATCAGCAAGCCAGCCAGCGCGAGAAAGCATGCCAGCCAGGCGACGCGGCTCCCGAGCTGCAGGGTCTGGTCGGAGCGGTGTATCCAGCCAAGGCCGTAAAGGAAGGTCGCGCCCCAAAACGCAGCACCCATCCACATGATGTTTGCCTGGCTCGACAGGAGATACTTCAGCAACATCGAGCTTTCGATTGATTCCAGCGACCCATGGTACAAAAGTACTGCCAGCAGGCTATACGCTACCGCTGTGGTGCTCAATCGTTGAATAGGTCTCCAGCGCATGCCGCCGATCGCGAGTGCCGCCGCGCTTATCAGCAATATGCCAATTTCGTAAACGTCCATCAGTGCCGAGAAATGCAGCAGCGCATACAGACTGCCGGCCGCCACGGCGCAGACGAAAATCAGATCATCAAGCTGCACCAACCTTTTACGGGATAGTCGACGGTCGACCCGGGTGTGGAGGGAGAGATCAGGAACTTGCATGAGGATTTCCTTGAGATTCGCCTGGTGAAAAAGATGGATTGGCCTTTCCCGTGGAGAGACGCGTCAGGCCGTAGCGTTGGACTATGAAGATATTTTCGATTCCCTTGATGTGAGCTTCGAACTCTTCATCGAGAAGCGGGCTGCCGCGATTGGCGGAGTAGGCAATCAGAAGTGTGCCGTGTTGCGCCGGAGACACCCACAGCCACAAGCGTCGTTCGCGAATGAAGTACATTGCGCAGACGCCGAGTGCCAGCAAGGCGGTACCGCCATAGACAACGCGCGCACCCGGCGCGTGCGTTACCTGCAATACCGATGAATTCACCTGGCCGATCGACACCGGTTCGAAGTAGATGGCGATACGGGCGTCGCGCGCGTCGTCAAAAGCATTCAGGGCGTCATGCAAAAATCGGTCATTCTGCGCCGCAGGTCCGCCGATCATGGCGGCGGCCGCACGTTGCAGCAGTTCACCATAGATTCGGGCGGCCTTGGCTTGCTCGTTTTTCGGCAAATTGGCAGGGACCATGTCGACCACGCCGCGCCAGCCTTTCGTAGAAAAAATTTCCAGCAGCGTGGCAACCGTTTTTTGCAGGGGCAAGGCGAGCTCGGCATTTTTCGCAGACGCGCTCACCTGGTCCGCCGCTTTCGCAATCGCGGACGTCTGTCCGAGCGATGCGCTCAGCTTGCGATAGCTGTCCAGGGTGCCGGCCGCATCGCGCGGAAATCTCACATACTTCAGCGCGTTCTCCGTTGCGTCGCGACGGCCGATTACCGCATAGCTGGCGTTGTCGATCGTGATCGGATTACGATAGACGTTCCATTCGCTCGCCTGGCCTAGTTTGTCGCGCAGGAGGAAGCTGAGTGATGCGCCGACATCCTCCATATTCGCCCTCACGTCGCGTTGCGAAAACCAGCCCGCTCCGGGTGACGACGCGAGTTTTGCAAATACGTTCATCGCGCGAAAGTCGGTGAATTCGACGGAATATGGTTCACCATTCAGCAGCAATGCGCTCGCTGCGCCGACCGTCCCATGAAAATGGACAGACTCCGACGGACGGTCCAGCCAATGCAGCTTCATGTCGACCTTCGTGCCGCCGTCGCCGAATCCCGACTGATACAAGGTGATGCCTCTATATGTAAAGGGATGATTGACCTGTAATGTGGCGGCCTGCACCTTGTTGCCATCGATGATGTCGATATCGCTGGCGAAATCCCTGGGACGGCCATTGTCGTAGTGCTCGACGCGAAACCGCTTCATGTGAATCGAAAACGGAAGCTCCTGGAGCAGATAGCCGGTGTTAAAGAACAGGAGGGCACTACTGCCTGTGCTGCCCTCCACTAGATTCATCGTTGCACGAAACGATCCGGAATCCGCAGCCAATCTGCTGTGCTGCGGCACCTCGTCCAGCGGCAGATCGCGCGTCTCGGTTTGCAGCAGGCCTGACCATAACTGAAGGCGTAACATGACATTCCCGTCGATCAGCCCGCCAACGCAAATCATCACGATCGCGCCATGCACAAGCAAATAGCCGAGGCGCCGCAAACCGCCGGCACGTGCGGCAAACAGCTGGCCACCGCCGTTGAGCGCACGCGTTCTGAAGCTGAATCGTTTGGTCTGCAGGTAGCTGCCGAGTGCGGCCAGCAGGGCAGCATGGCCGGCGCCGTCCCCGGCGTCCAGCGTGAATTCCCGACAATGCGGAGTACGTCGTAATCCGTCGAGTCCTTTGTGCTGCCGGAAAGCGCGCATCTCGCGCAGCATGGATGGCGTGTTCTGGATCAGGCACAACGCCGTCGACGACGCCATGAACCCCAGCAGGACGAAGAACCACCACGCATGATAAATATCGGTCAGGCCGGCGAGCGACAGCAGCTCCGCCCAGAACTCGCCGTACTCGCTGATGTACAGGCTCGCCGGCTTTCCTTGCTCGAGCACGGAACCGATGGATGCCGCCATGGCGACAACCGTCAGGATCGCAACGGCGAAGCGCATCGAGCGCAACAGGCGCAAGAGGTCCTTCAAGCGAGCATGTCCAAGGGTTCGGCAGCCAGACCGCCGGGTTGCCTGCGCCGGTCCTGCGTGAGCAGCAGCGAATACGCCACCGGGATCACGATCAGCGAAAACAGCGGTGCGGACACCATGCCGCCGACCAGCGGTGCCGCAATGCGCTTCATGACGTCGGCGCCGGGCTGGTCGGAAAACATGATGGGCAACAATCCGCCCAGAATCACCGTGACGGTCATGGCTTTCGGACGCAGGCGCAACAATGCGCCGTTGATCAGCGCACGCATGACATCGGGGCTGGACGCAGCTGCATTGCTCCGCTCGGCTGCCAATGCATGGTCCAGATACAGCAACATGACAATGCCGAATTCGGTAGCGACGCCGGCCAGGGCAATCAATCCGATCACCACCGCGACCGACAGCTCGTAACCGATCAGATAGGTGAACCACAGCCCGCCGATCAGCGAGAAGGGCAGGCAAAGCAGCACAAGGCCCACCTTGATGAAATTGCGAAAATGAATGTAGAGCAGTGTCACGATCAGCAAGAGCGTGAAGGAGACCGTTGTCCACAGGTGCGCCTTGCCTTGTTCGAAATTGAGGTACTGACCCTGCCATGCCATGCTGTAGCCCGGCGCGAGCTTGATCTTCTGGTCGAGCAAGGCGCGCGCCGCGGCCAGGTAACCGCCGACATCCTGTGTTTCCAGGTCGATGAAGACATAGGCCACAGGCCGCGCACCTTCGCTCTTGATCTCGGTCGGACCGTCGTTGATCTGCAGCCGGGCAACATCGCGCAAGGTGACGATCGCGCCGCCCGGCGCCTTGATCCGGATATCGCCCAGCGCGGCCACCGAATCGCGGCTGCTACGCGGATAACGCAAGGTGATCGGGAAGCGTTCCCGGCCGCTGACAATGGTTCCGGCCGATTCACCACCGAGCGCTCCCTGGACCACTTTCTGAATGTCGGCGACACTCAGCCCGTGGCGTGCCGCTTTCTCGCGCTGGATGTCGATATCGATGTAACGGCCTGCATTAATGCGCTCGGCAAAGACGGAACGGGTCCCCGGCAATGTACGCAACAGCGACTCGATTTCGATCGAGCTGCGTTCCAACTGTCTGAGATCCGGCCCGCTGATCTTGATGCCCAGCGGTGTGCGGATCCCGGTAGACAACATGTCGATCCGCGTCTTGATTGGATATCCCCAGGAGTTGGTCAGTCCTGCCAGTTGCACCGCATCTTCCAGCTTCTGGATCAGGTCGTCGGTGCTGCTGCCGGACGGCCATTGCGACTTTGGCTTGAGCATGATGGTCGTTTCCAGCATCGAGAGCGGCGCATTGTCGGTCGCAGTATCGGCCCGTCCCGCCTTGCCGAATACCCGTTCGACTTCGGGCATCGTCGCAATCAGGCTGTCGGTCCGGCGCAGGATATCCCCCGCTTCGTCTACCGACACCCCTGGCATCGTGGTCGGCATGTACAGCAGGTCACCTTCATCCAGAGGCGGCATGAATTCGCTGCCCAGTCGGGTGACCGGCACGATCAGCGTCGCCAGTGTCAAGGCTGCGACACATATCACGAGCCAGGGATGACGCAGCGCGCCCTTGAGTGCAGGCGCGTACAGTCGCATCAGCACTCGGTTGACGGGATTGTCCGCTTCGGCGCGAATGCGCCCGCGGATTGCATAGCCCATCAGGACCGGTGTCAGGGTGATCGCCAGCATGGCGGCGGCGGCCATCGCATAGGTCTTGGTGTAGGCCAGCGGGGTGAACAGCTTGCCTTCCTGCCCGGTCAGGGTAAACACCGGCAAGAACGACACGGTAATGATCAAAAGCGAAAAAAACAGGGCAGGACCGACTTCGCCCGCCGCCTGCCTCACGACGGGCCAAATGTCCCTGCGGTCGGCAGCGCGCTGGCCGCGTAGTTCAAGGTGGCGATGCATGTTCTCGATCATGACGATGGCCGCGTCGACCATCGCGCCTACGGCAATGGCAATTCCGCCGAGCGACATGATATTGGCCGAGATGCCTTGCGCGCGCATTACATACAGCGCGGCCAGAATACCGATCGGCAGCGTGACGATGGCAACAAGCGAGGATCGAAGATGAAACAGGAAAACCCCGCATATCAAAGCCACCACCAGCGATTCTTCCAGCAGCTTGTCACGCAGGGTGGTAACCGTGCTTTTGATCAACCGCGAACGGTCGTAGGTGGTGATGATCTCGACCCCGGGCGGCAGGCCGCGCTTGAGTTCTTCAAGGCGCGCCTTGACTGCGGCGACGGTGCTCAAGGCATTCTCGCCATGGCGCATGACGATGATGCCCCCGGTTGTCTCGCCCTTGCCATCGAGATCGGCCACGCCGCGGCGTGCCTGCGGACCTAGCGTCACATCGGCGACTTGACGCAACCGGATAACGTTACCAGCGCTATCAGTCATCACGGGGATGTCCCCGAAGTCCGCACGATGACGCAGGTAGCCATTCGCACGCACCAGATATTCGGAGCGCGCCATTTCGAATGAAGCGCCTCCGCTCGACTGGTTGGCGTCCTTGATGGCCTGTGCGACCTGGTCTGTCGTCACGCCGTGGGCGAGCAAGCGAAGCGGATCGATTTCAACCTGAAATTGCCTGGCCATGCCGCCGACGCTGGCGACCTCGGCAACGCCGGGAACGCTTTGCAATTCGAACTTCAGGAAGAAATCCTGCAAGGCGCGCAACTGGTCTGGAGCGGTTTCTCCGGTCTTGTCGACCAGCGCGTATTCATAGACCCAGCCGACTCCGGTTGCATCGGGCCCGAGCGCCGGTGTCGCGCCGGGGGGCAAGCGGCTGCTGATTTGAGCGAGGTTTTCGAGAACCCGCGAGCGGGCCCAGTAGAGATCGGTCCGGTCCTTGAAAATCACATAGACATACGATTCGCCGAACATCGAAAACCCGCGTACGGCCTTTGTGCCCGGCACGGAAAGCAGCGATGCCGTCAGCGGATAGGTAATCTGATCTTCGACGAACTGCGGTGCCTGCCCCGGAAACTCGGTCTTCACGATAACCTGCACATCGGACAGGTCCGGCAAAGCATCGAGCGCAAGCCGTGACAGCGACTCGATGCCGAGTATCGTCAGTACCAGGCTGAACATCAGCACAAGCACGCGATTGTTGATCGACCAGTCGATGATCCGCTTAATCACGCTTACATCTCTCCGGAGTGATGGCGATGCTGCACGGCGGCGATCTCCTTGTCAGAACCGCCGGCTTGCGGCTCTTGGCGGGAAACGGTGGCGTCTTCGGCCGTCTGGCGGCGCTGCATGGACTGAATCGATGACGCGGAATCGAGCAGGAACTGTCCGTTGGTGGCCACGCGCGTACCCGCGCGTAATCCGTCCAGGACCTCGACCATCTCGTGGTCTTCCAGCCCAGGCTTCACTTCAACGGTGTGAAAGCGGCCGTCTGCCTCGCTGATGACGACAAAGTCGCCGTGGCCGGTGCGAATGAGTGCATCTCTCGGCACAGCCAGCGCGCGCCGCGCCTGGCTGTGGATTTCCACGTCGGCGAATGCGCCGGGAAGAAACGCTTGACCGTCATTGGCCAGCGCGATCTTCAGCTTCGCCGTTCTGGTGACCGGATCGATCTGCAAGGTCGACAGATCCACTTTGGTCCTGAGCTGTTTCGTTTCTTGAAAGCTCGACGTCAACACGATGTCGTCGCCATTCCGGATCCAGTTGAGCTGGTCCGGAAACACCGTGACTTCGGCCCACACCCGACGATAGTCCGCATAGGTCAGGATGGGCTGCATCGGATTGACGGCATTGCCTTCGCGCGCGGATACCCCGGTCACGATGCCGTCCTGCGATGCGCGTACTGGAACGACATCGAAGATACGGCGCTGCTTGTCCAGGACCTGAATCACCTCGGGCGGCACGTCGGCTGCGAGCAGGCGGTCCCGCGCCCTGAAGCGCTCCCTCGCCAGGCTTCCCAGCATCGTGCCGCTGGGTCCGCCGATTTCCATGCCGGCGCCGGTGAGCGCATCGCGCCGGGTCAGCAGGTCGATGTAGTCGCGCTGCCTCTGCTGCAGTTCCGGCGAGTAGATCTCAAACAAGACCTGCCCCTTCTTGATCGCCTGCCCGACGCCCTGCACGTGCAAGCGCCGTATCCAGCCGTCGAACTTTGGCGTCACGACAATACTTCGGCTTTCATCGGCGTGGATCGACGCGTAGGTGCTGGCGGTATGGTGCATCTGCGTGAGGGACGCAACTTCCGTTCTGACTCCCATGCGCATCCGCGTCGCTTCATCGATGTGCACCTGGTCATGTGCAGGATCCCTGGCTTCAGCGGCGGTCTTGATCAGTGTCATTCCGCAGATCGGGCAGTCGCCGGGTTTGTCGTGCAATACGTCGGGATGCATCGAGCAGGTATATATCTCACCGAGGCCGACAGCATCCGGCACACCACGATGGGCGGTTGCCGGGCCGGCAGCGACGCTGGCAGGCAGTGGGCGATATAGCGCGGCGCCATAGCCGAGTGCTGCCGAAACCGCCGCCGTGACGCCCCAGCCAAGAAGCCGTTTCCGTGTTGTATTCATGATGTTGCCGCTCGGCGTCGTGTCACGTCGGCTTGACCTTGACCAGCCGCATGTTGCAGATCGGGCAGTTGCCCGGTTTGTCGCTCATGACGCGCGGGTGCATGGAGCATGTGTATTTGTCCTGGGTCGCGGCAAGCTTCGCCGACACGCCGTGCCCGGCGTCGGCTGAAGTCGCGGGCGCCTGGGTCGGCATAGGCGGGTTGGCTTCGCGCGGCGCGTGATTGATCCGGGCGTAGACCATGGCCGAAGATAGTGCCATTGTTGCACCGGCACCGATGAAGAGTCGTCGTTTGATGTTCATGAAAATACCTTCCGTCGAAATGCTCATGGGGAGAGATATGAAAGGCGGGCCTCGCCCTTCATATCTCGCAGGATCAGCGGACCAGGATGTTTTCGCCGCGGCCCATCTTGGGATCGGCATCCTTGGTGAATTGCAGCACCGCGATCGCGCCGGTCAGCGCCTGCTGCATCGAATGCGATACCAGCGCGTTGGCGCCTTCAATCGGTGAAACGATATCGAAGGTTGCTGCATCGCCCGGGCCGACCACATAGGTCTGCAGGCCGGTGATCGCATTTTTCGGATTGCCGCTCGGGTAGACCTTGTCCCAGATGCCGGCGATCGCATGGAACGACGAAAACTCGTTGGGGCCGGCATTGATGAAGTAAATGCGAACACGTTCGCCCGGCTTTGCCTGCAGCATGCGCGTGGCCGCCGGATCGTGTACCGGGTCATACTTGAAAACGCCGCCGTTGAACATGACGTTGCTCCATTTCTTCGCCATCATGTCTTTCTGGTTGTCCGGGTTCGGATAAAGCTCGGACTGGATCAAGACGTATTCGCGATCCGCTTTCGGCATTGCGTTGGCATCCTTCGGATCGACGATGATCGCACCGTACATGCCGCGCGCGATGTGCTGGATCATCGGATCGGCGCCGCAGTGGTAGAAGAAGATGCCGGGATGCGAGGCATTGAAGGTGAAGCTGCCTTTTTCCCCTGGCTTCACTGCTTCGAAATCCTTGAGGACGTCGAACTGACCGGCGTGCATGTCCATCGAATGGGAATTCTTGTTGTTCTTGTCGTTGAACAGCGTGAATTCGACGGTGTCGCCTTCGGCGACATGCACCACGGGGCCCGGAACCTGACCCTCAAACGTCCAGCTGCGGTACATCGTGCCCTTGTTATCGATCGGCAAATCAACTTCCTTTGCCGTCATCGATATCTTGACCGTTTTGGCCTCGACGCCGGTCGCCGCCAGCATCGCCAGTGCCGCGGACACGGCGGCCAGTGCTATTTTCATTTTCATCTTTTTTCCCCTTGTTTGGTTTGGATATTCAATTGCTCGCAGTCTTGCTGACGAAGCGCAGGTAACTCACCATCTCCTTGATTTGATCGTCGTTTAACACTCCCCCCCATTTCGGCATAAGAACGGATTTGCTCACGGCCAGGCCACCTTCCTTGATCGCCTTGAACAAGGTCGCGTCAGGCGTATCGCCCATCGCTTTTGAATCGGTATGGTCGCGCGGCTTGACCGACATGCTCTTGCTGTTGATGCCATTGCCGTCGCGATTGACGCCATGGCACTGCACGCAGTAAGTGTTGTAGATCTTGATCGAGGCGGCATGCGTATCGTCCGCCCATGCGGCAGCTGACAACAGACTCGTTAATGAAGCGGCCACCAGGGCCAGCGTGGTTGGGTGGCGCATCATTTCTTCTCCGTGGACTTGAGGGTTGCGATATAGCCGGCCAGTTTTTGCACATCGCCGTCGTTCAGATCGAGTGTCGGCATCCACACATGCGGATCGAATTTTTGCGGGTCCTTCAAGTAGGAAACGACAAAGTCCGGTTGCAAGCGGTTGCCCGCGGTGTACATCTCGGGTCCGGATGCGCCGCCACTGCCGGGTTTGGCCGCATGGCAGGAGGTACAGCCGCGCAGTTTCGAGAACAGCATCGCTGCCATCGACGCGTTGACCGGTGCGCTCTTGAATGCGCCTTTCTCGACCAGCGCGTCATCCTTCAATGCCATCAGCGCGTCGGCGGCCGATACGGCGTCCTCTTTCGACAGCTTGATATGCTCCGCCAGTTTGCTGCTATCGATGGCGTCGGCTTCCTTGTTGGCGCTGGCCTTGACGACCTTCGAATACATGACGCCGCCAGGCCGCAAGGTGGTCGGGTTCTGCAACCAGCTGACCAGCCATTCGCGGTTGAACTTGTTGCCCGCATAATGCAGATCCGGGCCCTTGCGTTCCCACAGATGGTCGAGCGATGCTTTTTCGGGCTTGCTGACTGCGTGGCAGGCAACGCACTGCTGCTTCAGAAGATCCTGCCCGCTGCCGGCCCACGCAGTCAGCGTCGTCGCGCCGAGTGCCAACGCCCCCACTACAAGATTGAAATTCATTTGTCACTCCCTGTTTATTGAATTGCCTGACCTTTGAAGACCTCGTTGGTGTAGATGCCAGGACCCTTTTTCAACGATTCTTCGTAGTAGAAGTCGGGCTGGAATTTCTTGTCCTTCCAGTCGTACCAGGTATCGTTGTTCTTGATCTCGTTGTATTCGAGCACGCTCATGATTCCACCCATTGGGCGGTTGCCGTTCATGGTGTGGGTATCGACGTGGTCGTGAATCATCCAGCGGCCGGGATTGTCTGCGGTGAAGATGACGTCGTAGCGCTCGCCGGGCGAGATCGATACGGTATCGCCGGAGATCGGGTTGGCCAGCGGGAAGCCATCCTTGAAGGCAATCTTCATGACGTGGCCATGCAAGTGAATGCTGTGGACCAGATCGCCTGCGCCGATAAACCGAAGACGTACGACATCGCCCTTGTTGACGCGCAATGGTTGCGTCTCCGGATAGGATTTGCCGTTGATGGTGAAGTAGTTGTAGACGCCACCGGGAACGCCGCCGAAGCCGGGTTTCTCCGCGTATTCCGATTCCCAGTCGGATAGCATCAGGATGAAGTCCTTGGTGACGGATTTTTCCAGGGCTGTCGGTTTTTTCGGGCGAACGATAAACGGGCCGAACATGCCGCGCAGGGTAACGTGTTCATTCACATTGACATGGCAGTGATACCAGAATGTTCCGGATGGCTCGGCAGTGAATTTGTACGTGAAGCTGTCGCCGGGCTCGATCGCGGTTTGCGTCACGCCCGGTACGCCATCATTGCGCCAGGTACCACGTTGCAGCATGCCGTGCCAGTGGATGGTGTGCGGCAGGGCCGTCATGTTGTTGACGTTGACCGTCAGCTCATCGCCTTCATCGACATAAAACAGGGGACCGGGTACCTGGCCGCCATAAGCGAAGGTGTGGTACTGCTGCTTTTCCACCAAAGTGATGCGCGTATCTTCAATATTCATCTCGAAGTTCCGCTTGGCGGCGACCGCTTGTGTGACAGAGAGAGCGCCTACGAGCAGGATGCTTCCCGCTGCGAGGAGTTTTCGCAATCTCGTTCCCCAACTATGCATAATTCCCCCTTATATAAACAGGTATATTAAATACCACTTTAAATGCAAAAAAAATGACTTCGATTTCTTGTCGGTTCTTGATCTGGGTCAATTTTAAAACAAGTAAATCGTATACATGTTTAAATTTTTCTGCAATGAAAATGTAGAATTCTGCTACGTCATGCAAGGCTATTGATTGGCGTGGAGGATAGACTAAGCATCCGACAGGGAGGCTGCGGCCTGCCTGCGACATGAGGATGAGCAGTGGCGGAAGGCGATGGCATATGCCCGCTCAAATACACAGTGTCGTTCCCCGGTATTGGCTGGTGCTGTGCCGTATGACCCTTGCCGTGATTGCAGCGCAGGGGACCGGATGGACGGATAGTGAAGCAGCGACGCTATCCGGTCTTCTTTCTGGGGGTGCGGTGGATCCGTATCGGCTGTGGGGTGACCACGCGTTTGACAGGCGGACGGCTATCGTTAATCAAGTCATCCAGCGTGGCGCTGTCAAGTATCGCGAGATAGGCATCGGTCGCCCGGTGCAATAAACCTCTGAGCTTGCACGTCGGGGTCAGCACACACTTGTTGTTGATCCGATCGAAGCACTCGACCATGAAGAAATCGCTCTCGGTGCTGCGTATTATTTCCCCGATATTGATGCTCTGCGATTCCATTTTTAGCCGGATGCCGCCGTTACGGCCACGTACTGTCTCGATGATCTCGGCAACACTCAGTTGATACACGATCTTCATCAGATGGTTCTTGGAGATGTCGTGCACGTCGGCGATATCCTGTGCTGTCACCAACCGGTCGCGATTGACG
Source organism: Herbaspirillum sp. ST 5-3 (assembly GCF_004804275.1). Lineage (GTDB taxonomy): Bacteria > Pseudomonadota > Gammaproteobacteria > Burkholderiales > Burkholderiaceae_D > Noviherbaspirillum. The sequence continues at coordinate 384,669 of NZ_STGI01000003.1, forward strand.
CCAAGATACATCAGTACACGCAATGTATAGTCAGTGTAAGCCGTAAGTCTCATTGAGGAATTCCTGACTTTAGGTCGATTTGAAACCTGCGAAAAGTGCTCCTCCCCGCAGTCTACCGTCACAAGCCGGTTGTCGTAACAGCCGTGACAATCCCGATTGTAGACCATCCGGGGACAGCCGAAGGGGCCGCCATTCGTCTGATTTACAGCGCCAACTACAAGATCACGCTTGAGCAAAAAACTCCGCCATATCGCTATATGAAATCACCGAATACGGTTTATGGACTAGCTGTTTATACGCCAGTGGGCTTCGATGAATCAAAGCGCAGTGATCCCGGAAAGACTAGCTATGACAACAGAAACGTCTATTTTCATCGCAATCAGAATGGCGAAGCGGGCGCGTATATCGAATGCAGTAATGTCACGCCTGCTGCAGGGAAATGTGAACTCCAATTCAACATGCTGCCGGTAGTGCGTGCCGATATCTCGGCGAGTTTCCGCAAAAGGGTGATCCGCTTGGGTTTTCAGGACCAACCGCAGAGTGAGTTTTCGGCGGTGGTCGCCACCATTCACTAAATCCCATTCAAACATTGGTTCTCTTGGCTGATGTCTCTGCTTATTTTGAGGCGATTGCCACGGACGGCACTCGAGCACCCACTTTCCAGCAGGCCGCAACAAAGCGAACTTCAGTACCGTCGACATAAGGATCAAATGCGGCACGAACTGTTTCGATCAGTTGTTGGCGAGTTTGCTCGTCGACTTCCTGAAAAACCCGGCCAAGAGGGCCGAGCTGGGTCAGATAGCGAAGCAGCCCTTTCTCGGGGAAGGTGCAGACAATGTCGATCGGATCGATCTCGATTTCGGCCCAGCCACTCTCTTCAAGAATGCGGTAAACCCGGCTCTGGTTCGCAAATGCAAATTGTCCCGGCTCATCCGGCCGCCGCACGGGAATGTTTGACAGGACGCCTGCCGCTGCACGCTCTGCAGTTGTCATAAACGGATTTTCCTCGGCACCTCGCCAGGCGTAAAACTGCAGCCTTGCGTTGCCTCGTGCGGCAAACCGCAAGTTGGCAAACGCAGCGATAGGATCATCGAAGAACATCACCCCGAAGCGGGAAACGATCGCGTCGAAGCTTCCAGGCTCGAAGGCATGCTTTTGCGCGTCGTCGCATATAAAGCTGGCAGTGGAGTCTTCCAGTGCCGCGCGAGTCCGGGCGGCATTGATCATCGGCTCCGAGATATCGATGCCGACACAGCGACCCCTTGTCCCGATGCGCCGTGCCAGCGCGAGCGTCGTGCTGCCGGTCCCGCAGCCGACGTCAAGTATCCGTTGTCCGGATTCGGCAGAGACCGCTTGCACCAGCATGTCCTCGATGGGTTGGAACATCTGATCGAGCAGATCCTGCGCTTCGACCCAGGCGCGTCCGGCGACGCCGTTCCACAGCGTTGCCTGCTCGTTATTGCCCATATGCTTCGCATTCATCGTGCTTCCTTTCGCTTGTTTTCGAAAAACGGAAGTGATACTGTGCCACTTCAAGTCAACTTGAGGTCAAGTGGTGAAAAGCCTGGACATCGCCGAGGTGGTCCGCCAATCCGGCTTACCCGCGTCAACACTGCGTTTCTACGAAGAGAAGGGGCTGATCGTCTCCATCGGCAGGCGTGGCTTGCGCCGCCTGTTCGACCAGGGTGTATTGGAGCGATTGGCGCTGATCGCCCTGGGGCGTGCATCGGGCTTTTCGCTCGATGAGATCGCGGTCATGTTCGCGCCGAACGGCGAATTGCATATCGACCGCCAGATGCTGGCGAGCAAGGCGGAGGATCTGGACAGGACCATCAAGACGCTTTGCGCCATGCGCGACGGCCTGCGTCATGCCGCTGTCTGCCCGGCGCCAAGCCATCTGGAATGCCCGACTTTTCGTCGCATTCTGAAGGCGGCCGCGTCGGGAGCTATCGGGACAAAAAAGAAGGCAGTCCGGCAACACCAGCGCGGCTAACGCTCAACAGTGCCTTGAAACAAGGCGCCGAGAATGAAAAAGCCGCCGGGCAATCGGCGGCTTTTTCATTCGCTAACAGCACATGCGCACCAGTTTTTCTCAGTCGGCTTCCAGAAAGCTTCTCAGCTTCTCGGCACGCGACGGATGGCGCAGCTTGCTCATTGCGGCGGCTTCGATCTGGCGAACGCGTTCGCGCGAGGCGTCGAGTTGTTTGCCGACTTCTTCCAGCGTATGGTCGCGCGAGGTGTCGAGCCCGTAGCGCATGCGCAGCACTTTCGCCTCACGCGGCGTCAGCGAGGCCAGCATGTCCTTGATGATGGTCCTCATCGATGCCTGTACCGCCGCATCTTCCGGCGCCGTCGTATGCGTATCCTCGATCATGTCGCCGAGCTCCATGTCGCCTTCTTCACCGACCGGGATATCCAGCGATATCGGTTCGCGAACGATCTTCATGATCTCGCGCACTTTGGCTTCCGGCAGTTTCATCTTGACGGCCAGGGTAGCCGCGTCGGGCGATACACCGGTTTCGCTGCGGATCGATCGCGCGATGCGATTGAGCTTGTTCACCATTTCCATCATGTGCACCGGCACCCGGATGGTCCGCGCCGTGTCCGCGACCGCGCGCATGATCCCCTGGCGAATCCACCATGTCGCATAGGTGGAAAACTTGAAGCCGCGGCGGTATTCAAACTTGTCGACCGCTTTCATCAAGCCGATATTGCCTTCCTGGATCAGGTCGAGGAAGGGCAAGCCGCGGTTGACGTATTTCTTCGCGATCGAGACCACCAGGCGCAGGTTCGCCTCGATCATCTCGTTCTTCGCGCGGCGCACGCGCATTTCCGCGGCCGCTACCTGCCGCTGGATGTTGCGCAGATCCGTGAGCGGAATCGCCACATGCGCCTGCACTTCCTGCAGCCGCTCCTGCGCCTCTTTCACCGCGGGTGCATGACGCACCAGGCCGGCACTGTAGGACTTGCCGGCGGCGGCTTCGTCATCCACCCACTGCGTGTTGGTGGCGTTGCCGGGGAAGACGGCATTGAAATGCGCACGCGGCATGCCGCACCGGTCGATCACGATGTCGGTGATAGCCTTTTCGCTCTCGCGCATGCGATCGACTTGCGCGCGCAGGGACGCGGCCAGCTGCTCGATGGCCTTGGGTGCGAGGCGGATGCCGGCCAGCTCGGATGAGATGGCTTCCTGTGCCTTGAGATAGGGCCTGGAACGATAGCCGTAGCGGGCGCGGGCCTTGTCCATGGCGTTGAAGGACGTCGCGATGCGATCAAATGTCGCAAGCGCGTCGGCTTTCAATTGCTGCAACTGGCGCGGCGACAGCGTCGCACCGTCGTCGTCCTCATCCGTGCTTTCCGCATCGCTTTCCAGTTCGTCATCCTTTTCGCCCTTGCCATGCGCGGCGGCGACTGATGTCGAACTGTCATCATCGGACGCCGGCAGCTCTGCCATTCCGCCGATGAAGGCATTCACCTTGATTTCATCGTGCGCGATCTTTTCCGCCGTAGCGAGGATCTCGCGTACGATCGCCGGGCAGGCCGACAATGCATGCATCATGTCGTTCAGACCGGCTTCGATGCGCTTGGCAATGTCGATTTCGTTCTGGCGCGTGAGCAGGCTGGCCGTGCCCATGCGGCTCATGTACAGGCGCACGGGGTCGGTGCTGCGGCCGAAGTCGCTGCCGTTGGTGGACAGCGCGGCTTCGATCGCGGCTTCGGCTTCCTCATCGACGGCAGTTGCCGTTGTGTTATCAGACCACAGGAGCGTTTCCGCATCCGGGGTCTGCTCGTAGACGGCGATGCCCATGTCCGTCAGGCTGGCAATGATGCCTTCGATCGCGTCGCCTTCAGCGATGTCGTCCGGCAAGTGGTCGATGATTTCGGCGTGCGTCAGATAGCCGCGCTGCTTGCCCAGCTCCAATAATGTCTTGAAGTCCTGGCGATGATGTTCGCGCGCGGCTTCCGGCATGTCGCGAAGCGACTGGCGGCTCTTGTTTGCGGGGGTGTCGGTTCGTGTAGTCACTGCTTCTTGCTACTCCTGATAAAGAATGAGGTTCATCCGGAGTAGTTAAGTGTGGTTTGTGTGACACCACGTGACAGCCGGAAGAGCCAAAAATGCAACCTCAAAAATGCAAACTGATCGAGGTCTTTTTTCCTGTGTGCGATATGGGGATGAAGCGCCGGAATTCGAGGGCTTCGTCAAAAAAAACCGGCAGCGGCAGCAGGTGCCGCTCTGCAGGCAGTCCCCCGCCGAAAAAGGCTCAAGGCGTGTGACAAAAGCGAAAGGCATTTCCGCCTTCGCGTTTCACCGCGTTCATGGCCTGGTCCGCGCGGCTGAGCAAGCTTTTCGCATCGTTGCCGTCAGCCGGATAGATTGAGACGCCGATGCTGGCGCCAAGTTCGATTTTTTGGCCTTCAATGATGAACGAATGGGAAAGCGCCTCCAGCAGTGCGCTTGCCATGGTCATGGCGACCTCCCTGTCGTGAATGTCGATCATCAGGACCGTGAAGGCGTCGCCGCCAAACCGGGCGAGGGTGTCCTCCTTGCGCAGGGTCGAACGCAGGCGGTCCGCGACGGCGGCAAGCAAGCGGTCGCCGATGCGGGATCCCAGCCTTTCGTTGATGGATGCGAATTCGTCAAGGTCGATGAACAGGGTTGCAAGCATCTGCTGCGCGCGTTCGGCGTGGGCGACCGCGAGCTGCAGGACGCTGAGGAAAAACAGCCGGTTCGGCAAGCCCGTCAGCGCATCATGGTAGGCGAGGTAGTGGTCGGTTTCCCTATCCTTCTTGCGCTTGCTGATGTCGCGCTGGATGGCGATGAAATTGACAACAAGACCATCTTCATTGAACAGCGGTGTGATCACTTCTTCCACGGTATAGAACGAGCCGTCCTTGCGCCGGTCGACCACTTCGCCTTGCCACACGTGGCCTGCCAGGATGGTTTCCCACAAGCGGGTGTAGAAGGAGGGGCTCTGCATGCCCGACTGAAGCAGGGCGGGCGTGTGGCCGATCGCTTCGGAAGGTGCAAAGCCGCTCAGGCTGCAGAACGCGTCGTTGACCCAGATGATGCTGCCCGCTTCATCGGTAACGAAGACGGCATTGGCAACGGTGCTGAGCGTTTTGACCAGGGAGAAATGCTGGTCGGGCAGACGATTGTTGTCGGAGAAACTATTCATTGCCTGCCCGTAAATGATGCACGACAAAATAGCGCCAGCGAATGGGCGTCATGTTGTTCCGGGGGGAAGAATGAAGTGGAGCGGACGGCGAGGCGGCAGACCCGGTTGATGAAGAAATGCACTTTTACATCGAGTGCCTGACACTTGGTGTACGCGCCACGTCTTCCCCCGAGCTGCCGCACTTTCAATTTAATGCGACATCCGCTGTTCGTTTTGATGAAGATCAATGGGCATGCCCGACATCAGGAAGCGCCCGCATTCATCGGCCGGCATCGGCGGGTAGAGCAGGAAACCCTGTACGTCGTCGCAATGCTGTTCCATCACGAATTGCAGCTGTTCGTGCGTCTCCACGCCTTCGGCCACGACGCGCATGCCGAGGCTGTGCCCCATGGCGACGATCGCGCTGGCGATGGCCTTGTCGCCGGAATCCATCGGAATGCCGCGGATGAAGGAACGGTCGATCTTCAGGATGTCGACGGGGAGATGCTTCAAGGAGTTGAGCGACGAGTATCCGGTGCCGAAATCGTCGATCACGATGTTCAGGCCCAAGGCCTTGAGCTCTCTGAGCGCGTCCACGGTATCCGGTTCGATCTGCATGGCCGTCTCGGTGACTTCCAGGTCGAGGCCGATATCGGTATAGGGCGGCACGGCTCCCAGTTTCTTGCGGATCTCGTCGACCAGGTGCGGCCGCTTGATCTGGCGCACCGACAGGTTGATTGCCAGGCGAACCGGCGGCATGCCTTCCGCGCGCCAGAGCTGCAACTGCGCCCAGGCCGTGTCGAACACCCAGTCGCCGATCGACTCGATCAGGTCGGTTTCTTCCGCGATTGGAATGAAACGCCCTGGAAGCTGAAGGCCGTGATGCGGGCGATTCCAGCGAATCAGCGCCTCGACGCCAACGATACGTCCGGTGGCAAGGCTGACTTGCGGCTGATAGAACAATTCCAGCTGGTTCAGTGTGAGGGCGTGGCGCAGGTCGCGGTCGATCAGCAGGGTCTCGGTCGCGGTGCGCGTCATCTCCGGCGTATAGAACTCGTACGCGTTGCGTCCCTTGTCCTTCGCGCCGTACAAGGCCATGTCGGCCGACTTGGAAAGCGTTTCCGGGTCGAGCGCGTCGTCCGGAAAGATGCCGATGCCCACGCTGGTGGAAATGGTGAGCATCTGGTTGGACAGCGGCAGGGGCAGGGAGACCAGCTTGGTCAGTTTCTGCGCGAACATCGCCGCATCCTCGATGCTGTCGACCTGCGGCAGGATGATTGCGAACTCGTCCCCGCCAAGGCGGGCGACCGTATCTTCCTCGCGGATCGCCGTTTTCAGACGCGCGGCAATGACCTGCAGCAACTGGTCGCCCGCCGCATGGCCCAGCGTGTCATTGATCAGCTTGAAGCGGTCGAGGTCGAGCAGCAGCAGCGCGGCGCGCGTGTGATGGCGCTTGGCATGCGCCAGCGCCTGGGTGATCCGGTCGTTGAACAGAAGCCGGTTGGGAAGGCCGGTGAGAACGTCATGGTAGGCCAGTTGCGTCAGTTTCTCTTCGGTCGCCTTGATGGTCGTAATGTCGGAAAAGACCGAAATGAAATCGGTGATCCGGCCGCTGTCATCCCTGACCGCGGTGATGGTCTCCCAGGCGGGGAAGTGCTCGCCGGATTTCCGGCGATCCCAGATTTCGCCCTGCCATGAGCCCGTCTGCTCGATGCTGGACCACAGGCTTCGATAGAATTCGTGGTCCTGCCGGTCCGACTTCAAAATGCGCGGATTCCTGCCGATCACTTCCTCGGGCTGGTAGCCGGTGATCTGGGAGAACGCCTTGTTCACGGCGACGATGGTGCCGCCCGCGTCGGTGATGAGGATGGCGTCGGTGGTGTGCTCGAATACGGTGGCGGCTTGCCGCAATTTCTTTTGCGCTTCCGCCAGTTCGGTCATGTCGAACAGCGTGGTGCGGCTGCTGACGATGCCGCCGTCGAGGTCGAAAACGATGGACGCGCTCAGCATCACTGGCAGGATGCTGCCATCCTTGCGTATGAATTCGACTTCCAGGTCGCGCACGCGCCCGGGGTCGAGGAATTTGGGAAAGTTTTCGCTGAACTTCTTCTTGCTTTCCTCTGTGAGCAGTTCGGTCACCTTCTTCTTGCCGATCAGTTCCTCGCTGTCGTAGCCCAGCCAGTCCAGCTCCGTCTTGTTGATCTGCAAGAACACGCCGTCGCCGTCGAGCGTGTGATAGCCGCAAGGCGCGTGGTCATACAGGTCCTGCAATTCCTCGGCGTAATGCTCCAGTTCGCGCTGGATACGCATGCGCTCGCCGATGTCGCGCACGATCGCCATCCATCGCCCGTCGGCCAGGATTCGTGCGTTCACCTCGACGGGAACGAATTCGCCAGACTTGTTCCGCAGCTCCCATTCGCCGACTTGGGCGTGTTCGCTGCTCTGCAGAAAGTACTCCCGGGACTGAGCGAGCCGCTCCTTGTCCTTGTCGGGAATCAGGTCCGTAATGTGCATGCCGATCAGCTCGTCGCGGTTGTATCCGAGCATGCGGCAGGCGCTCATGTTCACATCGGTGTACTTGCCATCCCTGTTCGCAATGAAGATGCCATCTGCCGCGTTGTCGAACAGCTGGCGAAAAAGCCTTTCACTCTCTTCGAGCGCGCGCTCCGATTGCTTGCGCAAGGTGATGTCCTGCACCATGCCCACCATGACGAGAGGCTTTCCGTCCTTGTCGCGGCTGTAGATATCGCCGCTTGCCAGTACCAGCCTTTCGGTGCCCTGCGGCAGGCAGACCCGATATTCGAGCTGATACGGCTTCTGTTCGGTTGTCGCAAGGCGCAGCGCTTCCCTCAAGGTAGACCTGTCCTCCGGGTGGACACGCTGCAGGATCATGTCGAGCGGCACGGATGCACGATCCGGCGACAGCCCGAACAGAGGAAGGACTTCCGGCGATGCCGTCACCGTATTGGTGTCGATTTCCCACTTCCAGGTCCCCGACAAGGACATGGTTTCCGTCTTCGCCAGATTGGTCGCAATCCGACGTAGCGATTCCTGCAAGGCTCTGCGGTCACTGATGTTTTCGACCGCAGCCAGCAAATAGCGCATGCCGCCGTTGCTGGAGCGGGTCACCCACAGGCTCAGGCTGGCCCAGACGATGGTACCGTCCTTGCGGACGTAACGTTTCTCCCAGGTGACACCAGGGACACGGCCGTCCAGAATCTGTTTTCGAAGTTCCTGGTCTTTTACTCGGTCGTCAGGATGGGTCACGTCCAGGATGGTGCGTTCGAGCAATTCGTTGCGACTGTAACCCAGCATGTCACAGAACCGCTGGTTGACTTCGAGAAAGTGGCCGTTCGGTGCGAATTGCGCAAAGCCGATCGGCGTGTCGCTGAAGAAGGCACGGAAACGTTTTTCGCTGGCGCGCAGCACTGCTTCCGCTTGCTTGCTGCGTGCAAGGTCTTTTCTTAAGCGCTTGATCGCCTCCGTGAGGGAGTCGATGCGCGCCTGCAGGGAATTTTCCATAGAGGATGGCTACCCAGGCGTTGGTCAGAAAGAGATAAGACAACATGTTGAACGCCAAGTGTCAGTTTGCGCAGCTTTGCGGATCTGGATTTGCGGAAAGATAAATTGGCGCGGATTAATCCGGCGCAATCCGACCAAAGTTTGCGGCAAGCTTCAATGGGCCGCGATTGTGTCGCGCAGCGGTTTCGATTGACCTCGCTCATGGCGGGGTGCGGCCCAATACCTATGATGAGTGCAGTGCTCCGGGTCGGCTTGCGTCTCGCGACGAGCGGAGCCGGGGCGGTTGTCCTCTGCGGCGTGCGGATGTTCACTGCATGGCCGTACGCGCCGGGGAGCATGGCGTTATTCGGGTTGTTTCAATTGATTCGCACTCACGATGGAGGCCACTATGGCTAATTTGACCCGCTTTGATCCCTTCAGCGACATGATGCGGTTTGATCCCTTCCGCAACATGGATGATTTTTTCAAGGAGTTTTCCATGATGCCTTCGCTGCGCGGCATGGAAGCCGAGCCGCGCATCCGCATGGACGTATCGGAAACCGAACAGGCTTATCAGATCAAGGCCGATATTCCGGGCGTGAAGAAAGAAGACATCAAGGTCGCGATCGACGGCAACGTGGTTTCCATCCGTGCGGAAACCAAGGAAGAAAAAGAAGAGAAGATGGAAGGCAACATGGTGCGCAAGGAGCGCCACTACGGCGAGCAGTATCGCAGCTTCACGCTGCCGCAGGATGTGGATGAATCCAAGGTCGAAGCCAAGTATCAGGATGGCGTGCTGAGCCTGATGCTGCCGAAGAAGGCCGGCGGCACCACCAAGCAGATCACCATCCAGTAACGGCTGCCTGCGGCGCCGCGCCGGCATGGCAAACGATAGCGCATCCTGGGTTCGCTGGTTCGCTGACCTGGGCATCGGCGACGTCGCTCTCGTCGGCGGCAAGAACGCGTCGCTGGGCGAGATGGTGCGCGAACTGGCGCCGAAAGGCGTGCGCGTGCCGAACGGCTTTGCGATTACCGCCGCCGCCTATCGCTACCTGCTCGACCGGGCCAATGCATGGCCCGCCTTGCACGATGCGCTGGACGGCTTGAAGGCGGACGATGTCGATGACCTTGCGCGCCGCGCGCGGCAAGCGCGTGAAATCGTTTATCGTGCCGCCATGCCCGAGGATCTGGCGGCGCAGATCACCGCGGCCTATGCGAGCTTGAAGAAGGAATACGGCAACGAACTCACGGTTGCCGTGCGCAGCTCCGCCACCGCCGAGGACTTGCCGACCGCCAGCTTCGCGGGACAGCACGAGACTTTTCTCAATATCGCCGGCGAAGCGCGTTTGCTGGAAGCCGTGCGGCACTGCTTTGCCAGTCTGTTTACGGACCGCGCGATCCGCTATCGGATCGACAACGGTTTCGATCATTTCAAGGTTTTTCTTTCCGTCGGTGTCATGAAAATGGTGCGCTCGGACCTGGCGACGAGCGGCGTGGCATTTTCCCTCGACACCGAATCCGGTTTTCGCGATGTCGTCTTCATCACCGGCGCCTACGGCCTGGGCGAAAACGTCGTGCAAGGCACGGTCGATCCCGACGAGTTCTACGTCTTCAAACCGACCTTCAATGCCGGCCATCGCGCCGTGCTGCGCCGTTCGCTCGGCGCGAAGAAGATCCGCATGGTGTACGCCAGCTCGGCGGGGCGCGAGACCACGCGCAACGTATCCACGCCCAAGGATGAGCGGCGGCGTTTCTGCCTGAATGACGAGGAGGTGCTGCAACTGGCTGAGGCGACCATCAAGATCGAAGACCACTACAGTGCGAAGGCCGGTCATCCGATGCCGATGGACATGGAGTGGGCCAAGGATGGCATCGATGGCAAGTTGTACATCGTGCAGGCGCGGCCGGAAACCGTCGCCTCGCGCAAGACGGCCGGCATGCTTGAGGAATACGTGCTGGAAGGGAAGGGGCCGGTGCGCGCGCAAGGCCGGGCAGTGGGCGGCAAGGTCGCCAGCGGCGTGGCGCGCGTGATCACCGACGTCTCGCAGCTCAACCAGTTCCGGCCCGGCGAAGTGCTGGTCGCCGACACTACCACGCCCGACTGGGGCACGGTCATGAAAACCGCCGCGGCAGTGGTGACCAATCGCGGCGGACGCACCTGCCACGCCGCGATCGTCGCGCGCGAGATCGGCATCCCGGCGGTGGTGGGTTGTGACAATGCAACCGAAGAGATCCGCAGCGGCGACGAAGTGACGGTGGCTTGCGCAGAGGGCGACGTGGGGCATGTGTATGGCGGCCTGATCCCGTTCAAGACCATACGCACCGACCTCTCTTCACTGGCACATCCGCACACGCGACTGATGGTCAATCTCGGCAATCCCGATATTGCCTTTCAGACCAGCTTCCTTCCGACCGACGGCGTCGGGCTGGCGCGCATGGAATTCATCGTTGCCGAACATATCAAGGTGCATCCGATGGCCCTGGTACATCCGGAGCGCATCGACGATGAAAAAGTGCGTGAAGAAATCGCCAGGATGACACGCGACTATGCGCGGCCGGCCGATTATTTCGTACGGCAACTTGCCGAAGGCGTCGCCACCATTGCCGCGGCGTTTTATCCCAAGCCGGTGATTGTGCGCATGTCCGACTTCAAGACCAACGAGTACGCCAGCTTGCTGGGAGGGCGCTGGTTCGAGCCGCAGGAAGCCAATCCGATGATCGGCTTCCGCGGGGCAGCGCGCTATGCGCACCCGGCCTATGCCGACGGCTTCGCGCTGGAATGCGAAGCCATGAAGCGCGTGCGCAACACCATGGGGCTGACCAACGTCAAGCTCATGATTCCATTCTGCCGGCGCATCCAGGAAGCGCAAACCGTGCTGGACGCGATGGCACAGCAAGGCTTGCGGCGTGGAGAGAACGGCCTGGAAATCTACGTCATGTGCGAGATACCGAACAACGTCGTGCAGATCGACGCCTTCTCGCGTCTGTTCGACGGTTTCTCGATCGGCTCCAATGACCTCACGCAACTCGTGCTGGGCGTGGACAGGGATTCGGAAATCGTCGCCTTCGATTTCGACGAGCGCGATCCCGGCGTCAAGGAAATGATCCGGCTGACGGTGGAGGGCGCGCGGCGCAACGGACGTCATTCCGGCATCTGCGGACAGGCGCCGTCCGACTATCCGGAAATGGCCGAGTACCTGGTGGAAATCGGCATCGATTCGATGAGCCTGAATCCGGACACGCTGCTCAAGACGACGCGACTGGTGCTGGAGGTGGAGAAGCGGCTCGGGCGGGCGCCGCGCTAGCAGGCTGTTGAAAAACTACTGCGCGGGCCGATTCTGGGGTCTGCGGTGCTCTGCGTACCAGTCGTACGCTTGCGCTCCTCGACCCCAATCTCGCCCCGCTCGCAACGTTTTTCAACAGCTTGCTAGGTCATATTCTTGTCGAGGAACAGCCTGACGAAGTCGAGCGAGGACACGATGCCGACCATCGATTTGCCCTGCATTACCACCACGTGATGAATCTTGTGCGTGAGCATCAGTTCGGCGACTTCCGCAATCGATGCCTCGGGCGCGACCTCGATCGGCCGGTAAGTGCAGATCTCCCACGCCTTCACGGTTTTCGGGTCTCTTCCCGTCGCATGGAACTTGAGCAGGTCGGTTGCGGTGACGATACCGAGGACGGCGCCGTCGCTATCATAGACGGGAGCGGAGGAAACATGATGTGCTTGCATCTGCGCTTCCACTTCCTCCACGGAATCGTCCATGCTGGCTGGGCTGAGGACCCTGTGCATGATCGAGGAAATCGGTTTGTTCATGATGGCCGCCCTGTCTGGATTGCCGCTCGTGTGGAGGTGCTGCGGCAATAAAGACACTACGCGCAGCAGGTCGCCGTGCCTTGAGCTGGTTCAAACGGATGGCGATACGGAGTAAGCAAGGGCTATCGGGCTTTCAGCACCGATAGCGCAATCCAACAGGCTGTCTGCGGCGCGTTTGATCTCGCACCGTGGCAATCGCGCCGCAGTTTGCTAATGTGGCCCTCAACCGTGCTGACGGATGCTCGATGGATAGCAAATCAACGCCATGAACACCATGCAAGGCGGCGGACAAGGCGCCGCGCCCTTTTTCATGCCGCGCGCTCAATTGCAGGCATTGATCGACGCATTGAGCGACGCGGGTTTTCTGTGCGTCGGCCCGCGCGTTCGCGATGGTGCCATCGTGTACGAGCGCTTGCATTCCATGGCGGAACTGCCGGCAGGCATGCAGGATGAACAGGCGCCGGGCAGTTATCGCCTCAAGCAGACAGGCAGCCCGCGCATGTTTGCCTGGGCCAACGGCCCGCAGGCGCTCAAGCCATGGCTGTTCACGTCGCGCGAAACGCTGTGGCGCGCGCAGCGGCAAGCCGATGGCGGAGTGGTATTCGCGGCGGAGTTGCCAAACGAGAAGCCGCTGGCGGTGTTCGGTGTCCGTGCCTGCGATCTGGCCGCGCTGGCGATCCATGACCAGCATTTCATGCAGCAGGCGCATGGCGCTTGCGTCGATCCGTATTACGCAAAACGCCGCGAAGAAATGTTCCTCGTCGCAGTGAACTGCACGCATCCCGCATCCACCTGCTTCTGCGCCTCGACCGGAGACGGGCCGCGCGCCCAGCGGGGCTTCGACCTGGCGCTCGACGAGCGCGACGATGGTTTCCTGGCCGAATGCGGCAGCGATCGCGCATGCGCCATCGTTGAAAAGATGGGCCTGGCACCGGCAACGCCCGAGCAGATCGATGAGGCAATCCAGGCGACGGAGCAGGCCGCGCAGCGCATGACGCGCAGCCTGCCCAGCCGTAACCTGCGCGACGCCCTGTTCGCCAATCTTGAACACCCGCGCTGGGAAGAGGTCGCCGATCGCTGCCTGTCCTGTGCCAATTGCACCTCGGTTTGTCCGACCTGCTTCTGCCACAGCGAACATGATCAGCAGCAGATCGACGGCGCGCAATCGGCGCATGTCCGCGAATGGGATTCCTGCTTCACGCACGGCCACAGTTACATTCACGGGCTTACCGTGCGCCCCGACACGCGCACCCGCTATCGCCAATGGCTGACGCACAAGCTCGGCAGCTGGCACGACCAGTTCGGGCGCAGCGGATGCGTCGGATGCGGACGCTGCATCACCTGGTGCCCGGTCGGCATCGACATTACCGAAGAAGCAGCAGCGATCTGCGGAGACAAGCCATGAATCCCTACCTGCCGGCAGAGGCGGAGGTGGTCGAGCGGGTGCAGGAGTCTACGACGATCTTCACGCTGCGCCTGCGGTTTTGCGATCCGGCCGTGCGCAGCGACTACAGCTTCGAGCCGGGGCAGTTCAATATGCTTTACCTCTACGGCGTGGGCGAGGTGCCGATTTCCATCGTGTCCGACCCGCACGATCCCGCCGTGCTCGACCACACGATACGCGTGGTCGGCCGCGTCACGCGCGGCCTGGCGGAACTGAAACCGGGCGACCGCATCGGCCTTCGCGGTCCGTACGGACGTGGATGGCCGCTGCGGCAGGCGCCGGGCCATGATGTGCTGATCGTGACCGGCGGGCTGGGCTGCGCGCCGGTGGTGTCGGTGATCAATTACGTCATCATGCGCCGCACCCTGTTCGGCAAACTGACCATCATCCAGGGCGTGAAGCATGCGGAAGATCTGTTGTGGCGCGAGCGCTATGCCTACTGGAACACCTTGCCCGACACGCAGGTGCTGCTGTCGGCCGACCACGGCGGACCGGTGTGGCCGTGGCATGTCGGCCGCGTCACCGAAGTCTTCAACGTCGCAGACATTGCGGCGGAGCGCACCTTCGTGATGATGTGCGGACCGGAAGCAATGATGCGCGCCGGCGTCACGGACCTGACCGGCCGCGGCGTCGCGGAGGACCATATCTACGTCAACATGGAGCGCAACATGCAATGCGCGGTCGGCCACTGCGGGCATTGCCAGTACGGCGCCGCATTCGTGTGCAGGCAAGGGCCGGTGTTCGCCTATCCCGAGGTCAAGGCGCTGTTCAATGTAAAGGGATTCTGATGTCGCCGAAACCACGCATTGCCGTCCACAAGTTCTCGTCCTGCGACGGCTGTCAGCTGGCGTTCCTCAATCTCGGGGAAACCCTGGTGCAACTGGCGGAACTGGTGGACATCGTGCATTTCGCCGAGGCCGGGCCGGTTGCAGCCGACGCGCATGTCGATGTCGCCTTCGTCGAAGGCAGCATCAGCACCGCGCACGACCTGGAACGCATCCGGCAGGTGCGCGACAACTGCACCTGGCTCGTCACCATTGGCGCCTGCGCCACCGCCGGGGGCGTGCAGGCCCTGCGCGGCCTTGCCGATGCCAAGATATGGGTATCGGAAATCTACGCAAGTCCTGAATACATCGATTCGCTTGCTACCTCCACGCCGATTGCCGATCACGTCAAGGTCGACCTTGAATTGTGGGGCTGCCCGGTGAACAGCCGGCAGGTGCTGGGCGCGCTCCGCGCACTGCTGTCCGGCGTGATGCCGCCCGACGAGGAAGACAAGGTGTGCCTCGAATGCAAGCGCCGCCAGAATGTTTGCGTGGTGGTGGCGAAGAACCTGCCGTGCATGGGGCCGGTTACTCGCACCGGCTGCGGTGCGCTGTGCCCATCCTTCGGGCGCGATTGCTACGGATGCTACGGGCCGGCGGAAAACGTGAATACGCGCTCGCTGTCGCGCCGGCTGGAGGGATTGGGGCTGGTGCGGGAAGAAATCGCCCGTCGCTATCTGTTCATCAATAACGGCGCGCCGGCATTCCGACGCGCCGGGCTGGCCGTGAAGGATTCGGGCGATGGCTGAACAGCGCAGCATGAGCATACGTGTGCCCTTGCTGGCGCGGGTGGAAGGCGAGGGGGCGCTGGAGATGGACATCCAGGACGGCGCGCTTGCCGGACTGCGGCTGCGCATCTTCGAGCCGCCGCGCTTCTTTGAAAAATTCCTCGAAGGGCGCGCCTTCCACGAAGTGCCGGACATGGTGGCGCGCATCTGCGGCATCTGCCCGGTGGCCTACCAGATGAGCGCGGTCCACGCGCTGGAAAGCATCTTCGGCGTCGACCCGGGGAAATGGGTGCGCGTCATGCGGCGCCTCATGTATTGCGGCGAGTGGATCGAAAGCCACAGCCTGCACATCCACCTGCTCGCGGCACCGGACTTTCTCGGCTATGCCAACGCGATCGAAATGGCGCGCGACCATCCGCTGGAAGTGCGCCGCGGCATGGCGCTGCAGGCACTCGGAAACGAGCTGATCCGCCTGCTGGGCGCGCGTTCCGTGCATCCGGTCGGGGTGCGTGTCGGCGGTTTTCACAAGGCACCGGCCATGGACGAGGTGGAGCGGCTGCGCGAGCGTCTGCGCGCTGCGCTGCCGGAAGCGCAGGCGCTGATCGTCTGGGCCGCGAGTCTGTCGATGACGGACCACGAGCAGCCATTCACCTGCGTGGCGATGCGGCATGATAGCGCGCACTATAACGAGTACCCGATGAACGAAGGCCGCATCGTCTCCGATCGCGGCCTGGACATCGGGATAGCGCAGTTCGACCAGGTGTTCACGGAGCGGCAGGTGCCGCACTCGACCGCTTTGCATTGCGAACTGGCGGGCGAACCCTATCTGGTCGGCCCGCTGGCGCGCATCAACCTGAACCGGGACAGGCTGCCGAGTGTCGTGACGGACGTGCTGCGCGCCACGTCCATCGATTTTCCCAGCCACAATCCGCATCACAGCATCGTCGCTCGCGCCGCCGAAGTCTGCTACGCGCTTTGGGAAGCGCTACGGATACTGGATGTGTACGTTGTGCCGGATTCGCCGTTTGTCGAAGTCGTGCCGGGCGCCGGGATCGGCTTTGGCTGCACGGAAGCGCCGCGTGGCCTGCTCTGGCATCGCTATGAAACCGGCGACGACGGCAGCATCAGGAGCGCGCGCATCGTGCCGCCGACCAGCCAGAATCAGGCGCGCATCGAGCAGGATCTGCGGCTGTCTCTCGAAAGTTACGGCCTGCACCACAGCGAGGATGAATTGCGCATGGTCGGCGAACGCGTGATTCGCAATTACGACCCCTGCATTTCCTGTGCAACGCATTTCCTCAAACTCAAGGTCCGGCGTTCATGAACCCGATCAGGATCATCGGCATCGGTTCGCCGTTCAGCGGTGACCGCATGGCATGGGATGCGGTCGATGCGATTGCGCGCAGCGGCATGCTCGATCGCTTCCCGAAGGGCATCGTGCAAATCTTCTGCACTGGTGCCCCGGCGACCGACCTGCTGCCGATGATGAGCGGCGCGAAGGCTGCCATCCTGATCGACACGGTGATCAGCGGAGCGCTTCCGGGGACGGTGCGCAAAATCGATGCGAGCGAAATGATGATCGAAACGGCAAATTTGTCGAGCCACGCGCTGGGTGTGCCCGAATGCCTCGCGCTGGGCAACAGCCTGGGGGTGCTGCCGAAGACGGTGCTGCTGTATGGCGTGGAGATCCGCGAGGATGGGACGGACGACGATGCGACTGCGCAGATGGCGGAATTGCTACGCGCGATCGCCAACGAGCTGGATGTGCTTGTCCGACTGGATGAGCGGGCTCCAGCGCAGCATCGTTCCCGCGCAAACGGGAACGACGGATAACAGATATCAATGCAATGCGTTTTACCCGCGCACACGCACCTCGCGCTTGTGCGCATTCGTGATCGCCTGCACAAAGGCCTGCATTTCTTCCGCCACGACTTCCAGCAGATCGTCGAGCGTCACGATGCCGATCAGCACGCTTTGCTCATCCGTCACCGGAACGCGCCGGATGCCACGCTGGCGCATGATGCCCAGCACATCGCTGATCGAATCGGATGGACGGGCGGTGACCGGATCGGCGGTCATGATGTCGGCGATGCGCAAGGACTGCGGATCGAAATCGCGTGCCACCGCAATGACCGCGATGTCGCGGTCGGTGACGATGCCCGTGACAACACGACCGATCGGCGCTTCCCGCACCACCACCAGGCTGCCGACATGCTCGTCGCGCATCAACTGCGCGCCTGTCTTCACACTCATCTCTTCAGTGACAAAAACGACGGAGCGATTGCAGACTTCGCCGATATCCATTTTCTCTCCCATGCTTTCCTCCATGCTTGATGCGGGGTCAGATTCAAGTGTGGTCCCAGGCGGCAGGGAGGGGTTGAGATAACTCAACGGCGCGGTAGGAGGCCGGGAAGACGTGAGCTCAACGCCCCTCGTTTGCAAAAAGATCGGAGGGAATCAGCGAATAGGCAATGGCATCGCTGGGTCGTCCCTGGAAAAGCAGGCGATTTCTGGCCATGCCTTCGCGGGTCGCACCGAGCTTCTCGGCGACGTGCTGGCTGCTCACGTTGTGCGGCAGGACGAATATTTCAAGCCGGGTCAGCGTTAGCTCCGTAAATGCGATATCGGTTGCGAAGCGCGCAGCCGCGCTTGCGATGCCATTGGCGCGACGGCTCTCGCGCACCCAGTACCCGAGGTTGCCGAAGTTGTAAGCGCGACTAAGATGGTTGATGCCAGTCCCGCCAAGACAGTTGCCCGTGGCGGCGTCGAAGATCCCCATCGGGTACTCGGCATTGCTTTCCCAACTCTGCAGGCAGTACCTGATCCAGCTTTCCGCGTCTGTCTGGGAGTAGCCGGGATAGCACCACGGAAACCAATAGCTCAGGGATTCCACCGATTCCCGAACGGCCGCAAAGAAGCTCTGTGCGTCTTCCGTCACAAATGGGCGAACCACGATCCGGCCGTCGCTGCGTACTATGTCGTGTCGCATAGAAATGTCAAAGTGCAAAAGAGTGCCAATTTAACACGGCGATTTCATGAAAGACGACGCACCCAGCCCTAAAAACCGGTGCCGCAGCTCTTGATAATCCCCGCCGCAAGCGCCACCTATATCAAAGGTGCGCTGAACCCGGCCGTGCCTGAAGGAATGCATTTGCGTTTACTCCCGTCGCCGCTGTAATTTGTGGATATCAACCAGACATGCCATCTTCTCTCGCATACCGATTCAGACGCTTGAAGCGCAGCGTGCTTGCCAAGACAGCATTGCTGTCCTCGCGCGTCAGCCCCTTGCTTCGACATGATGTTCCCCTCGCCAGGATGGAGTATGCAGGCGAGGAACAGAGCAGGAACCTGGTTATTTTTCTGCCCGGCATCGACGACCTCGCGGAGGATTTCGAGCGCAGGGGATTCATCGACGACATGCGGCGCCATGGCATTACGGCCGATGCGGTGGCGATCGATGCGCATTACGGTTACTACGCGTCGCGCACGATACACGAGCGCATCACCAGCGATGTCATCGATTCGGCACGTTCGGCCGGTTACGAGCAGATCTGGCTGGCAGGAATGTCTCTCGGCGGCTTCGGCGCTGCGTCCTATGCGGCGCGGCATGCATCGCATATTTCAGGCTTGTTGCTGTTCGCGCCTTACCTCGGCGGCGGACCATTGATCCGGGAGATCGCCGCAGCCGGCGGCCTCAGGAACTGGGAGCCGGGCGGCGTGCATGACGACGATTACCAGCGTGCATTGTGGCGCTGGTTCAAGGACCAATTTTCCAGTGCCGATCCGGCATTGCCGATCTATCTTAGCTATGGCAAACGCGACATGTTCCAGCGGGCCAACGGCCTGCTTGCCGATGCCTTGCCGGAAGACCGCGTCCTGTCGATTCCCGGCGGGCACAATTGGCGTACCTGGAAGGAGCTATGGCAGATGCTGCTACCGAACTGGAAGACCAGCCTGTAAGCCAGCCTGTGATGCATCGCCTTCTTTCGTGATGGCCAGCATGGCCCGATGCGCCGCGGCAGCCAGTTCCGGAACGGTCGCTGGGTCATCGCTTGAGGGCACGATCGTCAAGCCGATTTCCAGATGAATCGCACGCCGGCGCGGCCACCATGTTCCGGGCCGCAAGGCTTCCCGCACACCGTCCAATCCTGCTACCACAATCGGTACCCGTGCCCGCACCGCAGCGCGGAATGCTCCGGAGTGGAAGGGCCGCAGCCCCGGCTCCGGCACGAAACCTCCCTCCGGAAACACCACGATATTGCCCCCTTTGAGCAAGGCAGCAACGAGGATCTCCACGTTCGCTGTCTTGTGCCCCGGTTTGGAATGCTGCAGGACGATCGTTCCTATGCCTTTCAACAGGGGCCACAGCAGGCTCTGGCTTCGATACTGTTGCCGGACGATGAAGGCATAGCCCGGATCGCAGGGAAGCAGCGCGCTCAACACGAGGCCGTCAAGAAAACTGGTGTGATTGACCACCAGCATATGGGGAGAGGGCGGAAGACGTTCGATGCCGCCGACCGACAATGGCATGCGGACAAGACGGAAGATCAGCCGTGTTGCGAAGCGGGCAATGCGTCGCCCGCGTGGCAGTCCGAGGAGGGCGATCAGGCTGCCGAAGAGCAGCACAAGCAAGCCACCCACCACCCAGGCATAGACGCCATAAATCCATTCGCCGATACGCCGGGTTACTGTCATAGGTTGTGAGATGAGTGTCATGGCCGATCTTGTTCAATCGGCATCACTTCATACTAGAGAGACACCGCAGGCACTTGATTGAGACAGCTCAAGTTCTTCCGATCCTCGTTTCCTCGCATTTCGCCTGAAGTCTTGATCTGCGCACTTGAAAACAGGCAAGGCGCGGGTAGCATTTCCAAACAGGAAACAATTCATCCGGTGCCGACGCGCCTTCGCGCAGGGAGACATGTCCATGCTCTATCAGATCCACGAAAACAACCGTGCATGGATGGCACCTTTCGTCAACGCCGCGCATCTGTCCTACCTGTTCCTGAGCAATCCGGCTTCTCCATTTGCCTACAGCCCGTTCTCGCAGCGGCTCGCGGCCGGTTTCGAGCTGTTGTACCGTCTTGGCAAGGAATACGAAAAGCCGCGGTTTGAAATCGCGTCAGTCATGGTCGGCAACAACGATGTTGCGGTCACGAAGGAAACGGTGCTTGCCAAGCCGTTCTGTCATTTGCTGCACTTCAAGAAGGAATGGGGAGCGCTCAAAGAACCGAGGCTGAAGCAGCTCAGGGTGCTGCTCATGGCGCCGCTGTCGGGCCATCATGCGACCCTGCTGCGCGACACCGTCATGGCCTTGCTGCCGGCGCATGATGTCTACATCACCGACTGGATAGACGCGAAGATGGTGCCCTTGTCGCAAGGCGAATTCCATCTGCACGATTATGTGTACTACATACAGGAATTCCTGCATCTGCTCGCGCCGGGGCTGCATGTGATCTCGGTTTGCCAGCCTTCCGTGCCGGTGCTCGCGGCGGTGTCCCTGATGGCGACCGCGAAGGACCCCGACCTGCCGCGCTCGATGACCATGATGGGCGGGCCGATCGACACGCGCAAGTCGCCCACCGTGGTGGATCAGCTCGCGACCGAGCGCGACCTGGAATGGTTCGAGCGAACCGTGATCCACAAGGTCCCGCCCAATTATCCCGGCCATGGCCGTCGCGTGTATCCCGGCTTCGTGCAGCATTTCAGCTTCATCGCGATGAACGCCGCGCGCCACGCCCGCAGCTACCAGGAGTTTTACGAACACCTCGCGCAAAGCGGCGGCGACATGGTGACCGAGCATCATCGCCGCTTTTACGACGAATACAACGCCGTACTCGACATACCGGCCGAGTTTTATCTCGAAACGGTCAAGATCGTCTTCCAGGAAACGCGACTGGCCAACGGAACATGGAAAGTGGAAGGCAAGCCGGTGCGTCCGATGGACATCAAGAGCGTCGCGCTGCTCACCATCGAAGGCGAGTGGGACGACATCACCGGGCGCGGCCAGACCAAGGCGGCGCATCATCTTTGCCCGGGCATCCCGCGCGCGAAGCGGGAGCATTACGTGGTGCCGGAGGTGGGACACTTCGGCATTTTTTCCGGCCGCCGCTGGTATGAAAGGGTGTGTCCCAAGATCGCGCAATTCATCAAGGCACATGCTTGACTTCGCGTGTGGCCGAGTTGCGTAAAGGGCAAGTGGGCACGATTGCGCCGTTGCATGCGCGCGCGAAATCTTGACCTCAGTCAATGGATTCCGATCTGCCGGCGTAAGGTGTAAAGATTCCGTGATTAAATCGTTTTAACGAGAACATTTTTGCCGAGGCTTTCCGATGCTGAACACGACGACCAAGGAATCCGATTCGCCTTATCTCACCTGGACGAATGAGCTGGCCATTGGGCATGCGCTGATCGATGCGGACCACCAGCACATCTTCGATATTGCGAACCGGCTGCAGGCTGAAATTTCGGATGCGGAAACCGCCGAGCCGCCGGAATATTCGATCGTCGGTGAAGTCCTGGTGGAGCTGATCGAGCACACCGGCGGGCATTTCATGCGTGAGGAAGCGCTCATGCAGACGATCGGGTATCCCCTCTACGAAGCGCACAAGCGCGAACATGACATGCTGATGGAAAAGGTGAACCATCTTCATCGGCAGTTCATGGATGGCCAGAACAATCTTGCCCTTGAAGTCTCCGAATTCCTGCGCAAATGGCTGGTCCGCCATATTTTCAATTCCGACATGGAGCTGGGACGCAGCGTGCGCGCGCACGAATAACTACTTCCCTTCACCCCGCAGTCCGTCCGTCAGACCGGAAAGCATCTCGATCGGCAAGGGAAACACGATGGTCGAGGACTTGTCGCCGGCGATGCTGTTCAGGGTTTGCATGTAGCGCAGTTGCATCGCGCCCGGCTGCTGCGCAAGCACGTGCGCTGCCTGCATGAGCTTTTCCGAAGCCTGCAGTTCTCCCTCGGCATGAATCACCTTTGCCCGGCGCTCGCGTTCCGCCTCGGCCTGTCGCGCAATGGCGCGTATCATCGACTCATCGAGGTCGACATGCTTGATCTCCACGTTTGACACCTTGATGCCCCACGCGTCGGTCTGGGCGTCGAGCACTTGCTGAATGTCCAGATTGAGGCGCTCGCGCTCGGCCAGCATGTCGTCGAGTTCGTGCTTGCCGAGCACCGACCGCAATGTGGTTTGCGCGAGCTGGCTGGTCGCTTCGAAGAAATTGGCGACCTGGATGATGGCCTTGTCGGGTTCGACCACGCGGAAGTAGATGACGGCGTTGACCTTGACCGAGACATTGTCGCGGGAGATCACGTCCTGTGTCGGCACATCGAGCACGATGGTGCGCAGGTCGACGCGAATCATCTGCTGCACCGCCGGGATGATGAGTACCAGCCCCGGACCTTTTACCTTCCAGAAACGGCCGAGCTGGAAAACGACGCCGCGCTCGTATTCGCGCAGGATGCGAACCGACGACACGAGCAGCAGAATGAGCAGGATGGCGAGGCCGCCGAAGCTGAATCCGAAATCGATCAACATGCTTGTTCTCCTTGTGCGTGATTGCCGACGGGAACGACCTCCAGTGCCAAGCCCTTGCGCGCCACAACGCGGACTTTCTGCTTGCGATGCAACGGTGTCTTGCTGACGACGTGCCAGGTTTCGCCATGCAGGCGAGCCCAGGCGTCGTCCGGCGTATCGTCCACGACCTCCGCGATGGCGCCGATCAGATCGCTCGGCCCGCCGACGAGGGCGCGCCGCCGGGTCTTCAGCGCGATGCCGACGATCGCGCCGATCACCAGCGCGCTCAGTACCGCAACGGCCGCGATCAGCGCAAGCGGAATGCCGAATCCGGGCAGTTCGGTGTCGATCAGCATCAGCGCGCCCGCCACGAAGGCCGCCACGCCGCCCAGGCCGATGATCCCGAAGCTGGGCAGGAAGGCTTCCGCCACCATGAACGACAGGCCGAGAAGGATCAGCGCCAATCCCGCGTAGTTCACCGGCAGCAGTTGGAGCGCATACAGCGCGAGCAGCAGGCAAATGGCGCCGACCACGCCCGGCACGCCAAAGCCGGGACTCATGAACTCGAAAAGCAGGCCGTAGATGCCGATCGTCATCAGCAGCAAGGCGATGCCCGGATTGGTGATCGTGGACAGAAACTTCGAGCGCCAGTCGGGTGCCAGATCGATGACCGGCGCATCGCGTGTCTGCAGCAGTCTGTCCGTGCCCGCCACCTGGATTCTCTTTCCATCGAGCCGCGCCATCAGCGCCGGCACGTCGGCGGCGACGAGATCGACGACATGCATCTGCAGCGCCTCGTCCGCCGGAAGGCTGACTGCCTGGCGCACGGCCCGTTCGGCCCATTCCGTATTACGGCCGCGCAATTGCGCCAGCCCGCGGATATAGGCCGCCGCATCATTGACCTGCTTGTGCGTCATTGGCGAGGTCGTGGCATCGTCTGGCGAAGCGGGCTTGCCGCTTTTCTTGTCGCGCTCGTCGTTCTTGCCGTCCGGCGCGGGCTGCATCGGCGCGCCGAGCTGGACAGGCGTTGCGGCACCCAGATTGGTGCCGGGCGCCATTGCGGCAATATGGCTCGCGTAAAGGATATAAGTGCCGGCACTCGCCGCGCGCGCACCGCTGGGCGCCACAAAGCTGGCCACCGGAACCGGCGAGGCGAGGATCGCCTTGATGATCGAACGCATCGATGTGTCCAGCCCGCCTGGCGTGTCCATCTTCAGGATCACGAGCTGGCTACGGTCCCTGGCGGCGCGTGCGATTCCGCGCACGACATAATCGGCGCTGGCCGGGCCGATCGCATCATCGATGGTCAGCACAGTCACCGGCGCGGCGGCGAAGGCGGGAAGGCGGAAAAGCCCCAGCGTCAGCGCGAGCAGGGCGAGCAAGAACGCGCGGCGGACAGTCCTTTCTTGCCGGCCTGTCCGCGCGGCGTCAATGGCAACATTCTTCCGACCCGGCATGGCATCGCCTCGCACCCGTCTGCCCATGTTGCCGATCATGCACTTGCAAGATCGGGCCGGTATTGTGCGCGATCAGTTCGGGTAGCTTGGTGCGGTCGAGGTTTCCCTATACATGGTCGGGCTCGGGCGGCGGCGCCTCCGGAGGCGAATGCTCAGGAATGATTTCCGGTCGCGCCGGGCCGGGCGGGATGCCGGGGTCGGGCGGCGGCTCGGGCACCTCAGGCTCAGGCCGGTAGCCCGGGTTGATTTCCGGCTCCGGGTTGGGAACCGCCGGAATTTCCGGCGGCGTGTGAGGTGCTAGCTGATCCGATGGTCCTGTATTCACAGTCATATTTACATCGGGCCTGCCATGCCGGCGCCCGTCTGTGCCGATTTGCCGGAAAGCGGCATGCCGGTCTGCCCGCCTGCCATTTGCTGGCAGCTTTGGGCGCACGCCCGGCATGCCTGTACGCACTCGTCCATGTCGCCGATCTGTTCGCAGCTGTCGGCGCAGGCATCGCACACCTCGGCGCAGGCAGCGCAGATGCGTGCATGCAGCGCCGAGCTGCTCATCATGAAGTCGGCGCTGGTGCGGCAGATATCGGCGCAATTCATCATCAGCCGGAAATGTTCCGGCGCCACATGACGACCGCCGCTCTCAAGGCAGTGATTCATCGCCGTCTGCGTGCAGACACGGTAACAGTTCAAGCAATCGTCGATGCATTGCTTCATGTCCATGTTGGCGGAGGTGGACAGCATCTTGTTCTCCTCGAAAGTGGAAAGGGGCAGCAGGCTACGCAGCATTCATGCCATCGGTCGGAACACCTCGCGCCGTCCAGTGCAGCTCATCCAGACTTCTTCTTGTCCTCGCCGATCAGCAACTTGGTATCGCTGAGGAAGGTGTAGGCCGGCACTTCCAGGTTGCGCGGTGCCGGCACGTTCTTGAACACGCGTCCGGCCAGATCGAACTTGGAGCCGTGGCAGGGACAGTAGAACCCGCCGGGCCAATCGCTGCCGAGATCCGATGCGCCGCGCTCGGGACGGAATACCGGAACGCAACCGAGATGGGTGCAGATCCCGATCAGCACCAGGTAGGGCGGACGAATCGCGCGCGCCGGATTGGCGGCATAGGGCGGCTGCTGCGGCGCTGTCGAGTTCGGATCGGCCAGCAGATTGTTGTGCTTGCTCAGCTCGGCCACCATCTCATCGGTCCGGTGCAGTATCCAGATCGGCTTGCCGCGCCACTCGGCGGTGGTCAGCTTGCCTGGTCCGAGCGTGCTGATATCGACCTCGACGGGTGCGCCGGCGGCGCGGGCCGCCTCGCTGGGCTGCATGCTGGAGAGAAATGGATAAATGGCTGCGACGACGCCAGCGCCACCCACCACACTTGTTGCGGTGAGAAGGGCGTTGCGCCGGTCGGGGTCGGCAACGGAATCTGTCATGACGTTCTCCTTTCGGAAGGCATGGAGGGAAGATGACGGGTATTTCCGGAGCTGCGGATTGCATCTTCCATACCAGCCCGTGTTCCATCGCGCAGCCCCGGCCGGAAGCGGCCTGTTTTGTAAATTCTTACAAAGCCTGTGTAATCCGCTCGACTGACGTGCGCTGCTTCATGCAAGAAATGCACGGTTTCCTTGCTTCCCATGCATGAGCGCTGCAATCGGCGGCAACAGGAAATCGCGCGCTTTTGCGCATTCTCCAATTGCGTGATTGCGCGGCCCGAACTGCATGCATTTTCCACTTCTCTAAAAACATTCCCCAGGCGGCGCATTCCGAGGTGAAGGAGCAGATGACATGACAGCGATTGTACGCATCGATGACGAGGTCATTGAGGTTGACGACTTTGTCAGGATATTGAAGCTGACAGGACAGTTCGAGGGGCTGGTCGAGCAACTGGTGCGGGACAAGCTCACCGTTCGTGCGGCGAAGAAAAAGGGCATTCCGGTATCGCCCGACGAGATACAGGAAAGGGCCGACCAGTTCCGACGCGTGCAGGGCCTGCATCGGGCGGCCGACATGAATCATTACATGGATGCGCTCGGCGTCAGCCTGGATGAATTCGAGGAATTCATCACCGACAGCCTGTACCAGGAAAAGATGATGGCCGAGGTGTGCAACGACAAGGCGGTGGAGGCGTACTTCAAGCTGAATTCGCCCAAGTTCGACAGCATCGAGGTGAGCCACATCGTGATGAGCACGGAAGGCCAGGCCAAGGAAATGATTTCCGTCCTGCGCGACGATCCGGAGAGCTTCGAGGAAATGGCGCGCGAGCATTCCATCGCCGACACGCGCGAGAAGGGCGGGCTGATCGGCAAGGTGCTGCGCGGATCGCTCAAGACTGATATCGAGGCCAAGGTGTTCAATGCCTCGGTCGGCGATTTGCTCGGGCCGTTCCCGTCGCCGGACAAATCGTTCTACGAGATTTTCATGGTCAACGCGAAACATCCGGCCATGCTGGATGAGGAGACGGGCGCCGAGGTGCGGCGCTTGCTGCGCGAGGAATGGCTGATGGCGCGGGCGCAGGAACATATTATCGAAGCGAGGTAAGTCTTATTCGCAAGGCCGCGTTCTCTCCCCTGCATGGGGGAAGGGAACAGCCGGCAATCATGTTCAAGTCGTTCCCTGCGCAAACTCATGGAAGCCTCCGCCCAACCCCAATCCCTCGCCGATTTCCTGTCCTCGGTGGAAATCCTGTCCCCCTTTGCTCGCGAAGAGCTGGAGCAACTTTCCGAGCATGCCGAATCGCGCTTCTTTTCCTTCGGCGACACTGTCTGCAATGCCGGCGAACCAGCCAAGGGCTTGTATGTGATCAAGTCCGGCTCGGTGCGCATGTTCACCGAGGAGCACGGCAAGGAAATCAGCATGGGTGTGCGCAAAGCCGGCGAGGTGTTCGCCGACATTGCGATGCTGCGCGATTACCGCCACGAATCCTCGGTGCGCGCGTCGGCCAAGACCGAGCTGCTGTTCATTCCGCGCGAAATCATCGAGCCCATCATCAACCGCAATCCGGCCGCGTATGCCTTCGTGACGAGCTATGTCGCGATCAGTTCGGCGGGCGGCTTCGTGACGCGCCTGTTCGATCTGCGCGGCAAGGTCAACAAGAGCGAACTGGAGGAATTCATCCGCAGCGTCGGCGTCAAGCGCGTCGCCGCCGGCAAGGAAATCCTGAAACAGAACTCGCGCGACGACCGCCGCCTGTATGTGATCCGCCAGGGCGAAGTGCGCATCGTGCGCAGCGAGGAGGGCGAGGAATACACGCTGGCGACGCTGCGGCAGGGCGAGATCTTCGGCGAAAAGGCGTGCCTGATGCGGCAGGAACAATTGGCCTCGGTCGTCACCAATACCGAAGTCACGCTACTGGTGATTCCCGAAAAAACCATCCACGTGATTCTGGAGCGCAATCCGAAACTCGGTGAAGTATTGGAAGACCGCATCCGCATCATCGAGCGCGAACTGCATCGGCAAAAGAAACTGGCGGAGCGGCGCAAGCGTCCGGTGGTCCTCGATCTGCAGTCCAAGCCTGAATTCGGCGAGAAGATCATCAAGCGCTTCGCCTGGGTGGAACAGGCCGAAGAGATGGATTGCGGCGCGGCCTGTCTTGCGATGCTGTGCAAGCACTACGGCATTCCGATGACGCTCGGCAAATT
Source organism: Herbaspirillum sp. ST 5-3 (assembly GCF_004804275.1). Taxonomy (GTDB): domain Bacteria; phylum Pseudomonadota; class Gammaproteobacteria; order Burkholderiales; family Burkholderiaceae_D; genus Noviherbaspirillum. The sequence continues at coordinate 412,751 of NZ_STGI01000003.1, forward strand.
GCGCGAACTGGCGAATGTCACCACCGCTGGCGCCACCATGGACAGCCTCGCACGCGCCGGCGAATCGCTCGGCTTCACCACGCGCGGCGTGCAATGCACCTACGAAGCTTTGCTCGGTTTCGAGCTGCCCTTCATCATCCACTGGGAGGGCTACCACTACGTGGTGGTGTACGGCATTTCCAAACAACAGGTCTGGATGGCCGACCCGGCGATCGGCTTCCGGAAAATGAGCGTGGAGGAATTCGAGCGCGGCTGGAGTGGCACCTGCCTTGTTTTCACGCCCGGCCAGAACCAGGTGAAGCTGGCGGCGGCGCGTTCGCCATGGATACGCTTCGTCGGTTATCTGCAACCCTACAGAAAGATACTCGCGCACCTGTTCCTGGCCACCTTCGTGATCCAGGTGCTGGGCATCGTGCCGCCGATGATCATCCAGAACATTCTGGACGGCGTGATCGTGCACCAGAACTTCAGTCTGCTGCACTTGCTGATCGCGGGCCTGATCATTTCCAATGTGTTCACGCAGCTGATGTCGACCATCCGTTCTTTCCTCGCCAACTTCATGGTGCGCAACATGGATTTCGCGATGATGTCGCAGTTCTTCAAGCACACCATGTCGCTGCCGTTCTCCTTCTTCGCCAAGCGCAAGACGGGCGACATCCTCGCGCGCTTCCAGGAGAACATCACCATCCGCGCCTTTCTGACGGAATCGACCGTCACCACCATCCTCAACCTGCTGATGGTCTTCCTCTACTTCACCATCATGTTCATGTACAACGTGAAGATGACGCTGGTGCTGATCGCCTTCGTCATTCCGATCATTGCGCTGACCGTGCTGGCGACGCCGAAGGTGAAGAACTATGCGCGCGAAGTGTTCACCGCATCGACCGATGCGCAAGCCTTCCTGATGGAAGCGCTCGGCGGCGTCGAGACGGTCAAGGGCATGGGCATCGAGCGGCCGGTACGGCTGAAGTGGGAGAAGAAATACGCCAAGTCGCTGGAGACGCAATACCGCGCGCAAACCTTCAACATCTGGATCTCGCTGGTCAGCCAGGTGCTGAACGCCGCCACCACGATCGCCATCCTCTGGGTCGGCGCCAACCTGGTGCTGGCGCGCGAACTCTCCATCGGCCAGTTGATGGCCTTCAACGCCTTGATGGGCAGCGTGTTGTCGCCCCTGATGGGACTGGTCGGGCTCTGGAGCCGGCTCAACGATGCCGGCGTGGCAATGGAACGCCTCGGTGATGTGCTGGACATGGAGCCGGAGCAGAGGCCGGAAGACCTGCCTTCGCGCGTGGTGCTGCCCGACCTGCAGGGCGAGATCAAGCTGGACAGCATCTATTTCCGCTACGGCGAAAGCGACACCCCCTATGTGCTGGAAAACATCAGCCTCGACATCAAGCCGGGCGAGCTGGTTGCCATCGTCGGCCGCAGCGGCTCGGGCAAGACCACGCTGGCCAAATTGCTGGTCGGCTTCTATCCGCCCACCGACGGCAAGATCATGGTGGACGGCTACGACATGAGCGTGATCGACAAGGAGTATTACCGTGCCCAGGTTGGCTATGTGATGCAGAGCAACCTGGTGTTCTCCGGCACCATCGCAGAGAACATCGCCAGCGGCGACGAAAGCCCGGATCGACGCCGCATCGAAGAAGTGGCGAAGATGGCCGATGCGCACGCCTTCATCGCCAAGATGCCGCTGGGTTACGAACAAGTCGTCGGCGAACGCGGCATGGGCCTGTCGGGCGGACAGGTCCAGCGTCTGTGCATCGCGCGCGCGCTCTACCATGATCCGCGTCTGCTGGTATTCGACGAAGCCACTTCCGCACTGGATACCCAGTCGGAAAGCAACATCATCGGCAACATGAGCGAAATCCTCAAAGGGCGCACCGCCGTGATCATTGCACACCGTCTCAGCACCATCATGCGGGCCGACAAGATCCTGGTGCTGTACGAGGGAGCGATCGTGGAACAGGGGCGGCATGAGGAACTGGTGGACCGGAAGGGGATGTACTACCAGCTCGTCCAGAAGCAACTGAGCGCGGCATGAAACTGTACAACCCTCTCGGACATGCCAGCTCCGCCGTCTCGTACGCGGGGCTGATCGAAAAAATCGAAATCCTGCGCACCACGCTGCGCTGGGCGTCGAAGCTGGAACGTTCGGATATTGAAAAGCTGCTGCGGCAATCCAACGCCTTGCGCGATGAAGTGATGCAGTTGTCGCACAAGGAGCGCTTCGTGCAGGCGGCATCGGCCGAACCGCTGCCGCAGGAACAGACACCTGGCGAGCGCCGGCAGGCGCTGCTGGACCGCAGTTTTGTCTTCGAGGGCACCTTCGGCGACAACCCGAAACTGCTCGAATCGCTGGAAATCGCCGAAAAGGCCGCGCCCACCGACCTGCCGGTGCTCATCGACGGCGAAAGCGGAACCGGCAAGGAACTGATGGCGAAAGTCATCCACGCCAACGGCTCGCGCGCCGACAAGCCTTACATCTCCGTCAACTGCGGCGCGATTCCCGACAACCTGCTCGAATCCGAATTGTTCGGCCACAAGAAGGGCGCCTTCACCGGTGCCTCCAACGACCGCAAGGGCAAGTTCGAAAGCGCGCACAAGGGCACCATCTTCCTCGACGAAATCGGCGAGCTGCCGCTGCCCGGTCAGGTCAAGCTGCTGCGCGTGCTGCAATCGCACGAGATCCAGCGCGTAGGTTCCGATGAACTCATCTCCGTCGATGCGCGCATCGTCGCCGCTACCAACAAGAACCTGCGCAAGCTGATCGAGGAGGGAACCTTCCGCGAAGACCTGTTCTACCGGCTCAGCGTCATCCATGTGACCCTGCCGCCGCTGCGCGAACGCAAGGACGAGATCCCTCTATTGTTTGCCTACTTCGGCGACGAAGCGGCCGAAGCGCTGAAACGGCCACCGATCAAGATGACGCCGCGCCTGCGCGATTTTCTGCTGAATTATGGCTATCCCGGCAACATCCGCGAACTGCGCAACCTGATCTACCGCCTGTCCTGCCTGGCCGGCGACACTGCCGACCTGAGCCATCTGCCTGAGGCCATCCGCCCACGGTCGTCCGTGCCGGTCGAACTTCCCGCAACCAGCGTACCGAGCTTTGCCTCGCTGAGCGACGCCAAGCGCGCCGCCAGCGACGAAGCGGAGCGGGCATTTCTGGAGCAGGGATTGCGCGAAGTCGGCGGCACGGTGGCAGAGTTGGCCCGGCGATGCGACATGAACCGCTCGCACCTGCAAATGCTGCTGAAGAAGCACGGCATTCACTCGAAGGATTTCAGAAAGCGCGGAGCGACGCAGAGCGGGAGTGCGGTGTAGGCGGCAGTGCTGATGCGGCGATGCCTAATAAGCGTAGGCGTTCTCACAAGGACGAGCAATTCGATCCATGGCATATTCACCCGTGGCGGGAGGCGCTACATTGCCTGTCTCCGCGAAGCGTCGCTCTCCGTTCAATCATCATCGCTGCAAGACCTGCGGGCGCCGCGGTCCCGCCTAAATGCGCCAGATGTTGTAAGCCATGAGGTTGGAAGATTCAACATCGCGAATCGTCGTTTGCTGGTTCTGACTGCCATCGATCGCGGATGGAGCGAATAGTTTCTTGTGATTGATTCTGTCGGCCAGGCGGCTGTAGAATCGGCCTGCCGCGTTTTGCGAGTGTATTAATGCCGTGCGCACGAGCGATAATTGTGAGGTAAATGCGGCGGAAAGCCGTTTTACAGGAGATCGGGGCTATACAGGTGCTAGGTTATGCCTACCGGAGTGCGCTGACATTAGAGAGCCTCAGTTGATATGGTGTTGTTTCTGACGCCTGAACGAACTCTGAATCGGATATTCCCAATACTTGGGCAAACCATGCTAGGGTATTTTCTTGGCCGTAGTGAAAAGGATAAATAGATGACCACCACGAACATCCGCTTCACCGTCCATCGCAAAGGCGGCCGACTTGGCGGTCAAACTCTTGAACATGCCGTTCCAGAGTTTGATTGGACTACGTTTAAGAATTTGCCCAATGCGGACGCTTTCGTAAAGAAGGCGTATTTCTCCGCTGCACAAAAAATCGTGCGTGAGCTTCATGAGGGTAAGAACGGTACTGAACTTCATCATCTTCAGTCTGTTGAAAATCTTATGGCGCGTTCTCTTAAATTCACACGAGAGGAAATTGAGGATTGGTGTGAAAGTCGAGAATGGGCAAAAGCGGCATTTCAAGTCGAGTCGGACAAGGCGATTAATTTTCTAAAACAAAACTTGCCGCTCCTCTCGACTAACGAATCGGCGTTTCCCGGAAAGCTGCGCGCGCGTGCTGCAGAAATTGTGGCTGAAGTGGCCGACGTCAAGGCTGACCCGGTGGCGGACTACCTATTCGTAAAGCTAACTCAGGAGCAGACAAAAGATGATTTGTTGCTGATTTTGTTGTAAACGTCTAACTCAATAACCCATTATCACGGTACCGCAATGCGTCCTGCTATAGCTCGGGCAACTCAGCAACTTCGCCGATCAGCTCAGTTGCTTGAGTATCGCCGCCTCAATTGGAAGGTGGAGACAAGCGCGAGGATTTGGCGCGAGTTTGAAGATTTCATTCTTTTGGGCAGAGAATTGGATCTCCCATTTACATTGCGCGTTTCCCGAGAGGGTGCGCCAAACGAAGAGACGATTCAAATCGCCGTGTCTCGCGCCAATACAGGTGTTGTCGATCGCAAGTACAGTTCACCTTTGGTTGAGCCGAGTCAAACCGATAGTCCGGTATTTGAGACCGGGGGTGAATTGGTTGCCTCTCAGTCAATCACCGGAGATGTCTGTTTCATTGCTTATCCACGTAGGTCGGATCGACTCAACCCAGAGAAGAAGGAGCTAATACTCTTCCATCCATTTGATCCCGTCGAGGTGACACCCTGTCTGATAAAGAAGGTCCTAAGGCGCTATCTGATCGTGCTGCAAGACAGCAGCTTTTTGGGTACTGAAGATGCTCTAACTTGGTCCGAGCGAATTGTGCTTGTATGGCTGTATTTCCGCGAACTCCGGAGCCGGCATGAACTTTATAGGTCATTACTCGCCATGCGGAACGAATGGGCTAAGGCAGTTACCGCAGGCGTTATTGCATTCGTTGTCGGGTACCTTAGCGCGAAATGCGGCACCTAACTCAAAAATCAGGCGAGATGTCTCATGCCCGTTGTCGCGGCCTAGGACCGTAAAACAAGCTGGAGTCCATTAATGGACACAAAATCTATATATTGCAGTAAATGCCGCGACGCCAACAGCCAGAAGATCGCGAGAGGTAAGACTGGCGCGGATATTTTTAGACGTGTTAGCGTTGTGAGCCAAAATAAAAATGGTTCATTTAAATGCGTGTGTGAGTGTTGTGGTCACACTTGGTCATCGGTGGCGGCTGAGGCAGCTGCACTATATAAACTGCATCACTAATGCACACTACTGCAATTCGACACTGACGCCTCTCGGCGCCAGTCAATGTAGTTGTTTAGGCTTTAGAAAAACTGAGTTGCTCAACGAGATAAATCTCAAGAAAGAGATACATTGGCGCCGATGCTGCATGCCGCTTCCCCTCGCCGGTCGCACCCACACGCCCGTACAAGCGCATCCACCCATCAGTGCTGATGCGCGCCGCCGAGGTAGGCGGCCTTTACTGCCGGATCGTTCTTCAGGCTTTCTGCGGGACCATGCACCGAAATCCGTCCGTTCTCCAGCACATAGCCGTAATCCGCCACGTTCAATGCAGCAGCCGCGAATTGCTCGACCAGCAGCATGGTCACGCCGCGTTCTTTCAGGCGGGAGATGATGCGAAACACCTCGTCGACCAGAATGGGTGCCAGGCCCATCGACGGTTCGTCCAGCAGCACCACTTCCGGATTGAGCATGATGGCGCGCGCCATGGCGAGCATCTGCTGCTCGCCGCCGGAGAGCGTGCCGGCCAGCTGGTTCTGGCGTTCCTTCAGGCGCGGGAACAGCTCCAGCGCCTGGCCCAGGTCGGTGTCGATATCGCCGCGTGTGCGCGAACGTGTGAAGCGCGGGAATGCGCCGAGCAGCAGGTTGTCCTTCACGCTCATGGTGGAAAACACGCGCCGTCCTTCCGGCGAGTGGGCCAGGCCGGCGCGGGCAATGCGGTACGAATCCATGCCCGTCACGTCCTTGCCGTCAAAGAGGACGTTGCCGCCTTTCGGCTTGAGCATGCCGGAGATGGCGCGCATGGTCGTGGTCTTGCCGGCGCCATTGGAGCCGATCAGGGTGACTACTTTTCCCTTGGGTACGTCGAGGGAAATACCGTGCAGCACCTCGACCTTGCCGTAGGCGGCGTGCAGATTTTGAATGGTAAGCATGTGGACCTCTCTTAAGCTGCCGCGGCACTGTCGGCGCCGCCACCCAGATACGCTTCAATCACGCGCGGATCGGCTTGCACCATGGCGGGCTTGCCTTCCGCGATCTTCTGACCGAAGTCGAGCACCGTGACCGTATCGCAGATCGACATCACCACATCCATGTGATGTTCGATCAGGATCAGGGTGATGCCGTGCTCGCGGATCTTCCGGATGATCGAGACCAGCTCCTTGATGTCGGGCGCGGTGAGTCCCGCGGCCGGTTCGTCGAGCAGCAGCAGGTTCGGATTGAGGCCCAGCGCACGGCCGATTTCCAGCAGGCGCTGCTTGCCGTAGGGCAGATTGCGCGCCTCCTCGTTGGCAAGCTCGGGCAGGCCGACGAACTTCAGGATGCTGGCTGCGCGAATGCGCGCGCTGTGCTCCTCCTCGCGATAGCGGCGGGTCTGCAGCATCACGTCGAGAATGTTCGACTTGAAAGTGTGATGCAGGCCCACCAGCACGTTTTCGGTCGCCGTCATTTCCCCGAACAACTGCACATTCTGGAAGGTGCGCGCCACGCCGCCCAGGGCAATCGCCGACGGCGTCGCGCCCGAGATCACGCGGCTGTTGAATTCCACCGCGCCCGCCGTCGGCTGATAGATGCCGGTGAGCACGTTCATCATGGTGCTCTTGCCGGAACCGTTGGGGCCGATCAGCCCGTGGATGGAACCGGTGACCACGTTCAGGTTGACCTGGTTGAGCGCTTTCAGGCCGCCGAACTGCATCAGCACCTGGCGCGCGGCGAGCAGGGTGCCGCCGATCTTCACGCTTTGATCCGGCGCCGCCCATGCATGTTTCTCGTCGCCTTGCTCGTGGTATTCCTGATGACGATGCACAGCCTGCGGGCGAATCTTCTCGACGACGCCGCGCAGATAGCCGACGATGCCGTCCTGCAGGTAATACACGACGAAGAGCGTCATCAGGCCGAAGATGGTCAGACGCCAGTCGGTGATGTTTTCAAGGCGATAGGAGAACACCGCCATGCCGATGGTCGATGCCATCGGAACCATCACGTCGCGAATCGACCTTGTCTTCTTGCTCAGCATGAAGGCGCAGCTTGCCACCACCACGACGGCGGCGGTTACGGCAATCTTGCGGAACAGTTCGATGTCCGACAGCAGGCTGGGCAGCATCACCACGATGAGCGCACCGAGCAGGGCACCGGAGCGGGTCTTGCGGCCGCCCATGATGACTGCCAGCAGGAACAGGATGGTCAGTTCAAAGTTGTAGGTATTCGGCGAAATGTACTCTTCCGAATACGTGTAGAGCCCGCCCGCCAGTCCTGCCAGTCCGGCGCTGATCACGAAGGCGTAGACCTTGTAGCGATACACCGACACGCCCATGCAGTCCGAGGCGACCGGACTGTCGCGCAAGGCCTGGAAGGCCCGGCCCAGGTGTGACTTGAGGATGCGATGGACCACGATCAGGGACAGCACCATCAGCACGGCGACCACATAGAAATACGCAACCTCGCCCAGCTTGACGCCGAAAAAGGACGGCTTCGGCACCTTGATGCCGAGCGGGCCTTCGGTGAGGAAGGTCATTTCATTGATGAGGATCTGCACGATGGTGCCGAAGGCGAGCGTCACCATGGCGAGGTAGGGCCCCGTCACGCGCAGCGCGGGCAGAGCCAGCAGCGCGCCGAACACGGCCGTCACGGCGATGCTTGCCGGCACCGCGATGAAGAACGGCATGCCGAGCTTGAATACCAGGACGCCGGTGGTGTACGAGCCGATGCCAAACAGCGCTGCATGGCCGAGCGACACCTGTCCCGTATATCCCACCACGATATCCAGCCCGAACAGCAGGATCGCGTAGATCAGGATGGTTTCCGCGAGATGGATGTAATACGGATTGTGGAAGACCTGCGGAAACAGCGCGAGCGCGGCGATGCCGAGCAGGGCAAGAATGCGATTTTTGTTGAGCATGTTTACACCTTCTTGATCGCAGCTTTGCCGAACAGGCCGGCAGGTTTGACGGCCAGCACCAGCAGCAACAGCAGCAGGCCCGGCACTTCCTTGTAGCCGGTCGAAATGTAGAAGCCGGTCAGCGTTTCGGCGACGCCCAGGATCAGCCCGCCGACGATCACGCCGATGCCCGAGGTCAGGCCGCCGATGATGGCCACCGCGAAGGCTTTCAGACCGAGCGCCGAACCCATGGTCGCGCCGGTCAGCGTCAGCGGCGCGACCAGCACGCCGGCAAAGGCGGCGGTCGCGGAAGACAGGGCATAAGAGAAGGTGATCACCATGCTGGTGTTGATGCCCATCAGGCCGGCCGCGTCACGGTCGTTGGAGGTGGCGACCACTGCCTTGCCGTAGATCGACTTGCGGTTGAACATCTCGACCGCGAACATCATCGCCAGCGCGCCGATCACCACCACGATCTGCATCGGCTGCACATTGGCGCCGAAGACCTGCAGCGGCGCGGCCGACAGCGGCGAGGGGAAGGTCAGGTCATCCTTGCCCCAGATGTTTTCGGCGACGTTCTTGAAAATGATCGCCAGCGCGATGGTCGACATGATCCAGCCGAATTCCGACTTGATCTTGATGGCCGGCCGCACGCCGATCCATTCGACGATGGCGCCTTGCAGCGCACCGAACAGGATCACCAGCGGAATCATCAGCCAGTAGTTGAGATAAGGCCCGCCGTGGATGTTGCCCACCAGGCTGAGGCCGACCAGTGCGCCGAGCATGAGCGCTTCGCCCTGGCCGAAATTGAGCGTGCCGGAAGTCGCGAAGGTGAGCTGATAGCCGAATGCGATGACGGCGTAGATCATGCCCAGCGCGATACCGCTGAATGCGAGTTGAAGAAGAATATCCATGATTGCCTTGGAAGCTGAGCGCGGAATAGCGCTCCTCCCCCTTCAAGGGGGAGGTTGGAAGGGGGATGGGTTTGCGCCGTGCAGCCAAAAACCCATCCCCACCCCAACCCTCCCCTTGAAGGGGAGGGAGCGTTCTCTCATGAGCGGAGTTATTTAATACTTCGAGAGGATGTAAGTGAACTTACTGCGCGCGCACCACGTGGCCGCCCTTGACCATGCCCATGACCGGCATGCCCATCTTGACGGCTTCATGGTCAGCCTTGGTGAACGGCTTGTCGTAGGTCGTGACGACGCCGTCAACCTTGGTCTGCAGGCTTTCCAGCGCAGCACGTACCTTCGGGCCTTCGGTCGAGCCGGCCTGCTTGATGGCGGCGGCGAGCAGGTAGACCGAGTCATATCCCTGCGCGGCGGACACCGGCGAGGGGATGCGGCCGTTGGCCGGCTTGTAGGTGGCGACATAGGCATCGATGAAGGCCTTGCGCTTCGGCGTGTTCGCTTCCTGGATGAAGGTCTGCGGCATCAGCGCGCCTTCGCCGTTCTTGCCGGCGTTGTCGATGAAGTTGCCCATGGAGAGAGTCCAGCTGCCGATCATCGGCACCTTCCAGCTCAGCTTTTCCATGCCGTTGGCGATCTGGGCCAGCTCGGGGCCGATGCCGTAGGTCAGGATGGCTTGCGCGCCGGCTGCCTTGGCCTTCAGCAGTTGCGCCGTCATGTCGACGTCCTTGATGTTGAACTTTTCGACGGCGACCGGCTTGACACCTTTCTTGTCGAGCGCCTTTTCCAGGTCCTCGCGGCCGAGCTGGCCGTAGTTGGTGGAGTCGGCCAGGATCGCGACCTTGGTCAGCTTGCGCTTGCCGATGGCTTCATCGACGATCATCGCGGACTGGATGGTGTCGTGTGCAGCGTTGCGGAAAATGTAGTTCTCGGGCTGGTCATCAAACTGGTGCGTGACCAGCGTGCCGGTTGCCACATTGTTCATGACGGGAATCTTGGCTTCCTGATAGAAGCGCTGGGAGGCGAGCGACACGCCGGTGTTGATGAAGCCGACGGTGGCGACGACTTTTTCCTTGTTGATCAGTTCCTGCGCCACTTGCACGCCGCGCTCGTTCTTCGCTTCGTCGTCGCGTTCCACGAGCTGGATCTGGCGGCCGAGCACGCCGCCGTTCTTGTTGATTTCGGCGACGGCCAGCTTCACGCCGTCACGCATCGAAACACCCATGGGAGAAGAACCGCCCGTGAACGGCCCGGACACACCGATCTTGACGGGATCTGCGGCGATGCCCGCGACGGACCAGCTTACCAATGCAGCAGCAATCAGCGTTTTCGCTTTGTATGTCATGTCTTCCTCTAACTTTTATCTTCATTTTTGGAAACGTGCCGGATGATTCCGACATCGAATGTTACGTATCGACGACGACGCCATTTGACTGGCACCGACGGCCTTATCCGTAACGCAAGAAGGGTATTACGAGTTGCGCATATGCGCAAACCGTATAACTACGTAGTTATAGACACAATTAGAGAGCGGGCTTGTCTGGATGGCAATGCTGCCGTTGAGACGGATTAAAAGAATATGTCCCGATGAATAAGGGAAAGACAGGATATCGATTCAATAACGGCCGGATGGCAGATCCGGGCTCTTTTGTCGCTCCTGTACCACTCATTTCACGGACACGTTGCATGTTCGTGACACGGCCGGAAAGGATGTCGATCATGCTGGAGGTTTTCTGGAAAAATTGATCCAGATTAACTTTAAAGATTCTTTCCAAATATATGATTTATTCCGTGCGGAAAGACAGCCGTCCGAATAGGGACTGCCACGCGCTTCGACTTGCATTTTGACCCGACGCATTGTTGCCGCAATTGACACACTACTCACTCGACACTTGAACATGAAGACTCCGAAGCTGTTGCTCCTCGCCGCTGCCGTCAGCGCCATTCCCTCACTGAGCTTCGCCAGCTGCGGCGCCGCCTTTTGCACGGTCAATTCCAACTGGACATCGGAAAGCGCGATGGTGGACGCGACCTCGTCCTTCGATTTGCGTTATGAATTCATCAAGCAGGACCAGCCGCGTACCGGAACCGACAACATTGCGGTCGGCCAGATCCCGCATCACCATGATGAGGTCAGCACCTACAACCGCAATCTCGTCGCCAGCTACAGCCGCAGCTTTGGCTCCGGCTGGGGCGTGTCGGTGATCGCGCCGATGGTCGATCGTGACCACACGCACATTCACAATCATCGCGGCGTGCAAGTGGTGGAGCAATGGAATTTCAGCGAGCTCGGCGACATGCGCGTCATTGGCCGCTACCAGTTGCCGATGATCGGCGATCCGATCAACGCCAGCACCGCCGGCTTCACCTTCGGATTGAAGCTGCCGACCGGCAGGACCGATGTGGCGAATGCCGATGGCGACGTGGCCGAGCGCAGCCTGCAGCCGGGATCAGGCACCACCGATCTGATCGCAGGTGCCTACTACCACCAGAAACTCCCGCTCAGCAATTCGTCCTGGTTCGCGCAGGTCCAGTATCAGCATGCGCTGAATGAACACGACGGATTCAAGCCCGGCGCGCAGTTCGGCGCGGACCTCGGCTATCGTTATGGCGTGAGCGACAATCTCGGCGCGCTGGTTCAGCTCAATGCCGTCGTCAAGCATCGCGACAGCGGTACCGACGCCGAACCGGCCGACAGCGGCAGCCGCTCGGTATTCATCAGTCCCGGGCTCAGCTATGCGGTGGCGAGCAACCTGCAGCTGTATGGCTTCTACCAGCATCCGATCTACCAGAACGTCAACGGCGTTCAGCTGACGGCGAAGCGCGCGTTCGTACTCGGCCTGAGCGGGCGGTTCTGAATACGGAAACAATGAGGAACGCGATGCTGAAACGGATCTTGATCTTGCTGCTGGCAATGCCGCTCCTCGCGCAGGCAGCCTCGTCCACGTTTTCACTGGTCGACATGCAGGGGAAAACGCACACGCTGGCGGCGCACCAGGGCAAATGGGTGCTGGTCAATCTATGGGCGACTTGGTGCGTACCCTGCTTGAGCGAAATGCCGGAACTGGAAGCGCTGAGCAAGTCGCGCGACGATCTCGTCGTTCTCGGCCTCGCGGTCGATGGGCAAAACCCGCGCAGGGTGGCGCAATTCGCCGAGAAAATGCGCGTGACTTATCCGATCATCGCCGGCGACGAGGAAATGGCGAAGCAGTTCAAGCCGCGCGGATTCCCGACCAGCATCCTGTACGACCGTGCCGGCAATCCGGTGCTGCTCAAGGAAGGCGCGATCACCCGCAAGGAAATCGAAAACGTCCTGCGCTGAGAGCGGATCCCGGAAATCAATCCCCGAAACAAATCCCCAGGTCGCGTCCGGTCTGCAGCGTATCGCTGTCCATCGGCACGGCCTTCATGCGGCCGGCGACTTCTTCGAGCGAAACATAATCCACGTTAGGGAAGGCCAGCGACACCATCACCCCCGACAATCCGTTGTCGAGCCCGCGCACGGCGGCCGCGCCGAAACGCAGGGCCGCCAGCCGGTCGAAGGAAGTCGGGCTGCCGCCGCGCAGCAGATGGCCCAGCACCACCACGCGCGCATCCTTGCCGGTGCGCTCCTGCAATGCCTTGGCCACGCGTTCGCCCATGCCGCCCAGACGTTCGGCGTGGCCGACTTCGGCAGGCGCGAGCACTTCGCGGTGGCCGTCCACCGGTTGCGCGCCTTCGGCCACCACCACGATCGAATACATGCGTCCCAGCTTGTCGCGGCCGCGCACCTTGGCGGCGACCTTGTCGATGTCGAAGGGGATTTCCGGAATCAGGATGCTGTGCGCGCCGCCGGAAATGCCGGAATGCAGCGCGATCCAGCCGGCATAGCGGCCCATCACTTCCACCACCATGATGCGCTGATGGCTTTCGGCGGTGCTGTGCAGGCGGTCGAGGCACTCGGTGGCGAAATCCACCGCGGTATCGAAGCCGAAGGTGGTGAAGGTCTTGTCGAGATCGTTGTCGATGGTCTTGGGCACGCCCACCACGCGCAAGCCCTTGCGATGCAGCGCGTTGGCAATGGTCAGCGAGCCGTCGCCGCCAACCGACACCAGCGCGTCCAGCCCTTCCTTCGCAAAGAACTGCAGCACATCTTCCGAGCGGTCGATCTCCTGGGTTGTACCGTCGGGCATCGTGACCGGGAACTTGAGCGGATTGCCCTTGTTGGTGGTGCCGAGGATGGTGCCGCCCAGATGCGCAATGCCGCGCACCTTGTCGAGCGTGAGGCGGACCACGCCGCCTTCGGGATAGCGTTCCGGACAAAGTATGCCGTTGAAGCCGTCGCGGATGCCGACGCATTCCCAGCCGCGCTTGATGGCGGAGACGACGACCGCGCGAATGACGGCGTTGAGGCCGGGTGCGTCACCGCCTCCCGTATTGATGGCAATGCGTCGGATCGGATTGGACACGGAAACTCCTGCGGCGAGATGAGTGGGAAAGTATCCCCGGCGGGCATGGGCAAGTCAATGGTCCGCCGCCAGCGCCCAGTGCGATTGCATGAAGGTCAAAACCATCGTCCACGGAAAACACGGAAGACACGGAAAAAAAGCAAAAAGCGCCTTCCGTGTTTTTCGTGTTTTCCGTGGACCGAGTAGTGGCTACGTGCAATCGCCGTGCAGCAGGATGGGAAACGCGCTCTCAGGCTTTCCGCAGGTAGCAGGCCTTCAGCATGAAGCTGCCTGCGTCCATCTTGCAATCGACTTCATGATCGCCGCCGACCAGGCGGATGCTCTTGACCTTGGTGCCCATCTTCAGCGTGATGGAGGATCCCTTGACTTTCAGGTCCTTGATGAGCACCACGGAATCGCCGTCGCTCAACACATTGCCGTTGGCATCTTTCACCACCGCATCCGAACTGTCGTCGGTCTTGGCGGTTTCCACCATGGGCCACTCATGCCCGCAGTCGGCGCAAACATAGTTGCTGCCGTCCGGGTAAGTGTTTTCCATGGAACATTGCGGGCAGGGTGGGAGTGCGGACATGATTTCCTTCAAATTACAGGCGGTTCAAAGGCTTGGAAGTATAACCGTTTGTAATGGAATCGAGAAATCAATAAGCCTCGATGGCCGGATAGAAATCCGTGTCTTCCTTGCGCATGCGATCCCACAGGACGCGCAATACATTATTGGCATCGGTGCGGAATTCCTCGGGCTTGCTGGTCAGCGTCGCCGGGGTGTTCCATCTGCGCGCGAAACTGAGATAGGCGTGCGCGATGCTGGTCATCTCGTCCTGGAACTTCTTGCCCATCTGCGCAAGCGATGCGTCGCCGGTTTCTTTCAGTGCGGGATAAAGAATCTTGTCCTCGACGGCCAGATGCAGCTTGATGGTGGAACTCATCGAGATGATCATGCGTGCGATTTCATCCGCGTTGGTGCGAATGCCGCTCTTGACCAGTGCTCTCAGTCCCGTGATGCCTGACAGGATTTCAACATGCTGCTGCTTGAACTTGTCGATGTTCATGACTTCTCCTTAGCGATCTAACAAAAGTGCAGTGGGGACGGGGCCGGCGTCCAGTTTGTGTATCGCTTGCAAGCGTTGACGTAAAGCAATTTTAAAGAGATCTGCTAAAAGATGCAAATAGAATATATCTTTAAATTTTCATCCTCGATGCGGCATTTTTCATGTGTTTTCACTCTTGAAAATAGTTAGGGCGACGCGGAGTTTGGAATGCATGGGTGATAATACGTAGGTGATTCCACTCAGTCTTTTCGGATGGGCTTTCAACACAAGCATGGAAAACTCTCAGACCTTCGATACCCGCCTTTTCGATCGCGTCGGCTTGAACCGGCACGCGATTTTCGATCTGGATGCGCTGCCCGCGGACCTTGCCACAGCGGTGCGGGCGGACTGCGCGGACGCACAGCGCTATCGCCAGCTCATTCTGCTCGGTCACGCCGGAAGGCAGCTCTGGGAATCGGTCAAGGCTTCGGACGTTGATACGGAGCATCCGATCGATGATTTCAGCGTGCGCACCGTGCAGGACTGGTTCGCGCAACACCAACCGCAAAGCGTTTACGAAATCCTCTATCCCGGAACGACAAACATCGGCTTGCAGCGACTCGGCCAACTGGCCGGATGGCACCATGCCACGCCCTTCATGGTGGGAATCGACCAAGAGTGGGGAACCTGGTATGCGTATCGCGCGGTGATTGTCGCCGATACCGCGTTTGCGCCGACCAGGGCGATCGCGAGCGAGCATCCTTGCATGCGCTGCCATGACAAGCCTTGCATTGCCCGCTGCCCCGCATCCGCTCTCGACGGCGGCCAATTCAGCCTGGAAAAGTGCATCGGCTACCGCAAGCAGGCCGACTCGCGCTGCAAGGAAACCTGCCTCGCTCGCATGAGTTGCCCGGTCGGCAGCACGCATCGTTATTGCGATGAACAGATCCGCCATACCTATTCGCTCTCCATGCGCGCGATCGAGCAGTATTACTGACGATACATGGCTATGCCTTGATCCAGATTCTTCTCCGACAGTGCATTTCGTCGTACCGTAGATGGTGAAGGCAGGGACAAGATTGACATGAGTCAACGATTTTCCGGAGACACCTCTCGATAACGGAGTTCGCCGGACCTCTCCGGCCACCAATGCAGGAGTGTACGTTGGGCATGTCAGGACTTTCCGAATCGTGGCACAAGCATCGCGGGATGTTTGTCGTGCTGGCCATCGCCTTGCTGGCGGCCGCGTTCTTCATCGTGCGCGAGGTCCTCGGGCCGGAAGTGAATGCCTATGCCGTCACCCGCAGCGATATCGTGCAGACCGTCGTCGCCAGCGGCCGCGTCGAGACACCCTTGCGCGTCGACA
This sequence comes from Herbaspirillum sp. ST 5-3, assembly GCF_004804275.1. GTDB lineage: Bacteria > Pseudomonadota > Gammaproteobacteria > Burkholderiales > Burkholderiaceae_D > Noviherbaspirillum. The sequence goes on from NZ_STGI01000003.1 coordinate 428,785, forward strand.
TCGGCAGCCAGATTACCGGCACCGTGGCCGCCATCCCGGTGGCCGAAGGGCAGTCGGTGCGTGCCGGCGAATTGCTCATTGCCCTGGAAAACAGCGAAGCGAATGCCGCCGTGATGCAGGCGCGCGCCGCCGTGACGCAGGCGCAAAGACGGCTCAACCAGTTGCAGGAAGTTGGCCTGCCCACGGCGCAGCAGGGGCTGCGGCAGGCAGAGATCGGGCTGCGCAATGCGCAACGTCAATACGACAGGACCAGGGAATTGCGCAGCAAAGGCTTCGTCGGCGAGGCGCAGCTTGACGAGGCGCAACGCGCGCTCGACATGGCGCAAAGCCAGTTGCGGACCGCGCAGCTGCAGGTAGAAACCAACAAGCCCCAGGGCAGCGATTATCAGATGGCAAAGGCGGCACTGGAACAGGCGCAAGCCAGCCTGCGCATGGCGCTCGCGCGTCTGGATTACACCAGCATCAAGGCGCCGGCTGAAGGCACCCTGATCGCACGCAATGTCGAACGTGGCGACGTGGTGCAGCCCGGCAAAACGCTGATGGTACTGTCACCTGCAGGGCAGACGCAGCTCGTGCTGCAGATCGACGAAAAGAATCTCGCCTCCCTGCACCTCGGGCAGCATGCGCTCGGCTCGGCGGACGCGTATCCGGAGCAACGCTTCAATGCCGAACTGGCCTACATCAATCCCGCAGTGGATCCGCAGCGCGGATCGGTCGAAGTCAAGCTGAACGTCCCGCAGCCGCCGGCCTACCTGCGGCAGGATATGACGGTATCGGTCGACATCGAGGTTGCGCGGCGCTCCAATGCCATTGTTGCGCCGGCCGTCGCGGTGCATGACTTCGGCGGCAAGGCGCCGTGGGTGATGAAGGTCAACGGCAGCCGCACAAGGCGCCAGGCGGTCAGCCTCGGTGCGCGCGGAAGCGGCGTGGTCGAAATTCTCGACGGCGTGCAAGCGGGCGATGTGCTGCTCGCCGCGACCCAAACCGATATTTCCGAAGGCGAGCGGGTGCGTGCGGTGGTCCAGCCTGCGAACCATCAGCCGCGACCATGAACGATCTCTTGCCGTTCGAATGGATTGCGGCGATCCGCTTCCTGCGCGAAGGGCGTCTGCAGTCCTTGTTCATCATCTGCGGCGCGGCCATCGGCGTCGCCGTGATCGTGTTCATGTCGGCGCTGCTCGACGGGATGCAGGCCAACATCTTTCGTCGCGTGCTCAGTTCGCAGGCGCACATCGTGCTGGAGCGGCCGAAACAGGTGGCGCGTCCGCTGCGTCCGCAGGAACCGGGCCGTTCCGCGCTGGCGACCATCCAGAAGCCCTCGCAGCGCATGAGTTCCATCGATCAATGGCAAAAGGTGCGCGACGAAATGAGCGCGCGTCCCGACATCGCGGCGGTATCGCCAACCGTCGCCGGGCCGGCCTTCGCGGTGCGCGGCGATGCCAGCCAGGCGATTTCGCTGATCGGCATCGATCCCGAGCAGTACACCAAGATCGTGCCGCTGCCTGAAAAAATCATCAAGGGTGCGTTTCGCCTGACGAATACCGATATCCTGATCGGCAGTCAGTTGTCGGATGACCTCGGCCTGCAGGTCGGCGACAAATTGCGCGTGGCCACCGCATCCGGCGGCAACCTCACGCTGACCATCGCCGGCATCTTCGATCTCGGTAGTCGCGGCGCCAACCTGCGCAATGTGTATGTGCTCTTGTCCACCGCGCAAAACCTGATCAACCTGATCGGCGGCGTATCCAGCATCGACCTCACGGTCCACGATCCTTTCCAGGCCGAAGAGATTGCGCAGTCGATCGCCGCACAGACCGGACTGGATGCGCTGTCCTGGATCAAGTCGAACAATCAGTTTTTCCTCGGCCTGAATGCGCAGAAGTTTTCCAGCCAGATGATCCGGCTGTTCGTCGGGCTGTCGGTCGCTGCCGGCATTGCCAGCGTGCTGGTGGTGTCGGTGGTGCAGCGCTCGAAGGAAATCGGCATCCTGCGCGCCATGGGCGGCTCGCGCGGCCAGATCATGCGCGTGTTCCTGATCCAGGGAGCGCTGGTCGGCCTGCTCGGTTCGTTGCTGGGTTCAACGATCGCTGTCGGCCTGCTGGCGGTATGGCGGCTGGTAGCCAAGAATCCGGACGGCACGCCCATGTTCGCGATCACCGTGCAGCCCTCGCTGTTCGTCTGGGCCGCGGTCGTGGCTACGCTGACGGGGCTGCTTGCCGCCGTGACGCCCGCATTGCGCGCTGCGCGCCTGGAACCGGTGGAGGCGATCCGTGGCTGACGAAGTCCTGCGACTGGAGAACATCAGCAAATCCTACGCTATCGGCACGCCTGCCGAAACCGAGGTTCTGCATGGTATCGATCTGAGCTTAAAGAAGGGCGAGTTCTGCGCCTTGATCGGACCTTCCGGTTCAGGCAAGAGCACGCTGCTCAATATCGTCGGGCTGCTGGACCGTCCTACCAGCGGCAAGCTCTATCTCGAAGGAGAGGACACAACGACGCTGGACGAGGCAGCGCTGACCCGCCTGCGCGGCCACAGCATCGGCTTCGTGTTCCAGTATCACCATCTGATTTCCGCCTTCACCGCGCTCGAAAACGTGATGATGCCGATGCTGCTGGAGAACGGGCGGCCCAATGCGGCGATGCGCATCAAGGCGCGCGAGCTGCTGGAAAACGTCGGCCTCACGCAATGGCAGGACCATCTCGCCACCAACATGTCTGGCGGCCAGCAGCAGCGCGTCGCCATCGCACGCGCGCTGGCATTGCAGCCATCGCTCGTGCTGGCCGACGAGCCGACCGGAAACCTCGATACCAAGTCCGCCAATGCGGTGTTCGAGCTGATGCGGCATGTGGGCGCGACCAGCGGAACGACCTTCCTGTTCGTCACCCACAACATGAGCCTGGCAAAGATGTGCGACCGGACCGTGGAATTGGTGGACGGACGTATCGTTGGGGAAAAATAAGTCGCGGGGAGGGCATCGCAGCTTGCGCCGTAGGGCGCCACGTCAATTGCAATTGGCGGCTTATGGAAATTGACAGGCTAGCGTCACCAGCGCCATAGGCGTCTAGTTGCTTGGGCTAAGGTGTTGCGATTGGCCTACTTCCCTCCACAGCCATTGCGACAGGTGGCCCAATGTCATTGTTGCCGTGCATTGCCCATTTACGTAGTACCGGGCTTTTTCATGTCTGCTTTCTGCGGGATACAGGACCATCGAATGAAGCAGGGCAGGGGCCGTTGCCGGCCAATTCGAGACGTTCACCGCAGCAACGTATTACCCCAAAGCAGTCAATTGATTCCTCCATACACCGTGGCAAAACCAGGCTCTCTCTGATCCGGTAAACTACCTCGTCGACCGGCTACAAATTTCTATAGCAGACCAAGTCGGGATAGGCATAAAATTTTTCACCCTATTTGATGTTCGGCGCTGCCAGGTGCTCGTCGATGAGTGACAGCCCAGCGGTCCACCCAACTCGGAGTAGACTCACCCCTATGGGACTCTTGACCTTCAGCATCAACGTCACCCTCGACGGTTGCATCGACCACCGGGAGGGAGTCGCCGACGACGAGACACACGCTTTCTTCACTCGCCTCATGGACGAGGGAGGGGCGATGCTTTGGGGGCGCGTCACCTACGAGATGATGGAGAGCTACTGGCCGGCGATTGCCCGTGGCGGCGAAGAGGCGCCGCCAGCGATGCGCGAATGGGCGGCCAAGTTGGAAGCGAAGCCGAAGTACGTAGTGTCGTCGACGCGAACGGACTTCCCGTGGACCAACAGCCACCATATTGTCGGTGACTTGCGCACAGGTGTGCAAAAGCTCAAGGACGCTACCCCGGCCGGCGTGCTCCTCGGTAGCGACAAGCTGGCGACCGAACTGGACCGGCTGGATCTGATCGACGAGTACAAGTTGCTCGTACACCCCAGGATCGCAGGTCACGGCCCAACCCTCTACCAGAGCGGACTTCACAGCACGCGACGGCTCGAGTTGGTCTCGGCGACGCCACTTCGCAACGGCGCGGTCGCCATGCACTACCGGCGAGCACAACAGTCCTTTTGAAGGCAGCTCTAGGCCTCCAAGCGGCCGAATGAGAAGCCGCAAGGACCCGCGACACTCGGCCATTTCCTGCCATTAGACAGTTTCCTCTAAGTGATATTGCTTTGCCAACATTGGCGTGGAAGCATCCATGGAAACTATCTGCTTTCCTCAGCAATTTAATGCTGGATCAATCCACAGCTTATTGCTGGAGGCTAGGTGCAGTAAACAAGGGTTCTGAACAAACGGTGTAACCGTCCACCCCGCAGTGTTGAACTGGATCGAATGCGAATCATCCAAGAGGTATGAAAATCGGTCTATCGAAAGCGCCGCCACAGGTGAAGACGCTGGAGGAAGCACAAGCGCTCATCGAGGCGTTGTGGCCGCTGTTGCGCGAACAAACAGCGCAAATTGAAAGACAGGCAAAGCTGATCGAGCCGCAGTCCAGACTAATCGAAGAACAGCCTCGGCGAATTGAAACACTGGAAGAGCAGTTGCGCGGCAACTCCCGCAATTCATCGAGGCCGCCGTCGACGCCCCCTGCCTGTTGAAGTTGCTCGGCATGATCCGGTTTGGCTCAGTTCAGGCAAGAGGAGACAGGGGTGCGGGGTCATTCACATTCATACTGCCCCGTCCGTTTGCAAATCAGCGCAACAAGTTCTGCATGATCACTAAGGACGGGCCATGACAGGTTTGGAACAAAAACGCATTTCCCGGCTGTTCGAGCATGCCGCGCACGGGGCTTCCGCAGTCGCGATCGCCGTCGGTGTCCTGGTACTGCTTGGCTGGGCCTTCGACCTCGCTCCGCTCAAGAGCGTTTTTTCCGGCTTAGTGGTTATGAAGGCCAACACCGCGCTGGGCTTTATCCTGGCCGGAGCTTCCCTGTGGGCGGCCACCATTTCTCGCGCCCCTGGACGCCGGCCCCTGATGGTTGCGCGGTTCTGCGGAGGGGCCATGCTGCTTCTCGGCCTGCTGGTTCTGGCCGAACACCTCACTGGCCTGGACTTCAACATTGACCAACTACTGGTTCGTGACATCACCACTCTGCCAGGCGACATTCCGGGCCGATTCGCCCTCAGCACAGCCGCCTGTTTTGCGGCCCTTGGCACGGCTCTGTTGCTGCTAACTTGGGAGAAGGGCGGCTTCGTCCTGGTCGTGCATGCCCTGGCGAGCGTGCCCATCCTCGTCGCAGGGGCTGCCCTGGTCAGCTATGGCTATGACCTCGAGGCATTCTTGCGCATCAACCTGAATTACACCCCGATGGCGCTACACACGGCAGCGGTCTTCGTGGTGCTTGGCCTGGGGATCATCAGTGCGCGGCCCTACTATCCCTTCCGGCACATTCTGACCAGCGACAGCGTAGCGGGCAACATGGCGCGCCGGCTGTTGCCGACCGCCATCGGGATGCAACTTGCGATGGGATGGCTGCTGATGAAAGGCCTCCAGGCCGGTTATCTCAGCGCGGCCGTGGGCTTGGCGCTGTTCGTGGTGGCGAACATCGGCGGCCTCAGCGCAATAATCCAGTGGAATTCTGTTCGGCTGTACCAGGCAGAGGCCCTTCGCAGGCTGGCGGAAAAGCACATCAGTGAACGGATTAAAGAGCTAGAGGCATTCTTTCATCTTTCTGCGCTGGCAAAACGGAAGGATTTTGCTCTGGACAGCCTCTACCAGGAGTTGGCAAATGTTCTTCCAGAAAGCTGGCAATATCCTGAAATCGCCTGCGCCAGGATCGTAATGGGCGAGAGTGAAATCCGTACGGCCAATTTTGGACTATCCGAGTGGATGCAAGCGGCACCGATCAAGGTTCATGGAGCAGTCGTCGGGCAGATCGAGGTTGGTTACCTTGAGCAGAAGCCGGAGGAGGACGAAGGGCCATTCCTCAAGGAAGAGAGACGGCTCATCAATGCCATCGCGGAACGGCTTGGACAGATTATCGAGCTAAAGCGCGCCGAGGACGCCCTGAAGCAGGCCTCGGCCTACACCCGCAGCCTGATTGAGGCGAGCCTGGATCCGCTCGTTACCATCAGCGTCGAAGGCAAAATCACCGACGTGAATGAGGCGACAGTACGGGCCACCGGTGTTTCCCGCGAGGCGCTGCTGGGCAGCGACTTCTCTAACTATTTCACCGAGCAGGACAAGGCACGCGACGGCTACCAGAAAGCATTTGCCAAGGGGTTTGTCACAGACTATCCGCTTGCCCTGCGCCATGTGTCCGGGTGGGTGATGGAGGTGTTGTACAACGCCAGCGTGTACCGCAACGAGAAAGGTGACGTCATTGGGTTATTTGCCGCAGCACGTGACATCACCGAACGCAAACGGGCGGAGGAGGCGCTGCGGGAGAGCGAGGAACGCTTCCACGCCATTTTTGATTGGGTGAACGACGCCATCTTCATTCACGACATGGCTACCGGCACCTTACTGGACGTAAACCGGCGGATGACTGAGATGTACGGTTACAGCCATGACGAGGCCCTAAAGCTTGACGTCGGGACCCTTTCCGCCGGCACTCCGCCTTACACACAGGAAGACGCTTTGCGGAGGTTGGCGAGCGCCGCCCGCGGCGAGCCTCAGACCTTCGAATGGCTGGCAAAGGACAAAACCGGCAGGCTGTTTTGGGTCGAGGTCGCGATCCGGTCCGCCAGGCTGGACGGCCAGGATCGCCTACTGGTGTCGGTACGGGATATCAGTGAGCGCAAGCAGGCACAGAAGGCCTTGCAGGAGAGCGAAGAGCGTTATCGCTCGGTGATCGCCGCGCTGTTCGAGGGTATCCTCCTGCTGGACGCCGACGGAGCGATCCTAGCCTCTAACCCCAGCGCTGAGCGCATGCTGGGGCTCACCTTGGACCAGTTGGCGGGACGCACGCCCTTCGATCCGAGGTGGCGGGCCATGCACGAAGACGGCTCGCCGTTCCCCGGAGAGGCGCACCCGACCTGGGTGACGCTCCAGACCGGCGAGCCCTGCCACAATGTGATCATGGGGGTACACAAGCCGGACGGCACGCTGACGTGGATGTCGACCAACTCCCAGCCGTTGTACCGCCCAGGCGACGCCAAGCCCTATGCCGTGGTGGCCTCCTTTGCCGACATCACTGAACGCAAACGAGCCGAAGAGGATCTGCAGGCGCTCCAAAACCAGCTCCGCGAGCAGGCGTTCCGCGACCCGCTGACCGGCCTCTACAATCGCCGTTACCTTGAAGAGACCCTGTGGCGCGAGTTGGCCCGCGCCGGACGTGAGGGGCATCCGCTCAGCATCCTCATAGGCGACGTCGACCATTTCAAGCGGCTGAACGACACCTATGGCCACCTGGCTGGTGACGAGGTATTGCGAACGCTGGGCCGTCTGCTACAGCATCACGCCCGTAGCAGCGACATTCCCTGCCGTTATGGTGGCGAGGAGTTTGTCGTGGTGCTGCCGGATATGCCGCCGGAAGCGGCGCAAGCGCGCGCGGAACTTGTGCGGCGGGATGTTGAGGACTTACATATTGCCTTCGGTGAAGCCGAAATCGTTGCCACCTTGTCCATCGGCGTATCGAGCTACCCCACCCACGGCAAGACGGCCGAGGAACTGATCGGCGCGGCAGATCATGCGCTTTATGCGGCGAAGCAAAGCGGCCGCAACAGGGTCTGCTACGCCGGAGAAAAGGAAGAACAAAGAGCGGTGGCCTCGGAAATTCGGACAGTAGGATAAGAGCCTATCCCGGTAGGGATAGGCTCTAAGTGGTGTCTTTGCTTCGTTGATCTGATGTAATCGTTCACCCCACGGAGAGTTGCGGGAGTCAAGTGTAATGATGCGCCGCGCGCCTGACCTGGGGCAATAGATAACGAGTTTGTGCGCGTTGCCTGCAACCTGAATGTGGTGCGATGCATCTTACGCGCATGAACATCGACTTGTCACAACCGGCGCCGCGCGTGCGCACCCTCGAAGAGGCGCAAGCGCTGATCGATGCGCTGTGGGCGCTGGCGCAGACACAGGCCCGCAGACTCGAAGAACAAGCGCGGCAAATCGAGCAGCAGGCGCGACAAATCGATGTGTTGAACCAGCGCATCGCCGCTCTCGAAGAGCGGCTGGGCACCAACTCGCGCAATTCCTCCGCGCCGCCCTCGACCGATCCTCATCGTCGACCATCGAAGCAGCTCTCCACAGGCAAGAAGCGTGGCGCCCAACCTGGCCATCCCGGCAAAGCCAGAACGCTGTTGCCGTCCGACCAGGTCACGCACGCGCACGACTGTCGGCCCGGGGCATGTCCGGCCTGCGGCGGCGCGGTGCGCATCACCGGCTTGTGCGCACGGCATCAGGTCATCGATCTGCCGCCCATGAAGGCGATGGTGACCGAGTACCGACTGTTCGCCGGCAGCTGTCGCTGCTGCGGTCAAGTGTGTGAAGCGAGCCTTCCGCCCGGCGTGTCCTCTCGCGTGACCGGGCCGCGCCCGCTGGCGGCCATCGGCGCGCTCACCTGCGTCTATCACTTGAGCAAGCGGCAGACGCAGGGCTTGCTGGCCGACCTGTTCGGTATCGACCTGTCGGTCGGCGCCATCAGCGAAGGCGAGGCCGAGATCGGGGATGCGCTCGGCGGCATCGTCACTGACGCGCACGCCTATGTGCAGAGCGCGGCGGTGGTGCATGCCGACGAGACCGGGCACAAGGAGTGCGGCGCCCGTCACTGGCTATGGCTGGTGGCGACCCGCTGCGTGGCCGTGTTCCTGGCAGCGGCCACGCGCAGTGCGCAAGCGGCCAGGGCGGCGCTGGGCGAAGGCTTTGCCGGAATCCTGGTATCGGACCGTTACGCCGCCTATGCCTGGGTCGAGGCACAGCGCCGCCAACTGTGCTGGGCCCACCTGTTGCGCGACTTCACGAAGATGGCCGAGCGCAGCGGCGATTCGGGGCGCAGCGGCGATGAACTGCTCGCTTGCACCCGGCACATGTTCGCCTGCTGGCACCGGGTGCGGGACGGGACCTTGAGCCGCAAAGTGTTCGGCTACGAAATGCCGTTCCTGCGTCATCGCATCGAAACGCTGCTGCAGGAGGGGGCGGATTGCCGCCATCCCCAGACGGCGCGCACTTGCCGGCATATTCTGAAGCAGCGCCATGCGCTGTGGACGTTCCTCGATACGCCCGGCGTGGAGCCAACAAACAACCATGCCGAGCGCACGCTACGCAGCTTCGTCATCTGGCGCAAGATCAGTTTCGGCACCCAATCGACGCGCGGATCGCGCTATGTCGAGCGCATCATGACGGTCGCCGGCAGCTGCAAGCTGCAAGGCCGCAATATCCTCGACTTCCTCACGCAGGCAATTCAGGCGCGCTGGGGGCACGGCAACGCACCTTCGCTGGTCCCGGCATAACTCATCCGGCATGGTTCATCATGTGTCACTCGCCGTCGTCGCGGGGTGAGCGATTACATCTCCATTACTGATGTTTTTGTATAAGGGAACGTTTCGTGTGGAATAGTCTTATAGCTTCTAACTCGCGTTTGCACACTCACGCCGTTGGCGTAGGTGAATTGAGTCGTTGAACGTCCGTTTCGGAGAATGCCATCCGGCAGCTTAGGGTCGACAGGCGTATTTCGTCGCTGGCGCAGGACCGGCGAGTAAGCGTGCAATTCCAGACCTTCCAGACTTCTCAGGCGATGCGTACTGCCGGCCAGGAGCGGATGTTGCGACCCCGGAAGGCTACGCGCCTAAATCTTCTCTTCAAGTCACAAGATTGCCTGTGCCATGTCGTTATAGAAGACCCGGTACGCACCTTCACCGAACTGCCCGAACGCGATTCGGGCTAAATACGCAATACGAGTATTTGGGACCAAAATGGCTCTCCGCAGCGGAACAGGGCCTAGTTGTTTCCAGGCTTCTAAGTCCATTTTCTGTTGCAGCAGAGCCATCTCGACCGTGGGTTCTTCCAACTCCAGTGCGTCATACAATACTTTGATCTGCTGCGTGTCCTTCAGAAGTGTCAGGACACGATCCTGACACTCCTTCAATACGTTCTCGTCGCATCTTCCGCGGAGACGAGCTAGGATAATCTCGCCTACAGGTTCTACCCAAAGTTGCTGCTGATTCATCTGCGAATTTGCTGAAGTTTTGGCTGAGTTTCCACTTTATCAGAGGCACCGAACGTCAGTATCGGATCTGATAACGTATGCGTGTCGGGTTCTACAAGTCGATGCCGACCCTGTGGCGAACGCCCGCCTTGGGCCGCAATGCAGTCGTTCGGTAAGGGTCGCTACGCGGCCGATGGTGTTGAAATAGTCTGCATGCAATACGGTGCAGCCTCGAATCTCAGATCCGTCTTTTCCTTCGGATGCTGCACATTAGAATGCCCGCGCATGTCTCATGTGTATTCACGAGGCCGACGCTGCCCCAACAAGCGCTCCGCCAGTCAACCGTATTGCCAAGCGCCTTAGGTTTTGTGCCGTCGCCGCCAGCAAGAACTCATCATGTGCCGCGGAGAATCCACGCAATCTTAAGCGGTCTAGCTTCACGATGCGTTTTAGATGCGCGAACAACATCTCCACTTTCTTGCGCTCGCAGCGCGATTGCTGATACCGCGGCGTGTCCATGATGCGGCGGGCAGCGTCCCGATCATCCTCATGGATGCTGCGCGCAATCTTGCGGGTTGGGGTATTGGGACAGCATTGCGCTTTCAGGCTGCAGTGCTGGCAATCCCGCTGACTGGAGTGATAGAGAATCTTGCCCGCTTTGGTAATGTGTGACCGCGGGTTGGTAAAAGCGCGCCATTGGCTGCGCAAGACATATCCTCCGGGGCAGCGATATTCATTAGCCTGCTCATCCCAGATGAACGCACTAGTGGTGAACGTTCCATCCTTGCGCTCGCTTTTATCCCATACTGGAACATGCGGCTCGATGCCCTTGTGCTTGACCAGCCAGCCCAGCATGGCAGCAGACCCGTAGCCCGTGTCACCGATCAACCGTTGTGGCTTAACTTGGAATTGCTGCTCGACTCGGTCAATCATGACGCGTGTCGCCTGTGTTTGTGCGGCATGATTGGTGGACGATGGCTCGACATCGACAATGATGCCAGCCTTTACATCGACGAGATAATTGGTTGAGTAGGCAAAGAAAGCGGGGCCGGCAGTAGCTGTCCAGGAAGACCCCGGATCCGTCAGCGAGATGGACTTCGGCAGATCGGCGGGAGGGTTGGCAGCATCCAATGCCGCAAGATATTCTCTGACCGGGCGGGTCCATTGCGCGGGATCGCCCCAATCAATCTCTTGTGTACCTCGTACCGCATGCTGGCGCCGGACATCGGCCTTGATCACGCTCGCATCCGTGGCAAAGCCTTCACCGCCGACCAGACCTTCGGCAATACAGCACCGCAACACTGATTCGAACAATTCACGGAAAGCATCGCTGTCGCGAAACCGACCATGACGGTTCTTGGAGAACGTCGAGTGATCCGGCACCCTGTCATGGATGCCAAGATGACAGAACCAGCGGCACGCCAAATTCAGATGCACTTCCTCGCACAACCGGCGCTCGGACCGAATGCCGTAGCAATAGCCAATGATCAGCATGCGAATGATCAGCTCTGGATCAACAGAGGGACGGCCAATATGGCTATAGAAATTCTTTAGATGCGCGCGGAATTCTGTTAGATCGAGATAACGGTCAATTGCCCGCAGCAGATGATCCTGCGGGACGAATTCCTCCAAATTAATGAGTTCAGTACGTTGCCGAGGAATAAGTTGCTACCCCATCATGATGGCCTCCACGACGATGTCGTCTTGACACAATAGGACCTCCCCGTAAGAGGTCAATGGGCTTTTTTCAACAACATCGGGCCAATAGCAGACTATCGCTTTAGCGAGCAATTACATGGGTCGAAAAAGGTGGGCATAAGCGCGGCTGACTTGAACGATCTTGTTCGTGCCGTGCAACCGTAAGCTTACATGGCCGTCCTCATCCCGGTGCGCAGAGGCGATGAAATCCTTATTGACTACCAACCTCCTATGAACCTGCATGAATAGCGAGCCGTCAATTCGACTCATCAACTCTCGCATCGAAATACGAATAAGGCCTTCATTATCGGCAGTTACTACGTTAACGTATTTGTCGGACGATTCAAAATAAAGAACATCCTGGACGCGAACCATATGAACGGTATTGCCGAATCCTACCTGAAGCACAGCAAGATGCTCTTTCGTTCGCGTTGAAGAAGTCCTTGATGCGTTCAATGACTGAAGAAGTGCTTGCAAACCAGCCTGGATGTCGGCCGAGCTTCGGTTGGACAACCTGCTCTTTAGCCGGCTAACGGTTTTCGAAAGACGTTCCCGCGTCACCGGCTTTTGCAGGAAATCGACCGCTTCGCATTCAAATGCATCAATGGCGAACTCGTCAAAGGCAGTGACGAAAACGATTAGTGGCTGATCGATGCCTTCAGGCCAGTCTCCGATAACGGCCTTCGCCACCTCGATGCCGTTGCGCCCGGGCATGGCAATATCAAGAAACAGGATGTCCGGCGTATCCTGAAGCGCCATGACCGTCGCCGAAATGCCATCGGTCGGCTCACCGACAATCGTGAGTTCCGGCCATTGTTCGTGCAACCGTTTCCTGAGTGCCTTCGTCAGCAAAGGTTCATCTTCAGCCAGAATGGCGGTCGGGAAGCGCGTCATAGCGGCAGCCGCACCCGCGCGCACACGCCGCCGCCCGGCAATGCTTCCAGGGTCAATTGCGCGCGATCTCCGTAAAGGATGCGCAAACGCTCAACCACATGCGAGGTGCCGTACCGTTCACCGTCCATACTGTTTTCGATTCCAACGCCATTATCAATGACTGAAAGAGTCAAGTCTTTCCCTTGCCGCTCTGCAGCGATACGTATCGTACCACCGCCGACCTTAGGCGCTAATCCATGCTTGATCGCGTTTTCCACCAAGGGCTGCAGAAGCATGGCTGGAACAGAAGCGGACTCGAGATCATCAGGCAGGCTCAGCTCGTAAGTCAATCGGCTGTCCATTCGAACTGACATCAATTTGAGGTAAGCGGTAATAAGGCGAAACTCTTCCTGCAGACTTGCTTTTTCTTTTCGGGATGCAGACAGCATGAAGCGCATGAATTCAATCAAGTGCTCTACCATCAGCTGCGCCCGCGGCGCATCCACCTCAATTAACGAATGGAGATTTGCAAGCGTATTGAACAGCATATGGGGCTCAAGTTGCGCCTGAAGCAAACGCAGTTTCGCCTCGGCGGCGAGGCGCTGTGCTTCCGATTTTTCGGCTGCGAGCTGGAAGACCTGCAGTCGAGAGCCTCCCAGGATCATGATGAATATGACCACCGTTAATAGGGTCAACAAGCCGAGCCGAGAGACACGAAAGATTGCACCAACTTTTATCGGGTCGCCGTGCAAAAACGCCGCCAACGCCATGCCACATTCATAGCCGACAGGTATTGCTGCCATCAGGATGACTAAACGCATCCATGAGAAAGTATCGCTTTGGGGAAAGAAATAGCGAACTGCCGTATAAATGGCCAGTATCGAGAACCCCGTGCATTGCGCATAAAGCTGCACAATCCAGAATGCCTGCACGCTTGCCTTGGACGGCAATGAAAATGCCCCGGCTATAGCGCTAATGAGAAGCGTAACGACGATACGGGCGCGCCATGAGGGTTCTTGATAACGTGTCTCGGGCATTGGCTTGGAGCAGTTTTATGGGTATAGGAGAATGCAGTGTAACCCCTGAAGAGCAAGGCGAGCCAACTACGTCGCAATCCGTGCCAGCTGCGGCGCGAATGGAGGAAACCAAGGTTCGGACCGTTTAAGCGATTGGCTTTACCGTTCGCGCCCACTAACGTACTGCTCACGACATCAATCAAAATTTAATGACGATGTTCAGTACTATTCCGCCGGAATCTCTAACCGACCTGTCCGTAAAGGACAGTGCCTGGCCAGACCTATTTGGGGAGTCAATGATGACCAAGAACAGCATCTCGCTAAGCTATCTTCGCGCCTTTATCACGATTCTCGTGCTTGCCTTCCATTCGATAGCTGCTTACATCACGTTTGCTCCTAAAGCCAACACGTTTTCTCCGCATGCTTATTCCTGGCTGGCCTTCCCTGTCGTCGATTCAGCGCGGTGGGTCGGCTTTGATTTGTTCTTTCTGTTTAACGACGCTTTCTTCATGTCGATGATGTTCTTCATATCGGGCATCTTCGTATGGGGAAGCATCGAACGCAAATGCGCACGTCAATACCTTCGCGACCGTTTTATCAGATTGGGCATCCCGTTCGTCGTAGCGACGCTTTTCATCATTCCATTGTCCTACTATCCATCCTATCTTCTCGGCGGCTCCCCGACCTCGGTGGGGGATTACCTATCCCGGTATATGACGCTTCCGGCATGGCCGCTTGGCCCCTGTTGGTTTATCGGTGTGCTGTTGGCGCTTGAAGTTCTTGCCGCCTTCATTTTCAGTGCAGCCCTTAAGCAAATGGAGGTCATTGGGAAAATACTTCTCAAAACGCAGTCCATGCCCCTTACTTTGTTCCTGGCGCTCTCTGTAATCTCATTTCTGCTTTACTTTCCAATGGCAGCCGCGTTTGGTCCATTACGCTGGTTTACGCTCGGCCCTGTTCAGATTACGGCTGCCAGATCACTTCTCTATCCTTTCTGGTTCTTCGTCGGTGTGGCGGTCGGCATGTCTGGAATTCAAAGAGGAATACTTGATTCCGCAAGCCAACTCACTCGCAATTGGCTGATTTGGATTTTCCTGACAGCTGCATCATTTACTTCCCTGATTTATGGCTTGATTCAAGTGAAGAAGAGTCTTGGTCATGTATCGCCATTGACAGCCTTATTGACAAGCGTGGCATTCACCTTTTGCTGTACCAGCGCCATCTTCATGCTGCTTGCGCTGTTTCTTCGGTATGTAAAGCGCGGCAACGCTATTGCCGATCGTGTCGCATCCAATGCATACGGCATGTATCTCGTCCATTATGTTTTCGTGACCTGGACCCAATTCCTGTTTGTCGGAAAAGATATGCCTGTAGCATTAAAAGCAGCCTTCGTTTTCGGGTCGACTGCCGTCCTAAGCTGGATAACTGTGGAAGGCGTACGATGTATTCCGATTGCCAATCGGATTCTGACGAATGGAGCAATGGCGGCCAAATTTGAGCCGTCACGGATCGGTTAGTAAATTCTTTCCAGAGTTTCCAATGTAAATGAGCATGCCGCTATGACCGATCAATTGAACGCTATATCGAAAACTGCCTATTACACATGCGCTCTTCGTGTCCTGGATACCCTTAGGCCGAATCCTATCTGTAATGACACTTACGCTGCGCGCTTTATGACCGAGGAGGGAAAGGCCATCTCGGCCCGGATTACCGCATCGCCAGGATCGCAGTCAGGAACAACCGCTCGGCACAGGATTATCGATGACCTGTTGCGAGATACGCTGAAAGCCGATCCTAACACTGCCGTCGTTATCGTAGGTTGCGGTTTCGATACCCGTGCCTACCGCATCCCTGGCGGACAGTGGCATGAGATCGACGAATCACCTGTCATTGATCTTAAGAATAAGATACTTCCGACTTCGGAGTGCGGGAATACCTTGCGACGCATCGGTGTCGGATTCTCAAGCGAGTCTTTGGAGAGCCGCCTGCCATCAATTGATGGCTCGCTCAATATCGTGGTCATCGTCGAAGGCGTTTTTTACTATCTTACGGACGCTCAAACAAACGCCACGTTATCGGCTTTGCGAAAGAAATATCCGAAACATACGCTTGTTTGCGATTTGATGGATCGCACTGTCGCAACTCGCTATTCGAAAGAAATCCGTCATGATATTGAGAAACTTGGGGCGAAATGGCTTTCCACGCCGAATGAGCCTGTTCACACAATTGAGAGAGCCGGCTATCGGCTACGATCATCGATACTGGTCATTGAGAAGATTCTGGACTTCAAAAAGGCGGGTCGTATCGAACGTTTTCTAGCAAGGTTGTTACTGCCGAAGTTAATACGAGGAATAGGGGTGTACGTATTCGAACCGGCTTCGGCTTAGATCGAAAAAATGCAGGTATCTCGGCGAGTGCCAGCCGTAATGTAACGAGTCGTTTATTTAGGAGGCTGCGACCTGGTTTCCCTGCACGTCGGTGACATCTCGCAGGGTGGACGAGTGCTGCCTCGGGCAATCGTCATGCAGCAGAAGACGAAGCGTCCGGTGCAGTTCGAGATTACAGAACAGACACGCAACGCGGTCACAGCGTGGATCGACCACGCTCACCTGACGGGCGATCAGTTCCTGTTTCCCAGTCGAATATAAAAATCACCCCATCTGTCGACATGCCAATACGCGAGGATTGTCGAATCGTGGGTGGTGTCCATCGGGCTGGCCCCAGGGCTGTATGGCACCCATTAGCATGCGCCGGACAAAGACCACGCTCATTTACAGGAAAACAAAGAATCTGCGCGCAGTCCAACTTCTGTTGGGCCACATGAAGCTGGAGAGTACAGTGAGATACCTTGGCATCGAAGTCGACGATGCGCTTGAAATCGCCGAAGGCGTCGAGGTCTAACGTACTGCCGGTAGGCTCCGAGGGTAATGGACGCTTAACGGTCGATAGTGTTGAAAAATCCTCCGATCAATATCGAAAACCTCAGGTTGCGGAGCTAGCGATTCGGGGCACAAATTTGTTTAGGCAAAAAGCCGATGAATCTCATACTTCAGCGACCTAGAGCGGCTTTCATATTAGTGCAGGGGGCGCGCAGCCCCGGGAACCGGTCGAGTGCAAGGCGCGGCGACGCGACGTAGCGGGCTCGGCGCCCCCGTGACTACGGCAAGGAGACGCAACACCGCAGGCGGCCGGTTCCCGGGGCTGCCCGAAGGGTTCGAGCCGGAAGGGCGCATCGCGGCGTTGCGTCGCTTGCTCAGGGGCTCACCCTGAGCGGCGCGCCGCGCCTTGCGCTGCATCCCTTCTGGCTCGAACGCGCCCCCTGCACTAATATGAAAGCCGCTCTAGAATGGGGTGAACCCACCGTTTGCGCACGAGCGGTACCTTTAGGGCCGACGTGAATGGAAGGTTAAAGATGGAACACAAGACTGACTCTCGTCCTCCCCGCCCGACGGATGCCGGCGCCGGACAACCTGCTCCCGCTCACCTTGGCGACATGCTTGATAGCTTGAGCGATGGATTCATGTCCATAGACAGGTCGTGGCGCTTCACCTATCTCAACCATACAGCTGAACAATACTTGCAGCAGAAGCGGGAAAACCTGCTCGGACGCGAGATATGGCAGTGTTTCCCGGACCTGGTAGGCTCCGACTACGCTCGCGTTTATCGGCAGACGGCGGCAACTGGACGGCCCGGCCGGCACACTGACTATTACGCACCGCTCCTCACCTGGTTTGAGGTGCGCTCATTTGCCCACGACGATGGCATCACCGTACTCTTCCGCGACGTCTCAAGCGAACACGAGCACGAGGTGCAGCTGGAATTTGAAGCCAGTCACGACTACCTGACCGGATTGGCCAACCGGCGCAAGTGCATGGAAGTGCTGCCACGCGAGGTCGCCGAGGCTGCTTCCCCGGGCGTTACGCGTGGCGCTTCCCTGGCGGTGCTGTTTATCGACCTGGACCATTTCAAGGAAGTCAACGACGCCTGCGGTCATGCGGTCGGCGATGGGCTGCTGCGCGACTTTGCGAAAAGGCTGCTCGCAATTCTCGAACCTGCTATTTTCGCGGCGCGTGTCGGGGGCGACAAGTTTGTTCTCTTGTTACGCAATACGACCGAAAGCGCAGCAGAAGCGTTCGCGCGCGCGGTGCTCAGGGAGTTCGCAACGCCATTCGAAGCATGCGGAAGATCCGTCTCCCTGTCCGCCAGCATTGGTATCGCGCTGCTGAGAGAAGCACCGGAATCGGCCGAGACGCTGCTGAGTCACGCCGACACGGCCATGTACGCAGCGAAGGCATCTGGTCGGTTTCAGGTGCGCATGTATGATGAAGCACTCGACCGGGGCATGCGTGACCGCCTTGCTTTGCGCATGGATCTTGGTGAGGCGTTTGCCGCGAACCAGTTCGAGCTTCATTTTCAGCCCCAGATAGCACTCGCGGACGCTTCCCCGGTCGGCGCCGAGGCGCTACTTCGCTGGCGTCATCCTGAACGAGGCTTGCTCACGCCGTTCGCATTCCTGGATGTGTTACTTGAGTCGCCCTTCGAAGAAGCCCTCGTCGACTGGCTGCTCAATGCAGTTTGCAAGCATATCGACGCATGGCGACGCCTGGGGGTGCCCATTCCGCGGATCAGCCTCAATTTGTCGGCTCGACAACTTCTGGGTGTGGGACTTGTAGATAAAATTCTCCGTATCGCGAGGGCACATGGCGTCTCCCCCGCAATGCTCGACATTGAAGTCACGGAGGACTCCTTGGTTAGCAATATCGAAAAGGCAACGTCGGTTCTTGCCGCGCTGAAGCAAGCTGGCATATCCACATCGCTGGACGACTTCGGCTCTGGATACTCCAGTCTCGGCTACTTGGTCCGATTGCCTATCGACACACTGAAGATCGACAGGTCGTTTGTCCAGGCGCTGGCCGATTCAGAGAAGGCATCGGCGGTCATCCGGGGCATTGTCGGTCTCGCCCGTTCGCTGGGCATGAAAACGGTCGCGGAAGGCGTTGAGAGCCAGCCCCAGGTCGCAGAGCTGAAGGACGTCGGATGCGATGTCATTCAGGGCTATCTAATCAGCCGCCCACTTGAATCGGGCGCCTTTGCGGAATTCATGCTGCGTCTGTAATAGTGTCAAACGGAAATTATGTTCGCGCGCAGTCGGCAGTGAGCGCCGACAAAGTGAATTGCCACCAGTCTCGTCGACCTATGGAAAGCGGTCATTCAATTTGGTGACTTGAGAGGCCGCTTTGGGTCGACTGAAGAAATAGTGGAAGTTCTAACTCCGGCTGATAGTGCAACAGAAGCAGCCGTTGTTCAAAGCCCTTATTTCACAAAGGTGCCATAAAAAAGGCTAATCATCAATTAACCCTTTCTCTCGTCCGGCTCTTAAGGACAGCTGCATTAGCTAGCGCCAACCTGTTGCACATTTGTCGCGCCAGTCGTCATTACTTTGGCGCCCTGTGTGCGTCGCGCACTCGGTTTGATGACCTTCTGTCTTGTTACGTGATGCTGCTCATCGCCAGACGAGGTTGAACACTAGGTCGACGAGATACATCGAGCCGATTACCGCCGATGGAGCGCCGATCACGAACATGAGCGCGTAGAAGCGATCCTGATTTCGTCCTTCGTCCGTGTGGCGAGGGTGAGCGTGATGTCCCGGACTGAACAGATGCAGTTTCATGGCCTTGCTCCCGTTGCTTTATTCCTGTCTGCAACTTGAGTATAGGAGCACGTTTTTCGAGCACAAGCTTGGCGCCACGAAAGCTTGATATAGCACCGTATGTCAGACTGGCAAGGCCAGCTTTGCGGCAAGCTGGCGCGTCAGTTCCGCCGCGGGAATTGCCTTGCATCCAGTAGCATTCTGTCCGCTCCACAGCGGAGAAAAATCACCCGATCCCTGGCCTTCCGCCTTGGCGCGCAAAGGTGCAACGGCGGAAGTTGCAAGTGGAAACGGCGGTGCTTCGGGGGCCATCGGTCCCACTTCCCGGATGATGCGATTCACGATGCCGCGCGCCGGGCGTCCGCTGAAGATGTTGGTCACTGCGGTGTGGCGCGCCGCTTCGCTGGACAAGGCGGCGCGATAAACTTCACTGGTCGTTGCTTCGGGACAAAGCAGGTAGGCCGTCCCAAGCTGCACGCCGGCGGCGCCCATCGCCATGGCTGCCGCAACGCCTTCGGCATCCGCGATTCCGCCGGCCGCGATCACTGGCAATCGGACCGCTCGCACCAGCTGGCGCAGCAATGCGAAGGTTCCCATCTGCGTCGTCATATCCTCGGTGAGGAACATGCCGCGATGCCCGCCGGCTTCCAGGCCCTGCGCGATGATGGCATCCACGCCGCGTGCCTCCAGCCAGCGCGCTTCTTCCACCGTCGTTGCGGAGGAAAGAATCTTTGCGCCGCAGCGCCGCGCGCGTTCGAGCAGTGCATCCGTCGGCAGGCCGAAATGGAAACTCACCACCGCCGGCTTGCATTCATCCAGCACCTCGGCTGCGGCTTCGCTGAATGGCTGTCGGCCGGGGCCCGTCGGAATGCTGTCGGGATCGATGCCGAATTCCTTGTAATAGGGCGCAAGCCGGGCGCGCCAGCGTGTCTCGTATTCCGGCCTGGCTTCGGGCGGCGTATGACAGAAAAAATTGACATTGAACGGCTTGTCGGTCTGCGCCCGGATGGCGGCGATTTCCTTGCGCATCGCATCCGTGCTCAGCAATGCGCAGGGCAGGGAGCCGAGGCCGCCCGCGCCGGAAACGGCGGCGGCCAGTGCGCTGCCTTGCGAACCGGCCATCGGGGCTTGAATGATCGGCAGGGCGATGCCCAGGAGCGTTTGCAGATTCATCTGACAGTCCTTGTGAAGTGTTCAGGAGGATTGTTTCGCGCAGGAGGTGCGGCGCAGCGTTCATCCTTGTCGATGATATCGCTTTTGCAAGAGAGGCGTGCGCGCCCGCACCGGTGCACGCCTTTCGACGTCAAGCCCGCTTGTCGCTGCGCTTATCGCTGCGCTTATCGCGTTTCGCTGACCATCGGTGAGGCAGACGATCCACCTTGCTTTTCTTCCGCGCCGCGCGAGCGTGCTGCTGCCGCATCTCTGGCAGCGCGCAAGGCGTTCTCGGAAAACACCAGTTTGCCGTTGTCGGTGCGCTTGTCGTCGCGGAACTCGCCTTCCCAGTAGCTGCCGTTGGCCCAGGTGTAACGACCCTGGCCCTGGCTCTTGCCGCGCACCCATTCGCCGCTGTAGACGTCGCCGCTCTTGAAACGGGTGGTGCCATGGCCGTGCGGAACACCGTCCTTGACCTCGCCTTCATAGCGGCTGCCATCGGCAAACACGATGGTGCCTTTGCCGTTCGGCATGTCGCGCGCCCATTCGCCGCTGTAGCGCTGGCCGTTGGTCCAGATGAATTTGCCTTGTCCTTCCTTCTTGCCGCGCACCAGCGTGCCCTCGTATTGATTGCCGTTGGTCCAGACTACCTTGCCGGTGCCGGACACGACGCCGGTCTTCGGGTCGGAGGTGAAATCGCCGGTCAGCACGGTCTTGTCATCCATCGTGAGCGTCTTCTTGCCGGAACTGCGCGGCTCGGGTTTTGGTGCCGCCTCGGGCGCCTGCCTCGGCGGCGCAGTAACGCTCGATTCCGACGGCTTGATGCTGGCCAGCTTGTCTGCCTTCTCAGGCGCTTTCGCTTGCTCCGTCGCTTGCGGTTTCGGCATGGCCGGAGGTGGCGTGGCGGCGGACTCCTCGACTTGTTCGGCACGCTTGATGCTGGCCAGCTTGTCCCTTGCGGCTGGCGCGTAGCGTCCCGCTGGATAAACGTTCAGATAGGCTTCGTAGGCGGGCGCGGCGTTGATGCCCGTCGCTGTCTTCCAGAGATCTTCCTCGGCCGGGGAAGAACCTGATTTGGCGCTGGATGGCGCGACTGCGTCCGACGTTGCCGGCGTCTCCTTCGGCTTTGCCTGCTCCGGGGCAGGCGATGTGTTCGACGGTTCGCTCAATGCGACTTTCGGCTGCCTGCTCTCCAGCCGGCGTCGCGCGGCGGCGGCATGGCGGCCTTTCGGGTAGGCGTCGAGATACTTTTCATAGGCGCTCGATGTGTCGGATGCATCGGCTTCCTGCCAGAGTTCCCGCTCGGACGGCGGGCGTGGGGGCGCGGCTGGCGCGCGGCTCGATGCAGGCAACTCCGCTTCTTTTCTTCCCGAATCTGTCGCGGCGATCTGCGGAGCGCGCGCCGGTGTTCTGGCCGTCGGTGCAGGTGATATCGGCGACGCCGACGGTGGCGATGATGCCGACGGTAGCGGCGATGCATTCGCGCTTGCCTGGCTTGCCGGTTCTTCCTCAGGGACTTCGCTGGCGCCCGAGGATTGCATCGTCGTGCCGGACGATGCAGCGGTGGTCGGGCCGGACAGTTCGCGCCAGGGCTGATGCGTGCCCAGATAGACGCCCGACGCGATTCCGGCGGTGAGCAGCAATCCGAGCACCAGCCATGCGGGCTTGTCGCGCTGCGGCCCGCTTTCCACCGTCCGGTTCAGGCCCCAGGCTTGCTGCCATTTGCCATCGGACGGCGCGGCGGGGGCAGGGTCGGCTTCCCGTTCCGGCTCCGGTGCGGGATCGAGGCGCGGCTCCGTCCTCGGTCTGTTGCCGGATCTGATGCCTGGCGCGACGGGCGGTTCCGTGGCGTGTTTTTCCTCGGCCCTGGCTGCCGGTGGCGGGTTTGGCTTTTGTTCGGCGATGCGCGTCGTGCGCACCGCGGTCGTGTCCCATTGCGACGTCACGCGGGGCAGGGTGCGCGGCACGGTTTCCATGATGTCGAGCGCGCGGCGCAATTCCTCGATCGAGCGGAAGCGCTGTTCCGGCTTCACCGACAAGGCCTTGTCCAGCACGGCGAGGAAGCCGGGGCTGTAACGGCCTTTGCCGGCTTCGCGCGCCGGCACCAGTTCATCATGCACCATGCGCGCAACCGCCGGTGGCGGTGCCTTGCCGGTGATCAGGAAGTAGACCACGGCGGCGAGTGCATAAATGTCGGTCCACGCGCCCTGGCGCAGGCCGGCAATGTCCGCATACTGCTCGATTGGTGCGAAGCCGGGTTTCAGGATCACGGTCAGGCATTGGGTCAGGTCGCCGATCACGCGGCGCGCAGCGCCGAAGTCGAGCAGCAGCGGACGGCCGTCTTTCAGCAGCAGGATGTTGTCGGGCGCGATGTCGCGATGCAGGCATTGCGCGCGGTGGATGGTGTCGATCGCATCGAACAGGTCGGCCAGCAGCAGCCGGATCCACGGCTCGCTTGGCGTGATGCGGCGTTCCTTCAGGGCGCGCTTGAGGGTGATGCCTTCGTAGAACGGCATCACCATGTAGGCGGTGCCGTTGCCTTCCCAGAAGCGATGCACCTTGACCAGCGACGGCGAATCGAATTGCGCCAGCATGCGCGCTTCGTTGATGAAGCTCTTCAGACCGGCCGTAAACGTGGCGGCGTTATGCTGCGAACGGACGGTGACGGCCATGCTGGTGGTGCGCGTTGCCAGGCCGGACGGCATGTATTCCTTCAGCGCGACATGACGTTCCAGCGAATGGTCATAGGCCAGGTACACGATACCGAAACCGCCTTCGCCGATCAGGTCGAGAATTTCGAATTCGCCGAGGTGCGTCCCGACCGGCAGAACGTTGACGCTCTGGTCCGGGTCGCTGTTCGGAGCCGGCCTGAACGGCATTCTCCGCGTGCGCACCATCGTCTTGTCATTGTCTTCTTTCGTCATAGGAATCTACCGATTTTTAAGGCGCTGCATTCGGCCGCGGCCGCTAAAGCATGTACTGCCGCATGCCCTGCCGGATTGCCGCAGCGGCGAACGCGGCTTGCAGAAGCACCGCCGTTTCTAGCAGCTTTAGTGCCAGAGCGTGAAATCCATCGAGCCGCGAAGCGTGAACGGATTCCGATGCGCGCCGCGCCGCGAAATAGCAGGGTGGACGGGTTTTTCACATACTTTGGTCGCGTATGCGGCGCTGCCGATCCGGCGCAGCTGGCCGGCGAGTGCCGGTTTTTGCACGACACTGCCGAACGCTTGTTTATCAGAGTGTTGGAAAACGCGCGACATGCCGCTTGCCGGCATCCATCCAGATCGCATTGTTGGAAAGAATCTGCGCCCGTCTTGCGGGCAATGGGATTGCCTGTCTGCGCGTACATGCCATGTGCCCCTGAGGGAGCCTGACCAGTGTCCTTTTGGCGTGCGCCAAAAGGACACTGGTCAGGCTCTGACATGATCGTCGGATTATGCGGACAGGGATTGATCTGAATCGCAATTTGAGCGATTTGTCGGCGCGTGGGCCACAAGGCATCAGAGCGCCGGATTGAGAACGGTCTTTTCGGTGCTGTACAAGTCTTCGGCGCGCACGACGACCACGGATACATTGTCGTTGCCGCCGTGGTCGAGCGCGAGTTGCAGCAGCGTCTCCGCTGCCTGCCGACAATTTCGGGTCACCAGCGCGCTGCGCATGTCCTGTTCGCTGACCTCATTGCTCAAGCCGTCGCTGCACAGCAGGAACATGTCGCCGTCCATGACTTCCAGCATTTCTTCATCGAGGTCGAGCGTATCGGCTGCGCCGATGGCGCGCGTGATCAGGTTGCGTGCGGGATGATGCAGCGCCTCTTCGGCGCTCAGCGTGCCGCTCAGCTTCAGCTCTTCCACCTGGCTGTGGTCGCGCGTGAGCGGCTGCAGGCGGCCGGCGCGGCAGAGATAAATCCGGCTGTCGCCGGCCCACAGGCAGGCGCATTCACGCCCGCAGGCGAGGAGTACCACAACCGTGCTGCCGATGATTTGCACGTCGCGCATGGCCGCCTCCGCGCGCAGGTTGCGGTTGACCGATTGCAGGCGTTCGCGCGCGCGGGCGACGAAGTCCTCCAGACTGTCGGGCGGCGGGATGGTGACCAGGGATTCGACCACCATGCGGCTGGCGAGATCGCCCAGGGTATGGCCACCCATGCCGTCGGCCACGACCCAGAGGCCGCGCGCCGGCTCGTCGAGGCAGGCATCCTCGTTGATCTGACGGACCATGCCCGTATGCGAGCATGAGAATGAGGTCCATCCAAATTCGGCTTCACAGGACACAAAAAACCTCTGCGGTTCAATGCTGGTCAAGATTTGTTGTTGGTGCTCTTCTCGTCCAGGCCGATGTTGATATTCGAGTTGGGCGCGGAATTGTTGACATCGACGACCTGGATCTGGTTGATCATCTGATCCGCGAAGTTGTTGATCTGGTAGAAGTTGATCACCGGGCCGAAACTGGGCGTGGCGTTGACATAGGGCCGGATCCAGCCATAGACCCACGATGCGCCGCCGCCGCGGATGAATGACATCGCTCCACGATCCAGCGTCCGGTCGGTGCGGAGGTCCTTGATGGTGATTGCAGCCATGTCCTGTCTCCAAAATGTTTCGTCGAGTTGGTTCGACCCTGTCGTTTTCAAAACGCTGCAAGGCAAATGCAGCGGCGATCCTTGAACCGTCGCTGCTGACTGCTTACAACATTGCCTGAGCGCTTGCGAATTGCGTCGGGCTGACATCGAGCTTGAGCGGTCCGAAGCCGGCGCCGATCACACCCACATTGTTCAGTGCATTGACGTTGATGTTCTGCAGCTGCGCGATGTTCTGGTTGACGTCGACATTCACATTGGCGACAGGCCCCAGCCCTTTCATCCAGGAATTTCCGCCGCGGATGCCCGACAGCGCCTTGCCGTCGAGTTCCCGGCTTCCAGCCAGGTCATGTATCACGATATTGGACATGCGAGTTCTCCTTAAATTCTCTGAAATCGGGTGGAGGCATCAGATTTGCAGTGCCCCCACCGCGCATCGATTAGCCGAAGTTGATCTTGTTGGTACCGGTTTGCGTCGGGTTGACGTTGGCCGTGATGTTGTCGGCGAAGGCGACGTTGTTGCCGTTGTTGACGACGGTGTTCTGGCTCTGCGACAGCAACTGGCTGGCGTCGAAGGAGAAATCGTTCTTGTCGACGCTGTAGGAGGGGCCGCCCCAGTAGGAGGGATAGGAGCCCTTGCCGGTGCCGCCGTGCACGCTTGCCATGGCGTCGCGGTCGAGTTCTTCGGTGCGGGACAGGTCTTTGATGGTCAGGGTTTTCATGGTGATGTTCCTTTAAAAAAGTGATTCGGGTTCGGATTGGTTGGTGAGCGTTTTGTTGCACTCGACAGGGATATCGCAGGGACTGTGCCAGGTCCGTTCAAGATGCGAGGGATGACTCGCAAGTCATTGAAAGCAATAGAGAAAATTGAAGATCGCCACGTGTTTTGCGATGAATGTTGAAGACCGTTCATGCATCAGGTGACTGTGCATTTCCAACAGTACGAAACGGAACTGTTTGTTCTGGCGCGACACTCATTTCCCGGCGTGAGAGTCTTGCCGGGTGTAAGCACGGCCTTGCGCTGAGCTTCATCAAACAGACAAGGAACGTCGCTGCTAAAGTCGTCCGCTAACACGCCTACATGTCCGCACCGGGACGCGCCATCTGTACGTGACGGACTGAATCCACAATGGTTTGAATAAACAAGAAAGGAAAGATCATGCAAGCGCGATGGAAGATGTTGACGGGAGCGGCCATGCTCCTGCTGGGCAGCCTGGCGCACGCCGAAGGTGCGGCGCCAACCGAGCTGGTTGTGCAAATGAATATCGTCGACGAGAAAGGCATCGGCGCATCTGCCGGGCAAGTCACGGTTACCCAGACCCAGTACGGCGTGGTCTTTACGCCCGCGCTTAGCGGGCTTCCCTCCGGCCTGCATGGCTTCCATGTTCATGAGAACCCGAGTTGCGAGCCCAAGGAGCAGGACGGGAAGATGGTGACGGCATTGGCAGCGGGAGGGCACTACGACCCGGCGTCCACCAAGCGTCACGGCCTGCCCTGGGGCGACGGCCATCTTGGCGATCTGCCCGCGCTATACGTCGATGCTGCGGGCAACGCGAACAACCCGGAACTCGCGCCGAGATTGAAGCTTGCCGATCTGAAAGGGCGATCGCTGATGATTCATTCAGGCGGGGACAATCACGCGGACCAGCCGGCTCCTCTCGGTGGTGGCGGACCGCGCATTGTATGCGGTGTGATTCAATGATGCGGCGGCATGGATGCGATGTCATCCATGCCTGCATTTCTTATTTGGCGGACGAATTCTTTTGCGTCAGCGCGCCTTGCGCGAACCCGGTCGGGAAGTTGACGATGCGTGTCGTGCGGAATATCGTCCGGCCAAGCGATTGCTGACGGCCGCGCGTGCGCGCGCCGCCGACGATCGCAACCATTGCCTTGCGATCGAGTTCCATGCTGTCCGGCAGGTCTTTGATAACGATGTGGGCCATGATTTTTTCCTCAAGGTGAAAACGGACGAAAGGTATCCAACCTAAGACAAGCGCAGGGCTGCCTTGTTCAGTTCGCACACTTGAGCTACGACAGCGGAGATCGCAATGTCTCCGCCTCGCAGGCTGCTAAGAACCTGCTCATAAAAAACTGTGATTGCCTATGGCCCAGGTCGGCGCGCTACTGCGTTGCCCGCCCCTGGCAGTGCTCGCACTGCGTCGGGTCAGGCGCCTTGCATCGCATCCGACATGGACCACATCCATCTCACAGTTTTTTATGAGCAGGTACTTAGAGCCTATCCCTGTGCCCCAATGGGTCTCGGCACGGGGTTGTTTCCTGCCGGGATAGGCTCTTGCCTACAGGATTGCCTGAGCGCTTGCGAGTTGTGTCGGGCTGACATCGAGCTTGAGCGGCCCGAAGCCGGCGCCGATCACACCCACATTGTTCAATGCATTGACGTTGATGTTCTGCAGCTGCGCGATGTTCTGGTTGACGTCGACATTCACATTGGCGACAGGTCCCAGCCCTTTCATCCAGGAATTTCCGCCGCGAATGGCCGATAGCGCCTTGCGGTCGAGCTCCTGGCTGGCGGCCAGGTCGTGAATCAGGATCGTGGACATGCGAGTTCTCCTTGCTTTCTCTGGAACAGTGGGAGGTGCGCGATGCGCCCCCCACCGCGCATCGATTAACCGAAGTTGATCTTGTTGGTGCCGGTTTGCGTCGGGTTGACGTTGGCCGTGATGTTGTCGGCGAAGGCGACGTTGTTGCCGTTGTTGACGACGGTGTCCTGGCTTTGCGACAGCAACTGGCTGGCGTCGAAGGAGAAATCGTTCTTGGTCAGGTTGTACGAAGGGCCGCCCCAATAGGAAGGATAGGAGCCTTTGCCGGTGCCACCGTGCACGCTTGCCATGGCGTCGCGGTCGAGTTCTTCGGTGCGGGACAGGTCTTTGATGGTCAGGGTTTTCATGGGGATGTTCCTTTAAAAAAGTGATTCGGATTCGGATTGGTTGGTGAGCGTTTTGTTGCACTCGACAGGGATATCGCAGGGACTGTGCCAGCAGCGTTCAGTACCAGTGCACGAATTTTCAAGCCATTGAAAACAAAGGATAAATACGCTTTTCATGGCGATTTTTCCATCCGGCTCGTCCCATTTTCACGCGCAAAGAGACGGGCCGTGGCCGACACTTTTCAGCGCACCTGTTCGACCGGACGCGACACCTTCGTCGACACGAATCAAGCCGACATTTTGAATTTACGGAGGTCGTTCGTGTCTGAATCCAAGTGTTCCGGCAAGCTGTGCTGGAGCCGGCGGATGGCCGACGCAGAATGCGCAAAATCATCCGTGGTGTGCGGATAACAAGAACAAGACGACAAGTCGGGATCTCAATGTTTAAACCTATGGCTAGCCTCGGACACGCGATTCATTCCTTCCAAAACGGCGGCCTGTCGCACAAGGAATTCTTTGCGCAGGTAGATCGCGCTTTGGCATCGGAAGACACCAATACCGCACACCTGCTTGAGATCCTCGGCGACGAACACACGCGCGTGCAGCTTCCGCCCGACGTTTATGCGGAACTGGCGCGGCGTGTCGAGCGGCGGCTGGACGCGAAGCAGAAATCGGGTGCGACGGAAACCCGCATGCAGACGCGTTTCGATGAGCGTCTCACGTCCCCCTCCACGCGCGGGGAGGAGGGCGAATTCATGAGCGAGCCGGAGCGGATGAAGGGCGTCGGCGATACGCTCAACGGCCGCTTCGTGCTGGAGGAATGCATCGGTTTCGGCGGCATGGGCACGGTGTACAAGGCGCTGGACCTGCGCAAGCTCGAGGCATCCGACCGCAAGCCCTATGTCGCGATCAAGGTGCTGAATGTGCAGTTTCGCGGGCATCCGAAATCGCTGATCGCCCTGCAGCGCGAAGCCAAGAAGGCGCAAACGCTGGCCCACCCGAATATTGTCGCCGTGTACGATTTCGATCGCGACGGATCGACGGTCTTCCTGACGATGGAGTATCTGTCCGGCAAACCGCTGAGTCGCGTGCTGCGCATGCCCGGTTTTACCGGCATGCCGTTGCGCGATGCGATGCGCATCGTCACCGGCATGGGCAAGGCGCTGGCCTACGCACATGAACGCGGCTTCGTCCATTGCGACTTCAAGCCCGCCAACGTCATCCTGACCGATTCGGGCGAAGTGAAGGTGATCGACTTCGGCATCGCCCGCGTGTTCCAGAAGCCGGAAGAAGAGGCCGAGGCCACCGTGTTCGATGCCGGCAGCCTGGGGGCGCTGACGCCTGCGTATGCGAGTCCGGAGATGATCGAACATCGCGTGCCGGATCCGCGCGACGATGTGTACGCGCTGGCATGCATCACCTACGAATTGCTTGCCGGGCACCATCCTTTCGACCGGTTGTCAGCCACGCAGGCGCGCAATTCAGGCATGCGTGCGCAGCGGCCGAAGAACCTGGGCCACCGGCAATGGCGGGCGCTGAAAGCCGCCTTGGCCTTTGAACGCGAAGCAAGAACGCCGACGGTCGCACGCTTCCTGCAAGGCATGAGCGGTGAGCTGCATATTGCGAAATACGCCACGATGGCAGGAACGACGCTCGCCGCCGCTGTCGTGCTTGCGCTGGCGATCAATTATTACTGGCGGCCGGCGGCAAGCTTTACCGCAGAGCAGGCAAGCTCGGGCTCGTCGGGAACCACGGGCGACCAGCAGAGCGGGCAGGGTCCGCCACCATCCGCACCATCCGCACCATCCGTCACACCCGCGCCGCCGCTACAGTCGGCACCGCCTCCCGTGGCGGAGCCTGCGCTGACGCTCTCCGCCGTGACCCCAGTGCTCGCCAGCGTGCCGTGTGCCGCCCTGGCGCCCGCGGTGCGCGACCACACGCTGCAGGTGCAGGGTTATTTTCCGAAGAGCATGGGCAGCGCACGCCTGAAGGAGATGCTCAACGCCATCCCCGGCGTCAAGACGCTGAATCTCGACGCGAAGCAGGTGAGCGATGCCGAGTGCGGCGTGATCAATGCGCTGGCGCCTTACTGGACGAAGAACTGGCAAGCCGGCCGTGCTGCCGAGATCCAGACACGCGCACCCAATGCGGAACTGCGCGAAGGCGAGCCGCTGATCCTCGATATCACGACACCGGCGTATGACTCCTACGTCTATGTCGATTACTACGTGCTGGACGGCAGTGTCGCGCATTTGCTGCCCAACCCGAAATCGCGCGACAACCAGGCGCCGGCCAATTACAAGGCGGCTATCGGCAGCCTCGGAAACTGGGTGATTTCAAAGCCCTTCGGCAATGAACTGATCGTGCTGCTGGTGACGCCCGCACCCTTGTTCGAGGGCGTTCGCCCGATCAGCGAAGGTCGAACCGACTATCTGCGGCTGATCGAAAAGCAACTAGGACAGATGGCCGGCAAATATGGGCGCGACAAGATCGCGGTGGATTTCGTGCAGATCACCACCAGGGGGCGCACGCCCTGAAGCATTTGCGACGGCCTTTCAGTCGCACGCACTCATTTGTTATCCCTCGCCACCCTGAAGCCGTTCTGCGAATGGCGCACGCTGGCATCATATTTGAAGCGCGTCGTCGTCGGCATGTAGCTCGCGCCTTCACGCCATGAGCCGCCGCGGATCACGCGTACCCGGCAATGCGCGTCATCCCAGGCACGGCCGTCGGCCGGCGCGCCCTTGTAGTTGTTGTGCCAGCAGTCGCTCACCCATTCCCAGACGCTGCCGTTCATGTCGTGCAGTCCGAAGGGATTGGCGGCAAAGGAGCCGACCGGGGTCGGGCCTTCCTGCTGCCAGGGTTCGCCGCAGTCCTTGCAGTTGGCCTTGCCGGTTTGCATCTGATTGCCCCACCAGAAGCGCGTCGTGGTTCCGCCGCGCGCGGCGTATTCCCACTCGGCTTCGGTCGGCAGGCGGTAGGATTTGCCGCTGAGCTTGGTGAGCCATTTCACATATTGCTGCGCATCGTCCCAACTGACATCGCGCACCGGCGTGTTCTTGGGGCGGCCGCTGCCGTTCGGCGAAGGTTGGCAGCCGCCCGCCTCGACGCAGGCATCCCACTGCGCCACGGTGACTTCATATTTTCCGATCGCGAAGGGGGTGGCGATCGACACATGGTGGGCCGGTTTCTCGGAAGGATCGCTCGCGTTGCTTCCCATGGTGAAGTCGCCGGCAGGCAGGGCAACCAAGTCGGGGCAGGTCGGGCAGTCCTTGA
Organism: Herbaspirillum sp. ST 5-3; assembly: GCF_004804275.1. GTDB lineage: Bacteria > Pseudomonadota > Gammaproteobacteria > Burkholderiales > Burkholderiaceae_D > Noviherbaspirillum. Next base: position 459,977 of record NZ_STGI01000003.1, read on the forward strand.
TTGCTCCGCCGGCTTTCGCGGCCGATGGAGCGGGGCGCTCCGGTGCGGCGGCGGCAGGTGGCGCCGGCTTGGCAGCTGCAGGGGGCGTTGGACGGGGACGCTCCGGCGGCGCCTTCGTGGCGGGTGCTTCAGTCTTCGGTGCGGCCTTGCGCAGGCGTTCGATACGCGCCTTCGCCAATGCGGCGAAACGGCCATTCGGATAGGCTTGCAGATAGGCCTCATAGTCGGCGACGTGATTGCTGTCCTTGATCGAATCCCAGAAGGTCAGTTCATACTGCTCGGCACTGTCCTTCGGGATGACGCCGCGGCTTCTCAGCGTATCCACGGATTCATCCGCATCGAGCGACAGGCCGGCGAGCCGGGTTTCCGAGGTGAGGCCGGGCAAGGAGGAAGACAGCCAGGGGCTTTGCTGCCCGCCGCTGGCTTCCTGCACGGCGGCAGCGGCGAGTGCGAAGGATTGCTCGAGAGTCGTGCGGGGAAGCGCCATGGCTTTCAGCAAGGCGCCGGTAAAGAGGCCGTGGTGCGCGCCATCGGCGGCGAAAGCACCCGGGGCGGCGGCATAGGCGATCATCGTTTGGTCAGGCGCGATGAGCGATGCGCTGCCGGCTGCACCGAAAGGCTCGTTCATGCAGGTATCGAGGACGATCAGGTTCAGCTTTGCCTGGCGCGGCGCGGACATGCTTTTGAGCACCGCCTGCAGATCGATCCCGCCGCGCAGGAGATCGCGCGGCGCACGGCTGTCGGCATCGACGGGGCGCAGCAATGTCCTGTCCGCAACATGAAAGCCATGCCCGGAAAAATAGAACAGAGCGATGCCGCCATCGCCGAGCCGGCGCTTGAAGGCAAGGAGCGCTTCGCGCATCTGCGCGCCGCTCAGGTTTTCGTAGCGCATCACGTCGAAGCCGCGCGCGCGCAAGGCCTCGCTCATCGCAAGTGCGTCGTTGTGCGCATTGGGAAGCGGATCCTCTTCGTAATTCCCGTTGCCGATCACGAGGGCGATGCGCCTGCCCTCAGGATGGGCCTGCGCGAATGCGTTGCTGGCGCGATATGTCGGGATGTCTGCCTCGGCCCAACTGCAGCACGCGGCTCCGAACAGAAGAGCAATCAAGAGTTTTCGCCACACAGCGGACCTTCGTTTTGCCAATGCGATGGGGTGCATCGTTGAACTCTCACTCATAATTCCGGAGGTCTTTATGACGCACTTCAAAATCGGGTCGAATCCCTCTGATAAATTTTGAGATCCTGGTGATTTTTGGTGATATAGCCACCAGTCGCCGCAAGGTGCTCGATGCGCCGTTGGGAAACTTTCCAGGACGTCGAACAGCGCGAAGTTTCTTGCACTGATCGCAAGTAATGACGACCGCGCTACGGCAGTGCACTTCGCTGCGCTGCCATGGTTGAAGCGGGCCACTCCGAAAGGATGCACAGTATGCCAAGAGCACTCATTTGTTCCGCTTTGGCCATGGCGCTACTCGCCATTCCCCCAGCGATCTCCGCGGGCACGCCGGCTTCCAAGGACGCCCGTGTCTATTTCATCTGGCCCTCCGACGGCGCGGTGATCAATGGCGGCAAGTTCTGGGTGCGCATGGGGCTGCGCAATATGGGCGTGGCGCCGAAGGGCGTGAACATGGCCAATGTCGGGCATCATCATTTGCTGGTCGACACCGATCTGCCGCCGCTGGACGAGCAGATTCCGAGCGACCGCAACCATCTGCACTTCGGCGCGGGCGAGACCGAAGCGCGCATCGAACTCCCGCCGGGCAAGCATACCCTTCAGTTGCTGCTGGGCGACCAGGACCACCGGCCGCATGATCCGCCTGTGTACTCGAAGAAAATCACGATCACCGTGCGTTGAGAAACGAGAGGGGCGCCATCATGTTCAAACGAATCGTTGCGGCAATCGCATCCTGCCTGTTCGCCGGCATCGTCTTCGCGGGCCCCACGCCGGCGCCCGCCAATGCCCATCTCTATATAGGCTGGCCGAACAACGGTGAAGTCATCGCGGGCGGCAAGCCGTTCCGCGTCTGGTTCGGACTGCGCGACATGGGCGTCGCGCCAAAGGGCGTCAAGTTCCCCAACACCGGACACCATCATCTGCTGATCGACACCGATCTGCCGCCGGCCGACCAGGAGATTCCATCGGATCGAAATCACCTGCACTTCGGCGCAGGCGAAACCGAGACCATGATCGAACTGCCGCCCGGGAAGCACACATTGCAGTTGTTGATGGGCGATGAAAACCACGTTCCGCACAATCCGCCGATCTATTCGAAGAAGATCACGATTACGGTCAAATGAGGAGCGTGTTTCCCTCGGAACCGGCGTTGCGGCACAGTGTCCAAAATTTCTCGAAGGCCATTCAGCGTGGCCGGCTGAATTGACGGGGCAGACAGGAAATCGCGGCGCGCGGTTTGTTCACAGCCTCGAAGGGCAGTGATATGGGAAATACAGCAAGTTTGGGCGAGCCGGTCGGCGCGGTCACGGCATATCTGGAAGTCACGGGCGACGGCGCGGTAACGCCGACCGTATTTCCGATCCATGATGAAGTGGTGATCGGCCGCGAGCCGCAGGACTCGCTCGCCGCCGACAAGTTTCTCTGCATACCTGAACATACGGTGAGCCGGCGTCATGCGCGCATCCGGCGCCGCGGCGATACCTATTACGTCGAAGACCTCCATTCCTTCAACGGCACCTTCGTGCTGGGGAACCGGCTGCGTCCCGGCGCCTGGCATCCCTTGCGCGACGGCGACGAAGTCAGCGTGTCTTCCGCGCAGATCGTGTTTCACTCGCTGCTGATGCCGGCGCGCGAGAACACCAGCACCGTCATCGCCAAGGCGGTCGATGCCTCCGACCTGACGCGCATGCTGGATGCCTCGCCCGATCCCACGCAATGCGACGTGCAGCGCACCGTGCAGAAGCTGCACGCCATGGCGCAAGTCAGCATCGCACTCGGCGCCGTCACCGATCGCGCGACGCTGACCGAGAAGATCATGAACTTCATCTTCGAGCTGTTCCCGCTGGCCGAGCGTGCCTTCATCCTCCTGAGAAAGAGCGAGGGCGAGGAACCGGTGCCGGTGGCGGCGGCGCGGCGCGATGGCACGGTGATGGACCCCGAGCGCGTCAAGCTGTCGCGCACCATCATCAGCGAAGTGCTTAACAAGAAGCAGTCGATCCTCTCGGTCGACACCTTGTCGGATCGTCATTTCGGCAGCCAGCATTCCATCATTTCCCAGGCGATCCGCAGCGTCATGTGCGTACCCCTGTTGCTGGAGGGCGAATGCCTGGGCCTGATCCAGGTGGATACCTCGTCCGATCCCTATGCCTTCAAGGAACAGGATCTCGAAATGCTGACCGGGGTGTGCGCGGAAACGGCTGTCGCGCTGAAGAATTTCCAGTTGTATTCCGACATCGAACAATTGCTGGATGGGTTCGTGCGCGCATCGGTGCAGGCCATTGAAGAAAGGGACCCGGTCACGGCCGGCCATTCTTTCCGCGTGGCCGACTATGCCGAGCACCTGGCAAAGGCGGTGGACCGCAGCGATGCGCCGGAGGTGCGACAGGTGACGTTTTCCATCGACCAGGTACGCGAGATCCGCTATGCGGCGCTCTTGCATGATTTCGGCAAGGTCGGCGTACGCGAGCATGTATTGCGGAAAGAGAAGAAGTTGCATCACGCAGACATGCGCCTGCTGGAGCAGCGCTTCAAGTATGCGCGTGCCTGCCTGGAGCGCCAGGCCTATCGGCACCTTGTCGAGATGCATGCGCAGCATGAACTGAGCATGGTCGCCTTCCGCGAAGAGAGGCGAAAGATTGAAGAGAACCTGCGCGAGGAATTCGGCCGCCTCGACAAGTTTCTTGATGCGATACGGCATGCCAACGAGCCGGCGATATCGCACACCGAGGGTGCTCCCGACCTCAAGGAAATCCTGCATTACGCCTATCACGAACCGGACGGCCTTGGCGCGCCTTTGCTGGAAGAATGGGAATTTTCGGCGCTGAGCGTTTGCAAAGGTTGCCTGACGCCGGACGAGCGGCGCCAGATCGAATCGCATGTGGCGGATTCCTACTCCTTCCTGATCCTGATCCCCTGGACGCGCGATCTTTCCGGCGTGCCCTCGATCGCCCACGGCCATCACGAAAAACTGGACGGTTCCGGCTATCCGATGGGCTTGCGCGGCGACCAGATCAGCATCCAGACGCGGATACTCACGATCTGCGACATCTTCGACGCGCTCACCGCCGGCGACCGTCCCTACAAGAAAGCAGTGCCGGTGGAAATGGCGCTGGATATGCTGTCGGGCGAATGCCGCGCCGGACATATCGATCCCCGATTGTTCAATGTCTTTGTCGAATCCAGGAGCTGGTTATGAAGCTGCTCATTGCCGCCGGGATTGGTATCGTCGTGCTGTCCGGCTGCGCCGATGTCAGCATGCCGGAATACCGCCGTCCCGATGCACCGGTCAAAACGTCCTGGTCGCAGCAGTCGGGGGCGCCGGTGTCGGCCGCCACGACCATTGCGCCGGACTGGTGGAAGGAATTTCGCGACCCCTATCTCGATCAACTGGTGAACAAGGCGATCCACGGCAATTTTGACGTGAAGATTCTTGCCGCGCGCATCCAGGTTGCGGGCGCGCAAGTGGGCGAAGCGCGCGCGGGCGCATTGCCGACGCTGGATGCGGGCGCCGGCGCGAGCTTCGAGAAAAGCACCGGACAGAAATTCACCAAGCAATTCAATCTCGGCACGCAGGTCAACTGGGACATCGACGTCTGGGGCAAGGTCGCCAAGGGTGTGCAGGCGCAGACAGCGGAATTCAAGGCTTCAGAGGCGGATTGGCGTGCGGGCTATCTGACGCTGGTGTCGGATGTATCAACCACGTATTTCCAGATTCTGCAGTTCGACGAGCAGATTGACCAGCAGCAGAAGACGCTGGACAAGAACAAGCAAATCCTTGGCATCTATGAAGCGATGTACAAGAACGGCTTGCTGCCGAACACACGCGTGCTGCAGCAGCGTGCCGAGATCAATCGCCTCACCAACGATTTGCTGGAACTGCATCGCGCACGCGATCTGGCGGGCAATGCCCTGGCGACCTTGCTCGGCGTGCCCGCGGGCGAGTTCCGCGTGCCGGCCGGACGCCTGCAGGAGAGGGTGCGCCTTCCGGCCGTCCCTGGCGGACTGCCGGCCGAACTGCTCAAGCGCCGCCCCGATATCGTCGCGGCCGAGTACCGCGTGCTCGAATCCTATGACCTGGTTGGCCAGGCCAAGCTGGCGCAATTGCCCTCGATCAGCCTGACCGGGCGCGGCGGCAGCTCCAGCTTCGCGCTGACCGACCTGCTCAAATCCTTTACCTTCGGCCTCCTGCCCAGCATCAATATCCCGATCTTCGATCCCGGCGTGAAGGCGCGTATCAAGACCAGCGAGGCCGAGACGCGGGTGGCTGAAGAGCAGTACCGCAAGACGGTCGTCGGGGCATTCGAGGAAGTCGAAAATTCGCTGGTCAACCTCGATGCGCACAAGAAGCAGCGCACCGAGTTGCAGCAGCAGATCGATCATCTGAAAGTGGTGTCTGCGCAAATCCAGGCGCAGCTCAAGGAAGGGCTCGTGTCGCAACTCGAGGTCTTCGAGACCGAACGTTCGCTCCTGTCGGCGCAACTGGCGCTGCTGGCGAATCACCAGCAGATCCTGTCGGATACGGTCACGCTGTACAAGGCTCTCGGCGGCGGCTGGCCGTCGATCGAGGTCGGCAATGCAAGTCAGTGAACAGGCACCGCATGTCAGGTCAACACATGGCTACCGAGCAGGCAACGATCGCTGACACCCAGGCGGCTGCTGGCCTGGAGTTCGACATCGTGCTCAAGCCGGTTTCCCATCCCGAGCTGGGCAACATCCGCATCGACGAAAACCTGTTTGCGATCGGACGCACCGAGCCGCCGTTCGACGCCTATCCGCCGGAAGTGGTGGCCGATCTGTCGCGCCGCCATGCGCGCATCTTTTCCGAACACGGCGGCGTGTATATCGCCGACCTCGACAGCAAGAACGGCACTACCGTCAATGGCGTCAATGTGCAGCAGAAGATCACCCGGCTGCACGACGGCGACGAGATCTGCTTCGGCGGCACCTTGTCCTATCGCGTGCATCTCGGCGCCCGTGCCGAGATGCGAGGGCGAGTGGCGAAGCTGGTCAGTCTCACGCTGACGCCCGAACGCGGCGACCTCGGCCTGCAGCCCATCGTGATCACGCGCTTTCCCTTCCTGATCAGCAAGGCGGACGAGGTGTTCGCTCGCTACAAGGACGACTATCCGCACCAGGTGAACTACATCTCGCGCCGCCACGCCCATATTTTCCTGAAGGGCGGCTCGCCCTTCGTGGAGGATCTCGGCAGCACCAATGGCACTTTCGTCGCCGGCAAGCGCCTGGACGAACATGCGATGCCGCTGGAGGACGGCGACGTGCTTGCCTTCGGCGGCCATCATTTCGTCTACAAGGTAAGCCAGCAGAAGGAGGAATCCGACCCGACCATCACCAAGCTGAGTCCGGCGGTGCGGCCCGTGCCGGAAAAGACCGCCGACGCCGACAAGACTACCTTCGTCGCCGCCGCGGATTCCTTCCTCGACATCTTCTGCGTCGATCACGTGCAGCAGCAGGATGACGAACTCAATGCCGAAGAGCTGAAAGCGCCGGACGATGCCGCGAAGGAAAAGGAAAAGCATCCGCCGCGCAGCCGCTTTGCCATCTTCAGCTCCGAGCTGATCGACGCCTTCGTCGGGAAAGAACGCAAAGGCATGAAGCAGGCGCGCTGGGTAGGCGCCGGACTGGTCGCGCTGCTCGTTGTTTTCGCGCTGGCCTTGTATTTCACCGGTTCCGATCAACGCGAGGTGAAGGACATGTTCGCCGACGGCGAATACGCGAAAGCGGCGGCGGCGGCCGACGACTATCTGGAGCATGATCCGGAGAATGCGGAAGTCAGGGCCATGGGCAGCGAAGCCTTGCTCAAGGCGCATGTGCCGAAGTGGCTGGCTTTGCTCAAGGCGCGCAATTTCGACCAGGCGAACGCGGCGCTCGCCGAGATGGGCAAGCGCGGCCGCCACAACAGCGACGTGCAGCCCCTGGTGAACCAGCTTGCATGGATGGGCAATATGGAACGATTCATAAGCACCCGGGGCGGACCTGACGCGCCGGTTCGCATCTACGCCGACGAAGACAGGATCAAATCCATCCTCAGGCAATGGGACGAAGACCCGCAGGGGCACCAGCGCGCCCTCGACGCGGTGGCGTCCGCTGTGCCCGAGTTCCGCGATTCTTACGCGGAAGCGCTCAGCCACTTGCGCAAGCTGCAAAGCGACGATGCCGTCTACCTGGCCGCCATCGAGCGATTGAAGGGCACGATAGGCGACGAGCTCAAGCGCGATCAGCCGGAGAACCTGGATGCGGTGCTCAAAGATTACGCCGAGAAGTACCCCCGTCTCGGCGGATTGGACGCAGTGCGGCAGGACTTGCGCCAGTACACCGAAGCCGAGAAGCTGGCGCGGGAACGCAAGCTCGGCCAGATGATTGCATTGCAGGGCAAGGCCAGGTTCTCGACGCCGCCGTTCCAGGAAAAGTTTCGTGCGCTGGCCTCGAGCAATCGTTATCCGCCTGCACCGGTGGTGCAGCAGTACCAGGAGTCGCTGAAAGCCTGGCGCGGCGGCGATACCGGCCAAGCCTTCGCCGGCTTGCAGAAGATGGGATCGGGCGCATGGGGCGATGCGGCCGCGAAGGAACTGGAGCGCAAGAAATCCGTCGCCGACCAGTACGCCGCGCTGCAGAAGTCGCGTGATGCCAAGGACTACGACGAGCGTCTTCTGGCTTTCTATGGTGCGCTCATCCCGGATGAGGATACCTATTTCGTACGCGCCATCGAACCTGATGTCGGGCGTTTCAAGGACAAGGCCCTCAGTCGCGCGCGGGACCTGGCCGGACAGGCGGAAGCGCGCTGGCGTCAATACCGGGACAACGGCCCGATCGAGGGCGAGCAGCGGCTGGAAACCAGGATCTCCGACAAGTTCCGCAACCAGGCGCGACTGCTGTCCGAAGCGCGGGATGATGCGCGTAAAGGCATGGGCATCTACGCGCAACTGAAAACCGACGCGCCGGCACAATGGAAGAAACTGAATGAGGACATCAAGGCCGAAGCCGATGCGCAGCGCAAGGGCCTGCTGGAATTGCGCAACGTGCTGGAGCCGGGCTTGCTGAAGGCAAAACTGGCCTTGCTCGGCAGCGAGGAGAACTGAGGATATGCCCGCCACCAGCCGTCTCAAACCGCTCACCGAAGCGCTCGAAGACCACAGCGCCGAGGGCATCGCGATCCTCACCGCCGAGCCCTGGCGCTTCACGCAGGCGGCGGTCTTCACCATGGTTGCGTTGGTGCTGGCCGCGCTGGTCTGGTCCTTCGTCGGCAGCGCCGATGTGATCGTCACCGCGCAAGGCGCGCTCATGCCCGAATCCGAGGTGCGGCGTTTCTATGCGCCCATCGACGGCGAACTGGCGAACCTGTACATCGCCGAAGGGCAGCCGGTGTCGAAGGGCGACACGCTGGCCCGCCTGAATGCGCGCGGCGCCATCGAGGCGGCGAAGAATGCGCTTGAGGCGCAGCTCAAGCTGGAAGACGCAGAACGGGAATGGAAGCAGTTCCCCGAGAAGAAAGCGCTCATGGAGCGCAAGGTGGCCGCACTGAAGCAGGCGATGGAACTGGAAGAGCATCAGCATTCCAAGCGCGTCGGTGAAGGCACATCCAAGCTGGCCGAAGGACAGCGCGCGCAATTGCAGGAGGCGCGCACCAATCTCGACGAAGCGCGCCGCGCGCGCGATGCCGCCAAGGAAGAGGCCGACAAGTATGCGCGGCTGTTTTCCATGACGGGCGGCGGCGGCGTCTCGCAGCTGCAGGTGGAAAACAAGAAGAATGCCTTGCTGGCGGCGGAGAATGCGCTGCGGGTGGCGCAGTCGCGCCTGAGCGAATTGAGCGTGCGCCAGAGCCAGGAATATGAACAGGCCCGCTCGCAACTCGAAACCAGCGGGCAGGAGCTGACCAAGCTGCAATTGCAGTACGAAGCGGCCGCGAAGGAAATGGCCAATGCGGAAGAAAAGCTGCGCCTGCAGGTGCAGACCGCGCGCCTCGTCGCCGACGCCGCTGCCCGTATCCGCTTCGAAAACATCGACAAGGACAACTTCCTGCTCATCGTCGCGCCGGTGGACGGCGTGATCACCGACGTCACCTCCACCCAGCCAGGTGACAAGATCCAGGCCAATTCGCCGCTGGGCGGAATCGCGCCGAAAAATGCGCGCCCCGTGCTCAAGATCGAGATCGCCGAACATGACCGCGCCTTCCTGCGCGAAGGACTGCCGGTCAAGCTGAAGTTCAACGCCTTTCCCTATCAGCGCTACGGCATCATCAACGGCAGGCTGGATTTCATTTCGCCGGCGACCAAGCCTTCGCCGCAGAGCAAGCAGCCGGTCTACGAGGGACGCGTGCGGCTCGACCAGGATCATTATCTGGTGGGCGACACGAAGTATCCCTTGCGTTACGGCATGACGGCCATTGCCGAAGTGGTCGTGCGGGAGCGGCGCCTGATCGATCTGGCGCTCGACCCGTTCCGGCAGATCGGGGGCTAAGAATGCAATAGTTGACGGATCTCAAGTCGCCTCCAGCCACTCGGCTAAGCTGATGACATGATGTTCAGGAAAACCGGATTCTGACAATAGCGCCGGCGGATCGACTCAGCCGCCGGAACCTGTTCCCGTGCAACGCCACATTTGAACGCTCACTTCACCATGTACAAGCACATCCTGTTACCGACCGACGGTTCGGCGCTCTCGCAAAAAGCCGTGCGCAGCGGCATCCTGTTCGCGAAAAACACCGGCGCAACGGTGGTTGGCATCCACGTCATTCCCACGCCGCACCAGGATCAACTGGAGGCCTGGATGCATCACGACCCGCATTACCCCGAGCGCCGGCAAGTCTTGTTCGACAAGTTTGCCGACGAGTATCTATCCTTCATCGCCAACAGCGCACTGGCAGAAGAGGTGCCGTGCAGCTGCAAGATGATCAAGGCGGACGAACCCTACCTGGCGATCGTGAAGGCCGCGGAGCAGTTGCACTGCGACCTGATCTTCATGGCATCGCATGGGTGGAAGGGTGATTCGGCGCAGGTGCTGGGCAGTGAAACCCTGAAGGTGCTGATTCACAGCAAGGTGCCGGTCATGGTTCACAAGCCCGGTCCGCACGATCGCGTCTGACGCCGGCGTAGTTGGCGACTCAGTGCGGCTGCTGGGTGCTGCCGTGCTGCGATCCCGGCTCGGAAATGGACGAGAGCGCTTCCGCCGCCGGTGCGGTTTCTCCCGTCGTGCTGATATCTCCGAGGGAAACGATGCCTGTCAGCCGCTTGTCGCGGTTGACGACCGGCAGCCGGCGAACTTGCAGATCGCCCATGTTGCGAGCCACATCGTCGAGGTCGTCTTCTTCAAAGCAGTACTTCACGTCCTCGCTCATGACATCCCTGATTCTGGTATCACCGCTCTTGCCCTGGGCAAGCGCGCGTACCACGATGTCGCGGTCGGTGATCATGCCGACCAGGCGATCGTTCTCGCCGACAGGCAAAACGCCGTAATCGCCTTCCGCCATCATCTTTGCGGCTTCGATGAGGCTCTGGTCCGGATTGGCCACGTGTACATCGCGTGACATTGCTTCAGCAACTCGCATGATAGGTCTCCTTATGAAGTCATGGGGGCCTTGCAGGTCGATGCAACGCGTATGCCAGTCGATGCATACACGTCTGCAGAGGCGTCATGCCCGTGGACCTCGTCATGTTGGTGCTGCTCATTGTCGGATTTATATACCGCGCGATGTAAGGCTTACCGGGCATCGTCGGGTGAAGCGCTCGATATCCACGCGTGGTGCATGGTCAATGCTTGTCGGTGTCTGGCTTGCACACCGTACCGCGTCTTTCCCGCAAACAAGAGCAAGCTCCCGCTTTTGGGAAGCCCTGGCTTCAATCTTGATCTTCGCTGCGCCGCCGATCCCTGAAAGACCGCGTCGTTCCTCGCTGGCGCCGTCTGGCCCGGTATTTGCTAAACGGAAACCAAACAGAAATAGCAGGTCATTGGGTTTTGCATCATGGGGAAGCAGTAACCGGGTAGCGCCAATTGCAGCGAGACCCACAGCAAGGGAGCGGAAAATTGAGGATCGCGAATCTAAGAATAGGTGTCCGTCTGGGAAGCGGCTTCGGCCTCGTCCTGGTGCTGATGATTGCACTTGGTGTGCTCAGCGCAATGCGCATGCAAAAGATCGAACGCAGCCTGGACGGCATCGTCAACGAAAACAACGTCATGATCAAGTCGGCGTTCTCGATGCGCCAGATGGTGCTGGAGATCGGCCTGGCCACGCGCAACCTTGCCTTGACGACGGATGAAGATCAGAAACTGAGGGAAACCGACCGCATCACCGACGACCGGGACGAATACAACTCCTACGTCGAAAACCTCGAGCGCCTCGTTCACGCGGACAACGCGAAGGCAGTGCTCGCCAAGATCGCCGCCGCGAAGGACGCTACCGAACCGCTGACCGACAAGGCGCTCGCCATGCTGGGCGACGGCAAGCAGGCCGATGCCGTCAAGGTTCTGGTCGATGAAGTGTGGCCCAGCCAGCGCAAGTGGATGGGCGCGATGGATGAGTTGGTGCGCCTGCTGGAGCGCGATGCCGACAAGGCCGTGGAAAATGCGCAGGCCACCTACAAGAATGCACTGATCCTGACCGCGCTGATCGGCGGCGTGGCACTGCTGCTCGGCATCGGCGCGGCATGGACGGTGACGCGCAGCATTACCAAGCCCCTGCATGCAGCGGTCGCAGTTGCGCGCCGCGTCGCACAGGGCGACCTCACCGGCGAGGTCGAAGTGAAATCGCGCGACGAAACCGGGCAACTGATGCAGGCGCTGAAGGAAATGAACGACAGCCTGGTGCGCATCGTCACCCAGGTGCGGTCTGGCACCGACACGATCACCACGGCGTCCACTGAAATTTCGGCGGGCAACCAGGATCTGTCCTCGCGCACCGAACAACAGGCCAGCTCGCTTGAGCAGACCGCATCGTCGATGGAAGAACTGACGTCGACGGTCAAGCAGAATGCCGACAACGCCCGTCAGGCCAACAAGCTTGCCGCATCGGCGTCCGAGGTGGCAGTGAAGGGTGGGGCGGTGGTGTCGGAGGTCGTCGCGACAATGGGATCGATCAATGCCTCGGCAAGGAAGATTTCAGACATCATCGGCGTGATCGACGGCATTGCATTCCAGACCAACATCCTCGCACTGAACGCAGCGGTGGAAGCGGCGCGAGCCGGCGAGCAGGGACGCGGCTTTGCCGTGGTCGCCGGAGAAGTGCGCAACCTGGCGCAACGTTCCGCAGCCGCCGCCAAGGAAATCAAGGCACTGATCGAAGACTCGGTGGACAAGGTTGGCGCCGGCAGCAAGCTGGTCGACCAGGCCGGCGAGACCATGCACGAGATCGTCGCCAGCGTGAAGCGTGTGACTGATGTCATCGACGAAATCACGTGCGCCAGCGAAGAGCAGTCCACGGGCATCGAGCAGATCAACCAGGCGATCGCGCAGATGGATCGCGTCACACAGCAAAACGCATCGCTGGTGGAAGAAGCCGCCGCTGCGGCAAACGCCTTGCACGATCAGGCGAACGGCCTGGTGCAGGTGGTGAATATCTTCAAACTTGAAAACGCTCCGGAAGGCGAGTTCGAAGCGGAGTCCGTGCCGCAGCTTGCAGCGAATGCAGCGGAAGCGGCACCCGCGCAACGCCCCTCCGCCGTGGTGCAGCTTTCGACGCGAAGAGGCTTGCCGGTCGAAGCGCCGCGCCCGCGCATTGCCGCGGTTGCCGGTGCGCGCGGTGGCGATTGGGAAGAATTCTAGAAAGGTATCCACTCGAAAGAAATGAATTCAGGGTTGTCTCCTCCTTCGCCGCCCTTCACGGGCGGCTTTTTTTTGCCGGCTTTTTTCAAGACAACATCATCGAGGTAAGAAAATGCTGTATCAGATTCACGAACTTGGACATGCGGTCATGAGCCCGCTGGCGAACTGGGCGAGTGCCGTATCCCAACTGTTTGGCAGCGCTGCTTCGCCGCTTTCCTACGTGCCGTTTGCACGGGACGTCGCCGCCGGCGCGGACCTGATGGTTCGCATCGCCAAGGACTACAAGAAGCCTGCGTTCAATATCGATGCCACCACGGTCGATGGGCGGGTCGTTGAGATTCAGGAGGAAACGCTCGCCGCCAAACCGTTCTGCAGGCTGCTGCATTTCCGGAAACAGCAAGCTCTTGCGCAACCCAGATTGCTGGTCGTCGCACCGCTCTCCGGCCACCACGCGACGCTGCTGCGCGACACCGTGCGCGTGCTGCTGCATGAGCATGATGTGTACATCACCGACTGGACCGATGCGCGCATGGTGCCGGTGTCCGAAGGCGATTTCCACCTGGACGACTATGTCGCCTACGTGCAGGATTTCATTCGCCTGCTTGGGCCTGATGTGCATGTGCTCGCGATCTGTCAACCGACCGTTCCGGTATTGGGCGCGGTGTCGCTGATGGCAAGCGCCGGCGACATCCAGCCGCGCACGATGACGCTGATGGGCGGTCCGATCGACGGACGCATTTCACCCACCGAAGTCAACAAGCTCGCGATGAGCAAGCCCTACGAGTGGTTCGAAGCGAGCGTGATCGACGTCGTTCCCTTCAACTACCCTGGTGCGGGACGGCGTGTGTATCCGGGCTTCCTGCAGCATGCCGGTTTCATCGCCATGCATCCGGAAAAGCACATGCAAAGCTATGTCGACTTTTACGAGAACCGCGCGCACGGACATCCGGTCGATGCCCATCTCAAGTTCTACGATGAATACAATGCGGTGCTCGACATGGCCGCCGAGTTTTACCTGGAAACCATCAAGGTGGTGTTCCAGGATTTCAACCTGCCGAACGGCACCTGGCAGGTGAATGGACAACCGGTGCGCCCGCAGGATATCAAGGACGTCGCATTGCTGACGGTCGAAGGTGCGCAGGACGACATCTGCGGCATCGGCCAGACGAAAGTGGCGCACACGCTATGCAGCGCGATTCCGTCGGTGAAGAGAATGCATCACGAAGAACCCGGAAGCGGGCATTACGGCATTTTCTCCGGTCGGCGCTGGCGCGAGAACATCTGTCCGGTAGTCAGCACGTTTATTCGCGCGAACAACGGATGACAGCGCAATGAAAAATGCTGCGGAAGCAGAAAGGTCGGATCACGATGTGGGAAAATTTAAAAGAAGAAGAATAGTGCGGCGACCGCGGTCGGCAGCAGAGCGCCAAGCAGCAGGCCGCCCAGGCCAATCGATTCATCGGCGAATCCATTCCTGAGCAGCGCGACCCCCGCAGGATTCGGCGCATTGGCAATGACCGTCAGTCCACCGCCCACGACTGCACCGGACACGAGCATGTATTTCGCCTGATCCGCCAACCCTTCAATGAGCGAACCGAGATAGGTGAGGGCGGCATTATCGGTAATGGCGGTCAGTGCAATCGCACCCAGAAACATTGCCGTGGGTTCCAGGCTGGAGACAATCGGCTGCAACCACCACTGTTGCATGCCGCCAAGGACCACCAAACCGGCGAGAAAAAAGCCGACAAGCAATCCCTCCTTCAGGATCAATGTGTTCTGGTATTGCGAATAGGCTTGTGTGAATCCGAGGAAGAACAGGAATACCCCAAGGAAAATGACAGGGTGATGGGCAAAGACGACCACGCCGACGAGAAACAGGAGATGGATTGCACCTACCCAAAAGGGAACACCTGCATCTCCCTCAACTGCTGCATCCAATGACTGATCGCTTAAATAGGGGCGGAGGAAATACGTTACCGCCGTCGCATTGACAAGCACTGCGGCGCAGGCCTTCCAGCCAAAAGTCGTCGCCATGAATGCGGTATCCCAATTCCATTTGGCGGCCACCATCAGCACCGGCGGCGCTGCAAATGAGGTCAATGTGCCGCCGATGGAGACGTTGACGAACAGCACCCCAAGGGCTGCGTACTTGACCCATTCCGCCACGCCCTGGCGGAAAACCAGGGGTGCAAGCATGAGCGCGGCGAGCGTCATGGCCGCCGGCTCGGTAATGACGGAGCCGATAAGCGGCACCATGGCAAGGCAAAGCCAGGTTCGTGCGACCACATCCCTGACCGGCATGAGCCTTGCCAACATGGAAATCAGGCCCTTGACCGCTTCAAGAACCGGGCGCGACGCCGCCACGACCATGATGACAAACACGAACAGCGGCTCTGTATATTGGCGGGATTCCGCGTATTCGATCGCTTGATCGCCGCCCTGCACGAATGCCATCGTCACGAGCAAAACACAGGCCCACAAGCCAAAGACCACCTCGATTTCGCCGAGCAGGTGAAATAACCCGGCATGCTTGGTACTGCGGTCCGCAAGACGTTCGAACGACTTTGCGGCAAAGGTGTGAATCAGTGCAAAAGCAAAAAGAAGCGCCGCAATGTTGTTGATGATGTTCATGGATGATGAGTTGAGCCGATGCACGAATGAGAGCCAGCTGCAGGAATCATACAGGCTTCATCTTAACCAGGGATTAAGCAGCCTGATCCCGGTTGTTGCGACGACTCGCATGTAGCAGTAGTGCACGTCGTATCTGCGCTTGGCACGTGCTTGACGAGCGGCATCCCGAGCCGTGCGCATCGGTAGCCGGACAAGCACTGGATTGTTGGCCATGTACCTCATCAATACGGCGGCCCCAAACCTGCATGGCGGATGAATGGCTTTCACCTGGTGTCCTCGCATGAAAACGTCCGTGACGAGCACGCAAGTTCAGGTGATGAGAATGCCTGCTTCGCGATCGGACTCACCGTCGAAGTATCGGCGAGACAAGGTTTCTTATTGATAGCGTCCCGCTGCGAAATACATCGCAGCGGGACTGCAGGTGAGGTAACCGGTCGGATTAGTCAACCGGCTCGCATTACGCATGTGCCCATGCGGCGCGTCTATTCATGGTCGATGGCTAGTTGATCAGGCGCGCCGCATCTTGCGCCGCCACGCGTCCTTCGTCGGTCGGCACTACCCAGATTTCCACGCTGCTGTCAGCCGCATGGATGGCGGCAATCGCATCGCCGTTGGCAGTCTGATTCGCCGCTTCATCGATGCGGATGCCGAGATAGGACAGCGCATCGCAGGTACGCTTGCGCAAGGCCGCATCATGTTCGCCGATGCCGCCCGTGAACGCGATCACATCCAATCCCTCCAGGCAGGCGGAGAGCGCGCCGCATTCGCGCACCAGGCGATGGATGAAGATGTCGATGGCGAGCCTGGCGGCGGGCTCCGCGCTCGCATGCAGCGTCCGCATGTCCGCCGAAACGCCGGAGACGCCGCGCAGGCCCGACTCGCGGTACAGCATGCGTTCCAGTTGCTCCCAGCTCCAGCCGTGGCGCAGCAGGTGCAGCAACACGCCGGGGTCGACTTCGCCGCTGCGCGTGCCCATCATCAGTCCATCCAGTGCAGAGAAACCCATGGTGGTGGCAATGCTCTTGCCGTTCTTTACCGCGCAGGCGCTTGCGCCGTTACCGAGGTGGGCAATCACGGCGCGGCCTCGTGCATGCGCCGTGTGCTCCATGAGCCGGTCGGCGACATAGCGATACGACAGGCCGTGGAAGCCATAGCGGCGGATGCCCATCTCGCGCAAAGATTGCGGCAGGGCGAACAGATATTCCGTCTGCGGCAAGGTCGCGTGAAATGCGGTATCGAAGCATCCGATCTGCGGCAGGTGCGGAAAGCTCTTCCTGAACGCACGCACGCCGGCCAGGTTGTGCGGCTGATGCAAGGGCGCCAGCGAGGACAGGGATGTCAGGTAGGCCAGCATGTCATCGTCCAGCAGCACCGATTCGGTCAGGCGTTCTCCGCCGTGCACAATGCGATGCGCGATGGCCGTGATGCGGATGCCGTCGGCATGGCGCTTCAGTACTGTGTCGAGCGCGGCCAGCGCACGATCGTGCGGGCAGCCATCGCCGGCTTGCAGCGTGTCGCTGCTGTTGCCGTCCCTGCCCGAAACCTTGACGATTGGCGCGCCGCCGGCTTCCAGTCCTTCGATATTGCCTGACAGGCGGGCCGCGCCGATATCGCGACCGTCCTGCGGATAGAGCGCGAACTTCAGCGAGGACGATCCCGCGTTGACTGCGAGGATGGCATTGAGGGCGCTCATGGCTGCACCTTGCGGTTGTGATGTGCAAGCAACAGGGCCAGCGCGGCCGATGCGACACGCGCATTGGCGCTGTCGGCGCGGCTGGTCAGCGCGATCGGCACGCGTGCGCCGAGCACCACGCCGCAGGTGGTGGCGCCGGCCAGGTATTCGAGCTGCTTGGCCAGCATGTTGCCGGATTCCAGATCGGGCACGATGAGGATGTCGGCATTGCCTGCCACGGTCGAATTGATGCCCTTGATGCGCACGGCTTCCATCGACACCGCGTTGTCGAAAGCGAGCGGACCGTCGAGGTTGCCGCCGGTGATCTGGCCGCGGTCCGCCATCTTGCACAGCGCCGCCGCATCGAGCGTCGATTGCATCTTGACGTTGACCGTTTCCACCGCGGACAGGATCGCGACGTTCGGGCGCTGGTTGCCGAGCGCATGCGACAGGTTGATCGCGTTCTGGATGATGTCGGCTTTTTCTTCCAGTGTCGGCTTGATGTTGAGCGCGGCATCGGAAATCAGCAGGGGCTTGTCATACATCGGCACGTCGAAGCGGAACACATGCGACAGGCGGCGCTTGGTGCGCAAGGCGCGGGTGGTGACCACGGCATGCATCAACTCGTCGGTATGCAGGCTGCCTTTCATCAATGCCTCGACGGTGCCGGAGGCCGCCAGTTCGGCGCCACGTTCGGCGGCGGCGACGCTGTGCTCCACCGACTGGATCTCGATGTCGCCGAGGTCCAGGCCGGCAGCCTCGGCAGTCGCGCGCAGCCTGGCTTCCGGCGCGATCAGCACGGGGATGATCAGCCCATGCTGGGCAGCGTTCAGAGCGCCGCGCAAGGACTCGGCATCGCAGGGGTGGACCACCGCGCAGCGCACGGCAGGCAGGTGGCGCACGGTAGCAAGCAGGGAATCGAGGCGCGCCTGCGGATCGAAGGTATGGACCCAGGGCGTGCTCATTGAGTGGCGCGACACTTTCTTGGTGGGCGCAACGACCACGGCCGCGCCGACCAGCACGCTGGTGCCGTTCTGATTGAATACCTTGCAGTCGAGCGTGACGCGCTTGGTGGCATCGTCCTTTGCCGTGACGGTCACGACAACGGTGAGCGTGTCGCCGACGCGCACCGGCAGGGTGAAATGCAGGGTCTGGTCGACATACACGGTGCCGGCGCCCGGGAATTGCGTGCCGAGCAGGCTGGAAATGAGCGTCGCGCCCCACATGCCGTGCGCTACCACGCCGTGGAACAGGGTCTGGACGGCGTACTCCGCATCGACGTGCGTCGGATTGTAGTCTCCGGAGACGGCGGCAAATGCCTGGATATCGGCCAGGGTCAGGGTGCGCACGAGGCGCGCCGACTGGCCGACGGTCAGTTCATCGTAAGTCGTGTTTTCGATCTGTTTCGAAATAATGTCGTTCATAGAAGCTGGTTGCGGAGAGTGAGTTGCTGATGTGTTCGCGGCTCGTTGCCGAGCCGCCTGGATACTGAACGGCACGTCATCCGCATCGGCCGTCGCGTCGGTGCACGAGTCAGTGCATGACGGCAGCGGCCGGGGCGCGGATGGAGAAGGTTCCGGAGTTGGGTAAAAGCAAGGACTATGCCGAACGGCAATGTCAGCGCGTGGCGTGCGCGTCTGTCAGTCAGACTGCAATCTCTCTGTTATCTCGCTCTGGCCTGACGGCGCAATGGCCCGCGAATATTCGGTCATTGCGTGGACGATCTGCGCGCGCTGCTCGGCCGCTACCTTGTCCAGCAGCGGATAGACCAGCATTTCCTCTTTCACGCAGTGCTGCTGCATCAGCAGGGTATAGGATTCGGCGTGCAACAGAAAATCGGCGGGATGGAAGTTGATCAGCGCGTCAAACATGCGGTCCACGATGCAGCGCAATTGCTGATGTTCCTGGCGCAGCATCTCGATCGGGCCGGCGCCGTGGCGGATGGTTTGCTCAAAAACGGGAAAAAGCACTTTCTCTTCCATGCGAATGTGCTGCTTGATCGCGTCGCTGAATCGGAGGAAGCGGGTGTGTGCATCTTCCCAATTTCTTTCGCGAAGGCAGGTTCCAATTTGCGCAAACAAAAGGTCGCAGTGCTTGTGGTCAAGCCCCAACTGGCCGCAAATGGTATCCATGACATGCACCCCGTGTGATCGTCCTATTTGTACTGTGAAACACGTGCTATCTCCTTGATCTGAAATAGGTATTTCCAAATCCGCAAGAGAGCCGCGGATGTCATGATGGCAAGAATTCGGTACGGCTTGACCCAGATCAAATAAATTGCCGCTCGGCATCGCTATAGTCTGATTCGCACACCGCATACGGCCTGTTGATTTTGATGCCTCGTCTTCGCCACCTTCTCGTTTGTCTCGTCGCAGCATTGCTGGCAGCGGCAGTCCAGAACGCGGCGTTTTCGCAATTGCGATCCGTGGAAGTGCCTCCCTACCAGCCGGCAACGCCTGCCGTCAAGGCGGAGACGAATGCAGTCGATGAGATCACGAATTCCACCGGGCTTTACGATGTCGACAGCCCCAATTACGGCAATCTGCAGAAAATCGAAGAAGCGCGCGTCGGACTTCCGCTCGACAAGAGAGGGAAGGTCGATTGGATGATGGCATTGCGCAGCGGCGCCATCCAGCCGCGCTCCGATCTGAATGGCAGCAAGCCTTCCGAACTGTTGAACCTGGACATCATCCTGCAGAATACGAAGGAGATGCCTTACGTGAAATTCCCCCACAGTTCGCATACGGAATGGCTGACCTGCAGCAATTGCCATGACAAGATTTTCGTGCCGAAGGCCGGCGCCAACGCGATCACCATGACGAAGATTTTTCAGGGGGAATATTGCGGCGCCTGCCATGGGCGCGTCGCGTTTGCCGCGCTGTATTCCTGCGAGCGTTGTCATAGCGTGCTGCATGGGGGTGGCAAGGCGTGGTGGTGACTTGGACTTGGTTTTTTTTAATCCCATTTCGGGAAAATTGATCTGGATCATTAAAGAGAATAACGACCACGTTACCCTTATGGATATGTTGATTTCTCTCAAAGGGGCTGGCGCGAAGTTTGCATGTTTCCTTGGTATCGCTTGATTTCAACGGCCGTTCATAACGGCCCTGCGCCAGTTGGTTGCCCGTTGGTTGACCGTGGTCATGTGCGTTTCCATCAGAGAGAAAGCGATGGGGCAGAGGGCATGTCATGAGCCGCAGAGGGAGCCGCATGAGTGCGGTTCATTGCAGGCTCTCTGGGTGATGCGGATTCCGATTGTCAGTAACGAGGTTTTTGAAAATGAGAATAGAACGTGTTCGATCGCCGCGAGACGACTCCATGCAAAACCTGAGACGCATTCTTGCCAATACATCGCTGTTCCGAATGCTCGATGACAGGCAGCTCGATGAAGTCACAGCTTCAACCCAACCCATCCGTGCCTCCACCAACACCTGCGTGATCAACCAGGGCGATGCACCGAAAGGCGTCTATATCGTGGTCTACGGGCAGGTGAAGATCGGCTTCGACCGCAAGGACGGCAGCGAGAAGACGCTGGCGATCCTGGGACAGAACAAATGCTTCGGCCTGGGCGAAATGCTGCTCGACCGCGCACATCTGGCCTTCGTGAAAACCACCACCGATTCGATGCTGTTGCACACCTCGCGCGAAAAGGTGCTGGAAGTCGCGAAGGAGAACTTTCCGTTCGCACAGGAGCTGATGGTCTGCGTCGGCCGCCAGCTGTACACCCTGGTGCGCGACATCGAAAGCTATTCGCTGCAGACCGCCAAGCAGCGTCTGGCCGGCTATCTGCTGCGCCAGAGCCAGTACCAGGCCGGCGACTGTGTTGAGCTTATCGCCAGCAAGACCCTGATCGCTTCGCGCCTGAGCCTCACTCCGGAAACCTTGTCGCGCCTGCTGCACGATTTCTCGTCGGACGGGCTGATCTCGGTCACCGGCCGGCGCATCAAGATCCTGGATTACGAGCGCATGGGCGGCATGCTCGCTGCCTGAACTTCGCGCCGTACCTGCCAGCCGCGTACAATGCGTGCGCGGCCAAACCCATTTCCCCTTCGAAAAAAGAGGGCGGCGAACGGCTGCGTCCGGGTATCATTCCGTACATTGAAAATCCCACGCCTGGATTGGTGATCTGAGTCAACTCAGGATCGCTTCCGACGACGATTCCCCGGGCACGCTATCGCAACATGGCACATAATATGCATTCCGGACGGAAACGCGATGTTGCGCGTAGCGCGGCGTGTTCCCTGTTTGCTTTTTGATCATCTTATGGCTACTTGTAATCCGCCTGACGCGCATTCACGCGTGAATTCTTCCCGCCGGCACGGCAAAGGACGCGAATGACCTTGCAGGCTCATCAACTAGGTTGCATCCGCGGTGATCTGCAACTGTTTTCCGACATCAATTTCGACATCCAGCCCGGCGACGCAATGCGCGTCGCGGGTACCAATGGCAGCGGCAAGACCAGCCTGCTGCGCATCCTGTGCGGACTGTCGGTCCCGGCCCAGGGCGAAGTGCGCTGGGCCGGACGCAATATCCGCAGCCTGCGCGACGAATTCTGCAGCAAGCTCATTTACCTCGGCCACGCCAATGGCGTGAAGGACGACCTGCAGGCATGGGAAAACCTAGTTGTTTCGTCAACACTGACCGGCAGGCCGGTGACCAGCGATGAGGCGCATGGCGCGCTGGAGGAGCTGGGACTGGGGCGTGCTGCCGATCTGCCGACGCGTGCGCTGTCGCAAGGACAACGCAAGCGCGTGGCACTGGCGCGCCTGAGCCTCGGCCTGGCGATGCCCTTGTGGATTCTCGACGAGCCGTTCACGGCGCTCGACGTCAACGCGGTCAAGGCCCTGTGCGGCACCATCAACAAGCATCTGGCAGGCGGCGGCATGGTCATTTACACCACGCATCAGGAAGTCGATCTGCAGGCGCGGCGCTCGCTGTGCCTGGACATGAACCAGGGGCGTCTATGCTGAAGGTTCTGATGTGCGTGATCCGGCGCGATCTGCTGCTGGCGTTCAGGCGGCGTTCCGATGTCCTGACGACCTTGTTTTTCTTCATTATCGTCGCCAGTTTGTTTCCGCTTGGCGTAGGGCCGGAACCGTCCTTGTTGCGGACCATGGCGCCCGGCATCCTGTGGGTGGCGGCGCTGCTGGCTTCCATGCTTGCGCTGGGGCGCCTGTTTGCGCTGGATTATGCCGATGGCACGCTGGAGCAGATGGTGCTGTCGTCCGAGCCCTTGACTGTCATCGTGATCGGCAAGGTGATTGCGCATTGGCTCGTGTCCGGTTTTCCGCTGGTGCTGCTGGCGCCGGTGCTGGCGATTCAGTTTGATCTTCCGACATCATCGGTGGGCGTCCTGTTCGTGACCCTGCTGCTCGGCACACCGGTGCTGAGCCTGATCGGTTCCATCGGTGCGGCGCTGACGCTGGGCGTGCGCGGCGGTGGCGTGCTGGTTTCGCTGCTGGTGCTGCCGCTGTATATCCCGGTACTGATTTTCGGCGCCGGTGCCGTCGGCGCGGAAGCGTCCGGTGTTGGTGCGAGCGCGCATCTGTTGCTGCTGGGCGGGGCGCTGGCAGGCGCGGCTGCATTGACGCCATGGGCGACCGCTGCCGGTTTGCGGATTGCATTGGAATAAACCACGGTCGAGTGGCGCGCCCAATAGTTTCATCCGTGGCATAGCGATTGCTTTCATAGCGGAAAAACGCGACTGAATATTGTTTTGGCTTAAAAACGCCTGGTCCATGTTCTGTTAAGCGCGCCTTAAGCACGCGCCGGCAATATGCTGTAGAGTGCTTTCCCGATTTCGGGAAGATGATTGACCCTCTCCATTCGGGGTTCGAGAGGCAATCCTTGTAGAAAACCTTATTGGAGCATTGCAGTAGTGTCCATTTCCGACCACCTTCTCTCCGGTAATCTGGAATCGAGCGGATTCAGATTTTTCAAATTTGCATCACCACAGACCTTTTTCCCATTAGCGGGAAAAATGATTCCCTTGTTTGCAACTGCCGCCGTCATTCTCGGCATTGTCGGTTTGTATATCGGTCTGGTGCTCGCGCCCACCGATCACCAGCAGGGCGACGCCTATCGAATCATCTTCCTGCATGTGCCGGCTGCGTGGATGTCGATGTTCATCTATTGCGTGATGGCCTTTTGGTCGGCGGTCGGACTGGTGCTCAATACGCGCCTGTCTTCAATGATGGCGACCGCGTTGGCCCCGACCGGCGCCATGTTCACCTTCCTCGCGCTGTGGACCGGTTCCTTGTGGGGCAAGCCGACCTGGGGCACCTGGTGGGTATGGGACGCGCGCCTGACGTCGGAACTGATTCTGCTGTTCCTCTACATCGGCTTCATGGCCTTGCAGGCATCGATCGATGACGTGCGCCGTGCCGACAAGGCGGGTGCGGTACTTGCGCTGGTCGGCGTGGTCAACGTACCCATCATTTATTTTTCGGTCCAGTGGTGGAACACGCTGCACCAGGGCTCATCGGTCAGCATGACCAAGGCGCCGAGCATGGCGATGACCATGCTGCTCGGCATGCTGGTACTCGCGCTGGCCTCGTGGGCGTACACCATCATGGTGACGCTGATGCGGGTGCGCTGCATCATGCTCGAACGCGAGCGCCATACCGACTGGGTGAAGGAATACGTGGAGAAAAACGCATGAATTGGCATAGCTGGAGCGAATTTTTCGCAATGGGCGGGTACGCGCTCTATGTGTGGGGCTCGGTGCTGATGACTTTCGTATTGCTGGGGGCGGAGCTGATGTCGGTACGCGCGCGACGCAATACGCTGCTCAAGCAATACAGCCGCTGGATACGGAACAATCGGAGGGAAGAGAATGAAGACAAGGCATAAGCGCCTGGTTTTGGTTGCCGCAGGGCTTGCCGCGCTGGGGCTGGCTGCATGGCTTGTGTTGTCGGCCTTTAAACAGAACATGGTGTTTTTCTTCACGCCAACCCAGGTTTTTTCCGGCGAAGCGCCCAAGGGGCGGAGCTTTCGCATCGGCGGCATGGTCGAAAACGGCAGTCTCAAGCGCCAGCCTGACGGCGTCACCGTCACGTTTGTCGTGACCGACACGGCGCAAAAGCTTCCCGTAACCTACAAAGGCATCCTGCCCGACCTGTTCAAGGAAGGGAAGGGCGTGGTTGCGCAAGGCAAACTCGACAATGAAGGCAAGTTCGTCGCGGAAGAAGTGCTGGCCAAGCATGACGAAAACTACATGCCGCCGGATGCCGCCTACGCAATGAAGAAGGGCCAGGAGGCCAATCAGAAGGCTGCTGGCACACTGGCAAAGGATGCAAAATAAATGATTCCTGAACTTGGCAATTTCGCCATCGTCCTCGCCTTGTGCGTGGCGCTGGTGCAAGGCATTCTCCCGATCGCCGGGTCGTTCACGGGCAACCAGCGCTGGATGGCGCTCGCCCGGCCGACGTCGGCGGCGCAATTCATCCTCGTGACGACGGCGTTCTCCTGTCTGGTCTATGCGTTCGTCACCAATGACTTCTCGGTGACCTACGTCGCTTCCAACTCGAACTCCAAGCTGCCGGTCTACTACCGTATCGCCGGCGCCTGGGGCGGCCACGAGGGTTCGATGCTGCTGTGGATCCAGATGCTGGCACTGTGGACACTTGCCGTCGCCCAATTCAGCCGCCAGTTGCCGGACCAGACGGTGGCACGCGTGCTTGGCGTGATGGGCCTCGTCAGCGTCGGCTTCCTTGCCTTCCTGCTGTTCACTTCCAACCCGTTTGCGCGCCTGCTGCCGATGGCGGCCGATGGCCGTGACCTGAATCCCTTGCTGCAGGACTTCGGCATGATCATCCATCCGCCGCTGCTGTACATGGGCTATGTCGGCTTCTCGGTCGCGTTCGCATTCGCGATTGCCGCGCTGATGGGCGGGCAGCTCGACGCCGCATGGGCACGCTGGTCGCGCCCCTGGACGACGGTCGCGTGGATGTTCCTGACTCTGGGCATTTTCATGGGCAGCTTCTGGGCCTATTACGAGCTGGGTTGGGGCGGCTGGTGGTTCTGGGATCCGGTCGAAAACGCATCCTTCATGCCGTGGCTGGTCGGCACCGCGCTGATCCATTCGCTGGCCGTGACGGAAAAGCGCGGCAGCTTCAAGAACTGGACCGTGCTGCTGGCAATCATCGCCTTTACGCTGTCGCTGCTGGGTACCTTCCTGGTTCGTTCCGGTGTGCTGACTTCCGTGCATGCCTTCGCTACCGATCCGGAGCGCGGCATGTTCATCCTGGTCTTCCTCGCGATCGTGATCGGCGGCTCGCTCACGCTGTACGCATGGCGCGCCCCGAGCGTCGGACTGGGCGGCCGTTTCGCACTGATTTCGCGCGAGTCGATGCTGCTGGTTAATAACGTGCTGCTGCTGGTCGCTTCCGGCACCGTGCTGCTCGGCACTCTGTATCCCTTGTTCCTCGACGCGCTCAACCTCGGCAAGATTTCCGTTGGGCCTCCGTACTTCGAGGCGGTGTTCGTGCCGCTGATGATTCCGGTTCTGGTACTGCTGGCCATCGGACCGTTTGCGCGCTGGAAGGAAACATCGGTCGCCGATCTGCTGCGCCGCTTGCGCTGGGTAGCGCTGGCAGCGGTCGGACTGGCCCTGGCCATCGCGCTGGTGCTGGCAGCGTCGCCGATGGTGACCGCGGGTCTTGCGTTTGCGATCTGGATCGTGTTCGGATCGATTGCGCACCTAGTCGAACGCGCGCGTCATGCGCCGAAGGACATGTCGCTGTGGAAGCGGCTGTCGCGCGAGCCGCGCAGCTACTGGGCAATGCTGGTCGCGCACGTCGGCATCGGCGTGTTCGTGGTGGGCGTGACCCTGGTCAAGGGACTGGATGAAGCCAAGGACGTCAGCATGCGCGTCGGCGACACCACGTCGGTGAACGGCTACACCTTCAACTTCAAGGATCTGCAAGAAATCAAGGGGCCGAACTATGTTGCCGCCCAGGCGACCTTCGACGTCACCTATGGCGGCAAGCCGGTCACGACGCTGATGCCGGAAAAGCGCCTGTACACGGTGCAACGCATGCCGATGACGGAGGCGGGCATCGACCGCGGCTTCACGCATGATCTGTATGTGTCGCTCGGCGAGGAAACGGCGGATGGCGCATGGGTGGTGCGCGTGCAGTACAAGCCCTTCGTCGGCTGGATCTGGGGCGGCTGCCTGATCATGGCATTCGGCGGCTTGCTGGCTGCGTCGGACCGTCGTTATCGCGTCGCGTCACGCAAGAAGGCCGCAGAAACCATCGCAGCGGTCAAACCCGTCAGCGTTTGACGAACCAACCGGGATCGGTCCACGGAAAATTTTCCGTGGACAAACCAATCCTCTCGAAGCAAAGCTTATGAAACGATTTCTTCTACCGCTAGGTGTGTTCATCGGTCTGCTGGTTTTCCTTGCCATCGGCCTGCGCCTCAACCCGCGCGAGATTCCGTCGCCGTTCATCGGCAAGCCGGCGCCGGCATTCAAGCTGACGCAATTGCAGGCACCTGACAAGACCATCTCGCCGCAGGACATGAAGGGCCAGGTGTGGCTGCTGAACGTGTGGGCGTCGTGGTGCGTGTCCTGCCGCCAGGAGCATCCGGTGCTGATGGATTTTGCCCGGACCAATACCTTGCCCATCGTCGGCCTCAACTACAAGGACAAGCGTGAAGACGGTCTGGGCTGGCTGCGCGAGTTCGGCAATCCCTACTCCGTATCGGCCTTCGACAACGATGGCCGCGTCGGCATCGATTACGGCGTGTACGGCGTGCCTGAGACCTTTGTGATCGACAAGCAAGGCGTCATCCGCATGAAGTACACCGGTCCGATCACGCCCGAGGCGATCGCCGAAAAACTCCTGCCCTTGATCAAGGAATTGAAGAGTGCGTAAATTTTTTCTGTCACTGATGCTCGTCCTGTCCTTCGCCGCGCAAGCGAAGGAGGCGCCGCCGGCAGCGGCCGATCCCGCGCTGGAGAAGCGCATGCTGGACCTGACCGAACAATTGCGTTGCCTGGTGTGCCAGAACCAGACGATTGCCGATTCGCATGCCGAGCTGGCCATCGACTTGAAGAACCAGGTGCGCGAGAAACTTGCCGCCGGCATGTCCGACAAGGACGTGATCAATTACATGGTGGAGCGCTACGGCGACTTCGTGCTGTACAAGCCGCCGGTCAAGGGCGCCACCTGGCTGTTGTGGTTCGGTCCGTTCCTGCTGCTGATCGGCGGAATCGCGGTGCTGGTGGTCAAGGTTAAACGCCGTGATGCGCCGACCGACAATGTGCCGGAAGAAGAAATGAAACGCGCCGCCAGCCTGCTGAAGGACGCGAACACACCGAAGGATAAAGCATGACAGCATTTCTGATTGGCGCCGCGCTGCTGATGGCGACGGCACTGGCCTTCATCTTGACGCCGCTGCTGCGCAAGGAACGGGTCACGACTGACCACATCCAGCGCGATCAATTGAATCTTGCGGTATTGCGCGATCAGTTGCGTGAACTCGATACGGATCTCGAGGGCGGCCTGATCGAGCCGCTCGCCTATGAGAGCGCGCGGCACGAGCTGGAACGCCGCGTTGCGGAAGAGGTCAAGCCCGATGCATCGGTGCACACCAGCGGCGCCAGCAAGCGCTGGACGGCGATACTGGTCGGTGTTGCGGTGCCCGCGCTGGCGATTGCCATTTACCTGCTGGTGGGAACGCCTGCGGCGCTCGATCCTGCCAAGGTCACTGCCGCGAACGAGAGCTCGCACGAGCTCACGAACGAACAAATCGAGGGCATGGTCGCGAAGCTCGCGGAACGCCTCAAGAGCGATCCGAATAATATCGAAGGCTGGAACATGCTGGCACGTTCGTACGCAGCAATGGGCCGTTATACGGAAGCCAGCGAGGCCTTTGCGCATCTCGTGAAACTGGTACCGGACGACGCCGCGATGCTGACCGATTACGCGGATACGCTGGCCATGGCGGCGAATCGCAGCCTGCAGGGCGAACCGGAGAAGCTGATCGAACGCGCGCTCTCGATTGACCCGAAGAACGTCAAGGCGCTCGCCCTGGCAGGTAGCGCGGCCTTCGAGCGCAAGGACTATGCGCATGCAGTGACCAGCTGGCAGAAGATTCTCGACGTGGTCCCGCGCGATTCCGACATCGCACGTTCCGTCCTCGGCAGCATCAATGAGGCGCAAGGCCTGATGGGGCAGCCGCCTGTCGCCTTGCCGCAAGCCGCTCCGGCCGCTCCGGCCGCCCAGACCGCTCAGACTGAGAACGCGCCGCAAGCCGTCGCCGGTGCGAAGGTGGAAGGCACGGTCGATATCGATCCCGCTTTGCGCTCCCAGGCTTCCGATACGGATGCGGTCTTCATCTTCGCACGCGCTGCGGAAGGCCCGCGTTTCCCGCTGGCCGTAGTACGCAAGCAGGTCAAGGATCTGCCGTTCAAGTTCGTGCTGGATGACAGCATGAGCATGACGCCGCAAGCGAAGCTGTCGAATTTCCCGAAAGTGATAGTTGGCGCGCGCGTTTCGAAGTCTGGCAGCGCGACACCTGGTCCTGGCGATCTGGAAGGCGTCAGCGAACCGGTCGCACCGGGTGCGACGAATCTGACGATTCGAATCAACACGAAGCACTAGCAAAACCACCTGCGCACGACATGCCGGTTGTCCCATCATGGGGCGGCGGCCTGTCGTGCGCATGTACCTCCACCCCGTGCAGCACAAGTGATGCGTTGCACCAATCCTGTCCTTCCCGGCCGGCTCTTTTCGATGCCGCCACATGCCGCTTTCCCGAATTTGCGAACGACCCTGTCAGTCCTTGATGGGTATCAACGAATTCCGAATCTCCCTTCGATTTATAGCAATACGCAAAGAATTTTGTTGTAGCCAAGTTTCCACAAAGATACCCTTCTCTTAGTGTGGATTTGCGTCTGACGCCGACGGTGTCGCACCGCATCAAATATCCGCTTTCGTATCCGTAGCCGCACCCAACGCGAAAGCGTCATCACCGATGCAGTGCGCCCGCCGGCAAGTCTGACCCGAGTCCTCGTAACGAATCGGATCGCACCGATGGCAGGGGTAGCAGGATCGCTCCTTTACGAATCAAGTGGAACTTAGGGAGAAAACAAGATGAAGCTCTGGCAAAAGCTTGTCGCGTTAGCGGCAATCACCGTCAGTACGGCATTCGCCGGATCGGCCCTTGCCGCGGATGATGTGAAGCCTGCGGGGAGGTCGCTCGATCCGAATTCGACGGTGGCGAAGGCCCTTGAGAAGGACAAGGTCTGTACCGAATGCCATGACGAATCGGAGGAACGTCCGATTCTTGCGATGTACAAGACGCGCCATGGCGTCAAGGCCGATGCACGCACGCCCGGCTGCCAGACCTGCCACGGTCCGAGCGAAGCGCACGTGAAAACGGCGACGAAGGATAGCAAGGGCCGCCGTCCCGCGCCGGACAGAATGTTCAACGGTGCGAAGAAGGCCGACGCGAGGGAAGTGAACGAGACCTGCCTCACGTGCCACAAGTCTGGCAAGCGCACCTTGTGGGAGGGCAGCAAGCACGAAACCCAGGACGTGTCCTGCGTCAGTTGCCATCAAGTGCATGTGCAGGGCAAGGACAAGGCGCTTGACCGCGTTGCGCAGCGCGACGTCTGCTTTGCCTGCCACAAGACGGAACGCGCCGAAATGATGCGTCCCTCCACCCACCCGATTCAGGCCGGCAAGGTCACGTGCTCCGACTGCCACAATACGCACGGTTCGCAAGGTCCGAAGCTGATGGCCGATATCACGGTTCGCGACACCTGCTTCAACTGTCACGCGGAGAAGCGCGGTCCCTTCCTGTGGGAGCATCCGTCCGCGATGGACGACTGCGGCAATTGCCATACTCCGCACGGTTCGACGGCCGCGCCACTGCTCAAGGGACGTTCTCCCTGGATCTGCCAGAACTGCCACGCCGACGGCGCGCCGCATCCGGGGAACCTGTATAGCGGCGCTTACCTTCCGGGTGGCGCAGCGTCCAACGCGAATACAAGGAGCGCGCTTGCCAGTGTGATCAATCCGGTAACCGGTCAAAGCGTGACACTCAACAACCCGGCCTCGCAGCTTGCGTTGCGCGCGTGCACCAACTGCCATTCGCAGGTGCACGGCTCCAACCATCCTGCAGGTAAACGGTTTACGCGCTAAGCGGATTTCGAATTGATCGGGGAGAAGATAATGAATAGCAATCAGAGCAGTTTCGCTGTACGCGCCTCGGTGATCGCCGTACGCGCCGCGCTTGCAGCGTTTGCCGTGCTTCCAGCCGTTCATGCAGCGGAAGCTGATAACGATGAAGTGCGTGCGCTCACGCAGCCGTCGAAACAGGTGGAAGTCGGAATTGGTTACGTCAACCACGCTTCCGACAAGTTCGGCGAGTACAACGGTCTCCACAAGGACGGTGCTTATGGCATCGCCGGTTTCGACCTGCGCGGCGGCGGCAGCTACGACAGCGACAATGCCTATCGCTGGAGCGTGACCGGACGCGACCTCGGGCTCAACACGCGGCGCCTGGACATCGATGCCGGAGAGCAGGGGCGCTTCCGCTTCACCTACACCTATGACGAGCTGGAGCGCTTTTACTCGGACCAGTACCAGACCTTCTACGATGGCGCGGGCAGTAATGCACTGAGGCTGCCGGCTTCGTTCGCCGCAACGCCTGCGGCATCGCGCGTGTCGAGCACGGCGAACGCGAATGCCGCCTTGTCGAACTGGGGGAATATCCAATCGCCGTATGCAACTTCGGCATGCGCGGCGGCTGCACTTTCCGGCGGCGTATATGGTGCGCCGACCACGGCGGCATGCCGCGGGCCGGCCTACCTGATTCCGGCGGCGATGCACAACTTCGACGTCGAGACCCAGCGTACCAAGCACAACCTTGGCCTGAGCGTCATTCTGGCGCCGGGCTGGACAGCCTCGGCGTCAGCCACGCATGAGCTCAAGGATGGCACCAAGCTGACCGGCGTTTCGTTCGGCGGCCCTGGCAGAGGCGGCGTGCTGGTGCCGGAACCGATCAACAGCAGTACTGACCAGCTCCGCGCATCGGTCGGCTATGCGGGGGAAAAGGGCCACATCACCTTTGGCTACTACGGTTCCTTCTACAAGAATTCGACCGATGTCTGGACGGTCGAGAATCCGCTCACCGGCAACCTGTTGAACTCCGCATTCAGCAACAACGCACGGATGATCGGCGCGCCGGACAACGAGATGCACCGGCTTTCCCTGTCGGGCGGCTACAACTTTACGAAGCTGACGCGCTTGGTGGTCAACGGCAACTATCAGCGCATGACGCAGAACGAGTCCTTCCTGACTGGCCTGCCGTCGAGCTGGAGCGTTCCGGCCGCATCGGCGAATGCGAAGGTGATCGATACCAACATCAACGCAACGCTGACGACACGGCCGATGAACAACCTTGGCTTGAGCGCGACCTACAAGTTTGAAGATCGCGATAATCGGACGCCGATCCGTGAGCTGCTGGTGATCGGCACCGATCAGGCCGCCGCGCCGAACCTGATTGAAAACGAGCCGCTCAACCGGCGCAGCAACCAGCTGATCCTCGACGCCGACTATTCGTTCGCGCGCCGTCAGGCAGTCCGGTTCGGCTACGAGTGGCAGGAAGTCAAGCGCACCTCCACCGCAGAAGAGAATCCCTTCAAGGCAGATACCACGCGCGAAAACACCTTCCGCCTGGATTACCGCAACAGCGTGTCTGCTGCGGTGACTGGACGCGTCGGCTATTCGCACGCGCAGCGCCGGTCGTCCGAGTATGAGGAAAACATCCTGCTGCCGGTACCGACCGTTCCGCCCGCACTGGCTGCCGATCCGCTGTTGCCCGGTTTCCGAATGTTCTACCTCGCCGACCGCAACCGCGATCAACTTCGCAGCGCGCTCAACTTCCAGGTCAGCGATGCGTTCAGCCTGCAGACCGGGGTCGACTACAACCGCGACGACTTCAACAATTCGCCGTATGGCCTGAAGAACTCGAACTCCTGGGTCCTGAAGCTCGATGGCGCGTATGCCGCAAGCGAGAAGCTGGTGTTCAATGCGTTCTACACCTATGAGGACCGCAAGTCGCAGCTCGACAGCCTGGTGATCGGACGCGGCAATTCGACCACCATCCTGGACGCGCCGGCGCATGTGGCGGGTGCGGCGTGCACGGGTTACTTCGCCGCGGCCGGCCATCTGCCCTCGGATGAAGGAACCGATACCTGCCGTCAGTGGACTGCCGATCAGACCGACAAGATCCATACCATCGGCTTCGGCGCCAAGGCCAGCAAGCTAATGAACGGCAAACTGGATCTCGGTTTCGATCTCGCCTATTCGTACAGTCGCACGCCGATCGATGTCTCGGGTGGCTTCTACACCAGTAACGGCAATCCTGCGACAACGGCTGCTGGCGGGATCAATAATGTCTGGGTCGCGGCACAGTCCTTCCCGGATATCACGAGTAATGTGATCGATCTGAGGCTGAACGGCACGTACAAGGTCGGCAAGGCGTCCGCGGTGCGCTTGTCCTACCTGTACCGGCGCCTGCGTTCAGAGGACTGGCAATACGATGCCTACACCAAGTCGGCGCTGGGCGCCCTCGCAATCCCGATCGTTCCCGGCATAGGCATCACGTCGCCGAACTATGCAGTGCAGGCGGTGGGCGTGACCTACATCTATACATTCCAGTAGCATCGGTTTCATTTCTCGCTTGACTGGGCCGGCATCCGCCGGCCCTTTTTCGTTCTGGCATGTTTTGTGCAATGTTGACTTGAAACAATATTTTAGGCGCGGGTTTACTCCCGCTATCGAGAAAATCAAGCCGGAATGCCGGAGCAAGAGAGCAAGAGAGAAAGTCATGAAATCAGTCTTCACCATTGGCAAGATCGTCGCCTTCGTCGCCACTGCGACCGCATTCTCAGTATCGGGACATGCCTTTGCCGCAGATGCAGTCGCGGCGGAAAAACTCGCACGTCAGGAAGGATGCCTGCGTTGCCACGGAGTCGAACGCGGCAAGGATGGTCCCGCCTACAAGGAAGTCGCGGCCAAGTTCAGGGGCAAAGCCGGCGCGGAAGCACGCCTGCTGCAGCACCTCAGCAGCGGTGAAAAAGCGAAGTTCCCCGACGGCCACGAAGAGGAGCACAAGATCCCGAAGACCAAGGACATGGATCAGATCAAGAATCTGGTCCAGTGGATCCTGTCGCTCACATAAGAAGACGCATCAACTCTGACGCGGCGAGGGAAGACGCCGGTCATCAGCTACAAAAATCAGGGAGAAAATAATGAAATACTGGCAGAAAATTGCCTCGATGCTGGCGCTCGCCCTCAGCACGCTTGGCGCCATGCCAGCGCATGCAGGCGAAGACGTCGCACTGCAAGCCGACAAGGCGCTTGCGCAAGAGAGCATCTGCACGCGATGCCACGACGAATCCGAGCAGAAGCCGATTCTGACCATCAAGAAATCGCGCCACGGCGTAAAGACGGATGGCCGTACTCCGACCTGCCAGTCCTGTCACGGCGCCAGCGAGGCGCACGTCCAGAACAGCACCCACGCATCGGAGCGTCCGCTGGTGGACGCCTTCAGTTCCAGAGAGAAGGCCACGTCGAAGGACATCGAAGCCTGTGTCGGTTGCCACAATTCCGGCAAGCGCTCGCACTGGCAGGGCAGCCTGCATGAACGTGCCGGCGTGCTGTGCACGACCTGCCACGAAATGCACACGCACAAGGACAAGGTGCGCGACAAGCTGACTCAGCCGGAAGTCTGCTTTGCCTGCCACAAGGAGCAGCGTGCGCTCTATACGCGTCCATCGCGCCACCCCATCAAGGACGGCAAGATGGCGTGCTCCGATTGCCACAATCCGCACGGCACCTCCGGTCCGACGCTGCTGGCGCGCGACAGCGTGGTCGCGACTTGCTACACCTGCCACATGGAGAAGCGCGGGCCTTTCATCCGCAACCACCAGCCGGCGCAGGAAGACTGCACCATCTGCCACAACCCGCACGGCAGCACCATGCCCAACCTGTTGAAGGCGCGTCCGCCGTTCCTGTGCCAGCAATGCCATGAGCCCGCCACGCACCAGGGGCGCATTGCGACGCTGACCGGCTCCAACGCCAATCCTGCCCAAGCCGCCAACACACTGGCGCGCGGTTGCCTGAACTGCCACACGAATACGCACGGCACCAACAATCCGGCGAACATCAACAACGAGCGGACCATGCGGCGCTGATCAGGGACAGGAGAATGAACATGACACGTCAATCACAATTTGCATTTCCCCTTGCGGCCATGGCGGTGGCGCTGCTGGCGGTTTTCGGGCCGGCGCACGCGCAGCAGAACCGCGATCTTGCATGGCTCACCAAGCCTTCCAGCACGATGTCGATCGGCGCCGGCTATCTGTCGGGCGATGCACCGAATTTCGGTCGCTATACCGGATTGCGCGAGGAGGGCGCCTACGGCCTGCTCAACATCGACATCAACAAGCTCGATACCACGACCGGCACCTGGACCAGGTTCAAGGGCGGCAATCTCGGACTGGAAAACCGCGACTTGCGCTTCCAGCATGAGCGCCAGGGTGACTGGGGATATACGATCGACTACAGCGAGACGCCGCGCTTCGAGCCTTATACAGTGAATACCGCGGTGACCGGCATCGGTACACCCAACCTGGTGATTCCGACATCCGCCGCGGCAGTCGAGGTTCCGACGCAACTGAAGATGAAGCGCGAGTCGCTCGGCATGGGATTCACCAAGCAGTTGGGCCGGGGTTTTGACCTGCAAGTCCGTGCGCGCAATGAGGAAAAGGACGGCTCGCGTATTTTCGGACGCGGCGCAGGAACCAATGCCTTCGAGTTCACGCCGGAGCCGATCCACTCGACCACGCGTGAGCTGGAAGCGATCCTGGGTTATGCGGACAAGAAGCTGCAGGTCTCCGGCATTTATTACGGCACCGCCTACGACAACCGCAATCCGGCGTTGAGATTGACCGGTGGGGGCAGCGCATTGGCCAGCTTCAATCCGATAGGACTGCCGCCGGATTCGCAATCGCACCAACTCGCGCTGGACGGCGGCTACAACTTCAGTCCGACTACGCGCGGCACCTTCAAGCTTGCCTATACGCGGGCAACGCAGAATGATGATTTCATCACCGGCGTGACGCTTGCCAATGGCATCAATGCGGTCGACAACCTGCACGGGCGCATGGACACCACGCAATTGCAGTTCGGTGTGACGGCGCTGCCGATGCCGAAGCTGTCCGTGCTTGCCGACGTGCGCTACGAGGACCGCGAGGACAAGACGCCGGTCCGTCTCTACACGCAAGCCGGCGTGTCGCCGACCTCCACCTATACCGGCCTGTACGAGCCGCACTCACTCAAGTCGACCACCGGCAAGCTGGAAGCAACTTATCAGTTGCCGAAGGCGATACGCATGACGGCCGGTATCGACTACGTCCAAAAGGACCGCACTGCGCCTGTCATTCGCGCGGTCAGCTTCCGCGACCGGACGACGGAGACGTCATACCGTCTTGGCTTCAAGCGCACCATCTCGGAGACGGTGAGCGGCGCCGTGACCTACGTCCACAGCGATCGCACCGGTTCGGATTTTCAGACCAACGTCCTCAACTGCGGCAGCGTGACATGCACAAGCGGCACGACCGTCAGCTCGGCATTCAATCTCATTGCCCCGCTGAATCTGGCTGATCGCCAGCGCGACAAGCTGCGGCTGTCGATGAATTGGCAGGCCAGCGAAGCGTTGGCGGTGCAATTCATGGCCGACCAGACATGGGACGATTACGCGAGCCGTACCGCCGATGATTTCGGCCTGCGCGACGGCGGGTCGAAGAATTATTCGATCGATGCGTCGTACGCATTCTCGGATGAATGGCAGGGCAGCGCATGGTTCTCGAAGAACGATACCAGCGCCAATCGCGCCACCCGCACGACGCCCACCACGCCATGGTCGTCCACCTTGCTGAACAACGCCAATTCCATCGGCATCGGCCTGCGCGGCAATCCGACCTCCAGGCTGGAAATCGGCATGGACCTGAGTCATTCGGAAATCGCGGATATCTACCGCTTGCAGGCGCTTGCCGGCGCGGCGGTCAGTTCCCTGCCGGACGTGTACACGCGGCAGAGCAACGTGAAGCTGTATGCGATCTATGCGCTGCAGAAGAATACGAGCATCCGCTTCGACTTCGTTCATGACCGCTACAGCACCAACGACTGGTCCTGGTCGAGCTGGGCGTACAGCGACGGCACCACCTTGACGCAAAGGCCGCAGCAGGATGTCAACTTCCTCGGGGTGACTTATATCTACCGGTTCCAGTAAATCGCTGTAATGACGTTTTAGTCGGCCGCAGAGGCCGATTTCAAGCGGGGCGCGCGAGCAGCTCCGCTTTTTTTCTGCGCATGCCGCTTCGATGCAGTGCACAAGAAAAGCTGGTACACCCTTTGCATACTATGTCCTACAAGGCGTCCGAATGTGCCGGTCAGCTGATTGAGTGACCGCAGTGATCGGCATGTTTCGCGGAGTTTGCGGGGGAAGACCAAGGCAGACCGGCGCCGCCGAAGAAGCAAGCGATTCTCGATTCTCGGGTTCTGTCTCGAAACTGAGAACCGGGTCGCGCAGCAAATGGAATGTGGGAGGACGGTCCTGCCGAATGCCATGCTCGTCATGGAAACCCGGACAGGACCCGAGAGCCAGGACGAATTACGCGGAAGCGACACAGGGAGGCAAGACCTGTATCGAATGCACTTCTTGCCAGATGACTATAAGGAACCTGGAGATGAATAACCTGATATCCGAGCACGGCATCACGCCGCAGTTTGATCATTCCGCACCGATTGCATTCGACGAGACCACGATTCGCATCACGGTTCCGGCCTACCTGCAAAAGATCTACTGGTGGGCCTACGTGCATCCGAATGCCGTGAAGGTGTTCGAACGCGAATGGCTGGTCAACCTGATCCTGTTCGGAAATTACTCCGCGCTGCGCGACAAGGCGCTCGACGAGATCGGCCACGATGCGAAGGGCAGCACGCTGCAGGTCGCCTGCGCCTATGGCGATCTCACGCCGCGTCTGCGCGAACGCATCGCTGACGATGGAAAGCTGCACGTGATCGACGTACTGCCCATTCAGCTCGAGAACCTGAAGCGCAAGTTGCCTGCCGACATGCGCGTGTCCCTGATCCAGCGCGATTCCGCCGCGCTCGGTTTTGCCGACGCCAGCTACGAACGCGTGCTGGTGTTCTTCCTGCTGCATGAACAGCCGGAGGATGTGCGGCGCCGTACGCTGGCCGAGGCCTGCCGCGTGGTGAAGCCTGGCGGGAAGGTCATCGTGGTCGACTATCACCGGCCGGACAGCTGGAATCCGGTTCGCCATCCGCTGCGCGCCTTGCTCAGGCGCCTGGAACCGTATGCGGACGATCTGTGGAACAACGAGATTCAAACCTATCTGCCGCATGACGTACAGTTTTCCGGCATGCAGAAGGAAACCTACTTCGGCGGCCTGTACCAGAAGGTGGTGCTGACCCGCTGATGTCTGCAAGGGCATTCTTTGAATGCCAAACCAACAGAGGGCGGCGCAAGGAGGCGTCGCCCTCTGAAATAACCAAGAATTCCGGAGTAAAAGAAGTGAAGCGCGAATGGAGTTTCAATCCCGCGCATCTGTCCGCCGCGGTGATTACGCTCGTCGTGTCGTTCGCGCCGTTGACGGCTGCAGGGGTCGATGCCGATGCCGCCGAATCGTTGGCGCGGCGCGAGAGCTGCCTGAAATGCCATGGCATCGACAAGAACAAGGACGGACCGGCGTACAAGGAAGTGGCGGCCAAATACAAGGGCAAGCCGGATGCGGAGGAGCATCTGATCGAACATGTGAAGTCGGGTAAATCTGTGCAGATGCGTAGCGGAGAATGGGAAGATCACCGGATCATCAAGACCCGTGACGAGGCCGCGATCAGGAATCTGGTGCAGTGGATTCTGTCGCTCGAATAGCGGCTTGTATCGGGCATCATCCGTTCCCTGAGATGTGACGCAATCAATGTCTTCACTTGCCTGGTGTTAGCGGCAAGGCCAGGCGTTTTTTCGGGTGAAGAAGGGTCTCGATGAACGACCGAAAAAAAGGCGCACCGCGGTGCGCCCCAAAGTGGACCGCTTCCGGGAACGGGGAGGAGCTCCCGGAAGAATCGGTACTGCCGGCTACTTCAGTTTCGTTGCCTTGATGTCGGCCTTCACGTCCTTGCCGCCGCCGAGAGCCAGCGTTCTCACAAACGAGACATGGTGGCCGCGGGTCGTGATGTTGTCGTCGTGGACGGCGAATCCGACGTTATAGACGCCGCCTTCTTTCAGCGTCTTGTCGTCATCGTTGGTGAGTCCGAGCGGGCGAATCATGACCACGGTCCATTCGCCGTTCTTCCAGCTGGCGATGGCGTTGTTGTCGGCTGCAGAACCCTTGGCATCCTCGCGGCTGAGAATGTAGTCAGGCACCATGTCGCCTTCCTTCCATCCCGCGTTCGGATCAAACGGCACGGCATTCACCTCGCGGATCAGGAAATGATCGCCTTTGCGCAACTGGTCTGCGGTGATGGATTTGTAGCCGACTATCTTCGCGTCGTACATGTACTTCGGCGAATGCGTTTCCTTGTTCGAATTGCCGCCGAACGGATCCTTGCCGGCATCGCTGTTGCGCCATTCGAGAACGTAACCGTCATCGGCCATGCCGAGGGGGTAGGTGCGATGCGCGCGCCACTGGATCAGATCAACGAAGCCGCCTTCAGCCTTCAGCTTGTTGATCTCTTCGACTGTCTTGCCGCTCTTCCAGTCGGTTGGATCGTTGCGTGTCGCGGGGAGGTATTTGCGCACGTCGCTCTTCTTGAACGCGGTCAGCATGGCGTTGGCGGCCACTTCGTCCTTGGTGGCGAGTTTCGGCATGTCGCGCTCGCCGTCATGGCATGTCAGCCAGCAGCCCTGCTTGGCGAAGTTCGGCACCTTGCCGTCATCGAGCATGACTGTCATGCGGTCTTCATAGATGCCGGGCTGCTTGCCTTCCTGCACGACCTTGTCCAGTTTCGGGAAACCATACACTTTCCACTCATGGCCGTCGAAGCGCAGGTACTGATGCTCGATGCCGGGGAAGGGGTTGTGGGTCTTCCACTGGAAGCGCAGGTAGGCATTCTTGTCGTCATAAGCGGCTTGCACCTTGAGATTCACGAAGCCGTTCTTGCCTTCGACCGGCGTCGGTTCGAGCCGGTTTGCTTTCACCAGTTTTTCACCGAGATCTTTTTCAGCATCTTTTTCGTCGTGGCAGGAGATGCAGGCGTCGCCGCGCTTGACTTCCTTCGCAGCGCCCTTGTGGGCATCGCTGAGCAGCCACTCGTAGGACGATTGTCCGGGATAGAACAGCGGGACGTTGACCGTCGGAATTTTCGACCAGTTGATCTTGGCGGGATCCGCAGCCAGTGCGCTGCCGGACGCCAGCGCCGCGCATACCGACAAGACAGAAAGCGTGATTGTTGTTAGTCGCATTTTTTCGCTCCGTGGTTTAGTGATGGAATTTTCCGTTCTATCGTCCGTCGGGCGTGGCGCTGCTACTGCCTGCTGCGAGAAGTAGCCATGCGCGATGGATGGTAGGCCCTTACTGCAGTTATACATCTGCATACAGAGCAAGATGCAGACCAGTTTGAATATATTTCGGAGTTTTTTGATTTGGGGAAGCCCCGACGAAGGCAGGGGAGCGACGGTATCATCACGCGAAAAAAAAAGATGCTCCACGGACCGCGGGAAACTTCTCCCTTGGCCGGTGGAGCATCGCGTGAACAGCGCGCGTCTTACTGGAATTTATAGAGGTAGCTCACCCCGATAAACGTGACGTTCTGCTGTTGTTGTGCACTGACGGAAGTGTTGTCCGAGTAGAAGAACGGCACACCCGCATAGCCCCAAACCCAGTCGTTGTACTTCGCACGCTGGTGAACCAGGTCGAGGCGCAGACCCGAGCTCTTGCTCAGTTCATACTTGCCGAACAGGTTCAGCGTCGTCGCACGGTAGGAAGTATCCGGCAGACCGCCTGTCCGATCCAGGAATGCCTGGTTGGTTGCGATGGTCGCCGCCGGATTGTCCTCGGCGAGTCCTTGCTTGTACGTGTACCTGTCATCCGTGAGAGTCAGGTTGCCGCCCAGCTCGATCTTGCTGGAAACCTTGCCGTTCAGGCCGAGGCCGAAGCTGGCGGTCTTGCTCGACAGCGAACCCAGATACAAGGTGTGGTTGACCTGCATCGACTCTTCGCCCTGGTTCCAGTAGGCGTTCATCTTCCAGTTGTCGGACAGTGCGAAGGAAGCATCGATGCCATAGAACTTCGCATCGCTGTCTTCCAGACCCTTCACTTCACCGGTAGTCGGGGAGTTGAACTTGTCTTTGCCATCCTCGTAGATGAACTGCAGGGAGACGCGTTCCATCGGCGTCCAGTCGGCCGACAGACGGAGCTTGTCGCGCTTGCGGTCCTGGAACATGCTCGGCGTCACCGGGCGGCCGCCTTCGCCGAGCAGGGCAGCCTGAGCTGCGCTGATTACCGGCGTGCCTTGCACGTCTGCGTTGCGCCAGTCGGAACCATCGCGCTTGCTGTGGATGTAGCCGATGGCGCCGGTGAAGGTCTCGGACAGGCTGCGGCGCAGTTCGAGGCGATAGGCCAGGTCGTTCGTCTTCTCGCGGAGGAGGTCGTAGCCACCGGGAGTCGCTGTCGCGGCCGGGAGGCCGTAATCCATCGACTCGTAGTCCATGCCCAGCGTGCCGCTATAGCCCGGAGCGAAACGGTAGTTCGCTTCGACCTTGCCGTTCAGCTTCGTCACCGAATCCTGGCTGTTGGTCACG
Source organism: Herbaspirillum sp. ST 5-3 (assembly GCF_004804275.1). Lineage (GTDB taxonomy): Bacteria > Pseudomonadota > Gammaproteobacteria > Burkholderiales > Burkholderiaceae_D > Noviherbaspirillum. The sequence continues at coordinate 501,076 of NZ_STGI01000003.1, forward strand.
CCGGGATTCCAGCCATAGAGCGCGACCGGAGTCTTGTTGTTGCGGTCTTCATAGCGCACGTTCGCCAGCAGCGTTAGCTTCGGCATGACATGGGAGGTCACGCCGACCTGCGCGAGCGTCGTGTCGACGCGCCCGCCGAGGTTGGATACACCCGCCGGTCCGGTGGTCAGTCCCGCACTCGCGAAGCCCTCATCCTGCTTCGCATAGGTATATGCGTACTTGAAGTTCGCCTTCGTCGACGGCGTGAATGCGTAGTTGCCCAGGATGGAGAACTTGTGCGCCTGGTTGTCGGGTGCCAATGCCATTGGCTGCGTCATGTAAGTCGCAACGCCGCTGCCCGCACCGGTGGCGGTGTTGAGCACCGTGCCGTTCGGGTTGAACAGGTTGCCGCTGATGGTCGGCCGCAGGGAGCCGAAGGCATTGTCGTAGAACGAACCGTTGTAAGCCGCGCTGATCAGGAACTTCTCGCCAGTGAAGGTCAGGCGTGCTTCCGCCTGGCGCTGGGTCGAGTTGATCGGTTCCGGCAGCAGCAGGATGCCGCCCGACGAACCCGGTCCGCAGAAAATGTGGACGAATCCGCTGATCGTGCCGCAGTTGAGCCCGCGTCCGAACACGCGCGCGCCATCCTTGTCTTCGTTCTTGAAGTTCGCTTCAAACTGAAGGTTGGGCGAAATCCACTTTCCGAAGTTCAGGGTGGCAGCCTTGCGTTTCGTTTGCAGGTCAACATCCCGTCCGGTACCCGGGGCTGTCAGGCTGGTCACCGTTGGGGTGTCCGTGCCGATGCCCTGCATGCCGGTGTTGATCGTGTTCTGATAGTTGCGTATCAGTTCGCCGTATTCGACCGAATACTTCCAGTCGCCTTGCTTCTGCTGGCCGAAGCCCAGCTCGCGCGTCTCGAGTCCGAGGTTGCTGCCCCTGAATTTAGTCCAGGTTCCCGTCGCGTCATCACGCTTGTTGATGTCGACGTCGACGAGGCCGTAGTAGTCATCGCCGCGCATGCCGTTGTACTGGCCGAACAGCGCGCGGTCCTTGCTGTCGCCGCTCACGGCGCCTATGCCGACGCGCACCGAACTGTCGGGCTTGATGTACTCGTTGATGCCGTCGTCGGCATGTGCCGGGCCGAAGGCCGCAAGAATGGCGAGCACCAACACTTTTTGGCTCAAACCAAATTGCTCTTTTGAGATTTTCATGACCTGATCTCCCTGTTCTTAACGCAGCATGAACTGCGGAGTGGGTTGTGCGTTCGCCGGATTGTTGCTGCCATGCACTTGTGTATGGCAGTTCACGCAACCGCGTCCCTGGGTGTATGTCACGCCGTTGCGACCGACGGTCGCCGCACGAGTCGACTGGTTGGTCAACTGGGCGAGGTTGCCGCCGTGCGGTGAATGGCACTGGTGGCAGAGGAAGGGCGGACGGGTCTTCAACATGCTTTCGACGTTGCTTCCGTGCGGGTTATGGCAGATCGCGCAATCCTCGCTGACCGGCGCATGGTTCCACACGAACGGGCCGCGCTTCTCCATGTGGCAGGTGTAGCAGGTCTCGACCACGCTGTCGCCCTTCATCAGCTTCGGAGCTACGGAGCCGTGCGGGTTGTGGCAGTCGGAGCAGGAAACCTTGCCTTCGAGGATCGGGTGGTGCGAAATGCGATTGACCTGGCTGCGCTGTTCCTTGTGGCAGGCGAAGCACACTTCCGGCTGGGTCTTCTTGTCCATCACCTTGTCGCGACCGGCATGGACCGTGTGGCAGGAGGAGCAGGTCACTTCATGGGTCTGGTGGGTGCTGCCTTCCCAGTGCGAGCGCTTCGCATCCTTCTTGTGGCAGCTCACGCAGACATCGCTACGTTGTTGGGCCGGATTCGCGGAGTCTTTGGTGAAGGTGACGTCGGGCTTCGGCGGCTTGTCCTTGCCCTTGTAGTCGGCATGCTTGTCGCTGTCGCCGTGGCACTTGGTGCAGGTCGGCGTGCGCTCGTCAGCACGCGTGCCGTGCTTGGTCTTGCCGACGGCCAGCAGCTTTGGCGAATCGGCTTCGTCATGGCAGGCGGTGCACTTCGCGTCGCCCTTGAGCACGAGGTCCTTGGCGGCATCCGCCGCGAAAGCCGGCGCAATGCCAGCCACCCCTATCGCAAACGTCACCAGCGTGACGACCTTCTTCCAGAGCTTCATCAGTGTTCTCCCTATGGTTCACTTCGATTCCTGCGTTTGCTGGTTCACGGTGACTGCAAACCTGCTCGCCCTTCGTGCGTCTTCAGTGATCGGACCAATCGATTGCTGAGCGCCTTCTTTCGCCTCTCATCGACACCCGGTTTGATTTTTGCTTATGCAACGATGCGTGCGTGATGGAGGGTAGGGTTGCGATTCTTTATACAACTTCACTCTTCTTCATGGCGCAGATGAGCTCGAAAACTTTTGAATCTTTTGACGTGAAATAAGGGCTTGTGGGCATACGCAACGAATAGATCAAGACGTGATAGAAAGTTTTTGATCTGCGTTAGTTTGAAGAGATTGATTCTCGATTTAGAGAAGTATTGGTCGAGAGCGTGTGCCTGTTTTCATAGCATCGCATCCTGGATGAATGTCTTCTGCATTCTCGATTTAGAGAAGATTGAATCAAGAATGATGACGGCATTCTTCAAGTGCGAATGCAGGGCAAATGACGAGCACCGATCGGCAGGTTTCTCGATTTGGAGAAGCATCGATGAAGAGTCTTCGCGCATGCGCATCACGCAAAGGCTCCCGACGAAAGTCGAACAAAAATCGTCGTGTTGATGCAGTCGATTTTCAGTGGCTCGAAAAATTGCGCCACATCAAACAATTCGAAAAGTTTCTCGAATCATCGTGCGATTTGCAACATAGGTCGTTGTGCAAAGGGTGGCGAGTCGATACCCTTCTTGCTATGTGGATATTCGTGCGTTGAAGTCAAAAGTAGAGCGCACGAACAGAGCATAAAGACTTGCCGATGTCGGAAACCGGCAAACGCAAGAATCGAAGTTGAACCATAGGGAGGAAGCTGATGAAGCTCTGGAAAAAGGTCGTCACGCTGGTGACGTTTGCGATAGGGGTGGCTGGCATTGCGCCGGCTTTCGCGGCGGATGCCGCCAAACCGGGAGCCACGGATCTCGTGCTCAAGGGCGACGCGAAGTGCACCGCCTGCCATGACGAGGCCGATTCTCCGAAGCTGCTGGCCATCGGCAAGACGCGTCACGGCACGCGTGCTGACGAGCGCACGCCGACCTGTACCAAGTGCCACGGCGACAGCGACAAGCATGCCGACTACAAGGGCAAGGACAAGCCGCCGAAGCCCGATGTCACCTTCGCCAAGAACTCCACCAACTCGACAGATCAGCGCAGCGGAGCCTGCCTGAGCTGCCACAAGAAGGATGCGAACCGTTCGCACTGGGAAGGCAGCACGCACCAGGCGCGCGATGTGACCTGCTCCTCCTGCCACACGGTGCATGCCGGTCACGACAAGGTGATGGACAAGAAGACCCAGCCGGAAGTGTGCTTCGCCTGCCACAAGGAACAGCGCGCCCAGGTCAGCCGTCCTTCGCACCATCCTATCCTCGAAGGCAAGGTCGCCTGCTCCGACTGCCACCAACCGCACGGTTCGGTCAGCCCGAAGCTGATGAAGCGTAACAGCGTCAACGAGACCTGCTACACCTGCCACATGGAGAAGCGCGGTCCGTTCGTGCATAACCACTCGCCGGTCGACGAAGACTGCGGTAACTGCCACAACCCGCACGGCACCGTTGCAGAGAGTCTGCTGAAGGCACGTCCGCCGTTCCTCTGCCATCAATGCCATACACCGCACGGTGGTTTCATTCCTCAAGTTGCAGGAGCACAGGTTGTAGCGCCGACGGTCAACGGTGCAGGCAAGAGCGGCATCAACGTGACTCAGGCAAGGGCTTGCATGAACTGCCATACGCAGGTGCACGGAAGCAATAATCCGAGCGCAACCAACCCGACGCCGCAGTTCATGTTCCGCTAAGAAAGGGCTAACATCATGAAAATCTCGAAACAACATCTTGGCGTGAGCCAAACTGCTATCGCGCTCGCGCTGCTCGCGGCCTTCGGCCCGGCACGCGCCGACGATGGCCAGAGCGTCGCTGAACTGACCACGCCCTCGAGCTTCGTCAGCGTCGGTGCGGGCGCCGTCAGCGGCGACAGCAAGGACCGCGCGCTGTTCGGCCAGTACAACGGCATGCGCGATAACAGCGCCTACGGTTTGCTCAACTTCGACTATCTCAAGCGCGACGACGCGACCGGGACCTGGCTGCAATTCAATGGCAGTGATCTCGGACTCAGTACCCGCGAACTCGGCTTCCGCTACGACAAGCAAGGCGACTGGAAGGTCAAGGCGGGATACAGCGAACTGGAACGCATCTATCCGCGCACAATCAATACCGGCATGACCGGTGTCGGGACCAGCACGCCCACGATCAACCGCCTGGCCACGCCGGGCAGCGGCACGGATGTCGACCTGAAGACGAAGCGCAAGAACGCCATGCTCGGCTTCGAAAAATGGGTCTCGCCTTCGCTGCAATTCGTTACCGAGTTCAAGAACGAGGACAAGGACGGCGCAAGGCTGTGGGGCAGGGGGTATGACTGCGCGGCCTACGTCTGCGGCAGTTCCACGACTGCAGCCATCAGTCAGGCCGCATTCGTGAAGAATGCGCTCCTGCTGGTCGCCGAGCCGATCAACTCCAACACCAAGCAGATCGATGCAAAGCTCAATTTCCACGACGAGAAATTGATGCTGAGCGCGGGTTACTACGGTTCGTTCTACTCGAACTCGAACGGCAGCCTGAATCCTGTGGTGCCGAACCTGTTCAACAACGGCCTCGGTCAACCCTTCCCGGGTTATCCGGCTGTCGGCACGAACATCATCGCGGGTGGCGGCACGAGCCTGCAAAACAACTTGCAATCGGCGATGGCTCTGCCTCCGGACAACCAGGCGCATCAGATCTACATTGATGGCAATTATGCGTTCACACCCAAGACCAAGGCGAACTTCAAGTATGCATACACGCATGCGACGCAGAACGCCAGCTTCGCCGGCGCGGGTCTGAGCGGTGCCCCGGCAGGCATGACCGACCTTGGCGGACGCGTTGATACCGTACTGGCACAAGTCGGGTTCACCACGCGCCCGATTGACAAGCTCTCCCTGCTTGCCAATGTTCGCTACGAGAACAAGGACGACAAGACACCGAACGCCTTGTACAACGTAGAGGCGACAGCGGTAACGCCGGCCACCACCCCGGCCAGCTATACCAATGTCGGCGAGTTCTGGAACAACAACCATGTGACGTCGACCAAGGTCAACGGCAAGCTGGAAGCCAGCTATCTGCTGCCGGCCAACTATCGTGCAACGATCGGCGCGGACTACGCCTCGGTCGAACGCGAGGTGCCGACGCCTGCCGGCGATGAAATCGTCGCCGGCCTGGGTGGCCTGCGCGCGAGAAACTCGGAAACGGGCTATCGCCTGGAACTGCGTCGCAACATGTCGGAAACGCTCAATGGCGCGATCGGCTATTCCAGCAGCAAGCGCGGTGGATCCGACTGGACCTCCCTGCAGACCAGTGCTGCAGCTGTGGCGGCAGGTGCCGGTTATGGTGCGACAGTGCCGGCATCCACGCTGGTGGGCCTGTCAGCGACGACGATCATGCCGATGAACATGGTGGATCTGGAGCGCGACAAGTGGAAGCTGTCCGCCGACTGGACCCCGAGCGAGCGTCTGACGGTGCAGGTCAGCCTGGAAGACGGCAAGGACAAGAACACGAATTTCTTCAACCCGGTGGCTGGTGGCAAGGGTTGGCGTGATTCGGACTTCAAGATGTACAGTCTTGATATGTCCTTCGCCCTGAGCGACAACTGGAAGCTCAACGGCTATGCATCCTACGGCGATCAGACTCTGCATATCAACCACAGCACGGGCTACATGCTGGCTCTCAATGACCGGAGCGATGCTTTCGGCCTGGGAGTGGACGGCAAGCTGAGCAGCAAGCTGCTGGTTGGTGCAAACCTGGCCTACCTCAGTGACATCAACAAGTACGGCATCGATGCTGCGCCGTCGGCAACGGGTGCGCCGGCGAGTGCAACCAACCTCGCGCAGGCTGCGATCGGCCTGCCGGACGTGACGTTCCGTACGACGACATTGAGCTTCTTCGGCAAGTACACGCTGCAGAAGAACGCGGATATCCGTCTCGACCTGATCCATCAACGTGCACGACTGGTTGAATGGACATGGGCCAGCAATGGCGTCCCGTTCACGTTCGCCGACAACACGACTGTCGGCGCCAAGCAGACGCAAAACGTCAGCTTCATCGGTGTGACCTACATCTACAAGTTCCAGTAAGGTCTGGCACCCCGATATGACCCTCCACCGGACCAACGAGTATGTCACTGGCAACCGGTGGAGTGTTCATGTGGACGGCCCTTGTTTTATCGCCCCGCAAGGGGCGTTTCTTTTGGCGCTCGCTGGTCATGCAGCCCCGTATCCTGCCTGGCGCGAAAGTTGCATTCTCGTAATACCGAATACACCGTAGTACCGAATAATTAAACACCCTCCTTAAGATCATGACCAAATCGCTCGCTTACCGAAACAGGACGGCTGTGCCGATCCGGAAGCTCAAGAACTGGGCGCTGACAGCGGTTATCTGCCTTGCCGGCGTCTTCACATTGGCACCTGCCTCGGCGGAAGACGCCAAGCCCGCGGCTGCCGCACCGACTGCGGAAAAGCTCGATAACGCAAGCTGCGAAGGCTGCCATGACGGGAAGAAGGGCAAGCTGGAAGCGCAGACCGCCGGCGGCGAGAAGCGCGCACTGAATGCGATCAATCCCGAGAAGTACGGCAAGGGCGTGCACTCGACCATGCAGTGCGTCGACTGCCATACCGAAATCACCGATGCCAAGGCGCAGCACCAGAAGTCCGCCACGGCCAAAAAACCGGACTGCATCTCCTGCCACGAAGCGCTATGGAACAAGGCCAAGAAGGACGGCCTGGCCACGCAAAAGGCGCGTCTTGGCGCCGTGGTGGATAACATCGAGGCCTACAAGAAATCGCTGCACGCACGTCCCAACAAGGACGAGCCGGATCATGCGAATGCGGCCTGCAACGACTGCCATGACGTCCATACTTTCGACGTGGCCCCCGAGGGCACCACGCGCCGCGCGGAAAACCGCCTGACCATCGCGGAGACCTGCGGTGCAAAATGCCACGAGGATCAACTCGAAGAGTACAAGGATTCCATTCATGGGAAGGAAGTTCTCGAAAAGAAGAATATCAAGGCTGCCGTCTGCTCCGACTGCCATACGACACATGCTGTCGCCAACACCTCGGCTGATCCGACCAAGCTGAAGATCACGGCGTCCTGCGGCAACTGCCATACCGACCGCTACAAGTCCTACAAATCGACTTACCACGGTCAGGTGACGGCCCTGGGCTACGCCGAAACCGGCAAGTGCTTCGACTGCCACGGCAGCCATGGCATTCAGCCGAAGAAGAATCCGGACTCCAAGGTCAACGAGAAGAACCTGCTGAAGACCTGCAAGCAGTGCCACGCCGAGAAGAAGGGCCGTGCGGACGCAACAGCCGGCTTCGTCTCCTTCCAGCCGCACGGCACCGCAGGCGACTTCAAGACCTATCCGCAGATCTGGCTGGCCAAGAACTTCATGATCGGTCTGCTGGTCGGCACCTTTGCCTTCTTCTGGACCCACACGCTGCTCTGGTTCTACCGTGAATACAAGGAACGCAAGCAACGCAAACTGCGTCCGCATGTGAACGTGGAAGCGCTGCCTGAAGAATTGAAGGGCAAACACTACCAGCGCTTCACCGCGACCTGGCGTATCGCCCACCTGACATTCGCGCTGAGCCTGATGGCGCTGACCCTGACCGGCATGCCGCTGTTCTTCCCGGACGCTGCATGGGCGCCGGTGATCATGAAGGCGCTGGGCGGCTACAAGGTTGCGGGCAGTATCCACCGCGTCTTTGCCACGATCTTCGGCATCGTGTTCATCTGGCACGTCTTCTATGTCGGCATCAAGTTGGCGAAGAACTGGAAGAAGTTCAAGATCTTCGGACCGGATTCGCTGATCCCGGGCCTGCAGGACCTGACCGATATCATCGCCATGTTCAAGTGGTTCTTCGGCCTGGCACCGCGTCCGGTGTTCGATCGCTGGACCTACTGGGAGAAGTTCGACTACTGGGCACCGTTCTGGGGTGTCACGATCATCGGCGTATCCGGCCTGATGATGTGGTTCCCGCACGTGACTGCGAGCTACCTGCCGGGCTGGGTGTTCAACGTGGCGATGATCTTCCACGGCGAAGAAGCGATCCTGGCAGTGGTGTTCCTGTTCACCGTCCACTTCTTCAACAACCACTTCCGTCCGGACAAGTTCCCGCTGGATACCGTGATGTTCACCGGCACCTTCCCGTTGGAAGAGTTCCGCCACGAGCACCGGGTCGAGTATGATCGTCTGGTGCGCACGGGAGAACTGAAGAAGTACCTGGTGGATGCGCCGTCGCAACCGATGACCCTGGGCGCCAAGATACTTGGCTTCACCCTGATCGTCGTCGGCCTGAGCCTGCTCGCGATGGTGGTGAACGGATTCCTGGGACATTGAACTTGTTAACCCGGGGCGCCCGTCCCCCGGTTGTAAATCAGGCGGAAGTAAAACTGGTATTTCATTTTTTAGAGAGAGGCATCATGAAACTCAACACCATCACCAGCAAGCTGTTGGGAATGGCCGCCGCTGCGGTGGTCCTGTCCGTTTCGACGCACGCCTTCGCCGCCATGAGCGACTCCGACGTCGAACCGTATCTGAAGAAGCAAGGCTGCTTCAAGTGTCACGCTGTGGACAAGACGAAGAAGGGGCCGTCGTACAAGAAGATCGCCGCGGATCTCAAGGCCAAGCCGGACGGCGAAGCCAAGATCATCAAAAACATCACCACCGGCCCGAAGGTCAAGCTTGAAGACGGTACCGAGGAAGAGCACAAGATCATCGAGACCAAGGACCAGGGCGATCTGAAGGCCATCGCGAAATGGGTTCTTTCGCACTAAGCGAGGGAACGGCAGGATTACAGGGCTAATACCCAGAAGGTCATCCTGACCCGTTGATGCAACCGCGATGCGAATCGCGTTGGGGCTGGCAGTGCCAGCCCTTTTTCATTCCGGCGAAGAAAGGGGCGCTTACTCCTTGCGCAGAAAACGGCGCCTGACCGGGGCGCGGGCGGGCAAGGATGTCGCGTTGGCCGACACAGGCAGGCCGAGCGAATGCATGAATTGCTCGACCTCGCTGGTATAGGCACCGGGCAGCCCCAGTTCTTCATTGATCTGCCGATGCGACAGGTCTTGTTCGAGCACGGATGCGCGCACGCCGAGCCGCTCCTCTGCGGAGACGAACTGCCTCGCCTGCGGGCAGGAATCAGTGCGCCGGCTCGAGCACACGGCCAGCAGCGGAACCGCTGTCGACGATAGCGCGTGGAAGGGCGACACGAATTTCCAGTAGGACGGGTCGCTGCCGAAGGCCTGGTCGTACAGGCGCATATGCCTTCCCTGCATGATCCGCACCACGTCCAGCGCGGCGCTGTCGAGCGCAATCGTGCCCAGCCAGGGCTTCGCGCCCTGGCGGAATGCGCGCGAGGGATCGGCGGAGAGCAGGGCGACCAGGTGCGCGCCGGCCGAATGCCCCATGAGCAGGAAAGCGGACGGATCGGCGCCCCAGCTTGCCGCCTGGGCTTGTGCGGAGGCCAGGGCCTTTGCCACGTCATCGGCCTGTTGTGCTGGTTCGGCCTGCGGCAGCATCCGGTAGTTGACCGAAATGAAGATGAAGCCGTTTGCCGTCCATCGTGCGAGCTTGTTTTCGACTACCGAACGCATCGCCTTGTCGCCGCGCCGCCACCCGCCGCCGTGGACCATGACGATGACCGGGGCGTTTTTCGCTTGCGCCGGAATGTAGACATCCATGCGCTGCAGGCGGTCGTCGCCATAGGGGACATCACGACGCAGCGTGACGCCGGCCGGAAGACGCGTCGCGGCGCCGGACGTGTCGTCGTCCTGCAGTTCAACGGCGCGGCGCTCCATCAGCCGGCCCGCATGGGCAGCGGGCAGTGCACAGCTCAGTGAAAGCAGGGCGATGCAAAATGATGTTCTCATGGGGATCATGATGGAATTAGTCAGAAAAATTGTTTCGGGGGAATGCCGGCCCGTCCTGTGCGCCGGCGTCTGCAACCGGCACTCATTGTATCCTTCCGCCGGAGGCTGGCCTCAAGACGCAAAGAACCTGCGCTTCACCGCCTCGGTGCAGAGAATATAGCCGAGCACGATCGCCATTGCCGTCAGCGCCATTGGCCAGGATAGCGGTACAAAGCCGAACACGTGCGCGACGTATGGAATATAGGGGATGCAGAAGGCCAGTGCGCCCACCAGCGCTGTCGTCGCCAGCAACAGGCGGGAAGGTCGGCTGCGCCACGCGGGCTTGGCGGTGCGCAGTACCAGCACCACCACCAGCTCGGTCAGCAGGGAGACGACGAACCAGGCGGTCTGGAAGGTGCCCACGTCGGCGTGAAAGACCTTGATGAGCGTGGCGAAAGTGAGCAGGTCGAACGCCGAGCTGACGAGGCCGAACACGATCATGAACTGCCGCACCTCGCGCAGGTTCCAGCGGCGCGCATGTTCTACGCGTTCGCGATCCACCTTGTCTGTAGAGATGGCGATCGAGGGGATGTCCGAGAGGAAATTATTGAGCAGGATTTGCTTGGCGCTGAGCGGCAGGAAATCGAGCACCGACGTGGCGAATGCCATGCTCATCATGTTGCCGAAGTTGGCGCTGGTCGTGACGCAGATGTACTTGAGCGTGTTGGCGAAGGTGCGCCGGCCCTCCCTGACGCCGTTGCACAGCACGTCAAGGTCAGGCCGCAGCAGGATCACGTCGGCCGCCTCGCGCGCCACGTCGACCGCCTTGTCCACGGAAATGCCGACGTCGGCGATATGCAGCGGCGGGCCGTCGTTGATGCCGTCGCCGATATAGCCGACTACATGGCCGGCGCGCTGCAGCGTGCGCACGATATGCTCCTTTTGCTGCGGATCGACTTCGGCGAACAGATCGGTGCGCTCGGCCCGATAGCGCAAGGATTCCTCGTTCAGCCGCGACATTTCCGCGCCGGTGAGCATCGACTCGCATTCCAGCCCGAGACCTTCCGCGACATGGGCGGCGACGTAACGGTTGTCGCCGGTGATGATCTTGACCCGGATGCCGAGTGCCGCCAGGTCATGCAGGGTTTTGCCGGCGCCGGTCTTGAGCGGATCGAAGAAGAGCAGGAAGCCGGCGAATGCCATGGCGCTTTCGTCTTCATGGACGTAGTCGGCCTTGGGCTCCGCATGCCGGGTCGCCACGGCAAGCACGCGGAAACCTTTCCGTCCCTTGCATTCGTAGTAGTCCTGCAGCTTGCGACGGGCTTCGTCGTCCAGCGGGCGTTCGCCATTTGTTGACGCGAGCGCGGTGCAGAGTTCGAGCACGTTGCTGAACGCGCCCTTGGTGATGATCAGATGGCGGTCCTGCGACGCCGGTTCCTGGACCACGATGGTCAGCCGGCGTCGGATGAAGTCATAGGGAATTTCATCGATTTTGCGCAGGCCGTCGGTGCTCATCTTTTCCTTCTCGCCCGCGGCGATCAGCGCTGCATCGAGCGGGTTTTCGATGCCGGTCTCGAAGGCAGCGTTGAGATAGGCCAGCCATCGCACCGAGGATGAAGTGTTGCCATCGGGATCGACCGCGTCATTGAGTTCGATCACACCTTCGGTCAGTGTGCCGGTCTTGTCGGTGCAGAGGACATCCATGCTTCCCAGGTTCTCGATGGCTTCGGGCCGGCGGATGATGACGCCGCGCCGTGCCATGGCGCGCGCGCCATGCGACAACGTGACGCTCACGATGGCGGGAAGCAGCTCGGGAGAGAGCCCGACCGCCAGCGCGACGGCAAACAGCAGCGACTCGATGGCGGGACGATGGAACAGTTGATTTACCGCCAGCACGAAGATGACCGTGATCAGCATGACGCGCAGCAGCAGGTAGCCGAATTGCCGCACGCCGCGCGTGAATTCGGTCTCCGGGGCGCTCGACTTGAGACTGGCGGCGATGGCGCCGAGCGCTGTCCTGCGCCCGATTTCGACCACCAGCACGGTTGCCGTGCCGCTGCGCACCGACGTGCCGGAATAGACGCAGTTGGTGCGCTCGGCGATAGGCGTATCCGCTGCAAGCTCGCCGGCCTGCTTCTGGACCGGGAAAGGTTCGCCGGTCAGGCTGGCTTCTGTCACCAGAAAATCGGTGGCGTCGATCACCACTCCATCGGCGGGAACGAGGTTGCCGGCCGACAGCCGGATGATGTCGCCCGGCACCAGTTCGCTGGCCAGCAAGGCTTGCAGCTTGCCATCGCGGAAAACCCTCGTGGTCAGCGCGAGGCTGCGGCGCAGGCGGGCGACAGCGCGCGAGGCGCGGTATTCCTGCGAGAATCCGAGCAGGACGCTGCCCAGGACGATGACGAGGATGATGATGGCGTTGGTCCAGTCCTGCAGCACCAGCGAAACAACTGCGCCAAACACGAGGATGAGGACGAGCGGACTTGCAAGCTGGCGCAGCAACAGTGACAGCGCGAGCAATTCCTCATCGGCTTCCACAGCATTGGGACCATGCCGCATTGCGCGGATGTGTGCCTGCTCGCTGGACAGCCCTTCGATACGGGTATCCAGAAGCCGTATCAAGGCGGCAAGGCTGGTGCTCCAGTACGGATCGCTTGTTGCCATCGTACGCACCGTCGAAGTGGGGGAGAGAGTCCATTATAGACCCGACGGGCAGCGTCTTTGAACAGGATGAAGTGATCTTTCCCCGAGGGCTCAGGCCAGCTGCCGCGCCTCCGACATCAGCAGCGACAGCACATCCTCTCCGGACACCGGGCGGCTGAACAGATAGCCCTGCATGACATCGCACTGGTACTCGCGCAGGAAGGCGAACTGTTCCTGCGTTTCCACGCCTTCTGCGACCACTTTCAGCTTCATGCTGTGCGCGAGCGCGATCACCGCCATGACAATGGCGCGGTCGTCCGGATCGGTATGGATGTCGCGCACAAACGATTGGTCGATCTTCAGGACCTGGATCGGCAGGCGCTTCAGGTAGGAGAGGGATGAGTAACCCGTGCCGAAATCGTCAATCGAGATCTGCACGCCCATGCCGTGCAGGCGTTCGAGTATCGCCCCGGTCTGGGCGGTGTCTTCCATCAGGACGCCTTCCGTCAGCTCCACTTCCAGCAAGGCCGGCGCCAGATCGAATTCATCCAGAATGCCGGCGATGGTGTCGGCCAGGTCGCCCTGGTGGAACTGGCGGGCCGACAGGTTGACGGCGACCCGCATCGGCGTACCCCGCCGCTCCCATTGCTTGGCCTGGGCGCAGGCCTTGCGCAGCACCCATTCGCCGATCTCGATGATCATGCCCGTCTCTTCAGCCAGTGGAATGAATTGTGCCGGCGAGACCATGCCGAATTCCGGATGACGCCAGCGAATCAGCGCTTCGGTGCCGTGGATCTTGCCGGTGGCGACATCGATCTGCGGCTGATAGTGCAGCATTAGTTCATTGCGCTCCACGGCCCAGCGCATGGCGCTTTCCAGGCGCAGGCGATGCATCATCGTCGTATTCATGTCGCCGGTGAAGAACTGGAAGTTGTTGCGGCCGAGATCTTTCGCACGATACAGCGCGATGTCGGCATTCTTGATCAGGGCTTCGGCGTCGTTCGCATCGGCCGGGTAAAGCGTGATACCGATGCTGGTCGTCACATACAGCTCATGGCCGTACAGCTGGAAAGGTTCCTTCAGAATCGCGAACAGCTTGTCAGCCAGGCGTGCGACGTCCTCCGGCTGGGAAATTTCCAATGCGAGCAGCGCGAATTCGTCGCCGCCCATGCGTGCCAGCGTGTCGCCCTGGCGGGCCGCGCCCAGCAAGCGTGAGGCCACCGCCTTCAACAGGGCATCGCCGATGTCATGGCCGAGCGTGTCGTTGACCGTCTTGAAGCGATCCAGATCGAGCAGCATCAGCGCGAAGGCATTGTCCCTGCGATGCCGCAGCGCCGCCGCCTGATGCAGGCGGTCATTGAACAGGCGGCGATTGGGCAGGCCGGTGAGCGGATCGTGGAAGGCGAGGTGGCGGATGGTCTGTTCGGTCTGCTTGCGCTCGCTGATATCTTCAGTCACCGCGACGAAATGGCTGACCTCGCCATTCTCGTTCTTCAGCGGCGAAATGGTCTCAAGGCACCAGTAGGTTTCGCCATTCTTTTTCGTGTTGTGCAGCTCGCCGGTCCACTCCTTGCCCGACAGGATGGTGTCCCACATGCGCTTGTGCGTCTCCGGATGGGTCTCTTCTGAGCGCAGCACGCTCGGCGTCTTGCCGATGATTTCCTCCGGCCGATAGCCGGTAATCTTGGAAAACCATGGATTGATGTACTCGATCACGCCGTTGCGGTCGGTGATCATGACGGCATTCGCACTTTGTTCTACCGCGCGCGACAGCTTGCGCAGATTCTCTTCGGTTGCCTTGCGCATCGCCTCGCGCTCGATGTTTTCCAGCGCGAAGGACAGGTCATGGGTCATTTCTTCGAGCAGGCGCAGCTGCGCCGCGTCGAAGAAACCCGGCTCGCGCGCATAGAGACTGAATATGCCCACCACGCGCGCATTGACCTGCAACTGGAGGAAGACATGCGACTCGAATCCGGCGGCCACTGCCTGCGGACAAGCCGCGGGCCAACTGGCGTCATCCTGTACCAGGTTGTTGCATACCTTCAGCGGAACGCGTTGCAGCGAGTCGAAATTTTCACGCATGCAGGAGAGAATCGCTTCGTCGCATTCCGGCATTTCCGCGTCCTGCCCGCATTTCGCCTTCCAGGCCCAGGTCCCGCTTGCTGCGTCCAGCCACGCGATGCGTGCCAGCGGAAACCCCCCGGCCTCTACCGCAACACGGCATATCTCGTCGAGCAATTTGTCGCGCTCGGGAACGCGCACGATGGCCGCGTTGGTGAGGCTAAGCACGCTGTAGAGACGGTTGATCTGGATGACGGCATTCTGCGCACGCTGGCGTTCGGCGATTTCGGCGCTCAGCGACCGGTTCGCCGCGGCAAGCTCCTCGGTGCGCTTCTCCACTTCGCGGCGCAACAGCAGCGGCCGCTTGAAAGTCAGGTGCGCCAATAGTGCCATCAGGATGGAAAACAGCAACACGCCCGCGCAGATGGCGATCGCGAGCGAATACTCCATCCAGCCGTCGGTCGGCGAGACGCTGAGATACCAGCGGCCGTTGGGAACTTCAATTGCCCGCACCAAAGCACCATTGACCGCGCCCTTGTCCGATCGCGCAAATATCTCCCGCACGCCGGTTTCGGGATTCACGCGTGCCAGCTCATACTGGTATCCGGCATTAACCAGTTGCGAGAGGTTGCTGCTCTTCAGCAAGTCGGGAACCTTGATCACCGCGATGGCAAAGCCCCAGAACCAATCCTTTCCGTCCGGGTCCGGCATGAAGACCGGCAGGCGGCCGACCACGGCCTGGCCTCCCTGGTGCAGCTCAAAAGGGCCCGCGAGGGTCAGCTTCCTGGTCTCCAACGCGAGCTGGGCATTCTTGTAGCGGGTCGGATCCTTGAGCAAGTCATGTCCGATCACTTCGGCATTCCCGACGTAGGGGACGACATTTGATACGACGCCGCCCTTCGCCAGTTGCAGGCTGCTGATGTCGCCGTAGATTTGCAGCATCTCTGTTGCCAGTGAATCAAAGCCGCTGACGTGGCCGCCGGTCTGGCGAACCAGGGCGGCGAGGGCATAGGTGCTCGAAAGGCTGCGGCTGAGACGGCCTTCGATGGCAGTGGCATGCGTGGTCGCGACATGCTCTGCTTCTTCATGTTCGTGAAGCATGTACGCGTGGAGGTACAGCGCTGAAAAGGCCGCGCCGGCCAGCAAGGTGCCGACGAAGACGAGTGCCGTCAGAGCCCACAGCCGAAAGCGCAGTTTTTTTTCATCAGCGCTTCGGCCCATCAGAGCCGTTACCATTCCATTCATGCTTTGCAGCTCCGGCACTGAGAATGCACTTCGATAGTGCCGACATTCCCTGGCAGGACCATGGAATACCGCTCCTGAACATACAAGCTATCCTCGGCGCCTGACGCAGCACCTTGCAAAGCTTGCACTGAAAAATCGCGATGGCCGTGCCGGCTGTGCAAGCCGGCCACTGGCCATTGAATCAAGCACGGTCGCCGATGCTGCGGACGGGTGCTGCATATTTTCATCACCTTGTCTGCCTCTCAGGAGCGCACAAGCCGCGGCGCCATGTGCGGCAGCAGCTTCACCCCCGCTGCCGGAGAAGGCAGGGTGGATGACGCGGCGTCGAGGCGGAAAATGCTGACGGTCTGGGCCAGTTCAGCCGCCTGATGTTGCAGGGCGTCGGCCGTTGCCGCTTCTTCTTCCACCAGTGCCGCATTGCGCTGCGTGACCTGGTCCATTTGCGCGATCGCCTTGTTGACCTGCTCGATTCCCGAGCTTTGCTCCTGGCTGGCGGCGGTGATCTCGGCCATGATATCGGTGACGCGCTTGACGCTGCTGACGATGTCTTTCATGGTCGCTCCGGCTTCGTCGACCAGCTTCGCGCCGGTATCGATCTTTTCCACCGAATCGGCGATCAGGTCCTTGATCTCCTTGGCGGCGGAGGCGGAGCGTTGCGCCAGTTGCCGTACTTCGGAGGCGACCACCGCAAAGCCCTTGCCCTGTTCGCCGGCACGCGCGGCTTCCACCGCGGCATTCAGCGCGAGGATATTGGTCTGGAAAGCGATACCGTCGATGACGCTGATGATATCGACGATCTTCCTTGCCGATTCGTTGATTGAACCCATGGTGCCGACCACCTGGGATACCACCGTTCCACCCTTGACCGCCACTTCGGAGGCGGACACCGCCAGCACATTGGCCTGCCGTGCATGTTCCGCGTTCTGCTTGACGGTGCCGGTAAGCTGCTCCATCGCCGACGCGGTTTCTTCCAGCGAACTGGCTTCTTCCTCGGTGCGCGCGGCCAGGTCCATGTTGGCGGAGGCAATCTGGGTGGACGCCGCGGCGATGGTGTCCGTGCCGTTGCGGACCTTGCCGACGATGGTCAGCAGGCCGCTGTTCATTTCCTTGAGCGCGCGCAGCAACTGGCCGGTTTCATCGTTGGTCGAGACCTCGATCTTGCTGGTCAGGTCGCCGGAAGCGACGGTGCGCGCGATACGCACCGCCGTGCCGAGCGGTCGCGTGATGCTGCGCCCGATCACGACGCAGATCGCCAGCAGGATGCCGGCCAGCGCAAGCGTACCCAGGGAAAAACTGATCAATCGGCTGATGAACGTCGCCTGCACATTGTCCAGATAAACGCCGGAACCGATCACCCAGCCCCACGGCGCGAAGCCTTTCACGTACGAGACCTTTTGCCCGAGTTCGGTGCTGTCCGGCTTGTTCCAGGCGTAGAACACAAAGCCGTCGCCGTGCGCCTTGACGGTGTTCACCATTTCGACGAATAGCTGCTTGCCGCTCGGATCCTTGTTGTCGTCGAGGGCCTTGCCTTCCAGCTCCGGCTTGAACGGGTGCATGATCATGCGCGGCTGCATGTCATTGATCCAGAAGTATTCCTTGCCGCTGTAACGCAGTGCCTTGACGGCATCCATTGCGCCACGCTTGGCGTCATCCTCGCTCAGCTTGCCGCTGGCGGCTAGGCCCTGGTAGTACTCGACGACGCTGTAAGCCGTTTCCACCGTCTGTCGTACGCTGGCCTTGCGCTCGTTGAGGATCAGGGTGCGCTCGGACTGCAGAAAGATCGCGGTCAGGATGATCATCCCAAGCAGCGCGCAAGCGGCGAGCAGCCAAAGTTTCTTTGCAATGTTCAATTGCAGAATTCGTTCTATTTTTGTCATTATTCTTTTCCCTGTTGGGGCTCCGGTTTTTTTCTAGCGAAGGCGGGGCAGCACGTTCGCGCGCCGAAGCTTGGGACGGCGCGAAGATGATTGTCAGGTCAGGCGTCGCCCGATCAGGCGGCGAGCCGCTCTGCCGGACCCGGCCGGTAGTCGGTCATCAATTTCTCGGCGTCCAGCAGAATCATCGAACGCTGCCCGACGCTGGCCGCGCCGACCCGGCAGGGTGAGCCGGGTACTGCCGTTCCGGTGATTTGCGCTTCGGTAAGCGTGACAACATCGATCACGCAGTCGACCGCGAGACCGCACTGCTTGTCCCCATGGCAGAGGACGATGACATCGGTGAGGCGGCCCTTGTCCGCATTTCCAGACCCCAGGAGCGTGTGCATGTCGACAATCGGGATACGCCGGCTGCGCAGGCTGAGCGTGCCTGCGATGAATCTGGGTGCCTCGTTGAGGCGCGTGACCTTGTCGAAGCCGCACAACTCCTGCACCTTCTCCAGTCGAATTCCATATTCCCCGTCGCCGAGGCGAAATACCAGGTAGTCCTGCTTTTCGTTGATCCTGGCGGGTGATGCTGCGGCGGGCACGCCCGTTGCGAAGGATTTTGCGTACATCGGTTTTCCTTTCAATCCGTAGTGGGATACAGGTACTTTTGTGTTTGCATCATGTCCTCTGTCAAGCCACGACCGCCAGCCTGGCGCGTCCTTCGCCGATCAATTTGCTTGCGCTCTCCGCGGACATCGGTTTGCCAAGCAGATAGCCCTGGCCGACGATACCTCTGTAGGCTTTCAGAAGCGCGAGCTGCGCCTGGCCTTCAATGCCTTCGGCAACCACGCGCAGGCCCAGCTTGTTCGCCATCGCGATGATCGCGCTGACGATAGTCGCGTCGTCCGAACCCGTGGTCAGGTCGCGAATGAAGGAACGATCGATCTTCAGGCTGTGGATCGGCAGTTTTTTCAGATAGGCGAGCGATGAATGGCCGGTGCCGAAATCGTCGATCGAGAACTGCACGCCCAGCTCGGCGAGGTGATGCATGATGTCAATACTGGCGTCCAGGTTCTGCATCAGCACACCTTCCGTGATCTCGAGTTCGAGACAGAAGTGCGGCAGTCCGCTCGAATGCAATGCGGCGGCAATCTGGTTCGACAGGTCGGCAGACTGGAACTGGCGTCCGGACAGGTTGACCGCCATCAGGCGGTGACCCGGGAATTCGCGGCGCCATGCCTGCGCCTGCGCGCACGCGGTACGCAAGACCCATGCGCCGATCGGGACGATCAGGCCGGTCTCCTCGGCGATGTTGAGAAAGCTTTCCGCGGCGAGCAGACCGCGTTCCGGATGGCGCCAGCGCAACAGGGCTTCAAAGCCGATCAGCTTGCCGCTGTCGCAGTCGAACTGCGGCTGGTATTGCAGTTCCAGCTCATCGCGTTCCAGCGCCTTGTGCAGCGCGGTTTCCATCATCAGGCGCTGGCTGGCCTGGGTTCCCAGGCCTTCATCGTACAGCTCGTACCACGAGCCGCCGGCACTCTTGGCGCGATACATCGCCATGTCCGCGTTCTTGAGCAGGAGCTCGACGTTGTTGCCGTCATCCGGATAGACGCTGATGCCGATGCTGACGGAGACATACACCTCTTCGCCATTGAGATGGAAGGGCGGACAGAAGGCGTCGAGAATTTTCTGCGCGACGTTCGCCGCGTGCTTGGGATTGGCAATCTCGCTGAGCACGATGGTGAACTCGTCGCCGCCCATGCGCGCAACCGTGTCGGATTCACGAATGCTGCCGCGCAGCCTGTGCGCCGCTTGCTGCAGCAACTGGTCGCCTGCGTCGTGCCCCATGCTGTCGTTGATCAGCTTGAAGCGATCCAGGTCGAGGAACATCACTGCGAAGTGATGCTCCTGATGCCGCTTGGCGATACCCATGACCTGGTTCAAGCGGTCGGTAAACAACACGCGGTTGGGCAGGTCTGTCAGCTGGTCATAGTAGACCTGGTGCAGGATACGTTCTTCGGCCGACTTGCGCTCGGAAATATCGCTGAAGACGCCGACGAAGTTGGTGATGTTGCCATGCTCGTCGGTGACGCGGCTGATATTGAGCCACTGCGGGTAGATGTCGCCGTTCTTGCGGATGTTCCAGATCTCGCCCTGCCATTTTCCGCTCTCGTCGATCGACTTCCACATTTCGTCGTAGAAGTCGCGCGTCTGGCGGCCGGAACTGAGCAGGCGAGGATTGCGGCCGAGCACTTCATCCAGGTCGTAACCGGTGATGGCGGTGAACGCGTTATTGACGGTCAGGATATTGCCATGCGCGTCGGTAATGGCGATGCCTTCCAGCGAATTCTCGAAGGCCTGATTGGCCAGCCGCATGGAGGTTTCATTCTGCTTGCGGCGCGAGATATCGCGCACGGTCAATTGCACGATGCTCTTGTCGGCAAGATGGGCAACGTCGATCGCCAGCTCGGCCGGAAATTCCCTGCCGTCGAGTGATTTGAACTGCCATTCGAAGCGCTGCGGTCCGTTCCGCAGGCTTTCGCTGATCCTCTCCATCAGGCCCTCGCTGGAGGAGAGACCATCCGGCTGCTGCGCTGGCTGCAGCCAGTCGAGCCTGATTTCTTCGGCCGATTGCGTCGGCGCCACGGCGAACAAGCGGAATGCCGCGCGGCTCAGATCGAGGATGCGGCCGTCGTGCAGCAGGATGATGCCGTCATTGCTGCTTTCGAACAGGGTGCGGAAGAGTGTGTGTTCCTTGTTGAGCTGCGCGGTTTTCTTGCGACGATCCATCGACTCGCGATAGGTCATCCACGCCGTGAGGCAGAAGCAGACCGATGCCAGCATCCAGATGGCGAGGAGGATGTCGCGTGCCGTGTCGTTGGTGCCGTGCGCGCTGTCGTATTCGCGCTGCATCGCTTGCGACAAGCGCGGCACGAACTGCTGGACGGTGCTCAGCATCTGATTGAACAGCGGCAGGGTATTGGTTGTGTGGAAGTAGTACGCATTGTTGGTGTCGGTTGCCAGCAGCGCCAGCGCATGCTGCCGGCTGGCGGACAGCCGCGTATAGAGATAGACGATCTGGTCCCACTGCTCGCCGCTTTCGCTGTTGTGCTGAAGCTGGCTCAGCATCTGCCTGAGCTCGGAATCGGCCTGCGTCAGCGTGCCCTTGTCGGCCACCGTGAGTTCGCGCTTCTTGAGTGCATCCAGGAACAGGGCCTGTGAACGCAGCGTCATTTTCTCGACGTCGGAGATTTGCTTGAGCGTTTCGCCGCCGGTTCGATAGAGCTGATCGATGCCTTTTGACGCTTCATGCAAACCCCACCACCCGATGGTGCCGAGGAAAAATCCGGATGCCGCACCGACCAGGAACATGATCAGCAACAGATTCGAGACAATCAGTTTTCGCATCAGGTTTTCCCTACTTATTGTTGTGGTGATATCCGTCCGCAATGCGGGCTGCTTCCCCTGTCGATCTGTTGTTTTCATCTGGGGTGCTTTTCGGAGCGTACGCAATTTGTGATCGCTCGGAGAAGAACTCCTCGGGTGCTGCATGTAGGCGTTGGCGGGAAGACGCCGGTCTTGCGTAGTGTCTTCCCGCCTGCGCAGAGAGGCTTACTTGCCTTGAGCGACGAGGTAGTCAACCGCAGCCATCACGTCCGCGTCGGACAGGCCGCTGTTGCCGCCCTTGGCCGGCATCACGTTCTTGCCTTTCAGTGCGCTGCCGTAGAGTGCCTGGGTACCGGTCTTGATGCGCGGTGCCCATGCAGCCTTGTCGCCAAGCTTCGGTGCGCCGGCGGCGCCGGTAGCATGGCAAGCAGCACAGGTCGCGTCATATACCGCCTTGCCGTCTGCCGCGAGGGTTTGACCTGCCATCACCAGCAAAGCGGATGCAACGGCGGTACTGACAAAACTGAATTTCATATTTTCTCCTTGGGTTCAAAAACTCTTGCAATGTGTGAAACTCCGCAAGCTTCACCGTTGTAAGGGTGCAATTAATGTGCCAAGGAATCATCCGCGTTTCGCGGTATGCAATGGCTCTATGGATCAAGGGATTCCCGGAATTGGCAAAACCGCCTGGGGCTTTTGCCATCGTCAGGAAAATGCGGGTAGTTAACCTTGCTGCCGACGTGGTTGTGTGCGACGGTCGGACTTGCGCCAATTGCCGGCGAAGGCAATCAGCGCAAGTGAGGGGGGAAATGCAGACCTTGTTGCGTCAGCGCGTAGCCGGGGTTGCGATGGCAGGCGTTGCACTGATCGGATGGAACGCCTTGCTGATGTAGGCAATGAGGGCCTGGATATCCGCTTCGCTCAATACTGACTTCCATGCCGGCATGGATGTGCCGGGCAAGCCGTCCTTGATGGTCGCGGCGAGGCGCTCCGCGGTCATGGACGACATGACCGGCGATGAGGTCAGGTCGCGCGGATGCGGTTCAAGGAAGGTGCCGATCCAGTTGCGTGACGTGCCGTCGGCCGCATGGCAGAAGGCGCAGTTTTGCTGATACAGCGTTTCGCCGTGACGCTCCTGCGCGTTCATGTCGGTCAGTATCGGCGCCTTGTCATGCAGGTGATAGGGCGTCGCGCTGGTCACGCCGTCGACTTGCTTGGGTGGCCAGTCGCCGGGCTGAAAACCCATGCGCGGGTAGGACAGTGCGCGTGAATCCCAGGCCACACCTTCGTTATTGACCTTGGCCCGATCGTGACAACTGACGCAGGCCGACATGAACAGGTGGCGGCCGTCGCGCTGTTCCGGTGTGAGTTGCTCTGCCGGCGCGTCGAGTGTGATCTTGCCGGTCGCGAAGGGATAGGCCGGCGCGTAGCGCTCATGTTCCGGCCAGCCGTTTTCCACCGTGTGGTAGGCGGTATTGCGCGCCTTCGACGCCATGAATTCATGGCGCACGAAATCGGCGACGGCGGCAATCTCGGCTGGCGTGAGAATGTCGGCGAAGCTTTTCATCGCCGTTCCCTCGCGGCCCCTGGTAATCGTCTCCAGCATTCTTTCGCGGGGGAGTTGATCAGGCGACAGGGAGGTGAAATCGCGCGGACGCGGATTGAGATAGGTGCTGGCGAGCGTCTGCGCATTGCCCGAATAGCCGTGGCAGAAGTAGCAGCGGAAATTGTAGATCTTGCGGCCGAGTTCGATATCGCCCGCGGCCTGTGCCGTCGTCCCGGCGTGCGGCGCGGCCGCTTTCGGCGGTGCCGCCGTATCGGAGCAGGCTGCAAGGGATAGCAGCAGTGCGAGCAGGGCAATCAGTTTCATCTTGAGCAAAGCCTTGGTCCGCGCCATGCGCGAAATAGTTCAGTGAACCGAGCAATACGCCGGGTCGATCCTTTCGCGGCACCCGGCATCTCCTTCAAAATTTTCACAGGTTCGATGCGGGCACACGCTTGCCTGCGGGCTCATTTTCCGGCGTTGGCATTCTTGGCGACCGCTGTCGGCTGACGGATGAAGCGCTGGAACACGAACTCGGCAACGTCCGCGACTTCCTGCGGGCTCAGCACCTTGCCCCATGCCGGCATTTCAGTGCCGAGCTTGCCTTCCGTCGTCGCCTTGAACAATGCCGTACGGTTCAGCTCCGCCTGCGAAGCCGGGTGCAGGAAATTGCGCGGTTTCGGGTTGATGAAGTAAGCGCGCGGACCGCGTCCGTCGCCGGTCGTGCCGTGGCAGGTCGCGCAATTGCTCATGTAGAAGGCTGCTCCCTTGACGGCGTCGCCTTTCAGGCCGTTCGGCATCGGCGCCGACATGTCGGCCACCAGAGTTTTCGTCGAGGACGGCATGCCCGTGCCCGGCATGCCCTGGGGCCGACCGTGGCGCGCCCCGGAAGAGGTGCCGGAGATGCCCGCGGTGTCGTTGGTGCCCATGAAGCCGGTGCGGATGTAGCTGACGACGGCGTTGATGTCTTCCTTGCTGAGCTGCGTCTTGAATCCCGCCATCGCGGTTTCGGGGCGGCCATAGGTAATCGACATGATCATGCGCTCAGGCGTGAGCTCCGCCCTCGCTGCCGGCGCGGTGAAGTCGCGCGGAGGCGGGTTCAGGCTGCCTTGTGCGCGGCTGCGTCCGTCGCCACGGTCGCCGTGGCAGACCGCGCAGTTCCTGCTGTAGACGATACGGCCGCGATTGCTGTCCGCAGTCGCGTTGGCCGGCATGAAGGTGTTGCGGACATAGTCGACCACCGCTTCGATTTCCTTCTGGCTCAACTGGGTTTTCCAGCCGGTCATCGCCGTGCCGGAGCGGCCATTGGTCACCGATTCGATCATGCGTGCGCGGGTGAGCAGCGTCGCTGCTTCGGAGGTCGTGAAGTTGCGCGGCGGCGGCACCAGGCTGCCTTGCGCGCGGCTGTGGCCATCGCCTTTGTCGCCGTGGCAGACGGAACAGTAGTTGTGATAAATCGCCGCCGGACGGATTTCTCCGCTTGCGGCGGTCGTATGCGCTCCGGCCGAGGCCGGCAAGGGGCTTGCGCCCAGCCATGCCAATAACAGGAAGGCGAGATGACGGCTGCTGCGGTTGAAGAGTGCGCTTGAGGCGGCTGGCATTCTGATTTTGATCATGTCTCGGTGATGGATGCGATTAACAACGGCATGCCGCACGAAGCGACGGTCTTGAATTCTTGGAGCGAAGGTTAGCAAGAATGATGCCTGACGGAATGTTTTTCTCGGCAAGAGAGTTGCCCGAGAAGCCGTCTGCGCCTTGAAAGGAGCGCTATACAAATTGGTACGGTGCTTGCTTGAAGCGTGCTCCCTGGCAAGTAATTCCTGTTTGGTCAATTTTCATTGCAATACAAAGGCGTAACGAATATGAAAAAGCGTGCATCTCTCAGAGCGTTGCTCGGTCTGGTCGAATTGGCAGGCGTACTGTTGGTGGCAGGTTGCGCCGCGCCGCCGGGGCCGCCGCGCGTGGTGGAAAAACCGGTGTTCCCGGCGGCGCCGGATCAGCCGCGCTTCTATTACGAGCGCAGCATCTATACCAGCGCGGATGTGGTGAAGCAGGACCAGAATGCGGAACTGCGGCGCATGCTGACCGGCGAGTCACGCGTCGGCGAAGGCATGGCCAAACCCTACGGCGTCGCTGTATACCAGGGGCGCGTGTTCGTCAGCGATACGGCAGTGCAAGCGGTCATGGTGTTCGACATCCCGGGCCAGAAGTTTTTCAAGATCGGCGAGGACGAGCCGGGGCGCCTGATGATGCCGATCGGCCTGGATGTGGACGGCAAGGGCAACCTCTATGTCGTGGATGCCACGGCCAAGCAGGTGGTGGTGTATGACAAGGACGGCAAATTCCTGCGCACCGTCGGCAATGCCAAGTTCTTTTCGCGGCCGTCCGGCATTGCAGTCGATTCCGAAGGTGCGCGCGTGTATGTCGTCGATACCGGTTCCGTCACGAATGAAGAGCATCGCGTGCGCGTCTTCGATGCGCAGGACGGCAAGCATTTGTTCGACATCGGCAAGCGTGGAAACGCTAAAGGAGAATTCAATCTGCCGCGCGATGTGGTGATCGGCCAGGATGGCCTGATTTACGTCGTCGACGGCGGCAATTTCCGTGTCCAGGCATTCCGCACCGACGGCACCTTTGTGCGGGCCTTCGGCGAAGTCGGCCGCCGCAGCGGCCAGTTCTCGCGCCCGAAGGAGGCCGCGGTGGATCCTGACGGGAATATCTACGTAGTCGATACCGCCTTCGGCAATTTCCAGATCTTCAATCCCGAAGGGCAGTTGCTGCTCCCGGTCGGCAGCCGCAGTGAAAAGGATGGCATGGCGAAGTACATGCTACCCGCCGGCATTGCGATCGACGGCGACGGACGCGTGTATGTTGCCGATCAATTCTTCCGCAAGGTCGACGTCTACCGGCCGGCCAAGCTGGCTGAAGGCGCTGGATTCACGGCCAGGCCGGAACCGAAAGCGAAGCAGTGATTTCGTTCCAGCAATCAAGAAGTGCTTCTTGCATTCAGGAACTGGTATGGGGTAGTACGAATTGCCTGTTTTCTCATGTGCTTACCCGAGCGTGGCGTGTCGCCGGATGGCGCTCTTCCTATGGAAATCGGAGTAGCGATTTGGGTGGGTGCTGTGAGAAACCGGCGCCAGGGTCGAAGGCTATCGTGGCGCAAAGTCGATAGCCTGCGCTTCTGATTTGGGTCAATTGTGTATCTGGCTTGAAACTTGCTCATCTTGATCCCAAGCAACTGATTCGTTGTAGGGGAACAGGGAGCATGTCGAAAGGCATGTAGTCAATAAAAAATGCAGGAATCGAAAATCATGAAAATGAATTTGGTGAAAGACGTCATGTCGCGAGTGGCCGGTACAGTGGCCGTCGTGCTGTTGGGGGCGGGAGTGTTCGCCTCGCCGGATGTATCGGCGGGTATCGCGAACACCAAGCACAACCTGGGGAGCAGCGCGGGCCCCGCGGAACGGGTCAACTCGTTCAGCGGCACCGGCGAAATTTGCGTGTTCTGTCACACGCCTCACGGATCGGAAACCTCAGCCACGGTCCCTTTGTGGAACCGGGTGTTGTCGTCGCCGACGATCTATACCACGTACAACAGCCTTGGCACTTCCAGTCTGGACGGCTCGACGGCACCGGTCGGTTCTGTATCGCTTGCCTGTCTGTCGTGCCATGACGGTACGCAGGCAATGAACGTGATGATCAACCAGCCTGGTTCGGGTGGCTATAACCCGGCCGGCGCTGCGCTCACCGGCACCTGGACGGGCGACCACCAGACCGACGGCAAGATCGCCGACGGCTTGATCACCTTGATCGGCAAGGATCTGCGCAACGACCATCCGATCGGCATCCAGTACGCGGGTGGCCCGAAGGCGGGCACTGTGCCGGCTGCGCCGGCTGCCTATGCCAGCACGGCGTTCCGTGACGGCGACTTCAAGGATACGAAGTCGGCGGTGTTGAACGGTCAGTCGGTATGGTGGGTGGATACCTCGGTCGGTACGGCCGGTTCACGCGAAAAGACTGACATGCAGCTCTACACGCGTGCCGACGTGACCTCGGTAAACAAGGATGGCGACGGCAACACCATGACGCTGTCGGGCGCACAGCCTTACGTCGAATGCGCAAGCTGCCACGATCCGCATACCGAAAACACCACCTTCCTTCGCATTCCCAATACGGGCAGTGCAGTGTGCCTGGCTTGCCATACCAAGTAATTCACTGACTGCTTGACCAACAGGGGCGGGCAGGGAGACTTGTCTGCCCCTTATTTGTGGTGCCTCATGAATGACAATGCGCACGCCTCGCATTACTGCGCGGCGAAGAGGGAGCGTTGTCATTCATGAGACAGGAATCCAACGGGCCCGGCCTGTGAACGAGAGGTTTGACGAGATGAAAACAATGCAAAGACATTCATGCGGCGCAGCGCTTCTGTCGCTGGCCTTGCTGGGAGCCGCGGCACCCGCGTTCAGCGCCAATGCACAGCCGGCGGTGTTTGCGAAGGTGGGCGACACGGTCATTACCCAGGACGACTACAGTGCCGCCTTTGCGGTCGCTTCGCGCGGCAAGTTCTATCACGGCAAGCCGCCGGAAAACGAAATCGCCGCTCTGCAGCGTGAAGTCGGCGAGCAACTGGTTGCGCGCGTGCTGCTGTTGCGCGAAGCGCGGCAGCGCGGCATCAAGCCCGACGCCGGCGAAATCCAGAATACGCTCGCGGGTTACGAGCAGCGCTATGCCGGCAGCGAACAGTGGAAAAAGAATCGCAGCAAGATGATTCCGCAAGTGACCGTGCGACTCGAAGAGGAAAGCCTGCTGGGGCAACTCGAAAAGAGCGTGCGCAACGTGCCCAAGCCCGCGCTCAAGGACGTCAAGGCGTATTACGAAGCCAATCCGCAGAAATTCACCGAACCCGAACAGATGCGTGTCTCGGTGATCCTGTTGAAGGTCGATCCTTCGTCGCCATCCGCCGCCTGGATCAAGGCCGAGGAAGAGGCGCGCGATCTGGTCAAGAAGCTGCGCGCCGGCGCGGATTTCGCCGCCACCGCGAAAGCGCGTTCCGGCGACGGCTCGGCACAGCAGGGTGGCGACATGGGCTATCTGCATAGCGGCATGCTGCCGGACGGTACGGAAGCGGTCCTCAAGGCGCTCAAGAACGGTGAAATTTCCAATCCGGTCCAGGTGCTGGAAGGCATGGCGATCCTCAAGCTGACCGACCGCAAGCCGGCCCGGCTCAACAGTTTCGAAACGGTCCAGAACCGCGCGCAGGATCTGCTGCAGCGCGATCGCTCGGACCAGGCGTGGAGCAAGCTCATTGCCGACCTGAAGAAAAAGACGCCGGCGCAAATCGACCAGTCTCGCTACCTGCCGCTGGCCGAGCAAGCAGGCGGGCGTCCGGCGACGAAATGACAAATGGCCGTTGCGATTGTCCATTTGCGCAGTGAACGGGGTGTGACGTGGCTGCAGCACCGGGAAAGCGTGTCTCGATTTCGCCAATCTTGTGCATGGCGTTATCGGCACTGCTTTGGCCGCGCAGCGCGTTCCCCGCATTGCCTCCCGCCAGTTCCGGACAATCGGCGGAAAGCACCGAATCAAACGCTGCGCCAGGCAAGCCGGCGCAACTCAGTCCCGCCGCTGCTGCCGACGCCAGCGCGGCGGAACAGGCGCCGGGTTGGGTTATCCCCCGTGTGCGCCTGGGCGGCACCATCTCCTATGACACGCGCACGGATTTCGGCGAGGGGCGAAAGATGCAACAGCGCGGCCTGAATGCCACCCTGCGCGCGGCGACCGAGACCTATATCTGGCAACCCTGGCTTGCGCAGGTGGGCGGCAACGTGAATTTCTCCACCGCGCACAACAGCAATACCAAGAATCAGGCGGATTTCAGCAGCTCCAGCAATTCGAAAAACGGCGTCGTGACCGGTTCCGCGCAACTCCGCGTATTGCCGCAAAGCCGTTTTCCGTTCGAGGCGCACATCGAGCGCACCGACAACCGGATGGCGAGCGACTCGATACCCACCGTCGGCTTCGCGAGCCAGCGCATCGGCTTTACCCAGCAGTACCTGCGCACTGACGGCGACGCCTACTTCGGCTGGGACCGCAGCACCCAGGACAGCGACACCAGCGGCAAGGACCGTCAGGACAATCTGCAATTGACGCTCTCGCACAACATGGAAACACAGCGCTTCCAGTTCAGCGCCACCCGCGCGCGCAACGAGCATGCCATGACCGGCGAGTCGACAACACAGAATAACCTGTCGCTGCAGCACAGCTATACCGCAATCGAGGACGTGTCATTGGAAACGATGGCCAACGTCAGCAGCTCCGGCTACCACCTGGTGCAGACGGAAAACGACACCAAACTGATGCAGGTCAGCAGCATAGCGTTCTGGCGACCGGAAGAAATGCCGCTGACGCTCACCGGCGGCGTGCGCATGCTGGCACTGGCCGCCGACACCGGTACCTTCACCACCGCCGACACCACCATCAGCGCAGCGGCGAAACTGCGCAATGCCAATGTCAATGTCGGCATGAGCTATGACTTCGGCAAGTTCACGCATTTGAATGCATCGGCCAACGCCAACCACCTCGACAGCAACGGCTCCACTGCGGGCACTGCGAATGAATCGGTCGGCCTGACCTATCAACCACAAGCGATTCGCTTTTCCTCCTTCCAGTACAACTGGTCGACGACCGCGACGGCCACCAACCAGACTGGCGGCAACAACACCGGCCGGCAGTTGACGCTACAACTGTCGCACAACCTGAACCGCAGCTTTCAACTCGATGGCGGTTCCACCATCACGGTCGAGCTCAGCCAGGCACTCTCCGCACTGGCCAGCAGCGGCCGCCAGAGCACCACGTTTGCACCCGGCTCGGCAGCCACGAAGCAGGTGACGCACGGTGCGGCGGTGTCATGGAGCATGAGCGGAGATGCAGGCATGGCGCAGTTGCGCCTGAGCGCCAGCGATTCGCGCAGCCTCGACGGCAACCAGGATTATTTTCAGATGATCAATTTCCAGGCGTCGAGCAACCTGTCGACGAGTGCGAACACTTCCTGGAACGGCAGCCTCACGGTGCAAGCCGTTCGGCAAGGCAGCAACCAGCCTTTCCTGGTGGCGCCGATCGGTACGCAGCCCGCCGGCATTTATCAGGGCACGACCTACGATGGTCAGTTCAAGACCACCTCCAGCGGCGCCCTGACATACCAGAACCAGCGCCTGTTCGGCGTGCGCCGCCTGCGTTTCGTGTCCGACCTGCGGCTCAACAGCGAAGCCTTGCTGCCCATGCTCGGCGGGCCGACCGACCAGGAGATGGCCGCATGGGAAAACCGGGTGGATTACTGGATCGGACGCACCATGCTGCGGGTGAACACCCTGGTGGCGCGCACCAAGGTGCCATTCGTGAAGAAGACGACCGACGGGGTACAGGAGATTGCCAGCAGCACGCACCTGAACAAATCGATCATGTTCTCGGTGTCACGCGGATTTGGAGATTTTTAGCGGGTGAATGGATTTGGTTTTTTTATCGTTGTAATTGCATGAAAGGTGGTTGAGATGTTAAGGCTAATGCATTACAGCAGGACTTTCAGGACGGTCTTGCTGCTGTTGATGATCCTGACAGCCGGGCTGGCCGATATGCGCGATGCCCGCGCGGAGTATGGCGACGTCGTTATCAATAATTATTCGGATGGCGCGGGGATGCGGCCGGCGATCTTCCCGCACTGGTTCCACCGCATCCGGTTCCGCTGCAAGGTATGCCATGCCGACCTTGGCTTCAAGTTCAAGGCGGGCGGCAACGAGATCAACATGGTGAAGATCATCGACGGCCAGTATTGCGGCGCCTGCCACAACGGCAACATCGCCTGGTCGGTCGAGAACTGCAACCTCTGCCATTCCGGCAAACCGGGTACGCCGACGCAAGTGCACGAGAGCACCATCAATTCGCTGGTGGTGCCGGCCAATAGCGCGGTCAGCGCAGCGCCTGCGCAATCAACCCCACAGCCGAAGAAATAAGGAGCAATCATGAACAGTTCTCTCATGCTCCGCGCAAGCGTTTTTGCCCTGGCAATCGGCGTCATTTCGCTGCGCGCGGGCGCAACCGACCTGCCCAACGGAAAAGCCGTTTTCGACAGCACCTGTTCCGCGTGCCACAGCACCGGCGCGGCGGGCGCTCCCAAGCTCGGCGATGCCGCCGCGTGGGCTCCCCGCATCAAGTCCGGTCCGCAGGCACTTTATGCCAGCGCATTGAAAGGCAAAGGCGTGATGCCGCCCAAGGGTGGCAACAACAGCCTGTCGGATGCCCAGGTGCAGGCAGCGGTGAATTACATGATCGGCCAGGCGGACGCCAAGGCTGGCGCGAAAACGGTCGCGGCGAAACCGGCTGAAGCGCCAAAGCCTGCTGCTGCACCAGCGCCAGCGCCAGCACCGGCACCGGCACCGGCGGTCGCGGCGACGGCACCCGCACCGGCAGTACCCCCGGCTCCTGCGATGGTCCCGGTCGCGTCCGGCCCGATCGTCAACGTCAACAACTTCAATCGCCTGATGAAACCGCCGGCGCAGCGCAACCTGCCGCCGCCGCAGGACGGGATCCACGATCCGGCCAACGATGGCACGCATTCGCTGCTGCCTCCGCTTACGGCGTTCGCCACCTTCGAGAAAGGCGTGAGCGGCAACCGGGTCGACTGGGTGAAGACGCTGGCCGACGGCAAGATCGCGCCGCGTTTCGATCGCAACGATCCCAATGCCAAGCCGATGGTGATGGACCTGAACATCGTGCGTGAAGTGAAGGGCTCGATGCCGGACGTGGTGTATCCGCACAAGCAGCATACGGAGTGGCTGGATTGTTCCAACTGCCATCCCGCGATCTTCGTGCCGCAAAAGGGTGCGAACCAGATCAGCATGGCAGCCATCCTGCTCGGACAGAAATGCGGCGTGTGCCATGGCAAGGTTGCGTTCCCGGTATCGGAATGCCGCCGCTGCCACTCCAAGAGCAAGCCGATGGCCGTGAAGGCTGAAGCCAAGCCATGACCCTGGCCGGCAACAAGTCGAGACTGTCATGGGCCGCCATGATGCTGGCCAGCGTGGCGGCCGCATCCGGACCGCAGTCGGCGCAGTCTGCGCCGACCGCATCGCCGGCGGCTGAAGCATCGGGCGGCGCCCTGCAGGCCACGCTGGAAAGCAAGACGCGCCTGATCAAGCTGCTGCTTACGCAGTCGCCCGCAGTGCGACGCATTCCGCAAAGCGACAATGCGCAGGCCAGGAAGAAGCTGGCCGAGGCGCAGTCCCTCGTCGCACGGGCTGACGGCGAGGCGGCTGCCGGCCGCACCGACGCAGCGGTCAAACTGCTCGATGAAGCCTTGCGCGACATCGTTGCGGCGACACGCCTGGTGCCCGATGCCGGGCAACTGGCGGCGCAGGAGCGTGCCCGTTACACCGCGCTGAGCGAGACGACGCGCACCTTCCTGCAACTGCACAAGAACCTGTCGGCCCGCATGGCAGCAAAGAAAGTGCAGGCGCCTGCAAGCGCGCTGGACGTCGGCAAGGTCAACGGTCTGCTGGAGAAGGCAGAATCGCTGGCCGCGGGCGGCAGGCACAAGGAGGCAAATGCCTTGCTCAACGACGCCTACAAGGCGGCGGTGTCGGCGCTCAACGGTTTGCTGATGTCCGAAACCATCGTGTACGACCAGAAGTTCGACTCTCCTGCGGAGGAATTCCAGCATGAACTCGCACGCAACCGGAGTTATGAAGAACTGATTCCGATCGCACTGGCGCAGTTGAATACGCCGCGCGAGACCGCATTGTTGAGCGAGCGCTACACGCAACAAAGCAAGGACTTGCGCGAAACCGCGCAAAAACAGGCTGCCGGCGGGGATTACCCGGCCGCATTGAAATCAATCCAGGACGCGACCGCGCAATTGCAGCGTTCGCTGCGTATCGTCGGCGTCATTGTGCCGCAAGCATCTGAAAGGTAATGCAATCATGAAACGATATTTGAAGGGCAGCGCCGTGCTGCTCGCCGGGACCCTTGGCCTGCAACTGGCATCTGCCTGCATGGCAGCCGACGCACCCGCCGCACAGGCGGTCGATGCCGCCAGTACACCGCGCGGACCGCGCGCCCCGGAAACCAAGGAACAACTGGAGCGCCGGCTCGGATCGGTGGAAACCCTGATCGAGAAATCTTCGGCCGCCAAGCAGATCGAAGCGAGCGGCAATGCGGAGGCGCAAGGCCAGCGCAGCAAGGCCCGCGATCTGCGCAAGCAGGCCGAAGATGCCTACAGGGCAGGCAATTATCCGAACGCGACGCGCCTGCTGGACGAGGCGGCGAAGATGATGTTCGAAAGCGTGCGCCTGGCCGCGCCGGAGCAGGTTACCAGCGAGAAGAAGCAGCGCGACTTCGACAATCGCATGGAAAGCGTGAAGGCCCTGCTGACCGCGCAAAAACGCATCAGTGCCGAGAAGCACCTGGGCGCGAAGGGAACCGAGACCACCGCCAAGATCGAAGCGCAAATCCGCGACGCGCAAGCGCTGGCGACGGCGGGCAAGCTGGATGAAGCCCGTTCGGTGCTCGACAATGTGTATGTGACAACCAAGACCGCGATCGAAGGCATGCGCGGCGGCGACACCCTGGTACGTTCCTTGCAGTTCGCCAACAAGGAAGAGGAATACCACTACGAAGTGGATCGCAACGATACGCACAAGATGCTGGTCAAGGTGCTGCTGGAGGAAAAGCGCGCCAGTAATCCGGGCCTGGAAAGCATGGTGCAGAAGTATCTGGAACAGTCCGCCACATTGCGAACCAATGCGGAGGGCCTCGCGGCGAAAAAGGATTATGAGGGAGCGATCAAGGTATTGGAGGACGCAACCAGGGAACTGGTTCGCGCGATCCGCAGCGCCGGGGTGTATATCCCGGGATAGGTTCAGCATGTTCATGCCGACACTGCGAACGCATCGGGCGATGTGGCTCCGGCTGCTGCTTGCCGTGGTGTTCGCATGCGCGGGTTCGGTTGTGCTTGGCCAGCATCTGCCGCTGGCCAAGGACGGCGTGCACGACCCCGCCGGTCCCGGCATCAAGATGCTGCAGCAACCGAACGACATCCTGCCGAAGCTGCCGCAGGATGTGGTCGGCAACAACGTGCGCTGGGTCAAGGCGCTGGAAGAGGGCGCCATCGCGCCGCGCACCAACATCCTTCCCGAGACACAGATCCGGGTGCTGGACCTGAACGTGTTGTTGCCGCGCACCGCCGAAATGCCGATGGTTCT
Organism: Herbaspirillum sp. ST 5-3; assembly: GCF_004804275.1. Lineage (GTDB taxonomy): Bacteria > Pseudomonadota > Gammaproteobacteria > Burkholderiales > Burkholderiaceae_D > Noviherbaspirillum. The sequence goes on from NZ_STGI01000003.1 coordinate 535,201, forward strand.
GTTCCCGCACAAGCAGCACACCGAATGGCTCGACTGCAGCAACTGCCATGAAGCCATCTTTCCCTACAAAGCGGGCGCCACCAAAGGGCTGAACATGTTCGCAGTCCTGCAGGGCGAATTCTGCGGGCGCTGCCACGGCGCCGTGGCCTTTCCCCTGACCGAATGCAAGCGCTGCCACAGCGTTTACCGCAAATGATCGGCGCACACCGCTCCCCTCATGCGCTGCTGCGGCTGCTGTGCGGCATCCTGGCCTTGTGGCTGGCGGCCTTGTGCATGCCGGCGCAGGCGGAGTACGCTGACGTCGTGCTGAACCGCCGCGCGGAAAAGGAAGGCGTGCGTCCGGTGGTGTTCCCGCACTGGTTCCATCGCATGCGTTTTCGCTGCAAGGTGTGCCATTCCGAACTCGGCTTCAAGATGCGGGCCGGCAGCAACGATGTGACCATGGTCGACATCATCGACGGCAAGTTCTGCGGCATGTGCCACAACGACCGCATTGCCTGGGGGCCGGCCAATTGCGACTTGTGCCACTCCGGCCTGCCCGGACTCAAGCCCGGCATCTACGGCGGCGCTTCCACTGCGGGACCGGGGCGATGGTGAATCACATACGTCCTGGAGATCGAACAAGACTGCGCCGTTTCGGTCGGCGCTGCGCTGCTGCCGCGATGTGCGTAGGGCTGCTCGGCTGCGCTTCATCGGGATGGACTCCCGATGAAGCAATCGAGCGGCCGCTGCTCTCGGCCAGGCAGGCGCTGTCCGGCGCACGCCTGGGCACGTTGCCGGGATTCGCCTTCGGCAGCGGCACGCGTCCCGCGCCCTCCGCCTATGTGGCGTTCCTTGCTCCGAGTGCGGTCGTTGCCCGCAACAACATCGTGTATGTGTTCGACAGCGGTCATCGACAGCTCTTTCGCATCGATTCCACGCAACAGTCGATGACGCGCTTCACCGACTACGGCGGTAGTGTGGCGGGTATGGCGGTGGCACCGGACCTGTCCTTGTATGTTGCCGACGCCGGCACGCAGCAGGTGCTGCATTATTCGTGGGATGGCAAGCCCTTGCCGCGTCTCGCGCACGACACCGTGCTGGCGCGCCCGGTTGCGATCTGTGTCGATGCAGCGACAGGCCGTATTTTCGTTGCGGACAGCTTGTACAATCACGTCGTGATTTTCGACGGTCTCGGGCGCGCGCAACAGACGCTCAAGTCACTGGAAGCACGCAGCATTGAATCCATGGCGCGCGGCCCGGACGGTTTGTACCTGGTCGATCGCCTCAGCAGGCAGGTGGTGGTGATGGGGCTGGACGGCAGGGACAGGTATGTGCTGGGCGAGGGCACGCTGAACGATCCTCAGGCGATTGCAGTCGATCGCTTCAACCGCGTTTTTGTGAGTGACGCTTTTGATAACAGCATCAAGGTCTATGAGGGCGGACAACTGACCGCGCGTTTCGGCGGCAGCGGCGCGACGCCCGGCCGCTTCAACCGCGTCACCTTTCTGTCGATCGACCAGAATACGCTTTATGTTGCAGACAGCTTGAATGCACGCGTGCAAAGCTTCCACATCGCGCCGCCCGCCGCACGAGGTCCGGGTCATGATTAGGCGCATCTTCACGCTTTCGCTGCTTGGTTTGGTGCTGCTCCTGTCGGGGTGCGGCGAAACCCGCTACGTGATGCGGCTCGATCCGGAACCGGCGAAGGAACACGCCTCCCTAGTCTGGCCGGCGGCGCCGGAAATTCCGCGCTTTCGTTATGTCGGTCAACTGACGGGAGAACAGAATTTCGTTCCCGAAGACGGTGAGAAGCAGGCCATAGGCTCGCGCATTCTGCGCTGGCTGGTCGGGCTGACCGGCAACGGGGAAGACAGAACGGTGCTCAAGCGCCCGCAGAGCGGCATGACCGGGAGCGACGGACGCGTCTATGTCAGCGATATCGCCGCCCATGCGGTGTTCGTCTTCGACAGGATGGCAGGGAAGCTGAGTGTGTGGACGCAGTCAGAGGAGTACCGCAATTTCGTGACGCCGATCGGCGTGGCGGAGGGCCCCGGCGGACAGGTCCTGGTGGCGGATGCGGAACTGGGGCGCGTGTATCGTCTCGATCGCGACGGCAAGCCGATCGACAGCTTCGGCAAGGACATTCTGGTGCGCCCGACCGGCCTCGCGCGCGATGCGCAGCGTCACCGCATCTATGTGGCCGACACCCACGCGCATGACATCAAGGTATTCGATGATGATGGCATGCTGGTGGATACCATCGGCCATCGCGGCGAGGATCAGGGCGAACTGAATTTCCCTACGCATCTCGCAATCGCCGGTGACAAACTGTATGTCACCGACAGCATGAACGCGCGACTGCAGATCTTCAACCTGCAGGGCAGGGTCATCCGCAGCATCGGTCGGCGCGGTCTTTACATCGGCAACATGACGCGACCCAAAGGCGTCACTGTGGACCCGAGCGGAAATATTTACGTGGTGGAATCTTTCTACGATAATCTGCTCGTATTCAACAGCGAAGGAAAATTTCTGATGCCGATCGGCGGAACCGGCAAGGACATCGGCCAGTTTTATCTGCCGTCAGGCGTCTGGAGCGATCAGCAAGGCAGGATCCACGTTGCCGACATGTTCAATGGACGCATCGTCATTTTCCAATTCATTGGAGCGATGTGATGTCCTGGTTCCGAACCTTCGCTGCCGTCTTTTTGCTGCTGGTCGTCACGGCGCTCGCGCGTGCGGGTATCGGCGTGACCGACAAGATTTCCGATGTGCGCGGCACCAAGCACAATCTTTCCGCTGCGGCTGACGGATCGTCCACACCCTCCGGCGGCACGGTCCCGACACGGACCGTCAAGGCCAGTTCCGAAACGCAGGTGTGCGTGTTCTGCCATACCCCGCACGAAGCCGAATCCGCGACCTTCGGAACATCGCCGAATACCTATGGCCCGCCGCTGTGGAACCGCAAGCTGTCCGGGCAAACCTATACGCCTTACAACTCCAGTTCCATGGATGCGGATGCCAATGAACTCGCGTCCGCACCGGGCGGAAGTTCCAAGCTTTGTCTTTCCTGCCATGACGGCACCATGGCAATCGACAAGGTCAATGCGCTCAACGGTGCGAAGAACGTCACCATCCCGATGAGCACCGGCCCGTCGCCGGTCACCATGCCGAGCGGGAACGCAAGCACCGGATTCACGCGCGACCTCGGCACCGACCTGCGTGGCGACCATCCCATATCGTTCACCTACGACAGCACCCTTGCGACCAACGACGGCGAACTGCGCACGCCCAATGGCACCATCGTCGGCACGCGCGTCGCGGGAAGCACGCCGCCGAAAATGCCGCTGGAAAAAAGCCAGATGCAATGCACGACCTGCCACGATCCGCATTTGCGCGACCGCGCGACCGGCAACGGCAATGCCAAGTTCCTGCGCATGAACCGCTTCCAGGTATCGCAACCCGGCGGCGGCAACTTCAACACCACCAACGACATCATCTGCCTGGCATGCCACGACAAGGGGGGCGAGTCCTGGGCTTATTCGGCGCACGCCAACAGCCAGGTCGCGACCCAGACTTACAAGGCAGCGGCGGCACAGCAGCGGGAATTCCCATCCTCGCTGGATTCGCCCGCCAATACCGATCCGCCGGTGTGGCAGGTGTCTTGCCTGAACTGCCACGATACCCACACCGTGCAAGGCGCGCGCCGCCTGCTGCGAGAAGGGACCGACAGTACCAGCTCTCCCAAGGCCGGCGGCAATTCCGCGCTTGAGGAGACCTGTTATCAGTGCCATACCACCAGCGCAGCATCGGCGGTGACGTACACCGCCCTGACCGCCAATGCCATCCCTAACATCAAGACCGATTTCACGACGCTGGCGCGGCACATGCCGATCAAGAGTTCGGACCAGGCTGGCGGCACGGAAGTGCATGACATCGGCGGCGTGTTCAACGACAGCCTGGATGCCAACTGCAGCAAGACCGTCGGCAAGTGCGGCAGGGATTTCCTGGAGTCGCGTGCCAATCTCGGCGTGGGCAACACCGGCAACCGTCATGCAGAATGCACCGATTGCCACAATCCGCACCGCGTGGTGAAGTTCCGCGATTTCCGCGGCAATCCGGTTGGCTCGATTACCGGCGCGCCGGACGCCGCCGGCACTCATCCGCATACCGATACTGCGATGAACCACTCGAATATTGCCTCCGGCGTGTTGCGCGGCAGTTGGGGGGTGGAGCCAATCTACGGTTCGGCATCCTTTCAAGCACTGCCGTCAGGCTATAGCGTCAAGCGCGGCGATCCGGGCACCAATGCCAGTTCTCTCGTCAGCGCAAGCTACGTGACGCGGGAATACCAGATTTGCCTGAAGTGCCATTCCGATTACGGTTATTCCGATAACAATCTGCCGCAAAGCAATGGCGGCACCGGTGTCGGTAATCGGCCCACGCTGGGCAGTTTCACAGGCGGCACCCCGTCCGGCACCAATGGCGCGACGATGTACACGAATCAGGCCAAGGAATTTCAGACGCCGAGCGGCCATGAAGGACCGGCAACCAATGTCTGTATCAATATGGGAACCGCCGCCGGCGCGGCCGCTGCCTATAACAATTGCAACCATCGGTCATGGCACCCGGTGATGAATGCCACCGGTCGTACGACCACTACACGTGGCATGAGCGCTGGCAATCCGTGGCTGGCCCCATGGAATAACCAGGTTGGGTCAAATACGATGTACTGCAGTGATTGCCATGGGTCCAATGTGACCTCGACCACCTCCGTTATCCCCGATAATGCTGATAACGGCAATCCCTGGGGGCCGCATGGATCCGGCAATGATTTCCTGCTCAAGGGCGCATGGACCGATACCAATGGCGGCAATGCGAACCTGATATGCTTCAAGTGCCATGCCAAGGCCAACTACACGTCCCGAAATGACACCGGCAGAAAAACCGGCTTTTACGATCGTTCCACCGGCAAGGGCAACCTGCACAATTATCACGTTGACCGGATAGGCAGGGAATTGCGCTGCACCTGGTGCCATATCGCCGTACCGCATGGCTGGAAGAACAAAGCGTTCCTGGTCAATCTGAACGATCTGGGGCCGGAAGTCGGCAAGACGGCAGGCACCGCTGCGCCGGCCGGTTCGTATACCAACGGGCCTTATTATTACAAGGCGGTGCTGCGGGTGACCACATTCGCCAAAAGCGGTGCATGGGCCGATACCGATTGTGGCGGAAAAGACTATATGAGAAACACGATGTGCAACAGCCCGCCATGACGCCAGAGATAACGACAGGCCTTGCACTGCCGGCGCGGACATCGGATAGCGGCGATTAGCGTGACGAGCACTGCATGGTATCAAGCATGATGTGGAAAAGCCTCGAGCGCCTGGCATCGCTCAAGCTGACGCTCTTCGTTCTCATTGCATTCGGCGCCGGGATACTGCTGTCCTATGGCGGCTGGATGGATGGAACCTGGGCGCTGGCCGTGCCGTTGACATTGTTTGCCGTGAACCTGATTGCGGCAGTGGTCACCAAGCCGGTGTTCCGGCGCCAGCGTGCGCTGCTGATATTTCATCTGGGCCTGATTGCGCTCGTGCTGTTGCTGGCGGCAGGCCGCCTGACCTACCTGAAGGGAAGCGTCGAAATCGCCGAAGGCGCGGAGTTCGACGGTCAGTTGACCGCATTCGAGGCAGGCCCCTGGCATTGGTCCGGGCTGGATCGGGTGCATTTCAGCAATGACGGTTTTCGCATCGCTTATGCAGCCGGCATGCAGCGCGACAAGACGCGCAACATGGTGCGGTACGTGGACGCCGACGGGGTAGAGCAACACGCAGAGATCGGCGACCAGAAGCCCCTGGTATTGGCCGGCTATCGCTTTTACACCAGTCCGAACAAGGGTTTCGCTCCCACGTTTGTCTGGTATCCTGCCTCCGGTAACGCGCCGGTGTTGGGGGCGGTGCATCTGCCGTCCTATCCGATTCACGAGTATCGTCAGGCCCGGGACTGGCAATTGCCGGGGACGAACATCAACGTCTGGACCATGCTCCAGTTCGACGAAGTCATCCTTGACCGGGAAAAGGCGTCCGAGTTCAGGTTGCCAAACAAGCACAAGGTCATCGTGCGCATCGGCGACCTGCGGCGCGAACTGCAACCCGCCGAGGCGATCGACTTGCCAGAGGGGCGGCTGGTCTACGAGGGCTTGCGCACGTGGATGGGTTATTCCGTGTTTTATGACTGGACCATCCATTGGCTGCTGGCTGTCAGTGCATTGACGGTCGGTGCGCTGGGCTGGCATTTCTGGCGCAAGTTCGCGGCAAAACCATGGAATTCGTAACATGAATGAACTGATTGTATTGTGGGCGGCATTGCTGGCTTATGTTGTCGCCGGCAGTATCGCGATCGTCGCGGTGGTGCTGAAACGGCTGCCGGAGCGTTCTGTCCTGGCGCTGATCCTGCTGGGACTGGCGCTGCACACGGTGTCGATAGCGATGCGCTGGGAACGGTTGGGCCACGGGCCGTTCATCACGATGTTCGAAATCCTGTCGAGCAATATTTGGAGCATGATGCTCGCGTTCGCCATTGCCTACTGGCGCCTGCCGCCGATCCGCCCCAGCTCGGCGGTGGTGATGCCCATCCTGTTCATCGTGATGGGCTGGCTGATGATGACCAATCCCGGCGAAGGCCACCTGCCGCCGACCTATCACACCATCTGGCTCTATATCCATATCGGTTTCGGCAAGGTGTTCTTCGGCGCGGTGCTGGTCGCCACCGGTATCTCGGGCGTGATCCTGCTGCGTCCGACCGCGTTCGGCGCCGGGCGCTTCGAGCGATTGCCGGCGGATAGTCGTCTGAGCGAATTGACATTCCGCTGCATGGCGATCGGCTTCATTTTCGAAACCCTGATGCTGATCGCCGGCGCGATCTGGGCGCAGGACGCCTGGGGCCGCTACTGGGCCTGGGATCCGCTGGAGACCTGGGCATTCCTGACCTGGCTGGTGCTGGCCTTTTCCTTGCATGCACGCTTCACTCTCAAACTCTCGCCGCGCGCCGGTGCCATACTGGTCGTTGCTGTATTCATCGTGGCTTTTCTGACATTCTTCGGCGTTCCCTTTATTTCCACTTCCCCGCACAAGGGAGCCATCTAGCATGGATGCTGTGTTGCGCGCACGGCCGGAAGTGCGTCGCCTGGTGGCGGGCTGGTTCCTGTTGGCGCTGCTGGCGCTGGCACTCTCGACCGCCTGTGCGGTGATGCTGGTGGCGGCACGCATTCCGCTGCCGGGCGGCATAGTCGCCTCCGTCTCCCTGTTCCGCAGCGCGCTGGTGCTGCATGTGGGCCTGGCTGTGGTGGTCTGGTTTCTCTCCTGCGCCGCCGGCCTGTGGACACTCGCGGCCGGCGAAAAGGCGAGCGGGGCACGCCTGCTCGCCATGGCGCTGGCCTATGCCGGCGTGCTGGCGATGATGCTGGCACTGTTCCTCGGCACGTCGGCGCCTGTGCTTGCCAATTACATACCGGTGCTCGACAACCCGGTATTCCTGCTGGGTCTGGGCTGGTTCCTGGGCGGCATTGCGCTATGCGGCGCGACCTCGATTGCCGGAATTCTCAGGCAGCTGAAGGGCAAGAACGACACATGGCGGGTTGCGGCGCTGCTGTCGATCGCGGTGACGACGATTGCCGTGCTGGCATTGGCGATACCCGCGCTGTCTTCCGGCGTGCCGACCGATGCGGCAGGCTTTGAAATGATGGCTTGGGGGCCCGGTCATCTCTTGCAGTTTGCGCATGTGCTGTTGCTGATGGGCGTCTGGTGCGTGCTGGGCGAACAGGCGTTGGGGCGCGCGCCCGCATCGCGTCCGATCGTGATGGCGCTCCTGTTGTCGGCGGCGCTGCCGGTATTGGCCGCGCCGTTCATCTATCTGGCGCATCCGATCGGCAGCGCGGAATTCCGGCACGCCTTTACCTTGCTGATGGCCTGGGGTATCTGGCCTGCGGCGATGCTGCTGGCTGTGCATCTGCTCTTGCAACTATGGCGGGCTGGCCGTGCGGTCTGGATGTCGCCGCGGAATTGGCCCTTGTTGTTGTCGATCCTGCTGTTTCTGCTTGGCTGCGCGTTCGGTGCGTCGATTCGCGGCGAATCCACCATGGTGCCGGCGCATTATCACGGCACGGTCGGCGCCGTCACGCTGGCTTACATGGCGCTCGGCTACCGCTTGTTGTCGTCATTCGGCTTCACGGCCCTTGGCGGCCGGCTGATCCGCTGGCAGCCGGCTTTGTATGGCGCCGGATTATTCATTCTCGCGGTCGCTCTCGCGTGGTCGGGATGGCTCGGCGTGCCGCGCAAGACCTTGCATGTCGATGTGGTCACGCAGTACCCGGCCTATTTCGCGGCGATGGGCCTGGCCGGGCTGGGCGGATCGCTTGCCATTTCGGGAGCGGCGCTGTTTGTCTTCAACATTGTGCGCGTGCTGCGGACTCGGCGGGTCGGGATCGTGCAGAGCGCGCCAGGTCGGCGGTGGAGCGCGGCCTGGGCTTTGATGTTTGTGTTCATTCTAGGCAGCGGCGCGCTTGTCATTTTCTTGCCTGGTTCGTTAGGTGGGACGCAGATATCGGCGCTTCGCGATCCTGCGCGCCACGCGGCGCAAAAGCGTGATGAAGAAATCGCACGCCAGTTTGCCGAAGGTGCCGCATTGCTCAGCGCGAAGCAATACCAGGCCGCTGCCGGTGTCTTGCACCGCGTGCTCGAACTGGCTCCGCAAATGCCGGAGGCGCAGGTCAACATGGGCTTCGCCATGATCGGGCTGGAAAAATACGCAATGGCACGCGACTTCTTCGACACGGCCATCAACCTGCGCACCACGCAAATCAACGCCTACTATGGTTTGGCGATTGCCCTCGAGGGACTGGGCGATCTGGAAGGCGCGCTTGGCGCAATGCGAACCTACGTCCATCGCAGCAAACCGGACGATCCTTTCGCTCGCAAGGCCAATGCGGCCATCTGGGAGTGGGAAGAGCAACTCACCGGCAAACAATCGGAAAATCCGCCGACGGCTGCAGTTCTCGAAAGTGAGAAGGGCAGTATCCGCTATCCCATTCCCGAGAAAAAACTTAATTGATTCCATAGCCTGATCGATACTGCCTATTGAAGGCCGCTGCAAGTTCATGCCGGGCAGTCGATGCCAGATACGCATCGTGTGCGATTTCACCGACGATCGGTTGAGCCGGCGGCGCGCACGGAGGGCACGGACTACCTCGACACGGCCGCACCATCAATGCGGCTGGCACACACCGCGTCTCAGACAAGCCTTGTTCATATCCTTTAACCATGCGGGATTCTGCTGCATGGAATCAAACTTGCTTGGTTCGGGTTCAGACGAGCATTCGCATCATAGCTGCAGCACAGCGACATGGTCGCAATATCAACCAACAAAAATAACAATGGGTGCAACAAGGGAGGAAGAGGAAAAGCCTCGGACAGCCGATTCCTGGCCAATTCGAGGGAGGGGCGCTAAATGAACGGGCACATGGACGGCAACAGAATGGGATTCAATGCGACGTCCGCGGCAACGCTGCGTATCGGCCTGTTCATCGCCGGGATCGTGTTGCTGGGTACGATAGAGTTTCTCGAAACGGATACCCTTTTCGCCGGCATTCAGTTCGAGGAAATCTTCATCTTCCGGCTGACGGGTTATGCGAATCTGGTGCTGGTAGGCTCGACGGTTCTGTATTTCGGCCATATGTGGAGCGGTTCGGAAAGCGTGGGGCGCTGGGCGTCCGGCATGGCCTTGCTTGGTTCATCGACATCGATCGTGGCCCTGGTGTGGCGCTGGATTGAAACCTATTACCTGCACCGTCTCGGCCATATTCCGCTGAACAGTCTGTACGAAATGATGTCCTTGTTCAGCGCAATGACGGTGCTGATCTATCTGGTCATGGAACATGTCTACCGCACGCGGGCCGCAGGTGCTTTCGTCATGCTGATTGTCTTCGGTGCGGTCGTGTTCCAGGTCTGGCTGGTTGCGAATGATCAGGCGATACCGGGTGCGCATGTGCGGGTGCTCAAGAGCTATTGGATGTACGCGCACGTGCTGGGAAGTTTTTTCGGCTACGGCGCGTTTGCCGTTGCTGCGGCAATGGGCGCTGCTTATCTGGTCAGGGCGCGCGCGGAATCGCTTGGGCGCTCAACGGGATTTGCGGTGCAGTCGCTGCCTGAATTGCGTAGCATTGATGGCCTGATGCACAGAGCGATTGTGGTTGGCTTCCCGCTCTTTGGCCTCGCAACCGTTCTCGGGTCGGTGTGGTCATACGAAGCATGGGGACGGTATTGGGCATGGGAGCCGAAGGAAACCTGGGCCCTGCTGGTTTGCCTGACATACGGCTCGTATTTCTACTGTCGCTGGGTGAACAAGCTGCATGGCAGGAGCATGGCATGGTGGACTATCGCAGGCTTTGCCATTACGGTATTTTGCTTTCTTGGCACGCGCATGCTGGAGCCGGGATTGCATGCAATCGGACGGGCAATCAGCTAGCTTGGCGATGCCGACTGCCCCGCAAGAGATACAACTATTCGAATATAGATGGAGTGGACGAGATTCAAACCAGCCCGACAAAATGGCAATGGCCCATGCTCGTTGCCGCAATGGCGGTTCTGTTATCCGGCCTGCTCGGCGCATGCGGCAAGCATGTCGATGCACCGGAGGCAAGGTTGGCGGAGGGAGGCAAATTCCCGCCGCTGACACTCGGTTCCACTTCAGGTGATGTCCTTTCGACAACAGGCTACGAAGGGAAATTGCTGGTGCTGAATGTATGGGCAACATGGTGTCCGCCATGTCGGCGTGAAATGCCAAGCCTTGAGCGCCTGAGCCATGCGCTCGACCCGAAGCGTTTCGCGGTGATCGGCTTGTCGACGGATGAAGATGAGATACTGGCAACAGAATTTCTTTTGCAAAACCATATTACGTTCGCGAACTTTTTCGACAAGAGCGGCAAGTTGGCGAAACAACTCGGCATGAAGGTGTATCCGGAAACCTTCCTGGTCGCGCCGGATGGCACCTTGCTGCAGCGCTTGCCCGGCTTGCACGAATGGGATGGCCAAGCCATGATTGCGCATCTCGAAGACGCATATCGGCGCCATCGGCTCGAGGAAATGAACGACATGAAAGGCCACAGGCAGGATAAATGATTTCGATACGCAAGTTCATGAACGCCCTGCGGGGTTTGGGTATCCAAGCGGAGGCGCCCGCGATCAACGCAGACGAGTCCGGCGCGGTACCCGTCACCGAAGAGGTCGCCGCCGAGGAACCGGCCGGCGAAAAGCACGGCCACGTTTTCTCCGTCAGGACGAAGGGGCTGGTGGTGTTCGGCGCGTTGATTGCGTATGCAATCATCATCGCGCTGTTCGTGTTTCACCAGAAAAATTTGTTGCAGCGCGATTTTGAAGAGATCCAAAAGTCACTGGAAATCGACACCATGCTGAAACAGGCGGACACCGCGGCCTTCCATGCCGTCATGGCGGTGTTTGCGAATGTCGACTCGCCGGACCGCGAAGCCGGCATGCAGCGCATCCAGATGCACTATCAGATGCTGCTCACCATGCATGCCGGACTGAAGGAGCGCCTGCCGCAGTTCGACCTCAGCCTGGCCGGCGTCAATGCTGCACTGGCCGAGGCCGACAAGGAAGCGACACGCGCAAGCATGACGCAACTGATTGTCGAACTGGTCAAGACCAAGAACGAATTCACCAATCTTGCGGAACAATCGCAACTGGCGCGCCGCCGCATGTCCGAGCGCTACCGGATGCAAACCGATTCTGTGGCGATGACGACCCTGCTGATGGGCATGATGGGGCTGGCCTTGCTGGGCGCGATCAGCGGCCTGTTCTTCAAGCGGCTTACGGAAGACCTGCGTACGCTGCAGACCCGCGCGCTGGAAATCGTCAACGGCTATCGCGGCGAGCCGATCCCGATCCGGCGTCATGACGAAGTCGGGCAGTTGATGATGGCGGTGAACAGCATGGCTACCATTCTGGACAAGCGCGAGAAGGAACTGATCGTCGAACGCCAGAAGTATTTTCACCAGGAGAAGATGGCAGCCATCGGCGCGCTGGCCGCCGGCGTCGCGCATGAAATCGGCAATCCGATTGCGGCCATTGCTGGCATCGCGCAGGACATGGCGGAGCGCCGCTCCGAAGGACTGGGCCCTTGCGCGAACGATCATTGCCGGCCGTGCCGACCCGACCTGATCCAGGCACAGACCGAACGCCTGGCCGCGATCACCCGCGAGATCTCCGAATTTGCCTCGCCGCAGCCGGCCGAGCCGCAACTGATCGACCTGAACTCGCAATTGCGCAGCACCGCCAGCCTGATCCGTTACGACAAGCGGCTGCGCCGGGTGGAGTTGCGTCTGGAGCTCGATCATTATCTGCCGGCGATTTTCGGCGTGGCCGACCAGGTCACGCAGGTCATCATGAATCTGCTGATCAACGCAATGGATGCGCTCGACCCGGTGATGGACCGGCCGCCCACCATCATCATCACCACCAAGCCGGACGGCGAACGTGTGTGCATGACAGTGGAAGACAACGGACCCGGCATGGAGAAGGAAGTGCTGGAGCGCGTGTTCGAAGCATTCTTCACCACCAAACCTGCCGGGAAGGGAACCGGCTTGGGCTTATCCTTGTGCTACTCGATCATGAAGAATCATGGCGGCAGCATCGATATCGAATCCGTGCCCGGCAAGGGCACACGTGTACTCGTCTACTTTCCGACAAATGAAACAACCTAACGACATCTTAATGAAATCCCTGGAGGTCCTGGTCGTCGATGACGAACCGGCGATTCGCCAAATCCTGTCCGCCCATCTGAGCAAGTCCGGCTGCAGCGTCTGCCAGGCGGCCAACGGGACGGAAGCCTTCGAGCGCCTCTCGAAAGGGGATATCGACGTCGCCATCAGCGATATCAAGATGCCGGACTTCACCGGCATCGAGCTGGTGCGCCGGGCTCGCGCCGCCGGCATCGAAACCAACTTCATCATGATGACCGCCTACGCCTCGGTCGATACCGCCATCGAAGCAATCAAGGCCGGCGCATCCGACTACATGATCAAGCCGGTGCGCAACGAAGAAGTCCTGCACCGCCTGATGAAGGTGCGCGACATGCGTCGTCTCAGTTCCGAGAACCGCGTGCTGCGCAACCTGGTGATGGGCTCGAGCGAAGAGCGCTTCACCTTTGCTTCGCAGTCGATGAAAGACCTCGAACGCCTGATCGCCAAGGTGGCGCCGACCGACAGCACGGTGCTGGTGACCGGCGAAAGCGGCACAGGTAAAGGCGTGATCGCGCGCCAGATCCATCAGAACAGCCTGCGCGCCGATGGGCCTTTCATTCCGGTGAACTGCGGCGCCATTCCGGAAAACCTGATGGAGAGCGAACTGTTCGGCCACATGAAGGGTTCCTTCACCGGCGCCGACAAGGCGCGCAAGGGCCTGTTCCTGGAAGCGGACAAGGGCACCATCTTCCTCGACGAGATCGGTGAACTGCCGCTGGCGCTGCAGGTCAAGCTGCTGCACGTGATCGAAGAGAAGACCGTGCGTCCCGTGGGCGGCGAGCAGGCCAAGCGCGCCGACGTGCGCATCATCGCCGCCACCAATCGCGACCTGTCGCAGATGGTCGCCGAAGGCCGATTCCGCGAAGACCTGTACTTCCGTCTCTCCGTTTTCCATGTCCACACGCCCCCCCTGCGTGACCGCCGCCAGGACATCCCCGGCCTGGTGCGGTTCTTGCTCCAACGAGGAGCAAAACGTCTGAACAACGCTGGCGGCATCGCCATCGATCCGGACGTTGAGGAAATCCTGAGTGCCTATGACTGGCCCGGGAATGTTCGGGAGATGGAGAACGTGGTTGATCGAGCTCTGATTTTGGCTGACGAAGGGCACATTACCCGTGCCGATTTGCCGCCGCAGATCGCGCGGATTGCCCCGTCCGGCAAGAACGGCCTTGCGCTGTCCGAGTCGGGCGACAGTCTGCGTGAACAGGTGCGGCGCTTTGAAAGTTCCGTGATTTGCAAGGCCATCAGCGATGCCGGCGGCGACCGGCGCGCGGCGGCGCAGAAGCTGGGCATCGGTTTGTCCAGCCTGTATCGCAAGCTGGAAGAATACGAAGCGCTGGGCTTGCTGCAGGACGGTGGAGACGTACGTCAGGCGACGCGCTAGACGCGCGACATAGCATGGCCGGGACGGATTGCGCGAGCGGGATAAGCGACGCGCAATGACGCCGTCCGGCCTGGGGCAGGATAGGGGACAACATGGGATTCGGAATATGGGGCGCGATGCCCCGAGGGCGGCTTTTGCTTTGCGCTTTTGCGCTCAGCCAGATGATGCCGATGGCCTGGGCTGGTCCGAAAGAGGATACCGAGCAGGCCGAGAAGGAATTTTCGCGCGGGAACCTCATTCTCGCGTTGTCGCTCTGGAAGAAGGCCGCGGAACAGGGCTATGCGCAGGCCCAGGCCAGAATGGGCGACATGCTGGATCAGACCGACGACGACAAGGAAGCGGTCGAGTGGTATCGCAAGTCCGCAGACCAGGGCAACGCCGCCGGCGAGTTCGGCCTCGGCCAGATGTATGCAAAGGGCGAAGGCGTCAAGGCGGACCCGCAGCAGGCGCGCATCTACATCCAGCGTTCGGCCGACAAGGGCCATCTCCCTGCGGTTCTTCTGATGCGCGATCTCACCAGGAGCGGCGATCTGGGCGTCAAGATCGATCCGATCCAGAGCGCCGCATGGGATGCCAGGGCCAGCGAAATCCTCGGTCGTCCCGCTTCTCAGCCGGTGGCTGCGCCTACGTCAAGAAAATCCCGCAAATGAGAAGGAGGGGAACCGAAATGCTCTCTTTTTTGAGAACACATCAGAACACATTAGCAAACCTGGCATTGCTGGCAAAAGTGCTGGCCACGCTGCTTGTCGCCATCCTCGCGGTGAGCTACAGCAGCAGCCTGTATGCGGCCGATACCTTCAAGGGCCAGAAACTGTATGCGAACAATTGCGCGGTATGCCATGGCCCGAATGGCCAGAGCCGTTTGCCGGGAGCACCCAATTTCAACCGCGGGGAAAGCATTCTCAAACCCGATTTCACTTTGCTTGCCGCGATCCGCGCCGGCAAGAATGCGATGCCTGCATTCCAGGGCATCCTGTCTGACCGCGACATCATGGATGTCATCGCTTACGTAAGGACCTTGAATTGAAGCGTTCAATCAATCTGCTGTTGCTGCCAGCCCTGCTTTCCGCATTCATCGGCACTTCCGCTGCACAAACAAAAACATCCGACAATTCGAACCAGCCCAAAGTCATCGAGACCTTCTCGGTGGGCGACAACGTGTATGTCCGCGCGCTGACCATGGAGCCCAGGACCGGCTCGCTGTGGGTCGGTACTTCAGCCGGCGTGCACGAGATCGAGGTCGCTACCGGCAAGCCGCGCAATACCTTCACCCGCAACAGCGGCCTCGCGAATGAATACGTGTTCGCGGTTGGTATCGACAAGGACGGCTACAAGTGGTTCGGCACCAATGCCGGCGGCGTATCGCGCTACAAGGACGGCAAGTGGAAAACCTTTTTTCCCATGCACGGCCTGGCGGATTACTGGGTCTACTCCTTCGGCAATCAGAAGAACGGTGACCTGTGGATCGGCACCTGGGCCGGGGTCAACGTGGTCGACCTGAAGACGCTCAAGTTCCGCACCTACGTGAAAGAGCTGATCAACGAGTGGGTCTACGGCATCGACGTCGACAAGCAGGATCGCGTGTGGTTCGGCACCGAAGGCGGCGTGTCCATGTTCGACGGCAAGACCTGGAAGTCGTGGACGCACAAGGACGGACTCGGCGCAGTGAATGAGAAGAAGTTGCTGACCAGTCCGAACACCGGCCTCGGCACGCGCTCGCGCCACGACCTCGGCTTCCGCTCGGAAGACGGTGCCGCCACCTACAACCCCAACTATGTGTTTTCCATTCTGGCCGCACAGGACCAGACGATCTGGGCCGGCACTTGGGGCGGCGGCGTTGCCCATTTCGATGGAAAGAAGTGGACCAATTACACCGTCAAGGACGGACTCGCCGGCGACATCGTCTACAGCATGGTGCAGGACAGCAAGGGCGTGTTCTGGTTCGGCACCAATGGCGGCGTCACGCGTTATGACGGCAAGACATGGAGCAGTGTCGATAACAGGACCGGCCTGCTCGACAACAACGTGTATGCATTGGCGATCGCGCCGAATGGCGATATCTGGGCCGGGACCAAACGCGGCGTTGCACATTTGGCTCAACCAAAAGGGAAATAGGGAGAATTGACGTGCAGTTGAACAAAATAACAGTGGCGATCATCGGTGTCGGCGTGGCAGGCTTGGTGGCCGGTGCCTATCTCGTCGGCGCCAAGCAGGCCGACAAGGCACCCGAAGCGAAGCAAATCTCCGCCGGCCCGTTGAAGCCCGGCGCACAGGCCCCGAGCAATCATCCTCCCATGCCCGAGCAGGTAGCCGCAAGCGGCGGGCAGGGCGGGCCGGAGCAGCAGGGCAAGGTGCAGATCGACCCGAACGCCAAGTTCACCCATTTCCGCGTCGGCAACCGAAACGTCAAATCGATTCTGGTCGATGGCAGCACGACCTGGGTCGGCACTTCGGGCGGGGTGGTGCGCTATGACACCAAGACCGACGAATACCGCCTGTTCGACGTGCGCAACGGCTTGCTCTCCAACGGCGTGTTCAGCATCACCAAGCTCGACGGCAAGATCATGGTCGGCACCTATGGCGGCGGCATGTCGCTGTACGACCAGGACAAGGACAAGTGGGAAAACTTCAATATTCCTGACGGCCTGGGCGACGCATTCGTCTATGGCGTCATGAAAACCAGGAATGGCGACGTGTGGGTCGCCACGTGGTCGGGCGCAAACCGCATCCGCGGCGGCAACCTGCGCGACCGTTCCAAGTGGGACCTGTTTACCGTCGAAAACACCAAAGGCGGCTTGCCGAACGACTGGGTATATGGCCTGGCCGAAGGCAAGAACGGCGAAGTCTGGATGGCGACGGAAGGCGGGCTGGCGCGCTACAAGGACGGCAAGTGGGACAACTGGAACCACGCCAAGGGCCTTGGCGCGGACTATGAGAAGGTGAAGAACGACATCAAGTTCAACAATGATCCGTCCACCCAGTCGGTGCACCACGCCAAGCAGAAGGAAGAGATGGGCCTGCAAGGCATCAGCGTGGCCTACAACCCCAACTACATCGTCTCCATGGTGGTCGATGCCGAGGGTACCGTGTGGGCCGGCACATGGGGCGGCGGTCTGTCCAGTTTCGACGGCAAGAACTGGAAGCATTACACGGTCGCCGACGGCCTGCCGGGCAACCATGTGTTCATGCTGCATATCGACCAGAAGGGCGTGATGTGGATCGGCACCAACGATGGCCTTGCGCGCCGCGACGGCGACAAGTTCACCGTGCTGAACACCGCCAACGGGCTCTATTCCAACACGGTGTTTTCGATGGCAACCGGGCCCGACGGCAGCAAGTGGGTCGGCAGCTTTGGCGGCGTGTCGCATTTGAAGGCGATGCAGTAATACCGTAGACCTGAATCGCATCACCTTGTTGCTCTTTCCCCATGCAGGGGAAGGTTGGGAAAGGGGAAGGGTGTCAGAATCATCGCAATCCCCAGTCTCCAATCCCGACTCTCCGCCGGCAAGGCGGAGAGAGCCGTAAAGTCAGCAGAAAGTTATCCATGTCATCCAAATTCGCCCCCCTGAAGAACGACACTTTCCTGCGCGCCCTGCTGCGCCAGCCGACCGATTACACGCCGCTGTGGCTCATGCGCCAGGCAGGACGCTACCTGCCCGAATACTGCGCCACGCGCAAGCGCGCCGGCTC
>NZ_STGI01000030.1 GCF_004804275.1 Herbaspirillum sp. ST 5-3
AACAAGAAAAGGTGGAGATATGAGACTGAAACTGACAGCGCTGGCGGCTGCGGCGATGCTGGCCTCGGGGGCGTCGTGGGCGGACATGACGGCGGCGGAGAAGTGGGTGACGCAGGAATTCCAGCCCTCGACGCTGAGCAAGAAGCAGCAGCTCGACGAGATGAAATGGTTCATCGATGCGGCGGCCAAGTTGAAGGCCAAGGGCGTCAACGAGATCAACGTGGTGTCGGAGACGATCGACACGCACGTGTACGAATCGAAGACGCTGGCCAAGGCGTTCGAGGAAATCACCGGCATCAAGGTCAAGCACGACATCATCCAGGAAGGCGACGTGGTCGAGAAGCTGCAGACCTCGATGCAGTCGGGCAAGAGTATCTACGACGGCTGGATCTCGGACTCGGACCTGATCGGCACCCACTACCGCTACGGCGCGATCGTGCCGCTGTCGGACTACATGGCCGGCGAAGGCAAGGAATTCACCAATCCCGGGCTGGACCTGAAGGACTTCATCGGCACCAGCTTCACCACCGCGCCCGACGGCAAGCTGTACCAGCTGCCCGACCAGCAGTTCGCCAACCTGTACTGGTTCCGCGCCGACTGGTTCGCGCGCAAGGACCTGCAGCAGAAGTTCAAGGCCAAGTACGGCTACGACCTGGGCGTGCCGGTCAACTGGAGCGCGTACGAGGACATCGCCGACTTCTTCACCAACGACGTCAAGGAGCTCGACGGCAAGAAGGTGTACGGCCACATGGACTACGGCAAGAAGGACCCGTCGCTGGGCTGGCGCTTCACCGACGCCTGGCTGTCGATGGCGGGCTCGGCCGACAAGGGCATCCCGAACGGCCTGCCGGTGGACGAATGGGGCATCCGCGTGGCCAACGACAAGTGCACGCCGGTGGGCGCGTCGGTGGCGCGCGGCGGCGCGACCAACTCGCCGGCGGCGGTGTATGCCTTGACCAAGTACGTGGACTGGATGAAGAAGTACGCGCCGCCGCAGGCCATGGGCATGACCTTCTCGGAAGCCGGGCCGGTGCCGGCGCAGGGCGAGGTGGCGCAGCAGATCTTCTGGTACACCGCGTTCACCGCGTCCTACATCAAGGGCGGGCTGCCGGTGGTGGGTCCGGACGGCAAGCCGAAGTGGCGCATGGCGCCGTCGCCGCACGGTCCGTACTGGAAGGAAGGCATGCAGAACGGCTACCAGGACGTGGGTTCGTGGACCTTCTTCAAGTCGACTCCGCCGGAGCGGCGCGCGGCGGCCTGGCTGTACGCGCAGTTCGTGACGGCCAAGACGGTATCGCTGAAGAAGTCGATCACGGGGCTGACCTTCATCCGCGACTCCGACATCCGCAGCGACTACTTCACCAAGCACGCGGACCAGCTGGGCGGGATGATCGAGTTCTACCGCAGCCCGGCGCGGGTGGCGTGGACGCCGACGGGCAACAACGTGCCGGACTATCCGAAGCTGGCGCAGCTGTGGTGGAAGAACGTGGCCACGGCGGTGACGGGCGAGAAGACGCCGCAGGCGGCGATGGACAGCCTGGCCGACGAGATGGACCAGGTGATGGCGCGGCTCGAGCGTGCGGGGATGAAGAACTGCGCGCCCAAGCTCAATCCGAAGGGCGATGCGGCCAAGTGGCTGTCGGACAAGGGTGCGCCGTGGAAGAAGCTGGGCAACGAGAAGCCCAAGGGCGAGACCATCGCCTACGACAAGCTGCTGCAGGCCTGGAAGGAAGGCCGCGTCAAGTAAACGGCTGAAA
>NZ_STGI01000031.1 GCF_004804275.1 Herbaspirillum sp. ST 5-3
GCATCTTGCCACGCTCGAACTGTTATCACAATAACCAGTCTATGGGAGAAACAAGGAGGTTCTCCCATGGCCCGTTACAAGCACATTGATACCAATCCGCGCTTTCTGCCGATTGACCTCTCGCGGCAGCTTTTGCCGGGCACCTTCGAACATGCGTTGAACCATCTGCTCGACCATGAGATGGACCTTTCCAATCTGGATGCACGCTTTCGCAACGACGACACCGGCGCTCCTGCTTATCCGCCTGCCCTGCTGCTCAAGGTCATCCTGTTCGGTTATTCGCGGGGCATTGTCAGCAGCCGCGCCATCGAGCGCGCCTGCCGGGAACAAGTGACATTCATCGCCCTGTGCGGCGACCATGCACCGCATTTCACCACCATCGCCGATTTTGTCAGTACGTTGGGCGAGGACATCAGCCGTATCTTCAGCCAGGTGCTGTTTATCTGTGATCGCCAAGGCTTGATCGGGCGCGAGATGTTCGCCATTGATGGCGTGAAACTGCCAAGCAATGCCTCCAAGAGCAAGAGCGGTACGCGCGCCGACTTCGAGCGCCAGGTCGAGAAGTTGGAAGCCGCGGCGCAAGCCATGCTGGCACGCCATCAACACGCCGACAAGTCTTCCATTGAAGCAGGCCTGGAAGCAAAGGCGGCGCAGCGCGTAGCATCGCTCGAACGCGAAGCTGCGCAAATCCGACAATGGCTGAGTGCCCATCCAGAGGAGCGGCGCGGCAGCAAGGGCAGTGTACGCAAGAGTAATCGCACCGACGGCGACAGCGCCAAGATGGCGACCTCCAAAGGCGTCATTCAAGGCTATGCCGGTGTGGCCGCCGTCGACGGCAAGCATCAGGTGATCGTGGAAGCGCAAGCGCACGGCACCGGCAGCGAACAGGAGCTGTTGATGCCGATGGTCGAGGCGATCCATGGCCTGATCACCGATGATTCGATCCTCACGGCAGATGCCGGCTATCACAGCGAAGCCAACCTGAAGGCACTCGATGCGATGGGAGTGAATGCGCTCATTGCGGACAACAACATGCGCTCACGCGACGAGCGCTTTGCCACCCAGGACAGGCACAAACAGCAACCCGATCCTCTCTACAACAAGAGCGCACCGGACGATGGCAAGCGCCTGTACCAGGCGCGGCATTTCAGCTACGACCCAAAACACAAGACCTGCATCTGCCCGGCGGGCAAGAAACTGTACCGGACCGGCAGCAACTGCCGCATCAATGGTTATGCGGCCATCAAATTCCAGGGAGCGCAGCGCGACTGCTTGCCTTGCACACATCGTGACAAGTGCCTGCGCACGCCGGACAAGACCAAGACAAGGCAGGTAGCGATCTTCCTCGGCAAGGCCGTCGCAGAAAGCCATACCGACCGGATGAAGCGGCGTATCGATTCGCCACAGGGCAGATCCTTGTATGGCAGGCGCTTGGGGATCATGGAACCGGTGTTCGGCAACCTGCGTCACAACAAGAAGCTCAACCGCTTCACGCTGCGCGGTCGTATCAAAGTTGACGTGCAGTGGAAGCTGTTCTGCCTGGTGCATAACATCGAGAAGCTCGCGCATCACGGTTATGCGCAGTAACGACAAAGGCAAGCGCATGGCTTGCCTTTGTCTCGTTCACTTCCCGAATTGACTCAATCGGCTCGAAGCGCAAATTGGC
>NZ_STGI01000032.1 GCF_004804275.1 Herbaspirillum sp. ST 5-3
CCCGGATATTTCATGAAGCAGGTCGGCGATTCCGTGCCGAAGCGCGTTGTTATTGGTTCCTACGCCAAACAACAACCGGAATCGCCGATGCCAGATTGTACCGTCAACTCCCCCCTTGAATCGATTGCATTGGGCAAGCTCGGACGCCGTGTGGTCGAGGCGTCCTTCGACGGCGGCGACCTGAGCAGCGACGCCGGCGTGCTGCTGCTGCGTCGCGCCGACGAACGCATCGGGCTCACACGTGCCGTGGCTGCCGTGTTCGCCGACGACCGGCGCGCCGAGCGCGTCACGCACCCGATCCATTCCTTGCTCGCTCAGCGCATCTATGCCCTGTGCTGCGGCTGGGAAGATGTCACCGACCACAATACGCTGCGGCACGACTTGGCGCTGCAGACCGCCGTCGGGCGCGATTCGGCGCTGGCCTCCGGGCCGACGCTGTGCCGCCTGGAAGCGGCGGCCACCCCGCTCCACACGGCCGCGCTGCATGGCGTGCTGCTCGACCAGTTCATTGCCAGCCGCAGCCAGCCCCCCGAGGAACTGATCCTCGACATCGACGCCACCCACGTGCCGCTGCACGGCCAACAAGAGAAGGCGCATTTCCACCGTTATTACGACAACTATTGCTACCTGCCACTGTACGTGTTTTGCGGACAGGATCTGCTGGCTTGCGTGCTGCGCCCGTCCAGCCGTGATCCGGCCAGCGTCCTGTCGGCGCTGATCAAGCTGCTGGCGCGCCGGCTGCGGCAAGCCTGGCCGGACGTGCGCCTGATCGTGCGCGCCGACTCGGGCTTCTGCCGTGCGAAGGCCTTGCGCCGCTTCGAGCAGTGGGGCATCGATTACGTGATCGGGCTGCAGAAGAACGTGGCGTTGCAATGGCGCGTGGCCCTGGCCGAACTGGCGATCGCGGATGCGTACCGCGCCACCGGGGTCAAGCAACGCCTGATCGGCGCGTTCCAGTATGCGGCGGCCAGCTGGAAGCGCGAACGGCGCGTTATTGCCCGGCTCGAGCATGGCGCGCAAGGCGCCAATCCGCGTTTCGTCGTCACCAGTCTGGCCGGCGGCAGCGCCGAAGACCTCTACGAGAAGCTGTATTGCGCGCGCGGCGAGGCCGAGAACCGCATCAAGGAGGCGCAACTGGACTTGTTCGGGCGGCGCGCCAGTTGCCGCCAGTTCCGGTCGAATCAGTTGCGCCTGCTGCTGGCGGGATTGGCGTACACGCTGATGGTGCAGCTGCGGCGGCTGGCGCTGGGCGGCACCGAGCTGGAACGCGCCTGCACGGCGACAATCCGGGTCAGGCTGCTCAAGGTTGGCGCCGCCATCGTGCGCAACACACGCCGGGTGCGCGTGCTGATGGCGTCCCACCATCCGCTGCGCCATGTGTTCTTCGCCGCCGCGCAGGCGCTGGCGCCATAGCGGGCATCGAGTGCTGCTCCGGCACGTGGACAAACAATGGGGTAAGGGGAAGTTGCGTCTGCAGCATGGAAATGGCCGCTTCGTTCGCGTCCGACGCCGTTTCTTGCCGCAGCATCACGCCGTGCACAGGCGTGGCGCGGCCGGTTCATATGGTTGATGAAATATCCGGGCTA
>NZ_STGI01000033.1 GCF_004804275.1 Herbaspirillum sp. ST 5-3
TCCTTGCGCACGTTGGCATTCTTGCGCAAGTCGTCCGGCGTCCCTTCAAACACGATGGATCCGTGGCCCATCACATATACCCGTTGCGAGATCTCCAGCGCGATCGCCAGTTTCTGCTCGACCAGCAGCACCGAAATCCCGCGGTTCTTCAACTCCTTCAGGTATTCCGCCACAAGATCGACGATCTTCGGGGCCAGGCCCTCGGTCGGCTCGTCGATCATGATCAGATCCGGGTCGCCCATCAAGGTGCGGCACAAGGTCAGCATCTGCTGCTCGCCGCCGGACAACACGCCGGCCGCCGTGTTTTGCCGCTCCTTCAGGCGCGGGAACATCTTGTACATGTCCTCCATCGTCCAGCGCGCGCTCTTCTTCGAACCCTTCGCTTTCTTTTCGCCCAGCATCAGGTTCTGCTCCACCGTCAGCGTCGGAAAGATATCGCGGTTCTCCGGAACGTAACCGAGTCCCTTGTGCGCGATTTCGAAGGATTTCAAACCGGTGATCTCCTCGCCCTTGAAGCGGATCGATCCGGTCACGTCGACTTGTCCCATTGATGCCTTGACAGTGGTCGAACGGCCTACACCGTTACGCCCCAGCAGGCTGACAATTTCCCCTTCGCCGACATGCATGTCGACGCCGTGCAGGACATGGCTCTTGCCATAGAACGCATGCAGATTTCTGATTTCAAGTAATGCCATTTATGCCGCCTCCGCCGGCGCGTGGCCGCCCAAATACGCTTCCTGAACTTTCTGATTGGCGCGAATGTTGGTCGGTGTATCGCAGGCGATCACTTCGCCGTAGACCACCACCGCAATCTTGTCGGCCAGACCGAACACCACGCTCATGTCGTGCTCCACCATCAGCAGCGTTTTTCCCACCGTGACCTTGCGGATCAGTTCGACCGCAGCGTCCGTTTCAGAACGACTCATGCCGGCAGTCGGCTCGTCCAGCAGAATGACTTCTGCGCCCCCTGCAATCGTGATGCCGATTTCCAGTGCGCGCTGCTCCGCATACGTCAACAGCCCAGCCAGCGAGTCCCTTCGGCGCTTCAGGCCAATCTGCTCCAGCACCTGTTCCGCGCGCTCATGCGCATCCTTGAGCCCGTTGAGCCGATGCCAGAAAGAGTACTTGTAGCCGAGCGACCACAGCACGGCGCAGCGCAGATTCTCGTATACCGACAGGTGATGAAAGATGTTGGTGATCTGAAAACTGCGCGACAGGCCGCGCCGGTTGATTTCGAACGGACGCAAGCCGACGATGCTTTCGCCGTTCAGCAGCACATCGCCCGAACTGAGCGGGAAACGCCCCGAAATCAGGTTGAACAAGGTCGATTTGCCGGCGCCGTTCGGACCAATGATGGCGAATCGTTCCCCTTTCGGGACTTTGAGATTGGCGCCGCGGATGATTTCGGACTTGCCGAAACTCTTGCGCACGTCTTTCAATTCGAGGGCCAGCGCGTTCATGCTTCTGCCCTCCGGATCAGTTCTTCAATTTCGGTACTCACTTCGCCCCACGC
>NZ_STGI01000034.1 GCF_004804275.1 Herbaspirillum sp. ST 5-3
CAAATGGTATGGACGCCGCCTTCTCGGGCAGGCAATGGAGGGGGACTCCTGCGCCGACGGCATCGATGTGCCAAAGTGGAAGTGTTGACCAACCACTTGAGGCGAGGAGTCCATCATGGATATTACGACGATTGGTGTGGATCTGGCAAAGCGGGTATTTGCAGTGCATGGCGCAGACCGTCACGGCAAGGCGGTATTGCGCAAGACATTGCGGCGAGAACAAATGGTGCCGTTCTTTGCGCGTTTGCAGCCGTGCGTAGTGGCAATGGAAGCCTGCGGCAGCGCACACTACTGGGCGCGCAAGCTGGGATCGCTCGGGCACACGGTCAAGCTGATCGCGCCCCAATTCGTCAAACCGTATGTCAAGGGAAACAAACATGATGCTGCCGATGCGGCGGCGATTTGCGAAGCAGCCACTCGCCCCAGCATGCGATTCGTCGCTGTCAAGACACCGCAAACGCAGGCGGTCCTGGCGCTGCATCGGGCCCGGGATGGCTTCATCAGGGCGCGCACGGCCCAAGCCAATCAGTTGCGCGGCTTGTTAGCCGAATTCGGTTTGATTCTTCCGCAAGGCTTGGCCCGGTTGATGCAGGAGGTCAAAGGCGTGCTGGCCGACGAGATGAACGACTTGCCCACCTTGATGCGCACTCTGGGGCAACGGCTGCTGTCGCACTTGCTGGAGCTGGACCGGCAGGTACAGGAAATCGACAACGAGGTGCGACAACTCTCCCGGCAATCGAGCGTATGCCGCCGCCTGGAACAGGTGCCGGGAATCGGGCCGATCACGGCAACGGCACTGGAGGCAACTGTAGGCGACACGATTCACACGTTCAAAAATGGGCGACAACTCGCAGCCTTCCTCGGCCTCGTGCCTAAGCAGCATTCCAGCGGTGGCAAGGAGCGCCTGCAAGGCATCAGCAAGCGCGGCGATGGTTATCTGCGGCGCCTGTTGGTGCATGGCGCCCGGGCAGTGTTGTATCACACGATGAACAAGCCTGAGCGTAGCAGCAGTTGGCTGACGCAGCTGGCCGGCCGACGAAATGCAAATGTCGCGTGCGTAGCGCAAGCCAACAAGACGGCGCGCATTATTTGGGCAATGCTGGTCCACAACCGGGAATTCCGGTCTGACTTCTGTGCCGTGGCCGGCAAAGAAGTCAGACCGGCTTGATTCACGATAGCAGGAGCATAGTGCGGCACGTCAACAGGTTGCGCAGGTAAGAAACAAGTGATGGCAAACAGGTAAGACCGGGACGGCATCAACCCGATAAGAACCATGAGCATCAAGCTCGGCGATCAAATAGGGCTGCCGTCAGCGAATCCCATAGAGGCCAGCGGCGATGCCGCAATCGAAGGCCGGATGTAAGTTCGCAATCTCTATTCTGTTTGGATCATGCGGTTTTTACTTGGCAAACGGCGGCGTCCATGTAAGGCTCTTAG
>NZ_STGI01000035.1 GCF_004804275.1 Herbaspirillum sp. ST 5-3
TAGGCATATCCATAGAAGTATTCCTAGTCGTAATTTTAAGGAATACCAATGGTCCGGAGATTCAGGGGGCTACTTCAGCCGGGAAGCTGGCCAGTCGGGTGAGCGTGGTGCGTTGCCGGGACAGGCGCGCCGTCTGCTCAGCCTTCAGCACGGACTCCAGGAATTCAGTCAGGCTGATGTCGTCGGTGATCGCCTTTTGTGCCAGATGGGGCAAGACATCGGCAACGGTTGTCAGCTTGAGCTGGGCGCACAGTTCGGCAACGCGTTCGTGGGCGATGTTCATGCGGCCACTCCCATCACCCGGTCATAGACCGACAGCGGGTGCTGCAGTGGCGCGAGCCAATCATGAAACCGTTCGCGCAACTCCTTCCCGCTTGCCGGCAGCGCCGGCTTGATCAATGCCGGATACGGTGGCGGCAGGCGTTGCAACGACGGTCGTTCGACGATCAACTGGGCGCCGGGTTGCAGTTTTGTGGTGCCATGGCAGCGAACATCGGCAACGTCCCGCAGCCAGCGCCAGACCTCGGTATTGGCGGTGACCACATCGAGCTCAAGGCCGACCGACTTGAGTCTGGCCACCAGCGGCACATAGAAGCTGCGCCGAATATAGCCATTCATGCGCTCGACCTTGCCCTTGGTCTTGGCCCGGTAAGGCCGGCATAGTTCCGGCCGGAATCCGTAATGCCCGGCGAAGTCCAAAAAGCCTGGCTGGAACCGATGCTGTTTCGGGCCATAGGCATCGCGCTCGATGACCACGGTCTTCATATTGTCGTAGAGCGCGCGGCGCGGCACGCCGCCGAACCAGACGAAACAGTTGGCGTGACAGGCGAGCAGCGTATCGAGCCGCATGTCAGCCACGAACTCGACATAGCTGGCGCGGCTGTAGCCAAGCGTGGCGACGAAGGCGAACAGGCTCGCGCCCTTGCGGCGCCTGAACTCGATCCAGTCGACTTGCATCTGATCACCAGCGGCCGTCTCGAAGCGCACCAGCGGATCGGGCGAGCGCACCGGGCGCAGGGTGGCAACAAAGTTGCGCACGGTGCGTTCGCCGCCATCGAAGCCCTTGTCCCGGATCTCGCGCCAGAGCACCGTTGCCGGGATCCAGTCAGGCGCTGCAGCGGCCACGCACTGTTGAAGATAGGCGGCGAATGGCGCGATCTTCAATTCACGGCACACGCGCTCCTGATAGGCAGGCGGCGCATCTCTGTTCAAATATTTGCGCACGGTATTGACCGAGCATCCCAGTTCGCAGGCAGGCTGCTGTGCGGCGTATTTGGCGGGAGGGTGCAGAAAGCAAAAAGCCCCAACTCATGGAGCTGGGGCTTTCTGGGTAACACAAGCCTGACGATTACCTACTTTCACACTGG
>NZ_STGI01000036.1 GCF_004804275.1 Herbaspirillum sp. ST 5-3
CCGTTTCGCTTTCCGCGACATCTGGAACTGCCGCAATAGGCGCGACGTACGGAACCGTGATCCATTCGATCCCCGTAAAGTTCGGCCAGTCACGGCCAACAATCGGGGTTGTATCATGCGCAGGAGGGGCAATCTCCGTAGAACGACCGGGAATGGTGGCGGCTGTTAGCCAGCCGTGGCTATCGAAGGAATATGTCATTTTTTCGCCTTGATGTATTCTTGACCGGAGAGCGACATGACTGGGGAGCTGCTGGCATATTCACGCAGTTGCGAAGCCGGTAGACGGAATTTTGCGGTGTTCTCCGTAGCGCTCAATGCGCTAGTGTTACCGCCATTCTGAAGAGCAAGATAAACACCTGCTTTATACGCTATGCTGCGCACAGGCAGTTTGGCAATTCCTCGCATCCCTAAAGGCTCGGCACTCCATTTCAGCCCGGTCGAGTCGGATACCAAGATGAACTCGTTTTGGCAGGTTATGAAGAACTTGCCGTTGATGTATGTGACAGCCAACACACCGGACAGGGCAAGAAACTCGGCAGGGGTGAGAATTTGTGTCCATGTCGCACCATGATCGCTTGATACAAGAATGGCGCTTCCCTTGGCAGACGCGCCGCTACTGTAAAAAATAACGACCGTGCCGTTCCCGTCTGAAGCAATAGAAGAAGTTGCGAAGGAAGACTGTTGGATTGACGTGGGATATGTCAGCGCCCATGTCACTCCGTCGCTACTGGCAAGCAACCCGAGCGATGACAACACAATGTATTTTTGCCCCGTCCAGCAGCCGCCATATTTTGTAGTGCTCGGGACCGTTTGAGCGGTCCACGCTGTCGCCCCATCGGCCAGCGTATAGACGGAGGTTCCCGCAGCATCAGGGATCAGCAAAGTCTGCGCCAGCGAAGAGGCATACGCCAGCCCCTGCGAAAGCGTTGTAGTTGTCCCACCAGTCGTCACTGTCCAAGTTGATGCTGGATTGGCCGCAACAAGCGGTTGCGCCGATCCTGACACGCCCGCGATGAAGCGCGATCCGGCGTAAATGAGACTATTTACTACCGTAGAGGCAGGAGTGACGAGCGACGTCTGTGACCACGTTGCGCCATCCGTTGAATACTGCATCGCTGTAGTGCCAGATGCCGCACCAGCGACAAAATAGGTAGAGTCTGCCGCAATCGCCTGTTTATTGTTTGGCGTTGCTGCGAGTGTCCGCGCTGTTGCGGTGAACACGTTAGCGGGGAACAGCGCCGACAAGTCCGGATAGTCGGCGCGATTTTTATCCGATCCATCGCAGCGAAGCCACTTGGCATCACTGATGGAATTAACGGCATTGATGATGGTGCCGACTGG
>NZ_STGI01000037.1 GCF_004804275.1 Herbaspirillum sp. ST 5-3
TGGTTTCGCCCCTGTATTCCCGTACCACCGGCATTAGTTATTTAAAGCCTGTTTCTCTCGAAACGTCCGTGGCGGCAGATACTTCAATGCGCTGTGCGGATGCCTCGTATTGTAATGTTCAAACCAGCCATGCAGTTGCCGTATGACTGCCCTGGCGTCTGGACGCAGTGCCAGGCTGGCATAGTCACGCTTGATGGTCTTCACGAAACTCTCGGCCATGCCGTTACTCTGCGGGCTATGAACTGGCGTTGTCACCGGCTTGAGTCCCAGGCTACGGGCAAATGAACGGGTTTCGGCAGCGGTATAACAACTGCCGTTATCGGACAGCCATTCGATTTCGTTCGGCACCGTGCTGTTGGCGCCAAACCGGTATTCGACGGCCTGCATCATCAAGTCACCAACGAGTCCGGCATCAATACCCTTGGTGGTCGCCACCCAACTCATCACTTCCCGGTCGCAGCAATCCAGTGCAAAGGCAACGCGCACCCGCTCGCCATTGTCACAGGCGACTTCAAAGCCGTCCGAGCACCAACGCTTGTTGCTGGCATCGACTGCCACCTTGCCGTCATGCTTGCGCGTCGATACGGGCCGACTTCCGTGCCGGTACAGCAGCAATCCGTGGTCGCGCATGACGCGATAGACAGCCTTATGATTGGCGCCACATCCGAGTTGGTATCGCAGTACCGCCCACACTCGGCGATAGCCATAAGTGGCCTGGCCATGAACAACCTGACGAATGTCGTCCAGAAGTGACTCGTCATCGCCGCGACTGCGCGCGGTACGGCGGTCAGTCCAGTCAGCAGGACGGTTCTGCAGTGCCACGAGATGGCTGCGCGCCACGCCAAGGGTTGAGCAGACCAGCCTCATTGCTCTTCCCCGGGCAACAGCGGCGAGCGCGCAATCCACTTTTTTGATTTGGCGAAATCGACCGCTTCCTTGAGGATTTCATTCTCCAGGGTCTTGCGTCCCAGCGCGGCTTCGAGCTGCTTAATACGTCGCATCGCCTCTTGCAGTTCCGAGGCCGGCACCACTGGCTCGTTGGCTCCCACGGCCACCAAGGAGCCCTCGGTATAGGCTTTGCGCCACTGGAACAGCTGACTGGCGGTGATACCCGCTTCCCGGGCTACCAGGGAAACCGACATGCCTGGTTCCATCGTTCGCCTGACCCATTCCAGCTTTTGTTCCGGGGTCCAGCGTCTTCGCCGCTGAACCCCGGTAATGACTTCCACTTCCTGATTTCTTCCTGAAGGCATAGGCATATCCATAGAAGTATTCCTAGTCGTAATTTTAAGGAATACCAATGGTCCGGAGATTCAGGGGGCTACTTCA
>NZ_STGI01000038.1 GCF_004804275.1 Herbaspirillum sp. ST 5-3
AGCATTTTCAAGGCATACGATATCCGCGGCATCGTGGGCAAGACACTGGACATCGGCATCGCCCGCCAGATCGGCCAGGCCTTCGGCACCGCCGCCCGCATCAAGGGTGAACAAACCGTCGTCATCGGCCGCGACGGCCGCCTGTCCGGCCCCGAGCTGGCCGAGGCACTGGCCTCCGGACTGCGCCGCGCCGGCATCGACGTGATCGACCTCGGCGTGGTTGCCACCCCCATGCTCTACTTCGCCACCCACGTGCTCGACGCCCAGTCCGGCATCATGGTCACCGGCAGCCACAATCCGCCCGACTACAACGGCTTCAAGATGGTGCTCTCCGGCGAAGCCATATACGGCGACGCCATCCAGGACCTGTACCGCACCATCGTCAAGGGCGACTTCGCCAGCGGCAACGGCAACTACCGCACCCACGACATCAGGCAAGCTTATCTCGAGCGCATCACCGGTGACGTCAAGGTCGCGCGTCCGATGAAGATCGCCGTCGACTGCGGCAACGGCGTGGCCGGCGCCTTCGCCGGCGAGTTGTACCGGGGCATGGGTTGCGAAGTGATCGAACTGTTCTGCGAAGTCGACGGCAACTTCCCCAACCACCATCCCGACCCCGCCCACCCGGAAAACCTGCAGGACCTGATCCGCTGCCTGAAAGAGACCGATGCCGAGATCGGGCTGGCCTTCGATGGCGACGGCGACCGCCTCGGCGTGGTGACCAAGGACGGTCAGATCATTTATCCGGACCGGCAACTGATGCTGTTCGCGCAGGACGTGCTCACGCGTCACCCGGGCGAGGCCATCCTGTACGACGTCAAATGCACGCGGCACATCGCGCCCTGGGTCGAAAAGCATGGCGGCAAGCCGCTGATGTGGAAGACCGGGCATTCGCTGGTCAAGGCCAAGATGCGCGAGACGGGTGCGCCGCTGGGCGGCGAGATGAGCGGCCACATCTTCTTCAAGGACCGCTGGTACGGCTTCGACGACGGACTGTATGCCGGCGCGCGGCTGCTGGAATTGCTGAGCAGGATGGCCGATCCGTCGGCGGTGCTCAATGCGCTGCCGCAGGCGTCGAGCACGCCGGAACTGCATCTGCACCTGGCCGAAGGCGAGAACGTGGCGCTGATCGGCAAGCTGCAGCAGGAGGCGCGCTTCCCGGAAGCACAGAACATCGTCACGATCGACGGCTTGCGGGTGGAGTATGCGGA
>NZ_STGI01000039.1 GCF_004804275.1 Herbaspirillum sp. ST 5-3
TACACGCCGCTGTGGCTCATGCGCCAGGCAGGACGCTACCTGCCCGAATACTGCGCCACGCGCAAGCGCGCCGGCTCCTTCCTCGGGCTGGCCAAGAATCCCGAGTTCGCCACCGAAGTCACGCTGCAGCCGCTGGACCGCTACGCGCTCGATGCCGCCATCCTGTTCTCCGACATCCTGACCGTGCCCGACGCCATGGGCCTGGGGCTGTATTTCGCCGAAGGCGAAGGCCCGAAATTCGAGCGGCCCCTGCGCGACGAAAAGGCGGTGCTGGCCCTGCGCGCCCCGGCGCTGGAAGAACTGCAATACGTGTTCGACGCCGTCACCCGGATTCGCACCGAACTGCAGGGCCGCGTGCCGCTGATCGGCTTTTCCGGCAGCCCCTGGACGCTGGCCTGCTACATGGTCGAAGGCGGCGGTTCGGACGACTTCCGTACCGTCAAGGCCATGCTGTACGACCGTCCCGACCTGATGCACCACATCCTCAAGACCAATGCGCAGGCGGTCGCGTCCTACCTGAACGCGCAGATCGATGCCGGCGCGCAGGCCGTGATGATTTTCGACACCTGGGGCGGCGCACTGGCCGACGGCGTGTACCAGCAATTCTCGCTGGCCTACATGCGCGAGGTGGTCAGCCAGCTGCAGCACGAGAAGGACGGCGTGCGCATTCCGGCCATCGTGTTCACCAAGGGCGGCGGATTGTGGCTGGAAGAGCTGGCCGACATCGGCGCCGATGCGGTGGGTGTGGACTGGACGGTGAACCTGGCGAAGGCGCGTGCGCTGGTGGGCCACAAGGTGGCGCTGCAAGGCAACCTGGATCCGAACGTGCTGTTCGCGGGGCTGCAGCAGATCCGCGCGGAGGTGACCAAGGTGCTGGAATCCTTTGGCAAGCCGGCGGCGGGCAGCGGGCATGTGTTCAACCTCGGGCACGGCATTTCGCAGTACACGCCGCCGGAAGCGGTGACGGTGCTGGTGGAGACCGTGCATGAGGTGAGCCGCGCGATGCG
>NZ_STGI01000004.1:0-83257 GCF_004804275.1 Herbaspirillum sp. ST 5-3
AGCGATTCCTCGCCGCCGCACCTTCCACCAAGCGCCCACACTTATCGGCTGTTACTTTTTAAAGAACTCGTTCCGCCCGCACAACCTCTGCAGGCTGCACATCACTTTCAAAGCGCTGTGTTTGAAAGCGAACCGTGTTGAACGGTAGCCCCTGTCTCGACTCGGAAAAACCCTCAATTTGCAGAGTTTTCTTGTTCGCGTTTCGCGACGGGAGCCGAACTATAGCAAAGCCTTCGGCGCAACGCAACACTTCTTTTATCCAAAACTGAAAGAAAACAATTTATTAAAAAACCGACAATTGCGAAGTAAGGATAAGGGCAGGCATCCAGGCAGCTTGCCATCATCGCATCGGGGCCGTGACAAGCACTCAACCGGTGTTGCGCAGTCCGGCGGCAACACCGTTGATGGAGAGATGGATGCCGGTCCGAACGCTGTCATCCGTCTGACCATCGCGGAAGCGCCGGAGCAGTTCGACCTGCACAAGGTTAAGCGGATCGATGTAGGGCAGGCGACTGCGGACGGCATAATTCACAAAACGAGAGGAATGCTCCGGATCCGTCTGTTCGGTAATTAACGCCAATGCCGTGACAGTCAAGTCATATTCGTGCTTAATGCGTGCGTAAATCGTCTTGCGCAAGGCCTCGTTTGAGACCAGCGATGCATAACTGCCGGCGATCGCCATATCTGCTTTCGCAAGCGCCATATCCATGTTCGAGAGCAGCGTCCGGAAGAATGGCCACTCCCTGTACATCCGCTGCAGCAGCGCCCGGCCCTTCTCGGACTCTTCCGAGAGGTAGACGCGCACGGACGACCCAAAACCGAACCACCCGGGAAGCATGACGCGGCATTGCGACCAACTAAGCACCCAGGGAATGGCACGCAAATCTTCTATTGCTGTCGTCTTCTTGCGTGATGCCGGGCGGCTGCCGATATTAAGACTCGCGATTTCCGATATGACAGTGGACTCCCAGAAATAGCTCTCAAATCCATCTGTTTCATAAACTAGGCCGCGATATGCGCGAAATGCGACTTCGGACATGCGTTCGAGAGCCGCCAGGAACTCCGGCGCCGGCGCGCTGCCCGCTTGGAAACTCGCTTCGAGCGTGGCTGCGATCAGTACCTCGAGGTTGCGCCTTCCCACTTCCGGATTGGCATACTTGGCTGTAATCACTTCACCCTGTTCGGTCAGGCGAAACTGTCCTTGCACGGACCCCGCGGGTTGCGCGAGGATAGCATCGTAGCTCGAGCCGCCGCCGCGCCCCACCGACCCGCCACGACCATGGAACAGACGTAACCGTATCTGATGCTTGGCGAAAACACGAACGAATTCGGACTCCGCCTTATATAGCTCCCAGTTCGAGGTCAGGAACCCGCCATCCTTGTTACTATCCGAGTAACCGAGCATGACTTCCTGGATTTCCCCACGGGATCGCAGGAACTGCTTGTACTCGGGTATCGCAAATAGTGCGTCCATGACAGATGCGCCCCTGCGCAAGTCTTCAATGGTTTCAAACAAGGGGACGACGTTGATATCAAGCTTGCGCTCGGCCGGACGATACAAACCTGCCTCCTTGAGCAGGGTCGCAACTTCGAGGATATCCGATACCGACGCAGCCTTGGAGATGATGTAGTTTTTGATCGCACCCGCTCCGTACCGGACGTGGGCGTATCGCGCCGCATGAAAGACCGCGAGCTCAGACGCGCATTCGTCGGAATACAGCAGATGCGGCGAAACGAGTGGTCGAGATGAGGCAAGCTCCCCGAGCAGCAGCGCGACACGGTCCGACTCGTCGAGAGATAGATAATCAACATGGACGCCGGACGTGCGCAGCAATTCCGCTACGACGCGCTCGTGCACATCGGCATTCTGACGCAAGTCGACAGACGAAAGACAGAATCCGAATACATCTACCGCGCGCCGCAAGTACCGCAAGCGTCCGCGAGCAAGAATGGCGGATCCGTTGATCGTTAGCGAATGGTGCACGACGTCCAAATCGTGCATTAACTCGGCTGCATTGTCATACCGTCGGGCTTCTGCCGCAGAATGGCGCGTCGGCCGTCCGCCGGTCATGGCATGAAAAGTAGCAAACAATCGCGCATGTATTCCCGCCATCGCGCGGCGGTATGGTTCGCCAGCACGGTGAGGCGATGTATCGGGGGATCGATTCGCCATTTCCAGAAGCTCTTCCGAACATTCCCCTTCGGCTTTAGCGATCGACAACTGCGAAGCAAGAATATGCACTTCATCCAGGTAGAAGCTCAATGCCCTTTCGCATTGCATCTTCAAGGTCTGCTCCAGGACTTCCGCGGTCACAAAGGGGTTGCCGTCTCGGTCGCCGCCGATCCAACTGCCAATTGTCAGGAAGCTGGGAAGGGCAGCTAGCTTGGGCGAAGCCAAGCGCGGCGCTAACAGGTCCTCCAGGTGCGCATACAGACGCGGCACTTCACGCAGCATCGTGTAGTCGTAATAAGCCAGTCCATTTTCAACTTCATCGATGACCGATAGCTTTGCCCTGCGCAGCATATGCGTTTGCCAAAGAGTGAGAATTGCACGACGCAATGCGCCCTCGTTCTCCGACGACTCTTCCGGCGTCTGCTGGACGCGGTCGCGCTCGTTGAGTAACTGCGCGATCGCCATACGGCAGTTGAGAATGCTTTTGCGCTGTATCTCGGTTGGATGGGCTGTGAGCACGGGGCTTACCAACGCGTGCCTGAAAAATTCCCACAGATCAGACGGCTGCGCACCAGATTCAAGTACGCCAGTCACTGCATGCGACAGACTCCCTGCCTTAGGCGCCGAGCCGACGATGCGATCAGCCCGTTCACAACGGAGTTGATGCTGGTCTTCCGCCATATTGGCAAGGAGTAAAAAGTAGCTGAACGCACGCAATACATGCGCTGCTTCCCCAGGCGACAATGAACACACGATTTCTTTCAGCTCTCGGTGCGCCGCCTGGTTTTCGTCACGCTGGAATCGGATTGCCGCTTGGCGGACGTTTTCAATCAGATGGTAGACATCGTCACCTTCTTGTTCACGAATCGTCTCGTCTAGTATCCGGCCTAGTTGCCGAATATCGTATTGCAGGCGATTGTCGTTGCCGAGGTCAAGGAGTTGCATATCTGGCCGAAACGTTTCAAGATCAAGGTGCAAAAAAATTAAGTGATTACTGCTACCCCGTAATACCGTGCCTCGAAGAAGAGGTGCAAAAACAGATCGGAGTCTGATTATTCATGCCATACGAAACCGTCGCGTGCGAGCAAGGCGGAGGCCGCACTCGGTCCCCAGCTTCCCGCAGCATATGAATGCGGATTCTCGCCAAGCCTCGCCCAGCCGTCGATAATCGGCTCTACCCATTCCCACGCCGCCTCAAGTTCGTCGCGGCGCATGAAATGCGTAAGTCGGCCACGAATAACATCGATCAACAGGCGCTCATATGCCTCTGCCCTTCGTTGAGGAAAAGCGGATTGCAGGTCGAGGTTTAGCGTGACCGGGCGCATGCTCATGCCGCTACCCGGTTGTTTCGCCATGATCTGCAAGCGGATAGCCTCTTCCGGCTGCAATTCGATCACGAGGCGGTTTGCGACACCATGGGATGCATCGGGAAAGATGGAAAACGGCGGGTTGGTGAATTCGACTACAATCCGCGACGATCGCTTCGGCATTCGTTTTCCAGTGCGAAGGAAGAATGGAATCTTCGCCCAGCGCCATGTGTCGACATACGCGCGCAAGGCAACGAATGTCTCGGTGGTGCTATCCTGCGGCACCTCTTCCTCCTCGAGGTATCCCTTTACTGCTTCGCTCCCAACCGCCCCTCGTATGTACCGGCCGCGTACAGTGTCGCGGGCGATGTCAGCCACGGTCATGCGACGCAAGGAACGGAGCACCTTCAACTTCTCGTCGCGCACACCATTGGGCGACAATGAGACAGGAGGCTCCATTGCGATGATGCATAGGAGTTGGAGCAAATGGTTCTGCACCATGTCGCGCATCGCGCCAGCGCTATCGTAGAAGCCGGCGCGACTACCGACACCCACCGTCTCCGCCACGGTGATCTGAACACTTGAAATATTCGGCGCGCGCCAGATCGGTTCGAGAATCGAATTCCCAAAGCGTAAAACCATCAGGTTCTGCACTGTCTCCTTGCCCAGATAGTGGTCAATGCGGTAGATCTGCTCTTCCTTGAAATGCACACCAACGGCATCATTGATTTCTGTTGCCGAGGATAAATCACGTCCCAAGGGCTTTTCGAGAACCACCCGACTATTGCGGTCAACCAAGCCGGATGCAGCTATCTTGTTGCAAATGGTCGTAAACAACGATGGCGCCGTTGCGAGATAGAACACGCGTTCAGCTTCCTTGCGGGTTCTATCTGCAAGCGCCGAGAAATCGCGGTCTTTCATGACATCGATGCAGATGTAATCGAGCAGCTCTAGAAAGCCGGACCAGGCGTCGGCGCCAAAGTTATCAGGGGATACGAACGGACGCGACTGAATTTCGACGAAGGCGAGATAATCGGAGCGGCTGAATTCATGACGGCCAAGCCCAATAATGCGTGTATCGCGCGGAAGATTGCCGTGCAAATGGGCCATATAAAGTGCAGGCAGCAGCTTGCGTACAGCCAAGTCACCGGCACCGCCGAAGATGATCATGTCGAGAGAAAGTCCAGACAAGGACTTCGAGGCGTTGCTCATGGAGTGACTCTAACGTGTTTAGGTATTTTCCCGGGCAGGCGGTGCATCAACAAAATTGAGCCCAACGGATCTGATTGAAAAAATCCTGGGTGCGTCGCACCCAGGACCAAAAGGCTCTGCAAGTCGGCGTCATGCCGCGTTGCCTTCACCCTAGGAGACAAGCTGTTTCGGTTTGTCTTCATCCGATGTTCATGACGTTCGGGCAGTACATTTTGTTTCCCTCCACCCACTTCTTTCCTTGTATGAAATCAGTATCGCAGACGCCTTCATAATATGTGGTGCTGGCCGCGCGGAAACTAATACGATTCTTGCAGCACGCCGATTCCACGCTCGCCATCATTGCAAGGAAGGGGTGCGAAGCGCGGCAAATCCAGAAAAAAGGTGGTGCCTTTCCCCTCCTCGCTACTCAGTTCGAGATGCCCGCCAAGCAGCTTATAGACTTGCGTGTACACGATATACAAACCAAGCCCCGAGCCCCCCTGCCCCAACTTCGTTGTAAAAAACGGGTCGAAGACATGATTGCGTTTGTCGACCGGTATGCCGATTCCATCATCGGCGAGCGACAAGATGACGTGCTCCCTGCCTCTCGCTGCGACATGTATCTTGATTGCTCCCGCAGTTCGCCCTTCAAAAGCATGAACAAGGGCGTTGCTGATGAGGTTGGTAAGTATCTGGCTTATCGCCCCAGGATGGCTGTGCATTTCTATTGGCTCAGTCTGCTCGACGACCACCGCGTAGGGAGTACGCCGTAGCGTCGGGGCCATTGCCAACAGCGTGTCTGAAATGACATCCTTCAATAAGAATTTGCGACGACTCTCATTCACCCTGTCGACAGAGAGTTGTTTGAAATGGCCAACGATATCGGCTGCACGAACAAGATTGCGTTCGAGAATTTGCGCGATGTCGCATGCCGTATCGAGATAATCTTCCAGCGTACTGCGTTTCAAGCCGCCTGCTGTATACTGGCTCTTCAGACTATCGGCTTCATGGGCAAGCGTCGTTGCTACCGTCAACGCATTTCCGATAGGTGTATTGAGTTCGTGTGCAACTCCTGCCACCAGAGCGCCAAGGCCGGCAAGCTGCTCCTTCCGAACAAGTTCATTCTGCGCGGTTTTCAACTCGCCTATGGTGCGGGAAAGCAGAGCATTTGCCTCGGCAAGTTCGCCTGTACGCTGCTTTACTCGAAGTTCAAGTTGATCATTCAACGCGTGCAGAGCATCTCTTGCTGCACGAAGTTCGTGAATTTGATCGCTCAATCGCAAGGTCAGCCGGTTGTAATCGCGGCGCGTCATCTCCAGCTCTCGGCCCAGGCGTTGAGCCTTGAATTCTGCTGCCACTGCCTGTTGCGTTGATGTGTCTGCGGCAGATATCGCTGCGAACCAGCATGTTGCGAACGATGGAATCAGACGCAGATCCTTTTCCGGCACAGAAAGTCGCCATGCGAGGGATGAGAACTGTGCGATCTGAACGCATTCTCCCGGCGTGACGACAATGCCGGCGAAGTCATCTGCAGAGTCTCCCAGAGAGACCAGCACCTCGTCCAGGCTTCGAGCCAAGATAACAATCGGACCGTTAAGCAAAAGTCGTTTGCTCGGAACTGCGAGGCTAAAGCCATCCGGCGCGGGCTCGATTGTGGATAATAATCGCATCGCCTATTTGCCAAGCAACAGCAATACGAAGGTCATGTTGTGGAATAGATTGCGAGTGAGTTGGCCGTGGTGACAGAGTGGGGAGAACTCTCCGAAACCGGGGAACCCCGCCAACGGAATCGGTCTCTTCAAAGCGCACGTGAGCTCTTCTAGTTCAAGTTCTATGTTCCCGCCAGCGAGCCACTTCCGCCCCGCGCAGCTCACAACGAGGGCGGCGAGAGGTTCAAATCGACATTCACTGAGGCACGCTGCCAGCGACTGCATCTCCAGCCTCATGTCATCGGGCCGCGTGACGCAGACCTGAACTGTTTCGCCGGCGGCGATGCTGCCCCGAAGCATCAACGCGCCGTCGGAGAGGTAATCCTGCTCGAAGGCCCGGAGCCGCTTCTCACCAGGATACTGCGGAACAGTAGTCATCAATGCAATGCCCTGGTCCGCCGGCATTATCGGCTTTCCCATCGCGTTTTCAATGAAACTTACTGCGTCAACGCCCGCAATTCGATGAACAATTTTCCCGCCAGCTTCATTAATCACACCGTTCTCACCAGTCGGAACAAAGGAATTGAAGGCATACACTTCAAATGGAATCTCGCCCGCAACGGCCAACAGCACAACCGAATCGCGCATGACTTTACGGTCCCTGAACTGATAGCCGCGCGCCAGATTGCTGTTGTCGTGCCCTGCCATCCCACCAATGACCGGAACGTTGATTTCATCTCGGATGACCGATTCGATGCTGCTTCCGTCCGCGAGGGAATCCGATACGATGTAGTAAAAGGCGGGCTTTCGACCGTCCAGTGCCAGCTCCAATTTGAACAATGCACTGTGCACGGCGCGTTCTGGGTCACCCGCGACTCCATGTCCGCTTTCAACATACCATTCAAGCTTTCCATCGCTGGCGATTCCGAGTGCGGCAGCCCCGACCTCGCTCGCGCCTTGCCACTCGTAGATGCCGTCACCTGTCGCCCCGATCACGCGCGTTCCGTGATCGTCGAGGCCATCGTACAGTCCATCCATGAACTGCCCCATATCGTCATACTGGACAGTAGCGAACAGAAATACAATTTCCGGCCTGATCTCGCTTAAGGCCTCCCCAAGAAACAGGCCGGCACGATATGAGTCGACAATACTTGTTCGGGCAGACTTTGCACGCATGGAATCTCCTTGCAAAGAGACTGAATCGATGGCGCCGGAATCAGTGCCTTATTTTTCCGTCCGACGTGAGTAGGGTCAGGTCTACCATTCTTGACGCTGAGTGTCTTTTCGGCCCGAAGCTTACGTTGAAGCCTCCGAGATCAAAATCGGCAAGAGACTCAAGGGCAGCAATTACACCCGCTTGCGAGAGATTTTCGGGCGCTTTTCGCATCGCCTCAACGATTGTTCTGGCTGCGACGTATCCCTCGATGCTGCTGTAACTCGGTTCGAATTTTTCCTTCAAGACAGCCTTACCCGTCGCGAGGTATTCCTTTGCGATGGGGGTTGTCGCCGCAAATGGATAGGGCATTACCTGGCTGACCATTACACCGCGCGATGCTTCCGGCAGTTCTCGAATGAGAGATTGTGTGCCTACGGAAGAAATGTCGCAGAACATTCCCTGATACCCGGCCTTTCGCGCAGCCCGAATGAATGCCGCGCACGAGTGATACGCTGCGATTTGCACGATGGCGTCAGGTTTGCTCGCCAATATTGATCGAACAGCGGCCTCGACATCATCCGAGTTTCGCTCCACTTTACCAATACCAGTCGGCGACAAATACCTGAGCTTGAGAGCGCGTCCCACACCAAGAAGCCCAGCTTTCCCCTCGCTGTCATTCTGATAGAAAACCGCAATCCGCTTGATTCCCACCGTCGTTAAATGATTGACAATTGCCGTCGTCTCATCGACATATGACGCGCGAATGTGAAAAACGTACGGACTGAACGGAATGCGTAATGCTTCCGAGCCAGAAAATGGCGCAAAAAACAGCTTCTGTGATTCATTCGCATAGCGCAACGCCGCCATGCTCGTTGCGGTTCCGACATACCCGAACAAGGCGAATACACCTTCGTCAATCAGGCGGCGTGTGTTTGCGGCGCATCGTTCCGGATCGTATCCGTCATCCAGCGTTCGCAGTTCAATTTTTCTGCCGCCGATTCCGCCACGTGCATTGATGCTTTCAAAATGGCAGAGCGCACCATCTCTGAACTGCACTCCCAACTCGCCTGCGGGCCCGGTCAACGCCGCAGACTGTCCAAGCACGATATTCCCGTTGGTCTTCGTCTGTGTCGAGGCAATCGCGGCCGGCAGCACACCGTATGCCGCCATACCGTATGCCGCACGCAAGATTTGACGTCGCTTCATCACTTACTCCCTACACGGTTGCTTAGCTTGTTTGCATGGATTATTTGCATCGATTGGGAATCCGCGTCCTCGGATCGACTTTAATTGGTTCCTCGGTCACGGCGCGGCCCGTGTTTCTTTTGCGGTTCGTACCACCGCATCAAGCCACTCTGTAGCCTTTCGGCTGCGGCTTCAGGAGTCAGAGTTCCATTAATTACGCCGGCAGTGACGACCCAGAACTCGTCTTCAAGATTTGGAGTTCCACGGGATAAGATCTGGTAGGTGGGTCGAATTGTGGGCTCGCATTTGCTCCGCCAGCTCGCGAACTCTCTTGCCAAGGGGCTGCTGAGTTCGATTCGCTCTTTGTTGAGGCTGAAAAATCCCGGCAGCGCGTTTGAGTAGAGCGTGGCAAACTCGCTGGACGCAACCCATTCAAGAAAGACCTTTGCTTGCTTGACATGCGGCGATTTTGGGTTGATGCCAAGCGCAATGTCAGGATGATCACTGATATAGCAGGTATCACCGGCACTTTGAACCGGCGGAGGAAACGCACCAAGCTTGAATGGAGCCTTCTCGAAATCGGCAATTTCCCAGGAGCCGGCAGGATAAATCGCTGCGGCGCCGAGTGTGAACAGGTTCTGGCTATCGGGGTAGGTTTGCGCTTCAAATCCCTCTCCCAGAAATTGCCTCCATTTTTGCAGGGCTCGAAACGGCGCCACCCATTGGGGATCGGTCAGCTTCTCAACACCTGAAATCAGCGCCTTTCGACCGGCCTCCCCCATGTAGTAGGTAGGACCGATATTCTGGTATCCCATCGTTACGGTTTCCCAACCGTCTTTCGTCCCCATGGCCAAGGGAATGTATGTGCCATCAGACTTGAGCTTGTTCAGAACAGAGAAAAACTGATGCACAGTAGCCGGCGCAGTCAGTCCGAGCTTCCTGAATGCGTCCGCGTTGTAGATGAACCCGTGAATGACAGCCGCCATCGGGACACAGAATGTCGTCTTCCCGTCGTCCGTTGACCATGCAACCTTTGCCAGCGGACTGAAGTTCGCCATTCCCTCCAAATCATTTACCGCCAGCAAATGCCCCGTTTGATAGAGCTGAAGCGATTTGTCAAATGCACGACAGGTAATGAGGTCGCCGGCAGTTCCATTCTTGAGTCTTGTAGCGACCGCATTGTCATACTGCTCGGGCGCTGTTGGATCGAACTTGATCCTGATCCCCGGGTGTTTCCTTTCGAAAGCGGGAATGAGTCTGTCCCGCCATACCGGTAGGTCATCGTATCGCCAGCTCTCTATTTTCAACGTAACAGTAGCCTCGGCGAAGGATAGGTTCGCAGATAGCGCAAGTATGGCCAACAGCACACGTGAAATGACTGTAATCAATCGATGTCTCCCCGTCCCCGCGAGCAGTAGCTGCGGTGACCCTAATTCCTGGAAATTGGTGGGTGCGCGCACGGCATGCGCACTTTCCTCGTCGGCCCGCTTCTGCGTTGCAGCCTAATGAGCGAGCCGCTTCACTTGACGGATTCTCTGTACCGGCTCGCGCATCACTTCGAACTCGGGCGGATCTTTCTTGTGGGTTGCCATGCCGGCGGCCGGTTCCCGTATCCTGAACGCGGCGACAGCGTTGACCAAATGCTGCCCCTGCTGGGCAAGGCTTTCAGATGCCGCTGCGGATTGCTCCACAAGCGCAGAGTTTTGCTGTGTCGAACCGTCAAGTAATGTGATGGCACTGCTCACCGCGGCGATGCTCGACGCTTGCCTGGCTGATGCTTCACTAATCGTTGCGATGAGCTCGCTTACACGCCGGACCTGGCCCGCAATATCTGCCATGGACTGTCTGGCATTGATCACCTGCCGTGCGCCAGTGTCGACCTTCTCATTGCTATCGACAATCAGCTCCTTGATTTCCTTGGCTGCTTGGGCGCTGCGCTGGGCAAGACTACGCACCTCGCTGGCGACGACACCGAATCCGCGCCCTTGTTCACCTGCCCGAGCTGCTTCCACCGCCGCATTCAGTGCGAGGATATTGGTCTGGAAGGCGATGCTATCGATCAGCCCGGTAATATCGCCGATCTTGCTGCTCGCATCCGTAATTTGCCGCATCGTGATGACGACATGTTCCATCACAGCATCCCCCAATGCCGCGGCCTCGCTTGTTTCCGCAGACAGTTTCTTCGCCTGCTGCGCCGTGTCGGCGTTTTCGCCAACGCTTTCACTCAGCCTGCCCATTGCAAACACTATCTGCTGCAAGTTGGCTGCTTGCTCCTCAGTGCGATGCGACAAATCTGCGTTGCCGGCTGCAATCTCCTTGCTGCTCTTTGCAATGAGGTCGCTTCCATTTCGAACTTCCACAACCAGATGAGACAGTCCGTCGTTCATTTGCGACAGTGCTCGAAGAAGTTGTGCAGCTTCGTCTCGCCCGGAAGTATTGAATCGCGTAGTGAGATCTCCCTTGGCCGTCGCCTCCGCGACTTCGACGGCGGTCCGCAAGGGTTTCAAAATGCTTCGGGTAATCGCAACTGCAAGTGTCGCTCCCAGTGCAATGGCACCAAGCATGGCCGCAATGATCCATGTCCGTGCCGAAACGAAGGTCCTGGTGCCGTAAGCGCCGGCATCCTGACCTCCCTGGATGTTGTAATCCACGATACGGCGCAAGGCCGCCGCCGCACGGTCGTATTTCTGCTGCGAGTTGTAGCGCAGGAGATTTCTGGCGTCTTCCGCCTCATTTGCGCGTGAAAGCCTCAGCACACGCGCATGCTCGTCGAGGTAACGGCGTCTCTCGCGCTTGTATTCGTCCCAAAACTTCTTTTCCTCAGACGAAGTAATGAGCTTCTCGTAGCCGTCGGCATTCTTGTCGAGCAGAGCGGAAATGGCGGCCATTTCCTTTTCATACTTTGCCTTCTCGTCCGGTTCCGTCGAAAGAATGTGCTGCACCTCTG
Organism: Herbaspirillum sp. ST 5-3; assembly: GCF_004804275.1. GTDB lineage: Bacteria > Pseudomonadota > Gammaproteobacteria > Burkholderiales > Burkholderiaceae_D > Noviherbaspirillum. Next base: position 11,609 of record NZ_STGI01000004.1, read on the forward strand.
CGATTCGGAAATTTGAAGAATCGGTATTCATTTCCGCGGTATACCGTGCGGCTGCCATCCACTTGTCCGTAACGTCACTTGCGGCCCGCCGGACTTCCGTAAGCTGCGAAATCGCAAACACACCCATTACCGATGTCAAGGCCAGGGTTGCGGCAAAGGACGCCGTGAGTCGCGTTCCAATCTGAATTGCGTTCATCTTCATGATTGACCTCTCGAATCCATCGAGGTGCGAACCTCGGCACTGCACATGACGTCTGGCGATAACGCATCTCGATCGCTAGCTACCGCCCAGCTTTTTGCACGCTTGACCGTGTCTTCGGTTACGGTTGGTGACGGAAGACACGGTTGTTTGCAGCAATCAATTACTACGCTATAGAGTGCTTCAGAAGCTGTGCCCCATGCCGAACTCCAGGGTATTAACTGCCGACAATCCATCAGCCTTTGACTGGCTGATGTTGGTGTACACGTTGGTGCGCTTGCTCAGGTTGTGCTGATATCCGAGCGAGACGCGCTTGTACGCAGACTTCGTAGTCGAGCACAAGCAGTCATCCAGATGGCCATACGCCGCCTTGACAAGGCCAGCACTGCCAACAGGAGCGGTCGCCGCAAGCACGTAGGAGGTGTAATCCACGTTGTTGACGGTAGTCCGGGTATAAGAGAAGGCCGGCTTGACAACGCCAAAGTCGTAGCTACCGACGATATCCCACAGTTTGTCTACCGGAACGTCATTGCTCAGGCCGTGACTGCGGTCAAAACCGAGCCCGACCGTGAGCGGTCCATTGCGATAAGTGACAGCACCACCGACATCTTTGCTGGTGCCATAAACATTGGCGCGATCAGACGGCGCGTAGGCCAATTGGAATGTGATGCCGTTCAAATCCGGAGAACGATAACCGATCGTGCCAGGCGTACGGAGGTAGTTCGTTTGCGTGTAGTTGGCTTGCTGAATCACCCAGCCCATGCCAGCCTGATTGCCGTCCCAATACCACGGGTCGGCGGCGAGAAGCAATTGCAGACCCGCCGGAGACAGAACATAGCCGCCATAGAATTCGCCGAAGCTGCCGCCGAACTTGATTTCAGAGTTTCTCCCGAAAATTCTTCCCTGGGTTTTGAAATCCTGGCCGCCCGTACCATTCTGGATATTGAGGCCGCCTTCAAGGTTGAAGCCCGCGTAGAGGCCGCCACCCAGGTCCTCTTTCCCTCTAACGCCCCACAGGGAAGAGTTATCGACCATCTGGAACTTGTTGATGAGTGCCGTGTTGGTGCCGAGAATCGGCGTCTGGCCGGTAAGCTCAAAGTTGCTGGCGACCAGGCCGGCATTCACGCTACCGAACACGGTTACCGAAGATTGGGCGCTGGCTGCGCAGCAAACGAATGCAAGGGCCAATGCGGCCGGCATGGATTTCAAATTGTAACGGTTCATTACATCTCCTCCCAGGTTAAAAGATTTGCAGCTAAACTAGCTGCGTGTTGAAGTGCTAGTGGTCCTCTTCTTACAGACTGGTGGCGGCACCTATTGCCGCACAGGCGTTGAACAAACAAATCGCTGTTTCGTTTTCTCCCTTCTCTTCAAAGTGGTCCTGTTATAAAATTGACGTAGTCGTCCCCCCGCCGATCCCAAGCCGGGATAGCGTGCGCGGCAAAGCCAATTTTTCGGGCAAAAATCTCCCTCTCATTCCGACGCGTATCGGAAATCCGGTGAACTGCGTAATCACTGTGCAGCCGTCTAAGGCGGCCCGCGATTTTGCGATATCAAGTGATTCATGATGTAGTTCATCATCGTGAATGCCTGCGAATTTTTTCGCACTTGGCTGTCAGAGTGTTGAAGTCACCTTGTTCAAATGCCGTGGCTTGTCGGGATCATAGCCTCGCGCCCGTGCGACGGACTCGACCATCAGATAAAAACTTTGAATTGCAGAGATAGGGTCCAGGTCAGGCGTTGCCGTTGATGTCAGCGTGAGGTCCCGTCCACGAACATCGTCCGGAGCCGCGAGCAGTACATGGGCGCCTCTTGTCCGCATTTCCTCGGCGAGAGCGAGTAGCGATGCCTGGGCCGGGCCGCGCGGCGCAAAGACGAGCATCGGATAGCCATCGTCCACCAAAGCCATCGGACCATGCTTCACTTCGGCTGCACTGAACGCTTCCGCCTGAATCCCGCACGTCTCCTTGAATTTGAGCGCCGCTTCCTGCGCAATGGAGAGGCCGGTGCCCCGCCCGATGACCATGATCCTTTCCGCTGGCTTGAGGACATCGATGGCCAGACTCCAATCCTGTCGACAGGCGTCATGCAAGACATCCGGCAGCGACTGGATTTCATTCGCCAAACGTTGATCATCGCACCAGGCGGCGACCAATTTAGCGCTCGCGACCAGACTGCAAATGAAGCTCTTGGTTGCAGCTACGCTGCGCTCCGATCCCGCGTAGAGCGGAATCACCCACTCGGACGCCTCGGCCAATGGCGAAAGCGTGTCATTGACGAGCGCGACCGTTTGCGCACCATCATTTCTGAAGGCCCTGATCGGGGCCGTTAAATCGGGGCTGCGACCTGATTGCGAAATTGCGACTGCGAGCAACCCCCTCGCCGAAATGGGAGCATCGTACAAAGTGAACAAAGACATCGGCAACGACGTCACGAGATGCCCCGCGCGGACTGCACTCAGGTAGGACAAATAGCTCGCGGCATGATCTGAACTTCCACGCGCAATCGTCACGGCGCCCGCTGCTTGCTGGCGGCGCAACATTGCCCCGATCTGGCTGTAGCGCCCCTCGTTCTCCTTGAGATGAGTTGCGACCCGTTCGGCCGCCGAGCAGGCCTCTTCACGCATCAGTGAGTACAATTGATTCTCCTTCGACATAAACGGCTTTGACCTGCAGATCTGGCGTCAGCACAACCAGATCGGCCCATACTCCTCGCTCCAGTCTGCCTCGATCGGCGAGGCCGATATGGTTCGCTGGGTAAGTGGAAAGGCGGCGTGCTGCATCTGCCACATCCAGGCCGATTTTCACCAGGTTTCTTAGCGCCTGGTCCATGGTTAAAGTGCTTCCCGCCAGCGTTCCATCGGACAACCGGACTCCGCCCATGCACTTCGTGACTCTGTGTGTTCCCAGTCGATATTCGCCATCAGGCATGCCAGACGCGGCTGTCGAGTCCGTAACGCAGTACAAATAGGGAATCGAACGCAGGGCCGCTCGAATCGCGCCGGGGTGAACATGTATCAGGTCTGGAATGATCTCCGCATAGTCAGCATGCGCAAGTGCTGCACCAACCATTCCCGGCTCACGGTGTTGAAACGGGCTCATCGCATTGAACAGATGGGTGAATCCTTTTGCACCTGCCGAAAGCGCTGCAACGCCGTGTTCATAACTCCCTGACGTATGGCCGCATTGGACCACAATCCCCAGGTGCTTCAGGCCACGGACGAACTCAAGATGCCCCACCATTTCGGGTGCCAGCGTCACAATCCGAATCCGCGCTATTTCGTTAAGCGCTTGCAGCTCATCCATGTTGGCACTGCGTGCGAAGTCCGGCTGTGCTCCGAGTTTCCTGCTATTGATGTAGGGACCCTCAAGGTGAACGCCGAGAACCCTGGCGCAACCTGGACTGCGGTTCGTTACAGCGTGGCCAACCGGTGCAATGGCGACTTCCAGTTCCGACCGGGCTGCTGTCACGGTCGTTGCAAGGATTGCGGTGGTTCCATTCCGCGCATGGGTTCTCGCAATTGTGTCGATCGCGTCACCGCCACTCATGACGTCGGCTCCACCTCCGCCGTGTACGTGCAGATCAATAAAACCGGGCAGGATAATGGCGTCATCAACGTGCGGATAATCTGCGCTGGTTCCATCCACGCGCCAAATTTTGGAAGTAAATTCGATTTCTCCACGAATCCATCCACCCGGAGTCAGGATACATCCTGCCAGCCGCTGCCGATCAGCCGTTGTTCGTTTATCGCTATTCATGATCTGGCATTTCCTGCGAAACCATTGTCCTGGCATGCGCAATTTGCATGTATTCCCTCTGATTTCTGCGATGGCGTCTCACGCCGCCGACACCTTCTGATAGTTCGTCGATGACGTGCCATCGTCACGCACACGCATTCCGGACTGGTCGAAGCGGAGCACCTTTCCCAACATGGGAGTCAGGCCGATACGGTCTCCCACCGCCGCCGCACTTCCACCTACAATCCGAACAGCGAGCTCCGTTCCGAAGTCCATCGTCACGAACAGATAGCTATCAGAACCGAGATACTCCACATGCCTGACAATGCCCATCCACTTTGGCGCATCATCCGTAACGACTATGTGTTCGGGCCGCACCCCGATCGTTGCGACACCTTCGCGCTGAGCCACAGGTCCCGTAATGAAGTTCATTTTTGGCGAACCGATAAATCCTGCCACGAACAAATTTACCGGGTCGTTGTACAACTCTTTCGGATGGCCGACTTGCTGGACGGTACCGTCCTTCATCACGACAATTTTGTCGGCAAGCGTCATTGCTTCGGTCTGGTCATGCGTCACGTAAATCATCGTTGTGCCAAGTGCGCGATGCAGTTGCGCAATTTCCAGACGTGTATTGACGCGAAGCTCCGCGTCGAGATTGGATAACGGCTCGTCGAAAAGGAAAAGCTTGGGCTTGCGCACAATAGCCCGGCCGATGGCAACACGCTGCCGTTGCCCGCCCGATAATTGTGCCGGGCGGCGCTCAAGAAGGGACTCTAATGCCAGCATGGCGGCGGCGGCATCGATGCGCCGCTTGATCTCATCCTTGGACACCCCCTCCCGCTTAAGAGCCAGACTCATGTTGTCGGCGACGTTCAGGTGCGGGTAGAGCGCGTAGCTTTGAAATACCATGCCGATCCCTCGCTTTGAGGGCGGCACCGTATCCATGAGCGCTCCGCCTATTCGCAGGTGCCCCGACGTGTGCTCTTCGAGTCCGGCAATAATTCTCAGCAAGGTCGATTTTCCGCATCCGGATGGGCCCACAATGACCACGAAACTGCCTTCCTCGACCTTTAAATCAATCCCGGTGAGGACATCATGGCCGCCATAGGATTTTTTTACTTGTTCAAGTTCTAATGCAAACATTTTTCGTCTCCTCCAGCAGCATCAGATGTCAATGGCCCGGCGCTCTCGCATACTTCTCTCGGCGGCCAATACGATCTCCAGCGATCGAAGTGCGTCCGCGTGGTGATTGGTCAAATCGAGATCGTTGGCAATTGCCTGCGCAAGAAATTCCTGTTCGCGGTCGCACAGCGACTGGTGATCCACTGTGTCACCGAGCGTCACAAAAGCCTCGGTGTAATCCTCGCTTCCCTTCTCCGCTGAGGCGACACGAAGGCACAGCTGCCCTGCCCGCGTGTGGCTATTGATATCCGCCGGATCCGCATCGTCGCCCATCACGAGAGAGACTGCGCCGCGCTTGCCGATGACATTCTTTACGAAACATGAGGTGCCAGATATCATCGGTCCCCAACCCGCTTCGTACCAGCCGACCGATCCGTCTTCAAAAATAACCTGCAGATGGCTGTAATTTACCTGGTCATTCGGGATGTCTTCAGCAAGGCGAACCCCCATGCCCCGCACCTGGACGGGTCGAGTCCCGGAAATCTGGCACATGACATCCACGTAATGCACCCCGCAATCGACAAACGGCGGTGTCGTTTCCAATAAGCGCTTGTGAATCTCCCAGGCGGCGCCAACCGAGGGCTGATTCAAGTTCAAGCGCATTACATACGGGGCGCCGAGTTCGCGTGCCGTCTTGATGAACTCCATCCAGGAGGGGTGATGTCGCAGGATATAACCAATGACCAGTTTCCGATTCGTTTTACGGGCGACGGACACGACTTCTCGAGCCGAATCGATGGTCAATGCAAGAGGCTTTTCGACAAATACATGTGCCCCTGCTTCCATTGCCCGAATTGCCAGATCGGCATGGCTGTCGGTATAGGTGTTGATTGAGACGACATCCGGCCTGAGCGCCAATCCGCCCTCGAAGCTATCAACGAACTTGTAGCCGTTCAGCTCTTTCGGGAGTTCGACCTCCGTGCGATTGAACAAGCCAATCACCTCAAATGCCGAATTCTTGTGATAGGCGAGAGCATGGGACCTACCCATTTGCCCCAGGCCTGCGACCAGAACGCGTAGAGGACGATTTGAAGAGTTGTGGTTCATTTAAGATATCCAAATTGAGTTAAAGATGTCGATCTCGCCGCTGCGATTACTGGCTGCGGTAAACACAAGCAAAGTGCCTTGGCATTTCCGAGACGTTCCTCAGGCAATTCACTTGACTGCTCCTGAAGTGATGCCGCGGATCAACCCCTTCGAAAAAACCATGTACAGCGCGAGAATCGGAAGAATGCTCAGCGATAGCGCTGCCAGAACTGAATTCCAATCAGTCACATACTGGCCAAGAAATACCTGAGCACCCAAAGTGATTGTCTTGGTTTCTTCGCTCGGCGCCAGGATGAGCGGAAACCAAAGATCATTCCAAATCGGAATCATCGTGAACACCGCAACGCTCACCATCGACGGACGAAGAAGCGGCAATACGAGCCAGAAGAAAATCGCGTACTCCGAGAGTCCATCGACCCTGCCAGCGTTTTTGAGATCGACGGAAATCGTGCGCATGAACTCTGTCAGAACGAAGATCGCTACCGGTAGCCCTTGGGCGATGTACACCAGAATCAGTGCAGTCCGGGTGTTCACCAGTTCAGCGTGCAACATCATGTTCAGGATCCCGACGGTGCCAAGACGGATCGGGATCATCAGCCCGATCGTGAAGAAAAGCCCGGTTATGCTGTTGAAGCGGAAACGATATTCCGAGAGCGCGAAGGCGGCCATGGCGCCGAAAATAATGGTGCCGGCCAGAGCGATCACGGTAACGATCAAGCTGTTCGAAAAATACGACAGAAAATGGCCTTCCGTAAGCACTGATGTGAATCCGGTGACGTCCAGCGTCTCTGGTGTTGGCAAAGCGAGCGGCGCGCTGAAAATGGCCTGCCTTGACTTGAAGGCATTCATGACAATCACGTAAATTGGCGCGAGCGCCAAGGCGGCGAAGAACGTCAATATCCCGTGCACTACAAAGGTAGAACCAGGTGATTGTTTTGCCGATGACATGGAATCGTCCTTTCTCTTCAAAATTGATAGCGCATGAGTTTGCGCTGGACGAAGAACAGGTAGACGCACACCACGGCTAGAATGATGAGAAACATCATCGTTGCAATTGTGGCGCCCATATGTGGATCGCCGAACTGGAATTGCGCTCCGAAGAAAGTGCGATACAACAAGGTTCCGAGAATATCAGTTGAGTAGTTCGGCCCCGCCGATACGCCTTGCGCTGTGTAGATCAGATCGAACGAATTGAAATTGGACACGAACGTGAGGATGGCGACCACACCAACACTTGGCCAAAGCAAGGGAAGCTTGATCTTGAAAAATTGCTGTATCCCGATGATTCCGTCGATTTCCGCGGCCTCAAGGATTTCAGTGGGAATCGAAAGCATCGCCGCATACATGAGGACCATAGGTACGCCCAGCTCTTTCCAAACCGAGATAAGCCCAAGTGTGGTGAGCGCGTACGCCTCTTTCCCAAGGTAAGGAGCGAACAACGATTTCAGGCCGACTGCGTCCAGAATATTGGGGGCTATTCCCCAAAGTGGCGACAGGATTAGTCGCCACACGAAGGCAACGATTACGAAAGACAGCATCGTTGGCATAAAGATCGCCGTCCGATAGAACCCTCCCCCGCTGATGCGAGGAAGCGACAGAAGTGCTGCGATAAAAATCGCAAGCGGCACCATGACCAGCATATGGATAAGGAAAAAATAGGTGTTGTTCTTGAGCGCGTTCCAGAAGTGCCACGCCATGCGCTCATCTCCGAACAAGGAAGCGAAATTCGAGAACCCCACATAGATTTCGCGCTGATCAAGGGACTGAAAAAACGCGAGGCGGAGTGTTTCCACGAGCGGCAGAACCATCACCGAAAAGTAGATCAACATCGCGGGAGCCAGGAACACCGCGATATGCCACCTTACCGCCCGCCTGGGCGCTACGCACTCGTGCTCAGTGGCTGCGGTGAGAACCGTGCTTTGCATGGAAACACTCCTTCGTTACATCATTGCTTGAAAAGGGAACCAGAACTTAGTGCTGCGGCTTGTACCAGCTATCCAGGCCCTTCTGAAGTTGCTGTGCAGCTGCCTCAGGCGTCAAGGTCCCGTTGATCACTCCCGACGCTTTTACCCAGAGGTCGTCTTCCAGGTTCGGCGCACCGCGGGAAAGAATCTGATGCGTAGGACGCGGCGTGCTTTCGCACTTGTTGCGCCAGCTCACGAATTCCTTTGCCAGCGGATCGCTCATTTCGACCGGCGTCTTTTGAAGACTGAAGAAGCCCGGCAGAGAATTGGCATAGATGGTGGCAAATTCCTTGGATGCTACGAACTCGAGGAAGGCCTTCGCTTGCGCGACGTTCTTCGACTTTGCGTTGACGCCGAGGGCGATGTCCGGGTGGTCCGAGATATAGCACTTGTCACCCGCCTTTTGTACGGGCGGGGGGAAGGCGCCGATCTTGAAACTCGCCTGCTTGTTGAAGCCGGCAATTTCCCAGGACCCCGCCGGATAGATCGCGGCACGGCCAAGGGTGAACATGTTCTGGCTATCGGGATAGGTCTGCGATTCAAAACCCTCGCCCAGGAAAGGCTTCCACTTTGCGAGTACGCGGAAGGGTTCGAGCCATTGCGGATCTGTCAGCTTCGCCTTGCCGGCGATCAGTGCGCGACGACCCTCTTCGCCTTTGTAGTACGCTGGTCCGATGTTCTGGTATGCCAGCTGGGAGGCTTCCCAAGTATCCTTGGTTCCCATCGCGAGCGGCACGTAGTGTCCGTCAGCCTTGATCTTGTTCAGCGCCGCAAAGAACTGATCAACGGTTGCCGGCGGGGTCAGCCCCAGCTTGGCGAATGCATCCTTGTTATACATGAATCCGTGGATGACGGCCGCGATCGGCACGCAGAAAGTGGACTTCCCGTCGTCCGTCGTCCACGCGGTCTTGGCAACCTGGGTGAAGTTGGCCATACCCTTCAGGTCATTCAGTGCCAGAAGGCGCCCCTTCTGGAAATGCTGCAACGGCACATCGAACGGTCTGCAGGTAATCAGATCACCCGCGGTACCTGCCTCAAGTTTAGAATTCAATACGGCGTTGTATTCTGCCGGCGCGGTAGGCGCAAACTTGACTTTGATGTCCGGATGGTTCTTTTCGAAGGCGGGAATAATCTTGTCACGCCAAATGGCGAGATCGTCGTTACGCCAGCTTTCAATGGTGAGAACGACTGGTGCGGCACTTACGTTCGCCGCGCCGACAACTGCTGCAACTGCCAGCGCGCCCAGGATTACATTTGTTTTTCTCATCGCTATTTCCTTGAAAAGGGCCGCCTTCCGGGGCCACGAACTCTTTGAATAGCCTCAAACCGTTGATCGGCCTTGGCCAACAATGCTCCTCCTTCGGCAACCATCAACTGCTACTCGTATTGAAGCATCCTGCCTGAGTTCACAATTGGTTACCGTGCTGAAAGTCTGACAGCGGTCGCAGCACGATTGTTATCTGCGTGTCGCAGACATTAATACAATTCTGGCGTCCGCTGACGCATCCTCTCCACTGCAACATACGCCAGCCAGGCAATTTTTTCAGCCCACTCATACTTAAGTCTATGCCGGCACAACTGACGATTCCGTTAGTGGCGCGCAGGCGCAGATTTGTCCATTGCCTGCGCGCGAGTCCGAACAACTGGTGGATCATGGCGTTCATGCACGATACACGCGGATGCATCGGCTTTCCGATTGATCGACACCGTCACACATCTCGTATCTACTTGCCTTGATGTCTCGGCACTCGCTCGCGAGCGAATTTGTCGAAATCCTGTTGATTCAAAAATGCCGGGGCATCCCGACGCATGCATCGGCGCCTGCCTCTGCGGCGACGCCAGAATCGTATCAATGCTCGCAATTGCCGAGCAACACAACTCCCCTCTCGATAACGACACTTGCGATATCGGAAGCCTTGCTTGCTAAACGGCCGCTGGAACCAGGCGTATCGAGCCTGCGACGCATGGATTCAACATCGTTCGCGCGCGGTACGCGAACGCTGGACGCAAGAAGGCCTTGGAAGGGTGTCCTTGGGCGTAGGTCCTTGGCGTTCTCGACGGATAACGTTAACGGTGGCAGAAAGCCACGGAGATCGAATGGTGGATGAATCGCATTACTTCCTTGGAATAGACGGTGGGGGAACCGGGTGTCGCGCGCGACTGACCAACACGAGAGGACAACTTCTCGGCGAAGGAGTTGGAGGGCCGGCAAATCTGGCCTTGGGGATCGACGTGGCGGTCAAATCAGTCATGGAGGCCGTGTACCACGCCTTGGGGCAGGCAGGCGTGGGTGCCAGCGTGCTCAAGCGTACCCATGCCGGGCTGGGTATGGCGGCAGCAAACGTTCCCAAGCATCGGGAAGCGCTTGAGAGCACGCAGCTCCCATTCATGTCGGTCGCGATCCGATCGGACGCCGAAGTTGCGTGCCTCGGAGCGCACGGTGGAAACGATGGCGGAATTCTGATCCTGGGGACTGGCAGCCAGGGAGTGGTATTCCAGGACGGCTCTTTCCATACTGTCGGCGGATGGGGATTTGCCCTCTCCGATTCCGGGTCAGGATCCATACTCGGCCGCGCTGCGGTGCGTCGTGCATTTCTTGCGCACGAAGGAATTGAAACGCCATCCTTGCTCACCAATGAGGTAATGCGTCGATTTAACTTCGACCTGGTCGCAATGCTCGAATGGGCGGAGAAGGCAAAACCGAGAGACTGGGCCGACTTTGCGCGTCTCGTTTTCTCATGCGCAAAGCAGGAAGACAAAGTAGCTCTGGAACTCGTACTGGAAAGCGCAGGCGCAGCCGAACGGATGCTGGACCGGATGCTGGCTCTTGGGACCGCGCGAATCTGCCTGATGGGCGGCCTTGCCCAACCGATCAAGCCATACTTGTCACAACGCTTTAACGACGCTATTGTGGAACCGGAAGGCGATGCCATGGACGGAGCACTGCTATTGGCACGCGCCCAGGCGGATGATTGTTGTGAACACCGATTCGCGGTGCCGGCCAAGTTGGTACCGTAAGAAAACGTGCCAAATGCACTTTGGCCCATAATAATTGCCTGTTGGCAAGTGGTGAAGGAGACAAGTCATGAAAGCCGTTTTGGAGAGTCTGCTCGTCCCCGAGGGAGCAACCTGGACATACTTTCACCGCCGCCTTAACGAATGCATTCCCTTTAACTGGCACTATCACCGGGAATTCGAGCTGACGCTGACGGTCAACAGTATCGGCCAGCGCTACGTAGGAGATACGATCGAGCCGTATGGCGACGGTGATCTTGTTCTGCTCGGTTCGAATGTTCCACACACCTGGATGTCTCAGCGCAAGCTGAATGAAAGCCAACCTCACCTGGCACACGTTTTCTGGATAAGAGCGGAGTGGCTGGATGCCTTGCTGGAAACGGTGGTTGAACTGCGGCCTATTCGGCCCATGCTGCAGAAGGCGAGCCGAGGTATTGTGTACTCGCCAGGAACAGCGATAGCAGTTCGAACGCTGATCGAAGGTTTGGAAAACCTCGATGCAGCCAGCCGCGTCATCAAACTACTTGAGATTTTCAGGCTTCTTGCCGACGACAAGAAGTTCAAGTTGCTCTGCGCCCCGCACAAGGGAAGCGAAAACATATCTCCCTCTGATCGGACACGCATCGATCGCGCTCTCGATTACATTCACCGCAACTATCAATCCGAGATCTCGATGGACGATCTCGCAAAGCTGGCAGCCCTCAGTGTCTCCGGCCTGCACCGCCTTTTCAAGCGCCACACGCGCCAGACGGTCGGCGAATACATTGCGCAACTGAGGATTGGAAAGGCTTGCTCTCTGCTGATTTCAACTGACCGCCCCATTTCCTGCATCGCAAGTGAAGCAGGCTATACAAACGTATCGCATTTCAACAGGCAGTTCCTCGCTATCAAACACGTGACGCCGAGAGAATTTCGCAGATCATACGTGGACCACGATGCGCTGGCGCCTCTGGCAGCCTCGAATAATCCGTTTGGAACCACGACCAAAGAGTCTCGTGCGTCGTCTGCCTCCGGTTTGGCAAAGAGCCGCGACTCTAACGTCGTGGCAGCCTAGGTCAACATTAGCCGCAGGGCGTCATTTCACAACTGGAAGCCAGAGAAATCCTATCGCAGTGCAATGAGATGCGCTCGACGGTCTGCTCCTGCGCGCCGCCTGTACGTTCTGCATGCCCCAGCAAACGACGGATTTCCGCATCACGGCCGGATTCCAGAGTGGTGCGCAAGGCACCTGCCTAACTCTGGTCAGGTAGTAGAAAAGACGAGCCGAATCCACTCGATAGGGCGCGATTGATATGCATGCTTGTCAGCGGTAACGCCGGCCGGCCACGAACACGCACAGTGTCGACGGTGTTCCAATGAACGCGAGTTTTTCCCGCTCGGAAGGGACCGGCTTGGCGCAGGGCCTTGATGACCGGGTGCGTCTATTGTCCGGAATGGTGGCCGTCGATGATTCGTTCCAACTCTTCCACGTCTTGCTGCGGCAGGCCGGCATCGTCAAGTATGTGATAGAAGGCGCGAATCGTCGCGTCGTCCCCTGCTTCCGATGCTGCGACGACGCCGGGCACGTCGGTGCCGTTTGCGGCGAGCAGCAAGACCATTTTGTAGGGGCGCGGCAAGTCCAGCTCGCGCAATGTCGCGCCAAAGGCAACGACCGCATCGGCATGGCCATTTGCCAAAGCAGCATGAAGGCCCGGTGTGCCGCTGGCGTCTTCCGCCATCAGCAAGCCGGCCACCTGCCTCGGCGTCAGCCCGTGCAGTTCATGCAGGATGTCACCGAAAACGACAACGGCGTCCGCGTCGCCGCGTTCTAGCGCCGTGTGCAGCGCTGGCCTACCGCGGCTGTCTCGCGCGTCAAGCCATGTTTCGGCTTCCTGCCGTGTCAACCCTTTCAGGAAGTCCGTGATATGAGCCTCTCGCATGCGCAGTTCATTGGCTCGGCCGTCAGCGAGCAGATCGTGGGCGAGCGCAGCATCGGCCCTCCACACATCGCCAGCCGGCTGCGGTCCCTGGCCGCCGGCAAACCGGAAGGCTTCCTGGATGTCTTCAAGTTGACCTATATCCTCATCTGACAGACCGGCCTTGTGTACCATCGCCTGGAACGCCTCTATCACTTCTGGGACAGCGTCGACCTGCGCGAGCGCCGGTTGGCCCCAAGGGTTCCTGGCCAACAGCAGTTCCAGCTTGAGCTGCGCCGGCAAACCGGATTGGCCGACAAGGTCTCCGAAAGCATGCATGGCGGCGATTTGCTTGTCTTCCATGGCCAGATGCAAGGCCGGCAGGCCGTCGCGGTCAGTTGCGGCCAGCACCTCGGCCTGCATGGGTGCTGGCAGGCCTGAGCCCTTGACCACGCGCCCGAAGGCTTTGACCGTCTCCACGTGGCTCTGTCGCATGGCCTTGAAGAGTCCGGTAAAGCCGTCCGCATTTCGACAATGGAGAAGAGCAATGACTTGTTCCGGTAACAGCCCAGAGCGGTCTGCAATGCTTCCGAACGCGCTGACCGCTGCAGTGTGGCCTTCTTGCATCGCCATGTGCAGACCTGGCACGCCACGCTGGTCCTTCGCCGCAAGCAGATCGGTCAATACGTGGGGCGGAATCTCGAACGTATCCAGCAGATCGCCATAGGCCGCGATAGCCGCGGCATTGCCGTAGTTCAGCGCAGCGTGCAAAGCCGGCATGCCGAGGCCATCTCGGGCCGCAAGCAAATCGATGCCAGCCGGCTCATCCAGCCCTTCGACGGCAGCGCAAATTTCCTCTTGCCGCGCGACGAGCTCCCCGGCGAGGTTCTCGGTCAGCAAGTAGTGGAGCACGGTGGGTGTGACCGGTGGCATGTCGCTCGACAGTCTGCGCGGCGTACCGAACGGCGGAGGAGCGTCGAGATGATCTCCGGACAAGACAAACGCGCTGGACAGTTTTTCTTCCTCTGGATAGTACGCGGCCTCATGCGCAGGGCTTGCCAAAAAGGACGCGAAGCGCCATTGATTCACGACAGCCAGGTCGCCGGTAGCGGCACGCTTGTGAACGTTAGTCAGGTTGGGGTCATACATGGACACTGCGAATTGCTTGGTGCCGTCCGGCCGGAATTTGATCGACAGGTTCGCGCCCAGAGTATGCGTCAGCGAATTCAGGCAGATCTGGCGCTGGACACCCTTCTCGCCCGGGATGGCCGATGCCTGCATCGCGTTGAACTGGTTGACCAGGAAACGTCCCCACTGCCGGTTGTCGAAGAGATGAATTTCTGGTGCGATATTGGACAGCATGGCAGCGGTCGTGTTGAGCTCGATGCCCACATGCTGCGCAATGCTGTCCGCTGTCTGCAGCGCCGAATAATCATTCTTTCCCTTCAGCGCGCGCTGCCGCAGCCAGAACAAGGCCAGGTGTCGGCATTCGATCGGCACGTCTGTGCCGGGGAATGTCGCCTTGCGGTTGAGATCCCGAGGCGGACTGAAGCGATGCGGGAAATGCGGCACTTGCTTGAGCCAGGCGCGGAGCGCGGGGTGGCCTATGCGCATCGCGTGTTCCAGGAGATTGCGTCCGGCGGGCCTGCGAGGGCTTGCGAGTTCTTCAATGGATGCGGAATCGCACAGAACAAGCATGGCGCAATGGATATCGCTGCGCTTTTCATGCGCAGCTCTCGTCCACAGGGCGACGTTGGAACGATCGGAATGCCGTGTACGTTCCTCATCGAGCAATGCCTTGGCCTGCGTCAAATCATATTCACACAATGCCTGTTCAAGCGGCGTAGGCAGTGTCGCAGTGCGGCCGCTGCGTGCCCGTTTCGATATCAATGCATTGATGGTGATCGCTGCTGTCAGAAGCTCGCCGATTTCTTTCGTTGGGACAAGGTCGCGCCGCGGCTCACGCGGATCGGCTCCCATCTGCAATAGATGCCGTACCAAGCCGCTGTCCGCAGCATGAATGGCAGCGGATAAGGGCTTGCTTCCGTCCGCCGCGGCGCAATCGACCTTGAAGCCAGGAAGAGTGGTAAGCGCTTTCTTGATCTGCAGCGAAGATCCGACTGTGCAGGCGTGTTTGAACAGATCACCGGCATTCTCTTTTCCAACTTGCTGACGTTCGCGTGCGGTGCGCGTCACCAGTGCAACGACCTCTCGCTCGCTGCCTTGCGCAATAGCGCGGTGCAAGGCGGATACCAGCATGTCCTTCGCATCGGGAGAACGGTATGCTGGGGCGGTTTCGAACCGAATAGGTTTGCTCAGCATGTCTGGCTCTCCTGGATCCAAGTAAGAGAGAAAAACCTGAGGACCGTTAGCGATGGTCTGGGCGGTTTCCGCCGCTCACGGCCGCCCGACTGCTCTCCTCCACCGCTGCCCATACCGCGGCCTGTTGCGCCTCGCTGAGATGCTCATGGAGAAGCTCCTGAAATATTTCGACAGCCTCGTCATGGCCGCGAACAGAAGCATGGATCACGCCGGGAATTCCATTCGTGTCGCGGGCGAGAAGCAGATCCATCTTGTCGGACGACGACAAGCCAGACTGCGTCAGCAGGCGACCGTACTGCGCCACGACAGCGCCGTTGCCTTGATGCAGGGCCACGAATAAGCCGGGCGCACCATCATCTCCCTTGGTCGCGATAAGATCTATCAGCGCCTCTCGCGGCAGGCCGCATTCGGAAACAATGCCCGCGAACGCAGCCACCGAGCCGTCGTAGCCATCGAGCATCGCGATATGCAGCGAGGGAGTGCCGGTCCGGTCGGCGCCGGAGAGAAATGCAGTGGCCTCGTCCGGCGGCAGACTGCGCAGGTGCGCCACGATATCCTGCTTATGCTGCCACAAATCGCCGTCGAATCCATTGCGCACCAGCGAGCGAAACACAGTTGGTTCCAGAGGCGACGGACAGCTCGTGGCGGTTCGACCGGGCGCCGCAAATGGCTGCCTGGCGCTGCCGGATGGCGGTGCGGCTGCCTCGATATCGGTGATCACATATGCCGTCATGATGAAGTGATCGTTGGGAAAGTATCCTGCCTCCCTCGCGCCCGCCTCCAGAAACGACGCAAACTTCCATTGTCCAACCACGGTCGGGTCCGAGGTGCTGGCGCGCTTATGCACATTGGTCGCGTTCGGGTCATAGAGCAAGGCGCTGTACTGCCTGCTGCCGTTTGGTTGATGCTCCAGCTTCAGCTCGGCCGCCAAAGCGTGCGCGTCGGTCAGCAACAGAATCCGTCGCTTGCAGGATGTTTCGCCGGCGGATAGTGACGCGTCCATTGTTTCGAACTGCCGCATGAGGAAGCCGCCCCAGTGGTCCTTGTGAAACAAGTGGGCCTCGCCCGCATGCGTACGCAATTCCAGGAATTTTTCTTCCATGGAGGGAGGAACCTGCCGAGCGAGCAATTCCGGCGACTGCAGCGCGCTGTAGTCGTATTTCCCGTCCGTCGCGCCGACGCGCTGCATGAGCCAGAACGAGGCCAGGTGACGGCAGACGATCGGCTCACCATCTTCCGGGAAGCTAGCCACATCGTTACCATGTATTGCCGGACCGCGCTTGTCCGAATAGTAGGGATACTGTTTGAGGTAGGCCCGCAGCGCTGGCGGAGAATGACGCATTCCGGAATGCAAGGCGCTGCGTCCGGTTTCGTCCAATCGCATGGCTGCCGCTTCGATGGCGGTATGCGGCCGCGTGGTGAGGATCGCACAGCGGATATCGGCGCGCTGCTCATGCACTGCCTGCATCCACAATCCAAAGGTGGACAGTCCGGGATGCCTTGCCTGCTCCGCAGCGAGCAGCCTGACGACCCGCGGCATGTCGTAACGGCGCATGGCTGTGCCGAGGGGTGAGCGAGCAAGCTCGTCAAGTGGCGCTCCTCGTGGAAACAGCTTGTTGATCACCTTTGCTGCATACAACAGGTTGTGGATTTCCTGTTGCGCGTGCGGCTGCCGGTTCACCGTCACATGGGGCGATGGGTCCGCTCCCTGCATCAACAGGTGGCGCACCAGGTCGGTATCTTCGCATTGCACGGCGGATGCAAGCGGAGTACGCCCTGTCGGACCAGCGACATTAGGATCAAAGCCCGGCAAACCGGTGATGGCACGCCGGAGGTTCGATGAACGACGGTGCTGGCAGGCATGGTCCAGCAGATCCGACAATTCTTGCGCCGGAAAGACCGTGCCGGCTCTGCCGGCATTCTGCAGGCGCGCATGCAACGCATTGTTGCTCTCGTTGCTGATCGCGTTGCGCAGCTCGGCGACGGCCGCCTCGTACGGCGCAGTGACGGGAACATCGCGGAAGGTGGCGAGGTGTGGAAACCTGTTTGGGAACATGGTCTGGTTGGGTGAACGCTGTATGGAGAAGGCCGCTGATCGAGAAGTAAGTGGACGGCGGCCCCGTTACGGTTCCGTCGGGTGTGCGTCGCCTTTCCGAGCCTATGCGGCCGTAGACATTGCGGGCGAGTTTGCGCCGACACATCCGTTCAGGCGCCCGGAACCAGGGTCGTCAAGATCACTTCGAAGGACGGAGAGTCGCCTTTTTCCACGGCGGCTTGCGCGGATCGCCCCCTCCTCATAGTCATCTGGAAGACGGGCCTATTGCAGAATCCAATCTCGCAGCCCCGCACCCATCGTTGCTGCCCGTGCCGCAATAACGTTAGAGGCATACATCTGCTCCGGCCCAGACAGAAACTCGATCTTCTGTCGGAGGGTCTTCAGCACTCCAGCCTCTTTCTCCTTGGGCAGGCCAGCGCTTTGCATGCGAATCGCTTCGAATTGCACCAGCCTCGGGTATTCGGGCAGATGCTCGATGTTCTCGGCAAGATGGTCCAGCGCCACCGCTTGATGGACCGCAGGCAAGCCGGCGCTCCGGGTTCGTATCGTATCGAATGCGTCGCTCCGCCGGTATTCGGGCAGATACTTGATATTCCAGGCCATCTCTGACAGCACATCGGTTTGGTGTGCCGCAGACAGTCCCGCACTCTGCGTACAGATCGTCACGAACTCGGTAAACCGGTCATCCATGGGTAGATGCTTGATGCTCCCCGCCATCTCGGCCATCACCATGGCCTGATGATCCGCGGGCAAGCCAGCACTCTGTTCGCGCAGGGATGCGAAGCAAGGCTGACGTTCCGGTTCGGGCAGGAATTGCACCTGTCGCTGCAGAGCCTTCAGCGTCGCGGCCTGCAAGGGCAGCGCCATTTCCGCGCTCGCAGCCTGAATCGCCTCGAAAGCCTCGCGTCTGTCCGCTTCGGGCAGGTTCTCGATTTGACCTGCCACGGCATACATCATTCCGGCGGTACGACCTGGAGGCAAATCAGCGCTCTGGTTCAGAATCGACAGGAAAGCCGGCAACCGCTGCGCTTCCGGCAGCCGGCCGAATTCCGTGGTCATGAGTTTCAGCAAGCCAAAGTGCTTCTCCGAAGGCATGCCTGAGCCCTGGGATTGAACTGCCTGGAATCCCGTCAGGCGCTCCCCTTCCGGCAGATGCTCGACTGCGGTTATGGCCCTCTTCAACACATTGACCCGGTTCTCCCAAGGCAGATCGGCGCTCTGATCCAGAATCAGCCGCAAGGCGTCCAAGCGGTTTTCTGCCGGCAGGGTGCCGATCCTCGATGTCAAGCTAAGAAACACCTCCGTTTGCTCCGTGACCGGCAATTCCCTGGCGCTTGCGACAAGTTCCCCGAAAGCGCCCATACGCTCACCCTCGGGCAATGCTGATAGCTTCACGCCCATGAGCTTCAAGGGCATGACGCGATGCTCGGGAAGCCACTTTCCAATCTCACCGACGGCATCACGGAAAGCACCCCGGCGATCACCCGGCGGCAAGGTGTCGAAGTGCCAGTGCACTTGCGGCTCTTTCCAGTCGGCTTTTTGCGGGATCAGACCCGCGCTATACATCGCAAAAATCTGGAAGCCGCTCATTCGCTGCCGGGCCGGCAGATCGATCCCCTGGAAGCCCAATATCGTTCCAAGTTTCTTGCTATGTGCCGGCGTCATGCCGACACCTTGCCGGGCAATGGCGCGAACGCCCGTGAGGCGATCCATTTCAGGCAAGGAGCCGGTTTTTCGTGCCAGCGCTGCCAAAGGCCTGTACTGGTGGTTTTTCGGCAGACGTGCAATGTCTGCACAATGGTTCTGGAATTGCTCCGCTCCCTCATCCCTTACCCCGATATAGCGGATCATGATCTCTTCCAGTTCCTTGGCCTGCCTGAACTGGAATGACGTGGCGCCGCGGACGGCCTTGCTGGTCGCGGCAAAATGTGCGAGACCGTCCAGGGACAATTCCTCGCCCACCCTGGCAAGCACATCATCCGGCAGATCGGTCAGCAATATCGGTCGCCGGACCGCCGCAAGGCTGGACAGACTGTCACTGTTACGGGCCGCGGGCGCCTCCCCAAATCTCCGTCCCACCGCATCCATAGGCGCCACCACTGGTAACGACTCACGACTGATTACCCTGCCCATGCAATTGCCCATAATGCTTCCCCCTCATGGTCCATGCGGCGTGTTGCCATACAGCGATGAGTCGCGGCGAGTGCGGCGGGAGTTCCATCCGTGCGGAAACATTTCCCGGTGTGAACGGCGAGGGCCGCTCGCATGCCCGGGGGATCACATGAGAACCCAGTCTCGCAACTCTGGAGGCAATTCCTCGATCTGTGCTTCAAGGGTGTTGTAGGCGGCCAGGCGATTGGCATGAGGAAGCCATCTGATATTCTGCTTCAGGGCTTTCAGCACGGCTGCCTCGCATTCAGGGGGCAGATCGGCGGCCTGCGCACGAATTGCCTCGAATCCCGCCAGCCGATCGGTTTCGGGAAGGTGCGAGATACTCGCCGCCAGCGACTTCAGCGCCGCGGCCTGGTGTTGTGCCGGCAGGTTCATGCACTGCGTGCGTAGCGCATTGAAACACGCCATCCGATTCGGCCCGGCGACATGGGCGATTTCCCGTGCCAATCGTGCCAGGATCTCGAGCTGGGCGTCCGGCGCCATATTCATGCTCGGTACCCGAACCGCTTCAAAGCCCCCCAGATGATCCTCTGCGGCCAGGTTGCCGATGCGCTGCATCAGCCCGCAAAGCGCCTCCGGCGCAAGCGCTGGGGGCAAGCCCATGATCTGCGCCCAATTTCCCATGAAGGCCGGCAGGCGGTCTCGCCGCGGCAGCTTGGTGATTCCCCATGCCAGGGTTTCCAGCAGCTCGACCTGGAGTGCCGGCGGCAAGCCCTTGCCCTCCGATTGAATTGCCCGGTAGCCGGCAAGCTGCTCTTGTGCCGGCAAATGCTCGATTTCATTTGCAAGGCTGTTCAACACCTCGAACCGATGCCTTGTGTCCAGCTCGCGGCATTCGGTCAAAATCATCTGCAGGGTCGAGAGGCGACCGCTTTCCGGCAAAAACCTGATGCATGACGCTGCACGCTGCAGCAAGGCCGCCTCCTGCTCACGCGGCAGATTCAGCTCCGGCAATCGCATCGCCTCAAGCCCGGCAACACGATCATCCACCGCCAGAAAACCGACGCGCCGCATCAGATTGCCCAATACCGCGGTTTGGCCCACCGGCCCCAAATCGTCCACCTGGTCGCGAATCGACACAAATGCACCGAGACAGGAAGTCTGCGGCAGCTCGCCGATTCGTGCTGTCAGCTCGGTCAGCATCACCTCCCGGCAATCCGCCGGCATCCCCTTGCTCAGCTCGACCAGCGCCTCGAAGGCCGCCGTCCGCTCCTCCACCGGCAGCGAAGACAGATGCCCGGCCAGGAATCTCCCCGCCGTGACGCGATGTTCCGGAAGCCAGCCGGCAGTCTCGCGGACAATCTCATGAAAGGCCGCCGCACGTTCCGCATCCGGTTGCACGTCGATATGCCAGTGCAATTCGGGCTCCCGCCATCCCTCCTGCTGCGGAATCAAGCCCGCGCTATGCATTGCGCGAAGCTGGAAGCCGCGCAATGCATCCGGCGCCGGCAGCGAATGCCTTTCCGCGCCCAAGACGGCCGCCAATTCCGCACGATGCTCCGGCAGCATGCCCACGCCCTGCCTGGCGACAGCACGCAGCCCGGCAAGGCGGTCGACCTCGGGCAAGGTTCGGATTTTCCTTGCCGCTTCCACCAAAGGTCTGATCCGATGATTCTTCGGCAGGCGGCCGATGTCGGAACACAATGCCTGGAAGTCCCGCGCTCCGGCATCGGCCTCGTAGGTCATTGCACGCGCGGTTCGATGCAGCGCCCTTGCCTGCCTGATCAAGAATGCAGTGGCGCCGTAAACGGTTCTGCTTGTGGATGAAAAATTTCCGAGCGAATCCGTCGGCGTCTCCTGCCCGATTCTAGTGATCAGCTCGTTCGGCATCGAAGACAAGGATGCCGCCGGGTTTGCGCTCGCCCTGCCCGGCGCCGCAGCGTCCGAACGGCTTGCGGCAACGGGCAGCGGGTTCGCCTTTCCCCTCCCTCCTGCGCTTCTGTCCATCTTCACCCCGCTCAAGCCGATGTCTGTTTCTCACCCGATCTTCATGGGTAATCCTGCGCCACGCAGAGTTCCACACTCTCTTCACCAGCAGTGCTTCCTGGGGCACAAAATAAATTGCCGACTTGAATCGCCCGGTGCGAACCACACTCCATCCTGGTGCCACTCAGCAATGCGACTCACGACATCATCTTTCGACATGCGAAATAACAGACCCAATCAACGCACATCGATTCCCGGCTCTCCCGATCAGAGAATCGGCAATGACACGAGGCCGCAGCCTGGCGCGCTCCCGGTCCCCGCCGCCCCACGCGATGCGCGCGCGTCGTTGGAACAACGAACTCTCCGCCCCCACCCTGAGCAGCAGTCGACGAACGTGCCCGCTTCATTATCAGCGCCCAGGGAAATCAACCGCGCGGCCCATCTCTCATCCTGGAACGCATGGGCCCAGGCCAGGACCTCCACCACCGAGCGGCGTGACGTCGCCGTTGAGCGCTTGGCCGGATGGCTCGCGCATAATGATCCATCTGTCCCACTCGATTTATCGGGACTTCAGCTGAGCAGCTTGCCTGCCCGGTTGCCGAGCACAGTACAAAACCTCACGGTTTCCGGCAATCACCTTACGATCCTGACGCCGGGCAGCGCGCCACAATTGCGGCATCTGGACGCGTCCAACAATATGCTGATCCAGTTGTCGCAGTTGCCTCGTTCGCTTCGCAGCGTCAACCTCAGCGACAACAACTTGCGTTACCTCCCGATCCATATCAGCGGGCTGCATCCCGAATGCTCCATCAATCTCGAAGGCAATCCGCTGCCTGACCGCCTTCGCAACAATTTGATGGGCTTGAACGAGCATCCTTCCTACCACGGCCCACGGTTCTATTTTTCTTCCCTGGAATGGGCATTCGGTGCATCCGGCAATCGGCTGGAGCAGATGCTGAACCAGACAGCATCGACCTTGTATCCTCCGATAGACATGAATGTCGCTGCCATGGATGTCGATGGGCAGGCACCAGGTGCTCTCGCACCGGAAGCACCCCGTGAGAGAACAAGGGAGGAATATTTTGCGGAATGGGATGCATGGGCAGAGCAGCCCTGCGGCTCGGACGAACATCGCGAAGAGGCGGTCGATCGGATGAAGGACTGGTTCGACGAAGACAATCCGAACAGCATGCTTGACCTGACCGAGTTGGGGCTGACCAGCACACCACCGAGCTTCCCTCCCACGGTCACGCGGCTGGATATTGCACGCAACGCGCTTGTCGAGATAAACGTACCGTTCCCCGAAGGGCTTCTCGAACTGGATATCAGCGACAATCCGTTGCCAAGATGCCCTGATGTACCCGACGGACTGGAGAAGCTGGTCGCGACCAACAACGATTTTACCGAAATTCACCGCCTGCCCGGCCGGCTCCAGTACCTGGAGATTTCAGGGACGCCCGTCTCCCAGCTGCCGGAGCTGCCAGGCGGGTTGCATACCCTGATCGCGCCCAGAACCGACTTGTCGCATTTGCCGCCCTTGCCGGAAGGCATGGAAGACATTGACATTACCGGATGCAACTTCCGGCAGATTCCTTCTCCCCTGCCTCCTCGCTTGCAAGTTCTTGAAATCTCCGAAAACGAGATCGAGGCCATCACGGAGTTGTTGCCGACGCAATTGGAGAACGTCGATCTCTCTGGCAATCAATTGACCACCGTTCCAGAATGGCTTGCAAGCAGGCTGGGAAGCCATTGCGCCGTTGATCTCGGCAACAATCCATTGTCGGAGGAGACCCGAGCTTTCCTCGAACGCGTTACCAGCGCGGAGAACTACAACGGACCACAGTTCTTCATCTCTGAGGGTAACGAGATGGAAAACGAACCCCGCCGCCCGCTGAGTGAGGCGATCGGCGCCTGGTTTGAAGACGAAAGCGTGGCGGAGAGATGGAGTGAATTCCAGGGTGCACCAGGCGCTCCGGAATTTTCGCAATTCCTCGATCGCCTGCGCGGCACGGTCAACTACAGTATCCCGGCATTTCGTCAAAGTGTCACGGAATGGCTTTCCGACCTGGCGAACCGGCCGGAGCTTCGCAAGCAGAGTTTTCTGGTGAGCCACGGGGCAACAGAATCGTGCGAAGACCGCGTCGCCCTGACCTACAACGAAATGAAGAAAGTTCGTCTCAATGCGGATGTCGAAGAAGGACGCTATGACCAGCGGCTGGGCGAGCTCATCGAGATCGGCAGAGGCATGTTCCGCCTCGACGTACTGGAAAAAGTGTCGCAGGAGAAGGTGAAATCCCTTCGCCTTGTCGATGAAATCGAGGTCTATCTTGCATTCCAGGTCATGCTGCGAGACAGGTTGGACCTGCCGGTCGATACCGAAGCCATGCGATTCTTTGCTTCGTCCTATGTTACTCAAGACGACCTCGCCGCCGCCGAACATCTCGTGAAAGAGAAGGAAAACAAAGAGTTCGTCAATTACTTGTCGACCTCGTGGCAACCGTGGCAATCGGTGCTGAAGCGCCTGGCCGGTGAACAGTTTGAAAGCAACCAGGACAGACTGATCGAAGCAATGGGTGAACCGTTCCAGAACTTGCTCAACACCCGCTTGCGGGAACATGGTTTGCAGAATGATCCCGATGCGCAGCGCGAGATGGGCACACAGGTAAGAGACGAGATTGCCCATGAGATCAAAGGCGCTTTGACGAGAGAATTCCTGCAGTCTCGCGGTCTGGGCACGACGCTCGCGCAGCGGTGGATGGAGGATGAGTGATTCGCAAGATCTCGGCTGCTCGGGGACTCGGCTGGCGACGTCCTGTCGCATCTGAGGATTTGCATTCCTCGCATGGATGATTAGCGGCGATCTTCCCTAGATTTGCTGATCGCGCCGGGTACTCCACATCTGCCGCGTCGTCTCGCGCAAGGCATCCCGCGCCTCGGCGCGGCCGTGCTGGTAAAGCACAAAGGCGCCGGACGTGCCATTCAAGCTTCTTGCCTCCATCAAGCGCTCCTTCACTTCCTGCGGAATCGGCAGCGTCGCAATCGACCCGCCGAAGGCGCGGATCGCGTCCGCCCGATTTGCCGCGAAAGCCTTGAACAATCCAGGTATTCCCGCCGCGTCGCGTGCCTCCAGCAGTTGCACCGTTCGGTCCGTGCCCAGGCCGCATCTGCCGAGCAGCTCGACGAAAGCACGGATCGCTGTGGCGTCCCCGCGCTGCAATGCTGCATGCAGAGCGGGGGTGCCGTCGATGTCCGCGGCGCGGAGTAATGAAAAAGTCGTTTCCGATGGCAGCTCAGCCCGTGCGATGAGGTCGCCGATCGCTTCGACGGTCTCCTCGCTTCCCGACTGCATTGCGGCGGCGACGGCGGGAGTACCGTCGACCTCCGTCACGCTCAGCGCCCGCACCAATTCTTCGCGTGACAGGTCTGCCTGAAACAGGACCTGCCCGTAGGTGCGGATTGCGTTGGCGCGGCCGTACCGGCATGCCGCACTCAGCCAGGAAATGCCACCGAAGGCCGGCGCGGATACCGTGAGCAAGGCAAGCCGGTCGGCTGCCGGGATGTCGGCCGCCTGGATGGCCGCGCCGTAGGCGGCAAGACCACCGGCCGGGCCATCCCGCAGGGTTTCGAACATCCACGGGATGCCGTCGCGCTCGTGGGTGAGAAGTGTGCGACGGTCGGCGACCGGCAATCTGAAGCGCTGCAGGAGTTCCCCATAGGCCCTTGCAGCCTCGACATGCCCGCGCCTGCAGGCCGCAACGATTGCCGATGTTCCGGTATCGCTCCTGGCGGCCAGGATCGGGGACAGGTCGTCCCGCTCGATGCCTGAACGTGCGAGCACATCGCCGTACAAGGGAATCAGGTCGTCGCGCCCCGTTCCCATCGCCTGGTACAGCCAGGGCATGCCGGCATGCTCAACGCCAAGCACTTGGGCACGTCCGGCAGGATCGATACATTTTCGCAGCAGATCGCCATAGGCACTCAGTGCCTCGACGCGCTTGTAGAGCAGGCCAAGATGCAGGGCGCTCATGCCATCGACGTCGCGCGCATCGAGCAGCCTTATCTTCGCTTCGCGCGAAAGATTGGCGTCCGCAAGGAGGTCACCGTATGCATCCACGGCATCTGCATTGCCACGCTGCGTCGCCATTTGCAATCCCGGGTAGCGACGGTAGTCCTCGGATCGAAGAAAGCTTTCCGTCTCTTTTTCATCAAGCCCGCGCAGATGGACCAGGATTTCCGTTTTCCGTTTCCGCAACTCGCCGCCCAGCCCCGCCTCGAGCAGATGATGGAGCACCGTGGGTGAAAGCGGTGGCAGCCTTCCTGACAGCATTCTGCCGGCATGCGTGCCGGTGCTGTGTTCTGCCTGTGACGCGGTGGATGTATCAGCGGACAGGACATGGACCAGGGACAGTTTTTCCGCCTCGGGATAGTACCTGGCAGGACGCCCCGGCATGCCGAAGAACGACTCCAATTGCCAGCGCGCCACGACACCAAGGCTTGCCGTCGCCGCCCGCTTGTGTACATTGGTCCAGTTCGGATCGTAAACAATGGCTGCATATTTCCGCTCGCCGTCATCCCGCGCGGTCAGCTTCAGTTCCATCGCCATCGCGTGCACCGAGGACAGCAACAGCATCCGCTTGCGCAGCACGCCAGCCGCGAGCGATGTATTCTCCTCCTGCATCGCAAGGAAACGCTCGCGCAGAAATTGCCCGAATTGCCGGTTGTCGATCAGGTGCGTTTCGGCCTTGGCCCGCATCTCCCTGTACACCTCTCCCATATTCGGTGCCATGGTTTGCGCGATGCGCCTGGGACTGGCAAGTACCTCGTAATTTGCAACACCGGAACGTCGGCGCTCCTGCAGCCAATAGGCGGCCAGGTGGCGGCAGGCGATCTGCTCCGTGCTGCCGTGAAAGGTCGCCCTCAGATTGTTATTGACGCGTGCAGGACGCTTGGCGGAATAGTACGGAACCTGCTTGAGGTAAGCGCGCAATGCGGGATGTCCGATTTCCATTGCCCGGTGAAGAACACTCGCCCCCATTGGCGCCGGACCGTCCGCAAGCGCCTCGATTGCCGCTGGTTGGCGCAATGCGAGCATGGCGCAGAGCACATCCAGGCGCTTGCCTTCCGTTGCCGCGATCCAGAGCTTCCTGTCGCTCGGATCCGGCTGTTTTTCCCTTTCTGCTTCCAGCAAGCGTGCAGCGGTGTCAACCTCATATTTGCGCAATGCCTCGCCGAGCGGCGTTGTGAACGCATCACTGCGCCCTGCCTCTGCTTTCGGGATAAGTGCGTTGATGGCCTTGGCCGCGCGCAACAAGGCCGCGGCATCGGCCTTGTCGTCACCGACGTGCAATGCCGGTTCCGCTCCGATGCGCAGCAGATGGCATGCAAACGCAAGATCGCCTGCAGCGATCGCGGCGCTGAGCGGCACCCGGCCACGCGCGCCGGCGGCATTCGCATCGAATCCCCGCAGCCGGGTGAATGCTTCCTTGACCGGCGGAGGACGCCCCGCGACACATGCCTCATGGAGCAAATCTGCAATGACACCGGGTGCGAGTTGATGGCGCTCAGCATTCGCCTGCGCCACCACTGCGGCGGCATCCGCCCTTCCCTCACCCCTTGCAAGCGCGTGCAGCGATCGCGTCAGCTTTTCGATCGGCGAATCATGGGCAGGAGCGGCCCCCGCCTCAGTCGATAACAAATGTTTGATGTGCATGCCTCGTCCGGAAAAATATGCTTGCGCCTGCGCTGGGGATTGCCCGCAACGTTCGTGTTACCGACGAAGCGGTGAGCGAAGATCTTCCGGCAAGGCGTTCATCACCTCTTCGCCCCATACCGGCGGCAAAGCTGGAATCATTCTTTTGATCGAAGTGACGCCGTCCCTGCGTGCCTCCAAAGGCATAAACTGGATGTTTTCCGCCAGCGCAACCAGTACGCCTGTACGTAGCTCCTCGACAAGTCGCCGGCTCTGATAACACACCAGGCGGACGCATCGCACTCCCGAGTGCTCCGGCAAGTGCCGCAGCTTGCCTGCGACCTTTTCCAGCAGTGCCGTCTCGTCGCGGGGGTTCAGGTCCTTACCCGCGACTTGAATCTCTTCGAGCATCTCGGGGCCGAATACGTGCGATTCGGGATTAAATACGGTGACAAATAAATCGAGCATGCCAGCCTTTAACGCTGGCGGCAGTTTCCTGATATCGGCAAGAATCCCCGTGAAGGCCTTCCGTTGTTCTTGCGACGGCAGGCCCCTATATTCGTCAATCAAGATTTTCAGAAGAGCCTCTTGGCCTTCAGGAGGCATGTCCTTGCCCATTGATTGGATGAGCTGAAAACCGGGCAATTGATCGAAATATCTAGTGCGTTTCCATTCCTTCAAGAGGGTCGGCGCCATGGCAAGCTTCCCCTCGGGCGGCAGCCCCGCGCACTGCTCCACGGCCATCCGGAGCCCCTCGAGAACATTAGGCTCAGGCAAGCGCGCGATGGATTCCGTCATGGCCTTCAACAGGATGACCTTCGACTCGGGCAGAAAGGGCATTTCCCTCACGTCGATCGCATGGAATACCGCAAGCGCGCCGCCGACCATTGCCCTCCCCCCGCTATGGGCCACACCCAGTAGGTAGTCGAGTCGCTCGGATTCCGCATTTGGCTGATGCGACATGAGTAACGTGAGTGCTTCATGCACGTCGGCCGCAGGAAGGCGGCGGAGATGCTTGTGCAGTTCATTCAGGCCAGCCATCGCTTCCGTTGGTGGCAGCCCGGCAACAGTGTCCACGAGAAGTCGGTATGCCGGCAGGCGGTCGTGTTCGGGAAGGTCGCCGAGGTAATCAACCAGCCCATCTGCCGCAAGGCGACGATCCTGCGGCAGCCACAGTCCGGTTTCGTTGATTGCCAACTGGAGTTCCGCCAGTCGCTCTTCCGGCGGTAGCGTGTTCAGCCTCCAATGCACCTTAGGCTCCACCCAGTCATCCTGCTCAGGGATCAGGCCGACGTTATGCAGGGCGAGAATCTGCAAGCCGTTCATGCGCTCGTGGTAGAGGAACCGCCGCTTCTTCGTCAGCGCCGCCCCCAGCTCGGCCTTATGCTCGGGCGACATACCCGCGCCCAGTATGGCGGCAGTACGAAAGGCGCCAAGCACATCCGTGGGCCTTGGCAACCATTCAACGTTCCGCATCAGCCGCTGCAAAGGCTTGATCTGGTGGTTCTTCGGCAAGCGCGCGATTTCCGCGCAGTGGGTACGGAAAACCCTCGCACCGCCGTCCACGCTCGGTTCATACTGACCCACCTTGTGATGAACCTCTCTAGCCTTGCGAAGCAAATGGCTCGCAGCGCGATTGGCTTCCTTGTTAGTCGCCGCAAAGTGAGCGAGCGAATCCAGCGGCAACTCTTCCCCTATCCTGCGAAGCAACTCTGGAGGCAAACGTGATAGCGGCCCCTGCTCCACCTCCACCTCACGCGCTGTGTTTGATGGAACCAGAACCCCGGATGCGGCCCCTCTCCCTTTTCCCATGCAATTTCCCACTCAGCGACCTCCTCGCGGTTCTCAACGATGCTCCGGTGCGATACCAGATCGACGATGAGTGCGGATAAGGAGGCCCGAGTTCCGGTTCGCAGGCGCATTCTTCGTCTCAGGCCCCCAGCATCTCCCACCAGATCTCGTCACGTTGTCCTGCTGTCAGGTCCGAGTAGTAGACGCTTTCCTTGAAAGCCCTCACGGCATCCGCATGCCCGTTCGCTTGCGCGGCCGCCATTCCGGGCGCACCGGATTGACCGAAGCGGGCGAGAAACAAGGTTTTCATATCGTCCGGCGATAGCCCGGCATGTCCGATAATGTGCCCAAGGGCCGCGACCGTATCGGCATGACCAAGGGACAGGGCGACGTACATGCCCGGCGGGTTTTTGCCGCGTCGGCATTCCAGAATTCGCGCCTTGTCGTTTGCCGAAACATTGGACGCCATCAGGATTTCGCCGAACGCCTCAATGGCATCGTGATGCCCTTCCTGACAGGTCAGATAGAGGCCCGGGATGCGCCTGCCGTCCCTTGCCGCAAGCACCTCCGCAGCAGCCTTGGGGTCCAGTCCGTTCAGATGTTCAAGTATCTTGTCCTTTTGCGCACGCAGCTCCCCACCAAAACCGCCGCGCAACAGATGAAAGATGGTCTCACGGCACGGTCGAAACATGGGACCGGCAAGACGACGATTGGGGTCCACTCCGGGCGCCGATGCGCCGAAATCTTCCTTCAGCCCCGGGTTATCGTCCGTCACCGCAAAGGCCATGAGAAGCGGCGTCTTTTCCAGCAAATAGGTGCGCTGACTGCCGGGAGCAAGCAGAAAGGATTGGAAGGTCCACTGTCTTGCCGTCGAAAGGTCGGTACAGCTTGCGCGCTTGTGCGTATTGGTTTCGTTCGGATCGTACAGGAGAGCGGAGTAGGTTTTTTCACCATCGGGCCGGTTCGCGATCTTCAGTTCAAGCGCCATCGAATGATTCGAGGTAACGATATAGAAATGCCGTCTGACCGATTCGCTCGAATCAACCGACAGCGGGCGCATCGCCTCCAGACGATCAGCCAAAAACGTTCCCCAGTCGTCGACATGGAGCATGTGCGCTTCGGGAGAACGGTTCATGAACGCCACATAGCTGTTCTGAATTCTTGACGAGATTCCAGCGCGGATCGCATCGGCACTGCTCAACGCGGCATAGCCATCCTTCCATGCTCCCGAGATCATTCGCTCGCGCAGCCAATGCGAACTCAGATGCCGGCAAACGATGGTTCCCGGCCCATCCGCAAACGCGACGGTACCGTTGTTATATTTGGGAAAATCATGGCGCAGCGACCGATAAGGAAACTGCTTGAGGTAGGTCTGCATTGCAGGGCTCACGTCTCGCATCGAACGGTGCAACACGGAATGCGCATCAGGACGTGCCGCGGCGGCGAGTTTCTCGATGGACTTCGGTGAAACCGTCGCGAGAATTGCGCACTGAATGACCTCCCTGCCCTCACGTACTGCCGATGCCCACAATGCGTCGAGTGTACCCAGTTTTTTCCTCGTGGCCTCCTGCTGCAGCAAGGATCTCGCCCGTTTCAGGTCGTAGTCTCGCAGCGCTTGCGTCAATGGACTGGCGGCGGCGCGTCTGATTGGCCTTGCGTCTCCCTCGTTCCTCGGCAACAGGCGGCTGATTGCCTTCGCCGCGTGCAGCAATTGCATCGTTTCGTCTCGTGCGTCCGCTGGCACACGCATGTCAGTACACGTCGAGGGATCGGCTCCGAGCCGCAACAAATGACGCACAAACTTGACGTCGCCGGCATTGACAGCGGCAGCCAGCGGACTGATGCCGCCTTCGGCGCGTGCATTGGGATCGAAACCATGCACCCGCGTCAGTGCCTTCTTGAGGTGGGTCTTGCGGCCAGTTCGACAGGCCTCGACGACGATGTTCGCCAGCGTATCTGGCGCGATGCTTTGCCGGCTGTTCGCGGCACGCGTAATCTTCAAGGAAAGCGTGATATCGCCGTTTCGAACAACGCTGTCCAGGAGCGCGACCGCAAGCGGATCAGTTGGACTCCTGGGTGTCTGGCCAGGCTCGCCGAGTCCTCGGACGACGCTCCTATCCACTTCGGAATCTCCTCTCTATTGAATCATCCAGATGAAATTGCATGGCACGCCCCGCCGGGATAAGTGACTTCACAAGCGCCGCAGTTCCCTCTGCCGTCCACTATTTGTATGCGCCCGCCGCGCATATGCCTTCAGCTTGAAAATCCGCTTGATCCCGCTCAAACGGGCCAGGTCGGAACCGCGTAGTGGAACAAGCCACTCAAGTGAGGCAACAAGACGCCGCGCATTCCTGCGTGGCGCCTTGTCGCGCCCGAGTCGTGCCACGGCCGCAGCTTGCATGGGCACCAGATATCACAGCGAATCTAAACGAGAGAGCCAAGTCATGGGAATGTTGGACAGTTTCCGCCGATCCGGCGGTGGGGTACAAGAGAAATCATCGGCATGGAATCCGTTCGTATCTCATACCGTCGCGCAGGTCACGAATAAACCTCAGGTGGTCAGGGACGGTCAGACCCGGCCCCAGCTCCCGATCGACGAATCCGAAAAATCCCGGTTTGCCGGAGCAATAAGAGCCGCCTATCACTCCACCGAGACCAAAAAGTGGCACCTGGAGTTGGCGCCCTCCAAAAAGAACAAACAGGGCGACAATTTTGTACAGACACTCAGCCACAAGGATGCCTATCTGAAGATTGTTCAGAATGATACCTACTTTTCTCGCGACACCGGCAGCCATCTCGATAGGGCAGCGCTGGCCGGGGTTCTGCGCGCAACTCAGGCCTCCCTCCCCCGCTCCGCGGATGCGCCTCCCGAGATTGCAGGGGCCGAGCTGGTCGTGCTCGCCCAGGCGGCAGCCCTGGCCAGTAGATATCAGCTTGATGGCACAGAAAATCCCATTGCGATCGCCGACGCGGCGCGCGGCCTGTCCTGTCTGCAAAATCTGGATCTGCTCGCGAGCATTCGCGACCCCGAGGGAAGGGGCTCCCCTCCAGGCAGCGACTCGCCCGAGGAGCTGGTGGTCAGTTGTCCGCGCGGTGTAGGCATCGGCGCGGGCGCTGGCAGCACCATCGGTCATGACAACGATCAGTTCGATTCCAAGGACGTGGATTGCGCATGGCGCATCGCCTCGGTTCTCGAAGCGACGCCGCTCGGCTTTGCAACACTCAAGAAACTGACGCGTTCCAATCCTCCTTCGCATCCCGTGCACCCGAGCGTGGAAAAACACGACGATGTGATGCTGCATGTCTATCTGAAAGCCGCCCGTGAAAAGATGAAAGAAGCCAGGGCGGAGAACCGTCAGATCAATCCCGATCCGCGCAACATCAATAGCTATCATGGTGGCGACAACGATTTGGCGGGCCCGGCCAGGTTGACACTGCTTGACAAGGCACTGCTGGCGGCGCGCGAACATCTCGTTGCATCAGACATGCATGCACGCAACGAGGCTGAGGCCACCAAGCCGTTTCGATTCGATCCCACGAAGTCGCAAGCCCCGGTGCATGAGTGGGCGGTGGCGGCGGTCCGCAACGGCATCTATTCCGACAAACGGGTGGATGAGCGTGGCGAGTTGACGCAATTTGGCAAGATTGAAGAGCAACTCGAAAAAATGGACCTTTGGGTCAACCGGGCCAGCGGCAGAAACGATGATGGCACGCCTGAAACAAAATGGGACAGAGTCGTGCGCGGCATCAAGCAATTCTACCGGCCGCGCCATTATCGATCGCCGTTGAATGCCTATAAACGGCTGGCTCCCGGAATAAAGAAGAAGTCCGGCGTAAGTTTCGGGAATCCCGAAGAAGGCGGTGTCGGCGATGCCCGGGAGTTCAGGGACAGCTTGATCCGTAACCTCGAAGCGGGCCTGAAGAGCCTGGGCGGATCGAATTGGATCTACACCGATATGGACGCTCATGGAGAGGAGCAGAAGGGGGAAGACGCGTGGCGCCTGACGAACAGACGCGGCGCCTTGTTCGGGTCCTCGGAGGACGGCTCGCGCATGATCATTCAAGTGGACCAGGAACGTCCGGACCTGCGCACTCTCAAGAGTGCAGCACGGTTAGCCATTCTGGAGCAATTCCGCGAGGAGACGGTCTTTCTGCCACGCTACCTGCATGGCGACAAGCTCGACGACGGAGCGATGGAAAAGGCACTGGAGCGTGTAAGCGGCTTTCTGGATGGCGGGCTCGAAAGCCAGTCAGAAATTGTGCAGGCCGATCTCAGGTCGTATCTCCGTGCTGAAAACCGCCCGCTCACGCCCGAGCTGTTGGCCGAGTGGGCGGCCGACGTGGGAGGTCCTAAAACCATAGACGATGCCGTGAAGCTTGCCAGCGGCAATTCGTCGCAAAATATAAGGGCGCTTGAGCCAGGAGAGCCCGACTGGCGCGCGTTCGGCAAGGCAATGGACCGCGTGGTCAACGGCAACGTCGATCGGGTGGAAACCAAACCGCTCACAGGCCTGCCAAAGGATGAGATCGGCGCAATCTTCGAAGAACTCGTCCGGCACGAGGAGTTGGGATCCACCACGACCTTGGCCAGTGGCGGCACCTCCGGCGTCGGGTTTAGCGGACTGGTCGGAAGCGTCATCACCGCTGCTCATACTGCCTTCCTCTGGATGACCGCCTTGCTGGTGCGGCCGTCCGCCCGTGCCGATTTCCGCGCGGACAAGCACGATACCATGACAATCGGCCCCAATCCGGAGGGCACGGAACTATTTCTGGGCAGGCAAAAAATAAAGGGAGTCAGCGGCGGCGCAAACCTCGCTGTAGGGCCGGGTTTCGATGTGGGAGAAGGCGTAGGCGCGGCCGTGGGGGTTAGCGTGGGAGCTGGCTTGTCCTGGGGGAAAGAGACCCGCGAAGGCGTCACGATCCGCTTTCCGCGCATGGACACCGGCGTGGCAGGTGAAGTGAAGGAAGGTCTCGACATCGACCCGGAAAACAACGAGAAGCTGGGCCGCCTGACGCGCAAGCTCATCAATCAATGCAAGGAGCCGGAAGGCAGCCCAAAGGCTTACATCAATGCGCCGGGTGAAGAAGACAGCAAGTCCTTGCTGAAAAATATTTGGCAGGAATGGCCGGAAGTGTCGATCAACTACGCGGGCATGAATGACGATCGCCATGGCCACGATTGGAACGTCGGCCTCGGCGGCGGATTCGCTTTCGGCCCATTGCGCGCAGGCCTTGGTCCGGTTGCGGGGAGAGTCACAACACATTCAGACTTGAAGTCAATTGAGACGGGTGGCGCACTGCATGTCGACACATACAGCGTCGGCACGACCAAAAAAGTCAGGGTGGGTGGCTCTATCGGTTTCACTGCTATCAAAAATGTCTTCAAGAAGATTGGCGCGGGTATCGCTGGCGGCGACGTCAACCTCGCTCAAGCCGTGCCAAGCGCAGACCTTGCGAGCGTGGGTGCAACCATACATCGCAAGGGAACGGCGGAACGGTTTACCTGGATCAAGCAGGATGGCGAATTGAAGAAAGAAAGCTATCGCCAGATCACCTATCAGGATGCGGACTCGTTCGTGGATGCCGTCAAACCCGATATGGACATCTGGGCAGAAGCAAAAGCATTCAAGTTCTCGAAGACAAAGTTCCACGCCTCCACATCCAGCGCGAATGGCTCGCCGCTCTCGCCAGAAGAGGCAACGAAGCAGTTGATTGAACGGGCTGCCGCCATCGAGACAGAACGCCGCAAGAACAGCGAACATCTGCAGAGCGCCAAGGACAATCCCGATCCATGGAAAAACTTCCTGGCATTTTACGAGTTCAGGGACGACGCGCTGAAGACGGCCAATGCCCTCAACTCAGTTGCCGATATGGCGTTGCGTATGGGCGACGAGGCGACCGCCAAGCAGTGCAGAGAAACGAGTGATCAACTGTTACGCAACGAGCATAGCTATGAGCCGGCCTTCCTGGTCGATGTCCAGGTCGGCTATGAGACCAAGACAAAGGGCATAAACATTCTCCTCATCCGCCAGCAGCAGGATACGATCATCCGCACCAATCTTCACACTTTCACCTGACACGATTGCGGAAGCGAAACTCACTTCATCGACGTCAGGTTTCGCGTCCGCCACATCATGGGACTATCAATAGCTGCGCAGAGTATTCGACCGACATGCCGACACCTGCGCAGCATCGACCGCCGTTCCAACGCGGCCGAGTCATGGCTTGATTTCATGGCACCTCTTCGGCGGCCTCACCCAGCCGACGAATCTTTACCGGAAGAAATCCTCCGGGCCTCCCATGGATTTACTGACCGGCTCATGGCAAATCTCCCGCTCATACTTCTGTATAAATTGCGACACCTCAGTGAAGAGATTACTTTCCATACAGAAGAAACAACCTTGATTGGTTAAAGAAAAAGCGACGCGACGTTTGCCATGCGCCTTCGCAAACCGCCGTGCCGGAGACAACGTGCTCAACGGAGATTTGATGAACTTTGTTGAGATATGGATACGACCTGAATGACTAGAATCACTACTCATACGTAGTGTCGCAATGGTGACAAAACGAGTGCGCAGCACATGCCTGTTCATGCCGCGCTGCGTTCGTTACATTCCGCCACCTTGATTCAGCCCGTGCAGTCCTGGCGTTTTCTTTTTTCTTTTGAATCATCGAGCTTGTCCCGGCGGTACGTTTGATTGCTAAGTTGGCGCGGCATCCAGAAAGCGCCACTCATGGGGAGGATAGTGATGCAACAAGACACACTGCGGTCGATGAACTTCGCGTTTGCAATGCCGCTACTGAGTTTATGCCTGCTGTTGAACGCGGGTTCGGCAAACGCTTCATCGGGTTCCCCGGCCTCGCTCGGTGCATTCGACGTACTGAAGTTCGCAACCAGCTCCCCCTCCAGCGCGTTTGCAGGGGCTTCCGTAGCCGATGAATGCGAGGAGGAAGACCTCGCGTCAAAAACGCCAGCAAAGAATTTTGATCAGGACGGTGTCATGCTGGCCGCGGCGCAAAAGACGTCCAAAACGCATTCCGCAGCAGCCGCAAAAACGGAAGCCGACAAGCCTGCAACACCGCCACCGCCTCCTCCCGCTCCCGTATGGGAAATCACTCCCTCCGACGGCACCTTGAACGGCGTACTGGCACGCTGGAGTGCGCAAGCCGGGTGGCAGCTTTCCTGGGAACTCCCAGTCGACTACACGGTAGAAGCACGCACTGCGATCCCCGGAACCTTTGAAGAAGCGGTAGAAGCGGTCGCAAAGAGCATGAGCACAGCGGAGATTCCGCTCAAGGCCATCTTCTACAAGGGCAATAAAGTCCTCCGCATCGTGGCGAAAGGGATCGAACAATGAACCGCAAACTCTTCATTCTGGCACCCGGCCTCTTCGTGCTTTCCGCTTGCGCCAATCTCGCCGGCGACATCGAAAGCCGCGTGGACGATACCCAATCCAAGGCGGAGAAGCTGGTCAAGGATGTGGGACGGACCGCGCCCGGCGTCGTCGCAAAATCGGCACCGCTGGTCGAGCACGAGGACGGTATCTGGCTCGGGAAGAATATCGTCAAGGTCGGACAGCCCACCTTGCCAACCGTGTTTCATCAACCTGCAACCTTTGACCGCACGGTAGCATCCCTGGCCGAATTCGCCGAGCGCATTGCGATCAGATCCGGCATTCCGACCAAAGTAACGCCAGACGCGCTCGCCGTCTCCAGCGGTGCCAGCATGAGCCCCGCGGCAAAGCTAGCGCCGCGCGGCCCGGCAAGCTGGGGCGGTCCGAGCAGCGTACCGCCACCGCCCGGTGTCCCGATGGCGGCCGGCCACGGACACGCCCAGGATCCGATCCGCATCGAGTATTCCAGAGGAACGTTCAAAGGTCTGCTCGACGTGGCTGCCGCACGCTTTGGTGTGTACTGGAAGTACGTGAACGGCACCATTCAATTCTTCCATACCGAATCGCGCACCTTCCAGATCACCGCCATTCCAGGTGATTCCACCTTCAACGCCAGCGTCGCCAGCGGCGCGACATCCACCGGCGGCACCGACGGAGGCTACGGTGGAGGTAGCGGAGTCAGCTCCAACAACTCGCAGAAGACAGCAGTCAGCTCCAACCTGTCCGTCTATTCAAGTATGGAGAAATCGATCGGATCGATGCTCTCCGCGCATGGGAAGGTCGTCACGTCGCCCGCCACGGGAACGATTACGGTCGTCGATACGCCCGATACCCTGGAGCGGGTGGCAGCTTTCATCGACGATGAAAACAAGGCGCTTGCACGCCAGGTAGTCATCAACGTCACCGTGCTGGCAGTCACACTGAACAACACCGATCAGTACGGGATCAACTGGGACCTCGTCTATAAAGGCTTGCGCCAACGCTACGGCATCCAGAATACGCTGAGTCTCAACCCCGTCAATGGCACCAATTTCGCGGCCGGCATCCTGGCAACATCGACCAGCAATTTCGCCGGTTCGTCGCTCGTCATGAAGGCGCTCTCGGAACAAGGTAAGGTGCGCCGCCAGACCACCGCATCGGTAGTGACCCTGAACAACCAGCCAGTGCCGGTACAGGTCGCCAAGCAAACCAGCTATCTGAAATCGTCCCAAACCACAATTACCCCGCTGGTCGGCGCGACAACCACGCTGACGCCGGGCATGGTGACCTCGGGCTTCAACATGAGCATCCTGCCGCACGTTCTTGCCAATGGCACGGTGCTGCTGCAGTTCTCGACCGACATCTCGGCGCTGCGCGGCATTCGCACTGTCACCAGCAGCAATAGTTCGATCGAATCGCCGGAGCTTGATACGCGCAATTTCCTGCAGCGCATCGCCATGAAATCGAACGAGACGCTGATCATCAGCGGCTTTGAACAAACGGACGACAACCTGGACAACCAGGGCGTCGGCACACCGAAAAATTTCCTGTTCGGCGGCGGCTTCAAGGCGGCCACCAACAAGGAAGTGATCGTCATCCTGATCACGCCGACGACGATGGCCAGCTCTTGAGAAAAGAGAATATCCATGGCTACCCATATCACTCAGATCGGCAAGCACAAATTCGTCTGCGGTCTGTTCTGGCAGTCCCTTTCCCGCCCGCGCGAGCTGGCAAAGGAAGCCGCGACGCTTGCCAGGAAGATCGATTCGGATTTGATGGTCCTGCGCAAGGACCACGCCACTGCCCAGGCAGGCTTCGCCCACACGAGGGACGGCGCGCGCCGCAACATGTACTCGCTGGCGGCGGCAGTCTCCAAGACGCTTGCCATCGAGGGCGCGAACTATGACGGCGAGAAGCAGCCTGTCCACAGCTGGCTGGGTGCGTTCAAGTTGCCGGAAGGCGTCTGGGCCTACTTTGCGGTAAGAGACGCCAACTTCCTCCCCACCGGTGATTTTGTCGGCACCAAGGATGAGGTGGTGGAGCGCCTGCTCAGCGATTATGGAATGGGCGGCTGGAATATCGTCATTGGCGACGAGGAACTCGAAGATCACGGCTTCCACAACTTCAATGCCAAGCGCATTGAAGAACTCCTTCCTCGCAAGCGAAACGGCCAGATTCGGACGCATAGCTGGTGGCGCCTGCGTCAGACGGAAACCGCGATTCCCTGGGTGCCGCTGATCGCCGCAGGCTGCGTGCTTGCTCTCTCTGGCGGCGGTGCAGCGTATTGGTACAAGGAGCACAAACGGAAAGAAGCGGAAGAACGCGAACGTGCAATCGAAGCGGCCAGGGCCAAGCTGTTCGGTAACAAGCAGGCGCAGAAGCTGCCTTCGCCGTGGGCTGCCAAGCCTCTGCCGATGGCCTTCGTCCAGGCCTGCCTGCAAAAGTTCGGGCATCTGACCGCCGGCGGCTGGTCGCTCGATGAATATGCATGCACTCCGGCGCAGGTGAGCTATACCTGGTCACGCCAGGATTCCACCATCGCGTTTCTGCTGGAGCAGATACCGAAGGCGAACGTCGATCTGACCGGACAAAAGGCAATCTACTCCGAGCCGCTGACGCTGGCCGCAGGCAAGGAAGAACCGATCCTGACATCGAAAGAGCTGATCGAGCCCCTGGTCTCCCGTCTGCAATTGCTGGATATAGCGCCAAAGCTGGGGAAGCGCCCGCCGCCGCCTCCCCCTCCAGGCAATGCACAGGATCCAAAACCAAACACGGTGATTGTTCCGGAATGGCAAACATATTCGATTGCCATGAACAGCGGAGCACTGCCGCTGGTCGACGTGGCGGAAATTCTCAGCAAGCCCGGGGTTCGCCTTGAAAAGCTCGTCTACAAAAGTGGAGCGTGGTCAATTGAAGGAGTCATGTATGCGAAATAATCTCAAAGCACTCATTCTCATCTGCGGCGCCGCCATCGGCGGCCATGCCCTGGCCGAGTCCGCCTCTGAAAGCTTGACGCGGATCGAGGCGGAAACGCTCATCCTCAAGGCACGCGAAAAGCAGCTCGACATTCAGGCGCGGATCATTGCGCGCCAAAATGAAATCGCGGCCAGGCAGACCGATACCACCCGCATGTCGCAGGTAACGCCCGCCAGCAATCCCGTCATTCAATCGGTCGAAGAAATCGGCGGAACGCCTTACGCGACACTACAGCTCGACAATGGCACCCTGGTTGATGTGAAGGTCGGCGACGAGCTGCCGAACGGCATGAAGATCGTCTCCATCGGCCTGAACGACGTCGTTGTGAAGACTTCGAAAAAGCGTCGCATACACCTTGCCACGGCCGCGCAGACGGCGACCGTGTTCAACCCCAACCTGCCGCGCCCCGGTATCGGTTTGCCCTCTCTGACGCCGATCGCCCCGCAAGCCGCCAATCTGCCGACGCAGACGGCTCAACCGGCTGTCACACACACCGGGGTCGCAAAATGACTCCGCGCGACGACGGACTTGCGGCGCATACGCCCAGCTCGGTTTCTCGAGCCGCCGCCGACCCGAGCGATTTTTCGAAGGCAACTGTACTCAGCCGGGAAGGCGCCTTCGAGGCAAGCGGCGAAGAGCGAAAACTTGTCTGCCTGCTATCCGATGGCCGACTGCTGATCGCTGAGGGTCAGGGGCTGGATGCGCACGTCCTGTCCTATCGCGCCCGCCTCGACAAGCTGCACCGGCCCTATCTGCCGACCTTCACCAGCATCGAAACAATCCGGCGGATCTATGCGAATGATTTTTCCGCACCGGTGCAACGGCTCAATGAGCACTCGACCATGCAGGTCACGGCAAAAGATTTGCTCAAGCGGGCCTGCCACGCGCGCGCATCGGACATCCACATCCGCGTCAAGAAGACTTGCACCGAAATCTATTTCCGTGTGCATAACGATCTGGTGAGAGTCGGCGAACAGACGCGCGAATATGGCGAGCGCCTGTTGGCAACCATGTACGGTGCAATGACCTCGGTCTCCGACAGCTCCTACAAGCCGACAGAACGCCAGGACGCGAGTATCGCGGACCGCGACAAGCTGCCGCCCATGCTGTATGGCGTTCGCATTGCGACTGCGCCGACCAACGAGGGCTCGGTCATGGTGCTGCGCCTGCTCTACAACGACGCCGGCGATAACATCGATCTGCGGCCGCTGGGCTTTTCCGAGGCGCACGCACAGCAACTGCAGCGACTCAAGGAGCAGCCGATCGGCATGAATATCATCAGCGGTCCGACCGGCTCCGGAAAATCGACCAGCCTGCAGCGCATTCTCCTCGGAGAAATCCATGAGGCACAGGGAACGCTCCACGTGTTGACGGTAGAAGATCCAGTCGAATACCCGATCGAAGGCGCAGTGCAGACCTGTGTCACCAACGCCGGTACCGAAGATGATCGCGCGCGCCTGTTTTCCGCCGCCATTTCCAACGCAATGCGGCTGGACCCGGACACCATCATGATCGGCGAAGTCCGCGATCGCGCCTCGGCGCAAAACGCCATCCGTGCGTCCATGACCGGGCATCAGGTATGGACCACGGTACACGCCAACAGCGCCATCGCCATTGTCGACCGGCTGGTCGACCTGGGCCTGCCGATGGCCCTCGTCGCCGATCACGGCATCGTCACCGGACTGATCAGCCAGCGGCTCGTCAAGGTACTCTGCTCGCACTGCAAGAAGCCCTTGTCGAAACACGCACCTGAGCTCCCGGATGCCGTGCTGTCCCGACTCAGAGTCGCGTTGGCAGATGGCATCGGCAACGTGCATATCGCGGGCCCCGGATGCGAGCATTGCCGCCATCAAGGCACCGTCGGACGGACCGTGCTGGCCGAAGTCATCACACCCGATGCCCAGTTCTTCGAATACGTCCGCGCCGGGAAGAAAGTCCAGGCGACGCATTACTGGCTCCAGCAACTCGGCGGCCGGACCATCCTCGATCACGCAATTGAAAAGGTCGCGGCGGGCATTGTCGATCCGCGCATGGCGGAAAAGGTCGTGGGCCATCTTGCCAGCAGCGACCTGCATGCCAACAAGCGCTTGAACCTGGTGGAGGCAGCCTGTGCAATTTGACATCCATCGCTTGTGGGCCAGGACACAATTCCGCGAGTCGGAGCGCCTTCGGCTGTACCGCAAGATTGCCAAGATGCTGTCCAACGGACTGCCCATGCTCAAGGTGCTCGAAGAGTTGCATGCGCGCGCCTCCTACCACGGACGGAAACTGAACGAGCCGCTTGCCATCGTGCTCGACGACTGCCGTCGCACCGTACAGAACGGCGGCTTTCTGTCCGAAGGGCTGGAAAACTGGGTGCCGCGCGTGGAACAAATGATCATCCAGGCTGGCGAGCAATCCGGCCGTCTGGAGGTCACGCTTTCCGCCGTTATCAATGTCGTCCAGTCGGGCAAGAAGATCAAAAACGTCATCCTTGGCGGGCTGGCTTATCCCATCACCATCCTGTCATTGATCCTGGTCTATCTCTATGTGTTCGGCACGCGCGTCATCCCGGAGTTCGCCCGCATCGTCAATCCGGCGACCTGGCATGGCGCAGCCAAGTCCTTGTACATCATGTCCGAGGTGGTGCAGCACTGGATGATCTACATCGTCATCGGTTTTGTTGCCCTGCTCGCCGCCATTCTTGTTTCGATGCCCCGCTGGAGGGGAAACGTGCGCGTCCTGGTTGACAAGATCGCGCCCTATTCCATCTACCGCCTGATCGCTGGCAGCAGCTTTCTCGTCGCGTTTTCAGCACTGCAGTTTGCCGGCATCACGGTCGAAAAATCG
This sequence comes from Herbaspirillum sp. ST 5-3, assembly GCF_004804275.1. Taxonomy (GTDB): domain Bacteria; phylum Pseudomonadota; class Gammaproteobacteria; order Burkholderiales; family Burkholderiaceae_D; genus Noviherbaspirillum. The sequence goes on from NZ_STGI01000004.1 coordinate 53,785, forward strand.
CTCGCGCGTTTGTCCAGTCTGGCCCAACCCTGGCTGCGTGAACGCCTCGATGGCGCGCTGCTCGGAGTGAAGTCGGGCCTTAATTGCGGCGAGGCGTTACGCAATGCCGGTTACGGCTTTCCGTCGAAAGAAATGATCGACGACTTGTGCGTCTATGCCGACTACAAAGGTTTTGCGGAAGCACTCAGGATGCTTGCGGACGAGTGGATGGAAGAAGGCGTGGAAACCATCACGACGCAAATGAAGGCATTAAACGGTTTATCGATTGTCTTGCTGGCAATCGTGATCGGTTGGCTGGTGACCGGCTTCTTCGGCATCCAGCATGAAATCGCAGCCATGACACGGGCTGTTCGCTAGGTAGTTACCCATAACGTCAAACATGTAAGGAGAAAGTCATGAGAAAAGTATTTTGCGGGAATGACATTGCGCCCAAACAGCTCCGCCACCAGCGCGGCGCATCGCTCCTTGAAGGTATCGCCTACCTGGGTATCGCGGCCATTGTCATTCTTGGAGCGGTGTCGCTTTTGACGGGGGCGTTCAGCAGCGCTCAAACCAACCAGACCACGGAACAGCTCGCTTCCCTGCGCACCGTCATCAAGAAGCTTTATATGGGACAAGGCGGCGGATATACAGCTAACGCGAATCTGCTCAATGATCTCGATGCGGCCAATCTGATACCGGCCACCCTGGCACACACCACGGCCAACAATGTCGTAACCGCCAGCAATGCGTGGGGAGGCGCGGTGACTGTTACTGGAGGCGGCGCCACATTTACCATCGCCTATCCAAACGTTCCACAGGAGGCTTGCGTCGGCATTCTTCTCAGTACAAACGGTTGGACAACCGTGGCCATTGGAAATAATGCTATCCCCCTGCCTGTCACTCCCGCGGCCGCAGCAGCCGCGTGCGGTGCTACCAACAACTTTTCGTTTACCGCAAGTTGATTCGCTGTTGAATCAAGTGTAACGAAGCCGCCAGGCAGCGCAACTATCCGGGGCCTCATGCCACACATGTCTGGCGGATCACCCAAGGCACTACCAATTAGCCGTATCGGCTAACGAAGATTTATTAGCCTCGAATCAGGACATCCGCATCCAGCAATCAATTGAACAACGCGACGCAGGGATGAAGAAATGTGGAACGTAATGGTGGCGGCCGTACTCGCCGCGCTGATGAGCTTCTATTCCATGCAAACCGAGCGCAACGTATCGACTGCCGAACAAAACAGGAGCGTGTATCAGGCTGACAGCATGGCCGTCTATCGGGATGCGGTCGTCAGATATTTCACTGCGAACCCTGCGCAGTTCGGAACGGTATCGACTGACGCTCTGATCGCGAACAACGATTTTCCGGCATGGTCGCCGCAGGCGCCGGCGGATTTGTGGAACAACTTCCGCGCAAACGACGGCACGATTTATATCTTCGCCGCAGCGGTTTCTGACCAACTTCCTCGGCCACCACGCAACATCACTGACGATATCGTCCGTCTCTCTCGCAAATCGGTTCTGACCGGCGTCTTTCGAACCGGCGATACCACCTTGCATTCCCCGGTCCTGGGCCAGACAAACATACCACTGCCGGACGCCGGCAGCGTGTCGATTCCGGACGGCAGCCCCGTCTGGGTCGCCATGATCAACTGAGGGTCCCTACCATGATGAAACGTAACGAGCACGGTTTCACACTCATCGAGCTTCTTGCCTCGCTCGCTATTGGCGCGGCCATGCTGCTTGGACTGACCGCCATGGTGGATACATCCATCAAGGATGTGAAAGCCCAGCAGGCCGCTGCCTATCAAGCGCAAGTCACGGATGCGGCAGCCAAGTATATCAGCGAGAACTATGGCGCCCTGGCCACGGCTGCGAATACGACGGTGACAACAGCAATCCCTATGTCCACACTGGTCGCAAGCGGCTTTCTTCCGAACGGCTTCCAGGCGACCAACGCCTATGGACAGACGCCCTGCCTTCTTTTCCGGGCTGATACCAGAACGAGCGGCGCCAATACCGTTTATGTGTTGAACGCGCTTGTGGTGACCGAGGGAAGCGCTGGCCAGCGCATCCCGGACGGCGAGATCTCCGTCGTCGCCGCCAACGCGGGCAAAGGCGCCGGCGCCATCACAGCACGCACTCCCAATGCCGCGCAAGGCGCTTTCGGGTCCTGGCAAATCGATGGTACGACGAGCCCGACGCTGGCCGATTTTCAGAGCGCGAGCTGTTCCGGGAACGTGGCTGGACAAGGCAGCCTCGCGTCAGCGCTCTTCTTCGATGGTCCGGATCAATTGCTGACCGAATACCTGTATCGCAGCGCGGTTCCAGGAAGGCCGGACCTGAACCAGATGAACACGCCCCTGCGGCTCGGATCCGCGGCCGTCGTCACGGAAGGCGCGGCTTGCGACACATCCGCCGCAGCCCTTGCAGCGGATGCGTCGAACAATCTTATGTATTGCGACAGCGGAACCGGAAACTGGGCATCGATGACAATGTGGAAGGCACCGATGCCCAGCTATGCAGCACTTACTGCACTGACCAACCCGACCGTAGGAGAAGTCCGCATGATATCGGATCTTAAGCGGGCCTTCACTTATACCGGGTCGGGCTGGACAGCATTGGCGGTAGACCAGGATGGCAACCTGAGAGTACCCGGCAAACTTGACGTCGGCACCATCGCCGCAACCGGCGAAATCAAAACCGCCACGAATCTGCTTGCCGACAAAAACGTCATGGCAGGCTACGACATGATTGCGGCAAACAAGGTACACGGCAACGAGGTGGTAGCCACACAAGAAGTCGCTGCTGGCGCTCTGAGTTTGTCCGATGGCCTGTATGGAAATACTTATCTGGTCGCTGGTTCCGCTTGCCATATTGGACCCTTCACGGCTGCGGATGGGTCTACTTACTATCAATGGCCGGTCGGCACGACGATTGTGGACGCGAACGGCATTACGATGAACTGCGCCGGAGACCATACCTTCCACTATCAGAACAACCAGTTGGCGCCATGATCGATCGGGCATTTTTGAGCGCAGCGGCTCTTCTGGCGATCATGGCACTGCCGGGCAAAGCCATCGCATGCTGGGAGGACGCCGCTGCCCATTACGGCGTCAATGCGCACGTCCTCTACGCGATTGCAAAGACGGAGTCGGGCCTCAATCCGAATGCCGTCAATCGCAACAAGAACGGCTCGTACGACATCGGCCTCATGCAGATCAACAGCAGCTGGCTCCCCACTCTGCGCAAATATGGGGTGGATGAACAAAGGCTTCGACAACCCTGCGTGAACATTTATGTCGGCGCCTGGATTCTGGCGCAGAACATGCAGCGCCTCGGGAATTCCTGGGAAGCGGTCGGAGCCTACAATTCAAGCAAACCGACGCTGCGTCAGCGCTACGCCTGGAAGGTCTACAAGAACCTTTTGCCGGCAGCCAGTGCCGAAACGCGCGCTGCTCGCAAGTAGACCGACCAAATCATTTCGACGGATAGAATATCCTTGACGGCGCTTCCCGCGCCAATGGCACAGCAAAGGGACAGGTGCGCGGAGCGCAGCCTGCAAACTGATGCTCACGCGTTCTGCAGCACGCCGTCAATCACGGCCGGCTTGCAGACTTCAAGCCGGTAGCCATGACTGTACGCGGTACGAATGATCACGCCGCGCTCGACACCCAGTTCCAGTTTGCGCCGCAGTTTGTAGACGTGTTGTTCAATCGTGCGGCCGGCGATATCACTCCCCGTTCCCCAGATCGCGCTTCCGATACGCTCGCGTGAGATATAGACGTTCGGTGTGGAGAAGAACAACCAGGCCATCGTGAACTCGCGCGGAGTCAGCTCGATCGGATTTCCCTGGTAGGTGAAGGTGTTGGCCTCGCGATCGATCGCGAAGCCGGCCAGCTCGATCGACCGCCTCGTGGCGCTGCGCTTGCTGCGCCGGAGCAAGGCATTCATGCGTGCCACAAATTCGACGGTTTCAAACGGCAGGGTAATGAATTCATCTGCCCCGGCGTTCAGCGTCATGGCGATCAGATCTGCGCTGCGGGTCAGGGACAAGGCCATTACCGGCGTGTCGTCCCCGGAGCGACAGTTCAACCAGGTGAAGATGCTTTCGCCGTCGTGCGCATCGACGCCGAGATCGATCAAAATGAGAGCGAAGCTGCGCCTGCGGACGGAACGCAGGAGCGCCGCTTCGGACAAGAACCTTTCACAGGTAAATCCGGAGCGCGATAGCGCTGTTTCAATCTGCCGATAAACTGCATCGTTGCGAATATAACCCGCAATACCCATGACCTTCACCTGCCGGAATTACAGCGCTGCGCGTAACGCAGTGCCCGACTCCTGCAGTTGCCTCCCTAAGTTATTGGTTTGTCCAAAGAATAGCACTGGCAGTATCTTGTGCGGCGGCGATTTGGCGAATCTCACCACATACAGAAGTATGAGAAACACGAACGCGCACATTGCACTTCACGAGCCCGCCCATCGGCGTTCGTCGATATGTCTTTCTTCGATATGCCGGTATCGACAACGGCGCACAAGGCATGCGAATACGCGAACAAACACGGTGATGACTGACTTGCATAGTTAACTTATTTGCAAAAGATGCGACATGAAAGCAGGTCAGGTTTACGCCATCCTTACTGCGATTTCGGACGGCATACATTCTCTGCGGTGGCCCCCTACCCGGACTTGATCGATCCTCTCCAATAGTGCACATTTTCTGGCGATGCAATCACTCTCATTAGTCGCTCGCAGGCGAAACTGCTCTCCACTAGGAATTGAAACGACATGTAATATTTGTTGAGCATCTTCGTTGCCATCATTAGTACAATCCTCTAAAGTGCACGCCTGTCCAACTTGGGCGCGCGCTTTCCCAACCTCGCTGACTGGAAGACAACCATGACCAGACACACTTCCAATACGACCGACTTCCTGTCGGAGATCACGTTCCTGCTCGGTGCAGGTCAGGTTTTTTCCGATATCCATGTCGAACAGGACGCGCCAGTCATGATCAAGACGCCGCGCGGATGGCAGCAGTCCGATATCGGGACGGTGAGCATCGAGGCGATGACACCCTTGCTGAATGCAATCGACGAGGATTGGGAAGACAAGATCATCGATGGCGCCATCGATCGACCGCTGGTGTTGCGGGACTGTCGTCTGCGCTGCAACGTCTATCGACTTTCAAGCGGTGAGAAGGTGGCGATTTCGATCCGCCGGCTGCCGGTAGATCCTCTCCCCCTGGACAAGACAGGACTCCCGAGTTACGTCAAGTCGATGCTGGACGCAACCCGTGGAATCATCCTGGTCACGGGACCGACCGGATCCGGCAAGACGACCACCATTGCGTCCATGCTCGACTACCTCAACGCCACGCGCAGCGGCCATATCGTGACCATCGAGGCGCCGATCGAATACCAGCTCGAACGCAAGCAATCCATCATTTCGCAGAAGGAAGTGCCGACCGATACCGCGAGTTTTTCAACCGGCCTGCGCGAAGCGCTGCGCCAGAAACCGGATGTGCTCATGGTCGGCGAGATTCGCGACTTTGATACCGCCGACACCGTTCTGCATGCGGGCGAATCCGGCCACCTCGTCCTGGCAACCCTGCATACGAATAGCGCGACGAGCGCCATCACGAAGCTCCTCAGTTTCTTTCCGGCAGAGCATCGCGCACAGCGCAGCACAACGCTGGCCAATGCGCTTGTCAGCGTGATTTTCCAGAGTCTGCTTCCCAATGAGAGCGGTGACGATTTTGTACTGGCAAGCGAGATGATTTTCAATCATCACCAACAAGTCGCCCCGTATATTTCTGACCCGGGCAAGTTGCATATGCTTGCGGATTTCATGAAGAGGAAGGAAGACAACATGTCGCGTAGCCTCAACGATGTGTTGCTGCAGCTCGTAGGAAAAAAATTGATCAGCGCGAAAGATGCCATGCGCTCTGCATACAATCGGCTGGAGCTGCACGAGATGCTCAATGCGAAGCGATAAGCGCCGCTTCCACGACCTGTCTGCACACCCGCAGAGTGACATGTCATCCGACGATTGGCATGACGATGCATTCTCTCACGACAGAATCTTTGAGCGCGGCAATTGGTGAATTCCAGGAAAACGTTCACCGCGATAAAAAATGTGCCGCAATTTTCAGGTGCATGGCGACTTTTTTCGAAAGTGACCTAGACTGTGAAAGTATGGACCTCGCGTCCATGAACCCTTTTCATGAGGAGTTTTCCATGAAAATCATGTCTCCGATCACGGCCATTGCTGCGCCCCTCCTTGCGGCAATATTTACATCTGCGAACGCAGTTCCACGAGCGGACCTGTTGGGCGATCCCGCCCCGGACTCAGCGGCGGAGCGTACGATCGCGCTCGGCGCCAACACTCGCCATGTCAATGTAACCGAAGGCGATACCGTGCGATTCGTCGCCGGAGACAAGGCGTTCACCTGGAAGTTTCAGGTCGCCAAAGGCATCTCGTCCTTCGACCTGAATAGCGTCGCTCCGCAAGGCCTGTTGCAAAACGAGGTGCGCGCCTATGTCGCTCCAAAACCGCGATTCAATGGGGCAGGACCTCGATAAATACACACCTGAATCGCATCAGCTGATCTGGAAAAGACCGTCAATTTTCCTTCAGAAAGAGGTCGCCGGAGGCGGCATCAATGCCGAACACGACCTCCATTCATTCGGTGGCGATGCCCTCGTTCGCTTCATCGCGCTTCCGTGCTCCGCCAATCTTGAAGCCATACATGGCCTTGTCTGCGCGATGCAACAAGTCGCCCATGTCTTCAGCGTCGTCAGGATAGACGGCACAGCCAATGCTTGCTTTCACGTTGATCGAACGTCCGCCAAGCACGCAGGGTTTGTCAAAGCAGGCACGCACCTTGGCGGTGACCGCCTCCACTGAGGCCCTGTCGGACAGGTCAGGAAACAATACGACAAACTCGTCGCCGCCATAGCGACAAGCCGTGTCGCTCAGCCGGGTCGAACCATTCAGTCGCTCCGCCACGATCCGCAACAACTCGTCGCCCACCGAATGGCCGAAGCTATCGTTGATGGCCTTAAAGCCGTCCAGATCGACCAGTACCAGCGCCACAAGCCTGTTCTTGCGTGCAGCCTGGGCCAAGGCCTGGCGCATGCGATCCTTGAACAGTCTACGGTTGGGCAGGCCGGTCAGCTCGTCATGATTCGCGTGCCGCCGCGTTTCCTCGACTTGTCGGGTAAGTTCGCGCAGACTCTTGCGCAGCCGCGTGCTCTGATCGAGCAGCCGCGCGATTTCCTCGCGCGCGGCGTCCAATTCCCTTTGCAGGCTACTGGCAAGTTTCACGCATGAGGGGTTACCGCAGACCTTCTCCGTGTCGTTTGACCAGCACTCGGTCTCTGTCCTGGTCGCCTCAACGATTTGATCACAGTGCGTCACGCCGACTCCTTGCATGAAATTTCCGAAACGCAAATGAGTGATCGGATTACCAGAAGAGTTCCAATCGCGCTTCGCACTCCATCGCCGGGATGGATAGCGCGCACGACGTTGTCAGAGGCGGCGCGGGAATACGGTCACACCGTATTGGTCGCACATCAGGCAGCGATCCACCGCGTGATGCGAATGCCCAATTGTCCGTCCACGTCGACAATCTCTCCACATCCGACATTCCGTCCGCCGGCGCGGACAGAAACGGAAGATGGTGAAACGTTTTTCAATGCAAGCACGGTGCCCGGCCCCATCGTTCGCAGATCCGCGATCTGCAGGTGCACTTCACCGAGCACAAAACTCAAGGTGACCGGCAGCGAATCCAGGACCGAAGCGTCAACGCCAGCCGGCGCTCCTCCGGAAGCCGACGCAGGTAGTTCATTCGAAATGTCCGGCATCAAGGCTGCGTCATGATCCGGTGCTTCCACAATATTTTCCATGGCAATAACCTTTAACAAAGCCGTTGGCTGAAAAAGAACGCGGGCGCCTAAGCGCCCGATCCGGATGCGCCCCTCGCCCGCGGTGTTGAAGCATGTGTATCCGGGGAAGATGATGTCGCCCGCAACAATGCGATCAAATGCCCCGGCCGAAATGGTATGGTCCGCAAAAGGAACCACCATCGAATGGCGGAGCATGAGGAATCGCTCGACTGGCAGCATGACCCGTTCCCATGTCGCATCGGCGAGCAACGCGAGCCAGCAACAGATATCAGCACGCACATGGGTGCTGATGGCATGATCGCCGGAGAACAGGCGCAGCCGTAAAACCGCGCCCTTGGCAACCATCTCATCGCTGCCTTGCAACACCCCCTCGGCGCAGGAAAACGGTGTGCCAGACAAGCGACCAATCAATGCCGCCTCCAGCCAGCGCCACCGTCCATAGTGAGAACGATCCTCATGGCTCAGGTCGATGCCCGTAAGCGCCCTCAGAAATCGCCAACCGTCGGCAAGCTCGATGGTGCCGTGCCGCGATTCGATGGCGACAGACTCGGACCAGTCGATCTGGCTCTCGTTCGCAAGTTCAAGGGCAAGTATCGTGTCTTCGCCCAATTTTGGTATGCGGGCCCGGCAACCGCGTCCGATCCGTCGTGACAGATTAGCCCAGTCGAGCGTCATCGAACCCATTGCCAGATCCGCCAGCCTCTGTCCAAGCGCCTCTCCGGCACATGCCCGCGGCGTCCGCGGACTGGCAATGGCGATGCGCTCGGCGGAGTCAGCGATGTCGGGCATAGGCGGCTTTCTGCTGCGTTGGTGGGAGTGATGTGCCGACGCAACCCGAAGCGGGTCTTACAGTGCGGCAAGCTACACGCATTTGCCTATACGTCGTTCCAGTCGGCATTGCGGTTCCATCTGCTGCGGTCGAAACCGGCTTGCGAGCCGATCCAGCCTCACCTTCCTCACCTCGTCCAGTGTCTCGCCGGAAGGCGAACGGGATTCAATTGTCTGTGTGAGTTTGTCGGCGACGATGTCGGAACCCGCTGCGACACCATTGCCACGAAGACTTATCTTGCGCAGGGAGCGCGGGCGATAAATCAATGGAGTGGAAAAATGCGATTTGAAAAAATGGGGAGCCCCGGGCGAACAGGATCGGATGCCGGCACGCAGGCGACAACATCCGCCGCCTTTGCTCCCCCTGCCTGGCTCACGCAAATCCGTCCGGGGCCTTCGCATCCACGCGAAGACTTGCAAATCAAGGAGAAAATTTACCGCTATCTCGCGCCGAATCATCACAGTCCGGAAGACAAGAAGTCGATGATCGACACGCTGCTCGATCGCATCGAAGATGCCGGCAAGTCGGACCTGCTGCCGGAGGTGCTTCGGCACCTGGACGACGACGCCCTGGTTCAACATACCTACCGCCGCGTGGATGAAAAACTGGAGGCGCTTCCGCAACCGTCCTTGAGGACGGTCATGCTCTACAAGTCGGGAGGTTTGTCTGAGGCCGAAAGGGCAGCCTTCGAACAGTCAAAAACAGCCAATGCTTTCTATCGCAAGCTCGAATCCCGTATCTCCGACATCAACGAGGCCAGGGTGCGCAGTATTCTTTCCGCCGGCAACAGTCAGCAAAAACTGGCCAAGCTGACGCGTCACCTGCAAGATCGCAACTTCATCAGCCCGACACTCCAGCATCGAGAGGATCTCCAAAAGATCTTTTCTTCTTTCACCAACGAAGCCAACAAGGCGGAGGCCTACAACTGTTTCCACAATCAGGTCAAAAAACAGCTTCGAAAACTGGGCAAGCGTCCCGAAACGCTGCAGGAGCGCAAGGAATACCTCAGTCATGCCGCCGGAGTCCTCACGACTTTTCATTCGTTGACGAGCGACTCGCCGGGCCGCATTCCGCTCTCTACCCTCTACGAGTTCTGCAGCAACTCCCCCGCACGCGAAGGTCGCCACTTCAAGGCGGAACACAGTTATGCGGCAGTTGAAGCGCTCGCCTCGCATATGCCAAAGATGAAGTCAAAGATGCGCGGCCAGTTTCTCGATCACGTGAACTTCCAGCTCCACGCATTGAAATTTCTCGACGATGCATTTGGCACGGTGCGCAAGGAGCAGGTCAACAAAATGGTCACGGCAGTCGTCATCGGCGCACCCGGCCGCACGGGAAGATACCCGGATACCGCCACCACCAACTTCGCCCGGATCAACGACAGGAAGGCAAGGCAGGACATGATCAAGCTGGTCTACAAAAACCGTCATGCGCTCACTCCCGAGAACAAGGCAGCAATGATGGACGTTTTCAGGCAGTACAAGGACGATGTCACTTCAGGTTCGGATCACAGTCGCTGGTCCGGCTTGCGTATTTTTACGCGCGGCGGGCGAACACTGAACCGCATGAAGAAGATCGAATAGGCATGCAGCATGCGGCCTGGTTTAATTCACCGCTTATGCATGACATCCTCAAAATTGGGCCGCATTCATTGGGCCGTATTCATACCGCGATCATGTCACCCGACTCCGCGCTTGTCAGGTGAATTCGAAAACCGAAAACAGATCCCCGTACCTGCAGATGCCGACACGGCGAGCGATTTCGCAGCGCTTCATTCCTGGCGCGCTCGCCGTCTTCTTCACAACCTGATTTCTCAATATTCTTCAATGTCTCACCAAGTGTCATCAATCGGCGAGACGGCGCGAATTTGCTGCTATCGTGAAATCACTGAAACGGCCGGGCTCTGCAGCACACGCAGGGCCCTCGATTGAAACAGGTAAGTCCATCATCCCCAGAGAGGATCGTCACCATGTCAAATACGTTCGCTTCGACTGAAACCGCCGCCGCTCCCGCCTCTTCCGTCGTCATTGATCTCAACCAGTTGTATCGGGACCACCATCGGCACTTGCTGCGTTTCGTGCAGCGCTATGTGCGCAACAGCGAAGACGCTGAAGATGTCGTGCAAAATACCTTCGTCGAAGCGGCGCGCTGTGCACAGCGCTTTGCCGGCTTGTCCAAGCCCTCGACCTGGCTGTTCGGCATTGCCTTGAACCTGGCACGCAACCATGAGCGCCGCAAGTACGCAAGCCTGTGCGACACCGTCGATGATGCCTTCATCGAGCAGATCGCCGACATCGGCGCCGATCCGGCGTATCTGATCGAGAACCGCGAGGTTGCAGGCAAGGTCCTCGCATTGCTGGAAAGCCTGCCGCCAAAAGTTCGCGCCACCTTCGAAGCCGTCCTGGAGGGAGATGCCACCTACGAGCAGGCCGCCGCGCAGTTGCAGATCCCGGTAGGCACGGTGCGTTCAAGAGTATCTCGGGTTCGCACCGCGGTGCGCGCCCATTTCGGCAGCATGGACCAGCAGCGGCATTCGATGTAAATGCAATGGAACGCGGATCAGGCAATGCGTCGGCCATGCAGCTATCTGCTGCTCCCGGCATCCGGAAGGGAAAGATGCATTTCCCATGCCTTGTCCGCCGTATCCAGGATCGCATCCAGCACGCTGCGCTCGTCGGGGAAATCCGTCAGGAGAATCTTGCGTGTCAGAACGTAACGCCCCTCTTCCGCATGCCACAGGAGCTCGGTCTCTCCGGCAAAGGAAAGCTGCATGGCCGACTGAGCAGAAGTCATGGAGCCGTAATCCGGTTGCGAGCGCCTCGGGAGGAATGCCGTGATTCCCAAACCTGGCGCTGCCGTATCGGCAATCACGGAGCTTAGCGTTAGTACGTCGCCAAAACGCAATTCAAGAACCGGCGTCACCCGCGATTCGCTATCCTGCCCGGCCAGGCCAGACATCTCTCGAAGGAATCGTTCGACAGCGGCGACCGAGCCGTCAAGCCTGCCCGGTGCATCGGAAGGATTTGCTTCCACCCTGGATCCTTGTGTTCAGTGAAATCGTATCGCCATTGCTTGTTTCGGCCATTCTACTGAAAAATGGCAGCTGAAACATCGTCCAGTCTGTCATCCCTCCTATCAGCGCAGGCAAACTCAAGCGCCGCGAGGCGCCTCTGCCCGCTCCCGGCAAAGCCGCCAGCATCGTTGAATCCGTGTTACCGGAGGCCCCCGATGTTCTTCCGTCATCGGTATTTGCAAGTGGTAATTGACCTCCGCCGACAGTGCTGGTGGAAGCAACAGTCGCAACCGGTTCCACATACCCGGGAAGTCACGGCGCAAATACCACGCCAGTGTTGTCAGCCCGCTGACTTCGGCGGACATTTCTGACTGAAACAAAAACTGCTGCCGGCTTCGCAAGGGTTGAATCGACGCAATGCCCAGGCACCACTTGCGATCAGAGAATGACAAGCTGTCGATCATGGGGTCGCCGCGTCGGTGTATGGCGACAAGGCCGGCAAACAGGCGAGCAGCCGTGATCAGCGCATTGGTATCGGAAAAGGCGACCACCTCCCATGCCGGGTCAAGCTGCCGGGGAAGATCCGCGGGGACGTCCAACTGCGCGCACCACAGCCTGTATCCATCTCGCCTGGACAGCAAGCTCCGCGCTTCCAGATCGGATAGCCCGGTCCTGGAATAGCTCCACGGTGAAAACCACCAATCAAGAAAGGTATTGGTCAACATGCGAATCTTTACCAATGACGAGTGAATGCAGGTCAACCTCCCCTGCCTCCCTGGCGATGTGACTCGTTCTGCCCCGAGGTGGTTTGGTCAGGGATGAGTGGATGTCCTGCGACTCCGGTTCCCGATTCAATGAAGATCACGAATTTACAAAGCGTTACCCAATTTTCTCCGACCCGAGAACTTTGAATTCGCCAGTACCACCTACGATTCGCTGTGTTGGCAACGATTGATCCGGCCCGCGTTTGCCACGCTCTCCCCTTCAAGGAGAGCAAGAATAGGGCAAACACGCTCGGCCGGATCAGTAACGGCATCGACGCCAGGCCGCAAACGCCTGCGCAATCACGTCACCCCATCTTTCCCATTTTGTCGATGGCCTCAGTAGAGAGTGGGTTGCATCTTCGAAAAAAGGTCCGGAAAGAGAACGCGCAGACATGCGCTACGCGGCCAGGCGAGTTTTATCTGGCACAGAGAGATACAAGAAGTTCGAACGGGAGGAAGTAATCGAACCTGAAAGATGCGTCTTCATCACGAATGCGACGAGGCGCCCACCCTTCATTACAAACCGGTTTTCAAAGGATACTCATGACCGATCAGTTGAAAAGAAATCCAGCTATCAGATTGTTGGACACAAAGCGCAAACCAGAGATTGCAACGAGAATCTGCTTGCCTGAGCATCCGGATGCCAAATCCAAACCCGGCAAACCCGCCGGAATGGCAGGCTACGCTCTCGCCGTCCTGTGCATGAGCGCACTGGCGGCCTGTGGCGGCGGTTCCACGGATTCGGCGCCTCCGGCTGCCACCTCCTCGTCGGTCTCAGCGGCGACAACACCCACCGCCACTCCGAGTACACCAGCACAATCGACACCGGCGACTTCGACCGATACATCGACACCGCCGGCTTCAGTCGAACCATCGACATCAATCCCAACGCCGGCAGGTACCAATAGCGAGCAATGGGTCCCGAACGTCAGCGACACATGGCAGTGGCAATTGAGAGGAACAGTCAACACCAGTTATGCGGTCAAGGTCTACGACATCGATCTGTTCGACACGCCGCAAACCACGATCGATTCACTCAAGGCACAGGGGCGGCGCGTTGTCTGCTATTTCTCCGCCGGAAGCTCGGAAGACTGGCGACCCGACTTTAGCCAGTTTGCTGCCAACGATATGGGCAATGGGCTCGACGGCTGGCCGGGGGAACGATGGCTCGACACACGTTCGGCGAACGTGCGTGCGATCATGAAAAAGCGCCTGGATCTTGCCAAATCCAAGGGGTGCGACGGCGTAGAGCCGGACAATGTCGACGGCTATACCAATCATCCCGGGTTCCCGCTAAACGCAGCCACCCAGCTCGACTACAACAAATTTCTCGCGGCCGAGGCGCATGCGCGTGGCCTGGCAGTCGCCCTGAAGAACGACGTTGATCAAGTGACGGATCTCATTTCGCATTTCGATTTCGCCGTGAACGAACAATGTTTCGAGTATGACGAATGCGGCGCATACACCGCATTCACCAGCCAGGGAAAGCCGGTATTCAATGCGGAATACGCGAGCGTCTATCGCACGCCAGGCGGCCAGGCGTCCCTTTGCAAGACAGCGAAGTCTGCGAACGTCCGTACCTTGGTACTACCGCTGAAACTGGACGATACCTACCGGTTCGCATGCGATAGCTAAGTACATCGTCGACGAGAGTTGCGGTCTTCCGAGCCAGGCGGACCGCATTGAACCCTATCCCGGCCGACGAGAAGTCGGCCGACTTCATTCCCGCCCGAGGGGCGATAACGCTCCTGTCCGTCTAACCATCGCGAGAACAGACCGGACTTCCATAGCGACACTGCCTGTTTTTCCCCTGGCACGATGCCGCCCCTCCCCCACAAATACCTCGGTAGCACTGACCGGAACCGCGGTCCATCGCGGAACACTCACGGTAACGGCCACGGCCGTTCGAACCCAAGCTGAGCGCCGGCAGGCAGCGGCAACTTGGACCCCATGTGCGTTAGAAAGGAAAACCACCTATGAAGAGAGCCCTTCCGCAGCCCGTCCTCACACAACATGCGCCGGTTGTGCACAACATGAAGAGAGCCTTTTCGGAGCCCATCCTCTCAAACCCCGCGCTCGCGGAGAAAATCCAGAAAGCAAGCATCGACAGGGGTTCCGGCTTGGCACCCGACGTTAAAACCGCGCTGAAACAGGCAGCCCGCGGCCGAGATACCACCATTCTCGTCGCAGGCTATTCCCCGACAGGCGGCGGACATACGGCGCGTATGCTCGATGTTATCGAGATGGCGGCCGAAAGAGGCACTTTGGCGCAAGGCAGCACGGTTGTCTTGCACGTGCCGCAGAAATGGGAAAAGAACGGCAACCCAGTGAACCGGCCCGACGAACTGGAGAATCTCGCCAGTACACTGAACCGACGTGGCATCAATGTTGTCGTCGCGGAGGCTGACAAGTCTGTGATCGGGTACCTGAGGGAAGATGGAAGTTCCGACGACCCGCGAATTCTCGACCGCCTTGCCGACATGCCGAACCGCCCGGACGCCGCTACGGCAACCGTTCTGGATGCCGGTTTATATACAGGCCCCGAAAGCATCAATTGGCAGGAGCTGCAACATGTTTCAATTTCGGCGAAGGATTTGATGACGACAATACGTGAAACAATCACTCCAGAGGAGCCGGATGCCGCTGATGGTGGCCGCCCCCACCGCCGCCCCCGCCTCAATCATCCTATTGAATACAAGGTCAAAGTGTTGACGGATATGGATCCTGCGCTGCAGAAGGCGGCGAGGCAAGTCGGAGTTCGCGATGATCACAGGCTGGATCAGCAAAACCATGGGATCATGATCAGCACAGACCCACGCCATGCGGGTGACAATCTACTGCCCGAAAAGGCTTTTCTGGCAAAGGTTCTCAGCGGCATGGGAGAGCGTGTTTCACATATCGGCCTTGGCGACAAGAATCCGTTCAAGGACCTCCACGAGATCGCCACTGCACATGGCCTGACCCCGGATACGACCAAAGAAGACGCACTTCGAATGATGAGTCAGCACCTCATGGATCATGGTAATCCGATTGGAGATCCGGGTGGGCGCGCTCAAGTGCAAGGCATTCTTTCCCACCGCGACCTTTTGAATGCCAACGATGTGCGGAATATCGTGTATGTCTACGCACATAATAATACCAACCAAATCGCCAGCCACATCGTCAGCCAGCTTGACCCCGAACGCGGAAACAACCCCGCTTATAGAAATACCTTGTTCGTCTTTTGCGGAAAGGATGCACTTCAACAGGGAAATGCGATGCGGATCGCGACCCTTGCCGATGCGGATGCAATCACGACGGCGGGCGCTGGCACCGTCGGTGAGTTTGCCTTCCTGGCCAAGCACGCCGAAGCCAAGGCCGAGATAATGTTGCTGCCGATTCGGGGACACAACGAGCAGGAGGAAAATGCACGGGTCATCGAAAGGGATGGGCGGGTTCCGAGTACTGTCATATGGAACACTGAAAATCTCGGGGTTAATCTCGATGGATTTATCCAAAGGCGGAACCAAGCGGCTCCAGCAAAGTACGGGAACGAGCGGGAAGGCCCCTATTCGGTGGAGCCACTGCTGTTAGCGCTGCAAAGAGAAACCTATGTTCAGCAAGCCCATGAATTGCTGTTTCCTACCCGCCGGGCGGAACGCCGAACGCCCGCGGAAATCGTTGGAGACAGCTATGCCCAGAGCGAGAAAGCCATGCGCGATAACCCGGTGCAGAAGCTGAACCGCAAATTTGTCAAGATGTCGTTGCAGGTTTTGAATCAAATCGACGCTGCTCTCGAGAATCGGCGTCCGGTGCCGGAACGCGTTCACTTCAAGCTAAACAAGAAAGATCCCGCCGTCACGAGCTGCTCGCTTGCCGAATTTAAAGATCTGCTCCATAACAACGTTAGCCTCACAACGACGTTGCGAAGTGGACTTCGGGAGGAGGACAATCTTCGTTTCGGTCAAATTGAGCTGAGTGCCGACAATGTTATCGGTCTAAATGGCGTAAGAAATGTTATCAGATTGGTCGAAACAGTGGCACATCCCACCGAGGCGCAAGCAGCCCAGTTAAGAAATGAAATTGCGGAGGTGAAGGGTGTGCTCGGACATGAGTTCAAGACTGGCTTTTAGGCGCCAGGTGCCGCGGTGAACCGGGTCTCGCGCTCCATCGCAGGCGCGGGTCCTGTCCGCCACCCGTTTGCCGCCTCGCGATATGTTTCAGGCCTATGGAAGCTCCGGCTAGCGCGCTTGCGCGACGGTGGTTGAAATCCGAGGCGGTCGTTTCCGCCATCAGTGCGAACAAGCGAAAAAAATCCTGGGCGCCCTTTCAGTCAGGCACCCAGGATTGAACGGCTGAAAAAGCCGGCGTGTTACGCCAACCACCTTCGCCGAGGAGACAACCTGTGTGTGCAGTCCGCTCTCATCCAAGCTGAATAAGAGAGTGCGGCACTTGCATTAATCGTTCTGCCATTTCTCTGCGGCAGAGTTTGTCAGGCCCTCAACTCAGCTTGTGATACCGCGTGTGCCGGGATTGATACGATTGTGGCTTTCGCTCTATTTATCGGTCGGCACCGCCGGAGAGGAAGTCTGTGCGTAAAGGGGGAAGGTGGAATGGGTCAGGCTGTGACAGCCGGTGATGCATGCGCGTCGAAGCATCGCGGCGCTGAAGCCAAAGGGCAAGTGCAAAGAATGACGCCAAGCTGCGACAAGGATGCAGCGGATATCCGCATCAGCATGCGACAGTTGCAGCGGCAACGTCTCCAAAGTGAATCGTGCCGTCGTCCTGCGCAACCCGGTTTCGCCCAGCATTCTTGGCCACATAGAGTCCGCGATCGGCCTGATCGATCAATTCAGGAAGTGACAGATAGTCGCCCGCTCTCTTCAAGCTGGAGATTCCCAGGCTGGCGGTAATACGCAATCCGTGCACCGAGCGCACACCCGGCCCTGCCTCTTCCTGGATGCGGGTGCGTATGCGTTCGGCGATTTCCAGGCCGGTGCTCTCGTCGGTCTTGCTCAGCAAGATACAGAACTCTTCACCACCATAACGGCAAAACAGGTCGCCGCTACGCAATGAACGCCGTACTGCAGCAGCGACCTCCTGAATCACAAGGTCGCCGACCGCATGACCATAGGTGTCGTTAAAGGACTTGAAATGGTCGATGTCCGCCATGATGCAGAACAGATCCCCGTCGGCTTCAATACTGCTCTGATGGACCGACTCCGCCTGTGCGAAAAACGCCCTGCGGTTGAGGCAGCCGGTCAAATGATCATGATGCGCATGTTTTTGCAGTTCCGCGTTCTGCTGTTGTATCTGGTCCCGTGAACGCTCGAGGTCATGCAGAGCGTTTTGCAGTTTTGTATTGGCTTCACTGAGTTGCGTCACATCGTCCAGCGTGACCAGGCATCCCCGCGCCACCCCGCTGCCATCGTTGATCACCGAACAGTTCATGATCAGTTCGTGACGACGACCATCCGGCAGCTTGACCTTGAGGCTGCGTCCCTGCACCGTCCGGTTGGTGCGCAGCGCATGCTGCCACGGATATTCCTCCGCACTACCATCGCTGTTCAGGCCGGCCGTGAGCCAGCCGAGTTGCGCGACCGTCTTTCCTTCCAACTGCTCGCCCCTGCCTCCCGCGAGTTCCAGGAACATCGCGTTTGCCAGCATGATCTGGCCTTTGGCGTTCAGAATCAGTACCGCTTCCGTCAAGGTGTCGAACGCCGTTCGAACACGTTGCGGAACCGAATAGGAGGGATCGAGATAATGCAGGGCGCGGCGCAGGTAGCCATAGACCAGCACAAAGCCCAGTGATGCCAGCAACAGGAGGAACAGCATGGACGGCTCGCGCAGCACGTCGGTGATGGTCCTCGGGCTGTGATCGGCGAAAACCAGTTCCACCTCGCCCCATCGCGCCTTGTCGGCAAACAAGGGCACGGCCACACGCGTTGGCGACGAAGTCTCCGACTGCGACGATGTCCAGCGTGACAAATGATTGCGACTGGCTGCAACCAGGGTTGAGTCCACGCGCCGGATGCCGATCGAATCGATTTCCGAGCTGCCGGTAGTGAGCCGATCGACCATGTCCTGCAAGGCCTGTCGATCGCCACGGGCCAGCAGCGCACCAACCTGGTCGCCGATCACGCGGCTGCCGAAGCTGCGCGCGTTGGCCTGCTGCGCCTGCCTGCTCGGCAGCAGAAAGAAAAAGGAATCGAACACCAGCACCAGCGCAAATATCAGGCAAATGATCCCGAGGCTGAGGCGGGTAACCGGGCTGATACGGAAATATCTATTCATTCCCTCGTGTCTCCGATTCAAATAATTCTATCCTCGTCGGTCGGCGACCGGCGATGCATGCGTTCAATGTCGCTCGACGATCTGCAGGAGTGATTTTCGCAAGCTGGCTGCATTGACCGGTTTGTGCAACACCGGTACACCGCTCAAGGTAATTTCTTTCATCCTTGCCGGCGTGATGGTGCCGGTGATGATCAGCACCGGGATGTCGAGGTTGAATTCGCTCTGCAGCATCCGAATCACGTCCAGTCCGTTCTCACTCAGGCGCAGCCGGTAGTCGCAGATGAGTACGTCCGGCGCCCGCATGCTCAGGCTCAAGCTTGCAAGCGCCTCCCGCCCGGACAGCGCCGTCACCACGGTACAGCCCCACTGCTCAAGCAACACGCGCATCGCATCCAGAATACTGATCTCGTCATCCACTACCACGATCAGCTTGCCGGCGAGGTGGTCCTGCATTGATCCGGCCGGGGTGTCGAGTACCGTGGTCCAAAGCGGCTTCCGCTGCCAGTTCGACTGAAACGGGTCAATCCGCTGCAGATCGATGGCAAACATCGAGCCTTTCTCCGGCTCCGATTCCAGCGTGATCGGCGTGTCCAGCAGCCGCGCCAGACGTCGCACAATCGCCAGCCCCAGGCCCAGCCCCTTGGTGCGATCACGTCCGGTATTGCCGATCTGGCAAAATTCCTCGAACACCGATTTCTGCTGGTCGGCCGCAATGCCGATGCCGGTGTCGAACACCGCCAGCCGCAACCGAGCGCCCCGCCGCCGGCAACCGATCACGATGCCGCCGGATTCCGTATAGCGCACCGCATTGGCGGTGAGGTTGCGCAGGATCTGCTCGACCAGCGCCGGGTCGCTCTGCACCCAGGCCGAACAAGGCGCCACCCGCAACTGCAGGCCCTTGTCCTTGGCCTGAGGTGCGAACTCCACCGCGATGCGCGACAGCAGCGAGGCGATCGGGAAGTGCTCGATGTGCGGCGCGACCACCTGCGCGTCCAGCCGCGACAGGTCCAGCAGTGCGAGGAACATGTCGTCCATGATCTGCGCGCATTGCCGCACATTGCCCAGCACCGGCCGCGCCGGCTCCGGCAATTCGTAATTGCTCAATGCGCCCAGGTACAGGTTCAGCGAATGCATCGGCTGGCGCATGTCATGGCTGGCCACGGCAAGAAAGCGGGTCAGCTCGCTTTGCTGCTCTTCCTGCAGCTTGTTCACGCGTGCCAGTTCCTGGTTTCTCTCCAGCAGTTGGATCTGCGTCCGGCTCAGGGTCTTGAGCGTAGCTTGCAGGTGGCGGTAGGTGCCGGCATTGTCGAGGGCGATGGCGCCGTAGGCGCACAGGGCTTGGAAGATCATGCGTTCGCGCTCGCCGTAGGCGTGGCTGCGCTCGGACTGGACGACCATGACGCCGAGCATGCGTTCGTCCACTACCAGCGGGGCAAACAGCGACGTGCGCATGAAGCGGCCGCCGCGCGCCACGCCGGGAACTTCCGCTTCCGCTTCCGTTTCTGCTACCACCAGCACTTCCTGCCGCTCGCGCGCGGCTCTGGCCACATGGCAGGACGAGTCGATCCGACAGCTTTCCAGGTCGACCAGCGCCTGACCGTCGTGCCGGGCAAACACCGGTTCAAGCATGGTGCCGTCGCCGCTGGCGCCGTAAATGGCCATGGTGGACATATCGAGCAGGCGGCCCAGGTGGCGATGCAGCGCATCGAACACGGCATCCGTATCGAGATTGGCCGTAATGACACGGCCCACTTCACCAAGCTGCCGCAGCGTCTCGACCGACTGTGCCAGCTCTGCAGTGCGCGCGCTCACTCTGTCTTCCATGTTGGCATACAGCCGTGCGTTCTCGATCGAGATCGCCGCCTGTGACGCGAGCAAGTGCAATACTTGCAGCCGATTTTCAGTGAACGCACCTGACACAGCACTGTTCTCAAGATAGAGCAGCCCCGTCATTTCTCCATGATGAAGAATGGGGACGACCAGCAGCGAACGCGGACGGAAGGTCTGGACGTAAGCGTCATTGGCTAACAGTTTTTCCTCAAGTGCATCCTGAATCACCAGACCTTCGCGTGTATGGGCAACGTAATGCAACAGCGACAACGGCAAGGGTGCGGTGTATTGATTGGATTCATCCAATGCCAATGCTTGCAGTACTGTGGCTTCGGTTTGTTCTGCGCGCTTCACCGCTTCTACCGACCATTGCTTGTCTTTCTTCAGCAAGAGAACACCGCGTTGTGCGCCTGCATTTTCAACCGCGACTTCCATCAAGCGCTTGAGCAGTTTCTCCAGCACGATTTCCTTTGACAATGCTTGCGATGCTTTCATGGCAGTGGCAAAGTCTAGGGTGCCGGAATCACTCATGCCGGTCATTGATACAGACAGCGTGCGTGTGGTGTATGTCATTGAAGGGGCCAGTACTTCCAGCTCCGAACACCATTGCGGGTAACGCTGTGCCAAGTCGCGCACTTTGGCCAACGCGCCCCAACGTCGGTAGGCTTGCTGCGCACCGCGTAAATAACCTCGCGCCGCGCCTTCCATTCCGTTTCGAGCAGCATACTGACCGGCCAACTCCCGCGCCAGTGCCTCCTCATTCAGGAAATCGCTTTCCTTTGCCAGCGTGATCGCTTGCTCATAATATTCAATCGCCTTGAGCTTCTTTCCTGATATGCCCGCCAGCTCCGCTTCGACCAAATACCATTTATGCAGAAAATTAGACGGCGCATGCTTGGACCAGCGCGCCATCTTCTTCTGGTTCTTTTTTACTTTGCGCAGTAAGCCCGTACGGTCTTCGGCAAGGCCTTCTCTGAGTAAGGCGATGCAGTTCAATGCATTGTAAAAATAGAGAATGGCGATAGCGAAAAAACCAAGCGCGCTCGTATGCTTCTCGCCTATCGCCGCATAGTCGAATGCCTCTTTATAAGCGCCGAACAAATAACAGAGCATCAATCTCATGCCATATAAGATCAGCATTAGTGCACTGTTATCAGTCATTTGCTCGATTTGCAGAATGGACTGCCGATCGACAATCGATCCTTCAAGAACACGTGGATCAGGCGCGTGCCCCATCAAATTTTGCATCGTTTGCCGGAACAACACCATCGAAGGTCGTCCGCTTTCCCGATCAATTTGGCCCCATGCACCGCAATACTCGGCAGTCGCTTCGTCCAGCTCAGTCAGCTCGCCGCCGCTATAAAAGCTGTAAAGGCAGGATATGGTAATTGCCTGTCTACCGTACTCGAAATCGCCGATTTCCAAACTCTTGAAAAAAACGTCTTTTAGTGGATCGACTGTTTGTTGTAGCGGCACAACCCAGGGATTAACAAGTGCGTGCGTGACAAACATTGCGCGGCATTGATTCGCGCTCATCTCGTGCCGCTGTTGCAATCCGAGCGCAACTTCTGCAAATTGCGCGCCTTGCCCACTCTTCCCCAACACGCTGCTAATTACCAATCCAAGCGAAGCGAAATTAACGCCCGAACCCGGACCGTGGCCATGTTTAAGCGTATAGCGAATTGCTTTAAGCAGAAACAGCGGAAGGTATTTCGGCGCGCCGTGATAAGCGGGATTCAGTATGTTGAGCAAGGTATTGTGCGCTGCCAAGATCACCGGCTCAGTCATATTAGGCATGCACACCAGATCTTCCATGCTTTTCTTTTTCAATGCCAGTTGCGTTTGAAGCAAACTGAACACAACATGCAATTTGTTGGGCTTTCTCGGAAACGATATGCCACACAAACGCAACGCTTCAATTCCTTTAAAAGTTGCCTCTCGCTGCTTGTTTTGCTCAGTGCAGTTCCGTATCTGGATCTCATACAGTTTTATTTTGTCCACCAGATTATTCACGTGCGCAAAAGCGTTGCTGATATAGCTTTCCATTAACTCCGCTTCGTTAACAAGATGCGCCACTTCCGCTGCCTCGGTATATAGAGCAATCATCAAACTGTAATGGCAATCCCAGTCTTCATCGCTTACGAGTTCGGTCGCTACCTGCAGATAGTTCAATGCCGGTTTGTAAGCAGCCGATGCTTTTGCCCTGCGGGCCGCCGTCAAATTCAATTGAGCCAATTGGCGTCGCTCTGCTGGATCGGTCATCAACTCCCGGCCCAAGTTGAGATGGTTGGCCAACTCAAATACCATCGCTTGCTGCTCTGCTATGGAATACGTCTTCAGCCATAGTCTGCCGATCGCCAAATGCATCGCGAGCTTGTCTTGCGCATTGTCCAGCATGTATGCTGCTTGTTGCACGCGATCATGCAAGAAGCGGTAATTTGGCGACAGGTCCTGATCGATTGTGTTGGACGACTGCCCGACATATTTGTAGTGGTCGTCCAATGGAACGATCAGTTCTTCCCTCAATGCATCCCATAGCAATTCCGCGGTCTGCACATCTGACAAGGCACAAACGATGGCGAGCATTTTCAGGTCAAACACATTGCCTAAGCATGCAGCGCCTTGCAATACTTGTTGCGTCGCTGGAGGAAGCTTATGCAGCTTTTGCACCATCAGATCAACGATATTGTCGGTAATCCCGGCTTGCTCGATGCTGGCGATATCCCATTCCCAACAGCCTTGCGCAGCGTCGGGGCGCAATATGCCACGATCGGCTAATGTGCTTAAAAACTGGTTGAGGAAGAAGGGATTGCCCTGTGTTTTAGCAAGACAGAGATGAGCCAATTCTTTTGCTTGCTGAGCATCGACGTGTAATGTGTCGCATAAAAGTTCGCTGATCTCTGCCAGCTGCAGCGGCGGCAAGGAAATGGCGTGCATTGCCACACCGCTCTTTTCCATCTCTTTCAAGATGAGAGTCAATGCATGGCCCGGCGTGATTTCATTGTCGCGATAGGCGCCGATCAAAAGCAAATGAGGAGTAGCAGGTGGCTGCAATAGCAGGGACATCAATTGCAGCGATGGCAGATCGGCCCATTGCAAATCATCGAGAAAGATCGCAAGCGGGCATTCCACGGACGTGAGTGCGCCGAGGAAATTTCTGAATTCATGGTTGAAGCGGTTTTGCGCTTGTGCCGGGGGCATCTCCAGGACTTTGGGTTGTGGACCAACGATCAGTTCCAGGCCGGGAATGACATCGATGATTACTTGGGCATTGTTGCCTAGCGCATGCAGCAGCTTGTCTTTCCACTCCGCGATGGCTGCTTCGCCTTCGGTCAGGAGTTGTTGAATCAATTCCTTGAACGCTTGTGCTAACGATGCATAAGGAATGTCGCGTTTGAATTGATCGAACTTGCCTTCGATGAAGTAACCTCGGCTTTGCGTGATGGGCTTTTGGACCTCATGCACCAAGGCCGATTTTCCGATGCCGGAATAACCTGCTACCAGCAACAGTTCCCCCGGCCCTTGGCTGCTTCGATTATAGGCGTCCAGCAGCGCGGCAATTTGCGTTTTACGGCCATACAGCTTTTGCGGGATTTGCAAGCGGCTGGAGAAGTCATGCTGACCGAGTTCAAATGCAGGAATTCGGCCATGCTCATCGAGCGTGTCAAAACAGGTTTGCAAATCCGCCTTCAATCCTGCGGCGCTTTGATACCGTTCTTCCGCGGTCTTGGCCATCAATTTGTCGATGACGGCACAGACCATTTCGGGGATATCGGGCTTGATTTGACTGACCGGCTGCGCTCGCTTGGCAATATGCGCATGCACCAGTTCCAACGCGTCATCGGCAGGAAATGGTAATTGTCCGCTCAAGAGTTCATAGAACGTCACGCCAAGACTGTAGAAGTCCGTGCGGTAGTCCATCGCACGATTCATCCGGCCGGTTTGTTCCGGCGAGAGATAAAAAAGCGATCCTTCCAGCCACTCCGGATTGCGCACTTCCGGCACTTCCCGGGATAACTTGGTCGCGTTTCCCAGGTCGATCAGCTTGACCACATCATCATTACGATTCCACACGATGTTAGACGGGTTGATGTCCTTGTGCATGATGTTCTGGTCATGCAATTGCCCGAGGCATTCCGTGATGCGAATCGCCAGTGGCAACCATTCCGCGAGAGGCAGCGCTGCGCAGATGTCCAGATTGTTAAGGGAGGTTCCGCCAAAGTCCTCCAGCACCAGCATGTGTGACTCTTGATAGGGCTCCAGGCTGTATGCCGTGGCGATGCCATCGGAATGCAACTGATGCATCAGCTCGTATTCCTGCCTGAAGCGCGCCCGCCGTTCAGGCGATAGCAATTCCTTTTGCATCACCTTGCAGATGACGGGCAATCCATCCTCTACTCGATAGCCGCGAAACACCTTGGAATTTGCACTTGCATATATCAGGTCTCCAACGTGATATCGAGATGCACTATTCATGAGGACTTCCGCTCCACGTAGCGATCAAATTTTTTGTAGTCTGTCTCCAGGCCGATGCCCCCATCAAGGACGGGGAATGGCCATAAGTTGCATCCTATCACTAGATCTGCGCTTCGCTAACCAGCCGCACGAGCGTTTCCTGCAAAGTCGCCGCGTTGACTGGCTTGTGCAGTACGGGCACGCCAGACGCGGACATTTCCTTCATCCGTGCCGGCGTGATGGTGCCGGTGATGATCAGCACCGGAATGTCGAGGTTGAATTCGCTTTGCAGCGTCTTGATGACATCGAGCCCGTTTTCGTTCAGCCGCAGTCGGTAATCGCAGATAAGCGCATCCGGCACCTGCATGCTTTCGCTTAGCTTGGCCACGGCTTCCGGCCCGGATAGCGCCGTCACCACGCTGCATCCCCACTGCTCGAGCAGCACCTGCATTGCGTCCAGAATACTGATTTCGTCGTCCACCACCACGATCAGCTTGCCGGCGAGCCGTCCCCGTGCCGCTCCGAATTGTGCGTCCTCTACCGATCCCTGCTGCCAACCGGGCTGCAGGTGATCGATCCGCTGCAGATCGATCGCAAACATCGAGCCTTTCCCCGGCTCCGATACCAGCGTGATCGGTGTGTCCAGCAGCCGCGCCAGACGCCGCACGATCGCCAGCCCCAGGCCCAGCCCCTTGGCGCGATCACGCCCCGCGTTGCCAATCTGGCAAAATTCCTCGAACACCGATTTCTGCTGGTCGGCCGCAATGCCGATGCCGGTGTCGAACACCGCCAGCCGCAACTGCGCGCCGCGGCGCCGGCAGCCAATCACGATGCCGCCGGACTCCGTATAGCGCACCGCATTGGCCGTGAGATTGCGCAGAATCTGCTCGACCAGCGCCGGGTCGCTCTGCACCCACACCGAACATGGCGCCACCCGCAACTCCAGCCCCTTGGCCTTCGCCTGGGGGGCGAATTCCACCGCAATGCGCGACAGCAGCGATGCGATCGGAAAGTGCTCGATGTGCGGCGCCACCACCTGCGCGTCCAGGCGCGACAGGTCCAGCAAGGCCAAGAACATGTCGTCCATGATCTGCGCGCACTGCCTGACATTGTCGAGCACCGGACGCGCCGGCACCGGCAGTTCGTAATTGCTCAGTGCGCCCAGGTACAGGTTCAGGGAATGCATGGGCTGGCGCAAATCATGGCTGGCAACCGCGAGAAACCGGGTCAGTTCGCTTTGCTGTTCTTCCTGCAACTTGTTCACCCGCGCCAGTTCGCGATTTCTCAGCGCAAGCTCTGCATTAGCCTCGCTCAGTTCCGTCACATCTTCCAGCGTGACAAGACACCCGCGAGCAACCCCGCTGCCGTCGCTGATCACCGAACAGTTCATGATCAGTTCATGCCCTTTGCCGTCAGGCAGCCGAACCTTGAGACGATGTCCTTGTACCGTCCGATTGCTGCGAAGCGACTGCTGCCACGGATATTCTTCGGCACCGCATCCCTTGTCGAGGCCAGCGATCAGCCAATCCAGATAGGCAATTGCCTTTCCTTCGATCCGATCCCCTTCGCCCGTCATCTTCTGAAACACCGCATTGGCCAGCATGATCTGCCCCTTGGCGTTCAGGATCAGCACGGCTTCCGTCAAGGTATCGAACGCCGCCCTGACCCGCTGCGGAACGGAATACGACGGGTCGAGGTAATGCAGTGCCCGTCGCAGGTAGCCGTAGACCAGGACAAATCCCAGTGATGCCAGTAACAGGAGGAACAGCATGGACGGTTCGCGCAGCACGTCGGCGATCGTCCTCGGGCTGTGATCGGCGAAAACCAGCTCCACCTCGCCCCATCTCGCCTTGTCGGCGAACAAGGGCACCGCCACATGCGTCAATGTCGGGGATTGCCAGCGTGATGCGTGGTCGCGGCTTGCCGCAACCAATGTCGAGTTGGCACGACGGATGCCGATCGAAACGATTTCCGGGCTGCTGGCAGCAAGCCGATCGACCATGTCTTGCAGCGTTCGCTGATCGCCGCGTGCCAGCAGAATGCCGATCTGATCGCTGATCACCCGGCTGCCGAAACTGCGTGCCTCGGCCTGCTGTGCTTGCTTGCGCGGCAACAGGAAAAAGAAGGAATCGAATGCCAGCACCAGAGCAAAGATCAGGCATATGATCCCGAGGCTGATACGTGTAACCGGACTGACCTGCAAGACTCGTCTCATTCCCGTTCTTCTTCGATCCAATGGATCCGGTTCTCGTCCATTACATTAAATATATGATCTGCAATGTCGAGATCCGGGGCATCCGGCTTCTTGTCCTTCTCATCCTGTTCGTCCAGGATGTACAAAGGATCCATCCGTTGCCAGACAGGGATAGCCACGAAGAGACTTGCCAACAGAGCGCTTCGGTTGAGGGCCAACAAGGCTGCCCCGGCGGACGTCAAGGCCGCAGCAATTTTCACGGCTTGCGCAGAAATGACGTCCGAATCCGGCCCGGCAACGTCCGCTATCCCCGATGGCCCACCTCGGAATTGCACTTCCGTGTCTGGCGATGCGGGCACAGGCCCGAGCGGCAGATTCATGGCAGTTTTGTGCTGCGCGTCCAATTGCAGCAACGTCCATTTGTCAAACGTAATGAAAGCGGATTGCCATTTTGAATAAGCCACGGCAGCCTCGTCGATCGCTTCCGTCGATGCAGGGATGGTCGGCATCCGGACCGGAACAAACACCGAATCTGTCGTCGTCCGGGCAAGCATGTCATCGATATACGCAATGACATGGTCGTCAACCAACAGGCTTGTGCTTGGTACAAGCGTTGTAACCGTTGTCTTGCCCAGGACAGGGCTGCCTGCCAGCACATCAATCACTGAGACCGTAGCGGGAACCTGCCTGGTACTCGGCGTCGTCGAACTGATCTGGATTGCCGGATTACTGGATCCGCCTGACGTCGTATTAGTACCCGACGTCGTCGGACTGCTCTGTGTTGTCGTGGTACCGGTTCCGCCCGGAGTCACATTAGAACCTGACGTCGTCGAACTGTCCTGAGTAGTCGGGAATCCGGTTCCGCCGGGAGCCACATTAACTGGCGTGACATCGATCGTCATGGCATTGGGAGAGGCGTCCAGATCGACCCCACCATTGGCCGTGCCGCCATCGTCCCGCACCTGGAAGGTGAAGCTGGCATAGGCAACTCCGGACGCGCCGGCCACCGGCGTGAAGAGCAGTCTGCCGAGGTCGATATCCGCCTTGGTCACGAAATCGCCGGCGTTCACCGCAACACCGTTGTTGGTCAAGGCCCCGGCGCCCGGTACGGTCGTGATCTTCACCGACAAAAAGGCATTGCCGTCGCTGTCGTTGAAACCAAAGTCGGTTGCCGTGAAGATGTAGCTGCCGTTTTCCAGCACCGCCACCGTCTTGTCGGTGCCGGCCGGTGCATCATTGACAGCAGTGACATCGATGGTCATCGTGTTGGGCGATGCATCCAGATCGATGCCGCCGTTGGCCGTGCCACCATCGTCCAGCACCTGGAACGTGAAGCTCGCATAGCCAGCCCCGGACGCACCGGCCATCGGCGTGAAGACCAGTCTGCCGAGGTCGATATCGGCCTTGCTCACGAAATCACCGGCATTCACGGCAACACCCTTGTTGGTCAGTGTCCCGGCTGCCGGCAAGCTCGTTATCTTCACTGACAAAAAGGCATTGCCGTCGCTGTCGCTGAAACCGAAATCCGTCGCTGTAAAGGTATAGGCAGCATCTTCAAGCGTCGTCACGGTCTTGTCGGTGCCGGCCGGCGCACTGTTGACGACCGTGACATCGATCGTCATGGTATTGGGTGACGCATCCAGATTGACCCCGCCATTGGCCGTGCCGCCATCGTCCTGCACCTGAAACGTGAAGCTCGCATAACCAGTCCCAAATGCACCGCCAGCGGGCCTGAACACCAGCCGCCCGAGGTCGATATCCGCCTTGCTCACGAAATCGCCGGCGTTCACGGCAACACCGTTGTTGGTCAATATCCCGGCTGCCGGCAAGGTTGTGACTTTCACTGACAGCAAGGCATTGCCGTCGCTGTCGCTGAAACCAAAGTCGGTTGCCGTGAAGATGTAGCTGCCGTTTTCCAGCACCGCCACCGTCTTGTCGGTGCCGGCCGGTGCATCGTTGACGCCCGTGACATCGATGGTCATCGTGTTGGGAGAGGCATCCAGATCGACCCCGCCATTGCCCGTGCCGCCATCGTCCCGTACCTGGAAGCTGAAGCTCGCATAGCCAGTCCCGGACGCGCCGGCCGCCGGCGTGAAGACCAATCTGCCGAGGTCGATATCGGCCTTGCTCACGAAATCACCGGCATTCACGGCAACACCGTTGTTGGTCAAGGCACCGGCGCCCGGCACGGTCGTGATCTTCACCGACAGCAAGGCGTTGCCGT
>NZ_STGI01000004.1:83604-522006 GCF_004804275.1 Herbaspirillum sp. ST 5-3
AAGGCGTTGCCGTCGCTGTCGCTGAAACCAAAGTCGGCTGCCGTGAAGACGTAGCTGCCGTTTTCCAGTGCCACCACCGTCTTGTCGGTGCCGGCCGGTGCATCATTGACAGCGGTGACATCGATGCTCATCGTGTTGGGCGATGCATCCAGATCGATGCCGCCATTGGCCGTGCCGCCATCGTCGCGTACCTGGAAGCTGAAGCTCGCATAGGAAGCCCCGGACGCGCCGGCCGCCGGCGTGAAGACCAATCTGCCGAGGTCGATATCGGCCTTGCTCACGAAATCACCGGCATTCACGGCAACACCGTTGTTGGTCAAGGCCCCGGCACCCGGCACGGTCGTGATCTTCACCGACAGCAAGGCGTTGCCGTTAATATCACTGAAGCCGAAATCCGCCGCTGTAAAGGTATAGGCAGCATCTTCAAGCGTCGTCACCGTCTTGTCGGTGCCCGCCGGCGCACTGTTGACGACCGTGACATCGATCGTCATGGTATTGGGTGACGCATCCAGATCGATGCCGCCATTGGCCGTGCCGCCATCGTCCCGTACCTGGAACGTGAAGCTGGCATAGGCAACTCCGGATGCGCCGGCCACTGGGGTGAAGACCAGTTTGCCGAGGTCGATATCGGCCTTGGTCACGAAGTCGCCGGCATTCACGGCAACACCGTTGTTGGTCAAGGCCCCGGCACCCGGCACGGTCGTGATCTTCACCGACAGCAAGGCGTTGCCGTTAATATCACTGAAGCCGAAATCCGCCGCTGTAAAGGTATAGGCAGCATCTTCAAGCGTCGTCACCGTCTTGTCGGTGCCCGCCGGCGCACTGTTGACGACCGTGACATCGATCGTCATGGTATTGGGTGACGCATCCAGATCGATGCCGCCATTGGCCGTGCCGCCATCGTCGCGTACCTGGAACGTGAAGCTGGCATAGGAAGCTCCGGATGCACCGGCCGCTGGGGTGAAGACCAGTTTGCCGAGGTCGATATCGGCCTTGGTCACGAAGTCGCCGGCATTCACGGCAACACCGTTGTTGGTCAAGGCACCGGCGCCCGGCACGGTCGTAATCTTCACCGACAGCAAGGCGTTGCCGTCGCTGTCGCTGAAACCAAAGTCGGCTGCCGTGAAGACGTAGCTGCCGTTTTCCAGTGCCACCACCGTCTTGTCGGTGCCGGCCGGTGCATCATTGACAGCGGTGACATCGATGCTCATCGTGTTGGGCGATGCATCCAGATCGATGCCGCCATTGGCCGTGCCGCCATCGTCGCGTACCTGGAACGTGAAGCTGGCATAGGAAGCTCCGGACGCGCCGGCCGCCGGCGTGAAGACCAGTCTGCCGAGGTCGATATCGGCCTTGCTCACGAAATCACCGGCATTCACGGCAACACCGTTGTTGGTCAAGGCCCCGGCACCCGGCACGGTCGTGATCTTGACCGACAGCAAGGCGTTGCCGTTAATATCACTGAAGCCGAAATCCGTCGCTGTAAAGGTATAGGCAGCATCTTCAAGCGTCGTCACCGTCTTGTCGGTGCCGGCCGGCGCATCATTGACAGCGGTGACATCAATGGTCACCGTGTTGGGCGACGCATCCAGATCGACACCACCATTGGCCGTGCCACCATCGTCCTGCACCTGGAAAGTGAAACTTGCATAACCGGTTCCGGACGCGCCAGCCACGGGCGTGAACACCAACAATCCGCTATCGATGTCACTCTTTGAAATGTAGGTGCCGGCTGCAAAAGTCGCCCCATTCAAGGTAAGCGTTCCCTGGGAGGGCAATGTGCTGATCAGCACGCGCAATAATGTGTCAGCAGGCGTATTGCCGGGATCCGTGAACCCAAAGTCGGCGGCACTGAACGTGTAGGCAGTACTCTCGATCGTCACCACCGTGTTATCGGCGCCAGACGGCGCACTGTTTGTCCCGGGAACTTGCAGAAGCTGCGAAAATTCCGAAGTATCGCTTGTTGTTTGGTCGGTGGCGGTTACAGAAATCCATTCTCTGTAATGCACGGACGCGGCCAGCGTCGTATTGAAGGATGCATTGCCGGAACCATCGGTCGTGACGAGGATGGATCCAAGATAACGCTCTCCTTCTCCATATCCTGTTCCGTCGGGATTGCTGTTGGCAAAAACCTCAAGCCGGTACGTGCGCGAAGCATTGCTATTAAGGGTACCTGCGATAACGACGCTTGCCCCCGTTTTTATCGCGCTGGTCAGAACCGGGGAGTTCTGGAGATTATTGGCTCCGGTGTCCGCGTCACCGACATCATTTGCACTTACGCCCGAGGGAGTGAGGTCGATACCCAAGCCAGTATTGTTATATATCGAGTTTCCAAGTATCCGGTTGCCAGTCGCTGTGGTACTGAACAAGTAAACGCCGTTGCCGCCATTGTTGGCGATGATATTCCCAGCACCGGCCGCCGTCCCGCCAACCGTGTTGTTGAGCGCCGCTCCCTGGAATCGGATACCGTCGCTCGCATTGGCGAGAGCAGCAGAGCCCGTTGAATCGGTGCCGATATAATTCCCCTGGATGACATTGTTGCTGGAAGCGCCGACATAGATTCCATAAAAGGCATTGCCGGAGATGACGTTTCTTGCCCCCGCCGTCGCGCCACCGATTGTGTTGTTGTCGGAGGAACTGGAAAGATAAATGCCTGCGCGCGCATTGCTTATCGCGCTATTCCCGGTTGCATCCAGACCGATGTAATTTCCGAGAATGCTGTTGCTGGTGCTGCTGGTTGCGAAGATGCCATCCCGACCGTTGCCCGAAATGACATTTCGCGCGCCAGCCGAAGAGCCGCCAATGACAGTGCTGCTTGCGGTATTCAGGTGAATGCCATCACTCGTATTTCCGACTGCGGCAGTTCCGGCCGCGTTGATACCAATGTAATTGCCAAGGATGCTGTTGTTGCTGCTTTGTTCGATGAGGACACCGTAGTTGGTGTTGCCCGAAATGATATTTCTGGATCCGGCCGCTGCCCCGCCGACCGTATTGTTGCTGGATGCAGAGTAAATCCAGACGCCGCTGCTCCCATTTCCGATTGCGCCAGTACCGGCAGCGTTCACGCCTATGTAATTGCCGAGCACCGTCGTGCCATTGCTCGCATTGATCTCCAGGCCTGCGCCGGTGTTGCCAGAAATAATATTTCCCGCGCCGGCTGCGGTGCCACCGATGATGTTGCCCGACGCATTGGCCACCTCGATGCCGGCCCCCGCATTGGCGATCGCGCCGGTTCCCAAGGAATTCACACCAACATAGTTGCCCAGAATGACGTTGTTCGAGCCCGAATCGATGGATATCCCCGGCCCCCCGTTACCTGAAATAACATTTCTGTCCGCCGCACTGGTGCCGCCGATCGTGTTATTCGACGCGCTGGTGAGATCGATCCCGAAGGTTCCGTTTCCGCTTCCGGCCGTGCCAAGGAAGTCCGTGCCGATATAGTTTCCGGCAACTGTGATGTTCGATGCCTGAAAGACATAAATTCCGGAGGATGTGAAATTGTTGATGATCAGACCGCGTACGCTGCTGCCCGAAGCGCCGGACAGAAACGTCAAACCATCTGCGCCTGCGCCGGCCGACGAGCCATCCAATTCGATGATGGGGGCAGACGTAAAACCAGGTTGTGTAGTGCCGTCGATGTTGACAACGTCGGCGATGTTGGGAAGTGCCGAAGCGAGAGAAATCGTCTGCAGACCGGAACCGATATTGAAATTGATGGTGTCCGTGCCGGCATTGGCATTCGCATCATTGATTGCCCGGCGCAAGGAGCCCGCACCGGCGTCATTGGTATTCGTGACGCTGTAAGTCGCCAGGACCGCATTGAATTCGGCCCTGGCGCCGAGGTCAGGCGCAAGTGCCGATTCGATTTTGCCGGTGGCGAATTCAAGCGTCCAGTCACCTCCCAATGCACTGGTGCCTGTCAGGTTTGCGCTGGCATTGATATCCGCACCAGTCAGTTGACCAAGGGCCCTGACAAAATCGCGCCCGGACTCGTCGGCAGCGACATCGCAACCATAAAGAAGAATGTCGCCATCCTCGCGCAGTGCATCGCCCCACTTCGAAATCGCAACAGCGTTGCCCAGCAGGCTCCGGCTGTCGAGGTGGGTATCGCCGATTTGAAGCGCGCCATCCTCTCCATGCGAAATGAGGTGCACCGCATCCAGATTCCGGTGCAGTCCAAGAACCTTGCTGATTTGCTCAACGCCATCCTGCCCGGAGTCGAGTATGACGACTTCCAGTGAACGCGCATCGGTATTGCTCGCCGCGAGCCTGCGTGCAAGTTCCTCCGACCCGGCGACGGCGCTATCGATGAATACGATCTCGTGTCTCTGCCGACTTTCAGTTTCGGATCCATCGATCGTCGATTGGCTCAAGGATATCGGCGCCAGCACGGAGCTGCCAATGCGATCGACGTTGTTGAGACCATGATCTCCAAGCGGCAGCGCCAAGCCACCGCCCAACAGCGACGATGCGTCGGCGGAATAGAGAATACGAGGCTCAATCGCCTCGACGATCAACGAGCTCGAATCAAGCCTTGCGGACATGCTCTGCTCCTTCACTCACTGTCTTGCCGGCACAGCTTGTACTTGCTGTGATACTCGGTCGATTCGAGGCGCATTCGCGACCTCTCCTGAATGCGAGGACTGTGCAACGCTATCAGCGCCGCCGGCCGGAGCCGGCGTACCGTGCTTCGGTTTTTGCCCATTCCCGAAATCGGCGACACAACGCAATCCCGCAGGAATGCTGTGGTCCGGGTTCGGCAGGCTCAAGCGGGCACGAAATGTGTTGCTGGCGGCATCGATCACGCGATCGACCAGAACCACCTTTGCGATCAGGCTCTTCTCGCCAGTGATATCTGTCTTGAGTTTGACTGGTGCGCCAACGGCAACATTGCCGAACTCCGCCAAGGGCAGGACAACTTCAACACGTAGCGGGTCTATTTTTGCGACACGCACGATCGGGTCCCGTTCCACACGCTCGCCTTCAGTCCGGTAACGGTCCACCACTATGCCCGCAAACGGGCTGGTAATACTGCGTTGCGCAAGTTGGGAGCTGGACAGCGCCAATTCCTGCTGGGCGATGGTTTTTGCTTCCTGCGCTTGCGCAACGCGATTTTTCGCGATCCTGGCTTCCGCTTCGGCCTGATCCACCGCTTCTTTCGAGATAAAACCCACACCCGCCAGCTCGCGCGCGCGCGCAACTTTTGCCTGCGCAAGGTCATGTCCGGCGATTGCTGCCTTGAGGTCCGCCTCGGCATTGGCCCGTGTGGACGCGACGGCGACGGAAGCACGTTCGATATCGGCCCTCAGGTAGGCCACCACTTGCCCGGCTTTGACAAAGTCACCTCGCTCCACCGGAATTCTTTCGATAATTCCGATGGAGGGTGAGCCGATCTCCGTCACTTTCTCGGGTTCAATCAAGCATGCCAGCGGCGCCGCCCATCCGTATCGCCCCGCCATCAACACCACGACCATCGCTGTCTTCAGTACTCGCATAGCGCTCCGTCCCCGCTCCATTGCATCACTCATTCCGGCCAATAAAAGCAAGCTGCCGATCTCTCCAACGATCATTCAAAAACAAAAGCCAATGCTCTCGGCGTCGCAATCTTTCCCTTCCGGCTTGCTCGATCAAAAACAAAACCGTGAGCCAGCGCGGCAATTCAGAGGCAGCCTCAGTCACACGTCCGAATCGCGCAGCAATCTTCGCGAAAAGAGACATCGATGACAGGCTGTCCTCGACGCAATACAACTGCTCCACGCTGCCCGGGTCCCCCTGCCGCGCGCAGCGGCCATATAGTTGCCGATCAATGCGCCGGGAGTCGTTCGATTGGCACACAATCACATGCAGTCCGCCCAGGGCAGCAACATCCGCGCCGAGCCTGATGTCGGTACCGCGCCCGGCCATGTTGGTGGACACCGTGACTGCACCCGCTTGCCCGGCTTCGGCGATCGTGCGCGCCTCGTCGGCATTGCAACGTGCATTGAGGACGGCATGTCGTATGCCGGCGCGCGCAAGCTGTTCCGACAATGCCTCGGAATCATTGACCGAACCAGTGCCAATCAGCACCGGCTGCCCCAATGCAGCCAGTTCACGCACCCTGCCGACGACATAGCGCCATTGCAGGGATTTATCCAGGAACACGCGGCCGGGAAGAATTCGGCGCCGACACGGAAAGAGCAAAGGAACCTGCACCACCGGCAAACCATAAATGGCAAGCAATTCATCCCGCGCCTCGGACAGCGTCCCGCTTACGCCGGACAGGCGCAGATATCTGGAAAAGAAACGCTGGAAGGTAATCTGCGCTGCGGTTTGTGCGGGTTCGGTCAAGGGGCAGTTTTCCTTTGTCTCGATCAGTTGTTGAAGCCCGCTTGACCAGACCCGCCCCTCTGCCGGACGCCCCGTCGTCTCGTCAATGATGATTACCTGTTTGTCGCGCACCAGGTAATGCACGTCCCGCACGAACAGATGCTGCGCAGCCAGAGCAAGGCAGAGTGTCTCCTCGCGCCGTCGCACTGCGCTCCATCCCGCCCCCATGTGCCCGGCGAGAATCTCGGCGTGCCGTTTCCCCTCTGCCGTGAGGCAGGCTGTCCGCTGGCGATACTCCAGCAGAAAATCGCGATCTTGACTGAGCTGTGCTGCCAGGAACAGCGCCTGCCGGTAAAACGCCGACTGTTCTCGATTCGGCGCCCCCTCGCTCAGGATCAATGGCATGCGGGCTTCGTCGATCAACACACTGTCTGCCTCGTCCACGATCGCCATGCACAGGCCGCGCAATCGATGCTCTGCCGGCCCCTGGTCAATGCCCCTATCCGCTGGCGACGCCAGATGATCCCGCAAATAATCGAAGGCCAGCTCTTTTGCGGTGCAATAGGTGATGTCGCAGCGATAGGCTTGTGCGCGCGGTTGGGTAGACATGCCGGAGATCACCGTGCCGACAGTCAGCCCGAGAGCATGAAAAACTGGCGCCAAGCAGGCAGCATCTCGTTCAACGAGGTAGTCATTGCTCGTCACCACGTGAACCGGGATGCCTGCAAGTGCACAAGTGGCGGCGGCGACCGCGACGGCAAGCGTCTTGCCTTCCCCTGTCTGCATCTCGATCAAGCGCCGGTCCAGCATTAACCACGCCGCCAGGAATTGCGTATCGTGCAGCCTCAGGTTGAGGTACGCATGCAATGTGGCATCGATCAGACCGAAGACTTCTGCAACCAGCTGCGTTTGCATTCCATCCAGAATGAGCCGGGAACGCATCTGGCGAATGCCGGCGGCGACAAACTCCTTGTCACATCCGATCAGCCTGGCCCTTCTCTGGTGAATCAGGCGAAGGAAGCCGGCTCGTTCCCAGGAAGCAGGCGATCGCGCACTGGACAGCCGCGCACGAAGCAGTTCCACCGAAAACAACGGCGACGGTTCGCGCTCACGCACTCGCTCGGGATAGGCTCCGTAACGCACGCCAGGTCGCGGAATGCTGAGGGTTTTATGCATCACTGCGCCGCCATGGAAAATATTCTCAGGAATAACTGCCGAAATCGCCAGACAACAACCTCTACCAGTGGTTTGGCGTCGTAGCTGAAACGAACCGCAGCACGGCTTCCGGCGTGCATGAGGCTGTACTCCGGCACTTGAACATCCACCAGGAAAACCGGCTCCAGCGCGGTCACACCCTCGGGATCCGCCGGATCCGTGATCAGGCTGCCGCCTCCACGATCGCCGATAGCCTTGCTGGGCAGTGTGCGTGTCGCCGCGGGCTCCATTCGCACCAGCCGACCCGCAAAAAGTTGGTTGCCGGTTTCGGCCAGCCGCACTGAAATCGCACGCGCTTCCGATCCTATGCGGCCAATATCATCTTGAGAAACCGCGACCCGCACCGTCGCACTGTCAGGGGCCAGGACATAGGCGACGAGCGCGCCCTTCGGCACATGCCGGCCCAACAGCTCGTCCTGATGCGGCAAGACAAACCTGCCGTCGACTTCGGCGCGCAAGGTCAGGCCGGCGATAAGTTCATCAAGCTGCGCAAGGTCCGCCCGCAGACGCGAAATCTGGTCTGACGCATTGCGGCCTTGTTGTAGTGATGTCTGCCAACCGTTGGCCTGTTCGGTTTCTGCCGCTGCGATCCGAGCCAGCAGGCCTCGCTTCTCGGCAAGCAGATCCGGCGCATCGATGCTCACCAACGCCTGGCCCTTGATCACGTGCTGGCCGTCTCGCGCCAGGATGGCGGCCACCTGGCCCGCGCTACCGGTCCGCACTTGCGATTGTTCCGGTAGCCATACGATTCCCTTCGCCACCGCCCCATCCGGCACGGGAACGAAAAACAAGGCGCCGAACGCAAGCACGACCGCACTCGCGACCGCCGCAAGCCTTTTCCAACTTTGGCTGCCGGTTTGCACTGCGATGGAGAAGCCGGATATCCAGCCCCAGGTTGGACGCAGGAGCAATACAAAAGCCAGCCATAGCAGCGCTATCAGTCCAGCCAGAATTGACTTCGTCACGACCCATTGCACGATGACGACCGAGATCGCGAGACGGTAGAGCCACGACGACGGTGCATAGAACACGAGCCAGAAGAGTTCGCTGCCGTGCACCGGTTTGCCGCCGCCGCTCCCAAGGAGATAACGTGCGCGTTGTGCCCACCAGTTCTGGCTGCGTGAAGCCAGATTCGGCAGTTCGATAAGGTCGCACAGGATGTAATAGCCATCGTAGCGCAGCAATGGATTGCCGTTGAACATCACGGTGGATACGCCACCGATTACCATGACCACAAGGGCCAGGTCTCGCACCAAGCCGTCTTCCGTCAGGCTCCAGACGCCTAATGCCAGTGCCGCCAGCGCCAGTTCAACCGCAATACCGGCGAAACCGACCGCGGCACGCCGCCACTTCGCGCCAAGTGCAGTCGCAGCTGACGCATCGACATACGGCGCAGGCACCAGCAGAAAGAAACCGATACCTGCCTCTTTTACTCGCCCTCCCCAGTGGCGCACCACGAGCGCATGCCCGAGTTCGTGCAGAAACTTCATTGCCGGATAGGCGGCCCATGCCAGAAACAGGCAGCGCGGGGTCAGTAGATGGATCTTCGCATACGCATGGATCTCTCCCCAGTCGAGTGCGGTACGCGCCAGCGCCCATGCGACAAGCACACACCAGGTCCAGGCGGTTACCCGATGCATCAATATGG
Organism: Herbaspirillum sp. ST 5-3; assembly: GCF_004804275.1. Lineage (GTDB taxonomy): Bacteria > Pseudomonadota > Gammaproteobacteria > Burkholderiales > Burkholderiaceae_D > Noviherbaspirillum. Next base: position 92,774 of record NZ_STGI01000004.1, read on the forward strand.
ACTTCAGCGGCGACAATTTATCCAATAGCGATTCGGGATTGAACAAGCGCAGCCGGAACGCAAACGGATTGAGGCCCGTAATACGTTTTCGCTTGCGCTGTGCATGTTGATATTGCTGCAGCATCGACAAGTCGGGCAAGCTGTCGAAGAGCACCAATCCGATTTCCAGCAGTTGCGCGAGCACGGCAATCACTTCGTCTTGTGTCGGCGCATCGTCGCCAAGCGTGCGCTGCAAGCCTGTCCACAGCGCATCGAGTGTGTACTCTCCGTTGAAACGCCCAATGAGCTCATAGGCCTTCCTGTTCAGGCGATAGTGCTGTCCGCTGATCGGGTGCGTGAAGACAAACCATTCCTCGCCGCGCAGGATTTGTCGTTGAATACGGGTTCCTGGTTGCAGGCGCGGCGTCAGCGGCCCCACGCGGTACCAGTACGCGCTATACAGCGAGCCCTCTCCTGTAGGGTGAGTCATCCGAGCCGGCTCCAGATGGCGTAGACCAGAGCGTGCCAAACGCCGGCAATCCATTTCCAGCCCACCGGCTCGCTGCCAGTGGTGATTTTCGCGACGCCTTTCAGTCCGGGCGCCAGGCTCGCAATGCGCCCTGACTCCACTGCAGCTTCCACTTCGAATACGTTTTTCCCCTCCGGTGTGACGTTTGCGACCGGCGTCATCCGCAAAGTCCGAATGCGGAAGGTTTCGGAAGGAAGGGCAGCCAACACGAGCGTGCCGTCCTGCCCGGCCCGGATATCCGAGATATCCCGTTCATCGACTTCCACAATGACGCGAAAACCGTCACCTTTCGACAAAGTCAGCAAGGTATCACTGCGCTTCAACGGAGAACCCAGCATCTGTGTCAGATCGCCTTTGATAACCACGCCGTCAAATGGCGCAATCAGCCGGGTCTGAGACAGCTGATTGTCGATAAGATCTCTTTGTGCGACGACCTCATCCAGCTTCGCGCTCCGGATCGCGACTTGGGTGCGATCTGCTTTTACCATTGCCTCAGCAAGCGAATTTTCAAGCTGAGCGGCTTCAGCTTCGACCTTCCGACGCTGGGCAAGCAGGGTGTCTTCGTCCAATACCGCCAGCAGCTGGTTCGCCCGTACGCGATCGCCCGGCCGCACCCGCACTTCTTTCAGGTAGCCGTCAATCGGTGCGGTGATGAGACGTTGGACCGATGCTTCAAGCCGAGCCTGGCCAGATATCTTGTTCGGGAACGGAATGATAAAGAACATCACTGCGCACAACATCGCAAGCGCCGTGCCCGCAATCCGTATCTGCCGCGGCCTGGAATCGGATTCAGCAAACGGATTGGGGCGAAGCATGCTCAACAACCGAACCCACAGAGGTCGTTGCAATGACCATTTCAGGTAAAGCAGCGGCCCGATATCCGAGGCGAGTTTTTTCAGCAGCCAGATCTGGTCAAAATCCGAGGCATCGGTCTTGCAATTTTCCAGTGTGATAGCGCCGATCAGTACGCCCTGTCGAGCCAACGGCACGGTCAGTACATTCGATAGATTATTGCGTCGCGCCAAGTCCGCATGAGCGACGACAATATAAGGGAAGTCGCTCAGGGAATGCGGATAGGCCAGCAATGAATCCTGCAGCACGCTCTCCTCCATTGCTGCAGCGACTTCCGGCAAGACCGCATCGACCATGTCCTGATAGTGGCGCGAAACAGCGCACACCTTGACGGTATGGCCGTCGACGAATCCCAGGCTCGCCCGGTCGCAAGCCGTCACTTGGGTCAGCCTGGACAGGAATTCCGACGCAGCGAGCGGGAATTCCTGCTCGACGAGCAATGGGCGAATCAGCGCAAGAAAGGCTGCGATACGGTCCGCAGCTGATTGCAACGGCGTTGTGTCATTTGGCTCTATCATCCGGCACCCGCTGTCTCAACCTGCCTATTGCCATACCGAAATTTTCTGAATTCCTGCAAGTTCCTTTGACGACCATCGTCACCGGCAATCGGAATTCCAGTCGGCGCTATCCTCAGAGAGCAGGATGCGGCACCGGCCTGAACCGCCAACGGCGACGAAAATCGCAACCCAGCTTGTCACGCTGCAAGGCTTGAAGGCTCTGTATCCGTGAAATTCGGACGAGGAACACTGTGGCGCAATCATGCAGTGTCGATTGTTGTCAGGCAATCTATACGAAAGTATGGAGTGCTTTCCCTCCATCTCAGCGATGCTTCACCCAAGCTTTGTCCTGAGCTGCGATCCGACAAACGAGGCGCCCGTATGAAATGCCAACCGCTACAGGTGGTTACGGCGGTCACATGGCAACACCAAAGTCGGCGCAACGCCTTGATACTCTTCACTTTCCACCTCGCGCACATACTTCCGTATAGATGCTTTAAAGATAACTGGCGGTTACTGTTTCCATCATGCAGACATATTTCCGCAGTGCGGAAACCGGTATTGAGAAGACAACATCCTCTGGCCCAAGCAACTTGTCCGATACATCTTTCACGCAAATTGCAGTCGACCAGAACTCATTTTTGAAATGCAAATCGTTGCAAAGCGCTGGGTACTGTGCTCGCCATGAACATCGCAAGCAATTTAATTCTGACGGAAGCGAAGCGCTGCGACCTCGTGCAGCAAGCCGATGTCGTCCTGGAGCATTTGTCCGCAATGGCGCAAGAAATCACCACACAACTCGATCCCGCCGCGATCTTTCAGGCGCTGAACCTATATCTGCATGAACTCGTCAGTGCAGATTCATTCCTCGTCTATTTACTCGATCCGAATACCCTGTCCTTGAACCTGGCATTCGGCGTCGACGCCGACAAGCCGCTTGCGCCGCACCGCATAGCGCTTGCCGATTCCACCTCCCACGCGGCGCGCTGCGTGCGCGAACGTCGCAATCTTGCAATTGATGCTCCGCGCTTTGGCGGTCAGGATCATGGCCTCTGTTCGCCCACCTATTCCAGCGCCCTGTTCTTTCCCCTGAGGGTTGGCAACAATGTGCTTGGCGTCATGAGCATTCAGTCGAGGCAACCGCATGCTTTCGGTGATCGAGAGCAAGGGATTTTCCAACTCTTGTGCGCGTATGGCGCCATCGCGCTCGACAATGCTGCAACACACGGCCAGCTCAAGGAAAGCTTGACGATATTGCGCGAAGCGATGGACGAGAAGCTTGAACTGGAACATGCCAATCAGAAGCTGAGGGAGGCCAGTCTTACCGACTCGCTGACCGGCCTGCGAAATCGGCGCGTTCTGCATGAGCATCTGGATGGCGATATCCGCGCATGCCTGCGCCGCTATGACAAATGCTTGAATGATCGGTCGCAGGGATTGCCTGACGAGGCAGACCTCCTCTTCTTCATGGTGGACATCGATCATTTCAAGGAAGTCAACGACAATCATGGTCATGCTGCGGGTGACCGGGTGCTGGTGCAACTGGCGGAACGTCTCCGCGAAGTCTCACGGCATTCCGATTACCTTGTTCGCTGGGGTGGCGAGGAATTCCTGATCGTGGCGCGTTCAGCCAATCGCGCCACTGCCGCACAACTTGCTGAACGCATTCGCACCGCAGTTGCGGGCCGCGACTTTGTCCTGGGCGACGGCTTGAAGGTGGCAATTACCTGCTCTGTCGGGTTTTCCTGCTTTCCTCATTTGCCTACAGATCCTCACCTGCTGTCCTGGATTGCAACCGTAGGCCTCGCCGATCAGGCCTTGTATCGCGCAAAGATCGAAGGGCGCAATACGTGCCGGGATGCATACGGCGCCACGCCCGAGCTGTCTGTTTCTGTCGTACGGCAGGCCGCACCATCGTGCGACACCTTGAATTTTCACATCTAAACGGCATTTGCTCGGGCTTCCAATGAAACTGTTCGCGCGCGATGACGAGGTCATGGAGCTGGAGGCCGAGCTGCCGTCACAACGCGGTGCTGATCAGCTGAAGACTTTGGTCGCGTTATCGTGGCACCTGCGCCAACGGAATACGCGACGTGCGCTTGCCCTGGGCGATGCAGCGAGCGTGTTGCTCACCCATATCGTGTTGCCCGAATACGAACGTCTGCGAATCGATGCTCGCTTGCTATTGGTTCGTGGCGAAGCCAAATGGCTGTTTGGCCGGTTGGACGAGGCCGAGGAGCGAGCAAACGAAGCACTACGGATATTCACGCTGCTTGACGACGGAGTCGGTATTGCAGACGCACATTGGCTGCTTGGATTCATCGCGAACGAACGTGGAGACCAATCCACCTGCATCGCCGAGCTGGCATTTTCCGCGAGAGCATGCAGCGCCGTCGACGGCTTGCGCTGCACCGCCGCAAAATTTGCGCTGGCACGTCTCGCAGTACTTCTCGATCGTGGTGCCGCACAGGCGCGCTGGAGCAGTCATGTCGACGCTCCACTCTCATACGTCGACCCCAGCCTGGAAGCCCTTGCCGACGATTTCCGAACGACGCTCGCTTTTGAGTCAGGCGATTTCAAGACTGCACTTGCAACCGGGATGCGCACCTATGGCGCGGCGCTGGCGACCGGTCAGATCAAGCGAGCCATCATTGTGTCCGCCCGGATTGGTACTGCATTTTCCAAGCTGGGCAAGCTTGACAGTGCTCTCGAGTGGATGCAACGCGGCCTTGAACTCGCTCGCTCCGCCGACTGGCCAATCAGCATTGGATGGTGTCTTGTAAATACCGGTAACACCTTGCAAATGCTGGACCAACCGGCATCGGCGCTCAGCCTGCTGAATGAAGCTCTGGACATATTGAAGCCGTTCCCCGCCTCGGAGGTATATACGATCGCGCTTCGGCACAAGAACATTCTGACGATTCAAGTCACCGACTATACAAATTCGGCAGATGGCGACAATCCACGCCACCCTCTCTCGACTTCACCTTTTCTGCTGTAGCAGCTCTACGGGACGACTGATCGTGCAAAAGCCACCCCCTGTCGACCTCGTGCAACGACGCGGCAGTTCCTCGTTCTTCACGCTACATTGCAACCGTGATCAAAGAACATACTTCTGTATAAATTGCAAAGCGTCAGTTAAATGTTAATTTCCACACCGCGGAAAGTAATTTGATTCACGGAAATTGAAACGAGAAATTCTCATCACGAATGACAATGGAACCAGGCATTTTTGCTTTCACTTCCGGATATCTCAAGAAGACTTGGCACTTGACGATGGGACATGCGAATACTGAGCACCAGACCTCAACAAGAGGCACGGCGCAATCGACTAGCGGCACTTCTCGACACCGGAAAAATGCGATCCATTTCGGCCGGTACCCAAGCCGGCTCCCAGGATTTTGCACATTTCCGTTTCGCTTGCATCACTTGTTTCACTTTGAACCTGACACGCGCAAATCCGCATCTTTTCGACGAGGCAGCCGCAAGGTCGCATTTTGGACTGCACAACACAACTTCAATTCATGGGAAAGCCGCGTATGAAATCACTGCTACTTCTTATTGCCGCATTGCTCGCTTCCAGCGCGGCGCCCGCCAATACCGACATCGGCGTCATCAGCTACTGGGGTACTAACCAGGCGCTCTATGACCAGTTGCCGGAGGGCTCGGTGGCGCTTGTCAATCCGGACAACGGCATATTCGTCTCTGCAGGCCAAACCAAGACGCTTGTTCCGAACCTGAGTGACTACAAGACGATTGTGAGAAAGGCCGCGCGGCGCGATATAGCCATGCTCGGTTATGTCCCGACAGGCTACTTCAACCATACTTGTGACGCGATCGGCCAGTGCCAGACCTGGGAGAGGATCGAGGCGCAGGTTCAAGCGTATTTCACCAACATGCCGCGCCTGGAAGGCATCTTCTTCGACGAAGCCGCTCCCGCAGCCTGGGATTGCAATGCGTTCCCTGCCGAATACCAGCGCCTGCGCGACATCGTCTATAAATACAAGGGCAACGCAACGATCGCGTTCAATGCAGGCGTGCCGGATAACTGTGCAGTGGCGGGTGCGGAAGCGGGCGACATCCTGGTGTTGTTCGAAAGCGATCAGAACGCTTATGCCGCGCAAGCACAGAACGTTCAGGTATCCACCACGACCGCTCTGAACAAGGGTGTGACGACCTGGCATCTGATTCATTCCGTGAAGACCCTGGACGGCCTGAATGCCGTTCTCGCCCAAGCGAAGGCGACCAACGTGGACTTGTTCTATGCCACGGATATCGGCGGGAACTGGCAGGCGGGCGAAAACACCTGGGGCTCGCTGCCCTCCTACTGGCAGCAAGAGGTTGCTCTGTTGAGCGGCGCATCGGAACAACTCGCGCCGACCTGCAGCAGCTTGGCATCCGCACCGTCCGGGCAGATCGTCAGCAAGGTCAGGTGGGAAGATGTCGGCAAGCCTGGCTATATCTATATTGGGGCCAGAGATACGAACGGTCGCACCTGGATGCATGATGGGCGTACCTGGACCGAATACACGACCGGCACCCGGAGCGTCTACACCTCGCAGACCATCACGGGCCTCCTGTCGCTACCCTATGATCGCGTCTCAGCCCTGCTATCCACCTTGCCCGCCACGCCCAAGGCGGTCTGGACCGCCTACGCACTGGCGGATGACAGGGATCACCTCAAGAGGAAAAAGCGTATTTGTGTGAATCGATAAGCCGCCACGTCGCTCCTCCCACGTGCCGGAATGTTCCATCGGATCTTTCCGCTGCTCGCCGTGGGTTGCCGGAGTGGCGACAGAAGCCCGGCTAAACCTGTGTCCCAAGGCAGAAAGGACGAGGCGGCACAGTGGAGTGAGGGAGAGTTCGTCCGTTGTTCTGTGCCGGTCGGCAGCGCTACCCTCGCATTTTTATAGAAAATAGAACAATATTCAACTCAGAAGTAATATATGACCTACGGTCACCACCACGCATTCACATCACTTGGCTCATGACAAAATCTGCACTCATCGTTGAGGACCACCCTATCTACCGCGACGCGCTCATGATGTTCCTGCGCGGCCTGCTGGGAAATTCCAGTGTGATCGCCGTAAGTTCGACTGAAGAGGCGCTTTCCCTGTCCAGCAACCTGGATGGCCTCGCTCTGATACTGCTCGATCTGGGACTCCCCGGAATGCACGGCGTGGAAGCGGTGGCCTCGTTACATCGAAAGTATGCAGATGCGGCCATCGTCGTCGTTTCGGCTTCAGAGGATCGCCGCGAAGTGGCCGCAGTGCTGCGAGCAGGCGCAAAGAGTTTTATCTCCAAGGCGGTGTCGACAAAAGTGATCTCGGAGGTGGTCGCGAAGGTCCTGGCTGGCGAGCGGCTCGAGTCGGAGTGGATTACGGCCAGGGGCAATCAAGCCGTCGGGGATGAGCCCTTGTTAATGCTGACCCCACGTCAGCGAGAGACGCTCGTCTATCTGTGCCAAGGCCTCTCCAACAAAGAAATCGGCCTTCGATTGGGTGTTGCGGAAATCACCATCAAGACCCATATTTCATCAATCTTCCGCGCATTGAATGTCGTCAATCGAACCCAGGCAGTGCTTGCTGCGCGTCGATTCGGTCTCTACTCTCCCGGCGCTGAGGAGTGAACGAATTCAAGCGCCACCTTGGAATCGGTTCCCGGCGCCAAAGACCATCGATTCGGCTTCCAGGCCTTGCAACGCGGGAGCGGGCCGGCCGGTGACCGACCGGCGCCGCGTCCGGTCAGCCTTGCTTCATCGCGGCATGTGAATGCCAACGCAGACGATCGTATTGCCGGCACCTTGCTCGCAATACGATTTCTTGGGTTCGTAGACGTTCGTGTTGGGATTGTTAAACTTGTAGGGGCCGTACCACCCCGGTCCCTTGCTCTTGACCATGTCGATCATTCCCTTGATGAGCGCGTTGCCGTCGACATCTTTCATGCCGATCAGGTTCTTTCCGACCATCTTCGGATTGGCGCCTTGCGCAAGGCAGTTGCCTTCGAAGTCGTAGACAAAAACGTACAGATCGCGGTCCTTGAATGCCCCATCGGGATGATCGGTAAAGCTTTTGTAGGCTTTTTCCGGTCCTGCCGATTTGATCAATGCGACCGCCTGCTTCACCATGGCTTGTGCTTCAGCTTCGGAACCGCGATCGCCCGCCGCTAACGCTCCGGCCGAGATAGCAAATTGCGCTCCCAGTACTGCTACCGCGATCATGCTTTTCTTCATGTGTGTCCCCTTGTGCTTGTCTTAATAGTGATAAATCACCGCGTTATTGATTTTAACTATCTTTCTTTGCAGCAAGATTCAATTTACCATATGACCAATAAATTTCAAGCGAAATCGTTCTCCCTGTCGCCGCAATGCAAATCCTGACAAATGCCGGCGGTGCCGTTCGCACTGGCGAACTCGCTGAATTACAATGGGATCGCTGATTGCCTGTCAATGCGGCAGCCCGTTCGTGGCTGCCGCAGCGTGTTCCGAATTGAGGCGTCGTTACCTCAGCGGTTGGGGATGCGGTAAATCGCGTTGTTGCGATCGGCGCTAAAGTAGACATTTCCGCGTGCGTCGATCGCGACGCCCGTTGGGATGTACGACGGCGGCATGCCTGCACCACCCTCGAAGCCAATCGGCAAATCGCCCGCGATCACCCGGCGCGTGCCGCCAATCGGGTCGATTTCAGTCAACTGCCGTGCTGCCGCTTCCGCAATGATAAGGCGCCCGTTCGGCGTTTCGGCCAGGCCTTCCGGCAATTTGAGGCCTTCCGCGACGACCGATTTGCTCCAATCCTTCGTGTTGATGCGGATCAGCTTGCCTGCGGCGACGGTCACATAGAGATTGCCATCTCGCGCAAGGATTAACTGCACCGGCCCCTCGAGCCCCTGAAGCACGACTTCCCGATTCTTGTAGCCGTCGCCGTTAAGCCGCACCAGATTGCCCGTAGCGATTTCGGATACGAGAACCGAACCATCCGGCAGTTCAACCGCATCGGTCGGCGCCTTGAATCCGCCCAGCTCGGCAACAGTCTTCATGGCCCCGCGGTCGATGATTTGCAGGCTGCTGGTAAACCAGCTTGTCAACAGCAAGTGCTTGTCGCTGGCGCCGACCGTGAACGGATATTCCAGATCGGAGTCCTGCATGCGCTTGATGTCGGTGACTTTGCCTGTTTGAGTATCGACCGCTCGCAGGGCGAAAATGTCGGCGACGTACAAGGTCTTTCCGTCCGCAGAGAGCTTGAGACCGCCCGGCACGGCGACTTCGCCCTTGGTGATATAGCGCGATTTTCCGCTCGCGGGGTCGACTTCCTCGATCGAGTTGTCCGCCATGTTGGAGACATAAATGTGGTCCTGCTTGTCGATCGCCAGGTTGTCGAGCGCGCTCTTCAATTGCGCGACGGTCGTCTTGCTTCCGCTGGCCGGGTCGATTCGCACCAGCTCTCCGCTTTTGGTATCGACTGCGTACAGATTGCCTTTTGAATCGAAGTTTGCAGCGGCAGGCGTCTTCATGCCGGATGCAAGCGTCTTCACTTCACCCGAATCAGGATTGACCTTCACGATCTGTCCCTTGAACCAGAGCGGTCCGTAGATCCAGCCGTCCTTGCCGACTTCAAACCCGTTCAGGCCGCCCAGCTCCTTCTTGATCAGGCGCGGCGGTTTCTGACCGCCGATGTCGATCTCCCACAGCGCATCGCCGAGGAACACCTGCGAGGCGTAAAGACGTCCATTTTTCTGGTCAAAGGCAAGCGAATTGATGCCCGTCAGATCCTTGGCCAAGACCTTGATCGGCGCAGAATCGGACTCGCGATAGCGCAGCACGCCCTGAAGAAAGGAAGTCCATGCCAACTCGCCCTTCGGGCCGATCGCAATGTCGTCCGCCTGCCCCTCTGGCGCAGGAATGAAGACCGATGCCTTGCCGCTGTTGCGATCGACTTCGTAGATCGCACTCCCGATCACGCTGCCGGCGAGCAAACGCCCCTTTGTGTCGACGGCCAGGCCGTGAACGCCTTTGAAGTTCGACGGAGCGACGAGCACTTCGGGCTGTCCGTATTCATGCATCGTGGAAGGTGAAGTCGCGCATCCGGCGACCAGCGTAGAAAGGCCGAACAAGACTGCTGAAGCAATTCGATTGCACATGGTGTCTCCTGATTTTTATTAAGGGCGGACGAAAATATCGGCGCTGCCAACCGGTTCTTGTACCGGCTTGAAGGACGCAAGCTCCCGTGGATGCTGTGATTTTGATAATCCACGGCAAGCCTGCAGGAGAAAAGCTTAAAAGGATGACCACACCATATCCAATGATTTCCTTTGATATTCGGATATGCATTCCGTGCATGGAGTCGTCGCATCAGGAAAAACCCTTGCACCTCGCTTGCGTGGACGAAGAGACTGACGGTGAGCCCCGCCGTGCTGGGGAAAACAAGCTCGCAGCGCTGACTTGACATCGCGGGCCAAGCGCAAAAAGTTAGATTGTTTCCTCTGAAAAATGATGATACATAGTAAGCAACGGCGATTTAATCGGACCGTTGCACTTTGGGGCGCCGCAGCTTCACCCGTGAGTCTGGGCACGGGCACATATAACAACTAAAGAATTATCGCCGCGCGCCGCCCCGGGAAAAATGACGAAAAACAACCCTCTGGAGGCAATATGTTTGGAAAAAAACTATTGGCGGCGCTGTCCGCCTGTGCGCTCGTCGGCCTTGCGTCCGCCGGCGAGGTCAGGATCGGATCAGTAACCGGCATTACCGGTCCCAATGCATCGACTTCGCATGACGGCATAACGATTTTCAGCGGCTACCTGTCGATGATCAACGACAAAGGTGGCGTCAACGGAAATACCTTGAAGGCGGTGGTCAAGGACGATCAGTATGACCCGGCAAAGACGGCAGCGATGGCCGCGGAAGCGATCATGAAAGACAATGTGGTCGGTCTTGTAAACGCGGTCGGTACCGTCAATACCATCGCGGTCATGAAAACCGGGGTCCTGAACAAATACAAGGTCCCTCTGGTCGGTGTCTTCAGCGGCGCGGACATTATCCGAGGCCCTGGTTCCGAGCAGATTTTTCATACACGGGCCAGCTATACCGATGAAGTCAAGAAGATTGCGCGCCTGTCCTCGACGCTCGGTTTGAAACGTGTCGCGGTGCTGTACCAGGACGACGGCTTCGGCGCCGGCATCCTGCAAAGCATCGGCCAGGCTGCGCAGGAATATGGCTTCGAAGTCATCAACAAGACGCCTTACAAGGCTGGCGAAACCGATTTCTCCTCGCATGCCAGGCAAATCATCAGCGCAAAGCCGCAAGCGATTTTCCTGATGGCCCTGCCTGAAGCGGTCATGCGCTTCATGAAAGTCTACGACGCCCCGGTCGGCGCATCGCAGATCTATACCTTGTCCTTCGTGCCCGCCAATATGCTGGCTGCCGTCGCCGGCGAACGGCATGCACGCGGCGTGGGCATCAGCCAGGTAATTCCGAACCCGAGTTCGACCACCCTGCCGCTGGCCAAGGACTTCCAGACATTCCTCAAGTCGAAATACGGCAAGGGCGTTCAACCCACACCAACCAACTTCGAGGTCTACATGAATGCGCGTCTGATGGTCGAGGCCGTACGCATGGCCGGTCCGAACCCGACCGCCGAGAAAGTCACGAAGGCGCTGACATCGATGAACGGCTACATGCTTGCCGGCTATCCGATCAACTTCAGCGAAACCAACAGACTGGGAACGCACTATCTGGATATTGGTGTCGTCGGTGCAGGCGGACGACTGAATTATTGATCGCTGCATGAGGCTGTGCCCCGGATCCGGCAGCGTTCGGATTCGACCAAGGCCGACAACGCATCAACATCAAAAGGGAAGGAACGCGCCAAGCGTTCCTTCCCTTTTTTTCCATGCGAGGAGGTTCTGTCGTTTTATTGTGCAAAATGCTAAACTGCAGAGCGAACCAACTGAGCGCAAAATTGACAAAGCACACAAGCCGTCTTGTCCCGCATGAGAGAAAACATGAACGATACGCTTGATCCCGATTCACCGAAAGCCGGAGAAGACCGGTACTTCATCACCGCGCTGTCGCGGGGTCTCGATGTGCTGGCGTGCTTCCGCGCAGGGGATGCGTCACTGAGCAACCAGCAGATTTCGGAGCGCTGCGGATTGCCCAAGTCGACCGTGACACGCATCGTCTACACGCTCATGAAACGCGGCTACCTAGTACAGGTCGAGCCGGGTGGCCGGTATGCGCTGGGGACGGCCACGCTGGCACTGGGCAGTTCAATGCTGGCGCGCATGGATATTCGCCAGTACGCTCGGCCGCTGCTGCAGGAACTGGCGGATTTCGCCGGCGCCACCTTGGCACTGGGCGTGCGCGACAGACTGTCAATCATCTATACCGAAGTCGTCCGCAGCACCGCGACCCTGGCACTGACCCTGCAAGTCGGATCGCGCATTCCGATTGCCTCATCCGCAATCGGCCGCGCCTATCTCGCCGGCGCACCCGAGCAGGAACGCAATGCCATCATGCGCCTTGCATCTGAGCTCGACGAGTCGGCTGCAGACGCAGTGCGCGAGGGGCTGGAACGCGGCCGACAAGACTATGAGAAGTATGGATGCGCCACCTCGTTCGGCGAGTGGCAAAAAGACGTGAACGGCATCGCCGTCACCTTCCGTTCAGTCGGAACGATTCCGGTGCATGTGCTGAACTGCGGCGGTCCCTCGTCCAGCCTGTCGAAAGAATTCCTGCTGAACGACGTCAGGCCGCGCTTGCTGGCCCTCGCCCGCAAACTCGAATCGTCGGCGCTTTCCTGACTGTTTTCCCGTTGCGGACAGCAGCCCGCCGAATCCTTCACCGTCTGTCCGTCCAAAACGGTCCATCACGGAATTGGCGAAGCGCTTCAGAACAGCATCGCCCCCACATGAAATGGAAGTGCCGCTGACGGACGGCGGATGATGGCGGCGATCGTCCCGCGCAAGCCTCTCACTTCGCCGCGAAAACGCCGCTCGCACGGAGAATGCGCTTCTCACCGACCTTGAGATAGCAGTTGGCGAATGCCAGCCGCGAACCGATCTTCTGTATATCCACGTGGGCCTCGACCCAGTCGCCGGGATGCGCGGCTTCGACAAAATCGGTGGACAGATTGACTGTCACCATCGGCTTTTCATGATTGGCGATCGTGATCGCGATGCCGAGCGCGCTGTCCGCCAGGGTCATCAGCATGCCGCCATGCGCCAGCCCTTTCACGTTCGTGTGTTGCGGCCCCACCCGCAAGCCAAAGACGAGCTGATGGTCGCTGATCTTCTTGCAGTACACCGGACCAATCATGGCGAGGAACGCACTTCCACGGTCCATGGGTTCAAAGCCCTCGGGAACACTCGGCGAATCACCGGCCCGGACAGCGGACGGCATGCAATCGATACTCTTCATTTCCTGTTTACCCGATAAAAGTTTCGCACTGTGGAATTGCCACTTGATATTCGGAACCATTATGCCCAAAAACTTACAAATGGGCATTTATTCGCCAAGCGACGAATTCTACCGCGATTGCTCGCCTCATCATCCTGTTCTCCTCGGGAAAACTGGAACTTATCAAGCCCGGCTTTACAGCTTCACAACTGCCTGCTAACATCGCAACATCATTTATGGAACATCGTTTTACTCTGCAAAACAAAGAGCAGCAAGCGACCTGACAGCGGTCGCTCGCAGCCGGAACAAGACCACCTCCAGGGCATCCCGCCAAGCGAAGATGGCCGTTCATCACTCCAGGAAGCGAACAGAAAGAACACCGCCATGGAACACGCCGAATACACCATCAACCACGATGTCGCAGTCATCACCCTCAACAACCCTCCGATCAACGGTCTCGGACTCGATCTGCGCCGTGCCATCATCGCCTCCATCGAGCGTGCAGCCGACGACCCGGCCGTGCGTTCGATTGTCCTGATCGGCTCGGATCGCGCCTTTTCCGGCGGTGCGGACATCAAGGAATTCGGCACGCCCAAATCGAGCCAGGAACCCAATCTGCTGACCGTCATCCGTGCCGTCGAGTCGTCTACGAAACCGGTGATTGCGGCGATTGCCGGCGCATGCATGGGGGGTGGCCTGGAGCTGGCGCTCGGTTGCCACTTCCGGGTCGCCAGGCCCGACGCGCAGATCGCGCTGCCGGAGGTCAAGCTCGGCATCCTGCCCGGCGCCGGCGGCACGCAGCGTCTTCCGCGTCTGGTTGGGCTGGAAACCGCGCTCAACATGATCGTGTCCGGCAATCCGGTGCCAGCGTCGCAACTCAAATCGACCGCCTTGTTCGACGCCATCATCGAAGGCGACTTGCTGAATGGCGCGATCGACTTCGCCCGCAAGGTAATCGCCGAAAAGCGCCCGCTGAAACGCGTGCGCGACATCAGAATCAACGAGCCGGCTGGCGAAGCCTTCCTGCAGTTCGCGCGCAACACAATCACCGCCGCCGCCAGGCACTTCCCTGCTCCGCTCAAATGTCTCGATGCGGTCTCCGCTTCCTATTTCAAACCCTTTGATGAGGGCATGAAGATCGAGCGCGAGGCTTTCCTGTGGCTGCTGAATTCACCGGAATCGCGCGCCCTGCGCCATGCCTTCATCGGCGAACGCGCAGCCGCCAAGATTCCCGACGTTCCGGCCGACACGCCGACGCGCAAGATCGAACGCGTCGCGGTGATCGGCGCTGGCACCATGGGCGGCGGCATTGCGATGAACTTCCTCAACGCCGGCATTCCCGTCGTCCTGCTTGAAATGAAGCAGGAAGCGCTCGATCGCGGCATCGCGACGATACGCAAGAATTACGAAAACACGGTCAAGAAAGGCAAGCTCGCCGCGGACAAGATGGCGGCTCGCATGGCACTGCTTGCGCCATCGCTGTCCTACGACGACATCGAGGATTGCGACCTGGTGATCGAAGCGGTGTTCGAGGACATCGGCGTGAAGGAACAGGTGTTCAAGAAGCTCGATGAGGTCATGAAGCAAGGCGCGATCCTCGCCAGCAATACTTCGACGCTCGACATGAACAGGATCGCCGGCTTCACGAACCGGCCACAGGACGTCGTCGGCCTCCACTTCTTCAGCCCAGCGAATGTGATGCGCCTGCTTGAAGTCGTACGCGGCGAGAAGACCGCCAAGGACGTGCTCGCTACCGTCATGCAACTGGCGAAAAAGATCAAGAAGGTCGCAGTAGTGTCGGGTGTGTGCGACGGCTTCATCGGCAATCGCATGTTGAAGTTCTACCGCAATCAGGCCAATGAGCTGATGGAAGAAGGTGCATCGCCGCAGCAGATCGACCGCGCACTGGAAAAATGGGGCATGGCGATGGGGCCGTTCCGCATGGGCGACTTGGCGGGTCTGGATATCGGCTGGTCGATTCGCAAGCGGCTCTACGCGGAAAATCCGGGCATGAAACGCTCGGTGATCGCCGACCAACTCTGCGAACTGGGTCGCTTCGGACAGAAGACCGGAAAGGGCTGGTATCGCTACGAGCCGGGCAAGCGCGACGCGCTGCCTGATCCGGAAGTCGAGGAAATCATCGCCGCCGCACGCAAGAGCGCCGGCATCACGCCACGCAAAGTGAGCGATGAGGAAATCATCGAGCGCTGCATCTTCGCACTGGTCAATGAAGGTGCGCGCATTCTGGAAGAAGGCATTGCCGCGCGTGCTTCCGATATCGACATGGTGTATCTGACGGGCTACGGCTTCCCGGCCCATCGCGGCGGCCCGATGTTGTATGCGGAAACCATCGGCCTGACCAAGGTGGTGGAGAAGATGCGCAATTTCGCGGCACAAGCCGGCGGCGATGCCGTTTTCTGGAAGCCGGCGGACTCGCTGGTGCGCCTGGCCCAGGCCGGCGAATCATTCAACTGATCTCACTGACAGGAAAAACTACCCATGATGAGTGACGCTGTCATCGTCTCGACCGCCCGTACCGGACTTGCGAAGTCCTGGAAAGGCGCATTCAACATGACCTATGGCGCGACGCTGGGCGCACATGCAGTGCGTGCTGCCGTCGAGCGCGCCGGCATCGACCCGGCCGAAGTCGAGGACGTTCTGATGGGCGGTTCGCTGTCGGAAGGCACGACCGGCGGCAACATTGCGCGTGCCATCGCCTTGCGCGCCGGCTTGCCGGTGACCACCGCAGGCGCCACCGTCAATCGCTTCTGCTCATCCGGCCTGCAGACAATCGCCATGGCTGCGCAGCGCGTGATTGTCGATCGCGTCCCCGTCATGGTTGCCGGCGGCGTCGAATCGATCTCCTGCGTGCAGAATGAAACCAACCGCCACATGCGCATGGACCCATGGCTGGTCGAGCACAAGCCCGAAATCTACTGGAGCATGCTGCAGACAGCGGAACAAGTGGCGAAGCGTTACAACATTTCGCGCGAACGCCAGGATGAATACGGCGTGCGCAGTCAGTTGCGTGCTGCAGCGGCGCAGGCCGCCGGAAAATTCGACGACGAAATCGTGCCGATGACCACCACCATGGGCGTGGTCGACAAGGAAAGCGGCCGCATCACGACGCGTGAAGTGACGATTGCCGCCGATGAAGGAATTCGTGCCGATACCACGCTGGAAGGCGTGTCGAAGATTCGCCCCGCCCTGCCCGGCGGCGTCATCACCGCAGGCAATGCCAGTCAGTTCTCGGACGGTTCCTCGGCATGCGTGGTGATGGACAGCAGGCTGGCGGAAAAGCGCGGCATCCAGCCGCTCGGGATTTTCCGCGGGTTCGCGGTTGCCGGCTGCGAACCCGATGAAATGGGCATCGGTCCGGTGTACGCCATTCCGAAGCTGTTGCAGCGCAATGGCTTGAAGATGGACGACATCGGCCTGTGGGAACTCAACGAAGCGTTCGCCGTGCAGGTGCTCTATTGCCGCGACAAGCTCGGCATCCCGGACGAACTGCTGAACGTCAATGGCGGCGCCATCGCGGTCGGTCACCCTTACGGTGTATCCGGCTCGCGTCTCACCGGTCATGCGCTGATCGAAGGCAAGCGCCGCGGCGCGAAGTATGTGGTCGTCACGATGTGCATCGGCGGCGGCCAGGGTGCTGCCGGCCTGTTCGAAGTCTGCTAAGGGGAGCACGATGAGTGTCAGGGAGTTGTTCAAGCTGGATGGCCGTGTGGCACTGATCACCGGCGGATCGCGCGGACTTGGCCTGCAGATGGCCGAAGCACTGGGTGAAATGGGATGCAAGCTGGCGATCACCGCGCGCAAGGCCGACGAGCTGGCCGAGGCCAAGGCGCATCTTGAAAAACTGGGCTGCGAGGTGCTGACGATCGTCAACGATCTCGCCAAGGCCGAGCAGATTCCCGCCATGGTCGATCAGGTGCTGCAACGCTTCGGCACTATCGACATCCTCGTCAACAATGCCGGCGCCACCTGGGGCGCACCGGCGGAAGAATATCCGGACGAAGCCTGGCGCAAGGTGCTGGGACTGAACGTCGATTCAGTCTTCTTCCTGTCGCGCGAGGTGGCTCGGCGCTGCATGATTCCCAACAAATTTGGCAAGATCATCAATATTGCGTCGGTCGCGGGCCTGCGCGGCAGTGCGACCAATGTCAGCACGATTGCGTACCACACTTCCAAGGGCGCGGCAGTGAATTTCACCCGTGCACTCGCATCGGAATGGGGCAAGTACAACATCAACGTCAATGCGATCTGCCCCGGTTTCTTCCCCTCGAAGATGTCCGCCGGCTTGCTGGAAAAGGTCGCGGAAGGCGTCATTGCGCGTGCCCCGCTGCACCGCATCGGCGGCGACGAAGACCTGAAAGGCGCGGTTGTCTTCCTCGCCTCCGAGGCATCGCGGCATATCACCGGGCAGGCCTTGGCGGTGGACGGCGGCATCACTGCGGTGTAAGCACGCGACGGCTATTCCTTTCCAACTTGCCTCTCAAGGCTTCAAGGATTCACACACTTACCCTCTCATGAGCCAGGACAACAACCTCGCACGATTTACCGGCACGCGGCCGGTAGCGCCACAGCATGCCTTCGACATCGCACGGCTCGCCGCCTTCATGCGCGAACAGGTGGAAGGTTTCTCCGGCGAACTGCAAGTCGAACAATTCAAGGGCGGGCAATCCAACCCGACTTTCTTGCTCAGCGCCGGCGGCAAGCAGTATGTGATGCGCCGCAAACCGCCGGGTACCTTGCTGCCCTCCGCGCATGCAGTCGACCGCGAGTACCGGGTGATCACAGCGCTGGCCAGGACCGACGTGCCTGTGGCCAGAACCTATGCGCTGTGTGAAGACGATTCTGTGATCGGAACCGCCTTCTACATCATGGACTATGTACAGGGCCGCATCTTGTGGGACCCGACGCTGCCGGGCATGCGGGCGGACGAGCGCCGCGCGATTTTCAATGAAATGAATCGCGTGATCGCCGCGCTGCACAGCGTCGACTATGTCGCGGTCGGACTGGAAAGCTACGGCAAGCCCGGCAATTATCTGGAACGGCAAGTCGCGCGCTGGACCAAGCAGTATCGCGCCTCTGAAACGGAGCGTATCGACGCTGTCGAGAACCTGATCGAATGGCTGCCGAAGAATATTCCGGCGGGCGATGAGACGCGCATCGTGCATGGCGACTTCCGCATCGACAATGTGATCTTCCATCCAACCGAACCGCGCATTCTCGCCGTGCTTGACTGGGAGCTGTCGACACTGGGTCATCCTTTGTCGGACTTTGCGTATCACTGCATGACCTGGCGCATGTCGCAGGACAATGCACGCGGCCTCGCCGGAGTGCCTTTGCGCGAGCTCGGCATACCGACCGAACAGGAATATCTGGCTGCGTATTGCGAGCGCACCGGACGGAAGGAAGTGTCGAAGTCTGCGTGGGAATACTATATGGTATTCAACATGTTCCGCCTTGTAGGGATTCTTCAAGGCATCACGAAGCGCGCACTGATCGGCAATGCCGCCAGCGCCGAAGCAGCGCAGGCCGGCAAACGCACCCGGCCACTCGCCGAGCAAGCATGGGCGCTGGTGGAAAAAATCGAAGCACAATAGTCGCGCGACGAGCGCCTCGGACAAACAACCCTCTACTGGAGACCAGCATGACATTCACTTTTTCGGAGAAGTCCCTCGATCTGCAAAAACGCGTCAAGGAATTCATTGATAACGAAATCATCCCGGCTGAACACGCTTACAAGGAAGAAATGGCCGCCGCACGCAAGGACGGTAATCCCTGGATCGTGTCGCAGACCATCGAAGGACTGAAGGTGAAGGCACGTGCAGCGGGCTTGTGGAATCTATTTCTG
Organism: Herbaspirillum sp. ST 5-3; assembly: GCF_004804275.1. GTDB lineage: Bacteria > Pseudomonadota > Gammaproteobacteria > Burkholderiales > Burkholderiaceae_D > Noviherbaspirillum. The sequence goes on from NZ_STGI01000004.1 coordinate 111,887, forward strand.
CCGGAATCGAAATATGGCGCCGGCCTGACCAATTTCGAATATGCGCCGCTGTGCGAACTCATGGGGCGCATGTCGATCGCGGCCGAGGTGTTCAACTGCGCCGCCCCCGATACCGGCAACATGGAAACCCTGGTGCGCTATGCGACGGAAGAGCAGCAACAGCAATGGCTGGTGCCCCTGCTCAACGGCGAAATCCGCTCCGGTTTTGCGATGACTGAACCGGCCGTTGCTTCCTCGGACGCCACCAACATCGAAGCCCGCGTCGAGCGTGACGGCGACCATTATGTGATCAATGGCCAGAAGTGGTTCACCTCCGGTGCCAGCGATCCGCGTTGCAAGATCCTGATTTTCATGGGCAAGACCGATCCGAACAGCCCGAACCGCCATCGCCAGCAATCGATGATCCTGGTTCCGACCGAAGCACCGGGCGTGACCATCCTGCGCAACATGTCGGTATTCGGCTTCGATGATGCACCGCATGGCCATGCCGAAGTGCGCTTCGAGAACGTGCGCGTACCGGTCTCCAACATCCTGCTGGGCGAAGGCCGCGGCTTCGAAATCGCACAAGGCCGTCTTGGCCCGGGCCGTATCCACCACTGCATGCGCCTGATCGGCCGCGCCGAAGTGGCGCTGGAACTGATGTGCCGTCGCACTCTCGCGCGTACCGCGTTCGGCAAGAAGATCGCCGAGCAAGGTGTCTGGCGCGAGCGCATCGCCAATTCCCGCATCATGATCGATCAGGCCCGCCTGATGGTGCTCAACGCTGCGCACATGATGGACACGGTCGGCAACAAGGTCGCCGCCAAGGAAATCGCAATGATCAAGGTGATTGCGCCGAACATGGCTTGCCAGGTCATTGACTGGGCGATTCAGGCGCACGGCGGTGCAGGCGTGAGCCAGGACACCCCGCTGGCGCATTCCTATGCGAGCGCGCGCTCGATCCGCCTGGCCGACGGCCCGGACGAAGTGCACCGCAACGCCATCGCCAAGCTGGAACTGGCACGATATATCGAACGTTGATTGCCATAGAACCATCCATGTCCGACCGTCATTTTGCATTCTGGCCAGCCGGCCATGCGAGGCACCTCACGGCGCCGCAGACCAATTTGTTCTACAACGTGGAAGTGTCAGCCACGAGGTATCCCGACAAGCCTTACATTCTGTTCTATGACACGCCGATCACTTTTTCCGAGTTCAAGGACGAGGCGGAGCGCATTGCCGGATATCTGGAACAGGTATGCAAGGTGAAGAAAGGCGACCGCGTCCTCCTGTACATGCAGAACAGCTCGCAGTTCGTGCTCGCGTATTACGGCATTCTTCGGGCCAATGCGGTGGTCGTACCGGTCAATCCGATGAACAAGACCAACGAGCTGCTCCATTATGTAAAGGACACGGGTGCCACGGCCGCGATCGTGGCGCAGGACCTGTTCCAGCAAATGGCGCCGATGCTGGAGCATGGACTTGAAAACATTCTGGTGGCGGCGTATTCGGATTATCTGAAGCGCCCAACCGGCCTGAAGGTGCCGGATTTCGTCGCCGCTCCGCGTGAGCCGCTCGCCGGCAAGGGCGTCACCTTGTGGAACGATATGCTGGAGCGCAAGTTGCGTCCCGGCCCGTTGACTGTCGGACCGGATGATCTGTGCGTGATGCCCTACACCTCCGGGACAACCGGCCATCCCAAGGGCTGCATGCATACGCATCGCAACGTCATGTTTTCCCTCGTCGCGAGCATGCAGTGGTTCAATACAAACCAGGATGCGGTGACACTGAGCGTGTTGCCTTTCTTCCATGTGACCGGCATGCAGGGCAGCATGAGCGGTCCGCTGTATTACGGCAGCACCATCGTGATCCTGCCGCGCTGGGACCGCGAAGTGGCGGCAGAATGCATCCAGCGCTACCGGATAGCGACCATGCAACTGATCTCGACCATGGTCGTCGACCTGCTGGCCAATCCGCGCATCGACGAATACGATCTGTCGAGTCTGCGCGGCATCCGTGGTGGAGGCGCTGCGATGCCGGAAGCGGTCGCGCAAAAGCTCAAGGATTTGCTGGGTGTCGCCTATGTCGAGGGCTACGGCATGTCCGAAACGATCGCGGCTACCCATATCAATCCTCCCGACCGGCCCAAGAAGCAATGCCTCGGCATCCCGATCTATAACGTCGATGCACGCGTGGTGGATACCTCGGATTTCCATGAACTGCCGCCAGGTGAAGTGGGCGAAATCGTGGTCAATGCGCCGCATGTCATGCTGGGTTACTGGAATCACCCGGAAGCGGCGAAGGACGCCTTCGTGCAGATCGACGGCAAGCGTTTCCTGCGCACCGGCGACCTGGCAATGACCGATGAAGACGGTTATTTCTTCATGATGGATCGTCTGAAACGGATGATCAATGCATCCGGCTTCAAGGTCTGGCCGGCCGAGGTCGAGACGCTGTTGTATCAGCACCCGGCGATCCTGGAAGCCTGCGTCATCGCGGCACGCGATCCCAAGCGCGGCGAGACGGTCAAGGCCGTGATCGTGTTGCGCGAGGCTTATCGCGGCAAGATTACCGAACAGGAAATCATGGACTGGGCACACCAGAACATGGCCGCCTACAAGAGTCCGCGCATCGTGCAATTTGTCGACAGCTTGCCGAAGTCATCGACCGGCAAGCTGCAATGGCGCGAGCTGCAGGAGCGCGAGACAGAAGTCTGAAAGAGCAGTCTGACAACGGAGGAACATGATGCGATTTGACAGCAAGGTAGCTATCGTCACCGGCGCGGCCAGCGGCATCGGCCGGGCGACAGCCCGACGTCTGGCAGCAGAAGGCGCTTTCGTGGCACTGGTGGACCGCAATGAAGACGGGCTCGCGGAAACAGCGGCGACGCTGCCGGATCAGTCCAGGGTCTGGTATCGAGCACTCGATATTTCGCGCGAAGAAGAAGTCGAGAAATGTGTTGCCGACGTCTTCGCCAAATGCGGACGGATCGACGTACTTTGCAACAACGCCGGCATTGCCGGCGGCGATTATTCGAAGATCACCGAAACCGACACCGAGGTCTGGCAGCGAATTCTCGCGGTGAACATCATGGGCGCAGTGCATTTCACCAAGTATGCGGCACGCATCATGCGCGATCAGCGCAGCGGCGCGATCGTCAATACCGCATCCGTTGCGGGCGTACGATCGGGTGCCGGCGGTAATGCCTACAGCGCTTCAAAGGCAGCGGTGATCAATCTGACGATGACCAGCGCATGCGATCTGGGCGAATGGAACGTTCGCGTCAATGCGGTATGTCCGGGCCTGATTGAAACCGGGATGACGGCGCCGGTATTCGAGCGTGCCCGTGCCGCCAACAAGGAAGACAAGCTGGGCTCGCGCTGCGAACTGCGCCGTTACGGCCGCCCGGAGGAAATCGCCGCCGCGATCGCGTTCCTGGCGAGCGACGACGCGAGCTATATCACCGGTCAGGCACTGCCGGTCGACGGCGGCAATACGGCTTCGCTCAACCTGCCGGGCATGAAGGTGTGACTCCCGATTCTGCCGCTTCGCTCATGAAATCCGAAGAAGCGACTGCCGGGGAAGCGGCGCCATCCCGCCCACAGCCGGAGGAAAAGCAAGATCGCGCTTTCGTGGTCGCGCTGGCGCGCGGGCTGGATGTTCTCACATGCTTCAGCGCGGGCGACGACATCCTCACCAATACGGAAATCGCGCGCCGTTGCAAGCTGTCGAAGTCGAACGTTGCCCATCTCACCCATACGCTTGCCCAGCTCGGCTATCTGAGCCATGGCGAAAACTATCCGGGCTACCGCCTCGGCACCGCCACAATCGCGCTTGGCAGCGCAACGCTGACCCAGCTCGACATCCGGCGCATGGCGATGCCCTTGATGAAGGAACTGGCGGAGTTTGCGCGCGCCGATGTGTCGCTCGCCGTGCGCGAGCGCCTGAGCATGTTCTGCATCCAGACCTGCCGCAGCCATGCCGCCTTGACGCTGGGCCTCGATATCGGATCGCGCATTCCGATGGCGAAATCGGCCATGGGACGCGCCTGCCTGGCCATGATGCCCCAGGCGGAACGCGAGGAACTCCAGGAACGTTTGCGCGAAGCCGAGGAGATGCACTGGCCCGAGATCGTCGCGGCGATCGACGCCGCCGCGGTGGAATTTCGGGAATCCGGTTGTTGCGTGTCGCTCGGTGAATGGCACGGCGCCAACGAAATTGCGGCAGCCTTCAGTCCTGGGGATCGGTTACCGATCGTCGCAGTCGGCGTCGGCGGTTCGGCGCACAACCTCACGCCGGACTTCCTGCGCAACGAGATCCGGCCGCGTTTGCTGGAACTGGTGCGGCGGCTCACCTATCCTTTGCGCGGCGCGGTACGATTCTGAACTCGGGATCAGTAGGCGCTCAAGCGCGCCCAGCGGTCTGCGTGGAAATTCGAATCACCCAGCAACTCTTGCGCGACCCGCTGGCGCTTCATGAAGAATCCGATGTCGAACTCGTCGGTCATGCCGATACCGCCATGCATCTGCACGCCCTCTTGCACCGCAAGCAGTGCCGTCGCACCGGCGCGCGCCTTGGCTGCGGACACGATGGCCGCTGCGCCGCTGTCTCCTTCGTCCAGCATCTGCTGCCCGCGAAGTACAAGTGAACGGGTAATTTGAATCTCGCTGTAGAGGTGCGCGGCGCGATGCTGCAGCGCCTGAAACTCGCCGATGATTTTGCCGAACTGCTTGCGTTCCTTCAGGTAATCCAGGGTCCGTTCGAAAGCGGCATCGGCAATCCCCAACAATTCGGCCGCCAGCGCAATGCGTCCGATGTCAAGCGCATCGTCCAGCACGGGCCAGCCCTGCCCCGGCTTTCCGATCACCGCGCCGGAACTCACATCCACTTCCGAGAAGTCGATGCGTGCAGCATTGTGCGCATCGACCATGACAGTCCGCTCGACGTTCACACCAGGCGCCTTGCGATCGACCAGAAACAAGCTGATTCCGCCTTGATCACCTTCCGCACCGCTGGTGCGCGCGGCGACGATCAGCGTATCGGCGACATGTCCATCGACTACAAATGTCTTTGCGCCATTCAGCCGGAAGCCGCTGCCGCCGGGTACCGCACGCAGGCCTTGCCGTTGTGGCTGGTGCTTGCCAGTCTCATCGACAGCGAGCGCCATGACGATGCCGCCGTCGGCGATTTTTTTCAGGTATTTCTGCTTTTGATCTTCATTGCCATGCCGCGCAAGCAGAGACGCAGCGACCACCGCCGTGGAAAAGAAGGGCACGGCGCTGAGATTGCGGCCGATCGATTCCATGATTGCGCCCGTCTCCACCTGCCCCAGCCCGAGGCCGCCATAGGCTTCGGGGATCAGCACGCCGGTGAAACCCATCTCGGCAAAGCTCTGCCAGAGATCGGGTGAGAAACCTGTCTCATCCCGACTGTCGCGCAATGTGCGCAATTGCGAAACCGGCGCATTCTCGCGAAGGAAAACCATCGCGCTGTCGCGGAGCATTTCCTGTTCCTGATTCAATACGAGTGCCATGTCTGATCCGTATCGGTGAGTGTGATTGGGTGCCGTGGCTTATGCGCCGGGCAGGCCGAGAATGCGCTTGGCGATGATATTGAGCTGCACTTCGCTGGTGCCGCCTTCGATCGAATTGGCCTTGGTGCGCAGCCAGGAGCGCGCGAGTTCACCGCCGCGGCTGCGCTCGCTTTCCCATTCAAGCGCATCCGCGCCGCCGGATGACATCAGCAGCTCGTGCCTGCGCTTGTTCAATTCGGCGCCGTAGTATTTCAGCACGGAAGAAAATGCCGGTTCGGCACGTCCCTGCCGCGCGAGGTCGCCCGTGCGTTCAAGCGTCAGGCGGAAGGCGGCCTCGTCGATCTCGAACATGGCGATCTGGGTGCGCAGCATCGGATCATCGAGTTGCCCGCGGTCGTTCAAGCCGACGGCCGAGGAGGCAAAGGCCCCGAGCGGTCGACTGACTGCACGATCGCCCACGGCGCCGATCATTTCGCGTTCATGCGTCAGCAGGTATTTGGCAATTTCCCAGCCGCCATTCGGTTCGCCGACGAGATTCTCCTTCGGCACCTTCACATCATCGAAGAATGTCTCACAGAAAGGCGACTTGCCTGAAATCAGCGTAATAGGCCTGGTCGACACGCCCGGCGATTCCATGTCGAACAGCAGGAAGCTGATGCCGGTATGCTTGCGCGCATTGAAGTCGGTGCGCACGAGGCAGAAGATCCAGTCCGCCTTGTCGGCATAGGATGTCCAGGTCTTCTGGCCGTTGACGACAAAATGATCGCCGTGGTCGTCGGCGCGGGTCTGCAGCGACGCCAGATCGGATCCTGCATTCGGTTCGGAGTAACCTTGGCACCAGCGGATTTCACCGCGTGCAATCTGCGGCAGGTAGGTGCGCTTCTGCTCTTCGGAACCATATTTGAGCAATGCCGGCCCAAGCATCCAGATGCCGAAGCTCTGCAATGGCGGACGACAACCCAGAGCCTGCATCTCCTGCCGCAATACCTTGCCCTGCTCCTTTGACAGTCCGCCGCCGCCATAATCGCGCGGCCATTCCGGCACCGTCCAGCCCCGTTCCGCCATGCGCTGCAACCACACGCGCTGGGCCTCCGACTGGAAAACGAATTTTCGCCCGCCCCAGCAGATATCGTCTTCGCCCTGCGCCGGCTGGCGCATTTCGGGCGGACAGTTCGCTTCGAGCCATGTCCGCACTTCCTGCCGGAATGCTTTCAGGTCTTCCATGGTGTTCTCCAGGTCAGATAGTTGCGCCGCCATCGACGACGATGCTTTGGCCGGTCATGAAGCTGCCTGCCGCCGAGGCGAGATAGACCGCGGCACCTGCGATTTCATCCGGCTCGCCGATGCGGCGCAGCGGCGTTGTGCTGGTGGCGCGCTTGAGCGTATCGGGGTTTTCCCACAAGGCGCGCGCGAAATCGGTCCTGATCAGGCCCGGGGCGATGCAGTTGACCCGGACATTGTGCGGGCCAAACTCAACGGCGAGATTGCGCGCGAGCTGGAAGTCCGCCGCCTTCGAAACGTTGTAGGCGCCGATGACCGGCGAACCACGCAGGCCGCCGATGGAGGACACGATGATGATTGCGCCATCCTTGCGCCCAACCATCTGCGGCGCAACCATCTGGATCAGCCAGTGGTTGGCGATGACGTTGTTTTCGAGGATCTTGCGGAACTGGTCGTCCTCAATGCCGGCCATGGGGCCGTAGTAGGGATTCGATGCCGCGTTGCAGACCAGGATGTCGATCTTGCCGAAAGCCTGCATGGCCTCGTCGACCAGGTGTTTCAGCTCATCCTTGGACGAGATATTGGCAGGGACTGCGATCGCGCGCCCTTCGCCATAGCGTGCATTGATGGCGTTGACGACCTCCTCGCAGGGACCCAGCTTGCGGGAGGAGATCACCACCTTCGCGCCCTGCTCCGCCATTCGTTCAGCGATCGCCCGCCCGATGCCGCGCGAGGAGCCGGTAATGACGGCAACCTTTCCATTCAAGTCGAATAGGGACATTGCCATTCCTTTCAAAATGCGTTTCTGCATCAGGAAACGGAAAACAATCCGTTTTTTCTAAAACATCGATGAAATGCTGCCAAAGTCAAACTGTTTTATAGCTTCTTGCGGGCGTGAATGTCAATACCGTTTTTACGAAAAAGCATGGCTTTGGAAATTGCGCAATGCCGCTCGCCATCAGGAAGCGACGTGCCGGCACATAAAAAAACCCTGCAAAGCGCTAACGCTCGCAGGGTGCGAATGGCAACTTGACGACTGCTGCCTACTCAGGATCTCCGGCGATGATTCCGACCGTGATCCTTTTCTTCGAGTTCAGAACTCTTCCCAGCTGCCGCCGGCGGCAAGCCTCGCCTGCCGCAGCGGCTCCTCTCTTGGCGATACGCTGTTCGAGAGAATTTTCGCTCGCGCCTTGCGTTCGGCAGCAAGCGATGGAATTCCCGCACTTGCCGCGCTCTGCGCGTGATTCAACTTGAACACACCGACGACTTGCGCCAGCTTGCCGGATTGCTGCTGCATGGCCTCCGCAGCCGCAGCCGCCTCCTCCACCAGCGATGCATTCTGCTGCGTCATCTGATCCATCTGGGCGATAGCGTGATTCACCTGCTCAATGCCGCTACGCTGCTCCTCGCTGGCGGTGGCGATTTCCGCGACAAGTTCGGTCACGCGCTTCACGCTGCCGACCACCTCATCCATCGTTACGCCGGCCTGATCAACCAGCTTGCTGCCCGTCTCGACCTTTTCAACCGAATCGCCGATCAGCGCCTTGATCTCTTTTGCCGCACCCGCCGAGCGTTGCGCCAGGGTTCGCACTTCGGAGGCAACCACCGCGAACCCGCGCCCCTGCTCACCCGCGCGCGCCGCCTCGACCGCGGCGTTCAAGGCGAGAATATTGGTCTGGAACGCGATGCCGTCAATCACTCCGATGATGTCGACAATCTTCTTTGCAGAATCATTGATGGAGTCCATCGTATGAACGACTTTCGATACCACGTCGCCGCCCTTGACGGCCGCCTCGGAAGCCAGCTTCGCCAGGTCGTTCGCCTGCAGCGCGTTGTCCGCGTTATGACGAACCGTCGAGGTGAGCTCCTCCATGGACGAGGCCGTTTCCTCCAGCGATCCAGCCTGTTGTTCGGTGCGCGAGGAAAGGTCTCTGTTACCCGTTGCAATCTGCGTTGATGCCGACGCGATGGTGTCCGTGCCGACGCGAACCTGGCTGACGATGTTGGCCAGGCTGTCGCGCATGGCGCACATCGCGAACATCAGGCTCGACTTGTCGCCCGGTTTCAGATCGATGGGCACCGCGAGATCTCCGGCGGCAATCTTGTTGGCAAGTTGTTGCGCCTCTGCCGGTTCGGCCCCGAGTTGGCGATTGATCCTTTGATACAGGAACAGCAAGGCCGCCACCGAACCAAGCACCGAAATGGCCAGCAGCATCGCCGCGGCCATGAAGGCCTGGCGGCTTGCGCTGTTTGCCGCTTCCACCGCGCTGAGTGTGCGTTTGTCGAGCAGCTCGAAGAATGCGTCGACCGGCTTCATGATCTGGCTCTTGTACTTGTGATAGTCGTCGCTATGCACAAGCTTGCGCGCCATCTCCATGTCCGGCGCATCCTTTTTGACAAACTTCCCGCTACCGTCGTCGAACAGCCCCTTGACGGCATTCATCGCGATGACTTCGGTCTTGACGAGCGCATCGGAATTGTCCTGCGCCTCTTTCAGCTTGGCGAATTCCTGTTGCGAGAAGCCGGCCTTCTTCATCAAATCGGCCAGCGCAATGGTTTCGCCGTCCGGGCGGGGTTTGCTCTCACCGGCTGCAACGAAATCCCAGTAGATTCTTTCGTAATTCTGCGGGCGTGGCTTCTTGCCGTTGCGGATGTCGAGAATGTCCATGTACTGTCGCTCGTACTTGGCATCGCCGGTTACCACATAAGTACGCGCAAGACGCGTCAGGTCGTCCGAGCTTTGACGCAATTCATCAGCGAGAAGATAAGACTCATAGCGCAGCTCGTTTGCGCGCACCACTTGTGCCTGCGTTTTCCAGACCTGATACAAGGCACCGATGAAGAACAATGCCAGCGCGGCGCCGCCGGCCAGCAACACGCCAAACAGCTTTTTGAGAGTCAACGCATCTTTCATAAACTTCCCTTCTTTTTATGTTTCCAGAAGGAAATTTGAACCGAATTCCGGCGAAGCGACCACCCATGTTTATGGGATTGTTTCGCATGCGATGGTGAGAATGGCCGCTAAAGACAAGCGTTTGGAGGGATGAGGTCGCGCCTAGGCGGCAAGAATTCCGAGAAACAGCGGACGCACAAAAAGATCGACCGCGTTTTCCGCCGCAATATCCGGCACCCAACGATCGAGCAAGACGGCTGCATTGATCATGCCGCTGACCTGGTAGGCGGCGATCGACTGATCGAGCGGACGGATGGATCCGTCCTTCATGCCGTCGACCAGGAAACCGACGAAACGCTGCCCGAGCTGATTGATGGTATTCAGCTTGTGCTCGCGGATATCGTCGGGAAGCTCGCTCCAGGCGGACATGCGCAGCAGCGGCCCTTGTTCGGAAAACTGGTAACGCACGAGCGCGCGCGAGACGGCGCTCAACTTGTCCCAGCCGGATCCCGACGCACTGCGCGCGGTCATCTGCATGCGTCGCGTCACGGCGAAGGTCCGCTCGAAGCACGCAGCGATCAGATCTTCCTTGTTCGGATTGTGGTGATAGAACGAACCCTTGGTCACGTTGAGTCGTGCCGATATGCGGTCGACCGAGGCGCCGCGGTAGCCTTGCTCATTGATCAGCGCGGTTGCCGCGCGCAGGAACGCGTCCTGCGTGGTCTCGGCCCCGCTGGATACGTGCGCGAGCTCCTCGTCGAGCGCAGTGCAATGCCAACGGGACGATTCTGATGCGAGTCCGCCGATCAGCACATCGCTCATGCGCTCGGCCACGAGTTCATGATCTTCCGGGTCGTAGCGAGAACTCCAGCTCATTGCGCTGACCGTCAGCGTCAGCAACAAATGGCTGCGCGCGTTCAGCGAGACGCGGTTGGCGCTGTGCGCGGTATCCGTCGCCAGCAACCGCCGCACGCGACGGAACATATCCGTATAGGCCGCAAAAATCACTTCCGCATGCGGACTGCCCAACACCGACACTTCCCGGAAGGTCATCATTTCCGGCGCCTGATTGCTCTGGATCTTTGCCAGGCGCGCGAGGAACAGGCGGATGAACTGCCGGACGCGCTCTTCCGGCGACGATGATTCCGCCGCAGCCGCGATGATGTCGTTGATGATCTCGATCGATCCGAGCAGGCAGGCCACCACCAGCTCTTCTTTTTTCTTGTAGTAGTAGGTAATGCTGTTGGTGCTCAAGCCGACACGCCCGGCCACGTCGGACAGCGTCGCCCCCTTCACCCCATGCTGGTTGAACAATTGCGCAGCCGCATGGAGGATGGCATCGCGCTTCTTCACATAGCGCTGCGTCATGCGGCTTGCCTGGGTTTCCTGATTCATGTGCGGAATGCGTGGGTAATGAAATGGTCGGCGGATTATACCGTTGTTGCCCTGCGATTCGAACTGCCCCGGAAGTCAGGCGCACTCTCCCGATTGCACCCGCAGATCGGCATACCGGTATTTTCAAAACAACAAATCATGGCAAGCTTGTCTTTCGAAACCCGATGGATGCAATCGTATTCATGGGGCAGCGTATGCTAGAATCGCTTCGATCAAAGCATACCGCTTTCCCTAAAAAATCGCATCAAATGTTGAAGCTTCTGGCATGAGCGCCAACGCGCCACACATCGCGGAACTGGCGGAGCAGCCACCGGACGAACGAAAATATTACGAACAGGTACGTCGCGACCTGCCGCGCAACTTTGCCGCCAATCTCGTGCACGGCATGCTGGGCGTGACCGGTTTTCGGCTTGTCACCGCACCGACCTTCGTGCCCGCCTATATCTATTTACTGTCCGGTTCGAAAATGGCCGTGGGCCTTGCCCTCTGCGCGCAATATCTCGGCATGGCGCTATCCTCGATCTGGGGCGCAACCCTCATCGAGCATCGGCGGCGGGTGATGCGCGTGGTGTACAACGTCGGATGGTTGATGCGCGCGCAGGTGCTCGGACTGGCCGTGTCGGCCTATTTGCTGTCCGGTTATTGGGCGCTCGTTGCCGCCTGCGTATTCCTCGCGCTGTTCGGATTCTTCAACGGCATGCAGAGCGTGACCTTCAGCTTTCTCATGTCCAAGGTAATCCCGGTTGAGCGTCGCGGGCAATTGACGGGCATGCGCAATTTCCTGGGCGGGCTTATCGCGTCGGGCGTTGCCTATCTCGGCGGCCGATATCTGGTGGAGAGCAATGTGTTCGGCAATGGCTATGCCACTACTTTCCTGGTCGCATTCGTCCTGACCAGCATCGGCATTTCCGCGCTGACCTTCGTGCGCGAGCCGGACTCCCTGATGGTCAATCAGCAATCGGACCTGTGGGAGCGTTTGATGCAGGTGCCTGCAATCCTGCGCTCCGATGCCCATTACACCCGTTTTTTCATCGCGCGCACGCTGGCCGCGCTGGGGGCGACGGCCCTGCCCTTTTATGCACTGTACGCCGGTAAATCGATCAACCTGTCCGGCGCAATACTTGGTTATCTCTCGCTGGCCTTCCTGCTTTCGCAGACCGTGAGCAACCTCGCATGGGGCGGCATCGCCGACCGGTATGGCTATCGCCTGGTCTTCCTGGTGAGCATGGTACTGTGGACTGTTTCAACGATAGGCCTGATGTTTGCCGGTAGCCTCATCTTCATCATGGTCGCGTTTTGCGGACTAGGCGCGGGCTTCGGCGGATATTTCGTCGCGTCGCAGAATTTTGTGCTGGAATTCGGCGCGCTGCATGAAAGACCGATGCTGATCGCCGTCTCGGATACCGCTTCGCACCTGATGATGGCAATCGGCCCGCTCCTGGGCGGGATGGTCGCGCAAGGCTTCGATTTCATCTATGTGTTCTGGCTTGCCGTCGCGGTCAAGGCACTATCAATCGTGGCGATCCTGCGCGTGGAAGAGCCGCGCTACCGCTTGCAGCGCGTCCACACGGAGGACGACTGAAGCGTGCGCGGCGTGAGCTTGAACGGAACTTGAAGATCGGCTGCCTGTTCGTCCAATCATGTCCTGGGTTGCGTATTGCGGTCGGCAAACGACTTCCTCAGCTCGATGGCTGCCGCTTGCGCCGTCTGCATTGCGTCCTCGTAGTATCCTGAGCCAGTCCCATCCTTCCGCGGCAGCGTAGCCTCAAGCGCGGCGATTCGTTGCGCCTGCTCCTCCTTGCCAAGTCCCGGATCGGATGCAATACGCGCGGTCTCGATGGCGACGCGCGCCTCCGCTTCCTTCGCACCGAACAATGCGTCGGCATCCTTGCCGAAGAATTCCCGCCGCACGCTGCCCACCAGCCTGAACATGTCGGCGGCGTCGATCACATCGTCGCCTCGCCGCTCGGCCAGCAAGGCCGTTTCGGTGTCACGATAGGCAAGATAAGTGCGCAGCAGTTTTCCTGCCTTTTCCGCCGCTTGCGCCGACAGTCCGGTTTGTACGGCCTGCTCCGCGCGCGCCATTTCTTCATCACGATAGTCTGGCGGAAGTGCCCGCAGGATGATATCCAGCTTGTCGGCCGTGCGCGCATCGATTTCGACGTCGCCGTTGGCGGTCTCGCGGAATATGGCGCGACTGTATTGCGCAGTGATCAGGTTTTCACGCGGCGTTGCAGCCACGCCGGGAATTCGTGCTAATCGCTCAAGGCGGGCCATCGCCTGCGCCGGCCCGTCGAATTGCAGTTGAGGGGGATACAGATACATCACACCGGCCATCCAGGCCACGGGCAATGCGACGACGAAGGATTTGACAGAAAGTCTCATGGCGTGATCACCGTCCGAAAAGTCCTGAATGCGCGCTGCCACTGGTCTCGCCCGTACGGCGAGATGCGGCAAACGTCCCTAAACCAGTCACCCTTTGATTCAACATGGTTCTCCTCGAAAAAGAACTTCGGCTGTTGGTTCGGCGATTGAAAGGATTATTCCGGCTGGCGGTCACAGGTCCGTCCATTCGTCGATAACGCTGTTCGCATCACGGCTGGTAAAAAGCCGGCGCCAACGTCGACAGGTGCAGCGTATTCGGAACGGATGGTGTGCTATGTGAAGCAGGAAGCCATTCTTGTCTCCTTGTCGTTTTTTATTTACGCCGGCCGGTGCACAATGGCTGTAGGAAAAAATGCGTCGGATTACGGCGTTCTTAATAATATATACAGAAAGAATGTTTTGGCAAGGTGAACCTGCTCAAAATCGACGTCCGGCAACTTTCCCGCCCCAGAAAAACGCATCGCCCGGCGATCAGCGTGATCGACCGGGCGATGTTGTTGCCAATTTTCCAGCGCAAAATCAGTGCGCCGCCTCCTCCTTCAGCGCCGCCGCCTCCGGCCGGAACTGGAGGGATTTGTACTCCAGGAATTCTTCCAGTCCATACGCTCCCATTTCGCGGCCGCGGCCAGATTGCTTGTAGCCGCCAAAGGGCGCGCCGAGATTGAACTGGCCGCCGTTGATTTCGACCTGGCCGGTACGCATCCTTCTTGCCATCTTCATCGCGCGCTCGTCGCTGCCGGCCCATACGGCGCCCGACAAGCCGTACAGCGTGCCGTTCGCGATCTTTGTCGCTTCGTCTTCATCGCGATAGGTGATGATGGACAATACCGGCCCGAAGATTTCTTCCTGCGCGATGGTGCTGTCCGGCTTCACGCGACCGAAAATCGTCGGCTTCACGTAGTAACCCTTGGACAAGCCTTCCGGCGCATCCGGCCCACCGCACAGCAGATCGGCACCCTCTTCCATGCCCTTGCGAATATAGTTGCGCACGCGTTCGCGCTGCGCGTCCGAAATCAGCGGTCCCAGTCTCGCTGCGCCGCCGAAGGGGTCGCCGACGGTGAAACCCTTTGCAGCTTCCACCGCCAGTTTTGCGACTTCTTCATAACGCGATTCCGGCACCAGCATGCGGGTGTGCGCCGAGCAGGTCTGGCCGCTGTTGAGGAAGCAGGCGTTGATCGTTCCCTTCACTGCCGCGGCGAAATCAGCGTCGTCCAGGATTACCGATGCGGATTTGCCGCCGAGTTCGAGCGCCACGCGCTTGACGCTGGCCGACGCCACTTCCGAAATGCGCTTGCCGGCGCGTGTCGACCCGGTGAACGAAATCATGTCGACATCCGGATGGCGCACGAGCGCCTCGCCGATTACCGGGCCGGTCCCGGTGACCAGATTAAACACGCCCGGCGGCAGTCCGACGGAATCGATCACTTCAGCCAGCACGAAGGCGTTCAGCGGAGCGACTTCGGAGGGCTTGAGAACAACGGTGCAACCGGCGGCGAGCGCGGCGGCGACTTTCGCGGCGATCTGGTGCAAGGGGTAATTCCACGGCGTGATGCATACTGCGACGCCGACCGGTTCGCGCACCACCAGCGAATTGCCGGTGACTTCCTGCCACTGGAACGCATTGGCCAGTCTGGCATAAATGCCGAAATTCGCAATCGGAGAGCCGACCTGAATCATGGCGGACATTTTCAAGGGCATGCCGACTTCGCCGGTGATGATCTTGGCAAGTTCCTCGCTGCGCGCCTTCAATCCCTCCTGGATCTTGCGCAGGTATTCGCCGCGCTTGGCGGGTGGTGTCGTGCTCCACGCGTCGAAGGCCGCGCGCGCTGCGGCAACGGCCGCGTTCGCATCGTTTTCGTCGCCGTCGGGAATGCTTGCCATGACTTCCTCGGTCGACGCATTGATCACATCGATCCTGTTGCGCCCGGAAGCAGGAACCCATTTTCCATTGATATATAACGTGTCACGTTTTTGCATTTTCATTTCTCCCCAAAAGGAGCCTTATTCAAAGATGATGACGCCGCGCGCATTGCGTCCCACCTGCATATCGGCGAAGGCTTGTGGCGCTTGGTCGATGGTGTAGGTGTGACTGATCAGTTCGTCGAGCTTGAGACGATGTGCGCGGTAAAGACCGATAAGACGCGGAAAATCCTCGCGCGGACGAGCCGAGCCGAAGTAGCTGCCGGTCAGTGTTTTTTCGCCGAAGGTGAGCGAAGCCGTGCGGATGGAGGTCATGTCCTTCGGCCCGGCGACGCCGACCACGACCGCCGTGCCGCCCTTGCGCAGCACGCCGTACGCCTGCGCGGCGATTTCACCCAGGCCCACGCATTCAAACGCATAATCGGCGCCGCCCTCGGTCAGCTTGAGAATGGTCTTGACGACGTTTTCCTCGCTCTTGCTGTTGACCACATGCGTCGCGCCGAATTTGCGCGCCATCTCCAGCTTGCCGTCGTTGGTGTCGACCGCGACGATCATGCGCGCGCCGGCGATGGCGGAACCCTGAATCGTGTTCAGGCCGACGCCGCCGCAGCCGAAGACGACTGCGATCGATCCAGGGTCGACCTTGGCGGTATTGACCGCGGCGCCGACGCCGGTCATGACGCCGCAGCCGATCAATGCGGCCTTGTCGAGCGGCATCTGCTGGTCGACCTTGACCACGTTATCGATGTGCAGCGTGGCGTACTCGGCCATCACGCCGCAACCTGAAAAGATGTTCAGCGGATTGCCGGCCAGGTCGCGAGTGCGCAGGGTCCCGTCCGGCAATGTGGTGGCGGCCTTGCCTGCCTGGTCGCAGAGTTGCGGGCGTCCGGTCTGGCAATAACGGCACTTGCCGCACATGCTCACGAAGGAGCTGACCACGTGGTCGCCCACCTTGTAATCGGTCACGCCCTCGCCCACCGCAACAATTTTTCCGGCACCCTCGTGGCCGAGAACGACGGGCGGTGGGAACGGAATGGTGCCGTTGGTGGCGGACAGATCGCTATGGCAGACACCGCAGGCCGCCAGCTTGATCATGACCTCGCCGCGGCGTGGCGCATCGACGAGGATTTCTTCGACCACAACCGGCTGATTGATTTCGCGGCAGATGACTGCCTTCGCTTTTTGTTCCATGTTTTCCTCCGGTTCATGAATGCAACAAGCCGGCATGCTCGCCGGCTTGTCAAAACGGGTGCTCGGCTGCTGCTTACTTGCCGGAAGCGATTCCCCGCAGGTTCACCGGCTGGACCTTGCCGCCGTCCACATACGCGACGAGGGTGTTGGCCAGTGTTCCGCCAACCTCGTTGAGTCCGTCGAAGTCATTCGGATTATATTCCGGCGGCAGCGTATTGAATGCCTTGCCCATCTGCGCGCGGATCGCAACCGGATCGGAAACCGTGCCTGCCAGTTTCATGGCAATCGCGGTCGCATGCACCGCCGTATAGTTCAGGGCGATTTCCGAGCTCGGATCCTTGCCGGGATTGAGCTTGCGGAAACGCTCGACGAAGGACTTCGCGTTCGGCCGCTGATCATCGACCATCGGCAACACGCCGATCGAACCTTCCAGGGGCGCATAACCGCCGATGACTTTCGCCATTTCATCCATCTTCGCCTGATCGAGCACGATGAAGCCGCCCTTGAAGCCCAGTTCGCGCGCCTGCTTGATCACCAGTGCAGTCGGCTCCGACGGACCGCCCACGAACAAGACATCCGGCTTGGCTTGCAACACGCGGCTCACGCCGCTATAGAAGTCGGTCGCCTTGTTGTAGGACATCGGGTTTTCCGCAACGACCTTGCCGCCGGCCGCTTCCCATGCCGGCTTGAACGCGGCGATCCATGCCTTGGCATAGTCATGATCAGCGCAGGCGATGCCCACGTTCTTGCCGTACTTGCTCATCTCGGTCTTGATGAACGGGTCGATGTAACCCGTGATTTCCGGGGGAATGCGAATCGTCAGCTTGTTGCCGCGTGCCGTGACCTGCGGCAGGCTGGTGTAGGCCAGCAGCATGACTTTCGATTTCTCGTTGAATGCCTGCACGGCGAATACGCCGCCCGAATGCGGTACCAATACAGCCGGAGTCTTGTACTGCTGGATCAAACGCTGCACGTTGATGCCGGTTTCGCTCGGATTGTATTTATCGTCGAGCGCGACAATTTCCACCTTGTATTTCTTGCCGCCGACTTCCAGCCCTTTTGCATTGATCTCGTTGGCGGCCATTTCCATGCCGGTCAGGACGTTCTTGCCGTAGAGCGCAGCGCCACCGGAAAGCGGACCGGAATAGCCGATCTTCACGACTTCCTGCGCGAATACGGCGCCACTGCCGAGTGCCGCACCGATTGCCAGCGCTGCCGACAACTTGCTCAGTTTTGCTTGAATCTTCATTCCTTGCTCCTCTTTGATGTTTTCACCCACTGATGACTTCACCCGTTATCCGATCAGGCGCCGATATAGGCCTTGCGCACCTGTTCGTTATTCAGCAATTCGTCGCGCGTGCCTTCCAGCACGATGTGTCCGTTTTCGATCACATAAGCGCGATTGGCAATCTTCAACGCGGCGAACGCGTTCTGTTCCGCCAGCAGCACCGTGGTGCCGGTGCGGTTGATTTTTTCAATCACCTCGAACATCTGCTTGACCACCAGCGGCGCCAGGCCGAGCGAGGGCTCGTCCAGCAACAAGGCTTTCGGTCGGCCCATCAGCGCGCGTCCGATGGCGACCATTTGCTGCTGGCCGCCGGACAGCGAGCCGGCATTCGCTTCGCGCCGCTCGTGCAGGATTGGAAAGAGCTCGAACACTTCGTCCAGGGTTTTCTGAATGCCCTGCTTGTCGCGCCGATGCACGTACGCGCCGAGCGTCAGGTTCTTCAAGACCGACATGCCGGGAAAAAGCTTGCGGCCCTCCGGGCAATGCACCACGCCGTCATGCACGATCTGCGACGGCTTCATGCCGACGAGCTCCTTGTTGCGGAAACGGATGCTGCCGGCCGCTGCCTTGTTCAGGCCGCTTACCGTCAGGAAGATCGAGCTCTTGCCGGCACCGTTGGCGCCGAGCAGAACAACCAGTTCGCCTTCCCTGGCATGAATGCTGACCTGGTCAAGCGCCCGGAAGCTGCCGTAATTCACCGAGATCTTGTCAAGCTGCAGCATGTTCACTCCCGAGATAAGCTTCGATGACGACCGGGTTGGAGCGAATCTCCGAGGGCGTTCCTTCCGCGATCTTTTCACCGTAGTTGAGCACCATGATCTTGTCCGCGAGGTTCATGATCATGCTCATCTTGTGTTCGATCAGGCAGACGGTCAGACCGGTCCTGACCATTTTCCGGATCAGCTCGGCCAGTCCGATCGTTTCTTCCGGATTGACGCCGCCAGCCGGTTCGTCCAGCAAGACCAGCGAGGGATTGGTCGACAAGGCCAGCGCGAACGCGACGCGCTTGCGCTCTTCCTGGGTAATGTCGGCAGCGATCCGGTTCTCGATATGCGAGAGACCGACAAAGTCGAGCGCGGCGCGCGCCTTCTCCCGGCATTCGCGTTCCTCATCCTTCAGGCGGCGGGTTCCGAGCAAGACGTCCAGCAGGCCCGATCTGGTGCGCAGCCGGTGTCCGACAATCAGGTTGTCGAGCACGCTGGCCGCGTCGAACAGGTGCGTGGTCTGGAAGGTGCGGGACACGCCCAGCCTGGCCATCTGGTCCGCCCGCAGATTGGTCACATCCTGTCCCTCGAAGACGATGCGGCCCTCGGTTGGCTGGAATACCCCGCTGATCAGATTGAAGAACGTCGTCTTGCCGGCGCCGTTGGGGCCGATGATGGCGTTGATCTTGCCGCGCTCGATGGTGGTGGAGACGTTCCGCACCGCGGTCAGTCCGCCGAAGCGCTTGGACAGGGATTGGATCTCAAGCATGGCTGCCCTCCTGTTGTTGCACCATCTTCACCGGCGCGGGCTTGACCTGCGCGCCGGAGGAGGATGCACGCGACACAACGCGCGCCTTCCATGCGAGATAGGTTCCGACCACGCCGTTGGGCAGGAAGATCACCAGCAGTACGAGAATCGGGCCGAAGACGACGAAACGATAATCCTGGAGGAATTGCAGATACTGCGTCACCCACGGCATGGAGACCGAGCCGAGCAGCGGGCCGAGGATGGTTCCCGTGCCGCCGATCAACATGTACATCGTCATGTCGAAGGTCTGATCGACACCGGCCAGGCCCGGGCCAAGGAAGCGCACCGCACCCGCATACAAACCGCCCGCCAGGCCGGCATAGAAAACGGAGAGCATGAATGCCAGTACCTTGTTGCGCATCAGGTTGATACCCAGCGCTTCGGCAAGGTCGTCGCCATTGCGAATGGCCATGAAAGTGCGGCCGAGCAGCGAGTTGACAATGCGATGCATGATCCACACGCTGACGACAAGGAAGAACAGCACAAGGTAGTACTGGGCGCGCGGACTTTCGAAGTCGATGCCGGCAACCGAAGGCGCTGCGGGAATGCCGATGATGCCCACCGTGCCGTGCGTCAGTCCTTCCCACTTCTCGATCAACAGGTACATGATGTAACCGACGCACAGTGTGAAAATCGAAAAGAAGTGTCCTTTCAGCCGCAGCGACAGGATGCCGACGAAGAATCCGATCGCGGCGGCAACGAATCCCGACAGGGCGAAGGCAATCCAGAACGGCACCTGGTGATCGACCGTCAGGATGCCCACCGTGTAAGCGCCGACCGCCATGAATCCGCTGTGCGCCAGGTTGTACTGACCGGTGTAGCCGGTGATGAGATTCAGGCCGACGGTTGCGATCGCGTAGATGTAGGCCAGCGACATCACCGTCAGGTAATAGTCATTGCCTGCGAGGTACGGAAAGGCGACGGCCAGGGCGATCAGCAGCAGCCACCCGATTTTTCGGTCCAGGTATTTCATTCTCAACGCACCCCTTTAGTGAACAGCCCCTCCGGGCGAATCGAAAGAATGGCTACCAACAGGACAAAGGCGATGATGTCCTTGTAATCGGTGGAGATGTAAAACGCGCCGAATGCTTCCGCAAAGCCGATGATCAGCCCGCCGACAATGGCACCCGGCACGCTGCCCATGCCGCCGAGGACGATGATCACGAATGCCTTGGTGATGACAAGGTTGCCCATGCCTGGATACACCAGGTTGATCGGTGCGTAGAGCGCTGCCGCAACTGCGGCGAGGACACCGGAAATGGCGAATGTCAGCATCGCCACGCGATTGGGGTCGATGCCCACCAGCGCGGCGCCGTCGCGATTCTGCGCCATCGCGATGATGGTGGCACCGGTGACCGTCTTTTTCAGGAACAGGTGCAAACCCGCCACCAAACCAAATGCCGCGAGAATGATCAGCAGGCGCTGTTCCGGCAGGACCAGTCCTGCGAAGTTCATGATTCCGTTATACGGGGTCTGCATGCGGTGGAAATCGGCGCCCCAGATTGCCTGGGCACCGGATTCCAGAAAAAGCAGTATCCCGATTGCGGCAATCATGTGATGCAGGCCGGGCGCGTGACGTAGGGGATGGAAAACCAGTCGCTCGGCAACCACAGCGAGCGCTGCGACGGCCACTGCCGCGCCCGCCATTGCCAGCCAGTAATTCACTCCCATGGCGCTCATCAGATAGAACGCAACATAGGCACCGGCCATATAGAACGCGCCGTGGGCGAAGTTCGGCACCTGCAGAATGCCGTACACCAAAGTCAGGCCAAGGGCGACCAGACTATACACGCCGCCCAGCGTCAATCCGTTCAAGATCTGTTGCAGAATCAAGTCCAAAACATTGCCTCCTGTAATGGTTTTTGTTGACGCTGGTCAATTTTTTTAGAAAATCCGGTTTGTTACCATGGCGTTTTTCGCAAGTTACCGGGACTTCGGATTCCTGTCAACGAATTCGGAACGATGTTTTGCATAGCAAAACGCGAGTACCGAAAAATGGCCGTGGATCGCATGAAATGGCAGTGGAAATCGGCTCCGCAAGGACTCAGGGAGCATGATGGGGAACGACGCAGGCTGTCTTGGGTCTGCGTGGATAGCGGCAGCCAGCTTTGCGAAACGAGCAAAACAAAAAGGCCCGCATTGCGCGGGCCTCTCTTTCGACTTGACGGCTTAGGGCAGTTTATTTACCAGGCAGTTTGCCGGCAACACCCTCGACATAGAAGTCCATCTTGTTGAGCGCGCTGTCGGGCATCGGCCCCTTCTCCTGCCGGACCTTGCCTTCGTTGTCCTTCACTGGACCATCGAACGGTGTCATCTTGCCGGACACGATGTCCTTCTCGACGGCGGCAACCGTTTGCTTCACCTCGTTCGGAACGCCGGCGTTGATGGCTTCCAGCGTAACGAAACCGTCCTTGATGCCGCCCCAGACACTGGTCGGCTTCCATTTGCCGTCAATGACGTCCTGCGCGGCCTGCGTGTAGTACTTGCCCCAGTGATGCGTCACCGCGGCCAGCTGTGCCTTGGGACCGAACTTCTTCATGTCGGAGTGGTAGGCCACCGCGTACTTGCCCTTTTCCTCGGCAGCCTGCACGACCGCATGGGAGTCGGTATGGTGCGTCACGATATCGGCGCCCTGGCCCATCAGCGTGATGGCGGCGTCGCGTTCCTTGCCCGGGTCGTACCAGCTATTGACCCAGATGACCCGCACCTCGGCCTTGGGATTGACGCTGCGCATGCCGCGCGTGAATGCATTGATGCCTTGCAGGACTTCCGGAATCGGGAAGGCGCCGACATAACCGGCGACATTGGTCTTGGTCATCTTGCCGGCGAGGACACCCGCGAGGTAGCGGCCTTCGTAGAAGCGCGCGTTCAATGTGGCGACGTTGGACGCGGTCTTGTAGCCCGTCAGGTGCACGAACTTGACGTCCGGGAATTGCTTGGCGACCTTCAGGGTCGGATTCATGTAGCCGAAGGAGGTCGTGAAGATCAGCTTGTTACCTTGCTGTGCCAGGTCGCGGATCACGCGCTCGGCATCGGCGCCTTCAGGCACGTTTTCGACGAACTTGGTTTTGACCTTGTTGCCGAGATTCTTTTCCAGTTCCTTGCGGCCCATGTCGTGCTGGAAGGTCCAGCCCGCCTCGCCGATCGGGCTGACATAGACATAACCGACATTGAGCGGAGCGGAATCCGCCGCCATTGCGGGAGCCAGCGCAACGGCTGGCAGTATGGCAATCGCGGACAAGGCCCCGCGCATGAAGCTTTTCGACATGGTTTTCCTCTACAGGTAACTCCCGCTGATTGATCAATGAACGCTCCGGCACGCCGAGCGGGAACACCAGCATGCCTGCCGGACGCGATGTCTCGCGCCGACGTCCAAATCCCTTGTGGATGCCGGTCCCGCACATCCGTAATCCGGTCCTGCCAAAACTGCCTGCCTCAATGCGGATGGAAATTCTTGCCGAGCGAGGCCGGCATGTTGAGCTTGATCCAGGTCGCATTGGTGGATATCAACACCAGCACCACGATGGTGGCGAGATACGGCAGCATCGACAGCCATTGCGAGGCGATCGACACGCCCAGCCCCTGCGCATGGAAGGTCATGATCGTCACGCCGCCGAACAGATAGGCACCGATCATCACCCGCGCGGGGCGCCAGGTCGCAAATGTGGTCAGCGCCAGCGCAATCCAGCCGCGCCCGGCCACCATGCCCTCGACCCACATCGGGGTGTAGACCAGTGACATGAACGCGCCCGCCAGGCCGCAGCAGGCGCCGCCGAACAGCAAGGCCGCGAGCCGGATCAAGCGCACGTTGTAGCCGAGCGCGTGGGCCGACGACGGCGACTCGCCGACCGCGCGCAGCACCAGACCGGCGCGGCTGCGATACAGGAACAGAATGATCGCGCCGCACAGAAGCAGCGAGAGGTAAACCATCGGATGCTGCTTGAACAAGGCGGTGCCGACAAACGGCATATCGGACAGGAGCGGCAGCGCGAACTTCGGATTCTCCAGGCTGTGGCCGACGTAATCCATGCCGATATAGGCCGAGGCACCGCTGCCGAACAGTGCCAGCGCCAGCCCGGTCGCATACTGGTTGGTGCCCAGCCAGACCGTCAGCAAGGCGAAGAACCCCGCGAGCAGCATCCCGGCCGCCGCGGCAGCAAGGAAACCGGCCGTCACGCTGCCGGTATTGACGGCGGTGGCGAAACCGACAATCGCGGCAACCAGCATCATGCCTTCCGCACCGAGGTTGACGACGCCCGACTTCTCATTGATTAGCAGGCCCAGTGCAGCCAGCATCAAAGGCGTGCCGGCATTGATGGACGCGGCGATCATGGGGGCAAGATCGGCTGTCAATGCACTCATGATTTCCTCCAGCTCAATTTGTAATGGATCAGCACGTCACAGGCCAGCAGCGAGAACAGCAGGATGCCCTGGAACACGCCGGTAATCGCGCTCGGCATGCCCAGGCGCGTTTGCGAGAGTTCGCCGCCGATATAGAACAGCGCCATGATGAAGCTCGAAAAGACCACGCCGACCGGATGCAGGCGGCCGACAAAGGCCACGATGATCGCCGCAAAGCCGTAGCCCGGCGAGACGGACGGCGTGAGCTGCCCGATCGGCCCGATCACCTCCGATACACCGGCAATGCCGGCCAGCGCGCCGCATACCAGCATCGAGGTCCACAGCGACTTGCGCGACGAGAAACCGGCATAGCGTGCCGCCGCCGGGGCCATGCCGCCGACCTGCAGTCGGTAGCCGGCAAAGCTGCGCGACAGGAACAGCCAGCCGAGCGCGGAAGCGATCAAGGCCAGCACGAAGCCGAAATGCAGGCGCGTGCCCTGGAGGATGTTGGGCAGCAGGAAGCCTTCCGACAACATGCGCGATTGCGGAAAATTGAACCCCTCGGGATCGCGCAGCGGACCGTTCACCATCAGGCTCAGCAACAGTTGTGCGACATACACCAGCATCAGGGACACCAGGATTTCGTTGGCGTTGAAGCGGTCGCGCAGGAAAGCCGTGATCGCCGCCCACGCCATTCCGCCGACCATGCCGGCCAGCAGCATGAGGGCAATCATCAACGCGCCGCCACCTTCGCCGTGGTCGAAATAGAGCCCGACCGCGCCGCCGGCGATGGCACCGATGACGAGCTGGCCTTCCGCGCCGATATTGAAGACGTTTGCGCGGAAGCAGATCGCGAGGCCGACGGCAATCAGCAAGAGCGGCGCGACTTTCACGCCGACTTCCGACCAGCCGCGCAGATCCTTGATCGGTTCGATGAAGAAGACCGACAGGCCGGCCACCGGGTTCTTGCCAAGTGCGAAGAACACGATGACACCGAACACGACCGTCAGCAGCACCGCCAGCACCGGCGACATCCAGGACATCAGCGCCGACGGGCTGGGCCGTTTTTCCATCTTAAGCATTGGCCACCTCCTGCCGCAGAGCCTCGTCGCGATCCCACAGGCCGCTCATCCACTGGCCGATCAGGTCGACCGTCGCCTCCGAGCATTTGATCGAGGGCGACAACCTGCCCTTGGCGATCACCACCAGACGATCCGATATCTCAAACAATTCATCGAGCTCTTCCGACACCACGAGCAGTGCGCAACCCGCATCGCGCAAGGCGACCAGCTCCGCACGGATCTGTGCGGCGGCGCCGACGTCCACGCCCCAGGTCGGTTGCGCAACGATCAGCACTTTCGGATCGCGCATGACTTCGCGTCCGACGATGTATTTCTGCAGATTGCCGCCCGACAGGCTGCCCGCGGTGGCATGCGGACCTGGCGCTTTCACCTTGAAGCGGTCGATGATGGCGGCGGCGAGATCGTGGATGGCGCGAAAGTTGATCAAGCCGTGCCTGACCGTGTTCTTGTTCTGGTGCGAAAGAAGGACATTGTGTGCCAGCGACAGATCCGGAACGGCGCCGCGGCCAAGACGTTCTTCGGGCACAAATCCGAGTCCGCGTCGCCGGCGCCGCGCGGCATTCATGCGGCCGACCGCTTCGCCGTTGAGCACGATCGCATCCGGCCGCGCGCGCGGATCTTCGCCGGACAAGGCGACGAGCAATTCCTGCTGTCCGTTGCCGGATACGCCGGCCATGCCGACGATTTCGCCCGCGCGCACATCAAGGTTGATGTCGGCAAGCGTCGTCCCGAACGGGTGGCTTTTCTGCAAGGAGAGATTGCGCAGCGACAGCATCTTCTCGCCAGGTTGCCGGTCGATCGACTTGATCGCCGGCGGTTCCGAGCCAATCATCATGCGCGACAGGCTGGCGGCGGTTTCCTGTGTCGGATCGCAGATGCCCGTCACTTTCCCGGCGCGCATCACGGTGCACTTGTGGCAGAGCGAACGAATTTCATCGAGCTTGTGGCTGATGTAGAGAATGCTGCAGCCTTCCGACGCCAGCTTGCGCAGCGTTTCGAACAGTTTTTCGACTGCTTGCGGTGTCAGCACCGAGGTCGGCTCATCGAGAATCAGCAACTGGGGTTTGGCCAGCAAGGCGCGCACGATTTCAACGCGCTGGCACTCGCCGACTGACAGCGTGTGCACATGACGCTGCGGCTCCAGCTCCAGGCCGTATTGATGCGCGGTCGATTCGATCTGCTTGCTCAATGCATCGAGATTGGTATCCCGCGGCAAGCCGAGCGCGATGTTTTCGGCCACGGTCAGTGTGTCGAACAGCGAAAAATGCTGGAACACCATCGCAATGCCGAGCTTGCGCGCCTCCGCCGGATTGGCGATGTGCACTTCTTTTCCGTTCCAGAAAATCTGTCCCGCGTCCGGCTTGACCGCGCCGTAGATGATCTTCATCAGGGTGGATTTTCCCGCGCCGTTCTCGCCCAGGATCGAGTGTATCTCTCCCGGAAGCACATCCAGATCGACGCCGTCATTGGCGATCACGGAAGGATATCTCTTCGTGATCCTGCTCAGGGTTAGGCGGGTGTCCATGTCTCACTCTTCTTGAAGCCACTACGCGAAAAACCGATATGGTAGTAGCTCTGTTGTCTGAATATTCTTGTAATTGATGAAAATTACAGGAAATATCTCGGGTCAATATACATTTGTCTGTATGTGAAATATAGAAGAGCGGATATAGGCACGACGGAATCGGTCTGTACTGCAATTGACGGGAAGGACATGCATCGGAGAAGCGGCTTTGCTGAGGCGCGGCGTCTGTTCTGGTGGATCGCAATTGTCTCATGCAAGCGCGAAACTTGCGCAGCGTGCAACGCAAAAAAGTCATCGTGTCGCACGTCTGTGATGCATCGGCTGGAAGCCAATTCCCTGGATGTCATCAGGGCTGAATTTTCGAACCCGCACCCGGCACAGCTTGCACGGTTCAGCGTGTTTAGCTGCCGCGGTAGGTCGAATAGGCCCAGGGAGATACCACCAGGGGTACGTGATAATTTTCGTCGGGGTCGGCTATTCCGAACGCGATGATGACGCGATCGAGGAAGCGCGGTTGCGGCAGCACGAGACCGTGGCCGGCGAAATAATCGCCGGCGCCGAACACCAGCTCGTATTGTCCCGCGCGCATTTCCTCACCTTGCAGCAAAGGCGCACCGCAGCGGCCATCATGGTTGGTCACGGTACTGCAGAGCAAGGTCCGCTGGGTGGCTTTTACTTCATACAGTTCGACAACAACCCCTGCCGCCGGTTTGCCGTGGGCGATGTCCAGCACATGCGTGCTCAGTTTTCCCATTGCATTCTCCTGTTGTGTTGATCCGGCAATGATATATCCGCATGCCGTCCTCCATATTGCGCAGGCGATATAGGCTGCATCGCCCTTCCCGCATGAAGGCAAGCCGGGTGCTCATACGCTTGCCCATATACCATCTATTGCCGCCCATGCGCTGACGCGTGTGTCCGCTTCTTGCATGATAAAACTTTCCACCGCCACCGGATGGACGTAGTCGCTCGCCATGCCCGGCACCAAGCTTCGGCAAGTGCGATTTGCGATGCTAATCTAGAGAAATCCAAGCGAGACAGCATGTCACAAGCCATACGTTTTCTATACCGCGGTGAAGTCAGGACGGTTTCCGATGCATCGCCCACCCGGACTGTCCTGCAGCATGTGCGCGAGGACCAGCACTGTACGGGAACCAAGGAGGGCTGCGCAGAAGGCGACTGCGGCGCGTGCACGGTCATTATCGGCGAGCTGAAAGGCGACGCGGTTGAACTGAAGACGGTCAATTCCTGCATCCAGTTCCTGCCGACGCTGGACGGCAAGGCGTTGTTTACCGTCGAAGATTTGAAGCAGCCCGATGGGAGCCTGCACCCGGTGCAGCAAGCCATGGTGGATTGCCATGGTTCACAGTGTGGTTTCTGCACGCCCGGTTTCGTGATGTCGCTCTGGGGGCTGTATTTGAAGCAGGACGGCAAGACATCGCATCCGGAGCGCAAGGAAATCGACGACAGCTTGTCCGGCAACCTCTGCCGCTGCACCGGCTACCGGCCGATTGTGGACGCCGCCCATCACATGCTCGATCTGCCGCGCGTCAAATTCGACCGGGATGCTCTCGCGGCAATGCTGAAAAATATCCAGCGCAGCGAGATGCTGACCTACGCCCATGACGGCCGGAAGTTTCACGTACCACAGTCGCTGGACCAGCTCGTGAGAATCCGCGCGGAGAACCCGGCCGCGACCATCCTGTCCGGTTCGACCGACATCGGCCTGTGGGTGACCAAGCAAATGCGTGAACTGGGCGACATCATTTACATCAACCAGGTCGCGGAGCTGCAAACGCTGGCTGAAAAGGATGGAACGCTCGAGATCGGTGCAGCCGTGACCTTGAACGATGCCTACGCGGCACTCTGCAGGCACTATCCGCAGGAATTGTCCGAGCTGTGGCAGCGTTTCGCATCGCTGCCGATCCGCAATGCCGGCACACTGGGCGGCAATGTCGCCAACGGCTCGCCGATCGGCGACTCAGCGCCCTGGCTGATTGCGCTCGGCAGCGAGATTGTCTTGCGCGGCAAGAATGGCCGGCGCGTCATGCCGCTGGAGACGTTCTACCTCGATTACCAGAAGAAGGATTTGCGGCCTGACGAAATCGTCGAGGCGCTGCGCGTGCCGCTGCCGCAAGCCAATCGCCGTTTTCGCACCTACAAACTGGCGAAGCGCTTTGACCAGGACATTTCCGCTGTGTGCGCGGCCTTTGCGATCACGCTGGACGGCGAGATCGTGCGCGAGGCGCGCATTGCCTTCGGCGGCATGGCCGCCACCTCACGCCGCGCGCCAAAAGCGGAGGCGGCACTCAAGGGTCGCGCCTGGGACGAAGCCGCCCTGCAGGATGCCATGCAGGCGCTGAGCGAGGACTATGCTCCGCTTACCGATATGCGCGCAAGCGCTGCCTACCGCGTCAAGGCCGCCCGCAATCTGCTGCGTCGTTTCTGGCTGGAGACACGCCTCGATGCACCGCTGCCCGCCACTGCCGTCAACGCATTCGCGAGCGCATGACGAGACGATCATGAACAAGCAAACAGACTCTTTCATCACGCAACCCGCTCAAGCCCGATGGGCCGCCGTCGGCATTGCGCAAGCGCACGAGTCCGCGCGGCTGCATGTGCTGGGCGAGGCAACTTACACCGACGACATTCCGGAACTGCAAGGCACCTTGCACGCCGCGCTCGGCCTGTCGCAAAAGGCACATGCCCGCGTGAAATCCATCGATCTCGCCGAAGCCAGGAAGTCGCGCGGCGTGGCGGCGGTGCTCACCGCGAAGGACATTCCCGGCACCAATGACTGCGGCCCGATCGTCCATGACGACCCTATCCTCGCCGACGGCCTGGTGCAGTATGTCGGCCAGCCGGTATTCATGGTGGTGGCCGATACGCACGACAATGCACGCCGCGCCGCCCGGCTCGCCAGGATCGATTACGAGGAATTGCCGGCGATCCTGACGCCCCAGGACGCCAAGCGAGCGCAATCCTGGGTCTTGCCGCCGATGCATCTCGCACGCGGCGATCTCAGGCAGGCGTTCGAGCAGGCACCAAATCGCGTGAAAGGCGAACTGTATGTCGGCGGCCAGGAGCAGTTTTATCTGGAAGGCCAGGTTTCGTACGCGATCCCGAAGGAAGATCACGGCATGCTGGTCTACTGCTCGACGCAGCATCCGTCGGAAATGCAGCATGTGGTCGCACATGCGCTCGGCCTGCATTCGCATCATGTGGTGGTTGAATGCCGCCGCATGGGCGGCGGTTTCGGCGGCAAGGAATCGCAGTCCGCCTTGTGGGCGGCGGCCGCATCGATTGCCGCCGCGCGGCTCAAGCGTCCTGTCAAGCTGCGCGCGGATCGCGACGACGACATGATGGTGACCGGCAAGCGCCACGACTTCCATTACGAATATGAAATCGGATACGACCATGACGGCCGCATCCTCGCGGCCCGCGTCGAGATGGTGGCGCGCGCCGGCTATTCCGCCGACTTGTCCGGCCCGGTCGCGACGCGCGCCGTGTGCCATTTCGACAACGCCTATTACCTCCCCGCCGTGGACATCCTGGCCCTGTGCGGCAAAACCAACACGCAGTCGAATACCGCCTTTCGCGGCTTCGGCGGGCCGCAGGGCGCGATCGCGATCGAATACGTCATCGACGACATCGCACGCAATCTCGGCAAGGACCCGCTCGACGTACGCAAGATCAACTTCTACGGACGCGACGATGCCGAAGGTCGCAACGTCACGCAGTATGGTCAGAAGGTCGTCGACAATATCATCCATGAACTGGTCGCGGAACTCGAAGCCGACAGCGATTACCGCGCACGCCGCGAGGCCATCCGCGCATTCAATGCCACGAGTCCGGTGCTGAAGAAAGGCATTGCCTTCACCCCGGTCAAGTTCGGCATCGCGTTCAACCTGACGCATCTGAACCAGGCCGGCGCACTGGTGCATGTGTATGTCGACGGCTCGGTGCTGGTCAATCATGGCGGCACTGAAATGGGCCAGGGTGTCAACACCAAAGTGGCGCAAGTCGTCGCCCACGAACTTGGCCTCGACTTGTCGCATGTGCGCGTTTCCGCTACCGATACCAGCAAGGTCGCCAACACCTCGGCCACCGCCGCCTCGACCGGCGCGGATCTCAACGGCAAGGCCGCGCAGGATGCGGCGCGCCAGATTCGCGAGCGTCTGACCGCATTTGCCGCGCAGACGTGGCAGGTCGATCCGTCAACCATCCGGTTTGCCGACAATCAGGTCTACATCGATGGCAGCCCCGAGCCCTTCCCCTCGCTGGTACGCCGGGCGTACAACGCACGCGTACAGTTGTGGTCGGACGGCTTTTACGCCACCCCTGGTTTGCATTGGGATGCGGCGACCATGACCGGCAATCCCTTCTTCTACTTCGCCTATGGCGCAGCAGTATCGGAAGTGATCGTCGATACGCTCACCGGCGAATGGAAACTCCTGCGTGCCGATGCGCTCTACGACGCCGGCAATTCGCTCAATCCGGCCATTGATATCGGACAGGTCGAGGGTGGTTTCATTCAGGGCATGGGCTGGCTCACGACCGAGGAATTGTGGTGGGGCAAGGCGGGCAAGCTGATGACACACGCGCCGTCAACCTACAAGATTCCCGCCGTGTCCGACTGCCCGCGCGATTTTCGCGTGAAGCTTTTCCGGAATCGCAATGCGTCGGACAGCATTCATCACTCGAAGGCCGTGGGCGAACCACCGCTGCTGCTGCCCTTCTCGGTATTCTTCGCCATCCGCGACGCAATCGCCAGCGTGGCCGATTACAAGCGGAACCCGCCGCTGAATGCACCGGCGACGAGCGAGGCAATCCTGAATGCGGTCGACGCGGTTTGCGCGTCGACGTGAATCAACGACTGATTTCGCACTGAGAAAAACATGACCGACTGGCTCTCCGCACTCAGCAACGCCGCCGCTCGCGCCGAACCGGCGGTGCTGGTCACGGTCGCTTCGGTGCAGGGCTCCAGCCCGCGCGAACCGGGCGCGAAGATGCTTGTCACAACCAAGGCCCAGTGCGACACCATTGGCGGCGGCCACCTGGAGATGCGCGCCGCTGAAATCGCACGCGAGATGCTGGCCATGCCGTCCGGATCGATCGCCGCGATGCGCCGCATCGAACGCTTCGCACTCGGGCCCAGCCTTGGGCAGTGCTGCGGCGGCGTGGTGCTGCTGGCCTTCGAACGTATCGAAGCCAAGGACCGTGATTATGCCGTCTGCCTGAATGAATATCGGGCCAGGCGGCAGGACTACTGGCGGTTGGTGCCAATGGACGCGTCCTTGCCTGCACAAGTCATCGATAAGGAGGAGCAGCCGCTATGCGGGGCGCTTCCGTTGCCTGAGCACATCGACCTCGCCCGCGAATGCCACATCGTGGTGGACAGCGAAGGCTGCCGCTGGCTGGTCGATCCCTTGTGCGCATACCGTGCTCATCTGGTCCTGTTCGGCGCCGGCCATGTCGGCGCTGCGATCGTGCGCGCATTGGCGGAATTGCCGTGCCATGTGACCTGGGTCGATGAGCGCGAGGACATGTTCCCGGAAAGCCTGCCGGCCAATGTGAAAACGGAAGTGACCGACACGCCGGAAGCAGTGGTCGATGAAGTATCTCCGGGCGCGAGCTATCTGGTCATGACCCACAGCCATGCGCTCGACCAGCGGCTGGCCGAAACCATCCTGCGTCGCGCCGATGCAGCCTGGTTTGGACTGATCGGTTCGGAAACCAAGCGCGTACAGTTCGAACGCCGCCTTCGTGCGCGGGGCATGCCCGAAGAACGACTGAAGCACATGGTATGTCCGGTCGGCGTGCCCGGCATCAGCGGCAAGACGCCTGCGGTGATCGCCGCATCCGTATGCGCGCAATTGCTGCAGGTTTGGGAGAAGAGCGAACAGACCGAACAGGCACTCACACCAAACGAATAACAAGAAAATTTCAATGATATCGACACTCGCCGCTCACAATCTCCAGGCTTACCGCGCAAGCATTCTGCACTTCACCGCCGACCCCGCCTTCGATGACAAGGCCAGTGCCTGGCACGAAGACGGTTTGTTGATCGTCGAGGATGGCCGCGTGCTTGCGGCGGGCGACTTCGCACAGTTGCGCGACCGCGTTCCACCGCAAGTCGAGATTCAGGATTATCGCGGCAAGCTGATCGTCCCCGGCTTCATCGACACCCATATCCACTACCCGCAAACGGATATGATCGCGTCGCCCGCACCCGGCCTGCTGCCGTGGCTGGAGACGTATACCTTCCCGACCGAGCGCAAATTCGAGGATCCGCAACATGCCGCGGAAGTGGCGCGCTTCTTCATTGACGAACTCCTGCGCTGCGGCACCACGACCGCCATGGTGTATTGCACGGTGCATCCATCCTCGGTGGATGCCTTTTTCAGCGAGAGCGAAAGGCGCAAGCTGCGCATGGTCGGCGGCAAGGTCCTGATGGACCGCAATTGTCCCGGGTTTCTGCGCGATACGGCCGAGGGCGGCGTGCGGGACAGCGAAGTTCTGATCAATAAATGGCACAAGCGCGGCCGCCAGCTTTATGCGATCACGCCCCGCTTCGCCCCAACATCGACACCGGCCCAGTTGCATCTTGCCGGCGAGCTTGCGCGCGCCTATCCCGATACCTTTCTCCAGACGCATGTCGCGGAAAACACCGATGAAGTGGCATGGGTCAAGTCCCTGTTTCCCGATTCTCGCAGTTATCTGGACGTGTACGACAAGGTCGGCATGATGCGGCCGCGCGCTATGTTCGGCCATTGCATCTGGCTGGACGAACATGACCGGCGGCGCATGCACGAGACGCAGTCGGCGGCGGCCATCTGCCCCACTTCCAATCTCTTCCTCGGCAGCGGCCTGTTCGATTTCGCGGGCGCCGATGCGGCGCGGATGCTGCTGTCATTGGCAAGCGATGTCGGCGGCGGCACATCGTTTTCCATGCTGCGCACAATGAACGAAGTTTACAAGGTGGCGCGCATGGGCGGCACTTACCTGTCCGCCTTGCGCATGTTTTATCTGGCGACGCTGGGCGGCGCGCGCAGCATGCAGCTCGAAGGAACGATAGGCAACTTTGCGGCAGGGGTCGAAGCCGATTTTGTTGTATTGGACCCACACGCGACTCCGCTGCTGGCACGACGAACCGCACGCATTGAAAGCCTCGAAGAACTCCTGTTTGCATTTGCCCTGCTCGGCGACGATCGCGCAATCGCTGCGACGTACAGCGGGGGAAACCTGGTTCACGCGCGCGTCGACTGTTGATGATGTTGCGTGCAAGTTGAGGTGAACAAGAAAGTGGTTTGAATACGTTCAAACCCGAGAATTTCTCTTTCGCGAAAGCGGCAAGGGAAAGTAAAATGATTGCCGCTTGGAAATAGGGAAACCCGACGGCAATCTCGAAGCAGGGATTTACCGTCCGGGGAGGACTCCCGGTTTCATTAACTGCATCTGATCTGGAGAGCTCATGCAACAACGCAAGTTCAAGTTAACACAACTCGCCCTCGCGGCAGCCTTGGTCGCGGCGACCGCTGCACCGGCGGCCATGGCACAAACCAATGTCTCGGTAAGCGGCCTTGTCGACGTTTTCGCCGGCAAAGTGCGCAACGCCGGCGACGCGAACAGCCGTTCCGTCGTCAACAGCGGCGGCATGACGACTTCCTGGTTCGGATTCAAGGGTTCCGAGGATCTCGGCGGCGGCCTGAAAGCCAACTTCCAGCTGACCAGCTTCATTCAGGCGGATACCGGCTCGCAAGGCCGCTTCCCCGGCGATACCCTGTTCTCGCGCGACGCCAATGTCGGCCTGTCCGGCAGCTTTGGCGCGGTTTCACTCGGCCGCGAACTCGCTCCGCAATTCCTGCCGACCATTCTGTTCAATCCGTTCGGTGATTCCTACACGTTCTCGCCGCTGATCCTGCAGGCCGATGTGCCGCTGTTCAACGGATCGGCCTGGACCAACTCCTTCACGGGCGATACCGGCTGGAGCAATTCGATTCGCTATACGACACCGAACTTCGGCGGCCTCACCGCGAACCTGCATTACCAATTCGGCGAAGTGGCGGGCAACAACGGCAAGAACAACGTCGGCCTGAACCTGCTCTATTTCGGCGGCCCGCTGGCCCTGACCGCGTTCTATCACAACGTCGAAATCAACAATCCGCTGAATGTCCCGGCCGGCAATGTACAACCCGGCGGCAACCTGCCGCTCGCCTCGGGACTGTCCGCAGCACGCCAGACCGCATGGATGGTCGGCGGCAGCTATGACCTGAAGGCAGCGAAACTGTTCGCGACCTACGGCCAGACCTCGCACAACATCGACCTCGACGACAAGACCGTGTCGCTCGGCGCAACCGTTCCCGCCGGCCAGGGCAAGATCATGGCAGCCTGGGCACAGACCAAACGCACCGGCACGGCCATCGGCGCCGACCAGAAACGCAATACGACGTCAGTCGGCTATGACTACGACCTGTCCAAGCGCACCGATCTGTACGCAGTCTTTATGAATGACCGCATCACCAGCCAGAACAACGGCAACAGCTTCGGCGTCGGCGTGCGTCATCGTTTCTAGGATTTTGAATCGGGCGAGAGCGCAAGCTGTCGCCCGTGTGTGTTGCCGGCCACAAGCCTGCTTCACATGATTGATCGATTGATTTCGATTTATCAGACCAGCCCGGCGGATCGCCGGGCTTTCTTTTTAGGGCGTGTGCTTGTCCCTTATTGGGCAAAACTGCCGATCTTCTTCTCCACCGCGGCACGCACCGAACCGCTCGTGATGAACGAGCGCGCGGTGGCAATGTCGTTGTGAAACCAGCGATCGCCTTCCAGGCAGGCCGGGATCTGGCGACGGATTTCTTCGTAGGCCGCCTGCGTTCCCTTCCCCAGCACGAATCCGGGCAACAGCGATTCCGTCATGGTCAATCCCTGCGCGGCGAACAGCATTTCCACGCCGACGATGTATTGCGTGTTGGCGACCACGGTCGCGGCCTTGCGCGCGCACCAGGTCGAGTTCGAGACGTGATCCTCGCTGTTGCCCTTGGCCGGGATGCTGTCCACGCTGCCCGGCATGCAAAGCGTGCGGTTTTCCATCACCAGCGAACTCATCGAGCACTGCACCACCGTATAGCCGGTGTTGACGCCGCGAATGCCGCTCATCAGGTTGCGTGGCAGTCCCCACGACAGCGTGGGATCGATCAGGCGCGCAATGCGCCGCTCGCAAATGCTGCCGAGGTCGGCGATGGCCATCGAAAGCAGGTCCATGGCCTGCGCCAGATACTGGCCGTGGAAATTGCCGCCCGAGATGATCTCGAACCCGCCGCCCTCCTTCCCGAAAATCAAGGGATTGTCGGTGGCCGAATTGATCTCCTTGTCGACGATGGTATCGATGTAGTCGAGCGCATCGAACACCGGCCCGTACACCTGCGGAGCGCAACGCAGCGAGTACACGTCCTGGATGCGCGGCGTGTAGGGAATGTCGGTGCGACGCGATTCTTCCGGAAACTGCACTGCGCGCGCCTCATGCGAGGTGCGGGTCGAACCCTTGAGCAGCGTGCGGATGATCGCCGCGGTCTTGATTTGTCCGGCATGCGGTCGCGCCTGATGAATGCGCTCGTCGAATGCCGACATTTCCGCGCGCATGGCTTCCAGCGTCAGCCCAAGCGACACGCAGGCATCCGACAGAAGATTGCGTGCATCATTAGACGCCAGTACGGCAACGGCGAGCGAGACGGTGCAGCCGTTGATCAGCGCCGAACCATCCTTGGCCTTCAGATCAAATCTGACCGGCTGGATGCCGGCGGCAACAATGGCCTGCGGCGCGCTCATGCGCTGGCCTTTGTACATGACCTCCGCCTCATCGAATCCCGCGATCGCCGCTGCGAGATAAGACAGCGGCGCAAGATCGCCGGAGGCGCCGACCGAACCCTTCTGCGGCATGACCGGATGGATTCCGGCGTTAAGGAAAGCAAGGAGGCGATCCACCACCTCGACACGCGGCGCGGAGTAGTTGCTGGCGAACGCATTGGCCCGCAGCAGCATGGTGGCGCGGCTCACCTCTTCGGAAAAAGGCTCGCCCAGCCCGGCGGCATGCGCCTTGATGAGCTGCGTCTGGAACAGTTCGATATGCTCGACCTTGACGCGAGTGTCCTTCAGCAAGCCGACGCCGGTATTGAAGCTGTACATCATTGGCGCATCGTCATGCATCCAGGTGGATTCGATGTAATCGCGGCTCTGCTTCAGCGCATCGCGCGAGGATTGCGCCAGACGCACCTCAACGCCAGGGTCGCGTGCAATGCTGACGACCTGGTCAGCGGTCAGAGTGAAGCCGTCGATATGGATAATGGTCATGGTCTTGTTTCCGTTGTGATTCCGTTGTGACTTATTTGGCGCCTGATTCATACCAGCGTGCAATCAGCGCGCGTTCCTCGTCCGTCATATTGGTCAGGTTCCCGATCGGCATGGATCTCAACTGTACTGCCTGCCGATACACGCGATCCGCATGCTGCCGCAGCAAATCATGCGTGTGCAGCATCACGCCTGCCGGCGCGGTCGCAAAGCCAGGTTGGGTCGGCTTGTCGGAGTGGCAGACCGCGCAGCGCTGCGCGATGACGCCCTGCACTTGCGCGATGTCGACCGGCGCCCCATCGCTTGACGAGAGCTTCGCTGCGGGGCGCGGTGCAATTGCTACCGCGACCACGAGAAGCAAGGCGACACCGGCCGCCGGATAGCCCCATGCAATTCTTCCCTTGTGCCTGAGGTTGAAGAAATGACGAATCAGCACGCCGGCTGCCATGATGCCCGCCAGGACCAGCCAGTTGTTGGCGTGGTTGTAGGTCATCGCATAGTGATTGCTGATCATGATGAACAGCACCGGCAGCGTGAAATAATTGTTGTGCACGCTGCGCTGTTTGCCGCGCTTGCCGTAGATCGGATCGGGCGTTTTGCCGGCCTTCATGGCGTCGACCAGCTTGCGCTGGCCGGGGATGATCTGCATCAGCACATTGCCGACCATGATGGTGCCGATCATCGCGCCGACATGAATGTACGCGGCGCGGCCGCCCAGGAATTTCGAGAGCACGAAGGCCGCCAGGACGATCAGAAGATACATCACGATGCCGAGCAGCCCGTCGTGCTGACCGAGCGGCGACTTGCACAACAAGTCATAGACGACCCATCCGGTGACCAGAGTGCCGAGGCCGATGCCGATCGCCTGCGCGCTGCTGATGTCGGCCACCGACTTGTCGATCATCATTGCCGGCGCGTTGAAGTAATAGACGATGAACAGCATCGCAAAGCCGGACAGCCAGGTCGAGTAGGCTTCCCACTTGAACCAGTGCAGTTCCTCGGGCAACTGCTTGGGCGCGACCAGGTATTTCTGCGGATTGTAGAAACCGCCGCCATGCACCGCCCACAATTCGCCCGACACGCCTGCCTTTTCCAGCTCGGAGCCGGGCCTGGGGGGCCTGATCGAATTGTCGAGCCAGACGAAATAGAAGGACGCGCCTATCCACGCAATGCCCGTAATCAGATGCAACCAGCGGACCAGCAGGTTCAGCCATTCGACGCCGTAATTCAGCAACAAAGCTTCCATGAACTCCTCAGGACAGAAGCTCGTCTGCCTCCGCGGGCGCTTCAGACGAGGGGGATTGTCTCCCGATTGGTCGCGAACCGTTGACAGCTCCGCTGCGACCGGGGTTAACCGACTTTCGATTTCGCGCGCGAGCGACATGCGCGCCGGTTTTTTGATGTTAAAAGATAGACTTTTTTGTAGCTCGGAACATCCGGCATCAAGTATATTTCACATACACATAACGATATAGAGGGGACGCAATGTCAGGCTTGCCGGATCATCTGGACATCCATCTCATACGCATCCTGTATTTGCTGCTCTCCGAAAAAAACGTCTCGCGCGTCGCGCTCAAGCTCAACCAGCCGCAGCCGTCGATCTCGGCTTCCCTGCGCAAGCTGCGCGAGCTGACCGGCGATCCGCTGCTGGTGCGCGGCGCACGCGGCATGGTGCCCACCCAGCATGGCGAAAGCCTGCTGTTGCCAGCCAAAAAGATACTCGACGAAACCGAAAAGCTTTTCGCGCAGAAGACCGCGTTTTCCCCGCAACACGAAGCACGCACTTTTCATATTGCCGCCCCGGACTATCTGGACAGCCAGTTCCTGCCCAATATCGTTGCCGCCGTGCGCCGCGAATCGCCGAAGAGTCGGGTCGTTCTGCACGGCAAGGGGCCGGACAACGATTACCTGAAACTGCTGTCGGACGGCGAGCTCGACATCGTGATCGCCAACTGGGACGACCCGCCCGAGCACCTGCACATGTCCAAGCTGTTCGAGGATGAGATCGCCTGCATCATGCGCGCCGATTGCGCCTATGCGCTGCGCACCGGGCCGGACGACATGACGGTCGAGGACTACCTGTCGCTGCCGCATGTCGC
This sequence comes from Herbaspirillum sp. ST 5-3, assembly GCF_004804275.1. Lineage (GTDB taxonomy): Bacteria > Pseudomonadota > Gammaproteobacteria > Burkholderiales > Burkholderiaceae_D > Noviherbaspirillum. The sequence goes on from NZ_STGI01000004.1 coordinate 150,598, forward strand.
GCCATCGCAGATGCTGCCGGGCTATTCCGGCGTGATCGAATCCTTTCTCGCCAAGCAAAACATGCACCGCAACGTGGTGGTCGAGTCCGCCTATTTCGGACTGATTCCGCACATGCTCACGCGCAGCGACTTGGTGTTGACGACGGGCCGGCAATTCATGCGCTTTTACGAGCGCAACCTGCCGCTCAAGATTTTCACCGTGCCGATCAAGTTCCCGACCATGCGTTTTTACCAACTATGGCATGACCGGGTGCATCATGCGCCCGAGCACAAGTGGCTGCGCGAACTGATCGCCGCGACCGCAAAGTCACTGGTGCAAAAATAGGCGATCGCCGCTATCTGTCTATATCGCGGCGCTGAAAACTGTTATCAGCCGATGCATATATCGCGGTGCCGCCTTCGCTTTACTATCGTCTATCGTTCCATCGTTGTGCCGGCGAAGCGTCGCCGCCCCCTCATGATCAAGTCGTTCAGGTGAAGCGTGTCCGATCTCTACAAAAACTACCCCCGCGACCTCGTCGGCTACGGCCGCAATCCGCCGCATGCGCAATGGCCGGACGGCGCGCGCATCGCTGTCCAATTCGTGCTGAATTATGAAGAAGGCGCGGAAAACTGCGTTTTGCATGGCGACAAGGCATCCGAAACCTTTCTTTCCGAAATCATCGGTGCGCAAGCATTCGAGATGCGGCATCTGAGCATGGAGTCGATCTACGAGTACGGATCGCGCGCCGGCCTGTGGCGGGTGCTGCGCATGTTCGAGGAACGTGCGCTGCCACTTACCGTCTTCGGCGTGTCGATGGCATTGAAGCGCAATCCCGAGGCGGTGGCCGCGTTCCAGGAACTCGGCCATGAGATCGCCTGCCACGGGCTGCGCTGGATCAGCTATCAGCACATGGATGAGGCGACGGAGCGTGCGCACATGCAGGAGGCGGTGCAGATCATTCGCGAGCTTACCGGCGCCGCGCCGCTCGGCTGGTACACCGGCCGGGACTCGCCGAACACGCGCAAGCTGGTGGTCGAGCACGGCGGCTTCACCTACGACGCGGACTATTATGGCGACGACCTGCCTTTCTGGGAGCAGGTCAGCGTCAGCGGCGCGGACGGTCAAACGGTGAAACGCCCGCATCTGGTGGTGCCCTACACGCTGGATTCGAACGACATGCGCTTTGCCGCCATGCAGGGCTTCAACTCGGGCACGCAATTCTTCGATTACCTCAAGGATGCCTTCGACGTGCTGTATCGCGAGGGCGATCCGGATGGCATCAACCGCCCGAAAATGATGTCCGTCGGCCTGCACTGCCGTCTCATCGGACGGCCGGGGCGCGCTGCGGCGCTGGCGCGTTTTCTCGACTATATCCAGTCGCACGACAAGGTCTGGGTCACGCGCCGCATCGATATCGCCAATCACTGGCGCACCATGCATCCCTTCACTGCAGCCCCATGAGCATCACACTGGAACAATTGAATAGCTGCGAGGCCGCCGAATTCGCGCGGGTACTTGGCGGCATTTACGAGCATTCGCCCTGGATTCCCGAGCGCGCGGCACCGCGACGCCCGTTCAAGACCCTGACCGCGCTGAAGCAAGGCTTGCAGGCAGTGGTGAGCAAAGCCAGCGAAGACGAGCAACTGCGCCTGATCCGCGCGCATCCCGAACTCGCGGGCAAGGCGGCCATCGCCGGCCAATTGACCAGGGAGTCGAGCGGCGAGCAAGCCAAGGCCGGCCTCAACAACTGCAACCCGGAAGAATTCGCCGCCTTGCAGAAGCTGAATGCAGACTACAACGCGAAATTCGGCTTTCCCTTCATCCTTGCAGTCAAGGGGCCGGACGGCAAGGGCTACACCCGCCAGCAAATCATCGATACCTTTGCACGCCGCTTGAAGAATTGCCGCGATGATGAGCTCGCGGAAGACCTGCGCCAGATTCACCGTATCGCTGAACTGCGCCTGAACGATCTGTTCGGTCATGCGCCCTTGCTGGGCAATACCATCATGGAATGGGCGGAAGTGATCGGCGCCTGGAGCGATGAGGAACAGGGTCTCACCTGCGCCTACATGACCGGCGCGCATCGCAAGACCGCAGCGCAGATCGCGGTGTGGATGCGTGAAGCCGGCATGCAGGTGCATATCGACGCCGTCGGCAATGTGGTCGGCCGCTATCAGTCGGACACGCCGAATGCGAAAACCCTGATGACCGGCTCGCATTACGACACGGTCTGCAACGGCGGCAAGTACGACGGCCGCGAAGGCATACTCTTGCCGATCGCCGTGGTAAAGCATTTGCATGAACGCGGCGAGAAACTCCCCTTCCATCTTGAAGTCATCGGTTTTTCCGAAGAAGAAGGCGTGCGCTTCAAGAGCACTTTCCTCGGCAGCAATGCGATTGCCGGACGCTTCGATCTCACATTGCTGGACAAGCTGGACGCCGACGGCATCAGCATGCGCGCTGCCCTGCTGGAGGCATGCCACAATCCGGACGATATTCCGCAGATCGCGCGTGATCCAAAGGACCTGCTCGGCTTCGTCGAGGTGCACATCGAACAGGGACCGGTCCTGCTGGAGCATGCCCTGCCGGTCGGCATCGTGAGTTCGATTGCGGGCAGTTGCCGCTACCTGCTGGAGTTGACCGGCGTCGCCAGCCATGCGGGAACGACGCCGATGAACATGCGCAAGGATGCCGCAGCCGCTGCTGCCGAGATCATCCTGTACGTGGAAAAGCGTTGCGCGCAATTCCCGTCGCTCGTCGGCACAGTCGGCCAGTTGCAGGTCCCGAACGGGTCGGTCAATGTGGTGCCCGGTGCGTGCCGACTGTCACTCGACATCCGTGCGGCCAATGATGCAATCCGCGACGCGGCCATCGAGGACGTACTGCGCGAGATCGATGCGATCTGCACTCGACGCAATGTGGAATCCAGACTGGAATTGCTGATGAGTGCGCCAGCCGTGCCCTGCGCACCGCGGTTGATGGAAAAACTGTCGGCGTCAGCCGAACGGCTCGGCGTGACGCCTTTCACGCTCAGCTCGGGCGCCGGTCATGATGCCATGGCCATGGCGGCGATAACGGATGTTGCCATGTTGTTTACGCGCTGCGGGAACGGCGGCATCAGCCACAATCCGCTGGAAACAATGACTGCCGACGATGCGGAGATTTCAGCGCAGGTATTCCTGGATTTCCTGCGGCACTTCAAGACTGCTTGAGATCACAGAATCAGAATGGCGCGAAAATCATTCACATTGGTTCGCGTCGGCCCTGTCATCACCAGGTCGCCCAGCGCGCTGAAGAATCCATAGCCGTCGTTATTGTCGAGCATCGCACGTGCGCGCACACCGAGCTTTTCCGCACGCTCAACGGAGTCTGGGGCATAGATCCCGCCCGCATTGTCCTCCGAACCATCGATGCCATCGGTATCGCACGCAATCGCATGAACGCCTTCCAAGCCGTGCAATGAAGTTGCCAGGCTCAGGAGGAACTCGGCATTGCGTCCGCCACGGCCGTTACCGCGCACCGTCACGGTCGTTTCGCCGCCGGATATCAGGACGCAAGGACGCTGGAAGGGTTGATTGCGCAAGGCCACTTGCCGCGCCAAGGCAGCATGGACCATGCCGACGTCGCGCGCCTCGCCTTCGATTTCATCCGAAAGAATGTAGGGCGTGATTTCCGCCGCGCGCGCGGTCGATGCGGCCGCTTCCAGCGCCTGCTGCGCGGTGGCGATCACATGATGTTCATTGCGAGCGAAGCGCGGATCGCCCGGCTTCGGTGTTTCGCCGGCGCCGGAAGCGAGGTATTGCTCCATGGTGTCGGGAATCGTGATCCGGTACTTGCGCAGGATGGCCAATGCTTCCTCGCAGGTGGTCGGGTCGGGCAAGGTCGGGCCGCTGGCGATCACGCCCGGATCGTCGCCCGGCACGTCGGAAATCAGCAAAGTCACGACGCGGGCCGGCGCACAGGCCAGCGCGAGGCGCCCACCCTTGATTGCCGAGAAATGCTTGCGCACGCAGTTGATCTCCGAGATCGTCGCTCCGCTCTTCAGCAATGCCTTGTTGACGGCTTGTTTTTGCTCGAGCGTGATGCCCTGTGCGGGCAAGGCAAGCAAGGCGGAGCCGCCGCCGGAAATCAGGCACAGCACCAGATCCTTTTCAGTGAGTCCGCGCACCATTTCCATCATGCGCCCCGCCGCGCGCCGTCCGGCTTCATCGGGCACCGGATGCGCGGCCTCGACTACTTCGATGCGCTTGCAGTCGGCGCCGTGGCCATAGCGTGTCACGACCAGTCCGGAAAGTTCGCCCTGCCAGTGATCTTCCACCACTTTCGCCATCGCGGCCGCGCCCTTGCCGGCGCCAATGACCAGCGTGCGGCCCTCGGGAGAGGCTTGCGGCAGAAAGGCGGGAAGGCACTTTTCCGCACTGGCTGCGCCGACTGCGCTGTTGAACACATCGAGCAAAAACTGGCGGGCTTGTGATGGATGCATGATGCAGGTTTTTCCTGGTAACGATGCCCGCTATTTTACGGCGTGCCTGGAATGCGTGCTGAATGCCCTTGGTCGCTCGTCCTTCCTACCCCGTCACTTTTCGCATCAAGGCGCGTCCCGCGAAACGCATGCGTTGCGACAAGGGAAAACGCTTGAAGGTCGACTTCGCCGTGCCGCTGGTAAATGCGGTGCGCTTCGAATAATCGATGGCGACGTCGACGATCACCGGCCGCCCATCCCTCGCAAGCCGGCGCGCATCCGCAATGGCGCCGGCAATCGCTTCCTGGTTTGGCATGTTGATATACGCCGCTCCCGTGGCCATCGCGATGCCTTCGATATTCGGACCGGCGAGTACCGTGCACGGCTTGCGGTTGTAGGGAATCTGCTGCGCCTGCGCGATCTGTGACAGCTCTCCGTCGTGGAATACAAAATAGATCACGCCAAGCCCACGTGATGCCGCCGTCACGATCTCCATGCAGGTCATCATGAAACAGCCATCCCCGACAATCGCGAACACCTCTTTCTCCGGTTGCGCCAGCTTCGCGCCAATCGCGGCCGGAACGGCGTAACCCATCGCATTGAAATCCGTCGGCGTCAGCAGCTTGCCGCCGCGATGAATGGGAAAAAGTTCGGCGGTCAGGAAAGTGTGATTGCCATCGTCCAGCACCGTCACCGCATCATCCGGCATTTGACGGCGCAGCTCATCGAAGAAGCGCGCGGGATTGACGCGTCCCTTGCTGTCATGCGCGTACCATTCCTCCCGGTAGGCGCGCTTGTCGCGTGCGATCTGCGCCTGCAGTTCCGTGTTGGCAGGCCGTCCTCCGCGCGACCGAAGTTCGGTCAACAGTGCGCCGAGAACAAGCCTGGCATCGCCGGCGATGCTCACCTGGCTCGGGTAGTTTGCATCGAACACATTCGGATTGATGTCGATGTGCACGAGGGCCGGAGGAACGGTCGCGCTGAAGCTGCCAGTCGGAATTTCGCCGAAGCGCGCGCCGACCGCGAGCATGGCATCGCATCCCGCAAACGCATTGCGCGCCGCTGGCACTGCCGAGGGACTGAAACCGAAACCGGTATGCAGCGGATGGTCGCCGGGGAAACTCGCCAATCCCTGCAAGGTGGTGCTGACCGGCGCCTGCAGCAATTCGGCGATGGCGGCGATTTCATCCGTCGCCATGCGCGCGCCCCAGCCGACAAACAAGCCGGCCTTCCTTGCGCCGAGCAGGACATCGGCGGCACGCCGGATAAGCGCAGGGTCGGGAGCCGATGGCGCCGCCAAGGGTTTCCACTGCGGCAGCCCACCCACTTCGCCGGGAAACAGTTGCAGATTGACGGGAAGTTCGATCAGCACCGGTCCGGGTTCATTGCTCGTCGCGATCCGGTAGGCCTCGAAAATGGTCGGCACCACATCTTCATGCCGCGTGATGCGGAACGCCGCCTTGGTCAGCGGTTTCGCCAACGCGAGCTGGTCGATGTCGTGCAGTTGAAATTGTCTTCCCGTATCGGTGCGGATGCCGCCCGAAAAGATTAGCATCGGAATACCATCCAGAAGCGCCTCGCCGATGCCGCTGGACGCATGCGTGAAGCCGGCGGCGGGCACGATGGCGAGCGCGCCGATCGTGTCGTCTGCCGCGCGGCTCACGCCGTCTGCCATGAATGCCGCGCCGCCTTCGTGCGTGACAAGCACCGGCGTCACCGTGGCCGAATTGTTGAGTTCGTCATACAACTCGGTGTTGTGCACGCCGGGTATGCCGAAGGTGAATTTGATCCCGAGCTGCTCCATCGCATAGACGGCCAGCCAGGCAGCGGTTTTCTTCATGCTTGTCTCCTTTTTTATTTTGCAATGGCTTTTGCGGCACGCCGCGCGCCATAGATGCATCCGCCGAGGAAAGTCCCTTCCAGTCCGCGCAGGCCGTTCATGCCGCCGCCACCAAATCCTGCGGCCTCGCCGGCCGCATACAGGCCGGGAATCGGCTCGCCCGCCTTGCTCAGCACGCGGCTGTCGAGGTCGGTCTGGATGCCGCCCAGACTCTTGCGGCTGATGATGAATTCGCGAATGGCAATCAGGGGCATCGCCGCGGGATCAAGAATCTTCTGGAACTTGCAGGTACGGATGCGATCGCCGCGCCATTTGCGCAGGTGCGCGATGCGGCGCAATTGTTCGTCGTTGTGCAGCGTCGGACCGCGATCGATTTCGGCGTCGTAGCGCTCGACCATCGAGCGCACGGCATGAAGATCGACCGCAGTATCGCCCTGCAAGGCATTCATCTTCTCCACCAGCTCCGGCAGTGACGATGCCACCACGACGTCATTGCAGTTCTCCGTCATCTGTTTCAGCAGCCATCGGTTGCCCAGCAAGGCGTCGCGCAGGAATCCGACGATCTTCTTGTCGCGAATCGAAGGGTTGAATTCCGCACCCGACACCGCAAGCTCCTTCAACGCGATCTTCCGGTTCAGCAGTTGCCAGGAATATTGTTTCTCCTGCCTGCAGATCTGCGTCACCAGTTCCCGCGTGTCGAAGCCGCTCACCAGCGGTTGTGGACCGATGCGCTCGCCGCACCAGTTCAGCCACAGGGCCGAGCGCGGCGGCACCAGCGACAGCCCGTGGCCCGGCTTGCGCGGACGCCAATGATGCACGCCGGCCGCGTAGTTCCACATGCGGTCGAGATAAGTCAGATTGCCGCCGACGGATTGCACCGCGTCATGCAGCATGCCGTCGGCAAATTTGTGCGAGCCGTTCAGGATGACTTCCGGCGGCGATTTCCACTCGGCGTGCCAGTGTTCGCGCACGCGCTCGATATTGCCGTTGATGCCGCCGCTGGCAACCAGCACGGCACCGCCTTGAGCGACGAAATCTTCCTTCGTGTCTTCGGTGACACCGCGACAGCCGATGATGCGGCCTCCCTCCGAGATCAAGCCGTCGACCCGGTGCTGGAAGTGCAAGCTCAAGGCCTTTCGCCGCGGATGCGCCTGCAATGCATTGATCAGTTGCGTCGCGAGGCCATGTCCGGTGCCCCAGGTCACGTGCCAGCGCGGCACCGAATTGCCGCCGCTGAACTGGCCGCGCTCCACCCATAGCGGCAAGGGAAGGAAACGGACACCGCGCTCCTTGAGCCAGCAGTAGATGTCGCCATGACTGTCGTTGACGTAGGACTCGGCCCAGCGGCGCGGCCAGAATTCTGCCGACGCGTCCTGCCCGAAGCCGCCGAAGGCGAGCCAGTCCTGCAATGCCAGTTCGGGCGTATCACGAATGCCGTAGCGACGCTGCTCCGGGGTGCCGACCAGCAGGATGCCGCCGAAACTTTCCTTCGCCAGCCCGCCGAAATTTTCCTCGGTATCGCGCTCCAGCAATGTCACGCGCTTGCCGGCCGACAGCAGTTCCAGCGCGGCGACAATGCCGGCCAGCCCGCCGCCAACGATCACGACCTCACTTTGATATTTCTGCATAGTCCACCCGGGAGTTCGCAACATCGTCGATGCCTGCGCCTGCCGCGCCTTTCATGGTGTCCATCTGTACGGCCGATGCCAGGATGTCCTTGTTGATTTCATTCAGGTTGGTGCAAGCCGTGAGCGCCATCGCTACTTCCATCTCCTTGCGCATGATTTGCAGCACATGAGCGACACCTGCCCCGCCGGCGCCTGCCAGCGCGTAGGCCCAGGCACGTCCGATGATGCAGGCACGCGCCCCGAGTGCCAGCGCCTTGACCACATCGAGTCCGCTGCGCACGCCGCCGTCGACCAGCACTTCGACACGATCGCCCACCGCGTCCACGATCGGAGGTAGCGCCGAAATCGATGAGGGCACGCCGTCGAGCTGCCTGCCGCCATGGTTCGAGACGACCACGCCGTCGAAGCCGAGACTGGCTGCCGTGCGCGCGTCGTCCGGATCGAGGATGCCTTTGACGACAATCTTGCCCGGCCAGTTTTCGCGCAGCCATGCGAGGTCGTTCCAGGTGACTGCGGGATCGAACTGTGCATTCACCCAGGCACGAAAGGCGGGAAGACTTTGCGCCGCCGGCATGGCCTTGACCAGGTTGCCGAACACCAGCGGCTTGCCGCGCATCGCCATGCTCAATGACCACGCGGGATGCGAGATGAAGTCCCAGGCCTTGGCCAGTTTTCCGAACGGGCTGCTGATGCCGGTCATGCCGTTGCGCACGTCCCGGTAACGCGCACCCACCACCGCGAGATCAACGGTAAAGACCAGGACCGGGCAGCCGGCCGCATGCGCCCGTTGCAGCAGCTCGCGCGCATAGCCGCGATCGCGCATGACGTACAGCTGATACCAGAACGGCGCGCTGGTGTTTGCCCGCACTTCCTCGAGCGAACAAATGGAAACCGTCGATTCGCAAAACGGCACGCCCGCGCGCTCCGCCGCCTGCGCCGCCTGCACCTCGCCGCGCGGCGCGAACATGCCGGCCAGGCCGACCGGGCCGAGGATGACCGGCATAGCCAGTTTCTGGCCCAGCACTTCGGTCTTCAGATTGATGTGTGATATGTCGCGCAAGACCCGCTGCCGCAGGAGAACGCGGCGGAAATCCTCGACGTTGTTGCGCATGGTTGCTTCATCGTATGCGCCGCCATCAAGGTAATCGAAGAACTGGCGCGGCAATCGCCGCCTTGCCAGCTCACGGTAGTCGCCGGCCGAAGCCGGTTGAAGAAAAGACGGACGTGCCTCGAACATGGTTTGTCTCCCGAATTATTCTTTGCAGGCCAGGCGATGCACGGCGCGGCAGTTGGCGCGAGATTGGTCCCGGCTTTATTGCCGTAGTATCCTGCATACGGCGATACGTGGTCTAATGACTTTTTTTCGGTGAGTGATATCCGGGAGTTATCGCATGAACCTGAAGCAGTTGCAGCACTTCGTGACGCTGGCGGAGTCGGGCAACGTCCACAAGGCGAGTGCCAGGCTGAATATCTCCCAGCCTGCGCTGTCGAAGAGCATTCGCGTGCTGGAGGAAGACCTCGACATCGTGCTGTTCGATCGCTCTCCCCGCGGCGTGCGACTGACGCCAGTCGGCCAATGGCTGCTGTCGCGCTCCTCCTCGTTGCTGGGTGATATCCAGCAACTGCATACCGAAATCGACCTGATCAAGCGGCAGGCCAACGGCTCGGTCCGCATCGCCGCCGGCACTGTCCTGTGCTCCTCGCTGATGCCGGAATGCCTTGCGCGTTTGCGCGAAGTGGCAGCCAATGTCGATATCGTGGTCGAGTCCGGCTACTGGGATGACCACAAGCACATGCTGCTGAACAGCGAGATCGATTTCTTCGTGGCGGATTCGCGCGAGTTGGAAGACATCATCGAGTTTGATATTGCGCAGTTGCCCTCCGAGCCGATATGCGTATATGTCCGGAATGGGCATAATCTATTGAAGAAGAGAAAACTGACGACCGCAGACCTGCAGAAGTATCCGTTCTCGGGCCTGACGAAAATTCCGAAAGAGCTGGAACGCGCCTTGAAGACGTACCCGGAATTACCGCCAAGCAGGTGGTCCGCGAGCGCGGTGTCGAGCAATGATTTCGGACTGTTGCGGGCGAGCGCCGCGCTGACCGATGTGCTGTTCTTTTCGCCGCCCAGCGCAGTGAAGGACCAGGTCCGGCGCAAGGAACTGATGCGCTTGAATATCGTGCTGCCGTCGGCTTTGCAAACGCATTTTGCGATCGTCGCGCTCAAGGATCGCAAGCTCTCGACCTCGGCGGAACTGATGAAACATACCATCATGGAATGCGCAGTCCAGCAGTTTCAGACGAGCGAGACGCTGAAGCAATGAGTAGGGCTGTTTTTCGATACGGAGAACACAATGAGCACCAACCCGTCCATGCAGGAATTCACACCGGTTTCTCCCATGGTGGAAAGCGATCCCCGGCGCATCCGGGAGGTTTTCGACAGCCAGCTCGAAACCGCCCTGCGCTGGCGCCTCTCCAACGCGAACGAGCGCATCGCGCGCATCAAGAAACTGCGCGACGCCATGATGGCGCAGCGCGAAGCGTTCTACGAGGCGTTCATGCAGGATTACCGCAAGTCGCCGCCGGAAGTCGAAGCGTCGGAATTTCTTCCGGTCATGGACGAGATGCGGCACGCCATCGGGCGGGTCAAGCGCTGGATGAAGCCGCTCAAGGTGTGGCCGACCAGCACCATGCTCGGCACGTCCGGCTGGGTGCAGTACCAGCCGCGCGGCCGCGTGCTCATCATCGCGCCGTGGAACTATCCGCTCAGCCTGTGCTTCGGTCCGCTGGTTTCGGCGCTGGCAGCCGGCAATACCGTGATCATCAAGCCCTCGGAAATGACGCCGGCCGTGTCCGCCCTCATGGGACGCATCATCGGCGAGGTCTTTCCCCATGCCGAAGTGGCACTGTTCGAGGGCGGGACCGCCACCGCGCAGGCGCTGCTCGACCTGCCCTTCGACCATATCTTCTTTACCGGCTCGCCCGCCGTGGGCAAGATCGTCATGGCAGCCGCCGCCAGGCACCTGACCAGCGTTACCCTGGAGCTCGGCGGCAAGTCGCCCACCATCGTGGGAGAAACGGCCGATCTCAAGCTCGCCGCCGAAACCCTGATGTGGGGAAAATTCCTTAACGGCGGGCAAACCTGCGTTGCACCGGATCACGTCTACGTGCATGAATCCGTGAAGGACGCTTTCATGGCCGAGTGCCGCAAGGTCATTCAGTCGCGCTACGGCGCCACCGCGCATGAACAGAAGCACACCGCGGACCTGACGCGCATCGTCAATCAGCGCCACACCCAGCGCGTTGCCTCCCTGCTCTACGATGCCCTCACGCGCGGCGCTGCCATCCAGACCGGCGGCGAAGTGGACGTCGCCCAGTGCTACATCGCGCCAACCCTGATCGATCGCATCCCGGCCGGATCGCAAATCCTGGAAGAAGAAATTTTCGGGCCGATTCTTCCCGTCATCGGCTACACCCAGCTCGACGCCGTCATCGCCGAAATCAACTCCCGTCCGAAGCCGCTCGCGCTATACGTCTGGAGCAAGGACCGGAAGGAAATCGACAAGGTGCTGCTGCAAACCAGCTCGGGCGGCGCCTGCATCAATCACTGCGTAATGCAGTTCGCACACGGCGAGCTGCCGTTCGGTGGGGTCAACAACTCGGGCATCGGCAATGCGCACGGCCATTACGGCTTCAAGGCGTTCTCGCACGAGCGCGCCGTGCTGCGCTCGACGCCGCTCATGCTGGTGAAACTGTTTTATCCGCCTTTTTCGGAGACGCGCCGCGGCCTGATCCGCAAGATCGTGGACATGCTGCGCTTGCCAATGATTTAAGTTTGGCGGTGTCCTTTTCCATCCGCACGATGCGCTCGTGTTCGCGCATCGTTCACTCGCCCCATGGCATGCGCTGCGGCTTGAGCTTGCGTATAATTGACCCAAAGCAATTAATGTCACCATTGCAGGTCGCGCACCTGGATAGCAAAGAGGCGTTTGTCTATGTCCTTCGATATGCCGATCTCCAAGATCATCCGATCCGAGATCCTGCAATGTCCGCCGCACACCCCGATCAGCGAAGCCATCCGCAGCATGCATCAACGCCGCTGCGGCTCCATCCTCATCATGGAGCGCGGCGAGGCGATTGGGATTTGGACAAGATGCGACGCACTGCGCATCGATTTGAGGGATCCCGGAGCAATCAAGGCGCCTATCGCATCCGTCATGAGTCCGGCGGTGAAGACGCTCAGAAGCGACACCACGGTGTCCGCCGCCTCCCACTTTTTTCTCCACCATCGCATCCGGCACGCGCTCGTTGTCGATGATGCCGGGCAGCCCGTCGGCATGCTCAGCCAGTCCGATGTGGTCGGGATTCCGAGCCTGGAACTTGACGTCAAGCTGAAGACGGTCGGTTCGCTGATTGAACGCCCGGCCCTGATCCTGCCCGGCGACCTTGCGCTGGCCGACGCTGCCAGGAAAATGGCGATGCACAGCCGCGACGCCATTGTCGTGGAATCAGGCAAGGATGTCGGCATTCTTACGGAACTGGATGTGATCGGGGCGCTGGACCGCCGGCAAACCGAATTGCCCGTCGGTCAGCTTGCGACCTACCCGCTGATCAGCGTGGATACGGATACCAGTCTCTTTTTCGCACGTGCGCTGTGCGCCGAAAAAGGCATCCGGCATCTTGGCGTCACGGGCGAGAATGGCGCCATCCTCGGCATCCTGTCCCAGACTGAAGTACTGGCCGGCTATGAGCGCGACTATCTCAACAGCTTGCAGCACGCCCTTTCCGAGCACAAGCAGCGCCTTGCCAAGGCCGATCAGGAGTTGCTGCTGGCGCGTCAGGTATTCGACGCGACCGGCGAAGGCATCATGATCACCAGCCCCGATGGCGTGATCCGCACGGTCAATCCGGCGTTTTCCCGCATCACCGGCTACTCGCGCGACGAAGCGCTGGGAAAGACCCCGCGACTGCTGCGCTCGGGACGGCATTCGGAGGCGTTTTACACGGACATGTGGACCGCCATCAGGTCGACCGGGCACTGGGAAGGCGAGATCTGGGATCGGCGCAAGAGCGGTGAAGACTTTCCCAAGTGGCTGTCGATACGCGCACTCACCGACGAGACCGGTGCGGTCAGCTCCTATATCGGAACCTTTTCCGACATCACCGACAAGAAGCAGGCGCAGGAAGCGCTGCGCGAAAGCGAGGAACGCCTGCGCACCCTGATCGACGCCACTCCGGATTACATCTGCTTCAAGGACGGCGACGGACGCTGGCAAGAGGTGAACAAGAGTACCGTCGATCTGTTCGGACTGCATGGGCTGCCTTACCAGGGCCGGACCGATCATGAGCTGGCCGGCATGGTCGAACCGACGCTGGCAGGCGCCCTCGCGCAGAGCGCAGAGGACGACGCACGCGCCTGGGAAAACCGCCACATGCTGAGAACCAGCCAGACCATTTTCTCTCCCTCGGGGGAACGAACGTACGACATCATCCGGACCCCGGTGTTTCACCCGGACGGAAGCAGGAAGGCAATGGCCACGCTGGGGCGGGATCTCTCCGATTTGCATCGCGCCGAGCAGGAGCGTCAGGAAAGCGAACGGCGCATGCATGACATCATGGCAACACTCGGTGACGGCGTGATGGTCATGGACGCCGACGGCAAGCTGGCCTATCTGAACCCCGCCGGTGAAGCGCTGCTCGGCTGGAGAACGGAAGAAGTCGCCGGCAAGACTGCCCATGACCAGCTTCATTTCAAGCGTGCCGACGGCAGCCTGCTGCCCGCCGAAGAGTGCCCGACCATGCAGGCATTGCGCGCCGGCGTCCTTCACCGAGCCAAGGAAGATTACTTCGTCCGCAAGGACGGCAGCCTGCTGCCAGTTTCGCTCGTGGCCACCCCGCTCCTGAAAAACGGAAAGGTCGACGGCTCCGTCGTCAGCTTCCATGACATCAGCGGCAGCCTCGAAGCGGAACGCGCGATCCGCGAACGTGAAGAACGCTACCGCGCCTTGTTCAATGCGAGTAGCGACGCGATCTTCGTCTGCCTGCTGACGCCGGAAGGACTGACCAGCATTGTCGAGGTGAACGACGTAGCCTGCTGGCGCCTGGGCTATACGCGAGAGGAATTGCTGAGCCTCACGGCGAGCACGGTCGACGCCACCGGCAGTCTGGGCGACTTTCCGCTGATAGCGGAACGCCTGCTGAACAAGGGCGAAGCCATGTTCGTAACCGAACATCGCACGAAGAACGGGAAAATGATTCCGGTCGAAATCAGCGTGCGCTCCTTCGAATGGAAGGATACCCAATATGCGCTCTGCATTGCGCGCGATATCACGGAGCGACAGGCGCAGGAGGAAGAGCTGCGCCGTCGCGCACACTCCGACAGCCTGACCCAGCTGCCCAACCGTTCCTTCCTGCTCGAACTGACCAAGCGTACCCTGGCCGCAGCCATCCGCAACAAGAACCAGTTCGCCCTGCTCTTCCTCGACCTGGATGGATTCAAGCAGATCAATGACACGCTTGGCCATGAAGTCGGCGATCTGGTCCTGAAAGGCGCTGGCGAGCGCATGGTCAAGGCGGTGCGCGGCTGCGACATCGTTTCGCGCCTCGGTGGCGACGAATTTGTCATCGTCCTGACCGAGATCACCAACGCCGAGGATGCCAACGCGGTGGCGAGCAAGGTCGAGGCAGCGATCAGTCAGCCAATGCGAATCGGCGATCACGTCCTCGACATCCGGACCAGCGTCGGCGTTGCCGTCTATCCACGCGACGGCGAGGACATCCCGGCCCTGATGCGCTTCGCGGACCGTGCGATGTACGACTGCAAGGCGGCGCATCGGATGCGCCGCCTCGAGAAACCATGCTGACTCCGGAACAATTCATCGGTTTCCTGGCCGCCGCCATGCTGATCACCGCCTCACCCGGCCCGGACAACCTGATGGTCCTCGGCGTCGGCATTTCGCGCGGCCGAGCGCAAGGCATGGCGTTCGGACTCGGCTGCGCGCTTGGATGTCTGAGTCACACCGTCCTGGCAGTCGCCGGCGTCAGCGCCTTGATTGCCGCTTCCCCTTTTGCGTTCACCCTGCTGAAGACGGGGGGCGGCTTGTATCTGGTCTGGCTCGGCATCCAGGCACTGCGCAGCCGCGGCGGAGCGAAAGCGGCCGCCGTCAGACACGCCGACGAGTCCTTGTTCAAGCTTTTCATCCGCGGCGTTTTCGCCAATGCAATCAATCCCAAGGTCGTCCTGTTCTTTCTGTCCTTCCTGCCGCAGTTCGTCATTGCCGAACACGGCAGGGTCAATTGGCAGATCGCGGCATTGGGGCTGACATTCACAGCCCAGGCGGCCGTGCTCTTCGGTCTGCTCGGCTTCTTCTCCGGTGCGGTCGGTCAATGGATAAATGGACGACCACGTGCAGGAATGGTCCTCGATCGCATCGCCGGCGCCATCTTCGTCGGGCTGGGCATTCGATTGATCGTGGCGCGCTAGTGGCGAGCTTTGCCGTGAAACAAGCGCATTACGGAGCAGTCTTGCCGCGTCCGGCAAGTCAAACGGTATTCCCGTACACTACATGACACACCACGAGTTTGAGATCGGCCGGGCCAAAAACAGGCTCCGGTTTCACCCATGACAAGGTAATTTCAATGGCTATCGAATCCCTCCCCCTCGACTCCGCAATCGTTCGCACCCTCTCAAGCATTTCCACCGCCACATTGACCACGGTCCTGCTGAAGAAGGGCCTGCGCAACGTATGGATGCGCGGCACCATCCCGATCGACAAGCAGCAGACGCGCCAGGTCGGCCGCGCCTTTACCTTGCGCTTCGTGCCCGCGCGCGAAGACCTGGCAACGCCGGAATCCTGGTCATCACCCATTTCCACCCGCGCGGCAATTGAAGCCATGCCGCCCGGCTGCATTGCGGTCGTCGACGCAATGGGCGTCACCGACGCCGGCATCTTCGGCGACATCCTTTGCTCGCGCATGAAGAAACGCGGCGTCGCTGCGCTGATCACGGATGGCGTGGTGCGCGACATCCAGGGCGTATCGGGCACCGGACTGCCGGTCTGGTGTCGCGGCGTTGCCGCACCGCCCTCAGTGGCCGGACTGACGTTCGTCAACTGGCAGGAGCCGATCGGCTGCGGCGGCGTGGCCGTCTTTCCCAACGACGTGGTGGTCGCCGATGCCGATGGCGCGGTTCTGATCCCGGCCAAACTGCTCGATGAAGTGCTTGCGCTGGCAACGGAACAGGAGCAATTGGAAAACTGGATCATGTCCGAGGTGGAAGGCGGCGCGGCCTTGCCTGGGCTGTATCCGCCGAACGCCGAGAACAAGGCGCGCTACGAGGCCTTCAAGGCCGGCGGCAAGAAAGCATGAGCAGCACGATTTTTCGAATACCGGAACCGGAGAAATGGATATGAACAAGCTGGATGCCAACGCCAAGGGTGTTTACCTGATCGCAGTCACGCCCTTCGCCGACGACGGGTCGCTCGACTTGGTGAGCACCGACCGCATGGTCGATTTTTACCTGGAACACGGCGCCAACGGCCTGACTATCCTCGGCATCATGGGCGAAGCCACCAAGCTGACTGCCGAGGAATCGCGCACTTTTGCAAAGCGCGTGCTGGCGCGCGTCAACGGCCGGGTGCCGGTCGTGGTCGGTGCCTCGTCGGCCGGGTTTGCGCCGATGCGCGAACTCACCGAAAGCGTGATGGACATGGGTGCATCCGGCGTGATGATTGCGCCGGCGTCGAGCGTGCGCACCGATGAGCAGATCCTTGCCTATTTCGACATGGTGAATGAAACGCTGGGCAGCACGCCATGGGTGCTGCAGGACCATCCGGTGTCCACCGGGGTCAAGATGTCGAACTCGGTCCTGATGACCATCCTGAAAAACTCGCCGCATTGCGTGATGCTCAAGCACGAAGATTGCCCGGGACTGGGCAAGCTTTCCGCTATCCGCGCAGCCAGCGATCGCGGCGAACTCAAGCGGGTAGCGATCCTCACCGGCAACGGCGGCGGCTTGTTCCTGCCCGAGGAACTGACGCGCGGTGCGGATGGCGCGATGACCGGTTTCGCCTATCCGGAAATGATGGTCGGTGTTTGCCGCGCGCACGCGTCCGGCGACATCGAGCGGGCGCATGACATTTTCGACGCCTACCTGCCCCTGGCCCGTTACGAGCAGCAACCGGTAGCCGGTCTCGCGGTGCGCAAGCACATCATGGCCGCGCGCGGTGCAATTGCATCGGCAGCCGTTCGCAGGCCCGGACCAAAACTCTCGGCGGCCGACGTGGCCGATATCGATCGACTGACGAAACGTCAGGCAAAGCGTTTACAGGAACTGGGAATTCAGTGATGCAATGGACAATAGCCCGCCCCTTCAGGCTGCAAGCTATTGTCCACAAGCCGTGCCGAAAGGCCGGGAAGACGCCTTGAGTTTCCCTTGACGTAAATCGAAGAATTTACTTCAATATTTTGCAGCAAGATACTGATTTATCAATGTTTTTCCTAAACATCGAACGATCTTGCCAGACTTGTGGACCAACGCATTTGCCTGTCCAGCTGCGGCCTAACCTATGCCTTTGAATCTGCTCTATCCGCCTGGCCGACTCTATGCACAATACCGTGCTGTCGAGGGTGCTCTGGATTTCATGGCAACGCTGCACGCCGGACAGACAGCGCTGAAATCCCTGCATCCCGACCTCTACGATCCCGACACGCATATCTGCGTGCTGGCGTTTAACCTGCGCGTCGTCGGCCGGAAAATCGACAGCCTTGTTTCCGCCTTCCGGGCTTGCATCCAGCCAGGCCAGGTCGGGGGCGTTTCGCAGCAAACCACGGATCTCCAGCTTGCGCTGCAAGAATACAATGCGACAGTCGCCTCGGTCGACCCATGGGATAACCTGCTTCATGCGGCCATCAATGCGTTCAGCCTGGCCTACGATTACCTGCGCTCCGTCGAGGAAGATATTCAGCTATTTGAACAAAACAACTGAATAAACAAATACTTGCGTACTCAACTTAATCTTCTCTCGAAGTAATCTTAAGTATGATGCGCAGGCATCTGATTTGGAAAGATAATGCCTTCGGTCGCCGCAGACTCTTATCTTGCCTTTGACAAGATCACCAGCCAGCGCCGCATCACGAGCACTTCAAGATGTCCCGGCTCGATCCCGGTGCTGACGTCAATGATCGGATTGATATTGTAATAACGCTTGCGAAAGTCGCGGCACACGAAGATTTCGCGCCTTCCCAATCGCAGCAGGAACGAACTTGGCGCATATTCGAGACCAAATCGTGAGCCGAAGGAATTATTCAGGTGCGTCATGGCATGTCTCCCTTTTTCCGATACAGCGTTGAATGAAAGCTTACTTTACCACAACTACTGTATAAATAAACAGTGAAATAAAAAGCCGGCATTTCTGCCACATGCCCGTATTCGTTGCCATTTGGACCTGAATTAGATTGCCTGGCCAAGGCTGATCCGTGATAATGCCGCATCGTTTCGGACCGGCCATTTGCAGTCCGCACAAACATGAAAACAATAAACGCCTCACCCGGATTCATGCCAACGCATTCCGCCAACACGATTGAAGACCGGCTCTACGTCCTGCGGACGCGCTGGGAGCACTATGCTGCCCAGGGCCAGTTCGAGCAATTCATCGAGTTTGCCGTGGCGGTAAATAGTCTGGCCGAGTATTTCAATCGCCTGCGTTTGCCCGGCCTGGTCCGTCTGTGCGAAGGACTGGAAAACGCTGTCCTCGCCAAGCTCGGCGATGTGTCCACGCATCCCATTTCGTCCCAGGACATCTCTTCGCTGCAGCGCCAGCTGGACACCCTGCTCGGTTCGGTGGCGACCTCACGCTCGTCCGGCACAAGCCGCCGCGTGCAGGAGCCGGTGGCCGCAGCAACGGATATCGACTGGATCAAGCCGCGTTCGGTCTGGATGATCGCGGCGCAGGAGAAGCGCGGGATGGCCGATGCGCTGCGCCGTCAGTTGCAGTTCTTCGGCTTCAAGGTCTGCGAGATTGACTGGGGTGGCGAACAAATGCCGCAGGACAAGCCGCTGGCGGTATTGTTCATTCCCGCAGCGGACAGAACGAAGCCGGAAGAATTCAGCTTTATTGCCGCCATACGCGCAAACTGCCCGGCCAGCCAGCTGTTCTATCTGGGCGGCCAGTCGGCCATCGAGCCGATCGTCGACTTGATGCGCGCCGGCATCGACGTCACCATCCCGGCTGAAGACCAGCCTTCGATGGTCCTGAACTGCGTGTTGGACCTGGTGCAGACCAACGAGCAGGAACAGTATCGCGTGCTGATCGTCGAGGATTCGCGGGTCGCGGTGGCACTCATACAGCGCACGCTGGCGCAGCACGGCATCGACACGCAAGCCATCAATGATC
Organism: Herbaspirillum sp. ST 5-3; assembly: GCF_004804275.1. Taxonomy (GTDB): domain Bacteria; phylum Pseudomonadota; class Gammaproteobacteria; order Burkholderiales; family Burkholderiaceae_D; genus Noviherbaspirillum. The sequence continues at coordinate 169,904 of NZ_STGI01000004.1, forward strand.
CGGGAAAACTGCTCGATGCACTCGAATCCTATCGCCCCGACCTGGTGCTGATGGATATGTACATGCCGCGTTTCAATGGCGTCGAAGCCACGCGCGTGCTGCGCCAGATGGCGGCGTACAGTTCGCTGCCGATCGTGTATTTGTCGGGCGAATCCGATGTCGGCATGCAGGTGGAAGCCTTGCGCCTGGGCGGTGACCAGTTCCTGATCAAGCCGTTCAATCCGGTGCTGCTGGCAGCGGTCGTCAAGACGCGCATCGAACGTTTCCGCGAGACGCGGCGATCCACCCGGCTCGACGGCCTGACCGGTCTGCTTAATCATACGGCCGCCAAATCGCGCCTGAACGCCATGGTTCGGGAGACGCAGCACGGCCACCTGACGGTTGCGATGATCGATATCGATCACTTCAAGTCCATCAACGACACCTACGGGCATCCGGTCGGCGACCAGGTCATTCGCGGTTTGGCATGGCTGCTCAAGGGGCGCTTGCGCTCGATCGACCTGATCGGGCGCTACGGCGGCGAAGAATTCATGATCGCCCTGCCCGGTGTCAGCCTGGAACAGGCCAGCACGGTGATCGATCGCATTCGTGCCGATTTTTCGGGACTGCCCCATGCCCATCCCGGCGGTGCGCTGCACGCTACCTTCAGCGCCGGCGTGGCATCCTATCCAGCCGTCGATACCGCGGCCAGCCTGACCGAGACAGCCGATAGCGCGCTCATGCAGGCCAAGCGCCTGGGGCGCAATCGGGTCGAGCGCTTTCGCTGAGCATGCTCATGTGACCGGCTTGAGCCGCGACGCATTGCCGTCACTGTCCGCCGCGGTAGGTCATGTCATCGATATTTCGTTTGTCTGATTCGACATTCCTCGGTTCCGGCGTCCGGTTGCCGAACAAACGGTCCCAGAAGCTCCTGATCGGATCGACTCCGACGGAGCGCACCGCGTCGCCGCGTGCCGCGTATTCCTCGTACATCCAATCGCCGTCAACCTGGACCACGCCCGACGGAACCGCTCTCTGGAACGGCCCCTTGCCACGCAGCGCTTCACGCATGTAGTCGGTCCACACCGGCAGCGCGACCGTGCCGCCGAATTCGCGTCCGCCGAGCGATCGCGGTTTGTCGTATCCCATCCAGGAAACCGCCACGATGTCGCCGCCATAGCCAGCAAACCAGGCATCCATGGCGTCGTTGGTGGTGCCGGTCTTGCCGGCAAGGTCGTGCCGCCCCAGCCTCTGGCTGGCCGCGTAGCCGGTGCCGGAATTCACCACATCGCGCAGCATGGTGTCCATGATGAAGGCATTGCGCTGGTCGAGCACGCGGCCCGATTCGTCGCCGGCAATCGCAGGTTTGCTTTCAACGAGCACCTTGCCTTGCGCATTGACCACCTTGTTGATCAGGTGCGGTGTTACCTGATAGCCGCCATTGGCAAATACCGAATACGCCGACGCCATCTGCAAGGGCGTGACCGATCCCGTTCCGAGCGTCATGGTCAGGTTGAGCGGGTGCTTGTCCGCCTCGAAGCCGAACCGCGTGATGTAGTCGCGGGCATAGGCCGGCGTGATCGTTTGCAGGATGCGAATCGAGACCAGGTTCTTCGATTTCTTCAGGCCGGTGCGCATTGTCACCGGACCGTCATAGCGGCCGTCGTCGTTTTGCGGATCCCATGCTTGCCCGCCGGTTTCCGCGACGTCCACGGAAATGGGCGCGTCATTGATCACCGTTGCCGGCGAAAAGCCTTTTTCCAGCGCCGCAGAATAGATGAAGGGCTTGATGCTGGAACCGGGCTGGCGCCAGGCCTGGGTGACGTGATCAAACTTGTTGAGGGTGAAGTCAAAGCCGCCCACCATGGCGCGGAATGAACCGTCGTTCGCGTTCAGGGACACGAAGGCGGCGGAGACTTCCGGCAGCTGAGTGATCGACCAGCGCTTTTTCGCATCCCGCGTCACGCGAATCACGGCGCCGGGCTTGATCCGGTTTGCGCCGCGCGACTTCGACAAGGCCGCTGCCGCGAAGCGCAGCCCTTCCCCGCTGACGTCGACGACCTCGCCGGACAGGGTTTCGGCGCGCACCAGTTTCGGCGATGCGGAAAGCACGACGGCCGAGCGCAAATCGTCGCTGTCCGGATGCTTCAGCAATGCCTCGTCGATGGCCTGTTCCCGCTCCTCCGCGTCGCCGGGCAGGTCAATGACATCTTCTGGACCGCGATAGCCGTGGCGACGGTCATATTCGAGGACGCCGCGCCGCACTGCTTCGTAAGCAGCCTGCTGGTCGCTGCTGTTGAGCGTGGTATAGACCGTCAATCCGGCCGTGTAAATATCGTCCTTGTATTGTTCGTACAGGTATTGCCGCACCAGTTCGGCGGCGTATTCCGCATGCGTCTCGAAACGATAGCCCCTGCCGCGGATAAGCAGTTTTTCCTGCGCTGCCTTCTCATACTGGGCTGGCGTGATGTACCCGAGTTCGCGCATGCGCTTGAGGATGTATTGCTGGCGCTGCTTGGCGCGCGTCGGGTTGACGATCGGATTGGCGCTCGCCGGTGCTTTCGGCAGTCCGGCCAGCATGGCTGCTTCCGCGATACTCAGCTCCTGGACCGATTTGCCGAAGTAGACACGCGCCGCACTACCGAAGCCGTACGCCCGTTCGCCCAGGTAGATCTGGTTCATGTAAAGCTCGAGGATCTGGTCTTTGCTCAGCTTCTCCTCGATCTTGTAGGCCAGGGCAATTTCGGTGAGCTTGCGCGCATAGGTCTTCTGGCGGCTCAGATAAAAGGTGCGCGCCACCTGCATCGTGATGGTCGATGCGCCCTGCGAACGGCTGTTACCCAGGTTCATGACAAAGGCGCGCAGCGCGCCCTTGAAGTTCACGCCGCCGTGCTCGTAGAATTCGCTGTCCTCGATCGCCAGCAATGCATGCTTCATGACCGCCGGCATTTCCGCAATGGGAACGAAATCGCGCCGCTCCTCACCGAATTCGCCGATCAGTACCTGGTCGGCGGTGTAGACGCGCAAGGGAATCTTGGGACGATAATCGGTCAGCGCGTCGAGCGGCGGCAAATTGGGAATCACCACCAGCAGCACATAGCCTGCCACCAGAACGCCCGCGAGTGCGGCCGCACCAAACAGGATGGCCGTCAACTGCAAAAGACGTACTTTCACTGAGCCCTTCCCCGATTTGGGCCTGGACGGCGGACGTTTTGAACGTCGAACCACTGTCGCTCCCTGTAAAGTCCGGAAAAACCGCAACTTTAACAGCCTGCGAGAGGCATCGGCTTCTTTCTTTCCAATTGTTACGCGAGGTCCTCAGCCACGTTGCGTTAGCGTTCCTGCAACAAGTTGTGCAGCAATGCATTACGACGAAGACAACACTGCATCCCGGCCGCGGAGCACATCCTCCGCGGCCGGAACAGCAAGCTTACTGCTTGCGCGCGATGAAACCGCCCAGCACAGTCTGTCCGCTGGTCGCGTTCGATAGCGTTATCGTGCCGCCGATTTCCGCCGGCCCCGCGCCGCTCGTCCCGGTGGTGAGCACCGGTCCGAAGTAGCGTCCGCCGAGTCCGCCCGTCAACGCGCCATTCGTCACCGGTCCGGTCAGGTAGTTGGCCACGTTGCTGCCGGCAGCGCCCATGGGAACCGTCGTCGTGAGCGCCACGGGCACGCTCGTGCCGGCGGCATCCCAGGTAATCGGATTCTGGATCGTCACGGTTGTCTGGCGCGTCGCGAAGTTCACGCTGACCACTACCGTCCCCCGGAACACAGCAGGTTCGTCGGTCCCGTTCGGTGTATACCAGCCGTAGGCAAAGCCGGAATAGCTTGCAGTTCCACTGGTCGGCACTGCCGTCGGATTGGTCACATCGCCATAGGCCACCATGCCGCGGCGATTCTTGTTGTGTTCATTCCCGGCCTTCGCCCACTCCTCGATAATGACGGTGTCCTGCGTGAGCCATGCAGCGAGGTTGCCATACTGCAGACCCCAGTTGTCCAGGCTGCGATAACCCTTCGAGCCCGGGAACGGCACGCCGATGCCGTCGCCGCCCGGCAGGATGGTCGGGTTGCCATTGGCATCCGGAAGACCGTTGCCGGCGTGGATGTCGCCATCTTCATGGACGCGCGACACCGAGGCGAGGTCAGGCATGTTGCCGCCGGTGCGCCAGTCGCCCGCCGAATAATGCACGCCGCTGGTTTCCGTCGTGGGGCATGGCACGAGGTCCGGCGGGCAGCGCGATGGTGCGCTGCGCGGGAAATAGCGGTTGTTGGCGTAGTCAACCTGGGTTCCCGCCGTGCCTTTTGAGGCGTAATCGTAGAAGCTGAGATCAGAGCTTGCGGGAAGCGATGCAGAAGACAGCGCACCGCCTGCCGTCAGCACAGTCCTGCCCTGCGTAGTCGAAAAAGTGTCGATGATAGGCGGCCGCTCCGTCTTGCCATCCCATGAAAGACCCAGCTTGCTCAACAAGACAGCAGAACTGCTGACGGTGCCGTTACTGTCTTTCGCCAGCCGGATTTCGGCCGTGCCGCCGGAAGCGAGCGCGAGTCCGAACGCGCCGGTCATGGTCGGATTCTTCGCTGCCAGGTCACTCGTGGATACGCCATAGGCTTCCACGCCGGAGCTGGTGAGCGCAATGCCGTTCTCGACGCGAATGATGCTGCTTCCGCTGCACTGATACCCGGCGCCGTCGGCGCAGATCATGGTCATTTGCGTCCCGGAGGGGACAGGTGCCGGTGTCGCACCGCTTGTACCGCCATCTGCCGGCGGAGGCGTGGTCGGCGTCGTTGGCGTTGAAGGATCGGTCGGTGTGGTCGAGCCGGTTTTCGAAGGATCGGTCGGTGTAGTGGCACCGGGTGTTTGACTGCCGGATGATGGATTCGTGGTCACCGTGGATGCGCCGTCGCTTCCGCCGCCGCATGCACTCAGGAGACTTGCAGCGATCAAGGCCGCGCAGAGAGGCCGAACATAAAGTCGCGTCTGTCGAGCACGCATGCGCGACAGTTTGGATGTCCCATTGCGCACGCGGCGCGTTGCGGATGTGCCGTGCGGCACGCTATCGATGTTCACATTAATGGATTCCAGCATTGGCAAATACCCTTCCAAAATCAAGCAGGCGTGTTGCGGATCGCGTCGAGAGAGACGACCGCGAATGGGATTGCGTCCGGCTGCATGCAGGCGGAAACAAGATGGTGATTCAGTGGTGATTCAGTGACGATGCGAATGGCGAACGAAACGGATCTGCCAGTACGACCAATGGCCGATCCACTGCGTAGCTTTACCTGTCGACATCATTGAGCCGATCTCGACGGATTGCTCATTAGTCATCAGGTTTAAGGATTCTGTTTCAGACAGAAGTGCATTGTTTTGCGCGAACTCAATCGGCGGGACTCACATTTTGTATCGTTGTGTAACACATACAGAATTGATTGTCCGGACCGGCATTCACCGATCCGGCGCAGGCAACTGTCAGAGCAGAAATGTCGTCGCCTCTACAGTTGCGGCAATTAATGCAGCTGTTGCTTGAGAGTGGAAATGGCCTTGCGCGCTTGCCGCACGGCGTTCTGCACTTGCTCGTCGACATAGCCGCCTTGCGAACATGCCTGGATGGCGCGATCGCCGATTTTTTCCATCTTGGTCACGCATTGGCGAATCTGTTCTTCGTCCTGCTGCTGTTCGGCGACCTGCACCGCGTGATCGGATTCCTGCTCCAGTTCATTCAGGCATGTGCGCAGACGATCGGGCACATCCTTGCTCATCTCGCACATTTGTGCGGCGGCATCGACACATTGTTCAACCTGGGAAAAACGTTCTCGGATCTGTTGCATCTGCATGGGATTTCCTTTCTGAAGCAAACTCGGGATAACAACTGGATGTATTTTGGTTATCGTCCATGCGGATAGTTCCGCGCGGGTTCCGGGCGAATCGCCCGCATGCCTGCTGTAATTTGTACATGGCAGTGTAAGGATGCCGCGGCAACACCATGCGAAGGCCATGGCCTTGCGCAGTGCATTACGACGGCGGAACGCAGGTATGGCATTTGCTACCGTTCTGCATTCGCGCGTGCATCCCGCACCCCTTCGATCGAGGAAGCCATAATGAATTCAATCAAGAATACCGTGACGAATACGCTCTCGCCGACCATTACCAATATGATCCGCATGGATCACACCCATGTACTGGAGGCGTTTCATCAGTACGAAATCGATTCGAGCCCGCAAACAAAGAAAGCCCTGGTGAACACCGCGTGCCTCGCCCTGGAGATTCACTCGCAACTCGAGGAAGAAATCTTCTATCCGGTCATGCGCATGCTTGCCGCCGACACGGCGACCGTGAACAAGAGCATTCCCGAGCACAATGAAATGCGCCGCCTGATTGGCGAACTGCGCGCGATGGAACCGACCAACCCGCTTTACGACCAGACCTTCATGCAACTCATGCGCGACGTCATGCATCATGTGGCCGATGAGGAAACCACGTTGTTGCCGGATGCGGAAAGACTGCTGTCCGACCGGCTGGGAGAACTCGGCGCGCAGATGACCAAGCGCCGGCTGCAACTCGCTGCACCGCGTGCCCGCGAAATCGCCGTCAATACCATCCGAGGATTTCCGACCAGTTCGATGCTGGTCGCCGCCGGCGCACTACTCGCGGGAACGTATTTCGCGAAACGCGCGTTTGAAGGCCAGTCGCGGCATCGCCGCACCTGATTGAAAACAGCATGTCGTCTTTCCGGAGGAATACGATAGAAACAGGCGCAGGGTGCACCACGCATCCTGCGAGGGCCTATTGCAGTCGTTCATCGTGAACCATCCTATGCGAATACCCGGCCTCCGCGGTTTGAGTCCGCTTGCCCTGCTGAAGGAGGCAGTCGCGGATTTTTTCGCCGACGACATGACGACCTACGCCTCCGCACTGTCCTACCAGGTTCTGTTTTCGATTTTCCCGTTCATCATTTTCCTGATCGCGCTGCTCGGCTTTTTCAATCTCTCCGATTTTTTCGATTGGTTGCGGCAACGCGCACAAGTTGTGCTCCCTCAAAGCGCAATGCAACCGGTCAACGAGGTCATCGACGACCTGCAGCAGCAAAAGGGCGGCCTGCTCTCCTTCGGCGTGATTGTCTCTCTTTGGACCGCGTCGTCCGCGGTGCGCGCCACGATGCATGCGTTGAACATCGCCTATGACGTGCAGGAAGGCCGGCCCGCATGGAAGCTGTATCCGCTTTCCATTTTGTATACGCTCGGCATCGCCGCAATGATGATTCTCGCTGCAGCCATGATGGTCGTCGGCCCGCAGGCAGTCGATTGGATTGCGCAGCAATTCGGCGCACAGCAGTTATTCGTGATCTTGTGGACGTGGCTGCGCTGGCCGGTTGCCCTGTTCCTGCTGATGCTGGCAGCGGCGGTGGTCTATTACGTCGCGCCGGACGTGGAGCAGGAATTCCGCTTCATCACGCCAGGCGCAGTGCTTGCGGTGCTTGTCTGGATCGTCGCTTCGCTCGCGTTCAACTATTACGTAGGCAATTTCGGAAATTACAGCGCGACCTATGGCGGTATTGGCGCCATCATCGTGCTGCTCTTGTACTTCTTCATTTCTGCAGCGGTAATGTTGTTCGGCGCGGAGATCAATGCCGTGATTGAACATCATTCTCCTGCCGGGAAAAAGCCCGGCGAGAAGAAATTGCATTAGGGCGTGTTGCGTGTTGCCTCGGCCAGCGCCTTGTCGGATTTGCCGATGTGGTTAATCAGCCAATCGCGCAGGAAATGCAACACCTGGATCGACAGAGTCGCGGCCCCGCTCTCGAACTTGTCCTGCAAGTCCATGACCTGCTGCAGGAGCTTCTCGTGTTCATGCAGATGCGCTGCGCGCCCGGCATAGCCGATCCGCTGCATCAAGTCTTCCTCGCGCCGGAAATGTTCCCTCGTGTAGGTGATCAGGTTATTCAGCACCTTTCCCAGCACGTCCTTGCCTTTTCCTTCCTGCATGACTTCATGCAGGCGATTGACCATGTCGATCAGCTTCTGATGGTCGCCGTCGATGAAGGTGTTTCCGACCGCGAGATCGTTCGACCATGTGAGATATGTCATTTTTCTTCTCCCTCGTAGATGACAGATGTGTTTACGTCCGTGCAATGCCTGTATTCGAATGACTCGCGACGGTCGCTACGCAGACGAGGACATCGCCGTCTTGTTTCCCGCCATTCAGCAACCCCGGATTCTCGCAAGAGCCGAGTACCGCGGAACATGATGTATATCAAGCAAACTTGCACAAACGGAAAACGATGTGCCAACGAGGAAATACCCGCCAACTATCGATTTGATTGCGCGGATCCCGCCCCTGGTCGGATGATTCTCAAAAACAGGATTTGATTGCGATTTCGAGGGCGGGTCGATGACGCATATGAACGGGAATCAAGCGGCACAGGAGCCGACGCTGCCGCAGGAAGCTATGGGTGCGCTGGATCGGATATTTCCGCCGCCGGACACCCCGCGTATGTTTGAAATGATTCGAGATCAGGCGAGAAGTGCGTCGACCATTGTGTAGCCTTTGACGAAGCCGGCTTCGACCGCCGCGTCTCGGCTCGGGTAATCGGCATCGTCCCCGGACTCTGCGCTCAGTTCGCTTTCAGAGCTTGCATCTTCACCCGGCTGCGTCACTCGCACCGTGTAGTCCCAGCGCGATGCCTTGTCATCGCGCGGCAACGCGGTCACGTGCACTTCCATCCCCTTGTACGATTCGGTGTGCCAATCCTGTCCGTTTTCCATGCTGTCCACCCTGATGTTGATCTACGGACATCGTACTTCCGGCGAGGAACCGGGCCTTGAGATTGCTCAGGCCCGGTTGTCCCGAGTGTCAGGCAGCGGCATGCTGCGCGCTGCGCTGCTTCGCCAGTTCGACAAAATACGCAAGGCTGCCGGGATTACTCATTGCGTCCGGACTTGCCACATCCGCCACCGGCATGCCGAGCAACAGCTTCTTGACCGGCAGCTCCATCTTCTTGCCGCTCAAGGTGCGCGGAATCTCGGCTGCCGCAAACACCTCGTTCGGCACATGGCGCGCGGACAAGGCGCTGCGGATGTTGTCGAAGATGCGCTTGATCAGCGACTCATCGAGCTGGACTCCGGGGCGCAGCACGACAAACAAGGGCATGTAGGATTCGCGGCCGAGATACTCCAGATCGACCACCAGGCTGTCGACGATCTCCGGCATGCTCTCGACCACGCGGTAGATTTCGCTGGTACCCATGCGAATGCCGTGCCGGTTGATCGTCGTGTCCGATCGACCGTAGATCACTGCGCCGCCATGCGGCGTGATCTGCAGCCAGTCGCCATGGCGCCACCAGCCCGGGTACATGTCGAAATAACTCTCGTGATAGCGCCGGCCCTCGGGATCGTTCCAGAAATACAGCGGCATGGATGGCATCGGCTTGGTCACCACCAGCTCGCCCACGGCATCGTCGAGCGGTTTGCCCTGGTCATCCATCGCATACACCGCAACGCCGAGGTAACGGCATTGCATCTCGCCGGCATACAGCGGCAGAATCGGGCAGGCACCGACAAAGGCGGCCGCGACATCGGTGCCGCCGCTGATGATGGCAAGCAGGACGTTCGATCCGAGCTGCTCGTAGATCCATGCAAAGGCTTCTGCCGGCAAGGGAGAACCGGTTGCCCCGATCGTGCGCAAGCGGTGCAGGTCGGCCAGCTTGCCGGGTTCGATGCCAGCCTTCATGCAATTGGTGAAATAGGCCGATCCTGCACCGAACACCGTCAGGCGTGCTTCCTCCGCGAATTTCCACAGGACGCCGAGATCCGGATAGCCGGGATTGCCGTCATAGAGCGCAATGCTCGCGCCAAGCAGCAAGCCGGTGACCTGCGAGTTCCACATGATCCAGCCGGTGGTCGAGTACCACATGAAGCGGTCGCTCTCGCCCAGGTCAGAGTGCAGGCCGTGGCCCTTCAGGCTCTCCAGCAGGACGCCGCCCTGGCCGTGCACGATCGGCTTGGGCATGCCGGTGGTGCCGGACGAATACACGACCCACAAGGGATGATCGAAGGGCAGCTGCTCGAAACGGATGTCGCTGTCATGCGCGAGCAGTTCGTTCCAGTTGTGCGTTCCGTCCAGCGTCGCATCCTGCTGCAGATAAGGCAACAGCACGACGTGTTCGAGCGAAGGCAGCGACTGCATCAGCCCGGTCACCACGTCGCGCCGGTCGAAGTCCTTGCCGCCATAACGGTAGCCATCCACCGCGATCAACACCTTGGGTGCGATCTGGCCGAAGCGGTCGAGCACGCTCGGCGTTCCCATGTCCGGCGAACAGCTCGACCAGATTGCACCGATGCTTGCGCAGGCATAGAACGCCACCACCGTTTCGGGAAGATTGGGCAGATAGGACACCACCCGGTCGCCCGGCCTGACGCCCATTTCGCGCAAGGCATAGGCGATGGAAGCGATCTGGCGCCGCATTTCTCCCCAGCTCAGTTCGACCGTCGGACGCAATTCCGACTTGCCGATGATAGCGGCTTCCTTGCTCTCCTGCTCGGAACGATGGAAACGGAACACCTGCTCCGCGATGTTCATCCGCGCGCCCTCGAACCACTTGGTGCCCGGCATTTTCTCGCTGTCGAAGACACGGGTGTATGGCGCCGAACTCTGCACCTTGAAATACTCCCAGAGCGATGCCCAGAACTGGTCCAGATGATCGACCGACCACTGCCACAAGGCGTCGTAGTCATCGGCGCGAACGCCCTTCTCTTTCGCCAGCCACGTCATGTAGTCGTGCATGCGGGTCCTGGCAATGCGTTCCGGCGTCGGCGCCCACAGCGCTTGTTGATGGATATCGTTCAATTGTTTGTCTCCTTTGATTTTTTTATCGAAAAACGCTCAAGACGTGCGTGCCTTGAAACGCAGCCTGTGACTGAACCATAGGGCAACCATCAGCACGCCGAGCGCGCCGATCATCATGACATTTCCAGTGCCGATGCGCTCGACCAGCCTGCCCGCGATCGCCACCCCGACCGATTGGCCCAGGAAGAAACAGGAAGCGAATGCCGATACCGCAGCACCGCGGCGCTCCGGCGCCATCTGCGTGGCATTGATCTGCAAGGTGTTATGCAGCATGTAGAAACCCAGCCCTGCCATGAAGCATCCGGGGATCGCCCACCACCAGGTCGGTGACGCGCCGATGGCGAACAGGGAAACGCCAAGGAAGATGCCGCCCCAGCGTGACAATCCGGTTTCGCCCATCCTTCGCACCAGCACCGACGATGCCACGGCAAAGAAAAAGCCGCCCGCGCCGAAGAGCATGATGAGCGCGCCGGCCGAGGTCATCGACAGGCCGAAGGTGCGATGTTCATGCGACGCAATGAAAGCAAACGCGCCATACAGGAATGCGCCTTCCAGGAACACTGTCAGCAGCACCAGGCGCGCCCATGGCAGCAGCGCGATCTGCCTGAATTCGCCGACCATGCGACGCAGCGCCGGTCCATCCGCCCGATGCAGGCGTCGCGCGTGTCCGGGCAAGCGGCGGTTCAGCGAAAACAAGGCAACGCTCACAACGAGAAAAATCGCCGCGATCACGAAGAATGGCAGCCGCCAGTTCTGCGCATCCGCGGCCAGTCCGCCCATCAGCACACCGGCCGACAGGCCGAGTATCTGACCGATCAGAAAGCGCGCCAGAACCGGTTGACGATCCTGATAAGGAATCACGTCGCCGATCCATGCCATCGACAAGGGAATGATGGAAGCAGCAGTGCCGCCGGCCAGCAGGCGCGCGACGAGCAAGGGGCCAAAGCCGGGCGCAAGGCCGCAGGCACCTGCGGTAATGGCGCAGGCCAGCGTGCCGCAGGCCACGATGAAATATTTTCCGTAGCGATCGCCGAACGGCCCGAAGAACAACTGCGACAAACCGTAGGCGATTGCAAACATCGTGATGACGTAGGATGCATCGCCGAGCGACACGCCGAATTCATTGGCGAGTTGCGGCAGCAGCGGATCGGTCACGCGCAGCGAGATGCCGCTGCCGAAAGCAGCGAGCGAAAGCAAGGGAACTGCGATTGCAGGAATGGGCGGATTGGATGTGGCGATGGATTCGTCTGGATGCTTCATGGACTGTGATGGGTGCGCGGCGAAGGCCTTTACAAAAGCGATTCGCCGCAACGGAAATAGGCACCCGTCATTCTAGACTTAAACGAATTCCGGCGTATTCATGTAGGGCAAAGTGGCTCCCCGGCGCTCCGCAGCCAAATCCATTTCCTGCCGCGCAATGGTGCGCAAGTGAACCTCGTCCGGCCCGTCGGCGATGCGCAGCACCCTGCCCCAGGTCCACAGTTCCGCGAGCGGTGTGTCCGGACTGAGACCCATGGCACCGAACACCTGCATCGCACGATCGCAGATCGAGGTCTGCATGCGCGGAACGATGACCTTGATCGATGCGATTTCACGCAAGGCCGAACGGGCACCGTGCTGATCGATCATCCACGCGGTCTTCAATACCAGCAGGCGTGCTTGCTCGATTTCCATGCGGGACAGCGCAATCCATTCGGCGATGTTGGCGTGCTGATGCAAGTAACGGCCAAAGGTGCGTCGCTCCGCTGCGCGTTCGCACATCAACTCCAGCGCCAGTTCTGCCTGGCCGATGGAGCGCATGCAATGATGGATCCGCCCTGGACCGAGTCGGGCCTGCGCGATGGCGAAACCGGCACCTTCCTGATGGATCAGATTGGAGCAAGGCACGCGCACATCGCGGAACACCAGTTCGCAATGCCCACCCGGGAAGGAATGGCTCATGACTTCGATATTGCGCACGACCTTGAAGCCCGGCGTATCGAAAGGCACGATCACCATGCTCTGGCGCTTGTGCACTTCCGCGTTCGGATCGGTGACGCCCATGACGATGGCAAACGTGCAGAGCGGATGCGCGGCACCCGAGATGAACCATTTGCGCCCGTTGATCACGTATTCGTCGCCCTCGCGGCGGATCGAGATCTGGATGTTGGTCGCATCGGAAGAAGCGACATCCGGTTCGCTCATCGCAAAGCAGGATCGGATTTTTCCGTCCAGCAGTGGTTGCAGCCATCGTTCGCGCTGCTCATCCGAGGCGAACATGTGCAGCAGCTCCATGTTGCCCGCATCCGGCGCGCTGCAGTTGAAGGCTTCCGATGCCCAGTGCACGCGGCCCATGATTTCGGCCAGCGGCGCATATTCGAGATTGCTGAGTCCCTGGCCCTGCCCCGGCAGGAACAGATTCCACAATCCTTCCTCCTTCGCCAGCGCCTTGAGGTCTTCGAGACATTGCGGATGTTCGAGCCCGTTGCCGATCTCGCGGCGCCACAGGGGCAGGTTCGGCACCACGTAGTTATCCATGAAGTCTTGCAGCTGCCTTTGCAACTGCCGAACTTTCGGCGTGTATTCGAAATCCATGATGAACTTTCAAGAAGTGATGCTGGGCGTGACTTGCGCTATCTATGGAGAATCTTAGATGGGGCAGAACAATCATTCAAATGAATAGTTCTCATCGAGAGCAATAAACCAAGTGCATGGAGCCGCCGATATATGCTCCATACAGTACTGCTTGGATTTTCTTGATTCAGGTCAATTATTCTGGCAAAGCAGTTGGTATAAGCTTGCGCGCACTAATACTTTATTGCATGCCTCCGACTTGTCATCCCGAGCCGGGGGTGCCATGCTTTTGATCTCCCCATGGACAATCCACTTCCATTGCGCAGCATCCCTTCCGTCTCCATTGTGTCGAACGAATCAAAAGAAACCCGGCAGAACGATGCAGCGTCGCTCCAGCATCACACGATGTTCGAAGACATGCAGGCACTCGTTGCCGGCACCTTGCTCGTGTCCCTCGGCGTGGCCTTGCTCGGCAAGGCGCATCTGATCACCGGTGGAACGGTGGGCATCGCCTTCCTGCTGCATTACGTAACCGGGATCAGCTTCGGCAAGCTCTTTTTCGCCATCAACCTGCCCTTCTATTATCTGGCGGTGAAAAAGATGGGATGGAAATTCACGGTGAAGACATTCGGCGCGGTGTTCCTGCTATCGATGTTTTCGGAGCTGCTGCCGCTGGTAATCAAGGTGGACATGCTGAATCCTCTCTACGCGGCCGTGATGGGCGGATTGCTGGCGGGCGTCGGTTTGCTGGTGCTGTTCCGCCACAAGGCGAGCCTGGGCGGCATCAATGTGTTGGTGCTGTTTCTGCAGGAGCGCTATGGCTTGCGAGCGGGCCTGGTGCAGCTCGGTCTCGACGCGGCGATCCTGATGCTGTCGATTCCGATGATTTCGCTGACCGCGGTGGCGGTCTCGCTGCTCGGCGCCGCCATGCTCAACCTGACGCTGGCCATCAACCACAAGCCGGGCCGTTACATGGCGATCTGAAGCGCCGGTCCTTGCTCAGTTCGGCCGTTTCATCCTGCAAGTGGTGGGCAAAGCACTGGCTTCGGACGGCAGGTAGCGCTCGGTCTTGAAACCATAACCGCTGCCTTCATTGTCGAAGCGGACCGCGCCGCTCGACACGTTCTGCATCACCGATACGTAAAGCGGTTGCAGCAACTGATGATCCGCGGCGCGCATGGTCGCTTCGTGGAAGGCATTGCGAAAGCGCTCGCCTTCCAGCGCTTTCGCAACCGCGCCGGCTTCCGTCGATTTCGCTTTTTCGATGGCCGATGCGAGCATGTCGATCATCACGTGCATGCGCAGATGCACATAATCGTCCTCCGGGCGCGGATAGCGCTTGCGGAAGTCCTGATAGTAGGCGTCGCTGGCGGAATTCCTGATACCTTGTCCGGCATTCGGGTGCCATTCCGCGACTGCGCGCACGCGCCCGACGCCGGCATCGCCTATCGCCGCCGGCGCGCCGAGGCCGTTGCCATAGAAGGTATAGAACTTCAATTGCAGGCCCGCTTCCTTGGCCGCTTTCACCAATAAGGTCAGGTCGTTGCCCCAGTTGCCGGTAATGACCGTGTCCGCGCCGCTGGCCTTGATCTTGACGATATAGGGCGTGAAATCCTTGATCTTCCCGATCGGATGCAACTCATCGCCGACGATGCCGATGTCCGGACGCTTGACTGCGAGCTGCGCGCGGGCAGATTTTGCGAGCTGCTGCCCGAAGCTGTAATCCTGGCCAATGAGATACACGCGCTTTGCCGTGCTGTCGCCCTTGATGACTTCCGTCAGCGCGTTCATGCGCATATCGGCATTCGCATCGAAGCGGAAGTGCCAGTAGCTGCATTTTTCATTGGTGAGCGCAGGATCGACGGCGGAATAATTGAGAAAGAGAATGCGACGGTCCGGCGAGCGCAGGTTGTGTTTCTCGATGCCGTCGATCAATGCAGCAGCCACCGCCGAGCTATTGCCCTGCACCACGACGCGGATACCCTGGTCGCCGAATTGACGCAAGCCGATCAGCGATTCTTCCACGCCCTGCTTGTTGTCGTAGGTGGTCAGCTCGAGAGGATGCGCGCCGTCCGGAAGACGGACGCCGCCGCGCGCATTGACGCGCTCGATTTCGAATTGCAGGTTGCGCACAACGGCCTGTCCGGCATTCGCAAATGGCCCGGACAAACCCTCGATCATGCCGATCCTGATCGGCTCGGCGCCATGCGCGCCGCAGGAAATCGACAAGGCCAGCAAGGCTGAAAAACGCTTCGGATGGAGCATGCTTGTTCCGCCAAATCTTGAAAAGGCAGGAGTGTACCGCGAGACAAGCGGCGAAGCCACGAAGCGAACGCGAAAGGCGCTGCAGGCGAACTGGATTTCAAAAAAGGCGGGCTGCCGCCTCGGTTCACTCGAAGTCGAGCATGTGCCCGAGCTTTTCCTGCTTGGTCCGCAGATAGCCGATGTTGTGCGGCGTGTGCGCGGTGAGCACGGGCACGCGCTCCACCACGGGCATTCCGCAATCGGCCAGCTTTTTCATTTTCTTCGGATTATTGGTCATCAGGCGGATGGTCTTGACGCCGAGATGTTCCAGGATACGCGCCGCGACCTGGTAGTCACGCGTATCGACCGGCAAGCCGAGATCGAGATTGGCTTCCACCGTGTCACGTCCCTGGTCTTGCAGCTGATATGCACGAATCTTGTTGGCCAGGCCGATGCCGCGCCCCTCGTGGCCACGCAAGTAGACAACGACACCCTTTCCTTCGGCCGCAATCTTCGCCAGTGCGGCATCGAGCTGCTCGCCGCAATCGCAGCGCAGCGAACCCATCACATCCCCTGTCAGGCATTCCGAATGCACGCGTACCAGCACGCTCTCCTGGCCGCTGACATCGCCCTTTACCATGGCCACGTGTTCCACTGTTTCGCCGGCCGGCTGGTACACGTGGATATGGAATTCCCCATGCTTGGTCGGAAGAACGGAAGAGACGATGTGGTCGAAAATCTTGTCGGAGCCGGCTGCCGCCGTCTTTTTGTCTCCGGGTTTGTTCATTTGATGTGATCCTGTGAATTGCCTTAACTGAAAGACTCGGGCGGTTTCGGCTCGTCCGGCAGCGGAATCCATTCCGTTTCCTGCGGCACTGTGCCGAAGCGCTGCGCACGCCAGTCTTCCTTTGCCTGCGCGATCGCATCCTTGCTGCTGGCGACGAAATTCCACCAGATAAAGCGGTCGCCATCGATCGGTTTTCCGCCCAACAGCATGATGCGCGCCGTCGTCTTTGCCTCTATTGTAAGTTCTTGTGCGCCTGGAAGGACAGCCATATGTTGCGCCGGGAATTCGGTCCCGTCGATAAAAACCTCTCCATCGACCAGGTAAATCGCCCGCTCCGGGTAGTCGGCGGGCACCGTCAATCGGCTGTTCGGCGCCATCTCGCCCGCGGCGTAAAACATGTCCGAGAAGGTGCTCGCGGGCGCCGTGCAGCCAAATGCGGTGCCGGCAATCAGGCGCAGGCTGACGCCCGGCAGCTCGATGGCCGGCAGCGTCGATGCGGGATGATGTTCGAAGGCAGGCACGACGGTTTCATGCGCCTTGGGCAAGGCAACCCAGATTTGAATGCCGTGCAGCGGCCCGCCGGAGCGACGTGCATCGTCGGGGCTGCGTTCGGAATGCACGATGCCGCGCCCGGCAGTCATCCAGTTCACATCGCCGGGATGGATCGGCTGCACGCTGCCGAGCGAATCGCGATGCATGATCACGCCTTCGAACAGATAGGTGACTGTTGCCAATCCGATATGAGGATGCGGACGCACATCCAGTCCGGCACCGGGACCGAATGCCGCCGGCCCCATGTGGTCGAAGAAGATGAAGGGCCCAACCATCTTGTGCGGATGGCTGGGCAGCAGGCGCTTGGCGGTGAAGCCGCCAAGGTCCTTGACGTGCGGCTTGATCAGATGAAAAGAAGGCTGGGCCATGGGCGAAGCTCCGAGGATCGCTGATGCACCCATTATCCGCTCAAGTCGCAGGCCGGGTGAAATTGCCGCTTTGATAATCGCGGATCGCCTGCTCGATTTCCTCGACGCTATTCATCACGAAGGGGCCGTATTGTGCGACCGGTTCGCGCAAGGGGCGGCCGGCGAGCAGAAGAAAACGTGCACCGTCCGCACCGGCCCGGACATCGATCCTGTCGCCGGGCGAGAGAATACCGGCACTTTGCGAACGCAGCGCGCGCGGCGCCACGTCACCGATCAGCACGTCGCCTTCATACACATACAGGAAGGCGTTATGCGAACCGTCAACGGCCTGGGTGAAGGAAGCACCGGTAGGCAGTTCGACATCCAGATACAAGGGCTCGGTGCTCAGCCCCTGGATTGGCCCGCTCACCGTCCTGCCGTCAACATCCGCCGCGCCGGCAATCACTTTCACCTGTCCACCACCGGGCAAGGCCGCGACCGGAATCTCCGACGGCGGAATATCGCGATAGTGCGCGGGTTTCATCTTTTCCTTCGCCGGCAGGTTGATCCAGAGCTGAAAACCGCGCATGCGGCCCTCTTCCTGTTGCGGCATTTCGGAATGCACGATGCCGCGCCCCGCCGTCATCCACTGCACACCACCGCTTTTCAGTTCGCCGACATGGCCGAGATGATCCTCATGCCGCATGTGCCCGTCCAGCATGTAGGTGACCGTCTCGAAGCCGCGATGCGGATGGGAAGGAAATCCTGCGAGGTAATCGCCCGGATTATCCGAGGAGAACTCATCCAGCATCAGGAAGGGATCGAGCCGGGCACCCTGCCCCTGCCCGATGCTGCGACGCAGTTTGACCCCGGCGCCGTCGGACGTGGCGAGGCCCTCGATAATGCGCTGCAGGCTGCGTGACGTGACAGTAGTGTTCATGGTTTTTTCCCTCAATGACAATCGATCATAAGGCCTCAGGCGGCAGCGCGCAGCGGCTCGCTCAACAGCCTGATTGCGGTTTCGGCATTTGCCAGGGCGGCTTGCTTGCTTTGCTCGCCCATGTTCAAGCCTTCGGCATAGACGAATTCCACGTCGCTGATGCCGAGAAAGCGCAGGAAATCGCGTACATAAGCAGTCTGCGTGTCCATCGGCGTGCCGACATAGGCGCCACCGCGGGCCGCGAACACATACACTTTCTTGCCCGTCAACAGGCCGACCGGACCCTTGTCCGTATAGTTGAAGGTTACACCGGCACGCGCTATATGGTCGAAATACGCCTTCAGCGTCGAAGGAATACCGAAGTTGTACATCGGCAGGCCCAGCACGATCACTTCGGCGCGCGTGAGTTCGTCGATCAGCCCGTCGGAAAAATCGACCACGGCTTGCTGCTCGGCGCTGCGCTCTTCCGGTTTGGCAATCAAGGCGCCAAAACGTTGCGCGGTCAGGTGCGGCACCGGCTCAGCACCCAGGTCATGGGCAATGAGCTTGCCATCCGGATTGGCACTCTTCCAGTTGGCAATGAACTGCCTGGCCAGGCGGCTGGACTGGCCGTTTTCGGAAAACATGCTGGCGTTAATCTGAAGCAGGGTTTTCATGCTGAATCTCCTCGGGTTGGGTTGGAGATTCCATTAAACTATTTACCTAATCGATAAAAAAGTAGAATATTTAGGGCATATCTATCTATTCATCCGATAATGGAAAACCAATACATTACCCTGGAGCAATGGCGCACCCTGATTACGGTAGTGGACACCGGGGGCTATGCGCAGGCAGCTGAAGTACTGCACAAGAGCCAGTCTTCCGTGACCTATGCGGTGCAGAAGATCGAATCGCTGCTTGGCGTCAAGGCATTCGAGATCCAGGGCCGCAAGGCGATCCTGACGCCGACCGGGCAGTTCCTGTATCGCCGCGCGCGCGCCTTGCTGGAGGATTCGAGCGCGCTGGAACGCGCCGCGAGAAAACTGTCGGCTGGCTGGGAGGCCGAAATCCGGATCGCGGCCGAGATCATCTTTCCGACCTGGCTCTTGCTGGAATGCTTTGACAAGCTTGGCAAGGAGAGTCCGCATACGCGCATCGAGTTCATCGATTCCGTGCTTGGCGGGACGACGGAAGCCTTGCTGCAGGGACAAGTCGATCTGGCGATCGCAGGTGTGGTGCCGCCGGGATTTCTCGGCATGCCCTTGTTGCGCCTGCGCTTTGTTCCGGTGGCCAGCCCCACCCATCCGCTGCATCAGCTCGGCCGAGATGTGACGATCGAGGATCTGCGCAAGCACCGTCACCTGGTGGTGCGGGAGTCCGGCAGCCGGCGCAGTACGCGGGTGGCCTCGATCGATACCACGCAACGATGGACCGTCAGCCACATCACAACCTCGATCGAAGCCGTGCGCATGGCCTACGGCTTTGCGTGGTTCGCGGAAGAAAAAATCCGCAATGAGTTGCGCGACGGCTCACTCAAACCATTGCCGATGCGCGACGGCGGGGAACGGTTTGCTGAGCTCTACCTCGTGCTTGCCGATGCCGACAGTGCCGGGCCAGGGACACGCCGGCTGGCGGAGATCATCCGCGAAGCGGTCGGCAGCGAATGCACGCAGCATCAATGAGGCCCGTAACAACAAACATGCCAGCCGGTTTCACGGCTGGCATGGTGAGATGCCTTGCGTTGCGCGTCAGCGGCATTCAGCTGCCGACGACCTGGCGTGCGCTGCCTGCGGCCTGCAGCACCTCGTTGCGTACTTCTGCGCGCGTCTTGCTCGAAGCGACATTCTT
The DNA here is from genome assembly GCF_004804275.1 of Herbaspirillum sp. ST 5-3. Lineage (GTDB taxonomy): Bacteria > Pseudomonadota > Gammaproteobacteria > Burkholderiales > Burkholderiaceae_D > Noviherbaspirillum. Next base: position 189,973 of record NZ_STGI01000004.1, read on the forward strand.
GAACTCGACGTATTCCGGGCTGCTGCCCACCGTGGCTTGTGCGCTGGTCAGTTCAGCGCGCACTTGGGCGCGCGGCATTGCCGAAGCGAGCTTGCCGAATTCCACGTACTCGGTGTTGCCGGCGAGTCGAGCTTGCGCATTTGCCTGGGCCAGTTCAGCCTGCACTTCGGCACGGGACTTGGTTGAAACGACGTTGGTGAATTCGACGTATTCGCTGCTGGCTTGAGCGAAAGCGGAACCGGTAATGGCGAACACGGCAGCGGCGGCGATCAGGTTTTTGGCATTCATTTTTTTCTCCAATAAAAATCAGTTGACTGTGAAGTGCGGTCCGGCGGTGAAGGAATCGGTGATCCGTCTGAACCAGCTCGCTGAGTCGCACTTGTGTTGTGTGCTCATCGATGAAGCACAGTCTATACATTCAAATATCAACAATAAATAGCATTTAATACAAATAATTATTTCCAATTCAGGAATAATCAAACAAAAACCACCCTGCGCAGCAGCATCACGGGTTTCTTTTGCCTCCAACCAATACACGGACCTCCCGCGAGCGGCGGATAATATGCACTTCCGAAACGAAGGGAGGACCGAAGTGGCAAATACCGTGATGAAGTGCGACGTCCTGATCATTGGCGCAGGCATCGCCGGCGCGTCAATCGGGTATTGGCTGGCACCTCATGCGAAGGTCATCCTGCTGGAGCGCGAGGCGCAGCCGGGCTATCACAGCACCGGCCGCTCTGCCGCCCTGTTCTATGAAAGCTACGGCCCGCCGCAGGTCCGCGCGCTGACCTGCGCCAGCCGCGCCTTTCTCGACAATCCTCCGGCCGGTTTCACCGATCACCCGATTCTTTCTCCACGCGGCGCATTGATGGTGGCGACCGAGGGACAGGCCGATCTGCTCGATCATCACGAAGCGGTCGTGCGCTCCGTGTCCGAGCGCGTGCAACGCTTCGACGCGGCCGGTGCCTGCAATCTGGTGCCGGTGTTGCGCCGTGAACGCGTGCTGGGCGCGGTGTATGAGCCGGATGCAGCGGATATCGACGTGCATGCCCTGCATCAGGGATATTTGCGCGGCATGCGCGCCGCCGGCGGCATGCTGGCCTGCGACACGCAGGTGACAGCGATGGAATACGCGAACGGCGCATGGCGCGTGAGCGCCGGCGGACAAGTGTTTGAAGCACCGCTTGTGGTCAACGCGGCGGGCGCATGGTGCGATGTCATTGGCGCGATGGCCGGCGCGGCTTCCATCGGCCTGGTGCCGATGCGGCGCTCGGCGTTCACCTTCCTGCCTCCGCCCGATGTCGATGTCACCGCGTGGCCGATGTTTATCGGCGTGGACGAATCGTATTACGTGAAGCCCGATGCCGGCGTGCTGCTCGGTTCACCGGCCAATGCCGATCCGGTCGAGCCGCACGACGTGCAGGCCGAGGAGCTGGACATCGCAATGGCCATCGATCGCATCGAAACCATGACGACCCTGACCATCCGCCGGCCGAAAAACGTGTGGGCCGGGCTGCGCTCCTTCGTGCCCGACGGAAGTTTTGTCGGCGGCTTCGATCCGTCCGTGCCCGGTTTCTTCTGGGCGGCGGGGCAAGGCGGCTATGGCATCCAGTCTTCCGCCGCGGCGGGAGAAGCTTACGCCGCACTGTTGCGCGGCGCGCCGATACCGCAGCACATCATGGATTTCGCACTGAACCTGGATGAATTAAGCGCCGCACGCCTGCGCTAAAGCCTCTTCATCCCGAGTGCCATCCTCAACGGCGCGGGCGGGATCGCCGGTTTCAACGTCAGGACCTTCGGCGATTCCGTTCTGTCGCGTGGAAGGATGGCGCCGAGGTCAAAGGCAGCGACCGCTTGCGCCAGGTCCGTCGCCTGCGCCTGCATTGCGGCGGCAGCCGCTGCGGCCTGCTGCACCAGTGCGGCATTGTGCTGCGTCATCTCGTCCATGGTTGCAATCGCGCGATTGATCTCTTCAATGCCGGCGCTCTGGTCCTGACTGGCGTCGGTGATCTCGTTCATGATGTCGGCCACATGCTTGACGGCGGCGACGATTTCTTCCATCTGCCTGCCCGCATCATCGACCAGCGCATTACCGCTCTCGACCTTCCTGACCGAGTCGCCGATCAGATCCTTGATTTCCCGCGCTGCCTGCGCGCTTCGTTGCGCCAGCGTGCGCACCTCCGTCGCGACTACGGCGAAACCGCGCCCCTGCTCGCCGGCACGCGCCGCTTCCACCGCGGCATTCAGGGCGAGGATGTTGGTCTGAAAGGCGATGTCGTCGATCACGCCGATGATGTCGACGATCTTGCGCGAACTTTCCTTGATCGAGCCCATGGTGTCGACCACCTGGCTGACCACGACGCCGCCCTTGACGGCCGACTCCGATGCCGACTTCACGAGGCGATTCGCCTGCTGCGCGTTCTCGGCATTGTGACGAACCGTGTCGGTAAGTTGCTCCATCGAAGACGCGGTTTCTTCCAGCGCACTTGCCTGGGATTCGGTGCGCGCCGACAGGTCTGTATTGCCTGTTGAAATTTCTCCGGATGCCGTGCCGATCTGATCGGTGCCGGTGCGAACCTGCCGCACGATGGTCGACAGGCTTTCATCCATCTCACGCAAGGCGCGCAGCAGCTCGCTGGTTTCATCCTTGCCGCTGATGGTGATCTGCGCGCCGAGCTTGCCGGCGGCAACGCGTTTCGCAATACCGACTGCGTCCTGCAAGGGAACAGTGATGCTGCGGGTGGTGATCACGGACAGCATGCCGCCCGTGACGAAGGTGATCACGCCCATCGCAAGCAGAAGCAGCGTGAGGCGATGGCCGGCCTCTTCGCCGTCTTCCAGCAATTGATCGACAGCCTTCTGCTGCATGCCGACCAGCTTGTCGATTTCCGCGATCGCCTGCTGGTTGAGCGGATCGATCTGCGATGAAATCAGCTTGCCGGCGGATTCGTTCGCATAGTCCTTGACACGCTGTATCGCTTCAGCGAACGGCGCTTCGGTCTTTTTGTTCAGGTCCGCGATGCGGGCGACGATCGCCTTCTCATCGCCGCTCAGGCCCATGGAGAGCAGTTTGTCCTCCGCCTCCTTGAAGCGCTTGCGCTGCACTTGCAGCTTGGCTTCCTCGCGCAGCATGTCGGGCGTGCTGTATTGCAGCCCGACGTTGCGCATCGCGATGCCGCCTTCCAGCACAGCGCTGCGCATGACGTTGGCGACGACCGCTTTCGCGTTCGCGTACTTCAGTCCCTCGCTTTGGGATTTCCGTCCGTTTGCACTGATCACGATATCCGCGAGCAGCACGCAAACGACCAGCACCAGAATAATGCCGAAGCCGATCGCCAGCCTCGTACCGATTTTCACCGTACGTAGATTCATTGCCTTGTCTCCCGATCCAATTTCCTGGCATTTCGGGAACCTGTCTGCCGGACTTTGATGGCATCCGGTCGAATAATTGTGGATGTAGACGAAAGCTCCCTTGCCATACACCCCAGCAACGGGAGTGTAGCGGAAGACTTTGACTTGCAGTCAGGTCAATAATCGGACATCCAGGGAACTGTTCAGGAACTGGGCGATTACCCGTAGAGAAAGCAAATGAGCGTGCGTCGAAGCGTTTGCAAATTGCCATCGGAAATTTCAGACCGGCTTCCAATGATGCGCGGGGAAACCAGGCGCGGTGCGCCGGAGCATGAATCAGCGCAGGGCAGATATTGTTTTCCGAAACGTCCGGTTTTCGGACATATACCGACACTGTTCAATTCACAGTCAGTTACTCTGTGTTGTAAAAAAGTGTCATCGCCTGGTGCGCAGTTCTTCTTCGAGGGCGTCGATGCGCCGCATCAGCATGAGTGCGACCGCAACGCCGCGTGCGTCCAGTTCGAAGTCGTCGCGCAGCCTCCGCGCGACGACTGCGGTGCGCACATAGTCCTTGTGAAATCGCGCCGGTTCGATCAACTCGTCCAAAGGCACGAGGAGGCCGAAGTCGACAAGCGCCTGTACTTCGGCCAGCGAGAGGCCGGAAGCCTTTGCAATCTCTTCTATGGTACAGATTCCCGATTGCCCGGATTCTATTGCGTCTTCGATTTCCATCCCGCTCCTCGTCTCCTTACTAGCGATAGACCAGCACCGGTATCTGGCTGTGCGTCAGCACCTTGTGCGTCTCGCTCCCCATCAAGATGCCCTTGACGCCCTTCCTCCCATGGGAAGCCATCGCGATCAGGTCGCAGTGGTGTTCCTTCGCCCCGTCGATAATCGCTTCATAGGGGTGATCGCTGGACACATAAGCGACCGCACACGGAACTCCGGCCTGGCGCGCGGCATCCTCGATCACCGCCAGGTAGGTGGCCGCATGGACCTTGGCCGCCTGCATGAATTGCTCCTTGGTGTCCTCCAGCATTTCCGCCTGATAGGTGAACAGGTGATATTGCGGCGTCACATGAAAACCGGTCACTTTGGCGCCAATGTCCTTGGCGAACTGTATGCACTTCTTGATCGCGTCTTCCGATGCCTCGGAACCGTCGGTCGGTAACAAAATATGCTTGAACATGTTTGTCTCCTTCCCTCTTCGATCATGGTTCGGAACTACTCCACGGATATGTCATCTCCCATGCAGGTTTTCAGGATCAACTGGCTGTGCCGCATGCTGTCCGGCAGTACGATGCCTTCCTTGCGCGCCGGCAGCAGTCCGGCCCAATCCTTCTTGCCGTAACCGTAGATTTCAGCGACACCGTCGAGCAGTTCGTCTTCCTTCACGCCCTCACGCGCGAGATCGGCGCGGCAGACATACACCATGCCGCCACGTTCGCGCACGCGCTGCACCCAGGCCAGCACGTCCTTGTTCGCGCCGCCTCGCGCAAGCTGCCGGACATTGCTGCCGGCGACAACTACCCAGAAGCGATCCGTCGGCTGGCCGGAACTGTCGGCGAGCGCCTGCTTGAAAGTCTGGTCGATTGATGTCCCCTGGCCGGCAACGTAGATGCCTCCATCCGATGCGAGTGCATGCGCCGCGGGCAATGCGCAAATCATCAGCCAGGTCAGCGCACGAATGCAGCGCGCGGTTTCTCCTCGTCTGCACGCGTGTGCTGCGCCAGGTGACTTCAGAATCATGTTTCCCTTTCCTTATCAAAGGCCGCCGCGGCGGCGATGTTTCGGCCGCGGATCCATGTTCCTGTCCATGGATTCGCCGTGCCGTATGTGTTTAACTGACCGTGATCTTCTTGCTGACACTGGCCGCTTTTTTCGGCAGGACGATCTCCAGCACGCCGTCCTGATACCGGGCGACTACTTTTTCGTCGTCAATGTCATGCGCCAGCGTAAAGCTGCGGTATTGCTGTCCGTAATAGCGTTCGCTGCGCACCACGGTCTCGCCTTCCTTTTCTTCCTTTTCCCGCTTCGTTTCTGCGGAGATGGTGACCTGGCTTCCGTTGACATCAATCTTGATGTCTTCCTTCTTCACGCCGGGAATTTCCGCCTTCACCATGTATTCCTTGTCCTTTTCGACCAAATCCATCTTGATGCGCGGTTCCGCTTCATACGCGCGCAATGCAGGTGCAAGATTGAAATCCTTGAAAAAATCACCGATACGACCGAATGGCTCGAAGCGAGCGACTTCTCCGAACGGATCGAAGTGCATCAAATTCCTTGCCATGATTAACCTCCTGTTTCAGAAGCCAAAAGATCCGCGCGCTGCCTCGATCCTTGAGCGCACGATGATGCCGGTGTGAAGGGACCGCGGCAGGCCCGTTTTTTATCCCCAAAGGTGTCCGTCATGACCTCATTGTCGTGCCGTGCCAGGCACCTTTCCCCTCTCCTCGCTATCGAGTTCCGCAGCAAACGCCAGCGCCGTATCCATAGTCGCGAGATGCAGCGTGAACCACTGCGGCAGCAGGCCAATGGCGTCGCGTCCCAGCGCGATATCGCCTTCCATCACCCGCGGCTCGATATGGTGCAGCGCGCTCAGAACCCGCGCATGCTGTTCGCAATGGGCTCGTATGCCGGGATAATCGAGGTCTTCCATCATTTGCTCCTCTTCGTGGAAGTCAGTCTCGATCTTCGCCACCAGGGCGTGGAACGCCGGCCCGAATCGCTCGTCCTCGATACTGTCGAGTTGCATCAGGTCCTGCAGGAATTCCTGATGTGCGATATCAAGTGCCGGCACGCCCAGTGACATTTCCGGCGACCATCTAATTGTTTCCATGGAATGCCTCGTTTAACGGAAAACCAGAACCGGAATCGCCGAGTTGACCAGCACCTTGTGCGTTTCGCTGCCGAGAAACAGCTTGCTCAATCCCTTGCGTCCGTGCGACGCCATGAAGATGACATCGCAATTGCATTTGTTGGCAGCCTTGATGATTTCTTCATAGGGCGCAAACGATTCCGAAACCAGGGTTTCGCAGGGCACGTTCTGAGCGCGTGCTGCCGCAGCGATCTTTTCGACATGCTGTCGCGCTACGTCACGCGATCTTTCTTCGTAGACTTCGCGCTCGTTCGAGAACGCCATCTCGGACATCGGCGACAGCGGGTAAGGTTCGCTGACGCATATGCCGACAATGTTTCCGTCAGTGGTCCTGGCGAATTCGATGGCGGCAGTAATCGCCTTGTCCGACAGAGGAGATCCGTCAGTGGGCACGAGAATTTTCTTGAACATGTTCGCTTTCGCAGTTGCCGATGTTTTCAAGGAAAACCCTTGATCGGCCTATGGTCATTTTAGGTAAAATCCAATCTGGTTCAAGCGTGCAGCGCCGCCGCGCCGTGTTCTTTGCGGTGAATGGTTTGATCTGAGTCAAGGAAAGCCAAGGGTCGTCAAAACGCGTACTGCCGGACAGCGAAACTGGACACTCCTCGCGCGGCAGCAGTGCATCAACAAAGGAAGAATGTCATGTTCAAAACGATTCTTGTTCCAACCGATGGCTCGCCCCATTCGGAAAAGGCCATCCATGCAGCCGTCGACTTCGCGCGCCAGACCGGCGGCAAGGTGATCGGCCTCGCGGTCGCCGAGCCCTACCCGTTTCCGCCTATCTCGGACAGCGCCTACTGCGGCGGCTCGCAAGCCTATGAACAGAGGGCACTCGAGCTCGCCAGGGAGCATGTCGCGCTTGTCGCAGCCACGGCGACCGCTGCCGGTGTGCCGTGCGAAACGCTGGTGGAACAGTCCGACGATCCGCATGAAGAAATCATCGACGCCGCGCAGCGGCTGCACTGCGATGCCATCTTCATGGGATCGCATGGCCGCAAGGGATTGAGCAAACTGTTCGCGGGAAGCGAAACGCAGAAAGTGATCGCCGGTTCGACGGTGCCGGTGACGGTCTTTCGCTGATCGCTGATCTTTCCTCGCGACAATCAACTCGCCGGGAGCGATGCGCGGCGTTCTTTCAACGTGTTGCGGTCGCGCGATACCGTCAGTTCATCGCATGAGCCGCGTGCGCATCTCGTCGACTGTACTGCGATCCAGCGCGCGTTCGGAATCGATGACGATGGTCTGCGTCAATTCGTCCGCGGTGAGAGGCTCATGGCTGGCGAGCTGCGCTTCCAGCACGGCCAATCCGGCGTCCGATGCATCCATGTTCCGCTGCTCGCGTTCGGCAATGCGCGATTTCATGACGGATTCGGGTGCGCGGATATCGAGTATCAGAAACGGTATCTCCAGCTCTTCCGTCAGTCGCTGGAAACGCATCCGTTGTTCGCGCTTCAGAAAAGTGGCATCGACGATGACGCGTGCGCCGGATGACGCGACCTGCCTCGCGAGCGCGGCGAGCTGCTCATAGGTTTGCTGCGTCACGCTACGTTCATACAAGCCGGCTTCTCCGCGTGTTGACGGCGCCAGTCCGCGCATGCGCTTGCGCTCGACGTCCGAACGCAACTGGATCGCATCACACGCCTCGACGAGCTGTCTCGCCACGGTCGACTTTCCGCATCCGGAAAAGCCATGCGTGATCATGATTGCCGGGTGAACAGGTGCGATGCGCGCGCAGGCAAATGCCAGATAGTCCCTGCCCTGCTGCCTGCGAGCGCGCAATTCTTCTTTGTCGACGTCCTCTTGCGCTGCGCGCAGTAGGGCAACCTTGCAACGTATCAGTGCGCGATGCACTTCGTAATAGTGCATCACCGCCAATCCGTGATAGTCGCCGGTCGCTTCCAGATATCGATTCAGAAAACGTGCGGCCAGTTCGGGATGCTGCCGAAAACGCAAATCCATGCCAACGAAGACCATGTCGTTCATCACGTCGATCCAGCGGAGTCGATCGCTGAACTCGATGCAGTCGAAGGCTTCGACCCGGCCGTCCCGCGTGAGGATGTTCCCGCTGTGCAGATCGCCGTGACATTCCCGGATCATGCCGCGCGATTTGCGTTCGGCGAATGTCTCGGACAAATGGATGCGCTGCTGCGCTTCCCATCGCAGCAAGCGCGCCACTTTCTCCTTGTCTTGTTCATCCTGGACCGACGCCGCGATCTGATTGAGGGTCTCGTCCGCCACCGCATCCAGCGCCTCCTTTCCGGCCCAGGGGCTGGAAACGGGCGCAATCGCCGCCGCCTGGTGAAAGTGCGCGAGAAGCTCCGCCAGCGCATCGACTTCCTCGCCGGTCAGCCGCCCTTTGCGCAGACGCTCGTCCCAGAGCGCCTCCTGCTCGAACGCGCGCATCCGGACCGCATATTCGACGGGCGTGCCGGCGCCTCCGAAGACCGGGGTGCCATGCTCCAGCGTGACCGCTACCACGTCGAGATAGATGTCGGGCGCGAGCCTCTTGTTCAGGCGCAGCTCTTCCTCGCAGTAAAAGCGGCGGGCGTCGAGCGTGGAGAAATCGAGGAAATCGAAACGAACCGCTTTCTTGAACTTGTAGGCGTCATCGTCGGCGACGAGCACGTGGGAGATATGCGTCTCGAACGAGGCGAAGCGAGTCGATTGCTTCGACAGAGAGGCTGCAAGCGCTGAGATGAGCGCGGCCTGATTCGCCAAGGCAACATGATCGGTCATGCATGACTCCGGCTTGCAGCAAAGCGGGACTTTGATTATGCCACCGCAGGATGTTGTGCGGCCGAGTTTGCGCCCCTATTCGAGCGCCGCGTACACCAGATTGCGGAACAGTTGCCGATAATGGTTGCGCTGCTCCGGCGCCTGCATCAGGTAGATCGCAAGCAGGTTCTCGCGCGGGTCGATCCAGAAATAAGTGCCGGCCAGACCGCTCCAGGTGAAGTCGCCGACCGAACCCGGCATGAAGGCATTGCCTTCGGAGGTACGCACCGCGAAGCCGAGACCGAAACCATAGCCGGCGCCCGGCAGATAGCTCGCGCCGTTTTTCGCATGCGGCAGTTCGGCGAGATGGTCGCTCGCCATGTAGCGCAGCATCTTGCGCGACAGGATGCGCACGCCGCCCAGTTCGCCTTCGTTCTGCAGCATTTGCGCAAAGCGCAGATAGTCGTGCACGGTCGACATCATGCCGCCGCCACCCGAGAGGAAATTCGGACGCCGGCGCGGCTGGTTAAGTTTGACCGACGTGCCGGTGACCGGATCGATTGCGAACGGTTCCGCGATCCGGTGATGCTGGTCGGGTTCCACCCAGAAACCGGTCTCGTGCATGCCGAGCGGCTTCAGAATGCGCTCGGCGAGGAATTCATCCAGTGACATGCCGGACAAGCGTTCCAGCAACACGCCCAGCACATCGGTTGCATGGCTGTACTCCCACACCGTGCCCGGTTGATACGCCAGCGGCAATTGCGCGAGTGTCCTGATGAATTCATCGCTGGTCGCGCGCGGACTGCCGAGGCCGGAATTGCGGTATTCATCCTTCACCAGCGATTCACCGAAGATGCCGTAGGTCAGCCCGGAGGTGTGACGCATCAGATCCTGCACGGTCATCGGCTGCAGCGTCGGTGTCAGCTCCAGAATGCGCTTGCCTTTCGCATCCAGCGTTTCAACACCGACCTTCAGATTCCGCAGTTCAGGGATGTGCATCGAGACAGGATCGCTCAACAGCAGCCGGCCCTGCTCCACCAGCATCATGATGCCGACCGAAACGATCGGCTTTGTCATGGAATAGATACGGAAGATCGTGTCGAGCGCCATCGGCGCACCCGTCGATGGGTCTTGCACGCCGAGCGCCTGTTCGTAGGCGATCTTGCCATCGCGGGCGATCAGCATGACTGCGCCGGGAATGAGTTTGGCGTCGATATCGGCCTGGATACGCTTGCTGATTGCTTCGAGGCGAGGCGCGGAAAACCCCGTGCGGTCCGTGCTGCTTGTGTTGTTCATTGTGATGGATTCCTGGTTGTCTCCACGCGCGGAACATGCGCATCGGCAATGATGCGGCGGTGAACCGAACGGTCGTTTTATTTGCAATCAATCATACCGTTGCGCTGCGACGACGGTCAATTCGAAACAGTCTGAAACCTGTGTCAAATTGGAGCACTTGCACACCAGAATACGGTGATAGACTGATCCTCAAGACAGAATCAATCCCTGATAGATTGACAGTGGTGGAGACATGATGAAACAGCACTCGAATGACAAACTTCTCGAGGGAGGTCAGCATCTCGTCTTCCCTCCCGCTTGCGGCTTGCCGCAAAAACAACATATCGGAGATGGCACGGATCCTGCCCATCTCTTGTCCACGATGATCCAGAATTCCCATCAGCGCTCCGCTGCGTACGGGCTCGCACCCAATGCGAAACCGGACTTCAGTCCTGTCTGCCGCACCGAGCTTTCGCAAGCGGTTGAGCAGAACCGTGTGCTGCACACTTATGCGCTGCCGGTGATGGAAACACTCTACGAGCAGATCGTGAACACGCACAACATGGTCATCCTGACCGATGCGACGGGCCTGATCGTGCATTCGATCGGCGATGCCGATTTCCTGGAAAAGGCGAACCGTGTGGCATTGCAGCCGGGCGCGGCCTGGTCGGAGCAAAGCAAGGGCACCAATGCCATCGGTACCGCCATCGCGGAACGCGCGCCGGCACTGGTGCATGCGGACCAGCACTTCCTGACCGCCAATCATTTCCTGACCTGCTCGGCAGCGCCGATTTTCGATCATCAAGGCAAGGTGATCGGCGTGCTCGACGTCAGTGGTGACCAGCACAGCTTCCACAAGCACACCATGGCCCTGGTGCGCATGTCGGCGCAGATGATCGAGAACCAGTTGTTCTCCGCCGTGTTTCAGGATGTGATTACACTGCACTTCCACAGTCGTCCCGAGTTCATCGGCACGCTGATGGAAGGCATCGCCTCCTTTACGCCGGGCGGCCGCTTCCTGTCGGCCAACCGCAGCGGCCTGTTCCAGCTCGGCTTGTCGCTTGCGGCATTGAAGGCGCACACCTTCAGCTCGCTGTTCGGCTTGCCGGTGTCCGCGCTGTTCGATCACTACCGCACCGCCGCTCCCGGCTTGCTGAACATGTGTCTGCATAGCGGAGTGCGTGTGTATGGACGCGCCGAGTTGCGCCTGTCGAACAGTTACTTCCAGAGCGAACCAAGCTCCACGCAGGAACGCGGAACAGAGCGCCCGCGCCACGTCGTCGACACGCCGCAGCAGTCGCGTCGCCTGTCCAGCCTGCGCTACCTGAACACCGGCGACCCGCAGATCGCAAACGTGATCGACAAGGTCGGCAAAGTGATCGGGCGCGACATTCCCATCCTGATCATGGGCGAGACCGGCACCGGCAAGGAATTGCTAGCACAAGCCATTCACAACGATTCGCCACGCGCAGGCAATCCCTTCGTCGCGGTCAACTGCGCATCGATACCGGAGACGCTGATCGAGTCGGAACTGTTCGGCTACGAAGACGGCGCATTTACCGGCGCACGCAAGAAAGGCAGCATCGGCAAGATTCTGCAGGCCAATGGCGGCTCGCTGTTCCTGGACGAGATCGGCGACATGCCGCTCGGCTTGCAGGCGCGGCTGCTGCGCGTGCTGCAGGAGCGCATGGTGACGCCGCTGGGCAGCACCAAATCGATTCCGGTCAACGTCGCGGTAATCTGCGCGACCAATCGCAATTTGCGCGACCAGATCGCGAAGAGCGCTTTCCGCGAAGACCTGTACTACCGGCTCAATGGACTGGTCGTGAAACTGCCGCCGCTGCGTGAGCGCACCGACCTGGAAATCGTGATTCAGAAGATGCTGGCGGTCGAATCGAACGGCGAGCATTACACGGTGTCGCCGGACATCATGCAGATGTTCAAGCAGCACAGCTGGCCGGGAAATTTCCGTCAGTTGACCAATCTGCTGCGCACCGCCATCGTGATGGCGGGCGACGAACGCGAGATCCGGCGCGAACACATGCCGGACGATTTTCTCGATGATGTCGGCGAGGCACACTGCAGCGCCGCGCCAGCTGCGCCGGGACGCGCGCGCCTCGCGGATGCCGAGGTATCGCTGATCCGCAGCACGCTCGCCGCACATGACGGGAACGTCTCCGCGGCGGCAAAGACGCTTGGCGTCTCGCGCAATACCATTTACCGCAAGCTGAATATGCGCAGCTAGGGGACCGTTCAGGCTCCCAGGGCCTGACACTCCTCATCCGTAAACAGGCGCGAACGCGTTAGAAAGCGCTTGCCGGTTCCATTATCGAGCGAGAACATGCCGCCGTTGCCGTCTACCACGTCGATGATGAGTTGCGTATGCCTCCAGTATTCGAACTGCTCGCTGCCCATGTAGAACGGCGCATCGACAATCGTGCCCAGAAAGACATCCGAATCGCTCACATCGAAATCGCCCAGCGCGTAGCACATCGGTGCGCTGCCGTCGCAACAACCGCCGGATTGAAAGAACATCAGTGGACCGTGCTCTTCGCGAAGCGCAGTGATGAATACCGTTGCCGCTTCGGTGGCGATCACGCGTGGAATGGTTTGCTGCATCGTTGTTCCTCGCACATACATGGATAATCGCCGGTAAAGCGGGCGCACCCGCTTTACCGTTTACTGCAACGCTCAGAAGAAGCCGAGCGCCTTCGGGCTGTAGCTCACCAACAGGTTCTTGGTTTGCTGATAGTGATCCAGCATCATCTTGTGCGTCTCGCGACCGATACCGGACTGCTTGTAGCCGCCGAATGCTGCGTGCGCCGGATACAGGTGGTAGCAGTTGGTCCACACGCGGCCAGCCTGGATGGCGCGGCCCATGCGGAAGGCGCGCGCGCCATCACGGGTCCACAAGCCGGCGCCAAGACCGTACAGCGTGTCGTTGGCAATCGCCAGCGCGTCCTCTTCATCCTTGAAGGTCGTGACCGATACCACCGGCCCGAAGATTTCTTCCTGGAAGATGCGCATCTTGTTGTGACCCGCGAAGATCGTCGGCTTCACATAGTAACCACCGGCGAGGTCGCCGCCCAGCTTGTTCTGCTCGCCGCCGATCAGCACCTTGGCGCCTTCCTGACGACCGATATCGAGGTAGGACAGGATCTTCTCCATCTGTTCCTGCGAAGCCTGCGCACCGATCATGGTCGTGCTGTCGAGCGGGTTGCCCTGCTTGATGGCGGCCACGCGCTTTACGGCGCGTTCCATGAACTTGTCATAGATCGATTCCTGGATCAGCACGCGCGACGGGCAGGTGCACACTTCACCCTGGTTCAACGCGAACATGGCGAAGCCTTCGAGGCACTTGTCGAAGTAGTCGTCGTCCTTGTCCATCACGTCGGCAAAGAAGATATTCGGGGACTTGCCGCCGAGTTCCAGCGTGACGGGAATGATGTTCTGCGCAGCGTATTGCATGATCAGGCGGCCAGTGCCGGTTTCGCCGGTGAACGCGATCTTGGCCATGCGCTTGTTGCTGGCGAGCGGCTTGCCGGCTTCAAGGCCGAAGCCGTTGACGATGTTCAGCACGCCGGGCGGCAACAGGTCCTGGATCAGTTCGGCCAGCACCAGGATCGAGACCGGTGTCTGTTCGGCCGGCTTCAGCACGATGCAGTTGCCCGCGGCCAGTGCCGGAGCGACCTTCCATGCAGCCATCAGGATCGGGAAGTTCCAGGGAATGATCTGACCGACCACGCCCAGCGGCTCATGGTAATGATAGGCATAGGTTTCCGCATCGATCGGCGACACGGAGCCTTCCTGTGCGCGAATGCAGCCGGCGAAGTAGCGGAAATGGTCGATGGCCAGCGGAATGTCGGCGGCCATGGTTTCGCGGATCGGCTTGCCGTTGTCGATGGTTTCCGCGGTTGCCAGCAATTGCAGGTTGGCTTCCATGCGGTCCGCGATCTTGTTCAGGATGTTGGCGCGTTCGGTTTGCGAGGTCTTGCCCCAGGCGGACTTTGCCGCGTGCGCAGCGTCAAGTGCAAGTTCGATGTCTTCCGCCGTCGAGCGGGCGACTTCGCAGAATGCCTGACCAATGATCGGGCTGATGTTCTCGAAATATTGGCCGCCTACCGGCGCGACGAACTTGCCGCCGATGAAGTTGTCGTAACGCTGCTTGTACGGATTCTTGATACCAAGTTTGCTGATGTCGGCCAGATTCATGTCTTCCTCCTAAGTGATGATGGGTCGCTGTTTGTGACAATGGGTGCTCCAGGCACGTGAAGCATTGCGCAATCGGCGTGCCAGCCGATGCAATTCGCGCTCTCGCATGGCGCCTTCCCTAGGAAAGACGCCATGCCGATCGGGAATGCGGCACTGTGCAAGGCGGCACGATGCAGGACCGGTGTTCCGTCATGGAGCAGATTGCGAACATGCACTGCTCCAATTCGTGTCACCCGCCTTGCGCGAAGCATTTGGCTGCCGTTGACCTACATCAATAAAATATGGAGCCGCAGCGATTACGGTAGTGCGCATCACCGTCAAATACCTCCTCCATGCCTGCGCCACCGTCTCCGGCAGCCGGCGATGCAACGCCGCCGCCCTCACCGCCTGCCGAGCGTCAGCCCGTGTTCGTCCTGCGCGACCTTGCCCGGACATACACCATGGGCGAGGTCGAGGTCGTCGCGCTCAAGGACGTCGACCTTGATCTGTATCAGGGAGAGTTCGTGGTGATTCTCGGCGCATCCGGCAGCGGCAAATCCACCCTGCTCAACATTCTCGGCGGCATGGATACGCCGAGCGCGGGGACGATCCGCTATCTCGATCATGAGCTGACCAATGCCGGCGATACGGCGCTGACGAGCTTCCGGCGCGAGCATGTCGGCTTCGTGTTCCAGTTCTATAACCTGATCCCCAGCCTGACCGCACGCGAAAACGTGCAACTGGTCACGGAAATCAGCGAGCACCCGATGGACCCGGTCGAGGCCTTGAAGCTGGTCGGCCTGGGCGATCGCATCGATCATTTCCCCGCGCAACTGTCGGGCGGCGAACAGCAGCGCGTCGCCATCGCCCGCGCGATTGCCAAGCAGCCCGACATCCTGTTGTGCGACGAGCCGACAGGCGCGCTGGATTTCCGCACCGGCAAGCTTGTGCTCGAGGTGCTCGATCACATCAACCGCGTACTGGGCACCACCGTTGCCGTCATCACGCATAACGCCGCGATCGCGGGCATGGCGGACCGGGTCATCTATATCAGTAGCGGCCACATCACGCGGGTGGAAAGCAATGCGCACCGCATTTCCCCGGCGGAGATCGAATGGTGAGCCTTGCCCTGCATCCGATGGACCTGAAGCTGCTGCGCGACCTCTGGCGCATGCGCGGCCAGGCATTGGCGATTGCACTGGTTGCCATGTGCGGCATCGCCACGCTGGTGACGATGCGCGGCTCCTACGAAGCCCTGCTCTCGGCGCAGGCTTCGTATTACGAGCACTACCGTTTTGCCGATGTGTTCGTCTCGGTGAAGAACGCGCCGCTGACCTTGCTCGACCGCGTGCGTGAAATCCCCGGCATCAATGAGGCCGATGGCCGCGTGGTGTTCGATGCATCGCTCGATGTGCCGGGCCTCGACGAGCCGGCGGCCGGCCTTCTGGTGTCGCTGCCCGAACGTCCGGGCAGCGGACTGAACCGTGTGCATTTGCGCACTGGCCGCCTGCCCGAGGCAGGAAGCCTGTACGAAGTGCTGATCAGCGAAGCCTTTTCCCAGGCAAACCACTTGCTGCCCGGCGACAGCCTGAGCGCCATCATCAACGGCCGCAAGGAGCGACTGCATATTGTCGGCATTGCGATCTCCCCGGAATACCTGAATGAAATCCGGGGCAACAGCTTTCCGGACAACCGCCGATTCGGCGTGATGTGGATGGCGCGGGAAGCCCTGGCCGGCGCGCTGAACATGCGCGACAGCTTCAACGACCTGGCGGTCATCCTGGCGCCGCATGCCAGCGAACAGCGGGTCATCGACGAGCTGGACAAGCTGCTGGCACCCTACGGATCGCTCGGCGCGTACGGGCGCAAGGAGCAGGTGTCGCACAGTTTCATCGACAGCGAGCTGACGCAGGTGCGGGTCAGCGGCAGCATCATTCCGGGCATTTTCCTTGGCGTCGCCGCCTTCCTGATTCACAACGTGCTGCTGCGGATCACGGCCTTGCAGCGCGCGCAGATTGCCCTGCTCAAGAGCTTCGGCTACGGCAGCGTGTCGGTGGCCATGCATTACCTGAAGTTCGCGCTGCTGACGGTGATGATCGGCGGCGTACTCGGGATTGCGCTCGGGGAATGGCTGGGCAACGGCCTGGCGGAACTGTATGCGCGCTTCTATCATTTCCCGAGCATGAATTTTGTCCTGTCCGGCTTCGCGATCAGTGTTTCGCTCGTGGTTACCGCGCTGTCGGCATTTGTCGGCGCGGCGCTTGCCGTGGCGCGCGTGGTGAGGATGGCGCCTGCCGAGGCCATGCGGCCAGAGGCCCCGGCGCACTTCCGCCCCGGCCCGCTGGAGCGGCTTGGCCTGCAACGCTTCATGCCGCTCACGGTGCGCATCATCATGCGCAATCTGGAACGCAATCCCGCCAAGGCCCTGCTCTCGATACTCGGCCTGGCACTGGCGGTATCGCTCATGATCGTCGGCCAGTACACCTTCGACGCGCTGGATGAAATCATCCGCATCCAGTTCCGCACCGCGCAGCGCGATGACGTGACGGTGGCATTCAATGAAGTGCGCGACATGTCGGCGGCGCACAATCTGGCGTCGCTGCCGGGCGTGCTGCGCGTGGAGCCCTACAACAGCACACCCGTGAAAATGCGATTCCGGCATCGTGTCAAGAAGACAGCCATCATCGGCCTGGGGCCATCGCGCAACCTGCGCATGGTGCTGGACGAACAGGAGCGCCCGGTCGATCTGCCGCAGGAAGGCGTCGTCCTGTCGAAAAAACTTGCCGAGACGCTGAAGGTCAGGCCCGGCGACGCCGTGAGCGTCGAAGTGATGACGGGGCAGCGGCAAACCATTTCCCTGCCCTTGGCGAAGATCGTGGATGAGCCGATCGGCACCTTTGCCTACATGGACAACGCGGCCCTGGCCAGGGCCATGTCGGAGCCGGAGACCATCACAGGCGCCTTCATCGCGGTCGATCCGAAATATCAGAGCGTGCTCTACCGCACCCTCAAGTCAATCCCGGCCGTTCGCAGCATCAACCTGCGGGAAGCCACCCTGCAGAGCTTCCTGTCGACCATTGCGGAAAACATGCGCATGAACACCATCGTGATCGTCGTGTTCGCCTGCGTCATCGCACTTGGCGTGGTGTATAACTCGGCGCGCATCGCCCTGTCGGAGCATGCCGTCGAGCTGGCCAGCCTGCGCATCCTCGGCTTTACGAGGGCCGAAGTCGCGCGCATGCTGCTGAGCGAACAAGGTTTGCTGACCCTGGTAGCCGTTCCGCTGGGATGCCTGCTCGGCTATGGCTTGTCGGCACTGCTGTCGCAACTGCTGAGCCAGGATTTGTTCCGCATTCCGCTCGTCATCAGCACACGCACCTTCCTGCTTTCGATCGGTGTTGTCCTGCTGTCGGCGACGGCATCGGGTTACCTGGTGTGGCGCAAGGTGCACAAGCTCGATTTGATCGAAGTACTCAAGACACGTGAATAAACCGTCGAACATGGATAGCCATACAGAAACGAAGAATGCCAGGAGCGTGAAGAAAGCCTCCCGCAGGTGGACACTCGGTCTGCTGGGCCTTGTTGCCGCCGTCTTGGTCGCGTGGTACTTGTTCGCCCCCGAACCGCTGGTCATGGAAATCGCCGCCGTCGAGTCCGGGCCGCTGCAGGTGACGGTGAACAATCAGGGCCAGGTGCGCGTCCATGACAAATATGTGGTCGCGGCGCCGGTTGCGGCCGAGATCGCGCGCATCGAATTGCATGACGGCGATCCGGTCGCGCAAGGCCAGGAGGTCGCCACGCTGAGCCCCTTGCCCATGGATGAGCGGCAAAGGCGGGAAGCCGTCGCGCGACTGGACGCGGCAAAGGCGCTGGCACGGGAGGCCGCGCTGCGTGCCGACCGGGCGCAGACCGACATGCAGTTCGCCACCAATGAGCGAGCCCGGGTCGAGCGCCTGGTCAACGACAATTTCGTTTCCCCCCAGGCTGTCGAGAAAGCCCTGACTGCCGAACGCACCAGCCGCGCCGAGTGGGATGCGGCCAAATCCCGCCAGCAGGCGGCCGCAGCCGATGTCAAGGCCGCCGAGGCCGCCCTGCTGGCGGACGAGCGTCCGACCAAGGGCGGCAAACGCGAACTCCGGCTGACTGCGCCGGTCGGCGGCTATGTACTGAAAGTCCACGAAAAAAGCGAACGAACAATCAACGCCGGATCGCCCCTGGTCACCATCGGTGATCCGACGCGCTACGAAATCGTGGTGGACGTGCTCTCCACTGATGCCGTGAAGATCCATGCCGGCGATCTCATGCTGCTCGAAGGCTGGGGCGGCGGCAAGGCATTGCGCGCCCGCGTGCGTCTGGTCGAGCCGGTCGCCTTCACCAAGATTTCCGCGCTCGGTGTCGAAGAACAGCGTGTGAATATCATCGCGGATCCGGTCGACCCGCTCGGGCCGCTGGGGGATGGTTATCGCATCGAGGCGCGCATTGTCATCTGGCAGGGCGACAAGGTGACAAAACTTCCGGCCAGCAGCCTGTTCCGCGTCGGCGAGGAGTGGCATGTGTTCGTGGTGGAGAATGGCCGGGCGAAAGAGCGCGCGGTGACGGTCGGCCAGCGCAACCAGGACGAGGTGCAGATCCTGTCCGGCCTCGCCCCCGGCGCGCGGGTGATTCGCTATCCGAGCAATCAGCTCAGCGACGGCGCGCGGATCACCGCCGCCGGGCGCTGAATCGCCGGCGACTGCCGTCGCGATATCGCGCGGCAATTCCATTTGAGCACACACAAAAAACCGGCGGAAAGCGCGGCCGCGCGCTGAACTTTCAACATTCCTGTTCGTCCATCCGAAAAACACAGTGCATCGCACGACCGGACGATCAGGAGACACATGGACCGAGAAAACATCAACGAGAAGGTCAGCATCACCCTCTACGAACAGTCCATCCCACCCTTCATCGAATCAAAACTGGCCACGCTCTATGCGCACATCTATTCGTCGCTGGCGCAGTTCACCGTTTACGGCAATGTCGATCCAGGCACCTATACCTATGTGGCGCAGAAAAACGACAAGACCGTCGCGGCGCTGGTGTTTCGCGTCAACGGGCGCAGGGCGCAGGTGCTGAACGAGCAGATCTGGCTGGATGCAGGGGAAATCGATCGCTTCGTGCGCTACCTGTTCGACAGCTTTCCGGAAGTCGATGTCGTCAGCTTCGGCGCACTGCGCAGCGACCTGAAGCGGTTGGCGTTTCCCATCCAGCGCTTTTATCGCACCGAGGACATCGTCGTCAGCCTTCCTGCCACGGAGGAGGACTACCTTGGCATGCTCGGCAAGGCGACACGCAAGAACATCAAGAAGCACAGCAACCGCATCAAGCGCAGCCATCCGTCGCTCGCCTGCTCCGTCTACCTGAACGCCGAGGTGACCGAGCAGCATGTGCGCGAGGTGATCGCCTTGAATCGTGCGCGCATGCGGCTGAAGAACAAGGTCTCCGAAATCGACGAGGACGAAACGCTGCGTCTGACCCGCCTCATGCAATTGTGCGGCATTGCCTTCATCATGAGCATCGACGGTAAGGTCGTCGCCGGATCGATTTGCAGCCGCGTCGGCGACAACATCTTCATG
The DNA here is from genome assembly GCF_004804275.1 of Herbaspirillum sp. ST 5-3. Lineage (GTDB taxonomy): Bacteria > Pseudomonadota > Gammaproteobacteria > Burkholderiales > Burkholderiaceae_D > Noviherbaspirillum. The sequence continues at coordinate 209,995 of NZ_STGI01000004.1, forward strand.
CACATCAGCGCGCACAACCCGGAGTACGACGACTTCCGTCTCGGTACACTGTGCTGTTACCTCACCATCTGCGAAGCGATCCGCCGCGGCGCCAGGGAGTTGCATTTCATGTGGGGACGCTTCGACTACAAGTATGCATTCCTCGGCGTCAGGAATGATTACGACGAGCTGACGGTCTACCGCTCCCGTGCAACCATGCTGCGCCACGCCGGCAGCGCGCTCCGGATCGCATTCGAAGGGCACCGCAGGGCGCTGAAATTCCGGCTGCTCGATATCGCCGACCGGCAGGAGCATGACAATGCTGGTGCTCGCTGGGTGTCGCGCATGCTGAATGCCGCCCGTGACTTGAAGCAAACCCGTTTCGGCCCGATCGCGCGTGGAAGTTGAGTTGTCGCTGCCCGCATGGAACAGCGACTGGTCGGTCAGGGCTTGTTGCCTGGCCAGCGCAATGAACAAGACAGTGATGCCGGCCACGATGACGGCCAATTCCCACCAGCGCTGCTTCCAGATGCCGACCCAGGACGTGCTGTCCGGTGCCGCGGGAATCAAGAAGCGCTCCGGCAACTGGTAGGCGAGCTTGAAGTCCTTCCAGATGCGCTCGGGGTAGATCATGCCCTTGAAACGGGTTGCATCGCGCGCGGCCGCCGCGCTTCGTTTCCGTCCTTCGATTCTGCGTGCCGAATACCATGCGCGCATATCGCAACAGTGTTTGTCTTACAGCCGCAATTCATTGTTATCTCTAGTACATAACAGCTTTGCACCTACCGACATTCAGTAACGTGCAGCAAACACGCCTTATTTGTTGCTATCGCACACAGTGACTTTGTTCTGCTCAACACAGGTGATACAGTCTTGTACTCACCAGTGACGGAGGTCTGCGCACTCGTGAAGAGACAACAGGAGTAGAAGTGCTGACAACCCAGAGAGCGGGCATCGCCCCCGACGCGCATTGCGTCCCGCCGAATGATCGACGCAAGCGAACCATCGAGGAAGCACATCAGCGGTCTGCCGCATATGGCTTGTCCAGGTCTGCGCCAGCTTCAGTCAGCGCTGCACCCGCCATCGACCTGAAGCAGGCCATCGAGAAAAACAGCATGCTCCACTCGTATGCAATTCCCGTGATGGAAACGCTTTTCGAGCAGATCGCCAACACTGGCAGCATGGTGGTGTTGACCGGCCCCGCCGGCGTTGTGCTCCATGCCATCGGCGATCGCGACTTTATGGAAAAGACAAGCGGCATTGGATTGCAGCCCGGCGTGCGATGGTCGGAGTGCAGCATGGGAACGAATGCCATCGGTACAGCCATCGTGGAGCAGGCACCAACGGTAGTGCACGCTGATGAGCACTACCTCGCCGCAAACCGTTTCCTCACCTGCTCCGCCGTGCCGGTCTTCGACCATCAACGGCGGATCGCCGGCATACTCGGCGTGGCCGGCGACCATGTCAGTTTCCATCATCACACCATGGCGCTGGTGCGCCTGTCCGCGCAGATGATCGAAAACCAGTTGTTCTCGACGACATTCCGGAATGCGATCACGGTCCATTTTCACAGCCGGCCGGAATTCATCGGCACATTGATGGAAAACACGGCGGCATTCACCGCCGGCGGCCGCTTCTTGTCGGCCAACCATAGCGCGATGCGGCAGTTCGGATTGCCGCGATCGGCGCTCGAAACACACACCTTCAGCTCGCTGTTCGGCCTGCCGCTCTCCGAACTGTTCGACCACTATTGCAAGCTGTCGCCGGGCCTGCTGACGTTATGTCTGTACAACGGCTTGCGCGTTCATGCACATGCCGAACTACGCATCCCGGCTGGCGCGATCCAGGAGACGGCCGCGTCCACCGCGCTGGAGACACGGCGTCCGTCGAATGCATCGCTTCGATTTTCAAGTCTGCATTACCTGAACACCGGCGATCCGCAAATCGCAGGCGTGATCGACAAGGTGGGAAAAGTGATCGGCCGGGATATCCCTATCCTCATCCTCGGCGAGACAGGCACCGGCAAGGAACTGCTAGCGCAGGCCATCCACAATGATTCTCCGCACGCCGGCGGGCCGTTCGTGGCAGTCAACTGCGCATCGATTCCGGAAACACTGATCGAGTCTGAACTGTTCGGCTATGAAGACGGTGCTTTCACCGGCGCCCGCAGGAAAGGCAGCGCCGGCAAGATTCTTCAGGCGAATGGCGGCACGCTGTTCCTCGACGAAATCGGCGACATGCCGCTGAACCTCCAGGCGCGACTGTTGCGCGTGCTCCAGGAGCGGACCGTCACTCCGCTTGGCTGCACCAAGTCCTATCTGCTGAACATCGCGCTGGTCTGCGCGACCAACCGTAATCTGCGCGAACAAATCGCCAGAAATGCCTTTCGCGAGGACCTGTATTACCGCTTGAACGGCCTGGTGATCAAGCTGCCGCCGCTGCGCGAGCGCACCGACCTCGAGACGGTGGTCGACAAACTGCTAGCCGCCCACCCGGGTACTGTGCGGCGAACCATTTCACCCGAATTGATGCAGGTATTCAAGCGCCACAGGTGGCCGGGCAATGTCCGCCAGCTTGCGAGCCTGGTCCGCACGGCGATCATCATGGCCGGCGACCAGCAGGAAATCGGGATGGAGCATATGCAGGAAGACTTCCTGGAGGACATTGGTGCCATGGCGCTCGCGTCCGGCGGCGGACAGCAAGCTGCAAGCGGCAGCACGCTGGAAGATGTCGAGCTGTCGATGATGCGCAAGACACTGGAAGAGCTCGGCGGTAACGTATCGGCGGCAGCGCGGGCGCTGGGCGTGTCGCGCAATACGATTTACCGGAAGATGAATCTCTGAGCTCGCGCCGGGGGCAGGCAACGGCGCACCAGCACCTCATTCACGCTGACGGAAAGCTCGGCGACTGCCATCGCGCGCCGGCCTTGTCGATCAGCATCGCATCCACGTTTTCCAGGCTCGCCACCAGCTTCATCGCTTTTGCCTTGCCCATCACCATCAGTGCGGTCGAAAGGCCGTCCGCGATAATTCCGGTCGGCGCGAGGACCGTCACGCTCGCCAGTTCGGGCGGCGATTTTCCGGTGTGCGGATCGAAGATGTGATGCTGCGTATAATCCGCGCTGAAATGCATTTCGTAATCGCCCGATGTGGCCACGCAACGCCCATCCATGCGAAATGCCTGCGGCATCGGCTCGCGCTTGCGCGGATCCTGCACTGCCAGCATCCATGGCCGGGAGTGGTCGCGCGATCCGATCGCGCCGTACTCGCCGGTATCCAGCAATGCGTGCCTGATGCCGCGCTCGCGCACCCTTGCCAGCGCAAGATCGGTTGCGAAACCCTGCGCGATCCCATTCAGGGTAATGGCCATGCCGGGATGCAGCAATTGCACCCGCTTTCCGTCGAACGCCAGATGTTGCCAGCCGACGAGCGCCCGGGCATGGTCGATCCGTGCATCGTTCGGCAGGCCGCCCTCCTTCTCGGTCTGCTCATAGGTTCGCCAGAGCGGTTGCACCGTCACATCGAACGCGCCATCGGTCAGCACCGACAAGTCCCGCGCCGCTTTCAGCACCGTGAGCAGAAAGGGATGCGGCCGCTCCAGGGTACCGCTGGCGTTCAGCGTGAATACCTGGCTTGCCTCGCGATGGATGCTCATCAACGCATCCACCTTCTTCGCTTCGGCGAACGCATCCTCGATGGCCAGGTTCGCCTGCCGTTCATCATCATGCAGCAGTTGTACCGAGATGGTAGTGCCGAAGGCGAGATCGAAGCCGCGATAAAGGCGTTCGCCGGACTCGCCCGGACTCCCCCTGAGCACGGTTCCCGGCAAGGCGTGGTTGTCGATGATCTTCCAGCCGGCAGCCAGCGCCGCCGTGCCGAGCCCGACTGAGGCAGCCATGAATTTTCTACGCCGCATCATGCTTCCTTTCTATCTGCAACCTGGATGGGAATGGTGCGCCTGCGCTTCGCTTCCATGATCAGCGGCGCGCACTGTTCGTCGCTTCGATAAATCACGACGCATTCCATGCACTGGAAGCAGTCTTCATAACGAATGCTGCCGTCCTGTTCGATCGCCTGGTATTGGCAGCGATGTCGACATGTCTGGCATGGCGATCCGCATTCCGCGCGGCGCGGCAGCCAGCGCCAGAGGCGCACGCGCCCGAACAGGGCGAGGCCGGCGCCCAGCGGACACAGGTAGCGGCAAAACATCTTGTAGACCACCATGTTGGCCAGCAGCAGGGCGAGCGCATACAGCACGAATGGCCAGGAACGCTGGAATCCCAGCGTGATTGCAGTCTTGAACGGTTCGATTTCCACCGCCTTGTCCGTGATCGCCGGGGAGAACAGTGCGCTGGCGATGATGCCGGCAAAGGCCAGGTACTTGATCTGCCTGAGCCGCGCATCCGTGCGAGGCCGGAACCTAAGCGCGGGTATGCGCAGCCATGCGCCGAGCGTCGCGATCCCCTCCTGCAATGCGCCGAACGGGCACAGCCAGCCACAGAAGGTGCCGCGTCCCCAGATGAACAGCGATACGGCGACGGCAGTCCACAGGATGACGGTGGGCGGATCGAACAGAAGGAAGCCGAGGCCGCGCCCTTCCTTCAGCGCCTGCACGACGCTGGTGATGTTGACGATGGAAAGCTGGCCCTGCGCGTACCAGCCGATGAAAAACACCGTGAACACCAGGTAGGCGCGCCTGAACCACTTGAAGCGTCTTGCATTGGCAGTCAAGGCTTGTTGCCTGGCCAGCGCAATGAACAAGACGGTGATGCCGGCCACGATGACGGCCAATTCCCACCAGCGCTGCTTCCAGATGCCGACCCAGGACGTGCTGTCCGGTGCTGCGGGAATAAAGAAACGCTCGGGCAGTTGGTACGTGAGCTTGAAGTCCTTCCTGATGCGCTCCGGGTAGATCATGCCCTTGAGGCGGGTTATGTTGAGCGAGAACTCCAGCGGCAGCGCCGGGTCGAGCCCGGCCTGGCTGATGACCCGGAATACCTTGACGGTATCGCCGCGCGCCGCGATTCCGTCGGGCAGAGAGAGATCAAGATTGAGGTCGCGCATTTCCAGCGGCAGCCCGCCCTGCGTCAATGCCAGCCGTTCCGACACCGCGCCCGGCACGAAATCATCCGGCACGACACTGTATCTGCCATGCGAAATTACGAGAAACGCATGGTCGCCCTCTTCCAGCCTGCCTTTCAATTTATTCCACTGACTGGGACCCAACAGGCTGCGCCCGATGCTCGGCATGCTAAGCCAGGCGACCTGCAGGTCGATAAACGTTTCGGCCGGAGACGACACGGCTTGTGGATCGATCCCGCTAGCAGGCGTACCTGCGAATCGCTGCTCCACGTCCGCGTTTTTCAGGAGCATGTGCTTCAGCAATCCGCTTTTCAGCATCCCGTCGATGTCCAGCGGCTCAAACATATCGGAACGAATACGTGCTACCCGGTCGGGATCGCCTTTCCCCGAAAAGCCCAGCTTGCTGCGCGCCACCTTGAGCGCGGCCGACAAGATGCTCTGGTTCAGGATGCGGACCGATGCGGTTGCCTTCGTGACACCATCGATATGCGCGTTGGCACTGTCGCGGCGATCCTGCTGCCGCTGCGTTCCCGTGTCGATCGAAATGTTCCGCATCAATGACAGGCCGCGGTACTGGCTGACGAACTTGAACAGCGGCGCTTCCCCCAGTCCGTCGAGAAAAACCGGCTCATGGTGGGACAGCACCTGCACGTCCAGAAAATTGCCTTGATGATCGAGCGCCACCAGCAGATTCATCGGCACACCGGAAAAACCGGGGATCGGCGCCAGGTCGATCGATTCGAACAAATAGCCAACCAGCTCGTTGGACGTTGCGTTCTGCTTGAATACCGGCCATACCGGCAACGCCGCATCCTTTTGTCCCACGATGTAGGGCGACGGAAACCTTTGGACCAACTCGTCGTGCGTCAGAACGCCGGCCAGAGCCGATGCCGCACCTGCTGCAAGCAGAATCAGGCCTGCCAGGAATGCACGCAGCATGACTGCACACTCTCTTCCACAGGCCTTGAAAACCAAAACGCTTTCATGGCTGTCTCCAATCGGTTTTTATGTCGCCGTCGAGGATGATGGCGCGATGTGTGCGTCCGGGCGGCCGCCACCGGTGGTCTGAAGGGAAGGATGGACTGCGCGCCCGGAGCACCGAGCTGTCATGGCAATTGCCATGCCAAGCCGGCCCCGTGTGGGATGCATCGACGAAGACAGGCCGAAAGCCGCCTCCTTGCGGGCGTCCAATCGGCATTGATATGCGGCGAGGTCGGCAGGCGTCGTGCCATATTCTTGAACAGATGAACAACGGCTGCGCCAATCTGACACAGGCCGGTCATCGCTTGAGCGTATCGCTGCGCCCCCGGCAGACGAAAAAAAAGCCCGGCAAGCCGGGCTTTTCGCCATGCGGAACACCGCATCAAACGGTGCCGTGCTTCCTGTGCTTCTTGATGCTGCCCTTGGTCTTGATGAGCATGATGCCCGACTTTCCGCTCCGGCTCTTGTGCGCAACATGGCGCGGCGCAGCCTTCGCGGCATACAGCGGTTCGCCATTGACGTAGCGCTGGATGTTGACCGCATCCATCATGCGCGCGGCGCTTGCCTTGGCGTTCAGCAGGACGAGGACTACATGCTTGCCGGCGGAATGGAAACGCATCACCAGGCAACGGCCCGCCTCCTGCGTGAAACCGGTCTTGGACAGCAGGATGTCCCAGCCGTCGCTACCGACCAGGCGGTTGGTGTTGTGGTAGTGGACCGAACGTCCGTTCATGTCGATCAGGTCTTCCGTGCCGGTGGTGAGCCGGCCGATTTCCGGATAGGTCGAAGCGGCTGTCGCCATCTTCAGCAGATCGGCTGCTGTGGAACGGTTATGCGGCGACAAGCCGGTCGGTTCTTCGATGGTGGTCTGGCGCATGCCCAGCGTCGTGAGCTTTTCCCTGACTGCGGAGACAAATGCCGGCATGCCGCCCGGATAGGTGCGCGCCAGCGCATGTGCCGCGCGGTTGTCGCTCGACATCAAGGCCAGTTCGAGGACAGCCTGGCGCGGCAGGACTGCGCCCACCGGCACGCGCGACGAACTGTTCTTGAGCGTATCGACGTCACTCTCGTCGATGGTGATCATTTCATTCATGTCGGGCTTGGCATCGAGCACGACCATCGCGGTCATCAGCTTCGTCAGAGAGGCAATCGGCACCACGTCGTGCGCATTCTTCTCGAACAGCACCGTGCCGGAATCCTCTTCGAACACGAGTGCGTGCTGCGAACTCAACGGCAGGGCGAAGGCAGACGCCGCGGAACTGAGCAGCAGCGCCAAAAGGGTTTTCTTGAGCATACGAAAGGCGAATTTAAAAGAGGTTGTTCTTCGGCATCAATCATAGCCGGTTTATAGCGGGCAACGTTTGCGAATTGCAAAAGGATGACAAAAAATTTTTTGCTTGTTGCGAAGCAGTCTTGACCGGATTTCAAGATGCGCCAGGCGCCAGTGCGGGACCCGGCGAACGCCGCTTTCCGGATCGCCTTACAATTCCTGCTTTGCCGGACCCTTGCGGCCGGCGCCATTCATTCAGGAGCGAGTGCGAAGTGACTGTTGCTACAGAGGCAAAGAACCGGATTCTTATCATTGGCGCCGGCGCGATCGGCAGTTTTTACGGCGCGGCATTGCAGGCGGGCGGCGCCGATGTCGCGGTGGTATGCCGTTCGGAGTTTGAGGTGGTGCGCGAACAGGGTTATGAAATCGACAGCGACAGCCTCGGAAAGCGATGCTTCCGGCCTGCACAGACCTTGCGCGAGGTGTCGGATTATCAAGGCGGGCCGCCGGATTACCTGGTGGTCTGCGTCAAGGTGGTGGACGGGACTGATCGCGTCGCCCTGATGGGCAATGCAGTGCGGCCGGACACCGTGATCGTGCTGATCGAAAACGGCATCGAGATCGAAGCCGAGATCGCGCAGGCCTTTCCCCGCAATGAACTCATCAGCGCCCTCGCCTTCGTGCAGGTCAGCCGCATCGCGCCCGGCAAGGTGAAGCACTTCGCCTTCGGCGGCCTGAGCTTTGGCAGCTATCCGGCGGGCTTGAGCGACCGTGCGCGGCAATTGGGCAAGCTCCTTGAACGCGGCGGCATTGCCTGCACTCTGACGGAAGACGTGATCACCGCGCGCTGGAAGAAATGCGTGTGGAATGCGGTGTTCAACCCGATTTCCGTCCTCGGCGGCGTCCTCGACACCGGCCACATCCTGCATGCGGAAGGCGGGGAAGCCTTCGTGCGACGCGCGATGGAGGAAGTTGCGGCCGTCGCGGCAGCCACCGGCCATCCCTTGTCGCGCTCGCTGATCGGCAAGCTCCTCGACGGAACCCGCGATGCGCCGCCCTACAAAACCAGCATGGCACTCGATTTTGAAAACGGCCGGCCGATGGAAGTGGAAGCCATCCTCGGCAATGCCGTGCGGGCCGGCCGCCGTGAAAATGTCGACATTCCCGCGCTGGAAAGCCTGTATGCCCTGATGAAGATGGTGCAACTCAAATCCGGGAAACACTGAGGCAAGGCCGGCGTCCGCGAATGCGCTTGCCGTTGATATTTGACAATATCCGAGGCACATGCCGGCGCGGATTTCATACGCGCCCTCGTACGCAAACCTTGTCGTGAGAATACTGGCGGCCTTGACACAAGTCATATGAATTCGCCACCTTGAACGGTAGCGTATTGAACATCTGCCCGGGAGTCACCTCGGCTGGTACACGACCTATCCCCTCAACGCCTATGTCCTCAATGAATGCAATGGCTGCACCAGGTCCTGCCGCAGGCGACCATGAAGCGACAGCCTGGCATGCCTTGAGCGTGGAAGACGTCGCGCAACAAGTCGGCGTCTCGCTGGGAACAGGACTGCCACAGAATCAGGCCACGGAACGCCTGCAGGCCTGCGGCGCCAATCTCATCCGCGAAACACCGCCGCGACCGCTCTGGCGCATGTTCATCGATCAATTCGCCGACTTCATGATCCTCGTCCTGATGGCGGCGGCAATCATTTCCGGCGTGATCGGCGACGTGAAGGACACACTCGCCATCGTGGTAATCGTGCTGCTCAATGCCGTCATCGGGTTTGCGCAGGAAGTGCGCGCCGAACGGGCCATGTCCGCCTTGAAAAAAATGGCGGCAACCAGCGCCACGGTGCTGCGCGGCGGCGAACGGGCCACGGTTCCGGCCCACGAACTGGTACCCGGCGATGTCGTCATGCTGGAGGCGGGAAACGTCGTGCCGGCGGATCTGCGTCTGGTCGAGGCGGTGCGCCTGAAAATCGACGAGGCGCTGCTGACCGGCGAAGCCAGCACGGTGGAAAAACACTCCAATACACTCCAGCAGCCGGATGTGCCGCTGGGCGACCGCGTCAATATGGCCTTCAAGGGCGCCACAGCCACCTACGGCCGGGGCAGCGGCATCGTGGTCGCCACCGGCATGCAAACCGAACTCGGCAAGATCGCGCGCCTGATGGAGTCCGGCGGAGAACTCAGGACGCCCCTGCAAAAACGCCTGGCCGCATTCGGGCAGCGGCTGGGTCTGGCCGTGCTCGCAATCTGCGCCATCATTTTTGTGGTCGGCCTGATGCGCGGCGAGGCGATGGTGCTGATGTTCCTGACTGCCGTCAGTCTGGCCGTCGCTGCCATCCCGGAAGCCTTGCCGGCGGTCGTCACCATCTCGCTCGCGCTCGGGGCGCGCAAGATGGTCCAGCAGAATGCGTTGATGCGCCGCCTCCCAGCGGTGGAAACCCTCGGCTCGGTCACCTACATCTGCTCGGACAAGACCGGCACCCTCACCCAGAACCGGATGCGGGTGGAAGAGCTGTGCACCGCCACCACCGTCTCGCACAAGTGGAACGACGTGCCGGCCCAGGAACCCTGGAACAGCCTGTTCGCCGCATTGGCGCTGTCCAACGACGCCAGCCGCGACCGGCTCGACAACATCACGGGCGACCCGACCGAAGTTGCCCTCTACCTGGCCGCGTTCGAGGCGGGTCACGACAAGGCGGAACTGGAGACCACCGCCGCGCGGGTGTTCGAACTGCCCTTCGATTCAGACCGCAAGCGCATGACCACGCTGCACCGGCACCGCGATGCCTTCATCGCCTACACCAAGGGCGCGCCGGAATGCGTGCTTCCGCTCTGCACCTCGGCGCTGGGGCCGCATGGCGAAGAGAGCTTCGAGCGTGAAGCGATTCTTGCCGCGGCGGACCATATGGCCAGGCGCGGCTTGCGCGTGCTGGCGATTGCACGCCGACACTGGTCTGATATCCCTGAGGGTCAGGACCATGCCGCCATTGAAACCGGCCTGGTATTCATCGGCCTGGTCGGCCTGATCGATCCGCCGCGCCCGGAGGCGAAGGAAGCGGTGCACTTGTGCAAAACGGCGGGAATCACGCCAGTAATGATCACCGGCGACCATGCCGCGACCGCCCTGGCAATCGCACGCCAGCTCGGCATTGCCGGCGACAAGGACAGCGTGGTCACCGGAGCGCAACTGGCAGCAATGAACGACGAGGTGTTCAGGTCCAAGGTGGCCCATGTCCGCGTCTATGCGCGTGTCGATCCGGCGCAGAAGATCCGCATTGTGGAAGCGCTGCAAGCGCGTGGCGAATTTGTGGCGATGACCGGCGACGGCGTCAACGATGCGCCGGCATTGAAGCGCGCCAATATCGGCGTGGCGATGGGAAAAGGCGGCACCGACGTCGCTCGCGAAGCCTCCAGCCTGGTGCTGCTCGACGATAACTTCGCCACCATCGTCGGCGCAGTGCGCGAGGGCCGGCGCATCTTCGACAACATTCGCAAGTTCATCCGATTCGCCATGACCGGCAATTCCGCGGAAATCTGGGTAATCTTCCTCGCGCCTTTCTTCACCTTGCCGATCCCCTTGCTGCCGATTCATATCCTGTGGATCAACCTCCTCACCGACGGCCTGCCCGGCCTCGCGCTGGCATCCGAGCCGGCGGAGAAAGGCGTGATGGAACGCCCGCCGCGCCCACCGCAGGAAAGCATCTTTGCGCACGGCATGTGGCAACACATCATCTGGGTCGGGCTGACCATCGCGGCGGTGTCGCTATTCGCCCAGGCGTGGGCCATTCACACCGGATCGACACATTGGCAGACGATGGTATTCACGGTATTGACCCTGTCGCAGATGACCCATGTGCTGGCCATCCGCTCGGAAAGACTGTCCTTGTTCAAGCAGGGTCTGTTCTCGAATCCGCCCTTGCTGGGCGCGGTCACGCTGACCTTCGTGCTGCAGCTCGCGACAATTTACGTCCCCTTCCTGAACCCGATCTTCAGTACGCAGCCGTTGACGGTCGGAGAACTGGCGTTTTGCCTGGCCCTGTCAATGATCGTGTTCGTTGTCGTGGAACTGGAGAAGCTGCTGCTGCGCAAGGGCCTGCTTTACGGGGAGCCGGCCAGTCATGCGTAGAACTCATTTCATAAATAGGAGGGCTCGCGAAGGTGGCCTGGACGGATGCAGTGCAAGGCGCGGCGCGACGCACAGGGTGCCCCCCCTGTGCTAGGGCCGCAACGCCGCAATGCGCCGTCCAGACCACCTTCCCGGAGGGTTCGCACCAGAATCGGCGCTGGACAGCGTTGTGCTTCTTGCAAATAGGCACCGCTATTTGACGCGTCGCACGCCTTGCCAGCACCGATTCTGGTGCGAACGCGTGCCCTCCTATTTATGAAATGAGTTCTAAAGGATCAGGGGGTGTCGCAGGGAAAGAGTTCGACCACGGGCACCTTGTCCACCGGGCCGGCGATGTCCTTCATCGGGTGGCATAGACCGTCCCAGCACATTTCGTAGTCGGCGACATAACCCGAACGCGCGAGCCGCACGCGCGGCAGCGGCGGCAGTGCGGGACGGTAATGCCACACGCCGTCCTTCAGGACAGCACCTTCGGGTGGCTCCATCCCGGCCCCGTGGCCCCGAACGCGCGCCTCCACCAGTTGCAGGCGCTGGTCGACGATACGGTAATCCTCTTCCCAGCGGATTTTCTCGATCGAGTGTGTCCACGCCAGCGTGAAACTTTGCAAGGGCAGCGCCACCGACAAGGCGGCGGCTGCCAGACAGAGTCCGCTCACGCCAATGCAAGCCTGCGTTTTTGCCAGACGTGCCACCCGAAAAATGCGATCGTCATCACAAATCCGATCTCGTCGGTGAGCGGCACGGCGGCAACCAGCATCAGCGCCGCAATGGCCGAGACGATGCGCTCAGCCGGTTTCAGCGGCGTGAGCAGGAAGCCCACGGCAGCCGCGCCCCACAGGGTGATGGCAAGCAAAGCTTTGACGACGACATAGACCACCGCCGGCACCGTCCACTGGCCTTGCAGCATCAAGGCCGGATCGTAGACCGCCATGTAGGGAATCACGAAACCGGCAATCGCAATCTGCGTCGCCTTGAAACCGATCTTCATCGGCGAATCTTTCGCAATCGAGGCAGCGGCAAATGCAGCCAGCGCAACCGGCGGCGTCAGGTCGGCCATGATCCCGAAATAGAACACGAACATATGGCTGACGATCAGCGGCACACCGAGCTTGAGCAAGGCGGGCGCGGCGATCGAACTGGTGATGATGTAGTTCGGAATGGTCGGAATCCCCATGCCGAGCACCAGGCACACCAGCATCGTCAATACCAGCGACAGGAACAGGCTGGTTTCGCCGACTTGCAGGATGAAGCCCGCAAAACTGGATGCCGCGCCGGTCAGCGTCAGCACACCAATGATGACGCCGACAATCGCGCAGGCAATCCCCACCGGCAGCGCCTGCTTGGCGCCATCGACCAGGCTCATCTTGATGGTGTGAAGCGTCTTCATGCCGCCCTTCACCTGCAGGCAGCCAAGCGCGAGTACGGCAATGACAGCCAGCACCGGGTAGATGCCCCATTTGGTGAAGGTCGCTGCAGCGAGACCGACCGCGACCCAGAATACGTAACGGAATGCCAGTTTCGACAGGCTTGCCGCAATGGAGGCACCGAGGATGAGGATCGCGGTCAGCGCCAATCCCGTTATACCCGCAAACATCGGAGTGAAGCCGTGGAACAGCATGCCCACCAAAGCGGCCAGCGGCAGTACCAGGTACCAGCTCTCTTTCAGTGCACGCCACGGATTCGGGCATTGGTCCTTCGGCAAGCCCGACAATCCCGCCCGGCCCGCTTCCAGGTGCACCATCCAGAACGCGGTGCAGTAGTAGAGCACGGCCGGAATGACTGCCGCCTTCACGATCTCGACATAAGGCACGTTCAGCGTCTCGGCCATGATGAATGCGACCGCCCCCATGACCGGCGGCATGATCTGACCGCCCATGGATGCAGTGGCTTCCACCGCGCCGGCGAATACCGAGGTATAGCCGAAGCGCTTCATCAGCGGAATCGTGAATTGTCCGACGGTCAGCACGTTCGCCACGCCCGAACCGGAGATGGTGCCCATGAAGCCGGAAGAAATCACCGCGACCTTCGCCGGTCCGCCCTTGGCATGGCCGACCAGTCCCAGTGCGAGGGAATTGAAGAGATTGATCATGCCTGCGTGCTCAAGGAAGGCGCCGAACAGGATGAACAGGAAAATATAGGTTGCCGACACCATGGTCGGAATGCCGAAGATGCCTTCCGTACCGGTGTACAACTGCCCGACGATCTGGTCGAAGCCGTAGCCGCGATGCGCGAGCACGCCGGGCAGGTATTGTCCGAACATGCCGTACGCAAGGAAGGTTCCGCACACAATGGGCAGCGCGGGGCCGAGGATGCGGCGTGCCGCCTCGAACACCATCACCACCATGATCGTGCCGACCACCATGTCCGCGGTGCTCGGGTCGCCCGCGCGCACGATCAGATCCGCTTCAAAGATCCAGTGATAGAACGACAGAGCGAAGCCTGTGATGGCGAATAACCAGTCGTACCATGGAACTTGCGACAGCTTGGAACCCTTGAAAGCCGGATACAGCAGGAAGATCAACGGCAGCAGGAAGCCCACATGCAAGGACCGGATCACCAGGCTGGATAGCGGCGAGAAGGCGGCGACAATGAGCTGGTAGGTCGAAAACAGCAGCGAAAAGGCAACGATGAGTTTCAGCGTCTTGCCGCCGAGCTTGCGCTGGACACCGTGTTCCTGGAACTCCTCTGCGTCAGCGGGCGCGTGCCCATGCGCGTGAAGATCGAGATCGGACATGTACATCTCCTTGGGTGGTATCGATGCGGGTCGGCGCATGCGCCGCCCGCATTCTTTTTAATGCTTGTGTTACTTGATCACGCCGACTTCACGATAGTACTTTTCCGCACCGGGATGCAAAGGAACCGGCATGCCAATGGTCGCGGCCTCTCTCCGGATCGACTTGGCGGCGGCATGCGCGGCCAGCAGTTGATCGAGGTTCTCGAACATGGACTTCGTCATCTTGTAGACGGTGTCTGCAGGTACGCCTTCGTGTGTCACAAGGAAGTTCTGCACAAAAGCTGTCGGTACGGCAGCGGTCTGGCCCTCGTACGTATTGGCCGGCACCACGCCCGACTGATAAGCCGGATCGCCCACCTTCAGCACCACTTCACGCGGGACAGGCACGATCACCATCTTGATCGAGGTGGCGAGGTCACGCAGGGAGGACACGCCAAGGCCGGCCGATTGCAGGGTTGCGTCGAGCTGGCGGTTCTTCATCAACTCCACCGATTCGCCGAACGGCAGGTATTCAACCTTGGCAAAATCGCTGTAGCTCATTCCGGCAGCCTTGAAGATGGCGCGTGCATTGAGTTCGGTGCCGGACTTCGGCGCACCGACGGAAATGCGTTTGCCCTTGAGGTCAGCCAGCGTCTTGATGCCGGAGTCGGCGGACGCCACGATTTGAATATAGTTCGGATAAATGCCCGCAACACCGCGCAGTTTTTTCAGCGGCGCATTGAAGCCGGCTTCCTTGTCGCCCTTGTATGCGTCGGACAGGGAATCGCCCAGAGTGAAGGCAATTTCGCCACGTCCGGCTTGCAGCAGGTTCAGGTTTTCGGCGGACGCCTTGGTCGCCTGCACCGAGACCTTCGCATTCGGAATCGCCTTGCTGTAGATCTGCGACAGCGCCACGCCCATCGGGTAATACACCCCGCTCGTACCACCGGTCAGGACATTGATGAACTGCTGTTGCGCCTGGGCCGGGCCCGCAGTGAGCAGTGCAACACCCGCCAACGTCAACATGCGACGTATAAACATGAATTTCATCCTCATCTCCTATTTGATTTATAACGAGGCAAATGCCTTCTCCATTGTATTAGCACTCGGCGTGCCATGTGTATCGCCACTGCAAAAGCGCGCTAAGCCGTTGAAAACGTGCAGGTTTTCAATTTGCTTCAAAGAAGGCGAATTGCGTGATGGATGGAAATCCGGAATCGTTGCCCTGTCGATGTGCGAAAAACGTGACGACTTGGGGTGTGGAGAAAGGGAGGAGAGGAAGGATGGCGGAGCAGCGAATGTGCTCCGCGCGGCAGTTTTTCAGCAGCCTGCTAGCGGTATTCGCGCTCGCGCAGCCACTTGGTGGCGATGAACTTCACGCCTTTTTCAACAGGCTCGCCGGCGTGCAAGGTTTTCTGGTCCGGCGTGCCATACGGGTCTGTATTGGCAAAGAACACGGAACAGCCTTTCTTCGGTTGCACCTGCAAACCCAGATTGGGAAAGGAAGTGCCGCCGCCCTGCTCCACGTCGCTCAGGTAGGTCACGATGGTCCCGACACGTTGCCCGCCGCGCTCAAGGTGCTTGCGCGGTCCGGGCAATGCCGGATCGAACCAGTCGAAGTGGGGACGGTATTCGTTGCCTTTTTCATAGCGCAGCAGTTGCATGCCCTCGCCATTCTCCACAGGCCAGTGCACAAGCGCGCCCAGCCGCGCCTCGATGCGCGCCACCAGTTCCGTTTCGCCTCGCTGCAGCATCGCGCCGCGGCTGGTGCGGTAGGCGGTCACCTCGTTGCTGCCGTCCTTGTCCGCCACCACGGGCGAGCGCTCCAGGCGCTGCTCGCCGTAGCGGATCAGCAGATCGCATTCCTCATGGCTCAGCACATTGCCGAGCAGGACAATGCGCGGTGCCTTCAGGCTGAACAAGACCTCGATGACCTGCTCGCCCAGTTGGATGGTATTGCTGCTGGTATCGACTTCCGGCATCGGCTGGCGCTGCGGGCGAGCTGCCGACATGCGCGACGATCGCCGCGCTTCCTCGATCGCCGCCTGCGCCAGTCGCGCGTCGAACTTGCCGTCGCGGACCATGACATGCGCCATGCTGCCCGGCTCGCAGGAGCGAGCGAGATTGTCCCTGATCCAGATCTGCCATTCCTGCGGCAGGCTTGCCAATGGAGAAGCCATCATCATGCAATCAGTCCTTGAAAATCCTTCAATGAAATCAACACACGGTACTTGACAAGAATGCTAGACGTGGCCACAGCACCGTAATTGCTATGGCGCAAGGAATCGCCAAAAGTTCCTTGCGCAAGGATGACTTGCGCAAAGATTGAGGGTTATTCCCGGAAAATGGTCAGACTGGATTGATTCGAAGACAAGATTTAGCTGACGAGCTTTTGCCATGGCTGGGTCGTCCGCCACGGCGCGATCCATTCTTCGGGGATGATGAGACTGAGCGCACCGATGTCCGCCACCAGACTGCCCAAGGCGGCGGTCGTGACGGAAACGCCGCTGGTCAATGCCGGAAACCGTCTTTCGATTTCTTCAAGAACGATGGGAGCAAGCCAGTCGCCGTGATGCAGCCAGACGCTGCCGCCGACGGCAAACCTGCGCGTATCAAGTGCCGCCGTCAAGTTGTACAAGGCGCGGCCGAACCATTGCGCGGCTTCGGCGGCAGTCTCGCGCGCCTGCTCGTCGCCGTCGCGCGCCGCGCGAAACAGCTCCGAAGTCGAGGTATTCAGCCGCCGGCCGACATTGCGGCCTGATATCAGGCCCTCGAGGTCGCCCCGATTGCCGCATCCGCACAGCGCATCCGTCTGCTCGCTCATCAGCATGTGTCCGGCATGGCCGGCGTTGCCGTGCTTGCCATGCAGGATATGTCCATCCACACAAAGGCCGAAGCCGATGCCGGTGCTCCAGGTCACGTACACGCAATCGTTCTCGCCCTGCAAGGCGCCAAAGGTCCGTTCGGCGGCGAGCGCCGCGACGCAATCGTTCTCGATGACCAGCTTGTCGAAACGTTCGCGCAGCACCTGTTCCAGCGGGATCACATCCCAGTCGTTCGGCAAGTCGACTGCGGCGGTGTGGCCGCCGCAAAGATTGGGCGTGGACAAGCCGAGAAATCCCTGCTCGCGCACAAACGGCCCGCAGGAAGCGATGCCGGCGATTTTCACCGCGGCGGGGTCCACACCGGCCTGCGCGCATGCGTCATCCATCAGCGCGATCGCCTGGTCGGGAAGCGCCCGCACCGGCCCGCTTTTCACCGTCGGCCTGGTGACCCGCGCGAGCGGTCCTTCCGGGCCGGCCACGATGGCCGCAATCTTTGTTCCGCCGATGTCGATCGCGCCGATATGTGTCGCGTTCATCACAACCTCAACAATTCGAAAAAAAAGATGGCCCCTTATCGGTCGTCAGTCGTCGCTATGTCGTCGCTATGTCGTCGCTATTTCCAGCCAGTTGCGAGCGCCAGTCGAACGCAGCCTCTCGATGACGTGCGTCAGGGCCAGCGTCATATCGCGCAGATGGGGCAGGTAAAAATCGGCTGCGCTGCTTGCGCCATGTTCGACTCTGATCGACAAAACGTTCTCGCGCCGCATGCGGAACACGTCCTCATCGGTCACGTCATCGCCGATATACAGCGCGCTGCGTGCCTTGCTGGCCTGCATCAACTGAACCAGCGCATCGCCTTTGTGGCGGGCGTCCGGCGCAAGCAGGTTAAGCACAAACTTCCCTTCGATGACCCGTGGGGAAGGCGCCAGCCTTGCCACGGCTGCCGCGAGTTGCTCAAATGCTGCGGCAGGATCATGCGCCAGACGGTAGTGCACGGAAAGCGAGTAACGCTTGTCTTCCAGGCTGATGCCCGGATCCATGTTGCGCAAGGCGTCCGCGAGTTGCGCATGCCAGCTGCGGCATTGCGCTTCGTGTTCAGCGGCATAAGACTCCCAGCCGGGAACACCTTCGATGCCGTGATTGCCGATCAGGAAATCCGGAGCAAAGCCGACGCGCTCACGGATGTCTTGCAGCGAACGGCCGGTGATGATTGCCACCGGCGCGTAGTCCGACAAGCGCAGCAGGTGCTCGCGCATCTCGTCCGGCAGACGCGCCTCGCTCGGCGTCTTCACAATCGGCGCCAGCGTGCCGTCGAAGTCGAACGCGCACAACAGGCCCGGCCGCGCGATCTCGGCAAGGCGCGACATTCCAGTCTCTGAAAACAGCAGCTTCATGCTCACACCACCCGGCGCAAGGATTTGCGGCTGTGCGAGCGGATCTTGGTCGTAATCCGTTCGCGCTGCCGCAGGCGTGCCGCATCGAGCAGCATGCGGCCTGCCCAGCGATAGATGTTGAAGTCTTTTACCAGCGCCCGCATGCTGCGCATGCGCTCACGCTGCTCGATTTCAGGCATGGTGACAGCGCGGTACAAGGCATCGGCGCTCTGCTCGATATGATATGGATTGACCACCAGTGCTTCATGCAATTCGCGCGCCGCGCCCGTGAACTGGCTCAGGACCAGCACGCCGCGCTCATCGTCGCGTGCCGCGATGAATTCCTTCGCAACCAGATTCATGCCGTCATGCAGGCTGGTCACCATGCACACATCCGCCGCGCGGTAATAGCGATTCACCTGTCCCGAGTCGTGGTGCTCGGCCTTCAGGATGATCGGCTGATAATTGCCGCTGGAGAAGCGACTGTTGATGCGTTGCACCAGCATGCGCACGCGCGCCTCGAAGTTCTGATACTCGTCGAGTGAGGATCGCGTGGGCGCGGCGATCTGGATCATGGTGAATTTGCCGACCAGATAAGGATGCAATTCCAGCATGCGTTCGACTGCCTGAAAACGTTCCACAATCCCCTTGGTGTAATCGAGCCGGTCCACGCCAACCGCCAGCAAATGGTCAAGCGGCATGCCGTGCTCCTCGCGAATCGATGATCTGCATTCGGCCACGCTTGGCTGCACGATGTTGGGCTCCGGCCAGGCAATCGAAATCGGGTACGGCTCCACCTGGGTCAGCTTGCCGCCATAGGAAATGGTCGACGCCTCATACTCGATGCGCGTCTCCAGGTAGCGATCGACGGTTTCAAGGAAATTCTTGCAATGAAACGGCGTGTGGAAGCCGAGGATGGTGCTGCCAAGCAGCCCTTCGAGAATCTCTTCACGCCACGGACAGATGCCGAAGGACTCGGGATTTGGCCAGGGTATATGCCAGAACGTGATGATGGTTGCCTTGGGCAACACCTCGCGCACCATGCGCGGCAGCAGGGCAAAGTGGTAATCCTGCACCAGCACCACCGGATCATCGGTATGGGCTTCCTTGACCACCGCGTCGGCAAATCGCTGATTGACCGCGACATACTGCTCCCAGTCCGAGGAACGGAACACAGGCCGCACATGCGCAATATGGCACAGCGGCCACAAACCTTCGTTCGCGAAACCGTAGTAGTAGCCCTGCTCTTCCTCCTTGCTCAGCCACACACGGCGCAAGGTATAGGAAGGATTGCCGGGAGGGACAGGAACACGATCGTTGCGGTCGACGCTCTCGTGATCGGCTGAACCGCTGCCGTGCGCGATCCATGTGCCGGAGCAGGCGCGCATCACTGGCTCGACCGCGGTCACCAGTCCACTGGCCGGCCGCTGCACTTCGATGCCCTTCCGGGTGCGCATATGCAGGTACGGCTCGCGATTGGAGACCACCAGGATTTCATCGCCGGCCAATTCTTCGTGCAACAGCATGCGCAATTTTTCCGGCGTCCATAAATGCGTTACGTCATCGCGCGTCCGGCGTTCGATATTCAACTGGCGCAGCAGCACGCGCAGATCGCCCTCCAGCGGCCGCACTTCCGGCGGAGTCGACCGCTGTTGCGGACGCGGCCCGATTTCCCCGCGCAGAATGCTCTTGACCGACGAGATCCAGTTGCGCCAACTCAGATGCGCCACCACTACGGTGATCAGCGAAATCACGACCGCCATCATGGCAAACAGCACGATGATGTATTTCTTGGTATCCGCGCTGCGCTTCTCGATGAAGCTCATGTCGTGCACCAGGATCAGCTTGCCAAGATACTGGCCATCGCCCTCCAGCAGGCTCTCGGAGACATGCAGCGACCCCTGCGGGAACGACACCAGGGACGGTGTCTTGCCGCCTTTCTCCTGACCCATGTGGCAACCGAGCGAAGGCGGATAGGTAACCGTCTTGTAAAGCAACTTGCCGCCCGGATCGCAGAACCCGATGGCGTACAACCGTTCATCGCGCAACGCGCGTTCGAACAACTGGTTGATCTTTTTTTCCGATTTCTGCGGAACATACTCAAGCAGCGGATCCTGCAAGGCATTCGCGAGTGATTGCGAACGTGCATCAAGATCCCGTATGAACCAATGCAAAGTCAGGTTATCCACCAGCGGAACCACCGCATACGCGAACAAGCCAAGCACCAGTGCTAGCGGCAATACGAACCGCAATGAAAGACGGAATAATCGAAATGGCATAGCCTCTCCCATTCTTAACGACGCGGCCCGCGAGAAATTCCCGCGCGACCACGCGTATGAGCCCTAAAGCCAGTTTTTTTCGGAACCGACAATACGATGAACCGGAGCAGCACAAGGCTCTCTTCCGGCAGGAATCGATACCGCGCGACGGCGGCCGACGTTGAAGGAGACATCTGGGATGTCGAATGTACGAACGGCAACAAGCAGTGCCCTTTGTCCGCAATGTGTCTTTATCAAACTTAAATAAAAGATCATGAAATGCCGCAATAGTTCCTGCCTTGAGTGCACTTCTCGATGAAGGCTGCGACAGGGAAATTTATCGATGCGGGTATTGAAAGGCTGGGAAGAAATCAATGCATGTCGAGCGCGTTCTTGCCTCTCAGAAGCAGCGACAGTTCGTCGATCGGCAAGGCGCGGCTGAACAGGAAACCTTGCATTTCATCGCAACCGTTCTCGCGCAGAAACGCCAATTGCTCCTGGCTGGAAACGCCCTCCGCAATCACGCTCATGCCGAGGCTGTGCCCGAGTGAAATGATGGCGCGGGCGATGATGGCATCGTTCGGATCGGCACCGATATCCCGCACGAAAGATTGATCGATTTTCAGCCGATCGACCGGGAAGCGTTGCAGATAACCGAGACTGGAATAGCCCGTGCCGAAGTCGTCGATCGCGAGCCGCACGCCCATTTCCTTGAGATCGTGCAGGATCTTGATGCCCTCCTGCGGGTTTTGCATGACAAGGCTCTCGGTCAGTTCAAGTTCAAGAAAACGGGCATCCAGGCCGGATGTCTCGAGAGCCTGGCGCACCATCCCCACCAGCGATTCGCGCTCGAACTGGCGCACCGAGATATTCACCGCCACCCGCAAGGGCGGAAATCCGGCGTCCTGCAATGCCTTGCTCTGCGCGCATGCGGTGTACAGCACCCATTCGCCGATTGGAACGATGAGACCGGTCTCTTCCGCCAGCGGGATGAAAGCCGATGGCGGCACAATGCTCCCGCCGGCCGGATACCAGCGCAGCAGCGCTTCCGCACCGACGATCTGGCCGCTTCGCAGATCTACCTTGGGTTGATAGTGCAAGGCAAACTCGTTGTCCGCGAGTGCCTGGCGCAGTTTCGATTCCAGCGACAGCCGCTCCGTCACCCGCTTGTTCATCGCCGGCGTATAGAACTGGAAGTTGTTGCGCCCGCGGTCCTTGGCGCGGTACATCGCCGCGTCCGCGTTCTTGAGCAGCGTGTCGACGTCCTTTCCGTCCTTGGGATAGGTGCTCAGTCCGATGCTGCAACTGACGTAGAGCTTGTGGCCGTCGATACTGAACGGCCGGCCGATGGTCTTCAGGATCCGCTCCATCAGGACGGCGATGCTCTTTTCATCCTTCTGTCCCACCAGCACGAAGGCGAATTCATCGCCGCCGTAACGCGCCACGGTATCCTGCCCGCGCAGACAGGTAGCCAGGCGTTCTGCCACGCCCTTGAGCAATTCGTCGCCGACATTGTGCCCGAGACTGTCGTTGATGAATTTGAAGTTGTCGAGGTCCATGAAGCCGATCGTCACGAACGTATCGCTTCTCTGCGCAGTCGCGACGGCCTGCAGAATCCTGTCTTTCAGCACATTCCTGTTGGCGAGGGCAGTGAGCGAATCGAAATTGGCCTGGCGCTCAAGCTCCTTTTCGTAGCGTTTGACCTCGGTGATGTCATTGAGCACACCGACAAAATGGGTGACATTGCCATCCGGACCGCGTACCGGCGCGATATGCACATCGTTCCAGAACAACTCGCCGTTCTTGCGGTAATTGCGCAGCAGGACCGAACTTTCCTCACGATTGCGCACCGCGCGCCGGATAGCCGCCACCCCCGCCTGATCCGTATCCCGAGCCTGCAGAAAGCGGCAATTCCACCCCACCACTTCGGCCACCGAGTAGCCGGTGATCCGCTCGAACGCGGGATTCGTGTACTCGATATTGCCGGCCAGGTCGGTAATGATGATGGCATTGACGCTGGCTTGTATGGCCCGATTGCGCAGGCGCAGTGACTCCTCGGACTGACGCCGCTCCGTGATGTCGAACCCCATGCCGGACACGCAGGCCTGGCCGTCGAGATCGATCTTTACGCCGGTGAAGTAGTAAGGAATTCTCTCGCCGCTGTGCGTGATCAGGTCCGCCTCCAGCGACGCCTCGCCTTTGAGCAAGGCGCTCCGCATTCTTTCTTCCGCCAGCTCCTTGTCCGCATCGCTCCCGAAGAAATCGCGCAGGCTTGCCCTCGCCACTTCGTCATGGCTATACCCGGTCACCCTCTCGAAGTTCCGGTTCCAGCGCAAGAACTTTCCCTCCTCGTCAAATACATAGAAGATTCCCGGCAGGCTGTCGATGATTGCCTGCGAGTGCGCCGCCTCCTTTTCCCTTTCGTCGAATTGCGCCTTGAGGGTGGCGTTCGCAATGTTGAGCGCCGCGGTCCGCTCGGCCACCCGGTTTTCGAGATGCTTGTGCGACAAGCGCAGTTGCTGTTGCGTGCGGTCGCGCTCCCGTATCGTGCATGCCAGCGTATCGAGGCTCTTTCTCAATTCGAGCTGCGCCACCACCTCGCGCCCGAGAATGCGCAAGGCCTGCAACTGCGCGCGTGTCAGCACGCGCGGCACATTGTCGAGCACGCCCAGTGTGCCGACCGCAAAACCGTCATGTGTAATCAGAGGCGCTCCCGCATAGAAGCGGATGAAGGGCGGGCCGGTAACCAGGGGATTGTCGACGAAACGCGCATCCTTCTGCGCGTCGTTGACAATAAACAAGTCGCGTTGCTCGATTGCATAATTGCAGAACGCAATTTCACGCGGCGTTTCGTCAACACTGATGCCGATCTTGGCCTTGAACCATTGACGGTTTTCGTCAATGAGCGTGACAACCGCCATCGGTGTGTCGCAGATATTGGCCGCCAGTGTCGTGATATCGTCGAACTGCGGCTCCGGCGCAGTATCCAGAATGCGGTATTGGTTGAGCGCTTCGAGGCGCATTCGCTCGCCCGCGTCGCCGGACCAGGTCTTCTGCGTCATTTCCTCTGCTTGGCCTTCGAATGAAATGATGTTCAGGGCAAGTCGACTGCTTGACTTCGCCGGAAAAGAAACGCGTTATCACTTGATACATTTTGGATTCGACGCAGCCGCGTCGGAAACGTTCTCCCGTTCGAACCGTCCTGCTCGAACGCGTCGTGCACTCCGGCAAGCCAAATATCTCTTTCGGTTGTCGCACAATGTCCACACAGGCGGGCAATGTGTATACTCATACCATTACTTTTTCGCGCAAGTTGGATGCCGAGAGCGCCAAAGCGGGCCGCAGGACGCGTGCAACAGGAATTTCTACACTCTATGGATCATCAAGTCGTCGACACCCAAATCTCCCCCGAAGGCCGCCTGGACATCCTCTCCAAGTCCGAAGTCGCAAAATTGCTCGATACCAGCCAGGGCGGTTTGTACAACATATTCCGGAACTGTTCCCTCGCAGTACTCAATTGCGGCAGCCCCTTGGACGACGGCAAGGAATTGCTCGAGCGCTACAAGTCTTTCGAGATCAGCATCATCCAGCGCGAGCGCGGCATCAAGCTCGACATCAAGGGCGCGCCGGCCATCGCCTTCGTGGACGGCAAGATGATCAAGGGTATCCACGAACATTTGTTTGCCGTCCTGCGCGATGTCATCTATGTCAATGACGAGATCCACGACAATCCGAAGTTCGATCTCACCAAGTCCGAAGGCGTCACCGACTCGGTCTTTCACATCTTGCGCAACGCCAATGTGCTTAGGCCGATGACCAATCCGAACCTTGTCGTGTGCTGGGGCGGGCATTCGATTTCGCGCGAAGAATACGACTATTCGAAGAAGGTGGGCTACGAACTCGGCCTGCGCGGCCTCGACATCTGCACCGGTTGCGGTCCGGGAGCGATGAAAGGCCCGATGAAAGGCGCGACCATCGCGCATTCCAAGCAGCGCATCATCAATGGCCGCTATCTCGGCCTGACCGAGCCGGGCATCATTGCGGCGGAATCGCCGAACCCGATCGTCAACGATCTGGTCATTCTTCCCGATATCGAAAAGCGCCTCGAAGCCTTCGTGCGTGTCGGACACGGCATTGTCGTTTTTCCCGGCGGCGCCGGAACTGCCGAGGAAATCCTGTACATCCTGGGCATCCTGCTACACCCCGACAACGCCAAGCTGCCCTTCCCGCTCATCTTCAGCGGCCCGGTCGGCGCCAGGGACTATTTCGAACAGATCGATCACTTCATCGGCGAAACCCTCGGGCCGGAAGCGCAGCAGCGCTACAAGATCATCATCAACGATCCCGCCAAGGTCGCACAGGAAATGTATGCGGGAATCAAGGCAGTACGCGAATTCCGCAAGGAGACCACTGACGCCTACTACTTCAACTGGCTGCTGAAAATCGACCACGAGTTCCAGATGCCGTTCATCCCGACGCACGAGAACATGCGCAATCTCCACCTGCAGAAGAACCAGGAGCGGCACCTGCTCGCGGCCAATCTGCGCCGCGCGTTTTCGGGTGTGGTTGCGGGCAATGTCAAGGATCAGGGCATTCGCGCCATCGAACAGCACGGCCGGTTCGAAATCCATGGCGAGAAGAGCATCATGGATCCGATGGACGCCTTGTTGGCATCCTTCGTCGCGCAGCATCGCATGAAGCTGCCGGGCAAGAAATACAATCCCTGCTACAGGATCGTCAAGTAAGGAGCCGGCTCGTCGGTGGCGCTCTGCGGTGCCTCGACGAGCGGTGAAGGAAAGGGCTAGAGGACGGTGTCGCCGATGCTGCCCGCGCCGAACAGGAGCGATTCCACCGCCCGCTCGAACACCGGCGCGTATTCGACCGGAACGACTTCCTCGTTATTCAATGCCTCCAACAGCGAAGCAAAGGTAAAGAGCACCAGACTTGCATCGCGCTCCTTCTTGAACAGATAGAGCGAGCGATGCGTGCTGACCCAGACCAGTTGCCCCGGCAGCATGGTGCCGTCCGGCGCACTGAACTCGACGCGCGTGCCGAGCAAGTAGGTTTGCGCCAGGAATTCCCTGTCGGCGGCCGATGTGGCCGGTGAATTCACGCCGACGTTGAGCTGGGCCTGCACCGCGAATCGGGCAAAGATATCCTCGATCACCGAGGCGCGCGGCTGAGGCGGTTCGCTCAAGCCCCATGACGCGCGATCCCAACTCACCATCAAACGCGAAAACGCCTGACGCAAATCCTCCAGACTGGGCATCTCCTTGCCGCCGCCCTGCGCTCCCCGCAATACCTGCGTGTGCAAGGCCACCAGCTGATCCAGTATCTGCGCGCTTTCATCGTCGGGCAGCTGAATCAGCACCAGGGCTTCGCGCAAGCGCTTGACCAGTTGCGGAAGCAGCCGCATCAGCGCGCTGCGCTCCTGCGGATTCTGCTTTTCCTGAATGCTCCAGAGCAGATCAGGCAGGACACCGCGATATTGCTGGAACAGGCTGTCGGTCTGTTCGGGCGGAATCTGCTTTTCGAGGTCACGCCACGATGCATGGACCAGCACATGCGGCCAGATATTGATGACGAGATCGGAAATGCGTTTGTCCGCGTTCAGCGGCAGCAACACGTCGCACAGGGAATTGGTGGTGTTACTCAGCAGGACGCTGAACTTCTCCGAGGCTTCCACTGCTTCGATGCCGCGCGTCGTCTGGCTGTCGTCCTGGCGCAGATGTTCGGTGAGAAAGTGCTCGAATTCCTGCGTGCTGATGGCAAAAATCGTCGTGCTGGTTTCGAATTCTTCCAGAATCTTGCGAACGATCCGGTCAATTTCAGCCGCGAGATTTTTCCCCGACGCCGATGCCGTATCGGCCGAGACGGCGGCCGAGCTCATCCGGTTCAGCAACTGGCGCGCCGGATGTTCTTCGTCATGCATCAGGTCCGGTTCCAGGATCGCGGCCTTCAGGATCGGGATCTGCAAGCGTCCGATGAGCGCGCGCAATTCTGCCGGAATCTGCTCGTCCTCGAGAATGAACTCAAACAGCATGGACACCACTTCCACCGTCATGCGTTCCATCGTGGACGCGTTATCCAGATTGATCTTCTCACGCAGCGCCGACAATTGATTCTTGCCAGGCTCCACGCCTTCGCTGATCGGCTGTCCAAGGGCCGCCATCCTCTGGTATTTGCTGAGCTGGCTCACAAGCGGATTGCTCAACGCTCCGGGCAGCCCATCGCCACCCTGGGTTCCATGCGTCCTGGAAGGATTGAACATCTTCCTGATGAAATCCTGCACGGACGCCGGCGAGTTCCCTGAAGCTGCATCGGCGCCGCCCTTCGACTCGGACTGTATTGTTTCGGACAAGCGTTGCAGGCCGGCACCGACACGTGCATTGAAGTACTCGGCACCGCCGATGCCACCCGGTGGAGCGCCGAAATAACGCTGATGATGCGAAGCCCTGGAACGCTGCGCCTGGAAGGCTCCGCGCACGCCTGCCGATTCGAAAACCTCGCGGATTGCGCTGTAATAGCCCGGCAGATGCTGGATCATTGCGTTCGACAGATGGTCGAACAACAGCTTTGCCTTGGCATCGTCGGTGCTTTCGCGGATTGCCTCATACAGCGCGCGTGCGAGCAGATAAGGACGAAAGGGGTTTTCACGCTCGCGCGCCTCGTGCTGTCCGTGCATCTGGCCGATGATCACGTTGAGCCGACCGATCGCCTCCTCGTTGGCTTCGCGCATGCGCTCGGTCAGGCGTCCGACTTCAATCTGATGATTGACGACTTCATCGTCGATCAGCGACAGCTCATCGGCAGTCAGCTTGCGCATGCCCGAGCGCAGATCGACATACATGGTCTGCATTGCACGTTCCAGGTAATTGCGGAAGAGCACGTCGATGCTCCGCAGGAAAACATTGCCTTCCTGGCGCAGAAAATGCCGGACGGAGGTCAACGCCGTCTGATCCAGCCCGGACTTGGCCGCCAGGAGCAGATCGACAATCCCTTTGTCGGCATCCTGCATGGCGCGCTGCACAACGGCGAGAAAGCCGAACAGTGCCTTGTCCTTCGCGGAGTGGATGAGACGCTTGTATTCTGTGTCTGCCATACCTGTCGTGGTTCAACGGAACGTTGAGCAATATATTAGCTGCAAATCATATCCCAGCAGGAACAAGAATGTGCATAAGCGGCAGCAATTTATACGCCGAACTTCATCCAAGTCATGAAGTTCGCGCGACGCCGCCGCTCACTCCGGCGCAAGGAGTTCAAGCTCCGGCTTGTCGAGATAGCACCACTCTCCCACATCCAGATCGAGCATGTCGAGCGTCAGCTTGCCGATAGCGGTGCGGCGCAGGGCAAGGCAATGATTGCCTGCAGCGGCCAGCATGCGCTTGACCTGATGGTATTTCCCCTGCTCGAGAACGATCTCGATACTGTGCTGTTCGAGGCGGCGGCAAGAGCTCGCGGCAAGCGGCGCGGGTTCATCATGCAGTTGCACGCCCGCAAGAAGCTGCTCCACCAGTGCGTCGGTCACCGGCGCATCCGTTGTGGCGACATACAGCTTGGGAACGTGGCGTTTTGGAGACGATTGCGCATGGATAAAGGCGCCGTCGTCGGACATCAGCAACAGGCCGGTGGTGTCATGGTCGAGCCGCCCGACCGGCTGTACGTCGCGCCAGGTGAATTGCTCCGGAAGCAGTGTCAGCACGCCGGGATGATGGCTCGGCTTGCGCGAGCATTCATAGTTCGCCGGCTTGTTCAACGCAAGGTAGACGTGCTCGCGGTACAGCCATTCCTCGCCAAACACGGCGAATGCAAGACCATCGGTTTCAAAACTTGCGCGATAGTCGGTCACGGTTTCGCCGCCGACAGCAACCTCTCCATCCTCGATCAGGCTGCGGCACCATTTTCTCGTGCCGAAGCCCTGCGTCTGCAATATGCGATCCAATGTCAATTTACTCATGGCGAGACTCTATCAGAAGGTGAGCTGCCGCGTGACGCGTTCTGCATTCGACGCTATGATTTGTGCAAGCAAAATGACATTGCCAGATTTTTAACGTTCAGCGCAATATTTCCACATTTTCATGCCATCCTCTTCCGAACCGCTTATCGATGCCGATCATGCCGACTTCATGCAGCGCGGCGTCGGGATTGGCGTCGCCGCCTGCGACAGCCACAACATCCCGACATTGGCGCGCGCCATCGGATGCCGTGTGTCGCCGGATCGCCGCAGCATCACTGTTTTCATCTCTGCGACACAGGCAGCCCCGGTACTGAAATGCGTGCGTGACAACGGCGCGATTGCCGTCGTTTTCAGCGAACCATCGACGCATCGTACCGTGCAGGTGAAAGGCAAGGATGCCGTCGTCGGAGGGCTCGCCGAGGGCGACCAGGAAATCCTCGCGGACTATCGCACCGCGTTCATGCGGCAGGTTTCGCCGCTCGGCCACGCCGAAGTCCTGGTCCGCACTCTTCTTACCCGCCCGTCCGCCGACATCGTCAGCCTGAGCTTCACGCCGTATGCGGCATTTTCGCAAACGCCCGGACCGAGAGCCGGCGAACCGCTGCAGAGGCACCCATGACGCTCAAGGTCGATGCGATTCGCGAATGCCTCGAAGGCGTGATTCCAGGCACGGTAGCCACCGCATCTCTCGATGGCACGCCGAATATCGCGTACCTGTCACAGGTGCAGTTCGTGGACAGCGACCACGTCGCGCTCTCCTACCAGTTCTTCAACAAGACGCGCCAGAACATCATGGTCAATCCGCGCGCCGCGCTGGTCGTGACCAGTCCCCTGAGTGCCACGCAATACCGGCTGTCGCTGGAATACCTGCGCACTGAGACGTCCGGCCCGCTATTCGAGAGCATGAAGGCCAAGCTGGCGGGCATCGCCTCGCACACCGGCATGAGCGGCGTGTTCCGCCTGCTCGGCTCCGATGTATTTCACGTGCTTGATATCGAGCGCCTGCCCGGCGAATCCCTGCCCGCGCCGCCGCCGCAACACAACCTGCTGGCCGCGCTGCGAACCTGCACCGAACGGCTGGCGCCCTGCACCGACCTGGAAAAACTGCTATCGGAAACCCTGTCCTGCCTCGACCGGCAGTTCGGCATCCATCACACCATGGTGCTGATGCTCGATGAGGCAAGCCAGCGCCTGTACACGGTCGCCAGCCAGGGTTACGAGGAATCCGGCGTCGGCTCCGAAATCCCTCTTGGGCAAGGCGTCATCGGCGTGGCCGCACGCGAAGGCACACCGATACGCATCGGCCATATGAATTCCGAATACGCGTACAGCCGCGCAATCCGCGAAAGCGCGGAGCATAGCGACTGGGCCAGCGCGCTGGAAACCGAGATTCCCCTGCCGGGCCTGCGCGAGTCGCGCAGCCAGCTCGCGGTGCCCATCCTCGCATCGCAGCGCCTGCTTGGCGTGCTGTATGTCGAAAGCCCGCGCGACCTGCGCTTTACTTACGACGATGAGGATGCGCTGGTCAGCCTGGCGGGCCAACTCGGCATGGCGATGCATCTGTTGCAGCAGGCCGCCGAAAGCAGCGAGGATGCACCGGCCGCGTCTGCAGATCCTGAGCCGGCCAAGGGCTTGCCGCTGGTAATTCGCCACTTTCCGGAAAACGACAGTGTATTTCTTGGCGACGACTACCTGATCAAGGGCGTTGCCGGCTCGATTTTCTGGACCTTGCTGCGCGATTACGCGGACAAGCAACGCACCGAATTCACCAACCGCGAACTGCGATTGGACTCCCGCGTCCGCCTGCCCGACGTGAGCGACAACCTGGAAGCCCGGCTGATCCTGCTCGGCAAGCGCTTGATTGAACGCAATGCCGCGATCCGGATTGAAAAAACAGGCCGTGGCCGTTTCCGTCTGCGCGTGGATCGTCCGATACGCCTATCCGAAGCCTGATTCATCCGCATGCCGCCTTGGCGTGCGGCATGCGATCCCCTCTTTTCCCTCTTCTGTTGCCTGCAGGTTGTTGAAATCCGGACAGGATTTCGCAGGCATGCGCGTAGCATTTCCTAAAACTTCATTCAATAAATCTTAAAAAAATCTTAAGCCCGAAAACCAGCGATTTTTTCGCTGCGCTGCACAGTAGACTTCGTCCGCACATCAGTTTCAACACTCTTGATGAAGGACGATCATGACGCAACTATCCAACGATAACGGCCCGAAATCCATGCTGGAATGCATGATGCTGATCCGGGCATATGAAGAAAAACTCGCCGCGCTGCAAGCCACCGGCATCGCCGGCACTTGCACCTCGGTCGGACAGGAAGCTTCCGCGGTCGGCGTGGTGCGCGCACTGGGTGCGGACGACCGCATCCTGACCAACCATCGCAGCGCCGGCCATCTGCTGGCGCGCGGCGCTGATCCGGGACGGCTTCTGGCGGAGGTGATGGGCCGCCGCACCGGCTATTGCAAAGGCAAGAGCGGCTCGCTGCATATCTCCGCAAAAGAGCATGGCGTGATACTGACCTCCACCATCGTCGGCGGCGAATTGTCGCTGGCCACCGGCGTCGGCCTCTCCATGTCCATGCTCGCGCAGGACGGCATCGTCGCCTGCTTCTTCGGCGACGGCGCAGCGTGCGAAGGCATCTTTCACGAATCGCTGAACCTGGCGAGCATGTGGAACCTGCCGATCCTGTACGTCTGCGAAAACAACCAGTGGCAAGCCTACGTGCATCGCAACGAAACCATGGCTGTTGACCATATCAGCGACTGGGCCCGCAACTACGGCATGGACAGCCGCACGGTCGACGGCAATGACGTGGAAGCGGTCCATGCCGCGACCACCCACGCCATTGCGCGCATTCGCGAGTCGGGCAAGCCCTTTCTGCTCGAAACCTATACCTACCGCCTGCGCGGACACTTCGAGCCGGACGATCAATCGTATGTCGATCCGCAGGAACTGGCGACGTGGCGTGCCAAGGATCCGATCAGATTGATGCAGGACCGGTTGCTGCAGCGGGGAACGCTCAGCCAGACGGATATCGCGCGCATGGAGCAACGTGCCGCCGCCGTCATCGAGCGCGCCGCTGCGTTTGCCGCCGATTCGCCCTTCCCCGCGCTGTCCGAACTGACCACCGATGTCTATGCATGAGGAGCACTGCCATGTCCCAAATCACTGTCAATGAAGCCGTCACGCAGGCGCTGGCCGAAGAAATGCGACGCGATCCGCGCGTTGTCATGTTCGGCGAAGGCGTCGCCACCAAGCGAACCGATCTCCTGAATGAATTCGGACCGCGCCGCATCCGCAACACGCCGCTGGCCGAAGGCATCATCGCCGGCACCGCCGCCGGCGCCGCGGCCACCGGCTTGCGTCCCGTGGTCGATCTGCTGTTTGCGCCCTTTCTCTGCTTTGCGATGGATGAAATCGTCAACAGCGCCGGCAAGCTGCGCTACATGTCCGGCGGACAGTTCTCCTTCCCGATGGTGGTGATCGCCATGACAGGCAGCGGCTGGACCATAGGCGCGCAGCACAACCACAACCTGGAAGCCTGGTTCGTGCATAGCCCGGGGCTGAAAGTGGTCATGCCCTCCAATGCAGCCGATTTCAAAGGGCTATTGAAAGCCGCGATCCGCGACGACAATCCCGTGCTGTTCTTCGTCGATATGCCGCTCATGCATGTACCCGGCGAAGTCCCCGAAGACGAGCACATCGTCCCGCTGGGGAAGGCAGCCGTCGCGCGCGAGGGCTCGGACCTCACGATCATCAGCTACGCAAAGATGGTCGGAACCTGCCTGCAGGCTGCCGGTCAGCTGGCGCAATCGGGCATCTCGGCGGAAGTGATCGACCTGCGTTCGCTCAAGCCGCTCGACGAAGAAACCATCCTGCGTTCCGTTCGCAAGACGGGCCGTCTGCTGGTGGTCCACGAAGCCGGCCGCATGTGCGGGGTTGGCGCCGAGATCAGCGCGATCGTCGCGGAACACGCATTTGCCTCCCTCAAGGCGCCGGTGCTTCGTCTCACCAGCCCGGACACACCTGCGCCGTCGAGCTACGTGCTTGAGCAGGCATTCATGCCGCAAGCACAGGACGTTGTCGCCGCAGCGAACAAGCTCATTGGAAGAATCCAGCCGCATGCGCTGGAGCCCGAAGAACAGACCGTTTGATTTTCAACAGAGAGAAACCATGCAAACCACCTTTCATACCACGCAAAAATCACTTTCATCTGTCGGCATTGTCTGGCTGAGGATGGCAGTCATTTATCTGATTCTCGGCGTGACCCTCGGCATCGCGATGGGCGCCAGCGAAGACTTCACGCTGCGCCCGGTGCACGCGCACATCAACCTGCTCGGATGGGCAACCATGGCGCTGGCAGGGCTCGTCTACAGCGTGTATCCGCATGCAGGCATGAACAGGCTGGCGAAGCTCCACTTCTGGATGACCAACCTCGCGCTGCCGGTGATGATGATCGCCCTGACCTTGCTGTTGCTGGGTCAGCGCGCCGCGATTCCGTTCCTGGCAGCATCGGAAATCGTGGCGGCGCTCGGTATCGTCAGTTTCGCGTTCAATATTTTTCTTAATCTGAAGAAAAACTGAGCATGCTGCTGTCGCAATTCCGGGAATTGCGACAGCATACCGTCATGCTGCGGCGAGGCAATGCTCGGATCGTACGGCGACCGCTTTTGCGGGAAGCAGTTCGACATGCATGGCGCTCTGCAAGGACGGAATGGAGCCTCCCGCCCGGTACTGGAAGCTCACGTGCAGAACATCGCCGGCGAGCACCTGCACCGGCGTCGGCAGCGGCAATACCATGTAGTGATTGAGCCAGTCGATCGTCGCTCCCTGCTGCATCAGCACCGCGAGGATATTCTTCGTAATGAAGCGTAGCGCGTTGACCGTACCGGCCCGCGTCATCGTGAATGCGCCCTGCCACTGGATGGCGGTATCGCAGGGCTGGCTGAAATCGAGCATGCTGTAGACAGCGGGCGCGGCGAATTCGATGCTGCCCGGAGAGATCGCGGCAGGTTCCTGGAACTGCACGATCGGCGCGTGATAGCCCTCGAAACAATATTCCTGGCAGAGTGGCTGAACTGCCATGATGGCAGCTTCCGGAATGAACACCGGCAGTTTTCCGCCAAAACGCTCGCGGTAGCGCCGTTTGAAGGACTCGATCATTTCGACTTGCTTTTCGCGCAGCATGGCCACGTGAATCATTTCACAAATGACAATGTCCACCGGCTCGGGCGGCAAGTACTCGAAAGCATCGGCGTGAATCACCTCCACCTTGTGGCCTTCCCGGTTATGAGAAAGCAGGCGGCGCGCCTCGGCAACGAGATCCGGGTTGAATTCCACGCACCACACCTTTTCCGCCTTCGCCGCCGCGAACCACGACAACACGCCGGTTCCGCCGCCCAGCTCCAATACTTTCGCGCCGGGAAAGACCGCGTGTTCGATCGCTGCCTTGAATCCCTGCATGCGACGGCCATCCATCAGCATGTTGTGGTGGTAGTGCAAAGGGATGAATTGCCCAAGATAGCAGCTCTCGATTTCGCGTTCGGTCAGCATGTGCGTGGTCCTGTTGATGTGCTCTGTGTGCGACTGTTCAATTCGACATAAAATACGGTCGGCGCGGGTCGTTTGCGAAGCTGCAGCGCCTGCTCTGCCAACCGAACCATGCCATTATCGTTTTGTTGGCGGGAAGCAAAGCTGCGAGCTGCACTTGATTTGTCAACTTGTTTACGCGTTTAGCACTTGGTACGGGACTTGCATGGTTATTCTTGACTTGGCTCAATTCAGAGCCCGATGAGAAAGCCCTAAAGATGAGAACCGAAACCGAGCACACCATGATTCTGCATCGCCTCAACCCCGGTAAAATGAACCAGCCTGTCCCGTTTCCAAAACCGAGTCCGGTCAATGTGCAGGAACTGCGCGCGCGCTGTTCTGCGTGCAGCATGCATCAGCTCTGCCTTCCCATGGGCCTGGAACTGCAAGACATGGACAAGCTCGATCAGATCATCGGTCGTCGGCGCAAGGTGCCGCGCGATGGACACCTGTATCGCGTGGGCGATCCTTTCACCAATCTGTATGCGATTCGTCTCGGGCATTTCAAGACGCATCAAATCAATCCGAGCGGCGATCAGCAGATTACCGGCTTCCAAATGGCGGGCGAACTGCTCGGAATGGACGCAATCAGCACCGATCGCCACCACTGCAACGCGATTGCGCTGGAAGACAGCGAAGTCTGCGAAATTCCTTTCTCGCGGCTGGAGTCCTTGTTCGGTGAAATGCCGACCCTGCTGCATCATTTCCACCGCATGATGAGCCAGGAGATCACGCGTGAGCAAAGCGTCATGCTCTTGCTGGGGAATATGCGTGCAGAACAGCGCTTCGCAGCTTTTCTGAGCAACCTGTCATCGCGCTATTCGGCCCGCGGATACTCTTCCACCAGCTTCCAGCTGCGCATGACGCGCGAAGAGATCGGCAATTACCTCGGATTGACGATCGAAAGCATCAGCCGCCTGCTTTCCAAGTTCAAGAAACAAGGCTGGATCAAGGTGAATAACCGCGAACTGGAATTGCTTGACCCCGTTACCCTGAAAGCGGTCGCTGCAGGCACCAAGACTTGCGGCTAGAAATTCCGGCCTGACAAAAAGAAAAAAGCCGTAGTACGCCTTGCTTGAAAAGGCGTACTACGGCTTTTTAACATTGGCCGCCAACGCTAGAAAGGCGACCCTTGGTCGTTTGGCGTACTGATCAGATAGTACGTCAACATGCTCGCCAATGCGCAAAACAGCCAAAAGCAGAAAAACCCCAGTGTGTACGTCGCCAGGGGCGGCAGATCCATATGCTGGCTGACCGCTGCCAGCTCATGCGGATCGAACAGCGAGAAAAAGAAACCTTCCGCGACTATCGCCACTAAAAACGACGGCCATAAAACGACCATCAGCAGTCGCGCCATCCTCCTACCCTCCTTTCAGCTGAGACCCAATGTCCTTCTTGTGTATTGACAAGGTACATCAATTCGGTCTATCAGCACAACATTCCGATTGCAAAAATGTTTCCCGAATCCGGGAAAGCCATTCAGGATTGTGAGAACGTTTTCGCTGTGTTGCCTTGCTGATCAGGACGCCTCCGCGCGGATTTCGACCTCGCGTTCATGCGGCCAGGACCAGACGCCGTTCAGCCGCCAATCGCGCTGCTCGCCTTCCACCAATACTTGCCAACGCGCCACATCCAGCATCGGCAGCGCTACCGAGAAATTGCCGTGTGCATCCGGCCGAACCTCCAGCCGCATGTCCTTCGACGGCAAGGTGGAGTGCAACAGGCTTAGTTCCAGCTTCCTTGCATCCGGCTGCGCAAGGTTGGAAATCGATCCGGACAAGATGCCCGCCGCAGCATCGTAGCGGATATTCAACTTCAGTCGCATGGAGGCGGCGACCCGGTCGCGCCGCAGGTCCTGATTGATCGCCTTGCCTTGCTTGTAATAGTCATCGACGACCAGCGCGTCCTGGCGCGTAAACGCCAGCCACGCGGTATAGGACCCGGCCATGACGACCACGAGTGGGCCGAGCATCAGCAGCCAGGGCCAGGGATGCCGGTACCAGGGCTTGCTGGGGTTGATACGATTCGAAACAGATGTCGTGCTTTGCATAACGATCTCCAGAACTTGACTAACGCGGCACGATGAATACCGCTTTTTCCTTTACTTCCACACTTTCGTCGTCCAACGCCTCGACCTCGAATGCGATCTTGTTCGATCCGATGTTGCCCTTGCCGTGCGCCACGCGCACGCGGACCGGCACAGCGCGTGAACCGGTCGCCGGAAGTTCCACTTCATTCGGCGTGGCCAGTGCGATCGTCTCGATGCCCGACACGCTGATCTTGTAGCGATGCGGACGTTCGTCGGTATTCATGATCTGCAAGCGATAGACGTTCTCGATCATGCCGTCTTCCACCTCGCGTCCCATCGCACCGCGGTCGCGGATTACGTCCACCTTGAGCGGCGTACGCGTCAGCAGCGAACCAAAGAAGCCCGCCACCACGAGCAGCAATATGCCGGTGTAGATCAGCACGCGCGGACGCATTGCGCGTTGCCGGATCTGCTTCGGCGTAAAGTGGTTGCGCATGGCGTTATCGGTCGAATAGCGAATCAGGCCGCGCGGAGCGTTGACCTTGTCCATCACCGAATTGCAGGCGTCGATGCATGCCGCGCAGCCGATGCAGTCGTACTGCAGGCCGTTGCGAATGTCGATGCCGGTCGGGCAAACCTGCACGCACATCGAGCAGTCGATACAGTCGCCCAGCGAAGACTTGCCTGCCGTCTTGCTGCGCGCGCCGCGCGGTTCACCACGTTCCTTGTCGTAGGTGATGATCAGCGTGTCCTTGTCGAACATCGAGCTCTGGAAACGCGCATACGGACACATGTACTTGCAGACCTGCTCGCGCATCCAGCCGGCATTGCCGTAGGTGGC
This sequence comes from Herbaspirillum sp. ST 5-3, assembly GCF_004804275.1. Classification (GTDB taxonomy): domain Bacteria; phylum Pseudomonadota; class Gammaproteobacteria; order Burkholderiales; family Burkholderiaceae_D; genus Noviherbaspirillum. The sequence goes on from NZ_STGI01000004.1 coordinate 247,033, forward strand.
GAATCCGTAGAACAGGATCCAGAACCACTCCCACGGGCCCAGCCCGAGCGTCATCACTTCCTCGCTCAGCACATGGATCGGCGTGAAGTAGCCGACAAAGGTGAAGCCGGTCCACAAGGCGACCGCGCCCCAGATCAGATGCTTTGCCGATTTCTTGGCAAACTTGGAAGCGGACATCGGCTGCTTGTCGAGCCGCATGCGGGCGCTGCGGGTACCCTCGATCTTGCGCTCGATCCACATGAAGATTTCGGTGTAGACCGTTTGCGGACAGGCGTAGCCGCACCACAGGCGGCCGGCTATCGCCGTAAAGAGGAAGAGCGAATAGGCGCAAATGATCAGCAGCAGCGCAAGATAGATGAAATCCTGCGGCCACAGCACGACGCCGAAGATATAAAACTTGCGCGCGCCGAGATCGAACAACACGGCTTGCCGCCCATTCCATGACAGCCAGGGCACGCCATAAAAAACAAGCTGGGTCAGCCATACGCAGACCCAGCGCCAGTTGGCGTACCAGCCTTTCGCCTCGCGAGGATAAATCTCCTCGCGAGCCTGATACATCCTAATTACGGAAACCTTTGGTGCAGGTTCACTCATCAAATTTCACTCACTGCTTAAACCGCTTCACTTCTGTGCGACGGTCGATTTATCGTTTGACAGGCTCCATACGTAAGCCGCCAGCAGATGGACCTTGCCTTCGCCCAAAAATTCCTTGAACGATGGCATGGTGTTGGTGCGGCCCTTGTTGATGGTCTCCATGATGGTTTCCTTGCTGCCGCCGTACAGCCATGTCTTGTCGGTCAGGTTGGGCGAGCCGATCATCTGGTTGCCGTGCGCGTCGGCGCCGTGGCATGCTGCGCAGGCACCGAACTTCTCCTTGCCGAATGCGGCCTTGATCGGATCGTGTGCCGAGTTCGACAGGCTCAGGACGTAGTTTGCAACGTTCTCCACGTCCTTGTCTGAGCCGAGCGCTGCGCCCATCGGCGGCATCATGCCGTTCCGGCCGTTCATGATGGTCGTCTTGATGGTTTCAGCTTCGCCGCCGTACAGCCAGTCCTTGTCGGTCAGGTTCGGGAAGCCCTTGTTGCCGCGGGCATCGGAGCCATGGCACTGCGCGCAGTAGGTCAGGAACAGACGTTCGCCGATGGCGTGTGCCTGCGGATCCGCAGCCACGGTCTTGAGATCCTGCTGCTGGTACTTGGCGAAGATCGGACCGAATTCCTGATCTGCCTTTTGCAGCTCTTCCTGATAGGCGCCGGTCGATTTCCAGCCGAGCTTGCCGGCGTACGAACCGAGGCCGGGATACAGGAACAGGTAACCAACGCCGAACACGATGGTAATGTAGAACATCCACATCCACCAGCGAGGCATCGGGTTGTTCAGCTCGGCCAGGCCTTCGTCCCAGCTGTGGCCGGTGGTTTGCATCTCTTTTCCGTCGGCCGAAACCGTGACCTTGGCCTTGGATTGCGCCCACAACAGGATCGCGCATCCCGCGATGCCGAGGATGGCAAGCATCGCGATGTAGACGCTCCAGAATTCACTTGTAAAATCTGCCATTTTTATTTCTCCGAAACTTGGATGTCCTTTTCATCGGCGAACGGCAGGTTCGCTGCCGCCTCGAAGTCTTCACTGCGACGGGCGCTGTAGGCCCAGAAGACGATGCCGATAAAAGTAAGGAAGCTCAGCACGGTGTACAGGCTGCGTGCATCGAGAAACATGCTGTCGAAGTCCATGATTACCTCCGCGCCTTGATCAGGATGCCCATGCCTTGCAGGTATGCGATCAGCGCATCCTGTTCCGTCTTGCCTTCCAGTTCCTTGGGTGCTGCCGCGATCTCTTCATCCGAATACGGATGGCCGAGTTTGCGCAGCGCGCGCATCTTGGGCGCCACCGATGCCGGATCGAGCTTGGTCGTTGCAAGCCACGGGTAGCCAGGCATGTTCGACTCCGGCACCACGTCACGCGGATTGTTCAGGTGCGTGCGATGCCATTCGTCGCTGTAGCGGCCGCCCACGCGTGCCAGATCCGGGCCAGTGCGCTTGGAACCCCACTGGAACGGACGGTCGTAGACGAATTCGGACGCGACCGAATAGTGGCCGTAACGCTCGGTCTCCGCACGGAACGGACGGATCATCTGCGAGTGGCAGTTGTAGCAGCCTTCACGCACATAGATATCACGTCCGGTGAGACGCAGCGCGGAATACGGCTTCAGCCCCGCGACCGGTTCCGTGGTCGATTTCTGGAAGAACAGCGGCACGATTTCAGCCAGGCCGCCGACGCTCACCACCAGCACGATCAAGACGATCAGCAGCCAGGGGTTCTTCTCAATCCATTCATGTGAAAATTTCATTCCTTGCTCCTTGATTCAAGCGTGTGCGGCGACTGAGGGGATGCGCGCGGTGACGGGTTTGCCGTCGCGCACAGTCATGAACGTGTTGTAGGCCATCATTACCATGCCGGCCAGGTACAGCAGTCCACCGCTGAAGCGAATCACGTAATACGGGAAGGTTGCTTTGACCGATTCCACGAAGGTGTAGGTCAGCGTGCCGTCGGAATTGACCGCGCGCCACATCAGGCCCTGCATCACGCCGGCAATCCACATCGAGGCGATGTACAGCACGATGCCGATGGTGGCAACCCAGAAGTGCACTTCGATCAGACGCTTGCTCCACATCTCGGTCTTGCCGGACAGGCGCGGAATCAGATAGTAAATCGAACCCATGGTGATGAAGCCGACCCAACCCAGCGCACCGGCGTGCACGTGGCCGATGGTCCAGTCCGTGTAGTGCGACAGCGCGTTGACGGTCTTGATCGACATCATCGGACCTTCGAAGGTCGACATGCCGTAGAAGGACAGCGAAACGATCAGGAACTTCAGGATCGGATCGGTGCGCAGCTTGTTCCATGCGCCGGACAGGGTCATGATGCCGTTGATCATGCCGCCCCAGGACGGTGCCAGCAGAATCAGGGAGAACACCATGCCGAGCGACTGCGTCCAGTCAGGCAGCGCGGTGTAGTGCAAATGGTGCGGGCCCGCCCACATGTAGGTGAAGATCAGCGCCCAGAAGTGCACGATCGACAGGCGATAGGAGTACACCGGCTTTTCGGCCTGCTTCGGGATGAAGTAGTACATCATGCCGAGGAAGCCCGCCGTGAGGAAGAAGCCCACCGCGTTATGGCCGTACCACCACTGCACCATCGCGTCCTGCACGCCTGCGTAGGCGGAGTAGGACTTGGTCAGCGAAACCGGCATCTCGGCGCTGTTCACCAGATGCAGCAGCGCGACCGCGAGGATGAAGCCGCCGAAGAACCAGTTGGCCACGTAGATGTGCGGCACCTTGCGCTTGACCAGCGTACCGAAGAAGACGATCGCGTAGGACACCCAGACGAGCGTGATCAGAATGTCAATCGGCCACTCGAGCTCTGCATATTCCTTGCCGGTGGTCAGACCCATCGGCAGGGTGATCGCCGCTGAAACGATAACGGCTTGCCAACCCCAGAAGGTGAACGCGGCCAGCCCGTCGGAAAACAGACGGACCTGCGCGGTACGCTGGACCACGTAGTAGGAAGTCGCGAACAAGGCGCAACCGCCGAATGCGAAGATGACCGCGTTGGTATGCAATGGTCGCAAGCGGCCATAAGTTAGCCAGGCGATATCGAAATTGAGGGCTGGCCAGGCTAGCTGCGCGGCGATGAAAACGCCGACCAACATGCCCACCACGCCCCACACTACAGTAGCGATCGCGAACTGCTTGACGACCTTGTAGTTGTAGCTAAGTGATGTATCCACGTACGATCTCCCAGGGTTAGTAACATTGATGGGGGCAGGGTATATTTCCGCTCTTCGAAAAACCTTGATGTGAATCAAATTGACTCAAATCAAGTACACCACTTTACCGATAGGGATTTTCGAGTAGTTTTTTAGAATCTTTTTTCCTAGCTTTTCGCTGGACAAAGCGCCCGAGAATTTGCCTGCGGGTCTGACAAAACGGAGTGAATTCAGAGACGTGAGATTTGGCTGCCGGACGATTTTTCCGGCGAGGACTACGGAAGAAAAAAGCGTTGAAAAGGGATAAGGCCGGCCGAGACTTCAGGTCTTCTCGCCGTCGCCTTTTGCGTCATCCTCTTCGGGTGCCGCTGCAGGACGATCATCGTCTTGCAGGATGCGCATGCCCGGTCCGACCAGATCGTCGAACTGGCCATTGTCCGAGGCCGCGAAAAAGATCCAGATCGCGGCGAACACCACGACGATGCTCAGGGGTACGAGGAGATAGAGAGCTTCCATGGTTTCCTTGCACCGTCACGCGGCCTGGTTGTTGAGATGCGCAACTGCGGCATGCGGCTTCGACACCGCGCGCGGCACACGTCGCAAGCGCAGTGCATTGATGACAACGATCGCCGAACTCAGCGACATCCCGATGCCCGACAGCCAGGGATTGAGCAGGCCGAGCGCCGCGGCAGGAATCGCGATGAGATTGTAAACGCTGGCCCATGCCAGGTTCTGCTTGATGACCGACATGGTCTTTGTGGCAGCCGTGTTGGCATCCCAGATCGCGGAAAGGCGGCCGGACAACAAGACCGTATCGGCATGCGTCTGGGCGAGTGCCGCGCCGCTGCCCATGGCAAAAGAAACATCGGCCACGCGCAATACGGCCGCATCGTTGATGCCATCGCCGACCATCGCAACCACTGCCCTCTCCGCCTGCAGGTGCTGGACGAATTCCAGTTTCTGGTCCGGCAGGAATTCGCCGTAGGCGAGCGGAATACCCAACTCCCTGGCTACCCGCTGCGTCACGGCCTGCTGATCGCCGCTGAGCAGGATGATCTGCTTGCCGGCGGCCTTGAAATGATCGACCACCTGCTTTGCATCGCTGCGCACCGCATCGGCCAGATCGAAACGCGCGAGCCACCCGTGGGGGCAGCCGAGATAGACCGGTGTCAGACTGTCATCGGATGCAAGCGGTGCGGGGGAATTCGTTAGCTGCGCGACGAAAGCCGCCGAACCCAGGCGATAGCGCATGCCGCCCATGAAGCCTTCCAGCCCCTGGCCGGCGGTGTAATGCAAGTCGCTTGCGCTGCTTCCATCCGGCGCCACGCCTGTTGCGCGCGCCGCTTCCAGTATCGCCAGCGCTAGCGGATGCGCGCTCGACGCTTCCAGAGCGGCGGCAAGTTGCAGGCAATGCTCGATCGATTCGCCGCCCAGAGGCGCGATGTGGCGCAGCGCCGGCTTGCCGGTCGTGAGCGTCCCGGTCTTGTCGAAAATGATATGCGTGGTGCGATACAAGGTTTCCAGCACATGCGGCTGCACTACCAGTACGCCCTGCCGGACAAGACGGTCGGTGGCGGCAGCCAGCGCGCTCGGCGTAGCAAGCGATAATGCACAGGGACACGACACCACCAGCACGGCGACGGCGATCGGCCAGGCGCGCGACGGATCGATCCATTGCCACACGCCGAAGACGACCAGCGCGAACAGCAGCAATGCGGCAACAAACCAGCCGGCCACCTTGTCCGCCCACAATGCCAGTTGCGGCTTGGCCTGCCCTGCCCGCTCGATCAGCTTGACCAGCATCGACAAGGTGCTTTCGCGCGCGGACTTGCTGACCTGCACGACGATCGCCTGAGTGGCATTGACCGCTCCGCCGGGCAGCAAGTCGCCCACGGACTTCGGTTGCGGATGGCTCTCGCCGGTAAGCAGGGAAAAATCGATCGCGCTTGATCCTTCGACAATCATGCCGTCGGCAGGAATCGCTTCGCCGGGCTTCACCAGCACCAAGTCACCTTCGGCAAGCTGCGATGCGGCCACTACTTCGGTCGTGCGATCGGCGGGATAGCCGGCCATGCGCGCCGCCGACGCCGGCAATGCGTGCTGCAGCTTTTCCAGCGCCGATGCCGCCTTGCGCCTGGCCATCAGTTCCAGATAGCGGCTGCACAAGAGCAGGAAAATGAACATCGTCACCGAGTCGAAATACACATCGCCCTTGCCGCTGATGGTGGATGCGACGCTGCCGATGAATGCCGCGGCAATGCCGAGCGCAACCGGCACATCCATGCCGAGCGCGCGTGCTTTCAGGTTGGCCCACGCGCCCTTGAAGAACGGCAGCGCCGAATAGAACACCGCCGGCAGGGTCAACAGCAGGCTGGCCCAGCGCATCAGCGCTTCCATATCGGTGTCCATCGTGCCGTCGGTGGCGAGATAGACCGGCACCGCATACATCATGACTTGCATCATCGACAATCCGGCGATGAAGAGCTGCCGGAACATCTTCTTGCCCGCGCGCTGCAATTGCTCGCCATGGCGGATTGCATCGTACGGATAGGCGGCGTAACCGACTTCGCGCACCGCGCGCAGGATGTCGCTCGGCTTGCAACTGTCTTTTTGCCAACGCACGTGAAGCCGCTCGGTGGCGACATTCAGGTTGATGTTTTCGATGCCGCGCACATGGGTGAGCCGGCGTTCGATCAGCCACACGCAGGCCGCGCAACGAATTCCGTCGACGGAGAACACCGCTTCGCAGCTATCGCCCTGCGCACTCGCCGAACCGGAAAACTGCGCCAGCACTTCCGGCGCATCGTACAGACGCAACTCTTCGGGAATGAGCGCGTCCTTGTCGGCCGTGGTGGAATAACCTTCGCGCGTCGTGTAGTAATCGGTCAAGCCGCTATCGACGATGGTTTGCGCGACGGCTTCGCAGCCGGGGCAGCACATCGCACGCGGCATACCGGCGATCGTGACGCGCCAGTGCGAACCGGAGGGCACCGGCAGGCCGCAGTGGAAACACGGTTCGGCAACCGACGACATGGTCGCAGCCATCAATGCGCTCCGTGGGAAAAGGACTGCGGCGTGATGCATACCGCGTCGAGCCAGCCCAGCGACAAGCCGTTGGCGGCACGCATCAGACCGATCAGACCGAAGGCCAATACCAGCATGCCGCTCGCCACGCGCACCCAGCGCTTGCGCGTCCATGCCTGCAGGCGCGCGCCGAGCATGCCCATGGTCAGCAGCACCGGTAAGGTTCCCAATCCGAAGGCGAACATGACCATTGCGCCGGAAAGCGCCGAGCCGCTGAGCATGGCGGTCAGCAGCACGCTGTACACCATGCCGCACGGCACCCAGCCCCACAGCCCGCCGAGAGCGAAAGCCTTTGCCGCACTGTCGACGGGAAGCAGATGCTTCATCAATGGTTGCAATTTGCGCCACAGCACTTGCCCCGCGGCCTCGAGCTGCGCGAGGCCGCGCCAGACATCCATCAGGTAAAGGCCGAGTGCGATCAGCATCAGGTTGGCCAGCCAGTAGCCACCGATCTGCAGCGAGGAGACGAAGGAAAAGGTGCGCACGCCCTGCGCAACGCCGCCGGCGATGGCGCCGGCAATGGCATAACTGGCAATGCGTCCGGTGTTGTAGGCGAGAACGCGCATGGCGTCGTCAAGCACGGCCGCGTGCGCCACCGAGCCGGAACCATTGGTCACGGCGACCGGAAACGGGCGCCGCTTCGATGCAACCGAAAACGCGCTCACGATCCCGCCGCACATGCCGATGCAATGCACGCCGCCGAGCAAGCCGATCAGGAAAACGGAAATTAAATGCAAATCTGTCACTGGATGAGAACTGCGAGCCCGAACAGGGAATCGGCTCGGGCGGGAACCTGCCGCCGCAAAAAGCGACAGCTTACATCAGATCGTCTTGGAGTACCGCAAGCGCTCGACTTTGGCTTCCTGCTTGGTATTCAGGTAGCGGTCGAACACCATGCAGATGTTGCGGATCAGCAGACGGCCCTTCGGAGTCACGGTCAGCCATTCGGCATCGATGCTGAGCAAGCCATCGGCCTCCAGCGCGCGCAGCTTTTCGATTTCGGCGGCGAAATACGCGGTGAAGGTGATCGGATAGGCCAATTCGAGCGAGCGAATGGACAATTCGAAATTACACATCAGCATCTGGATGATGATCCGGCGCAGCAGATCATCGACGGTCAGCTTGATCCCGCGCGCGATCGGCAGTTCGCCCTGCTCCAGGCGCTCGTAATAGGCTTCCAGCGTCTTTTCATTCTGGCTATAGGTGGAGCCGACGGCACTGATGGCAGAGACGCCGCAGGAAACCATTTCCGCTTCCGCATGGGTGGAATAGCCCTGGAAGTTGCGATGCAGGCGCCCTTGGCGCTGCGCGATGGCCAGATCGTCATTCGGCTTGGCGAAGTGATCCATGCCGATGTATACGTAGCCCGCATCGGTCAATCGCCTGATGCTCAGGGCGAGCATGTCCAGCTTGGTCTCCGGATGCGGAAGGTCCGATTCCGCGATGCGGCGCTGGGACTTGAACAGATGCGGCATATGCGCATAGTTGTAAAGCGAAATGCGATCCGGATTCGCCGCGATCACCTTGCTCAGGGTCTGGCCCATCGTGATCAGATTCTGCTTCGGCAAACCGTAGATCAGATCGACGCTGATGGAGCGGAAACCTGCATCGCGTGCAGCCTGCATCACGGATATGGTCTGCTCTTCCGGCTGGATACGGTTGACGGCTTTCTGCACGTCGGGATCGAAATCCTGCACGCCGAGGCTGATGCGATTGAAGCCCTGCGCGCGCAGCGAATGCACGCGCTCCGGCGACACCGTCCGCGGATCGATCTCGATCGAATATTCGCCGGCATCATCGGTTGCGAAGCGAAACCACTTGCGGATGTGCGCAAGCAGATCGGCCATTTGTTCGTCGGAAATATAAGTCGGTGTGCCGCCGCCGAAGTGCAATTGCTCGACATGATTCATCGCGGCAAACAACTTGCCCTGGATGTCGATCTCACGTTTCAGATAGGTCAGGTACTCGTCGGCCTTGCTGCGGTTCTTGGTGATGATCTTGTTGCAGGCGCAGTAGTAGCAGAGCTTGTCGCAGAACGGAATGTGCACATAGATCGACAGCGGGTGCCGTGCCCCCATTGCGCGCACACTGTTCACGGCCTGCAGGTAGTCGCCCACACGGAACTCTTCCGTAAAGCGGTCTGCGGTCGGATACGACGTATAGCGCGGCCCTTGCTGGCTCAGCTTGCGAATCAAGCCCGCATCGAAGAGCACCGAAGATGTAATGGGTACTGCGCTTGCCGGAACTGCCATGGTTAACTCCTGCTGTCGCGCGCCCCGAGATGGGGCGCTATAAGACTCGGATGCAGTGTACGTTTCAGCAGTGAAACGACACCTTGATCTAAGTCAAATAGCCCGGACATGGATCGTGTACCTGACCATTTGTCAAGCGAAATCAACCATCCCGACCATCAACACGCGCGCGAATGAGGTATGGCGCATACACTGCGACATAAAGCAGGAAAGCTGCGCTCCAACTAATGGCAGCAATGACAAGCAGGGCGTCGCGTACACCGAAGGCATTGGCGGCGGCGAGCAGGCGTGCAATGACGCCAGCCTGGATGAGCAGGTACATCAGGGTTTCACTGCGGCCGGCGGCCAGCGGACGTCCGGTATGGCCGAGCGCGGTACGTGTGATCATGCCGATGATCAGGCCGCCCATGGAACCGACAGCCAACGCGTGGAAGGCCGCACTCGTCGTGGCATATTGCAGTGCCGCCAGCGACAGCAGGAAGAAGCCGACCGCAATCCATGCGTACGACACATGAAGAATCCACACCAGCGGCTTGCGCAGCGTGGCCTGCGGCTTCCATCCCACCAGGCGTGTCAGTTGCGTGACGCTCGCGGCGAAGGTCAGCGCCGCCACCAGCGGCGCAGGCAGATGCGCGATCCACGCCACCGCCGCCACCGCGGTCAGCGCAATGCTGATGCTGTCGCGCTTTGGATTGGTGATCGGCTTGGTGCCCGGAACGCCGTTGGAGGTGAAGCCGGGAATCACACGGCCGCCAATCACCGATTCGATCATCACGACAATCAGAATCGCTGCCTCGATCGGCGCGATCGGCGAGATCGCCAGCACGCCGTTGGCGCTCAGGTGGAAAACGATGTTGGCGCAGGTCAGCAAGCTGAGCAAGGCTACCAGGAAATAATTGCGCTTGTTGCCAGAGCGCTTGAGCACGCGGTAGATCGGCCATGCCGCCAGCGGCAGGAAGGACACGTCCACCACGGCGGCCAACGCCGGCGGGCAAACCAGCATGGCAAGTCGTCCCGCGAGCCAGAGCCCGGCAAGCGCGGCGAGATGGCCACGGCGCGGCGTCCACAGGCCGGTCCAGTTGCGCCCGGCAGTGAAAAGAAATCCGATGATCACGGCGATGGCGAAACCGAACACCATTTCATGCACGTGCCAGTTGATATTCACATGCAGGCGGCTGGGCGCGAGGCCGAAGTAGCCGGCAAGCCATAGCGGAATGCTGAGCGCCGCGAAGGCGGCTGCCAGCAGATAGAACGGACGGAATCCGAGACGAAAGAACGGATGATGCGTCAGCGACGGCTTCCCCTGCGCCGGCGAGCGCGGCTCTTCAATGGTCAGCAAGGCCATGGCAACCCCTTTTAAAGATTCATATTGGATGAATCTTATATGGCATTGGGCTGCAAATCAACCTTGGCAAGGAATAATCGGCCGGATTCGCCAAAAAAGCTCAACTCTTTCGCAAATCCAGCTTCAGTAGTGTTGTGTCGTTTTCAAGAGAACGCGAGCAAACAAAGCCGAACTCCCGCGCCAGGGCAATCAGCGCCTTGTTGTAACTGAGGGTTTCACCCACGATTTCCTGTGTGCCGCGATCGCGGCAGTATTGCACCAGCTTGCTCATCAGCCGCCGTCCGAGCCCCTTCCCCTTGAGATCGGAGCGGACGATGATGGCAAACTCCGCGCTGACGTTGTCAGGATCGAAAATCACGCGCGCCACGCCCAGCGTTTCCGGATGACCTTTTTCGTTTTTCCAGCTTGCGATAAACGCCATCTCGCGGTTGTAGTCGATCTGCGTCATGCGCGCCAGTTGCGGATTGGTCAGCTCCCGCATGCGGACGAACATGCGGTAACGCACGTCTTCCGGGTCGAGCGCATTGAAAAACTCGATGTGCTGCGGCCCGTCTTCCGGCTTGATCGGGCGCAGCATGATCTGCATGTTCTGCCACGCGATCGTTTCTTCCAGTTCTTCCGGATACGGGCGGATTGCCAAGCGATCCACGCCGCTCTTCCCTGTCGGCTTCACCCCGATGCGTGCATCGAGCGCAATCACTCCCTCGGCATCAGCCAGCAGCGGATTGATATCGAGTTCGGCAATTTCCGGAATGTCCACGATCAGATGCGATATCTGGATCAGGACGCGGCAGATCGCATCGATGTCCGCCGCGGAACGGTTGCGATAGGCGGCAAGCAATTTCGACACGCGCGTGCGCTGGATCATGTCGCGCGCCAGCACCATGTTCAGCGGCGGCAGCCCGACCGCATGGTCGGCGGTGACCTCGACCGCAATGCCTCCTTGCCCGAACAGGATGACCGGGCCGAACACCGGGTCCGTTGTCACGCCGATGATCAGTTCGCGTGCGTCGGGGCGCCGCACCATCGACTGCACCGCGAAGCCGCGCAATTGCGCATCCGGACGCAATTCGCGCAGGCGCTTGTTCATCGCCTGGGCCGCGGCGGTGACCGATGCGGCATCCTCCAGATCGAGCACAACGCCGCCCACGTCGGACTTGTGCGTGATGTCCGGCGACAATATCTTGAGCGCCACCGGGAAGCCGATTTCCTCGGCGCCTTGCGCAGCCTCTTCGACCGTGCCCACCGAGCGGGTCTGCACCACCGGGATGCCATACGCCGCCAGCACTTCCTTCGCCTCCGGTTCCGACAGCATGCCCCGACCGCTGGCGAGTACATTGGTGACGACGGATCGCGCCTTGGCGCGGTCTTCCGAAATGCCGTGCGCGGCCGATGCCGGCACTTCCATCAGCAATGCCTGGTTGCGGTTGTATTGCACGATCTGCATGAAGCCGCGCACCGCCTCCTCCGGGGTGTCGTAGGTCGGTATGCCCGCCTCGGTGAACGCGCTGCGCGCTTGCGCGACGGAATCGCCGCCCAGCCAGCAGGCGAGAATGTTGCGATTCGCCTTTTTCACGACCGGTGCGACTGCGGCAGCAATGTCGGCGCTCGGCACGATCGCGGTCGGCACGTGGATGAACAAGGTCGCGTCGACCTCTTTTTCCTGGAGCAGGATTTCCAGCGTTTCGATGTAGCGCTCCGCCGGCGCGTCGCCGATGATGTCCACCGGATTGCCGTGTGACCAGGTATCGGGAAGAATCTGGTCCAGCCTTTGCATCGCTTCGGGCGACAGGTTGGCAAGCCGGCCCTGCTTGCCGATCAGCGCGTCGGTCGCGAGCACGCCCGGCCCGCCGCCGTTGGTCACGATGGCAAGGCGGTCGCCCTTGATGGGCCGCGAACGGGCCAGCGTTTCCGCCGCGTCGAACAAATCCATCGTGGTGTACACGCGCAACATGCCGGCGCGCCGGATCGCCGCGTCGTACACATCGTCCGAACCGGTCAGCGCGCCGGTATGCGAGGCTGCCGCGCGCGCACCCTCCGGCGCCCTGCCCGCCTTGATCACCAGGGTCGGCTTGGTGCGGGCGGCGGAACGGGCGGCGGACATGAATTTTCGTGCATCCTTGACCGCTTCCATGTACAACATGATGGCGTGCGTATCCGGGTCGCTGGCCAGATAGTCGAGCGCGTCGCCAAAATCGACGTCCGCGCTGTCGCCGAGCGAAATGAATTTCGAGAAACCGATGCCGCGCGACTTCGCCCAGTCGAGAATGCCGGTCACCATGCCGCCGGATTGCGAGACGAAGGCGATTTTTCCTGGCAGCGCGCCGGTATGCGCGAAGCTGGCATTGAGCGACAGGGCCGGCACCAGCAAGCCCACGCAGTTCGGGCCGAGGATGCGCAGCAGATGCGGTCTGGCGGCAGCCAGCATGAGTTCTTTCATGCTCCTGCCGTGCAGATCCTTGACGGCGGAAAGGCCGGCGGTCAGCACGATCGCGGCTTTGGTTCCCAGCCTGCCCAGATCGCTGATAATGCCGGGGACGGTTTCCGGCGGCGTGCAGATGACCGCCACGTCGGGAGCGCGCGGCAGATCCTTCACCGCGGCGTAGGTCTTCATTCCGGACAGCGTTTCGTACTTCGGATTGACCGGCATGATCTCGCCCTTGAAGCCGCCGACCACCAGGTTTTGCAGCACGGTCGCGCCCACGCTGTGCGGCCGACTGGTCGCGCCGACCACGGCGATGGAGCCGGGTTCGAACAGTGACTTCAGATTTCTGACTGTCATATGCGATTCCTAAGTTGCGCAGAGCCACCTCACGCGGCTGCTTGTAATCGTCCCGAATGCGTCTCGCCACCGTCAATGCAAAACGACAGTGTAGGCGCTTTGCGGCATGGTGACGACCCGTGTCCATGCCTTCTGAATTCCTGTCCATGACGCGGCGTCGATGCTATGAAACAGCCGTCCGGAAACTTTTGATTTGCATCAAAAATGCCAAAAGTAATAGATCGTGCGTTCGCTTTTCTCTGGACTGGGCTATATCTTGGCCCTACGCTATTACTGCTGGTTTTGATACCAATCATGTTTGGCTCATTAAGAAAAGAAGGGGTAACACATGTCTTATAAAACCGTTCTTGTGCACGTCGACAAAGACAAGCATGCAGGCGAGCGCATCGAACTCGCCGCCAAGATCGCCATGAGTGAAGAAGCACATTTGATCGGCGCAGCACCGACAGGCGTTTCACGGTTTGTCTACCAGTCCCGTTATATTTACGAGGGCGGCGGCATGACGACGCACCTTGAAAACCATATTGAAGAATTGCGCAAGGACGCAAACGACGCGCTCAAGAACTTTGAAGAGATCGTCAAAAAAATGGGCGTCCAGTCGTATGAAGGCCGCGCCGTGGACGATGAAGCCGGCGGCGGCGTCAGCCTGCAGGCCCGCTACAGCGACCTGGTGGTGATCGGACAAACCGATCGCGAGGAACCATCGACCACCACGCTTCCCGACTTCCCCGAATTCGTCGTCATGAATTCCGGCCGTCCAGTGCTGATCGTCCCGTACGTCGGACACTACAACACTGTCGCGAAACGCGTTCTGATCGCATGGGATGCCAGCACCAGCGCAACGCGCGCCGTCACCGGTGCGATTCCGCTCCTGAAGAGCGCGGATAATGTCGACGTCGTTGTCTTCAACGCTGACTCGCAAGGCGATGCGCATGGCGAGCAACCGGGCGCGGACATCGGACTCTACCTCGCACGCCACGGCATCAAGGTCAACGTGGTGCGCCAGAAGACCGATATCGATGTCGGCAATGCGCTGCTGTCAATTTCCACCGATCTCGGATCCGACATGATCGTCATGGGCGGTTACGGGCATTCCCGCTTCCGCGAGATCCTGCTGGGCGGCGTCACCCGCACCGTACTGGAATCCATGACGGTTCCGGTTTTCATGTCGCACTGATCATTTCTCATCCCGGCGCGCGCAGCGGTTTGCGCGCGCCGTCGTCCTTCCCGCCTCCCGTTTCTGATACCTCGGTTGTGTACGTGCAGCCTCAGTGCCCGCGATCATTGCTGAAAACTTGATCTTGATCATTTATGGGCGGCGCGCCGTTCAATTAGTATCGGCTGATGTGCGGCAACCCGACCGCCGTACATCGCGTCTCACCTCTGCAGCGCGCCTGCTTGTACCACCCATTGTCTTAAACAGAAATAAGGAAGCACCATGCAAACCGAAATCCTGAACGTGACAGGAATGAAGTCCGAAGATTGCACCGAATCCGTCATGCGCGCGATCAAATCCATCGATGGCGTCAGCAACGTCAGCGTGTCGTATCCGCAGAGTCGCGTGATCGTGCAGTACGATGAGGACCAGACAGCCACCCAGGAAATGGCAGCAGTGCTCGCCAAGGTCGGCTACGGTGTGAAGAAAGTCGCGCTGGAAGAGATCGAGTCCTGCGGCGGTTGCTGCGGCAAGTGCGGCGGCTGAAACCGCACTCCGGACAACGAATTACGGTTGTTTTTCCGAGCCGCCGGCCATGCCGTGGCCGACGGCAAAGACGGCAGCCTGCACACGGCTCGACAGATTGAGTTTTTTCAGGATGTTCTGCACGTGAATTTTCACGGTGCTCTCTGCAACATCCAGCGTGCGGGCAATGATCTTGTTGCTTTCACCCCGCGCCAGGCACGCAAGAATTTCCTTCTCCCGCGGCGTCAGCTTGTCCAGATCGGACGGCGGCTCGGGTTTCGCACCGCCTCCCTGCAAATGCGCCACGAGCTTGGTGGTCATCGCCTCCGCCAGCACCGGTTCGCCGGCGGCCGCACGGCGAATCGCACGTACCAGATAATCAGCGTCGATATTCTTGATCAGGTAGCCGCGCGCACCCGCTTGCAGCGCTGCCTTCAGGTCCTCAGCTTCTTCCGATACGGTCAACAGGATCACGGCGGTATCCGGGCAGTCCTGCAAGAGCAGTTGCAGGGTTTCCAGGCCGGACATGCCGGGCATGTTCAAATCGAGCAACACGACATCCGGCCGCAGTTGCTTGGCGCGCTTGATGCCCTCCACGCCATCCGATGCCTCGCCAACGACAGTGAAGTCGGAGTGACGTTGCAGCAGCGAGCGTATACCGCTGCGGAACAGGGTATGGTCGTCAACCAGCAGCACGGTGATGGGTTTGGCGGGTGTGTTCATGTTTTATTCTTATTCCAGATCATGCAGCGCGACGTTCTTCCTGCGGCAACTGCAGCGACACCGTCGTGCCCTTGCCGATTTCAGAACTGACCGCCAGGGATGCGTGAATGCGCTGCGCGCGTTCTCGCATGATATTGATGCCGACGTGATTCTCCCCTTTCTGGTGCAAAGAATCAAACTGGAAACCGATGCCGTCATCGCGAATGGTCAGCGAAAAATCCTGCCGGTTGTCGAGGCGGATTTCGACCCGCCGCGCCATCGCGTGCTTGCGCACGTTCGACAGCGCTTCCTGCACGATGAACAGCATCTGCAACTGCTGCTCGCGCGAGAATGGCGGACCGTTGCCCTCGGCAATGAATTCTGCTTCGATGCCGGTCTGGCGGCGGAATTTGTCCACCGTGGTCTTCAGCGCACCGAGCAGATCGTCTTCCGCCAGCCGGCTGCGGAAATTCAGCAAGAGTTCGCGCACGTCTTCATAGCTTTCCTGCACGCCTGAGCGCAGCGCCGGAACAATTTCCGCCGCCTCTTCGGTGTTGCCCGAGCGCAGAGAGTCGTCCAGCATCTGGATCTGGATGTTCATGAAGGTCAGGCCCTGCGCGATGCTGTCGTGCAGCCCTTGCGCGACCAGGTTGCGCTCCTCGGAAATCGCCATTTCGCGCTCGCGCGTCGCAAGCCGCAGATTTTCAATGGCGATGCCCAGCAATTGTCCCAGCGTTTCCAGCAACGCCTGCTCCCTCTGACTGAAAATCTTCGGCTCGCGGAAGTGGAGATTGAAGAATCCGAGGTGCTGCTCGTGGGCCTCGATGTGGAACACCGAGATCGTCGCGAAGCCCTCTTTCGCACACAAGAGTCCGCGCGATGTATCCGATTCGCGCAGGTCGCGCACGATCGATATCTTTTTCGCCACGGCCTCGCCGCACAGGCAATCGCCCACCTTCATGCATTGCTCGGAGGCCGCAAGACCGGTTGAAATCCCCTTGTGCACAACCATGTGCAGATTGCCATTCTTGTCATCGAGTACACGCACGGAGCCGCCGGCGGCGCCGAAATACTTGGTGATGCGTTGCAGGAAACCGTCGCACATCGATTCCAGGGTCTGCGGCCGCTGCAGGAAGGCGGCGCTGTCATACAACAAGCCAAGCTCGCGATTCTGGTCGGCCAGTGCCGCCGTCTTTGTCTGCACCCGCTGCTCCAGGCTGCCGTACAACTCCTCGAGCCGGTCAGCCATGTGGTTGAAGCCGCGCGTGAGCTGACCGAATTCGTCGTTGCTCTCGACCTGAAGGCGAACGCTGAAATCTTTTTCCGTCATGCGCTGAATGCCGACCTGGAGTCGATCGATCGGCTCGATAATGAGCAAGAACATCAGATAGATGAGCACCACCGTGCCGCTCAGCGCCATCGCCACCAATGCCAGCTGCGACGAACGCAGCCAGAAAGTGCGCAGCTCGCTGTCCCGTTCGATCAACTGCACCAAGGCGTCCACTTCGGCAACAAAACTGTCCACCTGGGCCTGATACTTTTGCCAGGCTGCATGCCTGGCGACGCCCTCCTGGCGCAGCACGTCGGTCGCCATCGGACGCATGGAATTGCTCCAGCGATCCTGGATCACATGGAAGCCGTTCTGAATCCGGGTAGTCGGCGGCAGCAGCAAGGGGCGCTGCGGATCGCCGCGATGCAGGCGGTCGAAGGTCTGTTCGATCGCCTTCAATTCCTGCACGGTGGCGGGCTGCATGTTTTCCGAGCCGGCCTCATTCACCAGCCGCGCCAGCAGCATGCTCAGGCGGTAGCTGTGCATGCGCAGGGTGCCGGTTTCATTGATGGCTGCAGAACTGCCTTCCAATTGCCAGGAAAGCATCAGGGTCGCACCGATCGCGATCAGCGCAAGCAGGAGAAAGCCGAGCAGCGCACCGACGATTTTCGTCGAAAGGCGTTGCCAGGTCGGCAAGAGTGTTTCCAAAGTGATTCCGTCAAGGTATCCAAATGGCCGGCCTCGCTTGCGCCCGGAGAAGGCCCGGGCTGCAACAGGCCGAATTCGCCGGTAGGTGGTGGCCGGCTCCATACGGCTACAGTATAACGGCCTGCTGCACCGGCCGCATTTGCATCTCGCACATTTGCATGCCGATATAAAGCTGGATCCAGGAAAGCACTTGCGCCGGCTTCTGGATGTCGAGCCAGATCAACCGCTGCCGCACGATGCGCGGCGGCGGCGAGTCGGTTGCCACCGCGATGACGTGGCTGTCATGCGGATAAAGCGCCGGCTCACCGAGTCCGGGACGATAGATTTCCAGCTTCGGAATCGGCGCATTCTTGAAGCCCTCGACCAGGATCAGGTCCGTCGCGGACTGGCAACACAGGAGCTTGTCCAGATCCGGCTCGCGCCCGCGGCTTGACGAAGCGACAAGCACCCTGGCAGCGCCGGCGGCATAGAGGCGGAAGCTGTCCTTGCTCCTGTCCTCGGACGATGGCTCATGATGGGTATGCTTGATGACGTTGATGCGCAAGCCCTGAGACGACAGGCGCGGCAGCACATATTCGAGCAGCGCCGTCTTTCCGCTGCCGGACCAGCCGGCAATGCCCAGCACCGGCGCCCTCATGCGGCCTCCACCAGTACGCGCTTTTCCAGCGGGCAAACCAGCGGCAGGAATTCCTGCTTGCGCGGCGAATAGGCGAGCAACGCGCCGGTTTCGATGTCGAAATACCATCCATGCAGCATCAGTTTTCCTTCTTCGACGCGGCGCTTGAGCCACGGATAGGTCATCAGGTTGTCGAGCGAGTGCAGAATGCTGGCCAGTTCGCAGGCTTTGTGCCGCTCGTTGCTCGACTTGTGTTCGAGTTCCCGCATCACGCGCTGCCGCACGGGCTCGGCGATGCGCATCCAGCGTTCGACGAAATTTGTTTCGGGCGCCAGCCGGCGCGGCGCCATGAGCGCGCGGATGCCGCCGCAGTGCGCATGGCCCAGCACGATCACGCGGGCAACTTCAAGTCCGCATACCGCGAATTCGATAGCGGAGCTGACGCCGGGCGGCGCGTCTGCCCGGCACGGCGGAACCAGATTGGCGATATTGCGCACCACGAACAGTTCGCCCGGATCGCTTCCCGTCAACAGTGCCGGATCGACGCGCGAGTCGCAGCAACCGATCACGAGGGTGCCGGGTCGTTGGCCTTCACGCAGACTATCGAAGATTCCTTGTTCGCTGAGATACTGTTCCTGAAACCGACAGAAGCCGCGAACGAATTTTTCGATGTCCTGCATGATCGTCACCCGCCCGTCTGTGCCATGAATCGGATGATTTTTTCCGGCTGCTCGCGAAATTCATGCTGCTGCGGTTTCAGCTCGATCGCCTGCCTGATCGCCGCCTCCAGTTCCGCATCGCTCGCGCCATCGCGCAGCAAGGGGCGGAACTCGAATTTTTCTTCCTGGCCGAGACAGAGATACAAGGTGCCGTCGACCGCCAGGCGCACGCGATTGCAGGTGGCGCAGAAATGCTGCGACATCGGCGTGATGAAGCCGACACTGGCGCGGCCGTCGGCCGTGGCGAGATAGCGCGCCGGACCGCCGCCGAGTTCGCGTGCTTGCGGCAGCAGTCCGAATTTCTTCGACAGCCGCGCCTGAATCGGTCCGAGTTCGAGGAAGGATGCATCGCGTCCGGTCGCGCCCATGGGCATGGCTTCGATCAGTCGCAGGATGAAACCGTGTTCGATGCAAAACTCCACCATCGCATCAATCTCGCCGTCATTAATGCCGCGCATCGCCACCATGTTGATCTTGATCGGATCGAATCCGGCGGCCTTGCCAGCCATGATGCCATCGAGAATCTTCTCCAGGCTGTCGCGGCCAGTGATCTTCTCCATGCAGCTGCGGTCGAGCGAATCCAGGCTGACGTTGATGCGCGATACACCTGCGGCCTTGAGGGCCTCCGCATGGCGGTCGAGGCGGGTTGCGTTGGTGGACAGGGATAGATCGCGAATGCCGGGCAGGCGTGCAATGCGCCCGGCCAGGTCCGGCAGATTGCGCCGCAGAAGCGGCTCGCCGCCGGTCAGGCGTATGCGTGACGTGCCAAGCCGGGCGAACACGCCGATCAGGCGTTCGATCTCGTCGAAAGTGAGCCAGTGTTTCGGCTCTTCGAATCCCTTGAATCCCTTTGGAATGCAATACGTGCAACGCAGATCACAACGGTCGGTCACCGATAGCCGCAGATAATCGATGGATCGCCCGAAGCGGTCGCTTAGCATGATCACTCCCGATGGATTTTGATGATCCGATTCTATCGGCTGCGCCGCGGTCTGCCAGTTGGCATGAGGAGCTAACGAGGGTAGTTCTTAAGAACTAGGGCACCTTGAAGCGTCCATCAGCGCGCCAGCCATAATCCCATGATCGAGAAGGACTCAATGACGGAGAGCGGCGTGATCCGCCATAAGTGCCGCGGGCGGGACAAAGGAATCACGCTGCGCAGAATCACGCCGTAATTCAGGGACTCTGCGTGGGGAAAATAATTTTCCTGAATCGAAATGATCTGCCTGAATCCTTTCATGAAGTAATACTTCAGCTGCGGATCCAAGGGCTCGTCTGCGTGGAAGTTTCGCTTCGCATGGACATACTCCCAGACGGAGAGATCCGGATTCTTTTGACGCGCCTTCCTGAAGCCCGGAATCGGGGAACCGAGATAGACATCCCGCCAACCTGCCTTGAGCGCTCGCGGATAAAAGAACTTGAAAATCGCTTTTACCGCCTCCGGGTGATTGCTGCTCAGGCTGATGCCAAACAAGGAACGACCGCAACTGTGCGCAGCGCATGCCCCATCCACGCGCGCCGCAGTTTCCCACTTCGTTGGTGCCGTGAATATCGCGGGATTCACGGGGCGCATGAAAAGCGACGCCAGTGACTGTCCCGTCCTTGCGCAAAATGTGCCGATGGACAGCTCCGGATACGCTGAGATCCGCTGGAGCATCAGCTCCCGTCCGGCCACCTGCTGCAGCTCCCATTTTGAGTGTTCCAGATCCATCAAGGCAGAGATGTCTTCAGGCTCAAGAAAACGCGTTTGAAATGCGGATAGAGTCATGACCGCAACGATCCATTCGCAATGTGCGCATCGCCTGCCCGCCACGCATTGCTCGGCACCATGGCGACTTCATCAACTAATCCCGTCAGATATCCGCGCGTGAGGACTGCATGGCGCCGATATTGACTATCCTTCATGAGAGCCCGGTGCAGTCGATTCAATCGAAAGAATGGCACGGAAGGAAAAAGATGATGTTCGGTATGGAAATTGACGCCGTTTTGACAAATCAGGAGACGCTCGATCGTTCCGGCGAGGACCGTTCTCGAACCGGCAATACCGGGTGACGGCATGCCGAAATGCTCGCCCATGTCACGCAAATACAGGATTGCCATCAGAAATGTGGCGAGCGGCACAATCCAGTAGAGAAACACATTCCACCACCAGCCGAACCAGGTTGTCGCGACGACAAAACCAGTCACCCACACGGCGCGGCTGATGCGCGTGGAGCGCGGAAGATCAATCGCCATGCCGGAGTCGATGGTGTATCCCTTCAAATCGGTGATGGTGTACCAGCCCGCGCAATGCTTCGCTATTTCGAGGAAAACCTGTTTCCGTGTCTTGGGGAAGCGATACCTGTCCTTTTTCATGGATGCAATCCAGTCAGGATCTTCATCGGTCGAAGCATGCCGGTGATGCGGCATGTGGTTCCTGCGAAATCCGTGGATGGTGATCAAGAACGGAAACGCAGTAAAGACATCGCCAACAAGGTCGTTCAGCAAGGGACGCTTGCGACTGAACTGATAATGCGAATACTCGTGCATCAAGACCAGCAAGGCATGCTGGCGCGTCGCGATCAGCATGATGCAGACAATACTGATTGCAGTGTTTGATAACCAGGCGGCGGCGGTGATCAGCATAACGATCCAGAGCCATTCGATGCAGGTCTGGAGCAGCAAGCGATATGGTGCTGGCGCTGCCATGCGCTTCAAGAACTCGCGGTCCAACCGGATGCACGCCCCTGCATGCTGCCCGGCGGTAAATGACTTAGCCATAGATGAATGTTTTCCGGCAAAAGGACTGATTGCTCACGAGCGGGGATCGTAAAGAGGAAATGTTTCAGCAAGATGAAATTTTCACAAGTTTCCGCGTGGAAGGAACCAGCCATCGAACCACCCCACTCATAGCCGGCGAGTAATGCGCCGAATCCCGAAAGCCTTTCTGAAGAGCCATGATCTCGAGAACCGTGCAATCCGGCGCGAACATGCGTCAGTCACCGAATACCAAGCCATCATCGCGTCAACATGAGGCCACAGTACCCTCACCAGTAAGCGAACGAGGACTATCCGGCGAGACGATTGACGATGCTTCGCAGAGAGCAAGGCAGCCGAACAGTGATGGCGGCCTGCGCGCCAGGCTGAAAAGACTGTTTGATACGAAGGACGTGCCGCATGAACCAGCCTTGCGTCTGGATGGAGACTGGAAGAACGACGTCGCGCAACGGATTTGCGACGCTTGGGTGGAAAGCCGGAAAAAGTACGACCCGCATGCAGTTTCCATCGTTGCCCTGTCGAGAATGAAAGCACTCGACTACGAGCGAAAGCATCGCGACAGCATTCCGGAGGATCAACGTCTTTTACCGGGAAATGCGACGAAGCAGGACTACTATGAGGCACAGACTGAAGCCTTCCTGGGGGCAATTGGCATCAATGGAGACGACCTGACAGCGATGCTGGAAAGTTTCAAACTCGCAGGGACAGGCGGCTTGCATCGCCAGCATGTCACTGCCGCTACAACGGTCAGCAATGTCGTCATCGGGACGTCGCAACTACTGTCCTCGCAACACCCCGCGGCAGCGACAGCTCTTTATGGCGTGCGATTGCTGTTGCAGGGAATTACCACCGAGCGAATACTTGACTCGGGATGGCGGCGCCTGCGCAATGCGGGGACGGAAGATGTGTTGCCGCATGGCCGCGCCGACGCCGCCCCCAGCGCCAAGAATGCACCAACCATGTTCGGCGCCGCCCATGACGTGATATGGGAACTGAGAGGCGTGAAGAAAAACCTGCGCAAGATGGAAGCCGCTTTGAAAGCGCTGGAAGAAGCCAGCACAGTCTTCGAGAAGAGCGGCACCAACGCGGACAGGGAGAAGTTGGAAAAGGCCACGGAGAAACTGGAGATCGGCTTTGCGAAGATCTGTCGCCAGTTGGAAGTCAAAGCCTCGTACAAGGTATCTTCAGAAAGCGCAAAGATTGAATTCCGCGGTAACCAGCGCTATCTCGGCACCAGCTATGCGGGCACCACGCTTACTCTCGGCGCCGGGCTGTTTTCCATTCTGACGCCTGTCCTCGGCGCAGCGGCCGCGCCGATCACCGGCGGCGTCAGCCTTGCCACGGCCGCACTCGTTGCGACCCTCTATGCAGGCTATCAGCTCAGCAAGGGCCCGAGCAAGGATGGCGAAGCGAAGGCAAGGCGAGCCATTGTCGCGCTGAGCAAATCCGCTGACATATTGAGCGGGGACACCGTACAAAGCCGGAAGGACCGAGCCGCCGCTCTCAAGATATACAGAAAGGATCGACGAAAAGCCCGTCTGAAGTTCGGCAAAGCCAGGGCCGAGGCCAAAGAAACCGCGAGAGCGAAGTTATTGGCGCGATTGGAGGCAATCTCGGAGCAGGAGAAGGTCGGAGATCTCATGGATGCGCGGCGAAACTGGAAGACCTATCGCGCGCACCTTGGAGAGGTATCGAAGATCGAACAGACGGCAGCACGTGAAGAATGGCCACCCTCGCGGCTCGCCGATCGGGTGGCGCGACTGGAAAAGCAATTCCAGACCACTCATCAAGCCGACTTTTCCACAAAAGTCATTGCGGACGCATGGAAGAATCCGATGCGCATACGCATGGATACAGCCGTCCGTCTGTTGAAAGGCAAGGTGGCACAATCGACCGATCACCTCATCAATCAGGTACAACATCCGGGCTTGAAAGCGCGGCTTTCCAGGAGCGGGAACGAAAACGCAATTGATGCGACCAGGACGGAACTGCGAAAAAACCTGCAGGATTTGTTCAATCTGGGGATCGCACTGCGTGAACTGAAGGCGCTGAAAGACGGAAGTGACGCCGACCCTGCGGCAATGCACCGCGCCGCGACCGCCATCGGCGCTATTGAAGATGCGGACGTGCGCAGCCTGTTTTGCGGCGATGGCAGGGAGCAGGTCGAGGCTGCAGACAAGGCGAAGAAACTGACAGCCGGGGAAGCAGAACGTTATGTCTATACGAATGCAGGCGCTTCCTCGATAGGCATCGGCTTGAATGTCGGGGTTGGCGCCACCGACTTCGGCATTGGCCTGGCGAAGGCGAGCAACGTTGTCCACGTCGGTCTCGATGACCCGAATCCCGAAGGAAAGCCAAGGATCCCCGAGTACAACGATTACAAGTTTGCCGCAATTTCCCAGGCCGGAGCGCCACTGATGGCGCATATGAACGCCGGCAATCGTGCGGCATTCCAGAAGACTCAAATGCCGGCCGCTCTGAAAGCCACGATACGTCCGAAGGATGAGCAAGTCGAACTGAAGATCGACCTCGACAGCGATATTGTCCACCTTCAGGACGGCAATGGCGCGACAAAGGAAAAGATCGATGCACTTGTCGAGCAGCTTGCCAGTGCGGACTCGGTACCCGACAAAATCATCCTGTCCATGACGCAAGCGCCTGATACTGCCGCACCGGGCGAAGCTGTGCGCAGGAATATCGCGTTCAATCTCCGGTCGACTTCCGCTTATCACCGTGCCCGATACAAAACTGCGTCACGAAGGGAGAAGTTGAAAGTGATGAGCGCGAAGGCCGGCATTATCGGACGACACGCCTTCATGTCGATCGCCGGCTTGCCAGCGCAAGCGATCGCCCAATATAACCTGAAGAAAACCCGAGCCGCGCTTGAGCAGGCCGCAACACTCGAGCACAAGGTGCGTGAGACGCTGTCTGGCGTCGCCACCACAGGCATCGTCCCGCAAGGCAGTCAGGATCGTTCCGGCTCGGATGCCGGGACAGACAATGAACTGCCATAAAAGCCACCGTGATACGTTGCCGTACCCGCCGGTGGAGACGTCATGGCGAGCCAAGCCAAGTTCGAACAACGCAGCGAGATGGAAATAGACGCGATGCCATCTCGCGTGACGGATGCGGATTGGTGTTACTGCACCAGCAGCGTTTCGGCACCTTCGAGCGTGACCCCTTGGATGTCAGCCTTACCGACCAGGATTTGCAGATACTGATGGACGGCGCGCTGCGACGATTGGCGCGTCAACGTATCCGCGATCTGGCTCCTGACCGATTCGAACGGCAGCAACTTGCCGGCGATATGCCGGGTGACCTGAACGATATGGAGCCCGAACCGCGTTTCCAGCAGACGGCTGCCAATCTCGCCCTCCTTCATGCGAAACACGAAACGTTCGAATTCCGGCACGGTCTGGCCGCGCGAGAGCTGTCCAAGATTGCCGCCGACCGTACCGGAAGGACAATTGGAATACGTCGTCGCGAGTTCGGCAAAGCGCTCGGGATTCGACTGCAGTTCTTCCAGCACCGACTCCGCCGTCGTGCGCAGGAATTCCAGCGGCACCGTCGGCGTGACCTGGAACAGGATGTGGCGCGCCTCGACCAGTTCACCATAGGTGAACAGTTCCGGGCGGCCTCGGTAATACGCCTCGCATGCGGCCTCGTCGGCTTCCGGAACGCGGATTTCCTGCGCGAGCAGTGCCTCTACGCGCGCATCCTCGTCCTCGCCGGCGATGCCGAGCCGGTCCGCTTCCTGCAGCAGCAGGGTGCGCAGGACCAGCTCGTGCACGCTTTGCTTCAGCGGGTTTTCCGCACTTTGATGATGCGGCATCTCGTTCTCGATGGCGCGGTCGGTGATCTCGACGCCGTTGACGGAAATACCCATGACAATCTCTCCTTGTATGACTTAACGCGGGCGCACCAGCTGATAGGCGCGACCAAGGTAGCCGACCGAAGCAAAACCGCTCCAGACATGCACCAGACGAGTGAACGGGAAGATCACGAACAGTGACATGCCCATGAACAGATGGATCTTGAAGACGGTCGGCGCATCGGCGATGAAGGATGCAGCATCACCGCGCAGCGTGATGACGTGCTGTGCCCAGGTCATCAGCTGCACCATCATGTGGCCGTCGGTATGCGAGGCGGACACGAAGATGGAAGACAGGCCGAGCAGCAAGGTGACGAGAATCCACAGCATCACGACCTTGTCCTTGAAGGTCGTCACGCGCAGCAGGCGATCGTTCGAGAAGCGGCGTGCCAGCAGGATCAGCAGGCCGATCAGGCACAGCGAGCCCATCAGGCCGCCGGCGGCCATCGCGAAGATCTGCTTCGCGCCATGCGAGACGCCGAGCGTGTCCCACACCACCACCGGTGTCAGCAAGCCCACTGCGTGGCCGAAGAACAGGCCGATGATGCCGATATGGAAAAGTATATTGCCAAGACGCAGGCTGCCACGATGCAGCATCTGGCTCGACTCCGATTTCCAGGTGTATTGCTCGCGATCGAACCGGATCAGGCTGCCGAGGAAAAAGATCGCCAGCGCGATGTACGGGTAGATCCCGAAAAAGAACTGATTGGCATAATTCATTGTTATATCTCCTTTATCGATGCTCCGGCAGCGCCGTCGTGCAATGTTGGATCATCCGGCGGCGCAAGCATTGTTGCGTGCGCCCTTCGGATAGAAATTGATCGGCTGGACGCCGTTCCCCTGCGCCTTCTTCAGCAGCGGCTCGACGCCATCGACGCCGGGGCCGAAGGTTTCCAGCGCTTCATCCATGTCGCGTACCGGCGGCTCGCTCAACTCCTCCGCCACCACCGGGCTGAGTTGTTGCACGGCGTCGAACACGCCTGCGTAGGGGCTGCCGTTGGCGGCGAGCTTGCGTCCCACGTGAGCCAGGACATGGACAGCATCGGACAGCAGGCGTTCCGCTTCGTCCTTGTCCAGTTGCGAGAGGAATTCGAGGAACAGCGGCACATAGTCCGGCAGGTCGTCGCCCACCATTTCCAGTCCGTGCTTCTTGTACTCTTCCATCAGGTCGACCATGGCCTGCCCGCGATCGCGCGATTCGCCGTGGATGTGTTCGAACAGATGCAGCGAATGAGAGGGATTGCGGTCGAAGGTCGCTACATAGTTTTCCTGCAGTGCGATCAGCTCTTCCTGCGCAAGGTAAGCGAACAAGGGGCGCAAGGGAGCGTGCAATTCCGGCGTTTTCTCCAGAATCGACTCGAGTTCGCCGAGGCTGTCGATCAGCCCCCGCTCGGGATACAGCAGGAGGGCCGACAAGACTTGATAGTGTTGCATAGTGATTCCTTTTTGACTCGCTTCAGAGTGGCTTCAGGCAGAACGGCAGGACGGACGAACTGGATGGGGGAACAGGCTGTCCATCCTGCCTTCTGACATCAAGCGCCTTCCGTCTCGCGTTTCTTGCGCGACTTCGGCATGTCGACAAAGATCACCGACCCCTGCTTCTTCTTGCCGAACAGCGACTGATCGCTGACGCCGTCCGAGCAGCCGTTGCCGAAGCTGAAGCCGCACGAACCTTTTTCGTTGAAGCTGTCTTCCGCCATTTCCTTGTGGCTGGACGGAATCACGAAGCGGTCTTCGTAATTGGCAATCGCCATGATGTGGTACATGTCTTCCACCGTTGCCTTGTCGAGGCCGACCTGCTTCAGAACCTCGAGGTTCTCCACGCCTTCAACCGACTTGCCACGCATGTAGGCGCGCATGGCGAGCATGCGGTCCAGTGCGTGCACCACCGGGGCTTCCTTGCCTGCGGTCAGCAGATTGGCCAAGTACTTGACCGGAATGCGCAGGCTCTTGGTATCGGGGATGATGCCGTTCATGCCCATCTTGCCGGACTCCGCCGCAGCCTGGATCGGCGAGAGCGGCGGGATGTACCAGACCATCGGCAGCGTGCGGTATTCCGGATGCAGCGGGAAAGCGACCTTCCATTCCATCGCCATCTTGTACACCGGCGAACGCTTGGCGGCTTCCAGCCATGCGTCGGGAATGCCCTGCTTGCGCGCTTCCTCGATGATCTTCGGATCATGCGGATTGAGGAACAGGCCGAGCTGCGATTCGTACAGGTCCTGCTCGTCGGGCACCGATGCGGCGGATTCGATCTGATCGGCGTCGTACAGCATCACGCCGAGATACCGGATACGGCCCACGCAGGTTTCCGAGCACACGGTCGGCTGGCCGGCTTCGATACGCGGATAGCAGAAGGTGCACTTCTCGGCCTTGCCGGAAGACCAGTTGTAGTAGATCTTCTTGTATGGGCAGCCGGAAATGCACATGCGCCAGCCGCGGCACTTGTCCTGGTCGATCAGCACGATGCCGTCGTCTTCGCGCTTGTACACGGAACCGGACGGGCAGGATGCGACGCAGGCCGGGTTCAGGCAGTGTTCGCACAGACGCGGCAGGTACATCATGAAGGTGTTTTCGAACGTGCCGTACATTTCCTTCTGCACGTTGTCGAACAGCTTGTCCTTGCTGCGCTTGGCGAACTCGCCGCCGAGGTCGTCTTCCCAGTTCGGACCCCATTCGATCTTGTCCATCTTCTTGCCGGTGATCACCGAGATCGGACGCGCGGTCGGCGGCGTCTCTGACAAGGGCGCGTTCTGCAGGCGCTCGTAGTCGTAGGTGAACGGCTCGTAGTAGTCGTCAATGGCCGGCAGGTTCGGGTTGGCGAAAATGTTGGCCAGGATCTTCAGGCGGCTGCCCTGACGCGGTTCCAGCTTGCCGGCCGCATTGCGCTTCCAGCCGCCGTTCCACTTGTCCTGGTTTTCCCACTCTTTCGGGTAGCCGATGCCCGGCTTGGTTTCCACGTTGTTGAACCATGCGTATTCCACACCGTCACGGCTGGTCCAGACGTTTTTGCAGGTGACCGAACAAGTGTGGCAACCGATGCACTTGTCCAGGTTCAACACCATGCCAATTTGCGCTCTAATCTTCATGTTTGCTCCAGATCTGTGACTGTGATTACGCTTTTTCTTTCAGCGGGCCTTCCAGCCAATCGATGTTCTTCATCTTGCGAATCAGCACAAACTCGTCGCGGTTCGAACCCACGGTGCCGTAGTAGTTGAAGCCGTAGGAGAGCTGCGCATAACCGCCGATCATGTGCGTCGGCTTGGTCACGACACGCGTCACCGAGTTATGGATGCCGCCGCGCATGCCGGATGTCTCGGCGCCGGGAACGTTCACGATCTTTTCCTGGGCGTGATACATCAGGGTCATGCCGACCGGTACGCGCTGGCTCACCACCGCACGGGCGGTCAGCGTGCCGTTGACGTTGAAGATTTCGATCCAGTCGTTGTCGACGATTCCAGCCGTCTTCGCGTCTTCTTCCGACAGCCACACGTGCGGGCCGCCGCGTGACAGCGTCAGCATGCGCAGGTTGTCCGAATAGGTCGAGTGGATGCCCCACTTCTGGTGCGGCGTAATCCAGTTCAGCGCGATTTCCTTGTTGCCGTTCGGACGCTTGCCGAGCATCGAGCTGGTGGTCTTGGTATTGATCGCCGGCTTGTACACGCACAGTCCTTCGCCGAATTCGCGCATCCACAGGTGGTCCTGGTAGAACTGCTGGCGACCGGTCAGCGTGCGCCAGGGAATCAGCTCATGCACGTTGGTATAGCAGGCGTTGTAGCTGACTTCTTCGCTTTCCAGGCCGGACCAGGTCGGCGACGAAATGATCTTGCGCGGTTGCGCCTGCACGTCGCGGAAGCGGATGCTGTCGTGTTCGCGCGGGATCGCCAGGTGCGTGTGATCGCGGCCGGTGATCTTCGACAGCGCATCCCATGCTTTCACTGCAACGTGGCCGTTGGTTTCGGGAGCGAGCGAGAGAATCATCTCGGCTGCATCGATCGCGGTGTTCAGGCGCGGCTGCCCCTTCGACACACCCTCTTCCGTGACCACGCGATTCAGGCCGCGCAAGACGTCGACTTCATGCTCCGTCTTCCAGCTGATACCTTTGCCGCCGTTGCCGACTTTCTCTAGCAGCGGGCCGATCGAGGTGTACTTCTTGAATACATCGCGGTAGTTGCGCTCCACCACCGTCATCGACGGCATGGTCTTGCCGGGGATCGGCTCGCATTCGCCCTTGCGCCAGTCCTTCGGATCGAAGGGCTGACCGAGTTCTCCCGGCGTGTCGTGCATCAGCGGTGTGAGCACGAGATCTTTCTGCGTGCCGAGGTATTCGCCGCCGATCTCGCTGAATTTCTCCGCGATGCCCTTGTAGATTTCCCAGTCGGACTTCGACTTCCACAGCGGCTGCACGGCTTCCGACAGCGGATGGATGAACGGATGCATGTCCGAGGTGTTCAGGTCATCCTTCTCGTACCAGGTCGCCGTCGGCAGCACGATGTCGCCGTACAGGCAGGTGGTGGACATGCGGAAGTCGAGCACGACCAGCAGGTCGAGCTTGCCTTCGACTGCCGGACGCACCTTCACGTCCTTCGGCAGCACGCAGCCTTCTTCCTCGCTCATCAGTGCATTCTGCGTGCCGAGCAGGTACTTCAGGAAGTACTCGTGGCCCTTGCCGGAGCTGCCAAGGATGTTGGAACGCCACACAAACATGTTGCGCGGGAAGTTCGCCGGATTGTCAGGATCGTCGCAGGACAGGTTCAGCTTGCCGTCCTTCAGGTTCTCGACCGCATACTTGACCGGATCCTTGCCGGCCGCTTCCGCGGCGCGCACGACTTCCAGCGGGTTGGTTTCGAGCTGCGGTGCGGAAGGCAGCCAGCCGAGGCGTTCTGCCTTGGCGTTGAAATCGAGCAGCGACATTTCCGCCGTCTTGCCGTCCGCCGTCGGGCAGAGGATTTCGGAAGTCTGCAGCTTCTCGTGACGCCATTGGCTGGTGTGCGCGTAGAAGAACGAAGTCGAGTTCATCTGACGCGACGGACGGTGCCAGTCGAGTGCGAAGGCGAGCGGCGTCCAGCCGGTCTGCGGGCGCAGTTTTTCCTGGCCCACATAGTGCGACCAGCCGCCGCCGGATTGACCGACGCAACCGCACATCATCAGCATGTTGATGATGCCGCGATAGGTCATGTCCATGTGATACCAGTGGTTCAGCGCAGCGCCGACAATCACCATGCTCTTGCCGCGCGTCTTGTCGGCGTTGTCCGCGAATTCGCGGGCCACAGTGATGACGTCTTCCGGCTTGACGCCGGTATGCTTCTGCTGCCACTTCGGCGTATAGGGAACGTCGTCGTTGTAATCGCGTGCGACGTTCTTGCCGCCGAGGCCGCGATCGACGCCGTAGTTCGCCATCGACAGGTCGAACACGGTGGCGACCAGCGCGGTCGTGCCGTCGGCCAGTTGCACTTTCTTCACCGGCACGTTGCGAACCAGCACGTCGTCGGCATCCTTGCCGCCGAAGTAGCCGAAACCGACTTCAACAACTTCATCGTGGCTGTCGATCAGCGACAGTTTCGGATCGATTGCCTTGCCGCTCTTGCCTTCGATCTGCTCCAGGTTCCACTTGCCGGATTCACCCCAGCGGAAGCCGATCGAACCGGCCGGCGCCGTGATGTTGCCCGTTGCCTCGTCAATGACCAGCGTCTTCCATTCCGGATTGTTGGCTTCGTCGAGATTGTTGGTGAGATTGGATGCGCGCAGGAAGTAATCCGGCACCAGATGGCCGTTCTTTTCCTTCAGCAGCACCAGCATCGGGAAGTCGGTGTACTGCTTCGCATATTCGCGGAAATAGGCCGACTTGTTCGTTGCGTGGAATTCTTTCAGAATCACGTGGCCCATCGCCATCGCGAGCGCCGCGTCGGTGCCCTGCTTCGGCGCGAGCCAGATGTCGCCGAACTTGGCCATTTCGCCGAAGTCGGACGAGACGGCGACCGTCTTCGTGCCCTTGTAACGCACTTCGGTGTAGAAGTGTGCGTCCGGGGTACGGGTCATCGGGATGTTGGAGCCCCACACCATCAGGTAGGTCGAGTTGTACCAGTCGGCCGATTCCGGCACGTCGGTCTGCTCGCCCCACACTTGCGGGCTGGACGGCGGCAAGTCGCAATACCAGTCGTAGAAGCTCATCGCCACGCCGCCGATCAGGCTCAGGTAACGCGTTCCCGCGGCATAGCTGATCATCGACATCGCGGGAATCGGCGAGAAACCAAGGATGCGGTCCGGACCGAATTTCTTGATGGTGAAGGCATTCGCCGCAGCGATGATTTCGTTCACCTCATTCCAGTCAGCACGCACGAAACCGCCCTGGCCGCGCACCTTCTTGTAATGCGCTGCACGAGCCGGATTCTGGCTGATGTGTTCCCAGGCTTCGATCGGGGACATGGTCTGGCGTGCTTCGCGCCACATCTTCATCAGACGGCCGCGCACCATCGGGTATTTCACGCGCTGGGCGGAATACACATACCAGGAATAGCTGGCGCCACGCGGGCAGCCGCGCGGCTCATGGTTGGGCAGGTCGGGACGCGTGCGCGGATAATCGGTCTGCTGGGTTTCCCAGGTGATCAGGCCGTTCTTGACGTAGACCTTCCAGCTGCACGACCCGGTGCAGTTCACACCGTGGGTCGAACGCACGATCTTGTCATGCTGCCAGCGCTGGCGATAGGCGTTTTCCCAGGTGCGGTCTTCGTTTACAACCGCGCCATGGCCGTTGGAAAAGGTTTCCTTCGGCTTGCTGAAGAATTTCAGGCGGTCCAGAAAGTGACTCATGGTTTCTCCATCCTTGTGCCCGGTGGTCGGACACATTGTTTTTCGAGGCTTGATTCGAGGCTTGTCTACGCAGAAAGTCTACGCAGATGTATCACGTCTTGATATTCCCTAGAAGTCGGGCCGGTCTCTGCGGAGTGACTAGCCCATCTAGATCGAAAGTAGTAGTGCGGGATTGAAGCGCGCCCCGTCGAGCGGGGCGTGCCGGAAAATCAACAGGGCATATCCGCGCCCTTGCGCGAATAGAACCACCAGGTGATGGCGACGCAGGTCACGTAGAAGCCGATGAAGCACCACAAGGCTGCTTCAGGTCCGCCCGTCAACGCGATCGAGGTGCCGTAGCTCTTCGGAATGAAGAAGGCGCCATAGGCTGCGACCGCCGAGGTGAAGCCGAGGACAGCAGCGGCTTCCTTGTTGCCGTTCGTGATGGCTTGCGCTTCCGCTGCCGCGCCTTTGCCGGCGGCTGCGCGCTGCTGCTCGGTGAGGAAAATGACCGGGATCATGCGGAAGGTCGATGCATTTCCGACACCAGTGCCGGCGAACAGCAGCATGAACATCCAGAAGAAGCCCGTGAAGCTGCCCGCAGTGCCGGCGTTCGGCAGGAAGAAGATGACGCCGACCACGGCAAGCGCCATCACGATGAAGGTCCAGAACGTGACGACCGCACCGCCCAGCTTGTCAGAAATCCATCCGCCCGCGACGCGCGCCAGGGCGCCGACAAGCGGGCCGAGGAATGCGTATTGCAAAGGATTCACATTCGGGAACTGCGACTTGATCAGCAGCGGGAAGCCTGCGGAATAGCCGATGAACGAACCGAAGGTGCCGAGGTAAAGCCAGCACATCAGCCAGTTGTGCTTGCGCTTGAAGATGACGGCTTGCTCTGCGAAGGATGCATTTGCCGATGCGAGATCATTCATGCCGTACCAGGCTGCGACGGTCGTGACCAGGATGAACGGCACCCAGACGAAACCCGCGTTCTGCAGCCACATTTCCTTCGTCATGCCGCCGCTGTTCCAGACCTGCGCTTCGCCGCCGATTCCGCCGAAGACGCCCGCCGTGATCACCAGCGGCACCACGAACTGCACCACCGAGACGCCAAGATTGCCGAGGCCGGCATTCATGCCGAGCGCATAGCCCTTCTGCGATTTTGGAAAGAAGAAACTGATATTGGCCATCGAAGAAGCGAAGTTGCCGCCGCCGAAGCCGCACAGCAAGGCCAGGATCAGCATGGTCGGATAGCTGGTGGCCGGATCCTGCACCGCATAGCCGATGCCGATTGCCGGGATCAGCAGCGACGCGGTGGAAATCGTGGTCCACTTGCGACCGCCGAAGATCGGCACCATGAAGGAATAAAAGATGCGCAAGGTGGCGCCCGACAAACCGGGCAAGGCTGCCAGCCAGAACAACTGGTTGGTGCTGTACTTGAAGCCGATGTTCGGCAAGTTCACCACCACCACGCTCCACACCATCCACACCGCGAACGCCAGCAGCAAGGCCGGGATCGAGATCCACAGGTTGCGGTTGGCGGTCGACCTGCCTTTGCTGAGCCAGAAGGACGGTGTTTCCGGCTCCCAGTGGCTGATCAGATATCTACTCACGTTTTTCTCCTATTGATGGCAGACGGGGCATTTACCCCGGAATTCGATGGCAATCGGTTATGCAGCTTTCGCAAACGGCATGGCCGATTCGGGCATGTTCCGCTGCGGTTTGAACGAGTAATGCATCCACACCAGCGACACGCAGACAGTTCCGTACAAGAGCATGAATGCGCTGGAGCGGATGCCGGTCAAGTCGACCAGCGCACCGAACATGACCGGCAGCACGAAGCCGCCCAGTCCGCCGGCCAGGCCGACGACGCCGGACACCGCGCCGATGTTGTGTGTGAAGTCGTCGGAAATGAACTTGAAGACAGAAGCCTTGCCGACCGCCATGGCGACGCCGACGACGAACAACAGCACCGTGAACATCACCGGCGACACGCCGATATTCATCGCCATGTCACCCTTCACGGTTTTGACGATCATGCTGGTTTGCGGATAGGACAGCAGGAAGAAGCTGACCCAGCAGACCCACATCACCCACCAGGTCACCTTGTAGGCGCCGTACTTGTCCGAAATCCAGCCTCCCAGGGCGCGCAACACGCCGCCCGGCAGGGAAAAGCATGCGGCAAGCAAGGCGGCCAGCCGCATGTCGAAGCCGTATTCGGACACGTAGTATTTCGTCATCCACAGCGCCAGCGCGACATAGCCGCCGAACACCACGGAGTAATACTGGCAGTAGCGCCACACACGCGGATCCTTCAGCACCCGCAACTGATCGATAAAGGACACGTTGGACGGCACCGTATGCGACTTGTCGCTGTAGGAGAAGAACCAGAACAGCAAGGCAGTCACGAGCATCGCAGCCGCATAAACTTTCGGCAGCATGGTCCATCCAAAGGCGGCGATGATGGGCGGCGCGACAAACTTCGTGAGCGCCGAGCCGGAGTTGCCGGCGCCGAAAATGCCCATCGCCAGCCCGCGGCGCTCTTGCGAGAACCAGCGCGCCACATAGGGCGTACCGACCGAGAAGGAGCCGCCCGCCAGACCGACGAACAAGCCGAGTGCGAGGAAGTGCCAGAACTGTGTCGCCTCGCTGATCAGGTAGATCGGGATCACGGTGGAAAGCATCAGGGCGAACAGGACGACGCGGCCGCCGAACTTGTCGGTCCAGATACCGAGCGGCACCCGCACCAGCGAACCGGTCAGCACCGGCGTCGCTGCCAGCAGGCCGAACTGCGTTTCGTTCAAGCCAAGCTTGGCCTTGATCGGGATGCCCAGCACCGCGAACATCATCCAGATGGCAAAGCAGATGGTGAACGCGAAGGTACTGCTGACGAGTACCGAAATTTGCTTCCTGCCGTTATTGTTTGAGTCGACCACGACACACCTCCTTGGACGAATGACCAGATGCAGCAAGGTTACGACTGGTCACGCGACAGCACTATTGGCCGGAGGGGTATTTGCGGGAGGCAAGCGAGCTAGGCCGGTAGGGCTTAGGGATTAGGCAAGTTGGAGGAGAATAGGCCGAAAGTAGTAGAAGAGTATCGACAGGCAGGAAGTCCGTGCGGATTATGTGGCTCCGGCTGAATCGTGGAGCCGGAAACACCCGGCTATCAGGCGCGTGGAGATCAGCTCGGCCCGGCTTCCGACGCCAGACGCTGTTGCATCGCAGGCGTCATCTCGACGTTCCGATTGGCGTCGATCAGCATCACTTCCTTGAGTCCAAGGTGCTCGGCAATCTCGCGCCAGTGCGCAGGACCGGCGACAAACATCGGCTTGGAGTTACCGTCGGAGCGCAGGCCAACGTCCTTGCCGCCCGAGACGATGATGGTCACCGAAGCCACCAGATCGGTCGTTTCTCCAGTGCGTGGATCGATGATGTGCGGATGGCGTTTGCCATCTTTCATGAAGTAGCGCTCGTAGTCGCCGCTGGTGCCGACCGCCTCATTGTCCTGCAGCGCGACGCTGGCGATCATGCCTTCCGAGCGCGGGTCGCGGATGCCGACGCGCCAGGGTCTGTCTCCCGGCCGGCCGATCGCGAGTATGTTGCCGCCGACATTGATCAGCGCCGCCTTCACATGTTCGGCGCGCAGAATGTGCGCGGCCTGGTCGAGCGCGTAGCCCTTCGCGTAGCCGCCCAGGTCAAGCATCACTGCCGTGTTCCTGCTTGAAATCCTGGTGCCGTCGAAAACCAGATCGGACATGCGCGGATTGGCGTCGACCCAGCGCTTGATCTCCGCCCTGCTCGGTCCGTGTTCGGTGATATCGCTGCTCTGGAATCCCCATAGCCGGATCAGGTGGCCGATGGCGGGATTGAACAGGTTGTTCGATTGTTCGGCAAGGACGGTGGCGGATTTCAGCAGATCGACCATCTCTTCATCTGCCTGATACACCTCGCCGCGTGCGATGGCATCATTGAGCGCAGTCAGCTGGCTCGGCTGCCATGCGTGGAATTTGTGATGCAGACGGTCGAACTCCTTCAGGACCGCGGCGCCCAATGCCTGCGCGCGCTCTTCGGATTCGCCGTAAACACTGACTTCAACCTGGGTGCCAAAAACATGGCCCTGCGTTCGGTATACCGTGTCGTTCTTGCCGCAGCCTTCCAATAGCGGCAACATGAGAAACAACACAAACGCCCACAAGCTCAGCTTACGCATCCCCGTAATTCCAGTACTTCAAGTTCTGCTGAAAAAATGCGCCGGCGATGCGATGCGCAGGCCGGCGCTTATTGCAACTCTTACTGCGACTATCTTGCGAATCAGCTGGACTTGCTGACCATGAAGTCGATCGCGTTCTTGACTTCCTCATCCTTCAGTGCAGCATTGCCGCCGCGCGGAGGCATCATCTTGAAGCCGTTGAGCGCGTGGGTGTACAGCGTGTCCTTGCCTTGTGCAACGCGCGGCTGCCAGGCGGCCTTGTCGCCGACCTTCGGTGCGCCGAGTACGCCGGCGCCGTGGCACGAAACGCAAGTGGTGTTGTAGACCTTCTCGCCTGCAGCGAGGTCGCCGCCGCCTGCAGCGGAAGCGCTTGCCGAAGCGGCGCCCGATGCTGCCGGAGCTGCTTCAGCCGGAGCCGAGGCTGCCGGTGCGGAAGCGGCCGGAGCGGGTGCTTCAGCAGCCGGCGGAGCTGCCGGAGCCGGAGCCGAAGCGGCCGGCGGAGTCTGCTCTGCGGGGGCCGGGGCTTGCGCCTCTTCCTTCTTGCTGCAACCTGCCGCCAATATTGCAACCATCAAGAATGGTAGAACCTTCGATGCTTTCATGTTTCCTCTTTCCTATTTTTAATTAACAACAACAAAAAAACCGTTTGAAGATCATGCTCAGTGCGACATGCCGTCGTCGTGCGCTGCAGTGCTATTCATACTGACCATGTCTGCGGTAATCTGTTCAAAGCGGAAAACCTTTCCGCCTTCCTTTTGCGCAAACGCTTCAGCGTCCTGCGCATTGGAAAAAGAACCGAAGGTCGGGCCCATCGATCCGCGTTTCTTGCTGCCGACCACGTAAATAGCCGTCTTTGCGTCGATCCAGTTGCCCTGCGGATGCTCCCACTCGGTCTTGCCCATATCCTGCACGTAAATCGCCGCAACGGCGCGCTTGTGCTCGGGCGCCAGCACCTGTCCGAACAATTCCGTCAGGTCACAGAAGAAATCCGGCTGTCCTTCCGTGTAATGCATTTGAGCCTTCGGTCCAGCATAGTCCTTGAGTATCATGCCGTCCAGCGCGCAAGCGGTGTCATCCGTCGGTTCTTGCGCGGCAATTTTTTGCACTGCCTCACTACAGGCGGCGAGCGCGGCAATCAATACCAGACCGCTGATCCATTTCGACGATGCCATCCGAGCCAGCGCAGACTTCTTCACGATCAATCCCGAATTCACTTGAATCTCCAATGTGCAAAAACGAACGGCGTCACAATCCAGGCCAGCATGATGCCGATCAGAATCGTCGGATCGGTGAGCCTGTCCGGCATCACGGTGGCGAGGCCGTACATGTTCTGCACCTGTTCCGAACTGAAGATGTTCAGCAAACGGAAAACATCGGCGGGATTAAGCATCAGCAAGGCACCGAACAATCCGCTGCCCAGCCTGCCCTGACTCAGCACGAGCGCTCCCATCAGCAGCAGATCGAAAATCAGCACAAAGAAAAACCAGAGCCCGATTGCCACGCCGCTTGCGCGAATGCGGTCAAGCGCAAGTACCGACACCAGCAAGGACAGGCTCAAGAACGCCATGCCCATCAGAATCGCGCTGCACACAAAACCCGCGTAATGATACACGTCTCGAGTACCGAGTTGGGATGACAGAAGCAATACCCCTGCTCCGAACCCGAGAATAGTCGAGCTTGCCAGCGCTGCCGACAGACCCGCGAATTTGCCGAGCAAAATCTCGAAACGCGTGATCGGCATCGACAGCAGCAGCTCCAGCGAGCCGCGCTCCTTCTCGCCCACGATTGCGTCGTAGCCGAGGATCAGCGAGATCAGCGGCACGAGGTAAATCACCAGGCTGACCAGGCTGGCGATGGTGACGTCGATCCCGCGAAAACCGACCGCGCCCTGCTGCGCGGAGCCGAAATACGCGATCGCCAGCGCGAACAGCGAAAAGATCAGCGCAACCGCCAGCACCCAGCGATTGCGGATGCGATCGCGAAACTCCTTGCTCGCGATGACGCGTACCTGCGACCAATCAACGCTGCTTGCCATGCAAACCTCCATAACCGAGAAACAGATCTTCCAGCGAGGGCTCGTGAATGGCGATGTCATGCACCGTATCCGCCAGCGCCGAAAGAATATTGAGAACCGCGACCTTCTGCCCCGGCAGGCAGGACACGCGCACGCAATCCTGGTCGATCTTCAGCTCCAGGCCGGCAAGATGTTGCAAGGCCGCCTGCACGCGCGTCTCTTGTCCGGAGCGCAGTTGAATCTGAATCACCGAAGGCAGCACCATCTGCGCACGCAATTCCGTCAGCGTGCCTTGGGCGGCGATGCGCCCGGAATTCAGGATCACCAACCGGTCCACCCGTTCCTGGATTTCCGCCAGAATGTGCGAGGTGATGATGATGGTCGTGCCCTTCGCCTTCACGTCATGCAGGACCTGGTAGAAATCGTGGATACCCTCCGGATCGAGCCCGTTGGTTGGCTCGTCCAGAAAGATCAGGTCGGGCGAACCGAGCAGCACCTGTGCGAATCCGAGCCGTTGGCGCATGCCCTTGGAATAACCGCGCACCCGCCTTCCGGCGGCCTCGCGCAGGCCGACACGTTCCAGCACCGCATCGCATTCGCGACGCGGGACCTTTTTCAGATCCGCGAACAAGTGCAAGACTTCCAGTCCGGTGAGATTGTCATAGGTGACGAAGCTCTCCGGCAGATAGCCGATGCGGCGCCTCACCTCGCGAAAATCGCGACCGCCGATCAAGGCGCCGTTGACGCGGATCTCGCCTGCGGATGCCGGGATCAGGCCCAGCATCATCTTGAACAGTGTGCTTTTGCCAGCGCCATTGTGGCCGATCAGGCCGAACATCTCGCCGCTGCCGACTTTCAGGCTGACGCCGTCGACCGCATGCACGTCGCCGAACCACTTGCTGACGTTGCTGACTTCAATGAGATCGCTTGTCATTCCACTTACTCCAGTTTTCGTTCCAGGGTCGCATGCGCGGATGCTTGTCGACGATGCTCGGTGCGCGCAGCACCGGGAACTGCCGCGCCACGAAGCGCAGCGTTTGTATCGACGGGCTGCTCAACAGCAGCTTGAGCAAGGGATATTGCCAGTTGAGGCGATCCACGACATCGTTCGCTTCATAAATGACGTCGCCGATGCCGTCGCCATTCTGGTCCCAGCCGCTGTAATTGCTCCAGTAGTTGCCCTTGCCCTGCCCCCATTCCAGGTCGCTCGATGCGACGAATTTCACTTGTTCCTCGTTGTCGATGAAATCATTGCCTTCGACCTTGTTGTTCTTCGATCCCGCCGACAGATGGACGCCGGAGTGATTACCGATCACGAGATTGTCCTTGACCGTGTTGTATTCCGCGTCATAGATGAAAAAACCGCGCCCGTTGCCGGCGACGACGTTGTTTTCAACGACCGAATCCTGAATCGTGCGCAGCATGATGCCGTGATCGTCATTTCCCCAGGCGATGTTATTGCGCACCACCAGGTTGCGCACTTCCATCAGCGCCAGGCCGCCGCGGTTCTGATAGACCTGGTTACCTTCCCATGTACTGTTGTTGGTGTTCATGTAGTGCGTTCCGTAACGCACATGATGAATCGTGTTGCCGCGAAACAGCGCGTGACGCGAAATATCGACATAGATGCCGTCACGCGTGAAGCTGATCTTGTTATCGATGACTTCCGAGCCGGAAGTGTTGTAGACCTGGATGCCGTTGCCGCGATTGACCGACATCTGGTCGCGCCTGCCGGTGATGACATTGCGAAGGATGCGGGAATCCGCCGAGTTCTCCAGCCAGATGCCGAAGAGGTTGTAGACCAGCTCGCAGTCCTGCACCGTGGCGCGGTCGGCGCCGGGCTGGATGTAGACGCCTGCGTTCTGCTTGTCGAGATCGATGCCGCTGTCGCGTACGATCAATCCTTGAATCTTCACGTCAGCGGCCGTGACGCGAATCACGTCTCCGCTGTTCTGACCGCTGATGGTGGGATGGTTGAGACCTTGCAGCGTCAGGCGCTTGTCGATCAGCAGATGTTCGTTGTACGTTCCGCGCTCAACCTGAACCGTGTCGCCCGGCTGCGCTGCGCGTATGGCGGCAGCAATCGACTGACCCGGCTTGACTTGCAGGACTGCGCTCCAGGCGGCGCAGCCCGTTAATGCCAGCGCTCCGGTGAACAAGGTCGCGCCTATCTTTCTGCTGAGCGACTTCACCGGAACGCTTCCTTACACTCGGCTTTCATGATCGTTATCCTGCCTTTCTTTTCACTTCGGTAGATTTCTCGGCCAGATTCTGCCGCACGCTGTCCAGCGAAATGAAGTAACCCTTGTCATCGATCGGCGTCAGCGGCAATCCCGCCTTGTCGCGCGACTTGCGTTCCTTGACCAGCGGCGGACAGGCGTGATCATCGTAATACATCACCATGCAATCGAGGCAAGCCAGGCACTCGCGCTGGTCGATCTTGCCTTTCGCATCGATTGCGTGCGAACCGCAACCGGCGGCACAGGCATGGCAGGTCTCGCATTCCTTCTTGCGCTTCAGGCCGAACAGCCGGAACGTGCTCGGAATCGCCAGGCCGGCGCCCATCGGGCAAATGTATTTGCAGTAGGGGCGTTCGCTGAACAGGGAAATTCCGAGAATCGCGGTGACAAACAGCACGAACGGCCAGGAACGATTCCACACGCCGACCAGGAACGTGGTCTTGAACGGCTCGATCTCCGCCATGGTCTCGGCCAGCTCCATCGAGTAGAAGGACGCGCACAGCAGCACGACGAACACGGCGTACTTGATCCATTTGAGTTTGTCATGCAGCTTCTTCGGCAACAAACCCTGGAAGCGCTTGAGGCCGATGAGCTGACCCAGCTTGAACGTGAGGTGCTGCAAGGAGCCGAACGGGCACATCCATCCGCAGAACAGGCCGCGCCCCCAGATCAGCACCGTGCCGATCATGAACCACCAGAAGATGAATATGAACGGATCCGACAGAAACAGTTCCCACTTCCAGTGATGAATCACCGAATGGAACCAGGTCATGATCTGCGTGATGCTGGGCTGCGCCTTCAGGTAAAAACCGATGTAGACGACAGCGACGATCCACAGCAGATGGCGCGGAATCGAAATCCACGGCTTGTGCTTGCGCGTGGATGCACGCACCAGTTTGTCGCGCAGCGCATACAGCACGGCAGTCGTGGCGAGGAACAGCACGAAGAAGGCGATTTCCACTTTCTTCGCGATCCACATCTTCTTCCATGCCGCCTGCGGGCGCTCCACCTTGGGCCGTCCGCCTTCCAGATAGCGGGCCGGCAGCCAGTATTCCTGGTCGAAATGCTCGAAAGTCTTGATGCGTGTCTGCGCGTCGACCTTGTTGGCAAGGTAGGTCAGCTGCCATGGCCAGGCCGGATTGAAATTGGCCGAGCGGATGATGAAGATGCCGGACTCCTTGTAGTCGGGCGTGTCGGCAGGCTCAAGATGGTACAGGTTCTGATAGTCGGTATCGCGGAAAGTGAAGGTGCCGGAATCCTGCCGAACCTGGATCCGGTCATAAATGCCGCCGCGCACGAAGCCCGATCCCTTGAACGACACCTGGCCGTTGGCGACGACGAACAAGGCATGTTCATCCTTCTTCAGGTCCTGCATCAGGCGCTCGTAACCGCGCTCGCCCAGCAGGCTGATGCCGAGCGTCGGCACATTCAGGTAGCCGAAATACAAATCCATGTAAGGGCGCGAACTGTCGCCGGTGCCGACGTCGGATGCCTCCAGCACGAGGTGCTGAACGCTGCCTTCCTTTTCCAGCGCTTTCCAATCGAGCTTCTCGCGCAGCGGCGTGAAATGCGCGCGCGGCTTGGGGGTGTACTTGAAAATGCCGACCTGCTTGCCGATCTCATAAGAACTCTGTGCGATCACCTGATTCTCGGCAATCGCCGTCACCGTCGCGCCGCTGATCGCATCCAGGCCGACTGCACCATTATCCTGCTGGGTCTGGCTGTGTCCGATTTCCAGCTTGGCCGCCGCCGACTTGCCGATGTATTGCGCAATGAACTTGGTCAGCACCGATTCAGGAATGCCGGCCAGCAGAATCGGCTCCGAGTGTTTCAGAATGCGCACGCCGGTAATGATGCCCTTCGTGTCCATGCCGATCAAGGTGATGACCGGCTTGCCGGAGTAAGCGGGGATATCGACCACGTCGGTGGACAGGAAGACATAACCGATAAGCTGCTTGCCGCTCTCGTCGGAATACGCTTCGACGTAGCTCGGCATGCCCTTGCGGGTGGAGAACTTCTTTGCCGACGGTATGACGTCGCCGCATGGCGCGTAGGCACACAGGTCGGGGCTGGTTGTGAGTTCGGGCGGAAGAACGGTGTCGTACATCGATGCATGCGAACGCGGGGCAAACAGCAGCCCGCAAAGCGCGATCCAGAGAACGAGCATCAGATGCAACGGGGGGAGACGGCGAAAAGTATGTTTCATACGGATTTTCTTGAGTATTTTCAGAAATACTCGGACCGGCACGCGTTGTGGGCTTGTTTCACAGGGCAATAGCGGAATGGCGACGTGCCGGAAAGATCCGCCATTTGAAACAAAAACCGTAGGGCAGGTCCTGCCCGCCCTACGTCATGCATGTTACAGCTACATCAATTACGCTTCGACGATGAAGCGGCTACGCATTTCCAAATGCAGCGCGTGGCAGAAGTGGGTGCAATAGATCCAGTAGAGCCCCGGCTTGTCGGCCTTGAAGGTCACCGACTTGGTTTCCTGCGGATTCACGATGAAGTTGATGTTGTAGTTCGGGATTGCGCAGCCGTGCGTCAGATCTTCCACCTTGTCATGGTTGGTCAGGATGATCGTGACTTCATCACCCTTCTTCACCTTGATCTCGGGGATGCTGTACGCCGGAGCGACCGACATCATGCGTACCGTGACCTTGTTGCCCTTGCGGGTGATGCCTGCGTTTTCCGCCTTGACCGCGTTCGGGAAGTCGTCCATGTTGTAGATCTGGCGCGTCTTCACGATATCGCGGCGCACGATGATCGCATCATGCGGTTCCGGATGTGCGGTATGGTCCGCGAGCAGGCGCATCTTGTCGCCGGTGATGTCGATCAGCTGCTCCGTTTCGACGTGCAGCGGGCCAACCGGCAGGAAGCGATCCTTCGAGAACTTGTTGCCCGAGTTGTAG
This sequence comes from Herbaspirillum sp. ST 5-3, assembly GCF_004804275.1. Classification (GTDB taxonomy): domain Bacteria; phylum Pseudomonadota; class Gammaproteobacteria; order Burkholderiales; family Burkholderiaceae_D; genus Noviherbaspirillum. The sequence continues at coordinate 290,757 of NZ_STGI01000004.1, forward strand.
TACTTGCCGTCGGCTTCCTTCGTTTCACCCATCGATGCAAAACCGTGGCCAGGCTGGTAATGCACGTCGAGCTTGTCGAGGATCGGCTTGGCGTTCTTGTCGCCCTTGTAGAGCGCAATCGCCTTGTCGACGTTCCACTTGACGATCTGGCTGTCCAGGAACAGGGTGGTGTAGGCATTGCCCTTGCCGTCGAAACCGGTATGCAAGGGGCCGAGGCCGATTTCCGGTTCCGCCACGACTGCATCGCGCTCGGTCTTCAACTCGCCGTTGAACCACTTGGTCACAAGCGCCAGTTCGATGACAGTGGCGGTCGGCGACAGCTTGCCGGAGCATACGAAGTACTTGCCGTCCGGGCTGGCGTTCACGCCGTGCGGGTTCTTGCCGACCGGCACGTAGCAAGTGATCGCGGTCTTCGGATCCTGGTTGGCTGCCTTGCGGCCGTCAACGACCGGTACCTTGGACTTGCCGATGGTAGTGAACTTGCCGTCCTTGACGAGCTTCTCGATGCGGGCAATATTGAAGAACAGGCATGCATCGCGCTCGGCGGACATCATGCCGGCCTGGTCGGCAGCGTTCTCGACGTTGTACTGGTTCGTACCAGCCAGCGTGCCGTCGTACGACGTCGCGACCAGGTCGCAGTTGCCGTCGATACGGACCTGCCAGCGCACTTCCATCGATTCCGCATCGACGCAGCTGAACAGGCAACCCCACTTGGTCGGATCGTTCAGATCGTGGCCGTCGTTCGGCAGCGGGATATGGAATTCGGCGCCGCAGAACACGCGGGTGGTGTAATTGATCTTCGGATCAACCGGGTCGCACTTGTCCGGGAAGATCCCGTGGAAACCCATCACGTTCGGCAACTGGGTGATCTTGTCGCACTCCATCGTATCCATACGGACGCGAGCGATGCGCGAATGGATCTTGTCGTTGACGAACAACCAGCGACCGTCGTACGTGCCGTCCTTGTAGCTGCCATGCACGTGATGCGTGTCGCCCGTGGTGTACTTCAGGCTGCCATCCGGGTTGGTGCCGATGATCGCCTTCGATTCATTCGTGATACCCCAGCCGCTCATCGGGTCGATGTTGAACACCGGGATGCGCTTCAGCGTGCGGCCGGAAGGAATACCGATGATGCGCATTTCGCCCGAGTGGCCGCCGCTGGAGAGTGTGTAGTAATCGTCAAGCTGGCCAGGGGGAACTTCAATGCCGTGCTTGGCAGCGGGCTGGACGGCAGCGGTTGCGCTGGCCGAACCTGCCGGTGCCGCCCCCTTCGTTGCTGCGGGCTCTTCCTTGCAACCGGCCAACACCCCTGCGCCGGCGAGTCCCAGCAATGCGCTCTGGCCCAAGAAGCGGCGGCGAGTGTTTTGCTCGGGTAGATCGTTGTTCAACTTGGTCTTTTTGGCCTTATCCATGAGTACCTTTCTGAGTCGGCTGCCTTAAGTAAAAAAATCGTGTTGCGGACAAACCCGTCTAAATATGCATTTCTGATGCAGATTATTCGTTTTGCGTCGCAGAAAAAATATGATCTGGATCAACTTTCCCCGGATCCAGACCGGAAACAACTATTTCGGATTGGCGTTTACTACAGGGACGAGAGCTTAATTATTTTTCTGCAATTGGCCCAATGACCTGAATCAAGACTAGCCCGAACTAATTTTTTTAATTGCATGCACCCAGATTGTGCATCGCGACATGAAGGATATGTCTTTTGGGAAATATGAGCTATCCGTTGGAGGGCTAAAGCGAGCTCCCAATATGACTAGCGCCCTAGTCATAAAGGCGTAGGCAACACGCTACTGCGCTAGGCTGAAAGATCTATCTCGACGACAGGCGATGCAGGAACGGAATTCGCCCCGACCACTGGACTTATTCCAGATCAAGAATTTCAAATAAATCCACACCCCTGATTGTCGACACTAGATTTAGTGATTAACATCATTTCGACCACAACAGGTTGTATTCATCAGGAGGCGCAATGACGGCTCGCGCAATTACTTTTCTCACAAAAATCATCAAACGGGACGGCAGTCTCAAGCCGTTCGATCCCAACAAGATCCTGTCCGCCCTGCTTCGCGCCGGCCAGGCAAGCGGCGAGTTCGGCCATGAAGAGGCCGAAGCGCTGACCCTGCAGGCGGTCATGCAGCGCATCCAGCTGCAAGGCGATGCTGCACCGCACATCGAGCAAATCCAGGACGTGGTCGAGGCTGTGCTGTTCGACGCAGGCTATCGCAAGACGCTGCGCGCCTATGTCGTCTATCGCGAACAGCACAAGAAACTGCGCAACGACCGCAAGACGCTGGTCGACGTGGAATCCTCGATCAACGAATATCTCGAACAGCTCGACTGGCGCGTCAACGCGAATGCCAACCAGGGTTATTCTCTCGGCGGACTGATCCTCAATGTGTCCGGCAAGGTCATCGCGAACTACTGGCTGAATCACGTCTATCCGCCGGAAGTGGGTGAAGCACATCGCCGCGCCGACATTCATATCCACGATCTCGACATGCTGGCAGGCTATTGCGCCGGCTGGTCGCTGCGCACCTTGCTCAACGAAGGTTTGAACGGCGTGCCCGGCAAGGTGGAATCCGGCCCGCCCAGGCATATGTCGAGCGCGATTGGTCAGATCGTCAACTTTCTCGGCACCCTGCAGAACGAGTGGGCCGGCGCGCAGGCGTTCAGTTCCTTCGATACCTACATGGCGGCCTTCGTGCGCAACGACAAGCTGTCGTATGGCGAAGTCCGGCAGTACATGCAGGAGCTGATCTACAACCTCAACGTGCCCTCGCGCTGGGGAACGCAGACGCCCTTCACCAACCTCACCTTCGACTGGGTCTGCCCGGAAGATCTGCGAGAGCAGGTGCCGGTCATCGGCGGCAAGGAAATGCCCTTCACCTATGGCGACCTGCAAGGCGAGATGGACATGATCAATCGCGCCTACATCGAAGTGATGATGGCCGGTGATGCCAAGGGCCGCGTGTTCACCTTCCCGATCCCGACCTACAACATCACCGAAGACTTCGACTGGAACAGCCCGAACGCCGAACTGCTGTTCGAAATGACCGCACGCTATGGTCTCCCCTACTTCCAGAACTTCGTCAATTCAGAACTCAAGCCGAACATGATCCGTTCCATGTGCTGCCGGCTGCAGCTCGACCTGCGCGAGCTGCTCAAGCGCGGCAACGGCCTGTTCGGCTCGGCGGAGCAGACCGGCTCGCTCGGCGTGGTCACGATCAATTGCGCGCGCCTCGGCTATCAGTTCCGAGGCGATGAAGCCGGCTTGCTGGAGCGCGTGGACCAGTTGCTGGAAATCGGCAAGATCAGCCTCGAGATCAAGCGCAAGGTGATCCAGCGTCACATGGACAATGGATTGTTCCCGTACACCAAGCGCTACCTCGGCACGCTGCGCAATCACTTCTCGACGCTCGGCGTGAATGGCATCAATGAGATGATCCGCAACTTCACCAACGACGAGCACGACATCACCAGCGAATGGGGCAATGCTTTCGCGCTGCGCCTGCTCGACCACGTCCGCGCGCGCATGCTGGAATTCCAGGACCAGACCGGCAACATGTACAACCTGGAAGCGACGCCTGCGGAAGGCACGACCTACCGCTTTGCCAAGGAAGACCGCAAGCGTTTCCCGGACATCCTGCAGGCCGGCACGGCAGAGATGCCCTACTACACCAACTCCTCGCAGTTACCGGTCGGGTTTACCGACGATCCCTTCGAGGCGCTGGAGCGGCAGGACGAACTGCAGCGCAAGTACACCGGCGGCACGGTGCTGCACCTCTACATGACCGAACCGGTGTCCAGCTCGAACGCGTGCCGCATGCTGGTCAAGCGCGCGCTGAGCCGGTTCCGTCTGCCGTATATCACGGTCACCCCGACTTTTTCCATCTGCCCCAAGCATGGATATCTGAGCGGGAAACACGAATTCTGTCCGAAATGCGATGACGAAATTATCGCGCGCAAGATGCGCGAGGCGGAATCGGCTTAGATAGCAGACTGTTGAAAAACGTAGTGAGCGGCGCGAGATTGGAGCCGAGGAGCGCACGCGTACGGAGTGGTACGCAGAGCACCGCAGGCCCCAGGATCGGCCCGCGCAGCAGTTTTTCAACAGACTGCCAGAACTAGCCGAGATCAAGTCGGATCGTTTTCATTGGTCCGAAAGACGACAAAAGATGCAACTTCAACGTACACTTCGATAAGGAGATAGTCATGACAGACCTTAGCAATCAAAAGGCGCTCGCAAGCAGGCAAATCATTCTCACGGATGCAGAACGCCAGCCATGCGAAATCTGGACCCGGGTGATGGGTTATCACCGTCCCGTGTCCTCCTTCAATATCGGGAAAAAGGGAGAATTTCATGAGCGTCAGTACTTTAGCGAGCAATCAGCACAACTCTCCAGCGACTGAGAGTTTGCCGCGTTCGCTGAAGGTCGGTGGCATCACGCCGTTTACGTCCACCGACTACCCCGGACAGCTTGCCGCGGTCGTGTTCGTGCAAGGTTGTCCGTGGCAGTGCGGGTATTGCCATAACCCGCACTTGCAGCCGCGCCTGCAGAAGAGCCCACTTCAATGGTCGCGCGTACTGGGCCTGCTGGAAAAGCGCGTCGGCCTGATCGACGGTGTCGTGTTCAGCGGCGGCGAGCCGACACTCGATCCGGCGCTGGGCAATGCCATACGAGATGTGCGCAGGCTGGGTTTCAAGATCGGCCTGCACACCGGCGGATCCTATCCGCATCGCCTCATGGAACTGTTGCCGGAGATTGACTGGATCGCGCTGGACGTCAAGGCGCCATTCAATCAGTACGAGAAAATCACCGGCGTCACCGAAAGCGGCCTGCACGCGCTCGCATCGGCCGAAGCGATCCTTTCAAGCGGTATCGACCATGAGTTCCGCACGACCGTGCATCCGTCGCTGCTCAGTGAAGAGGAAGTGCTTGAATTGGGCCGCACGCTGTCGAGCATGGGCGTCAAGAACTATGCGCTGCAAGTCTTCCGCGCACAGGGATGCAAAACCAAGGAATTGAAAGCGACGGCGCTGGCCGGTTATCCGAGCACAGGCCTGATTGCGCAGCTCTCGCAGTTGTTTCCGGGCTTCGTCCATCGCCCGGCATAGAGACTGAAACCAACATAGGAAGGGAAATACGGTGCGCGTGGCAGATGTCGCGCACCATCCCCGCAGCAGCGCTTACTCCTGCTCTTCGTTCACTGCTTCGGCGCGATGCCGATCGAGGTCGGCGATCACACGCTCCACCACCGCATCGCCCTGCTCGCGATCGAAGTCCATGTGATTGCGTTTCTTGACGCCATACTCGTTCAACTGGTGATAATGTTCCGGCGTGACGCCATGACGCGCCAGCGAGCTGCGAGTGCATGCAAGGGGGCAGCCATCGAGCGCGATGATCGGACGCCCGGATTTGGCGACCCTCACCAATTGCGGCACATCGCCGCCCACGCCCGCGATGCACGACATTTCAGCGACTCCGCGACGATCCAGTCGCAGGGCAACATAGTTCGCCGTCTGTGCGGCACTGGAACAGCCCGAGCAGGAATACACCAGTGGAAAATTCGGATCCTTTGCAGCCATCCTATTCGCCCCCGCTCTATCAGGCCTGTCCGCGTCCGCCCGGCTTGATCCTTCCCAATACGCGGGCCGGAGCCAGTTTTCCGAGTTCGAATACCGGCAGCTCGATCGCATCCAGCGTGTTCTTCACCAGCAGGCCGAGTTCGGTATCGCCCTCCATCGAAAGACGGCGGCTGAAGAACAGCGTGTCAGGATCTTCCTGGCGACGCGCAAGCAGCAGGAAGTCGTGCGCGCTGGCGCCGATCGTCAAGTCCGGCTCGCCATCCTTGCCGCATGCGGCGAAGCGTCCGTTCTCCCACTTGAAATCGAAGGACAGCTTGGCATCGGTGACGCTGATGCGCAGTTTTTTCCCGTTCAGGGACTGCTGCACGTCGGGCGGCAGATCGCCCTTCAACGCAATATTGAGCCCGGTTGCGAACAACAGTGAACCGGGATAGACCGGCAACAGGGAAAGTAGCTTGCCCACCGGCTCTGGCAACAGAAAACGACTTTGACTCATAGGAGTTTCCTCGACTGAAACTTGCTGGGCTTTGCACAGACAGATCACAGTCGACAAAGCTCAGTCCTTCACTTCCTCTCACGGAATCGCGAGAGGGCACGTCGCGGCGGAAACAGGGACTCTCCCGCTCCCGCAAAAATCAGGCTGCCACCATCTGGTCAAGACCGGGCTTGCCGTACCAGAAACCGTTGCATGGCGCAGCCGGCATCAATGCCTCCATCTCGCGCATCGCTTCGGCTGCATCGCGCTTCTGCGCGATGACATCATGGAACAGGCCAATGATACGATCGGTATGCTGCGATTGCGGACTGATGCGAACCACATCCACGCCAAGCTCGCGCATGGCGCCGATTTCATTGACCAGGTTGTAGACCAGCGCCGATTGCGTCTGGATGCCGTTGAGCGTCAGGAAATGCTGGCCCTCGCGCGTCTTCAGCGCCAGACCATCCGGGAATTCCATGCAGGTGAACTGGCAATCATCTTTCGGCAGGTTGCGATGGCGCGCGGTGAAGCAACGCGCGGAGAACGCCAGCGGCATTCGTCCGTAAGAGAACACCTCAGTCTCGATTCCGGCCGGGCGCCCCTGCTGCATATGGATCAGTCCATCGCGCGACATTTCCAGCGGCATGACCCAGCGTCTTGCGCCGGTTTCAGCCATGAACTGCAAGGTCGGCGGGTTGAATACATTCAGATGCGGACCGGCGACGAACGGCACCTTGCCCGCCAGGCAATGCACCGCGCCCATATCGTTCGCCTCGACGTCGAAGCGGCCGTTTTCGGTGATCCGGTGCAGCGTGCCGATATCGGTCTTGGACTCCAGCAGGACTTGCGTGGACAGCACCACTTCCTTGCCGGCTGCCTGCAGCATATCGGCGACGTCAAGCCAATCGGTGAGCTTCAGTTCGCGACGGCGCGAGCAAACGGCCTCGCCGATATAAACGATATCGACCGGCGTCTCCGCGATCATCTGATAAAACTCGAATACGGTATTGCGCGGCCAGAAATACAGGTTCGGCCCCAGAGCCAGCTTCAAAATGTGTTCTCCAGCAAATTATTTCCAAGGCTTGTGGTAGGCGCCGAGCGTGTGCTGCTGTCCTTCCGCTACCTTGTTGAGTTCCGACATCCAGGCCGGCTTCACGGAATAGCGCTGCGCATGGTCGCGGCAATTGTCGATCGCCTCGCGCCACACCTTGGTGACTTGCGCAACGTAAGCCGGGCTGCGCTGGCGGCCTTCGATCTTGATGGCGCGCACGCCCATCGCCAGCAGTTGCGGCAGCAGTTCCAGCGTATTGAGGCTGGTCGGCTCCTCGATCGCGTAATAGCTTTCGTTGTTGACTTCGAAGCGGCCCTTGCACAGCGTCGGATAGCCCGCGTTTTCGCCTTCGTCATACCGGTCGATCAGCACGCCGTTCAGACGCGACTCCAGTCCCTTCGACGTCTGCTGCCAGCGCACCGACTTGGCGGGGGAACACACGCCGTGCGTGTTGGGCGCTTCGCCCGTGACATAGGATGAAAGTGCGCAGCGGCCTTCCACCATCACGCACAGGCTGCCGAATCCAAAGACTTCGATTTCCACCTGCGTGTTCTGGCTGACGAACTCGACCTGCTCCAGCGACAGCACGCGCGGCAGAACGGCGCGCTGGATGTTGAAGCGCTCGCGATAGAAATTGATCGCCTCGTAGTTGGTCGCCGATCCTTGCACCGAAAGATGCAAGCGCAGATCCGGGTAATTCTTCGCCGCATACTGCATCAGCGCCGGGTCCGCCAGGATGATCGCATCGATGCCCGAAGATGCGGCGCGGTCGATGGCCTTGCGCCACGGCGTGACGTCGGTTGCCTGCGGATAGGTATTCAGCGCCAGCAGGACCTTGCGACCCTTGCCATGCGCGTACGCGATACCTTCCGCAATGGCCTTCTCGTCGAAATTCAGACCCGCGAAATTGCGCGCGTTGGTCGCGTCGCGAAAGCCGAGATAAACACAATCCGCGCCATTATCGACGGCCAGCTTCAGGGCCGGGAGGCTACCGGCCGGACAAACCAGTTCCATCTGGCCTGCTGCGTTCTGCATAACTTCTATTCTTCAAAAATAACGATGGGGTTCTTGATCATGCAAACTTCAGTGTCCCTCAAGCGGGCATGATCGCCGCCGACGGCGAAACTGCAATGCAGTCGGCTTTCGCGGGGCGCATGCCGTTCAGCAGGAATTCGATCAACTCGCGTACGGAGCGGATTTCACTGCCGAAAGGAAGCTTTTCCGAGCCGCGGAAGAACAGGCCGCGCTTGACGTCGCCTTTCATCGCGAAGGCAAGCTGGGTATCGATGCAGAACTGGCCGTGCTTGGCAATGCCGTCGCGCAGACCGCACTCATGCAGGCAGTCGAAACCGACCGTGCAATCCTTCGGTGCCGCCTTGCTCTGCAGCTTCGCTTCTTTCTCCAGGTAGTTCGCCAGCCAGGGAGTACGCACTGCACGCGCGGGCAGGCCGGCAACGCTCATGAAGGTAACAATATCTTCAGGCTTGGCCTCGGCCAGCACTTTCTTGAAGTTGATGTGGGCATCGCCCTCTTCGGTCACCGCAAAGGCGGTACCGAGCTGAATCGCGCTCGCACCCATATCCAGCAAGGCACGCACCTGCTCGTGAGAGTTGATGCCGCCGGCGGTAATCAGGGGAATGCGTTCACGCTCGATGCCAAGTTCCTTGAACAATTCAAGCGTGCCTTCCAGCACCGTGGGGAAAGCGAAATGCGGCTTGTCAACATCTTCCACCTTGGCCGCGCCGAGGTGGCCTGCGGCATAGCGCGGATTTTCGATCACGATCGCATCCGGCAGGCGATTCTTGCGCATCCACTTTTTCAGGATCAGCGCAATGCCGCGCACATCCGACAGGATCGGAACCAATGCCACATCCGGGTGGTCTACGGTCAACTCGGGAAGGTCCAGCGGCAAGCCGGCACCGACAACGACCGCATCGATGCCGCTCTCGCAGGCTTGCTTGACATAGCTGGCGTACTCGGCAACGGCACGCATGACATTGACCGCGACCATGCCGACGCCTTGCGCAACCGCCTTGGCCGCCTTGATTTCACGATCGAGGGCAATCAGGTTGGCGCGGTCGATCAGCGCCTTGTTGCGCGACTTGCCGGTCTGCGCCATGAGATCGGCGTGATGACGCCGCAAATCCACGCTGGAAATCGTGCCGACGCCGCCCAGGCTGGCGACTGTGCCAGCCAGACGATGTGCGGAAACCCCGACACCCATACCGCCCTGGACAATTGGAAGGAGAGACTTGCCCTTGACGACAAGCGGTTTTAAAGCGGTTTTCAGCACGACGGTCCTTCCGATCTCTAAGCAACGAGCGAATGTAGCAAATGCGAAGTCGAATTTGTTTGATCTCAATCAAGAATTTCGGACTTGAATTGAATTAAGGCAATAACATCCGCCACATAGCCATTTTGCCCACTCTACTCTGCGGACGGCCCTGAAATCCTTGATCCAGGTTAAGGATTCCCGCTTGCCACGAATGTCACAATGTGATGCACTTTTAACGAACAAGGCTTTACATGACCACCATCTCACGCTTTCTCGGCAGCGATCACAAACGCTGCGATGATCTTTTTGCCAACGCCGAGACCAGCGTCAGCAAGGCCGAATGGGATCAGGCCACAAACTACCTGAATGAATTCACCGAAGCGGTCGAACACCACTTCACCATGGAAGAAAAAGTGCTGTTTCCGGCGTTTGAACAAGCCACCGGCAGTACTGAAGGCCCGACGCGCGTCATGCGCATGGAGCATGAGCAGTTGCGCTCCATCATGGGAATGCTGAAGGCCGCGCTGGACAAGCGTGATCCGGACGATTTCTTCGGCTGCTCGGACACGCTGAACACGATGGTTCAGCAGCACAACATGAAGGAAGAGACGATTCTCTACCAGATGGCCGAACGCGTGCTGGGCGGACAGCAGGAGCAGATCATCAGCGAGATGAGCGCCGTCGACGCCACGCTATGAACAAGCCGGCAGACGACATCGTCCTGGATGTATGCGGACTGGAACCGCCGGAACCGCTGGAGCGCATTCTGGAGGCGCTGTCCGATCTCGCGCCCGGCCGTCGCTTGTGCGTCATGATCGGCCGCGAGCCGTTTCCCCTCTATCGCATCCTGGAGCAGAACGGCTTCGCGCATCAGACCCGGTGCCGCGAGGATTTCATCTACGAAGTCCTGATCTGGCACCGAAACAAGAACTGAGACGAAGTCCATGCAGCGCGTCTTATCGTTCGAACAGACACCGCCCTTATCGGTGCCGCTTCGCTTCTTCCTCACCGCACCGCTCTTTGCCGTCGCCGCCGGACTGTTGCTGCTCTGGCAAGGACCGGAGGCGCTGGTATCGCGCTGGACGCCGGCAACGCTCGCCCTCACCCATCTGCTCACGCTGGGCTTTCTCGCGATGTGCATGATCGGGGCGCTGCTGCAGATTCTCCCCGTGGTCGCCGGCATCGACATTCCACATTCGAAATTGACCGCCGGTGTGGCGCATGCATTGCTGACATCCGGCGTTCTCGCGCTGGTCGTCGGCTTTCTGCTGTCCTCGTCTGCCTTTTTCAAACTGGCGCTGCCGCTGCTTCTTCTTGCATTCGGCTGGCTTCTCCTTGCCGGCTTGCGCGGCGTCTGGTTTGCGCCGGATGGCAAGGAAATGCTGACCGCGATCCGCCTGGCGCTCAGCGCACTGGGCATTGTCGTTGTGCTTGGAATCACGGCGGCAAGCGGATTTGCCTGGCCGCTTCCGCTGCCGCTGATGCAAATCACCGATATCCACGCCGGCTGGGGACTGCTTGGGTGGGTCGGCTTGTTAATCGTCGGCATCTCCTACCAGGTCGTGCCGATGTTTCAGGTGACGCCGACTTATCCGCGCATCGTCACGAAATGGCTGGCCAAAACCGTTTTCGCATTGATCGCGATCTGGTCCATTGCGGAGGTGCTCGGCTTCCCGGGCAATCCATTGTCCGCCCTGCTCGCCATTCTCTTCGCCGCCTTCGCCTGCACGACGTTTTATCTGCTGTGGCAACGCAAACGGCCGAAACCGGACCCGACCACCTTGTTCTGGCGTGCCGGCCTTGCCAGCCTGCTCGGCGCGGCGGCTCTGTGGCTCGCAGGACGGCTGTTCCCGCAACTCGCCGCGACATCGGCCTATCCGCTGACGCTGGGTGTGTTGTTCATCGTCGGCTTTGCCTATTCGATCGTGAACGGCATGCTCTACAAGATCGTTCCGTTCCTGGTGTGGTACCACCTCCAGAACCAGCTCGCGGGCGGCTGCACCAAGGCCCCGAACGTCAAGCAGATCGTGCCCGACAAAGTCGCCCAAAAGCAGTTTCGCGTCCATTTGTTGGCATTGGTATTGCTGACTGCGAGCACGCTATGGCCGCAGTGGCTGTCGCAGCTTGCCGCGCTGGCCTTTGTCGCATCTTCCGGCTGGCTCTGGTTGAATATCTGGAAAGCGGCGCGCATCTACCGCAACATGACATCGGACCTCTCGAAGCTGCGCGATGCGGCAGCCTAGCGGCCCTCGTAGGAGCGCAGTTTTTCGATATCGAGAATCGTGATGGTGCGCCCCTCCACGCTGATCATCTGCCGGTCGGCGAGATCATGCAGGATGCGCGAGAAATGTTCCGGTGTCAGGTTGAGGCGGGAGGCCAGCACCGTCTTGCTCACCTTCAGGGTGATCTGATCGCCGTCCGCCGGCGCCTCTTCCTTCAGCAAGTAACCGATCACCCGCTGCGTGCCGGAACTCAGCGAGTAGGCTTCGACATCGCAGATCAGGCCGTGCAAGCGCCGGCTCAGGCCCGCCAGCATCTTGCGCGCAAACTTCGGATCGCGTTCCAGTTCGTCGAACACCGCTTTCTTCGGAACGTGCAGCAGCAAGGAATCCGCGAGCGCCTGTGCCGTCACGATGTACGGCTTTTCCATGAACATCAGCGCCTCGCCGAAGCTGTATCCCGGCCCGATGATCTCGACCACCTTTTCGTTGCCGTCGACGGAATGAAACGCCAGCTTCACCTGGCCGTAAATCACGGTGTGAAACCCGAGGCAAGGATCGCCCCGGCGAAAAATGATGTCGCCGCGCGGAACGTGAACTTCACTTGCCGATTCGGCGATCTTTTCCAGTTCTTCCGGCGCGATTTCATTGAACAACGGCAGCCGGGACAGGAAATCGCGGATCTTGGTTTTGCTGGTGCCCATTCCGTATTAACGCACGATCAGAACAGGGATGGTCGTCGCGGCAAGCACCTTGGTGGCTACCGAGCCCATCACGAGGTTCTGGAAGGCCGTGTGTCCATGCGAGCCCATGACAATCATGTCAATCTTCTGCTTCTTGGCATAAGCGCGAATTTCCTCCGCCACGTTGCCGATTTTCCAGGCCGACGTATAGGGAATCTCCAGCTTGCGCAACAACTTCTCGGCCGGAACCAGTTCGGCCTGGGACTCTTCCTTGTAATAATTCTTGACCATCTCTTCACCCAGAATCGCGCTGGCGCGACCCGGTGGAATGGGTTCCGTCACGTGCAATAGATGCAACTCCGGCGTTCCCTGAAACCAATCGAGGTGCGAGGTCACATGCTTTACCGCCTTGAGCGAATATTTCGAGCCATCAACCGCGATCAATATTTTCATTGGAATTCCCTGTATCCGAAGTGGTTAATATGCAGATTGTCGCGCACGAATGTAACAAAGGGGTATTGCAAATTGTTTGATTTGAATCAATTCGTCCAAGATTGACGCAACGCCCGCCTGCCGGTCATACAAAGAGGGTTTTCGCCTTCATCGGTCGGATCAATGGTATTTTCACAACGCCTCGCAACATCCCCGTGAACCTGTCTGCATTGCCTGGAGATCGTTTTGACACAACATTCTGGCACACATCTGCATCGCATCACCATCGTCGGCGGTGGCGCCGGCGGCCTCGAGCTCGCTGTTCGCCTCGGCAAAAAACTGGGAAAGCACGGCAAGGCGCAGATCACCCTGGTCGACGCCGCCCGCACCCATTTGTGGAAACCCTTGCTGCACCAGGTCGCCGCCGGCACCATGGACAGTCATACCGATGAACTCGAATATCTCGCGCTGGCGCGCAATTACCACTTCAAGTTTCGGCTCGGTCGCATGGACGGATTGAGCCGCACGCAAAAGGAAATCTATCTTGCGCCGACATACGACGAGGAAGGCAATGAAATCCTGCCGCGCCAATCCATCCCGTACGACACGCTGGTGCTTGCGATCGGCAGCCAGTCCAATGACTTCGGCACGCCGGGCGCGCAGGAGCATTGCATCATGCTCGACTCCCCTGAGGCCGCAGAGCGGTTTCACCAGCGCCTCATCAACTCCTGCCTGCGCGCGCAAACCCGGCCACGGACTCCCGGCCAGGATCAATTCACCGTGACGATTATTGGCGGCGGCGCGACCGGCGTGGAGTTGTCCGCCGAACTGCACATGACAACCAAGATCATGTCGACGTACGGCCTCGCCAACTTTGATCCGGAAAAGGATTTGAGAATCGTCGTGGTGGAAGCCGCGCCGCGCTTGTTGCAGGCGCTGCCGGAACGCCTGTCTTCAGCAGTCGCGCATGAGCTGCGTTCACTGCATATCGAAATTCATACCAGCGAACGTGTCGTGGAAGTGACGAAGGACGGCGTCAGGATGGCCAACGGCACTTTCATCCCGAGCGAAATCGTCGTGTGGTGTGCGGGCATCAAGATTCCCGATTTCATGAAAGACCTCGATGGGCTGGAAGTGAACCGTCTGAATCAACTGATTGTCCACCGCACCCTGCAGAGTACCCGGGACACATCCATTTTTGCCATGGGCGATTGCGCGGCGATTCCCCAAGGAGACGACAAACCCGTCGTGCCCCCGCGTGCTCAATCCGCGCATCAGGAAGCAACGATGCTGGCAAAATCCCTTGTGCGCATGTTGCAAGGAAAACCCCTTCTCGAATTCACCTATCACGATTACGGCTCGCTGGTGTCCCTCGGCGACTACAGCGCGGTCGGCAGCCTGATGGGCGCAATCGCCAAGGGCTCGGTCTTCATCGAGGGAACTATTGCCAAGTGGATGTACTGGTGGCTGCACAAGAGCCACCAGATTGCCGTGAGCGGCTGGTTCCGGACTTGGCTGGTGACTTGGGCCGAAGCCATCAACTGGGCCCGCAATCCGCGCATCAAGCTGCATTAGAGCGGATTCCGGATTAGTACCCGGTCACGCTATGGCCTGGCGAGCGTCACGCCGTGCCTCGCGAAAATCTGGGCCAGCTGCCCGGATGCCGCCAGGTCATTGGTTGCGGCTTGCAAGGCTTTCGCCAGCTCGACATTGTCGTTCTTCACTGCCATGCCGACCACCCAGCCCTGGCGCGGCAGTCGCTGGAACGTGGCCTCGCTCAAGGCAAAGTTGGGATCTTGCCTGATCACCGATTCGATCTCGGAACGATTGGCGAGTACCGCATCGAGCTCACCCGCCTTCAGCTTTTCCAATGCCTCGACGGCCGTCGGATAGATCTTCACATTGTCGCGAAATTTTCCGTCCTGTTCGCCCAGCATGACCATCGCAGAGATCGACACTTTTTCCACACCGACCTTCTTGCCGGCGAGCGAATCGACGCCGTCGTAGGTCGGAATCTTGCGCACATCGCGCACCAGACGCACGTTCTCATGATAGTACGGCGCAAATATCTTGACCTTCCTGGCCCCGTCCATCAGGCGCGGGTCGACCGGTACATGCATCAGCACGTCGGCCGGACCATAGCCGAGATAATGGCCTTTCCACACCATGTTGCGCAGGTCGTCGCCGAGGTCTTCACCGGCATCGAAAGGTAGCAGGCTCAGGCGTAGCCCAAGCTTTTCCGCCAGAGCGCGTGCAAGGTCGATATCGATCCCGCTGTCCTGCGCAGAGAATGGCGCGAAATCCTTGTATACCGCGACCTTCAGGATACCGTCGTGCTTCAGCTTGTCGAGATCGGCATGCGCGGAATGCAGCGGTGCATACAGCAAGAGTGCCAGCGCAAAAGGCGCCATCAGTCTTCGAATGAATGGCATGAACATCTTTGTCTCCGTTGATCTTGTTGAATTTGCCCCAGTCGCTTATCGCGTTTCCCGGCGCGTCTCCAGATAAGCCTTGATTGCCCACATCGCTTCCTGGTTGAACACATTTTCAAAAGGCGGCATGTACACGGCACCGTTGCGCACCTTCCCGCCGCGGATCGACGTCAGGAAGTATTTGTCGGTGTCCTTGAAGCATGCCTGCTTCTTCGCCTCGTTCTTCAAGCCGAGGCAATCGCGGTCCAGCTTGCGCAGGTCGGGCGCAATGCCGCCGGAAACGGCCTCGATGCCGTGGCAACGTGCGCAATTCTGTGCGAAGGCGGAGGTTCCGACCTTGACCGCCTCCTCGTTGCCCTTGTAGGGATTTTCATCGCGCCATTTCTCGCCCAGGGGCGGCAAGGATTTGGTATCGACGGCTTGCGGCGTGACGTCGCCGTGTGCATGGGCCGCAAGCGGCATCAACGATGACGCGGACATCATGAGACCAACAACAAAAGTGCAAGGTTTGAATTTCATGGTAGCTCCCGAATTAAAAAAATGAAGGGTAAGCACCCAAACGCAATTGGTATGCCATGCGGTTCACCGCGCATCGCGAAGGCCGCATCAATCCGGATTCCTGTCGCATAGAGCGAACATGCGCTGTTCAATGCTCCTCGACGGGGCTGAACCGTCGGCATGCGGTACAAATCCGTTGCGTCAATATGCAACAGTGCTCCAGAACACAACGCTTCAAAACAGGATCAACGAGCGGTCTGCATTGCGCAAAAGACATGATGAAAAACGGTTGGAAAGTCGGTGGGGAAAAAGCGAGACTGCGATATCTCGATGCGCAAACGCGACAATGCGCAGGATGCGCATAACGCGTCCTGCGCATTGTCGAATGCGCGCAATTCTGGTCCGAGCTTTAACGCGGCAACATGCGCCAGATGATGCGCGTCCCGGAAACGGCGAGGTGGTAGAACACCGCCATGACATGCACGACGATCAAGCAGACAAGCAGCCAGGAAAACGCCACATGCGTGCTGTTGAACACGGAATGAATGAGCGGATCATCCCATCCTGTGCGCGGCAGCGGGTATCCGAAAAAACTGATTCCATGCCGCGTGAAACTGGATGCGACGAAGCCGCAGAATGGCGTCAAAACCATGCACGCATACAGCAGCCGATGCGAAATCTGCGCGGCTTTTTCCTGCAAGGCAGAGCGATGCAGGCTGGCCGGCGCCGGCATCCTTGACTTCCACCACAAACGCAGCACGACCAGCGCAAACGCAATCAGTCCAAGCGACTTGTGCAAGCCGTAATAAAACGCGACCGGCGGTGTGCGCTTCGGAATATCGACCATGTACCAACCGATCCCGATCTGTACAAACAACAGGATCGCCATGATCCAGTGCATTGCCATCGCCGGCTTGCTATACGCGTCTTCGGAATTTGCTTTCATGCTAGTCTCCAGCCGTTTCAGGTTCTCCATCGATTACTGCACCACCACGCCCCACGGCAATTCGCCGACCGGGATTTCCTTGATCACCTTGTTGCTCTCCGTATCCAGCACCGACACCGAATTGGATCGGCCGTTGGCCACGTACAATTTCTTTCCGTCCGGTGTCAGCGCCATGTTCCATGGCCGCTTGCCGACCGGGATGGTGTCGATCATCTTGTTATCGACGGCATCGATCACCGACACGCTGGCATCCTTGCCGTTCGATATATAGACATGCTTGCCGTCCGGATGCACTGCCACGCCGTTGGAGAATTTTCCGGCCTTGATTTGGGTGATCAGTGCCTGGCCCGGTACATCGATCACATACACGGTGCTCGCAATTTCGGCGGCAACGTAGGCCTTGCTTCCGTCGGGCGAAAATCCGATGCCGCGCGGCCGCTCGCCGAGCTTGATCGAATTGACCTGCTCGCGCTTCGCGACATCGACGATATCCAGCGTGTCCGCCTCTTCCGCACTCACATAGAGCCATTTGCCGTCCGGGCTGAACTCCGCATGCTCCGGATTCTTGCCTTTCGTCTTGACGCTGAATACCTGCTGATTGGTGGCCGTCGACACGAAGCTCACGCTATTGCTGATTTCGCTCGCAACCACGACCCAGTCGCCGGCGCGAGAGATGCCAACACCCTCGGGCGATTCCTCCAGCACCACCTTGGACACCACGGCTTTTTTCGCGAGGTCGACGATCAACAATGCATTGCTGGTCTGGTCGCTGACATAGAGAAATTTTCCGTCATGGCTGGCCACGAGTCCTCTCGGCTTTTTACCGGCTGCGATGGTATCGACCACGGTATCGGTGGCGCAGTCGATCACCGACAGCGTGCCGGATTTCTCGTTCGGTACATAGGCGAAGGGACTGGCATAGGCGCCGAGCGTTGATGCAGACAGAACAAGGGTTGCGGCGAAATGTTTTTTCATGATGTCTCCGTTATAGGATCTTGTGGTCAATCGTTGTTCAAAACATCGTGCGCAAACCGACGAACAGGCGCCGCCCGGCGGCCGGCTCGAAGAAACGTCGGTTGCCGTCATTGACGATGATCGATCCGGCGTAGTTCTTGTCGAACAGGTTGTCGATTCGTCCGTACAGATACATCTTCGCCTTGCCAACCCGGAAGTCGTAACCTGCGCGGACATTGAACACGGCATATCCGGGCGCAGCGTCGCTGTTGAGGTCATCGACATAGGCACGGCTTTCGGCGCGCATCTCCAGCGCAGTCGTGACTGCCTCCAGCGGCCGGTATTCAAGTTGCGCGAACAAGCTGTGCATCGGCGCGCCAGGCAAGCGGTTGCCGGAAGCGATCGCCGCATTCTGCCCATTGACGAACTGCTGCCTGAAGCGTGCATCAAGCAAGGTATAGCCAAGCTGCGTGGCGAACTTGTCCCATGCGGCTTTCCACGCCACTTCAAATCCGCGACGTTCCACCTTGTCGACATTCTGGAAAATCGAGCGTCCGTTCTCGGTCGTCAAGGGAACGATTTCATCATTGCTCTTCGCATCGAACAGCGCCATGTCGACGCTGTGCCGACCCTGACGCAGCTTGATCCCCACTTCGCCCTGCACGCTGCGCGATGGTTTCAAAGCCAGGTTCGGGCCGGTTGCGCCGGGCCGATAGGCCATCTCGGTCAGCGTCGGCGTTTCAAAGCCGCGACCGATATTGCCATACACGTTCACATCATCATTGGCATGCCACACGAGGCCGAGAACCGGGCTGGTATTGCGATATTCCACGCTGCCGCTGTCATTCGGGCTGGCGGAAGTGACGTAATGATCATCGACCGAGAAGCGCACGCGTGACGCACGTGCACCGGCGGTCGCAGTCCATTGCGGCGAAAAGGTCCAGTCCATCTGACCAAAGAGATCAAGATTGTCCGCGCTGTCGATCTCGTCGCGGCGCAAGTCCCCGACGCTGCCGTTGTTGTTGACGAAGCCACGCCGGTTCTGATCGAGCTGATCCGCCTCGACACCGAGCGTCCAGTGCAGCGGCAATCCATTGAGTTTCGTCTTGTGAGTCCAGCTCAAGCCGGCGCCGTCGAACTTGTTATCCAGATCGACAATGCCGCCGGCGGAGTTGCTTGCCGCACCGCTGAACGAGAGAGTCTGGAACGCCTGGCGCGTGCCGCCGTACACCCGCGCATTGAGCGTATCGCTGGTCGACAAGCGTTGTTCCAGCAATACGCCGGCCTGATTCTGTTCGATCGACTTGCGCGTGTCGAAGGCAATCGCACCGGATATCACCTGTCGCGGATTCTGCTCGAACTGGGCATGTGTCAGGCCGAGCGGATCCTGCGCACGCGGCTGGTCGAAGCGATTGAAAATGCCCGTGATGGTGGTATCCGCGGACGGACGCGCCACCAGTTTGGCATTGACCTGGGTGCGATCGGCCGCACTGTGATCGCGATATCCATCCGTCGAATAATGCGAGACGTCAAGCAATGCACCGACAGTCTCATTACCGCCACCCACCGACACATCTGCCTGCCGCTGTCCATATGTACCGGCACCGACTGCGAGGCTGGCGAACGGCGCTGCCGGCGCCATCGGCGGATCCTTGGTAAATACTTGCACCACACCGCCGGCGGCATTGCCATACAGTTGCGCAACCGGGCCGCGCAACACCTCGATGCGCTTGGCGGAAGTCAGGCTGGCGATCGCCGCCTGCCCTTGCCCGTCCGGCATGGTGGCCGGGATGCCATCGATCAGTATCCGCACCCCGCGAACACCGAAGGTCGAACGCGTGCCGAATCCTCGCACCGACATCTGCAGGTCCTGCGCATAATTCTGGCGCTCCCGGACCTGAACCCCGGGCACGGCCTGAAGCAGCTCCGACAGGTTCACCAGCGGCGACGCAGCGTGCTGCGTATCGATCTGCACGGCGTCGATCGAGGCCGCGGCATCGAAGCGGCGCTGCTCCGAACGACTGGCGGACACGACCACATCTTCCAATCGCTTTTCCTGCGCGTTCGCGACATGTGCCGCGCACAGCAGCTGCGCACTTAATGAAAGAACAAGGACCGGACGGCGCCCTGCCAGCGAAGGAACTGCTGCGCTGCAGCGATGACGATTGGATGAATTCATTTGGAAATTGATGTTGAGGTTGACAGGAGCGACAGAGGCCATGCACCACGGTTTGCAAGTTGCATGCCACGGCCAAACCTGACAGGCCGGATCCGATGCACCTGACGCGGGAACGGAAATTGCGCTGCGATGTGCCGCACACATTTTCCAGAGGGAGCGCGTTCATGGACTTCGTTACTCGCAGCGCGGATTCGCGCCAATTCATCGACCGGCTGATCGAAGCTGTCGAACCGCGCATGATTGCGCAGGCGATCGCTGCGCTGGCTGCCGCGGCCGGCACTGCTGTTCATGCACAGGTAGCGCCAGCGAATTCGGAGCGGGAGTTACCCGCCGTGTCCGTGACCGCCGCTGCCTTGCTTCCTGGCCTCGGTATTGATGGCAGGCTGCTTCCCTACGACGTGCAGACCGCGTCGGACATGGTCTTGAAGCAGTCGCAGTCCGGCACACTCACCGAGTACATGACGCGCAACCTCACCGGTGTCAACGCGAATGAGATCCAGGGCGGCACGTTCCAAAGTGACATCACCTTCCGCGGCTTTCGCGCTTCCCCCATCCTCGGTTCGCCGCAGGGCATGTCGGTCTATCTCGACGGCGTGCGCGTGAATGAGCCCTTCGGCGATGTCGTGAACTGGGACATGCTGCCCGAAGCGGCCATCGCGAGCGTGTCGCTCGTACCTGGATCGAATCCGCTGTTCGGCCTAAACACACTGGGCGGCGCGCTCGCCTTCACTACCAAGAGCGGACGCAGTCATCCCGGCCTCGACATGGAAAGCTCCATCAGCAGCGGCGGCAACAAGCGCGTCGACATTGCCTACGGCACCCGCCATCAAGGCGGCTTACACAGCTTCGTCGCCGCCACGATGCTGAGCGACAGCGGCTGGCGTGAGCATTCGCAAAGCCGCCTCGCCAACCTGTTTGCCCGGATCGGCGCGCAACACGGCATGACGCAATGGGATGCCTCGCTTCTGCAGGGTTCCAGTCATCTTGCCGGCAACGGCCTGCTGCCGAGCTACCGCTGGTCGGATGGTGCGCTGCGCAGCGGCTTGTATGAAGACAGCCGCCGCGCCGCCTACACTTACCCCGATGTCACGGAAAACCAGGTGACGCAGCTGGCGTTCAACATGCGCCATGCGCTTGACGCCGAAACCGACATTGCGGGAACTGCCTATTGGCGCAACAGCCGGCGCGACGGCGTCACCGGAGATGTCAATCAGCAATACAGCGACTATGTGCAAGCCTGCGCGGCCGGATTCGATGTGCGCGGCGCAGCCCTTGATCCCGGAAGCTGCGAGGCTGACCGGAACGTCGCCAACGCACTGCATTCCGCCTCGTTGAACACCGCGACGACGCGGCAGGACAGCATCGGCTTCAGTCTGAACTTGAACAAGTACCTGGAGCGCCATCAATTCACGCTGGGCGCCGCGCTCGATGCGAGCCGCGTGCATTACGCTCAACAGGAACAAGATGCGTGGTTCACCGAACAAAGAGGCGTGCTGGCCGATGCGCAGGCGGTCCCTGAGCTTAGCGCAACCGTCAAGGGAACATCGACTGCCACCGGGCTGTATGCAACCGACACATGGCAAGTCGCGCCCGCCACGCATGTCACTGGCGCGGCGCGCTTCAACCACGTCGAAGTCGGAAACACGCTGGGCAACAGCGCCGGCAATCAACCGCACGAACACTTCACCTACAACAAGCTCAACCCGGCACTCGGTATCGCCCACGACGTAAGCAGCGGCCTCACCGTGTTTGCTAACCTCGCGCAAAGCAACCGCGTACCGACCGTAATTGAACTGGGTTGCGCCGATCCGACTCAGCCTTGCCGCCTTCCCGCGGGGCTGCAATCCGACCCCTACCTGAAGCAAGTGGTGTCACGCACGGTCGAGGCCGGCACGCGCTGGCAACCATCCTCCGCCATGTCGCTCTCTGCGTCGGCATACCAGACAGTGAATCGGGATGACATTCTTTTCTTCACCGCCGGCGCAACGCAGCTAGGCTATTTTGCGAACTTTGAGCGCACCCGGCGCCGGGGAATCGACCTCGCCTTGAGCCGCCGGTTCGGCAGTGTGACGACCCATGTGGCGTACAGCTACCTGCGCGCCACATATGACGCACAAGGCGTGCTGTTCGCCGGCGAGCGTAATGTGACCGTCCAGCCGGGAACGCCGATCGCCGGCCTGCCGCGCCACACTCTGAAGCTCACCATCGATTGGAATGCCGCACGCCATTGGCGGATCGGCGGCAGCATGCTTGCCCTGTCGCGCCTTGCCACGCAGGGCAACGAGGACGGCTTGCGGTCGGACACGACGACAGCTTCCCCCGCCGATTGGAGCATACGCGGCCACGCAATTTTCAACCTGCATGCGAGCTATCGGCATGACCATCAGTGGGAGTTGTTCGCAAGGGTCAGCAATCTCTTCGACCGCCGTTATGAAACCTACGGCGTACTGGCGCGAGACCTGTTCCCGAACGGTGTTCTGGTGCAGCCGCATGTCGCGCCGGCCGAAGCGGCGGAAGCACGCTTTGTCGCTCCCGGCTCGCCGCGCATCATTGTTGTCGGGGTTCGCTACCAAATGTGAAGTCGACCGGCTGAACATTGCTCCAAAGTGCAACACACGCTGCGACATCTTGGAGCAATGTGCAATGTCACACGCCGCCAATCAAGATAGATCCACACACCTTGTCGCGACGCACCATAACCGCGTGCGAAGCGACGGATGCAACAGGATGCATTCGTTCCCGTTATCGTTGCAAATCGTCCGTCCGTACTGCTGAGAGATGCGTATTTCCAAAAAGTTACTGCGCATTGTTTTCACAAGCGTCTGACACCGACGCATCGCGCGCGCCGTGTCGCTGACAACAGGCAACTCCATCACGCCTAGCCCGAGTCACTGCCACAAAAAAAAGGCCGATGATTTGCATCATCGGCCAAACCGTCCTTAGGCGAGGGTTAGGCTGGCTGTGCATGCCAGCACCCAAGGAGGAAGAGACAATATTTCGTCGCTCAGAGGGAGGACAATTTGAATACCCAGACCGAACCGCCTTGCTCGAGGAAGTTGACACGACGCGCAACATCGCCGCCCCACAGCGGAACCGCGCCGCCCCAGCCGGACACCACCGCAACATATTGCGTATCGCCGTCCTGCCAGGTGATCGGCGGCGCGACCACACCCGATCCGGTCTGGAACTTCCACAACTCCTTGCCGGTCTTGGCGTCAAGCGCTTTCAGATAGCCCTCCGGCGTACCGTAGAACACCAGGTCGCCCGCGGTCGTCATCACCCCGCCCCACAGCGGCGCATTGTTTTTCGCTTCCCACACGATCTTGCCGCTCTTCGGATCGATCGCACGCAGTGCGCCGATGTAGTCTTCATTCAGCGCCTTGATGGTGAAGCCGGCACCCAGATAGGCAGCACCTTTCTTGTAGCTGATCGGCTCGTTCCAGATCTCCATGCCCCACTCGTTGGCCGGCACGTAGAACAGCTTCGATTTCGGGCTGTATGCCATCGGCATCTGGTTCTTGCCGCCGAGGAAGGACGGCGCGGAGAATACGGACTTGCCCTTCTTGCCAGTCTCGCCCTTGGTCGGATCGCCGGGACGTCCCTCTTCGATATAGTTCGGACGGCCTGTCTTCAGATCGATGCTGCTAGCCCAGGTGATTTTCTTCACGAACGGAAACGCGTTTTGCAGCTTGCCGTTGTTCGCGTCGATCACGTAGAAGAAACCATTACGGTCGGCCTTGCCGCCGTAGCGCTTGCCGTCCATGTCGAATGTGACGAATTCATTGACGCCGTCGAAGTCCCAGCCATCGTGCGGCGTGGTCTGGTAATGCCACTTGATTTGCCCGGTCTCGACATCGATCGCGACGGTGGACGACGAGTACAGGTTGTCGCCTGGACGCAGGTGGCTGTTCCATGGCGCCGGATTGCCGGTGCCGAAATAGGCCAGCCCGGTTTTGGGATCATAGGTGCCGCCCAGCCAAGTCGCCGCGCCACCGGTTTTCCACAGTTCGCCAGGCCAGGTCTTGTTGGTGGTGCCGGATACGCCGTTGGGGATGGGATTGCCATCCTTGTCGTACTTGTAACCCATGTGGCCTTCCACCGTAGGCCGCGACCACACCAGTTGACCGGTGCGCGGATTGCGGGCTTCCACGCGGCCGACGATGCCGAACTCGCCGCCCGACACACCTGTCAGCAGCAGGCCTTTCGCAATCAATGGCGCCGCAGTATTCGAATAACCTGCGGCATAGTCGTCGATCTTTTCCTTCCACACCACTTCCCCGGTCGCCTGATCGAGCGCGACCAGCTGCGCGTCGAGCGTGGCGAAGATCACCAGGTTGTCGTACAGCGCTGCGCCGCGATTGATCACGTCGCAGCAAGGCATGATGTTTTCCGGCAGACGGTGTTCATATTTCCACAGCTTGGCGCCTGTCTTCACATCCAGCGCGTAGATGCGCGAATACGATGCGGTGACGAACATGCGGCCGTTGTAAATCAGCGGCTGCGATTCCTGTCCGCGCTGCTTTTCACCGCCGAACGAGAATGACCAGGCCGGCGTCAATCGACGAACGGTTTTGGTATTGATTTGCGTAAGCGGAGAAAATCGTTGGCCTTGCTGGCCCATTCCCCACGTCAGCACGTCGCCGGTCGATTTTGTGCCGGCTTCGATCATGGCGTCGGTGACGCCAGCGGCATGCGCCGCCAACGGCCCCGCCAGGGCTGCTAATACAGACAACTTGATCAGATGCGTTTTCATTCACTCCTCCTGTTATAGGTTTTCCTTCTTCAGCCAGGCAGCCGTCGCACATGACGCTACCCAACCTGGCCAACAGTGCTCAGGCACGTGACTGATCGACTGGTGCGCACGCAGCGCGCAATGCGCATGCGAGGAACCGATGTCATTCAGGCCTGTGTCACAAATCCTTTGGTGACGCGCATGGCTAACGCAATCTGTGTGCCATCTCTTATTTATCGATGTATGCAGGAGGTAGGAAGGAGGAAATCTACGGCGTACCTGATTTCATCTGATACAAAATTCACCACTTGTCCCAAAACGGGACAGTCCGCCTGACAGTGCGCGGCAAGCTTATCGAGCGCGGACAGCGCGATGCATCGTCATACGGTGCATCGCGCTCTAATGGAAATTCGCCAAGTACGAGTGTGAGACGAACGCCAGCCTTTTGCAGGCCGGCGTCGAAGAAGGGCAAGCCCCGATTCAATGACGAGGAAGCTGCCTTCCTCGTCGATTTACAAATTACCGACGGAAGCGACGATGTCCTCCTGCGGCAAACTCGTCGTTAAAAATCTTTTGCTGTTCGGGCGTCAGCACTGCATAGAAATCCTTCACGGCGACCACATGATCGGCCATGCGCTGTTCGCGATCTTTCATCAGTGCAAGCATTTTTTCCATGCGCTCGGGCGCGGATAACTTGTCCAGCTCAGCCCTATTGCCCCACGCAGGCGGGGTTCCCGGTTGCATTTTCTGGGTAAAGGTCTTCCACGCCGGCTCCTGAGCCGCCGTCAGCTTTAGCTTGTCATGCAGTTGCGCCTGGCGCTGTTCCATGCGCTCTTTCATGCGCTCGCTGAACCTCGCCGGACCACCATCTCCTCCCGGGCCCATCCCATAGCCCCAGCCCGGCCCGCCGGCATAGGCGGCAAAAGATCCGGCACCGATACCCAGCGCAACAAGCCCGGTCAACAATTGTTTGCGAAATTTCATCATGATCACTCCTATGCTCATATTCATTCGATGTATGCGTGCATCCGTTTCAGCACGGTTCTCATGATGGTGGCCGGATGTATCGGGAGCTTGTCTGCCACTCGGATTCTTGTAGCACCGCGTAACGCCTGAGGTGCAATTTGTATCGTGTTGTATCAGCCCGACCGGGCGAAATAGAGGGATACAATTCAGTCACGCCTTGTACCGTCCGAATCGCCATAATTACGTCTATGGAACAACCTGCCCAAATCCTGATCGTGGATGACGATCGCGAAATCAGTGCCCTTCTCGCCGAGTACCTGGAGAAGAACGGCTATCGCACGCTCACGGCCGGCGACGGCAAGGCGATGTGGAAAACCCTGGACGAAGCGCGCATCGACCTGATCGTGCTCGACCTGAACCTGCCCGGCGATGACGGACTGACCTTGTGCCGCAACCTGCGCACCCGCTCGAACATACCGATCATCATGCTCACCGCGCGCGGTGAACCTCTCGACAGGATCCTCGGCCTTGAAATGGGCGCAGACGACTATCTCCCGAAGCCCTTCGAGCCGCGCGAACTGTTCGCCCGGATTCGCAGTGTCCTGCGACGTGCACAGTCATTGCCGCATAATGCACAAACTGCCGAAGCGCAGCAGATGCACTTCGCCGGCTGGACCATGGATTTCACCGCGCGCCACCTGATCAATCCGCAGGGCACCGTCGTCGCGCTGTCCGGAGCGGAATATCGCCTGCTCAAGGTTTTCCTCGACCATGCCAATCGCGTCCTCAGCCGCGACCAGTTGCTCAACCTGACGCAAGGGCGCGACGCCGATCCTTTCGACCGGTCAATCGACTTGCAGATCAGCCGCCTGCGCCAGAAGCTGGGGGAGGATGCGCGCTCACCGCAGATCATCAAGACCGTGCGCAATGAAGGCTATGTGCTCGCCACGGTGGTTGCCAAGGAATGAGAGCGCTCTTCCAGTCCATGACGAGCAGGGTGATTCTCATCCTGATTTCCGGCGTCGTCGTCAGCGCACTCCTGACGCTGTTTCTCGCATTCGGCGAGAGCCAGCGGATGGCAAGACAATTTCGCGACTTCCATGCTGTCGAACGTGTGGCGCAGTTCATCGTTTCGCTGGAGACCGTTCCAGCCGATGTGCGGCCGCAGTTTCTTGCCGCAGCATCCGGCATGGGCATTCGTGCCCAAATGGCCGATCCCACCGAGGACGCGACCGAACAGCGCACCGAACTCGCCGAAATGTTGAATGAACGCCTGCCGCAGGAGTATCAAGTTGCGTCCGTCACGAGCAAGCCGTCGGACTGTCCGCCTCCAGGCATGCGTCGTCGCATGCGCCGTATGCCGGACCACTGGGCCGGCTGTGAAGCCTTGCTCATCACGCTGAACGACGGTGCAAGATTGCGCGTGACGATCGCGCCGCCGCGCGCGCCTCTGCCGCGCCCGCGGCAAGACTATCTGACCTACGGCGTCGTGTTTCTGATCAGCGTCGGCCTGCTTGCCGCGCTCATTGCACGCATGACCATGCGCCCGCTGAAAAAGCTGGCGCAGGCAGCCACCGAACTCGGCAACGACATCGAACGCCCTCCACTGGCCGAACGCGGCGCGCTGGAGATCCGCCAGGCCGCTGCTGCCTTCAATGCCATGCAATCGCGCATCCGGCATCACATCAAGCAGCGCGCCCATATCCTGGGCGCGATCACACATGATTTGCAGACGCCTCTGACACGACTGCGTCTGCGTCTGGAAAAAGTGGAAGATGCCGAGCTGCGGGAAAAACTCATCAACGACCTCTCCGCAATGCAAAGCATGGTGCGCGAAGGATTGGATCTTGCGCGAAGCATGGATTCATCCGAAGCCCTGCAACTGCTCGACCTCGACTCCTTGATCGACAGCGTATGCACCGACGCGGTCGATGCAGGCCAATCGGTGACGATCGACGGCAAGACGCGCGCTGCGCTGCGGGCGCGACCGCTGGCACTTCGCCGATGCCTCACCAACCTGATCGACAATGCGGTGAAATACGGCCAATACGCGCATGTCACGGCAGAACGCGACGGCGCATTCGCCACCATACGGATCAAGGATGGCGGTCCCGGCATCCCCGAAGCTGAATTGGAAAAGGTGTTCGATCCGTTCTATCGGTTGGAAAATTCCCGCTCCCGCGATACCGGCGGCACGGGACTCGGACTGACGATCGCGCGCAATATCGCGGAGCAGCACGGCGGTACTATTCGCCTGCAAAACCATCCGGAGGGCGGGCTTTTGGTCATCCTTTCGCTGCCCTGCAAGCACTAGTGAGTGTTGGCCGCCTTGTCCACGCTGGTTGGGCACGCCGGGTTCTTGCCCCAAAGACCCGAACAGATGCGCACGCGGCACAATTCGCCTTCAATGAAGCCGAGGGCCTTGCAGCGCTTCACCAGTGATTCGGTCGAATCCCCCGGCCCTCGCATGACAATTTCACTGCTCCGATCATTCGCTCGAGCCCGGTCCGGCACCACGGATACCGCTCCGGCATGCTGGGTTGAAGCGGTCTCTGCCCTTCCATGGGAAGGCTGAGTGCCACCTGCCGCGGGTCGCGACACATGAGACAAGAGTGCCGCAATGAGTTCAACATCCTTGTCCTTGCTCTTCCCGTTTGAAGACGCGAGCTTCGTCTTGCTTGTGCTGTCGTGTTTCTTCGTTTTGACGATCTCCTTACGCTCGACTCGACCTTTTTTCAAAGGAGCTTGAACTGATTTCGGGTCCGGCACAGTTGTTTTCTGCGGGCTCCCCTCATTTTCCTGCGCCGGATTCACGGTAATTGCCGTCGCCAGGGTCGTCGCGGGTGGTTCGAGCACATCATCCACCCGCGCAAGTGCGTGTTGCGCTTCGGGCAGCGCGGGCGACGGTTCGGCACCGTGCAGCTCTGCCGAGGCAAGTGTGGGCACCGATTCCACTGCCTTTAGGACGGGAGCCGGTTGGGGAAGCTCTCCTCTCACCGCTGAAGACAAGCTTTCATTCAGCCACGCCGGGTTCAAAGAAATGACCATAACGATGGCAACCATCAGCGCCAGTGCCGCGCCCAAGACCCGGCCGCGATACCCCCGCAGCTTTCCGCGCCGCGGCTCAAGCGCCTCCAGAATGCTGAATTGCGCGTTGCTGCTCGCGGCCGCTCCCGCTTCATACAAGGAGGGGAGATCCAATTTATTCATATTCACAACGGTTCCGGTCATTCGCTTATTCATTCGGTGGTCGATCTTTCCTGGAGCAAATGTGATTGCTCGCAAGTATTTGCCAAAATTGCATTTATAATAACATCTGATTTTGCTTTTTTGACAATGTTCAATTACAAAGGCTGGAGCTTGTGGGCGCAACGTTTTTCTTTGTATTTCTTGCGGTGATTTACGGTGCAGCGATCGGGTTCGGCGGCTGGTATGTCGCGGGAAATGATAGAAGACGGCAGTGGCGACTGCACTTCACGGAAAAACGCGCCGCTCTTATGGGATGGTTTAGCGCACGACGCCAATCGGCCTCATACCGGCGACGACAGGTATTTCCGCTCATCCTGACGCACGCCGACCACGCCCGCAACCTTCTTCACCGGCATCGGCGCGCCCTTTCCCTGGCACTAGTCATCCTTTGCGTGCCCCCCATCCTTGTTCAGCTGCTCGCACCGACCGGCGGCCTCGAAGGCTATGACGATATGCCGCGTGCCAGCGCGCCGGTCATTGCCGGCCTCCTCCAGGGCGAACAACTCGTTCCACCGCCGCCACTTCCGCCGGAACTGTTTGTGACCCGTGAAATCGCGGCCGAGAGAAACGAGCTCGCCTCTGCAAATCGGGAATGGAATGCATTCGATACCGAATTCCGCCAGCGCCTGCTGACCGTCTATCAGTTGATAGCAAAGCACGGATACCAGATGGCCCTCCTGGAAGGCTATCGCAGCCCGGAGAGGCAAGCCTCCCTCGCCCGGCTCGGCCCGCATGTCACCAACGCCGGCGCATATCAAAGCTATCACCAGTACGGGCTTGCCGCCGACAGCGCGTTTTATCGGGGAGGCAGGATCGTTATCTCAGAACGCGATCCTTGGGCGATGGAGGGCTATCGTCTTTATGGACAATTCGCGGAATCGGTCGGGCTTGTGTGGGGCGGGCGCTGGCAATTGATGGATTTCGGCCATGTCGAACTGCGAAAACCCGAAGTGATGGCGCGTCGCTAACAGGCAAATATCCAACGGCAAAAGGGGATGACTTTTTCCCGCAATTCAAGTTATCATCTAGACAAGTTTATCAAAACAACAACTTTGCCATATGACACGACCATTCATCGTAATCGGTGACTCCACGGACCACGGCGGAAAGGTCGTGGGCGGCGCCGCCACCACGGATACACATGGCAAGCGGATAGCGCGTGTGGGTGACAAGGTTACTTGTCCGAAAAAGGGTCACGGCGGCACAACGGTCATTGTCAGCGGCGATCCAACTGTCACCATCGACGGCAGTCCTGCCGCCCGTCATGGAGACAAGACAGCATGTGGCGCGGTGCTGATCGCAACACAGTTCCCGACAGGCAGCAAGTAGCCGAAAAGGAATCTTGCCACAATTCAAATCGCCACTTGCAATCCAGCCCTTTATCGATGTCATCCCAATTTCCATCCAGCAGCAGGTTGCGCCGCACGTCACGCGTCGCCGTCGCATCCATCGCGCTGATCGCCGCAACCTGGTGCATCGTGCTTACCTGGTGGCATGTCACGCAACGTGTTATTACGACTTCAGACACCCTCGTCTATCTCATCGCGCTTCCGGTCCTGCTCGTGCTTAGTCTGGGGATCCTTGCCTGGCGCGCCTCAAGCAAGCAATCCGCAGCCAAGGCCGAAAGTCCAACATCGGAAATGCCGGACGCAGTACCGATACCCAGCGCGGGCTTCCTGCCCGCCGCTAATCTGCCCATTCTCGGCACCTGGTCCGCAACCCCGCTCTCTTACACTGCCGGGGGATTTATCGAGTCGCTCGCAGAACGACGGCGTCGCCCGGTGCCGGATGAATTTTTAACCGATGGCAACGGATTTCCGGTGCTATCCGGTAGAACCCGCGATCTCGACACGACATTCGTCGAGGAAAACCTGCGGCAAATTTTGCGCATCGAACTGGCGGAAAACGCGCACGAGGAAGCGGAAGAGGAATTGCGCGACGCCGTCATCAGGGCGCTCACCCTCCTCGACTCTGTCGTGGAACAGGCGTTACAAGAATGGCCATCGGAGCTGATTGATGAAAACGGGTCAGACGCCGCACCTGCTTCATCAATCCCCATTTTGCGCGGTTCGGCCGGAATACGTCCACCGTCCGGGAAGGCTCTTCAACTTCGCGTCACGTTGCTCGTCGCCGACGACCTTTCTCCGCCTGAACACCTGCTCATCCAGAAGTTTCTAGTTTCCCGAATCACAAGCCTGCAGCACGCCGTTCAAGATCTCACAGTCGAAGTCATGCCCGCCTGCGACGACGCGCGCGCCTTGACCCTGTCCGAGGACTTTCGCCGCGCCACGCAAGATGACGACCGTCCGCGCGCACTATTGCTGCTAGCCTGCGATTCCCTGCTTTGCGCAAACGTGGTCGAGAATCTGGAGTCCAAGGGAAAGTTGTTCGACGCGGAACGGCCTAATGGTCTGATGATCGGCGAAGCGGCTTTCGGCGTCCTGTTCGCCAATCAGAGCGCATTGGTTACCGCAACCGTGCAACCGCTCTGTCATTTGACACCGGTGCAACGAGTGCAGCGCGAAGCCCCCGTCGATGCGCGAGTTCGGACTTCGTTCCTGCATCTCGCCAGGACTGTGGAGGCCGCACTAAAGGCTTCCGGCATCCCAGCGAACCAAATAGGGACTGTCGTATGTGATGCAGACCACCGGGCCAACAGAGTGCTGGAAAGCATCGAAGCTATTGCCGCCCATGCGCCCCAACTCGACGCTATTCAAAACCGCCTCGCCCCAAATGAAGCATGCGGCCATCTTGGCGCCGCCTCGGTACTCGGTGTCCTTTCCGCCGGCATAAGCCAGTGTGTCGACGCTGGTCATCCGGTTCTGGTTTTCAACGTCGGTCACGACACCGATCGCGCCGCCACATTACTTCTCCCCGCAAACGGCTTCCATGCCGAATCGGATTCACAACATTCTCAAGCCGTATAACCGATTGATTTCAATGAGCCGCATCTTCGATTTCCTCAAGGACAAGCGGGTAATTTCCGCGCTTGGTCTGATACTCGGCCTCGCCGTCATCTATCTTGTCGCCTCGGTATTTCATGTGCCGACGAAGTGGTCTATTGCGATAGCGCTTGCTTTTCTGCTCGCATGGACTGGCTACTGGGTCATGCAGTGGAAGCAATCGCGGCGCGCTTCCGACGCCATGGACCGCATGTTTCAGAACCAGGCGGAAGAAGCCGTCAAAGCGGCTCCGGCCGGCCAGAAACAAGATGTCGATGTCCTACGCAAGCGATTGCTCGAAGCGATCCAGACGATCAAAACATCCAAGCTCGGCCAGACAACGGGGAGCGCCGCCTTGTATGAAATGCCGTGGTACATCATTATCGGCAACCCTGCCGCCGGCAAGAGCACCGCAGTGATTAACTCGGGATTGAATTTCCCGTTCTCGGACAAGGGCGGCCAAGCCGTTCAAGGCCTCGGAGGAACGCGCAATTGCGACTGGTTCTTCACAACCGAAGGCATTCTGCTCGACACCGCCGGCCGTTATGCCGTGCATGAAGAAGATCGAAGCGAATGGTTCGGCTTCCTCAGCCTGCTCAAGAAATATCGCCCCAAGGCGCCGATCAATGGCATCGTCATTGTCGCCAGTATCGCCGAACTGACGAACAATCGACCGGAAGTCACCATCAATCTCGCAAAGCAGTTGCGACAGCGCGTTCAGGAACTCACTGAGCGACTCGAGCTCTTTGCACCGGTCTATGTGATGTTCACCAAGGTCGATTTGATCGCAGGATTCGTCGACTTTTTCGAAGATTCCGATGCAGAGGAGCGCAGCCGCGTGTGGGGCGCAACCCTGCCATATGACATGGACGGCAAGGCTAACGCAGTCTTGTTGTTCGACCAGCACTTCGACGCACTCAGTGACGGCATCAAGGAACTCGGCAGCACACGCATGTCGCTCAATCGAGGCCAGGCCATGAGCCCTGGCATTCTGACTTTTCCCATGGAGTTCATTGGTATCAAACAGCATCTTCGAACGTTCATTGCGACTCTCTTCGAAGAAAACCCATTCCAGTTCAAGCCCGTTTTCCGCGGCTTCTACTTCACAAGCGCCGTGCAGGAAGGTGTGGCAACTCACGCGACCGGCCAGCGCATCGTCCAGCAATACGGGCTTTCCATCGGTCGAAAAATGACGGCAAGCATCAGCTCCAATACGGGCTTTTTCCTCAGGAATCTGTTCTCGTCCGTCATCTTCGCCGACCGCAACCTGGTGCGCCAATACGCAAGCCGGAACAAGCTGCTGATGCGACAAGCCATCTTTTTCGGTAGTGTGCTGGTGCTTGGCCTGCTGCTCGGCGGCTGGAGCTGGTCATTTGTCACCAATCGCCAATTAGTCGCCAACGTTCAGGCCGACTTGGAGAAAGTCGTCAAGATCCAGGAAACAAGTGTCGACCTTGCTTCCCGGCTTGAGGCGCTCGAAGTCATGCAAGACCGGCTGGAGCAACTGCAGCGCTATCGTACGACCAAGCCCCTGGCGCTTGGCTTCGGTCTGTATCAGGGCGCACGTGTCGAACATATGCTGCGCGCCGAATACTTCAAGGGACTGCAACAGGTAATGCTCGCCCCGGTAACAGCCAACCTCGAGAGCTTTCTTGGCGAGGTGAATGCCAATGCAGGCAAACTCGAATCTGCAGTGAGGCCGCAGTCGAACACCGATACTTCCGCGACAGGGGCCGCGACCGACACCAGACAAGCCAGAGCAGGCGGCGCCTTGTACAAAGACCTTTCACCGACCAACCCCGAGGACGCCTACAATGCACTTAAAACCTACCTGATGCTTGCCAGCCGCGAGCATATCGATGCCGGCCACCTGGGGGATCAGATCACCCGCTTCTGGCGCAACTGGCTGGAAACGCGCCGCGGCAATGCCCCGCGTGAACAAGTGATTCGCAGCGCCGAAAAGCTCATCACCTTCTATCTCGCCCAGGCGCAGGAACCGGACTTCCCGCTCATTGAAAATAAACTTGCCCTGGTTGACCAGGCGCGCGAAACACTCCGCGTGGCCATCAAGGGAACGCCTGCGCGTGAACGCGTATACAGCGAAATCAGGATGCGCGCCTCCACGCGCTTCCCCGCTGTCACCGTCGCCGGCATCGTCGGCGATCAAAACAAGGAGATTGTCGCCGGCAGCCATGCAGTCTCCGGTGCATTTACCCATGACGCATGGGAGCAATTCATCGAAGCAGCGATCAAGGAGGCGAGCACGAAGGAATTGCAGAGTGCAGACTGGGTTCTGAAAACGACCGCTCGCGACGACCTGTCGCTCGAAGGCAGCCCGGAACAAATCCAGCGCGAGTTGGTGCGCATGTACAAGACCGAGTACATCAGCGAGTGGAAGAAGTTCGCGCAAGGCATCACGATTGCCGACTTTGGCAATTTCGACAAGGCGGTAGCAGGCATGAACCGGCTCGGCGACCCGATATCATCCCCGCTCAATATTCTGCTACAGACCTTGTACCGGGAAACGTCCTGGGACAATCCCTCGCTCGTCAACCAAGGGCTACAAAGTGCGCGTAATGGAATTGCCGATTGGTTCCGCGCCACCATTCTTCGCCAGACACCTTCGCAGCTTAATGTCAACCTCGGCACGGCCAAACCAGGTGAAATCCGGACGGGCATGATCGGTCAGAATTTTGCCGCCATCGCCAATCTCGTTGTCGTACGTGGAGAGAACAAGGACAGCTCGCTGATCAACGGCTATCTCGCCCAGCTGTCCAAAGTGCGTACGCGTTTCAATCAAATCAAGAACTCGGGCGATGTAGGCCCGGCGAGCCGGCTACTGATGCAAGCAACGCTGGACGGTGGCAATTCGGAACTGTCAGAAGCGCTGAAGTATGTCGACGAAAGCATGCTGACGGGCATGCCGGACGCCGAGCGCTCAACCATACGCCCACTACTGGTTCGCCCGTTGATGCAGGCGTTTGCCGTCATCGTTCAGCCAACCGAGGCAGAACTGAATCGAACCTGGGCAGCACAAATATTCGAACCATTCAACAAGTCACTGGGCACGAAATATCCTTTTGCTGCCGACTCGCGGGTTGAGGCGACGCCGGCTGAAATTGTCCAGATGTTCGGGCCGGACGGCGCGATCGCCAAGTTCGTGCAGACCACCATGGGTCCCTTGGTAGTGCGACGCGGTGATACGATTTCGGCCCGAACCTGGGCCGATATGGGCCTGCATCTCAATTCATCTTTTACCCAAAATCTCGCGCGCTTCATCGCTGCTCAGGGCGCATCCGCCCCATCAGCGTCCGGCAACACCCAGCCTCAAACCAACTTCCAGCTCCAGCCACTACCGACCCCCGGCCTGGTCGAATACCGGATCGAGATCGACGGTCAAAGCCTGCGTTACAGAAACGGCAGGCAGGATTGGCTTAACTTCACGTGGCCCTCATCCCTCGGCCAACCAGGCGCGAAAATCACCGCCATCACCGCCGACGGGCGATCGGTCGACGTTGTTGATTTTCCCGGTCAATTCGGACTGGAAAAACTTATCAATTCGGCGCAGCGCAAAAAACTCGATAACGGCCTGTTCTCCATGACCTGGACGGGTGCTGGTACAACGGTAGGCGTCAATTTCAAGCTCATCAGCGATTCGCGGAACGGCAGCAACGGATCAGGAGCCGCTGCCGAGACGGGATTGCGTGGCCTGAAACTGCCAGCCTCGGTGGCAGGTATCGAAGGCTGACATCAGATATTTGAACAGGCGAAGCAAATCATGAGTTCAAGCAATGCAATTCAGCTACGCAATTCCAGCTCACTCTATTTTGGAAAGATCGCCTCACGCGGTGATTTTGTAAAAAGCACGTCTGGCACCAAAATCATTGCCCTGATCGACAACTGGATCGCGCAAGGGATGGAACTGCTGATCGCGAATCCCGGATGGAAGAATTACTACGACAACGCCGGCCCCGTCGACTTCCTTCTCCTGGGAACGCGCAAGAAACGCGCAATATGCGGCTCGCTGATTCCGAGCGGCGATGCATCTTCCCGCCGCTTTCCATTTATCGCTGCGACTCTGTTCGAGACTGATAACGCACTCGAATTTCTCCACCTCAGTCCGATGGTGCTGGAGCGGCACGTCAATCATCAACGAGCCCTTATTCATCACGCGGCCAAAGCGCATGACGCCGTAGACACATTGATTACGTTAAGTGACGTACCGCTGGAAGCTGAGTTCGCGAGAAGCAAAGTCTGCGATGGCTACGATCAGTTCCTTGGTTCCACCACTGTCGCCGGGCTGACGAATGCCCTCGGCATCTCCGATGGCCAGGCATCCGTGCGCCAGATGGTTCTTGCGATCGGATATCTGCTGCAGCCCGTGTTGACCAATTACGCGGTTGCGCCTCAAAAAGGTCTGGCCATGCCGCTACCGCGTGACCCGACGAGGCTCGCGCTGGTCAAGGCCCTATGGCTTCAACTGATCAGTGTCTTTCTCTCCAGAGCAGACTTCGAGCTGAGCGTATTTTCATGCATGCACTTTGGCAGCCCCAAACTGATTCTCACTTTCAACGGCACGACACCAACCATCTTTCGCGCGCTGTTTGAAGAAGATACGGCATCGGCTACGCTGATCGACATCAGCCGATCCACTTGGGTCGAAGACCATGCATTGCAGGACGCGGCGACACTTAAGTTGTCAAGCTATCTGGAACATGAGGAACTCTCATTGCAGCAGCTTGTTGAAACCTTTCGGCAAGGATTTTCTGGATAGATGAACGATATCCCCGCCGGATGCCGCCACTTCACGTCAATAATTTATTTCGAATGAACATCTCTCTTCGCTCAAGCATCACCTTGTCGGCCATCATGATGCTTCATTCCGCCATGGCGGCCGCAGGCGACGGCACCTCACCGTCCCAGGTTTCCGTCCCGCCGGGACGCGTTGTTATTTCGGGAACGGTTCCGGATGAAGCCAGTAAAGCGGCCTTGCTGGCGCGCCTGCAAGAGATCTATGGGGCCGGCCAGGTCATCGATCAAATAGGCGTTGGTGGTGTTGTAGCTCCGCCTAACTGGTCGGCCAATGCATCGAAGCTCATCACCCAGCGATTGAAGTCCATCAGCAAAGGGCAATTGGTCCTTGAAGGCACAACTGTTTCCATTCGAGGCGAGGTCAATAGCGAAACGGTGCGTAAAGCAATCGCAAATGACTTTGCCACTGCACTCAATCCAAATTATGTCGTGAAGAATGGTCTTCGCGTCACCGCTGACGATCAATCCCTGGTCGATAGAGCATTGGCAAATCGCGTAGTGGAATTTGAGCCTGGCAGCGCAATGTTGACCGAATCCGGGAAGGAAATTCTCAACGAAATGGTGGATGCACTGAAAAAACTGGATACCAAGAAAATAGAAATCATCGGACATACCGACAACGTCGGGGCACCTGCGCGTAATACTTCTCTTTCGCGCTCACGTGCCGAGTCCGTCAAGACATATCTTGTGGCACACGGAATTTCTTCGCAAGCATTGAACACCAGCGGCATGGGCGCAGACCAACCAATTGTTTCTAACACCACCGAAGAAGGCAGGCGGCGAAATCGGCGTATCGAGTTTCGGGTAAGCCAATAAGTGGATGGATCTATTCAGAACATTGCCTTGCTGCGCCGCTAATTAAAGACCTAAGTACCTGCTCATAAAACACTGTGAGATGGATGTGGTCCGTGTCGGATGCGATGCAAGGCGCCTGACCCGACGGAGTGCGAGCACTGCCAGGGGCGGGCAACGCAGTAGCGCGCCGACTTGGGCCACAGACAATCACAGTTTTTTATGAGCAAGTACTTAGACCCGGCGTTGTCTTGCATGAAGTGTGCCGATCTGTAATTCCTACCACATGAGATTTTCGCAGCAGGAACAGTCAAGCTCCACGACTGCTGTCCTGATCAGCTTCCAAGCCCAGCAATTCCTCGATGTGCGACATGCTGCTCTGATCCTTGACCACGCTCCGCAACCACAGGTGCAAAGGCATTGCCCCCCAATGGGCGGCCTTATCTGCAAGATACGCGACCGGACTGTGAGGCTCGGTAGTTCGGAAAAACTTCGCGACCTCGCGCAATGCCTCCAACGCCTGTGCACGGGTTCGGATAGGTCCACGAGACGTCGCCTGGGCGGCCAACTCCCCCTCAATGGGGTCCGAGCTTCCGTTCATGCCTGCTGGCGTATCCTCGACTGAAAGGATGCCGAGCTCCTTGGCAATTGATTCGAGGCGCTGCCGGATCGCGTCAATCCCGTCGCGCAATTGTGTAAACGACGGACCGTCGACACCGAACTGACGATCTGCCGCCGTTGCCAACTGCATTAATGCGTCACGACCGCGCGAAGCATCATCCATCCATTGCCTGTACAGTGACTTCTCAGTCTTGCCGGCAGCGCTAGAAAATTTTTCGAGCGTGGCGCCTTCTTCCGCATTTTCCGCAGCCTCCGCATTGCGTTGCCGTTGCGCCTGCAACTGGCGAGCCGCAACATAATCGTTCAAGCTGTATTGACCTTCCTTTGCGCGCGTGAGGGGTATCTGACGAACAAGTTCCGACATTCTCAGGTTGAGCCAGTTCAGCGTGCCAATGCGCATCTCCTGGTCTCCCTCATCGCCCTGCGGATGAATGTCCAGACCAAAACGCTCCATCAGGCGCGCATGAAGCTCGATGCCGTCGGCAAGGCCGCGCAATCCAGCTGTCTTTACAAGACCTTCGGTCAGCCATGCTGCCAAACGCAAGTCCTTGCTGCGAGTCCGAAGCAAGTCGGTGCAACAAGCGATCACTGCAGGCCAATCGGCTTGCTTGAGCGTCGTTTGCCACGCGCCATAATCCACATTCGGGTCGTCTTCCCGCCGCGCCTCCTGAATCTGGTCGAATTCGGCAGAAAAGGACAAATCCTCGCCGCACGGCCGAGCGTCGGAAATTGGTACTAACAAGTCGCTGATATTTGCAGTCATAAGCTTTGTACCCGATCAATTGACCTTGTAACTGAACTGGCCGTCCTTGTTGACACCGATCTTGACTGCATTGATTGGCTTACCTTCCGCCATCCGCACAAGAACCGTTTCCGCAATTTGCGGCAGCATTGTCCCATTAAGAATATGGTCGACATTACGTGCACCTGAATCCACTTCCGTGCAGCGGGCGAGTACCGAATCAACAACCTCACTGCTGAATGAGAGCTTCGCCTTGTGGTTTAACTGCACTCTCTGCTTGATTCGATCCAATTTGAGACAAATGATTTCGGCGAGAATCGGATCGGGCAACGGATAATACGGAATGACCTTCATTCGTCCAAGAAAGGCCGGTTTGAATGCTTTATAAAGCTGCGGTCGGATGGCCTCAGCCAGGTTTTCGGCGCTCGGAAGTTCGTCCACGCTCTTGTTCAGACAAGCCTGCATGATGCTCTGTGAAGCGACATTGGACGTAAGGATGATCACCGTATTCCTGAAGTCGACTTCGCGGCCCTCGGCATCATCCATCACTCCCTTGTCGAATACCTGGAAAAACAATTCCAGAACATCGGGATGCGCTTTTTCTATTTCGTCCAGAAGCACCACGGAATAGGGCTTTCTTCGCACAGCCTCAGTTAACACTCCCCCTTCGCCATATCCGACATATCCCGGTGGCGAACCCTTCAGGCCCGATACCGAGTGGGATTCCTGATATTCGGACATGTTGATAGTAACCAGGTTACGCTCGCCGCCGTACAAGATGTCAGCGAGCGCAAGCGCAGTTTCTGTCTTGCCTACGCCGGAGGGTCCGACGAACAGGAAAACTCCTTTGGGCTTGTTTGGTTCCTCAATGTTGGCACGCGCCGATCGAACGCGTTGCGCAATTTGCTCCAATGCATGCGACTGGCCAACCACGCGTTCCTCGAGTAAAGGCTTCAGGTTCAGAATCGTCTTGATTTCATCCTTCACCATTTTGCCCAATGGAATGCCAGTCCATCCCGAGATGATTTCCCCCACCGTCTGGCCGTCAACGCATACCGGCACCAACGGCTTCTCTCCTTGAAGCGAGATCAGCTCCACGCGCAGGAGGTCCAACTCACGTGTCCGTGCCGCGCTGTCAGAAGCTGGTGCAGCACTCTCGTTGATGGCGGCATCACCGCCCGCTTCAAACGCATCGGCCCGCCCGGTTCCAGCATGCGGGCCGGCCTCGAGCTGGGCGCACAACTCCTGGATTTTCTTCACCAGCGACCTCTCGGTTTTCCACCGGGCTTCGTCCAACGCCAGCTGTGCCTGGCTTGCCTCTCGCTCTGCGCGCAGTTCGCCAAGCCGGCCGGCGTGCGAACCGCCGCTGGCCATCTCTCTTTCCAATGCAGCAATTTCTTCCGACAGCGCCGTGATCGATCGCCGGCGGTCTTCAATGGAACCCGGTGTGGCCGAGTTGCCGAGCGCTACTCGCGCGCAAGCCGTATCAAGCACACTAATCGCCTTGTCCGGCAGCTGTCGACCGCTGATGTAGCGCGCTGATAGCCGAACTGCGTCCACAACAGCCTCATCCAGAACACGAACATTGAAATGGCGCTCCATCCTGGCCACCAGACCCCTCAGCATCGAACAGGCTACTGCTTCTGACGGCTCTTCAACTTTCACAACCTGGAAGCGGCGCGCAAGTGCAGCGTCCTTCTCGAAAAATTTCTTGTACTCGCTCCAGGTCGTGGCCGCCACCGTGCGCAACTCACCTCGCGCGAGAGCCGGCTTCAGCAAATTGGCCGCATCGTTCTGCCCCGCCTGTCCGCCGGCGCCAATAATGGTGTGTGCCTCGTCGATAAAGAGAATGATCGGATGCGGGCTGCGCTTGACCTCTTCAATCACACTGCGCAGGCGATTCTCGAACTCCCCCTTCACGCTCGCCCCTGCTTGCAGCAGGCCGAGATCGAGCACATGCAGCTCGACGCCTTTCAGCGACGAGGGGACATCGCCGTCCGCAATCCGTTGCGCAAGCCCCTCGACGACCGCCGTCTTGCCAACCCCGGCCTCGCCAGTCAGGATCGGATTGTTCTGCCGCCGCCGCATCAGGATGTCAATCGCCTGGCGGATCTCAGGATCCCGACCGATAACCGGGTCGATTTTTCCCTCGCGTGCGTGTTGGGTCAGATTGATGGTGTACTGGTCGAGCGCCGGCGTTTTTGCTGAAGACTCACGCCCGCTCGTCATCTGAACCTCGGACGCACCCTCCAGTCCGGGAATGAAGTCGGCGGATTCCAGAGCTTCCGGAAAAGCGGAGATCAGGTCGGAAAGCTTGTGCTTGAGCTCCTCGACCGAAAACCGGACAAATTGCTTCGAGCCTCGATATGCTAGTTGCGAAAGATCGGATGCCGTAAGAAGAGCAAGCAGTAGATGTGCGCTGCGGATACGAGGAGTCTGACTATCGAGGGATGCCAGAAGCCACGCATGCTCGAATAATTTCGGCAAGTGTTCGGAAAACACCGGAGTACGCGAGTTTCCGGATTTAAAACCTGAAATTTCGTTGAGCAGATCTTTTTCAAGAGCCGTATGGCTGATATCGTAATGCCGGCAAAGGAGCGCAAAGTCGCTGCGCCTGTTATCAAGAAGCGCGAGAAAAAAATGCTCCAGATCGACCTCATATTGCCCACGTGTCACGCAATGATTGACGGCCTGCTCCGCCGCTTGCTTGCATGTCGAGTTCAATTTACCGATTAGTACCTTCAAGTTCGCTGTCATGTCTAAAAAAAATAAGTCTGTCAAATAGGATCGGAGGCTCGGATCAGATAGGCCGTGTCGGATGCATCTGCCCAGATATTGCGGGACTTGAACCAGCCGTTCCAGCCGAGACGCGTGCCGCGTGACTGCGTATCCAGACATGCGGCGCCGATATCCCGCTTATCCAGAACGAGTCTCACCTCACAGTCGAACGTGGCGCCAACCATGAGCCGAAACAAGCGTCTCAAACTTTTGAACGCCGAGCCGCCGGGAAGGAAACCATCAAACTGGTCACGTCGCATGGGGCCGATTGTCAATCGCAACTTCGTATGACGATCCCATACGCGATTCCCACAAAATCCTGTTTGTCCCAACACGCAGTTCGCCACTCCAAGACGAGTCAGTTCGTGCTGCGGCAATTCGAACCATTGCCCGACAAACTGCTCTATGGTGCAGCGGATTTGAAAATAATCAGCGGCGATGCTGGAGAACCATTGTGCCGATTGCGGTCGCTGTCGAAGCGCTGCGGAGTAATAAGCGAGTGACTCGTCAGGAATGCCTTCCGCGCCGTCGATCAAGCGGTCGCGGGTACCTTTTAACCCAAGGCCGGCAAGGCTCAAGATGGAAGGCAGAAAGCAATTCTTGAGGTCTGCCTCGTACTGAAGATGAAGTCGGTACTTTAGCCAGCTCTGATAAAACAGCGCAACCGCCCGGGTCGTAAAAATATCGAAAAATGCACGGGAAGCAGAGTCCCGATAAAAGATTTCGCGCTCTGCCACATGCTGTGTGTAATGTCGCGGCAAGACTCCAGACGGCCCTGTAAGCCCCATGAACGATGGTGTCATGGTGACCTTTTTAAACGCTCCCAGGCCGGTTCGGCCAGACGCGTCATTGCATCCCTCGGTGTCGGATTCCGGCGCATTTTCCCATTCGAAATCGAGA
The DNA here is from genome assembly GCF_004804275.1 of Herbaspirillum sp. ST 5-3. Taxonomy (GTDB): domain Bacteria; phylum Pseudomonadota; class Gammaproteobacteria; order Burkholderiales; family Burkholderiaceae_D; genus Noviherbaspirillum. The sequence continues at coordinate 333,031 of NZ_STGI01000004.1, forward strand.
GACTCGATCTCGCTCGGAGGAAATGCCAGCGATACCGAGCTTCGAAAACTGATTGTCTGGCCGAGCACGTCTGCATCTTCTTCACACGAATGGGCGCGGGATTGTGCGAGAAGCAGGCGCACCGCCTGAAAAAATTTGAAGCGGTACGGCTCGTCGCGCAGACGATCAATCAGGCCAGGATCGATGCGCCGTTTCTCACCGGGCATGTGAGCAGCTCCTGTCCTGATTGTTTGGAAATCAATACCAATTGCGTGAAGCTATTGGCGTGAACGTAGTGTCCGAAGAAATGGTCCAGGATCTGGGCAAATGTGAACAGGCCAATACCTGCATAATGCGTTTCATCCAGTGTGATGCGGATCTGCATCCCGCGCGCAAATACGGGAAATGGATTACCGGGAATACGCGCCGTGACCGGCTGCTGGTCAATCGCCGCAATACCGTTGATCTGCTTGTTGTTCGCAACGGAACCCGCGATATCGTAAAGCGTCAAGATTTCCTTGATCGCGTCCACTCCCTGCCCCGACAGCGAAAGATGATTCAGCGACAGATGGGAAATCAAACGCCATTGTGCACCCCGACCTTTGGGAAAACGATAACTCGGCGTCGGTTTGCGCAACATCCGTATTGTCTTGGCAATCGTTCCGCCCTCGGCGAACAGGTCCCCCTCCAGCAAACCGAAGGGCAATTGGGATGGCAGGTCACGATTGGTACACGTGAGGTCCAGGCTCAAAGTGTTTGTTGCGGGGCGCTGCAAATCCATTGTCGAATCAATCAGCGACAACGCCATTGAATAGCTCGACGACGTGCCGTCGTCCTCGTAGCTTGCATGCCAATATCGAACCGGGCCATCGTGTGGCTGGCCGTGCCGAATCGAGTAGAAAGGAAGGAACTCGCACACTTCTTCTCCATCGACACTCTGCCTGACCTGGAAAACATGCCTGATGTCGTAAACTTCATAGGCCGCTGGCCGCCGACTGTCGACGATGACTGGGTATGTCGTTTCCGTTCCGCTAACCCGAATCGGCTCGGGAATTTGCCGGAACAAGTTGACAACCGGCGTACATCCGAGCACGAAATTGTCCTTCGTAATGCGGTCCAGCAGGTTGGCAGACGAACTCCTGTCTGCCACACCCGCCAAGCCGATTCGAATTTCCAGTGTTCGCGTGTGTAGCGGCAATTTCTCGTTCAGCGCGACCAGGTCAAGATCGAAAAAATTGAATTTCTCGGGAAAGACAAAATATTCGAGCATCAATTGATGAGCGCGATGCGAACGCGGATCTTCCTCAAGCAATGCTTCATCATCAGCAAATCCGACCGGCAGGATCGCGCTGGCCGGCAGTTCGACTTTTTCCGGCATCGTGGGCGACGTCACCCAGAGCCCAAGCGCTTTCGAGAATAATGCCTCGCGGACCAGTGCAACAACGGCGGGCTCGCCGTTCAGATAAAAGCGAAGCTTGTTCGCTCGCAGGGCGTCGAAACCGACGTTGTCCGACGACACGGCAAGCTCAAGTCGTATTACCGAGCTGATGGAGCGTGCTATGTTGACGGGCAGCCCGGTGACGTCGAAGATATTCTCGTAGGCCGCGTTGACAACCTTTATCGGCCAGATGTCAACGTCATAAGTGGTCGTAAAACGGCATGGAACACCGCGCACGGGGCGTGTGTTGAGCAGCGTACTTCTTGGAATGCGTGCTGCCTTCGCAAGCTGTGCCGCGCCGCTCCCACTATCAAAATGCGCAATGGATACGGACGGAAATGGTTTGAGATATTGCGGAAAAACAACCTGCAAGAGCGAGTCGGTAAATTCCGGATATTCGTCATCCAGCTTCTTGTGAATGCGTCCCGCCAGAAACGCGAAAGATTCAATCAGGCGTTCAATATGGGGATCCTCACACGTCTCGCCAGACAACAACAGGCGCCCCGCAACCTTTGGATAACGCCGGGCAAAGTCACTGGACTGTCGGCGCAAAAAGGTGAGCTCACGCTCGTAGTACGGCAACAAGGTATCCATGAATTCTCAACTAGCAACCGAGCGTTTGGCTTTGCTGACGGAGTATTGGAGGGTTGATGGCTGCAACAGCGCATCAAAGAAAACCGGCTCGGTAGCCGGATGGACGACCAACAGCGCATGAATGGCGAAGCGCAAACGGTTGACCACTCCACTTTCCAGCTCCAGCAAGACACGCACCTGCTTCAGACGGCGTTCATGCGTCGCGATCGTGCGTTCCAGCGACCGGCAGATATGGTTTCGATCGGCCGGGTTTGCCAGGCTCCGCCCGACGAAGTCGCCCATGCCATAGCTGCCGATCGACTTCAATGTTTCGGGAAAGTGAAGAAAGACGTCCTCTCCGTAAGCGCATCGACAATTCAGCAGGGCTTCCAAATCACGTGCCACCGATTCTTTCAATTCTTCGTCGCCGATGAGGCGGATCGGATTACGCTCTCCCGCCTCTCGCGGCGCGTTATCAGTGAGCCGGTCGAGCAATGTGGGGGGATATTTGGCAGTCGAGAGCAAACCTGAAGACATGAATAATCATGAAGCATAGAGGTGGACGAAGCATGAATTGCGGCGCGTTAGCAGCGCCGCAACCACGGAATGGAGACGTATTCGGTGATTACACTGCTTCAGTCGCCTTGTTCTTCGACAGGCTCCACATTTGCGGATTGCTGCCGCCTTTCTTGCCATCGATGCCTTGTACCGTGTACGTCCATTTCACCGAAGCGTACTTCAGTGTGATCGTCTCGGTCGGCAGGCCTTCGCCGTCGACCGTCGGAGTAACGGACGAGACAATGACATGGTTGAGAACGATTTCCAGATACTTGACCTTATCCTTGCCACTAGCGCGCATGAAATCGATCGTTACCTTGTTATAGGTATCACCCTGGCTGCATGCCAGCCACAACGACGGGCTTGTGGAGTCAATATCCTTGACGAAAACCATATCGCCGTGTTCGCAACGTTCCGCGGTGTGGCCGCCGGAAGTACTCGCTGTCGCCGACTTGGGCTGGCGAATCAAGTGGCTCCAGGACAGCGCCTCAAGCCATTTCGGGTGGCCTTCGTCGCGCGACTCGCCTTCGATCTTGGTATCACCACCCTCAAACTTCAGGTAGATATCTTTCATGCTCTATAGCTCCTTAAAAATACGCACGCTAGTGTGCTAACAGGGTTTTACAACTACCGCAGAAGAACCTATGCCTTTGCCGACTGCGGCAACTCGGCAACTAAACGCAACGAGACACTCAGCTCATCAAGCTGGAAATGCGGACGCAGGAATGTGACGGCGCGATAGACGCCAGGGCGTCCGGGAACTTCCGATACCTGCACGGATGCCTCGCGCAAGGGATACTGCGCCTTGACTTCCTGTGATGCGGAATCGTCCATCACGACGTATTGTGCGAGCCAGTTGTTCAAAAACTGCTCGACATTTGACGCAGCCGCAAAACTGCCGATCTTGTCGCGCATCATCGACTTCAGGTAATGAGCAATCCGGGACGACGCAAAGATGTATTGCAACTGGGTGGACAGCACCGCATTGGCATTGGCCGCATCGCTGTTGTATTTCTTTGCGCGCTGCACCGACTGAGCGCCAAAAAATGCTGCATAGTCGGTATTCTTGCAGTGCACGAGCGGAATGAATCCGAGATCGCTCAGCTCCTTTTCCCGGCGATCAGTGATGGCAATCTCGGTTGGGCACTTCAGAGCGATTTCGCCGTCGTCCGTCTTGAAGGTATGTGTCGGAAGGTCTTCCACGAGGCCGCCGCCTTCAACACCACGGATAGCCGCACACCAACCGTAATGTTCGAACGCGCTCGTGAGCCGCGCCGCAAACGCATAAGCGGTGTTAATCCAGAGGTACTTGCTGTGGTTCGTGCCGTCCACATCCTCCACAAAATTGAATCCTTCGACCACGGCACCTTCCTTCGGGTGGTAAGGCATGCGCCCGAGGAAACGTGGAATGGTCAGTCCAACATAGCGTGAATCTTCAGACTCCCGGAATGACTTCCACTTGGCGTATTCCAGCGTATCGAAAATTTTCGCCATGTCACGCGGCCTTCCAAGATCGGCAAATGACTCCAATCCAAGCAGTTCCGGCGAAGCGGCGGAAATGAACGGAGCATGGGATGCCGCGGCCACATGCGACATCTGCTCGATGAAGTACATGTCTTCTGGCTGGCGATTGATCTCGTAGTCGCCGATCAAGGCGCCGAAGGGCGCACCGCCAAATGTTCCGAACTCTTCTTCGTACACCTTCTTGAACAGCGCGCTCTGGTCAAAATCGATCGCATTGCTGAAGTCACGAACCAGATCCTTCTTGTTCGCATTCAACATCTTGATCTTGAGCGTCTCGCCGGTCGAGGTATGCTTGCAAAGAAAGTGCAAGCCGCGCCAGGTGCTCTCCAATTTCTGGAATTCGGGCGCATGCAGAATTTCACTCAACTGATCTGAGATGAGCGAGTCCAGCTCGGCAATGCGAGCATCCAGAGTCGCTGCAAGATTGCTGGAGATAACGACAGTGCCTTCGAGAACTTGTCCCACGAGTTCGCCGATCAGATCCTTTGCACGCGACCTTTCCGTATCCGAACGTGCCACCCTGCTTTCGCTCACGACGCGATCGAGCAAGCTGCCCGCAGATTGTTCTTCAAGAGCGAAGTTCGAGGCTTGTGCTTGAGCGTTCATCTCAGTCCTCCTTCCGCTTTGTTTCCTTGCCTAACTGCTGCAGGTTTTCGGTATTCGACAGAACCTCGCTCAATACATCTTCCAGCTTCTCATTGCCGGCGAGCTTGTTACGCAAGTCGGACAGCTTGCCGCGCGCCTCAAGCAACTTGCGCAAGGGTTCAACCTGCTGGACGACAGCTTCCGGACGAAAGTCCTCGATCGACCTGAATTTGATATCGACCGCGAATTCCCCACCCTTTTCGCTGAGCGTGTTCTTCACGCGGTATGCGGCGCGCGGTTCAACGCCTTTCATGACGTCGTCAAAATTGTCGAGGTCGACATTGACGAATTTGCGCTCCTTGAGTTTGGGAAGCGTCACTTCCGAATTGCCTGAAAAATCGCCCATGACGCCGACGACAAACGGAATTTCCTTTTGTTCGATCGCATTGCCGATTTCGACGTCATAGGTGAGTTGTACGCGTGGGGGACGAACGCGCTGCAGCTTCTTCTGCACGCTTTCCTTCTTTGACATAGAGAGTTCTCCTTCGATGACTGATATCAGATGAGGTTTGGGGGCCGTGTGCTATTTCAATGACTTGAACGGGTCCGTCGAGCTGGCGTCTGGGTTACCTTGCGGGGCTTTCGAAATTCTGGTTGTTGCAGCAGATCGCGCATGCAACTTCGGTCGTGGCGCGGTGCTTGCCGGCTTCCCCTCACTGCCGCCAGCTGGCACCAGTACTTTTTCGCCGAGTACACCGCGCAGCGAATTGGTCAGGTTCTCCGCCTCAAGGCGCGCGCTCATGTTGACCGCTCCATTCGGCCGCAAGCCGGCGACCGCTCCTGCTGCGACCCGAAGACCTGCCACAACCAAAACACTCTTTGCCTCCTGATTTGCCACGTCGCGCTGCAATACCTCATTGGCGGCGACGATGGCCGATGGGTAGTTACCCATTTCAAACCAGATGTTTGCCATCTTCAGCCACGGCACTACGCTGGTCGGATTCTCTTTTGCAGCCCTATTCAACAAGGCGACTGCCTTTTCGTTCTGCCCCTTCGCAAGCTCCGCATCAGCGTCCTTGTAAAGCAACTCGACGTTGGCTTTTTCTCCGCCGGGAGGCGTGGTTGCACAGGCGGCGAGCAGGGAGACAGCCAACACCATGGCTCCGATGCAAAAACGACCGGCACGCGACGAACGCTGGCCACCAGAAGATTTGGGTATTGGCATTTTTATTCCTTGCGGTACAGGTTGTGGAAATTACTGGGCGAGGAAGTTTGCGGCTTGACAGTTTTCACCAGCAGCCACCGTTCCATCAGACAATTTTGACAAACTTATAATTAACACATTACCAACATTCAGCTATACTAACTGAAACATTATAAAAAACACAATTGTTTTTTTGATATTTTATTTGCTGCATATCTCGGCAAGACAGCTTGGAAAGGATCTGCATGTCTGAAGTCATGACGCGACGAAGCCGGGTTCCTCGGTTCACGGAAGGCTGGCTCGTTGCCAATCTGATGTCCGGATGGACGCCCGCAGCGATTACAGCTCTTGTACTGCTTACCGGTTGCGGCTCCGCAACTCAGCTGGTTGCCGGAAAGATCACGGAGGTTGCACTGAATTCAGTCGGCATAAAACTTCCGGACAGTTCGGCGCCTTCAAGTAAATCGAAAACCATTGCATTGCGGCTGGAGGGGGCGCGCGACATGAACGCTGGTGATGACGGACAAGGACTCGCTACGGTGATACGCCTGTACAAACTGCGGAACCAGAACGGCTTCCTGGCCATGCCCTACTCGAGTGTCGGCTTGGCGGACAAGGAAAAAGAGGCGATCGGGAACGATCTCGTTGAGGCAAGAGAGCTGACTTTGTCACCCGGGCAAACACTCGATATCCAGGAAAAGCTTCCAGGCGATGCAGTCTACCTGGCAGTCGCCGCATTGTTTCGCTCACCCTATGCACAGCGTTGGCGATATGCGTTTGCAGCATCCGACGCGGAGCGCTCGGGAATCACCCTTGGTGTTCACGCATGCGCGATGACAGCAACTAGCCCCTCACCTTTCGGCGTCCCGGCGAATGAAGCAGCCCTGCTGGCTTCTGCCAGATGCAAATAACAACGACACAGGAATTTTTACTCGTCAATAATATGAACCGCTCAGCAAAGATTCTATGGGGTGAAGGTCTTTTCCTCCGCCCACAGCATTTTCAGCGCCAAGACCTTTACCACGAGTCACGTCTGGTCGAGTTTGGGCGCGCCGCCCATCCTTACCTTTGGGGTGTCCGCGATGTGAAGTTCGATACGGAAGCGATCAACGCAGGCGTACTTCGAATTACCAGCGTCACAGGCATTCTCCCCGATGGCGAGATCGTCAACGCACCCGACAATGACGCACCGCCGGAGCCGGTCAATCTGGCATCAATCGAGAATATCGGCAATGGCGTCGTCTTCTTCCTCGCACTGCCCTATCTGCGCGATTTCGGTCCCAATTTCTCCGCCCAAGTCTCGCCAGGCCAGGCATTCCGATACCATCAATGCGAAGAGCAGGCACCGGATCTGTACACCAATGCCATCGATTCCGAACTTACGATTCTGAAAAAATCATTTCGCTTACTGTCCGAACACGACAATCGGGAGCAATACGTTTCGATGCCGATTGCACGCGTGCGTGCGACGAGCTCCGGCGGCTACGAACTCGACTCCGCATTCGTTCCACCCGTTCTGACGATTCGCTCGTCCCCATCGATCTTCCTGATGGCGCGCCGTCTGATGGAAATCCTGCAGGCGAAGGCACAAGCGCTCTATGGCTATCATCGCGAACCTTCACTGAATGTTGTCGAGTTTCGCTCGGGCGATATTGCCTCGTTCTGGCTGCTGAATACCGTGAACAGCGCGTACGCGTCGCTTCAACATTTGTTCCATCATCCGGCTCTGCACCCCGAGCGTCTGTTTCACGAACTCCTGAAGTTGGCCGGACAGCTGCTGACATTTTCAAAAGCGTACAGCCTTTCCGATCTGCCGATATACAAGCATGCAGATCCCGGGCCGGAGTTTGCCAGGCTTGACCACATCATCCGGGAATTGATTGAAACGGTAATTTCTTCGCGCTACTTCTCGATCGCGCTGACCGAGGTGAAGCCTGCCTTCCATCTCGGCCGCATCGATCCCGAAAAATTGACCAAAAATGCTTCGTACTATCTTTCGGTAGCCGCCGACATGCCGCCCGCGGATCTTGTAGAAACCGCGCCACTACGCATCAAGGTCGGTGCTCCGGATGATGTGGAACGGATGGTGTCGTCAGCGATGCCCGGCGTGCGGCTGATGGCGGCGCCTCAAGTCCCGGCGGCCATTCCGGTTCGGCCGGGATGCTATTACTTTTCAGTTGAACCACATGGCGCACTTTACGAACGCATGATCGCTTCCGGATCGATCATGGTGTACGTTCCGGCCGGATTCAAAAACCTCAAACTCGAATTGTTCGCAGTAGCGCAATGATCATTGACACTCTCACCCAAAACACCATTTCACCTGCCCCTTCCTTGTTCGCGGAAGGTACGCCGCTGCGCCAGGAACCAAATCATGCGCCGCGCACCCTGATCGATCTGATGCATGACGGTTTTTACCTGCTCCTGTTACTGAAGAATCGATACGTTCCAGCCGATGCGGATCAGTTTGCAACCCAGATACGCCGCTTGCTCGATAATTTCGAGCGCAATGCGCGTCGCATGAATGTGTCGATCGACGACATCTATGCGGCGAAGTATGCTTTTTGCGCGGCTGTGGACGAGACCATTTTGTCTTCGGAGATGGCAATTCGCGATACGTGGGAGCGCGCTCCACTGCAACTGATGCTGTTCGGCGACCAGTTGGCTGGTGAAAATTTCTTCAAGGAGCTGGAGTCTGTCCGGGAACGCGGCCACAGCAGTGTGCAGACGCTCGAGGTGTTCTACATGTGTTTGCTCACCGGCTTCCAAGGCAAATATGCCTTGGAAAGCAAGGAAAAGCTGAACTATCTGATCGCCACGCTGGACAAGGAAATCACGCATTTGAAGGGCAAACGCCCTCAGTTCGCCCCGCACTGGAAGTCGCCGGATAACATCAAACACATGATGAGAGCCGAGGTTCCTATCTGGATTATCGGTACAATCCTCGCGTTTCTCGGGCTTATGACCTACGCGGGTCTCGCCTGGCTGCTTGCGCAGGACACCAATACGACGCTCGGAGCCTACTTCGATATCGTCAAGCTGACGCCAAAAATTGCGAATATCACGATCAGCTTTCCCTGATCAGCTTGTTGACGCTTTCCCAGGCGACTTTATCCATATCATTCCGCGCGAACCGGATCCGGTTTGCGCGGGCCTTTCATTCCTTCCGTGACCATAGCGTAGATGCATAACCACCGGACAGGTGATTTGAATTATCAATTAATTAACATATTTAGTCAGTGTAATATTGCGCAGATTTAACAAATTGTAAATCTTCTGGATTTTTCAGCTTTACCGCCGTCGCCCCAACAAGAATCGATATCAGCTAACAACGCAATCCGGGGCAACACATGCTCGCTCTGTTTGTCTTGCACATGGTTGGAGGTTGGTACGATGGACTCGATTCCCTACGAAACAGTATCTCTGGAAGAAGCGAAAGCATCGGTACATGGACCGATTGCGAAAGTGGATACGGCACCGCCACCGAAGAAAAACTGGACTCCCTGCCGGCTGCCCGCGCATAACACCAACGACCTGGCGGCAGCAACCTTCAAATGGCTGGCAACGCTTCCCAAGGAAGCCCGCCCAAATGCACTGGCACTCAAGTTTCCGCGCATCGCCAACCGGCTTGCGGAAATATGGAAGCGCCCTCTTCAGTGCGAACGTTATATGGATGACTTGATAACCGATGTTCGCGGCGACCGCCAGGGATTCCCGCCCGATGTCGTTGCAGACCTCGCAGCGCTAAAAAAATATTTCATGAAAACCAACAAGACCTTGCATTACGGCGTATGGGGCAACCGAATCGGCTTCGACTGAGCGCCGCTTGAGTATATTGAATTGATTGTCTGCGCAGGCAGCCCGTTATAGCTTGCCTGCTTTTTTCAAACGATAGGTCAAGCCCTCGGCAATATCCTTGTGCCCATGCTTTTCCGCGAAGTCGATCGCGCTCATGCCGAGTTCATTCTTGAGAGTCGCGTCCGCGCCTTCGTCAAGCAGAAGCTTGACGGTCAGGATATGCCCGCCGCGTGCAGCCATCATGATCGGCGTGGTTTTGTTCGGTGACTCGGCATCGATATACGCGGACTTGTCCAGCAGGATTTGCACGATATCGTTATTACCGATGGCGGCCGCATAATGCAAGGGCGTCCAACCGGGTTTGTTGACTTCCGCGCCCTTGGCGAGAAGTGCATCGACTGCCGCCTTGTTTCCCTTGTAGCACGCGATCATTAGTGCCGTATCGCCGTTGAATGCTTTCGCCTCAAGATTGAGATCCCGAGCGTTGAGCAGCAAATCGAACACGCGCATCGAGCCATCGCGCAACGCGAGAATCAGCCCGGTATCTCCACGCTCCGCTTCAATCAGGTTCGGGTCCAATCCACGCGCCAGCAGCGATTTGATAGTCCCCGCATCATCCGCCTTGACCGCACGAAAGAAGTCGTCGTACGCCCCGGCTAATCCCACGCCCGGAACGCCAAGGACGATCCCGGTTATGCCAAGCATCACGATGGTTTTTCTGCGTTTGCGATTCCGTTCAAGTTTCAGCATTGGCGCCTCACCGGGATAACTTGAACAGTTTGAAGAAATTGTCGCTAGTCTGCTGCGCGACGCGTTCGAGCGGAATTTCCTTCAGCGTGGACAGGAATTCGGCGACATGGCGAACCAGACCAGGTTCATTCATCTTGCCACGGTGCGGCACCGGGGCCAGATAAGGCGCATCGGTTTCAATGAGCATGCGTTCAAGCGGAACGGCGCGCGCAACTGCCTGCAGTTCCTTTGCGCTCTTGAAGGTAACGATCCCCGAGAAGGATATGTAAAAGCCCATGTCCATTGCTGCTTCCGCAACCTGCAAGGATTCGGTAAAGCAGTGCATCACTCCGCCGGCGCCACCCGCATCGGTTCCAGCGCCCTCCTCGCGCATGATGCGAATCGTGTCATCAGAGGCGGAACGGGTATGGATGATCAACGGTTTGCCGGTGGCGCGTGATGCCCTGATGTGCTTGCGAAAACGCTCCCGCTGCCACTCCAGGTCGCCTTCGAGCCGGTAATAATCCAGTCCCGTCTCACCGATCCCGACAATTTTCGGATGCCTGGATAAGCGGATCAGGTCATCCGCACTGGGCTCCGGCGTTTCCTCATAATCCGGATGAACACCGACCGAGGCATAGATGTTCGGATATTTTTCCGCGAGTGCAAGAACTTGCGGAAATTCCGGCAGATCAACCGACACGCAGAGCGCGTGCGTGACCCCATTCTCTTCCATCTTGCGGAAAATATCCGGCAAGCGGGCAGACAACTCCGGGAAATTGATGTGGCAATGAGAATCGATATACATGGGAGCACATTTTACGCCCTCGGGCGTATCCCGGTCTTGCCATCGAACCAGCGGAATTCCGATCAAGCGATCCGTTTGCCGACGATGATCAAGTCTCGCTCGACGCCGTCCAGTGTCGCCACGTGCGGCAGGTGACCCCAGGTTGTGAAGCCGAATCGTTCAAACAGTTTCAAGCTTGGTAAATTGTGTCCGAAGATAAAACCAAGCAAGGTATGAACACCGATCTTCGGCGCGAATTCGATGGCCTGTGTCAGAAAATACTGCCCGAGTCTCTTCCCGCGAGCCGCTTCATGAAGATAGATCGATAGCTCCGCAGTGCCGGAATACGCCGGCCGGCCGTAAAAATTCGAGTAGGACAGCCAGCCGATGATCTGCCCGTCCGCCTCCGCCACCCACAAGGGCCGTCTTTCCGGATGATGTTCGGCAAACCAGGCATGGCGCGATTCAACGGTAACGGGTTCGGTATCCGCCGTAACCTGGCGTGACGCGACCGTGCTGTTATAGATGGATACGATGGCGGGTAAATCTTCGAAGCGTGCGAGTCGATGCGAGTAGGTCATTGCTGGGAAATGCGGATTTATAGAGTATGCGTCGCGCGTGAAGAACGCAGTGCCGCGCCGAGCAGTTCCTCGATACGGTGTTTGACGCGCAGCCCACTCTCGTCGGATGAGAAGTGGACGCCGATGCCTTGCGCCTTGTTGTTGTTCGCGCCGGCAGGAGTAATCCAGGCGATCTTCCCGGCGATCGGATATTTGGTCGGATCGTCCATCAGGGTCAGGATCAGATAGATTTCGTCACCAAGCTTGTAGGCCTTGTTGGTCGGAACGAAAATCCCGCCGTTGGCTAGGAATGGCATGTAGGCGGCATACAATGCCGCTTTTTCCTTGATGGGCAGCGACAGGACGGACGGGCGCGCAACGTTGGCGCCCCCGGCGGATGAGGTCTGGATCACAGGAGCTTCGGCCATGACTACCCTTTAAGTTCGGACGACATCATGAAGGAAAAATGGATGAGTATTCCAGCAACATATCCTCAATAAAAAGCTTGGCCGCCAGCGGATGCTCCGCAATGGCACGTCTGTCCTTGACCGATTTCAGCGCTTGCAGCAGATCGCCGATGTCGGCCCGCTTTGCCAGTGCGGCAAGTTCTTTCTGGTATCGCGGATAATACCGGATTCTGCCCGAAAGTTTGAGGGAAAACACGTCATATAGCCAGCGTTGCAGCCACGCGACCATATTGGGAACGGGTGTTTTCTGCAGTTTTTCAGCCACTTTCAGCGCGGTTTCCACACTCGGCCTGGCCAGCGCACGAAGAAATTCATCAAGGACCTCCCGCTCTTCGGTCTGTGCCAGAGCCTGGGCAGCGAGCGGTGCACCGCCTTGCTCGGCCAGCCAGACGTCGGCATCGCCCACCCCTTGTTCCTGCAGCCATGCCAGCGCTTCTTTCTGTAACGGCATTGTCAGCGCAAACTTTCGGCATCGCGACAAAATTGTCGGCAGCAGGCGGTCAAGACTGTTGGAAACCAGCAGGAACATGGTCTGCGGCGGTGGTTCCTCCAATGTTTTGAGCAAGGCATTGGCGGCTGCCGTGTTCAGCGCTTCCGCCGGATACACAAGAATGACGCGCATGCCCTGGCGGTGCGTCGATACATTCATGAAATCCGCAAGCGCCCGAATCTGATCGATCTTGATCTCTTTGGATGGCGCTTTTGGGGCCTTGGCCGACTTCTTGCCGTCGCCCGCCTCCGCGTCATCGGTATCGCCCCCGTCATCCTCGTCCAGTACCTCAGGACGGACGCGCCGATAATCCGGGTGATTGTATTGTGCAAACCAGCCACATGGGTCGCACTGGCCGCATGCATGCCCGTCCGGTGATGGCGCCTGGCAAAGCAGGGATTGTGCAAAATGCTCCGCGAAGTCGGTCTTTCCGATGCCCTCCGGGCCGTGGAACAGGATGGCGTGAGGCAGACGCTGCCTCAACTGCTGAAGCTGCTGCCACGCGGCGTGCTGCCAGGGATATAGTGCCTGGGTCATGGGCTTCACATGCCTGCAATGATTTCCGCAAGCTCTTTCTGTATGACAGAAATCGCCTGGGTCGAGTCGATCACTTTGAAACGGGCGGGAAATTGCGCCGCACGGCGTAAATATTCCTGTCGGGTGGCCTGGAAAAACTCCGCCTTTTCCCGCTCAAACTTGTCCAGTTCGCGCGTGGCATCGAGGCGAGCGCGCGCCACATCGAGCGGCACATCGAATAGCAAAGTCAGATCGGGTTGCAGATGGGGATGAACCCATTGCTCCAGCGCTTCCAGCTTGTCCAGGGCGAGTTTTCTGCCGCCGCCTTGATAAGCAAAGGTCGCATCCGTAAAGCGGTCGGAGATGACCCAATCGCCGCGCGCCAAGGCAGGCTCGATCACTTCCGCAATATGTTCCCGGCGCGCTGCGAACATCAGCAGGGCTTCCGTTTCAAGATGCATTTTTTCATGCAGGAGCAGCTCTCGCAGCTTCTCGCCCAGCGGCGTGCCGCCCGGCTCGCGCGTGACGATCACAGTCCTGCCGCCGGACTTGAGCAAGTCTGCGACAAACGCCAGATGCGTGGATTTGCCGGCGCCGTCGATCCCCTCGAAAGTGATGAATTTGCCAAGTGTCATGAATGCGATTTCTTGTTCTCGATACAGCCGGCATTATCGCTGGTATTTGTTCACCGCGCGGTTGTGGTCGTTCAGGTTGCTGGAAAATACGCTCGTGCCATTTCCCCGCGAGACGAAGTAGAGCGCATCGGTTTTGGCGGGATTGAGCGCCGCCTCGAGCGACTCTGCGCCAGGCAATGCAATCGGTGTCGGCGGCAGGCCGGCGCGGGTATAGGTGTTGTAAGGCGTATCCGTCTCGAGGTCGCGCTTGCGGATATTGCCCTTGAACGCGTCGCCCATGCCGTAGATAACGGTCGGATCGGTTTGCAGCAGCATGCCCCGCTTGAGACGATTGATGAAGACGGCTGCGATCATGTTGCGTTCGGATTTCTGCCCGGTTTCCTTCTCCACGATCGATGCCATGATCAAGGCCTCGTAGGGTGATTTGTAAGGCAAGGAAGGGTCGCGCCGGCCCCAGGCCTCGTTCAGGCGTTTCTGCAACAGGGAGTGCGCCTGCTTGTAAACCTGCAGGTCGCTCGCCCCCTTGGCGAACAGGTACGTGTCCGGAAAAAACAAGCCCTCCGGCTTGCTGTATTGCGGGTTGATCTTCGCGAGGAGTTCCTGGTCCGACAGCGCGGCGGTATCGTGCTTGAGCGCGGGATGACTGGCAACCGCCTGCCGCATTTGCCTGAAAGTCCAACCCTCGATGATCACCAAGGCCTCCTGCGCGAACTCGCCCCGCGCCAGTTGATCGATCAGCGCAAGCGGCGTGGTTCCGGGCTTTAGTTCATAATTGCCTGCCTTTAACCTGCCGCTCTTGCCGCTCAAGCGCGCCAGAAAGCCGAGCAGGGTCGGATTGACCGGAACGCCGGCGCTGGCGATCTGTTCAACGCTGCTGCGCACGCCGCTACCGGCCTTGATGGAGAACTCGATCGGTTTTTCCCCCATGCCGATGATGGGCTGGTGCGCCCAGAATGTCACTGTGGCAGCCGACAAGACGGAAAAAACAATGACAAAAAGAAGTAATTTCTTGATCAAAACAAAACCCTGCAAAATTCATGTTCGTCTGACAGCGGCGTCCGATGATGTTCGGACGCATTTCTCAGACCTCACTATAATCAACCCAAGATGATAATGGCTAAACCAGCATTTCTTTAAGGTAGGACTGTATTTATGAACGCATGGTTGCAATTTTTGAGTCAGCACGAGGCACGCATCGATGATTCCTCTGGTACGCCACTGGTGGAGTTCACCCGCCCGGCGGAGCTTCCAAGGAACTTCATGGCGCCGCTGACGGATGTCGGCTTGATCGCCGCGACGGGTGAGGACGCCGCAAGCTTCCTGCATAACCAACTGACCAACGATGTCGAACATCTGTCCCCATCGGAAGCGCGCCTGGCTGGCTATTGTTCGCCCAAGGGGCGCCTGCTCGCGACGTTTTTGATGTGGGCAAGCGCAGACGCAATCATGCTGCAGTTGTCCCGCCCCATCCAGCCCGCCGTGCAAAAACGCTTGCAGATGTTCGTGTTGCGCGCGAAGGTGAAACTGAACGATGTCACGGATAATCACGCGGTGCTTGGCATCGGCGGGCCATCGGCCACAGCGGCATTGTCGACCTGGTTTTCCGCATTGCCCGCAAGCCCGTTTGCGAAGATCGATTCGTCGGCCGGCAGCCTGATCCGCCTTCCCGACGCACTTGGACAAGCGCGTTACCAATGGATCGCCCCCCTCGCCATTGCCGAGGAGGCTTGGCCGCAATTGATCAACACCTTCACCCCGGTCGCCACTTCGCTGTGGCGCCTGACCGATATCCACGCGGGTGTTCCACAGGTCACGCAAGCCACACAGGAACAGTTCGTGCCGCAGATGATCAATTTTGAGTTGATCGGCGGCGTCAACTTCAAGAAAGGCTGCTATCCCGGCCAGGAAATCGTCGCGCGCAGCCAATACCTCGGCAAGCTCAAGCGCCGCATGCTGCTGGCATTCGTGGAGACAACGGATGCCAGGCCGGGCATGGAAATCTTCTCCAGCACAGATCCCGGTCAGCCCTGCGGTCAAATCGTGAATGCGGCGTCGAATCTGCAAGGCGGCATCGATTGCCTGGTTGAGATGAAAATAGCGGCCGCCGAAGAGGGGACTGTTCACCTCGGTTCCGCCGAGGGCCCCGTGCTCAAGTTCGGCATGCTGCCCTATCCGCTTCCCGCCTGACCGGTCGAGCACCGAGCGAGCATGGATTTATATATCTACTATCGTGTTCTTGAGAAGAACGCCGCGGCACTGCGCGAGCAGGTCGCGGCGGTGCAAGGATGGGCTTCGCAGGAATATGGTATCGTCACTGGACTGAAGCGTCGGCCTGAAGAAAAGGATGGACGGAAGACCTGGATGGAGATCTACGCGTCCGTGCCAAGCGGTTTCGAAGCGATGCTCGAACGCGTAGTCGAGCAAGCAGGATTGGCCGCTCTGATCGATGGCCCTCGCAATACAGAATTTTTTGTGGATGTCTCTACATGTGCTTGATCGTTTTTGCCTGGCAGGTCGTTCCGGGTATGCCTCTGGTTGCCGCCGGCAATCGCGATGAATTCTATGATCGCCCCGCCTCGCCCGCAGCGTGGTGGAACGACCATCCGCATGTCTACGCCGGACGCGACCTGCGAGGTGGTGGCACCTGGCTGGGTGTGACGCGCGACGGCCGTTTCGCAGCTATTACGAACATCCGCGCCCCCTCCGAAAAGCGCGATGATGCGCCAACGCGCGGCGCACTGGTCGCCGATTATCTCGCCGGCGATATGTCGCCGGAAGAATACCTGGACACCATTTCGCATGGCGCGCATCGCTTCAACGGCTTCAATCTGTTGCTTGCCGATCAGGACAACCTGATCTGGTATTCCAACCGCGCGGAGGACGATCAGCGTAACGGCAAGCCTTTGCCGCCCGGTATCTATGGTCTGTCGAATGGCTCGCTCGATTCACCGTGGCCGAAGGTGGTTCGCACCAAGGCGCAATTCGCCAGCCTCTTGTGCCAAGGCGCGCCGGAAGACGCCTATTTCGATATGCTGACCGATACGACGCGCGCCTCGGATTGCCGTCTTCCGAAGACCGGCGTCAGCCTGGAATGGGAACGCGTCCTGTCCGCCGTTTGCATCGAATCGCCGGAGTATGGGACGCGCGCTTCGACCGTCGCGCAACTGCGTTCCGGCAATACCGCGCAGCTCCGCGAGCGCATCATCCGCTAGTCAGGTCACGGGAAGTGATACCGCATCGCGATGTGCGGTATGCCGGCCTCCATGAACTCCTCACCCTCGCGCACGAAACCAAAGCGCCGGTAAAAGGATTCGGCCTGCGTTTGCGCATTCAGGATCACGGCGGCATCGCCGCGTTTTCTGGCTTCATTCATCAATGCTTCAAGAAGCGCGCCGCCTACACCCTGCCCGCGCATCCCTCTCATGACCGCCATGCGACCGATGTGCCCGTCCGGCAGCAAACGCCCGGTCCCGATCGCCTTGCCGCCAGCTTCGTATGCCACGGCATGTATGCACAGGGGATCCATGTCATCCCACTCCATCTCCTGCGGCACCTTTTGCTCGACCACGAATACTTCATAGCGTATCGCTTGCGCGTCGGCCCGCTGCATGGCCCAGTCGCCGACGTTCACATCGATGCTCATACGGCCTCCGGAGCAAATTTTTCGAACTGAGTCAACCTGGCACGCCATTCCTCCGGCAAGGGCACACCCTTGCGGGCTGTCGTATCGGCATAGACATACACCAGTTCGCCCGAAATCAGATGCTGGTCTCCGAGATGAATCTCCAGCACAAAACGTACCGATGTCCGGCCGAAAGCCGCACATCGCACGCCGATGTCGAGAATGTCGTCGAAACGCGCCGGCGCCTGGTATTCGATGGTGGCCTTGCGCGCGAACATTTCGCGGCCGTCGCTCGCCTGTTGCAGAACGCTCGGCAAACCGGTCGCACGCCAATACTCGGTAAACGCGACATCGAAATAGGTCAGATAGTGCCCGTTGAAGACGATACCTTGCATATCGACTTCCGCCCAGCGCACTCGCAGGGAATGGAAAAAGGAAAAATCTTCACGTGCCATATCGATGAGAGAAAAAGTTCAGTCGACAATTATGACTGATTTGGACGCTCTGCATTATCGACAAACAGAGCGTACCGAATCTTCAACCTGAACCTGGCACGGAACGAGGGCCGATCCCTGTGCAGGAGCGGCGGGCATTACTCCGAAAGAAAGCCGCGGATCAGGCGATTGACGCGCTCCGGCTGCTCGTGAATGATCCAATGCGAACCTTCCGGGATGCGCACCACCTTGAGATCGTCGATCAGATCCTCGAGCCCATTCAACAGGGATTTCGGAAGCGCCCTGTCGTTCTCGCCCCAAATGACCCGAGTCGGAATCTTGATCCGGAAATCAGCCGGATTCAACTGCAGTTTCAACGGGCCGGGATGATTCTCGGTCGGTGGATGCAGGGGTGATGCACGATAGTAATTCACGCCGCCGGTGAGACCGCGCGCCCAGCACGCATGGTATTTCTCACGCACCTCGCCGGTAAACCAAGGTGCCGGCCCCTCCCCCATGCCAATCAGCATACGCTCAAGCCGTGCGAAATTGTCTTGCGCGAGCGCGCTTTCAGAGCCTTCCGCTCGCAGCCAATTCATGTACTCGCTGGCCTCCTTTTGCGCCGGATCTGTCGCAAGCGCTTGCATGAACAGGTAGGGATGGGGCGAATTCACGATGATGAGCCTGTGCAGCAACTGCGGAAGCGCAATCGCGAAATTCCAGGCGATTGCGCCGCCCCAGTCGTGGGCCACAAGGATGAACTTCTCGTAACCAAGATGCGCCGCCAGCAGCCGCAGGTCGTCCACGATATGCCTTGCCTTGTAGGCAGCAAGATCCGTCGGCATGTCCGACAAATTGAAACCGCGCAAATCCGGCGCGACGGCGAAATAATCGCGTCCGAATTCGCCCAGTTGCGCCTCCCATTCATACCAGAACTCAGGGAAGCCGTGGACAAACAGAATCAGAGGTTTGCCTTTTTCGCCTGCGCTGGCGTAGTGCAGACGAATGCCGTTGGGTAGCGATGCGTACTGATCGGGTTGAATGGGCGCGCTCATGTCGGTAACGTCCTTATTTAACGTTCAACTGGGTCTGCAGCATCTCGCGAATCTGCGGCGCGGCAGCGAAGGGATCGCTCGGATTGCGTTGCAAGATAATGTCCTCCATCCGCGTTTGCACATTGCCGAGCGCGTGCGGATGCGAATAGACATAGAACTTGCTTTCCTTGATAGCGTCGAAGGTTCGCTCAGCGACTTGTGCGGCGCTCACTTTGCCGGACGACACTGCCTTGTCGGATACCGCCTGGGCAGCGAGCTGGCTCGTGGTCGGTCCCTGGTCGTTCTTGACATCGTCCGGGCGATGGAGATGCGACTGATTGATACCCGTGGGTACAAAATACGGACACAGAACCGATGCCCCAATCGGCGCCTTGATCAATTGGAGATCGTGATACAGCGATTCGGACAGCGACACCACGGCGTGCTTAGAAACATTGTAGATGCCCATCGTCGGCGCATTCAGCAGCCCTGCCATCGAGGCGGTATTCACGATGTGGCCTTCGTAGCCGGGTTCTTTCTTTGCGCATTCGAGCATCAATGGCGTAAAGATCCGTACCCCGTGGATCACTCCCCACAGGTTCACGCCGAGCACCCATTCCCAATCGGCCACGGAGTTTTCCCAGACCAAGCCGCCTGCACCCACGCCGGCGTTGTTGAAGACCAGATGCACCGCACCGAATTTTTCCATCGTTGCGTCCGCCAAAGCCTGAACCTGCTCGGCCTTGCGCACGTCGCAGCGGACCGCCAGCACTTGTGCGCCTTGCGCTTCCAGTTCCGCCTTCGCCTTGTCGAGCCCTTCCTGCTGCACGTCGGCCAGGACGAGCCTCATGCCGAGGCGGGCGCCGATGTTGGCAAATTCGCGCCCGAAACCGCTCGCGCCACCGGTAATGACGGCCACCTTGTTTCGAAAATCTTTCATGTTGTCTCCTGCTTTGAGTGATTTAGATTTTTTTCAGTTGAAAACCGAGACGCGGGAAATGCACCACGACGCTGCCGGCCTTCGGATCCTCACGCCGGACCGCGTATTCGTTGTCAGCACAGATCACCAGCTCGCCTTCGACCGGGTCCAGTGCATAGTCGGTCGGCATGACTGCAACGCGTTCTCCCAAGGGGATTCCATGCGTATCGACGAAAGGCAAGTGACCGGTGTCAGCGGCGGCACTGTCGCGCGCAATTTCCAGCGCCTGGCCGGCGCTCATCTTCTCCGACTGGTGATGCCCGAACTCGGCCATTCGCACGATCCACGCCTTGAGCCGCGGGGCTTCATCCAGAATGCCCGCAAGCGGCTGCGCAAGTTGTATGAACCACATGCAGTGGTAAACGGAAAAATCGGCAATGCTTGCCTGCTCACCGAGCAAATACGGTTTGTTCGCAGCCAGCATGTCATCAAGACGGCGCAGATATTCGCGCAGATTGCCGGTCGCTTCCGATGCCGACATGCGGGGCGCGTTACCGCGCATTGCTGCACGATCGGCGCCGAATGCTTTCATCTGTTCGGGCGTCAGCGGTCCCAGCAGGTAGGGCATGGCAATCGGTTGAAAAACATAGGCAACCGCCGTCCAGAACAGAGTGGAGTCGGCCCACTGCGCGAGGGTGTGCGCCAATCCGGCGACCGGGGCCGGATACAACGATGGCGTCGGCGAGATACGTTCCAGTACATCGGCAATCAGCGCGGTGTCGCAATAAACGTCAGCACCGATCTGCAGCACCGGCGTGCGGCGATAGCCGCCGGTCAGCGCCGTCAAATCCGGCTTCGGCATGACGGCCGGAATGTGCACCGACTTCCAAGCGAGTTTCTTGAATCCGAACATCAACCGGATTTTTTCCGAGAAAGGCGAGTTCGCGTAGTGATGAAAAATGAGTGCGGGCATGAAGTCTCCGAAAGGATAGAAGCGTCGGGGGTCAGATCAGCTTGACCAGCTGCTTGCCAAAATTCTTTCCTTTCAGCAGTCCGATAAATGCCTCCGGCGCGGCTTCCAGCCCTTGTGCGATCGATTCACGGAATTTCAGCTTGCCGGTCGCGACCAAGGTGCCCAGTTCCGTCAAGCCTTGCGGCCACAGGTCCATGTGTTCCGAGACGATGAAACCGCGCATGGTCAGGCGCATGGTCAGGAAAACACGGAAGTTTTTGACCGCCATCGATTCGCCGTTGTAGCCGGAGATCAGGCCGCACAGGGCAATGCGTCCGAAAGGATTCATGCGTGCCAGGCAGGCGTCGAAGATTTCGCCGCCAACGTTCTCGAATATGGCATCAATGCCATTCGGCGTCGCCTTCGCGAGATCGGCGACCAAGTTGCCAGCCTTGTAATCGATGCAGGCGTCAAAGCCGAGTTCATTGACGACGTAGTCACATTTTTCGGCACCGCCGGCGATGCCCACTGCACGACACCCGCGCAGCTTGGCCAACTGTCCCACGACGCTGCCCACCGCACCGCTGGCTGCGGAAACCACAATGGTTTCGCCCGCTTTCGGCTGCATGATTTGTGTCAGGCCATACCATGCCGTCATCCCGGGCATGCCCACCGCACCAAGATAAGCTGACAGCGGGACGTGCGTGGTGTCGAGCTTGCGCAGCATGCTTCCATCAGACACACCCATCTCGGACCAGCCGAGCATGCCCTGCACCTTCTCGCCCACTGCAAATTTCGGGTTCTTCGATTCGATCACTTCGCCAACAGTGCCGCCGATCATGACCTCGTTCAATGCCTGCGGCGCCGCATAGCTTTTCACGTCTTCCATGCGCATGCGCATGTAAGGGTCGAGCGACAGGTAATGGTTGCGAATCAGGATTTCGCCGTCCTTGAGGGTCGGAACGGGCGCTTCTTCAAGACGAAAATTTGCGGGAACAACCTCCCCTTTCGGGCGGGAGGCAAGGACCATGCGTTTGTAGGTAGTCATTCAGTGCTCTCTTTTCGTTATTGATCAGGGAATGCAGTCGCCCGCTTGCCGCTCTCGCCATCATGCGTGGCGACAGGTGCGAGCCGACTGCGATGTGCTACTCGTGTTCCAGTTTCTTGGCGACGTCGAGACGTTTCAGGTACTTGAAGGTGCCCATCGCCTTGGCGGCCAGCTTGTCGTCATTCCACACTTCACCTTCGCAGAAGCAGATCGTTCGCGCGCGGTGAAACGCCTTGCCCTTGGCGACGATCCGCGCGCCCGGATGGCCGCCCGGTTGAAGAAAACTGGTCTTCATTTCGATCGTGACGCCGCCGCGTGCATCCGGATCCAGCGACCTGCCGGCCATGGACATCGCGACGTCGAGCAGGGTCATGATGATGCCGCCATGCGCCACATTCCAGCTATTCATGTGGCGCTCTGACAAGGTCAGCGCAACCTGTGCTTCGCCGCCGCCCATGCGGATGAACTCCACTCCGAGGTCATGCAAGAATGGTATCTCGGACGGAAACGGTTGCGTTTTCGACGTATCCATTAGTGAACCGCCGAGACGCCACCGTCGACTGCGAGGATCTGCCCGGTAATGTGCTTGCCCGCATCGGATGCGAACAGCAGTGCCGCGCCTTTCAGGTCTTCGTCATCGCCAATGCGATGCAGCGGTGCGCGTTTGGCAAGGTTTTCCTCACCCAGGTTTTCCAGCACACCCTTGGTCATCTTGGAAGGGAAGAAGCCCGGCGCCAGCGCGTTGACCGTGATTCCGTATTGTCCCCATTCGCCGGCCAGCGTGCGGGTGAAATTCACAACCGCGCCCTTGGATGTGTTGTATGCGATCGTTTGCATGCTGTCCGGACCGTTGCCGGACAAGCCCGCGATCGAGGCGACGTTGACGATGCGGCCGTACTTGCGGGGAATCATCGATTGCTTGGCCACGGCTTGCGACAGCAGGAAGATGCTGCGCACATTCAGGTTCATCACCTTGTCCCAGGCTTCCAGCGGGTAGTCTTCCGCCGGAGCACCCCAGGTTGCGCCCGCGTTATTGACGAGGATGTCGATATGGCCAAGGCGCTTGAGCGCTTCCGCAACCAGCGGTGCGATCGCGGCCTCCCTGGACACGTCAGCCGCAATGGCGCTTGCCTCGATACCGCGTTCTTTCAAATGTGCGACCGCTTCGTCGAGGTCGGCCTGCTTGCGCGAGGACAGAACGATCTTTGCGCCCTGCTCGCCAAGCGCTTCCGCAATCTGCAAGCCGAGGCCGCGCGAGCCGCCGGTCACCAGGGCCGTTTTTCCCGTCAGGTCGAGCAATTGTTTGATGGTACGCATGGAGTCTCCTTCGTGTATGTTGTTCAGGCTTGATGATTCATGCATTGCGCCACGTCATGTTCAGAACCAGGCGTCCTGCATTTCCAATGTGGTCGTATCGATGCTGTCCAGCAAATCGAGTTGCGGCTGTACCTTCGGCAGTTCCCATTTGAAGAAGAACGCACAGGCCTGCAGTTTTCCCTTGTAGAAGTCCGCGTCGTGGCCGGACTTGCCGACGGATAGCAAGGCTTGCTGCAGCCACATCCATGCAACGACGGCATGGCCGAATGCTTCGAGGTAGACCGATGCATTCGCAAGCGTCTTGTTCATGTCGCCGGCGCTGTACAGCTTTTGTGTGACTTTCTCGATTCGCTGCAGTACGGCGCCAAGCGATTTCGCATAACCGGCAAGCTCGGCCACCTCCAGCGCCTGCGCAATCGTCTTCTGGACTTCGACGCCGAGCGCCTTGAATGCCGCGCCGTTTTGCATCGTCACCTTGCGTCCGAGCAAGTCGAGGCCCTGGATGCCGTGGGTTCCTTCATGAATCGGGTTCAGACGATTGTCGCGATAGAACTGTTCCACGTTGTATTCACGCGTGTAGCCGTATCCACCATGAACCTGGATCGCGAGGCTGTTCGCTTCAAGGCACCACTGCGACGGCCAGGACTTGGCGATCGGCGTCAGGATGTCGAGCAGCAAGGTTGCGTGCTTGCGCGCTTCTTCCGACTCGGCCGTCTTTTCCTCGTCAACCAATCGAGCGCAGTACAGATTCAGACCCAGGCCTCCTTCGACATAGGTCTTTTGTGCGAGCAGCATGCGCTTGACGTCGGTATGCTGGATGATCGGGATCTGCGGTTGCGCCGGATCCTTGGCCATCGGGTGCCGTCCCTGCGGACGTTCGCGCGCATACTCCAGCGCGTGCAGGTAGCCGGTGTACCCAAGCATCACCGCACCCAGTCCCACGCCGATCCGCGCTTCGTTCATCATATGGAACATGTTGGCGAGCCCCTTGTGGAGTTCGCCGACCAGATAGCCGACTGCTCCGCCATTGCCCGCCGGTTTGAACTTGCCTTCGCCGAAGTTCAGCAAGCAGTTCGTGGTTCCGCGGTAGCCCATCTTGTGATTCAGGCCGGCCAGGACCACATCGTTGCGCTCCCCCAGCGAGCCATCCGGATTCACCAGATACTTGGGAACGATGAACAGCGAGATGCCTTTCACGCCCGGAATCAACTTGCCGTTCTCGTCCGGGACCTTGGCCAGCACCAGATGCACGATGTTCTCCGACAGTTCATGCTCGCCGGCAGAGATCCACATCTTGTTGCCCTTCAGGCGATAAGTGCCGTCGGCCTGCGGCTCTGCACGCGTCGCAATGTCGGACAGGGAAGAGCCCGCCTGCGGCTCGGACAGACACATGGTGCCGAAAAAACGGCCCGTCATCATCGGTTTGACGAAGGTGTCGATCTGTTCCGGCGAGCCGCATTTGAGCAGCGTATTGGCATTACCGATCGTGAGGAATGGATATGAGGACGTGCCGACGTTGGCGCCCTTGAAATAAGCGAGGCCGGCCTTCTCAATCACGCATGGCAATTGCATGCCGCCGAGGTCATAATCCTGCCCCGCCGCCATCAATCCCGATTCGCAAAAAGCCTTCAGCGCCGTTTTGACTTCAGGAATGATATGAACTCTTTCGCCGTCGAAGTGCGGCTCTTCCTGATCATTCTTCTTGTTATGCGGCGCAAACAAGTCGGTGGCGATCTGTTCGCAGGTATCCAGCGCGGCATTGAACGTTTCGCGCGAATGGTCGGCGTAGCGTGCACGCTTGGTCAGCTCCTCCGCCCGCAGCCATTCATACAGGACGAACTCAAGGTCGCGCCGGGAAACGATTTTCGATTGCATGATAGTCCTCCGTGCGCACGGGCCCGCCCGCCGCACGCCTATGTGAACGATTTCAAAGATACGGGGCGAATGACCCCTAATGCGAACGTGGGCGCCGAAGCGCCCACATTTTTTCTTACACGACTTCGAACAAGCCGGCTGCGCCTTGGCCGCCGCCGATGCACATCGTGACAACGACGTACTTCGCACCACGGCGCTTGCCTTCAATCAATGCGTGGCCGGTCAGACGTGCTCCGGAAACGCCATACGGGTGACCGACGGCGATTGCGCCACCGTTCACATTCAGGCGATCCATCGGGATGCCGAGCTTGTCGGCGCAATACAGCACTTGCACGGCAAACGCTTCATTCAGTTCCCACAGGCCGATGTCTTCGACCTTCAGGCCGGCTTTTTTCAGCAGCTTGGGAATGGCGAAAACCGGGCCGATGCCCATTTCATCCGGTTCGCAGCCGGCAACCGCAAAGCCGCGGAAGATGCCGAGCGGCTTCAATCCCTTCTGCTCTGCAAGCTTGCTGTTCATCACAATGGCCACCGACGCACCGTCAGAATACTGGCTCGCATTGCCTGCGGTGATGACGCCGCCCGGAATCGCCGTGCGGATCTTCGACACGCCTTCCAGCGTCGTGTCGGCGCGAATGCCTTCGTCAGCGGAAATCGTGACTTCCTTGGTCATCAGCATGCCGCTTTCCTTGTCGGCCACGCCCATGATGGTGGTCATCGGAACGATTTCGTCATTGAACTTGCCAGCCGCCTGGGCAGCCGCTGCACGCAACTGGCTTTGCACGCCATATTCGTCCTGGCGCTCCTTGCTGATGTTGTAGCGCTTGGCAACGGTTTCCGCGGTCTGCAGCATTGGCCAGTAGATTTCCGGCTTGTTCTGCTTGAGCCAGGTTTCCATGATCATGTGCCGGTTGGATTCGTTCTGCACACAGGAAATCGACTCGACGCCACCAGCGGCATAAATGTCGCCTTCACCCGCGATGATGCGCTGCGATGCAGTCGCGATCGTTTGCAAGCCGGAGGAACAGAAGCGGTTGATGGTCATGCCCGGGGTAGTCACCGGGCACCCCGCGCGCAAGGCGATCTGACGT
This sequence comes from Herbaspirillum sp. ST 5-3, assembly GCF_004804275.1. Classification (GTDB taxonomy): domain Bacteria; phylum Pseudomonadota; class Gammaproteobacteria; order Burkholderiales; family Burkholderiaceae_D; genus Noviherbaspirillum. The sequence goes on from NZ_STGI01000004.1 coordinate 359,166, forward strand.
GCGATGTTGCTGCCGGTGGCGCCTTCCGGCGTGGCGCAGCCCATGATGACGTCCTCGACTTCACCCGCATCGATCTTTGCGCGCTCGATCGCCGCTTTCAGCACATGGCCGCCCAGGGTGGCGCCATGCGTCATGTTAAATGCACCCTTCCAGGATTTGGCCAGGCCGGTGCGGGCTGTGGATACGATGACGGCGTCAGTCATTTGAAGCTCCTTGAGTTGAATTGGTTTGGTTGTACGAATCGGTGCTCGTGCTTATCGCTTGTTTAACGGTCTGGTTACCGGACTACTCAATTAATGAAACACCAGAATATCATATTTTTAGCACGATCGTTCGTAAATCTGAAAACCGCCTATCCCACTCAAAAAGTAGTGTCCCACCGAGAGGAAAACCACCGATTTTGCGACTTTCCTGCTGTAAGGTTTTGTAAGTTTGAAGCAAGCGTGCCGTAAGGTTGGCGATGCACACTCCGCTTGTGCAACAAATGGGCAAGAGTCTTTGCACATTCATATTAATTAACGAGGAGATAAGCATGGCGACAGTTCAGACAACGGCTGCGCGCGGTATGACGGCAGAGGAGCGGAAAGTCATTTTCGCATCTTCGCTGGGCACCGTGTTCGAGTGGTACGACTTCTACCTATACGGTTCACTGGCAGCGATTATCGCGAAGCAGTTCTTCGCCGGTACCGATCCCAACACCGCATTCATTTTCGCACTGCTGGCATTTGCGGCGGGCTTCATCGTTCGTCCGTTCGGCGCGCTGGTGTTCGGTCGCCTTGGCGACATGATCGGCCGCAAGTACACCTTCCTGGTCACCATTCTTATCATGGGTACGTCCACCTTCGTGGTGGGTCTGCTTCCCAGCTATGCCTCCATCGGTATCGCTGCACCGGTCATCCTGATCTCGCTGCGTATTCTGCAGGGCCTCGCGCTCGGCGGCGAGTACGGTGGTGCAGCAACTTATGTTGCCGAGCACGCACCGCACGACAAGCGCGGCGCGTTCACTGCCTGGATCCAAACCACTGCGACCCTCGGCCTGTTCCTGTCGCTGATGGTGATTCTCGGCACCCGCACCGCTATCGGCGAAGCAGCTTTCGCTGACTGGGGCTGGCGCATTCCGTTCCTGGTCTCCGTGTTCCTGCTGGCTGTGTCGGTATGGATCCGCTTGTCCATGAACGAATCACCTGCTTTCGCCAAGATGAAAGCGGAAGGCAAGACCTCCAAGGCTCCGATTTCCGAATCCTTCGGCCAATGGAAGAACCTGAAGATCGTTATCCTGGCATTGATCGGCCTGACCGCAGGTCAAGCAGTGGTCTGGTACACCGGCCAGTTCTATGCACTGTTCTTCCTGACCCAGACTCTTAAGGTCGACGGCGCAACGGCTAACCTCCTGATCGCTGCATCGCTCGTGATCGGCACGCCGTTCTTCATCGTATTCGGCGCTCTGTCCGACAAGATTGGCCGCAAGCCGATCATCCTCGGCGGCTGCCTGCTCGCGGCAGTGACCTATTTCCCGATCTTCAGCGCAATGACCCACTATGCCAACCCGGCTCTGGAATCGGCGATCAAGAACGCTCCGGTCGTGGTCACGGCTGATCCGGCTGACTGCCAGTTCCAGTTCAACCCGACCGGCACCAAGAAGTTCACGTCTTCGTGCGACATCGTGAAGGCGAAACTGGCTGCCGCTTCGGTGAACTACTCCAACGAAGCTGCCGCACCGGGAACGATCGCTAGCGTCAAGGTCGGTGACATCACCATCCAGTCGTACAACGCCAACGCACTGCCGAAGGAAGAAGCTGCGGCCAAGGAAAAGGTACTGTCCAAGGAACTGGCCGATGCCATCAAGGCACATGGCTATCCGTCCAAGGCCGATCCGGCACAGATGAACAAGGGCATGGTGCTGGTGCTCCTGACCATTCTCGTGATCTACGTGACGATGGTATACGGCCCGATCGCCGCAATGCTGGTCGAACTGTTCCCGACCCGGATTCGCTACACCTCCATGTCCCTGCCGTACCACATCGGTAACGGCTGGTTCGGCGGTCTGTTGCCGACCACCGCGTTCGCACTCGTTGCGTTCAAGGGCGACATTTACTACGGTCTCTGGTATCCGATCATCATCGCCATGATGACCTTCGTCGTCGGCTTGCTGTTCGTCAAAGAGACCAAGGACAACGATATCTACGCTGCAGATTAATCGTCTAATCGTCCCAGGCCTGCCTTCGGGCAATCCTGGTTTTGAAGCCGCCAGAGTTTCTGGCGGCTTTTTTTATGCGCGCGCTTTCCACAAAATTGGCGAGTCAGGTCAAGAAATATTGCAAATTGCGTACGCTTTATTCGACTAACACTGTCCAAAACTGTCAACATTTGATATTGTCTATATGTTAATACTCTAACTACCCACGGACAGTGATGTTCAATTCATCCCGACAGAAAGAGATAGCGCATCTCAATGACCATCGTTTGCTTCCGTCCTCTTCTTGCCTGAAAGTGCCGACCAGTCGGCACGGCCCACACATCCCCCCCTATTCTGCCGGGACGGCGCGCTCCCTTCCGAGGGCCAAATCTGCACTGGCGCGATGAGACTCTCCTCACTGCGCCTTGCCGGAGTCGTCACAAGGGAAGAAATCTTCCGTGTGGCGTCCGTTTGCCTTTACATCACCCTATTGCTGCATGCGGTGCTGGCGGCGTTCGTTAACAAGGTCATGCTGTCGGACCTGAGTGTGGTTGCAGTCAGCGTTTTAGTTCTGCTGTTCTTCAATGCGCTCGCACGATATGTCTGGCCAGATGCGGTCATTTACGGGCGGGGTCGCCTGCTCCTGGAATGGTCTGCAGCAATTTTCGTCATCACCAGCCTCGCGCTCCAGCAATCCATGCCGGCTCAGCCTTTACCTTGGCTGATCGGACTGGCCGGCGTTTTCCCGCTCAGTGTCGAGGCACCTCTTGCATTGGGCCTGCTCCTTGCAGTCGCCCTCATCGAAGCAACGCTGAACATCATGCTCGGTACGCAATTGGTGGACTGGCTTCCGCAGCTGTTCGCAACCGCTTTCGTCGGTCTGTGCGCGCTTTTTCTCGCCAACGCATTGGCAAGCAATGCGAATGCAATCCAGCAGGCGCATTTCAACCAGCGGCGATTCGATGCCATCGCCCGGGCGACACGACACGTATTCCTCATTGTCGACGCTGGATTTCACATCAAGTTCGTCAACCAGGCCTTGCAGGAGATCGTCGGCTTCTCGCAAAAAGAAATCGAAGCGAACATGATTCGTCCCGAGTTTCATCCCGAGGACAAGGAAGCTCACCGGAGAAAGCTGCGATATCTCCGCGACACGCCGCGCAGCAGCATTTTTTCCCGCCATCGCTGCAAACACAAGGACGGGCACTGGGTATGGCTCGAAACACGCGGACACAACATGCTGCACGACGATGCGATCAATGGGCTGGTATTCAGCATTGAGGACATTTCGGCGCGCAAGGGGGCGGAAATCAAGCTGGAGGAAGAACACGCGCTGCTGCGCGCCGTGCTCGACTTGAATCCGTCGATGATCTACGCCACCGACAGGCAAGGCCGATTCACCATCAGCAACCTGACCTTCCAGCGTCGCTTCGGCTATGCGTCGGAAGGAGCAATGCGGGGAAAGACGATTTCCGATGTATTCCTCGCCACGGCACCGAAAGGCACAGATCGTAGCGCGAGGGAATTGGCGGAGCGCTTGTACCGTCAGGATCTGCAAGTTGTGCAAAATGGCGTGCCGCTGGAAGATCAGGAAATCCAGTGCGCGTGGGACAACGACATGCGAAGCTGGCATCGCGTCAACAAGTATCCGCTGCGCGACGCGCATGGACAGACAGTGGGCGTGCTCTGCATTTCACGCGACATCACCGATCGCAAGGAATACGAAATGCGCCTGCAGCACCAGGCGCTGCATGATCCGCTGACCGGCTTGCCGAATCGGCGCTACCTGCTCAAGACCATTGCCGATGTCATCGCGCAAGCAAACGAAGCATCGAACCAGCTGGCGATGCTGTTCTGCGACCTCGACTTCTTCAAGAGCGTCAACGACACGCATGGCCATGATTTCGGCGACAAATGCCTGATGGAAATCACTCGCCGGATCCTCGCCGAGCTCCCGACCGATGACTTCGTTGCCCGTTTTGGCGGCAATGAATTCGTGATCCTGTCGACTGCAAGCATCGACGAGGCCAAGACCAAGGCAGAAGCCTTGCTGCAAGCGGTATCGCAACAGCTCACGGTCGACGACACAGTGGTGAAGATCCAGACCAGCATCGGTATCGCCTTGCTTGAGCCGGAGCACAAGAATCCCTCGGAGCTGATCCGCGACGCGGATGCCGCCATGTATCAGGCAAAGGAACGCGGGCGCAATCGCGCGGAAGTCTTCGACGCGTCGCTGCAGTTGTACAGCACCAAGCGCGCGCAAATGGACGTGGCACTGCGCTTTGCCTTGGAACGCGACGAACTGACGCTCGTATATCAGCCGAAGGTATCGATTCTCAACGGCGCAGTGAAAGGTTTCGAGCTGCTGTTGCGCTGGAATAATCCGCAATATGGAGCAATACCGCCGATGGAGTTCATTCCTGTCGCGGAGAGCTCCGGACTGGTGGTACCGATAGGTTTGTGGGTGCTGGAAGAAGCCTGCAAGCAGCTGTGCAGATGGCAGTCCGACTATATCGAGATGACGCCATTCACGATTGCCGTCAATGTTTCGATGCGACAGCTTCTGCAGTCGACCTTCCTGAATGACGTCAAAGATATTCTCGACCGCACCGGCGTCAATCCGAATGCCATCGAACTGGAGCTGACCGAGACCTCCGCGATGGCCAATCCGGTGCAGACGATCGAGACGCTCACCGTCCTCAAGGAACTCGGATTCCGCCTTGCGCTTGACGATTTCGGCACAGGCTACTCATCACTTTCCTACCTGCATCGACTCCCGATCGATGTGTTGAAGATCGACAAGACCTTCGTTCAGGGCCTGGACAAGAATCCGAGCGATGCCGAGATCGTTCGCCTGATCCTGGCACTCGCGCAGACACTCAATCTCGACACCGTCGCGGAAGGCGTCGAAACGCGCGAGGACATGCTCAAGCTGAAAAAGATGGGCTGCTACCTGGCGCAGGGTTTTGCGTTCTCGCCACCACTTCCCGCGCATGCCGCAGCCGAGCTCTTGCGCACCTCACAGCATTTTCAGGTTGCCTAGGGCGCGAGGGTTAACACTCCCAGGCGTTTTTTCTCCACATCGTCGCGCCGCATCTTCATTGGCACATACGCGACCTCCGACCAACGCTGCGTGTAGTTGCTATAGAGCGGCGACAGCAGATTGCCGGACTGTCCGGTGGAGTGGATGAAGCGCGAATTTTCCAGGTTCGACAGGTCATAAAGCGCACGCAGGCTGGCGGCATGCCGGCTGGTAAACGGCTCCTTCTCGTCTCGCAGATTGTGACGTCCGACATTCACGGTAAACGTGTCCCCGGGAGTCGGAACGCGAATGTCAAAGAAACGGGCCAAGGCATCGACCTTGCCGAACGGGCGATGCTCGGAGCGCGCGACATGTGCATCTCCCCAGCGCCATTTCGATATTTCGGGACCATAGCGCTGCACCAGCTCGCTCAGTGCAAGATCCAGCGAAGCGGACAACAGCTCCTCGCAGGTCTGCGGATGTGCCGGCGAGCGCTTCGTCACGTCGGCGCACCACCTGCCCTCGCCGTCCTTGTTCTTGAGGACATTCACCATGGGCTCGTGCACGTTGCGCTGCTCCCAATAGTCATTCATCAGCGCGTCGCCCAGTTCGTCGGCAAAAATCTGGCGAGATGCCGCCCGGATCCACGCATTGAAAATAAGCGGCTCCGGCCGATTGGTATCCATCGAGCCGTTCCAGCCGCGCAGCGTGTCCAAGGCTTCCTTGGCGCGATCGGTTTTCGGTACCGTGTTGCGCAGAATCGGCAGAATCTCCTGCGCCGCGAGCGAAACATAATCCTTTTGTATCTCGGCAAAGCTGGCCAGGCTGTGCTTCGGCTTTGCATCCAGCAACTGGTTGATGCGCGACGCACGATACGGCAATGTCCATTCGCTGGTCAGGAAATGCGGATAACCCGGCCCGACGATCTTCTGGTTGGCCGTCGCGATGCGCTGCGACGCCGGGTTGAACTGGCGAGGCAGTTCATCGAACGGGATGAAACCGTCCCAGTCGTAACGCGCATCCCAGCCCGGCGCCGGCGCCAGGCCTTTCAGGTCGTTCTCCGGTTTGCGAATCGGCACGCGCGCAGGTGCAACGAAACCGATATTGCCATCGATGTCCGCATACACCATGTTCTGCTGCGGCGAACCGAAATCCTTTGCCGCCTCGAGGAATTGCTGCCAGTTCTGCGCCTGATTGAATTTCATGCCCGCCTGCAGCGTGACATCGTCAGGGCGAAGCGCCGTCCAGGCGAACGAGACAACGTATTTCTTCGCGTCGAGAGGTGCCTTGTCCAGAATCGGCAAGGCACCCGTGATTACCGGACCGTGCCTCGTTTCCGCGACATCGAAGGTGACATCCTGCTGCCCCTTGACCTTGATGGTCTCGGTGCGCGTCTTGAATTCCGCCCATCCGTCCGGGGTCTGATATTGCTTCTTGTTCGCCGGATTGATGTGCTCGATGAACAGGTCTTGCACGTCCGGAGCGGTATTGGTGAAGCCCCAGGCGATTCTGTCATTCCGTCCGAGCACCACCGAGGGGATGCCGGGCAGAGTCGCGCCAATGACATTGAGCCCGGGTGCCGACAAATGCGCGAAGTACCACAGGGCAGGAGCAGACAAGCCGAGATGCGGATCGTTCGCCAGCAGCGGCTTGCCCGTTTCGGAAAGCGCGCCGGAGACCACCCAGTTATTCGATCCCATGCCTTCCACGTAGGAAGGCGGCGCGATGGCGGCGACGGCTGCAAGTTGTTGCGTTGTCCCGGACAATTCGCGATACAGCTTGGTGTAATCCTGCGTCGCCGTGACCGGATCGCCCGGATAAGGCGGGAGAAACTCGTTGATCTGTCCCAGCGACAGCCGCTGCGACGCGCGCATGCGGAGCAATTCCTGCGTCCAGTTCGAGCCAAGATCCCAGGCCATCATCGTTTGCCAGCCAATCGAGTCGACCGGATGCCAGGGCGCCGGAGACGGCGCACCGGAAAGGATGAATTCTGCTGGCAAGGGCCCGCTGCGGTTTTCGAGATACGCGTTCACGCCGCGTGCGTATGCATCAAGTGCCGCTCGTGTCTCGGGGGCGAGATTGGCGAGGATCCGTTCAGCGTTGCGCCGCACCCCTAGCGTACGCAGGAAACGGTCGGTGCCGAGGGCGCTGGGGCCGAGAATTTCCGATAGCCGACCAGCCGGAATGCGCCGATTCAGCTCGAGTTGCCAGAGGCGATCCTGCGCATGCACGAAGCCGAGTGCGAAATAGGCGTCGGCAGTCGATTTTGCAAAGATATGCGGTATTCCCTCCGCATCGCGCACGATATCCACCGGCGCGTTCAATCCGCTCAACTTCAAGTTACCGTCGATCTGCGGCTGGCTTGCACTGCGGTACCACAACGCCGCAGCAAGCAATGCCATGAGCAACACCGCCAGCAGCAGCGCAACTTTTTTCAATATTCCAGTCATACACTTATTGCCTTCAAAATTCGCGACCAAGATTATCTCGGAGCAAAAACTTCCCAAATGGTAAGATGTCGTTTTACGTGATGACAACGCATACAGGCAGCACTTATCTTATGAAATTTGATGTCGCTATCGTCGGAAGCGGATTGGCCGGCCTCTCGGTCGCCCTGCATCTCGCGCAAACCCGTAAAGTGGCTATCGTCTCCAAACGCAGCCTGCTCGATGGCGCCAGCAATTGGGCGCAGGGAGGCATCGCTGCGGTGCTCGATTCCGGCGACAGCCACGAGCAACATATCGCGGATACCCTGATTGCAGGCGCCGGATTGTGTGACGAAGGCGCAACCCGCCATATCGTTGAAAACAGCCGCGAAGCAATCGAATGGCTGATCGAGCAAGGCGTTCCCTTTACCCGGGATCCGACAGCCGAACTAGGGTATCACTTAACCCGCGAAGGTGGCCATAGCCAGCGCCGCATCATTCATGCCGCCGATGCCACCGGGCACGCGGTGCAGGTGACGCTAGAACAGAAGGCACGCTCGCATCCGAACATCACGGTGCTGGAAGATCACATCGCGATCGATCTCATCAAGTCCGACAAGCTGTCTTCCAGCAATGGCACGCCCCACTGCGTCGGCCTGTACGTGCAGGACGTCAATACCGGCAAGGTCATGACGCTGGCGGCCGACCAGACGGTGCTTGCCACTGGCGGCGCAGGCAAAGTCTACCTGTACACCACCAATCCGGATACCGCCACCGGCGACGGCATTGCAATGGCGTGGCGCGCCGGATGCCGCGTGGCAAACATGGAATTCATCCAGTTCCATCCGACCTGCTTGTACCATCCCTACGCCAAGTCCTTCCTGATCAGTGAAGCTGTGCGTGGCGAAGGCGGCCTGCTCAAGCTGCCGGCCGAGGCCGGAGCATCCGCAGGCCGGCGCTTCATGCCGGCGCATGACGAACGCGCAGAGCTGGCGCCTCGCGATGTGGTGGCGCGCGCAATCGACTTCGAGATGAAAAAACGTGGTCTGGATTATGTCGAACTCGACATCAGCCATCAGCCGCCGGAATTTCTCAAATCGCATTTCCCGACCATCTACGCACGCTGCCTGGAACTTGGAATCGACATTACCAAGCAACCGATCCCGGTGGTGCCGGCCGCGCACTACACCTGCGGCGGCATCGTGACGGACATGTTCGGCCGCACGGATATTCCCGGCTTGTACGCCGTCGGCGAAACCGCCTATACAGGACTGCATGGTGCCAACCGCCTCGCCAGCAACTCCCTGCTTGAATGCCTCGTCATCGGACAGTCCGCCGCGAAGCATATCGAGCAACAGCCGAAACCGAAGTCGATGTCACTGCCGGCATGGGATGAGAGCCGGGTGACGGATGCCGATGAAGAGGTGATCATTGCGCACAACTGGGACGAATTGCGACGCTCGATGTGGAACTACGTCGGCATCGTCAGGACCACAAAACGCCTTGAACGCGCCCAGCATCGCATCCGCTTGCTGCGTGAAGAAATCAACGAGTACTACTCCCAGTTCCGCATCACGCGCGACCTGCTTGAATTGCGGAATCTGGTTGAAGTGGCATCGCTGATCGTGGAAAGTGCCCTGTCGCGTCGCGAAAGCCGCGGCCTGCATTTCAGCCAGGATTTTCCGGAGACCTTGCCCAAGGCCTTGCCGACAGTGCTGTCGCCTGCACGGCGATAGATTTGAAGGTCATGAATGGAACATACGCTCCATTCATGACATCAATTACGAGCGAAACTTATCCGACAATGCGCAGCGAATAGTCGGTCGCGCGCACATCCTTGGTCAGGCTGCCGATCGAAATCCGGTCGACGCCCGTCTCTGCAATCGCACGAACCGTGTTCATATTGATCCCGCCGGAGGCTTCCAGAACAGCCTTGCCGTCGGTTCGTTTCACGGCTTCGCGCATCATCTCCAGCGTGAAATTGTCGAGCAGGATTGAAGTCGCGCCTGCCGCCAATGCGTCTTCCAGTTCCGTCAGGTTCTCAACCTCAATCTGAATCGATACACCTGCATTCAAGGCCTGCGCGGCACGCATTGCCTGGGTGATGCCGCCGGCGGCCGCAATATGATTTTCCTTGATCAGAATGCCATCGTAGAGGGCCATGCGCTGGTTCTTTCCGCCGCCGACACGGACCGCGTATTTCTGTGCCAGACGCAAACCGGGGAGCGTCTTGCGCGTGTCGAGAATCGAGGCGCGCGTGCCGTCCACCACATCCACATACTGCCGCGTCGCCGTCGCCACACCTGACAGAAGCTGCAAGAAATTCAATGCCGTACGCTCCGCAGTCAGCAAGGCGCGCGCCGGAGCTTCGATCGCACACACCTCGCTGTCTTTCGTCATCACCGCGCCTTCCGGATACCGCCAATCAATGCGAATGCGCGGGTCGAGTTGCGTCATCACACCCTCGAACCATGGCGCTCCGCACAATACGGCGGATTCACGCACGACGACACGCGCCTTGACCCACTCGTTTTCCGGTACCAGTTTGCCGGTGACGTCGCCGGTGCCAACGTCTTCTGTCAGTGCGGCCTGAATGTTGGATTCAAAGGCGCCCGCAAGCAGCGCGTCGAACGGCGCAAACGGATTTTGTAATGTGCTCATGCCGGTCCAATCCCCGCAAACAGTTTTTGTTCTTTCGCCAAGTCGCTACTCGGTCGGACATTGGCTTTCAGTTGTGCTGCGAACGTCAGCATGCGGTCAATGCAGACGTAGGCTTTGCGACCAACTTCGGGATCGACGTGGATTTCGTTCTTGCCCGACTCCAGCACATCGGCCAGATTCTGCAGTCCGTTCATTGCCATCCACGGGCAATGCGCGCAGCTCTTGCAGGTCGCGCTATTGCCTGCGGTCGGCGCGTCGATGAAGCGTTTGCCGGGCGCAGCCATTTTCATTTTGTGCAGGATGCCGTTGTCCGTTGCGACAATGAATTCTTCCGCGTCCAGGGTCTGTGCGGCGGCGATCAGTTGCGAGGTCGACCCGACAACGTCGGCCAGTGCAACGACGGCTTCGGGCGATTCGGGGTGCACGAGCACCTTGGCATTCGGATGTTCCTTTTTCAACAGCTCGAGCTCGATTCCCTTGAACTCGTCATGCACCAGGCATGAGCCCTGCCACAGCAGCATGTCCGCGCCGGTCTTCTTCTGTATATAGCTGCCGAGGTGCTTGTCCGGGGCCCACAAGATCTTTTTACCCTGGGCGTGCAGATACTCGACGATCTGCAAGCCGATCGAGGACGTGACCATCCAGTCGGCACGCGCTTTCACGGCTGCGCTGGTATTGGCATACACCACGACCGTGCGATCAGGATGCGCATCGCAAAAGGCAGCAAACTCGTCCGCCGGGCAGCCGAGGTCGAGCGAACAGGTGGCGTCCAGATCCGGCATCAGGATCGTCTTTTCCGGGCTCAGTATCTTTGCCGTTTCGCCCATGAATTTCACACCGGCGACGATCAGGGTCTTGGCCGGATGATCCCGGCCAAAGCGCGCCATCTCGAGGGAATCGGACACGCAGCCGCCCGTCTCTTCCGCCAGATCCTGCAAGTCGGCATCAACGTAGTAATGCGCGACGAGAACGGCTTGTCGTTCTATCAATAGCTGTTTGATACGCGCCTTGAGGGCAGCTTTTTCAGCGGGCGATGGCGTTGCGGGCACCCGTGCCCACGCGTTGGCAACGCAGCTTGTGCCGGAATTCATTTCCGGTCGTTCGAATTCGACGGTTTTGATAGGTTGAATCTGCATGATATGAAGCGCTAATCCCGAGCCAATAGGACAACAAAAGAAAGAGTATGACCGATAAACAAAAAACTTGGGGCCAACAGGCGATTTTCAAGCAGTTATGCAGCTTGATTCGCCCGGTTTGTACGGCGCAACAGGATGGTCGTATGTTAAAGAGGGTTTTGTTTCTATTTTTCGACTTGACGCAGGTAAATATTTACGTCGCACCAAATAGGTAGCATACTTAGTCTGACAAAAATCAATAACGAGTTGAGCCATTTCAATATAAGTAGGCAATTCCATAATTGCCATCAAGAATAATCTGGGTGGCGGGAATTCTGCATGCGTCGTTTTCGCATGCGCAATCACTCAAAAGACGAAAATCCAACATGGCATTTTCGGGTGGGGACACAAAGCCTATGACAAGCATCGTTTTCGACAAGACGGAAAAGGGCCGTGAGGAAATCGCTACGCGGAAGCACCAGTTAGCGACGCGTCTGCGCACGCTATTGGTGATGATTGACGGCAAGCAAAGCAGTGAAGAGCTGCTGAAAAAAGTTTCAGGCATCGGGCTGAATGCGGAAAGCCTCGCCGAGCTGGAGAAAAACGGATTTATTCAAAGCGTCGTGACTGCAGCCCCAGCACCCGCTCCGGTTGCCCCGCCAGCACAAGCTCCTGCCGCCGCTCCGGCGCCCGGCGCCGGCGTCCTGCCCGCGGGACAAAGCCAGTTCGAAGCGATTTATCATTTTTATACCGAAACCATCAAGAGCACCATCGGCTTGCGTGGCTATACCTTGCAACTGAAAGTGGAAAAAGCTGCTTCGATCGACGAATTTCGGCAGTTACGCAATCCATACCTGGAAGCCGTGCTCAAAGCGCAAGGCAAGGAAATGGCACGCAGCCTGAGGGATCGTCTGGACCAACTCCTCTACCTTGGCGAGGCCGTTCCTCCACAAACCACGATCACGGGCTTGAACGGGACGTCCTCGGAATAAGGACTTCAATTCAGCAGAATGGCAAACGCAGCAGCGGCATTGCGCCCTGCTGCGTTTTTCATTGCATCGCTTATTCGATGCCCTGGCTTGCGAGGTACTCTTCGTAACCACCATGGAAGTCGATCACTTCGCCGTCCTTCACTTCAAGGATGCGTGTCGCCAGCGATGACACGAACTCGCGGTCGTGCGATACGAAGATCAAGGTGCCGGCGTATTTATCGAGAGCGATGTTGAGCGACTCGATCGATTCCATGTCCATGTGATTGGTTGGCTCGTCCATCAGCAACACGTTGTGCCGGCCCAGCATCAGCTTGCCATACATCATGCGCCCTTTCTCGCCGCCGGACAGGACCTTGACGGACTTCTTCACATCGTCGCCGGAAAACAGCAGTCGGCCAAGGATCGAGCGCACCGCCTGATCGTCATCGCCCTCTTTGGTCCATTGCCCCATCCAGTCGGTGAGGTTCTTGTCGGCGGCAAATTCCTCGGTCGGATCTTGCGGCATGTAACCGACATTCGCGTTTTCAGCCCATTTCACGTTGCCATGATCGGCTTGCAGACCGGTTATTTCGGTGCCGCCAATGCAGCGCAGCAGCGTGGTTTTACCGGCGCCGTTGGCACCGATGATCGCAATCTTTTCGCCGGCCTCAACCAGGATGTTGAAATTCTTGAAGATCGTGCGGTCATAGGATTTCGCCAGCCCTTGCACATCCACCGCCAGACGATGCAGCTTCTTCTCGCCTTCGAAACGGACGAACGGGTTCTGACGGCTGGACGGCTTGATGTCTTCCACCTTGATCTTTTCGATCTGCTTCGCGCGGGAAGTGGCCTGGCGCGCCTTTGACTTGTTGGCCGAGAAGCGCCGCACGAAGTCCTGCAGTTCCGCCACGCGCTCCTTGGCTTTGGCATTGGCTGCGACCTGCTGCGCGCGCGCCTGCGACGACGCCAGCATGTAGTCATCGTAATTGCCCGGGTAGATCTTCAGCGTGCCGTAGTCCATGTCCGCCATGTGCGTGCACACCTGATTCAGGAAGTGGCGATCGTGCGAGATGATGATCATCGTCGAATTGCGATCATTGAGCACGTTTTCCAGCCATCGGATCGTGTTGATGTCGAGGTTGTTGGTCGGCTCGTCCAGCAACAGGATGTCCGGATTGGAGAACAGGGCCTGCGCAAGCAAGACACGCAGCTTCCAGCCGGGCGCGATGTTGCTCATCGGCCCCTGATGCTGGTCGAGCGAAACACCAACGCCAAGCAGCAGTTCGCCGGCACGTGCCTCGGCGGTATAACCGTCATATTCCGCGAACTTTGCTTCGAGGTCGGCGGCGCGCATATAGTCGTCGTCGGTCGCGTCGGGATTGGCATAGATTGCGTCGCGCTCCTGCATTGCCGCCCACATCTCGGTATGCCCCATCATCACGACATCGAGGACACGCATGTCTTCAAATGCGAATTGATCCTGGCGCAGCTTGCCCAGGCGTTCATTCGGGTCAAGCATGACGTTGCCGGCACTCGGCTCCAGGTCTCCGCCGAGGATTTTCATGAAGGTCGACTTGCCGCAACCGTTGGCACCGATCAGGCCATAGCGATTGCCCTCGCCGAATTTGACGGAAATGTTTTCGAACAGCGGCTTGGGGCCGAACTGCATCGTGATGTTAGCGGTGGAAAGCACGGAAAAAAACCTTTTGCGGGATGAACAACGAAACCGGACATTTTACCATTTCGCGGTGCAGCAACACCGGCTTTCCCGAGTCACCCGGGTTCAAGCTCCTTGCAGAAGGCTATGGCGGGCGGCCATGAAGGCGTCTGCTGAACGCTTCAATGTCATTTCATCAACACGCGGCTGATAAAGCTGGCCTCCGATTCCGAAGCCGGTGGCACCGGCCGCGACGTAGGCAGCCATGTTATGCGGCTGAACGCCGCCTACCGGGAACAGCGGCGTCCCGACGGGCAGAATCTCGCGGATTGCCTTTACCGCTGCCGGCGAAATCATTTGGGCCGGAAACAGCTTCAGTCCGTGCGCCCCGGCCTGCAAGGCATTGAAAGCCTCGGTAGGCGTTGTCACGCCGGGTAGCGCGATCATTCCATGCCTTGCCGCGTGCGAGATCACTTCCGGCGCATAGTGCGGGGAAACAATCAATCGGCCGCCGGCTTCCTTGACGGCATCGACGTCGCTCACGCTCAATACGGTGCCTGCACCGATGAGCGCATCATCGGGCGCAATACGCAGCAGTCCGTGTATTGCATCGATGGCGCCGGGACGGTTCAATGGCACTTCCAGCATGCGAAAACCGGCATCGAACAGCACACGTCCGACGCTCGGAACTTCTGCCGGCGTCAGCCCGCGCAGGATGGCAATCAAGGGGCAGGGAAATGGACGAAACAAGTCGATCATGGCTTACCTTTTCAAGTTGAACAGCGCACGCAAGGCCGCGAGGTAGACGCTGTCCGGCTGCCACGAGCGAGCTTCGACACCGAGCAGTTCCAGCGCGCTGAGATAGCGCGACGACAAGGCGGGGCTGCCGATGACCTGCACGGGAGACGGCATGTCGCCATGGGTCTTTTTCAGGATTTCATGCAGTTCGCTCCCGATCAGCAGGCCGGACAAATAGGAAGCGGTATGCTCGGCGGGCATACGATCTGTCACCACCAGCGCACGACAGCAAAACGCCATATGCGTAAAACCACCGTAACGCGCCGCGCTCACGCCGGCTGCGAAGGCTTCCGGCACCGACTGCTCGCCGGTCATCACCTTCGCCAGCGTGCCGTGATGTGACATCAGGGAAAAAAGCTCGCCGGTCATGTATGTGACCAGCTCGATGATTTTTCCGTTCTCGACCCGCACCCATTTGCTGTGCGTACCCGGCAAAAGAAACCAGCCGCCGGACGCACTCAACTCGAGTGCACCCAATACCTGCGTTTCCTCGCCGCGCATGACGTCCGGGAGGCCCTGCGCATCGATGAATTCGTAGCCGGGCACGATGCGGCAGCGCACATCGGGAATTGCGGTCGCGATCTCGATCAATGCCTGATGCAGATGCGACAAAGGCTGGTCCACCGACAGATAGGGAACCTGACGCCATCCGTTGCGGCTGCCGACCATGCCCGACATCACGACATCGGCATGCTCCACGCCCAGGGCCAGCAACAAGTTCTTCAGCGAACCTTCAAAATCGCCTTCCACGTGCAGGATGCCCGCATCGTCGTTATGCTGCCGTACGATCTTGCCGTCGTGGTCCAGGAGATACGCGCGTCGATTGCTGGTGCCCCAGTCGATGCCCAGCAGGTTGGTGGACGGATGAGTCATGTTGGCGCAGTCAAAGAGCAAGTCCAATGTAACGAACGGTATTGCCTGCAGCGCTGGCGAGCGAAGCAGTCTCGCCCCGTACTGAAGTTCGCCCGACGCATCACGCCCACCCGCCGTCGACGATATATTCCTGCGCGCTGCACATCGCCGCATCGTCGGACGCAAGGAACAGCACCATGCGCGCCACATGCCAAGGCATCACCCTGCCCTTCAGGCATTGGCTGCGGTCGATCAGCTTTTCACCTTCTTCATCCACCCAGAGCTTGAGCTGGCGCTCGGTCATCACCCAGCCGGGCGTGACCGTATTGACGCGAATATTGTAGGGCCCGAGATCGCGCGCCAGACCGCGCGTCAAGCCGCTGACCGCCGCCTTGGTGGTGGTATAGACCGGATAACCGCCATTGGCGATATGCCAGCTGGTGGAACCGAGATTGATGATCGCCCCACCGCCGCGCTTCTTCATCCCCTCGATCACCGCCTGGCAAGTGAAGAACATGGGCCGCAGATTGATGGCGACGCGATCGTTCCAGAAATCCACCGTGACTTCTTCCGGCGTGTGCCGCTGATCATTGCCCGCATTGTTGACCAGAATATCGAAGTCGCCGATGTCCCCGGCTACCGATTGCATCACCTTTTGCAGGGCCGGGATATCGCGGATATCGCATTCGCGAAAGACCGGTTTCTCGCGTCCCGCGACTGCCAGTCTTTCACACAGCGCAAGGCTCGCTTCCACCGCGATATCGACGAACGCAACCTTCGCGCCCTGCTCGGCAAATGCCGTGACGATACTTTCTCCAATGCCTGAGCCGCCGCCGGTCACGAAAACGCGTTTCCCCTTCAAGCTGTCGAACGTCGCCAATCCACCTTCTCCGGACATCATTTTTCTCCTGAACTTTCGATTCGATGGTCAATCAATATTGATTCTGAGTCGAAACCCCTCCTCTAGACCCTGTCATGACCATCCAAAAAACCTATCGTCGCAGCCAGGCATGGTTTGAAAAGCAGGACCGCGACGGCTTCGTGCACCGGAGCTGGACCTTGAAAGCGGGACATCCACAAGACGAAGTGGATGGCCGGCCGATCATCGGCATCTGCAATACCTGGTCCGAATTAACTCCGTGCAACAGCCACTTCCGCGAGTTGGCTGAATTTGTCAAACGCGGTGTACTTGAGGCAGGCGGATTCCCGCTGGAGTTCCCCGTGATGTCTCTCGGAGAAACGCAATTGCGTCCGACGGCAATGCTGTTTCGCAACCTTGCCAGCATGGATGTCGAAGAATCGATACGCGGCAACCCGATTGACGGCGTCGTCCTGTTGATGGGCTGCGACAAGACCACGCCCGCCTTGATGATGGGTGCCGCAAGTTGCGGACTGCCGACCATAGGCATTTCAGGCGGGCCGATGTTGAACGGAAAGTTTCGCGGCAAGGACATCGGCTCCGGCACCGGTGTCTGGATGATGTCGGAAATGGTGCGCGGCGGCTTGATGACGCAGCAGGAGTTCAGCGAGGCGGAAGCTTGCATGAATCGCTCCGCAGGGCATTGCATGACCATGGGCACGGCCTCGACGATGGCCAGCATGGTGGAAGCGCTCGGCATGTCGCTGCCCGGCAATGCGGCCGTTCCCGCGCCCGACACGCGGCGCAATCGCCTTGCGCAGTTGAGCGGACGACGCATCGTGCAAATGGTGGAAGAGGATCTCGGCATGGACAAGATCCTCACGCGCGAAGCCTTCGAAAATGCCATCCGGGTCAATGCGGCCATCGGCGGATCGACCAACGCGGTGGTGCACCTGCTGGCAATCGCCGGGAGGGTCGGCATCGACCTCACGCTCGAAGATTGGGATCGTATCGGAAAAGGCATGCCCTGCCTGGTCAACCTCCAGCCGTCCGGCCACTATCTGATGGAAGATTTTTATTATGCCGGCGGCCTTCCCGCGGTGATGAACGAGATCCGGCATCTGCTGCATCTGAACGTGCTGACCGTGAATGGCAGATCGCTGGGGCAAAACATCGAGGACGCGCCCTGCTACAACCGCGATGTCATCAAGAGTATCGATCAACCCTTCAAGGAAAACGCCGGCATTGCCATCCTCAAAGGCAATCTCGCTCCCGATGGCGCGGTGATCAAACCGTCTGCCGCGTCGTCGCACTTGCTCAAGCATCGCGGACGCGCGGTGGTGTTCGACTCGATCGAAGACTTGCGCAACCGGATCGACGACCCGGCGCTCGATATCGACGAGACCTGTGTGATGGTCTTGAAGAACTGCGGTCCATGCGGCTATCCGGGCATGGCGGAAGTCGGCAACATGCCCCTGCCAAAGAAGATCCTTGAAAAGGGTATCACCGACATGGTGCGCATTTCGGATGCGCGCATGAGCGGGACTGCATACGGCACCGTGGTGCTCCACACCTCGCCCGAGGCCGCCATCGGCGGTCCGCTGGCGTTGGTGCGCGAGGGCGACATGGTGCAACTGGACGTCGGCGAGCGCAGCCTGCATCTCGAAGTCAGCAATGAGGAACTGCAGCGTCGCAAGGCCGAATGGGTGCCACCGCCGATGCCCGCACGCGGCTATGCCAGGCTGTATGTCGATCATGTGCAACAGGCGCATCTCGGTGCGGACCTCGACTTCCTCGTCGGGAAGAGCGGCGCGCCAGTGCCGCGCGAATCGCATTGACGGAGGCAGCCATGAACGCCCCGGAATGCGTATGGAACGCACATGCCGAACTCGGTGAAGGCCCGCTATGGTCGGTCCGAGAACAATCGCTCTACTGGGTCGATATCCTGAGTCATTGCCTGCATCGCTACTCGGCGAAAGAAGGACAGCGCACCTGGCAGTTCGACCAGGAGATATCCGCCGTCGCGGAGCGCGCGGCAGAGGACGGTTTGATCATCACACAGCGCCATCGCTTCGCCACATTCAATCCGAATACCGAAGCGCTGACGCCGCTGCTCGATGTCGAGGCAGAGCTGCCGGCCAATCGCTTCAACGACGGAAAGTGCGATCGCCTCGGCCGCTTCTGGGCTGGCACGATGGACTTCGCGGCCAGACAACCGACCGGCTCACTCTACTGTTTGACGCCGGATCTGATCTGCGTCCGCATGGATAGCGGCTATATCGTCACTAACGGCCCGGCCTGGTCTGCGGATGGCCGTACCCTGTACCACAACGACAGCGTCAACGGCCGGGTATTCGCGTTTGATTGCGACCCCGAATCCGGCGCGCTATCCAACAAGCGCTTATTCCTGCAATTCGGTGGAGAAGAAGGATCGCCTGATGGCATGACCACCGATGCAGAAGGCAGTCTGTGGATTGCGCATTGGGGCGCCGGCAAACTGACTTGTCACGATCCGGCTGGCAAGGTATTGCGGTCAATCGAGCTGCCATGCAGCCAAGTCAGCAGTTGCGCATTCGGCGGTTCTGAATTGAGAACGCTGTACATCACCACAGCCGCAACCGGTCTGTCGCCGCAGCAACGGGAACGCGAACCGCTCGCGGGCGGTCTATTTGCGCTAGACATGGACGTCGCCGGCGTCCCCGCCAACTTCTTTCGTGGATAGCGCAGCCAGCCATGAGCACCCAACTTGTTTCGCAGGAATCGGAAACACAACGCCTGCAATTGGCGCCCGAACTGGGAGGTAGCGTTACCGCCTGGGAATGGAAGACCGGCGATGGATGGATATCCTTGTTCCGGCCGTGGGATGGCGCCTCCGTAGATCGCTACACACTGGCATGTTTTCCACTTGTGCCGTGGTCCAACCGGATGACGCAAGGCGGCTTCGAACATGAAGGCCGCATGTATGCGATCCATGCCAACCGGGCCGAAGAGCATTATCCGATCCATGGAGACGGCTGGCTGCAAGCCTGGCAGATGAGCGAGCATGCGCAAGACCGTATAAAGCTGACGCTTGAATCGCGCGGCTTCGACCGAAGCCCCTATCACTATCGCAGCACGCAAACCTTTTTGCTGCTCCCGGACGGCCTGCAAATCGATCTGACCGTTACCAACACCGGCCATGAGTCTTTACCCTTCGGCCTCGGGCTGCATCCCTACTTCGTCCGAAATGACCGGACCCGCCTGCAGTTCAAAGCCGAGGGTGTCTGGCTGTCCGGTGACGATCCGATTCCTGTTGAGCATGCGACCTTATTTCCGCCCACATGGGACTACAACATGCTGTCGTCGCTCGACGGCCCGATGATCGACAACTGCTATACCGGCTGGAACGGCAAGGCACTGATCGATTATCCCGATCGAGGGTTGTCACTCACGATGGTCATGCCCGACTGTAACGGCTACACCTTGCTCTATCGGCCGCCGGGCCGCGATTATTTTTGCCTTGAACCGATCACCCATCCGATCGATGCTTTTCACATGCCGGGCCAACCCGGATTGGCCTATCTGGCGCATGGCGATAGTCTCGCGCTGCGCGCAAAATTTCTGGTCGGCCCTTCAGGCGGCCGGCGATAGGAAGGGGTAACCTGACATCGTGAGCGATACTGCTTGCCCATTCGAACGCAAGTGTGCCTCGCAGCCGACCGCCAGGGTCGCTTTGTCGCGCGTATGCCCGAACGGGAGACCCGTCAGTATCGGAACGCCCAGACGCTCTCGCAGGTAGGCAAGCATGGCTGCGAAATCATAGCCATTGTCATACTCGGTCAAGCGGTAACTGGAAAAATCACCCAGCACGATTGCCTTCTGATTCAGCAATCCGGCGTGGAAGAGTTGCAGCAGCATGCGTTCTACCCGGTACGGATGCTCATTGACGTCCTCGATGAACAGGATGCCATCCGCGATGCGCGGCATGTATGGCGTTCCGGCGAGATGCGCGAGCATGGTCAGGTTGCCGCCCCATAGAATCCCGGACACATCGAGGGCCGGATTTCCCTCGCCTTCAAAGCGCAGGGTATGGGTCTGGCTGGTGACGCACTGCCAGAAATTCGTCAGCGTGAACGTGCTCGTCTCTTCGCGCGAAAAATCGTCGCAGATCATCGGCCCCGCGAAGCTGATCCCACCGCTGTGCGACAGCAATCCCATCTGCAGTGCGGTGAAGTCGCTGTGCCCGACAAACAGTTTCCTGCTTGTCGCCAATGCGGTGAAATCCAGCGCCGGCAATAATCGCGACATGCCATAGCCGCCGCGCAGCGCGAGGACAATCTGCACATCGGGGTCGGATGCCGCCGCATGCAACTGCGCCAGGCGTCCGGCATCCGTGCCGCCGAAGCGCTGATGGATTGCCGAGGCATTGTAGAAATTGCGCACCCGGCATCCGCATGCTTCCAGACGCTTCGTGGCGCGCTCCACCGCATTCACATCCGCCGCATAGCCTCCCGGCGCGACGATCGCCACCGTGATGCCGGAAAGATCTTGTTCTGCTCCCATCGCCTGTCCAGAAAGTGAATCCTTCACGCGCGGCGCGCCTCCGGCTCCAATTCGCCTTTGCAATGCGCCACAATCAATCCGGACAATACACCATCCAGCGCCGGCGGGAAATCATGTCCCATCCCCTCGATCTCATGCAAGATCGAACCCGACACCAAGCGCGCCGTATCGCGTCCGCAGGCGACCGGCACCAGAGGATCGTCAGTTCCGTGGATGACCAGCGTCGGCGTTTTGACGGTTCGCAGCAGCGCTCCCTGGTCACCGGACGACGCCACAGCCATGATCTGGCGCGCCGTTCCGCTCACGCTCACGTTACGCCGCACGCTTGCGGTCACCCTCTTGCGCAATTCTTCATCGGGAGTCGGATATGAGGGGCTGCCGATCACCTTGAACATCTTGACGAAATGATCGATTACGCTGTTGATGTCGCGCGGGTTGTCCGGACGCGAAAACAAGGCTTTGTTCGCCTCCAATGCCGGCCCCGGCAAGCCCGGGCGACCGCTGGTGGACATGATCGAGGTAAGCGTCAATGCACGATGCGGATAGCGCGCCGCGATGATCTGCGCAATCATTCCGCCCATGGATGCGCCGACGATGTGGGCTTTTTCGATGCCGAGTTCGTCCAGCAGACAGGTTCCGTCCTTTGCCATGTCATACAAGGTGTAGCCGCTGAACAGGGGCATGTGAAACAGGGTTTTGAAAAACGCGAAATGCAGATCGGGTTTGCCGAAGTGATCCATCTTGCTCGACAGGCCGCTATCGCGATTGTCGAAACGGATGACGCGAAATCCCTGATCGGTCAATCCTTTGCAAAACGCATCAGGCCATGAAATCAGCTGCAGCCCGAGCCCGGCGATCAGCAGGATCGGCTCGCCTTTCGGATCGCCCTGCAGATCGTAGGCCAGCTTGATGCCATTTGCTTGAATTGTAGGCAAGTCGAATTTCCCTTCGCTATTTTGCGCTTCGGTACAACAATTTCTTCACTCCGTTCAGCCCGTTCGCGTCGAAGCGCTTCCAGTCGCCGTGTGCTTGCGCGAGTCGATCTGCAACGGCGTACAAGGCCGTCGGGTTCATGCACATGCCAAGATGGCTTGCATGAATCTCGATGTTCTCGGAGCGTTCGGATTCACGCTCCACGCTGCAGCGCCACGCGACAACGCCATCGGTCCTGCTATAGATCGATGTTGTCGGCACCGGCGGGGCCTTGTGCAGATGCACCGTGCGCAGATCGCTTTCTATGCTTTGCCCGCTGGCCATCTCATAGAGCCGCCAAGCGTTGTTCGCTTTCGGATTGCCTGCAAATGGCGTGCCTAGCGTAACCACCATGCGTACATCGTCGGGAATCTGTTTCGCGATCTCGCGTGCGTAGATGCCTCCCAGGCTCCAGCCGACCAGGCTCACCGGCGCTTTGTGATGTTGACGCAGAGACTGCACGCGCTCCACGCAACGTTCGATCACGCCGGGGCGAGGGCCGAGATTCAACCCTTGCTCCCATGCATAGGGGACATAACCACACTGCTCGATGTAATTCCGTAATACCAGGGTGGAAAAATCTCCCGTCACCAGTCCCGGAAATACCAGCACCGGATGGCCGTCTCCCTTCGGTACGCTCTTGAGCAGGGGCGCCGCAACCAGCGACGCACCAAACTCCCAGGCCGCGCGCCCTTCGAGCGCGAGCAGAAGCCAGCTGGGAGCTTGCACTTCATGCAATTCATTGTCCGCAGGGGGGCGACGCTTCTGATCGGATTGCTTCAAAATCAGTTTTCTCTGTCGCATCATGATAAGAACACCACACGAAGGTGGGTGTTTGAAGATTACCGATTACTGTACACGAGCGCCGGGAACTCTGCCGGAGCACGAACGCGGGACAATGTCAGGTCTTGTCCGATTCCAGGGCGGAATCGATGGCGCGCTGCGTGGTGCGCCGACGCTCGGCAAAGAACTCTCTTAGCAGCGCACCGCACTCGTCCGCGAGCACGCCGCCGACCACTTCGGTGTGATGATTGAGTTTTTCCTGCTCGAACAGGTTGACGATAGAGCCGCAGGCGCCCGTCTTCGGATCGGACGCCCCGAACACCACGCGCGCCAGTCGCGCATGCATCATTGCGCCGGAACACATGGCGCATGGCTCAAGCGTCACGTAGAGCTCGCAGCCGGGAAGCCGATAGTTTCCGAGAATTGCCGACGCCGCCCGCAAGGCCATGATCTCCGCATGCGCGGTCGGATCATGCGTTCCGATCGGCTGATTGAATCCGGTCGCAATCACCTCGCCGTCCTTCACGACGATCGCACCGACCGGAACCTCGCCCAAGGCCCAGGCATTGTGCGCTTGCGAGATCGCTAATTGCATGTAGACGGACTCTTGCATGAAGTTTCAGTCGTCAGTGATTTCGGCCCAGCAATTGGGGGTTTCGTGCAGGACCAGCTTATGCAGCCGCAAGCCCGTTCCATAACGGTCCTGGTATGCGGCCTTGAGAATATTGAATGCGGTCTGCGCGAGATTCTCTACGGTCGGAATGCTGCTGATGATGACCGTTTTATGTCCCGGAAGCGATTCCAGGAATTCCCGCACAACAGTGTCCTTCTCGTACGCGAGGAAGGCGTGGTCCCAGACATCGACCAGATGTTGCTTTGCCAATGCTTTCACATCGGAAAAGTCCATGATCATGCCGTTGTCGGAACTGCCCTCTTCCTGAATCACGGAGCCAACGAGCGTGATTTCGAGCGTGTAGCGGTGCCCGTGCAAATTGCGGCACTGGCTCTTATGATCGGGAATGCGATGACCGGCATCAAATTCCAGCTTGCGGGTAATGGTCAACATGATAATCAGGGTATTTGAAGCAGCTTATGCGTTTGCAGGCTCAGCTTCCACTTCGGGTGCGCCTTGCAGATTTCAATCGCAAGCCGGGTATTGCGTTCAAGGTCGGGGCCGGCCATCGGCTGCACGTAAAAATGCTCGAACTCCAGCGATTCGTAGTCGGCAAGCGACTGCCCGTCCTGCGGGATGACGACCTTCAGCTCGCTTCCCTTGCGTACGCACAGCTCTGAACCCATTTTCGGACTGACGCAGATCCAGTCGACGCCTGCCGGTACCGGCAAGGTGCCATTGGTTTCAATGGCGATCTCGAAGCCGTGATCGTGCATGCTTCTGATCAGCGCATCGTCCAGCTGAAGCAGCGGCTCGCCGCCGGTAAACACAACGAACTTGCTTGCCGCATAACTTGCCGGCCAGAGAGCATCAATGGTTTGCGCGAGGCTCTCGCTGTCCTTGAACTTCCCGCCCAACTCACCGTCGGTGCCGACGAAATCCGTGTCACAGAACTTGCATATGGCAGAGGCGCGATCGCTCTCCCTGCCGGTCCACAAATTACATCCGGTGAACCGGCAAAATACTGCAGGACGTCCGGCATGCGTTCCTTCCCCCTGCAGCGTGTAGAAGATTTCCTTGACGCTGTATGTCATTCCCACTCGATCGTCGCCGGCGGTTTTCCGGAAATGTCGTACACCACGCGATTGAGACCGCGCACTTCATTGATAATGCGATTGGAAACCTTGCCCAGCAACTCGTGCGGCAAGTGCGCCCAGTGCGCGGTCATGAAATCCTGCGTCTGTACCGCACGCAATGCGACGACGTACTCATAGGTGCGGCCATCGCCCATCACGCCCACAGATTTCACCGGCAGGAATACCGCGAATGCCTGGCTGGTCTTGTCGTACCAGGATTTGCCTTCCTCGTCCTTTGTCGCACGCAATTCCTCGATGAAGATTGCGTCGGCGCGGCGTAGCAGATCCGCGTATTCTTTCTTCACTTCACCCAGGATGCGCACGCCCAGCCCCGGTCCCGGGAACGGATGGCGATACACCATATCATGGGGCAGGCCGAGTGCAACGCCGAGTTCACGCACCTCATCCTTGAACAATTCGCGCAGCGGTTCCAGCAGCTTGAGGTTGAGCGTCTCCGGCAAGCCGCCGACATTGTGATGACTCTTGATGGTATGCGCCGTTTTCTTGCCCTTGCCGGCGCTCTCAATCACGTCCGGATAGATTGTGCCCTGCGCCAGCCACTTCGCATTTTTCAGCTTGCCGGCTTCGGCCTGGAACACTTCGACAAACTCGCGCCCGATGATCTTGCGTTTAGCTTCCGGATCGGAAACGCCGGCCAGCTTGCCCATGAACTGCTCGGTCGCATCGACATGGATGACCTTCACGCCCAGGTTCTTGCCGAACATGTTCATCACCATCTTGCCCTCATCGAGCCGGAGCAAGCCGTGATCAACGAACACGCAGGTCAACTGATCGCCGATGGCGCGATGAATCAAGGCCGCTGCGACACTGCTGTCAACGCCGCCCGACAAGCCGAGAATGACCTCGTCATTGCCGACCTGCTTGCGAATCGCCTCGACCGCCTCCGAGATGTAATCGGGCATGTTCCAGTCCGCCTTGCATCCGCAAATCTCGTGGACGAAACGGCTGAGGATCGCTTTGCCCTGCTGCGTGTGCGTTACTTCCGGGTGGAATTGCACTGCATACAGCTTCCGCTCTTCGTCGGCCATGCCGGCGATCGGACAATTATCGGTCGACGCCATCAGTTTGAAGCCGGGCGGCATCTCGTTGACTTTATCGCCGTGACTCATCCACACCTTCAGCATGCCGTGGCCTTCCGGCGTCACGAAGTCGCTGATGCCATTCAGCAGCGACGTATGTCCACGCGCCCGAATCTCTGCATAACCGAACTCGCGCACCTTGCCACTTTCAACCTTGCCGCCCAGTTGCTCGGCCATGGTCTGCATTCCGTAGCAGATGCCGAGCACCGGCACGCCGATCTCGAAAACCGATTGCGGCGCGCGCGGCGTATCGCCCTCGGTCACCGAATTCGGTCCGCCCGACAAGATAATGCCGGCCGCGCCATAGTTGCGCACGAAGTCATCGCTGACATCGAAGGGAAAAACCTCGGAGAACACGCCGGCCTCGCGCACGCGGCGCGCGATCAGCTGAGTTACCTGGGAACCGAAATCGAGAATGAGAATTTTAGAGTGCATGGAGTGCGAATAAAAAATCAGGATAAATCTGGAGTCGCCTTGACTACCCGATTGCGCCCCGCGTCTTTCGCGGCATACAGCGCCATATCGGCTCGGCTGATCAATTCTTCTGTTGTCGCAGTCGGGAACAAGTCCGTGGAGGCAACGCCCGCGCTGATCGTCAGATTCAGCGTCGTGCCACCGATCACCTCCGGCTGCGACACAATCGCAAGCCGCATCCGCTCCGCCACGGCCATTGCCGTCGAATGGGACGATCCTGGCAACACGATCAGGAACTCTTCGCCGCCGTAGCGCCCCAACGCTTCCTGAGGGCGGATGCAGGAACGCAAGCGGCTGGCGACCTTGACGAGCACGGTGTCGCCCGCCGGGTGTCCGTATGTGTCGTTGATCTTCTTGAAAAAATCAAGATCGGCAACGATCAGCGACAACGGCACGCCGGCCTTGTCGCAGCGGACCGCCTCGATCGTCAGGATGCGCATGATTGCACCCCGGTTCCAGGTGCCGATCAAGGGGTCGATCAGCGACTTGCGCCGAAGGTTCTTGTTCTTCTTCTGCAGATCCAGCTGCGATGCATTGATCAGGCGGAGATGCAATTCGCGCTCCACCAGCGCAGCCAGGTCCGCAAGCAACTGAATATCTCGTTCGCGAAACGCGGGCCGCGGCGCATAATCAACCAGGTTGATGCTGCCAACCAGCGCCTTGTCGCCGTTATAAACCGGATGCGAAGCGTAAAAGCGTATATACGGCGCGCCAGTGACTGCCCGATGCTGGCCGAGCAGCGAATGACTGCGCGTATCCGGCGCCACTACCGGCTCGTCCTGGAGCGACATGCCGTAGCAAAAAGCGGTCTCGATCGATTCGATGGACCGTACGCCGTCGGGAAAAACCGGCGGCGTATCTCCAAATCTGATCACGCAGTTCGCCACATCGAACAGAGTCTTGCCTATGCGGCTGATCCTCAGCATCTGCTGGTCGACATCACCATTCAGAACATCGGCCTGCTCTGGTCGCAGTATCGATGTGTCTGTGTGCTTGGTGCTATCCACGCGTGTCATACCGTTGAATACATGCGGAGATCATTCCGCACGGTAGTTCGGCGCTTCTTTCGTGATCTGCACGTCATGCACATGCGACTCGCGCATGCCTGCCGACGTAATTTCGACGAACTCGGCCTTCTCGCGGAATTCATCAATCGTCGCACAGCCGCAATAACCCATCGACGAGCGTACGCCTCCGACCAGCTGATACAGGATCGCCAACACACTGCCCTTGTAAGGAACGCGGCCTTCGATGCCCTCCGGGACCAGCTTGTCGGCATTGCTCGCCGAATCCTGGAAGTATCGATCCGCCGAACCTTCGCTCATCGCCCCCAAGCTGCCCATGCCACGATAAGACTTGTAGCTACGGCCCTGATACAGAATCACTTCGCCCGGCGCTTCTTCAGTGCCGGCAAACATGCTGCCCATCATGACGCTGGAGGCGCCCGCGGCCAAGGCCTTGGAGATGTCGCCGGAGAAGCGGATGCCTCCGTCAGCGATACAGGGAATGCCGCTCGACTTGAGAGCGTCGGAAACGTTGGAAATTGCCGTGATTTGCGGCACGCCTACGCCGGCCACAATACGCGTCGTGCAGATCGAACCCGGGCCGATGCCCACCTTGACGCCGTCCGCGCCATGCTCGGCCAAGGCCAACGCCGCTGCAGCGGTAGCAATATTGCCGCCAATGACGTCCACCTGCGGATAATGTGTTTTCACCCACTTGACGCGCTCAAGCACGCCTCTCGAATGGCCATGCGCCGTATCGACCACGATCACGTCCACACCGGCTTTCACCAGCAGGTCGATGCGCTCGTCATTGTCGGCACCGACGCCAACCGCTGCACCCACGCGCAGCTTTCCGTGTTCGTCCTTGCAGGCATTCGGATGCGAGGTCGCTTTCTGAATGTCCTTCACCGTGATCAGGCCGCGCAGCTCAAATGCGTCATTCACCACGATCACGCGCTCCAGGCGGTGCTTGTTCATCAGCCGCTTGGCTTCGGTAAGCCCTGCGCCTTCCTTCACGTACACCAGGCTTTCACGCGGCGTCATCTTGGCACGCACTTCCGCATCCAGCTCTTCTTCAAATCGCAGGTCGCGGTTGGTGATGATGCCGACTACGGTCTTGCCTTCGACGACCGGAAAACCGCTGATGCCATGCTGCTCGGACAGCGCGATCACGTCGCGAATGCGCGTGGTCGGCGGAATCGTGATCGGATCACGTACCACGCCGGACTCGAAACGCTTGACCTTTGCGACCTCGCGGGCCTGATCTTTCGGCTTGAGATTCTTGTGAATAATGCCTATGCCGCCCTCCTGCGCCATCGCGATTGCCAACCGCGCTTCGGTGACCGTATCCATCGCGGCCGACAGCAGCGGAATATTCAGGGTGATGTTGCGCGTCAGGCGCGTTTTCAGGGAGGTGTCTTTGGGGAGAATGTCCGAATGTGCCGGGACGAGCAGCACGTCATCGAATGTGAGTGCTTTTTGGAGTAGACGCATAGTGATTCCTATAGGCGCAAAAGCGGATTATACAGTAATCCACGGAACACGTTGTTTTTGCGTACTTTTTTAGACGAAATCTCCCCTCTCGTTGATTGACATCCCCGTCAAAGCATGGCGAAATCCACACTATGTTTCTGGTGCAAGGATACCAATGATCCGTTTTTCACTTCGACACCTGGCCGCCTCGGCGATCGCCATGACAACGATCTCCCTGAGCGGCGCCGCGTTCGCGCAATATGTGTGGCTTGATGAGCGAGGCATCAAGCAATTCTCGGACATGCCGCCGCCGGCTTCCGTCCCGGCGAATCGCATCCTGAAACAGCCGAGAGGCGGCACGATCCCGGCAACAACGCCAGCCGAAAATGCAGCCCCGGCTACGTCGTCGGCCAAGCCCGAGTTGACCATCGCGGAGAAAAACGCAGAATTTCGCAAGCGGATGACCGAGCAAGCGGAAAAAGAGAAGAAAGCCGCAGACGAAGCCCGGGTCGCGTCTGAGAAGGCCAAGCGGTGCGAACACGCACGGGATTATCTTCGTACGCTGGACGCCGGCGGCCGTATGGCTCGCGTCGACAAGAATGGGGAACGCACGTTCTTGACAGATGAGCAACGCGCACAGGAGCGAAGCGATGCTCAAAAAGTACTCTCCGAATGCAAATAAGAGTGCGACCTGTCCAGGGATGAAGACCGCTCAGCGGTTCTTCGCCTCTTCCTTTTTTACGGCCCGCTTGCGACGGGATTCCTTGGGATCGGCAATCAGCGGCCGGTAGATTTCGACGCGATCGCCATCACGCAGGACAGTGTCCAAGGCCTTCAGCTTCCCATACACACCAACGCGGCAGACGGCAAGGTCGATTTCCGGCAAGTCGCGCAGCATGCCGCTCTGCTCTATGGCGAATTGCAATGTCGCACCTTCACGCACATCCAGCTCCCGCATGTGATGCGATTCCGGCCTTGCGTAGCAAACCTGCACGCGGATGTCAGTCATACACCGTCTCCGCCCGCTTGCAAAAGGAATCAACGAAACTGTTCGCGATCATGTTGAATACCGGGCCGATGATCTGCTCCAGCATCTTGCTGGAAAATTCATATTCCAAGTCGAATTCGATCTTGCAGGCGTCCGATCGCAAGGGTTTGAAGGTCCACGTTCCGTTGAGATGCTTGAAAGGTCCCTCAATCAGCACCATCTTGATCGAAGTCGGAGGTGTATTCGTATTCTCCGTCGAAAAGGATTGCTTGACGCCATGGTAATTGATCGTCATCGACGCGATCACCTGGTCGCCATCTTGATGCTTCACTTGAGCGCCGCCGCACCATGGAAGAAACTTCGGATAGTCCTCGAAGTTGCTAACGAGCGCAAACATCTGCTCGGCGCTATACCCAAGCAATACGGACTTATGTACGACAGCCATTGAAAATAATCCGTTTGATAAAATACGAACTTAGAATTTTAACTGACCTGTCCTGTTTCCCACATTCATGAGCATTGTTGACAATAAAAAAGCCTTCCACGATTACTTCATCGAGGAACGCTTCGAAGCAGGTATGGTTTTGGAGGGATGGGAAGTCAAGGCGATTCGCGCCGGACGCGTTCAGTTGAAGGAAGCCTACGTCATCGTGCGCCAGGGAGAGGTCTTCTTGTTCGGCGCCCACATCAGCCCGCTATCTGCCGCTTCCACCCACATCAATCCGGATCCCGTCCGCACACGCAAGTTGCTGCTGAATGCAGAAGAAATCAAGAAACTGATCGGCAAAGTCGAGCGCGCCGGATACACGCTGGTTCCAATCAACATGCACTTCGCCAAGGGCCGGATCAAATGCGAGATCGGCCTGGCCAAAGGCAAGAAGCAGCACGACAAGCGCGAGAGCGAAAGACAGCGCGACTGGCAGCGCGAGCAGCAAACCATCCTGAAGCAGAATCGACGCTGAGTCTCCGACCGGCGCAGCATTACGCTTTCTGCTGCGACTTCACAACCTGCATGGCACTTGCAATCAGCCCGCTGATGTCGCTCATGTTGGCCGGAACAATGATGGAATTATTGGTCTTGGCGAGTTGCGAGAAGGCGCTCACGTATTGCTCGGCCACCTTCAGGTTGACTGCGTCTGAACCGCCGGGTTCGCGGATTGCCGCAGCCGTCTTGCGCAAGGCTTCCGCACTTGCTTCGGCGATGGAAAGAATCGCTGCTGCCTGCCCTTGTGCACGATTGATCGCGGCCTGTTTTTCACCTTCCGATCTCGCAATAGCCGCTTCGCGTTCGCCACTCGCGATGTTGATCTGCTCCTGCTTGCGCCCTTCCGATGCTGCGATCAATGCGCGCTTTTCCCGCTCTGCGGTGATCTGCGCCTGCATGGCATGCAGGATCTCTTTCGGCGGCGTCAGATCCTTGATCTCATAGCGCAGCACTTTGACGCCCCAGTTTGCGGCCGATTCATCGATCGCATTGACGATCGCCTTGTTGATGTAGTCGCGCTCTTCAAATGTCTTGTCGAGTTCCAGCCGTCCTATGACTGAGCGCAGCGTCGTCTGCGCCAACTGTGTAATCGCCGCGATATAGTTCGAAGAACCGTAGGATGCGCGCATCGCATCGGTCACCTGAAAATACAGGATCCCGTCAACCTGCAGTTGCGTATTGTCCTTGGTGATGCAGACTTGGCTGGGCACATCGAGTGGAATTTCCTTGAGCGAATGCTTGTAGGCGATGCGATCGATAAAGGGAAGCACGATGTTGAGTCCCGGGCCAAGCGTCGCGTGGTACTTGCCCAAGCGCTCCACCACCCATGCATGCTGTTGCGGCACCACATTAATGGTCTTGACAACGAATACCACCGCGACAATAAAAATCACCAGACTGAGGGTTCCAAAACTCATTTCCACTACCCGTCCTTTCTTGTTATTTGTCGCTATTTGCGACGATGAGACGACTTCCTCTTACTTCGCGGATGACAAACATTCCCGGCTGTGCGCGGGCGCCGTGCTCAAGCTCCACATCCCACTGCGCTCCCCGGTAAGTAGCGCGCGCAGTTCTCGCTTCGCCAGCATTGCCGGACCAAGCGTCGACGACAAGCGTCTGACCGATGTCGAGATTGACATTCGGATCGCGTGCAGCCTCTCGCCTCGCTGTTCTTCCCCACTTGCTGCGCCTCAGACCGTAAGTCGCGATGCTGCCTACAATCGCCGCCACGACCAATTGCGCGCCGTCGGAAGCGCCGGCCAATGCGGCCGTGCCGCCGGCGGCGAGGCCGATTCCGATCATCAGAAGGTAGAACGTTCCGGTGAACATCTCAAGAATCATGACAACGCCCACCAGAATGAACCAGATCATCCACTCCGCCATACGCCCCCCCCGTTCCCTATTTGATTTTTTCAATCATATGTCAAAAACAAAAAGCCCCCGCTCTCCAAAGAGTCGCGGGGGCGCAATACACCCAGGTACTGCTGTTTTTGTTGGTTATTGTTCGGTAACAAGTTGGCTCAAGTCTAATCCAAATTTCCATAGCGTCAAATGCTTTTCCTCCGCATTTTGCCGGCACACAACAGCGCAGCGCGTAAACAAAAAAGCGCGGACAGGACGTCCGCGCTTTTCGTGAAACGTGCGTAGGAAAAATCCCTACAGCAAACTCGGATTAACTTGCTGACGCCAACTTCTGCCAAGTGTCAATCACGGTATCGGGATTCAGCGAAATCGAGATGATCCCCTCCTTCATCAGCCATTCCGCAAAGTCCGGATGGTCGGATGGGCCTTGGCCGCAAATACCGATGTACTTGCCTTGTGCACGACATGCCGCAATCGCCTTGGACAGCAGCGCCTTTACCGCGAGATCGCGTTCATCGAAATCAACGGCCAGCAACTCCATGCCGGAATCACGATCGAGACCCAAGGTCAGCTGGGTCAGGTCATTGGAACCGATCGAGAAGCCGTCAAAGAACTCCAGGAACTGTTCGGCCAGAATTGCGTTCGACGGCACTTCGCACATCATGATCAGGCGCAAGTCGTTTTCACCGCGCCGCAAACCATTCTTCGCAAGAAGGTTCACCACCTTCTCGGCCTGGCCCAGCGTGCGAACGAACGGCACCATGATCTCGACGTTGGTGAAGCCCATGTCATTGCGCACGCGCTTCATCGCTTGGCATTCCATCTCAAAGGCTTCCGCAAAATCGGGAGCCAGGTAGCGTGCCGCTCCGCGGAAACCAAGCATCGGATTTTCCTCGTCCGGCTCGTAGCGCGATCCACCGATCAGCTTCTTGTACTCGTTCGATTTGAAATCGGACAGGCGCACGATGACCGGCTTCGGCCAGAACGCGGCCGCAATGGTCGCAACGCCTTCCGCAAGCTTGTCGACGTAAAAAGCCTTCGGCGAAGCATGGCCCCGCGCAACGGATTCGACCGCCTTCTTCAGATCCGCATCGATACCCGGATATTCCAGAATGGCTTTCGGGTGCACGCCGATGTTGTTATTGATGATGAATTCCAGACGCGCCAAGCCAACGCCGCCGTTCGGGATCGACTGGAAGTCGAACGCGAGCTGCGGATTGCCGACGTTCATCATGATCTTCAGCGGCAAGTCCGGCAAGGCGCCACGAGAAACTTCCGACACTTCAGTTTCCAGCAAGCCGTCGTAGATCCTGCCCTCATCGCCCTCCGCACATGACACGGTCACCAGCGTTCCATCCTTCAGCATGTCGGTCGCATTGCCGCAGCCGACTACCGCCGGCACACCCAGCTCACGCGCAATGATCGCCGCGTGGCAGGTACGTCCGCCGCGATTGGTCACGATGGCCGATGCACGCTTCATCACCGGCTCCCAGTTCGGATCCGTCATGTCAGCGACCAGCACATCACCCGGCTGCACACGTTCCATCTCGGAGGGATCACGAATCACGCGAACCGGACCGGCGCCGATCTTCTGGCCGATTGCGCGGCCTGAAGCGAGTACCGTGCCGCTGCTCTTGAGCTTGAAGCGCTGCTGCACATCGGTCGACTTTTGCTGCGACTTTACCGTCTCAGGGCGTGCCTGGAGAATGTACAACTTGCCGTCCCGGCCATCCTTGCCCCATTCGATATCCATCGGGCGGCCGTAGTGTTTCTCGATAATGACTGCATATTTCGCCAGTTCAACGATTTCCTGATCGTTCAGCGAATAACGATTGCGCATCTCGATAGGCACATCGACCGTTTTGACCGATCGCCCGGCCTTGGCTTCACCGGTGAATTCCATCTTGATCAGCTTGGAGCCGATATTGCGACGGATGACTGGCAGTTTGCCTTTTTCCAGCATCGGCTTGTGAACATAGAACTCGTCCGGATTGACCGCACCCTGCACAACGGTCTCGCCCAATCCATAGCTGGAGGTGATGAACACCACGTCCGTGAATCCGGATTCCGTATCCAGCGTGAACATCACGCCTGCGGCACCAACATCGGATCGAACCATGCGTTGTACGCCTGCAGAGAGTGCAACCTCGGCATGCGTAAAGCCTTTGTGCACACGATACGAGATCGCACGGTCGTTATACAGCGACGCGAAGACGTGTTTGATCGCTTCGAGCACATTGTCGATGCCTACCACGTTCAGAAAGGTCTCCTGCTGACCTGCAAACGATGCGTCCGGCAAATCCTCAGCAGTTGCGGAAGAGCGTACGGCAAACGACATTTCCGCCGTCGAACTGGCGACGAGATGCTGGTAAAACTCGCGAATCTCCTGCTCCAACCGCGGCTGGAAAGGTGTTTCGATGATCCATTGGCGAATTTCAGCACCTGCCTGCGCCAAGGCTCGGACATCGTCGATGTTGAGCGTGGACAAGCGATCGGCGATACGCTCTCCGAGCGTTGCCCCGCCACTCGTGCTGAACGCAAGAAAATCACGGAAAGCCTGAGCGGTCGTTGCAAAACCGCCCGGCACGCGGACGCCGGCACCAGCCAGCTGGCTGATCATTTCGCCGAGCGACGCGTTCTTGCCGCCGACGGACTCAACGTCCGTCATTCTCAGGTTTTCAAATGAAGCTACGTACGT
Source organism: Herbaspirillum sp. ST 5-3 (assembly GCF_004804275.1). Lineage (GTDB taxonomy): Bacteria > Pseudomonadota > Gammaproteobacteria > Burkholderiales > Burkholderiaceae_D > Noviherbaspirillum. The sequence goes on from NZ_STGI01000004.1 coordinate 393,833, forward strand.
AGCCTCCTGGGTCGCCCCGGTGGATAATGCGTTGGACATAACTACCTCTATTTTGATGATAAGAAATCTTCATATGCGCCGTCGCCGCTCGGATCTTTTTGTTATTCTTGGTGAGCACGGTGTGATGTAATCAATTGGTTGTCATTTTACAGTGCGCAACAGGATCGTGTCGCACACGACAGAATTTTTCATGCTTTATATTTGATTAACATTATGCCAGACTTGTCCGCATCTCACTTGCCACCGGCCGATCGCACGGTTTTTTTTGTTTCCGATGGAACCGGCATTACCGCAGAAACCTTTGGCCATTCCGTTTTGACGCAATTTGAGTTGCGATTCAAGCAAATCCGCCTGCCGTTCATCGACACCCTCGACAAGGCGCATGAAGCCGTGCGGGACATCAATGAAGCGTGTGAACGCGATGGCAAGCGTCCAATTGTCTTCTCCACCCTCGTGAAGTCTGAACTATCCTCCGTGATTCGCCGGTCAAAGGGCATGCACATGGATCTGATCCAGACATTTGTTGAACCGCTTGAACAGGAGCTGGGAGTCAAGTCGACCCATACCATTGGGCGTAGCCACAACATCGCTGATTCGGACGACTACAAGAATCGTATCGAAGCGATCAATTTCTCACTCGCGCATGACGACGGCCAGTCCAATCAGAACCTCGCTGCAGCGGACGTAATTCTCGTAGGTGTGTCGCGGTCAGGAAAAACGCCGACCAGCCTCTACCTGGCAATGCAATATGGGGTCAAGGCGGCTAACTATCCGTTGATTCCCGAGGATTTCGAACGCGCCAAGCTGCCTCGCGATTTGCTGCCCTACAAAAGGAAGATTTTTGGCCTGTCCATTGCTCCTGACCGCCTCTCCGAGGTGCGAAACGAACGTCGGCCAGGGAGCAAGTATGCTTCATTGGAAAACTGCCGATATGAAGTGAATGAAGCCGAGAAAATGATGCAGCATGAAGGTATTCGATGGATGTCATCAACAGCAAAATCCATTGAGGAAATTGCAACAATGATTCTTCAAGAGATCAAGTCCGAAAATCCGTCGTATTAGTCTTCAAGCAAGCTCCTTTCCAGCACCTCTAATTCTTGTCTTTATTACAAAAGCCGCCGTGCAGATGCATGGCGGCTTTTTTTATTTCTTTTGAATCAGGAACTCTTACAAAAAAGCTTACACAAAGCTTACAAATTGGGTATAAATAAAGGAAAGACGAATGGAGGCAGACATGGATCTCATGTTGATTGAACTGGTATTGTGGGGCGGGCTGCTCTTCTTCTTCTGGGCGCTGAAGGACGGATTAGGAAACGTCGAATCGGACATTGAATCGCTGGGCCTCTTGCCCAATGCAAAAAATGCCCTGTCATCCCAGGAAGATGCGGGAGCCTCGCACCCTGAACGTGTCGCAGAAGTGATAGGTAGTTATCGCGATGCTCAAATTTACCGCTACGCAGTGATCCAAGGACGCACTTACCAGTTTGATCGTATCTGTCCGCTCGAACGCGACATCAAGCTCGACGCCGGAGAGCGCTATGTTGCACCTGGGCTGATCTATCAGGAGTGTCGAAACAAGCCCGCAGATTCTATCTGATGGCTACACTGCAACTTTTTGCCGCACCTGCTCAAAGAAACACACCGCCGCACTTGCGGCAACATTGAGTGACTCGACAGAACCCAAGTGCGGAATCGCCACTTGGCTCGTCGCCAGTCCCAGCAGATCCTCCGACACACCCTGTCCTTCGTGGCCAAACAACCAGGCGACCGGTTGGGTCAGATCGAGATCATAGATACGCTGACTAGCATGTGAACTGGTCGCCAGTATTGGTATCGTGGCATGCCGCAGCAGCGCAACGAGGTCAACATTCTCGTGAATCTTGAGCAAGAAATGCGCACCCATTCCCGCCCGCAGAACCTTGGGCGACCAAGCGAGTGCCGTACCCTTACCGCAAAATACCGACTCTATCCCTGCAGCCGCCGCACTGCGAAGAATGGAGCCCATGTTGCCCGGATCTTGCAGTCTGTCGAGCAACACTGCGGACCGTGTCAGTTTTTCAGGCACTGCCGTTTGCGGCGTATCGATCACAAATAGCAGGCCTACACCATGCTCAACCTGACTCAATGTCTGATATAAAGCATCCGGCAATTCAATGCACGGTACATGCGCGGATTCACATTGACGGACGATGTCGGCCACTTCCGCGTGTGAGAATGAATTCTCGCTGAGGATGCACGTTGGTGGCATGCCGACGCTCTGCAGATAAGTCTGGCAAAGATGAATACCGTCCAACAAGGTGCGCGCACTCTTGCGTCTGGCCTGCGAACTCGTGGCCAGCAGCTTCAGTTCCTTGTACAGCGGATTCTCACGCGAGCTGATGGTCTTCATGTCAGGATGCTCGCAGATTGTTGTCGCGCGCACCAATCTGTGCCCCCTCAATCAGTTCTCGCACGGGCGCATACGACTTGCGGTGCACCGGCGATACCCCATGCATTCGCAAGCGCTCCAGATGCATTGGTGTCGGGTACCCCTTGTGCTGGTCGAACCCGTACTGAGGATATTCGATATGCAACGCCATTAAAGCAGCATCGCGGGCGGTCTTGGCCAGAATCGACGCTGCCGAGATCGCCGGAATCTTGTCGTCGCCTTTCACAATTGCCTCGGAACGAATCGGCATTACCGGACAGCGGTTTCCATCGATGAGCGCCAGCGTTGGAATCACGTTCAAGCCCTCGATTGCCCTCCGCATCGCCAGCATCGACGCCTGCAGGATGTTGAGCGTATCGATTTCGCTTTCCGAGCATTGCGCTATCGACCATGCCAGTGCATCGGCCTTGATCTGTTCGGTGAGGGAATTGCGCCGCGCTTCGGTCAACTTTTTCGAGTCCCGCAAACCGGCGATCGGCTTCGCAGGATCGAGAATCACGGCAGCGGCAAATACCGCACCTGCCAAAGGGCCTCGCCCAGCTTCATCCACGCCGCAAATCAACTCATCAGCATAGTCAAAAAGCGGCAAGCTCGAAGTATCCGATTTCATGCAGCCGCCGAACGTCCGATCAGTTGAAGAACTGCCTGCGCGCTTTCCTTGGCGGTATCGCGCAGCAGAGCGTGATGCATTTCGGTAAAGCGATGGCGCAAGCTCTCGCGGTGCCGCTCGTCGTCCAACTGCTTCCAGAGTGCATCTGCAAGGCGCTCCGGTGTCGCCGCGTCTTGCAGCAATTCGGGTACGACGAACTCCCGCGCAAGAATGTTCGGCAAACCAACCCAAGGCTGATAGCCCATATGGCGCAGGATTTCCCAGGAGGCCCGCATCATCTTGTATGCAATCACCATCGGCTTCTTGAACAGCGCCACTTCCAAGGTGGCGGTGCCGGATGCCACCAGAACAGCATCTGCTGCGGCAATCGCGGCATGCGAACGTCCGGGCAGCACCTGAATCGGCACATCCGCCAAGCCAGCCTTGGATAGCAGCTCTTTGAAGTAGGATTGCTGCTGCTCGCCTGCCATGGGCACGACAAATCGTATGGAAGAATCGCGTTGCGCCAGGCGCTTTGCAGCACCGATAAACGCTACCGAGTTGTACTTCAATTCGGACATGCGGCTGCCAGGAAGAATCGCTACGATACGAGCATCGGCCGGCAATCCAAGTTCGGCGCGTGCAGCGGCTGTGTCGGGCTCCATGGGAATCACTTCCGCCAATGGATAGCCAACGTAGGTGACCGGAATTCCCTCTTTGCGGTAAATCTCTTCCTCGAAGGGGAACACCACAAGCATGTGCGAGACCGCGCGCGCAATCTTCTTGATGCGCCCGCCACGCCATGCCCAGATTGAGGGACTGATGAAGTGCATCGTAGGAATACCGGCCTGCTTCAATTGTGCTTCAAGACTGAAGTTGAAATCGGGCGCATCCACGCCGATGAAAACAGCAGGTTTTTCCGCCAGCAATTGGTCGCGTAAACTATTCTGGATCGCCTTGATTTCGCGGTAATGGGCGAGCACTTCAAACAGCCCTCGCACCGACAATTTTTCCATCGGCCAATCGCTGCGAAAACCATACTCTGCCATCCTGGATCCGCCGATACCATGGATCAGCGCGTCAGGAAGCTGCGGCCGCAAGCCGGAGAGCAAGCGACTGGCAAGCAGATCGCCTGAACTTTCTCCAGCGACCATCGCAATGGAAAGTTTATCGGACGATGCCACGAGTCGCGTTGTCGAGGAATTCACGCATCAAGCGCAAATGGATGGCGGAATGTGAGGAATCCGCTTCTGCCTTGGCAAGTTCCGTCTTGGCTTCTTCCAGCGTTAACCCGGATTTGTAGATCAGCTTGTAGGCATTGCGGAGCGCACCGATCTGCTCCCGCGAAAAACCGCGACGCTTGAGCCCCTCGATATTGATGCCATGTGCTGACGCGGGGTTGCCGGACAATAGAACAAATGGCGGAACATCCTGGGTGAGGCTGGTATTCATTCCCACGAAAGCATGGTCACCAATCTTGCAGAATTGATGGACGGCCGCAAACCCGCTCAGGATGACCCAATCACCAACATGTACATGTCCAGCCAGGCTGGCATTATTTGAAAAGATGGTGTTATTGCCGACCACGCAGTCATGCGCAATATGGACGTATGCCAGGAGCCAGTTATCGCTGCCGATCCGGGTGAGCCCTTCATCCTGCATCGTACCGAGGTTGAATGTGCAGAACTCGCGAATCAGGTTGCGATCACCGATTTCCAGTCGCGTCTGCTCGCCCGCATACTTCTTGTCTTGCGGTGCGCCGCCAATCGATGAAAACTGGAAAAACGTATTGTCGCATCCGATGGTCGTATGACCGTCAATCACGACATGCGGGCCAATCTTGGTGCGGGCGCCAATCTTTACATTCGGTCCGATGATCGAGTAGGCACCAACCTCGACCGAATCATCGAGTTCCGCCTTCGAATCGACAATCGCGGTCGGATGGATCATCGTCATTACTGCCCCGCTGGCTGGCTGGCGTCCGTGGCGCTGCGCATGGTACACATCAGTTCGGCTTCGACCGCAACCTGTCCGTCAACACTTGCCTGCGCCTTGTATTTCCAGATGCCACGTGCCGTGCGCAAAATCTCCACCTGCATCTTGAGCTGATCACCTGGCTCAACGGGTCGCTTGAAACGCGCGCCGTCAATGCCAACAAAGTAGACCACGCTGTTATGGTCGGGTTTCTGGCCCATGGTCAGGAAAGACAGCAAGGCCGCAGTCTGTGCCAGCGCTTCGATCATCAAGACACCAGGCATGACCGGCTTGTGCGGGAAATGTCCATTGAAGAATTCTTCATTCACGGTCACATTCTTGATCGCGGTAATCGACTTGCCGGACTCCCACTCCAGCACGCGATCGACGAGAAGCATCGGATATCGATGCGGAAGATATTCCTTGATTTGGGTGATATCGAGAGTTTTCATTACTTTTTTTCGGTGAGCGATTTAATAGTTTTTTCCAGCTCGCGGATTTTCTCACGCATCGATCCCAAATTGCGCACAATCGCCGCTGATTTTTCCCATTCGGCATTCTTTGCCAGAGGATAGAAGCCCGTGTAATGGCCCGGCTCAAGAATGGAACGCGACACCATACTGGCAGCAGAGATATGCACGTTATCGACAATCGTCAATTGGCCCAGCACCATCGCTGCACCACCGAAAGTGCAATATTTGCCAATTTTTGCGCTCCCGGCGACACCGACACAACCAGCCATCGCCGTATGAGCGCCGATATGGCAGTTATGTCCAATATGGATCTGGTTATCCAGCTTGACATCGTCTTCGATAATCGTGTCTGCCAGCGTACCGCGATCGATAGTAGTGCTAGCACCGATCTCGACATCATCACCAATCACGACCCGCCCCGTCTGCGGAATCTTGACCCAAGTTCCCTTGTCATTGGCAAAACCGAATCCATCGGCACCGATTACGGCGCCCGAGTGGATAATGCCGCGTTGCCCGATTTCACAGCCCGCATAAAAACTGACATTTGCGTAAAAATGCGTGCGTCCGCCGACCTTGGCGTCGCGCCCGATAAAACATCCCGCCTCGATAATCGCGTGTTCGGCAATTACGGCGTTCGCATCTATTGTTACATGCGGGCCGATATACGCAGTTGGGTCGATTTTCGCATCAGGGTGGACAGTCGCACTGGAGTGAATGCCAGGGACGACCGGTATCGCCGCCTGCTCGGCAAAGAACTGGGCGGCGCGCGCAAAGTATGCGTATGGATTGTTTGTAATGATGCGTACGCCTGAATAGCTGGCGCTGATTGCAGGGTCATCCGCTTGGGAGAGAATCAGTGCTGCGGCTTTTGTCTGCGCCGCTTGCGTACGCAGTTTGGGATTGGAGAGAAACGTCACTTGCGACGAGTCCGCCGTATCCAATGGTGCGATGCCGGTCACTGTTGTGTTGGCATCGCCAATCAGTTGGCCTCCCAAGCGATCGACCAATTCTTGCAGCCGAGTGCTCATTGCGGCCCTTTTCAATGATTACTTGCCGTTGAGCGCCTTGAGCACTTTGTCTGTGATGTCGATGCGCGGACTTGCATAGACCGCTTCCTGGAACACGATATCGTACTTTTCCGTTTCAGCGATTTGTTTGATCACTTTATTCGTACGCTCCAGGACGATCGCCAGCTCCTCATTACGGCGCTGATTCAAGTCCTCGCGGAACTCACGTTGCTTGCGCTGGAAGTCCTTGTCCAGATCCGCCAGGTCACGCTGGCGTTTGACTCGGTCCGACTCGGACAATACCGCCGCATCCTTGTCGAGTTTTTCAGACATGGACTTCAGCTTGCTGGCCATTTCCTGCAGCTCTTTGTCGCGGCGCGAAAACTCCTGTTCGATCTTTGCTTGCGCTGCCTTTGCCGGTGCCGCCTCACGGAAAATCCGCTCCGTACTGACGAAGCCGACTTTGGATTCCTGCGCCTGTGCACTCGCCAGCGGTAACAAAAGCGCCGCAAGAAGAGCCATGCACTTGAGCGATACGGATGATGTGGTTAGAGACTTCAAGGTCATTCTCCGCAAAACAAATTACTATTATGCCACTAGAATCCAGTGCCAAGCTGGAACTGGAACCGCTGCTTCCGATCGCCTGCCTTTGCATTCAAAGGCATGCCGTAACTCAGCTTCAATGGACCAATGGGCGACACCCAACTGATGCCAAGGCCGGCGGAATAGCGCAGTTCAGAAACCTGCGGTCGGACCCCTTCCGCAAATACGTTACCGACATCCGCAAATGTAAACCAGCGCAATGTCCGGTCATTTCCCGAGCCGGGGAATGGAAACTGCAATTCAGCATTGGCGATGATACGGGACGTGCCGCCCAATGGGTCGCCGTTGGCTGCACGAGGGCCGAGCGAGGATCCTTCATAGCCTCGAACCGAGCCAATACCGCCTGCATAGAAGTTCTTGAAAATCGGATACGGCTTGCCGCCCATTCCGCGGCCATAATCAAACTCGCCATTCAAAGCCAAGGTCACGGCACGGAAGAGCGGCCGGAAATATTGGTGCTGATAGACGGCTCGGTAATATCGCAATGTACCCGCCGGCGCCACCTCAAAGTTGACACGCTGATACCGTCCTATAGTCGGCACAAGCGCGCTGTCGCGGCTGTCACGCTGCCATGCTGCAGTCAGCGGGAAGCTGGTCGTTCCTGCGACAGTGCCGTCACCGAAATCGGTCACATAACGCTTGTAAAGCTCGGGACTGTCATTATGTCCCGGCACGCCTGTATATGTCGTTACGTCGGTACGCTCGACACCCGCACCGAAGAAGACGGTATCGAGCTCCGAAAACGGCACACCGAACCGGATGTTTGCGCCTTTCGTTTGCACCATGTAATCGCCGGTGTTCACTTCAGGCGGACGCATCGTTCGCAAAAAGACCTCGTAACTGCGGCTGACACCGTCGTCCGTAAAGTACGGCGTCGTCTGTGACAAGGCAATCGTCTTGTTGAGCTTGCTCGTATTGACGTCCAGGCCAAGCGTATTGCCGCTGCCAAAGGCGTTGGCCTGCTGAATGGAGCCGGTCAGCATGAGCTTGTCGCTGCTGGAGAAGCCGGCGCCCAGCATGATGTTGCCAGTGGGCTTTTCAGCGACCGTCATGTTGATGTCAACCTGATCGGTTGAGCCCGGCACTTCCGGCGTCTCGATATTGACTTCCTTGAAATAGCCGAGGCGATCCACGCGGTCGCGCGACAAGCGGATCTTTTCTCCGTCATACCAGGAGTCTTCAAATTGACGGAATTCGCGACGAATGACTTCGTCACGTGTCTTCGTATTTCCCGCGACATTGATCCGGCGCACGTAAACACGCTTGCCCGGATCGATCAGGACGGTGAAGCCGACTTCTTTCTTATCACGATTGATTTCCGGATTCGCATTGACGTTGGCGAACGCGTAGCCAAAATTCCCCATGCGCTCGGAAATCTTCTTCACGCTTTCCGCGAGTTTTTCGCCGGAATAGACGTCGCCACGCTTCAATTGCACCAACGATTTCAGTTCTTCTTCACGACCAAACATCTCGCCTTCCAGCTTGACGTCTCCGACTGTGAATTTTTCACCTTCATTGATATTGATGGTGATGTAAATATCTTTCTTGTCCGGCGTAATGGATACCTGGGTCGATTCGACCTGCATTTCCAGGTAACCGCGATTCAGGTAAAACGAACGCAGAGTTTCAATGTCGCCGGTCAGCTTCTGCTTGGAATACTGGTCGGCCTTGGTGTACCAGGTAAACCAACCCGGCGTAGAAAGGTTCAGTAATCCCAACAGCTCCTTGTCGGAGAAAATCTTGTTGCCGACAATATTGATCTGCTTGATGCGAGCGACCTCGCCCTCATCCACTGCAAACGTGACATTGACGCGATTGCGTTCGATCGGCGTCACCGTAGTGGTGATCTGCACGCCGTACAACCCGCGCGAAAGGTATTGCCGCTTGAGTTCCTGCTCAGCACGGTCCACCAATGCCTTGTCGAAGATCCGCGACTCGCCGAGTCCGATATCCTTCAATGCCTTGGTCAGTTGCTCCTTGTCGAACTCCTTGATGCCGGAAAAGTCGACGCTTGCAATCGCAGGGCGTTCCTCGACGCTGACGACGAGGACACTGCCCTCGACTTCAATTCGCACATCCTTGAAAAAACCGGTTGCGTAGAGCGCCTTGATGGCTGCAGCACCTTTTTCATCGGTATATGTTTCCCCGACACGAACCGGCAGGTAACTGAAAATGGTGCCCGCCTCGGTACGCTGAATTCCCTCTACACGAATGTCCTTGACGACGAACGGATCTACAGCGAGAGCATGGCCTGCGCAAAGGGCAAAGGCGGCAATGGCAATGAGGCGACGAGGAAAAAAAGGCTGAGGAAAACGCTCGAAATGTAATTTCATCGGTTATTTTATTATCAATGTTTTCGCCAGTCGCCCGTCCTCTGACAAGCTGGCGAAAACTCAGGACATGAGCCGAACGATGTCATTAAAGATGGCAACCGCCATCAATGTCATCAAAATGCCCACACCTGCACGCTGGGCCAATTCTCCGAACCGTTCGGGAATGGCCCGTCCGGTCAAAAGTTCCAGCGAATAATACAGTAAAAGCCCCCCGTCTAAAACCGGAATGGGAAGCAGATTCATCACACCCAAACTGATGCTGATAAACGCGATGAACGTCAGGTAGCTGATGACGCCGATTCGCGCAGTCTGCCCTGCGTAATCGGCAATTGTGATCGGCCCGGTAATATTCTTCCAAGAAACTTCTCCGACTACCATTTTACCAAGCATCTTTAGCGTAAGGGCACTGGTATCCCAAGTCTTTCTGATGGCCTTCGCCACGGCGGGCAATGGCGATTCGCTGGCAATGACCATTTCCGGTGCGAGCGGAACCTCAACCTTGATGCGGCCGTAAATCTGATTGTTCTTGCTGTACGATTCGGGCGTGATCGCAATATGAAATTCCTCGCCCTTACGCAAGACGCGGAGGTCAAGTTGGCGACCGGCGGAGGAACGGACGAGTTCAACAAATGCGAGCCCGTCGACAATGGGTCGGCCATTTACTTCGAGTACACGATCACCCTCGCGCAGCCCGGCATTCATCGCAGGTCCGTCCGGCATGATCTTCGCGAGCGTCGCCGGTGGGCGGGCCAGGTCAATCCCCAGTTTCGAGAGGAAGTCGCCTTCAAGATCCTCGGTTGACAATCCGTCGAGCCGCACCGTGACGTTGCCGGAAACATTGCCACTGGATACCGCAGGATTTGGCCGCTGCACTTCAAGCTGCGCAGGTGTTTTTTCGATGGCCAGCTGCATCAGCTTCCAACGCAGATCCGACCATACCCGAACCCGGTCACCGTTTACGGAAGTGATCAGTTCGCCACCGCGCAGGCCCGCCTGATACGCTGCGCTCTTCTCGGGAACCGCCCTTACTCGCGTGGTCGGCTCGGGGACTCCGTAGGTGTACAAACCGGCAAATACGGCGATCGCCAGCAAGAAATTGGCAAGCGGCCCTGCTGCGACAATGGCGATGCGTTTCAATACCGGCTGCCGGGTGAATTCCCGCTTCAAGTCCTCAGCCGGAAGATTGCTCAAATCCTGCTCACGTGCATCAAGCATTTTCACATAGCCGCCGAAGGGCAAGGCGGAAAGCGCCCACTCGGTTTGATCCGGTCCAATCCGCCGCGAGTAGACAATCCGCCCCATGCCGATGGAAAAACGCAAGACCTTCACGCCGCACCAGCGCGCCACCCAATAGTGACCAAGCTCATGCACCATAACCAGCACGCCGAGCGCCACGAGAAACGCTATCACCGTCTGCAGCAAAGTCATGTTTTCGCTATCTATGAAATGAGGGAATGAGCGGCCTCCCGCGCGCGACCATCTTGTTCCAGCAGTGAATTGATGTCGCTGACTTCGCCATGCGGCACGGTATCCATCACCTGCGCGATCACCCGGTCTATTGCGCGGAAGCCAATTTTTCGATCCAGGAATGCTTGGACAGCAACTTCATTGGCCGCGTTCAGTATAGCTGGGGCACTGCCACCCGCCAACAATGCGTCGTATGCGAGCTTCAGGCAAGGGAATTGCCCGAAGTCCGGGCGTTCGAAAATCAGCTGGCCGATTTGCGCGAGGTCCATGGCGGTAACGCCGGACGCGATGCGTTCAGGATAGGCCAATGCATGTGCAATCGGCGTCCGCATGTCGGGATTGCCCAACTGCGCCAGCACCGACCCGTCTACATAGGACACCATGGAGTGAATCACGCTTTGGGGGTGAATCACGACTTCGATTTCACTTGCTGCAGCGCCAAACAGCCAATGGGCTTCAATAACCTCCAACCCCTTGTTCATCATGGTCGCCGAATCGACGGAAATCTTGCGCCCCATGACCCAGTTCGGGTGAGCGACAGCCTCCTCGGGCGTCACATTTTCCAGTGTTTCGACGGCGCGCTTAAGGAATGGCCCGCCAGATGCCGTCAGAAGAATTTTCGCAACGCCATGGCCGGCCGGGATACGCGAATACGACGCCGGCAAGCACTGAAAGATCGCATTGTGCTCGCTATCAATCGGCAACAATGTTGCCCCGCTCTTCCCCACGGCGTCCATGAACAATCGCCCGGACATGACCAGTGCCTCTTTGTTCGCCAGCAGAATCTTTTTTCCAGCCTTGGCCGCCGCCAATGTCGGCGCCAGTCCTGCCGCGCCAACAATAGCCGCCATCACCACATCGCACGTCGGTGCGCTTGCGGCCGCGCATAATGCGGCCTCGCCGTAGGCCACTTCCGTCTTGAGGCCCTTTTCCGCGAGCAGTCGGATCAAGGTTTCAGCCGCCTGCGCTGTCCCGACAACCGCGACTTGAGGCTCGAAACGCTCGCACTGCGCTGCCAATTCCGCCACTCGATGATGCGCCGTTAGCGCAAAGACGCGATAGCGGTCAGGATGGCGTCCAATCACGTCGAGTGTGGATACGCCAATTGAACCAGTTGAGCCAAGAATCGTAATCTGCTGCATCCTGTCTACCTACTTAAAACCATGAATCGAACAAGACGGCAAGCGGCAAGGTCGGAATCAAAGCGTCGATCCGATCCAGAACACCGCCATGGCCTGGCAACAGGTTGCTACTGTCCTTCATACCCACGCGACGTTTGAGTTGCGACTCAAACAGGTCGCCGACGACGCTTGCGGCAACCATGATCGTCATGACAACGCCAAAGCCAGGCCAACCTGATTTCGTGACCAGACGGGTGGCGAACGTATCAGCGAACGCCGGATGCAATGTGGAGATGCCAGTGAGGATCAGCACTGCCAACCAGCCGCCAATTGCCCCTTCCCATGATTTGCCGGGAGAAATTGAAGGTGCCAGCTTGTGCTTTCCAAACGCCTTTCCGGAGAAATATGCCCCGATATCCGCTATCCAGACAATTGCCATGACGGAAAGCAGGTAGAGCGGAGAATGCTGAAACAAGACGACGATCGCGAGAAAGCATCCGAGTATGGCAATGCCGTAAATGCCGTTGAGGAGGCGATTGCCGAAGCCCTCGAGCGTCGGCAAGCCAATCGCCAACGAAGGCGCCAGGCGAATTGCCCAGATCGCAGCACATAAAGCAAACAACAAGATGGTCGAATCCAGTGCATCTCGGGATACGAGAAAGACGAAAGCCACGGTCCAAAGCGCCGCGCCGACCAAAGGTTGCCGATTATGAAACAGCCTGAAGCTCTCCCATGCCGCAGCGGCGAAGAATGCTGCAGCGACCAGGACGAAGAAGGGATAGGATTTGGAATAAACGACCGATAGCAGAATCGCCAGCAATACCAACGCCGTGATAACACGCGTTTTCAGCATCACGACGCCTTTTTCTGTTCAATCAATTGCTCGCTGGTGCGGCCGAAGCGGCGCTCGCGCTGCTGATAAGATTCGATTGCCCGATCCAGCGCCGCGGCATCAAAATCTGGCCAGAAAGTTTCCGTGAAATAGAACTCGGTATAAGCAAGCTGCCAGAGCAGGAAATTCGAGATGCGTTCTTCGCCACCGGTGCGTATGAAAAGGTCAGGCTCGGGAGCATAGGCCATCGACAAGTATGGGCCCAGTTGCTCTTCCGTGAAATCCGTTGTCCCAGGGTTTGCGGCGATCATCTTGTTGACTGCCTGCATGATGTCCCAGCGCCCGCCATAGTTCGCGCAGATGGTGACGGTCAAGCGGCGATTTTCCGCCGTGCGGCGTTGCGCATCGGCGATCAGCTTTTGCAGTTTTGCATCGAATCGGCTGAGATCTCCGACCACTTTCAGTCGGATCCCGTTCGCATGCATCTTGGACACCTCACGTTCCAATGCAGTGACAAACAGGCGCATCAAGAGGGAAACTTCATCAGCGGGGCGGCGCCAGTTCTCGGAACTGAACGCAAAAAGCGTGAGGTATTCGACGCCGCGCGCAACGCAAGCCTCGACAATGGTGCGAACCGATTCGACTCCCTTGCCATGTCCCGCCACACGGGGCATGAAGCGCTTGGTCGCCCAGCGGCCATTACCGTCCATGATGATGGCAACGTGGCGCGGTACGGAGGAGACGGCAGGTATCGCCAAAGTTGAACTCAAATGCTTCATGAGGTGGAAAGAGCCTGAAAGAGGTTTATTTTGAGGTGCTTCACGATCAACGAACCAGAAAGCATACCCTAATGTGTAATACCTTACGCCGGAGCACTGGAGCCCCGGGCGTAACGCCTACCGCAAATGCAAAATTCTCCATCTGCACTCATTGCAGACACACTCATTGATAGCGAGTTAGGCAACCAGAGATACCGTCATCAAACGGTCAACAACTCTTTTTCTTTTTCGCTAATCAGCTTGTCCACTTCGGCGACAAACTTGTCGGTCAGTTTCTGAACGTCATCCTGTGCGCGACGCTCGTCGTCTTCCGAGCAGGCCTTGTCTTTCAACATCTTCTTCAGCGCTTCGTTCGCGTCGCGCCGGATGTTGCGGATAGCGACCTTCGAATCCTCGCCTTCGCCCTTGACGATCTTTACGATCTCCTTGCGGCGCTCTTCGGTCAACGGCGGCGTTGGTACACGGATCAAATCGCCTTGCGTGGATGGATTCAAACCCAGATCGGACTCACGAATTGCCTTTTCCACGACGCCAACCATCTTCTTTTCCCACGGCTGCACGCCAATGGTACGTGCGTCGATCAAAGTGACGTTTGCGACCTGATTGATATGCGTCGGGGTACCGTAATAGTCAACCAGCAGGTGATCAAGAATGCCGGTATGCGCACGGCCTGTACGTACCTTTGCGAGATCCGCTTTCAGCGTCTCGATCGACTTCTGCATTTTTTGTTCGGCGTTCTTCTTTACTTCAGCGACTGCCATACTGCTCTCCTCTTTTGCTACGAGTTATACGTGAACCAGTGTTCCTTCATCCTCGCCCATGATCACATTCTTCAGAGCGCCCGGTTTTATGATGGAAAACACCTTGATAGGCAATTTCTGGTCGCGGCACAGCGCAAAGGCGGTTGCATCCATGACCTGAAGGTGCTTCGCAATGGCTTCATCGAACGTAATCGTCGAATAGCGTGTCGCATTGCGGTCTTTGTTCGGGTCTGCACTATACACGCCATCAACCTTCGTCGCCTTGAGCACGATCTCGGCACCGATTTCCGATCCGCGCAAAGCGGCTGCAGTGTCAGTCGTAAAAAACGGATTGCCGGTACCGGCGGCGAACACCACTACTTTACCCTCTTCCAGATACTGCAAGGCTTTCGGCCGGACATAGGGTTCGACAACCTGTTCGATGCTAATTGCCGACATGACCCGCGCAGTTAATCCGACCTGACGCATTGCATCGGCCAATGCAAGCGAGTTCATCACGGTCGCCAGCATTCCCATATAGTCCGCCGTCGCACGGTCCATTCCTTGCGCACCGGGTGCCACGCCGCGGAAAATATTGCCGCCGCCGATCACGATTGCCAATTCCACACCCAGCTTCGATACTTCAGCCACATCCGCCACCATACGCTCGATGGTCGATCGATTGATGCCATAGGCATCGTCGCCCATTAACGCTTCACCCGAGAGCTTCAGGAGGACGCGTTTATAAGCTGGTTTTGTCATGGGCTAGACTCCTAATATTTGTCCGATTCAAGGCTGTAATCGGTTATTGCCCGCTTTCATCATTGCATAGCCGCCCTTGGCTAAAGGTTAGATGAAATACGGTGTTTCCGGTGTATTTCAATATTGACGGAGCGTAAGACAATGTTTCTTAGCAAGAATGCCGAAGCATTTCTTTTTCATCCAAGCAATATTCTTGTTCGTGCTGCATTCACGGTAGTCTGGGGCCACCTAGAAAAACGGGCCTTTCGGCCCGCTTGACTGCTTATGCCTGTTTGGCCGCTGCAACTTGTGCTGCAACCTCTGCGGCAAAGTCGTCCTGTTTCTTCTCAATGCCTTCACCAACGACATACAAGGTGAATGCTTTCACCGTCGTATTCGTTGCCTTCAGCATTTGTTCAACAGTCTGCTTGTCGTTTTTGACGAAGGGCTGATTGAACAGCGAAACTTCCTTCAGGTATTTCTGGACACTACCTTCAACCATCTTGGCGACGATATCTGCCGGCTTGCCGGATTCGGCGGCCTTTTGAGTAGCGATCGAACGCTCTTTTTCGATCAGATCGGCCGGCACATCGTTGCTCGACAAAGCAACTGGCTTCATCGCCGCAATGTGCATCGCGACGTCCTTGCCGACCTGCTCATCGGCGCCGTCATATTCGACCATAACGCCAATACGGGTGCCGTGCAGATACGAGGTCAGTTTGGCGCCGGTTTCAAAGCGCTTGAAGCGACGGAAAGCCATGTTTTCGCCAATTTTACCGACCAGTGCGGCACGTACTTCCTCAAGCGTCTTGCCATCCACAGGGAGAGCCGACAAGGCGGCGACATCTGCCGGATTCTTCTCCGCAACCAGCTTGGCCGCCAACTTGGCCAACTCAAGGAACTCCTCGTTCTTGGTCACGAAATCGGTTTCGCAGTTGACTTCGACCAGCGCCCCAACGCCACCGGAAATATAAGTTGCAACCACGCCTTCCGCAGTGACGCGGGACGCCGCCTTGGATGCCTTGCTGCCGAGCTTCACGCGCAGAATTTCTTCGGCACGGACCATGTCGCCATCGGCTTCGGTCAGTGCCTTTTTGCATTCCATCATCGGCGCATCAGTCTTTGCGCGCAGTTCGCCTACCATCGCTGCGGTAATTGCCGCCATGTTCTTCTCCTAAACTCAATAAGCGTCCTATCGGACGCGTTCAATCAAAATACGTTCAAGCCGGCTAAAAAAAAGGGGCGAACCGCTGTTGCCCCTTTTTGAAGCCTGACAATCAGGGCACAGGGCCTTAAGCTTGTTCGTTGACCTCAACGAATTCGTCTGCTCCGCCCTTGACTGCTTCCAGTACTTCGCTGGTCGCATTCGCGCGGCCTTCCAGGATCGCGTCGGCGACGCCGCGTGCGTACAAAGCGATCGCCTTGGACGAGTCGTCGTTACCCGGAATGACGTAGGTCACGCCTTCAGGCGAGTGGTTGGTATCGACCACGCCGATGACCGGAATACCGAGCTTGGCAGCTTCAGTGATCGAGCCCTTGTGGTAGCCAACGTCGATAACGAAGATCGCATCGGGAATGCCATTCATGTCCTTGATTCCGCCGATGGATTTTTGCAGCTTTTCCATCTCACGCTGGAACATCAGCGCTTCTTTCTTGCTCATCTTCTCGACGGAGCCGTCTTCGATCGCCGCTTCCATATCCTTCAGGCGCTTGATCGAGGTCTTGATGGTCTTGAAGTTGGTCAGCATGCCGCCCAGCCAGCGCTGATCGACGTAAGGCATGCCGGCGCGTTGCGCTTCAGCGGCGACGATTTCGCGCGCCTGGCGTTTGGTGCCGACAAACAGGATGGTGCCGCGGTTGGAAGCCAGCTGGCGGATGTACTTCATCGCCTCCTGGTACATGGACAGGGTCTTTTCCAGGTTGACGATATGAATCTTGTTGCGATGACCGAAAATGAAGGGGGCCATCTTGGGGTTCCAGAAGCGGGTTTGGTGACCGAAATGGACACCTGCTTCCAGCATTTCACGCATGGTAACGGACATAATATCTCCAGGGTTAGGTCTGGAATCCGATCAGTCACCCTTGCGGGCACCCTTTGCGACCGGATTCGCGTTTTCAAACAGGTTTCGCTTGAAGCCATTTCAAGCTAACCCGAGATTTTACCCTACATTCCCGAATTTATTCAAGGCGCGGACCGGCTTTGCTTAAGCGCGTACTGCGCGGGTCGTCTATAATTTGAGATTAATTATTATTCACGCCATCTGGCGTAATTGACTTTCGCTATGGGTTCAATTTCCATCAAAACCGAAGACGATATCAAGGGCATGCGCATCGCAGGGAGACTTGCGGCCGAAGTGCTCGATTTTATTGCACCTCATGTCAAGCCGGGCGCCACAACCGGCGAGCTTGACCGTCTCTGCCATGAATACATGCTCAACGTACAAGGGACTATTCCGGCACCGTTGAACTACTGCCCTCCCGGCTATACGCCTTACCCGAAAGCAACCTGCACGTCGGTTAATGACGTCGTGTGCCATGGGATTCCGGGCGATAAGGTTTTGAAAAGCGGTGATATCGTCAACATCGACATTACGGTGATCAAGGATGGCTACCACGGCGATACAAGCCGCATGTTCTATGTCGGCGAGCCGTCCATTCTTGCCAAACGCCTGACGGAAATCACTTTTGAATGCATGTGGCTGGGAATTTCCAAGGTGAAACCTGGCGCGCACTTGGGCGATATCGGCTACATCATTCAACAACACGCGGAAAAAGCAGGATATAGCGTAGTTCGCGAGTTTTGCGGCCATGGCATCGGCAAGGTATTCCACGAAGAGCCGCAGGTTTTGCATTATGGCCGTCCGGGCACGCTGGAAAAATTACTTCCAGGCATGATTTTCACCGTTGAGCCGATGATCAATGCCGGACGCCGCGAAATCCGCGAAATGGGCGACGGATGGACGATCAAGACCAAGGATCGCAGCCTGTCGGCCCAATGGGAGCATACGGTGCTGGTGACAGAGACCGGTTTCGAAGTCCTGACGGTATCGCCCGGCATGCCTCCTGCACCCGCATTCATTACGCAGCCAATCACGTCCCAAACAATCGAAGTCTAGAGATGGCGTCTCTTGCATTGACGCTCAAAGAGCAGCTGAAGAGCGAGCGCCAAGCAGCAATCGATGCGTTTCAGGCCGATGGCAAGCCTGAAAAGCTGCTGAGACAGCTTCGTCAAAATGTCGATGTTGCACTAACCCAGGCATGGGAGGCATTTGGCATGCCTCCCAGTGCGGCGCTGGTCGCCGTAGGCGGATACGGCCGCGGCGAGCTGTTTCCGCATTCCGATGTGGATGTGTTGATTCTGCTTGACTCTCCGGCGGATGCGGACCTGCAGGGGACGCTCGAAGAACTGGTTCAGCTGTTCTGGGATATCGGCCTCGAAATGGGTCACAGCATTCGGACTGTTGATGAATGTCTTACCGAATCGGCGGCCGACATCACTGTTCAGACCAGTCTTCTTGAAGGCCGCTTCATCACCGGCAACCGCAAGCTGTTTCAGTTTTTACGGGATCGCCATACCGCCGCCATCAATCCGCAAGCGTTTTTTCAGGCCAAGACCCTGGAGATGCGGCAGCGGCACGCCAAGTACGAAGATACGCCGTACAGCCTCGAGCCGAATTGCAAGGAAAGTCCTGGTGGATTACGCGACTTGCAGGTCATTATCTGGGTTGCCAAAGCCGCCGGCCTCGGCGATTCCTGGCGCAAGCTGGCTGAACGCGGCCTGATTACGCCGACCGAAGCGCGTCAGTTGACGCAAAAGGAACGCGCATTCAAGGACATCCGGATTCGCTTGCATATCCACGCCCATCGGCGTGAAGACAGACTGGTTTTCGACGTGCAAACGCCCATTGCCGAGTCATTCGGCTTCAAGACGACAGAAACGCGCCGAGCCAGCGAATACCTGATGCAGCACTACTACTGGGCGGCAAAAGCGGTTACGCAGCTCAATACGATCCTGCTGCAAAACATCGAAGCGCAGCTGTTCCCTCAGCCAGGCTCGCTGCAGCCGATCAACGAGCGCTTCAACGAGATCAACGGCCTGGTCGACATTGCCCAGGACAATACGTTCGAGGCAACGCCCTCAGCAATGCTTGAAGTGTTCCTGCTCATCGCTCAGCATTCCGAATTGAAAGGGATGACCGCACGCACCTTACGCGCGCTCTGGCATGCCCGCTTCAAGATTGACGGCAAGTTCCGGCGGGATCCGGTAAATCGCGCGCTGTTCCTGCAGATCCTTCAGGCACCGCAGGGAATCACCCACGCGCTGCGAGGAATGAACCAGACCAGCATCCTGGGCCGGTATCTGCCGAATTTCCGCCGCATCATCGGCCAGATGCAGCATGACCTGTTTCATGTCTATACGGTCGACCAGCACATCCTCATGGTGGTGCGCAATGTTCGTCGCTTCACGATGACGGAACATGCGCATGAATATCCGTTCTGCAGCCAGTTGATGGCCAACTTCGCGCAACCATGGCTGCTGTACATCGCAGCACTCTTCCATGATATCGCCAAGGGTCGCATGGGCGACCATTCCACGCTGGGCATGACCGACGCTCGCCAGTTTTGCAAGGACCATGGCCTGTCGAAGGAGGATACTGCTCTGGTGGTGTTCCTCGTGCAGCATCATCTGTCCATGTCCCAGGTCGCTCAGAAACAGGATTTGTCGGATCCGGATGTCACTCGCCATTTTGCCAACCTGGTCAAGGATGAACGCCATCTCACCGCGCTGTATTTGCTGACGGTTGCGGACATCCGCGGCACCAGTCCGAAAGTCTGGAACGCGTGGAAAGGCAAGCTGCTTGAGGATCTCTACAGGATGACCTTGCGGGTGCTCGGCGGTGAAGACCCCTCTACCGATCATGAGCTGAAAAACCGCCAGGATGCTGCACTGAAGACTTTGCGCCTGTACGGCCTGCCAGAGAGTGCACACGAGCGTCTCTGGCGGCAACTCGACGTGGCTTACTTCCTGCGCCACGACGCATCCGATATCGCATGGCAAACTCGCTCGCTCTATAACAAGACCGACAGCGAGCGCGCCGTCGTCAAATCCCGGCTCGCGCCGATTGGCGAAGGCGTGCAGGTGGCGGTCTATGTCAAGGACCAACCCGATCTGTTTGCCCGGATTTGCAGCTACTTCGACAGGAAGAATTTCAGCATTCTTGATGCCAAGATTCACACCACCAAGAATGGCTACGCGCTGGATACATTCCTGGTCACCGAACCTGCATTTGCCAACAATTATCGCGACATCATCAATCTGATCGAGCACGAGCTGACTGAATTGCTGGAGTCTCGCGAGCCATTGCCGCCCCCGACCAGGGGCCGGCTGTCACGGCTATCGCGCACCTTTCCGATCACGCCGACGGTCGATCTGCGGCCGGACGAACGCGGCCAATACTATCTGCTGTCGGTGTCCGCAAACGACCGCAACGGTTTGTTGTATTCGATCGCGAACGTGCTCGCGAAGTACAAGATCAATCTGCATACGGCAAAGATCATGACCCTGGGGGAACGTGTCGAAGACGTTTTCCTGGTCGATGGTCCGGTGCTCAGCAATGCGCGCAGCCAGATCCAGCTCGAGACCGACCTGCTCGAGGCGCTACGTGTCTAGCTTTCTTATCTCATCCCATGACTGAACTTGTCCGACTCTCCAAACGCATGTCCGAACTTGGCCTCTGCTCGCGCCGTGAAGCCGATGAATGGATCGAGCGTGGCTGGGTACGCGTCGATGGTGTCATTGTGTCCGAACTGGGAAGCAAGGTATTGCCGGGCCAGCGCATTACGGTAGAGCGCCAGGCCAGCGCCCAGCAAGCGCGCCGCGTCACGGTCCTTCTCAACAAGCCGGTCGGATTTGTGAGCGGCCAGGCGGAAGACGGCTACAAACCCGCCGTCACACTCATTAATGCCGACACGCGCTGGAAAGAAGACAAGGCTCCACAACAATTCCATCCCAGCCAGCTGCGCAGCCTAGTTCCCGCCGGCCGGCTCGATATCGATTCGGTGGGCTTGCTGGTCCTGACGCAAGACGGCCGCATCGCGAGGCAATTGATCGGTGAAGATACGTTGGTCGAAAAAGAATATCTGGTGCGTGTGCAATACGGCAAGCCGGGCAAATTACCGGATGCCAATCTCAAGTTGCTGAATCATGGGTTGTCACTCGACGGCAAGAAACTGTTGCCAGCAAAAGTACGCTGGCAGAACGAGGATCAGTTGAGCTTCATTCTGCGGGAAGGGAAGAAACGACAGATCAGGCGCATGTGCGAAGCCGTCGGTCTCAAGGTGCTCGGGCTCAAACGGGTCCGGATCGGGCGCGTTACCCTGGGCGACTTGCCAGTGGGGCAATGGCGCTACCTGCGTCCCGACGAAAAGTTCTAACAGGGTGTTGAAAAGCGACTGCGCGGGCCGACTGACGAAAGCGCCGGGAGTCAGTCATCGTGACTGGCATCCAAGCCCGGGAACAAGATATCGGTAAAGCCAAAGCGCGAGAAATCCTTGATCCTCATTGGATACAAGATTCCCGCCAGGTGATCGCACTCATGCTGTACGACGCGCGCATGAAATCCTTCTGCATCCCGGCTGATGACACGCCCATGCTGGTCGACGCCCTCATAGTGAAGCTTCGTCCAGCGAGGCACCATGCCGCGCAATCCGGGTACCGACAAGCATCCTTCCCAGCCATCTTCGAGCTCGTCCGAGAGCGGTTTGAGCGTCGGATTGATCAAAACCGTCTCGGGTACAGGCGGTGCGTCCGGATAACGTGCATTGTCTTTGAAACCGAAAATGACGAGCTGCAGATTGACGCCAATCTGCGGCGCAGCAAGCCCTGCGCCATTTGCGGCACGCATGGTATCGAACATGTCGTCAATCAACTCATCCAGCTCGCGAGTGCCAAATCGAGTAAGGGGTTCGGCCTGGCGCAGCAGGCGCGGATCGCCCATCCTGAGAATTTCTCTGACGCTCATTTCAGTTGTGCCAGATAGTCCGCGAATGCCTTGCCCATCTGCGGATGTTTCAATCCCATGGCGACGGTGGCCTGCAGATATCCAAGCTTGGAACCGCAGTCAAAACGCCGCCCGGCATAGCGATACGCCAGCACCTGCTCCGATTTCATCAAGGCGGCGATGCCATCAGTGAGTTGGATCTCACCGCCAGCGCCTTTGCCCAAGCCTTCGAGGTAATCGAAAATCCCGTTGTTCAATACATAGCGCCCGACCACTGCGAGAGTCGATGGCGCAGTTTCCGGCGAAGGCTTTTCGACAATGCTGTCGACAAGTTCGAGGTTTGGCTTATACGGCGTTACACGCACGATGCCGTATTGCCCGGTTTCGGCGCGCGGCACGTCCTGAACGGCGAGAAGACTCGCTCCTTCCTGCGTGTAGAGGTCCGTCATCTGGGCCAACACAGGTTTTTGACCCGCATCGACATCCATCAGATCGTCGGCCAGCAAGACGGCGAACGGTTCGTGGCCAATCACAGGGCGGGCGCACAGAACCGCATGCCCCAGCCCGAGCGGTGCGGATTGACGGATGTAGATGCAATTGATTCCCTTCGGAATGGCACCGCGCACCACCTCCAGCAATGCCGTCTTCCCGCTGGCTTCCAGCTCGGCTTCCAGTTCGTATGCCGTATCGAAGTGATCTTCAATGGCGCGCTTGTTGCGACCCGTAATGAACACGAGGTCGGTGATCCCCGCTGCGACCGCTTCCTCCACTGCGTACTGGATCAAGGGTTTGTCGACGATAGGGAGCATTTCTTTCGGTTGCGCCTTGGTCGCCGGCAGGAAGCGGCTGCCCAGCCCCGCAACCGGGAATACGGCTTTTGTGATTTTTTTCATTTTTCTTCCAGCAATCGAAACAGACCGTCTTCATCCAGGATGGTGATGCCCAGTTCCTGCGCCTTGACCAGTTTGCTGCCGGCCTCTTCGCCGGCCACGACATAGCTCGTTTTTTTGGAAACCGAGCCGGCCACCTTGCCGCCGGCGGCCTCGATTTTCTCCGCGGCTTCATCGCGCGTCAGTGTCGGGAGTGTTCCGGTCAGGACAAAGGTCTTGCCTTGCAAATGTTTGGATATGCCCGCAGATCGTTCACTCTCGGTCCAGTGTATGCCCGCCGCCCGCAACTGTTCGATCAACTCGCGGTTCATCGGATCGGACAGGAAGGTGATGATGGAACGAGCAACGACGGGGCCGATATCCGCGACCTCGAGCAACTGTTCTTCCGACGCTTCCAGGAAGGCATCGAGGCTGCCGAAATGGTTCGCCAGCTCCTTCGCGGTTGCTTCACCCACATGGCGGATGCCGAGCGCGTAAATGAAGCGTGCCAACGTGGTCGACTTCGACTTTTCCAGCGCGCTCAGCACGTTCTGTGCTGATTTTTCCGCCATGCGATCGAGTTCAGCCAGCGCATTCAGGCCAAGCTTGTACAAATCCGCAGCGGTAGTGATGACGTGCTTGTCGACAAGCTGATCGATCAGTTGCTCGCCGAATCCCTCGATATCCATCGCGCGG
The DNA here is from genome assembly GCF_004804275.1 of Herbaspirillum sp. ST 5-3. Lineage (GTDB taxonomy): Bacteria > Pseudomonadota > Gammaproteobacteria > Burkholderiales > Burkholderiaceae_D > Noviherbaspirillum. The sequence goes on from NZ_STGI01000004.1 coordinate 417,486, forward strand.
CGCGATACGAAATGCAGCAGTCCTCCCTTGCGCTGCGCCGCGCACTTCACCCATCCGCCTGAACAACGCGCCACTGCTTCTTCTTCCGGCCGCACGATCGGCGATCCGCAGACCGGGCAACTCGCAGGCATGACAAATTTGCGAACATGTGACGGGCGCAATTCAGGAACATAGGCGGCCACTTCAGGAATGACATCGCCTGCACGGCGCACGATGACGGTGTCGCCGATCCGGATGTCCTTGCGATGAACCTCATCCTCATTGTGCAATGTCGCGTTCGTCACTGTGACGCCGCCGACAAATACGGGTGCAAGCCGCGCAACCGGCGTAATTGCACCGGTACGACCGACCTGCACGCCAATGTCCTGCACCACTGTCATCGCCTCTTCCGCCGGGAATTTGTGCGCCAGTGCGAAACGCGGCGCACGGGAGACAAAGCCGAGATTTCGCTGATATTCAAGCCGGTTCACCTTGTAGACAACACCGTCGATGTCGTAAGGCAGTTGCTTCCGCTTGGCGCCGATGCTCCTGAAGAATTCGAGCAGTCCCTGCACGCCCCTGACCACCGCACGCTCTTTGCAAACCGGAAGGCCGAGCTTGGCATACCAATCCAGCAAGGCGGAATGCGAGGGCGGCATATCCGCGCCGTCAAGCATGCCGATGCCGTAGGCGAAAAAACGAAGCGCGCGCTGCGCAGTGATGCGCGAGTCAAGCTGTCGCAAACTGCCGGCTGCCGCGTTGCGTGGATTGGCAAACTCCTTCTGCCCTGCTTCGCGCTGCCGTTCATTGAGTTTCGCAAAATCCGATTTGTACATCAGCACTTCGCCGCGCACTTCAAGGACTTTCGGCGGATGGTCGATGTGCAGGCGCAGAGGCACGGCACGGACAGTGCGGATATTGCCGGTCACGTTTTCGCCGGTCGTGCCGTCGCCGCGGGTCGCTGCCTGCACCAGCATGCCGTTTTCATAACGCACACTGATAGCGAGTCCGTCGAACTTGAGTTCGGTCGAGTACTCGACCTCGGCAAGGTTTTCGAGGCCTTCCCGCACCCGGCGGTCAAAGCCAATCACTTCGTCATCGTCAAACGCGTTATTCAAGGACAGCATTGGCGTCGAGTGGCGTACCTGCTCGAACTGCGGCAAGGGTTTGCCACCAACGCGCTGGGTGGGAGAATCCGACGTGATCAGGTCTGGATGCGCCTGTTCAAGCTCGACCAGCTCGCGAAACATCTTGTCGTATTCCGCGTCTGGAATGGTAGGCTTGTCGAGCACGTAATAGGCATGACTATGCCGGTTGAGCTCCACCTTCAACCAGGCTGCGCGCTCCTGCCAATGATTTGCTTCCGGGTTCGTGGTCATGTCAGTCGCCTGACCCGGAGTCGAAAAGAGATCCGGTTGCATGGTTTAGCTGAACAAACGCAAGGCCCGTGTCGACCCCGCCGGGATGCCGGCCGCTTCCATCTGCTTGTAGAACGCCTGAACCTGTTCCGCAATTTCCGTCAGCGCCGCGTCCGACAGCGGCTGGTTGCCGTCATCGACCACAACGCCATCCAGGCGTGCCGCGAGCATCTTGGCGCATGCAATCATGGCTCCGAAGCCGTCGCGCGCAGGCGTAACGCGAGGCACGTCGAGCAACAAGGTCAGGCGCGCTGTCGTCTCGGCGGCAAGCGTCACGTTGGTCGACAGGGAAAACAGGATGTCGCCTTCTCCGTCGGGCATCACCAGCCGCCCATCCGGGCGCAGATCGAAACCTTGGCGCTCAAGTGCTGTGAGCAATGTATTGATCGCCCATGGGGCGCCTTTTGCTTGCACATTGACACTCAGCTGTGCGTCATATTCGGCAACAAACTGGTGCAGGCTGCGTGCGCGCGTCATGACGTCCGTCATGTCGGGCACATCGGGCTCCGCATCGATTTCGTCACACACCTGACGCAAACGCATGATCAGCTCGGAATACTCCAGTTCATTCAGCGCACCGCTGCGATTGGCGAGCTGTACTCCCGCAAACAGTCCGTAGTACACGCCACCGTGCGTGACCGGCTCCCATACGCCATCATCGCGCTGTGCGATGAAATGGACCGGCTTGTTGCCGACATGTCGCAAGGCCTGGAGCTTGGGAAGAATCTTTTCGCCTCGTGCCGGCGCTTCCAAGGCGAGAGAAATGGCGCAATCGATCAGCTCGTCGACGGGTAGTTCCTTCTGGGGCTCCTCGACCGTCTGAGCTGCCGCTTCACCGCCAGCGTGAATTTCAGGCTCCGCTCCTTGATGCTCTGGCGTCGGCGCAAACATGGGTTCATGACGTTCGCTGACTGCATCGCCGGAAACAGCTCCGGAATGCATCAACACGTCGTCGTGTTCGGAGGAAAAGGCGCGTTGTACGCTCTTCTTTGCCTTGTATTCCTGCCACTTGTTGTAGGTGATGACGCCGACGACGATCGCGCCACCGATTGCCATCAGGCTTGCCTGGAGGTCTGTCATGCCGGCTGCACTCCTGTGTAGGAAATCGCAGCGCGAATGATGCCAAGGTCGAAGGAACAGGCGTATACCCATTCCGCAGATAGAAATCGGGTCATTTGGAAAATCCAGTTAGGTGACGGCGGCTCCGATATGTCGCCGTCAAAACATTATGGCTGAAGGCGCGAAATCGCGCGTGCGCGAAGGCTGTCGCAACTTGGGACTCAGGGTAGTGTTCAAGGGAAAAGTTGTCAAGCTGGACAGCCCGGCACACCACTCGGAAACTCCAAATATTGTGCTCCGAAGAAAAATGTATGTCCGGCATTGATCGTTGCCCAATCGCCGCACTCATGCCGTTGACGATCATCAATGCACAGGACATTCAGTGACTAAAGAATAACAACAACCCGGAGCGGCATCTGATTGTTTCTCGTAACAAAGTATTGCGCGCCGCTCCTAAACGTATCAAACATCCTTTCTATATGGAGACACGCATGGAACTCGATCATGGAACAGCTACCATGTCCCGCGCCTTTGCAAGCTCTGGCGAGCACGCCGAAGCGACCGTGCACGCAAAAGCAAACAACAGCTCCTCCAGCAATCCGACAAGGCCGGCCGGGATGAACATGCGCTTGAAAAAAAATCGTCTCGACAATTCCGGGACGAAAGACTTCAAGCTGCAGGAGCTTGCCATGCTTTCCATCGCCCCCATCGTTCGCTCAATCCATCATTGGTGGCTGCAACGCGCTGAGGAGCATTACCTGATTTGCGCTGATGTTGAACAGCAACGCGCACGTGAGGCGCAGATGAATGTCGCCTATTATCAAAAACGTGCAGCCCTCGCCCGCTCCGCCCGGAACTAAACCCAGCCTCGCTCAAACAGCGGGCGGCCTTCCAAGCCACCCGCTCTCCTTGAACACCAGAGATCACGCCGCCTGAGCTTCACTCGCGAAATTTGCCGCGGATTCCATATCAACGGCCACGATGCGCGACACGCCTTGTTCCTGCATCGTCACGCCAATCAGTTGCTGTGCCATTTCCATTGCGATCTTGTTGTGCGAGATGAACAGGAATTGCGTGTGCGACGACATGCGCTTGACCATGTTGCAAAAACGTTCCGTATTCGCGTCATCGAGCGGCGCGTCGACCTCGTCCAGCAGACAGAACGGAGCGGGATTCAACTGGAACATCGAGAACACCAATGCGGTGGCGGTCAGCGCTTTTTCTCCGCCGGAGAGCAGGTGAATCGTGGCGTTCTTCTTGCCCGGCGGCTGGGCCATCACTTGCACGCCGGAATCGAGAATTTCCTCGCCGGTCATGATCAGTTTTGCATTGCCGCCGCCGAACAGTACCGGGAACAATTCGCCGAAATGTTTGTTCACCTTGTCGAATGTATCCTGCAACAGGTCGCGCGTCTCCTTGTCGATCTTGTTGATCGCATCTTCCAGCGTCGTGATGGCTTCGGTCAGGTCGGCGTGTTGCGCGTCGAGGAAGTTCTTGCGCTCCGATGCCTGTGCAAGCTCGTCCAGTGCAGCCAGGTTGACGGGACCCAACGCGGCAATAGCATTGGTCAGGCGGGTCACTTCACCTTGCAGATAGGACGGGCGAATCTCACCGGTGAGCTTCTCCGATAACGCCGCTTCGTCCGCCTGCGCCTCGGCCAGTTGCTGCGCGTATTGTTCGAAATTCAGGCGGGCCGCCTGCTCCTTCAGTTGCAGTTCCGTGATGCGGTCGCGCTGCGGCTGAAGATTTCGCTCTGACTGCAAGCGGGTTTCCTCGGTATGGCGCAGCTTTTGGGTCAATTGATCCAATTCATGACGCGCATCCGCCAGCGCACGCTCCTGGTCAGTACGTTTTTCCAGCAGCGATTGCAAGCCGGCTTGTGCAGCCTGGTCGTCGAGGCTTTCGAGTTCCAGATGGCCTTGTTCCATGCTGGCGAACAATTGGGCCGATTGCTCCAGCGCGGTGGCGATGCTGCGCTTGAGTTCTTCGATCTTGTTGCGGTGCGCCTTCTCGGCAAACTCGGCTTCCTGCGCAGCACGCTCCAGTTCGCGCAGGCGTTGACGTGCGTCGTTGAGCTGTTGCTCCTTGGCGAGGTAGTCGGTCTGGCCGTCTTCATGCTTTTCCTGGAGTTCCGCAAGTTCCATGTCCAGCTGTTCGAATTTTGCTTCCGACTCGGCCTTGATCTGCTGCTGCTCGGTTTCCTGCGCGGCGATTTCGGCGAGGTCGGATTCGATTTGCGTGCTGCGCTGATTGAAACGGTCCTGCACTTCGGAAAGTTTCATCACGTCGATCTGCAGGCTGTGCACGGTTTGCGTCAAGAGCGAGACGCGCTGGCGCAACTCCTGCAGGCGCTGCATGGCTTGCGACAAGGCGGCTTCAGCGCGCACCGCACGCGACTTTGCCTCTTCCGCGAGCATGTGCTGCGCGCGAAGCTGCTTGCCAATGTTTTCGATTTCCTGCTGGCGCGCCAGCATGCCATCCTGTTCGGAATCGGAGGCGTAAAAGCGGACACTCGACTGGCTGATGACATGGCCTTGCTTGGTCACGAAATAGCCGCCTACCGGCAACTTTGTGCGGTCGACGAAAGCGGCTGCAACGTCCTCTGCCACGAAGACATTGAACAGCCAGTCCTGCATCAGGGTCCGCAGGCCTGGGTCGTTCAGTTGCAACAGATTGATGAACGGTTTCAGGCCGGCCGGCGCTTCGACGCTTGCCGGAGCACCGACGTTCGGGGTGAAGAGTGCCAGCTTGGCGGGCGGGGCATCGTTGAAAAATGACTTTGCCCAGTCCAGATTCGACATCTCGAGTGCGGAAGTCCGTTCGCGCAGCACGGATTCAAGCGCCGTTTCCCAGCCTTGGTCGATATGCAATTTTTGCCATAGGCGCGGCAAGTCACCCAGCTCATGCTTCTTGAGCCATGGCTGGACCTTGCCCTGATTCTGCACGTTTTCTTGCAGTTGCTTCAATGCCGCCAGACGCGCTTCCAGCTGGGCGTTATTGGCGGTTTCCCGATTCAATTGCTCTTGTGCCGTGCGGCGCTCTTCTTCCAGCCTCGGCTGCTGCTCCTGGGCACCTTCCAGTTGCTCGCGCACCTCTTCCAATGCCGCCTGTTTTTCCTCCAGCTGCATCCTCAGATTGTTCAGGTGCGCGGTGTCCGGCATGGACATGCCGTTCTTCTCCTGCGCCAGGCGTTCGCGGCGCGCGGCCAGGTTGGCGAGGATATTCGACGCGTTGCGCTGATGTGCGGACTCGAGTTCAATCTGCTGCTGGATCTGCATGATGGTGCTGCGCGACTCGGTTGTCTTGAGCTGTGCTTCACGCCATGCCTGCTCCAGAGCGGGCAGATTGTCGTGCTGGGTCTGTGCGGCGTGCTGGGCCTGTTCAACGCGCATGCCCTGCTCCTCCAGATGCATCTCGGCTTCAGCCAGTTCATCCTGATATTGCTGACCCTGGCGTTGCCATTGGTCGCGCTGTGCAGTCAGCGAATTAAGCTGGGATTTCAGGCGGTTGCGCGATTCGATCACGAACTTGATTTGTGCCTCCAGGCTGCCGATCTCGGAGTTGGTCTGATACAAGTGACCTTGCGCGGTATGCATGCGATCGCCGGCAGCGTAGTGCGCCTGGCGCATATGCTCCAGCTCGGTCTCGACGTGACGCAGCTTGGCATTCTGCTCTTCCAGATCGGTTTGCGCCTTTTCGATGTCACGGAAAAATTTTTCCTGCTCGGTCTTGGCTTCGTTCTTGCGCAGCAGCCATAGAAGTTTCTGCTTTTCATCCTGATCGGCCTGCAATTCGCGGAAGCGCTGTGCAACGGCCGCCTGGGCTTCGAGCTTTTCGAGATTTGCGCCCAGTTCGCGCAGGATGTCCTCAACCCGGGTCAGGTTCTCGCGCGTGTCTTGCAAGCGGTTCTCGGTTTCGCGGCGACGCTCCTTGTACTTGGACACGCCTGCGGCTTCTTCCAGGAAGATACGCAGGTCTTCCGGGCGCGCTTCGATAATGCGCGAAATCATGCCCTGCCCGATGATGGCGTAGGCGCGCGGTCCGAGGCCTGTTCCAAGGAAAATATCCTGGATGTCGCGCCTGCGAACCGCCTGGTTGTTAATGTAATAAGTCGATGTGCCGTCACGCGTGAGAGTGCGCTTGACCGCGATTTCCGCGTATTGGCTCCATTGCCCGGCGGCACGGCCATCGGCATTGTCGAACACAAGCTCGACCGAGGCCCGGCCAGCCGGTTTGCGGGAGGTCGAGCCGTTGAAAATCACGTCCTGCATCGATTCGCCGCGCAATTCCGATGCCTTGGATTCGCCCAATACCCAGCGCACTGCATCCATGATGTTGGATTTGCCGCAGCCATTCGGGCCCACCACGCCGACAAGCTGGCCCGGAACCTGAAAATTGGTGGGATCGACGAATGACTTGAATCCCGATAATTTAATAGAAGTTAGACGCACGTTATGGACTGTTCTTGGCTAGGGTTGGCAGACGGAGAATTTGCCTACGCGAAAGGGTCTTATCATATCATTTCAAGTTCGCACATCAGTACTTTCAAATCAGCAACTTAGAGGCAGAGAAGATGCGCGAACGGTATAATTCGCCCTTTGCATTTCCGACCACTTCTCCCCGTTCCCATCAACGTGAACCCGCTCTTAGACAAGCTGCAACCGTATCCATTCGAAAAGCTCCGGCTTCTCTTTTCGCAGATTACGCCCAATCCTGATTACTCGGCCATTGGCCTGGGCATCGGCGAGCCGAAGCATCCGACGCCGGCTTTTATCCAGAAAGCGCTGACCGACAATCTTGCCGGTTTGGCCAACTATCCGAGTACTGCCGGCTCAGAAGCACTGCGAAGTGCGATAGCCGGCTGGCTGGAGCGCCGCTACAACTTGCCAAAATTGAATCCGGCAACCCAGATCCTTCCGGTGAATGGATCACGTGAAGCCTTGTTCGCGCTCGCACAGACCGTCATCGATCCGACCCGCCAGGCGCCGGGCGGCGGTCCGCTCGTCATGTGCCCGAATCCCTTCTACCAGATTTACGAGGGCGCGGCCTATCTGGCAGGAGCCGAGCCGTATTTCGTCAATTCCGATCCAGCGCGCAATTTCGCTCCCGACTACAAGAGCGTTCCGGCAGAGGTGTGGCCACGCGTGCAATTGCTTTACATTTGCTCTCCCGGCAATCCCACCGGCGCGGTATTGACCCTGGCTGACTGGAAGGAATTGTTCGACCTGTCGGACCGCTACGGTTTCGTGATTGCCGCCGACGAATGCTATTCGGAGATTTACTTCAAGTCGGAAGCGCCGCTGGGTGGACTGGAAGCGGCACACAAACTCGGCCGCAGCAGCTATCCGCGCCTGATCGCATTTTCGAGCCTGTCCAAGCGATCCAACGTCCCCGGGATGCGCTCCGGTTTTGTCGCCGGCGATGCAGAGGTGATGAAGAAATTCCTGCTGTACCGCACCTACCACGGCAGCGCGATGAGCCCGGCCATTCAAGCCGCTTCCGTCGCCGCATGGAACGATGAACAACATGTGATCGAAAACCGCGCGAAGTACATCGCGAAGTTCAATGAAATCACGCCCATGCTGGCCGAAGTACTGGATGTTTCCCTGCCCGATGCCGGGTTCTACCTGTGGGCCAAGGTTGACAGATACGGTGGAATCTCGGATACCGAGTTCGCCCGACGCCTGTATGCCGAATATAATGTGACGGTATTGCCGGGAAGCTATCTCGCGCGCGAGGCCCATGGCATCAATCCGGGACAAGGCCGCATTCGCATGGCGCTGGTCGCCGAAGTCGACGAATGCCTGGAAGCCGCACACCGTATCGTTGCGTTCACCAAAACATTATCGTAATCCCTCAACTTTAGAAGCACTCGACATGACTCAACAACTCCAGCAAATCATCGACCAGGCGTGGGAAGACCGTGCCAATTTCTCACCCAAGTCGGCACCTGCCGATGTCCGCGACGCTGTTGCGCAGGTACTGGCGCAATTGGATCAAGGAATGCTGCGCGTGGCACAGAAAGACAGCGGCACCTGGCACGTCAACCAGTGGGTGAAAAAGGCCGTGTTGCTGTCGTTCCGTCTCGAGGACAACGTTCCGATGCCGGCCGGCAGCGCCATGCAGTTCTATGACAAGGTGCCGACCAAGTTCGCCAATTACACCGCCGAAGACTTCGCCAAGGGCGGCTTCCGTGTAGTGCCGCCGGCGGTCGCCCGCCGCGGCAGCTTCATCGCCAAAAACGTGGTGCTGATGCCCTCCTATGTCAACATCGGCGCCTATGTCGATGAAGGCACGATGGTCGATACCTGGGCAACCGTCGGCTCCTGCGCGCAGATTGGCAAGAACGTGCACCTGTCCGGCGGCGTCGGGATCGGCGGCGTGCTGGAACCGATGCAGGCCAATCCGACCATCATCGAGGACAACTGCTTCATCGGCGCACGCTCTGAAATCGTGGAAGGCGTGATCATCGAAGAGAACTCGGTAATTTCGATGGGTGTGTACATCGGGCAAAGCACGCCGATCTACGATCGCGCCACGGGCGAAACCACCTACGGTCGTGTGCCTGCAGGCTCGGTGGTCATCAGCGGCTCTCTGCCACGCGACGGAGGCAAGTACAACCTGTACGCCGCGGTCATCGTGAAGCGCGTCGATGCGCAGACCCGCGCAAAAACCGGAATCAACGAACTGCTGCGCGAAGCGTAATTCGCACTCGAGGGATTGAAGACCAGGCTTCGGTCCCTTAAACCCTCTTCTGTCCTCTGAAGAGGTCAGCATCACGGCGGAAGGCATCGCGCGCTTCCGCAATATTTTTTAGATGGGGCACATCATGGCAATGGACCGCTTATTCCAGTTGATGAAAGATAAAAAGGCGTCGGACCTGTTCATGACCGTGAACTCGCCGATCCATATCAAGATCAATGGCCATCTGCTCCCGATCAACCAGCAGGCGATGGATTCCGCGACCATCAAGGCACTGCTGGGTGAAGTGGTCTCGACCGCACAGATGCAGGAACTGGAAACCCATAACGAATTGAACATGGGTATTCCGGTCAAGGGGTTGGGCAGTTTTCGTCTTTCGGCGTTCCGTCAGCGCGGCAGCATCTCCGCGGTGTTCCGATACATCCCCGGCGAAATCCCGAAGCTGTCCGATTTACATGTCCCACCGGTACTGGCCGAAATCATCATGGAGAAGCGCGGACTGGTCCTTGTGGTAGGTGCGACCGGTTCCGGCAAATCGACCACGATCGCCGCGATGCTTGACCATCGCAACATCATGAAGACGGGCCACATCCTCACGCTAGAAGATCCGATCGAATTCCTGTTCACCAACAAGAAATCGATTGTGAATCAGCGCGAGATCGGCATTGATGCCGAAAGCCTCAAAGTTGCGCTCAAGAACGCGCTGCGCCAGGCACCGGACTGCATCCTGATCGGCGAAATTCGCGACAAGGACACGATGGCGGCTGCGCTCGCCTACGCCCAGTCGGGCCACCTCGTCGTCGCAACACTGCATGCCAACAACAGCTATCACGCGCTGAACCGCATCATCAACTTTTACCCGCTCGAGAATCGACCGTCGCTGCTGCCTGACCTGGCTGCCACCATCAAGGCCATCATTTCCCAGCGCTTGGTGATGACGGTCAATCAAAGCCGTCGCGCTGCGGTGGAAGTCCTCGTGAACACGCGGCATGTGGCGGAACTGATCGAGCAAGGCGAAATCGGCCAGATCAAGGACGCGCTTGAAAAGAGCATGTCGCCGGGCTCGCAGACCTTTGAGCAGGCGCTCATGCAGCTCATCAAGGACGGTGTGATTACCCAGGAAGAGGGTTTGGCGAACGCGGATTCCGCGACCAACCTGTACTGGTTGCTGAACAATGACGAGTCCACCAAGCAGGCGCCGCCCGAACCGGAGCTCAAGAAAGACGACGGCCCGACCTTCACTGAATTTACGCTGAATGTCTGATGCGATGACCGTCACCCTTTACGGCATCCCCAATTGCGATACGGTCAAGAAAGCGCGTACCTGGCTTGACCAGCAGGATATCCCCTACACCTTTCACGACTTCAAGAAGGCCGGCATCGAACGCGATGTGATCAAGAGCTGGCTTGCCGACGTGGCGTGGGAGATTCTGGTGAATCGCAAGGGAACAACCTGGCGCGGCTTGAGTGACGAGCGCAAGGCAGCCGTCACAAATGCGGACAGCGCAGCCGATCTGATGCTTGAACTGCCCTCGGTCATCAAGCGCCCTGTGTTGCGGGCCGGAACAGGCACGCATGTCGGTTTTTCCGCCGAACTCTATCAACACATTTTCAAGAAGTAAGTTATGAGCAAAACCCTCGCGCTGACCGAAGAACTGATCGCACTCTCGTCCGTCACACCTGACGACAAGGGATGTCAGCAGCGGCTGGCCGAGTTGCTGTCAGGGCTCGGTTTCCATTGCGAGCCTATCCTTTCCGGCAATGTCACGAACCTCTGGGCGCGGAGGGGAGATACGCAACCGTTGTTGGTTTTTGCTGGTCATACCGATGTGGTGCCCACCGGACCGCTCGATCAATGGCATTCCGATCCCTTTGTTCCGACTCAGCGCGATGGCAAGCTGTACGGCCGTGGCGCGGCAGACATGAAGACCTCGCTCGCCGCCATGGTCGTGGCTGTCGAGGAGTTCATCGCAGCGCATCCGAGGCACAATGGTTCCATCGGTTTTCTGCTGACCAGCGACGAAGAAGGCCCGGCTGTCGACGGTACGGTGGTGGTGTGCGAAAAGTTGAAAGAGCGCGGCGAACAGCTTGACTATTGCATCGTCGGCGAGCCGACGTCCACCGATCAACTGGGTGACGTGATCAAGAACGGACGTCGCGGCTCGATGTCGGGCAAATTGATCATCAAGGGCGTGCAGGGTCATATCGCTTATCCGCAAATGGCCAAGAATCCGATTCACCTCGCAGCCCCGGCACTGGCGGAGCTCGCGGCCGAAAAATGGGATGACGGCAACGAGTACTATCTGCCGACCTCGTGGCAGATGTCGAATATTCATGCGGGAACCGGCGCGACGAATGTGATTCCTGGCGAAGTCGTAGTCGATTTCAATTTCCGTTTCTCGACAGCGAGCAGCGTCGAAGGTCTGCAACAGCGCGTGCATGAAATTCTGAACAAATACGACTTTGAATACGATCTGAAATGGATCATCAGCGGCCGTCCTTTCCTGACGCAGCGCGGGAAGTTGAGCGACGCAGTCACCGCCGCGATCAAGGCGGAAACGGGTGTCGATGCGGATCTTTCAACGACCGGCGGAACATCGGACGGACGTTTCATCGCACGCATCTGTCCCCAGGTAATCGAATTCGGACCTCCCAACGGCAGCATTCACAAGATCGACGAACATATTGAACTGCGTTTCATTGATCCCTTGAAGAACATTTACCGCCGCACGCTGGAAAACCTGCTGCTCTGATTGCTCCGCAATGCCGCCACGTCTCTCTCCTTGCGGGAGAGGATAATGGCGTGGAAACGCCAGCACCAACAATCAACTCTCTTGTCATGACTCCAAACAACTTCACTACCATTCGCGATCTGTTGCGTTACGCGGTCACCCGCTTCAATACTGCCAACCTGTTTTTCGGTCATGGCAGCAGCAACGCCTTCGATGAAGCCGCCTATCTGATCCTGCATACACTCAAGCTGCCGCTGGACAAGCTGGATCCCTTCCTTGATGCGCATCTGTTGCCGGACGAGACTGCGTCCGTGCTGAAAATGATCGAACGCCGCACGACTGAGCGCGTTCCGGCAGCCTATCTGACGCACGAAGCTTGGCTCGGCAACTACCGCTTCTACGTCGATGAGCGGGTAATCGTTCCGCGCTCGTTCATCGCGGAACTGATCCCCGACCAGTTCGCACCGTGGATTGACGATCCGGAGTCGGTGGCGAATGTACTGGACTTGTGTACCGGTTCAGGATGTCTGCCCATCATGCTGGCCGACGCCCTCCCGAATGCACAGGTCGACGCCGTCGACATCTCGGCGGATGCCCTGGCTGTTGCCCGCCGCAACGTGGATGACTATCAATTGCAGGATCGCATTGCTCTGATCGAGTCTGACTTGTACACGAACGTGCCGAAGAAGAAGTACAACCTGATCGTCAGCAATCCGCCGTATGTCAACGCCGATTCGATGAGCAAACTGCCGCAGGAATACCGGCATGAACCGCAGCTCGCCCTGGCGGGAGGAACGGATGGCATGGACCTGGTACGCAAGATCGTCGCAGGAGCCGCAGAACGATTGACGAAGAATGGCATCCTGGTGGTCGAAATCGGCAACGAGCGCGCATTTGCAGAAGCGGCCTTCCCCGACCTGGAACTTACCTGGCTATCGACCAGTGCCGGCGATGATACGGTATTCCTGCTGACCGCCGACCAACTCAAAGCATGATTCGTTTTCAGCAAGTCAGCCTGACCCGCGGCATCAAACCGCTATTGGAAAATGTCGACCTGACGCTCAATCCGGGCGACAAGATCGGCTTGATCGGCGCCAACGGTGCGGGCAAGTCAAGCCTGTTCGCATTGCTGCGCGGCGAATTGCATGCCGACCTTGGCGAAGTCGATTTCCCGGCCAAATGGCGCATGGCTTACGTGGCGCAGGAAACACCTGCACTCGACCGCCCTGCCCTGGAGTATGCGATCGACGGCGACGCCAATCTGCGCAAGCTGGAAGCCGAACTGGCAGAACTCGAAAAAGGACCCCACAGCGCAGCCGACGGCACGCGCATCGGTGAACTGCACGCGGCCATGGCCGATGCCGACGCCTACACCGTGAAATCGCGTGCGGAACAGTTGCTGACCGGCCTCGGCTTCTCGCAGGAACAGATGCAGCAACCGGTCGCGAGTTTTTCCGGCGGCTGGCGCATGCGCCTGAACCTCGCACAGGCTTTGATGTGCCCCTCCGATCTGCTGCTGCTCGACGAACCGACCAACCACCTCGACCTGGACGCCATCATCTGGCTGGAAGACTGGCTGAAGCGTTATCCGGGCACATTGATCATCATTTCGCATGACCGCGATTTCCTTGACGGCGTGGTCAATGTGATCGTGCATATTGACGATCTCAAGCTCAAGCGCTATTCCGGCAATTACTCTTCCTTCGAGCGTCAGCGCGCCGCGCACATGGCCCTGACGCAGGCGGCGTTCGAAAAGCAGGCCCGGCAACGCGCCCACCTGCAGTCCTTCATCGACCGCTTCAAGGCAAAAGCCACCAAGGCGCGTCAGGCGCAAAGCCGCATGAAAATGCTGGCCAAGATGGAAGAACTGGCACCCTTGCGCGCAGCTGCCGAGTTTTCATTCGAATTCCGCGAACCGCTGAGTGCGCCCAATCCGCTGCTCGTGATGGAAGATGTCGTTGCCGGTTACCGTATCGAGAGTGCGACGGACCATCAAAGCATCGACAAGCCGATTGTCTCGGGCGTCAATTTTTCGTTGCAGACAGGACAGCGCATCGGCCTGCTGGGCGTGAATGGCGCCGGCAAATCGACGCTGGTGAAAACCATCGCCGGCGAATTGAAGCCGCTTGCCGGCGACATGCGATTGGGGAAAGGCCTGGCGATCGGTTATTTCGCGCAGCATCAGGTCGAAATGCTGCGTCATGACGAGTCCCCCTTGTGGCATCTCGCCCGCATTGCGCCGACCACACGCGAACAGGAGCTGCGCAATTTCCTCGGCGGATTCAATTTCGGCGGCGAGATGGTAACCAGCAAGATTGCCCCGTTCTCCGGTGGAGAAAAGGCACGGCTGGCGCTGGCGCTGATCGTATGGCAGCGCCCCAACCTGCTGTTGCTGGACGAGCCAACCAACCACCTTGATCTCGAAACCCGCGAAGCGCTCACGATGGCGCTGGCCCAGTTCGAGGGCACGCTGGTGCTTGTCTCGCACGACAGGCATCTGCTGCGCGCGACGACCGATCAGTTCATGATCGTCGCAGAGGGACGGCTGCAGCCGTTTGACGGCGATCTGGACGACTATCGCGACTGGCTGTTCAAGACCAAGCTCGGCAAGGCAGAGGCGACGCCTTCGCCGCTGCCGCAGAATTCTGCAGCGCCAAGCGTTCCTGCGTCGGAATCACGCGAAGACCGCCAGGAGCGCCGCCGGATCGAGGCCGAGGAGCGCCAGCGCCTCTCATCGGTGAAGAAACCCATCGAGTCGCGCATCAAGCGGCTGGATGAGCAAATGGCGAAACTCAATGCCCGCAAGGCGGCAGTCGACGGCAAGCTGGCCGATCCGGCCATCTATGACGATGCCAACAAGGAGCAATTGAAGGCATTGATTCTGGATCAAGCCTATCTCGCAAAAGAACTGGAACAATTGGAAACCGAGTGGCTGGAGCAGCACGAAGCACTGGAGCAACTGAATTCATGATCCCGGGTTGCCGCTTGCCGGCATCCCTCATTGACATAGGCGGCCCGCATGACATCATCGATCGACAAACCCCTGCAAGGCGTTCGCATCCTCGACCTCACCCGCTTGCTGCCAGGCCCTATGGCGACCATGCATCTGGCTGACATGGGGGCCGAGGTCATCAAGATCGAGGATCCCGGGCTGGGCGACTACGCGCGAACCATGGGTCCGGTGCGCAAGGAAGTCTCGCAGTTCTTCATTGCTGTCAACCGCGGCAAGCAAGGCATGCGGCTAGATTTCAAGAATGCCGGGCAACGCGAGGAATTCCTCGCGATGGTGGAGAACGCCGATGTGGTGGTTGAAAGCTTCAGGCCTGGGGTTATGGACAAGCTCGGCGTGGGCTGGGATACGCTGAGACAGCGCAATCCGAAACTGGTCATGTGCGCGATCTCCGGCTACGGACAGGACGGGCCTTTCTCGCAAATGGCCGGTCATGACATCAACTACGTCGGCCTTGCGGGAATGCTGGAGCAGAATGTCGGCCCCGATGGCATACCGGCCTTGCCCAACCTGCAGATAGGCGATCTGCTTGGCGGCGCACAGGCCGCGGTCCAAGGGATCCTGGCCGCGCTGATTGGCGCGAAAACGACCGGGCAGGGGCGTTTCGTCGATGTGTCGATGACTGACGCGGTCTTCGCCCACAACATCATGCCCTTGGTGGCCGTCAACAATTTTGGCCGGGCAGCTCCGCCTGGCCGCGATTTGCTGACCGGTGGCGTGCCCTGCTACAACGTGTACCGGACCAGGGATGGGCGCTTCATGGCCGTCGGCGCACTCGAATTGAAGTTTTGGGAGGCGTGTTGCGATGTGCTCGGCCGTCCCGATCTGAAGACGAGACACTGGAGCCTGGGACAGAAGGTTGGCGGCAGCGATGCGATGGCGGTCAAGGCGGAGCTCGATGCGATCTTTGCGCAGGAGTCGCTGGCGACGTGGAGCGAGCGATTCGCCACAAACGACTGCTGCGTGACCCCCATATTGCGCGCCGACGAGGCGCTCGATCATCCGCTGTTCAAGGCACGCGGCATGATCGAGCGCAAGATTCATCCGACCGAAGGCGAATATTGGGCGACTGGCCCGGCCGTAAAATTCCGATATTGATCATGTCCGTCCAGATCACTGAATCACCATGATCCACCGCTTTCCTCACCTGCGAACCCCTCGCCTGCACCTGCGGGAAATCGACTCTTCGGATGCGCCGGCCTTGTTCGCCATTCACTCGGATATCGAATGGATGCGCTGGTATGGCGTCGACGCGATCACCGACCAATCGCAGGCCGATCAACTGGCGGAACTGTTTGCCGGCTGGTTTCCTGCCGGGACCGGCTTTCGCTGGGGGCTGGAACGAATACAGGATCGCCGCTTGATTGGCACCTGCGGACTGTTTCGATGGAACAAAAGCTGGCGCAACTGCGTCATCGGCTATGAAATCGAGCGCGACTCCCATGGGCAAGGCTACATGCGCGAAGCGCTGACCGCTGTCCTCGATTACGGGTTCAACATCATGCATTTGCACCGTGTGCAGGCAGAAACGCATCCCGACAACCTGGCTTCCATCGGACTTGCGACGCACCTCGGCTTTCGGTTCGAAGGGTTGCATCGGGAACAGGCATTCTGGGGCGGCAGGTACCACGACCTGAACTGCTATTCCTTGCTTGAACAGGATTGGCGCGCCGTTTCACGCATTACCTGACCGCCGAAAGGAACGCGATCTTGACCAGGACGCTCAATATCATCGGCTGCGGCAACGTCGGGAAAGTTCTCGGGCGGCTATGGGCCGCCAATGGAACCTTCTCGATACAGCACGTTCTGAACCGATCGCTGGATAGCGGTAGGCAAGCCGCCTCCTTCATGCAGGCCGGCGAAGCGGTTGGCGCCTATGACAGTCTGCGAGCTGCCGACGTCACCATGATCGCAACACCGGACGACTCCATTGGGGAGGCCTGTGCAAGGCTGGCGCAGACCGGTTTGCTGGCTGCAGGCAGCATCGTCTTTCATTGCAGCGGGGCGCTGCGCGCGACAGAACTCGCAGCAGCATCCGCATGCGGCGCGGCTGTGGCAAGCGTTCACCCGATTCGCAGCTTTGCCGCACCGGAGCAATTGGTAAATGCCTTTGCTGGCACGTTTTGCGGGATGGAAGGCGATTCCGAAGCGCTCGCCATCCTTGAGAAGGCATTTTCTTCGATTGGTGCGCAGACGGTGGAAATCGCCCCTGAGTTCAAAAGCGTCTATCACGCTGCCGCAGTGTTTGCCTCAAACTATGTGGTCACTGTGCTGGACGTCGCGTTGCAGGCCTATGTCAAGGCGGGCATTCCCGAAGGTATTGCATTGCGCTTGATGGAACCGCTGACGCGAGGGACTGTCGATAACGTGTTCCGGCTCGGTCCGACCGATGCCCTCACCGGACCGATCGCGCGCGGCGATATCGGCACCGCAGTGAAGCAATATCGCGCGGTCAACGCGTGGGATGACCGCTACGGCGCGCTGTACAAACAGTTGGGGAAACTGACGGCCGATATCGCGGCGCGCCGAAATGCATCGAAAAAGGCAAAGATCTGAACTAGCGGCGAATAGCCTTAGCGTTTGGGCGAATAGATGTCGTGACCGGCTTCGTCGATCTGGCGACGCAATGCGCGCCGTTCTTCAGGGGTGAGCCGGCCCTGCTGCCGCCGGCCATTGTCCGAAGAGGAGTTGGATGCGGAGTTGACCTCTCCCGATGTGCTGTAGCCGCTGCTATCCGTCAGCCCCGCCTCGCGGGCCTGGCGACGTTCCGGCTGCACGCGCAACTGCGCTTCGGCGCGTGATTCCCCCCGGTCGACCGTCGTATTCTGCGTAAAGAAGGCACGCACGGTTTCCCGCCCATCATGGAGATAGCCGCCCGGTTGCGCCGCTGCCTGCGCTGCACCGAGAATCAACAGGAGAGAAACGCCGATGTGTGTGGTTCTCATGGTTATTGAAGTTTATCCGTCATGCCCGTAATTCCCGTTTCTTGGGATAGACTTCGCATACGGGTTAATCTGAACGATGATTAAGTGTATGCGTCGCTGTACGACGCGGTAACATGATTAAGGTAAAGTTTGTAACACTTTGTAATGCTTTGCGCTACAAATAATTTCCCCTGATTTTCTGACGTTACCATAGCGCCATGAATACTACGAATCTGACCACAAATACGCCCTCCCAGTCCACTCCCGGGCATCAGGCAAGGATCCTTGTCGTCGACGACGATCTGCGTTTGCGCGACCTGTTGCGCCGCTATCTCGCCGAGCAGGGATTCAACGTCGTGACTGCGGAGAACGCGCAGGCCATGAACAAGCTGTGGATCCGCGAGCGCTATGATCTGCTGGTGCTTGACCTGATGCTGCCCGGCGAAGACGGCCTTTCGATCTGTCGCCGGTTGCGCGGCGCCGGCGATCAGACACCGATCATCATGCTGACCGCCAAAGGCGAGGATGTGGATCGCATCGTCGGTCTCGAAATGGGCGCGGACGATTACCTGCCGAAGCCATTCAATCCACGCGAACTGGTTGCGCGCATCAATGCGGTATTGCGCCGCAAAGGGCCGGACGAAATCCCCGGTGCGCCGTCGGAAACACCGCAGACCTTCCAGTTCGGCGATTTCATCCTGGACCTCGGTACCCGCACCTTGAAAAAAAGCGGCGAAACCATTTCTCTCACCACCGGGGAGTTTTCCGTTCTCAAGGTTTTTGCACGCCACGCACGCCAGCCGCTCTCGCGCGAGAAACTGATGGAGCTTGCGCGCGGACGGGAATATGAAGTGTTCGACCGCAGCCTGGACGTGCAAATCTCTCGCCTGCGCAAACTGATCGAACCGGATCCTTCGAATCCGATCTATATCCAGACCGTGTGGGGCCTGGGATATGTGTTCATCCCGGAAGGCCAACCGCGCTGAAGAAAACCCGATGCCGCTCCTCGGAAATCGTCTGAACTGGCTTAAGAGCGGCCTATTCTGGCGCACCTTCTTCCTGCTCGCCTTCCTGATCGCGGCGAGCATCCTCGCCTGGGTGGCGAGCTTCCGCATCGTCGAGCGCACACCGCGTGCGCAACAAATGGCCGCGCAGGTGATTTCAATCGTCACGATTACGCGCGCCGCGTTGACCCATTCCGCGCCCGACCTCAGGCGGGAGCTATTGTTCGACCTGGCGAGCAACGAGGGCATTCGCATCTATCCGCTGGAAGAAACCGATGTGGTTGTCCCGCCGCCGGAAAGCGGCTGGATGCCGGTTCTTGAAGCGAATGTCAAAGCACGTCTGGGCAACGACACCAAGTTTGCAGGCAAGGTCAACGACGTGGCCGGCTTCTGGATCAGCTTCAAGATCGATGAGGACGAATACTGGCTGCGCCTCGACCGGGAGCGAATTGAAGGCGTGTCGAGCATTCAGTGGCTCGGACTCGGCACCACCACCCTGGTGCTGTCCCTGCTCGGCGCCGTGTTCATCTCGCGCCTGATCAATCAGCCGCTGGCGCGCATCACGGCGGCCACGCGCGCAATCGCCAAGGGCAACAAGCCCGAACCATTGCCGGAAAAAGGGCCGACCGAAATCAAGGAAGCCAATCGCAGCTTCAACCAGATGGTGGCAGACCTCCATCGCGTCGAGTCGGACCGCGCGGTCATCCTGGCCGGCATTTCCCACGATCTGCGGACTCCCCTGGCACGCATGCAACTGGAAGTCGAAATGGCGCACTTGCCTGACGATGCGCGCGAGGGCATGCAATCCGATCTGGCGCAGATGGACGCGATCATCGGTCAGTTCCTTGAATTCGCGAAGCCCACCGAAAGTACGCATCTGACGAGCGTGAATCTGACCGCGCTGCTGACGGACTGCTCGCGCGAGGCCGGACGCCTTGGCGATGTCAGTGTCAATAGCGACATCGCACGCAACGTGAATGTCTTTGGCAACGCGACAGACATCAAACGTGTCGTCAACAACCTGATCGAAAACGCTCGCCGCTATGGCAAGACGCCGGAAAAGAATCTCACCGAAATCGACATCGTCTGTCGAACGGAAGGCGATCAAGCCGTCATCGAATTCAACGACCACGGCTCCGGCGTGCCCAACGAAGAAATCGAACGCTTGCTGCGTCCCTTCACCCGACTGGATATCGCACGCGGGCAAGCGAACGGCGCAGGGCTCGGTCTGGCGATTGTGGAGCGCATCGTCAAGAGGCATCACGGCGTCTTGAAGCTGTCCAACCGGCCGCAAGGCGGCTTGCAGATCAAGATCCTGCTCCCGGTCACCGGCACCCTCGCCTGAACACCATCTTCCATGCGGATAACTTGCCGCAGGGCTAACACTTTATTACATTGTATTTCTTCTCATAAGCGTTTCCGCGACATACAGTCCTCTCCGTAGAGGCCAACATTCGGGGAAGTATTCCGAAGGGCTTTTTTTGCCAAGGAGAAAACATGTACGCCCAACAATTCTTTCGCGCCCTTGCCCTGCCCTCGGCGATTGGACTCGCCGCCCTGCTTTCTGCATGTGGAGGTGGCGGCGGTGCCAGCGTGGGTTCCGGTACCTTGCAAGTTTCGCTGACCGATGCACCGTCCTGCGGCTTCGATCAGGTCAATGTCACAGTTTCGAAAGTGCGTGTGCACCAAAGCGCAAGCGCAACCGAAACCGATACCGGATGGCAAGACATCACGCTCAGCCCGACCCGCAAGATAAATCTTCTGACCCTGACCAATGGCATCCTGCAAGATCTCGGGAAAACGACGCTGCCGGCCGGGCACTACACGCAGGTACGCCTGGTGCTCGACCCCAACAGTTCAACCGCTCCGGTGGCGAATTCAGTCGTCGCCGAAGGCACGATGACCGAAATCGCACTTGTCACCCCCAGCGCAGTGCAGACCGGCATCAAGCTTAATCATGAATTCGATGTCGCGGCCGATGCACAGGTCGATCTCGTGCTCGACTTCGATGCCTGCAAATCCATCGTCAGCAGAGGCAACGACAGCTATTCGCTGAAGCCGGTCATCAGCGTGATACCGCAAATCACCAGCGGCGGTATCAGTGGCTTCCTTCCGGCCGGCCTGACCAGACCTGTCGTCAGTGCACAGCAAAACGGTGTCGTGGTGAAATCGACCACACCGGATACAAGCGGCTCGTTCAACCTGTCGCCGCTGCCGGCAAGTTCGACCGGCTATGTGGTCGTCATCGCCGCTGACGGCCGTACGACTGCCGCAATTACCGGCGTTCCGGTAACGACCGGCGCGACAACCCCTGTCAGCACCAGCACGGCGCCCATCATCCTGTCCACATCGGCCATGCGCACCATCAGCGGCATCGCGACGCCGACCACGGCGCAGGCAACGGTCCGGGCAACGCAGGCCTATGCATCTGGCGGGCCGAAGGTGGAAGTGGCCTTCAAGGCCGCCGATTTGACTAGCGGCGCTTACGCCATGTCAGTCCCGGTTGCAGCACCGCTACTCGGAAAGTTCGGCACACTGCCGATTACGCTTGCCGCCGATGCCAGCCTCGCCGGGAAATATGTGCTTGAAGCATCTGCAACCGGCTACGCAACGCAAACCTTCAATGCTGACGTCGGGACGGCGGACGTGACGAAGGATTTCGCACTGGTTCCCTGATCGCAAAATCGCTCTCGACAACAAGCAAAAAGTCCCGCCTTTAAACGCGGGACTTTTTTATGCTTTTCGGATGCGTCTGCTGGAGATAGTCGCGCAAGGCGACTGCGTTATTGAGCCTGTGCTCCTTGCTGCTGAACAAAAAGGTGGCAACGGACGACTTCAAGTGATGGAGAAGTTCCTGCACGCCTTCCGGATTGTCATCAAGTTCCCGTCGATAACGCTCGCAAAACTCTTCCCATTTTTCCGGATCATGTCCATACCATTTGCGCAGTTCAGTCGAAGGGGCGATCGCCTTCGACCAGTATTCAATCCCCAGTTTTTCCTTCGTGACGCCACGCGGCCACAGGCGATCAACCAGAATCCGCGTGCCGTCTTCGTCATCGGCAGGTTCATATGCCGACTTCACCTTGATTGTTGACGTCATGGTGTCTTTACGATTCGCGCGATTTAGTCGTCATGATGGCCGGCAATGTCGCCGCCCTTGAACAAGGTTTCTCGCAGTTCCGCATCCATTTTCGGGTCTCTTCGGCGGATCCACTCCAGAACCATCGCCGCATGCTCCTTTTCCTCGTCGCGGTTGTGTTCAAGAATACGCTTCAGTTCCGGATCGGTTGCGGCGTCGACGCGCTGGTTGTACCAGTCGACTGCCTCCAGTTCTTCCATCAGCGAAGTAATCGCGCGATGCATGTCCATTGTCTGTGGACTGAGTTTTTCAAGCGATTCGTGATAGCCCTCGTTTGCCATTATTGCTCCTGGGTGTCATGGGTTTTGTGTGTGCCATCCGTGCATCTGCCCGGTCATACATCCTGTTCGCATTGTCAAACGCTGCAAGGCAAAGCTCAAATTGGCAAATTCAATGTGAAATGTCGGTGGAACCAATCGTGGTTTCGGTTAACGAGAATTGCTCCGGCGGAAACACCGGGCACCTTGTCTGCACGATAATAACCGAGCTGTCATAATTCGACCGAGGCAAGCCGACGTGCAAAGAGCTTGCCCGATAATTATTATCTGCTCGAGACACTCCATTTCCACTGAAAGAGATTTCCCATGCTCAACTTCGATTTCTATAATCCGACGCGAATACTGTTCGGGAAAGGCCGGATCGCCGATTTGTCCAAAGTTGTACCCGACGGCGCGCGCGTGCTCGTGCTGTATGGCGGCGGCAGCATCAAGAGCAACGGCGTGTTTGATGAAGTCATGTCCGCTCTGGCTGGGCGGACCGTGCGCGAGTTTCCCGGGATCGAACCTAATCCCAGCTATGAAACGCTGATGCAAGCCGTTGAACTGGTGCGCAAGGAAAAACTCGACTTCCTGCTCGCGGTCGGCGGCGGCTCGGTGATCGACGGAACCAAGTTCGTTGCGGCGGCTGTCCATTTCGAAGGCGATCCGTGGACCATCCTGGAAAATCGCGGGAGGAACGTCACACAGGCCTTGCCGTTCGGTGCAATCCTTACCCTGCCCGCCACCGGATCGGAAATGAATAACGGCTCGGTCGTCACGCGCAAATCACTGCAAGCCAAGCTGCCCTTTTCCAGCAAGCTGCTCTTCCCGGCATTTTCCATACTGGATCCGAGCACGACCTTCACGCTTCCCGTGAGGCAGATCGGCAATGGCGTGGTCGACGCATTCGCGCACATCATGGAGCAATACGTGACCTACCCGGTCAACTCGCCGGTGCAGGACCGCTTTGCCGAGGGGCTGCTGCAGACCTTGATTGAAGAAGGTCCGAAGGCGCTCGCCACCCCGGACGACTATGATGTGCGCGCCAACATCATGTGGTGCGCCACGCTGGCCTTGAACGGCCTGATCGGCGCCGGCGTTCCCCAGGACTGGGCAACCCATATGGTGGGCCACGAGCTGACCGCGCTCTATGGCCTGGATCATGCACAGACGCTGGCTATCGTGCTTCCCAGCATGCTGCGCGTCCGCAAGGACAGCAAGCGCGTGAAACTGCTGCAGTATGCCCGGCGCGTGTGGAATATTACCGAGGGCGACGAGGATGCGCGCATCGAGGAAGCGATCAAACGCACGCAGGATTTCTTCGAGCAAATGGGCGTGAAGACGCGTCTCTCCGATTACAAGCTCGGCGCGCAAAATATCGATGCCATTCTGAAACAACTTGGCGACCATCAAATGGTCGCGCTTGGGGAACAGCGCGATGTCACTCTGAATGTCAGCAGGAAAGTGCTGGAGCTCAGTATTTGAACCAGGCACGTTCAGCGTGAAGCTCCACGCTTGAACTTCTTGAAAGCAGGGCAATCTACCGATTCACGGAAGACCATGCATCAACGGCATGAAGCTTGAATGGCTTCATGCCGTTCGCGCTTCAGGAGGTTTCATGCCCACGACACCATCTACCAACCCGCCGACACAACCCGCCACCCATCTGAAACCCGGCGATGAAGCCATGCCCGGAACACCGGGAACCGGCGAAGATCTGTGTGAAGTATGCGGCGGCACCGGGGCCAGGAAAGACGGGAGCGAATGCCCGAATTGCGAAGGAACGGGCCGCGTCATCCACGGAATCGGCGGCGGCTAGACACAACGCCACCGGCCTGATGCACCGTTACTTCCGGTAAATCAAAGCGGCTGCTTCGGCGGCAATACCCTCTTCGCGCCCAAGAAAACCAAGTTTCTCGTTGGTTTTGGCCTTGATGTTGATCTGCGTCGGCGGCACATCGAGATCGGCGGCAATATTGGCAATCATTTTCTCGATATGGGGCGCCATTTTCGGTGCTTGCGCAATGATGGTGGCATCGATATTGCCGATCGCATATCCGACTGCGCCTACGCGTTTGCAGGCTTCGCGCAGCAGCACGCGCGAATCGGCGCCCGCAAAGCGCTCGTCCGTATCGGGGAAATGGCGACCGATATCGCCCAGCCCAGCCGCACCAAAAATCGCGTCCGTAATCGCGTGCAGCAGCACGTCGGCATCGGAGTGACCGAGCAGTCCCGTCGCATGCGGAATGCTCACACCGCCGATGATGAGCCGGCGTCCCGGTACCAGCGCATGACAGTCGTAGCCTTGACCGATACGAAACGGAATCGCGGGCAAATTGCTCATGCTGTCCCTTTCAAATGCAGTTCGGCCAGCGCAACATCATGCGGCAAGGTGACCTTGAAATTGCGAGGACTGCCTTCGACCAGTTTTGGCTTGAGGCCCAACGCTTCGACGGCGCTGGCCTCATCGGTCACTTCAGTGGCCTGTTGCAATGCGCGCTGTAATAGCGCGTAGCGAAACATCTGTGGCGTCTGCGCGGCCCACAGGCCGTCGCGAGCCACGGTGGCCTCCACGCGCCCGGCCGAATCGCTTCGCTTGAGTGTATCGACGATCGGCAAGGCCAGCAGGCCGCCAACCTCATCCGATTGCACGCCGGCGATCAGGCGTTCAATCAAACCCTCTGTCAGCCCGGGACGCGCGGCGTCATGCACCAGCACCCAATCCTCATCCCGGACCTGCTCGCGCATCGCCAGCAATCCGTTCAAGACGGACTTGTGACGGGTCGGGCCGCCCTTGTAAATGACCGTCACCCGATCGGCGAGATGCTTTGCCCCGGACAGCGCGTCGTCGATATAACCATCTTCCGCGCTCACCACGACATAGGTATGCGCGATCATCGAGGAACCGGCAAAGGTGTCGAGCACATGCATGAGCATCAGCTTGCCGGCAAGCGGCATGTATTGCTTCGGGCACTCGGTGCCCATCCGCGCACCGGCGCCGGCGGCGGGAATGAGGGCAAAGAAACGTGGGACAGTCATGATATTTCTGCAAAATGGCGGGAGAATGGCAATCCGGCGGTCCGCAAGGGTCATAGTTTATAATCTCGACATATTTTCTCACAGTCGAAGCTCGCCGAAACGCAGTCCAGACAGGCAACTTCTGACCCTATGACATTTCAGATGTCGTAACGTGATGTCATTCGATCTAAAAAAATCCCTTCCCAAATCCGGAAACCGCTTCGCCTTGCCAGCCGTCCACGGCTCCTCGGACGCATTTTTGCTGGCGCAGGCCGCAAGCGAATTGAAATCACAGCAGCGCATGCTCGCTGTCGTGGTCGCCAGCGCGACCGACGCGCAGCGTCTGCTTGCCGAAATTCCATGGTTCGGCAACAAGGAAGGCGCCGAATTGCGCTGCCATATGCTGCCGGACTGGGAGACCCTGCCGTACGACGCGTTTTCACCGCATCAGGATCTGGTTTCCGAGCGCCTGGCGACGCTGCACGAGGTCCGTACCGGGCAATGCGACGTGCTCCTGGTTCCCGCCACGACCGCCCTGCTGCGCATGGCGCCGCCATCCTTTCTGGCCGCCTATACCTTCTTTTTCAAGCAGGGCGAAAAGCTGGACGAGGCGCAACTCAAAGCACAGCTGACCCTGGCCGGCTATACCCATGTCAGCCAGGTGATGTCGCCCGGTGAATATTCGGTGCGTGGCGGCCTGATCGATTTGTTCCCTATGGGATCGGCCCTGCCCTACCGCCTGGACCTGTTCGGTGACACGATCGAAACGATCCGCACCTTCGATGCCGATACGCAACGTTCCCTGTATCCGGTGCGCGAGGTACGCCTGCTGCCCGGTCGGGAGTTTCCGATGGATGAAGCCGCGCGCACCGCGTTTCGCAGTCGTTGGCGCGAGGAGTTCGAGGGAGATCCGTCCCGCTCACCGATCTACAAGGACATCGGCAACGGCATTGCTCCGGCCGGTATTGAATACTATCTGCCGCTCTTCTTCGAAGAGACAGCGACCTTGTTTCAGTACCTGCCGGACGAAACCATGTTTGCGCTGGTCGGCGAGATCGAGGGGGCGATCAAGCGTTTCTGGAGCGATACGCAGTCGCGCTACAAGTTCCTGAAGGCCGACCGCGACCGTCCGCTGCTGGCGCCGGAGCGCCTGTTCCTGACGGACGAGGATTTCTTCACGCTGGCCAAGCCGCATGGCCGCTGGGTCATCCAGGCAAGCGATGTCGCATCAGAGATATCGGCACCGATTCCAAATATCGCGGTCAATCGCCGCCTCGATGACCCGCTGTCCAACCTGCGCTCCTATCTTCTGCAGACAAACAAGCGGGTGATGATTTGTGCGGAGTCGAGCGGACGGCGCGAGACGCTGCAGCAGTATTTCAATGAATACGACCTGGTGCTGGCGCCGTGCGAGAGCTTCGCCGACTTTGCGACGGCCTCCGCCAAACTGATGCTGGGCGTAGCGCCCCTGCAGGCCGGATTCGAGCTCAGCTCCGATCTCGGCAATCTTGCATTCATCACCGAGACCGAACTTTACGCGGGCACCGGCCGGCGTGCGGGGCGCCGAAAGCAGGAAGGCGCCACGCAGGTCGAATCCATGGTGCGCGACCTGTCGGAGCTGAAAATCGGCGACCCGGTCGTGCACGTGAACCACGGCATCGGCCGCTACATGGGCCTGCTCAGCATGGACCTAGGCGAAGGCGAGACCGAGTTCCTGCACCTTGAATACGCGAAGGACACCAAACTGTACGTGCCGGTATCGCAGTTGCATGTCATCTCGCGCTATTCCGGCAGCTCGCCTGAAGACGCGCCCTTGCATGTGCTCGGCTCTGGACAGTGGGAAAAGGCCAAGCGCAAGGCCGCGCAGCAGATCCGCGATACCGCGGCCGAACTGCTCAATCTGTATGCACGACGCGCGGCGCGACAAGGCCACGCATTCCAGTATTCTGCCCGCGATTACGAAGCCTTCGCGGAAAGCTTCGGCTTCGAGGAAACGCCGGACCAGAGTGCCGCGATTAACGCCGTCATCAAGGACATGACCAGCGGCAAACCGATGGATCGCCTGATCTGCGGCGACGTCGGCTTCGGCAAAACGGAAGTTGCCTTGCGCGCGGCGTTCGTCGCCGTCATGGGCGGCAAGCAGGTTGCAATCCTCGCGCCGACCACGCTGCTGGCGGAACAGCATGCGCAAACCTTTGCCGACCGTTTCGCCGACTGGCCGGTGAAAATCGCCGAGCTGTCGCGCTTCCGCACCGGCAAGGAAGTCACGCAGGCAATCAAGGGCATGGCCGACGGCACGATCGACGTCGTGATCGGCACGCACAAACTCCTGTCAAACGACGTGAAATTCGCTCGCCTCGGCCTGGTCATCATCGACGAAGAACATCGTTTCGGCGTGCGCCAGAAGGAAGCGCTGAAGGCATTGCGCGCGGAAGTCGATGTGCTGACGCTCACGGCAACGCCGATACCGCGCACCCTGGGCATGGCGCTTGAGGGCCTGCGCGATTTCTCCGTCATTGCGACCGCGCCGCAGAAACGGCTGGCGATCAAGACCTTCGTGCGCAGCGAAGACGACTCGGTGGTCCGCGAAGCCTGCCTGCGCGAGTTGAAGCGCGGCGGTCAGGTTTATTTCCTGCATAACGAAGTCGAAACGATCCAGAACCGCAAGGCGATGCTGGAAGAGTTGCTGCCCGAGGCGCGCATCGCTGTTGCGCACGGTCAGATGCATGAACGCGACCTGGAAAAGGTGATGCGAGACTTCGTCGCACAGCGCTTCAATATCCTGCTGTGTACCACCATCATCGAGACCGGCATCGACGTGCCGACGGCGAACACGATCATCATGCACCGCGCCGACAAGTTCGGCCTGGCGCAGTTGCATCAGTTGCGTGGCCGTGTCGGACGCTCGCATCATCAAGCGTATGCCTATCTGCTCGTGAACGATGTACACGGCCTGACCAAGCTGGCGCAGCGCCGCCTGGAAGCGATCCAGCAGATGGAAGAACTCGGCAGTGGCTTCTATCTCGCGATGCACGACCTGGAAATCCGTGGCGCCGGTGAAGTGCTTGGCGAGAACCAGTCAGGTGAAATGCAGGAAATCGGTTTCCAGCTCTATTCCGACATGCTCAACGAAGCGGTGCGAGCGCTCAAGAACGGCAAGGAGCCCGATCTCGCCGCGCCGCTGGCGACCACCACCGAGATCAACCTGCACGTCCCCGCTTTGCTGCCGCAGGATTATTGCGGCGATGTGCATGAGCGGCTCTCGCTCTACAAGCGGCTCGCCAATTGCGAATTCCAGGCAGCCATCGACGAGCTGCAGGAAGAATTGATCGACCGCTTCGGCAAGATGCCGGACGCCACCAAGGCATTGATCGAAACGCATCGACTGAGGATTGCCGCGATCCCGGTCGGGATTGTTAAAATCGATGCCCATGCGGAGTCGGCCGTGCTGCAATTCCAGCCGAACCCGCCCATCGATGCGATGCGCATCATCGAGCTGATCCAGAAGAATCGCCATATCAAGCTGCACGGCCAGGACAAGCTGCGCATCACGGCGAATATGCCGGACCTGGCGGCGCGGGTGACACAAGTGAAATCGACCATCCGTTCGCTGGTCCCCTGATCTTTTTTATTGAACACAGAAACAAGCAGTTCCAACCAGCAGCCCAACATGAATCTGATCCTGCAAGGCCTGAACACCGACCGCTCAACCATCGAACGCATCGCCGGCATGGCGGACACGCAATACGTTGTTCCGATCACCGCGCATGCCTATCGCTGCGAAGGCGTCCGCTACACCGACGCGCTCAAGACCCGCATCGACGCCGAGTGCCTCGCCGCGAAGCTGGATTATGCCTTCGTCGAGCCTGGCCGCAAGCTGTCGGACTTCAAGCTGGTGACGATGGACATGGACTCGACATTGATCACCATCGAGTGCATCGATGAGATCGCCGACATGCAGGGACTCAAGCCGCAAGTGGCGGAAATCACGGAAGCGGCGATGCGCGGCGAAATCGAATTCTGCGAAAGCCTGACGCGCCGCGTCGCGCTGCTGAAGGGTTTGGACGCTTCCGCCTTGCAGCGCGTGTATGACGAGCGGCTGGCGCTGTCTCCCGGCGCGGAAAACATGCTTGGCGCGGTCAAGGCCGCCGGCCTGAAGACACTGCTCGTTTCCGGTGGTTTCACCTTTTTTACCGATCGCATCAAGACCCGGCTCGGCATGGATTACACCCATTCGAATGAACTGGAGATCGTCGATGGCAAGTTGACCGGGCGTGTGCTTGGCGGCATCGTCGACGGGGATGAAAAGAAAAACACGGTCGAGCGGGTATGCTCGGAGCTGGGCATTTCTCCGCAGCAGTCCATTGTGATGGGGGATGGCGCCAACGATTTGAAGATGATGCGTATTGCGGGAATGTCCGTCGCATTTCGCGCCAAGCCGGTCGTCCGCGCACAGGCCGATGTTGCCTTGAATTTTGTCGGGCTGGATGGGATCTTGGCATTGTTTGATTGATCTGAAAAACAAGCGCTTCACAAGGAGACGGAATGGTCCAGGAACTCGTGTTCGATCCCAAGCTGCAATCCGCCAAGAATCTTGCCTGGTGGCTTTATCTGATGCATGCCGCGAGTTTTCTCTTCTCCCTCGGCGCCTTTTCCTGGATTCCGTTGATCCTTAACTACATCAAGCGCGGCGATGCGGCCGGCACCTTCGTCTACAGTCATCATTCATGGCAGATCCGCTCGTTCTGGTGGTATTTTTTCTGGATGATGATCGGCGGCCTCCTGTTCATCACCGTGATCGGCGCACCGATCGGCTGGCTGATCTGGTGCGTGGTATGGATCTGGAAGGCCTACCGGCTCCTGAAGGGTTTGCTCGATCTGAATGACAACAAGGCAATGCCGGTTTGACACTGCTTCCGCTTGAGCCATGCCGTGTGGCGTATGGCTCGAGAACGCGTGGCCGCATATGCCGACTCTTCTTTGCCAACAATTTCTAGAAATCATCATTCTTACGGTGTAACCTGAATTAAGCCTACGTGTAGCGTATGTGCGACTGTTGCCACGCATGAGTTGATAAAAATTCAAGTTATCGGCACACTGACGGCGGCCAAGGAGAAGACCAGCATGAAGTTGAGCACGTTTTCGTTTCAAGCAGGGAGAGGCTGGTCGCTGGATGCATTTCCCGCGCTGGATTCGCCTCGTACGCTGCTGATGGTGTTCGCGGCGCCGGAGTACATGGACGCCCCGGCGCCCATCGCGGAACTGCTCTCCGCCTATCCCCAATCGCATTTCATCGGTTGTTCCACCGCTGGCGAAATCATCGGCCCGCTGGTGGGGGACCGCAGCCTCTCGGTCGCGGCACTGCGCTTTGAGCACAGCCGCATTGCCTCGGTCTCGGCCAGCATCGAACACGCGAGCGAGTCGCGCAGTGCGGCCGAAAGGCTCGCCATGCAGCTTGATCCGTCCGGCCTGCGCGCCGTCTTCGTCCTGTCGGACGGCCTCAACGTCAATGGCAGCGAACTGGTAAAGGGCCTCAATGGCGCCCTGCCAGCGGATGTCATCGTTACCGGCGGCCTGGCCGGCGACGGTGACCGTTTCAAGCGCACCTGGGTTCTCTGTGATGGTCGCCCGCAAAGCGGGATCATTACCGCCGTCGGTCTGTATGGTGACCGACTGAGGGTCACGCACGGCTCGCGTGGCGGCTGGGACAGCTTCGGCCCCGAACGCAGGGTTACCCGTTCGAATGCCAACATTCTGTACGAGCTGGACGGCAAACCCGCACTGGAACTCTACAAGGAATATCTTGGCGAACGCGCCTCCGGATTGCCGGCCACCGGGCTGCTGTTTCCGCTTTCCATTCGCAAGGACGCGAATAATTCTCGCCAGGTGGTGCGCACTATTCTTGGGGTCGACGAATCCAATCAAGCATTGATTTTTGCGGGGGATGTACCGAAAGGCTTCCTCGCGCAACTCATGCGGGCCAATTTCGATCGACTGGTCAATGGTGCGAGTGTCGCAGCGGACCAGGCGCGCGGCGGCCCTGTGGCCGGTCCGGTGCTGGCAACGGCGATCAGTTGCGTCGGTCGGCGACTGGTGCTTGGCGAACGTGTCGAGGAAGAAACGGAAAGCACGCTCGAAAACCTGCCGGCGGCCACGCAGCAGATCGGCTTTTATTCCTATGGCGAGATTTCGCCGTACACGACTGGCAGTTGCGATCTGCATAACCAAACGATGACCTTAACGACCTTCGCAGAAACATAACGTGCGCCCCAACCACACACTACTGCTGCGGCAACTGAAAAAGCTCGGCATCGATCTTGCCGGCGCGCCACCCGATCGGGAACAGTGGCTGCAATTTCTTGATCGCGTCAATCGTGCTTACACGGAGGCGGACCAGGAGCGGTATTTGATTGAGCGCACGCAGGACATTTCGTCGCGTGAAATGCAGGAGTTGTACAACCGGCTGGAAGAAGCACAAAGAATCGCCGGCCTGGGCAACTGGTCATTCCAGCGCGGCGAGCCCAAAGGGCACTGGTCGGAAGAATGTTTCCGGATTTTTGGCGAGGATGCATCGTCGCCGGCCCCGAGTTACCGGCAATTCCTGCGACGGGTTCAAAGGCAGGATCGCGTGCGTCTGCAGGAGGTTGCCCACGCCGCCCTGAATGACGGCAAGGACTTCGAGATCGAGTTCCGCCTGCAATTGCCCAACGGAGAAACGCGATGGGCACGGGCCCTTGGGCAAGCTGTCATTCGGCGCGACAAGAGCGTGGACAGGTTGCACGGCACCATCATGGATATCACCCGGCGCAAGCAGGTCGAAATGCGCCAATACGTCGAACATACCGTTACGCGCCTGCTGGCGGAATCCGACGTACTTGAAGAAACCATGCCTCGCATCATCGAGACCATCTGTGAAACGCTTGGCTGGCCTTGCGGCGCCTTGTGGCTGCTGAAACGGCAGGAAAACCTGTTCGAGCGCGCATTCACGTGGTCGATAGGTAACCGGCGCGTCGAAGACTTCTTCCACAATTCGAAGCGAACCATTGCGCTTCCTGCTTGTGGCGGCCTGATCGGACGTGTGCTGAAACGCGGTGAACCGGCCTGGATCAGCGATGTTACCGCGGACAGCCAGTTTCCCCGCGCAGGAGCCGCATGCGAGGCCGGTTTGCGGGCCGCATTTGCGTTCCCGATACAGGCCGGCGGCGACATCATCGGGGTGATGGAATTTTTCAGCAAACATACCCAGAATGTCGACTCAGAAATGCTGAACAGTGCGCATTTCATCGGGCGACACATCGGACAATTCTTTCGGCGCAGGCAAACTGAACAAGCCTTGCGGGAGAGTGAAGCGCACTTCCGCTCCGTGGTCGAGCAGGCATCGGACAGTTTCTACATCCATGACATCGAGGGACGCATTATCGACGTCAATCAGCGCGGTTGCGACAGCCTCGGTTACACGCGGGCAGAACTGCTTTCGATGACGGTCATGCATATCGATGCCGACCTGTCGCTGAGCGACCTGAAATACCTGCAGAACCAGGCAGAGAAAGGCGCGCCGATCGCCGTCGAGAGTCGTCATCGGCGCAAGGATGGCATTTCGTTTCCGGTCGAAATTCGCATGGGGCCGATCAACATCGACGGCCAGCAGCATTGGCTCTCGCTGGCACGCGACATCACCGAGCGCAAAGAGCTGGAAAACCATATCCAGCATCTTGCCTATCACGACTCGCTGACCGACCTGCCCAACCGGGCCATGTTCAATCGCCACCTCCAGCATGCCATCGCTCACGCTCAACGCAACAACACGCGTCTCGCGGTATTGTTCATCGATCTCGATCGCTTCAAGAACGTCAACGATACCCTGGGCCACAATGCCGGCGACCGTTTGCTGCAAGAGATGGGACGGAGGATCGGTTCCTGCCTGCATGGCAGCGATTTCGTCGCGCGCTTCGGCCACGAGGATTTGGTGGCGCGCCTGGGCGGCGACGAGTTCGTGGTGCTGATCGAGGAAGTAAGCGATACCAGCCAGGTCGCAGGCATCGCACACAAGATTCTGGCGGCGATGGTCAAGGAATATCCGCTGGACGGCCAGTTGATCCACATGACGGCGAGCATCGGCATCAGCCTGTTTCCGGATGATGGCCGCAATGAATTTTCATTGATGAAGCATGCCGACATCGCGATGTATCGCGCCAAGGAAACCGGCAAGAACAGTTTCCAGTTCTATTCGGCGAATATGGATGCCTACTCGGCCAAACTGCTGGCCCTGGAATCCGGTCTGCGCCGCGCGATCGAACGCGGAGAGCTGCTGCTCTATTACCAGCCGAAGGTGGATGCAAGAAACGGACGCGTGAGCGGAGCTGAAGCGCTGGTCCGCTGGCGCCATCCGGATCTCGGCCTGATCTCGCCGGCGCATTTCATTCCGCTGGCGGAAGAGACGGGGCTGATCGTACCGCTGTCGCAATGGGTTTTGCGCGAATCATGCCGCCAGAATCTCGCTTGGCAACAACAGGGTTTGCCGCCGATGCGCATCGCCGTCAATTTGTCTGCACGCCAGTTCACGGACGACAATCTGATTGCCGACACTGCCCGCGTGCTGCGTGAAATCGGTATTGATCCGTCGCTGGTGGAAATTGAAATTACCGAGAGCATGATGATGTACAACACGGACAAGACTGTTCACATGTTATCGGCACTGCGCGAGCTGGGCATCAGCATTGCGATCGACGATTTCGGCATTGGATACTCGTCGCTGTCGCACCTCAAGCACTTCCCGCTCGACATCATCAAGATCGATCGTTCCTTCATCAAGGACGTGCCCGGCGATCTGTCCGATGCCGCGATCGCGGACGCGATCATTGCCATGGCCAAGCGCATGCAGGTCAAGGTGGTTGCCGAGGGCGTTGAAACCGCGGCGCAACTCGATTTCCTGCGGGAGCGGGGCTGTGACGAGATTCAGGGCAACTACTTCAGCAAACCGCTCTCACCCGAGAATTTTTTCGCATTCGCTTCGACGCGCATGCCCGGCGCCACCTTGCTGACCGACCCGAGCTGAGCGCCTGCTCAAGCCGATCGCAATGCCGACAATGCCTGTTCGATGTCTGCGATCAAGTCATCCGGATCTTCAAGCCCGATATTGAAGCGGACCAGTTGTCCCTTGCCGCTCCACTGCTTGCGCATCGACTGGATGCGGTACGGAACACACAGGCTGTTCGACCCACCCCAGCTGTAACCGATCTTGAAAAGCTGCAGGCTGTCTATGAAACGATCGGTCTGTTCCTCGACATACTGCTCGTCGAACACGACAGAGAACAAGCCGCCTGCACCCGTAAAATCGCGCTTCCAGGTTTCATGGCCGGGACAATCTTCGAAAGCGGGATGCAGCACACGCGCTATTTCCGGCCGCGTCATCAGCCATGTGGCGACCTTGCGCGCCCCGGTGTCATGTGCGTCGAAGCGCAGCTTCATGCTGGGCAAGCCACGCAGCACGAGGTAGGTATCGTCCGCGCTGACACCAAAGCCAATGCGCATATGCGCCAGTTCCAGCCGGTGCAGCAGCGCCTTGTCGCGCGTGATGACCGCGCCCATCAGCACATCCGAACCGCCAGACTGGTACTTGGTCAGCGCCTGCATCACGATATCGACGCCATGATCGAATGCGCGGAAGGCAATGCCGGCCGACCAGGTGTTATCGATCGCCACGTAAATTTCCTGTCCGGCAGCGCGCCTTGTCCGCGCCGCCTTGCAGATTGCAGGAATATCGGGCACCTCCATCGATACCGACCCCGGCGCTTCGGTCCAGATCAGGCGCGTGTTGGGTTGAATCAGATCGGCAATGCCGGCGCCAATCATCGGGTCATAGAAACGCGTGTTGACGCCGAAATCCTGCGCCAGCCAGCGTCCAAGTTCACGATTGGGGTTGTAGACGTTATCCGGGATCAGGACATCGTCTCCAGTCTTGAGCAGTGCGAAATCAACCATCGCAATCGCCGCCAATCCGCTGGGCGCAAGCACGCAGTGCTCGCCTCCTTCGATTTCCGCCAGCCGCGCTTCCAGCGTGAAGGTCGTCGGTGTGCCGTGCAGGCCGTAGGTATAGGACGTCTTGTCCTGCCAGTTGCGTGAACGAAGCGCCGCGACGTTTTCGAAGAGCACGGTCGACGCGTGATGGATGGGTGTCGGAAAAGCGGCAAAACCTTCCGGTGCCCGATAGTCTGAATGAATCAGCGCAGTTTGGAAGGATTTGCGATCTGCCACGCTAGTGCTCCATTCGGATTTATTGCTGCTTGCTCGGACCCGATGATCTGGATGTCGAGGCGGTCCCGATCTTGTCGTCGCTGCGCATCATCCTGACCGTGAAGGGTTTGGTCAGTTTGCCGTCGGCGGATTGCCATTCGCCACTGATGATGTCGCCGACCAGTTTTCCGGTCCACTGCCCGGACACGTCCTTGCCGTTCTCGGACTCTTCGAGGAAGAAATCGTCGCCTTCAAGTTCGCCTGCCAGCAAGACCTGTTGCGGCTTACCGAGAATGACATATTCTCCTTCTATCCCCTCCTCCTTCTCGGCCTTGTTGCGCAGAGTTGCCTGTATTTGCGACTCGCCCAATGTGCCACGCAAGGTCACCGGATCGATGAACGGCATCTTGCCGGTCGATGCCTGTGTTTCCTGCGACTGCACTGCTGAAGCGGCCGTCATATCCATCGCCAGTGCAACGGCCAGCAGTGATTGTGCCAACATTCGCTTCATTTATGCTTCCGCCCACATGTCATGCGCATCGGCTGCGGTGATTTTCACGTCGACAAATTCGCCAACCTTCAACTTCCTGTGCGGCTCGTACGGCGGCTTGACATAGACCACGCCGTCGATCTCCGGCGCATCTGCCGCGGAGCGCGCCACACCGCCGTTTGCCGATACTTCATCAATCAGGACGCGCATGGTTTTTCCGACCTTTGCCTGCAGGCGCTTCCTGGAAATCCCTTCCTGCAATTCCATCACCCTCGCGCGACGCTCTTCGCGCACCTCTTCCGGAATCGGGTTCGGCAACGCATTTGCGGTCGCGCCGTCCACCGGCGAATAGGAGAAGCAACCGAGGCGGTCGATCTCCGCTTCTTTCAGGAAGTCCAGCAGATATTCGAATTCCGCTTCGGTTTCACCCGGGAATCCGGCAATGAACGTGGAGCGAATCGTGATGTCCGGGCACATCCTGCGCCACGCCTGGATACGTTCGATATTCTTCTCGCCGTTGGCGGGACGCTTCATGCGTTTCAACACCTCAGGATGTGCATGCTGCAACGGCACATCGAGGTAGGGCAACACCCTGCCCTGTTCCATCAGCGGAATCACATCGTCAACATGCGGATAGGGATACACGTAATGCAGACGTACCCATGCGCCATATTGCGCGGCCACTTCGCCAAGCGCTGTCGCGAGCTGCGTCATGTGCGTCTTGACCGGCTTGCCGTTCCAGAAGCCGGTACGGAACTTCACATCCACCCCGTAGGCGCTAGTGTCCTGGGAAATGACGAGCAATTCCTTGACACCCGCCTTAAAGAGGTTTTCCGCCTCCAGCATGACGTCGGCAATCGGACGCGACACCAGGTCGCCACGCATCGACGGAATAATGCAGAAGCTGCAGCGATGGTTGCAGCCCTCGGAAATCTTCAGGTAGGCGTAATGCTTCGGCGTGAGCTTGATGCCCTGCGCCGGCACCAGATCGAGAAAGGGATCATGCGGCTTGGGCAAATGCTTGTGCACGGCGGACATCACTTCGCCGAGCGCATGCGGCCCGGTGACTTCCAGCACTTTCGGATGAACGCTGTGAATGATGTCCTTGCCTTCGGCATCTTTTTTCGCGCCAAGGCAGCCGGTGACGATGACTCTGCCGTTTTCATGCAAGGCTTCGCCGATGGCGTCGAGCGACTCCTGCACGGCGGCGTCGATGAAGCCGCAGGTATTGACGATGACGAGGTCAGCACCGTTATACGAGTTGGCTGTCTCGTAACCTTCTGCGCGCAATTGCGTAATGATTTGTTCCGAGTCGACCAGCGCTTTAGGGCAACCGAGGGAGACGAATCCGACTTTGGGCAGGTCCGTCTTGGAGGATTGAGAAGACATAAGAAAAAGGGTACAAAGCGAATCCGCTATTGTACCCTCTCATGCACTGTTTCTTGCCGAAACCGAGAAATTGCTTACTCTTCCGACAAGCCGTAAGCGCTTGAATTATTTCTTGTTTTTATCGGTCGGCACGAACGGAAAACTGCCGAACATGTTCTTGGTCTGGTTCTGCATCTGCTCCTGCATCTGCATGAACAGGTTCTTGCTCTGCTCGATGTAATTGCTCATCATCCCTTGCATCATCGGACCCTGCACATTCATGAACTGGGTCCACATCTCCTGGCTGAACGGCTTGCCCTCGTAGAACCCCTTGGAGCTCTCGGCCAGCTTGTTCTGGATGTCGATGAAAGCCTGGATATTCTTCTCCAGATAGGAACCCATCATCCCCTGCATCGCGTGCCCGTAATAGCGAATGATCTGCGACAAGGCACCGCTGGAAAACATCGGCGTACCGCTTGCTTCTTCTTCCAGGATGATTTGCAGCAGGATGCTGCGGGTCAGGTCTTCATCGGTCTTGGCATCGACGACGGTGAACTCTTCATTATCGAGCACCAACTGCTTCACATCGGACAAGGTGATGTAGGAACTTGTCTGCGTGTCGTAAAGACGGCGGTTCGGATACTTCTTGATCAAGCGCTCAGAAATCTTTTTTGCACTATTCATCGAAAATTCCAGTTATTGCGTCGCAACGCATTTATGCCGTTTCGTAAAAAAAGCGAACAACTGTTCGCCTGAGGCAGTTTTATTATAGTGCGAAAAAACAAAGATTTACCCAAGTATTGCCAGGTTTTTATAGACTTATTGCAATGCATCCGGCAAATACGCCCTGCTGATCC
Organism: Herbaspirillum sp. ST 5-3; assembly: GCF_004804275.1. Classification (GTDB taxonomy): domain Bacteria; phylum Pseudomonadota; class Gammaproteobacteria; order Burkholderiales; family Burkholderiaceae_D; genus Noviherbaspirillum. Next base: position 455,676 of record NZ_STGI01000004.1, read on the forward strand.
GAGGCCCGGAAGTGAATTATTGCAATATTGACAGCAGACAATGAAATAACGCTGTTTGCAGATCGGGGCCGTCTTCCAGACGAAAGGCCGGCCCCAACCCTGTTTCTGCCTAACCTGCCTTGACCTTTACATATCGGCCCGGTGCCGGCTCGATCGCCTTGTACTGCGCATTGCCATACTTGCGCGGTGCGGCGATCTGTTTTCCGGCATTCTTGGCCAGGAACGCGGACCACTCGGGCCACCAGCTTCCCGGATTCTCCTTCGCTGCGTTCAACCAATCCTGTGCGTTGTCCGTAGCGTGATCATTGGTCCAATAGCTGCGCTTCTTCTTCGCAGGCGGGTTGATCACGCCTGCAATATGGCCCGACGCACCAAGAATGAAGCGATTGCGATTGCGTTTCTTCGGATTGATCAGCTGAGTGGATTCGAATGCAGCCGTCCACGGCACGATGTGATCTTCTTTCGATCCGTAAATGAAGGCCGGAGCATCGATCTTCGACAGATCGATCTTCTCTCCCGCGACGCTGAGCTTGCCCGGCACCCGCAGGCTGTTGTCCAGATACAGATTGCGCAGGTACCAGCAGAACATCGGCCCCGGCAGATTCGTCGCATCTGCGTTCCAGTAAAGAAGGTCGAATGCCGGCGGATCTTCCCCCTTCAGGTAATTCGTATTCACGTAATTCCACACCAGGTCGTTTGGCCGCAGGCTGGAGAACGCCGAGGTGAAATCACGTCCTGGCATGAGTCCGCCGTTTCCAATGGACTGTTCGCGCATCGCAACCTGCGCCTCGTCGATAAAGACGTCGATGACGCCGGTATTGGAAAAATCGAGCAGCGCGGTCAGCAGCGTCATGCTGGCAACCGGGTTCTCGCGACGGCCGTAGAGCAAGGCCAGTGCCGCGGAGAGAATCGTCCCGCCGACGCAAAATCCGAGTGCGTTGATTTGCTCCTGCCCGGATATCTCCTGCGCCACCTTGATCGCCCGCACTGCGCCTTCAAGAATATAGTCGTCCCAAGTCAGATGCCCTAGCGAGGCGTCCGGATTCACCCATGACACGAGAAACACCGTGTGTCCTTGCTCAATCGCGTAACGTACGAGAGAGTTCTCGGGCTGCAGGTCGAGGATGTAATACTTGTTAATGCACGGCGGCACCAACAGCAGCGGCCGCTCGTACACTTTTTTCGTCAGCGGCTTGTACTGAATCAACTGAAAAAGCTGGTTTTCAAAAACGACGGCGCCTTCGGTATTGGCGACGTTCTTGCCGACCGAGAAAGCCGTTTCATCGGACTGAGAGATATGCCCTTTTTGCAGATCCTCGAGCATGTGCGCAATGCCTTTTGTGAGGCTCTCACCCTTGGTTTCGATGATCTTCTTCTGCGCCTCCGGATTGGTCACCAGGAAGTTCGCAGGCGACATGGCGTCCACCATCTGCTGGACCGCAAACCGGATCTTTTGCTTTGCCTTGGGCGACGCCTCGACGGAGTCGGCCATCGATGTCAGGAATCGTGCGTTCAGCAGGTAGGCCGCCGCGTTGAAGGCATACAAGGGATTCGTTTTCCATTCCGCGCCGGAGAACCTCTTGTCGGAGATTGCCGGCGTCTTTGAATTCAGCATTTCCTGCCATAAGGCGGACAACTGCTGCATGTACTGATTTTGCAATTGCGCAACGACTGTCGGATCAATCGTGGCGCCGAATTCCTTGATGGTTGCCGTAATCGGCTTGGTATCGAGCGGAGGCGTTTTCAGCCACGCCTGCCACGCGTTCGGATCGGCGAGTTGCGACATCCATGCGTTGGCACCGGCTTGAGGCGGGAACATGTTCATGCTTCTTTCTCTAATATGGCGTAATGTTACGGATCGGGAGTGCTAAAGATTTATGTATATCGTCGCCATCGCATGGATTTATGTTGTATTGATGATGTCAATCACCGAGCAATCAGTGATTGCCGGGATAATGACCTTCCTGCTGTATGGCGTGTTGCCCCTGGCGATCATTTTATACGTGATGGGTAGTCCCCGACGCAAACGCGACCGTGCGAACCCGCAAAAATTTCCGCCTGCACCGTCAGCCGAAGCATTGACATCCGCGAAAGAGGAAACAAAAGCAGAGGCGTCCGATTGACGATCGGCATATTCGCCGATTCTGTGCAGGGCCTACTTGAGCCAAATCAACGACGCCATCCGCCCGGTGACCTTGTCGCGTCGATAGGAGTAAAAGCGCCGCGCCTCCGTCACTGTGCACAACCCGCCTCCATAGACTTGCCCTACCCCCGCGCTTGCCAGCCTGGTGCGGGCAAGACGGTAAATGTCCGCCAGATATTTCCGCTGATCGGGTAGCGCCCTGAATGCCGATGCCATTGACGCATCGCGTTCGACAAAGGCGTCGAACACATCCTGTCCCACCTCAAAGGAACGAGGGCCGATTGCCGGCCCCATCCAGGCGAGGATATCGCCCGCGCCTGCATCGCGCATGCGTAAGACAGTGTTTTCCAGTACGCCGGATGCCAGCCCGCGCCAGCCGGCATGCGCAGCGCCGACGACGCGGCCCTGCACGTCGCAAAACAGGACGGGAAGGCAATCCGCCGTCTGGATGACGCACACGACGCCGGCCTGCGTTGCAATGCTCGCGTCCGCGTTCGGCGCGTTCGTTGCATCGGCCGCGTCAAGCACGACAGTGCCGTGCACCTGCGACAACCATGCGGGCTCACCACGTAACGCTGTGCGCAGCAGCGCGCGATTCTTTGCCACGGCATCGGGATCATCGCCCACATGTGTGCCCAGGTTCAGACCACCGCCGCCCGCCCCATCGTCATAAGGCGTACGACTGAATCCGCCCGTCCGCGTGGTCGATATCGCACCTACGTTGGCGGGAGCGTTGATCCAGTCGGGAGTGATGAAATCCATGCGTTCGCCGTGAAATCATTCAATGACAAAATCGTTGATGCCGGCACGCTGCAGCAACTCTGTCAAATCGGCCGGCAAGCCAGCCGTCCATTCCATCGGCTTGCCGGACGATGGATGAATCAGGCCGAGGCGATACGCGTGCAGCGCCTGGCGCCCGAACACGGAAGCCAGATGCGGCTTCCCGTACAAGGGATCGCCCACCAGCGTAAAGCCGATCGCTTGCATGTGAACCCGAATCTGGTGTGTGCGGCCAGTTTCCAATTGACAGCGCACCAGACTCACCGCCCGGCCGTCCAGCGTACCTGCCGCGACGCGTTGATAATGCGTGACCGCGGGCTTTGCGCTTTCGTGTTCCGAGACGGCCATCTTGATGCGATCGCGCGGATGCCTGCCGATCGCCGCATCGACTACTCCATTCGCCCGTGGCGTGCCCCAGACCAGAGCCAGGTATTCGCGCTTGACGGTCCGGGCTTGCAACTGGCGCACCAGATCGGTTTGCGACTGGAGCGTCTTCGCCACGACCATCAAGCCGCTGGTGTCCTTGTCCAGTCGATGCACGATGCCGGCACGCGGCACGCCGGCAAGCGATGGCAAATGATGCAGCAAACCGTTGAGCAAAGTTCCGGACCAATTGCCCGCAGCCGGATGCACCACCAGGCCCGCCGGCTTGTCGAGCACCAGGATCGCAGCATCTTCGTGGACAATCGCCAGGTCCATCGGCTCAGGCTTGAACGCCTGTTCTTCCGGCGCGGCCTGCGGCTGAATGATAATGGTTTCATCGCCGAGAACGGGTGTCTTCGCGCGTGCCGGCTGACCGTCGATGGTCACGTATCCGGCATCGATCCATTGCTGCAGGCGGCTGCGTGAGTACTCAGGAACAAGTTGCGACATCACCTTGTCCAGTCGCACGCCACAGAATTCGGGCGTCAGCTTCAGTACAATCGGGGACAACTCCGGCGCGGCGCTGTCAACATCGCCATCGTCAATATCGGTTTCAGGTATGGATTGGTTCAAAATGGGCGTTTCAGTTGATATCGCTGCAAGCTGCATCGGCTATAATCGTGGCCTTGTCCAGATGTGCTCTCGCAAACGTCATGCATAAAAGATCGTTGAAGTTCGCTGCCATTGCCCTTGCTTTGTCCCTGTCCGGATGCGGTCTGTTCCCGGAGAAGATCGACGAAACCAAGGATTGGTCAGCCTCCAAATTATACTCGGAGGCCCGCGACGAATTGTCGAGCGGTAATTTTGAAAAAGCAGTCCAGTACTTTGAAAAGCTGGAATCGCGTTATCCGTTCGGGACGTACGCACAACAGGCACAGATGGAAGTCGCTTACGCCTATTATCGCCAGGGCGACCAGGCGCAAGCCCTGGCGGCCGTCGAGCGCTTCATCAAGCTGCATCCGAATCACCCGAACGTCGACTACATGTACTACCTGCGCGGGCTGATCAACTTCAATGACAAGGTCAGCTTTCTCGACTTTCTGTCGAAGCAGGATCCGAGCGAACGCGACCCGAAAGCCGCGCGCGACGCCTTCGACTCGTTCAAGCAGCTGGCCGAGCGTTTTCCTGACAGCATCTACACCAAGGATGCGCTCGCCCGCATGAAGTACCTGGTCAATGCGATGGCGCAGTATGAGGTGCACGTGGCCGATTACTACTATCGCCGCGGCGCTTACCTGGCGGCGGCGAATCGCGCACAGATCGCGGTGAATGAATACCGTGACGCACCGGCGATCGAGGAAGCCTTGTTCATCATGGTGCGTTCTTATGATGCGCTCGGCCTGCCGGAATTGCGCGATGACGCGGAGCGTGTGATGCGGAAGAATTTCCCGAACAGCGTCTTTTTCAAAGGCGGTCCCGATCGCAGCGGACCTTGGTGGAAGATCTGGTAAGGCCGTTACGCATTCGACAATTCGAACAACCTCGGCGGGTCAGTCCGCGACCCGCCGTCGGAACACCCAGCTTTTTTCGGTCGAGGCTTTCTCGTCGAACGCATAGCCTTCGGCGTCAAATGCCTTCAGCTTCTCCACTCGCCTGATCCCGTTCTCTGCCGCAAAACGCGCCATCAAGCCGCGCGCCCGTTTCGCATAGAACGAAATCACCTTGTACCTGCCGCCTTTCCAGTCTTCAAAAACCGGCGTGACGACTTGCGCGCGCAGCAGTTTTGGCTTGACCGCCTTGAAGTACTCTTCCGAGGCAAGGTTGACCAGCATGTCGGACTTCTTCGTTCGCATGGTTTCATTGAGTGCCTCTGTCACGACACCGCCCCAGAATGCATACAAATCCTTGCCGCGCGCGTTCGCCAGCCGCGTGCCCATTTCTAGACGGTAGGGCTGCATCAGATCCAGCGGGCGCAGCACGCCGTACAGGCCGGATAAAATACGGATGTGGGTCTGCGTGTAGTCAAGTTGCCTTTTCGACAAAGTTGATGCGCTCAACCCCTCGTAGACATCGCCGTTGAATGCCAGGATCGCCTGCTTTGCGGCTGGCCGGGTAAATTCGCGTGTCCAGGATGCATATCGCGCGACGTTCAGCACAGCCAAGGGATCGGAAATACGCATGAGGCTGGCAAGCTGTGCCGGCGAGAGCCGTTTCAAGGTGTTGATCAGCTCGGCGGAATGCTCGATAAAATCCGGCAAGGTGTATTTATCCGTAGACGCTGGTGTGTCATAGTTGAGGGTTTTGGCAGGCGACAGAACGATCAGCATTTGAATCCGGTTTGAATAATCAAGATTGGCCGCAATGATACCGAAACGCATTGTTCTCGACACCAACGTTTGTCTGGACTTGTTTGTCTTCCGCGATCCACGCTGGGCGTCTCTGCTGGCCGCGCTTCGCAATCGCACCGTCGAAGCAGTCACGCGTAGCGACTGCCGAACCGAATGGTTAATGGTCCTCGAATACAAACACTTGCCGCTGGATCCGGAGACGCGCCCGATCGCCGCCGCAGAATTCGATGCCTTGATTACCTGTGTCTCGACTGATGAGACGCGTCCACGCGTGGACGTCCAATTGCCCGTCTGCAGCGATCCGGACGATCAGAAATTTCTCGAACTGGCACGCGACGCGTTTGCGCAAACGCTGATCACCAAGGACAAGGCACTCCTGAAGCTCGCCAGGCGAACCGCGCGCGCAGGCTTGTTCGGCATTGTGACACCCGAAAAATGGTCACTCGATGCATCGCTGCAGTGCTCTGTATAAAATGCCACATTCACCTTATCTCACTGACCGAGCATGAACACGCCAGCCACCCCCGCCCTGACCGATCACCTGCCCACGCTGCAATCCCGGCTGCCCAACGTGGGTACCACGATTTTCACGGTCATGTCCGCGCTAGCGACGGAAAAAAGCGCAGTCAACCTCGGACAGGGTTTTCCCGACTTCGACTGCGATCCGGCATTGATTGATGCGGTGACAGGCGCCATGAAAGGCGGCCTGAACCAATATCCGCCGATGACGGGCGTGCCGGCGCTTCGGGAGGCGATTGCGGCGAAGATCGCGGGAATCTACCAGCACAAATACGATGCTGCGACCGAAATAACGGTGACGGCAGGGGCAACCCAGGCCATCCTGACAGCCATCCTGTGCTGTGTGCATCCTGGTGATGAGGTGCTCATCATCGAGCCGGTCTACGACAGCTACGTCCCGGCGATCGAGCTTGCGGGCGGCAAACCAGTATTCGTGCAAATGGAAGTCGGTCCACAAGGCTATTCGGTGCCATGGTCGAAGGTCGCCGCCGCGATCAATGCCCGGACCAGGCTCATCATGATCAATTCGCCACACAATCCAACCGGATCGGTGCTGCGCGAGGCGGATATCCGAACATTGGCCGATATCGTTCGTGGAACGAATATCCTTGTCGTGTCGGACGAAGTCTACGAACACATGGTGTTCGACGGCGCGCGCCATGAATCGGTCTGCCGCCATCCCGAGCTCGCGGCGCGCTCATTCGTCATTTCGAGTTTTGGAAAAACCTATCATGTCACTGGCTGGAAAGTCGGTTATGTCGCGGCCCCGGCAGCGCTCAGTGCGGAGTTTCGCAAGGTGCACCAGTTCAACGTGTTTACCGTCAATACGCCGGTACAGCACGGCCTTGCGCAGTACATGGCAGATCCCCGCCCGTATCTCGAGCTGCCGATTTTCTATCAACGCAAGCGCGATCTGTTCCGCAGCGGGCTGAATACAACCCGGTTCAAGCTCTTGCCGTCGGATGGCACGTATTTCCAGTGTGTCGACTATTCGGACATCTCGTCGATGCCGGAAGCCGACTTCGCGAAATGGCTGACGGCGGAAATCGGCGTCGCCGCCATTCCTGTATCCGCCTTCTACAACCAGCCGAAGGAATCCGGCATCGTGCGCTTCTGCTTTGCGAAGAAGGACGAAACCCTGCGGTCGGCACTTGAAAGGCTTGCAAGCCTGTAAAAAGTCTCTTATGCTGCACCTCAATAGTGCGCAAAAACAACCGATAACAATCATAGCGCCTGGTGGCAAAACCGCCTCAAGCGGTTAAACGGCCACCGAGCAATACGCACCATATTGCGCACCACGTTGCAAATGTGACAGTGTAGTTCCCGTTCTCGCAACCCAATTCACTCGGAGGGGTAGCATGAGTGACCAGCGACGCCTCAGTATTGCCGACCTTGTCGTGGGCGAACCGCTGCCATTTGATGTCTATGGCGAGGGGAACAAACTGCTGCTCCGTCGAGGCTACATCGTCGAAAGCGAGCACCTGGCGGAAGAACTGGTGCAGCGCGGCGTCTTCATTGATGCCGGCCAGGCAGAACGTCTCGCCCAGGCAAAGAAAGAAGCGCAAGCTGTCCGGCTCGAAATTCCCTCCGCATTACGCTTCATTAATCTCGCCACCAAGCGCCTCGAACGTCTGCTCTACAACCTGAATAACGAAGACAACGCGCAGGGCAAGATTCTCGAAGTCGCCAAAGCGCTTTCCTACGCGTTCGACATTAACGCCGACATTGCGATCGCAAGCGTGTTTCTTAATCAGGCCGCGGCCAATTACGCGGTGCGACACTGCGTCGACACTGCACTGATTGCACAACTGATTTCGCGAGCGATGAAGAAGTCCCCGGACGAGATACAAGTCACCATGGCTGCCGCATTAACGATGAACATCGCGATGCTGCGGCAGCAAGACCAATTGGAAAACAAGCAGGAGCCCCTTACGCCTGCCGAAACTGAAATCATCAAGACGCATGCCGAGAAAGGCGTGGAAATCCTGAAGCAGGTCGGCATCACCAATCCGGCATGGCTCTCCTATGTCGAACTTCATCACGAAAACGAAGATGGTTCGGGTTATCCGCTTGGAAAAGAGATCAAGGAAATACCGCAAAACGCAAAAATCCTTGCCTTGGCCGACCGCTACTGCGCGTCCGTCTCCATCAGAAAATACCGCAAGACGCTCCTGCCGAGCGCGGCATTGCGCGACGTGCTGCTTCCCGACGGAAAACCGAGCGATCCCATGCTCGCGGCATACTTCATCAAGGAGTTGGGGCCACAGCCTCCAGGTAGTTTCGTCCGTCTCCAGAATGGCGAAATCGCTGTCGTGACCCGCAAGGGGAAAGCTGCCAACACGCCGATCGTCCATTCCTTCATCGGACCACGCGGCGCGCCCTTGTCCTTCCCCATCCAGCGCGACACTGGCAAGGAGCTGTATGCGATCCGCGATCTCCTTTCAGGACAGCAGGCGACTTTGCGGTTCAGCATGCAGCAACTCTGGGGAGAAGAAGCGGCGCTCTGATCAGACCTGGCAATGAACGTCATTCGCAACCCGGCATCGGATTGCAGCGCACATTGTGTCAGGTGCTCTTGCGTTTCATCATCAATTCCTGATTCGCCTTGCGGTCCGCGTTGACCCGTTGCGCAGTCGGGCGCTCACCCAGCATGCGTGTGTACTCGCGTACAGGCAAATCCACCAGCACGTCCGTGCCGTAGATGGCCTTCGACGCGAGGCTAACCAAGGGCAGATGTGCCAGCCCTGCGCAGTCCGCCATCGTGAATTCCGCGCCGGCGATAAACGGCGAAAACTTAGCCAACCGGGCAAAGGCCTTTGCATTGCGGGTCAAGAGCTTTTGTGTCCGCTCCTTGACCTCATCGCTTACCTTGCCGCCGAAGAACGCTTCGGCATACAGCTCGCGCGCCACCAGTTCCAGATGCAGTTCCATGAAAGTGATCAGTTCGCGTACCTTCGCCGCCGCAAACGGATCGGCCGGCAGCAAAGGCTTTTCCGGGTAGGCTGCTTCGAGATACTCCATCATCACCTGCGATTCGCACAGGGTTCCTTGCTCCGTTTCGAAGAACGGCACTTTGCCGAGCGGCGAACGTGCGAGCAACTCGGGCGAACGATCAGTCCAGACCAGCTCCTCCTCAAATGCAACGCCTTTTTCAAGCAAGGCGAATTTGACTTTGTTGTAGTAATTGCTGACGGCGAAGCCGCAGAGTTTCAGCATGGGTGTCTCCCTGAGTTGTTGATATGGAACGTTCAAGCTTACCTCAAGCTGCGCGTGCTTGCTGGCCGCTCCCAATGCGTTTGACGGATGAACAAACCGATTCCGCACATTTCGGCAATAATATCGATCATAAGCCACTCACTCGACCCACACATGTCCGCCGAACTCCAAGCTTCACGCCAAGATGCAACGCTGATTCTGACATTGTCCAACCCCGGCGCAAAAAACGCGCTGCACCCGGACATGTATGCCGCCGCCATCGAGACCCTGTCGACCGCCGAGCGCGACGACTCGGTCCGGGCTGTGGTACTGACCGGCGCCGACCAATGCTTTTGCTCTGGCGGCAATCTCAATCGTCTCCTGGAGAACCGGAGCCGGGACAAGTCGGTGCAGGCAGAATCCATCGATAACCTGCACGGATGGGTCGAAGCGATCCGCGATTGTCCGAAACCGGTCATTGCCGCTGTCGAAGGCGTCGCCGCCGGGGCCGGCTTCTCCCTGGCGCTCGCCTGCGACCTGATCGTGGCCGGCGCATCGACAAAGTTTGTCATGGCCTATGTCAACGTCGGGCTGACGCCGGATGGCGGTGGTTCGTGGTTCCTGACACGGGCACTGCCGCGCCAGCTCGCCGCAGAGATACTGCTCGAAGGCAAACCCATTTTAGCGCCAAGATTGCATGAACTTGGTCTCGTCAACAAACTGGTTGCCGACGGTACCGCGCTGGACACGGCGCTGGCCTGGGCCGAAGACCTGTCGGTACGCTCGCCAAACGCAGTCGAGCGCATCAAATCGCTCACGCACGAGGCGCTCGACAATACACTTGCGCAGCACTTCGAATCGGAAAAGCGGAATTTTGTCGAAAGCCTGCATCATCGCGATGCGCAAGAAGGCATCAGCGCATTCCTCGAAAAAAGAAAGCCCCACTACAAATGACTTCCCAAAAAAGGCGGCGTATCTACCTGATGCGCCATGGCAGCGTCACGTATTTCGATAACGAGGGCAAGCCCTTCCTCCCTGAAATGGTGCCGCTGAACGAGCTGGGCCGCGAGCAAGCGAGTGCTGCCGGCCAGGTATTCGCGCAGGAGAATCTGTATTTCGATCGGGTCATTGTGTCCGGCCTCCCTCGAACCGTGGAGACCGCCACGCGCGTGCTGGCCGAAACCGGGCAGGAAATCGAACTCGAGCATTGGAGCGACCTTGAGGAACTGCGCGGCGGAAAACTGTCTGCCATTCCGGACGAAAGCCTGAAGGAAGCCTTTGTAGGCGCATTCGATGGCCTGGTGCCGGAACACAAGCAGTTCCTCGGCGGTGAAACCATCGGGCAATTGATGGACCGCGTACATCCCTGTATCGATCGGCTGCGCGCCGACAAGTCTTGGGACACCGTGTTGCTGGTGCTGCATGGCGGCGTCAATCGTGCCATTCTGTCCTATGCGCTGACCAACCAGCGCTTGTTCCTCGGCAACCTGGCGCAGACCGCAGGATGCATCAATGCGATCGACATCGGCGATCATCATGCCGATTGGGTTGTGCGCATGGTCAATTACTCGCCGCTCTCCGAGCTGCAAGGCGACACGCGCCATACGACGATGGAAATCCTGCTGGAGCAGTACAAGAAGTCGCGCGGCTTATAGCAGCCCGCATCCGTCTGTCCGGCAGGACAAGTATCATGAAATAGTACGGTCGTACGTTTTTATGCGGTAAAATCGCTTAATACCTAATTCGCGTCTATGACAAAGGAGACAAGATGTTCGAAGAATTCATGGGCACACGTCCGGTTTCGGATCGCCAGAAGTTCGATATCGCGGCCATGCAAACCTATATGCATGAGCACGTCGAGGGGTTTTCGGGCGAGCTGAGCGTCGAGCAGTTCAAAGGCGGCCAGTCCAACCCAACGTTCAAGCTGACCGCCGACGGCAAGAGCTACGTACTGCGCACAAAACCCGGACCAGCCGCAAAGCTGCTGGCCTCCGCCCATGCCATCGACCGCGAATTCCGCGTCATGAATGCGCTCAACAAGGCGGGATTCCCGGCGGCGAAGCAGTACGCGCTCTGCAACGATGAGTCGGTCATCGGCCGCGCCTTCTACATCATGGAATTCGTCGACGGCCGCGTGATATGGGATCAGGCGATGCCTGGCATGACGCCGGCGGAACGCGCCGCGCATTATGACGAAATGAACCGCGTGATCTCCCAGCTGCACACGATCGATTACGCTGCCATCGGCCTGGCCGATTTCGGCAAGCCGGGCAATTACTTCGCCCGCCAGATCGACCGCTGGACCAAGCAGTACCGCGCGTCGGAGACCGAAAAGATCGAAGCCATGGACCATCTGATCGAATGGCTTCCGAATAATATTCCTCCGGGCGACGAAACCAGCATCGTCCATGGCGACTATCGCCTGGACAATATGATTTTCCATCCGACCGAACCACGCGTGCTGGCCGTGCTGGATTGGGAATTGTCGACATTGGGTCATCCCCTGGCCGACTTCTCCTACCACTGCATGAGCTGGCATATCGCACACGACCAGTTCCGCGGCATTGGCGGGCTTGATCTGAAAGCACTCGGCATTCCGAGCGAAGACGAGTACATCGCGAAGTATTGCGAACGGACCGGCAAAACCATCCGCAAGCAGGACTTCAATTTCTATCTTGCCTACAACATGTTCCGCATGGCGGGTATTTTGCAAGGCATCATGAAACGCTATGTCGACGGCACTGCCGCGAGCGAGGCCGCGCTGAAGAACGGCCAGTCGACCCGGCCGATGGCGGAGATGGGCTGGAAGTACGCATCCGGCCAGAAGAGCTGACCGAGGCAATGCGGTAATCAGGCATCCTGCTCAAAGCGAAGAATCTCAAACCGCTGCATAATCATGTGGCGTTTGAGATTCCAGAAAAACAAGCAGGAGAAAAAATGATCGACGTCTATTCCGAGGCCACGCCGAATGGCCACAAGGTACACATCATGCTGGAGGAGTGTGGCCTGCCCTATCGGGTACACCATATCAACATCGGCCAGGGCGATCAGTTCAAGCCTGAATTCCTGGCGATCTCCCCCAACAACAAGATTCCCGCCATCGTCGATGCTGACGGCCCCGACGGCAAACCGATTTCCCTGTTCGAATCCGGTGCCATTCTCGTCTACCTCGCCAGCAAAGCCGGCAAGTTCCTCGGCGAGCCGGACAGGCAAAAGTTCATGACGCTGCAATGGCTGATGTTCCAGATGGGCGGCGTCGGGCCGATGCTCGGGCAGGCACATCACTTCCGCATCTATGCGCCGGAAAAAATCGAATACGCGATCAACCGCTACACCAATGAAGCCAAGCGCTTGTATGGTGTCATCGACCGGCAATTGTCGAAGAATGCGTATCTGGCCGGCGACGAATACACAATCGCCGACATTGCGACCTTCCCCTGGCTGCGCTCATGGAAGAACCAGGGCATTGACTGGGACGATTATCCGAATGCGAAGCGCTGGTTCGACGAGATCAGCGAACGCCCGGCCGTGATGCGCGGCGTCGAAGTGCTGGCAAATGCGCGAAAACCGCTACTCGACGACAAGTCGAAGGAAATCCTCTTCGGCGCAACCCAGTACCAACGGCACTAAGCGTTCCGACGCTCCATATACAAAGGGCACGACGAACCTTGGTTCCTCGTGCCCTTCTCCATCAATTCTTGCAGTCCAGCCCCGTCGGCTGTGTTCAATTACCAGTAACGACGCGAGATCGACTCCGCCACGCAGACCGGCTTGTCGCCGCCGTCACGCTCCAGCGTCACACTCCAGGTGATTTGAGCGCCACCCTGGATGTCTTCCACTTCCTTTAGCGTCATGCGCCCACGGATTCTGCTTCCGACAGGAACCGGCGCCGGGAAGCGCACTTTGTTCAGCCCGTAATTCACGCCCATCTTTGACATGGACATGGAGACAGCGCCCTCCATGATCATTGGCAGCAGCGAGAGCGTGAGAAAGCCATGCGCAATGGTGCCGCCGTAGGGCGATTCCTTGCGCGAACGTTCCACATCAATGTGTATCCATTGATGGTCTCCCGTTGCCTCTGCGAACAGGTTCACTCTCTCCTGGCTGATCGTGATCCAGTCCGTGACCGCCACCTCCTGCCCAACCAAACTCTTCAGTTCTTCCACTGATGCGATAACCCGCATGTCGCCTCCATGATAATTATTGATTTGATCCGCCGGCTATTGGGGGCGTCGCTTGAACATCCCCATTCCCTTGATGGTCGCCACCAATTCGCCGTGCTGATTCTTGGCCTCCCACAAGGTGACCACGACACCACGATCAGGTTTGCTGGAAGAAGGACGAATCTCCTGTGCAGTCGTGGTGACGGTCAGTGTATCGCCGCCGCGTACCGGTTTGATCCAGCGGATTTCGTCCACGCCCGGTGATCCGAGGCTTGACGCCTCGCGCAAAAAGCCGTCGACCATCAGCCGCATCATCATGCTGCAGGTATGCCAACCGCTGGCGATGATGTCGCCATAGATCGAATGCCTGGCGGCCTCTTTGTCCACGTGAAACGGTTGGGGATCGAACTTTGTCGCAAAGTCGATGATTTCTTCTTCAGTCACACTGCGCGATCCGACATGGATCGTCTTGCCAATTTCAAAATCTTCAAAATACCACTTCAATTGCGACATGCTCGTCCCCTCCTTGACTTATCGGTTTAGGCGGCTTCCTTGAACCCAGGCTGCGCGGTGAATCGACCCAGGTGGTGGTCGGTATCGCCGAGAGTCAGCTCAATCATGGTCAGGCGCTTGAAGTGATGCGCCGCCGGCAGTTCATTGGTCACCCCCATACCGCCGTGCAGTTGCACCGCCTGCTGCCCGACGAATTTCAGTGCCTGCCCGATGCGCGCCTTGGCTCCGGATATGGTGCGACGACGTTCCTGCGCATCCGACGACGACACTTTCACAGCCGCCAGGGTCGCCATCGACCGCGCCTGCTCGGCTTGCATGAACATGTCCGCCATCCGGTGCTGCAATGCCTGGAATTTCCCGATCGGCACGCCGAATTGCTGACGAGTCTTCAGGTACTCCAGGGTCGCCGCATTGAGCGCGTCCATTGCACCAACCGCTTCAGCGCACAGCAAGGCCCGGCCATAATCGGCCGCTGCATCGAGGATATCCCAGCCCGCCCCTGCTTTGCCCAGCAATGCCGAAGCCGGCACGCGCACGTTGGAGAACGTAATGTCGGCGGCACGTTGGCAATCGATGGTGCGGTAATCGCGACGCGTGACGCCTGCTGCGTCTGCGGGCACGACGAACAAGGAAATTCCGTCCTCGGCGCGCTGCTCGCCGCCAGTGCGCGCCGAGACAATCAGCTTGTCGGCTTGCGCGCCGTGGATCACAACCGTCTTCGCTCCGTTGATCACATAGCCGTCCCCGTCCGCCTTGGCCGTTGTCGCCACGTCGCACAATTCATGACGTGACTGTTTTTCGCCAAGCGCTGCGGCAAGTTTCAGTTCGCCGCCGGCCACTTGCTCGAGCAATGCTTCCTGCCCGCCCGCCAGTTTCAAGAATTGCGCCCCCAGGACGGTTGCGAAATACGGTTCGACGACAAGGCCGCGTCCCAGTTCCTGCATCACGACGAGCATGTCGACTGCGGACCCGCTGAAGCCGCCCTGCTCTTCCGGAATCGGCAAAGCCGTCATGCCAAGTTCGACGAGCGTTGCCCACGCTTCGTCCGACACGCCTTTTTCCGAATAGACGATCTTGTTGCGATGCTCGAAAGTGTAGTCCTTGTCGATGAAGCGACGCAGGGCATCCTTGAACTGTTGTTGCTCTGATGTGAAATTGAAGTCCATGCTCGCCTCACAGTCCCAGAATCATCTGGGTGATGATGTTTCTCTGAATTTCATTGGAACCGCCGTAGATCGACGTCTTCCGATAGTTGAAGTAGTACGGCGCAAGCGGCGCGGCATCATCCTGCTGCGTGACGCTGTGTTCCTTCTTCCCTTCCAGATATTCCGGATCGAAAGGCATCGCGTAAGGGCCGGCGGCTTCCACCATCAGCTCGGTGAGAGTCTGCTGAATTTCAGTGCCCTTGACCTTCAACATCGACGCCTCCGGTCCGGGGCCGCGCTTCGCATGGTCTTGCGAGAGAACGCGCAGCACGGTGACTTCCAATGCCATGAGTTCGATTTCGAGGCTCGCGACTTTTGCCGAGAACAGCGGATCGTCGAGCAGCGGTTTGCCGTTCTTCGTCTGCTTGTTGGCGAGGCGCTTGAGGAACAGCAATTCACGCTTGGCGCGGCCGACCGCGGCGATGTTCGTACGTTCGTGGCCGAGCAGGTATTTCGCGTAGGTCCAGCCCTTGTTCTCTTCGCCAATCAGATTTTCGACCGGCACTTTCACGTTGTCGAAGAACACTTCATTCACTTCATGCTCTTCATCGAGCATGATGATCGGACGAACCGTGATGCCGGGCGTATGCATGTCGATCAGGAGGAAGGAAATGCCTTCCTGTTTGCGCGCATTCGGATCGGTGCGCACCAGGCAGAAGATCATGTCTGCATGCTGCCCTAGAGTGGTCCAGGTCTTCTGTCCATTGACGATGTAGTGATCACCCTGACGCTCGGCGCGGGTCTTCAACGACGCAAGGTCGGAGCCGGAGCCGGGTTCGGAATAACCCTGACACCACCAGTCGTCGCAATTCAGAATGCGAGGCAGGTAGTGGCGTTTTTGCGCCTCATTGCCGAAGGCCATGATCACCGGCGCCACCATGTTCACACCGAAGGGCAGGATAGGCGGCGTCCCGGCGTGCGCGCATTCCTCTTCCCAGATATGGCGCTGTACCGGCGTCCAGCCGGTGCCGCCGTACTCCACCGGCCAGCCGGTGCCTACCCAGCCCTGCTTGGCAACAATCTTGTGCCAACGGACCAGATCGTCCTTGGAGAGGCGTTTGTGATTGAGGACCTTTTGTTGCAAATCTTTCGGCAGGTTCGCATCCAGGAAGGCGCGAACAGTATCGCGGAAGGCCAAATCCTCCGCTGAGTAGTTCAAATCCATGCTGTCTCCTTGTTGTCCCGGCTAAAAAGCACGACCGTTCGCAAACGATTATACAGTGGATTTTTACTATGTGTTGCGAATTTATGGAGTGTGCGTATGCGCTTGTTTTTATGTCAAGAATCCGCTTTTCCAGCGGCTTTCTCCAACTGCGCCGTAGTAACGACAGGAAGAATCACGCGACGCTGCTGGCTGCAGCCCGGAACGCTTACTGGAGGGGTTGTTTCAGTGCGGCCGGCACGGGGAGGGACATCACTTCAATCCCTTCTTCGGCCAGGGCCGTGCACTCGGATTTTGAGGCGGTACCGCGGATGGCGCGTTCCGGTGCTTCATTGTAGTGGATGCGCCTTGCTTCTTCGGCAAATCGTTCGCCGACATCCTCGGAATTGGCGACGATCTTGCGCATCATCTCGATTACTTCAGCCTGAATCTGCGTGCTGACATCAGTCTGTGGCGCTGGTGCGGACGATAGATTCAATCGCGGTGCGGACGGCAGTTTCCTGATGCCGTGACTCTCACATACCGGGCATTGAATAAGGCCTTTTCCCAGTTGTGCACTGAAATCCCCTTCCGAAGAAAACCATCCTTCGAAACGATGATCGTGTTCGCAACTGAGGTTGTAGACTTTCATGAAAAGCGGCGTGATCGGTACGGGTTAAAAATGAAAATCCGGGGCACCCGAAAGCGGCGCCTTGCATTGAGCGGAGCAACCAGCATCGCTTGCTGACTGGCTTTCCAATGCTCAAGTCAACCACATTTTACATTTTTTCCACCGATCCGCGCTTTCGGCAGAGGCAGCGGCCTGATGCTGCTGCATCAGCCATCGGATATTCAGGCGGCGTGTCACAGGCGCGCCATGAACGACGCGCCTGATGCGACTTCACTGCTTGAATTCAAACTGCTGTTGCGCCTGCTCCAGAATACTCGGCAAGCGCTGTGCGAGGAGAATTGCCTTTGCACGCCTGCGAGCAGAATGTGCTTCGATTGCGCCAGCCAGCTTCTGCACGTTGGTTTTGATTTCGACGACTTGCTCGGACTTTGCCAGTCGGACCAACGCTCGAAGATTTTCCCGATAAATGTGATATTGGCGGGCGCTTGTATTTTCGCCTAGTGTCGCAACGATCAAGTTCTCAATGACTGCGTCAGTCTCAAGCTTCTTTTTCATGACATAGAACAAGCAAGTTGATGAAGGGAATTTGCTGAGATGCAAGTGTGTAGGATTTTCGAATTCAAATGCTTGAGAATTCTCAATCGTGCCGCGAGTAAATGTTCGGCTGAGGGAAGATACTTTTTCGGCGCAAAAAAAATGCCCGTCAGCTCGCGCTGCACGGGCAAACACTTCCTGGGAGGCTTAAGGGACCGAGACCATCATAAGGGGATCGAATGCCGCCCGGTTTGCGTTACCGCAAGGAACTCCCCGGACTTGAGGAAACGCAAAAGTTAATCACAGCAACTGTTGGCAAGTCTGTTGATAACTCTGTGAATTAACCAGTAAGCCTTTGATTCCGCTTGTTTTTCCAACTGAGATGGCAAAGTGAGCAAAATACGCGAGGCGCCGTTAGAGCCGCACGCGCTCAGTCGGGAGAAGGAAGTACGCCCTTTGCCTGCAAGTCCGCATGGTAAGAAGAACGCACCATCGGGCCGGATGCCACGTGTGTGAATCCCATTTTCTCGCCCCGCTCACGCAAGGCATCGAATTCCTGGGGCGGCACATAGCGCTGCACGGGCAAATGATGCGCGCTTGGCTGCAGATACTGTCCCAGCGTGAGCATCTCGATGCCGTGTTGCCTCATGTCGTGCATGACAGCCTCGACCTCTTCCAGGGTCTCGCCCAAGCCGAGCATCAGGCCGGATTTGGTTGGCACCTTCGGATGCAACTCCTTGAAGCGTTGCAGCAAATCGAGGGAGCCGTCATAGTCGGCGCCAGGCCGGGCTTGCCGGTAAAGTCGCGGCACGGTTTCCAGATTGTGATTGAAAACATCCGGCGGAGCTTGCTCGAGGATCTTGAGCGCCGTATCGACGCGTCCGCGAAAATCGGGCGTCAGGATTTCAATCGTGATTCCCGGATTCAGCCGACGCGTTTCCTCGATACAGGAAACGAAATGCCCCGCCCCGCCATCGCGCAGGTCATCGCGATCAACCGAGGTGATGACGACATACTTCAGGCCCATTGCCCGGATCGTCGTCGCCATGTTCTTCGGTTCGTCCGGATCAAGCGGATTGGGCCGGCCATGACCGACGTCGCAAAACGGGCAGCGGCGCGTACAGATGTCGCCCATGATCATGAACGTTGCCGTTCCGTGCTTGAAGCATTCGCCGAGGTTCGGACAGTTTGCTTCCTCGCAGACCGTGTGCAACTTGTTCTCGCGCAGCACCGCCTTCAGACGCTGTACTTCGCGCGTGCCGGTGAACTCGGCCCGGATCCATTTTGGCTTGCGCAAAAATTGCGACGGCTCTGTCGGCACGATCTTGATCGGAATGCGCGCCATCTTCTCGGCACCGCGCAGTTTTTCGCCCGTCTTGACCGGATGCGGGACGGGTTTCGTGTCACTCATGAGAACCTCTTAGCCGCGATAGTAGCGTTGCGGAGTGAACGGCGTCTTCACGACTTCGACAGGCACCGGCTTGCCGCGCACGATCGCTTGCAACGCCGTTCCCGGTTTTGCCAGTTCCGTCGCCACGTAACCCATTGCCACAGGCACGGCAACCGTCGGGCCGAAGCCGCCACTGGTCACTTTGCCGATTGCCCTGCCATCGGTATCGACCAGTTCCGCACCTTCGCGCACCGGCATGCGATCCTTGACCAGAAGCCCGACACGTTTGCGCGCCACGCCTTCCGCAAGCTGGCGCATGATGATGTCCGCTCCCGGATAACCGCCCGGACGAGCGCCATCGGCACGACGGGCCTTGGACAAGGCCCAGCCGAGGCTGGCTTCGACCGGTGTGGTGTTGACGTCCATGTCGTGTCCGTACAAACAGAGTCCGGCTTCCAGGCGCAGTGAATCGCGCGCGCCCAATCCGATGGGTGCCACTTCCGGCTGCGCCAGCAACAGGCGAGCCAGCTCTTCGGCTTTGTCTCCTGGAACCGAAATCTCGAATCCGTCTTCGCCGGTATAGCCGGAACGGCTGATAAAGCATTCTGCGCCAACCAGTGTCACCTTGGCGGTATTCATGAAAATCATCTTTGCCGTTTCAGGAGCGAGACGCGCCATCACCGCACCGGCTGCCGGCCCTTGCAGGGCAAGCAGCGCACGATCGGCAAGTTCTTCGACTTCGCAGCGGCGGGCGAGATGTTTTTTCAGATGCGCGACGTCCTGCTGCTTGCAGGCGGCGTTCACTACCAGGAACAAATGGTCGTCGCCGTTGGATACCATCAGGTCGTCCAGGATGCCGCCCTGTTCATTGGTGAACATCGCATAACGCTGGAAGTGCAAGGGAAGGTCAACCACATCGACCGGCACCAGCGACTCAAGCGCAACCGCCGCCCCGGCACCAGAGAGCCTCACCTGCCCCATATGCGACACGTCAAACAAGCCGGCTTGCGTGCGTGTATGGTTGTGTTCCTTGAGCACACCAGTCGGATACTGCACCGGCATTTCATAACCGGCGAAAGGCACCATGCGGGCGCCAAGTTCAACATGCAGGTTATACAGCGGAGTGCGCGCCAGGGTTTGCGAGGTGGTATCCATAGAAGTCCGTTCCTTGTTATTGAATGCAAAACGATCGATGTGCCATCACCTGTTTCAGCGGAAACTGGTGTTCAGCATTCGATCACATTGACCGCGAGCCCTCCGCGCGCAGTCTCCTTGTATTTAATCTTCATGTCGGCGCCGGTCTCGCGCATGGTCTTGATCACCTTGTCGAGCGACACAAAGTGATGACCGTTTCCGCGCAAAGCCATGCGCGCCGCATTGATCGCCTTGATCGAGCCCATTGCATTGCGCTCGATGCACGGCACTTGCACCAGCCCGCCGATCGGGTCGCAGGTCAGGCCAAGGTTGTGTTCCATGCCTATCTCGGCAGCGTTTTCCACTTGTCCCGGCGAGCCGCCCATCACTTCGGCAAGCGCACCGGCCGCCATTGAACATGCGACGCCGACCTCCCCCTGGCAACCGACCTCGGCGCCGGAGATCGACGCATTTTCCTTGTACAGAATGCCGATCGCGGCGGCCGTCAGCAAAAAGCGGATCACGCCATCATCGCTCGCCCCACCAATGAAACGATGGTAGTAATGGAGGACCGCCGGAATGATTCCGGCAGCGCCATTGGTTGGTGCCGTCACGACACGTCCTCCCGCCGCGTTCTCTTCGTTCACCGCAAGCGCATACAGGTTGACCCAATCCATCGTCGTCAAGGGATCACGCAGGCTCACCTCCGGCTGACTCGACAGATTGCGGAACAGTTCAGCGGCCCGGCGGCGCACTTTGAGGCCACCGGGCAGCGTGCCTTCCTTTTCACATCCGCGCCTGACACATTCCTGCATCACCTGCCAGATCCTCAAAAGCCCTCGGCGCGTCTCTTCTTCCGAGCGCCATGCCTTCTCGTTTTCCAGCATCAACTGGCTGATGGAGAAATTGTTTTTTTCGCACAGGCCGAGCAACTGTTCCGCACTCTTGAACTGGAATCGCAGCACCGTCGTATCCGGAACGATGCGTCCCGCGCCAGCTGCTTCTTCATTCACGACGAAACCGCCACCGACAGAGTAGTAAACCTTGCTCTCGAGCTCCACGCCGCTCGCATCGTATGCAGTGAAGCGCATGCCGTTTGGATGATAGGGCAATGACTGGCGCTTGTGGAGCAACAGATGCTCACTCTCAACGAACGGAATATCCTTTTCGCCAAGCAGCTTGAGGCGCCCTGAATTGCGAATCTGCGCCAGCTTTGATTCCACCGAATCGGTATCGACCTGATCCGGTGCCTCCCCCTGCAAACCGAGCAGCACCGCCTTGTCGCTGCCGTGCCCCTTCCCGGTTGCACCGAGAGAACCGTACAGCTCGGACTTGATCGCTTCCGTTTGCGCGAGCTTTCCCGATTCATTCAGTCCATTGGCAAACAACAATGCCGCACGCATCGGTCCGACGGTATGTGAACTCGACGGCCCGATGCCGATCTTGAACAACTCAAAAACACTGATGGCCATAATTTCTGTCTGCCATTTCAATCCCCATCAATGAAGCCACCGTAACGTTGCCTGGATGGAGAAATGCCGCACTGCTGCCTGTAGACAGCGGCGCGGCAACATCAAGCCTTATTCGTAATCCGAGACCGGCGGGCAGGCACAGACCAGATTGCGATCGCCATAAACATTATCGACCCGGCCGACCGGAGGCCAATACTTGTTGCCTCGCAAGGAGCTCACAGGGAATACAGCCTGTTCGCGTGAATATTTGCGATTCCAGTCGCCGGCGATATCCATTGCCGTATGCGGCGCATGGCGCAGCGGGCTGTCTTCGGAGGTGATGCTGCTATTTTCGATGGCGCGAATCTCCTCTCGAATCGCAATCATCGCGTCGCAGAAGCGATCCAGCTCATCCTTTGCTTCGCTCTCGGTCGGCTCGATCATCAAGGTGCCGGGAACCGGAAAGGACATGGTGGGTGCGTGGAAGCCGAAGTCCATCAGACGCTTCGCCACGTCATCGACCGTCACGCCGGTATCCTTCACGGGACGCAAGTCGACGATGCATTCATGCGCCACGAGACCGCCCTCGCCTGCGTACAGGATCGGGAAATGCGGCGCAAGACGCTTTGCAATGTAATTGGCATTGAGGATCGCAAACTCACTCGCTTCCTTCAAACCCTGGCGCCCCATCAGCTTGATATAGGTCCAGCTGATCGGAAGGATGCTGGCGCTGCCCCACGGCGCGGCACAAACCGGCCCGGAGTGATTCTCAAGCACGCGATGCCCCGGCAGGAAAGGCGCCAGATGCGACTTCACGCCGATCGGACCGACGCCCGGTCCGCCACCGCCGTGCGGAATGCAGAAGGTCTTGTGCAGGTTCAAATGCGACACATCACCGCCGAACTTGCCCGGTGCGCACAAGCCGACCATGGCATTCATATTCGCGCCGTCGATATAGACCTGCCCGCCATGCGAATGCACGATGTCGCAAATTTCACGTACCGCCTCTTCAAACACACCATGTGTCGAAGGATAGGTAATCATCATTGCAGCCAGGTCGGTCGCGTGCGCGTCGGCCTTGGCCTTGAGATCGGCAACGTCCACGTTGCCGCGTTCGTCACACTGCACCACGACGACCTGCATGCCCGCCATATGCGCGGTAGCCGGGTTGGTACCGTGCGCCGAACTCGGGATCAGGCAGACGTTGCGATGTCCTTCGCCACGGCTCTTGTGATATCCGCGAATCGCCAGCAAACCGGCATACTCGCCTTGCGAACCGGCATTCGGTTGCAGGGAAACCGCATCGTATCCGGTGCATGCGACCAGCATCTGCTCCAGTTCCGTGATCAGTTGCTGATAGCCCTGCGCCTGGTCGAGGGGCGCGAACGGATGGATGTTGCCGAATTCCTTCCATGTGATCGGAATCATCTCGGTCGTCGCATTCAGTTTCATCGTGCAGGAACCGAGCGGAATCATGGTGCGGTCGAGCGCCAGATCCTTGTCCGCCAGTGCGCGGAGATAGCGCAGCATCTGGGTTTCGGAATGATGCGTATTGAATACCGGGTGGGTCAGATAAGCACTGGTGCGAATCAGCGACTCCGGAATGCGATCGGCAGCGTCAGCTTCACAGGCAGTGAACGACGGAATCGCCTTGTTGCCGCTGAAAACGGCCCACAAGGTTTCCACATCCTCGCGCGTCGTTGTCTCGTCCAGAGACACGCCGACGGTTTCGCCGTCGACGGCACGCAGATTGATCGAGTGTTTGCGCGCCGATGCATGAATCTCCTCGGTGCGGCTACCCGTGCGTACTGTGATGGTGTCAAAGAACGACGGCGTGCGCACGTCGAAATCCATTCTGCGCAAGCCTTCGGCAAACGCTGCCGTCAAACGATGGACGCGTTGTGCAATGGTCTTCAATCCCTTCGGGCCATGGTAGACCGCGTACATGCTGGCGATATTCGCAAGCAGGACCTGCGCCGTACAGACATTGCTGGTCGCCTTCTCGCGGCGGATGTGCTGTTCGCGCGTCTGCAGCGCCAGGCGGTACGCCTTGTTCCCGTGGCTGTCGATCGACACACCGACCACGCGTCCGGCCATCAGGCGCTTGTTTGCATCGCGCGTGGCGAAATAGGCCGCATGCGGGCCGCCGTATCCGAGCGGAACACCGAAGCGCTGTGCGGATCCGATCGCAACGTCAGCGCCGAATTCGCCCGGCGGCGTCAAGACCGTCAACGCCAGCAGGTCGGCTGCAACGACGACCAGCGCGTTCTTCGCGTGCGCCTTTGCGATCGTGTCAGCGTAGTCATTAATCTCGCCGTCCAGCGCCGGATACTGCAGCAGCACGCCAAAACAATCCTGGTGTTCGAGATCGCTACGATGGTCGCCAACCACTACTTCGACACCAATCGGTTCCGCGCGGGTGCGAACGACGTCAATCGTTTGCGGGAGGCAGTCCTTCGAAACAAAAAAGACCTTGCTCTTGCTCTTCGAAACCCGCTGGCAGAACGTCATTGCCTCGGCAGCGGCAGTAGCCTCATCGAGCAGCGACGCATTGGCGATTTCCATGCCGGTCAGGTCCGAGATCATGGTCTGGAAGTTCAACAAGGCTTCCAGGCGTCCCTGCGAGATTTCAGGCTGATATGGCGTGTACGCGGTATACCAGGCGGGGTTCTCTAGCAGGTTGCGCAGAATGACGGTCGGCGTGTGGGTGTTGTAGTAGCCCATGCCGATGTACGACTTGAACACCTGGTTTTTGGATGCGATCTTGTGCAGTTCGTCCAGCACTTCAGGCTCGGTTCGCGAGCCTTCAAGCTTCAACTCCTCGTTCGTCAGAATCGCATTCGGTACAACCTTTTTGATAAAGGACTCCATGGATTCGAATCCGAGCTCAGCCAGCATCGCCTTCCGGTCTGCCTCTCCGGGGCCGATATGCCTGTCGATGAAGTCGGTGCGCTGCTGCAAATCCTCGAACGCAGCCCGTTTCTGAATCATGGTTACCTCTCAAAAAACTTGATTAATGTGAATATGGCGCGATGGCCCCAAATGCTGTCCTGGATGGTGGGTCGTTCTGCTTCAGCCGAGCGTGTCGATATATGCCTTGTAACCGGCCTCATCAAGGAAGCCATCCAGATCTGCAGGCTGATTCGCCTTGAATTTGTAGAACCAGCCGGCGCCCATCGGATCTTCGTTGACCTTGCCCGGTTCATCGGCCAGCGCGCTGTTGACTTCCGTGATGACGCCTGTTGCCGGCATCAGAATTTCACCCGCGGTCTTGACGGACTCGATCACCGCCGCTTCTTCGCCCTTTGCGTATTCCTTGTTGACTTCCGGCAGTTGGACGTACACCAGATCGCCGAGATGGTCCTGTGCGTAGTCGGTGATGCCTACCGTTACGGAGCCATCGCCTTCTACACGCAGCCATTCGTGTTCCTGGGTAAATACGGTTTTGCTCATTTTCTTATCTCCTGAAGGTTATTAATCGAACTGCCGTTTGGCTAAAATTTGTGGGATCGTGCCGCACCTATAAAGCGGACACCGATCATGCTTTTCTGATCGTTTGACCGGATATGACTTCTGGGGCGCCGGAGGCGCCTTCTTCCTCCTGCCCGCAGTGCCGAAGTGAAGAAAAAGCCTCTATGTTCGTTCGGCGAAATTTTAGAGGGTTCCAAGTTTTTAATGTGTTCAATAGCCACACAAAAACATTTAAATGCAAAATCCTTTTTCTTATTTTCGTTTAATTTTGAAAAATCTTGCCATTTATATTTCATCGATGAAAACAGCTAAATTCTCGCTTCACAGATCCGCAAAAAACGTCCGTCGCAGGAAAACAGCCGCAAGTTTAGACACTCGACAGTCAGACCGAGACACTTGGCCTGTGTTCCGGAGAAATGTCTGTCCGCCCTTCGAGCGACACGGCGCTTCAGCAACGCTTTCAGAACCCGCCAATACCATGGCAAGGCCATGCAAACCGACGAGTCCGACAGCAGCCGTACATCAAATCCACGGACGAGTTCAGACGGCTGTGCCGTCAAGGGCACAACATGATTGGCGCCGTTGTGAATTGTCAAAGTAACTGCCATACATTTAGACAATGATGTACACGTAATACATTCCCCAATACACCTTCGACCGACATCCGGTCCTGACAAATCGCGAACGATCATCCTATGTCGAAGCTGGAATCCGCAAAATCCGCCATTGAAGCCGAAATCGCCCACGCAAAAAAGGGGCTGGCGTATTACCAATCGCGAATCGACGTTTTGGAGCAGACGCTTTTTCAACTCGACAGCATTATTGCGTCGGAGAGCGCTCCAGCCATCCAACGTGGAAAGCGGCAAAAACAGCAGCAATCCGAAGGAAGTCGAGCTAAGCGCGGACGCACG
Source organism: Herbaspirillum sp. ST 5-3 (assembly GCF_004804275.1). GTDB lineage: Bacteria > Pseudomonadota > Gammaproteobacteria > Burkholderiales > Burkholderiaceae_D > Noviherbaspirillum. Next base: position 481,568 of record NZ_STGI01000004.1, read on the forward strand.
AAAGGTGCCGTCAAGGAGATCGCTACCAGTGGCATGGACCTGCCGTCCACGCCCAGCGAATATTGGATGGATCTCATCACGGATCAACCGCAAACGGCGCCCGAGATCTTGAAGTCGGCGGTTGACTCTCTTGGATTCACCCCTTCTCCAGCCCAGGTACAAAAGTTGCGCCAACGCCTCACACCTGCCCTGCAGGCACTCCTTAAATCGGAAAAAATTCGAGACTCCGGTTCAAGGCGCGAACGCCGTTTTTTCAAGGTTTGAGAGCAACGTCTTCTTGCCCGTTCACGGCAGACGGGTTTGCGGGGAACGCAAAGAGCCCGATCGCTTGAGGTCCGCCATACACGCGAATAACGCGCAGAAAATAGGCGGCAGCAATATTGCGAGGATTGGGACCGATGATCGGGCAGATGGAATGAAAAACCGCGGATGATGCGCAGCGCATTCACCGAAAATGCAGCCGGTGACCTGCCCTGTTCGGTGGCTTCTTTTCAGCGAGGAATCTCATTGAAGGCGCCTTGGTGCCCGAGACCGGAATCGAACCGGTACGCCCCCTCTCGGGTAAGCGGCGGATTTTAAGTCCGCTGTGTCTACCAATTTCACCACTCGGGCACAGTGCGGCACTAATCTACCGCACAAACAAAAAAAGCGCACGCGGCGCTTTTCTGAAAACTGGAGGCGAGGATCGGAACCGACCGGTGTCGACTGCTTTGCAGTCCGCCACTTCTTATAAATCAACGATTTATAAGCTCACCACACTGATCACCACAAGATTGCAGTTTAAACAGTCAAAAAGCCCATCGAAGTTGCAAATCTGGATAGGTTTTTTATCCAAAACGCGCATCGATTTAGGAGCGGAAGTTTAGCATATCCGCTCCAATTCATTCTGGACATTGCACGCGGACTCTCATCTTTTCCGCGATACAGCGATGGAGGCCTGCGTTGCTTCCTGAAACCACTGCTGCTCGCAGCCGTCGCCAGGAAAGGACTACTCCTCGTTTGGCGAGTGAAGGCCGAAGCGGCGCGCGACTAATACTGCCTGGGTGCGATTGACGACATCCAATGCACGGAAAATCGCCGACACATGAAGTTTGACGGTAATTTCAGCAAGCTTCAAACGCAAGCCGATTTCCTTGTTGGAGAGACCCTGCGAAAGAAAAACAAGAATTTCGCGCTGCCTCGGAGTCAGCATCAACAGAGGTTCTTCGCCAACCGCGTGGTCACCGCTCATGGTGATCCACTCCGGCTCCAGCAAATCGCCGGCCAACGCCCGCTGCACAATTTTCGCGATCGTTTCCGTCGAGACTGCCTTGGAAATAAATGCCTTGGCCCCCGCCTGCAATGCCGCATTGGCTTCACGGCGGTCCTCCGAAGCGGAGACCACGATGATCATCGCAGACGGACATTTGCGCCGAAACGCCGTCACCGCTTCCACCCCATTCAATCCGGGCAGGCCGGAATCAAGCAGTATCAGACCCAAATCCCGGATGCTGCCGGCGATGCTCAGACCTTCTTCAGCGGAACTCGCCTCCGCGACCTTGTCATCACCAACGATGGGCCGCACGAGATGCATGAGCGCCCCCCGATAGAGAGGATGATCCTCAACAATAAGCGCGTCTTTTGCCATGATCTTGTTTTGCAGAAAGTGTTCCATCCTGTTTGCCAGAATTGCGGACCAATCACCGATCCTGCACGTGATATTAGGGCATTTCAAACGAATGAAGCCGGAATTTGTTTAGCTCTGATTAATGTTTCTGTATTGCATTTAATTGTGGCGGTGCGGCAAGCACATCTCGCAAGTCAGCATCACGCGCGGGAAAACGATCACCGATCAATCATTCGGTCGCGCGGTCTTTGCCGGGTTTCATAAAATCTAGGATGCTCTCGACGCGCGCTGCGTAAGAGCCCATTTTGGCGGGAGGCGTCTGCAAGCTGCGGGCGCCCCCTGATGAAATGGACTCCAGGTCAATCAAGCTCGGCACCACCATCCGGATACCTCAATTGCAAAGCACTGCCTCGACGTAGCGCCACTACCGCGGGTTTCTACGCCAGAGCCTATGATGTCTACCGTGCCTTCACACAATCGGAACAATCGGTGGCAGGCCCTCATTGCCTGAAAAAATGGATTTCAACTTTCCGTATCTAGCGTAGAAATTTGGAAGGCTGCCACCTTGCTCTTCGCGTTCGCTCGAATCATTAACGAACACTAATCTTTGTCGACTTGAGCACCGATTCGCCGACAAACTCCTGGATGTGCCATTCAGCTTCAAACAAAGCTTCGCCAATGCGCGAAAGCGATCGGTCGTTATCAATTCGAGGAAAAAAATAAATATGGGCGTGTACAAATCGGCCGAGGCAAGCGACGCTCCAGCGCTTGCGGAATTACCAGATCCAAGCGCGACGCCCACAGACCGCTCTTCACCAGCCATCATGCATCAAAGCAGCCTGGCCTTGTTGCCAACCGAGCTCGCAGAAAAACTCTTCGACAACCTCATGCCATCCGAAACAATCGAAGACGGAACGAGTTCGCCTGCACGCATTCATCAGGCAATCATTGAATCTGCGCGCATGTCGCCACACCGCTTCAATTTCGCGACGGCATTTCAGACGGTGTCGCAAACATTCTTGCGTCGACGCCGGAGTACAAGACTGCCGGTGGTAACCGAAGAGGCGATTGCCCGCCATGCACGCCTTGACGACCAGTTGTTCCAGCAACGCATCGCCAAGTTGTTCGCGCGAGCCCTGTCGATCGAGGTCGCTTTCTATTCGCTCACAGCAGAAAAAAGCCGCATTGTCCTGACCGAGCTGATCGAGGCGGCAAGCCGTCCGGCCACGCCTTTGCAACATGTGCACTTAATTGCGAAGGGTGCCACGATCCCGATTTCCACGCTGATGGCAACGATCCAGGCCATGACGCAACAAGGGCGTAAAGACTTGAAGATCGGCCTCGATGCGAGGGGAAGAGGCATCGGCGAGGCCGGCGCAATTCTTCTTTCCGGTGCACTGCAAGACTCGCGCTGCAAGCTGGTTCACCTGGATGTGAGCCGCAACCTCATTGATGACGCCGGCGCGACAGCTCTCGCAGCAGCATTACAACATCCATATTGCAGGCTGACACATTTGGGCCTGAGCGGCAATGCCATCGGCGGAGCTGGAGCAATCGCTCTCACCAATGCGCTGACACATCCGGCTTGCAAGCTAACCAGTCTCAACATGTTCGTCAACCACATTGGCGATACTGGCGCCATCGCGCTTGCCGCAGCCCTGAAAGGTCCGAACTGCAAGTTGACTCACCTGGATGTGGGCGTGAACGATATTTCTGACGCCGGTGCGATTGCCCTTGCTGCCGCGCTGCGACATCCGGCTTGTCATCTGACCCACCTTGATTTGAAGGCCAATAATATCGGTGAGATCGGGACAAAATTTCTTGCCAGCGCGCTGAAACATTCACATTGCAAGCTTCACATTTGAATATGAACTGCAACAAGATCGGCAGGCCCGGGACGGCAGTCCTCGCCGAATTGCTCGCCGCGCATCCGGCACTGCCGATCAGATTTCATGATTTGTTCGATAACGAAAGCTGCAAGGCAGGCTGACGCTGTCCGGAAGCTCACTTCCTGCCCGCCACACATCAAGTCTCCGGAAAGTCTCCCCGTTTGATCTCGCTGCCTGCCTTTGCCGCGGCCGCCCGGGCAAGGGACGCCTCAATCGCATTGATCTGGGTATCAATATCAGTCTCCACCATACCGATATCGCTCGACAGAACGCAGCATCCCGCCGCGACTCTCGGGTCGCTCTCTACCACCAGGCTGCGCAGATTGGGGCAGACGTTCGCAAGGGTATCCGCCGATCGGCGCACGGCCTCATATTGCTCCGGGTGTACACGAATCGTTCCCTGGGTTTGATTACGCAAGGTGTGGAGCGCCTTGGAAACGACAATTCTGGCGCGCTCTGCATCATCGAATTCTGAAAAGATCTTGCGCATCGCGTTCACCACAACAGCAACCAATTCAACTTCCACCTCGGCGAGATAAGCGTCGCGCCGCGCGATCATGTCGAGCGTGATCCGGGTCTGCTTCTCCTGCGCTTGCCGGCTCCCTTCCGCGTAGCCGCGCGCTTCCTCTCGCACTGCATGTTCCCGTGCCGTGGCGATGATGGCGCGGGCATCCGCCTGCGCCAGCTCAAGGCATTGCTGCCCGGTTTTCCAAAGCCCAATCTCTTCGCGCCGGATGAGCTTTCCTTGCCTGGCTAGACGAACCGGTTGTCCGTCAAGAATCTGCTTGCCCATGTGGTCTCCAGTTCACGCAATGTCTTCATTGCCATGCGCCGCAATGTTGGCGCTTCGATGATGGTTGAATACGCGCTGGCCCCTGCCTGCGCCGGATCAGGCTGTATATCCGGCAGCATCAGTTGCACCCGTTCCCACAGCCCGGATTGATGCTGCTCGCATAATTGCGACAAGGCGGCATGGCCGGCGCCGCGTATGGCAGTCATGATGCGCTCCGGTCCATGACGCTGTGACGGACCAAGGGCGACCGCGCCCAACAAGGGTGCACGTTGCAGCATGAACCAGTACAGTGCATCGCCAAGCACCTGCTTGTATGCATCAACTTCCCTTTTATCGATGACTTGCCTTACCTCTTGCGCGGCAAAGAGGGCTCCGATGTGCAGCAGGAACGACTCCAGGCGACATGGCTTCAGCAGCACGATAGCCCACACCAGACGATCCGTCCCCGCATCCGAAGGGACTGCGACAAGCGCACGTTGCGACGCGACATAGCGCGACAGGAATCGGTGTGCACGCATGCTCACTTCTTTTGTCTGAAGCAGCGGCGGTAGAATTTTTTTCTTCCAATTCTCGTCCAGAGTTACGCTGGGACGCAGTGCCAAATCGACTGCGCGGCGCCCGCCAAGCTGCCACAGAGAGATGATGGACATCGATGCAATCCCTTTCATGCGCAGAGGCGTATGTTTCAATTTGCCGAGGAAATACGCAGGGCCTTCTTCAATCCAGCGATGAATTTGATTTTCCCGTAGTGGGGATCACGTGCCGCCAGATAGATCGCCATCCCCAACGCCAACAGGAATGCAATCGTAAAACTGGCGAACATCAACCATACCGAGGCAACTGAACCTTTCTCGACACGCAAGAACAATACATCGTCGAGATGCGGGGTCTGAGCGTCGTTCTGCGTGATTGCGGCCCCCACCAATACCACCGCCACCTTGTCCGGTGCCAGGCCCGGTATACTGTTCGTCGTAAGAGAACGAACCTGCGACACCACATTCTCGACGCCATACCCCGGCCGATATTTGAGAAACACGGCTGCAGAAGAAGGAACGACCGGCTCCCCCACTCCGCTGCGTTCCGGCAGGACGATGTGAACACGAGAGGCGATCACGCCATCAATGCGCGAGAGCGTAAGTTCCAGCTCCTGGGACAAGGCATACAGGTAACGCGCGCGCTCCTCCAACGGAGATGAGATCAGGTTTTCTTTCTTGAATACGTCTCCCATCGTCACCCGCCGCGCGTGCGGCAAGCCCTGCTGTTGCAACACTTCAATCGCGCGCACGACTGCTGATTGCTCGACACTGATGCTCACACCGGCCTTGTTGCTCGTCTTGTGTGCCTCTATCCCCGCATTGAGAAGCGCGCCCAGCACTTCATTGGATTCGCTCTCCAGCAAGCCGCCGAACAGCTCCACGTGGTTTCCACAGGCCGTCAACATCAGCGCGACGCACATGATCATCGCCGGTACGCAACGTGCATAAATACGTTGCATCAGGGACGCCAGCCGGCACCAGATATGACGAAGGACCCGATCGCCTTTCATGATGTATGCAACAAACTGTCAACTGCGGAATCGAGCTTCTTGACCCCGCCGGAAAAGAACTCGACTTCGGTCATCATCGACGTCATATTCACCATCAATTTCACACTTTCGAGCATGGAGAATTCTGTTTTTTGAGATTCAAGTTTCTCAAGCCTCTGATGGACTTCCTGCATCCTGCCGGTGACACTTTCATCGATTTTTTGCAGTCCTATCAGGATTCTGTCGCCCAGCCCCGGCGAGCGCATATCGCTTGTATAGAGTGCGTTGACGGGTTGCGCCGCGCTTCCGTCCGGCGCTGCCACCTGAAATGGCGATGTCGCCATGGTTTTTTCCATCCGCGGCATATCCGCCATCATGCTGGAAAATCCTTGCGCGTCACCTGTACTCACCTCACGCCGAACCGGCGCGTTCAGTGCACTCGGCGCTAATGCCGGCGAGACTGCGGCGGTCCCGCCTAGAGTCGTCATTGGATCCATGTTGTCTCCTTCAATGCAGGTCTACATTCGTGAGTCTTTAAGCACTTGCATGCAATGGACTGCAGCAGGGCCGGATTGGTATAACAAATCATTACGCAGTGCCCGAGCGTAGCGTCCGACCGATGACTGCGCATCACAGCAAGCCAACTGTTCAAGTACGAGCGAACATTGATCAAGACGGCCGGCGCGTAAGAAAGCGCGGCCGAGCAATGCCTTCATCTCCAGACTGTCCGGCATTTTCTCCAGTGCGTTTTCCAGCAGGGTCACCGCTTTGTGCGGATCGTCACTGCTCATGGCGAACAATGCCAGGCCTATCACCGGCAACTCGGCATCCGGCAGAAAGCGCTGCAAGCTTGTGAATATCAATTCCGACTTTGCACGATGTGAAGTAGCCATCGTACGAAAGCCAACTTCGGCCAATGCCTTCGCCAGTTCCCTGGGCAATAGTCCTTCCGGTGCCACGCCTCCGGGCCTCTCCACGGCAAATGTCGTTGAGGCGCGCTGTCCCTCCTCGACGCCACACACATCAGTGCTGCCGGCCTGGCCATTCATCAATATCGTCATGCCTGCATCTCCTCATTCGTATACGGTTCTGCTGCCGAGCAATGCGGTTTCTTTTCCGGATACTTCCGACGGCGCGTTGGTCGTCATCACCGCTGGCGACAATGGCGTTGACGAGGCCTGACTATCACGCCGCAACGACGACTTGTTTTCTATCCCGCCGTCCATTTTTTCCGGCGCGCTGTCGCCGATATTCACAATGCGCGGGGTAATCAAGAACAAGCGCTTGGTGTCGTCACTCTGGACGATATTGTTGCGGAACAATCCGCCTATGACCGGGAGATTCGACAATCCGGGTACGCCGGCAGTGCTGTTTGAATCGGCTGTCCTGTCGTAACCGCCAATCAACAAGCTCTGACTCTCCAGGATGGTGGCCTCGGTGCTGATGCTGCTTTGCTGGACGAGCGGCAGACTCAGGCCGGTTCTATTGACCAGCGCGCCGTCCTGAATATCGACCACCAGCCGAATTTCAGCCGGTGCCTTCCCACGGGAAATCACATGGGGCGCCACTTTCAGCATGACACCCGTGGTAACGGGGGTAAGGGTCGCCACGCGCTCGCCTTGCACCGGCACATAGAAGGTCTGGCTCAGGTCGATTACGGCAATCAGGTTATCGGTGGTAAGAACAAAAGGTTTGCCGACGACCTTCGCATCGCCCTTTGTTTCCAGGAGCTTTATCTTGGCAATCAGGGCTGCTGCCTGGTCGCCGACCAGGGTGACCGCATTGGTGTTGTAGCCGAGCGATAACGCGCCTGCGGCGGGCACCACTTCATTGTTACCCAGAGTAGCGCTCAGCTTGTGGTTGCCGGCAATCGTCCAGTCGATGCCCAGTTCATTGAGGCGCGTTTTGCTGATATCCACCGTCATCGCCTCGATTTCCACCAAGGCGACGGGGACGTCGATCGCTTCGATGAGCTTCTGGTACATTGCCAAGGCCTCGGGTGAATCCTTGATGATCAAGGCATTCAGCCGCGTATCTGTTTCGATGCTTGCACCGCTGTTCAGCTCGCCACCTATCACCCGGTCCGCGACGGCGTGTCTTGCATCTTCGCTGATGTTCATCATCGGCGTGCCGTTCGCCCCATCGGCCGAGCCGCCTTCACTCGGAGGCATCCCGTTTGCACCCCCACTCGTGCGCGTCTTCGGCGCTCCCGACGGCTGCCCGCTGCCTGCCAGGCTTCGCAGTATGGTCACAACGCCCGGAATGACGATCTTCGTCCCGCGTACGTCTACCGTACGATCTGTTGCATTTGCATGCTTCAGGCGAAACAAGGCGATTTGCTTGCCACCCGGCGTGACCCGGAGCGATTGCACGGTCGTATCTACCAGATCGATATACTCGCGCGGCCCCGACAGGAAAACCAGGCCGGGCTCGGTCATCGTCGCCCACCCGAACTTCGCGTCGAATACGCCCAGATCGATCATCGCCTGCTTCAGGTTGGGTACCGCGGCTTTTGGTACCGCCACCGTGCGGGTTTGCCATTCTGCTGCGCGGCTCACATACAGCGTCCCGTTGTAGTAAAACCAGGTCAGGCCTAGCGTCGATGTCACCTGATTGAGAAATTCCGACGGCGTCGGCGCATTCAAACGTCCACTCAACTTGTCGGAAATATCGCGCCCCAATTTCAGCCGAATGCCAAAATTCGCGCAAAAATCTGAGAGCACTTTGGCGACCGGCGTATTGGTCGCGTAGTACGCATACGCTCCGGTGTCGCGTGCCAGTGGCGCGGCATGCGCGGTTAGCGGATACGAAGCCAATGCAATCAACGGCAAGGCAAGCAACAGAAAACGGTGAAGCGACATTGCGCCTGCTGGAAACACCTTGGCGATCGCTGCCATTGCCCGCAAGAGGCAAATCCGGATGTCTATCGTTGCCATGACACGCTTTCGCTTTTCGGCGCCGGACGCAGGGCCCGCCGCCAGCGCTCGGCAGCGTTCAGGAACTGCGACACCGATGTTTCCATATCGAAGAGGGACGCGACGGGATCAAGTTCGCACTGCAGGACCAAGGCATCGGCCGCCGACGTTTGTGCCAAGGTATCCTGGTGTTTCTTCATTTGCGAAGTGGAATAACGCAATGCCGATTCCAGCAGGGTGCGGCGGAGAGATGTTTCGGCCGGCAATTCGATCAGCATGGTTTCGAGTACCAGGCGTCCGCCTGCAAGCGGATAGACGTCGAGTCGGCCACCGTCATAAGATAATGAGTAACGGCCATCGGTGCGCATGCACTCCCTCACAGAGACGCCCAGCCTCTCAAGCAGTAGCCGGAAATTTTTTGGCAATAGCAAGGTATCCACAAAACCGTCCCGTCCCACATAAGGAAATCCAGTGATCGAATCGCGCCGCCTGCTGGCGCAGCCTTACGCCGGCAGCCCGTCACGCATTTGCTCAAAAAAGATGCATTTACATTTTCTGCAAGATGTCCTTGATCATATCGTTGGCTTCCTTGATCAAGCTTGCGACAAGGGACGTTACGTTTTGCAAGGTCGCCAGCTCGGTTTGCATTCGCAGCAGCTCTTGCGGGCTGAGTTCGGTGGTACCGGAAAGAGAAGTCAGTATGTCTTGCATTCTAGTGTTGGCCGCATCCAAGGTGCCCGACATTTGGCTGTAAACCGCGGTTCCGGAGAATTGTGTGTTCGGCATGGTAAGACTCCTGTCATGAATGAAAAACCACTTGCTTGCAAACGTTCAGAAGACGGTTGATTCGACAAACTCTTCCGCAGCTTCTACAGCAGCCAGCAACTGCATCAACTGGCTGAATTCATTTCCGGAACATCCGCTCCTGAGTTTCGCCTCCAGTGCGTATCGTCCCCTCCTCAACACATTCAGTAACCGGCGAGACTCATCCTGCGACATGCCACCGTTTGAAAAATCTGCGGTGTGTTGCGTCTGCGTTAGTGATTGCATCTGACGTCTCCTATTGACAAAGCATGTCCGACATATCAACCTCCGCCGGCCCCTTGCATAAATCTCGGTGCGGATGGAAGCGGCTTCGTCATCTGCGCTAAGGCGTCGTGCAATTTCTCGTGACGCTCGTGTAACCGGCCCCCTCTTCTACCAGACGCTCCTCCAGATAGGCTCGAATGCGGGATATCCTGCTCCGCACTGTGCCAACCGGAATGTGCAAACAGGCCGCGGCTTCGGCATAGGACATCTCCTCCACTGCAACCAGAAAAATCGTCTCACGCATCTCCTCCGGCAGCATGCCAAGATGATGTTGCAGGCGCCCCAGAAGATCTCGCAGTGCCACCGCGCCGTGCGGATCGCAAGCGTAGCTCGCGTCCAGTTCCAGCACGCTTTCGTCCACCCAGCGATAGATGGCGCGCGGCGATTTGCACAAATAATTTGTTACGAGTTTCGAAGCGATTCCGTATAGCCAGGTGCTGATCTTGGAATCTTCGCGAAACTGGCGGATTCCTTTCACCGCCTCGAAAAACGCTTGCTGCATGATGTCTTCCGCCTCAGCCGGATCACGCACTCTCCGCAATATGAAGCGGAGCAGGTGTGCCCTGCGCTCGCGCACCAGCTCGGTAAGCGCGAACAAATTTTCTTCATGATCAGACTGACTTAATATTTGTTGTTCTATCGTGTCCATCTGCAATCCCGGAAAATTGAAGCAGGCATGCATCAGCCCGAGTTTCGGATCATCCCGCCTGGGCAGGATCACCGATCGTATTCAGTTCAGGCCATTCAATCTCATTCAAACGACCCGTGATGCAATCATCGGAGATGCTGTTTTCCGATGCACTAACTATTAGTGCCTGCTAATGAACATGAGCTGCTTTCGCCTCCACGCACGGCACGCTGGTTGCGCCTTGAAATGGCACATCGTTTGCTGCGAGAAAAGAAAGGCTTGCTGTGTATGCTGAAATGCGTTGCAGGCGCATGACGCAAGGATGACAATGCGTTTTGAATGCAGTTGAATGACATGCCTCGCCGCTTTACAGGAGGCGCCGTCTGACGGTTTGAGATGGGGTGCGTGGCGAAGAAATGAACCTGGTCCCGGCACTTGGTACTGCCGGAACCAGTTCAAGAAAGCACAGGGTGCGATGTGCTCAAAATTTCAGCCGGGCCGTTTTGAAGAAGGAATATTCTGACAGGCGCTATTCAAATCATGTCGCGCGGGCGTTTCACTCTAAGCTTCGACTGCGTTCCTGCCCTGCGCGCTTTTTCCTCAGCCAGCTCCTGCTCTATCTCCTGAAGATCCGCCTTGACCAAGGCCCGCGCTTTTTCACGCTGCCCAGTTCCCCCGCGGACTTCGAGGACGGCACGCACCTTGTCCGGGTCCAGTCCGTATTGACGATACAGATCATCGATCGAACCACGGTGCTGCCGCGCCTTGCCAACCATCCGCTCTGCTTGTTTCACGATGTCCGCGACCTTGGGATCATGAAAGTTTGACATAGTGATCTCCTTTTTCTGCGCTTGAAAATTTTATGCACAAGCATGCTTGTTTATATACGCCTTCAAGTCTTCAGCACGTTGCATCAACGTATTGAAGCCGCCGACGTCCCTGCAATAATGAATGACGGTTTCCAGCGACCCCAGCGCTGCGCCAAACTGGCCGGCGAGTAGCTGGCAATCTGCCACGCCCATCATGTGTTGCGGCGCCAACGGGTCGACTACCGCCGCCATCGAGTACGCCTGGATCGCCGCCTCGTAATTGCCGAGGCGCTGATGGCTGAGCGCCAGTCCATTGAGAAAACGCGGCTCCGTGGGGCGGTACACCGTCAGAAATCCAAAATAGCGAAGAGCCGCCTCGTACTGCCCCTGCGAGTAGTGGTTGAATGCCAGCCCGTACACCGATTCAAGCGTTTCCAGACTCAATCGCTGCGCCGACGGCAAGGCGCGCAGCTGTTCAATCAGCGCAGCCGTGGATGACTCATCGGTTCCCGCCGCCTTTGGATCGCTCATGATCAGCTCGCAATCTTGCTGTTAGTGTCATGCTGGAGCTGGATGAGGGCCTGCATTTTTTGCAGAAGGTCCTGCATGAGATCCTGCATCTCGCGCACCCACTCGGCCGCGTGTTCCGACAGTGCCTGATGCGTTGTTGCCAAGGCATCGAGCTTTTTGGAATCAGCCGTGTCCATGTCGGCTTCCCGCTTGAGTGGCGCAGCAGCGACATCACCTATGGAGCTGACCATCTGGCTCACGCCCATGCCCATTCCCGGCCATACCATGCCGTGTGCGGCCTTCCGTTTCGATAGCTCATTGAGCTGCGAGATTTGCTTGCTGATCGCGTCCATCTCGGCAGCGTCCTTGGGGGGGGTGGTCGCCAGCCCCTTCTCCAGGCCAGCCACCTTTTTATCAGCCGCAATGCTCTTCATCGACGACCTTAGTCCGTACGCATTGCACGCGATCCCGAGGGCGCCGGCGGCTATTCCCATCGCGCCGTTGATGATAGCGGCCTTGAAGCTCTCTTCCGCCGCATCCTTCAATTTTTGCGCGGCGCTCAGCAACACCTCAACCTGGGCCCGAAGCTCGCTATGGCGTATGGCCTTCTGGGCCTGGCGCGTCTTGCTCGCAAATTCGTAGAGCAGCTTCATGACGTCTTCGATATCCGTCTGCGAATGCTCGAAAACCAAACCCAGCTCCAGGAGATGCGCCTGCGAGAGTCCCCCCGTGGAATTCGGCGGTGCCAAATCAAACTCGGCGGCCGACGAGGGTGGAGGCGGTGTCTGATCGGATTGCCCGCTTTGTGACGCAGGCATGCCCGGCTCACCGATGCCATTGAGATAAAGAATATTCTGAGTGTTTGTAACGCTGCTAACCATGTTTTCCTCCGTTATTCAAACGTGAGGCAGGTGAGAAATTCCTTGCGGCCACCGAGGCCCTTGCCACATTTTTCCCGTGGAGAGATTTCCCGCCCCGCCCTTTGAACCACTCTATTCATTTGCAGATGCATTACACGGTAGAGCCTGTCGAACCGATGTTGTCGATCAGCTGCAAGTGCGTCTCGCTATTCGTCGTGAGCATGCGGATACAGTTACTCATCATTTCCTCGACCGCTTGCATGATCTTCTTCAAGTCCTCACGCCCCTCTTCCATCAGCTTCTGCAGTTTGAGCAGCAATGCCTCCAGCTCCTTTTTATTCGCCATGGCCTTATCCGCCAAGTGCTGAGCCTCGGCAGCCTGGATTTGCATGGCGCCGTGGCCCACTTGGGTCGTACCCGCGGCAATGCCCGATCCTGCTTGCATCGCCCTGCCGACCTTCATCGCCATTGCCGCAAATTTGCTGAGCTTGTCCACTGCCTGCGTCACCGCAGCACCACCTGTCATGACGGTCGCGACCACCATCAAGGCAAGAGACATGGCGATCGTAAAAGCCATGTTCAGCCACATCGCGGTGTCCTTCGAGGCGCCAGATAGTTCGGCGATACCACCTGCCAGATTCCCCATCAGTTGCGAATCGACGGCAAGAGCAGTGCCGCCCGTGACGACAGTGGCCGCCACGGTAGCGAGGATCTTCCCGAGAGATTTAGCCTTCTCCTCATCCATGCCGAAACTGACAAGCATTTTTGTCATGAGGTCGGATAACCACGCAGACGGCTCCAGCGCCGGCCCGCCGCATTCCTGGCTGATCGCACTCGCCAGAGACAGCGTCGTCCCGGCAAGAAGAATGACGGAAACCGCCAGCAATGGCGCGGCAGCGCCACCCGTTACCGCTGTAGCGACCGCGGCAAGCGCAGTGCAAATCGCGGCGGCGATAAAGGAGAAGATCTTGGTGAGCCAGCCAAAAATGCCGCCCGCCTTGTCCTTCTCGAGGGCATCCTTGCTTTTATCGATCCACTCCTGGATCTTCTTCATTGCGCGATCGTTGATGTCTTCCGTTTTCTTGCGGTCGATTTCCAGCCCGTCCTTGCCGGTCTTGATCTGCTCCTCGAAGGTCTTCGATCGCAAGGCGGTTAACAGGATGGCCATGTCATCCGTCGTAAAACCAAGTGTCGGCAAATCCAGTTCCGGCGCATCCGCCGACGAACCCGTGCCCTTGTCCAGATCAACTCTCTTTGTCAACACGACCAGCTCGTCCAGCAGTGCCGTCGAATCAACTCCACCCTCGTCGCCGGACTGACCGGCGCCAATAAGCGCCGAGACATTGCTTATATACGGCGTGGTGGCGGAACTGTTACTTACTGTTTGCGTCATGATCTCCCTCTCTGTCTTTCGATCTGCGCCCGTTGGCGACCAGTGAATCGAGCATCGCCTGCGCACGCGCCTTCAAGCTTGCATAACGCTCATCGCGAGACTGCAGAATCACGAATCCCAAGGCCTCTTTCGCATCGTCCAAACGCCCTAGCGGGATCATGCATTCCGCAGTATGAAAGGTCGGTACCGGATCACGCATATCCATGACCGAAGCAAGCGAGTAATACTGAATCGCGTCCTCATAATGCTTCAACATATGCAGGGTGGCGGCAAAGGCGCTGACATAGCGCCGCTCCCACTGGTTATGGATGACCAGGAAACCGAACGCTTTCATGGCATCCGAATAACGTCCCTGCTTGTACAAATTCGAGCCAAGCGTGTACACCACTTCGTAATCCGTCTCGGTGTAGCCGTACACATCGCCCAAGGTGCCGCCCTTGTTGAACAGCTCGAGCACTTGCTCGGCGAGTTTTTCGACCGGAAATTGCATGCTTTGCATATCGACCTTCCCTGTTTTTCCGAGGACTTGCTTCCTTTCCGCATCGCGTAATCGTCGTGCTACGCCAGGTTACGAATAATGGAGTCCAGCACGTCCGAGTACTTCTTGATGAAGTTGGACATGATGTCGAAGCCCTCGTTGCGTTTATTCATCACGCTTTGCAGACGCAGCGTATCCATCTGTTGCAGATTGCTGAGAGCGTCGATCGTGCTCTTGAGCTTGCTGATGGCACCGTCGACGTCGCCTTTGGTCCGGTCGCCACACATGCCGTGCCCTTGCCAATTAATATGGTTGGCACTTCCCCCCTCATTTGTATCTCGCTGTCCCATAGGGGTATTGAACAGATTGTCTACGCCAGCAGCCGTCAATGCTTCATTGACGTCCGTCTCCAGCTGGTAATCACCTGCGCTCCAGGGGCCTTCGCCTCCTACTGCATCTCTGACCTTGTCACCCGGTTTGGCATCGCTCGCAAATTTGGCTTGAATCGCCGTGACTGCACTGAGTGCGGTATTCAGGTTGGCGATAGCTTGATTGCGCTTATGGATTTGCTCGGCCTGCTGCGTGACTACGTTATCCAGTTCGCCCACGCGTTCCTGCTGGACCAACAGCATCCACTGCTCCACATTCAGCGTCGACTGGAGTTCAACGCCGTCGACTTGAACAAATTGCGATCCCATGGTGATGCCAATATCATTAGCCATGATTTACTCCTCCGCTTTTCCTGCGCCTCTGCGCAAAACACCCCAAGTATTTAGATCCTCATCCCTCTTGTGCCGCCCTTGAGTGAGGCTGCAATCAAGACAACATTTTCGAAACCGAACCGGCGAACCTGTTTCTTGCCGCCCGTTTTACAAAGCCTGTAGTGGAAGTTTTATAAATTAGGTTCCATCCATCACGGGGCGCCGCGCCTCTTTTTTGAGCAGTGCCCGCGCCGCCTGGACATTCGGGAGCGACCAGCCAAGGAAGATCGGCCTTGGAGTCTCGCAAGGTCCGAAAGCCGCCAATTGTTAACTGTTGTTAATGCCAGCCGACCGAACTCTATTCATTTTTCTTCCACCAAGCGCCTATCAGTCAACCAGGCAATGCCATGTCCGCTGCTAACATAAACGGCATACCGACCTTCAGCACCGTCCGGGTAGGACTCGCTGACGACGCTCAATCCGCGCCATCGCACTACGATGGTCTTTCGGCACAGAGCACCGGTATTGCCGGCCAAAAGTTCAATCTGACCGACGCGGTAGAAGAGCTTGGATTCGCGCACCAAGAACGTGCTGAAGACAAGAAGCTGGACGAGTTCGAACTGTCCCATCCACACTCGGATGTCATCGAGCGGGCAGCCAAGATAGAAGAATTGCTGCAGACCCTGGGCAAGAACTCCAACGCCGAGGACGCCGCAAGCTTCGCGGCGCGACTGATCGACATTGCCGGCCAACGCCTGTCCCTGCTCGCGGCCGTGCGCAACTTCAGCCGCGATCCAACCCGGCAATACCTGGCGCTTGGGCATGCCTATCACATGGCACGCGCCAACGGAAGCAGTCCGGACGTCGTCGAAGCTTTGCGCGACGCCATCGACAGACTGAACGAGCTGCACGCACCCACGATCAGCGCCGATATCAATACCGCTGCAGAAGCCACGGCCTTCAGCACTGAGCCGGCCGTGGCAGACGTGTTTCGTGCCACTTATCGGGACGCGGTATTGGGGCAAGCCACGTTCTCTGCCACGCTTGCCCTGGTGCTCGAACGCTTCGGCGACGAGCTTGAACGTGGCGTCGATCTGTTACGCAAGGCCCTTGGCTCCGACCTCGCATCGATCAGGCCATCGTCCGAGCCGGAGCGCCTGCACGCCATTCTTCAGGACCTGTATCAACTGTCGACAGCCGTCGCTGTCCTGCAACGCTGCCGCACCATTGTGGAATGGCTGAAGCGGGCCTATCCAGTGCTGGACCTGAAGCCCGCTGTGCTCATGACGGACCTGGTGAAATTCACTGCGGAGCAATGGATCGAGAGTCACTACGTCCTCCAACTAATACGAAAGTATGGGCTAGACATAATCGATGAAAAATCGAATGATGCCGCTAGAGGGTCAAAGAACGGATCGCAGCAATCGAATGCAGAGGAACAGAACGAAGAACAGCCGGATGAAGATAGCCGGGCCGAATTGGATGACGATGAACCGAAAGCCCAGATTTTATTTTTGAATGGCGTCCTCGATATTCTGCGCAGCCTGCCGACGAAGATATTTTCCGGTGACGAGCAAAGGCTGCAGAGCATCGC
This sequence comes from Herbaspirillum sp. ST 5-3, assembly GCF_004804275.1. GTDB lineage: Bacteria > Pseudomonadota > Gammaproteobacteria > Burkholderiales > Burkholderiaceae_D > Noviherbaspirillum. The sequence continues at coordinate 498,358 of NZ_STGI01000004.1, forward strand.
GGCAGTACAGCAGTTGATCGATAGTTTACTTCTGGCGGAGGTGCAATGAATACTGGAGCCATGTCCTCGTCAGGTAACCCGCTGAGCTGGGTACCGTATGGTACGGAAAGCATGACGTTCGATCTGGACAATGGGCGCTGGCTGACATTGGATAAAACAGTGGATGAAGAGCACATCATGAGCCTGTTTGCGCCGTGTCCATGGACACTCTTCGAAGCAGCCGAGCAAGGCCTGCGCAATATCAGTCTGCGCAAGCGACCTGCCCCGGCGATTGCTCTGGGCGTACACCGGGATGCGCTGGTGCTCAGCACGACTCTGGGGCGCAGCCCACCGAATACGACAGTACTGGAGGCAGCGATGCTGTCTCTGATGCGATTCCTCGAAATCTGCCTCAGATCATAAGAATCTATTTCATCGTCGTTGGCTGATTGCACTCGACATTGCAAGGAAAACGTGAATGGTTCTGTCTCCCGTCAAGAATAGTCTCGGAACCGATCCGGAGAGCATTTTCTCCGAGCGAGGCGTGGAAGGCATGCTGCCCGGCCCGGAGCATGACTTCAGGCTGCCGGACATCAATTTGCTGCAGCCGGCAGAAGTCGTCATTGCGTCGCAAATCGACCGGCTGCTGGGCCGCGCCAATATCGAAGACATCGTGCTGACAGCAGTTCAACCGCAGGTATTGAATCGCATGCTGTTGCGGCCGGAGCGCTTTAACGCGACCCTGGAACATGCACTGGAAGCACTGGCCCATCGACATCACGACGAAGAAACCACAGCTCTTCAGTTGGCTGCCCGCGCGCAAACCGTATTGCAGGAAGAAATCGGCTTGCGCAAGTTACTCGCGTCATTCCGCAACGCTTTGCTGCAAGCTTAGGGAACCTTATGAAAACTTTGAGCCCACAGTGCATCGAGGCGCTTCAGATACTGTCCCATCAGTATCTGCGTCAAGGCAAGGCCGATCGCGCGGAGCCTTTGCTGGAATTGTTGTCAGCAATAGAACCTGTCAACAACGAAATTCGACTGGCCCTCGCTTATGCGTTCTTGTGCAATGACAGACCGGTCGAGGCGCTCAAGACACTGAGTGCTCTCCATGTTGCGCGTCATTCGATCGCGCATTTCCTGCGTGGCCGAGCGTTGGCACAAACCGGAAAGACCCAGGATGCGCGTACCGAATTCGCGCGTTACAGCATGCTGCACAAGCAGGCAGCACTCCGCTCTATGCCGATCAAGCCGGTTGGCACCCCAACCATTATGAAAAGGCCATAGCGATGGAACGCCTACTTCAAACATCGCAGCGCCTGGTCCTGGCAGCGTCTCAGCGAGCCGACATCGTATTTGCCGTCATCCTGATTGCGGTCGTGTTCATGCTGATCCTGCCATTGCCGACCGGCGTGGTCGATGTATTGATCGCACTGAACATTGCCGCGTCCGCGCTGTTGCTGATGGTGGCCATGTACTTACCCAATCCGTTGGAATTCAGCTCGTTTCCGTCGGTGCTGTTGATTACCACCCTGTTCCGCCTGGCGCTCTCGATTGCGACCACGCGCCTCATTCTGCTGCAAGCGGATGCGGGACATATCATCCAGGCCTTCGGTGATTTTGTCGTTGGCGGCAATCTGGTGGTCGGCATGGTGGTGTTCCTGATCCTGACCATCGTTCAATTCATTGTCATCACCAAGGGCGCGGAGCGCGTTGCCGAGGTTGCTGCCCGCTTCTCGCTCGATGCCATGCCAGGCAAACAGATGTCGATTGACGGCGACATGCGCGCCGGGATGATCGACAAGAACGAGGCGCGCGACAGGCGCGCCAAGGTGGAAAAGGAAAGCCAGCTCTACGGCGCCATGGATGGGGCGATGAAGTTCGTCAAAGGCGATGCGATTGCGTCCATCATCATCGTTGCGGTCAACCTGATCGGCGGCCTGCTCATCGGCACCATGCAACACGATCTCAGTGCTGGGGACGCGATGCGCGTCTATTCGGTGCTGACCGTTGGCGACGGATTGATTGCCCAGATACCAGCATTGTTTATCGCGATTACCGCGGGCATCATCGTCACCCGCGTCACCAATAGCGACAATACAAAGAGCAATATCGGACGTGACATCTCCAATCAGATCCTGGCGCAGCCGCGAGCGCTGCTGCTGGTCGCGACGATTCTGTTCGGATTCGCGTTTGTTCCCGGCATGCCCTCGACGGTGTTTGCCGCGCTCGCGGTTGCGGCCGGCGGCGTCGGTTTTGTATTGTTCAGGACCTCGAAGCTCGTCATGACGGACGACAAGGGAAAACCCGTGCCGGCGATGGCGCGATCTGGCGACCTGGCACCGACCCGGCCGGAAAATGCAGAGGAAAATTTTTCCTTGACCGTGCCCTTGATGATGGACGTGTCGCAAGAACTGGAAGCGCTATTCGAGGCCGAGTTGCTCAACACCGAATTGCTGAGCGTGCGCAAGGCGCTCTATTTCGATCTGGGCGTGCCGTTTCCCGGAATTCATCTGCGCTACAACAAGAATCTGCCTCCAGAAACCTATGCGCTTCTGGTTCATGAAATTCCGGTCACGCAGGGCCGCATACGACCGGGCTATGTACTGGCACGCGAGGCCGACAAGACGCTGACCGACCTGGGCATCCCGTTTGAAGAAGACAAGTTGTTCCTGCCTAATATTCCGACACGCTGGGTGGCGGCGGAGTACAGCGAACAGCTGCGCACCTATAGCGCGCAATTCATGGAGCCGCTGCAAATCCCCATTCATCACATGGCGATCGTGCTGAAACGCTATGCCGGCGAGTTTATCGGGGTACAAGAGACACGCTTCCTGATTTCGAAGATGGAAGAGAAATTCCCTGACCTCGTGAAAGAATTGCAAAGGCTGATGTCGCCGCAAAAAATCGGCGAGATCCTGCAGCGACTGGTTTCGGAAGGCGTTTCGATTCGAAACCTTCGCGGCATTGCGGAGGCGATGATCGAATGGGGACAAAAAGAAAAGGATTCGGTCTTGCTTACCGAGCATGTGCGAACAGCTCTCAAGCGCCAGATTTCCTATAAGTGCGCATCCAAGCAGTCCTTGCTTCCCGCTTACATGCTCTCGCCCGGCGTCGAAGATGCGGTGCGCAATGCGGTACGGCAGACGTCGGCCGGCAGCTATCTGGCGCTCGACCCGGCGTTGTCGCGTGCCATTGTCCACAACATCAAGCGTGCGGTCGGCGATTTGTCGGTGGTCAGTCAGTTGCCGGTACTTCTGACCAGCATGGATATACGGCGTTATGTTCGCAAGATCATAGAACAGGATTTATTCGAGCTGAACGTCGTCTCGTATCAGGAACTGTCCCAGGAAGTGAATATTCAACCTCTGGCGCGCATCGACTTGCACAGCACGCCCGAGCCTGTACCGTGAACCACTGTATTGCGCGACATTTGCCCGAGATTTGTTCGTATAGCGAGCATTATTTTGAAGAACACACATCATGCTTGAACTACGCATCCTAGACGGTCTGCAAGCCGGCGCTCGACTGAAGCTGCCGGATGGCCAATATCTGATCGGCGACAGCGACGATTGCGACATCGTCCTCGTAGGCCATGGCGTCGAAGCGGCCGCATTGCAGCTTTCCATTGACGGCGAGACCGTCGTCGCAATGCCGCGCCAGTCCGGCTGCGGTGTGCGCGTCAACGATAACACTGCCGAGGAGTTCCGCCTGACACCCGGGCAAGCGTTTCATGTTGCCGATATCTGGCTTGCGATCGACATGGAAGACAGCCCGTGGCCGTCCAAGCGTTCGTGGTTGGAGCAGTCCGAAGCGACAATCGTCAACGCAGACGCACCACAACAATTGCCTGCCGACGGAGCGCTGCAACCCGCCGTAGAGAATGCGAGTGCAGCCTCCGTGATGCCCAATACGCCGGATGCTGCTCCCCCGCGGGTTGGTCGCTGGCTCCTGGTCGGATGTGTTGCGGCGATTGCCTGCGGAAGTGCACTGGCATATGTCATGAAACCGACATCGAACCTCGATCCGAAAGAAAAACCGGCGATCGGCAAGAAGGCAGCAAAGATCCAGGAGGCTGCCCCGATATCGGCACCCTTGGTGGTCGAACCCAATCCGGCTGCACCCGCCACGCTCCATGAACAGAGATCGGTGAGCAATGCATTACCCGAACTCGAGCAGAGTCTGGCCACTCACAACTTGAGCAAGCAGCTGCAGGTTGTTGATGAAGGCAACGGCATCCGGATTAACGGCGAGCTGAACAGTGAGCAGCAGCAGGCACTTGAAGCCATCCTGGTCCCCTTTGTCAAAAAGTATGGAGACATGCTGGCGATCAACGCAGGCATTACTCCTCCAGCCAGGAATCTCCCCTTCGGCATTACGCAGATAGCCTCGGGCCCGCTGCCTCACATCGTCACCGACGACGGGGTACGGATGTTCATCGGGGCCAGCTACAAAGGCTACCGGCTGGCGGCGGTCAGGGATCACAAGCTCATGTTTTCCGGTGAACGCACTGTGGAGATCGAGTGGTGAACATGGATCAGGACACGGGCAAATCGTCATCAGGGTCGGCCGGCCTGGCATGGGCCTTGAATGATGCCATCGACACCGCTGCGGTGGTCAAAGTCCGTGGCCGGGTACGGGAAGTGATCGGTACCATCATTCGTGCGGCAGCGCCGTCGGCACGCATCGGCGAGCTATGTACCCTCAGCACGCCGGACGGTGATTTTTCGCTGGAGGCCGAGGTCATCGGCTTTACAGAAGGCGATGTGCTGCTGTCACCCATCGGGGACTTGCAGGGCATCTGCTCGACGACCTTTGTCACATCCACCGGAGATATTCATCGCGTCGGCGTCGGGCCGCATCTGCTGGGCCGCGTCCTGGACGGTTTCGGACGCCCGATTGACGGGCTGCAGAATGAAATCGAGCCGGAGGCCTACTATCCGGTCTATGCGGAGGCGCCGAATGCACTGACCCGGCAGATGATTTCCCGGCCGCTGTGCATGGGTGTGCGTGCGATCGACTCTCTCCTGACTTGCGGCGAAGGCCAGCGTATCGGCATCTTCGCCGCGGCCGGCGGCGGCAAGAGTACGCTGCTTGGCATGCTTGCCAAGAACGCCGATGCCGATATCGTCGTGATCGCACTGGTCGGCGAGCGAGGGCGAGAAGTCCGCGAATTTATTGAACGCGAGCTGGGCCCGAATTGGCGTGAACGTGCCGTGATCGTATGCGCCACCTCCGATCGCGCCCCGCTGGAGCGTGTCAAAGCCGGATTTGTCGCGACCTCGATTGCCGAGTATTTCCGCGACCAGGGCAAACGGGTACTGCTGCTGATGGACTCGGTAACCCGCCTGGCCCGGGCACAACGCGAAATCGGGCTGGCGGCCGGCGAGCCGCCCACCCGGCGCGGCTTTCCGCCGTCGGTGTTCGCATTCCTGCCGCGACTGATGGAACGCGCGGGTTTTAATGACAAGGGCTCTATCACTGCCTTCTATACGGTATTGGTGGAAGGCGACGACATGAACGAACCGGTCGCCGATGAGACGCGTTCCATTCTCGACGGCCACATCATTCTTTCCCACAAACTGGGTGCGGCCAATCATTATCCGGCGATCAGCATCTTGCAAAGCGTGAGCCGCGTGATGCCCGCGATCGTATGCTCCGAGCACCGGGCCTGGTCGCAGAACCTGCGCAAGCTGATGGCCAAATTCGAGGAAGTCGAATTACTGCTGCGCATAGGCGAGTACAAGCGCGGATCGGATGCCGTGGCCGATGTCGCCATCGACCGCAACGATGCCATCAATGCGTTCTTGTGCCAGCAACCCGAGCAGGCGTTTTCTTTTGAAGACACGCTCAATCAACTGAAGGTACTGGCGACATGAATCCCATCCGCCGCATTGTTCAGCTGCACAAACGCCGCCAGCAGGATGCAGAGTCCTTTCTGCTGAAGAAGCAGCAAGAACTTGCAGCGCGCAAGGAGGAGCAGGAGCAATGTCGGGCGGCGCTCGAGACGTACTGCGCGGAAGCCGCCGAGATGGTTCGCGCCATCAACGCCCGTCTATTTGGATGCGTGGTGAACAAGCAGCAAGTGGATTTATGCAATGCGCAATTGGTCGCCATTTCACGCAGGCGCGTCGAGCTGGAATCCGCGCTTGAGCAAGCCGGCAAGGCCGTCGACGCGGCAACTCAGGAAGTCGCCGATGCTCGTAATGCCTATAACCGGCAAGCGGCACGAACCGAGAAATATGTCGAATTCGAAAAAAGGCTGGACCAGGCGGCGGCCCTCGGCTTGCTAAGAAAAGAAGAATTGGAGCTTGAGGAAATAATCGGAGCGAAGCGATGAGCTCAATTGAAACCCGTGGCAAGCAGACCAGCGATGCAGTCGACCACCCGACGTCGAACGTCACCGACACCGAGCCGGCCAGACGACTGGCGCCGCCAGACGCATTCGCGGCTGAAAATTTTTCCAATGCATTGAATCGGCGCGCCCCTCTTCCTGCTGATGCGGATGTGCGCGATGGCCCTCTTTTTGATTTGCTGGCACAGCTGCCCTGGCCGGACAACACCCAGGTGCAAGCACAATCGCTGAACGATGCAACACTCCAGCCGGCGCCAGTCGCCGGCGGCGAGGCGATCTGTGCCGCCGCCCCGCCATTGCCGGCTAACGCCGAGCCGGTCCTTGCGACGGTCACGCATGGCGAGCACCTGCCAGTACAGGACGGTTCGCCAGACGCCCTCCTCCAAACCGAGCTCACGCACCGCATGGAGCGAAAGATCGGCAGAAAGAGCAACGCAATCGACGACGACCGCGCGCCGGACGCGCCGCCGGCCATTCTCCATTTCACGCCGCACTTGCCTGCGGTCGCCGACCCGAGCGCTGTTCAACCAGCCTATTCGGACCCGACCAGGACCGAGCTGAGAATGCAGGAATTTCATCACCTGATATGCCAGATGGGCGCACAGGTCGCGATCGACAACCGCCGTTCGGAGGTCGCCGTATCGTTAAGCCATGCCATGTTTTCCAGCACACGTCTGAAAATTCGCGGAGACAAGGATTCGATCGAAGTGGGCTACGAATGTGGCAGTGCAGAAGAAACGGATTGGTTCGGATCCCATGCCGATGCACTGGTACAGCGACTGAGCACAAGCCTGCAGCGGCGCGTCACGATTCGGCCAGAGGCCGATCAAGCCGCGACGTAAGCGCCTGTTACGTCAAACATGAAGATCATGAAAAATATATTTCCGGCCTGGGAAGATGAACTGGCTACCGCGAATGCCCCGAGCGGGAGCGCAGGAGACAAGCGCACCCGATCCGGCGGCGTCGTCTCTCTCGCACCGCCCAAGCCTGAAGTCAGGGATCAGATCGTACATGAAGTGCGCGGCATGCGGCCGCACCTGCGCACTATCGACGGCGCAGCAGTAACGGCCATCAACCAGTTGGCCGCCGGGCATCGCTGGTCCGGTTTGGGCCGTGATCACATCTGGAGCCTGGCGCTGACCGGACTGGTCAGCTCGCCACAAAGACAAGCCGATATCCTGCTGGCCGTGAGCTGGGAAGGCGTCAGGTGCGTTCTCGCGCTGTCCTACGCATCGGCCGAGACTTTGCTTGAGGCCAAATGGGGTGACATGGCATTGAATGATGTGCCGCCCGACTTGGCGCTGGCGCTGCTGCAAGATGCTGTCGATGAACTGAGCCGCGATCTCGCAGGCGAACAGTTGGGTCCGATCCGCGTCGACGGCTTTGCCACTGCCGAGCAGGCTTGCGCAGTGCCATTTGCCATGGAGCTGCGGATGACAAGGCACGGTGGCGGCGATCCGGCCTCCGCCTGCTTGCTGACCGATCTGCAAGGTGTGACCAGGTTTGCCCAGCTTGTCGGGCGCGCCGAATGCGAGCCGCCCAAGGTCGAGCCGTGGGCAAACCTGCCGGTGTTGCTGACCCTGGAGCTCGGCTGGGTCGACATGGCATTCCACGAAATTGCCACGATCCGGCCGCAAGACGTGCTGCTGCCAGATGGATGGTGGAGCGGCAAGGACAAGAAAGATCTGTGCATCCGCGTCAGCCCGAAGCTTGGGATCGGAGCGCAGTTCACCACAGACGAACATTTACGTGCAACGACAAAGGTAAAGAGAATGGAACAAGACGACTCCCTGGTACAGCATCCGAGCAATGCACCGCTGCAAACCAATAGTGCTTTGCCTGCCGTTGAATCCGGCGTGGCCGATTTGGTCGACATCCCGCTGCGCATCACGTTCGATCTGGGTGAACGCCATATCCCCTTGCGTGAACTGGCGTCGATTGCGCCCGGCCATTTGTTCGATCTCGGACTTGCGCCGGACAGCGCTGTGAATTTGCGCATCAATGGCGTTCGCGTGGGCGAAGGCGAACTGGTAGAAATCGGTGGCCGCATTGGCGTCGCGGTCATGCGTATCGTCGCCCCGCACTGATGAAAGCCGTCGATCCCATTTCGCTGACGCTATTGTTGGCGTTGCTTGGCCTGTTGCCGCTGTTCCTCGTCGTGACCACCTCGTTCCTGAAAATTTCGACGGTCATCATCCTGGTGCGGAACGCTCTGGGCGTACAACAGGTTCCGCCGAATATCGCGCTTTATGGGCTGTCCATCATACTCAGCCTGTACATAATGACACCGGTGGTGAATCAGGTCAGTGATGCCCTTCGCGACGAGCCCGGCGGCGTGTCCAGCGTTGCGTCCATCATTCATGTCAGCAGCATCGGCGCCGAACCCATACGCAGTTTTCTCTTCAAGCACAGCAAGCCGGAGCAGCGCGCGTTCTTCATCAATACCGGCAAGCGCATGTGGCCGGAAGAACAAGCAAAACAGGTCAAAGAAACGGACTTTCTGGTGCTGATGCCCTCCTTCGTGATCGGCGAATTGACCGCGGCATTCGAGGTCGGCTTCCTGCTTTATCTGCCCTTCATGATCATCGACCTGATCGTCTCGAACATTCTGCTGGCCCTCGGCATGATGATGGTGTCGCCGTCCACCATCTCCCTGCCCTTGAAGCTGTTTTTATTTGTCATGGTGGACGGATGGACGCGCCTGTTGCAGGGTCTCATCCTGTCGTACATCTGAGGACCGCCGCATGCCCAACAACCTCGCTCACTACGCAACACAAGCTTTGTACCTCAGCTTGATGCTGTCATTGCCATCGATCGTGGTCGCAGCCGCGGTCGGTACGCTGTTTGCCATCGTTCAGGCGCTGACGCAAATTCAGGAGCAAACGCTTTCCTATGTTGCCAAGCTGGTTGCCACATTTGTCACCCTGCTTCTTACTCTGCGCTGGATGGGAATCGAAATCTACCAGTACTCCAAGATCCTGTTCGATCTGATCCCTGGCGTGGGCGCAAGTTGATGTTCGACGCGCGCGCCCTTGAACTCGCACTGGTCAGCTTTGGAATAGGCTTGCCGCGCATTCTGGTTACGCTGCTGATGCTGTCATTTTTTTCGGGCAGCAACAGCACGCCCTTTATCCGCACCTGCGTTGCGGCCACCTTTGTCCTTCCGGCACTTCCCTTGCTGATTGCGCAGGTGAGCAAGGAAGAGATCGAAGCGGGCTGGATATTCATGAGCATCGTGAAGGAGGCTGCCGTCGGGCTGTGTCTCGGTTTCGCCATCGCCATTCCCTTTTGGGCGGCTGAAGCCATCGGCTTCGTCATCGATAACCAGCGCGGCGCATCCACTTCCACGATGCAAAATACGACCAGTGGCGACGAGTCCTCCCCGCTCGGCATCTTTGTGAATCAAGCATATCTGGTCCTGTTCCTGTCGCTGGGCGGACTGCCCCTGGTGCTCGGAGTTATCTACGAAAGCTATGCCGTGTGGCCGATAGCGGCGGCGCTGCCGCGATTTTCCGTCGAGTTCTCGCCGCACTACCTCGGGCTGTTCGATAACCTGATGCGCACCGCGATTGTATTCGCCGCGCCGGCCATGATCGCCATGCTCCTGAGTGAACTTGCTCTCGCCATCGTCAGCCTGTTCGCGCCGCAAATGCAGGTGTTCTTTCTGGCGATGCCGATCAAAAGCGGCATCGCGTTGTTTGTGCTGCTGATTTATTTTCCGACCTTGCTTCACTATCTCAGTACAACGTTCACAGACGTTCCCGCCCTGGTCAAAACTCTTGGCGTTTTCATGCGATGAGTGAAAAAACCGAACAGCCCACCTCGAAGAAGCTAGATGATTCTCGCGAGAAGGGTGACGTCCCGCACAGCAAGGATGCAGCAAAATCGCTGCTGGTGTGCGCCTGCCTCGTTTACCTGATTTTCTACGGACCCCGTGTCGCGGAGTCGGCGGCAAATCTGATACGGTGGAGCGGCACCAGCGCTTACGGCCCGTTTCCTGTCGCATTGAAGGAAATCCTGGAAGTGTCGATCCAACTCCTGATCGACACCATGCTCCCGTTTGTCGTGATCGTCGTGCTATCCAGCGTGCTGGGCGAAATTCTTCACGTCGGCGTGATCTTCGCGCCGGAGAAGATCCAACCCAGCCTCAACAAGTTCAACGTCATCAATAACGCCAAACAATTCTTCTCGGCACAGAATCTTCTCGAAGGATTGAAATCCATCCTGAAAGTCATCGTGCTTACCTGGGTGCTCTGGTCCATCATCCAGGAAAACATCGGGACACTGGCCTTGATTCCTCCGGCCGGCATGGATGCCCTCGCGTCCGCCTTTGGCAAGATGCTCAAGGCGATGTTGCTGGCCACCGCCCTGTTGTTCTGCATCGTCGCCGGTGCCGACATCATGCTGCAGCGGTTCTTGTACATGAAGCGAAACAGGATGTCCAAGGATGAGGTCAAGCAGGAAAGAAAGGACATGGAAGGCGATCCGCATATCAAGAGTCATCGCAAGCAACACCATCGTGCACTGGCGGAGGAATCGCGGCGCGAAATGGTGCGCGATTCCACCGCCGTCGTGGTTAACCCGACCCACTTTGCCGTAGCGCTGTATTACAAGGAAGGCGACACGCCATTGCCTGTCGTCGTCGCCATGGGCGAAGGAGGCTACGCAAAAATCATCGTACAGGACGCGCGCGATGCCGGCGTTCCTGTAATTCAGAATATCTATCTTACCCGCTCGCTCATCAGCGACGCCAGGCTCGACGATTATGTGCCGGCACATCTGCTGGATGCCACGGTGGAGGTGCTGCGCGCGGTGAGGGATATGGGACCTGCCTGGTAGCCAGGCTCGATTCAACCGTGTGCTTTATCCCGGCACACAATGCAGCACCAATGAGGAATCATGAACCGCATGACAAGTCCTTCAGAAGCGATCAACCAGTTAACGCGAGAGAAATACAATGCTGAATTTTGAACAAACCTTTGGTCATGCCAGACCTTTATTTCCTCATCCAATAGGATCGACCGCCAGCGAAAGCGAAATGGCCTGTAGAACAAGTATTGCGTCGCTTGCCAAAGAAGCCAGGTCAGGTAACGGCGATGCCATTGAAATGCTGATCAACTTTTCTGCGGGCGCGAATCACTCGGCACTTCGCCAACTGGCAGAGCAATCACTCATCGACCTCTATACTGACCCGACGGTGAGCGATCATACGAAATCGCAGATCGAAGAACAGGCACTTGCCTTCCATGAGTTGACGGAAAATGCCAACACTGTCACAAAAGACAATAGCGACTTTGTGCCGCACGAAATATCAGCGCAAATCCTGTATCTGGCCGGACAACGAGCACATAGCCTGAATCAGCGGAATACGGAAAACACGATTAATGCACGTTTGTGCGGGCAGGTGTACAAGCATGGCAATGCACCGGAAGAGGACAAGGACTTGCTGTCGCGCGGCAGATTGGTATTTGGCCATGAACTGATCAACGGCAGCAAGCAGCTGCGGCATCTCAAGCCACATGAGACCTGTCTCGATCTCGCCGATCAAGCCGGATTCAAAAAAGCGATCGGAGAAGTCAATGTCCATCTGAAACAAGGCGCTCCCGCAACGATATTTGTCTACAAGGACGGGCACTGCTTGTCTTTGATCTTGCAACGAAATCGGGACGACAAGGTCAATTGTCACGTTGCCGACAGCTATCATCAGGAGGGAAGCAAACTGCCCGAGCAATTCGAAAGAGAATTAAAAGAGGCTCTTGGCGAGCAGATGGGAAAGTTTTATTTCAAAGGCGCATCAATGCAGGCCCACACCCCCAACGCATGCGGCCCGTTGACAATGTACCTGCTGTCCGCTCTCGATCGCATGTCCGGCATCGATTCTCCCGATTTTGATATGCCGGCTGCCATCGGGGCGATTATCAAGGCGTGGAACGCGCTGAACGAAGAACAGCAAAACGCGATAGTGACGGGAATACGCGCCAACCTCCTCGGTGCGACCGTACGAGCCGTGAACGCGAACGAATAAGAACGCAGGCCCTGAAGACAGGCTTGCCAGGAGATGCCCTGACACCACTTGCCGGCCCTGCTGCCGATGATGGGGGTATTAATGGGTACTAATATTTGTTCCCCTGCGGCAGGTCCGCAGTCTAAGCTTCCTCTGTGGTTCCCAATTCGTTTCGCCTCCTGAAGCGATTTCCCGCTGGTGAAAAATCCAGCGGTTTTTTCATGAGCTTTCAAACTCCGAAACTTGCCCTCCAGTCCAGACATCCGTTCTTGCCATGTTTTGCATCGAATCTGTCAAACCCGAACATGCAGAAAGCCTTCATGCGGCAATAGACAGCGTTGCGAAGGAAGTGCCCTATCTGGGTATTACTGCCGCGCCGCCCGTTGACTGGTTCGCCGATCAAGTGACCCATCATTGCAATGCCCGGGATCCGTTCTTTGTCGCTCTCGTCGAGCAAAAGGTAGTTGGCTGGTGCTCTGCCATCCCGATCCAGATCGATAGCATGCGATACACCGGCCAGTTATACATGGGTGTTCTGCGTGAGTGGCGCGGCCATGGCGTCGGTGAATCCTTGCTGAATACGACCTTGGGCAATGCATGGAAAAATGGACTCTGTCGTGTCGAACTGGAGGTCTGCCGCAGCAATACGAACGCCGTCCGGCTGTATAAACGTCTGGGATTCGTCCTTGAAGGCGTGAAACGAAACGCATTCCATGCAAACCGGGAATTCGACGATCTGCTGTGCATGGCTTTGCTTCTTCGCATGGACGGGTCTGCGACGATTCGCTCGCCTTCGCGCGAGCGAGGGAGCATCACGGCCAATCATTCTGTACCGAACATTTCCGCAGACGGATGGCTCATAGGATCAACGTGAGCGATACAATTTCTGCCGCGCCTGCATCCATCAAGTTCAAGAGAGCAGAGATGACGATTCAAGGACGGCTGCTGGACAATAGCAGCGCACATCTTTCTTTTCAGCCATACAGAAGTATGTGCTGCAAAGAACCGGGAAGGATTCTGGCTTAACAAACGACGTCGTATTGAACGAATGCGGATATTGCCAGGCACGCCCTAGAACTCACTTCACAAATAGGCGGGCTCGCGAAGATGGTCTGGATGGATGTAGTGCAAGGCGCGCCGCGTCGCCGCACTGGCTGCGGCATGCGTATGCGAAGACGCTGGTGGTCGAACACAAGGTGCCGCTGCCGGTCGCGCAAGCCTTGCTTGGCCATGCGCCCGTACAGACGACGGCCGCTTACGCCAAAACGGATTTGCCATGCAAAAAGTTCGAAATTGGCTTTCCGTCACCCGCCCCCCGCAACGATTCTCGCCATCCGCTTTGTTACCCCTAAAATTTCGCTGTCAGCCGTACTCGGCAGGATCCTGCCGGCGTACCGCTCCAGGGAAAATTCAACCGTCCCGCACAGCTTGATCCCTTCCTGATTGGGCGGGGCGATGCGACGCCAATCCTCCAGCCGGAGTGGTTCGCCGCCAATTGCTTCGATCCGTTCGACAGCACGCTGCATGTATTGTGTGTTCCACGCCATTAGCGCATTCGTTGAGGCTGTAGAAAAACCAATAAGGGGCTAACCAACCGTAGTGACTTTTTTCAGTAAGAAAGCCGTATTAGGCTGGTTTCAGGAGATGCTCAGCGACAGCAGCACGCAGAACGTTGCATGCAAGGAGGAAGAATTTCGGATTGCGGTCATTATTTGATTGAATAAGCGAGTGACCTGAAAATCGCCTTCGTCAAATCGGGCAACTGTCAAGTCAGATCGCGCTTACTCCTAGCCATCGCTGTCGTTGACTTGGGCAGCAGCCTCCGCCTCGCGCAATACTTGTAGCGCATCGGGATGACCGTTAGCTTCGGCCATCATCGCGGCGGTCAGGTCATTGACATTCTTAGCTTTGATGTTCGTGCCAGCCCCGATCAATACCCGTAGCACTTCGGCATGACCGTTTTTTGCGGCATACATCGCGGCGGTCACGGCGCGGTAATCCATAGCATTGAGGTCCGCGCCATAGGTGTGCAATACCCGTAGCGCATCGGCATGCCCCTTTTCTGCGGCATGCATTGCAGTGGTCATGCCCTTGTTGTCCGTTGCATTGATGTGCGCGCCAGCCTCGATCAATGCCCGTAGCGCATCGGCACGACCGTTAATTCCGGCATACATCAAGGCGGTCATGCCATGGGGATCCTGGACATTGATTTTCGCGTCAACCTCGATCAATACCTGTAGCGTCTCAAGATGGCCGTTACCTGCGGCCATCATCGCGGCGGTTATGCCTTTTTTGTTCGTCGCATCGATGTCCGCGTCTTTGGCGACCAATACCCGTAGCGCATCGGCACGGCCGTTTCTTGCGGCATACATTGCAGCGGTCATGCCTTTGTTGCTCGCAATTTTGATGGTCACGCCGGCGTCGATCAATGCCCGTAGCGCCCCGGCATGCCCCTTCATTGCGGCGTACATCGCGGCGGTCACCCCATGGTGATCCTGAACATCGAAGTCCGCGCCAGCCGTGTGCAATACCTGTAGCGCCTCGGTATGACCGTTACCTGCGGCAAGCATCGCGGCGGTCAATCCATTGTTGTTCGCCGCATTGATGTCCGCGCCAGCGTCGTGCAATATCTGTAGCGCCTTGGCATGCCCCTTCATTGCGGCATACATCGCCGCGGTCACGCCATTGTGGTCCTTGGCTTTGACTTCCGCGCTAGCGCCGATCAATACCTCTAGCGCCTTGACATGACCGTTTCTTGCGGAAAACATCGCGGCGGTCATGCCATTGTTATCCTTGACATTGAGATCTGCGCCAACGTCGCGCAATGCCTGTAGCGCAGCGTCATGACCGTTAGCTGCGGCAAACATCGTGGCGGTTATGCCGTGGGGATCCTTAACATCGAAGTTCACGCCAACTGTGTGCAATGCTCGTAGCGCCTCGGCATTACCGTTTTTTGCGGCAATCATCGCGGCGGTCATGCCATGGTTGTCCACCGCATTGATGTCCACGCCAGCGAGGCGCAATACCTGTAGCGCCTCGGCATTACCGTGAATTCCAGCATACATCGCGGCGGTCATGCCATAGCGATCCTTAGCGTGGATGCCCACGCCAGCGTCGATCAATACCCGTAGCGCATCGGCATGACCGTTTTTTGCGGCCATCATCGCGGCGGTCTGGCCATCATCGTTCGTCGCATGGATGTCCGCGCCAGCGGCGGGCAATACCCGTAGCGCAGCGGCATTACCTTGCGCTGCAGCGAGCATGACCACCGACGTACCGAGCGGGACATGGGGCTGTAATCGGTTGCTAAATACGCCGGCAACGTCCGCAAACCATTTGACGGGCATGTTTTGGACCTTGCCCGCTTGATGCGCCTCCATCAGGTGCCGTGCGATGTTTTCAAAAATCTCGGCATAGGCGCTCTGCGGAGCCGATCCCTTTTCTTTCAGCGCTTGCGCAATCGCTTGCGGCGACAGCCGCGCCAGCGCTTGCGCGTCCAGTTCGTCGCATGAACCGTCTTTGTCGACCCAGAACAGCTCGCCCAATTGCATGATCTTTCCCGCTTGGTCGCCGTCTGGGTTTAATTGGATGGCGTCGTCATGGTTCACCATGTCCTTCTTGCGCAACTGCGCCATGAAATGCCGGGCGATCAAAGTCGGTTGTTGCGCCATTTTGTATTGATAGGTATCGGGCTGCAGCAGCAGATAACGGTCCATCGGGACCTCGCCAAATGCACGGTTCAGGCTGGCCATCTGGAGGTCCTCGATCTGCGCGCGAACCGCGGGGTAGAGTGCGTCTGCAATAGGCTCGCTGACATCATCGATCTTGGCCGCGATGGCATCCCTGATCTTGCTCGAATAGTCTTCGGCCATGGCGAGGGCCAAAGAGGTAGGGGTGAGTTTTGCACGGACGTTTTGCTTGCAGGCCTCGAATTGAGCGTCCGATATTTCGGATTCGGCAATGGTAGTAAAGGGATCCGGCCGCACTGGCACGCCCATCTCCTCGGCGAGGTAGTTGAAATACGCATTGGCGAAGTGGACTTCATTGCCGGGAAGATAACGATGCGTATGGCGCACATGGTCGAGGATGAAGGCCTCGCTCATTTTGATCTTGGTGTGCTGAACCGCGCCTTCAATCCCGGCCGTGCTGGTGATCAGGCTGGTTATCGCATCTTGCACACCTTTCACAATGCCGCCGGCGCACACGGCCATTTTCGGTGCCATCTCCTGAATGACCTCCATGCGCTTTGCCAGGGGAATCTCCTCTTGCTGGAGCAATTCCTCCAGCTTATGGAACATTTCTTTGACGGTGCCATAGACGTCGGATTTATGCTGGCTAAAAAAATCCAGGTGCAAATCGGACAGGTGGTGTTTCAGCTCAGCGAAGTTGTCTTTAATTTCCTCCACGGTGTCGGGCAACCACGAGGGCGAAAGCTGCGCCACATGGTCGTCCACGAACTGGGTGATACGGTCTATCAACTGCGCATATTCCTGTTGACACCTTTCAAAATCCGGGCTGGCGATGAATTGGTCGATGCTTTGTCCTTGAAATTGGGGGAAGCGGATGGGCTGTGGTGTTTGCGCTGGCGGCGTGGGTTGCCTCGTGTCAATAGACGGCAAGCGGTAAAAATCAGGCGTGAAGGAAGGAGAAACGCGCATCGTTGAAGTTCTGGTGCAAATCGTGGAAATGGATAGCCTCTAAGGATTGTTGCCGAAGCACGAATCATCGCTCTAATGACCAACACATGGTTGTGCATGGCTCACGGGCTAACCAACCGTAGTGACTTTATTTTCAGGAAGAAAGCCGTCTTAGGCTGGCTTCACGAGATGCTGAGTGGCAGCGGCACGCAGAAAGTTTCATGCAAGAAGGAAGGGTTTCGGATTGCGGCCATTATTTTGATTTCCGCAGAAAATAAATTTTGTCAGAATAATTGCCGATGAAACGGAACCGATGGGAATGTATTGGCACTAAGGTAAATATTTTTACGTCAGGTTTCATACTTTGGGAGTAAGCCGAATACCGATAAGCTGGCGCTGGTGATGACGCTCTCGCTGGATGAATCACGCGGTCTGGCGCAAGCTGAATTTTCAGTCAAGGGTGTCCATACAAGTGCGCTCGCGTAGCATCACGTTACACCCGTGTTCGCGACGCGAATCTGTACATATCCCCGAACTCCGCATTGCGGCGGCCAATGACGCAGCCTGATTCATGTTTTTTCATCTCCATGCCGGAACGCATGGGGACAAACAAAAGAAAGAGGGAGAAAATTCGTGAGTAACCTTCAATACACAAAATTGATTGAGGATTTTTG
This sequence comes from Herbaspirillum sp. ST 5-3, assembly GCF_004804275.1. Taxonomy (GTDB): domain Bacteria; phylum Pseudomonadota; class Gammaproteobacteria; order Burkholderiales; family Burkholderiaceae_D; genus Noviherbaspirillum. Next base: position 516,007 of record NZ_STGI01000004.1, read on the forward strand.
CGCAGATTGTGGTATGGACCCAGCGCTCTTAATGGATGGCGGCCCAATTGGAATAGACGGGGTAAATTTTTCGCTGGTCTTTAATGAGAGCGTCGATCCCGATTTGCTGTTTATCTATTGCGTCTTCGGTGAAATAGAGGCTGGTAAAGGATTAGAGGTTTACCGAAATCTGCTGAAAACAAATATGTATTTATATGACGGTGCTGGACCGGTATTTACATTATGCTCATTGACAGGGCGAGTAATTTTGGCGAGACACTGTCGATTAGATCAGCTTGGAGTCAAGGAGCTGAGCGAAATATTAACAACTGATACTACGCAAGCGAAAACCTGGCAGGCAGAGTATCTTACATTGGTGGCACAGTAGTATTACTTGCGTCAGCAAGAACGTTCCTTCCTCTGCAAGGAGAGGGAATATTCGGGTTCTAACTATGCTGTTTTTCTTTGCTGATTCTTTGCAGTAGCCATTTCGGGAGGCTAACCGGGACCGCCCCTAGCGAGCCGCTTACTATTCTTGTCTTGCCAAAAATAGTAAGCACCAAAAGCCTCCAAAGCCGCTACCCCCTTGCGGGGCTCCCAAAAAATGCAAACAAGGCGGACAAAGAAACGAAATTTGCGCCCGTTTGCCCTACTGCTTCGGCATCCAGGCGCCTCGCTTCTTAATGCGCTTGTGCTTGCCTGAGGTTTTCAAACGCCTTGTCCAGCTTGACGGCCGCCGCTGCCAAGCTAGTCTTTTGTTTGGACAGCCAGCTTTGATCTGCCGCGACACGTTCACGTTGCGCCTCCAGCATCCGCTTTACCTCAGCGGGTTGTGGGCCGCCCAGGCCGAGACTCGCGTTCACCATGTTCTCGGCATCCAAGGACTGGCGGAAGCGCTGTTCGCTCATCGGCAGCTCTGCGTTCTCGATGCCAAGCGCCTTGGCCGATTCGACATAGATGCGCTTCGCTTCGGCATACGGAAGATCGGCAGGCTTGAGACCGTTGGTCCGTCCGTAAGTCACCAGTTCGGAAGCGAAGTGATGCCCCACGCGAAACGGTACATTGCTATCCCTTTGCAAGACGTCCGCCAGTTCGGTGGTCGTCGAATATTCCGAGGTGACTTCTTCCAGGGCCTGCTGGGAATTGATCACCAGGCTGTCCAGCAAGGCGCCGAACTTTCCTAGCATTCCGATGGAAGCCGCGATGGTTTTGTCTGCCTGTCCGAGTTTGTAGTCGAGCATGCCGGGGCTGATGTTGTGCGCCTGAATCGCGAAAAGATGCGATTCACCAATGACATTGCTTGCCGCCTGGCGCAAGAGGATCAGCCCGTACGGGTTACGCTTTTGCGGCATGATGCTGCTGGTGCCGGTCAGTTTTCCTTCTCGCAGGAGCATCCAGGGACGGGTGTCGCGATATTGTGCCGTAACGTCTTCGACGAAGGCGCTGGTGGTCAGGGCCATACCCGCGGCGATATTGACCAGCTCAAGACTGGTGTCCATTGCAGAAACATGATTGGCGTCATAGGAATTCTCGACGACGCCATCGAAACCGAGCAGCTCCGCAAGACGCGGACGATTTACCGGAAAACTCGATGTACCCAGCGCTGCGGCACCGAGCGGACTCAAATTGAGACGCGCATATGCCTGGCGCAGGCGCTCTGCGTCGCGTCCGAATGCGGCATCGAACGCAAGCAGGTAATGTGCAAGCGTGGTTGGCTGCGCCTGAACACCATTGGTGTAGGCCGGAATAATCGTATTCACATGCTTGCCTGCCAGTTGGGCAAGCGTGGCGCGGGTTTCGATCACCTTTTGCAGCAATTCAAGTGCCTGCTCACGCAGCACTACCCTGTTGGTGGTGGCGAGCAGGTCCTGGCGGCTGCGCCCCGAATGCATGCGGGTCACGTCGGGTCCGGCCGCCGCAATCAACATGGTTTCCAATTGCAGATAATCGTTGGGGCGTTTCGCGCCAGGCTTGTCGCCGTCGGAAATGACTTTCGCCACGCCGTCGGCGATTTGCGCGCCCATTTTTTTAGTCACGATGTTCTGCTCGACGACCATCACTGTCGAAGCCTTGTTGAATTCACCCAGCCAATAAAAATGATCATGGGTCGTTTTAGCCGGAAGCGTCTGGGATAACGCGGAAGCCGAAAGAAACGATATAACGATTGCAAAAATATACGGTTGGTTTTTCATGGTGGGTGTCTCCGTAACAGGTTGTCTGCGATTTTGTTTTTTTTGTTGATCAGGGAATGTCGGTCTATGCCAGGTTTTTCAACGAGCCTCCAATGGGAACGGGTTGTTGGGAGAAGGATTAATGTAACCGAAAACCATGGCATTCTGACATGCCATCAGCCGGACAGGCATCGTGTCAGGGGTAACGCGGCCCCATCTTGGCAACGACCATATGCGTGCGGGGGATCTGGGCGGCGCATCGAGTTGTTGCGCCACGTCTGAAAGGAAAACACCATTTAGGTCGCGCCACATTTGGGGCGCGCTACATTTGGCGCGGCATCCACCCGGGCGCCGCTACCACACGCGACCGTTTATGCAACGGCTTCCAATAACGGGTCGGCCCGCCAAGCCATCGCCTGAGCCTCCATTTTTTTTACTATCGCTTGCAGCGTTTCGGCCTTGAGCTCGTCCAGCCGGCAATGGGCAGCCATGGTGACTCGCCCGGTCTCGCTGGAGATGGTAAAGAGCGGTGCTCTGCCGTTATACAAGAACAGATTGGCTTCCAGCAGGGCGCGATAGACCTCGACCTCCTTGCCCTCCGATACTTCGCCGAAATCGCAATAGATGAACATCAATTCGGGGTCGATTTCCTCACGGTGCATCAGCGAGAAAGCCACCTCGCCCAACATGATGGCTCCGCCATACGTGATGCGCTCCGGCTCATCGAGCCCGCAGTATTCACAAAATTCCTTGACCAGCTCTGTATATTGATAATGACTCATGGTTCGCTTTTCCCGATGTGGTGTGCGTGTCAATGGGTGAGAAACGCCGATGGATCGCTCCCCCTGAGTAATCGACCTAACTTGTTGATAAGGCTGGCCACATTCATTTGCGCCGGCGGACCCGGTCGGAAGTATGGCGCCCACATGCGATTAACCGAGTACGAGCAACTGCGGAGCAAGGGTATCGATTTCCAGCAGCGTGAAATCACCATCCGGGCAAGAAAAGACGACAGGAGCTGATGCGCATGTTGCTGCGGTCTCTGGTGCAGCAACATGCGCAGATCGAAGCGGCCCGGGGTCATGCATACCGTATGTATGCATAAGTACGCAAGCCCCCGAAAGCCGGCATGCAGCTTGAATATTTCTGGATCTTCCCATCAGGCCATGCATGTACCGATCCTTGGTCAGGAATCATACGCAGGCCTCCAGTTTCTCCCCATACCATTCAACAAGCAGTCAAACGCGTTAAACGCATACGAAAACCAGTGCACGCCATCATCAAGCCTGTATCCTGTCCGGGAAAAATCCTGGACAGACCTACAATTTCTACAGTTTTGCTTGCTGTTTCTGCTCCTGTACCCTCTTCTCGAGTAGCGCTGCCAACTCTTTCGTATTAACGACAACAGCGGGTCTAACTTCCGGTGGTTCTGCTTTCGCGGCCCAGTCATTCAAGTGCTCATAGGCGCCAAAGGCATAATTGCTAGGCGGGTGGTTTTCTGAGTCTGGGCGCCCAGCCAGCCTATGCATATGTGCATTACCTGTAGCGCAATTGCCTTCTCCATCCGCGAGGGGCACGGTTAAATTGTATTTGGGCGTCTTCGCTGCGATGCTCATCAGGGCCTCGTCCGAAAGGGGTTTTCCATCGGATTCATCGATCTCGAAAGGTATACTCGTTCCATTGCGCCCGTGCAGTTTGTCCGTATACAAGCGCGCCGCTTGTAGACGCAACTTCGTTTCAACCAAATATAAAGGGTCTGTATTCGTCGCCCTTAAATTCAATTCAGGAAACTTATGGACCTTACCATCAAGCATTGCCTCTTTGGTTACTTTGTGCTTTGGATCTCCAAATGCACGGCAATCTAACTCCGGCAAGTTGGGCCTCCCCCCCCTCTTCTCCACGTCCGGGCCGTTAGATTCCCTAAACTGCAGTTCCCATCTATTTTTCGGAACCAGCTTGTTGAGTTCCATAATCTCGTCGTGGACGGCTTTTTTGACCTCTTTCGGGACGTCCGAGCCTGGAGCATAGCCTAGTCCAGCCAGACGGTTTTCCATATAAGCCGAATAGAATCGCTCACGGTTTACGAACACCGGCACGCCCTGCATCTGCTGCGAGGGCTTCAGCTGCTCGAGCGTCTTCCGCACGGCCGCTCCGCCGTCCCCTTGCTTCAGTGCGCCCGGTATCTTCTTATCCAGGGCCGCCAGAATCTCGCTGGGGGCAACCATAGCACGGTCTCCGTCACCGCTGATCGAGAAGTATTGATAGCCGTCCTCCCCCGGTGTACCGATGAACGAACAACCGTGGCTGATAGTTTCCGTCGAAGCCATTCTGAACATCTCACAGGTAGGCGCTCTCCTCAATTGTATCGAGCTCGAGTCCGGAGCAATGATCAGAGGGATGTGCTTAATGTCGAGGCGACGATCCTGGCTAGCCTGCAGTTGTGGCGCCTCCACTTTCATTGCGTCCGCATTCGTGGGCTGCAAACCTAGCTTGCGGGATAACTTATCAATTGTCTCTGGCGAAACTATATCGTCAGTGTCGTTAATTCGTCCTGGTGCGGAAGTGGGGTTAACCGATAGGCTGGTAATCATGACATTTGACCTTTCATTGTTGTTAATGAGTCGGCACAGCACAAAGTCTCATAGAGCTCATTTCATAAATAAATTTGTCGCCCTCACGAAGGCGGGGCCCAGAGATGCGCTACTGGATTCCCGCCTTCGCGGAAATGACAAGGTGTTGCATAGATATTTATGGATTGAGCTCTAACCGATTTGGCAATCTCGGTCCCCACTCAGTGGAGAACTTCAACAAAAAGTTCCATGGAGTTCAACGGGATAGATCGGCACGCTTCACCGGCGACGCATCGATCCGCCAACATCAAGGGTGATGAAATCCTATCGCGCACATGCGATATGCGACTCAAGGAGAACGGCTATGCCCGTGGTTGTGAAGCCAAGACTTCCCATTCCTGGCAGTGCGCCCAACAAACGGATGCGGTGTCCGTGAGAGAAAGTACGACGGCCAATGTGGCCCGATTGGAAAGGATGCTGAGTGTGACAGGACCGGAGGATCGCCCGCGAAACGACCCCGGTTTGCATGCCTGCGTTCAGCCTTGCGGGTGGAGGGCGAATGCATCAATACGCGGCACTGTCATTTACTTCCTAAAAGTGCAGTAAATTTTTTACGATGTTTCCCAGATTTCGATTTTATCTGCCGCCAGACGTACTGCTGCACCTCCCCATGGAACTTCGATAATATGGAACCTCGATCCGACGGGAAGGTGGGCGTTTATATAAAGCGAAACCGCGCTTTGCTTATTAATGCCAACATGTCTTCTATTCCCGGCGTCCCAATTTCTTGTTACGACGAAGATGTCGGTGGGCTTCCCATACTCGGGGGACGCTAATAAACCGTTCAGTATATCTGGCACATAAGATGCCGCATGGTACAAAGCCTTCGGCCTTCCATTGTCAGCATTTTCCCCGGCGTCAGACGGGTAATAGGCAAAAACGGGGACACACGACCCAAAACTGTGGGAGTACAAGCTTTGCGAACCATATTTCAGAGCATTAATTCCTACCTCTTCATCACCTTCCTTACTAGTGTCGGCAATATAACGAATTACCTCGGAATTAGACATTTTCCTATGCTCAATATGGAGCTCAGGCGGCAGGTCTCCCCCAAATGAATAGACTGTGAAGCCAATTTCATTTGTAGAACTTGCAGGTACTTCCTTAACACTGTATGGCGGCGTGATCGGTGCGCTGCCTACGTGGTTTCGCCCCTGTATTCCCGTACCACCGGCATTAGTTATTTAAAGCCTGTTTCTCTCGAAACGTCCGTGGCGGCA
>NZ_STGI01000040.1 GCF_004804275.1 Herbaspirillum sp. ST 5-3
TTAGAACCTATCCGTAAATTATGTTGACCTTCATCGGCACCTTACGAAACACGATGATGGCTGCAGCCAAATGGTTTAGCGCCATGAAGCTGCGCTCGAGTTTTTCATAACGGACCAGCAGTTTCCTGAACCGGTTGAACCAGCTATGCGCCACTTCGACGATCCAACGCCGCGCCCGCTTGTGCGGACTCCGCCTGCGCTGTCGGGCTTCCTGCGACCGCCCTTGCACATGCGGGATGTAGCCTTGCCGCACCATCGCAATCCGGGCCGGATCGCCGCGGTATCCATTGTCGGCACACAGATGCTTGCTGCGCCGGACCACCGGCGGCGGGTATTTCATCTTTTGCCGCGCCAACACCTTTTCCAGTTGCGTCACATCATGCCGGTTGGCGCCTGTCACGATGATCGACAACGGGGCGCCACGCGCATCGACCAGCAGATGCCGCTTGCTGCCGTTTTTTTCCCCGATCAGTCGGATTCGGTCCAACTGCCTGTTGCGCCATCGGTGCTTTCATCGTCGCGCCGTCGATGCTCTGCCAACGCCATGCAATGCCCTGCAAATCGTCGTATTCCGCCAGCCCCGCTTCCCACAGCGCCTCGAAGAAGCCGGCGCGCTCCCATTCCAGGAAGCGGGCATGGATCGCGCTACAACTGCCGAACCGCTCTTTCGGCAGCGCACGCCACTGACATCCCGTTCGAAGCACGTACACGATCCCTTCAAACACGAGCCGCGCCTCCTTGGGCGGGCGTCCCGCGCCGGGCTTGCGCCGATACGTCTTGCCAGCACAACGTTGCCGCACGGGGATCAGTGGTTCGACGCGCTCCCAGAATTCATCCGACACTTCCCACGATTGAACCTTGCTCATCTTCATCACCTCCGATTGCCGTCACCGGCAATTCGGATGCGACTTTCAATTTACGGACAAGTTCTTAG
>NZ_STGI01000041.1 GCF_004804275.1 Herbaspirillum sp. ST 5-3
ACCATGACCATTCGCGTCGCAATCAACGGCTACGGCCGCATCGGCCGCAACACCCTTCGTGCGCATTACGAAGGCGGCAAGAAGAATGACATCCAGATCGTTGCCATCAACGACCTCGGCAATGCCCAATCGAACGCCCACCTGACCCGCTACGACACCGCGCACGGCAAGTTCCCGGGCACCGTTGAAGTCGACGGCGAATACATGATCGTCAACGGCGACAAGATCAAGGTCTTCGCGCAGCGCGATCCGGCGCAGATCCCCTGGGGCGAACTGAACGTCGACGTCGTGCTCGAATGCACCGGCTTCTTCACCACCAAGGAAAAGGCATCGGCCCACCTCAAGGGCGGCGCCAAGAAAGTCATCATCTCCGCGCCCGGCGGCAAGGACGTGGACGCCACCGTCGTGTTCGGCGTCAACCAGAATGTACTGAAGGCCTCCGACACCGTCATCTCCAACGCTTCCTGCACCACCAACTGCCTGGCGCCGCTGGTCAAGCCGCTGCACGACAAGATCGGCGTGGTCAACGGCCTGATGACCACCGTGCATGCCTACACCAACGACCAGGTGCTGACCGACGTGATGCACGAAGACCTGCGCCGCGCGCGTTCTGCCACGATGTCGATGATCCCGACCAAGACCGGCGCTGCCGCGGCCGTCGGCCTGGTGCTGCCCGAACTGAACGGCAAGCTGGACGGCTACGCCATTCGCGTTCCGACCATCAATGTGTCCATCGTCGACCTGTCCTTCATCGCCGCGCGCGACACCACGGTCGATGAAGTCAATGCGATCATGAAGGATGCCGCCAACGGCGCGCTGAAGGGCATTCTGACCTACAACACGGAACCGCTGGTGTCGGTCGACTTCAA
>NZ_STGI01000042.1 GCF_004804275.1 Herbaspirillum sp. ST 5-3
ACATACTGGCGGGCACGGAACCAGCAGTCTTCCGCCGCACCCAGCGCACCCCAGGCAATGCCGTAACGCGCCGAATTCAGGCAGGTGAACGGACCCTTCAGGCCGCGCACTTCCGGGAAGGCATTCTCTTCCGGGCAGAACACTTCATCCAGCACGATCTCGCCCGTGATCGAGGCACGCAGACCGACCTTGCCGTGGATGGCCGGCGCGGACAATCCCTTCCAGCCTTTTTCCAGCACGAAGCCGCGGATCGCGCCTTCATCATCCTTGGCCCACACCACGAACACGTCGGCAATCGGCGAATTGGAAATCCACATCTTGCTGCCGGACAGGCTGTAGCCGCCCGCCACTTTCTTCGCGCGGGTGACCATCGAACCCGGGTCGGAACCATGGTTCGGCTCGGTCAGGCCGAAGCAGCCGATCCATTCGCCGGTGGCCAGCTTCGGCAGGTATTTCTGTTTGGTGGCTTCATTGCCGAATTCGAAGATCGGCACCATGACCAGCGAGGATTGCACGCTCATCATCGAGCGGTAGCCGGAATCGACGCGTTCGACTTCGCGCGCGATCAGGCCGTAGCTGACGTAGTTCAGGCCGGGGCCGCCGTATTGTTCCGGAATGGTGGGGCCGAGCAGGCCGAGTTCGCCCATTTCGCGGAAGATGGCGGGATCCGTTTTTTCATTGCGGAAGGCTTCCAGCACACGCGATTGCAGCTTGTCCTGGCAGTAGGCATTCGCCGCGTCGCGCACCATGCGCTCTTCATTCGTCAGTTGCTGGTCCAGCAGCAGCGGGTCG
>NZ_STGI01000005.1 GCF_004804275.1 Herbaspirillum sp. ST 5-3
AATTCGGCGCGTTACGGCATTGCCTGGGGTGCGCTGGGTGCGGCGGAAGACTGCTGGTTCCGTGCCCGCCAGTATGTACTGGACCGCAAGCAGTTCGGCAAGCCTTTGGCGGCAAACCAGTTGATCCAGAAAAAGCTGGCCGACATGCAGACCGAAATCACGCTCGGCCTGCAAGGCTGTCTGCGCCTGGGCCGCATGAAGGATGAAGGCACCGCAGCGGTGGCGATCACCTCGATCATGAAGCGCAATTCCTGCGGCAAGTCACTGGACGTGGCGCGCATGGCGCGCGACATGATGGGCGGCAACGGCATCTCGGATGAATTCGGCGTGGCACGTCACCTGGTGAACCTGGAAGTGGTCAACACCTATGAAGGCACGCATGACATCCATGCGTTGATCCTGGGACGTGAACAGACGGGAATTGCGGCGTTTTAACTGCGATTGCAGTAACAAGATGAGATCGTGCCGGACAGTTGCCGCTTCTGACGCTGCCGAAAGAGCCTGGCTCAAATCGGATAAAGAAGCGAAACATGTCTGAGCCGCAGGCGAGTTGGTTTCGCTTCCCGATTTGAGCCAGGCTCTTTCGGGAACCCCGAAGGGGCAGCGGCTGTGCGGTCGCCTTCTTTGGCTTACTTTTCTTGGCGAGACAAGAAAAGTGAGCGGCTGCCGGGCCGCCCCCGGCAAGGTCTTGCGAAGAACCGACTTTATTGCATCACCAAAGAACCAGCCATCGCCGGAACAAAGAACAAACAGAGGAACATATGGACTTGAACTTCACTCCCGAGGAACTCGCCTTCCGCCAGGAAGTCCGCGAATTCGTCGCACAATCCCTTCCCGCGGACATTCAGCACAAAGTCCTCAACGGCCTGGTCCTTCACTCGGACGACTACGTCCGCTGGCAGAAGATCCTGCACGCCAAGGGCTGGGGCGGCACCGGATGGAAAAAGGAATTCGGCGGCCCCGGCTGGAGCACCACGCAGCAATACATCTTTGAAGAAGAACTGGCCGCCGCCGGCGCGCCGCGCATGGTGCCGTTCGGCCTGAAGATGGTCGCGCCGGTCATCATGCAATACGGATCGCCCGCCCAGCAGGAGCGCTTCCTGCCGAAGATTCTCGCCGCCGATGAATGGTGGTGCCAAGGCTATTCCGAACCGGGATCCGGCTCCGACCTCGCGTCGGTGAAGATGCGCGCCGTACGCGACGGGGATTTTTACATCTGCAACGGCCAGAAGACCTGGACCACGCTAGGCCAGTACGCCGACTGGATCTTCTGCCTGGTGCGCACCGATCCGGAAGCCAAGGCACAGCGCGGCATTTCCTTCCTGCTGATCGATATGAAATCGCCGGGCATCACGGTGCGTCCGATCATCACGATGGATGGCGCGCATGAAGTCAATGAAGTCTGGTTCGAACACGTGCGCGTGCCGGTCGAGAACCGCGTCGGCGAAGAAAACGCGGGCTGGACCTACGCGAAATTCCTGCTCGGCCATGAACGCACCAATATCGCCGGCATCGGCATCGCCAAGCGCGAACTGGCACGCCTCAAGCGCATCGCCTCGCTCGAAACCAAGAACGGCAAGCCGCTGCTGAAGGACCCGATGTTTGCGTCCCGCGTCGCGCAAGTCGAGATCGACCTCACCGCGCTGGAAATCACCAACCTGCGCGTGCTGTCGGCGGAAGCCGCGCATCGCGCTCCCGGTCCGGAAGCCTCGATCCTCAAGATCAAGGGCACCGAAATCCAGCAGGCCATCACCGAACTGCTGGTGCAGGCGGTCGGCCCCTACGGCCTGCAGCTGCGCCGCGAGGCCATGGCTGCCGGCTATCAGGGCGATGCGGTCGGGCCCTTCTATTCCGTGCCGCTGGCGGCAAACTACCTGAACATGCGCAAGCTGTCGATCTACGGCGGCTCCAACGAAATTCAAAAGAACATCATCTCGCAGATGATCCTCGGCCTGTAGGAGCACATCATGGATTTCACCTTTACCGAAGAACAACAGATGCTGGTCGATACCACCCGCCGCTTTATCGCGAAGGATTATGGATTCGAAGCACGCCAGAAAATCAAGGCAACATCGCCCCAGGGATTCAGCCGCGAGGTCTGGCAAAGTTTGGCCGACATCGGCCTGCTCTCGCTGAACGTCCCCGAGGCCGACGGCGGCCTGGGTGGCAGCCCGATCGACACCATGCTCGTCATGAACGCGGTCGGCGAAGGACTGCTGCTCGAACCCTTCCTCGCCAGCGCGGTGCTCGCCACGAAGACGCTTGCCTTGCTTGGCAATGAAACACAGCGTGGCACGCTGCTTCCCGCACTGGCCGCCGGCGAAAAAATCGCCGCGCTGGCGCACGAGGAACCCTCCACCCGCTATGACCGCATGGCAGTTGAAACGCGTGCCTTTCAGGTCGGCGACGGCTATGTCCTGACCGGCAGGAAGAGCGTGATCGCGCATGGCGCCTCGGCCGATGTGCTGCTGGTCACGGCACGCATCGCCAAGGCCGGCGAAACCGGCACGCTGGCGGTCTTCGCCGTGCCGCGCGAGACGGACGGCCTGCGCCATGTTTCCTACGCCACGGTCGACGGCGTGCGCGCTGCGGACGTGTGGCTGAATCAGGCCTACGTTCCCGCGTCGGCGATGCTCAATGCCGCTGACGATACCGAAGGCGCACTGGCACAGGTGCTCGACTTCGGCCTCGCCGCCGTCTGCGCGGAAGCCGTGGGCGCACTCGACAAGCTGCTCGCGGCAACGGTCGAATACGCCCGCAATCGCAAGCAGTTCGGCCAGCCGATCGGCAAGTTCCAGGCGCTGCAGCACCGCATGGCCGACATGGTGCTGCATATCGAACAGGCGCGCTCCATGAGCTACCTCGCGTCGGTGCGCTGCAACGATACCGATCCGGCCGTGCGCAACCGCGCGCTGTCGGCAGCCAAGGTCGTGATCGGCCAGGCCTGCCGCTTCGTCGGCCAGCAGGCAGTGCAACTGCACGGCGGCATGGGCGTCACGGATGAACTGGATGTCAGCCATTACTTCAAGAGATTGATGGCCATTGAAATGCAGTTCGGTAACACCGACCAGCACCTGGAGTCGTACGCGCAGCAGCTCTAACGAAGCGTCAAGACACGATCAAGTCGCGCCTAAAGGAAGACCTGTCTCCGCTGTGAGCTGCCGAAAACTTCACCGGCCAGGCGGAAAAAGAAGCGAAATCTGTCTGAGCTCCGAGCGCAGCGAGGGCGAGTTATTTCGCTTCCCGCCTGGCCGGTGAAGTTTTCGGGAACCCCGAAGGGGCAGCGAGCTGCGGTCGCCTTTTTGGCCTACTTTTTTGGCGAAGCAAAAAAGTAGGTGGCCCGCCGGGGCCAGTCCCGGCAAGCCCCCACGAAGTGACTTCGCCCTTGCATCACCGAAGAAAAACACAACAACGAACGCCTGTCGAATTCAATCACATGGGTTACAAAAAAGTTCAACCACATGGGTTACGCCTTCAAGTTCAAGTAGCCACGCTCACCGCCCCTGCACTCATCAAATCAGGCACGGCTTGATGCACTGATCCATCATGCAGGCGTGCTACGGCATGCTGAACCAGCTCTCATAGCTCGTCACCGAGAACCCTCCGAAACCCGCCCGGAATCCGAGATTGACGCGGGCCTGGTCCACCACATCCAGCAAGCTTTGTCTGCCGCACAGCCTGTCGTCGGCGGCCGGGCATCGCACCTGCAAGGCCAGTCTCACGCTCTTCCCGGCGGTCGCGGCATAGTCCAGTTCCGAGCTGGCACTGGAGATGATGCGATCCGCGGTATTACGATAATCCAGCATGACGGTGTAGTCGGTGGCATCGATCGTGAATTCGCTCAGCTTGCGCGTCTGTCCGTCATAGGTCAGCTGATAGGCCGGATCGTCATACCAGTACGCGATGTCGACGCTCACGGGAAGCGTGCCTGCGGGCAGGACGGCAGCGATATTGTCGCGAACCTTTTTCAGAAGCTGCAGGTACTGGCTTGCCGTCGATACATAATTTGTCTTCCATTCGCTCAGCAGGTATGGCCTGACGTCGAGATGCAAACCGGCCGGCGCAGCCTTTCCCTGTGCGATCAGATCGCTGGCGAATCTCGCCACGCGCAGCGCTGCGTCCACCGCCTGCTGATGATTCTGTTCCAATGCCCACTGGCTGTTCGCGGCCAGCAAGGTGATATCGATTCCTCGCGTCTTTGCATCGGCGATCAACTGCGCCAGCAGCGCCGGCTGTAACTGCAGCTGTGCCAGACCGTCGAAATAGACGTGATTGATGCGGTTATCCAGCGCGAACTGGAAGAATTTCTGCTTTTCGACCTCGTCCGTCAGATTGACGGAAGTTCGCACCGAAAACGGCCCGCGGTTGCCGATGCCGTAATTCATTGCGCTGAGCAAGTCGCCATTGTCCGCTCCGAGCTGCCAGGCATAGACGCCGGCCAATCCGCCGGTGACGGCGAATCGCGCTTTTTCCGAGGCGGCGCGAGGATCGTCGTAGCCGATATAGGTGCGTGTCTCCGGATTCCACAAAGCGTAGGCGTGCAAGCTGGAATCGTAGTTCACCTGATATCCGTTCTTGCCGTTGCCCTTGCGGTCGAGAAGCTTGGCCGCCAGCCAAGGGTAGACCTCGGTGCCGCCTTTTCCGTTGTAATTGGCATCGCCCGTGCCCTGGGTCACATCGACGATATTGGTGCAGTTTCCCCATCCGCGGCTGTAGGTGGCGACGCCCTGAACCAGTTTCGACGGCGGCACGCCGGCATTGATCAGGGTCTGGACACCTCTGTATGGCGTACTCGGATACAAGGGCGTGTGGTGGCCGATACCGGACCACGGGCCGTAGTAGTCATAGGTCATCGCAAAGAAGAAGTCGACGTATTGTTGCGCCCTCTGGTAATTGACCTTGCTGACGACATAGGTGCCGGTATTGACGGCTGACGTGAGCAGGTATTTCCGCCCGTTTGCCATGCCGAGCTCATCCAATGCATCGCGCAAGTCGCTCAGGAGATCGGCATACGACTCGCCGTCGCCAGGCGTTCCCAGCGCGCCGGCAGTCGGGCTTTCCCAGTCGATGTCGACGCCGTCGAAATACGGGTGTTCATCGAGGTAGGTCGTCACGGAATCGACAAATACCTCTCTCTTTGCAGCATCACCGGCCAGGTGATAGAACGGCTTGCCGCCGGAAGGGCCGCCGATGGATACCATCAGCTTCAGATTGGGCGACTTTTTCTTCACTTCGGAAAGCTGCGCGTATTGCGTGTTGCTCACATCGGTGACCGCAAGCGCGAAGTCCGGCTTGCCGTTGCAGGCATAGGCCGCATCCGTCGATTGATCCGGGCCGCAGATGTTAAGGAATGCGTACACCAGGTGGGTCAGGTTGTTTGCGGTCACGTTGTCGAGCTTGTAGCCGTTCGCGATCGCATAGCTCGGCAAATAGGCACCGACAATCTTGCCCGAAGTCTGGGCAAACGGCACGGACCTGCCTGGGAAAAAATCGTAGGCTGCATTGGAAAGAACGGCAGTACTCGTGCCGGTCGATGCCACAGTTACCGCAGTGGCAATTTTGTCAGCCTGTGCTTCGGGCCGGTTGGCGAGGGATTGATCCGAGCTGAAGCCCGAGGCGGCAGTATCGCCCTCCATTCCGCCGCCGCATCCGGTGACCGCCAACGCAAACAACAGCGTGCATAGTTTTTTCATGTCTCCCCCCTTGTCAGCCGCTTTTCGGAATTCGGTGCGTGCTGTCGGACGCTCGCACCATGATGACCAGCTTGTTCATGATTGTTTTGTAGCGTCAACGAGAGCCCGTCACGCAAAAGCTGCAAGCGAATGGTCGATCCGACGCGAATCATTCATCGGGGCCGGGCGGTACTTGACGATTTGTCATTCTAGGTGCCGTGCATGAGGTTTCAATATTGGCGCGCCAGTTTTGAGAAAAGTTGAGAATCTGGGGCAGACCAATCTCCCTAGTCAAAACCGTAGACAATAATCGCACGCCCGTGCTAAAACACACTCATCATTCCAGCAAAGACCCAGAGACAAGGATTCCACATGGCCGTCACACGCCTTCTGATCGCCAATCGCGGCGAAATTGCCATCCGCATCGCGCGCGCTGCCGCCGAACTCGGCATTGCCACCGTTTCCGTCTATTCCGAGGACGACGCGTCGTCGCTGCATGTGCGGCGCACGGACGAAAGCCGTGCGTTGAGCGGCGTGGGCGCGGCGGCTTACCTCGACATCGAACAGATGGTGGCAGTCGCCAGGGAAGCGGGTTGCGACGCAATTCATCCGGGTTACGGATTCCTCAGCGAGAATGCGCAATTCGCGCGGCGTTGTGCGGAAGAAGGCATCCTGTTTGTCGGTCCGGGCGCGCAGATTCTTGAACTGTTCGGCGACAAGACGCAGGCGCGTGCGCTCGCGAAGCAGCATGCGGTGCCGGTGGTGCGCGGAAGCGATCAGCCGGTGACGCTGGAGGAGGCACGCGCCTTCCTGGCGGAGCTCGGCGAGCGCGGTGCGATGATGATCAAGGCGGTCGCGGGCGGCGGCGGGCGTGGCATGCGCACGGTGCGAAACGACGCGGAAGTCGGCGAGGCTTATGCGCGTTGCCGCTCCGAAGCGCAGGCGGCCTTCGGCAGTGCCGAGGTGTATGTCGAACAGCTCGTCGCGCGTGCCCGGCATATCGAAGTGCAGATCGTGGGCGATGGCAGCGGCGAGGTCAGCCATGTGTGGGAGCGCGAATGCACGCTGCAGCGCCGCAACCAGAAGCTGGTGGAAATCGCGCCCAGTCCCACGCTGGATCACGCGCTGCGCGCACGCATCGTCGATGCGGCAGTCCGCCTTGCCACGGCGGTGCGCTACAGCGGCCTGGGCACCTTCGAATTCCTGGTCGACGCCGACGACCACGGGCCGGATGCGCGCTTCTATTTCATGGAGGCCAATCCGCGCCTGCAGGTCGAGCATACCGTCACCGAGGAAGTGACGGGCATCGATCTGGTGAAGGCCCAACTGCAACTGGCGGATGGCCATACGCTGCAGCAGCTCGGCCTGACGCAGCATGAGATACCGGCGCCGCGCGGCTTCGCGCTGCAGGCGCGCATCAACATGGAAACCATGGATGCCCAGGGCAACACGCTGCCCTCGGGCGGCACGCTGCGTGCTTTTGAGCCGCCATCCGGCCCTGGCATACGGGTCGACAGTTTCGGTTACAGCGGCTATGCGCCGAGCCCGCGCTTCGACTCGCTGCTGGCGAAACTGATCGCATCCACCAGCTCGGGGCGCTTTCCCGAGGTGGTGGCGCGAGCGTATCGCGCACTGTGCGAATTCCGCGTGGAAGGCGTGGAAACCAACATCGGTTTCCTGCAAAACCTGCTGACGCGGCCCGACGTGATTGCCAACCGCGTGCACACGCGCTTCGTCGAGGAACATATCGCGGCCCTGATCGAGCCGGAAGGCGGCGCGCACCAGAAGCTGTATGCGGTGGCGGCCGAGAGCAGCGAGGATGGCGCTACGGAGAGCCATGCCGCACCGGAGAACACCATTCCCATCGCCGCACCCATGCCGGGCTCCATTGTGTCGATCGAGGTCAGCGAAGGCGACGTGGTACATGCGGGACGCCAGATCGCCATCATCGAGGCGATGAAGATGGAACACATCGTATGCGCTGATGCCAGCGGCTTTGTGCGCAAGGTGAACGTCAGGATAGGCGATGTGCTGTTCCAAGGGCATCCGTTGGTGTACATCGAGCCGGCCGAGATCGATGCGCAGCATGCGGACGCAGCGCAGGAGATCGATCTCGATGCGATTCGCCCCGATCTCGCGGAAGTGCAGCAGCGGCATGCGATCGGCCTGGACGACATGCGGCCGGATGCCGTTGCACGCCGACGCAAGACCGGTCAGCGCACCGCGCGGGAAAACATCGCCGATCTGTGCGATGCGGACAGCTTTATCGAATACGGTGCGCTGGCCATTGCGGCACAGCGCCGCCGCCGCTCGCTGGAAGAGCTGATCCGGATCAGCCCGGCGGACGGCCTGGTGGCGGGCATCGGCAGCGTCAACGGCGGATTGTTCGATGACAGCAAGACGCGCTGCATGGTGATGTCGTACGACTACACGGTTTTTGCCGGCACCCAAGGCATGATGAACCACAAGAAGACCGACCGCATGTTCCAGCTCGCCGAGCAATGGCAATTGCCGGTGGTGCTGTTCGCCGAAGGCGGCGGCGGCCGGCCCGGCGATACCGACGCGATGCTGGTGGCAGGACTGGATGTGATGTCTTTCATCAATTTTGCCCGCCTGAGCGGACTGGTGCCGCGCGTGGGCATCGTTTCCGGCCGCTGCTTTGCCGGCAACGCGGCCTTCCTCGGCTGTTGCGACGTGATCATCGCGACGGAAAACGCGACCATCGGCATGGGCGGTCCGGCCATGATCGAAGGCGGCGGACTCGGTGTGTTCGAGCCCGAGGAGGTCGGCCCGGTCAGCATGCAGGCGCCCAACGGCGTGATCGACATCGTCGTCAAGGATGAGGAAGAAGCGGTCCGGGTGACCAGGCAATACCTGTCGTATTTCCAGGGCCGGGTGGACACCTGGGAATGCGCCGATCAGCGCAAGCTGCGCCAACTGATCCCGGAAAACCGTCTGCGCGTGTACGAAATCCGCAATGTCATCGAAACCCTGGCCGACAAGGATTCCGTGCTGGAACTGCGCCGTCAGTTCGGCCGCGGCATCGTCACCGCGCTGATTCGCATCGAAGGCCGCCCTTTCGGCCTGATTGCCAACAATCCGCAGCATCTGGGCGGTGCGATCGACGCCGAGGCCGCGGACAAGGCGGCGCGCTTCATGCAATTGTGCGATGCCTTCGACCTGCCCATGGTTTCCCTGTGCGATACGCCCGGCTTCATGGTCGGCCCCGACGCGGAAAAGACGGCGATGGTGCGGCATGTGTCGCGCATGTTCGTGACCGCAGGCAGCATCAGCGTGCCGTTTTTCACGATTGTCTTGCGCAAGGGCTACGGGCTCGGCGCGCAAGCAATGGCCGGCGGCAGTTTCCATGCGCCCTTCTTTACCGTCTCGTGGCCGAGCGGCGAATTCGGAGCGATGGGGCTGGAGGGTGCCGTCCGGCTAGGCTACCGCAAGGAACTGGAAGCGGTCGCCGATCCGGCCGAACGACAGGCAATGTTCGACAAGATGGTCGCGCAGTCCTATCAAAACGGCAAGGCCATCAACATGGCATCCTATCTCGAGATCGACGATGTGATCGATCCGATGGAATCGAGGCACTGGATCCTGCGCGGCCTGCTCTCGGCGCCGCCGGCCGCGCCGCGCACCGGAAAGAAGCGGCCCTGCATCGATACCTGGTAGCGGCACGCAAAAACAGTCTCTAAAAGCAAGAGGCACGCGAACGGCTTCGAAATGCCGCGGTCTTATTGTCAATGCCGCGGCCGAATTTCTCGGCGATGCCATTTCGCGATTTCCGGACACCACACGACGCCGGCGGTAGTGCTCGCCTCCATTGATCGGAACATGCTGACGCTGCCAGGAGATACCAACGGCAATAGCCAAAGCCACTCTCGTTTGGCTATCGGCATTTTTGTTGCCCTGCTGATCATCAGCGTGGTGGCCGGATTCCTGGTGTTCCGTCAACTTGTCGAAGGCGAGGAAAAACAAGCGGAGGAATCGCTTAACCACATCGCCGACCTGCAGGCCGCTGCAGTGTCAAGCTGGTTCCTGGAGCGCCTTGGCGACGCGGCCGTATTCGGCGGCGGCTCATTCCTTGGGGAAACGATCAACAACTGGGTCGCACGCGGCCAGCCGGACGACGACACCCGACACGCGGTGCAAAAACAATTGAAGGCGATCAAGAACACCTATAGCTATCTTGATGTCGCCATTCTCGACAACGAGGGGAACATCCGCATTTCGACCGGAAAGGACATCGAGCCGCTCGACCCGGTTGCGCGCGAGACCGTCCGGAAAGCCGTCTCCTCGAACACGACGGAGGTTTCCACCATCCATGCGCTCGGTGCTCCCTGGTTTTCCCAAGGTGTGCTCGACATTGCAACGCCTCTTTTGAACATCGATGCGCAGGGCGCGGCGGCGGCGTCCGTCCTGCTGCTGAGATCCAACGCAGACATGCATCTCGACTCCTGGGTACGCTCGACCCCGCTGCTGAATGCGCCGACCGAAGCTCTGCTGGCTGAGATACACGGCGATCAGGTAATTACGATCTCGTCCGGCGAAGGCACATCGCGCTTTCACTATCTGGACGCACTGCCGATAACGGTGCTGCAACTCGCTGCGGCGGCGCGCGCAGGCACAGGCCACGTTCTGCTGGCTGATGCATCCGGAGGAGAGGCGTTGGCCGTGGCACGCCGGATTGCCGGCATGCCCTGGTTCCTGGTGACGATGATCGACCGCAACGCTGCGCGAGCCAACGCAAGCCATTTCGCGTGGATCGTCGCCGGTGCCGGGCTCGGCATCGTGGCTTTACTGGGCACCGCAGTGCTGTTCTGGTGGAAGCAGCGGGAAAGCGCGTTGCGCCTGCGCGCCCTGCAAGCCACGACCGAAAAGAATTTGCTGCAGCGGCAATACGATTACCTGTCACGCTATGCGAACGACATGATCATTCTCGCCGACAGCAACAACCGAACCCTCGAAGTCAACGACAAGACACTGCAGGTGCTCGGCCGCACGCGCGCGGAATTGAGCGGCTTGCCCGTCGAGGAATTGTTTTTGCCATCCTGTCGTCCGGCGCTCGGCAAGGCTTTCGACAAGTTGCGCGAATCGGGCGGCGCCGTATTCGAAGTCGCTCAGCAAAGCGTCGAAGGCAAAATTGTTCCGGTGGAAGCCAGCGCGCGCGTGATCGAACAGGGGGGGAAACGCATCATCCAGCTCATCTGCCGCGACATTACCGAACGCAAACAGTCGGAGGCGGCGCTGCGTGAAAGCGAGGACCGGCTCAACGGCATTCTGGCATCGATACTCGATGTCGTGTGGTCGTTTTCAGCCGATCTGAGCAAGCTGATCTACATCAATCAATCCACCGAAAATGTCTATGGCTATCCGCCCTCGTCCTTCATGGTCCGGCCGCAACTCTGGTTCGACGCCGTCCATCCGGAAGACCGGGCACATGTCAGAAACGGCCTGCGCGCGCTAAGTGCCGATTTTCCCTTGTGCGATTGCGAATACCGCATCATGCACCGGGACCAAAGCATTCGCTGGATACATTGCCGCGGCCGGCTGGTGCTGGGCAACGACGGAAAGCCGGCGCGCATCGATGGCGTCAGCACCGACATCACGGAGCGCAAGAGCGCGGAGCAGCAGGTGCAAACGCTCGCCTACTACGACAGCGTGACCGCGCTGCCCAACCGCGCATTGCTGCAAGACCGCCTCGAACAAGCCATGCACATCGCCATGCGCAACCGCAACAAGGTGGCGCTGCTGTTCATGGATCTCGACAATTTCAAGAACATCAATGACTCGCTTGGCCATCATATCGGCGACATGCTGTTGCGTGAAATCGGCGAGCGGCTGCAGCAGTGCGTGCGGGAAGAAGATACCGTGGCGCGTATCGGCGGCGACGAATTCCTGGTCGTGCTTCCGAACATCGATCACGGGCCGCAGGCCGTGCAGGTGGCGGAAAAGATTCTTGCGGCGACGGCCAGGCCGTTCACGCTCCAGGAAAATCAGATTCACACGACAATCAGCATCGGCATCAGCGTCTTCCCCGACGACGGCAACACGCCGCACGAGCTGATCCGGCATGCGGATTCCGCGCTGTATCAGGCCAAGAGCCACGGCCGCGACAATTATCAGTTCTTTACAGAGGCGCTGAATCAGCAGATCACGCGCAGTTCCAACATCGAGCGCGAGCTGCGCCGCGCAATCGATCTAGGCGACCTGAGCCTGTGGTATCAACCGCAGATCGACGCCCGCGAAGGCCGCCTGATCGGGGCGGAGGCACTATTGCGATGGCGTCACAACGACGAGCAATTCCTGTCGCCGGCGGAATTCATTCCGGTGGCGGAAGAGCGGGGCCTGATCGGCAAGATCGGTGAATGGGCACTGCGCGAAGCCTGCGCCCAGTGCCGGCGCTGGCAGCTGGAAGGACTGCATCCAGTGCCGATCTCGGTGAATGTGTCGCCCATTCAGTTCCAGCAAAAAGGTTTTGCCGACCTGGTCACCAGCATCCTGAAGGAGGCGCAGCTCGATGCGAATTACCTGGAGCTGGAAATTACTGAAAGCTCCATCATGCGCCGCGCGTCGCTGGTTGCCACGCTGGCAATGCGCCTGCGTGACATCGGCGTACGGATCAGCATCGATGATTTCGGCACCGGCTACTCCAGCCTGAGCTACCTCAAGCAGATTCCGATCGACAAGATCAAAATCGATCGTTCCTTCATTTCCGACATGCTCAAGGATGACGACGACGACGCGATCACCTACGCGATCGTCAACCTCGCGCACAGCCTGAACCTGCGCGTGATTGCGGAAGGCGTCGAAACCCGGGCGCAGATCGATCGCCTGCGCTTCTTCGGCTGCGACGAGGTGCAGGGCCATTACTACAGTTCAGCCGTCTCCGCGCAGGTGTTCCAGGGCTTTCTGAGCGAGCGAAGATTCTTCGGCGAGAAGGAGGAGATCCGGCAATAAAACTGCTGGCGGAACACTTTCCTGTGCGCTCAGGACTACAATTGCGTGCATGAAGCGATACAAGAAACTGCCGCGTACCTTCTATGCGCGCGATACGGCGCAAGTCGCGCGGGATCTGCTGGGAAAGCATCTGGTGCATGTCGTCGACGGCGTGGAACGACGCGCGCGCATCGTCGAGGTCGAAGCCTACATTGGCGCGCACGACCTCGCTTCGCATTCCTCCAAGGGCATCACGCCCCGCACCGCCATCATGTATGGCCCGCCCGGATTCGCCTATGTCTATCTGATCTACGGCATGCATCATTGCATGAACGTGGTGACCGAACAGGAAGGCCATGGCGCCGCCGTTCTGCTGCGCGCGCTGGAACCGATTGCCAATGTCGACGGCAATACAAAGGGACCGGGCCTGCTGTGCCGCGCAATGGCAATCGACAAGCGCATGAACGGGCACGACTTGTTAAGCGAGAATTTCTTTATCGCCGAGCCGGAGACAAAGGAGTCATTTTCCATTGTGGCCGGCCCGCGCATCGGCGTGGCCTACGCCGCCGATTGGGCGGAGGCGCACTTGCGCTTCCATATCGAGGGCAATCCCTTCATCTCGCGCAAATAGCGGGAGGGCCGGTCTGGTGCGATACCCGGGCTAGTGCATGCACCGCGTCACATGATCGCTCCATTCGAACGCCGCCAGCTGGACCATGTACAAATCGTTGTATGACAGATTGAGTTCACGCGTCGCCTGCATCAGTTGCGCGTCGTTCTTGGTCTTCCACTCGGTATGCTCGGCCAGCGACAGCAACTTGCCGAAGTAGCCCTGGCGCCGCAGGAGCGCGTCGCCCACTTCTTCGACGACCGGGATCTGCTTCAGGATTTCCTCCAGGGGCATCGAAAACAAGGTGTCCATCAGGGACATGATGCCGACCGTGAAGCCGGTATCGGCGAAGCTGCGATTGCCCGGCCTGAGTTTCTGTGCCAGCAGTTCGATCAGCCGGCCGCGCGTGGTGGCCTGCGCCATCAGCGGCAGGACACTGCGGCCATGCACGCCCGGTTCGGCATACAACATGACTTGCAGCCAGCGCTGCAACTGGTCGCGGCCCAGCACCATCAGCGCCTGGCGGAGGGAATCGATACGGTGCGCGCTGATGGCAGGCGTATTGACCAGTCGCAGCAGATTCAGTCCGAGCGACACATGGCTCTTGATGCTGTGTTCGATGTCGGCATTGTCGGCGTCGGATGCGATCAAGGACATCAACTCGGTGATCGCCTGATGCGAGGGCGAGATTTTCCTTCCCTCCAGGATTTCCGGATTCAGGAAATAGTAGCCCTGGAAAAGATCGAAGCCGAGGTCGAGGCACATGCGGAACTGCTCGATCGTTTCCACCCGCTCCGCCAGCAAGCGTTTCTGCTGCGCCTTGAATGCGGCGCACAAACGGCCCAGATCTGCTGCACTGCGGCCGGTAATGTCGATGCGCACGCTTTCCACCATCGGCAGCAGCTTGTGCACGTATTCGTCGTCATCATTGACCACCAGGGCAAAACGAAAGCCGGCGGCGCCCAGCTCCGTCAGGCGCGCGATCACTTGCGGCGGCGGATTGCGCAGGGTGGCGATTTCCAGCACTACGTTCTGCGGCGGCAGGAACTGGAAAATGTCGCTCATCAAGGCGTCGGTGTCGATATACAGGATGCCGGTCAGGTCGCCGATCACGCGGGTCAGGCCGTGCTCGTAGACATCCGACAGCACCGATGCCGAAGCCGGCTGCTCCTCCGGCGCGGGGATCGGGGCGGCTGTCCCACAGAAGTTGCAAAACAGGAGTTCGTGCGCCGCAAGACTTTGCTGGCGGTCGACCACCGGGCGGCGGGCCATGAAAAACTCCGAGGCGAGCGGTATCCTGTGCGCGCTGTTGAACGTGACGCTGATACTCATGATGGATCCCACCTCTCCCTGCTGCATGACGGCTCCAGGCAGCATGTATCACTTGCTGATCCTTTGCCTACCGTCCATACCTTCACGATAGGCTAGAAATTGCTTCATTGCAACTACGCAAATGTCATGCGCACGGGTCTTGTATGAGATAACGTCACGCAACGCGCGGACTTGAGCGACGGAAGGTGCTTGTGCGGCGCAACAAGACGATGCGATCCATACTGCCTCGCAGTGCTTACCAGCTATCCATCCGATCGCCCCAGCTTGTCATGTCGCGTACATAAAAACGATAGGTATCGTCGGGCTTGTCCTCGGCCAGCTTGGCGAGGTCGAAAATGAACAAGGCGCGCCCGATGCCCCGGCGCCGATACCCGCGGTTACGCTTGGGCAGAATGGCATCGCGCCATGCGCCGAGATTGACGTAGGTATAGTTTTTCCCTTCCACGCGCGGCCGGGAAAACTGCAGGTCGGCCTCCAGCGCCACATGCGTGTGCCCTTCGACATGCAGGCGCAGACCGAGCTCGCGATACACGCGCTGGAACGCCGGCAGGGCAAGCAGCGTGCGCGTGGTGATATTCGATTCCGGTTCCTGCTGGCGCGCCATCAGACGCATCAGGAGCATGTCCAGCCAATACCACTTGAAGCGGCTCAGGATGGACAGGGTATACAAACCGAGTTTGGTCATGCCCCGCGCGCTTTGCCAGGTCGCGTCGTGCGCCATCCATGCCCGCAGGCTTTCGCGGAAACAGCGCAGCACCTGGTCATGCAGTCCTTGTGCGCCCGGTACTTCGCACGCCATGCGACGCGATTCGGAAAGCAGGCGCACCACCGCCGCGACCGATGGCCGGTACAAGTCCATTTCATCGAGCAGTTTGCCGATGCGGCGCGCGCCCGGCATGGCCTTGTCGAGCGTGCTCGTCACGCTCCAGATGAAGCGCGACAGCATGCCGGCCGCCACCGTGTCGCCGAAGCAGGGATCGCTGAAGGGCTGGTATTGCTCCTCGCGCCATTGCTGCGGCTGCCATCCCTGCGACGGGCGCCAGCGCTTCGTGGCGCGGCAATTGTCGGCGTCGCGCCACTGGCCATGCGTCGCCAGCAGGCGCAGCCCGCAATCGGCGAAATAGAACGGCAGCCTGGGGTACAGTTCCTCTGCCTTCGTGCCGAGCTGCATCGCCACCCAGGCACGATAGCTGTCCGGGATATCGAGTGCGGTCAGGCCGAGGCATTCTTCATAGAGCATCTGGCGCGCCGCATGCACGACCTGCAATTCCTTGTCGTGGTTGCCGACGATAGGCACGATGGTGACCACGATTCCGTTCTGGCGCAGCTTGTCGATGCTCGCGCGCATCCAGTAGAAAAAGCCGGAGTATGGCTGCCTGCTGTCGGCCGGCCGCTGGCGGGCATGGATGGCGACGATGTCGCGCATGACCGCCATCACCAGCTCCTCGAAACGCGGATGGTCACGATGCCAGGGATACACGCCTGCTGCCGCCCATTTGCTGCTGCGGATCAGATCGACTACATCGCCGTTGAGGATCAGCAGCAGTTCCTCGATGCGCTCGCCGGCCGGCGCGTCCGCCTTGTCGCCCGGATTGCATACCGCGAATTCCATCTGTTCGAAGAACATTTGCCAGTCGGTTTCCGATGCCGTCTGGTTGCCCACCGTGCAGTCGGTGCAATGGATATCGCTGATCAGGACACACAGCCGGTTCCTTTGCGCGGTCCCGGCTGGCCAGAGAATCATGCCCGGCGGCAGTTTCATTTCATTCATGGACTTGCTCTTTCAAATTCACGCGTGCGCATGCTCACGCAGGAAGTGAACGATGTGCGGAAAGATGTCGACCGCAACGTTCTTCCCCATGAAGACATCCTGGTGTCCATAGCCGGCGAAGACGTGCAACTTGTGGCGCCCCGGCACGAGTTTTTCCAGCCGTTCGTGACAGCGGATATTGGAATCGGCGAACACATGGTTGTCCTGCCCCTGCACGAAGAAGATCGGGGTTTTGATGTCCGCGGCGTTCTTCAGGTAGTCGTCCGGCAAGGCCGCGTAACGCGGATTGCCGGGATCGTACTTGACCGCCGTATGCCCGCTCCGGACCATCTTGAACACATGACGGTAGTAGTGCACCGCGGTTCCGCCGAACAGGTCGCCCAGGCGCTCGTGCGTCTCGGGCGCGATGTTGGCGTGATTGAAGACCGCCGGCCGGCCGCTGCCCCACATGAAGCTCAGCATGTGGCACTCGGGCGAGTCGCACTCGCCATGCACCAGATCGGCCGCCATGGCGATGATCTTGCCGATTGACCAGGCAGGCTGGCGACGCCAGCTCGGATTGAAATATTCGACACCAAGCAGATAATCCGACACCCACGGCCCGAAGCGCAGCTTGATTTCCGACCAGGCCGGCACATGCGGCGTGAGCGACACGCTGTTGAGCACCATGCTGGTGATGCCCTGTACCGTGCGTGCAAAGACCGCCATCGCGATCGTGATCGATCCGACGCAATGCGCGATCACATGCAAGCGCCTGTTCGGCCCGATATGACGGCGCAATTCGGAAATCGCCGCCGGATGGTCGAACAGGGCCACATCGTCGAAGTTGTAGGTCGAGCGCGCCAGGTTGTACGGAAAGCGGTTGCTGCCGCGCCAGTCGAGCGTCCATACGTCGCCGAAACCCTCGTCCAGCAAATGCTGCACCAGGTTGCGATGTTCCGGCATGATGAACATGTCGGTGGAATTGGTCAGGCCGGGAATGACCAGCACCACGTCGTCGCTGCTGGCGCGCAGGAAGCGCGTGAGCGTCAAGCCCAGCCCGTCGGCGGTGGAAAACGGATGCACGCTGATCGCCGCGCCGGTGACGCCTTCGGTGGTGAACTTCGGATAGCGGCGATGCGGCTGGTTGAGCGCGGGCGGCAGGTGCGGGCCATACACATCCCACAGCTTGCCGGCAAAGAATTCGCCGAACGCAACCAGTCCCTTGAGGCTGGTGTTGCCCTGCGCATCGGTCGCGCGCAAGCCACGCAGCACCTGCATGAAGTCGCCCAGGCCGAGGCTGATGATGCCGGTCACCCACAAGTCCGCCAATGCCGGCTTGGCCGGATCGATATGTCCGCGGAACACGTTCACAAACAGGGTCGTGGTGTCGTGCCACATGTCGAGGGGCGCATTGTGCTGCACCTGCTTTTCCCCCACGAACGTGATCGCCTCGCCTTGCGGGGTAGTGCAATACACCTGGTAATACATCACCTTGCGGTCGCGGTCGGCGGTATTGGGCATCAGGCGAAAGGTGCCCGACTGCACCGGGCAGATGCCGCCGAGAAGCGCGCAGTCGACATGGCCGGTCAGCGTACCGGCGTGATCCGGCGTGTGGAGGAAGGCATCGAGATCGGCGATGCTGACCGTCACATGCAAGGCCAGTGTATGGCCCGCCTTTTCACCATCCTCATAGCCATCGGTGAAAATCGTCGCTTCCGCGCTGACATAGCCCGTCATCACTTCGGCGAATTCGATCCTTACTCCATGCAAGTCGTTCGACATGATGCCTGCCCCTTTCAAAGACTCGCATCCGGTGCGATACCCGTCATCTCGTGCGCGATCCATTCCGAAAGCGCCGTGATGGTGGCCACCGGATTGGCGCCCAGTGCCGTCGGCATCAGCGATCCGTCGGCCACATACAGGCCGCGATAGCCGAACACCTGTCCGCGGCTGCCGTCGCGCGCACTGACCACGCCCTGCTCCGGCGTGTCGGCCAGTGCGCAACCGCCGAGCGGATGCACGGTCACATTGTTTTTCACCGGCCACAACCAGGTCGGCATCGGCAGGAAGGTGCTGGCGCCGATGAAGCGCGTGAAGCGCTGGCCGAGATCGAGGATGGCGTCGTACAGCGTACGATTGCTCTCCTGCGGCCACTCGACATCGAGGAAGCCGTCGCCGTTCAGGCGCAGCACACCGCGCGCATTGTCCAGCCCCATGCACAGCAGCACCGCGCTGTACTGCGACAGGTCATGCGCAAGCAGTTTCTGCATCAGGTAACCGACGCTGCTGTTCTTGCGGCCCGGATAAGCGCGGTCGAAGACGTACAACAGCAGTTGCTTGCCCGCCTGCCAGAGCTTCTGGATGGGGTTCATCACCGGCCCGAGAGCGGCCACGGCCCAGCTCAGTTGCGTTGGATAGCTCGCGTCTTCCATGACGAAGGCGCGCTTGCGGTCGAAATTGTCGAAAAGGTGGTGGTCAATGTACTGGGTAATGACCGGGCCATAGGTGGAATTGACTTCCTTCTTGCCGTCGATCGAAAACGCCAGGAAGTCGCCATTCCCTGAAAACTGCTGCCCCAGCCGCGACGAGATGCGCGGCAGGCTGCGATGCACGTTGCGACAGCGCAGCAGCAATTCGCTGGTGCCGAGCGCGCCGGCCGACAAGACCACGCGCTGCGCGGTGACGCTCTGCTCGCCGCCGTCGGCCGCATTGCGGTACACCACCCGGAAGCCATGCTCGCCATCGGCCGCCGGATCGTCCTGGCCGGCGGCATCCAGCGGAACGATGCGATCGACAATGGCCAGCGTGCGGACCTGCGCCTGATAGCGCTGCCGCGCCACGTGCAGGTAATTGTGATCGACCGAATTCTTCGCCTGCACGTTGCAGCCTATGTCGCATTCGCCGCAATACGTGCAGGATGTCTGCAGCGCACCGTAGCGATTCTGCTCCTGCACGCCCAGCGGAACCGTATCCTTGCTGCCTTCGTAGCTGTAGCCGTTGCCGAAGAAGACGCAGATATCGGCCATCCTCGAACTGAGCTTCGCCTCGCGCGCGAAGGCCTGGAATTGCTCGGTGCGCTTGACGTAGCGCCGGTCATCGGGGCCGCTTGCCGGCGGCACCGGCCGGGCGCCGAGCACCTGTTGGGCAATGTCGTAATACGGCATCAGCGTACTGCGGCGCACATTGCTCGGCCAGCCCTGTTCGAACACGGCTTCCGGCGGGCGCAGGAACACGTTGGCATATACCTGCGAACCGCCTCCATACACTGCGGCGGCGACGGTATCGATCTTGTCGAAATGCCGGATGTCAAACATGCCGTCCAGATGGCCGCGCTTCTCCTTGCGCTTGCGCACCGCGTGCGGACGGCGTGCCGTATCCCATTGGGGACACCAGAAGTTGTCCGCCATGTCGTGCGAGCTGCGCGGATAGCCGCCCAGCGGATACTGCTTGCCGCGCTCCAGCAGCAATACCTTGCCCGGCCAGCGCCTGGACAGGCGTGCGGACATGACCGCGCCGCCGAAGCCGCTGCCGATCACGACGGCTTCGTAATCCCGATCTGCACTCATCGATCGCTCCCCGATTGTGGTGGACCCCGATTTTTTGTGTTGGATGCCGGGGCCGTTTGTCTTTGTTATAGAAGGCGATGATATTTTATTTCTCGTAAGAAATGGTAACTTTTCGAGCGCTGGCTGTATTTGTGTGTTATCGGAACTGCGCAGCACGAAGGGATGCTGCTACGATAAGCATGTTTCTAGTTTGCAATCTCACTTTTCTGGGTGACCTGAATGCCGGATATTCATCGTTTGCTTCGCTGTCTGATTGCGCTGTGGCTATTGAGCCTGGCGGGCACCCTGCATGCAGCAGATTTACGGGTCGACGACAAGCCGACGTCCGCGCCGATCAATCTAACGCCGTACTGGTGGATCCTGGAAGACAAGGAGCGCGCACTCGATATCGGCGATGTTGTAACGCCCGATGTCGCAAGCCGCTTTGCCCAATCGACGCTGCACACCGATTCCATCAACTACGGCCTGCGCCACTCGGCCATCTGGCTGCGCATCACGCTGTCCAACAACAGCGGCCGGCAGATCGAACGCTTGCTCGAAGTACCCTTCCTCTATCTGCATGAAGTCGATCTCTACATGCCCGGCGAAAGCGGGTTTATCCACATCGCGACCGGGCACGCTCGGCCTTTCGCGCAGCGGCCGATCAATCATCGCAACTTCGTGTTTCCGCTGCACCTGCCGCCCAACAGCGAGACGACCTACTACCTGCGGGTCGCATCCGGCACCTCGCTCGATATTCCCGCCAAGTTGTGGGAGCCGCAGGAATTCGCGCACCAGAGTCTGCGCGAATACATCGGTCAGGCGCTGTATTTCGGCATGCTGCTGGCGCTCGGCCTGTACAACTTCCTGTTGTTTGCCTCGCTGCGCGACCGCACCTACCTTTACTACGTGCTGTTCGTCGCCGCCAACGCGCTTTCCATCGGCGCCTACAGCGGTCTCGGCTATCAGTTCGTATGGCCGGAGTCACCCCACTGGGCCATCATTTCGGGCATGATCGGCTTCGCGAGCACCGGCTTCACCCTGCTTTTGTTCCAGCGCAGCCTGCTGGCAACGACCACCACCGTGCCGATCCTGGACCGCGTCATCCGCGGCTTCCTTGCACTGAACGTGGTGCAGATGCTGGCCTTTGTATTCCTTCCGCATGACCAGATCATCCGGATCGGGATCATCATCGATGCGGCCAACATGCTGCTGGCGCTGGTGGTCGGCATTACCTGCCTGGCACGCGGTCAGCGCAGCGCACGCTTCTTCCTGCTGGCGTTCAGCTTCCTGGTATTCGCCGCGGTACTGACCGCGTCGCGCAGTCTTGGCATCAAGGGGCTGCCCAACTTCCTCGCGGTATACGGCATGCAGATCGGCTCCGCACTGGAAATGCTGCTGCTGTCGCTGGCGCTGGCGGACCGCTTCAATCAGATCCGACGCGACAAGGAAGTCGCGCAGCAGGAGCTGGTCGACAGCCTGAAGCGCAGTGAACGCGTGCTCGAGCATCGTGTCGCCGAACGCACCGCCGAGCTGTCGCGCACCAATCAGGATCTGCGCGAACATGAACGCGCGCTAAATGCGGCCAAGGAAGTCGCCGAGGAAGCCTCGCACATGAAGTCGGCCTTTCTTGCCAACATGAGCCACGAGATCCGCACGCCGATGAACGCGATCATCGGCATGGCCTATCTCGCCTTGCGCACCGACCTGACCGGCAAGCAGCGCGATTACGTCGAAAAAATCCATCACTCCGCCGAGTCGCTGCTGGGCATCATCAACGACATCCTCGACTTCTCGAAGATCGAGGCCGGCAAGCTCAGTATCGAGAAGGCCGACTTCCCCCTGCATCAGGTGCTGGCCAGCGTCAGCAATGTCACCCGCCAGGTCGCACTCGAGAAAGGCCTGAAGTACGTGTTCGACGTGGCGGAGGATGTGCCGCCCAACCTGTTCGGCGACCCGTTGCGCCTGGGCCAGGTGCTGATCAACCTGATGAGCAATGCCATCAAGTTCACGTCAAGCGGCCAGGTGCAATTGCGCTGCCGTGTTGTATCCAGTTATGCCGGCGGCGTCGAATTGCGCTTCGAAGTGGAGGATACCGGCATCGGCATCACGCCGGAACAGCGTACGCGCCTGTTCAGCGCATTCAGCCAGGCCGACGACTCGACTACGCGCAAGTATGGCGGCACCGGGTTGGGGCTGGCGATCAGCAAGCGCCTGGTTGAAATGATGGGTGGCAGCATGGATTTGCGCAGCGAACCCGGCGTCGGCTCGACATTCGGTTTTACCGTCCGTCTCGGCCTCGGCGCTCTGACCGCAACCGCGTCGCCGGACTTGCCCCAACGCCTGCTGGACTGCCGCGTGCTGGTGGTGGACGACAACCGCGCAGCGCGCGAAATCCTGACCGCGCTGATTGACGGCATCGGCCTGCAGTCGGATGCGGTCGGCAGCGCCGCCGATGCCCTGACCGCCATCCGTGCGACCGACGAACGCGCGCCGTACGACCTGGTGCTGACCGACCTCGGCATGCCTGACATGAACGGCATGGAACTGGCCAGCGCGATCAGAAACGCCGGCCTCCGGCACCCTCCCAAAGTCATCCTGGTGACCGCGTTCGGCCGCGAAGACGTATTGCGCCAGGCCGAAGGCGCACCGGTTGACGCCGTGTTGTTCAAGCCAATCGATCAATCCCTGCTGCACGATACTTTCGTGCAGGTATTCGCGGCCGGCGGCGTCGAATGCTGCAATGCCCGGCTGAAGCGCATCCTGCCGCGCTTCGACGGCTGCCGCGTGCTGGTGGTGGAAGACAATGAAATCAATCAGCAGATCGCACGCGAAATGCTGATGGCGACCGGCTTGCAGGTCGATATTGCAGGCAATGGCAAGATCGCGCTCGAAATGCTGTTTGCGGAGGAGCCTGGCACCTACGATCTGGTGTTGATGGATATTCAAATGCCCGAGATGGGCGGCCATGCCGCCACGCGCCGCATCCGCATCGATCAGCGCTTCGCCTCACTGCCGATCGTTGCGATGACTGCGCACGCCACCGACGAAGAGAAGAGCGCCTGCCTGAAAAGCGGCATGCAGGATCACATCACCAAACCGATCAATCCGGACCATTTCTACAGCACCCTGACCCGCTGGCTCACCGAGAGCAAACCGACTACTGCAAGGCCGGCGTCCGAAGATGCCGCACCGGCAAAGGCCCTCGGCCTTGTCGACACGCCGATCGACATCCCCGGCTTCAACACGGCCGACACGCTGGATCGGCTGGCCGGCGACATCGACTTGTACCATCGGGTGCTGGCCATGCTGGTGCCCAGCCTGGGGGCGGCGATCAACCAGTTCAATGCAGCGGTCGATGCAGGCAATCATGCGGGGATCAAATCGGTGGTGCACAGCGTCCGCGGCATGGCGGCCAACATCGGCGCTACCGCACTGACGCAGCTTGCGGCAGAGCTGGAACACACGCTGGGCGGTAGCACCGCGGAACCCGCGCAGCTCGACGCTTTCCGCGCGCTGTGCGAACAGTCGCTGCGCCTGGTGGAAGAAGGTCTGGCGCAACGAAAAGCGGCGCTGGCCGCGTGAAGGGAATCAGCTTCTCGCCGCCTTGCGCAGCACGACTTCCCACACGCACTTCGGTTTTTCATAGCGGTCGATGCTCATTTCTTCCACCGCCACATGCGTCCATTCCGCGCCAAACAGTGCATCAATGGCGGCGCGGTCGAAAAACCGCTTGCGGTCGCTGTAGCGGCCGTCGACCTGATAGTAGTTCGGCTCCAGCGCCTGGAAACCGGTCGCACCGTAGTGCACGTCCCTGGTGGAGTTGAGTCGGCAAAGCAGCAAGCCGCCGGGCGAGAGGCAGCGCAAGATCTCGCCCGCGATCCTGTAGGTATCGTCCCATCCAAAGTAATGCAGGCAAAGACTGGCGACAATGACATCGAAACTGCCATCGGCAAATGGAAACGGCTCGCGCAGGTCATGACGCACCAGCACCGGAGCGGGCGTAGCGGGCACGACACGAGCACACTCCTGCAGCGCCTCGGCCGAGATGTCGGTCCCGACCACGCGCAGACCCGCTTCGGCCAGCCGTGCGGTGTCGCGCCCTGTATTGCAGCCGAGTTCCAGCACGGTCGATGTCTTTTCCTTGATGAGCGGCAGCCATCGGTCCAGCCAGCGATCGGTTTCCTTCATCGGTCGGCGTCTTGTTAGTTGTTGCCTTCGGCTTTGGCGAGAACGCCGGCGCGGCGCAGCAGCTCAAGCGCCAGCCCGACAAACGCCGACGTCCATGCAACCAGCGCAATGTAGAGAAAAACGCGCGGCAGGAATTGCAGGAATCCGAATCCCATCGCCTCGATCATCTCCCTGGTGCTGGCGGAATACATCCCCAGCGGAAAAATCGCGCCCCAGTACAGCGGATCGTATTTCAGCGGAAAGCGACGGAAGACATAACGCCACAGGGCTAGCACCACCAGCATGGGAATCCACCAGGTTCCGGTTGCCCAGTAAAAGACCGTGAAACCCTTGATGAAGGGAAGCAGCGACAGCAGAAAAGGCGCGTCGGGCGCATTGATGATGAGCAGCGATCCTGCCAGCGTTGAAATCGCCATCGCGCCCATGTTGATCCAGTACGGCGGGGCCAGATCGCCCGGAGAAAAAGGGAACATGGTGTAGCGGTAGAAGATGAGCGACATCATCCAGATGTACAGCATGCCGCCCCACAGCCACATCGACAAGGCCAGAAAATTGATTTCGAGGCGATAGGGCTGATCGGCGTGCGCCGCAAGCAGCGCGCCCAGCACGGCGATGGATTGCGATGCCACCACTGCCAGCAGCCAGGCGCCACTGATACCCTTCTCCAGGCTAGGCTTGTTCTGCTTGATGGTGAAGCCCGCGAATATCGTGTACGTGAGCCCGACCCAGAGCGTGATCGCCGCGCCCCAGAGCACGGTGCTGACACGGTAATCTGCCCCTATCACCGCGAACTGGCTGCCGAGAATGCTCGTCGCGGCAACCGTCGTAAAGAACCCGGGGCCGCGCAGATGATCGATCATGTCGCCGAAGAAGCGGCGCGGATAGCGCACGGCCCGCAGTATGGTCAGGAGCCACAGCACGGCATAGACAAGGATATTCAGCCGGAACAAGGCCATTGCCAAGCCATGCATGCCGACGCGATAGGACGCCAGCGAAACGATGCCTGTTGCCATCGCCATGCCGAAATACGCCGGCGACAGGCCGGCTACATCGGCGAGGATTTCCGGTTTCTGTGTTTTGTCGTTATTCATCATGGGCGTGTCCCATTCTACCTCCTCATGCCGGGCATCAGGCGATCCGGCGATGCTGCATGGCGACATGCCTGTGCAATTACGACTGGACCTTGTCCCAGTGATCATGGCGCTCGCGCCGTTCCTGCCGGTAGTTGGTGATCTCCAGCCGGATGCCGTCCGGGTCGCGGAAAAATGTCGCCCAGTAGTCCGGCGCATATTCCGGATAGGGCGCGGCTTCACTGGCGTCGATCCCCGCGGCACGCAATTCCCTCGCGGCCGCCCTGACATCTTCCGGCGACTCGACTCTCAGACAGAGATGATGCAACCCCGGCGAATACGAATCGTGACCGTTTCCCGATCTCGCCGGGCGTATCACATAGCCGAAGTGCCGGTTGAAGTACTGCGCATGCGGATCGCCGCCGATGGCGAAGGTGTTCTTGCGAAAGCCGAGAACCTTCATCACACGATCGTAAAATTCCTCCGAGCGGTGCATGTCCGACACGGTAATGTAGATGTGGTCAATTCCAATGATGTCTGGCATAGGTCGGATAATGGCTGGAAGCGTGGATCAGATGATGCAATGCGAACGCGATGGATCTCCGGCCGAAGCCGCATCGTCTTCAATCTTCGAAAGAACAAATTCCTTGATATTGCGGGGAAGCGCCTGCGCAGCATGCTCGAACAACATGCCTGTCTTCTTGATGTCGCGCGGCGCGCCGCCTCTGAGCATCGGCGATGCCTTGTAGCTCAATGCCCCGTTTCCCTCGCCATCGTCGACAAGCATGTGCGACAAACCGCGGTCGCGCGTCCAGTGCAGCGCTTTCTCCGTACGCCCCTTGTCGTAGCAGAGCTGGAAGCCGTCAATATCTCCCTGCGCATCCATCCAGACGATCAGGTCCATCGTGTCGGAGGTGAACCACCTGCGCTTCCGATCGCCCGGAAGCTGTCGAACTTGTGTTATTTCCTGCAGACGCATTGTGCAAGCTCCAGGTCTGTTTGCCGCGATGTTCTGTCCACGCACATCCTCAGACAAGCCCATACACAGAAGCATTGAGCAGCGCCGAAACCAGCAGCGCTGCAATGAAGGGAGATTTTGGAAACGCAGCGACGCCGATCAGGGATGTCACCAAGGCATAAGCGCCGACAATCCGGAGCAAGGACAGGTCGCCGATTGCAACGGCATGCAGCGCCGCATGACCTGCGAGCATGAGCAAGGGCCCGAAGATCAGGAACCAGAATGCCGTGCGCCGCAGCTCCGGCGCATTGAACTTTCCGACAAAGCCAGCGGCAACTGCCGCCGCAAGCGGCGCCTTGAACGCGACGAGGCCGTAGGCAATATGTCCGATGCCGAGCACAAAGAGCGCCCATGCCATTGCATGAGTCATTTTGATTTTTCCCCATTCGATGTTGATGAACTCTTGAGACGCGACGATTGTGCAGACCCGGAAGCAAGCAAGTGACTCGAAAAAAACGCTGCGATCTTGCGATTGATTTCCGGCACGACAGACGCACGGTCAAAGCCAGGCGGATCGGAGACCAACGCACCGATCGATCCATTCAGGCCCGGTGGCAAAGGGGACAGCAGGGCTCCGTGCCCGCCAGTCTGCAGATCGGCCAGTCGCTCGCAAGGTGTGCAAGTCTTGAGAATGGCATGGCTGTGGTAGGTCGGATTGAGCCACTTGTCCTTTTGCGCAGTGATGATGCCAAGAGGAACAATCGGCGACTCAAGAGACGCAGGATCAAAGTCGGCCGCAAACGGGACGCCGGCAACAATGGCGGCAATACGAGGGTCGGTATGGGCGTACCAGGTTTCGTCCGTCAGTTTGAAGCCAAGGATCCAGCGAACAAGCCCGATCTTGATTCCGTCCAATACGCCGCCATTCAGCCTCATCGTCGGACCCGCACATGCCTGAAAGTCGTCACGCATGTGGACGTCGCAGTGCTGACGCAAGCGCGCCGGCGACCAGCGCCCTCCGGCCAGCACCAAAGCAGTATGCCCGCCAGCCGACATGCCGTACATGCCGACCTTCTCCAGATCGAGCATTGCGCGAAAGCGCGGGTCCGCCCCGACGCGATCGATGGCGCGCGAAACTTCGAGCGGACGCCGCTTCCAGCTCGGCGGTCCCGGCTCACTGTCGTCCTTGTAGTTGTCGGCGAAGTGCTCAGGCATCGCAACAATGAAGCCGGCCTCGACCAGCACACGCGCCAGGTCGGCATACACCCAGGGGGACGCCGGAGATCCATGCGAGATCACGACGAGCCGCTTGTTGCCGGCTGCAGGTACGCCGTCGAACGCGACGTCGAGGTCAAACCCGGCGCGATGCTGCAGCTTCGATTCGCTGGTCGACGGATAAAAGACCGTGACAAGACCGCTTTCAGCGTCCGCCGGAATGTCAGTCAGACCGACCGAGGCATGTGCAAGGCCAATGCAAAACAGCAGCGCGTGAAAGCACAAGCTTTTACCGATGGCGAGTCGCATGTCAGAGTTCACTGAAGGCTGGTTTGAAACGGGCTGGACACAGGTAGTTGCCTGCACCTCGGAGTTGCATAAAAAGCATCCCCGCATCTTGCCATGGCCGCGCTGTTATCACAATAAGGGGCGTGCACGGAATCATCCCTGAAGAGTGTTGCCCGCAGCCCGAGGAACACCTTCTTCCCGATCGCGCTATGGAGAAGCAGCGTGTTACATCCCGCTACGACGCTGGGATCCAGGCTTCGCGCGGAACAGCCTCAATGCCACGGGTAGAATAAGAAACACCAGTCCGAGTCCGAACAGAGTGATCATTTCCGTCCATGAAGAATGCGCCTCAAGAACGATCTCCCTAGGGTCGTCAGGAGAATGGAAAACCGCGACTTCCCGTCCCACAGGATAGCGGGCAACCATTTCGAACGTGTCGCCCTTCCCGTCGCCGAAGATGAAGCCGCCGTACCTGACGCGCGTCACGCAAAACTTCCCGCCATCGTCCTTGTACGTTCCGCAAATCTCCGGACGCCAATATGACGCACTCCTGGCGCCGCGCTTTTGGCTTGCATAGGATTTCGTGATGACTCCCGGTCGCGACGGCCACTTCTCCGCCTGCGCCTTCTTGAACATTTCGAAAGGTGCGACCCCGGTCGTGAACAGCCCGAAGACGATTCCAGCCAGGATTGCAACACCGATGATTTTTTCGAAAAACACGCTCACGATTTATCGCCGATTGGCATTGTGAATTGCCAAGTCATTTGCCAAATTGAGACCGGCGCAGCCATGCCGTAAAAAGTATCAGTACCAAGGTGCCAATACCGTACTTTCTCAAGATGCCCTGTCAGCCCGGAATCTCTGGTTCGACAAGTTTCGCCAACTGTGCAAGCGACTCTTGCCAGCCGAGATAGCACATCTCGACTGGAATGGCTGCAGGAATCCCTTCCTGCACAATGCTGATCTCGGTTCCGCAAGACACTTTCTTCAAGCTCACCGTCGTCTGCATTTCTCCTGGGAGGTTCGGATCGTCGAACCTGTCCGTATAGCAAATCTTTTCAAAGGGAAGCAGCTCACGATACTCGCCGCCAAAGGAGTGCCCTTGGCCCGTCCCAAAGTTCGCGAACGACATCCGGTAGGTGCCGCCGACCTTGGCGTCCATATGATGGACCTTGCAAGTGAATCCGTAGGGCGGAAGCCACTTGGCCATGGCATCGGCGTCCAGGAAGGCGCGATAGATGCGCTCGGGGTTTGCCCGGAGTACGCGGTGGAGACGGACGGTTCCTGTGCTCATGATCGGTTCTCCTTTCAATCTGCTATTGGGTAACTATTGGAATTGTCCCGCGGCATAGAAGGGCTGATGGGTGCCGGATGGCCTGAGGAAAGTGCATAGCGTTGAGATGACAAGCGCGTAGCGCCCCGATCGATTGTAGTGTCAGGGCGCGCGCTTGGACTCAACATAGGTACGCAGGTATCTGATGGTAAAACTGGCGCCGGATGCAGAGGAAGTTATCGCAACAGCGTAGTCCTTCGCACAGTCGCCCCATCGAGGGGTATCGACTTCGCACAGTTCAGAAATAACGGTGGTGGGCGCCAACGTCGTTTTATTGTGTAGAAGCGTCACAGTCGGGAATACATATACGCCATCGGCACCCTGTGGGTTTGAATTTGGAAAATCGGCACCGATGGCTATTTCTATTTCACCGCAGCGTTTGACAATTCGTTTGCTCCCGTTGCGATAGCCATCACGAGACCACTTGACCAATTTTTCACTAGAAAAGAACTCGGCAACCTCAGGCTTGCGTCCCGCGAGGTATGCGTCGATTTGGTCTGTATTTGATGGTGAGGTGATCAACAGGCTGGAGTTGGTAAGAAAGCACAGGAATACCAAGTCGCTGCCCGGGGGTACCGGAAGGGCTGACGTTTCAGCGAAAGCTAATCCAGGGAGGAAGGCTAGAAACAGAAAAAGGTGGCTCATGGTTGCGCCCTAACGAGACTGTAGGAAAAGTCGTTTTGCGGTTTTTTTAGCGGCGTAAGTCATTGATTCCCTTGGCTTGAGAATTAGCAAGAATGGCATTTTTGGACTTTTTCTACAGCCTCAACGATTCAGTTCACTGGCGCGAAGCGTCAGTGTGCAACGGTGAGTTAAATGACGGCATATGACGCAACTTCATTTTTATCCTCGATGACGATCTGGGTTCCATTCTCAAACCGAAATAGAACCTTGCTTCCCTCAAACGTCGCGGACATCTCATATGACCCGAGCCTCACGCCAACCACGCCGGCACCAGCCCCGACATCAACATGCGGATAGTTCCACGATTCCTCTTCCACTTCCCAGGGCTTCGGCTGTTCATTCCATTCACGCCAGAAAACCATATGCGGTTCAAAGTAAAGCCGATACCATGCGCCGTCAAATTTCAAGTATGTGACGTTTGCCGATGCCGCCGTTTCACCTTCGAACTCGTAGCCCTCGCAGATAAAACCTTCGCAAATCCGCCCCTTGAGATCGGGCGGAGTACCGACAATTTCGAGCTCAGGTGTAACGGACATAGTCATTTAACGCCGAGATGACGGGCGCTCTTTTGCGTCCCTGTCGATTGACATGTTAAAAAGCATAACGCTCTTATCCCGACACATACTGAAAAAGTGGTCCTAATGTAGCGAATGCGAGAACACCTATAAGGCGCCAAGTATGTGACGCAATCAAAA
Source organism: Herbaspirillum sp. ST 5-3 (assembly GCF_004804275.1). Taxonomy (GTDB): domain Bacteria; phylum Pseudomonadota; class Gammaproteobacteria; order Burkholderiales; family Burkholderiaceae_D; genus Noviherbaspirillum. Next base: position 30,292 of record NZ_STGI01000005.1, read on the forward strand.
ATATTCCGATAAAAATGACCACGCATGCAATTAATACGGCGAGCTTTAGAAATGCTCCGGCGATGAAGAAATAAAATGCCGCTTTACTGATGAAATAGCAGCCAGCGAAAAAGCCGACGACAAGACCGATGAGTTCCATGCCGGCCAGCCCTTCCGATACCCAACCGGAGCGATTTGATTTGTATGGACCGTCGATCATTTTGCTTTTTAACTTTTTAGTTATACGGACAGCACCTGTCTGTCTAACCAAACCGGCTGTCCGCCTATCCTCAACAGTCGATCCGGCGCAAATGCTTGTCGCGTGGTTGTTTTAACGACGTACTGCACAAAAACACAGTACTAAATAACCATGAAAGATGTCAGCCAGTCTATACCGGCCGTTGAAATAAACACAAGGCCGCCCAAGTTGCTCGATCAATTGCGACGGTGCATACGGGATAAACAGTACAACCTGCGAACCGAAGAAGCCTATGTTTATTGGACTCGCTGGCATATCAGGTTTCACGGCTTGCGCCATCCGGGTGAAATGGGCGCGGCTGAGGTGCAAGCGTTTCTTTCCTATTTCACGAATGAGAGGAAGGTCGCGGCCTCAACACACAATTAGGCGCTCTGCGCGTCGCTGTTTCTTTAGAAGCACTTACTTCAGATGGAGTTGCCCTGGCACGAGCTCACGCCAGCACCAGATGCTTCTGCTGTTCCGGCAGGAACTCGCGAATGTCGCGCGGTTTGCGGCGGCGCGGGTGATCGATCTCATCGCGCCGCAATGCCCTCGCCGCGCGCCAGATGAGGACATCGTCTTCATAGGGGCGCAGTGCCGCGGTCTTTTCCCACAGCACGCGACGGTGCGTGATGAAGTCCCAGCAGACTGGCGTCAGGCCGTCGAGCTTGCCTTCGGCTTGCAGCTTGAGGGCGATGCCCATGACGTTGCCGGCGTGCGGCACGTCTTCGGGGAAATAGATGGAATTGGCCCAGGCGCGCACGTCGCAGAAATCAAGTACCTGTCCGCGAATGGGCTTGTGCCACTGGTCGGGGTGTGCGTTCTGGTTCGGCCAGCGGCCAGCGCCTACCCATGTGCCTGTCTTGAACATCGCGTATCTCCTTCTCCGCCGGCGGCATGATCATGAGAGGCATTGCGTACTAACCGCAGCGCTGCTCCGAGCCACGCCAAATACTGTTCATATGTACAGTATATACCCATTTCCACCTTTGTCCATGCGGCTTGCAGGGCAGCGTGGCGGGATTTCAACATGGCACGGTCACGCATGCGCACGGTCCGCCGGAAAGCACGGCTGCCGAAACATCCCGACAGCGGCACTCTCGACAGAAATCGTGTCTAATATGCAGCGCGATCAACCCACGATAAGGAGAAAAAATGAGCGCGATGGATCGGTTCTTCAAGTTGACGGAACAGGGAACGGATGTGCGCACCGAGTTGCTGGCGGGGCTGACCACCTTTCTCACGATGGCCTATATCATTTTCGTGAACCCTTCCATTCTCGGCGACGCGGGCATGCCCAAGGATGCGGTGTTTGTTGCCACCTGCATTGCCGCAGCGCTCGGTTCGCTGGTGATGGGCCTGTACGCCAATTACCCGATCGCGATGGCGCCGGGCATGGGGCTCAATGCGTACTTCGCGTACGGCGTGGTGAAGGGCATGGGGTATAGCTGGGAGGCAGCACTCGGCGCGGTGTGCATTTCCGGCATCCTGTTCCTGATCGTGAGCGTGCTCCGCATTCGCGAAATGATCGTCAACGGCATTCCGCATTCCGTGCGCACGGCGATCACCGCCGGCATCGGGCTGTTTCTGGCCATCATTTCACTCAAGAACGCCGGCATCGTTGCCGCGCATCCGGCCACCTTTATCACCCTGGGCGACTTGCACAAGACGACCACCGTGCTGGCGATCATCGGCTTCTTCCTGATCGTTGCGCTGGATCGCCTGCGCGTGAAAGGGGCGATCCTGATCGGCATCATCGTGGTGACGATTTTGAGTTTCGTCTTTGCCGGCAATAAATTCGCCGGCCTCGTATCGGCTCCGCCCTCGCTCGCGCCGACGTTGTTCAAGCTGGATATTTCCGCCGCGCTGTCGATCGGCATCCTGAACGTGGTGCTGGTGTTTTTTCTGGTGGAACTGTTCGATGCGACCGGCACGCTGATGGGCGTGGCTACCCGCGCCGGTTTGCTCAAGGCGGGCAAGATGGATCGCTTGAACAAGGCCTTGATGGCCGACAGCAGCGCGATTGTCGCCGGTTCATTCCTCGGCACCTCGAGCACCACGGCGTACATTGAAAGCGCGGCCGGGGTGCAGGCGGGCGGACGCACCGGACTGACCGCCGTCGCGGTGGCGGTATTGTTTCTCGCCTGCCTGTTCATCGCGCCGCTGGCCGGCGCCGTTCCCGCGTATGCCACCGCGCCGGCGCTGTTCTTCGTGTCCTGCCTGATGCTGCGCGAACTGGCTGATCTGCAATGGGATGACACCACGGAAAGCGTGCCGGCGGTGATCACCGCCTTGATGATGCCGTTTACCTATTCGATCGCCAACGGCGTCGCATTCGGTTTTGTCTCCTACGCGGGCCTGAAACTCTTTACCGGCCGCGCGAAGGAAGTGCCGCTGATCGTGTGGATCATTGCAGCGATTTTCATTTTCCGTTACGTGTATCTCGGCGCTGAATAGTTGAGCTTGAGCGATCTTTTGCCAGGAAAACGGAGCGATACCATGACGTCGGATTCCACGGCATTCAGGGCCAGCATTCTGCATTTCACCGCGGACCCCGCGTTCGATCGCAATGCTTCCGTCTGGTATGAAGACGGATTGCTGCTGGTGAACGACGGGAGCGTGCAGGCGGTCGGCGATCATGCGCAATTGCGCGATAGCCTGCCCGCGGGTACGACGGTACAGGACTATCGCGGCAAGCTGATCGTGCCGGGCTTCATCGACACGCATATCCATTACCCGCAAACCGATGTCATCGCGTCTCCCGCGCGCAGCCTGCTGCCCTGGCTGGAGACGTATACCTTCCCTGCCGAACGCAGCTTCGATGACGCGGCGCATGCCCACGAGGTCGCGCGCTTCTTCCTGGATGAACTTCTGCGTTGCGGCACCACGACCGCGATGGTGTATTGCACCGTGCATCCTGCGTCGGTCGACGCGTTTTTCTCGGAAAGCGAACAGCGCGGCCTGCGCATGGTCGCCGGCAAGGTCATGATGGATCGCCATTGCCCGGCTTTCCTGAGCGATGCGGAGCAATGCAGCCTGCGCGTGAATGAAGACCTGATCGCAAAATGGCACCGGCGCGGGCGTCAGCTCTACGCGATCACGCCGCGCTTTGCCGCCACGTCGAGCGAGGCGCAACTGCAGGCGGCCGGCGAACTGGCGCGCGCCCATCCCGACGTGTTCGTGCAGACGCATGTCGCCGAGAATACCGAGGAAGTGGCATGGGTCAAATCGCTGTTTCCGAATTCACGCAGCTATCTCGATGTCTACGACCATTACGGCCTGCTGCGTCCGCGCACGATGCTCGCGCATTGCATCTGGCTGGACGAGCACGACCGCGCGCGCATGCGGGAGACGCAATCGGCGGCGGCGGTCTGCCCGACTTCCAACCTGTTCCTCGGCAGCGGCCTGTTCGACTTCGCGCTGGCCGATGCGGCGCGCATGCCGCTTTCGCTGGCAACCGATGTCGGCGGCGGCACATCGTTCTCGATGCTGCAGACCATGAACGAAGCCTACAAGGTGGCGCGCATGCGCGGCACGCATCTTCCCGCGCTGCGCATGTTCTACCTGGCGACGCTGGGCGGCGCGCGGTGCATGCAGCTGGAAGGCACGATCGGCAATTTCACGGCTGGCGCGGAAGCCGATTTCATCGTGCTCGATCCGCAGGCGACGCCGTTGCTGGCGCGGCGCACGGAACGCGCCGGAAGTCTGGAGGAAATGCTGTTTGCCTTCGCATTGCTGGGCGATGACCGGGCAGTCTTGGCGACCTATAGCGGCGGGCAGCAAGTGCATGCACGCAATGCGTCGCAACCAGGCGACAAAACTCAATCCTGTCCCACGTAAAACTGCAGCGAGTCCACGATCGGCGCGAAATAATTCAGCGAGGCCTCGTAATCGCCGCATCCGTAGTCATGAAACGCCGCTCTGATGACAACCGGCGGCGCCACCAGGATCTTGCCGACCACGCGATAGCTTTTTTCGGCGGCCAGGCAGTCGGTGATTGACACGCAGGCGGTGCCGGTGCCGCGGCTGACTTCGGAAACGATCTTCCATGCATAGCCAGCCATGTTCGTCAGTGCCTTCAGGTCGGCTTCGCGGAATGCTGCGGCAACCTCTTCGGCCGGGCGTTCGTCGTCCTCCGCCAGCGTCCACGTGGTGAGGTAGGCGCCCTTGGTGCCGTCGGCGGATTCAAGGTAGATCGATTTTCCGTCGTTGGACTCGCGCTGCGCCCAGTCGTCGGGCAGGCGCAACATCCAGAAATCGGTGTGGATCGTTTTAAAAGTCGTCATCTCGTTGATTTTATCCGTTGGCGTGCAGCACGACGGCCGACTGTGCCTCGTCCTGCTCGTGCAACAGGTCGCGCAAGCGGTCAAGGTCGATCGGCTTGGTGAGATGATGATCGAAACCGGCTTCGAAGGCGAGGTTTTTGTCTTTCTCCTGCCCCCATCCGGTGACCGCGATGAGCATGGCGTTCCGTTCCTGGGACATGCGGCGGATGCGTTGCGCCACTTCATTGCCGCTCAATCCGGGCATGCCGATATCGAGCAGCGCGACGTCCGGCTGGAATTCGGCATAACCAGCCAGCGCGCTCTCGCCGTCGTAGGCAATCCGGACCTCATGCCCCTGCAGGCGCAACAGTTCGGCCATGGTCTCGGCCGCATCGCGGTTGTCATCGGCGACGAGCACGCGCTTCCCCTTGACCTGCGCGGCCGGCAATACGGCGATATTGTCGAGTTCCGGCGCCACCGCCGCGCGTAGTGGCAGCCGCACGATAAAGCGGCTGCCCTGCCCCGGGCCGGCGCTGCTGGCCGCGATGCTGCCGCCGTGCAGTTCGACCAAGCCTTTCGCGAGCGCCAATCCAATGCCGAGGCCACCGCTCGATCTGTCCTGCGTCGAGCGCACCTGGGTGAACATGCGGAAGATTTCGTTCAAGGCACCAGACCGGATGCCGATGCCATTATCCGTCACGTTGATGGTGAGTTCGTCGCCCGTGCATTCGGCATGCAGGCGGATCGTTCCGCCGGGATCGGTGTATTTGGCCGCGTTGGTGAGCAGGTTGGCGAGCACCTGCGCGACCCGCAACTGATCGGCCTCGAACCAGACCGGCTCCGCCGGCAAATCGATCAGGAGACGATGCTGCCTGCCGTCGATGATCGGGCGAGCGGTTTCCACCGCCGCATCGACCACTGCTCCCAGTTCGGTGCGCGCCATACGCAGGTGGAGCATGCCGCGCGTGATGCGCGATACGTCGAGCAGGTCGTCGAGCAGCAGGGACATGTGCCGCACCTGGCGGTCGATCACGTCGTGGCTCCAGCGCTTCTGGGCTTCGGTGGCGTCGGACGAATTGGAAATCAGCGCCGCCTGGCGAATCGGCGCCAGCGGATTGCGCAGTTCATGCGCCAGCGTGGCGAGGAATTCATCCTTGCGACGATCGGCTTCCTTCAGCGCCTGCTCGTTCTGCTTGCGCTCGGTGATATCGGCAAACCACACCGCGACCGACCCCTGCAAGGGCGAGGCAACAATGTGGAACCAGCCGTCGGTGCCGTTGGTTTGTGCCTGGAACTCGAATTCGCGGGTTTCACCGGCTTCGGCAACGGCAACGAAGTTTCCGAACAGGCCGGGATCGTCCCAGGTGCCGGGCAAGGCTTCCGTGACGCGGCGTCCGACCAGCTCTTCCACCGGTTTGCCGGCAACGCGGGCGGCGGCGTGATTGACATAGGTCCATTGGAAATCGATGATCCCGCCGTACCGGTCCCGCACCGGCGCGAGGACATTGAAGGGAACAGCGGAGGATTCCAGCACGACGCGGAAGCGCTGATCGCTGGCCTGCGCGACGGCCTGCGCGCGTGCACGTTCGGTAAACACCGATCCCTTGCCGGCGCAGATATCGGCCATGCGCATCTCGCGCTCAGTCGGTTTGTATGGCACGGGAAAATAGATGGAAATGGCCCCCATCACCACGCCGCTGGCGCTGATCAAGGGCGTGCTGTGGATCGCGCGAAAACCTTCTTCACGCGCCAGCTCGCGCCAGGCTTCGAAGCATAGATCGGTCTCGGTGTCTTCGATAATCACCCTGCGTCTCTGCGCGCACGCGATGCCGCAGACGCCCTCGCTGACCGGGCCGGGGGACAGTTTTTTCAAATCCGCTTCGCTGAAGCCGACGCTAGCCCTGACCGTCAGGTAACCGCGCTCGAAATCGTACAGGGACAGCAGACCCTTCTCGCAACCATGGAATTCGGCGAGTGCCTCCAGGATGACCTGCAACTGGCTCTGCAAGTCGTCCAGCTCCAGCACCCGGCCGGCGAGGATGTGCAGACGCTGCAAGTCGGCCACTTGCTGGGTGAGCTCGGTCTGGGTGCGCTCCAGCAACGCGACCATGCGTTTGCGCTCGCTGATGTCGAGCGAGGCGCCGCGCAAGCGCAGAGGACGCCCGTTCAAATCCTTCTCGATATGAAGCTTGGTGAACAGCCAGCGCACCTGGCCGTCAGGCATGGTAACGCTGTGTTCGCGCGCATAGTTGTCATTGTTCGCTGCCAGTGCCTGCTTGAAGGCGAGACGCGCTTCCTGCAACTCTTCCGCGCGGAACATGGCATTCCATTCATCGAGCGACAGATGTCTTGCCTGGCTGCCGTCCGCCGGCGCGTGTCCCAGCAGTTTCTGCAAGGTTGCCGAGGCAAAAATGCTGCGACGGCCAAGATCGATCTCGAACAGGCCGACTCCGGCATTCTCTTGCGCAAGGCCGAGCAACTGTTCAGCCTCGGCCGCGCGGTGGGTCACCAATCGAAACCTGCCGCCTAGAAACACGAGAAATAGTCCTACGGCAAAATAAGCCAACATGACGGCGCGGTCGTTAAAGGCCGCGACCGAGAGCTGGCCGACCGGGTCAAGCAGCAGCGCACCGTTGATCATCCCGATCATCAGCACCGCGAAAGCAGGTCCGCGCCCCGCGACCATGGCGGTCACAAGCAGTGCCGGCAGGAAAAGCAGGAAAGGACTGCGCGCCCCGACCCAAGGCTGCAGCGCCCAATGCAAGGCCGCTGCCAAGCCGGACAGGCCGGCCGCAATCGCGTAGCGCAGGATGATGGATCTCTCCGGAAATGAAAATGCCATTGGCGTCTCGTTCTGACGGATTCGCAAAAACAGTCTACTCCAAGCTTATGTGTGCAACCAGACCGCTCTTGACGGCCGCGCCCCGACCCGGCAAGGTGCACGCGCTGAGCCCACCCATTTTTATCGGCGGAGTCGGTTTCAACGAATTTCAGCGAGGCTAACAGGGCCGGCCAACAAGGGTCTTGCGCTTGCGCGAAGGATCATCGAAAAAATCGAAACGGAAACCGTTTGCGAACACAATCGTCGTGCTTGCCTGCACGCTTACGCGGGCTTGGCGGCCATCAGGTAAAACACGATCAGAAAAGCGATGAACGCCGGGACTCCAAGCGCAACCCAGGTCCAGAAATAGCGCCAATAGGAGAACGCGAGCGGCGCCTTGCGTTCGACCGCCTCGCGCGCGAGCCGGCGCATGCGCATCTGCAACCAGACCACGGGCAGCCAGCACGCAACGGCGACGGCATACAAGGCGAGCGACCAGGCAATCCAGTGGGTGCGCATCGGCAGCCCGGCAAGTTGCATCATGTAAAAGCCCGTAAGCGGCTGTATGACCACGGTGGTTGTCGTGAATATCCAGTCGGCCAGCACGACCAGGCGCGTCACGACCGCAATCGCACGCAGGTCGCGGCTGAAACTCGTGAACAGGAGATAGAAAGCGGAACCCACCCCGGTGCCGAATAGCAAGGTGGACGACAGGATATGCAGCCATTTCACGGTCAGGTAATCCATCAGCGTTCCTCCACTTCCAGCAGGAGCCAGATAGCGGCAAGCATCGGAAGGTTTTTCAGCAGCGGCCCGTAAGGATGCAGCCAGAATTCCGGCAAGCGCCAGCTGATGATGATGCTATAGAAGACGATTACCGCAATCTGCGCCAGCCACAGCAGTCGGCGCCGGCGCCAATGCAGCGCCAGGGTCGCGATGCCGAACACCAGATCCAGCAGCGCCGCGCCATACAGCATCACAGGGGCAAGCATGCCGCTGATGCCGACACGCGCCAGCAGCGCATAGCTGTCGGCGACCGGATACACGCCGAGCGACACGATGCCTGTCACGATCCAGACCAGCGCGATCGACACGCGCAGCAGCGGCAACAACCAGCCGAGCTGCGCCTGCAGCCGTTCGGCGCGCATGTCGCGCCGGGCGATGAACTGCTTCGGGGCGCGCGGTTCATGACCGAGCAAGGCGGTGATTTGCGCCGGACTGGCGGTATTGCCGCGTTCGAGCATCTGCAAGGTTTCGGCATCGAGCAGGCTGCCCGGCAGGCGCGATGCGGCGGATGCGGCCGCACGCATGAAGCCGATCGGCACCGGCACGAAGCGCGCCCGGCCCATGCCCATCGCGCGACGCAGTGCGCCCAGAAAGCAACGCAGCGTGATCGCGCGCGGGCCGACCAGCGCGACGCGCGTGCCGCTGGTCGGCGCGCGATCCAGCAGCGCGATGATGGCCGCCACCAGATCGTCGATATGCACCGGCTGGATCGCCTGGCCGCCATTTCCCGGCAATCCGATCAAGGGCAGGCTTGCCAGCGTATTGAACAAGCGCGCGCTCGTGCCGCCGGGACCGTAGACCAGCGAGGGCTGGACGATCACCGCATGCACCGGCAAGCGGCTGAGGAAATCGTCGGCGCTCTTTTTGCTGCGGTGGTAGGCGCTCTGCGCATGTTCGTCCGCGCCGAGTGCGGAGATCTGTATCACCAGCCGCACCTGGCTGGCGGCGCAGGCAGCAAACAGCGCTGCCGGCGCGCGTTCGTGAATGGCCTCGAAGGTCTGCGCGCCACGCTCCCTGATGATGCCGACCGCATTGATCACCACATCGACGTCGCGCACGCGCGGCAGCCAGGTGTCGATATCGAAGTCGCGCGTGAAGTCGGCGCCTATAGTGCGAATCTGCTGATTCTCGCTTTGCCGCGCGTGACGCGACGCGCAGATGACCCGATGCTGCGACGCGACAAGCGCTTGCACCAGATGGCGCCCGATGAAACCGCTTGCTCCGGTAAGCAGCACGACCAATTTCGCGTCCTCCGTCTGCGGGAACCCCGCCTGTTTTTACGCGTCACATGGAAGAGTTCGAAAGTGTCTGCGAAACATCATTTTCGTATTTCCTGCCGTCAGTTGCGCAGGAGCGACTGCATGGTTTTCTGACGTCGCGACAAGATCTGTTCACACACAATACGACCGGCAAGCGGGTCGCGTAGTTCAGTCGCGGCCATGCCGCATGGAGAAAGCATGAAAAACTGGCGGGAAGCAATTCGCGATGGCGCCATCAGCGGCAGTATTGCCAGCCTCGTTTCGACAGCCGTGCTGGGCGGGCGCGGCCAACGCGATACCGGGACACCCTTTGCGCCGACCAATGCAATCAGCCACTGGATCTGGGGCGATGGTGCCGCGGAGCACGACGAACCGAGCACGCGCTACACCGGCATCGGTTATGTGATTCACCACGCCTCATCCACGCTGTGGGCCGTCATCTATGAGAAATGGTTTGGCGAAGCGGCCGAGCGCGGCGAAGTCGGCCGCGCGGTGGCTGGCGGCGCTGCGGTCGCCGGGCTGGCATGCTTTGTCGACTACAATCTGACGCCGCAGCGGCTGCAGCCGGGATTCGAAAAACGCCTGTCGACGCCATCGATGTTTCTGGTCTATGCGTCCTTCGGCATGGGGTTGGCGTTGCGCGGCCTGGCGACATCGCGTGCCCACCTGCTACCGCATATTTCGTCGTCGGATTAGCGCGGCATTCTCGCCCGGGCAAAGCAGTGGCGGAAGGGAGTGGGAGTCGAACCCACCAGACACGCCGTGCGCGTCTCGCCGGATTTGAAGTCCGGGCGCTCCACCGGGATACGATTCCCTTCCGTTTACTCACAACTCTTCAGTCCAGCCGAACCACTCTCACATATGCCGACGATCACGCGATCCGCCGCCGTCCTCCGGCAAAGCGTGTGACGCGAATGCGGTCGAGAAACTCCAACACCTCGATCGTCAGATTACGCCCTATGCCGGTGCGGTCGCGGTAGCTGGCCGCATCAAAACTGCCCTGCTCCGAATCGCCCGCGAGCTGTCGCGCCGCTTCCGCCAGTGCTTCCATCGTCGCAGGCAGGAAAAACCGGTTTTTGGCGACGCGAAGGAGATGGCCCAGCGCTGCAGCCCGCTCAAGAAACGCAAGCAACACGGCTTGCTCAATCTCCAGCATGCGCGCAAGCTCGCCGACAATCGGCGGCCGCAAGCCGCTCGCTTCCAGTAGCGTGCTCACCTTCGCCAGCAGCGCCGCATCGCCTTCCGACAAGCATGCCACATGCTGCGCAAGCGACAAACACAATCCTGCCCGCCGCAGCTTGTGCTGCCCGATCAGCTCCGCGAGCACGGCGCTTAACAAGGGCGAACGCGCCGGCACGCCCACGGCCGCTTCCAGTTGCGCCTCGGAGGGGCCGAGACTCTCCGGCTGCCGGCCGTGCCAGTCTTCCAGCACGGCCAGCACCTGCGCCTGCAGCGACCGCCAGCGTGCCGGCGAAAATCCGAGACGGACATCCGGGGCGTTGACGACATGGATGCCAAGTGCGGTCCGCAGCGCCTCCACTTCATCTGCGACAAGATTTCTCGCCAGCGCAAAGCGTTCGAGATCGACGCCTTCCGGCTGCGCATCGAGCAAGTCCTTCAGTGCCTGCGCGGGTTGCGGAATGCGCATCGCCGTCAGTTGCGCCAGCCGGGCCGCTTTTGCTCTTCCGCGTGAAAGGCCGAACGGATCGACCACCTCGCCGCCGGCGATCGTACGCTGCGCCGATTGGTCGCGCAACACGAAACGATCGCCATGCAGCGCCGCGACCGGCGCATCGAGCACCAGCTGTGCAAAGCCGCTCTGCCCCGGTGCTATCGCGCGTTCTCCCAGGACCGCGACACGCGCATTCGCGACCGCTGCACCGATATGCAAATGCACCGGTGTCCAGTGCGCCAGCGCACGCGCCTCGCTTGCCAGCACCTTGACGCAGACATCGAGGCGATCGCTCGGCGCATGCAGCGCCGAAGCGACCAGCCAGTCCCCGCGCCCGACCATTTCATGTCGCAGCTCGCTGCCTGCGATGTTGAGCGCGCAGCGCTCGCCGGCACGCGCCGCATCGGCAGGGAGATTCTGCGCATGAATGCCGCGTACGCGCACCGGGATGCCCTGCGGCGACGCGATCAACTGATCGCCGACCTTCACGCTCCCGGCCAGCACCGGCCCCGCGACCACCAGGCCGGCGCCTGGCAGGATGAAACTGCGATCCACCACAAGGCGAAAATGGCCGCGCGCGGTTTTCGCGGCAAGCGTGCGACCACTGTCCCGCAGGTGCTCGCGCAAGGCTTGCACGCCCTCGCCCGAGGTCGTCGCCATGGGAAAAATCGGCGCAGCTTCCAGGCCGCTACCCGCTAGCAGGCTTCGCACTTCTGCCTGCGCCGCGCGCACCCGCTCCGCGGACACCCGGTCGGTTTTGGTCAAGGCGATTGCGCCGCGTTGCATGCCGAGCAGTTCGAGAATCGCAAGATGCTCGACGGTCTGCGGCATCGGGCCATCGTCCGCGGCGACCACCAGCAGGGCGAAATCGATGGCTGCAACACCGGCCAGCATGTTGCGCAGGAAGCGTTCATGTCCCGGCACATCGACAAATCCGATACGCTGCCCGTGGCCGAAGTCGGCGTAGGCAAAGCCGAGGTCGATCGACATGCCGCGTTCCTTCTCTTCCTTCAGGCGATCGGTGTCCACGCCGGTCAACGCTCCGACGAGCGTGGTCTTGCCGTGATCGACATGGCCGGCGGTGGCGACGATCATGGCGCGGCCGCCTCCTTGAATCCCGCGACGAACAACTCTTCTTCCTCCAGGCAGCGCATGTCGAGCAGGAAAGCGCCGTCGGCGATGCGGCCGATCACCGGCACGGCGAGGCCGCGAAACGCGGCGGCAATCTGCTCGACTGCCCTTCCAGATGCACGTCCGAGGCGGTTCGGCAGAATGCGCAGCGCAAAACTCGGCAGCACATCGACGGGAAGCGAACCGCTGCCGATCTGACTGTGCACCGGCACCACATCAACCTCGGCGCGCCCGCGCAACCAGGCGCCGACCACGGGCCGCATGCGATGCGCCAGTGCCTCGATGTCGAGCGGCGAGCGCGCAAGCAGGCGCACGGCGGGAAGACGTTGCGCCAGCCGCTCCGGGTCGCCGTACAAGCGCAGCACCGTGGCCAATGCGGCGATGGTCATCTTGTCGCAACGCATCGCGCGTTTCATCGGATTCTTCTTGATGCGCGCAATCAGGTCGGCGCGGCCGACAATGATGCCGGCCTGCGGACCGCCCAGCAGCTTGTCGCCGCTGAAGGTGACCAGATCGGCACCATTGGCCAGGGTCTCGGCCGGCGTCGGCTCATGCGGCAGGCCGAAGCGCGCGAGATCAATCAGAGTGCCGCTTCCGAGGTCGACGACGAAAGGCAAACTCTTTTCCTTTGCCAGTTGCGACAGCGCGCGTTCGTCGGGCGCCGCGACAAAACCTTCGATGCGGTAATTGCTGGTATGGGCCTTGAGCATCAAGGCGGTGCGCGGCCCGAGCGCTTCCTCGTAGTCGCGCAGATGGGTGCGGTTGGTCGTGCCCACTTCACGCAGCTTGCAGCCGGCGCGCGCCATGATATCCGGCAGGCGAAAGGCGCCGCCGATCTCGATCAGCTCGCCGCGCGACACGATGGTTTCCTTGCGCAGCGACAGGGTGTTCAACAGCAGCAACACGGCGGCGGCATTGTTGTTCACCACGGTCGCCGCTTGCGCGCCGGTCAGCCGGCACAGCCACTGCTCGACGTGATCGTCGCGGTCGCCGCGCTGCCCGACGGCGAGATCGTATTCGAGATTGGATGCGCCGGACGCCACCTGCACCATGGCCTCGATGGCTTCCGGCGGCAGCGGCGCACGGCCGAGATTGGTGTGCAGGACCGTGCCGGTGAGATTGAAAACCTTGCGCAGGGACGGCGTGGTGTCGGCCAGGACCCGGGGAGAAATGCCTTGCGCAATCGCGTCGTCGCCCTGCGTCGCCGATTGCGCGCGCAATGCGGCAAGCTCGGCGCGCACCGCGTCGACGACCAGCGGCCTGCCGTGTGCTGCGATCAGGGCTGCAACGACCGGCCAGGCGAGCACGCGATCGACCGAAGGCAGGCGCACGCGCGGGAGTTCGGCCGCGCTCACACGCGCCTCCCGGCGACAGGTCGCTTAGGGCGCGGTGATCCCGCGCAGGATCGCCTCGATCGCTTCGTCGGCCAGCGCGCGCAGCTCATCGTCGCTGCGGTCCTGGATCGGATGCCGCACGAACACCATGGCCGGATCGAATCCGAGCACCTTGGATTGCAGGGCCGCTGCCTGCACGAATTCAGTAGACGCAATCGCGACTCCCGGAATGCCACGACCTTCAAGGTCTGCGATGTCATGCATACAGCACGACGTGCAGGAACCTCAGTCGGCCAGGCCTTCGATGACGAGATTGCATTCGGTCGCGATCTGCTGCTTGAGCGCGGTCGGCGCGGTGCGCGTGAAGGTCGGCTTGCGATAACGCTTGACGCTCACGCCGCGCGCACGCAATTGCTCGTCGACGCGGTCGAGGAACACATTGCCGCGTGCCTTGGAAATATCAAGGATGCCGACCGTCAGTCCGGCCAGCGAGGCGGGACGCGCCAGCAAGGCGCGCATCGCCGCCGCGCGCTCGGCGGTCGGGTCCAGCAGGATGGATGCTTCTTTCATACAGCGATCTCCTTGGTGACAGGGGTCGAACCAACCGGGCCTGACGCGGCCCAGCCGGCAATCACAGCAGAAAACAATCCGGCGGTGCCGCCGGCACGAACGATGAACAGGCCGCCGGGGCGGAATTTCGGCACGGTGCTCGCCGCCATCGACAGGGGCAATCCTTCCGCGATGCCGCCGGCGCCGACCACCATCTCTTCGCCCGGCAGTTGAAGCAGGCGCTCCAGTTCCTCGCGCAGCCGCGCCTTGGACCAGCCGGCTTCGATGAACACGCGGCTGTGCTCCGGCGATACCACCAGCACCGCGTCGCCCGCCATGGCCAGCTTCGGATGGTCGACCGCGCGCAGGCAGAGCGCGAAGCTGCGCGCCAGGGATTCCGGCGTGCGCGATTTCTGGTCGACGATGCCCTGCACGCCCTCGCCTGCAAACAGCGTCACCGTCGAGCGTCCCTTGGCAAAGCCGCGCTCAACCGAGAGCGGCTCCCATGCACTGTCTTCGGCCTCGGCGAAGCAGAATGAATACTTGCCCGGCGTGCCGAGCGTCGCGCGGTCCAGCTCGCCCGGACGCCCGCCGCCGACATTGCGGATGATGAGCTGCAAGGCACGTCCGATGGTGGCATTGGCGCGGTTGCCCTGCCCCAACGCATTCACCCCGGAATTCATGCCGATGGCGCGCGTGATCGGTCCGTTGACGATCACCATCGGCCCGGCGAACATCGTGGTGCACAGTATGCCATGCATGCCGAATTCGTCGGTCAGCGCCGCTTCCAGCGCGGCCAGCACCACCGGCATGTACTCGGGCTTGCATCCCGCCATGACGGCATTGATGGCGACCTTCTCGACGGTGCAGGCGACCAGATCGGGCGGCACGATGCCGACCACTTCGTCGGGCGAACGCGTGGTCCCGGCGAGCATGCGCAGCACGCGCTCGCGCGTCGGCGGCACCACCGGCAAGCCGTCGGTCCAGCCGCGCTCGAAGCATGCCTCCATCAGGTCTTCGCTGCCGGCGATCTCGATCGGCCGCGACGCAAAACGAACATTGCCGAAACGGATAGCCAGCTCCTCCTGCACGCCCGGCTCCAGCGTCTTCGATCCGCAGCCGGGCCGCAGCGCAGGCAAGTCCTTGCCGAGTTCGCTGCGCCCGGTGATCTTTTGCCAGTCTTCGCGATGCCAGCCGTAGCAGCGTTCCGCCTCCCGGCCATTCTCGAAGCGGATGACAGTCGGCACCACCTCGATGCCCAACCGGTAGGACGTTTCCAGGGTCTCGTCGTAAAACACGGCAGGACAGCCGGCCGCATAATCGGCGCTGTCCTGCACATACACGGTGAGCGGCTGTCCCGCCTGCGCCAGTTCATGCAGCAAAGGCTCCACCAGCGCGCATGTCGGGCATTCGCGCTTGGCAACAACGACAAGGCCATCGGTCGGATGATTCATCGGCAAACTCTCCTTGTGCGCATCCGTGGCGGGTGCAAACAATCCCGATTACCTGGACGGCCGCTTCATCTGGCATGAAGTCGGCTGCGTGGCGACATAGGCATCGATCTTCTTCTCGGTCTTCCAGCCATAGCCGGTATTTTCCTGATCGTACTTCACATCCTTGCCGTTGATCCTGGTCCAGGTATTGATGTAGATCGGTTGTTGCAACTGGTGGTCGGCCTTGCGCATTTCGACTTCGCCATTGAGCGTCTTGACCTTCATGCCTTCCATGGCGAAGGCGACCTTGACCGGGTCGGTGGAGCCAGCTTCCTTGATCGCCCTGGACATCATCGTAATGGCGCTGTGGGTCGACATCAGCCAGTAGTCGTCGTTGAACTTCTTCTTGAATGCATCGGCAATGTCCTTGCCGACAAAGGCTTCGTTGTTGATGTTCCAGTAGCTGACGTTCTTGACGTGGTCCGCGCCGGCGGAGCCCATGGCGAGCGGCACGCCGGTCGTGTAGGCGGTGTAGGTATAGAAATTCGCTTTCAGGTCGGCATCCTTGGCCGCCTTGATCAGCAAGGCCAGGTCGGCGCCCCAGTTCCCGGTGATGATGGAATCCGCGCCGGATGCCTTGATCTTCGCAACATAGGGAGAGAAATCCTTGACCGTGGCAATCGGATGCAGGTCGTCGCCGGCGATCTGGATGTCCGGGCGCTTGCGCCGCAGGTATTCCTTCGCCGCGCGGCTGACCTGATGGCCGAGTGCGTAATTCTGCCCGATGATGTAGACCTTCTTGATGTCAGGATTCTTGGCGATGAAGCTGGTGAGCGCTTCCATCCGCATGTCGGAATTCGGTTCGAAGCGGAAGTGCCAGAAGCTGCACTTGCTGTTCGTCATGTCGGGATCGAGCGCGGCGTAGTCGAGATAGACGATCTCCTTGCCGGGATTGCGTTCGTTGTGCTTGTTGATCGCATCCATCAATGCCAGCCCGACGCCGGAGCCCGCGCCTTGCGCAATGTAGCGATAGCCCTGGTCGATGATGGCCTTCAACTGGATCAGGGATTCCTGCGGACTTCCCTTGTTGTCGAAGCCGACGATCTCGAAGGTATTGCCGGGGCCGGCCCACTTCTGCTGGTTGGCGATGTCGGCGACAATCTGCCAGCTGTGCAGCGCATTCTGCCCGGGCGGCGCGAACGCGCCCGAGAGCGGATCGATAAAGGCGATCTTGACATTGTCGGCCTGCGCCGCGGGAGCCGCCAACGCGGCGCCAAGGGAAATTGCCAGCGCAAACCGGCGGATTGGGTTCTTCATGTTTCTTGCCTCCTGAGTTATGTCATTTTTTTAGACCAGCCTACGCGGCAGTGCGTCTCGCCTCGTCGTATAAATCCTTCTTCGACAGCTTGCCCACCGCAGTCTTTGGCAGCGCGTCGCGGAACTCCAGCGCCTGCACCATCTCGTGCTTGCCGAGATAGGGAGCGAGGAAATGCTTGAGTTCTTCAAGCGAGAAGGGCTTGGCGCCTTGCTTGAGCGTGATGAACGCCTTCGGATGCTGGCCGCGGTAGGGATCGGGCACGCCGATCACCATGACCTCGGCCACGGCCGGGTGCCTGTAAATGGCTTCCTCGAGATTGCGCGGATAGACGTTGAAGCCGCCGCAGAGAATCATGTCCTTGATGCGGTCGACGATCCACAGCGAGCCGTCCTTGTCCATGTAGCCGACATCGCCGGTGCGCAGGTAGCCGTCGGCAGTCATGACTTCGGTCGTCGCATCCGGACGTTTCCAGTATCCCTTCATCACGTTCGGGCCCGCGATGCAGATTTCGCCGCGCATGCCATAGGGCACGAGGTTCGAGGGATCGTCCACGCTGGCGAAACGGATCCGCACGCCCGGCAGCGGGACGCCGCAGGAACCCGCCTTGGTGGCACCGTTGCGCGGCGTGTTGGTGCCGACGCCGCATACTTCGGTCATGCCCCATCCTTCCTGCAGACGGCAGCCGGTCAGCTTCTCGAAGCGCTGATGCACTTCCAGCGGCAATGGCGCGCCGCCGGAATTGCTGAATTTGAGCGAGGAAAGGTCGAAGGCCTCGACGCCGGGCAGGCCGTTGATGGCGGTGAACATGGTCGGGACGCCGAAGAAGAGCGTCACCTTCTTCTCCGCGAGCTCGCGGACCGCCTGTTCCAGCTTGAAGCGCGGATGCAGGATCATCAAACCGGCCACGCGGATGCCCAGCAGCATATTGAAGGTGAGCGCATAGATGTGGAACAAGGGCAGCACCACCAGCAGACGTTCCGCGCCCTCTTCCAGCCCGTTCTCTCCGCTCAGGGACAGCAAGGCCTGGCTGCAGCCCGCCGTCAGGTTGGCGTGCGTGAGCATCGCGCCTTTCGACAGTCCCGTGGTCCCGCCGGTGTATTGCAGAACGGCGACATCGTTGTCAATGTCGGATGGCGAGACGGCACGATAAAGGCCGTCGTTGTTGCAGAGCTGCGCGAAGCTGATGCAGTGCCCGCCCCATGCCACCTCGGCGCATTCCTCCATGTCGGCCTCCGGCTGGCGCGAGGCGTCGCCCAGTTCCTGCATGGTTCCCACCACGATGCGCTTCAGGCCGGTCCTGCCAAGCAGCCGCTCGGCGGTCGGATACAGTGACTTCAGATCGAGCGTGAGCATGATCTCGGTTCCGCTGTCGTCGATCTTGTGCGCGATGACCTGCTCGGCGTCCAGCGGCGAGTAGTTGACGACGATGCCGCCGGCCTTGAGGATCGCGAAGAAACCGATCACATAGTGCGGCGTGTTCGGCAGGTAAAGCCCGACGCGCACGCCCGGCTCCACGCCCAGCATCTGCAGGCCTTTCGCCGCGCGGTCGACCAGTTGCAGCAATTCCCGGTAACTGAAGCGCCGACCGTGGAATTCGATCGCATCCTTGTCCGGGTAGCGCGCGGCGGCCTGTTCCAGAATCTGCTGGATCGGCATGGTCTCGATCTCGGCGTCCCATCGCGCATTGGACGGGTAGTTCGCAAGCCAGGGCATGTCTGACACTTTCATCTCCGCATACTGCTTCAGCCCGTGCCGGCGCTGCGCGCGTGGTGCACCGGGCCGGTTGACAGCAATGCTCCCTCGCCTGCGCAAGCCGCGCCCTGGGGAGCTTTCATGTTTGTGAAGCGCCAAGCTTAAGATGCGGCGCGCGGCGAATCCAATGATTTCGTTCGATGGAGCGATATGCATGCTGTGCATATCGCGTCGACAGTTGTCAGGAGGAAGTTGTTTCGGCGGATTCAGTGGACTCCGTGGACTGCGCGCTGTGCCCCTGCACTTCAGCCATGGTCAGCAGGATCTGTTCGCGCAGCCACCGGCATGCGGCGTCGCTGTCGCTGCTGATGTTCCAGTACAGGAACAATTCGAGATGCGGCACGGGAAAGGGCACCGGGAGCAGCTGATTTTGAACCGATTCGTTGGCCATGCTGGCGAAGCTGAACGGCATGGTCATCAGCATGTTGGTGCGGCTGACGATGCGGCAGGCGGCGCCGTAGTGCTCGCAGCGCAGTCGCACATGGCGCGTGAGGCCGCAGCGGCGCAGCGCCATGTCTTCCGCACTCAGTCCGCGCCGGCGCGAAGACACCTGGATGTGTTCCTGGCCCAGATAGGTATCGAGGTCGATCTTGCCACGGACGTCGGGATGGCCGCGGCGCGCCATCACGATCATCGGCTCGGACAGGATGGGTTTGAGGTTGATCGTCGGCGGCATCGGCAGCAGCAGGTCGACCGCGAGATCCAGCGATCCTTCCAGCAGGGCCGGTTCCACCCGTCGCCGGTCGCTGTAGAGGGTCGCGACCTCGATGCCGGGCGCGACCGGGCCGATGCGCTCCATGAGCAAGGGCAGCAGCAAGGAGTCGAAGGGATCTCCCATGGCGACAGTGAAGCGGCGCCGCGTGGTCGACGGGTCGAAGTGGACCGTGCGATGGAGCGTTCCTTCCATACGTTCGAGGGCATTGCGCACGTCGAGGATCAGAGCGCGTGCCAGCGGTGTCGGCTCCATGCCCCGGCTGCTGCGTTCGAACAGCGGATCATCGAACAATGTGCGCAGGCGCGCCAGCGCGTGGCTGACCGCCGGTTGCGACAGGTTCAGTTTGCGCCCTGCCGCGGTGATGCTGCCCAGCGTGAAAATCGCTTCAAAGACGACGAACAGATTGAGATCGACACGAGAAAGGTTCATGCTGCCATCCGCTGGTTCGCGACGGTTTCTACGGCTTGCACCTTGGGCGAGCGCCGTCGCTCCCCTCTAGCCTTGTTTTTCGACATTTGACGCCTTGCCTCCCAAGCAACTGCGCTGACAGGCGGATGTCCTGTTCGCTGTGTATTGTGCCGCAGCACCGAAAAACCTGCTGGGAGCATGCCAAAAAGCAAACGTCGTGCGGCAATTGTCATTATATGCACAATCTGCATATGTTGTGGTTTCCCGGCACTGTCGGCAGGTTTCGTACAGCTGTCCTGTGTCGCGCAGGGGGCGCCAGGCTGTACAATTCCCATACAGAAATAACGCGTGGACAAGCATGCTGAACGACACCGGCAAACGAATCGGTCACGCCTTCATTATTTTGATCGCTGTCGCATCCGCGGCCTACTTGTCCTATACCATCAGCCGCAAGGACGGGATCACCGACCTGAAGCAAGAGGCCGCATACCGTCTGGAACTCTCCAGCGCAAACCTGTTCGCGCCGACCGACAAGTTCAGCTATCTGCCGGAAGTCGTGGCCAGCCACCCGACCATCGTTGATGCGCTGCAGCATGAAAGTGATCCAGCCGCGCTTCGTCGGGCAAATCTTTTTCTCGAGCAGACCAACAGCAGCGCGAAATCCGCGGTGATTTACATCCTGGACAAGAAGGGACGGGTGATTGCCGCCAGCAACTGGCAGGAGCCGGAGAGTTTCGTCGGGCAGGACTACGCCTATCGTCCCTATTTCCAGGACGCCCTGGCAAACCAGAGCGGCCGATTCTACGGCATGGGCACCACCAGCAGGCGTCCTGGGTATTACCTGTCCCAGCCAGTCAGCATTGCCGGCAAGGTGATCGGCGTAGCCACCGTCAAGATCGACATGAGCGATATTGACCAGGGCTGGCGCAAGAGCCGGGAACAAGTCGTGGTGGCGGACGACAACGGCGTCATCTTTCTCAGTTCGCTGCCGGACTGGAAGTACCGCCCGCTGCATACATTGTCTGAAGCTGCCGAGAAAACGCTTGAACACACCCGTCAATACGAGACGGTATTGAAGCCGCCGCTACCCATGAGCCTGGTCGAGCGCTTTCCGAGCGGCGAACAGATCGTCAGCGTAAGCCAGGGCGATGACGCCGCAAACGAACCCCCGGTGCGCTATCTGCTCAAGTCCGGCACGATTCCCGGCTCCGACTGGAGCCTTCACGTGTTCGTGCCGATGGCGCAGGTCAATGTCGTCGCAACGCGGATCGCGCTCCTCACCGCCGGCGCGCTCTCCCTGCTGGCGCTCTCGCTTCTGTCTTTGAATCAAGTGCTGGAGCGGGCTCGCGAGCGCGAAAAATCGCGGCTGGCGCTGGAAGGTGCGCACCAGGCACTGGAGCAAAAACATCTCGAACTGCAAAAACTGAGCGAAGAACTGCGCATCACCTCGATCACCGATCCGCTTACCGGCGCGTATAACCGGCGATTCTTCTTCGAGTCGGTCCCCAAGCTCGTCAGCGCCGCCAATCGGCACGGTTTTCCCCTGTCCTTCATCACCATCGACGCCGATCACTTCAAGCGCATCAACGATATGTATGGACATCCGGCCGGGGACAAGGTGCTGCAGATGCTGACCACCGTGTGCAAGGAATCCCTGCGCGAAGCGGACGTGTTTGCGCGCTTCGGCGGCGAGGAATTCATCATGGCGCTGCCTAATACCGGCGCGGAGGAAGCGCGGACCGTTGCAGACCGGCTGCGTATCCTGGTGATGGAACGTCCGGTGGAAATCAAAGGCGACCTGCTGAAAATTACTGTCAGCTGCGGTGTATCGCAGTACCGCGCAGGGGAGCCAAACGCCGATCCGGCCTTGAAGCGCGCCGATGACGGTTTGTATCTCGCCAAAAGCAACGGCCGCAATCAGGTCGCGGTGTGTTGAGCCCTCGGGCAGGCGGAAATCTCCTGCTCTCTGGACTTCTGCAACTCTCAAGGCAATAAAAAAGCGCCCGACGTCGTTCGACGTGAGGCGCCAATTTCCCGCTTCGTGAAGGCGTGGGCGGTTCAGGCGTGGATGGCCGCGCCGCAGTATGCGCTCTGCTCAGCCTGCTTCGCGGCGGCTTTCTTGCCCGCAGCCGCGCCGCAATAGGCCGCCGTTTCTGCATGCTTGCCGACTGCGGCACCACAATAGGCTGTCGCTTCAGCCTGCGGCTGCGCAGGCTTGGCTGCTGCTGCGCCGCAATAAGCAGTCGCTGCTCCGCAATAGGCGGACGTTTCCGCCGGCTTGCCGGCCGCCGCACCACAGTAGGCACTCGCTGCTCCGCAATAGGCGGACGTTTCCATTTGCTTCCCGGCTGGCTTGCCGGCGGCAGCGCCACAGTAGGCGGCCGTCGCTCCGCAGTAGACAGTTTCTTCAGCATGCTTCTCGGCCGGTGTGCCGACTGCAGCGCCGCAGTAGGCAGAAGTCTGGTCGGCAGCAAGTCCGCAATAAGCGGCATTCCCGCTGCCAGGCACGCCGAATTCCTGCTCGTACAGGCGACGCGTCGCGTCTGCCGCTTTCACCTGGTTGGCTGCGTCTTCCTCTCCGCGCAGCCCGAAATAGGGGTAGTGATGAAGGAAATACCCAAAAACCTTGTCGCAGTCTTCGGCATATTTCATGGTATCGAGAATGTGGGCGTGCCAGAACTTGTCGACGTTCACGCTCGGGACGATGCTCTCCTCAGGAAATTTCACCACCAGCGAGAGGAAGCGTTTGTATTCCTGCTCGTAATGGTCGGCTTTCGCCTGCGTCCACCCGTATCCGTCCTCCTTGCTCATCAACTTGAACTTGATCGGATCGAGATCCAACGCAAAAATCGCTGCGACCGTTTTTTCTACTGCCATTTCAGTATTTTTCTTCATTGGTGCCGCCTTTCAATAACGATTAATGGAGACGTCACGCAGATGAAGCTTCGCATGCTGTTGCTTTTCCTCATCAGCGTGCGATTTACTCTAGCACAACAAAATATTGTCATACTTGTAACTTTATTGATCCAAGTCAAATTGGATACGCACCGGCTTTCGAATAGGTCATGATGCCGGTTACAAGGAAAACAGCGTTCATTGCGCCCTTGGCAAAGGTTTCGAGAAAAACAAACCGGAGGGAAAAAGTTATACACTCCGGTTTCGGCCAGCCCTGAAAGAATCGCAACTTTCGTGATGAAAGCTCACCCCTTTCCGCCACGGGAATGGTTTTCAAGCTTATCGTTGAGCAACAGAGTTTTTGATCGCCAGATGCGCATTTCCAAACGATTTTTCAAATCCCTTTTCTGTTCCACCGCGTGGTGGGCGGGATTGGCGATTTCGCTGGCGCTCTCGGTGCTGACGGCCAAGTCCGTCGACGAAAGCAACGAAACGCATTTTTCCTATCAGGCAAACAATGCGCAGCTCGCCATCAAGGCACGCATCCAGTCGTACATCGACGTGCTGCGCGGCGTCAGCGCCCTTTTTTATACAAGTGATCGGATATCCCGCGAGCAGTTTCACGCGTATGTCGAAAAGTTGAACCTCGAGCAGAGCTTTCCCGGAATCAAAAGCCTGAACTTTGCCCCGCGCGTGCTTGCGAAAGACAAGAAAGCCTTCGAGGCAGCCGTTCGCAATGACACCAGCATCGATCCGCAGGGCTACCCGGACTTTGCAATCAGTCCGGCGGGAGAACGAAGTGAATATCATGTGCTGACCTATCTCGAACCGATCGAGAGCAACCGCGTCGTGCTCGGTTCTGACATGTGGGCGCGCCCGGCAGTCGCAAAAGCGCTCGCCGCCTCACGCGACACGGGCCAGGTCACTTCTTCCGGCAAGCTGATTCAAATCAACGGCCCGTATCACCATATCGGCCTGGCGATGCGCATGCCGGTTTACCGGCGTGGCATGCCGCTCAACAACGTCGAGCAAAGGCGCGCCGCCTATTTCGGTTCGGTCGGAGCGGGCTTCGACGTGCGCATGCTGATGCTCGGTGCCGTCGACAAGAGCACGATGAACTATCTGCGCGTGCGCCTCTACGATATCGGACGCAACGACGAGAACCTGGCTCCAGGGACCACCGACCCGGCGCGCCTGCTGTTCGACAGCGCGGCACCGACTGGCGACAAGCACGCCCAGCCGCCTTCACTGACCGGCAATCTCTTTGTCAAGCGGGTGATCATGCCTGTCGGGCCGCGCATTTGGGAGGCAGAGTTCACGGCCAACAAGGCGCAGATGGCGGACGGATACGACTCCTATCTGCCCTGGCTGGTGCTGGCCGGCGCCCTGACCAGCACTGTACTGTTGTACTCCATCTATTATTCGCTGATGACCGCGCGTCGTCGCGCGGTCGAGCTGGCGCAGGAAATGACCAAGGACTTGCGCAATAGCGAGGCCAGCCTGGCCGAGGCGCAGCATATGGCGCACCTGGGAAGCTGGGTGCTGGAGCCGGGCAGCGGCAAGATGAACTGGTCGGCCGAGACCTATCGCATCTTCGGCGTCGATCGCCTGCTGGACGAGCCGCACTATGAATTTTTCCTGCGCCACATCCACGCGGAAGACCGCCACAAGGTGCGCGCCGGACTCGACCATTCGATCATCACCGGCGAAGAATTCACACTGGAGCATCGCATTACGCTGGCGGATGGCACGGTGCGCTGGGTGCAGACGATCTCGCGCCTCGGGCATGACGATCGCAACATGCTGCTGCGCGGCACCATCATGGATATCTCCGAACGCAAGCATACGGTCGAGGCGCTGAAGCGTTCGCAGGAGTTGCTGCGCGAATTGACCGCACACCAGGATCGCGTGAAGGAAGACGAGCGCAAGCGCATCGCCCGCGAGATTCATGATGAGCTGGGACAGACGCTGCTCGCCTTGCGCATCGATGTGTCGATGCTCGACGCGCGCACCGGCAAGACGCATCCCAGGCTCAATGAAAAGGTGCGCGGCGCACTCAATCATCTCGATGCGACGGTCAAGACGATTCGCACCATCATCAACAATTTGCGCCCCGCGGTGCTCGACCTCGGCCTGACGGCAGCGATCGAATGGCAGGTCGCCGAATTCCGGCGCCGCACCGGCATCGCCTGCGACCTCATCATCGGCGACAAGGAGTTCGTGGTCGACGACACGCGCGCCACCTCCCTGTTCCGCATCCTGCAGGAATCCCTGACCAATGTGATCCGCCATGCCAACGCGACGCGCGTGCTGATCGAGCTTTACCAGGAAGACGACCGCCTGGCGATGACCATCATGGATAACGGCGTGGGCATCTATCCGGAAAACCGCAAGGCGGCCAATTCCTTCGGACTGGTCGGCGTGGAGGAGCGCATCAATGCACTCAACGGCGAGTTCCGCATCCAGAGCGCGCCCGGCAGAGGCACCACGCTCACCATCTATATTCCGCTGGAAACGGAAGACGAGACGCTCGACTCCGCCCGCTTGCTCAACAGCGTGGAATAAGAGCTATTCCGCGCCCTTGCGCAGTAGGTCGACGCGCATCGGCGCGTGGAACAAGGCGCCCTCCGGCGTGACATGCCGCTCGAATCTCGTGCGCACTTCTTCATACAGTTCCGGCGACAGCACATGGCTGGTATGCGTCACCTTCAGGACGGCGCGTTCGAATTGCGCGAAGTCCTGGTAGCGTACCGGCGCCTGGAAGAAGATCTGCCGGATCAATGAGAGTTGCCGCGTTTCGACCGCGCGCCGGATGGCCGCGAAAGCCGCCTTGCGCACCTCTTCTTCATCATGAAACAGGCGCAGGATGTCGTTGAATGCGCCGGCAAAGATCGGCTCGGAAAGATAGGCCAGACCGCCCGGCTTGAGTACGCGGCGGATTTCCTGCAAGGCGCGATCCATCTTTTCCATCGGCACGTGATGCAGCGACTTGAACATCATCACGATGTCGAAGCTGGCATCCTCGGCCGGAATATCCTCCGCGCCACCGAGCGCAAAGCGGACATTGGGCAGGTCGGCGACCTGCATGTTCTTCTCGTGCTGGACGCGGTCGACCTCCAGCGCCAGTATCGACGCCGCCCTGCCGCCCTGCGCGATGAGGCGCGTCTTTTCTCCCTTGCCGCAGCCCAACTCCAGCACGCGCGCGCCTTGCGGCAGCACCTCGTTGACCAGCTGCATTTCGTCGCACACAAGTTCGATATGATCGGGAGCAAGTTGCATCGTATCCTCTATCTCTGAAACTTCACCAAGCGGCATGGCACGCAATAACATGCATGCCATCCACCCGGTATTTTACTTGTAGCCTAGGGCTGCGGCTTCCTTATACACCGCATCGATCAGGTCCTTGCCGATGCGGCCGGCCATTTCCTTGTGCACCGGCTGCAATGCCTTGCGCCACTCCGCCTTTTCCTTGTCGTTCAGCGTGTAGACCGTGGTCTTGCCGGATTTCTTGATCGCTTCCAGCGCCGCATCATTGTCAAGCTGGGAAATCGAGTTAGCGTATTTGGTCGCGCCGCGCATCGCTTCTTCCAGTTGCGCGCGAATGTCGGGCGGCAGGCCGTCCCAGAACTTCTTGTTCACGATCACGGCATAGCCGATATAGCCATGGTCCGAGACGGTCAGGTGCTTTTGCACTTCATGCATCTTTTGCGTGTAGACATTGGACGGCGTGTTCTCGCCGCCGTCGACCACGCCGGTCTGCATCGCCTGGTACACCTCGGAGAACGCCAGCATCTGCGGATTGGCGCCGAGCGCGCGCATCTGCGCGTCAAGCACCTTGGACGACTGGATGCGCAACTTCAGGCCCTTGAAATCGGCCGGCGTGTGCATCGGCTTGTTGGCGGTCATCACCTTGAAACCGTTATCCCAATAAGCCAGCCCGGTGATGCCCTTGGGTTCCAGCTTCTTGAACAGATCCTTGCCGATCTGGCCTTCGGTCACGCGGTACAGCACGGCCTTGCTCGGGAAGATGTACGGCAGGTCGAACACCTCGAATTCCTTCGCGCCCAGCGGCCCGAATTTCGATACCGACGGCGCGAGCATCTGCACTGCGCCGAGCTGCAGCGCCTCCATCTCTTCCTTGTCCTTGTACAAGGTGCTGTTCGGGTAGACCTCGACCTTGACGCGGCCGTTGGTGAGTTTTTCAGCCAGTTCCTTGAAGCGGTCTGCGCCCTTGCCTTTCGGCGTATCGTTGGCCACCACGTGGCTGAACTTGATCACGATGGGTGCTTGCGCCATGGCGCTTCCGGACAGCGCAAGCGCGGTCACGGCAATCAGTGTCAAACGGGTTTTCTGCATTATCGTCTCCTTCGTTATTGAAATACCGCTAGCGTCTTTCCACTTCGCTGACAATCTCCTCGGCCTTGCGGATCACCGGGAGATCCACCATCTTTCCGTCCAGTGCAACCGCCGCGCCTTGCGCATCGGCGGCTACCTGCAACACGCGTCGCGCCCAGGCGACGTCTTCCTCGCTCGGCAGGAAATGCCTGTTCACCCTCTCCACCTGCTTCGGGTGAATGCACAGCTTTCCGCCGAAGCCGAGCCGGCGCGCGCGTTGCGTGTCTTTGCGCAATTGCTCGGGATCGTCGAGGGCAGTGGTCACGCCGTCGACCGGCGGCTGAATGCCGGCGACGCGCGACACCAGGACCAGTTGCGAGCGCACATACAGCAATTCATCGACATCGCCGTCGATACCGGCATCGAGCTGGAAATCGATCGAACCGAACATGAGCCGCTGCACGCCGGGCGCCGTCGCCAGAGCGTGGGCATTCCATACGCCTTGTGCTGTTTCGATCAGCGGCAGCACGCGCTTTGCGCCCGCCGCGACCAGTTGCGCGATGTCCTGCGGGTTCTCCGCCTTGGGCAGCACGATCCCGGCCACACCGGGCAAGTCGCACAGGACGAGATCGTCCGCAAACCATTCGCTCGCCGCGCCATTGACGCGCACCAGCACCGGATGAGAAGGCGAAACCCAGGCTGCCACGGCGGCGCGCGCCGCCTGCTTGCCAGCGGGCGGTACGGCGTCCTCAAGGTCGATAATCACCGCATGCGCGCCGGCGGCACATGCCTTGTCGAAGCGCTCGGGACGATCGCCGGGAACGAAGAGATAGGAACGCGCCAGGGTCTTTTTCATGCTTTGTTCGCCCTCACGCAAAGAAGCGCTCGATCTTGCCCGGCTGCGCCAGGTTCCAGATGCGCCGGAACACCGCGCCCATCTCGTCTTCCGTCGCGGCATGACTGAAGTCCGCAAGATGCAAGGCCTTCTGCTCCAACTCTTCGCGGCTCAGCGTGTTGCCGGGGTCGCCCTTCGGCTCGTCGACGCGGCCATGCAAGCGGCGGCCGTCGACCGTCTCCACGGTGACTTTGCCGATCCAGCGCACCGGATAGGCGCTATCGACTTCGCTGTCGAGCTCCATGTGCACCTTGCCGCGGAATTCCGCGATGCGCGGGTCGTTATAAGCCTCCTCGAATTCCTTCAGCCCGGCGCGCTGGAATTGTGCAATCAGGCCGAGCACGGTTCCCATCGAAAACTTGGCCTGATGCACGGTCTGCGGGTTGACGACCGGACCGAGCACGTCGATCGCTCCCTGATGCACATGCGCGGTGACGCGCGCGACTTGCTGCGGCGCCAACTGGTGCTGCTGCATCACCTGCAGCAGCGCGTCGGCGGCCGGATGCGTATGACGGCAGGATGCATGGAACTTGAAGGAGGTTTCCGCCAGTGCCCAGCGTTCGCCGAGGCGATCCGTCAGTCGCGCCGGATCGGCATCGCTCGACATGCCGGCCGCCATGCCCTGCTTCCCTTCGAGAATATGTTTGGCGCCAGTGAAGCCATCCTTGGCAAGATAGGCCGCCATCAGTCCGGATGTTGCCGCATGCGCCGTGTGCAACTGCTTGGAATCGGCAGCGTCACGCAGGAACTCCCATAGTCCGGCGGCTTGCGTGCCTGCGGAACCAATTGCGTCGAGCATCTGCTCGGGCGTCAATTGCAGCAGGCGGCCGACTGCAGCAGCGGCCGCGACGCTGCCGGCCGTGCCGGTGGTATGGAAGATCCGGTAATGCGAGCGGCCGAGAAATTCGCCGACGCGGATGCCAACTTCATAGCCCGCCACCGCAGCGACGAGCAGATCGCGGCCGGAGCAGCCGAGCGATTGCGCGACCGCGAGCGCCGGCGGAAACACGACGGTCGCCGGATGAAATACCGAGCCGTTATGCACATCATCCTGCTCGACAAAATGCGATGCGGCAGCGTTGACCATGGCCGCGAACATTGGCGTGGTGCGGCGGCGCGAGATCAGCACTTCGGACTCGCCGTTGCTCGATGCCATCTGCAGGGCAAAGCGCTCAATGATTTCCACTGGCCGCGCGCCCTTGCCCGCCAATGCGGAGCCGAACCAGTCGAGGAACAAGTCTTCCGCGCGGCGCAACACATGCGCGGGGATGTCTTCAAAACGCAGGGTGGCGGCGAAGGCGGCAAGCGATTTGCTGGGGTGATTGCTCATGCGGTTACTTTCCTTGTTCGATGTGTCTGTCCTAGATCGCCTTCTCTTGCTTCAGTGCGGCAATCGCCTTGTCGTCATAACCCAGCTCAGCCAGGATCGCCTCGGTGTGCTCACCGAGTGCCGGTACGGCATCCATGCGCGGCTCGTACGCGTCGGGAACGCCGGGCGGCAGCAGCGCCGGAATCTTTCCGGCCGGTGTATCCACCTCGACCCAGCGCTGGCGCGCCTTCAGTTGCGGGTGTTGCCACAGGTCGTGCATGTCGTTCATGTGCGCGTTGGCGATCTGCGCGGCGTCGAGACGCTCGATCACCTGTTCCGCGGTCAGCCTGGAAAATACCTCGACGATGATCGCGCGCAGTTCGGCGCGTGCCGCGCTGCGGGCGGAATTCGTGAAGAAGCGCGGGTCCGTCGCCAGCGCAGGCTGCTGCAGCACCTTGTCGCAAAACACCATCCATTCGCGTTCGTTCTGAAGACCGAGCATCACCGTCTTGCCGTCGCCGGTCGGGAACGGGCCATACGGGTAAATCGTCGCGTGCGAGGCGCCCGCGCGCGGCGGCGGCTCGGCGCCGTCGTAGGCGTAATACAGCGGATAGCTCATCCACTCGGCCATGCCTTCCAGCATGGAGACGTCGATGTGGCAACCGCGTCCGGTCTTGCCGCGCTGGAGCAATGCCGCGAGGATGTTGGTATATGCGTACATGCCGGCGGCGATGTCGGCAATCGAGCAGCCTGCCTTGGCCGGTTCGTTCTTCGATCCGGTGATCGACAGGAAGCCCGCCTCGCTCTGGATCAGCAGGTCGTAGGCTTTCTTGTCGCGGTACGGGCCGTCGTTGCCATAGCCGGAAATGTCGCAGACGATCAGGCGCGGAAATTTTTCCTGCAAGGCTTCGTAGGACAAGCCGAGCCGCTCGGCAGCGCCGGGCGCGAGGTTCTGCACCAGCACGTCGGCCTCGCGCAGGAGCTTGTCGAGGATGACGCCGGCTTCCAGGTGCTTGACGTCGAGCGTCAGGCTTTCCTTGGAGCGATTGGTCCAGACGAAATGCGAAGCAAGGCCGTGCACGCGGGTATCGTAGGCCCGCGCGAAGTCGCCGACGCCGGGGCGCTCGACCTTGATCACGCGCGCGCCGAGGTCGGCCAGTTGACGCGTGCAGAACGGCGCGGCGATTGCATGTTCGAGAGTGACGACTGTGATTCCATCAAGTGGTCGCATGCTGACTCCTCAGAACGAACGCGGCAATCCAAGCACGTGCTCGGCAACATAGGACAGGATCAGGTTGGTCGAGATCGGCGCGACCTGATACAGGCGGGTCTCGCGGAACTTGCGTTCCACGTCGTATTCGCAGGCGAAGCCGAAGCCGCCGTGGTATTGCAGACAGGCGTTGGCCGCTTCCCAGGATGCGTCGGCCGCCAGCATCTTCGCCATGTTCGCTTCCGCGCCGCAGGCCTTGTGCGCGTCGAACAACTGGCAAGCCTTGAAGCGCATCAGGTTGGCCGCTTCCAGGTTGACATAGGCTTTCGCGATCGGGAATTGCACGCCCTGGTTCTGTCCGATCGGTCGGCCGAACACCATGCGCTCGTTCACGTACTTCGTGACCTTGTCGATGAACCAGTAGCCATCGCCGATGCATTCGGCGGCGATCAGCGTGCGTTCCGCATTCAAGCCGTCGAGGATGTACTTGAAGCCCTTGCCTTCCTCGCCAATCAGGTTCTCCGCCGGAATTTCAAGATTCTCGAAGAACAGCTCGTTGGTCTCGTGGTTGACCATGTTGAGAATCGGCTGCACCGACAGCCCCTTGCCGATCGCGTCATGCAGGTCGACGATGAAGATGGACATGCCTTCCGATTTCTTCTTTACGTCCGCCAGCGGCGTGGTGCGCGCCAGCAGGATCATCAGGTCGGAATGCTGCACGCGCGAGATCCACACCTTCTGCCCGTTGACTACATAGCGGTCGTCCTTCTTCACCGCCACCGTCTTGATCTTTGTGGTGTCGGTGCCGGTGGTCGGCTCGGTCACCGCCATCGATTGCAGGCGCAGTTCGCCGCTGGCGATCTTCGGCAAATACTTGCGCTTCTGTTCTTCCGAACCGTGGCGCAGCAGCGTGCCCATGTTGTACATCTGGCCGTGGCAGGCACCGGAGTTGCCGCCCGAGCGGTTGATCTCTTCCATGATCACCGAGGCCTCGGTCAGGCCGAGGCCGGAGCCGCCGTATTCCTGCGGAATCAGCGCGGCCAGCCAGCCTGCCTTGGTCAGCGCATTGACGAATTCCTCGGGATAGCCGCGCGCCTCGTCGATCTTGCGAAAATATTCCGCCGGGAATTCGGCGCACAAATCGCGCACCGCATCGCGTACATCCTGGTATTGATCAGTCGCTTGCAACATCGATTCTTTCCTTTGATTCAATTCTGTACTTGCACGAGCGTCGCGCTCGCATCCATGGTCAGCGCGCCCGTCGCATCCTTGGCCCACAACAGCACCGTCTTGCCGTCGTTGTCGAGCTTGCCGCACACGAAAAACGGCGCGGTGTCGAACAAGGGCTTGATGGCGCGGAAAGAGAACTGTGCGACCACAGCCTCCGGCAGGTTGCGCCGCAACAGGTCCATCAGCAGGGTCGCGATCAGCGGTCCGTGCACGACCAGACCTGGATAACCTTCCACTTCCGTCACATAGCGACGGTCGTAATGAATGCGATGGCCATTGAAGGTCAGCGCGGAATAGCGGAACAGCAGCACGTCATCCGGGCGGATCTCGCGCATCCAGTCGTGATCGTTGCGCGCCGCAATCGGCTTCGGTGCCGGATCATCGGGTTTCGGATTGTCGCGATAGACGATGTCATGTTCTTCCGTCAGCGCGACGCCGTCGGCATTGCTGATCTCATGGCGCACCAGCACGAACACCAGCGGGCCGGTGCGGCCTTCCTTGTAGCTGACGTCAACGATGCGCGACTCACGCGTGATCGCATCGGCCAGACGCAGCGGATGATGGAATTGCAAACGACCGCCCGCCCACATCCGGCGCGGCAGCGGCACCGGCGGCAGAAATCCGCCGCGCGCGGCATGTCCATCCGGCCCGAGCTCCGACTGGCGATGTACCGGCAGGAAATACAGCCAGTGCCACAGCGGCGGCAGCGCCTCACCCTTGCCCGGCGGCGCGTCGTCCCGATCGAGAGTCGCCGACAAGGCCGTGATCGGCGTACGGGTGATTTCATCGTGATACGTCTCGGTCCGGCCGAGCCATTCACGCAAATATGGCATGTCCATGAGCGTGTCGATTGCTGTCAATGGTTGGGAATGGGCGAGCGCAAAAGCGCCCCGCCGCTGGAATTCGTGCCTTTCATCATGACAATCGACGAAGAAGCGCGGATTGACGAAAGGACAGGCTTAGTCTGAAGGAAGTGCCCCAGGGGCACAATTTGGAAATCCGAAAGGCGGACTTTGGCTGGGATTAACCCTAGGGAAGGAAAAGAAAAAGCAGGTTGTCAAAACACAAAGAAAATGAAGACGCCATCAGACTCACGCCGCGCAAAGAGGCTGTTGCCTTTCCCGCTGTGAGCTGCCGGCAAATGGGGCGCCGAAGTGGATAAAGAAGCGAAACATGTTTGAGCCGAAGGCGAGTTGGTTTCGCTTCCCGCTTCGGCGCCCCATTTGCCGGGAACCCCGAAGGGGCATCTCACCGCGGTCGCCTTTCTTTGCTTACTTTCTTTGGCGAAGCAAAGAAAGTGAGCGGCCGCCGGGCCGCCCCCGGCAAGTCACAACGGAGAAAACAAGGCATTGCATCACCGAAGAGAGACAAGAAGAAAGAACGCCAGTGAAGGCCGAAACCTCATTCCCCCTGCCTCTCACTATCCTCCACCAGCATCTCCACCAAATCCCGCGCAAAATGCGGCAACAACTGCATGCTCCTCACGCAAATCTGCAACTTCCGCAACGCCCACTCATCGCTCAACTGAACGATCCGGATCGCCATCGTTTTCGCATGCCTCCGCGCCGCAGACTCCGGCAGCATGCCGATCCCCACATTCGCCTCCACCATCCGGCAAACCGCCTCGAAGTTGCCGACGCGAATGCGCGTCTTCATCGTCCTGCTCAATTCATCCGCCGCACGGTTGACGAAGGCATGGATCGCACTCGACTCGTGCAAGCCGACGTGATCGTAGTCCAGCGTATTCTCGAAGCTCGTCACATTCAAATGCGCCAGCGGATGCGCCAATGCGGACACCAGTACCAACCGGTCTTCGCGATAAGGCAGCACCTCCAAACCTTCGGTACGCACATTGCCGGCAACGATACCGATATCGGTCTTGCCTTCGCTCACCGCGCGCACGATGTCATGGCTGAGTCGCTCGCGCAAATCGACGCTGACATCAGGATGGCTCGCAAGGAAGGCCGGCAGTATCGCCGGCAGGAATTCGGTCATCGCCGTGGTATTCGCAAACACCCGCACATGGCCTTTCATGCCTTGCGCATATTCCTGCAGCTCGCTGCGCAGGTATTCGAGCTGCTGCAGGACCAGGCGCGCGTGATGCAGGAAAGCCTGCCCCGGCGGCGTGAGCGTGACGCCCTGGCTGGTGCGGATCAGCAGCTTCGCGCCAACGCTGTCTTCCAGGTTCTTGATGCGGGTACTGGCTGCCGGCAGCGACATGTGGGAACGTTCCGCGCCGCGCGTGAGGCTGTTTTCCTCGGCGATGTTGGCGAACAGGCGAAGGTCGGTCAGATCAAAATGGATGGCCATGGAAAATGAGGGATGATGTCATCCGGCTCTGAACTTGCGATTGGCAATACCGGTATTTTGTCACAGCCGTGCGAGCAGCAATTGCGCCAGCTCTTCGTAATTCAGCAGGATCGGATTGGTGCGCATGCTGCCGCCGCGGCAATTCTCGACTACCTTGTCGACCTGTTCCGCACTCATGCCGAATGCGCTGAGACGCGGCAGCTTCAGACGTTCCGCCCAGGAATGCAGAAGGCGCACCAGCATGTCGGCAGCGGCATTGTCGTCATTGCCTTGAACGCCCGACAACAGGCGCCCGACTTGCGCATATTTTCTCAGGGTGCGCGCATGCGGGTCGCGCGCGCGCAGTGCATGAATGTTCACCGCCGTCGCTTCCGCGACCAGCGTGCCGCAGGCGACGCCGTGCGGAATCGGAAAGTAGGCGCCCAGCGGTGCGGCCAATCCGTGCACCGAGCCGAGGCCGGCCTGCGCCAGCGTGATTCCCGAGAGCAGCGAAGCGTAGGCAATGGAAGACAAGCCTTCGCACCGATGCGGGTGCGCAGGGTCCCATGCTGTCCAGAAGCCATCTCGAAATGCTTCCAGCCCGGACCAGGCAAGCGCGTCGGTGAACGGGCTGGCGTTGAGCGATACATAGGATTCCAGCAACTGCGTAAAGGCATCCATGCCGTTGGCCGCGATCAGATTCTGCGGGCAGGATGCGAGCAGGTCAGGGTCGACAATCGCGACGCGTGCCACCAGCGCATCGTGGCGGAAGGATTTTTTGAAACCGGTATCGCCTTGCAGGCTGAGCACGGCATTCTTGGTCGCCTCGCTGCCGGTACCGGCGGTGGTGGGCACGGCGATGAAAGGCAGCGCAGGACCTTCATAGACCATGCCGTGGCCGACGCCCTCCAGATAGTTCATCACGGAATGTCCGCTGATCAGCAAGCCCGCGATGGCCTTGGCCGCATCCAGCGCACTGCCGCCGCCGACGCCGACCACGACCTGAATCCCGGCCTTGAGGTATTTCGCCACAGCCTCATCCACCAGGTGCGGCGAGGGCTCCTGGGTCACCTGCAGCCATTCCCACGCGATCCCTTTTGCTTTCAACGCGTCCTGCAACTGCTGCCAGTGCGGCGTGGACACGAATGACCTGCCGCCAGTCACCAGCAAGGCTTTGCTGCCGTACTGTGCGGCGACCTCGGCGGTTTCCTTCAAGCGCCCGGCGCCGAAGCGAATTTCGGGCAGGCGGGCAACGGAGAATGTCGGAATGGCTCTCATCGGTTTCTGCGTAGGGCTTGGGCAAGAATGGCACTATAGCAGGCTGTTGAAACGCAGGCTGTCGAAACGCACGAATCGCTTTCGAAAGGCTTGACACCTTTGCCTCCCTTGACTTAGATTGGTCGAATGTTCACGTCGCAGACCATCCTTCTTTCCTGCCTGGCAGCTCGCTCCGAGCTGGGTCTGCTACTGCGCGTCCCGCGCGCATAAAACTTCCCCCTTCCCTGTCGGCCCTCTGTGCACCTGTTCCAGAAACAGGATGCAAGTTCTTTGTCCAACTTTTGCGAGAAATGCCATGTACCTCTTTCATCCTGCTTTGATCACGCTACGACTACTGCCCGGTTGCCAGGCCACGCGTCCGTGGCAGCCTGGCAGCCACTTCGCCACCACCAGTCAAATTTATCGAAGTTGAATGCAATGGAGAACCGCATGTTGAAAAATCCCGCAAGCAAGTACCGATCCTTTTCCCCGATCAAACTCACCGACCGCACCTGGCCTGACCGTGTCATCAGCGCACCGCCGATCTGGATGTCGACCGATCTGCGCGACGGCAACCAGGCCCTGTTCGAGCCGATGAATGTCGAGCGCAAGATGCGCATGTTCCGCACGCTGGTTGCCATCGGCTTCAAGGAAATCGAAGTCGCCTTTCCGTCCGCCTCGGACACCGATTTTGCCTTCGTGCGCAGCCTGATCGAGAACAATGAAATTCCCGCCGATGTCACCATCGAAGTGCTGACGCAGGCGCGCGACCATCTGATCGAACGCACCATGGAATCGCTGCGCGGCGCGCGCCGCGCCATCGTCCATCTGTACAACGCGACCTCGCCGAATTTTCGCGAAACGGTGTTCGGCCTCGACAAGGCGGGCGTGAAGGAAGTCGCCGTCAGCAGTGCGCAACTGATCCGCCAACTCGCCGCACAGCAGCCTGATACGGAGTGGATTTTCCAGTACAGCCCGGAGACTTTCAGCGGCACCGAACTGGAATTCGCGAAGGAAGTGTGCGACGCCGTCGTGGACGTATGGGACGCGACGCCGCAACGCAAGGTGATCATCAATCTGCCCGCCACCGTCGAGCTGGCAACGCCCAACATCTATGCCGACCAGATCGAGTGGATGCATCGGCATCTCGCGCGCCGCGATTCCATCGTGCTGAGCGTGCATCCGCACAATGACCGCGGCACTGCCGTGGCGGCCGCCGAACTGGCGGTCATGGCCGGCGCCGACCGGGTCGAAGGCTGCCTGTTCGGCAACGGCGAACGCACCGGCAACGTGGACCTCGTCACGCTCGCGCTGAACCTGTACACGCAAGGCGTGCATCCCGGCCTCGACTTCTCGGCCATCAATGAAGTCGCGCGCACGGTCGAGCATTGCACCCAATTGCCGATTCATCCGCGCCATCCCTATGTCGGCGACCTGGTGTTTACCGCCTTCTCCGGATCGCATCAGGATGCGATCAAGAAGGGCTTCGCCGTGCAAGCGCCGGATGCGGTGTGGAATGTTCCCTACCTGCCGATCGATCCGGCCGATCTCGGGCGCACCTACGACTCCATCATCCGTGTCAACAGCCAGTCCGGCAAAGGCGGCGTTGCCTATCTGCTGGAAGCGGAATACGGGCTGGCGATGCCGCGCCGCCTGCAGGTGGAATTCAGCAGCGCCGTGCAGAAGCTGACCGACATGACCGGACAGGAAGTCAGCGCGCAGGATATCTGGACCTTGTTCCGCGAGGAATACCTGGAGTCGGTCGAGCCGCTGCGGTATGTGAGCCACCACTTGTTCGAACATGCGCAGCAGCAGGGCGTGGAGCTGACGGTGAAACTGTTCGAGCAGGAAATCACGCTGCGCGGCGAAGGCAACGGCCCGATCGACGCGCTGCTGCATGCCTTGCGCGTTCCCGCCAGACTGCACGCCTATGAAGAACGGGCAGTCGGACACGGCGCGGATGCGACTGCGGTTGCCTATGTGGAAGTCGTGGCGGATGGCATGCCGGGCAGCACCTTCGGCGTCGGCATGCACCAGAACATCGTCACCGCATCCGTCCTCGCCGTGATCAGCGGCATCAATCGTGCGTACGGCAAGCTGGAGCAAGGCGACAAGGCCGGATTCTTCCGGGTGCCGCAGGCAGCCTAAACGAAGCTGGGGCAGGAGACGCATCTCCTGCCCTGGGCTTGATATGAAATAAGTTCCCGCCAACTTGGTACCGTATCCGCCGGCCGCTTGATTGAAAAAACGCCGGACAGCGCATAGCTTGATAGTGGCAGCGCAATACCGGCGCGCAGTCTGTCCGGCAACATGCCGGCGCCCTCATTTCCGCGGGAGGAAAACATGCCCTACAAAACCATTCTGGTTCATGTGGATGGTTCCAGTCACCTGGACGCCCGAGTCAATATCGCAGCCAGCCTGGCGATCGCGGAAGGCGCGCACCTGGTCGGCGCGGCCGTCACCGGCGTCTCGAAAATTGCCTATGAATCGATGGCCTTCGGCCAGGTCGACCCCTATGTGGACAAGTACCTGAAGATCGCCCAGGACCGGGCCAACCATGCGCTCGATCGCTTCGAATCGCTCGCCAGTGCCGCCGGCGTCGCGTCCCGCGAGCGACGCCTGGTCGACGACGAGCCGCTGGGCGGCATCAGCGTGCAGGGACGCTACAGCGACCTCGCGGTGATCGGCCAGATCGATCCGGACGAGCCTTCGCCGATGCTGTACGGGAACTTCCCCGAGTACGTGGCGATGAATTGCGGATGTCCGGTGCTGATGATTCCGTATGCGACCGAACTGAAGCAGACCGGCGACAACGTGCTGATCGCATGGAATGCGAGCGCCGAATCCACGCGCGCGGTGCATAGCGCGATTCCCCTTCTGCGGCGCGCGAAGATCGTGCATGTGGCGGTACTCAATCCTTCCGAGCTGCCGGATGCGCACGGCGAGCAACCCGGCGCCGATATCGGCCTGTTTCTCGCGCGACACGACATCAAGGTGGAAATCACGCAGCAGAGGACGGAAATCGATGTCGGCGAAGCCTTGCTGTCGCTTGCCGCCGATCTCGGCTCGGACATGCTGGTGATGGGATGCTACGGGCATTCGCGCTTCCGCGAAATCCTGCTCGGCGGCGTGACGCGGACCATGCTGCAATCGATGACGATTCCGGTGTTCATGTCGCACTAAGATCACGGTGCCCGACGCACCGTGATCGGCCCTAGCGCAGCGAGAAATCCACGCCGCTTGCGCTGCCTCCTTCTGTGCCCACCTTGGGCGCCAGAATGAACATGCGATCGTCACTGACCTGGCCGTGACTGTGCAGCCAGGTCTTCACCGCCATCGCGCGCCGGTTGCCAAGCGTGACGAGATCGTCGTCGCTGATTTCCGCATTGGCGATCATCAGCTTCTCCATTTCTTCCACCGGCAGGCTCTTGGGCAAGCCCACCAGGTTGCGCGGCTTGGGGAATTTTTCATCGCGGTAGGCCCGGGTCAGCAGCTCGGGATATTCGCCGGCGCTGACCACCACGCTGCCCGGCTCGGGCGTTTCGCCGCGGGCTTGCAAGTCCTTCATCTTGAGCGCACGCACCTTGCGCGTGACGGATGCGCGCTTGAGGCCGTCGCGGTCGGCTTCGGGGTTCACTCTTCCGGCAATTTCCAGCTTCAGCGCCGGGCGGTCAGTCAATGCCTTGGACAAGGAGGTCAACTTGGCTTCCGCGGCGGGCGGGATGGCGGCGCTGCCGGGACCAAGAGCGAGCGAGGACAGCTCCTCGCCGCCGCCGAAGAGCGCGCCGATCAGTGCGAAAGGCTTGGTGACGGCCTTGGTGATGATGTTGACGATGACCTTGACGATGACGCCGCCAACGGAAAACTGCGGGTCGTCCAGCGAGCCGCCGATCGGCAGGTTGACGTCGATCACGCCGTTGCGGTCACGCAGCAGCGCCACCGCGAAATGCACCGGCAGTTTGGTCGCGGTCGGGCTGTCGACCTTGTCGCCGAAGGTAAGCTGATCGAGGATCAGGCGGTTCTCGGCCGAGAGAACGCGCTTGTCGACACGATACGCCGCCTCGAAGGACAGCTTGCCTTTCTCGATGCCGTAGCCGAC
Organism: Herbaspirillum sp. ST 5-3; assembly: GCF_004804275.1. Lineage (GTDB taxonomy): Bacteria > Pseudomonadota > Gammaproteobacteria > Burkholderiales > Burkholderiaceae_D > Noviherbaspirillum. The sequence goes on from NZ_STGI01000005.1 coordinate 69,471, forward strand.
ATACCTGCCGGAATAGGCGGACAGCGGCGCCAGCTCCATGCCGCGCACGTTCGCCTTGAGATCGAGGAACAGATCGCCCTTGAGCGGATTGATGCGGCCGGTCACGGCCAGTGGCGCGTTGTTGACGTCGCCGTGAAGGTCGAGGCCGGCACTGCTGCCGGGGTCGGACGACAGCTCGGTCACGGCGCCGCCGAAATTATTGAGCGTCGCGCTGTAGTGCGGCTGGATGAAATTGTCGGTGAAGCGCACACGCCCGCCTTGCAGCGTCACTTTGCGGATCATGATCGGCGGCATTTTTCCTGCGGCCCGCGCCTCGCTCCTGGCGGTCGCTACCGGCTTTGCCGCCGGGGCTGCTTCCTCGGTCAGGCTCTTGTGGGCGCCGGACGTATCGCGCACGATGTCCTGCAAATTGATGCGGCCGCTCGGATCGATAATGACGCGCGCAAAAAAATCCGACAAGGCGAGCTGGTCCACTTTCACGGCAAGCGGTTCAAGGCGCAGGTCGATGCCGCCGGCGAACAGCGATTTCCAGCGCAAGAAATCGTTGCCGTTGAGCTTGTCGACGGTGGCGAGGTTGCCCAGCGTCATGTCGCCCTTGAAATCGCCTTTCCACGCGCCGCTTTCGGCTACATTCAAGGTGAGCTTGCCGTTGCCGCTCAGGGCCGCGCGCGTCAGGCGCAGGTTGATCCGGTCGGCGATGTAGGGCTGCAGGGGCAGCAGATCGACTTCCTTCGCCTTGAGTGCGAGGTCGGCCTTGAAGGGGGCGAGAACGATCCCGCCGCTCACATCCAGCCGGCCGCTCTTGTTGACGGCGGCTTTCAGATTCACATCGGCGGGCGTTGCGGATGCGGTCGAGAATCCCTGCACCGACAGGCTGAGCGGCGCCAGCGTGGTCACCGTGGGCTGCCCCTCGCTGCGATCTTCGAGGCGCGCGGTCCAGTTCTGCAGGTCGATGCGATCCACCTTGATCGCATAGGGCTTGTCCGCTCCCTGCCCGGATTTCGCCGCCGATTCAGACACCGGCGCAGCGGGTGCAGCAGCCTTGTCCTGGCGCAGCAGGAAGCCGGCGCTGCCCGACCTCACTTCGCCAACCGAGACGCTGCGCTGCTTGGTGTCGATGGCCATCTTGCGCAGCATCAGGTCCAGCTTCTCCACACCGGCATGCTTGGGACGCGATGCGTGCTCGTCCGTGTAACGCAGGCTTGCATCGCGGATTTCCAGCTCGCCGAGGGTGATGCCGGGCGTCGGTTTGCCGGTTCCGGATGGGGACGTGCCCGATGGCGCCGAGGCGGGCAGCAGCTGCAGCAGACTGAGCTGGCCATCGCGCTCGCGCGCCATATCGGCTTCCAGCCCTTTCAACAGCACGCGTGCCAGGTCGATGCGATTGCTGAACACGTCCGTATCATGCAGCGTCACCGTCAGTTCCGGCAGCTTGACGACCTGCTTGCCGTCCAGGGTGTTGACGCGCAGGGACTTCAGCGTCGCGCCGCCGCGCAGCAAGACGGTCGGGGCCGCGCCCTTCGGCTGGCGGAAGCTTGCGCTCAATTGCATGTCCAGCCGGGCGCCGGGCACCTTGAAGCGCGGCTTGAAAGGCAGGTACTCCAGGTAGCGCGTCAGGTCAAGGTCATGCAGGCCGAAATCCACCACCGCGTCGCGCGGATCGGCAAAGGGGCGTGCCTTGCCTTGCACCAGCAGCGGCGTGCCGTTGACGTTCGCGCTCAAGAGCGGTTCCACGAATACCTGCACCTGCGATGGAAGCGAGGATATGAAAGGCACGCCGAGCTGGATGTCGCTCACGGTGTGCGTGGTCTTGACCGGCTTGTCCTCGAACTCGATGCGGCCCTGTTGCAGCTGGATGTTGTTGACCGAAAAACGCGCCGGTTCCGGCGCTGGCGGCTGGCTTGCAATCAGCGCGAGGATATCGTCGATGTTGTAGCGATGCGCCTGCTCGCGCGCCAGGTGGACATAAGGCTTCGTCAGCAGCACTTGCTGCACGACCGGCGCCAGCCGCAACACGGACTCGGTGGCCAGATTGAGCGTCAGCGTCTCGAAGGAGGCGAACACGACATCGCTGCCCGGCTCGCGCAGTTTCAGGTCGCGGACGTTCACGACCAGCGTGAACGGATTGGCTTCGACCGCGCCGACCGTGAGCTGGCGATGCAGCTGTTCCGCGGCGATTTTTTCCAGTTTCGATTTGACGATCGCCGGCAGGATGGCAAAGCCGAACAGGCTGTACAGAAAAAGGGCGGCGCCCGCCGTGATGAGCGAACGGCGAACTGCGCGTTTGCCGAAGAAAGCCGGAAGATGCAGCGATGGGTGCGATGGCATGGCAGGCGGTGGTAGAAGAAGGAACGCCCTCCGATTTTAACAGTCCGCAGCGCGCCGGGTTTTGATCCCGGGAAAGACGAGTGTGACGGATTTTCAATCCGGATCGGCGCCGATTACCTGCTTGAGCGACAGTTCGAGCGCATCGGCGATGTCTGCCGCGGCGACATGACGGCCCAATTGCTCGGCGCAGGATGTGGTGCAGCGGGCCAGGGTCGCGGCATCCTCTTGCGGTCTTCCCATCGCCTCACACAGCGCTGCCCAGTCGGGGTTCTGCAGCAGCAGGCCGGCGACCAGCAGGATGCCGTTGCGCTTGCGCACCTGCGCGAAGCCGACGATCTTCCGCCCGTCGATCACCACCTCGCCCGGCGAGAGGCCGCCGAAGCAGGCCCATGCGACCGAGGAAGCGCGATTGTCCTGCTTCCATGCATGCGCCTCGTCAGGCGTGAGAACCTGCGTCGCGATGCCGATCGCGTCGAGCGCCGATGCATACACATCGCCGATCCACTGATAGCTTTTCGCCGTACTGAGCGTCACCAGCGGATGCGCCGCGGGAAGGACGACGGATGCGCTCAGCATCCAGGGGCCGACGAGCACCGCGCCGCCACCGGCGTCGCGCGCAATGACGTCAATACCGGCGGATGCGATGGCCGCCTCCGTTTGCATCATGGCATGTTGCGAGCGGCCGAGAACCACCGCAGGCTTGTCATAACGCCAAAGCCGCGCTTCCGGCGCGCGGACCTCCGTACTGAGCTTGTGCTGGTTCCAGTGCTGCTCTTCTCGATGCTGTTGTGCGTTCTGCATGGGGATGGTTCGGCTGGTCGGATGTCTGTGCAATGCAGGAAACTCTGCTGCAACCGACATTCTAGCGCTCACATTCCCAGTCCCGCCATTTCTCCGCCGTGTTCCACCGTGCCCGGGCGCTCGACGACGATGCAATCGGTGGTGAGAATCAGGCCGGCAATCGACGCCGCGTTTTGCAGGCCCAGGCGCGTGACCTTGGTCGGGTCGATGACGCCCATGGCCATCATGTCGCCGTATTCCTCGGTCGCCGCGTTGTAGCCGAAGCTGCCGGTGCCGGCGGCGACGTCTTCGACAATCACATCCGGGTCCTTGCCGGCATTCTTCAGGATTTGCCGCAAAGGTTCTTCCAACGCGCGATGCACGATCCTGGCGCCCGATTCCTGGGCCAGATTGCCCAGCTTGAGGCCGTCGAGCGCAGGTCGCGCGCGCAGCAAGGCCACGCCGCCGCCAGCCGAGATGCCTTCCTCCACCGCGGCGCGGGTCGCATGCAGCGCGTCTTCCACGCGCGATTTCTTTTCCTTCAGCTCGGTCTCGGTGGATGCACCGATCTTGATCAGCGCCACGCCGCCGGCCAGCTTGGCGGCGCGCTCTTCCAGGCGCGTGCGTTCGTAGGCGCCGGCAGATCGCTCGATCTCCTGCCGGATCTGCGCGATGCGCTGCTGTATCCTTTCCGGATCGCCCGCACCGCCGATCAGGGTGGTGGCATCGCGGTCTGCTTCGATGCGTCTTGCGTGGCCGAAGTCCTGAGGAGAGATTTTTTCGAGCGACAGGCCCGATTCTTCCGAGATCACTTTTGCGCCGGTGACAATGGCGATGTCTTCGAGCTGTGCCTTGCGGTTATCGCCAAAGCCCGGCGACTTGACCGCGCACACCTTCAATGCGCCGCGCAGGGAGTTGAGCACCAGCGTGGCGAGCGCATCGCCGCTGATATCCTCGGCGATCAAGAGCAGCGGCTGGCCCGCCTTGACGACGTGCTCCAGCGCCGGCAGCAAGGCATTGATCGAGGCAATCTGCTTTTCATAGATCAGGATCAGCGCATCATCGAGCACGGCGCGGCCTTTTTCTTCCTCGTTGATGAAATACGGCGACAGGTAACCGCGGTCGAATTGCAGACCTTCGACCACTTCCAGCTCGTTCTTCATGCCGCGCCCTTCTTCTGTCTTGATGGCGCCGTCGCGGCCTACGCGTTCCATCGCCTGCGCGATCATCTCGCCGATGGATGCATCGCCGTTGGAGGAGATGGTACCGACATGCACCGTTTCCTGATTCGAGCTGACCTTCCGCGAATTCTGTTTCAGGCGTGCGACCACGGCTTCCACGGCGGCGTCGATGCCGCGCTTGAGGTCCATCGGATCGAAGCCGGCGGCGACATATTTCATGCCTTGCTGCACAATGGCCTGCGCCAGCACCGTTGCCGTGGTGGTGCCGTCGCCCGCCATCTCCGAGGTCTTCGCCGCGACTTCGCGCGCCATTTGCGCGCCGACATTCTCGAACGGATCAGGCAGCGAGATTTCCCTCGCCACGATCACGCCCGAATTGATGATGGTCGGCGGGCCGTAGGGATTGCCAAGCGCAACCGTCCGGCCTTTCGGACCGAGCGTGACCTTGACGGCATCGGCCAGGATGTTCAGGCCGGCGCACAACTTGGCGCGCGCCTGTTCATGGAACAACAAGCTCTTTGCTGCCATTTTCATCTCCCTAAAGCGTCGATCTCAGGTTGACAACGCGGCGAGCCTGGTCCGGCCCAGCAACTCCATCAGCGCGCCGAGCGGCCGCGTGTTGAGTACATCCTTCTTCTCCAGCCAGCCGCGCCTTGCCTGCCCGACGCCGAAACGCAGGTCATCGAAATCGAACACGCTGTGCGCGTCCGAACCGATGCTCACGAGCACGCCCTCGCGCTTGGCTGCGAGGCAATAGGTGTCGGTCATGTCGAGGCGTTCCGGCTGCGCGTTCAGTTCCAGGAAACAGCCGCGCTCCTTTGCATGACGAATGATGCGCAGCATGTCGACCTCGTACGCGTCGCGCTCGAAGATCATGCGCCCGGTCGGATGCGCCAGCAGCGTGAAGCAGGGATGATCCATCGCGCGCAGGATGCGCTCGGTCTGCCGCTCGCGCGGCAGCGTGAACTTGCTGTGCACGGCGCCGATGACGATATCCAGTCGCGCCAACATGGCGTCGGGCATGTCGAGTGTGCCGTCTTCGTTGATGTCGACTTCTATCCCCTTCAGCAGCCTGATCCCCGACAGCTCCTCGTTGAGGCGATCGATCTCGTCGATCTGTTTCGCCAGGGCGCCGCTGTCGAGGCCATGCGCAACCCGCAGCTTCTGCGAATGGTCGGTGATGGCGAGATAGGCAAAGCCGCGCCGCTGCGCCTCCAATGCCATCTCGCGCAGACTGTTCTTGCCGTCCGATGCCCTGGTGTGTGCATGCAGGTCACCTTTCAGGTCGGTCAGGCCGACCAGCTTCGGCAAATGCCCGGCCTGCGCTGCTTCGATCTCGCCGCGGTTCTCGCGCAGTTCCGGCTCGATGTACGGCAGGCCCACGGCCTTGAAAACCGACGCTTCCGTTTCGCCGGCGATGCGGCGCTCGTTCGAGAAGAGGCCGTATTCGTTCAGCTTCCATCCATGCGCCTGCGCCAGTCGTCGCACCGCAATGTTGTGCGCCTTGGAACCGGTGAAGTAATGCAGCGCCGCACCGAAGCTGGAGTCGGCAACGACACGCGCATCGACCTGGATGCCTTGCCGCAGCAACACGCTGGCGCGCGTCGTGCCATGCGACTGAACTTGCGCAACGTCGCCAAACTCGACGAATCGCTGCAGCAGGCGGATCGGCCGCGCGGAGCTCATCACGATGTCGAGGTCGCCGACGGTTTCCTGCCTGCGCCGATAACTTCCGGCGATCTCGATCTGCCTGGCGTCCTCGCCTGCGCGCAGGTAGGCGACCAGGGCTTCCGCGATCTGGGCCGCCATGTCGATGCGGAAGCGCCTGGCCTTGGACAGTTTTGCCTGCACCGATTCGAGGATGCGTTGCTCGGCGCGCTTGCCGAATCCGGGGATGGTGCTGATCTCGCCGGCGCGTGCCGCCCGCGCGAGCTGGTCCAGTGTCTGGATGTTGCGCTCGTCGTACAGCGTCTTCACGCGTTTCGGCCCGAGACCGGGAACGGAGAGCAATTCATGGATTGCCGGCGGCAATTCCTGGCGCAGTTGTTCTCGCAAGGCGCAGGTGCCGGTGGCGACGATTTCGATGATCTTTCCGGCCAGGTCGGGGCCGATGCCCGGCAACTCCTTCAGGTCGCGGTTTTCTTCCACCATGGTCTGCACGCTCGGCGCGAGCGTGCTCAGCATGCGCGCCGCGTTGCGATAGGCGCGAATGCGGAACGGATTGTTGCCCTCGATTTCCAGCAGGTCGGCGATCTGCTGGAAGACGGCGGCGACGTCCGCGTTATGGACAAGAACCCGCTGTTCCATGGTTCATGGGCAGGATTTGTCGTTTGTCATCGTGAGCCCCTGCGTTGACAATACGCCGGCTTTTCCCGCTTGAGGACGGAACATGGTGCAACCCTTCAGGCCCAGCTGATACGCCTGTCCGAACAGGCCCATGCAGGCATCGAGATCCGCATCGGGGGGCAGATTGATCGTCTTGGAAATCGACTGGTCGACATAGCTCTGCAGTGCAGCCTGCATCCTGAGCTGGTCGTTCATATCGATGTCGCGCGATTCGATAAAGGACTCCGGCAGACGCGCATTCTCACCATGCAGCTTGCGATACAGCATCCATGCGTAGTCACGCACCGGCACCGAGCTAGTCGTGCCGTCTGCCTGCCTCACATTGCGGTGATAATGCATTGCATAAATCGGCTCGACGCCGCTGGACACATTGTTGGCCAGCAGGCTGATCGATCCCGCCGGCGCAATCGCGGTGAGATGACTGTTGCGTATGCCCTTGTGGCGAATCACCTCCACCATGTCGCGCGGCAGCGATCGCACAAAGGCGCCCTCGATGTATTTCTGCGGATTGCATTCGGGAAAAGCGCCGCGTTCCTGCGCCAGGTCGATCGATGTCCGATAGGCCGCGTGGCAAATCGTCTGCATGACAGTGCGCGCAACATCCAGTGATGCGCTGGAGCCGTAACGCACGCCAAGCATGGCGAGCGCATCGGCCAGCCCGGTGATGCCCAGCCCGATGCGGCGCGAGGCGTGCGCCACCTTTTCCTGCGCCTTGAGCGGGAAAGTCGACACTTCATACACATTGTCCAGCATGCGCGTCGCGATCGCGGCAGTGGCGGCGATGCCCTGCAGGTCGAGGCGCGGTTGCGAACCGAATGGATCGTTCACGAACTGCGTCAGGTTGATGGAGCCGAGATTGCACGCGCCATGCGGCGGCAGCGGCACTTCGCCGCAAGGATTGGTCGCGCTGATGGTTTCAGCGTAGTAGAGATTGTTCTCGCTCTCCACGCGATCGATGAAGATCACGCCGGGATCGCCGCATTCGAACGCAGCCTTCTGCAGACGTTCCCACAAGGCACGCGCCGACACGGTGCGCAGGACGATGCATTGCTCGGTCTCGAATGACCCCGACCATTTCCGTTCACATACCATTGCGCCGGCGGGTACGGCCCTGCCCGCAAGCGGAAACACCAGTTGCCACGGCTCATCCTGCTCCACCGCGCGCATGAATGCGTCGCTGATCAGCACCGACAGATTGAAGTGCTGCAGGGAATGCAGATCGCGCTTGGCATCGATGAAGCGTTCGATATCCGGATGGTCGCAGCGCAAGGTCGCCATCATCGCGCCGCGCCGGCTTCCGGTCGACACCAGCGTGGCGCATGCCTGGTCCCAGACCTGCATGAAGGACACCGGTCCGGACGCAATGTTGCCCGATCCCGCTGCCTGCATGCCGGCCGGCCGCAGCGTGGAGAAATCACAGCCGACGCCGCCACCAGCCTGTATGGTGAGCATGGTTTCCGCCAGCGACGAAAAGATACCGTCGATGGAATCATGCAAGGAGCCCATCACGAAGCAGTTGAACAGCGTAACGCGCCGCCCGCTGCCTGCGCCTGCGAGGATGCGGCCTCCCGGCAGGAAGCGGAAATGCGACAGTGCGGCTTCGAAACGCGCGCGCCATTCGTCGCGATGATGTGTCTCCGGGCTGGACAAGGCCAGCGCGACGCGCGACCAGGTCTGGGTGATGTCAGGCTCGCTGGCATGGCCGTCTTCGACCAGGCGATATTTGTTGCGCCATACCTGCGCCGCAATCGGTTCGGAAAACATGGTGATGGGCATGATGACCTCCACATGTGTGTGAGCGACGGGGATGAGATTCTCGACCAAAGTACTTGTTACAGCTTAGGTGCGCAACAGCCCGTATAAAAGTGATCTATCTCAAGGTTTTCGGAATTGGCGCATGCATCGCTTCGCCCTCTCGCCCTGCACCGGCAGCGCATGCCGACGAAGTTGCCCGCGACAAAGAATGGGGATGCACGAACACGTCTCCCTTAATGAGGGTCAACACGACATGGTCAATGGCGCCTATGCTGGATACGATATCCCTGACTGGAGGATTGCTCTCATGCATGCCAAACTCACCGGCATCACCATCCTGTGCTGCACCGTCGCGTTCGCCGGCTGCGCCGTGCCTCCGACCCAGGAGCAAAGCGGCATGGTCATCGGCGGCGTGCTGGGCGGTGCGCTCGGCTCGCAGGTCGGTGGCGGTCATGGCCGAACAGCGGCGACCGTGGTCGGCACGCTGCTGGGTGCCACCGTGGGCGGTTCGGTCGGCCGCTCGATGGATGACACGGATCGCCTCAAGGTCGCCCACTCGCTCGAAAGCGTGCGCACCGGTGTGACCTCGCACTGGCGCAATCCGGATACCGGCAATGAATATGCAGTGAAGCCGACACGCACGTATGAAAGCGCCGGCACGCCCTGCCGCGAATACACGGTCGACGGCCGGGTCGGCGGGAAAAAAGAGACGATCTACGGCACCGCCTGCCGCCAGCCCGACGGGAGCTGGCGAGCGGTCAATCAATAACACCACTGGATTGAACAGGCAGTTGAAAAACGTGGCGAGCGGGCCGAGTTTGGGTGTGCAGAACGCAGTAGCGCCCCAAATCGACCCGTACAGTCGTTTTTCGACAGCCTTCTAGTGCCGCCAGCGGACGCGGAGCAAGTATTCGTCCTCGTTGTACTGATATTCAAGTTCGCCCTTGTACGCATGATGCAAGGCGTCACCGATCCCGCGCGCGAGATGGATGTCCGTGGTCGTGATCATGAGCTGATTGTCCTGATCTTCGATGGCGATGATTCTCTGCAGCGGGTGGTCCGCCTTTTCGCGCGCCTCCAGATTGCGGGCCAGGCTGATCAATTCCTCGCGGTGCGCCTGTGCAAACTGCCCCTCGATGGATACATAGCCGGCAGGCAGTTTGTCGTGGATGCGGTGGCAGGCGGGGCATGTGGCCTGATGCGCGTTCGCCGGGGCGGCACTCCATTGCCAGCGGCCTTCGTGATACACCGCGCCGCAGTCCGCGCACACCGTCGGCTCCGCTAGTTTTTCCCGGTCCTGATAGGGATCCTTGATCTGGCCATCGAACATCTCAAGATGCCGTCCGGGTCGAAACGTGGATCCAGGTGGCTGTACCGATTTCATCACATTTCTCCTTTCAAGCGCAGCGCAGAAGACGGGGCCGTCCCGACTTCGGGCTGTCGCACATTATCCAAGGCGTCAGACAGTGGAATTTGCCGCGGCGTCGGGTGCGACGCCGGCAGCTCCACTTTCACTCTATATCTTTTTACGATCTGCGAACGCTGAAAAATCAAATCAAAGCGCGTTGTCGCGTCGCAACGCGGCACGACATCGCTGTTTTTCACATGGCATGTGCCACCGCAAACATTTTCAAGGGTATACAATCAAAGCGAGGACGCTTCACATCTACCGAGGGAGAAACCAGCCATCATGACAACTCCGGAAAACCAGCGCCCCGGCGCCACCAGCGCCGAACACCAGGAATTCAGCCTGGAGCGCATCAGCCGCCTCATAGCCGACCTTGAGCAGGAACTGGCCAAGGCTCCCATGGAAACCCCGCATGTGCAGGATCTGCGGGAAGAAATCGACACGCTCAAGCAAGTACTTGCGTCACCCGGCGAAGCGGAAGACCGGGTCGGTGAAAGCCTGCATGCCGTGCGTGACGCGCTGCAGAACGTCACGGCCAGAATCGAGGGAGAAGTGCTGAAGGACAGCCCCTACATCGCCGAAATCGGACGGATACTGGGCATGGTGTAAACCGCTTTGCTTTCCGGGAAGGATGATTTCTGTCCGGCATACCCTTTGTTGCAGATGCGGACCACGCGCAATGCGTCATCCGCCCTCGACAGAATCATTTTTCTCCGGCGTTCCCGCGATCAACTTGCTCAACTCTTCGCGATCGAGCGTTTCCTTTTCCAGCAATGCACGCGCCACCGTATCGAGCAGATTGCGATGCTGCGTCAGCGTGCCCTTCACCCGCATGTGCGCATCGTCGATCAGCCGGGCGATTTCCGCATCGATGATCTGGGCGGTATTTTCGCTGTAGGCTTTCTTTTCCTGCAAGGACGAAGGATACAGAAATGGCGCACGCGCTTCCTCGAAGGCCGCCAGCCCCAGCCTCTCGCTCATGCCGTACTGCGTCACCATGTGGCGCGCCATGTCGGTCGCCATCTGCAAGTCGTTCTGCGCACCGGTGGACACGTCGCCAAACGCCAGTTCCTCCGCCACGCGCCCGCCGAGGAAAACATCGAGCCGGTCCAGCAATTCCGCTTTCTTGAGCAGGTAGCGGTCTTCGGTCGGAAGCTGCTGGGTGTAGCCGAGCGCCGCGATGCCGCGCGGGATGATCGAAATCTTGTTCACATGATCCGCGTTGGGCCGCAATTCCGCGATCAGCGCATGACCGGCTTCGTGATAGGCGACTGTTTCCTTTTCCTTCGGGTTCATCACGCGAGTCTTCTTTTGCAGGCCCGCGACGATGCGGTCGATGGCTTCGTCGATGTCGTCCATGCCAACCTTTTCCTTGCCGTTGCGCGCCGCCAGCAGGGCAGCCTCATTGATCAGGTTGGCGAGGTCGGCGCCGGCGAATCCGGCGGTGCGCGCAGCCACCAACGAGAGATCGACGTCGGGCGACAACACGATGTGCTTGGCATGCACGGCCAGAATCTTTTCGCGTCCCTTGAGGTCGGGCCGGTCGAGCGCGATATGCCGGTCGAAGCGGCCCGGGCGCAGCAAGGCGGGATCGAGGATTTCCGGGCGGTTGGTGGCGGCCAGGATAATCACGCCCTTGTTGGTATCGAAGCCGTCCATTTCCACCAGCAACTGGTTCAGCGTCTGCTCCTGCTCGCTGTTGGCACCGCCCACCACGCTCATGCCGCGCGCCTTGCCCAGCGCATCGAGCTCATCGATGAAGATGATGCAGGGCGCCTTTTCCTCCGCCTGCGAAAACAGGTCGCGCACGCGCGCCGCGCCCACGCCGACGAACATCTCGACGAACTCCGAACCGCTGATCGAAAAGAAGGGCACGCCCGCTTCCCCCGCGAGCGCCTTGGCGAGCAGGGTCTTGCCGGTGCCGGGCGCACCCACGATCAGCACGCCCTTGGGTATCTTTCCGCCCAGCCTGCGGTAGCGCTCCGGATTCTTCAGGAATTCGACGATTTCCATCAGTTCGTCCTTGGCCTCGTCGATGCCGGCCACGTCGTCGAAGGTCACGCCGGTCTTGTTGGCGACATAGACACGTGCCTTGCTCTTGCCGATGTCGAACACGGACGACATGCCGGTTCGCTTGGCAAGGCCGCCCCACAGCCAGAAGATCAGGCCCAGAGGAATGATCCATGACAGCAAGGTGTTGAACCATTCACTCTTTTGCTGGCCGGTGAAGCGCACGCCTTGTTCCTGCATTTCCTCCACCAGTTGCGGATCAGCGACGCGCACCGTGATGAAGTTGCAGCCGCGATCACCCTTGCATTTCAACTGCGATCGGGTTTGCTCGGGCAGGATCTGGTCCAGTCCGTCGGCCTTGAGCGTGCCGGTGATCACGTCGTCGGCAACGTTTGCTTCGCTCACTTTCCCCGCATTCAGCAGATTTTTGAAATCACTGTAAGCGAGCTGTGTGCGTTCCGTCTGAAAGAGGGTTTGCATCAGGAGGAAAACGAGCGGCAAGAGCAGCAGATACCAGAGCGGTATGCGAATGTTCCTGGTGACATCGTTGCTCGGTTCTTGCATGGTGGCTCTTCCCTGTCCGGCGAGGCTCGCTTGCATTCAACTTACACCGTGCCACGCGGCTTCGCCTTTGACCAAAGTCAAGAAATTCCGGTCTCGCGCAGGTCGGCGGTATGCCGGGAAAACACGCACGATTAGAATGAATCGGATACTGTCTGCAGCGTGCATATCATCGCGATGGAGGGCAAGCAATGGGCATGACTCTCACTTCAACGGCATTCAGTGCCGGCGGCAGCATGCCGTCCATCCACACTTGCGACGGCAGAGATCTCTCCCCGCCCCTGAGCTGGTCGGGCGTGCCGGCCGAGGCGAAAAGTCTGGCCTTGATCGTCGACGATCCGGACGCGCCCGATCCCGCCGCGCCGCAAAGAACCTGGGTACATTGGGTCTTGTATAACCTGCCGACGGATGCCGCCGGGCTGCAGCAAGGCGCTACCGTGCATACCTTGCCGCAAGGCACGCGCGAAGGCAGCAATGACTGGAAGCGCACCGGTTACGGCGGCCCCTGCCCGCCGATCGGCCGCCATCGCTACTTCCACAAGCTGTATGCGCTCGACATCGTCCTGCCTGACCTGCACAAGCCAACCAAGGCGCAACTCGAACAGGCCATGCACGGGCACATCCTCGAACAAGCAGAATTGATCGGAACGTATCAACGCACGTAGAGGGAGACCTCGGTGAGTTACAAGAAGATTCTGCTGCCGACCGATGGTTCGGAAATCGGAAGCGCGGCCGCGCTCGCCGGCATCCGGTTCGCGGCGGAGCAAGGCGCAGAGGCCATCGGTCTCTTCGTCGCGCCGCCCTACGAATACGCCACGTCGGACAACTTGCCCGACGATGTTCCCACCGAGGAAGAGTATGAGGCGTCGATGCGCAGGAAAGGCAAATCCTATTTCGCCCACTTGCATGACACAGCCGCCGGATCGGGATTGAAGTTCACCGCTGTTGTCACGTTTGCGAAATCCACCCCGCAGGCGATCCTCGACGCTGCCGAAGAAAACCGCTGCGACCTGATCTTCATGGGATCGCATGGCCGCGGTGGCCGAAACCAGGCGCTGCTGGGCGACGTCACCCTGAGAGTCCTGACTGCATGCCGCATGCCGGTACTGGTCCACCGCACACAGGCGCGCCAAAACGAACGAGCTACTGAGGAATGAGGCACTGACATGCACTTTCACGATCAATTCGAGGACCGCATCCAGGCGGCGACACTGCTGGCGGAGCGACTGGGACACTACCGCGGACGCAATCCGCTGGTGCTGGCGATTCCGCGCGGCGCGGTGCCGATGGGAAAAGTGGTCGCCGACGCGCTCGACGGCGAACTCGATGTGGTGCTGGTGCACAAGTTCGGCGCGCCCTACGATCCGGAGTTCGCGCTGGGCGCCGTGGATGAAACCGGCTGGACCTACATCACGCCCGATGCGCAGCGCTATGGCGCGAACAGCAGATACGTCGCGGAGGAAAAGCAGCGCCAGCTCGAGGTACTGAAAAAGCGTCGCGCGCAATACACCCCCTGCCGCCCGCCGATCGATCCGAAGGGGCGCATCGTGATCGTGGTCGATGACGGCATTGCCACCGGTGCCACGATGATCGCCGCGCTGCATGCCACGCGCGCACGGGAGCCGGCCGAACTGGTCTGCGCGGTGCCGGTCGCCGCGCTCGACAGCCTGGAATATGTCAAGCCGCTGGCCGACAAGGTCGTCTGCCTGCTTCCGCTCACGCTCATGGGCAGCGTCGGCCGCTATTACCGCAATTTCCGCCAGGTCGAAGACGAGGACGTGATCGACGTGCTGACTCAAGCCGGCGCAGGCAAGCGCAATGATCTCGCTTGAATCGAAGCTCGCCTTCCTGCGGCAGCCCAGCAGCTATGCGGACTCGGTCTATCGGGTGGAAGCGATCGAGACGCACATGTCCTGGGTATTCCTGACCGATGGCCATGCCTACAAGCTGAAGAAGCCGGTGCACTACGACCTGCTGGATTTCAGCACGGTCGACGCGCGGCATTTTTTCTGCGAGGAAGAAGTGCGCCTTAACCGGCGTCTCGCGCCTGACGTCTATCTGGACGTGGTGCCGCTGGTCATCAACGAGCAGCGACATCTGGCGCTAGGCGGCGAAGGTGCGGTCATCGACTGGCTGGTCCGCATGCGGCGCGTGCCGGCCTCGCGCATGCTGGACTACATGCTCAAGACCAGGTCCGCGCAGGCCACCGACATGCAGCGGGTCGCGGCGCTGCTCGCGCGCTTCTACCGCGACTGCCCGCCGGTCGCCATCGACGCGGCCGAATACCAGCAGCGTTTCGAGCGCGACATCGATCACAACTGCGCCGTGCTGGCCACGCCTGCCTTCCGCCTGCCGGCGCGCCGCATCAAACGCATCTGCGCCGCGCAGCAGGCGTGGCTGGGCCGCAATGGCGCCCTGCTGGATGCACGCGTGGAGGGGCATCGGATCGTGGAAGGCCATGGCGATCTGCGCGCGGAGCATGTCTGCCTGGAGGATCCGCCGGTCATCATCGACTGCCTGGAATTCTCGCGCGAACTGCGCATCACCGACAGCGCCGACGAGCTGTCCTTCCTTGCGCTGGAGTGCGAACGGCTGGGCAACCCCGCGCTCGGCGATACGCTGTTGCGCGCCCATGCCGACCTGTCAGGCGACATGCCGCACGCCGGCCTGGTCCGCTTTTACCAGAGCGTACGGGCCTGCGTTCGCGCGCGCATCGCGATTTTCCATTTGAATGAAGAGCAGTTCCGCTATTCCGCCGAATGGCCGCGCCGCGCGATGGAATATCTGCAACTCGCGGAACAACATGCGGAAGCGGCCCATGTCTTATAACGCCCCAAGCAGGCTGTTGAAAAACGTGGCGAGCGGGTCGAGACTGGGACCGAGGAGCGCACGCATACGACCGGTACGCAGAGCACCGCAGGTCCCAGGATCGGCCCGCGCAGGTGTTTTTCAACGGCCTGCCAGCAGGTCGGTGACCGATCCGCCCTCGTGCATCCTGCGCATCGCTTCGGCGAACAGCGCAGTGCTGTCCAGCACGATCAATTTTTCCTTGAGCGGGCCTGCGTGCAGACGGAAAGGCGGCACCGTATCGACCACCACGATGCCATCCAGTGCGGCATCGGCCAGCACCGTTTCCGCGTCTGCCATGAACAATCCATGCGTGGCCGCCGCGATCACTTTTTTCGCGCCGCGTTGCCGGCAGGCCCGAGCGGTGCGCGCGATCGTGCCGCCGCTGCTGATCAGGTCGTCGATGATCAGTGCGACGCGACCGTCGACCTCGCCGACCAGCATCTCGCCGCTGACCACGCCCAGGCTGCGATGCTTTTCGGCAAAGGCCGCGCCGACCGGCTTGCCGATCGCATGCGACAGGCGCTGCCGGAAACTTTCGGCACGCTTGATGCCTCCGGCATCCGGCGACACCACGACCACCTCTTCCTTTTGCAATGCCGGCGCGAAATGCGCGACGAACAACTTGTTCGCCTCCAGGTTCTCGGTCGGGCAGCGAAAGGCATTCTGAAAGGCCGCGAGATTATGCACATCCATGGTCACCACCGCATCGCTGCCCACCGCCTCGAACAGCGCGGCGACATAGCGCGTCGTCACCGGATCGCGCGGCTGCGTTCTGCGGTCCTTGCGCGCGTAAGCGAGATAGGGAACGACGGCGGTAACGCGTCCGGCCGCGGCATCCTTGAGCGCCCCGATGAAGAACAGCAGGCGGCACAGCTTGTCGTTGCCGCTGTGCGTTGCATCGCCATACAGGGAGTGGATGACAAACACGTCGCGTCCGCGCACGCCGGTCAGCGGCCGCGCCTTGTGCTCGCCGTCCTCGAATCCGCGCTCCTCATGCGCGCTCAAGGCCAGGCCGAGATGCCGTGCAACCGCTTCACCGAAAGGGCGGCTGCCTTCGAGCGCGAAGATTTGCATGTCCGCCAGCGCCGCCGAAACCTGCAATGCGTGATTCACCATTTCCGTCACTCCTGATATGACCTGTTTCGATGTATTCAACGGCGACGCGGACGGCATGTGCGCGCTGCGCCAGCTGCGACTTTCGGAGCCGCGCGAGGCGATCCGCATCACCGGCCTCAAGCGCGAGATCGCCTTGCTGGAGCGTGTGGACGCGCGTTCGGGAGATGATGTCGCGGCACTGGATATCTCGCTCGACGTCAATCGCGCTGCGCTGCTGTCGCTGCTGCAACGCGGCGTACGGGTGCAGTATTTCGATCATCACGGCTCGGGCGATATCCCTTCGCATCCGGCGCTGCAGGCGCACATCGATCTTGCGCCGGCGGTGTGCACCGGCATGATCGTCGACCGCTATCTGGGCGGCAGACACCGGCTGTGGGCGATCGTCGCGGCCTTCGGCGACAACTTCGGCCGGGCGGCGCGCGGATTGGCCGCATCGCTCGCGCTGCAGCCGCAGCAGCTCGCCGCCCTGCAAGAACTCGGCGAATGCCTGAACTACAACGCCTACGGCGACATCGACAGCGATCCCGTGCTTCATCCCGCCTCCCTGTACACCCTCCTGGAGCGCTACGAGAGCCCGTTCCAGTTCATGCAAGCCGAGCCGGTCTTCGGCAAAATCAAGCAGGCGCGCCGGCACGATATCGAACTCGCTTGCCAGCTCCAGCCGCACACCGTTCTTCCCGGCGGTTGCGTGCATGTCCTGCCCGACGCCGCATGGAGCCGCCGCGTGCGCGGAGAGTTCGCCAATACCCTCGCCAACAACGACCCGCGACGCGCGCATGCTGTGCTCACGCCGAATGTGCGGGAAGGATTCACGGTCAGCGTGCGCGCCCCGCTCACCCGTCGGCAGGGCGCGCGGCAACTGTGCGTGCAGTTCGAGACTGGCGGTGGGCGTGCGGCAGCGGCCGGCATCACGCATCTGCCTCGCGACCGCCTGCCGGACTTCGTCAAGGCGTTCGAGCAGGCCTTCCCGCAGGACGCGAAATGAATTCGGCGACGCGCTGCAATGACCCGCTACTGGCGCACGCGCCGCTCGACGTCCGGCTGCTTTGCCATCACCCGCGACACCATCGCCAGCTCCACCGACAGCAGGTTGACGATGTCATCCGCGGTGACGATGCCGAACAGGGTGCCGTCTTCGCGCACCACCGGCAGCCGGCGGACCTTGAGGCTGCGCATCAGCTCCAGCGTCTCGAACAGGCCGGCGTTTTCGTCCACCGTCATCAAGGGTGAGGTCATCACGTCACCGGCCGTGATCAGCCCGAGGTCGATGCCCGGCGCCACCGCCTCGACCACAATATCGCGGTCAGTCACGATGCCCAGCGGCACGCGGGACTGCGCCTGCATGCCGGTCACAATCACATCGCCAACATGGTGCTCGCGCATCAGCTTGGCCACATCCGACACCGACGCCTTGGCGTCGCAGCAGATGACGTCAACGTTGCAAATCTCGCCTATCGGCATATCGTTTCTCCTTGCTTCCATCAATCGCTACGTGCGGCTGGCTTCCACCGCCGTGAATGGACCTGCACACAACGCCTTCCACCACGCGGCGATGCCGGACGGCACGGAAATGCGTTCAATTCTGCTGCGACCTTGTTTCATGCTGCACGCTCAACCCGCCTCCAGCCCCCATCTCTGCTTGTCGCTGTCGGCGCGGCTGCGCTGGATTTCATCCACCTGATGCGTGAGTTCTTGCAATGCCCGCGAAACTTGGAGCGGGTACGGCGAAGCCGGTTCCAGACTATGCAAGGCCAGCGGCAAGCGGGAGAGCTGCTCCTGCGCATACGCACGCATGACGGATAGCGGCGGCGACTGGTACTGCAGCGCGCCGCCGCGCATGACTGGCTTCAGCAGCGCCTCCCCGGCGACATCCTCGTCCGCCAGCGCCAGCACATCGCCCTCGAGGATGCCCTGTGCGGTGTAGTGGCGGTAGACCTGCTTGCTCCCCGGCCAGGTCATCTTGCCGAGAGAGCGCTTGCGGCAGGGCTGGCCGGCGTATTCCACCAGCTTGTACGCGCAATCGAGGAAGGGTGCGTCGGCGGAAGTGTTCATGCGGGTGCCGATGCCGAAACCGTCGATCGGCGCGTCGCCCTCCGTCAGTTCCTGCACCGCGTATTCATCGAGGTTTCCGCTGGCAAAAATACCGATCTCCTCGCAGCCGCCCGCATCGAGGATTTCCCTCACCCGATAGGCCAGCGTGCCGAGCTCGCCGCTGTCGAGACGCACCGCCTTGATGCGGATGCCCTCCTCTTCCTGCAGCCATTGGGCCAGCCGCACCACTTGCTCGGCGGCGGCTTCGGTATCGTAGGTATCGATCAGCAAGGTGGCGTTGTCGGGGAAGGCGCGGGCGAAGCTGGCGAAAGCATCTGTTTCCGATTCGTGCGCCTGGATGAAGGAGTGCGCCATCGTGCCGGACACCGGAATATCGAACAAGGCGCCCGCAAGCGTGGTGGCCGTTGCATCGAAGCCGGCAAGATAGCTGGCGCGCGCCGACAGCAGGCCAGCCTCTGCGCCATGCGCGCGCCGCAAGCCGAAATCGACAAGGCGCTTGCCGTTGGCCACATTCACCGAACGCGCCGCCTTGGACGCGACCATGGTCTGGAACTGCAGGAGGTTAATGATGCGGCTTTCGACGAATTGCGCTTCGCGCAGCGGTGCGGTAATGCGCAGGATCGGCTCCTCGGCGAAAAAGACCGTGCCTTCCGGCATTGCGTCCACATCCCCGGTGAAGCGGAATTCGGCGAGCGAGTCGATGTAAGGTGCGCTGAATTTTCCACTGGCGCGCAACCATGCGATGTCTTCATGGTCAAAGCGCAGCTCGGTCAGATAGGAAAGGACTTGCTCCAGTCCGGCCGCCATCAGGAAATTGCGCCGCTCGGGCAGCCGGCGCACGAAAAACTCGAACACTGCGGTCTCATTCATGCGCTGGGAAAAATACGCCTGCAGCATGGTGAGCTCGTAGAGATCCGTCAGCAAGGCGCTTTCACAATGGAGCTTCATGGTGGCAGTGCAAGAGAGGACCGCAGCGCGGAAGAATATCTCTAGTCTATTCCGCGCCGGAAGGAACCGCCATATCAATCCGGAAAATCGCCGGCAAGGTCTTCCTTCGCCTGATTTGGGTCAAGGATTCCGGTGCCGGGCGGAGTAAAACTTGAGTCTCCCCGCGTGCCGCGAAGCGCGGAAACGTCTTTCTGATGTGCAGGTATCGCCTATGCGTCCAGTCCATTTGGCTCCCCACGATGCGTTGCTGATTGTCGACGTGCAAAACGATTTCCTTCCCGCCGGAAGCCTCGCGGTGCCCGCCGGCGATGAAGTGGTCGCGGTGCTCAACCGCTACATCGCGCTGTTCACGCAGTCGCACCTGCCGGTGGTCGCGACGCGCGACTGGCATCCCGCCACGCATTGCTCCTTCAAGCCCTTCGGCGGCATCTGGCCGCCGCACTGCATCGCCGAAAGCCGCGGCGCGGAATTCCCTGCCGCATTGCAACTGCCGTCTGGCACGACCATCATTTCCAAGGCCACCGAGACGGACAAGGATGCCTATTCCGGCTTCGAAGGCACCGACCTCGCAGAGCGTTTGCATGCCGCCGGCGTGACACGCCTGTTCATCGGCGGACTGGCGACCGATTATTGCGTGCTGAACACGGTGTCGGATGCGCTGCAGAAACAATTCGAGGTCATGCTGTTGCTCGATGCCATACGCGCCGTCGAAGTGCGCCCGGGCGACGGCGGTGCCGCGATCCAGGAAATGCGACGCCAGGGTGCGCACCCGCTGACGCTCTCGCATCTGCACGCGATAGCGCGTACCAGTACTTTTGCCTAGTGCTTCTCATTCGGGCCGGTTGCCCGCGCAATCGTCTCCGCAGCCTGAATGATCTGGCTGGTTGCCGTGCTCATGCTGTCGCGCAGCGTATCGACCGCAAGCCTGGCATTCTTCGCCAACTGTTCGTAGCCCGAGTTCGCATTGTCGATAGCGGTCTTCATCATCGCGATTGTGCTTTCGGATCCGGGCGGCGTGTTCTTTGACGCTTCATCCACCAGGTTTCTCAAGGTGCGCGTGGTTTCCGCCACCTGAACGACTTGTGCCTCGGCGGCCCGGGCAAATTCCGCCTGCATGTTGGCGCTGATTTCCGCCAGCTGACGGCTGTAATCGATCGCTTTCTCGGCATTGGGCTGCGCCTGCGCGGCGGCGCTGGAAAACAGGTCCTGCGTATCTTTCGCGGCGCTGGTCTGCTTCACGGCTTCCGAGACTTCATCGAGTGAAGCCCGGGTGGCATTGAGATTCAGTTCGATGATTTTTTCCACGCCTTCAAATGCCTTGCTCGTCAGCGCATTGATCAGGCCGAGCTGAGCTTCGAAATTGGCGCGAGTGGCGGATGCAAGTTGCTCTGGAATCGACGGCATGGAATTTCTCCTCAAGAAAAATCGACGACTGCGCGCAGCGGACATGAAAGCACGAAACCACACCGCCAGCCTGCACAAGAATCCTGTTTGCTATTGTGCTCGTCGCAGGTGGCCGTCGCGTCTGATGCGCGACAAGCTTCGTGTGGGTCTCTTAGTCATAGATGTAGGGCTTCATCTTGACCTCCGAATGCATGGCCAGCTGCAATTCATCCGGAGAAACCGGCGGTTTGTCCCACAGTATCTTGCGGCCGTCGCGTTGCCCCTTGTCGATCTCCGGATGGTCCTGCTTCAGGTCGCTGAGAAAGGTCGAGAATTCCGATACGTAGTTGCGATAGTGTTTCATCGGTTTCACCTCCGATAAACCTGCTGCTGTCTTCGTTCATGAAACATGTGAGCATGGGCATGGCGGGAACGCAGC
Organism: Herbaspirillum sp. ST 5-3; assembly: GCF_004804275.1. Taxonomy (GTDB): domain Bacteria; phylum Pseudomonadota; class Gammaproteobacteria; order Burkholderiales; family Burkholderiaceae_D; genus Noviherbaspirillum. Next base: position 90,628 of record NZ_STGI01000005.1, read on the forward strand.
ATCGCCTTCTCGCCGCACCCTTGCCTATTTCTTGACTTCCTTGAACTCGGCATCGACCACATCTTCGCCGCCCGCCTGCTGCTCGCTCGCGCCGGCGGCCGCAGCATCGGCCGCCTGACGCGCCTGCGTGTCGGCGTACATCGCTTCCCCGAGTTTTTCCGCCACGCGTGACAGCGCCGCCACCTTGGCGTCGATCGCCGCCTTGTCGTTGCCCTTCAAAACGTCGTCCAGTTCCCGAATGGCGGTTTCGATCTTCTCTTTCTCGCCGCCGCCAAGCTTTGCGCCGTGCTCTTCCAGCGCCTTGCGCGTCGAGTGCACCAGCGCATCGCCCTGATTGCGGCTTTCGGCCAGGGCGCGCAGGCGCTTGTCTTCTTCCGCATAACGCTCGGCGTCCCGCTCCATCTTGCGGATCTCATCCTCGGTCAGGCCGGAATTGGCCTTGATGGTGATCTTGTTTTCCTTGCCGGAAGCCTTGTCCTTCGCGCCGACATGCAGGATGCCATTGGCATCGATGTCGAAGGTCACCTCGATCTGCGGAATGCCGCGCGACGCGGGCGGAATGCCCTCCAGGTTGAATTCGCCCAGCAGCTTGTTGCCGCTCGCCATTTCACGCTCGCCCTGAAACACCTTGATGGTCACCGCCGGCTGGTTGTCTTCCGCCGTCGAGAACACCTGGCTGAACTTGGTCGGGATCGTGGTGTTTTTTTCGATCATCTTCGACATCACGCCGCCCAGGGTCTCGATGCCGAGCGACAGCGGGGTCACGTCCAGCAGCAGCAAATCTTTGCGTTCGCCGGACAACACCGAACCTTGTACCGCCGCACCGACCGCCACTGCCTCATCCGGATTGACGTCCTTGCGCGGCTCCTTGCCGAAGAATTCCTTCACCTTTTCCTGCACCTTCGGCATGCGCGTCTGGCCGCCGACGAGGATCACGTCATGCACGTCGGATGCCTTGATGCCGGCGTCTTTCAGCGCAATGCGGCAGGGCTCGATGGTCTTCTGGATCAGGTCCTCCACCAGCGATTCCAGCTTGGCGCGCGTGATCTTCATGTTCATGTGCACCGGCGCGCCGTTCGCCATCGCGATGTACGGCTCGTTGATTTCGGTCTGCTGGGTGGACGACAACTCGATCTTCGCGCGCTCGGCGGCGCTCTTGATACGCTGCAGGGCGATCGCATCCTTTCCGAGGTCGATGCCGTTGATCTTGTTGAATTCGTCGATGATGTAATTGATCAGCCGCTGATCGAAATCTTCGCCGCCGAGGAAGGTGTCGCCGTTGGTCGACAGCACTTCGAACTGCTTTTCACCGCTGATGTCGGCGATCTCGATGATCGAGATATCGAAGGTGCCGCCGCCCAGATCGTACACCGCGATCTTGTGCTCCGCCTTGGTGGTCTTGTCCAGGCCGAATGCGAGTGCCGCCGCGGTCGGCTCGTTGATGATGCGCTTGACATCCAGGCCGGCGATGCGGCCGGCGTCCTTGGTTGCCTGGCGCTGCGAATCGTTGAAGTAGGCCGGCACGGTGATCACTGCTTCCGTCACGCTCTCGCCGAGATAATCCTCCGCCGTCTTCTTCATCTTGCGCAGCACTTCCGCCGACACCTGCGGCGGCGCGAGCTTCTTGCCCCGCACCTCGATCCAGGCGTCGCCATTGTCGGCCTTGATGATCTTGTAGGGCATCAGGTCGATGTCCTTTTGCACTTCCTTCTCGTCGAACTTGCGTCCGATCAGGCGCTTGACCGCATACAGCGTGTTCTTCGAGTTGGTCACCGCCTGCCGCTTGGCCGGTGCACCAACGAGAATTTCGCCATCATCCTGATAAGCAACGACCGAAGGCGTGGTGCGCGAGCCTTCGGAATTTTCAATCACCTTCGGCTGCCCGCCTTCCATGATGGCGACGCAGGAATTGGTGGTACCGAGGTCGATACCGATAATCTTGGCCATGATTTCACCTCTTACGAATTAGTCCGATTCGCTATTGAATATATAAAGTCGAACCCTGTTTTCAAGACCCCGGGCCGGAAGCCGGCGGGCGCGGCCTTTCCTCCGACACCGTCACCAGCGCGGGCCGCAACAAGCGATCGGCAATCATGTAGCCCTTCTGCAGAACATTGACGATCGAGTTGGCGCCCTGCTCCGCAGGCACCACGGAAATCGCCTGGTGTTTCATCGGATCGAACTGCTCGCCGGGCGCCGGGCTGATTTCCGTCAGCCGGTTTTTCGTGAAGGCCGAGGAGAGCTGCTTCAGCGTCATCTCCACGCCTTGCTTGAATGAATCCACCGACGATGTATCGATATTGAGCGCTGCTTCGAGACTGTCCTTGACCGGCACCAAGGCTTCCGCAAAGTCCTCCACCGCGAACTTGTGCGCCTTGGCAATATCTTCCTGCGCGCGCCGCCGCAAGTTCTCCGCATCGGCCATCGCACGCAGCAGCGCGTCCTGCAGTTGCGCCGCCTGTTCTTTCGCTTCCGCAATTTTTCTGTCGAGCATGCTGTCGTCGCGCATCGATGCCGGCGCATCATCTTGCGTGCCGGGTTCCGGCGCGGGCGTCACCGGCTCGGGCGGCTGCGTTAAAGGTTCGCTGGCTGGCGTGACGGGTTCCGACGGCGGTGTGACGGGTTCCGATGGTGGCGTGATAGGTTCGCCTGATTTTTTCTGCGCCTGCTCTCGCAAATTCTCCTGCGTTTCCATGGAAAATCCTCCTGTGCGCTGAGTGGAAAAGTCGACACAGGTGATGACCCCGGAAGGCCGCCACGGTTCAAGAAACGGGGGATTTCAGCGCCACTGTTACACGTGCCGCAAGATGGAAGGCAACAAGCCGGTCAGAAATGGCAGACCTTGTTGCGCCCGCGGCGCTTGGCTTCATACAGCGCGCGATCCGCGTCGCCGATCAGCGCCCCGCTGCTCATGCCCGCCTCGGGCACCATGCTCGCAGCGCCGATGCTGACGGTCACCGGAATCTGCTTGCCTTCATATACGACCTGCAGCGACGCGACCTTGTCGAGGATGATCTTGCCGAGATGGATCGCGCCCGCAAGATCCGTATTCGGCAGCAGCACGGCGAACTCCTCGCCGCCATAGCGGAAAGCCTCGTCGCCCGGGCGGCGAATCAGCTCCCGGATAGCCTGCGCCATCTGCCTGAGGCAGGCATCGCCGCCGAGATGGCCATAGGTATCATTGATCTGCTTGAAGTGATCGATGTCCAGCATCAACAAGCTGATCGCCCGGCGCCCGTTGCGCGCAGATTGCCATTCCTCCTCCAGCACCGCATTGAAACATGCGCGGTTCTTGCACTCGGTCAAGGCATCGGTAAGACTGAGATCGCGCAGCTTTTCGCTCGCGACGGAAAGGTCCTTCAGCGCGCTGTCGAGTTCCTGCGTGCGCTGCTGCACGCGCACCTCCAGCAGCTCCGTCGCCTCCTTCTGGATGCGCACATTCTCATCCTTCAGCATGCGTATGCGCTGCGCGAGCGCCAGCGACAGCAGGATCACTTCCAGCGCCGAACCGATCTGCATGCCGTAGTCGATCAGGAACGCGCTCGGCAGAATGCCGAACTGCCTGAGGATGAAGATAATGCTCCCGATCAGCAGCGCAATCCACGCCACCATGAAATAGCGCGCCTGCCGCACGCGCAGCTTCAGGCTCAAGCCGCCGGCAAGCAGGATCAGCGCGAGCGCGACCAGCCCCAGGCCATTCGCCAGCCTGATCGCAATCCCGTAGCGCAGCACGAAGGTGCTTGCCGCCAGCGCCAGCGCAATCCAGAAAAATGCGCGGAACATCACGTCGAACTTCGGCAGATGCTCCTTCAGTTGCAGGAAGGCGCGCGTGAACTGGATCACGCCCGCCCCGACGAAAAAAAGAAGGAAGGGCGTCGCCTGATTTCCCCATCCCGGCGACTCCGGCCACAGATATTCGAAGGCCAGCCCGTTGAGCGACATCTGGAACACGATCCAGCCGCCGATGTAATGCAGGTAGTAGAGATAATTGATATCCCGGATGGAGAGGAAAATCATCAGGTTGTAGCCGAACATCGCCAGCAGGATGCCGTAATACAGACCCAGCCCGACCTGCTCCTCATGGTCCTTCGCGATGAATGCCTTCGCGCTCCACAGCATCAGCGGCATCTGCATCGAGCTTTCCGTCTTCACGCGCAGGAAAATCGTGGCCGCTTCACCGCGCGCCAGAGAAACCGGAAAGCTGAAATTGCGATGCTTGATTTCCCGCTGCGAGAACGGCATCGTGTCGCCGCTTCTGAGCGAGACGATGCGATTGCCGGGATAAACGAGATAGACTTCGATCAGATCCAGCAAGGGATATTGCACTTCCAGGATCCAGTCGGATATCGATGAATCCGCATTCCGGAGCTGAAACCGATACCAGTAGGCCGAGTCCGTAAAACCAAAGGCCAGCCGGTCGGACTCCGCACGTTTGAACGGCTTGCCCGCTTTCTCCCCCATGACATCGGCAATGCCCAGCCGCCCCGAGTTATCTTCGAGATAACTCAAATACCTTCCCGGCTCGTAGCGCCCGTTTCCCTCGCGCAGAACCAGCGCATCGGCTGTCGCGAGCCGGCTCAGCCCGAAGAAAAGCACAGCAAACAACAAGAGCAGACGACGTGCTCTCGTCCAGGCGTCGCGCAGATGAAGTGTCGACTCTCTCATGCTTGCCGTTACGTCAAGAACCGCTGGGCGAAGGCGGAAGAAGCCCGGAGGCAGGGGCATATGCCCGGAAAACGCACTGTTGGTCACCATTATTGACTGAAATCAATATTGAGATAAAGCAATAAATTTGAGGGGAGGCTCGGGGATCGGGTTCTTGCGGGGGAAGTGTTCCGGCGACGAGAAACTGCCACGGTGGCGGGCCCTGGTTGGCCTCGCCAGATTCGCCGGAGGAAGCCCAGAAACAAAAAGGGTTCGCAAAACTGCGAACCCTTTGCATTTTCTGGTGCTGATGAGAGGAGTCGAACCTCCGACCTACTGATTACGAATCAGTTGCTCTACCAACTGAGCTACATCAGCGAAAACGCGTATTCTATCAAGAAAAGTTACGAACGCGCTAGCGCGGCGTGCGGCATTGTCTCCGCAACCATCTGCTATGAACGTTTTCAGCGCCGAAAAATCCATGCCGTCGCACAAGGAATAAAGTTTCCAGACAGTCATCAACCAGAAAAAACGTGAGTAAAATGGTCAACAACTATTTTCCGCGCATCCGCTGCCGGGAAACAAGATGCCGGCTCCGAACGAAAAGCGGCCCGTCGTGGGGAGGAGGTCTCGATGAATGCAAACATGCTTGCTCATCGGCGCGCCGGTGCCGGCCCTACCCTTCTGTTCTTTGTCGCCCTCACCATTGCCGCCGTCGTCGGCCAGACCTGGTGGGTGATCCTGCAAGACCGCCAGCTCACGCTTGAATCGGAAAAAGCCAACGGTCTGGTGACCGTGCGGATTCTGGAAGAGCATGCGACCCAGACCTTGCAGGACGCCGAGCGCAAATTCAATGCGGTTACCGCCGCGATTCACGCGGCCAGCGAAGACGGTTTCAGCGAGGCAGTGGCCATACGCGAGGTGCATGCGCAGGGCCTGCAGGATTATCGCTACCTGAAGGCGATCCAGTACATCAACCTGAAGGGCCAAAGCTGGATCACCTCGCGCGACTATCCGTCGCACCGTGCCGATGTCGGCGACCGCGATTATGTGCGCTACCTGCTTTCCACGCCGAGCGACACGCGGGCGCGTCTCGGGCGTCCGTTCCAGAGCCCTTACGACAGCGAACTGGTGGTGCCGGTCGGCCGCAATCTCTATGCCCGCAACGGCCGGCATGTCGGCCTGATCAGCATCGATATCCGCCTTTCCTATTTCGCCGACGTATATTCGCGCGTCGCCAAAGACAGCAATGCGATGGTGTCGCTGCTGGCGAATGACGGTTTCATTGTCGTGCGCTCGCCCTTCGAGGCGCGCTACGCAAACCGAGACATCGCGCACTACGCCGTTTTGCAGCAATTGCGCGACGCGGACGTGGAAGGTTCGTTCGAGGACGACTCCCTGCTCGACGACGAGCTGCCGCGGCTGTATACCTACCGCAAGATCAAGGGCCTGCCGGTGACGACGGTGTACGGGCGCGACTTCGACAGCATTCTGGCCGACTGGCGTGTGCGCACGACCAACCGCATTGCATTCTCCGCCGCGATGATCGGCTTTATCTGCGTGCTCACTTTTTTCCTGATCGTCCATATCCGCCGCTTGCGCGAGTCGGAAGAATCGCTGCGCAACAGCGAGCACAAATTCGTCACTATTTTCCAGCGTTCGCCGGTGCCGCTCGCACTGGTCAGGCTGGCCAACGATCAATACGTGGAAATCAACGGCGCATGGACAGAACAATTCGGCTACGCGCGCGAGGAAGTGATCGGGCGAACCGCATTGGAAATCGGTGTGTGGGCCGCGCCGGCGGAGCGGCAGGCGCTGATCGATCAACTGGTGCGCGAAGGAGGCGTCGAACGGACGGAGGTGCGCTATCGCCACAAGGACGGACGCATCCTGGTTTGCCAGGTGTCGGGCAGGTTGTTCGAGACCGTGAACGAGCAGATGTTCATCTTTTCGCTGGTCGATATCACGCACCTGCGCACGATCGAACATGAGATTCGCGAGCTCAATGCCGAGCTGGAAGAGAGGGTGCGCGTGCGTACCCTCAATCTGGAGCAGGCCAATACCGAACTGGCCGATGCGCTGGCCTCGCTGCAAAACATGCAGCGCAAACTGATCCGCTCCGAAAAGATGGCGGCGCTCGGCTCGCTGGTGGCCGGCGTGGCGCATGAGCTGAACACGCCGATCGGCAATAGCGTCACGGTGGCGAGCACGCTGATGGAACAAACCGAAACGGTGCTGAGCGACGAACGCGCGGGCCGCTTGCGCCGCTCGCTGTTTGAACAATACCTGGCCAACGCGTCAGCCGGCACCGAACTCCTGCTGCGCACGCTCAGGCGCGCATCGGAACTGGTGAGCAGTTTCAAGCAGGTGGCCGTCGATCAGGCCAGCGATCAGCGCCGATGCTTCGACTTGCAGAACGCGTTGCAGGAAGTGGCGGTAACGCTTGCGCCTTCCTACAAGAAGACGCCTTACACGCTGGTGCTGGATCTGACGTCGGGCATCGAACTCGACAGTTATCCGGGGCCGCTGGGCCAGGTGATCACCAACTTCATCAACAATTCGCTGACGCACGCCTTCGAGGGACGTCCCAACGGAACGATGCGCCTTGCCACGCGCAAGCTGGATGATTCGCATGTGGAAATCATCTTCAGCGATGACGGCATCGGCATTCCCGAAGCGGACCAGAAGCGCGTGTTCGATCCCTTCTTCACAACCAAGCTCGGGCAAGGCGGGTCGGGACTGGGGATGAATATCGTCTACAACCTGGTGACCGGTGTATTGGGCGGGGAAATTGAGCTGCAGAGCAGGCCGGGCGCGGGCACGACACTGACGCTGGTGCTGCCGCTGCGTGCGCCGCAAACGGCGCGGACGGAATTGCAGACTGCATGATCGACCGGGAGAAATTTCACCCGGTCGATCATGCGGCGATGATTACTCGAAGTGGTAGCTCGTCACGCGCTCCACTTCGCTCTTCGATCCCAGGAACACCGCCACCCGCTCATGCAGCTTCTGCGGCTGGATGTCGAGGATGCGTTGCTTGCCGTTGGTCGCGGCGCCGCCGGCCTGCTCGACGATGAAGGCCATCGGGTTGGCTTCGTACATCAGGCGCAGCTTGCCCGGCTTGTCCGGTTCGCGCGCATCGGCGGGATACATGAAGATGCCGCCGCGATTCAGGATGCGGTGCACGTCGGCCACCATCGAGGCGATCCAGCGCATGTTGAAGTTCTTGCCGCGCGGACCGGTTTCGCCGGCCAGCATTTCGTCGATGTAGCGCTTGACCGGCGGATGCCAGTGACGGGAGTTGGACGCGTTGATCGCGAATTCCTTGGTCTCGGACGGGATCTTCATGTCGCGGTGCGTGAGCACCCATGAACCCATTTCACGGTCGAGTGTGAAGCAGTTCACGCCGGCGCCGGTGGTCAGGACCAGCACGGTCTGCGGGCCGTAAACCGCATAGCCCGCGGCAACCTGCTTCGCACCGGGTTGCAGGAAGGCGTCTTCGGTCGGCTCTCCCATGCCTTCCGGCGCTTTCAGCACCGAGAAGATGGTGCCGATGGAGACGTTGACGTCGATGTTGGAGGAGCCGTCGAGCGGATCGAACAGCAGCAGGTATTCGCCCTTCGGATAGCGGTTGGGGATGGGGTGGATGGTTTCCATTTCCTCGGAGGCCATCGCCGCCAGGTGGCCGCCCCACTCGTTCGCTTCGAGCAGCATTTCATTGGACAGAATGTCCAGTTTCTTCTGCACCTCGCCCTGCACGTTCTCGCTTTCTGCGCTGCCGAGGACCTCGCCCAACGCTCCCTTGCCGACTGCATGGCTGATGGTTTTGCAGGCGCGCGCGACCACTTCGATCAACAGGCGCAGTTCAGCCGGAATGCTGTTATGCAGGCGCTGCTCTTCAACAAGGTACTGCGTGAGGCTGATTCTTTTCATGGGTCTTTCCGATGAGTTAGTTGGCGAGGGACTTGGTGACGACTTCGAGCACGTCTTTCGACAGGGCCTTGGTTTCGGCGACTTTCTTCAGCGCGGCGTGCATTTTTTCCTGCAGGGCCGGTGCGTACTTGCGCCAGCGATCGAGGCTGCGTGCCAGGCGAGCGGCGACCTGCGGGTTGATGGCGTTGAGCGCAATCACCTGCTCGGCCCAGAATTCGTAGCCGCTGCCGTCGATCGCGTGGAACTGCGAGGGATTGGCGTTGCAGAAACTGAAGATCAGGCTGCGCGCACGGTTCGGATTCTTCAGCGTAAAGGCCGGATGCTGCATCAGTTCGCGTACGGCCTTGACGTCGGTGGTGCGCGCCGTGGCCTGCAAGGAGAACCACTTGTCGACGACCAGCGCCTCCTGTTCAAACTCTTCATAGAAGCGCTCCAGCGCCGCCACCTTGCCGGGCGCGCTGCTGTTGGTCAGCGCGGTGAGCGCAGCGATGCGATCGGTCATGTTGTTGGCGTGGTCGTACTGGTTCTGCGCGAGCTGGTGCGCGTCGGCATCGTCGAGTTCGATCAGGTAGGCAAGCGTGAGGTTTTTCAGGGCGCGCTTGCCGCACGATTCGGGATCGGGCGTGTAACTGCCCGGCGTGCGATTGGATTGATACGCGACCAGCCAGTCGACGCGCAAGGCACTGGCCAGCGAGCGGCGCAGGAACTGGCGCACCGCGTGGATGGCGTGCGGATCGATCACGTCCATCTGTTCGGCCACCACGGTTTCCGACGGCAGGATCAGCGCAAGTTCGCGGAACGCGGGGTCGAGCACGGTGTCGTTGAGCGTTGCGCGAAACGCCTTGTTGAGGACATTTTCCGCCAGCTCCGCGTCGCTGAGCGCGTGGTTTTCCAGCACTGCGGAGGTCAGCTTCAGCATGCGGCGCATCGCCAGGCGCTGCCCGGCTTCCCAGCGGTTGAAGGCATCGCTGTCATGCGCCATCAGGAAGGCGAGCTCGTTGTCGGTGTACTCGATATCGAGCACGACCGGCGCGGAAAAGTCGCGCAGCACCGATGGCACCGGCTGTTGCGGCACCTGGGTGAAACGGAAGGTCTGGCTGCGCTCGGTCAGTTCCAGCACCATGGTCGTCGGCGCGGCGCCGTCGTTGTTGATGCCTTCGCAATGCAGAGGCAGGTCATTGCCACGGCTGTCGAGCAGGCCGATTGCGATTGGAATATGCAGCGGCTCCTTGCTCGCCTGGCCCGGCGTCGGCGGGCAGGATTGCGTGAGCGTGAGCGTGCAGGTCTGCGCATCGACGTCGTATTGCGCTTCCACTTTCACATGCGGCGTGCCGGCCTGGCTGTACCAGCGCTCGAACTGCGACAGGTCGCGGCCGTTGGCGTCAGCCATGGCGGCGCGGAAATCGTCGCAGGCCACCGCCTGGCCGTCATGGCGCTGGAAATACAGGTCCATGCCCTTGCGGAAGCCTTCGCGGCCGAGCAGGGTCTGGTACATGCGCACTACTTCGGCGCCCTTTTCATAGACCGTGACGGTGTAGAAGTTGTTGATCTCGACATAGGAATCGGGACGCACCGGATGCGCCATCGGCCCCGCATCTTCCGGGAACTGCGCCTGGCGCAGCACGCGCACGTCCTCGATGCGCTTGACCGCGCGGCCGCTCGCCGAGCCGATCATGTCGGCGGAAAACTCCTGGTCGCGGAATACGGTGAGGCCTTCCTTCAGCGACAGCTGGAACCAGTCGCGGCAGGTGACGCGATTGCCCGTCCAGTTGTGGAAGTACTCATGGCCGACTACCGATTCGATGCCCGCGTAGTCGGTGTCGGTCGCAATGCGCGGATTGGCCAGCACATACTTGGTGTTGAAAATGTTCAGGCCCTTGTTTTCCATCGCGCCCATGTTGAAGTCGCCGACGGCGACGATCATGAAGCGGTCAAGGTCGAGTTCCAGCCCGAAGCGCTCCTCATCCCAGCGGATGCTGTTTTTCAGGGAATCCATCGCATGCTGGGTCTTGTCGAGGTTGCCCTCTTCCACCCAGACCTGCAGCAGCACTTCGCGGCCCGACTTGAGCGTATATTTTTCTTCCTGCCGAACCAGCTTGCCGGCCACCAGGGCGAACAGATAGGACGGTTTCTTGAATGGATCTTCCCATACCGCATAGTGACGGCCATCGCCCAGGTCGCCCTCTTCAACCAGGTTGCCGTTCGACAGCAGCACCGGGTATTTTTCCTTGTCGGCGCGCAGCATCACCTTGTATTTCGCCATCACATCCGGGCGGTCGGGGAAATAGGTGATCTTGCGGAAGCCTTCGGCTTCACATTGGGTGAAGAAATTGCCGTTGGACACGTACAGGCCCATCAGCGAGGTATTCAGGTTCGGATGGGTGACGGTTTCGATTTCCAGCGTCACCTCGTTCGGCGGATTGAAGATTTCCAGCGTTCCCTGCCCGAGCGTGTAGGCGCGCTTGGTCAAGGACTTGCCGTTCATGCGCAACTGCACCAGGCGCAAGGCTTCGCCGTACAGCAGAAGGCTCTTGCCTTTGCTGGCGGGGTTGCGCCGCAAGGTCAGGCGGGTGGCTACGCGGGTTGACTCGGGATCGAGGTCGAAACCCATTTCGACGGTCTCAACCAGGAAGCCGGGCGGCGTGTAGTCCTTGCGATAAATCGTCTGCGGAGTGTCTGTACGCATATGGGGGCTTGAATCAGAGGAAAATGGCGCAAACTGGTATTCTACCAACCCGTGGATAGAGGGTGTATTGACTTGTATTAGGCGGTGCTGCGTTCTTGCGCAAACGCATGTACCTCCATGGCCGGTCAAGCATCGAGAGGAGCCCCGCAGCATGAAGAAGTCATCCCTTGCGTTTTTAGCGGTCGGAACAGCCTTGCTGCTGGCCGCCTGTACACAAGAGCAACAAAACAAGATCAGCCGCTCGGTGCAGAACTGGACCGGAACCAACGGCGTGCTGGAGTTCTATGCCGGCGACAAGCTGGTGCGGCGCTTCATCCATATCGACAAGATCTCGACGGCCATGGGCACCGACGACAACAGGCCGCGCTCCTACCGCTACGGCTACGGCGTGCTGGACGAAAACTTCAACATGGTGGCCGATTCCGGCGAAAAGAAGGTCTACTTCGAAATCAGTGATTTCGGCTCGAATTACATCTTCTTTGAAAGTCCGCGCTGAGCGCCCATTGCCCCATTATTGACACAAAAGCGTTACAAAAACTTACGTAATTTTTTTGCCGCTGGTCTATTCTGAATTTGAATCAAAGAGCCTATGCACGCTGGAGAAAATCGATGAAAGCCTGGCTGATCGCCGTTGTCATGGCGGTAACTAGCGTCCTGGTAGCGGGCTGTGGCACCACCATCCAGAGCAATGTCACGGCCTTCCATGAATGGCCGGAAAGCCTGCCGGACAAGCACTACGTGTTCGAGCGCACCAAGGATCAGAACAATAACCTCGAATACCTCAACTACGAGAACCTGGTCCGCGCCGAGCTGAACCGGCTCGGATTCATGGAAGCCTCGCCGTCGGTCAAGCCGACGCTCAAGGTCGCCATCAGCTACCGCATCGATGGCCGCGACGTGCGCGAAGTCTATCCCGTGGTCGTCAACCCCAATCCCTACTGGTACGGTCCCGCCTGGTATGGCCCGCCCTGGCGCGGCTATTACAGCCCGTTCTACGATCCGTTCTGGTACGGCCCGCCCATGGTGGAACAACGCGTTTCGCAGTACCGCCTGTACACACGTCAGCTGCACGTCATGATCGCGCGCATGACGGACAACAAGCAGCTCTATGAAACCACCGTCGTCAGCGAAGGCACCAACGGCTCGCTTGCCGCGGTAATGCCTTACATGGTGCGCAGCGCGTTCGCGGATTTCCCCGGCAAGAGCGGTGTTCCGCATCGCGTGGAACTGAAAATGCAATAAGCGGCTCCGCCGCCCTCTGTCCGTCAGCTACCCACTATTTCCGCCAGCGCAGCCTGCAGTGCACGGCCGATCACGCCGCTCGTGGCGTGAATGCGGGTGCGGTCGGCGCACATGGCCTGTGCCAGTGCTTCATTCGTCAGCGCAAAGAGGAGCTGTCCCTGCCGCCCGGCGAACACGAAACGGCTGCGGCCCGGACTGATCCACATCAGCCGGCAATTCACTTTGCCGCCGTCATTGCGCACGAACTCCATCCAGCTGCCCGGCGCCAGGCTGTCGATCTGGCGCATGAAGTCGGCCAGCGCCGCTTCCTGCTGTTGCTGCGCGCGTTTGGCGAGCTGATGTTCGCTCGCCTTTTGCACGACGTTCATTCGCAGTTCGAGCTGATGGCGCGGCGTCAGTTCGGCCGGCATGCGCAAGGCCGAGGCGTGGCGCTCGGCGAGTTCGCTGAAAAACGCGTCGCGCTCTGCGCCTTCCCACTTGACCACATTGAGCCATGCATTGAGCATGGACAACAGCGCCGGCAGCCGCTCGACCAGATCCTTGCGTTCTTCCGGGCCGACCTTGGGCTTGACGCTCCAGATCAGGTCGTCCATGGCCTTGAGAACGTTAGTCAGCACCTCGGGTTTGGTGCTGCGCGTGCTGTAAGCAAAGCTAAGCACGCGCGACCACTGGTGTTGCAGAAATGTCTCGACAAACCCGGGCACCTCGCCGGTTTCGATCCGCGCGATCACATCTTCCTGCGCCAGTTGCTGCGCCTGTCCGATGTTTTCCTGTGTCGTCGCATCGGCGATCGCCTGATTCAACTTGCCCGCCAGAGCGTCATCGCCCTCGGTCGCAATCGATTGCAGTTCGGCGACGATCCTGTCGAAAGACGCCTCGCTGCCTTCCGGATCAACGCAATCCAGTACTTGCGCAATCCGCTCATGCAAAGGATCGGCGCTTCCCTTTTCAGGATCGCAGGCCAGGCCGGCCGTCAACACCGCATCGACCAGTCGCCGCGCCGGATGTGATTCACGGAAGAAGAATTCCTTGTCCGCCAGCGCCGCCTTGCGCAGCGGAACGCGCAGGACTTCGATCAGCTCGCGGACCGCGGGCGGGATGTCTTCATCGCGCCGCAATTGATCGAAAGCCTTGTCCAGCAATCCGACTGCACGCGCGTCGATGACGTTCAGGATGCCGTCCGGCGCCAGCCAGCGCCGCAGCTTCTCCTGCTCCGACGGCGTGAAGGAAAGTATCGGCGTGGTGCGTTTGCGTCGATATTCCTGTTCGGCGTCCGGCAAGACCTGACGGATCGCCAGTTCCTGGTTCAGCGCCTGCAGGATCGGCCCCAGTTGCAGGAATACCTCCGGCCGCATCTCCCGAAGCACAATACGCTGCGAGGCCGCATTCAAGTCAAACTTGCCCCACGCATTGCCGGCAGCCTTCAGGAAGATTTCGGCGCGAAACGGATTGGCTCGGATGCCGACCACTTCGGACTGCAGCCAATGGGCAATCCGCATGCCGAGGACGGCGAGTGCCTCCGCGTTGGCCGCATCGATGGCCTGGCTCAGGTTATCGATCAGCACCTTGCGTTCCATCGCGGCGAAGTCGACCAGCGACAAATCCATCGCGCCGCTTTCGAGCAGCGATTCGCCCTGCATGCCGGCCGCCTGCACGGCTTGCAGCAAGCTTTCCTGCAGACTCTCCGCAAGCAGACGATGAAAGGTGACGCGTTGGCGGTTCAGGTGCTCCGAGGCGCTGCGGCACAGCGCGGATTCATCCGAATCCTCGGCTTGCCCGGAGGTGGACAGTGCTTGCGCCAGGCGCGTGGTGAACCCATCGAACTGCGCGGCGCTCAGCCGCATGGCGGCAAACGCGAGCGTGTGCAGCAGCGCCATGCGATCAGGCGCGACGCCGGTCACTTCTCGCGGTGTTGTGTTGTCTGCCATGGTGCCGAACTTCGTTGCCTTTGCGCGTACGCTGTTCAGGAATACATTGCTTCCGAAGCGAAGGTAAGCACCACGATCAGCATCACGACGGCGGCGAGGACCAGCAGCAGGCGGCCGAACTTCGGCGTGCCTTCCGTCCCGGTCGCTTGTTCCGGTGGATGATTCATCGAATTCTCACGCTGCTCGTCCATGGCTCGCGCTCACGGCAGAAGAATGGTGGAGCCGGTCGTCTTGCGCGCTTCCAGGTCGCGGTGCGCCTGCGCCACGTCCTTCAGTGCATAGCGCTGGTTGACCTCGATCTTGACCTTCTTGCTCAGCACCATGTTGAACAGGTCGGCCGCCATCTTGTCGAGATCCTCGCGCTTGGCCGTATACGCAAACAGCGACGGCCGCGTGATGAACAGCGATCCGCGCGACGCCAGCTCGTTGAGGCTGAAGGGCGGCACCGGGCCGGACGCGCTGCCGAAGCTGACCATCATGCCCAGTGGTGACAGGCAATCAAGCGAACCGGTGAAGGTATCCTTGCCGATCGAATCATAGACCACGGGAACACCCTTGCCGCCGGTGATTTCCTTGACGCGCTCGACGAAGTTTTCCTTGTTGTAGTTGATGGTATGCGCGCAGCCGTGCGCCTTGGCCAGGGCCGCTTTCTCGTCGGAACCGACCGTGCCGATCATGGTCACGCCCAGCGCCCGCGCCCATTGGCAGGCGATCAGCCCGACTCCGCCGGCAGCGGCATGGAACAGAATGGTTTCACCGCCATGCAAGGGGAAGGTGCGATGAAACAGGTATTGCACCGTCAGGCCCTGCAGCATCATGGCGGCAGCCGTCTCGAAATCGATTCCGTCCGGCAGCTTGACCAGGATGGAAGCCGGCATCACACGCGCTTCCGCATACGCACCGGTCGGTCGCCCGGCGTACGCGACGCGATCACCTACCTTTACATGGGTGACGCCTGCGCCCACCGCTTCCACCGTGCCCGCGCCTTCCATGCCCAGGCCGGCCGGCAGCGGCTGCGGGTAGGCGCCGGTGCGGAAGTAGACATCGATATAGTTCAAGCCGCAGGCGGCCTGGCGCACGCGCACCTCGCCCGGCCCCGGCTCTCCCACCTCGACATCCACGTACTCCATCACTTCAGGGCCGCCGACTGCGTTGATTCGAATTGCCTTCGCCATGCTTGCTCCTCAAGTGTTGTGATTGTGATGATGATGCGGCACCATCTGCGCGAGCAGCAGTTTGGCCGACACGATATTGGTGGCACAGGGAATATTGTGCACGTCGCAGGCGCGCACCAGCGCGTTCACATCCGGCTCGTGCGGATGCGCGGTCATCGGATCGCGCAAGAAGATCACGCAGTCGATCCTGCCTTCGACCAGTTCGGCGCCGATCTGCAGGTCGCCGCCGAAGGGGCCGGACAGCTTGCGCTCCACCGTCAGCCCCACTTCATCATGCAAGCGCTTGCCGGTCGTGCCGGTCGCCACCAGGATGCACTGGCGCAGCAAATCGGCATGCTCGGATGCCAGTTCGACCATCTCGTCCTTCTTCTTGTCGTGTGCAATCAATGCAATTCGCTTCTTCACCGCAACCTCTCAAAACGTTCCAGGATAATTTCCGCCGTCCAGCAGGACGTTCTGCCCGGTCATGTAACCGGCATGCACGCTGCACAGGAAGGCGCACAGCGCACCAAACTCCGCCGGCGTGCCGAAGCGCTGCGCCGGAATCTGCACGCGACGCGCGGCGTACACCTCATCGATGCTCTTGCCGGATGAACCGGCGGCAGCGCCCAGCGTCTTCTTCAGCCGGTCGGTATCGAACTGTCCCGGCAGCATATTGTTGATCGTCACATTGTGGGCCACCGTCTTGCGCGCCAGGCCGGCCACGAAACCGGTCAAGCCGGAACGTGCTCCGTTGGACAGGCCGAGGATATCGATCGGAGCCTTCACCGCACTCGATGTGATGTTGATGATGCGACCGAAACGGCGCGACATCATGCCGTCGACGGTCGCCTTGATGAGTTCGATCGGTGTGAGCATGTTGGCGTCCAGCGCCGCGATCCAGTCGTCGCGCGTCCAGGTCCGGAAATCCCCGGTCGGCGGTCCGCCGGCGTTGGTGACGAGGATGTCCGGCTGCGGACAGGCGGCCAGCGCCTTCGCACGGCCGTCGGCGCTTGTGATGTCGCAGGCCACCGCCGTCACCGTCACTCCGGTCTTCTGGCGAATCTCGGCGGCGGTCGCTTCCAGCACATCGGCGGTACGCGCCACCACTGTCACATGCACGCCTTCGGCGGCCAATGCTTCCGCGCAACCGCGCCCCAAGCCCTTGCTGGCGCCGCAGACCAGCGCCGTTTTTCCCTTGATTCCCAGATCCATGCTGTTTCCTATGCCTTTTTCCTAGACAATAAATAAATTCCGGCAAGCACCAATGCTGTGCCGGCCAACTGAATCCCGGTGACGGGTTCCCCCAGGATCACTGCTCCCATGAACAAGGTCGACACAGGCCCGACCATGCCGGCCTGCGACGCGGTCGCCGCGCCAATACGGGCCACGGCGATCATTGTCAAAAATACCGGGAATACCGTGCAAAACACGGCATTCACCAGCGACAGCCAGTACACCGGCACCGGCTGCGTCAGCATCGAAACCGGGCGCAGCAGGAAAAACTGCACGATGCATGCCACGCAAGCCGAGCACATTGCATAAGCCACCAGCCGCATCGCGCCGACGCGCCGAACCAGATGGCCGGATTGCAGCAAGTACAGCGCATACAATACCGCACTCCCGAGCACGAATGCACTGCCGAGGCCGACATTGGCGCCGCCGAGTCTGACATCATGCAAAAAAACCAATACCGTGCCGAGATAGGCCGTGCCCAGCGCCAGCCATTCCAGCCTGGTGATTTTCTTGTGCAGGAAGAAGACCGAAATGAGCAGCACGAAGGAGGGCGTGAGAAACAGGATCAGGCGCTCCAGCCCGGCCGAGATGTATTGCAGCCCGATAAAATCGAAGAAGCTCGACAGGTAATAGCCGAGCATGCCGAGCACGGCAACCCAGGCGCGCTCGATGTTGGTCAGGGGCGTCGAAATCCTCGCCTGCCAGATCGCAATGGCGGCAAAGAACGGCAGCGAAAAGATCATGCGAAACGCGATCAGCGTCACGGCATCGACATGGTAGCGGTAAATCAGTTTGGCAACGATCGCCTTGGCGGAGAACAGGATCGCGCCGGCGATCGCGATGGCGAGCCCGGTGAGAAATGCCTGGCGCGCGGGAGATTGTGCGGAAGAAGAAAGCATCCGGCGATTTTACGCCGCGAATGATTTTCTTACATTTCACTGAAAAAACGGAACATATCGGTCCACGGAAGACACGGAAAACACGGAATGACTGTTTCCGTGATTTCTGTGCTTTCCGTGGACATCTTCTACTTCTTCATGATCGACCCCAGCACGCCGCGGATGATTTCGCGCCCGACCTGCGAACCGATGCTGCGTGCGGCCGACTTGACCATTGCCTCCACCATCGTGTCCTTGCGGCGCCCGACGCCGCTGCCGCCGAACAGGCCGCCCAGCGCATCCTTGAAGGTGTCGCCCAGCGACGGGCCGCTCGGCTGTGGTTGCTGCGGCTGCTGCGGTTGCTGTTGCTGCGTGCCGCCGTTGACCGGCGGCGCTTTCGGCGTTTGCGGCATCTCGGTGGCGACCCGGCCCTTCAGCTTTTCGTAGGCGGATTCGCGATCGACGACTTTTTCATATACGCCGGCAACGATCGAGCTGCGCATGATTTCACTGCGCTCGGCGTCGCTGACCGGGCCGATTTGGGAAGCCGGCGGCAGGATGAAGGCGCGTTCGACGATGTTCGGCCGCCCTTTTTCGTCGAGGAAGGACACCAGCGCCTCGCCGACGCCAAGCTCGGTAATCGCCTGCGCGGTGTCGAGTTGCGGATTGGGACGGAAGGTCTCCGCCGCTGCCTGCACCGCCTTCTGGTCGCGCGGCGTGTAGGCGCGCAAGGCATGCTGCACGCGGTTGCCAAGCTGCCCAAGCACGGTGTCGGGAATATCGAGCGGGTTTTGCGTCACGAAATACACGCCGACACCCTTGGAGCGGATCAGCCGCACGACTTGTTCGATCTTTTGCAGCAAGGGCTTCGGCGCCTCATCGAACAGCAAATGCGCTTCGTCGAAGAAGAACACCAGCTTGGGCTTGTCGAGATCGCCGACTTCCGGCAAGTGCTCGAACAATTCCGACAACATCCACAACAGGAAAATCGCGTACAGGCGCGGCGAGTTGAGCAGCTTGTCGGCGGCCAGGATGTTGACCACACCCTTGCCCTGCGCGTCGGTCTGCATGAAATCGTCGATGTTGAGCATCGGTTCGCCGAAAAAGCGGTCACCGCCCTGCTCCTCGATACCGATCAGACCGCGCTGGATGGCGCCGATGCTGGCGGCGGAAATGTTGCCGTATTCGGTTTGCAACTCACCCGCATGCTCGGCCACATGCTGCAGCATCGCGCGCAAGTCCTTGATATCGAGCAGCAGCAAGCCATGGTCGTCCGCGACTTTGAACACCAGTTGCAGCACGCCCTGCTGCACTTCGTTCAGGTTCAGCATGCGCGACAGCAAAAGCGGCCCGAGATCGGAAATCGTGGCACGCACCGGATGACCTTTTTCGCCGAAGACATCCCAGAAAGTGACCGGACAGGCGGACCAGGCTGGTTCTTCCAGCTTCAGCAGGTCGAAGCGCTCCTTGATGCGCGGCGTCGGCGAACCCGGTTTTGCCAATCCGGAAAGATCGCCCTTGACGTCGGCCATGAACACCGGCACGCCGATGTCCGACAAGGCTTGCGCCAGCGTTTGCAGGGTGACGGTCTTGCCGGTGCCGGTGGCGCCCGTGATGCAGCCATGGCGATTGGCGAGATTGGGCAACAGTACGAGCTCTTGCTGCTGGTGCTTGGCGATCAGAAGTGGTTTCGGCATTGTTCGGCGGGCTTTCCGAGAGGTTTTGACAGAGGGCGATATGGTAAAATTGTAGATTGGTTTTCGGCTCGGTACTCACTTATTTTGGATCAGATTCTGCGCCAAAATCCGTGATCCCGACCTTCTCTCGTTCATTTCCAAGAAAGATTTGCCATGGCTGGACACAGTAAATGGGCCAATATTAAGCACAAAAAAGCTGCAACCGATGCAAAACGCGGCAAGATCTGGACGCGTTTGATCAAGGAGATCACGGTTGCCGCGCGCATGGGCGGCGGCGACATCGCCAGCAACCCGCGCCTGCGTCTCGCGGTGGACAAGGCCGCCGACGCCAACATGCCGAAGGACAACGTCAACCGTGCGATCCAGCGCGGTACCGGCGGCCTGGATGGTGCGAACTATGAAGAAATCCGCTACGAAGGCTATGGCATCAACGGCGCGGCGATCATCGTCGATTGCATGACCGACAATCGTGTGCGCACCGTGGCGGAAGTGCGCCATACCTTTTCCAAGTTCGGCGGCAACATGGGCACCGAAGGTTCGGTCGCGTTCCTGTTCAAGCACTGCGGCCAGCTGTACTTTGCGCCGGGCACGAATGAAGATGCGCTGATGGAAGCCGCGCTCGAAGCCGGCGCCGAGGACGTGATCACTGACGAAGAAGGCGGCATCGAAGTCCTCACTGCCCCGAACGATTTCTCCGCGGTCAAGGATGCGCTGGAAAAAACCGGATTCAAGGCCGAAATGGCGGAGATCATCATGAAGCCCTCGACTGAAACCGTGTTCACCGGCGACGACGCGGTCAGGATGCAAAAATTGCTGGACGCCCTGGAGAATCTCGACGACGTGCAAGAGGTCTATACCAACGCCGTCATTGAAGAATAGCCTCCTCCGGCACAAGGCAACGCGGCCGGCCGGCAAGATGGCTTGCAGTGTTGCATTATGTGAGCCATCCAGGAAGTTAGCCTTTCGCTTTACCCGTTTCACAAGTAAATTAGGTAGTGCATGCAAAACGCTTGCACTACCCACTAACTGTTTTTGCACCTCATGAAAATTCTGGTAGTCGGCTCAGGCGGCCGCGAACATGCCCTGGCTTGGAAGCTTGCGCAATCCGAGCGGATCCAAATGGTTTATGTTGCACCGGGCAACGGCGGAACCGCGCTCGACGCACGCCTGGAGAACGTCGACATCACCGATCCGGTATGGCTCGCGCAATTCGCGATCAAGGAACATGTCGCGCTGACCGTCGTCGGTCCGGAAGTTCCGCTGGCGGCCGGCATCGTCAACATCTTCCGCGAACAGGGTCTGAAGATTTTCGGACCGACCAGGGAAGCCGCGCAACTCGAAAGCTCGAAGGACTTCGCCAAGGCCTTCATGAAGCGCCATCGCATTCCGACCGCCGATTACCAGACCTTCTCCGATGCCCAGGCTGCACGCAAGTACATCAACCAGAAAGGCGCGCCGATCGTGATCAAGGCCGACGGACTGGCCGCCGGCAAGGGCGTCGTGGTGGCGATGACGATCGAGGAAGCGCATGCGGCCGTCGACATGATGCTGTCGGATAACAAGCTCGGCGACGCCGGCGCGCGCGTCGTGATCGAGGAATTCCTCGCCGGCGAGGAAGCCAGTTTCATCGTGATGGTGGACGGCAAGCATGTGCTGCCGCTGGCCACCAGCCAGGACCACAAGCGTTTGAAGGATGGCGACGAAGGCCCGAACACCGGCGGCATGGGCGCCTATTCGCCCGCTCCTATCGTCACACCGTCGCTGCATGCGCGCATCCTGCGCGAAATCATCAACCCGACTGTGCTCGGCATGATGAAGGACGGCATTCCGTTTACCGGCTTCCTGTATGCCGGCGTCATGATCGACGCCAAGGGCAATCCGAAGACATTGGAATTCAACTGCCGCATGGGCGACCCTGAAACGCAGCCGATCATGGCGCGTCTCAAGACCGATCTGGTCGGCGTCATGGAACATGCGGTCAACGGCACGCTCGACCAGGTCGAACTGGAATGGGACCGCCGCACCGCACTGGGCGTCGTGATGGCCGCCGCCGGCTATCCGGAGGCGCCGCGCAAGGGCGACGTGATTACCGGCATCCCCGAGGAATCGTCCAACTGCATCACTTTCCACGCAGGAACTAACACGGTCGGCGGCAAGCTGGTCACCTCCGGCGGACGCGTGCTGTGCGTGGTCGGCTTGGGCGACAGCGTCCGTATTGCCCAGAAGAATGCCTATGACGTGGTCGACAACATCCACTTCGATGGCGCGCAATTCCGCCGTGACATCGGGTGGCGGGCATTGAAGCGGCATAGCTAGTTCTCACCCCGTCATCATCCTTGTTGCCCTCCCTTCCTGCCTGTGCAGCGAAGGGAGCAGCGGGTTGCCCAGCGTCAGTTGCGTCAATTTGCAATAAAATTCGTGCAAATCCGCGCTGCATTCGTGCACCAATTACCGATCAGCACTCATCGACTACACCCGTGACTATCTCGCCCGACACCGTCAGAACCTACCTCCTCGACCTGCAACTGCGCATCGTCGCCGCGCTCGAACAGGTGGACGGCAAGCAGTTCATTACCGACCAATGGGAACGACCGCATGGCGCAGGCCCGATTGCCGGCGGCGGCATTTCGCGCATTCTCGAAGAAGGCAATGTGCTGGAGCGCGGCGGCATCGGCTTTTCGCATGTGAGCGGGACCAGCCTGCCGCCGACGGCGGCGGCCAACCGTCCCGAGATTGCCGGCCGCAGCTGGGAAGCGATGGGCGTGTCGCTGGTGATGCATCCCCGCAATCCCTACGCCCCGACCTCGCACATGAACGTGCGTTTTTTCACCGCGACCAAGGAAGGCGAAGAGCCGGTCTGGTGGTTCGGCGGCGGCATGGACCTGACGCCCTACTACGGCTTTGAAGAGGACGTGAAGCACTTCCACCAGGCTTGCCGCGATGCGCTCGCGCCCTTTGGCAGCGACCTGCATCCGCGCTTCAAGAAATGGTGCGATGAATACTTCTACCTGAAGCATCGCAAGGAGCCGCGCGGGGTAGGCGGCATTTTCTTCGACGACTTCCACGAACTCGGTTTCGAGCAAAGCTTCGCCATGATCAAGAGCGTTGGCGACCATTTCATCGATGCCTATGTGCCGCTGCTGCAGCGTCGCAAGGACATGCCCTATGGCGAGCGCGAGCGCGATTTCCAGGCATATCGCCGCGGACGCTATGTCGAATTCAATCTCGTGTTCGATCGTGGTACCCTGTTCGGCTTGCAATCCGGCGGCCGCACCGAATCGATCCTGATGTCGATGCCGCCGGTGGTCAAATGGCGTTACGACTGGGCACCCGAGCCGGGCACGCCGGAAGCGAAGCTGTATACTGACTTCTTGCCGCTGCGGGAATGGGTGTGACGGGGCGCTGCATCGCCTTGCTGGGAGGCAGTTTCGACCCGGTGCACAACGGCCACGTCGCGCTCGGCAAGTATTTCGCCACCTTGCTGACGCCGGATGAGCTGCGTGTCATCCCCGCCGGAAAACCGTGGCAAAAGGATGGTCTGCACGCTTCTCCCGAACACCGTGTCGCGATGGTCAAGCTGGCCTTCGACCGCCTGCCGGTGCCGGTTGTGGTGGATCCGCTGGAAATCCTGCGCGGCAGTCCGACCTATACCATCGATACCCTGCGTGCGGTGCGCGAGGAACTCGGGCCCGAGGTTTCGCTCGCGTTCCTGATTGGCGCCGACCAGTTGCAACAGCTGCATACCTGGAAAGAGTGGCGGCAACTGTTTGATTACGCGCATATCTGCGCCGCTTCCCGGCCCGGCTTTGCCATGGATTCCGCCCATGTCCCTGCGGAAGTCAGCCGGGAATTCGCCCGGCGCGACGCAACACCGCAACAAATCCGCGAAACATCGCATGGATTGACCACTATCGCGACCAATCTGGCCGTCGATATTTCCGCAACCCATATCCGGGCAGCACTGGAACGGGGCGAGCGGGCCGACGCGCTGATCCCGCCCGGGGTGCTAGACTATATAAAACAACACCACCTTTATACCTAATGGACATCAAAAAACTGCAAGCCATCGTCATCGACGCCCTGGAAGACGTCAAGGCCCAAGACATCCGCGCCTACGACACCGTACACCTGACCAGCATGTTCGACCGCCTTGCGATCGCTTCCGGCACCTCCAACCGCCAGACCAAGGCACTGGCCGCGTCAGTGCGCGACAAGGTCAAGGAGCATGGCGGCAACGTCGTCAGCATCGAAGGCGAAGAAACCGGCGAGTGGGTACTGGTCGATCTGGGCGACATGGTGGTGCACATCATGCAACCGGCGATCCGAGACTACTACCGCCTGGAAGAGATCTGGGGCGACAAGGAAATCAAGCTCGGCGCCGCCAAGCGCATTTCCAAGCGCACCGCTTCCGAAGAGACGGAAGAAGCACCGAAGAAGCGTTCCCGCCATCTCGCCGCAAGCCAGACCACGGTCGACGACGAGCCGAAGAAGCCGGCGCGCAAGACCGCGGCAAAGACGGCGACCAAGCCGGCAACGAAAACAACGGCCGCCAAGTCGCCCGCCAGGAAAACCGCGAAGACTCCCGTCGGCAAGACCGTGAAGGTTGCCGCCGCCAAGACCGCCGCGCCGAGAAAGACGGCGACCAAGCGCGCCAGCACCAAAAAAGCTGCCGAATAAGCACGGCGGGCGGCCTCCATGCAGCTCGTTATCGCGGCGGTCGGCCACAAGATGCCTGCCTGGATCGAGGATGGATTCGGCGAATATGCCAAGCGCATGCCGCCGGAATGCCGTCTCCAGCTCAAGGAGATCAAACCGGTCGAGCGCTCCGGCAGCCGGACCGCCGAAACCGTGATGGCGCAGGAGCGCGCAAAGATCGAAGCCGCCATTCCGAAAGGTTCGCGCGTCATTGCACTGGACGAGCGAGGCAAGGATCTGACGACCATGCAACTTTCGCAACTTCTGACGCAGTGGCAACAAGACGGGCGTGATGTTACATTCGTGATAGGCGGCGCGGATGGGCTGGATGCCGGATTCAAGGCGTCCGCCGATATGCTGGTCCGGATATCCAGCCTGACCCTGCCGCATGGAATGGTGCGCGTCCTGCTCGCGGAGCAGTTGTACCGCGCCTGGTCAATTACCCAGAATCACCCGTACCACCGCGTTTAAACTCGCAAGGCTTCATGAAATCGGCAAACCAAAAGATTTACCTCGCGTCCAAGAGCCCTCGCCGCCGCGAGCTGCTGCGCCAGATCGGCGTCGACTTCGAACTGCTGTTGCTGCGCGATCAGGCGCCGCGCGGGCCGGAGGTCAGTGAAGAGGTCTTGCCGAACGAACAGGCGGACGCCTATGTGACACGCGTGACGCGCGAAAAGGTCGAGCATGCGGCGAAAGTCATGCTGATGCGCCGTCTCCCGCTGCGTCCTATCCTGTCCGCCGACACCACCGTGGTCATCGACGGCCGCATTCTCGGCAAACCCGCCAACGAGAACGAGGCGATGGACATGCTGCGCCTGCTGTCCGGCCGCACGCACCAGGTGATGACCAGCGTGGCGCTGCACAAGGACGAGAACATTACCCAGATCACCCAGATTTCAGACGTCACCCTGGCAACGCTGACCGAGGACATGATGCGCGCCTACTGCGCGACGTCCGAGCCTTACGACAAGGCCGGCGGCTACGGCATCCAGGGGTTTGCAGCGGTATTCGTGCAACGCATTGCCGGCAGCTACACCGGCATCATGGGCCTGCCGCTGCATGAAACCGCAGAATTACTCAATCAGGCCGGTATCCCCGTTTTATGAGCGAAGACATCCTCATCAATATCACCCCGCAGGAAACGCGGGTTGCATTGATACTCCAGGGCGCAGTACAGGAACTCCATATCGAACGCACGCTGTCGCGCGGCATGGCAGGCAACGTGTATCTTGGCAAAGTGGTGCGCGTGCTGCCCGGCATGCAATCCGCCTTCATCGACATCGGGCTGGAGCGTGCCGCCTTCCTGCACGTGGCCGATATCTGGGAAGCGCGTCCGCACGACAATCCGAACGCGACGCAGACGCCGATCGAAAAGCTGCTGTACGACGGCCAGTCGGTCATGGTACAGGTCATCAAGGATCCGATCGGCACCAAGGGCGCGCGCCTGTCGACGCAAATCTCGATTGCGGGCCGCATGCTGGTCTATCTGCCGCAGGATTCTCACATCGGCATCTCGCAGCGCATCGAAAACGAAAGCGATCGCGAGCTGCTGAAGAGCCGCGTGCAGAAGCTGCTGCCGCCCGAAGAGAAAGGCGGCTTCATCATCCGCACCATGGCGGAAGACGCGTCCGAGGCCGACCTGCAGATGGACATCGACTACCTGCGCAAGACCTGGTCCACCATCACGCAGCAAGCCAAGACCAATCCGGCACCGACGCTGCTGTACCAGGATCTGAATCTGGCGCAGCGCGTGTTGCGGGATTTCGTGAACGATGAAACCTCGACCATCCAGATCGACTCGCGCGAGAATTTCCAGAAGCTGCAGCAGTTCGGCACCACCTATACGCCTTCGGTCCTGTCGAAGCTGGTGCACTACACCGGCGAGCGGCCCTTGTTCGATCTGTACGGCGTCGAAGAGGAAATCCAGCGCGCGCTGGGCCGGCGCGTGGACCTGAAGTCGGGCGGCTACCTGATCATCGACCAGACCGAGGCAATGACCACGATCGACGTCAATACCGGCAGCTATGTCACCGGTCGCAATTTCGACGACACGATCTTCAAGACCAATCTGGAAGCGGCGCATGCCATCGCGCGCCAGCTGCGGCTGCGCAATCTGGGCGGCATCATCATCCTCGACTTCATCGACATGGAAAATGTCGAGCATCGCAACGCGGTGCTCAGCGAGCTGAACAAGGCCTTGTCGCGCGACCGCACCAAGGTATCGGTGTCCGGGTTCTCGCAACTCGGCCTGGTCGAGATGACGCGCAAGCGAACGCGCGAATCGCTGGCCCACATCCTGTGCGAAGTCTGCCCGGCCTGCGGCGGCAAGGGCCAGGTAAAAACCGCGCGCACCATTTGCTACGAAATCCTGCGCGAGCTGCTGCGCGAGGCCAAGCAGTTCAACCCGCGCGAATTCCGCATCCTTGCTTCGCAGGTCGTGGTCGACATGTTCCTCGAAGAAGAATCGCAGCATCTGGCAATGCTGGGCGACTTCATCGGCAAGCCGATCTCGCTGCAGGTCGAGACGATCTACCATCAAGAGCAGTACGACATCATCCTGATGTAGGCCGGCTGCCACCAGCGGCGCGCCGGCAATACAGTTGCTCGCAAACGTCGCTGGTGGTCGCTGCTGGTCATCGGCGGTTGTTCACGACCGATCGATGAGGCTATCGATACGTTCGTTCCGCCAGGCTACGGGCGGCGATAATAATCACATGCGTCACCATTCGGTGATCCAGTCCCTTCGACGTAGTTTTCTCCCAGCCAGGCCATGACATTTTTCGCATACTGGATACGTTCTTGCGAATGCGGATCCAGCGGGACTTCATACAGTTTTTCAAAACTGCACACCGCGCCGATGAGCGTCTTTTCCGCTGACACTGCCGGCACTACATTGGCGAAGCCCGGATCGAACCCCAGTTCATTACCGAAATGGTTAAAATTAGCGCATTGGCTCGACGAAGGAATCTTCATTTTCGTAGCCAGATTAATGAGCTTGACCTTCCTGTCCTCCCCCCATTGTGCAATTCCATATCCAGTCCTATCGACGATATCGCCATCCTTGGATGCCTCACCAAGTGTGCCGGTTTCTTGTTTGATGCCGGAATTCAAGCCACTCTCCAACAAGAGATTTCCGACGACGCCCGCAGCTTGCGCCGATGTGAAATTAAATAGGTGCCGCAGTTCTTTTACATACGCCACGGCGAGTTGCTGTTTCTGTGCGTCGCTGTTCATGGTCGTTTGTGGATTCCCACTCAGAAACGAATTGCCGTCTCCCGGCAGGCACGCGGAGTTTATGCTGCCCACTCCTTGCGTCGAATGGGCCGCCGATGTGTCCTGAGTTGTGTTTGCATATTGCGTGGGGGACGTTTGTTTCTGGACATCGGTAGTAGTGGTCGTCTGAGGATCCGCAACAAACGAATTGCCTCCTCCCGGACTGCCACCGGGGCAAGTACCACCCGACTTGAATAGAGTTGCGATCGTCGGATTCCACCCTGTGCCCGCGTAGTCTGTTTGCGTGACCAGTGCGGTATAGACCTTGCCTTGATAAGACACCACGTCACCGGCTCGATAAGTGCCGCCTTCGCTCCAGGCCGCACACCCTTCTGTTGATGGCGGCGCTGCAGTGCCGCTGCATTGTCCGCCAGGACGGTAAAGACTCCCGACAGTCGGGTTCCAACCCGCTCCCTGATAGGCGGTATGCGAGACAAGTGCCGTATAGGTCTGTCCATTGTAGGTGACAACCTCGCCCGCCTGATATGTGCCACCGTCAGCCCAGGCGACACACGGTGGCGTTGAAGTGGCGTATGCCGATGCACACGCCAACTGAGCCACTACCAACGCAATGCCCGCCGGGCATATCTCCCTGATCTTATTCATGATGCACCTTCAAAATGCCATCGTTCGCATCACTCGTCGCCGGCTATTTGTGCGAATAGCCGGCGACTTCGAGGCTTAGAAAACCACTGCCAATCTGCCGTTGCAACGCAGGGAGCTGGCATCGTCATAGGTATCAATCTCCGCCGGGTTGCCGCGATGCACATACCCCTCGCCTTTTTTCAGTTTGCTGTACAAATACCCGGCGGCGGCATTATGCGGCCCGTTAGGACCGCCCATTGCGGAGTTAGGGTTGTTACGATCGTTCGAAAGACGATCCTGGAAGGGGCTCTTGATTCCCCAATTTCCGGCCCTGACCTCTGGCGGAGCACCGGCAATGATGTCACCCAGATAGCCGGAATGCTGTCCATCCTCACAGAACATGCGTATATTGGAATTGGCGCCGTAGATGTAGCTCACGTCGAACCAGGAAGCATGAATTTTCTCCTCGAAAAATGCTTCGCCCTGACTCCATGCGGAGCCGTCGCCTTTCCTGCTCGCGAAGTTGGGGCCGGTATTCAGGCCGAATGGGATATCGACATAGCCCCCCGCAGCGATCGTAAATATCCCATGCAAAGGCACAGTGGGCTTGACACCCTCTGGCAAGGCTTGCCCGGCCTGCATAACGATCTCCGTCGTAATCACCTCATTGGTCGTATTGCTGAACCTGACGGTGGTCCAGTTGTTCGCAAAACCATGTGGCGGCTTCTGATTGCCTGATCCACCGCCAGTATCCACGTACGACTTAGCGACGGTCGAATTAGACGATGTATTCGATCCGTCCGGTTGCGGGCCAGGATAATAATCGCACGCGTCACCGCTTGCGGAGCCATGCCCTTCGACATAGCTTTCCCCAAGCCAGCTCATGATGTTTCTCGCCAGCTGGATACGGTTACTGGAATTCGGATCCTTCGGGATTTGATACAGCTTTTCAAAGCTGCACACCGCACCGATAAGATTCTTTTCGGCATGCACTGCAGGTATCACCTTTGCGAATGTCGGCTCAAAGATCAGTTCATTACCGAGATGGTTAAAGTTAGCGCATTGGCTCGAGGTCGGAATCTTCAATCCCGCCGCCACTTCAATGAGCTTGAACTTCCTTTCCATGATCCATTGAGCGACGCCATAGCCCGTCCGGTCGACCGCGTCGCCTTGCTTGACCGCCTCGCCAAGTGAACCAGTGACATTTTTCATTCCGGAATTCAGACCGCTCTCCCACAGGAGATTTGCGACAACGCCTGCAGCTTGCGTCGAAGTCAAATTAAATATGTGCTGAAACTCTTTTACATAAGCCACGGCGAGTTGTTGTTTCTGTGCCTCGGTGTTCACGGTCGTTTGAGGGCTCGCACTCAAAAACGAATTGCCGTCTCCGGGCAGACACTGGATCGGTAGCTCCGTGTTCGGCGTTTGTTGGGCATATGCCGACGTGCACGCCAATTGTGCAACGACCAATGCAATGCCCGTCAGCTGAACTTTCTGAATCCCTTTCATGGCGTTCCTTCAAAAATGTCATGTTTCGAATCACTCTCCGCCATCTCGAGATGCCAATCGCTGGCGAGATTGTCGATAAGTGGTATGCCGTCAACCGTGGTTCCGCGAATTTCTCTCCATCACGCATTGATCCACGCTTCAAGTCCAATGTTAAAGACAGCGATTCCTGTGCAACTCGGCAGGTGTTGATCCAGCGCTTGATATTGGCAGTGACCTGATCGTTTTTTTGGACCAGGCTAATTTGGAACAGGGCCGCTTAATAAAGCTGTTTCTGCGTTCATGCAGAGCGGTTCTGAGGTTTCGTAATTCAGACTTGAATGCGGTCGTAATACTGCCGACAATCCTCGATGAGGACCTCGGTTTCAGACGATTCCTGAACCATTCGATAGCCAGATTTTTGTCGCGAACCTTGCACAGGCGGCCGCTTACCGAACCCAACACCTTCCGGTCCAGGAAAAACCCGGATACGACGCGATCCATAGTGCGGATACTGGCGCGATAATCGACGTGGAGAGTGCTACCCGCGTACTCTTCTGCGGCAGAGTCGGGGGCATACAGCAAGCCGGATCTTGCCACCTGCATGAACGCACCAGCTCGACGTTGAGAGATTTCTCGCTCAACGCCGTACAGTGTCGTATTTCGTCCAGCCGGTGCACTCACCATTCTTTGCTTGAAATCTCCCCCATCATTTCGACGCCGAGCCCTCGATCTGCCGGCACCTTCTTGAACCGCCCATCATCGAAGCATTCATACAGCAAGGCCAACTGCGCCATTTCTAGAACAAGACCGAGCTCACTCCATGCTCATGACACAGCTCCGACATCGGGCACCACCATCCGCTTGTTTCAGGATGTCGATGATCTGGCTTTCTGAGAAACGCGACTACTTCATGTAAAACTTTCTCGTTCTAAATTGGAGAAAATCCAACTTTCAACACCGCTTACTTTCTGGGAGGAATACCGAACGGGTTCTTCCAGACATGCTGTTGGTGATCGTGGTCCGGTCCGGGGCCTGGGCCATTCTCCTGTTTAGGCGGAGAGTCCTCGTTGGATGGCCAATTTATCGGACATGGTCCGTACTTCTCAAGCGGGCCCACTTTCCATTTGCAGATCTTCCCGTCCGGATCAACTGGAATAGGGCCGTGATTCGTTTCAGGCTTCGTTACCTTTATCGGACCTGGGCCGCGAATATTGCTAGGCGATGAGCCCCCGCTCTTTGATTTATCCTTGCCAGGACCAGGCGATGAGCCCCTGCTCTTTGTTTTATCCTTGCCAGGACCAGGCGATGAGGTCGATATAAATCCCTTGACAGGATAATGATCGCACACGTCAGCACTAGGGGTGCCGTACCCTTCGACATAATGTTCCCCAAGCCAGTTCATGATGTTTCTCGCCAGCTCAATACGGTTACTGGAATTCGGATCCTTCGGGGCTTGATACAGCTTTTCAAAGCTGCACACCGCGCCAACAAGATCGTTTTCGGCATGCACTGCAGATATCACCTTTGCGAATCTCGGCTCAAAGAGCAGTTCATTACCGAGAAAGTTAAAATTAGCGCATTGGCTCGACGTAGGAATCTTCATTTTCTTAGCCAGGTCAACGAGCTTGGCTTTTCTATCCTTAATCCATTGTGCGACGCCGTAGCCAGTACCATCGGCTGCGCCGTCATTCAACTGCTCCTCGCCAAGTGAGCCATTACCTTTCATTCCTGAATTTAAGCCGCTCTCCCACAGGAGATTCGCGACAATGCCCGCGGCCTGCATCGGTGTGAAGCCAAATAGGTACTGCAGTTCTTTTACATAAGCCACGGCGAGTTGTTGCTTCTGTGCCTCCGTGTTCACGGTCGTTTGAGGGCTCGCACTCAAAAACGAATTGCCGTCTCCCGGCAGACACTGTGGGTGCTCAAACACCATCCTTGCGGTCATCCCCTCTTCCTGGGTCGACGACGTCGCAGCATATGCGGTTGTGCACGCGAATTGAGCCACTGCCAAAGCAATGGCCGTCAGATGAATCTTCTTAATTCCTTTCATGGCGTTCCTTCAAAAGTGTCATTTTTCGAATCACTCTGCGCCACCTCCTGGTGCCAATCGCTGGCGAGATCGTCGATAAGTGGTTTGCCGTTAACCGCGGTTCCGGGAATTTCTCTCCATCACGCGCTACTCCACGCTTCCGGCACTTCCCAACGTCAAACGAAGGCGATTCTTGCGTGGTTCGACAGGTGTTGACCAGGCACGCGATAAAGACAGGAACCGAAGGAACAGACGAAACCACTCAACAACGAGCAAAGATGAACAGTGCATGAATGGCGATCAGGTGAGCCCGGTACGGACGTCGTGAGAATGACCGACGTCTTTCCGGCTTCAATAGAACGCATGGGAACGAATAGTTTGTTTTATACGAGGGGAACAAATGGATCGCGGTCTAAGCAGGAGTCATGGGGCGCCGGGCCTCATTGGCACTCTGGGTCAGTCGGGCAGCTTGGGCAACTTAGGCGGTCTGGGCCAGCCGGGCATCCAGGATACTCACACAAAGAATAAAGCCGCCGAGTTCCCAAGTTCTCATCGTGCGAACAAACAACGAGCAGGACATGTCCCCATACAAGATGCAAAAGGAAAAATCGTCGCCAGTCGAGAGCAACATTCGATTCCCATCTCAGGCGTGTCGATCCGGTACCAAGGAGAGCAAAGAGTCAGGAAGGATCACGCTGTCAGCGGCGCTATACAAGCAATCCCGCCGCGCAGAAGAAGGCGTGGCAAAAGGAAAACCGGCCTGTTTGGAAAACTGGGAAATTTGTTCAATGAATTTGTAGCGAGGCCGATTGGGAAGTTGACGAAGGCGATAGGAAGTCTTGGAAAGCCCATCAGGCAATTGGCAAGATAGATCACAGAACGGGAAGAGAAGCTCGCGAATGCAACAGTGTTAGAGCCACGCCTTTAAAGATGCGAGTTCTATCTAGAAAAAATTTTCCTCTATTCACATGAGCGATCATCGGTCAAACACATGCGAACACGTTCGAACAGCTCCTTCCCCCTTGCAGGGGGAAGGTTGGGATGAGGGTAGTGCGTTCGAGTAATAATCTTGGTGTCTCGAACCCACCACCCCCTCCCTAGCCTTCCCCCTTACAGGAGGAGGGAACCGTTCGCTCTTGTTTTTAAGCGATGCCAAGTGCACGAGAGTTTGAGATAAATCTTCATTCACCACTCGGTGCATTGAACTTGTCATGACCTTTAAAGGGGTGAGTGTTAGAGCCCATTTCGACAGAGCTGCCCCCCCCCCCACGCGCATGACGGCGAATATGGCACCGGCCAACCGCCAGGGCGAGAAACCGTGGGCCACACTGGCGAACATAGTGAGGGCGCGGTCTGAGGGCGTGACATTCCACACAATCGACATCAGCAAGAATTCATGAAAATGGGTGACGTCGTTCAGATGGCAAAAAAGATGCTGGGAACGAATAGCCTTTTTTATACGGAGAGTACAAATGCCACCGAGCCTTTCAGGACCGAGCCAAAGTCCGCGCGGACACAACGGAAATTCAAATCCGGGTTTTGGTGCTACACCCGGTGTTCAACATAGCGTCGGGACCTCTCAGGGGACGTCTCCGCCTGCGGGACTGGTAGCGGCGCCCGCGACAAAGGTTCGGCGCCCTGGAGCGGCGCAGTTAAATACTTCCCTGGATACGAATGCGTCGGGTGATGGGCTTTTGCCTCCTGATTCGCCCCTTTGGAAGAGATCCGAGGGAAACCGTCGACGCTTTCTTTCGACGTCATCAGAAATTTCCATGACCGAGGAAACGGCGTCCGTCGATGAGCGCAGGCCCTCTGATACATCCCTTAAGAAAAGCCCCCAGGAAGCACCTGTGCTGCGAACGGAAAATCGTCCACGCACTCATTCAACCTCATCAAATATTTCCATGGTCCAGGAAACGGCGTCCGTCGAGGCGTCCGTCGACGAGCGCAGGCCCTCCGATGCGTCCCTTAAGAAAAGCCCCCAGGAAGCACCTGTGCTGCGAACGGGAAACCGTCCACGTACTCGTTCAACCTCATCAGATATTTCCATGGTCCAGGAAACGGCGTCCGTCGATGAGCGCAGGTCGTCTGATGCGTCCCTTAAGGAACGCCCCCAGAAAGCCGCTGAACAAGAACAAGAGAAGACAACCGATAAGGATGTGACTTCAAAAGAGTCGAGCAGTCATCCCTATTTGGACCGCATGAAAGAAAAATTCAAAAACGGCGCAGAAAGAGTGCTAACAGCGTTCGATAAGCGTTTGGTAAAACCGTTTAACGACACGTTTGACAAACATGTGAAAGAACCACTTGAACCAGTTTTAAAACCAATCGCCAGAGTACTAAAACCGGTTGCGGCATTGTTTAAAACGATAGCAAAAGCACTTGCAGTTGCCATGGTGCTTGCGGCGAAACTGCTTAACGAAATTAGGAAAATAGGTCAGGAAATCGCTGTTAACGCATGGAATTTACTCGCGCCGCATTTATTTGCTACCAGGGAGGTCATACTGAAGGTGATGAGGCCAATAGCGAAGCTATTCCAAAAGAAAAAGAAAGACCCGGCCGACAGTTCCACGGATGGCGAACAGGCCAATAATGACAAGTCAAACAAAGAAAACGAGACTCAAGATAACAATCCTTCAGGTCGCAACGAAACTGCTGAAACCTACGTCCTTGCGCAACAAGCCGCTCAGCAGGGGCGCCAACATTCTTGAGCTTCCTGATCTCGAGCGCACATGCTTTTCTTGCGGCGCTCCATGCCGGCCTGCACACCGCGCGCTCTTCATCCTCTGAATCGCGCGGCATCCCCTTCTGCCATCCGGGACGCATCCAGATAGTCGTCGCTCATGACTCATGGCGCAAGCCTGAGTCGGGCCTGCATTTGTCGCCTGCGCAAGCGCATATGCGTAGTCAGCACGGTGGCAGTGGAAAAGCGCAATGAACGCTGCCGGACTTCGGTCTGTGCCGACTGTGGCCATGAATAATGTCGTTGACTGAATAAGAGGCCATTTCGGCAGGCCGTGCCGGCAGCTTGCCATGGAATGGACGCTAGGCCTCGCCCCGTCAAGCAGTTCTGCGCCATGTTCACTTCTACAACATGCAAACTGCGACGTGGAAGGTTGGAGAGGGTCTGCCCGATCCGTCCGGCAGGCCGTCCAGAGGATTTTGCAGGGTGCGGTCTGCGCGCCAACACCATTGCCACCACCGCAACGGCGCGCGGAGCGCCCCTACTTCTCTATCTGAATGCTCTACCAGCCGGGCTCACAAGATCTTTTTCCCGAGGCGCGATGCTTCTCCGTCACGCTTTCAATACAGTGGAGTCCGGTTGGCCTTGTTCCGGGACCGCATCTGGCGATCTTCGAGGTTGGCGCTTCGTCGCCGTCCTTGATCTCGTTGAAGACCGCAGCGGTTCCGTTTGATATCACCAACAGAATGCCGGCCCTCGTAATGACTTTCTTCTTGCGCCGCAGATCAGGCGCCAAACTTGCCAGCATCTTCAATCTGGCTTCATTTTTTTGCCGCCTCCAGCGCCTTTACCCCGGGCGATTTACCCGCCGCAGCTTGTTTCGCCCCTCCTCCGCTCACCAGATTCTTCGCACCTCTCCCCGCTGCTCTGACTGCGCTCACAGCGCCGCCGCCAACTTTTTGCGCTGCCCCGACAGCGGCACCACCTGCGCCTTGTGACATGCCGGGCATCGGCATGCCACCAATAATATCGGCGGCCAGTTGACCCGCCTTGGAGGTAAGAATCATCAGTGCGATCGTGGTCGCCAGGATCTGTCCACAAACTGTCATGATGTGCGCGAAGTCGCCACCCGTATTTACGTCTTTCAAAAATTCGGCCATGATCAAAGCGGCCATCCAACAAATGATCGCAAGAACGACGCTTGCAAAACTCCACTTCAGGACCGCCGATAGCCAGGTGTGAAAAAAGTTTTGCGTTGCTTCAAAGGCATACAAGGCAATGAAAACAGGGCCGACGCCAAAAATGATGATCAACCCCAGCCCGTTGGTCATCATGTCCGCAAAAGCCAGCACACACAAGATTAGAACGAATAAAATCAGGATACAGGCGGTCAGGATCACCGGGATCCCTGACAAATCAAGCTCAATGGGGATTTTTAGCGCAAGGCTGAACTTGAACCCAATCGTGATGTGGTCCCATCCCCATGCAACGAGTTCGAAAAACGTTTTTAAACCGGCGTTGAAGACATCATCGATTGCAGCAACAGGCGCACCGGACGCCTTGGGGAAAAAAGCTTGGATAAATGTCGCGGAAAAGTTTCCTGCCTTCGACGTATCAAAGAAGCCCAATATATATTTCTGATAATTTGCGGCCGTCAGCCCTAAAAATGTGACCAGCGCCACTTTGATATTGTTGGCAAAAAGGTCGAGCAAATGATTGCTCCCACCCTGCCCTCTGATGATATTAATGCCCTGCCACATGATTTTCACGGTCAACCCCAATGTCATAAAGGGGGTGACGACCTCGGCAATCGCCGTGCTCGCATGGGTCAAGGGCTCGAATTTCACTATAACGATGTTGTGGTACAAATCAGTAAAAAATGGCATGGCGAAGCTTCCCGTAATTTATAAGAATGTGACCAATTAACATTTCGCCGGAATTCCGCAATACCAGTCATTACGACGTGCCGCGATTCAAGCCACCTCCAAAAACTTGTGTATCCAATTTCCCGGATCATCGCCAACGCGCTTGCGCAATTCATCGAGTTTGGCGATATTCGCCGTCGTGCCCGACAATATTTTTAGTTCATCATCAAAACCGTTCAGATCCAGTGTGGCAACGAACACCGTGCCGCCCTGCTTGACCACGAACATTCTTGATCCCTCGCCCAGGCTTCTTACCAATTCGAATTCGGCATCCGTCAGCTTGAAACCCTCGACATAGTCTTTGTAGTCGGCGGTGGGATTGGGCAGAAAGATGAAGGTAGCGGTCTGCTCAATCAGCGCACGGGCGATCGGGCTGCGCAAGGTGTCCGACGGGCTTTGCGTCATGTAGACGCCGAATCCGTTTTGCTTTCGTATCGTTTTCTGTTTGTTCTTCGCGAAATCTTCAAAGTAGGAAACCGACAGCGCCTTCCAGTATTCATCCATGAAGAATGCGAAGCGGCGGCCGTCAATCAGATTTTCGACCCGGTACATCAGGTACATCATGATGGCCGGACAGGTCAGCGCATCATCCAGCACTTCCGTATAGTCAAAACCGTAGGTGCGATTCCCGGAAAACTCCAGCAGGTCTTCGTCGCAGTCCAGCGCCCAGCCGAGTGGGCCTGACCAGCACCATTTCTTGAGCCGCTCGGCGACACTATTGTCATCGATGTTAGGCAAGTTCTGCAGGACGGCCTCGAAGCCGCGCAATTTCTGGGGCAGCAATGCGACGGCACGGGCCGCGTGGGATATCTCGGCTTCCTCGAGCGGTGTGTGCGGCGAGCCCGGCATCAGCGTACAGAATTTGATGAGGTCTTCCCAGAACAGGATGTTGGCTTCGGTCGGCTCCATCTTGAATGGGTTGAAGCCGGTTGGCTGGCCGCGTTCCAGCGACAGGTACTGGCCTCCCGCCGCACGAATCGCAATCTCGGCGCCGCGGTCCTTGTCGAAGAACACCATCTGGGTGCCGTACTTGTACATGTTCATCATCAGGAACAGTGCCAGAACGGTCTTGCCGCCGCCGGATTGGCCGATGATCTGGCAATTGCCCAGCGCGGATTTGCCGAACGAGTCTTCATCCTTGGGCGTGGCGTGGAAGTTGAAGTAAACAGGCTGATCTGCGGGCGAGCGGAGAATCGTGACCGCTTCGCCCCATGGATTGCCGTCGCGCTTGCCAAGCGAGAAATTATGCATCGCGCACAAACCGGAAAAATTGCGCGAGCTGAGATTGGCGGAACGGGGACGAGAACGCCAGTTGCCGGGCAATTGCGATGCATAGGCATGATCCACGACCAGGTCCAGCGGCACGCCCAGGAATCCTGCTGCCTGCAGTGCTTCCACTGCGGCCGATCGTGCCGTCTTGAGGGTGTCCAGCGTCGGTGCTTTGACTTGCATCAGGTAGTGATATTGGCCCAGTGCGAAGGTCCCGCTTGCGACCCCGTCAATTGCCTCATCCAGTTGCTCCATCTGGCTCACCGCGTTGTCCTGGGAGCTGATCATGCGATTGCGCTGCAGTTTCAGGGTCGCCTTTGCGTCCAGGGCATGCATGGGTGAAAACGAATGGGTTTCGACATATTCGCAAGGCAGGCTGAGCATGGTATTGAGAATGCCCGGCTCGGAAAAATCCGCGTAGTCCTTGATGTCGACAAACGCCGAAAAGAAGGTTCCATGGCTTCCCCGCGTCTCCATGACTTCGTTGCCGCACAAGACGCGGGCAGTCGCGAGATACTTGTAAAGCGGAACGCGCTTGACCGGGATGCGCCACCAATAGCCATTGATCAGAAAAGCATAGAACTCCTGCTGCTGGCTATAGGTGACGTCGTCCAGCTCATATTCATCAAGCCGGATCGGCCCGTAGGCCGACAAGGTACGCATCACCTGTT
Organism: Herbaspirillum sp. ST 5-3; assembly: GCF_004804275.1. Taxonomy (GTDB): domain Bacteria; phylum Pseudomonadota; class Gammaproteobacteria; order Burkholderiales; family Burkholderiaceae_D; genus Noviherbaspirillum. The sequence continues at coordinate 128,644 of NZ_STGI01000005.1, forward strand.
GATGAAGGTTGTCCATCGCGTCGATGACCGCCTCTTGCTCGATGCGTATCTCCTCAAGGGTGACGCCTGTCTTTCCCACCAGTTTTCCGGATTTTTGCGGATAGGGGCGATAGATGATGGTCAAATAGATTTCGGTTGCCATCAAACCGTCGGCAGACAGCGCGTCGTAATACTTCCTGATGAGTTGGTACGGAAAGCCGGACTTGGGCGTGTCGAGCGTGTCGTAGGTATGCCGCCGAACCCGGTGCACCCAAAATGCGTACTTCCCGTTGGACAAGCTGCGCACCAGCAGATTGAGTGCATCCATTTTTGCATAGGCTTCTTCATTGCTCATCCCTTCAAACGACAAGCCGTGGATGAACCAGGTTGTCATATAGTCGCCGTTTCGGGTCGATACAATATTGCTGGTCAAGCGAGAAGAGAACGGAATCAGTCTGCTGACGACATCTTCGGTTGACGCGAGCCGACGTGTTGCGGTGCTATCTGCATTCATCGAAGACTCCTATCTGCGTTTACTGAAGTCTATCGGAGACATGCTGTGCGCCTCCCAATAAGAGCTGTTTCTCCGACCCGCGATGCTCTTGAGTCTGAGCACATGCTGATTCAAGCGCTGTTCGTCCTGCGTGCTGATCTGCCGCATGAAGAATACGTTCACCGCCCCCGCTGAAAGGATCACGAACATGGCGAAAACCCCGATCAAGGTCATGGCCCACATCCCCAGCAACAAATGAATGCCTACGACGAGAATCAAGGGGACGATAGGAACGCCCAACATCATCGCCGGACGAGTGGCGCCTTTAAAAATGACATCACGGTATTCCATGGTTGCATCGCTAGGTAATTATTTTGCTTGAGTAATAAACATAGGCGCGACAGTCGCTGCGGCGCCGATCAGAACGCCGCCCCAAAACACCGGAGCGACGTCTTTCCACTCCGCTGCCTGGAATGCCATGCGGAACCCTACAAACATCAAGGCGAGCGTAACAACCAGCGCGCCAATCGTGGTGAGCCATGTCTTAATATTTTCTAGCAAGGTTTGACCCGCATTGATTTGGGCAAACGCCGGCTCGGTGAATGCGAGCAGCAAAAAAGCGATGGACAAAATTTGAAATACCCAGAACGAGATGGATTGGAATTTATTCATGGCTTTCCCCCTTAAAAATAATGTGAAAATAGAAAGGTATTACCTGATTGATTCGATATCGCCAAGAGGCGCATCATTGGTCGATTGCATTTCTACCGCCGATGTTCTTTCAGCTTACGTAGCGCCTGATGGTGGGACGACAAATCGGCGCAAGCCCGGAAGAGCTTCTATCGTCTTGTTTGCACTCTCCATGATTTGGAATGGAATGAAGTTCTGCATGCATTTCTCCGAAGTTCACCAACATGTCTCGGCACCGCTTTCCAACATCAGTGAACGTCGCGCTGACTGCATTCCTGCCTTATTTCGCAGATGCCCTGATTTTCTCTCGATACGGTGTGAACTCTTGAGCATGTGTAGAGCGGTGCAATGCTTAGTTCCAGAAATTTTCATAAAGGGACGATTTTCCTGAAGGACGACGAGCCGCGAAAACGCGCCCTGACCCGCCCGCCAAAACGAGACAAAACCAAAGGCAATCCGTGCTGCTGGCCACGCGCAGGCTGGTAATACTTAAGTATGAAACGCAGTTCGTTTCATCTTCAGGTCGTATGCGCATGCCTACTGACGAACCCGCTGCCCTAAGTTCCAAATCATTACGATGTCTCGCAAAGCGAGATTTCCGGAAAAGGAAAAGGTGGCCATCAACAAGCGGACACGTCCGACATCAACCTGTCACACTGGAACCATTCCAACGGTCAGCCCACTTAATAGCGACGACTGCAGTTCGCCATGAATGAGCATGGTTAGACGCGGAATTCATCGTGAGGCAAATGCGCATCTGCGCAGCCGTATCGCGACCGCTCGACTCTACCAACTCATGACGGGGCGACGCACTGCAGGCATCCGTCTACAACGCAGCATTCCGGGCCGATCAAGAAATCTCAAAAAAGCTTTGATCAAGCGCCTGGCAATTTGAATTGCGTCATGGGCCTGGATCATCCTGCCGGTGCGGGTTGATCCACAAAATCTTCGTGCCCGAGTCGTGCAACTCGTTGGATAGGTAAACACATGCAAAAGGTCGCAACATGAAAATCGCTTCCCTACTCGCAGTCCTGGTACTGACAGCATGTTCCACCTCGCCGCCGGAATTGAAGTATGCGGATGGCAGCAACAGAATTCCCATCAAACCGAGGCCGATTCCTCACCGCCCATCTGCGGCCGAAAAATTAGCGGCACCAGAAGCAATCGCAGCGGTGCAGAAAACAGCGCCGGAAAAGAGTGGAGCAAACCAAGCAGGCTCGACAGCGAAACCGGCAATATCCGCTGACAAGCCATCGCCACCCGCCTCACCTGCCGTCGCCGAGGCACCAGCGGAGACCTTTCATGTTGCGCCTTCTCCCTTTGCACCAAAGTTGAAAGCAAAGCATAAATGCAGCCGTCCGAACAACGCGGCCCCGGGTTCTGACCCCGACGCGGCACTCGGCCATCTCCAATTCAAATCGCCCAGCTAAGGCCGCGTCGATCCGGCCCGATTGAGAGGGGAATTTCAACATATTGATACGTGCATCAAACCAAGGGTTACCTAAATGGTTAAGTCGAAAAAAAAGAGAAACAAAACGGACGAAGAGAATTTCGTACCAGATTTGAGTTGGGACGCGGACATCGTCTCGAACGAGCGCGCCTCGCGAATCACGGCCTGGCGCATCGCCTCCTGCGCCATTGCGATGGCCTTTGTCATGGCGATCGCCTTGATATTCCTGATCCCGCTCAAACAAGTCGTTCCCTACGTGGTAGCAGTAGACAAATTGACGGGCGAGGCGAACGTCGTCAGCCCCGTCAAGGATTACGTCACGACGGGTGCGATAAACGACAAATACTGGATCAAACGATTCGTGATCGCACGAGAACGTTATAAGTATCAAATCCTGCAGCAAGACTACGACACCGTGAGAGCACTAGCCGGCGACAAGGTCTGGCAATCCTATGCCGCGATGTGGGAGGGATCGGATGGATTGGACAAGAGACTGACCGATCAGGTCGAATACATCCCGACTATCTTGAGCGTGACCTTGAATGGCAAGGGCATTGCGACGGTACGCTATGAATTGAGAACACGCGACTTTCGCAAGAATGCCGCGACTGTGACGCGCAATGTGGCGACATTGCGCTACAACTACTCACTACAGATGATGAAAAAGGAGAGCGAGCTGATCGAAAATCCGCTTGGCTTCTCCGTCGACGCGTATCAAACCGATCCTGAGTTGGCCACTTCTGCTTCCGAATCCAAGGTGACGAAATGAACTATCTATTTCTCGCTGGCCTGGCGCTGACGATAGCGTCCGGTGTTGCCCATAGCACCGAAACATCAACAATGGCCGACGAAAAGGGCGGCAACAAACGAATCGAGCGCGCAGCGTCCATTGGTGCTCGTAGCGCCGAGGCATCAACAATGTTCGAAGAAAAAGATGACGACAGGCGAATCGAACACATAGCCCCCGGTGTTGCTCATAACACCGAGACATCGAAAGTGTTCGAAAAAAAAGGCAGCAAAAAACGAACCGAACACCTGGCGTCCGGTGTTGCTCGTAATACCGAGACGTCAAGAATGTTCGAAGAAAAGGGCGGTGACAAACGAATCGAACACATTAAGTATTCAGAAAACAAGGTAATCAAAATTGCCGCCGTCGTCAATTACCCCTTTCTGATCGAATTCAAGGGTGATGATCCGATCGAGGAAGTCGCGGGAGGAGAAATCGCGGGATGGGACGTGCAGAAGAAAGGCTCTCGGCTGTATATCCGCGCAATGGACAATGCGGAAGACACGACACTACTCGTCACTTCTCACAGTCGCTCTTATGTATTCGATTTGGTGAAGGCAAAAGCGACCGCGAAAAATATCGCTCGGCTACGCTCCAAGATTGTATTTGATTATCCGCCGCCTCCGGCTTCGCTGGCCGAGTCGTCTCAGCAGCCCGTCCGCCGGAATGAAAACTATTCGATGCAGGTCGTTTCCGAATCCGCCGATATTCGACCGCGTGACGTGTTTGACGATGGGCGCTTTACCTGGTTCAAGTTCTCAGAGAACGGAGAAATTCCTGCTATCTACAAGAGCCAGCCCAACACAAAGGACGAGGTTCTGATCGGCTCGCATATGGAGGGAGATTATGTGGTGATGCACGCGGTTTCACCACTATGGAATCTGCGCCTCGGTGAGTCGATGATCGGTATATTTAATGACAGCTTTGATGCGCAGGGTGTCGGCCCCGAGGGCGGCACGACGGTACGCGGATTTGTCAGGGAGATCAAGAAATGAGCGACCAGAATAATGCAGCCGAAACCCTGCCTCCGGATTCTGAATCGCCATCGGAAGCGCCATACGATCCGCATCGGTTCGACGCGGAACCCAAACGCAAGTCGAAAAAGATATTCCTGTTTGTTTTCATTGCCTTCATGGCCTTCGTAGTCACTGTCGGCGCATCCGCCATGTTCATCAAGTCGCGCTGGAACGCCTTTATGGCAGAGCGCGCAGAAAAGGAGAAGCTCGAAAAAGAAAAGCAGGCTGCGAACAACGCCAATGGCCGCATGGAAAAGGAATTTATCAGTACGGCGGCATTACCGGACTCGTTTGGCAATCCGAAATCCTTCCCGCCTCTGGGCGAATTGGTCGCCCCGAAGTCAGAAGGAGTGCCTCCGCCACCGCCATCAAACACCGCGCCACCACCGCCGCCCAAAAAAATGCTCATGGATACCGTCAACGAAACGGCCTCGGGCGAAGCAGTGCCTTCACGGCCGGGAACGCGAGCAAAAGCGCGTCCCAGGACGGTCCAGGACCTTGCAAACCAGGTCGCGGCCGACGCCCCGATCACGTCGACACCGCAGGCAAGTGCGGCAAATCTTGGAAATCGTTCGCTCTTGCTGGCCAGAGGCGCTTTCATTCCGTGTGTGCTTGAAACCCAGTTGGTATCGACCATTCCTGGCAGCGTCAGTTGTGTGGTGCCACAGCATGTGTATTCCGACGACGGCAAGGTACTGTTGATCGACAAAGGCAGCAAGATCGTCGGCGAATACAAAAGCGACGTCAACACCGGGGATAAGCGCATCGCGATTCTGTGGAAACGCATCAAAACCCCGACTGGCGTCGTACTGGATGTTGACTCGCCCGCCGCCGACGGCGTCGGCACGATGGGTGTGCCCGGCATTGTCGACAATCATTGGATGGAACGGATCGGCGCCGCGTTCCTGCTGTCGCTGGTCGAGGATGCAATCACGATCGAGGTCGCCAAGCAGAGCGGAAAAGACAACAGCGCGCCTGCTGTGGGCGTGCCCTACCCCTACCCAGTTCCCGTTCCCTATCCCCCGATGCAAAACAACCAGAACATGCCGACTGCCACCATCGACGCAGGCAAAAAACTGTCTGAGAAAGTGCTATCAGAAACGATCAATATCAAGCCGACGCTGTACAAGAATCGCGGCGATCGGGTCATGGTGTTTGTCAATCGTGACCTTTGGTTCGATTCGGTTTACCAACTCACCCAACGCTGAAGAGATGAGCACAATCACTGAACCCGGCCTCGCCAACCGTTACGAAGCGCTCTCATCGGAGCAGGTCGCGACGGCCGTTGCACTGCAACGCGATGCGTCGGTACGGATTTTTCTTGAGCCGTTCAAGGAATGGATTGATGATCCGGCGGTCACCGAGATTGCGGTGAACTCGGTCGGTGTCGTATGGACTGAAAAGAACTCGATCTGGGTCAAGCACGCGTGCCCGGCTGCCACCAACAAGGTACTCAGGGCGCTTGGGACGGCCGTTGCAACCTTCTCGAATCAGAAGTGGGATGCCACCACGCCGATCCTGAGTGCTTCCATGCCGGACGGTTCGCGGATTCAATTGGCCATGCCACCTGTGGTCGAGGAAGACCGGTATTCACTGACCCTGCGCAAGCCATCCCGGACGACGCGAACGCTTGACGATTTTTCCGCGTCCGGCCTGTTCAAGAAAGTTCAACCCATGAAGGCAGCGTTGAGCAGCCAGGAACAGGAATTACTCAATTTGCTGGAAGCGGGAGACTACGAGGCCTTTTTGCGGCTTGCGGTGCGGGCACGCATGAACATTGTGGTGGCAGGCGCCACCGGCTCGGGGAAGACGACATTCATGAAAGGTCTGGTGCAGGAGATTCCGAGAAACGAGCGCCTCATCACGATCGAAGACGTGCGCGAGCTGTTTTTGCCGCATGAAAATTGCGTCCATCTCCTGTACAGCAAGGGCGGTCAGGGCAAATCCAATGTGAAGCCGAAGGACTTGCTCGAAAGCTGCCTGCGCATGAAGCCGGACCGCATCCTGCTGGCGGAATTGCGCGGCGACGAATGTCTCTATTACGTGCGTAATGCTGCCTCCGGCCATCCGGGCAGCATCACCAGTTGTCATGCCGGATCGCCCGCGCTCGTGTTCGAGCAATTGGCCATCATGATTCAGGACTCCCCTGGCGGTGCGAACCTGACCTTCGACGTGATCAAGCGCCTGCTGGTGTTGACGATTGATGTGGTCGTTCAGTTCCAGAATCATATGGGCGAGCGCTTCATCAGCGAAATCTACTTCGATCCAAAAAGGAAGCTGGAGGCGATGAAATGAGACGCCCGAAGAAAAGAGTCCTCATCGCGGGCGGTGTGCTGTTGTTCATCATGCTGCTCGCATTGGCGAATTATCTTTCCGGCGTCATTTTCTTTATCACTTTCTTTGAGAATCCGTCCAAAGCGGGCTTTTTGACCATCGAGCGGGCCTATATGGCGAGCCCCGACGCGCGCACGATGACGCGAATCCAGGCCAGCGCAATGATTGCATTTCTTCTCTGCGTTTGCGCTCCGATCGGTCTGGCGATCGCTTGGCGAAAAAAAAGCAGCGATCTGTTTGGCAAGGCGCGTTTTGCCGATATGGACGACATCCAGCAAGAGAAACTCGATGCAAAGAAAGGCTTGGTTCTCGGCAAATTCAAGAACGAATTGTTGCGCCTGGGTGGCTATGAATTCGTTTTGCTCGCGGCGCCTACCCGCACAGGTAAAGGTGTCGGTTTTTGCATTCCGAACCTGTTGCAGTTTCAGGATTCGGCAGTCGTGCTGGATATTAAAGGCGAAAACTACAATCTGACATCCGAGTTTCGCCGGCGGTATATGGACAACGAGATCGTTTATTTCAATCCGTTTTCCGAAAATACCAAACGCTGGAATCCGCTCTCCTACGTTTCAGCCAATCCCAGCTTTCGGGCAAACGATCTGATGGCGATTGCCACGATCATATATCCTGTCAATGAAAAAGACCCGTTCTGGTCGGACGCGGCCAAAAACCTTTTCGTCGGTCTCGGACTACTTGTGCTGGAAACGCCGGAGCTTCCAAAGACGATCGGCGAAATCCTCCGCCAGGGTTCCGGCAAGGGCAATTCCATCGAGACCTACCTCCAGCATGTTCTGGCTGTCAGGGCCGCCGGCCCGAATCCCTTGTCAAACGCCTGCCGCGATGCCCTGGGCCGCTTCCTGGGAAGCGGTGAAACGGCATTGAAAGGCATCGTCGCGACTTTCTCGGCGTCCCTGACGCCTTTTGCCAATGACGTGATCGACAAGGCCACCTCTGGCGACGATTTCGATTTGCGCGATGTGCGCAAGAAGAAGATGACGATTTACCTGCACATTCCGGCGGGTGAGATTCTGCAGGCTGCCTTCATCATCAATCTTTTCTTCTCGCAGCTTATCAACGAAAACGTCAAGGAACTGCCAGAACAGAATCCAGACCTGAAATATCAATGTTTGTTGCTGATGGACGAATTCACGGCCATGGGAAAGGTGGCCATTATCGCCAAGGGCGTCGGTTATATGGCCGGCTACAACATGCGGCTGGCGATCGTCATCCAGGACAAGACACAACTGGAATCTGCCTACGGCAAGGAAGATGCGCACAACATCGTGAGCAACATGGGCGCCGTCATTTACTTCACCCCGTCGCAAATCCAGGAGGCCGAAGAATATTCGAAAATGATCGGAAACGATACGGTCATTTCGGACAGCATGCAACGTGCGAAGGGAACCCTGTTCGGCATCAAGGGCTCTTCCGGAGACAGCAAGACGGCTTCGTATCAATCCCGCGCCGTCATGCTTCCACAGGAGTTGCTGCAAATGCCCAAGGACCAGGAATTGGTCGTGCGTTCTGGCATACCGGTCATCAAGGCGGAAAAGATTCGCTATTTTGAAGACAAGTTTTTCAAAGAGCGCTTCACCGCCGTGCCCATGCAGGAGGTGGTAATTGGCGGCGAAAAACGCAAGGTTCCGGTGCCGGCAAAGCTTCCGAAAGGCGACTGGGACGCCTACTACGAATCGATCCGCGGCAGCGATTATTACCTGCGTCAGGCAGCACCCCAGTCGGATCAGTCACAAGTCGGTGCGGGCCAAACTGCAGGTGCAGCACCGATCGGCAATCAGGACGATTCACCAGCAATGCAAGCCGATGCAGGCACTTTCGAGCTGCCTTCCTTACCGGATGAATTTGAATCCTTCCACACCCTGCTCGCCCGATTAAAAGGCTCCGTTTCGCCACAGCCGATCTCAACCACTATCGCAAGCGCCTTCGCGGAAAGTATCATCCAGTATTGGCAGATGGCCCAGTCGGCGGGTCGCATTGACGATGATGCGCCATTGACTATTCTCGATCTTGCACCCGGCGCCGGTCAGTTCGCGTGGCAATTAATGAATGCCTTGCGTGAGCGCGTGGGAACACTGCCGCAGGCGCTTCCGCCGATTCAATACCATGCCTGCGCCAGCGACGCTCAGGAACAGGCAGCGCTGAACGCTCATCCCTACTTCGCTTCTCTCCACGAGCAAGGCGCCTTCTTTACTTCGACGCGCGCCGATCTGCTGGCCGGCGAGGACGCGCTCTCGGCCAATCCTGTCGTTGTGGTGGCGCGTCAGCTTTTCGGCATCCTCGAACAGTTGCTGATCGATACCCACTATGGGGAAATGTTCGGCGTGACTGCGAAGGCCGCGGCTGATTTCCCTTCAGACGCCAATGCAAATGAACTGAAGCTGGAATATGACTGGCCGCCTTTGGAGACCGATTCTCTTTCCTCCTCCTCCGCCGCCGTCCTGGAGATGTATAACAACACCGTCAGCAGTGCGGTCATCTCGCTTCCCTCCGGCGCCCTGAACCTGCTGGACGAGGTTGAGCGCATTGCTGGAAACCGCTTCCTCCTCTTGTGCTCCGACCGTGCCGTCGTTGATGAAAGAGAGATCCGTCTCGGCGTCTTTGCGCCGCCTTCATTCGTCACGGTGCCTGCGCCGCCTCCCCTGGTCAATTACCATGCCATCGCCCTTCATCTACGCGCCGCCGGCGCCAGCGTCTGGCAGGAGAAGGTGCCCGATAGCGATTCGTGCTTCTGTATCGCGCTTCGTGATGACAATAGTAGCGATGAAAGTGGCGACGATCATAGTGACAGTACCGATACCCTTTCCCGTCTTCAGGCGCCGCTTGCTGAAGTGCATGGTGATGATGCGCAGCGCCTGGCCGAGTTCGCGCGAAAGTCGGGGAAGTCATTGCCGAATTGTCTGTCTTTGTTGAAGCAAGCCGACCATGACCCGCAAATTCTCGGCAAGATCTACCCCGTCCTGGAAACCGACGACTGGAAACTGACGACCACGACACGGGAACATTGGCAAGCGGCCTTGGCACGTACCTGGTCGCAGTATTTACCGCAGGCAGACGATGAGAAATTTTTTAAAAAAATGGTCTTCCTGGCGAGAAAAGTCAGCCACTACGGCTTGGCCCGCATGGTAAGTCAACGTGGTGCCGATTATTGCGGAAGGACTGATGAAAACCTGTGTCGCCTCGCGGAATGCGAGCTGCAGATCGGCCGCACGGAAGCCGCCGCCGCGCTGGTACGGGAGGTGCTGGAACAGTCTCCGGACCACGAGGCCGCCACTGCATTGATGACGACTATTACTACCCGTCTGCAAACCGAGCAGTCGCTCGACTGGTATGTCAGCGATCAGGCACAAACGGGGGCTTTGCATCTTGAGCCGTTGGGAAGCCACCATGCCGATCAATATTATTATCAATATCGCGACCCGCAAATCGGCGTGATGGCGATGCTGCCAAAGCTGAAATCACTGGAAGAAGCAAAAGACTGGATAAACCAAACGGTGTCCACCCCGACCAGTATGAGTTGCGCAGTCATGCATGAGGATTGGGGGCTGGTTGGCTTCGTCTGCATGCAACGTGCGAGTGACGACGGCTTTTTGTCCTTCTGGGTCGGTGCCGATCATCAGGGCCATGGTTATGGCGTCGCTGCCGTCAAGGCGTTTCTCGACATGCTTCGTGGCAGCGGCGTGGAAGAAGTGTTTGCGTCAAGCTTCCGGAATAATCCGCGTGCGCTGCGCGCCTTGAATTCGATGGGATTCCACCAGCTCGACAGGGTGGTGGATGGTGATTACGGCGGAATTCTGCTCTTTCATCGTGGGACGCTGGACGATGAAGATGAACTTGAAGACAGGTTTTACAGCTTGTGCGAATCCTTGTCGTAAGCCGATTTCATTCGGCGACGGCGAGGCAGGGCTGGTATGGGTTTCAGTGCTTTCGCATGGTCGGTAGGGCCACCAGGGAAAGCCTAGCGATACTCGCCATTGCCGCTCTTGTTTTCTTTCGGCGATACGTGCTGTTGCCCCGTGGATGCCCAAGACCGTGGACAATGGTTGAAGCCTGAACACTAGCGTTCGCAGCGGAGAGCTTGTCGGCGGCATGAAAATTGTGCATCCGAGTTTTTGCCAAGTCGCATTTGCGGACAAGCAGAAGCCCGGCGCGGACGGCGTCAGGCTTTACCCATGTCTGAGTATCCTGTTATTGTAATTTTTTGAACAATCTGAAAGCGTCCGAAAGCGATCTTCTTTCTCCCGCATTTTTCGGCACTTGGGGTGTCTGTTCCAATTTCTGCATTTGTTCCGGCTCCGCTTCCCTCAGCGGCTGCACCCCTTTCAGCTTCGGCAATTCCGGAGATCCCGGCCGCGCCAGATCCCCCATTTTCTTATCCTCGCCTTCTATTGCTTTCGATATCAGCGCCGCGAGTTCCGTTAGCCGGCTCTGTTCCTGATCCAAATGCTGGAATCGCTCCCGATGCGCTTGCTGCAGCTCGAAAAGGAGCTTCCGAGCCTGCTCGAGTTGTTGCCGAGCCGGGTCTTCCTCTCGGCCTTCGGGTACGGCCGTCCTGCGGTCGATGTCTTCTTGTGGAGCGGGAGCAGGACTTTGAGCAAGAGGTGGGGCATTCTCCGATCTCGCGAAAGGATGTTCAAGCCTTGTCTCCAGTGCGTCGAGCTCAGGCTGGTGATTTTCCTGCTGAACTTCCCTTGTCTGCTCCGTCTGCTCCGAAAGCATCTGCTTCGACTGCACATCCTCCGACTTTTCCTGAGTCGATGGACTTTCCCGGCCGCTTTGAGACGATGATTCCTCCGGCATCTCCATCGTCTCAGCCGGTTCCGCCGGTTCCCTCGCCGAATTCAGACGATGAACAACAAATGGGATCTTGGTTCCACTGTTAGTCGGCCTTCTGGCCAGATCAATGAGTTTTTTGGGGCTGGGCGCACTCTGCGTCCTGTTTTGAGTGGCGCGCCCGCCGGAAGCGGAATTCCGCCAGGTGCCTATCTCTGGCGCCGCCTGAGGTACCGCCACATCAGAACGTGGCGACGCGCCTGGAGTTGGCGTGCGCAGCGGGCTAGGAAGCGGTGAAGTGGGCCGTGGACCGGGCATGATTTCTTCTCTTCGGTGAAGACACGCTTGCTCGTGTCAATTGTCTGTTGCAATTCTGAACAGATGGCTGCCTTGCTCATGACGTGGCGAAAGCACTCGCCCTTGGCGTCATGGATGCGCGTTGCGTTGTGCATCTGGATACAGTTTTGAGTGGTGCAGTCTGTTTCGGCAGTTCCTTGGCCGATCAAATTGCTACTGGGTGGCCGAGGCGCCGCGCTTCACAAACTCCGACTCGACATCGCCGAAATTTGTCAACACGATCTAGTCGATTTCCCGCACGCCTTTCGCGATTCTGCAGCGCTCCACGCAGTCGCGCATGGTTCTCGCGACCGCGTGGGGATCGCTGATCGCATTGAGGACGACGACAGGCGTTGATCGATCGGAAGTCAGCAAGACAACGCAGCCATGTCCCAGCATTCGCTGCAACAAGGGTTGCTGAATGGAGATGTCCTTGACGCGATACAGTTCCAGTTCATCGGTTTGTCGAAACAGAATGCCGCTCGATTCCTGCAGGCGCTGGTCGGTCAATCTGTAGGTGTGGCAGACCGTTTTCAGACAACGGTACATCGCATAGATGACGGGCACGACCAGCCAGCAAAAAAGCAGGCATAGAAAGTAGGCGCCGGCATTGGCGATTTGCCCCTCCGTGCCGGCCCAAAGCAGACCGGATTCAGGAGAATAGGTCGGCTGTGGGTTACCGGAGTAGGGATCGTCGTATTGATCACTCATGGCATGGGTTGCGCAACGCGTTCTGCAAGGCCGTCTCCCGCACGATGCCGTGGCGAAGGCGGTTCGTTAACTGCAAGTGGAAGTGACCATTATGTGGACTTCCGGTGCGATCTGGTTCCATTGCGGAAAGGGAGTTTCGTATGGAAAAGTCGCCGCCATCGTTATATGATGGCGCAATCGCCAATCCGGCGGCGATAGCCTCCGTGCGCATCACCGGCGCATCTCGATCGCGTGTTACCGCCGGCATGACCAATCCTTTCCATGTTCGTCTCATGAACCGTTTATCCCTGCTTTTCGTCGGGCTGCTGTCGATGGCCTGCGTACCGGCATTGGCCGGCACCCTGACGATTGCGGTGGCGGCCAACGTGCAATACGCATTCGACGAGCTGCAAACGGCATTCAGGAAAGAGTCCGGCCATGATCTCAAGCCGGTATACGCCTCTTCCGGCAAGCTGACTGCCCAGATCATGAATGGTGCGCCGTTCGACGTCTTCCTGTCGGCCGACATGGACTATCCGGAAAAACTGCACAAGGAAGGCCACGCCACTGCAGCGCCGAAGGTGTATGCGTACGGCACACTCGTTCTGTGGACGCTGAAGGATCTTGACCTTGCCAAATGGCAGAGCGTCCTCGCGGGCCCGGCGGTGACGAGAATCGCCGTCGCCAATCCGAAGACCGCACCCTACGGGCGCGAAACGATGAAGGCACTCACCTATTTCAAGCTGGACACCGCATTGAAAGACAAGCTGGTATTCGGCGAAAGCATTTCGCAGACGAACCAATATATCCAGTCCCGCACTGCCGATGCCGGATTCACCGCCAAGTCGGTTGTCGTCTCGCCCGAAATGAAGGGGCAGGGAAAATGGATCGAACTGCCGAAGGAATCGTATCAACCGATCGCCCAGGGTATCGTGGTGCTCAAGCATGGCGCAAAAACAAACGCCGCAGTCGCGCAGCAATTCCAGGATTTCATGCTGTCGACGAAATCACGCACCATCCTCGAACGTCACGGATACCTGCTGCCATGAACCGCTTGCCCGGCACCATCAGCGCCATCGACATGCACGGCAGCATCGCACTGGTCGACGTGGCAGTCGGCGATCATCGGTTCAGCGCGACGCTGATCGGCGCAGGCGATGAAATCGGCACATGGACGCCGGGCATGGCCGTTGTGCTGCTGTTCAAGGAAACCGAAGTATCGCTCGCGAAAAACCTGTCCGGCCTGATCAGCATGCGCAACCGCCTTTCCTGCACCATTAGCACCATCGAGCGCGGCCAGGTGCTGACGCGCGTCGGGCTCGATCTCGATGGCCACCGCATCGAATCCATCATCACGACACGCTCGTCGCATGCGCTTGAGCTTGCCGTCGGCGATGCAGTAGAGGGATTGGTGAAGGCCAATGAAATGACCTTGGTGCCGGAGGCGGATGCATGAGCTATGACTGGCAACCTCTTCTGCTGACATTCCGGCTGGCGGCGGTCACGACGCTGATCCTGTTCGTGATCGGTATTCCGCTGGCCTACTGGGTCGCCTATGCCCGCACACGCTTCAAGCCGGTGGTCGAAACACTGGTGAGCATGCCGCTGGTATTGCCACCCTCGGTCCTCGGCTTCTACCTGCTGCTCGCATTCAGTCCGCAGAACGCTTTCGGCCAGTGGCTGGAGCAGTGGTTCAATATCCGGCTGGCATTCAGCTTTGCCGGTCTGGTGATCGGTTCGGTGATTTTCAGCCTGCCCTTCATGGTGCATCCGATCCAGTCGGGTTTCCAGAATCTGCCTGTGTCGCTGATCGAAGCATCGCGCACGCTCGGCAAGCCGGATCGCGTGACCCTGTTCCGCGTGCTGCTGCCGAATATCAAACCGGCGCTGCTGTCGGGGGCGGTGCTGAGCTTTGCGCACACGATAGGCGAATTCGGCGTGATCCTCATGATAGGCGGGAACATCCCCGGCGTGACGAAGGTGGCCTCCATCGCGATTTACGATGAAGTGGAGAGCCTGAATTATGCAGCGGCGAATTTCTATGCCGGCGTGCTGTTTGCGATCACATTCGCGATCCTGCTGATGGTGTACCTGGTCAACAAGAAATGGCTGAGGGCGCACTGAAATGATCGACATCGCGCTCGTCAAGACTTTGCGCAGTTCGTCCGGACAGCTCGATCTGGCGGTGGATGCCGTGATCGCGGATGGCTGCTTCGTCACGCTCTTCGGCGCATCCGGCGCCGGCAAGACCAGCATCCTGCGCATGATCGCGGGATTGACCGAGCCCGATGGCGGGAGGATCGTCGTGAACGGCCAGGTCTGGTTCGATGCGGACCGGCGCATCAGCTTGGCGCCGCAGAAGCGCGCGATCGGCTTCGTGTTTCAGGACTACGCGCTGTTCCCCAATTTGAGCGTACGCGAGAACGTCGCCTATGCCGCGTCCAAAGACGACGGTGCATGGGTGGATGAATTGCTCGACCTCACCGGACTGGCGAACTTGCAGCACCGGCTGCCCGACACGTTATCGGGCGGGCAGAAGCAGCGTGTCGCGCTTGCGCGCGCGGTCGCCAGAAGGCCGACCCTGCTGCTGCTCGACGAACCCTTGTCCGCGCTCGACGCCTCGCTGCGCAGCCAGTTGCAGGACGACCTGCTGCGCCTGCATCAAGGCCTCGGCCTCACCACGCTGCTGGTCAGCCATGACATCGGCGAAGTGTTCAAGCTTTCTCAGCGCGTGCTGAAGCTGGAAGGCGGGCGCATCGTGCAGTCCGGCACGCCCTCGGAAGTCTTCCTGCAGCAACGCGTCGCAGGCAAGCTGAATGTGCATGCGCAGGTGCTGGCGCTACGGCGCGAGGAAGTGGTTTGCATCGTGTCATTGCTGATCGGGCAGGACATCGTCGAGGTGATTGCGTCCGACGACGAAATCGAAGGACTGCGCGAAGGCGATACCGTCTCGGTATCCGCCAAGGCATTCAGCCCGCTGCTCTTCAGGCAGAAAGCGCGCTGAGAGGTTTCTTGTCCACGGAAAACACGGAAATCACGGAAAAAACCAGGTCTTTCCTTCCGTGATTTCCGTGTTTTCCGTGGACCACCCTGTCAAAAACTCCCCGCAAACTGGTACCTGCTGCCCGGATGCCACATGGTGGCGACAGTCGCCACTTGCCCTTTCGACAGCGTTCTGCGCTTGAGCACCAGACAAGGTTCTTTTGATGGGATGTGCAGCATCTCCACGATGTCGCGCGGCGCGATCAGGGCTTCGATGCTGTAGTTCACGCCTTGCAGCGGCGCGACCGCCATCAGGTATTCGTTCGGCGTGATGGTGGAGAAATCCTGCTGCATGTAATCGGGGGCGACGTCCGGATTGACCCAGCGGTCCTCGACCTGGATCGGGATGTCGTTTTCGAAGTGCACGATCACGGAATGGAACAGCGGGTGGCCGGCCTTCACGCCGAAGGCATGCGCCAGCAGCTCGTTTGCCTTGCTGCGTTCCAGCAGGTGCAGTTCGCTGCGATGCTGGTCGCCGCGCGCGCGCACTTCCTCCGCGATGCTTTTGATCTCGACCAGGGTTGCCTGGTATTTGTGTTGCGCCACGTAGGTGCCGGAACCCTGGATGCGGGTGAGAATCTGCTCGTCGGTCAGTTCACGCACCGCGCGGTTGACGGTCATGCGCGAGACCTCAAACTGCTTGGCGAGCGCCTGTTCGGACGGAATGGCCTCGCCCTCTTTCCATTTGCCGGCCTGGATTTCCGCCAGCAGGTAATTCTTGATGTGCTGGAAAACGGGTACGCGCTCTGTCGTTTCTTCTGCCGCCGATGTGCTTGCCGAACTGTCCTTCATCCCGCCCTCTCATGAATGCCCATGGATTTTATGGCAATAATTTGTATTGTCAATTAAGATTTTTCTTGCGAGAGTTGTATATACAACTTATGATACATCGGACGACTCGGGCCGGTCCACGGTTTTCGGGTACGCAATCGGGCTCAAGCACGCATTCAGAACGTTTTGCAACAGCGCGGACGGAATGAGCGCTTGGTGTGACGCATTTTCAGGAGACAGTAGATGATTCCATTTCGCCGCAAGCAACTACTCACTTTCGCCATCGCCGGAGCCGCCTTCGCGGCCTCGCCTGCCTTTGCCGACATCAAGATCGGCTTCAACGTTCCGCTGACCGGCTTTGCCGCGGCCGACGGCAAGTCGGCGCTGGAAGGCGCCAAGCTGGCCGTGGCGCAAGCCAATGCCAAGGGCGGTGTCGCCGGCCAAAAGCTGGAGCTGGTGATCTATGACGACCAGGCCTCGCCCAAGGAAGCCGTTCCGGTCGCCACCAAGCTGGTGGAGAAGGACAAGGTGGTTGGCGCGGTGTCCGGTTCGTACTCCGGCTCGACGCGCGCTGCGGCGGCCATCTTCCAGCAAGGCAAGGTGCCGTATGTGGTTGCCTATGCGATCCATCCTGAAATCACGCTGGCCGGCGACTACATGTTCCGCACCGCCGCCATGGGCGAAGTGCAGGGTCGCGCCGGCTCGATGCTGGTGAATAACCTGGGCAAGAAAAAAGTCGTGATGATCACGCTGAAGAACGACTTCGGCCAGGCGCTGGCGGCGGGTTTCAAGGAAGGTGCGCCGAAGTTCGGCCTGCAGATCGTCAATGAATACGAGTACGGCATGCCGGACCGCCAGTTCGGCGCGCTGGTATCCAAGGTGAAGTCCGACAATCCGGACATCATTTACGCCTCCGGCTACTACTTCACCGCCGGCCCGCTGGTCAGCCAGTTGCGTTCGGCAGGCGTGAACGTGCCCATCATCGGCCAGGAAGGCTATGACTCCGACAAGTTCATGGAGATCGCCGGCCCCGCCTCGGAAGGCGTGTATGTGACCACCTCGCTCGACCGCGATTCAGATTCGCCGGTGACCAAGGCCTTCCTTGCCGACTACCACAAGGCGACGAACACCAATGCCGACATGGTGGCCGCCTCCGCCTACACTGCAACCAGCGTGCTGATCGAAGGTCTGAAGAAGACCAGCGGCAAGGGCGGCGAGCCATTGAAGAACGCGCTGGCCGCCGGCAGCTACGAGACGCCGATCGGCAAGCTGTCCTTCAACGACTTGCATGAAGTGAAGAAGGATGTGCAGGTGCAGATCGTGAAGGACAAGGCCTTCCACCGCCACTCGGTGATCACGGGCCCGCTGCTGACGCCGCCTTCCAAGCCGGCCAAATAAGGCAAGCGACGAGCAGGCGGCAATGCACCGCCTGCGCCATCAATATCCAATTTGAGGAGTGGAGATGCTCTTTGTCGAGCTGACCGCGCAGGGCCTGGTCCAGGGCGCCATCTACGCGCTCGTCGCGCTGGGGCTAACACTGGTGTATGGCCTGCTGCGCATCCTGCATGTGGCGCATGCCGCATTGTTCACGCTGGGTGGTTACCTCGGCGTGCTGGTCGCCAATGCGACCGGCAGCCTGGCGCTCGGTTTCGCGGTCGCCATGACCGTGGCCGGGCTGGCGGGCATTGCGATGTTCCGCCTGTGCTATGAACCGATCCTGAAACAGCCGCCCTTCGTCGCGCTGATCGCCTCGATCGGGCTGTACATCGCTTTCGAGGAACTGTTCCGCATCGTGTTCGGCGCTTCCGGCTTGTCCTACCAGAATCCGCCCTTGCAGCAGCAGGTTGCCCTGTTCGGCGGATTGCAGTTCAAGGAAGCCGAATTGATGGTGATGGCAAGTGCCGCTGTCATCATCGGCGCGCTCGGTTACTTGCAGAACAAGACGCGCATCGGCGTCGCCTGCCAGGCCACCGTGTCCGATCCGCAGATGGCGGAATCCTTCGGCATCAAGTTGCGCCAGGTGCGTGACATCAATTTCTTCGTCGGTTCGGCGCTGGCCGGTTTCGCCGGTGTCTGGGTCGCACTGCTGAACAACCTGGTCGAGCCGACCATGGGCAGCGTGCCGTCCTACAAGGGACTGGCGATCATCGTGCTGGGCGGCATGGGTTCGGTGCGCGGCACCCTGCTCGCCGCGCTGGTGCTGGGCGTGATCGAATCCTTCGGCACGATTTATCTCGGCAAGCTGCTCGATCGCAACGCCATCGCGTTCGCCTTCCTGATCGCGGTGCTGATGGTGCGCCCGCAAGGCCTGTTTGCAAGGAGATAAGAATGGACTACGAAATTTCCTTGCTCACCTCGATGGCGATCAGCGTGCTGTTTGCGCTCTCGCTCAATCTGATCACGGGCTTCTGCGGCCAGATCAGCCTGGGCCACGCCGCCTTCCTCGGCATCGGCGCTTATCTGTCGGCGCTGCTGGCCAAGGCCGGCCTGCCCTTCCTCGCCACCTTGCCGCTGGCGATGCTGCTTGCCGGCGCGATCGGCGTCGTGGTCGGCCTTGCCAGCCTGCGCGTGCGTGCCGACTTCCTCGCCATCACCACGATGGGCGTCGGTTTCCTGTTCGTCGGCGTGGTGCGGCAGCAGGAATGGCTGGGCGGCGAACTCGGCGTCTCCGCGATTCCCGACTCCGGCTTGTCGAAGACTGGTTTCATGCTGCTCAGCGTGATCCTGTGTGTTGCGACGGCCGCACTGTGCATCTACATCCGCAAGTCCTGGATGGGCCGCGTGTTCAACGGCGTGGCGGAAGACGAGGACACCATGCGCGTGCTCGGCATCGACGTGCCGCGCTACAAGCTGGCGGCATTCGCGATCGGCACTGCGCTGGCGGGATTGGCGGGCGGCTTGTATGCGCAGCACCTGAAGTTCATCGGCCCGGACAGCTTCGGCTTTGTGGAATCGGTGACCGTGCTGTCGATGGTGGTGGTCGGCGGCATCGGCTCGGTGCTCGGCGTATCGATCGGCGCTGCGGTGCTGAGCGCCTTGCCGGCGTGGTTCCAGTTCATCGGCGACTACAAGCTGCTGGTGTATGGCGGCCTGCTGTTCCTGATGATGCGCTTCTCGCCCGGCGGCATGGCCGGCATGGTCAGCCGCGTGGTGAATCGCAAGCGCGTCGCGCAAGGAGAACGCGCATGAGCAAAGCACAACAAGCGCTGCTCAGCGTATCCGACGTGACCGTGCGTTTCGGCGGCCTGACCGCCATCGACAAGGTGTCCTTCGACGTCTATCCGGGCGAGCTGCTCGGCCTGATCGGGCCGAATGGCGCAGGCAAGACCACCATGCTGCGCGCGATCACCGGCGTGGTGCGCGCAAGCGACGGTGAAGTGCGATTGGAAGGAGAAAAGCTGAACGGCTTGCCGATTCACAAGCGCATCCAGAAAGGCCTGTCGCTGTCGCAGCAACTGGTGAAACCTTTCCGTGAAATTTCGGTGCTGGAGAACGTCGCACTGGCGGCCGGCATGCGTCGCACGCGTTCGCCGCTGAACGCCTTGCTGCATGTTTCGCAGCAAGAGGAAGCCGCAATCGGCCGCGCCATGCTCGAGCGCGTTGGCATCGCCGCCTACGCCGATCAAATGCCGGGCATCCAGCCACTGGGCATTTTGAAGCGTCTCGAGATGGCGCGCGCACTGGCGCTCAAACCGAAGCTGCTGCTGCTCGACGAGCCGCTGGCCGGACTCAATTCGAAGGAAGCCAATGCGCTCGCCGACACCATCGCAGACATCAACCGGCAGGGGATGACGATCATCCTGATTGAACACAACCTGGGTGAAGTCATGCGCATCTGCCAGCGCCTCGTCGTCCTCGACAACGGCCGCAAGATCGCCAGCGGCGACCCACGTGCCGTGATGGCAGATCCGGGCGTGCGCGCCGCTTATCTTGGCGGCGATGCCGAAATCACCGAGGAGGGTGCCGCGCGCCCCACCCTCGCCGTCGTCGGAGGCACGCATGCTTGAAATCCATCACCTCTCTTGCGGCTACGGCGCGTTTCAGGCGGTCGGCGACCTGTCGCTCACGCTGCAGCGCGGCACCATCACCGGACTGATCGGTGCCAACGGCGCCGGCAAATCCTCCACCCTGATGTGCGTGGCCGGCCATGTCGCGCTGCAATCCGGCGCCATCATGTTCGAGGGCAAAGACATCAGTACGCTCGCACCGGACCAGCGCGTACGCCATGGCATCGCCATTTCGCCGGAAGGACGCCGCCTGTTCAAGGATCTTTCGGTGGAAGACAACCTGCGCGTCGGCGGACTGACCCAGCCTGCCAGCCGCTTCGCGCAGGACCGCGACTATGTGCTGGCCCTGTTCCCGCGTCTCGGCGAACGCCTGCAATCGCTGGCGGGCAATCTCTCCGGCGGCGAACAGCAGATGCTCGCCATCGGCCGTGCGCTGATGGCGCGCCCGAAGCTGATCATGATCGACGAACTTTCGCTCGGCCTGATGCCGAAAGTCATCGATCTCTGCTACCGCGCGCTCAAGCAATTGCAGCAGGACGGCATGACCATCCTGCTGGTTGAACAGAACACCGATCGCGTGCTCTCGATCGCTGACGACGTCTGCGTGCTGGAATCCGGCCGCACCGTATGGCAAGGCAAGGCGAGCGATGCGCGCAAGGACTCCACGCTGGCTGCGGCCTATCTCGGCCTGCACTGATCCCACATTCGAAGGAAGGAACAAGCATGAATACCATCACCGAATCGACCAATCTGAACAATGACCCGCGCTGGGATGCCTCCCGCGTCATTCGCGCGCCGCGCGGCAGCGAAAAAGCCTGCAAGAGCTGGCTGACCGAAGCCGCCTATCGCATGATTCAAAACAATCTCGATCCCGAAGTCGCGGAAAATCCGAAGCACCTCGTGGTCTACGGCGGCATCGGCCGCGCCGCGCGCAACTGGGAATGCTTCGACAAGATCCTCGAAACCTTGAAAGACCTGAACGACGACGAATCGCTGCTGATCCAGTCCGGCAAGCCGGTCGGCGTATTCAAGACGCATCCCGATGCGCCGCGCGTGCTGATCGCCAATTCCAACCTCGTGCCGAAATGGGCCAACTGGGAACACTTCAACGAGCTCGACCGCAAGGGTCTGTTCATGTACGGCCAGATGACCGCCGGCAGCTGGATCTACATCGGCAGCCAGGGCATCGTGCAAGGCACTTATGAAACCTTCGTCGAAGCCGGCCGCCAGCATTACAACGGCGACTGGGCCGGCCGCTGGATCGTCAGCGCGGGCCTCGGCGGCATGGGCGGCGCGCAACCGCTGGCCGCGACCTTCGCCGGCGCCGTCTCGCTCATGGTCGAATGCCAGCAAAGCAGCATCGACTTCCGCCTGCGCACGCGTTACCTCGACAAGCAGGCGAAGGACATCGACGACGCCCTCGCGCTGGTGAAGTACCACACCGAACGCAAGGAAGCCGTCTCCATCGGCCTGCTCGGCAACGCCGCCGAAGTGTTGCCCGAACTCGTCAAGCGCGCCAAGGCCGGCGGCATCAAACCCGACCTCGTGACCGACCAAACCTCCGCGCACGACCTGGTCAACGGCTACCTGCCGATCGGCTGGAGCGTCGCGCAATGGAAAGCCGCGCAACAGGACCACACGCAGCACGCACAACTCACCGCCGCCGCCGCGCAATCCTGCGCAGTCCACGTGCAAGCCATGCTCGACTTCCACGCGATGGGCATTCCCACGGTGGACTACGGCAACAACATCCGCCAGGTCGCCTTCGACACCGGCGTGAAGAACGCCTTCGACTTCCCCGGCTTCGTGCCCGCCTATATCCGCCCGCTGTTCTGCGAAGGCAAGGGTCCGTTCCGCTGGGTTGCATTGTCCGGCGATCCGGAAGATATTTACAAGACCGACGCCAAGCTCAAGGAACTGTTCCCCGAGAACAAGCATGTCCACCACTGGCTCGACATGGCGCGCGACCGCATCGCGTTCCAGGGCTTGCCGGCGCGCATCTGCTGGCTTGGTTTGGGAGAACGCCACCGCGCCGGATTGGCCTTCAACGAAATGTTCCGCAATGGCGAACTGAAAGGCCCGATCGTGATCGGTCGCGACCATCTCGACACCGGATCGGTCGCCAGCCCGAACCGCGAAACCGAAGGCATGAAGGACGGCACCGACGCCGTATCCGACTGGCCGCTTCTCAACGCCCTCCTCAACACGGCAGGCGGCGCAACGTGGGTGTCCTTCCATCATGGCGGCGGTGTCGGCATGGGCTATTCGCAGCACGCGGGCATGGTGATCGTGGCCGATGGCACGGACGCGGCGGCGAAGCGGCTGGCACGGGTTCTCGTCAATGACAGCGCGTCGGGCGTGATGCGACACGCGGATGCAGGGTATGAAACAGCAGTTGCGTGTGCGAAGCGCAACGGATTGAAATTGCCGATGGTAAAAGAGTAAGACAAGACGAGATCGCGCATAAAGGCTGTTGCCTTTCCGCTGTGCGCTGCCGAAAAATTCATCGGCCGAGCGGAAAAAGAAGCGAAATCTGTCTGAGCTCCGAGCGTAGCGAGGGCGAGTTATTTCGCTTCCCGCTCGGCCGATGAATTTTTCGGGAACCCCGAAGGGGCAGCGAAGTGCGGTCGCCTTCTTTTGCTTACTTTTCTTGGCGAAGCAAGAAAAGTGAGCGGCTGCCGGGCCGCCCCCGGCAAGCTCCCACGGAGAGACGCCAGCATTGCATCACCGAAGAGAACACCAAGAAGGTTTCAACACATGACAAACAAACTCACCATCACCCCCGGCCAACTCAGCCTAAGCCACCTCCGCCAAATCTGGCGCGACGCGCCCCCGCTAGAGCTGGCCCAATCGGCCTACACCGCCATCAACACCTCCGCCTCCACCATCCACAAGATCGTGGAAAAAGGCGCCCCCGCCTACGGCATCAACACCGGCTTCGGCAAACTCGCCAAGACCCACATCCCCAACGACAAGCTCGAAGAACTGCAACGCAACCTCATCCTGTCGCACTCCGTCGGCACCGGCGAACTGATCGCCGACGAAGTGGTACGCCTCATCCTCGCGATGAAAATCGGCAGCCTTGCCCGCGGCTACTCCGGCATCCGCGCCTCGGTCATCGACACCATGATCGCGATCTACAATGCCGGCATCATGCCCTGCATTCCGAGCAAAGGCTCGGTCGGTGCATCCGGCGACCTGGCGCCGCTGTCGCACATGACGCTGGCCCTGATGGGCGAAGGCAATGTCCGCGTCGGCGGCAAGCTGCAGGCGGCGCAAGAAGCATTGCAGGCAGCCGGCATCGCGCCGGTCACGCTCGCCTCCAAGGAGGGACTCGCGCTCATCAACGGCACGCAGGTTTCCACCGCGCTCACGCTGCACGGACTGTTCCTGGCAGAACGTTTGCTTGAAGCTGCAACCGTGTCGGGCGCGCTCGCCGTCGATGCCGCCAAGGGCAGCGACGCGCCCTTCGATCCGCGCGTGCATGAAGTGCGCGGCCAGCCCGGCCAAATTGCTATTGCAAAAATTTACCGCGAACTGCTGGCTGGCAGCGAGATCCGCAAATCGCACCTGGTCAACGATGAGCGCGTGCAAGACCCGTACAGCCTGCGGTGCCAGCCGCAGGTGATGGGCGCCTGTCTCGACCTGATCGGCAATGCCGGGCGCACCCTGCTGATCGAAGCCAACGCGGTGACCGACAACCCGCTGGTGTTCGCGGATGGCGGCGACGTCATCTCCGGCGGCAATTTCCACGCCGAGCCGGTCGCCTTCGCCGCCGACACGATCGCCTTGGCCATTGCCGAAATCGGCGCACTGTCCGAGCGCCGCATCGCGCTGCTGATCGATTCCACGCTGTCGGGCCTGCCGCCCTTCCTCGTCGCCGCATCGGGCCTCAACTCCGGCTTCATGATTGCGCATGTCACGGCGGCAGCACTCGCCTCGGAAAACAAATCCCTCGCGCATCCCGCGAGCGTCGACAGCCTGCCGACATCCGCCAATCAGGAAGACCATGTCAGCATGGCCACCTTCGCCGGCCGCCGTCTGCACGAGATGGCGCACAACACGGCGACCATCGTCGGCATCGAGCTGCTCGCCGCGGCGCAAGGCGTTGATTTCCATCGGCCGCTCACGACTTCGCCGAGACTGACGCAAGTGCAGCAGCGTCTGCGTCAGCAAGTGAGCTTCTATGACAAGGATCGCTTCTTCGCACCGGATATCGAAGCCGCGAAGCAGTTGGTGCTGCAAGGCGAACTGAGTTCGGCCTGCCAGGAATTGTTTGCCGATTAGGAGGATGTATGCATCAACAAGCAGACATGACACTGTGGCAGGGTCGCATCGACGACGCCGAAGGTGAAGCCGGCAAGCGCTGGCACCAGATCGTGCGCCCGCTGCAGGACGCAAAGGATGAGGGCGGCATCGCCTTGCTCGGCTTCGCCTGTGATGCCGGCGTTGCACGCAATCATGGCCGCACCGGCGCACGCCAAGGGCCGGCTGCCTTGCGCGCCATGCTGGGCAACATGCCGGTGCGCCGCTGCCGGTCGATTGCGGATGCGGGCGATGTGGTGTGCGTGGCAAACGGCGACGACGACGGTCTGGAAAACGCGCAAGGCGAGCTGTCCTGCGCCGTCGCCGATCTGCTCGCACGCGGCAAATTGCCGATCGTGATGGGCGGCGGGCACGAGATGGCATTCGGCTCCTTCGGCGGCCTCGCGCGTCATCTCGCCGCCAGGGAAGCCATGCCGCATGTCGACCACCCACGCATAGGCATCATCAACCTCGATGCCCATTTCGACTTGCGCATGGCCGACCGTGCCACGTCCGGCACGCCCTTCCGCCAGATTGCGGAACACTGCCAGACCAAAGGCTGGCCTTTCCACTACTGCGTGCTCGGCATCAGCGACTTCGGCAACACGCAAGCCTTGTTCGATCGCGCGCGCTCGCTCAGCGTGCGCTGGATGCTCGACGAAGAACTGCATGTCGCCAATCTCGGCAAGGTGCAAAAGACGCTGTCGGATTTCATGGCCGAAGTCGATCACGTCTATTTCACGATCTGCCTCGATGTCCTTCCCGCCGCTGTCGCTCCCGGAGTAAGCGCGCCGGCCACGCGCGGCATTCCGCTCGAGGTGGTGGAGCCGGTGATCGACCTGGTCGTCGCCAGCGGCAAGCTGCGACTGGCGGACATGGCCGAACTCAATCCCGGCCTCGACATCGACAAGCGCACCGCACGCGTGGCGGCACGCCTGCTCGCGCGCATCGCCGAACGTTCCGGAGCCTGAGCCCATCATGCGCAAACTGACTGCCACCGATTACGTCCCGATGCCATGGAAGAACGGCGGCGGAAGCACTAGGCAGCTTGCGATCTCTCCGCCGTCCGCGAGTATCGACAACTTCGACTGGCGCATCAGCGTCGCGCATGCGGCGACCGATGGCCCGTTCTCCCTGTTCCCCGGCGTCGACCGCTCGCTCATCCTGTCGCACGGCACCCTGTCGATGGAAGTCGACGACGGCGAAACGGCCACGCTGACAACAGGCGATGAACCATTCGTCTTTCGAGGCGAACAGCAGATTCAGGCAACGCTGCCCGACGGGCCGATTGCCGATTTCAATGTCATGACCCGCCGCGACCGCTGCACGCATGCATTGCAAATGTTGCGCATTGATGGAGAGCTTGAGTTCAAGCAGCGCGCGGATCTGATGTTCATCCATGTCGCGCAAGGGCATCTGCGATGCGGCAATGCGACCGGCGAAGCCGTCAATTGCCGTGAAGGCGAATCGCTTCTGCTGGACCGCAAAGAGAGCGCAAGAATTGCCCTCTCGCCGGAATCCTCCGCGCTGCTGTATATCGCACGTATCACCTTCAAGGATGCAAGCCATGCCCAATGACGGAAACCTGTTGTGGGACGCATTATGGGTCAACGTCCATGTGGCGACGATGGCGTCGCCGGGAAGCTATGGCGAGATCCGCGACGGCGCCATCGCCGTGCGCGACGGCCGCATTGCCTGGCTCGGCCCGCGCAATGCGCTTCCTGCCGGCTATCGTGCCGCTGTCATACATGAGGGTGAAGGCGCATGGATCACGCCCGGCCTGATCGACTGCCATACGCATATTGTCTACGCCGGCAATCGCAGCGATGAATTCGAGGCACGCCTGAATGGCGCGAGCTACGAGGAAATCGCGCAACGCGGCGGCGGCATCATGTCGACCGTGCGCGCAACGCGTGCCGCGTCGGAACAGGAACTGTTCGACGCAAGCCTGCCGCGTGTCAGGAATCTGTTATCGGAAGGCGTGACCACGCTGGAAATCAAATCCGGCTATGGCCTCGACATGGCAACGGAACGCAAGATGCTGCGCGTTGCGCGCCGCATCGGCGAATCGCTTCCGGTGCGAATCAGGACCACCTTTCTCGGCGCGCATGCCCTTCCGCCGGAATATGCCGGCCGCGCCGACAGCTATATCGATGCCGTTTGCAAGGAAATGCTCCCCGCGCTGGCGGCCGAGGGACTGGTCGATGCGGTCGATGCCTTCTGCGAAAAAATCGGCTTCTCGGCGGCGCAGACAGAACGGGTATTTCAGGCAGCCCGTGCCCTTGGCTTGCCGGTAAAACTGCACGCCGAGCAGTTGTCCGATCAGAACGGCGCCGCCCTCACCGCACGCTATCGCGGACTGTCCGCCGATCACCTCGAATACCTGTCCCCGGAAGGCATCGATGCAATGGCTGCTGCCGACACGGCTGCGGTGCTGCTGCCGGGCGCGTTTTATTTTTTGCGCGAGACGAAGATGCCGCCGATTCAGGCCTTGCGCGCGGCACGCGTGCCGATCGCGATTTCCACCGACTGCAATCCGGGAACATCGCCGATGACCTCGCTCCTGCTGGCAATGAACATGGCTTGCACGCTGTTCCGCCTGACACCGCAGGAGTCATTGGCGGGCGCGACGATCAATGCGGCGAAAGCCCTGGGAATGGAAAACGAAGTTGGCAGCCTGGCCGCAGGCAAAGCAGCGGATTTCGTGCTGTGGTCGATTGAGCGGCCGGGCGATCTCGCGTACGCCATCGGCGGCAATCCTTGCCGCCGGATCGTGCATCAGGGCAGGATCACCGCCCCTTGATCATCGCCTGCAGCGGCTCCCACACCATGCCCGCAGTAATCTCCCGCATGCACCGATGATGCCCCAAGGGGCACTCCCGTTCACGGCAGGGAGCACATTCGAGCGCGAGATAGAGTGACTTGCACACATCGGAAAACGGCGGCGCATGATTCGGATCGGTCGGCCCGTAGATCGCGATGATCGGCCGGTTCAGCGCGGACGCAATATGCAGCAGGCCGGAATCATTGCTGACCACCGCATCTGTCCTGGCGATCACCGCCACCGCCTCGTCCAGCGCAGTGACGCCCGCGAGATTGCGCACGCCCGGCGCCAATGCAGCGATCTCGTCGCATACATCCTTGTCCTTGCCGGAACCGAGCAGAGCGATTTGGACGTCGCCGTTTGTCTGCTGGATGGTCCTTGCCAGTTCGGCGAAATGCGCAGTCGGCCAGCGCTTGGCCGAGCCGAACTCCGCGCCCGGCGCAAATACGATGAGCCGCTTGTCCATCCGCAATCCCACGCGTGACAGTACCTGCGCCATGCGCTCTTCCGCGACACTCAGCGCGGGGCGCGGCAAGGCCGAGGGCGGCGGCACGTCCTTGCGCGGCTCTTCCGCCAGGGCCGCATAGAACGACACCATCGGCCGCGGCGTCTCGGGGTTGTCGTGGTGGATCACGTTCAGCAAGCCGTACCGCATTTCCCCCTTGTAGCCGACGCGGCGCGGGATGCCGGCCAGCCAGGGGATCAGCGCGAACTTCAGTGTGTTGGGGAGCACGTAGGCGTCGGCATAACCGCGCTCGCGCAGCATCCTGGCGTATTGCCGCCGCTCGCCCAGTTGCAGCGCGCCGTGCCGGAACGGCGCTTCCAGCACGGTGTCGACTTCGCGCATCGCGCGCCACACCGGCGCCACCCAGGCCGGCGCGAGCACATCGATCGGCCGCTCGGGATGTTGCTCGCGCAACAGACGCAGCAAGGGCTGCGCCATGACCGCGTCGCCGATCCAGTTGGGAGAAATGATCAGCGTGCGCGCCACGCCATGCACAGGAACCGTCATTTGTTGCGCGGTACGCGGCCCATCAGGAAGAACTCGTCGTTCGGACGCATCGAGATCGCATTGGCCATGCGGTTCGACAAGCCGAAGAAGGCCGTGATCGCGGCGATGTCCCAGATGTCTTCGTTATCGAAGCCGTGCTGGTGCAGCGTCGCATAGTCGTCATCGTTGATCTCCTGCGAATTCAGGCAGACCTTGATCGCGAAATCGAGCATTGCCTTCTGGCGCGGCGTGATATCCGCCTTCAGATGATTGACCGCGACCTGGTCGGCGATCAGCGGCTGCTTCGCATAGATGCGCAACAACGCGCCGTGCGCCACCACGCAGTACAGGCAGCCATTCTTCGCGCTGGTCGCGGTGACGATCATTTCGCGGTCGGCCTTGGTCAGGCTGCCGGTTTCCTTCAGCATCAGGGCGTCGTGATAGGCGAAGAAGGCGCGGAACTCGGCGGGACGATGCGCCAGCGTGAGGAAAACGTTCGGCACGAAGCCGGCCTTTTCTTGCACGTTCAGGATCATCTGGCGGATGTCTTCCGGCAGCTCGCTGATGTCGGGAACGGAAAAACGCGAGATCGGTTTTGGATCGGACATTATGCGGTTTCCTTTGCAAATTGAAGGTGGTACAGGTTGGCGTAAACCTCATTCTTTTCCAGCAATTCCGCGTGCGAGCCGGTTTCGACGATGTGGCCGCCGACCAGTACCACGATGCGGTCGGCATGTTCGATGGTCGACAGGCGATGCGCGATGACCAGCGTGGTGCGACCGCGCATCAGCTCATCCAGCGCCGCCTGCACCGCGCGTTCCGATTCGGTGTCGAGCGCCGATGTCGCTTCGTCAAGAATCAGTATAGGCGCATCCTTGTAAATCGCACGCGCGATCGCCAGGCGCTGCCGCTGCCCGCCGGACAAGCGGCTGCCGTTGTCGCCGATGGTCGTTTCCAGTCCGTCCGGCAGTCCGGCGATGACGTCGTTCAGATGCGCGGCCCTTGCCGCCGCTTCGACGCGAGCGCGATCGGGATGCGCATCTCCGTACGCGATGTTGGCGGCGACGGTGTCGTCGAACAGCACCACGCTCTGGCTGACCATGGCGATCTGCGCGCGCAGGCTCTCCAGTGTGATCTGCTCGATCGGTTCGCCGTCCAGCCGTATCTCGCCGCCGGTCACGGAATAGAAGTTCGGCACCAGATTCACCAGCGTCGATTTGCCGCCGCCCGACATGCCGACGAAGGCCACCGTTTCACCCGGCCGCACCGACAGATTAATGTGCGACAACGCCGTCTGCGACTGGCCCGGATAACTGAAGCTGACATCGACGAAATCGAGTTGCCCCGATGCCCTGCCCTGCAGCGGCTTGCCGTTGGTACGTTCCACCGGCGCGTCGATCAGGCCGAACACCACTTCGGACGCCGCCAGGCCGCGTTGCAGCGGACCATTGACTTCCGCAATATGCTTGAGCGGCGTGAGCAGCATCAGCATCGCGGTAATGAAGGAGACGAAGTCGCCCACGGTCGCCTGCCCCTGGCTGGATTGGTGCAAGGCAATCACGATCACGATCGACACTGCGAAGGCGGTGATGACCTGGGTAATCGGTACCGTGGCGGCAAAGGTGCTGGCCATGCGCATCGAGTAGCTGCGCTGCCTGTCGGCGCGCTCCTCGAATCGCTTCTTTTCATACTGATGGCCGCCGAAGATCTTGATGACCTGGTTGGCGCGCGTGGTTTCTTCAATCACCTGCGTCAATTGCGCATTGATGGTCAGGTAATTCTGCGTCAGCTTGCGCAGCCGCTTGCCGGTCAGGCGCACCACCACGCCGATCACGGGAATCAGCACCAGCGTGATGAGCGTGAGGCGCCAGTTCAGCCAGAACAGATAGGACAGCAGGCCGATCACCGTGAGCGAATCGCGAATCATCGAGGTCAGCACGTTCTTGAGCATGTCGATGATCTGCTCGACTTCAAACATCAGCGAGTTGATCACGCGGCCGACCGAGGTCGTGACGTAGAATCCGAGCGGCACATCGAGGATGCGGTTGAAGGCCTGCTGGCGCAGCTCGCTCAGCAGGCGCGTCGACACCCAGGTCATCATGTAGGTCGTCATGAAGGTCGACACCCCGCGCAGCGCAAAGATGCCGATCACGAACAACGGGACCATCCAGAGCGAAAAAGTCGGCTTGGACACGAAGCCCTTGTCGAGCAGGAGCTTCATCATTGCGGACAAGGTCGGCTCGGTGGTCGCCGTCAGTATCATCCCGACAAAAGCCAGTCCGAGGCGCGCCTTGTAAGGCGTCAGCATGCGGACGACCCGCCTGAGATGCGGTGGGATTATCATGGTTGTGTCTGCTGCCAGTTAAGTAGAAATGTGGACACCGGTCGAACGGCCTCTCGTGCCGGCGCGAGGAAGCATTGAACAGGATGTCATCAAGTGGGCGTCATCAAGGGTGCCCATAAGGGTGCCACTTAACGGCGAACCCGGCCAGCCTGCCATCGCCGCCGACTTTTCTTGAAGGCAAATTATAGTGGATAAGGGTGGGCGAAATACCTTGTCGAGAAGGCAAGACGCTCATCCGCCCGATTGTCCGGTCCGAAGAAGCCCCGTTCGGCCTGCTGCTATACTGCCCTACGATATGCTCGGCATTGGCAGGGTTCCTGCTTGCATTGCAAATGCGCCTTGCACGATATTGCCTCGAATACAAGAACATGCCTGTCTACCCGATCCCGCCCAAGCGCACGTCCATCCATCCTTTCGTCGGTTTGCTCGCAGTCTGGTCCCTCGCCGCTTTTCCGCTCACCTTTGTCTTCCCCTTTGACATCAAGGTGGTGCTTTATCTCGCGCTGCTGGCCATTGCCATCCATGTACTTCGGAGCAACAAGGAAGCGCGCCAGACCTACGGCGAAATGAAATCCGTCACACTAGCATTCGGCCTGTATGCGCCATACTCGCTGATCGGCATCTGGGTGCATCATGGCGTCATCAGCTCGGCCGACAATGGCGTGCACCTCCTGTATTTCCTTGGCATTGCGGCCTGCTTCGCGATAATTCCGTCGAGAAGAATTTTCTGGTGCGGTTTGAGCGCCGCGGCCATGGCGGCCGGCGCGCTTGCAGTTTATCAACGCGTTGGTCTCGGCATTGACCGTCCGTATGGATTGTTCGGCATTAATGAACTGGGTTTGTCCGGGTCGATCAAGTTTGGCATGGTGACAACCGTCTTCACGCTGCTCGCGCTCTACGCGGCGCTGGATAGTTACCTGCCGCGCAACATTCGTTGTTGGCATGCCGCCAGCGCACTTGCCGGGATGGCAGGTTGCCTCACCATCGCAAGCCGGGGACCATGGCTTGCCTTGTTGGCGACGGGCGGCGCCATCATCGCCATGAAAGCCCTGCAACTGGACCGCAAGCGCCGCCTCATTGCTGCGGTGACGCTGCTCGCCGGCACGGCCTTGTTTGCGGCCTTGTTCTACTCGGAACTGCATGCGCGTTATCTGTCCACCATTACCGAGCTGACCGCGATGCGTGGCGGCGACCTGAACACGTCGATAGGCGGACGTCTCGTCATGTGGAAGGCGGCGCTGATGATGTTCCTTGCCCACCCCGTCCTGGGCGTGGGAATGAATCAGTTCGGCCAGCATTTGCGCGAAATGGTTGCGCTCGGCCAGGCGCCGGAGTTCGTCGCCATCTTCTCGCAAACGCACAACGAATATCTGGAAGCGCTGGCCACCGGCGGCGTGATCGGCATTGCGTATTTCCTCTGGTTGCTGGGCGCTCCGTTGACGCTTTTTCTGCGCCAGTTGTCCCGGCAACATGCAGCAGGCGGCAACACTGCCGCGCCGGCCGGCGGCCTGATCGTGGTCGCGGCCTTCGCGCTCTTTGCAACCACCGACAACATCTTCGACCGCCAGATGACCACCTCCCTGTTCGCCTTCCTGACGCTCGGCTTCGCAGTGATGAGCGTGCAAAGGGTTCCGGCATCTGCTTCGGCCCGCGACGGCCATGCAGAACAGCGGGACCGCGAGACGGTAGTTAACCTATAATTCAGCGTCATTCTGCACAGGAAGAAAACCGGCATGGCTAGCTCACCGCCCGAGAAACGGACTCTGCTTTCGGTCATCCTCATCACCAAGAACGAAGAAGCGAACATCCAGGCGTGCCTCGATTCCGTCGACTTCGCCAATGAAATCATCGTCGTCGATTCCGGAAGCACCGACCAGACCGTGGACATCGCCCGCAAGGCCGGCGCGATCGTCATCCAGACGCCCGACTGGCCCGGCTTCGGTCCCCAGAAGAGCCGCGCGCTCGCTGCCGCGACAGGCGAATGGGTGCTTTCCATCGACGCCGATGAGCGCATTACGCCGGAGCTCGCCGCAGAGATCCGCAAGACGATCCAGAACCCGTCCGCCGATGCATACGACATCTCGCGCCGCTCGTGGTACTGCGGCCGCTTCATCGAACACGCCGGCTGGACGCCCGATTACGTGACACGCCTGTTCCGGCGTGGCAAAGCACGCTTCTCGGACAATATCGTGCATGAACGGCTGATCGCGGACGGTCCGGTGAAACGGCTCAACGGTCTGATGCTGCACTACAGCTTCCTCGATTTCTCGCAAGTGCTGCAAAAGATCGACAGCTACTCGACTCTCTCGGCGCGCCAGGCTTACGCCAACGGCCGCCGCGCGACGGTCCTCGATGCAGTGCTGCACGGCTTCTGGGCCTTCATCCGCACCTATTTCCTGCGCCTCGGTCTGCTGGACGGCTCACACGGCCTCGCGCTGGCCGTCTCCAATGCGGAAGGCAGCTACTACCGCTACCTGAAAATCTGGCAGCTTGAACAGGCGGCAAAGAAGCTGCCATCCGGCGACGCAAAGGAAGGCCGGTGACCGACTTCCTCATTTCCGTCATCGTCAGCACCTATAACCGGCCCGACGCGCTAAGTGTCGTTCTGAGCGGACTGCTGCGGCAAAGCGACCGCCGCTACGAAATCATCGTCGCTGACGACGGATCTGGCGCGCCGACCCGCGCGGTAGTTGAAGAATTCGCGGCCAAATCGCCGATGCCCCTTCACCATGTCTGGCATCCCGACGACGGCTTCAGGCTGTCCGCGATACGCAACAAGGGCATCCTGCGCGCGGAAGGCAGCTACCTGATTTTCCTCGACGGCGACTGCGTTCCGCAATCCGATTTCGTCGCACGGCACCGCATGCTGGCGCAAGCCGGGATGATGATCACCGGCAGCCGCATCCTCCTCGGCGAGCAACTCACCACGCGCGTCGTGCAGGGCCTACCGATACTTGACCAGGGACCGGGCTTCTGGCTCGCGCAGCGCGCAAAGGGGCAGGCCAACAAGATCCTGCCGCTGTTCTTCCGCCTACCCGACATTTCGCAACGGCAGGTGCCGGGTTTCAAATGGCGCGGCATCAAGGGCTGCAATCTCGCCGCATGGCGTACCGACATCGAGATGGTCAACGGCTTCGACGAAACCTTCACAGGCTGGGGCCACGAAGACGCCGATTTCGTGGCGCGACTGTACAACGCAGGCATCCAGCGGAAGAAGGGATTCTGGAGCACCGAAGTGCTGCACCTGTGGCACCGCGAAGCAAAGCGCGATCAGGAAAGCCCCAACCGGCAAAAGGTGCTGCGCCGGGTGGAGAGCCGGGAAACGCGCGCGGAAAGCGGCCTCGATGAGTGCCGCCGGCAGATGTCGTAGAGCGCCATACTTATTGCGACTGACGCTCTCTGAGAATCAACAGCTCAGTGATATTACCGCCGCACAGCTGACGTTGTCCCGCCAGAGCAATTGCATCTGGCCTATTTCGCGCCTCAGTATTTGCGAATGATGCGTTGACGATACTCGGTGCCCGCCATTGTGCATCCATGCGATGAAGCGCTTTTTTTAGGTCTGCTATTAGCCGCTTACCAGCGGTCGGTGGATTGTCGTGAGAGCCTGTTGTCGCCCCTTACCCGACAAACCGGCACCGGCTCTATAGATGACCAGGGGCACCTGGTTTACCGGTTGGCGTTCTCTTGACCCTATCACGGTGTCATGGTTTAGACTTCCTTGCATCCCCACGTTGCTCGCGGAGTTTCATCAAACATGTCCACTGCTTTCGAAGAACCGCTGCGGATCGGAGCGCTGGCTGCACGAGCCGGTATGACCGTCCGTATGCTGCACCACTATGACCGGATTGGGTTACTCAAGCCCTCTGGGCGCAGCGGGTCTGCTTATCGTCTCTATTCCACGGCTGACGTCGCTCGATTGCAAGCGATTCAGGGCCTACGTCAACTTGGTCTTTCATTGCGGGAGATTCAAAACCTGCTAAGGGATGAGTCGGATCGCCTGCCCGAAATCGTCGATCGGCAGATTCACACGATTGAACGACAAATTGCACAGTCTCGCCAGCTCTGCGAACAACTTCTCCTTCTAAAGTCGGCACTGACACGAGGGGAAAAACCTACGCTCAATGACCGCTTACGCTTGCTCACGACGATGTCTACCTATGAGCGATATTTTTCACCTGGAGAACTCGCGAAATTTTTCGAATCGCGTCCAAGCATTGAGGAACGATGGCCGCCCTTGATTACCGCGATACGCGACGCGATGAACCGTGCCGTTCCCATCGACTCGCTTGAGCTCCAGCCACTGGCGCGTCAATGGATGGATCTCAGCCTCCTGATGGCGCGTGGGGACTACGACTTGATGAAGCGTTGGGAGAAGATGTATCTGCAGGAGCCTGCAGTACGAGGCAAGGCCGGAGATGACCTTGAGCTAGTCACCTATATCAATCGGGCAATCGAATTGCGTCTCACCGCCTTCTACCGACATCTCACGCCGGAGCAATTCAAGCGGCTCGACTTCAGCCTGGAAACCGAATGGGAGCAACTGAGGTGGGAGTTTGCAGGCAGTGCCGAATCTAATTTACGACTGCGCGGTGCCGTTTTGCGCCAGGCTCGTGTCCGCTACCGTTCACTCGTCGACCGCATGGCCGCGCAAGAGCCTACATTGGCAGAGAAGTACATTACGGCTCTTTGCGCCGAGCCGCTGCTTCGGGCCGGATCGATTCTCGGTCCTGATCTCGAGCGCCGTATCCATGAGAATCCAGAGAGGCGACGCCGTTAAATGGCGCACCCACGTTCAACCAACCATGCACGAGGTAACAATGAATACTCATGCTTCGCAACCCCGGCAACTCCCTCCGGAAATTGCGCGCTATGTCAACGGCCCAACCGAAGAAGGCAAACAGTTTGATTTTCTGATCGGCGAATGGGACGTACGCGGAAAGCGCTACCAACCTGATGGATCTGTCTTGTTTGAGTACTCAGGCGATTGGCGGGCGCAGTATCTCTGCGGCGGTCGCATTGTCATGGATGAATTCACTATGCACAGCCCAGAGGGCAGGCCCGTCTCATCGTTCGTAACCTTGCGCACCTATTCCCAGACAAACGGGCGCTGGGAGGTGGCAGGTATGCAGGCGCTAGAAGGCACGCCAATGTCCGACTGGCACGGAAATTGGCAGAACGGCGAAATGGTATTGGAATTCAGTGTGCTAGATGCAGAGGGGAAGCCCCTTAAGAACCGCATTCGTTTCTTCAACATTGAGCGAGATCGATTTGAATGGGAGATTCGGCATTTTACCCACGGCGGTCAACAATGGAACTCGCCATTAGGCACTCTCGAAGCGCGCCGGCTTGGGAGCGCGCTGTCGTAATGACGATATTTCGCTGTTCCGATAGGAAGTCCGTCAACTTTGCCGGGTGGCTGTAATTGCCGATTCACCAATGGCCAAGTTGACAGCTCGACAAGCCCAAGAATCACTCGAACGACTGTTCTGGAAAATGGATGAGTGGCTGGAATTGACCGGCTGCAGAAGTGCAAATGAATCGTCAACGTGACCGGTTTATGGCAACAAGCAGCCTCCCCCAGCCCATACGCTCTCAAACGCTCAGCGAAAAAAGGACCAGCGATTTACCGCTAGCCCTTCTTCTTTTCTACATCTCGCGTCAATCCTGGTAGGGCAGTCGCACTAGCTGTGGCACCCAGTTGCAGATATGTGTCGCCAGCTGCAATTAATCCGGTGCCCTACGCATGTCCTGAATCCCGCTTAGTGCGCCTCAGGCTGCTTTCGCAAACATCCGCTGCACCAGTTGCTCAAACCGATTGCCGAATGCGCTCACGCCAAAGGTATTCGCATGCTCTGCCGCCTGTGCGGTCAAGGCATTTCGCAGTTCGCCATCCTGCAACCCGAGCAGCATCGCCTTGGCCAGTGCTTCGACATCACCGACCGGCGCGAGCAGCCCTGCCTTGCCGTCGTTCAGGATTTCTCTCGGCCCGGTCGGGCAGTCCGAGCTGACGAGAATCTGCCCGACAATCAAACCCTCGATGAGGACGGTCGGCAGTCCTTCGAATTTAGAACTCAGCACCTTCAGTCGAGCCTTCCTGATGTAGGGCAGCGGATTGGTGGTGAACCCGAAAAACTTCACTCTGTCGCTGACGCCCAGTTCGGCGGTCAGGCTTTCCAGTTCGGGACGGTGCCGCCCTTCGCCGACGATCAGCATCGTCTCCTCGATCGCTTGCTGCTTCACCAGCAAGGCGAAGGCCTTGATGAGGGTCGTGAC
Source organism: Herbaspirillum sp. ST 5-3 (assembly GCF_004804275.1). GTDB lineage: Bacteria > Pseudomonadota > Gammaproteobacteria > Burkholderiales > Burkholderiaceae_D > Noviherbaspirillum. Next base: position 165,767 of record NZ_STGI01000005.1, read on the forward strand.
ATCCTTTTGCGTCTCTTCCAGGCGCGTGACGGACACAATGTAGGGCTTGTCCGGAATCGATTCGGCATGCTCGTTCGCGCGCCGATCGATCTCTTCCAGATCGAAGCCAGGGTACAGCGTGGTGAAGCGGTCGGCCAGCATCGGGAACAGCTTCCTGCCTTCGTCGCGCATGGCATCGCAAATCGTCACGATGGCGTCGTAGCGCTGGTAATAGCGCGCGGCTGTGCGGTATTTGCGCCGATTGGTGGAGAGCCGCTGGGAAAAGCTGAAATGGCTGATGCCGATGAGCGGCTTGCCGAAGTCATGGGCGAAGCGCGCGAGCGACAGATCGTAATCGATCACCACATCGTACTGGTGCGCGATGCGTTCGATGCGCTCGCGGAACACGCACTTGCGCACCTGCGGCAGCAACACCTCTTCATACACGCGGCCGGGCCAGCGCAGCTCACCCTTGATTTTCAGATTCCTGCAATGCGACAGCCAGGGCTCCGGCCCGAGCACATGCACCGCAACGTCTTCGGGAATCCGCGACCGGAAAACGCTTTCCATGTCATCGGTCGGGTAGGCAATCGACAAACCGACCGAGAAGCGAGTCCGGTCCAGGATGCGCAACCAGCTCATCAGCGAGGTCTCGATACCGCCCCCGCGCCGCAGGTGCGTTACATGGAAAAGCACACGAATCTTGCGCAAAATCGTCACGCCTTATGGTTGTTGTTCCTGTCCTTGCACAGCCCGGCATCATTGCCAGTGCTTGCGCTCCCACGCCCATGCATGCCGCACGATATCTTCAAGCGCGCCGTATTGCGGCGTCCAGCCGAGTTCCTGGCGCGCCAAGCGACTGTCGGCAACCAGGACCGAGGGATCGCCTGCGCGGCGCGGGCCGAACTCGACACGGAAATCGCGCCCCGTCACGCTGCGCACGGTATCGATCACCTGACGGATCGAATAACCATTGCCATTGCCGAGATTGAATGCCGCGCTGCGACGATGCGCATCGAGGTAACGCAACGCCTGCCAGTGCGCCTGCGCGAGGTCTTCCACGTGGATGTAGTCGCGGATGCAGGTTCCGTCCTCGGTCGGATAATCGGTGCCGAATACCGTGATGTGCTCACGCCGACCGGACGCGGCCTGCAACACCAGCGGAACCAGATGCGTCTCCGGCTCGTGACGCTCGCCGAGCAGCGCCTCCGGGTCCGCTCCCGCAGCGTTGAAGTAACGCAGGCAGACGCTGTGCAATCCGTACGCCGCATCATAATCCTGCAACAGTTGCTCCACGATCCATTTGCTGCGGCCGTAGGGATTGATCGGCGCCTTGGGATGCGCTTCGTCGATCGGTGAATATTCAGGATTGCCGAAAATGGCCGCACTGGACGAGAACACCAGCTTCTTCACATCGTGGCGCACCATCGCGTCGAGCAAAACCAGTGTATTGCCGACATTGTTCAGGTAATAACCGGAAGGATGCTGCACCGATTCGCCGACCTGGATGTAGGAAGCAAAATTGAGCACGGCGTCAATCCGGTGCGCGCTGAACAGGCGATCAAGAAGCGCCGCATCGCCGATACTCCCGTTGATGAAGGTCGCATCGGTGACGGCATCGGCGAACCCGCGGCTGAGATCGTCGAGCACCACGATCTCGTAGCCCTTGGCACGCAGGAATTTGACGTTGTGGGAGCCGATGTACCCGGCCCCGCCGGTTATCAGAAGAGTAGTCATTCAATTCCTCAAATCAGGCCGCCATTCTACCGCGCCTGACTGCGTCCTCAAGGACTTGAATGCCGTTCTTCCAATCGAAGAAAAGAAAACTGCCTATGAATCTGATAGCTCGAATTATCCTTAATCGAGCACCCTGGCACGAATTGCAACGAGTGCAATCGAGATCGTTGTCAGTCCGATGAATGCGAACGCTGCCTGTAGTCCGAACGCATGGGCAATAAAACCGATGACCGGGGGGCCAATCAAGATGCCGCTGTATCCCATCGTGGCCACCGCTGCCAATGCGGTCGGCCCGCGTTTTCCCGCTGCGCTGAAAACAAAAGGAAACACTGAGGCAAGGCCAGCGCCAGTCAAGGCAAATCCGACAATGGTGGTGCCGAGATTGAAGGCCATCACGACAATGGCGATACCGGCCGTTGCCAGCAATGCACCTGCAGCGACGACACTACGCGCGCCAAAACGGTCCTTTGCGCGATCGGCGTACAGGCGCGCAGCCAGCATGACTGCAGAAAACGCAGCATAGGCGAGCGGAGCGATACCTTCCGTCGCTGCCAATTCGTCGCGCATGTAGATGCTGCTCCAGTCCGTAATGGCACCTTCAGCGATCGCGACGCAATGACATATCACGCCGAGCGCAAGCAGTGGCCCCTTCGGAAGCACAAAATGGTTTTTCCTGTCGGCCGCCGCAGGGCTGTCGTTTGGCAGCACGCGGCAACTGAGGAACAGCATGAGGAGCAACAGCAATGTGATCGCGCTGAAGTGCATGGTCACTGCAAGCCCGGCCCCCGCCAGCAGGCTTCCCAGCACTGCACCGGCCAGACTTCCGACGCAATACCACGCATGCAACGAAGACAAGACCGAACGACCCGTGGTCTTTTCCAGCTCAGAGCCGATCGTGTTGATAGCGACATTAAAACTTGTTTGGGATGCACCGAGCACCACCATCAACATCATCAACGAGACCATATTCGGCGCCGCAGCGAGAGCGGGCAATACCGACACAAGCACCAGGCCCGTATACCATGCAGCCTGCCTCGACCCGAATCGGCCTGTCAGCCATGCGGCAATCGGGAAACAAACGACAGATCCGCCTCCTCCGCACAGGAGAACCACCCCTAATTCAGCGGCATCAAGCTGAAGCCCATCCCGAATCGCAGGTATGCGTGCGGCCCAGGTCGCAAACACAATGCCGAGCACAAAAAATAGCGTGGATGCCGCGACCCTGTACGTGCGATTAACAGACAATGATCCTGAAATAGGCATGGCTTTTCTTGCTAATGAGCGCGGGTGCAAACGCGACGACCGATGCGCCGGCAATAGCTATCTGTTGAATTCACTCATTGTCCCAACGCCTCCTCTTCAGAAATGGTTCTTTTCTTGCGCAGACTATTCCATTTCCAGCGCTCGTTAGGAGTTCTTCTGGTTGGAAGGTCATGGCACCCTTAAAAAGAAAAATCCCCTGCCACTTGACGTATGCAGGGGATTCCGGTGACTGCGCCGAGCGGATCAGGCTTGCGCGGCCTTCACCTTCAGGCGCCATGCATGCAGCAGCGGCTCGGTGTAGCCGCTCGGTTGCTCGATGCCCTTGAAGATCAGGTCGCGTGCGGCGCGATAGGCGAAGGATGCTTCATAGTTCGGCGCCATCGGCTTGTATGCCGGATCGCCGGCGTTCTGCTTGTCCACCACCTTGGCCATGCGCTGCAGGGTCTTGTGCACCTGGTCTGCGTTGACGATGCCGTGCAGCAGCCAGTTGGCGATGTGCTGGCTGGAGATGCGCAGCGTGGCGCGGTCTTCCATCAGGCCGATGTTATGGATGTCCGGCACCTTGGAGCAGCCGACGCCCTGGTCGACCCAGCGCACCACGTAGCCGAGAATGCCCTGGCAGTTGTTGTCCAGTTCCTGCTGAATCTCTTCGGCCGACCATGTCGGCTTGGCGACCACCGGGATTTGCAGAATGTCGTTCAACAGGCGTTCGATTTCGGCCGGCGCATCGATCTTCAGCAATTCCTTCTGAATCGCGAACACATCGACCTGGTGGTAGTGCAGCGCATGCAGGGTCGCGGCGGTCGGCGATGGCACCCACGCAGTGTTGGCGCCGGTCTTCGGATGACCGATCTTCTGTTCCATCATCGCAGCCATCAGGTCAGGCATGGCCCACATGCCCTTGCCGATCTGCGCACGGCCGGACAGGCCGCTGGACAGGCCGGTCAGCACATTGCTGCGCTCATAGGCGGACAGCCAGGTGCTGGTCTTCATGTCGCCCTTGCGCATCATCGGGCCGGCCACCATGGCGGTATGCATCTCGTCGCCGGTGCGGTCGAGGAAGCCGGTATTGATGAAGGCGATGCGCGCTTCGGCTTCCTTGATGCAGGCCTTGAGGTTGACGCTGGTACGGCGCTCTTCGTCCATGATGCCGAGCTTGACGGTGTTGGCGGGCAGGCCGAGCATGGCTTCGACGCGCGAAAACAGTTCGTTGGCGAAGGCGACTTCCGCCGGGCCGTGCATCTTCGGCTTGACGATATACACCGAGCCGGTGCGCGAGTTGCTGATGGTCTGGCCAGCCTTGCGCTTCATGTCGTGCAGAGCGATCGTGACGGTCACGACCGCATCCATGATGCCTTCCGGGATTTCCTTGCCATTTTCCAGCAGGATCGCGGGGTTGGTCATTAGGTGACCGACGTTACGCACAAACAGCAGTGAACGGCCGTGCATGGTGACCACGCCATCCCTGGCATCGGTCGCGCCGACTGCGGCGGTGTACTTGCGGTCTTCGTTCAGGGCACGGTCGAAGGTCTTGCCGCCCTTGCTGACGGTTTCCACCAGCGTGCCTTGCAGGATGCCCAGCCAGTTGCCGTAGGCGAGGACCTTGTCTTCGGCGTCCACTGCTGCAACCGAGTCTTCCAGGTCGAGAATGGTGGACAGCGCCGCTTCGCAGATCACGTCGGCCACGCCGGCGGCGTCCTCGCTGCCGATCCTGGTCGAACGATCGATGCGGATGTCGATATGCAGGCCGTTATTCTTCAGCAGCACCGACGACGGGTTTTCCGCGTCGCCCTGATAGCCGATGAACTTGTTCTCGTCCTTCAGGCCGGAAGTGCTGCCGTCCTTCAGGGTGACGACCAGTTTGCCGTCCACGACGCGGTAAGCGGTCGAGTCGGTATGCGAGCCCTTGGCCAGCGGCGCGGTGCGATCGAGCACGTAGCGTGCATATTCGATGACCTTGGCGCCGCGCACCGGGTTGTAGCTCTCGCCCTTCTTGCCGACCTTGGTCGCACCGTTGGTCTCGGGCAGCACGTCGGTTCCGTACAGGGCGTCATACAGCGAGCCCCAGCGTGCGTTGGCGGCGTTCAGCGCATAGCGTGCGTTGAGGATCGGAACCACCAGTTGCGGACCGGCTTGCAGCGCCAGTTCGGCGTCGACATTGGCGGTAGTGGACTGCACGTCCTGCGGCGCCGGCACCAGGTAGCCGATCGATTCCAGGAATTCGCGGTAGGCCGGCATGTTCTTGATCGGGCCCGGATGGGCGCGATGCCACTGGTCCAATTCGGTTTGCAGGCGGTCGCGCTCAGCCAGCAGTGCAGCATTCTTGGGAGCCAGGTCGTGGGCGATGGCGTCGAAGCCCTTCCAGAACGTGGCGCTGTCGATGCCGGTACCCGGCAGGACCTGGTCTTCGATGAAGCGATACAAAACTGTGGCCACTTGAAGTCGGTGGGCAGCGGTGCGTGCAGTCATGGGAATCCTCGTATGTTGTTGCAACAAAAAATAGAAAGGGAAAAAGTCAAATCAAAGCGGCTGCGGGCACGTCATCCCTGCTCGCGATCTGCTTGTCGCGCCACAACACAGCTGGCGCATTGCCTGAAAAGGATTGAATTGGAGTATATGAGATCAAAAAGTGAGCTAGTACATGATTTTGTCACATCATTTGTGAGTTTTTGTAAAAAATCGACGGTTTGTTCTCACGGATAGTCTCCTGCGAAGCCGCCACGGAGAAACGGCGCGAAAAGACAACAGTGTGTACACTACCGCGCTACCGTTTTTTTGCCTGGCCCATGACGATCACTATCAACGAAGACCTCCGCGCCTATATCGATCCGCTGACAGAAGACGAATACGCGGCGCTGGAACGCAGTTTACTCTCCGAGGGATGCCGCGATGCGCTGGTATTGTGGGGCGACCTTCTGGTGGACGGGCACAACCGCTACAGCATCTGCCAGAAGCACGGCATCCCTTTCAATACCGTACAAAACCAGACCTTCCAGTCCATGGACGATGTGCACCTGTGGATGATCGACAATCACCTCGGGCGGCGCAGCGTGTCGGATTTCCAGCGCGGCGTGCTCGCATTGCGAAAGAAAGAAATCGTCGCCGCGCGTCTGGCACAGGCGCAGGCCCAGCAACCGGCTGCAGAGCCGGCCGCCGCCGAAGCCGCCGCACCATCCAGCACTGCTCCGGTGTTGACGCGCGAAGCGGTTGCGCGTGCAGCCCGGGTAAGCAGTGCGACGCTCGGTCAGATCGAGAAAATCCAGAAAACGGCCGCGCCCGAACTGGTCAGCGCTGTCAAGGCGGGCGTGATTTCCATTAATGCCGCGGCGGCAGTCGCCTCCTTGCCCGGCGAGAAGCAGGTCGCGGCAGTCGCCGGCGGCAAGAAGGAACTGCGCCAGGTGGCGCGACAGGTGCGCGAGGCCCGGCTGCCACCCAAGCCGGAACCGGCGCCGCCGCCCAGCGACGCCACACCCGAGCAACTTGAAATTCATCGCCTGACGCTATTGGTTACCAGGCTCACGGAAGAACGCGATCAGCTGAAAAAGAAGGTGCAGCACTTGACGATCGCGCTTGCAGAGGCTCGCGGCGAGCAATAGCCTGCTGCGCACTCGCGTGATCTCTTGTCACGCTTTCCATGCTCCCGCTTGTGCTGATTGCACATTGATATCGCAGGACGAAGAAAGTCATTCCGACAGAAAGGGTTGGCATACAGGCCAGCCCTTTTTTATTTCGCAAGCTTGTCGCTTGCCGATGCGTCGAAATCCCCCGATTTAGTCTCCTTCAAGAAACTTTCTGTCGATCAACTTGTCTTTCTTTCGGTCATTCCGCCCGATGGCTTTGCAAGATGATATTTGTCCTTAGGCACCAATGAGTAAGGTACGCCTTGGATAAAGCCTTTCTCGCGCTTGCCGGGCTCACTTACCCTGATACCTGTTATGAAACTATCCGCACTCGTCGCCGCCATTCCTTTCCTGCTCGCTGCCTGCGGAGGAGGCGGCAGTGATGCCACCACCTCCGGCAATACGCAATCCCTCCAATCGGCGATAGTGGCACAGCCGGCTGCCGCAACGGCAACGGCAGCGGCAACAACGCCCTCGACAGCGGCGACGGCATCAGCGGCTCAGGATGCGCCCGCGACAACGCCATCCGCTTCCGCGCCGCAGCCGTCGGCGGAATCGGCGCCAACGCAAGCACAGGCCCCTGCGCAATCCGCCCCAACACAGGTTTCCGCACCAGTTCAAGAACCCGCTGCAACCACATCCCCTTCGAGCACGACGACCACTGCCCCGGCAAATAACACGCCGGTGCTGGTTGAATACTACGGCGACTCGATCATCTGGGGCTGGCTGCCGAACAACGACTGGGTACGTGTCGAGAGCCCCGCTCCTGCGGTGTTCGCCGCCGATACCGGCCTGACGGTACACAACATGGGCAGCCCCGGCCGCCTCGCGGAAGCCGCGCTTGCCGGCGACGGCGTCTATCCGGCATGGAACCAGCAAATGGCACAGTCGAAGGCGACGCACGTCATCATCGAATATCACTCGCACGACACGGTGGCCAACACAACGTCGCGCGTGCGGCAACTGATCCAGATCGCCAAGGCCAATGGCAAGAAGGTGATCGTCGAAACGATCGGGCCGGGATATCACTCCGGCGACCTGAGCTTTGAGCAGATCACCCAGGCGCAGCGCGACGCGGCAGCGGCCGAGAACGTCCCCGTCATCGACCAGACCGCCTACCTCCAGCAATACCTCGCCAGCAGCGGCAAGGGCGTGTGGGACATTTGCCCGGACGGCCTGCATCCGGATCAGACGACGTACATCCTGAAGGGACATTACGCGGCCAAGCAATTTGCAGCCATGAAGTAAGCTCGCGCCGGAAGGCAACAACGGCATAATACGTACCGACTCAACGCTGAGAGGACGGACATGATGATGCTTCGATTGCTGCACTTCCGGATGACGACGGGCTGGCTGCTATTCCTTGCGGCGGCAAGCACGGCCGCTTTTTCGCCGTCGGCGCACGCATGGAGCAATCACGCCCTGGGGACATGGCAGGCGCTTGCGTCGGCTGACGAAGTCGCGAATGCCGCACCGGTTCGGGTCGAAGGCCTGGACGCTTTTCTGGCTGCGGAGGGGCCGGCGCTCGAACGCCTGCTGGATGCGGAAGAAAGCTGGGCCAGGAGCAATGTGCCGCACTACCCTGCGCGCCCCGCCGCCTTGGCCTTCAAGGCGGATGGCAGCGCACCCGAGATGCGCCGCCGATTCATCGCGGCACTGCGGATCAACCCGGCATCCCGGCTGACGCTCTTCATGCAGGTCCGCCCCGGAACCGCGGTTCCCGCGTCGGCCGCCATGCCGAGGTCCGAAGTAACGACGGTCGGCCAGCGCGACGATCACAACAAGGCCGCCTTCCTGCGCTTGCACGAGGGCGACCTGGTCACCCCACTGGACGTGACGGCGACCGCATCGGACGAGCCGGATTTCGGTTTGGACATCGGCATTTGGGCGGACAACGGCACCAGCTACGGCAGACAATACGGCTTCGGGAAACAGCCGTTCGGCAATCCCGCGCTCGAATTTTCCAGTCAGGCGCCGATGCACATGGGCTTTTTTCACGAGCAATGGATCGTGTACAAGGCCGCGCCATTCCTGCTGCGTACCTATCCGGAATACCGGATCCACCTCTACCAGACCCTGGCGCGCCACGCGCTGCGTAGCGGCCATCCCTACTGGGGCTGGCGGTTTGCGGGATGGGCGCTGCACTATGTGCAAGACCTGACCCAGCCATATCACGCCCGCGTCGTCCCCGGCGTCGGAACGGCCACGCTGCTATGGACCAACTCGCTCGCCCTGCTCGGAATGACGACGCAGAAGGAGCATGCCATCACGCTCGTATCGAACCGGCACCAGGCGCTGGAAAACTACCAGGTCCGCCGAATGCGGGATGCCTATGCCAGAAAGGATGACAAGGACGCACTCCTGCTTGCCGCACGCGACGCCACCGATGACAAGCGCTATCCGCGCTACACCGATGCCGCAGTACGGGCATCCATCACGCAGCAATCGCACGCCGCCGCGGACGCCACCGACGCCGCCCTGGAGCGCGGAATACCGCCGAAATACATCTCCGATCCCGATTACGTGATGACCGCCTCCGGTTCCGACGTCGACCTGTATGCGCTGGTGTCCGCCGGCCCGCAAGCGGCGCGCGACGAGATGACGACGCTGGTTGCGGGACTGATGAAGAACTTCGGCATCCACTCGCGCCTGTTCATCCGCGCGCTGGCTGAAGGGGCGCAGGCCGGAGCCAATTGAGGTTCGCAGGGAGCACAAGCTTCGGGAGACTGCGCCCTTCCTCGCTCAATACCTGTCCCAAGGCGGCACCGGTCCGAAATGCGCCATCAGGTGATCGATGAACGCGCGCACCTTCGGCTGCATGTATTTGTTCGGCATATAGGTCATGTAGAGCGACATGCCGGGATTGGCAATGCTGTCGGGCAGGATCTCCTGCAAGCGCCCGCTCTTCAGGTACTGGCCGACGATATAGGTCGGAAGCATCAGGATGCCCATGCCATCGAGTGCCAGCTGGATCATCACCTCGGAACTGTTGACCCGGCATTTCCCCTGCAGGTGGAGATGGACTTCCTTGTTGCCGACGACATAGCGCCAGCCGCTGCGCAAGGCAGGTATGTCCTGATAGACCAGGCAATGATGCTCACGCAAGTCCTGCGGCGTCTCCGGCGTGCCGTGGCGTTCCAGATAGGCGGGAGCAGCGCAGGTCACCCAGCGCACCGGCGCGATCTGGCGCGCAACCATGTTCGGCGCCGGACGATCCGTAATGCGTATCGCCAGGTCGTAGCCCTCTTCCACCAGATCGACCACGCGGTCGCTCGCATTCAACTCCACTTCGACCTGGTCATGCTGCTGCAGGAAAGCGCCGAGTGCCGGCGCAAGATGCAGTGATGCGAAGATCACCGGCGATGTCACGCGCAGCACGCCGCGCGGTTCCGCCTGCAGGTGCGTTACGGTTTCCGTCGCGGCATCGATCTCCTGCGCGATGCGCGCGCAATGCTCGTAATAGGCGGCGCCGATTTCCGTCAGGCTCAGGCGGCGCGTGGTGCGGTTCAACAGACGCACGCCCAGCGCCTGTTCCAGGCTGCTGACCTGTTTGCTGACCAGCGACTTCGAGGTCGCGAGTTCCAGCGCCGCCGCAGAAAAGCTCTTGGCTTCCACTACCTTGGCAAAGGTCATCATTTCCGCCAGTCGTTCCATAGTAGTTCCCTTTGATTGTCCACCCATGGAAACAATATTATTCCAATTTGCATAATTGTAAATCCATGAGAACAAATCATACTGTGCTTCATGGGGCCAAACGCCTCTAACCGATCGAAACAAGGAGATCGCCATGCATGCCACAGTCCACAAGACCTTCGCGGCCGACAAGCATCATGATCGTGATGACGCTGCGCCCGAATCACTGCTGAAACTCAACCCCGCCGGGGAATTGGTCCGTCTGCAAGCCAAACAACATCTGCGCCTGCACAAGGCGACCGGCTGGACCGTCCGGGTGCTGGCCGGTGCTGTCTGGCTCACGCAGGACGGCGATATTCGCGACATCGTGCTGCAAGCCGGCGAGAGCTACGTGCTCGACCGCAAGGGCCCCGCACTCCTGTCGCCGTTCAAGGATGCGCAGATTTGCATACAGCGCGACACAAGCCGGCAAGCGGTATCCCGCAGCCCGCTGACGAGCAGCCTCTCGCCGGCCACGGCCTGCGCATTACTGGCATGAAACGGAGGCGATCATGCGCAGCCTTTTACCTGTTACGCTGACTTGGAGGCAGGTCCTGTCGTTCGCCCCCGCCGCCTCGTCGCCTGCGATGCTGCAGTCCGAGGTGCACGATACCTGGCGCTTGCACGATGGCACAGCAGTCACGCTGCGCGCGGCGCGCGAGGACGATGGTGAACTGATGCAGGCATTCGTGCGCGGACTGTCGCAGGAGAGCCGCTACCATCGCTTCTTCTATCCCGCGCATGAGCTGCCGCCGAAAATGCTCGACCGCTTCACGCATAACGCGCCGGCCGCTGCAATGACGCTGCTGGCCTTCATTCAAAGGCAAGGCCGTGAAGTGATGATCGCGATGGCGCAATACGCTGCGGATCCCTATCCGAAACGTTGCGATTTCGCCGTTGTGGTCGGCGATGCATGGCAGCGCGAAGGTCTTGGCACCCGTTTGATTCAAACGCTCGTCTGCCTCGCACGCGAAGCCGGTTTTGAACGCGTCGAAGGCGACATCCTGGCAGAGAACAGAGCAATGCTGCGCCTGATGTCACGCATGGGATTCAGGCTGATGCAGCATGAGGATGGCCCGACTCTGGTGAGAGCAACGAAGGCGCTCGATGTGCCGGGATGGAAATGCTCTCCACTCACTGCACTGGCAAAGGCGGGCAACCAGGGATCGCGCATGCCATCGGCGGCATGCGCCTGAGACTGTGGACGTCGATCAGTATTCGACGTCCGCGCCCTTGACTCCGAGCTTGTCCGCCAGCATCTGCTTGAGCGCATCGGCGGGCGCAATCCGCCAGTCATCCGGCAGGCGGATCTCGCAACTGCCCACGCCATCGCGAATGTAACGCATCAGCAGCGGCAGGCCCGTCTCCGAGCGATAGGGCGACAGGATGGACTTGATCTGCGACGCATCGATCTGCGACGCCAGCGCAAACGAGAACTGCCGGCCGAACTGCACGCGCGCCATCGCGATGTCCATCACCTTGTCGGCGGTCACGCGCAGGCCGCCCGAGAAACGGTCCTCGGACACCTTGCCCTGCACCGCAAGGAATTCGTCTTCCTTGAACAAATGCCGGTTCGGCTCATACAGTTCGTTGTACACGGTGACGTCAACCGTCGCGGTACCGTCATCCAGCGTCACCACCACCATCTTGCCGCGCTGCGTCATCTGCACGCGCACGCCGCTGATGATCCCTGCCAGCACGCGCGCGTCGCGCGAGGGTTCGAGGTTGACCAGCTTGGTCTTGACGAACTTGCGCACCTCGTGCGCATAGGCATTGAACAGGTGGCCGGACAGATAAAAGCCGAGCGCCGCTTTCTCTTCGGTCAGCCGCTGCTTCTCGGTCCAGGGCGGCACCTTCACATATTCCGGCGGCGCCTCCATGTCGCTGTTTTCATCGCCGAACAGGCTCACCTGATTGATCGAGGCTTCCGCCTGCTCCGCACATTCCATCGCAAAGTTCACCGACGCGATCAGCACACCACGATCGACGCCGAAGCAATCCATTGCGCCGCCGCGGATCAAGGCTTCGATGGTGCGCCGGTTCATCTGCTTCTTGTCCACGCGCTTGACGAAGTCGAACAAGTCCTTGAACGGCCCACCCGCTTCGCGCGCGGCGACGATGGCTTCGATCGCATGCTGCCCCGAGCCCTTGACCGCGCCGAGGCCATAACGGATCTGCATCGCCTTCTTGCCCGGCTCGCCGACCGGCATGAAGCGGTAGTCGGACTGGTTGATATCCGGCGGCAGCAGTTGCAGCTTGCAGATATCGATCGCGTCCTCGACCAGGATCTTGATCTTGTCGGTGTCGTCCATCGCGAGCGACATGTTGGCTGCCATGAACGCGGCGGGATGATGTGCCTTCAGGTAGGCCGTGTGATACGACAGCAAGGCATAGGCGGCCGCATGCGACTTGTTGAAGCCGTAGCCCGCGAACTTCTCCATCAAGTCGAAGATCTCGTCGGCTTTTTCCTGCGACAGTCCGTTCTTGGCCGCACCTTCCCGGAAGATCTGGCGATGTTCCGCCATCTCTTCCGCCTTCTTTTTACCCATCGCGCGACGCAGCAAGTCGGCGCCGCCGAGCGAGTAACCGCCGATCACCTGCGCCATCTGCATCACCTGCTCCTGATACACCATGATGCCGTAGGTTTCGGACAGGATGCCCTCGGTACGCGGATCGGGATAATCGAATTTCTCGCCATGCTTGCGTCGGCAGAAATCCGGAATCAGGTCCATCGGTCCCGGACGGTACAGCGCCACCAGCGCGATGATGTCCTCGAAGCGGTCGGGACGCGCATCCTTCAGCATGCCTTGCATGCCGCGGCTTTCCAGCTGGAACACGGCGACCGTCTTGGCCTTGGTCAGCAGTTCGTAGGATGCCCTGTCATTCAGCGGCAGCTTCTCCAGCGCAAAGTCCTTCATCGCCGGATCGAGCTGCTTGATGTAGCGCACCGCGCGGTCGAGAATCGTCAGCGTGGTCAGGCCCAGAAAGTCGAACTTCACCAGGCCGACCGCTTCCACATCGTCCTTGTCGTACTGCGATACCACGCCGGTGTCGCCACCCTGCGTATAGAGCGGGCAGAAATCGGTCAGCTTGCCCGGCGCGATCAGCACGCCGCCGGCATGCATGCCGATGTTGCGCGTGATACCTTCCACCTGCTGCGCGAGGTCGAGCAACTGCTTGACCTCCTCTTCCTTCTCCATGCGCTCCTTGAGCAGCGGCTCTTCCTCGATCGCGTCGGCCAGCGTCACCAGCTTGCCCGGCTTGAAAGGAATCAGCTTCGAGATGCCGTCGCAGAAGTTGTAGCCCATGTCGAGCACGCGGCCGACGTCGCGCACTGCGCCCTTGGCCGCCATGGTGCCGAAGGTCGCAATCTGCGACACCGCATCGCGGCCGTAGCGGTCCTTCACGTACTGGATCACGCGGTCGCGGTTTTCCTGGCAGAAGTCGATGTCGAAGTCAGGCATCGATACGCGCTCGGGATTGAGGAAGCGCTCGAACAGCAGGTTGTACTGCAAGGGATCCAGATCCGTGATCTTCAGTGCATACGCCACCAGCGAACCGGCGCCCGAGCCGCGGCCCGGCCCGACCGGCACGCCGTTGTTCTTGCCCCACTGGATAAAGTCCGCCACGATCAGGAAGTAACCCGGGAAGCCCATCTTGATGATGGTATCCGTCTCGAACTTCAGGCGGTCTTCATAACGCTGCCGGTTCTTCTCGCGCTTTTCCTCGTCGGGATACAGTTGCTGCAAGCGGACTTCCAGGCCTTCCTTCGCCTGCTTCACGAGGAAATCGTCGAGCGACATGCCGTCCGGCGTCGGGAACAGCGGCAGCTTCGGCTTGCCCAGTTCCAGTTGCAGGTTGCAGCGCTTGGCGATCTCGATCGAGTTCTGCAATGCCGCCGGTATGTCGGCGAACAACTCGGCCATCTCGGCCTGCGTCTTGAAGCACTGCTGCTCGTTGAAGCGCTTCACGCGGCGCGGATTGGCAAGGATCTCGCCTTCCGCGATGCAGGTGCGCGCCTCATGCGCAATGAATTCTTCCGGCTTCAGGAACTGCGTCGGATGCGTCGCGACGACAGGCAGCTTGAGCTTCGCCGCGAGTGCCACCGCCTGCCGCACATGGTTGTCCATGTTGGGCTGGCCGTAGCGCTGGATTTCAATATAAAAATGGTTCGGAAAAATCGCCGCCCAGCGCTGCGCGCAACGCGCTGCCGCATCCGGATTGCCGTTGTCGATGGCAATCCCGACATCGCCGCTATGCGCGCCCGACAAGGCAATCAAATCGCTCGCCGCGCCGTTCTCCAGCCACTCGGTGCGGATCTCCGCGCGCCCGCGATGCACGTTCGTCAACCACGCTTTGGTCAGCAGTTCGCACAACTGCAAATAGCCGGTGCGATTTTTTACCAGCAACAGCAGTCGCGACGGCTTGTCGCGGTCGTCGTCGTTGGTGATCCAGACGTCGCAGCCGGCAATCGGCTTGACGCCCTTGCCGCGCGCCGCCTTGTAGAACTTCACCATGCCAAACAGATTGGCCAGATCGGTAATCGCGAGCGCGGGCTGACTGTCTTTTGCAGCCACTTTGACAACATCGTCGATGCGCACGAGGCCATCGACGATCGAGAATTCGGAATGGAGACGGAGATGAATGAATTGCGGCGAGGTCATCACGCTATTTTACCGTGCTTGGGCGCTTCCGATTGGCAATCCGGAAGCTGTTGCGCGTCGCATGCATCGCTTGATTTTTCGGCGCCCGACGATTTGACGGTGCGGCGTCTATAATGGCGGCAAATCAAGGACTTACTGCCTCCCTATGCCATCAAGCAACACCTACGTCAACATCGCCGCCTACAAATTCATCACCTTCAACGACACCGTCGAAAAGCGTCCGCAGTTCAGCGCGCTGTGTGAAGAGCTCGGCCTGAAAGGCACCATTCTGCTCAGCCCGGAAGGCATCAACCTGTTCCTCGCCGGCCTGCGCGAACCGATCGACCGCTTCCTCGCCTGGCTGCGCGCAGACGAACGATTCGCCGACATCGAGGTCAAGGAAAGTTATTCCGACCGCCAGCCCTTCACCAAGATGCTGGTCAAGCTCAAGCGCGAAATCATCACGATGAAGAACCCCTTGATCAAGCCGGAAGAAGGCCGCGCGCCCGCAGTCGATGCCAAGACCCTCAAGCGCTGGCTCGACCAGGGCCATGACGATGCAGGCAAGCCGGTCGTGATGATGGACACGCGCAATGCATTCGAAGTCGATGTCGGCACCTTCACCAACACGATCGATTACCGCATCGAGAAGTTCAGCGAATTCCCCGAAGTCGTCGCCCGCGACAAGGACGAACTCAGCGGCAAGACCGTCGTCACTTTCTGCACCGGCGGCATCCGCTGCGAGAAGGCGGCAATCCACATGCAGAACGTCGGCTTCGACAGCGTGTATCAACTGGAAGGCGGGATCCTGAAGTATTTCGAAGAAGTCGGCGGCGCGCATTACACCGGCGATTGCTTCGTCTTCGACTACCGGACGGCATTGAATCCGCAACTGGAAGCAACCGACACCAAGCAATGCTTCGCATGCCGCGCGGTCGTCACGCCGCGCGAGCAATTATCGCCGTATTACGTTCCGGGGAAGTCTTGTCCGCATTGCAGGAAGGCGACGCCGCAGGCATAAGCGGACAGTCCGCATCGCAAAACTTCCTCTTGACATGTTTTTGCTACATTGCATCTTTGCGGACGCGCTCCCACTGTTGAAAGAGTGAGCGCGCGCAAACATTCTCGTATTCAAGCTGTTCCCAAGCATCATCCCTTTACTTATCGCAAGGTCGGCACTGCAAGCCGACCTATATTTCCCTTGTCATCAGGATTTCTTACTGGGGAGGTAGTCATGCGCTGTTCGATAACGAGGGGTTTCCTCATTGCATTGTTGCTTGCCGGTTGTGGAGGCGGAGCGCCTGGCGACGAAATGAGCTCAGCCTTCAAGGCGGAAACTGTCGCCGTTCCCAAAGCGGTCGTCGCCGACGATTACCAGCCTATCGTCCAGGAACTGTACATCGCCTACTTCGGGCGCCCGGCCGATCCGCAGGGACTTGCAAATTTTGCTGCGCAACTTGTGTCCACCCAGGTGTCCACCGACATCCAGCAATTGGACGCGACATATAGCAGCAATCCGACTATACGGACGCTGGTAGACAGCTTTGGCAACAGTGATGAATCAAAGGCACTTTACACCGGCGATACGACGTCCTTTGTCACGTCCATCTACAGGAACATCCTGAGCAGGACGCCCGATGCAGAGGGATTGAATTTCTGGGTTACCGCCATCGACAACGGTACGTTGACCAGGGCTCACGCCGCCTTCTCGATGATGGCTGGCGCCCTGGCAAACCAAACCACGCAAGGACAGATTGACGCGGCATTGGTCAATCGACGCGTGCAGGCCGCATCCAGCTTCACCTCTGCCCTGACCACGCCGGAGTTAAAGACTGCGTATCAGGGTAATACCGCCGCAGCCATCGCACGCGACATGCTCGCCACGATCACCAATACCAGCGACGCCTCGGCAATCCAGTCCGGCATATCGTTAACCTTGCCGTTGCTGACGCAGGCAGCGACGGCACCGACAGCGGGCGAATTGCCCGCTGCGGTCCCTGCAGCCACACTGACCATGTCATGCATTGACGGACCAAGCGTCCAGTGCAGCGGCGATACCGTCCTGAGAACCGAAAACGGCGTTGCGCTCACCGGTTCCGGCGTGCAGGCACATGGGCGATCCACCAGTGACTTGGCAGTGCCAAATCTGACCATGACCGGCGCCTTCGGGCTTGCAGCAGCAACGGCAGGCATGGCTGAGGTGCGGCTGACAAAAGACGTCTCCGGTACCGTGTCCACCACGGCGCTGCTGCTGAAAGACCTTGGTTTGTCCTGGGACGGCAACACCGAACGCCCGCCAATCATTGAAACGTTCCGCACCGCGCAAGGCCATGTGCAGCTCGGCTCGAACGGCGCGCTGGCATCCATTGCGCTTCCACCGAGCACGGATCTGTCCTTCTACAACTACGCGACAACCGGCACTGCGGCGACGCAAGCCAACTATGCCAACAATGCCTACTTCCCGCGTACCGACCCCTCACGCTGCAGCCCAGGTACTGTTCCGTGCCCGACCGTAGAGACCGCCGGCGTCAGGTTTACCGCAGGTGACTGGAAATCGGGTGGCAACAATCCGGATATGACCAATGCCACCAGACTCCATGAGGACGGAGACATCCACGCCGGCAATGGCGTCCCCAACGCGGACGGGTCCGCGACCCTGCTGCCCGGCGCGACCGGGACCGGAGTCCCGTTCCCAGGCGCCAAGGGCTACCGTGAAATATTCAACTGGGGTTTGCGCTATGCAAATCTCTCCACCTGGCTCACTCAGGACACGGTCCAGATGGGAGACTGGGGAGCGATCGGCGATGAGCACAACAAGAACCGGCGCGGAGTGGTTGCATTCGGAGCGGTAACGGATCCAGCAATCATTCCGGCATCGGGCAGCGCGACCTATTCCGGCCTGGTATATGGATGGGAGGGCGGCAGCAACACGCTTGACCCCGACGTATTCCGCGGCGTGGCAACCATCACGGTCGACTTCGCGACACGCCGGGTGAATATCTCATTCACGAAAACTGCCACCTATGACTCGGCCAATGCATACGTCGCCATCCCAAGTTACGTCGCAGCCGCAATGGGAACGACCGGGACCAATGTAGCGAATTACTTCAAGGCGGGAGTTACCACCACGGCCTTCACCGGCGGCCTGAGCGGACGCTTCTTCGGACCGCTGGTCAGCACGGGAACGAGCGGAGTCGGTCCGGCCGAAATCGGTGGCGCCTTGACTCTCACGAGTGCGTCGACAAGCGCAGCGATGATCGGAGGCTTTATTGGCTGGAAGCAGTAAGGGCGAGCGGCGAACCAGCTTAGGCAATTCCAGCTGGTTCGCCGAACGTTCCCGCGCCGCGTGTATCACCTCGACAGCGGCAACCCGGCGCTACTACGCGCCACCTGGCTTGAAATAGGACGCCACCGTGTGCAGGTCTTCGGTAGTCAGTGTTCCGGCCGCAACGCGCAAGCGCAGGTAACTGATCAAATAGTTATAGCGAGCCTGCGCGAGGTCGCGCCTTGTCGCAAAAAGCTGCTGCTGAGCGTTCAGCACGTCCAGATTGATGCGCACGCCACCCTTGACGCTCTGCTGCGTTGCCTCCACCACCGCTTGCGCGGACTTCACTGACTTGACCAATGCATCAATCTTCGATGCACTGCTCAGCGTCTGGTTGAATTCCTTGCGCAACTCGACCAGCACTTGATTGGTCTTGGCATCCAGGTCGGCTTTCGCCTTCTCGCGGTTCGCCACCGCCTGGCTGCTTTGCGCGGCGACGGAGCCACCCGAGTACAGCGGAATATTCAATTGCACACCCAGGCTCCGCACGGTCGAATCCTGATTACGCGTCGTCAGTGTTTCCGACTTGCTGTCGCTATAGCTGGCCACGAAATCCAGACGCGGTGCATGTCCCGCGCGCGCCTTATTAACCTCCTGCTCCGCAGCTTCAACCGCAAAACGCTGGGTCGCAATTTCAGGGTTGTGCTCCTGCGCAATGGCGCGCCATTCATCGAAGCTGGCCGGCTGCATCGGCATGACGCGAAAATCTTCTGACAGCGCATCCAGGCCGGTTACCTCGGTGCCGATGATGGCAGCGAGGAAATTTCGTGCATGCGTCAGATTGTCCTGCGCCTCGAGGACCTGCGCCTCGGCCACATCGTACTTCGCCTGCGTCTCGAGCATGTCGGTCTTGGTGCCCTCGCCCTTTTGGAACATGCGTTCGTTGACTCGCTTCTGTTCTGCGAAGGTATCGCGCTGCGCGATCATCAACGCAAGCTGGTCTTCGGCAAACTTGGCGTCGGCATAGGCGCCAAATAACCGAATCATGAGATCGCTCTTCTTGAAAGCAAATTGCGCATCGCTGATGCTCGTCTGCGCCTCACCCTGGCGATACCGCGCCAGCGCTTCAAGATTGAATAAGGGCTGGCGCAGGGACACTACGCCCGACTCGCTGGTATAGGCCGGGTGGGTCGTGCTTAACTGCCCAATGATATTTGGCGCAGTGGTATCCGCTCGGTTCTTGTTCTTCGAATAGCTCATGCCCACGCTGGGCAGCAGATTCGCACGGCCGAGCACCCTGTACTGCTGACCAGCTTCATTTTCATGAACCGCCGATTGGAAGGTCGGGTCGTTCTGCACGGCGGCCTCGTATGCTTCGATCAGACCGAGTGCGCATGCCTGGCCAGCCTGCATTGTCAATACCGTCGCCAACGCCGTAGCGAGCAAGCGTTTTTTGGGAATGGACCTCACGCTTACTCCTCGGTCAGGGCCGTGTGGGCGCGATCAAGCACGGGCTTGAACAAATAGCTCATCATCGTGCGCTCACCGGTCTTGATAAACAACTCCACGGGCATACCGGGACGGACCTGCAGGTTGGACAGCAACTTCTTGCCTTCCGGTGTCACTGCGACCTGCACCTTGTAATAGGGCATGCCGGACTTTTCCTCGACGAGACGGTCCGCCGACACCTGCGTCACAACACCCGGAATCTGTGGCGTCTTGTTGCGATTGAAAGCAGCGAAACTCATCTCGACTTCCAGATCCTTATGTACCTTGTCGATCAAATGCACCGGTATCTGCCCTTCGACGATCAAGGGATCCTCGTTGGGCACCAGATCCATCAACCGGAAACCGCCGGGAATCACACCGCCACGCGTGAACACGTTCAAACCCACGATCGTGCCGTCCACCGGCGCCCTGACCACCGTGTTTTGCAGATCAAAATCGAGCCCGGTAAGCCGGCTTGCCAATGCCTCCGCCTCTTTCTGGGTATCCGTCAGTTGCGTACGCACTTCTTTTTGATAGTCCTGCAGCCGTTGCGCGCGACGCAAAGTCAGCTCCGCGATTTGACGTTGTCCGTGACCGATATTGCCAATGTTCTCGGCAATGCCTCCGTTGACCTGCGCATAGGTCCGCTCCAGGTCAAGCAAGCGATTGCGGGCGACATATCCATCCTTGGCCAGATCGCGCAAGCCTTCCAGTTGCTCCTTGAGGAAAACCTGTTGCTGCTTCTGACTTTCGAGGGACTCCTTCAGGCCCGTCAATTGCGCCTTCAGTCCGGCAATATTTTCATCAATCGCGGCCAATTCACTCTGCAGCGACGACTGGCGCGATGAAAACAATTGCGATTGCAATGCGATATTGCTGGCAACGCGAGGATCATTCTTCGCCGATTCCAGCTCCGGGGGAAAGGCAATCGTCTTCTTGCCATCGCGTTCAGCGATCAGACGCGCTTCAACAGCCCGATCGGTAAAGTACTGCACGCGAGTCATCTCCGCCGCCGACTTCGCCTGCACATCGTTCATACGCACCAGCGGCTGACCGGCTTTCACCACGTCGCCTTCCTTGACGAGGATGTCCTCGATGATGCCGCCGGTTTGATGCTGGATGATCTTGCGGTTGCCGGACACGATCACGGTTCCGGAGGCAGGCGCGCCCTTGTCGAGTGGTGCAAAGGACGCCCACAGCAAGAACCCGCCCACGCCCAGCAGCACGATGAGCCAGCCGAGCCGCGCATAGCGCGACGGATCGGTTTCCAGTTTGACCGGGGATACATCCTGCGCTTCGACGTCGGTCGCGACTTCTTTTGTCTTCAAGAGTTTCATGGGTATGCTCCTATTCCGCAACGGCAGCAGCGGTAACCTGCTGGGGCGCGCGTGCCGGCGCTTGTTGTTGCGGTTTGGCTTGTGCCTGTTGTGCCTGTTGCTGCGCCGGAACCTGGCCCGGCTTCTGGGCTTGCGCCAGTGTCGCCAGCACGTCATTTGTCGGACCAAACAGTTGCGCAACGCCGTCGCGCAACAACAGCAGCTTGTTGGTCGCGCTGATGACGCTGGTCCTGTGGGTGACTAGCACGACGGTCTTTCCGCGATTGCGCAGGTCGACAATAGCGGCGACCAGTGCCTGCTCTCCGACTTCGTCAAGGTTGGAATTGGGCTCGTCCAGCACCAGAAGGGACGGGTCGCCATACATGGCGCGGGCCAGGCCGATGCGCTGCTTCTGCCCGCCGGATAGTCCTGCGCCGCCATCGCCCAACGGTGTGTCATAGCCTTTCGGCAGGTGCAGGATCATGTCGTGCACGCCGGCGCGCTTGGCCGCATCCACCACCTTGTCCGAATCCACTTCGCCGAAGCGCGCGATATTTTCCGCAACGGTACCGCCGAACAGCTCGATATCCTGGGGCAGATACCCGATATACGGACCCAGTTCATCCTTGTTCCACTGGTAGATATCGGCGCCATCCAGGCGCACCTTTCCCATTGCGGCCGGCCAGATGCCGACCAGCAGGCGCGCCAATGTCGATTTGCCCGATCCGCTCGGGCCGATCACGCCCAGCGAGTCGCCTGCCTGCAGGGCGAGATTCAAGCCCCGGATCACCGGCACCTGAACACCCGGCGGTGCGGCGGACACCGATTCCACTGCAATTGCGCCCTGCGGCGCGGGCAGCGGCATGCCAACAACGCGTGGCGGATTGGCTTCCAGCAGTTGCGTCAGACGTGCATAGGCGCTGCGAGTGCTGCTCCACTGCTTCCAGACGCCGATCAGCATCTGCACAGGGCTGAGTGCGCGTCCCATCAGAATAGAGGCGGCAATCATCATGCCCGGGGTGATCTTGCCTTCGACAGCCAGCAGCGCGCCAAAGCCGAGCACCAGCGATTGCAGCGAAGTCTGGAAGAACTTGGTGATCGCACCGACGATGCCGGCCTTATCGCTGGCTTCGGCCTGCAATTGCAGGAAACGGCCGTGCAACTTGAACCAGCGGTGAATAAGGCTTTGCAGCATACCCATCGACTCGATCACTTCCGCATTGCGCAGATTGTTGTTGGCCAATGTGCTCGACATGACGGCCAGCGTGTTCGCTTCGGACAGCGGCTTGCGTGACACCTTCTCGTTGATATAAGCCAGCGCAATCAGGATCGCGGTACCGCCCAAGGCAAAGAATCCAAGCGAGGGTTCGAACAGGAAGATCACCGCCAGATAGATCGGAAACCACGGCGCATCGAAGAAAGCGAACAAGGCATTCCCCGTCAGGAACTGGCGAATGTTCGTCAGGTCTTGCAGTGCCTGCCCAGGATTGCCGCCACCCTTGCGCAGGTTCTGCTCAAACGCCGCCGTGTAGACGCGCTTGTTCAGCCGCATGTCGAGCTGTGCGCCAACCCGCACCAGCACGAAGGTACGCACATAGTCCAGCGCACTCAAGAACAGGTAGGCGCCCAACATGATGAGCGTCAGCATCAGCAGCGTGATCTCATTACGGCTGGGTATCACGCGGTCATAGACCTGCAACATGTAGAGTGACGGCACCAGCATGAGCATGTTGATGATCAGGCTGAAGACGCCCACGGTGCGGAAAGCACTCTTGAAACTCAAGAGCGCCTGCGTGATTTCATTCTGGGGAATCTGGAATTTTGGTTTCATTTTGGTTTCGGTCGATTGCAAGACACCCGATCCTGGCCGATTGAACAAGGCTAGCGAGAAGCTAAAAAACGCCGTCTTATCAACCATTTGCCAACTTTAAATGTGACGAATATCACATTTTCGGAAGCTTACCACAGAGGAAGTTGAAACTTAGAATATTTTTTCCGGGAACCTCTTTTGGCATTCAGGCGTGGCTCGTACGCAACGTGGCGGGCGTGCTGAGAGGAAGCAAGAAGGTCCGGAAATGGCTGCTAGCGGCCAGACAACCTGGTGGAGCTCAAGTCCGGGCAAAAAACATTTTCCTGCAGGATAGTAAGTGCCTGCTTAGCCCGTGACTATGACAACAGCAAAATAGCATTGCGCTTGGATGCGAAATGCCCAGCCGGTCCGGCGATGGGAAAGTGGTGGGGGAAGATGTCGGCGGCGGCAGGACTGCATCGTCCTGCACGCTCGGGGAGTGAAGCGATTACGGCTTGCGGAACAGCATGTAGGTGCCGACATCATCCCGTGGATAGGTCGGCTCGATACGGCGTGGTTGGGTTGCGAGAAGTTCGAGCGTAGGGAACAGGCGCTGATAAAGCGGCACCGGCCGCCCGATCGTGCACATGCCATTCGGATCATCAGTAGCACCGTCGCAATGCGACGGATCGGTTTCTTCGCAGATCAACAGATAACCACCCGGCTTCAGGATGCGAAGAATCTCTTTCGCTGTCGCCTCCGCCACCGGATTGGTCAGATGCTGGAGAACGGTAAAGGTCAGGACAAAGTCCATGCTCGCCGTCGCTGCCGGCAGCTCCTGGAGTGAACCGACCTGGACGAAGTTGATATTCGGAAGCAGGCGCGTAGCTTCCTCGACAAAATGCGCCTCACGCTCAAAACCGGTCACCCGGTCAGCGAATTCCGTGAGGACGACGGTCATGCGGCCGAAACCCGCCCCGACTTCGCAAGCAGACTGAAAGCGCCAAGCGCCTACGGCATTCCTGATCAAGGCACGCACATCGGCGTGCTCGCGGTAGGTTCGTGCGGCAAACGCGGCATCGCGCACATCGACGACATGCTGCTGTTGCCAAACAACGCGTTGAGGGGAAGTGGTCATATTTCGAAAAACAATTAGTGGCGGAGGTGATTCATTGCTGCAGGTGGTGACGGATCAAGGGTGGCGTGAAAATCGCGCTCCCAAGTCATTGTTTTCTCGTCAACCAGGCGAGTTTAGCATGAACGCGAAACTCGCCGGATTTCAGTACCGCTGGCACCGACCACCAAGTAAAAACCCCACCGCCTTGTGAGCAGTGGGGTTCAATTTGTTCGGCTTGCCTTGCCGCCGCCAGATTGCTCTGGCGGCGGCAGGAAAGCTTTTCAGCAGGTGCTGACGCCTGTTGGTATTACAGCAGGAAGTCGGAACCGGTCAGGCTGTCGACACCGATCAGCATGATCTGCATGTCGGCTGCACCGTCGTTATCTGCATCGATTTCGACGATTGCATTGCCGCCCGTGACCGTGTAACGAACTTGACCATTACCAATGCCCGTTTGGTCGAAGCTAGCGGTACCGATAAACTCTTGTACGCCAGCCCAAGTCAGGCCACTCAGGTCGATCACGTCACCACCAGCGATACCGCCATCGGTGAAGTCATTAATCACGTCGCGAGCTGCCGAACCGACACCCGAATCACCATCAGCGAAGATGAAGTGATCATCGCCTGCGCCACCGGTCATGGTATCCAGACCTGCACCGCCAGTGATGTTGTCACCGCCTGCAGCCGCTACGATCGTGTCGTTACCAGCACCACCGTCGATGGTGTCGGCATCTTCGCCGTCGTACAGGCTGTCGCCGTTGCCGCTACCAGTGATGGTCAGACCTGCACCGGCGTTGGTCACTGCAGTCACTGCAAAGTGCGAGTTGGTGCCGTTCTCACTCAGCGTCAGGCCATCAGCTTGCGCGGCCGTCAGCGTCACGGTGAACGCATCAGTACCAGCCGTACCTGCAGCGATCGTGTCGAGCGTGCCCAGATCCATCGATGCGAGCGAGATGCTGCCCGTTGCATGCAACTTCAGGGTCGCGTTAGCGGCCGATTCGGTGATGCCGCTGAAGTCATACGTTCCGGAATCCCCAACATTGACCGTCACGCCGCCGTTCGTCGTACCGTTAGCCGTGATCGTATGATCCGTAGCTTGCGCTGCGGACAGGGTCAGGGTCTTCGTATCAGCAACGGTGACACCAAAGCTGCCGAGATTCGTACCGGCGTTCAGCGTAGCGTCGGCCGCAACTTGTGCCGTCAGACTACCCGCAGTACCGCCGGCGGTGTTGTTACCGGCAGTGATATGGGTAAGGTCGTAAGCTGCTGCACCATCCAGACCGGTTACAACAACCGTACCACCGGTTTGACCGCCAGCCGTGGTGTTGTCACCACCGATGGTATGGCCAGTTGCCTTGGCTGCGGACAGGGTCAGCGTTGCACCAACGTCGACGCTGGTCGTGAAGCTGCCCAGGTTACCAGTGAAGGTGACGTTACCGGCGACGTTCGCCGTCTTCGTGCCCGTGACAGTAATCGTGCTCAGATCAGCGCCAGCCGTTGCGTTCAGCGCGGTCACTGCGACATTGCCAGCGCCCGAGATGGTTTCGCCAGTCAATACTGCAGCAGCACCGGTCAGGGTAGCACCGGAAGCAACGGTCACAACTGCCGTGCCGAGGTCGCCCGTGAAGGTCAGGTTGCTTGCCACGGTCGTGGTCACAGTACCATCCGTGTAGTTGGTTGCACCACCTGCATGGGTACCAGCCGTCAACGCGGAGAGGTCGGCTGCTGCCGTCAGACCGGTCACAACGATCGAACCGCCGTGATGTCCGTCACCCGTAGCGTTGTCGCCAGTCAGCGTGCCACCGGCGGTCGCGATACCAGTCGCTTGTGCAGCAGTCATCGTCACGGTCACGTCTTGGGCAATCGTCGCCGCCAGGTTTGCGGAACCGAGGTCGGTGCCTGCGTCCAAGGTCGTGTCCGCAGCAAATGCGACCACAACTGAACCGCCCGAAGCAGTTACGCCACTGATGTCATATGCAGCCGCGCCGTTCAGACCGGTGACGATAACGTTTGCTGCGCTGTTATCTACCGATGCGCCGTTAGCTACTGCAGCCGACATGGTGAGGTCGCCGCCACCGCTTACCGTTACGGCAACATCGCCGAAGTTACCGGTGAAGGTGACGTCATTCGTTGCACCGGTGGTAACCAGCGTGCCATCGATCGTGCCCGAACCGCTCACGCCAGACAGATCAGCGTTCAGCGTGTCGATCAGGTTAGCGACATGCAGCGTGCCGGTAACCGTTGCAGAATGGCCAGAGATGGTATCTGCATCCAGGGTCAGGGTGCCGGAAACATCGGTGAAGCTGTAGCTGCCCAGTGCGCTGAAGCCCGTTACGCCCTTGATGTCGGCCGTTTCAGTACCAGCGATGGTTATCCGGATCAAGTTGGAGCCGGTAACGATGATCTTGCCGTCCGCGACCATTTGCGCCAAATCAGCAGTTTGGCCGTTATCGGCGTTAGCAATCTCGATGTTGTGGTTCTGGCTGATAGTAACCGGGGAACCAGTCGTTGCAGCACGCAATGCAGCCAGCGTCTTGGTTGCGAAGTCGCCCACGACGCTCAGCGAAACATCATTGCTGACCGTGTCGGTGCCGTCGCCAGACGTGTAGGTAACATTGACTGCGCGGCCTGCGATTGCAGTCGACAGATCGACCGTCAACGAACGGATCAAGGTCTGAACCAGAGCGTCAGTTGCGCTGCTATTGAAGGTGATCGTCATGCCAGTGCCGGCAGCAGGTGCTGCGGACACGGTACCGATGATCGTTTCCACGCCGGCGCCGTCAGCAACAGCAACGCTGGTGCCGATGAGGCGAGCTTGGCTGGCAACTGCTGCGTTGGTGGTGTTGACCAGACCCAGCGTGTCGCCGGAACCGATGCCGGACACTACCAAGGTGCCGCCAGTGATGGCCGAACCGTTGGATGCGAAAGTTGCATTGCCCGTTGCATCGATGTTGACGATGCCCACGTTTGCCACTTCGACTTCGCGGTCATCTGTTGCGCCAAGGTTGGCAATGGCTGCGGCGTCGTTCAAGTCGAACAGACGGGTGACGGAACCAGTTGCACCAGATGCATCGGCGACGGTAATGGTCACGTTGGCATCGCTGGCGCCTTGTGCTGCTGCCAGGCTGGTGTTGTCGATCAGCTGGTTGATCAGCGTGTTGGTAACACGTGCGCTGTTGAAAGTAATGATAGCGCCGTTTGCTTCGCCGTTATCGAACGTGCCTGCAGTGCCGCCAGTCACGTCGGTATAGGTGTCAACGATCGTACCGATAACTTCGTCGGTGGTGGTGCCGAGCAGTGCCGAATCAGCGATGATGGCATTGCCGACGCGATAGAAATTGGTGCCGTCAAACGTCAGAGCTTGCTTCGCAGCACCGAAGGTATTTCCAGTCGCAGCGATGGTCAGCGTGCCACCATTGAAGTTTGCTTCCGGATCTGCCACGTTGAAGTTGATGTCCACCAGATCGCCGGTGTTTGCGCCACCGTTGTCATCGATTTGAACAGCATCTGCGGTCACAACCGGTGATTCGTTGACATCAGTAACGGTCAGCGTGACTGCTTGCGTTGCGGTGTTGGTGCCATCGCTAGCGACGACGTCGAAGCTGTAGGAAGCCTTGGCTTCAAAGTTTGCAGATGCGTTCAGCGTAACTGCACCGGTCGCAGCATCGACGGTCAGGAAGGCTACATCAGCGCCAGCCAGACTGTAAGTCAACGGATTGCCATCCACGTCGCTTGCCGCTGCCTGGTAAACGACGGTGGCAACATCAGCGTTTTCAACCACAGTCGCGGTTGTTGCGCTCGTGATAACAGGCGCTTCATTCACGTTGGTAACGTCGAGCGTGACGGCCTGGCTGGTCGAAGCGGTGCCATCGCTGGCAACGACGTTAAAGGTGTAGGAAGCCTTGGTTTCGAAGTCGGCCGACGCCTTCAGCGTCACTGCACCGGTCGCCGCATCAATGTCGAACAGGGCTGCGTCATCGCCGGTCAGGCTGTAGGTTACCGTGTTGCCGTCAGCATCGGTTGCTGTGGCTTGGTAGACAACGGTAGCAACATCAGCATTTTCAGCCACAGTTGCGGTTGCTGCACTGGTCACAACCGGCGCATCATTCGCGTTGGTGACTGTCAGGGTGACCGCCTGGCTGCTTGACGTAGCACCATCGCTGGCAACAACGTTGAAGCTGTAGGAAGCCTTGGTTTCAAAGTCAGCCGACGCCTTCAAGGTCACTGCGCCGGTCGCAGTATTGATATCGAGCAGAGCAGAGTCGGCGCCAGTGAGACTGTAAGTCACTGTATTGCCATCTGCATCACTTGCAGCTGCCTGGTAGACAACGGTAGCAACATCGGCGTTCTCAGCGACCGTGGCGGTTGCGCCGCTGCTAATTACCGGGGTGTTGTCGTTGGCGTTGGTGACGTTGATCGTCACGGTTTGCTCTGTGGAGCTGAGGGACGCATCAGCCGCCTTCACGCCCAGCGTGTAGCTGGTAGCGGTTTCATAGTCCAGAGCAGCAGCACCAGCAGCGGTCAGCGTGATTGCGCCGGTGGTGGCGTTGATCGCGAAGTAGCCAGCGTCATTGCCGGAGGTAATGGCGAATTCAATGACATTGCCGTCCGGATCGGTACCGGTGACGGTGCCAACTACAGCATCAGCAGCGGAACCTTCAGCGATGGACAGGGTAGCAGCCGTGACGGACGGAGCATGGTTCGTCATGCCATACAGCGTGGAGACGATGTCGTCTTGCACGGTGCTGATGTCGGTCGTCGCGGTAATCGTCTTCAGCAGGTCACGTGCAGCCTGAGCAGCAGCGTCGCCCGAATATGTCGCGCTTTCGGTCGTGATGGCAGCGGTGAAGTCGTCAGCGACGGCCAGCATGTTGGTGATCTTCGCGGCGTCCTGTTGGCCTTGCGTGGTCGTGTTGGCCAATGCGCCGGCCATCATCGAAATCGCGGCCTTGCCCATGGTCAGGGTGCCGTTGTTGATGCTTTCAACCCAGAACGAATATCCGGCAGCGTCGGGCAGACGGCCGAGCACGTTTTGGTAGAAGGAGAATACGAAGTTTTCAGCCGAAGTGC
Source organism: Herbaspirillum sp. ST 5-3 (assembly GCF_004804275.1). GTDB lineage: Bacteria > Pseudomonadota > Gammaproteobacteria > Burkholderiales > Burkholderiaceae_D > Noviherbaspirillum. The sequence continues at coordinate 194,726 of NZ_STGI01000005.1, forward strand.
CGTACAGATTTGCGGACTCGGTGCCACCGAAGTTGTCAAGAATCGTTTTGACGCCCACATTGGTGGAGTACGAAGCATTGAACGCCTGGATGTCAGTCGGCGCGCCGTTTGCGAGCAGGGAGTCAGCCATGCTCTGCAAGCCAGCGGGATCAGCCGGACGGCCGAAATAGGCGACGTACAGTTGCTGTACTAGCGGGAAATAATCTGCTGCTATTGCCATGGTATGGTCCTTAAGGAAATTGTTTAAACCAGGTTTGTCTGCTACTCAGGGCACACAGCGCTGTGTACGGCCTGAGTGCTTTTTGCAGAACTGGGAGTATATTGCCACACAGCCACCCCATTGTTGTGACGGTTGTCACATTGAAAGAAATATTGTTGTATTTCTGCAGGTGATATCAGGCGGAAAGTTTTCGGTCCTGAATCCGGTATTGGGGGCACATTGGCAGGCACGGCCTGGGAGCTCATGCTGCAACGCAGCACCTCATGTTTAATGAGGTGAATAGATTAGTGCAGACGCTTGACGAACAGAAAACGGCGCGCAGGAAGAGCCGAGTCTCGACTGGCGAGGCCCAGCTAATTCAAATAGTTGGGAAAAAGTGTCGGCCGATGAAATACAACCCCAACCGCCGTCAGCCCGTCACATCATTGCATGACCCCGGTGGAAGCAGCTCAAGCTCGGAGCTTTCAGATCACCCCCGACCAAGACAAAAGAGGCTTGAAGGGAACTCTCGGAAGCAGGCGGCTTTCTTCGCCGATCGTCGGATTTATCGTGACCAGGCGGTGCCGCCGTACGCAACAGGACCGGTCGTATTGGTCGTATTGAAGATATAGCCGGCCTCGTTGGCACCCGCTCCGCCCAGATACCCACGAATATTGGCGTTCGAGCTTGCGGCCGTACTGATCAGCTCGCCCCCGGCCGTCACCCCGCCCTGTGCATTTACCCTGACTGTCGTGCTGTCTGGAGCAACCACCGTGAGGCTGGTGGAGAAGGCACTCGTCGCAAAATCAACGGCCAGGCGCGCATCCTGAACGCTTGCCGCAACTGCCGTTTGATTGGGCTTGCGGATAAACGCTTCGCTGCTACCCAGTGCAAATTCAGCACGCCCTTCCTGCGGCTTCACAAATTCGGTGTCTTTCACCCGGGCGATCATGTATGGGCCAATGATCTTGTACTGGGCATACGCACCGCCTTTGATCTTGGCCAGGAACTCGGAATCCGGAGTGAGGTTGGCGACAGCCTGCCACCTTCCCCACAATACCTCGGGCGGACGGGGCACCGGGTTTTCAGTTGGAGGCGTTGACGGCCCCTCGACGATTGGTGGCTGCGGTGGGGTGGGCGGCTCCGTAACCGGCGTTTCTGCCGGCGGCAACTGGTTTCCGGCAAGAATGTCGCTACTCTTCTTGGCTTCCAGGCTAACGTCAGTTGCCGTATGCGGCGTAGAAGCGGCGGCCTTGCTTACCGGCTCGTCGTTACGCGGCGGAGCAACCAGATCGGGCGAATTGCCATTGCTGCGCAACAGCCGGGGCGCATCCTGCCCTTTCTGAATTTGCAAGAGCTGGCCGGTCTGCTCGGCGAATAATTCGCGGCTGTTGCCACCTTCGCAAGGCCCGCCGCCCTCCGGCCCGCATGCAGCACTAAAACCGCTCACCACAACACCGCCTGAAATGACGGCTACGCGGGAGGTTTGCTGATCGGTAAATACGGTGAAATCGGTTCCACGCACGCCAATGGCGGCGACCGGGGTGTTGAAGCGGAAATTTTGACGCGCTTTCTTGACAGCCTGGCCGGAAATCGTCCGTGCGACACCACTGAGCAGTTCCAGCTTGACTCGGGTATTCTCCGGCTTCTTCGTATCGACGTGGTAAGTGACGATACGAGCGCGACTGCCCGGGCGCAGAATCAGGAAGCCATTGTCGACGGTCTTCATATATATATAGCCGTCGGCACCAGTCACGAATTCCGCCCCTTCCTGAATCGCATCACCGAGCGAGACCTGCCGATTATCAACCTGTACCTGGCCTGTGACAAAAACGACATGTCCCGCCTCTCCTGCCTGAACAAGGCTTGAGGCAAATAACAGACCAATGGTGGCAATTAATCGACGCAACATGGGACTTCTCCTGATGAGCCATTATGTGCTTTCAAGCACTACTTTCTGTGATGGCGATCACATTTTACCCCGAGAAAGGCGTATCGTTGTATTTTCATACCTTTGGGGAAATGCCGCGACCGCCAGAACCTTCGGCAATCGACATCTCGGTAAATTCGGGCGAACAAGATATGGCGCTTTTGATTAGGCGATCGGCCGCCACCCCAATCTATGGCGTGCCGCCTATAAAGAACATGGGATAGTCCTACAGGAAACATGGCGTTATACTTCCCGGCTACAATTTAATGCATCTACGGCCCCCTGGCGTGCCTGTCTGTGTTCCCTGTCACAGTTCCGATAAAGCAAGCGACTAATTCCGCATGAATTTTCCGACAGTTGCCGCAATGCGCTTCATGATCGCGCTGATCGCGGTTCTTTTGACGGTCTGGTCGGAATGGTTCCCCGCGCCGATGCACTCTTATTTTGCGGACGAATGGCTGCGTGACCACTTCGTCCGCTCCCAGGCTTCCGCAGTTCCGGAATCCCGCATCGCAATCATCGATATCGACGAGGCCAGCCTGGCGACGGTTGGCCCCTGGCCGTGGCCAAGGAATCGCATCGCCGACCTGCTTGAAAAACTCATCGGCGAGTACGGTGCACGCGGCGTTGCTCTCGACCTCGTTTTTCCGGAACGAGCCGATGCCGAGGGTGACATGCGACTGGCAATGCTGGCACAGCATGGACCTGTCGTATTGGCTCAGGCGTTCGACTACGTTCAGCGCTCGTCCGCTGTACGTGTCGGCCAGATTGCCGGGGGAACCACCGCAATTGCGGAAGGGAAGATGGCGGTTGCGACCGGTTTTATCGGCAATCACGCAGGACTGGCGGAAGCCCGTCATGTTGGCAATATCGGTTTCATCCCGGACGATGACGGAACGATCCGCCGCTTGCCGATGATGACACTCTTTGACGGGCGCGCATATCCGACCTTGTCCAAGGCCTTGCTGGACTGTTGTGGAAACCCGGATGAAATCCGCATGCCTGAAGCGGTGGGCGACTTTCGGCGCGTTCCCTTTCCTCGCGATTGGTCGGCATATACAGTGGTGCCGGCCATCAATATCTTGAACGGTTCAGCGCCTGTTACAGCAATCAATGGACGGCTGGTCATTGTCGGTTCGTCATCGCTTGGGTTGACCGACCGCGTTGCGACGCCGCTGAGCGCATCCACTGCGGGCATGCTGGTTCATGCGGCAGCGCTCTCTGCGTTCCTTGATGTATCGGCCGGACATGCGCCGGCGGTCTGGCCCGGGCAATGGCTCGCAACGGGATTTGTGATACTGGTTGCATTGCTCGCTGCCTACACATTTCCACGACTGTCGGCAGTAGCAAACGTCGGTTTATTGATGACCGCGTCAATCGCTTGGCTCGGATTGGCCTATTGGATTGCGCCACATGATGCCCGATTTGCGACTTCCGGACCGCTGGTATCGAATCTCTTCCTGCTGGCGGTCGCAGTTCCATTGGACTGGCAGCTCGCACAGCGAAAATCGCGTCAATTGCTCGGAACACTCCGTCAATATGTGGCAAAGGCCGTCGTGGACGAACTCCTTCGTCGCGACCTGAAAGATCCATTGACGCCGCAGCGCCTGAACGTTACGACGCTGATTGCGGATATGCAGGGTTACACCGGCCAGGTCGAATCACTTTCCATGGAAGAAGCCGCGCAGTTGACGCGTGACTTTCTCGCTTGCCTGACGCGGCCTGTTCTCGACAAGCATGGGACATTGGACAAGTTTACCGGCGACGGCCTTGTTGCTTTTTGGGGAGCCCCCTTGCCCGTCGACGACCACGCGGACCTGGCACTGGACGCTGCACAGGAAATCGTGCAGGAAGTACAACGCTTCAGTGCCATCCGCGAACAGGAGGGCAAACCGCCTCTGCGCGTGCGAATCGGCATCGAAAGCGGAATTGCCATGGCAGGAGACTTCGGCACGACCTCGCGCAGCATCTACACCGCCGTGGGCGACAGCGTGAACGTCGCCTCGCGGCTGGAGCAACTGGCACGCGAATTCCCGCATGACATCATTGTCGGCCAAGGCACAGTCAGCCGGGCCAAGCGCCACCGTTTCAAGTTCCTCGGCGAGAAACTATTGCGGGGGAAAGAGCATCCGACCATGCTGTACACGGTGGAGCTGGTCGCATGAGACGAACCGCCTGGATTGCCTTGCGCATTTTCCCCATCGTTCTGGTGTTTTGCGCATCTGTATTTTGTGCGCCCGCAATGGCCGGGGATACCCGGCTTGCCCAGCAGGACTTGTACCTCGATGCATTACACTCGATCAGTGAAGGCCGCGCGAATGATGCCAGCGATGCCTTGACACGCATGATCGAGCTCGAGCCGCAGCATGCAGGGGCATGGCTCGATCTGGCAATCATTCAATGCGAACTGGGGCATGCGGCCGAGGCCGAGCGCCTGTTCGAGGCGATCGAATCGCGTTTCTCGCCTCCGCCGGGCATTCAGGAAGTGATCAACCGTCATCGAGCCGAAGGATGCAAGGGCTGGCAGCCGCGCAGCCAGTTTTCCATGGCGCTTGCGAGAGGTATCGACAGCAACGTCAACCAAGGCGCAAGCAGTCCCAACTTCAGCATAGGAAGTGGAGCATCGCGCCTCGACTTGCAGTTGGCGCCCGAGTTCCTGCCGCAACACGATCAGTACACGCTGCTTTCGGCCGATTATGCGCGCGACCTCACCCAGAACGGCAGCGTCGGTTTCGTGCAGTTGCGCGCACGTGAAAACGACACGCTCACTCGCTATAACACGAGGTCGCTGCGTTTTGGCGTCGAACATCCCTGGCGCGTCGGTAACTGGGGCCTGAGGGGCACGGCTTCATTCAGTTTCCTGACACTGGGAAGTCAGTTATATCAAAAGCAAGCACAGGTCCAGGCGCGTCTGACGCCGCCACTTCCTGCCTCCGAACGCTTTCGCTTTAGCTTCCTGACAAGTTTGAGCCGTGTTCAGTACTCAACCCTGGTGAATTTCGATTCCAACACGATTGAGACGGGCGGCGTCCTGAGTTATCAGGCCGGGAAAACACTGACACAGGCGAGTGCTGGTTACTTGTCGGACCAGGGAGGTTCCGGACGGCTCGGTGGCGACCGACAGGGTTGGTTCGCCAATGTACAGACACAAGTTCGCCTGCCTCACGACATGACTGGGGAACTGGGATGGAGCCGCCAGCGCTGGCTCAACGATTCTGCCTATTCGCCAGGTTTGATTGACCAGGTTCGACGTCAGGACACACAATTGTGGCGCGCGGCCATAACCGTCCCGATAAAACCACAACATGAGGTTCTTATTGAGCTACGAGAAGTAAGGAATAACGAGAATATTTCGATTTTTCAATATAATAGCCACCTATTACAGGTCAGCTGGCGGTGGCAAAGCTTCTAGCGCCGAAACAAGATATGGCGCAACCAATCATGCGCGCCGTGACAAGGCATGACAGGATTATTCGGGATTAGGCATGGTGTGGGAGCTGGTATTTTTCTTGGTCGGGACCGTCGCGATTTCTGCAGGGTGCCTGGTTCCCGCAAGTTGGCTCCCTACTCTCCCCAACGATAAGCTGCTCCATTTCCTGGCATACGGCGGCATGGCATTGCTGGCCGGTCGCATTGCGCAGTCCAGTACTGAATTCGCAACTTGGTTGATCGGCCTGTTCGTGGCGGGCTGGGCAATCGAATGCCTTCAACAGCTCGTGCCGGGACGAAAATTCTGCTGGCGCGATCTTGCGGCTAATACTGCCGGCATTGTAGCAGCGGGCTTGCTCTCGCATTTTCTGTTCGGCACATGAATTTGTTGAGTATCTTGTTTTCTCATTCACTGAAGCCTCGGAGCAAGAACTGATGACGTTGGAAAAAAAGGAGCGTCCCGGTTTGAAGTCGAGCGATTTGGCGCAGGAAGCGGCGGAACTGGAGACATTGCCTGGCACGGAGGACGAACTCCAGCCTAAAAAGGTCAATATCAAGATTCACCTTCGCAAGATTCCGCTGCTCGCCAATCTGACCGAAGAGGAAATGACGAGAGTGAAGGCGGATCTGCGCATCCGTCAGTACGCGCGGCGCGAAATCGTGCTGCAGAAGGGCGGAACGGGTGATAGTCTGCTGTTCCTGCTTTCGGGCCAGCTCCAGGTAATCGACATTACCGAAGACGGCCGCGCAATCGGCTTGAGAATTTTGACGCCGGGCGATTTTTTCGGCGAGATTGCCGTTATCAACGGGTCCAAACGTTCCGCTTCCGTGGTTGCGCTGACGTCAGTACTGGTCGCCCTCCTCCCGAGCGCAACCGCTCTGCATCTGTTCTCTCATTCGCCATCGGTGGCGAACCTGATGCTGCGCCACTTGGCGCAGAAGATTCAGCGCGATTCTGAGTTCCGCGCTTTGCTCAGCATCCACAATACGGCCAAGCGCATTTACACCTTCCTGGCACTGCTAAAGAAAAAAGAAGCCGACAACCTGGAGGTCGTGGAAAACCTGCCTACCCATCAGGACATCGCGAACATGATCAATACGAGCCGGGAAACGGTGACGCGAACCATCCTGACCTTGGTGAATCAAGGCATCGTCAAGAAGGATTCTCATCGCTTGATCATCGTCAACCCTGATGCCTTGCAAAAATTGGTGCAAAGCTAAAGCATCGCAAGTCCTCTGCGCTATAATCAAGCGTTTTTCATTGGCACAAAAATAACGAATTCCCCGGCGCAGCGCGTCCCGGATTCCGACACGAACAGCGCTCGGTATTGGGGGCGGCGTGCGCCGCGCGAATCTCAATGGCAAGAACATGCTTGCCATCGCAGCAAATTTCTCCCAAGCTCAATTCCAATGAACGATTTGTTCTACAAAGCCTACGAAGACCGCCATCGCGGTTCACGCGAATTGATCCTCTCGCGTTTGCGTGCCTACATTCCCTTCCTCAAACCTTTGGCCGCCCTCTACCAGCCCGCCGACGCCATCGATCTGGGATGCGGTCGCGGAGAATGGCTGGAATTATTGGGAAAAGCCGGGTTTGAAGCCACGGGCGCCGATCTCGACGAAGGCATGCTGGCCGAATGCCGTGCGCGTGGATTGAACGCGCAGCGGGCAGACGCTCTGGATGTCCTGCGCGCAATGCCCGACAATAGCAAGGCGCTAGTATCGGCATTTCATGTTGTCGAACATATGCCTTTCAACGAGGTGCGCCTGCTCGTGCAGGAAGGACTGCGCGTCCTGAAGCCGGGCGGCTTGCTGATTCTGGAGACACCGAACTCGGAAAACCTGATGGTCGGTGCTTACGAGTTTTACAAGGATCCTTCGCATACCCGTCCTGTTCCCTGGGAATTGCTTCAATTCGTGGTGGAGCACGCCGGCTTTCAGCGCAACGTCATCATGCGCCTGCAGGAACGCCCAGAGCTGCGCAGCGGTTTGAACATCCGTCTGATCAACGTACTCAAAGACGTCAGCCCTGACTATGCGGTAGTGGCGCAAAAAAACGCAGGCAGCGAGACCCTGTCGGTGTTCGATCATGCGTTCAGCTTCAACTATGGCCTGTCTCTGGAATCGCTTGCGCAACGTTATGACTCGCAGATCAACAACCGGATAGCGGAAGCCAAACTCGCGGTGGAACGCACGGACGCCCGTCAGGCGCAGGATCTCCAGCAAGCATACGGCCGCATTGCTCAGCTTGAGGAACGTCTGGCGCGTCTTGAGGGGCAGGTGCACGCGGTGTTTAGCAGTCGCTCTTGGCGCGTCACAGCGCCGCTACGCTTTGTCGTCAGCGGCCTTGTCCGGATCAAGACGGCTGTCCGCGCAAGCCGGTTTGTCAGCGGCAGCAAACGACGCATCAAGTCTGGCTTGCGCCGGCTTGGACAAACAGTGCAGCGCCAGCCGCACCTGCGGCAGGCTGCGCTCGATATACTTAACCGAATGCCGGGCCTCAAGCGACGCCTGCACGGCATCGTGTATGCTGCGGGCGATACGACGGTCGTGACACAGACAGAAAGGGAGCCTGAATATCTTGGCCCGCGTGCGACGCAAATATATACGGAGCTCAGGAAAATCATGGGCCGGGAAACAAGCTGATGCGTATCGTCATCGATCTTCAAGGCGTCCAGACGGAGAATCGCTTCCGCGGCATCGGACGGTATATTTCCTCATTTGTTCTCGCATTGGCGCGTAATGCGGGAGAGCATGAGATCTGGCTGGCGCTGAACGCCTCCTTTCCAGAAAGCGTTTCCGCCATCCGGCACGAATTTCTCGGCTTTGTGCCGAGTGAGCGCATCCGGATTTTCAAGACGCCGACACCCACGTCGGAGATCGATCCCGCCAATGCCTGGCGTGTCCGCGCCGCGGAGAAGATCCGCGAGCATTTCATTCAGCAATTGCGACCCGACGTCGTTCTGATTACCAGCCTCTTCGAGGGGCTCTTCGATAATGCAGTGACCTCGGTGGAGGCGTTTTCGGACGGCACGAATACGGCGGTAATCCTGTACGACCTTATCCCGTTCCGCAGTCCGGAGACCTATCTGCCCACGCCAGCTCACCGGCAATACTACGAGCGCAAGGTCGAGTCGCTCAAACACGCCGGCTTGCTGCTCGCGATTTCCGATTATTCGCGCGAAGATGCCATCGATGCATTGGGTCTCAGGCCAGAGAGCGTAGTGAGCATCTCGGCAGCCATCGATCCGCGCTTCACGACACGGAACTACAGTGGGCAAGCGGCGGCTGCGCTGCGTTCACGCTATGGCATCAAGCGCAAGCCGGTCATGTATGCGCCCGGTGGTTTCGATCCGCGCAAGAATTTCGATACCTTGATCCAGGCCTATGCATTGCTTCCGCGAGATATCCGCGCCGACCATCAGCTGGTCATTGCAAGCAAGATCAGCGATGGTGATCGAGCCAGACTGACAGGCTTGCTCGAACAGGCAGGCTTGAGTGAGGATGAACTCGTCCTAACGGGGTATGTGTCCGATGACGATCTCGTCGGGCTCTACAATCTCGCGACCCTGTTTGTATTCCCGTCCAAATATGAAGGCTTCGGGCTGCCGGTCCTCGAGGCGATGGCATGCGGCGCACCGACCATCGGTTCCAACAGTACCAGCATCCCCGAGGTGATCGGATGGGAGGAGGCAATGTTCGATCCCGCCTTCCCTCGCTCTATTGCCGACAAGATGCAGCAGGTTCTGACTGATGAAGCGATGCGTCTGCGTTTGCGGACGCATGGCTTGCAGCAAGCCGAAAAGTTCTCCTGGGATGCGAGTGCCCAGCGTGCGCTCGCCGCCTTCGCCGCCTGGCAACCGGCTCTCGTGGCACAGCGAAATGCGAGCGCCAATGCAGGCGAGGATGAGGACCTTGCATCCATTCTCGCGGCGATCGCGCGGATCGACAGCACGGAACCGCCCCAGGATCAGGACCTCGCCGCAGCAGCCGATGCGATTGCATTTAACACTGCCGGCAGCGCACCAAGGCAGTTACTGCTCGACATTTCGGAGTTGGTCGAGCGAGATGCAAAGTCCGGCATTCAACGCGTGGTGCGCAGCATTTTGCTGGAGCTGCTGAAAAACGCGCCGGCGGGCTATGTCGTGCGCCCGATCTATTTTGACGGCAGCAGATACCGTCACGCACGCGCATTCACAGCGCGGTTCCTTGGCCGCCCAGCGAATGAAGAGGTCGACGAGGTCGCGGAATTCAACCAGGATGACATTTACCTCGGCCTCGACCTGCATGCACACTTCACGCGCGCATTGCATCCGCTGCATTTGCAGTTGCGAAGCCTCGGCGTGCATTTGTACTTCGTCGTCTACGACATTCTGCTGGTGCAGCGACCGGACTGGTGGCACCCCGGCACGTCCGCCGTTTTTGAGGAATGGCTAAGAAGTATTGCGCAGGTTGCCTCGGGACTGGTCTGTATTTCAGAGGCCGTCGCCGACGACGTGCGCCAGTGGCTGCACGACCATCGGCCGCCGCGCCCGGAACTGCCTGCCGTAAGCAGTTTTCATCTCGGGGCGGACGTTGAAAACAGTGTGCCGAGCCAGGGAATACCGGAAAACGCGGCCAATGTGCTGCACGCACTGAGCGCTGCGCCAAGCTTCGTGATGGTCGGCACGCTCGAGCCACGCAAAGGACATGCGCAGACCCTGGCCGCATTCGAGGTGCTGTGGTCACGCGGCGTGAATTCGAACCTGGTTATTGTGGGTAAGAACGGCTGGCTGGTGGATTCGCTTGTCAGCAGGTTGCGCAGTCACCCGGAATTGAACCGGCGCCTGTTCTGGCTGGAAGGTATCAGCGACGAATACCTGGAGCAGGTCTACGCTGCCAGCACTTGCCTGGTCGCCGCAAGCGAAGGGGAAGGTTTTGGTCTTCCACTCATCGAGGCCGCTCAGCATCAGTTACCGATTCTTGCGCGCGACATCCCGGTCTTTCGCGAAGTGGCGGGTGAGCATGCATTTTATTTCAATGGACTGGATGCAAACGCGTTGGCCGATGCGATCGGCGCATGGCTGAACTTGCATGCCAAGGGGATTTCGCCACAATCCAACAATATGCCCTGGCTGACTTGGCGGCAAAGTGCAAATCAACTGCTCGCCAGAATCTTGCCGCCGGATGTACCTCGTTAGGCCGCCGCCATGAAAAAAACCGACAACAGCTCGTTCACTGGCCGGCTCAAACGCCTTGTATCCAACATCCTTCATATCAATCGCTTGTATCAACGAGCCGACGCCCATGAGGAGCGTCTTGCCTGGTTGATAACGGTTGCGCACTCGTCGCAGAAACGCATCGATGCGCTTGAAGGTATTGCGATCTCGGTTCGGGAACGTCTTGATGCGCTCGAAGCCGCTGCCAGCGTATCACGGGAAATCGCGATTCAATCGCAGCAACGCCTGGATGCTCTTGAACGGACCGCGATCGAACGTCTCGTACGACTCGAAAGACTTGAAACCACGGTCACCCCGGTGGTCGAGAAGGCTTTCGTCGAGCACGTCCATTCCGAACTGCTGAGCTTCCAGAAACGCATTGATCAGGAAAAGGTCTTCAGCTCGCCGGCCAATCGGCGGCCGCGTCTGGCATACGTGTCTCCCCTCCCTTCGGAACGCAGCGGCATCAGTGACTACAGCGCGGAACTCCTGCCTGAGCTTGCACGCTATTACGACATAGACGTGATCGTCGCCCAGCCAAGCATTTCCGATGCATGGGTGGACAGTTACTGCCCGGTACGCAGCGTTGCATGGTTCGAACACCATGCATCCGATTATGCGCGCGTACTTTACCAGTTCGGGAATAGTCCCTATCACTCGCATATGTTCGAGATGTTGCGGCGGCATCCTGGCACCGTTGTCCTGCACGATTTCTTCCTCAGCAGCGTCCTGGCTTACGAAGAAAGTACGGGAGCGATGCCCGGTATATGGACGCGTGCGCTGTATCACTCGCATGGCTATATGGCAGTGAAGGAAAGTTTCAGCACCAAGGGTTTGGAATACGCCAGGAATATCTATCCCAGCAATCTGGAAGTGCTGGAGAATGCGCGCGGCATCATCGTGCATTCCGAGCACTCCCGCCAGCTGGCGCGTCAATGGTATGGCGAGCATGCGGCCGACGATTGGGCGGTCATCCCGCATTTGCGCGTGCCTGCGACAACGATCGACCGGTCCGGCGCACGACAGTCGCTTGGCATTGGCGAGCAGGACTTCCTGCTGTGCAGCTTCGGGTACATCGACCCGGTAAAATTGAGCCACCGTCTGCTTGACGCATGGTTGGCATCGAGTTTGCACCATGACCCGAGCTGCCGTCTTGTCTTTGTTGGCGCAAATCATCCGGGTGAATACGGCGAACAGATTGCGGAGCGCATTCGCAATAGCGGATGCCAGAACAGAATACGGATCACCGGCTGGACCGACGACGCAGTGTACAAGCAGTATCTACAGGCAGCGGATGGCGCCGTGCAGTTAAGGGGGGTATCGCGCGGAGAAACATCAGGCTCGGTCCTGCACTGTATGAACTACGGCCTGCCCACCGTCCTCAATGCCAGCGGATCGATGGCGGAACTGCCCGCAGATGCAGTGTGGCGATTGCCAGACGTATTTGACGATGCGGACCTTGTTGCCGCGCTGGAGACGTTACGGCAAGACAGGGCGAGACGAACGGAATTGGGAGCCGCGGCAAGGGAGCTCATTCGAACCAGGCATGATCCCAGCCATTGTGCCGAGCTCTATGCGAAGGCGATCGAGGTTTTCTACAGCGCCACAGGTCCGCACGCGGCGTTCCAGCCCCTCCCGGATGCGCCACGGCACGTGCCAACCTTGCGTCAGTTGCTGGTTGATGTCTCAAACATCGCCCGCAACGATCTGCAGACAGGAATCGAGCGCGTCGTACGGGCACAGCTTTCCGCATTGCTGAACAATCCGCCACCTGGTTTCCGGGTGGAGCCGGTATATCTCAGCGACGAAGGCGGGAAGTGGCACTACCGGTATGCGCGCACCTACACGAAAAAACTGCTTGCCATCGTGTCGGCGGCACTGGAGGACGCCCCAGTGGACGTGGCTGCATCGGATGTGTTCTACAGCCCCGATTTTTGCCCCGATGCGGTCGTCGAGGCTGCGAAGAGCGGCCTGTATGCCGACTGGCGCGCACTCGGCGTGGAAGTGAGCTTTCTGGTCCACGATATCCTGCCTGTCCTGCGGCCGGAGTTTTTCCCGGAGCATGCGGACCAATTGCATGCCCGGTGGCTCGACGCGGTTGCGGAAAATGCAGACAGATTGATTTGCATATCTCAGGCCGTTGCCGATGAAACCAGCCTGTGGTTGAGGCAGCACGGTCACGCGGATTTGGGCCGTCTCAAGTTCGCGGTCATCCACCATGGCGCCGACATTGCGGCTTCCTTTCCTTCGTGCGGAATTCCTGAAGACGCCGGCGAGGTTCTCGCGCAGATCGCAGCAATGCCTAGCTTCCTGACGGTCGGCACGATTGAACCGCGCAAGGGCCATCTCCAGACATTGGCGGCGTTCGAGCAATTATGGCTCGGCGGCGAACAGGTGAAACTGGTGGTTGTTGGCAAGGCGGGCTGGACTGCGCTGCCGGACAGCCAGCGAAAAAGCATTCCGGAAATCGTTGACCGCCTAGAGCATCATCCGGAACTCGGCAAACGCTTGTTCTGGCTGCATGAGGTGAGCGATGAATATCTGCAAAAGATCTACGCTACCTGCACCTGCCTGATTTTCGCCAGTGAAGGCGAAGGTTTCGGTTTGCCGCTGATCGAGGCAGCACGCCACAACCTGCCGATCATTGTGCGCGACCTTCCGGTATTCCGCGAAGTTGCGCAGCGAAATGCCTATTACTTCCAAGGCCTGAGCGCCGGCGATCTTGCGTCCGCCATCAAGGAGTGGATGCGCCTGCATGACGCCGGAGAAGCCCCCTCCTCTTCCGGACTGCGGTGGCGTGCATGGGAAGAAAATGTGCGGCAGTTAGCGCACGCACTCACGGAAAATACCCCCATCACTACGGCAAGCTCTCCGCTTGCGCCCGTGAATCCGGGCGCCTCACAATCATGAACCCCTACGGAGATCGGCTTTGCAAAGACTGAATCCTGCAACACCTGCTTTCAATCGCCTGTCAGCGCTTTTGTGGAAGGATCTTTCGCCGGCACTGACCTACGGACTGGCGACGCTGATTGCCGTCGTTTTTGTGTGGCATATCTACCCGCTGAGCTCGCTCGCCGGCCATGGTAAATTTTTCGAGGAAGGCGACGCGTCCCAGCACGTCGCCGGATGGCTGTTCTATGTTCGGGACAGCTGGCACTTTCCATTGCTGCACACTGAACGCCTGAATCATCCGGATGGCGTCAGCGTTGCATTCACCGACAGCATTCCGCTCGCGGCACTTTTCTTCAAATTGTTTGCACGCTGGCTGCCGCCGGGATTTCACTATATCGGGCTGTGGCAGGCTTTCGCCTTCCTTACCCAGGCAATTGCGGCAGCCTTCCTGATCCGGGCATTGGGAGCGCGAAATCTCATGGCTGTCGTGTCTGCCGTATTATTTGCGATTACCTGGCCGCCGCTTTTGTTCCGGGGGGCCGCACACATAGCGTTGATGACCCACGGCATCATTCTCTTCAGTCTGGCGTTCTATTTTCTTGGCCGGCAAGGCCGCTGGTCCGCAAATCGCACCACAATTGCGTTCATCCTCATTAATGTCATCGGCCTGGTCGTCCATCCCTATTTCCTGGCATTTTGCTACGCGCTGTTTATCGCATTTCTCGCGGATCAGGCGATGGCCGGCGAAGGCTGGAAGAAGCAGGTGCCGCGGCTGCTGGCATCCGTCGCGGTTATTTGCGCGATTGGTTTCGTGCTAGGCTATTTCGGCAAGCGCACCCAAACTTCGGGCTTTGGCGTCTTTTCCATGAATGCGTTCGCGCCGTTTTGCGCCAGCGATCTCGGCGGCTTTTACTGGTGCCCTTTTGACGGTAGCGGCAGCCAGGGCGAAGGCTTTAACTACTTCGGGGTCGGCGCCCTCCTGATGCTGTTTTTCCTGATTGCGACCCAGTGGGACGCAATCAAGGGGCAGTTCAAGCGTTATCCCGCGCTGACAACCACCCTGGCGCTGTTCGTTTTCTACGCTCTTTCCAACCGGGTGTACGTCGGACCATTCAAGCTTCTGTCTTATGCACTGCCGTCATTCCTCGATGGCCTGACGGGAACCTTTCGCGTGAGCGGGCGCTTCTTCTGGGTCGTCGGATACATGATTCTCTTCGGGATGCTGACAGCGCTGCTCAGGAAACCATCCTGGCGAGGATTGGCCATCGTCGCGATCGCCTTGCCGCTCCAGTGGATTGACGGGCAACCGTTGCAGAATCGACTGGCCAACAACGCCGCCCGTCCGGGCAGCAACGATGTGGCACCATGGGCGAGTGTCGCGAGCAACGTGGAGAAGATACATATCTACCCGGCGTTCGGATGCCAGACCACGAACGATACCGAGATTTACTGGTTCTTCCAGCGTGTCGCGGCGCACTATGGGAAGTTGCTTGATACCGGTTATATTGCCCGGCCGAATGTGGACTGCGCAAAGAACAAGCAGGAGTTCGAAGCCGCCTTCCAGGATCGGCATCTCTATGTAATGTCGGTCGACTCGTTGCAGAACCCGGCTGCGCTGCCCACCGGCTTCACGACGGCATTACAAGCAGGCAATTGCGTCAAATGGAACAACGCTGTTCTCTGTCAGCCTCATCTGCCGCAGGACTACTGGAAGACAAGCGGCTTGGGAATGGAGGAAGTTCCTGACATGACGGCAAGCAAGGAAAAATAGAAACGGTCACAATTTTCCTCTTGCGTGAAATTTAACATTCCCCGGACAATTGCAATAAACTCATGCTAACGGACGGGCAAAATTCGTTGAGATTGCGCAATTGCCGGAGCGACATACAACACGCTTTTGTAAATGACGGATTTGTCGCCGCTTGACGTGGCAGGAAATCGCTCCGCCAGGTTTATTCAAACATTCACCTCCCAAAGAATAGGATGCACGCACCGTGGGGCACTTAATAAGCTTGGTCGTTCCCGTCTATAACGAGGAAGCGATCATTCTCGACAATCTTGCAGCGATCCTCAGTGCTGCAGGTGACGACTGGTACGAACTGGAACTCATTGCGGTTGACGACGGTTCGCGGGATCGCAGCGCCATGGAAATCGCCAAAGCTGCTGCGATGGATGCGCGCATCCGTTTCATTTCGTTCACCCGAAACTTCGGCAAGGAGGCAGCAATACACGCTGGCCTCGCTGATGCCAAGGGAGAGGCCGTGATCGTGCTGGACGGCGATCTCCAACATCCGCCGGAGTTGATTCCCCAAATGGCGGAGTATTGGCGGAAGGGCCTTTCCGTGGTTGAGGCCGTCAAGATCGACCGCGGCAACGAAACGATTCGCGACGGCCTGTTCGCCCATGCGTTCTATGCCCTGTTCCATCGTTTCGCCGATCTCGACCTGAAAGGCCATTCCGACTTCAAATTGCTCGACCGGGTGGTCGTGGATACTTATCTCGCGTTCCCGGAACGCCAACGCTTTTTCCGCGGCCTGATCAGCTGGGCCCGGTATCCAAGCGCGCAGATCCCCTTCTCCGTGCCCGAGCGCGCCGGTGGCACGACGCAGTGGAGCAAGCTGAAGCTCTTGCGATACGCGATCAACAACATCACCAGCTTTTCCAGCCTGCCACTGAAACTTGTGTCGCTGCTCGGCATGGTGACACTGGCCTTTGGCGGCGTCATAGGCATCCTGAGTCTGATAAGAAAATTCGAAGGCAAGGCCATCGACGGATTTACGACTGTGAATCTGCTTGTCATTGTCATTGGCGGCGCGATTCTCATCAGCCTGGGAATCATCGGTCATTACATCGCCCGTCTTTATGACGAGGTGAAAGGACGGCCTGCCTATCTCATCAAACCATCGAAAAAGAACGAGACATGAAAGAAGTGTTCAGCGAATTTCCGAAGACGCGGCCCTACCTGCCGAAGGAAATCGAAGAGATCTACGGTGCGCATTACAAGTCCAATCGTGAAGGCGGCACCACAGCCGCGTCCTTGTCCCAGAGACTGGAGGCATGGATGCACAGGAAAGTGGCCATGGACCTTGCCAACCGGCCGCCCGCAAAGCTGTCCACACTGGAAATCGGCGCCGGCACGCTGAATCAGTTGCAGCATGAGCCCGAGGCCGGCCCCTACGACATCATCGAACCTTTCAAGGATCTGTATGCAGGTTCGCCTTTGCTGCGACGGATTCGTTCGGTTTATTCCGATATCGCGGAAGTGCCTGCCGAGCAGAAGTATGACCGGATCACCTCGGTCGCCACCTTCGAGCATATCCTGAACCTGCCGGAAGTGATTGCCCGCGCCGCTTTGCTGCTGAAGCCGGATGGCACACTGCGCGCAGCCATCCCGAGCGAAGGAACGGTTCTCTGGACGCTGGGCTGGAAGCTGACGACAGGACTGGAATTCAAGCTCAAGTATGGACTGGACTACGGACAGTTGATGAAGCATGAGCATGTGAACAAGGCGCGAGAGATCAAGAATGTACTCGAGTTCTTTTTTGATCATGTCGATTGCAGTTGTTTCGGGCTGGTGAGATCGATATCGCTGTACCAGTTCTATGCTTGCCGCAATCCCATAATCGAACGTTGCCGCAACTATCTAGGCGAGTAAGCCTCCCGAGGCATTCAGGTCGCCCTGCGACGCATTCTTTCAGTACACGGCATGGGTCAATTCTTTCGCTATATCATCGTCGGCGTTGCCAATTCCATGGTCGGATACGGCGTCATCTTCGGCTGCATGTATTTGCTGGGGCTCTCGCCGGAGGCAAGCAATGTCGCAGGCTATGCGGTGGGCCTGGTTGTTTCTTATGTATTAAACAGGACATATACCTTCAACAGCAAGCAGAGCCGGCGCGCGGAATTCATGCGCTTTCTAGTCGTATTCGCCATTGCCTATGGACTGAATTTCGTCGCGCTGCTCATCCTCATACATCAGCTCGGCCTGCATGAAGGCGCAAGCCAGATTGTGGCTGGCGTTGTTTATGTCTTATCCGCATATGCGATGAACAAGTATTACGTTTTCAAAATTCCAAGAATGGACAGGCCTTAATGGGCACCATAACCGTTACCAATCTGGGCAAAGCCTACAAACAGTATTCAAATCACTGGGCGCGCCTGAAGGAATGGCTCAGTCTGTCCGGCAAGCCACGGCACGAGCTGAAGTGGGTGCTCAAGGACATCAATTTCCGGGTGGCGCGCGGTGAGGCGGTTGGCATCATCGGCATCAACGGCGCCGGCAAAAGCACCTTGCTGAAACTGATCACGGGTACAACACAACCAACCACCGGCAGCGTAGCAATCAGCGGCCGCGTAGCAGCGATGCTGGAGCTTGGCATGGGCTTTCACGCCGACTTTACGGGCCGCGAAAACATCTACATGTCTGGCCAATTGATCGGGTTGACATCCGAAGAGATTTTCTCGCTGATGCCGCAGATCGAGGCCTTTGCCGAAATCGGCGATTACATCGATCAGCCGGTGCGCGTGTACTCCAGCGGAATGCAGATGCGCCTCGCCTTTAGCGTTGCCACGGCCAAGCGGCCGGACATTCTGATTGTGGATGAAGCGCTGTCCGTGGGCGATGCCTATTTCCAGCACAAGAGTTTCGACCGTATCCGCAGCTTACGCCAGAGTGGCACAACCTTGCTGATCGTTTCCCATGACAAGGCGGCGATCCAGTCGGTCTGCGACCGGGCCATCCTGCTTGACAGCGGGCGGCTGACAAAGGAAGGCGCACCCGACGAGATCATGGATTTCTACAATGCGATGCTGGCAGAACGTGAAAACCAGACGGTGCGCCAGGAAAAACTGACGTTCGGCAAGGTCCAGACCGTTTCCGGCAGTGGCGAAGCCACGGTTGTCGATGTCGCGCTGCTGAACGAAATGGATGAGCGCGTGGAAGCGGTTGACGTCGGCACGGCGGTCACGCTGCAGATCAGGGTGGCGATACATGCGCCGATCTCACGGTTGGTGCTGGGTTACATGATCAAGGACCGTCTCGGGCAGTCGATGTATGGCACCAATACCTCGGTCAAGAGCCTGCCCCTGGAGGATGTGGAAGCCGGCGAGGAAGTGACCTTCCGCTTTGCGTTTCCGATGAACCTTGGGCCAGGCAGCTACTCGGTCACCACGGCAATTTCCAGTACTGAGACCCATCTGGTCAACAATTATGAGTGGCGCGATCTGGCCCTGGTCTTTACGGTAATGAATCTCAGCCGCGAAATCTTCGTCGGATGCGCATGGCTGGACCCGATTGTGAAGATTGAGCGCAAGCAAATGCAGCCGCTGTTACAAGAGCAGTGACCGACTGAGGTCGCTTTCCATCCTCGGCAAGCATGGCAACCGCCTATTCCGCTCACTACATCGGTCGCTTCGCCCCCTCCCCGACCGGCCCCTTGCACAAAGGATCGCTGGTCGCGGCCATTGCCAGCTATCTGGATGCGCGCGTGCATGGGGGACAATGGCTGGTGCGCATCGAAGACATCGATGAAGGGCGCACTGTTCCCGGTGCCGCGGAGGCTATCCTGGAGTGCCTGCGCGGATTCGGCATGCAATGGGATGGCGAGGTGGTATGGCAAAGCCGGCGCAAGGATTTGTACCAGGCTGCCTTCGACCGCTTGGGCGATCATGTTTATCCCTGCGGCTGCACCCGGCGTGAAATCGCGGATTCACGCATCGGTATCGCGAGCGACGGTGCGGCGGTCTATCCGGGGACTTGCCGCAATGGCCTTGCTCCCGGGAGAACGGCGCGGGCTTTTCGCTTGCGCGTGCCGGATGGCGCCGAGGCATGCATACGATTTGAGGATCGCTGGGTGGGCAGCGTGACGCAGAATCTGGCGAGCGAAGTCGGCGACTTCGTGCTCAAGCGTGCCGATGGCTTCTGGGCGTACCAATTGGCGGTGGTGGTGGACGATGCCGCCCAGGGCGTGACGCACGTCGTGCGTGGTGCGGACTTGCTGGATTCGACGCCGCGCCAGATTTATCTCCAGCGCTTGCTCGGGGTGCCGACGCCGTCTTACCTGCATGTGCCGGTGGTGACGAACGCTGCGGGAGAGAAGCTGTCGAAACAGACCGGGGCACGGGCGCTGGATGTCGCGCGGCCTCTGGATGAGCTGATCGCCGCTGCGCGCTTCCTGCAGTTGCCCGTCGATCAGGCAGATAGCGTCAACGGGTTCTGGCAGCAGGCAATCGCGGCGTGGTCGGCGCGGTTTGCGACGAGGTAAAACGCGCTTGCTGCAGAACTTAGCGGAATTCAGCGCTTGGGCGTTCCGCCCAGCAGTGCGGCCACTTTGGTCTTTTGCGGCTTCA
This sequence comes from Herbaspirillum sp. ST 5-3, assembly GCF_004804275.1. GTDB lineage: Bacteria > Pseudomonadota > Gammaproteobacteria > Burkholderiales > Burkholderiaceae_D > Noviherbaspirillum. The sequence goes on from NZ_STGI01000005.1 coordinate 214,722, forward strand.
CCGGCGCGCCTTGCGCGTCGCGATTTTCCGCTTCCGGAGCAGGTGCGGCGGGTTCATACGGCTTCAGGAACCACGGGTCGATCTTTTCCTTGCGCGGCCCATAAGAGCCACGGCTGTATTGCGACGACCCACGGCTGCTTGACGGTGCGCGCTCCTCGGCATCTTCATGGCGCGGACGGCGTTCTGCGGAACGTGCCGGCACGAAGCCGGACAGTTCCAGGCGCGAGATGTGGTGCTTGATCAGCTTTTCGATATCCGCCAGCGAGCGCGCGTCCTTGTCGGTGAACAGCGAGATCGCGTCGCCCGATGCACCGGCGCGACCGGTGCGGCCGATGCGGTGCACATAGTCTTCCGCGTTGTACGGCAGGTCGAAGTTGATCACGCAAGGCAATTCGGCAATATCGAGGCCGCGCGCGGCGACGTCGGTGGCGACCAGTACTTCGATGGAGCCTTGCTTGAAGGCTTCGAGCGCGGCCATGCGTTCGCCCTGCGTCTTGTCGCCGTGAATCGCGGATGCCTTGATGCCTTCCTTTTCCAGATGGCGCGACAGGCGCGATGCACCGATCTTGGTGTTGGAAAACACGATCACCTGCTTCAGGTTGCGCTCGCGGATGATGTGTGCGATGGCATCGCGCTTGGCTTCTTCCTCGACCTTGTAGAGCACCTGGGTGACGTTGTCGGCGGTGGCATTGCTGCGCGCGACTTCGATGGTGATCGGGTCCTTCAGGAAGCTGTTGGCGAGCTTCTTGATCTCCGGCGAGAAGGTTGCCGAGAACATCAGGCTCTGACGCTGTTTCGGCAGCAGGTTGATGATGCGTTGCAGGTCGGGCAGGAAGCCCATGTCGAGCATGCGGTCGGCCTCATCCATCACCAGGATCTGGGTCTGCGACAGGTTCAGCGTTTTTTGCTGCACATGGTCGAGCAGGCGGCCCGGCGTGGCGATCACGATTTCGACGCCGGCGCGCAGCGCGGCAGTTTGCGGAGCCATGTCAACGCCACCGAAGACGACGGTGGAGCGCAGCGGCGTGTGGCGCGAATAGGCCTTCACGTTGTCCGCGACCTGATCGGCCAACTCGCGTGTGGGCGTCAGGATCAGCGCGCGCACCGGATGGCGCGCAGGCGATGCACTGGTGCTGGCATTCGCGAGCAGCAACTGAATGATCGGCAAGGAAAATCCGGCCGTCTTGCCGGTACCGGTCTGCGCGGCGCCCATGACATCGCGGCCTTGCAGCACGATGGGAATCGCCTCGGCCTGGATCGGCGTCGGGTGAACATAACCTTGGTCGGCGAGCGCGCGCAATATATCGGGCGAGAGTCCGAAGTCTTCAAAGCGGACCGCAGGCGCGGAAATTTGCGAGGGTGCTAACAGGGTGTCTGACATAGTAATTTCGGTGGACCTGCACGAGGCCGTGAATCAAGCGCGGCGACGGACACAGGCCCGGAAACGCCGCTTCGGAAAAACAACCCTTCATTATACGCCTGCGCATGCTCGCACCGTGGCTTTGCGGCTTGACAAGAGGCTATGCGGCATGCAACACGACGTACGAACGGTCTTGCTCTGACCAGCAAGGGTGCGAAAAATTGCATGCCGATGCGTGTGACAGGAGCGATTCCTTGACTTGAGCGGGTCAATTCACTACAAAATCCGGGCAAGTTTTATCCCGATTTGGATATTTTCTTGAATAAAGTCCATTTTGGGACTAAAGTGAGTGCAGGAAAACCAACAGCAATTTCTCGGCCTCCATGGGCATCCGCATCGAAACGCCAGCCAGCAAGATCAGTCCGGAAGCGATATCCGCCGCTGCGGTGCGCGCTTTCGGCAATATTGCCCGGCTGTGGCAGCTCGACCTCGACGAACAGCTCACCTTGCTGGGAAGTCCGCCGCGCTCCACGTTCTACAAATGGAAAAAAGCGCCGGAGGCCGCGCACCTGGGACGCGACACGCTGGAGCGGATTTCCTACATTCTCGGCATCTACAAGGCCTTGCAAATCCTGCTGCCGGAGGAGAAAGCGGCCGACAGCTGGATCAGGAAGCCAAATACCGCGCCGCCGTTCGGCGGCAAGAGCGCTCTCGATCGCATGTTGTCCGGCAACGTCGCCGATTTGTATGTGGTGCGTCAGTACCTCGACGCGATGCGCGGCGGATGGGCGTGAGCGATCCGGCTGCGAATTTTGCGCTGGCGCAGGTCGATTGGCATCCCGCCTTTCGCATCGTGCCCTCGCGCTTCCCATCGATCAATCTGTTCGATCGCGTTGCCTCGCCCGAGGATTTCGATGCGCTGTATGCGCTGGAGGCGATGACCAATGATCGGATTCGCGACGAGATCGGCGAGATTGAACTGGTGCCGAAGACAGAGCGTCTGTACGGCCCCGGCAGCGGCCCGATCATGGCGGCCTTCACCCACTTGAATCCTTCCGGAAGCCGTTTCAGCGACGGCAGCTACGGCGTGTTTTATGCCGCACGCGACAAGGAGGCGGCGATTGCCGAAACACGCTATCACCAGGCCAGGTTTCTCGCGGCGACAAAGGAAGCGGCGATCCAGTTGCAGATGCGGGTCTACCATGTGGAAGTGTCGGCCCGGCTGCATGACTTGCGCGCACTTGACGCCAATGACCCGGTCTACCATCCGGACTCGTATGCGGCCGCACAGACGGTGGGACGTCAGCTCAGAATGCGGGGTTCACCGGGACTGAGCTATCGCAGCGTGCGCCGCGAAGGCAGCGAATGCGTGGCGGTCTTCCGGACCACGGCGGTGTCGAACTGCCGGCACGCCAGTCAGATGCTCTACCAGTGGAATGGTGAGAAATTCTCCGACGTGTACGAAAAGGTGATGTAGTCCTTATGCCACTTATGCGATCGCTGCATGCCTGAGCGACGCCGTCGCATCCGGATGGAACCACTGCAACTTCTCCTGCAAGGCGACGACTTCACCGATGATGATCAGGCAGGGCGACTTCATCTTCTTTTCCGCGGCCAGTTGCGGCAAGGTTGTCAGCGTGCCAGTCACCACGCGCTGCTTGTCCGTCGTGCCTTGTTCGACCACTGCCGCCGGAACATTGGCCGCACGTCCGTGTGCAATGAGCTGACGGCAGATTTCAGGCAGCGTTCCGAGCCCCATGTAGATCACCACCGTCTGACGCGGATGGGCGAGGTTCACCCAGTCGAGATCGAGACTCTCGTCTTTCAGGTGACCGGTGGCGAACACGCAGGACTGCGCGTAGTCTCGATGGGTAAGCGGAATACCGGCATAGGATGACACGCCGCTGGCGGCAGTCACGCCCGGCACGATTTCGAAGGGAATGCCTTCATCGGCAAGCACTTCGGCCTCTTCGCCGCCACGTCCGAAAATGAATGGGTCCCCGCCCTTCAAGCGCACCACTTGCTTGCCCTGGCGCGCGAGCCGCACGATCAACGCATTGATCTCGCCTTGCGGCAGCGTGTGACAGCTCTTCTCCTTGCCGACGTAGATCAGGTCGGCGTCCTTGCGTATCAATCCGAGTATGCCGTCGCCGACCAGATGATCGTAGACAACGGTATCCGCCTGCGTCAGGAGACGCGCGGCGCGCAGGGTCAGCAACTCCGGATCGCCTGGACCGGCACCGACGAGATAGACAATGCCTGGACACCGCCGTTCACCGACGGAATCAAGGCGCTGCAGAGTAGTAGGCCGCGTGCTCATGAATGAGTTTCTCCAAGTGACTACAAACTAGTGTCCTGAATTTGAAATTCGTTGAATAAAACCGATGAAATGCGCGCCATCCTTCGTTGCCAATACGCACAAGGCAGCCGGCTTTGGTCCGATTTGCGCCTTGTCTGACGCCCAACGCGTCAGTATTATTGTTCAACGAACTTCTAACTCAGGACACTAGCTTGCAACACCCTGAAAAAATTTGATGTGAGTTAAGGAAATCTGAATTCCATCGGCGCAACCTAGGCCCATCTTGAAAAACGGTGGCTAACCTGAATCCTGGACTAGTCCGCACCGTGCCCGGTTTTTGTCGAAGTAATCGCAGTTCTCATCATCCCTTTTTTGAGGAGTAGAAATGAAGCCGATCATTCGTCCACTCGCGGCATTGCTGGCAGCACTGCCACTGGCAGTCGGGGTGGTTCACGCGCAAGAAAAGCAGCCCCATGAAGGTGCGGAGCTGAAGTATCAGGCAGGCGGTTCGCCGATGGCTGCCGAAGAGATGCACCAGAATATCAACCCGAAAGCACCGCCCATGACCAAGGCGGAGTTCGAGCAGGCCAAGCAAATTTATTTCGAGCGCTGCGCTGGCTGCCATGGCGTGCTGCGCAAGGGCGCGACAGGCAAGCCGCTGACCCCGGACATCACGCTGGCCAAGGGCACCGATTACCTGAAAGTGTTCATCGCCTATGGCTCGCCGGCAGGCATGCCGAACTGGCAGACATCCGGTGATCTGACCGAGAAACAGGTCGACCTGATGGCGCGCTATGTTCAGCAGGAACCGCCGACCCCGCCGGAATTCGGACTGAAGGAAATGCAGGCGACGTGGAAGGAATACATCCCGGTCGCCAAGCGGCCGACCAAGAAGATGAACAGCTACAACATCGCGAACATCTTCTCCACCACGCTGCGCGACTCCGGCGAAGTGGCACTGATCGATGGCGACACCAAGAAGATCATCAACATCGTCAAGACCGGTTATGCGGTGCACATCTCGCGCATCTCCGCCTCGGGACGTTACCTGTATGTGATCGGTCGCGATGCGCGCATCAACCTGATCGACTTGTGGATGGAAAAACCAGATAACGTCGCCGAGATCAAGATCGGCCTCGAAGCACGCTCGGTCGAAACCTCGAAGTACAAGGGCTACGAAGACAAGTTCGCGGTCGCAGGTTCGTACTGGCCGCCGCAGTTCGTGATGATGGAAGGCGAATCGCTCAAGCCGCTGAAGATCGTGTCCACGCGCGGCATGACGGTCGATAACGAATACCATCCGGAACCGCGCGTCGCATCCATCGTGGCCTCGCACTACAAGCCCGAATTCGTGATCAACGCCAAGGAAACCGGCAAGATCATGCTGGTGAACTACCAGGATCTGAACAACCTGAAGATCACCACGCTGGATGCCGCCAAGTTCCTGCATGACGGCGGCTTCGATTCGACCGGCCGCTACTTCATGGTGGCTGCCAATGCATCGAACAAAATCGCGGTGGTCGACACCAAGGAAGACAAGCTGGCTGCGCTGGTCGATGTGGGCAAGACGCCGCATCCGGGACGCGGCGCCAACTTCACTCATCCGAAGTTCGGCCCGGTCTGGGCAACCAGCCACCTCGGCGACGAAACGATTTCGCTGATCGGCACCGATCCGGTGAAGCACAAGGCGCAGGCATGGAAGGTGGTCGCCAGCATCAAGGGTCAGGGCGGCGGATCGCTGTTCATCAAGACGCATCCGAAGTCGAAGAACCTGTGGGTGGATACGCCGCTCAATCCCGATGCCAAGGTCAGCCAGTCGGTCGCGGTGTATGACATCAACAACCTCGACAAGGGCTTTGAAGTGCTGCCGATCGCGGAATGGGCCAACCTCGGCGAAGGCGCGAAGCGCGTGGTGCAGCCGGAGTACAACAAGGCCGGTGACGAAGTGTGGTTCTCGGTGTGGAATGCCAAGGACAAGGTCTCGGCAGTGGTGGTCGTGGACGACAAGACGCGCAAGCTGAAGACCGTGATCAAGGATCCGCGCCTGATCACGCCGACCGGCAAGTTCAACGTCAACAACACGCAGCATGATGTGTACTGATTGAGGTCATGAATCCGCGGGGTGCTGCAGCATCGCACCCCGCGATTCGGCTTCTCCGAATAATGATCCTGAAGACGGCAGAGCGAACAGCGACATGAAGCGCACCAAACGCACCAATCGCACCTCCGCGAATGCATGCAACACGAAGCGATCGGTCGCGCGGAAGATGCACGATCCGCCGCGCCGCCTGCACCTGTTGGCGAACATCCTGCTGTTCGCATCGGCATCAAGCCTCTTCAACACTTCCCCCGCAGCGGATGCTGCTTCCTATTCCCCCGATCCCGCACGACGCAACGCGCTCATCAACATGGTGCGCCAGGACTGCGGCTCCTGCCACGGCCTGACGCTCAAGGGCGGCCTTGGCCCTGCCCTGCTGCCTGAAACGCTGCGCGACAAACCGGTGGAATCGCTCACAGCGACGATTCTGCAAGGCCGTCCCGGCACGCCGATGCCGCCGTGGAATCCGTTTCTGACGGAAGAGGAAGCCGAGTGGATCGTGACAAATTTACAGAAAGGATTTCCAGGTGAGCGCTAGATCGTTAATGGCTTTGGCAGGAGCGATAGCGCTGAGCTTGATGACCGGCTGCGCCGGCCCTGCCCTGCGCGGCACCGGCGACCTTGGCGTGGTGATTGAACGCGCCACCGGCAGCGTGCAGGTAGTCGATACAACGAAGCGCGTCTCGATCGCCTCGGTCCAGGGATTGGGCGACCTGTCGCATGCATCGCTGGTGTACTCGCGCGATGGTCGCTATGCCTATGTATTCGGCCGCGACGGGGGCCTGTCGAAAGTCGACGTACTCAAGGGCGTGATCGAACGGCGCGTGGTGCAGGCGGGCAACAGCATCGGCGGCGCGATCTCGCAGGACGGCACGCTGCTCGCCGCACAGAATTACACGCCCGGTGGCGTCAAGGTATTCAACGCCGAAACGCTCGAACTGCTGGCCGATATCCCCGCTGCTTACGGCGCGCAGGGACAGCGCGCGAAAGTGGTCGGACTGGCCGATGCGCCGGGCAACAAATTCGTGTGGAGTTTGTTCGAAGCGGGCGAGATCTGGGTGGGCGATTTCAGCGATCCGCGCGCGCCGCACATCGAAAAGTTCCGCAATGCCGGACGCGAACCCTACGACGGCATGATCACGCCGGACGGACGTTATTACATCGCCGGCTTGTTCGGCGAGGATGGCATGACGCTGCTCGACCTGTGGCATACAGAAAAAGGCTTGCGCCGCGTGCTCGAGGGCTACGGCAAGGGCGAGGAAAAGCTGCCCGTCTACAAGATGCCGCATCTGCGCGGCTGGGCTGTCGCAGGGCGCTTTGCTTATCTTCCTGCAATCGGCCGGCATGAGGTGCTGGTGCTGGACATGGAAACCTGGCGCGAGGCGGCGCGCATTCCTGTTTCCGGCCAGCCAGTGTTTGTGATGGCGCGACCGGACGGCAGGCAGGTATGGGTCAATTTCGCCTTCCCCACCAACAGCCACGTAGAAGTCATCGACGTGGAAACGCGCAGCGTGGTCAAACGACTGGAGCCAGGCAAGACGGTGCTGCACATGGAATTCACGCCACGAGGCGAATCGGTATGGATTTCGGCGCGTGACGACAACCGCGTCGTGATCTACGATACCGCAACGTTTGCGAAACGCAGCGAATTGCCGGCCACTGCGCCGAGCGGCATTTTCTTCACCACGCGCGCCGCGCGTACCGGACTGTGAGAGGCGCGCCCGCCATGCCATTCTCCCAGTCCGCCACGCTGAGCGAGCGGGACTTTGCCCTGGTAAATGCATTCCAGCGCGACTTTCCGCTCCTGCAGCGCCCGTTTTCGGCACTGGCCGACATGCTGGACACCGATGAAGCCACGGTCATCAGCAGCTTGCAGCGATTGCAGAACCGCGGCGTCATCAGCCGTGTCGGCGCGGTGTTCCGTCCGAATGCGATTGGCGCCAGCACGCTGGCGGCATTGTCCGTGCCGGCCGAGCGGCTAGATGACGTGGCCGCCTATATCAACGCGCTGCCGGAAGTGAATCACAACTACGAACGCGAGCATCGCTACAACCTGTGGTTCGTCGCGACTGCGCCCTCACGGGAGCGCCTGCGGGCGGTCATGCAGGAGATCGAGGACCACTGCGACTGCGGGACGCTGCTTGTGCTGCCGATGCTGCAGGACTATCACATCGACCTTGGATTCGATCTTGCGTGCGGCACGAGCGGCCGTGAATACGCTTCTGCTCCCGGCCTCTCACGCGGTATCGAGGCTCTGAGCGAAGCGGAGCAAGGATTGATCGCCGCCTTGCAGGATGGCCTGCCGCTGGTTGCGCGTCCCTTCGAACAGCTCGGAGTGCCGGAAGCAGAGGCGATCGAGACCATCGCGCGCTGGCTGGACAGGGGCGTGATCAAGCGCTTCGGCGTCATCGTGCGTCATCATGAGCTGGGCTATACAGCCAATGCCATGGCCGTCTGGGATGTTCCGGATGACATCGCCGACGACATCGGCCGAGGGATCGCGTCGAACGGCTGCGTGACCTTGTGCTATCGGCGTGTCCGCCAATTGCCGCAGTGGCGCTACAACCTGTTCTGCATGGTGCATGGCAAGGATCGCGCCGAAGTCGCGGCGAGCGTTGCAGCACTGAGCGAGCGCTGCGGGCTGGCCTCCTACCCGCACGAAGTCCTGTTCAGCTGCCGCCGCTTCAAGCAGCGTGGCGCGCATTATGTCCCCGTGCCCGAGGTCGCCCATGGATGACATCGATCGCGCCATCATCAACCAGTTGCAGGGCGGGCTTCCGATCTGCGAGCGACCGTATCTGGAAGCAGCCCGCGGCATCGGTATCGGCGAGGAAGAACTGATCGAGCGCCTGGCGCAACTGCTGGAGCGAGGCGTCCTGACGCGAGTCGGTCCCTTGTTCCAGATCGAGCGCATGGGCGGCGCCTTCACGCTGGCCGCCTTGCACGCGCCCGAGGATCGCTACGATCAGATCGCCGAGCGCGTCAATGCCTTGCCGCAGATCGCACACAACTACACGCGCACACACGAACTCAACATGTGGTTCGTGATTGCCACCGAAACGCCCGACGAAATCGATCGCGTAATCGACCGGATCGAACAGGACACCGGCTGCACCGTGTTCAACTTCCCGAAGTCGCGCGAGTATTTCGTTGAGATGAAACTGAAGGTTTGACAAGGCCATGGACGCTATCGACCGCGCGATCATCGTCGCCACCCAGCAAGGTCTGCCGCTGGTGGCGCGCCCCTACCATGCCATCGCCGAACGTCTAAATCTTGATGCCGAAGAAGTGATGGCGCGCCTGCGCCGCATGCAGGATGCGGGCGTGATCCGGCGCATCGGCGTGGTGCCGAATCATTATGCGATCGGGTATCGCGCCAATGGCATGACGGTCTGGGATGTGGCCGACGAGATGGTCGATGAACTCGGCGAGCGCGTGGGCAGGCTGGATTTCGTTACCCATTGCTATCGTCGTCCGCGCCGCCTGCCGCAATGGCCCTACAACCTGTTCGCAATGGTGCATGGGCATAGCCGCGAAGAGGTGGAAGCGCAGATTGCCCGGATCAAGGATGTGCTGGGCGACCATGTTCGCGCCCATGATGTGTTGTACAGCACTCGAATTCTCAAGAAAACCGGCCTGCGACTGGTCGGATAAAGGAAAGCACCATGTTTCGTATCAGCCAATACATGCGCGAACTCGCGCATCCGACGCCGATGGGTCCGAAGCGTAATCCGCCCGGTCCGGTAGTGATCTGGAATCTGATCCGGCGCTGCAATCTGACTTGCAAGCACTGCTATTCGATCTCGGCCGACAAGGATTTTGCGGGCGAGCTGAGCACCGACGAGGTCTATGCGGTGATGGAGGATTTGCGCGCCTTCGGCGTGCCGGTCCTGATTCTCTCGGGCGGCGAGCCGCTGCTGCGCAAGGATATCTACGAAGTTGGAAAGCATGCGAAGAAGATGGGTTTCTACGTCGGCCTCTCGACCAACGGCACGCTGATCAACACCAGCAATATCGACCAGATCGCGGCGGCCGGCTTCGACTATGTCGGCATCAGCCTGGACGGCATGCACGAGACGCACGATATTTTCCGCCGCAAGGAAGGCGCCTTCGATGCATCCCTGCATGGCGTGCGATTGTGCCGCTCGGTCGGCATACGCGCCGGCGTACGCTTCACGCTGACACAGGACAATGCGCATGACCTTCCTGCGCTGCTGCAGCTGGTCGACGACGAGGGCATCGACAAGTTCTACCTGTCGCATCTCAATTATGCGGGGCGCGGCAACAAGAACCGCGGACATGACGCCTTCCTGCAGACCACGCGCAATGCAATGGATCTGCTGTTCGACACCTGCTGGGAGAACGTGAAAAACGGCATCGAGAAGGAATTCGTGACGGGCAATAACGATGCGGACGGCGTGTACCTGCTGCACTGGGTGCGGCGGCACATGCCGGAGCGCGAGGCGCACCTGCGCGCGAAACTGTCGCAATGGGGCGGCAATGCGTCCGGCGTCAACGTGGCGAACATCGACAACCTCGGCAACGTGCATCCGGACACGATGTGGTGGCAGCACAATCTCGGCAATGTGCGCGATCGCAAGTTCTCCGATATCTGGCGCGATACCTCCGACCCGCTGATGGCCGGCCTGAAATCCAGCCCGCGTCCCGTCAAGGGGCGCTGCGCGGAGTGCAGCTATCTCGATGTGTGCGGCGGCAATACCCGCATCCGCGCGCTGCAGCTGACGGGCGATCCGTGGCAGGAAGACCCGGCGTGCTATCTGAGCGACGAGGAGATCGGCCTGTCGGGACCGCGTGAACGCGTGCAGATGACACCGTATATCAAGATCCGCGCGGCAGGTGCAGCATGAGCAAAGGCTTGACGAGTTTCGCGGCAGCCGTGCTCGCCTGCGCCAGCGCAATGGCGTCGGCCGCAACGGACACGGCAACACTTTTTCAAACGCATTGCGCGTCCTGCCACGGGCCTGACCGGCTGGGCGCGATTGCGCCTGCCCTCCTGCCGGGCAACCTGGAGCGCCTGCGCCGCCCCGAAGCGGTGAAGACGATTTCCGAAGGCCGCATCGCAACGCAGATGCCGCCCTTTGCCGACAAGCTGACCACGGACGAGATCAAGCAGCTCGTCGATTACATTTACACGCCGCCGGCGGTCACGCCGACCTGGGGCATCAATGAAATCCGCGCCTCACGCCTGCAATACCACGCACCGGGCAGCCTGCCCGACAAGCCGGTGTTCAAGGCCGACCCACTCAACCTGTTCGTGGTGGTCGAACTCGGCGACCATCATGCGACCATTCTCGACGGCGACAAGTTCGAGCCGATCGTGCGTTTTCCGACGCGCTTTGCCTTGCATGGCGGACCGAAATTTTCGCCCGACGGACGCTACGTCTATTTCGCGTCGCGCGACGGCTGGATCGCCAAGTACGATATCTGGAACCTGACGCTGATCGCGGAAGTGCGCGCCGGCATCAATGCGCGCAACCTGGCGGTGTCGAGCGACGGCCGCTATGCGATCGTCGCGAATTACCTGCCGCACACGCTGGTGATACTCGACACCAAGGACCTGACGCCGATCAAGGTGATCGAGGTGAAGGACCGCAACGGCAAGAGCTCGCGCGTGTCAGCGGTGTACGACGCCGCGCCGCGCAAGAGCTTCGTCGCGGCGATGAAGGATATTTCCGAAGTGTGGGAATTGAGCTATGACGAAAAGGCGCCGCCGGTGTACGAGGGTTTCGTGCATGACTACAAGATGGCCGAAGCGCTGGCTACGCCGGGACCGTTTCCGCCGCGCCGCATCGAGCTGGATGACTATCTGGACGACTTTTTTTTCGACGCGCATTACGACAACATGATCGGCGCATCGCGCGAAGGACGCGGCCAGGTGGTCAATTTAAATGTGCGGCGCAAGATCGCCAGCATCGACCTGCCCGGCATGCCGCATCTCGGCTCCGGCATCAGCTGGGAATACCATGGACGACCGGTGCTCGCCAGCCCGAACCTGAAGGACGGTGTTGTGACGGTGGTCGACATGAAAAACTGGCAGACCATCAAGCACATCAAGACACTCGGTCCGGGTTTCTTCATGCGCAGCCATGAGAATACGCCCTACGCGTGGGTCGACGCCTTCAACAGCAAGGACCACCGCGACGTGATCCAGATCATCGACAAGCAGAAGCTGGAAGTCATTGCGCTTCTGCGCCCCAGCCCCGGCAAGGTAGCCGCGCACACCGAATTCACGCGTGACGGAAAGTATGCGCTGGTCAGCATCTGGGAAAACGATGGCGAGCTGGTGATCTACGATGCGCAGACGCTGAAGGAAGTGAAACGCCTGCCGATGAAGAAACCCTCGGGGAAGTACAACGTCTACAACAAGATCACGCGCTCGTCCGGCACAAGCCACTGAGTGCGTCGGAAGCCGGCCGCAAGCGCTATGCTTGTTGCGGCCGGCTGCACATCATGCGTGCTTCCAGCGTGATTACCGGCTCACTTCTTGCCACGCCCCGGTGACTTCGCGGCACTGATCCGGAGGTTCTCCGCGACTGCGGCCTGGATCAGGACCTTGAACGCCTCGGCGTCGAGCACTTCTCCCTCCCGGATATCGATGGCGCGGCGCGTGTTTCCATCGAGGCTCGCATTAAAGAGGCCCTGCGGATCCGGCAGGGAAGCACCCCGTGCGAAGGTCAGCTTCACCGTCTGTTTGTAGGCCTCGCCGGTGCAGACAATCCCGGCGTGCGACCATACGGGTACGCCCATGGGACTACTGGGCTTCACCCATTTGCACTCCTCCACGATGTCCGGATCGGCCTCGTGGATGAGGCGGCGAACCTCGGTCAGCGTCTCGGCGCGCCAGCCGCCGACGGACCGGATTCGCTCGTCGATGAGATCGGAGGCTGTGATGGCGGTCGCGGACTCCGCGCCTGTCTTTGGATCACTTTTCTTTGATTTCAGCGGCATGGTTCATGCTCCAACTTGTTGTGGCACTCAATCCTGAAGATGGCCGGTGGTGAAGTGACCCGTGTCAATTGATGCGTTGAATTCTTTACTCATACGCCCCCAGTAATTCGATTATTCATTTCTCTTAACCTCACTCACAAACTCCGCCGTCTCGCGAATCAGCCGATAACAAGAAGCCTCCTTCGCAGTCACGAGTTCGTTTAGTCGATCCGAGTCCTTTGTAGCGACAACCAAATCCGAAAATTTCTGAATCGATTCTTCAACAGATGCCTGAAATGCAGCCTTGTCGGGCGAAAAGTTCAGTCCGGACTGGGCGTGAGTCCTGAACATGCCAGCTCCTGCTCCCGTGAGCTTGGCAATGTCGCTCTTCGCCGATTGGATTTCTCTTCTGTTCATCACATAGAAGAAGGCGGCGCATTCAGCGTGTCTCCTCGCAAGAACTGCCTGTTCCGGTCGGTCCGGCGCGAAAGAATAGGTCTTCTGGTAGCGGTATAGCAAGTAAACGGCACCGACCGCAATCAAGAAGAAAATCAGCGCTGAAATGAATATCTTTTTAGGGTGTGCCATACAAACAGGTGAATTTAATGGACTATTGGCGAGTGCCGTTCGGCGTCTCGGCCAAATTGCGAGTCACGATGGCACTGTCAGGGCAGCCAGAGAAGTTGGTCTCTGTTATGGTGACCGGCCCATACCATTGATGAACACCAGCAAATCCGCCTGTCTGCAATATCCAGGCCAATTTGCTCTTTGTATCGATGAGCGCCATATGCTCAAAACCGTCCCTGACATGACTCGCATGGCTTTCGAATTGAACCAGCACGGAGGTCTGATCGCGATTTCTAAACTGCTCCGGCTCCGACGTTCGAGGCACATCTTTCTCTATACCCGCATAGGTAATGCCGTATTGCTTGGCAAGAGCATCTACAGGCGGACACTGCGCACATGCAGTATTTCCAAGCGCAAGTGCAATAACGAAGATTTCTACACGCATAAATACTTAATGTCTTTGTTCACGGGAATGCATGCTTGCACGTCAATGCGCAACTGCAAGTTAAATCTCGAGTCATCTTTCGAAGAGTAGCTTGATTAAGCCAAATACCACTGCGCACACAGCCAAGACGATAATTTTCCCAAGAGGTAGCGCGTACATAGTCGGCGTATCGTCGAGCTCCCTTTTCAGGCGTTTCTTGCCCTCGGCCTTGTTGTCCATCAGACTTTCCATTAAAGGATCCAAGTAGCGATCTCCAAGCCGCATGGGCCTGGCTTCGAAAGATCGGCTGATTTAACGGGAAACATACAAAACCGGGAAGCCGGACACCATCGGTGCCGTTTCATTTACCGCCCAGTTTAGGCCGGGATTGCATTATCGGCAACAAAAAGGCCAACCAGATTGAACTTATCCAGTCAGTTGGACAGTCTGTTAGCCATGCCAGCTTATGCATTCCACCGCTTGTGCCGACTCACTTCTTCTCATCCGCCGTCCGCGTCGAGCGGCATACCCGATTACGCCCCTGACGCTTCGCATCATAGAGAGCCGCATCGGCTGCCGAAACCAGTTCGTCGGCATTGGCGCCGTTGCCGGGAAAATCGGCGACGCCGAAGGAGATGGTGGTGGGTGGCAGCGGGGCGTCCTGGTGGAACAGGCGCAAGGCTTCGACCGCGCGGCGCACGCGCTCGGCGAACTCGGCAGCATCCTCGGCCCGCGTTTCCGGCATGACGATCACAAACTCTTCTCCGCCGAAACGGCAGACGACGTCGCTCGCTCGCGCCTCGGCCTGCAGCTCGATGGCGAGTTCCTTCAGGACGGTGTCGCCCGCCTGATGGCCGTAAACGTCGTTGAAGCGCTTGAAGTGATCGATGTCGCAGACGATGATGCTGAAGGATTTTCCGTAGCGTCGGCTGCGCTCCAGTTCGTTCTGCATCACGCCGTTGAGCGCGCGCCGGTTGAACAGGCCGGTCAATGGATCGCGCTCGGCGAGGCGGGCCAGTTCCGCATTGGCGTTCTCGAGGTCTTCCGTGATCGCCTGCACGAAGTGCTGGTAGCGCAGCAGGATGCGCATGTGGTTGTCTTCGTACAGGTTGCGTGATTCGTCGGCGGGCGCGCTCTTGGCGTGCATCGCCTTGCCGGGAGCCGGCGATTCGCGCATCGCGACCACGACCATGGCGGCATTGCGCAGTCCGGCCGCGTCGGGGCGGCTGCAGAATTCGCCCGCGGTGATGAAGCCGGCGGTCGGTGCCAGTCGTTCGAACGGCAACAGCTCCAGGTCGATATCGCGCTGCAGGACGAAATGCCGCATGATGCAGGAATAGATGTGGATCGCTTCCGGTCCGAATGCGCGCACTTCCTTCTCCAGCGCTTGCACGCGCTGTTTCATCGACTCGATCCGCGCGTAGCCGAAATGCACTTCCTCGCCTTCCTGCAATTCGGCGGTAAACAGAATGCTGCCGTCTTTGCGCACCTGGTAGGGGACGCGTGCATGCAGTTCGCCATGCCGTTCCACCAGCAGGGGAAACTCCATGACGTTCAGGAAAAAGTTGTCTCCGGAATCGATGCCGAGATAACGCTTGTAGATGTCGATCGCGGGCTTGTGGTCGATCATCGACACGACCGAGCCCTGTGCCTGGGTGATGGTCAGCTTGCGTCCGATCGGTTGCCAGCCGAGATGCACCGCTCGGCTGATTTCAAGCGTGCCTCCGCATAGTGCAACCGCAACGAAACCGGCGTGGATCATGCGATGCCGGGAAAAGACCAGCATCCGCTTCAGCGAGATATCCGCCGAGCCGCCGCCGAAGACGGGAAGCCCCGGCGACGCCGTGTTGATGGACGCCAGAAGGAGATCGCAATTGAAGGCCAGCGGCGTGGCCAGCAGCAGCACGCCTTTGATGGAAGCAATCCTGTCGCCGAGCGCATCGACCAGGCGCGTTGCCGCGTCGGCCTCCTCGCCGGCATGGCAGTCCTGTTCAATCAGGACCAGTTCGGCGGTATCGAAGCAGGACAGTGACACCACGGACCGCGCGTCGCACACCTGGCCGCGACTGATATGACCGAAGGTGCTTGCGCCGACCACCACGATGTCTTCGCGCAGCGCGCGCAAGGCATCCATGATCTCGGTGATCCATTGAATGTCTTCGTCCCTGTTGTAGACCTGCACCAGCACGCTTTTCGCAGCACGCACGGATGTCAGCAGATCCGCCTGTCCCAGAAGGGCATGCAGTTCGCCAAGGTCGGAAAAGGCTCCGGTCAGCAGCTTCATTCCGTCAGCCGTAGTGATATTTGTTCAGATCGGGATATCGTGCCGGCGCCCGGCGCGAATGTTTCACCCGCGTTCATCAAGGCCGTGCAGCAGTGAAGCCAACCTTAGCATTGATATTTCCGCTGTGCAAATAAAACGCGACAAGTTTGGTCCGAGTGCAAACCCTTGTGATGCGCTCCTGTCGCTTTTCCGGCATTCGCATGCCGGCGCTTTGCGACGTTATTTTTCTGTCAGCGCAACGCAGCAAAACGCTCCGGATTTCGTCGCACATCCTGATGGCGAGCCCGCTTCATGACGCGCTATTACCAAATTCCCGCGGCGCACAAAGCCGTCTTTCGAGAGCCCGATCGAGGCCTTCCAGCACCAGGACTTTTTCTTTTTTCTTGATACGTATCATGTTTTTTCGTTTGGCGCTTGCGTAACTTCTATCTTGCCAAACGTCTACGTTCCTGATTTCGATCATATCGGCGCATCCGCGCCGCTCCATATAACCAATGCCGCATAACCGGCCACACGGAGGAAACGATGTCTGCAAATCCTGAGTTGCATACCAACGAAGAATCGGAAGAGCGTGTTCCCATCATGCAGCAGATCCTGGATAACCCGTTCCTGCTGCTGTTCATCGGTGTCGCCGTTCCGACGGTGTTCTACACCATGTGGGGAATCATGGAAATCGTGACGATCCCGATCGCGAAATAAGGAGACTGCTATGAGCGCCATACATCCGCCAACCACGAGGCTGTGGTGGAAACAGCCGCTGGACCGCGTCGAAGGAACCTGGATTGCGATCGCTTTCTTCTGGTGCCTGATCATGTTCTTCATGATGCCGTACTGGCATGTGACCGGAAAGCAGAACCTGTCGAATGAAGCCTACCGCATCTCGCCCGAAGCCCATGGCAAGAAGGCGCAGGAGATGGTCGACAAATACACGGTGCGCACCGAGAGCGACCAGAAGATCCCGGTGGTGCATCCGCCAGCGGGCAGCGACGTCTATCTGGTTGCCCGCCTGTGGGCATGGTGGCCGATCCTCGAACTGGAAAAGGGCAAGAGCTACCGTTTGCACCTGTCGGCCATGGATTACATGCACGGCTTCTCCCTGCAGCCGTCGAACATCAACCTGCAGGTCATTCCCGGTTACGACATGGTGGTCACCGTGACGCCGAACCAGGAGGGAACCTATTCCATCGTCTGTAACGAGTATTGCGGCATCGGCCATCACACCATGGTCAACCGCCTCTATGTCGTGAACAAATAAGGGGGATGCCCATGGCTAACCAAGAGACTTTCCGCACCTGTCCGCGGACGGGGCTGCAGTTCCATACCTCGGCAGAAAACCTGATGAAGGCCAACGCCGTTGCCGCCGTCGTGTTCCTGCTGATCGGCGGCATTCTGGCGCTGCTGATCGCACTGACCCGCTGGCCGGCGGTGCACCTGCTGCCCGCCGATACCTTCTATCTGGTACTCACCGCGCATGGCCTCGACATGCTGGTGTTCTGGATCATCTTCTTCGAGATCGCGGTCTTGTACTTCTGCTCCTCCACCCTGTTGCGATGCCGGCTGGCGACGCCCAACATGGCGTGGCTGGCGTTTGCGCTGATGCTGATCGGCGGGATCACCACCAACGTGGCGATCTTCCAGGGCAATTCGAGCGTGATGATGACCTCGTATGTGCCGATGCAGGGCAGCCCGGCCTTCTATCTGGGCCTGATCCTGTTTGCGGTCGGCGCGCTGATCGGCTGCTTCATCTTCTTCGGCACGCTGGTCGTCGCCAAGGCGGAGAAGACCTACACCGGCTCGATTCCGCTAGTGACCTTCGGCGCCATGACGGCCGCCATCATCGCGGTGTTCACGATTGCGTCCGGCGCGATCATCCTGATCCCGACCTTCCTGTGGGTGGTCGGTTACATCAAGGCGATCGATCCGCTGATGTATCGCGTGATCTGGTGGGCCTTCGGCCATTCGTCGCAGCAGATCAACGTCGCCGCGCACATCTCGGTGTGGTATGCGATTGCCGCCATCGTGTTCGGCGCCAAGCCGATGTCCGAGCGCGTGTCGCGCACCGCCTTCCTGCTGTATATCTTCTTCCTGCAACTGGCCAGCGCGCACCACATCCTGGTCGATCCGGGCGTTTCCTCCGAATGGAAGATCTTCAACACCAGCTATGCGATGTATCTCGCGGTGCTCGCTTCCATGGTGCACGGCCTGACCATTCCGGGTGCGATCGAAGTGGCGCAGCGCGAGAAGGGCTTCAACAAGGGTCTGTTCGAGTGGATCCGCAAGGCCCCATGGGGCAATCCGGTGTTCTCCGGCATGTTCATCTCGCTGGTCGGCTTCGGTTTCCTCGGCGGCATCTCGGGCGTAATGATGGGTACCGAGCAGCTCAACCTGATCATCCACAACACGATCTACGTGCCGGGCCATTTCCACGCAACCGTCGTGATCGGCACCACGCTGGCCTTCATGTCGCTGACCTACTTTCTGATTCCGGTGCTGTTCAAGCGCGAAATCATGTTCTCGGGACTGGCGAAGTGGCAGCCTTACCTGTTCGGCATCGGCATGAGCGTGTTCTCGCTGGTGATGATGGGCGCAGGTACGCTCGGCGTGCCGCGCCGCCACTGGGACATTTCCTTCGCCGGCACGGCCCTGCCCTATGAATTCCCGGGCAGCGCCTATCTGCTGATGTCGCTGGTGGGCATCAGCGCGGTCGCAGCGGTGATCGGCGGCGGCGCCTACATCCTGATCACGGTCTGCTCAATCCTGTTCGGCCGCAAGCTGGAAGGCGGCGCGCTAAGCAACAAGCCGACCCCGGTCGTCACGCCGGTGACCGCTTCGGTCGGCGGCCATGGCGGCGTCGGCATTGCCGGCTTCGCCGCACCGGGCACCTTCGTGTTCGCGATGGTGTTCCTGGTTGCCTTCGTCCTGTACTACTTCATCAACTGGAAGTACCTGTCCCAGGTGTGGGGCATGAGCTGACAGGTTGCATGCCACGGGCTCCGCTTTCCGCAGGAAGGTGGAGCCCGCGATGGCATCCATGTCCCAATTCCCCTGGAGAGCAGCCGACATGAGCAACCCCATCAAACAAATACTCAACGTTTTCAAACTCCGTATCGGCGTGGTGATCGCGCTGACTGCTCTCACCGGATATGCCATGACGCCGGGCTCCCATGCGCCGGCATGGAAAGCGGCCCTGATCGGCATGATGGTGCTGTTCTCGGCAGCGGCGGCCGGCGCCTTCAACCAGTACGTGGAGCGCGACATCGACGTCAAGATGACGCGCACGCGCAACCGCCCTTTCGTCACCGGCACGCTCAGGCATGGCCCGCACTGGCTGTGGCTGATTGCCATCATGGTGATCGGATCGACGCTGGCGACCGGCTGGGCGCTCAACTGGGTCTCGGCGCTGTATGTGTTTCTCGGTGCATTCTTCTATGCGGTGGTCTATACCGTCTGGCTCAAGCGCCGCACCTGGCTCAATATCGTGGTCGGCGGACTGGCCGGCAGCTTCGCGGTGATGGCGGGCGCGGCGGCGGTCAACCCGCAGCCGGAGCCGCTTTCCCTCTCGCTGGCGCTGGTCCTGTTCCTGTGGACGCCGCCGCACTTCTGGAGCCTGGCGATCGCGCGCGCCGACGACTACACGGCCGCGGGTGTGCCGATGCTGCCGGTGGTGATCGGCGTGCCGGCAGCCGCGCGGGTGGTGCTGGCCAACACGATTGCGCTGGTGTCGGCATCGCTGTTGCCGATGTGGTTCGGCGCCGGCCCGATCTACCTGGCCGGGGCGCTGATCGGCGGCGCGTATTTCCTGGACAAGAGCGTGCGCCTGGCGCGGCGTCCGGATCGCGCGAGCGCAATGGTCAACTTCCACGCCTCATTGCTGCAACTCACCGTGCTGATCACCGCGGCCGTCGCCGATGCGGTATGGCGGCACTAGCAAACAAATCGAAAGCGCTGATCGCCGCCTTGATGCTGTCCACAGGATGGCATGCCGGCGCGGCGGAACAGGCGCAGCTCGACCCGCAGGCGGTCTATCAGACCAGCCAGGCCGCGATCGGCACGACGCCGGGCGATTACATCTTGCGCGACCGCACCGGCAAGCCGGTGCGCTTGTCGTCCTATCGCGGCAAGCCGCTGCTGGTGAGCTTTGTGTACACCGGATGTTTCCAGGTCTGTCCGAGCGATACCGTGCTGATTTCCAAGGCGGTGAATGCGACGCAGGACTTGTTGGGAACGGAAGCCTTTCACACGGTCACGATCGGCTTCAACGCGCCCTTCGATTCACCTGAAGCGATGGCGTCATTCTCGCGGCAACTCGGTGTCACGGCGCGCAACTGGGAGTTCCTCAGCCCGGATCTCAAAACCGTGGCGCCACTGACGCGCGACTTCGGTTTCAGCTACCTCGCCACGCCGAAGGGTTTTGACCATATCACGCAGCTGAGCGTGCTCGATCGCAGCGGCCGCATCTACCGGCAACTGTATGGCGACAGCCTGAACGCGCAGGCCATCGTCGCGGCATTGCGCGACATCGACCACGGCGTGGTCCCGGTACCGTCCGGCTGGTCGGGCGTGCTGGTGCGCGTGCGTCTGCTGTGCACCGTGTACGACGGCGGCACCGGCACCTATCGCGCCAATTACGGAGTGATCGTCGGTCTGCTGGTGGGCGCCAGCATACTCGGCAGCGTCGCATGGATGCTGGTCAGTGAGTGGAGACGCCAGCGCAAGGTTTAGGAGCAGATTCAACGTGACGGAACAATCAGTCAAGCAGGCCGACAAGCCTGCACCAAGGCCTGCAACTAAGCCGACCACCTCGCCGTTTCCGGCAGCGCTGCGTTTGCTGCAGTTCATCGAAAGAGCGTTCGACCGCGCCTTCTGCACCGTGCACAATCCCTGGCACAGCCTCGGTGCGCTGTCCTATTTTTTCTTCTGGATCATCGCGGCCACCGGCCTGTACCTGTTCATCGTGTTCGACACCGGCGTCAACGGCGCCTACCAGTCGGTCGCGGCGATTACCGCGCAATGGTATTTCGGTGGCGTGATCCGCAGCCTGCATCGTTATGCCTCGGATGCCTTCACGGTGACCATGACGCTGCACCTGGTGCGCGAATTCCTGTACGGGCGCTATGCCGGGTTCCGCTGGTTCTCCTGGGTCAGCGGCATTCCGCTCATCTGGCTGGCCTTCGCCAGCGGCATCAACGGTTACTGGCTGGCGTGGGACCAGCTTGCGCAATTCATCGCGGTGGGCACGGCCGAACTGTTCGACTGGCTGCCGGTGTTCGGCGGCGCGATGGTGCGCAACTTCCTCACGCCGGAAACGATCAGCGACCGCTTCTTTTCCTTGCTGGTGTTCCTGCACATCGGCCTGCCGCTGCTGCTGCTGGCCGGGATGTGGATCCACATCCAGCGCATCAGCCGCGCCAAGACCAAACCCTCGCGCATGCTGGGCTGGGGCACCTTCACCGGACTGATGCTGCTGTCGCTGCTCAAGCCTGCGGTCAGCATGGCGCCGGCCGACATGATGGTGGCGCCTGCGGTTCTTCCGCTCGACTGGTTTTACCTGACGGTTTATCCCTTGCTGTACGCCTGGACGCCCGGCCCGGTGTGGGCGCTGCTGGTCGGATCGACGCTGGTGCTGCTGCTGATTCCGCTCCTGTTCAGGCGCAAGCGCGCGCCGGTGGCCGTGGTCAACCTGGACAACTGCAATGGCTGCGGACGCTGCTTCAACGACTGCCCGTATTCGGCGGTCATCATGCAGCCGCGCACGGATGGCGCGCGGCATGCAATGCAGGCGGTGGTCAATCCGGAACTGTGCGCGTCCTGCGGCATCTGCGCCGGCGCCTGCCCGTCTTCCACACCTTTCCGCAGCATCGGCGAACTGGTGACGGGCATCGACATGCCGCAGCGCCCGGTGCAAGCCTTGCGCTCGGAACTGGAAAGTGCATTGCACGGCCTGACCGGCAAGCAGCCGCGCATCGTGGTGTTTGGCTGCGATTGCGGCATGAGCGTCAACAAGCTGGCGAGCGAGGATGTCGCGACCGTCAGCCTGCTGTGCACCGGGCAGTTGCCGCCTTCCTTCATCGAGTTCGCCCTGCGCAATGGCGCAGATGGCGTGTTCATCACCGGATGCCATGAAGGCGAATGCGAATTCCGCCTCGGCCATGTCTGGACCCGGCAACGCATCGCGGGCGAGCGCGAACCGCATCTGCGCCGCAATAACATCGACCTGACGCGCCTGCGGCTGTCTTCGGGCAGTCTTGCCGAGTCGCACAAGCTGGCCGGGGAAATCGACGCCTTCCGCGAGGATTTGCTGAAGCTTGCGCCGCTGCCGAATGCGAGCGAAGCGGAAGAATCGACAAGCGCGGGAGAGCATCATGACTAAATGGATCGCGCGATGTGCCCTGTTCGCCGTGTTCATGCTGGGCGTCGGCTATCTGTCGAGCGCGCCAGCCTATCGGCATCTCGGCAGCAACGAGGCCCTGATCCGCCTGAGCATCAGCCACACCGGACAGCTGGTCGGCGACTGCCGCGACCGCAGCGCAGCCGAACTGAGCAAGCTGTCGCGCAATATGCGCGCCGCGCAGGTCTGCCCGCGCGAGCGCTCGCCGGTCACGATCGAGGTCGAGTTTGACGGCAAGCCGCTGTACCGCGAAGTGCTGCCGGCATCAGGACTGTCGCACGACGGCGCGTCGAGCGTGTATCGCCGCTTCACGACGCCGGCCGGCGAACATCGCATCACGGTGCGCCTCAACGATTCGGTGCGGGTGAAAGGCTTCAATTACCAGCGCAGCGAAGTCGTGCAACTGCACCCGACGCAAGTACTGGTCATCGATTTCAATCATGAACAAGGTGGAGTAATCATCAAGTGAACATCAGCACGCATACCTCTCCCGCAGCCACTCCGGCCGCCCTTGCCACTGCCCCCTCCGCCAACGATTTCTCGCTCGCGGTTGCACGCGACGAACGCCGCACGCTGGCACGCGCATGGCTGTGGCTGGCGCTGGCTTCGCTGATCGTATCCGGCATCCTGTCGGTGCTGCTGGTGCTGTCGCGCACGCCCTACCTGCAAAAGCTGTTTCCGGTCGCGGACTTCTTCCATGTGGCGCTGGTGGTGCATGTGGACTTGTCGGTGCTGGTGTGGTTTCTTGCTTTCGCCGGACTGCTGTGGAGCATCAACGGCGAACGCGGCCGGCTCGCGCTGGCATGGAGCGGCTGGGCCGGCGCAGCGCTGGGCGCGGCGATCATGAGCCTGGCGCCCTTCTTCGGACGTGGCGGCGCAATCATGAGCAACTACGTGCCGGTGCTGGAAGACCCGATGTTCATGAGCGGGCTGATCGTGTTCGGCATCGGCATCGCACTGCTGACCCTGCGCAGCCTGCTGAGCGCACCCAAGGTGGGCACGCGTCCGGACGGGCAGGCGGCCTTGTCCTTCGGCCTGAACACGGCGGCGGTGTCGACCGCGGTCGCGCTGTTCGCGCTGGTGTGGTCGCTGCTCAAGGTGCCGTCCGCACTGGAGGCGAAGGCGTACTACGAGTTGCTGTTCTGGGGCAGCGGCCATGTGATCCAGTTCACCTACACCTTGATGATGCTGGTGGCCTGGCTTTGGCTGGCCAGTGCCTGCGGCGCACGAGTGCCGCTCACGCCGCGCGTTGCCCTGCTGCTGTTCGCCATCGGCCTGGCATCGGTGTTCGCGGTGCCGCCGATCTATCTCGCCTATGACGTCGCCTCGGTCGAACACCGCAACCTGCTGACCTGGCTGATGCGCTTCGGCGGCGGACTGCCCATCCTGCCGCTCGGACTCGCCGTCATCGTCAGCCTCGCCGGCTATCGTTCCCGTGCGCTGACGCCGCAGCAGAAGCCGCTGCACGCGGCCTTGGTGTCGTCGCTGGTGCTCTTTGCAGCAGGCGGCCTGATCGGCTTCCTGATCCACGGCAGCAATGTGAAGATTCCGGCGCACTACCACGGCTGCATCGTCGGCGTGACGCTGGCGCTGATGGGCCTCACCTATCATCTGCTGCCCCGCCTGGGCTATCGGCAGCCGTCCTCGCGCATGGCGGCATTGCAGCCGTATGTCTACGGCGTCGGCCAGTTGTTGCACATCGTCGGGCTGGTCTGGTCCGGCGGCTACGGCGTGCAACGCAAGGTGGCGGGCAGCGAGCAGGTGCTGCGCAGCACGCAGGAAATCGCAGGCATGGGCTTGATGGGGCTTGGCGGACTTATCGCCGTGATTGGCGGTATCATCTTCCTGGTCATCGTTCTGAAGGCGATGACTTCCAAAGTACACGGCGAGGGTGAATGAACAGTGATGCGCGTTATGCCCGCTTGACAGCGAACCTGTGCGGATTTGCCGCGGCCCTGATGCTCCTTGTGCTGTCCACCAGCGCCTTCATCCGCATCGAACACAACGGTTGCACCAACATCGCCTTTCCCGCCACGCTCACCTTGATGTCGCGCGTGATGCATCGGGTCAGCGCTTCATCCGTCGGCTTGCTGCTGATCGCGATTTCCTTCTTCGTGCTGCGCTGCCGCCCGGTCGTGCGCAGCCGTAATGTCCTGCTGGCTTTGCTCTGGGTCCTGACGATTTTTCTCGCTGTGCTTGGCCGCTTTACTTCGGGCAGCGTGGTGCCCGCCGTCGTGATCGGCAATGTCGTCGGCGGGATGGCTCTGATGGCCCTGTTCTGGCGCCTGAGGCTGGAGTTCGTGCCGCGCGAATCCTACCAGCGACCGGAACGCGCATTGAGCAAGCTCGCATCGACTGCGCGCTCGGTGGCTGCCTTCCAGGTATGGATAGGCAGCTGGGTAGCCGGGCTGATTGCCGAAATCGATTGCAAGGCGCTGACGTCAGCCGGCAAGTTGATGCTGTGGCCGGACGTCGCGACGTGGAAGGCACTCAACCCGACGAGGATTTACTCCACCGGCAACGCGGACCTGCTGCAGGCGGTGAACTGGCTGAGTGCGGTGCACGTGGCGGTCGCGCTCGTCCTGCTGGCGACCGTTGTCATGCTCTGCCTGCGCCTTCGGCATTCCGCCGGTGGTCTCAATCGCACCGCCCCTGTTTTACTGGCCCTGCTCGCACTGCAGCTCCTGCTCGGCATGGCCACGATCATCGCCGGCCGCGCAGTGCTGATCGGCGTGATGCACAACATCGTCGCCGCGCTGCTGCTGGTCAAGCTGATCGACGTGGACTACCGGCTGCACCGGAGCTGAGGACGGGCCGGAACCGCCGGCACATATCAGCCTTCCGTACGCGCATCCTTGGGCTTGTCGCCCTTCGGCCAGTCCTTCGCCTTGTCCGGGAAGTCCGGGCGTGCCTGATGCGTGAAGTATTCGGCAACATCAACCGCTTCCTGCTCCGTCAGCGTATCCGGCTGGCCGAGCGGCATGTTGTGCCTGACGAAGGCGGCTGCGGTATAGGTGCGTGCCATGCCAGCGCCGACGTTGAAGGACTGCTTGCCCCACAAGGGCGGGAAGGCATAGCTGCCGTCGGGATTCTTCACCCCCTGTCCGTCCACCTGATGGCAGCTCACGCATTTGGCCGCATATACCGCCTTGCCATTCTCCACATTCGGTTTCAGATCCCGGTTGATCTGGACGAAGCCGCGCCCCTTGACGCTCATGCCGACAGGAACGCCGCTCGACAGCCACTGCATGTAGGCCAGGATGTCATTCATTTCCTGCGAGTCCCAGGGCAATGCCTTGCCGTTCATGGAGCGCTGGAAGCAATCGTTGATGCGCTGTTGCAGTGAATTGATCTTCGCGCTGCGCGAACGGTACTCGGGGAATACGCCCCAGATGCCGACCCAGGGTGACGCGCCCGACATGGTTCCGGCATTGAGGTGGCAATTCGAACAAGTCAGCTTGTTGCCGACATTCTTCGGCAAGCGTTGATGCGTTTGCGTCAGCAGCAGCTTGCCGTTGCGGATGGCGTCGCCCTGCGGCCCGGAAGGAATGGTGGATTCGTCCGGCACCTTGAACTCTGCCCGGGCCTGCGCGGTCTGTGCAACGGCCGGACTGGACATGGCGCCGAACAGGACAAGCAAGGCAAGCGAACGTAGGGACATGATCTTCTCCCTGCAAAATGGACTCCCGCTATACAACGATGGCAACGAGGGCGCAACAGCAGGCGTCGGATTACCGGGCGTCGGCAAGCGCCTCACCTCTTGGTCGCGACAATCGCTGATGTAAAGACGATCTATATCGCGTGAAAGTATGACCGGGCCGCAATATCAAAAGTTCTGGCTTTTTTGCCAACAAGACGGTCGCATCAAGCATGGTCGGTGCGCGTGCCGACTTTTATTAGAAGAATAATTCAAGCGTTCGCTTAAACAAGCATTCTTCATATATCTTATAATGCCTCCGCTTTAGCACGAGATACCGCGTTTCTCAAATGACTCAGGTCAAGGTTTTTCAAAGCAATTCGAAAACGCGGCGTTCGGCATTCCCCCACCCTTCATCTTCAGGATTATGGACACCGCCACCATACTGCTGTCATCTTTTGTTCTGTCCATTACAGGACTGTTCTTTTTTATCTGGTCCCTGCGCAAGAAGCTGTTCGACAACAACCCAGCCGCCGCGCATGTGATTTTCTCGCCGGGCGAGGTTGGCCGCATCGAAGAGCCCGCCGCCGACGCCGCGCAACGCGCCGGCTTGCAGGATGCCACCATCGCGCACGGTGGACCGGCACTCAATGCGGCGCAGGAAGCGAGCCTGTCGAACGAGCTGGCCGAGCGCATCGAGGCCGACAAGTCGACCGCCTTCGTGGCCTTCGTGTTCCTGGCCTGTGCGGTGGTGTGGCTGATCGTCGCCTCCAGCGCCGGCCTGATCAGCTCCATCAAGCTGCATGAACCCGACTGGCTGGTCAATCAGGCATGGCTGACCTTCGGCCGCATCCGCACCATCCACCTCAACGCAGTGGCCTACGGCTGGGCGCCGATGGCCGCGCTCGGCATCGCCATCTGGATGCTGCCGCGCCTGCTGAAAACGCCGCTGATCGGCGGGCGTTTCGCGGTGCTCGGCGCCATGATCTGGAATGCCGGCCTGATCGCCGGCCTGGGCTGCATCGCGGTCGGCCTGAACGACGGCATGGAGTGGCTGGAAATTCCCTGGCAAGTCGACATCCTGCTGGTGGTCGGCGGCCTGCTGGTCGCGCTGCCGCTGGTGTTCACCTTGCAGAACCGCCGCGTCGATCATCTCTATGTATCGATCTGGTACATGGGTGCCGCGCTGTTCTGGTTCCCCACGCTGTTTTTGATCGGCAATATTCCGGGCCTGCATTTCGGTGTCGAACAAGCCACGATGAACTGGTGGTTCGGCCATAACGTGCTCGGCCTGTTCTACACGCCGATGGCGCTGGCGTCGGTGTATTACTTCCTGCCGAAAATCATCGGCCGTCCGGTGCAGTCGTACAACCTGTCGCTGCTCGGCTTCTGGACGTTGGCCTTCTTCTACGGCCAGGTCGGCGGACACCACCTGATCGGCGGTCCGGTGCCCGGCTGGCTGATCACCTTGTCGATCGTGCAAAGCGTGATGATGATCATCCCGGTGATCTCGTTCTCGGTGAACCAGCATCTGACCATGCGCGGCAGCTTCAAGGCGCTGATCTATTCGCCGACGCTGCGTTTCATCGTGCTCGGCGGCATGATGTACACCGTCAGCTCGATCCAGGGTTCGCTGGAGGCGCTGCGCAGCGTCAACACCATCACCCACTTCACGCATTACACCGTGGCACACGCGCACCTCGGGCTGTACGGCTTCTTCTCGATGGTAATGTTCGGCGCCGTGTATTTCGTGATGCCGCGCGTGATGGCCTGGGAATGGCCTTATCCGAAACTGATCGCCACGCATTTCTGGCTGGTCGTGGCCGGCTTCTCGATCTACGTGGTCGGTCTGACCATCGGCGGCTGGCTGCAAGGCGTGGCAATGCTTGATGCCGCCAAGCCCTTCATGGATTCGGTCACCGTCACCCTGCCCTACCTGCAAGCCCGTTCCGTTGGCGGCGCGATCATGACGCTCGGCCACCTGGTCTTTGCGTTCCACTTCATCGCGATGGCCCTGCGTTACGGCCCGCGCCGCATCGGCGCCGCGCTGCTGCACACTCCCGCTCCCGTTGTCTCCCTGCCGCGAGAATATTCATGGAAAACGAACTGAAATTATTGACCGGCGCCATGGTGACGCTGGCGCTTGCCACGTCAACCCTGGTCGTGGTGCCTTACCTGCAACTGTCCGACCTGAAGCCCGCGGCCAGCCTGAAGCCCTACACCTCGGTGCAACTGCGCGGCCGCGAGCAGTACATCAAGAACGGTTGCATCTACTGCCATTCGCAGCAGCCGCGCGACAAGGCGCAGGCGCCGGACACCCAGCGTGGCTGGGGTCGCGCCTCGGTCGCCGCCGATTACTACTATGACAGCCCGCACCTGCTCGGCACCATGCGCACCGGCCCCGATCTCTTCAACATCGGAGCGCGCCAGCCGAGCGCCGATTGGCAGCTCGGCCACCTCTACCAGCCGCGCGCCTATACGCCGGGCAGCATCATGCCGTCCTACCCTTACCTGTTCGAGGTCAAGGACCAGGCCGACAGCGGCGACCGTGTGGTGAACCTGCCGCCAGGCTACGCGCCGCCCGGCAAAGTGGTGATCGCCAAGCCGGAAGCGATGGACCTGGTGCAGTACCTGCTCGGACTTGACCACACTTATCCGGCCATCACGGCGGATGACGTCAAGAATAAATAGCAAATCGTAGCAGCGCCGCTTGCGAAGAAAACCATACGGAGTTCATACATGATTCAGGACATCAAGCAAACCGCCGCGCAGATGCGCGAGCATCCCGATCCGCATGAAAGCGGAACGCCGGTGCCGCGCAAGGTGATCGTCATCGTCAGCCTCGCGCTGCTGTGGGCCGTCGGCTACATCTTCATGGCGCGCCCCAATGCCGATCCCGCACTGGGCGACAACCGCACCAGGACCGATCTGATGGCGCAGGCCGGAGGCGGCACGGCCGATGGTGCACAGATCTTCGGTGCCCAATGCGCTGCCTGCCATCAGGCCACCGGCGCCGGCCTGCCCGGCGTGTTCCCGCCGCTGGCCGGGTCGGAATGGGTGATCGGCAAGGACACGCTCGCCGCCAACATCCTGCTGCATGGCATTTCGGGCAAGCTGACGGTGAAAGGCACGAGCTACAACGGCGCGATGCCGGCCTTCGGTGAAAAGCTGGACGATGCGCAAATCGCCGCAGTGCTCACCTATGTGCGCTCCAACTTCGGCAACAGCGCGGGCAAGATCGACGCCGCTGCGGTGAAGACCGCGCGCGAGGCAAGCAAGGACCGCAAGACGCCGTGGAACGGTGACGATGAGCTGGGTAAACTCAAGTGATGCCGGCGCGCCGGTAAAGACATTACTGGCGCTGCTGCTCGTGGCCGCGCTCGCCGCCGTCGCGGTTCACACCGTGACGGACGGCTTCCGCGTCTTCACGACGGAAGACGGGCGGCGTCTGGCGATCGAGGAGCATCCGCGGCATCTTCCCGCGACCACGATCCAGTACGAGGACGGCAGCGCGCTGCCGCTGGCACAGGCGCTGCACGAGGATGGCCGCGCGACCATCGCGGTGTTCTTCTACACGCGCTGCAATACCATCTGTTCGGTTGTCGGCACCGAACTCCAGCAACTTCAGGACAGGATCAAGGCCGACGGCCTGGAGTCGCAAATCCGCCTGCTGAGCATCAGCTTCGATCCGGATGACGGGCAGCCTGCGCTGGCCGGGTATGCGAAACGCATGCACGCAGATGCCGGCGACTGGCGCTTCGCGCGGATCACGGACACGCAACAGCGCAGCAAGCTGCTCGATGCCTTCGGCATCACGGTGGTACCCGCGCCGCTCGGCGAATTCCAGCACAATGCCGCCTTCCACATCCTGACGCCCGACGGACGGCTGGCGCATATCATCGACTATGACCAGCCCGAGGTCGCGCTGGCACATGCACTCGCGGCCGCGCGCCGCTCCGGCGCACGCCATGGAGCAGTGTCGTGAAGACCATGCATTCCCAATTTTCCAGCAGCATGAAAGCAGCGGCATGGGCCATGCTCGGCAGCCTGCTGCTGGTCATCGCCATCGCATGCAGGCAGCCGCTTGAGCAGACCATGGCGCGCCATATGCTGGTGCAGATCCCGATGCTGCTGATCGCAGGCGTCTCGCTCAACCGTTTTCTGGCGCGCCTGCCCGGCCTGCGCACCATTGCACGCCACGCGGGTTCGTGGGACGAATATGGATTGACCGGCTTGGCGGTGTTCCTGCTGGCGAGTGCCTACTGGATGATTCCCAAGGCGCTCGACAGCGCGGTCGCATCGGGCTTGATGGAGACCGGCAAGTTCGCCTCGCTGCTCGTCGCCGGTTTCGTGCTGCCCGCGTCGCTGTCGCGCGCCAACACCATTCTTCAGCTTTTCTTCCTTGGCAATTTCGCATCGATGATGGCGATCGCCGGCATGCTCTTTCAGGACACGTCGACGCGTCTCTGCAATTTCTATCTGCTTGACGATCAGGTGCTGGCAGGTACCGGACTGGTCACGCTGGCTGTCGTGATTCCGGTGTTGTGGTGCCTGGGACAGGCGTCGGTGAGGGAATTCTTCAGGGGCGGACAGCAAGCCGCCCCTGAAGTGGTGAAGGTCGGGCATCCGTAAGCGACGGATGCACGGTGCTTAGATCAGCTTCGAATAGGTGGACGTGGTCGGCTGCGTCAGATACTTGTCGAATGCCATGCCGACTGCGCGCACGAACAGGCGGCCCTTCGGCGTGACGCGAATTCCGCTGCGGTCGATGGTGATCAGGCCGGCATCCTCGTACTGCTTCAGAATGCTCATCTCGGGCGCAAAATAGCTCTCGAAATCGATCCCGTACTGGCGATTGATGTCCGCAAATTCCAGCGGCAGACTGCACATCAGGGTCATGATGATCTGGCGGCGCAGCAGGTCGTCCTTGCTCAGTTCAAAGCCTTTTTCGACCGGCAGGCGGCCCTGGTCGAGATGCTCGTAATACGCTTTCACCGTGCGCACTGACTGGCTGTAGGAACTGCCGACCTTGCCGATGGCGGACACGCCAAAACCGATCAGATCGCATTCCGCGCGCGTGGTATAGCCCTGGAAATTGCGATGCAGCGTCTTGTCCAGGCGCGCCTTGTTCAATTCATCATCCGGCTTGGCGAAGTGATCCAGGCCGATGTACACATAGCCCGCTTCCAGCAGGCGGCGCGTCGACATCAGGAAGATCTGCAGGCGCTCCTCGGCCGACGGCAGGTCGGCGGCCACGATCAGACGCTGCGCCTTGAAGCGGCTGGGCAGGTGCGCGTAGTTGTAGAGCGCGATGCGGTCGGGCGATACCTGGATCAGGCTGTCGAGCGTGCGGCTGAAGCTTTCCAGCGTCTGCTTGGGCAGGCCATAGATCAGGTCGGCGTTGATGGACTGGAAACCCGCCTTGCGGCTGTCGCTCACGGCCTTCTCGACCATTTCCAGCGGCTGGATGCGGTTGACCGCCTTCTGCACTTCCGGGTCGAAGTCCTGCACGCCGAAGCTGGTGCGGTTGAAGCCGAGGCCGGCCAGCATGTCGAGCGTGCCGTCGCGCACTGTGCGCGGATCGATCTCGACACCGAGTTCGGCATCGGGCGTGAATTCGAAGTGCTTGCCCACCATGGCCATCAGCTGGCGCAATTCGTCGGCATTGAAGAAGGTCGGCGTGCCGCCGCCCAGATGCAGCTGTGCCGTCTTGCGATCGGGGCCGATGTGCGACGCGACCAGCGCCATTTCCTTGTCGAGGTAGCGCAGGTATTCGGTTACGCGCTCATGGTCTTGCGTGATGATCTTGTTGCAAGCGCAGAAATAGCAAAGCGATTCGCAAAACGGCAAATGCAGGTAGATCGACAAGGGCGGATTGGTACGGCCTTCGGCGCGCTGCGCCAGATAGGTATGGTAGGTCTGGTCGGTAAAACCGGCGTTGAAACGGTCCGCCGTCGGGAAGGACGTGTAGCGCGGACCGAGTTTGTCGAACTTGCGAATCAGTTCTTCGGACAGTTCGATATCTGGCAGGGAAGATGTCACAGGCGTATCCAAAAGGTTGTCTTGCAGCGTATTTTGCCGCAAGTTTGCGATTGCCGTGCGACAGTATTTGATCGGGACAAGTTCCCCGTGGCCTCAGACTGTGGCTGCATTGACTGAGATCAACTCCGGGTCATCTGCATGCTCGATCAGGATGCGCCGTACGCGGTCCTGCCAAAGCGTGGCAAATTCCTCCGCTTCCTGCGGCGTGGCGACGCCTTCCAGCAGTTTCCTCAACAAGCCGCCGCCCCGCGAATCGCCCGGCACCCGGCCCATGTTCATGGCAAGCTGCACCGACTCACCGGTATCGACACGCTCGAAGCTCGCTTCGCTCTCGATCGCGCAGGAAAAATACATCAGGTCCTGACGCCGGAAGTTGCGGCCGATCCCCTTGAAGCCACCCGGCCCTGCCGCGCCTGTTATCAAACTCACCACACTTCCGATCACCCCGGTCACGCCCTCATCGGCCGCCGAAGCAAAGCGCACCTGCACCTTGCCGCGTTCCGGCGTCTGGTCCGGGTACAACAGTGCCAGCGCGCGGCGCGTCATCAGGTACGCCCCGGCCACGGTCGGGCACGAGTGTCCGGCCAGGCGCACCGCGTCAATGTAGTGGTAAGTAATCAAGCCGTCGGAAAACGCACCGAGGAATTGCGAGAGCCCGTCATGCAGAGTGATGGCAGGCGCCTGGTCGAAGAATGCCGGGTAGCTCATATGGTCTTTTTACCTTGAAAGATGTTTACAACAGTCCGAGTTCAAGCTTGACTTCGTCCGTCATGGAATCGATGCTCCACGGCGGCTCCCACACCAGTTCCACATGCACCGAATTCACGCCCGGCACTTCGGCCACGCGCCCCTCGACCACGCCGGGGAAGGTCCCCGCTACCGGACAGGCCGGCGCGGTCAGGGTCATTTCGATTTCGACATGGCCCTCGGGATCGATGTCGAGCGTGTAGATCAGGCCCAGGTCAAAAATGTTGACCGAGATTTCCGGGTCGTAGATCGTGCGCAGCACGGCGATGATGTCAGACCTCAGTTCGTCTTCATTCACGCCGGATTCGGCCTCGTTGGCCAGTATGTCCTTGCTTGCTTCCATGTTGATTCTCGCTCAGTGTGTCGATGACGGATTCATTCGGTGGTGACCGGCGCGGCCCGGTCCTTCAGCGCCGCCTGCATGGTGTGCCATGCCAGCGTGGCGCACTTCACGCGCGCCGGATATTCCCGCACGCCTGCCAGCACTTCCAGCTTGCCCAGATCCTCGTCCGGCGTGGCGTCGTCATGCGTGACCAGGTGGTGGAATTCCTCGAACAGGTGCGCGGCCTCGTCCAGCTTCTTGCCCTTGAGCGCATCGGTCATCAGCGAGGCCGAGGCGGTCGAGATGGCGCAGCCCGTACCCTCAAAGCTCACATCCTGGATCACGTCACCTTCGACATGCAGGTACACCGTCAACTGATCGCCGCACAAGCGGTTGTGGCCGTGCGCAACGTGGTTGGCATCGGCCATCGCGTGACAGTTGCGCGGCTTCTTGTAGTGATCGAAGATCACTTCCTGGTAAAGATCACGCAAATCACTCATCGCTGAAACATCTCCTGTACCTTGTTGATCCCGGCGATCAGGGCATCCACTTCGGCACGCGTGTTGTACAAGGAGAACGACGCCCGCGCGGTGCCGCTGATGCCGAAGCGCTGCATGATCGGCATCGCGCAATGATGGCCGGCGCGTATCGCGACGCCGTCGTGGTCGAGAATGGTGCCGATGTCGTGCGGATGCACGCCCTCCAGCGTGAAGGAAAGGATGCTGGCCTTCTGCTGCGCGGTGCCGATGATCTTCAAGCCCTTGATCCCGCTCGCCAGTTCGGTTGCGTACGCCAGCAGATCGTGCTCATGCGCGGCGATGGCCGCGATGCCGATCGACGTTACATAATCCAGCGCGTGGCCGAGCCCGATGGCGCCCGCGATATTCGGCGTGCCGGCCTCGAATTTGTATGGCAGCTCGTTGTATAGGGTTTCGCCGAAGGAAACCGAACTGATCATGTCGCCGCCACCCTGATAAGGCGGCATCGCATCCAGCAGCGCTTCTTTTCCGTACAAGACACCAATGCCGGTCGGCGCAAAGATCTTGTGTCCCGAGAACGCATAGAAATCGCAGTCAAGCTCGCGCACATCCACGCCAAGGTGCGCAATCGCCTGTGCACCATCCAGCAGCACCGGCACGTCATGCGCATGCGCCATCTCGATGATGCGCTTCACCGGCGTAATGGTACCGAGCGCATTCGAGAGATGCGTGATCGCGACCAGCTTTGTGCCGGGACCGATCAAGTGGCCGAGCATCTCGACATCCAGCTCGCCGGCTTCGTTCACCGGTACCACGCGCAGTTCCGCGCCAGTCTGGCCGCACACCATCTGCCACGGCACGATGTTGGAGTGATGCTCCATCGCGCTGACGATGATGTTGTCTTCCGCGGTCAGGCGCGGTCGTGCATAGCTTTGCGCCACCAGGTTGATCGCTTCGGTCGTGCCGCGCACGAACACGATTTCCCTGGTGCTGGCCGCGTTGATGAAGTGCCGCACCTTTTCGCGCGCCGCTTCATACTGGTCGGTCGCACGCTGGCTCAGCGTATGCACGCCGCGATGCACGTTGGAATTGGTATGCCGATAGAACGCAGCCTCGGCTTCGATCACCGATACCGGCTTGTGCGTCGTCGCCGCGTTGTCGAGATAGACCAGCGGCTTGCCGCGAATCGTTTCGCGCAGCACGGGAAAATCCTCGCGCCAGCGGGCGACGTCGCTGTTGATGTGGCCTGGATGTCGCAACACTTCCGATTCCATTTTCATCACAGTTCTCCGAGTCGTTCCTCCTGCCCGATACCGCCCTCCTTCGGAAGACGCGTCAGCAGGATTTGTTCAAGCCGGGACCGCAGGGACGCGACCCGGATGCGTTCAATCACATCATGCGCGAAGGCATGCACCAGCAGGCTGCGCGCCACGACCTCGTCGATGCCGCGCGAGCGCAGATAGAACAACTGCGTTTCATCCAGCTGTCCGACCGTCGCGCCGTGATTGCACTTCACATCGTCGGCATAGATTTCCAGTTCCGGCTTGGTGTCGATTTCCGCATCGCGCGACAACAGCAGGTTATGGTTGGCCTGATATGCATTGGTCTTCTGCGCGCCGGGCTGCACGATTACCTTGCCGTTGAATACCGCATGCGACTGGCCGTCGAGCACGCCGCGATAGCGTTCGCGGCTGGTGCCGTTGGGCTGGCGATGGTCGATGCGCGTGTGGTGGTCCACATGCTGCTGCCCGCCGACCAGATACAATCCATTGAAGATCGCGTCGCATCCCGGTGCCTCAAATGCCGTCGTGATGTCGTTGCGCGCCAGCGTCGCGCCCAGCGAAAACGAGTGCGATTCCAGGCGGCTGTCGCGCTGCTGCAGCGCGTGAATGCCGGCCACATGGAACGCGCCCGATGCTTCCTGCTGCAGCTTGTGATGTGCGACCGCCGCATTGGCGGCAGCGAAGATCCGTGTCACCACATTGGTGAAGTACACCGCACCGTCAAGCCCGGCATAGTGTTCAATGATCGTCGCCTGCGCACCTTCTTCGGCAACGATGATATTGCGCGCATGATTTGCGCCGCCCTCTTCCGTCGAAATGAACAGCAAATGCACCGGCGCTTCCAGCACCGTTCCGCGCTTCAGGTGCACGTAGGCGCCGTCGGCCATGAAAGCGGCATTAAGCGCACCGAAGGCCGTCGCTTGTTCCTCGTTCGCGAGATAGGGTTCCAGTACTTCCGGCGCCACGTCGAGCGTATCGGCAAGACTGGCCAGCTTCACGCCGGCAGGCAGCGTGCCGACGGAGGACAGCCACGGCGCATAACGACCGTTATGGAACACCAGCACATGATCGGACGCGCTGCCTTCCGCAAAACGGTCCACCAGGGCCGCTGCGCCTGCACTGCTGCGGCTTTCAATTGTGGAGCGGAATGCCTGCTTTTCAAACGCCGCCACGCTGGTGTATTTCCATTCCTCGTCATGCCGCGTCGGGAAACCGCGCTGCGCAAAGACATCCAGCGCACTCTTGCGCAGCCGTCCGAGCCAGGGCACGCCGCTGCCTGGCAACAGGTCGACGACGCGCGCGAAGTCGGTCAGGTAATGGTTGCGAGCTTCGGACATCATCTTGCCTCCGCGCGTACCGGCGTGCGCTTGGCAGGTGCGGGCGCGGCTTCGTCCAGCCAGCCATAGCCGCGCTCTTCCAGTTCCAGCGCCAGTTCCTTGCCACCGGACTTGACGATGCGTCCCTTCGACAGCACATGCACGAAATCCGGCACCACATAATCCAGCAAGCGCTGATAGTGGGTCACGAGAATCATCGAGCGCTCCGGACTGCGCAGCGCATTGATACCCTTGGCGACCACCTGCAGCGCATCGATGTCGAGCCCGGAGTCGGTTTCATCGAGAATCGCAAGCTTCGGCTCCAGCAAGGCCATCTGCAGAATCTCATTGCGCTTTTTCTCGCCGCCGGAAAAGCCTTCATTGACCGAGCGGTACAGCAGCTCGTCGCGCATATCCATCTGCTTCATCTTTTCCTTGATGAGCTTGAGGAATTCCATGGCATCGAGCTCGGGAAGTCCGCGATGCTTGCGCACATTGTTGACCGCAGCCTTGAGCAAATGGACATTGCTCACGCCGGGAATCTCGACCGGATACTGGAAAGCGAGGAACACGCCTTCGCGCGCGCGTTCTTCCGGCGCCAGCGGCAGCAGGTCGCGCCCCTGGAACAGGACTTCCCCGCCGGTCACTTCATAGTTTTCGCGTCCGGCCAGCACCTGCGCCAGCGTGCTCTTGCCCGAGCCGTTCGGCCCCATGATCGCATGCACCTCGCCGGCGTTTACAGTCAGGTTCAGACCGCGCAGGATCGGGTTCTTTTCGACAGATGCTTGCAGATTGGTGATTTTCAACATGTTTGTTTTTCCTCAGTTAACCCACGCTGCCTTCCAGGCTCACGCTCAACAACTTCTGTGCTTCCACCGCGAATTCCATCGGCAGTTCCTTGAAGACTTCCTTGCAGAAGCCGTTCACGATCATCGACACCGCATCTTCCGCCGACAGGCCGCGCTGGCGGCAATAGAAGAGCTGGTCTTCGCCGATACGCGACGTTGATGCCTCATGTTCCACGCTCGCGGTCGGATTCCGTACCTCGATGTACGGGAAGGTATGCGCGCCGCACAGATCGCCCAGCAGAAGCGAATCGCATTGCGTGTGATTGCGCGCGTCCTCGGCGTTCTTCATGATCTTCACCAGGCCGCGATAGGCGTTCTGGCCATGTCCCGCCGAGATGCCCTTCGACACGATGGTGCTGCGCGTGTTGCGCCCGAGATGAATCATCTTGGTGCCGGTATCGGCCTGCTGATAATTGTTGGTCAGCGCCACCGAATAAAACTCGCCGGTCGAATTCTCGCCGCGCAGCAGCACGCTCGGATACTTCCAGGTGATGGCCGAACCGGTCTCGACCTGCGTCCAGGAGATATGCGAATTCGCGCCGCGGCAATCGCCGCGCTTGGTCACGAAGTTGTAGATGCCGCCCACGCCGTTCTTGTCGCCGGGATACCAGTTCTGCACCGTCGAATACTTGATCTTCGCGTTGTCCAGCGCGACCAGCTCCACCACGGCCGCATGCAACTGGTT
This sequence comes from Herbaspirillum sp. ST 5-3, assembly GCF_004804275.1. Taxonomy (GTDB): domain Bacteria; phylum Pseudomonadota; class Gammaproteobacteria; order Burkholderiales; family Burkholderiaceae_D; genus Noviherbaspirillum. The sequence goes on from NZ_STGI01000005.1 coordinate 252,449, forward strand.
CTCGTCGCGCATCGGCGCCGTGCAACCTTCGAGATAGCTCACATACGCGCCTTCGTCGGCGATGATCAGCGTGCGTTCGAACTGCCCGGTGTCCTTCGCGTTGATGCGGAAATAGGTGGACAGCTCCATCGGGCAGCGTACACCCGGCGGGATGTAGCAGAACGAACCGTCGGAGAACACTGCCGAGTTGAGCGCCGCATAGAAGTTGTCGGAAGAAGGCACCACCGAGCCGAGGTATTTCTTCACCAGTTCCGGATGCTCCTGCACGGCTTCGGAGAAGGAGCAGAAGATGATGCCCAGTTCGCCCAGCTTGTCCTTGTAGGTCGTGCCAACGGAGACGCTGTCGAACACCGCATCCACCGCGACGCCCGCAAGACGCTCGCGCTCGTGCAGCGGCACGCCGAGTTTTTCATAAGTGCGCAGCAATTCCGGATCGACCTCGTCGAGGCTCTTCGGGCCGTCCTTCATCGATTTCGGCGCGGAGTAGTAAATGATGTCCTGGTAATCGATGGCCGGAAACTTGACGGCCTGCCACTTCGGCTCGGTCATCGTCAGCCAGTGCCGATACGCCTTCAGGCGCCACTCCAGCATGAATTCCGGCTCCTTCTTGCGCGCCGAGATCAAGCGAATCGTATCCTCGCTCAAGCCGCGCGGCACGGTATCGGTTTCCAGTTCGGTGACGAAACCATGTCGATATTCGCCGCCGATCATTTCGTCCAGTGCGGTGACTGCTTCTGCCATGATGTCCTTCCTATGTTCCGTTAAACCCAGCGGCAGCCGACTTCACCGACCGCTTCAATGTGATCTCGCTGGCATCGATCTTCTGCATGTCCGGCCGCACAAGCGGCTGTACCATCTGGTCCAGCGTAATGTCCTGCAGCACGCCCAGCACGGCGCGATTGATGCGTTGCCAGTTGGCGCGCACCGCACATCCGGTTTCCTGCACGCACAGGCCGGGAGTGACGCTGCACTCCGTCATGCCGATCGGCCCGTCCATCGCATAAATGACATCCGCCATCGAAATCTGCTGCGGCGGACGCGACAGCAGATAACCACCCTTCGCACCGCGCAAGGACATCACCAGCCCGCCGCGCGTCAACATCTTGAGAATCTTGCTGACCGTCGGCGCCGGCACATGGATGGCAGCGGCGATCTCGGCCGAACTGCGACTGCGCTCCGGCTCGCTGATCATCGCGGTCAGAACCACAGTGCCGTAGTCGGCCATCTTGCTCAGCCTTAACATGGTCTTGTGCCCACTCCTTAATCAGTACCGATTTAGTCCTGTAAACATCGTTTAAAAATCCCAGGGAAGGGAAATTGCCTGGGATTTTCCCGATGGAAAAGCGAATGTGTTAAACGAACATCACTTCGCCGACAAGAATCAGCATAGGGCGTCCGGCGGATAGTGCAAGCGCATGCGTTGCACCACGTTCAACTTAGCCGCCGCAGCTTCCGCAGCACATGCCTTCTTCGCCGTGCGCAACTTTCTTCAGGGTCACGCCCGCTTGCTGCAAGGTCGTGCGCAATTCTTGAAGCGACGTCACGTCGTCGTCGAAGTCGATATTGATCTTCGCCGCCGCGGTCTCGATACCAACCTTGCTCACGCCTTTGACGGAGTTGAGCACGCGTGCAACGATCAGGGCGCCAGCTTCATCCAATGCGCCTGCCAGGGAAAGAGTTTCAGATTTCATGTGAGTTCCTCGGGTTCGTCTGAATTAAGTCCAGTAACTGGATAACGACACTTTACCATAAGATTCATTTTGAATGCATCTTTAAAGGCGAATTTTTCTGCTTGGGTTACGGATCGCGTTGATGGTCTCCCGGAAACCGACCGATCGTCGCCGAGCCAACTCATGCTACGCTCGCCATCAAAAGCGCGATCAGCGATCCCTTATCCGTCAAATCACTTGGGTGCCGCTTCAGTGGCTTTGCCCGAGCCGCCACTCGCTGAGCCGGGTTGAACGCAGCGTTGAATGGAACGCCATGCCGAAAACCGCTCGATCATGGCGTGCATCAATTTTGTCGCTTCAGCCGGAGAGGTGATTACGCCGATTCCGGCTGTACGAGATTGTTTTCAGCAACAAGTCAAATACCCGGCATCGGCACGAAACCCGGCAATTCCTTGATTCGTCCTATCCATCGGCGAATGTGTGGATATGGCTCTAGTGAGACCGCGCCTTCCGGTGCAAGTGCAACGTAGGGCATGACTGCGCAGTCGGCGATAGTGGGGCGCTCCATGGCAAGCCAGCGGTGCCTGCTCAGATGCGCATCGATCAGTGGAAGAATATGAGCAGAGCGCTTGAGCGTATCCGCCTTGTCAATTGCATACCCGAATTTGTCGACCAGCCTGGCAGCTCCAGGTCCGTTCTGCACTTCATTGGCAGAAGTCGAGAGCCATTGAACCACTTGCGCCATGCCTGCGGCATCCTTGGGTAACCAGGTTTCGTCGCCGTACTTCGCGGCAAGATAGACGAGAATCGCGTGAGAGTCGCGTAGCACTACATCGCCATCCGCAAGAATCGGAATCTCACCCCAGGGATTCAGATTGATGAGTGGCGGTTGCTTGTGCTCTCCCGCGAGGAAATCGACCGCGACAATTTGGAGAGGAATTTTCGCCAAGGCTGCAAACAAACGGACCTTGTAGCAATTACCGGACAGTTCCAGGTCGTATAGCTTCATATATCTTTCCTTGAGAGTGGGTTGGGCAAATCAAGATGGGTGCATCAACATGAAAGCATTTCGCTTTCGATATAACGAGGGGCAATCTGTTGAGAGCAATTCCAGTCGAACGCGGCCACCGTGATCAGCAAGACGCGTTCAACGGGAATTTCAATGAATGGCGGGAGCACTGCGGCGATCAATTCGGGTGATGCATCGACCGTGTCGACCACTTGCACGCGCCCAAGGATCTTCAGCCGGCGACGGTTGGGATAATCAACCAGGATGAGCGCAGCCTTATCGTTGTACCGCAGGTTGCCAATACTGACATACTGACGATTGCCCCGATAGTCGGCGAAACCGAGGATATCCGAACCCAAGACCTTGAGAAAACCTGGAGAACCACCGCGATGCTGAACGTGCGGCCAGCCGGTTTCGCTCACCGTCGCAAGATAAAAGCTGTCCCGGGCCAGAATGTATTCCCTCTCGCGAACGCCGAATTCCACTGCCGCACCCTCCGTTGGCACAACGGGAAGCTCGTAGCCGTCATATCGACGCTGTGTCGTCTTGACGCTCTGAGTAAACATGACTTCTGCAAAATGACGGCGGGACATCTCGATTTCTCCAAAGACCATATGTGGAAAAGTAACAGATCAATATTGATAGAATCGATAGCCGGAATAAATAGATCAAAACGCAATAGATAAATCCGAAAATCGGTTTAATATCATCTGATGGATAAACTTCGAGCCATGACAACATTCGTCCGGATTGTGGAGGCAGGCAGTCTTACCAGCGCCGCCGAACGGCTGGATACCTCGCTGACGTCGGTGGTACGCTCGCTCTCCGCCTTGGAAGAAACCTTGGGAATACGGCTGCTGAATCGCACAACACGCCGTATTGCGCTGACGGACGAGGGGCGGGAATATTTCGAGCGCTGCCAGGACTTGCTGGTCGAAATCGAAGAGATGGAGGCGGCCCTCTCGGCGCGTCAGTTGAAACCGTCGGGCAAGATATCAATCACGGCCCCGGTCATGTTTGGCCGGTTGCATGTGGCGTCTGCGGTTACGGGGTTTCTCAGCGCCTATCCGGAAATGCGAGCGGAGTTGCTACTTCTCGACCGCGTCGTCGATTTATTGGAGGAAGGTATCGATGTTGCGATCCGGATCGGTCCCCTGCCCGACTCATCGCTCGTCGCGGTTCCTTTAGGCTCGACCCGCACCATCGTCTGCGCCAGCCCGAGCTACCTCGCACACCATGGGACTCCCCGCACGCCTGCCGCGCTTGCGCACCAAAGCTGCATTCACTTTACCGGGCTTTCGTCAAATGGAGGGGAGTGGGAATTCCGGCATGAAGGGCTGCCTCAGCGGGTAAAGATCAACGCCACGTTCACTACGAACCAGTGCGACTCCGCGCTTGACGCCTGTGCGAACGGACTCGGATACGGGCGCTTTCTCGCGTATCAGGTGCATAAATTACTCGAGGTCGGAAAACTGGTACAGGTGTTGACCGAATACGAACCTGCGCCTTTGCCAATCCATCTTGTCTATCCACATTCCCGCCTGCTGTCTTCTCGAGTACGCGCATTCGTGGACTGGGCAGTACCACAGCTGCGTGAGCTTCTTCTCACGAAAGTGACCTGTCCTGAGATTTTCGGGCCACAGGAAATTTGAGAAGTACCATCAGGCACCTGCAAAGAAAAAGGCTTATAGTGTTTCCACTATAAGCCTTTGATTTTACTGGTGGGCCTCCCGTGAGTCGAACACGGCACCAACGGATTATGAGTCCGCTGCTCTAACCAAGCATGAGCTAGAGGCCCTGTTGAAGCTGCCAAAAACTTGGGCGGTGTTACCCGCCCAAGTGTTTTGACAATGTTATCCGATTAACTTCCTTCGAGGAAGCTCTTCAGCTTGTCAGAGCGCGACGGATGGCGCAGCTTGCGCAGCGCTTTTGCCTCTATTTGACGGATGCGCTCGCGGGTGACGTCGAACTGCTTGCCGACTTCTTCCAGCGTGTGGTCGGTCGACATTTCGATGCCGAAGCGCATGCGCAGCACCTTGGCTTCGCGCGGCGTCAGCGAGTCGAGCACGTCCTTGACCACGCCGCGCATCGATGCATGCAGGGCCGCGTCGGCCGGGGCCAGCGTGTTGTTGTCTTCGATGAAATCACCAAGATGGGAATCGTCGTCGTCGCCGATCGGCGTTTCCATGGAGATCGGTTCCTTCGCGATCTTCATGATCTTGCGGATCTTGTCTTCCGGCATTTCCATCTTGATCGCCAGCGTTGCCGGATCCGGCTCGGCGCCGGTTTCCTGCAGGATCTGGCGCGAGATGCGGTTCATCTTGTTGATCGTTTCGATCATGTGCACCGGAATACGGATGGTGCGCGCCTGGTCGGCGATCGAGCGCGTGATGGCCTGACGGATCCACCATGTCGCATAGGTCGAGAACTTGTAGCCGCGGCGATATTCGAACTTGTCCACCGCCTTCATGAGGCCGATGTTGCCTTCCTGGATCAGGTCGAGGAATTGCAGGCCGCGGTTGGTGTATTTCTTCGCGATCGAGATCACGAGGCGCAGGTTGGCCTCGGTCATTTCGCGCTTGGCCTTGCGGGCCTTCATTTCGCCGGCAGCCATCTTCTTGTTGATGTTGCGCAGGTCGGGCAGCGGCAGAACGACGCGTGCTTGCAGGTCGATCAGTTTCTGCTGCAGTTCCTTGATGGCCGGCGCGTTACGGCCGAGCACGGCGCTGTAGGGCAAGCTGGCGGCGATTTCGGCGTCGACCCAGTCGAGATTGGTTTCATTGCCCGGGAAGACACGGATGAAGTGGGTGCGCGGCATGCCGCACTTGTTGACGGCGACTTCGAGGATCTGCTTCTCGATGTGGCGCACTTCATCGACCTGGCCACGCAAGGTGTCGCACAGCTTCTCGACGAATTTCGCGGTGAAGCGAATGCCGAGCAGCTCGTTCGAAATGGTTTCCTGTGCCTTGACGTAGGGCTTGGAGTTGTAGCCTTCCTTCTCGTAGGCCTTGCGCATCTTGTCGAACTGCGAGGAGATTTCCTCGAACTTCGCCAGCGAGTCGCGCTTCAACTGTTCCAGCTGTTCCGCAGAGAAGCCGGCAGCGGCGCCGCCGCTGTTGTCTTCTTCCTCTTCTTCCTCTTCTTCCTCTTCCTCGTCGTCGACTTCTTCATCGTCGGAAGCAGAGGCGGAAGCGGCCGCGACATCCTCGCCCGCGTTCGGATCAACCAGGCCGTCGACGATTTCGTCGATCTTCACTTCTTCCTTGGACACGCGGTCGGCCGCGGCGAGAATTTCGGCGATCGTGGTCGGGCAGGCGGAGATGGCCTGGATCATGTCCTTCAGGCCTTCTTCGATGCGCTTGGCAATTTCGATTTCGCCTTCGCGCGTCAGCAGTTCGACCGAGCCCATTTCACGCATGTACATGCGGACCGGATCGGTGGTGCGGCCGAAATCGGAATCGACGGTCGACAGCGCGGCTTCTGCCGCAGCTTCGGCGTCATCGTCGGTGGCGACGGTGGCCACGTTATCGGACAGCAGCAACGTCTCGGCGTCAGGTGCCTGTTCGTAGACGGCGATGCCCATGTCGTTGAACGTGCCGATGATGCCTTCGATGGCTTCCGGATCGACGATGTTTTCGGGCAGGTGGTCGTTGATTTCAGAATACGTGAGGAAGCCGCGGTCCTTGCCGAGCTTGATCAGTGTCTTGAGTTTCTGGCGGCGCTGCTCGAGCTCTTCCTCACTCGCTTCGGTATCGGAAGAGAATGCGTCCTTCAGCAAAGCCTTTTCCTTGGCCTTGCGATCCTTCGCCTTTGCCTTGTCGGCGGCCTTGAGTTCCGCGCGCTCGACGGCGTTCAGTGCGGCGACCTCGTCATTCTCCGGCTGGAATTCCTTGGGCTTGCGGCCACGGCGGCCCGGCACTTTCACTGCCGGCAACACGTAGCTGGACGTGTCAATCGCCGCCAATGCTGCCGCATCGGTAGTCTGGTTGACCGCCATTACTTTGCTTTCGGACTTGGGCTCGGTTTTTGCCGCCACCTTCGTGGCCTTGCTCGCGGTCTTCGGTTCGGGTTTCTTGGTCGTCACGGGTGCTTTCAATTTCTCGGGAGCGGCCGGTTTGGCGGCAACTCGGGATGAAGATTTCGCCTTCGGCGAGCTTGCTTTTGCAGCGGTTTTCGGTGCTGCTTTGGCAACGGTTTTCGTCGCGGCCTTGATCGAGGTTTTTGCCTTGCTTGCAGGCTTGGCAACAGCGGTCTTCTTCACGGCAGGCTTTGCCATCGACTTGGTCGAGGCCGGTTTAGTTGCAGCCGATTTCGCTTTTTTTGCGGTAACAGTCGTTTTCGCGGGTTTTTTCATTGCGTTTGCCATGGAATCAATACCAACTGGTTTGCTCTCGTGCGCCGAGTGAATTGCGCTTGGTGGAGCCGATGAATCTGTACTGGCTTCGGCATTCGCCCGCGCGACATCCTTGGTAATTCGTTCTGTGACTTATGAACCCGGTCAGGCAAACGATCTTACCTAAGGTCTTGAATCAAAAGCTTTAAATTATACCACAGAGAGCAACGTTTCTCCATCACAAAGGCATTGGGGCAAATTACCGCGGTATGCTTTCGACCGCGGCTTGCTGCCGGAGTTGCTCTTGTTGTTGCATCAGTTCGCGATATCGTGTACGCGTCTCCTCGGTCGCCAACCCGGTGGCTGCCAAGCGATCCATCTCCGCCTTGATTACTTGCATTTTAGTCTGCCGCACCGCGCCGACAAGCTCAAGGCGCGCAGCTTCGGCATCCGACTCGCTTTCTGCAGCAATTTCGGCGATCAGGGGGTCAAAATCGTTGTTTATTGCACGAAGCTGTTCGGCCAGCGCCGCAAAATTGGCCTGCGGGCCGAGCGCGAGGCAGGCCTCGACCAGTTGCCGCAGCATCTCGGCATTGTCCGGAGCAAGCTGGGCGGTGGCATCCATTGCCGATTGATCAATCCCGGAAGCCAGCGATGGATGGGCGACCAGCAGGCGGATCATTTGCCGCTCCAGGCCCATCGGCGGCGTGCGTTTGGTGCGCGGCGGTGCAATCTTGGTGCGCGCGACCGGCTGCGCCAGCTCGAACAGCGCCTCGATTTCGGCCGGGGTCGTCTGCGTTACCTGGGCCAGACGGCGCACGATCTGCAGGCGCAGCGACGAGGGTGGCATGGCCTGCAGCAGCGGCTTGGCATCGAACTGGGCCCGCGCCCGTCCTTCCGAGGTATTCAAGTCGACATCCTGGGTCACTTCGTTGAGCAGGAATTGCGACAAGGGCATGGCGTTGCGCACCTGCTGCTCGAAGGCTTCCGTACCGAGCTCGCGGATGTAGCTGTCCGGGTCGTGCTCGGTGGGCAGAAAGAGAAATTTCAGGGTCTTGTTGTCCGTGGCGTGCGGCAGACAGGCATCGAGTGCGCGCCGCGCGGCGCGGCGGCCGGCTGCATCGCCGTCGAAGCTGAAGACGACGTGATCAGTCTGGCGCAGCAGCTTCTGCACATGCGTCGCGGTACAGGCGGTGCCGAGCGTCGCCACGGCTTGCGGAAAACCGAGCTGCGCGAGTGCGACCACGTCCATGTAACCCTCGGTCACCAGCACGTAGCCGGCATCGCGTATCGCCTGGCGCGCTTCGAACAAGCCGTACAACTCATGCCCTTTTTGAAACAGCGGGGTTTCCGGGGAATTCAGGTATTTGGGCTCGCCGCCGTCCAGCACGCGTCCGCCGAAACCGATCACCTGCCCCTTGGTGTTGCGAATGGGGAACATGATGCGATCGCGGAAGCGGTCATAACGCTTGCGCCCATGCCCCTCTTCCTCGCTCTTGTCGATCACGAGGCCAGCTTCGACCAGGGCGGGGGAATCATAGTCGGGGAAAACGCCGCGCAGGCTGTCCCAGCCGTCGGGCGCATAACCGAGTGCGAATTTCGCGGCGATTTCACCGGTCAGGCCACGATTCTTGAGATAGGCGATGGCCGGCTGCGCGCCGCGCAGTTGATGGCGGTAGAAGTCGCAAGCCTTGCTCATCACCTCGGACAGGGCAAGGCTCTTCGCCTGCACTTCCGCGCGCTGCGCGGGCGGCAGGCGATCCTCGTCGGGCACGATCATGCCGACGCCCTGCGCGAGGTCTTTCACCGCCTCGACGAAGCCCAGGCCGGAATACTCGATCAGGAAGCCGATCGCGGTGCCATGCGCGCCGCACCCGAAGCAGTGATAGAACTGCTTGGTCGGACTGACCGTAAAGCTGGGGGATTTTTCGTTATGGAATGGGCACAGGCCCATGAAGTTGGCGCCGCCCTTCTTCAGTTGCACGTAGCGGCCGACCACATCGACAATGTCGACCCGGTTGAGCAAATCCTGAATGAAGGTCTGTGGAATCACGGCGAAATACGGATTGTCCCGGGTAGCTGTCGAGGAGTCGATTCGATCATTGTCGCACCCGATCGCCGGGTGCGGACATGAACCGAAAATGGGGACGAAGCGGGCTTTTTAAACCGCCCCGCCCGGAATACCTCAGGCTTTGGACAAGGCTGCCTTGACCAGGCCGGAGACTGTGGTCATATCGGCACGACCGGCCAGCTTCGGCTTGAGCACGCCCATCACCTTGCCCATGTCCTGCGGACCGGCAGCTCCGCTTGCCGCGACGGCCGCGGCCACTTCCGCCTGGATTTCCGCCTCCGACATCGCGGCCGGCATGTAAGCAGACAGCACCGCAACTTCGGCCTTTTCGGCATCGGCCAGATCCTGGCGGCCGCCGGCTTCGAACTGGGTGATGGAGTCCTTGCGCTGCTTGATCATCTTTTCAATGATCGCCAGGACCTGCGCGTCGTTCAGCTCGATACGCTCATCGACTTCCTTCTGCTTCATCGCGGCAGTCAGCATGCGGATCGTCCCGAGCCGCGCACTGTCCTTGGCGCGCATCGCGGCCTTCATGTCTTCGGTAATCTGCTCTTTGAGGCTCATTTTTTCTCTCCAATGCGAGTTCCGCCAATGGGACATGTGGCAAAGAAAGCGTAGCGAGCGGGTTGAGTTTCGTTCGAGGAGCGCAGCCGTACTGGCGTACGGCGAGCACCACAGAGCGAAAATCAGCCCGCGCAGTAGCTTTATTTGCCACATGAAACGCCAAAACCCGCTGCGGGAACTCTTCCGGAGCGGGTTTGCACGCCATACCGCACACAACGTGCGGCAGCAAAAATCAGTACAGTTTCTTCGGCAATTGCTGGCTGCGGATGCGCTTGTAGTGGCGCTTCACGGCAGCGGCGAGCTTGCGCTTGCGCTCGGCAGTCGGCTTCTCGTAGAACTCGCGCGCACGCAACTCGGTCAGCAGACCGGTTTTCTCGATGGTGCGCTTGAAGCGACGCATGGCGACTTCGAAAGGCTCGTTTTCTTTAAGGCGAATTGTGGTCATGTAAACTCAAACCGAGGGTTTTTAGGGAAAGACTCAAAGTATAACACGCTCAACAAGGCATTGCAAAGCCTGTCATTCGAAGCGTCGCTTATGTGCAAACATATCAAATCGACAAACCTGCCGCCGTGCCGGATGCCCATGCCCACTGGAAGTTGTATCCGCCCAGCCAGCCGGTCACGTCGACGGCTTCACCGATGAAGTGCAGGCCCGGCACCTTGTTGGCCATCATGCTTTGCTGCGACAGTTCACGGGTGTCCACGCCGCCGCGCGTGACTTCGGCTTTCTTGTAGCCTTCGGAACCGTTCGGGATGATGACCCAGCGATTGAGCGATTCGCCCAGCTTGCGCAGGGCCTTGTCCTGCATGTCGGCCAGCCGCGCATCCGGCTTGAATCCGTTTGCCAGCAGCCAGCCTTCCGCGAGACGCGCGGGCATCCACTGCGCCAGCAGGTTGCCGAGATTCTTCTTGAACGTGCCCTTGCCTTCGATCAGGGTCTGCGCGACATCGGTTTCCGGCAGCAGGTTCAGAATCAGCGGCGCGCCCGGTTCCCAGAAGCTCGATATTTGCAGGACCGCCGGACCGGACAGGCCGCGATGGGTAAACAGCAAGTCCTCGCGAAAATGCGCGCGCGACTTTTTCTCGCCGGTTTCGATGTCGAGCTCGAGGGCGATCCCTGCCAGCGGAACAAAAGGCTCCCAGGCGGCATGGTCGAAGGTCAGCGGCACCAGCGCGGGACGCGGTTCGACCAGCTTGAGGCCGAATTGCTTTGCGATGCGGAAGGCGAAATCGGTGGCGCCGATCTTGGGAATCGACAAGCCGCCGGTGGCGATCACGACATTATCGGCCAGCAGCACGCCGGCGTCGGTATCGAGCCGAAAAGCCTCGCCCTGCTTGCCGATGGCTTCGATCCTGCAGGGCATGCGCCACGCTACATGGCCCAGATCGCATTCGGCCTTGAGCATGTCGATGATCTGCTCCGAGGAATGGTCGCAGAACAACTGCCCCTTGTGCTTCTCGTGATAGGCGATGCGGTAACGCTTGACCAGCGTAAGGAAATCCTGCGGCGTGTAGCGCGCCAGCGCGCTGCGGCAGAAGTGCGGGTTATTCGAGATGAAATTCTGCGGGCCGGCATGCAGGTTCGTGAAATTGCAGCGGCCGCCGCCGGAAATGCGGATCTTCTCCGCAAGCCGGCTGGCGTGGTCGATCAGCACGACCTTCTTGCCGCGCTGACCGGCGACGGCGGCGCACATCATGCCCGCCGCGCCGGCGCCGATTACTGCTACATCAAACTGGTTTGCCATGGCTTGTATCAATCGGAACAAGCCGTGATTGTAACTAATGGAAGCACGGCGACGACGAATGCTTCATCCATAACTCCGATGAAAGACGCATCACGTCATTGAGCGAGCCGCGCTGCTTGTAGGTGTCGCGCAGCCAGGTTGCATCGTTGAGACGTTCGTAGGCCATGTGGCGCAGCTTCTTGAGCGCCTGCAAGTCGGCGTCGTTCTGCGCGTAGCGTTTCAGATCCTGCAGTCGGTTCAGGATGCTGACGTAAATCGATTGCTTGGCCGAGGTCTTGTCCGCGGACTGCTGCGCGATCTCGCCGTCGAGTCCGTAGCGGCTGGCTTCGAAACGGTTGTACTGATACAGCAGATAGAAATCCTCGTCGATGGTGATCGGCCGTTCGGTCAGCAGCCAGCGCGCCAGCAGTTGCGCGTAGCAGCCGAGCAGCGCCGCATGCTCCAGCGTCAGCGGCGTGTCGCATACACGGATCTCGACCGTGCCGTATTCGGGTTTGGGGCGGATGTCCCAGTAAAAATCCTTCATGCTGCCGATGATCCCGAGCTGCATCAATTCATCGTAATAGCTCTCGAATTCGCTCCACTTGGTCAGCACGGGTACTGTGCCGGCCAGCGGGAACGCTCGGACCACGTTGCTGCGCGAGGAGTCGAAGGCGGTGTCGACGCCCTGGTAGAACGGCGATGCGGCCGACAATGCGATGAAGTGCGGCACGAAGCGCGAGAATCCGTGCGTCAGGTACAAGGCGTCGTCACCATTGGCAACGCCGATATGAATATGCTGGCCGAACACGGTGAATGTCTTGGCAAGATAGCCATACCTGCGATGAATGTGATGGAAACGTTCGCTCGGCGTGATGCGCTGCTCGCTCCAGCTCTGGAAGGGATGCGCGCCGCCGCCGGCGACGTCGATGTTCAGCCGCTGCGCGCCTCGCAGCAAGGCCGAGCGCAGGTCTTTCAACTCGGCGAGCAATTCGTCGACACGGGTATGGATGCCGGAATTCAGCTCGATCATGCCTTGCGTGATTTCCAGCTTGATCTGGTCCTGCAGCTTGCGCGGCTCGATCCATGCCAGCAGGTCGAGCGCGTCGGTCGCGAGGTTGTAATTGCGGCGGTTCACGAGTTGCAGTTCAAGCTCGATGCCCATCGTGAAGGGTGTCGAGGATGTGAAAGGCAGGATGCCCATGTGTCTCTCCTTGGTTTTCATTATTTAGTCGCTTATTCGCGTCCGCTCTCGCCGGACTTGATCAGTGCAAATTGCGTCGCGATCGGGCCGAACAGTTCAAGCACGATGAGGCTGCCGGCGAGCAGCGGCGCCACCGCTGCCGCGGTGTGCGGATAGACGGCGGAAATCTGTCCCAGCACCAGGCTTGCTTCCGCCATCGGCAGCGCGCCGAGGGTGAGCAAGCCTGCCTGCCGCCATTTCAGTTTCGCCGGGCGTGCGAACGCAAAGATGCTGCATGCCATGGCGGCAAAGCGCGCGCCGATCAGCACCGCGACCGAGCCGCCGATCGCAACCAGCTCGGAGACATGGATGGATGCGCCGACCGTCATGAACAGCATGACGATGAACAGCTCGCTGGCAACGCCGAATTCGAGTTCCATCAAGTCGTACTGCAGGTCCAGGTTCTTGGACAGGATGGCGAAGATCAGCATGGTCAGCAGCACCGGCAGACGCAACGCATGCGCCGCGCCGATCGTGAGCGTGATGATGGCGATCACCAGCACGAACTGGCGGCTGCGCTCGCGGCCGAGCAGGCGCGCCAGCGGCATCATCAGGCGATAGGTCAGGTAGGCAAGCAAGGCCGAACCGAACACCGAATACAAGGTGCTCGCCAACAAGGTCTGCAAGGGAATGTCGGCATCGGTAGCGACCAGCGGCAAGACGATATAGGCAGACAGAAGCGCCACCAGATTGTTCAAGGCGGTCATCGCGGCAAGGCGCCGCGTGATGTGCCCTTCGGCACCGAGGTCGCGCACGACGACCATCACGACCGCGGGTGCAGTACCGATGGCGAACACGCCGGCCAGCATGGCGAGCGGACGTGCAACGCCGAGCGCTTCCAGCGCGCCCCAGACGAACAGGAAACACAAGGCGGAGCCGGCGACGACCGTGGCCACCAGCCATTTTTCATGACGCAGCCAGCCGATATCGACGTAGCGGCCGAGTTGATAGGCGACCAGTGCGAGCGCGATGTCGGCGAAGACATTCGACAGTTTCAGCAGGTCACCCGACAGCCAGTCCAGGCCGCCGGTGCCGAGAATCATCCCGACCAGCAGATAACCGGTGATGCGAGGTATCCAGGAATTTTTTGCGACCAGATGGCCGCCGATCATACCCAACAATAACAGGCTGCCGAACAACAACAGCGCGTTCCACTGCAGTGGCTGCGCCAGGTCAAATGGCGGTAGCGTCCACGACATGGATTCTCCCAGATTGAAATGTTTTTAATACAGGAGTGAGATCAGAAATCCGCTTGAAATCGATGACGAATGCAGGGATGGAAAATCGCAAGCGAATCTTGAAACGCAAAACGCGTGCTGCACGCCCGGCACCATGGCATCGAAAAATCAAACGGCGACTCTGAACTCCTCTTGCTAATAATGATGTCGCGGCCGAGACATTAGGAACTGCAAAGCTTTTGTCAGCAGGCAAGTAATAAAGTTCCTATTAAAAATTCCGTATTGCACTTTTTTGTGGAATCGGTTGTCAGCCATGTAATGAGTGGCGAGCGAGCAGGAAAATGCGTCAAACGTCGCGGCGTTCGCGGGAGCGGGATGCGATAAGACGGCCTGCTCCGCTCGGAGAGGCCGTCCCATGCAGGAAGCGCGAATCAGGCGGTGCGCTGATCCAGGCCGGGGATCATGTCCTGCGACGCACAACGCACGACATCGCCGATCACGATGATGCTCGGGCTGCCGAGCGAGGATGCGGCCAGCGCCTGCGGCAATGCGCCGAGAGTGGTAATCAATTGCGCCTGCGCGTCCGACGTCGCCGCTTGAATCACGGCAACCGGCGTGGTAGCAGACTTGCCGCCGGCGAGCAGGGCTGTCTGGATTTCACGGCAACGCGCGACACCCATGTAAATGACGAGCGTCATGTCGAGCCTCGCCAGCGTTGCCCAGTCGGGATCGGCGTCCGGCGTCTTGCCGTGGCCGGTCACGAAGACCGCGCCCTGGCTCCAGTCGCGATGCGTCAGCGGGACGCCGATCGACGCCGGTGCAGCCAGGCCGCTGCTGATGCCGTTGACAACTTCGACATCGATGCCCGCTGCCTGCAGATGCGCGCGCTCTTCGCCGCCGCGTCCGAAGATGAAGGGATCGCCGCCCTTCAGGCGGACAACAACCTGGCCGGCGCGGGCTTCGGCGATCATGAGGCGTTCGATGAATTCCTGCGGCGTGGACTGGCAGCCGCCGCGCTTGCCGACGTGGATGATGCGGGCTTCCTGCCGGGCGAACGCGAGGATGTCGGGATTGACAAGGTCGTCGACCAACAGCACGTCGGCCTTGCCGATCGCCTTCACTGCCTTGAGCGTGAGCAGCTCCGGATCGCCGGGACCGGCGCCGACGAGAAAGACTTTAGCGGGGCTCGTCATGGAACACCTTGTTTGCATGTAGACGTCTTGTTACATGCAAACAGTGTTCCACCTGATCGGCGATGGGTTGCGGGACGGGTTGATCGCCCTTGAGCGCGTCCCTGATCCATTTTGCCGTCGTTTCTGCATCACTTGAGGGCGGTAATGGGGGCAGTTCGTCCACGGGGCCTTCTTTTTGCACCAGGATCGTGCGTTCATGCTCGTGGAACCATTCGATCTGCTGCGCGCGCTTGGCATTGGCGACTGTTTCACCCTCGGTGCCGCGCATCAGGAACACGTCGCCGCGCGCGACCGGTGCGGCGCTGGAAAAATAGGCGCTCAGCATCTCGAGGTATTCCGGATGCGTGTATGAAGTCAGGCGCAGCGCCGGGCCGGAGAACGGCTGGAGAATCTTGACCAGTGTGTGGGTCGAACTGCGCACGCCCAGTACGCGACGCAGCGCCAGCAAACGCGCCATGCGCGGCGCGAGCGCTTCGATCGGCATGAAGACCGGCTCCCGTCGCGCGAAGCCTTGTTGCGCTTCCTGCACCGTTTGAGCGAAGGAATAACCGAGCGCCTGGAGAATCTCGGCGGTCGTTACCCGGCCCGGATCGGTCGTCACGCCATGCACCAGCACCGGCACGCCGCGTTGTGCAAGCAGCAAGGCCAGCAGCGGTGTCAGATTCGCCATGTGGCGCGAACCGTTGTAGCTGGGTATCACGACGGGCGCGTGCTCACCATCGGGCGCGGCGAGCTTGGTGAACGATGCTTCGGCGGCATCGAGAAAACCGGCGATCTCGTCGACCGACTCGCCCTTGATGCGCATCGCCATCACGATGGCACCGAGTTCCAGATCGGAAACGCGGCCGTCGAGCATGGCAGCATAAAGTTGAGAAGCGTCGTCGCGCGACATACTGCGCGCGCCTTTCTTGCCGCGGCCGATTTCCTTGATGAAGCGGGCGGCGGGAAAGGATTCGTGGGAGTGTGCGTGTTCCATGGTGAGAGGGTACACCGAACCGGGACTTGAATGAAAGCCGGCCCGGCCCTTCAGCACCGCTCCGCCGCGACCGGCAACTCGATCACGAATTCCGCGCCGCCGCCGACCACATTGCGCGCGTACATCTTGCCGCCGTGCTGTTCGATGATGCCGTAGCTGATCGACAAGCCGAGCCCGGTGCCCTTGCCCACCGGCTTGGTGGTGAAGAAGGGATCGAAGATCTGCGACATGTGTTCGGGGGGAATGCCCGGGCCGTTATCGCGCAGCATCAGCGTCACATGCTGCGCATCCTTGTGCGCGGAGATCCAGAGTTGCGGTTGCGTCACGTGCGCTGCCGCAGCGGCGTCATAGGCGTTCTGAATCAGGTTCATCAGCACTTGCAGGAGCTGGCCGGCGTTGCCGATGACGTTCAGGGCTTCGCCGGCTTCCCAGTGCACCGTGAATTCCGGTGCGGTGCCCTTCCTGACCCAGTGAATGGCGCGCTCGACCACGGCGGCGAGGTTCACCGTCGTCTTCTCTTCGCGGTCCACCACCGAGAAGCGCTTGAGCCCATTGACGATATCGGCGGTGCGCTGCGCGCCTTCGATGGTTCCCTCGATCAGCGAGGGCAAGTCCGCCACGATGCGGTCGATGCGCAAGTGCCGGCGCAGTTCGGTCATCTCATGCGACGCGCCCTGCTCGTGCAAGGCGTTCACATAGGTCGCGAGGCGTTCGCTGTAGCGCTTCAGTGCATGCACATTGCCCAGCACAAAGCTGATCGGATTGTTGAGCTCATGCGCGACGCCAGCGACGAGGCGGCCGAGCGATGCCATCTTTTCCGAATGCAGGAGCTGCCGCTGCGTGCGCTTGAGCGCTTCGTGCGTCTCGCGCAGTTCGTGATAGGCGCGCTTGAGTTCGCCCACGGGACGTCCGACGAAGACGTAGCCGACATGCCTGCCGCTGCTGTCTATGCGTGGCGTGCAATTGACATCGACGGGGACGGCGCCGTGCGCGGCATTGCTCAGATTGAGTTCGGTCACTTCGCACACGCGCCGTGGTTCGGCCTGCTCGATCACCTTGCGCACGCACTCGACGCTTTCGCTGTCGGCCAGCAGCCGGTAGATCTGCATGCCGTGCAAATCGGCTTCACTGATGCCGACCAGTGCACGCAGCGCCGCATTGGTTTCCTCGATCTCGCCGAGATGGTTGCAGGCGATCAGCACATCCGACATGGCCGACAGCAGGCTGAAGATGAACTGCTGCGAACGCTCCAGCGCCTCGTTCTTTTCTTCGAGGGCGATCTCGTCGCGCACCAGTTGCGAATATACCTCGTCCATCTTGTGGATCACGTCGACCCAGGTGGCTTCATCGACGCCTTCGATGGGCGGCTGGTTGGGCAGCGCGCCGATCTGGGGGAGCGGCGGTGATTTGGTTTTCGATCTGCTCTGTGGCATGGTTGTTGGTCCGGAAAAGCTGGGTGTCCACGGAAATCACGGAAGACACGGAAAAAATCTTTTCACATGGTTGGCGTCTGTTCGGACAGACGTAACGAACACTGGCTATTGGCTACGTACTTCCACAAGATTTTCATTTCTTTCCGTGTCTTCCGTGTTTTCCGTGGACAAAAAATTCAATGCACAGTACATACCATGCATGGATCAAACGAGCGAACGATGTGCTGGACCGCGACCGGCGTGTCTTCGCCCTCGCGCACCGGTGCGCCGACCAACGCTGCTTCCAGCGCGCCGGGAACGCCTTGGGCATCGCGCGGCGAGAAATTCCAGGAGGTCGGCGCGACGATCTGGTAATTCAGGATCTTGCCGTCGCGGATCGCGATCCAGTGGCCGAGGCTGCCGCGCGCCGCTTCGGTCAGGCCGGTGCCTTCCGCATGGTCGGGCAAAGGCGATTCCGTGAAATAGGGGTCGCCGATGCGCACCGCGCCCAGCCATTTTTCCATTGCCGGCACGACCAGCGCGAGTTCCAGCAGGCGCGCCAGCACGCGGCTGTAGACCGTGCCGCCGCAGCGCTCGGCCGCATCGCGTACCAGCGGGTGGCCGTTGACGAGCTGGCGGGCCAGCGCTCCGGTTTCCAGTACGCGGCCGCCGAGGCGCGGCGCCTTGTTCCAGGTATAGGCATCGGGTTTGTCCGGTGTCGGCAAGGTCAGGCCTTCGCGCGGATGGCGCGGACCGCCCTGGTCGGACAGCCAGGCGCGCGTTGCGTCTTCTTCTATCGCGGCGGTATCGAGCGGAGTCGTCGCCTTCTGCGCGGCATCCCAGACACCGGGTACGAAGCGCATTGTTGCATCGTGTTGCGGATAGGCGCCGTAGGACAGGTAGAGTCCCGGGCCTTGCCCGAGGCGGTCGAGGCCGGCATCCTGCGCAATCGTGAGAAACAGACGGAAATCGCCATGATCCGGTGGCGCGCTTGCATGCCACGCGCGCAAGGCTTCTTCATTGTCGAGGGCGGCGATCTGCTCCAGCGGCGCGGCAAACAGGGTGCGTTCCAGGAATGCGCGGAATTCGCGGATGCGCGCGAGCATGCGCACGCGTTCGGACGCATCGATGGCGCGTGCCGAGCCGCCGGGGTGGATGGATTGCGTATGCGGCCATTTTCCGCCCAGGGTCCCCAGCAGCGTGAACCAGCGCTGGCGGGCAGCGATGGCCTGCCGTGCATGCTCGCCCTGCTGCGCGGCGAAGCGCTGCCGCACCTGCGCATGCCAGGGCAATCCGGCATAGACGGGGCGCGCGAAGTCGGGCATGAAGAACAGGTAGAAATGGCTCAGGTGATCGGCCAGATTTTCCGCGGCGAGCATCAGGTTGGTAACGATCAGCCCGTTCGGCGGTGGCGCAACCTGCATGGCGTCGGCCAGTGCGCGCGCGGCGGCGACCGATTGCGAAACGGAACAGATGCCGCAGATGCGCGGCACGTACACCATCGCATCGAAGGGATGCTTCTGCTGCAGGATCTGCTCGAAGCCGCGATACATGGGCGCGTTCACCTGCGCCGAACGCACGCTGCCATCGACGACATCGAGCTGCACTTCGAGGTCGCCCTCGACGCGGTTGAAAGGGCCGACGATCAGGCGTGACATGGCGCTCTCATTTCAGCCGCGTCTTGCGAATGGCGGGATTGACCACCTGATGGTCGACCCGCGCATTGTCGCGCACGCGTTTGGGCGTGGCCGATTTCGACAAGGACGAGAGTGCGACGAACCAGGCTTTCGGCATGTCGGACGGCAGGCCGATCGGAATGCCGGCGATTTTCGGCGTCACGTGGAAGGGATGGCCCGGCTCCTCGAAACCGGGTTCGGTGCAGCTGATGCAGGCGTAGCCGCCGCGCAGGCAGGAGCCCTCGCCGTTCCATGGACGCGCGCCGCAATCGGCGTGTGCCTGCGTGCCCTTGCACCCCATGTTTTCCATGAGACAGCCGAGGTCGGAAGGCTTGGCCGCGCTGGCCTTGAATTCATAGAATTCGTTGCGGGTGCAGCCGTGGTGCACCAGGCGGTCCGCATAAAAGCGCGGACGGCCGAGCGCATCGATCTGGCTGGCGTCGAACTGGTCGGCCGCGAGCGCCATCAGGGTTTCGATCACCCACTGCGGATGGGTCGGGCATCCCGCGACGTTGATGACCGGCAGGCCGGAGCGCGCGCGATAGTGCGCGCCGAGCAGGCCGCCGATCTGGTCGCCGTCATACTGCAGGCCGCAGGCGTCGGTCGGATTGCCGCCGCCGGCGGTGATGCCGCCATAGGCCGCGCAACTACCGACTGCGATCGCATGGTCGGCTACCGCAGCAAGCTCGCGCACCCACGCGATCATCGGCTTGCCGGTACCGGACAACATATGGAATCGCCCGCTGCCGCCGGGACCGCGCAGCAGCGCGCCTTCGACGCACAAGGCATTCAAGGGAATTTCGCGCTCGCAGCAGGCGCGCAGGATGTTCAGGGCATCGCTGCCGCTTTCGAGCGACAGCGAGGGATGCCACAGCATGTTGATGCCGGCATCGGTGAGCGATCCGAAAAAATCCGCCGTGTCTGCGCACAGCAGCGACATGGTGCAACCGCCGCAGCCGCCGGACTGCAGCCACAAGACATTGAAGCCGGGGCGTCGCTCGGGAATGTCGTCATGCGGCATCATTTTTCCTCCAGTCCGAAGCGCACCAGCTTGCTGCGCAGACCGACGCGCGACAGGCCGAGTTCCTTCGATGCATGCGTCTTGTTCCAGCGGTAGCGCAGCAGGGTTTCCTTCAGGATCACCGCCTCGATCGCATCAAGCCGTTCCTGCAGTGTGCCGGACTGCGGCATGCCGGGATAGCCAGGTGTACCGGTGCCGTGCAATGCCGCGGTGCCGGGCTGCCCCTGCAGCACCTTGCTGGAAAAGGCGCGCGCGCCCACTTCGCTGCCTTCGGTGAGCGCGACCGCGCGGTAGATCTCGTTGCGCAATTCGCGGATATTGCCGGGCCACGGATACGACATCATGCTGGCGACGGCGTCGGGATGGAATCGCTCGATGGGTTTGGCCAGCTCGCGCACGGCATGCTGCAGCAGCGATTCGGCGATCGGCGGAATATCGCCGGGCCGTTCGCGCAGGGGCGGTATCGCCATCGTCATGCCTGCAAGGCGGTAATACAGGTCCTGGCGGAATCGCCCGGCGTGCACGTCGTCTTCGAGGTTGCGGTGGGTGGCGGCAATCACGCGCACGTTGACGGGTATCGCGCGCGTCGCGCCCACGGGACGCACTTCGCCCTCCTGCAGGACGCGCAGCAGCTTGACCTGGAAGCCGGGCGAAGTGTCACCGATCTCATCGAGAAAAACCGTTCCGCCATCGGCGCGCTGGAACAGCCCGACATGGTCTTCATACGCGCCGGTGAAGGAGCCGCGCTTGTGGCCGAACAGTTCCGATTCCAGCAGCGTCTCCGACATCGCTGCGCAGTTCTCCATCACGAAGGCGCGCGATGCGCGCGGGCTGGCATAGTGCATTGCGCGTGCGAGCAGTTCCTTGCCGCTTCCCGATTCGCCGAGAACCAGCACGGACAGATCGTAGCGTGCGATGCGCGCGGCGATCTCGCAGACCTGATCCATCGGGCTGCCCTGCGCGCGCACGATGCGGCTGAAGTCGAAGGCATCGCGCACGCTGGCCTGCTTTTCGGCGGCACGTGCGCGCAATACCGGCGTGCTGGTGCGCAATTCAATGTTGAGGCGATGCATGTCGGACTGCAGTCCCTGCGCCTCCACCGCGCGCCGGACTGTTTCCAGCAAGTGGTCGGGCAGCCAGGGCTTGAGCAGGTATTGATAGATGCCTGCCTCGTTGATGCCTTCGATGATGTCTTCCGAATCGGTGTAGCCGGAAATGATGATGCGCACCACGTCCGGCCAGCGCTCGCGCACTTCCTTGAGAAACTGCACGCCTGTCGTGCCGGGCATGCGCTGGTCGCACAGGATGACGGAGACGGAATGCCGCTCCATCAGCTCGCGTCCATCGTCGGCCGCGCCGGCCGTGATCACGTTGAAGTCCTCTTCGAGGGTGCGCCGGATCGCGTCTTGCGATCGCGGTTCGTCGTCGATCACGAGGACGGTCGGCAGGCTGGTCGGAAGGGCGGCATTCATGAGATGTGATCAGCGGTGGATAGCGAGGTGGCGCGGTGTCCACGCATGCGGCATTTTATGCACAAAATGGTAGCGCGCGACATGGTAACTGGGATCGAATCCGTAAAAATTGCGGCGCATTCTTGCCAATTCCTCATCGCGGTAGGCTTGCAGCGGCTTGGCTGCTTCATCGCGGCTGCGGCGCTCGCGCTTGGCCGCCAGCCGTTCGCCGTAGTCGTCCGCTTGCGCGAGCGCCGTGGCGCGGCGCCTCACTTCCTGCAGAAATTCTTGGGCGTCGCGCTCGAACGCGGCATCGATCAGTCCCTGCCGCGCCGCCTGCATGGCCGAGATCGGCATGCGGTTCTGCGTGATGGCGCGCGCCTGGTCCGTGCCCACCCGCCGCGGCAGCAGATAGGTCCAGTACTCGGAGCCGTACAGGTTGCCCATGTTCTTGTAATGCGGATTGAGCAGCACGCCTTCATGCGCCCAGACCATGTCGGCCGCCAGCGCCAGGAAGGCACCGCCGGCGCCGGCGTTGCCGCGCATGGCAGCGATCGTCAGCTGCTCATTGGCGGTCAGGATTTCGAGCGCGAGGTCGTCCATCGCATTGATGTTATGCCAGGACTCGTCGGCCGCGCTCTCGTCGGGCCGGTGGGCGGCCGCTTCGATGCAATTCAGGTGGATGCCGTTGCTGAAGAAATCCTCGCCGCCCAGCAGTACCAGAACGCGCGTCGGTCGTTGCCTGGCTTCCAGTACCGCGTCGCGCAGGCGCCGGCATTGTGCGGTCGACATCGCGCCATTGTAGAAATCGAAAGACAGATAGCCGACCGCACCCTCTTCGCGGTAACGCAGCTCGCCCCATTCCTCGTCGGCGCGTTGCAGCGGAACTGCCAGCTCGGGCAAGTCCGCGGTCTCGGCGGGAAAGGCCACCGCAACAGGGAGTTTCAACTGCTTGTCGAGATCCTCGGCGCCCGGCGCGCGGCGCGCATGGCCTATCCACACGCCGCCATCGCGCGTGCGGCGCAAGACGGCTTCATCGCGGCGTGCGACGATATCGCCCGGACTGCCCTTCACTGCCGCCAGGGCCACACTCGTGGCGGGGTGCGCGTCGTACAGATAGCAAGGTGTGCCGAACAGGCTGTCGACTACACCCGGAAATCCGTCCGCGCCGTGGATCTTCGCCAGCACCGTCGCGCTGTCGTCGTTGTGCCAGTCGATGCGGCGTTGCTCCTGCCGCAGCAGCGGACGCAACTGCCCCTGCGTGTCGCCCGCCTCGGCCAAGGGCAGCGGGCGTTCTCCGCGTTCGAATTTGGCTATCGCCTCCAGCACGGCGGCGACGGCGGCATTGGTCACTTCATTGCGGTACAGGCTGCTCTTCATCGCAGTCCGCATCGGGAAGCCGGCAGTCGCCCAGATGTCGCCCGCGTCCATCTCGGCATTGGCTTGCAGCACCGTCACGCCCCAGCGCGCTTCGCGGTTCAGGATGGCCCAGTCGAGCGCCGACGGTCCGCGGTCGCCGACGATGCCGGGATGGACAATCAGGCACACGTGCTTCTGCCAGATCGAGGCAGGCACCGCGCGTTTCAGAAAGGGCGCGACGATCAGGTCGGGCTTGTACATGGCCACCGCTTCTTCGCTCACGGAATCGGCGATGTCCAGTTCGATCGATACCTCATGGCCGCGCGCGCACAGTTCGACGAACAGCCGCTGCGTGAGGCTGTTGAAGCTGTGGGAAATGAAGAGAATGCGCATGACGGCCTCAGCAGATGCGCGGCAATTGCTCGCCCGACAGCCAGTCGACCACGCGTCGACCGCCGAAGCGGGTTTTCATCTGCACGAAGCCGTGCGTGTCCTCGATCACGCTGCCGATGCGCGCCGCGTCCTTGCCGAGCGGATGGGCGCGCATGGCGGCAAGCAATGTGTCCGCATCCTGCTCCGCGCAGATGGCGATCAGTTTTCCTTCGTTGGCGACATAGAGCGGATCGAGGCCGAGAAATTCGCACGCCGCTTCCACTTGCGGCAGCACGGGGATCGTTGCCTCGTCCAGCAGCATGCCGACACCGGACTGCTTGGCGATTTCATTGAGCGTAGTGGCAAGGCCACCGCGCGTGGGGTCACGCAACACATGCACACGCGGCATCGCCGCCAGCATGTCGGCGACCAGTCCGTGCAGCGCTGCGGTATCGGACAGGATTTCGGTCTCGAAGGCCAGTGATTCGCGCTTGGACATGATGGCAACACCATGGCTGCCGATATGACCGGACACGAGAATCGCATCGCCCGGCTTGGCGTAGGCGCCGTCGATATCGATGCCGGGCGGCACCACGCCCACGCCGGTGGTGCTGATAAACACGCCGTCGCCCTTGCCACGCTCGACCACCTTGGTGTCGCCGGTCACGACGGGTACGCCGGCGTCGCGCGAGGCCTGCGCCATGGATTCGACAATGCGCTTCAACTCCGACAGCGCGAAGCCTTCCTCCAGGATGAAGCTGGCCGACAGGTAGAGCGGCGTCGCGCCGTTCATCGCGACGTCGTTGACGGTGCCGTGCACCGACAGGCAGCCGATATCGCCGCCGGGGAAGAACAGCGGCGACACCACATGCGCATCGGTGGCCATCACCACGCGCCCTGCCGGCAGTGTCATGCGTGCGCCGTCATTGCCCTGGCGCAGCCATTCATTGTCGAAGGCGGTGACGAACAATTCCTCGATCAGTTGCGCCGATGCGCGTCCTCCCGCGCCGTGTCCCATATCGATGCGTCCATTCTTGAAATCGAGCGGACGGATGTAATTTTTCTTCACTGTTCCATTCATGCAGTCACCACTGGAATATCCTTGAATCGTCCATACGAATAATGCGCGGCGCAGGCGCCCTCGCTCGACACCATGCACGAACCCATCGGGTTTTCCGGCGTGCACACGGTGCCGAACAGCTTGCAATCGGTCGGGCCTTTCACGCCGCGCAGGATGGCGCCGCATTCGCAAGCCTTGTTGTCAGCCACCGGCCGATAAGTGAGGCCGAACTTCTTCTCCGCGTCGTAGGCCGCGTAGGCGGGGCGGATGCGCAAGGCGCTGTACGGCACTTCACCCAGGCCGCGCCATTCGAAGGTGGTGCGCAACTCGAACACGTCGGACACCAGCGTCTGCGCGGTGAGATTGCCTTCGGTGGTGACGGCGCGCATGAATTCGTTCTCGACTTCGCTGCGCCCTTCATTGACCTGGCGCACCAGCATCAGGATCGCCTGGATCACGTCCAATGGTTCGAAGCCGGCGACGACCACCGGCTTGCGGTATTCCTCGGCAAAGTGTTCATACGGGCCGGAGCCGATCACGATACTCACATGCGCCGGGCCGATGAAACCGTCGATCGGCACCGTGCCGTAGTCGCGCACTTCCGGCGATTCGAGGATGTGCGTGATTGCGGACGGCGTCAGCACGTGGCAGCACAGCACGCTGAAGTTGTCCACCTTGCGCGCGGCCGCATCGCGCAGCACCAGCGCGGTCGGTGGCGTGGTGGTTTCGAAGCCGATGGCGAAGAAGACGACTTCGCGCTCGGGATTGTCGATCGCCGTCTTCAATGCATCCGCCGCCGAGTACACCATGCGGATATCCGCGCCGCGCGCCTTGGCCTTGATCAGCGACAGGCCGTCCGACGCCGGAACGCGCATGGTGTCGCCGTAGGTGCAGACGATCGCATTGCGCTCCAGTGCGAGATGGATGGCGTGGTCGATGCGCCCGATGGGCAGCACGCAGACCGGGCATCCGGGGCCGTGGATCATGCGCACATTCGGCGGCAGCAGCTCGCTCACGCCATAGCGCGAAATCGCGTGCGTATGGCCGCCGCAGAATTCCATGAAGCTGTAGCGCCGCTCCGGGCTGGCTTCGTCACGGATGCGTGCGGCGATCTTTTGCGCCAGCTCGCCGTCCCGGTATTCAGCGATGTATTTCATGGGAACCTTCTTCGTGTCGCAAGGCCTGCGCCTTTTCAAGCTCGTTGAACATGTCGAGCGTGCGCTGCGCCTCTTCCGGATCGACCTTGCCGATCGCATAACCGACGTGCACGATCACGTAGTCGTCGACGGACACGGCATCGACCAGCGCCGTCGAGATTTCCTTGCGCACGCCGGCCAGATCGATCACTGCGAGCTGGCCCGATCGCACTTCCACCACGCGTGCGGGAATTGCTAAACACATGCATCCGCTCCTGTTTCGATGAGTTGTTGCGCCGCGACCCAGGCCTGGCCGAGCGCCAATCCGGCATCGCCGCAGGACACCTTTTGCGGCAGAAAGACATGCAGTCCGCGGCGGTCGAGGTCGGCGCTCAGGCGCGAGGTCAGCACGCGATTGAGAAAGCATCCGCCGCCGAGTGCCACGGCGCGCACGTCATACTGCTTTGCCGCCTGCTCGGCCCACTCGGCGAGCGCGCCGGCGAGCGTGGTGTGAAACAGCGCGGCGCCGCGTGCGATGCTCTTCGCGTCGCCGTTATCGGCCAGTGCGAACAGTTGGGTGAACAGAGGCCGCAGATCGAGTACGCCTGCGTCATCGATCATATAGTCGCCTGTGCGGCCCGGCTCGCCGTGTTCGGCAAGATAGGCAGAGGCCAGCTTTTCCAGCGCGATTGCCGCCTCCGCTTCGAAGGCCTGCCTGACGCTGATGTCGAGTGCGCCGGCAGCGGCGTCGAACCAGCGTCCGGCGCCGGTTGCAAGCGGGCAGTTCAGCCCGCGCGTCAGCATGGTCTGCACGGTCTGCGCGGCGGGCATGCCGACCGTTTCACCGTAACGCGTCGTGATTTCCGCATTGCGTCCCATCGCATGCAAGGCCGATGCGGCCATGCGCCAGGGTTCGCGGGCAGCGACGTCGCCGCCGGGCAAGGCGAGCGCAAGCAGATGCCCCGGCCGCTGCCACTGCGCGCCATCCACCCAGATCAGTTCGCCACCCCAGGCGACGCCGTCGGTGCCGAGGCCGACTCCATCGAGCGCAAGGCCGATCATCGGTTCCCGCATGCCGTATTCGGCGGCTACAGCAGCAATGTGTGCGTGATGATGCTGTACGCCGATTGCCGGAACGCCCAGTTCGCCGGCAATGCGCACGGCCAGTTGCGTGCTGAAAAAATCGGGATGAAGGTCGTGCGCCACCGCATCGACGCGGCCGTCCGCTTGTGCGAGCAAGGTTTCAAGCGACTGTTCCAGGGCGATGCAATTGGCCGGGTCGCCGAGGTCGCCGTGCACCGGGGACCATTGCACATGCTGTCGATGCAGCAGGCAGGTGGCGTTCTTGAGCCACGCGCCGCAGGCGAGAATTTTCGTGTCCGATGCCGCGGCTGGCAGATCGAGAGAGACGGTAGTCATAGGGACTCCGCCAATACCCGGCGCTCTTGCGCGATCCAGTCGAGCCAGGCGTCCATGCCCTGGCCGTTGGTAGCGGACACTTGCAGCACTTCGATGGCCGGGTTGACGCGCCGTGCGTAGGCGATGCATTGATCGAGGTCGAAACGCAAATACGGCAACAGATCGACCTTGTTCAGGATCATCAATCGCGCGGCGGCGAACATGTCGGGATACTTGAGCGGCTTGTCTTCGCCTTCGGTCACGGACAGGATCGCGACCTTGGCTGCCTCGCCAAGATCCCACATCGCGGGACACACAAGGTTGCCGACGTTTTCGATAAACAGGATGCCGCCCTGCCCTTCATGCCCGCCGTGTCCGTCATGCGCATGCAGCGGCAATCGCGCAAACGCATTGCCGACCATCTGCGCGTCGAGATGGCAGCCCTTGCCGGTATTGATCTGGATAGCCGGTGCACCGGTGGCGCGAATGCGATCGGCGTCGTTGCTGGTCTGCTGGTCGCCTTCGATGACTGCGACCGGAGGGAAGTTTCCGCGCTGCCTGATCGCTTCGATGGTCGCGCACAGCAGCGTCGTCTTGCCGGAGCCGGGACTGGAGACGAGATTGAGCGCCAGGATACCGTGATGCGCGAAGTGCTCGCGATTCTGCGCGGCGAAGCGGTTGTTCTTGCCAAGCACATCCTGTTCAAGCTTGATGGTGCGCGCCTGGCTGACGCCGGGAATCGAGACGCAGGCCGGTCCATGGCCGAAGTGCAGGTCGCCGGTGGCCGCGTCGACTGCAACATGATCGTGCTCATGTTCGTGCGCGTGGTCATGCTCGTGGTCATGATCGTGATGATGGCCATGCGGGTGATGATGCAGACTGCCCGCCGGTCGCTGCACTTGCCGATATGGCAATCCGGTTTCCATCGATTGATCCTGCGCGTTGCCGGTCCCCTTGTTTCCACATCCGCATACGACACACATTGTCTGTCTCCTCGCCGACTCTGCGTCGACTTTTCTTCGTTGAGTTTAATGAGCTTCCACTACCGTGTCCAACCTGGAAAGCAAACTTC
The DNA here is from genome assembly GCF_004804275.1 of Herbaspirillum sp. ST 5-3. Lineage (GTDB taxonomy): Bacteria > Pseudomonadota > Gammaproteobacteria > Burkholderiales > Burkholderiaceae_D > Noviherbaspirillum. Next base: position 280,367 of record NZ_STGI01000005.1, read on the forward strand.
CGCTTCGCACAGCAAGCGACACATTGATTTGTGCCGATCCGCTGGAAACCCGCTTTGCGTCTGCCCTCCAAAACGGCACTTGTGATTGCAGCTGCAGTCATCGTCCGACGCCGGCCGCGCTCTGCTCTCGCGCATCACCGCTCCCCGCTCAGCAAGGCCCAGCCTCGATTTGCCGCGCCCGTGATGAAAAAAATGCGCCGTGGCACAAAAGTTGCGCATCACCATTCGTCCCGTCAGGTGTTCCGTACTTGCAATATTCGTGACAGCTCATGACGGCGACAGCAGACGACTCGGCAGGAATGCATTGTTGCGCATCGCGCCTGTCGTCATTTGTCTTACATATTCCAGTCGATGCGTTTCGAACATCAACGGAGAGGGGAGCGGGATGAACAAGAACAAGCACGGCCGCAAGGAAGATCACGTTGCGGCGGTCGAGAAACGGCTCGGCATTTCGCGCCGCAGTTTTCTGCAGTTATGCACGGCAATGGCATCGACCATGGGCCTGCCCACAGGCGCCGATGCGGCAATCGTGCAGGCAGTGGCCAACAAGAAGCGGCCTTCGGTAATCTGGCTGCACTTTCAGGAATGCACCGGCTGCACCGAGTCAATGTTGCGTGCGGAACATCCGACGCTCGAGAAGCTGATCCTCGACGTCATTTCGCTCGATTATCACGAGACCCTGTTCGCCGCGGCGGGCCATCAGGCCGAGGCAGCACGGCGCGCGGCGATGAAGGCCAACAAGGGCAAATATCTGCTCGTGGTGGAAGGCGCGATCCCGACCAAGGACAACGGCGTCTATTGCAAGATCGGCGGCCAGACCGCGATCGATATGCTGAAGGAATGCGCAGCCGATGCTGCGGCGGTGATCGCCATCGGCAGTTGCGCTGCCTGGGGCGGCATGCCCTCCACCGGGCCGAATCCCACAGGTGCGTCGAGCGCGGCGCAAGTGCTCGGCAAGCCGGTAGCGAACATTCCCGGCTGCCCGCCGAATCCGTATAACTTCCTTTCGACGGTGGTGCACTTCCTGACCTTCGGCAAATTGCCGGAACTCGATGCCAAGAGCCGCCCGAAGTTCGCCTATTCGCGCCTGGTGCACGACAACTGCGAACGGCGCGCGCACTTCGATGCCGGCCGCTTCGCGATGGAATTCGGCGACGAGGGCCATCGCAAGGGATGGTGCCTGTACAAGCTCGGTTGCAAGGGACCGGAGACTTACGCCAACTGTCCGTCCATCCTGTTCGGCGACGTGGGCAATGCGAGCTGGCCGGTCGGCACGGGCCATCCCTGCATCGGCTGCACCGAGCAAGGCGTGGGCTTCGCGAAACCGATCCATGCGCTGGCCGAACTCAAGACCAATGTGCCGCCGGTCAGTTATCCGCGCGTCGAGGAAGAAAAGGGCCATGGCGCGACCATGGGCGCGGTCGCGGTCGTTGCGGGTGTTGCCGGCGCGGTCGTGGGCGGCACTGTCGCGATGGCGAAGAATCTCGGCAAGTGCCAGACGGAATGTCCGAGCAAATCCACCGGCAAGCCGTCCGCTGACACCGAGAGGACGGAATCATGACCATCGACCGGCGCGATTTCCTGAAGGGCGCGCTGGGTGGCGGAGCATTGCTCGCCACGGCCACTTCGGTGGAGGCCCGCGACAACAAGCCGATACCGCCGGAAGCGGTCGGCCTGTTGTTCGACAGCACGCTATGCATCGGCTGCAAAGCCTGCGTCGCGGCGTGCAAGGAAGCCAACGGCATGCCTCCGGAATTTTCCACTGAAGACCAGCTCTGGGACACACCGCTCGACCTGTCCGGCAAGACGCTCAACGTCATCAAGCTGTACAAGAACGGCACGGGCGAGAAGAAGGACAGCGAGATCAACGGCTTTGCCTTCAACAAGGCGTCCTGCCTGCACTGCGCGGACCCGTCCTGCGTGTCGGCCTGCCCGGTGAAGGCGATGACGAAAGACCCGGTGACGGGCATCGTCAGCTACAACAAGGATGCCTGCATCGGCTGCCGCTACTGCGTTGCCGCCTGCCCGTTCGGCGTGCCGCGCTTCGAGTACGACAAGGCGATCCCGAAGATCTCCAAGTGCCAGTTGTGCAAGCACCGCATGGCGGAAGGCAAGTATGCCGCTTGCGCGGAAGTGTGCCCGACCGGCGCGACACTGTTCGGCAAGGTGAAGGACCTCAAGGTGGAGGCGAAACGCCGGATGGAACTCAAGCCCGGCGTGGAAACCGCTTTCCCGCGCGGCAACCTCAACACCCGTGACCAGTCACCGCATGTGGCGAAGATCCCGAACTATGTGCAGAAGGTGTACGGCGACAAGGAAGTCGGCGGCACGCAGGTGATTCGCCTGTCCGCCGTGCCGTTCGAGAAGCTGGGCATGCCCACGCTGCCCGAACGCTCCTTCGCGGCCAATTCGGAAACCATACAGCACGGCCTGTACAGCGGCATGGTGCTGCCGATCGCCTTCCTCGGTGTGCTCGGCTTCATTGCGAAGCGCAACGTGAAGGACGACGACAGCCACGACACCAAGCCGACGGACAAGACACAAGGAGGTTCCGATGTCTGATGCACATCACGCCGCCCCTGCTCCGCTCGGCGGACCGATGGTGACGCCGACTACCGTTACGCTCGCCATCCTGGCAGCGATCGCGGTCGTCATCCTCGGCGTTCGCTTCCTGTACGGCATGGGCGCGGTCAGCAATATCAGCGACGGACAGACCTGGGGCATCTGGGTCGTGTACGACGTCATGATCGGCTCCGCCTTCGCCTGCGGCGGCTACGTCATGGCGATCCTGGTCTATATCTTCAACAAGGGCGAGTACCACCCGATGGTGCGGCCGGCGCTGCTGGGCAGCCTGTTCGGCTACACGCTGGCCGGCCTTTCGGCAGCCATCGACCTCGGCCGCTACTGGAATTTCTGGCATGTGTTCTGGCCGGGCTACGCGCAGCTCAATTCGGTGATGCTGGAAGTGGCCTTGTGCGTGTCGGCCTATATCCTCGTGATGTGGATCGAGTTCGCGCCGGCGCTGCTGGAGAAGTTCGGCCTCAACGTGGCGAAGAAAAAACTGAGCAAGGTGCTGTTCTTCTTCATCGCGCTCGGTGTGGTATTGCCGTCCATGCACCAGTCCTCGCTCGGCGCCATGCTCACGGTGTTCGGCTATCACGTGCATCCGCTGTGGCAAAGTCCGGTCATTTCGCTGCTGTTTCTGATGACTGCGGTGACGACCGGCTTCGCGGTGGTGATCTTCGAATCCTGCCTGTCCTCGTCCGGATTCCGGCGCGCATTGGAAATGGATTTGATGACCAAACTGTCGCGCCTGATGGTATGGACAGTGGCGGCGTACATCATCATCCGCCTGGCAGATCTGGCGATGCGCGGTGCGTTCGGCTTCATGTTCGAACCCGGACTCAAGGCCTTGATGTTCTGGATCGAGATGATCGCCTTCATCGTGCCGGTGTTCATGCTGCGCGACGAGAAGCGCCGCACTCAGCCGGCCAAGCTGTTCGTCGCCGCCGTGCTGCTGATGGCGGGCGCCTTCCTGCTGCGCATCAACGCCTATATCGTCGGTTACAGCACCGGGCTGGGCTGGAGCTACTTCCCCTCGGTGCCGGAACTCATGGTCAGCATCGGCATTATCGCAATCGAAATCCTGGGCTACATCGTGCTGGTTCGGTATCTGCCGATCCTGCCGCAAGAAGAATCAATTTAGGAGACAAGCATGACAAAGAGAATCACGATCGATCCGATCACCAGGATTGAGGGCCATCTCCGGATCGACTGCGAGGTTGACGGCGGCAAGGTCAAGAAGGCATGGGCCTCGGGCCAGATGTGGCGCGGCGTGGAGCAGATCCTGGTAGGACGCGATCCGCGCGACGCCTGGTCGATCACGCAGCGCATCTGCGGCGTCTGCACCACCGTGCATGCAATCACCTCGGTGCGCGCCATCGAAAACGCGCTGAAGATGGAAATCCCGCTCAACGCGCAATACATCCGCAACCTGATCATCACGGCGCACGCGATCCACGACCACATCGTGCACTTCTACCATCTGTCCGCGCTGGACTGGGTGGACGTCACCTCGGCACTCAAGGGAGACCCGGCGAAGACCGCTCAACTGGCGGAAAGCCTGTCGACCTGGAGCGGCAACAGCAAGCATGAATTCGCGAAGGTGAAAGAGCGCCTGTCCGGCTTCGTCGGCACCGGGCAGCTCGGCATCTTCACCAATGGCTACTGGGGCCACCCGGCGATGAAGCTGACGCCGGAAGTAAACCTGCTGGCGACCACGCACTATCTGCAGGCGCTGGATATCCAGCGCAAGGCGAACAAGATCGTGTCCATCCTCGGCGCGAAGACACCGCACATCCAGAACATTGCCGTGGGCGGCGTGTCCAACCCGATCGATTTCGATTCGCAATCCTCGCTGACCATGGAACGCCTGATGGCGGTCAAGGGCTGGATCGACGAGCTGGCCGATTTCGTGAAGAACGTGTATCTGGTCGACGTGGCCGCCATTGGCGCCTTCTATGCCGACTGGACCGGCATCGGCGCCGGCGTCATGGAGTACCTCGCAGTGCCGGATATTCCGCTCGACACCAAGGGCACACAGTTCGCCATGCCGGGCGGCTACATCCAGGGGGGCGATCTCGCTTCCTTCAAGCAGATCAAGAGCTTCAGCGACCAGTATTTCCGCGACGGCGTCGAGGAGAGCGTCAAGCACGCCTGGTACAAGGGCGGCAAGGGCGCGCTGCATCCGTTCAAGGGCGAGACCGAGCCGCAATACACCGACTTCCAGGACGACGGCAAATATTCCTGGGTCAAGTCGCCGACCTTCTATGGCAAGCCGGCGCAAGTCGGCCCCTTGTCGCGCGTGCTGACCATGGTCGCGGCCAAGCATGAGCCGACCATCAAGTATGTGAACCAGACGCTCGACACAGTCAGTGCACTGGCGAAAACCAAGGTCCCGGTCGCCGCCCTGCACTCCACCATCGGCCGCCACGCAGCGCGCGCCGTGTCCTGCGCGGTGCAGGTCGACATCCTCGCGCAGCAGTGGCAACTGCTGGTCGAGAACATTGCCAAGGGCGACCAGAAGACCTTCAACAAGCCGAGCTTCCCGAAAGGCGAAGTCACCGGCGTCGGTTTCCACGAAGCGCCGCGCGGCGCGCTGTCGCACTGGGTCGTTCTCAATGACGGCAAGATCAGCAATTATCAATGCGTCGTGCCGACCACATGGAACGCGGCGCCGCGCAACGAGCATGACGCCATCGGGCCGTACGAGGCATCGCTGCTGAATACGCCGGTGGCCGATCCGGAGCGCCCGCTGGAAGTGCTGCGCACGGTGCACTCCTTCGACCCCTGCCTCGCCTGTGCGGTGCATGTGCTCGACGCTGACCAGCAGGAGGTTGTGAAAGTTCAGGTGTTATAGCCATGCGCATCGTCATCCTCGGCGTCGGCAACATCCTTCTCTCCGACGAAGGTGTCGGCGTGCGTGCGGTCGAACGCTTCCAGCGCGAGTACCGCGTGCCGCCCGGTGTCGAGGTGATCGACGGCGGAACCGCCGGCATGGAATTGCTGGAAGACCTCGCCAATGCCACGCACCTGATCATCGTCGATGCGGTGCGCAGCAGGAAAGCGCCCGGCACCATGGTGCGCATCGCCGGTCCCGATGTGCCGGTGTTTTTCAAGACCAAGCTGTCGCCGCATCAGGTCGGCCTGTCCGATGTGCTGGCGACGCTGGCGTTCAATGATGAACAACCCGGCGGCGTGACCGTGTTCGGCGTCGAACCGGTGTCGCTCGACACCGGCATGGCGCTCACGCCGCAAGTGGAAGCCTTGTTGCCGGCGCTGACCTCCCACCTGGTCGCCGAGCTGGCCCTGCTCGGCATCGCGGTCGAACCGATCGCACAGGAGGCGGCCTGATGTGCATGGCCATCCCTTCGCGCATCGTTGCCATCGACGGCGACATGGCAACGGTCGAAGCATTCGGCCGGCAACGTCATGTGAGCCTGCTCCTGATGCAGCACCCGGTGCAGCTCGGCGAGTATCTGCTGATCCAGGCCGGGGGCTTCGCCTACGAATGCGTGGCGCCGGATCGCGCGCTGGAAACACTGGCTATTTTGGACGGGATCGTCGATCATGCGGAAAATTGACCGCGACCTCTGACTGAATTTCCTATTGCACCGTGAGCCTGGAAGGGAAAATCCGCATCAAGCTGGACTGGGACGGCAGGCACGTCACTGCCGCCGCACTGCAGCCGCGCAAGCTCGTTCCCATCCAGACACTTCTGCACGGCAAGCGTCCCGAGCACGCATTGCAAATCATCTCCATGCTCTTCAGCCTGTGCGGCAAGGCGCAAACCGCTGCTGCGGCAACGGCATTGCAGGCTGCAGGCGACGCTACGTCGCGCGTTCCGGCGTGGCGCGAACGTGCGGTTGCCGCTGAAGCCTTGCAGGAATTGCTGTGGCGCTTCCTGATTGATCTGCCGCGCCTGATGGAATTGCCCACCGATACACGTGCGCTGGCACGCTTCAGGCAGGGTCTGATGGCGTACTGTGATGCCGATAATGACGAGCGTGCATCGCAGGCCGATCTGGCGGAGCTCGAAGCCGATGTCCACCGGACGCTTCTCGGGCAGGTCACCTTGGGCGATGTTCGAACCATGAGGGAGCTGCTGCAATGCCTGCGAGAGGCCAATACCACCACGGCGTCGATCTTGCTGCAATGCCGGCAACTGGAAACCGGTCGCCCTGCCAATGACGTCCCCCTGATGCCGCATGCAGAACGAAATTGCGTGCTGGAGGAACTGATGCCGGTCATGACAGAGACGAATTATTCGATCTGCCCGCACTGGAACGGTCGGGCAATGGAAACCGGCTCACTGGCGCGCATGCAGCATCACCCTCTTCTTGCCTGGCTGCTGCAACAAGAGGGGCGATCCCTGTTTGCCCGCCTTCTTGCGCGACTGTGCGAGATCCATGCGCTGTTCGCGCATCTGCGCGCGCCGGACGACTCAGGCAGCGCATGGGTACAGGGAGCGACGCCGGCAGAGGGGATCGGCCTGGCCTGGGTGCAGAATGCGCGCGGTCTCTTGCTGCATCATGCCGTGCTCGACGCGGCAGGAAACATTCACGACTACCGTATCGTCGCTCCCACCGAATGGAATTTCCACCCGCAAGGCATCTGCACCCGCACTCTGACCGGCATGGCCGCGCCCAGCGAGAACGCGCTGCGTCACCACGTCGAATTACTGGTCCAATCGCTGGACCCCTGCGTTTCCCATGAAGTCGAGGTTTACCATGCATGAAATGTCGCTCGCGGAAGGCGTGCTTCAGGTCATCGAAGACAGCGCCCGCGCCAATGGCTTCACCCACGTGAAGACAGTGTGGCTGGAAATCGGCGCACTGGCCGGAGTGGAGGTGGAAGCGATGCGCTTTTGCTTCGATGCGGTGGTCAAGGACACGCTGGCCGACGGCACGCGCCTGGAGATCATCGAAACCGAAGGACAGGGATGGTGCATGACCTGCAACAAGACCGTTCCGATCAGCCAGCGCTACGACCCCTGCCCCGATTGCGGCGGCTACCAGGTGCAGGCGACCGGCGGCATGGAATTGAAGGTCAGGGAACTGGAAGTCGAATAGGAGATTGCTCCGCCGTCTGGCTGATGCGCCGTGCAAGCGCATAACCGGCAAGGATGAGAGTCAGCACCAATGCGCCGAAGAGCAGTTCCTTGCCGTCGGCCCAGGCATCAAACACGTCGGAAGCCAGTTTCGACACGCCGAGCCCGGCCACCAGCAGCGCGCTGGCGGCGACCAGCAGCGAGAACAGGCGGCTGGCGTTCTGCACGAAGCGTTCGCTGCGCCGGATCAGGCTCGCGACCACCAATCCGTTGAGCGTGTCGGTCAGAATCATGCCTCCGACGAAGCACAGCGCGAGAATCAGCGTCGCGCTCATTCCGTCATGGCGGCTTCCCGCGAGGCCGAACCATGCTGCCAGCGACATCGCATCAAAGGACACGGCAAACAAGGCGCCGACCAGGATGCTGCCGAAAAAGCCCTCGGGCAAGGGCAAGCGCGCAATCAGGCGCGCCAGCGGCGACGCAACCGGCGTGCTGCGTTCCGCGCGCATGACATTGCACAGGTTGACGATGCCGATCGAGCCGAGAAAGACGATGGAGATCCACGCACCGAGCGGTTCGAGCCACTGCGGCATATGGCCGACGCCCGCCCGCACGAAAATCCATGCCGCGCCCAGCACCGTCATTCCGTGCCCGAGCGAGAACAGCAATCCCGCGCTGCGTGCCAGGCGCTTGTGTCCGCGCCGCGACTGCAGCCGCGCCAGGCCGTCGATGCTGGCGAGATGATCCGCATCGAAGCCGTGTTTCAGCCCGAATAGCAAGGCGAAGGCCATCAGGCTGCTGAACGCGAGTGAAGCTTCGGGCATGCGTGTCTCCGTGTATGCATGAGATTTTTTTGGTTCTCATACAAGAAACGTGCCACTGAACTTCATCTCGACCCAGCTTGCAGCGTACGGCGGTGATGCACGTAATTCGCGGCAAATAGGGGCATGAACGAGTTACATGCTCCGGGCCGGGCCGGGTGAGACGGACAGCGGGCTTGCATCTGGCATCCAGGCTGCAAACCTCGCTTCCAGCGGCCCTGTTTCACACTCCTGTCAGGCAACGGCCCTGGCGGAAGGCGTCCGCTCCAGAATGATCTTCTTCAGCTCGGGCACGCAGGATCCGCAATTCATTCCGCACTTCAGCTTCTGCTGCACGCTGGCCAGCACCGCGTTCGGCGTGCCGGCATTGATCCAGTCCTGCTTTGCCAGCGCATCCCCGATCTGGCTTTCGGCAACGTTGAAGCAATTGCAAACGATCTTGCCGCGCGCCTTGAAGCCCTGCGGCGCCTTGGTGGACGGCATCAGCAGCAGACGTCCAAGTGCGGCGACCGGCTGCTCGCTCTCCAGGTATTCCTTCAGCCAGCGCTCGGCCGAGATATCGCCGGACAGGGACACCGCCGCCAGCTTGCCGTCGCGCACGAGGATATGCCGCGCATTGCCGCGCTTGGCATCGTCGTAGCGCAGCACATCGGCGCCCGCGATGCCGAAGCGCGTCTCGATGTCCCTGACCAGTTCCGTCGCGGCCGGATAATCATCGGCGGCGCGAAACAGCACGCCTACCTTGTCGCGCCCGAACAAGGTGCAGGAGGCATAGGCAAACTGCCGCATCGACGGCCGCAGCGCGGATTGCAGCGTTGCGACCTGCGAGGGCGCTATCCATCCGAATACCAGGAAGCGCCACGGCAGTTCGGCTTTCAGGATCTTCACCGCCGCATGCTTGAGTTCCGGCTGCCTGGAACTCGGGCAAAGCGCCGGCAAGGTCAAGGCGTTCACGCCGTAGGTGCCGTCGCCGTCGCGGCCGCGTCCGGACACGAATTCCTCGCCCCAGTGCATGCCGATGAACGCCTGCCCCGGCCGCATGTCGTCGCTGGCCGCCGCGGGCAGAATCTGCGAGCCGCGCTTGCTGGTGACATGCACCAGGTCGCCGCTGGCGATCATGCGCCTGTCCATGTCTGCCTGCGCCATCAGCACCGCCGGTTCGGGCGCGTGCGCAAAAAGCTGCGCCACCGTGCCGGTGCGGCTCATGCCGTGCCACTGGTCGCGCAGGCGGCCGGTGTTCAGGCGAAACGGGAAACGCGCATCGACCGCCTCGGCCACCGGCCGGTACACGGTGTCGGCGAACTTCGCGCGGCCGTTGGCCGTCGGATAGATGCCGTCTTCATAGAGACGTTTCCTGCCTGTCGATGCGCCTTCGGGAAAGGGCCATTGCTGCGGCCCCTGCTCTTCCAGAATCTGGTAGGACAGGCCGGTGATGTCGAGATCGCGCCCGCGCGTCGATTCGCGATGTTCGTTCCAGATCTCCTCCACGGTCGCGTAGGGAAAGATGGTCTTGTCCTTGCCCATCAGTTTTTCGAGCCGGCGCGCGAAGTCGACGACGATCTCCCAGTCGTGACGCGTTTGCGCCGGCTTGGGCAACACCGGCTTGAATCGCGTGATGCGGCGCTCGGAGTTGGTGACCGTGCCTTCCTTTTCGCTCCAGGTGGTCGCCGGCAGCAACACGTCGGCGTAATCCACCGTGGCGGTCGTCTTGTAGGCCTCCTGCACGATCACCAGGTCGGCGTGCTTCAGTGCTTCGCGCACCAGCTTCTGCTCGGGCAGCGATTGGGCCGGGTTGGTGCAGGCGATCCAGACAATCCTGATCTCGCCGGAACGCAGCGCTTCAAACATTTCTACGGCAGTTTTCCCCGGCTTGGCGGGCACCTCGTCCACGCCCCACAATGTGGCCACTTGCGCGCGATGTTCGGGATTGCCCATGTCGCGATGCGCGGACAGCAGGTTGGCCATGCCGCCGACTTCGCGACCGCCCATCGCATTCGGCTGCCCCGTCAGCGAAAACGGGCCGGCACCGGGCTTGCCGATCTGGTGCGTCGCCAGATGCAGGTTGATCAGGGCCGCGTTCTTCGCGGTGCCGTGCGAGGACTGATTCAGCCCCTGGCAGTACAGCGAGAGCGCAGCCTTCGATGCACCGAACCAGCGCGCCGCCGTAGTCAGGTCTTCCTCGCTGATGCCGCAGGTGTCGGCCACGAATTTCGGCGTGTAGTCGCGTACCGTGCGTTTCAGTTCGACGAAACCGTCGGTATGCGCTTCGATGTACGCGTTGTCGATCAGGTCTTCCCACAGGCAGATATGCAGCATGCCGTTGAACAGCGCGACGTCGGTGCCGGGCAGAATCGGAAGGAACAGATCGACGTCGCGCGCGGTGTCGGTGCGGCGCGGATCGGCGACGATCATCTTCAGGCGCGGATTCTTCTTGCGCGCGTCTTCGATGCGGCGATAGAGAATGGGATGCGCGTAAGCGGTATTGGAGCCGACGATGAAGATCACATCCGCATGATCGATATCCTCGTAGCACGCCGGCGGCGCATCGGCGCCGAGCGTCTGCTTGTAACCGGCGACCGCGCTCGACATGCACAGGCGCGAATTGGTGTCGATATTGTTGGTGCCGATCAGCCCCTTCGACAGCTTGTTGAAGACGTAATAGTCTTCGGTCAGCAACTGGCCGGAGATATAGAAGCCGACGCTGTCGGGCCCGTGGTCGCGAATCGTGGCGGCGAATTTCTTCGCGATGAAATCCAGCGTGGCATCCCATGAGGCGCGTTCACGCGGCGCTTCCCGCGTGACGCGCATCTCCGGATGCAGCGCCCGCGTCTGCATCTGCACGAGCGGGTCAGCACTCAGGTGCAGCGTGCCGCCCTTGGTGCACAGCCGCCCGAAGTTGGCCGGATGGTCGGGGTCGCCCCGCACGCCGACCACCTTCTCGCCGTCGCTCTGGACGATGACGCCGCAGCCGACGCCGCAATAGCAGCAAGTCGCTTTTGATTCGCGTATTGCAGTCATGCGGCCTTGGCCTCGATCGCCAGCGTGTTCAATTCGTCGAGGTCGAGAAAGACCTTGCCGTCCTCGACCTTGACGCTGAATTTCTGCGTGCAACCCTCGTCCGGCGCAGTGGCGCAACCCGAATCCAGCTGGATGTTCCAGTTGTGCAGCGGGCAGGCGACGCGCTCGCCGAAGACAATGCCTTGCGACAGCGGGCCGCCCTTGTGCGGACAGCGGTCGAGCAGCGCGAAGATCTTGTCTTCACTGTTGCGGAAGATCGCGACGTCCGGTTTCGCGCTGCGTGTGACGACTCGCGCGCCGAGCATCGGCACATCATTGACATTGCAGACGGCTTTCCATTGTTTCGACATGGTGTTCCCTTGATGAAGTTGATCTGTGTGGACGGATGCTTACATGTTGATCGGCTCGAACTGCCTCTTATCGACCTGTGCCTTGTCCTTCTCGTGCCACGGATCAGGCTCGCCGTCGAGCGAGAACAGCAGGCGCTCATACAAGGCCTTGCGATTTTCCGCATCCTCCAGAATCTTCTTCTTCACATAATCGAGTCCCACCCGCGCGATGTAATGCACGGTGCGTTCGAGATACCAGCCCTCTTCGCGATACAGTTGCAGGAATGCGCCGGAGTACTCCAGGACTTCCTCGTGGGTTTTCAGCTTGACGAAGAACTGCGCCACCTCGGTCTTGATGCCGCCGTTGCCGCCGACATAGATTTCCCAGCCCGAGTCGACACCGATCACGCCGACATCCTTGATGCCTGATTCGGCGCAGTTGCGCGGGCAGCCGGAAACCGCGATCTTGACCTTGTGCGGCGCGTACATGCGCCACAGCGCGCGCTCCAGTTCCTGGCCCATGCGTGTCGAATCCTGCGTGCCGAAACGGCACCATTCGGAGCCGACGCAAGTCTTCACCGTGCGCAGCGCCTTCGCATAGGCATGGCCGGACGGCATGCCGAGGTCTTGCCACACCGCCGGCAAATCTTCCTTCTTCACGCCCAGCAAATCGATGCGCTGGCCGCCGGTCACCTTCACCGTCGGAATGTGGTACTTGTCGACCACATCGGCAATGCGGCGCAGCTCGGATGCATTGGTCTCGCCGCCCCACATGCGCGGGATCACCGAGTAGGTGCCGTCCTTCTGGATGTTGGCATGCGCGCGTTCGTTGATGAAGCGTGATTGCGGATCGTCCTTCGCTTCATGCGGCCAGGTGGAGATCAGGTAGTAGTTGAGCGCCGGGCGGCAAGTCGCACAGCCGTTCGGCGTGCGCCATTCCATGAACTGCATGGTATCGGCGATGGTCAGCAGCTTGTTGACCTTGATCGCATCGCGCACTTCCTGATGCGTGCGATCGGTGCAGGAGCACAAGGGCTTGGCCTTGTTGGCGGAAGAGTAATCGCCGCCGGCGGTTGCCATGATGATCTGCTCGACCAGACCGGTGCAGGAGCCGCAGGACGCGGATGCCTTGGTGTGCTTGCGCACGTCTTCCAGCGTGAACAAGCCCTTTTCCTTGATCGACTTGACGATGGTTCCCTTGCACACGCCGTTGCAGCCGCAGACTTCCGCATCGTCGGGCATGGACGCCGCCTTGGTAAAGCCTGCATGGCCGGTATCGCCCGGACGTCCGGTGTTGGATTCGCCAAACATCAGGGTATCGCGGATGTCGCTGATGTCCTTGCCTTCGCGCAGCAACTTGAAATACCAGCTGCCGTCGACCGTGTCGCCGTACAGGCAGGCGCCGACCAGCTTGTCTTCCTTGATCACCAGCTTCTTGTACACGCCGCCGATCGGGTCGGCCAGCACGATTTCTTCCGTGCCTTCGCCGCCCATGAATTCGCCGGCGGAGAACAGGTCGATGCCGGTCACCTTCAGCTTGGTCGAGGTGACCGAACCCTGATAGCGGCCGATGCCGAAGTTCGCCAGATGGTTGGCGCACACCTTTGCCATTTCAAACAGCGGCGCGACGAGGCCATAGGCGGTGCCGCGATGGTTGACGCATTCTCCGACCGCATAGATGCGCGGATCGTAGGTTTGCATGGTGTCGTTGACGACGATGCCGCGATTGCAATACAGGCCGGCGGATTCCGCCAGCGCGGTATTGGGGCGAATGCCGACCGCCATCACGACCAGCTCCGCCGGGACTTCGAGGCCGTCGGTGAAACGGATCGCCTTCACCTGCCCGTTTTCATCGCCGACGATTTCCCTGGTGTTCTTGTCGAGCAGGAATTTCAGGCCGCGGTCTTCCAGTGACTTCTGCAGCATCTTGCCCGCAGTCGGATCGAGCTGCCGCTCCATCAGCCAGGTGGGAAGATGCACAACGCTCACGTCCATGCCGCGCTGCTTCAGGCCATTGGCCGCTTCCAGGCCGAGCAGGCCGCCGCCGATCACGATCGCGTGCTTGCGCGTCTTCGCGGCTTCGATCATGGCGTTGGTGTCGTGGATGTCGCGATAGGAGATCACTCCTTTCAGATCCTTGCCCGGCACCGGCAGCATGAAGGGCGTGGAGCCGGTCGCCAGCAGCAGCCGGTCATATTCCGCGACGGTGCCGTCTTCCGCGATCACCTGGCGCTTGACGCGATCGATGCGGGCGATCTTCTTTCCCAGGTGAAGCGTGATGCGGTTTTGCGCATACCAGTCGACATCGTTGAGCATGATGTCATTGATGGTCTGCTCGCCAGCCAGCACCGGGGACAGCAGGATGCGGTTGTAGTTCGCGTACGGCTCGGCGCCGAACACCGTGATGTCGTAGATGTCGGGGGCGATCTTGAGCAACTCTTCGAGCGTGCGCACACCCGCCATGCCATTGCCGACCATGACCAACTTCAGCTTCTTCATTAAAGCTCCTTCTTTAATCGGCTTCGTCATCAAAGCCATGAAAACAGTCCTGTCGCCATATAAGCAAGAGAGGTGCCAAACCCTGAAGCGCCAAAACGCACCGAGATGAAGACGAAATTGCACCGCCGCAGTGCAGCAGGCCTGTTCGCGTGGTGCATTGCACATGGAAGAGCAGAAGCAGCTTAATGAATGCTAAAGAATTCGATGGCACAACGCTTGCATCAGAACGTGCAATTCCAACCCAAGGCACAAAGGAACATTGTGAAAAAATCCTCGTTCTGGAAGGCGGGTCACACGCCGACCCTGCTCGCTTCCTTCTTCTATTTCGACCTGAGCTTCATGGTCTGGGTGCTGCTCGGCCCGCTCGCGGTGCAGATATCGAAAGACCTCGGATTGACTCCGGCCCAGAAAGGATTGATGGTCGCGACGCCGCTGCTGGCAGGCGCGCTGTTGCGCATCGTGATGGGCGTGCTGGTCGATCACCTGAAGCCCAAGAAAGCCGGCGCCATCGGCCAGCTGATCGTGATCGCAGGTCTGATGTGGGCCTGGCTCGGCAGCCTGAAGACTTATGAATCGATGCTCACCCTCGGCATCCTGCTCGGCGTGGCGGGCGCGGCATTCGCCGTTGCATTGCCATTGGCGTCGCGCTGGTATCCGCCCGAGCACCAGGGCACGGCGCTCGGCATCGCGGGCGCAGGCAATTCGGGCACCGCGTTCGCCGCACTGTTCGCGCCGTCACTGGCGATCGCATTCGGCTGGCAGAACGTGTTCGGCCTGTGCCTGATTCCGCTCGGCGTCGCATTTCTGGTGTACATGATCTTTGCCAAGGATTCCCCGGCCGCGCCGCCGCCGAAAGCGATGATCGAATACCTGCATGTGCTGAAGGACAAGGACGCCTGGTGGTTCATGTTCTTCTACAGCGTCACCTTCGGCGGCTTCTCCGGGCTGGCGTCTTCGCTGACGATCTACTTCAACACGCAATACGGCCTGTCGCCTGTGACCGCCGGCTATTTCACCGCCGCATGCGTGTTCGCCGGCTCGCTGGTGCGCCCGATGGGCGGCATCATCGCCGACCGCATCGGCGGGATCAAGACCCTGTCCTTCATGTATATCGTCGCTGCGCTGTTCCTGTTCATCGCCAGCCTCGGCCTGCAGTCCTATGCCCTGGCACTGCCGGTATTCGTGGTGGCGATGCTGGCGCTGGGCACCGGAAACGGTGCGGTGTTCCAGCTGGTGCCGCAGCGCTTTCGCAAGGAGATCGGCGTGATGACCGGGCTGGTCGGCATGGCAGGCGGCATCGGCGGTTTTTATCTGGCATCCAGCCTCGGCTATTCGAAGCAGATCACCGGAAGCTACCAGTTCGGCCTCACCGTCTTCGCCTCCCTGGCCATCGCCGCACTGCTCGGCTTGAGCGCGGTCAAGGAACGCTGGCGTACTACCTGGGGCAGCGCCGCAATGACGACCGCCAGGATCTAAATCTGTTTAAAATCAGCTACGGCGGCTGCGACGAAAATTCGACGCAGCCGCCGTAGTCATATCCATCCCACATATCGGGTGACATCCACCATGCCCCTGTCCATCAGCATCGGTCATGCGACGCGCGCCGGCCCGCGCGAGCGCAACGAGGATTTCGTGGGCATGGTCACGCCCAATGAACCGGAACTGTCGACCAAGGGATTCATCGCGGCGATTGCCGATGGCGTGTCGGGCAACGATGGCGGACGCGAAGCCTCGGAATACACCGTGCGCGGCCTGCTCGCCGACTACTATGCGACACCCGATACCTGGCCGGTGACGCAATCGCTCGACCGCGTCATCAAGGCGATCAACAGCTGGGTGCAGAAGCAGGGATCGGCGCGCGCGGAATTGTCGGGCATGGCAACCACGCTCACGGCGGTGGTGCTGCGCGGCGGCTACTACTATTTTTCGCATATCGGCGACACGCGGCTGTACCTGCTGCGCGGCGGTGCCCTGACCCGCCTGACCACCGATCATGTGTGGGATCGCGCGGAAATGCGTCACGTCCTGACGCGCGCCATCGGCCTCGATTCCCATGTCGCGCTCGACCACGGCATGGGCGAGCTGCAGGAACGCGACGTGTTCCTGCTGGTGTCGGACGGTGTATGGGCGTGGACGACCGAATACGACATGACGCATCATCTGTCGCAGCTCGCACTGGGACAGCTCGACGCCGGCGACACGGCGGACATGCTCGTCGATAATGCGCTGGCCGCGGGCTCGGTCGACAACTGCAGCGCCCTGGTCCTGAGAATCGACGCCTTGCCTGAAGTGAACCTGCGCGATGCCCTGTCGGCGTCGCAGCAATTGCCGGTCCCGCCGAAGCTGAAACCGGGACAGAGCATCGACGGCCTGGAGGTGGAGGCCATCGTTCACTCCTCGCAGGCGACCGTGCTGTACCGCGTGTTCGACCCGAAATCGCAGCGCCAGCTGGTGCTGAAGACCTTGCAGGCCGACCGTGCCAGCGACCCGCACGAGCGATCCGCGTTTGCGCAGGAGGAATGGCTGGCCAAGCGCGTGGTCGCACGCTTCTTTCCGCAAGTGATCACACCGGAACACAAGAACTACCTGTATTACCTGACCACCTGGCACGACGGCCAGACGCTGCAGCAGGCACTGGACAAGGGCGCGCATTTCACCGCACCGGAAGCCGTGGCAATCGGCGAAAAACTGGCGCGCGCGGTCGGCGCCCTGCATCGCCGCAACATCATTCATCGCGATATCAAGCCGGCCAATGTGCATCTCGGCACGGACGGCGAGCTGCGGCTGCTCGATCTGGGCGTCGCTCTCTCCGGCGCCGAAGAAGACCATCCCATCGAAGCCCCGCAGGCGGGCACCCCGTCCTTCCTCGCGCCCGAACAGTTCGACGGCGCACCGCCTTCGCCCCAGACCGATATTTACGCGGCGGGCGTGACGCTGTATCGCATGCTCACGCGCCATTATCCCTATGGCGAGATCGAACCGTTCCAGCGGCCACGATTCGGCGAACCGACGCCGCCCGGGCGTTATCGTCCGGATGTTCCGATCTGGCTGGAAAACGTCTTGCTGAAGGCGGTGGCGCGCGATCCCGCCGACCGCTTCGAAACGGCCGAGGAATTGCTGGTTGCGCTCGGGCGCGGCGCCAGCAATCCACCGGCGCCGCGCGTCGCCGCACCGCTCGCCAAGCGCGATCCGGTTGCACTATGGCGAGCGGTGGCAGTGATCTCGATCGTGATCAATCTCTTGCTAATCTATCTGATCGCCGCACGCTAGCTGCCTCCCGACGTCAGGCCGCTGCCGGGTGCGCCTGCCGGTGATACAGGAACTCCAGCACCGAAGTACGGTACTCGATGTAAAGCGGATCAAGCGCCAGCGCAACGCGGTCGCGCGGGCGAGGCAGGCGCACCTGGACGATGTCGCCGATGGTCGCCGCAGGACCGTTGGTCATCATGACGATGCGGTCCGACAGCAGCACCGCTTCATCCACGTCATGCGTGACCATCACCACGGTTGATCCGGTCTTGCCGACGATCTTCATCAATTCGTCCTGGAGATGCGCGCGGGTCAGCGCATCGAGCGCGCCGAAGGGCTCGTCCATCAGCAAGACCTTCGGCTCCATCGACAGTGCACGCGCAATGCCGACGCGCTGCTTCATGCCGCCGGAGATTTCATGCGGGCGCTTCTGCGCGGCATGACTCAGGTCGACCAGCGCAAGCGCGGCCATGGTGCGTTGCTTCAGCTCCGCCCTGTTTTCGGTTGTGCCGAAAACGCGTTCGACCGCCAGATAGACATTTTCATAGCAGCTCAGCCAGGGCAGCAGCGAATGATTCTGGAACACGACAGCCCGTTCCGGCGACGGCCCGGCGATTTCCCGATTGGCGCAGATCAGCGTACCGCCCGTCGCGTCCAGCAGTCCGGCGATCAGGTTCAGCAGCGTCGACTTGCCGCAACCGGAGTGACCGATCAGCGTGACGAACTCGCCTTTTCTGACGCTCAGGTCGATGTCCTTCAAGGCCGGAAAGATCCCGTTCCTGGTGGAGAAGCTCATTTCCGCGTGTTGAATCTCGATGAATTTGCCTGCCTTGTCCATGATGCTTTCCTTTCCGATCAACTGCGCACCTCTTCGTAGGTAAATGCCCTGGCAAGCGCGACCAGCGCCTGCTCCAGCAACAAGCCAACGACACCGATCACGACGATGGCGATGATGATGTGCGGCACGTTCAGGTTGTTCCATTCGTCCCAGACCCAGAAGCCGATGCCCACGCCGCCGGTCAGCATTTCCGCGGCGACGATGACCAGCCAGGCAGTGCCGATCGCCAGGCGCACGCCGGTCAGCATGTACGGCAGCACCGAAGGGAACAGGATCTTGGTGACGATCTTCCACTCGGACAGGTTGAGCACCTTCGCCACGTTCATGTAGTCCTGCGGCACGCGCTGCACGCCGATGGCGGTGTTGATGATCATCGGCCAGATCGAGCAGATGAAGATGCCCCAGATCGCAGCCGGGTTGGCGGCCTGGAACACCAGCAGGCCTATCGGCAGCCATGCCAGCGGCGACACTGGCTTCAACAGGCTCACGATCGGACTGAACATGCCGGACAGGAAGCGAAAGCGCCCGATCAGAAAGCCGAGCGGGATGCCGACCGCGGCCGCCATGCCGAAGCCGGTCGCGACGCGCTTGAGCGAGGCCAGCAGGTTCCAGCCTATGCCCTGGTCGTTGGGTCCTCGCTGATAAAAGGGATCGGAGAAGACGACGATGGCTTCCCGCAGGGTGAGCAGCGGCGAGGGAAAGCCCTTGCTGCTCGCGGCCACGATTTCCCATGCCAGCACAAGGAGCGCCATGCCGAGAACGGGCGGCAATACGGCCAGGAAGAAGGGTTTCAGTGAAACCTGTTTCCTGGCAAGGGCTACCGTGCGCTTCCTGCTTCTTGTTGGGGCTTCCCTGGTGCCGGCTCTCTTCGATGCGGATCCTGCAAGCGGCTCAAATTCCTTTTCCAATACTGCGCTCATGATGCGTCCTTACGCTTTGATCTTGAATGAACCGGCATACAGCTTCGGATTCCTGCCGTCCCACACCGCGCCGTCGATGAGTTTCGACGAACGCATGACGTCCTTCGGCACGCTGACCTTCGCCATGCCCGCAGCGTCCTTGTACAGATCGATGCGATTGATCTGTCGCGCCACGGCGAGGTAATCGATGTCTTCCTTCAGCAAACCCCAGCGCCGATGCTGTGTCAGGAACCACATGCCGTCGGACAGATAGGGAAAGTTCACATAACCGTCGTTGTAGAACTTCATGTGGTTCGGATCGTCCCAGGTCTTGCCGAGGCCGTTCTGGTAGCGGCCGAGGATGCGCTGGTTGATCGCATCGACGCCGGTATTGACATAGGACTTGCCGGCGACCGTCTCCGCCATCTTCATCTTGTTCTGCAAGCCGGCATCGATCCACCTGCCGGCTTCCAGAACCGCCGCGGTCATGGCGCGCGCGGTGTTCGGATATTTCGCCACCCACTCGGCGGTGGTGCCGAGAATCTTTTCCGGATGATCCTTCCAGATATCCTGCGTGGTGACGGCCGTCATGCCGATGCCATCCATGATTGCGCGATGGCCCCAGGGCTCGCCGACGCAGAAGCCGTCCATGTTGCCGACGCGCATATTGGCCACCATTTGCGGCGGCGGCACGGTGACGATCTTCGCATCCTTCATGGGATCGATGCCGTTGGCGGCCAGCCAGTAATACAGCCACATCGCATGCGTGCCGGTGGGGAAGGTCTGCGCAAAGCTGTATTCGCGCTTGTCGGACTTCATCAGCTTCGCCAGCGATGCGCCGTCGACCGCGCCCTTGTCGGCCAGCTTCTTCGACAGCGTGATCGCCTGTCCGTTATGGTTGAGCGTCATCAGCATGGCCATGTCTTTTTTCGGACCGCTGATGCCGAGATGGACACCGTACACCAGGCCATACAGCACATGTGCCGCATCGAGTTCGCCGTTGACCAGCTTGTCGCGCACGCCGGCCCAGGACGCTTCCTTGCTCGGCACGATCTTGATGCCGTATTTCTTGTCGAAGCCGAGCACGGAGGCCATCACCACCGAAGCGCAGTCGGTCAGCGGAATGAAGCCGACCTTCACCTCCTCCTTTTCCGGCTTGTCCGAGCCGGCCGCCCACACACCTTGCGTGGCCAATCCGCCGAGAGTACCGGCAGCCGCGGCGGCGCCCGCCTTGATGATGCGGCGGCGGGTCAAGTTCGTTGTCGTGTCTTTTGCTGTCATGAGGTCCCCATGCTGAATATCGAAAAGGCCAAAAAGAAAGGCGTCCGAACCGCCCCGAGTTTCACTCAGGGGATTCGGACGCCTTTGTCCTGTTGTCCCGACCTGCACTGGTCAGAACGGCATTGCTGATCCTTGCGCCTTCATTGGCACTTGCCTGCTATTTGCAATTGGCATGCCAGCACGCTTTGCTTGCATTTGACCCGAAAATGAACCGGAAACGCGCACTGAATTTGTGCGGCTCCTCAAAAAAGGGCGCACTCACAGCAACAGATCGGCCACATCGATCATGCGCTGCGCCACTTCGGACAGCTTCAGGTTCTTGTCCATCGCGAGACGACGCAGCTTGCGATAGGCCTCGTCCTCGGAATAGTGATGGCGCTCCATCAGCAGGCCCTTCGCACGCTCGATGACCTTGCGTTCGGCCAGCCGGAGTTTCGTCTCGGACAGTTCATGACGCAGCTTCTGATCCACCTCGAAGCGCGCCAGCGCGACATCAAGCACCGCCTTCACGCGCTCGGCCGACAGGCCGGCGACAACATAGGCAGACACGCCTGCCTCGATCGCCGCATGCATCGAGTCCTTGTCCTTGTTCTCCGTAAAACACACGATCGGTCGCCGCTGGTTGGCGGTGGCGGCGACCACCTTCCTCAATGCGGCATCGGACTGTTCGTCCACGATGATCAGGTCCGGCTGCAATTGCGCAATCTGCTTTGCCAGATCCGCGTCCGGCGGCAACGCGGCCAGGATGTTGTAGCCGCCCTGCAGCAGGCCGATGCGCAGTGCGCGCGCCCGTTCCGCCTGCACCTGCGCCGCGCGATCGGCGCCCTCCGGCGCGACCAGGGAATTGATGACAACGATCTTGAGTTGTTTGGAATCGGTCATGATGATATAAGCGCTGATATAGGCGAATTGCGCTTTCCTTTAAAATGGAGCTTTGCAAAAAGCTTGCCATCATGATTGTTCTCGGCGTCGAATCCTCCTGCGATGAAACCGGCCTGGCCTTGTATGACACACAACACGGCCTGCTGGCGCATGCGCTCCACTCCCAGGTCGCGATGCACGAGGAATACGGCGGCGTGGTGCCGGAGCTCGCCTCGCGCGACCATATCCGGCGCGCGATTCCCTTGCTGGAACAGGTGTTGCACCAGGCCGGCGTGCCGCGTTCGGCCGTCGACGCCATCGCCTACACGCAGGGGCCGGGGCTGGCCGGTGCACTGCTGGTCGGCGCATCGATTGCCTGCGGGCTCGGACTGTCGCTCGACAAGCCGGTGCTGGGCGTGCATCACCTTGAAGGACATCTGTTGTCGCCGTTGCTGTCGCGCGACCCGCCGGTTTTTCCGTTTGTCGCCCTGCTCATCTCCGGCGGCCACACGCAACTGATGCGCGTGGACGGCGTCGGCCAGTACACCTTGCTGGGCGAAACGATGGACGACGCGGCGGGTGAAGCATTCGACAAGTCGGCCAAGCTGCTCGGCCTCGGCTATCCGGGCGGCCCGGCGATTTCCCGCCTGGCGGACTTCGGCGATCCCGGCGTCTATGAATTGCCGCGTCCGATGCTGCATTCCAAGGACCTGAACTTCAGCTTTTCCGGTTTGAAGACGGCGGTACTGACGCTGGTGAAGAATCGCATTGCCAACATTTGCGAACAGGACAAGGCGAACGTCGCGCGTGCCTTCGTCGATGCAATTGTCGATGTGCTGGTGGCGAAATGCCTCACCGCGCTCAAGCAGACCGGCATGAAGCGACTGGTGATCGCGGGCGGCGTCGGCGCCAACCGGCAGTTGCGCGACGCGCTCAACGCGGCGGCGCAGAAGCGACGCTTTCGCGTGTACTACCCGGAACTGGAATTCTGCACCGACAACGGCGCAATGATCGCGTTCGCCGGTGCAATGCGCCTGCAAATCAATCCCGATGCAGCAAAGCGCGACTACGCGTTCAATGTGCGGCCGCGCTGGCCGCTGGATGAAATCAAGACGATCTGACGCAAACGCGTTGAGCGCGGCGCGGGAACCTTGGAGCGGGTTGCCGTACTAAAGAAGCGAGCGGGAGCTTGAATGAAAGCAATTTCATCAACAAGCCCGCGCCCTCTCCTTGAGCGTCCAACAACATGCATTGCAAACCTCCGCTCATCAGATTGCTTTTCACCCGATCGCTCCTGGCGCTGGCCGTCGCGTGCGGGCTGTCGCCTGTCCTGTGCCACGCCGGCGACCTCGATCATGACGAAGATGACATCGCGCAGAGTCTGCCGGAACTGCCTGGCGGCGATCATGCGGCGCCCGGCTATTTCGATCTGGCCAGGGAAAGCGCCGCTGTCGGATATGAAACGCGCTTCGAAACACTGAACGCGACGCTCGACCAGTACTTCGGCCTTGCGCCTTCCGTCACGCTCGATTACGGCCTGCAGCTCGCCGACAAGGTCGGCGCGGGCGGTATCTATCGACGCGACAGCACGCAATCGGAGCTGGTACTCAACGGAATCTATGCGCCCAAGCGCAATCTCCGCTTCCGGCTCACCGGCGCGCAATTGCGCAGCGTCGGCCAATCCTTCGACGGCGAATCGGAAACGGTCTTTCAAACCAGTTACCTGGTCGGCGCAAAAAAATACTGGAACAGCTACCGCTATCTTTCCGACATCGGCATCGCGACCTATGTCGTCAGGGCGAATGCCGCGCCAGAGCCGATAACGACCGATGCGGAGTCGATCGATGGCAGCGACATGCCGGCCGGCCCTCTCCCGCTCGGCGATCTGCGTGGCTACCGGCTGGATCTCGGCATGCAGCCCGGCCCACAGTCACGCATCGAATGGCGTCGCGAAATCGGACGCCTGACTTACTTTTCCGACGGCGACCGGATCGATGCATCGATCGTCTCCAATCGTGTCCGGTATTCGCATCACCTCGGCGATTGCACGAAACTGCAAGGCGCGTACAACACGAATTCCGCTGCGGATCACATGGATCTGAAGCTCGCCAGGAATAGCTGGTCGCTGGGCGTTTCGCAGGAGATGGAAGGCGCGCGCGCTACCGCGATCAGCTTCAGCTATGCGATACCGCTCGGCACCTCCGCACATCATCAGGACAATTGCAACGATGCCGTCGAGGGCCCGCCACGCTTCGCTCCCCTGCTGGATGCTGCGATACAGCGGCCGCCGCAATTGCCGGAAGAACCCTTGACGACCATCGTCGCGCCTTGATGCTGGGAATTTAGTCGACGTCCGGCTGCGACAACATGAACGACAGTGGTTGCATGCCGGAGGCATCGTCGCCTTGCTCGATCACATCGAGCAAGGCCTGCAAACCCTTGTCCAGTTCCGACAACCCGCCCTGGTCGAGTTTGCCCAAGGCTTCGGCCAGCAGGCCGCGCGCCGGCTTCGGCGCTTTTGTGAGCAAGTCGCCGCCCTTCTTCGACAGCATCAGCTTGACCACCCGTTGATCCTGCGGGTCGCGCGTCTTTTGCACGTATCCGTTCTTCACGAGGACATCCAGCAGATTGCTGGCAGTGGTCTGGTGGATCGCGAGCTTGCCTGCAATTTCACCAACGCGCAGCCCCGGAGAATCATGCAATTCCTGCAACATCCAAAGCTGCGCGCCGCTGATACCGCATTGTTTTTCTATCCATGCCGAATGCCTCTGTGCGGCACGAATGACAATGCGCAGCTTTTTCAATACTTGCATATGCGTCATCTCCGCATTTTCGGATGTTGTGGCGCAAGTTTTACTCTTTGTATTTCTTGTTGCCATTCGGACTGCTCCAGATGTATATTTCCCCGGGTATATATTTGGGGAAATATATTAACTGGATCGATTGTAATGTTTTTATGGAATGTCGACTTGGCGGCCAGACAGCTGGTTCCTGACGACGGCACCTCCACCCTCAAGGCAAGTGCTCCCATTTCATTTCTTTCGCTTGCCGCAACGCGGCAGGCTCGATTCATTCTCAACCATTTCAACAATCCGATAAGGGGAATTGCATGCATCACATCAAATTGAAAGCATTGATCGCATTTGGCACTATCGCACTGGCAGCCTGCTCGTCGACTCCGGTCAACACGCCTGCCGACAGCAGCGCAGCAAAGCCGGCAGCCGCCGCACAAGCCGACACGCGCCAGGTGGCGACCGTTGATGCTACCAAGGATCCTTTGAACGACCCGAACGGCCCCTTGGCAAAGCGCAGCGTGTATTTCGACTATGACAGCTACCTGCTGAAAGACAACGCCAAGCCGGTCGTCGAAACGCACGCGAAGTATTTGAGCTCGAACAAGGCACGCAAGGTTGTCATCCAGGGCAATACCGATGAACGCGGTGGCGCCGAGTACAATCTGGCCCTGGGCCAGAAGCGTGCGGAAGCCGTTCGCAAGTCCCTCGGCGTGCTGGGCGTGCCGGATTCGCAGATGGAAGCCGTTTCCTTCGGCAAGGAAAAGCCCAAGGCAGCTGGCCACGATGAAGCTTCGTGGGCCGAGAACCGCCGCGCAGACATCGTCTACCGTTAATCGCGGCATCGTCGACGCCGGCCGGCGTCGGCAAGTGTCGTGACCGTCCGGATTGCTGCACGCATTACATCGTCAATGAGGTAAGCATGGGAAGCAGTCTTCACGCCGCCGCGTTCGCGCGGCATGTCGCACGAGGGTCACGACACTGTTGCATGGCCGTCGCACTGGTATTGCTCAGTGCCTGCGCCACGCGACAACCCATCCCAAGGACTGCACCAAAGCCAGTCAGCCCACCGGTTGCCACGCCGACACAACCCGTTCCCGCAGCACCGCCTGCTGCACCTGTTGCACCTGCCGTACCTGCGACGCCGCCTGTATTATCAGCACCCCAACCCGCATTGCCCCCTGCCGCAGCACCGTCACCGGCGCCGCCCGACAAGGCCGTCGCATTGCAAGCCTGGGTCGATCAACAAGAGCGCCTCTATCGCGTAGCCGGCCCTTTGCTGATCAACAATACCGAGCTGTGCCCGCGTCATGTCCGCAATCTGCTCGGCTTTACCGCGAAAAACCAGTATTCATACACGGATGATCTGACCGCTGTCGCCCATTCCGCACTCGGCCTCGATGCGCGCTTGCGCGTGATGAGCGTGCTGCCCGGCAGCGGTGCCGAACAAGCCGGCCTGCGCAAGGGAGACATCCTGCTTGCCAGCGGGGTCGACCCCTTGCCGGAAGGACCGAACGCGGAACATGAAGCAGCCTCGCTCATCCGCGCGGAAATGCAGGGCCGTTCCAGCATCGACCTGAGCATCCTGCGAGACGGCGAACGGGTGGCGCTGGAAGTGCCGCTGACCTCCGCCTGCGCCATGTCAGTCGATACCGGCAATTCCGGCCAGGTCAACAGCTATGCGGACGGCAATCGCGTGCTGGTCACGCAAGGCATGCTGAAGTTCGTGCTGTCCGATGAAGATCTGGCGTATGTGCTGGCAAAGGAAATCGCGCACAACATCCTGGATCCCTTGGAGCGGGCGGATATGGCGGCGGTCATCGACCGCTTGAAGGTGCCGGCATTCGACGGCGCAAGCCCGCCTGTTGTGAATGAAGTCCGCCCCTATCCGGCGACGCTCGATGCCGACGCCGACAGACTGGCGCTTTATCTGCTCGCGCGCGCGGGAGTCGACATCGAGCATGCGCCGGCATTCTGGAAGCGGCTTGCAGACACCTATCCGGAAACCGTTTCCGGCAGCTACACCGCGCTGCATCCCGCAACGGCCGAGCGCCTGTCGGTCATGACGGAAACCATCCGGGCCATCAAGGACAAGCAGGCGCAGAACCTTCCCTTGCTGCCGGCAGACGCGGAATCCGGCGCCACATCCGGAGTTACGCAGCGCTGAGAGCGCGGCGGTGCTTGTCCACCCAGTAGGCCCACAGCACCAGCAGCCACTGCGCCTGGCCAACCCAGGCAATTGCCATTGCGCTCGGCGGAGGATCGCCGAACAGATTGCCGGCGTGGATGGCCAGCATGAACAGCACCAGCGACCACAGCGCCCACTTGCCAGTCGCATCGATCGCCCTGGTCTTGCGCGCGTAGAGCCAGACGCCGATAGCAAAAAGCGGCATTTCGACGGCGAGCGTTTTCGGCAGAGAAGCCCAGAGATTCATGCCCACCATCGTCGCGCTTCCCGGAAACAGCGGGAGATCCGGCCGATGGACGATGGCGTCGAGCAACCAGTGGCTCAGAACAAGCATCGCTATCACTAGCGCGCTGCGGGTTTCCCGCCGTATCAGCCAGTAGATCAATGCGACGCCGACAGCCCATGCCGATGCGCCGAGCAGGCTGTGCGAGATCGGGTAGTGCTCGAATACGAGCGGGGTCAAGCCTTGTTCGTGCGGCGCGATGCGCACCGTTTCCAGGCCGAGCAGCAACAGTGTCGGCCACAGCAGATCGAGAAACTGCGCGGCGAGAAACAGCGCGCCAAGCGAGATGCGGGGCGCAGCCGCCTTGGCGCCGAAGCCGACACCAAAGTGACCGATGAACATTATTTCTTCTTGCTGCCGATGCGGCTTTCCTTGCCGGCCATCAGATTCGCGATGTTCTGGCGGTGGCGGAAAATCAGCAGGCCGCTCATCACCAGGATCGCCAGCAGAATGGCGTCAAAGCCGAACAGCAAGCCGTAATAAAACGGTGCGAAGATGCTGGCGATCAGCGCGGCCAACGACGAATAGCGGAAGGCATAGGCGATCACCAGCCAGGTGATCATGCTTGCCAGGCCCAGCCAGCCGTTGATGCCGAGGAGTACGCCGAGCATGGTCGCCACGCCCTTGCCGCCAACGAACCTGAAGAACACCGGCCACAGGTGGCCGAGAAACGCCGCCACCGCGACGAGTGCAAGGCCGGTATCGTCCACGCCGAATTGCGGCCCGTAGTGCTGCGCAATCCACACGGCGAACCAGCCTTTCGCGCCATCGCCCAGCAGCGTCAATGCCGCAGCCGCCTTCTTGCCGCTGCGCAGGACGTTGGTGGCACCCGGATTCTTGGACCCATAGGTGCGCGGGTCGGACAGGCCGAACAACTTGCTGACCACGACAGCAAAGGAAATCGACCCGATCAGATAGGCGCCGATCACAAACAACACTGTATTCATTCTCTCCCTCTCACAATTTGCGCGGCTGCACCCGCGTGTCAGTCTTCCAACGCGCAGTTGACCGGCTTGGCGGGCAAGACCCTGGGCAGGATCGCCGGGTCGATGCCGACCAGGAATCCTCGCCGGCCGCCGTTGATATAGATCTTGTCGAGCGCAAGGATACTCTCTTCGACATACACCGGCATCGCCTTCCGGGTCCCGAAAGGCGAGGTGCCGCCGACCAGATAGCCGGAATGCCGGTTTGCCACTTCCGGTTTGCAGGGCTCGACCGACTTGCAGCCGATCTGCCGCGCCAGGTTCTTGGTCGACACCTTGCGATCGCCGTGCATCAGCACGATCAGCGGCTTGGCCGCCTCATCCTGCATGACCAGGGTCTTGACCACATGATGCTCGTCAACACCCAGTTCGCGCGCGGAAACGGCGGTGCCGCCGTGCTCCTCGTAGGTGTACGGATGCTCGGAAAACGCAATGCCGTGCTTGCGCAAAAACTGCGTCGCCGGCGTTTCGGAAACGTGCTCTTTCTTTGCCATTGCTTCACTCGAAAATTGCTGCACATTATGCAGCAAGATGGCTTGTTTCGGAGAGCTTGCAGTGGGTGTTGTGGACAAATCAAGCCGCCGGCAATATCGACGGCCGCCGCAGCAATTCGGCGAACTCCTCCGCCGTCACCGGCTTGCTGTAGTAATAACCTTGCGCCAGCACGCATTGATTGGCGCGCAGGAAAGCCGCCTGCTCTGCCGTCTCCACGCCTTCCGCGATGACGTTCAGGTTCAGGCTGCGCGCCATCGCGATGATGGCGCTGATGATGGCTGAGTCGTTCTGCCCGTGGCCGATGCCGCGCACGAATGATTGATCGATTTTCAATGCGTCGATCGGGAAACGCTTCAGGTAGGACAGGCTGGAATACCCCGTGCCGAAATCGTCCACCCACAACTGCACGCCCATGTCGCTCAGGAGCGTCAGCGGCGCGAGATTTTCCTCGCTCGGCTGCATCAGCATGCTTTCGGTAATCTCGAGTTCGAGCGCGGTCGGCGGCACGCCGGATTCCTCCAGCGCGCGCGCGACCATGTCCGCAAAGCCCGGCTGCAGCAACTGGCGTGCCGACAGATTGACGGCGATGCCCAGATCCACACATCCCGCATCGCGCCAGCGCCGCAACTGCGCGCAGGCTTCGCGCAGGACCCACTCGCCGATCGGCTGGATCAGCCCTGTCTCTTCGGCGATCGGAATGAATTCAATCGGAGGAATCGTGCCGCGCTCCGGCTGATGCCAGCGCAGCAAGGCCTCGGCCGAGCAAATCACGCCGCGCTCCATGTCGACCTGCGGCTGAAAGGCCAGGCTGAATTCGCCGCGCGCGATGGCCTGGCGCAGCTGGTTGGCGATGATCAGGCGATGCTGTACCGCCGCGTTCAGGCTCTCGGTGTAGAACTGATAATTGCCGCGCCCTTTCGCCTTGGCGTGATACATCGCGGTGTCGGCGGCGCGCATCAGGCCGTCGGCATCCTCGCCATCGGTCGGATACAGGCTGATGCCGATGCTGGCGCTCACATGCAGTTCGTGAACACCCACATGGAAGTCCGTCTTCAGTTCGTCCAGGATCTTTTGCGCCACGACTGCGGCCGCATGATCGTTCTCCGTATCCGGCAGAATCAGCAGAAACTCGTCGCCGCCCAGGCGCGCCAGGCTGTCGCCCTTGCGCAGGCATGCTTGCAGTCGCTCGGCGACCATCTGCAGCAATTGATCGCCGATCTGGTGGCCGAGCGAATCGTTGATGTGCTTGAAATAGTCGAGGTCGATGAACATCACCGCGACCGACTTGCCGGTGCGCTGGACCTGCACCACGGACTGTTTCAGGCGGTCCTGCAGCAATGCACGATTGGGCAGGCCGGTGAGTGCGTCGTGATGCGCCATGTAGCTGATGCGTTCTTCGGCCTGCTTGCGCTCGATTGCAATGCCGGCGATGCGGGCGGCGATATCGGCCAGGCGCAATTCCGCCGGCGCCGGCTCCGACACGACCGGGTAGTACATGCCGAACGCGCCGAGCACCGTTCCGTTCTGCGACACGATGGGCGTCGACCAACAGGCACGCAGGCCGTGGCTCAATGCCAGGGCGCAATAATCCTTCCACAGCGGATCGTTTTCGATGTCGGTGACGATGACGCGCTCGCGGCGGTACATCGCCGTGCCGCAGGAGCCGACCTGCGGACCGATCGCCAGCCCCTCTAGGCTCGCGGAATAGCTCTCCGGCAGACTCGGCGCGGCGCCCATGCGCACATGCACGCCATCCTCGTCGAGCAGCATGATGAAGCCGCGCATGTCTTCCGCCTGCGACTCGATCATCAGCACCAGGCTGGCGAGCACATCGCACAGCGGCGCACCGGTGGCAATCATTTCCAGCACACGAGCCTGTCCGACATGCAGGGCTTCCGCCTGCTTGCGCTCCGTGATTTCCTTGCCGGTGCCGCGATAGCCCTTGAATACGCCATCCTCGTCGAACACCGGTTCGCCGCTGACGCTGTGCCAATGCCAGCGCCCGTCCGAGGCGCGCACCTTGTACTCCATGTTGAAGAAAGGCTGGTGCGCGTTGAGGGTCTGCGCATGCGTCTCCCGCAGCGCGGAATCCATGGACGACAACTCCGTCAGCAAGTCCTGGCGCCTCTTTCCGATCACGTATTCCGGCGCGATGCCGCCGACCCGCCGCACGCCTTCCGACAACATGGTGTAACGGAAATTCTCGTCCTGCTCCCAGTACCAGTCCGACGACAGGCTGGTCAGGCTGCGGAAGCGCTCCTCGCTCTTGACCAGCGCCTGCTCGGCGCGCTTGCGCTCGATGAACTGGCCGATCTGGCTGCCGAGGATCAGCATCATGTCGATGGTTTCCGGATCGGGGCCGCGCACCTGCCTGGTGAAAAACGCCATCATGCTGTTCACCTTGCCGCCGGTCAGGATGGGAAACGCGAAATTGCCGCGCAAGCCGATCTCGACCGCTTCCCGCGCGCGCCGGAAACCGGGTTCGCCGGTGACGTCGGATACCCAGATCGGACGCCGCGTCTGCATCACGCGACCGGGCAATCCGGTCGAGGGCGACACCAGCTTCTTCCATCCCGCGGCGACAAATTTCGACGGTGCCACCGACGGCACTTCCCAGCATTCCGCCAGCCGCAACACGTCGGCTTTCTCGTGTACCTGCCACACCTCTCCGATCTCCCAGCCGAACTGCTCGCAAATCACTTGCAGAACTTGCGCCGCCGCGTCGTTGAACGAGGCAGCGTCGGCCAGTACGCGCGTGACGGCGAACTGCAAGGCCTGGCGCTGCTCGCTTCGTTTGCGGTCGGTAATGTCGCGGATATTGCACTGCACGACCCGCACCTCATCCACGCTGTAGGCGCTGCAAACGAATTCGGCATCGATCACGCGCCCGCCCCGGGTGCTGAGCGGCAGCGAGTCGCAACGCACCGCGTCCTTGCTCTGCATTTCGCCGAACACCGCGCGGTAGACCGTCAGCTCCGCGAAGGAGCCGATCTCCCACAGTTTCTTGCCGACGAATTCTTCGTAGCGATAGCCCAGCATGTCCAGCAGATACGAATTCGCATCCGTGACGACGCCCGAGTCGGAACGCAACAGCAGGATGCCGTCCTTCGCCGTTTCGAACAGGCGGCGGTAGTGCGCCTCCGACAGTTGCAGCTCATGCTCCATGCGGCGGCGCACGGCATTTTCATCCTGAAGGCTGGCATAGAGACGGGCATTCTCGAGCGAGATGGCGGCCTGCGCCGACAGCAGTTCAAGCACGCCGAGCGCATCGGGCGAAAAGGCGCCGGCAAGCAAGCTGTTTTCCAGGTACAGCAAGCCGACCAGTTCCGCCTGCTTGAAAATCGGCTGGCACAGCACTGACTTCGGCTGATGCTGGGCAAGGTAGGGATCGGATGCGAAACGGGTATCGGCGGCCAGGTTCTCGAGCAGCAGTGTCTGGCGTGTGCGCCAGACATAATGGACCACCGAGATCGGCAGCAGACCGGATGAGGCGATCTCGTGGTAATGCAGCCGCTTGACTTCCACCGCGCCGTTCGCATCGAGCTGCGCCTCTGCCTCGATCGCCAAGCGATCTTCATGCTGGAGAAGAACAAAGCCTTTTTGCGCGCCGGCCTGCTCCATCACGGTCTGCAGCAGCTTGCCCAGCAGCCTGTCGAAAGTGATTTCGCCGGACAATGCCTGCGACGCCTTGATCACCGCCAGCGCATCCAGTTGCACGCTGCTCTTCAATGAAGTCTGATCGGCTGCGCCTCCATCCCGTACCTGCAGATGCGGATACAGCGATTCCAGCTGCCTGACCTTGCCCATCGCTCCCCAGCGCATGTAGCAGGCATGGGCATGACGCAGATAGGTTTCTGCGCTGCGGCCGGAGCCGCGTGCGCGATAGAAATAGGACGCCAGTTCGTTGGCCAGCGCCTCGTCATGCACAAAACCGTTCTTGCCGGCGAGCCGGATCGCGTCCTCGTATTGCCGCATCGCCTCCGTATCGCGGCCCTCGATGCGGGCAAGCTCCGCTGCGATCAGCAGGTAGCGGTCCTGGAAATTTGCCGGGCAGTTCTCCGCCCACTGTTTGAAATTCGCCAGATGCGCCTTCAGCGTCTGCCGGAACTTCAACTGCTGCTCGGCCGTCACTTGCGTGAACAAGGCGGTCAGCGTCAGCGCATGATAGAAGTGGTGCGTGACCTCGATCGGCATGGATACCATCACATCCAGCATCAATGCCGCCTGGTTCGCCGCGTCCATCGCGTCGCCATAGCGGCGATAGATGAATGAAGACGACTGCTTCATGACATGGTAGAACGCGATGCCCGAACGAAAGCGCGCATGCTTGAACACTTCGAAGCATTCCGTCTCGTCGAAGTCCTCGCTGCTGAAGCTGGACTGGTCCTGCGTGGCACCTTGCAGGCTGGCGATGAATTGCTGCTCAAGCCGAATGGTGCGCGAGGCGATGTCGTTGCGCCCCTGCTGTGCGAACGCCGCGAAGCGCTGCGCGGCCTTTTGCACTTCCGGCAGCGAATCACCTTTTTCCAGCAATTGCCATACGCAGCGGTATGCCGCGTAACCGGCCCAGGACAGGTCGCCGACTTCGAGGCAGGCCCTGAACGCCGCTTCCATGACTGGTATGTTCACGGCGAACGGCTGACGCCAGAAATTGAAATAGTTGCCGTGCATGAAAAGCACCGGTCCCTTCATCCGGGGATCGTTGAACTTGTCATTGAGCCGCAGCGCGAGCCGGGAAAACGCGTGTCCGGTTTCGGGCTGGCCGAGCCGCGACGTCAGCAGCATCGCGTAGCCACTGTAGGCGATGCTGGACTTCTCGGTATTGCCATGCTCGATGGAGAGGTTGATCGCTTTGTACATGAAGAGCTGGTACAGCTCGGTGCGCGCAACGAAGGTACACGGCAGCAGGTCGACCAGCAGGCCGATGCTCGCCATGATGATCGGATCACTGGCCGGCGGCGCATCGCAGAGATCCTCCGGCTGGCGCTTGCCCAGTGCGGCCAGGACGCGGTTGTGTTCTTGCCGCTCCATCTCGGCGATCCCGGCGGCCGTCTGCGGGAAGTGCATGCCGAACCGGGCCAGCCCCTCCAGCCCGGCGTTCACCCCATCGAAAAACCGGCCCGAGGTCTGGCACAGATTGATGCGCATGCCGTAGACCCTGGCGCGATCCAGGTTCGAGCGGGCCTTTTCCAGGATCAACTGGAACAATTGTTCGGCTCTTTCCGGATGGCCGAGCAGGTGTTCGCATTCCGACAAGGCCACATGCAGCGCCAGGGTGTCGTCGTAATCCGATTCCCATGCATCCGATCCGGACAATGTCAGGGCACGGGTGAAATAATTGCGCGCCGCCGCGTACGCGGTTGCGGCCTTCGCTCGCATGCCGGCGCGGAAGTTGAGACGACGTGCCCGGCCTTTCTCGTCCGTGTCGCTGATCAGGTCAAGGCCCTGGTTGATCTGGTTGACGACGTCGAACACCTGTTCTTCCAGATCCTCAACGGACATGCGGTCCATCAGGCGCCGCCCGATCCGCAGATGCTCGGCCGGCCGCGAGGCGGGGGTCACCAGCGAATAGGCAGCTTCCTGAACGCGGTCATGCATGAACTTGTAACGCTCGCCGAGGCGAAATACCACGCCTGCGCGCACCGCTTCCGCCATTGCCGCGTGGGTATCGTTTTCCGAGCGGTCCAGCGCCAGGGCGAGCAGTGCGGTCTTCGCGCTTGCCCCGAGGCAGGCCAATTGCTGCACGGCCTGCAACGCGTTGGCGGGGAGCCGCTTCAGCCGTTCGATCATGAAGTCGGCGACATTGTCGGTGAAGCCGTGCGCGCGGATGCGCTCGATGTCCCAGTCCCATCCCGGTATGCCGCGATCGAAATGCAGCAGATTCTGGTCATGCAACTCGGACAGGAACTGAATGGCAAAAAACGGGTTGCCGTCGGTCTTGTCTTTCACCAGTTCGACCAGCGGCACCACGTCGTAACGGCTGCGGTACAAGGCGTCGCTGATGAGCGCATTCAGCGCGTCGTCGGACAGCGGACCGAGCACCACGTTCGACACCGGCGTGCCGTACTTGCGCATCGTATCCAGGCCGAGATGGAAAGGATGACCGGCGTCCACCTCGTTGTCGCGATAGGCGCAAATCGGCAGGAAATAGCGCGACTCGGGATCGGTCAGCAGCAGTTCCAGCAGAGCCAGGCTGGCCGCATCCGCCCATTGCAGATCGTCGAGGAACAACACCAGCGGATGCTCGCGTTGCGCGAACACGGTGATGAAGTTGCGGAACACCATGCTGAAGCGGTTGCGCGCTTCGCTGGCCGGCACTTCCGGCACCGGCGCTTGCGGCCCGATGATCAGCTCGACCGGCGGGATCACTTCCACGATCAGCTGCGCATTCATTCCCAGGGCCTGCAGCAGCTTTTCGCGCCACACGGCGATGCGCTCCTCGCTTTCGGCGAGCAGTTCCAGCACCAATTCGGTCAAGGCTTGCACAATGGTCGCATGCGGAATGTCGTGCTTGTACTGATCGAACTTGCCGGCAGCGAAGAAGCCGCGCTCATGGATGATCGGCTTGTACAGTTCGTTGACCAGCGACGATTTGCCGATGCCGGAATAACCGGACACCAGCACCAGTTCCGGCTTGCCGGTGTGAAGCACGCGATCGAAGGCTTCGCGCAACAGAGCGATTTCCTGTTCCCGGCCATATAATTTCTGCGGCAACAGGAAATGTTCCGGCACATCGCTGCGCGCCAGGCCGAAGCTGTTGATCGAGCCATGCGCGCGCCATTGGGCGAGGCATTTCCGCAAGTCGCGCAGCAAGCCGTCCGCGCTCTGGTAACGGTCCTCGGGCTCCTTCGACAGCAGCTTCATGACCAGCTCGGACAAGATCGACGGCAGCGCGGCTTCCAGTACTGCGGGAGGCACGGGCTGACGCGCGATATGGCAATAGGTCCATTCCAGCGCATCCGAGGCTTCGAATGGCAGTTTGCCGGTCAGCATGCGGTAGAAAATCACGCCGAGCGAATACAGATCGCTGCGCCGGTCCGGCGCGCGGTTCATGCGCCCGGTCTGTTCGGGCGAGATATAGGGTCGCGCGTCTTCCATGTCGAGCGCGCTGCCGATGTCCTGCTGCGCACTCGGCAACAAGGTGGCGCTGCCGAAGTCGGCAATGCGCACCTCGTCATTGGCGCGGTCGAGCAGGATGCAGCCGGGATCGAGCGCCTGATGCGCGACATTGCAACGATGGATGTCGGACAGCGCAGACGTAATGCGGATCGCGAGTTCCAGGAAGCGATCGACCGCAAGAGGGCCGTCAAGCTGATGCTCCAGCGGCACGCCGGAAAAGTCTTCCATTACAAGGGCCGGGCGGCCCTGGCAGGCGTCCAGCGCCAGCAGGCGCGACACGGCGTCGAGATCGAGCGAGGTGCAGATATGAAAGTCATTGCGCAAGCGCTCCACGTGTGCCGCGCGGTATTGCTCGGGCACGACCTTGAGCAATACCGGCAGTCCGTCGGCACTGCGCACGCCGCGACATAACATTCCTCTGCTACCGGTATGCAGTATTTCACTGACTGTGTACATCCCGTTCCCGATGAGTGTTTCGCCCGCGCTGCGTTGCCGCGCCCTCGCCTCTTCACATATGTTGTCGCTTCCGCAACGCGCTATCAATGCGCGTCCGGCTATATTTCATTGCTTATCGGCACTTTACGACAAGAAAATTAGATTGCGACATATTTTTCGTGTCGATACCTCGGTTTTTCTCCGATTGAGCGAGATCAATGAACTTATCGTTCGTCCTTGGCTCCCAAGCTAAGCGGCGAAGGCTTATGTTAAAAACAAGACAGCGCCAAAGTCGGCATGCAAAGCCGATGGTGCCGCTTCACCAGTAGTCCCCGTCCGGAGCAGATGCTTGATTGCACCCAAACATCGCAGCCCTTATGCCAACAGATTTTCAAGGTGTTTTGTGCACCGCACAAAATATCTCTTGACTTCACTAATTTCATCTGTAGAATTGAAATTGTTGCAGCGCACAATACGCTGCGCTCACTGATCGACATCACGCATTTATTCCAAGGAGCAATTCATGTTTAACATTCCCGAACAGTTTTCCAGCGTCGCCAAGGCCAACCTGGAAGCGCAACTGTCACTGATTACCAGCCTGACCACCAAGGCTTTCGAAAGCATAGAAAAGGTCGTGGATCTGAACCTGAATGTGGCCAAGGCCTCGCTGGAAGATTCATCGATCGCCGCCAAACAACTGTTGTCGGCGAAGGATCCGCAGGAATTCTTCTCGCTGAGCGCAGCGCAGGCGCAACCGACCGCAGCCAAGGCAATTGCCTATGGCCGTCACCTGGCTGGAATCGCCACCAGTGCGCAAGCGGAACTGACCCGCGCCACCGAAGAGCAGATTGCTGAAGCCGGCCGCAAGGTATCGGCCCTCGTCGAAGACGTTTCGAAGAATGCGCCTGCCGGTTCGGAAAACGTGATCGCGATCGTCAAGTCGGCCATCGGCAATGCCAACGCAGGCTACGAGCAATTCACACGCAGCACCAAGCAGGCAGTGGAAGTCATGGAAGCCAACATGAACTCGGCGGTCAGCCAGTTCACCCAGGCTGCCGAAAAGACCGCCAACCGCGCACGGAAGTAATTCCTCGCCGGGTTGGGAAGAACGGGCCGCATGCGGCCCGTTTTTTTTCGACCATATTTCCCGCGAAGACCTTAGTTCGGTGCAATCCGAATGCAATTACGTCCCGCATTCTTTGCCTCATACAGCGCCGTGTCGGCGCGGTTGAGCACCTGCCCGGTGGATTCCCCCCATCGCCACGCGGCGACTCCGGCTGATACCGTCACCGCCAGCCCCGGCGCGATGCGCTGCCAGTCGTGCCTCTCGACCGCTTCGCGCATGCGCTCCATCGCCACCGGCAAGGCATTCTCGTTGTAATCCACAAGCACGAAGGTAAATTCCTCGCCGCCGAATCGCGCCACCCGATCCGTCGCGCGCATCGAGTTCTGCAACAGCGCGGCAAGCGCCTTCAACACGACATCGCCGACGCCA
The DNA here is from genome assembly GCF_004804275.1 of Herbaspirillum sp. ST 5-3. Classification (GTDB taxonomy): domain Bacteria; phylum Pseudomonadota; class Gammaproteobacteria; order Burkholderiales; family Burkholderiaceae_D; genus Noviherbaspirillum. Next base: position 317,561 of record NZ_STGI01000005.1, read on the forward strand.
TGACCAAAGCGGTCGTTGACTGTCTTGAAGTGATCGACGTCGACAATCGCAACGCAAAATCCCGATCCGGTCCGCTCGGCGCGCATGCGCTCTTCCTGCAACAAATCCATGAACTTGCGCCGATTCCAGATCCCCGTCAGCTCGTCGTGCGTGGCAAGCTCGGCCAGCCTTGCGGTAGCGTCGGCCAGATTCTTGTTCTTGACATGCAGCCGCTCGCGCAGGCGCGAAACTTCCGCATTGATGGCGATGAACCGCGCGAACACCAGCACCAGCGAGCCCATCAGGATGGTCTGTTCGGCTCTTGTGGAAACGGCAATACCGACCTCTGCCCCGAGCAGCCACAGTACGCTGCACCAGGCGACGGACAGCAGTACCCAGGCGACCAGGAACGCACGCCGGCTGAAGTGCAGCACTGCATAGGCCAGCGGCACGAAAATATTGGCGATGAACATGTATGTCACCTGCGGCGCCATCAGGACGCCGACCAGGTTGATGCCGCAGGCGGCCGTCACCTGCATGCCGGTGAGCGAGGGGTCGCGGCAATGGCGCGTGCTGCCGGAAGCGATTGCTGCGAGAAAGATCGTGTTGAAAATGAGGCCGGCCAGCAGAATCTTCAGCGGCACGGCATAGGAGATGGTGCCTACCGCCGCATAGGCGAACAGGCTCAGTATGCCGACGACGTAGTCAATCCCCGCCAGGGCGGTCGTGCGAAGTCGGATGCGTGTCTTGGGATCTAACACGTTACACGCCGGTATGTGAGTACGCAGGACGAAAGCGAACGCTTTCGCCTCCCTTTGCAGACAGCAACGTACAAGGAAAGCAACTGCGGAACTTCAGTCACGCACGAGCGGAATGCGACCCCCATCTACATATTGGAAACCCAATAGGTCGCCGCGAAGGTCGCAATCACCAGAACAATATAAGAAATCGTACGCAAGGTTTCCATGACGCCCATCTTGAAAAAACACGCTACATGCAATGTAGCAAGAGATGTCCCGGCCAAAATTGAGATTAAGCAGGTGTTTACTGCCTTGATTTTCATCAAGGAAATAATTTCCTTATATTTCATGGACATACGGAAGCTTATCCCGCCTTATCCACAGAATTGACCACAGCTTTTGTGGGTAAGATGCGCTACTTCACCATTGCGGCGGCGCCACAACCGTCTCGTAGTGGGCGGAAGTCGCATCGAAGCGCGACAGCACCGCCCGCGCCTTCGGCGGAACCACGGCGAGTTCGTAGTGATCCCCGGCAAACGCTTTCACCGCATCGATCGAATCGAACCACATGAGGGTCGCGAACTCAACCTCGTTGTCCAGCTCGCGCCTGACCAGCGAAATGCCGCGGTAGCCCGGCACATTACGGGCGGCGATGCCGGGAAAGATTTCATTCAGCAAGAGGTCTTGGTAAATCGGTGCGTTGTGCATCGTTGTCCAGCCGCGCCAGATACGTGTAATCATTCGTCAACTCCTTCAACTCCTCCTGGATCGATTGTCTTCATGCGCAGAATCAGCAAGGTGACGCCGATGCCGATGGCAATCAGGAGTCCCTTCAGCATCAAGGGCTTGACCGTCGCGATCGAATATCCCATCGACACCCACAACAAGAGCAGCGTCATGATCTTGGCCTTGCGCGGCATGCCTTTCTTTTCTTCGATATTGCGCAGGTATTCGCCGAACATCGGATTGGTCTGCAACCAGCGGTGCAGGCGCTGCGAGCCGCGCATGTAGCAGGCCGAGGCGAGCAGCAGGAAGGGCGTGGTGGGCAGCAGCGGCAGGAAGACGCCGAGTATCGCCAGCACGACCGCGATGCTTCCGATAATGTTCAATGCTATTTTCATGCGCCCTGCCCCCCTGCCTTGCTCTCATCGAATCGGATCGAGACATCAACCGCGCGGGTGGTGCTCCGCATGCAGCTTCTTCAGACGTTCACGCGCGACATGGGTGTAGATCTGCGTGGTTGATATATCGGCATGTCCCAGCAACAACTGCACGACGCGCAAATCGGCGCCATGGTTCAGCAAATGCGTCGCAAACGCATGCCGCAGCGTGTGCGGCGACAAGGGCGCGTTGACCTGCGCCTGGAATGCGTATTTCTTGATCAGCGTCCAGAACATCTGGCGCGTCATCGCGGCGCCACGCGCCGTCACGAACAAGGCGTCGTCGACCTGGCCATTCAGGATCGCCGGCCTGCCCTGCTTCAGGTATCGCTCGATCCATGCGCGCGCCTCTTCGCCGAACGGCACCAGGCGCGTCTTGCTGCCCTTGCCGGTAATACGCAGAACGCCTTCATTCATGCCCAGTTCGATAGACTTCAGCAATACCAGTTCGGACACGCGCAAGCCGCTTGCATACATCAGTTCCAGCATGGTGCGATCGCGCAAGCCGAGCGGCGTAGTCACATCGGGCGCCGCCAGCAATGCCTCGACTTGCGCTTCGGACAAGGTTTTCGGCGTGCGAGGCGGCTGCTTCGCAGATTTCATCTTCAGGCACGGATCGGTACCGATCTTGTTCTGCCGCAGCGCAAGCTGATAAAAGCGCCGCAGCACCGCGAGGCGACGGTTCGCCGATGTCGCCTTGGTTTCGGCATGCTTCGCCGCGAAGTAGGCGTTGATGTCATCGCCTTGCGCGGCGTACAAGGCCTTGCCGCGTTCCGCCTGCAACCATGTTCCAAACAGGGCCATGTCACGGCGATAGGCATCGAGCGAATTCTTCGCCAAACCGTCTTCCAGCCACAAGGTGTCGCAAAATTCGTCGATTGCCGCCTGGTTTGCTGACAGCGCGTCGCTCATCGATAACCTTCGACTCCCTCGTGCGCGAGCAGCCAGCGCTTGACGCCGACATGAAAGCCGGTTTCCTCGTCGTGATTGGAAAAGCCGCCCAGACCGCCGGAAGCGGTGACCCGATGGCAGGGAATGATGAGCGGGAACCAGTTGGCGCCGCAAGCCTGACCGACTGCGCGCGGCGCGGAACGAATCTGCTTGGCGATCTGCCCGTACGTGACAACATCGCCGCGCGGAATGGCAGAAATGGCTTGCCAGACGCGATGCTGGAATGCCGTGCCGACTTCCGCCAGCGGCAGATCGAATTGAAAATCCGGGTCCTCCAGATATTGCTCGACCTGGCGCGCCACCTGCTCGGAAAGCGCGTCCGTCGGCGCTTTTTCGTGGAAGCTTTTCGGCAGGTAAACCAGCTCGCGCAGGACGCCCGGCTCGGTACGCACGCCGATCGCGCCGAATGGCGCTTCGACGATGGCGGAGAATATATCGGTGGTTTGGGACGGCTTCATACCGATAGCATAAATCAAATCGGCGAGACGTTCTGCCGAAAAAAGTGCGGCAGGCGGCGAGACCGGCTGCCCGTCCGCAGTCGATCAAGGCATTACTTGACCAGCAACACCGGCACGTCCGACAGGGACACGATTTTCGACGATACCGAACCCAGGAACAGGTTGGCAATGGCCGTATGGCCTTGCGTACCGACGGCGATTTCGTCGCACCCCCATTCCCTGGCGCAACGCACCACGGTGGATGCCGGGTCGCCGACGAACAGATGATATTGATGCGTGATTCCCGCCTCTTCCAGCATGGTGCGCGCCTTGGCGATCGCTTTCATGCCTTCGTCGTGGTGATATTGCTTGACCTGTGCGGTACCGACAAAGGCACTGATATCGCCGTGCAAGGGATGTTGCACATTCAACAGTTGCACCTCATGCGCATCTTTTGCGGCGGACGCCCGCTTGATGACATAGGCCGCGGCGCGCAAGGAATTCTCCGAGCCATCGACTGCCAATAGGATTTTCAGCATGTTATTCCTCCTGCAACAATGTCAGCCATGACCGCCCTTGCGTGAATCGGGCGCCTTTATTTCGTCTTGCGTTCCGTTTTGCGTGACGTCCTCCATTCTGCCCTCGCGCGCGGCCTCGTCGCGGGCGGAAAGCCACTTGCCGACGACGACCACAATGCACGCGCCCACCACCGGCGCAAGCCAGTGCGAAGCGGGAAAGGCCTGTTCGGCCCAGTCGCCGATCGCGATATCGCTGACCACCATGCCGCCGGCCAGCCAGCCCAGCAGCGCGCCGCCGCCCGTCACCACAATGGGGAAGCGGTCCATCAGCTTCATCACCAGCTGACTGCCGAGCATGATGATCGGCACGCTCACGATCAGGCCGAAGATGACCAGCAACTGGCTGTCGCGCGCCGCGGCGGCGATCGCAACCACGTTGTCCAGGCTCATCACCACGTCGGCGATGATGATGGTCTTGACCGCATCCCACAAGGTGTCGCCGGCCTCGATATTGCTGTCACCCTCGTCTTCCGGGCGCAAAAGCTTGATGCCGATCCACATCAGCAGCGCGCCGCCAACCACTTTCAGGTAAGGAACGGCCATCAGCGCGACCGCGAAAAAGATCAGGACCACGCGCAACGCGATCGCGCCGCCCATGCCCCAGAGAATGCCCAGCTTGCGCTGGCGCTCCGGAAGCCTGCGGCATGCCAGGCCGATCACCACCGCATTGTCTCCACTCAAGACAATGTCGATAAGGATGATCTGCAGGATGGCGATCCCGATATGTGCAACACCTGATTCCATAACGATCCTGATGAATTGAATGAATTTCCCCGGCCGAAACGCAACGGCGATCCCGCCGCTCAGCCAAAGGGAATGGGAACAACAAGGCAGGCGAAAGTGCCGCGACCGGCACAGGCTGATCGGCATATTGTCATCCACAGCATGGATTATTGCCTCTTTGCTCAGACCCGGCAATCATGCAAGAACTCATCGCGGAAAAGAGGCGCGCCGTCAGCGGCCGTTTGCATGCCGAAGCTTACCCGACCGGGCTTTCAATATGCTGTCAATGAGAAAGGCCGCCGGCATGCAGTCTTGCTGATGGCGGCGGCCTGCGCTTGGCATGCTGTTGTTCAGCTGTTTGCGCATGAATCGAAACTGCTCAGAACTCCTCCCACTCGTCGCTGCCGCGCACTTGCGCGATCGCGTGGTTCGGCTTCACGATGGGTCTCGCCAGCGTCTTCTGCCGCGTCGGCAGCGCCGCAGCAGGTTGTGCCGCGCCGAGTCGAGCGGCCGTGCTTGCACCGGCTTCCAGCTTGAACACCGAGACGGCATGCGCCAGCTTGGTCGCCTGTTCCTGCATGCTGTGCGCGGCGGCGGCGGCCTGCTCCACCAATGCTGCGTTCTGCTGCGTCATTTCATCCATCTGGCCGATGGCGCGATTGACCTCTTCAATGCCGCCGCTTTGCTCCTGGCTGGCCGCAGTGATTTCGCTCATGATGTCGGCCACGTGCTTGACCGAGTTGACGATCTCGCCCATGGTATGGCCGGCCTGGTCCACCAGCTTGCTGCCGGCATCGACTTTTTCCACCGAGTCGCCGATCAGCTCCTTGATCTCCTTGGCGGCCGCCGCCGAGCGCTGTGCCAGCGTGCGCACTTCCGCCGCCACCACGGCAAAGCCGCGCCCCTGCTCGCCGGCGCGCGCCGCCTCGACGGCCGCATTCAGCGCAAGAATATTGGTCTGGAACGCGATGCCGTCAATCACGCCGATGATATCGACGATCTTGCGCGAGCTGTCCTTGATCGAGCCCATGGTATCGACCACCTGGCCAACCACCTGCCCGCCGCGCATCGCCACCTCCGACGCCGACAAGACCAGTTGATTGGCCTGGCGCGCATTCTCCGCATTCTGCTTGACCGTGGTGGTCAGCTCTTCCATCGACGATGCGGTTTCTTCCAGCGAACTCGCTTGCGACTCGGTGCGCGCGGACAGATCTGCGTTGCCGGTGGCGATTTCCCGCGAACCGGTGTCGATCATGGATGCGCTGTCGCGCACGTTGGCAATCATGGAGGACAGATGTCCCTTCATCTCGCCGACCTGGTGCAGGATCGCTCCCAGCTCATCCTTCGAACGCACTTCCGGATCCGGGCCGAGGTCGCCGCCATGCATGCGCTTTACCGATGCTTCCAGCATGCCGAGGTTGGCGCGGAACGCGGTATAGAAAGCCAGCATGAAATAGGCCGCAAGCAGCGCAATCAGGACGATGGGCACCAGCGCAATGATTTGCCGCCGGCGCAGGTCGCTTTGACGCGCTTCGAGCAAGGTATCGAGGCTGGATGATGCCTGTGCCGCGAGCTTGAACAAGGCGTCGGTGGCCTGCGCGGTCTTGTCGAGATAATCGCGCGGTGACAACTGAAAGATCGGGCTGTTCGACAGATCGCCAGAGTGCGAGGTCAGCATTTCCTGCAGTGCGTCCAGGCGCTTGCGTGCATCGCCCAGGCTTTTTTCGAGCAACGCATTCTTCGCCATCGCCTCGTCGATGTCGCCCGCGGCGTCGGCGATCGAGCGCTTGGCAAGCACGCCGAGCTCCGACACCTTGCGCGCCTCCTGCAACGTGATTTCCTTGCGCGCGATGGCGCCCGCAGTGAGGCTGCGAATATCGTCCAGATCGGCGGCCAGCGTGACCAGCGAGGAGGTGACGGCATTCATCAGGTAAAAGGAATCGACGTCCGGATCCATCGCCAGATTCGAATGCGTGGCAGCCTGCTTGATGTGCTTCTGCAGTTCAGCCACCAGTTTCCGGTACGCGTCATCGGCGGCTTCGCCCGTGGCTTTCTCGGCCTGCTCCCACTGCCGCTTGACTGCCTGCCATTCCTTCGACAGCTCCAGGTCATCTGCGACGCCGGCCATGGCATCGATCTTCTTGACCTGTTCACCGGTCCGGTTGCGCATGTCGGCATAAGCCGTGCGCAATGCAGCGTCATTGCCATCCTGCGCCGCATTGGCGAATGCCCTTGCATTCTCGGCAAGCTGGGTCAGTTGCAGCAGTTGCTGCACATAAGTCACGCCGACGCGCTCCCTGGCCGCGAAGTCGGCGTTGGACATCAGCTCGCGCTGCAGCATGAAGAACAGCACCAGCAGCGGAATCACGCCCATCGACGACATCAGCAAGGTTTTCGGGAGGAATCGCATGCTGTTCAGCAGGCCGATCGCCGGCCGCAACAGGCCCTCTCGCGTTGTCCGATCGATACTCATTTGACGCTCCCCTTGAAAGGAATTATTCCAGAATCCCCACCGCTGATTCGTCGGTCTGTTCTTCTTGTATGGAGGTACATGAAATCTCTTCTGATCATAATCTCGTTGCCGGGCGACATCCATTGTGTATTTCACTTAGCACTTGATCCAGCAAAAAAAGCACTCGAAAAAAACAACAGAGCTGACAGGATTTCAATAAAAAAGGCGCGTCCGCAGACGCGCCCCATTCACCGCGAAACGATCCGCGGAAAATCTAGAACAGCAAGTTAGGCAACCACAGGGAAATCTGCGGCACATAAGTGATCAGCAGCAGGAATCCCAGCATGGTCAGCAGCCATGGCATCACGGCCACCGTCAGCTCTGAGATACCCATCTTGGTGATGCCCGATGCCACATACAGGTTCAGGCCGACAGGCGGATGGCACATGCCCACTTCCATGTTCACCGTCATGATGATGCCGAAGTGCACAGGATCGATGCCCAGCGTCGTCGCGACCGGGAACAGGATAGGCGCCATGATCAGCACGATCGAGGACGGCTCCATCACGTTACCCGCGAGCAGCAGCAGAACGTTCACCACCAGCAGGAAGCTGATCTGGCCGAAGCCCTTGTCCATGATCCAGCCCGCCATCGCCTGCGGAATGTTTTCGCTGGTCATCAGGAACGAGAACAGTACGGCGTTGGTGATGATGTACAGCAGCATCGCCGACATCGAGGCCGAGTCCAGCAAGACCTTCGGCACCTGCTTCAGGCCCATGTCCTTGTAGACAAACACGGCAATGAAGAACGCATACACGGCCGACATGGCTGCTGCTTCGGTCGGCGTGAAGATTCCGGTGTAGATACCGCCCATCACGATCACGATCAGCAGCAGGCCCCAGACACTCTTGCGGAATGCCAGGAAACGTTCGGCCCAGGTTGCCTTCTTCATGCGCGGGTAGTCATTCTTCTTGGCCAGCACCCAGGTGGTCAGGCCGAGGAAGGACGCCAGCAGCAAGCCGGGAATGACGCCGGCCATGAACAGTTTGCCTACCGAGGTATTGGTCGAGACCGAATACATCACCATCACGATCGATGGCGGGATCAGGATGCCGAGCGCGCCCGAGGTCGTGATCACGCCGGCACCGAAGCCTTTCGGATAACCCTGACGCACCATGGCCGGCATGATGATCGAACCGATCGCCACCACCGTCGCTGGCGACGAACCGGACACCGCGGCGAACAGTGCGCATGCCACCACGCCTGCCAGCGCGAGGCCGCCATGCCAGTGACCGACCATCGAGGTTGCGAAGTTGATCATGCGTCTCGCGACACCCCCGTGGGTAAGGAAATTACCCGCAAGGATGAAGAACGGGATCGCCATGATCTCGAACTTCTCGATACCGGTGAACAGTTTCAGTGCGACCGATTCGATCGGCACTTGCGTCATCGTGAACAGGAAGGTAAGAACCGTCAGACCGAGCGAAATCGAGATCGGCATGCCGGTCAGCATCAGCACCAGCAGAAGGACGAAGATAATGGCTGCGTTCATGCTTTTGCTCCGTGGATTTCTTCTTCGAGTCCTTCAACATGCGCGTGGTCGTGCTTCGGCAATTCGCCGGTCTTGATAAATGACCAGGTCACTTGCAGGAAGCGGAAGCACATCAGATACGATCCGAGCGGCACAGCCGAGTAGACCATCCACATCGGCAGTTCCAGCACTTCGGAAGTACTGCTCGTATGGCTCAATTCCCACACGAAGCTGGCACCCAGCGTACCGACGATACCGGTAAACGTTGCGCCCGCGAGCAAGCCGAAAATGACAAACTTGTTGCGCCATGGGGTGTCCAGGCGGTTGATCAAGACATCGACGCCGACGTGGATACCGGTGCGCACACCGTACGCGGCGCCGAACTTGGCCATCCACACGAACATGTAAATGGTCAGTTCCTGCGCCCAACTGGTATTGAGCGTGATGAGCCAATCCTGCAAGCCGGGAATCGCCAGGCCGGATGCATAGCGATGCAACACCGCAATAAAGATCACGATGGTTGCCGCGCCCATCAGAAAGGCGATGAACCACTCCTCCAGATGATCGAGAAACTTCATAAATTCTCCTGTTTGGCAGAGAGGCTGCACAGGCAGCCTCTCGAACCTTTATTTACGCCATGCGAGCCCGCCCTCAAGCGCGCGGACCCGCATCATTGCTGCCCTTGATTACTTGAAGCCAAGTGCTGCAGCTTCCTTGTTGACCGCCTGGATCAGATCCTTGCCGATGCGGCCTTCCATATCCTTCTGCACCGGCTTCAGCGCATTGCGCCATTCCGTCTTCTCTGCATCGGTCAACGTGTAGATGGTCGACTTGCCGGACTTCTTCACGGCTTCCATCGCGTTATCGTTTTCCTGCTGCGCGATCGCGTTGGCGTACTTGGTCGCATCCTTCATCGCGCCTTCCAGTGCGGTGCGGATGTCAGCCGGCAGGCCGTCCCAGAACTTCTTGTTGACGATGACTGCATAGCCCAGGTAACCATGGTTGGACGCCGTGACGTGCTTTTGCACTTCATGCATCTTCTGCGTATAGAGGTTGGACCAAGGGTTCTCGGTGCCGTCGACCACGCCGGTCTGCAGCGCCTGATACACCTCGGAGAAGGCCATCACCTGCGGGTTGGCACCGAGCGCGCGCATCTGGGCGTCCAGCACCTTGGAGGACTGGATGCGCATCTTCAGGCCCTTGAAGTCAGCCGGATGGTGCAGCGGCTTGTTGGCCGACATAATCTTGAAGCCATTGTCCCAGTAGGCCAGGCCGGTGATGCCCTTGGGTTCGAGTTTCTTGAACAGATCCTTGCCGATCTGGCCTTCGGTCACGCGATACAGCACGTCCTTGCTCGGGAAGATGTACGGAATGTCGAACACTTCGAATTCCTTCACGCCCAGCGGGCCGAACTTGGCCAGCGACGGGGCCAGCATCTGCACCGCGCCGAGTTGCAGCGCTTCCAGCTCTTCCTTATCCTTGTACAGCGTGCTGTTCGGGTATACCTCCACCTTCACACGGCCCTTGGTTGCCTTTTCGGCAAGTTCCTTGAAACGGTCCGCAGCCTTGCCCTTGGGGGTGTCGTTTGCCACCACATGGCTGAACTTGATGACGATCGGCGCTTGTGCGTATGCATTGCCGCTGATGATGGCTGCGGCGGACAGGGCGAAAACCAGGGTTTTTAGCTTCATGAATGTCTCCATTTGGATGGGGGGAACAAGACCTTTTCGGATCTGCAACGGTATTGTCACCAGCCTTGCCAAGGGTCACAACTGTGGATAACCACAACTGCACCACACCTGCGTCAAGCTTTCCGTGGATTACACTAGGCTCATGTTCAGCCGCAAATTCCGCCAGAAATTCAACTTTGTCTTTCCGTCACGCCGCCAGGCGTGGCGCTGGCTGCTGCCCATCCTGCTGGTATTCCTGTTCCTGTCCACGCTCTTGTGGCTGCCCTGGCAGACGCAGCGCATGGAAGCCAACGAGCGGCAGGAGCAACTGATCGCCGATACCTTGTGGGTGGAGCAGACCATTCGCTTCCAGCTCGCGCGCAACGAGGAAACCCTGCACCTGATTGCGGCAGACATCGCCGCCGGCGATACGCCCGAACAGCGGGTGCGCGACCGAATCATGGCATTGACGAGGAATAACCACGAGCTGTCGCGCATCGCGCAGTTCGACGCGGATGGTGACCTGGTGATATCTACCGACGACACGCCGGCGTCGCTCAGCGACTTGCCGCCCCAGTCACTGGTGGCTGCGGAGGATGCGCGCAATTCCAGATCCCCTCACTACAGCCATCCGGCGCCGCCGCCCAACATGTCCGGTCCGATGCTGCTCGACTACCATGTACCCTTGTACAAGGGCGACGAATACATCGGCGATCTGGTCGCAAGCTACTCCCTGTCCAGCATCCTGAGCGAGATGGTCCCCTGGTGGTTTGCGCAGGACAACGAGATTGCGATTGTCGACCAGGACGACGTCGTGCTCGACCGGCGCGCAGCCGGTGGTCCGGGACGTGGCGTGTATACACACCATCGCCCGCTCGAGCTGGAGGGCATCACCCTGTCGCTGCGCACCAACAGCGTCAAGGGCGAGCCGAAACTGCTGCCCAGCCTGCTGGTCGGCTCGGTGATCGCGTTGTCGCTCGGCTTGTTGTGGAGCCTGTATGCGCTATGGCGCGACATCAACCGGCGCCTCGCAGCCGAAGGCGCGCTGCGCCAGCAGGTGGCATTCCGTACCGCGATGGAAAATTCGCTGATGACCGGCCTGCGCGCACGCGACCTGAACGGCCGCATCACCTATGTCAACCCGGCTTTTTGCGAGATGGTCGGCATTCCGGCCGAGGAACTGGTCGGCAAGTCGCCACCCATGCCCTACTGGGCGCCGGAAGCCATGAACGAATACCAGCAGCGCTTCAGCCAGGTGCTGGCCGGAAGAGTGACACCGCAGTTCGAGACGGTCTTCCAGCGCTCCAACGGCGAACGCTTTCCGGTATTGATTTTCGAATCACCGCTGGTCGATGACACAGGCAAGCAAACCGGGTGGATGGGCTCCATCCTCGACATCTCCGACCGCAAGCAGGTGGAAGACCTGAATCGCCGCCAGCAGGAAAAGCTGCAGGCCAGCGCACGCCTTGCCACCATGGGCGAAATCGCATCGACGCTCGCGCATGAACTCAACCAGCCTCTCGCCGCCATCTCCAGCTACACCACCGGCGCGCTCAACATGATTGACAGTCATGCTTCAAAGCCCGGCAGCCTCGATCTGGAGGTCCTCAAGCCGGCGCTGGAAAAAGCCGGCATCCAGGCGCAACGCGCGGGACACATCATCCGCAGCGTGCACACCTTCGTGAAGCGGCGCGAGCCGAGCCGCGAACCGATCACCGTGCCTGAGCTGATCGACAGCGTGATCCCCTTGATCGAACTGCAGGCGCATCAGTTCTTCGTCGCCATCAATACGCGCATCGATTCCAATCTGCCGGGCGTGCTGGCCGACCGGGTGATGCTGGAACAAGTGCTGCTCAACCTGACCCGCAACGCGATCGAAGCGATGCATGATGTCGATCCGGCACGCCGCATCCTGCGCATCGTTGCCGAACGCGACGCCGCACAACCGCAGAACGTTGTCATCTCCGTCATCGACAACGGTTATGGCATCTCGGCCGAAGTGGCGGAGCGTTTGTTTTCGCCCTTCTTCTCCACCAAGGCCGAAGGCATGGGCATGGGCCTGAACATCTGCCGCACCGCCGTCGAATTTCACGGAGGCACTTTGACCCATGCCGACAACCCGGATGGCGGGACGATCTTCCGCTTCTCCTTGCCGGGATTGAGCGACACATTCGTGCCATTCGATCCAGATTCAGCGATAATCAATGGAAACTAGCGGTTCGCCGCAAATGCCTGACTGCCAGGACAGCGATCAGAAGAAAAGCACGAAACTTCCGGATCGAAACCTTGGCAATTTCGGCAACATTGAGGAGACTGAATGCTGCACATTGTCGATGACGAAGAAGTCATTCGTGATTCGCTCACGTGGCTCGCGCGTTCGCGTTCGATCCCGGCTACCGGCTATGAAAGCGGCACGGCATTCCTGTCCGCGCTGGATCGCGCCGCCGGCTTCGATCCGCAAGGCGAGTGCGTGCTGCTCGACGTGCGCATGCCCGACATCAGCGGCGCAGCCCTGTTCGACACACTCACGGCGCGCGGCCTGACCAAACGAATGCCGGTAATCTTTCTGACCGGACACGGCGATGTGCCGATGGCGGTCGACACCTTGAAACGCGGCGCCTTCGATTTCTTCGAAAAACCCTTCAACGACAACAAGCTGATGGATCGCGTGCAGGAAGCGCTCGCCGCATCCATGGAGGCCGGCGCCGCCGACGAAATCCAGTCGCGCCTCGCAACGCTGTCGATCCGCGAACGCGAAGTCCTCGACCTGATCCTGGCCGGCAAGATGAACAAGGTCATCGCGGATGAGCTCGGCATCAGCATGCGCACGGTCGAAGTGCACCGCGCGCACATCTTCGACAAGATGAATGTGAAGACGGCGGTGGAGCTGGCGCGGCTGCTGAAATAAGCGAACACGCCGTTCACCGAAATTCTGAGGGACGCGGCACAACCTACGGCCGCTCTACGAGTTATCACTTACGGCAACAAATGGCGAACCCCGGTACCATGGCGTTTTTCCGTGGTCTCCTGCGTGCCGCTTCATGTCGATTGTAACGATCCTCTTCCCTGATTTCGCGCTGATCCTGCTCGGCTTCCTGCTGATGCGCTTCACCAATTGGGGACCGCAGTTCTGGAGCGGCCTCGAAAAGCTGATCTACTTTTTCCTGTTCCCCGCGCTGTTGTTCTATTCCACCGCGCGCACGCCTTTCGATTTCGGCAGCACCGGAAAGATGCTTCAGGTCGCGCTGATTTCCGTCGTTTGCGGCATCGCCCTGGGCTGGCTCGCCAAACCGCTGTTCCGCAGCCCGCCGATGATGTTCGAATCCGGCGTGCAAACTGCATTTCGTTTCAATTCCTACATCGCGCTCGCCATCGCCTCGCGCCTGGCCGGCGAACAGGGCACCTCGCTGATGGCGCTGATCATCGGTTTCGCGGTCCCGATCTGCAACATGGCGGCGGTCCATGCACTGGTCCACAAGAGCGGCGGCCTGCTGCTGGAACTGGCGAAAAATCCGCTGCTCATCGCCACCGCCTCCGGCATGGCATTCAATCTGCTGGGCTTGCCGCTGCCCGAAGTCATCGGTGCCACGCTGTCGCGCATGTCCAACGCCTCGATCGCGGTCGGCCTGATCACGGTCGGCGCAGGCTTGCGTCTGTCGGGACTGCATGAAGCAAAAGGACTGGCTTCCTATTTCCTCGCCGTCAAACTGCTCGCGCTGCCCGCCATCAGTTACGCATTGGGACGCTGGATGGGTCTGCCGCCCCTGCAACTGCAAATCGCAGTCATGTTCTGCGCCTTGCCGACCGCATCCAGCGCCTACGTGCTGGCCGCGCGCATGGGCGGCAACGGCCCTTTCGTCGCTTTCCTGATTTCCGCCGGCACCGCTCTGTCGGTCCTGACCCTACCGATCTGGCTGAGCCTGGCCCGCTGACGCCGCCGCGTGCTGCGCGAGCGCCCAGGCAACATGCTCGCGCACCAGTTCGGAGGGGTGATTTGCGCGCGACTGCAAGGCGGCGACAATCGGCGCGGCGTTCGGCGTCTGACGCAATGCGTTACCCAAGCCCACCGCGATATTTCTCAGCCAGCGCTCATGCCCGATGCGTCGTATCGGGCTGCCTTCCAGCCTGCGGTTGAAGTCGTCCTCTTCCCAGGCGAACAGCTCGACCAGCGTCGCATTGTCCAGCCCGTTGCGCACGTCGAAATCAGGCAGGCTGGCGCGCTCGGCGAACTTGTTCCAGGGGCAGACCAGTTGGCAGTCGTCGCAGCCGTACACGCGATTGCCGATCAGCGGCCGTAGCTCCTCCGGAATACTACCCTTCAGTTCAATCGTGAGATAGGAAATGCAACGCCGCGCATCCAAACGGTAAGGACCGAGGATGGCCTGCGTCGGACAGACATCGATGCAGGCGCGGCATTGTCCGCAATGCGCGCCTCCCGGCTCATCCACCGGCAGCGGCAGGTCGGTATACAGTTCGCCGAGAAAAAACATGGATCCGGCCTGGCGATTGAGCAGCAAGGTATGCTTTCCGCGCCAGCCGATGCCGGATTTCTGCGCCAGCTCGACCTCCAGCACCGGTGCCGAATCCGTGAATACGCGAAAACCGAAGTCGCCGATTTCGCCGCGAATGCGATCGGCAAGCTGCTGCAGCCGCGCGCGCAAGACCTTGTGGTAATCCCGGCCACGTGCGTAGACCGAAATGGCGGCATTCTGCGGGTCGGCATTGCGCGCCTCTTCCCGGTCGCGCCACCCATCGCCCGCATCCTGCGGCAGATAATTCATGCGCGCGGTGATGATGCGTATCGTGCCCGGCACAAGTTCCGGCGGCCGGGCGCGCTTCATGCCGTGCGCTGCCATATAATCCATGTCGCCATGATGACCTGCAGCCAGCCAGGCTTGCAGACCCGGCTCCGCATGCGACAGATCGACATCCGCTATCCCGATTTCCGCAAAGCCCAGTTCGCGGCCCCACGCCTTGATCGCCAGCGCGAGAGTAGATAAATTGCTATCGGGGAAAGTCATGACAAAACTCTTTGCGGTGCGCGCGACATCATGGTGCCGCGCCCGCACCTGACAGGATAAAGAACCCATTTTACGAGATGCAGCACTTTCAGACTCACCTGCATGACGAAGAAGGCACGGCTGCGCTGGGCGCCGCGATGGCGCGTGCGCTGGCGCCGGGCCTCACCATCTACCTGCATGGCGACCTCGGTGCCGGCAAGACCGCGCTGACGCGCGCCATGCTGCACGCCGCCGGTCACGCCGGCCACGTCAAAAGCCCGACCTACACCCTGGCCGAGCCCTACGCCGTCCTGCTCGGCGGCCGCCAGGTCGAGGTTATTCACTTCGACTTGTACCGCTTGGCCGGCCCCGAAGAATTTCTGGACGCCGGATTTCGCGAATACTTCAATGAAAACACTGTCTGCGTGATCGAATGGCCGGAAAAAGCGGCCGGTGTGTTGCCCGCGCCAGACATCGAGGTGCATTTGAGCATCTCCGGCGACGGACGTGATATAGAATTACAAGGCTTGTCCGATCAAGGTTGTCAATGTCTCGACCGTCTGAAATTCGCACCGAACCTGTGAAGTCCGCTGCGACGTCCAGGACGCGCCGCACCGTTCTCAAGGCCGGCGGAACGCTGCTTCTTTCCGTTTTTGCTCCGCTGCCCGCGCGTGCCGCGCAAATCCTCGCAGTCCGCGTCTGGCCGGCGGAGGACTACACGCGCGTCACGCTGGAGAACGACAGCAATCTCAAGACCAGCCACTTCATCGTCAAGGATCCGGAACGGCTGGTGGTCGACATCGAGGGCCTGGAGCTCAATCCAACCCTCAAGCAACTGGTCGCCAAGATCGAACCCAACGATCCCTACATCAAGCAAGTGCGCGTCGGCCAGAACCGGCCCAATGTGGTCCGCCTGGTGTTCGACCTGAAGGAAGAAATCAACCCGCAAGTCTTCACGCTGGCACCCATCGGCGAATACAAGCACCGGCTGATTTTCGATCTGTACCCGGTCAATCCGCCGGACCCGATCGCCGCGCTGATCGCCAAGGGCGAGTGGGCCGGCGAACAGTCGGCCGAACCCATTCCGCCCGCACCCGATCTCAAGGCCGAGCAGAAACCTGCCGCGCCCAAAGTGCCGCAAGCGGACATCCAGACCGCCAAAATCGATCCCCGCGATGACAAGCCGGCGATATTGACGCGCATGATCACCATCGCACTCGACCCCGGCCACGGCGGCGAAGATCCGGGAGCGATCGGCCGCGCAGGCAGCCGCGAAAAGGATGTGGTGCTGTCGATCGCCAAGCGCCTCAAGAACAAGATCGAAGGCCAGGCCAATATGCGCGTCATGCTCACGCGCGACGCCGACTATTTCGTGCCCTTGCACGTGCGGGTGCAGAAGGCGCGCAAGGTGCAGGCCGACCTGTTCGTATCGATCCACGCCGACGCCTGGATCGAGTCGACCGCGCGCGGCTCATCGGTATTCGTCTTGTCCGAAAAAGGCGCATCGTCCACCGCCGCGCGCTGGCTGGCGAACAAGGAGAACGCGGCCGACCTGATCGGCGGCGTCAATATCAAGGGGCATGACCGGCAGCTCGCCAGCGTCCTGCTGGACCTGTCCACGACCGCGCAGATCAACGACAGCCTCAAGCTGGCCAAGGCCGTGCTCGGGGAAATCGGCGGCATCAACCGCCTGCACAAGGCAGGGGTCGAGCAGGCCGGTTTTGCCGTTCTGAAGGCGCCGGACATCCCCAGCATCCTGATCGAGACCGCGTTCATCTCCAATCCGGAAGAGGAAGCCAAGCTGAGCGACGACGCCTATCAGGACCAAATGGCGGATGCCGTGCTGAAGGGAATCAGAAAGTACTTTGCCAAGAATCCGCCGCTGGCGAAGAACCGGATGATGTAATCGGACGGCGCCTTTGCGCCTGAACCGGAAATTTGTGCACTGCCGCAACGACCACGGTCGATGCAACACGATATCGCATTCCGGCAAAGACTCTGCTACTCTTTTATTGCGGGCCGGAAATTATTTATTCGGTTCCGGGTTTCCCCTGCGCGTCTGTGGAAAGCCAGGCACCAGACCAATCTCGACAAGGACAAGCGACATGACGCAAACCACAACGGCCAATACCGCAACGAATATCCTGGAGAACGATCTCTCCACCAACGAATTCCTCGCCTTCACCCTCGGCCGGGAGGAATACGGCATCCATATCCTGAAGGTGCAGGAATTGCGCGGTTACGAAGAACCGACCCGCATCGCCAACGCGCCGGAATTCATCAAGGGCGTTGTCAATCTGCGCGGCATCATCGTGCCGATCATCGACATGCGCATCAAGTTCAATCTGGGGACGCCGACCTACGACCAGTTCACGGTCGTCATCATCCTTAACATTGGCGGACGCATCGTCGGCATGGTGGTTGACAGCGTATCGGACGTGATCACGCTGTCGCCCGAGCAGGTGAAACCGGCCCCGGAAATGGGGACGGCGCTCAATACCGACTATCTCATCGGACTGGGAACGGTCGATCAGCGCATGCTGATCCTGGTTGACATCGACAAGCTCATGTCCAGCGCGGAAATGGGCCTGATCGACAAGATTTCTTCCTGAGCGATACAGCCGCAAGAAAAGCCGTCCCGGCGGACAGCCTTCGCTTGTCCGCCGACAGTCTCAGGCCCTTACTTCCACACCCTTCGCGACAGCTTCCACAGTCCTCCCAGCGCGACCGGAATGACTGCGGCACCAACGCCGATCAACACGATGGTGTTCAGATGATCCCGAATGATCGGGATGTTGCCGAAGAAGTAGCCGGCAGCCACCAGCCCGACCACCCATGCTGCAGCGCCGACAATATTGAAGAACTGGAATCTGGCGAAGGTCATCTCCGACACGCCGGCCACAAACGGTGCGAAGGTGCGCACCACCGGAATGAAGCGCGCCAGGATGATCGTCTTGCCGCCGTGATTTTCGTAGAACGCGTGTGTCTTGCGCAGGGCATCCTTGTCGAGCCATCGGTAATCGTGCGTAAACACCTTGTGCCCGATGGCGCTGCCGACCCAGTAGTTGACCGTATTGCCGCTCACCGCCGCGATAATCAACAACAGCATCAAGACCCACTCGTTCATTGCGCCGGTCGCGCAAAACGCACCGCCGATGAATAGCAGGGAATCGCCCGGCAGGAAAGGCAGCACCACCAGTCCCGTCTCGCAAAATACGATGGCAAACAACATGGCATAGACCATCGTGCCGTACTGCGCGATGACCTGGCCGAGATATTTATCGACATGCAAGATCATGTCGAAGAATTGCATGAAGTCCATTGACGCTCCGATGAAAGATGGCCCGCATCATACACCGGCGCTTTGCCGGACATAAAGAGATGGAACAAAGTCTTGCACAATTCCGCAATCCGCTCGCGCCGGTGCATCGTTAGGGCGTGTCCGCGCAGCGTTATAATCCTTCCATGAACGCCCCGCACCTGCCCGCCCGCCCGATCCAGGCACTTTCCGACCAGCTCATTTCGCAAATCGCCGCCGGCGAAGTTGTCGATCGTCCGTCCGCCGTGGTGAAGGAATTGCTCGAGAACGCGCTCGATGCCGGCGCAACCCAGATCACGGTGCGACTGGAAGAAGGCGGCGTCAAGCGCATCGCAATTACCGACAACGGACGCGGCATCCCGCCGGAACAGATGCCGCTCGCGCTGGCGCGGCACGCGACCTCCAAGATCGCATCGCTGAATGACCTTGAAAACGTCAACACCCTCGGGTTCCGCGGTGAAGCACTGGCATCGATCGCCTCCGTCGCGCAATTGACGCTGACCTCCCGCACCGCCACTGCGGCGCATGCATGGGAAATCTCCGGCAGCCAGACCGGCCAGGTCGTCCCCTCTTCCGGCGCGCAAGGCACCACGGTCGACGTGCGCGATCTGTATTTCAACACGCCTGCACGCCGCAAGTTCCTGAAGTCGGAGCAAACCGAATTCGGGCATTGCGCCGAAGTCGTGCGCCGCATCGCCTTGTCGCGCCCCGACGTCGCGTTTTCGCTGTCGCATAATGGCAAGACAGTCGACCACTGGAATGTCAGCGAAGTGGACAGGCGCAGCGCGCATATTCTCGGCAACGAATTCGCGAACGCGCGGCTGCCACTGGAGGAGGCCGCCGGCCCCCTGCGCCTGTACGGCTTTGTCGGCCTGCCGACCGCCTCCAAGGCGCGCGCCGACGCCCAGTATTTCTATGTCAACGGCCGCTTCGTGCGCGACAAGCTGCTCACCCACGCGGTGCGCGCCGCCTATCAGGATGTGCTGCACGGCGACCGCTATCCGTCCTACGTGTTGAGCCTCGATCTCGATCCCGCCCTTGTCGACGTCAACGTGCACCCCTCGAAAATCGAAGTGCGCTTTCGCGACAGTCGCGGTATACATCAATTCGTATTCCATGCGGTCAGCCGCGTGCTGGCGCAGACTTCGGCAACCGCGGCAGGCTCGGCACCCGCGCCCGTGACCGCCCCCTCCGGGACCATCGCATGGATACGCGAACAGCAGCAAACCCGGTTTCCGTCGCAGTTCTCCTCCGATCTCGGTGTCGCGCAAACTACTGCCAGCTACGGCGCATTGTTTGCCGCTTCAAGCACCGAAGAAGTCGCGCCCGCTCCCCTTGCGCAGGTGTTTTCCCCGGCGATGCAAGCACTTCCGGACGACGACTATCCGCTCGGTTTCGCGCTCGCGCAATTGCACGGCATCTACGTGCTGGCGCAAAACCGGAAAGGATTGGTGCTGGTCGACATGCACGCGGCACATGAACGCATTCTCTATGAGCAGTTGAAGAACGCGCTCGACGAAAATGCCATGCATGTGCAGCCGCTGCTCATTCCGGTCACCTTCTATGCCGACCCGGTCGAAGTCGGCACGGCGCAGGAAAACCAGGACGCCTTGCAGGCACTCGGTTTCGACATCAGCGCACTGTCGCCGACCACGCTCGCGGTGCGCGCCATTCCGGCATTGCTGAAGAACGCCGACGCACAAACGCTGGCGCGCGACGTATTGCGCGACGTGCGCGAATTCGGCGGCTCGCGCGTGCTGGTCGAGCGCCGCAACGAACTGCTTGGCACCTTGGCATGCCACACCGCCGTGCGCGCCAACCGTGCACTGACGCTGCCTGAAATGAATGCGCTGCTGCGCCAGATGGAAGCGACCGAACGCGCGGACCAATGCAACCACGGCCGTCCGACCTGGGTGCAACTTGCATTGTCCGATCTCGACAAGCTCTTCCTGCGCGGACAATGAGCTCCACGCAAAAACCGCTCGCAATAGCGATCATGGGACCGACCGCGTCCGGCAAGACCGCCGCTGCCATGGAAATTGCGCGGCACATTCCCGCGGAAGTGATCTCGGTCGATTCCGCGCTGGTATACCGCGGCATGGATATCGGCACCGCCAAACCGACTCCCGCCGAGCGGGCGGAAGTACCGCACCACCTGATCGACATCCTCGATCCGCTCGACGCCTACTCCGCAATGCAATTCCGCGAAGATGCGCTGCGGCTGGTTGCCGATATTGCACTACGCGGCAAATTACCGCTGCTGGTCGGCGGCACCATGTTGTATTTCAAGGTTCTGCGCGAGGGACTCGACGTGCTGCCGCAGGCCGACCCGGAAGTGCGTGCCCGTCTCGACGCCGAAGCCGCCCGGATAGGCATGCCTGCGATGCACGCCAGACTCGCGGCCCTCGATCCCGCAACCGCGGAACGCTTGAAACCGAACGACGCGCAGCGCATTCAGCGCGCACTGGAAATCATCGAATTGACTGGACGCCCGATGTCTGCACTGTTGGCGAAGGCACCGAAAACCGAATTGCCTTTCCAGTTGCTCCCCTTATCGATGGAGCCGTCGGATCGCAGCGTGCTCCACGCACGCATTGCGGCCCGATTCGATGCAATGCTTAACGCTTCCGACGGCGGTTTGCTGGAAGAAGTCCGCTCCCTGCGTGCGCGCGGCGACTTGCATCTAGGCCTGCCGTCGATGCGCTGCGTCGGCTACCGGCAGGCATGGGAATACCTCGACGGCGCGTACGATATGAGCAGTCTGCGCGAAAAAGGAATCGCCGCGACCAGACAGCTGGCAAAGCGTCAACTGACCTGGCTGCGCGCCATGCAAGACCGGATCGTCGTCGACTGCATCGCGCCCGACGCTGCCGGACAAGTACTTCGGCATGTCTGCCGCGCACTAAACCGCGAATGATGTGCGGACCGGCAAAAAACCGGCTTAAGCCATCTTGACAGCCGTTACTGAACACAGCATAATTTAGGGCTATTTTGGTGATATAGCTCAGCTGGTTAGAGCACAGCACTCATAATGCTGGGGTCGGTGGTTCAAGTCCACCTATCACCACCAAATACATGTTTTTGGGAATCCAAGGACATCCAAAAACCCGCATCTCTCCCAGTGAGAATGCGGGTTTTTCGTTTTTCTACGTCCAGTCAAGTTCGTTGACATCCGGTATTTTTGGGGGCAGGCTTGGGGTCATGCCCTTAAAAACAAGAACAGGATGCCCCCAAAATGCCGAAACTGGTCGCGCCCCTGACTGACGCCCAAATCAAGAACGCAAAATCTAAGGCTACCTCTTACAAGCTATCGGATGGCGGCGGCCTGTATCTAGAAGTGATGCCGACCGGCGCAAAACTCTGGCGCTTGAAATTCAAACGGTTGAACGGCAAGGAAAGTCGCCTTGCACTTGGCCGATATCCCGAAGTTTCCCTTACTGAGGCAAGAGAAAAGCGCTTGGCAGCGCGTAAGCTGGCAGGCGAAGGCATTGACCTTGCCGACCATCGAGACGCCCAAAAGGCAGCAAAGGCGACTCAAGCGGCGAACAATTTTGAAGCTGTCGCGCGCGAATGGCTTGCCAATAACAAGGACGGATGGGCGGCAAGCCATCATGACAAGATTTTGGGCCGATTTGAGAACGACGTATTTCCATACTTGGGCGACAAGCCAATTGCGACGATCACCGCGCCCGAACTGCTGACCGTAATACGGCGGATCGAAGGCCGGGGCGTTCTGGAAACCGCACACCGCGCGCTGGCGAACTGCGGTCAGGTATTCCGGTATGCAGTTGCAACAGGCCGTGCCGAACGCGATCCTTCGCGCGATCTCAGGGGAGCGCTCCCATCGGTCAAGAGCCGCCGAACTCATTTCGCGGCGGTCACAGACCCCAAACAGGTCGGCACACTCTTGCGCGCGCTTGATGGCTATCGAGGCACGCCTACCGTGCAAGCCGCCCTGAAACTCGCACCTTTGATCTTTGTGCGCCCCGGCGAACTTCGCAAAGCCGAGTGGGCCGACATTGACCTTGACGCGGCGGAGTGGCGCTACACCGTTACCAAGACCAAGACCCCGCACGTCGTCCCCCTGTCACAGCAAGCGGTCGCGGTTCTGCGAGAGCTATATCCACTGACCGGACGAGGCCGCTACGTTTTTCCAAGTCCGCAATCCGGCGAACGCCCAATGAGTGACAACGCCGTCCTATCTGCAATGCGGCGTATGGGAATTGGCAATGACGAAATGAGCGGGCATGGCTTTAGGGCAATGGCTCGCACCATTCTCGGCGAGGAACTTGGTTTCCGGCCTGACTTTATCGAACACCAACTCGCGCACGCTGTGAAAGACCCAAATGGACGTGCATACAACCGCACTTCGCACCTTGCAGAGCGGCGCAAGATGATGCAAGCGTGGGCGGACTATTTGGACATTCTCAAATCAGCCGGTAACGTGGTTGCGGCCAATTTCGGGAAAGCAGCATGAGCAATAGCGACAAGGCAGCGAAGGAAATAGCAATTGATTTGGACAAACTCCGTCACATTGCTGAGAAAGCAAAGCTCAAATATCGCTACGACGAGAAAATCGAGCAACTTGAAGATGCATTGACCGCTGAAATACGTCGCCGCAACCACGAAAAAGCGCAGCATGACCGTGAAATTGAATTGATAACGAGAGTAAAGGAGTCGCCGTTACCCTCGGCCTTGCCAGTTATTGGTAAGCGTATCGGAAGAGACGCTCTTGACGCCGTCATCGACACTGCACTTCGGCATGCGGTCGAGCCGACCAATTATCACAGCGTCTTCGCAGAGATGGGCAAATTAGCGGCCGCTTCGAATAGACCGGCACCATTGCTTGGCCCCGCCTCCCGAGCGGGCATACCCTACCAAAAGGCAAATGGCGTGAGGGAGATTTTCACCCCTCGCGCACTAAAAGGGCGACTTCAAACCCGACTGAAACATCGACCGTAGCCGACGGACGGCGACCGACCGCGTCCAATTCATTGGTCTATTGAACAGACCTCGTTACCTTTCACTCATTGTCGAATTCACGAACGGCAATGAACTTTTTTGAAAGGCAATGAACAATGAACGATGACGCAGTATTGCAGTTTCCTACGACCAGTTGCACCGTCCTTCGTCTTCCTCGGGTCAAAGATCGGACAGGACTGAGCCGCTCTGGCATCTATGACGGGGTGAAAAAAGGAACTTTTCCTGCACCAATCAAGTTGGGAGAGCGCGCCGTAGGCTGGCTTTCGATTGACATCGACAGATGGCTGGAAGATCGCGTCGTGGCATCGCGCAGGGAGGCAGCATGATTTGCAACCGTGCTTGGCTCTCGCTCGAAAACTTCTACGCGGTCGATGCGGAAACCGTCCGCCAAACGCTCGCAGAATCCGAAATCTCGCACTCCATTGCCCTCGCTGACCGCGTCGTAGCCCATCATGGCATGCGCTTCCGCGAACCCATCGTCATCGTTGAAATTATCGACCAGCGCGCCGACGAACTGTCTGCAGTTTGGTATGGCGAGGGGAGCAAGCAATGACAATCCAGTTTTCCGACCTCGACGCGCTTCAGAAGCGGATGATTCATCGTCTTGCCGGTGAGGCTGAAGCGATCACATCGACAATCACGGCATCGGCCAAAAACCCCGGCGAGCTGTGGGAGGCAGTCGCGTTCTTTCGTCATCATCAGAGAGGAACGACAGAACATGCACAACTCGCCGCACGTCTGCGAATGGGACGAACGAGCAGCGAAAGCATCCTGGACGCAATCCAGCGCATTTCGCCCGACTATCGGACGCTCGGACAGCGCATCCTGGACGATGCTCATTCGCCCGCGGAAAACGACGTTGCAAATCGGTGATGCGTTATTCTTCCTCTGCACCTATCGAGGATAGCGGAGAGGGGTTTCGCGCCCTCTCCGCAGTATTCGAAGCGGCATCAGCAGCGACTATCGAAGCCGTCCGGCAGCGATTGGAGTCGATGGGTCGCGAGCATTTGCTCGAACGCTTTCAGGCCGAATTTTTCAATGGTCGAAGGCTTGCGGCATACTTGCTCGCCGATGAATTGATCTCGCGCGAAATTCCTCCATGGGTCTGGCTTGACGGCCAGCCCGAAGGCAAGCACACCCTAGTTCAGCGATGCGATCTAATGCTATTCGATCTGCGATGGTTGAGCCATTGGCACCGAGAACACATTGCCAATTGCAGATACCAACGCTATCGACAGCTCACGTTTTGGACAGAAAAGCGCTTCCTGACTACCGCTGAGTGGATCATTCACAAGGGAAAGCGCCCGGCGTGGAAGATCGTGCGTGCGTTGAGCTTGGCGGACGCACAGCAACTTGATTGCACGCTTTTGCGATCTGCACCAATCAACAGGCGAGCAGCAGCAACTGCTGCAATGAGGGGTCAAGTTTTCCGTGCGCTACAAGATGATGTGGCGTCGATTCGACGAACGAGAACCTTCACCAGCAACGACGCTTTGATCACGCTCTCTCGTCGCCGAAACTTGTGGCTCTGCTCGCGCATGTCGAATAGTCCAACCGAAGTCGCGCGCCGGTATCGTCAACTGACCGGCGAGGAAATCACAAGACAGGTAGCGGCGAAGCAGCTGGCAAAGGTTGACGAGGTGCTGCGTCAAATCAGGATGATTCATGATGCAGAACGGCGATGAAAATGGGGTGACGTATGGCCTTTTCGGGAGCATAGCTCCCGATTGTCTCTGTCACCCCCGCCAAGCCTCATCCCTTAACGATTTTGAGGGGTGACGGGACGAGATGAAATTGGGCAAACTTCCCTTGGAACCTCGTCACCCCTCAACCTTTCAGCGCCTGTCACCCCGTGGCCCATACTTTGCGGACCTAATGCTCAAAAAATGCTGTCAGTTTTCTGGAAAAGCGCAGCATCCAGAGGTTATCCTTGCCATGAGCATGATTACTCGTCCATTGCCGACTAATGCCCAAAACAGAAGGAGCAAAACCGTGTCAATGAAGTGTATTGATCCAAGCTCTCAAGCGCGCCTGTATCACTATCAGTCTTACACGCCCGCGACGCGTGACCGCCTTGAAGAAACCCTCAGGAGTCGGACCATCTACCTCTCGTCCCCAGCTGCATTTAACGACCCTTGGGACTGCCGCCCATGGTTCGACCTCGAAGCCTTAGAAGATCCAAAAATACGAGATCAAACCATCGATTGGTTTATGAAAATTGGAATAAGGACAAAGGCGGCCGACGCACACGAAATGCGGCAAAAGCCGTCGCTCCTGCGCAGTATCGTTGAACAATGTGCGGAGGGAATATGGAACGACATTGATGAGAAATATCGTGTCTACTGCCTCACACCAAAGGACGACGATCTATTAATGTGGTCGCACTATGCGGACAGCCATAGAGGAATTTGTCTTCAATTTGACACTCACCCCTATCCAATATGCAGCGCTTTTGAGGTTTCATATAACGATACTCTTCCTGTCAGCCATATCTCGGAAAGTAGCGAAGATTTCGGATTTAAAGCTCTCCTCGTTAAGGCGATCGCGTGGAAATATGAGAACGAATTTCGAGTGATTGCGCTCGATGCATCTCGTCAAGTGAAGGACTTACCTGTAACCCAGAATAATCGTCTGCATATCGGTGATGACTCACTCGTTGGCATTATCGTCGGATGCCAATGTCCTTACGCAGATGAGATTATTGATATAGTTGGGCGTTACCAACCATCTGTCAAAGTCATTCAAGCCAAGCGGCATCCGCATCGATATGGGATTGGATACGAAACACGTTATCCCGGCCGGTAACAGGTCAATAACCGTTCTTTGACGTTACAGTGACGAATCGCCCAGCTACGCGCGACGCCACAGGCATCTGCAAAGTCTTCTGGCGAAATCCCTGCCTCGCGCCGAAGCACCTTTACTCGTTCGCCAATTTTTTCCCGTAGCGCTTTCACGCCCAAGAATTTGGATCATTGTATGCTGAGTAAACGCGCTCTAATCGTGACGTTTGTGGGAGCGAAGTCTTAGAAAAATGGTCGGTCGTCGATGGCGTAGCGCTATTCAACTATGGCCGCAATTTTGCGAAACCTTATAGATTGGCGCATTTTGTAGGCAAGGTGCATGACCAGCAGGCGGCATTCCAGTTCGGCATTGAAGTAGCCCCCTGAATCTCCGGACCATTGGTATTCCTTAAAATTACGACTAGGAATACTTCTATGGATATGCCTA
>NZ_STGI01000006.1 GCF_004804275.1 Herbaspirillum sp. ST 5-3
CGTAGGAGTCTGGGCCGTGTCTCAGTCCCAGTGTGGCTGGTCGTCCTCTCAGACCAGCTACTGATCGTCGCCTTGGTAGGCTTTTACCCCACCAACTAGCTAATCAGATATCGGCCGCTCTAAGAGCATGAGGTCTTGCGATCCCCCACTTTCACCCGTAGGTCGTATGCGGTATTAGCTAGTCTTTCGACTAGTTATCCCCCACTCTAAGGCACGTTCCGATATATTACTCACCCGTTCGCCACTCGCCGCCAGGATTGCTCCCGCGCTGCCGTTCGACTTGCATGTGTAAGGCATGCCGCCAGCGTTCAATCTGAGCCAGGATCAAACTCTTCAGTTCAATCTCTGTTGTGCCATTGCTGGCAGGTTCCGTAGAACCGTCACTCACTCAAAATACTGACAGGTAATCTCTTGCGATCTTACCTATATTTCTCTGTGAGCACTTAATGCTTTTAGTTAAAGCAGCGATTCCTCGCCGCCGCACCTTCCACCAAGCGCCCACACTTATCGGCTGTTACTTTTTAAAGAACTCGTTCCGCCGTCGCTCGCTTTCGCTTCGCAACTCGCCGACAAATCGTTTTGTTCGTCAGCAGCAGAGAAATGAGATTATGAAGCACTTTTCGCTTTGCGTCAAGCTCTGATTCACATGAACTTGCTCGCCTAACCGCTTCTTTTTGCTCGACTTTTTCCATCTCGCAAACCATCGACAAATCGTTTTGTTCGTCAACGGCAAAGAGGCGAGATTATGCTTCGTTTTTCAGATTCGGTCAATTGCTTAACTTCGGAGTCTGAAAATTAACGCTGCTAAATCTACCTTCTACTCTCCCGTTGTCTTACGGCTTTGCGGTTCCCTCACAGAGGTTTTCCGCGTAGGTTTTTCAACGGGAGGCGAACTATATCAAAGGTTTCGGAAGCTTGGCAAGCGCTTCTCAATAAATGCCTTCATGCCTTCTTTTTGGTCCTCGGTGGCGAAGGTGCTGTGGAAAAGGCGGCGCTCAAACTGCACACCGTCTGCGAGCGTCGTTTCATATGCGCGATTAACGGACTCTTTAATCATCATCACGATCGGGAGCGACATCCCGGCGATCGTGGCCGCTGCTGCAAGCGCCTCATCCATCAGTTTTTCTGCCGAAACAATACGAGATACCAGCCCCGCGCGCTCAGCTTCCGCGGCATCCATCATGCGGGCGGTGAGACACATATCCATTGCCTTCGATTTGGAAACCGCCCGCGGAAGGCGTTGCGTACCACCAGCGCCTGGCATCGTCCCGAGCTTTATTTCGGGTTGACCGAATTTAGCAGTGTCGGCTGCAATAATGAAGTCGCACATCATTGCCAATTCGCATCCGCCGCCAAGAGCGTAGCCGGCAACAGCGGCGATGACTGGCTTGCGTACACGTCGAATCTGCTCCCAGTTGCGAGTGATGTAGTCACCCTTATACGCATCCATAAAGGAGTAGTTCGCCATGGCACCGATGTCTGCGCCCGCAGCAAATGCTTTTTCGCTTCCGGTAATGACGATGCAGCCGATGTTTTCATCACCGTCAAAGGTCAGTAGCGCATTACCAAGTTCATCCATCAACTTATCGTTAAGCGCATTCAAGGCTTTCGGCCGGTTTAACCGGATCACTCCAACTTTTTCGCGGGACTCCACGATGATGTTTTCATAATTCATATACAAGGCTCCTGACAAAAAACGGACCGCGCAATTGTACTCTTGACCAGCCGGGCGGCTACGGCGAAACGCTCGATGGCCCTATGGGCTTGACGCATGTCAAAGCCACCCTATCCTGAACACGTAGGATCAGTCGAATTAGATGGCGCGGGGTAAATGTATCCACGTCAAACCGGTAGCAGCGGGCGCCGCGCTCAGCCGGGACGGGAGTTTTGCAATGACACCAATGGATTTTAGCGCGACTGGGAATACATCAGATCCGGGGAGCAGCCAAGGAGCCTTGGGCGGTTTTCAATTCGAATCATTTCGGAATGAGTGCGCCCAAATGCCCCATCTCGTGGAAGCCAGTTTCCTCCGTCCGGACGATCTTATTTCAGCGAAGCCTGCGACTTGGGGAACTGAGACGACATCCGGTGTGCAGTCGATGGACAGGCTTCATTATGATGTGTTTCAGGCCATGGACGAATTATCGCGCAGCACCGATCAAGAGTTTGGTGGGGCATATCGTGCTTTTGTGCGGCGAATTGAGCAGGCATTTCGCCAGGAAGAGTGCTGGATGGAAGAAATTGATTTTCCGGCATCGAACGTACATCAAGAACAGCATGCACGTGTGTTGGGTGCGTTACACCATATTCATTCGCGCGTAATGGCTGGAGATGTTCAGGCGGGTCGCGAGGTAGCCGATCATCTCTTGCCCCAATGGTTCGCGCTTCATCTGTCGACGCAGGACATGATATTGGCAGTCGCCATGCAGACGATGCAGGCGGAGTCGGCAGCACCGGCCCCCTCCCAACTACTGGCAGGGGCATTCACGCCTCTCTAGTCTGGGCATATCGGGAACGCCGGACTCACATTGACTATCAGGTGCAAGTCAAGCAAGGGAACCGACGGGCTTCAGCGTGGGAATCCTTCGCGATTTTCCGTGAGTTGCCTGGAGATGTCCGGCTTCTCGGCAAGTTTCGGCAACAACACCCACATCATCCCGCGTTGCTTCATCTTGCCGGCGTTTTCCGCCGCGCCGGGGCCGAAACCCCAAAAGTAGTCTGCGCGTATCGCGCTTCTTATTGCTCCGCCGGTATCCTGCGCCAGCATGAGGCGCTGAAGCGGCGCGTCCTTGCCGGGTTGCGTCGTCGCCAGAAAGACAGGAACGCCCAGCGGTATGTATTGCGGGTCGACGGCGATTGAGCGCTGCGGCGTCAGAGGGACGCCCAATGCTCCTTTGGGCCCCTTGCTCGGATCCGTCAGTTTTTCTTCCCTGAAAAAAACGTAGCTTGGATTCGCGTTCAACAGTTCCTGCTGGCGCGCGGGATTGGCCGCGAACCAGGCCCTGATGTTCTGAGCGGATGCCTGATCGAGCGTCATCTCTCCCTTATCAACCAGATACCGGCCGATGGATTTGTACGGGTAACCATTTTGGTCGGCGAAAGCCACGCGCACCGTCTCTTTCGTGTCCGCCAATTGGACGCGCCCGGAGCCTTGCACCTGCAGGAAAAAGGCTTCAATCGGGTCGTCGACCCACAATAACTCTTTGCCCGCGAGAAGCTTGGACTGCGTCATTTCGGCGCGCGAAAGATAGGGCAAGACCTTGTTGCCGACTAGTCGCCCCCGTAAGCGCATGTGCTTAAGTTCAGGATAGACGCTACCGAGATCGATTGTGAGCAGGTCCTCAGGCGTGCGGTACAACGGCACCTGATAGGCCCCGCCGCGCCTGCGCGCGCCGCGCAAAAGCGGCTCATAATAGCCGGTCACCAGTCCAGTGTCCGTGCCGTCCGCGTTGATGACCTGATAAGGGCTCAAAAACGCCTCAAAGAAGGTACGCACCGCCTTCTCGCTGCCGGCATCGACGTCGCGAGCAATGGCACAAGGTTCTTTCCAATCTGGCTTCTTGATCAGGACTTCGCAAGAGCTTAGAAATGCTGGAATTGCTTCACGCAAATCGTCCCTGTCCCACCCTGGAAGCGCTGCAAAGCTTGTTGGCCTGAGCATTTCCTTCGGGCCTTCGACTGGCTTTGGCGTCGCAACGGGAGGCTTGGTTACCTGGACAGTAGTGCACGCGGAGAGGACGACGAGCAATACCGATACGAGTACACTTGGACGGATCACTAACATTGGAGATGGCAAGAAGACTATGTGGCTGATAATACTTGAAGCGGGGATTGCCCTGTTTTTGCTGGTGTTTATCGTATGGTGGACGATGTTTTCCGGAAAAAAACCGGATCAAGCAACGCCGCGAGAATCGCAACCGCACAAGGACGACTCACAACATTAATTCAATGCAAGGTGCGTGGCAACGACAGAATGAACTCGGGGATCTTCGTCTCGAATTGCTCGCCATCTTCGGCCACGCAAAAATAAGTCCCGACCATTGAACCCTGCGGCGTGGCCAGTGCGGTGCCGCTGGTATATTCGAACTGCTCGCCGGGTTGCAAAAGGGGTTGATGACCAACGACGCCCAGTCCCCGCACCTCTTCTATCCGGTTGTTGCCGTCGACGATGATCCAGTGGCGCGAAATCAACTGCGCGGCCACATCGCCGGTGTTCTTGACCGTAATCGTGTACGCGAAGACATAGTTGGAGCGGTCGGGATCCGACTGTTCGGCGAGATATTGCGTCTTCACGACTACCGAAAATTCATAGGATGCCATGGTGTTCCTTGTTTTTCTTTTCACTAAATCGATGGGCTGACCCATTGCACACGAATTCCGGCGCCATTGCAAGACTGTGTACAGATCGAAAGGGTAAAATACCGGATCCTTATTCATATTGCTCGTCATGCCTACATATCGCATCGCCCCCAGCATTCTTTCTGCAGATTTCGCCCGTCTGGGTGAAGAAGTTCGCAACGTCGTAGCCGCCGGCGCGGACATTATTCATTTCGACGTCATGGACAACCACTACGTTCCGAATCTGACCGTCGGACCGCTGGTCTGCGACGCGATTCGCCCGCATGTGCAGGTGCCGATCGATGTACACCTGATGATCAAGCCGGTCGACCGCATCATTCCTGATTTTGCCAAGGCGGGCGCAAACATCATCACCTTCCACCCGGAGACATCCGACCATATCGACCGTTCGCTGCAACTGATCCGCGATAACGGCTGCAAGGCCGGGCTGGTGTTCAATCCTGCGACTCCGCTGCATTATCTCGATCATGTGATGGACAAGCTCGATATCATTCTGATCATGTCGGTCAATCCGGGATTTGGCGGCCAATCGTTCATTCCCGGCGCGCTGAAGAAAATCGCTGCGGTACGCCATCGCATTGACGAGTCGGGGCGCGACATCATGCTGGAAGTCGATGGCGGTATCAAGGTCGAGAACATTGCCGAGGCGGCCCGAGCCGGAGCGGACACCTTCGTGGCAGGCTCCGCGATCTTCGGCAAGCCGGATTACAAGGCGGTGATCGACGCCATGCGCAGCCAGCTGGCGCAAGTATGAAGGCCGCGGAAGCTCTCGTGCTGACGGACATTCGCGCCGCCATTATCGATCTGGACGGAACCATGGTGCATACGGCGCCGGATTTTCATGTGGCGATCAACCGCATGCGCGCCGAGCTGGGCCTCGATCCGCTGGACATCGAGACGATCACGCATTTCGTCGGCAAAGGGACCGAGAACCTGATGCGGCGCGTGCTCGGCGTCGACTATGACAACCAGGGCATCGAACAGCATTTTCCGCGTGCGTTGGCTTCCTATCAAAAGCACTACCTGGCTATCAACGGCATGTATTCGAGCGTTTATCCCGGCGTGCATGAAGGTCTGGAGATCCTGCGAGCAAAAGGACTGCGGCTGGCGTGCGTGACCAACAAGCCCATCGATTTCGCCGAGCCGCTGCTCGAAAGAACCGGCCTGCGTCCGTATTTCGATATCGTCTATGGCGGCGATTCCCTGCCGAAGAAGAAACCGGACCCGTATCCCCTGCTGAAAGTCTGCGAGGATTTCAAGGTGCGCCCAGCGCAGGCGCTCGCGATCGGCGACTCGTCAAACGACGCCCAGGCGGCGCGCGCGGCGGGGTGTCGGGTCTTGAATGTGCCGTACGGGTACAATCATGGGGAATCTATACACAACGTCGATTCGGATGGTATAGTTTCGACGCTGCTCGACGCAGCTCATCTTATTTCCGCATAACCGAAACCACATGTTTCTCGACAAAAAACGTGACGTGACATCGCTGGGCCTGTATGAGGCCTGGCTGTGGCGACGCTGGCAATCCTGGGCTGAATAACCCACCATTGCCGCTGACCGCTATTATCCGGTTGGCAACGTTTTTTGATATCCCCTGCTATTGCCCGCTCGTTCTACAATAGCGCCCGGAGAGAAACATGACTGAACTCGAATTCAAATCGCTGGCCACGCAAGGCTATAACCGCATTCCGCTGATCGCCGAGGCTTTCGCGGATCTGGAGACTCCCCTCACGCTGTACCTGAAGCTGGCGCAAACCCAGAACGCGGGCAAGAACACCTTTCTTCTCGAATCCGTCGTGGGAGGCGAACGCTTCGGCCGCTATTCGTTCATCGGCCTGCCGGCAACGACGCTGATGCGCAGCTACGGGACCAGGACCGAAGTGGTCAAGAACGGCATCGTGGTGGAAACGCATGAAGGCAATCCGCTCGAATTCATTACTGAATTCCAGGCGCGCTACAAGGCGGCGATCCGCCCCGGCATGCCGCGCTTCTGCGGTGGACTGGCGGGATATTTCGGTTACGACGCGGTGCGACATATCGAGAAGCGCCTTGCGCACACCACGCCGAAAGATGATCTGGGCCTGCCCGATATCCAGTTGCTGGTGACCGAAGAACTGGCGGTGATCGATAATCTTTCGGGCAAGCTCTACCTGATCGTCTATGCCGATCCGACCCAGCCCGAAGCGTATTCAAGAGCGCGGCAGCGCCTGAAGGATTTGCGCGCCATGCTGCGCCGCGTGGTCGACGTGCCGGTGACATCGGCATCGGTGCGGACAGATACGGTGCGCGATTTCGGCAAGACCGACTATCTGAAAGCGGTCGAGCGTGCCAAGGAATACATCATGGCCGGCGATCTGATGCAGGTGCAGGTCGGCCAGCGCCTGAGGAAATCATACGTCGACTCGCCGCTGTCCTTGTATCGTGCATTGCGTTCGCTGAATCCATCGCCCTACATGTATTTCTACAATTTCGGCGACATGCAGATTGTCGGCGCCTCGCCGGAGATCCTGGTCCGCAACGAGCAAACCCCTGACGGCCAGAAGAAGGTGACCATCCGTCCGCTGGCCGGCACCCGCCCGCGCGGCACGACGCCGGAGAAGGATGCGCAACTGGCGAAGGAATTGCTGGCCGACCCGAAGGAAATCGCCGAACACGTCATGCTGATCGATCTTGCCCGCAACGACATCGGTCGCATCGCGGAAATCGGCAGCGTGAAGGTCACCGACAAGCTGGTGATCGAAAAATATTCCCACGTGCAACACATCGTGTCGAACGTGGAAGGCACGCTCAAGCCTGGACTCTCGAACCTGGATGTCCTGAAAGCGACCTTCCCTGCCGGCACGCTGTCGGGCGCACCGAAGGTCCGCGCGATGGAGATCATTGATGAGCTGGAGCCGACCAAACGCGGCATCTACGGTGGCGCGTGCGGCTATCTGTCGTTCGGCGGAGAAATGGATCTGGCCATTGCGATTCGCACCGGCGTGATCAAGGATGGCACGCTGTATGTGCAGGCTGCGGCCGGCGTGGTTGCGGATTCGGTTCCCGAAATGGAATGGCAGGAAACGGAAAACAAGGCGCGCGCCGTATTGCGTGCGGCCGAGCAGGTGCAAGACGGACTGGATGGGGAGATCTGATATGTTGCTGATGATTGATAACTACGACTCCTTCACCTATAACCTGGTCCAGTATTTTGGCGAGCTCGGTGAAGATGTGCGGACTTTCCGCAATGACGAAATCACGCTGGAGCAGATCGCTGCGCTGAAGCCGGATCGTATCTGCATTTCCCCCGGCCCGTGCACGCCGCATGAAGCAGGGATTTCGATCGGTGTGCTGACGGAATTTGCGGGGAAGATTCCGATCTTGGGAGTTTGCCTTGGTCACCAGAGCATCGGCGCCGCGTTCGGCGGCAAGGTGATTCGCGCCAAGCAGGTCATGCATGGCAAGACTTCACAGATTACCCATACCGGCGTCGGCGTGTTCAAGGGATTGCCCAGCCCGTACACCGTCATTCGCTATCACTCGCTCGCCATCGAGCGCGAGTCGCTGCCGGATTGCCTGGAAATCACTGCGTGGACGGAGGACGGCGAAATCATGGGCGTGCGCCACAAGGAGTTCAAGGTGGAAGGCGTGCAGTTCCACCCCGAATCGATCCTGTCCGAGCATGGGCATGAACTGTTGAAGAATTTCCTGAATACCTGATACCACGGAGCCATTGCCATGCCAATCACCCCGCAGGAAGCGCTATTGCGCTGCATCGAACACCGCGAAATTTTTCACGACGAAATGCTGTCGCTGTTTCGCAAGATTATGAGCGGCGAAATGTCGCCGGTCATGATCGCGGCGCTGACGATGGGTTTGCGCGTGAAAAAGGAAACCATCGGCGAGATCACCGCCGCCGCGCAAGTCATGCGCGAGTTTTCGACCAAGGTCCCGACCAGAAACACCAGCAAGCTGCTGGATATTGTGGGCACGGGTGGCGATGGTGCGCATACCTTCAATATTTCAACCGCATCGATGTTCGTCGCTGCATCGGCCGGTGCACGCATCGCCAAGCATGGCGGCCGCAGCGTGTCATCCTCGTCAGGCAGTGCAGACGTGCTGGAGTCGCTGGGCGCCAATATTAATCTGAAGCCGGAACAGGTTGCGGAATCGATCGAAGAAACCGGCATCGGTTTCATGTTCGCGCCTAATCACCACGCCGCGATGAAACATGCAGCGCCGGTGCGCAAGGAACTCGGCGTGCGCACCATTTTCAATATCCTTGGCCCGCTCACCAATCCGGCCGGTGCGCCGAATATCCTGATGGGCGTGTTTCATCCGGATCTGGTCGGCATCCAGGTGCGGGTATTGCAACGTCTCGGCACACAGCATGCCTTGGTAGTCTGGGGGCGCGACAACATGGATGAGGTGTCACTGGGCGCCGCGACCATGGTCGGGGAACTGATCGACGGCGAGATCCGCGAATATGAAATTCATCCGGAAGACTTTGGGCTGCAAATGGTGGCGAGCCGCAATCTGAAGGTTTCCGGCGCGGCGGAATCGAAGGAGAAAATCTTCGAGGCACTGGATAACAAACCCGGCCCGGTGCGCGACATCGTTGTGCTGAATGCGGGTACCGCACTTTATGCGGCAGGCGTGGCCACGTCGATTGCCGCTGGTCTGGACAAGGCGCGCGAAGCGATTGCCTCGGGCGCGGCGCGTGCGAAATTGAATCAATTCGTCGAGGCGACCCAACGACTCGGCGCCGCCAACTGATCGATCATGTCCGACATTCTCAACAAGATCCTTGAGGTCAAGGCCAGCGAAGTTGCCGCCGCGAAGAAATATCGCGACTTGGCCAGTCTGCGCCGCGAGGTGGAAACCAACGATGAAGCGCGCCAATCGCTGCGCGGTTTCGAGACGAGCCTGCGGTCAAAAATTTCCGCCGGCCGTGCGGGCGTGATTGCCGAAGTCAAGAAAGCATCCCCCTCGAAGGGCGTACTGCGTGCCGATTTCCGTCCTGCCGACATCGCAGAAACCTATGCAAAACATGGTGCCGCGTGCTTGTCGGTCCTGACCGATGAGCAATTCTTCCAGGGCTCGCCGGACTATCTGAAGCAGGCGCGCGCGGCGTGCACGATTCCCGTGCTGCGCAAGGACTTCATGGTCGATCCGTATCAAGTGTATGAGGCGCGGTCCTGGGGCGCGGATTGCATTCTGCTGATCGTTGCTGCGCTCGACCATGGCTTGATGGCGGAACTGGAAGCCTGCGCGCATGAGCTCGGCATGGGCGTGCTGGTCGAGGTGCATGATGCAGACGAACTGACTGCCGCGCTGAAACTGAAAACGCCGATGCTGGGCATCAACAATCGCAATCTGCGCACGTTCGAGACGTCGCTCCAGACCACCATCGATTTGCTGCCGCGCATTCCGCCGGAAAAACTGGTTGTCACCGAGTCGGGCATCCTGAAACCGGATGACGTGAAGCGCATGCGCGACGCCGATGTGCATGCCTTCCTGGTTGGCGAGGCATTCATGCGCGCGCCCAACCCGGGCGCGGAACTGGCGCGTCTTTTCGGCGACAGCTAGCCGGCGGATTTCGTTCCCAGCCAGGCGGCGCGCAGTCGCGCATGCGCTGCGGGTTTCGCCTGCCCCGCTAGCGCGACCTGCGGCGCATCGTCGGGGGCGAGTGTCGCATCGAACATCATCAATTCATCGCGACGGAATGCATGCAATGTCACTGCATCTCCGACCCGATAACGTGTCAGCAGCGTGTCGAAATTGCTCGCTGTCACACGCAATCCGTCCATCGCGATCAGAATGTCACCTGCCGATAACCCGGCCCGATGTGCGGCTCCACCTTCATACACGTTGGCCAGCTTGCAGTCATTGCCGTCCCGTGAAGTGCGAGTGCCCAAACCCGGCTTGGCATCCTTGCGCTTATCGGACATCTCGACACCAAACGGCGCAAGCAGCTTGCCCAGCGGCAGATCGTCAGTGCCGCGTACGTAGCGGTCGAAAAAGCGTTTGAGTTTCAACCCGGTGATCTCATCGAACAGTCGTTCGACATCGGTTTCAGTCACGCCCGCTCCGCCCATGTCGCTATAAAAATCGCACCCGTAACGCTGCCAGAGTGCACGCATCACATCGTCCAGCGACTTGCGCCCTTTTGTCTCCATCCGGATGGTCAGGTCGAGCGCCAGCCCTACCAGCGAACCCTTGGCGTAATAGCTGACAATCGCATTCGGCGAGTTTTCATCCTGCCGATAGTACTTGGTCCACGCATCGAAGCTCGACTCGGCAACGCTCTGCTTGGTGCGACCACTGCCACGCAAGACGCCATTGATTGCTTTACCTACCAATTTGAAATACGCAGCCTCATCGATCACGCCGCTGCGCACAAGCATCAGGTCGTCGTAGTAGCTGGTGAAGCCCTCGAACAGCCAGAGCAGCGAGGTATAACCTTCCGTGCGCAGGTCGTACGGTGCGAACGCCGCGGGCTTGATGCGCTTGACGTTCCAGGTGTGGAAGTACTCGTGACTGCACAGTCCGAGATAGGTGCGGTAGCCCTCGCTCATCTCCTTTTGCCCCTTGACGGGCAGGTCATTGCGCGAGCAGATCAGCGCCGTGGACGCACGATGCTCAAGACCGCCATAACCATCGCCCACGGCTAGCGTCAAGAAGACATAGCGGTCCATCGGAGCACGCTTGCTTTTCGGCTCGAACAATGCAATCTGCGCCTCGCAGATTTTTTTCAGGTCGGCACTCAGGCGGGCCATGTCGAGATTCGGAACGCGGCCCGTAATGACGATATCGTGCGATACGCCATGCGCCTTGAAAGTCGCCAGGTCGAAGGTGCCCATTTCAACCGGGTGATCGATCAACTCATCGTAATTCGCTGCGACATAGGTGCCAAAACCATAGCGCTTCGCCTTCAGCTGCGGCAATGCAGTGGCGACACGCCAGGTCTTAAACTCATCACCCTCGGGACGGCGGATATCGACAACGTGCGGCAGGTTTTCCTGCCCCTGCACGCTCAGGAAAACGCTGGTGCCGTTGAAGAATCCATGCGTCTGGTCCAGATGCGCGGCACGCACCGAGAGATCCCACGCATAGACTTCATACTCGAGTGTGAGCGGCCCTTTGCAAGGCGAGACCTGCCAGCTGTGTTTGTCGAGCTTCTTCAGGGCGACGCTCTCGCCGTCGGACTGCGCGCTGATCCGCACGATATTGCGCGCGAACTCGCGAATCATGTAACTGCCGGGGATCCATGCGGGGAGAAAGAAGATTTGACCGTCCGGGTCGGGCTTCTCAACAGTCAATGTGACCTCGAAAAGATGCGCTGCCAGATCCTTGGGCACGATGGTGTAGAAAACCGTGTTTTTCATTCCTGTCCTATCTTCTTTCATTGCCGCCGACAAGGTCGGCGATGGTATCGATATCCTGCATGATCCCGGCGTCGTCGGTGACGACCTCGATCAGGGGTCGGGTCTTGAGAACCTGGCGCGCGCCCTGGTCGCCGCGCAAGGCCAGCAAGTCCGGCAAATGCGCACGGCCAAATGCCACGGGATTGCCGCGCTGTCCGCGATACATCGGTACCGCGATGTCGGTGTCGTGCCGGATTGCTTTGCTGAGTGCTTCGATTGTTGCGGGCTGTACATTGGGCA
The DNA here is from genome assembly GCF_004804275.1 of Herbaspirillum sp. ST 5-3. Lineage (GTDB taxonomy): Bacteria > Pseudomonadota > Gammaproteobacteria > Burkholderiales > Burkholderiaceae_D > Noviherbaspirillum. The sequence continues at coordinate 12,006 of NZ_STGI01000006.1, forward strand.
TGTCCGCCAATGCAATCAACCAGCCTTGCGCGTCCGATGTCTGCGCAAGCGCATGAACAAGCGATGCCGCCATGCCCTCATCGGCATTCATGCAAACCGATACCCGGCAGCCGATCGCGCGAAGTTGCGTCGCAAGCGCAGTGTGTTCTGGACGAACGACAGCAAGCACGGTCGGCAAAACGGTGAGCAGATTTCTCGCCGCCGCTTCCGCTACGCCCTGACCGGTGGGCAAGACTTGCAGCAGCTTGTTCTGCTCTCCGGTGGGATCAAAACGTGTGCCGCGACCGGCGGCAAGCAGAATCCCTGTCAGCCTTGTGCCGGCGCTATGCATGCCGCTTCCTCACGCATTGACATTCACCACCAGCCGGCCGCGCACCTTGCCTTCAATGATGTCGCGCGCTTTCGACAAGGCGTCGGCCAATGTAATCTCGTGCGTGATGGCATCCAGTTTGGCAGCGTCGAGGTCAGTTGCGAGCCTCTGCCATGCAGCGATCCGCCTTGCCTTGGGTGCCATGACGCTGTCGATGCCGAGCAGGCGGACACCGCGCAGGATGAATGGTGCCATGCTGCCGGGAAGATCCATGCCCTGCGCCAGTCCGCATGCCGTGACGACACCGCCGTAACGGGTTTGCGCAAGCGCGTTGACCAGGGTATGCGATCCGACCGCATCCACCACACCGGCCCAGCGTTCTTTTTGCAAGGGCTTGCCGGCCGCTGACAGTTCGGCGCGGTCGATGACGTCGGCTGCGCCGAGCGATTTGAGGTAATCGACTTCAGCGAGCTTCCCGGTGGACGCCACCACGCGATAGCCCCAGCCGGACAGGATGGCGATGGCAACGCTGCCGACGCCGCCGGAGGCGCCTGTAACCAGGATTTCGCCGCTGTCCTTGGTCACGCCGTGCTCTTGCAGCGCCATCGCGCTCAGCATGGCCGTATAACCCGCCGTGCCAATCGCCATCGCGGTTTTCGCGGACATGCCAGCCGGACGCGGGATCAGCCACTCGCCCTTCAGCCTGGCTCGCTGCGCAAGGCAGCCCATGTGCACTTCGCCAACACCCCAGCCGTTGAGCACGAACGCATCACCTGCCTTCCAGTCGGGATGCGAGGACGCGATCACCTCACCTGCACCGTCAATGCCGGGCACCATGGGCCACTTGCGTACCACCGGCGATTTGCCGGTGATCGCGAGTCCGTCCTTGTAGTTGATTGTGGAATAGTCGATACGCACCGTCACATCGCCATCGGCGGGAAGTTGCGCGTCATCGAGTTGCGTCAGCCTGGCATCTGTCGTGCCATCTTCATTCTTGTTAAGCAAAATCGCGTTGAACATTGGGTGCCTCCATGGGTGGAGTCCCGATTATAGTTCGCTGCAAGAAAGCGCGTGTTGATGAGAAAAAGGCGCATCTCCCGGACGGAGTGCGCCTTTTTTCGAAGCCGGGCCGATTACTTGGTGCTGGCCAGTTTGTTTTCCAGGGCAGCGCGATCGATAGCGCCGGGGACCCGGGTGCCGTCAGTAAAGAAGATGGTTGGCGTGCCGGTCACCTTGAGCTTTTGGCCGAGCGCCAGGATCTTGTCGTTCGGTGCAGTGCAATTGGCCGGGGCTGCTTCGGCCGCCTTGCCTTTCAGCATCCACTCATCCCAAGCCTTTGCGCGGTCCGCGGAACACCAGATGTTGCGCGACTTGACTGCCGAATCCTCGGCCAGGATGTTGTACATGAAGGTGTAGACGGTCAAATTGTCCATCTCGCTCAAGGTCTGCCGGAAGCGCTTGCAATAGCCGCAGTTCGGGTCCTCGAATACAGCGATGACCCGCTTGCCATTGCCCTTGACCGTCTTCAGCGCCGACTCGAGCGGCAGGTCGGAGAACTTGATCCTGGTAAGGTCATCGACACGCGCCTTGGTGTGATCGGTGAACGTCTTGGTGTCGACAATGCGACCGATGAACAAGTACTCGCCCTTGGCATCGGTATAGAAGATATCGCTGCCGATGCGTACTTCATACAAGCCGCCATACGGCGTCTTGGTGATCGAATCGATCTTGGCCCCGTCGCCCAGGCGCGGTTCGATCGCCTTCTTGATGGCCGTTTCCTGCGGAGTTTGTGCCAACGCCAATCCGCTCGCCAGGCTCAGCACGCCGATTGCGGCCAATTTTGTCAATTTCATCATGTCTTTTGTTTCATCTTTCCGTTGTGCTATGGCTTTTTCCCCATTGCATGGGAAATCAGGGCTCGTTTTAAGACCGGTAGCTTGTTGACCAAGTTCAATCCTATGTTGCGTACAAGGCGCAGCGGTTCAAAATCGGTCGAAAACAAACGTTCCAATCCGTCGGTCGCTGCCTGCATGAGGAAAATATCCTCCTTGCGGGCGCGCGCGTAACGCCCGAGAACGCGCTCATCGCCGCAGTCGCGATGCGGTTCACGCTCGGAGACAAGCTTGACCAGCGCCGCGACATCCGCAAAGCCAAGGTTCATGCCATGACCGGCCAGCGGGTGCACGACATGCGCGGCATCGCCAATCAGGGCGACGCGTGGCGCGACGATGGAATGCGGACGCAGCAGACTGAGCGGGAAAGCCTTGACCAGCTCAGGCTGCAGCGGGCGAAGCTGGCCAAGCTGGTGTCCGGATAGCTGGGTGACTCGCTCCGCCAATTGCATGAGCGGCTCGCGCAACAAGATTTGCGCCAAGGTCTCCGGCGCCGACCAGACCAGCGAGGTGCGCTGTCCGGGCAAGGGCAAGAGCGCCACGATGCCTTCCGACGAAGTGAACCATTGATAAGCGGTGTCGTGGTGGGGCTTGTCGCATTCGAAATTGGTGACGATGGCACGCTGGCCATACGACCGGTAGTCAATGCCGATATCGCACTGCGCGCGCACCCAGGATTGCGCACCGTCCGCACCCACGATCAGGGACGCCTCGATCAGGTCGCCGTTGTCGAGCTGGACGGTGGCGCCCGCCGAATCGGCGCACAGGCGTGCGGCACGACCGCTCACGATGCGCATATTGGGCGCGAACTTGAGCGCCGCATCGAGAGCCGAATTCAAATTGCTGTCTTCGACGATCCACGCCAGCGCACCGGTACGCGCACCATAGGCGTCAAAGGCGAGATTGCCCGCCTGTTCGCCATCGCCTTTGACGATCATCGTATCGACCGGTGCCACACGCGATGCGTCGAGCGCTTGCCAAACCTTCAAGGACGAAAGCAGATCATGCGCGACGTGGTTCAAGGCATAGACGCGCACGTCCCAGCCTGCCGATTGCGCTGGCGCAGCAGCCGAATCAGAGGGACTCAACAGGGTGACGCTGAGGCCGGCCTGGGCAAAACCGAGGGCAGCGGCCTTCCCGACGGCGCCGTTCCCGACAACACAAATATTGCTTTGAAAATGCATGAAGCAAGTGCCTGATTGAAATAAAAAGCGAAGCGTGCAGAAGGCATTATAGCCGTTGCGGCATGATCTGCCTCGCAAAAAGCCTTGCAAATTCCAACAGTTTTGCTATACTTGCGCGCCTTGGCCTGGTAGCTCAGTTGGTAGAGCAGAGGATTGAAAATCCTTGTGTCGGTGGTTCGATTCCGCCCCGGGCCACCAAAAAATTCCCAAGAAAACGCCAGCTTCTCGAAGCTGGCGTTTTTGCTTTTACCCTTCGCATTCAATCGCACTGGCGAAACCGTTGCGCTGTTGGCTTGACGGCTCAATGCACGGGACTCGCCCGCATGTCGATCGCTTCTTCCGCCACCTCGGCACACTCTTCGATGTGTTGATAAGCAACCGCACGAAACGCTGCGTAGCTGAAGGCCGCCGAGGCAATCTGTCGCGCAAAAGGCATGACCTTCAGTGCGCGTTCGGCAACAACTTCTACGCCAACACGCTTGAGCAATTGCACAAGCAGCGCTCGCACGACCGACTGCACTGCAAGCACGCCTCCACCGCCGAGCAAGCCGGGGAGCACCCTTGCCGCCGCGTCTGGCAGGAAGCGACCGATCTGCTCGTCCGTCAAGCCGAACTCGGAATGGATCTCGCCGATCAATTTGGCAAGAAGAACAACATCCACAGCGATGTCAACACCCGGAACCGGGACCATGGCGGCGCCGGCAGAAACAGCGGCATGTCTTGCGACCCGACGGCGGCATTTTTCTCGCAGGACATCGATGTCCTCCTCCGCTGCGGGAACCAGGGTCCAATCAGGCTTGCTTTTGGTGCGGGGCATGTTCGGTCAGTTACTCTCTTGACATCGCGTGTCGTTACGCAGATGGCAATATAGGGTAAATTACGCGTCGCCCCTCTGAGTAAAAACAAGATGTTGCGAGCGAGGCGGACCATGCCGGCGCTCGCGGACGCCAACGAGTGCAACAAGCGCCAATGCGAATAGCCATACTGGATTCCGACCGAGAACAGGTCGAACTGATTCGTCAGGAGTTGACGCGCGTCGGCCATGTCTGCGAGGCATTCAGATATTCGCCAGGCCTGCCCGCCGAACTCGATCAAGCGCATTTCGATGCGATCGTACTGGATTGGCATGAAGGCGGACCAGCAGGACTGCGAATTCTGCAGTCGATCGCGAATGACTCTCAAGCCGGCCGGCCCGTTCTGCTGCTGGCGCCACGCTCCAGCGAGGACCAGCTTGTCGAAGCATTAGGTTGCGGCGCGTACGACTATCTCATCAAGCCGATTCGTCGCGGCGAACTCCTGGTGCGCATGCAAGTCTTGCTCAAGCGCGCCTATCCGGAAACACAAGAGAGCGAGCAGCTTCACTTCGGCCCCTTCGCGTTCGAGCCGGGCAGATCTCGGATTACCCGTTCCGGCATAACGCTGGAGGTAACCCAGAAGGAGTTTGAACTGGCGCTGCTCTTCTTCCGCAATCTTGGCCGCCCGCTGTCGCGCGCTTACATCCTCGAGAAGATTTGGTCACGCGACGCAGACATCCCGTCGCGCACTATTGATACGCACGTCTCGCGCGTGCGAACCAAACTCGGGCTGAGACCCGAGAACGGATTTCGCCTGCTCCCCGTCTACAGCTACGGTTACCAGCTCGAACAATTGGCCCCCGCGCAATGAACATACTCAACCTTTTACTGTCGTAATCACAGATCATCGACGATACTGTCTTTTTGACAACGAAACCTTCGCCTCGTGCGCCAAAGCAACGCGCTATAATAGAGCGTCGAGAATACCCGTACTAACGTCATCGGAATGCAGCTCCTAACCGTCGGCCTCAACCACACCACCGCGCCGGTTGCGTTGCGCGAAAAAGTGGCCTTCCCTGCTGACCAGATCGGTCAAGCAGTCGCGGCGGCACGTACCTGGTTTGCCCGCAGCGCAACTGCGGGATCGGCCGATGAAGCAGCAATCCTCTCCACCTGCAATCGCACCGAACTGTACGCCGCCAGCCATGTTCCAGGCGGCGTCGAGGCAGCGATCGACACCACCGCGCATTTCCTCGCCGAGTATCACAAGCTGCCTTACTCCGAGCTGCGCCCGTACCTCTATACGCTGCCGCAGGATAATGCGGTGCGCCATGCATTCCGCGTCGCTTCCGGACTTGACTCAATGGTTCTCGGCGAGGCACAGATCCTCGGCCAGATGAAAGACGCGGTCCGCCGCGCGGAAGCTGCCGGCGGACTCGGCACCTACCTGCACCAGATGTTCCAGCGCACTTTTGCGGTCGCGAAAGAAGTGCGTACCACCACCGAAATCGGCGCGCACAGCGTGTCGATGGCCGCGGCAGCCGTGCGATTGTCGCAGCGCATTTTCGACAAAATCTCCGAACAGAACGTACTGTTCATTGGCGCCGGCGAAATGATCGAGCTGTGCGTGACGCACTTCGCCGCGCAGAATCCGAAAACCCTGACCATCGCCAACCGCACACTGGAACGCGGCGAATCGCTGGCCCACCGCTTCAACGGACATGCGATTCGCCTGGCCGATCTGCCGCAGCAACTGGGGCAATTTGACATCGTCGTTTCCAGCACCGGATCCTCGCTGCCAATCATCGGACTGGGTATGGTCGAGCGTGCGATCAAGGCACGTCGTCACAAGCCGATGTTCATGGTCGACCTGGCGGTACCGCGCGATATTGAAACGGAAGTGGGACGTCTCGACGACGTATTTCTTTACACGGTCGACGACCTTGGCAGCGCAGTCCAAGCCGGCATTGAAAATCGCCAGGCCGCCGTCGCGCAGGCAGAGGCAATCATCGAGAACCGTGTGCAATCCTTCATGCACTGGGTCGATACCCGCGCCGTCGTGCCGCTGATCCGCGACTTGCACGAGACCAGCGAAACCATGCGCCTGGCCGAACTGGATCGCGCGAAGAAGCTGCTCGCCAAAGGCGAAGACATCGATGCGGTTCTCGAAGCGCTGTCCAAAGGACTGACCGCGAAATTCCTGCACGGCCCACAACAGGCTTTGCACAATGCACAAGGCGACGAACGCGCGCGCCTCGCAGCGTTGCTGCCACAATTGTTCCGCACCAAGCGCTAGCTGCTCCTCCTGCGACCTTGTCGGTCACACACGGCAGGGCTCCGCATTCGCCGTTCCACGGCATCTCTTCGCGCCCCACCATTCGAAAGTGACGATACCCAATGAAACCATCCATGCTTGCCAAACTCGACCAGCTCAGCGAACGCCTGGAAGAGTTGAACAACTTGCTGATGCAGGAAGGCGTCACTTCCGACATGGACCAGTATCGCAAGCTGACGCGCGAACATGCGGAGCTCGGACCATTGGTCGCGCTGTACAAGGATTACCGGCGAGCCGGCGACGATATCCAGGCGGCACAGGAGATGCTGTCGGATCCCGACATGAAGGAACTCGCGCAGGATGAAATCGCGGCCGCCAAGGAGCGCATCGAACAGCTGGAAATCGAACTCCAGAAAATGCTCCTGCCGAAAGACCCGAACGACGAGCGCAATATCTATCTTGAAATCCGCGCCGGCACCGGTGGCGACGAGGCCGCGCTGTTCGCCGGCGACCTGCTTCGCATGTACACCCGCTTTGCGGAGCGCAATCGCTGGCAGGTCGAGATGGTGTCGGAGTCGCCTTCGGAGATCGGCGGTTACAAGGAAGTCATCGTGCGCGTCATCGGCCATGGAGCCTATTCCAAGCTGAAGTTCGAATCCGGCGGACATCGCGTCCAGCGCGTTCCGGCAACAGAAACGCAGGGCCGCATTCATACTTCCGCCTGCACGGTTGCGGTCATGCCGGAAGCCGATGAAGTGAGCGACGTCGACATCAATCCGGCCGATATTCGCATCGATACCTTCCGCGCGTCCGGCGCGGGTGGGCAGCACATCAACAAGACCGATTCGGCAGTGCGCATCACCCATATGCCGACCGGCCTCGTGGTTGAATGCCAGGACGACCGCAGCCAGCACAAGAACAAGGCGTCCGCGCTGAAGGTGCTCGCCGCGCGCATCAAGGACATGCAACTGCGCGAGCAGCAAGCCAAGGAAGCTGCGACGCGCAAGTCGCTGGTCGGCTCCGGCGACCGCAGCGAACGTATCCGCACTTATAACTTCCCCCAGGGCCGGGTCACCGATCACCGCATCAACCTGACACTGTACAAAATCGATTTCATCATGGATGGCGATCTGACGGAGCTGACCAATGCGCTCATGGCGGAGCATCAGGCGGAACAGCTTGCGGCCTTGAGCGAGGAAGCATAATCTTCTGCGCAAAGCTTGATCCGGAATGGTTGCGCTCAGGGAACCATTTCGCGCAGTATTACTCTTATGACATTACCCACTGACAAGACCTACTGATGAAAACCTCCAAACCTGTGCTGGTGGCTGTCGGCGTCCTTGCCTTCTCGCTGATCGGGTTCGCACTCTACCTGCAACATGTCAAGTTCGAACTGCCCTGCCCCCTGTGTGTAATGCAGCGCTATGCGTTTGCCACGGTAGGTCTAATCTGCCTGATATTTGCAGCCTTGCCCCGCAGCGTGACGAAGATTGGCGCGAGCCTGGGAGCGTTGGCTGCCCTGACTGGCGCGGGTATCGCGAGCTGGCACCTGTGGGTGAAAGCGCATCCGGCGATTTCCTGCGGCATCGATCCCCTGGAGACCTCGCTCAACAAAATCGTCACCGCCGAATTGATGCCCTACGTGTTCAAGGCCGACGGCCTGTGCTCGACTGAATATGAGCCCATTCTCGGGCTGTCCACGCCGCAGTGGTCGCTCATCTGGTTCTCGATCTTTGCGATTCTGCTGATCTGGGCCGCGCTGCGCCAAAGCCGCTAACAGAGTCGCGAACGCGCCTCGGAAAGCCTATGCAACAGTATTCGATTGCTAGCGGCGCCACACTTGCTGCTGTGCTGAACAATCCTCCGATTGACGCATTCGAAGCACGCATTCTTCTGTCCCATGCCCTGCAGTTGTCGCGCGTGCAGCTCATCACGCAGTCCGAGCGATGCCTGACCGCCGACGAGGCGAATGCCGTGTCCGCGCTGTTCCAGCGTCGCCTTGACGGCGAGCCGATCGCGTATATTCTGGGCGAACGCGAATTCTTCGGATTGTCTTTCCATACCACGCCTGCCGTACTGATCCCTCGTCCGGAGACAGAGTTGCTGGTCGAATTGGCACTCGACCGTCTTCCGCACGGCGGGCACGTCCTCGACATGGGCACGGGCTCCGGTGCGATTGCCGTTGCCATTGCCCACTCCCGGCCGGATGTGTCGGTGACGGCACTGGATGTCAGCGAGGCCGCATTGGACCTTGCCCGTCGCAATGCCGCCCGCCATGGCGCTCACGTGTCGTTCCTGCGCAGTAACTGGTTCGACGCGATCAACGCCGCGCAGTTCGACCTCATCGTATCCAATCCGCCGTACATCGTGAAGAACGATCCCCATCTGACGCAGGGCGATCTCCGCTTCGAACCGATCGACGCGCTGACCGACCATGCCGATGGCCTTTCGGCGCTTCGCACCATTGTCAGCGGCGCACCGGAGCACCTGAATTCCGGTGGCTGGCTGCTGATGGAGCACGGCTATGATCAGGCGCCAGCCGTCAGGGAATTGCTCGTCAAGCATGGGTTTCTCAACGTGCAAAGCTGGAAAGACCTGGCCGGCATTGAACGCGCCAGCGGCGGCTGCCGCTAACCGCAGTCGCGCCGATGTTTTTATCCGTGTCAAGACTGACGATTCCGCATAATTTGCGTATCATCTGCCGCTGGTTTTCATCATTCTGATTTCACATGCTGCCATCGATCGAACAACGCCTCGCCGTAGAACTCGCCGCCAAACCGGTGCAAGTCGCCGCCGCCATCGCCCTGCTGGACGAAGGCGCGACCGTCCCCTTCATCGCACGCTACCGCAAGGAAGCGACCGGCGGACTGGACGACACGCAATTGCGTCTGCTGGAGGAACGGCTGCGCTACCTGCGCGAACTGGAAGATCGCCGTGCGGCGATCATCGCGTCGATTGAAGAGCAAGGCAAGATGACGCCGGAACTGCTCGACGCCATCGTTCATGCGGAAGACAAGACCCGGCTGGAAGACTTGTATCTGCCCTACAAGCCGAAACGTCGCACCAAGGCACAGATCGCGGCCGAGGCAGGCCTGACCGAACTTGCCGATGCATTGCTTGCCAATCCCTCCTTGAATCCGGAAGAGGAAGCGGCCAAATATCTGAAACCCGCATTCAGCACGGAGAACGGCGACAACCCCGGCGTTGCCGACACCAAGGCTGCCCTGGACGGTGCGCGCCAGATCCTGATGGAACGTTTTGCCGAAGACGCCACGCTGCTGCAGACGCTACGCGAATATATCACCGAGCACGGCGTGGTTGAATCGAAGGTCGTGGAAGGCAAGGAAGACGCAGGCACGAAGTTTGCCGACTACTTCGATTATTCCGAGACGATCGGCACAATTCCCTCGCATCGTGCGCTGGCGCTGTTCCGCGGCCGCCGCGAGGAAGTCCTCAACGTATCGCTGCGCCTCGACACCGAAGAGGAAAAGCCGAAATGGGACGCACCGCACAACCCATGCGAAGGCCGGATCGCTGCACGTTTCGGCATCAGCAACCAGGGTCGTCCCGCGGACAAATGGTTGTCCGACACGGTCCGCTGGACCTGGCGCGTGAAGGTGTTCATGCACCTCGAAACGGAGCTGATGACCAGTCTGCGTGAACGCGCCGAAATCGAAGCGATCAACGTATTCGCCCGCAATCTGAAAGACCTGCTGCTGGCCGCCCCGGCCGGCCCGCGCGCAACCATGGGACTCGATCCCGGACTGCGCACCGGTGTGAAAGTGGCGGTCGTCGATGCCACCGGCAAGGTGGTCGATACGTCCACCATCTATCCGCACCAACCGCGCAACGACTGGGAGGGATCGCTCCATACGCTGGCACTGCTCGCACGCAAGCACAATGTCGCGCTGATCTCGATCGGCAACGGCACCGCATCGCGCGAGACTGACAAGCTGGCACAGGACCTGATCAAGCAACACCCGGAGCTGAGACTCACCAAGATCGTCGTATCGGAAGCTGGTGCATCGGTGTACTCGGCCTCGGAGTTTGCATCGCGCGAGTTACCCGAACTGGATGTGTCGCTGCGCGGTGCGGTATCGATTGCACGCCGCCTGCAGGACCCGCTCGCCGAACTGGTGAAGATTGACCCCAAATCGATCGGTGTCGGCCAGTACCAGCACGATGTGAGCCAGACGCAGCTCGCCCGCTCGCTGGATGCGGTCGTCGAGGATTGCGTAAACGCCGTTGGCGTGGATGTCAACACGGCATCTGCCCCGCTGCTGGCGCGCGTGTCCGGCCTGAACGCCAGCGTTGCGCAAAGCATCGTCAGCTATCGGGACATGAAAGGCATGTTTGGCTCGCGCGCCGCGTTGCGGGAAGTGCCGCGCCTCGGCGAAAAAACCTTTGAGCAGGCGGCCGGCTTCCTGCGCATCATGAATGGCGAAAACCCGCTCGATGCGTCCGCCGTCCATCCGGAATCGTACCCGGTCGTCGAAAAGATCCTGGCCGACATCAAAAAGGATGTGAAAGGCGTCATCGGCGACAGCAAATTGTTGAAGACGATCAGCCCTGCGAAATACGCGGACGAGAAGTTCGGCGTTCCGACCATTACCGACATTCTGAAGGAACTGGAAAAGCCAGGTCGCGACCCGCGCCCCGAGTTCACGACGGCAACGTTCAAGGAAGGCGTGGAGGACATCAAGGATCTGCGCCCCGACATGATTCTGGAAGGCGTGGTCACTAACGTTGCAGCATTCGGCGCCTTTGTCGATATCGGTGTGCATCAGGATGGCCTGGTCCACATTTCCGCACTCTCGAACACCTTCGTCCGCGATCCGCACACTGTCGTGAAAGCCGGTCAAGTGGTCAAGGTAAAAGTGCTTGAGGTGGATGAAAAGCGCAAGCGCATTGCGCTGACAATGCGTCTGTCCGACACGCCGCAACCAGCGGGATCTCGCCCGGAGCAGCGCGGCGATCGCAATGACGCGAAAAAACTGGCGCAGCATCAGCAGTCGCGCCAGCCAGCCGTTAATAGCGCGATGGCCGCCGCCTTTGCCAAATTGAAAGCCTGAGCAAAGCCTAGGGTGGAAGAATTGGGGAATCCGCGGAAACTGTGGATTCCCTTTTTTAGTTTTTTGGCAACTTTCAGGCCAGTTCGACCTGATATGAGTGCGACGATAAGGATTTCCCTTCGAATTTGAAGGGCTTACCGGCGTGCATTCCGCCTTTTTCATATAATGAACGCTATTCCGAATCTTTTAGAGGTAATGCCATGAGCGACATTCAAGCCTGGATCAAAGACACCGTCACCCAGCACCCGGTCGTGCTGTTCATGAAAGGCACCGCGCAATTTCCGCAATGCGGTTTTTCCGGCCGCGCCATCCAGATCCTGCAGTCCTGCGGTATCGAGAACATTGTTACCGTCAACGTGCTGGAAGATGCAGAAGTTCGCCAAGGCATCAAGGAATACTCCAACTGGCCGACCATTCCTCAGTTGTTCGTTAAAGGCGAATTCATCGGCGGCTCGGACATCATGAGCGAGATGTTCGAATCGGGCGAGTTGCAGACCCTGCTGAAGTCCTGATGCGGGAACATCCGCCAGGATGCTCTTTCGTCATTCGATGCCGACCAAGCGACTGATTATTGCAATCACCGGCGCGACTGGCGCGGTGTACGGGGTGCGGCTGCTTCAGGTGTTGCGCGACACACCTGACATCGAGACGCATTTGCTGATTTCCGATGCGGGCGTTCTGAACTTGCATCAGGAACTCGAAGTGAGTCGCAAGGAGGTGGAGTCGCTCGCCAATGTGGTCCACAATGTTCGCGATATCGGCGCATCGATTGCCAGCGGCTCATTTCAGTCGGAAGGCATGATTATCGCTCCATGCTCGATGAAGACGCTTGCGTCGGTGGCGCACGGACTTTCCGATAATTTGATTACCCGTGCTGCAGACGTCGTGTTGAAAGAACGCCGACGCCTGGTCTTGATGGTGCGTGAAACGCCATTCAATCTTGCGCATCTGCGCAACATGACGGCTGTCACGGAAATGGGCGGCATCGTTTTTCCTCCGCTGCCCGGTTTTTATCACCGTCCACAGACAATCGCTGAAATGGTGGACCATACGGTGGGTCGTGTATTGGACTTATTCTCGATTGCGCACTCTCTCGCGCCGCGCTGGAACGGCCTCAGGCAAGCGCATTGACTATAACTGGACGGTCTCGGTAGTCCGTTTGCGCGCAACACATCCTGAAATGGTGAATTTCGCAACGAAGCGCTCAGTGATGCCATTTCACGCTGAAAACAAAAAAGCCCACGATCAACACTGATCGTGGGCTTTTGCTTGGTGCCGGCTGCAGGACTCGAACCCGCCACCTGATGATTACAAATCAACTGCTCTACCAGATGAGCTAAGCCGGCGAAACTTGAAAGTCCCGTATTGTACTTTATTTGATCCGAGTTAGTGTGGGGCGCCCGCCTTTTTTTGGAGGGTCATTGTTGTCATCCGGCTCGCTCGTCGAAGGCGCGTCGTTCGGCTCACTTTGAGTCTGTGGCACAGCGGACAACGACGGCGTCTTGGCCTCGTCGGTTACTTGCTCATCATCGGCCGATGACGCCGACACTTCAAATGCCATGCCTTGACCATTCTCACGAGCATAAATCGCGACCACATTTTCCACCGGAATCGAAATCTCGCGCGACACCCCACCAAAGCGCGCATGAAACTGGATCAGGTCATTATCCATCTTCAGGCCGCTGGTTGCAGTGAAGCTGATATTGAGCACGATCTCGCCGTTCTTGACGAATTCGCGCGGCACACGCGTATGGGCATCGACTGCAGCAGCAAGATACGGTGTGTAGCCGTTGTCGGTGCACCATTCGTAAATAGCGCGCAGCAAATAGGGCTTGGTAGAAATTTCAGGCATGGTTTCCTGGCTAAATCGCCTTCGTTACGGAGCATGCATTCCTTCAGGAATCGCGAATGCATGCTCGCGCAAACAACAAGCTTAGCGGCGCATAACCTTCTCGGACGGCGTCAGCGCTTCGATGTATGCCGGGCGCGAGAAAATGCGCTCGGCATATTTCATCAGAGGTGCCGCGGTCTTGGATAGTTCGATGCCATAGTGATCCAGACGCCAGAGCAACGGCGCGATCGCGACATCCAGCATGGAAAACTCGTCGCCAAGCATGTACTTGTTTTTCATAAACAGCGGCGCAAGCGTCGTCAGGCGATCGCGGATCTCGGCTCTTGCCTTTTCGTGCACTTTCTCCGAGCCCTTCGACTTATCGTTTTCAAGGGTATGGACATGCACGAACAACTCTTTCTCGAAGTTGAACAACATCAGGCGAGCGCGCGCGCGCATCAGCGGGTCGGCCGGCATCAGTTGCGGATGCGGAAAACGCTCGTCGATGTACTCGTTGATAATGTTGGACTCGTAAAGAATCAAATCACGTTCAACAAGGATCGGTACCTGGCCGTAAGGATTCATTACGGAGATATCTTCCGGCTTGTTGAACAGGTCAACATCGCGAATTTCGAAGTCCATGCCCTTCTCAAACAGGACAAGACGGCAACGCTGCGAAAATGGGCAGGTAGTGCCCGAATAGAGAACCATCATGTTGTAGTTCCTTAGAAACAAAAGGGTGAGACGTCATACGGCTCACCCTAAATCAAACGCCCGCCGTCCTTCCGGATGGCGGGCAAAAATTTACTTGATGTCTTTCCAGTAGGACGCGTTCAGACGCCAGGACAGCACCAGGAATACGCCGAGGAACAGCAACACCACAACGCCAAGGCGTTTGCGTGTGTTTTGTGCGGGCTCGGCCATCCATTCGAGGTAAGCGACCAGGTCGGCGGTTGCGTTGTCGTATTCCAGCGGCGACAGCTTGCCCGGCTTTACCTGCTCGAAACCGACAAACTTGTGCACCATCTTGCCGGGATCATGCGGATCCTTCTCTTCGACGAATTTGGCACTACGCACCCCTTGCAACTCCCAAAGGACATGCGGCATGCCGACGCTCGGGAACACCAGATTGTTCCAGCCGGTCGGACGTGTGTCGTCCTTGTAGAAGGTGCGCAGGTATGTGTACAGGTAATCAGCACCTGATCCAGCTTCGGATGCCTTGGCGCGGGCAATCACGGACAGGTCCGGAGGAACCGCACCGAACCACGCCTTCGCGTCGCCAGGCTGCATCGACACTTTCATCAGATCGCCCACTTTGTCCGACGCGAAAAGCAGGTTGTTCTTGATCTGTTCTTCCGTCAGGCCGATGTCCCGCAAACGGTTGTAACGCATCGCGGACGCCGCGTGGCAGTTCAAGCAGTAATTGACGAAGAGCTTGGCGCCGTTTTGCAAGGCAGCCAGGTCCTTCGTACGGCTCGGTGCCTGGTCAAGGGCGACAGTCTCGCTCGCGAGCACGACTGCCGGAACCATTGCAAGGACCGCAATCAGTTTTTTCAGCAATTTCATGATTCTTCTATCCCTTTGCGGCTTAGTGCGGCTTATAGGTAACACGCTCCGGTACGGGCTTGAATTGCCCCATCGAACTCCACCATGGCATCAACATGAAGAAGCCGAGGTAAATGAACGTGCAAATCTGCGCTACAAGAGTACGGGCCTCGGTAGGCGGCATGACGCCCAGGTAACCGAGAATCACGAATGCGATGCCAAACACGACATAAACATAACGATGCCAGCTCGGACGGTAACGGATCGATTTGACCGGCGAGTGATCGAGCCAAGGCAAGCCGCCCAGGATCATCACGGATACACCCATCAGCACCACGCCCCAGAACTTGGCGTCGAAGATGAACATGCCAACCAATGCAGCTGCACCGACGACAATGAATCCGGTCTTGATCGAGCCGCTCAGCTTCGACTTGGTGAGGACGAGTGCAATGTATGCCACAAGGCCGACTTCCAGCGCGTACATGAACTGCGAGGTCGTTGCACGCAAGATCGAGTAGAACGGCGTGAAGTACCAGACCGGTGCAATATGCGGTGGAGTCTTCAGCGGGTCAGCCGGGATGAAGTTGTTGTACTCGAGGAAGTAACCGCCCATTTCCGGCGCGAAGAAGATAATCGCGGTGAAAACGATCAGGAATATCGCAACCACGTACACGTCGTGCACGGAATAGTACGGATGGAACGGGATGCCATCGAGCGGCACGCCGTTGGCGTCTGTCTTTTCCTTGATCTCGATGCCGTCCGGGTTGTTGGAGCCCACTTCGTGCAGCGCAATGATATGCGCGACAACCAGGCCTAGCAGAACCAGCGGAATTGCAATCACGTGGAATGAGAAGAAGCGGTTCAGGGTTGCGTCAGACACAACATAGTCACCGCGAATCCACAGCGACAGATCCGGACCGATGAACGGAATCGCACCGAACAGATTCACGATCACCTGCGCGCCCCAGTAGGACATCTGCCCCCAGGGAAGCAGGTAGCCGAAGAAGGCCTCGGCCATGAGCGCCAGGAAGATGGCGACACCGAACAGCCATACCAGCTCACGCGGCTTGCGGTAGGAGCCGTACAGCAGTCCGCGAAGCATGTGCAGGTAAACGACGATGAAGAACGCCGAAGCACCGGTGGAATGCATGTAGCGGATTAACCAGCCCCAGGGCACATCGCGCATGATGTACTCGACCGAATTGAACGCGAGGTTTGCATCGGGCTTGTAGTGCATTACGAGGAAGATGCCGGTGACGATCTGGATCACCAGTACCAGCAATGCGAGTGAACCGAATGCGTACCAGAAGTTGAAGTTCTTCGGTGCGTAATACTCGGAGAGATGCGCCTTCCAGGTGGAAGTCAGCGGGAAGCGGGCGTCAACCCAGTTCAGCGCCTTGGCGGAGAACGGCGCATTGGCGGGGAGTTTTTTCTCTTGGAATGCCATGATTATGCTTCGCCTTTCTCGTCTTTGCCGATAATCAGCCTTGTGTCGCTCAGATACATATGCGGCGGCACTTGCAAGTTATCAGGAGCCGGCTTGTTCTTGAACACGCGACCTGCCAGGTCAAAGGTGGAACCATGGCATGGGCACAGGAAGCCGCCCTGCCAGTCTTCCGGCAGCGAAGGCTGTGCGCCCGGCTGCAGCTTGCTGCTCGGGGAGCAGCCGAGATGGGAACAAATACCGACTGCAACCAGAATTTCCGGCTTGCGGGAGCGATATTCGTTTCGTGCGTATTCCGGCGTAAGGTCTGCCGGATTGCGTTCCGATTTGGGATCGGCAACCTGTGCGTCGGTCCTCTTCAGTGACTCGACCATTTCCGGCGAGCGCTTCAGAATCCAGACGGGTTTGCCGCGCCACTCAACGGTCTTCATTTCCCCCGGGGCCAAGCCCGCAATATCAACCTCCACCGGAGCGCCTGCGGCTTTTGCTCGCTCGGACGGCTGGAAGGTGGACACAAAGGCCCCTGCCGTAGCCAATCCGGCCACACCACCCGCCGCACACGTAGCGACGAGCAAGCCGCGTCGACCGGAATCGACCTGCTTTTCGTTACTCATACCAACCCCAATCAGTGAAAAAACGAAATCTGCGCGAAACTTCTAGCAACCTTAGATTATAACCGAGCACGGATGCGAATTAAAGCAAATAGCTTCCTGAGTACACTATTTCCGGGAACTTTTTCGATGCGCCTGAAGGGGCTCGACCGGAGCAGGTCCGTGCCCCAATTCACAAAAGGGGCTGCGGGTTAGGTGCCTGAGCGGGGAATTGGCAGAAAATGGCTAGAGAAACGCACGTTGGGCGAACGCAGGCAGTCTTGCTGCCTATCTCGATCTAATCCGAGCGCGAGTGGCCGAGCTTCAGCAAGCCACGTCGATGCGCTTCGAATACAGCCTCACCGCGCGAATGCACCGCCAGTTTTCCATAAATATTCTTGATGTGGGTTTGCACCGTGCCGACCGACACCGATAGCAACTTGGCAACCTCGCCATAACTATCGCCCTGGGCGATCAAATCGAGAATCGCCGCTTCCCGCTTGGTCAGGCTGGTTGTGTCGCCCGTCGTCGGAAAGGTCGCTGCCTGGGTTTTTTTACCGTCGCGGACCTTGGCCAGTACCATGCGAGCAATTGTCGGACTCATCGGCGCGCCGCCATTGCGCAAATCAAGGACAGCACGCGCAATATCCATTTTGCCGGCATCCTTCAGTACATAGCCGGATGCTCCGGCTTCGATGCATGCCAGCACATTCGCCTCGTCGCTCGACATGGTCACGACCATGATGTCGGTCTGCGGATAACGGTGTGTGCATGCATGAATAATTTCAATGCCTGAACCGTCCGGCAGGCCGAGATCAGTCAGCAGTACGTCGGGCTGCGTTGTTTCGAGCCATGCGAGCGCGGGCTTGACGCTATCGAAGGCAGTCAGCAATTTCAACTCGGGGGCCGATTCAATGGCCAGGCACAATGTCTTTCGCGTTACGGCATCGTCCTCGACGACCAAAACGCCGACCGCGTCACGCGATATTTGTTCCAACATATATATTCCTCACCTGCGGCAATGATACCGCATATAAGGATTTAATTAACTTTCAATGCGGGCCATATGGATTCCTTGATCAGACCGGATTAAGGATGTCGATGAAACGATGCTCGATGCCGAATTTTTCGGCGAGGTGCGCTCCAAGCGCCTGCACCCCATATCGCTCGGTCGCATGGTGGCCGCAGGCAAGGTAGGCGACGCCACTCTCCCTTGCGAGATGCACCGTCGGTTCGGAAATTTCACCACTCAGATATGCCGTCGCGCCGGCGACAATGGCATCGTTCAACAAGTTGTGTGCCGCGCCGGTGCACCATGCGATTCGCCCCAGCGTTTGCTCCGGATTTCCAATCACCAGCGGCGCTCTGCCCAGGCTCGCTTCAATCATGCGCGCCAGGTCACCTATCGTCTTGACTTGGGAATCAGTTGGCGTGCCGAGCCAGCCAAGATCGTTTTCCCCAAACCGACCATCCGCAATCAAGCCCAGTTGCTGGCCCAACTGCGCGTTATTGCCAAGTTCCGGATGCATATCAAGCGGCAAGTGATAGGCAAACAGATTAATGTCGTGGGTCAGCAGCAAGCGCAAGCGCTTCTGTTTCGGTCCGATAATCCGCGGATCCTCACCACGCCAGAAATAGCCGTGATGCACCAGGATCGCATCCGCATCCGCCGCCACCGCAGCCTCAATCAGGGCTAAACTTGCGGTCACTCCGGTGACCACTTTTTTTATTTGCGGGCGGCCTTCGACTTGCAGTCCGTTTGGGCAATAGTCGCGAAAACGAGTAATATCAAGGGCTTGGTCTAGATATTTTGCAAAGCTGTCCCTATTTATTGATACTTGGTTCATTTTTACCCTTTTATGCGACGTCTCTGGCTGTTGTTTGCGCAAACCGTAACCGTTGGTTTGGCGATTTGGTTCATTGTAGCGAGCTTGAGGCCGGAATGGGCCGGCAGCCTGACAGGCCGCGCCGGGGCTGCTCATTCGACGTCATCGTCGGTGCCGATGATAGAAGCACCTGCGAATGCAACGCCGGCACAAGGCTCCTATCGCGATGCGGCAAAGCGCGCCATGCCCGCGGTGGTGAATATTTTTACCACCAAAGGCGCACGCGAACCGAAGACGCCGTTCATGGACGACCCGCTGTTTCGGCGTTTCTTTGGTGATCAACAGGAAGACAGGCAATTCAGCCTCGGCTCCGGCGTGGTCGTCAGTCCGCAAGGTTATGTATTGACCAATAACCACGTGATCGAAACCGCCGATGAGATTGAAGTTGCGCTGGCCGATGGCCGCAAAGCGGTCGCCAAGGTAGTGGGCGCCGATCCCGAGACCGATCTGGCGGTCGTGAAAATCAATTTGCAGAACCTGCCTGCAATTGTGCTGGGGCATGCTGATCAGGCCAAGGTTGGCGACGTCGTGCTTGCTATCGGCAATCCGTTTGGCGTCGGCCAGACGGTCACCATGGGGATCATCTCGGCATTGGGCCGCAATCATCTCGGCATCAACACCTTTGAAAACTTCATTCAGACAGATGCGGCGATCAATCCAGGCAATTCCGGCGGTGCGCTTATCGACGTCAACGGTAATCTGCTTGGCATCAACACCGCAATCTATTCGCGCAGCGGTGGATCGCTCGGTATTGGATTTGCAATTCCGGTGACGACGATCAAGACCGTGATGGAATCGATCATCAACACAGGTCAGGTGGTCCGCGGTTGGATCGGCGTCGAGCCGCAAGACATCACACCGGAATTGGCGGAAAGCTTCGGCCTCAGTAAAAAATCCGGCGCCATCATTGCAGGCGTATTGAAGGGAGGCCCGGCCGACAAGGCAGGAATCAAGCCGGGCGATATTCTGATGGAGGTGGAAGGCAAGCCAGTCACCGATACGACCGACATGCTGAATCTGATCGCACAACTGACACCAGGCCACAGGGCAAAGATGACGGTACTGCGAAAGAGCCAGGAATCGACAATCGACGTGATTGTCGGCACGCGGCCAAAGCCGCGGCGCGAAGAGCAAGAATAAGGCGACTGGAAGGACGAGGCCGGCCATGCATATTCGCGACCTGATCCAGTTTCTGGCAGAACTATCGGAAAACAATAACCGCGCGTGGTTTGTGATGAACAAGCCTCGCTACGATATCCTGCGACTGGAGTTCCTAGAACTGGTGACGAAGCTGATCGCCGATATAAGCAAATTCGACCCGGAAGTCGCCCACTGCAATCCGAGAAAGGCGCTGTTCCGCATCAATCGCGACATGCGCTTTTCCCGCGACAAGAGTCCGTACAAGACCACGTTTTCAGCGGCGATCACAGCCAGCGGACTGAAAAAGCCGAGCCAGGGCGGCGGGCCAGCCTACTATTTCCATATCGATGCAAACGGTGTCTTGCTGATTGCAGGCGGCGAATACATGCCGCCGCCGGATCGGCTGAAGACGATTCGCGAGCATGTGATCGCGGATGCCACCGGATTCGGCAAGGTGCTCAAGAACAGGAAGTTGAAAGAACGCTTCGGCGACTTGCAGGACGAGGGCAAGTTGAAGCGTCCACCGAAAGGTTTCGACATCGATGCGCCACACATCGAATACATCAAGCTGAAGAGCTTCATCGTCTGGAACGAGACGAGCTTGAAGAAGAAGGTTCCGACCGATATCGAAAAGGAATTGGTCAGCGGGTTCAAAGACGCCTATCCGCTCATCACCTGGCTGCGCCAGGCAACGTGACGCGTCAGGCAGTCTCTTCTTCCGTCTCTTCCGGTGCTTCGGTCGCCTTTGCAAACATCGGGGCGACGATCAAACCAACTTCGAACAGAAGACACAGTGGCACTGCCAGCAATAACTGGCTCATGATATCCGGCGGTGTAATCACTGCTGCGATCACAAACGCGGCGACGATCACATACGGCCGGATCTGCTTGAGTTTTTCCACGGTGATCAGTCCCATGCGAACAAGAACAATCACCACGATCGGGACTTCGAATGTAACGCCAAAGGCAATGAACAAGGTCATCACGAAACCGAAATAACTTTCGATATCCGGTGCAACCGTGATCGACTTGGGCGCGAATTCGTTGATGAATTTGAAAATTACACCGAACACGAAGAAATAGCAGAACGCGACGCCGGCCACAAACAAAAGCGAGGACGACACGACCAAGGGCGCGACCAGTTTCTTTTCATGCGCATAAAGCCCCGGGGCGATGAAAGCCCATGCCTGATATAACACCACGGGCAGTGCAATCACGAATGCCACCAGCAGGGTGACCTTGACGGGGATCAGGAATGGCGTGATCACCCCGGTTGCGATCATCTTGCTGCCGACCGGCAGGGCCGACATCATCGGCAGCGCGAGGAAGTCGTAGATCTTCCCGGCCCATGGCATCAGGCCCAAGAAGACCACAATGATCGCCGCCGAGGCTTTCATCACGCGATTGCGCAATTCCACCAGATGCGAGATGAAGGTATCACCTGCAGCCGTTGAGTCTTGTTCGTCGATCATTTAGTGAAAGGAAACGGGTGATTTGCGAGCTGCGCTGGCAGGACGGTACTTGGCAACTCGCGCAGCACCGGAAATCACATGGGTTTTCCGGCCGCTTTGCTTTTTGTACCAGGCAGGAATGGCCGAGGTGCGAGAGAGCTTCTTCTTGCGGAAGTCCTTCGCCTTCAATGTCATTTGATCAGCAGTCGGCGGGGTATCGAGCAAGGGATTGGACAAGGCCGTATGCACCTCGGTTTCGATTTCCGAGATGTTCTTCGCAATGCTCTGTTCGACATTGCTGGCGGCTTCCTGCATGTCCTTGTGCACCTTGCGCAGTTCTTCCAGCTCGATCTCGCGGCTGACTTCCGATTTGACCTCGTTGATATAGCGTTGGGCGCGGCCGAACAAAGTGCCGGCCATGCGCGCCACCTTCGGCAACCTTTCGGGGCCGACGACGACCAGCGCAACGACGCCGATCAACGCGAGTTTGGACAATCCGAGATCTATCATTATGGGAAATTTGCAAGGGAAAAGACCATCTTGCGCAGCGACGCGCTATGGGCACTCCCCAAGGATATGTCGATCAGCTCTTTTTCTCTTTTGCCTCGACGTCGATCGTCGCCTTCTCGACAGAAGCAGAGGATTTCTCTTCCTCGCCTTTGATGCCATCTTTGAAGCCCTTGACGGCTTTGCCGAGGTCTGAACCGATATTGCCGAGCTTTTTGGTGCCGAAAATCAGCATGACGACAATCAGCACAATCAGCCAGTGCCAAATGCTAAATGAACCCATTACTTTCTCCTAAGCAGGCGTAACCGCCCTGTAAAACAATTCAGATTAGCGTTGACCGCGCCATGGCCGGGGTCCGCCAATCACATGCAAATGCAGATGGTACACCTCTTGACCGCCATCCGGTCCGGTATTGAACAGCAACTTGAACCCGCCGCTGCCGCCATCCTTTTCCCCCGCGACGTAGCCACAGCCCTGCTCCTTTGCAAGCTGAGGCGCCAAAAGCATCATCTTGCTCAGCAAGCCGGCATGGCTTTCGTCGCAATCCGCTAGCGTGGCAACATGCTGTTTTGGTACGATTAAAAAGTGTACCGGCGCAGCAGGATTGATGTCGTGAAACGCGATGAGATCATCGTCCTCGAAAATAGTTCTCGACGGAATCTGTTTCGCCGCGATTTTACAGAAAATGCAGTCAGTCATGAATGATCCGTATCTTTGATTCTCAAAAGAAATGCTGGTTCCGCCCGTTTCTTTCTGGTTTCGCGCCTATTTGCGGCTTGCCTTTTCGTCAATGCCTGAAATGCCTTCACGACGGGCAAGCTCATCCAGCACATCCTGTGGCGTCAAATTGAATTGCGCGAGCATGATCATCGAATGAAACCAGAGGTCGGCGCATTCATATAACACTTTTGCCTTGTCGCCGCCGGCGCGCACATCCTTGGCTGCCATGACAGTTTCCGTCGCTTCTTCGCCGATTTTCTTCAAGATGGCGTCGTCCCCTTTGGAAAACAAGCGTGCGACGTAGGACGTGTCAGGATTTCCGCCATTGGCTGGCTTGCGCGACTCGATGACGGCAGCCAGGCGTTTCAAGGTATCAGTCATTATGTTGGGCGGCTCCTGTCCGCTTCGCCTTTCGAATTCCATACCGACGATGGGGGACGAATCCACTTTTCGGCATTGCAAAGATGCTACTTGTAAATGCTTTCCGGGTCCTTCAATACGGGCTCGGTTGCTTGCCACTCACCACCCGCGCCGCCATCGAATTTCTGGAAAAAGCAGGAATGCCTTCCGGTATGGCATGCGATGCCACCGGTCTGTTCCACTTTCAAAAGCACCACGTCCTCGTCACAGTCGAGGCGGATTTCGTGCACTTTCTGGATATGGCCCGATTCCTCGCCCTTGTGCCACAGCTTCTTGCGCGACCGGCTCCAGTACACTGCCTCGCCCAGTTCAACCGTCTTCTGAAGTGCTTCGCGATTCATCCATGCAAACATCAACACTTCGTTGGACCCGACTTCCTGCGCGATGACGGGAACGAGGCCGTGCTCGTCCCATTTCACCTTGTTCAACCATTTGGCGTTGGCGCTCATGCAAGCCTCATCGGGATACCCTGTTCGGCCATGAAGCGCTTGGCTTCCTGCACCGTATGCTCTCCATAATGGAAAATGCTCGCTGCCAGCACGGCATCGGCGCGTCCGAGCTTGATTCCGTCGGCCAGATCCTGCAGTCCACCGACACCACCGGAAGCAATGACCGGAACCGACACAGCATCGGAAACGGCACGCGTCAGCGCGAGATCAAAGCCGCTCTTGGTGCCGTCGCGATCCATGCTGGTCAACAGCAACTCGCCGGCGCCAAGGCTTTCCATCTTCTTTGCCCATTCGACCACGTCAAGTCCGGTCGGCTTGCGTCCGCCATGGGTGAAGACTTCCCATTTGTTGTCGCCGGACTTCTTGGCGTCGATCGCGACCACGATGCATTGCGAGCCGTACTTGTGCGAGGCGTCCTGCACGATTTGCGGGTTGGCCACTGCGGCACTGTTGATGCTGATCTTGTCGGCACCAGCGTTGAGCAGGCGCCGCACATCCTCTACCGTGCGAACGCCGCCACCGACGGTCAGCGGGATGAATACCTGAGAGGCCACCGCTTCGATGATATGCAGGATCAGATCACGGCCATCCGAGGTAGCGGTGATGTCGAGGAAGGTGAGTTCGTCGGCTCCCTGCTCGTCGTAGCGACGCGCAATTTCTACCGGATCGCCGGCATCGCGCAGTTCGACGAAATTGACACCCTTGACCACGCGACCGGCGGTCACGTCGAGGCAAGGAATGATACGTTTTGCGAGGGTCATGCTTACTCTTCTTCCGCCTCTTCCAGGCCGCTCAGTTCGTCGGCGCGGACCTGTGCCGAGCGCAGATCGAGCGTGCCTTCGTAAATCGAGCGGCCGCATATCACGCCTTCGATGCCCTCGTCCTGCACCGCGCACAGTGCTTCCACGTCCTTGATGTTGTGCACGCCGCCGGAGGCAATGACCGGAATGGTCATGCTTCGCGCCAGTTTCACGGTTGCATCGATATTCACCCCACCCATCATGCCGTCGCGGCCAATGTCGGTATAGACGATCGCTTCGCAACCATAGTCTTCGAACTTCTTCGCAAGATCGATGACTTCGTGGCCGGACAATTTGCTCCAGCCGTCGGTGGCAACCTTGCCATCCTTGGCATCTAGACCGACGATAATCTGCCCGGGGAATGCGCTGCATGCGTCATGCAGAAAGCCGGGATTCTTGACCGCTGCGGTGCCGATGATGATGTAGGACAGGCCGTCGTCCAGGTAGCGCTCGATGGTGTCGAGATCGCGAATGCCGCCACCCAGCTGGACAGGTATTTCATCGGTATCGTTTTCCAGAGCAAAACTGCGCACGGCCTGGATAATCGATTTGACCGCCGCTTCGTTCTTCGGCTTGCCGGCAAAAGCGCCGTTCAAATCCACCAGATGCAGTCGTCGAGCGCCCTGGGCCAGCCAATGTCGCGCCATCTGGGCGGGGTCATCGGAAAACACGGTGGCTTGGTCCATATCGCCTTGTTTCAGGCGCACGCAATGACCGTCCTTGAGGTCGATAGCAGGTATGAGCAGCATGGCTACATTCAGGATGGATTGAGGTTAATTAAGGTTGCCGAACAACAACGACTACGGATTCCAGTGAACAAAATTCTTGTACAACTGCAAACCCGCAGTTGCGCTCTTTTCCGGATGAAACTGGGTAGCGAAAATATTGTCTTTTGCAACAGCGCACGCGAATGGCGCGCCATAGGTGGTCTCGCCCGCCACATGCTTGCGCTCGGCGGGCACGGCGTAATAGCTGTGCACGAAATAAAAGTAGCTGTTATCGGCAATGCCATTCCACAGCGGATGGGACAATGTTTGTTGCACACGGTTCCAGCCCATCTGCGGCACCTTGAAGCGTGATCCGTCTTCCTGAAGCAAGCCGTCAAGCTGGAAACGCACTACCTTGCCGGGCAACAAACCGATGCCTGGCGTATCACCCTCTTCGCTCCAATCAAACAGCAACTGTTCGCCGACGCATACGCCAAGCAAGGGCTTGGTGCGCGTCGACTCGACAACCGCCTCCTGCAAGCCCGATTCGCGCAGGCAGCGCATGCAATCCGGCATGGCGCCTTGCCCCGGAAGGACAAGACGATCCGCCGATTTGATATCCGTGAGTTCGCCGGAGATGCGCACATCCGCCTCCGGGGCAACATGGCGTAGCGCTTGCGCCACCGAGCGCAAGTTGCCCATGCCGTAATCAACAACAACGATCTTGTTCATGTCAAAAAATGAAAGCGCAACGCCAGCGGCGCGACGTTTTACAGGCTGCCTTTCGTCGAAGGAATCGTTCCCGCCGCACGCGGATCAAGCTCGGCAGCCATGCGCAGTGCGCGGCCGAACGCCTTGAACACGGTTTCGCACTGATGGTGCGCGTTTTCTCCGCGCAGGTTATCGATGTGCAACGTAACCAGCGCGTGGTTGACGAATCCCTGGAAAAACTCGTGTGTGAGATCGACATCGAATGCGCCGATCATCGCGCGCTTGAATGGCACATGGAACTCCAGTCCCGGGCGGCCGGAGAAATCGACCACGACGCGCGACAGTGCTTCGTCGAGCGGCACATAAGCATGGCCGTAACGGCGAATGCCTTTCTTGTCGCCGATGGCCTTGGCAAAGGCTTGACCAAGCGTAATCCCGACGTCTTCCACCGTGTGATGCGCGTCGATATGCAGATCGCCCTTGGCTTCGATGTCGAGGTCGATCAGACCATGCCGTGCAATCTGATCGAGCATATGGTCGAGGAATGGCACACCGGTGTTCAGCTTTTGCTGGCCGGTGCCGTCGAGATTGATCGCGACGCGGATCTGCGTCTCGTTGGTATTGCGGGTGACCTCTGCAACGCGTGGCGTGGGCATGTTAAGTGGATGCGACTAAAGTGACAAAGCAAGTGACGCCCTCAGGGCATCAAGAAATAAACGGTTCTCTTCCGGTGTGCTGACGGTGATCCGCAAGCAGCTTTCCAGCAATGGATGCATTTTACCGACATTTTTGATCAAAACCTTACGATCTAACAATGCAGAAAAGACATCGTCAGCATGAATTTTTTTTGTCTTGACCCGGATCAGCAGGAAATTTGCTGCCGAAGGGAAAACTTCCACGCCCGGCAAACTGGCCAGTGCGTCAGCCAGTTTAGTCCGTTCAGCACGCAAAGTCGCCGCCTGCGCATCAAGCACGTCGACATGGTCCAGCACAAATTCCGCCGCCGCCTGGGTCAGCACGTTGACGTTGTAAGGCGGACGCACCTTGTCAAATTCGGTCAGCAGCGCCTTCGAAGCGGACATATAGCCCAAGCGTATACCGGCCAGTCCGAGCTTGGACACGGTGCGCATCACGACCAGATTACCAAATTCCGCCAGTCGCGGCATGAAACTTGTTTGCGCAAACGGCTGGTATGCCTCATCTACAACAACGATGCCGGAATCGCCCACGGCACGCATGATCTCCACCATGTCGTCGGCATCGAACAGGTTGCCGGTCGGGTTGTTCGGATAGGCGAGATAAGTGATCGCCGGCCGGTGCTGCGCGATGGCTACCAACATCGCCGCCTTGTCCAGCGCGAAATCGGGCTTGAGCGGGACGCCGATGAACTCCATCCCGGCAAATTTGGCCGACATTGCATACATGACAAATCCCGGCGTCGGTGCCAGTACCTTGGCGCCCGGTTTGGCGCAGGCAACGGAGATGATGCTGATCAATTCATCCGAGCCATTGCCGAGAATGACATCGAACCCCGCCGGCACACCCAGCCCGTTGCGGATCTTTGTCTTCAGTTCCGCATAGGAAGGCACCGGGTAGCGGTTCATGGCGACGTCGCTCAGGCGCTGTCCGAGCACGGCGCGCAGGTGCTCCGGCAGCGTGTACGGGTTTTCCATCGCATCCAGCTTCACGAAGCCGCTGGCATCAGGCACATGGTAGGCCGCGAGAGCGCGGACTTCGGGGCGAATAATATTCTCGATCAGGGACATAGGATTTCGCGGTTATGCTGCTTCCGGCTTGTTCAGTTCTGCAAGACGGTTTTCAATCAATTCACAATATTCCGGGTTAAGCTCGAATCCGACAAAATCGCGGCCGCAGCGCTTTGCTGCCACGGCTGTGGTACCGCTACCCATGAACGGGTCGAGCACAATGCCACCGGGCGGGCTGGATGCCTTGACCATGCGCTCGACGATTTCCAGCGGCTTTTGCGTCGGATGGTCGGCACGCTCGCGATGTTCGCGGTGCAGGCGCGATATGCTCCACACATCTTTCGGGTTATACCCGACTTCCAGCCACTTGGCGCCAACGAAAATCGAACGTGAGCGCGCCTTCTTGGTTTCGGCATCGTATGGAATGCGCACCGCATCAAGGTCGAAATAATAATCCCTGGCCTTGGCGAAAAAACCGATCGTGTCGTGTACCGACGAAAACTTCCGCGTGCTGCCGCCCATGGACGGCACCCGGCGGTCCCAGATGATTTCGTTGATCATCGTCATGCGCTTTTTCAGCATCACGAAGATCTCCGGCGAATAACGCCAGGTCAGGAAAATATACAGGCTGCCGCTGGGCTTCAGTTTCGGCAGCGCGGCATCGACCCACTGTTCCGTCCATCGCAGGTACTCGCCCGCATCGAGCTTGTCGGAATCGTTGCCGTAGTCCTTGCCCAGGCCATAAGGCGGATCGGCGATCAGCAAATCGACGCTTGCATCGGGTATGCGCGCAAATCCGTGCAATGCATCCTCGCAGTAAATGCGATTGAGCCAGGCTGCCATTAGCAATCCTGGCTTCCCGCCTTCGCGGGAGTGGCGCGGGCGCTGATCATTTCAGCCGGTACTCGGCAGAGCGGGCATGCGCCTGCAAGCCTTCGCCGTACGCCAGCTCGGCGGCCACCTTGCCAAGGGTCTGGGCGCCCGCTTCGCTCACCTGAATGATGCTGGAGCGCTTCTGGAAATCGTACACGCCTAGAGGTGACGAGAAGCGCGCAGTGCGCGACGTCGGCAGGACATGGTTCGGCCCGGCGCAGTAATCGCCTAGCGATTCGGAAGTAAAGCGTCCGAGAAACATGGCGCCCGCGTGGCGAACCTTGCTCGCCCACTGCTGCGGATTCTCTGCAGAGATTTCCAGATGTTCGGCAGCGATCAGGTTGGCGATGTCGCACGCCTCGTTCATGTCGCGCACCTTGACCAGCACGCCGCGGTTAGTCAGCGAAGTACGAATCACATCCTTGCGCGGCATTCCATCGAGCTGCTTGTTGATGCTGGCCTCGACCTTCGCGATGTAAGCATCGTCCTGGCAGAGCAG
Source organism: Herbaspirillum sp. ST 5-3 (assembly GCF_004804275.1). Classification (GTDB taxonomy): domain Bacteria; phylum Pseudomonadota; class Gammaproteobacteria; order Burkholderiales; family Burkholderiaceae_D; genus Noviherbaspirillum. The sequence continues at coordinate 40,813 of NZ_STGI01000006.1, forward strand.
AATCGACTGGGCCAGTTCATCATGCTCGGCCTGCGAAAACAGATCCATCGCGACCCAATCCGGATCGGTTGAGCCATCGCAAATCACAAGGATTTCCGACGGGCCGGCGATCATGTCGATGCCGACGATACCGAATACACGACGCTTCGCGGCCGCGACGTATGCGTTGCCGGGGCCGACAATCTTGTCGACTTGCGGAATGGTCGCCGTGCCATGCGCGAGCGCTCCGACCGCCTGCGCGCCGCCAATGGTGAACACGCGGTCAACACCTGCAATTGCCGCCGCGGCGAGTACCAGTTCATTTTTCACGCCGTTCGGCGTCGGCACGACCATGATGACTTCCTGCACTCCGGCCACCTTGGCCGGGATGGCGTTCATCAGCACGGAGGACGGGTAGGCCGCCTTACCGCCAGGGACATAGATTCCCACGCGATCGAGCGGCGTGACTTTTTGCCCCAGCACAGTGCCGTCCGCTTCGGTGTAGGTAAAACCATTGCTGCCGGTTTCCTGTTTCTGGCGCTCGTGATAAGCGCGCACGCGGTCGGCCGCGGTCTGCAACGCGGTGCGGCGTTCCGACGACAGACCGTTCAGTGCCGCACGGAGCTCTTCCTTGCCGATCTCCAGTTGTGCAACTGCGCCGGCATTCAACTTGTCAAAACGATTGGTGTACTCAAGGACGGCCGCATCGCCACGCGCTTTCACGTCGGCGAGAATCTGTGCTGCGGCACGGTCGATGGCTTCGTCTTCGCTTGCTTCGAAAGCGAGCAATGCCGACAATTTCGTCTTGAAATCGGGATCAGCGGAATCGAGTTTGCGCATCTGGATAGCCATGACTTATCTCGCTTTCGCTGCTTCTTCGAATGCTTCCAGAATCGGCTGCAGTCGCTCACGCTTCAGCTTGAGCGCTGCCTGGTTAACGACGAGACGCGACGAGATGTCCATGATGTGCTCGACTTCGACCAAATTGTTCGCGCGCAGTGTGCTGCCGGTGCTGACCAGGTCGACGATCGCGTCCGACAAGCCGACCAGCGGCCCCAGTTCCATGGAGCCGTAGAGCTTGATCAGATCAACGTGAACGCCCTTCGACGCGAAATGCTCGCGCGCGCAATTTACATACTTCGTCACCACGCGCAGACGCGCGCCCTGGCGCACCGCGTTCGCATAATCAAAACCGGCCGGTACTGCGACGGACAGTCGGCATTTTGCGATATTCAGGTCGATCGGCTGATACAGTCCTTCACCGCCGTGTTCGAGCAAAACGTCCTTGCCCGCGACGCCGAAATCGGCTGCGCCGTACTGCACATAGGTCGGCACGTCGGATGCACGCACGATGATGACGCGGATATTCGCATCATTGGTCGGAAGGATCAGCTTGCGCGACTTTTCCGGATCTTCGGTAACAGTAATGCCCGCAGCCTGCAGCAAGGGCAGCGTCTCTTCGAAAATGCGTCCCTTCGATAGCGCGAGGGTTAATTGCTGGTTCATTATTTCACTCGCTCGATATTGGCGCCGACGGCGGAGAGCTTGACTTCCATGCGGTCATAGCCGCGATCCAGATGGTAGATACGATCGATCAGCGTCTGCCCTTGCGCTGCCAGCCCGGCAATCACCAGTGATGCCGAGGCACGCAAATCGGTGGCCATCACCGGTGCGCCGACCAGCTTGTCGACACCGTGAACAATCGCGGTGTGACCTTCGATATCGATCGATGCACCGAGGCGATTCAGCTCCTGCACGTGCATGAAACGATTCTCGAAGATCGTTTCCGTCACGCGACTGCTGCCGTCAGCGAGGCAATTGAGGGCCATGAATTGCGCCTGCATATCAGTCGGGAAGCCTGGGTATTCGGTGGTACGGAAGCTCACGGCCTTGGGACGCGCCGCCATCTGCACGCGAATCCAGTCGGGGCCGGAAGTCAGGATCACGCCGGCTTCGCGCAGCTTGTCGAGAGCGGCGTCGAGGAAATCGCTGCGCGTATTTTTCAGCGTGACATCACCGCCGGCAGCAGCAACCGCGCACAGGAAAGTGCCGGTTTCGATGCGGTCAGCGATCACGGTATGCGATGCGCCATGCAGCTTTTCCACGCCGTCGATGACCAGGCGATCAGTGCCGACGCCGTCGATCTTCGCGCCCATGGCAGTCAGCAAGTTGGCGAGGTCAGTCACCTCCGGTTCACGCGCAGCGTTTTCCAGCACCGTCTGGCCCTCTGCCAGCACCGCAGCCATCAGAAGGTTTTCCGTGCCGGTCACCGTGATCATATCGGTCACAATGCGTGCGCCCTTGAGCTTCTTCGCCTTGGCGTGGATATAGCCGGCTTCAATGGCGATTTCAGCGCCCATCGCCTGCAGGCCCTTGATGTGCTGATCGACCGGACGTGTGCCGATTGCACAACCGCCCGGCAGCGACACCTTTGCCTCACCAAAACGGGCGAGCAAGGGACCGAGCACGAGAATCGATGCGCGCATGGTCTTCACCATGTCATAGGGCGCTTCCAGCTTGCCGATAGCGCTGCCGTTCAAGGCGACGCGGTCGCCATCCTGCTCGACACGCAGCCCCATCTGCATCAGCAGTTTGAGCATGGTATTGACGTCTTGCAGGTGCGGCACATTGGATAGCTGAACCGCATCGGAGGTCAGCAGGCCCGCGCACAAGATCGGCAAGGCGGCATTCTTCGCACCGGAAATATTGATCTCGCCCGACAGGCGGGTGCCGCCGGTGATAAGCAATTTGTCCATTATTGTTGTTGGAACTCTTCAGGTGTCAGGGTTTTCATGGAAAGCGCGTGGATTTCCTGGCGCATGCGGTCGCCCAGGGCAGCATAGACCAGTTGATGGCGCTGAATGGGGCGCTTGCCTGCAAATGCGCTCGAGACGATAACGGCGCTGAAGTGATGACCGTCACCTTCGACTTCGAGATGGGTGCAGTCGAGTGCGGCGGAAATATAGCTTTTCACAAGCTCTGGAGTGGGTAACATATCTGCTCTCTAATGGCGCAACTTGTAGCCGGTCTTCAGCAGGCGGATTGCGAAGGCGGCCAGCAAGACAAAAAATACGATGACGATCGAGAAACTGGTCGACGGATTCACGTCGGACTGGCCGAAAAAGCCGTAGCGGAAGCCGTCAATCATATAAAAAAACGGGTTGAAACGCGACACCGACTGCCAGAATGGCGGCAGCGAGTGGATCGAATAAAACACGCCGGAAAGAAAAGTTGCCGGCATGATCAGGAAGTTCTGGAATGCCGCCAGCTGGTCGAATTTTTCCGCCCAGATGCCGGCGATCAATCCCATGGTGCCGAGCATCCCCGCGCCAAGCAAGGCGAAAACGACGATCCACCATGGCGCGACAAAGCTCAACTTGGCAAACCAGGCAGTAATGATGAGCACGCCGGCACCGACTGCCAGGCCGCGCACCACGGACGCCAGCACATAGGCACCGAAAATCTCCCAGTGCGACAGCGGCGGCAGCAGCACAAAGACCAGATTGCCCGTGATCTTTGACTGGATCAGCGACGATGAACTGTTCGCAAACGAATTCTGCAGCACACTCATCATCACCAGCCCCGGAATCAGGAAGGAGGTGTAGCGTACCTGCGGATACACCTGCACATGATCTTCCAGCACATGGCCGAAGATCAGCAGGTAAAGCATGGCGGTCAGGATGGGTGCGCTGATGGTCTGCGTGGCGACCTTCCAGAAGCGCAGGACTTCCTTGTACAACAGCGTCTGGAAGCCGGTCATTTCTCGCCCTCCATGATCTGGATGAAGACATCCTCCAGGTCGGCCTGCTGCAATTGCATGTCTTCGATGACTGCCCCGGATTGGCGCAAGGTGGCAAGGATCGGCTCCACGTCGGAGTACTCGTTGACACGCAGGGTGTACTTGTTGCCGGCCACCAGCTCATCGGGATGCGAGATCAGGGGTTTGAGGGCATCCGGCAACGCGCCCTTCAGGCGAAGGGTCAGTTGCGAACCGGAGATGCGCTTGATCAGCGCCGACGTGGAGTCGAGTGCCACCACTTTCCCTGCTTTGAGCATTGCGATGCGATTGCACAAGGCTTGCGCTTCTTCCAGATAGTGCGTGGTCAGCACAATCGTGTGCCCTTCTCGATTCAGGCGCGAGATGAACTTCCACAAGGTCTGGCGCAATTCAACGTCGACGCCGGCAGTCGGCTCATCGAGCACGATGACCGGCGGCTTGTGCACCAGCGCCTGGGCAACCAGCACGCGGCGCTTCATGCCACCGGACAGTGCGCGCGTATTCGTGTCGGCCTTGTTGGTAAGATCGAGGTTGGCCATCACCTCGTCGATCCACCTGTCGTTATTCTTCAGGCCGAAATAGCCGGACTGCATGCGCAGGGTTTCGCGGACGGTGAAGAACGGGTCAAACACCAGTTCCTGTGGAACAACGCCCAGGCGCTTGCGCGCTTCGCGATAGTCGCGCACGACATCGTAACCATGGATTGCCACGCTGCCAGAGTCGGCCCGGTTAAGTCCTGCAACAATCGAAATCAGGGTGGTCTTGCCTGCACCATTCGGACCAAGCAAACCAAAAAACTCGCCCTGCTCGATAGATAGCGTCACGCCATCAAGCGCGCGCAGCGACTTGTAGCGTTTTTCGACATCGACGATTTGAAGAGCAGCCATGTTGGCTTGATCACTTTAGCGGGAATGAGCCAAGCAGTCACAAAAACAGCGCGAACCCTTGGCGGAACCCTTGATTATATTGGATTTCCGGGCAGGAAGCCGGATTGGGTGGGTTGACCGGAGAACGGTCAATGATGCGGCAAATCGGCCCGTGCGTCCTGATCCGACGGGAGATGCAGCAGTTCGGTCACGCCATAGAGAGCGGCCAGGCTTTGCAGGCTGGCCGGAAGATTGCTGAATACCACCGTTCTACCGCTGGTCATGGCGGCGCGCTGCCATGCCAGCAACGTGGCGACGGCGGCCGAGTCGACGACCGACAAGTCGCCCAGGTCGAACTGCGTCTGCCCATCCGCGATCGCCCGCAGACCGGCGTCCAGCGCGGTCTTGGCATTATGAATCGTGAGTGTCAGGGCGGGACGGTACATAGTGGAATCAGGAAGATTTGACGCCTTTGGCAGCGCTGGCAGCGAGCCGCTTGTTCTTCTCGGACAAGGTCTTGATCAAGCCATCGATGCCGCCCTTGCTGATTTCGGCCGCGAAATTGCCCTTGTAGGTTTCGACCAGCCATGCGCCAAGCACATTGACGTCATAAATTTTCCAGCCGTTCGGCAGCTTCTCCAGACGGTAGTTCAGCTGGATCGGATCGCCACCGCGCGGCTGCAGCACCTGCGAGCGAACTTCGACTTCCGTGTCCGACGGATCGGCGCGCATCGGCTTGAAGTCCAGTTTCTGATCGCGAATCTGCGAAATTGCGCCGGAATAGGTGTACACCAACAAGGCACGGAACTCGTCGGTCAGCTGCTTCTGCTGCTCCGGCGTCGCTTGGCGCCAGAATCGCCCTGCTGCGAGTGCGGTCATGCGCTGGAAATCGACATATGGAAGGATTTTCGCTTCGACGAGCTCCAGCACACGTTTATGGTTTCCGTTCTGGATTTCCTTGTCATTCTTGGCGGAATCCAGGACTTCCTGGCTGATGCGCTTGACCAGCACATCGGGCGCCTCTTGTGCATTTGCAACAGGCATGAACGCCGCCATTGCAACGGCAAGTCCAATCACTGCAAACAATTTCTTGAAAATTTTCATGGTTTCCTGTGCTTGTTACATACGGAAAGATGATCCCGTCCGTATAGGTTCAACCGGACAAAACCGGGTTCGGATGATAACTCATGGCAGGAGCAATGACGCCGCTTATTGCTTGATTTCCTTTCCAGCCGCCATGGAGTCTCTCTTGATGATGTCGTTTTGTTCCACTTCGACAACCGGTTTTACGCTCGGTTCCGTACTTGTTTCTGATTGAACATTTAATGTGCTGCTGTTTAGCGGCGAAGCGACATTCTCCTGCTCGGTGAAGGTAGGCCCGACGTCCTCTTCATAATGCGACTCCGGCGATGCGCCGTCGCGCACTTTGCTTTCCCTGCGCTGCATGTATGCGTCGCGCACGAAGACGTAGCGGTCCAGGGCTGCTTCCTCGATCAGGTTCGAAGCGTCCAGAACTGCCGCACGCTGGTCGACGGCACGCAATACAGAACCCATGTTACGCACATGAACCGGATAAACGTAATACCAGGGATCAGCCTGATAATCGATCGGTAGGACAATCGTATCGCGCAATGTTGACGGCCCAAGAAGTGGCAATACCACATACGGGCCCGATTTGACGCCCCACTTGCCCAAGGTTTGTCCAAAATCTTCCTTATGCTTCGCCAGACCTGCTTCTGATCCGATATCGAGGAAGCCGCCCAACCCCATGGTCGAATTGACCGCAACGCGCATGACATCGGACAAGCCATCGGCAGCTTTGCCTTGCAGGAAATTATTGATTGCCGTCCATACGTCGCCCATATTGCCGAAAAAATTGCTGACGCCTGTTTGCACGAAAGTCGGCAGATTGCTGTAAGCCTCAGCCGCCGGTTTCAATGCAACCTGATCAACCTTGTCATTGAACTGAAACATGGCACGGTTGAAGCCTTCAAGTGGATCCTTGCGGTTGGTCGTCGCGCATCCGGCAAGGACGAGCGACAAGGCCAGTACGATGGTCCGTAACGCAGGGTTCATTATTTATTGCCTTCCTTTCCCTCGGCTGCCTTGCTATACAGGAACTGGCTGATCAGGTTCTCAAGGACGACCGCGGATTGTGTCATCTTGATGCGGTCGCCGGCAACCAGGTTATTGAGATCGCCGCCCGGTTCCAGGCCGATATACTGCTCACCCAGCAATCCTGAAGTCAGGATCTTGGCGGAGGTATCCTTCGGGAATTTGTAAGTGGTTTCCAGGTTTAAGGTTACAACGGCCTGATAGCTCTTGTCGTCGAACTTGATGTCTCCCACGCGTCCGACCACCACACCCGCGCTTTTTACCGGGGCGCGCGGCTTCAGGCCGCCGATGTTGTCGAACTTGGTGATGACCGGGTAGGTCTTTTCAAACGATAGCGAGCTCATGTTCCCTGCTTTCATTGCCAGGAAAAACAAGGCCATCGCACCAAGCAGGACGAACAAGCCAACCCATAAGTCTAACGATTTTCGCTGCATAACCGAATACCTTAAATATAGGATGCAATGCCCTTCGACGGGCTTAAAACGAGAAAAAAGCCTTTTCCCCGACCCTACGCAGGGAATCAATCCTGCACACCCATTAATCGAACATGATGGCTGTCAGCAAGAAGTCGAGCCACAGCACCATCAGGGATGCAATTACCACGGTGCGGGTTGTCGCGCGCGAAACGCCCTCGGGCGTCGGCTGTGCCTCATACCCTTGGAACAACGCAATGAACGTTACCGCAAATCCGAAAACAACGCTCTTGATCACACCGTTGGCGATGTCCTTCCAGACATCCACGCCATCCTGCATCTGCGACCAGAATGCACCTTCGTCCACGCCGATCAGACGCACACCGACGATGTAACCGCCGATCACACCAACGGCACTGAAGATTGATGCCAATACCGGCATCGCAATCACCCCGGCCCAGAAACGCGGTGCGACCACTCGCTCCAGCGGGTTCACCGCCATCATTTCCATCGCCGATAATTGTTCGCCCGCCTTCATCAATCCGATCTCTGCGGTCAATGAAGTTCCGGCTCGCCCGGCGAACAATAAAGCGGTGACTACCGGTCCCAGTTCACGCGTGAGCGACAAGGCTACCAGCAAGCCCAGCGCCTGTTCAGAGCCATATTTGTTCAAGGTGTAATAGCCTTGCAATCCGAGCACGAACCCGACGAACAAGCCCGATACCGCAATGATCACCAGCGAATAGTTGCCGATGAAGTGAATCTGGTCGGTGACCAGTTTCGGCCGCTTCAGCAACGCAGCAGGCGCAAGCAGCATGGACAGGAACATGCGGGTTGCGAAGCCGACATTGCCGACAAATTCGCGCACCCAGCGCCCGAGAGCGCTTATCGCATCGACAATCATTACTTCGTCTCCAGGTGCAAGTCTGCTGCAAGCGATCGGCCCGGGTAATGGAAGGGCACAGGACCGTCGGCTTCCGCATGCACGAACTGCTTCACATAAGGGTCGCTCGACTCCTGCATCTGCTGCGGCGAACCGTGCGCGACAATCCTGCCCTGCGACAGAAAATACACGTAGTCGGCAATCAGGAACGTCTCATGCACATCATGCGACACCACGATCGATGTCGAGCCAAGTGCATCGTTAAGCCGGCGGATCAGATTGGCCGCCACACCCATCGAAATCGGGTCGAGCCCGGCAAACGGTTCGTCGTACATGATGAGCTGCGGATCCAGCGCCACGGCACGCGCCAGCGCCACACGCCGCGCCATGCCGCCCGAGATCTCTGCCGGCTTCAATTGCGCCGCATTGCGCAAGCCGACGGCATGCAGCTTCATCAGCACCAGGTCGCGAATCAACTCCTCCGGCAGGCTGGTATGTTCGCGCAATGGAAACGCGACGTTCTCGAATACCGTCAGATCGGTGAACAGCGCACCGTGCTGAAACAGCATGCCCATCTTGCGGCGCATCGCATACATCGCCTTGGTATTGCGCGCATCGACCGCTTGTCCGTCGAGGGTGATGCTGCCCTTCTGTGCCTGCAACTGTCCGCCGATCAGCCGCAGGATCGTGGTCTTGCCGGAACCGGAACCGCCCATGACCGCGACAACCTTGCGACGAGGAAAGTCCATCTCAAGCCCCGACAGAATCGGACGCTCTCCATAGGCAAAATGCAGGTCACGGATTTCGACGAGATTGGGCACGACATTCATCTTCAACGCAAAGATGAGATTGTAGTGCAGAAATGGCAATCGGACTTTTGGGTTAGCCCAACAGGCAGCCGAAATACGACAAAAAAACCGCCTGGTCTTTCGATGCGGCGGTTTTTTGAAAACTGTTACAAATTAACGCGGCAGTACGGAGGAACCCATCAGGAACTCGTCCACTGCGCGAGCGCACTGGCGTCCTTCGCGAATTGCCCATACGACCAGCGACTGGCCGCGACGCATGTCTCCGGCTGCAAACACTTTGTCCACCGATGTCTTGTAGCAACCGTCGCCATCCGTCGTCGCCTTCGCATTACCGCGGACATCCTTGTCGACGCCGAATGCATCCAGCACCTGCTGAACCGGCGATACGAAGCCCATGGCCAGCAAGACCAGATCTGCTTTCAGTTCGAATTCGGAATTCGGCACTTCGACCATCTTGCCGTCTTTCCATTCGACGCGAGCCGCGATCAGTTTCTCGACCTTGCCGTTCTTGCCCTCGAGGCGCTTGGTCGCCACCGACCAGTCGCGTTCGCAACCTTCTTCGTGCGAAGACGATGTGCGCAGCTTGGTCGGCCAGTAAGGCCACACGAGCGGCTTGTTTTCCTGTTCCGGCGGTTGCGGCAGCAATTCGAATTGCGTCACCGAAGCGGCGCCGTGACGGTTCGACGTGCCAACGCAGTCGGAGCCGGTGTCGCCACCGCCGATCACGATGACATGCTTGCCGGTCGCGAGAATCTGGTCCTTGACCTTGTCGCCGGCGTTGACCTTGTTCTGCAGCGGCAGGAATTCCATTGCAAAGTGCACGCCCTTCAGCTCGCGTCCCGGAACCGGCAAGTCGCGCGGCAGCTCGGCGCCGCCGGAGATGACGACAGCATCGAAATCCTTCTTCAGCTGGTCGGGAGAGATCGTCTCCTTTGCCCAGTTGTAGACGTTCGGCGTGAAATCCTTGCCGACAAAGACGCCCGTGCGGAAAGTGACGCCTTCTGCCTTCATCTGCTCGACGCGGCGATCGATGTGCGACTTTTCCAGCTTGAAGTCAGGGATGCCGTAGCGTAGCAAGCCACCGACGCGGTCGTTCTTTTCGAACACCGTCACGTCGTGGCCGGCACGCGCGAGCTGCTGCGCGGCGGCCAGACCGGCCGGACCGGCGCCGACCACCGCAACCTTCTTGCCGGTTCTGTTTGCCGCAATTTGCGGAACAACCCAGCCGTTTTCCCATCCCTTGTCGATGATGAAATGCTCGATCGACTTGATGCCGACCGGATTGCTATTGATGTTGAGCGTGCAGGCTGCCTCGCAGGGAGCCGGGCAGATGCGACCGGTGAACTCGGGGAAGTTGTTGGTGGAGTGCAGGTTGTCCAGCGCCTCCTTGAAGTTGCCGTGATAAACCAGGTCGTTCCAGTCCGGAATGATGTTGTTGACCGGGCAGCCGTTGTTGCAGAAAGGGATGCCACAGTCCATGCAACGCGCGCCCTGGATCTTGGCGTCTTCGTCGCTCAAGTGCATCACGAATTCCTTGTAATGCTTCTTGCGCAGTTGAGGTGCTTCACTCGCCTCTTGCAGGCGTTGGTATTCCAGAAAGCCGGTTACTTTTCCCATTTTTTACTCACATTCTTGGCTGCGGGGATCGCTTGCGAGATCCCCGCGGCAGCATCGTTATTGATAATCAGGCCGCGATCTTTTCTTTGGACTGCGCTGCGTTCAACTCACCCAGCGCCCGCTTGTACTCGGTCGGGAATACCTTGGTGAACTTGGCGCGAGCGTTCGTCCAGTCGTCCAGCAGATTGCGCGCACGCGTGCTGCCGGTGTACTTGAAGTGACGCTCGATCAAGCCCTTCAAGATCGCTTCGTCGGTCTGGGCCTCACCACCGCGAACGGTGCTATGCCAAGTCGCACGATCGACCTTGGCTTCCTGGTCTGCGCTGCTCAATACCGGCTCGAGTGCGACCATCGCCATATTGCACTTCTTGGCAAACTCGCCGTCCGGGTCGTACACGTAGGCGATACCGCCCGACATGCCCGCCGCGAAATTGCGGCCGGTCGCACCCAGAACGACGACGGTACCGCCGGTCATGTACTCGCAACCATGGTCACCGGTGCCTTCGACGACAGTGATCGCGCCGGAGTTGCGCACGCCGAAACGTTCGCCCGCCACACCATTGAAGAAGGCTTCGCCGGCGATCGCGCCGTACAGCACGGTATTGCCGATGATGATGTTGTCCACCGCCCAGCCACGGAATTCGGTGTTCGGACGTACGATGATGCGGCCGCCCGACAGGCCCTTGCCGACATAGTCATTGCCCTCGCCCACCAGGTCCAGCGTGATGCCATGCGCCAGGAATGCGCCGGCCGACTGGCCCGCGGTGCCTTGCAGCTGAATGTGGATAGTGTCGTCCGGCAGACCTTCGTGGCCATACTTCTTCGCGACTTCACCCGACAGCATCGTGCCGACAGTCCGGTTGACGTTCTTGACCGGGGAAATGAACGAAACCTTTTCGCCTTTTTCCAGCGCGGCCTTGGCTTGCGCGATCAGCTTGTGGTCAAGCGCCTTCTCCAGACCGTGATCCTGTTCCTCAACCTGATAGCGCGGCTCGGAAGCCGGCACGTCGGGCTGGTGGAAGATCTTGCTGAAGTCGAGGCCCTTGGCCTTCCAATGCGTGATTGCCTTCGACTTGTCGAGCAGGTCGGAACGGCCAATCAATTCGTTGAAGGTGCGAATGCCCAGCTGCGCCATGATCTGACGAACTTCCTCGGCGACGAAGAAGAAATAGTTCACCACGTATTCCGGCTTGCCGGAGAACTTGGCGCGCAGTACCGGGTCCTGCGTCGCAACGCCGACCGGGCAGGTGTTCAGATGGCACTTGCGCATCATGATGCAGCCCTCGACGACCAGCGGTGCGGTCGCGAAACCGAACTCGTCGGCACCAAGCAATGCACCGATGACGACGTCGCGACCGGTCTTGATCTGGCCATCGGTCTGCACGCGGATGCGGCTGCGCAGTCGGTTCAGCACCAGCGTTTGCTGCGTTTCGGCGAGGCCGAGTTCCCAAGGCGTACCGGCATGCTTGATCGAGGACAGCGGCGACGCGCCGGTGCCGCCATCATGGCCAGCAATCACGACGTGGTCGGACTTCGCCTTCGCCACGCCGGCTGCAACGGTGCCAACGCCCACTTCGGAGACCAGCTTGACCGAGATGGATGCCTTCGGATTCGCGTTCTTGAGGTCGTGAATCAATTGCGCCAAGTCTTCGATCGAGTAGATGTCGTGATGCGGCGGCGGAGAAATCAGACCGACGCCCGGTACCGAGAAACGCAGCTTGGCGATGTACTCGGATACCTTGTGACCAGGCAGCTGACCGCCCTCGCCCGGCTTCGCGCCTTGCGCCATCTTGATCTGGATCTGATCAGCCGACGTCAGGTACTCGGCGGTGACGCCGAAGCGCCCCGAAGCGACCTGCTTGATCTTGGAGCGCAGCGAGTCCCCGTCCATCAATGGCAGGTCGACCTCGACACGATCCTTGCCGATCACGGATGCCAGCGTGGCGCCCTTCTTGACCGGAATGCCCTTCAGTTCCTGGCGATAGCGGTTTTCATCCTCGCCGCCCTCACCGGTATTCGACTTGCCGCCGATGCGGTTCATCGCGATTGCCAGCGTGGAGTGCGCTTCGGTCGAAATCGAGCCGAGCGACATTGCGCCGGTGGCGAAGCGCTTGACGATTTCCTTGGCCGGTTCGACCTCGTCAATCGGAATCGCCTTGGACGGATCGATCTTGAATTCGAACAGTCCGCGCAAGGTCATGTGGCGCTTGGACTGATCGTTGATGATCTGCGCGTATTCCTTGTAGGTGTTGAAGTTGTTGGAGCGGGTCGAGTGCTGCAGCTTGGCAATCGCATCCGGCGTCCACATGTGTTCTTCGCCGCGCGTCCGGAATGCATACTCGCCGCCGGCGTCCAGCGCGTTGGCCAGCACCGGATCGCTGCTGAAGGCGACTTTGTGCAGACGCAGCGCTTCTTCCGCCACTTCGAACACGCCGATACCTTCGACATTGGATGCCGTGCCCTTGAAGTACTTGTCCACCATTGCCTTGTTCAGACCGATGGCTTCAAAAATCTGCGCGCCGCAGTAGGACATGTAGGTCGAAATGCCCATCTTGGACATCACCTTCATCAAGCCCTTGCCAATGGCCTTCTGGAAGTTGTAGATCGCCTTTTCCGGCGTCAGTCCGCCCTGCTGGTTCTGCGCCATCTCGGACAAGGTGTCCATGACGAGGTAGGGGTGGACAGCTTCCGCGCCATAACCGGCGAGCAGGGCGAAGTGATGCGTTTCGCGCGCGGAACCGGTTTCCACCACCAGACCGGTGGAGGTGCGCAGGCCCTTGCTGACGAGGTGCAAGTGAATCGCGGAAGTTGCCAGCAGCGCCGGAATGGCGACCTGCTCTGCATCCACTTTGCGGTCGGAAATGATCAGGATGTTGTGGCCGGACTTGACCGCATCAACCGCCTTCGCGCACAGCGACGCGAGGCGCGCTTCGATGCCTTCCTTGCCCCATGCCACGGGGTAGCAGATGTTCAGTTCATAGGACTTGAACTTGCCGCCGGTATGCTTGCCAATGTTGCGCAACTTGGCGATATCCGCGTAATCGAGTACAGGCTGCGACACTTCAAGACGCATCGGCGGGTTGATGTTGTTGGTGTCGAGCAGATTCGGCTTCGGACCGACGAAGGACACCAGCGACATGACCATGGCTTCGCGGATCGGGTCGATCGGCGGGTTGGTCACTTGCGCGAACAATTGCTTGAAGTAATGGTAGAGCGTCTTGTTCTTGTTGGACATGACAGCCAGCGGCGAGTCATTGCCCATGGAGCCGATCGCTTCCTCACCCGTGGTGGCCATCGGCGCAAGCAGGAACTTCATGTCTTCCTGCGTATAGCCGAAGAGCTGCTGGCGATCGAGCAGCGGGATCGCCGATTTCGGCTCTTCCGGTTCGGACTCCAGTTCGTCGAGCTTGATGCGCACCGACTCGATCCATTGCTTGTACGGCTTGGCGTTGGCGTAGGTATCCTTCAGTTCCTTGTCGTCAATGATGCGACCGGCTTCGAGGTCGATGAGGAACATCTTGCCCGGCTGCAGGCGCCACTTCTTGATGATCTTGGATTCCGGGATCGGCAGTACGCCGGATTCGGAGGCCATCACCACCAAGTCGTCGTCGGTCACGATATAGCGTGCCGGGCGCAGACCGTTGCGGTCCAGCGTGCCGCCGATGTGGCGCCCGTCAGTAAATGCCATCGCTGCCGGGCCATCCCATGGCTCCATCATCGCGGCGTGATATTCGTAGAAAGCACGGCGATTGTCGTCCATCAGCGTATGGTTTTCCCATGCTTCCGGAATCATCATCATCATTGCTTGCGCGATCGGATAGCCGGCCATCACCAGGAGTTCAAGCGCGTTGTCGAAGCAGGCGGTATCGGATTGGCCTTCATAGATCAGCGGGAACAGTTTCTTCAGATCGTCGCCGAGAACAGCCGATTTCATCACGCCTTCGCGTGCCCGCATCCAGTTGAAGTTACCCTTGACGGTGTTGATTTCGCCGTTGTGCGCGATCAGACGGTAGGGGTGGGACAGCGGCCACTCGGGGAAGGTGTTGGTGGAAAAGCGCTGGTGCACGAGCGCGAGTGCGGAGATACAGCGCGGATCCTGAAGATCCTTGTAGTACACGCCGACCTGGTCTGCCAGCAGCAGACCCTTGTAGACAACGGTACGTGCCGACATGGACGGCACGAAGAATTCCTTGCCGTGCAGCAGGTTCAATGCCTGGATGGCGTGGCCGGACGACTTGCGGATCACATACAGCTTGCGCTCCAGCGCATCGGTCACCATGATGTCCGGGCCGCGACCGATAAAGATCTGGCGGATGACCGGCTCTTTCTGGCGCACCGTCGGCGACATCGGCATCTCGATATCGACAGGCACATCACGCCAGCCGAGGACGACCTGGCCTTCAGCGAAGACCGCACGCTCGATTTCCTGTTCGCAGGCGATGCGGGAAGCGTTTTCCTTAGGCAGGAAAATCATGCCGACGCCATATTCGCCCGGCGGCGGCAGGGCCACGCCCTGCTTTGCCATTTCTTCACGGTAGTATTGGTCGGGAATCTGAAGCAGAATACCCGCGCCGTCGCCCATCAGCTTGTCGGCACCAACCGCACCCCGGTGGTCGAGATTCTTCAGAATCAGCAACCCCTGCTCGACGATGGAATGGCTTTTCTTGCCTTTGATATGGGCGATGAAACCGACGCCGCAAGCGTCGTGTTCGTTGATAGGATCGTAAAGACCTTGCGCGTGCATAAGCTTTCTCCGCAACTTTGGTGATATTGACGTTGAAGGATAGTGCAGCGCAACAGATTGTTCAACTTAAATAAACAGGGTCAGAGTCAAATTAAAAGTGAGCACATTTCGTGAGCATGTTAAATAGGGACAGAGTGAATCGAGCCGGGATGAATTGGCGTTCGATATAGCCCGCATTTTTTAATTGGCCGTGCCTGGGTTCGCGCCCGGCCGTGGCTTGGGCGGCCGGCCACGCTTGGCCGGCGTAACACGGCGCTCGCTCTGCTTGGCGAGCATGGAGATGAATTTTTCAGAGCCGAGCGGCCAGCCTTTTCGGGTGGCTTCGCTGAGCGCATCCACTTCGCGTGTAGTAAGGCCTTGATTCATCAGGTCTTTGTAAGCAGCCTCCCGCTCAAAAGGCGTGTTTCCCAAGGCCCAATAGAGGGGATGATCGGTGATCAGCGGATCGGGTTTTACGCCTGCATGATGGGCATAGCTGGACCACGCATAGTCCACTGGTTCCTGAACCAGACCGGAACGAACAGGGTTGGACTCGATATAGCGGCTGCAAACGAGAAAATATCGCTCGGATTCAATCACGGTAGCCTTGTATCGCCCCTGCCAGAGCGTTCCGGCCCGGCCGTACCTGGTATTGAAGTAAGGCACGTAATGACGGCCGACCCATTGCATCATGCGTCCAAGGCCAGGCTCGTCGTTTGGGGAAACAAGCAGGTGCAAATGCGTGGGCATCAATACATAGGCATGAACAGCCACTTTGAATTGCCTGGCAGCTTCACGCAGCCAACGCAGGAAGGCGGAATAATCATCCGCGTCCCGAAAAATCGGTTGGCGGTCAGTGCCGCTTTGAATGATGTGATGCGGCTGATGAGGAACGACGAGTCGCGGAAGTCTGGCCATGACGGAATTAGAACATTAAACCGCCAGCCTTCGCGCCCTTCGCCGCGAAATTTTCTCCGCATCGACGCCAGTGCAATCGCACCTCACATATGCGCGTTGAGGGTGTTGCGCCAAGGTGATCGTTGCGGAATGAATTCGATGACGTCGCTTTGAGCCGTGGCTTCCGAAACACGCGCGCCGTTTTGTGAGGCCGAACGGGCGTAAATCGTGGCGTGGATATTGGTTTCGGATGGAAGTTTTCGGGCGGGAAAGCGCACAACCCGTATTCCGGCACGATCCAGATAGGCCTCGCGTGCCGCTGCGCGCCGGCTCATGCGAACGCCATGGTCCAGCTCAACCACGGCGACCAGGCGCATATCCATGTCAAACACGGCGTAGCCCACCTTCAGCCCCTCGATCGCCGCGTGTGCCGTCTTGCGCACCCGGCCAATACCCGTCGGCTCAATCAGCGCGGACAGCGGCATGCGCGGAAAGACCAGGCAGTCGGGAAGCGCCCTGCGCAGGCGATAGAAAAAATCACGCTCCCTGCCGGTCAGCAGATTTTTCTTGCGATAACGCGCAGGCTTTTCTCTTCCAAAGAGAAACCAGAGCAGCAGTCCGCCGCAGACAATAGTAAAAAAAACGGTTGTCTCACTCATCGCAACCCCTCTTTTTCATTATTAATATAATAACTTTTATGCCGAATATTAACACTTTTTACATACTAGACGGCAACATAGAACGGCAAGCAGGTGAAAGTATTGAGGTTCCGCAAATTTCGCCATGGAAGGCCTCCCTGGCCAATGGATCGGCCGCATTGGGCCGAGGCCACGCTACAGGACTGATATCGCAGGGGCGTCATTGCACTCACCCGCTCGCACCGAGGCGCTTGCGAATGCACGGAGAGGACGACAGGGGAAAAGACAGCTAAGAGGGGCGGCGCCCCCACGATGAGCCACCGAGGCGATGCTGCTCCATTGCACGCATCACCAGAGTGCGCAATTCATCAAGCGGCCCGACCTCTGCCTGCTCGATCTTCGCGGCCATTTTGCTCAAGTCCCAGTCGCCGTAGATAAAGCCGACCGGGTTGCGGTTCACCGTCAAGGGCAAAACCATGAAACTGCGCACCGTGGGCAGCGACTCCTTCCACCAGCGCGGCAGTTTGTTGACGAATCCCGGGTCACGTGCATTTTCGACGAAGATCATCTTGTCGTTCGCCAACGCGGCATGAAACACGTCCGGCTCATACGCGTCATTGAATATCAGGCGCGGCAGCAGTTCCTGCGCGCCTTCACCAAAACCCATTTGCGCGAAATATTGCGACTTTTCCTTGTTCCGGGTGAACGCGATGGCGCGGCTGAATCCCAAACCCTGATAGACGGTTTCCAATGCCATCGACATCAGTTGTCCAATATTCGCGCTTTCCATCACGCCGCGCAGATCGGTCACACCGCGTGCCAGAATCGACGCGGCATCGGCCGGCTTGCCGGTCGCAGCGGGTCTTGATCCAGCAGCGCCAAGGTCGTTGCGCTTCATCAGGCGCTTCACGACCACATCTTCCTCTGCGGCACCGAGCTTGGCGGCATCGACAGCAGCGACGACCTCGGACGCATCGAGGCCAAGCATTTCCGAATAGTCGCCGGCCAACTGCGAGAGCTCGGCCTGCAGCGACGAGCGGTTGTCATGCAAGGCACCAGCACACAGCGAGGACAAGGTCGACAAGGCTGCCAGCCAGTCACTGTGAGTGAGAGGCTCGCCGACGGGCTTGGGCGGCATGTCCCGCAGCGTCTCGATCAGGGTTGAAGGCAGGCCCCATTGCTTGGCCACCTCGCGCCCAATCTCATCCAGACCCAGGCCGAGCATGGCGATCGTCGCCTCCTTTTCATCGACGTCCGTTTCCAGGCTGCGCTCCTGCACCTGCAACCAGCGATCGGGCAGATAAAAGGTGACCATCAAGCGGCCGAGCGAATGCAGCATGGAGCAGACAACCGCCTCTTCTGCATCGCGCGTGCTCGCTGAATACGCCACCTGGCGGGCGATATAACCGGCCAGCACGGCCTTTTCCAATTCAGCGCGGGCATTGGCGGAATCGGAGGATGCGCCCGAGAGTCCATCGATCAGTTTCAGGCCCAATGCGATGTGACCGATCGCCTCCGTGCCCAGGACAATCACGGCCTTCGATACCGTGTTGATGCCTTGCCCGAATACCGAATACATCGCGCTATTGGCCAGCCGCAGCACTTTCTGCGTCAGGGCCGGATCCTGCAGCACGGTGGTAGTCATGTTGAATTCGCGGTCGTCATCGCCGCGCATGGCCGAAATGATTGCACCTACCACCTTGGAGAACCCGGGCAGATCGCCGCGCTCTCGCACGCGCGACCACAATAGCTTGATCGTCTTGTCAGCGGTGAGGGGTTCCCTGTTCACAAAAGCGTCCATTCAATCTGATCTTCTCGTTATTGCGAAGCATGCGCTGGAGCGGGCAGCGATTGCGTCGTTTTCAGGAGTTCAATAACTTGCTCGGGAAGCAACGGGCGGCCGGTCAGATAGCCCTGGATCAGTCCGCAGCCGTGTTTGGCAAGGAACTGCAACTGCTCTTCGCTCTCCACGCCTTCTGCCACGGTGGACAGTTTGAGATGACTTGCAAGACTCAGTACCACGTCGCAGATCGCGGCATCCTTGACCGAGGTGGGCAGGTCCTTGATGAAGGCGCGATCGATCTTCAGCGTGGCGATCGGAAAGCGCTTCAGGTAGGCGAGCGAGGAATAGCCGGTGCCAAAGTCGTCGATGGCAATCCGCACATTGCGCGCGGTCATTTCGGTCAGCAGGGCTTCTGCGTGCTCGGGATCCGACATCAGGATGCCTTCCGTGATTTCCAGCAGCAACTGTTGCCCATTCAGGCCGGACAGCGTGATCGCCTCGTCCATGATGTCGAGGAACTGATCGTTTCTGAACTGTCTCGGGCTGACGTTGACCGAGACGTACAAGGGCCTGCCGGCAACTTCCTGGAACTGCCTGATCTGCATGCAGGCGGCCTTGAGCACCCATGCGCCGAGCAGGTTGATCAGCCCGTTGTTTTCAGCCATCGGGATGAACTGCGTGGGTGGCACCATGCCGAGCCCGGGACGCGACCAGCGCATCAGCGCTTCGAATCCCATGATCTGCCGGCTGCGCGCGTCGACGATGGGTTGGTAATTCAGAAGGAATTCGCCATCCCTGACCGCCTGGAACATGGCCGCTTCCATCGACACGTCGTGTTCGGGCTGGGTGAATTTCTGGTTGTTGTAGACGACGCAACGCGCCTTGCCGGTTTCCTTGGCGCGGTACATCGCGGTGTCCGCATGGGCGAGCAGCTTCACTTCGCTCTCGCCATGTTCGGGGAAAATGGCCGCACCGATCGACGTGCCGACGTAGAGGGTATGCCCCTGGATATCGAACGGGAGCTGCATCGCTGAAATCATGCGGCGCGCAATCGCCTGAATCTCGCCTTCCGATACCGCGCCTGCGAGGACCGCCACAAACTCGTCGCCACCGACGCGCGCCAGCGTATCGATGTCGCGTAGCGTATCGCTCAATCGCATCGCAGCGACGCGCAACAAGGAATCGCCGACCGGGTGTCCGAGGGCATCGTTGACCTTCTTGAAGCCGTCCAGGTCGAGTGCCACGACGGCAAATCCCAATCCCGTGCGGCGCGACTGCGCGATCGCCATGCGAATCCGGTCGGACAACAGCGACCGGTTCGGCAAACCGGTCAATGGGTCATGCGTGGCCATATGGCGCAGGCGTTCCTCGGTAGCCTGCTGCCCGGAGATATCCCTGCCGACGGCCAGCAGTTCGGTTTCGCCGCGCGCGTTCGTGTAGCTGCTGATTTGCAATTCGATCCATAACGCGCTGTTCGGCGTCTTGAAGCGCACATTGGCTTTGCTGGGTTCAGCCGTCTCCCGAACCCGCGTTACAGCGCTTTCGAGCGCTGAGTGATCGGCACTCAAGATCAGGGCTGGCAGGGGCTGGCCGATCAGCTTGACACCGGAACCGATCAATTCGCTGGAGCGTTTGCTGGCGTGCTGGATGACTGTCTCCGCATTCAGACGGAAAACGGCGTCTCCGGCGGCCTCCATGAGGCTGTCCAGTTGACTATTGAGCGCAGTATCAGGCCGATCCCGATGAATGGAAAACATTGTTGAAAATCAATTTCGGGTCAAGGCCGGACATCCGGCCGGAATCTAGCGGCTACACCTGCAATGCGCGATGTCAGACGCCGATTCAGTCATCTTAACAAATTGTTGTCAAGAAATTGAGCAGGGGATGCAATCTTGTTCTGGAAAGTGCCAAAAATGAAACAGTGGACCGTTACATGGCAAAAAAGCCCCGCGTTTGAAGGCGGGGCTTTTTTGGCTATGGCGATGATCAGAACGGAATATCGTCGTCCATATCGCTGAAGTTCGGCGCCGGGCGCTGCTGCGGAGCACCGCGCGAAGCGCCGGCATTGCCTCCGCCGGCGCTCTGCCGAGGTGCCGGAGCGCTGCTGCCGTAATCATCGTCCATCGGGGCGCCACCGCCCATGCCCTGACGGCTGCCGAGCATCTGCATGGTGTCGGCGATGATTTCAGTGGTGTAGCGTTCGACACCGTCCTTGTCCGTCCACTTGCGCGTCTGCAGGCGGCCTTCCACGTAGATCTGCGAGCCCTTTTTCAGGTACTGGCCGGCGATTTCCGCCAGTTTGCGGTAGAAGGTAATGCGGTGCCATTCGGTCAATTCCTTCTTTTCGCCGGTATTCTTGTCTTTCCAGCTTTCGGTGGTCGCAACCGCGATATTCGTGACTGCATCGCCGTTCGGCATGTAGCGCGTTTCAGGATCGCGCCCGAGGTTGCCGACGATAATGACTTTGTTGACGGATGCCATAAATTTCTCCTAAAGCTGACTGAGGTGGTATCGTGATTCAAATGCGGAATGGATTCAAGCGGATGCTGCAGCGGTGCCGCGCCGCGGCAGGCTTTTCATCTTCGCGGCAATTATAAGCCAGACAATTGTCAGCGCCGCGCCCGCCACAAAGACGGAAGACGGCCCGAGGTGCTGCTGCAACCAGCCCCCAAGTACGCCACCGCAGAACAGCGCCAACGCTTGCAGTGTGTTGTAGACGCCGAGCGCACTGCCCTTCGCGGCCGGCGGCGCCATGCGGGATACCAGTGAAGGCTGGGTCGCTTCCAGGATGTTGAACGCGACGAAGAATGCCAGCAGCAACAGGACCAGCACCGACCAGTGCATGGAAGCCGGCCGGGACATGAAAGCCCACAGCCCGACCTGCACCAGTGCCAGCAGGGCAATGGCGCCCAGGAATACCTGTTTCATCTTGCCGCGCTTTTCGCCGACGAAGACAAAGGGCAGCATCAGCGCAACCGACACGACCATGATCGGAAGATACAGCTTCCAATGGCCCGCAACCGGCAGGCCCATGTACTGCACAATGGCCGACGGCACCACCACGAACATCGACATTTGCGCCACATGCAGCGCGAATACGCCATAGTTCAGGCGCGCCAGCTCGCGATCGGCCAGCACCTCGGAGAACGGGACTTCCTTCGCATGAATCTTTTGCGGCGCCGGCGGCACGATATACAGAACAACAAGAATGGCAATACAGGAAAGAATGCCGGTCAGTGCGAAGATGCCGCCCATCCCGATCAGGCGATACATCACCGGCGCGGCGACCATGGAGATTGCGAAGGTCAGTCCGATCGAGCCGCCGACCATCGCCATCGCCTTGGTGCGATGCTCGTCCCTTGTCGCATCCGCAATGAATGCGGTGACCGCCGCGGAGATCGCGCCGGCTCCCTGCACGGCGCGGCCGACGATCACCCAGGTGAGCGTGTGTGCCGACGCGGCGATAAAGGAACCGAGCGCAAACAGGACCAGGCCGATGATGATGATGGGCTTGCGCCCATATTTATCTGAGGCAATGCCGAACGGGATCTGTCCGAAGGACTGCGTCAAGCCATAAATTCCCATTGCTAAACCGACCATCGCCGCGCTTTCGCCGCCGGGAAGTGTCTTTGCGTGCACGGCGAAGACAGGCAGGATCAGGAACATGCCGAGCATGCGCAGCGCGAAAATCGATGCCAGTGACAGACTGGAACGGATTTCCATGGGGGTCATGCGACTGCTCGGGTCGACGGATGAAGAGGTGGGCATGGTGCTCTGGAAGGGTTGAACCTGAAGATACGATGGACTTTAAAACCCGTTATAGTATCAGGTTGACCCGTTTCGGCGCCTGTATCGGCAGGAAACATCCCGCTTGGGAATGCTTCCTGCCGATACAGGCGCTCAGCTCTCGTTGAAAGCAGTTCATGGAAGAAATAAGAATTCGCGGCGCACGTACACACAATCTGAAAAACATCAACCTGGAATTGCCTCGCAACCAATTGATTGTCATTACAGGTCTGTCCGGCTCCGGCAAGTCCTCGCTCGCCTTCGATACCTTGTACGCGGAAGGCCAGCGGCGCTATGTCGAGTCGCTTTCAGCCTATGCGCGCCAGTTCCTGCAGCTGATGGAAAAGCCCGATGTCGACCTGATCGAAGGCTTGTCGCCGGCGATCTCCATCGAACAGAAGGCCACCTCGCACAACCCGCGTTCGACAGTCGGCACCGTGACCGAAATCCACGACTACCTGCGCCTGCTGTATGCGCGCGTCGGCACACCGTATTGCCCGGACCATCCGGAAAATCCGCTCGCGGCGCAATCCGTTTCGCAGATGGTCGATGCCGTGCTGGCAATGCCGGAGGATACCAAACTGATGATCCTCGCGCCCGTCGTCGCCAACCGCAAGGGGGAACATGTCGACTTGTTCGAAGACATGCAGGCACAGGGCTTTGTCCGCTTCCGCATCCAGAGCGGCACGCATGCGGCGCGCATCTATGAAGTCGACGACCTGCCGAAACTGAAGAAGACCGAGAAGCACACGATCGACGTCGTGATCGACCGCCTGAAGATCAAGGCCGATGTGAAGCAGCGGCTCGCGGAGAGTTTCGAGACCGCATTGCGCCTGGCGGAAGGCCGTGCCATTGCCCTCGAAATGGACAGCGGCAAGGAGCATCTTTTCTCCAACAGGTTCGCCTGCCCGACCTGCGGCTACGCATTGCAGGAACTCGAGCCGCGCCTGTTCTCCTTCAACAACCCGATGGGCGCCTGCCCGGAATGCGACGGCCTCGGTCACATCGAGTTCTTCGATCCGAAGCGCATTGTAGCCTTCCCCAACCTGTCGCTCGCGAGCGGTGCGATCAAGGGCTGGGACCGGCGCAACCAATTCTATTTCCAGATGCTGTCGAACCTCGCGGAACACTATGCGTTCGATCTGGACATCCCGTTCGAGAAACTGCCCGAGCAGGCGCAGCATGCAGTGCTGTACGGCTCAGGCCGCCAGACGATTCCCTTCACCTACATCAACGAGCGCGGCCGTGCGGTCGTGCGCGAACATACTTTCGAAGGCGTCGTGAACAATCTGCAGCGGCGCTATCGCGAGACTGATTCGATCGCCGTAAAGGAAGAGCTGGCAAAGTTCATCAATCAGAAGGAATGCCCATCCTGCAAAGGCGCTCGCCTGCGCATCGAAGCGCGGCATGTGAAAGTCGGTACCGGCAAGCAGCAGCGCTCGATCTACGAGATCGCGGCAACGCCATTGCGCGACACGCTGGAGTTTTTCGACAAGCTGAAGCTGACCGGTGCGAAAAAGGAAATCGCCGACCGCATCATCAAGGAAATCATATCGCGCCTGAAATTCCTGAATAACGTCGGCCTCGATTACCTGTCGCTGGAGCGCAGCGCAGATACCTTGTCCGGCGGCGAGGCGCAGCGCATCCGTCTTGCGTCGCAGATCGGCTCCGGCCTGACCGGCGTGATGTATGTGCTCGACGAGCCCTCCATCGGTCTTCATCAGCGCGACAATGACCGCCTGATCAACACCTTGAAGCATTTGCGCGATATCGGCAACAGCGTGCTGGTGGTCGAACACGACGAGGATGCCATCCGATGCGCGGACTACATCGTCGACATGGGCATCGGCGCCGGCGTGCATGGCGGCGAGGTCATTGCCAAGGGGCCGCTCAAAGACATCCTGAAGAACAAGAAATCGCTGACAGCCAAGTATCTGAATGGCTCGCTCACCATTCACATGCCGAAGAAGCGCACGCCGCCCGATCCGGAGCGGCAACTGGTGATCAGCGGCGCATCCGGCAACAATCTGAAAAGCGTGACGCTGGAGCTGCCTGTCGGTCTGCTGACCTGCATCACCGGCGTTTCCGGTTCGGGCAAATCCACGCTCATCAATGACACCTTGTACCACGCTGCCGCACGGCATTTGTACGGCTCCCAGACTGAGCCGGCCGCATATGAATCGATCAGCGGACTGGAACATTTCGACAAGGTGATCTCGGTCGACCAGGCGCCGATCGGCCGCACGCCACGCTCCAATCCGGCGACTTATACAGGTGTGTTCACGCCGATCCGCGATTTGTTCTCGACGGTGCCGACGGCCAAGGAACGCGGATACAGTGCCGGCCGCTTCTCTTTCAACGTCAAGGGTGGGCGCTGCGAAGCCTGCCAGGGCGACGGCGTGATCAAGGTTGAAATGCATTTCCTTCCGGACGTGTATGTGCCGTGCGATGTATGCCATGGCAAGCGCTACAACCGCGAGACGCTGGAAGTGCAGTACAAGGGGAAGAATATCCACGAAGTGCTGGAGATGACGGTCGAGGAAGGTTTCGAATTCTTCAAGCCGGTACCGGTCGTCGCGCGCAAGCTGCAGACGCTGCTTGACGTGGGCCTCGGCTACATCCGTCTCGGTCAGAGCGCGACCACGTTATCCGGCGGCGAAGCGCAGCGCGTCAAGCTCTCGCTGGAATTGTCCAAGCGCGATACCGGCCGCACGCTCTATATCCTGGATGAGCCGACCACCGGCCTGCACTTCCATGACATCGATCTGTTGCTGAAAGTGATTCATCGTCTGCGCGATCAGGGCAACACCGTGGTTATCATCGAGCACAACCTGGATGTGATCAAAACTGCCGACTGGATCATCGACCTGGGGCCGGAGGGCGGCGCCGGCGGCGGACAGATCATCGCGACCGGTACGCCGGAAGATGTGGCGAAGACGCCGGTGAGCTTTACCGGCCAGTATCTGGCGCCGATGCTCAAGAAGAAATAAGGCAAGGGAGGCAAGATGGCAAAGCATCTGCGCATTGTCGGATTGGTGCAAGGTGTGGGCTATCGCGCTTCCTTTGAACGGCAGGCGCTGACCTTGAAGCTGTCGGGCTGGGTGCGCAACCGCGCGGATGGTTCGGTGGAGGCGCTCGTGCGCGGAAGCCCGGACGCGATTGAAAAAATCGTCGCCTGGGCCAGGCGCGGACCGCCAGCGGCTCAGGTACGCGATGTTGCGATTACCGATATCAAGGACGAAGTCGTGCCTGAAGAAGGCTTTGACGTGCTGCCTACACACTAGCAAGCTGCCTGTCGCTCAGGCACGCATTCCCATCCACAGGCCCGCAGGCACGAATGCCAGCGCGGCGAGATTCCCCAGCAGGACAATCGACGCCACCTTGTCCGGTTCCTGCTTGTATTGTTCGGCCACCATGAAACAGAACACCGCCGGCGGCAAGGCTGCAAAGAGATACATCTGACCGCGCTGCATCGGTGTCAGGCTCAGCACACCATCCAGCAACCATGCAACGATCAATCCTGCCAGCGGGCACACGATGGCACCCGCCAGACCGATATGCCAGCTCTTGAAATTCACATCGAGCATGCGCACGCCGAGCGCAAACAGCATGATCGGAATGCAAGCGTCGCCCAGCATTTTCAACGCCTGCATCAGCGGCACCGGCAAGCCGATGTGAAATACGGCGAATACCATGCCGATCATCATCGCCAGCATCATCGGGCTGACCAGAAAGCGCCAGAATGGCGTGTGCTGATTGCGGCCGCTCTCGATGATCTTGATCCCGACGGAAAAGTAGATCAGATTGCAGGCCATGAACAGGGCCACCGCTGCCGAGAGCCCGGCCGTGCCGAATGCCAGTACTGCAAGTGGCAAACCCATGTTGCCGCAGTTGTTGTACATCATCGGCGGCACGAAGCTGCGCGGATCATAACCAAGCAATCGCGCAACCGGCCATGCCAGCAGCCCGGAGCCGAGAGAAATCAGCACGCCGGCCAGGATCAGCGTTCCGTTCTGCGCCAGGTCGAACTCTTTTGCCGCCAGCGCAGTGAATACGAGGAGAGGACACAGCACATCCATGCTGACGCGATTGACGGCGTTCATGTCCGACTTGACGCTGTCGCCACGCAAGCGCGCGTATCCGTAACCAAGACCGATGATGATGAAGACCGGCAGGATAATGCCGAGGATGCGTTCAAAAACTTGCATGGGGAGATTCTTTCGATCAAAGCTGCTGCCTGCAGCATTGTAGCGAGATATGCGCAATCGCGTTTTCTGTGCAGCAATCGAAAGAAGCAATGGCTGGTTTGCTAATGCGAGGGCAAGTTCGATGAGGTATAGGGCAGCGTCATTTCAGCAAACGCTCCTCTGCCCGAACAACACTCTCGCTGGCTCCGCGCAAGACCACGATGTCGCCGACATGCAGGATTGTTTCCGGCGTAACCTCGACACGGCTCTTGCCGCGTCGCACGATCGACACCTCGGCGCCGAGCTCGCCCAGTTTCAGCGCCGTGAGTGATTTTCCGACGGACTTCGCGCCTTCGGGTACGGTCACGGAATGCAGCCGCACATGCATATGGTCCGCGTCTTCCGGCGCATCGCTGGCGCCGTGAAAATAACCGCGAAGCGAGGCATAGCGTTCGTCACGCGCCGCCTGCACGCGATGAACGACGCGCCGCAGCGGCACACCCAGCATCACAAGTGCATGCGACGCCAGCATCAGGCTGCCCTCGATCGCTTCCGGCACCACTTCCGCCGCACCGGCCTCGCGCAATTTGTCGAGATCGGAATCGTCGTGGCTGCGCACGATGACCGGCAACGCGGGCGCCAGCTCATGGGCAAAATGCAGGACTTTGAGTGCGGACGGCGTGCTCGCATAGGTAACAACCAAAGCAGCAGCACGATGAATGCCGGCGGCAACAAGACTCTCGCGGCGCGCGGCATCGCCATACGACACATTGGCACCGGCGGCCTGCGCCTCACGCACGCGGTCGGGGTCGAGATCCAGCGCGTGATAGGGAATGTGTTCTTCCTCCAGCAGCTTGGCCAGGCTCTGGCCGCTGCGACCGAAACCGGCGATCAATACATGCTTTTGCGTACTCATGGTGCGGGTCGCAATTTGCGTCAACGCAAGCGACTGCATCATCCACTCGTTGGCGGACAGCTTCAACACGATGGCATCGGACTTGGCGATGATGAACGGCGCAGCGAGCATCGACAACACCATCGACGCCAGGATCAACTGGATCAGCAAGGGATCCATCAGCTTCAATCCTCCAGCCTGGTTCAGCAGGACGAAACCGAATTCGCCGGCCTGCGCCAGGCCCAGGCCGGTGCGCAAGGCCACGCCCGTCGATTGCCCGAACAGCTTGGTCAACATCGCGATCAGGCCGAATTTGAGCAGCACCGGGCCGATCAGGAGCAGCAGCACCAGCCACCAGTTTTCCATCACCAGCCGCATGTTGAGCAACATGCCGACCGTAATGAAGAACAAACCCAGCAGTACATCGCGGAAGGGTTTGATGTCTTCTTCCACCTGGTGCTTGTACTCGGTTTCCGAGATCAGCATGCCGGCAACGAAGGCACCCAGCGCGAGCGACAGGCCAGCCTGTTCCGTGATCCATGCCGCACCCAGCGTGATGAGCAGGAGGTTGAGCATGAACAGTTCCTGCGAGCGGCGCTTGACGACGATGTGAAACCAGCTGCGCATCAGGCGCTGTCCGATCACCAGCAGCAAGACCAGCACGACGCCGGCCTTCATTGCAGCCAATGCAAGCGTGACGAGAAGGTCTTCGGTATTCATGGCCAGCGCCGGTACCAGAATCAGCAGCGGCACCACGGCGATATCCTGGAACAGCAGGATGCCGACGATCTGCCGGCCATGCTGGCTGTCCAGCTCCAGCCTCTCGGTCAGCATCTTCGAAACGATCGCTGTCGAAGACATCGCCAGCGCGCCGCCGACCGCGAACGCCGCGCGCCAGCTGATGTTAGACAGTTGCGGCAACAAGTGCGCAGTGAGCCATCCGAACAACATGGTAGCCAGCAGCGTCAGCAGCACCTGCGCCATGCCAAGGCCGAACACGGTCTTGCGCATCGATGACAGCTTCGGTAGCGAAAACTCAAGGCCGATCGAGAACATGAGAAACACCACGCCGAATTCGGCCAGCTTGTTGGTCGTCTCGGTTTCATGGACCATGCCAAAACCGTAGGGCCCGACGACGACGCCGACAAGCAGGTAGCCGAGCATGGGCGGCAGATGCATCATGCGAAATGCCACCACGCCGAGCACGCCGGCGCTTAGTAGAATAAGCGTGAGTTCGAGAGCCGAAAACATGGGTTATGAAAAATGCATCGAAACGCGGCGTCGTTTTTTCGCTTTGGCTGGCTCGACACAGATTTTTGTTATGACTGGCAGATTTTTTGCTTTCACAATTCGTTTATACTTCCCGCATGAGTGTAACCGATGCAAAATCCCCGCCGGAAGCTTTTGATACAAAAAGCGCAAAACGCGCGCTGGATCTCGCCTGCGAAACGCTGCAGATCGAAGCGGACGCGATTCTCGCGCTGAAAAACCGACTTTCCGGCAACCCGGGCGACAGCTTCTTGCAAGCCGTCGCATTGTTATTGCAATGTCATGGCCGCGTCGTGGTTTCCGGCATTGGCAAGTCGGGCCATATTGCCCGCAAGATTGCAGCCACCCTTGCCTCGACCGGAACGCCGGCACTATTCGTGCATGCCGCCGAGGCGCTGCACGGCGACCTTGGCATGATCACCCAGAACGACGTGCTGATCGCCATTTCCAATTCCGGCGAAGCGGCAGAATTCATCTCGATCATCCCGATCATCAGACGCATGGGCGCAAAGCTCGTGGCGATCACCGGGAACGAGGCGTCGCGCCTGGCGCAACTTTCCGATATCCACCTGGATGCGCGCGTCGACAAGGAAGCTTGTCCGTTGAACCTCGCTCCCACGGCCAGTACCACCGTCACGCTGGCCTTGGGCGATGCGCTTGCGGTGGCATTGCTCGACGCCCGCGGTTTCCGCGAAGAGGACTTTGCCCGTTCGCACCCGGGCGGCGCGCTCGGCAGGCGGTTGCTTACCCATGTGCGTGACGTGATGCGCAGCGGTGATGCCGTTCCCGCCGTGACCGCCGGCATCTCGCTGCCGACCGCCTTGCTTGAAATCACGAAAAAAGGCATGGCAATGACTGCCGTGGTGGACGATGCGCACAAGGTCATTGGCGTCTTCACCGACGGCGACTTGCGACGTCTGATCGAGACCGTGCAGGATTTCAGCAAGCTGACCATGGCCGATGTCATGCATCACAATCCGCGCACGATCGGCCCGGATCAACTGGCGGTTGAAGCCGTCGAGGTGATGGAACAGTTTCGCATCAACCAGTTGCTGGTGGCGGATGCCGACGGGACATTGGTCGGCGCGCTCCATATTCATGATCTGACTCGCGCCAAGGTGATCTGATGCAGGACGATGCTCTCGCCAGGGCCGCGCGCATACGGCTCATGATTTTTGATGTGGATGGCATCCTGACCGACGGCAGCCTGCACTACGGCCCGAACGGCGAGATGATCAAGACCTTTAACGTGCTCGACGGGCATGGCATCAAGCTATTGCAGCAATCCGGGGTGTCAACGGCGATCATCAGTGCGCGCAAGTCGGATATCGTTGTCCGGCGTGCGTCCGATCTCGGGATTCACCATGTTTATCAGGGCGTGCATGACAAGCGCATGGCCTTCGAGCAATTGTTGTCGGATACCGGCACTGCCCCTGAAGCATGCGGATTCATCGGCGACGACGTGATTGACCTGCCCATCCTGTTGCGTTGCGGATTTTCCGCCAGCGTGCCGAACGCGCACAGCGAGGTGCGATCGCGCGTCCATTACCTCACGCAGGCTGGCGGTGGTCGTGGTGCGGCCCGCGAACTATGCGATTTCATCCTGCGCGCGCAAGGCAACTACGAGGCGGCGCTCGCGCCGTATCTGGCATGATCAGCGGCCGTGCGGGACTCCGCTTCCGCATATTGGCAATCGCCTTGCCAGCCATTGCACTGGCACTCGGGAGCTTCTGGCTGCTGGAGGTGATGCGCAGGTCGGCCAGCGATTTCATTCCGAATCAGGAACGCAGTGAACCGGATTTTTATGTCGAGAAATTCAGTTACGTGAAGCTGGGAAAGACTGGCAAAGTGCAATACCACTTTTCCGGCGCGAAGTTGACGCACAACCCAAAGGACGACTCCTACGACATCACACTGCCGGTCATCAACAATCTCGGCGAAGCGACGATGCCGATGACGATGCGTTCCGAACGGGCACATGTCAACAGCGATAACAGCAGGATCCAGTTGTTCAACAATGTGCAGGTCGACCGCCCCGCATCGGCGACGAGTCAGCATCTGCACGCGACTTCAGAATATCTGCTGGTCCTGCCCGACGATGAAGTGATGAAAACCGATGAGCCGGTGGAAATCACAGTCGGCGCATCCACGCTCAGCGGCGTCGGCATGTTCGCTGACAATGCGACGCGTGAGTTCCGCCTGACCAGCAATGTTCATGGCACGTATCAAGTCCCGCAGCGTTAAATCGGGATATAACTTGAGGCACCACTTTCGAGACCATACATGAAACGTTTCTTCTCCTTGCTGCTGTTGATGTTCAGCACAACTGTCGCAGGCGGCGCACATGCCGAGAAAGCGGACTCCGAGAAACCGACCAACGTCGAAGCCAATCAGATGGCCTATGACGATGTGAAGCAAATCAATACCTTCACCGGCAATGTGATCCTGACGCGCGGCACGCTGGTAATGCATGCGCAGAAGTTGACCGTGTCCCAGGACCCGGCGGGTTACCAGTACGCAACGCTGCTTGCCGCGCCGGGCGGTCTCGCCACGTTTCGTCAGAAGCGCGACGCCGGCCCGAATCAGTGGGTCGAAGGGCAAGCCGAACGCATCGAATACGACGGCAAGTCGGAGATCGTGAAACTTTTCGCCAAAGCCAGGATACGCAGGCTGGAAGGAACGAAGCCCACCGACGAGGTCGAGGGCGAATTCATTTCCTACGACAGCCGCGCCGAGTTCTTCACGGTCAACAACACGCCGTCCGGCGAGAACAAGGTGGGTGGCGGCCGCATCAAAGCCGTTATCCAGCCGCGTACCGAGTCAAAGGGCAAATGAAGATGGCAAGTACTCTGGTCGTCCGCGGCTTGCAGAAAAGTTATGGCACACGCCAGGTTGTGAGCGACGTATCCTTGGAGGTTGAAAGCGGTGAGGTCGTCGGGCTGCTCGGCCCGAACGGTGCGGGCAAGACAACCTCGTTTTACATGATCGTTGGTCTGGTTCCGTCGGATGCGGGTGAGATCGACCTGAATGGTGTCGGCATTTCGCGCTTGCCGATCCATCGGCGTGCAGTGCTCGGCCTGTCCTATCTGCCGCAGGAAGCGTCGGTGTTTCGCAAGCTGAGCGTGGAAGACAACATTCGCGCCGTACTCGAACTCCAGCGCGTCGACGACAAGCCGCTGTCGCGCGACGAGATCGAAAAGCGCCTGAATACGCTTCTCGCCGACTTGCAGATCGAGCGACTTCGCGAGAACCAGGCCTTGTCACTCTCGGGCGGCGAACGACGGCGTGTGGAAATCGCGCGGGCACTGGCAACGAATCCGCGCTTCGTGTTGCTGGATGAACCCTTCGCGGGGGTCGACCCGATTGCGGTGATTGAAATCCAGCGCATCGTGCGATTCCTGAAGGAACGCGGCATCGGCGTACTGATCACAGACCACAACGTGCGCGAGACGCTCGGTATCTGTGATCGTGCTTACATCATTAACCAGGGCTCGGTACTTGCGAGCGGTCGCCCGGACGACATCATTGCCAACGAATCAGTGCGGCGCGTGTATCTGGGTGAACACTTCAGGATGTAAGGGCAGCTTGGCAAACACATGAAACAAACTCTCCAACTTCGAATCTCGCAACATCTTGCGCTGACGCCTCAGCTGCAGCAATCGATCCGCTTGCTGCAGTTGTCGACGCTTGAACTGCATCAGGAGCTGGAACAAATCCTTTCCGACAACCCGCTTCTGGAGCGCATCGACGACCCGCTCGACAATTCCGTCCGCCTGCTGGCGGATGGCGCAATCAGCGCGACCCCGAGTCTCAACGGGAGCACGTCAGAAGCACCGGCGTCCGATAGCAGCCCTTCTGCTCCGGAAGAATCGGAAGGCGGCTTTGAAGGTGGCGATGCCGGCGATGCACCTGCATCCGGCGAAGGCGAATGGAGTTTCGACGATGTCGCGCGCACATCCAAGGCACCGGAAGACGACGATTCGCGCCCGCAACTTGAGGCGCATGAGACAACCTTGCGCGAACACCTGCTGGAACAAATGCGCGTCACGGTGCACGAATTGCGCGACCGCGCCTTGGTCGAATTGATCATCGATGCCTTGAACGACAACGGCTATCTGGAAGAACCGATCGAGGAAATCCATGCACGCTTGCCGGAGGAGCTCGGGGTCGACATCGAGGAATTGCAGGTCGCGTTGAGATTGCTGCAGAGTTTCGATCCGGCGGGTGTCGGCGCGCGCAATGCCTCGGAATGCCTGTCGATTCAAATCCGGCGCTTCCCGAAAGTACCGATGGTGACGCGTCGCCGGGCATTGCAGATCGTCGAGAATCATCTCGCCCTGTTCGCGCAGCGCGATTTCAACAAGCTGAAGAAAATCCTCGATTGCGACGATGAAGACCTGCGTGAAGCGCAGTACGTGATCAAGCAGTGCAATCCGCATCCCGGCGCCCTGTTCGCGTCCGACACATCGGATTTCGTTGTGCCGGATGTCATTGTCAAGAAGACAAAGAACGGCTGGCAGGTGATGCTGAACCACGACGTCATGCCGCGCCTGCGGGTCAATGCGATGTACGCCAACATCCTCAAGCAAAGCAAGGGTGAGGGGTCACTCACTTCTCAGCTGCAGGAGGCCAAATGGCTGATCAAGAATATGCGGCAGCGCTTCGACACGATATTGCGCGTTGCACAAGCCATCGTCGACCGCCAGCGCAACTTTTTCTCGCACGGCGCGGTCGCCATGCGCCCTCTTGTCTTGCGTGAAATTGCTGATACACTTGGTTTACACGAGAGCACTATTTCTCGTGTAACAACTCAAAAATACATGCTGACTCCTCATGGCATGTTCGAGTTGAAGTACTTTTTCGGTAGCCACGTCGCCACCGAAGCGGGAGGAGAAGCGTCTTCGACGGCGATACGTGCACTGATCAAACAATTGATAGGAGCAGAAGACCCCAAGAATCCATTCTCAGATAGCAAAATCGCGGATATGTTGGGGGAACAAGGCATGGTGGTCGCACGACGCACAGTCGCGAAATACCGCGAAGCCCTGAAAATCCCTCCAGTCAATCTGCGCAAATCCCTGTAGTCATTGTGTTGTAGTGTTGTCTCGTTGCTGTGTTCCGGCGTAGCCTGCTACACGGAATTGCAGGCATGTTGGGAACCTCCGGCGACGCTATCCATAGGAGCGCGTATGAATCTCACAATCAGTGGACATCATCTCGAACTGACACCCTCCATCCGTGAGTATGTGCAGACCAAGCTGGAACGGATCAAGCGCCATTTCGATCATGTCATTGATGTAGCGGTCATCCTGGCCGTGGAAAAGCTCCCTGAAAAGGAAAAAAGGCAAAAAGCCGAAATCAACCTCCGACTGCGAGGAAACGTCATCCATGTTGAGAGTATCGCCGAGGACCTGTATGCGGCAATCGACATGTTGATCGACAAACTGGACCGCCAGGTCCTCAGATACAAGACCAAACTCCAGGATCATCAGCACGCAGCGATCAAGCACATGCCGGACGTGCAGACTGCAGCCTAGGGAAACCATTTTTGCCGACGACGTCGGCTGCCAAAATCAGGGCGCATTCGAATGCGCCCTTTTTTATTGCCCGCAGCGCCGGAATCGACTGTCAATGGCGCGACTGAAGTGTTTCAGCATTGCCGCTAGAATACGTCGGACATCAACCATTCCATCCGTCATGACTGAATTCGTTCATACCGCCATCAAGAACAAGATCGGCTTCATTACACTCGATCGCCCCAAGGCACTCAATTCCCTGTCCCTCGAGATGGTACGCACCATCACCGAAGCATTGCTCGCATGGCGCAATGACGACGGCGTTCGCGCTGTGCTGATTCGCAGCAGCAGCGACAAGGCATTCTGCGCCGGCGGCGATATTCGCTTCTTCTACGAAGCCGGCCGCAACACGCCGCAGCACGGCGGCGCGCTACTCGAGGACTTCTTCACGGAAGAATATGCACTCAACCATCTCATCCACCATTATCCGAAACCGTATATCGCCGTCATGGATGGCATCGTCATGGGTGGCGGCATGGGCGTTGCACAAGGCGGCGAATCGAACCGCCTGCGCATCGTCACCGAGCGCACCAGGATGGCGATGCCGGAGGTGAACATCGGGTTGTTTCCGGACGTCGGCGGCAGCTACTTCCTGTCGCGAGCTCCAGGCCAACTCGGTACCTATCTCGCGGTAACAGGAGAGATCATCGGCGCAGCGGATGCGCTCTATGCCGGCCTGGCCGATGTGTACATCCCTTCGGCACAACTATCCTCACTGGTGGAGCTGATGGAATCGACGGAGTACTCTGACGCACGTCAGGCAATTCGCGATTTCGCAAGGCAGTTCGAGACGCATGCAGATCCCGCGCGCAGCGCCCTCGCCCTGGAACGCGCGACGATCGATCGGCACTTTGTGCACGACCAAGTCGCTGCGATCGCTTCATCACTGCAACACGACGACAATGCCTTTTCGCAGAAGACGCTGAACATCATGACGAAGCGGTCGCCGCTGATGATGTGCGTGACGCTGGCGCAATTGCGGCGCGGCGCGAGCATGAACGTCGCAGAATGCCTGCGCATGGAGCGCACGATGGTTCGGCGCAGTTTCGAGAACGGTGAAGTGCTGGAGGGAATCCGGTCCGTTGTCATCGACAAGGACAATGCGCCGAAATGGATGCCGGCGACATTGGATGGCGTCACGACAGAGATGATCGCTCGCTTCTTTGACCCGGCCTGGCCCTCGCATGCACATCCGTTGCGGGATCTCGATTAGATCTCGTCGATTCGAAACAGCCGTCGGTGTTCGCGCATGGCGTAGCGGTCAGTCATGCCGGCAATATAGTCGGCCACCTTGCGCGCCAGCGCTTGCACCTTGTCGTCGCCTTGCTCGTCCGAGAGCACCTGATAGTCCGGCGGCAGCAGGCGCGGCTCCTGCATGAAGGCCTCGAACAGTTCACGAATGACGCGGCGCGCCTTGCTCGTCATGCGGTTGACCATGTAGTGGTGGTACAGATTCTCGCGCAGGAATCGCTTCAGCTGCGCCGCCTGTTGGCGCATTTCGTCCGAGAAGGTAATCAAGGCAGGTGAATCCCGCACCTCGTCGACGCTCTTCAATCCGGCATCCTGAATGCGCGTCTGCGATGTTTGGATAAGATCGACGACTAGGGCGTTGATCATCCGGCGAATGGTTTCGTGTATGGCACGCCGGCCGCTGATACCCGGATAAACCGCTTCCACTTCGCTGCGATGCCGTGCGTAGAAGTCGATTTCATCCAACTGCGCGGTCGTCAGCAATCCCGATCGCAATCCGTCGTCGACATCGTGATTGTTATACGCGATCTCGTCGGCAAGGTTCGCCAATTGCGCTTCCAGCGTCGGCTGCTTCTTCTGGATGAAGCGCAATCCGATGTCCCCAAGCTGTTGTGCATTCGGGTGCGAACAATGCTTGAGTATGCCTTCACGCGTCTCGAACATCAGGTTCAGGCCATCGAATGCGCCGTAATGCTCCTCCAGATCATCGACCACGCGCAGGCTTTGCAGGTTGTGTTCAAAGCCACCATAATCCTTCATGCAGGCATTCAGCGCCTCCTGTCCCGCGTGGCCGAACGGCGTATGGCCGAGGTCATGTGCGAGTGAAATCGCCTCGACCAGGTCTTCGTTCAGATGCAGGTTACGCGCAATGGAGCGTGCGATTTGCGCGACTTCGATGCTATGCGTCAGCCGAGTTCGAAACAAGTCTCCCTCGTGATTGACGAAGACTTGCGTCTTGTATTCAAGTCTTCGGAACGCGGTGGAGTGAATGATGCGATCGCGATCGCGCTGGAATTCGCTGCGCGACGTCGGTGGCGTTTCCGGAAAGCGCCGTCCCCGCGAAGCCTCTGGCCGTGCGGCATAAGGTGCGAGGTAGGCGTCGAAATTCATTTATTTGACACTGTCTTCCAGGGTCGCCAGCAAGGCATCCTGCGGAACCGGCATGATGATTGATGTGCCAAGCGGCTTGAGCAGAATGAACTTGATCTGACCGCCTTCGTTTTTCTTGTCGACCTGCATCAGCTCCAGCCAGCGATCCTTGCCGAGATTCGGCGCCACCACGGGCAAGCCGGCAGCCTTCACCAGTGCGACGATGCGCTCCTTGGTCATGGCATCGATAAAACCGAGACGATGCGACAAATCCGCGGCCATTACCATGCCGCAACCCACCGCCTCGCCGTGCAACCACTCGCCGTAGCCTAGTCCTGCTTCGATGGCGTGGCCAAACGTGTGGCCGAAATTCAGAATGGCGCGCAATCCTCCTTCACGCTCGTCCTGTCGCACGACATCCGCCTTGATCTCGCAGGATCGCTTGATAGCGTACGCCAAGGCATCCGCATCGCGGGCGACGAGCTTCGCGATATTCGCCTCGATCCAATCGAAAAACGGCGCGTCGATGATCGCGCCATGCTTGATCACTTCTGCGAGGCCGGCGGCAAGTTCGCGTGCCGGCAAGGTATTCAGCGTCGTGGTATCGGCAATGACGGCACGCGGCTGGTAAAACGCGCCAATCATGTTCTTGCCGAGCGGATGATTGATGCCGGTCTTGCCGCCAACCGATGAGTCGACCTGCGCCAGCAAGGTCGTCGGTACCTGGATGAAGGGCACACCGCGCATGTAGGTCGCTGCGGCAAACCCCGTCATATCGCCGATCACCCCGCCGCCAAGAGCGATCAGCGTCGTCTTGCGATCACACTTTTCGCCGAGCAGAACGTCAAACACCCGCATCAGGTTGGACCAGTTCTTTTCTTCTTCTCCATCAGGCAACACAACCGTCGTGACCTGTTTGCCGGCCGCGGTCAGTCCGCGAACCAGTGTATCGAGATACAGCGGACCGACAGTAGTATTAGTGACAATTGCTGCCCGTTGGCCCACGATATTGCGGGCCACCAGGTCGGAATCGGATAGAAGAGACTGCCCGATGGCAATCGGATAGCTACGATCCCCTAGATCGACATGCAATGTGATCGGGGAAGCTTGTTGCGTCATCATCAAAAGTATCAGGAAGTTGGGTTCGTCTTATCCCCGCCCTGCCCCTTGGAACACGATTCCAGCTGGGTCAAGATGGTTTGTACCAGTGATTGTACGTTAGGACGGCCGGTATCGATAATCAGATCGGCAACTTCAAGGTAATAAGGCTCGCGCTCACGAGAGAGTTGTTCGAGCTTTTGGCGCGGATCGGCGGTCTGCAGCAAGGGCCGGTTCTTGTCGTGACTGGTCCGCTGAAGAATGCTGCTGACGCTCGCGCGCAGATAGATTACCGTGCCATGCGCCTTGAGGCATGCACGATTTTCCGGGCGCAATATTGCTCCGCCACCAGTCGCCAGCACAATGTTGTCAAGTTCCGCCAGCTCGCGAATCACTTCCGATTCGCGCTGACGAAACCCCGCCTCTCCCTCGATTTCAAAGATCAAAGGAATAGAGGCGCCGGTACGCGCCTCTATTTCATGGTCAGAATCGATGAAGCGTTTGTCCAGCTTTTTGGCGAGGGCGCGGCCGACTGTCGTCTTGCCGGCGCCCATCAGGCCTACGAGGAAAATGTTTGACACTAGTAGGCTACGTTACACGTACTCTCTCCATAGGGATTCGGGGATCCTGGAGGAGGAACGCTTTGATTTTGCAGATCTACTGCCGATACTGGCAAGACATATGCTTGGGTGCTATAGATTGCTTCGGTTCCGGCCACGCTGCCACGGACGGTCAGAATAACCGACGTCCAGTTTCCCCTGTCTTTCGGATAGCGAATGGAAATGATTGCCGTACCATTAGCATCGGTTTGCCCACTCGAAGTGACATTGAGCGGCGTCCTTGGATCCAGTGTCCCGTTGCCGTTGAAGTCTTCACCCGGATCCAGGACGCCGTTCATGTTGCTGTCCTCGTTAGCGCAGTCATGCGTGTTGATCATGCCCCAACCAGTACCGCTTGCTAGTCCCAAGAGTACCTCTTCCGCCGTGAAATAGTGGTACTGGCCCTTGGTATATCCAGTGACACGAATAGACGCTGTAACCGTAACGTTAGGTACAGGATTACCGGATACGTCTGTTACGAAGACTGAATAGTCTTGTTTATACGTCGTCGAGTTCGGTACTTCAAGTGTATTACCCGTACCCGCCGTGATGAACAGAGATTTCCTGGACACCGTCAAGGCCGTTGTCGCACTCTTGCTCGTGCCCTGGATTTTTGCCAGGACCTGAACGCCGTTGACCTCTGTCGTTGCGGAGCCGGCGATAAAATCCACCGTGGCGCTGCCGTCACGTCCTGTTGTGGCTACCGGGGTCGAAAGACTTCCGCCGCTCGCATCATTGACGATCGTGAACTCAATGACCGCGTCTTTGACAAGGTTATTATTTGCTGGTCCATCACGTACTACCGCAGTCAAACGGCTTCTTTCACTTTGCGTCGTTGCATTGGTCCCTATCACGGCAGGATCAGCCTGCAACGTAATGGTGGCCGCTGATGTCAATGGCGCCGCGAATTCCAATGTGGCTTGTGCCGTTGGCCCATTAACGATAGTAGCAATAATTGTCGCAATCCCGGTCGTATCAGACTTGATATAGGCTTGCGCATTGCCTGCTGTGACGGGCACTCCGCTTGCAGCCAGCGCGGTCTCGCATCCACTGTCCGAATACAATGTTCCTCGGGACGCGCTGATATTGACGGTTCCGGACTGTGCTACGCCGGCATTCTCGTAGCGCGCCGCAATTTGGGTACATGCGCCAATGTTGGCCTGCGCGTTCCCTGAACTATTAACGGTGGTGCCGACGGTTGTTACACTCAGGCTGACGGAGTTCACGGCAAATGAAAGCGCTTTGCTTGCTCCCTGTGACGCGATGGAGAGCGTATCGGTGCCCGATTGAGATCCGGAAACGCGGACGGATACCTGGCCCAATGAGTTGGTCAACGG
Organism: Herbaspirillum sp. ST 5-3; assembly: GCF_004804275.1. GTDB lineage: Bacteria > Pseudomonadota > Gammaproteobacteria > Burkholderiales > Burkholderiaceae_D > Noviherbaspirillum. Next base: position 80,401 of record NZ_STGI01000006.1, read on the forward strand.
TGTGGTCGATGTTCCACCTCCAGATGACGTGACTGCAATGGGATTTCCCTTTGTCGACGAAACTGTGACCGGTACGTTTGGTACTGCCACTCCGGCAGAATCCTTGACTGAAATGACAAAGTCGCCCGTACCTCCGGCCGTCACTGTTGTCGGACCTGTTGCTGTCACTGCGGTTCCGCTCACCGCGACTGTGCCGGTTGCTGAAACGGTTCCCGCCGTGGCGGTAATCGTGATAGTTCGATTGGTGCGATCGCCAGATGTGCTAAGCGTGGCAGTTGCCTTGCCGCTTGCGTCCGTGATTGCGGATACTCCGCTCAGCGCACCGGAGTTTGCTGAAAAAGTCACCGGCACGGCTGGAATGGTGTTGTTACTGGCATTCTTGACGACAGCCGTTACGGTAACTTCAGTGCCGCTCGCACCCGATGAGGGCAATTCGGGTGTGCTGAATAGCAAGGAAACGGTGGTCGGTGTCGTGGTAGTAGAGCCATTACTACCGGCAACAACGCCTGGCGATCCTCCGCCTCCCCCGCATGAAGCCAGCATGAACGCTGCAAAGCCAGTGACTCCCACACGGGCCACATTTCGGAAAATATTTGTTATCGAGCCAAATTTCATGTTTATCCCTGTTTTTATTTCTTGAATCTTGTTGACGATCAGCGCGTCACTACTCGGTCATTGACGATCTTTGGTGTGATGAATATCAGCAACTCCGTCTTGTCGTTCGTCCGCGTCGTTGTCTTGAACAGATGCCCGACGACTGGAACATCCCCTAACAAAGGCACTTTTGCCTCGGAGTCTCGTTCAGTTTGCTGGAAGATGCCGCCAAGCACCACTGTTCCGCCGTTCTCCACAAGGACCTGTGTCTTTACATGCTTGGTATCGATGGCAAAACCTGATCGAGTCTCAACGCCGACACTATCCTTGTTCACATCAACGTCAAGGATAATGTTTCCGTCCGGGGTGATCTGCGGTGTCACTTCAAGCTTCAGGTTTGCCTTGCGGAAGGCAATGGAGGTAGCTCCGCTGGATGTGGCGACCTGATAAGGAAGTTCTGTGCCCTGCTCGATCAGTGCCTTCAGTTGATCGGCCGTCACCACGCGTGGGCTGGAAATGATCTTGCCTTTGCCGTCTGCTTCCAGGGCTGACAGCTCAAGATTCAAGAACCGGTTGGCTGCGGCGGAAAAAAGGCTTACTGCAAGGCTCGGGGGCGTCAGTCCGTTAAAGCCGGTGGCAGGCAAGCTCACAAATTGCGTATTGTTATATGCTGCCCCGGAATCTCGCGCCTGCCCCGTCTGTTCGCCAACACCGACATAATTTCCAGTAATCGCAGCGCGCGTGTCACCGTTAATCTGGTATCCCGCATCACCGCCGCGAAGATTGCGCATGTCATTAAAGCCGAGTTTTGCGCCAAGACTCTTGCTGAACTTGTCGTCAGCCTCGACAATGCGTGCCTCAATCAGCACCTGCTTCGACGCGATATCGGTCTTCTGCACCAACTTGCGCACCTCCTCGATCTTGGAGGCAATATCCGTCACAAAAAGTTGATTGGTTCGCGGATCAATCACGGCGCTTCCGCGCTTGGACAAGATGCTTCTCTTGCCTTCCCCTCCCCCGTCAAGGCCGAACACCTGTTTGAACGCTTCCGCTTTCTGATAATTGAGTTGGAATATTTCGGTTCGCAAAGGTTCGAGTTCCGCAATCTGTGCTTTCTGTTCCAGCTCCAGTTTTTCTTTTGTGAGCAGTTCGTCTTTCGGCGCAATCCACAGAACGGAACCGTTCTTGCGCATGTCGAGGCCCTTTGCCTGCATCACGATATCGAGCGCCTGATCCCATGGAACATCTTTGAGACGCAGGGTGAGATTTCCGCTAACGGAATCGCTGGTAATGATATTCAGACCGGTAAAATCGGCGATAACCTGCAAGACCGCACGGACCTCAACATTCTGGAAATTCAACGAGAGACGCTCACCCCGATAACCTTGCGTACCTTGCACCAGCTTGTTTGGTTCTTCCTTGATGGGCTTCACTTCCACAACAAGCTGAGTATCGCTTTGATAGGCACTATGCTCCCACAAGCCTTTAGGCTCGATCACCATGTGCACATTTTCGCCTTGCGGTGTCGTCGTGATTGTTTGCACCGGCGTGGCGAAGTCGGTAACGTCGAGACGACGCCGAAGGACTTCCGGCAGGGAAGTCTTCAGGAAGTCGACCACGATCGTCTGGCCTTGTTGCCGTACATCGACCGCAACTTGATTGCTCGGCAGATCGACGACAATGCGGCCTTCACCTCCCGGTCCGCGACGGAAATCGATATCGCGCAAAGTCTGCTTGCCGGTCTCGGCGGGTTTCGGCGAGATTGGAATTCCCGCGGCATTCACCGCAGTCGCAACGCCCCCGGATCCGTCAATCGTCACAATCACCATATTGCCCTCGACCGCCGTCGCATAGTTCAGCGGACGCAAGAGGTTGAAGACCAGCCGGGACCGCTCCCCTGCCTGCACCACATTCACGTTTCGCACGTCACCCAGACCAATATCCTGAGCTGATTTGCCAGTCGCGTTGGCAGTGCCGGCGAAATCAAGTGCAATGCGTGCCGGACTGGTGATGGAGAAGCCAATCGGCGGTTTGGTGACAGCGTTTTTCAGCATCACCTTGATGATAACGTTCGCGCCCTGTTGATTCGCACTGATCGACTCGATGGCGTTCTGTTGCGCAAGGCCGGTTCCGCATACAACCAGGAGGCACGCAAAAACGCATCGCTTCAACATGTCATGCACAGTCACGTCCAAGCATTCGAAGTATTTTTTCACCGCATTCATTTTTTATTCTCCTGCAACTCTAACTTGGCTTTACGCTCGGTCCATTCACCTGCCGCGTCGCGGACGATTTCCTTCAGCTCGACTTCTGATTCGGTTATCTTGGTAATCATTCCGAAGTTCTGGCCAATGTAGTTACCGACCTTCACCTGAAATACGGCCTGATCGACCTGCAAGAGTGCGTAACTCAGGCCGGGCTTTTCCAGCGTACCGACCATCTTGATGCTATCGAGGGGAAAGCTTTCCAGCGGCTCCTTGCGCCGGTCGAGGTCGGGCTTGATTCCGTTTTCCGAATTAGCCTGCATCTTTGCGAGCGCAGTCGTCAATTTCACCGGACTGAATGGGTCGACCTCGTTCTTTGCGGTATAGACAAATGGCGTGAATTTTTTAGGTTCAGGAAGTTTTCGTACCGTGACCGGCGTCTGGCGCTGCACGTCATCCATCCATTGCTTGACTTCTTGCACGTCTCCATCACCGCATCCTGCCAGTGCGTATGCAACGAGCACGGCGGCGAATGGAGTCCTCGCGAACAAGGTCCTCATTTTTTCGCCCCCTTCGCCTTGTCGGCCGACATCTTGCGTTGCGCGCTTACTTCGTCCTTGTCCAGATAGCGGAAGGTCTTTGCAACAGCGTCCAGGGTAAGCACGCCATCTTTACCCGTAGCCAGACTCATATTGTTCAAGGTTACAATGCGAGGCAGGTTCGCAATGTCGCTGCTAAACGACCCGACGTCGTGATAATTCCCTGTCACCTTGATATTGATCGGCAGCTCCGCGTAATAGTCCTTCACGACCACTTGTCCGGGCTTGAACAACTCGAACTGCAATCCCCGGCCCAAACCAGCCTGATTGATATCGGAAAGCAGCGCGTCCATTTCAGCCTTGCTTGGCAATTGCTTCTCCAGCGTCGAGACGTATTCTCCGACCTGTTCTTTTTGTTTACGCAAACTGTTGAGATTGATCGCCTGCTGCACCTTGAGCTTGTAGTCTTCCCTCAGCCTCACTTCCTCCTGCTTGCCAAGCTCAAGTTGTTCCAGTTCGCCGTTCAAATACAGGAACCAACCAACTGCGCCAACGGCGATCAAAGTCCCGAGACCGCAAGCAATACGCGGAATGAGAGGCCACTGCCCCGGGTGTCGCCCATTCAGGCCGCGGAATTGCGCAGCGACCTTGTCACCGATTTTTTTCAAATCTGCCATAGTGCGTCTTTCATGTCAGGGGCGCTTCGGCGCCACATCCGCTGTCTTGCCCGAAGCCGCCTGATCCTTGTCGCGCGGGCGCTTGATTCCTACGTTGACAGTGAAATCGAACACTCTCTTCGAATCCTTGCCCTGACCGACGCTCGCCGAGCGAATCTCAATGAGATCAGGCCGTTCAAGCCACGGGGAGTTATTGCTCAGATTGCGCAACAACTCCGACACACGTTCGTTGGACTGCGCATACCCGCTCAGCACAACACGCTGATTCTCCTGCTTGAACGAGCGAAGATAGACTCCTTCCGGCACCTGCTTGACCAGTTCGTCCATCAAATAGACTGGCTGATTGCGGTCGCTTTGAAGATCTTCCACCGCTTGCTGACGCGCCTTCAAACCATCGATTTCCTGTCTCAGCGTCGCGATTTCCTTGATCTGCTCATCGAGCTTGGCGTTCTCCGCCTTGATAAAGCTATTGCGCTGATTCTGGTTCGATATCTGAGCACCGATGACGCCGCCGACGACAAGCACGATAGCCAGCCCCATCAATGCCGACATCGCCAGCAATCGGTAGAAGGCAATCTTGCGCTGCTTGCGCGTTTCCTCGCGATGAGGAAGAAGGTTAATACGGATCATCGGTCGAACCTCCGCATCGCCAGTCCGCATGCGACAAGGTAGGATGGCGCCTCGCTACGCAGCTGTTTTTCCCGCACCGAAGTCCCCAACTGCATGCCCTTGAACGGGCTCACGACAGAGGTGGAAATCTTGGTGCGCTCCGCAACCAGTTCCACCATGCCGGGGATGACGGCGCATCCACCCGCAAGAAAGATTTGATCGATGTGGGTATATGGCGTGGATGTAAAGAAGAACTGGATGGCGCGCGTGACTTCGAGTGCCGCGTTTTCCAGGAAGGGCTCGAGCAATTCGCGCTCATAGCCTTCGGGCAGGTCCGCGGCTTTTTTCTTCGCCTCGGCATCCTCGAAGGACAGCCCGTAGGCGCGTACGATATCCTGGGTGAGCTGGTTGCCACCGAATGGCTGCTCACGCTCATAAATCGTCTGGCCGTCCAGGAGCACCGACACGTGCGTGACCTGGGCACCGATCTGGAACAAGGCAACAATCTGTCCCTGCCCTCCCTTGGGCAATTGCGCCGTGATGCGATCAATGGCAGCACGCGCCGAATACGATTCGATATCCATGACAGTCGGCTTCAGACCCGCTGCTTCAGCAACTGCAACACGATCCTCCACTTTTTCCTTGCGCGTGGCAGCAATCAACACTTCGACGTCTTCCGGCGCATTCTGCGCGGGACCAATGACATCGAAGTCCAGGCTGACTTCGTCGAGCGCAAAGGGGATATATTGATTCGCTTCGCTTTCAACCTGCATTTCCAGCTCATCTTCAGACAAGCCGGCAGGCAGAATGATTTTCTTGGTAATCACGGATGCCGGTGGCATGCCAAGCGCGACATGTCTGGCGCGCGTGCCGCTTTTCTTCCAGACTCGGCGCACCGCTTCCGTCACTTGCTCGATGTTTTCGATATTGCCGTCCACCACCGCACCGCGTGGCAATGGCTCGCTTGCAAAGCGCTCCAGTCGAAATTCGTTTTTGCCCGCTTCAGACAGCTCGACGAGTTTGACACCCGACGTGCTGATGTCCAGGCCGATCAGTGGCGGATTTTTCTTGCCAAGTAACAATCCGAGATCTATGGCCAAGGGTAGTTCTCCCCAAAATGTGGTTATTGCGTGAACGCACCACTTATTTGAATGTCGAATGAACGGATAAAATCATCGACTCACAAAAAATCCGTTTAAAAACCAATATTTAGGTGACATATATCCAACGTTACATTAAATCCTAGCAATAAGCTTGAACCGATGTAAAGCGATTTCCTACCAGTAATTTGTAACTCCGTTGCCAAATGTCCACGTTGCATCGGGATAATAATTGATTTTTTCTTAATATCGGATAGTGTTGCGCCCCGTTATAATTCCGCGTTCACCGTCCTCCACTCGTTTTCTCCGAATGACTCGTTCAAACTCCCCTGGCGATACCCCGAACGAAGCGCCCAAGCGCCGACCCTCTCTCTTGTTGCGCATCGCGCTAGGCATTGTCGGAGGAGTTGTCGGCCTGGCCCTCATCGGCGTGTTGCTCCTCGGCTTTGCGCTGTCGATGGCCTACCCCAATCTGCCATCGCTGGAGGCAATCACCGACTACCGTCCGAAAATCCCATTGCGGATCTATTCGGCGGACAATGTGCTGATCGGTGAATTCGGCGAGGAACGGCGCAATCTCGTCCATATCAAGGACGTGCCCGACATCATGAAGAAAGCGGTGCTCGCCATCGAGGATGACCGCTTTTACGACCACGGCGGCGTCGATTACCTCGGCATCCTCCGCGCGGCGGTTCACAACCTAACCAGCAGGTCGAAACAGGGCGCCTCCACCATTACCCAGCAGGTCGCACGCAACTTCTTCCTGTCGAGCGAGCAAACGCTCAAGCGCAAGATCTACGAGGCGCTGCTGGCTTGGAAGATCGAGCAGAACCTGACGAAGGACCAGATTCTCGAGCTGTACATGAATCAGATCTACCTGGGCCAGCGCGCTTATGGTTTCTCCTCCGCCGCCCAGATCTATTTCGGCAAGAAACTGTCCGATATCACCATCGCGGAAGCTGCGATGCTGGCCGGCCTGCCCAAAGCACCGTCTGCCTATAACCCCGTCGCGAATCCGAAGCGGGCCCGTGCGCGCCAGCAGTACATCCTGGAGCGCATGTTCCAGCTTGGCTACATCACGGAAGCCGACTACCAGACTGCCAAGGACCAGGTCCTGAAAATCAAGACGGACAGCAGTGAGTTCGGCATCCATGCGGAATACGTTGCGGAAATGACCCGCCAGCTCGTCTATGAGCAGTTCAAGGAGGAGACCTACACCCGCGGCTTGAACGTCTATACAACCATTACCAAGGCGGACCAGGATGCTGCCTACCTGGCATTGCGGCACGGCGTGCTGGACTATGAAAAGCGGCACGGCTATCGGGGGCCCGAAGGCTATATGGAAATCCCAAACTCGAAAGAAGAAGCCGACAACGCGATCGAAGTCGAACTGGCCGAGCATCCCGACAGCGACGACATTGTCGCAGCCGTAGTGCTTGACGCAACGCCGAAGAACGTGACGGCGGTGCTGTCGTCCGGTGAGGAGATCACGATTACCGGCGCCGGCCTGAAGATTGCGACCAGCGCATTAAGCGACAAGTCGCCGCCGAACCGGCGCATCAAGCGCGGCGCCATCATCCGCGTCACGCAAGAGAACAAGGAATGGAGCATCACGCAGATGCCGGAAGTCGAATCGGCCTTCGTCGCCGCCAACACCGACGACGGTGCAATCCGCGCACTGGTCGGCGGTTTCGATTTCAACCGCAACAAGTTCAACCACGTGACGCAGGCATGGCGCCAGCCCGGCTCCTCGTTCAAGCCTTTCATCTATTCGGCATCGCTGGAAAAAGGCCTGTCCCCTTCCACCATCATCAACGACGCTCCCATCAGCTTCGACGCAGGGCAAACCGGCGGCCAGGCATGGGAGCCGAAGAACTACGACGGCAAGTACGAAGGCCCGATGACGATGCGCAAAGGCCTCACCAAGTCGAAAAACATGATATCGATCCGCATTCTGCACAAGATCGGTGCCAAGTATGGCCAGGAATACACGACCCGATTCGGGTTCGATGCCGAGAAGAACCCGCCGTATCTGACGCTGGCGCTCGGCGCCGGTGCGGTCACGCCGCTGCAATTGGCCGGCGCCTACTCGGTGTTTGCCAACGGCGGTTACAAGATCAGCCCTTACGTGATTTCCAAGGTGACGGATTCGACTGGCCGAGTGCTGTCCCAAGTCACGCCGGACAAGGCAGGTGAAGAATCGAACCGCGTGATCGACGAGCGCAATGCCTTCATCATGGACAGCATGCTGAAGGACGTCGTCAAGTTCGGCACCGCGACCCGCGCACTGGTCCTGAAACGCCCCGACATTGCCGGCAAGACCGGCACCACCAATGACTCGGTCGACGCATGGTTCGCCGGCTACACCCCGAAGATGGTCGGGGTTGCGTGGATAGGCTTCGACCAACCCAAGAATCTCGGCAACCGGGAGACCGGCGGTGGTCTAGCGCTTCCGATCTGGATCAGTTACATGCAGAAGGCACTCAAGGATGTGCCTGTCGAGGAACGTGCCGTACCCGAAGGAGTTATTCAGATGAACGGCGATTATTTCTACGCCGAGAATCCGCCGGGCACGGGCGTGCACAGCCTGGGCCTGGGTGACCGACAACCCACCGAAGAAGAAAAGTCAAAGGATGAAGTGAAGAACGAGCTGTTCTGACACTCTCGGAATTTCACACATCGCAAGCCGAAGCCAGCATTGTTGGCTTCGGCTTTTTCTTAAGCGTCGCCGCCCAGCACCAGGTCCACGCCGCCTTGTTCACTGACCATTCCGGACAAAGCTGAGTACAGTTCGGACTGATCACGCGTATTCACCCAGCGACCACCTTCATACCGGTAGTGAAATCCGCCAGAGCGCGCCGCCACCCACATTTCCTGCATTGGTGCCTGACTGTTGACGATGATTTTCGAGCCATTGTCGATGAACTCAATTTCCAGGACATTGCCGCTGCGGCTGCACTCCACGTCGAGATCGCTTTCGTCGGCCGCACGCTCCAATGCCGACTCGATCAAGGTCAGCGTCCGCTCGGCCAGCGCCAGGAATTCCGATTCAGTCATGCTACACTCCAATCAATTGCACTAAACCGTGATTCTAATCGTGAAGTCCGTTCCACATCTTGTCGTTGTTGCAGCTCTGGCGTTTGCCGTCGTTGGGTGCGGGCAGAAGGGTCCGCTTTACCTGCCGGCAAAACCGGCTCCGATTTCGACGCCCGCTGCGCCAGCCGCTCCTGCGCCCGCAGACAGCAGCGCTCCAGTATCCAAATAGTTCTCCGCCTTTCCCATGTCGCATTTCAATTACAAGAACGGCGTACTCCACGTCGAAAACACTCCCCTGACCGATATTGCCCGGCAGTTCGGCAGCCCGACCTACGTTTACTCAAAAGCGGCACTGGTCGAGAATTTCTCCGCCTACGCCAATGCCTGCAAGGAAAACCGGCGCGACGAGTCGACGGCACTCGTTTGCTACTCGGTGAAATCCAACTCCAACCTCGCCGTGCTCAACCTGCTCAGCCGTCTCGGATCCGGATTCGATATCGTGTCAGGCGGCGAACTGCTGCGCGTGATCGCGGCCGGCGGGGATCCGCGCAAGGTGATTTTTTCCGGTGTCGGCAAGACGCATGAGGAAATGCGCCTCGCACTCTCGCACGACATCCTCTGCTTCAACGTCGAATCGACAGCGGAGCTGGACCGGTTGAACGAAGTTGCCGGCGAGATGGGCAAGCAGGCGCCGATTTCCCTGCGCGTGAACCCGAATGTCGATGCAAAAACCCATCCGTACATCTCGACCGGCCTGAAGGAAAACAAGTTCGGCATCGCTTACGAGGAGGCGTTGACCGCTTACCGCACGGCCGCGACGCTTCCCAACATTCGCGTGGTCGGCATCGATTGCCATATCGGCTCGCAACTGCTGGATGACGCACCGCTGCTGGAAGCACTCGACCGGCTGATCGAGTTGATCGACCGGCTGGCGCAAGAAGGCATCCATCTACATCACCTCGACATCGGCGGTGGCATCGGCATTACCTACGACCAGGACAAGCCGGTGGCGATCGGCGACTATCTGGCGCGATTGTTTGCGAAGATCGACAAGTGGCGCCTGCTGAATCACAAGGGAGCACCGATCCAGGTGATGTTCGAGCCGGGACGTTCGATTGTCGGCAATGCCGGCGTGCTGCTGACCGAAGTGGAATATCTGAAGCACGGCGCGGCCAAGAATTTCGCGATCGTCAACGCAGCCATGAACGATCTGATGCGCCCCGCCATGTATGAAGCATGGCATGGCGTGCAAGCGGTGGTGCAGCGCGCATCGCCATCGAAGGTCTACGACGTGGTCGGCCCCGTGTGCGAATCCGGCGACTGGCTGGCACGTGAGCGCTCGCTCGCGATCCACCAGGGCGATCTGCTCGCCATCATGTCGGCAGGCGCGTATGGAATGACCATGTCATCCAACTACAACACGCGCAGCCGCGCGGCGGAAGTGATGGTCGATGGCGACAAGCTGCATCTGATTCGCAAGCGTGAAAACGCGAGCGATCTGTTTGCGCTGGAGTCACTGCTTCCCTGATCCGCGCGACACTCAACCAGGCGCCGGCTCCGCCCGGCGCTTTTGCATTCTAGGCTGCACAACATTCCAATAGACACGCATCAGGAGCAGCAAGCCGACGATGCTCCCGTACAGGATGGGCTGGGCGAAATCGTGTTTGCCGGCCTTCATCCACCAGAAATGCAGGATGCCCAGCGATGCGATCAGATACACGGCGCGATGCAGCCATTGCCAGCGCTTGCCGCCCAGGCGTCGCACCATCGCGTTGGTGCTTGTAACCGCCAGCGGAATCAGCAGCAGGAAAGCCGTGAAGCCAACCGTGATGAACGGCCTCTTCGCCACATCCCGCAGCATCTCGTCGACATCAAAGAAGTGATCGAACCACAGGAAAGTGGTGAAGTGCAGCACGGCGTAGAAAAATACAAACAAACCCAGCATGCGCCGCAGCTTGATCAGCCAGTGCCATTTGCTCAGACGCCGCAAGGGCGTGACAGCCAGCGTCAGGCACAGAAAATAAAGCGTCCAATCGCCGGTGTTGCGCGTGATGAATTCAATCGGATTGGCGCCGAGCCGATCGGTGAATGCAAACAGCACCAGTCGCGCAAACGGCAACAGCGCAGCCAGGAATATCGCCGTCTTGACCGCAGTGACCTGGCGCGGAGTCGGGTTGAACACGGATTTCATCATGACGCTCGAAGACAATCTCGTCGGCCCGCTCAGAAGAACTTCTTCAGGTCCATGCCTGTGTACAGCGACGCGACATTGCTGTAGCCATTGAACATCAGCGTCTTGCGCTTGGGTTTGAAGAAGCTGTCTTCACCGATGCGGCGTTCGGTTGCCTGCGACCAGCGTGGATGATCGACCTCCGGATTGACGTTCGAATAGAAGCCGTATTCCTGCGGCGCGGCGATATTCCACGCGGTTTTCGGCTGATCCTTGACGAAGCGGATCTTCACGATCGATTTCGCTGACTTGAATCCGTATTTCCACGGCACGACAATCCGCACCGGCGCGCCATTCTGGTTCGGCAGCACCTCGCCATACATGCCGAGCGTCAGAAGCGTCAGCGGATGATTCGCCTCGTCCAGACGCAAGCCTTCCACGTACGGCCATTCCAGTACAGGGCTGCGCAAGCCCGGCATTTGCTTTTTGTCGGCGAGCGAAATGAATTCGACGTATTTCGCATTGCCGGTGGGCTCGACCTTCTTGATCAATTCGGCAAACGAATAACCGATCCATGGGATTACCATCGACCAGCCTTCAACGCAGCGCAGGCGGTAAACCCGCTCTTCCAGTGGCGCCAGTTTCAACAGGCCATCAAGGTCGAGCGTCATCGGCTTCTTGACTTCGCCCTCGATCGCGACCGTCCATGGCCGCGGCTTGAGCGTGCCGGCGTAGTGCGAAGGATCAGTCTTGTCGGTGCCGAACTCGTAAAAATTATTGTAGGACGTAGCGTCCTTGTACGCGGTCGTCTTGTCCATGACCACAAAGGCAGGATTCGTCTTTGCCGCCAGTTTCTGCGCGCCTGCTCCCTGCGCGAAGGCCTCGCGGGAGAGCATGTCAAGGAGTGCGCCGCCGGCAACAGAGCCGAACGCCATTTGTTTGATGAAGGTGCGCCGCGACTCAAAGACTGCGCGTGGCGTAATTTCAGAACTGAACGGAATGTCGATCCCGTTGGGGTTGCGCTTGATCAACATGGCTGCTCCATGATTTCGTCGATTAGGTGGCTGTTGGTCTGCCGAGCCCCTGACAACCTTACATCAATTTGGTGGCGGATGAAGTTGGAGGTAGACCGCCTGGGCAATTTCCAGCAATTTGCGCTTATCAATGCTGCCCGACAAGGCGTAGCCGTATTCGCTGTCGATCCAGTAAAACGCCCTGTTGCCGCCTTGCTCCATCACCTTGAACCCGGTTTCAGACTGCGCTTGCGACGCGTGGCGGACCGTCAGGGTCAGGCGCTCCCCCTTGTCCGACTCGTACATCAATTGCGCCAACGGCCCGTCCTGCCCCGGCAGCAAACGGCCGCCGAGCAAGCTGAAGCCCTGCTCCTGAAGCTTGGGCGCCCGGATCGGCGCGCTCAGACGCTTCGACAACCAAGCCACAAGATGTGCCTCCTGCTGCGCCGTAACCTCGACCGGATGACGCTGTTCTGCCGTGTACAACACATGTGCGGCCAGCGCATTTTGGGCGAAGGTGCGCGGCTGGACCGGCGCCTGCATCCATCCATGGGCAAGCCAGCCTGCCGCGAGGCCGCAGCTCAGCCAGGCGACGCCGGCGGCAATCCCGCGCGGCCAGCGACGCGACCGCAAGCTGCCAGTGAGCCGCAGCGGGACCGCTTCATTCAATACGTTGTCGTAGATGTCATGCAGTGACTGATTCTGCGTCCGCCATGCCTGCACCTCGGCGACGACTTCCGGATGTGCAGCCAGGAATGCTTCAACCTCGGCGCGTCGCGATGTCTCCAGTTGGCCATCGGCATAAGCATGCAAATCGATTTCAGTGATGGGTGAGGCAGACATGTCACTTGACCCGGGTTAAATGTGCCGATGCTGCGGGTGCAGACTGACCGGACAACAATTCGCGCAAGTGGCTGCGCGCACGCGCGAGGCGTGACATGACGGTGCCCAGCGGAACGTTCAGCACATCGGCAACCTCCTGATAACGCATCTGCTCCAGCCCGACCAGCACGATGACAGCCCGATGCTCCGGGCTCAATCTCGCCAGCGCGCGCTGCAAATCGAGCTGCTGCCCAAGATCGCCCGGCGTGGCCGGCTCCGGCACATCCTCAAGCGATACGGCCGCAATTTGCCGGCGCGGTGCCTCGTTCAGATACAAGCGGTACAACATGGTAAACAGCCAGGCAGTGAGATTGGAATTGATCCGGAATAGCCAGCGTCGCTGCAGGGCACGTTCCAGCGTGTCCTGCACCAGATCGTCAGCCCATGACACATCATGCGTCAATGCGCGCGCATACCGTCGCAGCCTTGGAATCTGCAATGCGAGCTCATCGGCGAAGTCGGCCATGGGCGGATGCGTGTTTACGGTTTGGCGGTATGCCAGACGTTATTGACGCCGTCACCGGTCTTGTCGCCCGGTTTCTGGTCTTTCACCCACTGATAGAGCGGCTTGCCCTTGTAGGCCCACTGCTTGCCGCCATCATCGCGGGTGACGATGCTGTAGTCGCCACTAGGCTGGTCTCCCTCCTTGGCCATCAGCGGCGGCCAATTCGCGGCGCAGGGGCCGTTGCAGGCACTCTTGCCGCTGCCTGCGGCGTCCTTGTCAAAGGTGTACAGGGTCATGCCGGAAGAGTTGGTCAGCATGCCATCGCTGGCCTTGACCGGCGCTTCTGCGAAAGCCAGGCTTGCGCTGCTGGCCAGCAAGACGGCGAGCAACGATGATACTAATGAGAAACGAATTTTCATGAAGTCCTCGCTAAGCTGGTTAATCAAGCGTGCTCGTGATGCGCACATGAAGTAAACAACCGCGACGGACGTTTTATTCCCTCCGCCTGCGCTCTTTTCTTGATTTATTTAAAGCGCCCCGTAGGAATGCAAGCCTGACAGGAACATATTGACGCCGAGGAAGGCGAACGTTGTCACCACCAGGCCGATCAGCGCCCACCAGGCAGCCACCTGTCCCCGCAAGCCTTTCATCAGGCGCATGTGCAGCCATGCAGCATAGTTCAACCAGACAATCAGCGCCCAGGTTTCCTTCGGATCCCAGGACCAGTAGCCGCCCCATGCTTCCGCCGCCCATAATGCACCAAGGATCGTTGCAATGGTGAAAAACGCGAAACCGACGGCGATCGCCTTGTAGATCACATCGTCCAGCACTTCCAGTGTCGGAAGGCGGTCTGCCAGGATGCCCCTGGATTTCAGCAAATAGGCCATCGAAACCATCGCCGCCAACGAGAAGGTGCCGTACCCGATGAAATTGGCAGGCACGTGGATCTTCATCCACCAGCTTTGCAAGGCTGGCACCAGCGGCTGTATGCCCGATGCCTCCCGGTTGATCGTGTACCAGAGAAGGAAGCCGACTGCCGCGGAAATCACCAGTAGCACGAAAGGCCCGAGTTGACGCGTTGCATAACGCTCTTCGTAATACAGGTAGAACAGCGCGGTGATCATGCAGAACAGGACGAATACTTCATACAGGTTGGAGATCGGAATATGCCCGATGTCGGCGCCAACCAGATAGGACTCGTACCAGCGCACCAGCATGCCGGTGAATCCCATCACGACCGCCGCCCAGCACAGCTTGCTACCGACGGACGCGCCGAAATCGGATCGGGTCGCCAGGCCGCCCCAGTAAAACAAGGTGGACAGGAAGAACAAGGTGCTCATCCACAGGATCGCGGACTGGCTCGACAATGCATACTTCAGGAAGAACCTGCTATTGGCCGCGTCGAGGCTGCCACCATAGAGTGCAATGGACGACAGCGCCAGCACAGCAAGCAATGCCATCAGCCAGCGGACCTGCTTCCATTGCCAGCCGAGCCAGGCGAATGTCGGTGCGGACAATATCAGGATCGATTTTTCATAGACATCCATGTACGCACCAAAGCGATTGAACGCGAACAGTGCTCCGGCAACCAGCGCGGCAGCATACAGCCAGTCGAGCAGACTCAAGCGCCGGAAGAATCCCTGCGGCGGAGAATAGATGTGTGATTGCGTCATTTCCATGTTTGTCTCCATCCCATGCTCATCGCGCGGGTGGTCAGATTAAACGGGTTGCAACTTCGGGCGTCAGGCCTTCGGGCATCATGCCCGTGGCCCTCAACTATCCCGGCCCGGCAACTGTGTTTTCAGCACCTCGAATTCCTTTTCGAAGTCGAGCGTCTTGCGCTGTGAGCTCATGGCCATCAAGGCGTGTGTTCCGCCCTCGCTATCGGGTTTCAGCCAGACCCACAAACGGCGTTCGCGAATGTAAAACATGGCGAACACGCCAAGCGTCAGCAACAGGCAACCAAGATACACGACATTCTTTCCCGGCGAGCGGGTCACTTGCAGGACAGAAGCTTTGACTTCGTCGAATCCCCGCAGTTGCAGGTAGACAGGCGCCCCGTAGAAAGACGCATCGGAAATTGCATTGATCGCCAGCTGCAGGAAGCGCCCGTGCTTTTCGTCTATCGCTGCCGCCGGCAAGCCGTCGTTCTCGCGCGCTGCTTGCCAAAGTTCCCACATGCTGCCATTGAGAATTTTCATGAAGACATCGGCAGCCTTTTCCTGCTCGGCGGGAGGCAGCTTTTCCAGGAATTTCGAGACGGCGACATATCCCGCCTCTTGCCCGTTGCCTGCAAAAATTTCCAATCCGCGCAAGGCTGAAAGCTGCAACTGCTGCCGCAGGGTATCCACATTTCCCTTCGCCTCAGGCATCGCATGCAGTGCGTAACGCCTGGCCGCCTGCGCCCGCAGTTCCGGATCGAACACCGCGGCACGCAGACGCATCCACTCCTCGACCGTATCCTTGTCGTCAGCCGGGATGCGCACATAGCGGAAAGACTCGCTCGGCGAATCGCGCATGCCGGTCAGGAAAACCATGCTTCCGTCCAGCAGGACCGGCTGCATGTAATTGTGATATTCGCGCGCCTGCCCCGTCTTGTCGCGCAGCTTGTACTGCACGCTGGGCCCGACGTTTTTCAGATCCTTGTTGTTCGCATTTTTCGCCGCGGAGCCCAGCTGCTTGTCCAGGCCGGCGGCGAATCGTTCATTGAATCCCTTGTCGCCGCCCACCGCGCGCACGTCCTGGCCGCTTTGCGCCATGTTCTCCACGTTAAATGGGCGAAAACCGGTCCACTCCACGGTGTACTCGCCAGCACCAGTCAATGGCGTCGAGCCGCCCACCTCGCCCTTGAGCGCAAACGTCTCGCGCCGCGAACCGGTCATCGGATAGGCAGCCAGTTGCAGCTTGCTGCCGCCGTCGTCGAAGCTCGCCTGATAAATTGCGACACCCTTGTAGACCAAGGGTTGATTCACCTTGATGGTGGCATTGAAGGTCTTGCCTGTTTCGTCGTCGCGCACCACCACTTCGCTGGCGAACAGCTTCGGCATCCCGGTCGAATAGTGCTCGATGATGAACTTCTTCAACTGGATCGAAAACGGCAGCTCCTGTACCAGAACGCCGTTCTGCCGCGGGAGAATGGCAGTGTTGCTGGTTGCACCTTCCGGGATGAAGGTATTGCCGCGAAAAGTGGGATTGCCGATGTCGAGCCTGTGCTGCGCAGGAATTGCCGAGATCGCACCGCTTCCCGCAAACGGCGTCTTGCCGTTGAACCACTCCTGGAAGCGAATCGGCAAATCGGAATCGAGCAGACCGCCGATGCAAATGATCACGATCGCGCTATGCGCAAAAATGTAGCCCCATTTATTTGCCGCACCGCGCTTGGCGGCGATCAGCCGCCCCGCATCCTTCTCGACCAGCTTGACCTTGTATCCGCTCGCCGCAATGCGCTGCGCGAGCTGATGTGCAAGCGCCGTCAGTGGCAACGCGCTCGTCCATTCCGCCTTGTGATGAAAATTGCGCAAGGACTGCTCGCGCACATTCTCGCGCCAGCTGCGCATGTCTTTCAGCATCTTCGGCGCGTTGCGGATAATGCAAAGCGAGGTCGACAGCACCAGGAAGCTCATGATCAGTAAGAACCACCAGGCCGAATACACCGCATACAGGCCGAGCTTGTTGAACACCTCGAACCAGAATGGGCCGAACTGATTCACATAATTCGGCATCGGCTCGTTCTGCTTCAATACGGTGCCGATGACCGATGCAATGGCAATTAGCGTCAGAAGGCTGATCGCAAACCGCATCGACGAAGTCAACTCGACTGCCTCTGCCAGCCAGCGGCGCCTGGTATTCAATTGCAGCCCGGCGGTAGTTACGTTCATGTTTGTGATCTTCAAAAGCAAAAGGGGGTGGCATCTGCCACCCCCTCCATCTGATTCGTTCCAACCCGTGGTACTACATTTACGGCATTACTTCAGGCCGGCAACATAGTCTGCAACAGCCTGGATTTCATCATCCAGCATACGCTTGGCGATGGTTGTCATCTGCGGGCTGTTGTTACGACCGCCGGCACGGAAGTTGGTCAGCTGAGCGACAGTGTACTCCTGATGCTGACCAGCCAGACGCGGAAACTGCGCCGGAATCCCGTTGCCGGTGGCACCGTGGCAACCGGCGCATGCCGGGACGTTTTTCTCGGCAATGCCGCCACGGTAGATCTTCTTGCCCAGCTCGACGGAATTCTTGTTCTTGGCTGCGCCCGCACTCGTGGTCTGCTTGTCGAGATAGGCAGCGATATTCTTTGCGTCCACGTCCGACACCGTCTTGGCAATGGCGCTCATCACCGGATTGGTACGCTGCGGGGTCTTGAAGTCGGCGAGTTGCTTGACGATATACTGCTCATGCTGACCGGCCAGTTTCGGATTCTGCACAATGGTGGAATTGCCGGCCGCGCCATGGCAGCCAACGCAAGCCATGCTGGTGAACAGCGCCTCACCCTTCGCAGGATCAGCTTTCGGAGCTTTATTTTCTTCCGCTGCATACGCAACCGAGGAAACCGCCACCATCGCGACAAACAAGGACTTTACAATCGGTAAAAACGCACGGTTCATTAAAACACCCTGGACTTGATATTAAAATTCTGGCCTGGCGGCGATCTCTTTTGTGCAGCGCATCTTCTGCGGCGCAGCAATACATAACCGCTTATTGTACAATAGCTTTCCAGCATTTTCGCTGGTTTTTGCTGCAATTTCTCCCTCTATGTCCCTACTTTGGCAAGCCCGCTTCTTCACCACGGTGAACCACCTTCGCGACTTGCCAAATACGCAAGTTCCCGAAATCGCTTTTGCCGGCCGCTCGAATGCTGGTAAATCGAGCGCCATCAATCTTCTGTGCAACCAGAAAAAACTGGCATTTGCCTCTAAAACACCTGGCCGAACGCAACATATCAATTACTTCTCCATCGGCGGTGCGCACGTTGGCCAGCATCGGAAAGACGCGACCAAAGTCGAGGAAATCCGAGCCTTGCTGGTTGACCTTCCCGGTTATGGCTACGCCGAAGTGCCCGGCGAGGCCAAGCTGCATTGGAACGAACTGCTCGGAAACTATATCCAAAGGCGCGAACAACTCGTTGCACTGGTCCTGATCATGGATTCGCGCCGGCCCTTTACGGACCTCGATGTGCAGATGCTGGAATGGTTCGCGCCGACCGGAAAACCGGTGCATTGCCTGTTGACCAAGGCCGACAAACTGAACCGGAATGAATCCACCAATGCGTTACGCCTGGCGCGGACGGTATTAAATAGCTACGTCGACGAGCAGGGGAAACCTTTTCCGTTTACCGTGCAATTGTTTTCGGCATTGAAACGCACCGGTATCGACGAGGCAAATCAGCGAATTCTTGATTTGCTTGGCTTGTCAGAGGCGGCAACTGAGGGCGATGATAGCGATGCCCAAAGCTGATCGCAGAATTTTTGGGCAAAAAAAAACCCTGGAGAAAGGGGAAGATCTCCAGGGCAGTAACGCCTTATCGCTAATGCCACGATAGGCCCCGCTCAGGGAGGAGAAGCGGGAGGTGAGTGATCACCTATTGCTAAGATAGGGCTCAGCCTGAAAAGTTTCAGAAATTTGTAACAAGCCCTTATTTCGCGCTTTCCATTTATTCATACACTGCCATGTCTCATTCTCTGCCTGCCCTGCAATTTCCTGCAATCCGGATGCGCCGCATGCGCAAGGACGCCTTTTCCCGCGCCATGATGCGCGAGCATGTTCTCACCGCGTCGGATTTGATTTACCCGGTCTTTATCCTCGACGGAAAGAATCAGCGTGAAAAGGTTGCCTCGATGTCCGGCGTCGAACGCTTGTCGGTGGACTTGCTGCTCGGCGTGGCCGAAGAGTGTGTTGCACTCGGCATTCCCGTCATGGCCTTGTTCCCGGTAATCAGCCCCTCGCTGAAAACCCCCGACGGCATCGAAGCCATCAACCCGGAAGGACTGGTACCGCGGGCCGTGCGCGAACTGAAGCAGCGTTTCCCGGAACTTGGCATCCTGACCGACGTGGCGCTCGACCCGTACACCAGCCATGGGCAAGACGGCGTACTGAATGCAGACGGGTACGTGCTCAATGATGAAACAAGCGCCATCCTCGTGAAGCAGGCACTGGCGCAGGCAGAAGCCGGTGTCGATATCGTCGCGCCGTCAGACATGATGGACGGCCGGATCGGCGCTATCCGCGCTGCACTGGAATCGCGTGGCCACATTTACACACGCATCATGGCCTATTCGGCCAAGTACGCGTCGGCATTCTATGGTCCGTTCCGTGATGCGGTCGGGTCGGCGGCAAACCTTGGCAAGAGCAACAAGAGCACTTACCAGATGGATCCGGCCAACAGTAACGAGGCACTGCGCGAAGTCGCACTCGATCTGGCGGAAGGCGCGGACATGGTCATGGTCAAGCCCGGCATGCCCTACCTCGACATCGTGCGCCGCGTGAAAGACGAATTCAAGGTGCCGACCTTCGCCTATCAAGTGAGCGGCGAGTACGCAATGATCAAGGCGGCCGCGCAAAACGGCTGGCTCGACCACGATAAAACGATGATGGAAGCCATGCTGTCGTTCAAGCGCGCAGGTGCCGACGGCGTGCTTACGTATTTTGCCCTCGACATTGCGCGCCGGCTGAAGCTCGGCTAAGCAGTCGGCACGCAACAAGGCATCGATCGCCGCAACGGCGTCGATGCCTCCTCTCCCTGCACGCGCATCCACGGCGTTTCAAGTAGTTCATTTCCCGGCGTTTCAGCTACCATTGCCAGAACAGCGACTGGCACGTTTCTGCTGCGTGCCACGCGCATTCCTAAATTGCCATCGGGGCCCCATGGATATTTTTCACATCAACAGCAGCCAGGTGACGTCGGTGTCCCACGCGCTGGACGAGATCCCGTCACACGGCTTCCTGTGGCTGGACGCTACACATGACGAAGTTGCCGCCGACACCAGCGCGTGGCGCGACGCGGTCGAGCGCGCCACCGGCATCCACATCTACGATCCGCATCTGAGCGACGCCATCAATCTCTCCCATCCGTCTTACTTTGATTCGACCCAGGATTACGCGATGGTAGTGTTTCGCAAGCTTGCTCTCGACGCCGATGGCACGGCGGAAGAATCCGATGAGCGAGCAAAGAGGCGCAAGATTCCCCCGGCGCTGACCAGGCTCGCCACCAAACCGGTGACCTTTCTATTGATGGAGCGGGCGCTCGTGACGGTGCATGCAGCAAACAGCCGCACGATCGAGACCACCCGCGCCCGGCTGCTGGAACAGAAAAGCAAACGCGATGGCGGGCCTCATGCGAGCCGGCCGCCCGCATCGCCGGAAGAGCTGATGCTGCGCCTGCTGAATGCGATGGTCGATCAATATCTGGCGTTGCGGCAGCCGCTTACCGGGCAGATCGATCGGTGGCAGCGCGCCTTGCTCAGCCCGCGCCACCCGTTCAATGATTGGACCGCGTTGCTGGACGCGCGTATCGAGCTGCGCAAGCTGGATCACCTATGCGAGGGACAGCGCGACGCGATGCAGGAGCTGCGCGACTATCTGGTCGACGGCATAGACGAATCGCACAACGGCCGCACAAGGGATCTGATGTTAGTGCGTGTGCATGACATCATGGAGCACATCACGCGCGTCCTCAATCACGCACAACGGCTGGAAGCAACGATCGAATCCGCGGTCCAGATTCATTTTTCCGCCATGGCGCATCGCACGAGCGAGATCATGCGCACGCTGACCGTCATTACCGCCCTGTTCATGCCGCTAACGCTCATCACGGGCATCTTCGGGATGAATTTTAATGACATGCCGCTCATCAAGGACCGAGCCGGATTCTGGATCACCATGGGAACGATGGCGGTGATCGTCGCCGTGCTCCTGTTCTTCTTCCGCCGCAAACGCTACCTTGAGGATCAGGCACGCGATACCGAACGATAAGGAGCGGTAGTGCGAAAAAAAGCGCCCATTGACTGGGCGCTTGCTGAGGGAGTGGCAAAAGCATGCAAGCTGCTGCATGCGACTTCATTGCTCAACTCCGGTTCGGTTGCGGCGTCATCCGGAGGTAGGGACGCGGGGCGGTGTAACCCTTCGGGTATTTCTGCTTGATCACATCCTCATCCTGAATGCTCAGCGGAATGATGACGTCGTCACCGTCACGCCAGTTGCCCGGTGTGGCGACGGTGTAGCCGTCGGTCAGTTGGAGCGCGTCGATCACCCGCAGCACCTCGTCGAAATTGCGTCCTGTACTCATCGGATACGTGATGGTCAGACGCACTTTCTTCTTTGGATCAATGATGAACAGCGAACGCACCGTCATGGTTTCCGACTGATTCGGATGGATCATGTCGTACAGCTGCGCCACGCGCGTGTCGGCGTCCGCAATGATGGGGAAATCCACGGTCGTGTTCTGCGTGTCTTCGATATCCTTGACCCATTCCCGGTGCTTGTCAGCCGGGTCTACAGACAGGGCGATCGCCTTGACGTTGCGTTTATCGAATTCGGATTTCAGCTTGGCAGTGAGACCAAGCTCAGTCGTGCAGACCGGCGTGAAATCCGCCGGGTGAGAGAACAAGACGACCCATGAATTGTCGGCCCATTCATGGAATTTGATTGTTCCTATTGTTGAATCCTGCTCGAAATCGGGTGCGGTATCACCTAAATGCAGCGCCATATCAATCTCCCATCGTGTTATCGAAAGATCAATATAGCGCTGCCTTGCTCGGCGTTCAACGACAAAGTAGTTTGGTTCTTATGCCTGGCCGGTTATATCTGGCCGCTCGCGCGCTTCAAGGACTGCAGGAATTTGTCTGCATCCTGATAGCCGATAACACGACTTCCCTGAATTTCGCTTCCCTTGTCGAAGAAAATGATTCCCGGCGGACCGAAAAGCTTGAAGCGCCTCAACAATGCCTTGTCGTCATCGTTATTTGCCGTCACATCCGCCTGCAGCAGCACCATGTTGGCGAATTGCGCCTGCACACGCGCGTCGCTGAAGGTGAGCTTCTCCATTTCCTTGCAGGATACGCACCAGTCGGCGTAGAAATCGAGCATGACGGTTTTCGCGCCAGCCCGCGCCAGCAGGGCGTCGAGTTCGGCCGAGGTCTTCACCCGCGTGAATTCGATCTTATGCGCCCCGCCCGTCAAATGTGAAAGGGGTGCCAATGCATCACGCCCGCCTGTCGCCGCGCCCACCAATTGCACCAGGCCCAGCACCGCCACGGAAAGGCCAATCGCCTTGGAAATCCAGCCCCAGCGTTTCCCCCGCATCAAATAAATACCGTAGCCAATACCAAGCGCGGCCCATCCGAGCATCGGCACCCAGCCCGGAATCACTGGCGTCACGATCCACAGCGCCAGCCCAAGCATGACCACGCCGAAGAAGAACTTGACCGACTCCATCCAGGCGCCGGCACGCGGCAGCAAGGCACCGGCGGAAACACCGACCAGCAACAGCGGCACGCTCATCCCGACAGCCATTGCAAAAAGCGCGCTGCCACCGATGACGACGTCGTGTGTCTGACTGATATAGAGCAAGGCGCCCGCGAGGGGCGCGGCGACACATGGTCCGACAATCAGAGCGGAAAGCGCGCCCATCACGAAGACACCGAGCATCTTCCCTGCCGCCTGACGTTCCGACGCCTGGGTGAGCCGGGTCTGAATCGAGGCCGGCATCTGAATCTGGTAGACCCCAAACATCGAAAGCGACAGTAGCACCATCAGTAGCGCGAATGCGGACAGTACCCAGGGATTCTGCAAGGCCGCTGCCAAGCCCTCACCAACCAGGCCGGCAACTACCCCCAGCGCGGTATACACCAGCGCCATGCCGAGCGAGTACGAGACAGACAGCGAAAAACCGCGACTGCGGCTGACATGAGCACCCTCGCCAACGATGATCGAGGACAGAATCGGCACCATCGGCAAGACACAGGGCGTAAAGGCCAAACCCAGTCCGAGCACGAGGAACAAGGGCAAAATTGCCAGCAGCTTGCCGCTTTGCAGCGATGCCTCGATGCGCCCCATCTCGCTCTCGCCCGGCGCGTTCGTGCGACTAATGCCGGCACTTCCGCTTTCCTTCGCTCCGACATTGCCGGACACCGCAGCGCCAATCGGTGACAAGCTCGCCCTCGATTCCATTGGCGGATAGCACAGGCCTTTATCCGCGCATCCCTGACCGGTCACCTTCAGTGTAAACGGGCCGGACGCCTCGACCGGAATCGTCATCACGACAACTTTCCGATGGGTCTCTACATCTTTCTGAAATGTCTCGTCGAACTTCACCTTGCCGGGTGGAATAAGCGGCAGTCCCAGCGTCGCCCCTTCCGCCTTGAACGCATAGCGGTCGTGATACATGTAGTATCCATCGGCAATCTTGTAAGTGACCTCAATCGACTTCGCATCGGGCATGCGTGCGGAAAACTGGAAGGCCATCTCGGGATCGAGAAAATCAGCTTCAGCATGCGACAAGGGCGCAAGAAAGAGTGCAAGCACGGCAACAAGGATGGCAGCAAGGCGGTTCAACAACTGTCCGCCCGCACGCTGGCTCAATAAACTAAACATTCAGTTCTTTCTTTGTTTCAGAAGCAACCCAGTTCAAGTACTCCGGCAATCCGGCAGTGATCGGAACGGCAATAACTTCGGGGACCTCATAGGGATGTGCAGCCTTGATCGCAGCCTCCAATTCCGCGTAACGCGCCTGTGTCGTCTTGATCAGCATGGTCACCTCACCCGCTTCCTCAACCACTCCTTGCCATTGGTACACAGAGCGCACGGCCGGCAACAGATTGACGCACGCGGCAAACCGGCTCTCAACCAGGCGCCGTGCGATTGCATGCGCTGTCGTTTCGTCCGGAACGTTGGTCAGGACCAGCAGCGCTTGTTGCATTTGCCATTCCTCGTTCGAAAATTGACGATCATTTCAGCAGCCGGCGGCGAGTCAGGATGGTCGCGATATAGAAGCCGCCCGCGCAATACGCAATCAATACACCAATGTGCATCCATGGTGCCGTGGGCAGTTGGCCGAGTATCAGGGGGCGAATCAGGTTCACCGCGGCGCCGAGCGGCAAGATCTTGGCGAAGATCTGCAGCCATGCCGGTAATTGCTCAGTTGGATAATACACTCCGGACAGAAAAATCATCGGCGTTAACACGAGAGTGAAATAGTAGGTAAAGAAATCATACCCACGTGCAAGTGCGTTCACAATCAAACCTACCGATGCAAAAGTCATTCCGATTAGAAACAGTAATGGCGGTACCAATAGCACATGAGGATGAAGACCTATTCCCAACATGAAGATCACCAGCAGAATGGCAATACCGGAAAACAGTGACTTTGTCGCTGCCCATAGCATTTCGGCAAGCACCACGTCGTCCAGCGCCAAGGGTGCATTCAGCAACGCATCCCACGTCTTCTGGACATGCATGCGCGAAAACGCCGAGTAAAGCGTTTCAAACGACGCCGCCATCATGATGGACATGCAGATCGAGCCGGATGCCAGGAACTGAATGTAGGGAATCCCGTTCACCGTGTGCAGCAGACTGCCCAAGCCATAACCGAAGGCTACCAATGTAATCAGAGGATCGGCGATATTGCCGAGAATGCTGGCAAACGCGAGCTTTTTCCAAACCAGAAAATTACGCTGCCATATCGGAAAAAAACGCAGCGAGAAACCCGGCAAAGCGTATACCGTTGCACTCATCTCAGTCTCTCATTTCCCTTCCGGTCAGCTTCAGGAACAAATCTTCCAGGTTTGCCGGCCGATGCAAATACCGCACGCCCTGCATACTATGCAAGCTTGCCAGCAGGGGCTGCGCATCGTTGGTATAGCAGAACACGGTCTCGCCGCTCACTTCGATTCGTGCCGATTTTTCACGCCCTTCAGCATCACCCCAGGCACGCGCATTGTCACCATACACTTCGACCACTTCCGCCTCGATATGTTGCCCGATGAGATCGCGGGGAGAGCCTTCCGCAATCATCTGCCCGTGATCGATCACGGCCAGTCGGTCACAAAGGCGTTCTGCTTCATCCATGAAGTGCGTGGTCAGAACAATCGTCTTGCCTTCGGCGAGAAGCGTCTTCAACCTGTCCCAAATCATGTGCCGCGCCTGCGGATCAAGTCCGGTTGTAGGTTCGTCCATGAAGATCAGGTCCGGGTCGTTAATCAGCGCCCGGGCAAGCGTGAGGCGGCGCTTCATGCCGCCTGAAAGTTCACCGATATTCGCATCCTTCTTCGCAGTCAAATTGGCAAACTCCAGCAGCTTCGGAATCCGTGCAGCAATCTCGTCGTCGCTCATCCCGAAGTACCTGCCGAATACGAGAAGGTTTTCAGCCACCGTGAAGTCGGGATCAAGATTGTCGGCCTGAGGAACAACCCCGACTCGCAGACGTGCGGCGCGAGCCTCCTGCGGTATACGCCGACCGACAAGAACAATCTCGCCGCTATCCGGCGCCGTCAGTCCCAGACACAAACGCAAAGTCGTCGTCTTCCCCGCACCATTTGGGCCGAGCAGACCGTAACACTCCCCGCGACGAAGGCTGAAGGATAAGCCATCAACCACGAGGCTGCGCGCAGCACCATTGCCGTATGACTTACGAAGATTGACAACTGACAGAATGCTGGTTTCAAGCATGCACTAACTTCATCCCATCGAAAACGAACATCTTGCCACAAAAAAAACAAGTCCCACGCGCCTGCCTAGCGCGCTGCATGAGGCCGCAAATTATCTGAACAGCCAGCGTCGCATCAAAGCAAAAAAGCCAGGCATTGCCTGGCTTTTCTTCTGCGGAAAGACGTGCGAATTACTCAGCGGTCGGCACTTCTGCCGCATCGCTGATTTCCGGACGGTCCACCAGCTCAACAAATGCCATCGGCGCATTATCGCCCTGACGGAAGCCCATCTTCAGGATACGGACGTAACCGCCATTACGAGCGGCATAACGCGGGCCAAGCTCGGAGAACAGCTTACCGACGATTTCGCGATCACGCAGACGGCTGAAGGCGAGGCGCTTATTCGACAGATTATCGGTCTTGCCAAGCGTGAGGATTGGCTCGACAACGCGGCGCAATTCTTTTGCCTTCGGCAAAGTTGTCTTGATTGCTTCGTGACGCAGCAGGGAAACGGTCATGTTGCGCAGCATCGCGAGACGATGCGAGGATGTACGATTCAGTTTGCGGAGGCCGTGACGGTGGCGCATGGTATTTCCTTTCTATTTTTCAGTTTTAGGTCCAGCTCTTCTATCGACCGGGTTAGCCGGTCGCGGGCCGGTATTTCAGTGTTTGATATTTCCAAGTCGGTAAAGCAACTTCAATCGGAAGCGCCCTAAGGGACGCTCCCGGATGACTTACTTCTCAAGGCCAGCAGGCGGCCAGTTTTCCAGCTTCATACCCAAGGTCAGACCGCGGGATGCGAGCACTTCCTTGATCTCATTCAGCGATTTGCGACCGAGGTTCGGCGTCTTGAGCAATTCATTTTCGCTGCGCTGGATCAAATCACCGATGTAGTAAATATTTTCGGCCTTGAGGCAATTCGCAGAGCGAACTGTGAGTTCCAGATCGTCGACCGGGCGCAGAAGGATAGGATCAACCGACGGAGCACGCGACGGTGCTTCAGCTGCTGCTTCCGTGCCTTCGAGTGCGGCAAACACGTTCAGTTGGTCCACCAGCACGCGTGCGGACTGGCGAATCGCTTCTTCCGGCGAGATCACACCGTTGGTCTCGATATTCATGACCAGCTTGTCGAGGTCGGTACGCTGTTCCACGCGCGCAGATTCGACAGCATACGAAACGCGGCGAACCGGCGAGAACGATGCATCCAGGACGATCCGGCCAATGGTCTTGTTTGCGTCTTCCGAGAGCCGACGCACATTGCCCGGGACATAGCCGCGGCCCTTTTCGACCTTGATTTGCATGTCCAGTTTGCCACCCGCAGTTAGATGCGCGATGACATGATCCGGGTTGATCAGCTCAACATCGTGCGGCAGGTCGATATCAGATGCCAACACTGCACCCTCGCCGTCCTTCTTCAAAGTCAGTGTCACCTCGTCGCGGTTATGCAATTTGAACACGACACCTTTCAGGTTCAACAGCATATCAACGACGTCTTCCTGCACCCCATCCAGAGATGAGTACTCGTGCACCACACCAGCGATCGTTACCTCGGTCGGCGCATATCCAACCATTGACGACAACAGCACGCGACGCAGTGCGTTACCGAGCGTGTGGCCGTAGCCGCGCTCGAACGGCTCCATGACGACTTTGGCGTGACCGGCACCGAGTGCCTCAACTTCGATAATTCGGGGTTTCAACAGGCTGTTTTGCATGAAATGTCCTTTTCAATACCCTCGGCTCGTTACACCGATAAGGCTGATGGCATTACAAAGAATCCTGCCCCATTTTTAACGGGGCAGGGGAAATCAAAATTAACGGGAATACAATTCGACGATCAGCGATTCATTGACATCGTTGGCGATCTCGCCGCGGTCCGGCATGGACTTGAAGGTGCCTTCCATCTTCTTGGCATCGACGGATACCCACGACGGCATCCCGCTTTGCTCGGCCAGAGACAGTGCCTCGATAATGCGAGCCTGTTTCTTCGCCTTCTCGCGCACGGCGACGATGTCACCGGCACGCACCTGGAAAGAAGCGATATTGACAACCGAACCGTTGACTGTAAATGCCTTGTGGCTCACCAGTTGGCGTGCTTCTGCGCGTGTAGAGCCGAAACCCATGCGGTATGCGACGTTATCAAGGCGGGATTCGAGCAGCTTCAGCAAGTTTTCGCCGGTGTTACCCTTGCGGCGATCCGCTTCGGCGAAATAACGGCGGAACTGGCGCTCAAGAATGCCATACATGCGCTTAACCTTCTGCTTTTCGCGCAGTTGGTTGCCGTAATCGGAAGTGCGCGCACCAGAGGTGCGGCCGTGCTGACCCGGTTTGGAGTCCAGCTTGCACTTTGAGTCCAGCGAGCGACGAGCGCTCTTCAGAAAAAGGTCAGTCCCTTCGCGACGGGACAGTTTTGCTTTCGGTCCGATATAACGTGCCACGTTAATTTCCTTTTTTTAAATGACGCCCCGACCAGATCAAGCGTGATGCCAAATCTGCCAGGCGCTAGTCTGACCTAAGCTCGGCCAGACAGTGGTCTTAAGAACAAAACCCGCCAAGAGTCTTGGCGGGCGACTTGCGACTTCAAGGACTAGTACCTAGTCCGCCTGCACTTAGATGCGGCGGCGCTTCGGCGGACGGCAGCCGTTATGCGGCACCGGTGTTACGTCCTGAATCTGCGTGATCTTGATGCCGAGGCCGTTCAAGGCACGAACCGCCGACTCACGGCCCGGGCCGGGCCCCTTGATGCGAACCTCAAGATTCTTCACGCCACACTCAATTGCAACTTTGCCGGCTGCTTCAGCCGCAACCTGTGCTGCGAATGGGGTCGATTTACGCGAACCTTTGAAGCCTGCACCACCGGAGGTCGCCCAAGACAGTGCATTGCCTTGACGGTCAGTAATGGTGATGATGGTGTTGTTGAAGGACGCATGAATATGCGCGATGCCTTCGGCAACATTCTTCTTAACTTTCTTTCGCACGCGGGCTGCTGCGGCGCTATTCGGGGCTTTTGCCATTTTAATTTCCTTGAATCCGACTACGAGTCAAACTGCGCTGGCTTATTTCTTCAGCGACTGAGCTGCCTTGCGCGGACCTTTGCGGGTGCGAGCATTGGTGCGCGTGCGCTGACCACGGCACGGAAGGCCCTTGCGATGGCGCAGGCCGCGGTAGCAACCCAAATCCATCAAGCGCTTGATGTTCATCGAGACTTCACGACGCAGGTCACCTTCGACGACGAACTTGCCGATCGCGTCGCGCAGCTTTTCCAGTTCGTTATCATCCAGATCCTTGACCTTCTTCGTGGACGGAACTCCCGTCTGGTCGCAAATTTCCTGCGCGCGCGGACGGCCAATACCATAAATCGCTGTCAAGCCGATAACGGTGTGTTGGTGATTGGGGATATTCACCCCTGCAATACGTGCCATTCGTTATTCCTCAATCAATAACGTTAATTAACCCTGGCGCTGCTTATGGCGTGGTTCTGTGCAGATAACACGAACGACGCCTTTGCGCTTAATGATCTTACAGTTGCGGCAAATCCGCTTGACTGATGCGAGCACTTTCATTTTTGCCCTCTTTCTTTCAGCTCTGGTTACTTGTTACTTACTTCGTGCGGAACACGATGCGTGCCCGGCTCAAATCATAAGGCGTCAATTCCACTGTCACTTTATCCCCTGGGAGAATCCGGATATAGTTCATCCGCATCTTCCCGGAAATGTGCCCGAGAACCACGTGCCCGTTTTCCAACTTGACTCGAAATGTTGCATTCGGAAGATTCTCGAGAATCTCACCCTGCATCTGAATTACGTCGTCTTTTGCCATTCGCTCTGCTCGTTCTCCTGGGCCGTCGATCGCCTAGCGCATCGGCATACCGCCCTTGAAATTCGCTTTACGTAGCAGCGATTCGTATTGCTGCGACATCACGTAATTCTGTACCTGTGCCATGAAATCCATCGTCACCACGACGATAATTAACAGCGACGTCCCGCCGAAATAGAACGGCACCTTCCAGCGCGCGATCAGAAATTCCGGTAACAAGCACACCAACGTGATATATACCGCGCCCACCAGCGTCAAACGCATCAAGATCTTGTCGATGTATCGCGCTGTCTGGTCGCCCGGTCGAATACCCGGAACAAACGCACCACTCTTCTTCAAATTGTCTGCCGTCTCTTTGCTGTTAAATACCAAGGCGGTATAAAAAAAGCAGAAGAACACGATCGCTATTGCATACAGCAACGCGTGAATCGGCTCACCTGGCGCCAAGGAGGCAGCCAAATCCTTCAGAAATCGCACAAACGAGTTCGAAGTATCACCGGAGGTAAACCAACTCGTAATCGTCGCCGGAAACAAGATAATCGACGACGCGAAAATTGGTGGAATCACGCCGGACATATTGAGCTTCAAGGGCAGATGGCTGCTCTGTCCGCCATAAATCTTGTTTCCAACCTGACGTTTCGCGTAGTTCACCAGAATCTTGCGTTGACCTCGTTCGATAAAGACCACGAGGAACGTAACGGCGGCAACAATCACGCAAATCAAGATCGCCGACAACGCATTCATCGAACCAGTTCGCACCAGTTCGAACAGTCCGCCGATTGCGTTCGGCAATCCAGCCGCAATACCGGCAAAAATAATGATCGAAATGCCGTTACCCAAGCCGCGTTCAGTAATCTGTTCGCCTAGCCACATCAAGAACATTGTTCCGGTAACCAGGGTTACGACGGTGGTCAAGCGAAATGCGAGCCCCGCGTCCAGTACGAGCCCGGGTTGCGACTCCAGAGCCACCGCAATGCCGAGTGCCTGGAATGTAGCCAATACCAGAGTACCGTAACGAGTATATTGCGTTATCTTTCGACGACCGGCCTCACCTTCCTTCTTTAGCGCTTCGAGCTGCGGCGATACGATCGACATCAGCTGCATGATGATCGATGCCGAAATGTACGGCATGATTCCTAGCGCGAAAATAGTAAAGCGCGACAACGCACCGCCGGAGAACATATTAAACATTCCCAGGATACCCCCCTGGTTTTGTTTGAATAGCTCAGACAACTGCGTTGGATCGATCCCCGGTACGGGAATATGCGCACCGATACGATAAACAACTAGAGCAGCAAGCAGAAACCATAGGCGCCCCCATGGAAAACCGCTTGCAGCGCTCTTAGCGAGTTGAGGTGTCGTCGCCAATTAGTGCTCCGAACAAACCGGTAAGTTGTTAAGCAACCGAACCACCGGCTGCTTCAATTGCCGCCTTGGCACCCTTAGTAGCGATCAAGCCCTTCACCGAAATCTTCTTGCTGATTTCACCGGCCTTGATGATACGCACTACTCGCGCCAACTCGGAAACGAGACCGGCTTGCTTCAGCGCCAGAACATCGATTTCCGCAACTGGCAGTTTATCGAGGTCGCCCAAACGAACCTCGGCCTTAAACGGGGTTGCCAACGACTTAAAGCCACGCTTCGGCAAGCGGCGTTGGAGCGGCATCTGACCGCCTTCAAAGCCGACCTTGTGAAAACCGCCCGAGCGGGATTTCTGCCCTTTGTGACCACGGCCGGCAGTCTTGCCCAGACCCGAGCCGATGCCACGTCCGACGCGCCGCTTTGCGTGCTTTGCGCCATCTGCCGGTTGGATATTATTCAATTCCATGATTTGCTCCGTTCGCAAGCCCAAGGCTTACGACACCACTTTCACGAGATACGAAACCTTGTTGATCATGCCGCGAACAGCTGGCGTGTCTTGCAGTTCCGAGACCGAGTTCACACGACGCAGACCAAGGCCGCGTACTGTCGCCCGATGGTCCTGACGTGTTCCGATCAAACCTTTGACCAGCTTCACTTTGATAGTGTTTGCCATTCGGATCACCTTAACCCAGAATTTCTTCAACCGACTTGCCACGCTTGGCTGCGATCTCGGAAGGAGTGCTCATGCTCGCCAAACCGTTCAGCGTCGCACGAACCATGTTGTATGGATTCGTCGAGCCGTAGGATTTCGCGACAACATTCGTCACGCCCATCACATCAAAAATTGCACGCATCGGACCACCTGCGATCACACCGGTACCATCCTTTGCCGGCGAGATCATGACTGTCGATGCACCGTGTTTTCCAGTAACCGTGTGCTGCAGCGTTCCATTCTTCAATGTCACTTTGATCATCTTGCGACGGGCTTCTTCCATCGCCTTTTGAACGGCAACGGGAACTTCTTTGGACTTCCCCTTACCCATTCCGATACGTCCGTCGCCGTCACCAACCACTGTCAGTGCAGCAAAACCCATGATGCGTCCACCCTTGACAACCTTGGTTACACGGTTGACCGCGATCATCTTTTCGCGCATACCATCGTCGCGCTCTTCGCCCTGCTGCGTCTTTGCTTGCATTTTTGCCATGACGATTCTTCCTTAGAACTTCAGACCGGCTTCGCGAGCCGCCTCCGCCACCGCCTTGACACGGCCGTGGTAGCGGAAACCGGAACGGTCGAACGCGACTTCGGAGATTCCAGCCTTCAAAGCCTTCTCTGCCACGCGCTTGCCCACCAAGGCTGCGGCAGCGGCGTTTCCGCCTTTGCCCGACTTTCCAGCCAATTCCTGACGCACTTCCGCTTCCAGCGTAGAGGCAGAGGCCAGCACCTTGGCATCCGGACCGATGATGTTTGCGTAAATGTGCAGGTTGGTGCGATGCACGGCCAGGCGATTCACCTTCAACTCCGCGATCTTCGCGCGAGTTTGGCGTGCGCGGCGCAGACGTGATTGTTTCTTGTCCATCGTCAACCCCTATTACTTCTTCTTGGTTTCTTTGAGCGTTACCACTTCGTCCGCATAGCGAACGCCCTTGCCCTTGTAAGGCTCAGGACTACGGTAAGCACGAACTTCGGCAGCTGTCTGCCCGACCCTCTGCTTGTCGACACCCTTGATCAGGATTTCGGTTTGGGTAGGAGTCTCACACTTGACGCCAGCGGGCATCTGATGCACGACCGGATGCGAAAAACCGAGTGACAGGTTCAACTTATCACCTTGCGCCTGCGCACGGAAGCCCACACCGACCAGCGAAAGCTTCTTCTCAAAGCCCTTGGTGACGCCATTGACCATGTTATTGACCAACGCACGCAGCGTGCCCGACATCGCGTTCGCTTCGCGGCTATCATTCGCCGGAGAGAACTTCAGGGTACCGTTGTCGTTTTCGATCTTGACCAAGCCATTCAGGCCTTGGCTAAGTGTGCCCAGCGGGCCTTTAACTGTAATTTGCTCTGCGCTGATGGTCGCTTCCGCGTCCTTCGGCAGTGCAATCGGCATTTTACCTACACGAGACATCTTGCACTCCTTAGGCCACGTAGCAAATAACTTCGCCACCGACACCGGTCGCGCGCGCTTTGCGGTCTGTCATCACACCCTTCGGCGTTGACACGATTGCCACGCCGAGCCCGTTCATAACCTGGGGAATCTCGTCCTTGCCTTTGTAAATGCGAAGGCCAGGGCGCGATACACGCTCGAGACGCTCGATAACAGGACGGCCGGCATAGTACTTCAGACCAATCTTCAGCTCCGCCTTGCCGTCCGCGTCGGATACTGCGAAATCTTCAATATAACCCTCGTCCCTCAGAACGCTGGCAATTGCCACCTTGACCTTGGACGACGGCATTGCAACCGTGGTCTTCTGTACACCTTGGGCATTGCGGATGCGGGTCAGCATATCGGCGATAGGATCGCTCATACTCATTGCTTGTTCTCCTATTACCAGCTAGCTTTAGTCATACCCGGAATCTCGCCACGCATAGCGATCTCACGGAGCTTGATACGAGCCAAACCGAACTTGCGGAAGGTCCCGCGCGGACGACCGGTCAGTGTGCAACGGTTGCGCTGACGGGTCGGATTAGAGTTGCGCGGCAGTGCCTGTAATTTCAGGCGCGCTTCGTAGCGCTCTTCTTCCGATTTCGTTTGATCGTCGATGATTGCCTTCAACTCAGCGCGCTTGGCAGCGAACTTCTTCACCAAGTCAGCGCGCTTTTGTTCACGGTTAATCAGTGCCAGTTTTGCCATGGCAGCCTCAGTTTCTGAACGGAAATTTAAATGCGGCGAGGAGCGCTTTCGCTTCGTCGTCGGTCTTCGCAGTCGTGGTAATGCTGATATTCATCCCACGAAGCGCGTCAATCTTGTCGTACTCGATCTCGGGGAAAATGATCTGCTCTTTCACACCGATGTTGTAATTGCCACGACCGTCAAACGCGCGACCCGAAACGCCTCGGAAATCACGCACGCGGGGCAGCGCAACGGTAATCAGACGATCCAAGAACTCGTACATGCGCGCACCGCGGAGAGTCACCATGCAGCCAATCGGATAGCCCTCGCGGATCTTGAAGCCTGCAATTGCCTTGCGAGCTTTCGTCACCACCGGCTTCTGACCTGCAATCTTGGTCAAATCGCCGACTGCGTGCTCGATGATCTTCTTGTCAGCAACCGCTTCCGACAAGCCCATATTCAGGGTGATCTTGGTCAGACGCGGGACTTCCATCACGGACTTATAACCAAACTTGCCGGTCAAGTCGGCGACGACTTTATCTTTATAGAATTGTTGGAGACGGGCCATGATGCCTTACACCTTAACGACTTCGCCATTGGACTTAAAGACGCGAACCTTGTTACCATCCACTTCTTTGACGCCCACGCGATCTGCCTTGCCAGTCGCCGCATTGAACAATGCAACGTTGGACACGTGAATCGGCATCAGTTTGTCAACGATGCCACCAGTTGTACCAGTCATCGGGTTCGGCCGCATCGCCTTCTTGGCTACGTTGACACCCTCAACCACGACGTAGTCGGCGCCTACACGTTGCTTGACCACGCCGCGCTTACCCTTATCCTTACCGGCCAGGACGATGACTTCGTCGTTTTTTCGAATCTTATCCATGACGACTCCTTACAGAACTTCGGGTGCGAGCGACACGATCTTCATGAAGCGCTCCGTACGCAACTCGCGCGTTACGGGCCCAAAAATACGCGTGCCGATCGGCTCAAGCTTGTTATTCAGCAACACAGCTGCATTGCCATCGAACTTAACCAGCGAACCATCTTGACGACGCACACCTTTAGCAGTACGGACGACCACGGCGTTATAGATTTCGCCTTTTTTTACACGACCACGTGGCGCCGCAACTTTAACAGTCACCTTGATAACGTCGCCAATGCTGGCATAGCGGCGCTTTGAACCACCCAGCACCTTAATGCACATGACTTCACGCGCACCCGTGTTGTCGGCTACTTCGAGCCGGCTTTCAGTTTGAATCATAGTATTTTCTTTCCCAACTTAATCCGCTCAACCGCCCACGCGGGCTTGCGGTCAGTCTTGGTCCTGTCAGCCGACTTAGCTAAGCCGTGCCGATTAGGTGGACGGTTACAAAAACTACTGCAGCGCAATTGCTAACTGCGCGACTTTTCGAACTGCAGGGCACTGCAACAGGCTCCTGCCAAAGAAGCTTTGCAAGAACCAAGCCCAGCATTATGACAGTAAAATGCCGGGCTCGCAACTACTATTTTCAGACGATCTGCGCGACCTGGACCACGCGAGTCACAGACCATGCTTTCGTCTTTGAAATTGGGCGACCCTCTTGAATCTCAACAGTGTCGCCTTCTTTCGCCTGGTTAGCCTCGTCGTGCGCGTGATATTTATTCGAACGCACCACGATTTTGCCGTACAGCGGATGCTTGACGCGGCGCTCGACCAGAACGGTGACGGTCTTGTCCATCTTGTCGGAGACCACCTTGCCAATCAATGTGCGCTTGAGCGACTGTTTCACTTGATCGTTCATTACTTGGCGTCCTTCTGATTCATGACCGTCTTCACGCGCGCGATATCGCGGCGCACCTTCTTGAGTTGTGCGGTGTTGTTCAGCTGCTGCGTGGCGATTTGCATACGCAGGCCAAACTGCGCCTTGAGCAACTCGTTAAGCTCTTTTTGGAGAGCCGGCTGATCCTTGCCGCGGAGTTCAGATGCTTTCATATTTCACTCCTGTTATTGTCCGACTTGGCGGAGCACAAACGTGGTCGCGAGCGGCAACTTGGCGGCAGCCAAGCGGAATGCCTCGCGTGCCAGTGCTTCATCAACGCCGTCCATTTCGTACAACACCTTGCCCGGCTGGATTTCAGCCACGTAGTACTCGGGGTTGCCCTTACCATTACCCATACGCACTTCAGCCGGCTTCTGCGAAATCGGCTTGTCCGGGAAAATGCGGATCCAGATACGACCACCGCGCTTGATGTGACGGGTCATCGCACGACGCGCCGCTTCAATCTGGCGCGCCGTGATACGACCACGGCCGATTGCCTTCAGACCGAATTCACCAAAGGAGACCGCGGTGCCACGTTCATGCGAAATGCCCTTGTTGCGGCCTTTTTGCTCTTTACGATATTTTCTGCGTGCTGGTTGCAGCATGATTATTCTCCTGCTTTCTCAGCCGGTGCCGCGCCGTCAGCCTTTTTCGGGGCACGGACGCGCTTGGCAGCCGGTGTAGTGGCCGAACTGCCCTCGGAGCCCTCAGGCTTCTTGGCGCGCGGACGTCCGCCCGGCTTTCCATCGTCACGACGCGGGCCACGGCGCTTCTTCTCTTCGTCAGCCGGCGCTTCAATCGTCGGGGCCTCGCCGCTGGCAAGTCGATCGCCCTTATAGACCCAGACCTTGATGCCGATGATGCCATAGGTTGTTTCCGCTTCACCGAAACCGTAATCGATATCGGCACGCAAGGTGTGAAGAGGCACGCGGCCTTCGCGATACCATTCCTTGCGAGCGATTTCAATACCATTCAGGCGGCCGGAAGACATGATCTTGATGCCTTGCGCGCCGAGGCGCATTGCATTTTGCATTGCGCGCTTCATCGCACGGCGGAACATGATGCGCTTTTCGAGTTGTTGCGCAATCGAATCGGCGATCAGCTGCGCGTCGACTTCCGGCTTACGAATTTCTTCGATATTGACGTGAACCGGCACACCCATCAGCTTGGTGAGGTCGGACTTCAGAATTTCGATATCTTCGCCCTTCTTGCCAATGACAACGCCTGGACGGGAGCTGTAAATGGTGATGCGTGCGTTCTTCGCCGGGCGCTCGATGACGATACGGCCTACGGATGCGTTCTTCAGCTTCTTCTTCAAGTAAGCACGAACGTCGAGATCTTCGTTGAGCATCGTGGCAAAATTGCTATTGCCAGCGTACCAGCGGGAACCCCAATTTCGCGTAACCGAAAGACGGAAGCCGGTCGGATGAATTTTCTGTCCCATCGTGACTCCTTAGTTACCGACAGTCACGTAGATGTGACAGGTTTGCTTCGAGAAGCGATCACCACGGCCTTTAGCGCGCGCGATGAAGCGCTTCATGACCGTACCTTTTTCGACGTAGATCGTCGTCACCTTCAGCTCGTCGATATCCGCACCATCGTTGTGTTCGGCGTTCGCAATTGCGGACTCCAGAACCTGCTTGATGAGGACCGCGCCTTTTTTCGGGCTGAAGGCGAGGATGTTCAACGCTTGATCAACTTTTTTACCGCGGATCAGATCGGCGACAAGGCGGCCTTTTTGGGCCGACAGGCGCGCGCCACGGAGGGTAGCTTTAGTTTCCATATCGGACCTTATTTCTTAGCCTTCTTGTCAGCGGCGTGACCCTTGAACGTACGGGTCAGCGCGAATTCGCCGAGCTTGTGACCAACCATGTTCTCAGAAACATAGACCGGCACATGCTGCTTGCCGTTATGCACCGCGATTGTCAAGCCGATAAAGTCCGGCATGATCGTCGAGCGGCGGGACCAGGTCTTGATCGGCTTCTTGTCTTTCGACGCCTGAGCGGCTTCGACCTTTTTGATCAGGTGGGCGTCACAGAACGGCCCTTTTTTCAATGAACGTGTCATGTGTTACCCCTTATTTCTTGCCACGGCGAGAGACGATCATCGAAGTCGTGCGCTTGTTGCTACGCGTCTTCTTGCCCTTGGTCTGCTGGCCCCATGGCGAAACCGGATGACGACCAGCGGAAGTGCGCCCTTCGCCACCACCGTGCGGGTGGTCGATCGGGTTCATTACCACGCCCCGAACCGTTGGGCGGATGCCGCGCCAGCGGGTCGCACCAGCCTTGCCAATCTTGCGCAGGTTGTGTTCGCCGTTGCCGACCTCACCAACTGTTGCACGGCATTCGATATGCACGCGACGTACTTCGCCGGAACGCAAACGAACTTGAGCATAAGTGCCTTCGCGCGCCATCAGAACCACACCGGCGCCAGCCGTGCGCGCCATTTGCGCGCCCTTACCCGGCAGCATTTCAACACAGTGCATGGTTGTGCCGACCGGAATATTGCGAATCGGCAGGCAGTTACCAGACTTGATAGGAGCCTCGGAACCATTCATCAGTTGATCGCCTACAGCGACGCCCTTCGGAGCGATGATGTAGCGACGCTCACCGTCGGCATAGCACAACAGAGCGATATGCGCGCTACGGTTCGGATCATATTCAAGACGCTCGACCTTCGCCGGAATGCCGTCCTTGTTGCGACGGAAGTCAACAACGCGGTAGTGATGCTTGTGACCACCGCCAATGTGGCGGGTGGTGATGTGACCATTGTTGTTACGACCAGCGGTCTTCGATTTCTTTTCGACGAGGGCTGCAAACGGACGGCCTTTGTACAGATCGGGATTAACGACCTTGACCATCCCGCGGCGACCGGCCGACGTCGGTTTCATTTTCACGAGTGCCATTATTTAGCCTCCTCGGTGAAGTTGATTTCCTGGCCCGGTTTCAGGCAGACATAAGCCTGACGCGTGTGATTACGGCGGCCAGTGAAACGACCGGCACGCTTTTGCTTGCCTTGGCGATTCACGACTTGAACCGACTCCACCTGCACCTTGAACAACAGCTCAACAGCTGCCTTGATCTCAGGCTTGGTTGCGTCTGGAGCGACACGGAAAACAACTTGCTCATTTTTCTCAGCAACGAAAGTAGCCTTCTCCGAAATCACCGGAGCGAGCAGCACCTTCATCAAACGTTCTTCGCTGTGCTTAACGATCGCGCTCATGCCAGCATCTCCTCAATCTTTGCCAATGCCGGCTTGGTGATCAGAACTTTCTTGTAGAACACCAGCGAAACGGGATCAGCATGACGCGGCTCGACAACCAGCACGTTCGGCAGATTGCGGGAAGCCAGCAACAGGTTTTCGTCGAGGTTATCGGTAATAACCAGCACGGAGTCCAGCCCCATACCCTTCAGCTTTTGCGCCAGCAGCTTGGTCTTCGGCGCATCGACGGAGAGGCTCTCCACCACCGACAAGCGGCCCTCGCGTGCCAACTGGGAGAGGATCGAGCAGACACCTGCGCGATACATCTTCTTGTTGACTTTGTGCGAGAAGTTTTCGTCCGGGCTATTCGGGAAGATACGACCGCCGCCGCGCCACAGTGGCGAAGAGGACATACCTGCACGAGCGCGGCCGGTGCCTTTTTGGCGCCACGGCTTCTTGGTCGTGTGGCTTACTTCTTCACGATCTTTTTGCTTGCGGTTGCCGCTGCGCGCATTTGCTTGGTATGCAACCACGACCTGGTGAATCAACGCTTCGTTATAATCACGGCCAAAAATGGTATCTGGCGCAGCAACATTCGAAGCAGCTTGACCTTGGTCATTCAGGAGCTTCAGGTCCATCGATTAGGCTCCCTTCTTTGCTTTAACTTTGACGGCGGGACGAACGATCACTTGACCGTTCTTTGCACCGGGCACGGCACCCTTGACCAGCAGCAGCTGGCGCTCAGCGTCAACGCGAGCGATTTCGAGGTTTTGCACAGTGGTGACGACATCACCAAGATGACCGGTCATGCGCTTACCTGGAAACACACGCCCCGGGTCCTGCGCCATACCGATAGAACCAGGCACATTGTGCGAACGCGAGTTACCGTGGGTAGCGCGGCCAGAACTGAAGTTGTAGCGCTTGATCGTACCCGCATAGCCCTTACCGATGGACACACCTTGCACGTCCACTTTCTGACCGGCTTCGAACATGCTTGCAGCGATGTTGTCGCCGGCTTTCAGTTCAGCAGCCTTGGCTGCGTCGATACGGAATTCTTTGAGGATAGTACCAGCTTCCACGCCCGCTTTCGCGAGGTGACCGGCCGCCGCTTTATTGACGCGGGAAGCACGGCGCTGACCGAAGGTGACTTGAACAGCGGTATAGCCATCTGTTTCGTCAGTTTTGATTTGCGTCACGCGGTTGTTTGACACGTCCAGCACGGTTACAGGAATCGTATCCCCGTCATCCGTGAAGATGCGCATCATACCAACCTTGCGACCAACAAGGCCCAGGCTCATTGTTTTCTCCATTCCCGCCTGCGATTGGGCGGGGCTGATGTTTGTACTACCAAAACGTATTGGCACGGACTTCCGTGCCAATACCGAAGCCAAGCATTATAACCCGCTTTTTTTCATACCACAATCCACTTATATGGAAAATTGTGGTATGTGCGTCGCATAATGCTTAATCCATTACTGCAGCTTGATTTCCACGTCCACGCCAGCCGGGAGGTCCAACTTCATCAGCGCATCGACCGTCTTGTCCGTCGGGTCGACGATGTCCATCAGGCGTTGATGTGTGCGGATCTCGAACTGATCACGCGACGTCTTGTTTACGTGCGGGGAGCGCAGCACGTCGAAACGCTGGATACGCGTCGGCAGCGGAACGGGGCCTTTTACTACGGCGCCGGTGCGCTTGGCGGTATCCACGATTTCGAGTGCGGACTGGTCGATCAGGCGATAGTCGAATGCCTTCAGGCGGATGCGGATTTTCTGGTTTTGCATGGTTTATCCTTAAAAGAGCGAGCCGCGAGCGAATACTCACCCGCGGCAATATTTAATCAAAGAGCGGAAGTCAATCCTGCACCCAAATTACTCAATGATCTTGGCAACGACGCCGGCGCCGACGGTACGACCGCCTTCGCGAATTGCGAAGCGCAGGCCTTCTTCCATCGCGATCGGGTTGATCAGCTTGACCGTGATCGAAACGTTGTCACCCGGCATTACCATTTCCTTGTCCTTCGGCAGCTCGATCGCGCCCGTCACGTCCGTGGTACGGAAGTAGAACTGCGGACGGTAGTTGTTGAAGAACGGGGTGTGGCGGCCACCCTCTTCCTTCGACAGCACGTAGATCTCGCCCGTGAAGTGGGTGTGCGGCGTGATCGAACCCGGCTTGGCCAGCACCTGGCCACGCTCGACGTCTTCACGCTTGGTGCCGCGCAGCAGCACGCCAACGTTGTCGCCTGCCTGACCCTGGTCCAGCAGCTTGCGGAACATTTCCACGCCCGTGCAGGTGGTCTTCTGGGTGTCGCGAATGCCGACGATTTCGATTTCATCGCCGACCTTGACGATGCCACGCTCGACACGACCGGTCACCACGGTACCGCGGCCAGAGATCGAGAACACGTCTTCCACCGGCATCAGGAAGGCGCCGTCGATGGCACGCTCCGGTGTCGGGATGTAGCTGTCCAGCGCATCAGCCAGCTTCATGATGGCTTGCTCGCCCAGTTCGCCCTTGTCGCCTTCGAGTGCCAGCTTGGCCGAACCGCGGATGATCGGCAGATCGTCGCCGGGGAATTCGTACTTCGACAGCAATTCGCGCACTTCCATTTCGACCAGCTCGAGCAACTCGGCGTCGTCCACCATGTCGCACTTGTTCAGGAACACGATGATGTACGGCACGCCAACCTGGCGGGCCAGCAGGATGTGTTCGCGGGTTTGCGGCATCGGGCCGTCGGCGGCCGAGCACACCAGGATCGCACCGTCCATCTGTGCGGCGCCGGTGATCATGTTCTTCACATAGTCGGCGTGGCCCGGGCAGTCGACGTGCGCGTAGTGGCGGTTGGCAGTTTCGTATTCGACGTGCGCGGTGTTGATCGTGATGCCGCGCGCCTTTTCTTCCGGTGCCGCGTCGATTTCGTCGTATTTCTTCGCTTCGCCGCCGAACTTGCTCGACAGCACGGTTGCGATCGCTGCAGTCAACGTGGTCTTGCCATGGTCAACGTGACCAATCGTGCCCACATTCACGTGCGGCTTCGTCCGCTCAAACTTGCCTTTTGCCATTTTAGATTTCCTTCAAAAAGAACGATTTGTTAAGTTGTCTTGAATTGCGATTGCCGACCGCTGAATGCGGCCGGCAATCGGCTTTACTTGGCCTTGGCGCTGATGACGGCGTCAGCAACGTTCTTCGGCGCTTCTGCGTAGTGCTTGAATTCCATCGTGTACGTTGCGCGACCTTGGGTCAGCGAACGCAGCGTGGTGGAGTAGCCAAACATTTCGGACAGCGGAACTTCGGCGCGAACAATCTTGCCGCCACCCGGGATGTCGTCCATACCCTGGATCATGCCGCGACGGGACGACAAGTCGCCCATCACATCGCCCATTTTCTCTTCCGGGGTTTCGACTTCAACTGCCATCATCGGCTCAAGCAGAACCGGATTGGCCTTGCGGCAGCCATCCTTGAACGCCATCGAACCGGCCATGCGGAACGCGTTTTCGTTCGAGTCCACGTCGTGGTAGGAACCGAAGATCAGCGTGACCTTGACGTCGACAACCGGGTAGCCCGCCATAACGCCCGTCGGAAGCGTATCGATAATGCCCTTCTCAACCGCAGGAATGTATTCGCGCGGAACGACACCACCCTTGATCGCGTCGACGAACTCAAAGCCCTTGCCGGGTTCTTGCGGTTCGATCTTCAGAACGACGTGACCGTATTGACCACGACCGCCGGACTGTTTGACGAACTTGCCTTCGATCTCTTCGCAGGTCTTGCGAATCGTTTCACGGTATGCCACCTGCGGCTTGCCGACAGTGGCTTCCACGCCGAACTCACGACGCATACGGTCAACAATAATTTCGAGGTGCAGTTCGCCCATACCGGAAATAATGGTCTGGCCGGACTCTTCGTCGGTCTTGACGCGGAACGACGGATCTTCCTGCGAAAGACGATTCAAAGCGATACCCATTTTTTCCTGGTCGGCTTTGGTCTTCGGCTCGACAGCCTGGGAGATTACCGGCTCCGGGAATACCATGCGCTCCAGCGTGATCACGGATTCCGGATCACACAGGGTTTCGCCAGTGGTTGCTTCTTTCAGGCCAACCGCAGCGGCGATGTCACCTGCGCGAACTTCCTTGATTTCTTCGCGCTGGTTCGCGTGCATCTGCAGCAAGCGGCCGATACGTTCTTTCTTGCCCTTCACCGGGTTGTAAACGGTGTCGCCGGAATTCACCACGCCGGAATAGACGCGGAAGAAGATCAACTGGCCGACGAACGGGTCGGTCATGATCTTGAATGCGAGCGCGGAGAACTTTTCATTGTCGTCCGCTTTGCGCACAGCCGGCTCTTCGTTCTCGTCCAAACCCTTGACCGGCGGGATGTCCGTCGGAGCAGGCAGGTATTCGATCACGGCGTCCAGCATCGCTTGCACGCCCTTGTTCTTGAACGCGGTGCCGCACATCATCGGGACGATTTCGCCGGCGATAGTGCGCATGCGGATCGCCTTCTTGATTTCGGCCTCGGACAAGTCGCCCTCTTCAAGGTACTTGTTCATCAGTTCTTCGTTAGCCTCGGCAGCTGCCTCGACCATCTTTTCGCGCCACTCGGCCGAGATGGCCTTCAGGTTCTCGGGAATGTCGCGGTAGTCGAACTTCATGCCTTGGGAAGCGTCGTCCCAGTAGAT
Source organism: Herbaspirillum sp. ST 5-3 (assembly GCF_004804275.1). Classification (GTDB taxonomy): domain Bacteria; phylum Pseudomonadota; class Gammaproteobacteria; order Burkholderiales; family Burkholderiaceae_D; genus Noviherbaspirillum. The sequence continues at coordinate 123,998 of NZ_STGI01000006.1, forward strand.
TGCCTTCATCTTGACGAGGTCCACCACGCCTTCGAAGTTTTCTTCAGCACCGATCGGCACTTGCACCGGAATCGGGTTCGCCTTGAGGCGAGCGCGCATCTGCTCGTAGACCTTGAAGAAGTTCGCGCCGGTACGGTCCATCTTGTTGACAAATGCGAGACGCGGCACGCCGTACTTGTTGGCCTGGCGCCAAACCGTTTCGGACTGCGGCTGCACGCCACCCACTGCGCAATACACCATGCAGGCGCCGTCGAGCACACGCATGGAACGCTCCACTTCGATGGTGAAGTCAACGTGACCCGGGGTATCGATGATGTTGATGCGATGCTCGGGGAAGTTGTTGGCCATGCCCTTCCAGAAGCAGGTCGTCGCAGCGGAGGTAATGGTAATGCCGCGCTCTTGCTCCTGCTCCATCCAGTCCATGGTCGCAGCGCCGTCGTGCACTTCACCGATCTTGTGGTTAACACCGGTGTAGTACAGGATACGCTCGGTAGTGGTTGTCTTACCGGCATCGATGTGAGCGGAGATACCGATATTGCGGTAGCGCTCGATGGGGGTCTTGCGAGCCATATTCAATCCTAAGTCTTTTAATGGTCGAAAACCGAGCGCCACTTTATGCAAGAGATGCGCCCGGTTTTGACCGATTTACATTGCTGGGCCTTCAACGATGCGAAGGCTACTATTCAAATTACAATCAGAAACGGAAGTGAGAGAACGCCTTGTTGGCTTCTGCCATGCGATGCACTTCGTCACGCTTCTTCATCGCGCCGCCGCGGCCTTCAGCGGCTTCCATCAATTCGCCACCCAGACGTTGCGGCATCGACTTCTCACTGCGCTTGTTGGCGGCTTCGCGCAACCAGCGCATGGACAGCGCCATACGACGAACCGGGCGGACCTCCACCGGAACCTGATAGTTGGCACCGCCAACGCGACGGGATTTCACTTCGACCATCGGCTTGCAATTGTTGATTGCGGCGGTGAACACTTCCAGCGGGTCCTTGCCGGATTTTTGCTTGATGTGGTCAAACGCACCGTAGATGATGTTCTCGGCGACCGATTTCTTACCGGACAGCATCAGGACGTTGACAAATTTCGCGACATCAACATTGCCGAACTTCGGATCTGGCAGAATTTCCCGTTTCGGGACTTCACGACGACGTGGCATTTCGATTCCTTTCACTCTTCAGTTGAGCTGCAGCACTGAGTGGTTTGCTGCTCGCTCGCGGAGGCCATCATGACCATCCACTTACTCGACCCATTCGGGGCCGACTCACAATCCGCGCGGTGAAGCACCGGGAGGCGAACCTCCTTGCGGAAAACTTGATTACTTCTTGGCTGCGCCGGCTTTTGCGCGCTTGGCACCGTACTTCGAACGGGCCTGCTTGCGATCCTTGACGCCCTGGGTATCCAGCGCGCCACGCACCATGTGGTAACGCACACCCGGCAAGTCTTTCACACGGCCACCGCGAATCAGCACGACGCTATGTTCTTGCAGGTTATGGCCTTCACCACCGATGTACGAAATGACTTCGAAACCGTTGGTCAGGCGTACCTTGGCAACCTTACGGAGCGCCGAGTTCGGCTTCTTCGGAGTCGTGGTGTACACACGGGTGCAAACGCCGCGTTTCTGCGGGCTGTTTTCCAGCGCCGGCGATTTGCTCTTCACAGCAGCGGAAACCCGCGGCCTGCGAATCAGTTGATTGATGGTTGGCATCGGTCTAAATCCAACAAAATTACAACGTTAATAAAAATACAGCTCCGAAAACGATTGTCCGGAACCAAGAGGGGGAAATCATTGCGCCCCAAGGGCTTCGATTCGGGGCAAAAGGGATAAGCGTTACGAAAGGCGGGAAAACTGACCAAAGAACGCTTAGGCCTTGGGTAGCCTAAAATCGAGAACTCGCGAGTATATCCTCATAACTGCGCTCCGTCAACCAGACTAGGCGATGAAGTTCGAATGTGCAACCTTTTCCGTGGCTTTCGGTTTTCCTGCGAAGCCATCTGACGCCGGCTTTCACCCGAAGACGACGTTGCCGCGCAATGCAGCAACAAGGTACTCGGATTGATGGCAGCAAATACTTTCTCGTCATAAACTGATGCATTCCGCGGCGACTTTGCGTTGCGGGCACAGGTTTTGATTGAAGTCATGCATCCCCAGCTACGTCCGGCCAATCTTTTTATCCTTCTTACCTACCTGACTTTGTCAGCGGTACCATTCATGCCGCTGCTATTTGGGCGGCCGGTGGAAAATCCTGCGCGTGTTATTGCGATGGAGTTTGTCGCATGGCTGGCTATATGGGCAGTATTCAAGCGACCGGCCTGGTTTCATTGGCTACTCACGCCCGCGTTTCTGGCGCTGCCGATCGAGATTTACCTGAATATCTATTACAACCAGGGAATTTCGACTCATCATCTGGGGATCATTGCCGAGACGAGTCCGAAGGAAGCATTGGAGTTTCTCGGGAACAGAGCATGGCTGCTCGGCGCGGTGGCAGTTGGCATCATTGCCTGGTGGTGGTTGAGCTGGGAGGCAGCATTCAGGACGCGCGATCTGGATTGGGACGATGTCTCCCGTTGGGCGACGATTGTCGTGCTGGCCGGCGGAATGGGAATATGGATGTACGGACAGGAATTCGGCATCGAGACCGCATCGGCTCCGGCAAGCAGCGATGGCAGCAGCGAGATCGCTCGCGAGGCCAGCGAATCCGCGATGGCATCAAATCCAGCCCATGAGCCGCGCTTGCCAAAGGTGTCTGCATGGGCCCAAGTTCCCTTTGACGTCACCACGTTTGGATCGACCTGGCCGTTTGGTCTCGCGCTGCGCGGCCATGAGTTTTGGAAGGAACGCAAATACCTTGCCGAACTGGCGCACAAGAGCAGTTTATTCACATTTGGCGCCCATCAGGCCGGCACGCTCGATATTCCACAAGTGGTTGTGATGGTGATTGGCGAGTCGTCGCGCTACGATCGCTGGAGCTTGAACGGCTATAAGCGCGAAACCAATCCCCTGTTGAAAAAAGAACAGAACCTGGTCAGCTTTTCGAATGTGGTGACTGCGGTTTCCGCGACACGCTTGTCCGTACCGGTACTGGTTTCCCGCAAGCCGGCGCGCCAGAGTTTACAGGCCGGGTTTTCGGAAAAGTCGTTCTTGACGGCGTTCAGGGAGGCGGGGTTCAAGACCTACTGGCTTTCTAACCAGATGTCGTATGGCCAATTCGACACGCCCGTGTCGGTGTTTGCAAAGGAAGCGGATGTGACCGAATTCCTGAATCTGGGCGGATTCACCAATAACTCAAGCTATGACGAGATTCTGCTCGAGCCGCTCCGCGCCGCCATCAAGGATCCATCGAAGAAAAAACTGATCGTGCTGCATACACTCGGCAACCACTGGAACTACAGCCATCGGTATCCAAAGGAATTCGACAAATGGCAGCCGTCCCTCTTCGGCATCGCCAACCCGGCGTATACGGACGTCGCGATGAAACCTCAGCTGAACAACAGCTATGACAATTCCATTCTGTATACGGATTGGTTTCTTTCACAGGTGATCGGCGAGCTGAAATCGACGAAACAAATGACTGCCATGATGTACGTGTCCGACCATGGGCAAACGCTTTACGATGGCAGCTGCAATCTCGCCTTCCACGGACATAACACGCAGTTCGAGTTTCATGTGCCTGCGCTTGTGTGGTACTCCGATCTGTACCGCGCGACACATCCCGCCAAGGTGAATCAGCTGCTGAAGAACAAGCGCGCAAAGCTGGCAACGGAAAATATCTTCCATTCATTGCTGGACCTCGCCGATATCCATTACAGCACCGAGCAACTGGAATGGAGCTTTCTAAACAAGAAATTCAGGTTGCATAAGCGCTATGTCGATAGTTATGGCTGGACCGACTATGACAACGCAAACTTCAGGGGCGATTGTCGGGAAGTGATCGACCGGGGGAGCCCGCTGAAACAGGATAAATAACAGGACTGCCTGGGACGGAAGCTAGCGTGCGCCTGCGCGCCGTCCGATTGATGTCTGCCTGTTCAAACATTCCCAAAAAAAACGGCACCGAAGTCGCCTTCGATGCCGTTTGTCTTATCGAAACAGATTCGATCAGCCTTCGCCACCCTCCGGTGTGCCCAGGCTGCCAGCGATTTCCTCCTCACCGTGTGCAGCACGCGCCTGCTCTTCGGCTTGCAACAATGCTGTCCGCTCTTCTGCTTCCCACGACTCCTTTTCCTTGCGAGCACGATGGTAGGCCAGGCCGGTACCAGCCGGTATGAGGCGACCGACGATAACATTTTCCTTCAGTCCGCGCAGGCCATCCTTCTTGCCCATGATTGCGGCTTCGGTAAGCACACGCGTGGTTTCCTGGAACGATGCCGCAGAAATGAACGAGTCCGTCGACAGCGACGCCTTGGTAATGCCGAGCAGTACGTTTTCGTACGTTGCCGGACGCTTGCCTTCGGCGATGACGCGATCGTTTTCATCCAGCAGCTCGGAACGCTCAACCTGCTCGCCCGGGATGTAGGAAGTATCGCCGGCATCGACCACTTGCACGCGACGCAGCATCTGGCGCACGATCACTTCAATGTGCTTGTCGTTGATCTTCACGCCCTGCAGACGGTACACGTCCTGCACTTCGTCGACGATGTAGCGTGCCAGCGCTTCGATACCGAGCAGACGCAGAATATCTTGCGGGTCGGCCGGACCGTCCACAATCATTTCGCCCTTGTTCACCACCTGACCATCGTGCACCAGCACTTGCTTGTCCTTGGTAATCAGGAACTCGTGCTTGTTGCCATCCATGTCGGTGATTTCCAGGCGCTGCTTGCCCTTGGTTTCCTTGCCGAACGCCACTGTACCGGTAACTTCCGCCAGCATGCCCGCGTCCTTCGGCGAACGTGCTTCGAACAGCTCGGCCACACGCGGCAGACCGCCGGTAATGTCACGAGTCTTTTGCGACTCGGTCGGAATACGTGCGAGCACTTCACCCACCGAGACCTGCTGACCGTCCTTCACCGTAATCAGCGCGCCAACCTGGAAGCCGATCGTCACTGCATGCTCAGTGCCGGCGATCTTCACTTCCTCGCCCTTCTCGTTCAGCAGTTTCACTTGCGGACGCAGTATCTTGGTAGCCGAGCCGCGACGCTTCGCGTCGATTACCACCAGTGTGGACAGGCCGGTCACTTCGTCGATCTGCTTCGCAACGGTGACACCTTCTTCAACATTCTCGAACTTCACCGTACCGGTGTATTCGGTAATGATCGGACGGGTCAGCGGATCCCAAGTCGCCAGTGCGGTACCGGCCTTGATGGCAAGGCCATCCTTGACCAGCAGAGTCGCGCCGTAAGGCACCTTGTGACGTTCACGCTCGCGGCCAATATCGTCAGTAATCAGCACTTCGCCGGAACGCGAAATCACGATCTGCTCGCCCTTGCCGTTGGTGACGTAACGCATCGTTGCGGTGAAACGGACAGTGCCGTTCGACTTGGCTTCGACCGACGAAGCGACTGCCGCGCGCGATGCCGCACCACCGATGTGGAACGTACGCATCGTCAGCTGGGTACCCGGTTCGCCGATCGACTGTGCTGCAACTACACCAACCGCTTCGCCGCTGTTCACCAGGGAACCGCGGCCGAGGTCGCGGCCGTAGCACTTGGCACACAGGCCGTAGCGCGTATCGCAGGTGAGCGGCGTGCGGACCTTGACTTCGTCGATGCCGAGACGCTCGATATTTTCGACGGCATCTTCGTCCAGCAAGGTTCCGGCTTCGAGCAGCGTCTCTTGGGTTTCCGGATTCACGACGTCGGTCGCGGCCACGCGGCCGAGAATGCGGTCGCGCAGGGCTTCGATCACCTCGCCGCCTTCAACCAGCGCCTTCATCGAAGCGCCGTTGGTGGTGCCGCAATCATCTTCCGTCACGACCAGGTCTTGAGTCACATCGACCAGACGACGGGTCAGGTAACCGGAGTTCGCGGTCTTCAACGCGGTATCGGCCAGCCCCTTACGAGCGCCGTGTGTCGAGATAAAGTACTGCAACACGTTCAGGCCTTCGCGGAAGTTCGCGGTAATCGGCGTCTCGATGATCGAGCCGTCCGGCTTAGCCATCAGGCCGCGCATACCGGCGAGCTGGCGGATCTGCGCTGCGGAACCGCGGGCACCGGAGTCGGCCATCATGTAAATCGCATTGAACGATTCCTGGGTGCCCTTGGTGCCGTCGCGACGGACCACATCTTCGACCTTGAGCTGCTCCATCATCGCCTTGCCGACTTCGTCACCGGCCTTGCCCCAGATGTCGACCACCTTGTTGTAGCGTTCGCCTGCTGTTACGAGACCGGAAGCGTACTGCTGCTCGATCTGTTTCACTTCGTGCTCGGCTTGCGCAATGATGGTGTGCTTCTGCGGCGGCACCAGCATGTCATCCACGCAGATGGAAATGCCCGCGCGTGTTGCGAGGCGGAAGCCCGATTGCATCAGCTGGTCGGCGAATACGACGGTTGCACGCAGGCCGCACTTGCGGAACGACGTGTTGATCAGCTTCGAAATCTCTTTCTTTTTCAGCGCGCGGTTCAGCACGGTGAACGGCAGACCCTTCGGAAGGATTTCCGACAGGATGGCGCGACCGACCGTGGTCTCGTAGCGCTTGATCGTCTTCACGAATTCGCCAGTCGCCGGATCCTTCGGATACTCGGTGATGCGAACGGTGATACGGGTCGTCAGCTCGACTTCCTTGTTGTCGTACGCGCGGATCACTTCCGACACGTCCGGGAACATCATGCCTTCGTTCTTGCCATTGATCTTTTCACGCGTCGCGTAGTACAGACCCAGCACGATATCCTGGGACGGCACGATCGACGGTTCGCCGTTGGACGGGAACAGCACATTGTTGGACGCCAGCATCAGGGTGCGGGCTTCCATCTGCGCTTCGATCGACAGCGGAACGTGAACCGCCATCTGGTCGCCGTCGAAGTCGGCGTTGAACGCCGCGCAGACCAGCGGATGCAGCTGGATTGCCTTGCCTTCGATCAGAACCGGCTCGAACGCCTGAATGCCGAGACGGTGCAGCGTCGGCGCACGGTTCAGCATGACCGGATGTTCGCGGATGACTTCTTCCAGAATGTCCCACACCACCGGTTCCTGCACTTCAACCAGCTTCTTCGCAGCCTTGATCGTGGTTGCGAGACCCATCAGCTCCAGCTTGTTGAAAATGAAGGGCTTGAACAGTTCGAGCGCCATCAGCTTCGGCAGACCGCACTGGTGCAGCTTGAGCTGCGGACCCACCACGATGACCGAACGGCCGGAGTAGTCGACGCGCTTGCCGAGCAAGTTCTGACGGAAGCGGCCGCCCTTGCCCTTGATCATTTCAGCCAGCGACTTCAGCGGACGCTTGTTCGCACCGGTCATGGCCTTGCCGCGACGGCCGTTGTCGAGCAGCGAGTCGACAGCTTCCTGCAGCATGCGCTTTTCGTTACGCGTAATGATTTCCGGCGCGCGCAATTCCATCAGGCGCTTCAAACGATTGTTACGGTTGATGACGCGACGGTACAGATCGTTCAGGTCGGAGGTCGCAAAGCGGCCACCGTCCAGCGGCACCAGCGGACGCAGTTCCGGCGGCAGCACCGGCAGCACTTCCATGATCATCCAGTCCGGCTTGATGCCGGAACGCTGGAATGCCTCGAGCACTTTCAGACGCTTCGCATACTTCTTGATCTTGGCTTCGGACTTGGAATCTTTCAGCTCCTGACGCAGCGTCTCCACTTCGCGGTCGATGTCGATCGAACGCAGCAATTCGCGAATGCCCTCGGCACCCATGAACGCGGTGAAGTCGTCGCCGTACTCTTCGTATTTGGCGGCGTAATCGTCTTCCGACATGATCTGGCACTTCTTCAGCGGGGTCATGCCAGGATCGGTCACGACGTAGGCTTCAAAGTAGAGCACGCGTTCGATATCGCGCAGCGTCATGTCGAGCACCATGCCCAGGCGCGACGGCAGCGATTTCAGGAACCAGATGTGCGCGGTCGGCGAGGCGAGCTCGATATGACCCATGCGCTCACGACGCACTTTTGCGAGCGTAACTTCCACGCCGCACTTTTCGCAGATCACGCCACGATGCTTCAGGCGCTTGTACTTGCCGCACAGGCACTCATAGTCCTTGATCGGGCCAAAGATCTTTGCGCAGAACAGGCCGTCGCGCTCCGGCTTGAAGGTACGGTAGTTGATCGTTTCCGGTTTCTTGACTTCGCCATAGGACCAGGAACGGATTTTTTCGGGTGACGCAAGACCAATCTTGATCGCGTCGAATTGTTCGCTTTGCTGAACTTGCTTGAATAAATCGAGCAGTGCTTTCATGTATCACTCCAGTGTGGCGTGAATAAAAATATCTTTGCTTCGGTGCTGCATTGCTGGCGGCGGGTTACTCGCGCCGCCAGCTTCGGTTTCCCGATTAGTCGCGTTCCAGATCGATGTCGATACCGAGCGAGCGGATTTCCTTCACCAGAACGTTGAAGGACTCCGGCATGCCGGCGTCGATGACATGGTCGCCCTTGACCAGGTTCTCGTACACCTTGGTACGGCCGGTCACGTCGTCCGACTTCACCGTCAGCATTTCCTGCAGCACGTAGGACGCGCCGTAGGCTTCCAGTGCCCAGACTTCCATCTCGCCGAAGCGCTGGCCACCGAACTGCGCCTTGCCGCCCAGCGGCTGCTGGGTAACGAGCGAGTATGGGCCTGTGGAACGTGCATGCATCTTGTCGTCGACCAAGTGGTGCAGCTTCAGCACGTGCATGTAGCCAACCGTGACCGGGCGCTCGAAAGCTTCACCGGTGCGGCCGTCGTACATCGTGACCTGGTTCTTGGACGGCGTCATGCCAAGCTGCTTGGCAACGTCGTCCGGATACGCGAGGTCAAGCATGCGATGGATTTCGTCCTCGTGCGCGCCGTCGAACACCGGTGTCGCGAACGGCACGCCGTGCTTCAGGTTGCTCGCAAGTTGCAGGATTTCGTCATCCGTAAAGTTGTCGAGTTCTTCCGGCTTGCCCGACTCGTTGTAGATCGTGGTCAGGAACTTGCGCAGTTCGGCGGCCTTGGCTTGCGCTTTCAGCATTTCACCGATGCGCAGGCCCAAGCCCTTCGAGGCCCAGCCCAAGTGCACTTCGAGAACCTGACCGACGTTCATACGCGACGGAACGCCCAGCGGGTTCAACACAATGTCAGCCGGCGTACCGTCTGCCATGTACGGCATGTCTTCCACCGGAACGATGCGCGAAACCACACCCTTGTTGCCGTGGCGACCCGCCATCTTGTCGCCAGGCTGCAGGCGACGCTTTACGGCGAGGTAGACCTTGACCATCTTCTGCACGCCCGGCGGCAGTTCATCGCCTTGGGTGAGCTTCTTGCGTTTCTCTTCGAATGCGAGGTCGAACTGGTGGCGCTTCTCGGCAATCGATTCCTTGATCGCTTCGAGCGCTGCAGCAACATCGTCCTCGGCCGGGCGAATGTCGAACCAGTGGTACTTGTCCAGATCGTCCAGGTATTCCTTGGTGATCTTGACGCCCTTGGCCAATTTCTTCGGACCGCCGTTGACGACCTTGCCGATCAACATCTTCTCCAGACGCTGGAAGGCGTCGCCTTCCACGATACGCAACTGGTCGTTCAGGTCGAGACGATAGCGTTTCAGTTCATCGTCGATGATCTGTTGCGCACGCTTGTCGCGCGGAATGCCTTCGCGCGTGAACACTTGCACGTCGATCACAGTACCGACCATGCCGGATGGCACGCGCAACGAGGTGTCCTTCACGTCGGAAGCTTTTTCACCGAAGATCGCACGCAGCAGCTTCTCTTCCGGCGTCAGCTGGGTTTCGCCCTTTGGCGTCACCTTGCCGACCAACACGTCGCCGGCTTCGACTTCCGCACCGATGTAGACGATGCCGGACTCGTCCAGACGAGCCAGCTGGTTTTCTGCCAAGTTCGAAATGTCGCGGGTGATTTCTTCCGCGCCGAGCTTGGTGTCGCGCGCAACAACCGATAACTCTTCGATGTGGATCGAGGTGTAACGATCGTCCGCAACCACGCGCTCCGAAATCAGGATCGAGTCCTCGAAGTTATAACCGTTCCACGGCATGAACGCGACCAGCATGTTCTGGCCGAGTGCGAGTTCGCCGAGATCGGTCGATGCACCGTCCGCGATCACGTCGTGCTTGGCAACACGATCGCCGACCTTCACGATCGGACGCTGGTTGATGTTGGTATTCTGGTTGGAACGGGTGTACTTGATCAGGTTGTAGATATCCACACCGACTTCGCCGGCGGCTGCTTCATCATCGTTAACGCGGATCACGATACGGCCGGCATCGACATAATCAACCACGCCGCCGCGCAGCGCCTGCACGGTTGTGCCGGAGTCGACCGCTACGGTGCGCTCAATGCCTGTACCGACGAATGCCTTCTCCGGACGCAAGCAGGGAACCGCTTGACGTTGCATGTTGGCACCCATCAATGCGCGGTTCGCGTCGTCGTGCTCGAGGAACGGAATCAGAGACGCCGCCACCGACACAACCTGGCCCGGCGCCACGTCCATGTACTGTACGCGCTCCGGTGACACCAGGATGGTTTCACCGGCCTGACGTGCGGATACCAGTTCATCGGACAGTTTGCCGTCGGCATCGATAGTCGCATTCGCCTGAGCGATCACATAACGGCCTTCTTCGATGGCGGACAGGTAGTCGATCTGGTTGGTTACACCGCTGTCGTCGACCTTCCGATACGGTGTCTCGAGGAAGCCATATTCGTTCAGGCGAGCATACAATGCCAGCGAATTAATCAGGCCGATGTTCGGGCCTTCGGGCGTTTCAATCGGGCACACACGTCCGTAGTGGGTCGGATGCACGTCGCGCACCTCGAAGCCGGCACGCTCACGAGTCAGACCGCCAGGGCCAAGAGCCGAGACGCGGCGTTTGTGGGTAATTTCCGACAGCGGATTGGTCTGGTCCATGAACTGCGACAACTGCGATGAGCCGAAGAACTCGCGGATTGCAGCCGAAATCGGCTTGGAATTGATCAGGTCATGCGGCATCAAATTGTCGGCTTCCGCTTGACCCAGACGCTCTTTGACTGCGCGCTCAACGCGCACCAGTCCGGCACGGAATTGATTTTCCGCCAATTCGCCTACGCAGCGCACGCGACGATTGCCCAGATGGTCAATATCGTCCACTTCACCGCGGCCATTGCGCAGTTCGACCAGAATCTTGATGACAGCGAGGATGTCTTCGTTCGACAAAGTCATCGCGCCGGTCAGCTCGTCGCGGCCAATACGGCGGTTGAACTTCATGCGGCCCACTGCCGACAAGTCGTAGCGCTCTTCGCTGTAGAACAAGCCGTTGAACAATGCCTCAACGGATTCTTCGGTCGGCGGCTCGCCGGGACGCATCATGCGATAGATGGCAACACGTGCGGCCATCTGGTCGGCCGTGTCGTCCATGCGCAGCGTCTGCGAAATATAGGCGCCCTGATCCAGATCGTTGGTGTACAGGGTCTGAATGTCGCTCACGCCCGCTTCGCGCAAGCGCGCCAAGGTTTCTTCCGTCAACTCGTCGTTTGCGCTTGCAATGACTTCGCCGGTTTCGGCGTCAACGATGTTCTTCGCCAGCACACGGCCAAGCAGGTAGTCCTCCGGCACAGAAATATGCTTGATGCCGGCAGCGTCGATTTCGCGCACGTGTTTGGCGTTGATCCGCTTGTCTTTGGCGACAATCACCTTGCCCGACTTGTCGGCAATGTCAAAACGCGCAACTTCACCACGCAAACGCTCGGCGACGAATTCCATCTCGCCGCCGTCGGCGCGCAGTGTGAAATTGTCGAACACGAAGAAGTTCGCCAGGATCTGTTCCGGCGTCATGCCAATCGCCTTTAGCAGGATCGTGACCGGCATCTTGCGGCGACGGTCGACACGGAAGAACAAGATGTCCTTCGGATCGAATTCGAAGTCAAGCCAGGAGCCGCGATACGGAATGATGCGGGCGGAGAACAACAGTTTGCCGGACGAATGCGTCTTGCCGCGGTCGTGTTCGAAGAACACGCCCGGTGAACGGTGCAGCTGCGACACGATCACGCGCTCGGTGCCGTTGATCACAAACGAGCCGGTCGTCGTCATGAGCGGGAGTTCGCCCATGTAGACTTCCTGCTCTTTCATTTCCTTGACGACCGGTTTGGTCGGCGATTCCTTGTCCAGAATGACCAGACGCACTTTTGCGCGCAAGGGCGATGCGAACGTCAAGCCGCGCTGTTGGCATTCCTTGACGTCGAATGGCGGATCACCCAACACATACGACAGAAACTCTAGCCGTGCGAAACCATTGTGAGATACGATTGGGAAAATTGACGTGAAGGCCGATTGCAGACCCTCGTTCTTGCGTTGCGATGGAGCTTTATCGGCCTGCAGGAAGCTCGTGTACGACTCGAGCTGGGTCGCCAGCAGGAACGGAACGTTGTGAACGTTAGCGCGTTTCGCGAACGACTTGCGAATGCGCTTCTTCTCAGTAAATGAGTAGTGCATGGACACTCCGTGAGTGACAGGAAGGATTGAGAATTCAGGACTCGCTGGCGACCATCGATGTCACCTCTTGCTCTCTGCGAAACCTCAAGTCTCTGCCCTTCGGGCTTAATTAGACTGGTACTGCCTGATCCCATCGCTTGACACGGAAAAAGGCGCTTCAAAAAACGAAAACGACAAAGGAGCCAAAGCCGAACCCCCTCTTGCGAGAGAGTTCCGAGCTTTGACTCCGGCGATGTTCAGTTCGCCCTGGCAAGCCGAAATTACTTGAGTTCGGCTTTTGCGCCAGCTTCTTCCAGCTTCTTCTTGGCTGCTTCTGCATCTGCCTTGGCGATGCCTTCCTTGACGGGCTTCGGTGCACCGTCAACCAGGTCCTTGGCTTCCTTCAGGCCCAGGCCGGTGATTTCGCGAACAGCCTTAATCACACCAACCTTGTTCGCGCCAACTTCGGCCAGAACAACGGTGAACTCGGTCTGCTCTTCAGCAGCCGGAGCAGCAGCGCCGCCGCCTGCCGGGCCAGCAACTGCCATTGCAGCTGCAGAAACACCGAACTTCTCTTCAAAAGCCTTGACCAGGTCATTCAGTTCCATCACGGACATCTGACCTACTGCTTCAAGGATATCGTCTTTGCTAATTGCCATTTGAAACTCCTAAATTTATTCGGTTATTACATCTGATCGGTACTGACGCGGAAGGATGCGGAAAGCGATCAGGCGCTTTCGGCTTCCTTCTTCGCTGCGAGAGCAGCCAAAGCACGGGCAAAGCCGGAAACCGGAGCCTGCATCACACCCAGCAACTGGGAGATGAGAACTTCACGGCTCGGGATGCTTGCCAACGCAGCAACGCCGGCTTTATCCAGCTGCTTGCCTGCGTAGTTGCCTGCCTTAACAACCAGCTTGTCGTTGCCTTTGGCAAAGTCATGAACGACTTTGGCGGCAGCAACGGCGTCCTCGGAGATCGAGTAGATCAACGGGCCGGTCATTTCGGAGGCGAGGCCGGCAAACGGCGTTCCTTCGACGGCGCGACGTGCCAGCGTGTTTTTCAACACGCGCATGTATACGCCCTGGGAACGCGCTTTGGCGCGCAGTTGCGTCAAGTGACCAACCTGGATGCCACGGTATTCGGCCACGACGATCGTCTGCGCAGTTGCTACTTTTGCGGAGACTTCGGCGACGACGGCCTTTTTGTCATTCAGATTGAGACTCAAGATCAACCTCCAAAAATGATGTTCGGCGAATGCCTCACATCGGTTCGAACACGGCGTCCGAAGTTTAGGAGTTCAGTGCCAGCGGACTAGCGTTGAGACTACAAAACTTGTTCGGGTACACCATCTGCGTTGGGTGCTGAAGATCGCTCGTTCAACGTTTAACTTTGTGCACATCGTTCATGCACGCCGCCCAACGGTCTTTGATAATCCGGACCCTCTTCAATTCTGCTGAAGGAGGTCCAGCCCAAAGATTCGCCTCGTGCGCTATGGCGGCACGAGGACTTGATTCAATACATCACGCAGCCAAGCTTGCCTGGTCGACGCGCACACCAGCGCCCATCGTCGAGGAGATGGCCACCTTGCGCAGGTATACACCTTTGCTTGTTGCCGGCTTGGCCTTGTTCAGGGCTTCGATCAGCGCCAACAGGTTGGACTTCAGATCAGCATCGCTGAACGACTTGCGACCAATGGTTGCGTGAATAATGCCTGCCTTGTCCGTACGATATTGGACCTGACCGGCCTTGGCGTTCTTGACAGCGGTCGCGACGTCCGGCGTCACGGTGCCGACTTTCGGATTCGGCATCATGCCACGCGGGCCAAGGATCTGACCGAGCGTACCGACGATACGCATGGTGTCCGGCGAAGCGATCACGATATCGAACGGCATGTCGCCAGCCTTGATTCGCTCGGCCAGATCTTCCATGCCAACCACATCGGCGCCGGCTGCCTTGGCTGCCTCGGCCTTGTCGCCGGATGCAAACACGGCGACGCGAACGGTCTTGCCCGTGCCTGCAGGCAGCACGACGGAACCGCGAACAACTTGATCCGACTTCTTCGCGTCGACGCCGAGTTGCACTGCGACGTCAATCGACTCGTTGAACTTGGCAGTTGCGCATTCCTTGATCAGGGCAATCGCATTGTCGAACGGGTAAGCCTTGGTACGATCAACTTTTGCCTTCAGCGCCTTCAAACGCTTGGATAACTTAGCCATTACAGACCCTCCACCGTGATGCCCATGGAGCGAGCAGAGCCGGCGATCGTGCGCACGGCGGCATCCATGTCGGCTGCCGTGAGATCCGGCATTTTTGTCGTAGCGATTTCTTCAGCTTGCTTGCGGGTGATCTTGCCGACCTTGTCGGTATGCGGCTTGGCCGAACCCTTTTGAATGCCAGCAGCCTTCTTGATCAGGATCGTTGCGGGCGGCGTCTTCATCACGAAAGTGAAAGACTTGTCCGCAAAAGCGGTAATCACCACCGGAATCGGCAGGCCCGGCTCGACGCCTTGCGTCTGGGCGTTAAATGCCTTGCAGAATTCCATGATGTTCAGACCGCGCTGACCGAGCGCCGGGCCAATCGGGGGAGACGGATTTGCTTTACCAGCCGGCACTTGCAGCTTGATAAAACCGATAATTTTCTTTGCCATGACGGCTCCTACGTTAATTGAGTATTAGCGCCTGTTCGCTAGCTGTTCAGCCAGCTACTGGAGCTCCTCTTTGCTGCTTTTCCGGATTTCGCAAGCAGTTCTGCTGACGACGCTCCAAAATGGCGTTTTTACTACACAGATCTTTTTAGGATGGCAGGTTAAACTTTTTCGACCTGCCCGAATTCCAATTCGACCGGCGTGGCGCGGCCAAAAATCGTGACCGAGACGCGCACGCGCGATTTCTCGTAATTGACTTCTTCAACATTGCCGTTGAAGTCAGTGAAAGGACCGTCCTTGATGCGAACCAGCTCGCCGACTTCGTACAAGACCTTGGGCCGCGGCTTCTCGACGCCTTCTTGCATCTGATGCAAGATCTTGTCGACTTCATGCGGAGGAATAGGCGTCGGCTTATTGGATTTGCCTCCAATGAAACCGGTGACCTTGCTGGTGTTCTTTACCAGATGCCAGGTTTCATCGGTCATTTCCATCTCGACCAGGACGTAACCCGGAAAGAAACGACGTTCGGTAACTGACTTCTGGCCATTCTTCACTTCGATAACTTCTTCGGTCGGCACCAGGATCTTGCCGAACTTGTCCTGCATGCCGGCACGCTCAATGCGCTCCATCAATGCACGTTGCACACTCTTCTCCATGCCGGAGTAAGCGTGCACCACATACCAGCGCTTGTTGCCGCCCGCTTGGGCTGCCGCGCTATCTTGCATGTTCTCGCTCATTATTTTTTCCAGCCCAGGATCAGGTCGTACAAAACGAATTCAAGAATCTTGTCGGTACCCCACAGAAAGAGCGCCATGATCAGCACGAAGCCGAACACGACTGCGGTAATCTGCATCGCTTCCTTGCGAGTCGGCCAGACAACTTTTTTCGCCTCACGCACGGACTCTTTCGCGAAGCCGAGAAAGTCACGTCCTGGCTGCGAAGTCCATGCAACGGCGATTGCCACCAACAGACCGACGACCAGTGCGGCAGCGCGTACTACGGCAGGCTTATCTGACAGAAAATAAAAACCGACAACACCCGCGATCACTGCACCAATAGCCAAAGCGACCTTAATCTTGTCGCCTGAAGCGCTGACGGTTTCTACGGGGTGGTTAGACATACCAGTTTCTTTCGGTGCCCTGCACCTTGATAGGTGGCAGGGGCAGAGGGAATCGAACCCCCAACCTTCGGTTTTGGAGACCGACGCTCTGCCAGTTGAGCTATACCCCTACGCTTAAAACTTTGCCTGAATTGACAACGCTGCGATGCCGGACAATTGCCCGGCGATCGCAGCGCGACGACTCATGACTTACTCAATGATCTTGGCAACGACGCCGGCGCCGACGGTACGACCGCCTTCGCGAATTGCGAAGCGCAGGCCTTCTTCCATCGCGATCGGGTTGATCAGCTTGACCGTGATCGAAACGTTGTCACCCGGCATTACCATTTCCTTGTCCTTCGGCAGCTCGATCGCGCCCGTCACGTCCGTGGTACGGAAGTAGAACTGCGGACGGTAGTTGTTGAAGAACGGGGTGTGGCGGCCACCCTCTTCCTTCGACAGCACGTAGATCTCGCCCGTGAAGTGGGTGTGCGGCGTGATCGAACCCGGCTTGGCCAGCACCTGGCCACGCTCGACGTCTTCACGCTTGGTGCCGCGCAGCAGCACGCCAACGTTGTCGCCTGCCTGACCCTGGTCCAGCAGCTTGCGGAACATTTCCACGCCCGTGCAGGTGGTCTTCTGGGTGTCGCGAATGCCGACGATTTCGATTTCATCGCCGACCTTGACGATGCCACGCTCGACACGACCGGTCACCACGGTACCGCGGCCAGAGATCGAGAACACGTCTTCCACCGGCATCAGGAAGGCGCCGTCGATGGCACGCTCCGGTGTCGGGATGTAGCTGTCCAGCGCATCAGCCAGCTTCATGATGGCTTGCTCGCCCAGTTCGCCCTTGTCGCCTTCGAGTGCCAGCTTGGCCGAACCGCGGATGATCGGCAGATCGTCGCCGGGGAATTCGTACTTCGACAGCAATTCGCGCACTTCCATTTCGACCAGCTCGAGCAACTCGGCGTCGTCCACCATGTCGCACTTGTTCAGGAACACGATGATGTACGGCACGCCAACCTGGCGGGCCAGCAGGATGTGTTCGCGGGTTTGCGGCATCGGGCCGTCGGCGGCCGAGCACACCAGGATCGCACCGTCCATCTGTGCGGCGCCGGTGATCATGTTCTTCACATAGTCGGCGTGGCCCGGGCAGTCGACGTGCGCGTAGTGGCGGTTGGCAGTTTCGTATTCGACGTGCGCGGTGTTGATCGTGATGCCGCGCGCCTTTTCTTCCGGTGCCGCGTCGATTTCGTCGTATTTCTTCGCTTCGCCGCCGAACTTGCTCGACAGCACGGTTGCGATCGCTGCAGTCAGCGTGGTCTTGCCATGGTCAACGTGACCAATCGTGCCCACATTCACGTGCGGCTTCGTCCGCTCAAACTTGCCTTTTGCCATTTTAGACTCCTAACGATTTGATGAGAATGTCTAGGCACGTGCCTGACTGTCTTGCCATTTCAAGAAACTGGTGCCCTTGACGTGGATTGAACACGTGGCCTCTCCCTTACCAAGGGAGTGCTCTACCACTGAGCTACAAGGGCATCTCTGTCGTCCGCATCAAACAATGCGTCCGACCAAAAACTGGAGCGGGTGAAGGGAATCGAACCCTCGTCATAAGCTTGGAAGGCTTCAGCTCTACCATTGAGCTACACCCGCAGGGACCTCTTCAGCCGCACACTTTTTCCTGCGTTACTGCTGGTGGAGGGGGCTGGATTCGAACCAGCGTACTCGTAAGAGGGCAGATTTACAGTCTGCTGCCATTAACCACTCGGCCACCCCTCCGCAGGGAACCCCAAACTATAGTAGAGAGGTCCTTGCTTGTCAACCCGAAATTGCATCTGGACTGCATTTTTTCCTTGGATCGCCGAAAAACGCTTCCCGGCAGGCATTTGATGCAGCGTCGTCAAATGCCCGAATGCTTAGACCTAAAAACGCGTTTCGCGTGCCGCAGCGAGAAAATCGTCGAGAATTGGGGTGCAGTCGAGCAACTCGGCGCTCCCGCCCCGGTGAAATTCGGGATGCCATTGCAATCCCATTACAAAACGCGCTTTGCGGTAACGCACCGCTTCGACGATGTTGTCACGTCCGGAGACCGCCTCGACCACGAGATCCCGCCCGAGATCCTTGACGGCCTGATGGTGAATCGAGTTCACCAAGGCTTCGGGTTTCGCCGGAAACAAGGAACCAAGCACCGATCCCTTCGGGAACTGGATGACATGATAGTGGCTGTCGTACAGATCGCTCACGTGTTTGATTGCGGTCGGCACATCCGATGCGATGTCTTGATACAGCGTGCCGCCAAAGGCAACGTTAATTAATTGACAACCTCGGCAAATTCCGAGTACTGGCTTGCCGGCTTCCACGAATTCATGCAGAAGCTCGAGTTCATACATATCGCGGGCGCGATCGCCGCTCCACTCCGGCCGAGTGGCGGTTTCGGAATAGGTCTGCGGCGAGACGTCAGCACCTCCCTGCAGAACCAGTCCGTCCAGATGCTTGGCGTAGTCGCGCAGACGGATATTGCTTGGATGCAACATGCTTTTGTTGTTGACGGTCGGGATCATGAATACCATGACATCGCGCGACATCACCCATTGGGCGATCGATTCTTCGAGATACTGCAATG
The DNA here is from genome assembly GCF_004804275.1 of Herbaspirillum sp. ST 5-3. Classification (GTDB taxonomy): domain Bacteria; phylum Pseudomonadota; class Gammaproteobacteria; order Burkholderiales; family Burkholderiaceae_D; genus Noviherbaspirillum. Next base: position 142,894 of record NZ_STGI01000006.1, read on the forward strand.
TTTTGCTGCGCAGGCCCTTGGCCCCCGCTTCTGGATGAAAGATGCGCGCAGAGACGCCGATTTTCAGCGTGCGTTGTGTCAGGCGGCGAAGAATCCTGTCGGACAGGGCGCGCACGCGGGCACCGACAATTCTTTGCGTCTGAGCCCAAGGCGATTCGTGCGTGTGCAGCCTGGGGAACGGCTCGTAATTCGGGCCGGCACTACCGGCCGGTGCGTCGATGGGAGGTAAATCGGATGATGGCGTTTTCGGCTTGTTCTGTTCAGGCATAAGATCGGTTAAACAACTTTCGCCGTCCGGCGGATACTGGTCGAATTGCTGACACTTGAGCGACGGACGGCAGAGTCAAAAACAAGTGGCGACCGTCTTCGTCAGACGGAACGTGAATATTGATTCAGACCTATTTGTTGCTCTGCGGTTCAATCTTGCCTCGCCTTCAGATTGCGCGCGAGACGATCACGAGCGACGGATCTCCGTACGTAATAAAATTGCACACGACTTACAACCGCGTTCCCATCGACCAACAATGATAACGATTTTTCATAACCCACGTTGCTCAAAGTCCCGCGAAACGCTTGCGCTTGTCGAGGAATTCGCCGCGCGCCGGCATCTGCCCGTCGAGGTCGTGGAGTACCTGAAAACACCGCCTACGGTCCCGCAACTCAAGCCCCTGCTGCAGCAACTGGGCTGCGACGTGCGTGAGATTGTGCGCAGCAATGAAGAGGAATACGACACTCTCGGGCTAGCACAGGCCGACGACGAGGCATTGCTCAGCGCCATAGCAACGACGCCGAAGCTGCTGCAACGTCCGATCGTGGTGTATCGGGGACGAGCGGTCATCGGCCGGCCGCCGGAACGCGTCAGGGATTTGTTCGACGCGGAGTAAGTCGACAGTCTTGCGCCTCAGACGCCGCCCAGCGGAGCAATGTCATGTTTTCTCAGCATGGCTTGATAGAGATCCGCCAAAGGGACGAGACGCGGGTTGTTGGGGTCGAGGCGGCGCGCGGACTGGATGTACCCGCGCACCTGGGCCGCGAGCTTGGAGTCCCAGCCGACATTTTCGAGATATTTGAGGACAGCGACGGCGGCGTTGAAGACGACTTGCGGATTGTCCGGGAGGCGGCGCGCGGCGGTCGTCATCAGATCGACCGCGCCGGCGAAATCGCCCTGCCGCGCCTTCTCGGCGCCACTCGAAACGAGGTCGACTACCTGGCGCCGGCTTTCCTTGGCCACGGTCTGCGCCAGCTCCTTGCGCCCCGCCTGCTCGAAAATGTCCATTGCCTTGGCAAAGGCAGTGTCGTCGGCGGCGTTACTCATCACATCGCGCATCACTTCGGAGGCACCGTCATCGAGCTGATGATCCAGGCAGTTCTTCGCAAGCTCCATTTTCAGTTCATTGGATATGCCGTGGACGTCGCGGCACGCCGCCACGGCAACGCTCAATTCTTCCTGTGCGCGCTCGGCATTGCCGAGTTCCGTTTGAAGCAGTGCCGAGGACAAGGCGCGGCAGGCCGGGGTCTTGTCAAGGCCGGCAAGGGATTTTTCGAGATCGCGGATGACGCTTGCCGCCTGCTGTGTGTCGCCTTTCCTGACCAGTGTTCGCACCAGACGGACATGGTCTTCCGGGTCGCGGAATTCGGAGTATTTGGCCTTGGTTACGACGCGCTGGAAGGACTTCTCCGCCGTCTCGACATCCCCGGTCTCGAGCGCAACGTCGCCCAGCCTGCGCAAGCGACGCACTGCGTGAGGTGAGATGGCTACCGCTCCGGCCAGGACCTCCTTCGCTTGCGGTAATTGATCCATCGCTTCGTGTGTCTTGGCCAGCCAGTCATAGGCGTCCATGTACCGGCTGTTTTCCTCGACCAGCGAGGCGAGCAGGCTTTCCGCCTCGGCAAATTTTTCCTGCATGAAGAGCGTCTTGGCCAGACCGAGGCGCGCCCATGCGACGGCCTTGGTCGCGAGCAGGTCCTGGTAAATCTTTTCGGCCTCCTTCGATTCGCCGAGAATGACGTGCAACTCGGCACGCAGGCGCATGAAATCAATCGCGTACTTCGGGTACTTGCTTTCACCCATGCGGCAGATGTCGATCGCCTCGCGCAGGTTGCCATGCTCCATCAGGTGATAGGCGGGCAGGAAGATAGTCCGTTTTTCGATTGCGCGGGCTATCCGGTCGAGCAGCGTGTCCGCGGTAAACGGCTTCAGGATGTAGTCGGTCGGCGCCAGCTCGGCGGCGCTGACGACCTTTTCATACAAGCGCTCTGCGGTAACGATGATGAAGATGGTCCACAAGGGAATCAGCTTGTTGTGGCGCAGATCTTCCAGCAATTGCTGACCGTCCTGTCCGTCGCCGAGATCGTATTCGCACAGGATGAGGTCGTAGGACTTGTTCTTGAGCGGGCGGATCGCGGTGCCGGAGCTCACGGCGTGGTCGATCTTCGTGATGCCGCACAGGTTGAGCATGTTGTGAACGCTCGCGCGCATGCCGGAATGCGGCTCGACGATCAATGCGGTCAAACTACGAAGCGATGACATTCCTGATAATCCGTTCGCCCTGAAGAGGTTGGTGCCAGGACGATGTTGCCGTCCAGCCAGATTGCCAACATACCACTGTCGGACCGAAAAGCAAACCCGGAAGCCGCTGGCCGGGTTGACTCGCTATCGGGCGGTCACTTCGGGCGCGGCTGCGCGCATGCGCCAGGCGGCAATAACGGCGGATGCACATAAAGCCGCAACGACCAGGAAGGTTTCGCTGAAGGCGGTCACCTGGCCGCCGTCCGGCGCGGACTGATGCACCGCCAGACGCCACTCCAGCAGGATTCCGACGACGCTGACACCGATGGCGCCGCCGAGCTGGCGCATGAAATTGATGGTGCTGGCGCCCTGCGCGATCAGGCCGAATTCCAGGCCGCGCATCGATCCCAGACTGAGCGACGGCAGGACAAAGCCCAGGCCGAGGCGGCCGATGATGGTCCAAGTCATCAGCGTGAAATAGCCGGTGGCGCGCGAACCGGCGGCCATCAGGCCGAAGGACGTGGCCAGCAGGCAGAGGCCGAGCGCGACCAGCACATTCGGCGGGAAACGATCCGCCAGCTTGCCGGCAACAACGATGGTCACTGCCAGCACGATCCCGCCCGGCAGCAGAAGCAGCCCGGCCTCGGAAGGCGCGTAATGCAGCGCCATTTGCATGTACACCGGCACCAGGTAGGTCGAACCGAACAGGCCGGCGCCGTAGATGAATGCGACCAGCGCGCCCATCGCGAACTGGCGGTAGCGGAACAATGTCATGTTCATCAGGCCATTTTGCACGCGGAGCTGATAGAGCACAAAGCCGACCAGGCTGGCGGCTGCCACCAGCAGCAAGGCGGCAGCTTCTCCCAAACCTTGATGCAAGCTGACCAGCCCGTTCAGCAGGCTGACGGTGCCGACACCGGCGAGCAGCAAGCCTTTCCAGTCCAGCGCGCGGGTGTCGCCCATCATCGGTGAATTGACCGCGAGGAGGCGGCGCGACATCGCGAGCACGATCAGGCAGAACGGCACCACCGCGAAAAAAATCGAGCGCCAGCCAAACTGTTCGACCAGGAAGCCGCCCACGCTCGGGCCGATGGCCGGCGCCAGCACCACGCCGAAACCAAAGATCCCCATTGCCTTGCCCTGCTCGCGCGCTTCGAATGAGCGCAGGATGACGATGGAGGGAATCGGCTGCATGATGCCCGCGGCCAATCCTTCCGCCACGCGCATGGCGAGCAGCATCGGATAGTTGAGGCTGAATCCGCCGACCACTCCGCCGAACAGCAGCAAGAGAATGGCGGCGGTGTAGGTCCTGCGCAGACCGTAGCGCAGCAGAAACCAGGGCGTGCTCAGCATCGACAAGGTCATAGCCAGCATAAAACCAGCCGACACCCACTGCGCGCGCTCCTGGCCGAGAACGAAATGCCTGCTCAGGTCGGGAACGGCGACGTTGACGATGGTCGATGAAAGAATCGACGCCATGGTGCCGATCATGGTCGTCAGGAGGACCAGCCATTTGTAGCGGGTTCCGTAACGGCTGCGCAATTGTTCGAGAGTGGGCTGCATCTTGATTCGGGAGATGAATGTCTATGTGGGAGCGCGTCCTCGAAGACAAGGGCTGCTCAGCCGATCACTTGCGCAATGGCGAAGGCGACGATCGACCACAGCAATGTCGAGCCGAACGGCAGGCAGAAGTTCGCCGAGCGCACGCGAAAACGAACATCGCCCGGCACGCGCCCGACCCCGAGCCGGCCCATCACCGGCAGCAGCGGGTAGAACACAAACAGACCGACGAATATCGCGGCGACCCAGCGGATCATGTCTTTCCCTCTTGATGTCAGGCGGAACGGAGATTGTACCCGGCTCTATTCAAGGGCTGATCGCGGCGCGGTGCATAGAAACCGGATGCTGCGTGTGAGCGCCCTAGCACCTTGAATATAAAGGGAATTGGCCGATTTCCCGGCTTGCGGTGCACATAAAAAATGTACTTCAACCGCGTCCGCACGGGCACCAAATCGGCCTGCGCCGGCCATTCTCCGCAATGGAAAACGTAAGCCCTTGATTGCGCAAGGATAAATCTGCCTCCGCCCTATTGGCACGCGGAATGCTAAGCAATGGTTAAACACAAAACAGAGTCAGCAAAATGAACACGAAAGCCAAAATCCTGATCGTCGATGATGAAGAAGTGGTCCGGTTGAGCTACGTGAGAATTTTTGCGGGATCGAACTGCGATGTGGAAGCGGTATGCACCGGGATGCAGGCGGTTCAACTGCTGCAGAAGGGCCCGTTCGATGTCGTACTGCTCGATTTGCGGATGCCGGAAATGGATGGCATGACGGTTCTCCGGGCGCTCAAGCAACACTGGCCCGACAGCGAAGTGATCATCATCACCGGGTATCCGACCATCGAGTCGGCCAAGGAAGCAGTCACGCTCGGCGCATACGACTATCTGACCAAACCGGTCGGTCCTGAACAGGTGATTGACGCAACCAGAGGTGCGATGCTGCATAAACAGTGGGCTTTGCATAGCGATGCCGGCTCGCAGGCTTGAAGAAGGCTGGTTCCGGCAGTGTCGCTGAAGAAGGCGATTTTTTGAGGGGAATACCATGAGCGCGTTACCTAAAGTATTAGTCGTCGATGACGACCCGGTGGTTGGCAAGAGTTTCAACCGTGTGCTTTCCGACAAGGGCTACATCGTGATCACCGCCGAAAACGGCTATGACGCGCTGGCGAAGCTCCAGGAAGAAAAATACGACCTTGTCTTCACCGATATCAAAATGCCCGGCATGAATGGTTTGGAAGTCGCTGAACGCGTGAAGGCGAAGCAACCGTGGACACCCGTCGTGATCGTGACCGGCTATGGCAGCAAGGCCAATGAAGAGAAGGCCATGGCCGTCGGCGTCTCGGACTTCCTGCGCAAACCGCTGTCGCCGGAGATGATCGAGGAAACGACGATCAAGGTTCTGCATCAGCCCGTGGCGCAGCCGGCTGCCTTGCTGAAAAAAGAGGCGCCTGTCGCCGTCGAGGCACAGCCTGCGGCAGCAAGGAAATCGAGCATGCTGAAGAACATGCTGCTGTTCTTGTCGGCACCCTTTGTGGGTCTGGTCTACGCCATCCTGCTGCCGTTCGTCGGTATCGGCATGCTGGCCTGGGTTGCGGGCGAGGCGCTGATGAAAAACCCGAAGGCCGCTACGGTGCTGCGCGCAGGGAAGTACGCCGGACAGATCGTGGCCGCTCCCTTCGTGGGTCTGGCATTCATTGTCCTGTTCCCGTTCGTCGGGCTTGCGATGCTGGCCTGGTTCGCAGGAAAAACATTGGCCACCCGGCCGGCGCAAGAGTGAAGCATACGGTGCGGGCACGCGCCAGGCACGGTTGAACGCCACCTGCCTGCCGCTGCCTGCATGGGGAGGGCACCTTCGCCTGACAGGAAAGCAAGCCATTTTCGATCAAAGAGGAACTGCTATGACACGCTCCCGCACATTGAGCGCCGCAGCAAGGCCGTCATGCCGCACCAGCTTCATTCTGGCGACGATGGCGGTCATTGCATTTTTCATGCTGAGCATGATCGCGCACGCCGCCGACGACAAAGACAGGGGCCTGTCCGACGAGGACATGGCATGCCTGAAATGTCATGCCAAGCCGGATCTTGAAAAAACGCTGGGGAACGGCAAGAAGCTATCTTTGTACATCGGCACAAAAACCTTCGCCGGTTCGGTGCACGGCAAGGAAGGTTGCGAGGGGTGCCATGCCGAGATCGACGCGAAGACCCATGGCAAGGAAAAGACCAGCCTCGAGAGCAAGCGGGAACTTTCGCTCTCGATGATGGAAACCTGCCGCGATTGCCACAAGAAGACGGTCAAGCAATACGAAGACAGCGTGCATGCCGCGCTGGTGCAGGAAGGCAGCAAGAAGGCGCCGCTGTGTTCCGATTGCCATGACCCGCATGCGACGCAGTCCCTTAAGGATGCGCCGGCGCATACCGACACGGTGATCTGCCAGAAGTGCCATGAGAGCATCGACAAGGCGTACACCGCGAGCGTGCATGGCCAGGCCGGCGACGACGCGCTGGTTTGCGCAGATTGCCATCACACGCACAATGTGAAGGCTGCATCGCTCGGCGACAACATGAAGAAGGAATGCATTTCCTGCCATCGCGACACGGCCACCACCCATGCGACCTGGCTGCCGAACACGCAGCGCCACCTGGAAGCGATTTCCTGCCCGGCCTGCCATTCTCCCGGAGCGAAACGTCGCGTGAACCTCAGGCTGTATGACGGCATGACGCAGCAGCAGGCTTCCGACAAGGTGGGCGTGCCGCAATTCATCAAGCTTGCCCCTGGCGCGGATGCCAATGCAGCGGGGCTGGATTCGCGGGCGCTGTGGAGCATGCTGCAGGATTTCAACCGCGATGGTGCAAAAGAGAAAACGGTATTGCGCGGAAGGCTCGAGGTGCGCACCGGGATCGAAGCGCATCAACTCGCGAAGAAAGAGCAGGCCCTCAAGGATTGCGACACCTGCCATCGCGAAGGCGCGGAATCGTTCCAGAGCGTGACGATCAGCATCGCCGGACCGGATGGTCGGCCGCTGCGTCGCGATGCCGGCAAAGGCGTGCTGAATTCCATCGAATCGATCGAGTCGGTCAGCGGCTTTTATGCCCTCGGCAGCACACGCATCAAATTGCTCGACACCCTGCTGGCGCTCACGGTCGCCGCCGGCATCTTCCTGCCAGGCGCGCATCTGACTGCCAAATGGCTGTCACGCAGAGCGCGCAACAAGCAGGAAGCCGCCAAGGATTCATCCGAGACATCGCGTCCCGACAGCGATATGCTGAACTAAAGGAGATGATCATGAGCAGAGTTTATGTACACCCTCTTCCGGTCAGGATCTGGCACTGGGCCAACGCGCTGCTGTTCATCGTGCTGATCGCGAGCGGACTGCAGGTCAGGTATCTCGGATCGATGAATCTGATGTCGTTCAAGACGGCGGTCGTGATCCACAACTGGGCCGGCTTTGCGCTGATCGGGAATTTCGGCATCTGGCTGCTGTTCTACCTGTTCTCCGAAAGGAACAAGGTCTACCACCCGGAGTTCAATCTGCTGAAGCTGTTCCGCGAATGCTTCCGGCAAGCGCGTTACTACGGCTACGGCATGTTCAGGGGCGAGGCCAATCCGCATCGCATCGATCCCTACGCCAAGTTCAATCCCTTGCAGCGCATGCTCTACCAGATCCTCATGCTGATGCTGCTGCCGATTCAGTTCTTCACCGGCGTGCTGCTGTGGGATGTGAAGCGCTTTTCGAGCCTGGTGGACATGCTCGGCGGCGTGCGGGTGGTGGACACGGTGCATGTACTGATCTTCATCTTCTTCGTGTTCTACATGTTCTTCCATCCTTATCTCGCTACCCTCGGGCACACACCGATGGCGCATATCAATGCAATGGTGAGCGGCTATGAAGATGTGGAGGACGAACCTGCGGCGCATGCTGCGGAGTGAGTGGTTGGCCCACGGAAAACACGGAAGGCACGGAATTCTTCCTCGATTCCGTGCCTTCCGTGTTTTCCATGGATAGCTGCTTCGACTATGTCGGCTCCGGCTCGCCGGGCGGTCCCTGTTCCGTATCGCGCACGCGGATGTTGTATTTCTTCATGAGCGCCTGAAAATTCGCTCTCTGCATGCCGGTTTCTTCCGCGCTTTTGGTCACGTTCCAGACGTTCCGTTTCAACGTCTCCTGCACGAACAATTTCTCGATGTCTTCTACGGATTTCTCCCTGACGATCTTCTTTATCCGCTTGAGGTCGTCGCTGGTGCGCGGCACTTCCAGATCCGCGCGCGGCGCCGCATCGAGAATGCTCGCCAGATGCGCCTGGCGGATGATGTTGTCGGAGGCAAGAATCACTGCGCGGTGCACGGTATTTTCCAGCTCGCGCACATTGCCCGGCCAGTCATGGTTTACCAGCAGGCTCATTGCGCCATCGGAGAATTGTGTGACCGGCTTTTCCAGCTCGTTGCCATACAGCTTGAGGAAATGAAAGGCCAGTGCGGGGATATCGTCGCGCCGCTCCCGCAAGGGCGGAATGTGGATCGGAAAGACATTGATGCGGTAATACAGGTCCTCGCGGAAGCTGCCATCCGCCACCATGGCCTTCAAGTCCTTGTTGGTCGCGGCGAGCAGCCGGACGTTGGTGGTGTGGCTGCGCGTGTCGCCGACGGCCTTGAATTCGCGCTCCTGGATCACGCGCAGCAGCTTGCTCTGGGTCGATGGCGAGATGTTGCCGAATTCATCCAGGAAGAGCGTGCCGTTGTTGGCCATGTCGAACATGCCGCGCTTGTTGGCCACCGCGCCGGTGAACGCGCCTTTGACGTGCCCGAACAGTTCGCTTTCCAGAAGATGTTCACTCAGCGTATTGCAATCGACCGGCACGAAGGACTCTTCCTTGCGCAGGCTGTTGTAATGGATCGCCCGGGCGATCATTTCCTTGCCGGTGCCGCTCTCGCCGGTGATCAGCACGGTGCAGTTCGTGGGCGCGCACTTGGCGATCAGGCGATACACGTTTTGCATCTGGACGCTGGAGCCGATGATGTTTTCGAAACGGTATTTGGAACTGACTTCGCTCTTGAGCGAGCGGTTTTCCTGCAACAGGCGCCGCCGCTCCAGTGCGCGATCGACCACCATCTTCAGTTCATCTGGATCGAAAGGCTTGGAGAGGTAATCGAATGCGCCGAGCTTCATCGCGCGCACGGCGGTCTGGATCTGGGACAGGCCGGTCATCATGATGACGTCGACATCCGGATGCCTTTCCTTGACGTGCTGCAGCACTTCGAGACCATCGATCTTCGGCATCATGATGTCGAGCACGATCACGTCGTAATTGTTCTCGTCGATCTTGCGCAAGGCATCCCAGCCGTTCGCCACCGACTCGACTTCATAGCGCTCGTTGCCGAGTATGCGTAGGCAGCTCTGAACGACGATTTCCTCATCGTCGACGATCAATATCCTGGCTTTCATTGAATGCTCTCAAAGGGTTTTCTTCCGGGTTCGTCAACAGGCACCCTGGCCGGAAGATAGATGCGGAACGTGGTTCCCTCACCGACCTTGCTTTCCACCGCGATCTCGCCGCCGTGGGATTTGATGATCCCGTAGCTCACGGAAAGGCCCAGCCCGGTCCCCTTGCCCACTTCCTTGGAAGTGAAAAAGGGGTCGAAGATGCGTTCCATGTTGGCCTCCGGGATGCCGCAGCCGTTGTCGGTGACCGCGATTTCCACCGCGGGAACCGGCTCGTCGCCGAATGCGGAGAGGCGTTTTCCGGCGAGCAGTCGACTCTCGACGAGAATGGTCCCGCGCTCCTCGATCGCTTGCTGGGCGTTGACGAGTATGTTCATGACGACTTGCTTGATCAGGTCCGCGTCGACCAGCAGCCGGGGCAGATCGGGATCGAGCTTCATGGCGATTTCGATCTGCTGCAGCGCGGCCGAGCGTTCGACGAACTGCACGGTCTCGCTGATGACCTGGTTCAGGTCGACCAGCTTCTTCTCGGGCGCCTTTTCACGCGCGAAGTCGAGCAGCCGCCGGATGATGCTGGCACAGCGCTTGGTTTCGCGAATGACCAGATCCAGGTCCTCGGCATCCTGACTGTCGTCGGGAAGTTTCTTTCGCAACAGCGACGTAAAGGTCAATACGCCGGTCAGCGGATTGTTCAGCTCGTGCGCGATGCCGGCGGCCAGCTTCCCGATGGAAGCCAGCTTCTCGCCACGCGCGACCTCGGCTTCGGCGCGGCGCAGTTCAAGGGTGCGCTCCTTCACTTTCTGCTCCAGCGTTTGCACCCATTCTTCGAGTTCGCCGCGCGACTTCTTGAGCGCGGACATCATCTGGTTGGTGGAGAGCGCGAGGCTGCCGAATTCATCGTCGCCGCGCACGGGGATCGGATGATCGAAGTCCCCGGAAGCGAGTTTTTTGGCGCCGTTCTCCAGGTCGCGCAGGGGGACATAAATCAAGCGATGGAGCAGCCAGCCGACGCTGAGCGAAACCAGAAGGATGAACCCGATCGATATGACGACCATGTTGACCATGTGGGCGCGCATGGTGCGATCGACCTCGTCCAGGGAATACGTGATGTCGACCACGCCGAGCACCGACTGGCTCTTGGGATGCTTGTGGCAGTCCGCGGTCGAGCACGACGGCTCATTGCGGATGACTTCCATGTTTCCCAGCATCTGATGCCGGCCCTCGGTTTCGAAGATGCGCCATTTCTTGTGGTTGGGAATATCGGTCAGCGCTTTCTTTCCCTCGTGGCAAAGCGAGCAATGCTCCGCCTTCTTGTCGATATGATCGCCGATCTCCGACGGATCGTTGGAATGGGCGATCATGCCGTCCTTGCCGAGGACGCGGACCCGCTTGATACCCTCCTGCTTGCCGATGTCCTCGATGATCTTGTCAACGATGTCGGGTTCGTCCAGGAGCATGGCGTAGCGCGTACTCCGCTCGATAACTTGCGACAGCTGCGCCATGTGGCCGGTCAGGATGCGCAATTGCTCGTTCCGCTCTTGCTGCACGAGAAGCAGGATGAAGAAAATCATCACCGCGACCAGCACAATGGTCAGGTACATGCTGACTTTGAATTTAAGGCTTTTCGGGAACATTCTCGCCTTCCGCATGGATCGAGAAGAGCCTGCTGACGCCTGCGGGGAAAACCGTTGTTCGACCGATGCTCCGCCATGGCCTGACGCGAGCCGGATCGAGACTTTGGCACACAATGTTTAGTATTGCGATCCGGGCAATTTTTTTCAATCCGGGCTATTGAGCCACATCAACGTTGAAAAGAAAAACCGGCTTTTTTCGCAGAAACAGTCTGGCTTTGGAGGATTCGCGATGGAAAAGCGCCGTCAGCGTGCGCTTGACGGGCACTGTGGATCCTGGATGGATGAATGACGACGGAAAGCTGCCATGACCGGCACCGCGGCCGGGGCAGCTTTCTATCGTCGGGGCTGGCCACCTTACTGGGCAAGAATCCAGTTGATCAGATTCTTCAGCTTACCCTGGTCTTTCGTGTCGATGATCTTGTGCTGATCTTCTGAGCCGTCGTCGAGCTTGACCTTGGGACCGGTCGTGATGCTCTTCATGATGGCGCTTTCGGCATCGGCCTTGCCCTTGTATTTCTCCGAAATCTTCTTGTAGGACGGGCCCTTCTTGTTCTTGTCGATCGCATGGCACTTCATGCAACCGTTGCTCTTGGCCAGCCCCGTTGCCGCGTCGGCGTCAACGGCTGCGCTGGCGCTTGTCGCCGACAGCGCCAGCGAAATCGTGAACAAGGCACCGACAAGTGATACGGATTTCATATCATTCCCCTTTTCTCATGGTTGAAAGCGTTTATGCCGCGTGGGGCGCTTTGCCAGCGCCGTTCTCGAATACACGCTACCTAGCATTCGTCATGCCAATGCGAAGAGAAGGAGAAAAATTCGTTTGCAATCAGCCGCTTGCGGGCGCGAGAACGCCTCGCAGTCGTTGCGCGCCACCTGTTTCTCCGGGCTGAAGTATATTTTTTTTATGCACCCCGGCCCCGGCATTCACCGGAATTCCGTTTGAATTCAAGGAATTAAGAATGTCGAGCCGGTCCGGGCAATTCTATGCACCGGCGCGAAGAAAGGCGTTTAACGCAGCAAGCGCCCGATCAGCACCACGGCAAAGGACATCAAGAGCGTGGAGGCAAATGGCAGGAAGACTTTCTTTCCAAAGAACGTGAAGCGCACATCGCCCGGCAGGCGGCCGATGCCAAGCTTTTCGAGCCAGGGCAGCAAGGATGAAAAGATCACCAGCGCAAGGAAAATGGTCAGTACCCAACGTATCATGCGCGGCTCCGTGAGATCGGGCGAGTGGAGAATGAGAGAGTCATTGCGATCATAGCCGGTGACTGCGGTCGCTGCGCGCGAATTGATCTGGCAGATGCGCGTGCTTGCCGAGCACCAGCACCTTGAACAACTCGCCCATTTCCGCCGGGGAAATCAGCTTTTGCAGGGCGTTTGCCTGCGGCAGGTAGCGCATCGGATCCTCGGGCGAAGTCCGCAGCAGCAAATCGCCGATGCCGGCTCCAAGCAGAAATGCGCCTTGACTGGTGTAGCCGAGCAATTCCAGCCCGTTCTCGATGGCGACGCTCGCCATCGCGGTGAAATCGACATGTGCGGTGACGTCCTGCAAACCGGGCAAATAGAACGGATCGGGATGCGAATGATGGCGGTAATGACACATCAGCGTGCCCGCCGAACGCTGCCCGAAGTAGTACTCCTGCGCCGGGAAACCGTAATCGATCAGGATGGCAGCAGCGCCTCGTCCGCTTTCCTGGGCGCCGGCGGCGATCATCGCGGCGAGCGAACGCATGAAACCGGCAGCAACCGGATGCACTTCAGTCAGGTAGCCGACCGGCAGCGCATCCGCTTCCGGGATTTGCGCAACAAGCGAGGCATCGCAGGGCCGGTCGAGGAAGACGAACTGGTCGTCCGCCAGTCCGACGCCGCGCTCTTCCCAAGCCTGTTCGGCCTTGACGACCAGATTGACCGGCATGGCGTCGAGTACTTCGTTGCCGATCACGACGCCGGAAAATGCGGCAGGCATGCGGTCCAGCCAGGTCACTTGCGGGAAATCGCGAAGGGTTTCTTCCTGGCGCGCGCGCAGTTCGCCGGACAGGTCGACAATCGCATAGCGCTCGATCGACGTGCCCATGTCGGCCAGTTCGGTGAGGATGTCGCGCGCGAGCTTGCCGGTGCCGGCACCGAATTCCAGGATTTGCGGCGCGGTTTGCGCCATCAGGTCGGCGGCGACATGCGCCAGGGCAGCACCAAAAAGCGGCGTGATTTCGGGCGCGGTTGTAAAATCTCCGTCTTTACCGAGTTTGGCCGCCCCGCCGCTGTAATAACCGAGATCCGGCGCGTACAACAGCAGTTCCATGTACTTTGCGAAGGAGATCCAGCCGGAATTGCGTCGAATTTCGTCGGCGATCAGCTGGTGCAGTGCGCGCGATGCTGCGAGCGCGTCGTGAGAGGGTTCGGGCAGTTGCAGTTGCATGGCCGCTATTGTATTGAAATCGGCTCGGGGAATGTGAAATGTCTGTCCGTACCGTGAATGGATTGACAACTTCCGCGGGCTTCACCACACATCTATGACCACACAAGCAAAAAAAGTTGCACTGGTGACCGGCGCGGCCAGGCGCATCGGGCGCGATATCGCGCTCGCGCTTGCGCAACGCGGCTGGGATGTGGTCGTGCATTACGGCCGCTCGGCCGATGAAGCCGACGCCACCGTGTGCGACATCGAACGGCTTGGCCGGCGCGCCGCCGCCGTGCAGTGCGACTTGGCCGACGAGCATGCGGTGAAGGCGCTGCTGCCGCGCGCGACGCAGGCGCTCGGCCCGATATCCTGCGTGGTCAACAATGCATCATTGTTCGGGCACGATACCATCGGCGATTTTTCGCAGGCCTGTCTCGACGCGCACATGCATACCAATCTGGCCGCTCCCGTACTGCTGGCGAAGGCGCTGCATGACGCGACGCCGGATGGTTCGCAAGCGGTGGTCATCAACCTGCTCGACCAGAAACTGTTCAACCTGAATCCCGACTTCCTGTCGTACACCCTGTCGAAGGCGGCTTTGCACACCGCGACCACGATGCTGGCACAGGCGCTGGCGCCGAAAGTGCGCGTGGTCGGCATCGCCCCCGGCATCACGCTGGTGTCCGGCGACCAGACCGAGGAAGGATTCGCCAAGGCGCACAAACTGACGCCGCTGGGCCGTTCCAGCACGCCGGACGACATCGCCTCCACCGTGTGCTTTGTCGCCGACAATCCGGCGATTACCGGTACCACCCTGCTGGTCGATGGCGGCCAGCATTTGATCCCCCTGCAACGCGACGTCATGTTCGTTGCAAAATAAACTTTGACATTATGCTTTCCTCCCTCTCGCACCCCAGCCTTGCCGAATGCCGGCGCCTCTTCCTGCGCAACTACGAGGTCATGATCAATATCGGCGTTCACGAATTCGAAAAGAAAGGGGAGCAGCGCGTGCTGATCAATGTCGATCTGTTCATCCCCCTGGCCGAATCGACGCCGAAGGGAGACCATCTGCACGAAGTGGTCGATTACGACTTCATGCGCGAGACGATCGCAAAACGCATGGCACAAGGCCACATCCATCTGCAGGAAACGCTGTGCGACGACGTGGCCCGCGCCATGCTCTCGCATCCGAAGGTGCGTGCGGTGCGGGTATCGACCGAGAAGCCGGATGTCTACCCGGACTGCGACGCGGTCGGCGTCGAAGTCATTCATATCAAGGGTTGAGCATGGATACCGCAATGAACGATTTTTCGCCTGAGACGGAGAGCGCCGTCAGCGCCAGGAAAGCAGAGAAGATCGCTTACGAAAACAACAAGCTGCACAAGCGCCTGTGCCGGCTGGTCGGGCAGGCGATCGGCGACTTCAACATGATCGAGGATGGCGACAAGGTGATGGTCTGCCTGTCCGGCGGCAAGGACAGCTATGGCCTGCTGGACATTTTGCTGACCTTGCGCGAACGTGCGCCGATTCATTTCGACGTCGTCGCGGTCAATCTCGACCAGAAGCAGCCGGGTTTTCCCGAGCATGTGCTGCCGGAATACCTGAGCAAGGTGGGCGTGCCTTTCCACATCGAGAACCAGGACACCTACAGCATCGTCAAACGCCTCATCCCCGAGGGCAAGACCACCTGCTCGCTCTGTTCGCGACTGCGGCGCGGCATTCTGTACCGCGTGGCCAGCGAACTGGGCGCGACCAAGATCGCGCTCGGCCATCATCGCGACGACATTCTGGAAACCTTCTTCCTGAACATGTTCTTCGGCTCGAAGCTGAAAGGCATGCCGCCCAAGCTGCAGTCGGACGACGGCAAGCATATCGTGATCCGTCCGCTGGCCTACGTGAAGGAAGTGGACATGGAACGCTATGCCCAGGTGAAGCAGTTCCCCATCATTCCCTGCGACCTGTGCGGCAGCCAGGAGAACCTGCAGCGCAAGCAGATCAAGGCGATGCTGCGCGATTGGGAAAAGAAACATCCGGGGCGCGTGGAGAACATCTTCTCGTCGCTATCGACCATCACGCCGTCGCACCTGATGGACAAGAAACTGTTCAACTTCATGGACCTGAAGGTAACCGGCGAAGCGTCGCCGGACGGGGATATCGCCTTCGATGAAGATCCGTGTGCGACACCGGCGCCGAGCGTGGTGCGCTTCAACAAGCTGGACGACGAGTAGGCAACCGGGTGCGCTCCGCGCATCCGGAACCGTTCGATGATCAGGCGGCCTTCGCTGCGAGCGATCGACAATCCTCGATCCACTTCTGCGCCCGCTTGATTGCAAACGTCTTCTGCGCCGGCGTGGCGATGTTCACGATTAGCGCCACCATTTGCACCGTGCCATCGCGCGAAGCATCAAAGAAGGCCTTGTGCTCCGCGTACAGGAAGTGTTCGAAGCTGCGCTCGATATATCCCCGCAGCAGGCCGAATACCACCTCCCTGGACGGATGCTCCGTCTGTATCTTCCTGAGAATCCTGATCAGCTCCTGCTGGCGCTGCAGGCGCTCCGCCATCCACAAGTCGTTGTCGAGCGGACGTGCATTGGATGCGGCGCGGATTTGCGCTTCCTGTTGCGCGCTGAAATCGCCGAACCAGTATTCCGCCTGCTTCATCACCTTCTTGAAACGGAACTGTTGACGGTCCTCAACATCGCCGCGCAGGTAGTCCTTACGATAACTGTCGTTGTTGGACGCGAACTTCTTCTCGAGATGCGCGATCTGTTGCGGCTGCAATGACAGGGCCAGATCGGTCAGGTCGGGCAGCGCCTTGTCGAGCACCAGCATGGCCTGCTTCTTGAGTTCGGCATAATCGGTCTGCACATCGGCGGGCGTCACCCTGGTCTGCAGACGCTGCTGCTCGCGCGCCAGCAATTGCGCATAACTGGCCAGTTGCGTCTTGCGATGCCAGGCAAACAAATTGTCGATGCGTGCCTTGACCCAGGGCTTTTGCTCGTCGGTGAAATCGATGTAACCGTTCATCCACCAATACAGGAAGGTGTCGCCGTTGGCGTAACCGAGTCGCAGCGCGCTGCACCCGGCCAGCAGGCATGCGAGCAGGAAAAGCGTCGCCCGAACGTAAAAAGCACGGTAAGGTCGCATGATAGAATTTTGCATCACTTCCACTGGGTTTTCATGAATATTGTCATTCTCGCCGCCGGCATGGGAAAGCGCATGCAATCCGAATTGCCGAAAGTCTTGCACCCTCTGGCGGGCAAGCCCTTGCTGTCGCATGTCATCGAAACTGCGCGCGCCTTGTCGCCCACTACCTTGTGCATCATTTACGGACATGGCGGCGAAGCCGTGCCGGAGTCCCTTGCATCGTCCGATATCGTTTTTGCCAAACAGGAACCGCAACTCGGTACCGGCCATGCAGTGATGCAGGCAGTGCCGCATCTGCGCGACGATGTCCCGACGTTGGTCCTGTATGGCGACGTTCCTCTGACGACAAGAAATTCACTTCAGCAATTATTGGACAGCGCAGGAAGCAATAAGTTGGCGGTTCTCACTGTCGAACTGCAAGATCCCACGGGTTATGGTCGTATTGTGCGCCGGCAGGGAAATATTGTTGGCATCGTGGAACAAAAAGATGCGAGCGAGACCGAGCGTGCGATCCGCGAGGTGAATACCGGCATCATGGTGGCGCCGACCGCGCACCTGAAAAAATGGCTGGCGACACTCTCCAACGACAATGCGCAGCGCGAATATTATCTGACCGATATCGTGGCTCGCGCCGTGGCCGATGGCGTACCGGTCGTCTCTGCGCAGCCCTCGGCCGTGTGGGAAACGCTGGGCGTCAACAGCAAGGTGCAACTGGCGGAGCTGGAACGCATCCATCAACGCAATATTGCCGATGCGCTGCTCGAACAAGGCGTCACGCTGGCCGATCCGGCGCGCATCGACGTGCGCGGCGCGCTCACCTGCGGACGCGATGTCACGATCGATGTCAACTGCGTGTTCGAAGGCCAGGTCGAGCTGGAAGAAGGCACGACGATAGGCGCGCATTGCGTGATCAAGAATGCCCGCATCGCCAGGGGCGCGGAGATCAAGCCGTTCTGCCATATCGAAGGCGCGGTCGTCGGCGCCGATTCCATCATCGGACCGTATGCGCGGCTGCGCCCCGGCACCGAGCTGGCAGAGGATGTCCACATCGGCAATTTTGTCGAGGTCAAGAACAGTCAAATCGCCGCGCACAGCAAGGCCAACCACCTCGCGTACCTGGGCGATGCAAGCATCGGTTCGCGCGTGAACATCGGCGCCGGCACCATCACCTGCAACTATGACGGCGCGAACAAGTATCGCACCGTGATCGAAGATGACGTTTTCATCGGCAGCGACAGCCAGCTGGTCGCTCCGGTGCGCGTCGGCAAGGGCGCCAATCTCGGCGCCGGCACCACGCTGACGAAGGACGCGCCGGAAGGCAAGCTGACCATTTCGAGGGCAAAGCAATTGACCATCGAAAACTGGAAGCGGCCGGTCAAGGTCAAGAAGTAGATACACCTCGCGGGTGTGGCACGTCGCATCGCGGCGAGTTATACCGCGATGCGCGTCTCGAACTTGCTGCGGTGGATGGAAAAGAAGCTGCGCACATTGCGCACGTTGGCGTGCGCGGCAAACAGGCGATGTGCCAGCGCATGATAGGCCGGCATGTCGGCCACCTGCACGACCATCACAAAATCCGGACCGGGCGAGACGCGATAGCATTGCAGGACCGCCGCCTCCTTCGCCACCAGCGATTCGAACGCCTCCATGTGCTCCGCGCCCTGATGATCCAGCGTGATTTCCACGATCGCGGTCAATACCGAACCGACCTTTTCCGGCGCAACCAAGGCGACCTGCCGCTGGATCACGCCTGCGTCAATTAATCGCTTGACCCGCCGCAAGCACGTCGGCGGTGAAGCATGCACACTTGCTGCGAGGTCATTGTTTGTCTGCGACGCATCTTCCTGCAAGGCATTCAGAATGCGCCGGTCGAGGTCGTCCAGGGGCAGTTGAGTATTGACCATAAATCGAAATATTGATCTTGTTTTGAAATATTATGTCATTGTGATAGACATACGCAATATCAAGTCATTTTTGCCAGAATATTGCAAACTTATTTCATCCCAGCTCTTCTAGGATAGAGCCGTTCATTCAATCAGGCGAGGATTTTCCATGTGTGGCATCGTCGGCGCAGTAGCGCAACGCAATATCACCCCGATTTTGTTGGAAGGTTTGAAACGGCTGGAATACCGCGGCTATGACTCCTGCGGCGTGGCGCTGCATGTGGACGGCATGCTGCAACGCTCGCGCAGCACTTCCCGTGTCGCCGATCTCGAGATGCAGGTGGACAAGGCCGCCTTGGCCGGCTTCACCGGCATTGCGCACACGCGCTGGGCGACACACGGTGCGCCGGCCTCGCACAATGCCCACCCGCATTTTTCCCGCGATCGCATCGCGCTGGTCCACAACGGCATCATCGAAAACCATGACGAACTGCGTGCCGAACTGGCTGCCGCCGGCTATGTCTTCGAAAGCCAGACCGATACCGAAGTGATCGCCCACTTGATCAACCACATGTACACCGGCGACCTGTTCGACACCGTGCAGCAGGCCGTCAAGCGCCTGCGGGGTGCGTACGCGATCGCCGTGTTCTGCCGCGACGAGCCGCATCGCATCGTCGGCGCGCGCCAGGGGTCGCCCTTGATCGTCGGTGTCGGCAAGGGCGAGAACTTCCTCGCCTCCGATGCCATGGCGCTGGCCGGCACCACCGATCAGATCATCTACCTCGAAGAAGGCGACGTGGTCGATCTGCAATTGCAACGCTACTGGATCGCCGATGTCAACGGCAGGCCGGTCGAGCGCGAAGTGCGCACCGTGCATGCGCACAGCGGCGCTGCCGAACTCGGCCCCTACCGCCACTACATGCAAAAGGAAATCTTCGAGCAGCCGCGCGCCGTAGGCGACACCATCGAAGGCGTTTCGGCCATCATGCCCGAGCTGTTCGGCGACAAGGCATACCAGGTCTTCAAGAAGATCGATTCCGTGCTGATCCTCGCCTGCGGCACCAGCTACTACGCCGGCCTGACCGCCAAATACTGGATCGAATCGATCGCCAAGCTGCCGGTCAACGTGGAGATCGCCAGTGAATACCGCTATCGCGACAGCGTGCCGAATCCGAATGCGCTGGTGGTCGCGATTTCACAAAGCGGCGAGACCGCCGACACCCTGGCCGCGCTCAAGCACGCGCGCGCGCAGGACATGGTCAACAGCCTCACCATCTGCAACGTTGCAACCAGCGCGATGGTGCGCGAATGCATGCTGTCCTATATCACGCGCGCCGGCGTCGAGGTCGGCGTCGCATCGACCAAGGCCTTCACCACGCAACTGACGGCGCTGTTCCTGCTCACGCTCGCGCTGGCGCAAGTGCGCGGCCTGCTCAGCGATGAACAGGAAGCCGCGCATCTGAAGGCGCTGCGCCACCTGCCGGTATCGCTCGGCGCGGTGCTGGCGCTGGAGCCGCAGATCATCGCCTGGTCGGAAGAATTCGCGCGCAAGGAAAACGCCCTCTTCCTCGGACGCGGACTGCACTACCCGATCGCGCTGGAAGGTGCGCTGAAGCTGAAAGAAATTTCCTACATCCACGCCGAAGCCTATCCGGCCGGCGAGTTGAAGCACGGCCCGCTGGCACTGGTAACGCAAGAGATGCCGGTGGTGACGGTCGCGCCGAACGACACGCTGCTCGAGAAGCTGAAGTCGAACATGCAGGAAGTGCGCGCGCGCGGCGGCCAGTTGTATGTATTCGCCGATGCCGATTCACGCATTGCGCCGAGCGAGGGCGTGCATGTGATCCGCCTGCCGGAACACTACGGTCTGTTGTCGCCGATCCTGCACGTCGTGCCGCTGCAATTGCTTGCCTATCACACCGCTCTGGCGCGCGGCACGGATGTCGACAAGCCGCGCAATCTGGCGAAGTCGGTAACGGTGGAGTAGAGGGGGATGGGGAGGCTCGGCCGATGTAAGCGGTAAATAGATGCCGTGGTTTCGAGCTTCATGAAAGCGCGGGTTTCCGTTGCCTGAGTCACCCGGAAACCCGCGCCCAACCTGAGGACCAAAGCATTTATTTACCGTGGCAATTTTGACGTGCTGAAGGGCCTAAATAGCCCTCCCATGTTTCACCGATATTGCACGGTAAACCTTCCCTTTAGGGGCTTCCGACGCTTCGTATTGCTGTCGAGATTGCTAAAAGTCGCAGGCACATCTCGATAAAAATGTATGTAAATACGCAGATTTTTAGCAAGGGCAAGTAACGACGAATCTTGTAGCGCATCCTAATACGCTGGACAGCCGATTTCACCTATCGCCAAGAGGTCGCGCCGCTGACACCAAGTCTCTATATTCAATATAGGCATCCAAGCTTCTACTTCTCAGAATCACGAGACACCGCAAAAACTCGGGAAGAAAGAGATTTCCGGAGGAGATATGTGCAACCAGGGTTTTTTGAGTGAATCCGACCCCTAGTGCCGCGAGCCCATCAGCCAAGGCCTCTGCACTCATGGGAGGAATCTGATTGCGCTCGCTCTCCAATACAGCCTTGGCGCGCCCTTCCCAGGTGCGTACTGTCTCGAAACCCTCGCACGGCAAGTGATCGAGAACTGGCGTCAGGAATACAATGGCGAACGGCCACACAGTTCGCTCGGCTACCTGACGCCGAACAGATTTGCAGAGAGTTTTTTAACCGCAGACTCTATGTCCATTTCGGACTAAATTGGGTAGCAGGTCACGCCGACGCCAGCAAGCGCTGGGAAACCGTGTTGCCACTGTTGGACCCAAATGCCGTCCCCGCCGAGATACGCAAAGGTTACCGCCAGTAGATAAAAGGCGGCACGTTTTTGATTGTGCGCGTTGGCGCTCGCTTGCTGACGTTGACCTGTTGTACAACAAGACTATTGGCGACGATTTTTTCGTCGTGGCCCGGGATCATCAATGGATCCGCATACAATCCAAATTCCAAGGGAATGGAGATCGCGCGGGTGGTGGCTACACGATTCTTAGCAGGTCACGACCACTACCTTGCCATTACATTGCTCGCGGCAAACCCAATTAAAAAAAGGCCTAGGCATAGATCAATTGTTCGATTAAATTTGAAATAAAGCTGCCTCATACGCTTTTGCCCAAACACGAAGGCAACGGATGAATACCAGCAGATTTCGAAGGAGCTACAAATAACAATAATGAGCACCTTATCCATCGTCGTCGTTGATTGAGACAAAAAGGCCGAGAAAATACTAATCATGAACGCTATTGTCTTCATGTTAGTAATGTTTGTCAGAAATCCCATCTTAAAGCTTTGCAGAAACCTGCTTACACCGTCTTTTGCCAAAAGCTGAAGTTCAGTCTCTTTGGTGTCGAAGTCTGTCGAAATTGTTGAATCACTAGCTTTAGAGTTCAGCGCGCTTTTTATTAACAGGTACGCAATGTATAACAGGTAAAGCGCTCCAAGTATGGTGGCAGCCCGGTTCAGTTGAGGAAACTGGCCTAAAAGCAGGGCAAGGCCCAAGACCGAAGAAATTGAAAACATCAGGCCCACAACCCAAATGCCGAAGCTTGCTCCTATGCCTGATGCAATTGAGTTGGCAGCGGCAAAGCGGCTTACCAATATAAAGTTTGGTCCTGGACTGATTACCGCCATTATGTAGACTAGTGCCGGAGAGAACATTCTGTATCCTTAAGAAATAATGTCTTACTGCGCTTGGGAGAATCCTGGTCTGAAAAGATAACTAGCCTTCCATGCCGTTGAACGCTCCCAAGCACTTCATCTTCGCTAATTGCGCGTCAAATCAAGGGACTGAGCTCACGCGCAGACGGCTCTTTAGCTAATGCCGCCCCCACGTCGACTTGTTGAGGGACGTAGTGTCTGTTGGCCAATAAGCTCGTCACTAGCGTATGCGCGCGTAAAGAGACAAGGCTAAAGGAGCCAGCATCTCCAAGCCCGTGCGTAGATTCACAGAGCCCATTCAAATATAGGCGCGGAGCTCCCGGCATCTGAAGCTTTACGCTGTAATCCCTAGATACTACGAGCACGCCTGCCTCATCTAAAGGAAGTCGTTCAGCTACCGGCGCCAGCAATGGGGGGAACGGCTCTCCTTTTGGTGGAGGAGAGAGATCGAGGAAACCTGTTGCGAGCACCAAAGCATCCAGATCAAGATTAGATTCATGTCCTGTGTTGACCTCCTGCAGATTAAGAGTGAGGCCGCTTTCAGGGGAAAATTCAGCATGTTTGACAGCGGTGTTATTTAGTAACTTGAATCTGTTGCGGCCGTCCAGCTTCTCTTCATAGACGTTGAGATAGAGCTGGTGAATAACATCACCATCTGCAGAGGAGTAGTTTGTGCCACGTAACTGGCGGTCTATATTCGCTTTTCCGGCAGGACGCAGATTGTAGTAATAGTCAATAAACTCCGGAAAGTAGACATGATCACTAAACTGACTTGTGTCCTTCAAACGGAAAGCATAACTGCGCTGGATCGAGTAAATCTCCTTGCCAGGAAATCTGTTCATCAAATCGATGAGGAGTTCGACGGCGCTTTGGCTCGCTCCGAGCACACCGATCTTTCGGCAAGTGCTTGGCAATTCTGATATGCGCTTGAGATATTGCGTTAAATGAAAAACGCGCGGGCCGAGTATTGGCTTGAATATACTGGGGATATTTGGACTTCTACCGGTGCCGAGTACCAATGAACGTGTGAGCATGCTTGTGCCGTTATCGCACGTTATTTTCCATAGGTTCTCTTCTCCGATAGTGAGAATTTCCAAATACATGACGCGAGTACTATATGAGACCAAGCGATTGAAATCTCGCGCTGCCCACTGGATATAACGTGCATATTCCTTGCGAAGCGGATACTCCAAACCCAGATTCAAATAATCGAGTAGCCGCTCGTTCTCCTTAAGATAATTGATAAAACTGTATTTACTAAGAGGATTACGGAGGGTCACAAGATCTCTTATTGGGTTGTTCTGGATGTCAGAACCATCGAGCAGCATTTCAGACTGCCACCCCGCCGCTGTTCGTGATTCGATGAAGTGCACGTTTAGCGGTGAATTTGTCTCGGCCAGGCAAATAGCCAAAGCAAGGTTGGACGGGCCAAACCCTACGCCAACTACATCATAAATTTGCTTTGTCATGCTGCCTCCGACGCAAAAAGATTATTTTCCTCTACAGCCGGATGAACCCGATCCTGGTTAAGCGGGTAGTGGTAGTAGTAGTACTCCGAATTCCGGATAAACCCGAAACGTTCATACAAGCCCCGGGCCTTTACATTGGCAACTGCGCCTTCAATGAAAAGCTGTTTTGCGCCGGAGAGATAGCCGAAATTCGCAGCGGCCTTAAGTAGTTTTTCGCCCATGCCTTTGCCTCGAGCTCGCTCGTCGACATACAAATCATTCAAGATCCATAGCCTTTGCATCGTGACACTCGAGAAGCTCGGGAATAGCTGCGTAAAACCTACAATTTCTTGTGATAGGCATCCCACGATAATTTGCGACTCCCCCCTGTAGAAACGCTCACAGAGAAAATCAATGGCACGATTTAGGTTTGGCTTTTCACCGTAAAAGCACCGATATGCATCAAAGAGTGGAGCGATCTTTTCAACGTCATCAAGCGTTGCGTATCTGACAGTTAGGTTCATTGTCGAATTCATTTTTGTCCGTTATATAGCGTAGGGTTTGCGGCGCAAGACGCGTTTGATGGCTGCTTCGAGCAAATCCACTCCTTGATCCACAAGTTCTTCTTCAATCGTGAGAGCAGGTAGCAGTTTTATGACGTGGCCATGTACTCCGCAGGTTTCGACGATGAGGCCTGCATGAAACGCTTCTTCAGAAATGTCGGCCGCAAGTTTGGGATTAGAGAGTGCAATACCGCACAAGAATCCACGACCCCGGACTTCAGCATCCTGCCCATCCTGCTGGAAAACTTCAGCAAGTGAGCCAAGACGACGATGCAGGTAGAAGATTTTTCTTCCCAATTCATCCTCGAAGTCGGCGTTACCCCAAAACTCTTCGAGAGCAGCTTTGCCGGTCACAAAAGCGAGATTGTTGCCCCGGAATGTGCCGTTATGTTCGCCGCTTTCCCAAATGTCATGCTGGGGACGAATCAGATTCATGGAAAAGGGCAGGCCGTATCCGCTAAGCGATTTGGATAGACATATGATGTCGGGATAAACACCCATATCTTCAAAACTGAAGAAGCGACCGCTGCGGCCACAACCGGCTTGAATGTCGTCGATAATCAGCAGAGCGCCGATCTCTTGCGCTAGCTGCTGCAGTCGCTGAAGCCAAGGTTGAGTGACATACTTGAGACCGCCTTCACCCTGAATCGTCTCAACGATGAAGGCCGCCGGCACATCGATGCCGCTTCCAGCCTTTAACATCTCTCGCACGTACTCAATCGTGTCGAGATCTTTGCCCAAAAACCCTTCATACGGCATAAAGGTGACGCCAGTGAGGTTGATACCAGCACCTTGGCGCTTCTTCGGATTGGTGGTCAGTGCCAGTGCGCCAAGGCTCATCCCATGATAAGCATTCGTAAAGGCAATGACGTTTGAACGCTTCGTCACTTTTCGAGCAAGTTTCAAAGCCGCTTCAACTGCATTGGTACCGGTTGGTCCCGTGAATTGCAGTTTGTAACGCAGTCGTCTGGGTTGGAGAATTATCTTCTCAAAGGAGGTGATGAACTCCTCTTTGGCCTGCGTATAAAAGTCCAGGCTGTGCGTTATGCCGTCCGATTCGAGATATTCCTGCAGGCGCTTTTTCAATGGCTCGCAATTGTGGCCATAGTTCAGCGCACCGGCTCCGGCAAAGAAGTCAATGTAGGTCTTGTTGTCAACGCTATGGAGCAAAGACCCTTTTGCGCGACTGAATTTTGCTGGGAAGTCACGGCAATAAGAGCGAACACTAGATTCCAACTCTTCAAAGACCTGAAATCCGTTTGCTGCTTCATTTTGAGCTCTCAAGCTGGTCAGCATATACCCCTTTCTACGTACGTCGTTAGAAAGGCCTTATATTCCCAAACCAGGAGGGAACTTCTCTAGAATCAGATTGCTTTCTTAAACATTTTTGAAGTTGTTCCGTAACACGCTTTTAGCCATCTATTCATATGGCTCTGGTCGGCAAAGCCGGTCTGGACGGCGACCATTGATGGGCAATGCCCTGCTGTCAACAATTGCTTGGCTTTCATTGCTCTGCGGGCCTGCACAAAAGCGATAGGAGTAACTCCGGTAACATTCCTAAAGCATCTGATGAAATGGAACCGACTAAATTCGGCCACTTCAGCAAGATCTTCCACCTTCAAGGGCTGATCCAGATTTGCATCAACATAATCAGTAATATCAGTAATCTTGAGACCAATTGAGGTATGTTTTATCTCTTGAGCTTTGAGGCCCCCGAATCGACAGAGCACATCCAGAATAGTCGATTCAATAAAGCTGTCATAGGTAAGAGGATCGTCGTGGGTGCTTAAGGTCTGCACTACGGTTTGAAGCGTCTCGACTATCTCCGGCGCGCGTATCAATGGGGAAGAAAGGTTTACGTTGGTAGTTAGACTCTTGTGCACGGTTTCTGTTGAGACAAGTATCGTACTGTAGTCTACGCCGCCATCCTGCGCAGCCTCTGCTGTATGAAGCTCGTCGGGACTAAGAAGGATTAAATCACCAGGTCCGGCAATCCACTCGGCGCCTCGATATCGAAAACGCTCCCCCCACGTTTTACGAAGCCAATTATGTATCCATCGTGTACGTGAGGGGCGAAGGTTTTTCGGGCAATCTGCGCATGGAATATCTCTACATCGTGACGATGGTCTGGCCAGCTATAGGCAACTACTTCCCTATATTCAGCTTGAATTTGTTTGTCTGTGACAATCATAGGTACTGAGTTTCAATTCTCATGAAGGACAGCCATGGTCCGCTCGCAGGATCGCAAGATATATAAGCTACCCTAATTCCGGATGCTCTCAGATCGTTAACTTGTTGCTCAAGTACTGGAGTTGGAAGGAGTTGCATATTCGTAGTGTTGGCAATCTTATAATTATTTCATATATGATAGGCCTTGGAAGGCTTAGAGCACATCTCTAAAATATGGGATGCGCTCCAACAGCGCATGCCGAGAGGAAGAGGAGCTTTAGGGTCTCGATCGGCGTGATTTTATCCTGCGGCTTCGGATAGCTAGCCCGCAACGTCACGTTCATACCAGAGGGCATCTTTGACTTTACGCGTTGGCTATGACAGCGGCATGAAAAAAGGGCAAAGTGGCCTTCCCCCATTTCGAAGGACACTTGGCACCCCGGCACGTTGCCCGATTCCTGTACTCCTGAGAACGCTTTAAAGGGTTTCGAACTATCGTTGTCCCTACGCGCTTTCTTGACGAGTTGTATACAGATTTTGTTGATCGCCAGCGGCGATTTACAGTTGACGCCTTTATGGAGGCAGCAGGAGGCAGGTCCGTTTGTCTGTCTGTTGCCGTTACTGCAGCGATGATTGAGGACGAAGGCTTTCGTTCTCGCCTTCTTAACTGGATAACTTCCTATCCAAACGTCGAAGAAGTGTACCTGATGTACCAACATTCTAGGGACACAAAACAGGTGCAGGACAGCTCGTTTCTCAAAGCGTGTATGAGCTTTTTCAATGAGATCGTGGGCACTGGTCTCAAACTAACTGTCGGCTACACAAATGTCGAGGGATTGTTGTTTGCAACTGTCACCAATCTAACTGTCACAATGGGCTCCTTCGAGAACACGAGAATTTTTTCGGTTGAAAAATTCCTCGAGTCAGAGGGGGATCGTCGCGGTCCTAAGGCTCGAATCTACTTGGCTGGATTGCTTAATTGGGTCCAGTTCCAAGATGCGAAGACGATACAAATGCGAGCCCCAGAAATATGGAAAGCCGTCTATGATCCGACGGAATGGGCAGAATCAGCACTAGCATTACCGGTTGAACCTACGTTCAATCAGCCGCAACTATACAAGCATTTTTTTGCGAATATTCACGACCACGTAGCCAGCATGAAACCGCTGTCAACACAAGAGCGTCGTCTGGAGCTCCTGGGGCGCCTTCGCCGGGCACGAACTTTTTATTCTCAGCTAAGCGCGAGTGGTATCGAACTTGAGAAGCATGGCCGTGGCGGTCACATTGACGCTTGGCTTAACGCTCTACTGTAACCCGACCCAGACGTTGTACCACGCGGCGAGCTAGCGCCGCCTGTGCGTGCCAACGCTTCGTCGAACTCATTGCCGGCGCTGACGCCGCGCTACAGTGTATATATAGGTTTCCCGCGACATCAAGGGATGCAAGCCCCACGCCCGACCGTTCAAAGCGCTCCAAACGAGCTAGCGCTGCTCTGTAATATCGATGATCGAGCACCACCCAAGATTCGTCGGCGAACTGACGATTTCGGTAGGCTTGAACTAATGCGCGCGACCAGTCACTGAGCTTTGCTTCAACAGCAATAACTGTTTCAAACGGTGAATTTTTGACAGATGTCAGCGAACCCGATGGCTGCCCACTGAATAGTCCCAGTTGCTGCAATTGTCGCATTACACGCTGCGCGGCAGGTTTTAAAAGTCCTAGCGCAGCAGCAAGATCTTCACAACTTTGAATGTTGGATGCGGTCAGCGGATCCAGTAGGGGCGCCAGGCGAGGCGGGATTGCAGCCAATACTTGTATCTCACGCGTCGTTCGGGGTTGCCTCTTATAGAGAACGATGTCCGCAAGGCCCACGCCGGCATCCAGCTCCATTTCGATTCGGTAACTACGATTGTGTGAGCTACGGAGCCGAGAAAGTATCGCTACCACTAATTGCGCTTCCGAATCAAACTGGTCGGATTGCTTCAAATTACGCCGTCGTTCCATTTAATTCATCGGGTTTAGCGTGAGCGTTCAAGGATGTTGTAATTGCCTTGTTTCACACGGAGTGATCTATCGGCAAGAGGTCAGCAGTATAGACGATTCGAAAGGAGGCTTATCAATCATCATCGAACGAGAATACTGTTTTTCGTGGTCTGCGTAGCTCCGGAATCGTGGCGGGTTCAATTCTTTGGGATCGCTGAATTTCCGAACCGAGGTCGTCATCTGACTCATCGTAAAGGTACGCTTGCCCGTCGTCCGCGTCGAGAGCATCGGTATCAGCAGGATTGGTCCGGAATGGATCGTAACGCGATCCCCGTAACCAATATTGGTTTGCTGAGAAGTTTTGGCCAGTCTGTTCTTTTGCCTCAAGTGCAGTTCGCACAGTCACTAGGTCCACCGTGAGCATCGACAGGGCTGAGGAGAAGTAATTGCGCGAGAGTCCAAGCGTCCTCATTCCTTGGTCATAGCTCAACGTCGCCATATTGCTATTTCTGTCCCGGATCGATGCAAGGTAAAGGTAGAGCTGTAGAGCATGCAGCGTTCCCCGTCGTCGATTGGGCAGGTGGATAAGGGTCTGCACACGGTCCTCGTTCTTCGAACCGTAAAGCTGTCGCATCGGCAGCTTCACCCAGTATTTTGAGTCTGCGTATTCGACGATTCGAAGAATGGCCGGGCGCCCGCCATCCGAAACAACGATATTCCATTCAGCCAGAAGGTTGAGCCCCGCGATCACCATTGGCCGCGATAAGTCGACCAGTTCAGATAGCGAAGTAAGGGAAATTTGCACGCTGCCTGCGGGAAGGCGATTTGTTGGGTAAAACTCAGCCTTCAGGCAAATAGCAATATAGAGCTTCAATGCCGCAATGGCATCACCCTGCCGAGCAGCACGGATACGCTCCTGAAAGTTAGGGTCCTTCTGCCAGGACACTGGCATTTTCCTCCACCCCGGTTCTTTGAATTTATCCATGTGTCACTTCCTTTTCGCTGCGCTTTTGATAGCCACAGCTGCGAGCCAGACCACGGCCAGGGCGATCACTCCGATCAAAAGAATGGCCAAATTGAGGGGTTCGATATTAGCCGCAGCCTGCACGAGGGAGGACGAGATTTTCGGCATGTTGAGTCTCCAAAAACAAGTGATGCCGAATTCTAATGCCCCTCCCATATAGTAATCTAGATAGCGTATTTTTTGCGATATTCAAAACTATCCATATAAATCAATTGCTTGCGGAAGAAAATTACCAGACTAGATGGTAAATGGGACGCCTGAAACGCCGCAAAAATGTCCTCATTTTGCCAAAAATCCCTTCGCTCGTTTACTTTCGCGTTCTGTCATTTACCATCGGTGGAGCCCCTCCACCGGGACGACGTCCATCAGTTGGTCGGGTTGAACGAAGACATGCAGCGCAACAACGTGAGCGAAGTAGGACGTACCGATAGGTCCGCTCGCCGCCAAGTAGGGCGCTATCCACGGTGAGGCATGGCTAGTCCGACGTTACAGCGCAGATAGGGTGACATTGACTGGGAAGCCGAGCTCGGCAAGTGCCACCCGATGCATAGCGAGGCGATGGTGTTTGGCCACGCCAGCTATCAAAGCGTCGACAAGCACCCGGATAATGCAGAAAAAACCGTGACTCGGCGCAACGTGATGATGTGCAGCTTGCGCAAGCCACTGAAGAAGAATTCGCTCGGCCGTGGCAAGGAAAACTGGCAAAGGCCAATACAAGGGAGCAACAAATCCAACTTCGTACGGGAAGGCGATTTTCCAATTGGAAAACTGACCAAGCAGCTCCAACATTCTGGCGTATATCGACAACCGGAAAACGTGCCTCAATCGGCTGCTGCGCCGCAGCAGGTAAAGCCGCCAATGCTTCTATTTACCGGAGGCCTAACGACACGCGAAGGCAGGTACATTGAAAAATAAGAAGCATTGGTTTCCGAAAGAAATCCTTTATATTTCAATTACTAAAGAATTTTGGACGTTCGAAACCAACGCTTTTATTTTCCGCCTACACAGGACATCATGAGCATGCCCTGGACGCAGGGTTCAGTCACGGCAAATGCCGTGCTCAAGACCCTTATTTTTCGACAAACGCACGCTCAATCACGTAGTCGCCGGGCACGCCTTGCGCCGTCGACATCACGAAGCCGCGCTCATCCAGCAGCTTGCACGTGTCCTGCAGCATGGCCGGGCTGCCGCAAATCATGGCGCGGTCGTGTTCGGGATCAAGCTGCGGAAGGCCGATGTCGCTGGCGAGCTTTCCGCTGGCGATGAGGTCGGTGATCCGGCCCTGGTATTTGAACGGTTCACGCGTGGCGGTCGGATAGTAGATCAGCTGCTCGCGCACCATATCGCCAAGGAATTCGTTTTTCGGCAATCCCTCGGTGATGTAGTCGGCATAGGCGAATTCGCTCACGACGCGCACGCCGTGCAACAGGATCACTTTCTCGAAACGCGCATAGGTTTCCGGATCCTGAATGATGCTCATGAACGGCGCCAGCCCGGTTCCGGTACCGAACAGATACAGGTTCTTGCCCGGTTTCAGGTCGTCCAGCACCAGCGTGCCGACGGGCTTGCGGCTGACCAGGAGCTCGTCGCCTTCGCGCAGATGCTGCAGGCGCGAGGTCAAGGGACCGTCCTGGACTTTGATGCTGAGAAACTCCAGGTGGTCCTCGTGATTGGGGCTGGCGATGCTGTAGGCACGCATCAGCGGCTTTCCGTTCACTTGCAGGCCGATCATGACGAAATGGCCATTATGGAAGCGCAGGCTTTTATCGCGGGTGGTTTTGAAGCTGAACAGCGTGTCATTCCAGTGGTGCACGCTCAAGACGCGTTCGGTGTTGAAGTTCGACATAAGACTTTTTCAATGAGTTGTGGTGATTCTGTCAAGACGCGCCGGCACATGCGAGTGCCAGGGCGAGAGGGCCAAGCGACGGACGTCTTGGAGCGATGTCAGTGCAGTGGGAACGTCCCCGATGCGGCACGGTTCGCCGGTGCCGCTATCGAAGTCGAGCCTGAGCCCATATGCCAGGGAATTATGGCCAGGCTGCATGATATCGGAAATCCATGCCAATACGGTAGTGCTTCCGCGCCTTGGGCGGGAAGCGCTACCGTCAAAGTTGTGCGATTGGCAAATATCAGGCAGAAAGCCTGTGCCTGAAGAAGGACAGGATTTCATCGCGCGCCGCAATGGTCGGCTGGCCGGCTTCATCGATCAGGTGCGCGGTGACGACGCTGTGGGGGCATCCCACGACTTTCTCGAAGAAGGGCGGCGTCTCGCGGCTGGCGGCGGTGTCGGGCAGCACGCGCGCGACGAAGCGGTCGCCGAGGGCCTTTGAATAGGCGGCAAAGCGTTGCGCCGTGCAGAAACGGTCGCCCTGGAAACGGTAGGCCATCACGGTCAGATTGTCGCGCTCCAGGCGCCGCTGCACTTCGGCCAGCTCGTCGGGTGCGATCTCAAGGCCGGCGGGATCGTTGAACGGCAGCGATGGCTGCGACAACACGGGAGCGAGCATCGCCGGTTCCAGCATCATGGTGAGCGCGAAGTTGCCGGTGAAGCACATGCCGATCGCGCCCACGCCGGGGCCGCCGCACTCCTGATGCGCCAGCCTCGCCAGCGCTCGCAGCCAGACGGTCACCGGGCTGGATTCGTTGGCGGCGAAGGCGCGGAACTCGGCGCTGACGCAAGCCCGCTTGAGCACG
Organism: Herbaspirillum sp. ST 5-3; assembly: GCF_004804275.1. GTDB lineage: Bacteria > Pseudomonadota > Gammaproteobacteria > Burkholderiales > Burkholderiaceae_D > Noviherbaspirillum. The sequence continues at coordinate 175,058 of NZ_STGI01000006.1, forward strand.
GCCATGCCCTCTTCTTCCGACGCCACCGCGCCGTCGCGGCCGAACAGCGAGGGCATGTACACGGTGAATCCTGCGTCCCGAACCCAGCGGCTGAAACGCGCCACATGCGGGCTGATGCCCGGCATCTCGGTCATGACGATCACTCCCGGTCCGGTACCGGCAACGTGCACCACCTTCGTGACGCCGTCCAGCGTGATTTCGCGGGCGTTGAAATCGTCGAGCGGATCGTCTTGCTGCATGTTTCGTTTCGACATCGGCAAACCTCCTTCTCATTGGTCGATGCGTGCAAGTCTGCCGCGTTGGGCGCAAACGGGAAATGTTCAGTTTCGACATTTTTCATGTCAAAATGGACAAATGAAAACCGTCCTGATACTTGCACTTGATGGCGTCATGGATTCCAGCCTCGCCATCACGCTCGATACCATTCGGGCCGGGCAATCCTTCCTTTCCGGAACGGGTAAGCGCAGCCAGGTACGGGTTCTTGTCGCGGGTCACAGAAAGTCTGTTCGCACCGGCGCCGGCCTGCAGTTGAAGGCGGATATGAGCTTCCGCGACGCGCTCAAGGAGGCGATCCGGCCGGACTGGATTGTCATTCCCGGACTGGGAATGGTCTCGGATGATGCGATCTCGACGCGCCTCGCGCAGAAGGATGTGGATGCCGCAGTAGAACTGCTGCGACAGACGTCGCGCTCGACGCGCATTGGCGCTTCATGCTCGTCGGTATTTCTGCTTGCGCGGACCGGGCTTCTTGCCGGTCGCGAGGTCACCACGACATGGTGGCTGGCGCATCTCTTCCGGGCACGGCACCCCGACGTCAGGCTGGACGAAACCAGGATGCTGGTGCGGGATGGCCCGTTCCTGACTGCGGGATCGGCCTACTCGCAGCTCGACCTGATGCTGGCCATCGTGGCCGACATCATGGGTACGGCCATCGCGCATCTTTGTTCGCGCTACCTGCTGATCGACCAGCGGCCGTCGCAGGCGCGCTACATGGTGCACGCGCATGTGCAGCATATCGATCCCACCGTGATCGCCGCGGAGCGCTGGATTGACGCGCATCTTGCCGAGCCGATCAGCATCGCGGCACTCGCGGCGGAACTGTCGGTATCGGCCAAGACGCTGGCGCGCCGCGTTGAGGCGGCGACTGGCGTGTCGCCCGTTAAATTCGTTCAGCGGCGAAGGCTGCTGCATGCATCGCATCTGATCGAGACGACCTCCATGTCCATCGAGGCGATTGCCGCCAAGGTCGGTTATCAGGATGGAACGGCGCTGAGAAAACTGGTGCGGCGAGAGTTTGGCACGACGCCGGCGGCATTGCGTAGCTAGCACGATGAAATATCTTCTTTCACTTGTCGCCTTCATCCTGTTGGCCGGTTGCGCGGGTGGCCCGCCGATCGATCACAGCTATTCTTCCGTCTCGCAGGACAGCCGGGTGCGCTATGTGATCCTGCATTACACCGAGGGCGATTTTCCGCGTGCGCTGTCGATCCTGACCAGGGGCAGCGTCAGCAGCCATTACCTGATCTCGGATCATCCTCCCACCATCTATCAGCTGGTCGATGAAGGTCGTCGGGCCTATCACGCGGGCTTCAGCGCATGGAACAACGATGCCCAGCTGAATTTCAGTTCGATCGGCATCGAGCTGGTCAATCCCGGCTATCAGGACACGCCGCAGGGCCGGGTGTTCTTCGCCTATCCGCCCGAGCAGATCGCGCTGCTGATCGGCCTGCTCAAACAGATCGTCGCGCGGCACCACATCACGCCGGATCACATCCTCGGCCATAACGAAATCGCGCCGCAGCGCAAGTCCGACCCCGGCCCGATGTTTCCGTGGCAGCAGCTCGCGCAAGCCGGCCTGATCCGCTGGCCCGATGCCGCGCAGTTAGCGCAACGCCGCCAGGCATTCGAGCAGCAATTGCCCGACATCGGCTGGTTTCAAAACAAGCTGGTGCTGCATGGCTATGTTCTTCCCTGCAGCAACCAGTTGGATGAGGCGACGCAGCAGGTCCTGGTCGCTTTTCAGATGAAGTATCGTCCCGCCCGCTTTGACGGCATTCCGGATGCAGAGACGGCCGCGCTTCTCGACGTACTGACTTCGACGGTATCCGTCGCTCCTTGAGCGTCGGCCGTCAACGATGACGGCCATATCGATACGCTGCACATTCAACACGCATTCTCTGTCGGTACATCACGTCCTTTGATGGCACGCAAAAGCGCAGCGACTTGGGATAGAGCCGAGCGCGCACCTGAGCAAAGATGAAGGCACCGATGACGATCGGACGTGGGCGTGGCGCATGGATGATTCGGAATCCGGATGCGGCATCGCCCTTCCTCGAACTGACCTGGACAATTACGCGCCTGAGCTCGTCGCGGCAAGGCTTCGTCGCGGGAGTGCGGTTGGCATGGAGACGAACAATGCATGCAAAAAAATGTATTCCGCTTTTGCTCCTTACATCGGTACTTCTGGCCGCCTGCGGTGGTGGCGGCGATACGGGCAAGTCTGCCGCTGCCGCACCGGCCACAGGCAATACCGCGCCGAATAACGAAAGCAGCAGCACGCCGACTGCGGCCGCGAGCGCTACCGCCGCACCCGCGCCCACACCTGCGCCGGCCATCGAGAAGCCGGCCGATCCACCGGCAACCGTCACGCCACCGCCGAGCGATCCGATGCCTGTCAAACCGGTCGTGACCGACCAGCCGCTCAAGGGCAGCCTGGAGATCGTCGCCAACCAGATCCTGTTCATCAGAACCAACCGGGTGATCTATCTTCCCGTCACGCTGGACGAGTTCGAGAGCGACAGAGGGACCGTCGACATGGCGGCCGGCAGCAGGACGGACCACCTCGACATCGACGTGGTATCGGCGGGCTGCAATCCGGAGATCGATGGCGTGTGCGGCGTCCAGCCGACTGCTGCTGCGCCCGCCGCGCCGATTGCTGCGTTCGGCATCCGGATAGGCAAGTTTGTCCTGCCGGCGTCACCAGGACAGTCAGTGGGAAATCAAACTGCAGTGGGGCGGATTGCGATCGACCTTACCGAGCGTAACGACTCGCCCGGCATCGGCGCCAATGGCGTAGCCGAGGTGATGCGCTTCGTGATCGACAAGGTCGAGATGACAAGCAGCCCGAGCGGCGAACTGGTCTCGGTGAAGTTGCAGGACGGCGCGCAAATCCATGTGTACGGACGCAGCGCTTCCGGTGCAGAGGTCCGGGAGAACATCGCTGCGCCTGCAGGCACGGTGCGACTGCTGCCGATGTCGCAGGTGCCCGATAGTCATGGCGATACCACCAGCGTTTTCCTGCTGCTGGACCTGGAAGCCGGATTCTCCCAGGCCGGGCAGAAGCTGAGCGCATTGGAAAACATCGCGGGCCATTTCTCCATGAAGCTCACGCTGTCGACCGTGCAAAAGATGGTGCGCGCCGGCGGCGACCCGGATGCGGACCTGGTTGGCCAGTCCATCAAGGTCAATGACGAATCGCCGGTCAGCGGCGCCGGCATCACCGGCAACGCATGGATACGCATGTATCCGTTCTGATCGATACGTCGTCGGTGACCGCAAGGCATGTTGCGATGGCGTGCTGCCTTGCGGTCCGAATTCGCGGCCTACCGACCGGTGTAGCGCGGGCGCGCCTTCTCGATGAAGGCGCGCGTTCCGATGCGGAAGTCATCCGACGCTGCGACGAGTCCGAAGAAATCCGCGCCAAGTTCGGCCGATTCTTCGAGTGTCATGTTGAGCCCTCTGTGCAAAGCCTCCCAGGTCAGCCTTACCGCGGTCGGCGACTGATCGAGGATGTCGCGGACAAGCGCTTTCGTTTCCTCCATCAATCGGCTGGCATCGGCGATGCCCTGCACCAGTCCGATCTTCAGCGCTTCCTCGGCATCCACCGCGCGGCCGCGCAGCAGCATTTCCGCGGCGCGCCCCTTTCCGACCAGGCGCGGAAGGCGGGTCGTGCCGCCGAAACCGGCGACCGCGCCGATGCGCACTTCGGGGTGGCCGAGCATGGCGTGGCTCGCCGCGACGCGGATCATGCAGGACTCGGCAAGTTCCAGGCCGCCGCCATAGGTGTAGCCATTGAGCGCGGCGACCACGACCTTGCCAAGATTTTCGATCTTATTGGTGATCCGCACAGCAAGGCGCGCAAATTCCCGCACCGCCAGCGGCGTGGCCTCGCTCAGGTACTTGATATCCGCGCCAGCGGAAAATGCAGTCGTGCCCGCGCCCGTCAGGATCAGGGCGCGCACGGCATCATTTGTTCGCGCTGCGTCGAGCATGTCCGTCAGGCGCTGCAGAACATCGATGTTCAGCGCATTGAGCGCGTGGGGCCGGTTGAATGTGAGGACCGCGATGCCATTGTCTTCCTCGTAGAGGACGGGTGCGTTTTTCTGCATTTGCATTTCTCCATTGATTGCGCGCCTGACCGTCCGCTCAGCGGCACGCCTGCGCTTGCGCAAGCGCGGGCACGGCAGGGATGGTTTTGAATCTGCCCGATGAGACCAGCACACCGGCGATCACCAGCGCAGCGCCGGACAACTGCGCCAGGGAAATCGATTGACCGAGCAGCAATCCGATCAGGGCGGTGAAGAGCGGCACCAGGTTGATAAACACGGCGACCGATGCCGCGCCGATTTTCTGCACCGCCTGATTCCACCACAGATAGGCCAGCACCGAACCGAACAGGCCCATGAAGACGATGGCGGTCGCCATCGGCAGCGTGGGCGGCTGCAGGAAATCCGGTGTCGTCGCGGCGGCACGCAACGCCATGAGTGCGGCGCCGCCAGTGATCGTGCTGCCCGTTACCTGCATCGTCGACAGGCCATGGACGAAGCGCTTCGGAATGACCGAGTAGATCGCCCAGCTCAGGCTGCCGAGCAACACCAGCAGGTCACCGGCCGAGAAGGACATGGCTTGAAGCGCATGCCAGGATCCCTTGCTGACCACAACGCTCACACCGATCAGGCCGAGCAGCAGGCCTGCCGCTTGACGCATCGTCACCGATTCACGGTTGATCAGGGCCGACAGCACGACCGTCAGCGCCGGATTGAAGGCCATGATCAGCGCACCGTTGACCGCGGAAGTCAGGCGCAAACCATAGAAAAGACTGACATTGAAACCGAACACGCCGACCGCGGACATGACGCTCAGCGCCAGCGCATTGCGCCGCACGGCGGGCAGCGACCAGCCTTCGCGCAGCGCGACCAGCGGCAGCAGCACCGCCGCGGCGACGATAAAGCGCCACGCACCGACTGCGACCGGCGACATGAGAGTGACCGCGTACTTGCCGACATGGAAAACCGCCGCCCAAAAGAGCGTGGTCAGCACCAGCTTCAGGTAGATCCAGGAATGATTCATGACGATTGCCTCCGAACTGACATGGGGCTAGTATAGGTTTCCACTTTTGGAATATGTTTTGTTAATTTAGAAAACGGTTTTCCGCAAATGAAAAATGTCGCGTTTGACTGGAATGACCTGAAATTCTTTCTGGCGGTTGCCCGCCATGGCGGACTGAGCGCTGCCGGACTTGCGCTCGGTACCAGCGCGTCCACCGTGTCGCGCCATATTGCTGCACTGGAGGAGCGCTTCGGCGCGAGCCTGTTTCTGCGCCAGCAAACCGGTTACCTGCTGACGGACGATGGCGCCGCGTTGCTGAAACATATCGATCTGGTGGAACAGGCGATGATGGCGGCCGAACGCAATAGCCTTTCGTCGGCGCAGCAGGAGCTGTCGGGGCAGGTGCGCCTCGCCACCACGGAAATGCTGGCCTTCCACCTGATCGTGCCGCAGCTGCACCGCTTTCGCGAGCGGTATCCGAAGCTGCAGGTCGAACTCAATATCGCTCTGACGCGCGCCAACCTGTCACGGCGCGAGGCCGACCTGGCGCTGCGCATCGTCGCGCCGGACCCGGATGACGGCGCCGGTGATTACATTGCGAGCCGTGTCGGCAAGATGGACTTCGGCATGTATGTCGCGGCCGGATCGCTGCCGGCCGATGCAAAAGCGGCTGCTGCATGGCAATCGCTCGATTACGTGTCGTGGGACGATTCCTGGGCCGATCTTCCGATGGCGAAATGGATGAAGACGACGTTTCGGGACAAGCCGCCGGCACTGGCCTGCAACAGCTTGCAGGCGCAGTACGCGGCGGTACGGTCGGGACTTGGCGTCGGCATGCTGCCGTGCTTCATTGGCGACGGCGATCCGACGCTCCAGCGGCTTGGCGGCATACAGCCATCGCTGTCACGCGACCTGTGGCTGGTCTATCACCGCGACCTGAAAGGCAGCCAGCGCGTCATTGCGATGCGCGATTTCATCGTCGAGCTGATCAACGAGCGTCTTTAAATTCTTCGCCGGGCGGAACGGGCGGCAGCGCCAATGTGGCTCATGCGCCTGCAATAAGCGATAAACTGTCGTCTTTTCGCGCTCGCCGCTTGCCGGATGGACGCAACGCAACGATTCCATTCTGACCACAATCCGATCATGACCACCTTCAATGTAGAAAACGTCAACGTCACTTCCTTCGACTCGATGCCGACGCCGGAAGAGCTGCACGCCCGCCTGCCCCTGACCGACGCCGCCGGCACGGTCGTCACGCAGGGCCGCGAAGCGCTGCGCAATATCCTGGATCGCAAGGATCCGCGCATGTTCGTCGTCGTCGGCCCCTGCTCTATCCATGATCCGGTCGCGGGGCTGGACTATGCGCGCCGCCTGAAGAAGCTGCAGGAAGAGGTGAAGGACACCATGCTGCTGGTGATGCGCGTGTACTTCGAGAAGCCGCGCACCACGACCGGCTGGAAGGGCTACATCAATGATCCGGACATGGACGACTCCTTCCACATCGAGCGCGGCATGGCGAACGCGCGCCAGTTCCTGCTCGACGTGTGCGAACTCGGCCTGCCGACCGCGACCGAGGCGCTGGATCCGATTTCGCCGCAATACCTGGGCGACCTGATTGCATGGACCGCGATCGGCGCGCGCACCACCGAATCGCAGACGCACCGCGAAATGTCCTCCGGCCTGTCGACGCCGGTCGGCTTCAAGAACGGCACCGACGGCGACATCGGCATCGCGATCAATGCCATCCTGTCAGCCTCGCATCCGCACTCGTTCCTCGGCATCAACAGTCAGGGCCGCGTGTCCATCGTGCGCACCAGCGGCAACCGCTACGGCCATGTGGTGCTGCGCGGCGGCGACGGCCGGCCGAATTACGATACGGTGTCGGTGGCGATGGCGGAGCAAGCGCTGGCGAAGGCCAAGCTGCCGGCCAATATCGTGGTCGACTGCTCGCATGCGAACAGCTTCAAGAATCCGGATCTGCAACCGCTGGTGATGAACGATGTGGTGAACCAGATTCGCCTTGGCAGCAAGTCGCTGGTCGGCGTGATGATCGAGTCGAATATCGTCGGCGGCAAGCAATCGATTCCGGAAGATTTGTCGCAACTGAAGTACGGCTGCTCGGTGACCGACGGCTGCGTCGGCTGGGACACCACGGAAAAGATGATTCGCGAGGCGGATCACGCATTGCGCGGCGTGCTCGCGCAACGCTTGCGCTGAACGCGGAGCACAACCCTATGCGAGTCCTGGACAGTCTGCAAACCGCGCAAGCACTCCCCTACGAGAAGCTGGTGCCGGCCATCGCGGAGGCAGCGCTGCAACTCGGCAATGGCGAGATCCATGCGCCCGAGCGCCAGGTAGTCAAGATCGATGCATCCAGCGTCTTGCTGTGCATGCCGGCCATCGCGCCGGATATCAGCGCCACCAAGCTGATCACCGTGCATGGCGATAATGCGCAGCATGGCTTGCCGGCGATTCAGGGCGAAGTGGTCGTATTCGACACGGCGACCGGCCGGCGGCTGGCGCTGCTCGACGGACCGACCGTCACCGCGCGGCGCACCGCGGCAGTCAGCTTGCTCGGCATCGAAAAACTCGCGCCGAAGAAACCGACTTCCGCGCTGCTGATCGGCACCGGCGTGCAAGCAGTGGCCCATGCGGATGCGCTGATCGAATATTTCGGCATTTCGCATTTCCGCATCGCGAGCAGGACAGCAGCAGGCGCGCAGGCATTCTGCGACGCGCTGTGGATGCGCCATGCCGAAACCGCGGCAACGCCGGTAACGATTGCGGAACTGGATGCGCATTGCGAGGATGTCGATCTGATCATCGCGCTGACCACCGCAAAGACGCCGGTGATTCCGTCCCGGCTGCGACCGGATACCTTGGCGGTGGGTGTGGGTGCGTTCAAGCCGGAGATGGCGGAGTTCCCGGCAGACTTGTTGCACGCGCGCGCCATTGTGGTCGATCATCTGGCCGGCGCGCAGCATGAAGCCGGCGATTTGATTCGCGCCAATATCGACTGGAAGCTGGTGCGCGATCTTCCCGACGTGATCGCGCATGGCATGCAGCGCACGGAACTCGCACCCGTGTTGAAAACGGTCGGCCATGCAGCATGGGATCTTGCGGCAGCGCGTGTTGCCCTTGCTTCGATCGGCGGCTAGCGAACGTTCGCTGCAATCCCTGTTTCTTCAGGCCTCATGGATTGGTCTGCATGCCCCGGTGACTTCGGAGCATGCGGATCAGGAAAGCCGGCGAGCAACTCGCCGGCATCCCGGTTCAGGGATTGTTTCGTTGCGCAATACGCTTTTCGCGCTCCTTGTCGGGGGACGGGATCGCAATCGGATCGCTGGCGGGAAACGTCATATCGACAGCGTCGTCCAGCATCTCCTGTTCTTTTTCTTCCGGATCGTCCGAGCAGGTTTTCCGTTCAGTCACGTCCTTCGCGGACGCATCCTGTGGAGAAACGTCCTTCGGCGTCACCGATTTCGAATTGTTGCCGTATGAAGATGTCGGCTCTTGCGATTGCCTTTTCTCATCTTCCTCAGAACTTCTCTTGAGATTCGACATACCATTTCTCCAGTTAAATTGCGTGAGCGGACGCGAAGGCCCGCACTCATGCGATAACCGGGAATGCCAAAAGTTTCCTTTCTGTTCAAATCTCCACGATCAAACCAGCCCTTGGTCGGTCAGTTCCTTTTTCAGGTAGGCGTAGTACACCGGCGCAGCCACCACGCCGGCCAGCCCGAACATCGCTTCCATGGCCAGCATGGCGGTCAGCAACTCCCAGGCGCGGGCGTTGATGTGCGAGCCGATGATTTTTGCATTCAGAAAATATTCGAGCTTGTGGATGACGATCAGGAACGCGAGCGAGGCAATGGCGATGGCCAGCGAATGCGACATGCTGACGATCACGATGACCGAGTTGGAAATCAGATTGCCGGCCACCGGCAGCAGGCCGGCGACGAAGGTGATCGCGATCATGCTCTTGGTCAAGGGCAGGCGGACACCGGCCAATGGCAGCACCAGCAGCAGATAGATGGCAGTAAAGACGGCATTGATGGCGGCGATGCGGACCTGCGCGAACACGATGCGCCGGAACGCGTCGTGCAGATTGACCACGCGCGCATGCAGGGCGGCGGCAAGCGGCTTGAACTGCGGTGTCGTGGTGGTGTCGTACAGCGCCGCCATGGCGCCGATGATCATGCCGATCAGCAGATGCGCCACGGTGCGCCCGGCCTGCTGGCCGATGGTTTGCGCCTGCACCGCATGCGCGCGCAACCAGTTGGTGATGGCTTCGCGGATCGCCTCGGCATTCGCGGGAATGTGTTCCTTGAGCCAGGCCGGCATCTGCCCGCGCGAGGCTTCCACGATGTCGGCCAGCCGCTGCAACAGCACCTGCAGGTTGCCGACGTCGCTCTGAAAGAAGAGAATCGCGCCCCACACCGCCAGCGACAGCAGCAGGACGATCAGGGTGCCGAGGATGGCGACGGCGATCATGCGCGCGCGCTGGTCGCTGATGTTCTTGCCCAGCGCGGGCGAAAGCAGGTGCACCAGGGAGTACACCAGCAAGCCGGCAAACAGCGAGGCCAGCAGACCTTTCATCAGCACAATGAGCAGCGCGAGTGCCGCCAGCACGTAAGAAGCAATAGTGGTTAAATTAAGCTTGTTGTGATCCGGCATGGTCGTTTTTCGTTCTCCGTAGTGATGTAGCTTAGGTCACTGGGGCGCTTGCGTGATGAGATCAGAAATGCGAACCGTCCCGGCCCGGACGCTTAGGCGTTACCTTCAACCGATCTGAACAAGACGAATTCCAATGACAACGCTATTCTCCCCCATTTTCCTCGGAAAGCTTTCATTAAAGAACCGGATTGCCATCGCGCCGATGTGCCAGTATTCGGCCAATCAGGGCAGTGCGACACCCTGGCATCTGATGCACCTCGGACAGCTTGCCTTGTCCGGCGCCGGGCTGCTGATCATCGAAGCGACTGCGGTGGAGCCGGAAGGACGCATTTCGCCGCAGGACCTCGGCTTGTGGAACGATGCCAACGAGGAAGCGCTGGACGGCGTATTGCGCGCAATCCGCAAGCATTCATCGATGCCGATCGCGATCCAGCTTGCGCACGCCGGACGCAAGGCATCGACTGCGGTTCCCTGGGAAGGCGGACAGTCAATCGCTTCTCACGCAGGCGGCTGGAAAACCTTCGCGCCCTCCGCCCTGCCCTTCGCCGACCATGACGAAACGCCGATCGCACTCGACGCCGAAGGCTTGCAGCGCATCCGCAATGCGTTCGCGCACGCGGCGCGGCGCGCCGACCGCCTCGGCATCGACGCGATCGAAGTGCATGGTGCGCATGGTTACCTGCTGCATCAGTTCATGTCGCCGCTATCCAACCGGCGCGAAGACGAATATGGCGGCTCGCTGGAAAACCGGCTGCGCTTTCCGCTGGAAATCTTCGACATCGTGCGCGCCAACTTCTCCGCCGACAAGCCGGTCGGCATCCGCGTATCGGCGACGGATTGGGTCGAGGGCGGCTGGGATCTGGAGCAGACGGTCGTCCTGGCGCAAGAACTGAAAAAGCGCCGCTGCGATTTCATCGACGTCTCAAGCGGCGGACTGTCGCCGCTGCAAAAGATCGCGCTCGGGCCGGGCTACCAGGTGCCGTTTGCCGAGCGCATCAGGAAGGACTCCGGCATGCCGACGATCGCGGTGGGCCTGATCACGGAAGCGGAACAGGCCAACGAAATCATTGCATCCGGCCGCGCCGACATGGTGGCATTGGCGCGCGGCATGCTCTACGATCCGCGCTGGCCATGGCACGCAGCGGCCAGGCTGGGTGCGCAAATCGATGCGCCGCCGCAGTACTGGCGCTCGCAGCCGCGCGAGGTGAAGGATTTGTTCCGCGCGTCGACGCTCGGGAAGCACTAGCAGGCTGCTAATCTGCGAGATCGAAGCGCACCCCGACGCTGCTCAGGCGGCCCGGGGTTGCGGCGGCATTCGCCTCTTCCTGCGTCGCGTGCTGCGTGATCAGATACCTGTCGGCGCTGCGCCGGTCGGGATTGAGATAGATGTTCAGGAAGAGCTGGCGCTGTTCCGGCACGTTCTCCAGGAAGCGCGGCCCGTTTTCCGATAGCTGGCCGTCGAGCGTAAAGACCGTCACTACGTTATCGTCGCCGATATAGCCATGCACCTTGAAAACAGGATGGCGCGCGCGCGTGGTGATGATTTCCACCGGCTGCTTGCTGGTGATCAGGCGCACCGGCCTGGTCAAGTCGAGCGGCAGCGCTTCGCCTGACGGCGGCGCCGGACGCGGCGCACGCTGCTCTTCCCGCGCGGCGCGGCCCGAGTAGCGCGGCGCATCGAACAGTCTTTCATTCTGCTTGTCCAGCGGTTCATCGTTTTGCGCCGTCTTCTCGGCGGACGCATCGGCGCGATCGGACCGCGCCGTGGTCTTGTGCGATGGCGGCGGCTTGTCGAAGGTTTTGTGCGGCACGTTGAAAGTCATTTCGAAGTTATAGAGCTGTTCGTCCGTCATGTCCGGAAACGGCGCCGGATGCCCGCCATCGATGGTGCGATAGATCACCTCGGGTTCCCGCTTGCCGAGGATATTGCCAATGATGCCCACGTCATTCTCCTTGAAACTATTTCCGTAAAACACTTCACCGCGCTGCCGTGGACTGGTCCGCAGCGGCTGATGCCGCGCGCACGGTTACCGCTCATTCGACCCATCGCGCGCAACCGGGTTCGTGGCAAGGGCGCGCCATTTTGTTTCCGTTTGTAGCGGAAGAAATTTCTTGAACGGACGTTTTCGCCGCGGCGCTGGAAAGCTGGCATGATGCGCGGCTGGAGCCTTTTTTGGTCGTCGCGCTCGCTTGAGCCGCGTCGCAGTGCAAGGACCCCCTTGGCACGGTGTATTACGGGCTCTCGAGGAACGTATCAACCTGTTTGAGGAGATAAATGTGATCAAATCGATAGACCCGACGCCGCAGAGCGTGAAGCGTTTGATGGCCAAGGTCCCCGCCGGCGTACCGGTCGTGATGCTGAATCTGCTGCGTTTCCGCGAGCGGGCGGTTTATCCGCCCGAACTGGACCTGGCGCCGTGCAGCGGACGCGATGCCTACGCCGCCTATGCAAAGAATGCGAGCACGCATCTGGCGAACGTGGGAGCCAAGGTCATCTGGAAGGCGCAGGCAAAGCACTCCTTCATCGCGCCTGTCGGCGAAGAGTGGGATGAAATCATGCTGGTCGCCTATCCGTCGCGCGACGCATTCATGACCATGCTGAAATCGCCCGACTATCAGGCCATCACGATGCACAGGACGGCCGCGCTGGCCGACGCACGCCTGCTCGTGACGGTATGAAGGGATGGCGCTATTGCGCCGGCACCAGGCGCACGCGCGTGATTTCCGACGGCGCGCCGAAGCGTTTCGGCGGCCCCCAGTAGCCGGTGCCACGGCTGGTATATACCCACAGTTTTCCGAGGCGGTTCAAACCGGCCGTGTAGGGCTGCTGCATCGGCACAAAGAAATTCCAGGGAAAGAATTGTCCGCCATGCGTATGGCCGGACAACTGCAGGTCGAATCCGGCTTCGGCTGCAGCGGTCGCACTGCGCGGCTGGTGCGCCAGCAATACCTTGACGGCCATGCCGCGCGGCGCGCCGGCCAGCGCCGCATGCGGGTCGCTGCGGTGCGATTCGTCAAAATGATGCGCGGTGTAATCGGTCACGCCGGCCACCAGCAAGGACCTGCCTTCGTGGTGCAGGACCACATGCTCGTTCATCAATACCTTCAGCCCGAGCCGCTGCACTTCGGCGATCCAGTCGTGCGCATTCGAGTAGTACTCATGATTGCCGGTGACGAAATATGCGCCGTGCCGCGCAGCGAGCCTGGACAAGGGCTGGGTATGCGCCGCGAGGTGGCGCACGCTGCCGTCCACCAGGTCGCCGGTGACCGCGATCAGGTCGGCGTCGAGCCGGTTGACCGCCTCGACGATTGCATCCAGGTAACCATGCTTGATGGTGGGGCCGACATGGATGTCGCTGATCTGCGCAATCGTGAAGCCGTGCAATTCCTGCGGCAGGTTTTTTATCGGCACCTCGACATCGACCACCCGCGCAAGGCGGCGCGCATTGATGAACCCGATCAAGGTCACCGCCGCCGCCAGCGCGGGGACGGCGATCGCGCTCCAGCGCACCAGCGATTCCGTATGCACCGCGAGCACGGCGGCGAGCAGCAATCCGACATCGCGAAACACCGTCAGCACGAACAGCGATGAGAATAGTCCCAATGCGAGCAGACCGGCCCAGGCGAGGCGATCGGCCAGTGGCTGGCGCTTGATGCTGCGCGCCAGCAGGGCTGTCGGCACCAGCATGAAGGAAGCCAGCAGCCACAAGGCACCGGCCATGCGCCAGGCATTGGCAATCGGCAAATCAGGCAAGATGCGCCAGCCGATATAGACGTGCAGCGCCGCCAGCAAGGCAAGGATGACAAGGATGGAAGCGCGTAACCGCATGTTGATTTCTGAAGTGAAAGAAGAGCCGCCGCAGAGGCAGCGTAGTAGTCCGGATTATCTTGGGATGAAATGTCTCCGTTCAATAGCGTTGCCGATGCGATGCCGATGCGGTGCCGATGCCGATGCGATGCCGGAAGGAAAAAAGCCCCGGCTCGCGCCGGGGCTTTCAGGACAAACGCTGTGATGCGGTGTTGCGATCAGGACAGTTGCTGAATCCCGGCCAGCACCCAGCCGCCCGCGCCGGAAACCGGCTTGGACAGGTTCCAGACTTCGGTGAACGGTTCTGCCGGCGCGTTTTCCGCTTCGCGGATCATGCCGCTGAACTTGACGCTGGCGAGATGCTCGTTACCGGTCGTTTCCACGCCGAGCAGTTCCGCCTCGAGCGACACCACATCGGTATGGTTGGGCGACGGGCCGCGCTCCAGCAATTGCTGCTTCATTTCAGCAAACACTTCCGGCGCCGTGAATTCGCGCAAGTCGTTCACATCGGCCTTGTCCCATGCCGCTTGCAGGCGGATGAAGTAGGTCTTCGCGTGTCGCAGGAAACCGGGCGCATCGAAATCGGCCGGAATGCCCCAGTTCGCATTGTCGGCAGTGCTGCTTGCGGACGATGCCGATTGCAGCGCGGCCGGCTCAATGCGCGAACCGATGTCCGGGGTCACGACGCCGCGTGAAGCTGCGCCATAGGCCGGCTCGAACCGGCTGCGATCCTGCGCGCTGCCGTTCTTGCGCGTCACCATGCGATAGATGAAGAACGCGGCTCCCGCCAGCAGAGCGATCATCAGCAGGCTGCTGATCATGCTGGCCAGTGCGCCACCCATGCCGAAGTGCGAGAGCAAGGCGCCCAGACCGAGACCGAGCAAGGCGCCGCCGAGCATGCCCTTCCACGCGCCGGCCGGTTTGGGCGGCGTGCCTTGCGGTGTCGCGGCCGGTGCAGCGGGCCGGGCGGCAGACGGCGCAGCCTGGCTCGACGATGGCGACATGGATTGACGGCTGACGTTTTGCGACTGGCGTCCGAAGGAGCCGCCGCCGCCCATGCGTTTGGCTTGCGCCTCGGACACGACGACGGACAGCGCCGTCAGCGCGACCATCAGACTGATCAAAAATTTCTTCATGTTTCCTCCAGGAGTTGATTTGCGAGTGAGGCCGGCCATGGATGACCGAACCGATCACATCGACGCCCATCCTACGCGCGGCCCCACTTTTGAAAAAGCGAATAAATCGGAATATGTTCTTCGTAAAAACAGGAACATGCCGATGACGCCCGACGAACTTGGCGCATCGGTGGATGTCGAAGAGATAATGTTTTCAACCAAGCAAGGACTGCCATGGCTCGTGTCATGTGGAAAGGCGCCATCAGCTTCGGCTTGCTGCATGCGCCCGTGTCGCTGCATCCGGCCTCGCAACAGGACGAAATCGACTTCGACTGGCTGCGGCGCGGCAGTTTGCAAGCGGTCGGCTACAAGCGCGTGGTGAAGGAAACCGGCGAGGAAGTCGGCAAGGACGACATCGTCAAGGCCGTCAAGTACGAAGACCATTACGTCGTGCTGTCCGACGAGGAAATCAAGTCGGCCAACGTGAAGGCGACGCACACCATCGATATCGTCGGCTTCACCGATGCGGAAGACGTGAATTTCCTGTTCTTCGAGACGCCCTATTACCTGGCGCCGACCAAGGGCGGGGAAAAGGTGTACGCCCTGCTGCGCGAAGCGCTCCTGAAGACAAAAAAGATCGGCATCGCCCTGATCGTGATGCACAACAAGCAGCATCTCGCCGCGCTCATCGCGACACCGCAGGCCATCGTGCTGAACACGCTGCGCTGGGCCAGCGAAGTGCGCAGTCCGGAGACGCTCGACCTGCCGGAGGAAGGCCAGAAAGGCGCAGCGCTCAAGCCGAAGGAATTGCAGATGGCCACGCAGCTGATCAACAACATGAGCGAGGACTGGCGGCCGGAGCAATACAAGGACACCTTCCGCGACGACATCATGGCGCTGGTCAGGAAGAAATACGAGGAAGGACGCGCGGAGGAAATTTCCGAAGTCGAAGCCGAGATGCCGGAAGAAGAAGCCGGGAAGGAAGAAGACCTGGCGGAATTGCTGCGGCAGAGCCTGCAAGGAAGCGTGCACAAGCGCACGACGGAAAAGAAGGTGCCGCCACCCGCCGCGCGCAAGAGTGCCGGGGTGCGGGCGCGCGCATCGAAGTCGGTTCACTAAAGATTGCCCATGCCCGACAAGCTTGCCACCTACCATGCCAAGCGCAACTTCCGCGTCACGCCGGAGCCGGAAGGCGAACTCGCCGCGCCCGCCGAGCGCCTGCGCTTCGTGGTGCAGAAACATCATGCGCGCAAGCTGCACTATGACTTTCGCCTCGAACTCGACGGCACCTTGAAGAGCTGGGCGGTTCCCAAGGGTCCCAGCCTCGATCCCTCGGACAAGCGCCTGGCGGTGCATGTGGAAGACCATCCGCTCGACTATATCGATTTCGAGGGCGACATCCCGGAGCACCAGTACGGCGCGGGCCATGTGGATGTGTGGGACATCGGTTACTGGGAACCGCAGGGCGATGCACTGGCGGCCTATGAAGCCGGCAAACTCAAGTTCCGACTGGAGGGCGAGAAACTGCACGGCGGGTGGACGTTGGTGCGCACGCATTTGCCGGGCGGCGGCAAGGAACAATGGCTGCTGATCAAGGAAAAGGACGAGGCCGCGCGTTCCGCGAAGGAATACGACATCACGGCGGAAATGCCGGACAGCGTGCTGGCGCGAACACGGAAAACCGACGACGCGGCATTGCGCGCATCCAAAGCCCGCAAGGCAAGCGCGAAGGAGGACAAGCAGGCCGACCTCAAGCTCAAGGGAGCCAGGAAAGCCGCGCTGCCGGAAATGATCAGCCCGCAACTGGCCACGCTGGTGGACGACATCCCGAAAGACGGCGAGTGGGAATACGAAGTCAAGTTCGACGGCTACCGGATACTGGCGCGCGTCGACAAGGGCAAGGCCCGTCTGCTGACGCGCGACGGCCAGGACTGGACCGCGAAGCTGCCCTTGCAGGCGGCCGCCGTGGAAGCACTCGGATTGCAAAGCGCCTGGCTCGACGGCGAGATCGTGGTGCTCGACAAGCAAGGCATTCCGTCTTTCCAGTTGCTGCAAAATGCCTTCAATGAACAACGCGATGCGCCCATCCTCTTTTACCTGTTCGACCTGCCCTATCTGAACGGCGTCGATCTGCGCAAGGCGCCCCTGAGGGAACGCAGGACCCTGCTGGAACACGTGCTGGAGAGGGCGGACACGCAACGCCTGCGCTACAGCGGCCCGCTGCAGGAGCCGCCGCAGAAATTGCTGGACGGCGCCTGCCGGCTGGCGATGGAAGGACTGATCGGCAAGCGCGCCGATTCGCCCTATACCGGCAAGCGCAGCGCCGACTGGATCAAGCTGAAATGCCGGCAGCGCCAGGAATTCGTGATCGGCGGATATACCGAGCCGCAAGGAAGCCGCAAGTTTTTCGGCGCCTTGCTGCTCGGTGTGTACGAGGATGGCGAGCTGCGCTATGCCGGGCGCGTCGGCACCGGTTTCAACCGCGCCTTGCTGCATTCGATGCATCAACAGATGCAGGCGCTGGAGCAGCAGCAAAGTCCTTTCGCACACATGCCGGGCGGCGTGCGGCGCGCGGAGACGCACTGGATCAAGCCGCAGCTGGTCGCGGAAATTTCCTTCTCAGAATGGACGCAGGAGGGGTTGCTGCGGCAAGCGGTGTTTCATGGGCTGCGGGCCGACAAGGCGGCGCGCGAGATCCGGCGGGAACATGCGGTCAGCACATCGGGCAAGGACAAGAAGGACGGAAAGAAAACACAAGAGGCGGCAGCCAATCGCATCAAGGTCACCCATCCCGAACGCGTGATCGACACCACGAGCGGATTGACCAAGCTCGACCTGGTGCACTATTACGAAGCGGTCGCGCCGCACATGCTGCCCTTCCTGCGCAATCGCCCGGTCTATCTGCTGCGCTGTCCGGAAGGCATCGACGGCGAGCAATTCTTCCAGAAACATGCCGGCCGGCTTCGCATTCCCGGCGTCCGCGCACTCGATGCCTCGCTCGATCCGGGCCACGGTCCGCTGATGGCGATCGACGATGCCGAAGCACTGGCCGGCGCGGCGCAGATGGGCACGGTGGAACTGCATATCTGCAACGCCGACGCCGATCACATCGATCGTCCCGATTGCATGGTGTTCGACCTCGATCCCGATCCCGCGCTGCCCTGGCAGAAAGTGGTGGAAGGCGCGCGCCTGACCAGGGTGGTGCTGGATGAGCTGGGCTTGCGCAGTTTCCTGAAGACGAGCGGCGGCAAGGGCCTGCACCTGACCGTTCCGCTTGCGCCCCGGCACGGCTGGGACGAGGTGGCCGCGTTGTCGAAGGCCATCGCGCAGCATCTGGCGCGTACGCTGCCGAAGCAGTTCAGCGCGACGATGGGCGAAAAGAATCGCGTTGGAAAAATCTATATCGACTATCTCCGTAACAGGCGTCAGGCCAGCACGGTCGCGCCCTACTCGGCGCGGGCTCGCCCCGGCTTGCCGGTGGCGCTGCCGATCGCGTGGGAAGAGTTGCCCGACATTCGCAGTGCGACGGCGTGGACGGTGACATCGCTTGCCGCGCATCTTGCAGGGCGAAGAGATGATCCGTGGGCAGCATTTTTCGAGACATCGCAAGGCTTGACGCAGGCCATGAGAAAAACGCTCGGAATTGCGCCACAATAGGAAGACCATCGTTCTTCCTACCTGATGCCAACGAGGAGAATCATGCACGCCTACATCGTGAAAACCCATGACGGTTACCTGTATCCGTTTGCCGGCGACGTCTCCCTCACCGACGAGCAAGATCAGGCGGGACAATACCGGAGCGCGCGCGAAGCCAGCGAAGCCGCACAGGAACTCGGCTACAAGGAAGGCACGTACGAAGTGATTGCCCTGGAGGTGGATGACGCCAGGCTGAACAGGCAGTAGACGGGCGGCATTTGACCGCCGTGATAGTCCTTGTGATTCGTTGCCTCCCCGGGCGATGTTCTTGCACATCCTGATGCTTTTCCGACGAAAGCAATGACCTCCCCGTGCCGCGATATCGTCGGCAGGCATGGCGTCGACCCTTTCTGACTGGTCGCGCGGGTGCGGGCTTGCGCGGCGGCAGAATGCCCAGAACTTTTTCCGATTTTTATTGTCTTTTTTGAAACGAGCATGCCCTCTTTCAGGCCAGTCAGATGGAGTCGCGCAATAAAGCCCTGCAACCGTTCGCGTCAGTCGACACCACCCTGGACGATGAGCTGAGTGCGGCCGACACCATTGAACGACGCTTGCTGATCTGCTTTATTTCCGTCGTCCTGTCCTTGCTCATTCTGGGTGCATTGATCTTCCAGGCAACAACGCGACACGCAGAATCGCTTTTCAGGACTGTCTACGTGAAGGAGATACGCACTTCCCTTGCCAACATACGCGCGGAACTGAGCAAAGCGGAATCGCGCAACCGTGCCTACGTGATTACCGGAGAGCCACGCTATCTCACGGACAATGGACGTGCGCTTCAGACATGGCAAGAGCTCAAGCGCAAATTGAGCGATGCGAACTCGCGCGGTGATCTGCCCGTGGGACAAGACCTCATCGACGCTATCGGCGCACGCATCGTCCGGCGTCTGGACCTGTTCCGCCACCTTGCAGCGCTGCATGACATGCAGTCCGATGAGACCAGCGAAATGGTTTCCGTCATCGAGGCCGGAAATCGCGAAGTCGACGCGATCGAGGCTCTGACGCTAGAGGCCGAGCGCCGGTTCGCGGACGCGGAAAACAGGGAATCGGAGATGGCGCGCCTGCAGGAGCGCCAGGTGATCGCCCTCTACGGCGTCATGACGCTGGCGATGACGTTCTTTCTTGCACTCATGTTCTGGCAGATACGGCTGGAGGTGCGGCAAAGAAAAGGGATCCAGCAGCATCTCCTCGATCGCGAGAAAAGCCTTCAGGAAGTCCTGCGCGCGGCGGTCGACGGGATCATCGTGATCGACACGCGCGGCATCGTGCAAAGCATCAATCCCGCGGCAGAGCGGATCTTCGGCTATGCGCCGACGGAGGTCGTCGGCCGCAACATCAAACTCTTGATGCCGGAGCCCTATCACAGCGAGCACGACGGCTACCTTGAACATTATCTGCGTACCGGGGAAAAACGGATCATTGGCATCGGCCGCGACGTCTCCGGAATGCGCAAGGATGGCCGCGTGTTCCCGATGGAACTGGCCGTGGGAGAAACGCGCTCGGGGGGCGAACGCCGTTTCATCGGCACGGTGCGCGACATTTCCGCGCGCAAGCAGGCCGAGCAGGAGCAGAAGAAGCTGCTCACCAACCTGTCCGCAGCGAATGAGGAATTAAGGCGTTTTTCCTATGTCATATCCCATGATCTCAAGGCGCCGCTGAGAGCGATCGGCTCTCTTGCTGCCTGGCTGATGGAGGACTACGGGGGAAAGCTTGGCGACGAAGGAAACCGGCAGATGGAGTTGCTGGTCGGACGCGTCCAGCGCATGGACCGGCTGATCGACGGCATCCTGGCTTATTCCCGCGCCGGCCGCTCGCCCGAAACACCGGCGATGGCGGATGCCGGCGAAGCGCTTGCCGATGCCATCGCCTTGATCGATATCCCTGCCACCATGCGCGTCAAGATCGAGACGCCATTGCCCAGGCTTGCGGTCGAGCAGGTCCGCTTGCAGCAGGTCTTCCAGAACCTGATCGGCAATGCCGTCAAGCATGCGAATGTGTCGGGTGGGGAAATCCGCATCGGCTGCACCGAAGTGGAAGAGGCGTGGCGATTCCACGTATGCGACAACGGGCCGGGAATCGATCCCCGCAACTTCGAGCGGATCTTCCAGCTATTCCAGACTTTGGTTCCCAAGGATGCGTCGGAGAACACGGGGGTCGGGCTGGCGATCGTGAAAAAGATCGTTGAACTGTACGGAGGCAAGGTCTGGGTGGAATCGGAAATGGGCAAAGGTGCCTGTTTCCTGTTCACGCTGCCCAAGCTGCCGCCGTCGGACGGAAGGAAAGCGGAGGTGCCCCATGCCGACAGATAGACCGATCCTGCTGGTCGACGATGATGCTGTCGACGTGATGACCGTGGAACGCGCAATGCGCCAGCTCAAGGTCGATGTCCCGCTGATCGTTGCGCAAAACGGCGAGGAGGCGCTGCGCATCCTCGACAGCGGCAAGGACAAGCCGACGCTGATCCTGCTGGATCTGAACATGCCGGTGATGAGCGGAGTGGAATTTCTCAGGAAGGTGAAAGCGGATACCGTATTGCGCCGCATTCCGGTGGTGGTCCTGACCACCTCGTGCGAGCTCGACGACAAGCGTAATTGCTTCGACCTGAGTGTGGCCGGCTACATGGTCAAGCCGGTGGGCTACCCGAAGTTCATCGAGCTGATGCATGCACTGGACAAGTACTGGACGCTCAGCGAGACAGCATGACGCAGCCGGCCCCGGACACCATCCCCGATGCGCTGGCCAGGCGCACCATTCTCATCATCGACGATGACGAAGTGGATCGCATGGCCTGCCGGCGCACGCTCTCGGGCCATCGCGCATTCAATGTCCGGATCCTGGAGGCAGCGCTGGGGGCGGAAGGCATCCGGGCGGTGAAAGACGAGCATCCGGACATGGTTCTTCTCGACTATCGGCTGCCCGACGCCGACGGCATTACCGTCCTGCGGCAGATCGGCGAAGTCGGACACGATCACCCGAATGAAGCGCCCTCGGTAGTCATCATGACGGGCGCGCGCGATCTGGAAATCGCGGTTGACGCGATGCGGCTCGGCGCGCGGGACTACCTCGTCAAGGATACGGACAAGACCTACCTCGAATTGTTACCTGCCGTGCTCGACCGCATCCACGAAGAACGCACGCTCAGGGATCAGATGCGACAGGCTGAAGAGGCATTGCGCACCACCAACGAGAGGCTGGAGCAGCGCGTGCAGGAGCGCACCGCCGAGCTGGCTGCGGAACGCCAGTTGGCGATGATCACGCTGACGTCGATTGTCGATGCGGTGTTCGTGATGGACAACGACGGCCGCGTCCTGCAAATGAATCCGGCGGCCGCGCACATGACCGGCACAGGCAGCGAAGAGCTGATTGGCCAATTGCTTTCTGACCGGATCAGCTTCCTGGAAGAGTCCAGCCGCCGGAAACTGATGAAACCGCCCGGCCTCGCCGCCGACCTGCCGGAGGACGCCGTCTTGATCCTTGTTCGCGAGGACCGCACGGAACTCTTCGTGAGAGTGACCGGTGGAACAATGCATGACACCGGCGGCAAGGACATCGGCGTCGTGACGGTTCTGCACGATGTGACCCGGCTGCATGCGCGCTCTCACGCGCTGATGTATCAGGCCACGCATGATGCGCTGACCGATTTGCCCAATCGCCTGCTGTTTACCGACCGTCTTTCGCAATCCATCAACCATGCCGGCCACAACGAAGAAAAGCTGGCCGTGGTCTTCCTTGACCTGGACGGTTTCAAGCAGGTGAACGATACCTTTGGCCACCAGGTCGGAGACCACTTGCTGCAATCCGTGGCGCAGCGCCTTCAAGGCTGCATTCGCGAAAGCGACAGCCTCGCCCGCATGTCCGGGGACGAGTTCACCATGACCGTCGCAGGCAAAAGCGCGGACAAGAGCGTCCAGACGGTGGCGGCTAAAGTCATTCACGAACTGACAGCGCCGTTCGATGTGGACGGCAAGGAAATCAGGATCGGGACTAGCGTGGGGATCAGCATCTTCCCCGACGACGGGACCAGCGTCGATGAATTGATGGAAAAGGCGGACGCCGCGATGTATGAGGCAAAAAGCCGTGGCGGCAGCGCATACCGGTACTACTCGCCGGGCAGCGCCGCCTGATGCGGATGAGCGATTACCCGTTCAGGCGACGTCGCGGGTGACCGCTTGCAGCAAGGCGATGGCCGGCGCCGCCAATGCCTTGAGATCGCCGACCCGATTGCGTTCGATCGCCTGCAGCACCAGTTCATTGATTCCGCCCACCACCGCCATCGCCATCTCGGCAGACAGTGGCGCCTTGCGCTTGCGTCCGCCGTTGATTACCTGCAGCATGAACGCGACGATTTCCTCGTTGGCGCGACGGCGCACCGCCAGTCCTTCGGCACCAAGACCGAGGATCTCTACGAACAGGGTGCGCACCAGCGTCGGGTTCTGTGCCAGGCAGGCGAAGTAGGCGCCCATCGCCTTTTCCACTTGTTCCTGCCAGTCGTGCGCGGGATCGATGGCCTCGCGCAACACGGCCAGTGCGCTGCGATTGGCGGCTTCATAGAGCGCGATCAGGCAATCGGCCTTGGTAGTGAAATGCTCGTAGAAGGTGCGGCGCGATACCGCGGCTTCACGCACGATGTCGGCAATGGTCGTTTCTGCGTAGCCCTTGGCGGCGACCGCATGCGCCATGCCTTCGAGCAATCGCTGGCGATGGCTGGATGCAATATCATTGTCCTGCAAAGCTTGCGTCATTTCGGGTCAGGGGTGATTTGGTACTTGACAGTACCACAAACGTGCACCACCATGTTTGGTACTGATTCGTACCAATCTATCTTGATGGGAGTATCGTGATGGCCGATCTCGTTGTGCGCCGCCTGCTGATCGATCTGGAAACACCGTTCGCGCGCCACTGGTGCGGCGGCGACGCGTTCCGCAGCGCCTTTTTCAATGCCCTGTCGATGAGCTTCCCCGTGGGCGAGCAATTCTTCATCGATGCGGTGCGCAATGGATTCAAGGCGCTGCCGGCCGACCGGCAAGAGCAGTTCCGCGCCGAGGTCCAGGGCTTCGTCGGGCAGGAAGCGACGCATCGCCGGATTCACGGCCTGTTCAACAATCAGCTGGAAAAGCAGGGTCTCGTCAATGCATGGGGGCCGCGCGCGCAGAAGCGCCTGAAACTGCTGGAAGGCGTCGATCCGCGCCACTGGCTGGGCATTACGGCGGCGAATGAACATTTCACCGCGATCTTCGCCGAATGGATGCTGAAGAACCACGACCTGCTCGACGGCTGCGACGCGCGGCTGAAGACTTTGTGGTTGTGGCACAGCGCGGAGGAATCGGAGCACAAGGGTACCGCCTTCGACCTGTACCAGGCGCTGGGCGGCTCGCATGCGTGGCGCCTCACCTGGATGCGGCGTGTGACCTTCATTTTCCTGAGCGAGGCGCTGCGGCAGACGATCAACAACCTGCGCCGCGACGGCACACTCTGGAAATGGCGTACGTGGAAGAGCGGCGCATCTTTCCTGTTCGGCCGGCGCGGCCTGCTGCGCCAGTCATACCAGGCGTGGCGGGAATATTTCCGCGAAGACTTCCATCCGAATCAGCACGGCAGCGACTTGTCACAACGCTGGCTGGCGGAAAACGTCGGGCAATACACGCCGGTCGGCGCCGGCTGATCACGACTTCGATCGGGACAGCAAGCCCTCCGCGGCGTGATGCGCTTCCTGCAGCGCGTGATCCGGCACGAGCCGCAGCAGCGCGGGGATGCCGAGCGCCACCAGCGTGACGTCGTCCACCAGCCCAAGCACGACCAGCCAGTCGGGGATGAGATCGATCGGACTGATGACGTACAGCGCGATCAGGACCGCGGCCAGCTTCACGATGGCAGGCGTGGCCGGATTGCGGCAGGCGTACCACAGCACCACGATATCGCGCCCCACTGCGCGGATGAGACGACCCAGGCGAAACAGCATGACAAACTCCTCAACATTCCGGTTGGCATGACGCGCAGGTGCGGCGCCAGAACCCATGTTTGGGCAATCGCCACAATAAAAAGTGCCGGCCGTGAGGATTATTTCCGCATGTTCACCATGACAACACCGGCCATCACCAGCACCGCGCCGGCAACGAAGCGCGGATCGAGCGGATCATGCAACAACAGCACGCCGAAGCCGACACCGAACATCGGCGTCAGGAAGGAAAACACTGCCAGCCGCGACGCAAGGTAACGCCGCAGCATCCAGAACCAGATCAGGAAGCTGAGGAAAGCGACGATGACGGACTGGAAGAACAGGCTGCCCCAGACAATGCCGGTGAAGGCGGATGACGCGGCCTGCCCATTCAGTGCCGCGATGGTCAGCAGGATCACGCCGCAGGTGCCGAGCTGATACAGGAGCGTGGTGGCGGGCGGCGCTTCCGACAGGGATGAGCGGCGGATCAGCACGGTGGTCGCGGCCCAGAATATGCCGCCCAGCACGCCGAGCGCATCGCCGATCAGCATATCGCCCCAGCCGCGCGACTGCGCCGCGAAGCCATTGGAAAACGCGACGGCAATGCCGGCGAATGCGGCCAGCGCGCCGGCCCATTGCATCGGCCCGAGCCGTTCGCCGGCTATGCTCCAGTGCAAGCCGAGCACCGTAAAAATCGGCGCGGTGTAGAGGAACACCGACATGTGCGATGCAGTGGTGTATTGCAGACCGAGCGCAACGAACAGAAATTCCAGCGCGAACAATACGCCGGCTGCGATGCCGGGCAAGAGTGTGCCGTCGCGCAAGTCCAGCTTCTCGCCGCGCCACCCGATCAGGCCGCTGACCATCAAGGCCGCGACCAGCGAGCGCAAGCCAATCTGCATGATCGCACCCATGTGCGGCGCCGCCAGCTTGACCGCGACTTGCTGCAAGCCCCAGATCACGCACAACATCAGCATGAGGCCGACGGCCATGGCGTCGAGCGGCTTGCGATTGCTCATCATTTCTTTCCGCAAAAATACGATCCGCCATTGTAAGCGGAGGCAGATTTTTTCGTTAAGCATCGGCATCTTGCGTGATGTCAGCAAGTGGAAGGAAAGCAGGCTGTTGCCTGAACCTGTTGTGCAAGCCCGTCTCTAACTTGTTTGGCAAACAATTGGAGTGCATCACGATGACAGAAAAAGAAACGGACGCAGTGGCATTGCTCGAAACCCAGCATCGCGAGATGGAGCGTCTGCTCGCGCTCGTGCGCGGCGCCGAAACCGCGGAAGCGAGAAAGGCGCTGTTCACGAAAGCCGCCGATCTGCTGACGGTCCACATCAAATCCGAAGAGGAGGTGTTCTATCCGGCCGTGCATCGTGCGCGGACCGAGGACGATTTGCTGGAAGCGCTGGAAGAGCATCTCTCGCTGAAGCGGCTGCTGAAGGACCTGCTCGAACTGGATCCCGGCGACAAGGCGTTCGAAGCCAAGTTCAAGGTATTGAAGGAGCAGACCGAGCATCATCATCGTGAAGAGGAAGAGCATTTGTTCCCGGCGGTGCGGCGGCTGCTCGACGCCGACGAACGCGCCGCCCTCGGCAGCGAAATGTTGACGGCGCAGTTCGACATGACGCAGCAGGGCGCGCCGCGCGGGACGGTGAAGAATGAGACGGCAACGGCGGCGCGGCTCGACTAGCGCGATGAAGCGGTGGTGCGCAATGCTGTTGCTTGCATTGTGCGCAGCCGCGGCTGCGGCAAAATCCGATTTGCCAAGACAGTCCGAACCTTCGTTGAAGACGCCGGACGATCCCGGCTTGCGACGCATGCCCGACCCGGGGCTGAAGCCGCCGTCGGACCCGGGCTCGGTCGAAGTGCCGCCGACAACCGACCCGAAATCCATCGTCAAGCCGCCCGCGAATGTCGATCCCGGCATGGACGATGCGACGCCGGACATCGACAGGAAAAATCGAAAAAAATCGCAGGACAAAAAGGCGAAGTGAAGCGAAACTGGAGATGGCCGACGCCGAGTTTCCGGATACTGTTGCATCAGGGGGAATATATGGACCACCGTAGACGAGTGGGTGAGCTGGGCGCACTGTGCGCGTTCACCTTGCTGGCAAACGCGCAGGCGCAATCCGCAACCATTCATCCGGAAGTGCTCACGCGCGATCTCGAACATCCCTGGGCGCTGGCCTTCATCGGTAACGGCCGCATGCTGGTCACCGAACGGCCGGGCCGCATGCGCGTGGTGCAGCCCGACGGCAGTCTGGGGCTACCGCTGCAGGGTCTGCCCAAAATTGATGTGGGCGGACAAGGCGGCCTGCTGGACGTGATCACCGATCGCGATTTCGCGCGCAACCGCACCATCTATTTCTGTTACGCCGAACCCGGTGAATCATCGCACGTGAACTCCACCGCGCTGTCCTCTGCCCGGCTCTCGGAGGACGGCAAGCGCATCGAGCAGATGAAAGTCTTGTTCAGCCAGAAGCCGAAGGTCGAAAGCGACGCGCATTTCGGTTGCCGCATCGTCGATTTCGGCGACGGCAGCCTGTTCCTGACGCTGGGCGAACGCTACAGCCGCAAGGAGGATGCGCAAAAGCTCGACAACCATCTCGGCAAGGTGGTCCGCATCCGCAAGGACGGCTCGGTGCCCCCCGACAATCCGTTCGCCGACCGGAAATCCTCGCCGCCCGGCGCGCTGCCGGAAATCTGGAGTTACGGCCATCGCAATTCACAGGGCGCGACGATCGGACCGGACGGCAAATTCTGGATGCATGAACACGGTCCGCAAGGCGGCGATGAAATCAATCGCCCGCAGGCAGGCAAGAACTATGGCTGGCCGGTGATCACCTACGGCGAAAACTATGGCGGGGGGAAGATCGGCGCGGGCATCACCGCGAAGGAAGGCATGGAGCAACCACTGCACTACTGGACGCCATCGATCGCGCCCTCCGGCATGGCCTTTCTGCACAGCGACAAATACGGCAAGGCGTGGCAAGGCAGCCTGTTTGTCGGCTCGCTGAAATTCCAGTATCTCGCGCGTCTCGAATGGCAAGGCGACAAGGTGGTGAAGGAGGAAAAGCTTCTGCAGAATCTGAAGCAGCGCATACGCGATGTGCGCGAAGGACCCGACGGCCTGCTGTATGTGCTGACCGACGAGCGCAAGGGGCAGTTGATTCGCTTGCGGCCGGAGTAAAAGCGATGAGCACGGCGGCATTGATACCGATACGGGAGTGCGGCGAGCCGCAGCGGACAGGCTTGCGCGATTTACGGAAGCTGCACACCGGAGACGATCGCTGCGGCCCTGTAGCAGTCTTGCCAATCAGGCACGAGCATTGCGAAAAATCAAATTCCGCCCGGCACGGCGGCGGCAAAATGGCCGTCCACCCACACATCCGGAATGCCCATGCGCCGCCGCAAAAACCGCCACTTCCTCCAGCGCGTCCGTGCAAGACAAGCCAAGGTCGACCGGCTGCACCGGATCGCACTCACCTCGATTGCGCTAGGCATCGGTTTGATGTCGATCCGATTATTTCTGCATTAGGGCGGGAGCGGCTCAGCGCGCAGCCCGTTCCCCGATATACGCCAAGGCCTCTTCCACCTGATCGATCAGGATCAGGCAAAGATCTCCCTCCGACAAATCCGCAAGCGCCGCATCGATCGCCGCAAACTCGCCCTTGATCTCCTTGACGGACGTGGTGCGCCGGGCGTTGGCGAGCCCCTGCCGCAACAGGCGGATCACTTCGCCGTCCTGCCGCCCGCGCTGGCATTGATCCTCGTACAGGATCACGCTGTCGAAGGCATCACCGAGAATCTCGGTCTGGCGGCGAATATCCTCATCCCGCCGGTCGCCTGCGCCGCTGATGACCACGCTGCGGCGTTTGGCCGGCATGCTTTCCACCGCCTTCACCAGCGCATGCATCGCATCCGGATTGTGGCCGTAGTCGGCAATCACGGTCGCACCCTTGCAGGAGAACAGGTTGAAGCGGCCCGGCGCGCTCTGCGCGTCGTTGATGAAGGTCTTCAGCCCCGCCCGCACCGTCTCCCAATCGATGCCCAGGCCCCACACCGCGCCGATCGCCGCCATGGCGTTTTCGACCTGGAAGCCGATGGCGCCGTTGCGCGTGAGCGGAATGTCGGCCAATGCGATGCGATGCGTGTTCTTGCCTTCGACCGCGACGATCGCGTCGCCGTCGACATACACCACGCGACGGCCCTGCGCGCGATGCGAGGTCATCACGGGATGGTGCACATCCTTGGCGAAGAAGGTGACGCTGCCCGGGCAGACGGCCGCCATGTTGGCCACCATCGGATCGGCGGCATTGAGCACCGCCGTACCGTTGGGCGCGACGTTTTGCACGATCACCCGCTTGACCACCGCCAGGTCTTCCACGGTGGTGATGAAGTTCAGGCCGAGGTGGTCGCCTTCGCCGATGTTGGTGACAACCGCGACATTGCAGCGGTCGAAGCCCAGTCCTTCGCGCAGCACGCCGCCGCGCGCGGTTTCGAAGACGGCGGCGTCCACGTCCGGATGCAGCAGCACATTGCGCGCGCTGCGCGGGCCGCTGCAGTCGCCGGTATCGATGCGCTGGCTGCCGATGTAGACGCCGTCGGTGCCGGTCATGCCGACCCGATATTTGTTTGCGGTCAGGATGTGCGCGATCAGCTTGACGGTGGTGGTCTTGCCGTTGGTTCCTGCCACCGCGACCACCGGAATGCGGCCGTCATCGCCTTCCTCGAACATGGAGGCAATGATCGCTTCGCCGACAGGGCGGCCCTTGCCGAACGAGGGTTGCAGGTGCATGCGCAGGCCCGGCGCGGCATTCACTTCGACGATGCCGCCGCCCTGTTCTTCCAGCGGCTTGAGCACGCTTTCGCACACCACGTCCACGCCGCAGATGTCGAGGCCGACCATTTGCGCGGCTTCGACGGCGCATGCAGCCACGTCCGGATGCACGTCCTCGGTGACATCGGTGGCGGAACCGCCAGTGCTGAGGTTGGCGTTGTTGCGCAGGATTACCGGCTCGCCCTTGGGCGGGACGCTCTCGACCGTGTAGCCTTGCTTGGCCAGCGTGGCGCGCGCGATATTGTCGAGGCGGATCTTGGTGAGCGATGTCGCATGACCTTCGCTGCGGCGCGGATCCTTGTTCACTTCTTCGATCAGCTCGCCGATGTTGTGCACGCCGTCGCCGACGACTTGCGGCGGTGCGCGCCGTGCCGCGGCGACGAGCTGGTTGCCGACCACCAGCATGCGGAAGTCGTGGCCCGAAATGTAGCGTTCGACGAGCACGTCGGGGCTGATCGCGTAGGCGGCATTGAACGCGGCCAGCACTTCGTCGCGCGTCCTGACGTTGACCGCGACGCCCTTGCCCTGGTTGCCGTCACGCGGCTTGACCACAACCGGGCCGCCGATTTCCTGGGCGGCAAGCCAGGCATCTTCCGCGTCCGCCACCGCGCGCCCGTTCGGCACCGGCACGCCGGCGGCGTTCAGTAGCATCTTGGTCAGTTCCTTGTCCTGCGCGATCGACTCCGCAATCGCGCTGGTGCGGCTGGTTTCCGCGGCCTGGATACGGCGCTGGCGGCTGCCCCAGCCGAACTGCACCATGCTGCCCTCGGTCAGGCGGCGATACGGAATGCCGCGCGCAACGGCCGCATGCACGATGGCGCCGGTGCTGGGCCCGAGGCGAATGTCTTCATCCAGTTCGCGCAGGCGCGACAGCGCGCCTTCCAGGTCGAAGGGCGTGTCCTCGCGCGCGCTGCGGCACAGTTGTTCCGCCAGCTCGAAAGCCAGACGTCCGACCGGCTCTTCGGTGTATTCGACCACGACCTGATAGGTGCCGGGCTGGACGGTTTCCACCGCGCGGGAAAAGGTCACCGGACAGCCAGCCTGCGCCTGCAGGTTGAGCGCGGCGGCTTCCAGCGCATGCGCCATCGAGACGGGACAGCCGTCCTTGGCCGGTTCGAGGAACTTGATTTGAGGGAAACGCAGGCGCAGCCGCGGCTCGAAGTTCGGCAGTGAGGCGATATTGCGCTCGGCCTCGGTGCACGAGACGATAGCTTCGATCGACGTGTGCCGACTCCACAGATTAGGGCCGCGCAAGGCGCGGATACGCGAGATTTCCATCTATATGTTTCCTTGTGCGCGTGGCTGTCGAGATGTTGTCGCAGCCACGCTTTCTACATGGGCCCGTGGTCAATGACGGACCGTATTCTTTCAAGCGTGCCGATATGGGTCGACACGTGCAGCCTATGCCGCGCTGTCGTAATCGAAGGTTTCAATCACGGCGCGCAACACATCGGTGCCGATGTCGAGCGCCCAGCCGGCACCCGTGGCGGCGAGGATGTTTTCAATCAGGCCGGCGCGTTTGTCGAGGTCCGCGATCGGCAAGCGTTCGAGGGCGATGAGCGGCGTTTCCTGCGCACCGCTGGCCAGTGTCACCTGGCCGTCGCGCATGAATACCGCGCGTCCGCCGTCCGCGCGATGCTGCGCGAGCGGCGCCGCATCCGGCGATACGCTGAAAAAGATCACGCTGCCATCGCACAGGCGCGCCATGTCGGCCACGCGTGCGTCGGCGGCGTTCAGTACCGCGACGCCGTCCGGCAACACGATGTCAACCTGCGTGCGTGCGACGTTGGCCATCTGGTCCGCGTCCTCGATGTACAGATCGGGCAGGCTGGCGTTCGGATCGATATTGGTCACCACACCGACCTGGCAGCGGTCATAGGCGATGCCCTCGGTCAGGATTGCGCGGAAACCGTTTTCAAACACCGCTGCCTCGACCGCGCGATTCATCAGGACGCGGTGCGCGGCTTGCCAGTTGGCGCAATCGCTCTTGCTCATCTGGCGCTCGCCCACGAGCAGGCCATCGCTGCAGGCCAGGCCGACATGCGTGCCACGCAGCTTGAGCATGCGCGCCACCAGTCGCGCCACTGCAGTCTTGCCATGGCTGCCGCTGACGCCGACGATGGGAATGCGGCCATTGTCGTGTTGCGGGAACAAGTGGTCGACAATGGCGCGTCCGACCGGGCGCGGCTGACCGCTGGCCGGCTTCAGATGCATGAGCAGGCCCGGGCCGGCGTTGACTTCGACGATGGCCCCCCCCTGCTCTTCCAGCGGACGGGAAATGTCTTCCGTCACCAGATCGACGCCAGCGATATCCAGTCCGACAATGCGCGCGGCCAGCGAGGCTGCCGCAGCGATGCTCGGATGCACGTCATCGGTGCAGTCGAAGGCAACATTGCCATGGCGCTGGATCAGCACTTGCTGCCCTGCGGGCGGCACCGAGTCCGGACCGAGGCCCTGGCGCTCCAGCACCAGCAGTACGGTCGGGTCTTCTTCGTAAGTGATCAGGTTGAGCGGAAATTCCTCATGCTCTCCCCGTCGCGGATCGGTATTGAGCTGCGAGTTGATCAGGTCGGTGACGTTGGACACGCCGTCGCCCGTCACGTACGCGCTCTCGCCCTTGGCGGCGGCGACCAGCTTGCCGCCGACGATCAGCAGGCGGTGCTCGTTGCCGCGCACGAAGCGTTCGACAATCACGTCGCTGCCTTCTTCGTCGGCCAGGCGGTAGGCGGCTTCGATTTCTTCGCGCGTCTTCAGGTCGGTCGAGACGCCGCGGCCATGGTTGGCGTCGGACGGCTTGACCACCGCCGGAAGGCCGATCTCCTGCGCGGCATCCCAGGCATCCTCCAGACCGTTGACGATGCGGCCTTCCGGCACCGGTACGCCGCAAGAGCTCAGCAGGCTCTTGGTCAGATCCTTTTCGCTGGAGATGCCTTCGGCAATGGCGCTGGTCTGGTCGGTTTCAGCGGTCCAGATGCGGCGCGAACGCGCGCCGTAGCCGAACTGCACGAGATTGCCGTCGTTCAGGCGAATGTGCGGAATGGAGCGATCGGTGGCGGCATCGACGATGTTGGCGGTGCTCGGTCCGAGCGCCACCGCTTCAGCGAGGTCACGCAGGTTTTCGACGGTGGCGGCAACGTCAAATGCGCGATCCTCGATGGCCGCCATCACGATGTCGCGCGCCGCGGTCAGCGCGACACGGCTGACCTGTTCATAGCGCGCGCGTACGGTCACCTTGTACACGCCGCGTTTCGAGGTCGAACGCGCCTTGCCGAAACCGGTCTGCACGCCGGCCAGGTTTTGCAATTCGATCATCACGTGTTCCATGATGTGCGCTGGCCAGGTGCCTTCGCGCAGGCGCTGCAGGAAGCCGCCACGCTCGCCAACGCCGCAGCGGTGTTCGATCAGGCCTGGCAACCATGCGGTCAGGCGCTCATAGAAACCGGGTATGGTATTGGAGGGCGAGTCTTCCAGATCACCGATGTCGACCCACGCCTCGATGACCGGACGATAAGTCCAGATATTCGGTCCGCGCAGAGACATCACATTGATGATCTCAATGGTTTTGTTGTTCATTTAATACTGAGGCTGAAGGGTAAAGGCCTTTGTGGGTAATGGCGGTCTC
Organism: Herbaspirillum sp. ST 5-3; assembly: GCF_004804275.1. GTDB lineage: Bacteria > Pseudomonadota > Gammaproteobacteria > Burkholderiales > Burkholderiaceae_D > Noviherbaspirillum. The sequence goes on from NZ_STGI01000006.1 coordinate 208,082, forward strand.
TTATTGGCCTGTGCTTGGTTTAACGCTTCTCATCCGCGCTAGTTTACTGGACGCAGCAAAAATTATCGCAGAGTGATGTAAATACCCGCGAACAACATTATCGCCTCTCGGTATACTTAGCGCCACCCTGATGCGCATTCCAGTGAAGGCGCACCCGAATTCATTTATATTTTGCAAACAATGCGTCGTTTGTTTGCCTTTTCAGAGCATCAATGAACACAGAATCCCCCATCGCTTTGCCAGCCAGGCATGCCGTGCCCGCACACTGGCAAAGCGCGCTGCAAACATGTCTGCGCGCCGGCGAAACGGCAGTGGCCAGCGTCGAGCTCGATCTCGATGACAGCCTGCATTTCGCGCCGGGCATCGTGGTCGTGACCGATCAGCGCCTGCTGGCGAAGACAGCGGGCGATGTCGAATGGAAAACATGGTCTTATCGACAACATCTTGCATTGGCGCATCATGACCATGCTGGCGTCGGCACGCTCGAACTGCACGATGAGATCCGGCGCCTGGCGTGCTGGCGCTACACCCTCGGCCACAATCCCGATGCCCTGCGCGTGATCGACCATTTCGAGCAGCAACGCGATGCGGCGCTGACCGGAACGCCGGTGCAGGAACCGGAACAGGCCATTTGCCCGAGTTGCAAGGCGCCCTTGCCGGCGGACCAGGAAGAATGCCCGATCTGCACGCGCGAAATTCACACGCCGCCGTCGACCTGGACGCTGTTCCGCCTGTGGCGCTTCGCCAGACCGTACCGGGGCCAGTTGCTGGCCGGCTTCCTGCTGACACTCGCATCGACCGCTGCAACGCTGGTCGCCCCCTACCTGTCCATGCCGCTGATGGACAAGGTGCTGATTCCTTACCAGAACGGCCAGCAGATCGATGTCATGCTGGTCGCAAGCTACCTGGCCGGCATGGCCGGCGCCGCGTTGTTCGCGTGGGGCCTCGGCTGGGCGCGCACCTATATCCTTGCGCTGGTATCGGAGCGCATCGGCGCGGACCTGCGCACCGCCACCTACGAGCATCTGCTGCGCCTTTCGCTGGAATATTTCGGCGGCCGGCGCACCGGCGACCTGATGGCGCGCATCGGTTCGGAATCCGACCGCATCTGCGTGTTCCTCTCGCTGCATCTGCTGGATTTCGCGACCGACGTGCTGATGATCGGCATGACCGCGGTGATCCTGGTCTCGATCAATCCCTGGCTGGCGCTGGTGACCTTGCTGCCGCTGCCTTTCATCGCCTGGATGATCCACGTGGTGCGCGACAAGCTGCGGCACGGCTTCGAGAAGATCGACCGGGTGTGGGGCGAAGTGACCAACGTGCTGGCCGATACCATTCCGGGCATCCGCGTGGTCAAGGCGTTCGCGCAGGAAAAGCGCGAGGCGGCGCGTTTTCGTGAAGCCAACAGGCACAACCTGCTGATCAATGACCGCGTCAACAAGGTGTGGTCGCTGTTCTCGCCGACGGTGACCTTCCTCACCGAGATCGGCCTGCTGATCGTGTGGGCGGTTGGCATCTGGCAGGTGTCGAAGGGCGACATCACGGTCGGTGTACTGACTGCCTTCCTCGCCTATATCGGCCGCTTCTACACGCGGCTGGATTCGATGAGCCGCATCGTGTCCGTGACCCAGAAGGCGGCGGCGGGCGCCAAGCGCATTTTCGACATCCTCGACCATGTATCGAGCGTGCCGGAATCGCAAAACCCGGTGCACCTGTCGCGCATCGAAGGGCGTATCGACATCCGCAACATCGGTTTCCGCTATGGCAACCGCGCGGTATTGCGCGGTGTCGATCTGTCCATCAAGCCGGGCGAGATGATCGGCCTGGTGGGGCACAGCGGTTCCGGCAAGAGCACGCTGGTCAACCTGATCTGCCGCTTCTACGATGTGTCGGACGGCGCCATCCTGGTGGACGGCGTCGATATCCGTTCGCTGCCGATCGCGGAGTACCGCCGCCATATCGGCCTGGTGCTGCAGGAACCTTTCCTGTTCTTCGGCACCATCGCCGACAACATCGCCTACGGCAAGCCGGGCGCCACGCGCGCGGAAATCATTGCCGCCGCGCGCGCGGCCAACGCGCATGAATTCATCCTGCGCCTGCCGCATGGCTACGACTCCATGGTGGGCGAGCGCGGCCAGACCCTGTCCGGCGGCGAGCGCCAGCGCATCTCGATCGCACGCGCGCTCTTGATCGATCCGCAATTGCTGATCCTCGACGAAGCCACCTCCTCGGTCGACACCTCGACCGAAAAGGAAATCCAGAAAGCGCTCGACAACCTGGTGCGCGGCCGCACCACGATTGCCATTGCACACCGCCTGTCCACGCTGCGCCAGGCCGACCGACTGGTGGTGCTGGACAAGGGCCAGATCGTCGAAGTCGGCAAGCACGAGGAATTGTTGGCACGCGAAGGCGCGTATTACCGCCTCTACCAGGCGCAGCAGCGCCAGGCGGAGAATGAAGCGCTCGCCGACCTTCAGGATGACATCGCATGAACAAGTTTGAATTGAGCCGCAATGCCTTCGGCAAGCTGGTCCTTGCATCGGAAGAAGGCGTGTTCGAAGGCGTGGTGCCGGTGCGCGCCTTCCCGATTGCCGCGCCAGAATCCGGCATCGCGCTGGTCGATGTGGACGGGCATGAACTCGCCTGGATCGACAGCCTGGACGAGCTGCCGGCAGAGGCGCGCACGCTGCTGGAAGAGGAATTGAAGAACCGCGAATTCCTGCCCGAAATCCGGCAGATCCGGCATGTCTCGACCTTCGCCGTGCCCAGCACCTGGGAAGTCGATACCGACCGCGGCCTCGCCACTTTCGTGCTGAAGGGCGAAGAGGACATCCGCCGCGTCGCCCATGAGACCCTGCTGATCGCAGACAGCCATGGCGTGCAATTCCTGATCCGCGACGTGCAGGCGCTCGACAAGGCCAGCCGCAAATTGCTCGACCGCTTCCTGTAACGCCTTCTGATTGCATCCGCCGACGGCGGATGCATCCCCTTCTTTTCACATGGTTATTCTGCAATGCAGAATAACACCCTCCGAATCCATTGTTTTTTCAACAATCCGTTTTGCGTTTGCGCAATAGCCGCGCATTTCTTCCAGCCCTTAACTGTACTGCGTGCAACAGTTGGTTTACATGCAAGTTGCCAATCGATACACTAAATAAAAACAAAACGATCTTCTGCACTGCAGAACAACGAAAGCGCCGGAAGAAAGACTTGCTGCTCCGCCACGGGCCGGTGGCGCGGTTTCCGACGCACGAAGTCGGCGAGGCCCATACAACTCAACAACGAGGAGACAATAAGTGAACAACACGACTCTACGAGCCGTCGCGCTGGCATTGGGAAGTGCCTTCTGGCTGGCCGGATGCGGTGGCGGCAACGATGCCGAAGAAGCCCGCGCGCAGGATACCCGCAGTTTCACCGCACCGAATTTCGTCACCGCACCGGACTATGAAGCCGACACCAGCGGTGCCGCCAGCTTCAAGGCCCTGGCCGGCACCACGGTGCAAACCGACCGCTGGACCGGCGTGCTGAACGGCGCGGGCTATCGCATCGAAGTCCCGCGCAACTGGAACGGCAGGCTGGTCATGTATGCACACGGCTATGTCGGCACGGTGCCGCAATTGGCCATCACCACGCCCTCGATCCGCCGCTACCTGATCGAAAACGGTTATGCCTGGGCGGCCTCCAGTTACAGCAAGAATTACTACGATGTACGCGCCGGGGTGGAAGACACCAATGCGCTGGCGCTCAATTTCGCCAGCATCGCCGCCTCCAAGGGCCGCACCCTGAGCACGCCGAGCAAGACCTACATCATCGGCCATTCGATGGGCGGCCATATCACGGGCGCGGCGATCGAGGATGAAACCTTCAACACCGCGAAAAACAAGATGCGCTACGACGGCGCGGTGCCGATGTGCGGCGTGATGGGCGATACCGAGCTGTTCGACTATTTCGCCGGCTACCAGCTGGCCGCGCAGACACTGGCCGGCCAGCCGAACTACCCGACGGCGCAATTCGCCGACATCGCCGCCAGCGTGCGCAGCGCGTTGTTCACCACCTTCAGCACGGTGCCGACCGCGCAAGGCGCCAAGCTGGCCGCGATCGTCAAGAACCTGACCGGCGGCGAACGTCCGGTATTCGCACAAGGCTTCGGCAATACCGCCTTGCAGAGCGTGGTCTGGGGCACCTTCGGCAGCGACGGCACGGTGAACGGCATTCTCACCAAGTCGACGCTCGACACCAACCGCTTCACCTACCAGCTCGACAGCGATCCGGCGGTCTCGGCGGAAGAAACCGCGCTGAATGCCTCGATTCCCAAGCTCACCGGAACCGCCGACGCCAACCGCCTGCGCAGCGACGGCCTGCGCTGGATTCCCAAGGTCAATGGCCAGTTCCATATTCCGGTGGTGTCCCTGCATACGCTGGGTGACATGTATGTGCCGTTCAGCATGGAGCAAATCTATCGCCGCCGGGCCGATGCGGCGGGCAACGGCGGATGGCTGGTGCAACGTGCGATTCGCGCGCCGAGCCATTGCGACTTCACGGTGCAGGAACAGGTGGACGCCTTCAGCGCGATGGTGGCGTGGGCGGAATCCGGCGTGAAACCGGCAGGGGACGATGTATTGACGGCGGCAACCGTTGCCAGTCCAACCTACGGCTGCACCTTCACGAAAAACACGGGCGGGTCGGATGACAATCCGACGACGATCAACACGCGCACTGCCATCGCGCCGCAGTTGACGCCCTGTCCGTGATCACGCTGGCGCGGCATGCGTAGAGCGTGCCGCGCTCATCAAACACAAAGCGGCGGGTTCAGGATGAAGTCTTGGGATCCGCCGCCACCAGCACGCTGCACCGGATCTTGTCCACCAACACGGCGTCCATCGATCCGCGCCACCAGCGCATGGCGAAGGTTTTCTGACGAGAATGTCCGACGATCACAAGCTCGATGCCGTGCTTGTTCACGAGGTCGGCGATGACATTCACCGGTTCGCCGACTTCCAGATGCGTCGCGACGTTGAGCCCCGCGTCGGTCAACAGCTTGCGCCCGGCCTGCAGCACTTGTTCCATCGCATCCCTCTCGGCCTGCTCCTCATCCAGCGTGGGAACCGCTGCCACGAATTCCCCCGCCAGCACGATGGGCGAAGGCGCCACCACGGCGAGCAAATGCACTTGCGCGGTGGGTCCGGGCGCAAGAAGTATGCATTCCTGCAGCGCGAGACGGCTTTCCGGGGTGCCGTTGTAGGCGACCAGTATTTTGCGGTACATGCTTGCCTCCTGTTGCTCGATGGGGAACCGGTGTAAATAGCATGATACTGCAGCGCGCTTGTCCGGCAATTCGTTTTTGTCAGGACGTTGATACAACGCGTACGGCTTTCGAGGCGAGGTGAAATCGGCCGCCGTGGTATCGCGGGACGCCGGTTTCTGATTCCAGGTCAAGATTTTTCGACGTCGACACTGTGGGTTGCGAAAAAGAAATAACCGGATCGATATAATGATTTTTTCATTTCCGTCCCTGGCTGCTTCGACGGGCCAGACCACATGCGATGGATGCCAGCAACGCGAGAAGTTTCAACCTTCGCCGGTACTACTCCGTCATCAGCTTCGGCTTTATCGTCGTCATCGCCATTGCGCTTGGCGCAATCAGCCATCATTTCGCCGTCGCCGAACTGCTCTCCCTCAGCGAACAAAAGAACGTCGCGATGGCGACCACCTTCAAGAATTCGCTGTGGCCCGACGTTGCCGAACTGATCCGCCGCTCGCATTCCATGCCGGCCGGCGATCTGAAAACGGCGATCGATATTCCGCTGCTGCGCCAACGCGTCATGTCGCTCATGAGCGGCACCAATGTGGCCAAGATCAAGATCTACAACCTGGATGGATTGACGATCTTTTCGACTGACGACGAACAGATCGGCGAGATGAATCGGAACAACCTGGGTTTTGCGACAGCCGCCGCCGGCCGCATCATCAGTGAGCTGACGTATCGCGACAGCTTCGATGCCTTCGAAGGCGTCATCAAGAATCGCGATCTGGCATCGAGCTACATGCCGGTCCTGGATGACAGGAAGCGCATCGTCGCGGTCTTCGAACTGTATTCCGATGTAACGCCCTTCGTGCAGCAGATGCACAAGGCCCTGGTGATGGTCGTCGCCTCGGTGGTCGGCCTGCTGGCCCTGCTGTATGCCGCGCTGCACTTCGTCGTGGCGCGCGCGCACCGGATCATTCAGGCGCAACGCAACAAGCTTGAAAAGAGCAATGAACTGCTTGACGCCCGCGTGCGCGATCGCACCGCCGCGCTGCTGGAGGCGAACCGCGTCCTGAGCGAAAAAATCATCGAGCGCCGCCGCGCCGAAGAGGAAAGCAAGCGCCTGCTGATCGAGAAGGACGCGATCCTGAACACGATTTCGGAAGGCGTTGCCTTCCTCAAGCAAGGCACGGTGCTGACCTGCAACCGCCGCATGGAGGAATTGTTCGGCTTTGCGCCCGGCGAATTTCTCGGCAAGCGCAGCGATCGCCTCTATGCCGACCGCAATGCCTACCGCGCGCTGGCGCGCGACGCCTATGCCGCGCTGCGCAAGGGCCTGTCGTTCCATCGCGAAACGCAGCTGGTGCGCAAGGACGGCAGCATTTTCTGGGGCGCGCTGACCGGTCATGCGCTGACCTCCGAACGCTTCAAAGGCGGCAGCGTCTGGGTGTTTGCCGACATCAGCGAACGGAAGAAGGCCGAAGAACGGATGCGGCTGGCGACCAAGGTTTTCGAGAACACGCAGGAAGGCGTCATCATCACCGACCGCGACACACAGGTCCTGGCCGTCAACAAGGCATTCACCGAAGTCACCGGCTATCTCGAGGAGGAGGTGCTCGGCAAGACGCCGCGCATGCTGCACTCGGGCCGCCAGGACAAGGGGTTCTACGACGAGATGTGGTCCGCGCTCGATCAGTCGGGCCAGTGGAAAGGCGAAATCTGGAACCGCAGAAAGAGCGGCGAGATCTACCCCGAATGGCTGTCGATCAGTACCGTGCGCAACGACCGCGGCGATGTGTCGCACTACGTGGGCGTGTTCTCCGACATCACGGAAATCAAGCGCTCGCAGGAAAAGGTGAGCTTCCTCGCCTACCACGATCCGCTGACCCAATTGCCGAACCGCCTGCTGTTCAATGACCGCCTGGCGCAGAACATCCAGCGCGCCACTCGCGAAAAAACGATCTTCGCAGTCTATTTCATCGACCTCGACAACTTCAAGAACGTCAACGATTCGCTCGGCCACCACGTGGGCGACCGCCTGTTGCGCGAAGTGGCGCAGCAATTGCAGTCGCAGTTGCGCAAGGCGGATACCATCGGCCGACTGGGCGGCGATGAATTCATCGTGCTCGTCAATGAGGTGGACGGCCCGCGCGGCGCGGCCCTGGTGGCGGAGAAGCTGGCGGCGATCTTCCAGCAACCATTCTCTCTGGAAGGCCATGAACTGTACGTGACGGCGAGCATCGGCATCTGCCTCTATCCGACCGACGGCGGCGATACCAATACGCTGATCAGGAACGCCGACGCGGCCATGTATCGCGCCAAGGGATACGGCAAGAACCAGTTCCATTTCTACGAACAGGAAATGACGGCCTACGCGCTGGAGCGGCTGGAACTGGAATCGGCCTTGCGCAAGGCCATCATCAACGATGAATTCATGCTGTTCTACCAGGCGCAAATCGACCTGCAAACGCATCAGGTGGTGGGCGCCGAGGCGCTGGTGCGCTGGAATCATCCGCAACTCGGTTTGCTGGAGCCGGGCAAGTTCATTCCACTGGCGGAAGACAGCGGCCTGATCACGCATCTGGGCGAGTGGGTGCTGCGCGCCGCATGCCGCCAGATGCGCGACTGGAGAAGCGCCGGATTCGACTTGCCGAAGATCGCGGTCAATCTTTCGGTCAGACAGTTGGAACGCAAGGGTTTCGCCAGGCTGGTCGCGAGCATCCTGCGCGAATACGACCTGCCGGCGTCCATGCTGGAGCTGGAGATCACCGAATCGGTGCTGATGCAGACCGAGGAGGCATTTGAAGTGATCGAAGAGCTCGATGAACTCGGCATTCAATTGTCGGTCGATGATTTCGGCACGGGTTATTCATCGCTCAGCTATCTGAAGCGCCTGCCGGTGCGCAAGCTGAAAATCGACCGTTCCTTCATCACCGATGTGACCGAGGATGGCAACAACGAGGCGATCGTGCGGGCCATGATCGCGATGGCCAAGACGCTGGGCCTGGACGCCGTGGCCGAAGGTGTCGAGAACAAGGCGCAGGTGGATTTCCTGCGCAATGCCGGCTGCGATCATGCGCAGGGCTATCTGTTCGGCCGCCCGGTGACGAGCGAGGCGTTCACCTCTGCCTGGGGCGAAACGACGGTGTGACGGATTGCGGCCAAGGCGGAAGCGTGACACTATTGCTCCGTAGACACGGAGAAGTCGATGACAAACTCCCGTGCACATGACAAAAATACAAACATGGAGACGCCGGAATGCGCCCGCGCACCCGGCCCGCAACAAGCCTGAGGACCGCCCCACATGCTCAAAGTGGTCGTTATCGACGCCAATGCCATCTCGCGCAATCTGCTGACTTCCGTGCTGGTCGACGGCGGCTTCGACGTGGTGGGCGATGCGAGTTCCACTTCGGCAGGACTGGCAGCGATGATCAAGCTGAAACCGCAAATGATCTGCGTGGACATCGGTGCCGTCGACGCGGAAGGACTGGAACGGCTGGATACGCTGCGCGCCGGCCTGCCCAAGGCACTGGTGTTCATGGTGTCGGGGAATTTCGATCCCGCGGCCGTGCAGATCGCGCTGGAGCGCGGCGTGCACGGCTTCATCGTCAAGCCCTTCAAATCGGCCACCGTACTCAACACGATCCGCAAGACCGTCATCAAGGTCGCTCACCAGCACCGCGCCGGCGCTGAGCAAGCGTCGGAGTAAACGCTTACCACCGCACAAGTTTCGTCAAGCCTCCTTCCTTTCTGATTATTTCTGAATCGGAAATAAATCATTGCATCCTTTGCTGTTTTTCAAACAGTCCGATATCGCTACACTGCAGTCATCGATGAGCACACAACACAACGCAGTGCGACTCACGACGGCAGGACCCGACGGCTGCACATACGCCTGAACCGCCGAGCCCGGAGTCATCAATTAATCTGTGGAGAATGAAAATGAATGCGAAAAACCTGATTGCCGCTGTCGCCGTTTTGACCGCCGCCGGATCGGCTCTTGCCGACCAAACCTATCCCTACGTCGATTTCTCCAATCACGCGTCGACCAAGACCCGCGCCGAAGTGATCGCCGAAATGCGAGCTGCGACCCCGGCAGAATTGCAGGCCAAGAACACCGAATACGTCGAATTCAAGACCGCGGCAGTGCCCGGCAAGACCCGCGCCGAAGTACGCGCCGAATTGGAACAAGCGTATGCGTCCGGCCAGGTAGCCGCCGGCAACCAGGAATACGTCGAGTTCACGCATGTGGCGTCCACCCGCAGCCGCGAAGAAGTGCGCAATGAAGCGATCCAGGCCGCGCGCAATGCCCGGGGCAACCGTTCCGGAAGCTGATCGAATGAAGATGCAGGCGAGACGGTTCGCCGGCATGCGGAAGCCGCCGGTAATGGCGCCGTCTTCCCTGTAAAGCGTCTCCTCCACTCCCTCCAAGAGTTGGATTTACGCCCGCGAACCCCAAAGTTCGCGGGCTTTTTTATTGCTCGCGCAGATTCGGTGCAAATTCAGGAAAGACTCAGGCTGCTGTCGGCGAACTGGCGAGCCAGGTCAGCGGCGGCCATCGGCCTTCCGAGCAGGAAGCCCTGCTCCATGTCGCAACCAGCGGCCCGCAGAAAATCGGCCTGCTCGGTGTTTTCCACGCCCTCCGCCACCACCTTCAGCCGCATCTTGTGCGCGATCGCAATGATCGCTTCGGTAATCGCGACGTCGTCGGCATCATGCGGGATGCCCTTCACGAAACCGCGATCGATTTTCAGGCTGTCGAGCGGGTATTGCTTGAGGCTGGCCAGCGACGAGTAGCCGGTGCCGAAATCATCGATGGAGATGGCCACGCCCATGTCGCGAATATGGTCGAGCAGCAGCACCGCTTCGGGCGGATTGTTCATGATGGTGCTTTCGGTGATCTCCAGCTCCAGCATGGCCGGCGGCAGTCCGCTGCGTTCGAGCGCGCTGCGGATGGTGTCGAGCAGGTCGCCGGAAGAGAACTGCTTGGCTGACAGATTGACCGCGATGTGACCAATGCGCCAGCCGGCGTCCAGCCACGCCTTGGCCTGGCGGCAGGCTTCCTGCAAGACCCAGGCGCCGATCGGCACGATCAGGCCGTTTTGCTCGGCCAGCGAGATGAAGGTGCCGGGCAGCACCAGCCCCAGTTCCGGATGGCGCCAGCGGATCAGGGCTTCGACGCCGGCGATCCGCCCGTTGGCCGCGTCGAACTGCGGCTGGTAGTGCAATACGAATTCGCCGCGGTCCAGCGCATGTCGCAGGCTGTTTTCGAGCAGCAGCTGCTCGAAGGCGCGCGTGTTCATGTCGCTGGTAAAGAACTGGTAGGTGTTGCGGCCGCGCTGCTTGGCGCGGTACATCGCGACGTCGGCATTCTTCAGCAGGGTAGCCGCGTCATGGCCATCCGCCGGGAAACAGGCGATGCCGATGCTGGCGGTGACGAACATTTCCTGGCCGTCGATCGTGAATGGCTGCGCCATGCCGGCGATCACGCGTTCCGCCAGTTCGCCGGCTGCCGTGGAGGACGGCGGGTCATCCATCAGCACCGTGAATTCATCGCCGCCCAGGCGCGCCGCGATGTCGCCTTCCTTGAGCTGGCGGCGCAAGCGGTCGGCGGCCGCGACCAGCAGCTGATCGCCCGCCAGGTGGCCCAGCGTATCGTTGACTGTCTTGAAGCGGTCGAGATCGATGAACAGCAGTGAAATCTGGCGGTCGGCGATGCGCGCGCCTTCGATCTGCTGCGCGAACTTCGCCATCATTCCCGTCCTGTTGAGCATGCCGGTCAGGCTGTCGTGGCTGGCGAGGAATTGCAGGCGCGTTTCGACTTCCTTGCGACTGGTATTGTCCGTGAACACGCCGACGTAGTTGGTGATCTTCTTTTCCACGTCGCGCACGGTCGAGATCGACAGCCAGGCCGGATACCAGTCGCCGCTCTTTCGACGGTCGAGCATTTCGCCCTGCCAATGCCCGTCGCGCGCAAGATGCGACAGCATGTCGTGGTTCACCTCGGCGCCGTGCCCGGTCATCATGCGCGAAAACTTGCCGGTCGCCTCGGGCGCACTGTAGCCGGTGATGCGGGTGAAGGCCGGGTTGACCGCCTCGATGCGGCATTCGGCGTCGGTGATGACGATGCCTTCGCTGGCCGAATCGAACACGCGGTTGGCGAGGCGTGACTGCTGTTCAAAGGCGACCTGCTGGCTGACATCGAGCGCAACGCCCATGATGGCCGGGCGGCCTTCGTATTCGCACACGCTGCCGTGCACGTCGGCCCAGCCGATGCTGCCGTCGCGGCGCACCGCGCGGTAGGTGTAGCGCAAACTGGTCACTTCGCCGGAGAGACGGCGCCGGTGGTTTTCCTGCAGGATGGGCAGGTCGTCCGGATGGGTAAGCGCGGCGACCGGCGTGCCGACCATTTGTTCCGGCGAGTCATAACCGAGGAATTCCGCGGACTTGCTGTTGGCGTAGGCGATTTTGCCGTCCTGCACCACATACAGGCCGACCAGCGATTGCTCGACGAAGTTGCGGAACTTGCGTTCGGACTCACGCAAGGCATGGTCGGTTTCCGGCAGCGGTCTGGCAACCACGAAATAGATCAGCGCGCACAGTCCTGCGGCAAGCGCGGCGACCAGCCAATGCGGCAGCGAGGCCGCGATCAATGTCCCGGCTGCGGCCGCAAGACCGACGGCCAGCCCGACGCGTTGCCGCGGCATTTTCTTCATTCGCTTGTTCAGTTCGGACGGCCATTCCATCGATTCAACCATCCGTCGGTGGATATGCGGTGCGAACGGCGCGTTGCCTTCTGCGCACAGGAAAGCAAGCGTTGGCTTGGTAGAACATGCTGGATTGCCTATTGGATACACATTGCGACCATGGTATCGGTGCGATTGAATGGCAGCAACAGAATTACCGTTCTAATCGCCTTGAAAAATGGCGAAATGACAATGCAGGAAGTAAATCGGGCAATCGCGTCAAGCAAAGCCTGTTTCAGATCAATTTATTGCCTCACAGCAAGTTTTTTCAAATCGGCGTAGTATCTGTTTCTGCCATGCCAGGCCGCCGGCACTTTCGCGCAGGTGGCACCAGTCAGCGTCGACGACATGAAGGGATATGTCGTCGCCCATGGCGTCAACGCCAAACTGAACGGCAAGGATGTCAGCGAATTAAAGGATACCGACAACAAGCCGTTCACTTAAAGGAGATTCTGGCGAAAGCCGGGAGCATCAGCCGCGGATGGATGGATTACAAGTGGGTGAATCCGGTATCCAAGGAAATCCGGCAGAAATCCGCCTGTCTGGAGAAGGCGGAGGATGTGGTGATCGCCACGGGTTTCTACAAGAAGCAGGATAGACCGGCGGTTTCCGGAAATGCCGGGAAATGCCGGAAACCGCCAGCGAAGGAGATAGCGTGAACAGCCGCGCAGGAGACAACGAGCGCAATGAGCGTGACAGCGCGATTGAAGCGCTGCGCGCGAGCGAGGAAAAATATCGCGACATTCTCGAATCGATCGAGGATGCCTACTATGAAGTCGACCTGAAGGGCAATGTGGTCCGCTGCAACAGCGCCTTTTGCCGCATGCTCGGCTATTCGGCGGAGGAACTGATCGGTCTCAACAACCGCAGCTTCCAGACGCCCGAGGTTGCCGCCAGCGTGTATACCACCTTCAACGAGGTATTTCGCACCGGTACGCCTGCACACAGTTTTGACTGGGCAATGATCCGCAAGGATGGCAGCACCGTGGTGGGCGAAGGCTCGGTGCATCTGGTGCGAGACCTGCAGGGAGAAGCGGCCGGATTTCGCGGCATGCTGCGCGACGTGACCCAGCGCCGCAGGACCGAACAGGCGCTGCGGGAAAGCGAGGCGAAATACCGCGGCATCCTCGACACCATCGAAGACGCCTACTACGAAGTCGACCTGCATGGCGATATCGTGCTGTGCAACAGCGCCTTCTGCCGCATGCTCGGCTATAGCGCCGAGGAACTCATCGGCCAGAACAACCGCCGCTTTCAGCAGCCGGAGGCAGCAGCCAGCGTCTTTGCAACCTTCAACCAGGTCTATCGCACTGGCGTGCCGGCACACAGCTTCGACTGGCAGATGATCCGCAAGGACCGCAGGACCATCACCGGCGAAGGCTCGGTCCAACTGGTGCGCGATCTCGACGGCAAGGCGGTCGGATTTCGCGGCATCCTGCGCGATGTAACCGAACGCAGGAACATGGAGCAGGCATTGCGCGAGAGCGAAGCGCGCTTCCGTGCGCTGACCAACCTGTCCTCCGACTGGTACTGGGAACAGGATAGCGAGTTTCGCTACACCCGCATGGAAAGCCGGCGAGCCGGTGCTGGTTCGATCCAGAATTCCTTCCTCGGCAAACGTCCATGGGAAACCGAACTGGAGATCGAGGGCTTCGGCGGATGGCAGACCCATCGCGACCTGCTGGCCGCGCACCAGTCCTTCCGCGACATTATCATGCACCGCCTGCTCGCCGACGGCCGGCCGTATTACATCAGCGTCAGCGCGGAACCGGTGTTCGACGCCAGCGGCACGTTCGCCGGCTATCGCGGCGTATCGCGCGAGATCACCGAGCAGAAGATCGCGGAAGAACGCATCCAGCACCTCGCCACGCACGACAGCCTGACCGGCCTTCCCAATCGCGTGATGTTCAGCCATCTGGTCGCCAATGCGATCGCCTCGGCGCAGCGCTACCAGCGCAATTGCGCGGTGCTGTTCATCGACCTCGACCGCTTCAAGTTCATCAACGACTCGCTCGGCCATGAAGCCGGCGACCAGCTGCTCAAGGAAATCAGCAAGCGTTTCAAGAAGGCGCTGCGTGCCAGCGACGTGGTCGCGCGTCTTGGCGGCGACGAGTTCGTGGTGCTGATCCAGGACTTGCAGCAAGAGACCCAGGCGGCGACGGTCGCGCGCAAGCTCCTGTCGGCGACACTCAAACCGATCACGCTGGGCGGGCGCGACTGCCACATCACGGCCAGCATTGGCGTTGCCATGTATCCGCAGGATGGCGGCGACGAACAGTCGCTGATGAAGAATGCCGACATTGCGATGTACTACGCCAAGGATGAAGGCAAGAACAACTACCAGTTCTATTCGAAGGACATCCGCGCCCAGTCATTGGAACGCCTGGCGCTGGAGACCAATCTGCGGCAGGCGCTGGAACGCGAGGAGTTCACCCTGCACTACCAGGCCAAGCGCGAACTCGAGAAGGGCCGCATCACCGGCGTCGAGGCGCTGCTGCGCTGGGACAATGCGGAGCTCGGCCCCGTCTCCCCGGCACGTTTCATCCCGATCGCGGAAGACACCGGCCTGATCATCCCGATCGGCAAGTGGGTGCTGCGGACCGCCTGCGAACAGAACGTCGCGTGGCAGCGCATGGGCCTGCCGCCGATCCACATGGCGGTCAACCTCTCCGCCCGCCAGTTCACCGACGAGCGCCTGGTGCAGGACATCGCTGCGATTCTGCAGGAAACCGGCATGGCGCCGAACCTGCTCGAACTCGAAATCACCGAAGGCATGGTCATTCAGAATCCTGAGCATGCGCTGCGCCTGCTGCGCGAGATCAAGGAGATGGGCGTGCGCCTGGCGATCGATGATTTCGGCACCGGCTATTCCTCGCTCGGCCAGTTGAAGAACTTCCCCATCGACACGCTCAAGGTCGATCGCTCCTTCATTCGCGACATCGCCACCAATGCGGAAGACAAGGCGCTGACCGAAGCCATCATCGCCATGGGCAAGACGCTCCAGCTGACGGTGGTAGCGGAAGGCGTGGAAACGCAGGAACAGGAAAACTTCCTGCGCGAACATGCCTGCGACGAGATGCAGGGTTACCTGTTCAGCAAGCCGGTGCCGGCGGGCGAGTTCGTCACGCTGATGACTGCGCACCTGCAACTGACAATTCTCTAATCACGCATCCGCAGCGCTATACTCGTTCCTTCCCTCGCCTTTTCAACGCGCGCATGTCATGGCCACCATCGATTCGGTAAAGACGCTGCTGCTCCGGTTCCGCGACGAGCGGAACTGGAAACAGTTTCACACGCTGAAGAACCTCATCATCTCGCTCAATCTCGAATCGGCCGAGCTGCTGGAGCTGACACAATGGAAAACGGATGAGGAGCTTTCCTCCCTGCAGAGCGACGACCGCTTCCGGCAGGCGCTGAAGGATGAATGCGCGGACGTGTTCCTGTACCTGCTGCTGATCGCGGAAGAGAGCGGCATCGACCTGCTGCAGGCCGCGCAGGACAAGATCGCCAAGAACGCGCAGCGCTACCCGGTCGATCAATCGTACGGCTCGGCGCGCAAGTACACCGAGCTGAAGGCCTTGGCCCGCGGCGAAGAGGATGAGCGCTAAGCCTCGCCGCGCAGGGCTGATCGCCCTCTTTCACTAAAAAGCACGCTGCCCCCTTCGGGACAAGGATCGATTGTTCCCGATCAGAGGTTTCGCCGGCCACTTGTTGCGCTGGTGGAACTTTCCTTTCAAGCACAAAAATTACTCCGCGAAAACTCCCCGCGTCGTGACTTTCAAGGTCATAAGTTTGGCCTGCGAAGCCAAGGTGAAACACGATGTTTATTTTTTGTCTTGGCTTAATCTTAACGCTCTAGTGCATGCACTCTATTGCGCCACCCGATACCGGGTGCGAGGAGACACGCCGGCGGGTCACACCGCCGGCGCCTACGACAAGGTTGAAAAGACCTGAGGAAGAAGCGATGAAAGACAAATACAAGCTGGTTGGTCCCGTCTACGATTGGTTGAGCGCATTCTACAGCGGCAAGTCGATTCATCATTGCAAGGTTGCGATGCTGGACCACTTGAAGCCCGGCGACAAGGTGCTGTTCGCCGGTGTCGGCCATGGCAAGGATGCGGTGCATGCGGCCAAGCTCGGCGCCGAAGTGACCGTGGTCGATCTGTCGGAAACCATGCTGAAGAACTTTCAGCGCAACATGGACAAGGAAGGCATCACCGTCAAGATCCGCCAGGTGCACAGCGACATCATGAAGGTCGAGGAGTATGAGCAGTACGACATGGTGGTCGCGAACTTCTTCCTCAATGTGTTCGATGAAGAAATGATGGTGCGCGTGCTGGAACATCTGATCAAGCTCGGCAAGCCCGGCGCCGACGTCGTGGTCGGCGATTTCTCCTACCCGACCGGGAACATCCTCTCGCGTGCGGTCAAGGTCGCCTACTGGTATGGCGCGGTCCTGTTCTTCTGGGCCTTCGCCGGCAACGCCGTCCACAAGATCTACAACTATCCCGAATGGATGAAGCGGCTCGGCCTGCATATCCGCGAGCAAAGGCATTTCCGCCTGTTGCTGCTGAACTGCTACTGGTCGGTCCTCGGCAAGAAACCTGTCTGATCCGGGCAGGCGGTCCGTCACGTTTTTCTCATCGCATCAGGCGCGAATGCCGCTGTGCGGCGTTCGCAGGCGCAACTCGCATTGTCGCCTGTGCATCCGCTGAAGAATGATCGATCGCTGGCTCCTCTACCTAACATCACGGAGGTCACTTTGTCTGATCAGGCTTTTGCGCTGGATAGGCCGATTAACACCAGCATCGCGCATCTCGACATGGCGCGCCGGGTTGCCTGCCTGAAGCAATTCGGCTCGCATTCGATGGCGTTCTCGACCATGCAGCCGGACATGTCGTATTTCGAGGTGCCCGGCATGGGCTACGTCGCTTACGCGCGGCACTGGGGCATGCGCTTTGCGCTGGCCGATCCGGTCTGCGCGCCACACCACCGCGAGATGCTGCTGGACCGCTTTCTCGCGGAATATCCGAATGCCATGTTCGTGCAGGTCAGCAAGCCGGTGGTCGATCATCTGCACCGTCGCTACGGTTACTACGGCACCCAGTTCGGCAGCGAATCGAAAGTCGATCTGGCGAACTGGTCGCTGCGCGGCGCGAAGAAACAGGTGATCCGCACCGCGATCAACCAGGCGCGCAACCAGGGCATCGAGATCCGCGAAACCGGTTTCAATTCCGACGCGAAGCGGATATCGGAAGCCTGGATTCGCACACGCCGCTGCAAGAACAACGAGATCCGTTTCCTGATCCGCCCGATGCTGATCGATTACCGCGAAGGCACGCGCTACTTCTACGCCTATCACCACAGCGAAGCGGTCGGCTTCGTCTTCTTCGATCCGATCTACCAGAACGGCAAGCTGATCAGCTACGTGCCGAACATTTCGCGCTCCTCGGCCAACTTCAAGCAGGGCCTGTGGTACGCGCTGATGGTGCACGCGATGGAAGTCTTCAAGGCCGAAGGCGTGCCCTACCTCGACCTCGGGCTGGTGCCGCTGATGCTGGCCGACGGCGTCGAGCCGCAGGAATCGCGCCTGCTGCGCAGCACGATGTCGGTGATCCGCGAGCGCATGGATTTTCTGTACAACTTCAAGGGGCTGGAGTTCGCCAAGTCGCGCTTCCAGGGCGTGGTCGAGAAGACCTACTGCTGCCATCGCAACGCCATGCCCGGGCTGGCGATGTTTGCGATGTTCCGCCTGACCCGCATTATCTGAACAAGCTTTGTCCGCAAGGCGGGAGCGGTTTGCATGGTCCCGCCCAGAATGAGAGAAGAAGAAATGAAACGAAACGCGCGCAACCTGAGCGTCTGGACCGCATTGTGCGGCAAGCGTGTCCTGCTGACCGGCACCACCGGATTCCTGGCCAAGGTCGTGCTGGAGAAACTCATCCGCGCCGTTCCCGATATCGATCGCGTGATTCTGCCGATCCGGCGCGGGCGCGGCAGCGACAGTGCGCGCGAGCGATTCGAAAGGGAGATCGCGACCTCGTCGGTATTCGACAAGCTGCGCGCCGAGAATCCGGATTACCTCGAGCGTTTTTTCAACGAGCGGATCGAATGCGTCACTGCCGAAGTGACCGAGCCGAATTTCGGCCTGTCGGCAGGCAAGTTCGTCGAACTCGCCACGCGCGTGGATGTGGTGATCAATGCCGCGGCCAGCGTCGATTTCCGCGAGCCGCTTGATCAGGCACTGGCCATCAACGCGCTGAGCCTGCACCACATCACCTCGCTGGCGCGTGCGGCGGACGTGCCGCTGATCCAGATTTCCACCTGTTACGTGAACGGCTACAACCGCGGCGAGATGCGCGAGCAGATGGTGCATCCCGCGGGCGCGGCGATCACGCGCCATCGCGATGGCTACTATGATGTGGAAGGTCTGATCTGCAAGCTGCAGCACAAGATCGAGCAAGTAAAAGCCAGCTTCACCGAGCCCAAGCTGCGCGACCGCAAGCTGACCGAACTCGGCATCCGCGAAGCAAACCGCTACGGCTGGAACGATACCTACACCTTCACCAAGTGGATGGGCGAACAGCTCGCCATGCGCGGCATGCAGGGTCGCGCGCTGAGCATCGTGCGCCCCGCCATCATCGAGAGCACCTTGCAGGAGCCGAGCGCCGGCTGGGTCGAAGGCGTCAAGGTGGCGGACGCGATCATCCTCGCCTATGCGCGCGGCAAGACGGATTTCTTTCCGGCGAAACCGGATGGCGTCATCGATATCATCCCGGCCGACCTGGTTGCCAATAGCATCATCATGGCGACCGCCGAGGCCCTGATGGAACCGACCCAGCACCGCATCTATCAATGCAGCAGCGGCCTGGGCAATCCGGTGCGGATCGGCGAGGTGATCGGTTTGTTGCAGGAGGAATGCAAGCGCAACTGGCGCAGCTATGATCGCTTGTTCCTGAGCGAGCCGACGCACGATTTCCGCGTGGTCAACCACGCCAGCTTCCATCTGGCGATGGCGGCGATGCACGCCGGGGTGAGCCTGTGGTCGGGTGCGCGCCGCCTGCTCGGGCGCCAGGGCGAATCGCGCTCGCTCGAAAAGTTGCGCACCACGCAGACGCTGGCGGTGACCTTCTCCTTCTACACCCTGCCGCGCTACCGTTTCCACAACACGCGCCTGCTTGCGCTGGCGAAGCGTTTCAGCCCCGAGGAGAAGGCCTTGTTCCCGGTCGACGCGCGGCTGATCAGCTGGCCGGACTACCTGTGCCGCGTCCACATGGCCGGACTCAATCGTTATGCGCTGCGTGGCAAGGGTGCAGCACCGGCAGTGAGCACGGTGGAAGCGACGGTCGACGCTGCATTGCCAGCACCGCAGGCCGTGCCCTGATCAACTTGCTTACGCTTGCGCGGCCGGCAGCATGGAGCCGGTCTCGCGATAGCGTTCGTGCCACGAGAAAGCTTTTTCCAGCACATGCGGCGTGTGGCCGCCGCGCTGATCGGCTTCCGCCACATACTCTTCCAGCATTTCGCGGTAGGGCGAAGGCACGCAATTGCGAACGATGACCTGCGCCCTTTCCCTCGGTGCGAGTCCGCGCAAATCCGCCAGACCCACTTCGGTCACCAGGATATCGACATCGTGCTCGGTATGGTCAACGTGCGTCACCATCGGCACGATGCTGGAAATCCTGCCGCCCTTGGCGATCGACTTGGTGGCGAAGATCGAGAGATAGGCATTGCGCGCGAAGTCGCCCGAGCCGCCGATGCCGTTCATCATGTGCGTGCCCTGCACATGCGTCGAGTTCACGTTGCCGTAGATGTCGGCTTCCAGCGCTGTGTTAAGCGCGATGATGCCCAGGCGCCGGATTACCTCCGGGTGATTGCTCACTTCCTGCGGGCGCAGGACCAAGCGGTCCTTGTAGCGCGCGATGTCGGCGAACACGTGCGCGCTCTTTTGCGGCGACAGGGTGATCGACGATCCGGATGCGAAATCCAGCTTGCCGGCATCGAACAGCTCGAAGGTGGAATCCTGCAGGACTTCCGAATACATGCGCAGGTGCTTGAACGGGCTGTCGATGAAGCCCGACATGACGGCATTGGCGATGGTGCCGATGCCCGCCTGCAGCGGCAACAGGCTTTCCGTCAGCCGCCCGAGCTTCACTTCATTCTCGAAGAACGCGACAAGATGCTTCGCGATCGCCGCCGTCTCGCTGTCGGGCGGCAGCACGGTGGAGGAACTGTCGAGCTTTTCGGTGATGACGATGGCGACAATCTTTTCCGGCGAAATCGGGATGGCGGTGGTGCCGACGCGGTCCTCGACGCCGGTAATCGGAATCGGCTCGCGGTTGGGGCGGGGTTTGGGAATGAAGATGTCGTGCAAGCCTTCGAGTTCGGCCGGCTGCGTCAGGTTGATCTCGACGATCACCTTGTCGGCCAGGATGGCGAAGCTGGCGCTGTTGCCCACCGAGGTTGTCGGGATGATGGCGCCGGTTTCGGTGATGGCCGCAGCTTCGATGATGGCGATGTCGATGGGCGCGATCTGCCGCGTGCGCAGCAATTCCACGGTCTCCGACAAATGATGGTCGACGTACATCACCTCGCCGCGATTGATCGCCGCGCGCAGCACGGGATCGGACTGGAAGGGTATGCGGCGCGCCAGCACGCCTGCTTCGGTCAGCGTGCGATCCACGTCGGCGCCGAGTGAGGCGCCGGTCATCAGCGTGATCTTGAGTTGCTCATGGTGCGCACGCTCGGCCAGCGCGAACGGCACCACCTTGGCATCGCCGGCACGCGTGAAGCCGCTCATGCCGACGGTCATGCCGTCCTTCACCCAGGTGGCTGCGGCGCTGGCAGTCGTGACTTTTTCCCGCAGCTGCGGAAGACGGATGCGGTCATCGTAACGGGTCAGCTTGATCGGATTCAGCAAGATGGTCTCCTTCATGAAATCGGTCGGGAACGGGAAACCGCCGCGCGGCTCAAGCCGGCGCACCGGCATGGCGATGATGTTGCCTTCAGAAGGCGTCGTCGGAGAGAGACTCGCCCCGATGCAAATCACAATGAAAGTCGATGGCGGCCGGCGGGCAGTTTACTAATATGTGAGCGATTAAATCACTAATATGTGAGTGAGTCAATGGGTATAATAGTTCCCTTATCGATCCGCTTTGACGGGCGGCACCGGCGAACAAGGAGGTTTCGTGAAACATCGCATTACATACCGCAACCTGCCCCAGCTCTTCTTGAAGGCGCGCGAGTGCCTGATGTCGCACTTCCGCCCGATTCTCAATCACTTCGGGGTCACCGAGCAGCAATGGCGCATCTTGCGGGTGCTGGACGAACGCGGCCAGCTCGAACCGCGCGAGCTCTGCGACCTGTGCCAGATCCAGAGTCCGAGCATGGCCGGCGTGCTGGCACGCATGGAAGACATGGGCCTGGTGCGCCGCGCGCGCTTGCCGGAAGATCAACGCCGCGTGATGGTGCGATTGGCGCCGAAGGGCGACCGGCTGATCGCGGAGATCGCGCCCCTGATCGACGCTCAATATGACGAGATAGAAAAGACTTTCGGCAAGCCGGCCATCAGCGCGCTGTTCGACTCGCTGGAAGCATTCATCGAGGCCAACGAGAGTCCGGTGCCTGCGGTGGAACTGCCATCCGCCGGCGAGCGCCGCAAGGCCGGCAGGCGCAGCGAAAGATCATAAGTCCAGCTCCTTGTAGTGGCGGAAGATGCCCTCGTTATTGAAGGGGATGCGCCGTTTCGACTTCAGGTAAGCCTTGATTCGCGTGCGCGCCGCGACGCGGTCATGCAGCGCAAGCAGCAGGGGATAGTCGGGCTCCAGACGCCGCATGTTGCGCGGAAACGCAAAGCGCAAACCGGCGAGCATTTGAAACATCGACAGATCAACATAAGTCAGCGTGTCGCCGACCAGCCATGATTCCCCACTCGGATTGCGTGCAAGCACAGTCTCGAAGTAGCCGAGGAATTTCGGCATGCGCGATGCGGTGAACTCCTCCGCCCGCCGCAAGGCTTCCGGCTTCTGCTCGTCGTAGTAAAGACTGGCGGCGATCGGATGGTGCGTGTCATGCACTTCCGACAACATGTCCGCGATGGTGAGCTGCAATTGATGGACCCACAAGCGGCCCGCCTCATCGTCCGGGGCGAGGTCGTGATGCGATCCGAGAAACAGCAGGATATTCGCCGTCTGCGCGATGATTTGTTCGCCCGCCTTCAGGAACGGCGGCGCAAACGGCGGGCAGGAAACCGTTTGGCTTTCCATCAGGCGCATCATGGCCGTCATTCCCATGCCATTGCGCTCCGCGCGCCGCGCGACATCCACATAATCGGCACCCGCTTCTTCCAGGGCAAGGCGAATGAATTCACCGCGACCCTGTATCTCGGGCCAGTAATACAGTTCATAGCGCATGGCCGCTCTCTCGTGCATCTATTGTGCATCTATTCGATAGCGCCGCTGTCAAAAAGGCATTGTACAAGATGACATTACCCAATGTGTTGATGAATTGTCATCACGTCCTGCCCTTTTGTCGGCACACGCATCCATGCTTGCCAATTCTGCAAGCAACGCATTGCGACGCCTCAGCTCTTATTCGATTACTGCATAAGCATAGTTCGGAAAAATTGTTGTACTTGCCATCTCCCATCATTAAAGTTCGATATTGCGAAAAGTAATTAAGCCCCGCATTCACATTACCCAGGTGCGCACATCGGCGCATCACCTCCACTGTCTTTTTTGCGACGTCGCCAGCGGCGGCACGAAATGATTTGAATGAAGCTATCGTTTAACAACATCGAGAAGCGTTTTGCCGATCTGCATGTCATCAAGACATTCAGTCGCGAGATCGAAGAAGGCGAATTGATCGCCCTCGTCGGTCCCTCTGGCTGCGGCAAGTCGACCTTGCTGCATATCGCAGCCGGCCTGGAAAAACCGAGCGCCGGCAGCATGCTCGCCGATGGCAAACCGGTGCAGGGCCCGAATCCGGAACGCATGCTGATGTTTCAGGAAAACGCGCTCTATCCGTGGATGACGCTTGCGCAAAACGTGGCGATGGCACTGGAGTTGCAAAAGGTCGACAAGAAGCAGGCGCGCAAGCAGGCTTTCGAATGGCTCGAAAAGGTCAATCTGAAAGGCTTCGAAGATTACTACCCGCACCAGGTCTCCGGCGGCATGCGCCAACGCGCCGCCCTGGCACGCGCTTTCATTTCGCATCCGAAAGTGCTGCTGCTGGACGAGCCGTTCGGCGCACTCGACGCATTGACGCGCATGACGCTGCAGGATGCCTTGCGCGACCTGATCCGCGAAGCGCGCCCGACGGTATTGCTGGTCACGCATGATGTGGACGAAGCCTTGTTCCTCGCCGACCGCATCCTGGTGTTCAGCAAGCGGCCCGCGACCGTGCTGCAGGAATTCAATCTGGCGCACTACGAAAAGACGCACGACTTGTCGGAGTTCGCACCGGTGCGCCGTCAGATTTTGGGATTGCTCGGCATCCATGCCGAGCACGAAGAAAACACCGCCTTACTGGAAGGAGCAGGAATATGAAGTTGTCGAAATTTCTCATCTCCGCGCTGGCCATATTCGCCATCGCCGGACAAGCCGCTGCCAATGAAAAATTCAAGGTCGGTTACCTGCGCGTGATGGACGATGCGCAGGCGATCGTCGCGCAGGAAGCCGGTTTCTACAAGAAGCAGGGACTCGATGTGGAACTGGTTGAATTCAAGTCCGGCACCGACCTGATCAAGGCCATCGTCGGCGGTCAGCTCGACTCCGGCGTGCTCGGCTTCACCAATGCGCTGGCCTGGGCCTCCAAGGGCGCGGACCTGAAAGTGGTGGGTGGCGCGCAGCAAGGCTACCACGCGCTGGTGGTGCGCGAAGACGCCGGCATCAAGACCGTCGCCGACCTGAAAGGCAAGACGCTCGCTTCGCAAGCCGAAGGCAGCACCGCCGACACCGTGCTGAAGGGCGTGGTGCTCAAGCAGGCGCACCTCAAGCCGGACGAAGTCAACATCATGGGCGTCAGCCCGCAAGTCGCGGTGCAATCGCTGGTCGGCAAGCGCGTCGATGCCGCCTTCCTGTTCGAGCCGCAGGCATCCATCGCGCAGCTGGTGGCGCCGGTCAAGGAAATCTATGAAATCGGCGAAGTCTGGCCCTTCCCCTGCATGGTCGTCATCACTTCCGGCGACACGCTGAAGAAGCGCAAGGACGCCGTATGGAAATCGCTGGACGCGCAACGCGACGCGATCGACATGCTGCAGAAAAAGCCGGCTGACGCGGCCAAGCTGATCGCGGGTTATTTCATCGCCGAGCCGACGCTCAAGACGCTGAAGAAGGGCGATGTGCCGCGCGAAACCGTCATCACCAGCGCCATCAAGAGCCAGACCTTCAGCCCGATCATCGCGGCGAAGGACGAGGCACGCATGCAGGAAATCGCCGGCATCCTGCAAGAACAGGGTTCGCTCAAGACGCGCGACGGCAAACCGTATGACGTGAAGAACATTCTGGATCTGAGCTGGCAGAAGGAACGCAAGCTGTAAACAGCGTAACTGTTCGCCCTGCATAGGGGAGGAAACATCGATAAAATGGCCGGCTCGCGCCGGCCATCTCGTTTAAAGACAAACATGAGCACCAGAACCCGCATCTCCGGTTATCGCAAACAACTCGCCTTCGGACTGGCAGTTGTTTTCATCCTGTTCGGCTGGCAAGTGGCCGCCTGGTCGCTGCCCGCCTACCTGATGCCGGATGTGCCCACGGTGATCGCGCGCCTGTGGCAGGAAGTACAGACCGACAATTTCCGCGCCGCGCTCTGGGGCAGCCTGTCGCGCCTTGCCGTCGGCTACGGCTCGGCCATGCTGTTCGGCGTCGGCTTCGGCCTGATCGGCGCGATCCTGTTCTTCTTCCGTGAAGTGCTCAAGTCCGCCATCATCATCCTGCAATCGATTCCCTCGATCGCCTGGGTGCCGCTGTTCCTGATCCTGATGGGCTTCGGCAACATGCCGATCATCGTCGTGGTCGCCGTTGCCGCCTTCTTCCCCGCCGCGCTGTCCGTGATGAATGCGACCGAGAGCGTGCAACACGTGCATGTTTCCGCCGCGCGCGTGATGGGCGCATCGCGCTGGGACATGATCAAGCGCGTCTACCTGCCCGCCGTCATGCCGGAGCTCATCACCGGCGCGCAACTCGCCTTCGGCAATGCCTGGCGCGCGCTGATTTCTTGCGAAATGCTGGTCGGTTTCGGGAAAGGTTTGGGCCGCTCGCTGTCCTACGCGGGTGAAACCGCCGACATGGTGGGCGTGATGACGAACATTCTTGCGATCGCCATCCTCGCCCCGCTGATCGACCAACTGTTGCTGGAGAAGCTGAAGCATCGCGTGCTGCGCTATCAATATGTCTGAGCCGACGACTTTTCAACGCTGCGTGTCGCCATCCTCATTCGCTCACCGCCGAATGAAGAAGGCCATGCTTGGTCTCGCGCTGATCGCGCTCTGTGCCGACGCCCTTGCGGCACCGGCACTCGACCATGCGCGCAAGCGCAAAAAGCTGGTTGCGGCCGTCCACTACGTCGCGCCCGAATACAAGGCAGGCACGAAGTTTCGCACGCCCGAAGCCATCGACAGCGCGCTCGCGGAAGACATCGCCAAACGCATGCAACTCCCGCTGGTCACCGTGCGCGCCGATGCGGGCAAGGCCGACATCGCTCTCGTCACGCTGACGGAAAAGCGCCGCTTGCCGCGCTCCGCGACCATCATCCCCACCGGCTATGCCGCCGGGCCGATGGCCATCATGCGCGACGATACCGACATCAAGCGCTGGGACGACCTGAAAGGCCGCAAGGTCTGCGTCGCGGAAAGCGGCCATTATGTCGGCATGCCCGCCCTGCAATACGGCGCCATCGAAATGCGCTTCAAGGCGCCCGCCGATGCGCTCATCGCCCTGCGCACCGGCGCATGCGACGCGACCGTCCACGACAATACCCTGCTGGAAGAGCTGATCAAGCTGCCGGAATGGAAGAAGTTCTCCGCCACGCTCACTACCCCGCAGCGCGCCCCGCTCGCGCTGGTCGTCACGAAGATGGACACGAATACCACGGCCTTCCTCACGCAGGTCGTGCAGGACTGGACCGCCAGCGGCTATGTGAACCAGCTGACGAAGAAGTCGGTACAGAACATCGCGTTCGAAGTGTATCTGGACCAGGATGTGCCGGACTGCCACTGAAACGGCGACCGCACCAGCTCCCGACATCCCTGCAGCATTCCTTCCGTTTCACCGCTTTCCCTGATGCAGCACATCCGGGAGAGACATGACGCGCCGAAATATGCACAGTCAGCGAGGGTAATTTTCTTCAATACCTGACGCTCTTCGCCCGATATCGTGTGTCCCGTTCCACACCACTTCACACGATTGAGATTCCAGATGAGCATCCTTGTTTCCATGGCAGCCTTTGCCCTCGCTTCCTCGATTTCGCCCGGGCCGGTGAATATCGTTGCGCTGGGCAGCGGCGCACGATACGGATTGATGGCGAGCATGCAGCATGTCACCGGCGCCACGGTCGGATTTTCGGCGCTGCTGCTGCTCACCGGCCTTGGCATGCATGAACTGCTCGCCACCCGGCCTGAGTTAACCAATGTCATCAAATGGGCCGGCGCGGGATTTCTTCTGTTCATGGCTTATCGCCTCGGGCGCGACTCAGGCGAACTGGACGCGGGCGAAACAACCAGACGGCCATCGCTGGCCTACGGTGCAGCCATGCAATGGCTCAACCCGAAGGCGTGGCTGGCGGCCGTCGCCGGCATGGGGACTTACGCATCGAATGGAGACGGCGCCTCGGTCTGGCAATTCACCGCCGTGTACTTCGTGATCTGCTATGTGTCGATTGCCTGCTGGGCCTGGGCGGGCGCATTTCTTCAGAAGTACCTGCGCGATGCGAAACGCGTTCGCGCATTCAACCTCGTCATGGCTGCCATCATCGCCGCAAGCGTCGTTTTTCTCGTCGCAAGCTGAGGACAAGCCGCCTCACGGCTTCCATGATCGATACTGTCCGGGCGTCGCCGCCGTCAAGCGCTTGAAGGTCCGCTGGAAATGCGCCTGGTCAGCGAAGCCGGCCTCCAGCGCCACATCCGCGATCGGCCGGCCGCGCCTGAGCTGCGCCTTGCCGTACTGGATACGGCGATTGGTCTGGTACTCATGCGGCGCCACGCCATAGCGTTTCTTGAACGCGCGAATCAGATAGGAAGCGGAAAGATCGGCCGCGGTGCAGATGTCGTCCAGCTTGAGCGGTCGAGCGAAATTGTCGTCGATGTAGCTCGCCGCGCGCCCCACCTTCTGACCGCCGTCGATACAGCGCGACGGGCCGGGTTCCAGCACGTTCTGCAAGCTCGAAACGAAACCGAGGATGGACACGTGCCGCTTCAAGTGATCGCTGTCCGGATCGGTCAATGCAGCGTACAGGCCATTGACTGCGGCGTACAGGTTGGGCGAATACGTGGCGGCGGTCGCGAAGGGCCTGAATGCAGGCTCGGAACTGCCCTGCAGTTCGCCTTGCACGCGGCCGAGCCATTCGCTGTCCAGGTAAAACATGCGGTAGGACCAGGGGTCGTCGCCGATCGGATTGCAGGCGTGCACCTCGCCCGGGTTCATGACCACCGTCGCGCCTTCGCCCACACGCTGCGCGTTGCGACCGTTGATGTAGGTGCTGCGCCCGCCGGTAATCACGCCCACCGAAAACGTTTCATGCCAATGCCGTTCGTAGCACACCTTGCGCCCATCCTGCACCCAGCGCGCCTCGAAAAAAGGCAGCGCCGAATCGCGCCAGAAAACCGGATTGGCTGGGGTATCAGTTGGACGTGCCATGGCGGGGTGTTTGGAGGTGAAGTAAATGCGGGATTTCAATCAGTGATTTTCGGCGCTGGATGGCGAATGAGGTGCGGCAGCTAGGTTGATACTGGATTACCGACATAGGGCTCCACCTTGTCCTGTTCTGCGGGATCGTTGCGAGCGACGATTGCACGTGCTGCCTCGGTTGCACTGAGGTTGATCGCCTCATGAGGAACGCCCGGCGGCACGAAGAGAAAATCTCCCGCCTCGCTCACGATTTCATTTTCCAGCATCGCACCCCAGCGCGTACAGACTTTTCCTTCGAGCACATAGATGCCGGTTTCGTAGCCCACGTGGATGTGCGCTTGCGCGCGACCGCCCGGCGGGATCACAACGACATGCATCGACAGCCCCTTGGCGCCGACCGTCTGGCCGGAAATGCCAACGAAATAGGGAAGACGCTGCCTGGTCATGACTTCGGTGTCGGGACGCAGGCCCTTGACTGTTGGTTGCTCCATGTTCATGGGCTCCTTGCGAGTGAGGATAGGTTCAACGACCTGATTATTCAGCACCGAAGGCGTCGGCATTGGTTTGCGAGTCAGAGGCGGTACACATCAAAGACCTCCTCCCGGCACGCTGAGAAGAACACCCACCAATATTGCAGCCAACCCAAATATTGCAACAAATTCTTTGTTATGCAGCTTCGATTTCTCGGGCGGATAACGGCCGAACGTCAGCGCCCGCAAAATCAACCAGCCAGGCCAGTAAAAAGTCGCAACGACAACTTCACCGAGAATTTGTCCGGCTGCCTTCGCTACAATCTCAACAATTGCGTCTAGTGCCATATCAAGCGTTCTAACATGAGGGCCGCCCACCCGACTGACAGCTTGGCCCGGTGCTGAAATAGCGGGCTCCTTGCTACTCCAGTCCGACGGGAGGATACCAAACGGATTTATACGTATCAGGGCTTCCGCGAAGTATCTGGTTGTGAAAGTGCATTACTTCAAGCGTGCCGACCTGCAAATGCTCACTCTCAAAGACGCCGACTTCGCGGCCTTCCCACAAGCATCCGGGATACACATGCGGGGTGATGAACCACACGACAACACGAACCGTTTCTCCTGGATGCACACAATCCACGTCCAGATACTCGTGTATGCCCGACGACAAGTAGTTCACATGCAGCTTGTGCGCCGGTCGATAATCGCCCGAGAAGGCCGGCGCCTGGCGCCCGCCCGAGCCAAAGAGGTGAAGCCGGCCTTCGACGTCAGCGGAGCGGCGCATGCTTTCGGCTAGCTTGCTCATATATGAAATTTATCTCCTATACAGCTGCACCGCGGACTTGGGGGCGGCCTGCCTTTTCACGGCTTCTCAGTGCGGTGACACATATCTTCGAGAAAACCTTTTTCCAGCTCGTCGCCGTTCTTCTGCGCATCCTTTGCCCATATGCAGGCACTGCTTGCATCACCCTTCAAATAATGGACGAAAGAAATATTGGATCGTGCGTTACGCGCCGTGGGCGACAATTGGAGCGCCTTCTTCAACTGCACGAGACTCTTATCCAGCTGTTTTTGTGTCCACAGGAAGCGGCCATAGTCGACAAATGCCACTGGGTCGACATTCGACTTTGATATCGCCATTTGAAACAGATGCTCAACTTCACTCGGCGCGCCACCGCGGACAGAGGTGACAAGCGCGAAGCCGTGATACGCATTTCCGTTCTCCGGATCAAGCAGCCATGCCTGGTTAAAGCGTGACATCGCAGTCGCAAGATCGCTTTTCGCCCAGGACGACCAGCCAATCTGTATAGCCCGCTTCGCGGCTTCCTGACGAGAGTATCCTTTCTTCTCGACCGCGGCGAATAGCGCCGCATCCGCACTCTTCATCTTCGCCGTCTTTTCCCGTCCTCCATACATCGGCAGTTGATTGACAGGAAGCGAGTCGGCAAATGTGGCATCGCGTATGAGAAGTGCGACGATGAATGCTATTACCCGGTAACGCTTCATTTGATGTCCTTTACGCGAACGCTGAATGCGGCAAGCAAACGCGTTTTAGCTGACAAGTACGCGAGTGTGCGGATCTTGTCCAACGATGAGCTATGCAAGCTAAAGAATTTCACGAACTTAGTCGCAATTATTTGATGTTTGCCCCGAATACCCGGCTGGCTAACAACATCGAGGCGGCAGCACAAATTCCGGTAAAGAGTTCTGGAATATGAAAAGCTAATTGGCCAAGCAGCGGATGAAGCTTAAGAATAAAAGTACTGACCCATCCGTCACCTGTGCCTTCTGACGCAATGTAGAGTAATGACAAAAACCAGCCTATGAAAGCCGCAAAAACCATAAGAAGGATTGATCCTGCTGGCTGTTTTGGATGGTCATCACCATTTCTCACGGTCCCACCATTTGCGTTATCCAAGTCCGTTTGTTCCTTTTCAGCCAATGGAACTGAACGCATGCCGAAGTGGCTTATTGCCTTTGCCGCAAGTTGGACACCAAATGCCGAACAAAGCGCATAGATGATTATCAGGGGCAGACCCATGATGGCGAACCCGTACGTCCCTATAACAATCGGGGACCACAACCCCAAGACGGCTGTAAGCGCACCAATAAACACGGATTGCCCTACCCACTTTGGAAAAATTAAACCGTGCACAATCCCGATTACGAGACCCGTTGTGTACACGGCAGCCAGCATTTCAAAAAGATCTTTGGCGAACCATCGATAAACAAGGAGAACGCAAACAAAACTGCTCAAGAAACTCGTAATGCCAGAAAGCACTTTCATATGGCTATGTATAACGTAAAGGTAACCGGCGGATCACAGGCAGGCGAAAGCCCGCCGCGAGTACGTCCCGTGTTGCCCGACATGTTAGACCGCACTCTGAGGCTCATGCTCAAAACGCAATCGGCTTGTGGACCCGCAATGCGCATGAGACAAGCTCCTCGAGTTCAGCGTGGAATAACCGAATGGCTTCCTCGTCCTCGGCGCATTCGGCGTGAACATGCGCCAGACGCGCAACCTCAGCTTGAAGACCTAAAACGAGGTTCGTCTCGATGTAGTCACCAGTATGACTTCCGCTGTAAAGTACCCGATTTAGGAGAATCGGGAAATCCGCCCACGTCTTCTTTACTTGTGCGCTCAGAGCCGAGACAAGACTGATGTTCCCAAGCCGCAACGAAAGTAGAACCCCGTCCAGATGCTCGCAGGCCTCGATGTTCCACTTATCAAAGTCCACTAGCAAGTTGATATCGCCAGCAGACGAGCACCGTGAGCCGTCCTCCGCGACGAACACTGACCACTCGGGCTTTGGTGCGGATTTAAGCCGCCCTAGCTCAAAGCAGTCGCAGTACACCGTAGCATCCAAACCCATGTCCGTGTTGTCTAATTTTAATTAATGTGAAAAAAATTCCGTGCGTCCCAGCATCCTGTCTACCTATCCCGCCGAACCGACCGGTTCACAAGCCTTGAAAAGACAGACAGCTTGCGCGCATTGCGACCCTCCCGCTTCCTTGCCGATTTCCCAGCACGACGACGCGAGAGCGTCAGGCCAACCATTGCGTTCGTAATGATTCACTGCAGTGTACGAATGGAGCGAACACTCGTCTATTGAGCGCGATGGTATATCCACTGCCCTGGCCTGCGCCATCCCATGGATATGAGCGGCAAGGCGCCGGGTTGTGCTTGAGCCGCAGGGGATTGATTTGGTGTTTTGGGAATAGAGCTTGTCCGCACATGATGGCCCGTCTGTCGTACGAAGCCGGGCTGCGCTTGAAGAAGCGCGCAGCGACATCGCGCGACGCGATCCTACTGGCTATCGGACATCGGCAACAAGCAGCGCAAGGCCGGATCCGGTTGCACATTCTGCAAACCGGTCCGGCCTTCTCCCTGCCGCACTGCTTGACTTATTCCACGGCGCGCGCGACCAGCACCGCGTTGTTGCCGCCGAAGGCAAATGAATTGGACATCACGGTCTTGAGGCGATCGACTGCACGCCCCTTGCCCGGCACGTAATCCAGATCGCAATCCGGATCGCGCTCTTGCCAGAACGCGGTGGGCGGCACGGCGCGATGCTGCATGGCGAGTACCGAGGCGGCGAATTCGATCGCGCCGGTGGCGCCGATCGCATGCCCGTGCGAGGACTTGGTGGAGGACACCGGAATGGCGTGTGCGTAGTCGCCGAACACACGCTTGATGGAGCGCGTCTCCACCACGTCGCCGACCATCGTTGCGGTGCCATGCGCATTGATGTAGTCGATATCCTGCGGTTCGACTTGCGCATCGCGCAGCGCTGCTTCGATCGCCCTGCTCTGTCCTGCTTCGTCCGGCTTGGTGATATGCGAGGCGTCGTTGCTCAGTCCGTAGCCGATGATCTCGGCCAAGATGCGCGCGCCGCGCCTAATCGCGCCGTCCATTTCTTCCAGCACCACGATGCACGCGCCCTCGGCAATATGAAAACCGGTGCGGCCCTTGCTGAAAGGACGGCAGCCGGTGGAGGGTTCGCCCTGCGAGGTGGCCAGCACTTGCAGCGTTTGCCATTCGTTGATGACGCCGGGCGTGAGCATGCATTCCGCGCCGCCGGCCAGCACCGTGTCCAGATAGCCGTCCTTGATGCGGCGGTAGGCGTCGCCGATGGCGATGGAGGACGAGGAACAGGCGGCGGAGAAGGTCTGGCATTCGCCATGGATGCCGTGCCGCATCGCGATCTGCGAGGCGGGCGCATGGTTCATCGCCAGCGGCACCGTCAGCAGGCGTTTCTTCTGCTCGGCCTTGAAGAAATTCCAGTAGGCGTTCTCCAGGCTTTCGGCGCCGCCCATGCCGGTGCCGAGGAACACCCCGCAGCGCGAGGTGTCTTCCGGCTTGAGACGCGCTGCATCGAGCGCGCGGTCCGACACCACCATCGCCATCTGCGAGACGCGATCCAGCGACAGCAGCTGGATCTTGCTGAAATGGCGGCTGGAATCGAATTCCACGCCGCCAACCTTGTGCACTTCGGGCAACCTGGCCGATCGCCGGATGCCGGAAACGCCGTCCATCAGATTCTGGAAGAAGGTGTTCGGCGTCTCGCCGACGCAGGTCATCAGGCCGATGCCGGTGACGGCAACACGCCGTCCCTGCCTGGCTAGCATTGTTGTGCCTCGGGATGCAGCATGGATGCGGCCGGCATCAGTTGCAGCATCTGTTTGGCGAGTTCGGTCAGGTTGGTGGGATAGTCGGTGCTGCTGAGGTTGTCGAATTTCACGTTGAATTCATCTTCCAGCATGAAGATGACTTCGGCCATGGTCAGCGAATCGTAGTCGAGCTCGCTAAAAGGGGTGTCGGACATGAGCTTTTGCTTGTCCGTTTCCAGGTTCTTCTCCAGGCAGGCAGCGATTTTTTCCTTGATATTGGCGAGTTGCATGTTGTCTCCACGATTTTTGTAGGCGGGGTTTCAGGCAGTTTGCGCGTCCGCGAAACTATTCCTTGGAAGAAAATATCATTGCAATCATCACCAACTTTGATCCCCGACAAGCTATCCGAGGGAAAAACAGGGCATGGCTTCCAGGGTCAAGTCTTGGTTTCCAGGGTCAAGCCGCGTCGGCAGAATTGCGCGCGCCGTTGCATAATCTTGTCTTCACAAGTCAACCCCGGAACACGCATGAGCTTCACTACCTGGATCACTTTCCTCGTCGCCGCCTGCATCATCGCCGTCTCCCCCGGTTCGGGCGCGGTGCTGTCGATGTCGCACGGCCTCGCCTACGGCGTCAGGAAGACGACCGGCACCATCCTCGGCCTGCAGCTCGGATTGCTGCTGGTGCTGTTCATCGCCGGCGCAGGCGTCGGCTCCATCCTGCTGGCGTCGGAAGTCGCCTTCAACGTGGTCAAGACGGTCGGCGCGCTGTACCTGATCTATCTCGGTTTCAGCCAGTGGCGGGCCAAGGTGCAGGTGCAATCCGACCAGCCCCAGCGCGCTCCGGTGACGGCGTGCACCGAAGTGCCGCAGCTGCGCAAGCGCCTGCTGACCGGTTTCCTGACCAATGCCACCAATCCGAAGGGCATCATCTTCATGGTCGCGGTGCTGCCGCAATTCATCGCGCACACTGCGCCACTGCTGCCGCAGTTGCTGATCCTGGCGGCGACCATGTGCGCGGTCGATCTCGCCGTAATGCACGGCTACGCGTTCGCGGCGTCCTCGATGCAGCGCTTTTTCCGCAATGCGCATGCGGTGAAAAAACAGAACATGTTTTTCGGCAGCGTATTGATGGCGGTCGGCGCGGCGCTGTTCTTCGTCAAGCGCAATCCAACCTGACAGGCTGCTAAAGTTGTCGCGTGGTGTGCCGCCACACCGCGTCCGGCTCGCTGCGGGCGACATTGCGTTCCCAGCGAGCGCCGCAGGCGCGGCACACGTAATATTCGACATGGCCGGTGGCGGTGCCGCCGAAATTGATGCCGGCCTGCGAGTGCAGCAGCAAGTTGGCATGCGGCGAGACGACGGCATTCTTGCCGCCGAGCGCCTTGCAGTCAGCGCACTCTTCCATCTGCACCTCCTCGCGTGAAAAAGCCACATCCCGTGACGACATCCTGTATTGACCTTGCGAGCCCCGGCTTGTGCCGCATCAGGCCGCGGATTTGAATCGCCTCAATCTCTGGTGCCTGCTTTTCCAGCAAGCATTTTCCCTGCCACAAGCTGTTGTATTTTCACCGTCTTGCATCCGGTTCGCGTGAGATGGATCAACCTCCTGCGCAGCGCGACCGACGAAAGTTAACCCCGTCTTATCGACCGTCGGCCGAAGCGCTTGCCGCCTGAAGGCAAGCGTCATCCCGGCGTATTTCCCTCAACGACAAAAAAGGAAACCGCATGAGTGCAATCGACGCAAAGGAAAGTACTGTGCAACTGGATAACGGCCATGCCGACAATGATCAGCACGCTCCCGCAAGCGCGGCAGCGGACGCGGTCAGGGAAGGCATTGTCAGCCGCCTGTCCGGCGTCAAGGCGATCGACGCCGATATCGTGATCGTGGTCAAGGCCACGGTCGCGGATGCGCTGAAGGCCGGAGGCAGCGCAGCGCATCAGCTGACCAAGCTCATTCACGATGTCGTGCGCGGCGCGATCCAGGCGGTGGAACAGCTCGGCCTCGACCTCGCCACGAGCATGAAGAGCGTGGCCAAGGGCATCGTGCTGGGCGTGCATGAAGTGGGCGGCGACGTCATCACCGCCTCCGCCGAAACCGCGCACGCGATCATCCTGCATGTCGCATCGGTTGGCGTCGATGCCGGCACGGCGGCGCGGCGTGCGGCCGAAGGCAGCATCGAGGGCGTCGGCAGAATCAGCAAGCTGGCGATCAAGACCATCAAGGATGTGGCGCTCGGAGTCAGTGACGGCATTGGACAGGTGGTCGGTGCGGTGTTGCCGGTCGCGGTGCGCCAGCATGTGGTGGATGCGGCACCGGCGAGCGCGAATAGCGATTGATATCCGCCCGAATGCATCACTGAACGCAGCAAAGCCTTCGCCTTCCCGGCGCATGGCATTTGCTGCATCAGCGGTGTCAGTCCGAATCAGGAATGGCAATGCGGCGCGCAGTCGATGCAACCGTTCGCGGTGGGATACAGGCGCAGCGCCTCGGCCATCGCTCCGTAGCAGGAGACAAAGTCGCCCAGGAACTGCTTGTCGTCCGCAAGCGCCAACCGAGGGCAGTCGTGCTTGTGCACTTCGTGATCGCCGTTCGCTTCAGCATGTCTGTTCACGTAGTAACTGGCCATGTCGACCTCCTGTTTTCCGTGCGGATCGCGCACTTGAGCGGAGCGTGAAATACGATGTTGTCGATGTTGTTCCAACGCACGTAGTCCATTCGGCATTTAACGCGCTTTCTTGCCGTTTGGCACACCGATCGAGAGAGGAAAAATGATTTTGCTTGATCCAGAACAGCTTGCTAACGCAGCGTGAATTCCTCATCGCGCCGCGCGATGCGGCCCTCACGTTCCAGCGCCGCCAGGGCCCGGTACAAGGCCTCGTGCGTGAGTCCGATTTCTTCCGCAAAGCGCTTGAGCGTCGCGTCCGGCTTCCATGTCCCGCTCGCGTCGCAACGCAGCCGCAAGGCTTGCAGAACGCGTTCGGGCGCCGAGTGGATGCGGCTGAGTTCAAGCCGGGTGCGCAGGCCCTGCACGCGCTGCGCAAGTTCGGCGGCGAATGCCCACAGCGCGTCCGGGTCCTGTCTTAGCGCGTGTTGCAACGCGGCCTTGGGATAGACCAGCACTTCGGAGCGCTGCAGCGCAATGGCATCGCAATGGTAGCGCTCTGAAAAGAGCGAAGCTTCCGCGAACAATTCACCGGCGCGCACCGTGTGCATCGGCATGTCGGCGCCGCCCGGCGTCGAGCGCAACAGGCGAATGCGGCCTGTCGCCAGCCGGAACATGCCGAAGGATTTGTCGCCCTGGCGAAACAGCATGTCGCCGGCTTCGAGACGGCGAGCATCCGGTTTCACATTGGCGAAACAGGCAGGCAAGGATGCCGCCGTGGGCGCATCATCGGGAATGGGTGATTTTTTGGCCATATGATTGCAATCATATGCGCCGCCCAGCCGCTGGGCAATAATGCGCTCTCACCGCGTGAAGGAGACACCGCATGAAAACCCTTATTTTCACACTGGCGCTCGCCATTTCCTCGATTCCCGCCTGCGCGCAGCACATGCATCCGCAGGCGGCGCCGGATGCGCCCTCGCCGGCCATGCAGCACGCGCATTCCCCCTACGCGGGCATGCAGGGCCGCAGCATCAAAGCGCTGTCCGAACAGCAGCTCAACGATCTGCGTGCCGGCAAGGGCATGGCGCTCGCGCTGCCGGCGGAGCTCAATGGCTATCCAGGGCCTGCGCATGTGCTCGAACTGGCAGCGCCGCTCGGCCTGAGCGATGCGCAGAAACGCAAGACGCAAGCCTTGTTTGACCAGATGCAGTCGGAAACGAAAACGCTCGGTGCAGCCTTGATCGCCGCCGAACACGAACTCGACCGCCTGTTCAGCGAAAGAAAGGTCAGCGCCGAATCGCTTGAGCAGGCAACGGCAAACGCGGCGCAGGCGCAAGGCCGCTTGCGTGCGGCGCACCTGCGTTATCACGTGAGCATGCTCGATGTACTGAACCCCGAACAAGTCAACATGTACATGCACTTGCGCGGGTACAATTGATTCTGGCGGGCCCCATCGTCTTGACCCTGTTGTCATTCACGTGAAGGCTTCCTTTCTCCACTGCCAAAACCTTGGCTGGTCCGCATCGCTGGAACAGATCGACCGCTTGGCCAAACTTTTCGGTGCTGGTGTTGTCAGGCATCATGTTTGGCGGATTGAAGAGAAATGATGAAGATACTCACGAAACTGGTTTTCCTGGCCACGTTGGCCTTGGGCACGCTTGCCTTCGCCGCGCCGGCACCTTCCGAAGAAGCGCCGGACGTCTTGATCAAGCGCATCACGATGGAAGTCCTGGATACCGCGAGGACGGACAAGGCGATAAAGGCCGGCGACCGGCGCCGCATCCACCAACTGGTCGACAACCTGATCCTGCCGCACATCGATTTCGAGCGCACCACCGAGCTCACGCTCGGACGCCACTGGCGCGAAGCGACGCCGCAGCAGCGCGCACAAGTGACCAAGGAATTCCGCGCGCTCCTGATGTACACCTATGCGGGCGCGCTGTCGCAGGTGGGCGACCAGAAGGTGGTGTTCCGACCGCTGCGCGCCGAGCCGGGCGCCACCGAAGTCGAGGTCCGGTTCGATGTGCTGCAGCCGCGCAATCCCGATCCGGTCCAGGTCACCTATCGCGTGTACAAGACGCCGGATGGCTGGAAGGTGTACGACGTCAACGTGCTGGGCGTATGGCTGATCGAAACCTACAAGGAAAGCTTCTCGGCGGAGATCGCCAATGGCGGCATCGACGGCTTGATCCGTACGCTGTCTGAAAAAAACAAGCGCCTCGCCGCGCAGCCACCGCAGGACGGCAAGGCCTCGTGATCCGGCCGGCAGCGACGCGTTCGCCGCAAGCTGTCCTGGATCAAGAATGCGGCATTCCCCTCGACCGCAAGCTGCCCTACCATGAGGAAGAAGCATTGATCGACGCGCGGCACGGCCTCGCTCCGACAGGCCGCCGGCGTCCCGCTTCATGGAGGTCCACATGTCCAATGCAATGCCAACACGCGGCGATGCCCGCATCGCCCGCAAGCTGATTTCTCTTGCTGTTCTTGTCATGGGCGCCGCGTTGTCCGCGTACTCGCCGGCGCAAGGCAGCAAGTCATCCGACATCGAGGCGCGTTATCAGAGCGAGCGCGCGGCATGCGACAAGGCGCCGCCGAGCCAGGACCGCGCGGCATGCCTGCGCGAAGCTGCCGCCGCGAGAGCGGAAGCGCGGCACGGACAGCTCAACGACGCGCAGACCACTTACGAGCAGAACGCACTCGCCCGCTGCGAAGCCCTGCCCGCGGAAGAACGCGACGCCTGCCAACGCCGTACGCGCGGTGAAGGCGTCACCAGCGGCAGCGTGTCCGAAGGCGGCATCTACCGCGAATACAAGGAAGTCACCCTGCCGCCCGCGACCTCGGCGCCGGATGCCGCGCCAGACAACAAGGCGGGCGAAGCGCCGAGCGGCGGCAAGCAGTAGTGCTAGCAGGCTGTTGAAAAACGTAGCGAGCGGGCCGAGACTGGGACCGAGGAGCGGACGCGTACGCCTGTACGCAGAGCACCGCAGGCCCCAGGATCGGCCCGCGCAGTAGTTTTTCAACAGCCTGCTAGATCAAGGCGCTCAACTCGGCCCAGGTCTTGACGATCGTTTCATCGACAGTGCCGTCGCCGTTCCTGTCGATGGCGATCTGCACGCTCGTGGCGTCGCGTACCGTCATGGTCAGGCTGGTGCCGTCACTCGCCCTCACCGTCATCACGCCCTGGTTTGGATAGAGGCCACCCTGCTGCTGGAAAGGCATTATCGTGTGCACGGTGTAGGAAACATTGTTGCCGATCCGCGGCAAGTCGCCCGTCAGCGTGTAGTCGCAGCGATAGGTGTACAAGTTGGCGGAAGTCACCGAAGCGTCATAGCTGTAGTTCGTCAGCATGCGCGTCACCATCGTACTGCCCCGGGTCGTAGTCATCTGCAACGAACTGCCGCTGACGGTGAAGGCCCGCGTTCCGGACTGGTTCTGTCCATAGTTCAGGCTGATGTCGCCATTGGCCGTACCCGTCATGTTGTTCTGCATGACGGAGAAATTGTTGAACGTCATCCTCATCGTCGCGTTCCACGCTCCCATGGGCGATGGCGTGCCGCTGATATTGCTGAAGGTGATGGTCAGTCCGCCATTGAACTGTTGCATGCCTTCACGGCAGCCGCTGCTGGTGACCGTCAGCGTATCGCCGTTCGAGACCATGTTCGTATTCATCATGTTGTACGAACCGGTCATCATGCCGCCGCCGCTGCAGGTGATCGTTCCCGTACCCATCACGCCGAGCACCATGTTGGCGGGCTGCTGCGCCAGCGCCCGGTACATCTGCTGGAGGCCGGCATCGATCAGGCCGGTGGTCGGCGTCGGCGTCTGCACCGACACGGCAGTCACAAGATCGGCGCCGGCAGTGCCGCCCGCGACTGCCTGGCTGTTGAGCGCATCGGACGCAGCGTAGGCCTGCGCGGCCACATCGCTCGCATTGGCGGAGGTGATGGTGGATGCGGCCTGCGTGGACGAACCTGGCGAACCGGACGATCCGCCGCCGCCACATGCGGCCAGCAGCAGCGCGGAGCCGATTGACAATGCCAGGGAAGAAAGTTTGAGAAGACGGGATTGCATGGTAAAGACTCCCTCTGTCAGATGGGAAAAGCAATATCGCGGGAACAGGCAGGCTGCCGCGTTTCCCGCGTCGATAAAATGAATGCCGGCCCGGCCTTCCTGCCGCTTGCGACGCAGCATGGCAAAGCGGTCGTCCATAAGACAATTACAGCCGATTTTTCCCGGCGCGCCAGTCCCGGTTGGCCGTGGAAACGGAATGTCTTGATCTGGGATAATTCGAGAATGGCCCGCAAAGATAAGTGGTTGGCCGGGAGAATCAAGCGTTGACGGTATGCATTTTCCCGCCGCGCGCATAATATCGCGTATTGTGCAGCCCTCGTGCGGCCCTCTCGCCGAGTTGAAAGTTCTGAACAAACATGATCCGGGGTGACCAATGAGATTTTCCGAGGACAGGCTGGCATCGCTCGCATGCAGCGACGGCATCGAGCGCAGCATCCACATCTGGGAGCCGAAGCAGCCGCGAGCGGTCATCCTCGCGCTGCACGGCGGCATGGCGCATGCGGGAGACTATGTCACGCCGGCACTGTACTTCCGCGACAAGGGCTTCGCCACGGTGAGCTACGACATGTGTGGCCACGACCGCAAGAAGCGCGTCGACATTCCTTCCTTCGACAGCTTTCTGGATGACGGAGAATTGTTCCTGAAATGGGTGAAGCGCAGCTACCCCGGTCTGCCGATCTTCGTGATGGGCCATTCGATGGGCGCGCTGATTAGCACCTGGCTCGGCCTCACCCGCTTCCCGCGCGATCGCGACATCAAGGGCTTCATCATTTCCTCGCCCTACTACGTCAATGCAATCAAGGTGCCGGCGCTGCTGGTATCGCTGTCCACCGTGCTGGCCAAACTCATGCCCAAGGCGAAAGTGCCGCTGGCTTCCCTGACCGACGCGCTGACCCACGATCCCGACATCACCGCGCGGCATTATGCGGACGAGAAGGATGATATCCGCGCGACCGAAGTGACATTCCGCTTCGCGAACGAACTGGCGCAGGCGCAGGCAGGACTGACAGGAAAGCTGTCGTCGTGGCCGTATCCGATGTTCGCCGTGGTTGCCGGCAATGACAAGCTGGCCGATGCTCAGGCGGTTGTGGCGATGTTAAAGACAGTTCGCCCCAACCTGCTGGAATACCATTTTTATCCCGATAATTTCCACGAGAATTTCAACGAGCTCAATCGCGAGGAAATTTTCGCGAAGATCCAGACCTGGATGGAGGCGCGCCTCGCACGTGCACAGGACGCGGCATAAAGGCCCATTTCGGCAGGGAGCAGACTCGATAATGGTTTGCGGCAGAGCCTGGCCCCCTGTACTGCATGTCCGCACACGGTGAAACGTGTACGCTCCGGCTGGACAATGTTCATGCTGCCTCGCGGTGCATTACGTTACATTCGGGTTCGTTACGGTTTGACTTTCAGCAGCGGACCTGCGGCATTAGGGAACTGACTGGTGTTCAGCACCTGCACTCCCGCGTTGTGTTCGCCATTGAAGGGAGTCACGGCGCTCGGGCAACCGGCAGCGGCGGCATCCTGCGGCGAGTTGAACCACATGCCGAGATGATAGGTGTGCACCGGGCCGCTCTGCGGATTCGAGGTCGCATCGGGGAAGGCATTGTTGTGCACCGAAGGCGCCGGGGCCACGCCCGGTGCGACGATGAAGGTCTCCTCATTGAAACGACCGATGAATGTCGCGTGTCCGTTTCCGTTGGCATCGGTTTCGATATCCCCTTGATACCATGACAGGCCGAACGGCGCGTTCGGCACCTGGATCACAAAGAAATCGAACTCGGTCCTCGGCGGCAGCCCTCGCACCAGGACAGACATCACTTCGACCGGCCCCTGCGGCAGTATCGTGACGGTCGCGCTTGCGTTCGGCAGGCAACCGGCGTTGACGATGCCGGGCGAGCGCACCATTTCGAACAGCGCCGGCCCGTTGGTCGCGCCGGCCGATGTCGCGCCACCGGCCAGTGCAGCGGCAACGAATGCCGTCACGCCCAGCCGGCGAAATGCTGATGCCAGCGGCCGCTGGATCGAAGGGGTATCTGTTTCGTTCGTAGTTGCGTTAGTCATATCGACCTTACTCCTTTCAAGATTGTCTGGAAGATCAAGGATGAAGGGTGCCAGCCGACACTGCCGCAAACCTGCATTGCGCGGCGCATACCGATCCACTCATGACACACGGTATTGCCGAGCCAGGCGCAGTCGGTACGGCAGGGCCGGCAAATGTGGCAACCCCGCTCCAATATAGGCAGTGCTGCTCAGGGTGGCTTGATGGATGTCGAACCCGCGCAGTTGATGCAAGCGCGGCGTACGCGGGCAATACAGCGTCAGGGAATTTTTTATTGCAGGAAGAATTGCTGCGTGGTGCGAATAAATTCTTGCAGGAGAACGATTGCACCGCTATTGATCGATGCATTGCATCAGTCTTGCGTCTGTCATGCATAATTGTTTGATGCGATCGATTCCGCAGCCAAGAACGTCAAGCA
The DNA here is from genome assembly GCF_004804275.1 of Herbaspirillum sp. ST 5-3. Lineage (GTDB taxonomy): Bacteria > Pseudomonadota > Gammaproteobacteria > Burkholderiales > Burkholderiaceae_D > Noviherbaspirillum. Next base: position 250,158 of record NZ_STGI01000006.1, read on the forward strand.
TGTGAGACCTTTGGGCGAATGCCGCACTGCACATCCGCCTTTGCTATGATCGTGGGAACCATCGCGCATCGCAGGATCAAATCATGATTCATCACATCGGTATTGTCGCTTGCTCCGCCGAAGGTGCAGCGCTGTGTTATCGCACCATCTGCACCGAAGGCGCGCGGCTTCTCGGTCCGCATGCCCATCCCGAAATCTCGATGCACATGCACTCGCTCGCCGACTACGTTCGCTGCCTGGACCGCAACGACTTGCATGGCGTCGCCGAGCTGATGCTCTCCTCCGCACACAAGCTCGCCAAGGCCGGCGCCGATTTCCTGATCTGCCCCGACAACACGATTCATCAGGCATTCCCCCATGTCGAACCACAGTCGCCGCTGCCCTGGCTGCACATCGCCGAAGTCGTTGCGGAAGAAGCGGTCGCGCGCGGTTTCCGGCGCGTCGGCCTCACCGGCACGCGCTGGCTCGTCGACAGCGATGTGTATCCGGAAAAGCTCGCGGCGCGCGGCATCGCGTTTGTGCGCCCGAGCAGCGCCGAACGCGACGAGATCGGACGCATCATCATGGATGAACTTGTGCTTGGTGTTTTCAGACCGGAGTCGGTTGCATGCTTCCGGCAAGTGATTGCACGCATGAAGGATCAGGGATGTGACGCAGTTGTGCTTGGCTGCACCGAGATCCCGTTGATCGTCCATGATGCGAATTCGTCCTTGCCGACGCTGGATTCGACAAGGCTGCTGGCGCGCGCGGCACTGAAGCGGGCGGTCGGCTCGCCGGTGACACCAATCGCGGCGGAATAGGCGCTCGGCCTATTCGAGCACTTCCTCGGTCAGTTCGCGTATCTTCTTGCGCAGCTCCTGCAGCGCACGTACGCCGGTCTTCGTGGCGCGATAGTATTTGCGCCGCTTGCCCTCGATCACCTCGAACTGCACGCTCAGATAACCGGCGCTTTCCATCGCATGCAGGATCGGATAGAGCGTGCCGGGGCTGATGTCGTAGCCGTGATGCTTGAGTTCCTCCATCATCTCGACGCCATAAATCGCTTCCTTCGCGGCGTGGTGGAGAATGTGCACGCGGACGAAGCCGAGAAAAACGTCCCTGAATATCGCAATCAAGATCTGTCTTAAAAAAAGGGCCGGATTTCCCGGCCCGAATTGAAGCTACCCATTACTGGGCTTGCTTGTAATAAACCGGCTCGCCCTTGACCGTCGTCTGCGCAGGACGCGACTGGTTCTTGTTGAAGGTGTGCGTACGCAGGAACAGGCCATTGGCGGTCTGTCCTGTGCCCGGCATGTACTTCTCGACCGTGTACGAGGAATCGTGGCATTCCTTGCAGGTGTCCTTCGGCACGATCAACTTCGGAGTGGCATCGCTGATGTGCGAGGTGTGGCACGATGAACAGCTCAGGCGGTCCTTCACCTTGGCAGCGGTGTAGTGCGGCGACTGGAGGTATTCCTGGTACTGCTGGTGATGTTTCGCAGCGTCGTAGAAACCACCTGCCTTCGCGATGTCGTCGGTCTTGAACATGCCGGCAAGGTCGCCCTTGTAGACGGCATCGATCTTGTCCTCCGGTTGCACGCCTGGGATTATGGTGTGCTCGGGATACCACTTGGTCCAGTCGTCGCCGGGCAGCCAGGTCTTGCCGATAACAGGACTTGGCAGATGCTCCGACGGGTTGCCCTGCGCGGTCTTGTACAGATCATTCTCACCGCGGATATGGCAGTAGCCGCAGACGCGCGTCTGTTCTTCGATCGATTTGCCCTTGAAGCTGTATATGTCGCGCGCCTTTTCGGACTTGGAGTGCTTCGCGCCCGGGCCGTGGCAGGTTTCGCAGCCAACGTTGTATTCGACCATCGACCACTTCTGCTCGGTCGGTTTGGCTGAGTCATACGACGTGAGGCGGAAGCCGGTCGAGTGACAGGTTCCGCAGTTCGTTTCCCAGTCGTTCTTGTTGCCGTAGTTTTCCCACGCCTTAGCGACGGCGTTCCACTGCTTGTCGAGGAAAAGGTGGCCGCCGGTAGCAGGATTCCTGACCAGGAAGCGCTGCTTCCATTTCGAACCGATCACAAACTCGACATCGTTCAAGGTGGCCGGTGCGCCAGTCAGGTTGATTTTGGTCGGTCCGCCGTTGCTCCACTGTTCAACGACATCCTTGAGGATGGCCGTGTCCTTGGGGCGGATCATCTTGGCATGATACGACTGCTGCCAGCTCGCATAATCCTCCTCGTGGCATTCGCCGCATCGCTTGGAACCGACGAATTCGGGATCGGCTGCCAATGCAGCACCGCACAGCAACCAGGCCGTTGCGGCCATGGCAATCAGGCGCGGTCCGCGCCCCTGGAATATGGACCACATGACGTACTCCCTTCTCGTGACTGAAACTGGTTCAGCTGGCCGCGCCATGCGGGCGGCTCGGTCGAAAGAGTTGCTGTAGCGTGCCGATATCGATTGCCGATATTGTTGGTCGTCGATTCGCCGCCTGTCATTGACGGCAGTCAAGGCATTCCGGATTGATATCGCATTTCGGAGGGCAAACTTGATGCAGATGAATTTCGAGCGGAAGTGCATATCGCCGCAGTTGCGAGAGCGCGCCCTGGCACGCACCTCCTACTGCGGGCGATTCCTGTTCAACCAGTCACGAAATTCCGCGGCGGGAGCGGGCAATGCGTACAGATAGCCCTGCGCCATGTCGCATCCTTCGCTCTGCAGGAAGGATTGCTGGACCTGCGTCTCGACGCCTTCGGTCACGACGGTCATGTCCAGGCTGTGCGCCATCACGATGGTGGCTCTGACGATCGCTGCATCCGACGGGTTGACGGCGACGTCGCGCACCAGCGAGCAATCGATCTTGATTTCCGAAGGCGCGAGGCGGCTGATGTAACTGAGCGACGAGTAGCCGACACCGAAATCGTCAATGGCGATCTTGACGCCCAGTGTCTTCAGCTCTTCGATTGTCGCGTGATTCATTTCGTTATTGTCCAGCAAGACTTGCTCGGTGATTTCGATGCAGACGCGTTTCGGGTCGAGGCCGGTTTCCTGCAGCGCATCCGTGACGCTTTGCACCAGGGTGCCGCTCTTGAACTGGCGCGGCGACACATTGATCGAGACCGCAATGCCTCGCCCCTTGTGAACCGGCCACGCCATCGCCGAACGACACGCTTCGCCGATGACCCAGGTGCCGATCGCCGTGCTCAATCCCATTTCCTCGGCAAGGGAAATAAAGGTCTCCGGCGTCAGCAATCCGAGCGTGGGATGATTCCAGCGAATGAGCGCTTCCGCCATGAGCGGTGTTCCGTCCGCCAGCGAGACGATCGGCTGATAATGCAACTCGAACTCGCGATGCGCGAGCGCCGAGCGCAAGCCCGCTTCCAGCATCATGCGCTTCTGGAGGCGCGCGATGAGATCGGGGCGATAAAACTGCAAGTTGTTGCGGCCTTCCGCCTTGGCATGATAGAGCGCGCTGTCGGCGAACCGGAGCAGCGTGCGCGCATCCTGGGCGTCGTCCGGATACAGGCTTACACCCAGGCTGATGCTGATGCACATCTCGTGACCCGCGATGTGGAAAGGCTGCGCGCACTCGGCGCGCACTTTGTCGGTGACGGTCAATACGTCTTCCGCCGAGCGGACTTCCGTCAGCAGCATCACGAATTCGTCGCCGCCCAGTCGGGCAACCGTATCGATTTCGCGTATGGAGTCTTTCAATTTATGCGCGATCGCCTGCAGCAATTCGTCGCCCGCTTCGTGGCCGAGGCTGTCGTTGATCTGCTTGAAGTGATCCAGGTCGAGGAAGACCACCGCAAAACATTGCTGATGACGACGAGCGAACAGAATCTGCCGTTCGATTTCCTCGCTCAGGCAGGCACGGTTCGCCAGCCCGGTAAGCGGATCGTAATGCGCCAGGCGTGCCAGCCGGTCTTCCACGTCCTTGCGCTCGGTCAGGTCATGAATCTGCCACAGGTAGCACAGCGGCTCCTCATTCTGCCGCAGGAGGGAGACGCTCACCAGGGTCCACACTACCCGGTCGTCCCTGGTGCGGTAGCGCTTTTCGAACTGCGACGAGAGTGATTTGCCCGACAGTATTTCGTCGAGAACGGCGCGTTCGGACGACAGATCGTCATGGCAGCTGAAGCGCGCCTGGTCCGCGCCAACGAGGTCCGTGTCGGAATAGCCGAGCAGCTGGCAGATGGCGCCATTGACCTGCAGAAAACTGTTATCCAGGCCGACCAGCGCCATGCCCACCGGAGCGAAGTCGAAGACCTTCCGAAAGTGCTCTTCGCTTTGCCGGAGCTTTTGCTCCGCCGCCAGACGTTCCTGCACGCTGCGAAATACCATGACGGCGCCCAGCGAGTTTCCTTCCGCATCCTTGACGGGCGCCGCTGAATCGTCGATGGGCAGGCGCAATCCGTTGCGTGACACCAGCGTCGCGGCGAAATCGATGCCGACCGCTTTTCCTTCCTGCAGCGCACGCCTGGCAGGCGATTCCACCACGGCTCCGGTTTGCGTGTTCTCGATGTGCGCCACCTCGCCCACATCGCGCCCGCATGCCTCGCTCATTTGCCAACCCAGCAGGTCTTCCGCAGCGGGATTCATGAACTGGATTTTGCCCTGCTCATCGGTGGCGACGATGCCGTCCGCGACCGAGCGCAATGTCGAAGCGAACCATTGCTCCGAATCGCGCAGCTGCCGTTCGAGTTCGGCCTTGTAGAGCGCGACTTCGATCACGGCACGCAGCTCCTGCGGACGGAAGGGCTTGGTGAGATAGCCGTAGGAGGCCGTATGCGCTGCGCGCGCGACGGTGCCAGCATCGCTGTAGGCGGTAAGAAAAATCACTGGAATTTGCAGCCCGTGACTGATCTGTTCGGCGGCCTCTATGCCATCCATGGCACCCTTGAGGACGATATCCATCAGGATCAGGTTGGGCCGGAGTTTCCAGGCACGCTCGACGGCGTCCTCGCCGGTATCAGCAACCCCGCACACCGTATACCCCATTTCTTCCAACTGCAGTTGCAGGTCCAGCGCGACGATCGCCTCATCTTCCACGACGAGGATTTTTGACGAGTGTCGCTCGCCGATGGCGGTGGGCACCATGTTTGCATCTGTCATTCAATGCTCCCGGGCCGGAGAGTGGTTTGCAAGGATTTCATGCTTGAGCCTGTTTGATAAATGGGAAGACAAGGCTGGCCGTCACGCCCTGTTTTGTCTCCAGCGTAAAGTTCCCGTCCAGTTGCGTGGCGAGGGCCGTCACCAGCCTGAGGCCGAGCGTGGGCGTCGTGGCCGGCGTCATGCCCGGCGGCAGTCCTACGCCATCGTCCGCCACCGTGAGCCGCATGCTCATCGCGTCCTCTCTCTCCAGCCGGACGAAGACGCGGCCCCGACGACCGCCGGGAAATGCATGCTTGAGACTGTTGGAGATCAACTCGTTGAGGACAAGGCCAAGCGGAACCGCGATGTCCAGGCCGACCTGGATCGGCTCCGCCTCCGCGGTCAGTACAACGCCGCGCTCGCCGGCGCCAGCGGCGTCTCCAAGCTGCCGGCACAGATCGACAATGTAGCCATCCAGCGCGATAGATGACAGATTGCCCGACTGGTAGAGCTTTTCATGCACCAGCGCCATCGCGCGCACCCGGTCGGCGGCTTCCTTCAAGGCGACGCGTGTCGCATCGCCCGGCATGGCGCGTTCCTGGAGGTTGATCATGCTGGCGATGACCTGAAGATTGTTCTTGACCCGATGGTACAGCTCCTTCAGCAGCGTTTCCTTTTCGTGCAGCGCGGCGTTGATTCGATCCTCGTTTCGGCGCAATTCCGTCACATCACGCACCATCGCGATCGCGAGCACGCCTTCCGGCGACTGGAGCGGGCTGAGCATCACATCGGCCGGAAACTGCGTGCCGTCGGCGCGACGCCCTTGCAGATAGATTCCGCTTCCCATCAGGCGCCGGCCAGGGTTGGCGAAAAAGGATTCGCGCAAAGACTTGTGGTGCTCAGCAACTTCCCGGGGCAGCAAATCTTCGACAAAGAGGCCGAGCAGCTGTTCGCCCGTGTAGCCGAATACTTTCTCGGCCTCCGCATTGGCGCGAACGATGCGTCCGGATGGCGCCACAAGAATGATTGCGTTGGGCGCCTCCTCGAAGATGCGGCGCTGAAAGGCCTCGCTGTGTTCCAGCCGCTGCTTGATCGCGCGCATCTCCTGCTCCGCCCGTTCCGCCAGATCACGCTCGGTGGTGCGTTGCCGCAGCAATTGGGAGGTCTTGACGAGCACTTGCGCAACATCGTTCGCCTCCTTGAGGTGCAGCAGCGGCATCGCGACGGGCTCGCCATGTCCCAGCGCCTCGGCCGGCGCCAGCAGCGCGTGAATCGACCGGCTGATGCGCTCGCCGAGCAGCGCCGCAAACAGCAGCCCGACCGCCAGGGAAAGCGCCGCGACGCCGGCGATCCAGGCGATCGACCTCCATAGTTCGCGGGCGGTCACGACCAGGGGAACGCCAATGGCAACGGTCCAGTTCGAGACCGACGATCGGCTGAATGAAGAAACAACGGGGACACCTTCCACCGTCACATTCTCGATGCTGTCCTCGGCCACCTCCTGCATCCGTTTGACCAGTTGCGGCGCGCCTTTTTTCCCGACATAGCGTTCAGGTTCCCAGGTCCGTGCAACTGCAACGCCGCTGCTGTCGAAAATCGCAGCGACGCGATCCGGTGGAATGCGCTGCAGCCGCAATATTTCGCCCAGATGCGCGGGAAAGAAGCCCATCGACAGGTCGTAGATCACCTGATTGTTGCGCACCACGGGAACATCGATGCTGATCAACGGGCGCTGCGTCAGGCCGCCCGCGTAAAGGTCCGATATGACCGGCTTCGCCGTCTCGAACACACGGCGAAGCTGCGCCGGATTGCCGTGCCGGGGCAACGCGCTGCCGAAGGGGCGCAGCGTGTTCACGAGCTGCTGGCCGGTGGCATCGCTCAACACGAAGTTATTGTTCGGCCGATAGCGCTGCACGTCTTGCGCCTGCGCCCAGAATTCAGCGAGATTGCCGGAAGACAAATGGGGCGAGGTGGCGAGTGCCTGCAAGGTTCCCTGCGCACTCGACAGCTCGCGATCGACCGCCTGCATGAGCGCGCGCGCTGTCTCAATCCTCCTCAGCTCCGCGCGGACACGCTCGCGTTCATAGGCATGATTGATGAGCACCGCTGTCGTGACGATGGTCGGCACGATGCACGCGACCACCAATACAGAAAGCGACTTTCGAATGGTAAAGACACTTTCCTTCAGCTTCACAAGAACCTCGCTCAATCGTCAGATCTCGCTCGCCCTGATTGGTTGCGCGCTTCTCGTCGTCGCCATGAGCGAAACATCGGCCATTGCAGATTTGCAATAGCTTCGATAACAATATATTGATTGATAGGCTAAATCTGCTTGACGGGGAATGATTTGACGTATGACATGCAAAAGCATGTCATGGAGAATGTGGAGGTCCGGGATGTTTGCCGGCGAGACCGATGCCGGGAGGGATGGAAATGCGGGGGTGAGATTTGTTTCAGGTCCCTGGCATGTCTGGACAATATGTCCGCGCCGCATTACTTCCGCAGTTCCGGCGCTTGCACCAAGGCACGCTGCGTGCGACGCACCTTGCAGGATATGATGGAAAAGACAAACCCTGCCGTACCCGGCCCACACCACATTGAACGGAAAAGAAAACGATGACTTACGAGACGATCAAATACGACATCCAGGAAAATATTCTCACCATTACCCTGCACCGTCCGGAGAAGCTGAACGCTTTTACCGGCACGATGATGCTGGAGCTGATTGACGCCTTCGACAAGGCCGATGCCGACGACGAGGTGCGCGCGATCATCGTGACCGGCGCGGGCCGTGCCTATTGCGCCGGCGCCGACCTGTCGTCCGGCGCCAAGACCTTCGACTTCGCGGCGCGCGAAGACCGGCCCGACAAGCAAGGCACGCCGCGCACGGCGGACGGTGAAGTGGACTGGAGCCATGCATCGGTGCGCGACGGCGGCGGGCGCGTGTCGCTGCGCATCTTCGAATGCCTCAAACCGGTGATTTCCGCCGTGAACGGCGCAGCCGTCGGTGTCGGTGTCACGATGCAGTTGCCGATGGACATACGCATTGCCTCGGAGGACGCACGCTTCGGCTTTGTGTTCAACCGCCGCGGCATCACGCCGGAAGCCTGTTCGAGCTGGTTCCTGCCGCGCCTGGTCGGCATCAGCAAGGCGCTGGAATGGACTTATACCGGCCGCGTGTTCTCCGCGCAGGAAGCACTTGAAAGCGGACTGGTGCAACAGGTGTGCAAGGCGGAAGACCTGCTTCCCACGGCGCGTGCCCTGGCGCGCGAGATCGCCGACAACTGCGCACCGGTCTCGCTTGCGCTGACACGGCAAATGATGTGGCGCATGCTCGGCGCGGAACACCCGATGGATGCGCACCGCATCGACAGCCGCGCCATCTACGCCCGCGGCGCCGCGCCCGATGCCAAGGAAGGCGTGATGTCCTTCCTCGAAAAGCGCCCGGCGAAGTTCATCAACAAGGTATCGCAGGACATGCCGTCCTTCTTCCCGTGGTGGGAGGAGAAGGAATACAAGTAAAGGCGCGGCTTGTGCAGCGCTGCTCGCGTCAGACCCGCACCGGCGCAGTGGCGAGCAGGATGCCGGCCAGCGAGACGGCGAAGGCAGCCATCTGGATGCCGGTCAGCGTCTCGCCGAGCACCACGACACCGACCAGCGCGGCGCTCACCGGCAGCATCACGGTAAACACACCGGCCTGCGCAGCGGGAACCGACTTCAGACCGGTCATCCACAGCCACACCGTCCACACGCTCGCCGCCAGGCCGTAAAACACCAGCAGCAGCCATATCCCGGGCTGCACAGCCGCGAAGTTGAAGCCGAACGCCATGGACAGTGCGAGCGGCGTCATCAGCGCGAAGCCCCACAGATTGATGATGGCGCTGATGCGCTTGGGACTCAGCACTGCCGTGAGCTTCTTGCCGATCACCGCATAAGACGCTTCGCAGAGCACCGCCCCGAACACCAGCAGGTTGCCGAGCCAGGCCGTCTGCTGCGCATCGCCCGCCGCATGCGAAGGCTTGGCCAGCGACAGCAGGCCAATGCCGATCGCACCGCACGCCACCGCCGCCCAGATGCGCGCTCCGATGCGCTCCCTAAGAAAGATCCAGCTCATCAGCGCAATCACCGCCGGAATGGTCGCCATGATTACGCCGGCCGACACTGCGCTGGTCATGCGCACGCCAGAAATCATGCAGATCGTGAACAGGAAATTGCCGAGGAAGGATTCAAGGAACACGAGTTTTTTGGTCTGCCGCGACATCGGCTGCTCGTTCGCCGGCTTCTTCAGCCAGCGCAGCATCGCCAGCCCGCCGATGCCGAAGCGCAGCCAGGCCAAGAGAAAAACAGGAAAGACGATGGCCAGCGGTTTGGTCAGCGCGACATAGCTGCCGACGAGGGACATGGAGAGGGCGAGGCAACCATAGGCGATGGGGCGGCTTGGGGTGTAGCTCATTGAAGAAACTGGATTGATTGGTCAGGCAAGGAGGAGCATCAAGCCGATCATTGTACGGCTAAAGAGGCACTCGGCGTAGAAGCACCCGAAGCAGCGATGAGTCGCGAGACAGACGACTAATCGAGTCAAGCGTCGGGCGTGCGCGCGTCGGCGACAAGCGCCTCGGCTTTCGCCTTAGCTTGTTCCAGGCTCAAGCCGTCGTCATGGCGGAGCACGCGGATGAGCGCCATCGTATCGCCGCGACGTGCCAGTTCATTCAGAGTCGAATCATCATGGCGACGTGACAAGTCCGCCGTTGTCGTCGCCATCGTCTCGATAGAGACATGGTGCTGCCGCAACAGCTCAAGGAAGACCTGCATGCGCGGACGCGCCTGCCATTCGATGCGCAAGGTGTTGCCAGTTTCGAGGGACACCGGGAAATGCACCCAGGTGGAATGCTGCTTTCTGCCGCCCGGCCGCGCGCTGCGTTCGTCAGCCAGCTTGACGGCGAGTGCGGATGCATCGGCCAGTGCGCTTAAGCGCAGTTCGACATAAGACTTGCGCTCCGCGCGGACTGCGTTGTTATCGCTTGGCGTAATCCACCAGCGCCGGTGTCCGCGTGCCGCAGCAATGAGGCGATACGGAATGAACACGACCTGCACGTCATCGTGACCCCAATGCGCATTCCGATAGGAACGCCATTTGACGAATACGCCATTGTCGCTGGTCGCCGCCAGCCATGCGTGGGGCCGCGTCGCCTTGCGCCAGTCGCGCAACACCAGAAGCCAATATGGCGCAAGCGAAAGCGCAATCCACCATGCGATGAAGCCCGGAAGGCCGCCGCCTTTTCCAAATGCGACTCCACCATGCCAGCCGGCCCAGAGACAGCCCAAGATGACTGCGCCGACGATCGGCGCAGTCAACGCGTGCGATAGCGTCGACACGCGAAAGCGCCGCACGCCGGCGATCCGGATGTCGTCAAGGGTAAGCAGTTGGAGGTCGCTGTCCATGGAGTAGAACGGTTTCGCTTTCTACCGCATGATAATACGTCTCGCCACAAATTTTCACTGCCACGACAGAACCGATTTCATCGGAAACGTCACATACGAGGTGATCGCCAGCGGATATGCCGCCGGCGTTTTCTCATCGACCTCATCATGAAGCGCGCACACCCAGGTTCGACCACACAACCCGCAGTCGCTGCAGGAAGCGCATCCGGCATGCAGCCCGGCGCTGCGCCTTCCAAGCGTCACCGACAGGATGGTCAAGCGGGCTCTGGCGCTGACAGATCAGCGGTGCAGTTGCCGCAGGAAATGCTTGAATCGATTATTCGCCGCACGATTATCGGCGAGACACCCAGGGCAAGTGCAAGGCAGCTGGCGCTGTTGCAGCGAGTCGATCAAGGCTTCAGAGCCGCGGCCAGGAGCGTGCTGCACAGCAGGGACCAGCAGGAAGTCGGGCGCGAGACGACACGCGCGCAAATCGAACACCTTGCAAGCCATTCCACTCCGGACGAATTTGCGGCAGGCATGCGCTCTATTGTGGGTAATGCGCCGGATGTGAGTGTCCGGCTACGATCGCTGCCCGATCACTTTCAGGAAACCGCATTGCAGGTCCTGGCAGAGCAAACCCATTTGCGCTCGCTGGAACTGGATGCGAAGGGCACGCCTGACATCGCTCCGGATGCCGTAGCTGCAATGCAGGAAATTCTCCCCAAAAATCCGCAACTGCATCGTGCAGATTTGAACCTGAACAGGTGTAACCTGACCAGGGACGACGTCAACACCATTGCGAATAGCGCCAGCCTGAAATCCTTGACCTCGCTGGACATCGGGAACAACGACATCGACGACGACGGTGCGCTGGCCCTGGCGAACAGTGAGCATCTGCGCCTGAGATCCCTTGAGCTCAGGGGCAACAGCATCAGCGATGCGGGCGTGACGGCACTGGCGAACAGCGAGATGGCGCGGTCCTTGACTTCCCTTGGCCTGCGGAGCAACGCCTTCGTCGGCACGCCAAGCGTGATGGCCCTGGTGAACAGCGACAAACTGGCGGCATTGAGCTCCCTGGACCTCGGCAACAACGCCATCGACGATGACAGCGCGCTCGCCTTGGCGAACAGCGAGCGCCTGCGCTTGCAGTCCCTTGAACTGAGAGGCAACCGAATCTGCGATGCGGGTGTGACCGCATTGGCGAACAGCGAGATGGCGCGGTCGCTGAAGTCCCTCGGCCTTCGGAACAACCTCGGCATCAGCCCTGACGGCGTGACAGCGCTGGCCAACAGTGACAAACTTTCTGGCTTGGCCTCCCTTGACCTTCGTGGTAATTACTTCGTGGGCAATGAAGGCGCGATAGCGCTGGCCAACAGCAGGCACTTGAGATTGATGTCCCTTGATCTTGGGGGCTGCAGCATCAGTGACAGGGGCGCGGCGATATTGGCGCGCAGCGATACGGCGAGATCATTGACGTCCCTGGGCCTTCAGGACAACGACCTTGGTGATTGGGGTGCGAGAACCATGGCGCGCATCGGCAGACTGGACGCAGAGATATTCCTCAACTTGCTGAACAACCGCATCAGCGAAGAAGGCGCGAGAGCGTTGAGCGCCAGGTTCAAGCATGTGGTGGTGTAGCGCCTCCTCTTTCTTTGAACCGTGGCGCAAATTGATGCCCGCTGCCGTCCTTCTCATCAGGTTCCCGTGAGCCGGGAAGCCTGGCCATGCATAAATTTCAGCATATATGTCGAGCAATTTCATGCAGCGCACGTCGCGCCACAACTAATCACTGCGATGACAGAACCGCTTTCATCAGGAATGCCACCTATGAGTTAACTGCCAGTTCTTGCTATTGTGAGCCGGTCTGGCAGGAGGCGGTACCAACAAGGGCGCCACCTACGGACCTGTTGTCGCCGATTTCATGCATTGCCAATCGCCAGTGCCCACGTCGCAGGCGTTCCCTCATCGACTCATCATGAAACGCGCAGCCCCACCCCTGAGCACACAGCCGACATCCCCTGCGGGTGCCACGTCCGACATGCTTTCCAATCCTCGCCATCAGGATGGTCAAGCGAGACCAGGCGACGACAGACCGGCGGTGCAGTTGCCGCAGGAAATGCTGGAAACGATTGTCCGTCGCACCATTACCGGTGAGTCACCACCGGTCAGTGCAAGGCAACTGGCGTTGTTGCAGCGAGTCGATCAAGGCTTCAGAGCCGCGGCCAGGAGCGTGCTGCACAGCAGAGATCAGCAGGAAGTCGGGCGTGAGACGGCACGCGCACAAATCGAACACCTTGCACGCCGCTCCACGCTGGAAGAATTCGCGGCGGGCATGCGCTCTATTGTGCGTCGTGCGCCGGATGTCGGTATTCGACTGCGATCACTGCCCGATGATCTCCAGGAAACCGCATTGCAGGTTCTGGCAGAGCAAACGCATTTGCGCTCGCTGGATCTGGATGCGAAGGAGGCGCCCCGCTCGGTGCGAGGTGCCGTGACGGCAATGCAGACAATCCTCCCAAGGAACCCGCAATTGCAACATGCTGGCTTGAATCTGGCGGGATGCGAGTTAGCCAATGAGGTCATGAACGCCATTGCGAACAGCACGAGCCTGAAGGCCTTGACATCCCTGAACGTCGGGAACAACGCCATCGGCGATGAAGGCGTGGCGGCGTTGGCGAGCAGCGAGCACTTGCGCTTGCGTTCCCTTGAATTGCGAAGCAACAACATCAGCGACAGAGGCGTGACGACGCTGGCAAACAGCGAGATGGCGAGATCGCTGACTTCCCTTGGCCTTCGCAACAACGTCACCATCGGGCCGCAAGGCGTGGCGGCACTGGCAAACAGTGACAAACTGGCGGCGCTGACCTCCCTTGACCTTGAAGGAAACCTCTTCATCGGCGATGAAGGCGCGACGGCGCTGGCGCACAGCCGGCACTTGAGGTTGAAATCTCTCGACCTTGGGAACGGCAGAATCGACGAGGCGGGCGCGAGGGCATTGGCGAACGGCGAGATCGCACGGTCCTTGACCTCCCTTGCCCTCCCGGGAAATTACCTCAGAAATGGAGGCGTGTGCGCACTGGCGGACAGCGACAAGCTGGGAAATTTGACTTCGCTTGACCTTCAGGATTGTCGCTTCAATCTTGAAGGTGCGCGCGCATTGGCGAACAGCGTGCATCTGAGGTCATTGACATCCCTTAACATCGAGAACAACGGAATCTGCGATGCAGGCGCGGAGGCATTGGCGAACAGCGAGGAGCTGCGCTCCTTGACTTTCCTTGGCGCCGGGTACAACTACATCGGCGATTGGGGCGCGCGAGCATTGGCGCACAGTGAGATCGTGCAGACCCTGGATACCCTTGACCTTCGCGGCAACAGCATCGGCAATGAAGGTGCGAGGGCCGTGGCGAACAGCGACAAACTGCGCGCGGAGACGTTGCTCGACCTGCGGTACAACCCCATCAGCGATGACGCTGCGAGAGAGCTGAGAGCCAGGTTCAAACATGTAGCAATGTAGTGCTACCTTTGCTTTGAGCCATGGCACAGCTGCACCCCGCGCAGCTCAAGGCCGCCGGATCACGCGGGCGCTTCTTCTGCCACAGGTCCGGCCGGCCACCACCCTATACTTCTGTATGACTTTCTTCATGCGCCGACGCGCCTATCCTTACTTGACCGTGATTTCCTGCGCGGCACAAGACTTTGCTCGACAACCGATGCGGTTCGTCACCGTAACAACTGCACAAAAGGGGAGACGTCATGAAGAAACAAGCCATCCTATCCGCAATTTTCTGCCTCGCACTGCTTCCGCATGCCGGCGCATGGGCGCAAAAGCACGAGCTGCGCGGCGCCGGATCGACCTTTGCCGCGGCCGCCTACACCTCGTGGGCGTTTCGCTACGCCAAGGAACGCAATACGACGGTGATGTACCACGCTAGTGGCTCGGGCGATGGCGTGCGGCAGATCGTGTCGCGCGACGTGGACTTCGGCGCCACCGACCATGCGCTCGGGCCCGAAGAACTCAAGCGTGCCGGGCTGCTGCAATTTCCCACCCTGGTCGGCGGCGTCGTCCCCGTGTTCAACCTGCCCGGCGTCAAGGGCGGCCAGCTCAGGCTCACCGGCGCGGTGCTGGCCGCGATCTTCTCCGGTCGCATCGCGAACTGGGCCGAGCCCGACATCCAGGCGCTCAATCCGGACGTCAAACTGCCTAATCTGCGCATCAAGCGCATCGTGCGCGCCGAGGATTCCGGCACCACCGCCTCTTTCGGCGACTACCTGAGCAAGGTGGACCAGAACTGGGCCACCCGCGTCGGCAGCGGCCTGCGCATCAACTGGCCGGGCAGCGTGGAAAGCATCAAGGGAAACGAGGGTGTCGCAGCCGCGGTCCTGGCAACGCCCGGCGCCATCGGCTATGTATCGGCCAACCAGGTCGCGCGTTCCCATCTGGCCTATGCGCTCCTGCAGAACCGCAACCGGCAGTTCGTCGCCCCAACCGATGAAGCGCTCGCCGCCGCGGTCAAGTCCAGCATGGCGCCGCGCGACGAAAAACTCAGCTTCGTCGACATGCCCGGCCCCAACGTCTGGCCGATCACCGACGCGACCTACATCCTCATCGAACAACATCCGAAAAGCCCGGAGCGTGTCCGGGACGTGCTCCGCTTCTTCTACTGGGCCTTCCTGCGCGGAGACGAGATGGCAGCGGAGACGGGGTACGTGCCATTGCCTTCCACGGTGCAGGCCCGCGTGGTGGCGAGCTTTCGTGAAGTCCAGGACGCGCAGGGCAGATCGCTGGATTTCATGAGCGGTGCGGTACGGGACGGTATGACGGTGGCGGCAGTCACCGGCGATGTCGATGGCGCGACGCGCCGACGCATGACGCAGGCTTTGCAGCTGGCATCGGTGCAGGCGCGGCTGAGATAGCGCGGCTGCAAGCAAAGATGGGGCGAGGTAGTGCGAGGTGCGCGGGGGGCCGGCGAAGGTCGAGGCTGACCTCCCATCGGCATCGCGCCGATAATGCGCCTGATGGAACATGCCGGTTGCCCCCAATCACTGGCAGTCAACACTCGCTACCGGAGGCTCGAAAATGACGAAGTTTTTGCCAGGGATTTTGGTCGGGGCGCCGTTTTTGGTGACAAGCATTTTCCTGGCTGATACTCAGCTACACAGCCAGAAGGAGCTCTCCCGCGCTATCGACGTATGTCGGCCTTATCGTTGCGTGAAGTACAAGGGTAGCGACGACCATTATCACTATTTCCAGGAAACCGGAAAGTTCGGAGCGCTCGGGCCCTCGAATAAATTCAAGATTTCCAAAGACATTATCTCGATTCAACCCTCTGCCGTGGATAGGTCCATGACTTACGACCAAAATAACGGCCTTTTTAAAATTATCGGGATAGGAAAACCGGAAGAAGTCATCAAAGCAGATTTCGTCGAACAATACACGCGGGAAGAGGAGAATTATCTGGAGGCAGTGAAGCAGCTCAATGGATATTCAAAATCGGACGCGAGCGAACACAAGCTTAGAGCGGTCCGTCAGGCCATGATGGCTTCCTATTTCGCCAATCACCTGAACGAGGCAAGCACGTACGCACATGCGCTGATCGACGTGGTCAATGACAGGAGCACGTCATTTTTTTATCGCGGTGGCGTGGACCTCTATGCTGACAATGTCTACCGTGCCAACACGGTACTCGGATTGGTTGCGTTAAAAAGCGGCAATGTAGAACAGGCAAAAACACATTTAATCGAGTCAGCGAAGGTTCCTGGATCGGCCGTCCTCAGTACCTTTGGTCCGAATACAGTGCTTGCACGCGCCTTGCTTTTGGCTGGCGAAAAACAAGCCGTGATTGAGTACCTGACCCTGTGCGAGAAATTTTGGAAAGTTGACACGTTAAGGGACTGGAAAAGCATGATCGAGAACGGTGAAACACCGCCTTTCAGTCAATATCTTTACTAAGAGCCTATCCCAGTAGGAAACAGCCCCGCGTTGGGGGCAAAAAGGTGCGCCAGCAAGGGCGAGGATGCGGCATAGTGATCTATGCAAAGACGAGCAACACAGCTGGCGTGCGTTTTTGCCCCCAACCCGGAGGGCCGCTACCCATTGGGGCACATGGCGGTGTTGCGAGTCCCTTGCGTGGATCACCATGCAGCGGGCCTCGCGCCTTGCCCTGTGCCCCAATGGATATCGGCGTGGGGCTGTTTCCTACTGGGATAGGCTCTAACGCCCTTCAAGCCATGCGGCCATCCCAAGCCCCGCAGCATGGCCGCTGGCAAAGCAGCCGGTCAGCAGATAGCCGCCCGTTGGCGCTTCCCAGTCGAGCATTTCGCCGGCACAGAACACCCCCGGCAACGCGCGCAGCATCAAGTGCGCATCGAGCGCCTCGAAGGCCACGCCGCCCGCGCTGCTGATCGCCTCGTCGATCGGACGCGGCGCCACCAGCTTGAGCGGCAGCGATTTGATCGCCTGCGCCAGGCGTTGCGGGTCCGCGTACTCTTCTTTCGACGCCAGTTCGCGCAGCAGTCCGGCCTTCACGCCGCGCAAGCCGACCCGGCTTTGCAGGTGTGAAGCCATCGAGCGCGAACCGCGCGGATGCGCGACCTCGTCGATCACGCGCTGCAGGCTCTTGCCCGGCACCAGGTCGAGCGT
Source organism: Herbaspirillum sp. ST 5-3 (assembly GCF_004804275.1). Taxonomy (GTDB): domain Bacteria; phylum Pseudomonadota; class Gammaproteobacteria; order Burkholderiales; family Burkholderiaceae_D; genus Noviherbaspirillum. The sequence continues at coordinate 267,304 of NZ_STGI01000006.1, forward strand.
CAGCGTCGCTTCGCCGTGCACGGCGATCGCATCGCGCAGATGCGACGACAGCGCATAGACCAGGCTGCCCTCGATGCCGCTTGCGCTGATGACGAATTCACCCTGGCGCGTGTGCGTCTGTCCATCCGCGCCAACCACGCTGGCAACCACCGACTTCACCGGCTCGCCGGCAAAGCGCGTGCGGAAATGTTCGATCCACGGTGTATCGAAACCGCAATTGGCCGGCTGCAGCGGCTTGACCGTCACATCCTGCGCCGTGAGCAAGGGCACCCACGCGCCATCGGAGCCGAGACGCGCCCAGCTTGCGCCGCCGAGCGCAAGCAGAACCGCATCCGCATGCACGCGTTGCTCGCCGTCGGGCGTCGCGAAGCGCAGATTGCCGTCCGCAGGCTTGCCCTCCCAACCTTGCCAGCGATGCCGCATGTGAAAGCGCACGCCGGCGTCGCGCAGGCGATGCAGCCACGCGCGCAGCAGCGGCGCGGCCTTCATGTCGGTCGGAAAGACGCGGCCCGAGGTGCCGACGAAGGTCTCGATGCCGAGCCCGTGACTCCATGCGCGCAGCGCCTGCGGGCCGAAGGCATCGAGCAGCGGCGCCATCTGTTCACGCCGCGCACCGTAACGGCCGAGGAAGGACTCGATCGGCTCGGAATGCGTGATGTTCATGCCACCCTTGCCCGCCAACAGGAATTTGCGTCCGACCGATGGCATGGCGTCGAAGACCTCGACCTGCAAATTGCGCCCGCTCAGTACCTCGGCCGCCATCAGGCCGGCCGGGCCGCCGCCGATGATGACTACGCTTTTTATGGGATTGCTTTTCGTGTGCATGGACGACATTATCCGGGGTTTCGGCGTGGCCATCACAAGGAAACGGCGCAGAAGATGCCACAATTCCGCACGATGGCATTCTTGCAATTTTTTGCGATTCGCTTGTGCCATCTATTTGCCGGCGGCACCGCCCAACAAGAAATGAAATCAGGGAGAACGAATGGCCGAGGCCACGATTGAAGGACGTGCGGCTTCGCAGCCGCTGCGCTTACAGGATGACGAGCCCCCTCAGCGCACCGCTGCGGTGGCGGTGGGCGTGAAACCGGCCGCACCGGCCGAACAGGATTTCAGCGCTCCGCAGCGCTTCGAGTTCACCGGCACCGGTTCCGAATATTTCCGCATCTGGGTGGTGAACCTGCTGCTGACCATCCTGACGCTTGGTGTCTATTCCGCCTGGGCCAAGGTAAGGCGGCTGCAATACTTCTATCGCAATACCCGCGTCGCCGGCACGATTTTCGACTATCACGGCGATCCGAAGGCGATCCTCAAGGGGCGCATCCTGGCACTCGTGCTGATCGCCGCTTACCAGATTTCTTTCGACATCTCGGTCGTGGCTGCCGTCATCGTCGCGCTCATCCTCGCCGGCATCACACCGTGGCTGCTGGCGCGCGCATTCCGCTTCAAGATGGCTAACTCAAGTTATCGCGGTCTGCGATTCCATTTCCGCGGCACGGTCGGCGAGGCGTACCGGATGCTGATCCTGTTCCCGGTCGTGCTCGCATTCATCGGCTTGTTCATCTGGAGCATTGTGGTGTCCTACTCGCACAATCCCGGAATCGGCGTGATTCTGCTGACGACACTGCTGCCGCTCATCGCACTCGGCGTCACGGTGCCGCTGGCGCACTACTGCCTGAAGCGCTATCAGCACGACAATGCCGATTATGGGCGCACGCCGTTTTACTTCCATGCGCGCGCGTCCGCATTTTTCAAAGTCTACGGCAAGGCGGTCGGCTTCTTCTTTCTCGGCGCGATTCCGGCAGCGGTGTTCGGCTTCCTGACCGCCGGCGTGTTCGCGTTTCTGCAGAAGACGATTTTCGGCTGGCTGTTCGCGCTGGTGTATGGCCTGCTGAACGCATACGCTTTCTACCTGTTCGTGCGGCCCTATCTGGAAAGCCGCATCCAGAACCTGGTCTGGAACAACACCGAACTCGGCATGCACCGTTTCGAAAGCGCCGCCAGAGCGCGCTCCCTGTTGTGGATACATGCATCGAACCTGGCCTTGATCACGCTGACCTGCGGCTTGTACAAGCCCTTCGCCGCCGTGCGGCTGGCGAAGTACCGCATCGAAAGCATGACCCTGGTGCCGTCCGGCGATCTGAACGAATTCCTGGCCGACCATTGCAACGACCACGCCGGCGCGATCGGACAGGAAGCCGGCGACTTGTTCGATATCGATATCGCCCTATGATTACTGCGACCTATTTTGACGGTCAAAGCGCGCGCTCCCAGCCGGTGACCCTGCTGATCCACAAGCGCATCGTCGCCATCGACGGCTACGGCGTGCGGCGCAGCTACCGGCTATCCAAGCTGGACGTATCGGAGCGGCTGGACCATGCGCCGCGCATCCTGCGCCTGCCGGACGGCGGATTCATCCACAGCAGCGATCCGGGCCTCGACCGGCTGCTGCGCAAGAACGGTTATCGCGAACCCCGCGTGGTGCATTGGCAGATGCAGTGGCCACGGTCCTTGCTCGCGCTCGTGTCGCTGCTGGCCGTACTGATCGCCGGTTATCAATGGGGCCTGCCATGGGCGGCGGACACGCTCGCGCAGCAGTTGCCGGAAGCAATCGGGCAACGCATCGGCGACGAGCAGCTGACGATGATCGACGGTCGCTTCATGGAGCCGTCGCGTCTTGCGCCAGAGGAGCAGGAACGCCTGCGGCAGCTGTTCGCGCAACTGAAGCAGCCACGCGGCGAGAAGACCGCATACCGGATCGAATTCCGCCGCAGCAAGATGAGCCCGAATGCCTTCGCATTGCCCAATGGCGTGATCATCATGACCGATGAGATGGTGACGTTCGCGCACAACGACCATGCGGTGCTGGGCGTACTCGGACATGAACTCGGCCATGTGCAGCGCCGGCACTCGCTGCGGCACATGATGCAGGCGGCGGGCATGGGCGTCGTCATTCATCTGCTGATCGGCGACGTCTCCAGCGTGCTGGCGGCCGCACCGGCCTTCCTGCTCGACCAGAAGTATTCACGCGACTTCGAGCGCGAGGCGGACGGCTATGCGATTGACATGATGCGCGAGAATCACATTCCGCTATCACCAATGGCGGACCTGTTCGAGAAGCTGGGTGCGGCGCATGAGCACGATCATGGGGAGGATGAGGTGCCGAAGCGGCGAGGTCAGCGCAAGACCCGGCGCGACAGGCCGCTGGACTATCTGAGCTCCCACCCGAGCGACGAGGAACGGATCGGCCGGCTTCGCGCGGCGGATGGTAAGTAGCTACAGCGTCACCGGCTTGATGAACAACGGGTTGCGCGTGGAGCTAACGACAGCGAACAAGAACCGGGGTTAGGTCTTGCTACCTCGTATCTGCTTGATTGCGGGACCTGCCCCTGTTCTCTTGCGATTTTCGTGGGATTGGTTTGCTTGTGCATGGGCGACATTATCCGGGGTTTCGGGGTGGCCATCACAAGGGAATGGCATGATCGCCATCCTGGCTGAATTCAACGCCATTTTTTTCCGCCGAATGGCGTGAAGGTATGGATCATGCTGGAAGAGTCGGCCTGCAGAAAAAACGAAAATGGTGGCGGCATGTGTTCAACACGGTGCGCAGGGCGCCCCCTTGCTGAACATGTGTTTGATCTCGTCTGTAACTTTGGTTTATATCGAGTCTGACCAGTCTGACCCCATATATACCCACGTTAGGGGAAGGTCAGAGCCTATATACACTCCCGCTGCGGGAGGTGTAAGACAAACTCTTCCCATACGGTCGGGATGGTTCGATACGCCGGTAAGAGGTCTAATGCCGGAACTGATCAGTGAGCAGCATATCGGTTTGACCGGCTGCATCTGAATCGGCACGGAGTCGGGCGGCGACTTTCAACACTGTCAGGTGGCCTTTTAGCGGGCCAGGTGTAAAGCATGTACGCTGCTAACCTAGAAAAGGCGTTCGAGGAAAAAGCGAGACCGGTGCTTACGCAGAAATCTCGCAAATGCCTTGAAGCGGACCGAGCGTTCGTAGAAGCACAGACAGGTATTTCACCTCGCCAGTATCTGGGCACCTAGATTCCGACGCGTGGTTTATTCATCTACACTAGATGATCCCACGACAATATTTGTGCAGAGACGAACAACGTCAAAGGGAATCATGGCAAAAACATTACTGGTGCCGGTCAAGGATCTTAGCCTCGATTTGCATAATTTTCGAACGGTTCCACAAAAAAACGAAGTCGATGCTGTTAAAGCAATGATCTCAATTAGTCCGGATCACTTCTGGGCTCTAATGGAGAGCTTGCTTGATGACGGATATCTTCCGACAGAAAACATTCTGGCGATCGAAGACAAATCTGGTGGTAAACACGTCAAGGAAGGGAACCGTCGTGTCGCATCTTTGAAGATTATTCTAGGTGTTATCGATGCGAAGCCGCTAGATCTTCCACAACAATTGATTGAGCGAATTGCTACCTTGGCTCCGCAATGGATTCAAGAAAACTCGTCTGTCCCTTGCACACTGTACAAGCTGAGCGATGCAGATCTCGTTGATCGGATTATTACGCGTACCCATGGTAAAGGGACAAAAGCCGGTCGCGACGATTGGGAGACCGTTGCCCGAGCTCGCCACAACCGCGATAAGAATGGGGCATCGGAAGTAGCATTGGATCTATTGGAGAAGTATTTGGCGACAGGAACGAACTTGACCGAGGAGCAACGAGCTCGTTGGGCTGGAAAGTATGTTTTGTCGGTTCTTGATGAAGCGATCAAGAAGACTGCGCAAAGGTTCGGGGCCGCAACAAGTCCGGAACTCGTTCGCCTTTATCCATTGATTCCGCACAGAAAGTGCCTTGATGAAATGATCTACGCGATTGGGATGGAGACGTTGACGTTTACCGCAATTCGCGACAGTCCTGATCTAGCGCTTAGATTTGGTGTGCCGGCACCAGCATCAGCAGCGGGAACCACTACAAATTCCAGGCAAGGAACGCAAGCCGGCGGTTCAAACTCGTCTGGCGCAAACACGGGGAACAGTTCTGGCGGAACAAATGCCAGCGCGACCAAGCCAAGCAGTCAAACGAATGCTTCCGGTGGAGGGCCGTCCAATTCTGGTGGTGCTGGTGGAGGGGCGGCGGGTGCAAATGGCGGCACTTCAAGCGGAGGAAAAACTGCGGCGACAGCGACGAATGATGAGCGGACGGTGCGGCGTTCGCTGCGGGCACTTACGCTCTTTGGCCAAAATCGGTCCAAGCTGGTAACGTTACGACAGGAAGCACTGAAGCTGAAAATAAAAGATAATCCGATCGCGTTTTGTTTCCTCTTGCGTAGCATGTTTGAAATTTCTGCAAAGGCCTATTGCGATGACCATGCGACCGTTGCAGGGGCACCCACGGCCCGTAAGGCCGATGGAACAGACAGGAACTTGGCGGATGTCTTGAAAGACATCATCACTCATCTTACACAAAATAAGAAGGATACTCAGATGGTCCGAGTGCTGCATGGCCCAGGGACCGAAATCTTGAGGCATGAGGGGATTCTGTCGATCACTTCGATGAATCAGCTTGTCCATAGCCCCACGTTTACGATCCAAGCGGGTGACATCCCAACCTTGTTCGCGAATATTTTCCCTCTGCTTGATCACATGAACAAATGATAGTGACCTCTCCCCTGCATAAGGCAAGCTATGACTCAAAATAGAACGCCACTGCGCTACCCTGGTGGGAAGCAGAAATTAACACCATTCGTTGTCGAAGTTTTGAGAGCTAATGGGCTTGAGGGTGGGCATTACGTTGAGCCATATGCGGGCGGAGCTGGCGTTGCAATGGAGTTGTTAATCGACGGCTGTGTTGAGCACGTTCATCTCAACGATTCGTCATATCACATTTATTCGTTTTGGAATTCTTTGCTGACACAGCCTGATGAATTTTGTAATCGAATTTCACGGTCTTTACTGAACGTTGATGAATGGCGCAACCATCGCGAAGTACTGCGTCATCCAGAACAGCATAGTGAGTTCGACGTTGGATTCGCAACGTTTTATCTCAATCGTTCGAACAGATCTGGAGTGTTGACCGGGGGGGTGATAGGCGGACTTAACCAATCAGGAAAGTGGAAAATTGACGCTCGATTTCCAAGAAATGAACTTATTCGACGTATAGAACTGATCAGCTCCTTCCGAGATTCAATTACAGTTTGCAATCTCGATGCAGAAGAGTTTTTTGCTACTTATGTTCCAATTTTGCCGGAAGAAACGCTCGTGTATTGTGATCCACCTTACTTCGAAAAGGCAAGTCGACTCTACCTTAACCATTACGCGCCTGAAGATCACGAAAGGATAGCCGATACTATCCAAGAGTTGGAAAACGTAAAATGGATCGTGTCATACGATGGTGTTGATAAGATACTGAGCTACTACGCTCAACGCCGTAAATTTCTATATGAACTGCAATACAACGCGTCCCGCGCTTACAAGGGAAGTGAAGTATTCATATTCTCTGACGATCTTGTTATTCCGCGTAGCTCAGCTCTACCGTTCATCTCGTCGGCGTTGAAAGCAAATACACGAACTTTGCATGTCAACGCCTTGGCTGCTTGAATTTGCGAGACTCAAGAGTCGAATGTATAAGTGTCTCCAAGTATGTAGGGGCCGACTCGATTATTCACTTATATTCTTTTTGTTAGTGGAGAAATCAAAGTTAGCGCAAGATGTGGTTTTCACAAAGTGTACATACGCCCTTGCGAACCGCGCCCAATCAGCCGATCATAAGCGTAGTTCTATCATTTCTGCGTATTGTGTTTCTTTGGCCTTTCCGGGATTTTCAATCCGGCCGCTTTTTGCTTGCTGATGTATATCGACTCGATCACGTTTTCGACAACATCCATAATTGCTTCAACTTCTTGCTTACTGGGCTTGAACCCTCTATGCATACTTGCATGTCCGGCTTCTATGACTGGGCCGATGGCGTCTTTTTGGACCCCAGATATATAACCATCCGCTTCAAACCTAGCAAGGTTCTTAACGAAATTTCCTTGATCACCCACCGACTCAATCATTACTTGCTCTAAGAGTCCTCGCATTCCGAGAACAGCCAAGCGCAGATTTTCGTTCTTTAGCGCGATGTATATCTCGCTTAAAAATTCACGCTTATAAGGATTCGAAATACTCTCCATAAAGATTAGATCGAAAAGCCATTTCGGCTGTCTGCGAGACGTTTTAGGTGGCCACTGCTCAACAACTTTCTCGGATTGACCGCTACACCACCATTCAGTGTGCAGGCTAATGCTTTCGCAACCATCGCATTCAGCAAGACGGTAATTGCAGAATTCGTGATATTCATTACCGAAGTCGTCAAGTTCTTCAAAATGTTCCTTTTGGGTGTTGTACAGCGTCGTATGCCATCGCTTTCCCATGCACATGTTGCAGTGAAGCTTGATTTTCTCTTTGTCTTCATCCATTGGAAGTCCAAAGCCTTTGTGTTTTGCGTCCTTATGTAATGCAAGCGCCAAACCAACAACCTATCCGACGCTTGCATCGGCAAACCGTCTACCCCACCTTCGGCAACCGATCCAGCGCCGCCTTGATCGCCTCCTCCGGATAAGCAAAGTCCTGCAGCTTCCCGCTGAAGTAAGCGTCGTACGCGCCCATGTCGAAGTGCCCATGGCCCGACAGGTTGATGAACAGCGTCTTCGCCTCACCGCTCTCCTTGCAGCGCAATGCCTCATCGATACACGCCGCAATCGCATGGCTCGATTCCGGCGCGGGGATGATGCCTTCCGAACGCGCGAAGCGCACGCCGGCGTCGAAGGTCGCAAGCTGCGGCACGGCGACGGCTTCCAGCAGTTTCTCGTGATAGAGCTGCGATACCAGCGCGGAGTCGCCGTGGTAGCGCAGACCGCCCGCATGAATCCCCGGCGGCATGAAGTCGTGGCCGAGGGTGTACATCAGGGTCATCGGCGTGAGCTTGGCTGTGTCGCCGTAGTCGTAGGCGTAGTGGCCGCGCGTGAGCGTCGGGCAGGAGGTCGGTTCGACGGCGACCAGGCGCACGTTCTTGCCGGCGGCCTTGTCGGCGAAGAAGGGGAAGGCCGCGCCGCCGAAGTTGGAGCCGCCGCCGCAGGGGGCGAAGATCATGTCGGGGTAGTCGCCGGCGAGATCGAACTGCTTCTTGGCTTCGAGGCCGATCACGGTCTGGTGCAGCAGCACGTGGTTGAGCACGGAACCGAGCGCGTAGTTGGTGTCGGCGCGCGAGGCGGCTTCTTCGACGGCTTCGGAGATGGCGAGGCCGAGCGAGCCCTGGTTGTCTGGATTCTCTGCGAGCGCGGCGCGGCCGACGTTGGTTTGCTCGGACGGGCTGGCGAAAACTTCGGCGCCCCAGGTCTGCATCATGGAGCGGCGATAGGGTTTCTGGAAGTAGCTGACCTTGACCATGTAGACGCGCACTTCGAGGCCGAACATCTGGCCGGCGAGCGCCATCGAGCTGCCCCACTGGCCGGCGCCGGTTTCGGTGGCGATGCGCTTGATGCCGGCTTCGGCGTTGTAGTAGGCCTGCGCGACGGAGGTGTTGACCTTGTGCGAGCCGGCCGGCGAGACGCCTTCGAACTTGTAGTAGATCTTGCAGGGTGTGCCGAGTGCCGCTTCGAGGCGATGCGCGCGGAACAGCGGCGTGGGACGCCAGAGCTGGTAGATCTCGCGCACCTTCTCGGGAATCTTGATCCAGCGCTCTGCCGACACTTCCTGCTCGATCAGGCTCATCGGGAAGATCGCGGCCAGCGCATCGGGCGTGAGCGGCTTGCCGTCCGGGCCGAGCGGCGGCGCGGGCGGGTTGGGCATGTCGGCCACGATGTTGTACCAATGGGTCGGGATTTCGGATTCGGGGAGCAGGAATTTGGTTTGTGACATGGTCTGATCCTATCGTGTGGCAAGCGGTTTTTGTATCACTGCTGGACGGGCTCCTTCCCCCCTGCAAGGGGGAGGGGACCCGCTGTCTATGTTGCTTACGTCTGCTACTGCTGGCTTACGCCTTCGCGAGCGCCTGATCCAGGTCGGCGATCAGGTCGTCGATGTGCTCGATGCCGATCGACAGGCGCAGCATGTCTTCCGACACACCGGCCTTGGCGAGTTCTTCCGGATTGAGCTGGCGGTGCGTGGTCGAGGCCGGGTGCGTGGCGAGCGACTTGGCGTCGCCGATATTGACCAGGCGCGTGAACAGTTGCAGCGCGTCGAGCACGCGTGCGCCGGCTGCGCGGGGGTCGGCCTTGTCCACGCCCTTGAGGCCGAAGGACAGGATGCCGGAGGCGCGGCCGCCCATGTATTTCTGCACCAGCGCATGGTCCGGATGGTCGGCGAGGCCGGCGTAGTTGACCCAGCCGACCTTCGGATGATTCTTGAGGAAGCTGGCGACGGCTTGCGAGTTTTCGCAGATGCGGTCCATGCGCAGCGCGAGGGTCTCGATGCCTTGCAGGATGAGGAAGGCATTCATCGGCGAAATCGCCGCGCCCATGTTGCGCAAGGGGACGACGCGCGCGCGGCCGATGTAGGCGGCAGCGCCGAGCGCTTCGGTGTAAACCACGCCGTGGTAGGAGACGTCCGGCTCGTTGAGGCGCTTGAAGCGGTCCTTGTGCTGCGCCCAGGGGAACTTGCCGCTGTCGACGATGGCGCCGCCGATGCTGTTGCCATGACCGCCGAGGTATTTGGTGAGCGCGTGCACGACGATGTCGGCACCGTATTCGAACGGACGGCACAGGTAGGGGCTGGGCACGGTGTTGTCGACGATGAGCGGAATGCCATGCGCGTGCGCGATGTCGGCCAGCTTGGCGAAGTCGGTGACGTTGCCGAGCGGATTGCCGATCGATTCGCAGAAGATGGCCTTGGTGCGGCTGTCGATCAGCGGCGCGAAGCTTTCCGGCTTGCGCGCGTCGGCGAAGCGCACCTCAATGCCCATCTGCGGCATGGTGTGCGCGAACAGGTTGTAGGTGCCGCCGTACAGCGTGCTGGCGGAAATGATGTTGTCGCCGGCTTCGGTGATGGTCTGGATGGAATAGGTGACCGCAGCCATGCCGGAGGCCAGCGCCAGCGCGCCGACGCCGCCTTCGAGCGCGGCGATGCGCTTTTCCAGCACGTCCTGCGTCGGGTTCATGATGCGGGTATAGATGTTGCCTGCGACCTTGAGGTCGAACAGGTCCGCGCCGTGCTGCGCATTGTCGAAGGAATAGGCGACGGTCTGGTAGATCGGCACCGCGACGGACTTGGTGGTCGGCTCGGGCGTGTAGCCGGCGTGGACTGCGAGGGTTTCGATTTTCATTGTCTTCCTTTTCTTCCTGTGGTTTTCAAAAGTGTGTAGCGCGGCGGCGCAAGACTTGCATGGGAGAGCGGTCGCAATCGCGAGAATAGCCGGCGGCGACCGCTGCGAAGCTCAACATGAACCACAACGAAACAGCGTGCCCGCATTCCACCTCGGGTGAAACACGCGATGGCGAACGGGAGCGGACAGGCAAGCAGAACGAGCAGGCGGAAAAACGCGGCGCGATGCACGGCTTGCGCAGTGTTTTTCCGGGCAGCTTGCTGGCTGCCGCATGCTGATGTGCGAGCGGACGCGTTCAATGTGGCGTCCTGAAGAATAACATTTTTTCTCTGCGCAAAAACCTCATGAAGCAGGCGTTTTTGCCGCATCGGACGGCAATGTCGGACAAACTCCGTACCGGCTTCGCGGCGTGCTTCGCGCACAAGGATGCAAACAATTCGAGGCGCGAAACCGGAAGTTCTTGCCGGCCGGATTTCCACGCCGACGGCATCCTGAAGGTTCAATTTCCCGGTCGCCTGTTGCTCATATTTTGAGCAATGTTGCGCACCGCTGTATCAATTTTTCGCAGCCCGTTCGGCTGCGCGCCTGTCTTTTCCCCTCGTTGACCACTGGCATGTTTGTTGCACTTATGCAAATGGAGATTGCCGTCATAACAACACCATCAAGGGAGGACGCAGTGCTTGGAAACTTCATTCGATTACTCTTCGGGCAGCCAAAGCAGAAGCAGGTCAACGAGTTGTTCCCGCAGGACCAGCAGACCTATGTGCGGCACGGGCTGCATGTGGATGGGCACGGATTGCCGGAGGTATCGGCGACATGCTGGCGGCGTCTTGTTCTCGGCGAGACGGAAATCACGACAGCCGACATATCGCTGCGCTTCCTGCTCAAGAACAATGTGCGCTATGTGAAGCGCGCCAGCAACTCGGAAGACGCCATTGCCGAACGCATCCGCATCACGCGCAATTTCTTTATCAAGAACCGGCTGCTGCTCAACGCTGAAGTCCTCATGCTGAGCCAAATCGAAGGGGAGAAGGCATGATGACCGCAAAGAAGGGAATGTATTCGCTGGCCGCCGTGTCGGAGCTGGTCACCAGCGGCCGCGCCATCCTGCTTGCCGGCGATGAAGCCTTGCTCGACCAGGTGCCGCGCGGCAACTGGATCGGCGGAACGATTCCCTATTTCATGGGAGACCAGGGTGGCCTGCAGAGCAAAGAGCTGCTGCATGTATCGGTGATCGACGAGGCGTCAGGCGGACACGTCGGCATGTACGACGTATCGACTATCGACCGCATCGCCACGGACGGCCCCGCCAACGGCTTGACGGTGTGCATCCTGCCTGCCGGCAGTGCCGTGCATGAGCATTATGCGAAACACGGGCCGGACTTCGACGACATGTTCATGAAGCCCCTGGTCGGCTGGGTCGCGGGCGTCAGCCTGGACGACATCGGCCGTGTGAAGCCGCAGGTGTACAACGGCGCAACCGGGCAGAAATCGGATTGCCTGGCGGTCGCGATGCACGTCGAGCTTCCGGCCAATAAGCAGGCGAACGTCGAGCTGCTCAACCTGTTCGAGGCTCTCGATGCGCACACGCTGATCTTCGACGCGGACGGTTTCTCGGCAGGCGATTGCATGATCGACGGAAAACGGACCAATCTCGCACGTTTCATCAGCGAGCATGCGATCGACACACGCATGCCGCTGGTCGCGGACTACAACGGTTTCTACGTCAACGTGAGCATTCAGAGCGTGGATGCCGCCAGCGGCGAGACAAGCTTCTTCGCGCCGGTCTTCGCAGGCGTCGAATATTTCTTCGCCAAACCGGTTGCCGACTATGTCGAGAGCTTCGACGCAGCCATGGCCGACAGGAAGATTGCAGCGGCCTTTTCCTGCAACTGCATCCTCAACTATCTCTATGCCAACCTGGAGGGGAAGAAGACCGGCACCTTGACCGGGCCGATGACTTTCGGCGAGATTGCCTGGCAGTTGCTCAACCAGACCCTGGTCTGGGTCAGCATCGTGGAGCGGCCGGGCTGAACACCGTGAAAACGGGCCGCAAGCGGCAAGGGGCGGTGTTCACCTTATGCGGCAATTCACACCGCCCCGATCCTGCCTACTGCTGGTTCAACCGCAAGCGCCGATCGCGCCGCAGGCTGTGCAGAACTCGCAGCCGTCCTTCTTGATCACGGTCGTGTTGCCGCATTCCTTGCACAGCTTGCCGGCGATGGTCGGCGCGGTCCGGGCGATATGCGCCGGCTCGTCGGTGACCACGCCCATGGCTTTGACCGGCATGCCTTCTTCGGTGAGGATGCCGAGCATGGCGTAGCGGTGAATCACGAGTTGCGCGATGTAGGCGACGGTCGATGGATAGCTGACCTGCTTTTCGCTGCCGGGCACGCGGGCGAGGAAATCGCCGCGCGGTTCGGCGTAGTTGAGCAGCTTGCGCAGCTTCATGCCGATCCAGGCCGGATCGACCACGCGCATGTCGTGGCTGAGCAGCTTGCACAGGCCGTCCAGGGTATGCGGATGACCGCCGGTGAGCCACATGCTGTAGGGACGGCGGGTGCCGTCCGGCATCTGCAGTTCCTTGAGCATCAGCACGAAATCGTCTTCGGTGGCCGGGTTGCGCACATCCGCCACCCAAGCCAGCGTGCCGTCGGTGCCGGTCTTGGGCTCATGCGGCGCGAACAGCGCGTTGAGCACCGGCGACGTTTCGTTGTCCTGCTTGTCGAGTGCGCCGAGCTGGTTGTAACGCCATTCGACCAGCTTGGCGAAGGCGGCCGTCGCGCTCGGCACCTGGATCGGCTGGCCGTTGGGCGGCATCGGCATTTCGAACGGATCGCCGTAGGCGCTGCCGAGCAGCGACAGGCGCTTGCGCAGCCAGGCGCGGTCGTTGGCGCGCATGTCGGTCGACAGCGTCTTGGCGATCGCATCCAGGCCGCGCGGCGGCTGGCCGCCGAGCACCCAGACTTCGAACGGCACGCCGCCCTTGTCGGATACGGCGACCGCGAATTCGCCCTGCGGCGTGTCGATGATTTCGCTGATCCAGGCGGAAGCGCCGGCCGGCAGGCGCGGACGCGACGGCCAGCGCAGCGACGCCAGCGGCGGCGTCATCGCCAGTTCCGTCAGCACCAGGCGCTTGTCCTGCTCGGACAGCGTGACCGGCTGCGGATTGGGATTGGCGGCAGGCACCGACAGCACCGCGCCGAGCACGCCGTTGGGGCGATAGGTGGTGATGCCTTTCAGCCCCTGGCGCCAGGCTTCCATGTAGAGGCCCTTGAAGTCCTCGTACGGATAGTCTTCCGGCACGTTGACCGTCTTGGAAATCGCGGCATCGATGTAGGGTGCGACGCTGGCGACCATCAGCATGTGATTGATGGCGGAGATTTCCAGCGCGGAGACGAAGGCTTCCGGCAGGCTGGCGGTGTCGTGGCCGAGCGCGCGATAGACGCGGTAGGCGTGGTCTTCGACGGTGTAGTCCTTCTTGGTGCCGTCGGGCATGCGCTTGGTGCGGTTGTAGAACCACGAGAAGGCGGGCTCGATGCCGTTCGACGCGTTGTCGGCGAAGGCCAGCGAAATGGTGCCGGTCGGCGCGATCGAGGTCAGGTGCGAATTGCGGATGCCGTGCTTGCGGATCGCATCCTTGAGCGACTCCGGCAGGCGCGAGGCAAAGCCGCCGGCCAGGTATTTGTCGGCGTCGAACAGCGGGAATGCACCGCGCTCTTTCGCGATGTCGATCGAACCTTCATACGCGGCATCGCGCATCACGCGCGAGATCTCGCCGGCCAGCTTGCGGCCCTCTTCGGTGTCGTAGCGCACGCCGAGCATGATCAGCGCATCGCCCAGGCCGGTGAAGCCGAGGCCGAGACGGCGCTTGGCATCCGCTTCGCGGGCCTGTTCCGGCAGCGGCCACTTGGTCGCGATCAGCACGTTGTCGAGCATGCGCACGGCGATCTTCGTGACTTTCGCCAGCGTGTCGAAGTTGAACTTCGCGTCTTCGCTGAAGGGTTCCTCGACGTAGGCGGTGAGATTGAGGCTGCCGAGGCAGCAGCAGCCGTAATCCGGCAGCGGTTGTTCGCCGCAGGGATTGGTGGCTTCGATGCGTTCGCAATAGGCGAGATTGTTTTCCTGGTTGATGCGATCGAGGTAGAGCACGCCCGGTTCCGCGGCGTTGTAGGTGCTCTTCATGATCAGGTCCCAGATCTCGCGCGCCTTGACCTTCTTGTAGACCCACTTGCTGTCCTCGCGCTGGTAGGCGCCCTTCTCCTTGAAGTCGGCATTGGGTTCGACGCTGTGCGCCAGTTCGAATTCACCGTCCGCGTCGACCGCGCGCATGAACTCGTCGGTGACGCCGACCGAGACGTTGAAGTTGTTGAGCTGCCCTTTTTCCTGCTTGACCGTGATGAAGTCAAGGATGTCCGGATGATCGACATTGAGCACGGCCATCTGCGCGCCGCGCCGTGCGCCGGCCGATTCCACGGTTTCGCAGGAACGATCGAACACCTTCATGTAGGAGATCGGACCGGAGGCGCTGCTGCCGGTGCCCTTCACCCGCGCGCCCTTGGGGCGGATGGCGGAGAAGTTGTAGCCGACGCCGCCGCCGCGGCGCATGGTTTCGGCGGCCTGTGCGAGAGCGGTATAGATGCCGGGCTTGCCGTGGTCGTCCTCGGTGATGGAATCGCCGACCGGCTGCACGAAGCAGTTGATGAGCGTGGTCTGCAGGCCGGTACCGGCGGCGCTGCTGACACGGCCGGCCGGGATGAAGCCTTGCCGCATCGCCCACAGGAAGTCGTCTGCATGCTTTTTGCGCGTCTTCTGCGGTTCAACCTCGGCCAGGGCTTTGGAGACACGGGTGATGACCTGTTCGATCGTGGTTTCGTCGCCTTTGGCGTATTTTTCGATCAGGACCTCGGTGGAGATGTCTTGTGGCTCGGCGAGCGCGATGACCGCGCTTTCTAGTTTATGCATGTATGACTCCTTGGAGCCGACGTCGGAGCGTCGGGCGATCGAATGAAAACGTGTTGCGGGTTCTGGTGTCGATGCACCTGCGATGTGACTGATGGCCATATCAAGGTGCGTTGTGTCGGATGGTTGCGGCGCTTGCCAGGACGGTCGTGCTGATTGAAAACCGGGTCGCGATCATGAAATCACTCGTTGGTCCTGGTAGCGTTGGTTCGGGCCGGCCGAATGACCGCAAAAATCGAATTTCCGGCGGCTCTCGGTCCGGCTGGCCGGAAGTCATTCTAGCGAGGCCGTAAACGAACTCACCTTGATCCAGATCAAGTATTTCCGGTGTGAAGGTCGCTTGTTCCGGCAGGCGAAAATGCTGCATTGCGAAAGAGTTTCTCCTGAAAAATCCTTCGGCATTGTGGCATGCAAAACGGTCGCCGCGTCACTCCTTTTTCCACTTGTTGTGGCCGACGAATTCTTCCCAGCTCAGGAAGCCGTCCTTGTTCTTGTCGTAGCGGCTGAAATTGTCTGCCTTGAAGGGCGCGACCTTGGCGACTTCGTCCCTGGTCAGCTTGCCGTCCTTGTCGGTATCGGCGGCGTCGAATTCGCCGACCGCCTGCTTGTAGGCGAGACGGGCCATATCGCCCTTGCGGCCGCTCTGGTCAAGATCGGGGACAATGGACTGCGCGCTCGCCGAGCCGGCAACGGCCAGCAGGACAAACAGCAGCAAGGATGTTTTCATGAGGCGCTCCGGAGCGGGAAAATAGTTCCGTATGGTAACTCCCGAAGCAGGCAGGACCAACGACTTATGGCAAGGCTTCGCCAATCCTTCCCAGACTGCAGGCAAAAAAAAGCCCGCTGACCTTGCGGTAGCGGGCAAATCCAATTCTAGGAGAGTTGGAGGAGACAGGTTCACTATACTGCCCGCCCCATGCGATGTCTGCTTTATTGTGGTGATATCGGTTATACGATTCTTGTATATCTCACCGAAAAAGAAAAACCCGCAAGGCTTTCACCTTGCGGGTCCTTGTCTCCATTCTCCATCCTTAAGTGGATTTTTTGTGCGGGAAATATTACACCGAAGTTACACATTTGGATATAGCCCGGACAACGGCGGCTTTGCTGCGCCGCATCAATGCGCCACAACAAAAAAGCCCGCCGTAGCGAGCTTGCAATTGAATACAAGAGTAGATTCCTGAAGCCCGGTCCTATCTGGAGAGTGGCCCCAGTTGAATGAATCTGCTCGTGTATCCGCACTCGATTGGTCGAATGCTTGGAGTAAATATAGCCTGCGGGCAACGCTGCCGCAAGATTTTTTTGCGCAAGAACCGGTTTGTGTTCAAGAGTGTAGCGCAGCGTTCAAAACGCATGAATGAAGTGACAAGAAACGCATGCGGCCGGATGATGCGGCTACACTGAAAACATGACAAGCCTGCTGTAATAATTCAGGCAAGCGGCGGTCGAACAGACTGCCCTTCCTTCTGATCGGACTGCCCATGCCTACCGTAATCAAGCATCGCCGGATCAACATCGTCACCCTCGCGGCCGGCGAAAGCATCGCCGAACACTGCCGCAGCGGCGATATCGCCATCGTGCAGGACGAACATGGTTGGTGGGCGCACTTCGTCGGCGACAACGGCGAAGTTTCTGGCTACGATGAGCCCTTCGAGTCCTACAACAAGGCGCTCTGGACGGCGAAAGCCGCCGCGGAGTTTGCCGCCGAATGAGGCAGCGCGACAGCATCCCGGAATTGATGTGAAACAGCAGAATCAACAATAATCTGCGGCCGCCCGCGACAGCGTCGCGGCCTCAACGATAATTTCCCGTTTTCCTGCGAACTTGCGCCGGACGCTTGCCGTGACGACCAGCGCCACTGACCGGAATCCGACTGAGATGAAACGAAAAACCACTTTTGGAAAACGACTGGCCACATGCGCCCTCGCCCTGCTGCTGGCGGCCTGCGCGCATACCGGCGACTGGGCGTCGCAACACAATCCCTTGAACGGCAAGGTATGGGACGTTGCCGGACGCCGCTTCGTGGATCCCGCCGTGGTGCTGGAGCAGGCCGCATCGGCCCGCCTGGTACTGTTGGGCGAAATCCACGACAACCGCGAACACCATCGCATCCAGGCGCGCATCCTCGACGACATGCTCAGGCGTGGACGCCGCCCGGCGCTGGTGATGGAACAATACGACACCGACCAGCAGGACAAGATCGCCACCGTGCTGCGCGAAAGCGAATCCGAAGGGAAGATGCGGGAGCTGTCGCAGCTGATGCGCACGAGCTGGGACTGGCCGATGTATGAGCCGATTGCAAGGCAGGCCGTGCAGCAGGGACTGCCGCTGGCCGCCGCCAATCTGTCGCGCGACATGACGCGCCTGGTTTCGCGCAACGGCTTTTCCGCGCTGGGCGCCGACGCGGAGAACCGGCTTGCGCTGGAAAGCGTCTGGACGCCGGAACGCCAGAAGCATCTGATCCATGAAGTTTATGCGGGACATTGCGGCAAGATTCCGGAACACGTGATCGGCGCGATTGCGAAAGCGCAGCGTGCGCGCGACGCGGTGATGGCCGATACGCTGCTCGGGTTCAGGGAGAACGGCGCAGTCGCCATCGTCGGCCGCGGCCACGCGCGCAAGGACATGGGCGTGCCGCTGTATCTCGCGGCGCGCGCGCCGGACACATCGGTGCTGGCCCTCGGTCTGGTGGAAACCGACACACCGACCGACCCTGACGTGTATGCCTATGGACCGCTCGGCGCGCAATATGATTATTTGTGGTTCACGCCGCGTACACGACGCAAGGTCGAGCCTTGCGACACGATTCCCACGAAGCCGGGCGCGAGCAGCTGAACGGTCTCACTTGCGGCGTTGCGCCGACACCAGCGCCACGCCGGCGCAGGTGACCGCAATGCCGATGACGCTCAACCAGCCCGGCACCACATCGAACATGATCCATTCCAGAAATACCGCGATGATGGGCGTGAGGAACAGCAGGCTGGTGACCTTGGCCGCATGGCCGCGCCGCATCAATGTATGCAAGGCGTTCACCCCGAGAATCGAGGCGAAGATCACGAGGAACACGATCGACACCACCAGCTGCCAGCTCCAGTGCACCACGAAGCCCTCGACGCGCCAGGCCAGCGGCGCCAGCACCAGCAGCGACACCACGAACTGGATGAAGGAAGAACTGCGCAGATCGGCCGTCTTGCAGAAACTGCGCTGATACAAGGTACCGACCGTGATCGAGCCCAGCGACAGAATGACCGCAAACAGACTGGACACCGTCACCGCGCGCAGGTTGAACTTGTGCCACACCACCAGCATCACCCCCGCCAGGCCGAGAGCGACGCCCAGCCACTGCCGCCAACCGAGGTGTTCGCGCATGACGCGATGGGCAAACGCGGCAGTGAACAAGGGCTGCGTCGCCAGGATCAGGGCTGTCACGCCTGCCGACATGCCGAGGTACTGCGCGTAGTGGCTGCCGCTCAGGTAGATCGCATGCATCAGCAATCCCGCCACGCAGACATGGAACAGTTCGCGCCGGTCTGCCGGCCACGCGGGACGCGTGATGATCAGCAAGGGAATCAGGCACAACACGCCGAAGGCGTAGCGCAGCGACAGAAAGGTGAACGGTGCCGCGTAATGCATCCCGGTCTTGCTGGCGAGATAACCGGAGCCCCAGACCAGCACGAAGAACCAGGCGAGCAATGAGTCGTAACGGGCGTCGGCCGGCGTCGCGGAAGGTGTGGTTGAGCTCATCTGGCGGATACGGGAGGAATGGCGAGGAAAAAGTTTAACCGGATTCGCCGCAACGCGTTTCGCGCCGGACCGGGCTGCAGGTTTTGGCCTGAGCTGCAATAATCCGGGGAGATCGGAAACCATCAAGGGAAACACCGTGAACGGCAGCAAGCATGACATTCAATTCGCCGACCTCGACTGGAAGGAACGCGCGATCAGGCTGGAGTATCAATGGCTGGGCGACACGGCATCGCCCTGGCCGACGGTGGTCTTTCTGCATGAAGGACTGGGGTCGATTGCGATGTGGCGCGACTTTCCGGAACGCTTCTGCAATGAACACGGCTTGCGCGGCCTGATGTACTCGCGCTACGGCTATGGCCGCTCGACGCCGCGCCCGGCCGATGAAAAACTCTCGCCGTCTTATCTGCATGAGCAGGCGCTGGAAGTGCTGCCTTCCCTGCTGTCGCAACTTGGGGTGCAACGCCCCTGGCTGTTCGGCCATAGCGACGGCGGTTCGATCGCGCTGCTGTATGCGGCGAACTTCCCCGACGCGGTCAGCGGGATTGTGGTGGTCGCACCCCACATCTTCGTTGAAGACATAACGGTGGACGGCATTCGCAAGGTGCGCGAAACATATCTGAACAGCGACTTTCCGCGCAGGCTGGCGCGTTATCACACCGACGGCGACTCGGTGTTCTGGGGCTGGAATGATGCATGGCTCGATCCGGCATTCCGCGGCTGGAATATCGAAGACCAGCTCGGCAAGATCCGCTGTCCGGTGCTCGCGTTGCAAGGCGAAGACGACGAGTACGGCACGCTGGAGCAAATCTACGGGATAGAACGGCTGGCCCCGAACGCCAGGGCCGTGCCGCTGGCGCAGTGCGGCCATGTCCCGCACCGCGATCAGCCGGCGCTATTGAGCGCGCAGGCGGGAAGCTTCATCACGGACTACTTGCCGCGCAGGTAGACGTTGTCGTCGAAGGTCAGTACCCATTCCGGGCGGTACACGGTGAAGATCGTGAGCAGAAATCCGGTCAGGAAGGATTCGCCCCAGGCCAGCAGCAGCATGTAGGCAACGGTATCTCCACCGACCGGTCCTGCCCATAGCTGGTACACAACGAGCGAAACCAGATCGGTGGCAACCAGCATCACCATCGCGCCAAAAAATCCGTTGCCCAGCAAATAGATGAAGATGTGATGCGGCAGATAGCGTCGCGTCGCACGCATCACCGCTTCGCCGCACCAGGCGGGAAAGACAGCCAGCATCAGGATATTCAATCCGATATTGCCCCACAGCCCATCCTGCAGCGCCGTGGAGGCGATCACCGCAAGGCTGAGGCCGACCGTCGCCAAGGGCCGCCCGAACATCAGGACAAACAGCGGCACACCCAGCAACTGCAGGGCAATGCCATTGCCGATGCGCACATCCATGCGCCACAGCAGAGGCAGGACAATGACGAAAAAGCACCAGGCGGAAAAAGCGCCGATCCGGTCAACGCGCTGCCACTGTGTGCTTCTGGCGTCGCGCACCAGCGCGACCGCAGCGGCCGCCACCGTCAGGTAGGCGAACGCCGGGGGAAGAGAAACATCGAATATGCCCATGGCACATTATAGAAAATCATCCGGCAAAGCCGGCGGCATGCCGCCATGCGCGCCTGCATGAAAAAAGCCCGCCGAAGCGGGCCTGGTACGTCTGTGCGGCATCAGTCTTTCTTCAGGCAGTCGCTCATGAATTTCTTGCGCTCGTCGCCTTTCATGCCCTTGGCCTGCGCATTGCAGGTTTTCATTTTTTCCTGCTGCGCCTTTTGCGCTTCGCTTACCTTCGGCTTGCTGCTCAGGCATTCCTTCATGAAGGCCTTGCGCTCATCGCCTTTCTTCGCCCCAGCCTCCTTGTTGCACGAAGCCATCTTGTTTTGCTGCTCGGTTGCCGCGAATGCGGAGTTAAGCAGGAATGGCAGGGCGAGCAATGCCGCGCCGATCAGTTTTTTCATTATTGCCTCCTTTGCAAAGGTTCAGGGAACACACCGGGTTCATTACAGCATATTTTCGCCTCAACATTCCATTTTTTTAATTGGCTCCTGAAGGCAATTCATTACTTCGCGGCGTAGGAAAAGCCTTACCCCGCGCTTCCCGACTTCCGACCTTTTTTTTCATCCGCTGGCCGATGTTCTTTACATCCGACAATCGACATAATCCATTCACCGATTGCCCATACGCAAATCGCATGCATTGAAAGAAGTTTCGTACTTGTTCATAACTTATTCGATAACAGGAACAACAATGTCAACGATACAACTCTCTGATACCCGGCCCGCCACGCTGCATTCTGCAAACGCGACGGCGACCGTTCCCGGCTGGCAACGCCAGGGCAAGCTATGGTCCAATCTGAAAGAAGTCTGCGATCTGCTGCGCATTCCGGCGTCCGCACGTGTTGCCGGCGACGAACTGCAGTTCCAGCACATGCAATTCAAGGCTGGACAGCGCATCCATACCATCGGCCAGCCCTTCGACATGCTGTACATCGTCTATTCCGGCTTCCTGAAGTCGGTCATGATCGACGAAGCCGGCAACGAGCAGGTGCTTGGCTTCCCGATGAAGGGCGACATGTTCGGCATCGACGGCATTCATTCCCGGGTGTACTCGACCGAGACCGTGGCCCTGTCCAACTGCGAGGTGATCCTGGTGCCGTTCAAGATCTTTTCCTCGCTGGGCCGCACCCATTCCGAGCTGGAAGCCGCGATCTACGGCGTGATGAGCCGCGAACTGGTGCGCGAGCAGTCGATGGTCGGCACGCTCGGCTCCCTGAGCGCGGAAGCACGCGTCGCCCGCTTCCTGGTTTTCCTGTCGGAACGCTTTACCGACATGGGCTACTCGGGCAAGCAGTTCAACCTGCGCATGACGCGTCAGGAAATCGGAAACTACCTCGGTCTGACGCTGGAGACCGTCAGCCGCACGTTTTCGGCCTTCAATTCCATCGGCCTGATCTCGGTCGACCAGCGCGCGATCGTGTTGCATGATGTGCAGGCATTGCGCACGCTGCGCCGCCTGCCGCCCTCGCATTCGCGTTCCAAGCCAAAGTCGGCAGTCGCTGCCGCCCCTCAATTGACGGCGGCGTAAGCACTACGCCACCACCTGGGCGCACCGTGTGCCTGCCTGCAGCAGTCGCTCGATCGCCTTGACAGGCAGCGGATGACTGATGCAGGCGCCCTGGATCTCGTCACAGGAGGTGGTGCGAAGAAAGTCGAGATGCTGTTGCGTCTCGACGCCTTCGGCGACGACCGACAACTGCAAGGCGTGCGCCAGCGTAATGATGGCTTCGGCCAGTTTCCAGGTGCCGGCGTCTTCGGGGCGCGCCTGCAGCAGGAAGGAGCGGTCGAGTTTCAGGCTGTCGAGCGGGAAGCGGCACAGGTAGGATAGCGACGAATAGCCAGTGCCGAAATCATCGACGGCAAGCCGCAAGCCGAGTCCCTTCAATTCCTTCAGCAATCCGGCCGCCTGCTCCGGGTCTTCCATCAGTGCGGTCTCGGTCAACTCCAGTTCAAGCCGGCTTGCCGGCAATCCGCTGTCGCGCAGGGCGTCGATCACTGTCGTCAGCAGCTTCTGGCTGCGCAACTGGCGCGCGGACAGGTTGACGGAAATGCGCAGAGGCCGCCGGAAGTGCTCGCTCCATTGCTGCGCCTGCCGTGTCGCATGTTGCAGCACCCAGGCGCCGATCTCGTCGATCAGGCCGCTCTCTTCGGCCAGCGGGATGAATTCGTTCGGCGAGATCGGGCCGAGCTCCGGATGATTCCAGCGCAGCAGCGCTTCCATGCCGGTAATTTCCCCCGTTGCCAGCTCGACGCGCGGTTGATAGTGGACATCGAATTCCTTGCGCGACAACGCGTGGCGCAGCGCGCCCTGCAAGAGCATGCGCGAGCGCGAGGCGGCGCCCATTTCCGGAGTGAAAAGGCAATAGCAGTTGCCGCCGGATGCCTTCGCGCGGTACAGCGCGGTGTCGGCATTCTGCAGCAGGATGTCGCTGCTTGCGCCGTCGCGCGGGTAGAGGGCAACGCCGACCGATGCGGAAACCTTGACTTCATATCCGGCGATCACGATCGGCTTGTCGACCGCCTCGCAGAGCTTCTCGGCCAGGCGAACGGCCGATCGTTCGCCGTACTTGCACTCGGCCAGCACCACGAATTCGTCGCCGCCGAGGCGGGCAACCATGTCGTCCACGCGCACCAGTTGCCGCAGGCGTGCGGCAACCTCCTTCAGCAGCATGTCGCCGGCCGCATGGCCGAGCGAATCGTTGACTTCCTTGAAGTCGTCGAGGTCGATGAACAGGACCGCCTGGCACATCGTCGCGCAACCCGCATCCAGGCGCTCCTTGAGGCGCTCCTGCAACCGGGCACGGTTGGGCAATTCGGTCAGCACGTCGCAGGTCGCCAGCCGCTCCAGCGCCCGCGCAGTACGGACTTCACGCGTGACATCACGGCTGACGCCGCGGTAGCCGCAGAACACACCGTTCTCGCTGAACGGCTCGCCGGAAATGCGCAGGTAACGGACCACCCCCGGATAGGCAGCCAGTTCTGCCGGGTACAGCAGGTCGTGAAAAGGCTTGCGCTCCGCCATGGCCTCCAGCGCGGCAAGCAGGCCGGGCTCCGACTGATCCTTCACATGCGCGGTGATGCTGGTGCCGAGCAATTCCTCGGGATGTATGCCAAGCCGGTCAAGAACGCCTTCGGAGAACACCGTGAAGCGTAGTGCCGTATCGGTTTCCCAGTACCAGTCGGATGAGAGCGTGGTCAGACTGCGAAAACGTTCCTCGCGACGCCGCAGCTCCTGCTCGGCCTCGATTTGCGCGGTGATGTCGCGCGCAACCGAAACAATCCCGAGCTTGACCCCGGTGTGCGGGTCGCGGATGGTGCGCGTGGTCGCGCCTAGCCAGACCCAGTGGCCGTTCTTGTGGCGGAAGCGAATGTTGACCAGCGCGCGCCGCTGTGCGGGCGTGCGCTTCGCGTCTTCCTTCAGGTCGTCGGGATGGATGTAATCGTAGACGTGGGTGCCGATCAGTTCGTGCGCCTCGTAACCGAGCGTGTCCTTGTGCGAAGGCGAGACATAGACATAGACGTTGTCCGCGTCGCTGTGCGAAATCATGTCGCCCGCGAACTCGGTCATCAGGCGATGCTCCAGTTCGCTGCGCGCGAGGCGGTCGACGGCATCGTGGCTGACCGACACGTCGACGATGGTTCCGAAGTATCCACTCAGCCTGCCGTCAGGTGCAAAGCGCGGCGCGGCGGTTTCCATGATCCAGCGCGTCGAACCGTCGCTGCATTGCAGGCGGTATTTCACCTGGTATTCGCGCTGATGCTGTCTGGCATCCAGAATCGCCCGCGTGGCCGATGCACGATCGTCCGGATGCATGAAGCGCTGCCAGTCGGTGAAACTGACCTGGCCCGGATCGGCCAGGCCCTGCATGGCGCTCGGATTCAGGTAGGTGCAGCGGCCCTGGAGGTCGGTCTCCCATACAATCATCGCCGCTCTATCGGCGAGGCGGCGCGTGATCTCCTGCACACTGCGGGCACCGGGAGTGATGACGGTCATTGCGATTCCAAGCCCTTTCCAAGCCTGCCGGTTTTTCCGGGCTCGGCGGGACTATCCTCCGCCGTCAGGAACAACCTCTCGATTCAAGCGCTTGCTTCATGAAAAATCTGCGTCGCTGCGGCGCGCTCATGCCGCATGAGATCTGGATTTCCATTATCCAATAACTTTGGGGGAAAGACGCTTTTCGTCTGGAATTATGGAGATAAGTGTGGCGCGCCGCGCGAGAAGCCGGCAGATAGCCAAAGAAACAACGTTCGGCACGAATCCCGTCCAACTCGCAGGGATAACGGCTATTTGCGGCGAGTGCCGCACTCGGACGCCAGGTCAGAAGCGGAACAGTTCCACCGGAGTCCTCGAGCCGCACGCCTCCAAACGTAAGCATTCGTTAAATCCACTTTTATTTTAGGGAAATTTTCCCTAAAATCTCACGACCCACGCTTCGTGTCGTGTGGATGGAGGCTAATGTATGTGGATCAGCGTGTGTTGGACCAGAATTTCTCGCAGGCTGTTGTTCGGCCTGATCCTTCTTGCCGGACTGGCAACCAGCGCCACGGCCGACGATTTCCTCGCGCCCGAGCAGGCGTTCGCTTTCTCCGCCAAGGCGGTTGACCGGCAGACCGTGCGGCTGCATTGGGACATCGCTCCCGGCTATCACCTGTATCGCGAGCGCATCGAGGTGCAGCCGGAGTCGAAGGAAGTGCAACTGGAGCCGCTCGCGCTTCCGCCCGGAAAAGACCAATTCGATCCCAATTTCAACAAGACCATGGCGATCTATGAGGGAGCGCTGGATGTGGACGTACACCTCATCAGGGGCAGCAAGAGCATGCCGGTCAGCGTGGGGTGGCAAGGATGTGCCGATGCAGGGCTGTGCTATCCGCCGGCCACGAGCAGGCTTGACCTGGCGAGCGTGGGGCTTGCCGCTGCGGACGACGCGCCGCTGACGGCACAGCCGGTTTCAGCCGCGCCGTCGCAGCAGGCCGCATCGGCGACGGACTCGATCGCATCAACGCTGGCATCGGGGAGCCTGCTGCGCACGATGGGCATGTTCTGGCTGGCCGGGCTGCTGCTGTCGTTCACGCCGTGCGTACTGCCGATGGTGCCCATCCTGTCCTCGCTGATCGCGGGCCAGTCCGGTACCGTGAGCCGCGGCAAGGGATTTGCTCTTGCGCTGGCCTACTCGCTCGGCATGGCGCTGGTTTACGCCGCATTCGGCGTCGCGGCCGGCCTGGCCGGTGAAGGGCTGGCGGCGGCGCTGCAGAACCCCTGGGTGCTGGGCGCCTTTGCGCTGTTGCTGACGGCGCTCGCGCTGTCGATGTTCGGCTTGTACGAACTGCAGATGCCGAGCGCAATCCAGAGCCGCGCCACCGGCTGGTCCAACCGGTTTCGGGGCGGCTCCTTTGTCGGCGTTTTCATCATGGGCGGTGTCTCGGCGCTGGTTGTAGGGCCGTGTGTGGCCGCGCCGCTGGCCGGTGCGCTGGTCTATATCGCGCAAACGCATGATGTGCTGCTGGGCGGAGCGGCCCTGTTCGCGATGGCGCTGGGCATGGGTGTGCCGCTGCTCCTGGTCGGCCTGTCGGCGGGGAGCCTGCTGCCGCGGGCCGGCGCCTGGATGGAACGCGTCAAGCAGCTGTTCGGCATGATGCTTCTCGGGGTTGCGGTCTGGATGGTGTCGCCAGTGCTGCCGGCTGCGGTGCATATGCTGCTGTGGGCGGCATGGCTGCTGACGGCTGCTGCGCTTCTCGGATTGTTTGGCGCAGCGGCATCGCAGTCGAGCCCGCCGGTTGCGGCGCGTGCGGCAGGCGCGGGTCTTCTGGCGCTGGCGATAGTGCTGCTGGTGGGCGCGGCGTCGGGAGGGCAGTCAGTGCTGCAGCCACTGGCACATCTGCGCGCAATTCCTGGCACTGCTGGCGCTGCCGGCAATGCTGTGACCGCCGCGCGCTCCGGCCTGCAATTCGAGCGCGTGACCAGCACACAGGCGCTCGATGCCGCGCTGGCGCAAGCGCAGCAAAAGGGGCAAGCGGTGATGCTGGATTTTTATGCCGACTGGTGCGTGTCGTGCAAGGAATTCGAGAATTTCACCTTCAGCGATCCGCAGGTGAAGGAACGCCTGGGCAAGGTGCGGCTGCTGCAAGCCGACGTGACCGACAACAACGCGGAACAGAAAGCCTTGCTCAAGCGGTTCGGTCTGTTCGGCCCGCCGGCCATCGTCTTCTTTGACAGTGCCGCGACCTCACGTGTGACGCACAAGGTGATCGGTTACCAGCCGCCGAAGGATTTCCTCGCGTCGCTCAGCACCGCCGCCATCCGCTGACGGTGCGGAAAGCCGCCCCTTGGCGGGGCGGCGTCCTCGTCAGGTTTCGATTTCCAGCTCGGTCACCATCAGCACATCGCCTGCCTTGTTGCCCTTGACCTTCACCTTGATTCCCGCCTTGAGGTCGGCAGCGGTGCCATGACTGATCACGGCTTGCGAGGCATCGCAACGCTGTCCGCGCACCACGAAGTTGGCAACACTGGTGAATTGCTCGATGGTCGCCTCGATTTCCACTTCCGTCAGCGTTTGCTCGCTCTCGGCTTCCAACTTGGTCGCCTTCAGCACGCCGGCCTGCCACGTGCCCTCGGCCTCGAGCCGGGCGCCGGCGGTGATCTGCAGCGTGGACGGACTCAGGACCGCGCTGCTCGCATCGACCTCGATGCTGCCCATCATGAAATGACGGGCCGACAGCACACTGGTCACGACGCCTTCGACTTCACCCTCGCCCTGCGCGGTTCCCGCAAGCGGGCCTTGCAGCCTGACGCTCGCGACCTCCAGACTGTCACCCGCGGCAGATAGCGTGCCGGTGACCCGCACCAGGTCGCCTGCGTTCAATGTCCCGGCCGCTGTACCGGTCAGCACGACGCCATTGAGCAAGCGCTGGCCGCTGGTCACGCCGACCACGCCGCTGCTCACGGCCGCCGTGTCCGGGACGATGGCCACGCGGGTTGCCGTCCAGCTGCGTCCGTCGGCGCTCGCCTGCAATCCCCACACCGCCACGCGCAAGCCGGGCGACAACTGCGCCGCCGAGGCAACGCCGTCGAACATGGTGCCGCTGTCGGTCTTGATGGTCATGCCGTTGAGCGTGAACTGACCGGCGGCAAGCTGCGAAATCACGCCCTGCGCCACCGACCATACCTCGATCCGCTCGGCGGTACCCAGGGTCGGCGTCGCGCCGCGCTGTCCCTGCACGCTGGCCACCATGCCGATGCGCAGGTCGGACGAGCGCGCCGCCATGCCGTTCACCTGAACCGTCGCATTCACGTCATCGAACTTGATGTTGTTGACCACGACGCTGCCGAAACCGGAGATCGACCCTTGCGCATACATGCCGGTGCCGCCCGTGCCAGGCATTCCGACCTGCGTCCCGCCCCCGCAGGCCACGAGGGCCGATATGGCAATGGCGAGCACGCTGCGCCGCGACAGTCTCACTGTCCAAGGTTTCATGTTGACCTCTTTCGTCTGGTTTTCGACGCGGCCGCTTTGGCCGCCTTGCTGTTGGATGCGGTGTCGGGCTGGGGCGCGTCGTGGAAATAGACGCCGAAGCGGATCCGGTGTTTTGCTCCCTCGCTGCCGGCGCTGCGCTGCTTCGCGGCGGACGCCATCTGCAGGAATTGCTGCAGGGCGGTGCTCCACAGGCGGCGCGCCAGTTGCTGCAGCTGCTCGGCCTCGACAGGCGGGAGATTCTCCAGGAAGGCGCTTTGCTCCAGCATCAGCGGATTGCGCCGGCCGGGTGCCAGGTTGTGGACGGCGGTGGCGAGGTGGTCGCTGACGTTCGCTGCGAGGAAATGGAAGGATTCGCTCAAGCCCTTGTTCGGCACAAAGGATGTCGACTTGAGATGCACGTAACCGTCCTCGCTCAGTTCCACCACACCCAGCCGATCCAGCTCGTCCAGCACGGCGCGCGCGCCCACGTCGCGCGTGACCTCGGCGACCAGCGTGCTGAAGTCCGGCTCGCCGGCATGGCCCCGCTTCGGCGTGCGCGCCAGCGGGCGGGCGGTCTGTTCCGCCGTCAGGAAGCGCGGCTCGCTGATCCAGCGTGCCACCACCGATGCGGCCACGGGCACCATGGGCGGTGCCGGATCGGCAGCGGCCGGCGTATCGCGCAGGCGTTTCACGTCCTTGCGATGGACGCCGGTCAGGATCGCAATGCGGGCGTCCGAGCTGCCCTTGTCGGCCAGGCCGTAGGCGCCGACGGCTTCATCCACCAGCGCCTTCTTCAGCAGTTCCACCATGGAAGGCAGTTGCAGGCCGTGGTCAATCATCAGCCGCGCCAACGGCTGCAAAAGGCGTGCGATGGCCTCTGCCGCGAGCGCCGGCTCGGGCAGGCCCGAGGCGGGCTGCGCTTCGGGTTCGGCAGGTGGTTTGCGCGCGCTCATGAAGGTTTTCGATATGGCCGGAAAGGAGGAATTATGCCCGCTCGGAACCTGTTCCGGTTTTTTTACAAGGCTGCGCCCGCCTGAAAAAGACCCTGAACAGGTTTTTACATTTGCTTACGAATTTGTCAGCGGGTTGCTTGACAGCACGTTTCAAATCGCTGACTATTTATGGGAAATTTTCCCAAATTATCGAATTCAACGCAAGCCTTTTCCGCGTTTTCCCACTTCGCAAGGAGCTACCGACGATGAAAAATCTCCACCTACCAGCGGTCATGGCGACCGGCGTCGCCTTCGCGGCGCTGCTATGCGTTCCGGCGCAGGCCGTCGAAACCGGCCAGTCCGCTCCCGATTTCGAACTGCCCGGCCGGGCCAGCGCCGTCAAGCTCAGCGACTTCAAGGGCAAGACCGTCTACCTGGATTTCTGGGCATCCTGGTGCGGCCCCTGCAAGCAGTCGTTTCCGTGGATGAACGAGATGCAGTCCCGCTATGGCAGCAAGGGATTGCGGGTGGTGGCGGTCAACGTCGATCAGAAGCCCGACGACGCAAAGGCATTCCTCAGCGCCAACCCCGCCGGCTTCGACGTGGCCTTCGACCAGGCCGGCAAGGTCCCGCACGCTTATGCGATCAAGGGCATGCCGACCTCGATGCTGATCGGGCCGGACGGCAAGGTGCTGATGGTGCACGGCGGCTTCAAGGAAGAGAAGCGCGAGGAACTGGAGCGCCACATCAAGACCGCGCTCAATCTGAAGGATCAATGATGAAGACGGCCCTCCTCCTGATGTCCCTCGCGGGCCTGTCGCTGCTCGGCGGCTGCGCCAATCTCGGCCAGGTCAGCCCCTGGGAAAAAGGCAATCTCGCCAAGCCGGCCATGACTTTCGAAGGCGATCCGCTCGACCAGCGCTTCGTGCAACACATCTACGGCAGCAAGGAAAACTCCAGCGGCGGCTATGGCGTCGGCGGTGGCGGCTGCGGATGCAACTAGAGGACGAACCCATGACGAAGAATTCCCACGGTCCACAGGCCGCGACCGGCGTGCTGCTCGCGTCGCTGATGCTGCCCGGCCTGGCGGCGCTGAGCGCCCTCGCGCCATCGAACGCATCGGCGGAAAACGCCCCGGAAAAAACCACCATCGGCGTCAAGTACGGCAGCTACAAGGACAGCCAGCCCGGCTGGGAGCGCGTCAAGGTCAACGCGCCGCAGGTCTATGTGCAGGCACCTGTCGCCGGCGAATGGTCGATCGAAGGTTCCGCCGTGGCCGACAGCGTCTCGGGCGCGTCGCCGCGCATGCATACGCAGCGTTCGGGCGCCAGCAACATGAGCGACGAGCGCAAGGCCGGCGACTTCAAGGTGACGCGCTACATGCCGCGTGCCGCCGTGTCGGCGAGCGTGGCGTACTCGGACGAACACGACTACACTTCGCGCGCCTTCGGCATCGACGGCCGCTGGTCTTCCGAGGACAACAACCGCACCTGGACGCTCGGCTACGGCACCTCGATCGACCGGATCGACAACACCTCCAACGGCGTCAACACGGCGATCAACCAGCGCAAGCGCACCCATGAAATCATGGCCGGCGTCACGCAGGTGCTGACTCCCGCGGACATCGCGCAACTCAACATCACGCGCAGCACCGGACACGGCTACTTCAACGACCCCTACAAGTCGTTCGACCAGCGGCCCGGCGAACGCAATGCGTGGATCGGCCTGGTGCGCTGGAACCACTATGTCGAACAGTTCGGCGCCGCGCTGCGCAGCAGCTACCGCTACTACAGCGATACCTTCGGCGTGAAATCGCATACCGTGGGCCTGGACTGGGTGCAGCCAGCGGGCAAGTGGACCCTGACGCCGGGCGTGCGCTACTACACGCAAAGCGCGGCGCATTTCTACCTCGATCCGAAGTTCGATGCCCAGGGCGGATACGACATGACCGCCACCATCCTCGGCGCGATTGCCGTGCCGGGCGACAAATCCTTCGACCAGCGGCTCGCCGCCTTCGGCGCCACCACGCTGTCGATGAAGGTCGCCTACGCCTTCACGCCGGACACGAGCGCCGACATCAAGGTCGAGACCTATCGGCAGACGTCCGGAATGCGCTTGGGCGGGAATGGCAGCCCCGGCCTCGATCCCTTCCGCGCGCGCTTCATGCAGGTCGGCCTGACCCATCGCTTCTGAAGGTGACCAATGAGCCGCTGGCGAACCCTGCGTTTTGACTTCCAGTCCATGGCCTCTCCCTGCAGCCTGCAGATGGATGGCCAGGATGAGCGCGCCATGCGTCGGGCCGCCACGGATGCCATCGCCGAAGTGCGCCGCATCGAGGAAAAGTTTTCGCGCTACCGCGAGACGAGTGTCATCAGCCGCATCAACCGGGCCGCCGGGGCGCAGGCTGTGGACGTGGATGCCGAAACCGCCGGCCTGCTGGATTTCGCGCAGCAGCTCTGGATGCTGAGCGACGGGCTGTTCGACATCACCTCGGGCGTGCTGCGCCGTGCCTGGGATTTCCGCAAGGGCCGCCTGCCCGAACCCGCAGCGCTGGATGCGCTGATGCCGCTGGTGGGATGGCAACACGTCGAGCGCGACGGCAACAAGCTGCGATTGTCGCTGTCCGGCATGGAGCTGGACTTCGGCGGATTCGGCAAGGAATAC
This sequence comes from Herbaspirillum sp. ST 5-3, assembly GCF_004804275.1. GTDB lineage: Bacteria > Pseudomonadota > Gammaproteobacteria > Burkholderiales > Burkholderiaceae_D > Noviherbaspirillum. The sequence continues at coordinate 298,911 of NZ_STGI01000006.1, forward strand.
GCCGTCGATTGCGCTGCCGCGGTCCTGCAAGGCCACGGCATCGCGCACGCGCTGGTCAATCTCGGCGGAGACCTGTACGCACTGGGCGCACGCGGTCTGCCGGAGCACGAAGGTGAGCCCTGGCTGGTCGAGATCCAGCATCCGCGGCCCGATCCGGCCAGGCCCGCAGCGCCGCTGGCACTGCTGCCGCTGGCGCGCGGCGGCCTGACCACCAGCGGCGACTACGAACGCTTTTTCATGCACGAAGGACAGCGCTATTGCCACATCCTGAATCCCCATACCGGCTGGCCCGTGTCGCACTGGCAGTCGGTGAGCATCCTGGCGGCCAATGCCACGACCGCCGGCGCGCTGTCAACCATCGCCATGCTGAAAGGCCCGGAGGCCATCGACTGGCTGCAAACCCAGAACGTGCGTTATCTGGCCGTGCAACACGACGGGCAGGTGGTGCGCAACGGCACTGCCGACATCGGCGACCAGCTTCGCCAACAAGCATGACCCACGGTCCTGACGGACTTTTTATTACCGCCTTAAACAGAGGAGCCGCATCATGAAAAATTCCGCATCCCGATTCACCCTGGGCCTGATCGCCACTGCCGTCATGACGCTCACCGCATGCGGCGGCGGAGGCCCAGGCACGCCGGGGACAGCGAGCAGCACGCTGACGCCCACCGTCATGGACGGCCTGGTCCAGAACGCGCTGGTCTGCGTCGACAGCAACAGCAACGGCGTCTGCGATACGGGCGAAATCCAGGGCCGTACCGACGTCAACGGCAAGGTCACGCTGGACGTCGGCACGACCGACGTGTCCAACGCGCGACTGGTCGCGATGGTGGGCACGGACGCCACCGACGCCGACACCGGGCCGGTCACCACGCCGTATACCTTGATGGCGCCGGCGGGCAGGCACGACGTGATCAGCCCGCTGACCGACATGGTGCAGGCCAAGATCCGCCGCGACAAAGTCGGCGTCGAAGCCGCGGAAGCCTATGTCAAGACGCAAACTGGCCTGAATATCTCCATGTTCGATGACTTCATCGCCAAACGCTCCCAGAGCGCCGAACACAGGAAAGCCGGCGAGATCGCCCGTCTGCTCGTCGTCAGTGCACAAAAATCCAGGCGTGCCGGTGCCGGCGCAGCCGCGAACGCCACCGCTTGCCAAACCGAGTCGGAGCACGAACATGACCAGGACCACACCGAAGCCAGTCGCATCGACGACGATCTCGTGACCAGGCTGGGCGAGATTCGCACGGTTTCCGACGAAATCGAACACGAGGCCTGCGCCAGCGGCAGTTTCGCGAGGGACTGCGATAGCAGCATTCAGGTGAAGGCCCTTGTGCTGAGTTGCGGGACGACAGGCGCGACGACCGGTACGACGACTGGCACGACCACAGGCACAACGACTGGTACGACGACCGGCACGACCACAGGCACAACGACTGGTACGACGACCGGCACGACCACAGGTACAACGACTGGTACGACGACCGGCACGACCACAGGTACAACGACTGGTACGACGACCGGCACGACCACAGGCACAACGACCGGCACAACGACCGGCACGACCACAGGCACAACGACCGGCACGACAACAGGCACAACGACGGGTACGACGACCGGCACGACGACAGGCACAACAACGGGGACAACCGTATCTGCCACCAACGGCAAGACGCTGTATGCCGCCAACTGCGCGATCTGTCACGGAGTCAATCCGGCTCTGAACACCAACAAGATTCTGCTCGGCGCCAACTCACCCAACACCATCCTCAACGCCATCGCATCAAACAAGGGTGGGATGAGTTTCCTGTCGGCGACCATCAAGAGCACGCAGGCAAGCGATATCGCAGCCTATCTGGCTAACCCCGGCATTTAAGGCTTTACTCCCCCTGTCGTTTTCTCCCCTGGTGCGTTGAGCGCTTTCCGCGAAACCGGAAGGCGCTCTTTTTTATCGAGAACAGGAGGCCGGAATGTATCCCTCCGCTATCTCTTTGCCTTGCGCCGCGTCTTCGGCGCCAGATAGCTGCCGGTGCAACCGGGCGTGCCGCAACGGCAGGCAAAGGCGCGTTTGACGGCCGGCGTGTGCCGCCCCTCGTAGATCAGCGCATAGTTGTAGCTCAGTTCCTCGCCGCGCTCGATTGGCCGCAAGGCATAAAGATAAACGCGCCCATCCTCGTGCTCAAGCGCTTCGCAATTCGGCTCGCAGGCATGATTGATGAAGCGCGCAGCGTTACCGCGACGCCCGCCGTCGATCACGCGGCCGTCGTGCAGGGAAAAGAAGAAGGTGTGATTGAGCGGCCCGCCTTTTTCCGCGGCGCGGCGCTCCGCTTCTGCCCAGTCGATTCTCTCGCCGCGGTATTCGATGATGCGGCTGCCTGCGGGAATCATGCGGGTGGCAAAGACGCCTTTGCCGTGGACGGGTGACGCTTTCACGACATAAGATCTGGCGCGAACCGCGCGACCTCCCGGCGCCCGGCGCGCATGTGACGAACTCGGCATGGAAGGCTCGATGGAAAACAGAATGGATTTTTGACTTGATTCATATGAAATTGTTCATCCATCGAGGAGCGGCCAAGCTCATGGGCGGTCCATATGCTTGCCGCTTCGTGTGACTTTGTATTCCGCGTACTCTCTAACGGCAAACCAGCAGACAACGATCAGCGCCAATACGCCGCAGAGAGTGAGTTCGATTTTGATAAAAACGTCGTAATTCCACGGCGCGAACCAAAGCTGCGCAATGCCGAGCAGCACACAAAGGGCAAACACTCCGATGCCCGTGACAAACAGTTTTTTCATCGTTTCTTCCTCAGCGCTTCCGAACCGTGACTGCAGTTCCATAACATAGAACTTCAGTCACGCCCCGCATGACTTCGGTGGCGTCGTATTTCATTGCGATGATGGCGTCTGCGCCGTGGTTATCCGCCTGGACGCACATGAGTTGAAAAGCGTCTCTTCTCGCCCGCTCGCACATATTCGTGTAGACCGTGATGTTGCCTCCAACGACGGTCTGCAGACCGGCGAAGAAGGAACCCACAATGGATCGCGACCTGACCACAATGCCCCGGACCACGCCAATGTTGCCGACGATGTCGTAGCCGGGCAATTCCAGCGCAGTTGTCACCAATGATGTATCCATTAAACCTCCATGAAGTAGCGAATGCCCAACAAGCTTGCCAGGACGATATTTCCGCATCCTGCCACACCGGAGTTGCAACCACAATCACCCTTCCATGGGAGGCGCAAAGAACCTGCATGGCTCGGCGCCTGCATGTCGATGCCAATCCTCGCATTCTGCCGACTGATGACGAAAGCGACAAATTCGTTTGAAGGGATCACCGCCATCTCCGCGCTTTACATCCCCCGAAAGCCTGTGCCACAATCACAGCTCGTTTGCGGCGTTAAGGGACGCCGTCCCGCAAAAGAGGCTCTCACCCTTCGTTTCTCATCTCCATGTTGGATGTGATCGACCCATTCGTTCGGCTCAGCGGGAAGCCACACAGCGAATAGGAAGATGACATGACCAGACCACTTGCCGTAGTCACCGGCGCCGCTTCAGGCATCGGGCTCGCACTCTCCACGGAACTCTCAAAACGCGATGTCGATGTGATCGCCATCGACAAGGACCCCTGCCCGTTCGCGTCGATGCCAGGCATCACGGCCGCGCAATTCGATATCCGCGACACGAGCGCCATGCAGGCGCTGGCGGACGCTTATGCCGGCCGTCCGCTGGACTATTTGTTTGCCAACGCCGGCATCGCTGCGCCGGGTTCCGTGTTCGGCGCAAGCGATGATGACTGGCAACGCGCGTGGGACGTCAATACCATGGGGCCGCTCAACACGCTGCGCTGCTGGTGGCCGCACTTGAAAGCCGCCGGCGGCACGGCCGTGGTGACAGCATCGGCAGCCGCACTACTGACCTATCCCGGCGCACCGCTGTATCGCGCGTCGAAGGCTGCCTTGCTGAGCATGCTGGAAAGCCTGTATTACGAGACGCAGGGTTCCGGCGTGAGCCTGCATGTGCTGTGTCCCGGCATGGTCCGCAGCAACATCATTGTCAATGCGAAAAAGGAAAGCGCTGCGGTGCAGTCGGACAGGCTCACGTCCATGCTTGAGCAGGCCATGCGCGCAGCGGAACCGGCGGAGGATTTTGCCAGGCGCGTGCTCGATGGACTGGACGCCGCGCCCTTCTATTGGCTCACGCATGACAAGACGGTGGCCGCGATGGAGAAGCGTCATCACGCGCTCGTCATTGAAGGCCGGCCGCCGATGACGTTCGAGGACATGCCATGACCACGCCCATCGAGGAACTCAAGATCCGTGCGCGCCTGTTGCTCAACGCAATCGCGCGAGCCGATGCGGACGCACTCGGTCGCGCGCAAAGTGTCTCTAAAAGTCGGCGCTGGGCGATACCGGAACACTGGACGCTGTCGCTGTGCCTGAACATCGTGTCAGCCGAAGCGGGCTTCGATCAATGGGAACACGCGCGCCGTGTTCTCGGTGGCGAAGCCCGTGCCGGCGACGACATGGGGACGCTCTGGTACGACAAGTCGTGCACCGTGTTCATGAACCACTGGTTCGCGGCGTATACGGATGCGCTGACTGCCTTGCAGTCGCGCGAAAGCTTCTGCCTGTTTCCCTATGGCCAGCAATTTGTCGTGGTGGATGCACCCTTCATCGAGGCAATCGGCCTGGCGGACGCCGCATCCAGCCTGATGGCATTGAAGCGCGATCTGGTGGCGGGTTATGGCCAGCCGGAGTGGCAGAAGCTGGTCATGCGGCGTCTGCGACATATGCGGCAGTAGTCTGCGCGGGCGGCGCCCAAGCAGGCTGTTGAAATTCGGCCGTATATAACGCTGTTGGTGGGGCAAGCGTTACGGATATCCTGTTCATAGCCATGGAAAGAATGCGATATGCGGATTGGACGAGATGCAGTAAAGCCTGTTCACGGCTGGCACGCTGACTCAGGCCTCTGCCAGCCACAAAGATTTCGTTGTCGGGGATGAGGAGGCGTCATGTATGCAAAAGCGCCGGCATCCATGCATCGCCAGGCACTGAAACATGGAACAGGTACGCGACTGCGCATCGCGACGAATATGCATCTGCAGTTCTTTCTCCCATCGCGGCATGCGTAATCCAACCCGGGATGCAGAAGGCGAAACACGCCTATAAATAAAAAACCGCTGTTTTCAAGCCTCGTGTAACCCACGATTGTCCGCGTCAACAATGAGAGCGAGGGCGGAACACCGCAATCCCGGCGCTGACAATTCCGGCCTTTCGCCGCGCCAGCATCGCCCCACCTCCCCTTTTCACTCAATAACATCCGTAAATTCAACGACTTGCCGCATTCCTTCCACATGGCACGAAGCCTGCAAGACCTGCCACGCAGCACACACATCAAAGGCAGGCGAAGGGAGACATTCGCCTTGTTGACTCTTCAACAAAAGGAAAAGAACATGCGTGCACAGCAGATGAAATGGATAGCCGCCTTGTTGTTATCAGCCGCCACTCACGCGGCAAGTGCTGAGGACGGCGTGACCGAGGACCGCATCCTGATCGGGCAGACGGTCGGACTCACCGGGCAGATCGCCGGCTCGGTGAAGGAAATGAACGAAGGCGCCAACGCCTACATCGCGATGATCAATCGCCAGGGCGGCGTGCATGGCCGCCGCATCGAGATCCGCACGCTCGACGACAGGTTCGATCCGGCGCTGGCGGCGAAGAATGCGCAAACCCTGATCGGCAAGGACCATGTGCTCGCGCTGTTCCTCAATCGCGGCACGCCGCATACCGAAGCCATCCTGCCGCTGCTGGCGTCGGCGCAGGTGCCGCTGATTGCGCCGAGCACCGGCGCCGCGCTGTTCCATGCGCCGGTCAACCGTCTGATCTTCAACGTGCGCGCCAAATACCAGGACGAGGTGATCAAGGCCGTCGAGCATTTCACGACGGTCGGCTTCAAGGAAATCGGCATCCTGCATGTCGACGACGGCTTCGGGCGCGACGCACTGGCCGGCTTCGAGAAGGCGATGCAGGCGCATCAATTGAAACCGGCGCTGCTCGCCGCGTTCGACCGCGCCCATCCCGACATCGATACCGCCGTGCACGCGGCACTCAAGGCCGATCCGCGCGCACTGATCATCGTCGGGTCCGCCGCCACCACCGCCGAACTCATCACACGCCTGCGCAAGGAAGGCAGCCGGGCGCAGCTCCTCACGCTGTCGAACAATTCCGCCCAATCCTTTGTCTCCCGCCTGGGCGCCGACGGCATTGGCGTCATTGTGTCGCAAGTCACGCCGGCACCGCATCTGGTGTCGAGCGGACTGGGCCAGGAATTCAAGATCGCGGCCAAGGCATCCGGCGCCACGGTGTCGTATGCGGCGATGGAAGGATTCGTCGCGGCCAAGGTGCTGGTCGAGGGTCTGCAGCGCGCCGGCCGCAACCTGACGCGCGAGCGGCTGATCCACGCGCTGGAATCGATACGTCATGCCGATCTCGGCGGCCTGATGGTCAGTTACGCGCCGGACGATCACACCGGCAGCGAATACGTCGAGCTGACGATGATCGGCAAGGGCGGGCATTTCATTCGCTGAGTACATGTTCTGCGGCGGCGGACTTCCGCCAGCGCACGGCGCGGCATTCCGGCAGTCCGCCAGTTTGCGCTACCGCGCAGCATCGCAGAAAACAGGAAAGCCGCATGAAATCAAGCATTTGAGACCAATCCCAAGGAGTGGCACGGAAGCTGCAATAACTGCCACGCAACAAACAAGATCGTCATCATTCAAGGAGACTCGCATGACCCCAATACTGAAACATACCCTGCTCGCATTGATCGTTACCTGTGCCACGTCCGCGCATGCGGAGGACGTGGTCCGCCTCGGCAATCTCAAGTTCGCGCATTACGGTGCGGTGTCCTATATCAAGGAGATCGCACCGAAGTGCGGCATCAAGGTCGAGGAACGCGTTTTCGCCAAAGGTCCCGACGTGATGCAGGCGATCCTCGCCGGCGAACTCGATGTCGGCGCGACCGCTTCCGAAGCGGCGATTTCCGGTCGCGCCAACGGTGCGCCGATCTACATCGTCGCCGGCTTCGCCAAGGGCGGCGCGCGCTTGCTGGCACGCAGCGACAACGGCATCAAATCGGTCAAGGATCTGAAGGGCAAGAAGGTCGGCGTCACGCGCGGCGGCATCCATGAAGTGCTGCTGGCGGCGGAACTCGCGCAGGCCGGTCTCACGATGTCGGACCAGCCGGGCAAGGATGTGCAGATCATCTATCTCGCCTTTCCCGACCTTAACCAGGCGCTGCTCGGCAAGAACGTCGACGCCATCATGCAAAGCGAGCCGCAAAGCTCGCAAGCCATCAGCAAGGGCTACGGCGTGGAGATCCTGAAGCCCTACGACACCGCGGTCGGCGAACCGGTGCGCACCATGGTAATGACGGAGAAGTTCTACCGCGAACGTCGCGCGGTGGCGGAACGCTTCATGCGCTGTTTCGTGCAGGCCACCAAGACCTTCATCGACAACAAGGATGTCGCAGAGAAGTATGTACGCGAGACCATCTTCAAGGGCCAGCTCAGCAAGGATGATTTCTACAACGCGATCGGCAATTCGCCCTATTCCTACGACGTCACGCCCGAGCATATCCAGATCACGACCGAGGTCATGAACAAGTACAAGGTCGGCAGGATGAGCAATCCGCCGGTCGCGAAGGAATGGGTCAAGCTCGACCTGCTCGACGGCGCCAAGAAAAGCCTGAACATCCAGTGAGGAGACCATCATGAAAAAAATCGACTGGCGAGAAATCGCCGCGGGACTGATCGTGCCGATCGCCCTGATCGCACTCTGGCAAGCCGCCGCCGTGTCGGGCCTGGCCAACGAGCAGGTGCTGCCCTCGCCGCTGGCGGTGGTGAGCAAGTGGATCCAGTATCTGCTGCCGATGGAGCCGTATTCGCCGTCTTCCGAGTCCTGGCTGGCGTGGGCCGTCTCGGGTGAACTGATCCGCGACACCATCGGCAGCATGTATCGCGTGGTGGCGGGATTTCTGCTCGGCGCGGTGCTGGCCTTGCCGCTCGGACTGGCGATGGGCGCGAGCAAGCGCGTCTATGCATGGCTGAATCCGCTGGTGCAGGTGATCCGGCCGATTCCGCCGATCGCCTACATCCCGCTGGCGATCCTGTGGTTCGGACTGGGCGATCCGCCAGCGGTATTCCTGATCGCGCTCGGCGCCTTCTTTCCGGTACTGATGAACACCATCGCCGGCGTGCGCCACGTGGACGGCATCTACCTGCGCGCTGCGCGCAATCTCGGCGCCAATCAGCGCACCATGTTCCTGCGCGTGATGCTGCCGGCAGCGGTGCCCTACATCCTGTCCGGCGTGCGCATCGGCATCGGCACCGCCTTCATCGTGGTCATCGTGTCGGAGATGATCGCAGTGAACAACGGCCTCGGATTCCGCATTCTCGAAGCGCGCGAATACTTCTGGTCCGACAAGATCATCGCCGGCATGATCAGCATCGGCCTGCTCGGTCTGGCGATCGACATCGGCATGAACAAACTGAACAATCATTTGCTGCGGTGGCACCGCGGACTGGAGAACTGATATGAGCCCAGCACAGATCAAGGTGGAAGGCGTCAACAAGGTATTCAAGACCGGCGAGCGCGAAGTCGTCGCACTCAAGGACATCCAGCTCGAGGTTCCGAGCGGCGAGTTCGTCTGCCTGCTCGGACCTTCCGGCTGCGGCAAGTCGACCCTGCTCAATGCCATTGCCGGTTTTTCTCCGCCCTCCTCCGGCCTCATCAGCGTCGACGGCAAGCCGGTCACGGGACCAGGGCCGGAGCGCGGCATGGTGTTCCAGGAATACGCGCTGTTCCCCTGGATGACGGTCGAGCAGAACGTCGGCTTCGGCCTCGAGATCAAGGGCATGCGCCAGGGCGAGATCCGGGCGCGCGTGCTGCAGCTGCTCGAGAAGCTGGGTCTGAGCGATTTCCGCAACCGTTTTCCGAAAGACCTGTCGGGCGGCATGCGTCAGCGCGTGGCGATTGCGCGCGTGCTGGCGCTCGACTCGCCCATCATGCTGATGGACGAACCCTTCGGCGCGCTCGACGCATTGACGCGCCGCAACCTGCAGGACGAACTGCTGCGCATCTGGGCGGAACTGAAGAAGACCATCATCTTCGTCACGCACAGCATCGAGGAAGCGATATACCTCGCCGACCGCATCGTCGTGATGACGTATCGCCCCGGCACGGTCAAGCGAGACATGCAGGTGAAGCTGCCGCGCCTGCGCGATCCGGCCTCGCCGGAGTTCAATGCGCTGAAATACCTGCTCGGCCAATTGGTGATGGAAGAGCAGCAGCGGCATCATGATGACGAATTGCGCATGGCTGCAGTAGACTGAAGTTCAAGTATCACGGCAATCCCGCCGATAACCGATAAAGGGGACTGGCACGCAAGCGATCGCAAACGATCACACCGTGCGTACGGCCACCCGAATGAACAACCAAGGAGACAACATGAAAGCATTGATCAAGTTACTGTTTGTATTCGCAGCCGCGACATTCGGTATCAACGCATCCGCTGCGGACCGCGGCACGCCCGAGGAAGCAGTTGCGATGGTCAAGAAGGTCATTGAATACATGAAGGCCAATGGCACCGAGAAAGCCATTGCGGAAGTCAACAACGTGCAGGGCCAGTTCCGCGACCGCGACCTGTATGTGACCATCAACGACCTGAACGCCAAGACGCTGGCGCACGGCGCCAATGTGCGCATGCAAGGCCGTAATCTGATCGACCTGAAGGACGCCGACGGAAAATTCTTCATGCGCGAACGCATGGAGCTGGCCAGGACCAAGGGCAAGGGCTGGCAGGACTACAAGTTCGTCAATCCCGAGACCAAGCAGATCGAATCGAAATCCATGTATTTCGAGCGTGTCGGCGACCTGATCGTCAACTGCGGCGTCTACAAGCAATAGCGATGGCATCGGCCTCGCACCCCGCATGAGCGCAAGAAAAAATGTCGGCCTGATCGGCGCGGGCGTCCTATGCGCCGCGCTCGTCGTGTTCGCGACCTACCTCACCGGTGCGCACAAGGCCGCTGCCGACATCAACGCCGCCGGCGAGCGGCAGTTGCAGATCATCGCGCTCGACCTCGAATCGGTGCTGGAGAAATTCGAAACCTTGCCGTTCGCGCTGGCTTATCAACCCGACGTCGCCGAAGCGCTGACGCATCCCGGCGACGAAGCGGTCATCCAGCGCCTCAACCTGACGCTGCAATCGATCCAGACCCAGGCCAAGGTCGGCGCACTCTATCTGATGGATCGCGATGGCAACACGCTGGCCGCGAGCAACTGGGACCAGCGGCTCAGTTTCGTCGGCAAGAACTTCGGCTACCGGCCCTACTTCCGCGAAGCCTTGCGCGGCAACGCCGGCCGCTTCTATGGCATCGGCAGCACCACCAGCGAGCCCGGCTACTTCATCGCGCAGCCTGTGTATGCGCACAACGCGCCGCGCGGCTCGGCTGCGCCGATCGGCGTGATGGCGGTCAAGATCAGCCTGGCGGAATTCGAGCAGACCTGGCAGAAGAGCGAAGAGCCGATCGCGCTGGCCGACCGCAGCGGCGTGGTCTTCCTGAGCAACCGCGCCGGCTGGCACTATCACAGCCTGACGCCGCTCGACGCCGAGGCGCAACGCATCCTCGCCGGCACGCTGCAATACGCCGGCCAGTCGGTAAAGCCGATCGCGTCGCTGCCGAAGGCGGAGCGCGCCGGTTTCGGCGCCTACATCAGCCAGCCGGTGGGCCGCCTCGGCTGGCACCTGATGCTGTTTCCGTCGCAGGCGCGCATCACGCGCACCGCTGCCTACTGGGCGGGTGCGGCGGCCTTGCTGCTGGCGATCGGCGCGATCTCGCTGTGGGCGATGCATCAGCGCAAACGCCGCCTGGAAGAAAGCATGGCATCGCGCAAGGCGCTGCAGAAAGCGGCGGAGGAACTCGACCGCAAGATCGCGCAGCGCACCAAGGAGCTGCTGCAAGCCAACCAGGATCTGGAAACCAAATACGGCAAGCTGAAGGAAACCGAACAGCTGCTGCGCACGACGCAGAACGAACTGGTGCAGGCGGGCAAGCTGGCGATGCTGGGCCAGATGGCGGCCGGCGTTGCGCATGAGCTGAACCAGCCGCTGGCCGCGATCCGCACTTTCGCAGACAACGCGGTTACCTTCCTGACGCGCGAACAGCCGGAACAGGCGAAACAGAACATGACGCACATCAGCGATGCCAGTGCGCGCATGGGCTCCATCATCGGCCAGCTCAAGGGTTTCGTGCGCAAGAGCCACGACACGATTTCCACCGTGGACCTGGCGCAGTCGATCCAAGCGTCGGCGCTGCTGCTCGAAAGCGATTTCCGCCGGCGCGGCATCAGCTTCACGGTCGACATCCGCGAGCCGGTGCGGGTGCTGGGCGACGCGGTGCGCATCGAGCAGGTGCTGATCAACCTGATGCGCAACGCCTGCGATGCGGTGGAACAGGCACCGGTCAAGACCGTGACGGCCGTGCTGGAGCGCGAAGGCACGGACGCCGTGCTGCGCATTCGCGACTCGGGCACGGGCATTCCGCAACAGGTGGTGCAGCATTTGTTCGAACCGTTCTTCACCACCAAGCCGTCCGGCCAGGGACTCGGCCTCGGACTGGCGATTTCATCATCCATCGTGCAGGCGATGAACGGCAAGCTGGAGGCGCACAACCATGCGGACGGCGGCGCGGAATTCGTGGTGCGTCTGCCGTCAGAACAGGAAGAAGAGGAAGGAGAGCAAGGTGACGACGCTTGAAGCGATATTGATCGAAGACGAGCAGGCGGTGCGCATTGCGACTGCGCAGACGCTCGAACTGGGCGGCTTCTCGGTGCGTGCCTGCGGCAGCGTGGAAGAAGCCTGGCCCTGGCTGCAGCCCGGCTATCCCGGCGTGGTGGTCTCCGACGTGAAGCTGCCGGGATGTTCCGGGCTGGACCTGCTGACGCGGCTGGCGACGCTGGACGACGAACTGCCGGCGATCCTGGTCACCGGCCACGGCGACATCGACATGGCGGTCGAGGCGATGCGTGCCGGCGCCTATGACTTCATCGAAAAGCCCTTCGCCGCAGACCGGCTGCTGGAAACGGTGCGGCGCGCCCAGGAAAAGCGCACGCTGACACTGGAGAACCGACGCCTCAAGGCGGCGTGGTCCGCACATCCCGACATGCCCTCGCTGATCGGCCAGTCGGCGCCAATCGAAGCGGTGCGCACCCTGATCCGCAGTCTCGGCCCCACCGCGGCCGATATCCTGATCAACGGCCAGACCGGCACCGGCAAGGAGGTCGTCGCGCGCCAGCTGCATGTTGCCAGCAGCAGGAAAGGTCCCTTCGTCGCCATCAACTGCGGCGCGCTGCCGGAGACCGTGTTCGAAAGCGAGATTTTCGGGCACGAGGCCGGCGCATTCACGGGCGCGCAGAAGCGCCGCATCGGCAAGCTTGAATATGCGAACGGCGGCACCGTCTTCCTCGACGAAATCGAAAGCATGCCGCTGGCATTGCAGGTGAAACTGCTGCGCGTGCTGCAGGAGCGCCGCCTGGAACGCCTCGGCGGCAACGACGCGGTGGCGATCGACTGCCGCATCATCGCCGCCAGCAAGGCCGACCTGCTGAAGCTCTCGGCGCAGGGGATGTTTCGCGAAGACCTCTACTACCGCATCGGCGTGGTCAGCATCGACCTGCCGCGCCTGTGCGAGCGCCGTGAAGACATCCCCCTGCTGCTCGCGCATTTCGCGCAGGGCGCGGCAATCCGCTACCAGCGCCCGCTGCCGCAATGGACAGCGGCGCAGATGGCGCAGTGGCAGGCACGCGAATGGCCGGGCAATGTGCGCGAGCTGCGCAACTTCGCGGATCGTCTGGTGCTGGGTGTCGGCGACGGGACTGCCGCATTGCCGAAGGGCGACGCCATGACGGAGGGCAACAGCCTGCCGCAGAAAGTCGACGCCTTCGAGCGCATGCTGATCGTCGACGCGCTGGCCGGGAACGAAGGCAGCGTCGCCGCCGCGGCAGACGCACTGGGCATTCCGCGCAAGACCCTGTACGACAAGCTGAAGAAATATCAGCTCGCCACTGCGCGCGGTGAGTGAATTGCGATCACGGTGGCAGCCTTGGCCCGTCCGCCCGAATGCGCTGCCCGCGATTCAAGCTTGATTTCACGCAAACTGTTGCTCGTTCCCCCTGGAACGACATCTACGGTGCTGCACACCTGTTCGATCTGCCCTTTGTGTTCGGCAATTTCGGCCCATCCCTGATGTCCAACATCATGAATACGAGCGCAAACCTCCCCGGCCGCATGGACTTGTCGAAAGCGATGATGCGAACCATCGGCGCCTTCGCCAAGAAGGGCGATCCGAATAACCGGTCGATCGACGTGGTCTGGCCGACCTGGCCCGGAACCCTGATTTTCGATGCCTCGCTGACCGGCAAGGCCATTTCCGTGCAATAAGACGCTGCGGCGAAGCGACCCAGAGCTTCGCCGCCCTCGCCTTGTGTGCGCCGAGTGCACGCCATCGAATACCTCTGCTGACGTGCTTGCCGGCATCGGCCTTGTGCGATCAAGGAATGCTGGCGGATCGAGTGAACTGACGCGGCTTGCGAAGGATCGAAACGGAGCGCATTCTCTATCCCGTTTGCAACGCGATGCATCGAGACGACATCCGTGGACCTGCTTTTTCTAGGTACGTCATCTGGAACACCGACCAGGACGCGCAATGTGTCCGGCCTGGCCCTGATCGATGAAATCGGCAGCGCCTGGTACCTGGTGGACTGCGGTGAAGGCACGCAGCATCAGCTTCTGCACGCGCCGCTGTCACTGCATGATCTGCATGCGGTGTTCATCACGCATGTGCATGGCGACCATTGCTATGGCTTGCCGGGGCTCCTCGCCAGCGCGGGTATGCATGGCAGAAACAAGCCGTTGCGGATCATCGGACCGAACGGGATCGAAGAATGGATCCGGTCGACTCTGCGGCTGACCCAGCTCCTTCTGCCCTACGATCTGGAATTCCTGGCTGCCGAATCGCTCGCGCAGTGGGAGATCAATCACTGGCTGGTCGATGCCTATCCTCTCTCGCATCGAGTGCCCTCCTTTGCCTACCGCTTTACCGAAGCGAGCACCGAAGCGCGTCTGGACATCGGCAAGCTCGAGGCACAGGGCATCCCTCGCGGGCCTGTCTGGGGGCAGCTGAGAAACGGCATGGATGTCGCTTACGAAGGCCGGACGCTCGAGAGCAGCAACTATATTTATTTTCCGAATACGCCCAGGCGCATTGTGATCGGCGGCGACAACGATCGTCCCGAGCTGTTAGGCGAGGCATGCCGGCAGGCGCAAGCTCTCGTCCATGAAGCCACTTATACAAAAGCAATGGCGGACAAGGCCGGCAGCGTCGTGCGTCACAGCGCGGCCGCGGCAGTCGCTTCCTTCGCGCGTTCGGCCGGGCTGCCGAATCTGGTGCTGACCCATTTCAGCCCGCGCTATCAGTCGGACGCCAGCCGCTCGCCTTCCATCGAAGACATTCGTGCCGAAGCGGCGGCGAATTATCCCGGGCAGTTGTTTCTGGCTGAGGATTTCGCCCGCTACCGGCTGCACAAGACGGGGCAGCTCAACCGCATTGCTTGACGCAGCGGGTCTCGCGTCGATTATCGCGCGTCCGCTCCTGCCCGTTGCGCGGCCATGATCTTCGGCAGATTTCCCTCGATCCAGTCGGCCAGCGACTCCACCCTTTGCCCGACCGCGCGGCCCATTGGGGTCAGCGTGTATTCCACGTGAGGCGGCACGACCGGGTAGGAGATGCGTTCCACAAATCCGTCGGCCTCCAGCCACTGCAGCGTTTGGGCCAGCATTTTCTCGCTGATGCCGTTCACCTTGCGGCGCAAGTCGCTGAAGCGATGCGTCCCGCCGAGCAGCGCAACCAGCAGCAGCACGCCCCAGCGGCTCGTCACATGCTTCAGCACTTCTCGCGACGGGCACTTCTCGGAGAACAGATTCCCGCGCTGCATTTTTGCCGACAGGCGGGACGGCTTTCCTGCATTTTTTTCGGCGTTCTTGCTCATTGACACTTACCTTTTTGTGCGTACTTACTTTAAGTTAGCTTGAGCATTATTATACCGGCTCCATGTATCCATCAAGGAGTTCCGACATGATCGTCATCACTGCTGCCTCCGGCCAGCTTGGCCGCCTGGTTATCGATTCTCTGCTTCAGAAGCTGCCCGCCAATGAGATCGTTGCCGCCGTGCGCAATCCCGATCGAGCCAAAGACCTGGCCGCGCGCGGGATTCAGGTCAGGCACGCCGACTATGATCAGCCCGAGACCCTGCACACAGCGCTGCAGGGAGCGGACAAGCTGCTCATGATTTCTTCCAGCGAAGTGGGGCGGCGCGTCCCACAGCACCGCGCCGTGATCGACGCCGCGCAGCGCGCCGGTGTGAAACTGCTGGCCTATACAAGTATTCTTCACGCCGATACCTCGCCATTGCCTCTGGCCGCCGAGCACAAGGAAACCGAATCCATGCTGCGCGCCTCCGGCATCCCGTTCGTATTGCTGCGCAACGGCTGGTATACGGAAAACTATCTTGCCAGCATCCCGGCAGC
The DNA here is from genome assembly GCF_004804275.1 of Herbaspirillum sp. ST 5-3. GTDB lineage: Bacteria > Pseudomonadota > Gammaproteobacteria > Burkholderiales > Burkholderiaceae_D > Noviherbaspirillum. The sequence goes on from NZ_STGI01000006.1 coordinate 314,557, forward strand.
GCTGCAGCACGGCGTCTACCTCGGCAGTGCCGGCGAAGGACGCATCGCTTCCGCGGCCCGGGCCGACTATGCCGCCGCAGCAGCCGCCGTGCTCACGCTCGACCAGCAGGCCGGCCGTGTCCATGAATTGGCGGGCGATGCGGCATATACATTGGCGGAGCTCGCTGCAGAGATTGCACGGCAGGCAGGCAAGCCCGTCGCCTATAAAAATCTTCCCGAAGCGGAGTTCAGGTCCGTATTGATCGGTGCGGGCTTGCCCGAAGGGCTCGCCACTTTGCTGGCGGAATCCGACGTCGGCGCCTCCAAGGGTGGATTGTTCGACGACAGCCGCCAGCTGAGCCAGCTCATCGGTCGCCCGACCACGCCGCTGGCTCCGCTGGTCCGTGCAGCGCTGCAGTGATGTGAACGGGCCTGTTCAATAGGTGTGTATGCCGGAGCCAGGGTGGCCATCGGCGTGAAGATCAATCCAATAATTCGCGCGGAGTCACTTCTTGTTATCAAAAATGGAAACTTTCTGGTGTGCGTGTTATCTCACTCCCATCTTTTCACAAGGAGATACACATGCCGATTCAACGATCGACCGCAAAACGACTGGTTTCCGATACCGAGTTCAAGCTGATCAATGAGAGCTTCCCGCCCCTGGTCGGTGAATTGAGCGACAAGGCACTCCTGCAGCGGAAGGAGCGGGCACGCAAGGCCCGGGACAGATATCACACCATGCTGGAACGGCAGCGCAGCAAGGCGTCCTCCACCACACAACGCGGCACCGCTCCCTCGGCCAATCTGAAGGAAGCGATGTCAAAGGAAAAAATTTTCGAGGAAACGCTGGCACGCTTTGAGCGACGGTCCGCCAAGGCAGGCAGTGGTGCCGCTTCGCAAGGCACCATGTCAGCCAAGCCGGCGAAGTCAAGCGGCAAAGTCGCGACACCGGCCCAAAGCACGACGACCAGTACCACCAAGCGGGCAACTTCGGACAAGGCGAAAGCCGCCGCCAAATCCGCCGGCACCACAAAAGGCCGCGTTAATCGACCCGCGCAATCGACAATCGGCAAGAAGACCGCGACCAAGGGCGGCGTGCAGGGCGTGAGCAAGGCAAGCGCGAAAACGGCGAACAAGGCCCAGGCCAAGAGCCCCACCAAAAGCGCCAAGGCAGGCAAAGGGAAAGGCGCCGTCACCAAAGCCACGCCCCGCGGGCGGCACGGGGCTCTGGTGACGAACACCACCCTGCATTAAAACAAGGCAAAGGCCGCCCGCGCGGCGTTTTGCATTCGCAGGTCGGGATGGTCTGCCGGCACACGGCACGAACCATCCCGACCTGCATTGTGCTCGCCTGCTCTTGCGCTCGCCGCACAACAATTCCGGATGGCCATGGGATAGCGCGAACGCAATCAACTGCGATCGATTTTTGCGCTTACACAAGAAGCCGATGATGCGTGTGCTGTAGCTTCACTTGTTCCACAGCAGATGCGAGCAAGGCCATGGCGAGGCAGGAAGAACAGACGCTGAGACAGATAGTGGACGGCTCAATAGTTGGCACGGCGCATGACGCACGCGCGCAAGGGCATTGAGCAATTGCACGGGATGCGGATGATCTTCCAGCATGCGTCGGGATTCAACGGAGCTCGCAACACCGAAGACGCAACGCGACGTGCGCACTCACAACGCCGCCTGACCACGGCACTGCTGCTTTCCTTGCTGGCGCACGCACTATTGCTGTCGCTGCAGTTCGGCATCCGAGGACTTGGCTTGCCCGGTCTGCAACTGCCCTGGGATGAGCGGCGCGCGTACGCACCGGCATTGAATATCCGCATTGCCGGTGTGAACAGCACAACAAGCGCTTCGGCAAATGCCGTCAATGTCGCGCCACTCCCGCCACTTGAAAACAATGTGCGGCACGCGGAGATTCCTTCCGGCAGCTCGCCCGCTCCCGCTCCTGGATTGAAGCTGTTGCAGCCTTCAGAAAAAGCGCCGCATCGCGTGACGCCGCGCCAGAAACGCAAACGCAGTCCGTCAACCGCGAAACAGCCGCACAAGGCGCGCGCTCCACAGCGTCATCCGCATCGCAAATCCGTTCCGGCCAAGCCGCATCCGCGCCTCGTCGCAAAGGAACAGCCTGCGCAGGATAGTTTTTCGGTACCGATCGCTACAAGCGAACCGATCAATGCAACCGGCAGGCAAGAGCAGGCGCCGGAGATGGTCGAGCCGCACGCGCCTCCTGCGGAAACGGATGCGCGCGAACAGGCTCTCGCTGCGCAGCGCGAAGAGGAACGCCTGCAAAGAGAGCACGAAATAGAGAACGAAATCGCGGCGCAAAAGCTGGAGGAGGAAAGCGCCAGACGGCAAGCCCAGGAGCAGGAAGCGCAACGACAGGCCGAACAAATCGCCCGTCAGCAGGCCGCCCAGCAACGTGAAGAAGAAAACCTGCGTCGCATCGCGCAAATCGAGGCACTCAGGCTGGAAGAAGAAAATGCAAAACGGCAAGCCATGGAGCTGGAAGCGCAAAGGCAGGCCGTCCAGCAACTTGAAGAAGAAAGACAGCGGCGCGCCCGGCAACTCGAAACGGCAAGGCAGGAAGAAGAGAACGCAAGGCGCCAGGCCGAGGAACTGGAAGCGCGCAGACAAGCGGAACAGATGGCACAGCAGCAGGCGGCGCAGCAACGGGAGGAAGAACGTCTACAACAAGGCAAGCGCTTGGAGGAAGCAAGGCGAGCGGATGAAAACGCCAGACGCGAAGCCGCCGACCACGAGGCGCGTGCGCAGGCTGCGTCGCCTGCGCCAGGGCAAGCCCTCGTGCCCCATGGCGACAATGCGGCGACATCGAGCCTGTCCGCCGCGCCTCAAGAGAGGCCGACCTCGCCCTCCTCGGGCGCGTCCGCCGTGCAGGCGCAGGACAGCGCGCCGGCCGATACCGATGAGGGCCCGATCCTGCTTTCCGATAGCGATCTTGCCGCTGCCAAAGTCGTCCAGCTCCGGAAAGTCGATGCCACCCGGCTTGAAGCGCATACCGAGCAGGACGCGCGCCGCCGCACGATCTTCGGCGGTGCCGATGACGATATCGTCCTGAAAATGTATATCGATCGCTGGCGCCAGACGGTCGAGCGCAACGGCAATCCCGATCGCGAGCAATCCCAGGTTCAGGGCGATGCCGAGGTGACCGTCGTCATTCGCAGCGACGGGAGCATCGAAAACGTCATCATCCATCGCTCGGACGAGCTGCATGAACTGGACCAGACGGTGCGCCGGATTGCCGCATCTCCAGGACAACAGAATGCGTTTCCCCCTGATCTGCTGCGCCGATATGACGTCGTCGAGATCCGGCGCGTGTGGCGCTTCGGCGGTGCGCTGCGTATTCTGGAAAAAGGGGATTGAATCAGATGCAGGCCGCGCCGGTATCGATGCGCAGATGGCGGCAACAACTATTGGGTTATGCTTTGCAGTCCAGTCAACATAACAAGGGGGACACATGAAGAAACAACGCTGGCTTCAATATGCTGCAGGATTCGCTTGCGCAGGCATCGCCACCATCGCCTCGGCAGCCTGCCCCTCGGACCTCGATGCGGCCACGGTTGTCGCCTCCTACATGAACCGCCAGGCGGTCGGGAATCCGCCGCCAATGTCGCTCGACGATGCGCAATGCGGCCGCGACAAGATTGTCCGGTTCCTCGGCCAGCAACTTGGCCCGGTCGTCGGATACAAGGCGGGACTGACGAACCCCGCGGTGCAGAAGCGCTTCAATCACGATCAACCCGTGCGCGGCGTCCTATTCAAGGGCATGCTGGTGCCGGATGGCGCGGAAGTACCGGCACGCTTCGGCGCGCGGCCGGTGTTCGAGGCTGACCTTCTGGTTCGGGTCAAGAGTTCCGCCATCCACCGGGCCAAGACCCCGGAGGAAGTCATGAAGCATATCGATGCGGTCATTCCTTTCATCGAGCTGCCGGATCTGATCGTGCAGGAGCCGGGCAAACTCAATGGCGCCACGCTCACCTATCTCAATGTCGGCGCGCGGCTGGGTGTGATGGGCAAACCCTTGCCCATGTCGGCAGCACTCGGCAGTCAGCTTCCCGGCATGACCGTGCGCATGCTCGACGGCGAAGGCCATGAACTCGACCATGGAAAGGGAAGCGACGTCATGGGGCACCCGCTCAACGCGGTGATCTGGCTCGCACAAGACATCGCCCGCGCCGGCGGCCGTCTGCGCGCAGGCGACTTGCTGAGCCTCGGCTCGTTCTCGAAACTCACGCCGCCGAAGCCGGGGACGGACATACGCGTCGTCTATGAAGGGCTTGATGGAACGCCGGCCGTGAGTGTGAAGTTCCGTTAAGACAGGCGGTTCGGAGACGGAACAGGGACAACGCGTAGTGTGGTGCTGCCAGGACACGCCCCGTGTTCCGATTCACCGTTTGCAATCGCATGATTCTCGTTTCCTGCACTCATTGAATTTCCGCATCGCCTAGGCTGGGAGTTCTGCATGAGCGGAGCGATTCCAGCGTGAAGTGTTAAGCGGACAAATATCAAGTCGCAGTTGAAATCCCTATTCCCAAATTTTATTTTTTTGGAAATTCGGAAGCAGGCCAGATAGACAAAGAAAATAGCTTGCAGAATTGATAGCGCTTACTGTCGGGCAGGCTATGGGTAATACTGGCGCGGCTGGCGGGGATCGAACCCACGACCCTTGGCTTCGGAGGCCAATACTCTATCCACTGAGCTACAGCCGCGTAGAGGGAATGCTGAAGAGGCATGAAGGATACCGTTTTTCTGTCTGCGCGTCCATGCAAACCATTGATCTTTCGTTCCAAATCGACCTCTTTGCGTCTATAATCAAGGGTTTTGCGAGGTATTGCGTCGCAGCATTAATGAGCTTCAGAGACGCTGTGCGCTTGATCTGCATACCCGCCCCATCGGTTTCGAAATTGCATTGAGGGAATAATGAGCGACGCACACAACGAACACCAATCCGCCATCAAGACGCCGAAGCAGCTGATCGCTGCCGTGATTGCCGGCTTCCTGGTTCCGATCATCTGCATCGTGCTGCTGGTCCAGTATGTGTCCAACAGCAACAAGGTTGGCGCCGGATCGGGCGCCCAGTCGCCGGAAGCGATCGCCGAGCGTCTGCGCCCGGTGGCCGATGAGGGCTTCACGCTGAAGGACGCGAGCGTGCCGAAGCAGTTGCAAAGCGGTGAAGCGGTATTCAAGGCAGTTTGCGCTGCCTGCCACGCAACCGGCGCAGCAGGCGCACCGAAGGTTGGCGACGCTGGAGCCTGGTCTGCCCGTCTCGGGCAAGGCCAGTCGACGCTGGTCGATCATGCTCTGAAGGGCATCCGCGCGATGCCGGCCAAGGGCGGCAATCCGGACCTGGACGATGTCGAAGTCGAACGCGCGGTCGTCTACATGGCGAACCAGTCCGGCGGCAAGCTGAAGGAACCGGCAGCAAAGGCAGCCGCTCCGGCGGAGGCACCTGCAGCAGCGGCACCGGCCGCAGCAGCACCGGCGGCAGCGGCCGAACAGCCGAAAGCTGCCGACGCAGGCAAGGCCGACGGCAAGAAGCTGTATGAAGCAACCTGCCAGGCTTGCCATGGAGCAGGCATCGCGGGCGCGCCGAAGTTCGGCGACAAGGCAGCATGGGCGCCGCGCCTCAAGCAAGGCTCGGCCACGCTGTATGACCACGCGATCAAGGGCTTCCAGGGCAAAGCCGGCATGATGCCTCCGAAGGGCGGCTCTACCGCTTCGGATGATGAAGTCAAGGCTGCTGTGGATTACATGGCCGCTGCAGCGAAGTAAGTCGCAATACAAGGAAAAACAAAAAGAAGGCGGGCATGTTCCCGCCTTCTTTTTTCTCTGCAAGGGTGTCTCCGCCCTTCCCCCGGCAATTCGCCACGCTGACTTCCAGCACCTGCTCCAACTGAATAGAACCAATGCATGACAAGTGCGCCCGTTTGCGGGTCGCCTGAGGTGTTGTGCGCTTCGACCCGAATCTCACGGATCCTGGCCGGCGGCAATCAGGCCGCGCTTCGCGCTCACGCGGCGCGGTCGGCCGCTTCGGTCACGATGACCTCCACTGCATGCGTTTTCAGGATCCTGGCGAGCGCTTCCGGCGGGCGCGTATCGGTGAACAGCTTGTTCACCTGGGACACGTGCCCCATGCGCACCAGCGCCTCCCTGCCGAACTTGTCGCCGTCCGCAACCAACCACACTTCGCGCGATTGTTCGATGATGGTCTGCGCCACTTTCACCTCGCGCGGATCGAAGTCACGCAGCGTGCCGTCGGCTTCGATGCTGGAGATGCCGATGATGCCGATGTCGACCTTGAACTGGCGGATGAAATCGCTGGTGGCTTCGCCAATGACGGCGCGGTCCCGCTTGCGCACGACGCCGCCGGCGATGATGACTTCTGATCGCGGGTTGTCGGACAGGATGGTGGCGACATTGAGGTTGTTGGTAATGACGTGCAGTCCCTGGTGATTGACCAGTGCGCGCGCCACTTCTTCCGTCGTCGTACCGATGTTGATCAGCAGCGAGCAGCCCTCGGGCACGCGCTGCGCGACGGCCGCGGCGATGCTGCGCTTGGCACCGACATGCAGTGACTGGCGCTGCGCGTAGTCGATGTTTTCCACCGAGGAGGCCAGCCCCACTCCGCCGTGATAGCGCGCCAGCAGATTGGCCTCGGCCATCTGCTTGATGTCGCGGCGCACGGTCTGCGAGGTGACGCTGAATTCGCGCGCCAGCTCCTCGACCGAAACGGTCTCGTGCGTCCGGACATACTCCAGCAAACGCCTTTGCCTGGGATTAAGTGCCAATATCACCTCCGAAATCAAAAACACGCAAATTAATCATAAACGAACACAAACGAAAAAAAACGCTTGCAAAAGGAGGTCAATCGATCTATTGTTATCAGATATTACTACTAAACACTACGTGCGACGAGGATACGCGGTGGAGACATCAGGAAACTTGCAGTGCGACCTTTTGGTCGTCGGCGGCGGCATCAATGGCGTTGGCATTGCGCGCGACGCAGCGGGTCGCGGCCTGTCCGTGGTGCTGTGTGAAAAGGATGATCTTGCGTCGCATACGTCGTCCGCTTCCAGCAAGCTGATTCATGGCGGCCTGCGCTACCTCGAACATTACGAGTTCAGCCTGGTGCGCAAGGCGCTCATCGAGCGCGAAGTGCTGCTGCGCGCGGCGCCGCACATCATGTGGCCGATGCGCTTTGTCATGCCGCACGACAAGGGGCAACGCCCGGCATGGATGATTCGCGCCGGCATGTTCCTTTACGATCATCTGGCCCGTCGCGAATTGCTGCCGGGGTCCGAAACCGTCAGTCTGCGCAATCACCCGGCCGGCAAGCCGCTCAAGTCCGAATTCACGCGCGGTTTCGTCTATTCCGACGGCTGGGTCGATGACGCGCGCCTGGTGGTTCTGAACGCGATGGACGCGGCCGAACACGGCGCCCAGGTCTTCACCCGCAGCGCCTGCGAAACCATCTGGCGCGAAGGCGATCGATGGGCGGCCGCGATGCGTCACGCTTCAGGCACCATCACCACGGTGCAGGCACGCTGCATCGTCAACGCGACCGGCCCCTGGGTGACCGACTTCCTGAAAGGCGCCGCGCACCAGCCATCCGACAAGGCTCTGCGTCTTATCAAAGGCAGCCATATCGTGGTGCGCCGCTTGTTCGATCATCCTTATGCCTACATCCTGCAGAATCCCGACGGACGGATCGTTTTCGCGATTCCCTACCAGGACGATTTCACGCTGGTCGGCACCACCGACATCGAGTACCACGGCGACACCGACAAGGTCCGCATCGATGAAGAGGAGATCGTGTACTTGTGCGAACTGACGCAACGCTATTTCAAGCGCCCGGTGCAGCCGTCCGACGTGATCTGGGCCTACTCCGGTGTGCGTCCGCTGGTGGAGGACGAGTCCGCCAGCGCATCGGCGGTCACGCGCGACTATCGGCTGGAAATGGAAAACGACGGCGCGCCTCTGCTCTCGGTCTTCGGCGGCAAGATCACGACTTTCCGCAAGCTGGCCGAAGAAGCGGTCGACATGGTTGCGGAACGTCTCGGCAATCGACATGGCGCATGGACCGAGCATGCCTGCCTGCCCGGCGGCGACATCCACGGCGCGCGTCCCAACAACCGTTCGGTACTCGAGTTCGACGCCTTCGTGCAGCAGAAGCAGCAGCAGTATTCCTGGCTGGATGCCGGTCTGGTTGCGCGCTATGCGCATGCTTACGGCAGGCGCATCGATGTGCTGCTGAAAGGCCGCAACGCACTGCGCGACATGGGCGAGGAAATCCTTCCCGGCCTGTATGCGGCAGAAGTCGTCTACCTGATGCAGCATGAATGGGCGACACGCGCGGAAGACATCCTGTGGCGCCGCTCCAAGCTCGGGCTGCGTGTTCCGGCCGGCGCCGAAGCCGTCTTGGACGACTGGTTGAAAAATCGGCGAAACTAGAAACTGAAACGGCTGCGATCGCACCGGCATAAGTGTCGACGCAAGGGATTTTTTTGGAGGAGAACAAAGTGCGCCTAGCATTAGAGAGTGCCAGCAAAAAGCATGGTGCTGAGGACCACATCTATCCGTTGTCACTGGAGCTCCAACCGGGCGCCATCAACATCCTGCTCGGCACCACGCGTGCCGGCAAGACATCGTTGATGCGCCTGATGGCGGGGCTGGACAGACCGACCGGCGGACGGGTGCTGGTGGATGGGCAGGATGTCACCGGCGTGTCGGTGCGCGAGCGCGACCTCGCCATGGTGTATCAGCAGTTCATCAACTACCCGGCGATGTCGGTGTTCGACAATATCGCGTCGCCCTTGCGCCTGCGCCGGGTGCCCGAGAGCCAGGTCCGCACCCGCGTGCACGACATCGCGGAACGCCTGCATATCACGCCTTACCTGCAGCGCCGGCCGGCGGAACTGTCCGGCGGTCAGCAGCAGCGCACTGCGCTGGCGCGCGCGCTGGTGAAGGATGCCGAACTGCTGCTGCTCGACGAGCCGCTCGTCAACCTCGACTACAAGTTGCGCGAAGAGCTGCGCAATGAACTGACCGAGCTCTTCTCCAACGGCAAGACGACCGTGGTGTACGCGACCACGGAACCGCTCGAAGCCCTGCAACTCGGCGGCTACACCGCCGTACTGCACGAAGGGAGCATGTTGCAGTTCGGCAAGACGCTCGACGTGTTCAACGCGCCGGTCAGCATCGATGCGGCGCGCACTTTCAGCGATCCGCCGATCAATCTGATCCGCGCAGCAGTCGACGGCCAGGGCATGGCACGTGCGGGTGTGGACTTCACCGTGGCCTTGTCGCCGGCACAGCGCGAAAGGATAGGCGCGCACAAGGAGGTCACGCTGGGCCTGCGCGCGCACAGCCTGCGTCTGGCACCGGCGAGCGACAAGGATACCTCCATCGAGACCGACGTCGACCTGTCCGAAATCAGCGGTTCCGAAACCTATGTGCACGTGCATCGCGACGGGATTGCCCTGGTCGCGCAATTGCCCGGCGTGCACACCATCGACCTTGGCGAGCGCTGCCGCATGTACTTCCGGCCGGACGAGCTGTTTGTCTTTTCGCCCGAGGGCGACTTGCTGTTCGCCCCCCATCTGTCAGGAGGAAACCGTGGCGCGTATTGATTTAGTTGACCTGGCGCACGCCTACAAGCCCAATCCGTCCCAGCCCACCGACTACGCGCTGCGCCCGATGAACATGAGCTGGGAAGACGGCGGCGCCTATGCGCTGCTCGGCCCTTCCGGCTGCGGCAAGACCACGCTGCTGAACATCATCTCCGGGCTGGTGCGCCCCTCGCATGGCCGCGTGCTGTTCAACGGAAAGGACGTGACGGACCTGCCGCCGGAGCAGCGCAATATTGCGCAGGTGTTCCAGTTCCCGGTCATCTACGACACCATGACCGTGTTCGACAACCTCGCCTTCCCGCTGCGCAATCGCGGCTGGAAAGAGAGCGAGCTGCGCAAGCGCGTCGAGCAAGTGGCGGAAATGCTGGAACTGAGCAGCGACCTCAAGCATCGCGCCAGCGGCCTGTCGGTCGATGCCAAGCAGAAGATCTCGCTGGGACGCGGCCTGGTGCGCCCCGATGTGGCGGCGGTGCTGTTCGACGAACCGCTCACCGTGATCGATCCGCATCTCAAATGGCTGCTGCGCCGCAAGCTCAAGGAAATCCATCACGAACTGAAGCTCTCGCTCATCTACGTGACGCACGACCAGGTGGAGGCGCTGACTTTCGCCGACAAGGTGGTGGTCATGACGCAGGGCGAAGTGGTGCAGACCGGCACCGCGCAGGAATTGTTTGAAGCGCCGGGCCATACCTTTGTCGGCTACTTCATCGGCAATCCCGGCATGAACCTGCTGCCGCTGACGATCAGGAACGGTGTAACAACCATCGAAGAGCATGCAGTCGGTGTTCCGGAAAATATCCTGAACGCGCTGGGCATGGGTCGCGGCGACGCGGTGCTGGGCATCCGCCCGGAATTCGTCGAATGCTCGCTCACCGAACAGGCGGGCACCGTGCCGGCCAGCGTGGTCTTCGTGCGCGACCTGGGCACGCATCATCTGGCGGAGTTCCGGCTTGGACAGCGTACGGTCTCGGCCAAGCTGCGCACTCCCCTGCCGCTGACGCAAGGCTCGACCACGTGGCTGCGCTTCCCTCCGGAACGCACGCTGTATTACCTCAACGATAAGCGGGTGGCTTGACATGAAAACCTTTAATAACCGCGCCTGGTTCCTTATCCTTCCCGTCCTGCTGTGCGTGGCGTTCTCGGCGATTCTGCCGCTGATGACGATCGTGAATTATTCAGTGCAGGACATCCTCAGCCCGACGCAGAAAGTCTTCGTCGGCACCGAGTGGTTCCGCATGATCATGCGGGACAGCGAGTTGCACGGCGCCCTGTCGCGCCAGCTGGTGTTCTCGCTGTGCGTGCTCGCGATCCAGATTCCGCTCGGCATCCTGGTCGCGCTGACCATGCCTGCGCAAGGCTGGAAGGCCTCGATGTCGCTCGTGCTGATCGCCCTGCCCTTGCTGATTCCCTGGAACGTGGTCGGCACCATCTGGCAGATTTTCGGCCGCGGCGATATCGGTCTGCTGGGATACACGATCAATAACATGGGCATCAGCTACAACTACACCGGCGATTCCTTCGATGCCTGGATCACGGTGCTGGTGATGGACATCTGGCACTGGACGCCGCTGGTCATCCTGCTGGCGTATGCGGGGCTGCGCTCGATTCCGGATGCGTATTACCAGGCGGCGCGCATCGATGGCGCATCGCGCTGGGCGGTGTTCCGCTTCATCCAGTTGCCGAAGATGCGCAATGTGCTGATGATCGGCGTGCTGCTGCGCTTCATGGACAGCTTCATGATCTATACCGAGCCCTTCGTGCTGACCGGCGGCGGACCAGGCAACGCGACGACCTTCCTGTCGCAATACCTGACGCAGAAGGCGGTCGGCCAGTTCGATCTCGGCCCGGCGGCGGCATTCTCGCTGATCTACTTCCTCATCATCCTGCTGTTCTGTTTCATTCTCTACAACTGGATGCAGCGCCTCGGTACAGGAGATTCAAAATGATGGACAAACGCATTACCGGCCCGATACTGTTTCTGTATCTGCTGCTGGCCATGCTGCCGATTTACTGGCTGCTGAACATGGCCCTGAAGACCAATGAGGAAATCACCAGCGTCATGACGCTGATTCCGACGCACCTCACCTTCGACAACTTCAAGACCATCCTGACCGACCCGTCCTGGTACGACGGCTACATCAATTCGATCATCTACGTGGTGATCAACATGGTGCTGTCGGTCGGTGTCGCGCTGCCCGCGGCCTACGCGTTCTCGCGCTATTCCTTCATCGGCGACAAGCAGTTGTTCTTCTGGCTGCTGACCAACCGCATGACGCCGCCGGCGGTATTCCTGCTGCCCTTCTTCCAGTTGTATTCGACGGTCGGGCTGATGGACACGCACCTGGCGGTGGCGCTGGCGCACATGCTGTTCAACGTACCGCTCGCGGTGTGGATCCTGGAAGGCTTCATGTCGGGCGTGCCGAAGGAGATCGACGAGACCGCCTACATCGACGGCTACAGCTTCCCGAAGTTTTTCATCAAGATCTTCCTGCCGATGATCAAGGCCGGCGTCGGCGTGACTGCGTTCTTCTGCTTCATGTTCAGCTGGGTCGAACTGCTGCTGGCGCGCACGCTGACCTCGGTGAACGCCAAGCCGATCGCGGCCACCATGACACGCACCGTGTCCGCGGCAGGCATGGACTGGGGCGTATTGGCAGCGGCCGGCATTCTGACCATCGTGCCCGGCGCGCTGGTGATCTGGTTCGTCAGGCATTACATCGCAAAAGGCTTTGCGATGGGGAGGGTGTGACATGGAAAACGCATTTGCATGGATGGCATGGACGACGCCGGTCGCGATTTTTTTCAGCGTGATCGTGCTGACGCTGATCGGCATGACGGTCTGGGAAATCCGTTCGCCCTGCGTCGAGCGCAAGGGCTTCCTGCCGATTTCCACGACGCGCGGCGACCGTCTGTTCATCGGGCTGCTGACGGCGGCGTATATCAATCTCGCCTGGGCCGGCCTGACCGAGATGCATCAGGCCATCGGCGGCGCAATTGGTTTTGTGGTGTTGTTGATCGTGATGCGTTGGGGCTGAACAAGTCGTTCGACGTTTCGATGCTGCGCGAGGCCCTTCCCCCTCGCCTTGCATCACCGCTATAGGGAAGCTAACAAGAAAAGGTGGAGATATGAGACTGAAACTGACAGCGCTGGCGGCTGCGGCGATGCTGGCCTCGGGGGCGTCGT
>NZ_STGI01000007.1 GCF_004804275.1 Herbaspirillum sp. ST 5-3
ACCCGCATGAATCCTCAATTCTTTAATCAGCCTTCTAAGCTGAGGGTCGCAGGTTCGATTCCTGCTGGGCAGGCCACCCCTCGCCGATCATTGTTCTGTCCTGCATGCACCTTCGCGGCGCACAGCCTCCCCGCACTTGTCGCAGGAACATTATGGAGCAAGGATTTGTGAAAAAATCATTTACGGAAGGCAATGCGCGGGGCACAATAACTGCGTAATTTCCATTCAGCAATTTCTGATCGGAACTGCTGAGTGGGACCGCTGGCACCGTCTTTACCCTGGCTACCCCTGCTAAAGAAACGCCCGATGTCCGACGAACTCCTGATCACTTCCGTCAACAAACACTATCTCGACAAGGTGATGAATCTTGCCGAGGAAAAGGACATCAAGGCGACGGAAGACATCTTTGATGCGCGCGGCATGAAACTGGTCGCCAAGGGCGCCAAGATTTCCCGCAGCTTGCAAGAGCGGCTGATCATGCGCCGGCTAAGCAAGCCGTTCGAATCCAGCATTGCGGTGGATTCCGGTGTCGACGTCGACGTGATTTCCGCCGAAGCGCAGCGCATTGCCGATACATTTGAGCCGATTCGCGCCATGCTCGGGCTGGCCAGCAGCGGCACTTCACCAGTACAACTGTTGTCCGAGATCCAGTTCGGCAGTGCGATGAGCACCATGCTCACCATTATCGAGCGCGGTGGCCAGACTGCCTTGCAGCATAGCGTGATGGTCAGCCTGATATCGGTCTGTCTGGCGAGGAAATTCGGCCTGAGCAGCAAGGATCAGATGGTTGTCGCGCTGGCCGGTCTGCTGCATGACATCGGTGAACTGTACATCGACCCGGAATACCTGCATTCGAACCGCCGTCTGTTTCCTCACGAGTGGCGGCATGTGGTGGTCCATCCGCGTATCGGCCAGATGCTGATCGAGGGACTGGAGAACTACCCCCCTTCCGTTGCACAGGCCGTGTTCGAGCATCATGAACGCTTTGACGGAGGAGGCTATCCGCGCCAGATTTCCGGCTCCCAGATCAGTGCGGCAGGGCAGGTGATTTCGGTGGCGGAAATGATTTCCGGCATATTGACCAATCAGGACCAGCCGCTGAACCGTGCCGTGCTGGCCTTGAAGATCATTCCGGGCGAGCATGCGCACGAGCTGGTTTCAGCTGTCTCCGCGGCGATGCAAAAAGCGCGTGAAGAAAGCGGCCCGGCGGCGGCCGAAAGCGGCACGCCGACTGGCGAGGAACGACAGCAGGTGCAATCCTTGTACGAGCATATCAACGCCGTGCTGCAAGAGGAACAGAAGCTGGGGGAATCGTCCGGGTTGAAATCGAAAAAAGCGAGCCAATTGTTGAGCGATGTTATCCGGCGAACCAATAATATCCAGCGCGCCTTCAGTAGTACCGGCCTGGACGTATGTCTCGCTGAATCGGTTTGCATATTTGAATCGCGCAGTCTCGACATCCTGTTTGAAACCAAGGTCGCGACAAGGGAGATCGAGTGGCGGCTTCGCGACGTGGCGCGCGATCTATCCCTGCAGGCTTCCACACTGGAGGCGCATGAGGCAGAAGCGTTTCAACCCTTGATTGCGCTGCTCGACGGACAGCACTGATTCACGCACATTCCGTTTGAAAGTACTCTTCGGCGCGCCGTGCCTTGCGTCTGGCCTTGTCTGCCGATTTGCCAGTGGCGGAGGCGGCATCTTCATCCGCCCACTTCTTTCGCAGCGCCAGTCTTGCGCAGGCTTTTCGCGACGCGGCTTGCGCACGTGCGGCGCGCTGGCGATCCTTTTCGTCGATCCGTTCCGTCTTGTGGCGCGCATCCTCAAGCTGCTTCAGCGCCTTCTTCTCCTTCGCTGCCTGGCGACGCGCGTCGTCGGTGTCGGCAGGCCCCGCATTGTTGATGTCGACTAGCTTGGCGTTGGGGCAGGGTGTGTCGCTGTACACGGTGCCGTGATCCGATTCACATTTGTAGATGGCAAAGGCCGGCGACGCCAGCAGGAAACTGAAACCGAACAGCAAGGCCGGCTTCATGATGGACATGACGGACCTTCTCATACGACCTTGCCCGGGTTCATCAGGCCCAAGGGGTCGAGCGCTTGCTTGATCGTGCGCATCAGGCGCATTTCGACTTCGGATTTGTATTGAACGATTTCATTGCGTTTCAATGCGCCCAGTCCATGCTCGGCCGAGATCGAACCGCCGAAGCGGTGCACGCTGTCATGCACCACGCGATTGATTTCCGATTGATGCGCGATAAACGCGTCGGGAGAGCCATGCTCGGGCGGCGACACGTTGTAATGCAGGTTGCCGTCGCCGAGATGGCCGAAAGTCACCATGCGGCAGCCGGGGAAGCTTTTCTCCAGCTCCACGTCAGTCACGCGAATGAAGTCGCCGATGCGTGAAATCGGCACCGAAATATCATGCTTGATGTTCTTGCCTTCCTCGGCTTGTGCCAGCGGAATGTGTTCGCGCAGGCTCCACAATGCCTTCGACTGCGCGATCGACGCAGCAACGGCCGCATCCTGGATGATCGTCTGTTCCAGCGCATCCGTGATCAGGTCTTCCAGCATGGCATTCGCATGTTCTTCCGATTCGCTGTCGGAAAGTTCGAGCAAGACATATTGCGAGTAATTCTGCGGGAACGGCAGGCGTAGTTGCGAAAAGTGCTTGCTGACCAGGTGCAGGCAAAAGTCCGACATCAATTCGAAGCCGGTCAGCATCGCTCCGCATTTTTCCTGCGCCATCGACAGCAGGCGCAGCGCATCGTCCGGGGACTGCATGGCGGCCAGCGCAGTCAACTGCGCCTTCGGTTGCGGGAACAGTTTCAGCACGGCGGCGGTAATGATGCCCAGCGTGCCCTCCGCGCCGATGAACAGGTCGCGCAAATCGTAGCCGGTATTATCCTTGCGCAGCCCGCGCAGTCCGCTCCACACCTCGCCCTGCGGCGTGACGACTTCCAGCCCCAGGCACAGTTCGCGCGAGTTGCCATAGCGGAGCACGCCAGTGCCGCCGGCATTGGTCGACAGATTGCCGCCGATGGTGCAGCTGCCTTCCGCCGCCAGCGAAAGCGGAAACAATCGGTCGGCATCGGCGGCCGCATTCTGAACCTGCTCCAGGATGCAGCCCGATTCGACTGTCATGGTGTTATTGATCGTATCGACCGCGCGAATCTTGTTGAGGCGCGTCAGCGAAAGCACGATGGCACTGCCGCTCTCGTCCGGCACGCTGCCCAGTACCAGCCCGGTATTGCCGCCCTGCGGCACGATCGGCACCTGAAATTGCGTGCAGAGGCGGATCACGATCGCTACTTCTTCCGTGGAGCCGGGCTTGATCACGGCCAGCGCCTTGCCGGTGAAGCGACGGCGCCAGTCGGTCAGATACCCGGCCATGTCGGCGGCATCGGTAAGCACGTAAGCGGCGCCGATGGCGTCGCGGCATTGTTGAAGGAAATCGTTCATTTGGATGCTTTTTGAATGGCCTGCTGCGCCAGTTTTTTCGCAGCCTGCTTGAAGGGGCGCAGATACAAGATAGTGCAAAAGAAGAATATACAGACGAGCGCGACTTCAATCCATCCGAGCGTCGCGGACAGACCCTTGTCGCTGGTTGCGCGCACGACACCTTCCATCAGGTAGAGCAGAATGAGCATCGACGACCACTGCATGGTGTAGATGTCGCGCTTCAAGACGCCGCGCAGCGGCAGCAGCAGGGGCAGCACTTTCAATACCAGCCACGAGCCGCCGGGACGCAGCGGATCAAGTACAAGTTCCCACGCCACGGAGAGGAGGATAAGCAGAATCAGGCTGCTGGCGGAGCCGTAATAAAAACTTTTTTGCATGCGGTTTTGCATCATGCGCCTCTCAATCTCGCCGCGGTTTCCGCCAGGCGGCGTCCGAGCGCGACGGTCAGCAAGTGCGTATCGGGAGAGATGGCGTTGGTCCCATTGGAACCCGACCAGTGGCTGGCCCCGTAGGGTGTGCCGCCGCTGGTGGTGGTCATCAATTCCGGATGCGTGTAGGGAAGGCCAAGCAGCAGCATGCCGTGATGCAGCAAGGGGAGCATCATCGACAGCAATGTTGCCTCCTGTCCGCCGTGGATGCTGCCGGTCGATGTGAACACGCAGGCCGGTTTGCCGGCCAGCGCACCGGACAGCCATTGCGCCGAGGTGCCGTCCCAAAAATATTTCAGCGGCGCGGCCATGTTGCCGAAGCGTGTAGGAGAACCGAGCGCCACGCCCGCGCATTCTTCCAGGTCGCGCAACTCGACATAGGGCGCGCCTTCTTTCGGAATGGCCGGCTCGGTTGCTTCCGTCACGGCGGAGACTGCGGGCACCGTGCGCAGGCGCGCTTCACAGCCGGGAACGCTTTCGATTCCCTGGGCGATCAGCTCTGCCATTTTGCGCGTCGTTCCGGAGCGGGAATAATATAAAACAAGGATTGTGAGGTCAGGATAATTCATGCTTGCTATTATAGGACGCTTTACAACCATCCCGACCTGGCTTCAATGACGCAGCCGCAGCCTGTTCAGCGCATGTTTCCGTTCAACTTGGCGATCTTCCGCAACTTTCCGTTCGACGATGTGCGCGGCCTGTTCCAGTTTGCGCGCCGTCGCCTGGACGAGGAGCGCCTGCCGCAGGTGGCCGGCAGCCTGACCTTCACCACGGTGCTGGCGCTGGTGCCGATACTGACCATTGCCTTTGCGATCTTTACGACTTTTCCGCTTTTCAATACCTTTCGTGCCTCGCTGGAAGCGTATTTCATCAAGAGCCTGATGCCCAAGACGATCGCCAATACGATTTTCGGGTATCTGAATCAGTTCTCCAGCAAGGCGACTCGCTTGTCGGCCATCGGCGCGATCGGCCTGATCCTGACAGCCATCGTCATGATGCTGACCATCGACCGCGCGTTCAATCATATTTGGCGTGTCAAGACGGCGCGGCCATTCATGCAGCGCCTGGTAATTTACTGGGCAGTCGTCACGCTCGGTCCGCTGCTGATCGGCGTGTCGCTCACATTCACCTCGGACCTGTTTTCGGTGACCAGCGGGCTGGGCATGAAATCCCCTGTCATTGGCGCGGTTTCATATACGCTGATCTCGGTGTTGCTGACGACGGGCGCGTTCACCCTGCTTTACCTGGCGGTGCCCAACCGCCTCATCGACTGGCGTGACGCGGCCTGCGGCGGCTTGCTGGCCGCCACGGCGTTTGAAATCGCCAAGCGCATTTTCGTCATCTTCCTGACCAAGTTTCCGACTTACACAGTTATTTACGGCGCGCTTGCGGCGATGCCTATTTTCCTGTTGTGGATATACCTGTCCTGGCTGATTACGCTGATGGGCGCCGTACTTGCGGCAGCCTTGCCGGTAGTGAAGTACGAGCGCTGGTGGCACGTGGCCACGCCGGGCAGTGCCTTCGTCGACGCCATGGCGGTGCTGGAAGTGCTGTATATGGCCCGCAAGAACGGCGTCAATGCGGCCGTTGATGCAAGGACTCTCCGGGCGCTGACGCGGCTCGGTTTTGACGAGTCTGAAGCCTTGCTGCAGAAGATGCTCGATGCCGGCTGGGTGGGACGTATCAAGACGGAGTCGCCGAAGCGCGTTCAGTTCGGCAAGCACCTTACCGAAGGTCTTGACAGATGGGTGCTGCTTGCAAATCCGGAGCAACTGAAAATTGCAGATGTGTACCGGATGTTTGTATTCAATACCGGGAGCAACGCGGCGCTGGCCAAGCAAGTCGAAGGCGCGGTCGAGCAGGGTCTGGGCCAGACCCTTGCCTCCCATTTCACTTAGAACAACGCCTCTCCATTCAGCAAGCGTCTCGATATGATGGCCACCTTGGGCTTGCTTGATTTCAGGTAAGCCGGTTTTGTCGAGATGCAATCGGAATTCTTCCGGGCAAGCCGCAATGGCAGTCCGTTCCTCTCCTGAGGAATGGCTTTTACTCCTTCATGAAGCCGAACAATGCGTCCAGCACGGCATCCGGCTGCTCGGCCATGAGCGAATGGCCGCAGTTGTCGATTTGCACAACCCGGCATTGCGGGATGGTTTTGGTCAGTGTCGCCGTGGCTTTCGGCGGCGTCATCATGTCGCGTTTGCCGAGCACCAGCAGGGCAGGGCTGGCCAGCGACTTTGCTGCCACTTCGCCGTTTGCGTATGCATTGCAGGCAGAAAAATCCGTATAGAACACCTGTGCCGGGTTCTGACGGGAGATATGCTGCATCAGTCGCTGGCTGCCGTTCATCACATAAAAACCGGGGCCGGGGCAGGATGGCTTTTGTGCAATCGAGGTGTGCGACCAGATGTTGACCATGTCAATCGCCATCTGCTCATTGTTTTTCGAGGCGTCGAGCAGCGCGTCGGAAACCTTCATCGGATAGGCGGTACCAACCAGTGCCAGCCGGCCGATGCGATCCGGCGCGCGGAATGCCGATTCCAGTGCAATCAGCGATCCCATGCTGTGTCCGATCAGCGCTGCCTTCTGCACTCCGGCAGCGTCCAGCAGGGCGATCAGCCAATCGGCCATGGCTTCCACGCTGGCCAGGGGCGCACCCTTGCTGCGTCCATGGCCGGGCAAATCAAGCGCGAGCACGCCGAACCCGTGATGCGCGAAATAGCGCGTCTGCAGAATCCATACCGAATGATCATTCTGTGCACCGTGAATGAAGACCACCGTCGGCAGTTCCGGATTGAAGGGCTTTCCGCCGGTGTAGCAATAGGCTTCCTGTCCCTGAACATTGAGCAGCATGTCACGCTCCCTTCTGCGCAGCCTTCAGGCCGCGCGCCAGATCTTCGATCAAGTCGTCCGGATCTTCCAGTCCGATCGACAGCCGCATGGTTCCTTCGGTAATGCCCGCGGCCGCGAGCTGGTCAGTGGGAACACGGAAATGCGTGGTCGATGCAGGATGGATTACCAGCGACTTGGCATCGCCGACATTGGCCAGGTGCGAAAACAGCTTGAGCGCTTCGACAAAGCGTCGTCCCGCGGCGCGATCGCCTTTGATGCTGAACGAAAACACCGCGCCGCAACCCTTGGGTAGCAGCGTCCGTGCCAGCGCATGGTCGGGGTGCGATTCCAATTCCGGATAAGCGATCGATTCGACCGCAGCGTGCGAAGCCAGGAATTCCACGATCTTGCGCGTGTTGGCAACATGCCGCTCCATGCGCAGGCTCAGTGTCTCGATGCCTTGAAGGATCGCGAATGCATTATGCGGACTCATGATGGCGCCGAAGTCGCGCAGGCCCTCGCGGCGCGCGCGCAGCGAAAACGGCGCGACCGTCGATTCCTCCGAAAACACCATGCCGTGAAAGCCGTCATACGGCTCGCACAATTCCGCGAAGTGTCCTGTCTTTTCATACGCAAGCTGCCAATCGAAGGTGCCGCCGTCCACCAGCAGGCCGCCCATCGCGGTGCCATGCCCGCACAGGAATTTGGTCGCCGAATGAAAAATCAAGTCCGCGCCATGATCGAAGGGACGCAGCAGATAGGGCGTAGTGAAGGTCGCATCCACCATCAGTGGCAGATAGTGTTCGTGCGCAAGCGCGGCAAGCTTCGGAATGTCGAGCACGTCGAGTCCGGGATTGCCGAGCGTCTCGCCGAACAGCACCTTGGTATTCGGGCGAATCGCGTTGCGCCACGCATCCAGATCGCGCGGATCGACAAACGTGGTCTCGATGCCGAAGCGTTTCATCGTATATGCCAGCAGGTTTTGCGATCCGCCGTACAGGGCGCGCGAGGCAACCACATGCGAGCCGGCGCCGGCGATTGTCGCCAGGCCGAGATGCAGTGCCGCCTGACCGCTGGCCACCGCGATGCCGGCAACGCCGCCTTCCAGTGCAGCGATGCGCTCTTCGAGCACGGCATTGGTCGGATTCGAGATGCGTGAATACACATGACCTGCACGCTCCATGTTGAACAGCGACGCGGCGTGATCGGAATCCTTGAAGACGAACGAGGTCGTCAGATAAATCGGCGTGGCCCGCGCGCCTGTGGCGGGATCCGGTGCCGCGCCTGCGTGCAGGGACAGGGTATCGAACCCTGGGTATTTGGGGGCACTCATTCGCTTGTCTCCGAAACTTGTCCTGGATCAGTTTTTTGTACAGCCTCTTGAAGCTCTGCAATCCTAGCACCGAACGGCCCTTCGAGCTGTCATGCGAGCGACAGCGCTGCGCTGGATTTTTCGTGCGGCTTAGGCTACATTTCAAGTGCGACAACAACAATTAACCTGCTGGGACGACCTCATGAAAGTATCCGAAATCCTGAAAGTCAAAGGCGACATTCTTTACACCGTGACGCCGGACAAGCCGATGGCAGAGGCAGTCGAGATCATGGCCGAGAAGGACATCGGCTCGCTGGTCGTCATGGAGTTCGGCGAGCTGGTCGGCATGCTGACCTTCCGCGAAGTCATGAAAGCTTTGTACAAGAACAAGGGAACGATCGGCACAGAGACCGTGCGCAAGCACATGGACGATCATCCGATCACCATTACGCCGGATACCGAAGTCAACGAAGTGCGCCGCCTCATGCTGGAGCGTCATGCGCGCTACGTACCGGTGGTGAATGCAAAAACGCTGCTTGGCGTGATTTCGTTTTACGACGTCGCCAAGGCGGTATTCGAAGCACAGAGCTTCGAGAACAAGATGCTCAAGGCCTATATTCGCGACTGGCCGGCAGAAGGTGACGAATAATCGTAGCGAGCAGCGATTGCGCCTATTGCCTTTACGCCTTTGCGCCATGGCATTGACTGCAGGGCCGTTCATGGGACGAACCATGAACGGCCTTTTTTATCGTATTTCCATTGAGTGAATCGCATCGGATCCGAAGCCTCGAAAGCGTCGGATACGGAAAGGATATTCAACATGCATATCGCCATCGTCGGCGCCGGCCTGGCCGGCCTGATCTGCGCACAGCGCCTCCAGGAACAAGGACACAGCGTCATCGTTTATGAACGCAACAACCATGTCGGCGGCCGCATGGGGACGCGCCAGACGGAGCTCGGCGGCTTCGACCATGGTACGCAGTACTTCACGGCTTCCAGCGAACGTTTCAAGAAGGAAGTCGCTCGGTGGCGCAAGGCCGGCTGGGTGCTGCCATGGCAAGGAAAACTGGTCAGGCTCGAAAACGGATCGGCGAAACCGGCCGGACGTTCCAATGCCAACCAGAGGCTGGTAGCGGTGCCGGGCATGGCGGCGCTGGGCGAGCAACTTGCGCACGGCATCGAAGTACGCACGGAACAGAATGTCCATCGCATCGAACGCTATGGCGAGCAGTGGCTGCTTGCCGTCCAGTCCGATACGGTCGCGATCGATGCCAGCGCGGGCCCATTCGACGCGGTGATTGCTGCTGTTCCCGCCGATCTTGCGCAACCGCTGCTGCAGCCGGTATCTGCGCTTGCCGACCAGGTCGGCCAGGAACATCTCGCGCCATGCTGGGCATTGATCCTCGGCTTCCAACAGTCACTCGACCTCGATTACGACGGCGCATGGCTGCAGGGTTCGCGCCTGCGCTGGATTGCACGTGATACCTCGAAGCCGATGCGCCGGCCGGGCGAGCATTGGATCGGACACGCATCGCCGGGATGGAGCGAGGAACATCTGCATGATGACCCTGAACGGGTCAAGGAAAAACTGCTGAAGGCGTTTCACGAGGCAACCGGATCGCCGGTGCAACCGGTGTATGCCGACGTGCACTGCTGGCGCTATGCGCAGGCCACCAGCACACTGCCGGGCGATTGCCTGTGGGACGGACAAGCACGCGTCGGCGTATGCGGCGACTGGTTCTCTGCCGGCCTGGATGGCAGCGGTCGCGTTGAGAACGCCTATCTGAGCGGCACGGCACTGGCGGAGATGATCGGCTAACCGGCGGTATCATTCCGCGCGACTTTCCGCAAAGCGCGCACAATCCACCGGCTCTCCACTACACTTGCGCCATCGCGTATGGGCGCCGGTCTTCTGCGTCCATGCTGCGAGCAATTCGATCCGCTTTCACATTTTCTGAAGAAAAGAGATGAGCCAATCCAGTCAATTTTCGCTGCTTGCGCAACGCCGCTTCGGACCGTTCTTCTGGACGCAGTTTTTCGGTGCGTTCAACGACAACGTGTTCAAGACCGCGCTGATGACCATCCTCACCTACGAGGCCCTGAACTGGACCACCCTTGAACCGGGGTTGCTGAACAATCTTATCCCGGGCTTGTTCATTCTTCCTTTCGTATTGTTTTCCGCGACGGCGGGACAATTGGCGGACAAGTTTGAAAAGTCATCGTTGACGCGCTACGTCAAGCTGCTGGAAATCGC
Source organism: Herbaspirillum sp. ST 5-3 (assembly GCF_004804275.1). Classification (GTDB taxonomy): domain Bacteria; phylum Pseudomonadota; class Gammaproteobacteria; order Burkholderiales; family Burkholderiaceae_D; genus Noviherbaspirillum. Next base: position 10,283 of record NZ_STGI01000007.1, read on the forward strand.
CATCATGGCGACCGCCGGATTCGGCTGGATGATGCATAGTCTCTGGCTGCTTCTGGCCGCCGTGGTGGGGATGGGTTTGCACTCGACTTTATTCGGACCGGTCAAATATGCGTATCTTCCGCAGCACTTGCATCAGGATGAACTGGTCGGCGGCAACGGCGTGATCGAGATGGGCACTTTCGTCGGGATTCTGCTCGGCGAGGTGCTCGGCGCCATGCTGGTCGTGCACAAACCCTGGGGCATCGAACTGGTGGCGTTCGGCACGGTCATCATCGCCGTGATCGGCTGGCTCGTCAGTCGCCGCATTCCGCACTCGCCGGCACCGGAGCCCGAGCTGAAAATCAACTGGAACCCGCTCACCGAGATGGTCCGCAACATCCAATTTACGCGGCAAAATCGGCCGGTTTTCCTCTCGGTGCTCGGCAATTCCTGGTTCTGGTTCTATGGCGCACTGATCCTCGCGCAATTCCCGGTCTATGCGAAAGATTACCTGCATGGAGACCACAACGTCTTTGTCTTGTTGCTCACGGTGTTTTCGATCGGTATCGGCGCCGGCTCGCTGCTGTGTGAACGCCTGTCGGGGCACAAGGTTGAAATCGGACTGGTCCCGTTCGGCTCGATCGGCCTGTCGGTTTTCGGCATCGACCTTTATCTTGCCAGCCTGGCCTATTCCGGCACGACGCCAGTCGACATCGCGGGGTTCATCGCACAGCATGGCAGCATGCGCATCCTGTTCGATATCGTGATGATCGGCGTGTTCGGCGGCTTCTATATCGTGCCCTTGTTTGCGCTGATCCAGACACGCTGCGATCGCAAGCATGTGTCGCGTACCATCGCCGGCATGAATATCATGAATGCGCTGTTCATGGTTGCGGCAGCGCTGTTTGCCATGGTCTTGCTGAAGATGGGTTACACCATCCCGCAGATTTTCATGGCGACCGCACTCCTGAACGCAGTAGTTGCCATCTACATTTTCTCGCTGGTGCAGGAATTCCTGATGCGCTTCCTGGCCTGGTTGCTGATCCATACCATTCATCGTGTGCACACAGTGGCCGCCGAGCGCATTCCCGAGGAGGGGGCCGCTGTCCTGGTCTGTAACCACGTCAGCTACGTCGACGCCATCGTCATCATGGCGGCCAGCCCGCGGCCAATCCGTTTCGTGATGGACCACCGTATCTTCAAGATCCCGCTCCTGTCCTGGATCTTCAGGACCGCAAAGGCCATTCCGATCGCGCCCGCCAAGGAAGACCCGTGGCTGATGGAAAAGGCTTTTGTCGACATCGCGCAAGCGCTGTACGAGGGCGAGCTGGTCTGCATTTTCCCCGAAGGGAAGTTGACCACGACCGGCGAAATGAATGCGTTCAAGGGTGGAATCAGCAAGATCATCGACCGAACGCCGGTGCCGGTCATTCCGATGGCCTTGCGCGGCTTGTGGGGCAGCATGCTCACGCGCAGCCCCGGAAACCCCTTTGAACGTTCATTCAGGCGCGGGCCGTTCTCGCGCCTGTCCCTGGTGGTCGGTCAGCCGGTCGCACCGGCGATCGCGACGCCGGAAACGCTCTACGAACAAGTGCGTGAATTGCGCGGCGAGTGGAAATAACCTTCGAGCGAAGAGGGGGCATGGAATTGCTTGGCTACAGATAACCATGTAAGCCGGGCCGGCGGGCCGGATTAATGTTGCATCAATGACATCAAATGCAGTAATATTTGATGCATTTTTGATAATAATCCCGTAGCCAAGAAGAATTCCATGCATTTCTCCGAAGTGGCGGCCGGACCGCCTGGTTCAAGCACGTCTTCCGTCCTTACCCACCTCGCCGGTCAAGGCCGCCAAGCGTTTTTGAACAGCTTGTCGCAACATGCACGTCTGATCTCGATCGAGACACCGCTCGGAGCCGGCGCGCTGATTGTGGAGCGCTTCGCGGGACGGGAATCCATGTCCGGCCTGTTTCGGCTCGATGTCGACTGTCTCGCGAGCTCGGCCTACTTCGAACTCAAGGCCCTGATTGGAAAAGAAGTATCGCTGAGCGTGATGCTCGCTGACGGCCGTAGCCGTTCTTTCCACGGCATCGTCGGCGAGGCCTCACAACTCGGCAGCGACGGCAGCCTTGCAAGTTATCGCCTTACGATTGTTCCATGGATGCATCAGCTCACACTGCGGCGCGACAGCTACGTCTTCCAGGACAAGACCGTACTGGAAATTCTCGAAGACATCTTCAAAGACTACCCGAACGCCAGCTACCGGTTTGACGTCAAGACCGCGCTGCCGCAACGTTCGATCGCAATCCAGTATCGCGAAAGCGACTACGAGTTCGTCGCCCGCCTGCTGGCGGAAGAAGGTCTGAACTTCTTTTTCGAGCATGAAGTTGAGCAAGCCGGTGCGAATCCCGACGACCACGGCGCAGACATGCGTCATCGTCTTGTCGTGTTCGACGATAGCGCCGCGCTGCACGCATGCTCGCAATCCGAGATCCGTTTCCACCGCACCGATGTTGCCGAAACCACCGACACCATCACGCATTTCGTGCAGCGCCGCCAGATCCAATCAAATGCCGTTGCGCTGGCAAGCTGGGACTACAAGAATCTCGTAGCGCACGCCGCAGAAGAATCCGTGCAGGCGCGACCCGACGCGATACCCACACTGGAAATCTACGAGGGCTCCGGCGCCTATCGCTACACCGACAATGACGAAAGCGCGCGCATTGCCCGGGCAAGGGCTGAATCGCTCGGCTTCGCCCAACATGTCATCAGTGGAGAAGGGGCGGCCCGAGCGCTGAGCGTCGGCACCTGGTTCTCCCTGATCGGACATCCGGACGCCGATGGCGACTACGCGGTGCTATCGATCGAACATCGTGGCGCCAACAACCTGGCGCACGGCGCGGCAGAACTGGCGCAGCGCGCGGATATCGAAGCCGGCACCTACCACAACCAGTTCACCTGCGCGCCACGCGCCACACCGATTCGCCCCGGATATCATTTTCCCAAACCGGTCGCGCCTGGCGTACAGACTGCATTGGTGGTTGGTGTCGCCAGCGAGGAAATCACGACCGAACGCGACCATCGCATCAAGATCCAGTTTCTCTGGCAGCGTGGAGCGCGGGCGACACCGGGCCAACTGGAACACCCGATGTCATCGAACGCGCCGGGTGACAATACGTCCGGCACCTGGGTGCGCGTCGCAGAGCCGGCCGCCGGCGCCAATTGGGGGGCCTCATTCATCCCGCGCGTCGGTCAGGAAGTGTGCATTGATTTCATCGACGGCGACATCGACCGCCCGGTCATCGTCGGCCAACTCTACAACGGTGCCGACCTGCCGCCCTTTCACGGCGGGGACAATCACCCTGGCGCCCTGGCTGGCATCAAGTCAAAAGAATATGGCGCGAGCGGTTTCAACCAGTGGGCGATCGACGACACACCCGGGCAATTGCGTCAAACAGTGGCGTCGACTTATGAAGCGAGCCAACTGAACATCGGCTACCTGATCCGTCAAAGCGGAAATATCCGGAGTGCTTACCGTGGCATCGGGTTCGAACTCGCTACCGATGCATGGGCCAGCTTGCGTGCCGGACGTGGCCTCTTTGTCTCCACCGCGCCAAGGGGCGGCGGGGCATCCACCCAACTGGACACGCAGGAAGCGCAGGGCAAATTCAAGGCTTCCGGCGAACTCGCAAAAACCCTCTCGGACGCCGCAGCCCAGCACCGCGCATTGTCGCTTTCCATCGCCGAAGGCGTGCAGCAATTGAATGCAACGCTCAACGGTAAGGAAAGTTTCGATGGGCAAGAAGCGCCACGAATCAAACACCCCATAGCACTACTCGACAGCCAGTCCAGCATCAGCGCTGCCACCCCCGCCTCGTCCGTCCTGTTCGCCGGGCAGGACATCACCGTGACCACCGCATCCACGCTACGCATGACGGCAGGGCAGGCCGCGACGGTCGTCGCCGCGAAAACGGCATCGCTGTACACGCATGAAGGCGGCGCGAAAGTGTTCGCCGCAAAGGAAGCGGTATCGGTGCGCGCACACACCGGACCGATGGACGTGCTGGCCGATCAAGCCGCCACCGTCACATCGAGCAACGGCAGCATCAAGGTACAGGCGAAGCAGGAAATTCTGATTGCCTCCGGTGGCGGGTATATCCGCTTGAAAGGCGGCGATATCGACATCCATTGCCCGGCGTCGGTATCAGTGAAAGGGGTGACGCATGATTTTCTAGGGGCGGGGAGTAGGGATGCTGATTTGCCTGTGCTACCCAATGCCAAGTCCAGCATCAAGAACTGGATCGATATTGATTATCGCGATCCAGACGGCGAGCCGATGGCAGGTCTTGGTTACAAGATCAAGTTCGATGAAGGTTCCGTCCTCAGCGGCAAACTCGACGCCTGTGGGCATGCCCACCATGACAATGTTCCTGAATCGGCGGCGACCGTCACTTACGAAGCGCGCCTCCCTAAAAAGGATGCTCCATGGGATTCACTGCAAATGATGATCGCCAAGGCAAAGTGCCGTTTCGGTCAACCGTATGAATAACACGAAGAAATAGAGCATTTCATGCAAGATGAGTTTGAAAATGCGCTGGCCTGGTTTCGGGCTGCCCCGGCACGCTGGGTGGACTCCGCTGAAAGAAATCTGGAGGCTGGTGCGGAGTGGGTTTGGGGTGTCATTCAGGGTGATTTCAATGAAGACGCCTCGACTGCCCAAACCATCACGGGAACCGTGATCTCGATGATCCCGTTCGTCGATCAACTCTGCGACGTGCGCGACATGGTCGCTTGCTGCAAACGGATACATCGCGACGCGGACAATACCGGCAACTGGATTGCACTCACCCTCACGCTGATCGGGCTGTTTCCAACCCTTGGCTCGCTCGTCAAAGGCTGCGGCAAAATTCTGTTTGCTTATGCCCGCAAGGCTGCTTTAAAGGGTGGAACGAAGGCGGCGGAAATCGCAGCCATCAAGGTTTTGAACGAGAATCTCGAAAAGGGCATCGCCAAGCTCAATGCCTTCCTCGATCGCCCCGAAGTGCGCAAAACGCTGAAAGCGCTGCATTGGGATAATCCCTATAAGCACCTCGCCGAACAAATACGGGCACTGCGCGCCCAGGTTACGGTAGGCAAACTGCTGTCAGCCTTTGACAAAGCAATTGCTGCGCTAAAGGAGTTGTTGGAAATTGTGCAGAAATGGGGCGGCACGGGACTTGGCAAACAAGCTGTCGCATTGTTCGAACTCGTCAACGGCGTGCGCAAGAAGGCCGACGCCATGCTCGGTAAGGTACTCAAACCAGTGCAGGATTGGCTGGACAGGATTGCGCGGCGGCTGGATATCGAAGCGGACAACCAGTACCGCGCTTACACGAAAGCAGCCAATGTGCACCGTTTCACCAGGCCAAAAGCGGAAGCGGAAATCGCGGCGTTCGAGAAGGAAAAACCGAAGTGGGTAGATAAGACGAAGAGAGTGGCGCATGAACCCGCACAAAATGCACCGGTCAAGAATGGTTGGCCGGATCTTGATCCCAAGGTCAAGCCGGGAGAAAAGCACCCGTTGGCAGAAGCTTATAAAACCTTCGAAGAAGACACCATCAAGCCGGTGACAATTCCGCCGGGTGAGACGCTATACCGGGTGGTCGATCCCGGCAGCGGCGACAACAGCATCTGCTGGATGCGCAAGGCCGAGTTTGACAAACTGAAAAGCAAGGATGACTGGCGCAGGAAATTCGCGGTATGGGCGAGCTGGAACAGCAATGGTGAGTTTGTAACCTATACCGTGCCGCCGGGCAAGGGGTTGAATGTCTGGGAGGGTGTCGTCGGAACACAAAGGCATGAAGCTAATGATGCCTACAAACTTGAAGGCGGAGCTATTCAGCTCGTACTCGATCCAAGCGACCTCAAGAAAGAATTTTTGGGAAAGCGGCGGTCTACCAACTGGGGCTACAGCAGCTTCGGTGAAACAATGGACTTAACAGGCGTGCCGGTCCTTACCAACAACTGGTTTGAAAAGAAATAATCATGACAACACCGCTGATACCGCAAGAAATTTACCTCCTCGAACGCTTCTGCTCGCTCGAGCGTTACGGCCAAATGCGTGACGCGTGGGAAGCGATGCTGAACCATGCGGAGAGCATGCTCGACCGCTTCATGCACAATCTGCCGCCGCGTTACCGCAAACGCCCATTACCGGAACAGCCGGACATTGTCTGGGGAGAACGGGTGCTACCGAATTTCAGGTATACGATGCGTCTGCTCAATGATGGTTATATCAAACGGTCGCATGGCGATTATGAAGCGCTTGGTCGCGCTTGCGGCGTCACGGGCGGCATACGTGGTCAACGCGATTTCTGGTCCGGCTGGATGGACGAAGTCGAACCGGGGGCGGAAGCAAAGTATTATGAATTGCTGTATAAGGCTGGCGATTTGGCTTGGCCGGTTGACTTAACCTCTGGTGGAATTTGGAGCCCAGGCGCGCTGACAACACGCTATGACAAAGTGGTTAAAGAGCCTCTCAATCCCCCCCCCGCATGGCCGACCTACCGACTTAACTGGAAAGTCACCGTCAAAAGCGGCGACCGTGTTCCCCAAACCGGCATTTACCTTCCCGATGTCGATCACGGCTTTCCGACCCTGTTGATCAAGTCGGATGATCCACTTCTTGGAGAAGCCAATGAGGCCTCTGTCGTGCTAGACCCGTCCGTCAGCTCGAAAAAAGGCTACCGCCCCACTACCTGGACACTCGTCGAACGCATCGCCGACGAACGCGATCTCCTCGCCCAACCCTCCCTCATTGCGCCAATCCGCCTGCGTGCAGAAGGCGGCCAACCTTGCCCGCAAACTGGCTACTGGTACACACCGGCCAAGCTCAATTCCCGCCGTCATTTCAAAGAAGGTGAAGTCATGCCTGTCTTCCAGTCCGATTACGGCTCGACGATCTGGCAGTGGGATTCGAATCAAGCCTAAGCAAGGAGAATCTCAGTATGAGGAAATGTATCGTGAAAAAATTCATCCCACTCTCTCTGCTGTTTGCGACGCTTCAGGCAAATGCTCTTGGTGATCTCTACATTGGCACTATCGAAGAAAAAAATGGGCAAGTCATCCTAAAGCGTTGCGACCTCGTCATGAATCAGTACACGCTACGCGATAAAAAAGGAAACTCCGAAGCTCCAGTTAAGCAAATGCTGACCATGCTCAAAAGCACGAAAGGGATCATTTATGGTGAAGTCACCGGCGAATACGAAGAAAAGAATGGGAAAAACTTTCTGATCGTGGATTTCATCGAGCATATTCAAAAGAACAAAAACTGCCACTTGCTTGACCTCCTATAGGAAGAGTATTTGCCGGGTAGTCATATAAAAGCACCAACAGCCCGGTGTGCATCGATTTCGTCGACGGAGACATCGACCGACCGGTCGTCGTCGGCCAACTCTACAACGGTGCCGACCTGCCGCCCTTTCACGGCGCGGACAATCACCCTGGCGTCCTGACTGGCATCAAGTCAAACGAATATGGCGCGTGCGGTTTCAACCAGTGGGTGATCGACGACACACCCGGGCAATTGCGCCAAACAGTGGCGTCGACTTATGGCGCGAGCCAACTGAACATCGGCTATCTGATCCGTCAAAGTGGAAATATTCGAAGTGCTTACCGTGGCAACGGGTTCGAACTCGCCACCGATGCATGGAGTAGCTTGCGCAGCAAGCGCGGCATCTTCCTGTCGACCACGCAGAGAGCCTTTGCGACGTCGACACAACTCGACACGCAGGAAGCTCAGAACAGGTTCAAGGCAGCCAGCGAGCTCGCGCAAGCTTTGTCGAATACCGCGACCCAGCATCAGGCAACGCCGGTCACCATCCAGGCTGGATTTGAAAATTTGAAGGTCAATGTCACCGGCAAGGAAAACGCCGACGGTCCCTCCCAATGCTCAAGTCAGGCGCGTGGATCTCGCAGTTCTTGACAACATCAACCTCAACAATTTTTTCGTCAAATTTGAAATTCCGGCCGGACGAGAAATGAAAGTATGGAAAGGCAAGGCGGCAGAGCAGTTCAATAGCGAATCAGGGCAATTCCTGGCAGGGGGCGGCATGCAGGTTTACATTGATTGGCCCGCAGACCTGAAAGCCTTGATTGAAAAACTTCCAAGCCTGTCTAAAGGGGAAAGACCACCAATAGATATGGCTATGAAATCGCGGCCAATGCGAAAAATGGGGCTTCGGTCGACAAGCTCTTAAGTAATGAGTACGCGACGAAGCAAGCTAAAACAGGAACCAACTGATGATGACCGAAGACGACCGGAAAAGGGTGTTCTGGCTATTAAGGAAATATAGCTCCTACACCGCATGGAAAGCATTGGGCGACGCGTTCCAAGCATTCACCGACGGCTGGGAATATGCCGTAAGCCATGTTCAACCGCCCCTTGATTCGGATGATTTCTGGGTAGAGGCGCTCAAGAGTTTTTGGAAGGGCCGTGAAGGCTTTGACAGAGGGTTGCCTCTCTTGAAACAAGGTGACCGCTATATCTTCAGGAACAAAGCGAATTGGCTGATTAGACACCAGATCAAATATGCGTTCCGATTAATGGACCCGGTGGAGTATGTGCACGATTGGATGGTTAACAAAGAGGAAATCTATAACGCGCATTTGCGAGTTGAACAGTACAAGATTTTTTTCTGTATTACCGAAAGAGACAACGCGTCCACCAGCGCAACGTTTGATTCGGAAACGGTGTTCTGGACCGATACATGGCCGCGTCACTTGGACTACTCCCAATTTAGTTTTCCGTATCAATTGCCTGACGTTCCTCAACCTACAAAGATAACAGTCGATACCGGAAAAGAAATTCCGGTTGACGGCATTTGGGAGCCGGAGTGGATTGATCCGGCTGTTAAAAAGAACAAGGTTGTCACCCTACGGAGTCTATTCACGTCCGTCGAACCCGACAACCTGCAAAAAGGATGCATGAATTATCTAGTCGCTGGAACGATTGCGCCACCGTATCAGGACGGCATGCAGAAACCGGTGATGCCAGTACGCTGGCGCTTGATCTGGCAAGACACTCGCTATACGGACGGCACCATTCCCGACGAAGAAAAGGAGTACCTTGCCCCTGCGCCTGAGCGACGACCGAATGAAATGGACGGCGTATTGCGTGCAACGGCAGGCGAGGAATGCCCGCGCGCGGGCTATTGGCAATCGCAAGACGGAAAGACCGAAACACGTTTCTACATGGAGCGCGAGAGTTTTGCCGATCTTGGTTCCGGTTACGGTCTTACGATATGGCAGTACGTGGGCAAAAGTCGGCGGACCGAGTAAGTGTCTCGACTGGTCGCCACTTTTGTAAAAACGTGCTGAACGCGGCGTTCGCCTGCTTTAACGCAAAAAGAATCAGTCTTTACTGCGGCGAAAGGGTGATGTGTCTGTTTCTATTGCGGAACGTCCTGGCATAATCGGCGGTGGCAGGAGCGCACCGCAAGTAGCGTCTCTCCTTCGCGCCCAGTCAATCCGCTTACCGATGATTTTCGGCGCTTCTATGCTGCGGAAGACTGCGGTCGCATGGTCTCATCATCGACCATCATCTGCGGTGCAACCAGCGGCAGTGTGAGGATGAAGGCGCTTCCGGCGCCCGGTTCGCTTTGGACGCGGATCCGACCGCCCAATATCCCTGTCACGATATTGTGAGTGATGTTCAGTCCCAGTCCTGACCCGCCTGCGCCAAGCTTGGTCGTGAAGAATGGATCAAAGATGCGGTTCAAATTCGGAGCAGGGATGCCGATGCCGTTGTCTCTTACCGTCAGTTCCAGCCAGCCGTCTTCGGCCGTGACTGCGGTGATGGAGACGACGCCAGCGTGGCGACCCTCGAATCCGTGCAGCAGCGCGTTGTTGACGAGGTTGGTGATCACCTGGCCGAGCGGGCCTGGGTAGCTGTCCATCGTCAAGGTTTCCGGAATACTTTGCTTCACGATGAATGATGTCTTCTTGAGCGTTGGCCACATGGTCAACATGATTTCGGATACTACTTCCGCGACCGAGAATTTGCGGCGCTGGGAGCTGGTCTGGTCCACCGCAACTTGCTTGAAGCTGTTGACGAGATTGGCAGCCCGCTGCAAATTACGCACGAGGATGTCTCCCGCCTTCCCTGCGTCACCGATATAGCCTTCCAGCGTCGATCGCTTCAATCCGGCGCTTGCATAACTGTTACTCAAGGTGCGTGTTTGATCGGCCAGGGTGCTGGCCACCATCAGGCTGTTGCCGATGGGCGTGTTGAGCTCATGCGCGATGCCGGCGACGAGTGACCCCAGGGCTGCCAGTTTTTCGCTGCGTACCAGTTCTTCCTGCGCCTTGTTTAGCGTTTCCAGTGTGTAGGCAAGCTCCTCGTTTGCCTGTTGCAGTTCTTCGGTGCGTTCGATGACACGTTGCTCCAGGGTGGCATTCAGCTCGCGGATTTCATTTTCGATGCGACGCTTGTCCGTCACGTCCGTGCAGGCAAGAATGCCGAACTTGTCGCCAGCAAGGAAAAAGGTGTGGCCGGAAAATTGCACCAGGACTTTGCTGCCGTCACCACGAAACATCCACACTTCGCGGCCGCTGTCCGTTGCACCTGTTTCCTTCAGTTCTTCGATGAGGGACTTGCGGTCTGTCATGTCGCAATACAATGACAAGTCCGCTGTGCTTTTTCCGATTACCGAATCGCGGTCTCGCAGGAAAAGTTTTTCAAACGCACGGTTGACATCCTTGACGATGTAATTGCCGCGTACCTGCGTGACGAACATCGCGATCGGCGACGACTGGAAGATCGTGGAAAAGCGTAGTTCACTGCTGCGCAATTCCTCTTCTGCGCGCTTGCGCTCCAGCTCAGCCGATGCGCGTTCGCTGAACACCTGCAGCAGCGATTTCACGAGGTCGGGATTGCTCAGTAATTCCGAGTGCATCACCGCCAGCAGGCCGATGGTATTTCCAGCGGTATCACGCAGAGGTGCGCCGGCGTAGCTGTCCCAAGCATGTCCCGGCAGTAGAAGGGTATCGGGGAATTCCGCTTGCAGACCGCTTGGGAAGACGCAGATATTTCCTTCCAGCGTGCGCTCACATGGCGTGCCCGGGATGGTGAATTCAAAGTCGTCGATGCTGCGTCCCTTGGCGTAAGCGGCAATCGTCCGTATCCCGCTTTGCGAGCCGTCTATGTACAAGCCGATGAATGCGCAATCGGTACGCAATGCCGAGGCAAGATCTGCCACCAAAAGCTCGAAGAAGGATTCTCCAGCGAGGTCGCGTGTATCTTGCGCCAGGCGCAACAGCGCGCGATCGGCTTCCGCTTTTTGCTCTTCGAGAATGCGCTGGTCGGTGACATCGCGGACGGCAGAGAGGATATAGCTTTCGTCGCCAGCACTGAAAATCGTCGCATTGCTCAGGCATTTGCGGATGTCGCCGTGCTTGGTGCGCATCTCCCATTCGAAGTTGCGCACGATGTTATTGCTGTTGAGCGCGTGCAGGAAAGCGTCTCGCCGCTCGGGGTCGTGCCAGATGCCGAGCTCGGTCGTCGTCCGACCGATTGACTCCTCGCGGCTGTAACCGGTAGTCGCTTCACATGTCTGGTTGACCTCGATCAGTTTGCCGTCGCTCATGCGGGTAATCGAAATCGAGTCAGGGTTGCATTGGAATGCGCCGGCAAATTTTGCTTCAGACAGTGTCAGCGCATCCTCCGCGCGGCGCTTTTCGGTGATGTCTTCCGCGATCGACAGCAGGCGATCGTACTTGCCCGCCTTGTCGGAAATAGTGGTATGACTCCATTGGCAGATGATGATTTCTCCATCGGCGCGCAGGTTTTGGCAGATATTGCGGCTGTCGCCCTTGCCGCCGGTCAGATTGCGAAACGTGGCGTTGACCGAGTCAGGGCTCGAGTCGGGCAGAATGAAGCCGGCATGCTGCCCGATCGCATGATCGCGCGGGTGGCCGAAAATTCTCTCGGCCGCGGCATTCCATTCAATGACCTTGTAGGCGCTGTCCCACTCGACGATGGCAATCGGGCTTTGTTCGACGAGCGCACGGTAGCGTTCTTCGCGTTCGTACAACTCCTGCTCAATGTGTTTGCGCTTGTCGATGTCCTGCTCGAGCTCGCGATTCTTCCGATCCACCTCTTCGAACAGTTTGCGCAAGCCGATGCGGGTATCCTCCATGCGACGGCTGAGCATGCCGATTTCGTCCAGCCGGCTCCACGTGAATGGTACGTCGAGCTGCCTGCCCGCCAACCTGTCTGCGCCCGCGCCCAGTTTTTGCAAGGGCCTCACCAGGCGGCGGTCCAGCAGGATGAGGATCAGCACAATGGATAACACCGCTTGCGCCAACACCGCGGCCATGGAATCCAGCAATCCTTTGAGCATGACAGCACGCAGTCGTGTACTGCCGACTTCAATCCTGACCGAGCCTATCGCGTTACCGCGGTAGGTCACAGGTTTTTCGGCCGTGGCGGTATAGCCTGCCCGGCGTTCGGCGCGTTCGCCGGAAACGAAAATGCCGAGTTTGTTGTCGCGCACCTCGATCCGTACAATGTCTTCGTTGCGCCCGATCATCGTATCGAGCAGGGCGCGCCCGCTTTCCTGATTGATGTTCCACAGTGGTTCCTGCATCCCGCTGGCGAGAACGTCGGCATTGAGTTGCGACAAGTCTTCGGTCTGCTTGCGAATGTCGTCGTGATAGCGCTTGAACCATGAATACCCGCTGATCAGCCCGACCGGGATCAGCAGGCTCAGCACGACCACCAGCACGATGGCGCGCCGCAGCGTCAGGGTTCGTTCGCTCATGAACATGGATATTTCGCTCCGATCCGCGTGAAAGCCGGATGAGGATGATTTGCGCGCGTCGCGCTCCGGCTCTTATTGGCGGCCATTGCCCTTCAACCAGCCCGCGAGTTGGTCGACGGTCATTGGACGTGCAAACAGGTAGCCTTGCGCCAGCGGGCAGCCGAGAGCGGTCAGGATGGCTGCCTGGCGGTCATCTTCCACGCCTTCGGCAATGACGGTGAGGCCAAGATTGCGGCCCAACTGGATCACCATTTCGGCGATGCTGCTGCCGCGCATCGAGCTGGTAATTTCAGTAACGAAGCTGCGGTCGATCTTGAGGCGGTCCACGCGCAGCCTCTGCAAATAGCTCAATGACGAGAAGCCGGTGCCGAAATCGTCGATTGCGATGCTGACGCCGATCTTCTTGATCTGATCCAGCAATTCGATCAATGCATCCGGTTCTTCCATGGCGATCGACTCGGTGATTTCCAGCTCGATGCGCGAGGGAGGCGCCTGTGTTGCGGCAAGCGCCTCGCGCAACATGTCGAGGAAGCGGGGATGGCGGAACTGCACTTGTGAAACGTTGATCGACATCGTGAAATCGCCGTAACCCATGCTTCTCAGTCGCACCAGCTCACGACAGGCTTCGTGCATCACGAATTCGCCGATCTCGATGATCAATCCCGAATATTCGGCGATCGGTATGAAGCGATCCGGAGGAATAAACGTGCCGTCACTGGTCCGCCAGCGCAACAAGGCTTCTGCACCGACGGTTTTCCTGGTAACCAGATCGATTTGCGGCTGATAGGCCAGGAACAATTCCTTCTGCGCGAACGCATTGCGCAGTGCATGCATCATGCGCACGCGTTCGCGGATATCCACGCCCATGCTGCGCGAGAAATAGAAATGCCCGGCACGCTGCAAGAGCTTGGCGCGCTTGAGCGCGATATCGGCATCTTTCAATGCGTCGGCACCGGAGCCTTCGTATTCCGCCAGTCGCACCAGACCTGCGGTTGCCGAGAGCTGCACGTCCTGGCCATCGATGCTGAAGGGTTTGGCAAACAACTCCAGCAGCACGCCAGGACTGACGAGCGCAGGGTCGCCGAGTACGCCGAAAGTGTCGCCCGCCACGCGAGCGATGGCCAATTGATCGCCAAGCTGCGCCTCCAGGCGGGCGGCGACACCGAGCAGCAGCAAGTCGCCGAACTGGTGCCCGAACGCATCATTGGTTTCGGCAAAATGATCGATGTCGACCAGCGCCAGCGTTGCTTCTGCCCTTGGCGATTGCGTCAAGGCAGTCTCGATCAGTTCTTTCAAGCGCGCACGATTGGGCAGCTTGGTAAGCGGATCGTAAAACGCGAAGTTGTGCAAACGGTGGAGCAGCAGGACATTATCGAGGCCGACCGCAATGTTGCGGCAGAAGACTTCAAGCAGGCCTTGCTCAATCTCGTTGAGGGCGCGGGAGGTATTGATGAATGCCGTGAAGTGCCCGTTTGGACAGCCGCCGAAATACAGGGTCGTGAAATCCGGGCCGTAGATGTTGCGGCGTTCATTGAGCGAGCGCTTGAGCGTGTCTCTGACCACGACATCCCGCAGTGTGTGTGCGGAGGTCTTGAGCACGTTGGCATAGCGACCGGCCGCAGCGATCACGAACATCTCTTCGTTGTCGGCGGCGTGGAGTTCCCGCATGCAAAGCAAACCGTCGGCATCCATCTCCAGCAGTTCCGCGACCTGGTTGATAATGCCCGCGGCGAAGTTATCCAGGCCGTGCAAGGCCATCAGAGCGGTGCTGGCGCGCACGATCTTGTCGAGGCCGCGCCGGCTCGCATTGATGGTCCGTATCTGCTCATACGAGCGGATCGCTGCGGTTACCGTTGTATAGAGTTTGATGCGAGTGAGCTCGGACTTGGTCTTGTAGTCATTGATATCGAAATCACGGATCGCTTCGATTTCCGGCGCGTAGCCTGGCTGGCCTGTGCGCAGGATGATGCGCACTTCGGTGAGTTTGAGCGATTCGCGGATATGCCGGACCAGTTGCAGGCCGGAGTCGCCGTGTTCCATCACTACGTCCAGCAGGATCACCGCGATGTCGCGCTGCCGAGCCAATAGATCCCGCGCTTGCGCAGCCGAGTAGGCGTGCACGAATTCCAGCGGTCGATGCTGCATTTCCAGATTGCTTAGGGCGAATGTGGTCGCGGAATGCACGTCCGCATCGTCGTCGACGATCATTACCCGCCAAACGCCGTTTGTCGAGGCGCGCAAAGGACCATCGGGCGGAGCAGATGCTTCGTCCAGAAATACGAGTTCGTCGCTCATCGACGCGCTCGATCTACTCATTGTCCCCTCCAGATCCTCGGAATGCCTTTCTGGAAATACGAATCGACAGCTCTAAATCCCACGGATCCGCCGCTGCCCGGCAGGCAGTTGATGGCTGTATTGCATCCATGATGTGAAGGTATCGACGCCTCAGACGTTGGTTGATGCAAGGTCCCCGTCTTGTTCTTTAATTGTTTTTCGGATGTTGCACCATATTTTCTGCTTATGCAATTGCCACCGATGGTTGGTAATACACGCTTTCCGCGCCGCAGCAATGCACATGCGCGTTGTGTTTTTTATATTCCGGCGGGCAATATCGGGGCTTTGGTTCTCGCGGACGCTTTCTTTTTCGGTGCCACGGTGGACTTCAATGAGCCCGGAGGCGAACGCCGGAACGATTAGCGGTTCGGCTGGACGATACGCTAAAATCGATCCTTTCCAGATCAATTCAACATCATCATGTCCGGCAACACCTTTGGCACGCTCTTTACCGTCACCACATTTGGCGAATCGCACGGACCGGCAATCGGTTGCGTGGTCGACGGTTGCCCTCCAGGCATGGATTTGTCGGAAGCGGACATCCAGCCGGAACTGGACCGCCGCAAACCGGGCACGTCGCGCCATGTCACCCAACGTCAGGAGTCGGACAAGGTGGAGATCCTTTCCGGTGTGTTCGAAGGAAAAACCACTGGCACTCCGATTGCCTTGCTGATCCGGAATGAAGACCAGCGCAGCAAGGACTACGGCAATATCGTCGAGACCTTCCGCCCGGGCCATGCGGACTATACCTACTGGCACAAGTACGGCATTCGCGACCCACGCGGCGGCGGGCGTTCATCTGCGCGCCTGACCGCGCCTGTGGTGGGCGCGGCGGCGATCGCAAGAAAATGGTTGCATCAGCAATACGGCACCACATTCAAGGGCTGCATGAGCCAGCTCGGCGAAATCGCCATTCCGTTCGAGTCCTGGGACCATGTCCCGAACAATCCGTTTTTCGCAGCCAATACGTCTGTGTTGCCTCGGCTTGAGGAATACATGGACCAGTTGCGCAAGGACGGCGACTCCTGCGGTGCGCGCATCGATGTGATTGCGCAGAATGTCCCGGTTGGGCTGGGTGAACCGATCTACGACAAGCTCGACGCCGACATCGCTTATGCCATGATGGGCATCAACGCGGTCAAAGGCGTTGAAATCGGTGCCGGCTTCAAATCCATTACCCAGAAGGGTACGGTGCATGGCGACGAACTGACCCCTGAAGGTTTCGCGTCGAATAATGCAGGCGGTGTGTTGGGCGGCATCTCGACCGGACAGGACATTACGGTTTCGATCGCCATCAAACCGACTTCCAGCATCCGCACACCGCGCCGGTCGATCGACAAGAACGGCAACCCGATCAATGTCGAAACCTTTGGTCGCCATGATCCTTGCGTCGGCATTCGCGCCACGCCGATTGCCGAGGCGATGCTCGCGCTGGTGCTGATGGATCACGCCCTGCGTCACCGCGCCCAATGTGCGGACGTTCGGGTAAACACGCCGAAGATTTCCGCGCAAATCAAGTAACTTTCTGATTGGGCAGCCGGGCGGCATGAGCTGCTTGCCCGGCTGCCCGGTGGAAGTTCCACCCCAACCAGGCCACGTTAACTGCGCTGCCATCGGAAAACCTCTCGTGCATCACCCTTCCTGGCCAAAGCAATCCTTCAGTTTTGCCCTGTTCTTTTTCGCCTATTACGGCTATGTCGGCGTGTTTTCTCCCTACGCCAGCCTGTATTTTTCCGACAAGGGCATGACGGCAGCGGAGATCGGCGTACTGATGTCCCTGATGCAAGTGATGCGCATCTTTGGTCCCAACCTGTGGGGATGGGTCGCCGATCGCCATCAGCAACGCGTCAGCGTTCTGCGCATTACCGCGATTGCGGCAGTGATGACATTCACCGGGATGTTTTTCGGGCAGAGCTTCACCCAACTCTTGATTGTGATGGTGGCCGTCAATCTTTTCACCAGCGCGCAAGGTCCGTTGTCGGAAGCGCTGATGCTCTCGGAAATGCGGGGCGATCTGACCCACTACGGCCGGTTGCGCTTGTGGGGGTCGGTCGGCTTCATCCTGACCGTCACGCTGGCCGGCCCTCTGCTTGATCGCTACGGCATTCGACTGATGCCGTGGATCGCGCTGGCCCTGCTAGCGCTGGTGCTGGTATCCACCTCGCGCATGCAGGAGACCGCCCACGGCGAACTGCATCAGGAAGTGCCATCGGTGCTCGCGCTGCTACGGCGGCGAGAGGTCAGTGCGTTTTTCGTATCGACCTTCCTGATGATCGCAGCGCATGCGTCGCTGTATGTGTTCTATTCCTTGTACCTGGCGCAAATCGGCTACAGCAATACGGTGATAGGCTTGATGTGGTCTCTGGGCGTCGTGGTCGAGATCGTTTTCTTTTTCTACCAGACGCCGCTTTTTCGGCGCTTCGGCATCCGGAAGCTGATGATCGCCAGCCTGCTGATTGCGGTCGCCCGCTTCCTGATGATTGGCTTCGGCGCGCAGTCGCTGGTCCTGCTGCTGCTGGCTCAGGTGATGCACGCGGCGACCTTCGGCGTTCATCATTCCGCTTCGGTGGCAACTCTGCAGCGATGGTTTTCCGGCCCGCTCCAGGCGCGCGGCCAGGCTTTGTACACGAGTATTTCCTATGGGCTAGGAGGCACGCTGGGTGGCCTGATTTTAGGCGGGTTGTGGGATACATTTGGCCCCCGAACAGTCTATTTAATGGCAGCAATGTTCGCGTTGGCAGGGGCCGGCGCAGCCGCATTGTCGTATCGCTGGCAGTCACAACATCTTGAGGAGAGAAAATGAAGTCGAACGTCAGTAGCGCAATCGTGAGGCGGGTGTTGGCAGCGGCAGCCATCCTGGTGCTGGCGGCCTGCGAGACGGTGCAGACCACGCAGGGCGGCGTCGTCGGCGTCACACGCGAGCAGAAGATGGTCGTCCCGGCAGAAGCAATCGACCGGGCGGCGCGCGAGCAATATACGGCATTGATCGGCGAGGAGCGGCAGAAGGGCGAACTCAACCGAAATCCGGCCGAAGTCGCGCGCGTGCGCGCCATCGCCAACCGCCTCATTCCCCAGACCGTCAATTTTCGGCCGGATGCGCTGAGCTGGGGGTGGGAAGTGAATGTCATCTCCTCGCCCGAGGTGAACGCTTGGTGCATGCCCGGCGGAAAAATCGCCGTCTATACCGGCCTGATCGAAAAGCTGCACATCACGGATGATGAACTGGCCGCCGTCATGGGGCATGAAATCGCGCACGCCCTGCGCGAGCATGCACGCGAACGGGCATCCGAGCAGGCGGTTGCAGGAACGGCCATTTCCGTTGGTGCTGCAATTCTTGGCGTTGGCGATCTCGGGCAAAAAACGGCGGAGTACGCGTACATGGGCCTGCTCGGCCTGCCGAATTCGCGTCGACATGAAACAGAAGCCGATCGTATCGGCATCGAGCTGGCTGCACGTGCCGGCTACAACCCGCGCGCCGCGATTTCGCTTTGGGAAAAAATGGCGCAGGTCGGCGGACCGGAAACCGTCAAGTTCCTGTCCACGCACCCGTCGCGCGAGGAACGCCTTAGCGATTTGACAAACTACTCGCAGCGTGTCATGCCGCTCTACGAGCAGGCCAGGAAGCGCCGCTGAATACGCTCATGATTGCAAAAGAATCAATAAAACGCCCGCGCCATTGTCCGCGGGCGTTTTTCATTGGGCTGCGCCGCGTCGCTGTGCGGTATTGCGCCGCACAACTATGGCATAATCGAGAACTATTTTCTCCGTTTTGCGCTGCACGGCGCACATTTTTGGCACTCTTGGAAACATGGCTCAAACGCTCTACGACAAACTCTGGGAATCGCACGTCGTCCATACCGAGGAGGACGGCACTGCCATCCTCTACATCGACCGGCACCTGCTGCATGAAGTCACCAGTCCGCAGGCATTCGAAGGCCTGAAACTCGCTGGCCGCAAGCCGTGGCGCGTTTCCGCCAACCTGGTCGTCGCCGATCACAATGTGCCGACCACCGATCGTGCCAACGGCATTACGGATCCGGTTTCACGCCTGCAGGTCGAGACGCTGGACGACAATGCCAAGGAGTATGGCCTGACCTACTTCGGCATGCGCGACCTGCGTCAAGGCATTGTTCACGTGATCGGCCCGGAGCAGGGTGCGACCTTGCCGGGCATGACCGTGGTTTGCGGCGATTCGCATACTTCCACGCATGGCGCGTTCGGCTGTCTCGCGCACGGCATCGGCACCTCTGAAGTGGAACACGTGCTGGCGACGCAGACACTGCTTGCCAAGAAGTCCAAGTCCATGCTGGTGCAGGTCGACGGGCCACTGCCGTTCGGCGTGACGGCCAAGGACATCGTGCTCGCCGTGATCGGCAAGATCGGCACCGCCGGAGGCACTGGCTATGCAATCGAGTTCGCCGGATCCACCATTCGTTCCCTCTCCATGGAAGGCCGCATGACGGTCTGCAACATGGCGATCGAAGCGGGTGCGCGCGCCGGCATGGTCGGCGTCGACGACACCACCATCAATTACGTCAAGGGACGCCCGTTCTCGCCGGTCGGCCCGCATTGGGACCGCGCGGTCGAATACTGGCGCACGCTGCATTCCGAGCCGGGCGCGAAGTTCGACATGGTTGTCACCCTGAATGCCGCCGAAATCAAGCCGCAGGTCACTTGGGGCACCTCGCCGGAGATGGTAGTGTCCGTTGACGACCGCGTGCCCGATCCCGACAAGGAAAAGGATTCCGTCAAGCGTGACGCGATGGAAAAGGCGCTGGTCTACATGGACCTGAAACCCAACACCTCCATTGCCGACATCCGCATCGACAAGGTCTTCATCGGTTCCTGCACCAATTCGCGCATCGAGGACCTGCGTGCCGCGGCCGCTGTCGTTCGCGGCAAGTACCGCGCTTCCAACGTGAAGCTCGCGATGGTGGTGCCGGGTTCGGGGCTGGTCAAGGCGCAGGCCGAGCGCGAAGGGCTCGACAAGATTTTCAAGGAGGCCGGTTTTGAATGGCGCGAGCCGGGCTGTTCGATGTGCCTCGCGATGAATGCCGACCGCCTTGAGCCGGGCGAGCGTTGCGCGTCGACGTCCAACCGCAATTTTGAAGGCCGCCAGGGGCAGGGTGGCCGCACCCACCTGGTTTCGCCTGCGATGGCTGCGGCTGCCGGCATCGCCGGGCATTTTGTCGACGTACGCGCATTGCGCTAGCGCTTTTCGGGGGAGGATAAAAATGAAAAAATTGTTCGCACTCATCGTTTCCTCGCTGGTCCTCTTGGGCTGCAACACCGTTCAAGGCATCGGCAAGGATGTGAAAAAAGCAGGTGAAGTCGTCGAGAACGCAGCAAAGAAATAAACGAAGTGCAGCCGTTCATTCCGGAAGAAGAACGGCTATTGAGATCAGGATCATGGATAAATTTACCGTACACGATGGTTTGGTTGCGCCGCTGGATCGCGCAAATGTCGATACCGACGCCATCATTCCAAAGCAGTTTCTGAAGTCGATCAAGCGTACCGGCTTCGGCCCCAATCTGTTCGATGAGTGGCGTTATCTCGATCACGGCGAACCGGGCATGGACAATGCGAAGCGTCCGCTCAATCCGGACTTCGTGCTGAACCAGCCGCGCTATCAAGGCGCATCGATTCTGCTGGCGCGCAAGAATTTCGGCTGCGGTTCCTCGCGCGAGCACGCGCCCTGGGCGCTGCAGCAATACGGCTTTCGCGCAGTGATTGCGCCGAGCTTTGCCGACATCTTTTTCAACAACTGCTTCAAGAACGGCGTACTGCCGATCGTTTTGACGGAAGGTCAAGTCGATCAGTTGTTCAATGAAGTCAAGGCATTCCCGGGCTACCGACTGGTCATCGACCTCGACAAGCAGATCGTCGTCGGCGGCAACGGCAACACGACCTTTCCCTTCGAAGTCGATTCCTTCCGCAAGTATTGCCTGCTGAACGGCCTTGACGACATTGGCCTGACACTGCGCCAATCGGACAAGATCCGTGCTTTCGAGGAGCGCCATCTCGCGACCCAGCCGTGGCTCGCCAACACGATTTAATTATTCATCCAGAAGACAAATGAAAATCGCAATTCTGCCGGGCGACGGCATCGGTCCCGAAATCATTGAACAAGCAGTGCGGGTGCTGAACGCGCTTGACGAAAAATTTGAAATGGAAACCGCACCGGTCGGCGGCGCAGGCTACGAAGCGCACGGCCACCCGCTGCCGGAGGGGACTCTCAAGATCGCCAAGGAAGCCGATGCCATCCTGTTCGGCGCTGTCGGCGATTGGAAGTATGACAAGCTGGAGCGCGCGCTGCGCCCGGAGCAAGCGATCCTCGGCCTGCGCAAGAACCTTAATCTGTTCGCCAATCTGCGCCCGGCCATCCTGTATCCGGAACTGGCAGGCGCATCCACGCTCAAACCGGAAGTCGTTTCAGGACTGGATATCCTGATCATCCGCGAATTGACCGGTGACATTTACTTCGGCCAGCCGCGCGGCGTACGCGAATGCCCGGATGGTCCGTTCAAGGGCGAACGTGAAGGATTCGACACCATGCGTTATGCCGAGTCGGAAATCCGTCGCATCGCCCATGTCGCCTTCCAGGCTGCGCGCAAGCGCGGCAAGCGCCTGACCAGCGTTGACAAGGCCAACGTACTGGAGACCTTCCAGTTCTGGAAAGACATCGTGACCGACGTCCACAAGGAATACCAGGATGTCGTGCTCGAACATATGTATGTCGACAATGCCGCGATGCAGCTGGTGCGCGCGCCGAAGAAGTTCGACGTCATCGTGACGGGCAACATGTTCGGCGATATCCTGTCGGATGAAGCGTCGATGCTGACCGGCTCGATCGGCATGCTGCCGTCCGCCTCGCTCGACGCGAACAACAAGGGTTTGTACGAGCCGTCGCACGGCTCGGCGCCGGACATCGCAGGCAAGGGCGTTGCCAATCCGCTGGCGACCATCCTGTCGGCTGCGATGATGCTTCGCTACTCGCTGAACAAGGCGGAGCAAGCGGATCGCGTGGAAGCCGCAGTCAAGAAAGTCTTGTCGCAAGGCCTGCGTACGCCGGACATCCATGAGGAAGGCACGACCAAGGTCGGGACGAAGGAAATGGGTGATGCGGTCGTGAAGGCGCTAGCCTCGTAATCAGTTTTTGAAGTGTACTTGAGGGAGAAAATCGTGAAGTTAGTCGGTCTGGTTGGTTGGCGTGGTATGGTGGGCTCGGTCCTGATGCAGCGCATGCAGGAAGAGGGCGATTTCGCTCATATCGAGCCGGTGTTTTTCTCGACATCCAACGCGGGCGGCAAGGCCCCTGCAATGGCGAAAAACGAAACCACACTCAAAGACGCGAGCAATATTGATGATCTCAAAAAGTGCGACATCATTATTACCTGCCAGGGCGGTGACTATACGACGGAAATCTTCCCGCAACTGCGTGCCGCAGGGTGGAATGGTTACTGGATCGACGCGGCATCCACGCTGCGCATGAAGGATGACGCGATCATCATTCTCGACCCGGTCAACCTGAACGTGATCAAGGATGCGCTTGGCCGTGGCGTGAAGAACTACATCGGCGGCAACTGCACGGTGTCCTGCATGTTGATGGGCCTGGGCGGGCTGTTCCAGCACGACCTCGTCGACTGGATGACGTCGATGACCTATCAGGCGGCATCAGGCGGTGGCGCGCAGCACATGCGCGAATTGCTCACGCAGTTCGGCTCCATCAATGCCGAAGTCAAGTCGCTGCTTGACGATCCGGCATCCGCGATCCTCGAAATCGACCGCAAGGTGCTCGCCAAACAGCATGCATTGACCGCTGACGAAACGAAGCAGTTCGGTGTCCCGCTTGCCGGCAATTTGATTCCCTGGATCGACAAGGACCTTGGCAACGGCGTGTCGCGCGAAGAGTGGAAGGCTGGCGCGGAAACGAACAAGATCCTCGGCCGTGGTCCGGCATTCGGCACAAGCGCCAAGGCAGCAGTTCCGGTCGATGGCCTGTGTGTGCGCATCGGTGCAATGCGTTGCCATTCCCAGGCACTCACCATCAAGCTGAAGAAGGATGTTCCGCTCGACGAGATCGAAGGCATCATCGCCAACACCAATCAGTGGGCCAAGGTCGTGCCGAACACACGCGAAGCATCGACGAAGGATCTGACGCCGGCAGCGGTCACCGGCAGCCTCAACATTCCGGTCGGCCGTCTGCGCAAGATGCAGATGGGCGGTGAATACCTGTCGGCATTCACGGTTGGCGACCAACTGCTGTGGGGCGCGGCTGAACCGTTGCGTCGCATGCTGCGCGTTGTTCTGGAAAACTGAACCGACTGAGACGGTACTGAAAACTGGGGCCTGCTGGTGGCCGGTTCATTGAACCGACCACCAGCAGGCCCCAGTCGCGTTGTCAATCCACAACAGTGAATCGTCAGCATTCCTCTGCTATTAATGTATACGCGGCGATGCCAGTTTTGCACCAGTTAGCAAGTTAGTTACACTTGCGCGCCTAAGTCCATGATGATATGGTGAAAGTTCCCTCGATCAATGTTAAATTGGCGCGGTGATTGTGCCTACTTCAGATATGCAAACGGAATGCCTCCTATGCCATCAAAAATGCATTCAAATAAGTGCCCGACCTTCGGCACGTTCCACTTGAAGACAATTAGTGCAGCGATTGCGACTGCACTATTGTTTTCAAATGCGTCCGCCGCTGGCTTGGGAAAGCTGGCGGTCTTGTCGTCCCTCGGGCAGCCGTTGCGGGCGGAGATCGAACTCACTTCCGTTTCGAAAGACGAAGTCGGTGCGCTGAACGCAAAGTTGGCGTCCTCCGACGCATTTCGTCAGGCAAACATCGAATTCAGCCCGGCATTGATGTCCTTGCGTTTCGCTGTAGAACAGCGCGGCGATCGGCAGTTCGTTCGCATTACTTCAGCGCAGCCGCTGAACGAACCGTTTGTCGACATGTTGATGGAATTGACCGGTCCAAATGGCCGGCTAATCCGCGAATACACGTTCCTGCTTGATCCGCCCGATCTGCGCACCGCGCAGTCGGCACAGGTTGCTCCGGCTCCGGTTCCAAGCACCGCAAAGGCACCCCAGGCGGCAATCCGCTCCGAACAAGCCCCACAATCTGCTCCGGTACCACCAAGAAAAGCGCAGGAAGAAGCTGTGCCAAAGGCGCGACCCGTTCCGCAACATGCGGCTGAAGCAGGCAGCGAAGCGGCGTCTGGCGAATACCGTGTACGCAGCGGCGACACCCTTGCACGCATTGCAGGTCAGGTGAAGCCGAGCGGCGTGTCACTTGATCAAATGCTGGTCGCACTTTACCAACAGAATCCGAACGCATTTGTCGGCCAAAACATGAATCGCCTGAGGGCGGGGCAGATTCTTAACGTGCCGAGTGCCGAAACGGCTCGCGAGGTCACCAATACTGAAGCGCGCAACATCATCGTCGCGCAAGCAGCGGATTTCAATAACTATCGCAACAGATTGGCGGGTCAGGTCGCCAAGGCTGCACCGCCGAAATCGGCCGAAGGCAAGCAAAGTGCCGGCGGCAAGATTACTGCGAAGGTGGAAGAGAAACCGACACCTGCCTCCGAATCGAAGGACAAATTGAAACTGTCCAATGCGATGCCGGCGCCGGGAGCAAACGCCGCTAAGCCTGCCGGCGCAGTTACCGCAGAAGACAAAATCGCCAAGGACAAGGCAGTTGCTGAAGCAAACGCTCGGGTGAAGGAGCTGGAAAAGAACGTCACCGATTTGCAGAAGCTGCTCGAAGTCAAGAACAAGACCCTTGCCGAACAGCAAAAACAGGCCAGCGCCGCAAAGGCGGAGCCTCAGCCTGCAGCTCCCCCGGCAGCAGTGCCCGCACCTGCGCCGGCAGCGGCCTCAGTACAGCCGGCGCCCGCCAAACCGGACGAAACCAAGGTCGAAAAACCGGTTGCTCCTCCTGCTCCGCCAGCAGCGAAGACGCCGCCGGCGGTCGCAAAACCGAAACCTGCCGCACCGCCGCCTCCACCGCCGGAGCCAAGCTTCTTTGAAAGTTTGATGGACAATCCGCTGGTGCTGCCCGGCGTTGGCGCGCTGCTCGTCGCATTGGGTGCCTTGGGTATTTATCGCGCACGGCGCCAGAAGCAGAACAAGCCGTTCGAGGACAGCATCATTACCGATTCGAGCCTGAAGGCGAATTCGCTGTTCGGCTCCACCGGCGGCCAGAGTGTGGACACGAATAACAGTGTCTTCAATTCCAGCTTCGCTCCTTCTGCCAGCCAGCTCGATACCAACGAAGTCGATCCGGTCGCCGAAGCCGACGTGTACATCGCCTACGGGCGCGATGCGCAGGCTGAGGAAATCCTGAAGGAAGCCTTGCGCACGCAGCCTGACCGTCACGCGGTGCGTGTGAAGCTGCTGGAGATTTATTCCAATCGCAAGGATCTGCGCGCATTCGAAGTATTGGCCACGGAATTGTATGGGCTGACCAAGGGGCAGGGTGAAGAATGGGCACAGGCAGCCGCGCTCGGCCTCGCGATCGACCCCAACAATCCGCTCTATGCAAGCGGCAAGGAAAAGCAGTCGTCGTCCGATATCCTCGTCGCGCCGACACAGCCTTTGGATGAGCAGGGTCTGGCAACGCTGCTGTCGTCAACGCAGTCCGATCTTTCTCCGCTGAACAGCGAGTCGCTCGAGAGCGAAACCGAATATTTCGGCAACTCGTCGCTCGCGGAAGAGAAAACGCTGGAACCGACACCGGAGCCCGAAGCCGAGCCTGAGCGCAAGCCATCGTCGAATGACTTGGAGTTCGATCTTGACGGATTGGGGCTCGGTGATATGGCGGTTCCCAATACGATGCCGCGCCCTGCGCCTGCAGAACCGGCACCTGAACTGGCATCGATCGATTTCGACTTCCTTGATGAGCCGAAAGTGGAACAGCCGGACGCCACATCCGAACCTGCTGCCGACGCGACTCCCGAAGCGGAGTCTGCAGCGCAGACGGAGCCGCTGCCGGCTGTTGCCGACCTGGAGTTCACAACCGAGGAAGCCGCGCCAATCCAGGAGCCGATTCCGGATATTTCCCTGGACATGGAAACGCCGCCGACGGATGTTGCCCCGCTGGAGATGGAGATTCCTGCCCTCGATGAAATACCTGCCTCGACTCCGGAGGAAACAAAAGCGGAAGTCGCCGACCCGATGGATTTCGACCTGTCCGGCATCAGTCTTGAACTGAAACCGGATGGGGCGAATGAAGCGACTGACCTCGCGCTTGACTCACCTGAATCCTCAGACGACAGTTCCACGAGTGCGGAAATGGCCACGAAGCTTGATCTGGCAATTGCCTATCAGGAAATCGGGGATAAGGAAGGCGCGCGTGAACTGCTGGATGAAGTGCTCAAGGGCGGCACGCCGGAGCAAAGCGAAAAAGCAAAATCCTTGTTGCTTGAACTCGCATAATCAGTGATTCGCTCAAGAACGGGCGCAGCGTAGAGCTTGCGCCCGTTTTGTTTTCAGGAATGTTTTAAGCGGGAGCAAAATTGAAGCGCATAGTGCTGGGCGTCCAATACGACGGCATGCCGTGGCACGGCTGGCAGACGCAGCCCGCCGGCCATACCGTGCAGGACACGCTGGAAGCCGCGATGAAACGATTTGCATTGACCGAGATCGCAACAACCTGTGCCGGGCGGACCGATGCTGGTGTCCACGCATTGGAGCAAGTCGTGCATTTCGACACGGAACTGGAGCGGGAGATGTTTTCCTGGGTGCGCGGAGTGAATGCCTTTCTACCCTCGTCCATCGCAGTTCGCTGGGCGTGTGAAGTGCCGCATCAGCACGAGGATGAGTTTCATGCACGTTTCAGCGCAACATCCCGCACGTATCACTATGTCGTTTATAACCATCCGGTTCGCTCCCCGCTATTGGCCGGAAAGGCGGGGTGGGTTTTTCGACCGCTCGATGTAGAATCAATGCGCGCTGCCGCCCAATATCTCCTGGGTACACATGATTTTTCCGCGTTTCGCGCTGCCGAATGCCAGGCAAAGTCGCCAGTCAAGACCATGCATGACATACGCATAGAGCGGCGCGGCGATATCATCGTATTCACCTTGACCGCTAGTGCCTTCCTGCATCACATGGTCCGTAACATCGTCGGTGCGCTGATTGTTGTTGGCAACGGCAATCAGGCGCCGCAATGGCTGAATGAAATACTCGTGGGACGCGATCGCAGTCGCGCCGCGCCGACATTCATGCCGGATGGTCTGTATCTGGCGAGAATTAGCTATGACGCGAAATGGCGTCTGCCGCAAGAAAGCGTCAATCCCTTGCCGTGGGCTTGAGACGCGGATAATAGATGTCTGCCCCAATTGAAATGAAGCGATGAATCATCGTACCCGAATCAAGATATGCGGTCTGACAAGGATCGAGGACGTGCAAGCGGCCGTTGCGGCAGGCGCCGACGCGATTGGCCTTGTGTTCTACCCGAAGAGTCCCCGCTACGTTTCACCAGATGTTGCGGCACAGCTGATCAAGGTCATCCCCCCGTTCGTGACGACGGTTGGCCTGTTTGTTAATGCTGATGTGCATGAGGTTGATTCCGTTGTCAGGCAGGCACCAGTTTCTTTGCTGCAATTCCATGGTGACGAAAGCATTGACCAATGTTGTGCCGTTGCAGGAAATCTGAATCGCCCATTCATGCGCGCCGCCAGGATTGGCACGGAAATATCTGGCGCCGATTTGTTAAAATGCGAGCATAGTTATCGCGCTGCCAGTCCGTTATTCGCAGGTTTGCTGCTCGACGCACTCGTCGACGGTTATGGTGGCGGTGGAAAGGTTTTCGATTGGTCTCTCATCCCAAAAGAGCTCGCGCCTCGGGTCGTTTTAAGTGGTGGCTTGAGCGTGCAAAACGCAACTGAGGCAGTGCTTCGGGTACGCCCTCATGCCGTCGATGTCAGCAGCGGCGTCGAACTGTCCAAGGGCATCAAGGATCCCTCCCGGATACGGGCCTTCATAGAGGCCGTGCTTCGGGCGGATGCAACACTGAGCACACCATAGAGAGAATGACCATGAAAGAATTGAACGCGCTGGGAAACTACGCCGAGCGCCAGGCCGCGCCGAAGACCGCCGTCTACCAGGAAGCCCACTACAATTTGCCGGACGCCAGAGGCCATTTCGGGCCTTACGGTGGCACTTTCGTTTCCGAAACCCTGACGCATGCGTTGACCGAGCTGAAGGAAGCGTATGCGCATTATCGCAACGATCCCGATTTTCTGGCCGAATTCGAAGACGAGCTGAAGCACTTCGTCGGCCGCCCGAGCCCGATTTATCACGCCAAGCGCTGGTCCGAGAAGATGGGCGGCGCGCAAATCTATTTCAAGCGCGAAGACCTTAACCATACCGGTGCGCACAAGATCAACAACGTGATCGGACAAGCCTTGCTGGCCAAGCGCATGGGAAAACCGCGGGTGATCGCGGAGACCGGGGCCGGCCAGCACGGAGTGGCGACCGCGACGATCTGCGCGCGTTTCGGCCTCGAATGCGTGGTCTACATGGGCGCCGAAGACGTCAGGCGCCAGGTGCAGAATGTGTATCGGATGGAACTGCTTGGCGCCAAGGTGGTGCCCGTTGAATCCGGTTCGAAGACGCTCAAGGATGCACTCAACGAAGCGATGCGCGATTGGGTGACCAATGTGGAAAACACCTTCTACATCATCGGCACCGTGGCCGGACCGCATCCGTACCCGATGATGGTGCGCGATTTTCAATCCGTGATCGGCAAGGAGTGCCTCGAGCAGATGCCGGAGATGGCAGGACGGCAGCCGGATTACGTGGTTGCCTGTATCGGCGGCGGTTCGAATGCGATGGGTATCTTTTATCCGTACATCGATTACAAGGATGTCCAGTTGATCGGGGTTGAAGCCGCTGGCGAGGGTTTGGAAACCGGCAAGCACTCGGCTTCCTTGATTGCGGGCTCGCCCGGCGTCCTGCATGGCAATCGGACCTATCTGCTGCAGGATGAAAACGGGCAGATCACGGAAACGCATTCGGTATCCGCAGGCCTGGATTATCCGGGTGTCGGCCCTGAACATGCCTACCTGAAGGACTCCGGCCGCGCAAAGTACGTATCGATCAGTGATGACGAGGCGATCGAGGCATTTCATACTTGCTGCCGCATCGAAGGAATCATTCCGGCACTGGAGTCCAGTCACGCATTGGCCTATGCGGCAAAGCTCGCGGCCACACTGCCCAAGGACAAGATCATTCTGGTGAATTTGTCCGGTCGTGGTGACAAGGACATGCATACCGTGGCCGAGCGGACGAAGAAGAAATTCTGATCAAGACCCTTGCATACAACACAAGTCGCTCCGATGAAGCCGCGCCAGGCGAAGTGCCGAGACGCCGGCTCTCACGGCGTGGCGGGACAATAACGAAACCATCATCATGTCAAGAATTCAATCTACCTTGTCTGCGCTTGCAGAAAAGAACAAAAAGGGTCTGATTCCGTTTATCACCGCAGGCGATCCCGCACCGGAATTGACAGTGCCGCTCATGCATGCGCTGGTTGCAGGTGGCGCGGATATCATCGAACTCGGCGTGCCTTTCTCCGATCCAATGGCGGATGGACCAGTCATTCAGCGTGCTTCTGAACGAGCGTTGGCCAATGGTGTTGGCCTGCGTCATGTATTGCAGTTCGTCAGTGAATTTCGAACCCGCAACCAATCCACACCGGTCGTGCTGATGGGATATGCGAATCCGATCGAGCGCATGGGCGAGGCGGCTTTCATCCAGGCTTCCAGACAGGCGGGCGTCGACGGTGTGCTGGTCGTCGATTATCCGCCGGAGGAATGCGAGGAATTTGCCGCATCCCTGAAGGAAAACGGTCTTGACCCGATTTTTCTCCTGGCTCCGACCTCCACTGATGAGCGGATCGAGCAGGTCGGGAAAATTGCAACCGGTTATGTGTACTACGTGTCGTTGAAAGGTGTGACAGGTTCGGGGCATCTGGACTTGGAGGCAGTAGCCACAAAAATTCCGAATATCAAGAGGCACGTGAAGGTTCCCGTGGGCGTGGGGTTCGGTATCCGTGACGCTGGCACGGCGAAGGCGATTGCCTCCGTGTCCGATGCGGTCGTCATCGGCAGCCGGATCATTCAGGAACTCGAGAACACCCCCCGCGAAAACGCGGTGCAGGCAGTACAAACATTTATCTCCGGCATCCGCAAGGCGCTGGACGAATAAGATCCTTTAAACGTGGCAAATTTGCTATCAACCTCGCATATTGGCGCGCGTCAAGTCGAGCGGTACAATGCGGAACCTAAAAAATCGAGAAGAGGTCACGATGAGCTGGCTTGAAAAACTGCTTCCTCCGCGCATTCAGCGCTCCGAATCCACCAATCGCAGGTCGGTTCCGGAAGGGCTCTGGGTCAAATGCCCGTCATGCGAGGCCGTGCTCTATCGTACCGATCTTGAATCCAACCTTCACGTCTGTCCGAAATGCGACCATCACATGCGCATCCGCGCACGCGAGCGCCTCGACACTTTGCTCGATGCAGGCGGCCGCTATGAGATCGGCCAGGAGACCCTGCCTGTCGATACGTTGAAATTCAAGGACAGCAAGAAATATCCCGACCGCTTGAAGGACGCGATGGAAGCTACCGGCGAAACCGACGCCATGGTGGTCATGGGCGGTTCGATCATGACGCTGCCGGTTGTGGTCGCCTGTTTCGAATTCGAATTCATGGGCGGCTCCATGGGGTCGGTTGTTGGCGAGCGCTTTGTGCGTGGCGCGCAAACCGCGCTGGAGCAAAAGGTGCCATTCATCTGCATTACCGCCACCGGCGGTGCGCGCATGCAGGAAGGTCTGCTGTCGCTCATGCAAATGGCAAAGACGACAGCGATGCTGACCAAGCTGTCGGAGAAGAAGCTGCCGTTCATTTCGGTGCTGACTGATCCGACCATGGGTGGCGTATCGGCTTCCTTTGCGTTCATGGGCGACGTGGTGATTGCGGAACCCAAGGCATTGATCGGCTTCGCCGGGCCGCGCGTGATCGAGAACACGGTACGCGAGAAACTGCCGGAGGGCTTCCAGCGTGCCGAATTCCTGGTGCAGAAGGGCGCGGTCGATATGATCGTCGACCGCCGCAAGATGCGCGAAGAAATCGCCCATTTGCTGGCTTTGCTGCAGAATCAGCCGGCGGAAGTCCTGGCCTGAATATTGAATGAACATCCCGAGCCCGGACCGGCGCAGGTCCGGGCTTTTTACTTTCGGCATCCCTTATGCAAAACCTTTCCACCACACTGACTGACTGGCTTGCCCTGCTGGAGACGATGCATCCTAAAGCCATCGATATGGGGCTGGAGCGCGTCGCGCAGGTAAAGGATCGCCTGGATATCAGGTTTGACTGTCCCGTGATCATCGTCGGCGGCACGAACGGCAAAGGGTCGACTTGCGCAATGCTGGAGTCGATCCTGCTGCGGGCCGGGTATCGTGTCGGTTTGTACACCTCTCCGCATCTGCTGGACTTCAATGAGCGTGCTCGCATCGATGGCGAACCTGCCACGGATCAGGTGCTGGTCGAGCAGTTTGCCGCCGTGGAGGAGAAGCGTGGTGATGTGTCGCTTACCTATTTCGAATTCACCACACTCGCGGTTCTGCGACTGTTCTCGCAGGCGAAACTGGATGCGGTAATCCTGGAAGTCGGCCTGGGCGGACGGCTGGATGCGGTCAATGTGCTCGACGCGGACGTCGCCATTGTTACCAGCGTGGACATCGATCATACGGAATACCTGGGGGAGACACGCGAGCAGATCGGTTTCGAGAAAGCCGGCATTTTCCGGTCCGGCAAGACAGCCATTTGCGGCGACCCGGTGCCGCCCCAATCCTTGATCGATCACGCGACGGCTATTGGCGCTGATCTCTGGCTCTTTGGTCGCGACTACAACTACGCAGGCGACAAGCAGCAGTGGAATTACGGTGGCCGCTCGCAACGCCGCAATTCGCTTGGCTATCCGTCCCTGCGAGGTGCGAACCAGTTGCTGAACGCATCCGCGGCGCTGGCTGCACTGGAGGCTTTGCGCCAGCGCTTGCCGGTCGGCGCGCAGGAAGTGCGCAATGGTCTCGTGATGGTCGATTTGCCGGGCCGGTTCCAGGTGCTGCCCGGCCGCCCGACGGTCATCCTGGATGTCGCGCATAATCCGCATGCGGCAGCGACGCTCGCGCAAAACCTCAAGCACATGGCCTTTCATCCGTATACCTATGCGGTGTTCGGCGCAATGCAGGACAAGGACATCAGCGGCGTCATCGCGCAACTGAAGGATCTGGTCGACCACTGGTGCGTCACGGACCTCCCTCTGCCGCGCGCCGCCACTGCGGAGCAGCTCAGGCAGAAACTGCTGGAAGCCGGTGTGGCGCCGCAGGCACAGACCGGATCCGAGCGTACCATCCAGACCTTTTCCTCGCCCGCCGAGGCTTTTGCGAATGCTCGGAGCAGGGCGGGGGAGAATGATAGAATTGCGGTTTTCGGATCCTTCCTGACTGTCGCCGGCGTGATGGAGGCCAGAAGGGCCGAAGGCTTGTCTTGATTGACATGACGATGTATCAAGGCTGCTTCTGAATTTACTGATGGACTTCATTTTTATCGCATGAGCTTGTTCTCGTTCCTTCGCAAAAACAAGCAAGAATCCGCCTCCGACGACAGCGCGTTTTATTCGCGTGCGGAGGAAGAATCCAAGGCGGTCCGCGGCCGCGCCAAGCGCCGCAAGTCAGCCCAGGGCAGCCAGGGTGACGATCCGGTAGACCCAGTCCTGCCCGAGAAGAAGCGCGCACGTCGACGCCTGATCGGCGCGGTCGCGCTGGTGCTTGCGGCCGTGATCGGTTTGCCAATGATTCTGGATTCGGAACCGAAACCGCTGGCAGACGACATCAGCATCCAGATACCTTCCAAGGACAAGCTGACAGCCTCGAACAACCCGCGGCCGGCCACGACGTCCCGAGTGGCTGCCTCGGATGCCCTCGATCCGAAGGAGGAAATGGTCGATACGGCGGTTGCTCCACCCGCCGCATCCGAAACGAAACCTGCGGACAAGAAGGTGGCCGTTACCGCAACTCCTGCGCAGCCGGCTGAAGCCAAGGCGAAAATCCTCTCCAAGCCGGAAGCCGAGATGGTCAAGACTGCCATCGTCGAAAAGCCGGCCAGCAGCACGCAGGCGCCAGCCAAGACCGAAGCCAAGGCCGAAGCCAAATCGACGGAAAAGTCCCAGGATGCTGCGCGCGCCAAGGCGCTGCTGGAAGGGAAACCGGATCCGAAGGCGGCCGAGAAAAAATCCGGAAAGTTTGTCGTCCAGGTTGCTGCGCTCGCTTCGAAGGACAAGGTCGATGAGCTGCAGTCCAAGTTGAAAGGCGCTGGCATCAAGTCGTACACGCAAAAAGTTGCGACAAGCTCGGGTGATCGCACCCGCATTCGCGTCGGCCCCTTCGCCAGCAAGGAAGAAGCAGAAAAGGTGCGTGCCAAGATCGTTAAACTGGGATTGAACGGCACGCTGGTGCCCGCTTGAATTTCACTCGACTGTGACGATATTCGATTACTTGGTCCTGTTCGTGCTGATTTGTTCGGTGGTGATCAGCACTCTGCGCGGATTGGTAAAAGAAATATTGTCGTTGCTGGGCTGGATCGTGTCCTTCGTGGTTGCCAATGCCTACGGCGAGGACCTGGCGGCTTTGCTGCCTGACATGGTTCCGGGCAATGTAACGCGACTGATTGTGGCATTTATTGCATTGTTTATCGGCGTCAGGCTGTTGATGATGTTGTTGAACCTGGCTGTCGATGCGGTAATAAAGGCGAGCGGACTGAGCTTGGCTGATCGGGGGCTCGGAGGTTTGTTCGGACTCGCGCGTGGCCTGCTCATCGTGCTGGCTGCCGTGCTGATTTGCGGAATGACGGCCATTCCGCAGCAGCCATTCTGGAAAGACGCAGTGTTAAGTCCGCTGGCGGAAACCGCCGCGCGCACGGTCAAACCTTTCCTGCCAGGCGATTTCGCCCGGCACGTACAGTTTTAAATTGTCTTAGTTGAGGAGTCCACCATGTGTGGCATTGTTGGCGTTGTTTCTCATGGCCCGGTTAACCAGCTGATCTACGATGCGTTGTTGCTCTTGCAGCATCGCGGGCAGGATGCTGCAGGCATCGCAACCAATCACGGCAATACATTCTCGATGCACAAGGCCAACGGCCTCGTACGCGACGTCTTCCGTACGCGCAACATGCGGTCCTTGCCCGGCAACGCCGGCATCGGCCAGGTGCGTTATCCGACTGCGGGTTCCGACAGCGAGGAAGAGGCGCAGCCGTTCTATGTGAATGCGCCTTTCGGCATCATCCTCGCCCATAACGGCAACTTGACCAACTGGGAACAGCTCAAGATCGAGATGTTCAAGAATGATCGCCGCCACATCAATACCGACTCCGATTCCGAAGTCTTGCTGAATGTGCTGGCACATGAAATCCAGCAGGCGACCACCGGCTATTCACTCGACCCGACGGCCTTGTTCAAGGCAGTTTCCGCGCTGCATAAGCGTGTGCGCGGCTCCTATGCGGTGGTTGCGCAGATCGCAGGCTATGGCTTGCTGGCTTTCCGTGATCCGTTCGGCATCCGGCCACTCTGCATCGGCTTCAACGATAGCGAGAAAGGGCCGGAATACATGCTGGCCAGCGAATCTGTTGCTCTGGAAGGCCTGGGCTTCCGCTTCCTGCGCGACGTGATGCCCGGGGAAGCGATCTTCATCGATCTCGACGGCAAGCTCTACAACCAGCAATGCGCGGAAAATCCGGTCTTGAATCCCTGCGCATTTGAATTTGTTTATCTTGCACGTCCGGACTCAGTGATCGATGGCGCGTCGGTCTACGCAACGCGCCTGAAGATGGGCGAGTACCTGGCAGAGAAAATCAGGAAGCAGTTCTCCACTGGCGACATCGACGTCGTCATGCCGATTCCCGATTCTTCCCGTCCTGCAGCCATGGAATTGGCGTTGAAGCTGAACCTGGAATATCGCGAAGGCTTCATCAAGAACCGTTATATCGGCCGGACCTTCATCATGCCCGGCCAGGCGGAACGCAAGAAGTCCGTGCGCCAGAAGCTCAATGCCATCAGCAGCGAGTTCAAGGGCAAGAGCGTGTTGCTGGTCGATGATTCCATCGTGCGTGGCACGACCAGCCGCGAGATCGTGCAGATGGCGCGTGACTCCGGCGCCAAGCGCGTGATCTTTGCTTCTGCCGCACCACCGGTGAAATATCCGAACGTCTATGGCATCGATATGCCGACGCGCAATGAGTTGATTGCGCACGGCCGCACGGAAGAGGAAGTGTGCCGGGAAATCACTGCCGACGCGCTGGTTTATCAGGATGTTGAGGCGCTCAAACGCGCGATCTCCGACGTCAATCCGATGCTCAAGCGCTTCGAGGCTTCTTGCTTCGATGGCATCTACGTGACGGGCGATATTTCGCGCGACTATCTTGATCGGATCGAATTCGCTCGCAATAATCCGAAGCCCTCCAACGAGGACGCGGTGCGCTCGCAATTGAATCTGAATCTCGCGCGCGTCGACTGACGCTGTTGCTGCCGAGGAAGCAAGCCCGCCGCCCGATGAAGGCTGCGGGCTTTTTTGTTGTCCTCGCTAATGAAGCACGCGCCCCAGCAGCGACGCGAATTCCCGCGCGGGCAAGGGCTTGCTGAAATAGTATCCCTGCATTTCGTCGCAATGATGATCGCGCAAAAATGCGACCTGTTCTTCGGTCTCTACACCTTCTGCGATGACCTTGAGATTGAGGCTGTGACCCAGCGAGATAACGGTGCTGGTGATGATGGCGTCATCCGTGTCGGTTACGATATCGCGCACGAAGGACTGATCGATTTTCAAGTGATGCAGCGGGAAGCGCTTCAGGTAGCTGAGGCTTGAATAGCCGGTGCCGAAATCATCGATCGACAGCTGGACACCGAGATCCTTGAGTTCCTTCATTTTGGTGATGAACAGCTCGGCACTGTTCATCACGATGCTCTCCGTCAGTTCCAGCTCCAGATGCCTGGCCTCGAGTCCCATGTTTTCCAATGCATTGGAGACCGACTCCACCAGGTCTTCCTGGCGGAACTGACGCGCGGACAGATTCACCGAGACGCTGATCGTCGGTAATCCGGCGTTTTGCCATGCCTTGTTTTGCGCGCAGGCAGTGTGCAATACCCACTCGCCGATCGGTATGATCAGGCCGATCTCTTCGGCCATCGGGATGAAAAGCGTGGGCGACACCAGGCCCATCTCGGGATGATGCCAGCGGATCAAGGCTTCGGCGCCGATGATGCGGCCGCTGTGCGCATCGACCTTGGGTTGATAGAACAGTTCGAACTCATCACGGTCGAGCGCCCTGCGCAGCGCGCTTTCCAGTTCGGCGCGTTCCAGCGCTCGTGCGCTCATCTCGTGCGAATAAAACTGAAGCGCGTTGCCGTGCTCCTCCTTGGCGCGATACATCGCGTTGTCGGCATTGCGCAGAAGGGATTGCATATCGTCGCCGTCGTCGGGATACAGCGTCGCACCGATGCTCACCGTAACGAACAGTTCGTGCCCTTCAACCAGGAACGGCATTGCAAAGGCGTCGAATATCTTGAATGCAACCGCGGTAACATCCTGCGGCCTCGGCAGATCCGGCAGGAGAATGATGAATTCATCGCCGCCCTGGCGTGCAACCGTATCGCCGTCGCGCACGACCTGCCTGAGGCGTTTGGATACTTCAAGCAGCAAGGTGTCGCCGAGCTCATGTCCGAAGCTGTCGTTGATGCTCTTGAACCGGTCCAGATCGAGAAACAGCACAGCCAGCAGCAAACCATTTCGACGCGCGTGCGCCATCGCCTGTCCGATGCGATCGCCGAGCAGGTTGCGGTTGGCCAGGCCGGTCAAGGCATCGTGATCGGCCAGATATTCGATGCGCGCTTCGTATTCCTTGCGCTCGCTGATGTCGATCGTGACGCCGTCGAAGCGCAGTAGTTCGTCTTTGTCGTTGCGGATGGCCCTGGCCCGCTCCTCGACCCAGCGGATTTCGCCGTCAGGGCGGACGATTCTGTATTCCTGCCTGCAACTGGCCGATTCGCGCAGCCTTTCATGCGCCGCCTGTACCGCCGCTTTGTCCTCGGGGTGCACGGCTTCAAACCAGAGATTCCGGTTCTCGTAAAACTGTCGCAGCGGTCGGCCATAGATTCTCTCGGCCATCGAATTCAGGTAGATGAATCCCGTCTCCGTAGCCGACCACACCACATTGTCGATGGAGTCCAGGATGCCGGAGAGTTTTTCCTCGGCGGCCCGCAGGTCTCGCTCCGCCTTCTCGTGCGCAGCCCTGGTACGCAGGCTCATCACACCGTAGGCGATGTCATCGGCGAGCGCCTCGAATGTAATGATCTGTTCTGCATCGAACGAATTGGGTTCTTCTTCGTAAATCGTGAGAACGCCGAAGACCTGTCCGTTGTATCTGAGCGGAAGCGAGACGGCAAGCGCGTGCTCGTACCAGCCGTTTGTCTTCAACGTATCCTGGTCGGCATAGGCAAGCGCCCAGGGGCGTAGCGGATCGAACAACGTCACCGTCGTTGGGGCTGGCATCCGATTCGCCACTTCCTTGCACGGCGATTCGATCTCTCCTGCGGGGGGCGAACCAGCCCATGCCATCGGTTTCATGCGGCCTT
This sequence comes from Herbaspirillum sp. ST 5-3, assembly GCF_004804275.1. Taxonomy (GTDB): domain Bacteria; phylum Pseudomonadota; class Gammaproteobacteria; order Burkholderiales; family Burkholderiaceae_D; genus Noviherbaspirillum. The sequence goes on from NZ_STGI01000007.1 coordinate 48,089, forward strand.
GCGTATCGCCATACATGATGCAAGCCGCGTGATAACCGCCTGCCTCGACAATGGTGCGGCACATTTCGTTGAGCAGGTTCGCTTCGTCGTTTGCGTGCACCATGACGTGGTTGCACTCCGCCATCACGGTTCGGGCGGAGAGCATTCGGCGCAATGCGTCCTGTGCCTGCTTGCGGTCGCTCACCTCGACGGTCAATTGCGAGTGCTTTTTCTGGATTTCGCTGTACAGTGCCAAGTTCTCATAGACGGTTGCCAATTGTGCGGCAACGGTTGCCGCTGCGCGTTCATCCGCTTCGCTGAATCCGTCCGCTCCGAGTTTGTCGACGAGGTAGAGCCATCCGAATACATTGTCTTGCGACGCCACCGGGACGGCGAGCAGGGAATGTACCGGCGGGTGCGTCGGCGGCAGGCCGACGCGCTGCGGATCGCCGTCCAGCCCGCTCAGACGCTTGGCAGAGCGATCGATGAGTACGGCACCGAGCAGGCCATCTCGCGACCGAGGCGTCTCCATCAAGTTAAGAGCGGGTTCATCCAGGCCACGTGTAATGAAGTGCTCGAGATGCTCGTCGTCGGAGCTCAATATCCCGATTACCACGTATTTGGCGAGACAGATGTCTTGCACTACGCGGCAGCTGATTTCGAGCAAATGCGTGGGATCCCGCTCGGCGGCCAGTTCAATGCCGAGTTCGATCAAGGCCGTGAGGCGCAGGCTGACCGTCTGCAGGCTGGACAGCGCCTTGGAGAGGCGCTGCACCATGTGTTGCAAACTCTCGATGTCAGCGCGATCGGCACTTTTTTCATTTGCCAACGCTGACATCAAATCGCTGCTGCTTTTCAGGTCGGCGAGATATCTGGAGAGTTCATGGTCTAGCCCTGCCATGCGGGGCGTCTCCGTCAGTGGTGATGGTCGCGCCGGCGATGTCTCGTCGATTGAGGGTAAACCCAGGGCTTCCTGGACTGCCTTGAGAATCACCTGCGGATCGGATGGCTTGGGCAGGACCCAATGCACGCCGCATGCGAGCGCCATGGTGGCGGCTTCTCGCTCGTGATAGGCAGCAGTATGAAAAATGACCGGGGTATTGGCGGTATCCGAATTTGCGCGAAGACGCTTGATGAATTCGTAGCCGTCCATATTAGGCATCAGTATGTCGGCAATGATGAGATCCGGTCGTTTGGCGCTGGCGATTTCAAGTGCTTGCGCGCCATTCGTCGCCTCGAACAAGCGGTGACCGCCATAACCAAGGAGAACCATCAGGAACTGGCGATTCAACGCGTGGTCGTCAACGATCAGGATCGTTGCCATCTTGGCTCCTTCCTTGCTGCAGGCGGTTTTTGATTTTGATTGGGCGCCCGGACATGTCATCGCCGCGCAAGAATGTCTCGATTGAACCGACAAATGTTTCGGGGTCGAGCGGTTTGCTGATGCATCCGTTAAAGCCGGCATCCAGGAATTCTTCGCCATCACCGGCTATTGACGGCGCAGTGATGGCAATGGCTGGGATGGAACGCATGGCAGGGTCGTCCCGGAGACGTCGCGCAATGGCATACCCGTCGAGATGCGGCAAATTCACGTCGCAAATGACCAGATCGGGTTGTTCCCGGGATGCCGAAGCGAGAGCTTCCTCTTCATTATGCGCATACAAGGCCACATGGCCGGATGACCCCAGCAGGTAAGCCATGAGCTCCATGTCTGCGGGATTGTCTTCGATCAAGAGAATGCGTGCGGTCATAGGCACGATCTCCGTTGCGACAGCGTCGGTTCGGCGCGTGCATGAGACAGGTTTTTCATGATTGGCAGGACAATGCTTCTTCCGCGAACGGAATTGCCCGGGAAAGACAATCTTGCGCTGATTGGACCGACGTGCTTTTGACAGAAATACAAGTCAAGTCCGGTTTCTTTGACCTCTCGGATGGGCGGCGTAGTTGATCGAGAAAATGCCTGGAGTAATTTCGCCATGTCTACATTGCTGACGCATGTGCTGTCATTACGCGCACCGATCCGTCAGCGTAAGTGTTGTTGGAGTGTTTTCTTGTGCTTCCCGGAAGGCAAGCAATCAAAGTTCGGAATACGCTTTTTTATTCCCGGCGGCAGCGCATTGCAGGCAGCGGGCGCCAAGACGCGTTTCTTGTTTGACTATGATCACTATTCAATGAATAAGTGCAAAAATATTTGAGGAAATGCCTGACAGGCCCTAGGAATAAACCGGTTTTGCACAAGAGGAAGTTAATCGCAAGAAAGATAAGAGGCCTTGTCATTTTGCGTTATCTCCTTTTTGCGATACGATAAAGTCCGCGCCGATTTGATTCTGCTTGCGGGCGCTGGGGCCGAGCCCCGAACAAATTCTGCTAAAACGGATGTGAGATTCATCATCAACCCGTTTTAGCCTACGCTGAACGGGTTTTTTTATTGACCATGACTGACACGAAAAAATACGGATTCACTACCACCATCCTGCACGGCGATCGTCAGAAGCCGATCGAGCATGGATCCTTGCACAAGCCGATTCATACTTCAGTGGCGTTCGGCTATCGCGATGCGCGCCAACTCGCGGAAGTATTCCAAGGAAAGCAACCTGGCTACCGCTACGGCCGTCAGGGCAATCCGACCGTCTCGGCGCTGGAGGAAAAGGTCACAAAAATGGAGCAGGGTCTGGCAACGATCTGCTTCTCGGCGGGTATGGCTGCCATCGCGGCACTTTCCCAAGCACTGCTGCGCGAGGGTGACCATGTGGTGTCTTCCTCGTTCTTGTTTGGCAACACCAACAGCTTGTGGCAAACCGTGAACGGGCAGGGTATCGACGTATCGATGGTCGATGCGACCGATGTGAAGAATGTCGAAGCCGCCTTGACGCCGGCGACCCGTATCGTGTTCGTCGAAACCATCGCCAACCCGCGCACCCAGATCGCCGACCTGAAGCGCATTGGCCAGCTATGCCGCGACCGCGGCATCGTGTATGTGGTCGATAACACGATGACCTCGCCCTATCTGTTCCGTCCGAGGATGGTCGGCGCCAGCCTGGTTGTCAATGCGCTGACCAAGTACATCGCCGGCCACGGCATAGCGCTCGGCGGCAGCTTGACCGACACGGGCCTGTACGACTGGACCAAATTTCCGAACATATTCGACAGCTACAAGCGCTACGCGCCGGCCCAATGGGGCATGGCCCAGATTCGCGCCAAGAGTCTGCGCGATTTTGGCGCCGCGCTCGGCCCCGAAGCTGCACACCACATCGCCGTTGGCGCCGAAACCATCGCGTTGCGAATGGAGCGGGAGTGCATCAATGCGCTCGCGCTTGCGCGCATGCTGGAGGCTGACGAGCGTGTGGCTGCCGTACATTATCCGGGCTTGGCTTCGCACCCGCAGCACAAGCTCGCCACCGATCTCTTCAGCGCGTACGGCAGCTTGTTCAGCTTTGAACTGAAGGACGGAATCGACTGCTTTGATTACCTGAATCGCCTGCGGCTGGGCATTCCCGCGAGCAACCTGGGCGACACCCGCACCCTCGTTATCCCGGTTTCGCATACGATTTTTTATGAGATGGGACCGGAACGACGTGCCAGTATGGGGATCGCGGAATCGCTCATCCGCGTTTCGGTCGGCATTGAGGATACCGCTGATCTGGTCGAGGACTTCAGGCAGGCGCTTGAGGGTTGAAAGGCGACAGCAAATCAAATTTCCCAATGAAAACAATTCACTACAGAAAGTGGATTGTGGCTAAAATACGCGAGTGAAATTCCCCTAGCAAGGAGCGCGTATGGCACGGCCGGAGAAGGTCCGCCTCGGTGAGATTTTGGTGCAGCAGAAGTTGCTTTCCGAGGAGCAACTTCAGTTTGCGCTAGGTGAGCAGAAGCGGACCGGGCGCAAACTCGGACGTGTCTTCGTTGAGAATGGCTTCGTGACCGAAGAGCAGATTTCCGGTGCGCTCGCCAGGCAGCTCAACATCCCCTACATCAATCTCAAGTTCTTCAACATCGATCCGGAAGTGGTACGCGCGCTTCCGGAGACGCAGGCCCGTCGCTTTCGTGCCATTGCGCTGGAGGGACGTGGCGGATCGATGCTGATCGGGATGGCCGATCCAACCGATCTTTTCGCCTATGACGAAATTTCGCGCACCGTAAAGCGGCCGATCGAACTCGCCGTGGTCAACGAAGGCGAACTGCTGCAAACGATTGACCGCATCTACCGCCGCACGGAAGAGATCACCGATTTCGCGCGCGAGCTGGAAGAGGACCTGGGCGACAGCTATGTCGATTTCGGCAATCTCGGCGGCGCGCCGGGAATCGAAGAGGCGCCGGTCGTCAAGTTGCTGCAGTCCGTGTTCGACGATGCCACGCAGGTGAGGGCGTCCGATATCCATATCGAACCGCAGGAAGGGCGCCTGCAGATCCGCTTCCGTATCGACGGCGTGCTGCATCTGCAGACCGAAGCGGACATCAAGATCGCCCAGGCACTCGCTTTGCGCCTGAAGCTCATGTCGGGGCTCGATATTTCCGAGAAGCGTCTGCCGCAGGATGGACGCTTTGCGATCAAGGTGAAACAGCAGCAGGTCGACGTCCGTATCTCGACCATGCCGACCCAATTCGGCGAATCGGTCGTCATGCGCTTGCTGAATCAAAGCGGCGGCATTCTCAAGCTCGACTCGATCGGCATGCCGCCATCCATGGTGAAGAAATTCCGCGCCATCCTGCAGCGTCCGAACGGCCTCGTACTCGTCACTGGTCCGACCGGCAGCGGCAAGACGACGACCCTTTACGGCGCGTTGGCTGAATTGAACAGCATGGAACGCAAGCTGATCACCGTCGAGGACCCGGTCGAATATCGCCTGCCGGGCGTCAATCAGGTGCAGATCAACGAAAAGATCGACCTCACCTTTGCCCGCGTACTGCGTTCCGCATTGCGTCAGGATCCGGACGTGGTGCTGGTCGGCGAAATGCGCGATCAGGAAACGGCGCAGATCGGCATGCGCGCCGCACTTACCGGCCACCTTGTGCTATCTACCCTGCATACCAACGATGCCGTCAGCACCCCGATTCGCTTGCTCGACATGGGCGTCCCGCGGTACATGGTTGCGACCTCCTTGCAAGCTGTGCTGGCGCAGCGGCTGGTTCGGGTGATTTGCGAAAGCTGTGCCGAGCCCTACACATTGAAACCGACCGAACAGGAATGGCTGAAGTCGGAGCTGGGCGATACGGTCAATGCCCGGAAATACCTGCACGGGCGCGGCTGCACCCACTGCAACGGTACAGGCTATCGCGGTCGTACCGGCGTGTATGAAATGCTCGAAATGTCCGAAGCCGTCGCGACCGCCGCCAATCATCATGACCCGGCCCACTTCATGAAGGTGGCGCAGGAGCAGATGGCTGGCCAGACCCTGCGGCGACACGGCGTCGCATTGGTGGTGGCGGGCAGGACTACGGTCAGCGAAGCCATGCGAATCAGCAACCAGTTCGATGATTAAGACTGTCCCCGCTAACCGCGCTCATAGGAGCTAACGTGCCGTTCTTTGCATACAAAGGCCGCAACGCCCGTGGTGAACTGCTGCAAGGTGTGCTCGAGAGCCCCGACAGCGGAGCGGTTGCGGACCAGCTCTTCAGCACCGGTGTCACGCCGGTGGAAATTGTCGTGACGAGCAAGCCCGTTTCCGGCCTCGCCGAAGGTTGGTGGACGAAGCTGACAGAACAGAAGATCCGGCCGATCGACGTCCAGCTCTTCAGTCGTCAGCTCTATACCTTGCTGAAAGCCGGCGTGCCGATCATGCGTGGCCTGGCCGGACTGCAGGAGTCTGCCATCAATAAATCCTTCGCGCGCGTCGTGAAGGATTTGCGCGAATCTCTGGACTCCGGCCGGGAATTATCGGCCGCAATGCGCCGTCATCCGGACGTGTTCTCCTCCTTCTTCTTGAGCATGGTCCGCGTCGGCGAAACGACCGGACGCCTGGAGGAAATCTTCCTCCGCTTGTTCGATCATCTGGAATTCGAAAGAGACATGCGGGAGCGCGTCAAGACCGCGTTGCGTTACCCGATGTTTGTGGTCATGGCAATGGTCGCCGCGATCGCCGTCATCAACCTGTTCGTCATTCCTGCATTCGCTAAGGTATATGCGGGCTTCAATGCCAAGCTGCCGCTCATGACGCAGCTGCTCATCAACGTCTCCAATTTCACGGTTCATTTCTGGCCGTTGCTGCTCGCCATGGCGGTCGCTGCGTTCGTCGCATTCAAAATGTATATCGCGACGCCAAAAGGCCGGTTCCAGTGGGACAAGCTCAAGCTGCGGTTTCCGATTATCGGCAAGATTATTCTGAAGGCGGCACTGGCGCGTTTCGCTCGCAGCTTCGCGCTCGCGAGCAAGAGCGGGGTGCCGATTGTGCAAGGGCTGAACGTCGTCGCGCAAACCGTGGATAACGTCTATATCTCAAGCCGCGTCGAACAGATGCGCGAAGGTGTGGAGCGTGGCGAAAGCATCTTGCGCACGGCAGTGACAACCGGCGTATTCACACCCGTGGTATTGCAGATGATTGCGGTCGGCGAGGAAACCGGTGAAATCGACGATCTCATGGACGAGATTGCCGCCATGTACGAGCGTGAAGTTGACTACGAACTCAAGACGCTGTCATCGCAGATCGAGCCGATCCTGATCGTCGGGCTGGGGATACTCGTGTTGATCCTTGCGCTAGGCGTGTTCCTGCCGATCTGGGATCTGGGCAAGGCAGCTTTGCAGAAATGACGGGATACGGGCGAACATGCGTGTATGCCAAACAGGGCGGCAATCATCTGCGGGTGTGCAGTCTGCCAGTCGCGTCCGCGAGAAGATCCGGCGGGTTTTCAATGCTGGAGCTGCTGTCGGTATTCATCCTGATTGGAATATTCGCCACCTTCCTCCTGGACCGGCTCACTTTTTATCAAGAGGCCGCCGAGAAGGCGAATGTCGAGTACACCATCGCCAACCTGCGGAGTGCCCTGCGAATCCAGATGGCGGTGTTGATTTCCCAAGGGCGCATGCGCGACTTTGCGCTGCTGGAGCAACAGAATCCAATGGACTGGCTGGAGTACAAGCCCGCGAACTACAGGCTGGTGTCGCGAGACTCCAGTCACGAACCCGGTTATTGGCAATTCAGCACCGACGATCGGACGCTGACTTACTGGCTGGCGTACGGAAATCATTTTCAAACTGATAAGCCGGAAGGCAAGCGTATTCGACTCCGTGTCCGCTTGATCCGTGATGCTTCCAGTCCGCAAGGCGAAACGGAAAGCCCGGTTTTGACCGTTCGCCTTGAACTGGTTGAGCCCTATACTTGGTTCAAATAATTCCATGTGGAAATTATTTGTTGCGCGGAACGTCAAAAGTCGTAAAGACGCCGCAAAAATTTAACGTGAAGTGTCTTTTTTTTTCCATGTGTCTATATAATTCCCGTTGACAATAGTGTTTCTGGATTGCACAACTAATCGAGCAGAATACATGCGAACGAGACAGACTGGTTTCACATTGATTGAACTGGTTGTGGTCATCAGCATTCTTGCGCTTCTGGCGGCGATTGCTCTACCAAGGTTCGCTGCTTTGCAGACCGAAGCGCGCATGGCCAAGATGAACGGCGCGCTAGGTTCGATCAAGGCGGCTGCGACGCTGGCGCATGCGCTGCAATTGGCACAGAATCTTGCGCCGGGATCTGCGGTGACGATGGAAGGGCCGACGGGGAATATCGCCATGGCATTAGGCTACCCGACGACGGACCTAGCATCGATCGGACGCGCGGCCGGCCTTGTTGATGATTCGAGTAACGCAATTCCGGGCTACTTGCCCGTGAAGACCAGTGCAACGGTGTTCACGGTCACGCCGGACTTGTCGCACTCGAACTGTTCGGTGACCTACACGGTCCCGGACGGAATAACGACGTTTGCACCCGCCTACAGCAACGCAAACATCACCACGGCAAATTGCCAATAGCCACACCATTCGATTTGTATAAAAGAAGTAAGTAAATCTTGTCCTGAGGAGGAAGGTATGAACAAGCAACAATCTGGTTTTACCCTGATCGAACTGGTCGTGGTAATTGTGATTCTCGGTATTTTGGCGGCGACGGCGTTGCCGAAGTTTGTTGATTTGAAGTCGGATGCAGAGGCGGCGGCGGTTAAGGGTGTTGCGGGTGCCGTTACGTCCGCGTTTGCGGTTAACTATGGCGCATACGCAGCGAATTCTGCGAAAGCAGTCGCAATTAGCGCGTCGGCCTTGGATGTGGCCGCTGCTGCTGGCAGCGTTATGGTCGGCGGCCTACCCAGCGGGTACAGCGTGAACCCGACTTCTGCGGCGTGTGGTACAGCTGGTGCAACAGTAGCGATCACAGTTTCATCTGGCTCGTCGAGTGCAACTGCAACCTTGATCTGCACTGGCTAATCCTTTCTTGTTTTCGACTCCGTGAGGCGCCTCGCATTCCCATGCGATGCGCCTCGTGCTTTTATGGAGATGGAGAACCGGGTTTTCCGGTTCTCGACTGACAGATCGATGTACGTTTTATCTTTGTTGGAAGTAGGTTATGGTCAAGGTACCGGGGCGGATTGACGAGATTTGCGACAAGCTTTCTGAAGAATTTCGGCGCAGTGTTCCGCTCCAGACCGATCGGGGCAAGCGAGGCAAGCGGCTGTCCGAGAGCGAGATCAAGGCCTCCTCGGAATTGGCGTTGAAGAAGTTCTATGAAACGGCCTATCAAGAACGGCAGAGTCATGGACTCGGGGTGATCGGACGTGCCCGCGTCGCGTTTGGTCTCCAGCAGCGGTTGTTGCAAGCCGGCTATCCCCCCCCGCTGGTAAAGCAAGTTCTTTTTGCCCTGCTGGCCACGGTTTTTGTCGGTGGTAAGCGCTAATTTTCATCAGACGAGACAGGCACGATGAAAAGTCCGGTATCCGTCTTTCCCCGGTTCGGTGGTGCACTGTGGTTATACACGGGCCGCTGGCTTGATCGTAAGGGACTGACGACTCTGGCCGAGTCCTGCTATAGAAACGGCGCCTCCGGATTCGGAAGAGCTGCGGCGGAAGCAGGATTTCAATTAAGCCAGCGTCTCATGGCCAGGGATCTCAGCGAGGAAGCGGTCAATGCCTGCCACGAGGCGCTTCGTGCGGATCCTGCGCATGCAAAGGCTTGGTGTGCCCTCGGTGCCGCACAACGACGCCTCGCAAGGATGGACGCCTCGCGCGAGGCTTACGAAAAAGCGGTCGAACTCGATCCGGATTATGCTCAGGCGTGGAGCAATCTGGGCGAATGGTGGCTGGTGAAGGGTGAAACTCATACTTCGCTGGAAAAGATCGAACGCGCGCTGAAAATTGAGCCGAGATTGCTGCAGGCATTGAACAATCGTGTTGCGGCCCTGTACGAACTGGGGAAGTTCCAAGATGCGGAGACTGCTGCGCGAGAGGCAATCGATTTGCATCCGAATGAGGCGGCGCTTTACGTCAATCTGGGCAACGTGCTGCACCATTCAGGGAAAAAGCACCCTGCTGTAAAGGCATTCCGTAAGGCGCTCGAATGTGACCCGAACTGCCCGGAAGCAAACCTTGCGCTTTCGGCTTTGCTGGGCGAGACCAAGCGCCTTGCAGAGACGTTGGCATACTTCGAACATGAAATTGCCGTCAAGGGTGAGAGCGTACAACGTCTCGCGTCGCTGGCAACGGCGCAGCAGGTCAAGGGTGACCTGCCCGAAGCGGAAGTGACGTGCCAGAAAGTGCTCAGGATGCAGCCTAACAATGTTTCGGCACTCATTACACTGGCCGCATGCCTGAATGTGAGAGGGGATCATCAAGGTGCAATTCGCCTGTATGAAAGGGCATTAGCCGTGAACCCGAACATGCCGATGATCTATTCGAACATTGCTTTTGACGCCACCTATCTGCCGTATCTCTCTGCTGATGATGTGTTTGCCTACCATCGCGAATGGGCTGATCTCTTCGAAGAACCCTGCGTGGCGAAGGCCTTCAGTTACGAACAATCCCGAGAGGCGGACCGTCCATTGAGAATAGGTTATGTGTCCGGAGATTTCGGCCTGCATCCTGTGGGTTTCCTGCTCAGGGATGTAATGCGTAACCATGACCGGCAGCAGTTTGCGATTTATTGCTATTCCATGATGCGCGCCGATGATGACATCACAGAGGCAATTCGATCCAACGCTGATGAATGGATCGATGCGCTGCTGATGAGCGACGACGAATTGGCGGTGCAGATACATCAGGACCGGATTGACATCCTGGTGGACCTTTCCGGCCATACCGCCTACAACCGCTTGCTCGCATTCGTGCGCAGACCTGCGCCGGTCCAGGCGACCTGGATCGGCTACTTCCATTCGACCGGGTTGAAGAACATCGATTACTTCATCACCGATCCGGTAACGACCCCCGCCAATGCCGGACAGCTGTTTTCCGAGACGCCGGTGTGGCTGCCGCACTCCCGTTTTTGCTACTCGCCGCCTGAGTATGCGCCTGAAATCACGCCCACGCCGGTGCTGGACGTCGGCCATATCACATTCGGTTCATTCAATCGCGTCGAAAAGCTTGTTGATCCGGTGATCTCGGCCTGGATCAAGATTCTTGAAGCAGTTCCGGGCAGCAGGCTGCTGCTGAAGGCCGGCGTGCTGGAGAATGAGGGCGTGCGCGATTCCCTGCGCCGTCGTTTTGTCGAACTGGGCCTGAAAGGCGACCGGCTGGAATTGCGCGGGCCATCGCAACATTCGGAAATGCTGGCGCAGTACGGCGAGGTTGATATTGCCCTCGACCCGTTTCCTTTTAATGGCGGCATGACGACGCTGGAGGCGCTCTGGATGGGAGTGCCGGTCGTAACGCTGGCCGGCAATAGCGTGGTCTCGCGGCAATCTGCCTCTGCGCTGACCAATATCGGCCTGACCGAACTCATCTTCGATGACATCGACATGTATGTTGACGGCGCGATCTCGCTGGCGGACAACATCGAACGTCTTTCCGGATTAAGGCAGCAGATCCGGCGGCGCATGGCAAACAGCCCGCTGTGCCAGTCGGAACAGTTCACTCACGACCTGGAAACGCTCTATCGTCGCATGTGGCACGCCTGGTTGCGCGGCGAGAGGCTGAGGACCGAGATCGTGCCGGGTACGCCGGTCGCAAAGAAAAAGGTTCTGCATGTCGGCTGCGGTGCTGCGAACAAGCGCTCGCTGCCCGCACATTTTCAAAATCACTGGCAGGAGATCCGTTTGGACATCGAACCGGGCGTCAATCCGGATGTCCTGGCCAGTATGCTTGACATGGCAGCGGTTGAGAGTGGCAGCGTGGATGCAGTCTACTCGTCCCACAATATCGAACACTTGTATCCACACGAAGTCGAGGCGGCGCTGAAGGAGTTCAGGCGTGTGCTGAAGCCAGACGGACTCTTGGTGCTGATCTGCACAGACCGGCAATCGGCGCGCGCGCTGGTCGCCAATGACAAACTCGAAGAGCCCGCCTATGTTGCTCTCGCCGGACCGATCGCATCGAGCGACATCCTGCACGGCCACCGGCCTGCGATGGCGACGGATAACCTCTTCATGGTACACAAGACTGGCTTTACCGCACGAAGCCTTGAACGAGCACTTCGCGAAAGCGGCTTTGAGACAGCGGTGGTGGAACGCGGGCCATCCCATGACCTGTGGGCGCTTGCCTATTCAGGGCCGGTGGAGGCGGAACGGATCGAGGGCGACAGGAAAGCCTGTTTTCCCGCATCGCTCAACCAATAAGCTGAGCAGGGGCAGTATTCCTGGGAGCCTGATTTGGTTTCCGTGGGGCATAATAGGATCGCTGTTGACTCCATGCTTGGTTATCGGCAGGCCAGCGGGTTCATTCCAAGCCGGTATCAGGTGCCACATCGGCATCGCCGCTGCCATTCCTTGGATATTATGAGACGTCGATCGCTGATGATACATACAAGAACAACCGGCTTCACGCTCGTCGAACTGATCAGTGTCATGATCATTGTCGGCATTCTTGCCGTGTTCGCGTTGCCGCGCTTTTTCGAACGGCAGACCTACGACGCGCGCCGCTTTTATGAAGAAACTGTTTCTATCCTGCGTTATGCGCAGAAAGCGGCGATCGCACAGCGGCGGCTGGTTTGCGTGTCGTTTCCGACCAATCATTCGGTACAGTTGAATATCGCATCGACCAATCCGGAGACTGTGGCCGGCGCCTGCGACAAGCCTTTGAGTGGCCCCCAGGGGACGCCTCCCTACACCGTGACGGCGGATGGCAGCGTGACATTTACGGGCACGCCGAACGCGTTCAATTTCGATGCACTGGGCAGACCCACATCCTCGCCGGGCACCATCCAGATCACCGGCGCGGCCAATTCCATCGCCGTCGAGGCGGAGACCGGTTATGTCCATTAACCCACCGCTTCGCCGCATGAACGGCCTCACGATGGTCGAGCTGATCATGTTCATCGTGGTCGTGAGCGTCGGCATCGCCGGCATCCTGATGGTGTTCAACGTCGCCGTGAAAGGCAGTGCCGATCCGATGCAGCGCAAGCAGGCCATCGCGATAGCCGAAGCATTGCTGACCGAGATCGAGCAGCATCCGTTCACCTATTGCGACCCGCAGGATGCGAATGTGTTGACGGCAACGGCCGGGAATCAGTGCGCGAACGATGAGGACAAGGGCGGCGCGGCGCTGATCGCTCCGACGCCGGCAGGCGAAACCCGTTACAGCCTGAGCACGCCATTCAACAATGTTGCCGACTACGGGGGTTTCACCAAGTCGAATATCGACGACATTAGCGGCAACAACGCCATGAGCGGCTACAGCGCGAGCGTCACCATTACGCGCGCCGGAAACGGCCTTCCGCAGTCGCCGTCGGCGGTGCCGGACGGTGCCGCGCTCAGGATTCAGGTCACGATTACATACAACAGCGGCAGGGATTCCGTCACCCTGACCGGCTACCGCCTGCGCTATGCGCCGAATTCTGCAGGATGACGCCATGCCGATAAGATACTCCTGCAGAAATCGCGGTTTTACGCTCGTGGAGGCGGTTATAGTCATCGTCCTCACCGGCGTAATCGGCGCGATCGTCGCAGTGTTCATCAGGGCGCCGGTGCAGGCCTATTTCGATACGGTGCGGCGCGCCGAGTTGACCGATATTGCCGATACCGCTGTGCGTCGCATGGCGCGCGACATCCAGGCGGCGTTGCCGAACAGCGTGCGCGTGGATGCGACGAGCAGCTTCCTTGAATTCCTGCCTATCAAGACAGCTGGGCGCTACCGGGCCGCCGTCACGGATACGGGAACGGGGAATCCGCTCGACTTTGACCTGTCCACTCCTGACAGCAGCTTCAATGTGCTGGGACCGAATGTGGACGTTCAGAATGGCGACCAGATTGTCATCTACAACCTCGGTATCCCGGGGGCGGATGGCTCGGATGCGTACCAAGGAACCAGCCGCCGTGCCGCATCCGCACCGTTCGGCAGCGTCAGCAGCATTTCTTTCAGCCCCGCCGGCACGGAGTTCCCTTTCGCCTCGCCCGGGAGCCGCTTCCAGGTGATCAGCACGCCAGTCAGCTATGTCTGCCAGCCCGATAGCAGCAACCCCGCCAACGGCGTCTTGTATCGCTATTCCGGTTATGCGATCCAGACAAGTCAGCCTGTCACGGTTGCGGCGCTGGATGGCTACGCCAATCACGTAAGGGCGACGCTGGCGACGAATGTCTCGGCTTGCTGGATGACCTACACTACCGTCGCGCAGCAGCATCTGGGCCTGGTATCGATTTATCTTGCCTTGACCAAGGATGGAGAAACCGTGCAGCTGCGCTATCAGGTCAACGTGGATAACACGCCATGAAGACGCACATGTACGGTCTCTCAATACTGCGCAGGACCCGAGCGCAAGCAGTGATGTCCTTCCGGCAGCGCGGCTTTACGCTCGTCTCGGCCATCTTCTTGCTGGTGGCTCTGGCGGCGTTGGGAGCGGCAATCGTCAGCGTTTCGACGACCCAGCAACAGACTTCCGCCCAGGATTTGCAAGGGTCGCGCGCGTACCATGCGGCGCGCGCCGGGGTCGAGTGGGGTGTGTACCAGGTGATGGATCCGGATAACGCGACTTATAGCCTGCCGGCCTGTTTCGGCAACACCGCGATAAACCTGGAAGGCTTCGCCGTCGCGGTCAGCTGCACGAGCCAAACCTTTACCGAAGCGGCCACCCCGGTTCACACGATTGTGGTTTATCAACTGACGTCGACAGCAAGTGGCGGCGGGGCAGTAGGCGATGTCAATCGTGTCGAGCGGCAGATCAGGGTTTTGGTGAGCAAGTGCGGCGCCACGGTTGGCCCAACGGTTGTGCCCTGCTAATAACGGATGAGCGGTACCCGGGCGGGTGCCCGAACGATGCAAGTGCTGCAGCGTGCGGATGCAGGGCGCATGGCGAGGAATGCTGGATATGAGAAAAAAACGAAATCTGTTTTCACTGTGGTTGCTGTGCATCGGCCTGATTTTCTTCGGGCCAGCGGCGTTCGCCGACACGATGCCTTCCCTGTATAACAGCTTCGCCGGTTACGTCAATTTCGTCGGCGCACAGCGCACGCTTCGTACGGGCGACAACACCAGTAATACGACTGCATCATCGCTCGTCAGCGGGGCGACCACAGCCGCAGGCTCTGCACTGACAACGGTAACGCTTTCGGGACTTTCGGGCGCTACCATCCGCGCTGCTTATCTCTATTGGGCCGGATCCGGTGACACACCGGATTACAGCGTCAACTTTGAAGGTAATGCGATTACGGCCGACCGCCAGTACACTATTACGAACGCAGCCGGCGTCACCGGGATCAATTACTTCTCCGGTGTGGCCGACGTGACAGCGACCGTGACTGCGAAAGGCGACGGCACGTATACCTTTTCCGGATTGACTGTCGAGAATGGCGATCCCTGGTATAGCAGTCAGGCCGTGCTGGCCGGCTGGGCGCTGCTCGTGGTCTACGAAAACCCCGCTACCGAACGATTTCGCGTGCTTAACGTTTATGAGGGGTTCCAGCCCTTCTACGGATCCAACATTCCGCTGACGATCTCGAATTTCCGCACGCCCGCAAGCAATATCGACGGCCGGCTCGGGCATTTGACTTGGGAAGGCGACGTCACGAACTCGACATCGCAGAATGGCTTCAGCGAACAGCTTCGGTTCAATTCGACAACGCTCTCCGACACCAGTAACCCGATTGGTAATCAGTTCAATTCCGTGTCTACCATCCGCGGGGCTGGCGCGGTGGATACGGCGTCTTATGGCGTCGACTTCGACGCGTATGATATCGGCCCATACCTGACTCCCGGCGCGACCTCGGCAACCTCGGTCTACAGCTCGGGCGCCGACCTCGTGCTGCTGTCCATGGAAGTCATCAGCGTCACCAACACCCCGGTGGCGGACCTGTCCATTACCAAGGTGCTCAACGGTACGCTGAATCGCGGCCAGAACGCCAGCTACGCCATCAACGTCACCAACAATGGTCCGAGCAACGAAGCCGGACCGATCATCGTCAGAGATACTCTTCCTGCCGGGCTTAGCTTCGTGTCAGCTAGCGGCACGGGATGGTCGTGCAATTTTGCCTCGGGAACCGTCACTTGCACCTACAACAGTAGTCTCGCAAACGGAACAACGGCGCCAACCGTGACGCTGACAGTCGGCGTCAGCGCATCGGCATCGGGAACGATCAGCAACAGCGCTACCGTTACGGGGACGAATTTCGACAACGATAGCGGTAATGACATGGCCACCGACAGCCATGGCGTCGCGAGCGCGGATTTGGCGTTGGCCATGGTGCGCAACGGCGCGCTCACACAAGGCCAGAGTACGACCTATACGCTCACCGTGAACAATAATGGACCGCTCAATGAGCCCGGCCCGATTTCTCTGACCTACACCTTGCCATCGGGGCTTACCTTCGTCTCCGGAGTGGGAGGAGGCTGGACATGCAATGCCTCCGGCTGCAACTACAGCGGAAGCCTTGCCAGCGGAGGGGCTACATCGGTCATCCTGACCGTCGCGGTCGGCGCAACCGCGACAGGTTCCAAGACGACCAGCGCGACGGTCACCGGCACCCAGTATGACGCCAATTTGGCGAACAATACGGCAAGCGATACCTATACCATCCTGCCGGCCGCCTATGCCTACTACATCATGGACGAGGCGGCATGGACCGGCGGCGTAGTGCCGGATTCAAGCGGCCTCGGACATGATGGCACAGTCCTTGGTAGTGCTGCGCCAACAGGCTACCCGCCCTCCATTCCCGCAGGAAGCGCCATTTCCGGCAATCCGGGCACCTGTGGCGCTGGATTCATTCCGAGTGGCACGTCGCAAGGTGTCAGCACCCCCGTTGATGTCAACAGTAACCTCGGCAATGCCGGCTCGATTGCGTTCTGGTATAGCAGCAATACTGTCTGGAACGATGGGAACGACCGTATGCTCTTCGACGCGTCAAACAATCTGGGCGGCGGCAATGCAGACAAGCATTTTTATCTTGTAAAGAGGACCAACGGCAGCCTCATGTTTGCGCTGGAAGACAGCGGGGATACAAACAGTAATGCAACCTCGCCTTCTTATTCGTTTGCAGCGAACACCTGGCACCACATTGCGGTGACGTGGAATCTCGGCGCAGACCGCCTATACATTTATCTGGATGGGAATCCTACTCCGGTGGCAACTTCAACCACCGGTGTCAACGGAACGCTGGGAAATACCAACACGCTTTACATCGGAGCTCAGCGGTCCACGGCAATCAACAATACCGCCGGAAGCTATACCTCCAATTCAGCGAACGGCTACATCGACGAGTTCTATGCATTCAGTGGAGCGCTAAGCTCTTCACAGGTCACTCAACTCAAGAACAATACCCATTCCTGCGGGGCGCTGGTAACGCACTATGCCATCAGCTATCCATTGGTTAATCCTGGCGTGACTTGCGAAGCGATGGCAGTGCGGATTACGGGGCACGCCTCAGACCATAGCGTCGTTCCTCCTGCCGCCAACACACAGATCACGCTTTCCACTTCGCCGGCAGCGGGAGGGTGGGCCTTGAAGAGCGGCGCAGGCGTATTCACGCCTCCAAACAAATATACCTTTTCCGGCGCTGAGAACTCGGTTGACTTCTGGTTGACGCAGACCACCCCGACCACTGCGCCGCACATCAACATCAGCGTGACGGACGGCAGCAAGACCGATCTGGAAGGCGATATCACGGAGGACGTGCGCGCACAGTTTTTGGACACGGGCTTTCTGTTTGCGGATGCGTCAGGGAACCCGGTCAGCATTAACAATCAGATTGCGGGCAAGGATGCCAATGTTGCCCCAAATGCCCAAAACCTTTATTTGCGTGCAGTCAGGAAGAGCGACAACAGCAATGCCTGTGTAGCGGCGCTGCAGGGAACGACGCCGATAGATTGGGCATATGAGTGCAATGATCCGACCACCTGCTCTGGCAGCAATTTATTAAGTCTCGCCGCGGCGGAAACCAAGGCAATATCCCGCAACAGCAATGGCGGCGTATCGACCTACACTGCGGTCAACATGACGTTCGACAGTAACGGATATGCGCCATTCAACTTCAAATACAGCGACGCAGGCAAGATCAAGCTGTATGTGCAGAAGACACTGACCGCCGGAATCGGGACGCCACCGAGCACCCCAGCCACTCTGTCGACATCATCCAATTCATTCATCGTGAAGCCGGCTGGATTCGTCCTGTCGAATATCCAGCAGACCGCGGCTCCTAATACGGCAAACCCGGCCGCCGCCGATGCGAACGGTTTAGTATTCGTGAGGGCCGGCGAGGACTTTTCGATCACTGCCACCGCGGTCGACACGGCGGGAAATGCGACACCGAACTTTGGAAAGGAAATCTCGCCCGAAGGCGTCAAGCTCACCTCCACGCTGGTTGCGCCTTCGGGGGGCGTCAATGGGAACTTCACCGGCGCATTCGGCACTTTTAGCAGCGGTGCAGCAAGCGGCAGCACATTCAAATGGGACGAGGTAGGTATCATCAACCTTCAACCAAGTGTCCTGGATGGCGACTACCTTGGTGCCGGCAACGTCGACACAAGCGGTACCTACGACAAGATTGTCGGCCGTTTCATCCCGGATCATTTCGGGCTTGCCGGGAGCCTCGCAGTGCGTAGCGATCTGCCGCGCACGACCAGCAGCATCAGTGCCGGCAGTTCGGCGCTTACGGTGGCTGCGGCAACCGGCATTTTGGCCGGAAACAGGCTCCTCGTCCTGGGTGCGGGACCCGGTGGCACGGCGCTTCAGGCAGATGTCAGCTTAATTTCCGGCAACACGCTCACCCTGTCGAAAACAGCTTCGACTAGCGTGACCGGTGCCAAGGTCTACATCGTCATGACGCGGGAAACGACCGGCAGCGTTGCTATCGGCAGCGCCACATTGACGGTAAATGATGCAACCGGCATTTCGGTGGGAGACATCCTCGTTGTGCTGGGGGCAGGGCCTGGCGGCACGGCACTTCGCGCAAATGTCAGCTCGATCTCAGGCAACACAGTCACGCTGTCAATGGCAGCCTCGACGAGCGTGATAGGAGCCAGAGTGCTATCTACGCAGGACACGTTCACTTACATGGGTGAGCCGATGCTGACCCACCTGGAAGTTACTGCCTATAACGCCGGCGACCAGCCTACGAAGAACTATGAAGGCGACTTCGCCAAGCTTTCCGCAGGCGCGCTGGGCACAGGCACAAACTGGTTTGCTACCGGCTGCAGCGCCGGGGTGCAATGCTTCGGTCTGGGCGCAATCAATGGCACGACAACGGGACTCACCTCGCGGCTAAATATCGATACCAGCGTTTCCAACCCGGTTAGTTCTTGGACGCAAGGCGTTGGCACGTTTTCCACGCAAGTTTATCTGGCTCGACCCACCAGCACGACTGCCGATGCGACTTGGGGGCCGTACGATGTGCTGAGCATCGGCGGTGCGCCGAAAGATAGTGATGACGTAACGCTTCCCGGAGCCACTTCATTGGATGCGCATCACATAGATCTCGACGCCGATGCCAATTCCGTTAATGAGCGCAGGCTTGTTTTTACCAGCAAGAGCCGCCTCGGACGCTTGAATTTTTCCAGCGAATACGGCTCGGAGTTGCTGCCCTTGCCAATCCATGTAGCGGCGCAGTGGTGGAACGGGGCGACCTTCCTCACCAATCCGCTCGATAACGCCACAAGCTTTGCGACGAGCGCGGTAAACATAAGCAATCCGAAGAAGAATCTGGCATTGAATGAAATCAGTATCGCAGCACCGACCTCGGTGGTGTTCACAAACGGGGTCGCGACATTCCGGTTGGCGAAACCGACTGGCGGCGACGGCAAGTACGATGGCAGCGTGGATATGACGACGACTGTATTTCCTTATCTGCCAGCGAATACAGGGCGCGCAAGCTTCGGCGTCTATAAGTCGGGGCCCGTTATTTACATCCGTGAGATGTTTTAGGAAGCGCGCGATCGCATAAAAAGATTCAAAAAAATCGGAAGTTGATTGCCTATGGGAAACTACTGTGGTTGTGGCGATTCGATTACGGAAAAATGATTGACAGCAATAACTTATTAACTTAAGTTCAAGCAACTTCTCTCAAGAAACATGACTATGGGGTTTTTCGCAAAAGCCAAGACAGCTGCCGGACTGCTTGCAATACGCCTTCAAAAAGAGGGCATCAGTGTAGCTTCCATCAAGCGCCCGCTTTCAGGCTTGCCCACGGTCGAACAGCTCGCTTTTTTTGTCATCGAAAAGAATTCTGAACTGATTGGCTTGGAGAAACTTGCCAAGGACCTGCACGCGAATCGCTACCAATGCGCAAACCTGCTGTCCGCCGGCGAATACCAGATCCTTGCGGTCGAAGCGCCGAACGTTCCGCCTGACGAATTGAAGACTGCGGTGCGATGGCGCTTGAAAGACATGCTGGACTTCCATATTGATGATGCGACCATTGACGTGCTTGACGTTCCGGCCGACAAGAACGCGCCGGCGCGTAATCACTCCATGTACGCCATTGCGGCGCGCAACCAGTTGATCAATCAGCGGCAGAGCTTATTCGGCGACGCCAAGATTCCGTTGAGCGTCATCGATATTCCCGAAATGGCACAGCGCAATATTGCGGCATTGATGGAACCGGAGGGGAGGGGTATCGCACTCTTGTCTTTCGATGCGGAAGGCGGCTTGCTAACGGTGACGTATTCCGGCGAGCTTTACCTGGCCCGCCGCATAGATGTCACGGCGAACCAGCTTGCGCAGCAAGATGCCGAGCAGAGTAGCGCCGTTTTCGACAGAATCACATTGGAGTTGCAGCGGTCGCTGGACCACTTCGACAGGCAGTATCACTTCGTTACCGTTTCCAAGCTGATGCTGTTCTCTCCGACAGCGGACTCGGGTTTGCAGGCCTATCTTGCTTCGAACCTGTATTTGCCCGTCGAAACCTTGAATCTGGAGATGGTGCTGGATACGTCAAAGGTGTCCGAGCTTAAATCGCCGGAGGCGCAGCAACGCTATTTCCTGACCTTGGGGGCGGCACTGCGCCATGAGGAGAAGGCGCTGTGAGTCAGCAGATCAACCTTTTCAATCCGATTTTTCTCAAGCAGAAGAAATACTTTTCTGCCGTAACGATGGCGCAGGCGCTTGGCCTGATTCTGGCTGGCTGCGCACTTCTGGCCGGATACGCACAATACCAGGTAACAGCGTATGGAAAGGAGGCCGCGGCGACGACTGCGCAATTGGCGGCCACGCAAGCCGAGCTGGGCAAAGTGAATGCGACATACGGACCAAGGCAGAAATCAAAATCGCTTGAGGACGAACTGCATCAGGCCGAGGCGGAGGTCAGCGCGCTGCAGCATGTCTTTGACACCTTGCAGCAAGGCGATTTCGGCAATACGAAGGGCTACGCGGATTATTTGCGCGCCTTCGCTCGGGAGATCGTGAACGGGGTCTGGCTGACTGGCTTCACTATCGAAGGCGCGGGAAATGAAATTGAGCTCCGTGGACGAGCCTTGCAGCCGGAACTGGTGCCTGCCTATATCACCCGCCTGAAGCGTGAACCCGTCCTGCAAGGGAAGTCATTCGCAGCGCTCGAGATGCGCACGCCGGCATCCGACCAAGGCGCCACGGATTCAGCAGGTCATATTCCGAAACCGGCGGCGCCGGCATACATTGAATTCAGCCTGCGATCATCGGGCATGATGAAGGATCGCGCCGAAGCGTCAGGAGCGAAGAATAAATGAAGCGATATTGGCAACGGCTGGCGCTGAAAATCGATGCTCTGACGCTACGCGAGCGTGCCATTATTTTTACGATGGCTGCGCTGATTCTGATCGTACTGGTCAATACCACACTGCTGGACCCGCAATACGCCAGGCAAAAACAATTGTCCGACCGCATCAAGCAGGAGCAGTCGCAAATCGCCTCCGCGCAGGCCGAAATTCAGCGCAAGATTGCAGCGCAAACTGTGGATCCCGACAGTGCGAGCAAGATGCGGCTGCAACAACTGAAGGAACAGTTCCGGCAAATGCAAACGTCCTTGCGAGGAATGCAGAAAGGACTGGTTTCTCCGGACAAAATGTCATCCCTGCTGGAAGACATCCTGAAAAGAAACGGCAGGCTGCGTTTGTTATCGCTCAAGACCTTGTCCGTCACAGGTATCAACGATACGCCGACCGCCGCTCTGGAAGCAACCGTGGCGCAAACGACGACCCAGCCCAAGGACAAGGCCGATGGCAAGCCAGGCGGTTCATCTGACAAGCCGGTTGCCGATGCAATCTACCGCCATGGCGTGGAAATCGTTGTTCAGGGCGGATATCTGGATCTGCTGGATTACCTGAGCCAGCTTGAGGCGATGCCGTGGCAGCTGTTTTGGGGAAAGGCGAAGCTGGATTCGGACGAATATCCAAAAGCGAAACTGACTTTGACGCTGTATACATTGAGCTTGGACAAGAAATGGCTCAATATTTGAATATGACCGCGAAGCAAGTAATAATTCGATTTGCAACAGCGTGTCTCGCCTTCGGCGTGCATTTTATTGCCGTGGCGCAAGTGTGGAGCGATCCGACGCGTCCGCCAGCCGCTGCAAGTAGCGAGCTTGCATCAGGTCAGGCGGCGACGGGACCGATTCTGCAGTCGATCCTGATTTCGCCGCATCGGGCGGAAGCCATCATCAATGGGCAGACCGTCAAGGTAGGAGACAAAGTCGGCGACGCGAAGGTGGTCAAGATCACGGAGAGTGAAGTTCTATTAAGCAGTGGCAAAGATCTGAAAGCGTTGAAGCTTTTCCCGAATATCGAAAAGCACAGAACCCGTGGCGCATCGTCGCCACAGCGGACAAATAGCGTGGACAAACGGCGGCAACAAGGGCAAACCCTGGAATGAAAAGAATTACATCAATTGCTATTGCTTTAAGCCTGCTGGGATGCGCTTCTTCGTCCAAGCGCGAGACTTACGATCTAATCTCGGCCGAGATGCAAAAGGCAACGGAGGCGGCGTCGAAGCAAGCGCAGCCCGACGCGGTATCGGCTGCCTTGCTCCCGCCCATCAACATCGAGATACCGAAGCCGAAGCATGCTTTGGAAGAACGTTTCAGCCTGGCGCTCAATAACGTGCCTGCCAGTCAGTTCTTCATGGCGATTGCGTCCGGAACGCGCTACAGCATGCTGGTTCATCCGGAAGTGACTGGCACGCTGTCGGCCAACCTCAAGGACGTGACACTGTTCGAAGCACTGGATGCGATTCGTGAATTGTATGGCTATGACTACCAGGTTGACGGCACACGCATCTACATCAAGCCCTTGACGCTGCAAACACGCGTATTCACGGTGAACTACCTGACCGCCAATCGCCGTGGAACGTCGGACATTCGCGTGACGTCCGGATCCGTGAGCGATACATCAAGCTCGGGCACCGCTCCGTCTCAGAGCGGACAACCGGGTAGCGTACCGGCGGGAGGTTCCAATACCTCGTCCACGACGCTTAACAGCAGCAAGATCAGTACAACATCCAGCAGCGATTTCTGGGGCGAGCTGAAGGCCTCGCTGGAGGCAATCGTCGGCAACAAGGAAGGGCGCAGCGTGGTTGTCAGCCCACAGTCCGGTGTAATTCTAGTCCGCGCCATGTGGGACGAGCTGAAAAACGTCAACGCCTATCTCAAGGCCGCACAGCTTGCTGTCGATCGCCAGGTGATTCTCGAAGCCAAGATCCTCGAAGTGCAGCTGAACGACAGCTTCCAGAGCGGGATTAATTGGGCATCGTTTGCTTCCTTTACTGGCATTGGCAATAATCGCACGGTCGCCGGATTCATGGCACCGGGTACTACATTGTCGTCCGCTGCACGGTCCAATACTTTGACAACCAGCGTCGCGAGCACGAATCCGACCACCGGCGCTGGAGGCAATGCAACCATCACTGCGAATACCAGCCTCGACATGGGAATCGCTGGGGCAGCGGCCGGTTCGTTGTTTGGCCTCGCATTCCAGACCAATAATTTCGCCGCGCTGATCTCGTTCCTGGAAACACAGGGTTCCGTACATGTGTTGTCGAGTCCGCGCATCGCCACGTTGAATAATCAAAAGGCCGTGCTCAAGGTCGGCAAGGATGAATTCTTCGTTACCAACATCAGTTCGAGCACCGTTGCCACCGGCTCGACTACTACTACCAGCCCCAGCGTAACGGTGCAGCCGTTCTTCTCCGGCGTCGCGCTGGACGTCACGCCGCAAATCGACGAAGACGGCAATATCATCCTGCATATCCACCCGTCGGTCAGCAATGTCACCACGGTCGACAAACCCTTGAACCTGGGAACTGCCGGATCGTTCAGCCTGCCGCTCGCATCGAGTACGGTGTCCGAGACGGACAGCGTCGTGCGTGGACAGGACGGGCAAATCGTCGCAATCGGGGGCCTGATGCGGCAAGCATCCACCTCCGACCGATCGCAAGTTCCCGGCGCGGGCGACCTTCCGGTTGTCGGCGGCTTGTTCCGCAACACCAATCAGCTTACTCAGAAACGTGAACTGGTTATTCTGTTGAAGCCGACGATTGTCCAAGGGAGCAGCACCTGGGCGCAGGACATGACGGAAAGTCAGCAGCGGATTCATGCGCTGGAGCCGCGTAATGCGATGGAATTAAGGTAGTCATGTATAAAGCCCATTTCGGCCTGCGTGAACTGCCCTTCGGCATCACACCCGATACCAGTTTTTTCTTCGCCTGCTCCAATTATCAGGAAGCCCTGAACACGCTGTTGGTCGCCACGAAGAATGGCGAAGGCTTCATCAAGATCACCGGCGAGGTCGGCGTCGGCAAGACGCTTTTATGCCGCAAATTCATGGCGACGCTCGACAAGAGTTTTGTCACGGCCTACATTCCCAATCCGTTTCTTGAGCCACGCACCTTGATGCTTGCGCTTGCGGATGAACTGGAAATTCCGCAGCAAAAGGACGTCGATCAACATCAACTGCTGAAAGCGATCAACCATCGCTTGCTGGTGCTGGCACGTGAGGGAAAGCACGCCGTGTTGTGTCTTGACGAGGCGCAAGCCATGCCGATCGAAACCCTGGAGGCATTGCGGCTGCTGACCAATCTCGAGACCGAAAAGCGCAAGCTGCTTCAGATCGTGATGTTCGGCCAGCCGGAACTGAACAGGAAGCTGGAGCTGGAAGCGATTCGCCAGTTGAACCAACGCATTACTTTTCATTATCACCTCGGGCCGCTCACAAAAGACGATATGGAGTTTTATATCTCCCACCGCCTGAGCGTGGCCGGCTATTCCGGCAGCCGGCTGTTCAATCGCGGCGCGATCAGAGCGCTTTTTGCGGCCAGCGGCGGGATTCCACGGCTGGTGAACATCCTTTCGCACAAAGCCTTGATGCTGACCTTCGGCGAGGGCAAGCAGCAGGTCGGCGCTCGTCATATCAAGGCGGCGGCGACCGACACCGGCGCAGCCCGAAGAGGGATCGGGTCGTGGGCCTGGCTTGGCGGAGTCATCTTGCTTGTCGCCAGTACCGGCGCGGGATGGGCGTTTTTCCGATGAGCCTGATCAATCAGATGTTGCAGGAGCTGGACGCGCGCCGCTCCGAAACGACTGGCTCCAGTCCGTTCGGCCAGCAGGTTCGGGCCGTTCCCGAACAACGCGGCATTCATCCGGCCTGGTGGGTCGCACTCGCGCTCGCAGGCGTGTTGAGCGGCGTGTTGGCGTGGGTATTTCTGCAGCCACCGACCGCGGCTCCGTCGCAAGCCGTGTCCTTGCCGCTCAAGCTGGACAGTGACCTGGATACGGTATTCGTAAGTTCTCAAAGCCCGTCTGCCGGTCAAATCACCAACCAAGCGATTCAGGCCGTAGCGGCCGAACAGGGTTCCAGCGAGCCAAACGTGCAAGAGGAACCGCCGAAGGAACCAGCAAGGTCGCCGACGGCAATAGTTCCTGTCTCGTCGCCGGCTGAGAAGCGGGCACCCGCCCTAAAACCTGTTGTGCCAGTTGAATCAAGCAAATCGGTCTCGATGAACGTCGTTCCCGAATTGGCCAAGGTAGTGCCCGCTGCAAAAAAACTGGCCGAAACGTCGATCGCCAAGCCAGCGGGGCCGGAAGCGCCGATCGCCATTAGCAAGCAGTTCAAAGAGCTCACACCGCAACAGCGCGCGGAGAATGAATACCGCAAAGCGATCGCAGCTGTCCAGCAGGGGAAAACGGCGGACGCAATCGCCGGCCTGGAACAGGCGCTGCAGCTTGACGCGCAACACGTCGCCGCGCGCCAGGCCTTGATTGGCGTGTACCTGGAGAGCAAGCGGCAGGACGACGCGTTGAACAAGGCGCGGGAAGGACTCACGCTGGATCCGGCACAGCCGGGGCTGGCAATGATTGCAGCGCGCCTGCAATTGGAAAAGGGAGCGCTTCGGCCCGCCATCGAAACCCTTGAACGCACACTGCCGTTTGCAGCCGATCATGGCGACTATCAGGCATTTCTGGCGGCGCTCTTGCAACGCGATGAGCGCCACAAGCAGGCAGTGGAGCACTATTTGCAGGCGGTACAAAGGTCACCGCGAAATGGCGTCTGGTGGATGGGCTTGGGGATTTCCTTGCAAGCCGAACAGCGTTTTGCAGACGCGCAGGAAGCATTCAAGCGCGCAAAGGCAAGCAATAGCCTGACGCCGGAGCTGGAGGCCTTCGTCGAGGGCAGGTTAAGTCAGCTCAAGCATTGACAGCTCGCACACCGTGGGCTTGCGGACATCGCGGCACAGGGGGCAGCCCTGTGGCATCAGATCACTTTTCCAGCAGTGGCGGGATCAAGCAACTTATTGTGGTACTGCGGCCTGAACGTCTTGATCCGTTCAACCAATGCCGATGGCATCGCTTCGTGAATCAGTAGCGAGGCCTGTTCGGCTCTCAGAAAGCGCTCGCTTACGATATGCTGCAAAAACGAGATCAAGCCATCGTAAAAGCCGTTCACGTTGAGCAATGCGATCGGCTTGTCGTGAAATCCGAGCTGCGCCCAGGTAAATACTTCGAATAGCTCTTCGAGCGTTCCGATGCCGCCGGGCATTGCGACGAATCCATCGGACAAGTCTGCCATTAACGCTTTCCGTTCATGCATGTCCTTGACGATATGCAGGCGCGTCAGGCCGCTATGACCGACTTCCTTGTCCATCAGGGCCTTGGGAATCACTCCCGTCGCTTCGCCGCCGAGACGCATCACCTCGTCGGCGATCACGCCCATGAGGCCGACATTTCCGCCGCCATACACCAGACCGATGTTGTCGTCGACCATGGCTTTGGCGAGCAGGCGTGCAGCATCGGCATACCCCGGCGAGGCGCCGACGGATGAGCCGCAATAGACGCAGAGTGATTTCATGGAACTCCAATGGCAAGAATGGCAGGACACACGGTGTGCCGGGCGTGCGAGAAGATCGCGTTCAGCAATTATAAGAGCGCCCGATAAAATGCTCTTGCACGACGCATCTTATCGGGCGCTCTCTGGGATTGTGCGCAAAATGGGCGGGCCGAAGAGCCCCCGGGCAATGCTGCCCGGATAGATTAATCTTCCAGTTCTTCCTTAGCCAGTTCTACATCCAGCCGCTCCATGGCATCCTTCGCCTCGCATGCGGCGGCTTCTTCATACAGCTTGACCGCCTCGTCCATTTTCTTTTTGCCTTCCAGCATGACGAGGCCGTTGGCGTATTCGATCCTGCCAATCGCCGAGTCGGGATTGAGTTTGAGCGCGACCTTGAAAAACTTGATGCCTTCTTCTTTCTTGGCGCCGTAGGTCAGACCGCCGATCATCGCCCCGACCTTGTCGATGATTTCCGCGTGATAGGTGCCCAGCCCGATATGCGCATCGGCGTGCTTCGGTGCGAGCTTGATGGTCATGTCGAGGCTGTGCTTGACCTTGTTGCCGATGCCTTGCGACAGCGCTTTCACGATCGATATGCCTTGCGCATAGCGGCCCAATGCATACGCGTGCCAATACCAGGCTGCCGGATTCTTCGGCTGTTCCTTCTGCTGCTCCTCACAGCGCTGCGCCACTTCTTCGAAGAGCGCCAGCTTCTTTTTCTCGGATTTTTCCAGGTAGTTGGCATAGATGCCGGTCGCCTTGTTCGCAACCGCATACCCGTTCACTCCTTGCTCCAGTCCGAGCTTGGCCGCCTTTTCAAATTCCCCGGCATGGAATGCGATCCATGCTTCTACCAGCGCCGCGTCTTTCGGAAACGGTTCGGCGTCACCCGCATGCAAGCGCGCCCAAGCCTTCTTGAGGCTTGCCGCGGTGTAGGTGTACGCGTCGTCGGAATAGGGGAATTTGCTCCATGCCATAGTATTGTCCTTATTTAAGTTTTTTTAGATATTCTTCCGCGAGTTTTTCAAACAGCAACTGCGTCTCGCCACGCAGATACGGACCGATCAGCGAGAGCACCTGATAGCAGCCGCGCGCGAGCGCTTCAGCCATCGCTTCCTGTTCGGTATATTTGCGCGGGTTGCGCACATATTCATAGGACAGCCAGTAGGTCGCGACAACGACAATGTTGGTCGCCAGCGCTTCGATTTCCTGATCCGTCGCTTCCATTGCCCTGTCTTCTCGCATGCCAAGGCAGAGTTCCTTCGCAACCTTGATCTTGTGCGCGAGGATTTGCTTGAAATGCAATTCCAGCTTGCGATTGCGGGAGAGAAGATCACTCAGATCCCGGTAAAAGAAGCGGTATCGCCACACCAGTTCAAAGCTCAGATGCAAATACAGCCACACGTCCTCCATGTTCGGACGACGGCCTTCCGGGATGGACAACATGCGGCCAATCTCGGCCTCGAACTGCGCGAACAGCGAATTGACGATGTCGTCCTTGTTTCGGAAGTGGTAGTACAGGTTGCCGGGAGAGATGTTCATTTCTTCGGCGATGACGGTGGTGGTGATATTCGGTTCCCCAAACTCGTTGAACAGTCGGAGTGACAGTTCGAGGATGCGCTCGCGTGTGCGCCGAGGGGCTTTGTGTTGCATGCTAGTTGCCTCCCAAGTCTGTTTTGGTTTTGCACTAGCATAACACCGATGAAACGTTCCACAAATGCGATCCGTCACTAGCCGGCAACGATTTTCAGATGCCTTTCCAGGCCGTCTAAAGTCTCGTTCAGGCGATTCAATCCGAAACGATCTTCCTTGTCGCTTGTTGGCTTTTTGACCAGCGTCAAACTGGTGTCGCGCAGGACGGAAAGTTTCAGCCGCAGTCCGTGTCGTTCAAGCATCGGCCCGATTTCCTTGCGTCGCTGCCAGAGCATCATGCGTGTGTTCTGGTAAGCGTTTTCGCACATGCGACGCCTGCTGTTGTAGCTGAACAGGTTGGTGAAGAACATGTCGGCATCTTCGGTGCTGGGTTCGATCAGGAGGATGTCCGAGGCAGGATAGGTCACCGCGTAATTTGCCAGGCCGATTTCCACCCTCGAATGAATGATGGCGCGCAGCGATTGCGACAGTACTGACAGCAATCCGCCCTGGGCAAGTTTTCCTGCCGGGTGGAGCGAGCGGGCGTTGTAGGGCACGATGGGGTTCAGGCAGAGCAGCAGATCGACATCTTCTTCCAGTGCAATGGAGGCGTGCATCGTCTTGCGTAATGCGCCATCGACATAATAGCGTCCGTCGATTTCGACCGGCGGGAACAGCCCCGGGACCGCCGCGCTTGCTTGTGCGGCCTTGGAGATCGGCACATGTTCATAATCCTGGTGGCCGAATCGAACCGGCTCGCCGGAATCGAGGTCCGTCGCGACGATGACCAGTCGTTGCTTGAGTTCGCGAAAATCGTTGGTGCGCCCCTGACTGGAAAATGTCTGCTGCATGAATTCATGGATGCCTTCGCCGGAGAATATCCCGTTCGGCAGGGCAGCCTTCAGGCGTTCCAGCGAACTGGCGATGCTGGATCTGCCGCCACGCCGCAGATAGTGGTAAAGGCCGCCGACAAGCAAGACGGGAAATGCTGCTGCGCGGATGCTGAACTCTTCCCATGCGGGTCTGAGCAGAATTTCCGGCTTGAACAGTTCTTCTTCATTGTCTCCGGCATCGCTTTCGACAAACAAGCGGCACATGTCATGCGGCGTGATGCCATTGGCGAGGCCTGCCGCGATGATGCCACCGGCACTGATGCCGACATAAATCGCGGCATCGTTCAGGTCGAGGCCCTCGATCGATTCCTCGAGTGCGGCCAGGGCGCCGATTTCATAAACGGCGCCAAGCGGGCCGCCGCCAGCGAGTGCCAGGCCAACGCGCGGTGATGAACTCCGGACCTTGCGCCGGGAAACAGGAGTATGGGAAACGGGCCTGGAAGTTCGCTTGGATGTCATAAGCCTTTGAAACCGGCGTTGATAAACTGTTTTCTCGACCTGAGATGCGCCTAGCGGGCGTTAAAAAGGGCCTGTTTGAGCACAAGCCCTTTGGTTTGCGCAAGGAGCGCGGCAACGTTGCCTGGTTACTTGGCAGCGGCTTTTCTCGCAGCTGTTTTGACAGCTTTCTTAGCAACTGGTTTTGCAGCGACTTTCTTCGCCGCCGGTTTGGCCGCGGCGCGCGAAGCGGCAGGTTTCTTGCCGGACAGCGTAGCAACCGCCTTGCTCAACTCTTCCACGCGCTTGGTCAGCGTCTGGATATCCTTCTGTGTCGGAACGCCCAGGGTCTTCAGCGAACGGGAGACGCGATCTTCAAAAACCTTTTCCAGCTTGTCCCAGGAACCGGCTGCTTGCTTGCTGACGCTGTCGGCCATCTTTGCGACGGTGTCGGTGACTTCGCCGACTTTGCCGTTGGCGAGCTTCTGGGTGCGTTTCTGCAGTTCGGTGCCTTCCTTGACCAGCTTCGCAAACACGCGGCCGCCTTCTTCCTGCGCCTTGGCGAATGCGCCCAACCCGGCTTGCCAGATCTGCTGCGCAGAGGTGCGCACTGCGTCGGCCAGTTGTTTGTCGTCAGAATTCGCCAGTGCTTTCAGCTTCTTTACCATTGTGCTCTCCGTTCGTGAGTAACTCGTTCGCCGGTGTGCCCGACGCGCTTTTTGATGAATGCAGTTTAAGATGAAAAAGTCGAGATGGCATTCTAAACCGGTAGAGCGCCTGTTCTAAATGACCGCCCTTTGGTGCCGGGCGGCTTGCTAATGATAGCCGGGCCTGCAATGATTGAACCCTTGTAAATTCAGCAAAAAAGGGGATGAAGATGCAGTATTTCGTCACAGGTGCCACAGGGTTCATCGGCAAGCGACTCGTCAAAAAACTACTCGCCCGCAAAGGCAGCGTCGTCTATTTTCTGATGCGCGAAGAGAGCATGGAAAAGGTGCCTGCTCTGCTCGAATACTGGGGCGTCGCGAAGACGCGCGCTATCCCAGTATATGGTGATCTGCGCGCATCCAAGCTTGGCGTATCGAAGGAAGATATCACGAATCTGGCCGGGAACATCGACCACTTCTTCCACCTCGCGGCCATTTACGACCTGAAGGCCGATGCCGAAGAACAGATGGCGGTCAACATCGAAGGCACGCGCAACACCATCGCTTTCGCCAGCGCGATCCGAGCCGGATGCCTGCACCATGTCAGCTCGATCGCCGCGGCCGGTCTGTTCGAAGGAATTTTCCGCGAAGACATGTTCGAGGAGGCCGAGAACCTCGAGCATCCGTATTTCGCCTCCAAGCATGAATCCGAAAAGATCGTCCGCGATGAATACAAGCGCGACTACCGCATCTATCGGCCGGGCATGGTGGTGGGCGATTCGCGCACCGGCGAGATGGACAAGATCGACGGACCGTATTACTTCTTCAAGCTGATCCAGCGCATCCGCCAGATGCTTCCCCCATGGATGCCGACCATCGGCCTCGAAGGCGGCCGCATCAACATCGTGCCGGTCGACTATGTCGTTGACGCCATGGACTACATCGCGCACCAGCCCGACCTGGAGCGCAAGTGCTTCCATCTGACCGATCCCGACCCCATGCGTGTCGGCGATGTACTCAATACCTTCGCTCGCGCTGCACATGCCCCTACCATGAGCTTGCGGATCAATGCCGCGCTGCTGGGTTTCATCCCGCGTTCGATCAAGAATGGTTTGATGGCATTGACGCCAGTGCGCCGCCTGCGAAACGCCGTGATGAAGGATCTGGGCTTGCCGGATGATCTGCTGCAATTCATCAATTACCCGACGCGATTCGACAATCGCGATGCGGCTGCCGCGCTCAAGGGCAGCGGCATCAAGTGTCCGCGCCTGGAAGATTACGCTTATCACATCTGGGACTACTGGGAACGCAACCTCGACCCGGATCTTTTCATCGATCGCACGCTGCGGGGGCAGGTGGCCGGCAAGGTGGTGCTCGTGACCGGCGGCTCGTCGGGCATCGGGCTCGCAGCGGCCCATAAGCTGGCGGAGGCGGGCGCGGTCACCATCATCTGCGGTCGTGATGAAGACAAGCTTGCAGCGGCGAAGAAGGAAATCAAGGACCGCGGCTTTGAAGTGATTACCTACGCAGTCGATGTCGCCGACATGACCGAATGCGACCGCTTCGTCGAGCGCTTGATCGAGAACCACGGCGGTGTCGATGTCCTGATCAACAACGCAGGCCGCTCGATTCGGCGCGGCATCGAGTCGAGCTTTGACCGGTTCCATGATTTCGAGCGCACCATGCAACTGAACTATTTCGGCGCGCTGCGTCTGACGATGGGCTTGTTGCCGAAGATGGTGGCGCAAAAGCGCGGACATGTGATCAACATCTCGTCGATTGGCGTGCTGACGAACGCACCCCGCTTTTCAGCCTATGTCGCGTCGAAAGCGGCGCTGGATGCGTGGACACGTTGCGCTGCGTCCGAGTTCGCGGACCTGAACATCAAGTTCACGACGATCAACATGCCGCTGGTACGTACGCCGATGATCGCGCCAACCAGGATTTATCAAAATGTCCCGACCTTGTCACCGGACGATGCCGCCGACATGATCGCTCAGGCGATCGTGGACAAGCCGGTTCGTATTGCCACTCGGCTGGGTGTTCTCGGCGAAGTGATGCACGCACTGGTGCCGCGCATCGCGCAGATCATTATGAATACCAGCTTCCGCATGTTCCCGGATTCAAATGCGGCAGCGGCGAATGGAGACAAGAAGGCTGTGCAGATGAGTGCGGATCAGATCGCACTGCAGCAGTTGCTGCGCGGCGTGCATTTCTGATGCGAGTAGCGGGCCTGCAACGGGTCCGCCACTCGAATACACCTGGAAGAAATCACTGCAATTCCGCCGGAATGACGACGGTGTCGATTTCATGAACCACACCGTTGTCGGCCATCATATCGCTTTGAATCACATTGGCGTTGTCCACGGTCACTTTGCCGTTATCCGACGTCAAAGTCAGCATGTCGCCCTGAATTGTTTCAACCTTTCCCGGCTTGACGTCGGCGATCGCCACCTTGCCCGGGATAACATGATGATTGAGAACCTCAGCCAATCTGGCCTTGTCTTTCATCAGTGAGTTCAAGGTTTCCGGCGGTAATTTCTTGAAAGCCGAATCGCTCGGCGCAAATACAGTGTACGGCCCTGAATTTTTGAGCGTGTCGATCACGCCGGCCTTTTTGGCTGCGGCAAGAAAAGTCTTGAATGTGCCCGACGTCGTGGCTGTATCAACCAGGTCCGCAGCGAGAGCTTGAGAGGCATTCAGCGTCAATGCAATAGCCGACACAATTGCAACGAAGGGATGCTTCATTACACACTCCTTGTCTTCGGGGAATACGAATGGTTTTGTATTGCGGTAATAGTGACGCCGAGACAGGCCTCGCGCGCCGGCATTACTGATGTCAGTCGTTATCAGGCCGGAAAAGTTCAAATCGCGCTATGCTTGTTGCGACACGGCTATTCGGAGATGTTATTCATGCTCATCAATTGCGTTGCGTATCAGGACGGGAAACGGCTGGCCGAGGTTCCTGTCCCGCGAATCGGCGAATTTCTTCACCGCCCTGGTTGTTTCGTCTGGGT
Organism: Herbaspirillum sp. ST 5-3; assembly: GCF_004804275.1. GTDB lineage: Bacteria > Pseudomonadota > Gammaproteobacteria > Burkholderiales > Burkholderiaceae_D > Noviherbaspirillum. The sequence goes on from NZ_STGI01000007.1 coordinate 81,527, forward strand.
GGCGTTGAAGGATGCGGAGCCGGACGAGGTCAAGCAGATGCAGGATCAGTTCAAGCTGCATGAGCTGGCGGTTGAAGACGCGCTGCATGGTCACCAGCGCCCCAAGATCGAGGAATACGGCGACTCCCTGTTTGGCGTGGTTCACACGATTGAAATGAACGATGGCGAATTGCGTGTCGGCGAGCTCGACATCTTCGTCGAGGAAAATTACGTCCTGTCGATACGGAACAAGAGCGAACATGGCTTGCTGGATGTGCGCGCGCGATGCGAGCGCGAGCCGCACATGCTGAAGCAGGGTGCTGCCTTCGTGTTCTATGCGCTGATCGATGCAGTGGTGGATCGCTATTTCCCGGTCATCGATGCACTCGAATCCGAACTCGAAATGGTGGAGGAGCAAATATTCGTCAAGGGTTCCGAGCGCGCCAACATCGAGCGCCTGTACCAGCTCAAGCGCAAAGTGATGGTCTTGAAGCACGCCGTGTTTCCCTTGATGGAGGCCGTCTCCAAGTTGTACGGAGGGCGCGTTCCGCGCATCTGCATGAGTACGCAGGAATATTTTCGAGACGTGTATGACCATCTTTATCGCATCAACACCTCGATCGATAACATCCGCGACACCATCGGCACGGCGATCCAGGTGAACCTGTCGATGGTCACCATCGACGAAAGCGAAGTGAACAAGCGACTGGCTGCATGGGCTGCCATATTTGCGGTAGCCACCGCATTCTTCGGTATCTGGGGCATGAACTTCGAAGTCATGCCGGAGCTGAAATGGCGATATGGCTATCCGGCGGCGATTCTTGTGGTTGCGCTCGTATGCGGATATCTGTACCGGCGTTTCAGAAAATCAGGATGGCTCTGAATCAGGCGCTTGCGGCGGCAAGCGAAACGGGTGTTGCCGCGCTGCGGATTTCCTGCACTACCTGGGCCTGGACGCGTGGATCAAACCCCAAGGCGACATGACCGACCGCATGGAACTCGATATTTTTGGCTCCCTCCAGATGCGAGGAGTTTTGCGGCGAGATGATATTGTCCTGGTGTGAGTAGATGGACACCAACAGGCGATAGCAGGAAGGATCCTCGCTGGCTGCGAGCTTACGCAACCACTCGCTGGCGAGCCCTTCCTGCTCGGCCGCCGTCCAGCGCATCTGATGAGTGTTCACCCCGACGCCGAAGTGGGCCAGCGCGGTCCCATGATGCGGCGTGCCGAGGGTGATGAGTTTAGCGATGCGGCGGCAACCGTGGTCGCGCAAGTAGGCGCGAGCTGCCAATCCGCCCATGCTGTGAGCAACGATTACGATTCTGTCTTGCTGCGTCTCCTGGCATAGCCGCTCAACAGCACGGTGAATCAAGGGAACGTAGTCATCGATGCTGCCGATCACTGGTTCCATGTCAATCGCGTGATGAGTGATGTCCGCCGCGCGCAGCACCTTGCTCATCGGATGCCAGTAGCCGCTGTTGCACCCGTAGCCGTGAATCAGCAATACGGGCAGTCCGGACGGATGTGTCGCGTCGTAGCGGGAAAATGTGCGAAACGACATGGTCCATGAGGACGCCGTCATGGTTGCACGGTATTCTCCGAGGAACAACTTGCATGCCTGCCACCAGCCGATACGATAGTGCACCGGTGTCTCACTGCGATACCGCCACGCAAGCGCGAAATTGTTGGCTGTGATGATCAGACGCACCAGGAGAACGGCTGCGAGACTCAGTGCTCCCGCAAGCGCCGGAGGATCGACACGCAAAGCGTTTCTCGCCAGGAGATAGATCCCGATGCCGGCCAGAAGTTGAATCAATAGCAGCAGTCGTGTAATGCGTACGATCATGTTTCATGCGGCGCTGGGCGTCGGCGCCGGTTTGCCGGTCAGTTGGGCCGCCAGCGTACTTGCCAGGCGCGCGGTGATGCCATAGATCGAGAGTTGCGGATTGGCCCCGATGGATGTCGGGAACAGCGAACCGTCGTGTACCGATAAATTACTGACACCGTGATAGCGCCCGCCGGAGCTGACGACGCCGAGTTTCGCATCATCCGACATGGTACACCCGCCCATGACATGCGCGGACACCACGCGCGCAATGCGCGGCTTGTAGGGCAAGGATTCAATCGCCTTTTTTGCTGATGACCAATCGGTATAGGATTCTGCCATTTCGTGGACCGGATAGACGGTTTTTGCACCGGCGGCAAACTGGATCTCCGCCATGGTCAGCAGCGCACGCTTGACGCCGTCCCAAATGAAATCTGTGAGCGGGTAATCGAGCACCGGCGATCCATCGTTCCTCAATTGCACGGTGCCGCCGGATGACTGCTCGTTGAAGCCGTCACGCAGCAGCGCCAGCAAGGCATGCGCATGCGCGAACTGCTTCATTGTCGCGGCATGCGGTGTGCCGAAACCTTGCATGGTGGAGGCGAACAGCAAGGGATGGAGCGGTGGTGCTTCCAGCTTGTAGCCGATGGGACCGTCGATCGGCTGGGTTTCAAGAAAATGGTCGGAATATACCGTTTGCGGCGCTCCCGAAAAGCCTTCGACCTTATCCTCAAACAGTGCCGAAGAAATGATCGTCGGATGCAGGAAGGTACGCTTGCCCAGCAATCCATTGGGGTCAGGGGCTTGAGAACGCATCAACAGCGCCGGAGAATTGATCGCGCCTCCGGCCACGACATAATGTTTGGCGCGCACATTGATCAGTTTGCCGGACGGAGCAAGTCCGCTTGCGTCGAGTGCAACGCAGGCAAGCCCGTCAACCTTGTCCCCCTTGAACGAAAATTTGTCGGCACGTGTGCGCGTCAACAGAGTCGCGCCATGGGTCAGCGCGGAGGGAATTGTGGTAATCAGCATCGACTGCTTGGCATTGGTCGGACAGCCCATTCCGCAATAGCCGAGGTTCCAGCAGCCCTTTACATTGCGCCGTATCGCGGCAACAGGAATGCCGAGTTTGGTTGCGCCTTGCTTGAGCAGTTCGTTGTTCCGGTTTGGCGCGATCAGCCAGGTATCGATATTCAGCCGCTTCTCCATCATCGAAAACCATGGCGCCAGCGCATCTGTCGAATAATCATTCAGCGCAAACGTCTTCTGCCAATAATTCAATGTGGTCTTGGGAGTGCGAAAGCTGGACGTCCAGTTGACGGTGGTTGACCCGCCGACCGCACGGCCCTGCAGAATGTTGATGGCCTTGTCGCTGGTCTTGCGCGCTGCCGATTCCTGGTAAAGCGCAGGATAGGCTTGCGCCTCGCGCATCTTGAAATCTTTCGAGGATTTGAGTGGGCCTTCCTCGATCAGGAGGACATTCAATCCCGCCAGCGAAAGAATTTCCGCTGTCACACCACCACCTGCACCAGTGCCGACGACAACTACATCGGCTTCGATCGTGCGGTTGTCGGTGAGCGTGGAGGCGTCGATGACTTTCCAGCCGGATGCCAGTCCTGCCTGAATCGGATCTGCGATGGGACTCGTTGAAGTATTGGTCATGGCGTCACTTAGCTCAATTCCTTGATCGGACCCGGGTAGCCGATGGTGACCCAGGTCGACTCGTCGCCGTACCACGCTCCCATGATCAGGTCATGCAGTGCATGGTAAGCGCTCTGCAGCAAAGCGAAACGGCTCATGCGCCAGCTTTGCAGGAACGCGGCGATATCTTCCGGCTTTGCCATCGGCCAGTCATCCGGAACGCCCGCGAGAAAGCGCCTTGTCGGACCAAGCGTCAGAAGGCCGAACAAGTCCTGAATTTCTTTTTGCGTCGCGAGCGTCAAGCCGCTGATGGCGACGCCCACCCGTGTCACTGCGGCTTGGACTGTTGATGGCGCGGGATCAATCGCATCCTTCAAAACGACGGGAACGATTGCACCGAGTACGGCTCGCGCCGCGTCGTCCAGGACGAACCTGCCTGACGGCACTGTCCGCTGTGTCGCACGATAAATGCCGCCGGCTGCCACCAGCGCAATCGTGCCGATCAAGCCGGCCTTTAAAAAGGAGCGGCGGGATAGGGTAGTTGCCATATCTCCTCGTTGTAATATTTTTCGCCTAGTGTACTCCGGAGCCAACTTTGCCTGCCTTAGCAAAATAGAGTTCTAGCTCTAGAATGGATTTACACAATATCTCTTCTCCATCTTCGTACAAAATAGATCTTATTGGCAGTTCAAGTAAGGACGGCAATCCCTATCGGTTTCAGGACGAGGGTTGCGACACAAATCATGGAAAAGTCGGAAATCATCGCCATTCTTCGGCGTGAGCTGGAAACCGTCGTGGCAGAGCGCCGCGTCGCCAAGGCGAATCCCGCCATGAATGCGGCACGCACTGCGCTCAGGCAATTCCAGTCGCAACGGATGGCGCGAACCCACGCAGATTTGCTGGCGGAAAAGGAAACCGGGCCCGCAGCGCGCTTTTTCCTCAGCGATTTGTACGGCCCCTATGATTTGACCGAGCGGGATGCAAATCTGGAACGCATCATTCCGACCATGGAACGCTTACTGCCGGCAGCGGCGCTCGAAACCGTCGCGGAGGCCGTAGCATTGGATGCGCTGTCGGAAAAACTCGATGCGGGGATGGCACGACGTCTGGGCGAATCTTTTTCGGAAGCCGACTATATCGATGCCTACCGAAAGATTGGCAAGCGCACCGACCGGGAGCGCCAGCTGGCGCGTGTCGAGTCAGTGGGAGCGGCCTTGTGCGAGTTGGTGCGCATACCCTTGGTCGGCAGTACGCTGGCGATGATGCGCGGCCCTTCCAGGCTGGCGAAGCTTAGCGAGCTGCACAGTTTTCTTGAGCGCGGCTTCAAGGCGTTCAAGGGAATGAAACGTCCGTACGATTTCGTGACGACGATCATTCAGCGTGAACGGGCGATCATGGACGCGATGTATGCGGGGAAGAAAAATCCGTTCGCGACGCCTGTCACTGTCGATCACGCGTCCATTGCGAACGCGTAAGGCTCGGCCGCTATTTCTTTGCGGGTTTATTCTCAGGCATGTCCGGCACAGTGACAATGCGCGTGCCGGCGATGCGGTCGTGGAGAAATTGTCGTTGCGGATCGAGGTACGCCGTTAGCGCCCAAAGAAGCACGTTCGCCGCGGGAATCATTACCAGCATCCAGTTCTTTGCGCCCATTGTCCATGCGGCCGCCAAGCCAGGCAAGACCCAGAGCCAGGCAAGCAAATATCGCCCGACGGCTCGTTTCACACCGATATCGTGGCCATCGGCCGTTACCAGACGAATGCGCCAGGTTTTCATGGCCAGGGTTTGGCCGCCATGCGTCCAGAACCAGACGAAGTAGATGCCGATGACCAGAAACAGCCAGTCCTGCAAGGCATTCCTCAGATACAAAGCATGCCGCTGCTGCAGCAAGGTTGAAAAGATCCAGCCTGAAATGAACAGTACGCCGAACATCAGCATTGCTTCATAGAGCATGCTGGCGAGGCGACGCTTGAGTGGGGGTGTCGAGGTAATGTCCAACTGGAGAACTTATGGTTTGGCGGGTTGCGCGGATGATTGAATCGCGGATCTGCTTGCTGCCTTGGGCGTGACGGATTGTTCCAGAACAGGCTTCGGGGCTGATTTGATCGGCGGCAGCGTCTTGCTGTTCTTGCCTTGCGATGCAGGCGAGGGAAGTGCTGCAACGTGTTTTCTTCTGGACGCCGCATCTGCTGCCAGTTTTTTCTTCTGCTCGTCGGGCAACTGCTTGTATTCCTCCCAATGGGCTGACTTCTGGTCCCGATTGAGTTTCTTGGCGCGAGCGTAGTTTTCGCGCGCGATTCGCCGTTGCTCCGGCGTCAACTTGACCCAGTCACGCATCCGCTCCTGCAGGCGCTGCTGCTCGTCGGGTTTCATGGCAGCGTACTTGTTGCCGATGGCGAGCCATTTCTTCTTGCGGAAGGCATCCATCTTGTCCCATTCCGGCGCGAGAGGCGCAAGGGCTTGTTGCTGCGCCGGCGTCAACTCGACCCACAGCGGTCGCCCCGCTGTCTGCGATTTTGCCGCAGGCGCGGCGCGCGTGGTTGATGGGGCTGGCGATGGTGCTGCGTTGGACGCCGGGGCCGTCTGTGCATGCGCGCCAAGGGCGAATCCACTTAACGTTGTGACAAGCGAAAAGCCCAAAATGAACACCGCCCGCGCGGGGCGGGCGGCGAGCAGGGAGGGAAACAGCGTCATGTCATTCGCCTCGCTTGGCGAGGTAAGCATTGAAGCCGTGATCGAGGTATGCCGACAGCGGGAGTTCATCCGCCAGTACCTCCGCATCGATATCCGCGGTGTCATTGATGTGGCGTTGCTGCTCGTATTGGAAAATGCTGCTCAGCCCGATGACAAGGACAACCAGTGGAACGGCCAGTCCCATGCGCGCCAGCCAGGAAAGGGGTTCGCTGAAAAAATGGCCGGTTTGTCCGGCAAACAGTCGTTGCGGCACAAAAACGCGCAGCCGGGATTCCTTCTTTTTGCGAGATAGCGCAATTTTGCGGGCAGAAGCCAGCTTTTCTGCGGCAGAGGGCGGCAAATTATCCAGATTTTCGTTCAGCGCGTGGCGCACTTTGTAAGCGAAATTCAATTGGTTCGAATTCATAACGTGATTCCTTTGGCTCTCAGCGCTTGGGCCAGCGTATGCGTGGCACGGGAGCAGTGCGTTTTCACACTACCCTCGGAACATCCCATCGCTGCAGCCGTTTCGGCTACATCCATATCCTGCCAATAACGCATGAGGAAGGCTTCCCGTTGACGCGCCGGCAGTTTTTGTATCTCTTGCTCTATGACTGCCAGCACTTGGTCGCGTTCGACCTTGTCAGCGCTGGATTCGGCAGCTTCGGTGCCTTCTTCGGCCTCATAGGTTTCCAGCAAATCGAAGCTCTCCATGTCCCCCTGGTCGTTCCCCAGGCCGGAAAAGAGGCTTACCCATGTCCCGCGAACCTTTTCGCGGCGGAAGTAATCATGGATCGTGTTCTGCAAGATCCGCTGGAACAGAAGGGGCAGCTCCCCTGCCGGTTTGTCACCGTACTTTTCCGCCAGCTTGATCATGGCATCCTGGACAATATCGAGCGCCGCCTCGTCCTTCCGAACCGCGTAGGCGGCCTGCTTGAAGGCTCGGCGCTCAACGCTTTCCAGAAAGTCGGACAGTTCTTTGTCAGTGGCCATGCGATACGGCAGCTTGTATCAGGGCCGCCAAGAGAATTGTGGATCGAGGAGAAATCGTGCTCTTGAGTACTTGTTTCGCGAACTGTGCGCATGCTAGCAAAAAAGCTCGTCGTTGTGCATGGATTTTACGGAAAATGCTTGATTTCTAAGGCTTTTACAAGAATTTAGCTTGACCAAAATGATGCGACGCATTAACTTATCAGTCCCTTCCTACCCACGAAGGGAATGTCTTTTCGCGCGGCGCATAATGCCGCTCTCCGAACAGGCGCGCTTTAACATTTAAAAGCTGTTTGCTCTAACCCATGCCACAAGCGTGAGAAATCCGCATCGGCACTTCAGGTATTCTGGCTGAACGAGTTGCGTTTAGCGCCGTTTTGAACCGCATCTACGGGTGTGCAACGAATCGACGTGACCGCACAAGGAAGGGAAGCCATTGCACTGTCGTCCCGCGCAATTTCGCAAGGAGAGAGCATCCGATCAATTTCCAATGGACCTTGAAAGGAACCAAGCAATGAGTAACGAACTGACAGGCGCAGAAATAGTCGTGCGCTGCCTGGCCGAAGAGGGCGTCGAACACGTGTTCGGTTATCCCGGCGGCGCAGTGCTCTACATCTACGACGCAATCTTCAAGCAAGACAAATTCCAGCACATCCTGGTACGCCACGAGCAAGCCGCCGTTCACGCAGCTGATGCCTATTCGCGCAGCTCGAACAAAGTCGGCGTCGCCCTCGTGACCTCCGGTCCCGGTGTAACAAATGCAGTGACCGGGCTCGCAACGGCATACATGGACTCGATCCCGATGGTGGTCATCACCGGTCAGGTTCCGACGCATGCGATCGGACAGGATGCGTTCCAGGAATGCGATACGGTGGGCATCACGCGCCCCTGCGTCAAGCACAACTTCCTTGTGAAGGACGTCAAGGACCTCGCGTCGACGATCAAGAAAGCATTCTTTATTGCCACTACCGGCCGTCCGGGCCCGGTGCTGGTCGATATTCCGAAAGACATCTCAATCCAGAAATGCGCGTTCGAGTACCCAAAGGAACTCGACATGCGTTCGTACAAGCCGGTCGACAAAGGCCACTCCGGCCAGATCCGCAAAGCGGTTCAATTGCTGCTGACCGCCGAGCGTCCGATGATCTATACCGGTGGTGGTGTGATTCTCGCAAACGCGGCGGGCGAGCTGAACAAGCTGGTCGACAAGCTCGGCTATCCGTGCACGAACACCCTGATGGGCCTGGGCGGATATAAGGCGTCGAGCGACAAGTTCGTCGGCATGCCGGGCATGCACGGCACGTATGAAGCCAACATGGCCATGCAGCACTGCGATGTGCTGATCGCCGTCGGTGCCCGCTTCGACGACCGCGTGATCGGCAATCCGAAGCATTTCTCCACGCATCCGCGCAAGATCATTCATATCGATATCGACCCGTCGTCGATTTCGAAGCGTGTGAAGGTCGATATTCCGATCGTCGGCAACGTCAAGGACGTGCTCCTCGAACTCCTTTCCCAGCTCGACGCTGCCGAAACCAAGCCGAACACCCAGGCTCTGGCAGCATGGTGGCGCCAGATCAACGAGTGGCGCGGCCGTGACTGCCTGAAGTTCGCTACTTCCAGTGATGTCATCAAGCCACAGGAAGTCGTTCGCAAGCTGTGGGAAGTGACCAAGGGCGACGCCTACATCACCTCGGACGTAGGCCAGCATCAGATGTGGGCGGCCCAGTACTACAACTTCGACAAGCCTCGTCGCTGGATCAATTCCGGCGGTCTTGGCACCATGGGCGTCGGCCTGCCGTACGCAATGGGCGTGCAGATGGCCAATCCGGGCGCGACCGTTGCGTGCATTACCGGTGAAGCGTCGATCCAGATGTGCATCCAGGAGCTGGCAACCTGCAAGCAGTATCACCTGACTCCGAAGATCATCCTGTTGAACAACCGCTTCCTGGGCATGGTGCGCCAGTGGCAGCAGATCGATTACGGCTCACGCTATTCCGAGTCGTATATGGATTCACTGCCCGACTTCAACATGCTGGCGGAATCCTTCGGCCATGTCGGCATGAAGATCGAGAAGCCGGGCGATGTCGAAGGCGCGCTGAAAGAAGCGTTCGGCATGAAAGACAAGCTGGTGTTCATGAATTTCATTACGGATCAAACCGAAAACGTCTGGCCGATGGTGAAAGCAGGTAAAGGCTTGACTGAAATGCTTCTGGGTTCGGAGGATCTGTGATGCGGCACATTATTTCTGTTTTGCTTGAGAATGAAGCAGGGGCGCTGTCGCGCGTGGTTGGCCTGTTTTCCGCGCGTGGTTACAACATCGAAACCTTGACTGTGGCGCCGACCGAAGATGCAACCCTGTCACGCATGACGATCGTCACCACGGGTTCGGACGACGTGATCGAACAGATCACCAAACATCTGAACCGTCTGATTGAAGTCGTCAAAGTGGTCGATCTGACAGAAGGCGCGCACATTGAACGTGAGCTCATGCTGATCAAGGTACGCGCCGTCGGCAAGGAGCGCGAGGAAATGAAGCGCACCGCAGACATCTTCCGCGGTCGTATTATCGACGTCACCGAGAAGACTTACACGATCGAGCTGACTGGCAACAAATCCAAGCTCGATGCCTTCATCGAATCAATCGATCGCACTGCGATTCTCGAAACCGTGCGTACCGGCGGTTCGGGCATCGGGCGCGGTGAGCGCATTCTCAAAGTTTAAATCCAGTATCAACAACACTATAAAAGTTAGGAAGATCAATGAAAGTTTTCTACGATAAAGACTGTGACCTGTCCCTGATCAAAGGCAAGAATGTCACTATCATCGGCTACGGCTCCCAAGGGCACGCGCATGCGCAAAACCTGAACGACTCCGGCGTCAAGGTCACCGTCGGTCTGCGCAAGGGCGGCGCTTCCTGGGAAAAGGCGAAGAACGCCGGACTGAACGTTGCCGAGGTCAACGAAGCCGTCAAAGCCGCTGATGTCATCATGATCCTGCTGCCGGATGAAAATATCGCGCAGGTCTACAACGAAAACGTTGCCCCGAACGCAAAGCAGGGTGCTGTGCTGGCTTTTGCTCACGGCTTCAATGTCCACTACGGCCAAGTAATGCCGCGCGCCGACCTCGACGTCATCATGATCGCGCCGAAGGCTCCCGGCCATACCGTGCGGAGCACCTACTCGCAGGGCGGCGGCGTGCCGCACCTGGTCGCTGTCTATCAGGACAAGTCCGGCAGCGCACGTGACATCGCTCTGTCCTATGCAATGGCCAACGGTGGCGGTCGTGCTGGCATCATCGAGACCAACTTCCGTGAAGAAACCGAAACCGATCTGTTTGGCGAGCAAGCTGTGTTGTGCGGCGGCACGGTTGAACTGATCAAGGCGGGTTTCGAAACACTGGTTGAAGCCGGCTATGCACCGGAAATGGCGTACTTCGAGTGCTTGCACGAGTTGAAGCTGATTGTCGACCTGATCTACGAAGGCGGCATCGGCAACATGAACTACTCGATCTCGAACAACGCCGAATATGGCGAGTATGTCACCGGCCCGCGCGTCGTTACCGAAGACACCAAGAATGCAATGCGTCAATGCCTGAAGGATATCCAGACTGGCGAATACGCCAAGAGCTTCATTCTGGAAAACAAGGCCGGTGCTCCGACGCTCATTTCGCGCCGTCGCCTGACTGCTGAACATCAGATCGAGCAGGTCGGTGAGAAGCTGCGTGCGATGATGCCTTGGATCAAGAAGAACAAGCTGGTCGATCAATCGAAGAACTAATCTTCGATTGCCAAAAAGCATCGTGCAAGGTCCCATACAAGCGGACCTTGCAGCTCAACTTAAAAGCCGTGCTTAGCCACGGCTTTTTTATTTGTTGCCTCCATCGATCTCTAGCCAGAAAGATGGCAGACCGATCACATGAAGCGATGTGTGCAAATTCGACAATTGATCGGACAATATTGTGTGGTTGAGTAAAATAAAAGGCGTGTACATTACTACGCCATCTCTTTTCACTTGGAGAAAACAATGCCCAAACTTTCCGTCCGCTTCGCGGCACTGATCCTGTTCAGCTGCCTGACTTCTGCGCAGGCGCAGACGCAAGCCTCCGTGCAGACGGCAGGAACATTGGTCGTCGTTGCGGCTACGGGTGAAGTGAAGCATGCGAACGACGAGGCGCGCGCGACGCTCATGATCGAAGAGCAGGATAAAGACAAGGCAACTGCAGCATCCCGTGCCAATCTGAAGATGAAGCAGGGCATGGAGATCGTTAAGCGAGAAGACCCGCAGGCTTTGCTGAAGACGCGCGGCTATTACACCTACCCCATTTATGGAGACGAGCCGCCGCAACCACGTCAAGGAACCAAGGTGAGACAGCCTGTCGGCTGGCGTGTCGGCCAGTATCTGGACGTGACAACCCAAAACATCAATGGCCTGCCAAAGACAGTTGCCGCTGCACAGAAAGTGCTTGCGCTGAATGGCCTGTATTTCGGTTTGACTGAAGCAACTACCAAAAAACTGGAGGAGCAGAGGATTGCCGCCGCTTATCAGAATCTGACAGACCGAATCGCCGCGATTGCCAAGGCGTTGGGGAAGAGTGCATCCGATGCGGTCCTTGATACGCTGGATTTTGAAGGATCGGGTGCATATGTGCCTCAGCGCGATTCCCGCGTTCTCACGACGATGCGTGCAGCAACTGCGGAGTCGGCTCCAGTGGAAGAGCCAAGCTTTGAACCGGGTGAAACCACGTTAAGCATGCACGTGGTCGGCAAAGTTCGCTTCAAATAAGCTTGGATGAGAGCGGGTGAAAACGTCGACGAAAGCTTGTACGTGGGCAAGCATCATGCGCCATTTCAGATATTGCTTGGAAGGAATAGTTTCGCTGGGTTACATTTTTTGCCCGCTCGTCTAGAATAGCGACGCTTTTTTACTTTTTGTTATTAAGCGGAGCGGCGTTGAACAATCTCGTGCCATCCTCGCCCGCATGATTGCCTGCCGACCGCTTGTTGCGAGATCGAGGGCGACTGAGATCGACAACATGTCGGCAACTGAAACGATTCATGCCGCGTTGTGATCATATTTGCACCAATTTAAAACGGAATCAGCATGGCAACCTTCAATCGACGTAAAGCGAAAAGTAACGTTGGCGTATTTCCCAAGGTCGCGCGGCTGAACAAACGAGCATTGCCGCATGTGCCGCTTGATGAGGATGCGCATCTGGAGGCGCCGAAAGTGCGGAGCCGGGGAATCTATCTGTTGCCGAATGCCTTTACGACGGCCAACCTGTTTTGCGGCTTTTTTGCGATCGTCATGGCGATGAACTTGAAGTTCGATTTCGCTTCGGTAGCGATTTTCGCCGCAATGCTGCTCGACAGCGTGGACGGCCGCGTGGCTCGGCTCACCAATACCCAGAGCGAATTCGGAGCGCAATACGACAGCTTGTCAGACATGCTGTCTTTCGGCGCCGCACCCGCCCTCGTGGTGTATGAATGGTCGCTGCGCGGCATGGGCAAGCTCGGCTGGCTGGCGGCATTCGTATATTGTGCTGGAGCGGCTCTGCGTCTGGCGCGCTTCAATACCAATATTGGCGTGGTCGACAAGCGTTACTTTCAAGGATTGCCAAGCCCCGCTGCGGCCGCGCTCGTAACCGGCTTTGTCTGGCTGATGGATGATCTGCGCTACGTTGGCACAGAGTTGAGCTGGTTCTCATGGACCATTACGCTGTACGCGGGTCTCACCATGGTGACCAATGTACCGTTCTACAGCTTCAAGGAAATCAACTTCCGCAAATCGGTTCCATTCATCGCAATCTTCCTCATTGTGCTGGCATTTGTCCTGGTGTCGAGTGATCCTCCGAAAGTCCTGTTCGGCTTGTTTGTGCTCTACGGCCTGTCCGGATATGCCGTCTACTTCTGGCGTTTGTCCAAGGGGAAACCGGTGAGCATCGTGCAAACAACAGAAGCGGACCTGCCGGAAGGGAAAGAGTAAGGAGTTTGTTTTACATCATTCGATGCCTGTAGTTCGGGGGCACTCATCCTGTCATGATGGCTTTTTAACGTCACGAGAGGAGGGCATCATGGGTGTGATTTCATTCTTGAAAGAGGCCGGTGAAAAGCTGCTTCATGCGGGGCCGGCCAAGCAGAACGCCGAAGCGCAACAGCCGCAAGCTTCGCCAGTGAATATCCGCGAAAAGGAACAGGCGCTGGAACGTGCCATCCTCGATTACATGGCAGCGCAAAACCTGCCAATCGAAAACCTCGTAGTGGCCTATGACTCGTCTTCTGCAACCGTTACCGTCAGCGGTTCTGCGCCGGACCAGGCTACGCGAGAAAAGATTGTTCTATGTTGCGGCAATGTGCAAGGCGTCGCGCATGTCAACGACCAGATCAATGTCGCTGTTGGTGCGCGTGACGAATCAAAATGGTATGAGGTCAAGAGTGGCGATACCTTGTCCAAGATTGCCAAGCAATTTTACGGTGATGCCAATCGCTACAGCGCGATTTTCGAGGCGAACAAGCCCATGCTGACCGATCCCGACAAGATTTACCCTGGCCAGATGCTGCGTATCCCTGCCCAGCATTAGTCGTACATCCTGACGGCCGCAGGGACTCCAAATCCTGTGGCCATCCGGAACCCGCCGGAGAAATTCGCTTGTCGATCAAATAGTTGCACTTTTCCACAATTCCGCTTATAGTTTTTTGCATGTCTCGCGAAATCAACATTTCCGCATCTGTTTTTCTCAGCACCCTGTTGCCAGGCCTGCTGCTGCCGCTGTTTCTACTAGTGCGTTAACGCGCGCTAAATCCCATACCCCACAATTCGTGCAGTTTCTGGCTCATGTCGATAATGGCAAGGGCAGGCGAAAAACCGTTTAAAACGATACGATCAAAGAATTTTCCTAAAGGAGTGCAGCATGGCCGACAAATTGATTATTTTCGACACTACCTTGCGAGATGGCGAACAATCGCCCGGCGCATCGATGACCAAGGATGAAAAAATCCGCATTGCGAAGCAGTTGGAGCGTCTGCGCGTGGATGTGATCGAAGCCGGTTTTGCTGCGGCATCTCCCGGTGATTTTGAGGCGATCAAGGCAATTGCCGGCATTATCAAGGACTCGACCGTGTGCTCCCTGTCGCGCGCCAATGACCGCGACATTTCGCGTGCAGCGGAAGCGTTGGCATCGGCGTCAAGAAAGCGTATTCACACGTTTATCGCGACCTCGCCCCTGCATATGGAAAAGAAGCTGCGCATGACGCCGGATCAGGTATTTGAGCAAGCGAAACAGGCGGTACGTTTTGCCCGTCAGTTCACTGATGATGTCGAGTTCAGCCCCGAGGACGGCAGTCGTTCGGATATGGATTTCCTGTGCAGAGTGATCGAGGCGGTGATTGCCGAAGGTGCGACTACAATCAATTTCGCGGACACCGTCGGTTACGGTGTGCCTGAACTCTATGGCAACATGATCAAGACGCTGCGCGAGCGCATCCCGAACTCCGACAAGGCGGTCTGGTCAGTCCATTGCCATAACGACCTCGGCATGGCAGTAGCCAATTCCCTGGCTGGCGTGATGATAGGTGGTGCGCGCCAGATCGAGTGCACGATCAATGGCTTGGGTGAGCGTGCCGGCAACACCGCGTTGGAAGAGATCGTGATGGCGGTCAAGACACGCAAGGATTATTTCAAGCTCGACGTGGCAATCGATACGGCACAGATCGTCCCAGCATCCAAGCTGGTCTCCCAGATCACCGGGTTTGCCGTTCAGCCTAACAAGGCGGTCGTTGGTGCCAACGCTTTTGCGCATGCATCCGGCATCCATCAGGACGGTGTACTGAAAGCGCGCGATACCTATGAAATCATGCGTGCAGAAGACGTGGGCTGGACCGCCAACAAGATCGTCCTTGGCAAGCTGTCGGGACGCAATGCGTTCAAACAGCGCCTGGAAGAACTTGGCATTGAACTCGATTCGGAAACCGAAGTGAATGCCGCATTTGCGCGCTTCAAGGAGCTCGCCGACCGCAAGGTCGACATCTTCGATGAGGACATCATCGCGCTGGTCTCGGACGAGCAGCATTCCCACGACAACGAGTACTACCGCTTCGTATCGCTGTCGCAGCACTCGGAAACCGGTGAAAAGCCGTCTGCAAAAGTCGTCTTCACGATGGAGGGGAAGGAGCAGTCCTGCACCGGCGAGGGCAATGGGCCGGTGGATGCAACCGTCAATGCGATTGAATCGCAGGCCAAGAGCGGCGCCGAGTTGTTGCTGTTTTCTGTCAATGCGATCACGACCGGAACGCAGTCGCAGGGGGAGGTGACAATGCGCTTGTCGAAGGCAGGGCGCATCGTCAATGGTGTCGGCGCGGATCCGGATATCGTTGTGGCATCGGCCAAAGCCTATTTGTCAGCACTGAACAAATTGCAGTCCAAGGTTGACAAGCTGAATCCGCAGCTATAGTACGACGCCCGATCGCAAATTCAAGAGGCGCCTGATAGTACGGGCGCCTTTTGTTTTGGCGTGTGCGTGAGGTGGCTACAGTCCGCCGAAGGGAAAACGTCGGTCGGGGTCGAATCTCAGATCCGGGCCGTTCAACATCTTGCGTACGATCCCCGCCTTATCAAAATGCACATGCATCACCGAATTCCAGACGCCACTTTCCTTGTAAGGATAAGACCATACTTCGAGGTCGGTGAGGGAAAGGTAAGATGTCTCGACGGGCGCGCCAACGGTCCGCAGCACGTCCTCCTTCGTTGATTCTCCTGCCTTGATGCTGGCGAACTTCTGATTCGTCAAAACTTGCTCGAACGAAATAAGCTTCCCATCCGGACCGACGCGTGCCATATAGGTTTTCTGACCCCAGGGGCCGAGCGGGTATTCCAGCAATTGATCGCCACCATCTTTGTAGCGATGCGCCGGTTGGCCGCGTTTGGCGATCAAATCCTGTTCGGAATCGCCGATATTGACAGCCGCGGGGAACAATGTGGTGCATCCGCAAACAATTGCCAAAAACACAGTAGACAGAAACCGAGTCGTCAATTTCATTATTTTTCCCAACCGCCTCGTCAGAAACTGCTAAGTGTTTGAATGATTGGCGTATTTCCTATATACTGCGCGTCTTGGTCGGTTTGACCAAGTTTTTTTATCAATTGTTCACGGTACGTGGGGTTGCGACTCCGTATACCGCATGTGAAAGGTATCTCATGTCAGTAGAAAACATCAATAAGGCCGCCATTATCGCGGACAACGCTCGCGGCACGAACGACACAGGCTCTCCGGAGGTGCAGGTTGCACTGCTGACCGCCCGTATCAACGAGCTCAACAACCACTTCAAGGCCCACGCCAAGGATCACCACTCCCGCCGCGGCTTGATCATGATGGTTAATCGTCGCAAGCGCCTGCTCTCCTATCTGAAGGATAAGGACGCAAACCGTTATCGCGCTCTGATTGAGAAACTCGGCCTGCGCAAGTAATAGTTGCGATATTCGCTCGGGTTATAGACGAAATGCCTGCGTCAGTCTGCTGATGCAGGCATTTTGCCATTTAGCAGTTTGTAATTCGGTAGTGGTAGTACTTATGCAGTGAAGGTGGCTTGCCATGCGTGGCATGTCATCCGTGGTGAGGTGAACGACAGCCCCTGAAAACCTGTCGGTAAAAATAGAAAGGAAACACCGTGTTCAATAAAGTTACCAAGACCTTCCAGTATGGCCAGCACACAGTGACGCTGGAGACTGGCGAAATCGCACGCCAGGCATCCGGTGCCGTGCTCGTGTCAATTGAAGACACCGTCGTGCTCGCAACCGTTGTAGCGAAGAAGGATGTCAAACCGGGCCAGGACTTTTTCCCGCTGACCGTCGATTACGTTGAGAAGAGCTATGCTGCCGGCCGTATTCCTGGCGGTTTCTTCAAACGTGAAGGCCGTCCGTCGGAAAAGGAGACCCTCACTTCTCGCCTGATCGATCGCCCGATTCGTCCGCTGTTCCCGGAAGGCTATCTGAACGAAGTGCAGGTCATCGTGCACGTTCTGTCCGTTAACCCGGAAATCGATCCTGACATCGCATCCATGATCGGTGCATCGGCCGCTATCTGCGTTGCCGGCATCCCATTCAGCGGCCCGCTCGGCGCAGCCCGTGTTGGCTATATCGACGGTCAGTATGTGCTGAATCCGACGACCTCGCAGATGGCGAAATCGCAGATGGATCTGGTCGTTGCCGGAACTGAACAAGCGGTGCTGATGGTGGAATCCGAAGCGAACCAACTGTCCGAAGAAATCATGCTGGGTGCCGTTGTTTTCGGCCACGATCAGATGAAGGCTGTGATCGATGCAATCCATGACCTGGTGCGTGATGGCGGCAAGCCGGAGATGACCTGGAGTGCGCCGGCGAAGAACGAAGCACTGATCGGTCGCGTTACTCAACTGGCCGAGGCAAAGCTGCGCGAGGCCTATCAGACCAAGGACAAGCAGGCACGCACTGCAAAGCTCAACAACGTCACCGCCGAAGTCAATGCGGCACTGGCCGCTGAAGCGGATGCCGCAGGCGCTGCAGCACCCGACACGGCTGAAGTCGGAAGCATTCTGTTCGACCTGGAAGCAAAGATCGTTCGCTCCCAGATCCTCGAAGGCGAACCGCGCATCGACGGACGCGATACGCGCACCGTGCGTCCGATCTCCATTCGCACCAGCGTCTTGCCGCGTACTCACGGCTCTGCGCTTTTCACGCGCGGCGAAACTCAGGCATTGGTGGTCGCTACGCTTGGCACCGCACGCGACGAGCAAAAGATCGATGCGCTGATGGGCGAGTACTCGGACCGCTTCATGCTTCACTACAACATGCCACCGTTCGCCACTGGCGAAACCGGCCGCGTCGGTACGCCGAAGCGCCGCGAGGTGGGCCATGGCCGTCTTGCAAAGCGGGCTCTGGTTGCCGCGCTGCCGTCGCCGGAAGAATTCAGCTATTCGGTGCGCGTCGTATCGGAAATTACCGAATCCAACGGTTCGTCTTCAATGGCTTCCGTCTGCGGCGGCTGCCTGGCGCTGATGGATGCCGGCGTACCGATGAAGGCGCACGTCGCCGGCATCGCGATGGGATTGATCAAGGAAGGCAGCAAGTTCGCAGTCCTGACCGACATCCTGGGCGACGAAGATCATCTGGGCGACATGGACTTCAAGGTGGCGGGCACTGCCAACGGTATTACCGCGCTGCAGATGGATATCAAGATCCAGGGCATCACCAAGGAAATCATGCAAGTCGCACTGGCGCAAGCCAAGGAAGGCCGTATGCATATCCTGGCCAAGATGCAGGATGCCATGCCGACCGGCAAGGCAGAACTGTCCGACTTCGCGCCGCGCCTGATCACCATCAAGATCAATCCGGAAAAAATCCGCGACGTGATCGGCAAGGGTGGTGCGGTAATCCGCGCGCTTACCGAAGAAACCGGAACGCAGATCGACATCACCGATGAGGGCATTGTGACCATCGCTTCGGTCGACGCTGCCGCGGGTCAGGAAGCCAAGCGCCGTATCGAAGAGCTGACGGCTTCCGTCGAAGTTGGCAAGATCTACGACGGTGTCGTGCTAAAGCTGCTGGATTTCGGTGCGATTGTCCAGGTTATGCCGGGCAAGGATGGCCTGCTGCACATCAGCCAGATTGCTAACGAACGCGTCAATGCCGTGGCCGACTACCTCAAGGAAGGTCAGCAGGTGCGCGTCAAGGTACTGGAAACGGATGACCGCGGTCGCCTGAAACTGTCGATGAAAGCTGCTGCCGCAGAAGAGGGCGCAGCCGCTCAGCCTCAGCAGTAATCAAAATCCTCATTGCAGCCGGCCTGCAATGAATCGACCGCCCGGTGGCATTTGCCCGGGCGGTTTTTTTATGTGCAGAATCGGCCAACGAAGACTAGTGATGCCGTACGCTGCTCAGTTACTTATGACACGCGCATTGCGTCTGCGTCAGGAAGGCGGGCGCGCAAGTGGTGTGCGAGAACCGGCATTCGGTTTTCCGCGGGCTCATCGATCGAAGAATGGAACTCGTAACCGTTTTTCCCTTTGTCTTTTGCGCGGTACATGGCGCTGTCGGCGTTCTTCAGCAATGTCTGCCCGTCATTCCCGTCATTCGGAAACACGCTTATTCCGATACTGACACTCAAGCGGCATTCCTGATCACCGATCCGCACCGGACGTGATGCCTCGCCGAGCAGCTTTTGCGCGACATCAGCGGCATAACGTCCATCGCTCAGTTCCTCGATCAGCACATAAAACTCATCGCCACCCATGCGCGCGATCTTGTCCGTGTGCCGGAGACTTGTGCGCAAGCGCTTTGCTATTTCGCGCAGAACCTTGTCGCCCGCGTCATGCCCAAGGGTGTCATTGATTTCCTTGAACTTGTCGAGGTCGAGGAAGAATACGGCGAATTTCTTTCCATGGCGACGCGCGTTGCCGAGCGCCATTTCGAGGTATTCCTTGAACAAGAACCTGTTGGGCAAAGACGTTAGTCCGTCATAGTGGGCGAGATAGCGAATCTTTTCTTCTGATGCGCGGCTCTCGATCGCGATGCCGGCAAGGTTCGTGCAGATTTCGAACAACTGCAGATCCTTTGCGGTCGGAGCTGTCGCTTCCCGAAAGTAAAGCGCGAATGTGCCAAGAATCTTCCTGTTTCGCCCAAAGATCGGCCACGAGGTGCAGGCCTTCAATCCATGCTGAAGAACGAGGTTGCGCTGCTCTGCCCAGAGCGGATCGCTTGCAATATCCGTTACCATCACTGGTTCGCCGCGGAAGACAGCGGTTCCGCATGAGCCATTGCTCGGCCCGACTTCCGAGTCATCAAATTGCGTCATGCATGATGGGGGCAGGTTCGGCGCGACGCGGCCGAAAAGGGTGTTTCCTTCGTCGTTAAGCTGCTGGATCGAACACAATCCGCGACCGGAATGATTTTCGGCGAAACGGGCAATTTCGGTCAGAATCTCCTGTAGGGGAACACCAGTGGCGACCATGTTCAGGATGCGATTTTGCCCGAGCTGAAGAGTCTCCGCGTGCTTGCGCTCGGAGATGTCGCGTATGAAAGCAGTGAACACTGGATCGTTCTGCACACTCAGTGGAACCACGGCAAGTTCAACAGGCAGGGTGGAGCCGTCGGCCCTCATTGCCGTGAGTTCCAAGCGCCGGTTCAACAGGGAGCTCGTGCCTGTAGCAAGAAAGCGTTCGATACCCAAACGATGCAGCTCGCGCCATGCCTGCGGAATGATGATGTCGGCCAGTTTCTTGCCAAGCACATCATCGCTGCGATAGCCAAAAGTTGCTTCTGCGGCTTCGTTGAAGCTGATGATTTCGCCGAGGTGGTTGATCGAAACGATACAGTCGAGAGAAGCGGTCAGAATGGCACTCTTGAATTTTTCGCTGTCTACAAGCGCTGCCTCAATGGATTTGCGTCGCGATTCACGCGCGTAATTGTCGATGGCGAGCGAAATACTGCCGGCCAATTCTTCCAGCAGCCGGATGAGTTGTGAATCGAAGCAATCCTTGTCGGCAGAACAAATTGTGAGGACGCCATACGGTCGGCCAGATAGCTTGAATGGGAAGCAGGCAAGGGATTGAAGATCGCTTTGTACCGCAGTCTTGCGGCTGTCCGCTGAATATGACGTAACCGATGCGTTGTTGCAAACCTTGAATTTGCTTTCTCTGAGTGCCGCCTCGACAATGCTTTCGTTATTGAGGTCGAACTCTTCCAGCAATCTTGTCACGCTACGCGATTTGTCGTTGCTCGATGCATATGCCGCAACAGTCATTGCCTGCTGCTTGTCATGCTGAATCACGCTGATCCACGCCATGCGAAAATGGCCATGTTCGACGATGATCCTGCAGACTTCCTCGAACAGCTCATCACGATCGTTGATCCGAACAATCGCCTGATTCGTCTGGCTTAACGCGATATAGAGATCACGCAACCTGGTCGACTTTCGTTCTGCATGTTTGCGTTCCTCGATATCGGAGAACATCCCGACCATTCGAACCGCACGTCCACGACTATCCCTCTCGACGATCTTGCCGCTGATAGCCACCCAGCGCCAACAAAGAGAGGCATCTTTCAAGCGCAGCTCCACGTTATGAAAGGCGCCATCCCCATAGCCCATTCCCTTCAGCGCCTCGCGCAAGCACTTGCGGAAGTTTTCCTGATCGTCCTCATGAATGAAAGAAGGCAGTGCCTGCGAGCTCCACGTTCTTGTTGTGTCGAGCAAGATGGCCTTGAGACCGGCTGCCGGTTCGCCGCTGAAGTACAACCGGTCGTCCGATATGAACCAGTCGAATGCAATCTGACGAGAACTCTCAAGGGCGAGGCTGAGTCGGTCATGCATTGCCGATGATGTGGTCGACGGATTCACTTGCTTCTTCGTGGGAGCGGAAATGAAAGAGCCACGCATGGGGGTCTGCCTGAAATGAAATGGTATTGCCTTTTGGAAATGAAGAGGGTTGATTAGTTCCCATCATTTTGTAACTGGAGCAACGTTTCCTGTTACAAATCTGCCATGCCAGCGGTGGGGGCGGCCATGAAGGATTTCGAGCAGAGCTGGCAAGGCATACAGATTCTTGACTAACTCGAAATCTGAATGTTGCGTTACGTCAACATTGCGGGTGAATGGCCAAATCCGTGTGACGGATATTCGAAATCGTTGGCTGTCGTACAATGCATTTTTATTCACGATGGAACTTGCGATGAGAGCCGTAGAGATTACCCAGCCCGGATTGCCTGACGTATTGAAAATTTGCGAGAGACCGATTCCGCAGCCAAAAGCAGGCGAGGTATTGATCAAAGTTCATGCGGCGGGCGTCAACCGCCCGGATGTCATTCAGCGCATGGGACATTATCCAGTCCCGCCGGGCGCGTCGGATTTGCCCGGCCTTGAGATCGCCGGCGAAATCGTCGAAGGCGATTTGGCGGGCAGTGATTTCAAGGTCGGTGATCTTGTCTGCGCGCTGGTGCAAGGCGGTGGCTATGCTGAATATTGCACCGCGCCCGTGAAACAGTGTCTGCCGATTCCGGCCGGGCTCGACGCAGCCGAAGCGGCGTCGCTTCCGGAAACCTTTTTCACGGTGTGGAGCAATGTGTTTGACCGAGCTCACCTTGCGGACTCCGAGACATTGCTGGTGCAGGGAGGCACTTCCGGCATCGGCGTTACCGCGATTCAAATGGCCACCGCGATGGGGCATCGCGTGTTTGCCACTGCCGGCTCGGACGAAAAATGCCGCGCATGCGAAGAACTCGGCGCGACTCGGGGAATAAATTATCGGACTGAGGATTTCGTCGAGGTCATCAAGAAGGAAACCGGGGGTGCCGGAGTCGACGTTATTCTTGACATGGTCGGCGGTGCGTACATCGCCCGCGAGCTCGATTGCCTGGCCGACGACGGCCGCTTGGCCATTATCGCTCTGCTGGGAGGGGCCAAAGCGACCGTGGATCTCGGGCAGCTATTACGGCGCCGCCTGACAGTGAGTGGTTCGACGCTGCGCCCGCGATCGGTCGAATTCAAGGCGGCCATCGCCGAAAACCTGCGCGCCCGGATTTGGCCACTGATTGAGGCTGGCAGGATCAAACCGGTGATCTACAAGATCTTCCCCTTGCAGGATGCGGTCCATGCACATGAGTTGATGGAGGCGAGTGTTCACGTCGGTAAAATTATTTTGCGAGTGAACTGATCCTCCTGATGCGCGGCTTTGCTCGGCAAAAAATGGACCGATTTACGGAACATCGACTAGGTGTGACTGGTCATACCTAGTCACGCAAGTTTGACCGGCGATGGTACGGCGCGTTAGAATCAAGGGTTATTGAATTTCTAGACTCTTATGCGACGCAAACTTATCGCCGGTAACTGGAAGATGAATGGCAGCCTTGCTGCCAACGCTGCTTTGCTGGATGGAATCAAGGCCGGGATCAACCAGCCGGTTTGCGCCGTGGCGGTTTGCGTTCCTGCGCCGTATTTTGCTCAATGCAAAGTCGAGTTGGCCGGTAGCCTGGTTGCCTGGGGTGGTCAGGATCTCTCCGTGCATGAGTCCGGTGCATATACCGGCGAAGTGTCTGGTGCAATGTTGCGTGATTTTGGCTGCACGTATGTCATCGTCGGACACTCGGAGCGCCGATCCTATCATGGCGAAAGCAATGCATTGGTTGCCCAAAAAACGGGCAGCGCAATCAAATCTGGGTTGACGCCAATTATTTGCGTCGGCGAGTCGCTGGCCGAACGCGAGTCAGGTCAAACCGATGCTGTAGTGGGTGCGCAAATCGATGCTGTCCTTGGTGCCCTCGACGCAGGCGATGTCAACAAGATCGTTGTTGCATATGAGCCGGTGTGGGCAATCGGTACGGGTAAGACCGCCACACCTCAGATGGCACAAGACGTCCATGCAATGCTGCGCTCAAGGCTCGCGGCTAAAAACGCTGCAGCGGCGACGTCAGTGCAAATCCTCTACGGCGGCAGCATGAAGCCCGACAATGCGCGCGAACTGCTGACGATGCCTGATATCGATGGCGGCCTGATTGGCGGTGCATCATTAAAGGCAGCAGATTTTCTCGCGATTATCCAGGCTGTGTGAGCGGCTGGCAGAGATTTAACCTTAGATTGGAAATTACTTAATGAGCGCTTTGTTCACAGTCATCGTTGTCGTGCAAGTGTTGGCCGCGATTGCGATTATCGGTCTTGTTCTGCTTCAGCACGGGAAGGGTGCAGACATGGGCGCTGCATTCGGCTCGGGAGCCTCGGGAAGTTTGTTCGGCGCAACGGGTTCCTCCAACTTTCTTTCGAAGTCAACCGGGGTGGCTGCGGCGATTTTTTTCAGTGCCACCTTGGCTCTTGCATTCGTCGGTAACAAGCGTACTGGAGTCAGTGCGGGCGTGATGGAAAAGCTTCCTTCTGCGCCGACTGCTACTGTGCCGGCGACGCCTGCTCCGGCGACGAATGACAAAGCGCCTGCACAAGGTGCTGCTGCATCATCGACTACTGCGCCGGCGGGAGGCGCCGGGCAGGCAAATCAAATACCAAAATAATTGAAGATCGTTTTGATTTGGAGCAATTGTGCGTTGAACAAATGCCCCAAAGCAGAGTAGAATACGACCTCATTCAGCCGACGTGGTGAAATTGGTAGACACGCTATCTTGAGGGGGTAGTGGCGAAAGCTGTGCGAGTTCGAGTCTCGCCGTCGGCACCAATCATAAGGCCAGCAAGGGCAATCCCCAAGCTGGCTTTTTATCGAGGAATCTTGGTTTGATTTGCAAATCACTCAATTAACCAACATCCGGCCCACATCGTGAACCTCGAAAATTATTTCCCTGTCCTTCTTTTTATTCTTGTCGGTATTGGCGTTGGCGTCTTGCCGCAGATTCTCGGTCGCGTGCTGGCTCCGCATAAGCCTGACGCTGACAAGCTTTCTCCGTACGAGTGCGGATTTGAAGCGTTTGGTGACGCGCGCATGAAGTTCGACGTGCGCTACTACCTGGTTGCGATCCTGTTTATTTTGTTCGATCTGGAAACCGCATTTTTCTTCCCGTGGGGTGTTGCAATGCGCGACCTCGGATGGCAGGGCTTCGTCACGATGATGGTGTTTATCGCCGAATTCATCGTCGGGTTCTGGTACATCTGGAAGCGTGGTGCTCTGGATTGGGAGTAAGTCATGTCTATTGAAGGTGTATTGAACGAAGGCTTTGTCACGACCACAGCGGACAAGCTGATCAACTGGACTCGTACCGGCTCGTTGTGGCCAATGACGTTCGGTCTGGCTTGTTGTGCGGTTGAGATGATGCATGCCGGCGCATCACGTTATGATCTGGATCGTTTCGGTGTTGTGTTCCGCCCGTCCCCTCGTCAGTCCGACGTGATGATTGTTGCAGGTACCTTGTGCAACAAAATGGCCCCGGCGATGCGGAAGGTCTACGATCAGATGGCCGAGCCGCGTTGGGTTATCTCGATGGGCACATGCGCCAATGGCGGCGGCTATTACCACTACTCATACTCGGTCGTGCGCGGTTGCGACCGTATCGTTCCTGTTGATGTGTATGTCCCGGGCTGCCCGCCTACGGCAGAGGCTCTCATCTACGGCATCATGCAGCTGCAAAACAAGATCAAGCGAACCAACACGATTGCACGCTAAACGGGTCGCTTAGGCAAAGATATGACCACAAAAATTGAAACTCTCGAAGCTGCCCTGCGCAATGCGCTCGGCAGCCAGCTCCGGAGCCTGACTGTCGCAGTAGGTGAGGTGACGGTGGTTGTTGGTGCGGACGATTATCTGTCGGCGATGCGTGTCTTGCGTGATCATGCTGATCTGCGTTTTGAAGAGCTGATCGATCTGTGCGGCGTCGACTATTCAACATATGGCGACGGCAGTTGGGAAGGGGCGCGTTTTGCCGTCGTGTCCCATCTTCTGTCGATCGCGCATAATTGGCGGGTTCGGGTGCGCGTGTTCGCCCCGGATGACGAACTGCCGGTCGTATCTTCGGTCACAGATATCTGGCCCTCTGCCAACTGGTATGAACGTGAAGCGTTTGACCTGTTCGGCGTCCTGTTCGAAGGTCACAGCGACCTCCGTCGCATCCTCACCGACTACGGCTTTATCGGCCATCCATTCCGCAAGGACTTCCCGGTGTCCGGGTATGTCGAAATGCGCTATGACCCTGAACAGAAACGCGTGATTTACCAACCCGTGACGATCGAGCCGCGTGAAATCATTCCGCGGGTGATTCGCGAAGAAAAATACGGGATGAAATAATGGCTGAGATCAAGAATTACACCCTGAACTTTGGTCCGCAGCATCCCGCTGCACACGGTGTGTTGCGCCTTGTGCTCGAACTGGATGGTGAGGTTATTCAGCGTGCGGATCCGCATATCGGTCTGCTGCATCGTGCTACCGAGAAGCTCGCCGAGCAGAAGACCTTCCTGCAGTCCGTCCCGTACATGGACCGTCTCGACTATATGTCGATGATGTGCAATGAGCACGGCTACGTGCTGGCGATCGAAAAGCTGCTCGGTATTGAAGTGCCATTGCGCGCCCAGTACATCCGAGTCATGTTCGATGAGATCACCCGTATTCTCAATCACCTGCTTTGGATTGGCGCACATGGTCTGGACGTAGGCGCGATGGCCGTATTCCTGTACGCCTTCCGCGAACGTGAAGATCTGATGGATTGCTATGAGGCGGTGTCCGGCGCGCGCATGCACGCTGCATACTATCGTCCGGGTGGAGTCTATCGCGACTTGCCGGATGTGATGCCGCAGTACAAGCCGTCGGTAATTCGTAGTGAAAAGGCGATCAAGCAGCTGAACGAAAGCCGCCAGGGCTCCTTGCTGGACTTCATTGAAGACTTCACGAATCGCTTTCCCGGCTACGTCGATGAATACGAGACGCTATTGACCGACAACCGCATCTGGAAGCAGCGACTGGTCGGCGTGGGCGTCGTCTCTCCCGAGTATGCGAAGGCGATGGGCTTTACCGGTCCGATGCTGCGTGGATCCGGTATCGAGTGGGACTTGCGCAAGACGCAGCCCTACGCCGTGTATGACCTGCTCGACTTCGACATCCCGGTCGGCACGAACGGTGACTCTTATGATCGCTATCTCGTGCGTGTCGAGGAGTTGCGTCAATCGAACCGCATCATCAAGCAGTGCGTCGAATGGTTGCGAAACAACCCAGGCCCAGTGATGACGGATAACCACAAGGTGGCTCCGCCGTCACGCGTGAACATGAAATCCAACATGGAAGAGCTGATTCATCACTTCAAGCTCTTTTCCGAAGGATTCCACGTGCCGGAAGGCGAGGCCTATGTCGGTATCGAACACCCGAAGGGTGAATTCGGTGTCTACCTGATCTCAGACGGTGCAAATAAACCTTACCGAATGAAGATTCGCGCGCCTGGCTTCGCGCACTTGCAAGGCATGGATGGAATGGCAAGGGGCCACATGATCGCGGACGCAGTGACGATCATTGGTTCGCTGGACATTGTGTTTGGTGAAATTGACCGATAAACCGCGCGGAACATTGCGCACGGATGGCCGACAATATGCTGTTAAGTCAAGAAGCGTACAAAAAAATCGATCGCGAACTCGCGAAATTTCCTGCTGATCAAAGGCAGTCTGCCGTCATGGCAGCACTCGCAATTGCGCAGGATGAAAAGGGCTGGCTTTCGCCGGAGGTAATGCAGGACATCGCTGATTACATCGGCATGGCAGCAATTGCCGTGCAAGAGGTCGCCACGTTCTACAACATGTACAACACCAAGCCGACCGGCAAGCACAAGATCTCCGTGTGCACCAATTTGCCCTGCGCTTTGTCCGGTGGCGAGCGCGCAGCGCACTATCTAAAGCAAAAGCTCGGCGTTGACTACAAGGAAACCACGGCCGATGGCCAGTTCACCCTGATCGAGGGCGAGTGCATGGGCGCCTGCGGCGACGCACCGGTCATGCTGGTGAACAACAAGCGCATGTGCAGCCACATGTCGAATGAAAAGATCGATGCGCTGGTGGAGGAACTGAAGAAATGACCTGCCTGCATGATCGTCATATCAACCCGCTTATTCTGGCGGGCTTGGACGGCAAGAACTGGCACCTGGCCGACTACGTGAAGCGTGGCGGCTATGAGGCATTGAAGCGCATCCTGACCGAAAAGATTGCGCCGGAACAGGTGATTGCTGAATTGAAGACTTCGTCCCTTCGCGGTCGCGGCGGCGCAGGTTTCCCGACTGGCCTGAAGTGGAGTTTCATGCCGCGCCAGTTCCCGGGCCAAAAATACCTCGTCTGCAATACGGACGAAGGCGAGCCGGGCACATTCAAGGATCGCGACATCATCCGCTACAACCCGCATGCGCTCATCGAAGGCATGGCAATCGGTGCGTATGCGATGGGTATTACTGTCGGCTATAACTACATCCACGGCGAAGTGTGGGCCGAATATCAGCGTTTCGAAGAGGCGCTGGAGGAAGCGCGCGCGGCGGGCTTTCTCGGCGACAAGATCATGGGGAGCGAATTCAACTTCCAGTTGCATGCGTTCCATGGCTACGGCGCCTATATCTGCGGTGAAGAAACAGCCCTGCTTGAATCCATCGAAGGCAAAAAAGGTCAACCGCGCTTCAAGCCGCCGTTTCCGGCTAGCTTCGGTTTATACGGCAAGCCGACGACCATTAACAACACGGAGACCTTCGCGGCCGTGCCGTTCATCATGCGCATGGGCGGCGAAGCTTACGCCGGACTGGGCAAGCCAAATAACGGCGGCACCAAGATTTTCTCGATGTCCGGCGACGTTGCCCGGCCGGGTAACTATGAAGTCCCGCTTGGCACGCCATTCGCCAAATTGCTTGAGCTTGCCGGCGGTATGCGCGATGGCAAGAAGATTAAGGCGGTTATACCAGGCGGCTCGTCCATGCCGGTGCTGACCGGCGACGTCATGATGAATACAGACATGGATTACGACTCGATCGCGAAGGCGGGATCGATGCTCGGATCCGGTGCGGTCATCGTGATGGATGAGACGCGTTGCATGGTCAAGTCTTTGCTGCGCCTGTCGTACTTCTATTTCGAAGAGTCATGCGGCCAGTGCACGCCTTGTCGTGAGGGTACGGGCTGGCTGTATCGGATGGTGCATCGCATCGAGCACGGCCAAGGGCGTGCGGATGATCTCGATATGCTGAACTCGATTGCTGACAACATTCAAGGGCGCACGATTTGCGCACTCGGCGACGCGGCCGCGATGCCCGTCCGTGCATTCGTGAAGAACTTCCGCAAGGAATTTGAATATCACATCGAGCATAAGCGCTGCATCGTTCCTGCTTACGTTTAATAAATCCGGTGCGCATACAAGCGCGCCCTACGGCATAAAACAGAGCCATGGTTGAAATCGAAATTGACGGCAAAAAAGTCGAGGTGCAAGAAGGCAGCATGGTGATGGACGCTGCCAACAAGCTTGGTACCTACATCCCGCATTTTTGCTATCACAAGAAACTGTCCATCGCGGCGAACTGCCGCATGTGTCTGGTTGAAGTTGAAAAGGCACCGAAGCCCTTGCCCGCATGTGCAACACCGGTGACCAATGGCATGGTTGTGCGCTCCAGCAGCGACAAGGCAATCAATGCGCAGAAAAGCGTCATGGAGTTCCTGCTGATCAACCACCCGCTCGATTGCCCCATCTGTGACCAGGGTGGCGAGTGCCAGTTGCAGGATCTGGCCGTCGGTTACGGTGCATCGGCTTCGCGATATCAGGAAGAGAAGCGCGTTGTGGTGCCGAAGGATGCCGGTCCGCTGATTTCGATGAAGGAGATGGCGCGTTGCATCCATTGCACCCGCTGTGTACGCTTCGGGCAGGAAATCGCCGGCGTCATGGAACTCGGCATGCTGAACCGCGGCGAGCACTCTGAAATTACAAGCTTTGTCGGTAAGACAGTCGATTCCGAGTTGTCCGGCAACATGATCGACTTGTGCCCGGTTGGTGCATTGACCTCTAAGCCCTTCCGCTATAGCGCACGAACATGGGAGTTGTCTCGTCGCCGCTCGGTAAGTCCGCATGATGGGCTCGGCGCAAACCTGATCGTTCAGGTCAAGGCCGGTAAAGTGATGCGCGTTCTCCCACTGGAAAACGAATCGGTGAACGAATGCTGGCTGTCCGACAAGGACCGCTTCGCCTACGAAGGCCTGAATAGCGCGGAGCGCCTGACTGTTCCGATGGTCAAGCAGGATGGAAAGTGGCTTGAAACTGACTGGCCGACTGCGCTTGAATACGTTGCACGCGGACTTCAGGGTGTCAGCCAGGAACACGGGGCCGACGCAATCGCCGCCTTGGCTGCCCCATACTCTACGCTGGAAGAACTCTCTCTGCTGCAGAAACTGGTTCGCGGGCTAGGCTCGGATAACATTGACTTCCGTCTGCGCCAATCGGATTTTTCGCTGGATGGCAAACTCGTACCGTGGCTCGGCATGTCGATCGAAGAATTCGGTCAGCTTAACCGTGCGTTTGTCATCGGCTCCTTCTTGCGCAAGGACCATCCTCTGCTCACCGCTCGTCTGCGCCACGCTGCAAAGCGGGGCACGAACGTCAGCATTCTGCATGCCAGCGACGATGACCTTCTGATGCCGATTACAAACCGGATGATCAAGGCGCCATCTGACTGGATGTCCGGATTGAGTGAAGTTATCGCTGCGATCGCCCAGGCAAAAGGTGTCGCCGCACCTGCCGGTTTCGATAAGATTGCCCCGGGCGAAGTGGCGAAGGGTATTGCGGCAAGCATGCTGTCGGGTGACAAGAAAGCGGTCGTCCTTGGCAATGCGGCAGCTCAACATCCTCAGGCATCTCAATTGCATGCCGCAGCACAGTGGATTGCGCAGAATACCGATGCCAAATTTGGCTATCTGACTGAAGCAGCGAATACTGTGGGTGGCTATCTCGCAAACGCGATACCGGGCAAAGGTGCCAACGCAGTTGAAGCGTTTGCACAAGCGCGTAAAGCCTACGTGCTGTTGCATGCCGAGCCCGAGCTCGACAGTTATGATCCGCAAGCAGCTCGCGCTGCGTTGGAAAAGGCCGAGATGGTCGTCGTCATGTCGCCTTTCAAGCATGGTGCCGATTATGCTGATGTTCTGCTGCCAGTTGCGCCATTCTCGGAAACTTCCGGCACCTTCGTGAACTGTGAGGGTCGTGCGCAAGGATTCAATGGGGCCGTGAAGCCGCTGGGCGAAACGCGGCCGGCATGGAAAGTACTGCGTGTCCTGGGCAATATGCTCGATATTCCTGGCTTCAACTACGAGACATCAGAAGAGATCCGAGTCGAACTGCTCGGAACCAAGACTGCTGAAGAAGCAGATCTCAAACCGCGTCTCAACAACCTTGTGAACGCGCAGCCGCAAGCGGCAATGTCGGCAGCACCCACACAAGTTGAGCGCATTGCAGACGTGCCGATCTATTTCACGGATGCCATCGTGCGCCGGGCCGAATCCTTGCAAATGACAACCGACGCGCAAGCGCCGAAGGCGTCGCTTTCCACAGTATTGGCAGCAAAGCTGGGTGTGAACGAAGGCGCACAGGTAAAAGTAACGCAAGGGAAGGGCTCCGCAGTCCTGACCGCTGCGATCGACGCAAGGTTGCCTGAAAACGTCGTGCGAGTCTCCGCAGGCCATGGAGCAACGGCACACCTTGGCGGAATGTTCGGTGCAATCAGTGTGGAGAAAGCGTAATGGACCAATTGCTCCTGACCATAAATACGAACGGACAAAATCTGTTCGGCGGAGCTTGGCTGCTCATCTGGACCCTGGTCAAGATCGTCGTGCTGGTTGCGCCGCTGATGGGACTGGTCGCTTATCTCACGCTATGGGAACGCAAGATGATCGGCTGGATGCATATCCGGCTCGGGCCGAACCGCGTTGGTCCGCTTGGCCTGCTGCAGCCGATCGCGGACGCGGTAAAGTTGTTGATGAAGGAGATCGTTGTTCCGACGCGTGCCAACAAGGCCTTGTTCGTGATTGCTCCCGTAATGACGATCATGCCGTCGCTTGCCGCCTGGTCCGTGATTCCGTTTGGGCCGGAGACTGTGCTGGCCAACGTCAATGCCGGCCTGCTGCTCCTCATGGCAATCAGCTCAATGGAAGTGTACGGTGTCATCATTGCAGGATGGGCATCCAACTCGAAGTACGCCTTTTTGGGTGCGATGCGCGCCTCGGCACAAATGGTGTCATACGAAATTGCGATGGGCTTCGCGCTGGTGATCGTGCTGATGGTTTCTGGCAGCCTGAATTTCACTGATATCGTGATGGCGCAAAGCAAAGGGTATTTTGCTGACAAGGGACTTGGCTTCCTTTCATGGAACTGGCTGCCGTTGCTGCCGATTTTCGTGATCTACGTGATTTCAGGGATTGCTGAAACCAACCGCCACCCGTTTGACGTGGTTGAAGGCGAGTCAGAAATCGTCGCAGGTCACATGGTCGAATATTCCGGCATGTCGTTCGCGATGTTCTTCCTGGCCGAGTACGCGAACATGATCCTGATCTCGATCGTTGCTTCGCTCATGTTCCTGGGAGGATGGGCGGCGCCGGCATCATTCCTGAGCTGGATCCCGGGATGGATCTGGTTAGGCATCAAGACCTTTGTGGTCGTATCGATGTTCATCTGGGCACGCGCATCATTCCCGCGGTATCGCTACGATCAGATTATGCGTTTGGGTTGGAAAGTGTTCATTCCGCTGACACTCGCTTACCTGGTTATCGTGGCTGCCTGGATTCAGTCACCGTGGAATATTTGGAAGTAAAGAATAGAGGCTGATCAAGATGGAAGCCATTAAAGATTTTTTCAGCAGCCTGATGCTCCGAGAGCTGCTAAAAGGCTTGGCGTTGACCGGACGCTACATGTTCGAGCGCAAGATTACGGTGCAATATCCCGAGGAGAAAACGCCCATGTCGCCACGCTTTCGTGGGCTGCATGCGTTGCGCCGCTATCCGAATGGGGAAGAGCGCTGCATTGCATGCAAATTGTGCGAGGCAGTATGTCCGGCGATGGCGATTACGATCGAATCGACGGAGCGCGATGATGGTACGCGCCGTACGACGCGCTATGACATCGATCTGACCAAGTGCATCTTCTGCGGATTCTGCGAGGAGTCTTGCCCGGTCGATTCGATTGTCGAGACCAACATCCTGGAGTATCACGGCGAAAAGCGCGGCGACCTCTACTACACGAAAGAGATGTTGCTCGCGATTGGCGATCGATATGAAAAGGATATTGCCGCGGCGCGCGCATCCGATGCCGCATATCGTTGATTTTGCCTGATCTGGCCCGCATTAAGCTGACTCACTTGGTCCATTATGGAATTTAAAACTGCCTTGTTCTACGCGTTTTCAGCGATCCTGGTGATCGCCGCAATACGCGTTATCACGGACCGGAACCCGGTGCATGCCGCGCTGTTTCTGGTCTTGTCCTTCTTCTCCGGTGCTGCGATATGGCTGCTCCTGAAAGCTGAATTCCTGGCCATCGTACTGGTCCTGGTCTATGTCGGTGCAGTAATGGTGCTCTTCCTGTTCGTGGTGATGATGCTGGAGATCAACATGGACAAGCTGCGCGAGGGATTCTGGGGATACCTTCCGTTGGCAGCAACGATTGGCGTCGTGATCGTGCTGGAGATGTCGGCTGTTCTGCTCCACGGCTTCTGGGCGCCCGAAGCGCAAGTTCCGGCAGCGGCGGCGAACATCGGAAATACCAAGGAATTGGGCAAACTCATTTTCACCCAATACATCTACGCGTTTGAAATTGCCGCGGTTGTGCTTCTGGTCGCCATCGTCGCCGCAGTCGCATTAACCCTGCGTCGTCGCAAGGACATCAAGTATTTCAGCCCGGCTGCCGCAGTCAAGGTCAAGAGTAGCGACCGTCTGCGTATCGTTCGCATGAAGGCCGAATCCGAGCGTGCGAACGCAAAAGTGCAACCGGCTGCCTCGGCAGCAGAAAAATAATTAGGGGAAGCACCGTGGCTTTATCGCTTGCACACTACTTGATCCTGGGAGCAATCCTGTTTGCGATCTCCATCGTCGGGATTTTCCTGAACCGGAAGAACATCATCGTGTTGTTGATGGCAATCGAATTGATGCTCCTCGCGGTCAACATGAACTTCATCGCCTTTTCGTACTATCTCGGCGATGCGGCTGGGCAGATTTTCGTTTTCTTCATCCTTACTGTGGCTGCCGCGGAGTCCGCGATTGGTCTCGCCATCCTGGTGGTTCTGTTCCGTAATCTGGACACCATCAATGTCGAAGATCTCGATGCTCTCAAAGGTTAACCACAAAAATAACGATAAGGTCCATCATGGCGGGGCAACTCAACCCTAACGTTTTATTGGCTGTGCCGTTGGCACCTCTCGCGGGCTCTGCGATCGCAGGTCTGTTTGGAACCAAATTTTTCGGCAACAAGATCGGTCGTACCGCGTCGCATTCGGTCACGATTCTGGGCGTACTGGTCGCCTTCATCATTTCCTTCCAGACGCTGCTCGCAGTGATGGATGGTACTACCTATAACGGGACTGTCTATAACTGGATGACGGTCATGGGCCTGAAGATGGAGGTTGGCTTCCTGGTCGACAGCCTGACGGCGATGATGATGTGTGTGGTTACCTTCGTCTCGCTGATGGTGCATATCTATACGATCGGTTACATGGCGGAAGACGAAGGCTACAATCGTTTCTTCTCCTATATCTCTCTCTTCACTTTTTCGATGCTCATGCTCGTCATGAGCAACAACTTCCTGCAACTGTTCTTCGGTTGGGAAGCGGTTGGTCTTGTTTCGTACCTGCTGATCGGTTTCTGGTACACCCGACCGACGGCGATCTACGCCAACATGAAAGCGTTCCTGGTCAACCGTGTTGGCGACTTCGGTTTTATTCTTGGAATTGGCTTGCTGCTGGCCTATGCAGGCTCGATGAACTACGGGGAAGTATTCGCGAAGAAGGCAGAGCTGGCAAAGCTTACGCTGCCCGGCACCGACTGGATGCTGCTGACGGTGGCCTGTATTTGCCTGTTCATTGGAGCGATGGGCAAATCGGCACAGTTCCCGCTGCATGTCTGGCTCCCCGATTCCATGGAAGGTCCGACACCAATCTCCGCACTGATCCACGCGGCAACCATGGTGACCGCCGGCATCTTCATGGTGACACGCATGTCGCCGCTGTTTGAACTGTCTGACACGGCGCTTTCGTTCGTCCTCGTGATCGGCTCGATTACAGCCCTGTTCATGGGTTTCCTTGGCATCATCCAGAACGACATCAAGCGCGTCGTTGCGTACTCGACCTTATCGCAACTCGGTTACATGACGGTTGCATTGGGTGCCTCGGCCTATTCGGTCGCCGTGTTCCACCTCATGACGCACGCCTTCTTCAAGGCGCTGCTGTTCCTTGGCGCCGGTGCCGTGATTATCGGCATGCATCATGATCAGGATATCCGCAACATGGGCGGTTTGCGCAAGTACATGCCGATTACCTGGATTACCTCTTTGCTGGGCTCGCTGGCCTTGATCGGCACGCCGTTCTTCTCCGGCTTCTACTCGAAGGACAGCATTATCGAGGCCGTGCATGCAACCCATATTGCGGGTGCAGGCTTTGCCAATTTCGCAGTTCTGGCAGGCGTTTTCGTCACCGCGTTTTATTCCTTCCGGATGTATTTCCTGGTGTTCCATGGAGAAGAACGTTTTGGCAAGCCGCACCACGACGAACACCAGAATCACAGTCACGATGAGCACAGCGATGAACATCATCACGGCCTCGCGCCGGGACAGAAACCACATGAGGCGCCCTGGGTTGTGACTGTGCCGCTGATGCTGCTGGCGATTCCATCGGTGGTCATTGGTTTCATCACCATCGGCCCGATGCTGTTCGGTGACTTCTTCAAGGATGTGATTTTCGTTAGCGAATCGCATCACGCGATGAAAGAACTCGCCGAGGAATTCCATGGCGCGTGGGCAATGGGTGTGCATGCATTTACCTCGCTGCCCTTTGCGCTGGCATTGGCTGGCGTCGTTTCGTCGTACTACTGCTACATGATCAATCCGAAGGTGCCGGCATGGTTCTATAAGAAGTTCCATGGCATCTACACTATCCTCGACAACAAGTACTACATGGACAAGTTCAACGAGGTGGTGTTCGGCAAGGGAGCTCGCGTACTAGGCGGTGGCCTGTGGAATGTTGGTGATCGGGGGTTGATCGACGGGCTGATCGTCAACGGCAGTGCCAAGCTGGTGGGCTGGTTTGCGGCGCTGATTCGCCATTTCCAGACCGGTTACATTTATCACTATGCATTTGTAATGATTCTCGGCGTGTTGTTCTTCCTGATTTATTTCATGCCGTTCCCGACATTTGCCAAATAAGTTGGCGAAGTAAAGCAAAAAACAATCATGATGCAGTCAACTTTTCCTCTTCTGAGCCTCGCGATCTGGTGCCCAATCGCGTTCGGCCTGTTCGTCCTGGCATTTGGCCGTGATGACAACCCAGCATTGGTGCGAGCCGTTTCGCTGCTGGGCTCAATCATCAGCTTCCTTGTCACGCTGCCTTTGATTCAGCAGTTCGACAAGGCCGCGCATGGCATGCAGTTTGTCGAGAAAGCAGCATGGATCGAGCGGTTCAATGTCAATTACTTCCTCGGCATCGACGGCATATCGATCTGGTTCGTATTGCTGACGGCTTTCATCACAATTATTGTCGTGATCGCTGGCTGGGAAGTCATCGAGAAGCGCGTCGCGCAATACATGGGTGCATTCCTCATCCTCTCCGGGCTGATGATTGGTGTGTTCTGCGCGCTGGATGGCTTGCTGTTCTATGTGTTCTTCGAGGCGACGCTGATTCCGATGTTCATCATCATCGGTGTGTGGGGCGGCGCGAACCGCGTGTACGCCGCGATCAAGTTCTTCCTCTACACTTTGCTGGGCTCCTTGCTCACCCTGGTTGCGCTTTTGTACCTTTACTTCAAATCGGGCGGCAGCTTCGACATCCTGGCATGGCATAAACTGCCACTGCCCTTGAATGTGCAGATCTTGATCTTCTTTGCCTTCCTGATGGCATTTGCAGTCAAGGTGCCGATGTGGCCGGTGCATACATGGTTGCCCGATGCGCACGTGGAAGCGCCTACGGGTGGTTCGGTGGTGCTGGCAGCTATCATGCTGAAGCTCGGTGCTTACGGTTTCCTGCGGTTTTCCTTGCCGATCGCTCCAGACGCGAGCCATTCATTGTCGGGTTTCATCATTACCTTGTCGCTGATTGCGGTCATCTACATCGGTCTCGTCGCGTTGGTGCAGGCAGACATGAAGAAACTGGTTGCGTACTCGTCGATTGCGCACATGGGCTTCGTCACGCTGGGCTTCTTCGTATTTAACGAGATGGCGGTGCAGGGTGGTATCGTGCAAATGATCTCGCACGGCTTCGTATCCGCCGCGATGTTCCTTTGCATTGGCGTGTTGTATGACCGCATGCACTCGCGTCAGATTGCCGACTACGGCGGTGTGATCAACACGATGCCGCGATTCGCCACCTTTTTTGTGCTGTTCTCCTTGGCGAATTGCGGGCTCCCGGCGACTTCCGGGTTTGTCGGTGAATTCATGGTAATTCTTGGCACGGTCAAGTTTAATTTCTGGATCGGGATACTTGCTGCCACAGCCTTGATTTGGGGCGCAGCCTATTCTCTCTGGCTGGTGAAACGGGTGATATTTGGCGCCGTCGCCAACGACCATGTTGCCAAGTTGAAGGATCTCAGTAGCCGCGAGTTCGTCATGCTGGGCCTGCTGGCGATCGCTGTGCTGGTAATGGGCTTGTATCCTGCGCCATTCACTGATGTGATGCAGGTTTCGGTCGATGATTTGCTCAAGCACGTCGCGATATCCAAGTTGAACTGAAACGAAATACGTGGAGGCATCCCTCACACCCGTCCCCTTTCTCATTCATGCGTGAGGGGACGTTTAGACGGAAACGGCTCAGGCGGTTTCTGCGGGGCTTAAGAGTGACAACATGAATAACATGATGAATCTGGTGCCGGCTTATCCGGAAATTTTTCTGCTGATCGCAACCTCGGCAATTCTGCTGATTGACATGTTCCTGGCGGACGCTAAGCGACATATCACCTATGGTCTGACGATTGCGACGCTCATTGTCTGCATCGCGTTAAACGTTGCTGACTTCGGCGGGGCGACAACCTACACATTCCACAACATGTTTGTGTCGGATCCGATGTCGAACCTCCTGAAGATCTTCTCGTATGTTGCTGTGGGTATTACGCTCATTTACTCGCGTCAGTATGCGACCGACAGGGGAATGCTGGGCGGTACGCTCGGCGGCGAATTCTATGTGCTCGGACTGTTTGCCTTGCTTGGACAGATGGTGATGATCTCTGGGAATAACTTCCTGATCATCTATCTCGGCCTGGAACTGATGTCCTTGTCCTTGTATGCGCTGGTGGCGCTGCGTCGCGGCAATTCGGTATCGACTGAAGCATCCATGAAGTACTTCATTCTGGGCGCGCTGGCGTCCGGGTTTCTGCTGTACGGTCTGTCGATGCTGTACGGCGCCACAGGCTCGCTTGATTTGACCGAAGTGGCCAAGGCAACAGCATCCGGTACTGTGAACAAGACCGTGCTTGTGTTCGGAGTGGTGTTTGTCGTTGCTGGTCTGGCATTCAAACTTGGTGTTGTCCCGTTCCATATGTGGGTGCCCGATGTGTATGAGGGCGCACCTACGGCTGTGACTCTCCTTCTCGGCGGCGCACCGAAGCTTGCAGCGTTTGCGATCACGATCCGCCTGTTGGTTGAGGGACTGTTCCCGCTGGCGATTGATTGGCAGCAGATGATTACCGTTCTTGCGGTGTTGTCGATGGCGATCGGTAATATTACTGCGGTCGTGCAGACGAACTTGAAGCGCATGCTGGCGTATTCCACAATCGGTCAGATGGGCTTCATGTTGCTTGGCATGTTGTCGGGCGTGGTGAATGGTGATGTTGCTCCCGCTGGCAACGCATACAGCTCTGCCTTGTTCTATTCGATCACCTACGTTCTCACGACGTTAGGCACTTTCGGCGCGATCATGCTGCTCGCCCGCTCGGGTTTTGAGGCCGAGAATATCGACGACTTCAAAGGACTGAATCAGCGTAGCCCATGGTTTGCATTTGTGATGCTGATCCTGATGTTCTCGCTCGCCGGCATTCCTCCGACCGTCGGATTCTATGCAAAGCTGGCGGTATTGCAAGCGGTACTGGGGACTGGTCAGGTTTGGCTGGCAGTCCTTGCCGTGTTGCTGTCGCTGATTGGTGCCTTCTATTACCTGCGTGTGGTCAAGGCAATGTACTTTGATGAGCCGGTCGATACGGCGCAGATCGTCGCCCCCGCAGACATGCGCTTCGCCTTGAGCGTGAACGGTATCGCTGTTCTCGTTCTCGGTGTGTTGCCGGGGCCGCTGATGGCTTTGTGCGCAACAACCATCGTGAAGACGCTCGCGGCTTAATCCCTATCCGGATTCATCTTTTCGGTGGATGTTTCTCTCGCGAGTTGGTTTGTAATCTTGTTGGCGGCGCTTGCCGCCAACTTGCCTTTTCTAAACGAGCGGCTTTTTGCTCTTATCCCGATTGGCTCTTCTCGCAAGCCGTTTTGGCTACGATTGTTGGAGCTGCTTGTCCTCTACTTCCTCGTCCTCGGTTTTGCATTATTGCTGGAGAAGCGAATTGGTAATGCGTTCTCCCAGCACTGGGAGTTTTACGCGATTACGATCTGTTTCTTCATTGTGCTGGCATATCCAGGTTTCGTATTCCGATACTTGCGTAAGCGACACGGTTGATTTGCTGTAATGGTGGAGGGGCGCCACACAGTAAAATAGGTGCATTCAACGTATTGGAGTATGGCCGTGGATCTGCACCTGAAAGAACATCAAGTCGATAGCGAACTCGCCTATGAAGGACATTTCCTGAAAGTGCAGCGCGACACCGTGCGCCTGCCCGACGGAAAGGATTCGAAGAGGGAGTACATCAAGCATCCTGGCGCGGTCGTCATCCTGCCGCTGTTGGACGACGGAACAGTCCTGCTGGAGCGGCAATTCCGCTATCCTTTGAACAAGGTTTTTATTGAATTTCCGGCTGGGAAAATTGATCCCGATGAAGACCCTCTGGTGTGTGCCAAGCGCGAACTTCAGGAGGAGACCGGATATACCGCCACGGACTGGCAGTTTGTATGCACAATCCATAATGCGATTGCGTATTCGGATGAGCATCTCGATATCTTCCTCGCCCGAGGGCTTGTGGCTGGGGAGCGGAAGCTCGATGACGGAGAATTTCTGGAGACCTTTACCGCGACTGTGCCGGAAATGCTGAGCTGGATTCGCGAGGGAAAACTTACTGACGTTAAGACCGTGATTGGGGCGTTCTGGCTGGAGAAGATTCTGAGCGGCGAGTGGAAGTCTTGATGGTTTTGTCCGACATAAAAAAAGAGCCGCGATTGCGGCTCTTTTTTTATTACATGTTTGAATAATTCGGGCCGCCACCACCTTCCGGCGTAACCCATACGATGTTTTGCGTCGGATCCTTGATGTCGCAGGTTTTGCAATGAACGCAGTTCGCCGCATTGATTTGCAGGCGATCCTCTCCGGCATCCGTTTTCACAAACTCGTACACGCCAGCCGGGCAATAGCGGCCTTCGGGCCCGGCAAATTTCGCCAGATTGATCTTCACCGGCACCGATGCGTCTTTCAAGGTCAGATGCGCCGGCTGGTTTTCTTCGTGATTGGTATTGCTGACGAAGACGCTGTTGAGGCGATCAAACGTAAGTTTGCCGTCGGGCTTGGGATATTCGATCTTCGGGCACTGGTCGGCTGGCAGCAGATAGGTATGATCCGGCTTGTCACGGTGCAGGGTCCACGGCGGGCTCTTGACACCGATCTTGGGCAGAAACCATTGTTCGATCCCCGTCATCAGCTGTCCAATGAGTGGCCCCTTCTTGAACCAGTTCTTGAAGTTGCGGGTTTCATCAAGTTCTTTGGCCAGCCAGCTATTTTCATAGGCCTGGGGATACGCAACCAATTCATCACCGGCACGACCTGCGGTCACTGCCTCGAAGACCGCCTCGCCGCAAAGCATACCGCTCTTGATCGCGGTATGGCTGCCCTTGATGCGCGCGGCGTTCAAGAAGCCTGCATCACACCCCAGCAACGCGCCGCCCGGGAAGATGAGTTTAGGCAGCGCCTGCGGCGTACCGTTGTTGATTGCACGTGCACCATAGCTGATACGCTTGCCACCCTCAAGCTGAGCGCGGATGCTCGGGTGTGTCTTCCAGCGCTGCATTTCCTCGAACGGGCTCATCCATGGATTCTTGTAATCCAGGCCGATGACGAAGCCGAGCGTGACCTTGTTGTCTTCCAGGTGATAGAGGAATCCGCCACCGAAAGTATGCGGATCCATGGGCCAGCCGGCAGTGTGGACCACCAGCCCCGGCTTGGCCTTGGCTGGATCAATTTCCCATAACTCCTTGATGCCGATGGCGAAACTTTGTGGATCCTTCCCTGCGTCGAGCTTGTACTTGGCAATCAATTGCTTGCCGAGATGACCTCGGGCGCCCTCTGCAAACAGGGTGTACTTGCCAAGCAATTCCATGCCGAGCTGGAAGGCTTCAGTTGGTTCGCCGTCCTTGCCGATGCCCATATTGCCGGTGGCCACGCCCTTGACTGCACCCTTGTCGTCGTACAGGACTTCGGCAGCAGGGAAGCCGGGGAAAATTTCGACGCCAAGCGCTTCAGCCTGTTGTCCCAGCCATTTGACAAGTGCGCCAAGGGCAACGACGTAGTTGCCGTGGTTATGGAAATTGCGCGGCACCAGCCAGTCGGGGATGCGAGAGGCGCCGGTTTCCGTTAGGGTCAGGATGTCATCGGCGGTGACGGGCTGATTCAGCGGCGCGCCCATTTCTTTCCACTTCGGGAACAGCTCGTTCATTGCAATCGGGTCCATCACGGCACCGGAAAGGATATGGGCACCGACCTCACCGCCTTTTTCCAGCACGCAGACAGAAACCTCCCTGCCTTTTTCTGCCGCCAGTTGCTTCAGCCGAATCGCGGCCGACAAGCCGGCGGGACCGGCGCCTACGATGACGACGTCGTATTCCATCGCTTCTCGCGGGCCGTATTGTTCTATCAGATTTTGGGTCTGCGTCATGGTCTTCCCCACGGTAAAATAAAATTATCGAACGAACGTGCTAATTGTCGTGGATTTTGAATGAGAATGCTAGATACGTCACTCTAATCATTGCACTTTCGTGTAATGATAATGTGTCCGACGGGGGCAGCACAGTAAATTGCATGACAAACTTTGGAGATACAAGTGGGGATCGAAGTCAATTTTGAGGGGAAGATCGCATTGATTACCGGTGCATCAAGTGGTCTTGGCGCGCGGTTCGCGAAGGTGCTCGCTGAGGCCGGTGCCCAGGTTGTGCTCGCATCGCGCAGGGTAGATCGCCTGAAGGAGTTGCGCGCCGAGATCGAGGCATCCGGCGGCGCCGCGCATGTGGTGGCGCTGGACGTCACGGATTACTCCAGCATCAAGTCCGCGATTGCTCACGCGGAGACGGAAGCGGGCCCGATCGATATTCTGGTGAATAACTCGGGGGTTTCAACCACCCAGCGTCTGGTCGATGTCACGCCGGAGGACTATGCGTTCGTCATGGACACCAACCAGCGCGGCGCCTTCTTCGTCGCGCAGGAGACCGCAAAACGCATGATCGCACGCGCCAAGGGTGATCCGAGGAAGCAGCATAGAATCATCAACATTGCTTCGGTGGCCGGCCTGCGTGTACTACCGCAAATCGGGATCTACTGCATGAGCAAGGCGGCGGTGGTGCACATGACGAAATCGATGGCGGTGGAGTGGGGGCGCTATGGCATCAACGTCAATGCGATCTGTCCCGGCTATATCAGCACCGAAATCAATGCCGAGCATTTCGAAACCGAGCAGGGCCGCAACCTGATCAACATGTTGCCGCGCAAGCGTCTCGGCAAACCGGAAGACCTCGATGGCTTGCTGCTTTTGCTGGCATCCGACGAGTCGAATTTCATCAATGGTGCCATCGTTACCGCCGACGACGGAATGAGCGTCTACTGAGCCCATGCATTCAAGCCGCCGCGCCGGCGGCGGCCATCCAGCATCAAGCCTGATTTCCTATGACCCACAATAAGCTCGTTCATACATTGCGCATTCCGATTCGCTGGGGAGACATGGACGCGATGGGACATGTCAACAACACGATTTATTTTCGCTATCTTGAACAAGCGCGTATCGAGTGGTTCACCGAACAGGGATGCGGACCTGACGCGAGCGGGGAAGGCCCGGTGATCATCAATGCGCACTGCACTTTCATCAAGCAACTGAAATACCCAGGGGATATCGAGGTTCAGACCTTTGTCGGTCCACCAGGGCGATCCAGCTTCGAAACGATTCAGGAAATCCGGCGGGTCGATCAACCGGAGGTGCTTGCTGCGTCGGGTGGCGCGAAGGTTGTGTGGATCAATTATTCGCAGGAAAAATCCGTGCCTTTGCCGGAGCGCATTCTCCATCTCTTGGCAACATAAGTTCAGCGGCTGAATCAGCCGGTCACACCCATCAGGCGGTGCACCAGTTCACTTGAGGTCGCTGCCGAAAATTTCCGCATGAGCTTTGCGCGGTGCATTTCCACGGTTCGTGGACTCAGCCCGATCTGACGCGCAATCAGTTTGCTGGTTTTTCCTTCGACCAGCAATGCAGCAATTTCTCGTTCGCGAGGCGTCAGCTCCGCCGTAACCGGACGTTTCGCGCTGAGATCCTCGAAAGTCCAGATCCCGGCCGCATGCGGGTCATCGTGGATCAAGGAGCGGCCGCTGACATGGCACCAGAATAACTCTTGATTGGCGCGCTTCATGATCCGCTCGTCGGAATAGTAGCCCTTCGCGCTCATGATAGGAACGATACGGGCCCCCGTGCGTTCAAATTCGTCGAGCGTCGGATAGAGTACGCGAAAAGATTGGCCAACCAGCTCGCTGGGCCGATAGCCGAACATTTCTGCGAGCGCATCATTGCATGCGTGTATTACCCTGTGCTGCGATACGCACATACCCACCGGCGCATGCTGAAAGATCGTCTGGTAGTCTATCGTCAAGGGTGCGCTCATAGGCTATCGGGTGGCCTTTTTATGGCAAAAATTCGTATTTTTACGGTATTGCATGGTGTAGTCCAGCATCTTATGCTGACAGGCACATTACAACAGCCTTTTTAGGGGCACTTTACACAAGAAGAGGGTCGGAATGAATAAAGTTTATCCTGATGCCGCCAGTGCTCTGGCTGGCATTGTCAAGGACGGCCAAACGATTGCCGTCGGCGGCTTCGGACTGTGCGGCATTCCCGAGGCACTGATCGAGGCTCTTCGCGATTCCGGCGTGAAGAACCTGACGGCGATTTCCAACAACGCAGGCGTCGACGGTTTCGGCTTGGGCCAGCTCCTGTCGACCCGTCAGATCAAGAAAATGATTTCATCCTATGTGGGTGAAAACAAGGAGTTCGAACGCCAGTATCTGGCTGGTGAACTCGAGCTGGAATTCACGCCGCAAGGCACCTTGGCCGAGAAGTTGCGCGCCGGCGGTGCAGGCATTCCCGCATTCTTCACCAAGACCGGCGTCGGCACGATCGTCGCCGAGGGCAAGGAAGTGCGCGAATTCGACGGCCACCAGTACGTGATGGAGCGCTCCCTCGTCGCCGATGTCTCGCTGGTGAAGGCCTATATGGCCGACAAGGTGGGCAACCTGGTATTTCGCAAGACTGCACGCAACTTCAATCCGAACATTGCCATGGCGGGCAAGATCACGGTGGTCGAGGTCGAGAAGCTGGTTGAGGCCGGCGAGATTGATCCCGATCAAGTCCATACCCCGGG
This sequence comes from Herbaspirillum sp. ST 5-3, assembly GCF_004804275.1. GTDB lineage: Bacteria > Pseudomonadota > Gammaproteobacteria > Burkholderiales > Burkholderiaceae_D > Noviherbaspirillum. The sequence continues at coordinate 126,020 of NZ_STGI01000007.1, forward strand.
TATTTTCGTGCACCGCATTGTTGTCAATGCAACGCCGGAAAAGCGCATCGAACAACGCACTACGCGTGCAAAGTAATACGGAGAACGAACATGGCATGGACTCGTGATGAAATGGCCGCGCGCGCGGCGAAGGAACTGCAGGACGGCTTTTACGTGAATCTCGGTATTGGCTTGCCGACGCTGGTTGCCAATTACGTGCCGAAGGACATTGAAGTTTGGCTGCAGTCGGAAAACGGCTTGCTGGGTATCGGCCCGTTCCCCACCGATGACGAAGTCGATCCGGACCTGATCAATGCCGGGAAGCAGACGGTCACGGCACTACGTGGATCGTCCTTCTTCAGTTCGGCGGATTCGTTTGCAATGATCCGTGGCGGCAAGATCAATATCGCGATTCTCGGCGCAATGCAGGTGAGCGAGAAGGGTGACTTGGCGAACTGGATGATTCCGGGAAAAATGGTCAAGGGCATGGGTGGCGCGATGGACTTGGTCGCCGGCGTTGGCCGCGTGGTCGTCCTGATGGAGCATGTTGCCAAGGCCAAGGATGGATCGACATCACACAAGATACTGAAGAAGTGCGATCTTCCGCTGACGGGTGTCGGCGTGGTCAATCGCATCATTACCGATCTTGGCGTTATCGACGTCGGGGCAAACGGCTTGAAGTTGATCGAGCTTGCACCTGGTGTAACGAAGGAAGAAATCATTGAGAAGACAGGTGCGGAACTGGATGTGAGCGCCGTGCACTAAAGTCGGCTTCTGCAAATAGAAACGGCGCTTTCGAGCGCCGTTTCTATTTGTCCCGGGCATCAATCGGCGATGAGTCCCACCGACCGATGCCCAAGGATAACCCCTATTGTGCAACCCAACCGCCATCCATGTTCCACGCAACACCGCGCACCTGACTGGCCGCATCGCTGGAAAGAAACAGTGCGAGTTCGCCAAGTTGCTCTGGCGTGACGAATTCACCCGAGGGCTGCTTTTCCAGCAGCAGGCTCTTCTTGGCTTCCTCATTTGATATGCCTTGCTGCGAAGCGCGCGCATCGACCTGTTTTTGCACCAGCGGAGTGAGTACCCAGCCTGGGCAGATCGCGTTGCAGGTAATGCCCGTATGCGCGGTTTCGAGTGCGGTAACCTTGGTGAAGCCGACGATGCCATGCTTGGCCGCCACATAGGCCGATTTCTGCGCCGAGCCGACCAGTCCATGCACTGACGCGACGTTGATGATGCGGCCCCAGTTTCTGGCCTTCATTGCAGGCAGTGCAAGCCGCGTCGTGTGAAACGCTGAACTCAGATTGATTGCAATGATTGCATCCCACTTCTCGATTGGGAAATCTTCGATGTTCGCAACGTGCTGAATCCCGGCATTGTTGACCAGGATATCGACGCCGCCGAAGCGTTCTGCGGCGAACTTCATCATGGCATCGATTTCCGCGGGCTTGGACATGTCTGCATTGTGATAGGCAGTCTGCACGCCAAAGTCGTCCCTGACACCGGCTTGCAGAGCCTCGATTTCCTTGGCATCTCCGAAACCATTGAAGACGATGTTTGCGCCCTGGGAAGCGAATGTTCGGGCAATTCCCAAGCCGATGCCGGATGTCGATCCGGTGACGAGCGCAGTCTTCCCTTTGTGCATATTGCCTTGCATGATGTCCCTCTTCGAATGAAATTTGGAATTGCGACAAACTTAGATAGGATTTTAAGCGGAACGACCAGTAAAATGTGCGAATGACAATCGGATTTGCTGATACCCGACAAAATGACTCAACATCGGATTAAATCGCTGCAATGCCTGTCCCCATCCGGCCTGCATAAAATGGCCTACAAGGAATGGGGCGACGAGAGAAATGCGAAAGTGCTCGTCTGTGTGCATGGAGTCACTCGCGTCTCCGATGATTTTGACAATCTGGCGAGGGAATTGTGCGGGGAATATCGGGTGGTCTGCCCGGACGTCGTCGGCCGAGGGCGTTCCGGTTGGTTACGCGATCCACAGCATTATCAGGTTCCGCAATACGTCAGCGACATGGTGACTTTGCTTGCACGCCTCGATGCGGAAACGGTGCACTGGTTGGGGACATCGATGGGGGGCTTGATAGGAATGGGCCTGGCTTCGCTGCAAGACACTCCGATCCGCAAACTTGTCCTGAATGATGTCGGCCCATCGCTTAATCCGGAGGCGCTGGCGCGCATTGGAACTTATATCGGGGAACCGGTTCGTTTCAAGACCTTCGATGAGGCGGCGCACTATATCAGGGAAATTTCACTGCCGTTCGGCCCGCATACCGATGAGGAATGGAACAAGCTTGCTGCCGATGTGCTGAAGCAGGATAAGGATGGTCAATGGATCCGAAATTATGATCCCGGCCTCGCTTCCACGATCAAGGCGCCAACGCCGGAAAGTATTCGCCAGATGGAGACAGTGCTGTGGGCGATGTACGATGCCATTTCCTGTCCAACCCTTGTGGTGCGTGGCGCGCAATCCGACTTGCTAACGCACGAGACCGCGCAAGCGATGACATCGCGCGGACCGAAAGCGAAACTGGTCGAGATCCCCGGCGTCGGACATGCACCCACCTTCGTGCACGCAGACCAGATCAATTTCGTGAAAGAGTTTTTACTCCAGTAACACGGATTCAACAACGGAACATCATGGATATCCAACGTTTGCATACAGGGAAAACGCTCTCCGAGGTCGCAATACATAACGGCACGGTGTATCTCGCTGGGCAGGTCGCTGAAGACCTGACGCAGAATATCGCCGGCCAGACGCGCGAGGTGCTTGGTCATATCGACCGTTTACTGGCTGAAGCGAACAGCGATAAATCACGCATTCTGATGTGTCAGATATTTATCGCGGACATGAAAGATTTTGGTGAAATGAACGCCGCCTGGAATGAATGGGTTGCCGAGGGTAATTCTCCACCGCGCGCAACAGTCGAGGCGAAGCTCGCAAAGCCGGAGTGGCTGATCGAGATGGTCGTGACTGCCGCACAGAGATAATCGCTGAATGGTCTCCGTCGCAGCAACGCAAAGCGAAACACATGTTCTGTTGTCTTCCGGATTGACGATGGAGGACGGCGCACGCGTGATGGATGCGCTTGGCTTCATCGAGCCGATCTATCGCGGCAACACCATGATCACGGGGCAGGATGCATTCGAATTCGCGCAAGGCATCGCAAGCGTGCTTGCGTTGCTCAATACCGACGCCGATACGCGCATTGCCGGCCTATTGACGGAACTTCCTGTCATCGATCCCAAGGCGGCTGAAACGATCGAATCCCGATTCGGGAAGGATATCGCCGACCTGGTGAATGGCATTCGGCAGTTGATGCGCTTGCATGTGCAGACCTTCGGACAGCACGAGGTTGGTCGTGGCAAGAACGCGTCGCAGCAGGCCGCAGAGCATCTTGAAACATTGCGCAAGATGCTGCTCGCCATGGCATCGGATATGCGTGCGGTGCTCGTTCGCCTTGCTTCGAGGGTGACGACATTGCGCTATTTCTCCGAGCTCAAGCTGGAAAACGAAAAGACGCAGCAATACGCGCGCGAGACGCTCGATCTGTATGCGCCGTTGGCAAACCGGCTCGGCATATGGCAGTTGAAATGGGAGCTCGAAGATCTGGCGTTTCGCTTCCTCGAACCGACGACTTACAAGCGCATTGCCAGGATGCTCGAGGAAAAGCGTCTCGAGCGCGAAAGCTTCGTCGAGGCGGCGATCGGTCGACTGAAGTCGGAACTGGCAGCGGCAGACATCAAGGCCGAGGTATCCGGAAGGCCGAAGCATATCTTCAGTATCTGGAACAAGATGCGTGGAAAATCGCTCGATTTTTCCGAGTTGTACGATGTGCGCGCATTCCGTGTGATCGTCGACGATGTCAAGGCTTGCTACACCGTACTTGGTCTCGTGCACAACATCTGGACCCCCATTCCCGACGAGTTTGATGATTACATCTCGCGCCCGAAGCCGAATGGTTACCAGTCGCTGCATACCGTTGTGGTTGCAGAAGACGGGCGCGCGCTGGAAGTGCAGATACGCACGCATGAAATGCATCGCTTTGCAGAGTATGGCGTGGCGGCCCACTGGCGCTACAAGGAAAGTGGCGGGTCGAATTTCTCCGCGCAGAAGTACGACGAAAAAATCGCATGGTTACGCCAGCTCCTTGCGTGGAAGAGCGAAGTTGCTGACGCGGTAGTGGGGCAGGAAGACATGCGGCGCGAATGGGTGGAAAAGCTCAAATCCGCGGCGCTGGATGATCGCATCTATGTGCTGACGCCGCAGGCTCGCGTCATCGAATTGCCAAATGGCGCCACACCGATCGATTTTGCTTATCACCTGCATACCGATGTCGGCCATCGATGCCGAGGCGCTCGCGTCGACGGCGCAATGGTGCCCCTGAATACGGTCTTGAAGAACGGGCAGACGGTTGAAATCATCACGGCGCGGGGTGGCGCTGCGGCCGGGCCGTCGCGCGATTGGCTCAGCCCCGGTTATGTCGCAAGCCCGCGCACCCGGACCAAGGTCCGCGCGTGGTTCAATGCTATCGAGCAGCAGGAAACGCTCTCGCATGGTCGTAGCCTCGTTGAGAAGACCTTGCAGCGAGAGGGCAAGACTGCCATCAATCTTGAAGAGTTGGCGCACAAGCTCGGCTTTTCGAAGCTCGACGATTTGTTTCTTGCGGTTGGCAAAGAAGAGTTCAGCCTGCGCAATATCGAATATGTTCTGCATGAGGATGACGCCAAGAATGCGCCGAAGCCTGTCGAAGAAGCCATCGTGCCAAACAAGAGCCGCGCGTCCAGCGTCGCGCAGGGCGCACGTTCCGGGGTTCTCGTCGTCGGCACAGATGGCCTCATGACTCAGCTGGCGCGCTGCTGCAAGCCCGCACCGCCCGATGAAATTGTCGGTTTCATCACCAGAGGAAAAGGCGTGTCGATCCACCGTGCCAATTGCAAAAACCTTGCGCAAATGCGGATGAAGGCACTCGAACGTGTGATCCAGACCACGTGGGGGGAGGCAGGAAGGGAGACGGTTTATCCTGTGGACATTTTCGTTCTCGCGAATGATCGACAAGGCTTGTTGCGCGATATTACCGAGGTTTTCTCAAGAGAGAAAATCAACGTCATCGGCGTCAACACCCAGAGCGCGAAGGGTCAGGCGCGCATGTCGTTTACCGCTGAAATCTCCTCGACTGAACAGTTGCAAAAGGCGTTGATGGTCATAAGGGATGTTAACGGCGTGCTGCAAGCGCAGCGTCAGTAAGTTGCAGCTAATGTTCATCGGCCATTGTCGGCAGTTCCGCCTGTAGTGTCACATGGTCGATGGCATGTTTTTCCAAGAGCATGGCCTTGATCGCCTGAAGCAGCGTTGGCCATTCAAGCAGGGAGCGGATTTCAACGTGGCCGATCAGCGCGGGTTGGCCAGGAGTCATTTCCCATACATGCAGATCGTGTACCGATAGCACGCCGTCGATTGCAGCTAGATCCTCACCAACCTGCAGGTAATCGATATGATGCGGCACACCTTCCATCAGGAAATGATAGGACTCGCGCAAGATGCCAAAGGTGGATTTCAGAATTAATAGTGATACGGCCAGAGACAGCAGCGGATCGATGGTCATCCAGCCGGTAAAATAAATCACTGCACCGGCGATCAGCGCAGCCACGGATCCGAGCAGATCTCCGATGACATGAATGAGTGCCGCCCTGGCGTTGACGCTTTGCTTGTCCTGCGAAAGCACCCAAGCGACCGCAAGATTGATCACCAGACCGATCAAGGCGACAACAAAAACAGTTTTGCCCTGAACTGGCTGCGGACTGGAAAAGCGCCGCGCGGCCTCGAAAACGATCCAGCCAACAATTGCCAGCATGGCGAGCGCATTGATGAATGCTGCCAACGCTTCAGCCCGTCCAAAGCCAAATGAATGTTTCGGTGACGGTGGACGTCGAGCGATGATTTGTGCCAGCAGTGCCAGTCCGAGTGCCGTGCTGTCGGTCACCATGTGTCCCGCATCGGAAATCAAGGCCAGCGAGTTGGACCAGAATCCGGCAAAGGCCTCGATCGCGGCAAAGATCAGTGTCAACACCACCGCCCAGCCCAGTACTTTGGGGCTTCGTCCTTCGACGACATGGTGATGGGACGCATCACCGGCGCGATGGGCATGCAGATGGCTTGAGGAAGAGTTGGAGGGCGTTGTGTGCATGACTTCAGTTGGATAGACCGATTCATGGGATATCGGCCCGGATTTCAGGTTTAGTGTGATCTTGGAAATGCTCGTTTTCGCGCTACAGGATTCGTTCCTGAAAAACGACAGTCACCGGCGACGGTCGCCGGCAGACTCGCGATGTTCATGCTCGCATGAATGCCGTCGCAGGAGAAGTTTATTACCAATTCGAGATGCCGTTAAGCAAAGGCACTAGCAAATTCAAAAAAATGCCGCTATAATTTCGCTTCTTTAGGCTCGTAGCTCAGCTGGTTAGAGCACTACCTTGACATGGTAGGGGTCGTTGGTTCGAGTCCAATCGAGCCTACCAACGAAAAAGCAGTACCTTTGTAAGAGCGAGAAAGGCAATCCGGTTATGACACCGCGAACTACCACTAACATGGTTTGGGAGCGACGCTAGTCGGAGACCTTTTTCGTCATTGCAATAAGAAAAAGCGCGGCTAGTCCGCGTTTTTTTTCGTCTGCAGTTTTTGATATTCAATCTTCTAGCGTCAGTTTTAACTCTGCACTGACATGGAGCGCAAAATGGTTTCAGTCCGACTTCCAGACGGTTCGCAACGTCAATTTGATGGCCCGATAACGGTTGCGCAAGTCGCCGCAAGCATCGGTGCAGGCCTTGCAAAGGCGGCGCTGGCAGGCAAGGTCGACGGCAAGGTCGTCGATACGTCTTTCCTGATCGAGCGCGATGCCGATCTTGCAATTGTCACCGACAAGGATCCGGAAGGTCTGGACGTGATTCGTCACTCGACCGCGCACTTGCTTGCCTATGCGGTGAAGGAATTGTTCCCCGATGCGCAAGTCACTATCGGTCCGGTAATTGAAAACGGCTTTTACTACGACTTCTCGTACAAGCGCCCGTTTACTCCGGAGGACTTGCAGGCGATCGAAAAGAAGATGGCGGAACTGGCAAAGAAGGACGAGCCGGTGGTTCGCAAAGTCCTGCCGCGCGATGAGGCCGTTGCGTATTTCAAATCGATCGGAGAAGCTTACAAGGCTGAAATCATCGGATCCATTCCGCAGGGCGAGGACGTCTCGCTCTACGCAGAAGGAAAATTTACCGACCTGTGCCGTGGTCCCCATGTGCCGTCAACCGGCAAGCTGAAGGTTTTCAAGTTGATGAAACTCGCCGGCGCATATTGGCGCGGCGATTCGAAGAACGAGATGCTGCAGCGTGTCTATGGCACCGCCTGGGCAAAGAAGGAAGACCAGGACGCTTACCTTCACATGCTGGAAGAGGCTGAAAAGCGCGATCACCGCAAACTGGGCAAAGCCTTGGATTTGTTCCATTTCCAGGACGAGGCGCCGGGCCTGATTTTCTGGCATCCGAAGGGCTGGACAATCTGGCAGCAGGTCGAGCAGTACATGCGCCGCGTCTATCAGGAAAACGGGTATCAGGAAGTCAAGGCACCGCAGATTCTGGACCGTGCTTTGTGGGAGAAGACCGGCCATTGGGAAAACTATCGCGAAAACATGTTCGTGACCGAGTCTGAGAACCGGAATTACGCACTCAAACCGATGAATTGCCCCGGGCATGTACAGATTTACAACTCCGACATGCGCAGCTACCGCGATCTGCCTTTGCGCTATGGTGAGTTTGGGCAGTGCCACCGCAATGAGCCGTCCGGAGCGCTGCACGGGATTATGCGTGTACGCGGCTTTACCCAGGATGACGGCCATATTTTTTGCACTGAAGAGCAGATTCAGGGCGAGGTCACCGCATTCCATCAGCAGGCAATGCGCGTCTACAAAGACTTTGGTTTTACCGAGATATCAATCAAGATCGCCTTGCGCCCCGACAGTCGCATCGGGTCGGACGAAACTTGGGATAGGGCGGAGGAAACCCTTCGCTCTGCGCTGCGCGCCTGCGGCGTAACCTGGGAAGAGTTGCCTGGCGAGGGTGCATTCTACGGTCCGAAGATCGAGTACCACCTGAAAGATTCGCTTGGTCGGCCGTGGCAGGTCGGAACGATGCAGGTTGATTTCTCGATGCCGGGCCGTCTCGGCGCAGAATATGTCGCGGATGACAATACGCGCAAGGTACCAGTCATGCTGCACCGGGCCATCGTGGGTTCGATGGAACGCTTTGTCGGCATCTTGATCGAAAATCACGCGGGGGCGCTGCCGTTATGGCTGGCTCCCGTTCAGATTGCAATACTGAACATTTCGGACGCACAGGCTGATTACGCTCAAGAAGTTGCACAAAACCTGAAAAAACAAGGGTTTAGAGTGCGCCTCGATTTGCGTAATGAGAAAATAACCTATAAAATACGCGAGCATTCGGTTCAAAAGCTGCCTTATATCGTTGTTATTGGCGACAAGGAGCGGGATGCAAAAACAGTGGCCGTGCGTGCGCGGGGCAACGTCGACTTGGGGGTGATGCCGGTCGATGCACTGGTGGAGCGACTCAAGAACGAGATCGACACCAAAGCCTGATCGAGGAAACTCGAAGCGCTAGAGCACGGCTTAATTATTTAATTTTAAAAGGAAACTGCAATAGCTACGGATAAGTCGCATCGCATCAACGGCGAAATTACTGTGCCCGAGGTGCGCCTCTCTGGGGTCAATAACGAACCGCTTGGTATCGTAAGTCTGGCTGAAGCCTTCCGTCTGGCGGAAGAAGCAAACGTGGATCTGGTGGAAATCGCGCCTACCGCGCAACCGCCTGTGTGCCGCCTGATGGATTATGGCAAGTTCAAGTATCAGGAACAGAAAAAGGCCCACGAAGCGAAGCTGAAGCAGAAGGTTATCCAGGTCAAGGAAGTCAAATTCCGGCCGGGTACTGACGACGGCGATTACAACATCAAGCTGCGTAACTTGACCAAGTTCCTCGAAGAGGGCGACAAGACCAAGATTACGTTGCGGTTCCGCGGACGCGAAATGGCGCACCAGGATATCGGCATGCGTATGCTGGAGCGACTCAAAGCCGATCTGGAACCGTATGGCCAGGTTGAGCAGTTCCCGAAAATGGAAGGCCGCCAGATGGTGATGGTGCTGGCGCCCAAGAAAAAGAAATAAAGAATTCGCATGAATCGCCCCGTCGGGCGGTCTGTGCAAATGGCGGCGAACGCGATTCGACCGCAAAACAAGTGAAAGCAGGCATCCAAGTGCAATGAAGTATTGCCACCTGCAATCATGTTAAAAATGGAGCTGTCCGCAAGGGCAGATATTGCTATGCCTAAAATGAAGACGAAGAGCAGCGCGAAAAAGCGCTTCCGCGTACGTCCGGGCGGTACCGTCAAGCGCGGTCAAGCCTTCAAGCGTCATATCCTGACCAAGAAAACCACCAAGAACAAACGCCAGTTGCGCGGTGCAGTGGACGTTCATGATACAAACATGAACTCCGTCCGCGCAATGATGCCGTTCGCTTAACCTCACACTAAGGAGCTAACATGCCTCGAGTAAAACGTGGGGTCACAGCACGGGCCCGTCATAAGAAAGTTCTCGATCTAGCCAAGGGCTATCGTGGTCGCCGCGGTAATGTCTACCGCATCGCCAAGCAGGCGGTCATGCGCGCCGGTCAATATGCCTATCGCGACCGTCGCAACAAGAAGCGCGTATTCCGCGCACTGTGGATCACTCGTATCAACGCAGCGACGCGCGCGCACGGCGTAACCTACAGTGTGTTCATGAATGGCCTCAAGAAAGCCAACATCGGACTCGACCGCAAGGTTCTGGCTGATATGGCAGTGATGGACAAGCCGGCATTTGCCGCGATTGTCAACCAGGTGAAGGCCAGCATCGCCGCTTGAGTGTTGTGATAGTTTGTGCCGCGTGAGCGGCACTGCAAAAGCGGGGCAGAGGTCACACACCTGTGCCCCGTTTTATTTTGAATCGCCGCTTTCACCGAGCAGGTTTCTGTTTTTCCGATTTCTTTTCACGGGCGAAAAAGCCGCATGAATTCCCTCGATCAAATTGTCGTCCAGGCTCAAGCCGACTTTGCTGAAGCAGGCGATGCCGCAGCGCTGGAGAATGCAAAAGCGAAGTACCTTGGCAAGACTGGACAGATTACAGAGCAGATGAAGGGCCTTGGAAAGCTCGCGCCGGAAGAGCGCAAGGCGCAGGGTGCTGTCATCAATGCCGCCAAGGAAAAAATTGAAGCTGCGTTGAATGCCCGACGTGACGCACTGGCGAACGCGCAAATGCAAGCGCGCCTGAATGCCGAAGCGATCGATGTAACGCTGCCGGGTCGTGGGCGCGGCAAAGGCGGTATTCACCCAGTGATGCGCACCTGGGAGCGCATTGAAGAGATTTTCCGCTCTGTCGGGTTTGACGTCGCAGACGGCCCGGAAATTGAAAATGACTGGACCAATTTCACCGCATTGAACAGCCCGGAAAACCATCCGGCCCGTTCGATGCAGGACACCTTCTACATTGAAGGAAACGACACCCAGGGCAAGCCGCTTCTGCTGCGTACGCATACCAGCCCGATGCAGGTTCGTTATGCACGCATGAACAAGCCACCAATCAAGGTGATTGCGCCGGGGCGTACCTATCGTGTCGATAGCGATGCAACCCACTCGCCGATGTTTCATCAGGTTGAGGGGTTGTGGATCGCGGACGACATCAGCTTTGCCGATCTGAAGGGCGTCTATCTGAATTTCGTGCAGGCGTTTTTTGAAACTGACGATTTGCAGGTGCGATTCCGTCCTTCGTATTTTCCCTTTACCGAACCGTCTGCGGAGATCGATATTGCTTTCGGAAGCGGCCCGCTCAAGGGACGCTGGCTGGAAGTGTCCGGCGCCGGTCAGGTCCATCCCACCGTGGTGCGCAATTTCGGACTCGACCCCGAGAAGTACATTGGCTTTGCCTTCGGCTCGGGCCTGGAACGTCTGACGATGCTGCGCTATGGAATCAACGACTTGCGCCTCTTCTATGAGGGCGATCTGCGTTTCCTGAAACAATTCAACTAAACCTCGCCACGGAGGGCGTCGAGCTGTAGACCGGCTCAACGCGCTTCGTGGAATCTGTGGCTGAAAGTCTGAACTATGCAATTTTCCGAGAGCTGGCTCCGTACACTGGTCGATCCGAAGATGACTTCGGACGAGTTGTCGCATCTGCTGACGATGTCTGGTCTGGAGGTCGAAGAGGTCGAACCGGTCGCTCCGCCGTTTTCCAATGTCGTGGTAGCCAAGGTGATTGAGGTTGCGAAGCATCCGAACGCCGATCGCCTGAACGTGTGCCAGGTGGATGCGGGGACCGGCACGCTGCTGAACATCGTCTGCGGCGCACCGAATGTTCGTCCGGGAATGAAAGTGCCATGTGCCATGGCAGGTGCAAAGCTGCCGCCGGGCGAGGATGGCAAGCCATTTGAAATCAAGGTGGGAAAGTTGCGCGGCGTGGAGTCGCAGGGGATGTTGTGCTCTGCACGCGAGTTGAAGCTGTCGGAAGATCACGGCGGACTGCTGGCCTTGCCAGATGATGCGCCGGTCGGTCAGAACTTCCGCGATTACTATCAGCTCAACGACCTCAAGTTCACCATCAAGCTCACGCCGAACAAGGCCGATTGCTTGTCGGTGCTGGGCATCGCACGTGAAGTGTCGGCCCTGACTGGCGCACCGCTGAAGGTGCCGACCAACAAGCCGGCTGCCGTAACGACGGAAGAGAAACTGCCTGTCAAAGTGTCGGCCCCCGATCTGTGCGGACGTTTCTCGGGACGTGTCATTCGCGGTCTGAATGCCAGGGCGGAAACGCCTGACTGGATGAAGCGCCGGCTCGAACGCAGCGGTCAGCGGCCGATTTCCGCGCTGGTCGATATTTCCAACTATGTCATGCTCGAACTGGGGCGTCCATCGCATGTATTCGATCTGGACAAGATCCATGGCGGGCTGGATGTACGTTGGGGCCGGGCAGGGGAGTCGCTGAAGCTTTTGAACGGCAATACGGTTGATGTGGACAACTGGGTTGGCGTGATTGCGGATGATCGGGAAATCGAGTCTCTCGCCGGTATCATGGGCGGCGACTCGACGGCGGTTTCGCTCGACACGCAGAATATCTATCTTGAAGCTGCGTTCTGGTGGCCGCAGGCTATCCAGGGGCGCGCGCGCCGATACAACTTCTCGACGGATGCCGCCCACCGCTTCGAGCGTGGGGTTGATTATGCAACGACGGTGGAAGACATTGAGCGTATTACCGCCCTGATCGTTGAAATCTGCGGCGGTGCAGATACGGTAGTCGGTCCGGTGGACGACCATGTCGTCAACCTGCCGCAACGCAAGCCTGTCGCGGTGAGGACTGCGCGCGCGGTAAAGGTTATCGGCGTCCAGATTTCGGATGAACAGATCGCCGATATCTTTACGCGGCTCGGACTCGAGTTTGCGCAGGAGCCGGGCCTGTTTACCGTCACGGCTCCGTCCTACCGTTTCGATATCGAGATCGAGGAAGACCTGATCGAGGAGATCGCCCGCGTCTACGGATTCGAAAATATTCCAGCGCTGCCTCCGGTCGCTCCGAATACGATGCATATCGCACCGGAAAATACGCGTTCGCTGTTCGCGATTCGTCATCAATTGGCCGACTTCGACTATCAGGAAGTCGTCAATTTCAGCTTTGTCGAAGAGGCATGGGAAACCGATTTCGCCGCGAATGCCAATCCGATTCGCTTGCTCAATCCAATCGCCAGCCAGATGAGCGTGATGCGCTCCTCGCTGATTGGCAGCCTGGTAGCGAATGTGCGCTACAACCTGAACCGGAAAATCAATCGCGTTCGACTGTTCGAAGTCGGTGCCGTCTACTTGCGTGATCCGGCCGTTATGGATGGTCCCTTGTCTGTGGCAGGCTACGATCAGCCCAAGCGTGTGGCAGCGATTGCGTACGGACCGGTCGCGGAGGAACAGTGGGGACTGCCGACGCGTAATGTGGATTACTTTGATATCAAGGCGGATCTGGAAGCCCTGTTTGCACCCAGGCTGCTACGCTTCGTCAAGGCAGAGCATGCCGCCTTGCATCCCGGGCGTTCGGCACAGATTCTCGTTGACGGAAAGGTGGTGGGATTCGTTGGCGAACTTCATCCGCGCTGGCAGCAGAAGTACGACTTGCCACTCGCGCCGGTCGTGTTTGAAGTTGACGTATTGGCATTGCAGTCGCGTGACATTCCGGAATATCGCGAGATATCGAAATTCCCGGCAGTAACGCGTGATATCGCCGTGGTTGTCAAACAATCGGTGCAAGCACAGGATTTGATCGACACCTTTATTGGGGAGCGACAGGCAAATCCTGCCTGTGCTATCATGCAAGCCATTGTTTTATTTGATGAATATCGCGGCAAGGGACTGGAAAATGACGAAAAAAGTCTTGCTTTCCGATTCACCTTGCAAGATACTCAAACTACCCTGCAAGACGATAAAGTGGATGCCGCAATGGCTGCGTTCATCGCATCTGTCGATAAGAAGCATGGCGCCAAGTTGCGCGCATGAACGGAAACTATAGCAGGGCAGGGACGACAACTATTATGAATGACGTGAACCCAGCCGAACTTCAATCCGTTTTGGCCGCCGACCTCAATCGTGCAATGCAAGAGGCGCAGGCGCGCACGCAGGCTGAGAAGGAGCTGCCGACGCTGACCAAGGCGGAATTGGCCGAACTTCTCTTCGAGCAGGTGGGTTTGAACAAGCGCGAAGCGAAGGACATGGTCGAGACGTTTTTCGACGAAATCCGCAACGCGCTTGAGCGCGGGGAGTCGGTCAAATTGTCCGGCTTCGGCAATTTCCAGTTGCGTGACAAGCCGCAGCGGCCCGGACGCAATCCGAAGACCGGCGAGGAAATCCCGATCACTGCAAGACGCGTTGTCACCTTTCACGCGAGCCAGAAGCTGAAAAGCATGGTGGAAGCCGCAAGCGGCAAACCACTGGTGCGTCTGGCCTGAGCTGACCAATCATGAACGAGCGCTCTCACAAATCCGATGCGGTCGTTTTGCCGCCGATCCCGGCGAAACGCTATTTCACAATCGGTGAGGTGAGCGATTTGTGCGGCGTGAAACCGCATGTATTGCGCTATTGGGAGCAGGAGTTCACACAGTTGAAGCCAGTGAAGCGCCGCGGGAATCGGCGCTATTACCAGCATCATGAAGTGCTCCTGATTCGCCGCATCCGCGAACTCTTGTACGAGCAGGGTTTCACAATCAGCGGCGCGCGCAACAAGCTTGACAGCCGCATGGCCAACGGAAATGGAGAAGACGATCTTGCCGCGGGCTTGCCGCCGCTTGAGTTGAACACTGTGTCCATTCGTAATGAATTGTCGGAGATCCTTGACCTGTTGAAGCGATGACCGGCATGCGTCAATGACCGCTTGCACTTTGAAAGAGCCGCTGCCATGCGGCTTTTTTATTGCCTGCTGCAATCAGGGGCCAGAATTTCGGTCAGTTTACCGATGTCCAGCGGCTTGGCGAAATGATGATCGAATCCTGCCTTCTGGGCTGAGATGCGATCCCGCTCCTGGGCATAACCGGTGACCGCGATCAGCAGGGACGAGGTCAGGCCGCCCTTGGTGCGAAGGTATTGCGCAACCTGATAGCCATCCATTGCGGGCATGCCGATGTCGAGAATCACGACATCCGGCCTGAGTTTTTCGGCTTTATCGATTGCACTTAAGCCGTCGTTCGCAACATGAACATTGTGTCCGGTAACCTTAAGAAATTCGCTCAGGGATTCGGCGGCATCGATGTTGTCGTCCACGATCAGTATGGTGCGCGGCTGCGAATTACGCATCTGGTGATCGATAGAGGCTGTCGGCTGTGGAGCAATGCGCGAAGTTGTTGTACTCCGCAACGGCAACGTCACTACGAATTCGCTGCCGCGACCATAGCCTTCGCTATGCGCCCGCACGGTTCCGCCATGGAGTTGCACGAGGCTGCGCACGAGGGTGAGCCCGAGTCCAAGTCCGCCGCGCGCTTTCGGCAGCGATGCCACGTCCTGCACGAACAGATCGAAGACCTTTTCGCGAAGGTCTGGCGCAATGCCGATGCCATTGTCGCTGACGCTAAGCTGCAGCGTGTCTCCTTCGTTACGTGCGCTGAATGAAATGCATCCGCCGGTATCGGTGTACTTGGCGGCGTTGTGCAGCAGGTTGGCAAGAACTTGCGCCAGGCGGGCTGAGTCTCCGTGGAGGTAAACGGGATCGGCTGGCAGGTTTATTGTGAGATGGTGTCGCCGTTCGTTGATGAGCGGCCTGGCGATTTCAATTGCGCGTTCGACAACGAAGTCGAGCGAGATCCTTTCCATTTTGAGTGTGATCTTGCCGCGGGTGATGCGCGAGACATCAAGAAGATCATCGACCAGACGTGTCAGGATGGACACCTGCCGTGCAATTGTCTCGCGTGAACGCGCGACGAGAGTCATGTCTGTGCCATAAATGCGCATCAGCTCGAGCGAGTTCATGATGGGTGCGAGCGGATTGCGCAATTCGTGACCGAGCATCGCAAGAAATTCATCCTTGCGCCGATCGATGTCGGCCAGTTCATGCAGTTTCCGAGCAAGTTCTTCTTCCAGCCGAACGCGGTCTGTCACGTCGCGCATCAAGCAGCGCGTGGAGACGAACTCGCCGTCCAAAACCAAAGCGTTCGAACGCATCAGTACATGCTTGATTGATCCGTCCTTGCAGCGCATTCTGGCCGGGTAATCGTACAGCGTCTCGCCGGACCGCAACTTGCTGCAGATGTCGTCGATCGCCTCACGGTCGGCATGGAATTCGGCGATATGGTGACCGATAAACTCTTCGGGCGCATATCCGAGCAGTTCCAGTTCGGTCCGGTTCGCCCAAAGGATCGTGCCATCCGGGCCAACGCGATGCATGCCTTCAAGGGCATTCTCCAGAAAGTCGGACAGTTCCTGTTCTCTGCGCTGCAATGCATGCTCGGTCTCTTTGCGCCGCGCCACTTCGGATTCAAGTGCATTCGATTTCTGTTGCAGAGTGGCGATCGCGCGATGCAATTCGTCTTCGTTCGCAGGAAGACGAAAACCCTCCGCGGGTTGTACGTGGGTGTGCGCATCGCAGATCGCCGTGAAGGTCTTGCTGTGCTCTTCGCTGGAGAAAACATTCATCGGATAACCGCAAAGGAGCGAGAATGGATATTCGCGTGCCAGATCGGTCCATAACTGTTCGAGACGAATCGCTGCGTCCTGCCTGCCTTCCGTGCACAGTAATGCCACCATTTCTCCGTACGCATGCACATGTCGTTTACCTTGTTTCGATGCGCGCTTCATCACTTCGCCGAGGACTTCCTTGAAGAGGATGTCGTCCGGCCAGCCGTCGATCATGATCCGTGACAGTGTCTCCTGTGCGTCGAGAGAAAAATATTGATCACATGCGGATTTGAAAGCGCTTCCTGGTACCAGGCCTGGCGAGAATTTTCTTTCGAGGCTGTCGAGACGTGGCTTCGATGCGATGACAACAGCCACGTTCCCGGCATGCAGGCATGGGCCGATGAAGCCCCATATCTCCTCAACAAGGAATGCCTCATCATCATAAAATTGAACCAGATGTTCGCCCATTGGGGATTTACCTTGCAGTGCGTTAATTCGAACAGCCCGAACTTGCCATACGTTTGGAGTATCTCGCGAGTGAGACGGGCAATAGAGGTAGCGCGCGACGGAAAGCGCGGTGGTCCGTGGATTGCATCCCTTAGGTGGATCCGGCTGCTGCCTTGCTGCATCGTAATCTGATAGACCCTGCAACAATTCAAGAGCGCAGGGCGAAGCTCGGCTATCGCATTGGCTTAGGTCATGAGCCGTACCGATTGCTTACACAATTTGTCAGGAGATCGACGCGCAAATTGGATCCTTGTGTTGAGGCGGTATCACGCTGCGACCATGTCTGGCCCTGTCATTAAGAGCGAAAAACGTCTCAAGCGTTCAGCCATACGGACTATTCATTTGCATATTTATCACCTTGGTTGGACTATGCTGTGTTCGGTTTTGGACAGGCAAGGAAATCGCACGGGCGTGGCAAAACGTAGGCTTGAAGACAATGTTGCCGAAGAGCATCTATAATCAGGCAAACTTGTTAGCTTGGAATCGGTTTTCCCAATGGTCAAGATGGAGATGATATGAAGACGTCTGTCGGTTCTTCCTGGGACGTGGACAGCTTCCTGCGGGTAGGAATGCAATCTCTTCTCGACTTGTTCGATGATTCCTGTGAAGGAACCATGGCGGTCGATGATCAGGGGCGCATCGCCTGGATCAATGACAAATACGTGGCGTTCCTCGGGCTCAAGAGTCCGGACGACGCGCTGGGGAAACCCGTGGAAGAGATCATTCCGAATAGCCGCATGCGCGAGGTCGTGCAGACCGGCAGACCTATTCTGTTGGACATCATGATGATCCGTGACCAGCCTTTGGTGGTAATGCGGATTCCCATGAAGGATGAGGCCGGCAAGATTATCGGCGCGCTTGGATTTGCGCTGTATGACCGCTTGCAGCGCCTGAAGCCGCTGGTGTCGAAGTTCGCCGAACTGCAGTGGGCGCTGGCCAATACCAAGAAAGAGCTGGCGCAGCTGCGCCATACCAAGTACTCCATATCCAGCTTTGTCGGCGTCAGCCCGGTCTCGCTCGAGCTCAAGCATCGTGCTCGGAGGGCGGCACAACTTGACACCACGGTGCTGCTGCTCGGCGAAACCGGCAGCGGCAAGGAACTGCTCGCGCACGGCATTCATGCCGCATCGGGCCGGGCCGGCAAGGCTTTTGTCGGCATCAACATTGCGGCAGTGCCTGAGACCCTGCTGGAGGCGGAATTCTTCGGCGTGGCGCCGGGTGCATACACCGGAGCGGATCGCAAGGGAAGGGATGGGAAATTCAAGATCGCCGATGGCGGAACATTGTTCCTCGATGAGGTGGGCGACATGCCATTGCAGGTGCAGGCCAAGTTGTTGCGCGTCTTGCAGGAACAGGAAATCGAACCGCTCGGGTCCAACAAGATCATCAAGGTGGATGTACGGGTGATCGCAGCCACCAGTCATGACCTCAAGCAGCTGGTCGCCGATGGAAAGTTCCGGTCCGACTTGTATTATCGGTTGAACGTGCTGCCCATTCTTCTGCCGCCTTTGCGAGAGCGACTCGGCGATCTGGACGCCTTGTGCGAACATCTTCTGGAGCAGATTGCGACGCGCACCGGCATGCCGCAACGGGAGCTCACGCCATCGGCGCGCGCTTTCCTCGCCTCGTATAGTTGGCCCGGCAACGTGCGCGAACTGCGCAACGCACTGGAACAGGCGGGAATGTTGACGGACAGTATCGCGCTGTCCGCGGAGGATTTTGCGACCATTCTCTCGATGGATTCCAAGACGACGTTGCCGAGTGGCGCAACGACAAACGGCGATTCCAAGGCAAGCATTCGTCCGCTGGCCGACGCTGTCGCTGAAGTAGAGAAGCAGGCGATTCGATCAGCGCTGGAAAGCACTGGAGGCAACAAGGCATTGGCCGCGCGACTGCTCGGCATTTCGCGGGCAACCCTCTATCAAAAAATCACCGATTTCAAGTTGTTGTCTGATTAATAGACATATGTACAATTAACAGACATTTTTGAAATCCGTTATAATTCAAAGAGATATCAAGATATAACTTAAATGTGTTTAAAGTTTGAGCACATTTTCCTTCACATTTGGCTTCTCTACCGGTCATTATGTTGATCGTCTTGGTCTAATTCCTTTTAAATCAAAGGCTTAGTTTCATTGGCACGGCAATTGCCATTAGTGATTATTCGCTGATGGTGGCCAAGCTGATGCAGTCAAACCAAAAACCTGCTTGCCTTCATCTTTCTGGAAGTTGATGACGGAGGCAAGGTGCGGCTCTCAAACAAGGTAGCGCTCATCACGGGCGCAAGCAAAGGTATCGGCAAGGCAACCGCACTCAAGTTTGCACGGGAGGGCGCGAAGGTCGTTGTTTGCGACCTCGACGATTCAGTGGCTGAAACGGTTGCGCAGATCCGCCTGCAAGGCGGGCAGGCGATTGGCTTCAAGGTAGACGTAACCAAGGCGGAGAGCATCGAATCGATGGTGCGCAGCGCCTTGACCAGCTACGGGCATATCGACGTGCTCGTCAACAACGCCGGCATTGTCGCCGATGCGCAACTCAAGAAGATGACCGACGAACAGTTCGACAAGGTCATCGACGTCAACCTGAAGGGCACCTACAACTGCACCAAGGCCGTGGTGGACGCCATGATCGAGAGGAAGGCGGGCGTGGTCCTCAACGCCTCATCGATCGTCGGCATCTACGGCAACTTCGGACAGACCAATTACGCGGCCAGCAAGTTCGGTGTCATCGGCATGGCAAAAACCTGGGCGCGCGAACTGGGGCGGCATGGCATCCGTGTCAATGCGGTCTGCCCTGGATTCATCGAAACCTCCATTCTCAAATCAATGCCGGAGAAAGTCATTCGCGAGCTGGAAGAGCGCGTGCCGCTTGGTCGGCTTGGCAAACCGGAAGAGATCGCGAGCACCTTCGCCTTTCTCGCATCGGATGAAGCGAGTTACATCAATGGTGCGGTCATCGAAGTATGCGGAGGGATGACATTGTAGAGACGGAAAGTATCGGTTGTGCGGTGTGAAGTTCCAAAAAAAATCAACAGCCCGGCTGGCAACGGCGGGCACCTTCAAGGAGCGAGACGACATGGCGACACGCAGGACATTGGGATTTTCTTCATTGGTGGCAGCAGGGCTGCTTGCCGGATGTGGTGGCGGCGACTCGTCGCCGATCGAACTGGGTCAGGTGAATACACTGCCTTCGTTTGTGAAGGGCAGCGTCAGCAGCCAGACCTACGACGGCAACAGCGATGACCTGCTCACCGCAGGTCTCGGCACGAGCGGTCTGCAAGGCGCGGCACCGGCCTTTGCCAATGCTTCCAGCCCGACTGCGTCGGAACTGCGCAAGTCGGCCATCTACAACAACTACCGCGCGCTGGTCGATGTCAACGCAAACGGAGGGTACGGCACATTGTTCGGGCCGAACGTGGGCACGGATGGCGTCGCGACCACCGGTTCCGGCAAGATCGCGGGCAAGGAATACATTGCTTATGCCGACGATGGCAGCGGGCTGCAGAATGTCGTGTTGATGGTCCAGGTTCCGAATACTTTCGATGCCAGCAAGCCGTGCGTGGTCACTGCAACTTCGTCCGGCTCGCGCGGAATTTACGGCGCGATCGGTACGTCCGGCGAATGGGGCCTCAAGCACGGTTGTGCGGTTGCCTACACCGACAAGGGCACCGGCAATGGCTATCACGATTTGATGGCCAACAAGGTCACGCTGATCACCGGCGTGCCAGCCGATGCCGCGACAGCGGGAACTGCCGCGCACTTCAAGGCCGTACTGACCGACGCGGCTCGCACTGCCTACAATGCGCTGTTCCCGAACCGCGTCGCCTACAAGCACGCCCATTCACAGCAGAATCCGGAAAAGGATTGGGGCAAGAACACATTGCAGGCCGTCGAGTTCGCTTTCTATGTCCTCAACGAGCAATACGGCACCAGCTCCGGTGGTGTGAAGGTGCGCACGATCGCACCGTCGAATACCAAGGTCATCGCTTCGAGCGTGTCGAATGGCGCCGGTGCTGCGCTGATGGCGGCCGAGCAGGACACGCAAGGTTTCATCGACGCAGTCGTGGTGACAGAGCCGAACGCCCAGCCGAAATCCACCGCGGGCCTGACCATCAAGCGCGGCAGTACGGCAGTCAGCACGATTGGCAAGCCACTGATCGACTACTTCACCTACGCCAACCTGTACCAGGGATGCGCATCGCTCGCAGTGCCGAACAGCCCGGGCTCCGCTTTGCTGTCAACCACTAACGCGACGAACCGTTGCTCGGCGTTGGCGGCAAAAGGGCTGTTGTCGGGCGCAACCACTGCCGAGCAGGCAGCCGATGCACTGGCAAAGATGCATGCTTATGGATGGGAGGCGGAGCAGGACGTATTGCACTCGTCACACTATCGCCTCGCTACACCCTCGATCGCGATGACTTATACCAACGCACTTGGCCGGTTTGGTGTAGCCGACAATCTGTGCGGCTTCAGCTTCGCAGCAACCGATTCCAGCGGCAATGTGGCTGCACAAAATCCGGCCGTGCAAGCTGGCTTGTTCGGTTCCGGCAATGGCGTTCCGCCGACCAGCGGCGTCAACATTGTCTATAACGACTCGGTTGGCGGCGCCAAACTCGATCTGCTTGCCACCTCGCCCTCGACCAACCTGACGGATTTCGCGCTTGACGGCGCTCTCTGCCAGCGTGCGCTTGTCACGGGCAAAGATCCGGTAACCGGTGCTGCGCTGACCGGCGACATGCTTGCGAAGTCGCAGCGCGTACAGCAAGGTATCGCGGAAGTTCAGCTCAATGGCAACCTGCGCAACAAGCCGACCCTGATCGTCGCAGGGCGAAGCGATGCACTTCTCCCGATCAACCAGACCTCGCGCGCTTATTTCGGCACATTGCAGATGTCAGGTTCCGGTGCCAACGCGCGCTATATCGAGGTGGAGAACGCCAACCACTTCGACACCTTTATCGACAATCCGCTGTTGCCCGGCTATGACAGCAGGCTGATCCCGCTGCATTACTACCTGATTCAGGCGCTCGACAGAATGTGGGCTTACCTGAATAACGGCACCGCGCTGCCTGGCAGTCAGGTTGTGCGTACCACGCCACGCGGAGGCAGTCCCGGTTCGGCGCCGGCGCTCACGGCTGCCAACATGCCGTCGATCGCGACGACGCCCGCGGCAGCCAACACGATCAGCTTTGAAAACAATACGCTCGCGATTCCGAACTGATCGGTCGTGAGAGCGCACGCGTCCGGCACGATCCAACACGACAAGGCCGGCGTGTGCGGAGCCTCGCGCAACACGCATGAAAAGCGCAACAAGCAACGCAGCAACATTGGAGAAAATGGATGGCAAGCGAAGTCATACTTGAGACGAGGAACCTGACCAAAGGCTTCAAGGGGTTCATCGCAGTAAATGACGTCAACTTCAAGGTCAGGCGCGGTTCTATTCACGCCCTGATCGGGCCGAACGGCGCGGGCAAGACGACGTTTTTCAACCTGCTGACGAAATTCCTGACGCCGACGGCGGGATCGATTTTATACAACGGCGACGATATTACTGCATTGGCACCCGAACAGATCGCGCATCGGGGTGTGATTCGTTCGTTCCAGATCTCCGCTGTCTTTCCGCATCTTACGGTCCTTGAAAACGTGCGCATCGGCTTGCAGCGCGCGCTCGGCACTTCCTTCCATTTCTGGAAGAGCGAACGGACGCTGGCGCAGTTGAATCAGCGCGCGCTCGAACTGCTGGCCGAAGTCGATCTGGAGAGCTTCGCCGACACCATGACCGTGGACTTGCCTTACGGACGCAAGCGCGCGCTCGAGATTGCGACGACCCTTGCGATGGAACCTGAGCTGATGCTGCTCGACGAGCCGACCCAGGGCATGGGCCATGAGGACGTCCACCGCGTCACCGAATTGATCAAGAAGGTCTCGACCGGCCGCACCATCCTGATGGTGGAGCACAACATGAGCGTCGTGTCGGGTATCTGCGACAAGATTTCTGTCCTTCAGCGCGGATCGCTGCTCGCTGAAGGCACCTACGAAGAAGTATCGAGCAATCCGCAGGTGATGGAAGCCTACATGGGCACCAGCGCGGGCGAACTGGAAGGAGCGCATTGATGGCTGCGGCTGCACTTGAAATCAAGAACCTCAAGGCCTGGTACGGCGAGTCGCATATTCTGCATGACGTCAATCTGTCCGTGCAGCCGGGCGAAGTCGTTACCCTGCTCGGGCGCAACGGCGCGGGACGCACGACGACTCTTCGCTCCATCATGGGGCTGACTGGCACGCGCGAGGGATCGATCAAGCTCAACGGCGTTGAATCGATCGGCTTGCCGACGCATAAGGTCGCCCATCTCGGCGTCGGATATTGCCCGGAAGAGCGCGGCATCTTCTCGTCCTTGTCCACCGAGGAAAACCTGATGTTGCCGCCGATGGTGTCGAAGACCTCGAAGGGCATGTCAGTCGAGGAGATCTACAAGATGTTTCCGAATCTCGAAGAACGTCGTTCCAGCCAAGGCACACGCCTGTCCGGCGGCGAGCAGCAGATGCTGGCCGTGGCGCGCATCCTGCGCACCGGCGCGCGTCTCTTGCTCTTGGATGAAATTTCCGAGGGCCTGGCACCCGTCATCGTGCAGGCACTCGCACGCATGATCACTACCCTGAAGGAAAAGGGCTACACGATCGTGATGGTGGAACAGAACTTCCGCTTCGCCGCACCCCTGGCGGATCGGTTTTATGTGATGGAGCACGGGCATATTGTCGAGTCCTTTGCATCATCGCAGCTGGAGTCGAAGATGCCTGTTCTGCACGAACTGCTGGGTGTCTGAGAATAGATGTGCCGTTGTAACACTACCTAAAACAGAGGAGAAATAATGAAACTCAAATCAACCGTGATCACTCTCGCCGTCGCATCCGTCTTCGCCGGCATCGGCGGTACTGCAAACGCGCAGATTTCCGGTGATACGATCAAGATTGGCTTCATCACCGACATGTCGGGCCTGTACGCGGACATCGACGGTCCGGGCGGCGCCGAAGCAATCAAGATGGCTATCGCCGATGCAGGCGGATCGATCAACGGCAAGAAGATCGAGCTCGTTACCGCCGATCACCAGAACAAGGCCGACATCGCTGCCTCGAAGGCGCGCGAATGGTTCGACCGCGAAGGCGTCGACGTGCTGATCGCCGGCACCAACTCCGCCACCAGCCTGTCCATGGCCAAGGTCGCTGCCGAAAAGAAGAAACCCTTCATCGCCATCGGTGCCGGCACGGCCCGCCTGACCAATGAAGAGTGCTCGCCGTACACCGTCCACTATGCATACGATACCGTCGCACTCGCGAAAGGTACCGGCTCGGCGGTCGTGAAGCAGGGCGGCAAGACCTGGTTCTTCCTGACTGCGGACTACGCGTTCGGCGCTTCGCTCGAAAATGACACGGCTGCGGTGGTGAAGGCCAACGGCGGCAAGGTGCTGGGCAGCGTCAAGCACCCGCTGTCGGCATCCGACTTCTCGTCCTTCCTGCTGCAGGCACAATCCTCCAAGGCGCAGATCCTGGGCCTGGCCAATGCGGGCGGCGACACGGTCAATGCGATCAAGGCAGCCAACGAATTCGGCATCAACAAGTCGATGAAGCTGGCCGGCTTGCTGATGTTCATCAACGACATTCACTCGCTCGGCTTGAACCTGACGCAGGGCATGTACCTGACCGACAGCTGGTACTGGGACATGAATAACGATACCCGCGCCTGGTCCAAGCGCTTCTTCGACAAGGTGAAGCGCGAGCCTTCCTCTCTGCAGGCCGCCGATTACTCGTCCGCCTCGCAGTACCTGAAAGCCGTGAAGGCCGCCGGCACCGACGATTCGGACAAAGTACTGGCTCAGCTGAAGAAGACCAAGATCAGCGACATGTTCACCAAGAACGGCGTGATCCGTCCGGACGGACGCATGGTGCACGACATGTACCTGATGGAAGTGAAGAAAGCATCGGAATCGAAGTATCCGTGGGATTACTACAAGGTCGCGGAGACGATTCCGGGCGACCAGGCCTTTACCACCAAGGCCGAATCCAAGTGCGCACTCTGGAAGTAAGTTGAGCCGAATCGGCGCGCCGAGCGGGGCGCGCCGGTCAATTCATTCTTCTATTTCATGCCGCACGCGCTGTGGCGTTCTTTTGCAAAGTCGTTATGGAAATTTTCGGTATTCCTCTGCAAGCGATGTTGAGCCAGCTGCTGCTGGGCCTGGTGAATGGATCGTTCTACGCGATGCTGTCGCTCGGTCTTGCCGTGATCTTCGGTCTGCTCAACGTGATCAATTTCGCTCACGGCGCGCTGTACATGATGGGCGCATTTCTGGCCTGGATGGGCTTGAGTTATTTCGGCCTCAGTTATTGGGTGATGCTGATTGCCGCGCCCATCCTGGTGGGCATCTTCGGGATCATCATTGAAAAGACTATGTTGCGCTGGCTGTACAAGCTGGATCACCTGTACGGCCTGCTGCTGACCTTCGGCATCACGCTCATGGTCGAAGGTTTGTTCCGCTCGTTTTACGGTGTGTCGGGGCAGCCTTACTCTGTTCCGAACGCGCTGATGGGAGCGACCGATCTGGGCTTCATGATCTTGCCGAACTATCGCGCATGGGTGGTCGTTGCTTCGGTCGTCGTTTGTCTTGCCACATGGTTCGTTATCGAGCGGACCAAACTTGGCGCCTATTTGCGCGCCGGCACGGAGAATCCGAAGCTGGTGGAAGCCTTCGGCATCAACGTGCCGCTGATGGTGACGCTCACCTATGGCTTCGGTGTCGCGCTCGCCGCCTTCGCCGGCGTGCTGGCCGCACCGGTGATCCAGGTGTCGCCACTGATGGGTTCCAACCTGATCATCGTGGTGTTCGCGGTGGTCGTGATCGGCGGCATGGGATCCATCATGGGTTCCATCGTCACAGGCCTAGGCTTGGGCGTGATCGAGGGCCTGACCCGGGTTTTTTATCCGGAAGCATCGGCAACTGTGGTCTTCATCATCATGGCAATCGTGTTGATGATTCGTCCTGCAGGCTTGTTTGGCAAAGAGAAATAAGAGGAGCGTGAGGATGAACAAGAAAGTCGGATATGCAATTGCGCTGGCAGCGGCGCTGGCGGCACCCTTTGTGGTTTACCCGGTATTCCTGATGAAGGTACTGTGCTTCGCCTTGTTTGCCTGCGCCTTCAATCTGCTGATCGGTTTTACCGGTCTGCTGTCCTTCGGCCATGCAGCCTTCTTCGGCGGCGCGGGTTATGTAGCCGGCTACGCGATCAAGTCGATAGGCTTGCCGTTCGAGATCGGGCTGGTCGCCGGTGTAGCGACCGCTGCATTGATCGGACTGGTCATGGGCATGCTCGCCATACGCCGTCAGGGTATCTACTTCACCATGATCACGCTGGCGCTGGCGCAGATGCTGTTCTTCGTCTGCCTGCAGGCGCCATTCACCGGCGGCGAGGATGGATTGCAGGGCGTGCCGCGCGGGAAGCTGCTGGGCATGATGGATCTGTCCAATGACATGAGCTTGTATTACGTTGTCCTGGCAATCGCTATCGCGGGTTTCGCGCTGATCGTGCGCACGGTCCATTCGCCCTTCGGACAAGTGTTGAAGGCGGTGAAGGAGAACGAGCCGCGCGCGATTTCGCTCGGGTACGACGTCGACAAATACAAGCTGCTCGCCTTTGTCCTGTCTGCCGCCCTGTCCGGCCTTGCCGGAGCCACCAAGACCGTGGTGCTGGGCTTCGAAACCTTGACCGACGTGCACTGGACGATGTCGGGCCTGGTCGTGCTGATGACGCTGGTCGGCGGCCTCGGCACGCTTGCCGGCCCAATCGTGGGAGCGATTGTCATCATTGCGCTGGAAAACAAATTGGGCGATCTGGGCGAATGGCTGGCGACGCTGACCAGCATCGACTGGTTCCGCTCCATCGGCGAGTCGGTCACGATCGTCACCGGTTTCATCTTTATTGTCTGCGTGCTCGCCTTCCGGCGCGGCATCGTCGGCGAACTGGTGGAGTTGAGCAAGAAGAAAAGCAAATCCGCTCCAGCTCCTGTCACTGCAGCGGTGATCAAAACAATGGAGGGATAGCATGAACAAGTCACTTGTCTGGTTGCGCTTGGCGGTCGCATGTCTCGGGACGTCTCTGGCTATAAGTGCATGGTGTGCGGATGACATCGTTATTGGACAAGTGGCCCCCTTGAGCGGCGTGCTGGCCGACACTGGCAAGGACATGGTCCTTGGCGCCAGGGTCTATTTCGACTACATCAATGATCAAGGCGGCATCCATGGCAAGAAGATCCGCCATGTCGTGAAGGATGACGGCTACAAGATCGATGAAACAGTGCATCGCACCAGGGAATTGATCGACAAGGAAGACGCGCTTGCGCTGATCGGTTTTGCTGGAACAGGCAATGTTGGCGAGCTGTTGAATCAGAAGATCCTGGAGAAGGCCAATATCGCGCTGGTTGCTCCTTATACCGGGGGAGAGAACCTGCGCACGCCGTTCAATCCGAATATTTTCCATATTCGTGCCGGCTATGCGGACGAGGCCGAGGGCATCGTCAATCAACTCGTCATGCTGAACATGAAACGCATTGGCGTGATGTATCAGGATGATCCCTTCGGAAGGGCTGGGCTGGCGGGCGTCGAAGCTGCTTTGAAAAAACGCAACCTGGAAATTGCGGCGACGGGCGCCTACGAAAAGAATACGGATAAGGTTACGGATGCGGTTAATGCCATCGCGAAGGCCAACCCGCAGGCGGTCGTGATGATCTCGGTCAACAAGAGCACAGCGGCCTTCAGCAAGCAGATTCGTGCCGTATCGACCGTGGCCCAACTGGTGAACATCTCCGTCGTGAATCCGAAAGAGATTGCTCGTCTGATCGGCAACGACAATGCGCGCGGGATCGGCATTGCACAGGTAATGCCGTTTCCTTATTCCGCGACGGTCGCCATCGTGAGGGAATACCAGCAGGCGATGAAAAAGTATGCGCCGCCGAAGACGGAGCTGTCGTACACCAGCTTTGAAGAGTTTGTCGGCGCCAAGGTGCTGGTCGAGGGACTTCGCCGCGCCGGACCCAATCCGACACGTGAAAAGGTGATCCGCGCGCTTGAGACGCTGCATGCCTTCGACACGGGCGGATTCACCGTGAACTTCTCGCCGACCACCCATGTCGGTTCACGTTTTGTCGAGATTACCGTGATCGGCAAGGATGGAAGGCTGCTTCGCTAGCGCGACGAAAGTCGAGCCGGAAACCTGATTACGATTTCAGATTCATCAACGCAGAAGAGACGTATGCATATCGGAGATTTGATAACACACCACGCACACTATCGCCCGCAGCATGAGGCGATTGTGTTTGGCGAAACCCGCCTGACCTACGATGCCTTCAATCGCAGAGTCAATCGGCTGGCCAATGCGATGCAAGAACTCGGCATTGAAAAGGGCCAGAAAGTGGCCACGCTATTGCCGAATTGCCTGGAACTGCTGGATATCTACTGGGCCGCGGCGAAGACTGGCGCAGTGCTTGTCCCCTTGTCGCCGATGCTGCTCGGCGCCGGCCTTGCGAGCTTGCTTGGCGATTCGGATGCGGTCCTGTTGTTCACGAACAATGCATTGCGTCCGGTCGTTGATGAAGTCAGGCCGGGACTTGAACGACTGGGTGAAGGGCGCGTCGTGCTGGTTGATGGCGCTGCCCCAGGATATGCAGACTATGCGAGCTTCACCAACACAAGCGAGGTCGAACCGCGAATCTCCGAACTGTCAGCGGATGACATCTATAACATCATGTACACCAGTGGCACGACCGGCCTGCCAAAAGGTATTGTGCATACCCACCAGATCCGCGCGAACTATTGCACCTTGATGGCCAATGCGTTTCGCATCGGGCCGGAGTCCATTGTGCTGCACACCGGATCGATAGTCTTCAATGGCGCATTCACGACCCTGATGCCATGCTTCTATAAGGGTGCGACGTATATCCTCCATCCACAGTTCGATGTCGAGGCGTTGATCGACACCATCAAGCGCGACAAGGTCACGCATACGATGATGGTGCCGTCGCAGATCATCGCGATGATGGCGTCGCCGCGATTCAATCCGGAAGAAATGCAGTCGCTGCAGATGATCCTGTCGCTCGGTGCGCCTTTGCATAATGAGCACAAGAACGCGTTGAACGCTTATCTGCCCGGGCGCTTCTACGAACTCTACGGTCTCACGGAGGGATTCGTCACGATCCTCGACCGTGATGACGCGATTCGCAAACAGGGATCGGTCGGCGTGCCGCCGCCGTTTTCCGACATGCGCATCGAACTGGAGAACGGCGAGATTGCAGGCCCGAATCAGATCGGAGAGATCGTCGGCCGCAGTCCATTGCTGATGCCGGGCTATTTCAAGCGGCCGGACCTGACGGCACAGGCGATGCAGGATGGCTGGTTGCGCACCGGCGATCTAGGCTATACGGATGAAGACGGTTATCTGTATCTTGTCGATCGCAAGAAGGAAATGATCGACAGTGGTGGCGTGAAGATTTATCCGCGCGACATCGAGGACATCATGGTGCGCCATCCGGATGTGCAGGAGGTTGCGGTGTTTGGCGTGCCGCATGACAAGTGGGGCGAGACGCCCCTGGCCGCTGTTGTGCTGAAGCCGTCGCGGAACGTGACGGCAGAAGAAATCAAGGAGTGGACCAATCTTCGGGTCAGCGCGCGTTATCAACGGGTCAGCGACGTTGTCATCATGGACGCCTTTCCGCGCAATGCGGCCGGCAAGACGCTGAAGCGCGAATTGCGCGACGCGTATTGGCAAGGAAGGGACGGGAAGATTTAGCGCGGCGTCTGTTTCATAGGCGCTGCGGTCAACCATTTTGTTGTTGTTTGAGTGTGTTGGAAAGGTAGTCTTTTTCCCCAGCAGTTTTAAGGGTTACGTTTTCGTAACCCTTTTTTTTTCTTCATGCATTTGATGCCCCTGTTGACGCGCGAAAGAACGTCACGTTGGAAATGTCTGGCGCTTTTCAGGCTGGAATGCCTTTTTCGCGGGGGGGGGCGTGGATCATGATACGCACGAACTTGTCGGCATCGTGTCACTTGGCGATCTTCCAACCCAACATTCCGCGCAGGTCGATCGGACCATGGAGGAAATTTCCTCGCTGGCGCAACCGGATCGCAGCAAGTTGCATTGAGCGGCATACAGAGGCCGAAAACGGGAAGCCGAAAACGAAAAAGGGTTACAGACTTTTGATCTGTAACCCTTTGATGTTTCTGGTCGGGGCGGGGAGATTCGAACTCCCGACCCCTTGCACCCCATGCAAGTACGCTACCAGGCTGCGCTACGCCCCGACGAAGGACGTAATTATAGCAGACCCGGGAAGCTTTTCACCATTGCAAGCCCGAACGCCCGCTTCGGGCTTTGCGGCGCAGAATAAAACCCGCAGAATAGCAAGCTGATCAATCAACATCTCAGCCGCATGCTCGACACGAGCCAGCAGGCTGGAGCCAATCCAGCATGACCATCAAAATCAGCGATCTATTTGACGCAGGCGCCATCGAAGTCATCAAGGCGAATATGCCGGATGCCATTGAACTGAATATCCGTCAGGATTCGCACGCGGACTTCCTCCAGTGGTTTTATTTCCGCTTGCAGGGTGCCCGTGGACAAGCATGCACCATGCGCTTCCTGAATGCCGGCAAGGCGGCGTTCCCGCAAGGCTGGACCAATTATCGTGCTGTCGCCAGCTACGACAGGAAAAACTGGTTCCGCGTGCCGACCAGCTACGACGGGCAGGTGTTGACCGTGACGCATACTCCGGAGCGGGACAGCGTCTACTTCGCCTACTTCGAGCCTTACTCGTGGGAGCGCCATCTGGAACTGTTGTGCAAGGTCGAGAGTACCGGCTCTGGCCGTGTGCACGATCTCGGCAGTACCGCTGATGGCCGCGACATCAACCTGGCCATCATCGGTGATCCCTCGGCGCGCAAGAAGGTCTGGGTGATTGCGCGTCAGCACCCCGGCGAAACCATGGCGGAATGGTTCGTCGACGGCATGATCGATGCACTGCTCGACCGATACAATCCGCTCGCAAGAAAATTGCTCGCAAATGCCGTGTTTTACATCGTGCCGAACATGAATCCGGATGGTTCGGTGCGCGGCAATTTGCGGACCAATGCGGCCGGTGCAAACCTCAACCGCGAGTGGGTGTCACCGTCGCTGGAGCGCAGTCCCGAAGTGTTTGTCGTCAAGAACAAAATGCATGAAGTCGGATGCGATCTGTTTCTCGATATCCACGGAGACGAAAGCCTGCCCTATGTTTTCGTCGCCGGCTGTGAAATGCTCGAGGGGTTCAGCCCGCAGCAGCAAGCGGAGCAGCAGGCGTTCATCGACAGCTTTGCCCAGGCCAGTCCGGACTTCCAGACAGTGCATGGCTATGCCGCCAGCAAGTACAAGGAGGACATGCTGCAGCTTGCCTCGAAATATGTCGGCCACACCTTCAAGTGCGTTTCGCTCACCCTGGAGATGCCGTTCAAAGACAATGCGAATCTGCCGGACGACAAAGTCGGCTGGAATGGCGCGCGCAGCGCAAAGCTGGGAAAGGCGATTCTTCAGCCGATCCTCCGCTGCCTGGAGAAGGAATCGCCATGGGAATAGAGATCGAACGCAAGTTCCTGGTACGCGACGAATGCTGGAAGGCATTGGGGCAGGGCGTACTGCTGCGCCAGGGCTATTTGTCATCGGTGGCCGAACGTACTGTGCGTGTGCGTATCGAAGGCGATGCGGCGACCTTGACCATCAAGGGGCGCAATCTTGGTGCCAGCCGGGCCGAGTGGGAATATGCGATACCTATTGCCGATGCGCAGGCCCTTCTTGATGGTCTTTGCGAACGCCCACTCATCGAAAAGAGGCGTTATCGCATTCCGTTTCAAGGCATGACATGGGAGGTGGACGAATTCCTGGGCGAGAACGCCGGGTTGGTCGTGGCGGAAATCGAGCTCCAGTCGGAGCAGCAGGAATTCGCCAAGCCGGATTGGGTTGGCGAAGAAGTGACGCATGATGCGCGCTACTTCAATGCAAATTTGCTACGCCATCCTTTTAGCAAGTGGTGATGGGCAAGCGGGCAGGGGCGTAATGCTCGCGTCAGTGGAAATGCCCGGTGCCGGCCGGAGCATCTTCCGGCATCTCGGCGTGCACCAGTTCAGCCTCGGCATCCGGATACAGCGGAGCGCCGCAATCGTCGCAAAACTCCATCGGGAAATGCTCATTGTGGCGCTTGATATGGGTGATCCCGCAGGCCCGCAGCAACGCAATGATTTCCTCCAGCGGCGTACGCAGTTCGGTATCCAGGATTTCCGGCGTGGTCAGCGATTCGAAGGTGGTGACGGCCGACTGGTCTTCGTCTTCCTGCCCGTACAGCGGCCAGACTACGCCGTAGATGACTTCAGGGTTTTGACGCAGAGTGAAGCCGATGCGATATTCATCGACCCGCCCGCCGACTGGATCTTCGCTGAAGCTGCCGATGATGGCGCGCAGTCCGTTCGCTTCAATTCCGAGTGTGTTGGTCAGGAAGTGGACAGCGGCGCGGATGGACGCCGGGCGAATTTGCTTGTCGGCTTCGCGGCATGCGACGAAATAGGCTTCGGGTAACAGCAATTCGATCCCGCAGCCAGGCAGCAGCGAAGTGATATTGGGCGTCGCCTGCGCGCGCCATGCGTCGAGTGCCTGCGCGCGGTCGTTCGGATGCAGTGTCGCTTGCCAGCGGAACAGCGGGGAGCCTACGGGCGCCACTACTACAGCGAGGAGAAAACGCGTATCGGCCAGGAAGGGCGCTGTCTCGGGCGCATTGCTGGGCGCACGTACATGGGTTCCCTTGACGGCCGCCTGCGCCATGCGCTGGGTCAGGGTAAAAGTTTCGACATGATTGCGAGGCAGCTGATCGATGGCGAACAAGGTCGGCACCATTGCCAGTCGTGTGCCCTCCGCCAGCAGATGTCCGTGCAGGTGTGCGCCAAGCACGCCGAGCATCTCATCGTTGATGCCGCCCGAGGCAATGGAAAAACGTGTCCAGGCCAGGACCGGTGCGGCGATCAGGAGCGCATGATAGTGAATTCCGTCATGTTCCAGTGTGCACGATTCGCTGCCCGCCTCGACGGCTTCCATCAGAACGTCGTATGCATCAAGGTCGGTTTTGAACAGATGTTCAAGTGCCGCATCGATCATGTTCTGGTGCGCGCTCTTCAGCGTCTTGTGGAGCAGTGTATCAAGGGAATGTTCCCAGATACGTTCTTCCAGGCGGCTGGCAGCCTGCGCCATGCCTTGCGCAAGGGAAACCAGGCGTTGGCTGTCGGCAGACAGTTTGTTGGGAGAACTTTTGGCGAGACGGCGCATGACGGATCAAGAGTGAGGCAAGGGAATCGTATTGTAGTGGATTCGACAAGTCGCTACCAAAATATGCGCCACCGGAAATTCTGCGAAGGATCCAGTTGCGTTCCTGGAAGGCAAGAAGCGGGCTTTCAGATACACCGCGAATTCAGTATATCCGTAAAAAACAAAAAAGCCGCATGGACGGCCATGCGGCTCTGTGAGGCGAACGAAGCTTAGTTCGATGCGGCCGGTGCGGCTGCTGCGGGTGCAGAAGCAGCAGGCGCAGCGGCGGCCGGAGCCTCCACTGCCGAAGCCGAGGACGACTCGTGACCGGCTTCACCTTGCATGTCAACCTTGTCGCCACCTTTCATGATGACGAACAGTGCGATAAGTGCAAAGGCAATGAAGCCCACAAAAACCTTCCACATAATATGTCTCCAGAGTGAATGTCGATAAAGAAAACGCCGGTTGAAACCGGCGTTTCTATTGGGGGCAAGAATACCCAGACATTCTTACAGCACGCTTGCATGACAAGGCGGGCTGGAGCAGCTCAGAACCTCAAGCCGTCACGCCCGCGTGTTCACACGATGCCTCAGGCGACAAGCAGTTGCCGGAGAACAAACGGCAGGATACCGCCATGCTTGTAATAATCGACTTCGATCGGTGTATCGATGCGCAGCAGAACCTTGACTTCCCGCTTCTCGCCGTTGGCGCGGTTGATAACCAGCGTTACCTGCTGTTGCGGCTTGATGTCGCCTTCGAGGCCCGTCAGATCGAAGCTTTCATTGCCCGTAATGCCAAGCGACTGCACGCTGTCGTCGCCCAGGAATTGCAGCGGAAGCACGCCCATGCCTACTAGATTGGAGCGATGGATGCGTTCGAACGAGCGGGCAATTACTGCCTTCACGCCGAGCAACTGCGTTCCCTTCGCAGCCCAGTCCCGCGAAGAGCCGGTACCGTACTCTTCGCCGGCAAATACCATGGTTGGTACACCGTCGTTGATGTACTTCATCGCGGCATCGTAGATCGACATCTGCTCGCCGCTCGGTTGATGAAGCGTCAGTCCGCCTTCGACACGGGAGCCATCCGCTTTCGGCGGGATCATCAGGTTCTTGATCCGCACGTTGGCGAAGGTGCCCCGCATCATGACTTCATGGTTGCCGCGGCGTGAACCGTAGGAGTTGAAGTCGGCCTTCGTGACGCCGTTTTCGATCAGCCACTTGCCGGCGGGACTGGTTTCCTTGATGGATCCGGCCGGGGAAATGTGGTCGGTGGTGATCGAATCGCCAAACACGCCCAACGCGCGCGCAGCAGCGATACCGCTCGCTGCCGCTTTCGGCTGCATATCGAAATCCTGGAAAAACGGCGGTTCGGCAATGTAGGTCGATTTTGGCCAGTTGTAGACTTCACCTGTCGCCACGCCCTTGATCTGTTGCCACAGCTTGCCGGGCGCTTCCTTCACTTCGGCATAGTTTTCCTTGAAGGTTCTGGCGTTCATTGCGAACTTCATCAGCTTGGCGATTTCCGCGGAGTTCGGCCAGATGTCCCCCAGGAAGATGTCTTTGCCGCCCTTGCCCTTGCCGACCGGCTCCGTCATCAGGTCCCTGGTCACGTTGCCGGCAATTGCATAGGCGACTACCAACGGCGGGGATGCCAGGAAGTTGGAGCGGATATTCGGGTGGATGCGTGCTTCAAAGTTACGGTTGCCCGACAGCACGGCAGAAGCAACGATATCGTTCTTCACGATCGCTTCGTTGATTTCCGGCGTCAGGTCTCCCGCATTGCCGATGCAGGTGGTGCAGCCATAGGCAGCCACGCCGAAGCCGAGTTTTTCCAGGTAGGGCAGCAGGCCGGCCGCTTCCAGATACTTGGTCACGACGCGCGATCCAGGTGCAAGCGATGTCTTGATGTGCGGGTCGACCTTCAATCCGGCTTCCACCGCCTTTTTCGCTAACAGGCCGGCTGCCAGCAGCACGCTTGGGTTAGAGGTGTTGGTGCACGATGTGATGGCTGCGATCAGTACATCGCCGTTCTTGATCTTGATTCCGTCCGAAGTTTCGTACACGGCATCGAGGTCCTCGGCCTTCTTGTTGAAGCCGTTTTCAGAAACCGGCTTGGAGAACAAATCGGCGAAGGTGCCCTTGACGTGGCCGATTTCGATGCGGTCCTGCGGACGCTTCGGACCCGCGAGCGACGGAGCAACGGTGCCCAGATCGAGCGTCACGACGCTGCTGTAATCGATCTCTCCGGCTTTCGGGATACCGAACAGCTTCTGCGCCTTGAAATAGGACTCGAATGCGTCGATTTCCGCCTTGCTGCGGCCCGTGCCCCGGAAGTAGTCGATGGTGGTGTCATCAACCGGGAAGAAGCCCATCGTCGCACCATATTCCGGTGCCATGTTGGCGATGGTGGCACGGTCGGTGGTCGACAGGGATTCAGTGCCTTCGCCGAAGAATTCGACAAACTTGCCCACGACCTTGTGCTTGCGCAGCAGTTCGGTGATGGTAAGGACGAGGTCGGTTGCCGTCACGCCTTCGCGCAGCATGCCGGTCAGATTGACGCCAACCACATCCGGTGTCAGGAAGTAGACCGGCTGACCCAGCATGCCGGCTTCCGCTTCGATGCCGCCCACACCCCAGCCCACGACCCCGATACCGTTGATCATGGTGGTGTGGGAGTCCGTCCCAACCAGGGTGTCCGGGTAAAACACGCCGCCCTTGTTGTGCACGCCGCGCGCCAGGTATTCCAGATTCACCTGGTGCACGATGCCGAAACCCGGCGGCACTACGCCAAAGGTATCGAATGCCTGCATGCCCCACTTCATGAACTGGTAGCGCTCGTTGTTGCGCTGGAATTCCAGCTTCATGTTCAGGTCGAGCGCTTTCTTGTCTCGGTAATAATCGATCTGCACGGAGTGGTCAACGACGAGGTCGACCGGAACCAGCGGTTCGATGTTCTTCGGCTTCTTGCCCATCCTGGATGCGACACCGCGCATCGCGGCAAGATCGGCGAGGAGTGGGACGCCGGTAAAGTCCTGCAACACTACGCGTGCAACGACGAATGGAATCTCATCGACGCGCGCGGCGGTCGGACTCCAGTTCGCAAGTTGCCTGACATGCTCTTCGGTCACTTTCTTGCCGTCGCAATTGCGCAGCACCGACTCCAGCACGATGCGGATCGATACCGGCAAACGCGAAATATTGATGCCAAGCTTTTTTTCCAGCGACGGGAGGGAGTAGAACTTGCCTTTCCGGGAGCCGGAAATCGTGAATTCCTTAAGCGTGTTCAGAGTGTTGCGGGACATAGCCTCTCCTTAGTTATTAAAACTGAATGGGTGACTAGCGAATTTCAAACAGCACAAACAGGGTGCATGTGCACCCTGTTTGTCATGAATTGGGTGTGCTGCTTGTCAGCTTTTTTCGGCAACTTTCTGCGCAGCTTGCTCCGCATTCCTGCATTCGTTGGCCAACTGCCTTCCATGCTTGGAATCGAGCAGCATGCCCTTTGCAGGAATGCCGATCCAGACCAGGCCGGTCTTTGCGTTCTCGAAACGTTGCGCGCCTGTGGTCGTACTCACGCGCGTCATGAGATGCGTGTGCTTGTTCCAATTCAAGGCGATCTGCTGATCGTCGTTCGCATGGCTGTAAATCGTGATCTTGTTGCCCAGTTCGCAATTAAAAGCAGTGGGTTGGAGTCCGGAGGTGTCAGGTTCTTTTTCGTCAATCTCCTGAGCCTCGTGCTTGTGCGCAGCGGCCACCTTCTTGCTTGCTGATTTCTTGCTTGCATGGCCGGTGGCGGATGCGGCGTTTTCCGCCATTACCGACGGTGCACCGCACGCGATGCCGGCGATCAAAAGAATAAATGTCGATAGTTTTTTCATTACTTTGTTTCCTCTAATATGCGCCGGTTTAATTAACTTCATGTGTGCGCCGCATTGTTACAACAAACTCCCTGATGATTCTGGCAATGGCATGCCGCTCGCTTTCGCGCGCTGCAATATCGCCCAATAGTAGCGATAACTGGCGCGGTCGTGCAATTTTCCGTGATGTTGTATTGGTCCCCACTGTGCAGCCTGCGCTTCGCTGAGGATCGCCACCGCTTCACTCACTTCGGAGCTGCGCGGGGAGAGTGCCTTTAAAATTGGCTTGATCTGATCCGGATGGATGCTCCACATACGGGTATAGCCGAATTCCGCCGAGGCGCGGTGAGCATCGCTGGCAACAATGGACGTGTCCTTGATTTCGGTCGTGACGTTATGTGAGGCTACTATACCGTGGGCATGGCACGCAGCGGCGATTTCCAGCTTGGCGCGCGTCACCAGCGGATGGGTGAACTGACCCGGGGAACGCATCGCGCTGCCCGGTATGGCGCCGTAATGCGAAGAAACGAAATCCATGATCCCGAATGAGAGGCACTCGATTTGCGGAAGTGCCGCAATGGCATGCACGTCAGCGAGTGCGCCATGGGTTTCAATCAGGACATGGACCGGCAGATTCTCGCGGCCATTCCTTTTTGCATGCTGTTTGATCGCGGCGACAGCGCGCTTTGCAGCGGCCAGACTCTCCACTTTCGGAACAACCAGATAGGCGAGCTGCTTCGCAGCTCCGTCGCAAATGATGGCAAGGTCTTGCTCGAAACTGGAATGGTTGAGGTCGTGAACCCGTGCGCCGATACGGTTGTAGCGATTGCCTTCGCCGGCGATCAGGGAAGCCACAAGTCTGGCGTGCGCTTCTTCGTTGCCGGCGCTCGCGCCATCTTCGCAATCGAGGGTGATGTCAAATACTGGTCCAAGCTCTTGCTGCAAGGCAATTGACTTATGCATCAGCTTTTCAGCGCCGGCATAGTGGTCGCAGACCGGAATGGAAACCGGCTTGTGCTTGCCCTGGAATAAGACCTCGGAAGGGTGCATGTGCGGCGTTAAATCAGGTGGTATGCATTGCTGGATGGATCGGTGACATTGCCACCGATCCTGTCCCTTGTAAAGCCTTAACCAACCAGGTGTTTTACGCCTTCACGTTCGTCCATCAGTTCTTTCAGCGTCAGGTTGATGCGCTCTTGCGAGAACGCGTCAATGGCCAGACCTTGCACAATCTTGTATTCGCCATTCTCGGTCGTTACCGGGAAGCCGAACACGGTGCCTTCAGGAATACCGTAAGAGCCGTCCGACGGAATACCCATCGTGGTCCACTTGCCGTTGGTGCCGAGCACCCAGTCACGCACATGGTCGATTGCTGCGTTGGCTGCGGACGCTGCCGAAGACAGGCCGCGCGCCTCAATGATCGCAGCGCCGCGCTTGCCGACGGTCGGCAGGAAGGTGTTTTTGTTCCAGTCTTCGTCGTTGATCATTTCCTTGACCGACTTGCCGCCGATGGTCGCAAAGCGATAATCGGCATACATGGTCGGGGAGTGATTGCCCCAGACGCACAGCTTCTCGATCGCGGTAACCGGGTTGCCGGTCTTTTGTGCGATTTGTGACAGGGCGCGATTGTGGTCCAGACGCAGCATGGCGGTGAAGTTCTTGGCGGGCAGGCTCGGTGCCGATTTCATCGCGATGTAGGCGTTGGTGTTGGCCGGGTTGCCGACTACCAGAATTTTCACGTTGCGGGATGCAACAGCGTCCAGCGCCTTGCCTTGCACCGTGAAGATTTGCGCGTTGGCTTCCAGAAGGTCCTTGCGCTCCATGCCCGGGCCGCGAGGACGTGCGCCAACCAGCAGGGCGACGTCGGCGTCCTTGAATGCCGTCATCGGATCGCTGTGAGCGGTCATGCCGGCCAGCAGAGGGAATGCACAATCGTCAATTTCCATCATCACACCCTTGAGCGCCTTCTGGGCTTTCTCGTCAGGGATTTCGAGCAGTTGCAGGATGACAGGCTGATCTTTGCCCAGCATATCGCCGTTAGCGATGCGGAACAGCAGGGAGTAGCCGATTTGGCCGGCGGCGCCGGTGACGGCAACGCGCATAGGGGCTTTAGCCATGATGAATCTCCAAGTGGGAATGAAAGGACGAAACTTAACGATTTCTTCTGTAAGCCTGTAATAATACCGTTGAAAACCTCTTCGGTCATAGCCGGATCGGCGATCTCAACAGCCTTTTGTGCAAAGCGGTACGAGTACCTGCGTATGGCACGCACCCTGCGAATGTTGCTCGCGAGTGTAGGCGCACATGAGTAAGCTGTCAACGCCTATCTTATATCTTATATAAGACATATCACCTGATACTTTTTGCTAGACGGCAATGGCGCTTTTGTGGTGAAATCATGGGTTATGAGTTCCGCTCCGGCCAATTTGACGAATATCGGCGCACCTGGTGCAGGGGCCGGTGTTTCTGCTCCCGGAAGCTCTCCTACCTTCAGTCCCCTTTATCAGCAAATCAAGGCACTCATCACGCAAAGCCTGCAGACAGGCGAGTGGAAGCCCGGTGAGTTGATCCCAAGCGAGGTGGAGCTCGCAAACCGTTTCAAGGTCAGCCAAGGTACCGTTCGCAAGGCGATCGACGAACTCGCCGCAGAAAATCTGGTGGTTCGCCGTCAAGGAAAGGGAACGTTTGTTGCGACGCATCACGAAGCCCGCGCGCAATACCGATTTCTTAGGCTGATGCCAGACGCTGGCGAGCCTCGCAATCCCGACAACAAGATCCTCGAAGTCAAGCGTCTGCGCGCGCCCGCCGAGGTCGCCCGACTGCTCGACATCAAGTCCGGCGACTCCGTCATTTTCATCAAGCGCGTCCAATCCTTCGATGGCGCGCCGACGATCGTCGAGGAGCTGTGGCTGCCGGGAGTGATTTTCAAGGGACTGACGGCGGAGCGTCTGGTGGAATACAAAGGGCCGATGTACGGACTGTTCGAGACCGAATTCGGTACGCGTATGATTCGGGCAACCGAGCGTATTCGTGCCGTGAGTGCGGATGATGAGACGGCGGAGTTGTTGGGGGTTGCGAAGAGCACGCCCCTGTTGAGTGTGGAGCGTGTGTCATTTACGTATGGAGACAAGCCGGTCGAAGTGCGTCGCGGACTCTACTTGACAGACCGCCATCATTATCAAAACGAATTGAGTTGAATGCGGGAGTCCTGAGGTTGCAATAAGGGATAGCCCTCGCTTGACAAACAGAGATTTTGGGCACGTTGAAGATTACTATTGGTGTGCTGCACAAAATCGGCGAAAATTACGGGATTATCAAGTCTGGGAGGTGTTGTTATGTCTGAAGCCGTGAAAAAGGATCGGCGTCAATTTGGTGTCATGACTTTTGCGCAAACGGTGCATTATCGGTTGCCGCTGGCGGGAATCGTGTCCATCTTGCATCGCATCAGCGGCCTGTTGATGTTTGTGCTGTTGCCCTTCATTCTGTATTTGCTCGACAAGAGCCTGACTTCTGAAATTTCCTTTG
This sequence comes from Herbaspirillum sp. ST 5-3, assembly GCF_004804275.1. Classification (GTDB taxonomy): domain Bacteria; phylum Pseudomonadota; class Gammaproteobacteria; order Burkholderiales; family Burkholderiaceae_D; genus Noviherbaspirillum. The sequence continues at coordinate 166,491 of NZ_STGI01000007.1, forward strand.
AATACTTCAAGGGATATACCTCCCACTTCCTGGTTAAGCTGGCAATTCTTGCGCTGGTTTGGTCCTATCTGCATCACCTCTCTGCCGGCATTCGCCACCTCGTCATGGATCTTCATATCGGTCTCGACAAGGACAGTGCGCGCAAGTCGTCCGTTACGGTTCTTGCAGTCAGTCTGCCGCTGACCTTGCTGGTTGCATTGAAATTATTTGGAGTTTTTTAAGATGGCAAACAACAACATTGGACCGAAGCGCCTGGTTGTCGGCGCACATTACGGCACCCGTGACTGGCTTGCTCAGCGTATGACCGCCGTGGTGATGGCGCTGTATACGGTCATTCTTCTGATTTCGTTTTTGAGCGGCCAGAATTTCAGCTATGAAGGCTGGGCCGGCTTGTTCTCGCATCAATGGTTCAAGGTGGCGACTTTCGTCGCGATGCTGTCGCTGTTCTACCACGCATGGGTTGGTGTGCGCGACGTCTTGATGGATTACTGCACCAAGTCTGTCGGCCTTCGACTCGCATTGGAAGTTGCCGTGGTCCTGTGGCTGGTCGGTTGCGCCGGTTGGGCGGCGCAGATTATCTGGAGAGTGTAATCGTGGTAGCAGTCAAACAATCCATTCCAACACGCCGCTTCGATGCGGTAATCGTAGGAGCCGGTGGTTCCGGTATGCGCGCGTCGCTGCAACTGGCTGAAGCTGGCCTGAACGTCGCGGTCCTGTCCAAGGTTTTTCCGACTCGCTCGCACACGGTTGCGGCGCAGGGCGGCATTGGTGCCTCGCTCGGCAATATGGCCGAGGACAATTGGTACTGGCACATGTTCGACACCGTCAAGGGTGGCGACTATCTGGGCGACCAGGATGCCATCGAATTCATGTGCCGCGAGGCCCCGAAGGTCGTATATGAGCTCGAACACTTCGGGATGCCGTTCGACCGCAATCCGGATGGCACGATCTACCAGCGTCCGTTCGGCGGTCATACTGCGAACTTTGGCGAAAAGCCTGTACAGCGCGCCTGCGCGGCCGCGGACCGTACCGGTCATGCCCTGCTGCACACCCTGTACCAGCGCAATGTCCGCGCCAAGACGCATTTCTTCGTCGAGTGGATGGCGATCGACCTGATCCGTGATCAGGACGGCGATATCCTCGGCGTCGTCGCTCTGGAGATGGAAACCGGCGACGTGATGATTCTTGAGGCCAAGACGACCTTGTTCGCGACCGGTGGAGCAGGGCGCATCTTTGCTGCCTCCACCAATGCATTCATCAACACGGGCGACGGCATGGGCATGGCAGCTCGAGCCGGTCTGCCGTTGCAGGACATGGAATTCTGGCAGTTCCATCCGACGGGCGTGTCCGGTGCCGGCGTCTTGATTACCGAAGGCGTGCGTGGCGAGGGCGGCATTCTGATCAATGCCAACGGCGAGCGCTTCATGGAGCGCTATGCACCGACGCTGAAGGATCTGGCTCCGCGTGACTTCGTATCGCGCTCGATGGACCAGGAAATCAAGGAAGGCCGCGGTTGCGGTCCGAACAAGGATCACGTCTTGCTGGACCTGCGTCACATCGGCGCCGACACCATCAAGAAGCGTTTGCCTTCGATTCTGGAAATCGGCCACAAGTTCGCGAATGTGGACGCTACCAAGGAACCGATTCCGGTTGTGCCGACCATTCACTACCAGATGGGTGGCATTCCCACCAACATTCATGGCCAGGTCGTCGCACTGAAAAACGGTAATCCGAGCGAAGTCGTGAATGGCATGTACGCTATCGGCGAATGCGCATGCGTATCGGTCCACGGCGCAAACCGCCTCGGCACCAATTCGTTGCTCGACCTCGTGGTATTCGGTCGTGCCGCGGGTAACCATATCGTTGCATCCAACCTGAAACAGAAGAATCACAAGCCGCTGCCTGCAGATGCTGCCGATGCCGCGCTGTCGCGTATGGCGCGTCTGGAAACCAGCACGGGTTCCGAACGTGTGCAGGACGTGGCAAATGCAATCCGCTCCACGATGCAACAATATTGCGGCGTATTCCGTACCGACGATCTGCTGCAAACTGGCAAGCAGAAGATCCTTGAGCTGGATGAGCGTCGCAAGCACGTCTCGTTCAAGGACAAATCGAAGGTGTTCAACACGGCGCGTGTTGAAGCGCTCGAACTGGACAATCTGATTGAAACCGCGAAGGCAACCATCGTGTCCGCTGCAGCTCGCAAGGAATCGCGTGGTGCCCACGCGCATCGCGACTACGAGAAGCGCGACGACGAAAACTGGATGAAGCACACGCTGTGGTTCTCCGAAGGCAACCGCCTCGACTACAAGCCGGTCAATACCAAACCGCTGACCGTTGAAACCTTCAAGCCTAAAGCACGTACTTTCTAAGGTAGGAACATGGCACGTACCCTCAAATTTCAGATTTACCGCTACGACCCGGACAAGGACGCCAAGCCGTACATGCAAGACCTGACGGTGACTTTGAAGGACACCGACAAGATGCTGCTGGATGCCTTGCAGCGCATCAAGGCTGACGTCGACGATTCCCTGGCGTTGCGCCGTTCCTGCCGTGAAGGCGTGTGCGGCTCCGACGCCATGAACATCAACGGCAAGAACGGACTGGCCTGCACGACGAACCTGAACGAACTGACCGAGCCGATCGTGTTGCGTCCGCTGCCCGGCCTGCCGGTGATCCGCGACCTTATCGTGGATATGACACAGTTCTTCAAGCAGTACCACTCGATCAAGCCGTACCTGATCAACGAAACGCTTCCGCCGGAAAAGGAGCGTCTGCAGAGCCCGGAGGAACGGGAAGAGCTGGATGGTCTGTACGAGTGCATCCTCTGTGCATGCTGTTCTACGTCCTGCCCGTCGTTCTGGTGGAATCCGGACAAGTTCGTCGGCCCGGCCGGATTGCTTCAGGCCTATCGCTTCATCGCAGACAGCCGCGATCTGGCAACCAACGAGCGCCTGGACAACCTCGAAGACCCGTATCGTTTGTTCCGCTGCCATTCGATCATGAACTGTGTTGATGTTTGTCCGAAGGGCCTGAATCCGAACAAGGCGATCGGCAAGATCAAGGAAATGCTGGTTCGCCGTACTGTATAGAGCTATCCAATGGCGGAAGGCGAGTTTCGCTTCCGCCGTATTTCACGAGCTTTTCGGAAATTTCTCCGGAAGGCTCATGAAATAGAACGAATGAGGAATTATGTCTGCACCCCATCAAGCCGATCCGGTAAAGCGTGCGCGTTTGCGCTGGAGAGCGCGGCGCGGTTTGCTCGAGAACGATCTCCTGGTGACCCGGTTTTTGGACGCGCACGAGGAAACGCTGACGGATGAAGAGGTTGATGCGTTTTCGCGCCTGATGGATTTGGCGGACAACGAATTGATGGACCTGCTTCTGGGACGTAAGGATCCTTCAGGCGATGTCGACCTGCCTCACGTCCATGCATTGCTGGCTCGGATGCGCGCTGCCTGAGACATCTCCATCAGCTTTTTGTTTTTCGCGTTTTTTTACTTCGACTCACCCCTCCTCATTTGAAGGAAGAGCCATGAACAACTCTGAGACCAAAGCAACGCTATCGTTCTCCGACGGTTCCCCGTCGCTGGACCTTCCCATCTACAAGGGCACGATTGGCCCGGATGTCATCGATATCCGCAAGTTGTATGGTGCAACAGGCAAATTCACCTACGACCCAGGATTCATGTCCACAGCAGCCTGCAACTCGTCGATCACTTACATCGACGGTGACAAGGGTGAGTTGCTGTACCGCGGCTACCCGATCGAGCAGCTGGCAGTCAACTGCGACTTCCTCGAAACCTGCTACCTGCTGCTGAACGGCGAATTGCCGAATGCTGCACAGAAGCAGAAGTTCGTCGATACCGTCACCAATCATACGATGGTGCACGAGCAGATGCAGTTCTTCTTCCGCGGTTTCCGTCGCGACGCACATCCGATGTCGGTGCTGGTTGGTACCGTCGGCGCGCTGGCTTCCTTCTATCACGACTCGCTCGACATCAACTCGCCGACGCACCGTGAAGTGTCCGCAATCCGTCTGATCGCGAAGATGCCGACGCTGGTTGCCATGGCATACAAATATTCGATCGGCCAACCTTTCGTTTATCCGCGTAACGACCTGTCCTACAGCGCGAACTTCATGCGCATGATGTTCGCAACGCCGTGCGCAGAGTACAAGGTTAACGATGTGCTGGTGCGCGCACTCGATCGCATCCTGATCCTGCACGCCGATCACGAACAGAATGCCTCGACCTCGACCGTGCGTCTGGCTGGCTCCTCCGGTGCCAATCCGTTCGCCTGTATCGCTGCCGGTATCGCCTGCCTGTGGGGCCCGGCTCACGGCGGTGCAAACGAAGCAGCGCTCAACATGCTGGAAGATATCCAGCGCGATGGTGGCGTGGAACGCATCGGCGAATTCATCGCCAAGGTCAAGGACAAGAACTCGAACGTCAAGCTGATGGGTTTCGGTCACCGCGTCTACAAGAATTACGACCCGCGTGCCAAGCTGATGCGCGAAACCTGCCATGAAGTGCTGACGGAACTCGGTCTGCACGACGACCCGCTGTTCAAGCTCGCCATGGCTCTGGAGAAGATCGCTCTCGAGGACGATTATTTCGTACAGCGCAAGCTCTACCCGAACGTCGACTTCTACTCCGGCATCGTGCAACGTGCCCTCGGCATCCCGGTTTCGCTGTTCACCGGTATCTTCGCGATGGCTCGCACGGTTGGCTGGATCGCTCAGTGGAACGAGATGATTTCCGATCCGGAGCAGAAGATCGGTCGTCCGCGCCAACTGTTCGTCGGCTCGACCAAGCGCGACGTTCCTCCGATGGGAAAGCGCGGCTGATACAACATCCGCACAAAAAAGCGAGCCCGCGCGGCTCGCTTTTTTATTGGTCAAAGTAAATGTGCTATTCTAGCGGTTCCAAAAATTTGGAACCCACTTCAGGTCGTCACGTAGCCCTTCCCCCCACAACTTGATGTGCGATCCGCTAACCGGTCAGGCCGTGTCGCGGAAGGTTATATAAACCCGCTAATCTCGCGAAACGCGAAGAAAGGTGAGCAAGATGATGCAGCAGTATTTCTCCAATTCATATTTGTTTGGAGGCAACGCTCCGTACGTAGAGGAATTGTACGAAGCGTATCTCAACAATCCCGGATCCGTCCCCGACAACTGGCGCGCATACTTCGATGCGATGCAGCATGTGCCTGCGGTCGATGGCTCCAACAAACCTGACGTTGCTCACGCACCCGTTATCGCCTCCTTCGCGGAGCGCGCCAAGCAAGGCCCGATCCGTACAGTCAGTGCGACAGCCGATGCTGAAATGGGCCGCAAGCGTGTCGCTGCCACGCAATTGATTGCTGCTCACCGCTTCCTCGGTAACCGCTGGGCCAATCTTGACCCGCTCCAACGCCAGGAACGTCCGAATATTCCCGAGCTCGAGCCGAGCTTCTACGGTTTCACCGATGCCGACATGGACATCGTGTTCAATATCAGCAACACGTACTTCGGCCCGGAAACCGCATCATTGCGCGACTTGCTGCAATCCTTGCGCGACACCTACTGCCGTTCGATCGGCGCAGAATTCATGTACATGAGCGATCCAGCGCAGAAGCGCTGGATGCAGGAGCGACTCGAGTCGGTTCGCTCGACGCCGAATTTCTCTGGTGAAAAGAAGAAACACATCCTTGAACGACTGACCGCTGCAGAAGGCCTCGAACGGTATCTGCACACTCGCTACGTCGGCCAGAAACGCTTTTCGCTTGAAGGCGGTGAGAGCTTCATTGCCTCGCTCGACGAATCGATCCGTCGTGCTGGCGAGAAGGGCATTCAGGAAATCGTGATTGGCATGGCGCACCGGGGTCGTTTGAACGTGTTGGTCAATACACTCGGCAAGATGCCGCAAGACCTGTTCGCCGAGTTTGAAGGCCGGCATGCCGATGATCTGCCCGCCGGCGACGTTAAATACCATCAAGGTTTCTCCTCGGATATTTCGACCCCGGGTGGCCCGATTCATCTCTCGCTGGCATTCAACCCGTCGCATCTCGAGATCGTCAATCCGGTTGTTGAAGGCTCGGTCAAGGCGCGCATGGAGCGCCGCGGCGACAAAGACGGCTCGCAAGTCATGCCGATCCTGGTGCATGGCGACGCAGCATTCGCCGGCCAGGGCGTCGTAATGGAAACATTGAACCTTGCACAAACCCGCGGTTACGGCACGGGCGGCACGCTCCATATCGTCATCAACAATCAGATCGGCTTCACCACCTCCGACCCACGCGATACGCGCTCCACGCTGTATTGCTCGGACGTCGTCAAGATGATTGAAGCGCCAGTGCTGCATGTGAACGGCGACGATCCGGAAGCAGTTGTGCTGGCAACCCAGATCGCACTCGATTTCCGTCTGGAGTTCAAGAAAGACGTTGTCGTCGACATCATTTGCTTCCGCAAACTCGGCCACAACGAACAAGACACGCCTGCACTGACGCAGCCGCTGATGTACAAGAAGATCGGCCAGCACCCGGGTACGCGCAAACTGTATGCGGACAAGCTCGTCACGCAAGGCATGATTTCGCCGGATGCAGGCGACGCATTGGTGAAGGCCTATCGCGATGCGATGGACGCCGGCAAGCACACCGTCGACCCGGTTATCTCGAACTTCAAGAGCAAGTACGCGGTCGATTGGATGCCGTTCCTCAATCGCAAGTGGACCGATGCAGCGGACACGGCTGTTCCGATGGCGGAATTGAAACGCCTTGCCGAGCGCATCACGACAGTGCCGGAAGGTTTCAAGGTGCACCCGCTGGTTGAGAAGGTTCTCGCCGATCGCGCCGCCATGGGCCGCGGCGAAATCAACCTCGACTGGGGTATGGGCGAGCACCTCGCTTATGCATCGCTGGTATCGTCAGGCTACGCAGTGCGTCTGACCGGCCAGGACGCTGGTCGCGGCACCTTTACGCATCGTCATTCCGTGTTGCACGACCAGAAGCGCGAGCGCTGGGATGCAGGCACGTTCATCCCGCTGCAGAACGTCTCCGAAACTCAGGCTCCGTTCACCGTTATCGACTCCGTGCTGTCGGAAGAAGCCGTACTCGGCTTTGAATACGGGTACTCCACGGCTGAGCCGAATACGCTCACGATCTGGGAAGCCCAATTTGGTGACTTCGCCAACGGCGCGCAGGTGGTGATTGACCAGTTCATCAGCTCCGGCGAAGTGAAGTGGGGACGCGCCTCCGGTCTCGTGATGATGCTGCCGCACGGTTATGAAGGCCAAGGCCCGGAACACTCATCCGCACGCATCGAGCGCTACCTGCAACTGTGCGCAGACAACAACATGCAAGTGGTTCAGCCGACCACGGCGTCGCAGATCTTCCATCTGCTGCGTCGCCAGGTGATCCGCCTGTTCCGCAAGCCGCTGGTCATTGCCACGCCGAAATCCCTGCTGCGCAACAAGGATGCAGGATCTCCGTTGTCTGAACTGGCGAAGGGATCGTTCCAGACAGTCATTGGCGAGGTCGACGAGAAGATCGATGCGAAGAAGGTCAAGCGCGTGCTCGCGTGTTCCGGCAAGGTGTATTACGACCTGGTCAATGCACGCAAGGAGCGCGGCGCATCCGACGTCGCGATCATTCGCGTCGAGCAGCTGTATCCGTTCCCGCACAAGGCATTTGCCGCGGAACTGAAGAAGTTCCCGAACTTCACGGAACTGCTGTGGGCTCAGGACGAACCGCAGAACCAGGGCCCGTGGTTCCAGATCCAGCATAATATTTTCGAGAATCTGGAAGAGGGGCAGAAGCTGGCTTATGCAGGCCGTCCGGCCAGCGCATCGCCTGCTGTCGGTTACTACGACAAGCACTATGCGCAGCAGAAAGCATTGATCGACACCGCGTTCTCGAAGCTGAAAGGCTTCGTCCTGACGAAATAAAGACCCGACGGCGCGCTAGAAGCTGGCGCGCCGCACGAACAAACCGAAACGGAGAGTTACATGGCTATTATTGAAGTGAAAGTTCCGCAATTGTCGGAATCCGTGGCAGAAGCAACCCTGCTGCAGTGGCACAAAAAAGTCGGCGAGGCTGTGGCCCGCGACGAAAACCTGATTGATATCGAGACTGATAAGGTCGTCCTCGAATTGCCGGCCCCCGACGGCGGCGTGCTTGTCGAAGTCATCAAGGGTGACGGAAGCACCGTTGTCGCAGGCGAAGTGATCGCCAGGCTCGATACCGAAGCAAAAGCCGGTGCTGTTGCTCCTGCCGCCGCCGCTGCGCCGCAGAAAGCGGCTGAGCCGGTTGCCGCAGCTGCTGCTCCTGCTGCAGCTAGCGCTGCAGGTGGCATTGCCATGCCCGCTGCAGCAAAGATGCTGGCCGACAACAGCATGACCACCTCCCAAGTTGCCGGAACAGGCAAGGATGGCCGCGTAACCAAGGGCGATGTCATCAATGCGCTGCAAAGCAAGCCGGCAGCACCCGCGCCGGCAGCCGCACCGAAGCCGGCTCTGCAACAAATCGCCGCCCCGCTGAAGCTCGATCTCGCGAATCGCCCTGAAGAGCGCGTACCGATGAGCCGTCTGCGCGCGCGTATCGCCGAGCGTCTGCTGCAGTCGCAGGCAACCAACGCAATCCTGACCACGTTCAACGAAGTGAACATGCAGCCGGTCATGGATCTGCGCAACAAGTACAAGGACAAGTTCGAGAAGGAGCATGGCGTCAAGCTGGGCTTCATGTCCTTCTTCGTCAAGGCCGCTGTTGCCGCGCTCAAGAAGTATCCGGTCATTAACGCTTCGGTTGATGGCAACGACATCGTCTACCACGGCTATTTCGACATTGGTATCGCGGTGGGTTCCCCCCGCGGTCTGGTGGTGCCGATTCTGCGCGACGCGGATCAAATGACGATTGCCGACATCGAGAAGAAGATCGCCGAATTCGGCGTGAAGGCCAAGGACGGCAAGCTGACGCTCGAAGAGCTGACCGGCGGTACCTTCTCCATTTCGAATGGCGGCGTGTTCGGTTCCATGCTTTCGACTCCGATCATCAACCCGCCGCAATCCGCAATCCTCGGAGTGCACGCAACCAAGGATCGCGCCGTCGTCGAAAACGGTCAGATCGTTATCCGCCCGATGAACTATCTGGCAATGTCGTACGACCACCGCATCATTGACGGCCGTGAAGCAGTGCTCGGCCTGGTCGCGATGAAAGATGCGCTGGAAGATCCGGCGCGCCTGTTGCTGGACCTGTAAAGGCATCACGCATGGCGCACACGGAGCCCGGAAACATCCCGCTCCGTGTGCGTTGTCTATTCTGCGGCGAAACGGATATCGAAGAAAGTTAAGAATATGTCGAAAAATTTTGATGTGGTCGTCATCGGCGGCGGCCCCGGCGGATACATTGCAGCGATTCGTGCTGCGCAATTAGGTTTCAACACGGCGTGTATCGATGATTGGAAAAATGCAAAAGGCGGTCCGGCACCCGGCGGCACTTGCACCAATGTCGGCTGCATTCCTTCGAAGGCATTGTTGCAATCGTCCGAGCACTACGAACATGCAGGGCATGCGTTCGCTGACCATGGCATCGAGGTCAAAGGCCTGGCCATGAATGTCGGCCAAATGCTGGCGCGCAAGGAAACGATCGTCAAGCAGAACAATGACGGCATCCTGTATCTGTTCAAGAAGAACAAGGTCACGTTCTTCCATGGGCGTGGGTCGTTCATAAAAGGGGATGCAGGCGGGTATGAAATCAAGGTTGCCGGTGGCACGGAAGAAACCATCACCGGCAAGCACATCGTGGTTGCTACCGGCTCCAACCCGCGTGCTTTGCCCAATGCGGCGTTTGACGAGAAGCTGATTCTTTCGAACACCGGCGCACTGGCGATCGATGCCGTGCCAAAGAAACTGGGCGTAATCGGCGCCGGCGTAATCGGCCTCGAAATGGGCAGCGTATGGCGCCGCCTGGGGGCAGAAGTCACGGTGCTGGAAGCGCTGCCGGCATTCCTTGGTGCTGTGGATGAGCAGATTGCAAAGGAAGCACAAAAACTGTTCGCCAAGCAGGGCCTTTCGGTCAGCCTCGGCGTCAAGATTGGCGCGATCACCGCGGGCAAGAAGGATGTGACGGTTGAATATACCGACGACAAGGGTGCCGCACAAAAGGCCGTATTCGACAAACTGATCGTATCGATCGGTCGCGTTCCGAACACGAACGGCTTGAATGCAGAAGGCGTCGGTCTCAAGCTGGATGAGCGCGGTTTTGTTGCGGTCGATGGCGATTGCAAGACCAACCTGCCAAACGTCTGGGCGGTGGGCGACGTTGTGCGCGGCCCGATGCTGGCGCATAAGGCAGAGGAAGAGGGCGTTGCGGTTGCTGAGCGCATTGCTGGTCAGCACGGGCATGTGAACTTCAACACAATTCCCTGGGTCATATATACGTCACCGGAAATTGCCTGGGTTGGCAAGACCGAGCAGCAGTTGAAGGCCGACGGCGTTGCGTACAAGGCGGGAACCTTCCCATTCATGGCCAACGGCCGTGCTCGCGCTCTTGGCGATACCTCTGGCATGGTGAAGTTTCTGGCCGATGCCAAGAGCGACGAAATTCTCGGCGTGCACATCGTCGGGCCGATGGCATCCGAGCTGATTTCGGAGGCTGTTGTCGCGATGGAGTTCCGTGCTTCGTCGGAAGACATCGCCCGAATCTGCCACGCGCATCCTTCTTTGTCTGAAGCGACCAAGGAAGCGGCGCTCGCAGTGGACAAGCGTTCACTCAATTTCTAGGAGCCCATATGCGTCACTCGATTCTGTTGTTGTGTTTTGCGCTTGCAGCATGCGCAACGACGGGGTCGAGCGGTGGCCTCATTACCATTGAAACCGCGTCGGGCGGGCAACCGTTGCCGGGAGCCCGTTGTGCCGTCAGTACCAATGCGGGAAACTGGAACGTGACGACACCGGCGACGGTCGCAGTGGGGAGCGCCAACGGCGATTTGCGTGTGACATGCAACAAGGAAGGGTACCGCGCATCAGAAGTGCTCTACAGACCGTCGAGCCCCGTCGGATCCGGCGTTGGAGTAAGTGCTGGTGGCGGTGGAGGGCATGTCGGGGTAGGTGTTGGGCTGAGTTTTCCGGTCAATCTTGGCGGCGGGACGTATCCGTCGCGGGTAACGGTGGACATGAACCCGCAATGAGTCCTTCAAGGTGTATCAACCGAAGTGACGCAGACAAGGCATAATTTACAGAAATTGCGCTTAAGTATCGCTGAGTTGACGTAGTGGGCGAGCGTGTCTCGCCCATTTTTATGTTGACGTGTCAAAGGCGAGCGAACCGGTTGAAACAACTGCAATGCAGGAATAAGTGAAGTAACAAAAAATATGAATGTCAGGGAGTTCTACGAACACGCACTCGTGCAGCGTGGCTATGCGTCCGACGAGGCGCAGCTGCGGGCAGTGGCGCGCTTGCAGCAGGCGTATGAGGAGTGGGGCGCGTACAAGTCGCAACGCTCCAGCAAGATCAAGCGTCTGATCAGCCGACCCGATGTGCCGCGTGGTGTCTACATGTGGGGAGGCGTCGGGCGTGGCAAATCCTTCCTCATGGACAGCTTCTATTCGGTTGTTCCTGTTGTTCGCAAGACGCGATTGCACTTCCACGAATTCATGCGCGGAGTGCATCGTCAGCTGGATGATCTGAAAGGCGTGGCTGATCCGCTGAATGAAGTCGCACGCCGTATTGCAAAGAAATACCGGCTGATTTGCTTTGACGAGTTTCACGTATCCGATATTGCGGATGCAATGATCCTGTATAACCTGCTTAAAGCCTTGTTCGATAACGGCGTGTCGTTTGTCATGACATCCAACTATGCGCCGGATGCACTATATCCGGATGGCTTGCATCGCGACCGCATCCTGCCGGCGATTGCTTTGCTGAATGACAAGCTGGACGTGTTGAACGTTGACGCGGGCCGCGATTATCGCAAACGGACCCTTGAGCAGGTCGAGATGTATCACACGCCCTTGGGCGCCGCTGCGGACCATGCACTGCGCAATGCTTTTGCCGATCTCGCCGAAACCGCAGACGAGGATCCGCTGATTCACATCGAGGCTCGCGAAATCAAGTCGCTGCGGCGCGCGGGCGGCGTCATCTGGTTCGACTTTGCGACCTTGTGTGGCGGACCGCGTTCGCAAAACGATTATCTCGAAATCGCGAGCTGTTTTCATACCGTCATCTTGTCCGGCGTTCCATGCATGTCAGCGGCCATGTCTTCCGAAGCACGTCGATTTACCTGGTTGATTGACGTCTTGTACGATCACAAAGTGAAGCTGCTGATGTCGGCCGAAGTAGAGCCGGAGCAGCTATACACGCAGGGCGCGCTTGCCAATGAATTTCATCGCACGGTTTCGCGCATCATCGAAATGCAGTCGTCGGAATACATGACCAGCGAGCGTCGCGACGTCGTTGGTTCGATCGCATGAGCATCAACGAATTAAAGCGGAGGCCATCTGAATTACTTCATGTCTGGAATACTCCAATCGGCCGCACTTCGCAGGGTCCTCGTTTGTCTCGCATGTGCGACCACTGTCCTGTTTTCCGCTACTGCACCGGCGCAGCAAGCCGCAGTCGATTCGTCGGCAAGCGTCGCCGCTCGGTATCCTGCCGGGTCGATCAAGTCAGTCGAAATGGCTGACGCTGCATTGGCTGATGCGAACAAGGAGCGGTCGGAGACTCAGGCGCGGTTCGCTGCAGCAGAACAAGCCTGCCAATCGAAGTTTTTTGCGACATCATGCATCGAGCAGGCAAAAGAGCATCGTCGCGAGGCACTGATGCGTTTACGCGCCGTCGAGATCGAGGCACACACTTTCAAGAGGCAAATACGCGTGACTGAGCGGGATCAGGCGTTGGCAATCAAGCCGTCTCAGGAAGACTCCAGGCGGGAGCCGGGCAGGCACCGCAAAGCCGACCGGCCGATCAACGGCAAGAGCCCTGCCGAGAATGCGCAGGCGGAGAAGGCCGCAGAGCCTGGCCGTAAAGTGCAAACCACGATCTTTTCCGACCGCACGGCTCGCCATGAAGAAAAGTTGAAGGAAATCCGTGCAGAAGAAGCTGCGAATGCAAAAAAGCGCGCGGAAAATGTTGCAGCTTACGAGAGAAAAGTGGCGGAAGCCAAAGAGCACCAAAAGCAAATAGAGGCCAAAAAAGCGGAAAAGGAAGAAAAGCGCCGAAGCAAGCAGGCATCGCAGCCGGCACAACAATGAATCCGGTCGCAGCGGTTGCGAGCCGAAGAACTCCTCCGACGCCGGATTCGAATCAAGCTACACGGCGCGCTTCATTTTGCTAACGGTATAGCCCTTGCTTTCCTTTGGAGGTTCGACGAGTCTTACGATGGCCAAGGTGCAATTGTCGCCGGTGCCGTCGCTGGCGCGCTCCCGCGCCTTGTTAATCAGCATTTCGGATGCCTGCCGCGGCGAATTCATTGCAATCGCGGCGCCCAGTTCCGTATCCGAAAAATAATGCCATAGGCCATCCGTGCAAAGCAGGAAAGAGTCGCCAGCTTTCAGGCCGTCGTGGCGTGCGATGGTTACTTCCGGCTCGTTCTCATGCGACCCCAACGCATTGACGAGGACGTTCGAGAGCTGATGATTCTGCGCTTCCTCGCGCGGCAACTTGCCTTCCTTGACCAGCATTTCCACGTACGAGTGGTCGACGGTCCGCTCGGCGCAATTCGGGCCGTCGAATCGATAGAGACGCGAATCGCCGACATGTGCCCAGATCGCGCTTCTCTCTGGCGTGATGACCAGTGCGATCATTGTGCTGTGCGGCTTCTTTTCGGATGAAATGGCGCTCAGTTGGATGATGGTATGCGCGTCATGCGCAATCGATTCCAGCATCTTCTCAACCTGGTCCGTCTGAGGGGAAAACAGGTCGAAGGCGAGTTTCGCGGTGCGAATGACCTGTTCGGCAGCCAGCGCGCCGCCGCTCAATCCTCCCATGCCATCGGCGACAATCGCCATGATGTAACCGGGAGCTCTGGGCGCAGCAAACAATGCGGTGCGATCCTGTTGCTCCTTGCGATCGCCGATATGCTGGCCGGTACCTGCCTCAATCTTGTATTGGCTCATGGGTGTGGGGTGGATTAAACTGCTGAGTGGCAAAAAATTATTACATGTGGCAAAGCAGCACCTGATATTTGTAGGCGTTTGTTACATTTTTTAATCATTGTTCGTGGTAATAAACAACAGCGACTATTGCCGTTGTGCATTACATCCATTTTTGCTCATACACCAGTGTCACCAGGGCTTATCCAGTCAGCGCGCTATACGCCCAAGACTTTCACTCTTAAAATACAGCTTATCGCGTTCATTTCACAGATCATGATTCCACTGGAAGATATACAACGCAGAATCGTCGAGTTGGAGGTAGAACATCGCGATCTGGATGCGGTCATCGATCTTTTGACCCGCGATGTCCTGCACGACGAGCTTCAGTTGCGGCGTTTAAAAAAACGCAAGCTCCAGCTTAAGGATCATATAACATTGCTGAAAATGCAACTTATTCCTGATATTCCCGCCTGATTTTTTCGGGACATGGGAATTCGATCTCCCTGATTGCCATCCGCTTTGACAGAACACACCGCTTCATCGCCCGTCCAGGGCAATCACGACGCCGACATCGATCAGTTGTTTGACGCGAATGGACCGCTGAGCCAGGCGGTGAGCGGCTTTCGCCCTCGACAGTCGCAAACCGAGATGGCCAAGGCGATCGCCGCAGCTATCGGCGAGCAGAAAACCCTGATTGCGGAGGCGGGCACCGGCACGGGTAAAACCTTTGCGTACCTGGTGCCTGCGCTGCTCTGGGGAGGAAAGGTCGTCCTGTCGACAGGAACCAAGAATCTGCAAGACCAGCTTTATCTGCGCGACATTCCCACCGTTCGCAAGGCGCTCAACGCCCCGGTGTCGGTCGCGCTTCTGAAAGGCCGGGCCAACTATGTGTGTCACTTTCATCTGGAGCGTACGCTGCAGAACGGCCGGCTGACGTCGCGCGAGGATGTGGGATATCTGCGAGAGATTTCACGTTTCATAAAGACGACGAGTTCGGGGGACAAGGCTGAATTGTCCAAGGTTCCCGAATCTGCGCCGGTCTGGAATCTCGTGACCTCGACACGCGACACCTGTCTTGGTGCCGAGTGCCAGTATTACCAGGATTGTTTCGTCATGAAGGCGCGCAAGGAGGCGCAACAGGCGGACGTCGTCGTCGTCAATCATCATTTGTTTTTTGCCGATGTCGCGCTGAAGGACACCGGCGTTGCGGAGCTGCTGCCCTCGGCAAATACCATCATCTTCGATGAGGCGCACCAGCTGCCGGAAACTGCGACACTGTTTTTCGGTGAGACCGTATCGACGTCACAGATACTTGAGTTGTGCCGTGATGTCCTTGCCGAAGGACTGGCACACGCACGCGACGGTGCCGAATGGGCGAAGGTGGTTTCGCCGGTCGAGCGTGCTGCGCGCGATTTGCGGCTGGCTTTTCCGCAGGATGTCGTACGGCTCGCAATCAATCAGATCGCGCCGTCCAGTGTCTTCTTTCCGACGCTGGAGAAATTGCGGGACGAACTCGACGCGATGACGGCTGTCCTGGAAAAACAGGCGGAGCGGGCCGAAACCATCGAGCAATGCCGGACGAGGGCGATCGAACTCGGCAACAAGCTGACTGCGTGGACAAAAGGGCAAAACGTTAATGCCGACAATGCTGAACCTGGGCAGGAGCGCGTTCTGTGGGTCGAAGCATTTTCCTCGTCCTTGCAATTGCATCAGACGCCGCTGTCAATTGCACCGATATTCAGCAAGCAGCGCGAAGGATCACCGCGCACATGGATTTTCACGTCGGCTACGCTCGCAGTGAAAAATGATTTCAATCATTACACGTCGCAGATGGGACTCTGGAATGAACCGGCACAATCCTGGCCGAGTCCGTTTGATTACGGTCGGCAGGGTCTGCTGTATGTGCCGGAGAGTCTGCCGGAGCCGAATTCGCTTGCCTATACCGACGCAGTGATCGATGCCGCATTGCCCGTGATTGAGGCGTCGGGTGGGCGGGCCTTCCTTCTTTGCACCACGATACGGGCCGTCAATCGTGCAGCGGAGCGTTTCCGTGAGGAGTTTGAAAAGCGCAAGCTGCCTTTCCCCCTTTTCGTGCAAGGCGAGGCTGGACGGACCGAATTGCTCGATCGCTTTCGTGCAGCGGGAAACGCCGTGCTCATCGGCAGCCAGAGCTTCTGGGAGGGAGTCGATGTGCGCGGCGAGGCGCTTTCGCTTGTCATCATAGACAAACTGCCGTTCTCTCCGCCGGACGATCCGGTACTGGCTGCGCGCATCGACGCGCTGGAGCGGAAAGGATTGAATGGATTCGTTCATCATCAGTTACCCGAGACGATCATCAACCTGAAGCAGGGCGCGGGACGCCTGATTCGTGACGAAACCGACCGTGGTGTGCTCATGATCTGCGACCCGCGATTGATCTCGAAGCCATACGGACGACGCATCTGGCAAAGTCTCCCCCCATTCAAGCGGACGCGCGATGCCGCTGAAGTACTGGCATTCTTCCGCGGAGAGCGGCAGGAGGGTGGCGGCGCACAGGTAAGCGGATAGTAGCTATACTAATCGCACCCGGAATGTCCGGCGAAGAGCTGCAAACAATGATGTTTCGTTTGGACTTTGAAGAGGTTGCATGGCTGACTCTGCTATTTCCTTGGTTCCGGTACGTGTCGCCGAGCTGGCGGTCGGGAAGCCCTTGCAACGTCCGGTTTACGACTGGTACGGAAATCTGCTGCTGGCATCCGGCAGCGTGATCGAGAGTCAGAGCCAATTGGACGGTCTGATAAATAACGGCTTCATCTACGATCCAAACTGGGATTTGGCACCGGCCCAACGCAAGGCGCCTACCGTGCCAATCCCGTCGAGGAAACCGAGTCCACCGCCGGAGATTTCCGGCGAAGACCCCAATAGCGGCAACAAGGAGACCATCGTCGCGATGGACGATGTCCGCTGGTACGTCGGCGAGACCCTGTATCTGCAACTGATCGATAACCCGACGATTCGCTATACCGTACGCCTGATTGGCTTTGTCAAGAACAAGACCGTCTTTGTCACTCAGCCCGCCATCGACGGCAAGTTCGAGTTTGTGCGCGACGGGCAGACCTTTGTGGTGCGCGCCTTCTCCGGCAAGAAGGCTTATGCGTTCGTGAGTTCGGCAGTGAAATCGGTGCATACACCGCATCCGTATCTGCACCTGTCGTTTCCGAAAGATGTACGCTGCGCAGTCGTACGGCGCGGGTCGCGAGCACAGGTCAGGATCATCGCCTCGGTATCGCTTGGTCAGCCTGAGCGCGTCGGTGCGGCGACGCTGACCGACATGAGTATCGGTGGCACCTCGGGCATCATCAAGCAGGCACTTGGGTCAAAGGGGGATGAGGGGCTGATCAAATTCAAGGTGCATGCCGCCGGTCAGGACGAATATCTCAGCCTGAAGACGGTTTTGCGTTCTATCACGCCTGCCGAGAACGGAGACGGCTACAGACATGGCTTCGAGTTTCTGGACATATCCATGCATGATCGTCTGATCCTGTCCGCGTTCGTCCATCAAACCCTTGCCGAAGGAATTTAGGACTCTCCTGTCCATGTTTGCCGGGCAGGAGAGCGTCGAGTGCCGGTTTACTTCTGCGGTTGAATGACCACTTTGCCCGTGACTTTGCGGGCAGCCATGTCATTGAGCGCACGCGGCGTATCCGCCAGTGCATAACGTCCCGAAATGTGCGGCTTGATTTTCCCTTCCGCCATCCATCCCAGCAGTTCTCGCATGGCCGCCTGGTTGGCCTTTGGTTCGCGCCGGGCGAATTCACCCCAGAACACGCCGACCAGGGATGCGCCTTTCAGCAGAGGAAGGTTCAACGGCAGTTTCGGAATTTCACCGTTGGCAAAACCGATGACCAGATAGCGGCCGCGCCATGCGATGGAGCGGAATGCCGGCTCGGCGTAGATGCCGCCGACCGGATCGTAGATCACGTCCGGTCCCTTGCCGTCGGTCGCAGTCTTGATTGCTTCGCGCAGGTCTTCCGTGCTGTAGTTGATGGTCGCATCTGCTCCATGTTCTTTGCAGATGGCGAGTTTTTCATCGGACGAAGCTGCAGCGATTACACGTGCGCCGAGTGCCTTGCCGATTTCAATTGCTGCCAGTCCGACACCGCCAGCGGCGCCCAGAACGAGCATGGTCTCACCGGCCTTAAGTTGGGCACGGTCGACAACTGCATGATGCGATGTGCCATAGGTGAGCGTAATCGCGGCGGCGGTGTCGAAGTCGAGTCCGGGCGGCATCGGCATGACGACTTTCTCGGACGCCGTGATTTGTTGCGCAAACGCGCCCTGGCTGACAAAGGCCAATACCTTGTCCCCGACTTTGAAATGCGTCACGCCTTCTCCGACGGCGCGCACGACACCTGCCAATTCGCTGCCGGGCGTAAAGGGGAGTTCGGGCTTGAACTGGTATTTGCCCTGGATGATCAATACATCCGGAAAGTTGACGCCGGCGGCCTGAACATCAATGGCGACCTGACCGGCGCCCGGCACGACGTCCGGCAAGTCCTCTACAACCAGTGTGTCAGGCAGGCCCCAGGATTTGCAGAGGATTGCTTTCATTGTGTCTCCTTGTATGTTTGCTTATGGTCTATAAAAAAGAACGATCGTTTTATTTTAGGCTTATGCCGCAAAATGTCAATAACCTCAGGGGAGGGCCAGATTGCTTCGGTTAAAATTCGCTTATGAAAATTCTTATCAGTAACGACGATGGCTATCTTGCGCCGGGAATTATCGCTTTGGCTGAGGCGCTGAAGCCGATCGCCGAGATCGTTGTCGTTGCCCCTGATAGCAATCGCTCCGGAAGTTCGAATTCGCTGACGCTAGATCGTCCGCTCTCTGTGTTCTGCGCCGACAACGGATTCTATTTTGTGAACGGCACGCCGTCGGATTGCGTTCACGTGGCATTGACCGGCGGTTTTGCCTTCAAGCCCGATCTGATTGTTTCCGGAATCAACCAGGGGCAAAACATGGGGGATGACACCTTATATTCCGGCACGGTCGCTGCAGCGACCGAGGGTTTCCTGTTCGGTATTCCTGCGATCGCCTTTTCACAGGTCGAAAAAGGATGGGAGCATGTCGACGCAGCAGCGCGAATCGCGCGTGAGTTCGTCGAGCGCAATCTGGACATGCTGCAAAAGCCGTATTTGTTGAATATAAACATTCCAAACATGCCCTATGAACAGATCAAGGGGCTCAAGGCGACTCGTCTCGGCAAGCGGCATGAATCCGAAGCCGTGATCAAGACGCAGGATCCGCACGGACGGGAAATTTTCTGGATCGGCCCTGCGGGCAAAGCAAAAGATGCCGGCGAGGGGACTGATTTTCATGCAGTGGCAAATGGGTTCATCTCGGTTACCCCGTTGCAGATTGACCTGACCCATGCCGGGCAACTGGATGTGCTCAAGAAAGGGCTGCTATGAGCGGTAAGGACAAGCGCTTCCCGTTGTCTTTGTCTTCTGTCGTCGAAAAATCCCAAAAGCCGACGCATTTGGCGGGCGGGTCTTCCATCAGGATTGCCACACCTCAAACGGCGACGCAAAATGCCGCCCAAAATATTGTGGCCAGAACAGCCGAGAGTGCCGAGCTTCAGTCCAGGTCCGCCGCGCGAAACCATGCTATGCCGTCCGGATCGTCGCGGCCGACGCCGCTGGTTTCCGATGCCGTACGCCTTGCCATGGTGGCGCGTGTTGCGAAACAGGGTGTCAAGGATGGCAAGGTGCTGGCTGCAATGGAAGCGGTACCTCGCCATTTATTCGTGCAGCCCGGTCTCGCAAGCCAGGCCTATATCGACGCGTCTTTGCCGATCGGTCATCATCAAACGATTTCGCAGCCCTACATCGTGGCGCGAATGATCGAGGTCATGCGCAACAACGCAAATGGCGGGAAGCTCGACAAGGTGCTTGAAATCGGCACCGGTTGCGGCTATCAGGCCGCCGTATTGTCGCTGGTCGCCAACGAGGTGTATTCAATCGAACGCATCAAGCCATTGCACGAACTGGCCAAAACCAACCTCCGGCCACTGCGAATTGCGAATATCCGATTGCAGTATGGAGATGGTATGCTTGGGCTTCCGAAGGCAGCGCCATTCGACGGTATTATTCTGGCGGCCGCTGGTTTGGAAGTGCCGCAAACCCTGTTGGATCAAATGAGTATCGGTGGCAGGCTGGTAGCCCCTGTAGGCGGGCGTCACCAGGTCCTGCAGCTTATCGAACGAACCGGCAAGTTCGAATGGACGAATACCACGCTCGAAGATTGCCATTTCGTTCCACTGCGCCCCGGTGTCGTCTAATTCCGGATCGGGTCAATCCGATAGTCGAGATGCTGCCGCCCAATGGTTAAATGTATGAGAATGAACAAAGCACGTTTCGTATTCCTGGCAGTCTTGCCACTCTTGATCACCGCATGCAGCACTGCGCCTCGTCACACCGCTCCGGTAGTGGAGCGCACCGTTCCAGGACCGAAAGCAGCAGAACCGCCGCGGACAAACGGTCAGTCGACGGCCCCGAAGCAAGCCGACAGCCGCGGTTACTATGTTGTGAAAAAAGGCGATACGCTGATTCAGATTGCACTCGACTTTGGTCAGAACTATCGCGATCTGGTCGTCTGGAACAATCTTGCCAACCCGAACGACATCAAAGTGGATCAGCAATTGCGTGTGTTGCCGCCTGAGGGCGGTGCACAGACCGCGCCCGTTGCCACGTCTTCCGGCGTTGAGGTTCGCCCCTTGCCTTCGTCATCGTCGGCCAGTGCCAATTCGGTAGCACACAAGTCGGGGCCGCGTGGTGACAAGCGCGCTTACTCGGAAGGCGCGCTGGCCGAATTGCAGAAGCCGGATACTGCGAGCGCGAGCACATCAACCGCATCGAAAGCCGAGCCGGCCAAGCACGTCGAAAAGATGCCGGACACGACCGCCGCAGCGGTTCCTGACGAGGAAAACATATCCTGGATCTGGCCGGCGGACGGCAAAATCATTGCAGGCTTCGGTGATGGCAAGCGTGGCATCGATATTGCCGGCAAGATGGGGCAACCGGTATTAGCGGCGGGATCAGGCAAAGTACTGTATGCTGGCAGCGGTATCCGTGGTTATGGCAATCTCGTTATTGTCAAACATTCCAATAATTTGCTCTCGGCTTATGCGCACAACAAAACCATCTTCGTAAAAGAGGATCAAAGTGTGAGCAAAGGGCAAAAGATTGCGGAAATGGGAAATTCCGATGCCGATGAAGTAAAACTGCATTTCGAAATACGCCAGCAAGGGAAGCCGGTCGATCCTTCAAAATTTCTGCCAAGCCGCTAAATGAGCCGCAATCCCCACGATCCCATTGATGACGAATCCATTCCGGACGAACTCGCGGATGGCATGCCCTTGAATGCCACCGAAGAAGCCGACGCCGGGTTGAATGAAGAGGCCGATACTGCGGAACGTGGCGAGGGTACGCCTGCACCAGTGGTTGATCCGGTGGAGGAGTTGAAGACGGTTCTTGCCGCGGAGCTTTCCACCGATACCACGCAACATTATCTGAATCAGATCGGCGCTCGCCCGCTCTTGTCGGTGGAAGAGGAAATTCACTTCGCGACGCTGGCCAAGCAGGGTAATTTCGAGGCGCGCCAAAAGATGATCGAACACAATCTGCGTCTGGTTGTCTCGATTGCCAAGCACTACATCAATCGCGGTGTCGTACTGCTCGATCTCATCGAAGAGGGCAATCTCGGGCTGATGCGCGCCATCGACAAGTTCGAACCGGAACGCGGTTTTCGCTTTTCCACCTACGCCACCTGGTGGATCCGCCAAAGCATCGAGCGCGCGATCATGAATCAGGCGCGCACCGTGCGCTTGCCCGTCCACATGGTCCGCGAGCTGAATCAGATCCTGCGTGCGAAATACCATCTGGAAGCGCAGCATCATGATGGAAAGGATGCGACCGCCGAGGATATTGCGCATCTTGTGGACAGACCGGTGGAAGATGTGCAGGACATCCTCGCCCTCTCCGAACATGCAACCTCTCTCGACGCGCCGCTCGACAACGATCCGCAGGCAAGTCTGATGGACATGTTGCCCGGCGATCTGGATGACGGACCCGATTCGCGCGCCGAGCAGCACGAAATGACCATTCTGGTGCGCGACTGGTTGAAAAAGCTTCCCGACAAGCAGCGCATCGTCATCATCCGTCGCTTCGGCCTCGATAATGACGATCCGGCTACGCTCGAGGAGCTGGCGGCCGAAATGAGCGTGACGCGTGAGCGCGTGCGGCAGATTCAGCAGGAAGCATTGGTGAAGCTCAAACGCGCACTGACGGCAAGAGGTGTCGGCAAGGATGCATTGCTGTGATTCCGGTATTGGTGTTCGACATCGAGACTATTCCCGATGTGGCTGGCTTGCGCGTGCTGAACAATTATCCGGCTTCCATGAGCGATGCAGAGGTGGCCACCGCCGCCTTTACCGCCCGGCGAGAGAAAAGCGGCACTGAATTCCTGCAACATCATTTGCATCGTGTCGCAGCGATCTCTTGCGTTTTCCGCGACAACGAAGGCTTCCGTGTGCGATCGCTCGGAACCCTGGAGGATCAGGAACCGAAACTGGTATATGACTTTTTTCGCATCATCGACAAATACACGCCGCAGCTAGTGTCCTGGAATGGCGGCGGCTTCGATTTGCCGGTACTGCATTATCGCGCCATGGTCAACGGTGTGACAGCCTCCCGTTACTGGGAGATGGGCGATGAAGATCGCGACTTCAAGTGGAACAACTACCTGAGTCGCTACCATACGCGCCACCTGGACTTGATGGATCTTCTTGCACTCTATACCGGGCGTGCAAATGCGCCCTTGGACGATCTCGCGAAGCTGTGCGGTTTCCCCGGCAAGCTCGGAGTGGACGGTTCACAGGTCTGGACATTATTCCAGGAAGGTCGACTGAATGAGATTCGAGACTACTGCGAGACCGATGTGGTCAATACCTACCTGGTGTACTGCCGGTTTCAGCTCATGCGTGGCCACATGACACAAGCAGATTACCAAGAGGAAGTCTCGCTGGTCAGGTCTACGCTGGCGGCACTCGATGGCTCTCACTGGAAGGAATATCTGGCTGCATGGTAGAGTGAACTGACTCCTGCGCTTCCGGCTTTTTTACCAATCGGGTCTCGCTGACCCGGCAATTCAATACAGTCTTATGCAGCACAACCTCATTGATATCGAATCCCTCGACATGGAAGGTCGGGGTGTTGGCCATTTGCAGAACGAGGACGGTACACCAGGGAAGGTCATCTTCGTGGAAGGTGCGCTGCCGGGCGAGCGTGTCAGCTATCAGTCATTCCGGAGGAAGCCGAAATGGGAGGCGGCGACACTGACCGAATTGCACCGCGAGTCCTCCCTGCGCGTCAAACCGAAGTGCGTGTATTTCGGTACCTGCGGCGGCTGCGCCATGCAGCATCTGGAGCCGTCCGCTCAAGTGGCGATCAAGCAGCGTGTACTCGAAGACAATCTGTGGCACATCGGGAAAGTGCGCGCTGAAACGATGATGCGACCGATTTACGGCCCGACATGGGGCTATCGCTATCGTGCGCGCCTCTCTGTGCGCAATGTGCAGAAAAAAGGCGGCGTACTGGTCGGGTTCCACGAAAGGAAATCTTCCTATATCGCGGATATGAAGACCTGCGAAATTCTGCCGCCTCACGTGTCTGCGATGCTGGTACCTTTGCGCAGACTGATCGAATCGCTGAGCATTTTCGATCAGATGCCGCAGATCGAGCTCGCGGTTGGAGAAGACGTGACGGCACTGGTTCTTCGCATCATGGCGCCCTTGACGACGGACGACCAGGAAAAGCTGAAGATTTTTGCTGATGAACATCGTGTGCAATGGTGGTTGCAGCCGAAGGGGCCGGATACCGTCTATCCGTTCTACCCGACCGATGTGCAGCTGCATTATTTATTGCCGGAGTTCGGCGTGAAGATGCCGTTCAAGCCGACCGATTTCACGCAGGTGAATCACCATATCAACCGCGTACTGGTGGCGAAAGCCTTGCGTTTGCTGGATGTTCAGCCGAATGAACGGCTCGCCGACCTGTTCTGCGGGCTTGGAAATTTCACCTTGCCAATCGCAACCCAGGCGCGAGAAGTTGTAGGGATTGAGGGCAGCACTGCCCTGACGGAGCGCGCGCTGGAAAATGCGCAGGCGAACGGATTGGCGAACAAGACGACCTTCTTGTGCCGTAATCTTTTTGAAGCCACCGTGGATGATTTCGCCGCGCTTGGCAAATTCGACCGGATGCTGATCGATCCGCCGCGCGAAGGGGCCATTGCCGTTTGTCAGGCAATTGTCGGCCTCGGGGAAAAACAGCCGGAAATGCGTCCGGCGAGGATCGTTTACGTGTCGTGCAATCCGTCGACACTCGCGCGAGATGCGGGCTTCCTGGTGCATCAGGGTGGCTACGTTTTACGTCAGGCGGGCGTGGTCAATATGTTCCCGCACACGGCGCATGTGGAATCGATTGCCGTGTTCGAACTCCCGCACTGACTTCTTTCCGACGAAAAAAGCCGATCCGGAGATCGGCTTTTTTTATTTCGTTCCTGAGGTGTTAATCTCGCTCGCCGCCGAATATGCCCAGCAATGCCAGCAAGTTGCTGAAGATATTGTAGACGTCAAGATAGATCGCTAGTGTCGCCGTGATGTAGTTGGTTTCTCCGCCATTGATGATCTGTTGAACATCGAACAAGATGTAGGCAGAAAAGATCGCAATAGCCAACACCGAGATCACGAGAAATAGTGCGGGGATTTGCAGAAACGCGTTTGCGAGTGCAGCTACCAGGATTACAAGGACACCGGCGAAAAGCCATTTTCCCAAACCGGAAAAATCACGCTTGGAAACGGTGGCGATTGTCGCCATGCCACCGAAAATGATCGCAGTGCCGCCGAACGCGGTCATGATCAGCGATGCACCATTCGAAAAGCCGAGTACCAGTCCGACCAGGCGCGACAGCATCAGGCCCATGAAGAACGTAAAGCCGAGCAAAATTGCGACGCCCAAGCCCGAGTTCTTGGTTTTCTCGATGGCATAGAAGAATCCGAACGCAATTGCCAGAAAAGCCATGAATCCGATGGCAGGGCTGCCAGAGAAGAACGAAAACTTGATCTGTACACCCAGCCATGCACCAAGTACCGTCGGAATCATGGAAATCGCGAGCAGCCAGTAGGTATTGCGCAGCACGCGGTTGCGCACAAGAAGCGCTTCACTCGACGCGCCGTAAGTTTGTTGCAGATGTTGATCCATGCTATTGCCTCCGTTTGGTGTCATGCGGAACAAGGTGGCGAAAGCATAACACGCACCTATACCCGTTAGGATAGTCCAAGGCGGGTGAAGTTCTGGTCAAGGTATGGTCTTGCCGCCCTGACAGCTCTTCGGAAAGGGGTTTCATGCTATAATTAAAGGTTAGTTGAATCCTTAATTATTAATCTTAACCCTTTCTTTTTATTGGAGTTTTTACAGATGGCAATCGAACGCACCCTGTCGATCATCAAACCGGACGCCGTTGCAAAGAACGTGATCGGCCAGATTTACGCTCGTTTCGAAAACGCAGGCCTCAAGATTGTCGCTGCGCGCATGGCGCAACTCTCCCGCGCCGAAGCGGAGGGTTTCTACGCCGTCCATCGTGAGCGTCCGTTCTTCAAGGATCTGGTCGATTTCATGGTTTCGGGTCCGGTCATGATCCAAGTGCTGGAAGGCGAAAACGCAATTGCGAAAAACCGTGAACTGATGGGCGCAACCGATCCGAAGAAGGCAGACAAGGGCACGATCCGCGCTGACTTCGCCGACTCGATCGACGCCAACGCCGTGCACGGCTCCGATGCACCGGAAACCGCCAAGGTGGAAATCGGCTATTTCTTCCCGGCCCTGAACGTTTACTCTCGTTAATTGAAATGTCGTTCACCTTGATGAGACTGTTACCTCAAGGATGAACGGCGCTATGAAATACAACTATGACGGCTCTCACCAATTTGCTGGATCTCGATCCCGCGCAACTTGTCGCTTACTGTGCCGAGTTGGGGGAGAAGCCGTTTCGCGCGAAGCAGTTGCAGCGCTGGATCCATCAATTCGGCGCCAGCGATTTCGACGCGATGACCGACCTGGCCAAATCGTTGCGCGACAAGCTCAAGACGCGTGCAACGATTGCCGCGCCGGCGGTGATCAGCGACCATACCTCTGCTGATGGCACTCGCAAGTGGCTCTTGGACGTCGGCCAGGGCAATGCCGTTGAAACCGTATTCATCCCCGAAGAAAACCGTGGCACGCTTTGCGTATCGACGCAGGCTGGATGCGCGGTCAATTGCCGCTTTTGCTCGACCGGCAAGCAGGGCTTCAGTCGTAACCTCACCGTAGGTGAAATCATCGGCCAGCTGTGGATGGCGGAATTCGAACTGCGCAAGAGCAAGGGCATCGAGCCGGGTCCGAAAGGCGAGCGCCAGATCACCAACGTTGTAATGATGGGCATGGGCGAGCCGCTGCTGAACTTCGAGCCGACGGTCACGGCGCTCAAGCTGATGCTGGACGATAACGCGTATGGTCTCTCGCGCCGCCGTGTTACCGTATCGACCAGCGGCGTGGTGCCGATGATCGACAAGCTGTCGCAGGAATGCCCGGTTGCATTGGCTGTCTCGCTCCATGCGTCCAATGATGCACTGCGTGACGGCCTGGTACCTTTGAACAAAAAATACCCGCTGGCCGAACTGATGGCAGCGTGCCGTCGTTATCTCGACTATGCGCCTCGGGACTTCATTACCTTTGAGTATTGCATGCTGGACGGCGTCAACGATAGTGACGCGCACGCGCGCGAACTGGTGGCGCTGGTCCAGAACGGCGCTGAGTCCGTCCCTTGCAAATTCAACCTGATTCCATTCAACCCGTTCCCGGAGTCCGGGTTGAAGCGCTCCAACAACGCACGCATCAAGGCGTTCGCGCAGATTCTGATGGATGCCGGTGTTGTTACCACAATTCGAAAGACGCGCGGCGACGACATCGACGCCGCATGCGGTCAATTGGCAGGCGAGGTGCAGGACCGTACCAAGGTGCAGGAGCGCATGCAGAAAATGGCGGAATACCAGAAGAAGTTCGGCAAGGATTTTGGCCGCATCATAGAGGTACCCAGGTGATCAAAAAAAGCGTCTTGACCCGGATCATTCCCCTCATCGCGTCGGTTATTCTGTTCACGGCTTGCGGATCGAACCCTACTGCCGGTTCGCAAGGCGAATTGCCTACCAGCTCGGATCAAACCGACAACCAGAGGCGCGCGCGCATCCGCCTGCAATTGGCCGTCGGCTATTATCAGCAGCGCCAGTTGCCGGTTGCGCTGGATGAGATCAAGCTGGCACTGCAGGCAGATCCCGAATTCGCGGAAGCCTATGGCATGCGGGCGTTGATTTACATGGATATGGGCGAGAATCGTCTGGCGGAAGATAATTTCCAGCAAGCGCTGAGGCTTGCTCCCAATTCTCCCGACGTCAACAATAATTACGGCTGGTATCTCTGCCAAAATGGCAAGGAAAAACAGTCGATCGCTTATTTCGAGGCGGCTCTAAAGAGTCACGCTTACCAGTCGCCGGCGAAAGCACTGAACAATGCAGGCATCTGCAGTCTGAAACTGAAGGACAATGCGGCGGCCGAGCGATATTTCACGCGAGCTTTTCAGTACGATCCGGCCAATCCGTCCACCAATGCCAATCTTGCCAAGCTCCATTACGATCGAGGCGACTATGAGCGTGCGCGTTTCTATATCGGCCGCGTGATGAAGGCCGAGGTGATGACTGCGGACGTGTTGTGGCTCGCAATCAAGATCGAACACAAGCTCGGTGACAAGATGGCGGAATCCAGCCTTGCCACGCAGTTGCGTCGTCGGCACGCTGGTTCTGCGGAATTCGCTGCGTATCAACGTGGAGCCTTTGATGAGTGAGCCAGGAGTGAACGATTCTCCGGCCGCGAATGGCGGTCAGGGAGATGGTCAGCCACCGGCGTCCGAGCCGCAAATGACATCGCCGGGCGCCCGGCTGGCAGCGTACCGCAAGGAGCGCGGATGGACGATTGAGCAAGTGGCAAGTCAGCTCAATCTTGCTCCGAGGCAGATTGTGGCCATTGAGAGCGATGACTACCCCGCGCTGCCAGGCATGCCGATTGTGCGCGGCTTCATTCGTGCATATGCAAAGCTGCTGAAAATCGATCCGGCGCCGTTGCTGGCAACACTTGGTGGCGAAACAGTTCTCGCACACGAGCCGATTGCACCGCGCAAGACCCTTTCGACGCCATTTTCGGAAAAGCGCCTTCCTTCGATGGTGGAACGCCCTGGGCTCTCATCGAAATGGATTGTCGGACTGCTACTGATTATCCTGGTCGGTGTTGCGATTTGGGCTACGCAGTGGAGAGGCGACTCCGGTGGGCCTTCAAAGCCAATGCCTTCCGAGACAAAGCTTGAAGTGACGCCAGCACCAAATACTGCCGAGGTTCCGGCGAAACCGACAGAGTCTGCTGCACAGCCGGCAGAAGCCAATGCGCCAACTGGTAATGCAGCACCCGCACCGGAACAGGCGCCTGCCGCGACGAATAGCGTTCCAGCGCTGAATGCGCCCGCCAACCCGGCCCCAGCCACTCCAAGTGCGGCTGAAGTTCCGGCAGCCGCTGGCAAGGACACGCTGCAGTTCAAGGTACGCGAGGACTCGTGGATTGAAATCAGGCGCAAGTCAAACAATGATGTTGTCCTTTCGCGCGTTGTTAAAGCGGGAGAAACAGAGACAGTCGAAGTCACGGAGCCGGTTTCGGTCGTGATCGGAAACGCCTCGGGCGTCGAGGCCAGTCTGCGTGGGGCGCCTTTGGCGCTGAAGGCTGGTCGCGGCAACGTAGCCCGATTAAACCTTAAGTAAAGATGGCAATGGTACTAGCGAATCTCCCCATTGAATCCGGACCATTGTCACGCCGACAAAATCGCAGCGTTACGGTACGCTACGGCCAGCGGCAAGTCGTTGTCGGCGGCCTCGCACCCGTGGTCGTCCAGTCGATGACCAATACAGATACCGCTGATGCCATTGCCACTGCGATTCAAGTCAAGGACTTGGCACGTGCTGGGTCCGAATTGGTTCGCATCACAGTGAACAATCCGGAAGCCGCTGCGGCAGTTGTTACGATCCGGGAGCAGCTCGACAAGATGGGGGTGGATGTCCCGCTGGTTGGCGATTTCCACTATAACGGGCACAAGCTGCTTCTCGATTATCCTGATTGCGCGCAGGCCCTGTCCAAATACCGGATCAACCCAGGAAATGTCGGGCAGGGCGCCAAGCGCGACACCCAGTTCGCCCAGATGATCGAGGTGGCGTGCAAGTACGATAAACCGGTGCGCATCGGTGTGAATTGGGGCAGTCTCGATCAGGCTTTGCTGGCACGTATCATGGATGAAAATGCGCAGCGCGCGCAGCCCTGGGATGCGCAGTCGGTGATGTATGAAGCACTGGTTACGTCGGCGATCGAGAACGCGCAGCGCGCAGAGGAACTTGGCCTCCCGGGTGACAAGATCATCCTGTCATGCAAAGTGTCCGGCGTGCAGGACTTGATCGCGGTATATCGAGAGCTTGCAAGGCGCAGCGATTATCCGCTGCATCTCGGCTTGACTGAGGCGGGCATGGGCAGCAAGGGCATAGTCGCGTCGACTGCTGCATTGTCAGTGCTTCTGCAGGAGGGTATCGGCGATACCATTCGCATCTCGCTGACGCCGGAACCGGGTGGCGACCGTACCAAGGAAGTCGTGGTCGCGCAGGAAATCCTGCAAACCATGGGGTTGCGCAAATTTGCACCGATGGTTATCGCCTGCCCAGGCTGCGGACGCACGACGTCGACGGTGTTCCAGGAATTGGCCGACAAGATCCAGACCTATCTGCGCGACCAGATGCCGGTCTGGAAAAAGCAGTATCCCGGCGTCGAGAACATGAACGTCGCCGTCATGGGATGCATCGTGAATGGTCCCGGCGAATCCAAGCATGCAAACATCGGCATCAGCCTGCCGGGTACGGGAGAGTCGCCGGCAGCCCCCGTTTTTGTCGACGGCGAAAAGAAGATCACCTTGCGTGGCGAACGCATTGCCGAAGAGTTCCAGGCGATTGTGCTGGATTACGTCAAAACCCGTTATGGAAAAGAAGCGGTTCAGGGCTAGATTTAGTCGAACTGCACATTAAATTCGAAGAGCATGTCAGAAAACAAGAAAGCGGAAAAAATAGTCGGTGTAAAGGGGATGAACGACATCCTGCCAGCCGACGCGCCATTGTGGGAACTGTTCGAAAACACCGTTCAATCCGTGTTGAAGAGTTATGGCTTCCAGCAAATACGCACGCCTATCGTCGAGCCGACCGCACTGTTCGCGCGCGGTCTCGGCGCAGTAACGGATATCGTCGAGAAGGAAATGTATTCTTTCGTCGATTCCATGAACGGCGATCCGTTGACCTTGCGGCCGGAAAGCACGGCCGGCGTGGTGCGCGCGGTGCTCGAACACAATCTGACCTATGATGGACCAAAGCGCTTGTGGTATGCAGGGCCGATGTTCCGCCACGAGAAGCCGCAGCGCGGCCGTTATCGTCAGTTTCATCAGGTCGGCGCTGAGGCGCTCGGTTTTGCCGGGCCGGATATCGACGCGGAATTGATCATGCTGTGCCAGCGTCTCTGGGATGACCTCGGCTTGCAGGACATCAGACTCGAACTGAATTCGATCGGTAATGCAGACGAGCGCAATCGCCATCGCGCGGATCTGGTTGCCTACTTCGAGCAGCATAAAGACCTGCTTGATGCCGATGCACAGCGTCGCCTGCATTCCAACCCTTTGCGCATTCTCGATACCAAAAATCCTGTCATGCAGGAGATGGTCAATGCAGCGCCGAAGCTGCTCGACTATCTGGGTGAGGAGTCGCGCGCGCACTTTGAGGGCGTGCAGAAGATACTGCGTCACAACAGCATACCGTTCACCATCAATACCCGTCTGGTGCGCGGAATGGACTACTACAACCGAACCGTATTCGAATGGGTCACCGATCAGCTCGGCTCACAGGGAACCGTTTGTGGCGGCGGCCGTTACGACCCATTGGTTGAAATGTTCGGCGGCAAGCCAACTCCCGCCTGCGGCTTCGCGATTGGCGTCGAGCGTTTGCTGGAATTGATGAAGGCGAATGGCGAGCAGTTTGCGCCCAACCAATGCGATGTCTACGTCGTGCATCAGGGCGAGGCTGCGCAGCTGCAGGCATTCGTCGTTGCGGAGCGCTTGCGGGACGCTGGTCTGGACGTTGTCCTGAATTGTGCATCGGTTAGTGGTGGCGGCAGTTTCAAGTCGCAAATGAAACGGGCCGACGCGAGCGGCGCAAGCTTCGCTGTCATTATTGGTGATGATGAAGTCGCCAAGGGCGTCGCAAACGTCAAGGCCATGCGCGCCGAAAATGTCGAGCACAACCAGACCGAGGTACCATTTGAGTCTGTCCCGGACTATCTGATCGCTCAGATCACCTGCGGGGACGAGTGCAACGATCCGAATCACCACCATCATCACTAAAGCAATAAAACATCATGGCATACGATCTCGAAGAGCAAGAACAGTTAGCCAGCCTCAAGGCATGGTGGAATCAATACGGAAACCTGGTGACTTGGCTGCTGATCATCGCACTGACCGCCTACGCAGGATGGACCGGCTGGAACTATTATCAGCGCAACCAGGCTTCGCAGGCCGGGCAGCTTTACGAAGAATTGCAAAAAGCGGTATCTGCCAACGATAACGCCAAGGTGCAACGTGCCGCATCCGATATCACCTCCAAGTTCGGCGGCAGCGCCTATGCACAAATGGCTGCGCTATTTGCTGCAAAGAGTGCATTCGACGCGAACGATTTGAAGGGCGCAAAGATGCAGTTGCAATGGGTTATTGATCACGGCACCGATGAATACAAGGCAATTGCGAAAATTCGCCTCGCAGGTGTCTTGCTTGACGAGAAAGCCTATGACGAAGCGTTGAAGGCGCTTTCCGGCGACTTCCCCGAGCAATTCGCTGGCGCGGTAGCAGATCGCAAGGGCGACATACTGGCGGCACAGGGAAAAATTGATGATGCGCGCGGCGCCTACAAGCTGGCGCTTGATAAAACCGATAACAAGAATCCGGCACGCCAGCTGATTCAATTGAAACTGGATGCAATCGGTGATGCGTCCGCTAAAGCTGCGGCTTGACCAATTAAAGGGGAAGAAATGCGTATTGCCGAAAAGCTAACGTACGTCGCGGCGATTGCTGTTCTGGCCGGCTGTGCTTCGTGGAACCCGTTTTCCAGCAAGCCCGCGCCAAAGAATCCGCCGGCGCCTCTGGTCGACTTCAAGCAAACCTTGGCCGTTCGTACTGCCTGGTCAGCGTCGGTCGGGCGCGCAGGGGCATTCGTATTTTCTCCTGCGCTTGCCAATGCAAGTGTGTTTGCCGCCTCCGCAGACGGTACGATCATCCGGGCAGATGCAGCCACTGGCCGCATGCTTTGGCGGATCAACGCTGGAGTCCCGTTGACAGCGGGCGTCGGCAGTGACGGTTACACCGTGGCCGTAGGTGCTGAGAAAGGCATGTTGATGGCCTTCGACGGCGACGGGAAACTGCGCTGGAAGGTGCAGGCCTCCAGTGAAATACTGTCTGCTCCCGCAGTCGGTCAGGGCCTCGTGGTGGCGCGCAGCGTAGATAACCGGATAGCAGCATACGACGCGGAGACCGGAGCCCGGCGCTGGGTGGCACAGCGTACGTCTCCGCCCCTGACCTTGCGTACCGCTCCCGGCATCGTGATTTCGGGAACAACAGCCTATGTCGCACTGCCCGGCGGAAGGTTGGCCGCCTTGTCTCTTTCGAACGGCGGTCCGCGTTGGGAAGTGGCAGTGGGCGATCCGCGAGGCACGACGGAACTGGAGCGCATTGCGGACCTTTCAGGATCTCCGGTGGTGGCGGGGCGGGATGTCTGCGCAGTGGCCTATCAAGGTCGTGTCGCTTGTTTTGACGCGGCAACCGGGTCGACCCGTTGGGCCAAGGACTTGTCGAGCGATGTCGGCGTGGCAGTGGATGAGCGATTTGTCTACGCTGCCGACGAGGGGGGCGTCATTACTGCGTTTTCGCGCGATACCGGTTCGGGTGCGTGGCGCAACAACAAGCTGGCAAACAGACACCTGTCGACGCCGGTTTCTGTCGGTCCGGCGGTTGCGGTAGGTGATGGCGAAGGGTATATCCACTTCCTTTCTCGTGAAGATGGAGCGCTGCTCGCGCGCGTCAACAATGACGGAAGCCCCGTCATGGCGGCCTTGCCTGTATCGGGCAAGACCGCAATTTTTCAAACACAATCAGGAACAGTCGTTGCATTAGCAACGGAATAAGAAATTAATGAAGCCGGTTATTGCATTAGTAGGCCGACCGAACGTCGGCAAATCCACATTGTTCAACCGGCTTACCCGGTCGCGCGATGCGTTGGTCGCCGATCTTCCTGGATTAACCCGTGACCGACACTACGGCGAAGGCCGCGTCGGCGAACGTCCATTTCTCGTGATCGATACCGGCGGTTTCGAGCCGGTCGCCAAGGAAGGCATCATGTTCGAGATGGCCAAGCAGACCAAGCAGGCTGTGGCGGAAGCGGACGTGGTGATATTCATTGTGGACGGTCGACAAGGATTGACCCCGCACGACAAAACGATCACCGATTTTTTGAGGAAATCCGGCCGCCCGGTCATGCTTGTCGTGAACAAGGCCGAGGGCATGAAGTACACCTCGGTCACCGCCGACTTCTATGAACTCGGGCTTGGCGATCCGTATGTGATTTCCGCTGCGCACGGCGACGGCGTGGTCGATCTGGTCAACGAATCGCTCGATATCGCATTCGAGCAACGCCCGGCGGTGGAAGAGGTCGTTGAAGCCGGTCCCAGAGGTATCAAGATCGCGATCGTCGGTCGACCCAACGTTGGCAAGTCTACATTGATCAATACGCTGTTGGGCGAGGACCGCGTCATCGCGTTCGACATGCCAGGCACGACGCGCGATTCGATTGAGATCCCGTTTGAACGGGAAGGCAAGCATTACACGCTGATCGACACGGCCGGCATTCGTCGGCGAGGAAAAGTATTTGAGGCGATTGAAAAATTCTCGGTCGTCAAGACGCTGCAGTCGATCTCCGAAGCGAATGTGGTCTTGCTGCTACTTGATGCACAGCAAGATATTTCGGAGCAGGACGCCCATATCGCCGGCTTCGTACTTGAATCGGGGCGAGCACTGGTTGTCGGCATTAATAAGTGGGATGGGCTGGAAGCGGACAAGCGCGACGAGATCAAGATGGATATCGAGCGCAAGCTGAGTTTCTTGTTTTTTGCGAAATTTCACTTCATTTCAGCGCTGAAAGGAAGCGGAATTGGACCGTTGATGAAGTCGATTGACGCTGCCTATGCCGCCGCAATGGCCAAGTTATCGACTCCGCAACTCACCCGCGCGCTGATCGAGGCTGTCGAGCACCAGCAGCCGCGGCGCAAAGGCTCGATTCGCCCCAAGCTGCGGTATGCGCACCAAGGCGGGCAGAATCCGCCGATCGTCGTCATTCACGGCAATGCGCTCGAGGCGATCGACGCCAACTACAAGCGCTATCTCGAGAAACACTTCCGCGAAACTTTTTCGTTGGTCGGGACTCCATTACGTATCGAACTGCGTTCGGGTAAGAATCCTTTTGCCAAGCATGAAAAATAGACTTACGCTTGGCACGAAACGCAAAAATCGATTACATTCGTAATTCACTGTATAGGAGGCACTTGAAAACCATCAGGTTGCCTCCAACTCCACATCACAACAACACAATGGAGCCGTCATGAGCAATAAAGGGCAACTGTTACAAGACCCCTTCCTCAACGCCTTACGCAAAGAGCACGTACCGGTTTCGATTTACCTTGTTAATGGCATCAAGCTCCAAGGCCACATCGAATCTTTTGATCAATATGTCGTTCTACTGCGTAATACAGTAACGCAAATGGTCTATAAGCACGCCATCTCAACCGTGGTGCCGGCTCGTGCCGTCAATCTCAATCTTGAATCCGACGCGGAATAACACATCGTTGATCTGCCCTCCCATTTTATGCGCGCTGCTTTAGTCGGCGTTGATTTCGGCAAAGGCGACTTTGCTGCCAGTCTTGAGGAATTGTCCCTGCTGTCCAAATCGGCGGGGGCCCAACCCGCCGTAGTAATCACCGGAAAACGATCGAGTCCGGACGCCGCGCTATTTGTCGGCTCCGGCAAGGCCAATGAAATCGCGGACGCCATCATCCGCGATGGACTTGACATTGTCATCTTCAACCATGCTCTGTCTCCCGCCCAGCAGCGCAACCTGGAACGCCACCTGAAGATCCGGGTTGTCGATCGGACCAGCCTGATTCTCGATATCTTTGCACAGCGTGCCAAGAGCCACGAGGGCAAGGTGCAGGTTGAACTCGCGCAGCTTCAGCACCTCGCAACACGCCTGATCCGGGGCTGGACTCACTTGGAGCGCCAAAAGGGCGGTATCGGCCTGCGCGGTCCCGGCGAGACCCAGCTCGAGACAGACCGTCGTCTGCTTGGTGACCGTGTCAAGGCATTACGGACGCGACTGGATAAATTGCAGCGCCAGCGCGAGACACAGCGCCGGGCACGCGACCGCAACAGCACGTTCTCGGTGTCATTGGTCGGTTATACGAACGCGGGCAAGTCAACACTGTTCAATGCGCTCACGAAGGCGCAAGCCTACGCAGCCGACCAGTTATTTGCCACGCTTGATACAACCTCGCGGCGGATATATCTGGGCGAGGCCGGGAATGTCGTCATCTCCGACACCGTCGGTTTCATTCGCGAACTTCCGCACCAGCTGGTGGCGGCGTTTCGTGCGACTCTGGAAGAGACCATTCATGCCGATCTCCTGCTGCATGTGGTCGATGCGGCAAGTCCGGTACGCATGGAGCAAATCGAACAGGTCAATTCGGTTCTGAGCGAAATCGGTGCAGATCATATTCCGCAGATTCTGATCTGGAACAAGATTGACTCAGCAGGTCTGGAACCGGCTTTGGAGCGTGATGAATATGATAAAATCCGGCGTGTTTTCATAAGCGCCCAGACCGGTGCAGGCCTTGATCTGCTTCGCGAAGCAATCGCCGAATTTGCGAAAGAACATGCAGTGGCGCGCTTTGATCGTCTACCGGTTCGGGAGCAGCACGATGCGCGAACCTAGGCCCGTACGAGAGGGCTTCAAGAATAACTAGCATTGCAACCCATTAACATAAGCCGGATAGCGAGAGAATGCCTATTCCTCTAATCAAAAAAATCGGCCTGAAATTTTCGCTGAACGATCCTCGATGGGGGCGTGGTTCTCAAGACAATGGTCAGAGCCAGAATCAGGATGGTAAGCGGCCAAACGATGGTCCTCCTGATCTCGATCAATTATGGCGGGAATTCAATCAGCGCCTGAACCGCTTGTTCGGCAACAAGGGTGGCCGTGGGGATGGTGACGGCGGTGGCTTCAATCCTGACGTGAAAGGGGCGGGGATTGGATTTGGACTGATCGCGACGATCATCGTCTTTCTCTGGCTGGTAAGCGGCTTCTTTATCGTCCAGGAAGGCCAGACCGGCGTCGTTCTCACCTTCGGCAAATACAGCCACATGACGCCAGCCGGCTTCAACTGGCGCTGGCCGTATCCCATTCAAAGCCATGAAATCGTCAACGTGTCGCAGGTACGCACGGTCGAGATTGGCTATCGTTCGAATGTCAGGAACAAGCAGGCGAAGGAATCGTTGATGCTGACCGACGATGAGAACATCATCGATATTCAGTTCGCTGTTCAATACAAGCTCAAGAATGCCGCGGAGTGGTTGTTCAACAACCGCGACCAGGACGAGCTGGTACGGCAGATTGCAGAAACCGCCATTCGAGAAATCGTCGGCCACAGCAAGATGGACTTCGTATTGTACGAAGGGCGCGAAAAGGTCGCGTTTGACGTTAGTCAGTTGATGCAGCAGATCACCGACCGCTACAAGGCAGGGGTTCACATCACCAACGTCACAATGCAAGCCGTACAGCCGCCGGAGCAGGTACAGGCCGCATTCGATGACGCGGTCAAGGCAGGTCAGGACCGCGAGCGCCAGAAGAATGAAGGCCAGGCATATGCCAACGACGTGATTCCGAGAGCGCGAGGTGCCGCTTCGCGTTTGCAGCAGGAAGCGGAAGCGTATCGCGCACGCGTAATTGCCAACGCTCAGGGTGACGCATCGCGTTTTAAGCAGGTTCTGGTTGAATATCAGAAGGCGCCTGCCGTTACCCGAGACCGCATGTATCTCGACACGATGCAGCAGATTTTCTCGAATACGACCAAGGTAATGGTCGACAGCAAGAGCGGCAGCAATCTTCTCTATCTGCCTTTGGATAAACTCATCGCGCAGTCCGCTGCAGAAGCGCCAGCCAGACCGGCGGCACAGGCGACGCCACCATCTTCATCAACGCCATCGGCAGGCGAGCCCTTGCAATCGATGGAAACGCAAAGGCAACGTGACTCACGCAGCCGCGATGGACGCGAATCTCGCGACCGGGAGACCAGATAATGAGCCGCCTTGTCTCTTATTCCATCGCAGCACTGATTGCGCTGTTTTTATTGCTGTCCACCTTGTTTATCGTCGACCAGCGGCAGTATGCGATTGTGTTCGCACTCGGCGAAGTCAAGAAGGTGATTAGTGAGCCGGGATTGCATTTCAAATTGCCGCCGCCGTTCCAGAACGTTGTATTTCTGGATAAGCGGATTCTGACACTCGACACCCCGGAGGCAGATCGTTTCATTACCGCCGAAAAGAAGAACATCCTGGTCGATGCCTACGTCAAGTGGCGGATTGTCGATCCCCGCTTGTATTTCATCAGCTTTACCGGTGACGAGCGTCGTGCGCAGGATCGCATGTCGCAGGTCATCAAGGCCGCACTGAACGAGGAGATCACCAAACGTACAGTTCGTGAAGTAATTTCGGGTGAGCGCGGCAAAGTGATGAGCGCGATTCAGAAAAAAGTCATGGACGAAGCCAAGCAGATCGGCGTGGAGATTGTCGACGTGCGTTTGAAGCGCGTCGATTACGTCGAGCAGATCAACAATTCCGTCTATGACCGGATGAAGGCCGAGCGCGTACGCGTTGCAAACGAGCTGCGTTCGACCGGCGCGGCAGAGTCCGAAAAGATTCGTGCAGACGCGGATCGGCAACGTACCGTGATTCTGGCGGAAGCATATCGCGATGCAGAAAATGTTCGGGGCGACGGTGATGCGAAGGCATCGCAGATTTATGCGCAGGCATTCGGTCAGAATCCCGAGTTTTACAGGTTCTACCGCAGCCTTGAGGCTTATCGTGCAAGCTTCAAGAATCGCAACGACATGATGGTGATTGACCCCAATTCCGAGTTTTTCAAGTATTTCAGGAATTCGGGAGCGAGTACGTCAGTCGGCGCCAAGAAATGACACGGACGTGTCGTGAAAACTTCATGGCTCGTTGCGTTTGGAATGGCGATGGGATTGATGCTGTTGTTAGAAGGCATCATTCCCTTTCTCTTTCCAAGGCGATGGCGCGACATCGTTAATCGCGTAATTCAGTTGTCAGATGGCCAGATCCGGTTCTTGGGCTTGATTGCCCTGATGGGCGGATTGGCAAGCTTGGCGCTGGTCAATTTTTATTCTTAAAGCAGTCTTCCCTGTCATGCCAAACTGGCTTCTTCCCGAAAACATCGCCGATGTCTTGCCCTCCGAAGCGCGCAAGATTGAAGAGTTGCGCCGTGCGTTGCTCGATAACTTCCGACTGTATGGTTATGAGATGGTGATGCCGCCGATGCTCGAATACCTGGAGTCGTTGTTGACAGGTACGGGGCAGGACATGGATCTGCGCATCTTCAAGCTCGTTGATCAGCTATCCGGCCGTACGATGGGTGTCCGCGCTGACATGACGACGCAGGTGGCGCGCATCGATGCGCACTTGCTGAACCGGACCTCGGTGACACGATTGTGCTACGCCGGAAGCGTGCTGCATACGCGTCCGTCAGGTTTTCATGCAACGAGAGAGCCGCTGCAAATCGGTGCCGAAATCTACGGACACGCCGGCCTGGAGGCTGACGCAGAAATTCAAGAGCTTGCGCTGGCGTCTCTGGCATTGGCCGGTATTTCGCAGGTCCGACTGGACCTCTGCCACGTGGGCGTACTTCGCGCTATCGTTGCCAACGATGCAAAAGCGAGGAAGTGTGAAGCTGAACTGTTCGGGCTCCTCGAATCCAAGGATGTTCCGGGTCTGAGGGCGATTACGCGAGATTTTGAACCGGTAACGAGAGATGCCTTGCTGGCGCTGCCCGGGTTGTACGGTGATGCATCGACGATCTCTCGTGCGCGTCAGGTATTGCCGAACGTGCCAGGGATCACGCAGGCGCTCGATGAGTTGGAGTTGCTGGTCAATAAGGGTGGATCCGCAAGCGTCACTGTGGATCTGGCCGATTTGCGCGGATACCATTACCACAGCGGCGTGATGTTCGCCGCCTATGTTCCGGGCTTGCCAAATGCAGTAGCACGCGGCGGACGCTATGACCACGTAGGTGAAGCATTCGGTCGTGCCCGACCGGCAACTGGATTTTCGATGGACTTGCGGGAATTGGCGCGCCTAATGCCAAGTGCAGAGCGCACGCGCGCTGTTCGGGCACCGTGGGGAACCGAGCCGGCGCTGAGAGAAAAAATTACAGAGTTGCGGAGGGCCGGTGAGGTGGTAATCCAAACCTTGCCCGGGCATGAAAACGATCAGGACGAATTCGACTGCGATCGCGCGGTGGTGTTCGAAAACGGAAACTGGATTCTTAAAAAACTAGGTTAATAGCATGGCAAAGAACGTCGTTGTCATCGGCACCCAATGGGGCGATGAAGGAAAAGGGAAAATTGTCGATTGGCTGACCGATCACGCGCAGGGCGTAGTGCGCTTTCAAGGCGGCCACAATGCCGGTCATACGCTTGTCATTGGCGGCCAGAAGACGGCGTTGCAGCTTATCCCATCCGGCATCATGCGTCCCGGCGTTGCCTGCTACATCGGTAATGGTGTTGTGCTGTCGGTTCCCGACTTGCTACGCGAAATCGACAAACTCCAGGCTATTGGAGTCGAAGTGGTTTCGCGCTTGAAGGTTTCCGAGGCTTGTCCGGTCATTCTTCCATATCACACCGCGCTTGATGCTGCCCGCGAGGCCGCACGTGGCTCCGCAAAGATCGGCACAACTGGCAAAGGCATTGGACCGGCTTATGAGGACAAGGTCGCGCGCAGGGCAATCCGGGTCGCCGACCTGCTCAATGAAAAGCGTTTTGCCGAAAAACTGAATGAGAACCTCGACTATCACAATTTCGTTCTGACCCAGTATCTGAAGGCGCAGCCGGTCGATTTCCAGAAGACACTGGATGACGCGTTGGCGACCGTTCCACGCATCGCGCCAATGGTGGCGGATGTTTCGAGCGCGTTGTACGCGGCGTCAAAGGGTGGGGCGCATCTCTTATTCGAGGGCGCACAAGGAAGCTTGCTGGATGTCGATCACGGCACGTATCCTTTTGTCACCTCAAGCAATTGCGTGGCTGGTAACGCCGCAGCCGGTTCCGGCGTCGGCCCGAATATGTTGCACTACATCCTGGGCATCACCAAAGCGTACACGACGCGTGTCGGTTCCGGCCCGTTCCCGTCTGAATTGCTGACGGATCAAGGCATTGGCAAGCATTTGGCCAGTGTCGGTCATGAGTTCGGCACTGTCACCGGTCGTGCCCGGCGCTGCGGCTGGTTTGATGCCGCATTGTTGCGTCGTTCGGTGCAAATCAATGGCGTGTCGGGGATGTGCCTGACGAAGCTTGACGTGCTTGACGGTCTTGAATCGCTGCAAATTTGTACTGGCTACAAGCTGGGTGGCAAGGTCGTTGATATCTTCCCGGTAGGGGCCGAAGAGGCGGCAGCCTGCGAACCGATTTACGAGCAGATGCCGGGATGGACTGAATCGACGGTCGGTGCCAAGTCGCTTGCAGCTTTGCCTGCGAATGCTCGCGCGTACATCAAACGAATCGAAGAGCTGATTGGCGTACCCGTCGATATGGTCTCGACGGGACCGGATCGCGAGGAAACGATTGTTTTGCGTCACCCGTTTGCATAATCTGGACGGGGAAAGCAATGAGCTCATCAAGCGATAAGGATTTATGGGTTTCCTGGGACGACTACAACAATGCTGTCGTCGGGTTGGCGCATCTGATTCATGAGTCGGGCTGGAAGTTCGACCAGGTGCTGTGCCTGGCTCGTGGCGGCTTGCGCCCGGGTGATATCTTTTCCCGGATCTTCGACGTGCCGCTGGCGATTCTTTCGACCAGTTCGTACCGCGAAGAGGTCGGGACGGTGCAGGGCGACCTTGATATCGCCAAGCACATCACGGTGACTAAGGGAACTCTGTCAGGAAAAGTGTTGCTGCTGGACGATCTGGTCGACTCGGGGGTAACCCTGCAAAAGGTTCAGAGCCATGTGAAAGAGAACTTCCCGGGCGTGACGGAAGTGCGCTCGGCCGTCCTCTGGTACAAGGCTTGTTCGGCTGTCAAGCCGGACTATTTCATGCACTACCTTTCCCACAATCCGTGGATTCACCAGCCATTCGAAGCCTATGACAGCTTGCGCCCGCATCAACTCGCGGCGTGGCTAAGAAAAGGCGATGCAGCCTGACCAGAACTGGACCTTTATTTCCGGCTCAAAGGGCAGTATGAGCGTGGGATGAGGGGAGGGCTGAATGAAAACCCGTTGGGAAACCAACGGGTTTTTGATTTGATGCTGAAAAAGCGTACTGGCGCGTGCATAGGGCCGCCTGGACCTGCTAAAAGCGCGTACGCTGATTTCGGCGCTGAAAAAGAAAAAGGCCCGCATAGTGCGGACCTTTTTAAACTTGGTGCCCAGAAGAGGACTCGAACCTCCACAGTGTTGCCACCGCTAGGACCTGAACCTAGTGCGTCTACCAATTCCGCCATCTGGGCGATGCGAAAGACAGAAATTATAGCGGAAAACGCGGATATGTCAATTCATCGATGCAACGAAAACCGCGAAAAAGTCGAGAAAGGCCGGGCGTTAGGCAAATACAACGGTACTCCGTTACACTAACCCCTGTATTAATCTAATAAAAATGAGTGAAGTACCCTTTTGAGCCAATATTCATACACTATCCCCAGCCGAGAGGAAATTCTCGGTATCTTACGCACCGCGGCGGAACCACAAGACGTGCACTCCATCGCGGGGGCACTCGATGTCAAACCTGAAGAATTAGACGGCCTGACGCGCCGCTTGAACGCGATGGAACGTGATGGTCAAATCAGGCCGACTCGCAACGGCCATTATCAGCTTGCTCATCAACCGAATTTTATCGAAGGTCGCGTGGCAGGCCACCGCGAGGGCTATGGCTTTTTGATTCCGGATGACGGCAGCGAAGATATTTTTCTGCCGGAAAAGGAAATGCAGAAAGTGCTGAACGGCGACCGCGTGCAAGTCCGCATCATCGGTACCGATCGGCGTGGACGGCCGGAGGGCACGATTGTCGAAGTTGTCGAGCGCGCCAACACCCATGTCATCGGTCGTCTGTTGAACGAAAACGGCGTTTGGATTGTTGCGCCCGAAGATAAACGTATCGGCCAGGATATTCTATTGTCCGGATCGCCTGGCAAGGCAAAGGCCGGACAGGTTGTCAGTGTCGAACTGATCGAGCAGCCATCGCGTTATACGCAGCCGGTCGGCAAGATCGTCGAAGTCCTTGGTGACATCGATGACCCCGGCATGGAAATCGAAATCGCGGTGCGCAAGTACGGCGTTCCACATGAATTCTCCGAAGCAGCCAGGAAGCAGGCAGCCAAGCTGCCGAGCGAAGTGCGTGACACCGATTTGGCGGATCGTGTCGATTTGCGCGATATACCCATGGTCACCATCGACGGCGAGGACGCGCGTGACTTCGATGATGCCGTGTACTGCGAGCCGGTGAAGATCGGGCGCGGCAAGGGATTTCGCCTG
This sequence comes from Herbaspirillum sp. ST 5-3, assembly GCF_004804275.1. GTDB lineage: Bacteria > Pseudomonadota > Gammaproteobacteria > Burkholderiales > Burkholderiaceae_D > Noviherbaspirillum. Next base: position 209,662 of record NZ_STGI01000007.1, read on the forward strand.
ATCGTTGCAATCGCCGACGTGAGCCATTATGTGAAGCCAGGTGATGCGCTGGACACTGATGCGCTGGAGCGCAGTACCTCGGTGTATTTCCCGCGTCGCGTGATTCCGATGTTGCCGGAAAAACTTTCCAACGGATTATGTTCGCTGAACCCGGCGGTGGACCGGCTGACGCTGGTATGCGATTCGGTTATCACTGCAAAAGGTGAGATCAAGGCATATCAATTCTATCCGGCGGTAATTCATTCGGCGGCGCGGCTGACTTATACGGAAGTTGCCGCCGTCCTGTCGAACACCAAGGGCCCGGAAGCGGCCAAGCGGCAGGCGCTGGTGCCGCATTTGCTCGATCTCTACGGCGTATTTCAGGCTTTGCTGCAGGCGCGGCAGGCGCGTGGCGCCATTGATTTTGAAACGACAGAAACCTACATCGTCTGCAATGCTGCAGGGAAGATCGAGCAGATTCTGCCGCGTACCCGCAACGATGCCCATCGCCTGATTGAAGAATGCATGCTTGCAGCCAATGTTTGCGCGGCGGATCTGCTTGCACGACACAAGCATCCTGGCGTGTACCGTGTTCATGCGGCGCCTTCCAAGGAAAAGCTGAACCAGGTCAGGACGTTTCTGAAGCAGATGGGCCTGCACCTCGGCGGCGGTGACACGCCGACGGCATCGGATTATGCGGAACTGATTCCGAAGATCAAGATGCGGCCGGACGCCGTGCTGCTTCAGACCATGCTGCTGCGTTCGATGCAGCAAGCCGTCTACAGCCCGGAGAACATCGGTCACTTTGGCCTGGCTTATGAGGCTTATGCACACTTCACCAGTCCAATCCGTCGCTATCCGGACCTGCTCACGCACCGTGCGATCAAGGCAATCCTTCAAGGGAAGCGTTACGAGCCGAAGAGTGTCGACACCAGCACCTTGAACACGATGCTGTCGCCCGCCGCGCGCAGAATGGCCGCGCAGGACAAGGCCGAGGGCAAGAAAAAGAAAGAGGGCGACCTTGCGATCTGGGAAGCGCTTGGCATTCACTGTTCGGCCAATGAGCGTCGCGCAGACGAGGCATCCCGCGATGTCGAGGCATGGCTGAAATGCTATTTCATTCGTGACAAGCTGGGCGAAGAGTTCACCGGCACCATCTCTGGCGTTGCACCGTTTGGCATTTTCGTGCAGCTTGACACCTTGTTTATCGAGGGCATGGTCCACGTTACCGAGCTCGGCGCGGATTATTTCCAGTACGACGAGGTACGTCACGAATTGCGCGGCGAACGCACCGGCATCCGATATCAGCTGACCGATCGGGTAACGGTACAGGTAAGCAGGGTAGATCTCGACGCGCGCAAGATCGATCTTCGCCTGGTGCATGAAGTCGATGTCAGATCGCCCCTGAAACACGAAACGCGTCGGCCGGAATCAGAGCCGACCCGCGAAAAAAAGTCCAAGGCCAAGAGCGCCCCGAAGAAAACTGCTGCAGCGAAAACCGCAAAAGCCAAGCGCGTCAAAGCGACTTCGGGAAACGCAAAGGCGCCACACGCTACCAAGTCCCGCACGAAGAGCGGCAAGAAGAAAAGATAAGAAATGAAAAGCAAAATGATTTTCGGCTTTCACGCCGTGACGGCGCGTATTCGCCATGAGGCGTCTTCGGTCGAGGAAATTTACGTCGACGCGACGCGCCACGACCGGCGCATGCAGGAACTGTTGCATGCGGCCGAGGCGGCCAAGGTACGCATTATTCAGGTTGACGATCAGCGACTGAACGGCATGGTCGGCACTCGCCGCCATCAGGGCGTAGTAGCCAAGGCGGGTGAGCTTTCGCTGGCGCGCAATCTGGATGAGTTGCTGGACGCGATTGAGGGGCCGCCATTATTGCTGTTGCTCGATGGTGTCACCGACCCGCACAATCTCGGTGCTTGTCTGCGCGTGGCCGATGGAGCCGGGGCGCATGCGGTAATTGCGCCGAAAGATCGTGCAGTCGGATTGAATGCGACGGCCGCCAAGGTGGCGAGCGGCGCCGCCGACACGGTGCCATATATTACGGTCACTAATCTCGCGCGAACCATGCGCGAATTGAAGGAGCGCGACATTTGGCTCATCGGCACGACCGACGATGCAGAGAAAGGCCTCTACGAGGCGGATTTTTCCGGGCCTGTCGCCATCGTGATGGGCTCGGAAGGCGAAGGCATGCGCCGTCTGACGCGGGAGAATTGCGATGTGCTCGTCAGCATTCCCATGCATGGCGCGGTCGAAAGCCTGAACGTATCGGTTGCGTCCGGCGTTTGCTTGTACGAAGCGCGCCGCCAGAGACTCGCGAAGTAAGGGCACAGGAACCGGCTGCGCTTTGGGGTGAGAGCTGGTCGTACAGGCAAGCGTGATGCAAGGCGTTAATATTACGAGTCAAAGCAAACATCCACATTTCCTATGATCAGCCGCATTCGCGAAGATATTGCCAGCATCATTGAACGTGACCCGGCAGCACGCACCGCGTGGGAAGTTCTTACCTGTTATCCCGGTTTGCACGCGATCGCGATGCATCGTTGGGCGCACTGGTGCTGGATACGCGGCCTGAAGTGGCTGGGGCGGTTTATCTCGCATATTGCGCGCGGCCTGACTGGAATCGAAATTCATCCGGGGGCGACGATAGGTAGGCGGGTTTTCATTGACCATGGATTCGGCGTTGTTATCGGCGAAACTGCGGAAGTGGGGGATGATTGCACGATTTACCAGGGCGTGACTCTGGGGGGTACCTCGCTGAACAAGGGCACGAAACGCCACCCGACCCTAGGGCGGGGCGTGATTATCGGTGCCGGTGCAAAGGTTCTCGGCGGCTTTACGGTTGGTGAAGGTGCGAAGGTCGGATCGAACGCGGTAGTGGTCAAGGAAGTACCTCCCGGTGCGACTGCAGTGGGAAATCCAGCGCACATCGTGCAGAAGGACGCGGGACGGCAGCGTCAAGAAGCGGCGGCGCGCGTGTTTGCCGCGTATGGTGTAACGCCTAATGCGGATGAGGATCCCTTATCCACGGCGCTGCATAAGCTGATCGACCGGGCAGTGCTGCAGGAACAGCAGTTGCAAAAGATTCTGGCTGCGCTCAAGGCAGCCGGGGTCGGTTGCGAGACGCTGCCGCAGATCGATCAGTTCGACGCCGAGCAATTGAATAAACTGGTGGAATGAGGTGGTGTAGTGACTGAGTCGAACACGATGGAGGCGGAGGGGCAGCGCGACGATATTCTTGATCCATTCGAGGTGCGTGTGTTGGCGGTACTGGCGGAAAAAGAGGCACTTACCCCAGATAACTACCCGCTATCGCTCAACGCCTTGACCAATGGATGCAACCAGCTTTCGAGCCGTGACCCGGTGATGTCGATTTCGGAAGAAACGGTGCAGGATATTTTGGCACGCCTGGTTCAGAAGAAACTTGTTTCCGAGGTGCGACAAGCGGGCGCACGGGTCGCCAAGTACGAACATCGCATGCGTATGAAATGGTCGCTGGAACAGGACAAGCTCGCGGTGCTGACGATATTGATGCTTCGCGGGATCCAGACCCCGGGCGAAATTCGGTCGCGGAGCGGGCGTCTGCATGATTTTCCCAGCGTCGCAGACGTTGAAACCTGCTTGCAATTCCTGATTGATAAATTCCCGCCCCTTGTCGCACGGCTCGCGCGTGCTCCCGGAACCAAGGAGTCACGTTACGCGCATTTGCTTTCAGGGGACGAGATTCTTGAGCAGCAGGAAGTGGCCGCCAGTTTTTCCGGCGGTGTTGAAATGCCGCGTCAGGATCGCGTGACGCAACTCGAGGCGGAAGTGGCGCGCCTGCGCAGCGAAGTTGACCGTCTTGCCGAGCAGTTTGAAAGTTTCAAGAAACAGTTTGATTAAGCGCCGTTGCAATCCTGCTTGAAGGCAGAACCGTCGAAGTTGATGCGCGTGAACGTGCCATCATCATGTAGTGCAAGCCAGCCGCCACGCGCTGGCTCCAGATCGCAGTCCCAATCCGGCAGCACATAACGAACGCATTGTCTGCTATTCCATTCATGTTGATGAACGGCCGGTCGATGCGTATGCCCGTGAACCATCACTGTCGCTTCGGTCAACGCGAAGAGTGACGCGATGGCCGACGGATTGACGTCCATGATTTCATATGATTTGCCGCGTTGCGCCTCGCGGCTGCCCATGCGCATGCGGTCGATGATTTCCTTGCGCTGCGTAAGCGGCATGGCGAGGAAATTACGCTGCCACGCCTTGTCGCGTACCTGTGCGCGAAACGCCATGTAACCTAGGTCGTCGGTGCATTGTGCGTCGCCATGTGCGAGGACGATTCGATGACCGGCAATTTTAGTGATGAACGGTTCTGAAAGCAGGGTGATGCCGGTGGCTCCAGCGAAGCTTTCTCCGATCAAAAAATCGCGATTGCCGCCAAGCCAGAATACTGCCACTCCCGCATCGCTGACTGCCTTTATCGCCTCCGCTATACGCTGGTTGTACGGACTGACGATATCGTCATCGCCGGCCCAGTATTCGAACAAGTCGCCGAGCAGGTATAACTGCTGCGCTTTGCTTGCGTGCCGATGCAGGAAATCGATGAAGGCCTGCGTCGTGCCAGGCATGGCCGGCTGCAGGTGTACGTCCGAAACAAAAAGCGCAATCGCTTGCGATTGCGCTTTTTCTGCGTTGGCATTCACGATGGATTCGGGCATGCGTACGTAGGGCGTGGAGGCTGATTAAACGATTTCGGCTTTTTCGACCACGACGTTTTCCACCGGGACGTCGGAGTGCATGCCGGTACGCGTGGTCTTCACCGATTTGATCTTGTCGACGACGTCGGTGCCTTCAACCACTTTGCCGAAAACGCAATAGCCCCAGCCGTCCTGGCCCGGATAGTCGAGGAAACTGTTGTTCTTGACGTTGATGAAGAATTGCGCGGAAGCGGAATGCGGTGCCGAGGTGCGCGCCATGGCGACGGTGTACGGCTCATTCTTCAGACCGTTCTTCGCTTCATTCTCGATTGGCTCGTTGGTCGGTTTTTGCTTCATGCCGGGCTCAAAGCCGCCACCCTGGATCATGAAACCATCGATGACGCGATGGAAGATCGTGCCGTCGTAGTGTCCGGATTTTACGTAGGACAGGAAGTTCTCGACCGTTTTGGGTGCTTTTTCTGCGTCGAGTTCGAGCTTGATCTTGCCGTAGTTGGTAGTGAGGATGACAGCCATGATAGTCCTTAAGGATGGTTTGAATTATTTGACAACAGATGCGGATTCAATGATCACCGGCTTCACCGGAACGTCCTGAAACATTCCCTGGCTGCTGGTTTGCACTGCCTTGATCTTGTCGACAACGTCGGTTCCCTTGATGACCTTGCCGAACACGGCGTAGCCCCAGCCGTCCTGGCTCGGGTAATCGAGGAAGCTGTTGTTCTTGACGTTGATGAAAAACTGCGCGGAGGCGGAATGCGGTGCCGACGTACGTGCCATAGCGACGGTGTACGGTTCGTTCTTCAGCCCGTTTTTCGCTTCATTCTCGATCGGAGGATTGGTCGACTTTTGCTTCATGTCCTTGTCGAAACCGCCGCCCTGAATCATGAAGTTGTTGATCACACGATGAAAGATGGTGCCGTTGTAGTGCCCGGATTTCACGTATTGCAAGAAATTGTCAACCGACTTCGGTGCTTTTTCCGGATAGAGTTCCAGCACGATCTCGCCCATGTTGGTTTTCAGTGAAACATGCGGTGTGTCCGCTGCATGTGCGCCAAATGCAGCACCGGTCAGGGACAATGCGGCGATCAGGTGCATGAAATGTCGGCGTGAATGTTGCATTGCTGATTCCTTTGCTCTTTACAGGAAAAAGTTGTTTGTGTATCTTGCGTGTCCCCTTGCCGGCGGCACTTGTTGCAGGTCAGGCCAGACGGAAAGGGAGGGCTTCAATGTTATACTGAAGCGGAACCGTGCATTTTATCAAAATAAGCATTACAAAAGGTTTCGGCCTCTCTGTTGCGTTATGTCACACGGCGGTTTCCACGGGATAGGAAACCTTCGACAAGCGTGTCACGAGCTCCCGGCCGAAACGGAAAATCGCCCATGACTGCCATCAAGATTTACAACACGCTCGCACGTGACAAGCAGACCTTTGTCCCCATGCAGGCGGGTAAAGTCCGAATGTACGTATGCGGAATGACGGTGTATGACTACTGTCACCTCGGTCATGCGCGTGTCATGGTGGTGTTCGATATGGTGCAGCGATGGCTGCGCGCGTCGGGGCTGGATGTGACCTACGTCCGAAACATCACGGACATCGACGACAAGATCATCAAGCGTGCGGTGGAGAATGGCGAATCGATTTCGCAGTTGACGCAGCGCTTTATCGCTGCGATGGATGAAGACGCAGGCGCGCTCGGCGTGCAAAAACCCGATCACGAACCGCGTGCGACGCAATATGTGCCGCAGATGCTGGGGCTGATCGAGAAGCTGGAAGCCAACGGCCTGGCATACAAGGCCGGCGATGGCGATGTGAATTATTCCGTCCGCGATTTCCCGAATTACGGCAAGCTTTCCGGCAAATCGCTCGACGACTTGCGTGCCGGTGAGCGTGTCGAGCTCAATACCGGAAAGCGCGATCCGCTTGATTTCGTTCTCTGGAAAGCCGCAAAGGAATCCGAGCCTGCCGAAGTCAAATGGGATTCGAAATGGGGCAAGGGACGTCCGGGCTGGCACATCGAATGTTCGGCGATGAGTTGCGAACTGCTCGGCGAGCAGTTCGACATTCACGGCGGTGGTGAGGACCTGCAGTTCCCGCATCACGAGAACGAAATCGCGCAATCCGAAGGAGCCAATCGCCATCCCTTCGTGAATTACTGGATGCACAACGGATTCATTCGCGTCGATAACGAAAAGATGTCGAAATCACTCGGCAACTTCTTCACCATCCGTGATGTTCTGAAAAAGTACGATGCCGAAGTTGTTCGCTTTTTCATTTTGCGTGCGCATTATCGCAGTCCGCTGAATTACTCCGATGCGCATCTGGACGACGCCAGGCATGCGCTGACCCGCCTCTATACTGCCCTGAAAGAAGTGGCGCCTGATTCGCTGTCGCTGGACCGGGAAGAGCCGTATGCGATTCGATTCGCCGAGGCGATGAACGACGACTTCAACACTCCGGTTGCCATCGCGGTATTGTTCGACCTGGCCAATGAAGTCAACAAGAACAAGTCGCCGGTGCTGGCGCGTCAGTTGAAAGGGCTCGCCGGCATTATCGGATTGTTGCAGCGTTCACCGCAGGAATTCCTGCAAGCCGGCGCTTCCAGCTCTGATCAAGGACTCGATGAAGCAGCGATTGCAGCGCAGATCGAGGCAAGGGCGGCCGCCAAGAAAGCAAAGAATTTCGCCGAGGCCGATCGTATTCGTGCCGATCTCCTTGCTAATGGCATTGTCCTTGAAGACAAACCGGGCGGCATCACCGAGTGGAGAAGGGCGTAAACCGAATGGCAACCTCTCGACAGAGTTACGAAGCGAGCGTGGCTGTACCCGCGTATTGGCAGGATGCCAAGGACGAATTGATGAAACGCGACCGCATCATGCGCAAGCTCATTCCTCAATTCGGCGACATGCACCTGATCGGGCGCGGAGAAGCGTTCACCACGCTGGCCCGATCCATCGTTGGACAGCAGATCTCTGTCAAGGCGGCGGACGCCGTATGGCAGCGCTTCCTTGAGGTGTGTCCGAAATGCTCGCCCGCACAGGTAATCAAGGCCGGCACTGAAAAGCTCGCCGCCTGCGGATTGTCAAAAAGGAAAGCGGAATACGTCATCGATCTGGCTGACCATTTCAAAGCCAAACGCGTCCATGCGGATAAATGGACGGAGATGGACGACGAAGAAGTCATCTCGGAGCTGATCCAGATACGGGGAATCGGACGCTGGACAGCGGAGATGTTTTTGATATTTAATCTGCTCCGGCCCAACATTTTGCCTTTGGATGATCTTGGATTGCTCAAGGGCATCAGCATTAACTATTTTTCCGGTGAGCCGGTATCCCGCAGCGACGCACGCGAAGTTGCCGCAAATTGGGAGCCGTGGCGCACCGTGGCGACGTGGTATCTTTGGCGCAGTCTCGATTCCGCGCCGATCGTAGATTGATATCCGTCTCAACAAGGAGGCACGATGAGCAAGACAACTTTTCTCGGTTTTGAGCAGCCCATTGCCGAACTAGAGGGAAAAATCGAAGAACTGCGATTTGTGCAGGACGACTCCGCAGTCGATATCTCCGAAGAGATTGACCGCCTTTCCAAGAAGAGCCAGCAACTCACGAAGGATATCTACGCCAAGCTGACCCCTTGGCAGGTGTCGCAAATTGCACGTCACCCGCAACGTCCGTACACCATGGATTACGTGAACGAGATCTTCACGGATTTCCATGAATTGCACGGCGACCGCAGCTATGCGGACGACTTGTCGATTATCGGCGGCCTGGCACGCTTTAACGGCCAGCCTTGCATGGTGATTGGCCATCAGAAGGGCCGCGATACGAAAGAGCGCGCCATGCGCAATTTCGGCATGCCCAAACCGGAAGGCTATCGCAAGGCCATGCGCCTGATGAAGGTGGCCGAGAAGTTTGGCCTGCCGATCTTTACCTTTGTCGATACGCCTGGCGCGTTCCCTGGCATTGATGCCGAAGAGCGCGGACAGTCGGAGGCGATCGGCCATAATCTGTATGTGATGGCCGAGCTGAAAGTGCCGCTGATTGCCACCATCATCGGCGAAGGCGGTTCGGGCGGCGCGCTTGCCATCGCGGTCGGCGACGTCGTGCTGATGCTGCAATATGCGACTTACTCCGTGATCTCGCCCGAAGGTTGTGCATCCATTCTCTGGAAGACTTCCGAGCGCGCCTCCGACGCAGCGGATGCCCTGGGCCTCACGGCGCATCGCCTGAAGGCGATGAACCTCATCGACAAGATCATCAACGAACCGCTCGGCGGCGCACATCGCGATCCGAAGCAGATGGCATCGATGCTCAAGCGCGCGCTGGCCGACTCGCTGCGCCAGGTCCAGGGACTCAAGACCAAGGAGTTGCTTGCTGCGCGGCTTGAAAAGCTGATGAGCTATGGCAAGTTCAAGGAAATCACCCCTTCGGAATAACTTGTGCCAAATCCGCAGTCAGCGTCTGTGAAGGACGCTTTCGAACGCGCGCTGGGAGTGATCCGGGCGCGCGTTTCTGTTTCTACGGGTGTCGGCAACACGACACAGCAAAGGCTCGCGGTCGCCTATAGCGGCGGCCTCGACTCTGCAGCCTTGCTGCATCTTGCGCACACATATGCGAGCGAGCATGGCATCGCTCTGTTTGCGTTTCACATCCATCATGGCCTGAGTTCGAATGCGGATGCATGGCTCCTGCATTGTGAAAGCGAATGCGTCCGACTCGGGATTCATTTCGATGCGCGCCAGGTTACCTTGGTCGATCGTGAGCGCGATGGCGTCGAGCAGGCCGCCAGAATCAGTCGCTATGCAGCGCTGGGCGAGTTGTGCCGGCGCCATGAGATCCCTTTGCTCCTGACGGCTCACCATCAGGATGATCAGGCTGAGACGGTCTTGCTGCAGTTGTTGCGAGGAGCGGGCGTCGCAGGATTGTCCGGAATGGACTTGGTCAATACTGCGCCGGGCTTGCTGGGAGACGGGCGCTTGATGATCGGCCGTCCCTTGCTTGAACTGTCGCGCGCCGGGCTGGAACAGTTCGTGGCGCGGCAAAGGATCGGACATGTCGAAGATGAGTCGAATGCCGATCTTCGTTATGCACGTAATGTATTGCGGCATGAGGTGATGCCGTCGCTCGGCAAATATTTCCCGGGTTTTCAGCAACGCTTCGCCCGCGCTGCGCAGCATGCCCAGTCGGCGCAACGCATGCTCAACGAGCTGGCCGCGCTCGACCTTGCGGATTGTGCGGAGGCTGGCTGCATCGATATCGCACGTTTGCGGCAGTTGAGTTCGGATCGAATCGACAATGTATTACGCCACTGGTTTGCGTTTAACGACGTGCGCATGCCTTCGACCGCGTGGCTAGGCGAGATGCGGGCGCAATTGCTCGGCGCCAGAGAGGACGCGCAGGTTCTGGTCACCCATGCGGATTGCGAAATCCGGCGTCACCGTGGCAAGATCTATTTGATTCCAAGGATGCCGGACACCGGTGCACCCTTGGCCCCGGTCGCATTCCGTTGGAACGGCGAAGCCGAGATCCTGTTCCATGAATATGGCGGCAGACTGCATTTCGATGTAACAGAGGAGGGAATCGACGCTGATTGGTTGCGAGGCCGGGCGTTGAACCTGCGTTGGCGTAGCGGGGGCGAGAAACTGAAACCGGCCGCCGACCGTCCGACGAAAAGTCTGAAGCATCATTTTCAGGCGCTGGATATTCCCCCCTGGGAGCGTTCTCGCCTGCCAGTCGTTACAACGGATGCGGACGCGTTGCTTTTTGCGGCGGGCGTCGGAATGAACTGGCGAAACGTACCGATGGTGGCCGGGGCAGGGGTCCGATTGCGCTGGGAAAGAAAATTGCCCTGAACCGGTATCGAAAATTCAACTGTTCATGACCTTGTTACAGCGTCTTGCACTTGCCTTCCTGCGTTGCAGCATGTAAAGTAAAAGGTTGATTTTTCTCACAATTCTTCAATTCCTCAGCGCAGCTTTTCAACCCTTATGGCTTTAATCGTCCACAAATACGGCGGCACTTCCATGGGCTCGACCGAGCGCATCAAGAACGTCGCCAAGCGCGTCGCCAAATGGCACGACGCTGGTCATCAAATCGTGGTGGTGCCGTCCGCAATGTCGGGCGAAACCAACCGCCTGATCGCCCTGGCAAAAGAGATCATGCCGCAGCCGGACCCGCGCGAGCTTGACATGCTGGCGTCCACCGGTGAGCAAGTATCGGTCGCGCTGCTGTCCATGGCTTTGCAAAGCATCGGCAAGCAGGCCGTCTCTTACGCAGGCTGGCAGGTGCCGATCAAGACCGATTCCGCATTCACCAAGGCGCGCATTCAATCGATCGACGACGCGCGTGTGCGCAAGGATCTGGAAGCCGGAAAGGTCGTGATCATTACTGGCTTCCAGGGGATCGATGACGGAGGCAATATCACGACGCTGGGGCGCGGCGGTTCCGACACGTCGGCAGTTGCGGTGGCTGCGGCGCTGAAGGCGCAGGAATGCCTGATCTATACCGACGTCGACGGCGTGTATACGACCGATCCGCGCGTGGTTTCCGAGGCTCGTCGCCTGAAGACCGTCACCTTCGAGGAAATGCTCGAGCTTGCATCGCTCGGCTCGAAAGTGCTGCAGATCCGCTCGGTGGAATTCGCCGGCAATTACAAGGTTCCGACGCGCGTGCTGTCGTCGCTGACCGATCCGCTTATGTCGCTGGAAGAGGAAGCCGCTTCCGGCACCCTGATTTCGTTTGAGGAAGATACACACATGGAACAAGCCGTCATTTCCGGTATCGCGTTCAATCGCGATGAAGCGAAGATTACCGTGCTGGGTGTGCCCGACAGGCCAGGCATCGCGTATCAAATTCTTGGCCCGGTCGCCGATGCCAACATCGAAGTCGACATGATCATCCAGAATCAGTCGGTCGAGGGCAAAACCGACTTCACGTTTACCGTGCCGCGCGGCGAATACGCCAAGGCGATGGATGTGCTGAACAAGAGCGTCAAGGAACACATCGGTGCGGGAAGCATCGTCGGCGACACCAAGGTGTCGAAGGTTTCCGTCGTGGGTGTTGGCATGCGCAGCCACGTCGGCATCGCATCCCAGATGTTCCGCACCTTGTCGGAAGAGGGCATCAACATCCAGATGATTTCCACCTCCGAAATCAAGATTTCCGTTCTGATCGACGAGAAATACATGGAGCTGGCGGTACGTGCATTGCACAAGGCATTCGACCTGGAAAAAGCTTGATCATTGTCGGTTGAGCTGCATCGGCTCATTGACCAAGTTCGCTTGAACAGCTATCATGCGTGACTTTACTGAGACGGGAGTTGTGATACCGTCTTGAGAGTGGAGACGTGGCCGAGTGGTCGAAGGCACTTCCCTGCTAAGGAAGCATATGGGCTTAAACCTGTATCGAGGGTTCGAATCCCTCCGTCTCCGCCAAGAATAAGTTTTAAGAAGTACCGGTAAGTCCAAAAACCCGCGTAAATTCAATGAATTACGCGGGTTTTTGTTTTTTGGCGTGCACCGAAGTCCAGCAGCATCCACCCATTTTGGAGCCAAATGATCGGCCACGCGGTCTAACCCTCATTATTCGTTGGCCGCAAAATCATGCCAAAGCTCGCTATTCCATTGACCGACGCTAATGTGCAGGCCGCTGTCCCTCGCGACAATCCCTTCAAGATCGGAGACGGCGGCGGTTTGTACCTGTACGTCCAACCCTCCGGTTCGCGCAGCTGGTACATGAGTTATCGGCGCCTGGGCAAGCAGCGCAGGCTGGTTCTCGGCGCCTACCCAGGCGTTTCTCTAGCCATGGCGCGTACCGCCCGCGATCGCATTCGCCGACTGCTGGCCGAAGGAAAAGACCCGGCGGTAGTGCTGCGCGAAGAGCGGATGCGGGAGCGGGAACGGCAGGCGGCGGGCCGTACATTCCGCCTCGCGTTGAACGAGGCGGGCGAACTGACGATCGACAAACCGCACAGTTGCATGCGTTTGAACGCTTCGCAGGTCGGTGCGCTACGGGCGTTTCTGATTGCGACGAACGACGAGGGAAACAGTCAAGGAGAGTAAGCCATGCCGAAACTGGCCATACCACTAACCGATCTCCAGGTCCGCAATGCCAAACCCCGGGAAAAGGCATACAAACTTGCCGATGGCGGCGGCATGTACCTCGAAGTCATGCCGACCGGGTCAAAATTCTGGCGTATGAGTTATCGCCAATCCAACGGCAAGGCGAACCGCCTGAGCTTCGGCTCCTATCCGGAAATCTCCCTGGTGCGAGCCAGGGAAAAGCGCACCGAGGCACGCCGACTGCTGCACGACGGGATCGACCCGGCGCAGCATCGGGACGATGCCAGGCGCCTCGCCGCCGAAAAGGCGGCGTATACCTTCGAGAAGGTGGCGCGCGAATGGCATCACAACAAGATTCCTGCCTGGAGCGCCAATACGGCGCAAAATACGCTGCGCCGGCTCGAAGCCGACATCTTCCCCGAGATCGGGCGCATGCCGATCGATGCAATCCGTCATAAAGATCTGATCGCGGCACTACGCAAGATCGAATCGCGCGGCGCGCGTGAAGTTGCACATCGCCTCAAAGCCAACTGCGCTCAGATCTTCCGCTATGCGATCCAGTCCGGCCTGGCCGAGCGCAATCCGGCCGCCGACCTCAAGGACGTGCTCAAACCCGTCGTGCCGGGACACTTTGCGGCGATCGGCCCGGACGACTTGCCGGCCTTCCTGCGCACGCTCGAGCGCAATGAGGCATGCATGCAAAAGCCGACGCGCATCGCCTTGCGGCTGATGATGCTGGTGTTTGTGCGTACCAGCGAACTGATCGAAACCCCTTGGTCCGAAATCGATCTGGAACGTGGCGAATGGATCATTCCATGGCAGCGCATGAAACGGGGCCGGTTGGCGGTCAACCCGGACAAGACGAACCACCACGTCTGCCTATCGTCGCAGGCGCTGGACTTGCTGCGTGAACTGCATCCGGTTACCGGCGGTGGGAAGTACTTGTTCCCGAACCAGCGCGACCACAACCGGCCGATGAGCAACAATGCGCTCCTGAAGGCGCTTGAGCGGATGGGCTACAAGGGGGAAATGACCGGGCACGGCTTCAGGTCATTGGCGATGACGACGATCAAGGAGCAACTCGGTTATCGGCACGAAGTCGTGGACCGGCAGCTGGCGCATGCGCCCAAGGACAAACTGGAGAGCGCCTACGATCGCGCGAAATTCCTGGCAGAGCGCAAGCGCATGATGCAGGATTGGGCGAATTACCTTGATGCGATCGCCAGCGGTGAGACTGTCACGGGGACGTTCGTCAAGGTCGGCTAGAGGAGGTTTGTTTCGATATCTACTCTAATGCCGCAGGTCAGGAGTTTTTGTTTGGTCACGGGCCTACAGACCTCGGCGTAAGCGCTGCTCAACGGCCGAATGAAGGATTGCCAAGGCACGGAGGCTATCAAAAGGCGATCGCCACAAATGACAAAGGGGCCATTGGCCCCCTTTTGCAATGTTATTTCGCTAGCCGCCACTCCGGCAGCTCAGGAAAGGCGCGCGTCGTCTTCGCCTTGGCGCCGCGGCGCAGGCGTTCCAGCCCTTGCGAATTGACCACAGGAATAGAACCAAACGTCAAACTGACGCCGAGTTTCTTAACCGTCTTGGTCGACTTTGCGATGGTGACTTTCGCTTCGCGCTTCATATAAGTCCCTTTCCTCGTAAATATTTTAGCAGCTTTTGCCAGCTTGGGCTTTCGGCCCGCAGATCAAACTCCATCCAACGTTGCGTGCCGTGTTCTTCCCACCATCCCGAATCAGCGGCGATGACGTCTTGTACCGTACGGCAATGTTGTAATTTTGGCGCGTTTTCCAATTCCCCAAGCTCGATTGGGGCGTCAAAGCCCAGTTTTGGCCAGTATTTGTAGCCGATCATGGCGGGGGCATATCCATGGCCGCCTCCCGCAATGAGCGAAATGGTAGAAAAGCCGAGCCGATGAGCCGCGATTGCACACAGCGCAAAAGCGATGGTGCCGAGGTAGTCGGGCGCATGCTGGTGCAGATAGAAGTGGTCCACATGAACGGCGCGCTCGGGCTCGTTCAGCCGTTCTTCCATTTCGTCGTCAGTCTCTGGCGACGCCAGAAAAATGGAAGTTTCGTTTTCGCTCCTGCGATACACGCCGATCCGATTTTTATGGCCTTCCCAGACGAGCTCCGTATTCCGGTAAGTGAAGTAGAGCCCGGGCGGCGAGTCGTCATCCCCAAAATCGCGCTGCGCTTGCTCGTGCAACCGGCTGCCGTCAAACACCATCAGCAATTGTGCGAGATCTGCTGCGCCGATCTCTTGCATGCCCAAGACCTCATCGGATTGGAGATCAATGATTTGGTCGGAGTGGATCTCATCGCCATCCCACCGAAAATTACCGGACAACCGTTCTGCTGCAGGCGTGTGAAGCAGCTCCTCATAGGGCGCGCGCAGGGTATCTATAAAGAATTGTGTAAGTGGAAGCGCCATGGGCGGCAAAAAATAGATCAGTCGTTTTCTGGTCTCGTCACGGCCGTTGTCGGCGGGTAGAGATGTGCTGAAGCCGCCGAGACTTTATCAGATGGCGTTTATTCTGCAAATCTTCTGCGTCAGCCCGTACGTGCACTACTGAGGTATCAGCGCCACCGCTCGCAATCGGAATAGACGCCGTTACAATCTTTCTCCGAGTGCTCGGACAACATGAACATTGGCTCGTCACCGGCCACGCTTTCACCGAGGTGGCAACTACAAAAGCATTGGAAAACATAAAGAGGAAATGGATGTTGGCGCTGCTGGCACTCTCATTCTGCGCCAGCGCCCATGCCGGCGTAGGGGGCAACGCCATCGAAAATGCTCCGCGTGCCAGGGCTTTTCGTCATCGCAGTGCGAGAAGGCCTTGTCATCGACTCTGGCAAATGTCACTCTTAGTACTGACGGGCACCGCTACACGCCGCAAAGGACTCTCTGGTCGCCGTGTAGATGGGGCGCGTCAAGTTAAAGGGAGCTGGCAACCCAACCGCATTCGGCGGTAAAGCAAGCACGACAAGCGACTGCGGGCAGTACGCCTGCAGTCCTGCATCAACGTCTCTGATGTCGAAGTATCCTCTCACGGGGAATCTGCTGCCAATCGAGTACTCGTCGATGGCAGCACCGACACTGGCTTTTGGAACGGCCAGTTGTTTTCAACATTCTCGTTCGCGTGAACGGCACGCGTGATCTCGCCCGAGCACAGCATCACATTGGCAACACCTGCCATTTTCACGAGAACCGACTCGATTTGCACTAGGCGTGCGTCTCTTCATTTAGCAGTGAGCATCGATGGCGTTGCAATGGTAGCGATCGTCTACCGTGACCTCGCCAATCATTCGAATTCGGCCGCCATTGCTGGTATAGCCCGATGACACTTCCGACTTACCTGTCGCTTTCATTAAACAGCGGCGTTTTGCCGCGCCCGGGACGTCGACCCGCCATCGAATTGCGGCAATCGTGCCCCGGCGTTGATAACACCAACCACACATTTAATCTTGATTCGAAAGGAAAAAATTATGGAAAAGGACATGGCCTCGTCATCGGAAATACGCTTCATCAAATTGCCGGAAGTTCTTGCGTTATGTGGGCGATCAAAAAGTAGTATTTATGGCGCGATCAAGAAGGGAGAATTTCCCGCACCGGTGAAGCTGTCACGCCGATCGGTTGGTTGGATACACAGCGAAATTGCGTCGTGGGCCGCTGCGCGTGTCAGAGCGAGCCGCAGCCACGCCCAGCGCTAAACATTTCTGCGGAAACGTTGCTCCGTGGGAGGCTGTGGCAATTGTTGGGGCCACATGCAAGTCGCTACATGGGGCAGCGGCTTTCTTCCCACTGATACCGAAAGCCCCCCAATGAATGGATATTTTTCGCTGGCGCCGCCGCCCGGCTCCTCGCAACATGGCTTTGTACAATTCCGGCGGGGCCATCATGAAAAATGATTCGGTAGCTAAATCGATTGAAATGTTCAAGGCTGTCTTGGATGGTAAGACCTACGAGACAGTAGGCAAAACATCGGGCATGACTCGCTCGGCGGTCGAACAACGCGTCAAAGCACTGGCGCGAGATTTACAGATGGTCGTCGGCGTGGAGGGCGTCGACGAGGACGTGATGCCTACCGTTGAGAGCATGCGCACCTGGAAGGCGAGCTATCTGGAGGCGCTGGAGCATTATCAGCCTGAACGGGTACCTGGTCGGCGCGGCAGGAATGCTGCTGTCACCGAAAAAGAGATTGACCTGGCGATCGAGCGCACGCGCCAGATGAGCAACTGTAAAAGTCGCGATGTGGCGCTGCTGCTGGTGCTGTTCGCGACCGCAGCCAAGCCGCTCGAAATCGCGCGACTGCAGGTATGCGACTACCTGCGTGCGGATGGATCGGTCAGGAAGGAGTCGAGGATGCGGCCGGAAGTGGCGGTCAATGGCAAGGCGCGACCGTTGTTTTTCGCCAGTGCGAAAGCTAATGCGGCCATCGATGCTTACCTGGATGAGCGGCTTCAGCGCGGGCATGGCGTGACTAAGGCGGCGTCCTACCGTGGGCTTGAACCGGTGAGCCGACTGTTTTTGACCAATGAGGGCAACGCGATGCCGATCAGGATTCGGCAAAAGGGGCACCAACGCCACTACCACTGCGGCATGATCCTGGATATCTACCGAAAAATTTTCGCACGCACTGGCATGAAGGGCGTGTCGGCACTCAGTGCGCGCAGAACGGTCGCACAAAAGTTGAAGGAAAGAGGCACAGACGACGAAGATATTGGCCTGATTCTCGGACTCAAGGAGAAAAATTCGGTGCGCAATCTGTTGCCAAGCGAGCCTCAGCCGTTGAAAGCAGTGGTGAAAGAGCTGGTCTAATGTTCACGCTTCGATAGAGATTGACACTATACGGGCTTGAAACAGCGGGCTCGTGCGAGATCCTGGTAATGCGAAATTCATCGCATTGCACAGGAGCTCAGCATGAAACACGCGATTGTCGCTATCAGCGAATCCCTACCATCTGTTGCCACGATACTTGGCCAACGCCAAGTGCGTATCCCCACGGGCGGCAAAATCCGCGCCGGCATCAAGGTTCTGACAAAAAGCGCCGCCGCCCATCCGACCGCAAAGCAAATCTATGAGCGCGGCGTTGCGGGCAACCAGTCGTTCGAAGAGATCGAGTGCGCCATCATTCAAGTCCTACCCAACATCAAAACCCCGCTGGTCCCCAAGAACGTCGCCTGGTTCACCGTGCGGCCGAATGACTTTCCCAATCCAGAGACCGCCGGGCAGATCCTGGACGCCTTCGGCGAAGATCGCGGCGATGGCATAAAACGTCTGTATCGCTTCCCCGTCATTTTCCCGGCCGATATGTGGCAGGTGGTGATGCCGCATGAACTGGTCACATGGGGCGCGAACGAGAAAAAATTCTGGAGCGAATACTCGCCGGATGGACGGGTGCGCTACTGCAAATGTTATGCGCCAGTCCCGATGGATCACAGCGGCAAGCGGGCCATCCGTGTCTTCGGCGGTCGCAAGACCATCGTGCGCGACCAAAACGATGGCATCTGCAACCCCGAGTGCTGTCACGAATTCCAGACCAGGCAGTGCAACCTGTCGGGGCGCTTCATTTTCTTCATTCCCGGCATCAAGTCGATCGACGCGTTCGAGCTGCACACGAACAGCTTTTACGCGATGAGTCGCGCGATCGAGCAATTCGAGACGTTGGCCTTCTTGCGCGGTGGGCGCATTTCCGGCTTTTTGGATGACAAGCGCACGCCGTTTTACCTCACCAAAAAGCTGCGCGACGTGCCGCATATCGATGAAACGGGCAGGGCCGTACGTGCCGCGCACTGGATCATCGAACTGGAAGCGCCGATTGACGTGACGGCGCTACTAAGAGCAAACGACGACGATTCCGTTCTGGCCAATGCCGATGAGGCCGCGCATGTGCTGGAGGGAACGCGTCATGGAGCGAATCTGGAAACGGAAGGCGCAAAGGCCTTTGGCAACGATGTACGTGGCCTGAATGGCAATTCATCCGCCGATGACGACGGCATTGGGTATTGGGTGGAAAGCGCTCCGAATGCGCATGGTGACCAGGCCGCAGCGGCTACGCCAAGAAAAGCCACTGCTACTCACCAAGGACGAAATCCGCCGCCCAGTCACGACGGCGCGCCCAGCAAAGAACAGGTGATTGCCGCTGCCGGCGAGTTCGGCATCGATGCCGTTCGCTATGAAGCCTACGCCGAATGCCATTGGGGGCCGGGATGGATGCTCAATGCTAACGGGCGGCATCGCGCGCTGGACGAAATCGATCGCTATAAGAACGACCCCGACACCTTTGTCGACAAGGTCGACGCGGAATTGACGGCCGCCCAAAAGCGCGTTTGACAACGCTCATCGATCAGGGAAGCTGGGACGACAGAGTGCGAAAGGAGAAACGAGATGGCGAACGTGATTCGAGGGGCACATTTTTCAGATATTCATTATGCGGCAGGAACACTGGCCGAAGTCGACCGTTGCTTCAGTTTTGCCGTCGAAGAAGCGATCAACCGGGGCGTTGCCTTTGCCGTGATCTCGGGCGATTCGACGGACCATGCGCTCGATATGCATGCGCCGGCAGTCGACGCGCTGGCGCGCAATATCCGGCGCCTGGCAGATCACTGTCCGGTATTGATGTTGCAGGGCACGATTTCTCACGAGCCGCCGGGAACGCTGAACTTGTTTCGGCTATTGGGTGGCAGGTATCCGGTGCATGTGGCCGACCGCCTGCAGCAGGTGGCACTGCTGCAGGACGGCACGTGGCACACGTCGGAAGGCTGGCGCTTCGACGTCGTCCCGGATGGCAGCCGGGCGCTGTTTTCCTGCGTGCCGGTGGTGAACAAGGCGGTGGTCGCCGCTGCGGTCGGTGGGGCCGACACCGCGCGCGAGGTGGGCGAACGATTGTCGGCGTTGCTGTGCGGCTTTGCTGCGACCAACGAGGCAGCGCGTAAACAATGTATCCCCACCATAGGCGTGTCGCACGGTACCGTGTACGGATGCCTCACTGAACATGACGTGCCGATGGCCGGCTTCGATCATGAGTTTACGACGGGCGCATTGTTTGCCGGCGGTGCGGCGGCGTTCATGCTCGGTCACATTCACAAACACCAGGCCTGGATCGGCAACGGCAGGGTGATCGCCTACGCGGGTTCGCTCGGCCGATTGCATTACGGCGAACAAGGGGACAAGGGTTTCCTGGTGTGGGAGGTCGGGGTCGATGCGGCGCGCTGCGAGCTGGGGGCAACTCCCGCCAAGCGCACCATCGACATCTCGTTCGACGGCATGCCCGATCTTGACCAGTTGCGGCAAGTCGTACGCGAGACCACCGTGGATGGCGCATTCGTGCGGGTGCGCTGGGTCGTTCCGGAGGAGGACATCGATACCATCGACCGCGCGGCGATCGAGCGCCTTTTTGCCGGTGCGGCGCAGGTGAAACTGGCTGGCCGCGTGATTCCGGTGGTGAGGGCGCGCGCGGCAGGAATATCGCATTTGGCGACGATGGCGTCGAAGGTGCGCGCCTGGGCAGAGGTGACCGATGCGAAGCCGGAGCCGTTGCTGGGCTGCCTGGAAGCGCTGCACGCGCAGGCGCCCGAAGAGATCGCCGCAGCAATCATGGCACAGTTGGAGTCAGTCGTTCCCCTTTTTCCTCCCGACATGCTGGCAGTGAATGGCCGTAGTGAAGTGGCTGCAACGTCCTAGGGCAGTCTTGAAGACGGGGCCGCTCGCGAGAGACTGATTCTGGGATAGGTGGCATGCAACCGAATCACTGGAGAGGATGGACAGCATGAGACCGATATCGTTGACATTGAAAGGATTTCGCGGAATTCGGGATGGGCTGGGGCGGGAGGAATTGACGCTGGATTTCGACGCGCTTGCCGGCGGTGCTCAGTTGATCGCAATCGCCGGAAAGAACGGGCGCGGCAAGACGACCGTGATGGACAACATGACGCCGTACCCGCTGATGCCGTCTCGCGCCGGCGCGGACGGGGTGGGGCTGTTTTCGTATTACGACCATGTCTTTCTGCCGGAGAGCGTCAAGGACCTGGTTTGGGAGCACGGGGGCAAGCGCTACCGCTCGCAGATCGTCATCAGGCTCCATGGCAAGAAAAAAACGGAAGCCTATTTGCATGTCTCGGGCGCGGCCG
Organism: Herbaspirillum sp. ST 5-3; assembly: GCF_004804275.1. GTDB lineage: Bacteria > Pseudomonadota > Gammaproteobacteria > Burkholderiales > Burkholderiaceae_D > Noviherbaspirillum. The sequence continues at coordinate 230,545 of NZ_STGI01000007.1, forward strand.
GATGGATGCCGGTGACACTGCTGGACGGGACGGTATCGGATGGCAAGATGGATACTTATTTGCGTTGCGTCGAAGCGATCCTGGGTAGTGCCCAAACGTTTTTCACGTCGATGTATGCGGCGCAAGGCAGGCGCCAGCTATCGGCGTACCGGAATGCCGAAATCAAGACGCTGCTGGCCGACTTGCTTGGGCTGGACGAAATCCGCGCGCTGGGCGCCAAGGCAGCGGATACCGTCAAGCTGCTCAAAGCCGGGCTGGTGGCGATCCGCCAGGAGCGTTGCGGCCTTGAGTCCGATGCTGGCCAGCTTGCGAGCGAGATCACGCAGTTGGGGGATACCCGGCAACGGATCGATGCAGCGCAAGAACGGAAATCGTCGTGCCAGCGTGCAGCCGACATGGCGAAGGAGGTGCTGGCCAGGATCATGGCAAGTAAGGACGTGGCGATGCATGCCGAGGTGAGGCGGTCCCAGTTTCATGCGGAGCGACGGGCGATCATCGGGGAGGGCAAGACGGCGCTGGCGTCGCTGGATCGCCAGGATCAACGCGAAGCCGAACGGCTCGGGTTGCTCGACCGTCGACTCGCGCAGCGCGTGGCAGAGCGGCAAAGGAAACGGTCGGAGCTGAGTTGTCAACGTGACAGATACAACACAATCATCAGCGCTGGCGGAAGGATCGAGCATGCCGCGCGCCGCCTGCCCGTAGTGGAACAGATTGGATACGCCCGGGAAGCGCGCTTGCATGGGCTGCGGCGCGACGTGGATGCATTGATCAAGCTATCGTCCAACGAGAAACTTCTCCGGGAAAAAATCACCGGTGTCGAGCGTGCGGCAGGGCACGCGGTGCTGAAAACACAGGAACTCGCGCGACGCCTCGGTTTGACCGCAGGAGTGCCTTGCGCCGGCAGCGATTTGCAGGGGCAGTGCAAGCTGCTGGGCGATGCGCGCGATGCACAGAGCTTGATGCCCTCCGCCGACTTGGAGCTGCGCCGGCTAGAACGTGAGCGCCGGCTCCTCAACGATCGTCTGGCAGATATTCGACAACAGGTCGTGGGCCTGGCCGATGCTCCCGCGCGTTTGGCGCGGGCCGAGGACAAGCTTCGGCGCACAAGGTCGCTGGTGTCGGTACAAGCCGTGTTAGCCGCAAGGCGAGGGGAACTGCAACAGGCCAGGGAGGCGCTGGCTGCAATCGATGCGCAGTTGTCGGAAATGCCGCTAGGCGAGGAGGGGGAAACCAGTGACGAGCAGGACGAGCGTTGCGCGATTTCCAAGGCGCGGCAGCAGATAGCTCTGGAACGCGTCGCGCAGGCCAAGCGGTACAGGCAAGCGCTCGACCGGATGGACGAGGCGCTGGCGGAGTTGCCGGCGCCATTCGACGAGGGGCAGGTTGTGCAGGCGCAAAGGGCGGTCGCGCAGGCGCAGCAGGCAATTGCTGATGCGGAGACGGGATTTATGACTGCGGTGTGCGACCAACAGCGGATGGAAGAACTCACGCGGCGCCATCAAGACATTGCGCAGAAACTCACCCAACTGGATGCGCACAGCGCGCACATCGAGCAGGCGCTCGGCGTATGGACGTTATTCGCACGGTGCATGAGCAAAGATGGGCTGATTGCGTTATCGATCGACGATGCCGGACCGACGCTGTCTGGCTTGGCGAATGAATTGCTGTTGGCATGCTATGGGCCTCGGTTTACGGTGTCGATCAAGACCCAGGTGGAAACTGGAAAAGGGGAATCGCGCGAAGGCTTCGACATTCTCGTGCACGATGCGGATTCGGGGGCTAGCAAGAGCGTGACGACGATGAGCGGCGGAGAGCGTGTCTGGATTAACGAGTGCCTGACACGGGCGATTGCGCTGTACCTGGCACAACATCGCGGGCGGCGTTATGAAACAGTGTTTTCCGACGAGGCGGATGGCGCGCTTGATCCGGACCGCAAGCGGATATTCATCGCGATGAAGCGCGAAGTGCTGCGCATTGGCGGCTATGGGCGTGAATTCTTCGTGTCGCAGACGTCGGAATTGACGGCAATGGCGGACGCGATAATCGATCTGGAACCCTATGTTGGAACCGGCCAGCCAAATCAAATGCCGCCCAGAGACATCATCCCAGCTGCTTGACATTCCCATCGCGGAAGGGTTTATCTTGACATGACATTCAAGCGAGGAGGTAACACCATGGTTGAGTTTCAAGTGAGAAAAATGAGTTGCGGTGGTTGCGCCAGCCGCGTGACAAAGGTTATTCACGGCGTCGACAGTACAGCTAAGGTGGACATCGACTTGAAGAGCAAGATGGCGCGCGTCGAGACTAAGGTGGACCTGGACACACTCACCTCTGCGCTCGCCGAGGCCGGATATCCGACGTTGTCAGAGTGATATTGGAAAATATTTGACCTAAGTCATTTATTTTTACCACACCGCTTCCTACGATGGGTCCAGGAATGAGGGAAGCAGCAAGATATTCGCGAAGAACTTTGAGTTCTTTGAAATGCTTTGGTGAATTCTGCTTTCGACCTGCACATGGATTCAGTGATGCATGCATTCAACAATGTGTCATGAATCACCCGTAGATATTCCGGATTTTCGGCCCAAGAAACCGGCGGTACGACGCCGCTACAACAAGAACAGGAAAGCATCATGGACGATAAGACACATAATCATCACGACCATCATGGTCATCAACACGGCAACCATGAGCAGCCAACCGCAGTCGCCGCGCAAGAGGCCAAGCCACCGTTTACCGACCCGGTATGCGGCATGCAGGTGGCCGCGGACCCGGATAAAAGCGCAACGCATGCCGGCCGCGAATACCACTTCTGCAGCGCCAAGTGCTTGGAGAAGTTCCGTTCCAATCCGAACGCTTATACCAAACCGGAGTCAGCACAGGCAGTGCCGCAGGAAACGGTATTCACCTGCCCGATGCACCCCGAAATCCGGCAGGTCACACCGGGGAAATGCCCCAAATGCGGCATGACCCTCGTCCCCGCCACGCCCTCGCCCAGTGTTCATGCCCATCATCACGGCCATAATGATTCACACGAGCCTGCGGCAACCGGGCAGAGCGCTGAGAAACCGTTCACCGATCCGGTATGCGGCATGAAAGTGGCGGCGCATGCCGATAAGACCATCGATGTCGAGGGAACGGCGTATCACTTCTGCAGTACGAAGTGCATGGAGAAGTTCCGGGCCAATCCCCAGGCGTACATGAAACCGAGTGCACCGGTGCCGGCTCCAGCTCCAGCTTCAGCCATGCCGGAAGGAACCATCTACACCTGCCCGATGCATCCGGAAATCCGGCAGAACGCTCCCGGAAATTGTCCGATATGCGGCATGACCCTGGAACCGGTCATGCCCTCTCTTGAGGAAGAGGAGAATCCGGAGCTGGCCGACTTCCGAAGGCGGTTTTGGTGGACCTTGCCGCTCACCGTGATCGTCACGGCGCTGGCCATGTTCGGTCATCGCATCTTCTCAGGCGGGTTGCCTCACCAAAGCTGGATCGAATTTGCGCTCAGTACGCCGGTGGTGTTATGGGCCGGTTGGCCTTTCTTTACGCGCGGAATGCAGTCCATCATCAACCGTAGCCCCAACATGTGGACGCTGATTGGGACCGGCGTGGCGGCCGCATATGGCTACAGCGTCGTGGCAACAGCGGCGCCCGGCCTGTTCCCGCAAACGTTCATGGCGCATGGCCGTATCGGCGTCTATTTCGAAGCGGCGGCAGTCATTGTGTCGCTCACGCTGCTCGGCCAGATACTGGAGCTGAAGGCGCGCTCGCAGACATCGGCCGCCATCAAGTCGCTGCTCGGCCTGGCGCCGAAGACAGCCCGTCGCATCAAAGCTGGCGGCAGCGAGGAAGATGTGCCGCTCACCCATGTCCACATCGGCGACACCCTGCGCGTGCGCCCAGGTGAAAAAGTCCCGGTCGACGGCGACGTGCTGGAGGGGGAAAGCGCGCTGGACGAATCGATGCTGACCGGCGAACCGGTGCCGGTCACCAAGCGCCCCGGCGACAAGCTGATCGGCGCGACCATCAACACCAGCGGCAGCCTGATCATGCGCGCCGAAAAAGTCGGCTCACAAACCATGCTCTCGCAAATCGTCCAGATGGTTGCCAATGCCCAGCGCTCGCGGGCGCCGATGCAGCGCCTGGCCGACATTGTGGCGGGCTACTTCGTGACCGTCGTGGTGGGGATCGCGATCCTGACGTTGCTTGGCTGGGGCTTCTTCGGACCGCAACCGAGCTGGGTCTATGGTTTTGTCAATGCGGTCGCGGTGCTCATCATTGCCTGCCCATGTGCGCTCGGGCTGGCTACCCCGATGTCGATCATGGCCGCGACCGGCCGTGCAGCAACGCAAGGCATCCTGTTCCGCGATGCGGCAGCCATCGAAAGCATGCGCAAGGTGACCACGCTGATCGTGGACAAGACCGGAACGCTCACGGAAGGCAAGCCGGCGTTTGACCGCGTTGTTCCGGCTCCCGGTTTTGTGGAAAAGGACGTATTGCAGATTGCTGCAAGTATCGACCAGGGAAGTGAGCATCCGCTGGCGCATGCGATTGTCGACGAAGCACGCCGGCGCGGGCTGGCACTGGACAAGCCAGAAACGTTTGAGTCGGCCAGCGGCATCGGCGTGCGCGGTGTCGTTGCCGGCCGTCGCATTGCACTCGGCAACACGGCATTGATGGACACCGAAAAAGTCGACTGGCATGCGCTGGTGAATCAAGCTGAAGAGCTGCGCAACGAAGGCGCCAGCGTGATGTACCTTGCCGCTGACGGCCGACTCGTTGGCCTGATTGCCGTGTCCGACCCGGTAAAGGCGACTACGCCGGAAGCATTGAAGACACTCAGGGACGCCGGTTTGACAGTCGTGATGGCAACCGGCGACGGTGTGACCACGGCGAAGTCGGTGGCTAAGAGACTGGGCATCGATGAAGTGTATGGCGAGGTCAAGCCGCAGGACAAGCTGCAGTTGGTCGAGCGTCTGCAGAAGGAAGGCAAGGTTGTCGCCATGGCCGGCGATGGTATCAACGATGCTCCCGCGCTTGCCAAATCCAATGTCGGTATTGCGATGGGGACCGGCACCGACGTTGCCATCAATAGTGCTCATGTGACCTTGGTGAAAGGCGACTTACGCGCGATTGCGCGGGCGCGCAGCCTATCGGTCGAGACGGTGCGCAACATGCGCCAGAATCTGGCCTTTGCCTTCGTGTACAACGCGCTCGGCATTCCGCTGGCGGCCGGCCTGCTGTATCCGTTCACCGGTCAGTTGCTGTCGCCGATGATTGCCGCGCTCGCAATGAGCCTGAGCTCGGTTTCCGTCATTACCAACGCACTGCGCCTGCGTGGGGCAAAGCAAACCGCTCCAGGTTGATTGCGGCAGCGCTTGCCGGGCGTGGGCACATGATCGTTTCCCAGTGCGGGTTCGGCAATACGCGGTTTGAAGGTGGCTCATAGGGGAGCTGCACTGCGAAGCAGCTCCCGCCAGCGCGATCCGGCGCCGGAAACAGGCAATCTCGCCTGCCTATAACAGTCCTTGTTCGGCAAAGGAAAAGATGGCATCCCCGGCGACGATGAAATGATCGAGTACCCGCACCTCGACCAGGGATAATGCGCACGCGAGCTGCCCGGTCAGCATGCGATCGGCTTCACTCGGTTCGACGCTGCCGCTAGGGTGATTATGGGCAAGTATCACCGAGGCAGCGTTGTGCTTGAGCACCGACTTCAGGACTTCGCGTGGGTAGACCGCGGTCTGCGTCAGCGTCCCCCGAAAAATCGCCTCCGCCTCAATCAGTCGATTGCGTACGTCAAGATGAAGGAGCATGAACACCTCATGCCCGACATTGGCACATCGAAGTTTGAGCCACTCCCGCACTGCGTTCGGCGAATTGAGCATCGACCCGGAATGCATGTGCGCCTTCAAGTCGCGCAACAGAATTTCCCGTGCAACTGACAACCTGTGGCTGACGAGCACCTCGCATCGCGACGATGCGGAGGTGTCGCCATCTCCAAGATAAGCGTAAGCGGCCGCAGCGTCTGACGCTGACGCTGCCGGCGGCGCGAGCAGTTCGCAGACGAGCTCGGACCGCGACATGGTGGAAAGGTCGTTCATGGCGTTCTCCAATATAACAAGAAAATGCGGGATCGCCAGGCCCAACGGGAATGGCTTCCCGCAGGGGACACGCATGCAGCGCATGCGCAGCTTGAAGGGCCGGTCATGGCTGCTCCACCTCGACTGGCGTCAGCATCTCCATGACGAGGCAAAGCGGCGCGTTGACAGTGCGAAGATCTTGCAGCCGTCACAAACTGGCATATATGTCTGACTAAGGAAATGTGACCGGATCATTCATAGGCGCTGGACAAACATGCTCAGATTGGGAAAACACATTCGACTGACATCGAGGGAAGTCGAACGCTTCACGGAGATCACCGGCTTTTTGCCGGAGGAGGTGAAGACGATCGACGACCTCGATGCCTATGTCGAACGCTGCAAGAATTTCTATTGGGGCGTTTCTGACGACACGAAATTCCTGCATTGGCTCATTGATAAGGAGAGATCACGCTGTCTTGGACTCTTGTGATTTCCCATCGCCGTTGGCTTGCGCCGGCAAAGCCGTGCCGGTCGCGCCGCTTTGGCTGGCAAAGCCCTTGCGCTCGCTGGCAAACTCCGACTTCCCGGACAGGCGCTTGACGCGTCGTGCCGCGGGCTCGCCGTCTGTTTCGGGGAGGCATTCGACAGCGATGTCTCTCCCGGCGTGCAGCGCTCTGCGCAAGGCCCATAGCGGGTTCGCCACGACGACGCGAAGGAACAGGCGTACAAATTGGCCGATACGCTGCGCTCGGGCCTGCCGTTCCTTGTTCCTGCGTAGGGTTTGCTTGCAGCGCAAATACAAGGCGGGATGCGCGCGCTTCAAGTCCGGATCGGCTTCGAGGTGCTGGATCAGTTCGGCGGCAATGGAAGGCTCTCCCATGCGGCGATAGAACGCGATCCAGGCCTTTTCTTCTTCGAGCGCGACCGAAGGCCGGCGAGGCCGGTTGCGGTGAGGTCTCTCTTGGGGCATGGTGTTCTCCAGTGAAAGGTGGGAACACCTTCCCGCCTGCGGGAAATCGGTGATTCCCACAGGATGGTTCGAATGGACGGGATCGACGGGATGAAGGTGCGGGCACCTTATCCGGCGCTGCGCATCTTGTTGTCCTGTTCGATCTGTGCCATCACAGCCAAGGCCTTTGTGCCAAGCGAATGATCCAGCATCCGCTGCAGCACACGCGCTTTCTGGCGATTTCCGGCGCGTATTGCCTTGTCTATCCTTCGTTGCAAGGAAAACACGTTCTTGATGATGCGCGTCCAGAAAATTGCTTCCCATTCCGGCGCGATCCGCGAGAGCGCGAACGCTTGCTGTTGACGCTTCTTGGCTTTCATAGCGATTCCTCCTTCCATGGTGATGCAACAAGAAAGGGGAACACTGCTCCCCTCACGGGAAAACAGATGTTCCCCGCGCGGGATCCCTTCCAAACTGGTGGCCTGAAGGGGGGCGTCATCGCACGCATTGCGCGTGCAAAAAAAAAAGGCCCACGGTCCTTGCGAACTGGGGCCTTACTCTGTGAAAACGTCGCTGCGTCCAGGAACCATTCCTGGCCGAGCACGCTTCACTGTCACGACAACGTCTCGCGACGCAAAGGTGTCACACTGATGCTGCGGTAAAGCAGGGCATCACACTCAATCGCTTGCGCGACAGGAGCGGAACGCATTCCGATCACTCCAGGGGCGAGTAACGATCGCAACGCCTATGCCTCAGGAAGGCACGGGACTCCATGCACGCCTTGACGACAAGCCGGCACGAAGGCAGTGTGAGAGCGATTCTCACAATAAGCGATGGAAGTATGTCATCGGCTGCGTGTGAGTTCAATAGGTCGCAGCATGTTCAATGCGGCGCAACCGTGAAAGCGCCCCGTTAATCGGGGATTTTCGGTGGCGTGCTGTTCCAGCATGGTCGCGGGCTCGGGCGAACTGTCTGGGCCGCAGAGATCGCGCATGATCGGACTGATGGCGTAGCCGACACCTGATCATGCCTCCAGGTGCCGACGCATTTCGGATAGACCGTTCGCTGGCAAACGGATCACGCTAGATGAGCGACAACATTGCCGATTGGCCGACCTCGATCACGCTGGACAGGTCGTTGTCCGGATGGCGGAACAGATATTTGGCGAGTAATCCCGAGGGCATTCCGCTCTTTTGCGGATTGAACAATTCGACATTGCCGAATACCAGGAAGCTGTCCTTAGCCCGGGATACCGCCACATTCATCATGTTGCGACCGTCGTCGAAGAACATGCGACTCTTGTGGCCTTCGCCATAGACCGGAGAAAAGATCACGACCTCACGCTCCGCGCCCTGCAGGCGGTGCACGGTGCCGACCGTAATGCCGCCCCCTTTTTTCTTGGTATCGGGCATTTTCTTGCGAATCAGGTTGCTGATCTGGTTGGCCTGCGTGCTGAAGGGCGTGACCACGGCGACGATCTTGCTGATATGGAGGGGATGATTCGTCTTCGGATCGAGATAGTGGTTTTCCAGACGCTCGCGGTTGCGGACGATCCAGTCGACGATCGCGTGGGCTTCAGCGGTATTCTTGCGGCTTCTTCCCAGCTTTTGATCCTTGCTGCGCAGCGCAAAATGGCCAAAGGCGGGAAGGATTCTCTGCTCGGGCGGGATGGCGTCGCGCTTGGGTTCCAGCCGTCCGCCATAGACCAGCTCATTGCAATAGGCGATCAGCTCCGGGACACAGCGGCGATGTTCGGTCAGCATGAGGCCACGCACGTCCTGGTATTTCTGCAGCCGACAGGCACGCGCGGCGATCTGCATCAAATTACCCTTGGCGGCGGTATAGCCATCCTGCGCCATCTTCAAGTAATCGGGATGGTCCCATTTCTTGATCAGGCCAAACTTGGCCGCGTTGGCGCGATCGACGCCCTCCGGCACATTCCAGATCGGCTCGATCTGATAGATGTCGCCGACAACCACGGCACGCTTGGCCAGCGCAAAGGTCGGCGCGCCGATTTCCGGCGACACTTGACCGGCCTCGTCGACAATCAGCAGGTCGATCACATTCCACAGGGGAACGGGGCGATCTTTCCCCATCCAGCCACAAAAATAGGCTGGCGCCATATGGAAGTTCGAGACCATGCAGGGCGCGATCTTGGCGAAACGGCGCAGCATCGTTTCGAGTTTTTGCGGCGCTTTCGAGTCCTGGCTGCCTTCGCGCAAGCGCGTTTCCATCTCGGTAAGCCAGCAGCCCGACCAGTACCAATCCGCGATCTGGAACATACTCGCCCGGATATGGATATCGAGCTTGTCGTTCAAGTCGCGCAGGGATTCATCGGCCCAATCCTTGAACGTGTCGCCCAGCAGCACCAGCCAGCCGTTCATGAGCGTATCGACCTCGGCTATCGTGGCTGCGTTCTGCTTCCTTTGCTCACGTGCGTCATGACGGCGCGCGATGGCTTCATTTTCAACCTGCTGTATGCTGTCGACGGCAGCACGCGTACGCAATTTTTCGTGGCGGACCAGCCGCGCAAAATGATCGTCAATGCCGTCGTCGCGGTGCAGCAATGCGCTGGTGAGCTGGCAGGTCAACAGGAACGCGCGGTCGCGCGCATTACGCCAGCGTTTGACCGGGGGCAGGAATGCGAACAGGTCCAGCAATAACGACACGAATGAAGCCAGATAGCTATTCCATGCCAATTCGGCATCCTTGATCTCCTGCAGATTCCGTTGGTGCAGTGCCGCCTCCGTGGCTTTTTGCTCCGTGCACTCCTGGATGCGCAGTTCGGCTTGCGCGATCTCCTTGTCGGCCGCCTTGATGCGCCGCTCACAAGCCGAAATGACGCGCTTCATCCCTGTCAGCGCGCCGAGGGTTTCGTCCTCGCCGCACACGGTAAAAATCCGGTAGCGCAGTGTCACGGCGTCCTGCAAGAATTTGTAATTGCTATGCAGGATCATGCGCAGTGCAGTGGTGACTTCGTCCACCGTTTGCGTTTTCCCCTGTAGCTGAGGAAGCTTTTTGGCTTGCTCCAGATAAAAAGTCTTCGCGCGGGCGACCCAGTCCGGCGACTCGAATTGCACGAAGTAGTGCTCATTCGGGCCGTTGTAGGTAGGATGCTCGGAGTCCCTCGACGCGGAGGCCAAAAACAGGCCGAAGCCGCCGATGTCCGGCAGCCATCGCTCATGAGCATTTTCTTTACCCATCTTGGCAAAGCTGTCCAGCACGTTTTCAACCGCCTTGACGTTGGTTGACGTTGCCGCGATGATCGGACAGGGCTTGCCCTCAATGGCCGCCATCACCCATTCCTGGGCAACGACGCTTTGCAACAGCGTCGTTTTTCCCGTGCCGGGAGGGCCATTGACGGCGAGCACATCTCCTTCCTTCAGGCCGAGCAGCTCTGTCATCGCTTCATGCTGTGACGGCGACAACGGATATGTCCGGTTGATGTGTCCGACCGTTTTTTTCAGTCGCTCCGCGGATTGCGCGAGCGGCAACGGAGATTGGGCGCGTCGCTCCGGCATATGGGCGAGCGACTCAAGCAAAGGCGTTGCGGTTTGCCCCTCAGCCAGCAGATCGTAGAGGCGAATGATATGCCGCGCCATGATTGGCGGTTCATAGGGGATGCCGAACCACCCGTCGATTACGCCATGGTCGTCTACCTCCAAGAGCGAAGGGGCGTCTTCGTTGTCGCCAGGATCGCTGGCCAGCGCAGCCAGCCGATATCCGGTCACCTTTGCAAACAGCTCCTCGGCTAGTTTCAGGGTGTCGGTTAAGTTTTCAGGCGTGCGGGTGAGCTGAGTGATGAACTCGTCGAGATCGGCCAAGGCACCAATGGTCAACTCCTTATGGCTTGGCTCAAGCAGCTGCCGCGGGATCCACGGGAGACGGTCCGGATCGGCCAACAATGCTCCCTCCGCAGTCAGCAGGCAGGGAATGCATAGCGGGACGAGGATGTCTTCCGAATCGCCGCCCCCGCGTTTGATACCGTGACTGCTGGCAGGGGCCAATAAGGCGGGAAGCAATAGTAACGGGATCGGCTTGCGCGTGTCGCCGTCGTCCCCCTTGTTCATCTTGCTGGCTGCAAATGCCGCCTTGACCCAGCCTTCTGGCGCCTGCGTGACGTGCCATCCGGTGTCTGATTTTCCGATTTGGATAGGTTCGCAATCTTTCGGAACGGTCGGATGGGAAAGGCAGCTATCCGCGAGTGCCGCCCGCCAGTATGCAAGGAGCTTCAGCGTGGCGTCGGAAATTTGTTTTTGTTGAGCCATATGGAGTTGTCGCAAATGCAAACGGATTGGCGGTCAAGGATACCAGTGCCTTTTACTTTGTTGCAAATGGGAAATAAAGACGCCAAACGAGTGTCATACCCGTCTGTAGTTGAACACATCTCATTGCGCCTGAATTGCGACGCAACCCGCAAGCCCGGACTGTGGCTTCTGCGGGTTGCCACTGGTAGATTATGGCTATGCCTGTTATTGCGGTGTTAACAGTCAGGCGCTGTGTTTGTCTTCTGATAAAGAAATTCGCGTATTTTTGGCATTGACCGGCGACCCAAGGTAGGCGTTGCTGATTTGCGGACGGTTATGACCGAGTTGGCGAGCAACTTCAAGATAGGCGGCTTTGATGACATCGGGATCCGCCTCCAGGTTGCCACCACGTGCTGGTGCCGGGAGTTCCGTGATATCGAAGAACAGGTCGCCGGCAAATTGATGCCGCAACCCATGCGGCGTGACCCCAAGTTGCTTCATGCTAATGCCGGCCTTGCGCATCACATTGTCGAAGCGGTCGAGAGACTGTTTCAAGGTCATCCCCGCGCGTCCGATATGCGAGGTGGGATAGGGCGCCATACGGAGCGCATGGTCGAGCGCGCGGCGCTGGGCATCGGTCCGTATTGCCGTAAAGCGGAGACGACCGCCCTTGGTTCCTCGCTTCACGCGGAGGAAGGCAACATAGTGATCGGAAACCGGATGATTGGCCGGCACCGCATGCGCAGGAACGATTGCCGCATGGGGACAGAACATGACCGCTTCCTTGCGGCGCAAACCGAAGTGCAGCATCAGGCTCAGCTGCGCGGCCACGCACTCGTCGATTCGCGCCACTGCGGCGATCGCGTCCTCGACGTTCACGCTGTTGCCAGTCCAGCTTTTGTCCGCCTTCGCAATGTATGAGCGGGAAACCAGGGACGGATTGGTGACATAGCGTTCTGGCGCGAGCACCATGCCGGGCTTGCCGATCCATTTTGCGAATACACGCAAGAAGCTGAGTTGCTGCTGGATATATGCCGCACTGTAGGGGAGAGCCAGCATCGGAACGCCGCGTTCCTGGCATCGCTGAGCAATCGCCGAATCTGCTGTCCAGTATTGCACAAGCCGTATGATGTGGGTCCCATCCAGATTTTTCGGGTCCGGGGTGAACCCGAGGCGGCGCAGCAGGGTAAATATGCGGAACAAGGCATGTGCGCGTGCTGACGCCGTGCTGTGTGAGACGGACTTATTGCGTGTGCCATGGGCGTCATTGTGTTCGTCCAGGATCGCCTGCAGTTTTCTTTTCCAGTTTCTATTGTTACCCATGAAAAACCTCCTTGTTGCCGGACCTGGCCATTGGCGGACGCAAATAGGACTGCCTGGCGCGCCGGCGGCCGATACGCGGGCGATAGGTGCGTTCGCGCTTCGTGGATGTCGTTGCGGCGGGCAATTGGGAATACGGTTTCATCGTGACTCCAATCTTGTGGTGACTGCGTCGCTGTCAGGACGAAGTGATTTCAACAGTCAGATTCGTCATGCGGGGAAATCGGCGGAGCCAATGGCTCGCCGAACGGGCTAATCAATCCTGTGCGCGGCGCCCGAGCGCGTACGGATGGCGGATGAAGTTCGTCGCAGGGCGCGACATGGTGTGGCTTAAAAACGTGCATGCGAGACGCTCCCGTGTTTCCACGACTTGCATCCCCCCGCTTCAGGAGCGGGCGCGAACGGCGTCAAAGCGCCGCAGCGGCATCCGAGTTGCTACCCGGACCCGAAATTCGGATTGTTGTCATTGGAGGTTCTTCCTCGACTGCATCCTGGGCCCTACCACCAGGCCCACGCATCGATTGCGTGCTGATCGTTGCGCGCGACGCCTCCAGGACGACGCCACGCCACGCCGCTGGCTGATGCTCAGACAGCAATGAGCGCACGCGGGAAGAAACCACTCAGAAGATGAAGACATCGATCAGGTCGATGCGAGAATGAGTCGAGCTCATTTCGGTTGAAAGCCGTGCTCGACGGCGCCGGCTTACGGACGGCTGAAGACCAAGCACTCCGGGAAGACCGAACTCGACGGTTCGGCGCTCTGGGGACAGGTAACGACTGTAACGCCGCATTGAGAACGCGATGCTCATGGAAGCGGGTCCAGACAGCGTGATCAGAATAGGAAGGTTGCGACGGCCGGTCAAGCAGTCCGCCAGCGAAAACCCGTCGTCATTGATCGCGAAATGATTACGTAAGAACGTGCAAAGCGCCTCAGGCCTTGACGAGTGCATCAGTTGAGTTACCTCTGATCGTAAATCGTTTTGACGCGCAAAGCGCAGCGCTTTATCGCGCAGTCGTGGCTCAGTCGCCGGCGACTGATCAAAGGACTAGCCGTATGAAGCAATGGTTCTCGTATCAGTCGCCGCGCAGTCGTTGAAGACTGCGCCAGTGCTTCGCTAATGCCAAATGCGCTGGGAATATCGAGGGATTTTCACTGGCTTGGTCTGGAAGTTCGAGCTACTTTGGGATGGCCGAATTGTTATGGAGGGCAGGATGGGATCGATCGTTCGCGCAATCGATGTGGGTCGCGGAAATACCAAGTTCGTCGGCAGCGACGACGGGGACGACATAAAATACTTGCACTTCCCGTCAGAAGCTTATCCGTCAGAAGCAGAGAGAAAGGGAGATGGACTGGGGAGCAGGCGCAAGACCGTAAGCATTCCGGTCGATGGCTTGTTCTATGAGGTCGGGCCGGACGTTCACCTGGCGGCGGACGTGTTCAATGCCAAGGTGCTGCAGCACGACGCTTACTTTGAAACCGCCGAATATTTGGCGCTGGTGCGTGGAGCGTTGCATTACATGAAAGTCGAGGAAATTGACCTGCTGGTCGTGGGCCTACCGGTGGCGACTTTCAAGGTGCCGGGCCGTGTCTCCCTGCTGGAAAAGAGGATGCTTGGTAAGCACGATCTCGGCGGTGGACGCAGCGTTGTTGTCAAGAAGGTCAGGGTATTGGCGCAGCCGACCGGCGCGTTAATGCATTACGGAATGGTGCACAACAGACTGGCAGAGCTGCGCCGCGAAAAGAGCTTGATCATCGACCCAGGCGCTCGCACGTTCGACTGGATCGTCACGCAAGGAATGCAACAGATCGAGAGTAAAAGCCATTCGCTGAATCGAGGCATGTTCGACGTGCTCCAGAAGATTGCGGAAGGCATCAGCATGAAAACCGGCACGCAATTCCGCGAATTCGAGCCGATCGATGCCGCTCTGCGCGGCGGGAAAAAGCCGATCTTGTTCCAGAAGGAGTACGACATTTCCGCGCACCTGCCGGTGGCGCGCAAAGTGCCGGAACATGCGGTAGCCGAGATGCTGCATTATGTCGGCGACGCGAGCGATATTCAGAACATTATCATCGTCGGCGGCGGCGCCTTCTTTTTTAAGAAAGCGATCAAGGATGCTTTCCCGCGCCATAAAATCCACGAGCTGAAAGATGCGCTCTATGCCAATGTGAAGGGCTTCCAGTTGGCAGGGCGACTCCTCAACATGCAGGAACAGCAGACGCCCAAGGCGCCCCCCATGGTGGAATCCGATGGAGGTGAACATGAGTGAGCGCACCGATCGCCATACCCATGTGCTGCGCATGAATGTACAGGTGGCCAGGGAGGAACATCCCGATCTGTACGACGAACTGAAGAAGTTCGGCAAAGGGATCAAGCGCATACAACGGCTCAAGACACTGGCAAGCGAGCGGCTTCTGCTTGCCGGGAGCGTCAGATTCGTAGAGGCGGGGCGGCGAGAGGCGGCTTCGCCGCATACGGCCTATCTGGCGGGCGAGGATGAAATCGCTGCGGTTCACGAGCTGTGTCTGCCGCCGCTAAAGTAACACCGCTTTCCCTCGTGGAATGCTTCATCGATGATCGGCGATAGTTCACTGATCCTTTGCGGCGGAATAGGAATGTGGAATGCATGTTTGCATTGCTGATGAAGATTACGCAGCGATTACAAAATTGAAATCAATGCGTCACCTTCCCGACAGCTTTGATTTCATATCATGGTCTTGCTGTAAAACACTCTATATAGGAGAAATGATCATGATGAAAAAGATGCTGATTGCCGCAGCTGGTAGTTTGATGGCGGTGTCCGCGTTCGCAGTGGACGCAAGCCAAGTGGAAAAATCCATCGAGCTCAAAGATGGTTCGACCGTCTATCTTTTTAAGGACGGCAAGATGGGCATGGAGAACAAGATGGGCAAGGCTGTCCGCATGAAGCAAGGTCAAGTGATGGAAACCAAGGATGGCCAGAAGATCATCATGATTGGCGATGAAGTGGCCCGTTTGGATACCATTCTGCATGCGGATCATCGCGGCGGTGGTCATTAATCCACATAAAGTGTTTCCAAGAACGATTCCCTTGTTCGGCGCCTGAATTTGGCGCCGCTCTTTGGAAATGGTGGCGCGAGCGCATCGCGCCTTCGATTTTAAAAAGATATATCAGCGGAGGGTGTTATGGTTAAGAAGATCTTGATTGCTGTCGCGGGCGCGATGGTTGCGTTGTCCGCCTCTGCCGTGGATAACAGCAAAGTGGAAAAGTCCCTTGAACTCAAGGACGGTTCGACAGTGTACGTCTTCAAAGACGGCAAGATGGGCATGGAAAACAAGTTCGGACGCGTTGAAGCCATGAAGCCAGGGCATGTGATGGAAACTAAGGATGGCGAGCGCATCATCATGATCGGCAATGAAGTGTTCAGGCTGGACGAAGTGCTGCATGGATGGCATCGTAATTGATCCTGCCCGGCTCTTGCTTGAATAATCTTCGTTTTCGCGCCCCGTTCCAAGCGGGGCTGTTTTTTTTGAAATATTGACCAGTTATCGAATTCGATGTCATCGGAAGCTATCTGTTCCAGAAAGGCAGGTAAATAAATGAATCGACGTAATTTGATCGTGGCGGCGGCTCTTGCGATACCGTTGGTCAGTTTCGCTGCTGATGAAACCGCGCCGTATTCCCGTCGGATCGAACTCAAAGATGGCACGTACATCATTATCGATGCCGATGGCACCATGAGCCATTATGATAGTCGGCGTCAGCCCATGAAAATGGCGCCAGGCAAGCTCATGGAGGGCAAGGATGGTACCGTATATGAAATGCGTAACAACGCACTCTGGCAGCGACTTTGGTTGAGGGGAACGTTAAGGGATCCGAAATAAGGATGTTCCGTGATGTGAGCAACCTCGATCCAACAAAGAAGAAAGAATAAAGCCGGCGCAATGCCTAATGCCGTTCAGTTAAGCCTGAACGGCATTTTTATTTTTCGGTTGTAAACGTTCGCCATCGCTGTTAACCTGCGTCGCGATGTTCAACGACGCCCTCCATTTTCTTGCTGATGGTCTAGAGGCCCCTGACTGGAGGCGGCTGGGCCAGCATTTGCCGTATGAGTGGATCGAGGAAGCGGTGGTCTGCACGCATACGGTAAGCATCCGCCATCGGCGGCTGCCGGCAGAGCAGGTCGTATGGCTGGTGATCGCGCTGGCGTTGTATCGCCACAAATCGATTGGCGAGGTGCTCGACGACCTGGGCCTGGCGTTACCGGACGAACAAACGCCGTTCGTGAGCAAGAGTGCCGCCGCACAGGCGCGCCAGCGTGTGGGTTGCGAACCGCTGCAATGGTTGTTCGAGCGCTCAGCGCAGATGTGGTGCGAGCAAGACCGTCGAGCCTATTTATTCAAGGGCTTGCAGTTGTTTGCGATGGATGGCACCACGCTGCGCACCCATGACACGACAGGCAATCGCGATCATTTTGGGGCGCAGAACTACGTCGGCGAGACCGTAGCCAGCTATCCCCAGGTGCGCGGCGTGACGCTCACCGCGCTGCCCACCCACTTAATCCGCCACGCCGTTTTTGGGCCGTACGCGACCAATGAGATGCTGTACGCAAAGCAACTGGTAGCCCATATCCCGGCTGATTCGCTCACCGTATTTGACCGTGGCTTTCTGTCTGCCGAAATACTGTGCGAACTGACTGCGGGTGCCGACAATCGTCACTTCCTGATTCCCGCCAAATCCAATACCAAGTGGGAAGTGCTCGAGGGGGATGAACAAGACGCCATCGTGCGCATGCGGGTGTCGCCGCAAGCCCGCGCCAAGTGTCCCGCGTTGCCCGAGTTCTGGGAAGCGCGCGCGGTCACAGTCATCGACCAACATGCCCGCAAGACAATTCTGCTCACTTCGCTGCGCGACCGCCGGCGCTATCGCCCGGTCGATATCGCTGCCTGCTACGAACAGCGCTGGCGCATCGAAACGAGCTATCGCGAACTGAAGCAAACTATGCTCGGCACGGCGTTGACCTTACGATCGAAGACCGTCGATGGCGTATATCAGGAAATTTGGGGCACGCTCATTGCCTACAATCTGATCCGGCTTGAAATCGCGAAAGCCGCCCTGGTCGCCAAGTGCGAGCCAGCCGAAGTGAGCTTCATCCGAGCCTTCCACCTGATTCAATTCGAACTGCACTGGGCGGCGGTGACGCGTTCCTACGGCAAGTTGCCGGCAGCGATGCAGCACTTGCGCGAAAGGCTGGTTAGCCTCCTGAATGAAGAACGGCCCGGTCGCTCGTACGACCGGGCCGTCAAGGCCATACCCAAGCGTTATGCCGTTCGCGTCATGAAAAAGTCTCCTTAACTGAACGGCATTACGGCGCAATGCCGGCTTTATTTTTCAGACTTTACTTGCCATCCCTGGGATGAAAGTGCTTGCTCTTGTCGTTGGCCGGATTGACCTTCTTCGCCTTCGGTTGGCCGGTGGCTGCGTCATCGCCCGTCTTGTCGTCAGCCTTCGAGGACGACATGCCTGTTTTTTCTTCCATGTGGGAGTGCGGCTTCATTTTTGTCATCGAATGATCCTGCGACATGCTAGCGTCGCCTTTGGCATCGGTCGGCGTGTCTGCGGCGCGGGCGTTCAACGAGAGGAGCGCGACAAAGCTGAAGACGCTGGCGACGAGGGCAGAAGTACGTTTCATGGCTATTTCCTTTGGCTGGTTGATAAAATGCTCAAAGCGCTGTTGCGACTGCAATCAAACTCGTTGCGCAAATACAGTATGCACAATGCCGGCTGTCTTTGACATTACGGGAACATTACATTCTTGTTATCTGGCAGCATGCTCTGTGAATCGCCGCGCGGCATGAAAATGC
Source organism: Herbaspirillum sp. ST 5-3 (assembly GCF_004804275.1). Taxonomy (GTDB): domain Bacteria; phylum Pseudomonadota; class Gammaproteobacteria; order Burkholderiales; family Burkholderiaceae_D; genus Noviherbaspirillum. The sequence goes on from NZ_STGI01000007.1 coordinate 248,987, forward strand.
CTTACGGTTGTCTGCAATCGGTTTCCCTTCATTTGCATAGGCGGACGAATGCATGACACGGAAATTACATTTCTGTAATCTGCACGACTTTGGTGCGGCTGCCTGCATAATGACGCCGGTACTTGATCGTGTTGGAGGAAGCAATGAAAATCCTGGTGGTGGAGGACGAGCCCAAGATGGGCGAGTATTTAAGGCAGGGATTGGTCGAGGCCGGGTTCGTGGTTGATCTTGCGCAGGACGGCAGGGACGGCATGCATCAAGGCGTCACCGGAAATTATGACCTCGCGATCCTCGATGTGATGCTGCCGGGTGCCGATGGTTGGCAAATACTGCGGGCGATTCGCAACGCCGGCAAGGAAATGCCGGTACTGTTTCTGACCGCGCGCGACCATGTAGACGATCGCGTCAAGGGGCTGGAACTGGGGGCGGACGATTACCTGGTCAAGCCGTTCGCATTTTCGGAATTGCTGGCCAGGGTGCGCACGCTCTTGCGACGTGGTGTAAGAAGCAGCAGTCCCGAAGTATTGCGTGCGGCTGATCTCGAGCTTGACCTTATGCGCCGCCGGGTGATTCGTGCAGGTACGCGTATTGACCTGACGGCCAAGGAATTTTCGTTATTGGAGCTGCTCTTGCGCCGGCAAGGCGAGGTGTTGCCCCGATCGTTGATCGCCTCGCAGGTCTGGGACATGAACTTTGACAGCGATACAAACGTCATTGAGGTCGCCGTGCGACGGCTGCGTTCCAAGGTCGATGACGGGTTCGACCTCAAACTGATCCAGACAGTGCGCGGTATGGGGTATGTGCTGGATGCTAGCGGGCAGGCATGATACGGCGCATGTCCCTTACCGCACGTCTGACGTTCCTGTTTGCACACACGTCGGCGGCATTGTTGCTGGGCGTAGGTTTTTTGGTCAGCAATCTGGTGGATCGGCACTTTGAAGAGCTGGATCTGGAGGCATTGAACGGCAAGATCGCGCTGGTACAGCATGCGCTTGCGAAGGTGCAGTCCCGCGCCGATCTGGAAGCTTTTCCGGCGCAAGTCGATACCGCCTTGGTCGGCCATCCTGGTCTTGCGCTCGCCATTGTCTGGCCGGATGGATCAACGCTGTTTGCGACGCCGGGGGCCAATATCCCCAAGCCGCAGCTTGCACAGGTCTCTGACACGCGCCCCTCGCGTCCGTCAATGTGGACCGACCGTGACGGTATGACGTTTCGAAGCATTTCCGCTCTCGCCCCGCTCGGCTTACCCGGTTCACCGGCGGCGATCGTCACGGTCGCTATCGATGTGTCGCATCACCAGCATTTCATCGCTTCATTCCAGAGGACGCTATGGATCATCGTCGTGGCTGCCGCGATTCTAAGCGGCTTTGTCGGACGGATTGCTGTTCGACGTGGGCTGGCGCCGTTAAGAGAGATCAAGCAGGGGGCTTCAGGCATTACGGCAAGCCGCCTGGATTATCGGCTTGCATTGCAATCGGTTCCTCCGGAATTGGAGGAGTTGGTTCAGGCATTAAATACGATGTTTAGCCGGCTCCAGGAATCCTTCCAGCGCTTATCGGATTTTTCGTCGGATCTCGCGCATGAACTGCGTACGCCGGTCAGCAATATGCTGATGCAGACGCAAGTCACGTTGTCCAAGGTGCGCACGGCGGACGAGTATCGGGAAATTCTGTACTCGAACGTGGAGGAATTTACGCGCCTGTCCCGGATGATCGGCGATATGCTGTTCCTGGCAAAAGCCGACCACGGACTGGTGTCGCCATTTCATGAGTCGGTTGACCTGGTGCGCGAGGTGCAAGACCTGTTTTCCTTTTTCGAGGTTGTGGCTGAAGCGAAAAGTGTCCGGCTCGCGCTTAGCGGCAACGGGGAAGTGCTCGGGGACAGGATGCTCCTGCGCAGGGTAATCAGCAATATCTTGTCGAATGCGATACGACACAGCACCGAATCGGGGGAGGTGCGCTTCACCATTGAACCCGTCGCGGGGAAAGACGAGTTGCGACTTGCCATCGATAATACCGGTGAGCCGATCGCAGAAGAACATATTCCCCGCCTGTTCGATCGCTTCTATCGCGTAGATGCGTCCCGCCAGGGCTCATCGGAAAATGTCGGGCTGGGCCTGGCCATCGCGAAGTCTATCGTCGTCCTGCATGGCGGGACCATCGAAGCGAAATCCGGCAACGGGATCACGCGCTTTGAAATTCGTTTACCGCGCAAGACATCAAGCTTGTGTGTGTAACGACATCAAAGTGGGGGAACGAAGATCGCACGCCTTCACATAACACATTTGTAACCCACTCATCGCAAAATGTGCATTACTATTCAGCACAACTACAGGTGGTATCGCTCTCGGCAAGAGATCCACGCTCGGCAATGGTTGACTTGGATCAATGTTCGAGTTTGCGCGATTTGCCTAGAATCTAAATAAATCCAGAACAGTGACCGTTCAATGTCCATGCAGCTATCTCGTCAACACCGGCTCGTCGCAGCGTTCATCGCGCTGACCAGCATGCTGTTCGTTCAGCTTGCTGTGGCGGCATATGCATGCCCAAGCCGGCAGATCGCGCAAGTGGCTGAACTGGCCGCAATGTCAGCGCACGTCGATGAGCATGAGCACATGAACGGCTGCGAAGGCGCGGACGGAGAGAAATCCGCGCTCTGTCACGCCCATTGTCAGCCCGATTCGCAGTCGCTCGATAAGCCGCAACTGCCCGATGTTTCTACTTTCATGGCGCTCGCTCTGGTATCGACCGTCTTCGATTCAGGCGCCTTGCTTCAACCGATTATCGCGCCACGCGCTGATCTTTTCCTGAGCCGGATTACTTCGCCGCCTTTGTTCATCCGGAATTGCTGTTTCCGCATTTGATCTTCCAGGCCGAATGACTTGCCGCCGTCACGCCAATGGCGGACGGCACTCGTTTCCCGCTGCCTGGAGGATCTATGCCATCTTGTTTACTTGCGCCCCTGTCGAAGGGCACACATCCGAATCATCGTTTTCGATTCTGTGGCAATGGACTCGCAGCAGCTTCGATATTCCTTCCTTTATCCTGTAGGAGAAAGCAGATGCAACATGCGTTGCGTGCATGCGCTGTCGCCATCGTCATGGCGTTTGGCGCACCTGGCATTGCAGTATCAAGTGAACCGGTTCCTGGAAGCAGTGTAGAAAGCCTGCTTGAGTTCGCGAGGACAAACAACCCCGAGTACGCCGCGATGCGCCATGAGGCCGATGCTGCCAGCGAACGCATCCTTCCGGCCGGTGCATTGCCCGACCCCAGGCTGCGCGTGGAGTTACAGGACATTACGATGGGCGGACAGCAAAGCCCGACCTTGTCCCCGAATAAGGTTGGCAGCACCAAATATACGCTGATGCAGGAGCTGCCATGGTTCGGCAAGCGCGACCTCAAGCGAGAGATCGCAGCGCTGGAGTTGGAAGGCGCGAAAGGGCGTGCGGCGGGTACCTGGTCGGAACTGTCCGCGCGTATCAAGTCAGGGTACGCACAGTCTTACTACCTCTATCAGAACGAGCGTTTGACCAACGAGATCCTGGATCTCATGACGCGGTTGGAGAAAATCGCCCAGGTGCGTTACGCCGGCGGCCTCACGGCGCAGCAGGATGTGATTCGCGCGCAGGTAGAGCAAACCAATCTCAGAAACGAACTCATTGCGCTGGAAAACGAGCAGCGCATGAACCGTTCGCTGTTGAATATGCTGCTGGCGCGTCCGGCGACTGCACCGCTTGCCGAGCCGGAGCAACTGCGCCCGTTGCCGGCGCCGGTCCGGCTTGATCCGGCGGCGCTGGCAGACCGCGTGCGCGGCCGTAACCCCCAACTTTTTGCTGAAGACGCAAGGCTCAGGGCTGCGGAGAAAAACCGTGAGCTGACCTACAAGAACCGCTATCCGGATTTCGCGGTCGGCGTCGCTCCGATGCAGTTCGGGAATTCCATCAAGGAATGGGAGTTGATGGTCGAGCTCAACATCCCTCTGCAACAGTCGACGCGTCGTTCCCAGGAGCGCGAAGCGGAAGCGATGCTGTCGGCGGCTCACTCCCGCAAGGAGGCGGTCGCCAACCAGGTGCTGGCTGAACTGACCGAAAACCTTTCCGGGCTGGATGCTGCACGGCGTACCGAGATGACGATTGCAAACAGCTTGTTGCCACAGGCCGAACTGACCTTCAAGTCGGCGCTGGCCAGCTATGAAAACGGCAAGGTGGATTTTGCGACGCTGCTCGACGCGCAGCGCCAGATTCGCCAGGCGAAACAGAACCAGATCAAGGCGCAGGCGGAAGGACAGGCGCGCCTGGCGGAAATCGAACGACTCTTGGGAGAAGAATTATGAAACAGGGTGCGAACATTGCGATCGGCGGCCTGATTGTTGCCGCGTTGGCGGCGGGTGGCGGTTATTGGATGGGCAATCGCGGGGCAGTTGGGGGGCATAGCGAAGTCCATGCCGCTACCCCGGCAGCAGACGGAGGGAAGAAGGAACGCAAGGTCCTTTATTACCGCAATCCGATGGGCTTGCCCGATACATCACCGGTGCCGAAGAAAGACCCGATGGGGATGGATTACATTCCGGTCTATGAAGGCGAGGAAGACCTCGAGCCGGCAAGTGCGAACCAGATCAAGATCAGCACCGAGAAGGTCCAGAAACTTGGCGTCAGGACGGAAGCGGCGAGCGTGAAGGCGATCGACAAGGTAGTCCGGGCCTCCGGGCGCATAGAGCCGGATGAGCGGCGCATCTATACCATCTCGCCCAAGTTCGAAGGTTATGTGGAACGCCTGCATGTGAATGTCACCGGCCAGTCGGTTGGCAAAGGGCAGGCGCTGTTCGAGGTGTACAGCCCGGAGCTGGTGTCCGCGCAACGCGAATACGCGATCGCGGCACAAGGCGTGCAATCCCTCAAGGCTGCAGGTTCCGACGCGCAGACCGGAATGAATCAGTTGGCCGATTCCAGCCTGCTGCGCCTGAAGAACTGGGACATTTCGGAAGAACAGATCAAGGCGTTGGCGAAGGCCGGCGAAGCGAAACGCACCATGACTTTCCGCTCCCCGGTAGCCGGCATCGTGACCGAGAAGAAGGCGGTGCAAGGCATGCGATTCATGCCGGGTGAGATGCTGTACCAGGTCGCGGACCTGTCGTCCGTCTGGGTGCTGGCGGATGTGTTCGAGCAGGACATCGGGCTGGTCAAGCCGGGTGCCAAGACCAAGGTGTCGATCAACGCCTATCCGGACAAGGTATTCGACGGCGACATCACTTACGTCTATCCGACATTGAAATCCGAGACGCGGACCGCCCAGGTGCGTATCGAACTACAGAATCCCGGCCTGTTGCTTAAACCTGGCATGTTCGCGCAGGTCGAGCTTGGTGTCCCCGCCAAGAGCAATGCCGTGACGGTTCCGGTGTCAGCCGTGATCGACAGCGGCACGCGCCGCATTGTGCTGGTGCAGGCGAAGGAAGGCCGCTTCGAGCCGCGCGAAGTCAAGCTTGGCGCGCGCAGCGACAATTACGTGGAAGTGCTGGACGGCGTCAAGGACGGCGAACAGGTGGTCGTTGCAGCGAACTTCCTGATCGATGCCGAAAGCAACCTGAAGGCAGCCGTCGGCAGCTTCGGCCATGCAGCCCATGGCGGCGGAAAACCGGCCCAGGAAGAACAGGCCACGAAGAGTCCGGCTGCCGGTGCAGGACACAAGGCCGAAGGCACGGTGGACAGCGTCGATGCCAAGGCAGGGATGGTCAGCATCAACCACGGTCCGGTGGAGAGCCTGAAATGGCCGGGCATGACGATGGAATTCAAGGTCGCCAACGAGGCGCTGCTGAAGGATCTGAAACCCGGGGCCGCCGTCGCGTTCGAGTTCGTCGAGCGGCAGCCCGGGGAATGGGTGATCACCAGCATCAAGCCCGGCATGGGCGGTATGCATGATGCCGCTTCTCACGACGCTAACGCGCATGCCGGACACTGACAGGGAATCATCATGTTAAACAAGATTATCGACTGGTCCGGCCGGAACATCTTCCTGGTCCTGCTCGCGACCCTGTTCGTCACCGTGGGCGGCATCTACGCAGTCGTGAAAACGCCGATCGATGCGTTGCCCGACCTGTCGGACGTGCAGGTGATCGTCTACACCGAATATCCAGGGCAGGCGCCGCAGGTCGTGGAAGACCAGGTCACCTATCCGCTGACGACGGCGATGCTGTCGGTGCCGAAATCGAAGGTGGTGCGCGGCTTTTCGTTCTTCGGCGCCTCGTTCGTCTACATCATCTTCGAGGATGGCACCGACATCTACTGGGCGCGTTCGCGCGTGCTGGAATACCTGAACTTCGCCTCCGGCCGCATGCCGAAGGGCGTGTCTCCCCAGATCGGGCCGGATGCGACCGGCGTCGGCTGGGTCTACCAGTACGTGGTGCAGGCCAAGAACAAGACGCTGGCGGAACTGCGAACGCTGCAGGACTGGTACCTGCGCTATCAGCTGACCAAGGCGCATGGTGTGGCGGAAGTGGCGTCCATCGGCGGCTTCGTGCAGACCTACCAAGTCACGGTCGATCCGGTAAAGCTGCGCGCCTACGGCATTGCGTTGGATAAAGTTGCAAAAGTGATCCGCGAATCGAACCGCGACGTGGGCGGTCGGGTGGTCGAGATGGCCGAGACCGAATACATGGTGCGCGGCAAAGGCTATTTGCGCGGCAAGGGCGACCTGGAGAACCTGGTCGTCAAAAGTGAAAAGGGCACGCCGGTGCTGGTGCGTGATATCGCACGGGTGGAACTGGCACCCGACGAGCGGCGCGGCCTAACCGAGCTCAATGGCGAAGGCGAGGTGGTGTCCGGTATCGCGATGTCGCGCTACGGGCAGAATGCGCTGGAAGTGATCCACAACCTGAAGGAAAAGATCGCCGAAGTCAGTGCAGGCCTGCCGGAAGGTGTCAGCATCGAGGCGGTCTACGACCGCTCCGACCTGATCCACCGCGCGATCGACACGCTCAAGCACACGCTGCTGGAGGAAAGCATCATCGTGGCGCTGGTGTGCGTGGTGTTCCTGATGCACGTGCGCAGCGCGCTGGTGGCGATCCTGATGCTGCCGGTCGGCGTGCTGATGGCGTTCATCGCGATGCGCGGGCTCGGCATGAATTCCAACCTGATGAGCCTGGGCGGCATCGCAATCGCGATCGGCGCGATGGTCGATGCGGCCATCGTGATGATCGAAAACGCGCACAAGCACCTGGAGCATCTGAAGGAAGGGGAATCGCGGGTCGAGGCGATGATCGCCGCCTGTAAGGAGGTCGGCCCTTCGCTGTTCTTCTCGCTGCTAATCATCACCGTGTCTTTCCTGCCGGTATTCACGCTGGAGTCACAGGAAGGCCGGCTGTTCTCACCGCTGGCCTATACCAAGACCTTCGCGATGGCCGGTGCGGCGCTGCTGTCGGTGACGCTGGTGCCGGTGCTGATGATGCTGTTCATCCGCGGGAAAATCATGCCGGAGGCGAAGAACCCGGTGAACCGCTTCCTGATCTGGATCTACCGCCCGATCATCAAGGGCGTGATGAACTGGAAAAAGGCGACGATTGCCGCCGCCCTCGTCGTGCTGGGACTGACCGTGTATCCGGCATCGAAGCTTGGCAGCGAGTTCATGCCGACCCTGAATGAAGGAACACTCCTGTACATGCCGGCCAGTCTGCCGGGGATGTCGATCACGAAGGCAGCCGAGCTGGTACAGACGCAGAACAAGATCATCAAGAGTTTCCCCGAAGTGGCATCGGTATGGGGCAAGGCCGGGCGCGCCAATACGGCGACCGATCCGGCGCCGACTGAGATGTTCGAAACCGTCATCAACCTGAAACCGGAATCCGAATGGCGGCCGGGCATGACCATGGACAAGCTGATCGCCGAAATGGACAAGGCGCTGCAGTTCCCGGGTGTGTCCAATGCCTGGACCATGCCGATCAAGGCCCGTATCGACATGCTGTCCACGGGCATCCGCACGCCGATCGGTATCAAGGTGTTCGGCAAGGACCTCGATGAAATGGAGAAGCTCGCCAAACAGATCGAGGCGGTGGTCAAGCAGGTTCCCGGCACCACTTCGGCCTTTGCCGAGCGCATTACTGGCGGCTTTTATCTGAACATCGAACCTGACCGTGCACAACTGGCGCGCTACGGCCTGGCTGTCGGCGACGTGCAGGACGTGATCGGCACCGCGTTGGGCGGCGAGATGGTGACGACGACCGTGGAAGGGCGCGAGCGTTTCGGTGTCACGGTACGTTATCCGCGCGAACTGCGCTCGGATCCTGACCAGATCGCACGCGAGGTGCTGGTGCCGACGATGGAAGGCGCGATGATCCCGCTCGGCCAGTTGGCGAAAGTCGAGGTGGCCAAGGGCGCGCCGGGCATTCGCACGGAGAATGCGTTGCTCTCCGCCTACATCTATGTCGACATTCGCGGTCGCGACATCGGCAGCTACGTGGCCGACGCCCGCAAGGCAGTGAACGAACAGGTCAAGTTCCCGCCGGGCTATTACGCGACCTGGAGCGGCCAGTTCGAGGCGATGGAACGTGCAATAGAGAAGATGAAGATCGTCGTACCGGTCACGCTGCTCATCATCTTCCTGCTGCTGTACCTCAACTTCAAGCGACTCACCGAAACGCTGATCGTGATGCTGTCGGTGCCGTTCGCGCTGGTCGGCGGCGTGTGGCTGATGTGGCTGCTGGGTTACAACATGTCGGTGGCGGTCGCGGTCGGCTTCATCGCGCTGGCGGGCGTCGCGGCAGAGACCGGCGTGGTGATGCTGATTTACTTGGACCAGGCATGGGAGGAAGTGAAAGAAAAATGCCGCCAAGCGGGGACGAAGCCGGGCGCAGCCGATTTGTACGAGGCGGTGATGGAAGGCGCGGTGGAGCGGGTGCGTCCGAAGATGATGACGGTGGTGGCCATCATGGCCGGCCTGCTGCCGATCCTGTGGGGCACCGGCACCGGCTCTGAAGTAATGAGCCGGATCGCCGCGCCGATGGTGGGAGGCATGATTTCTTCGACCGTCCTTACACTGGGTGTCATTCCGGCGCTCTATGCACTAGTCAAGCAATGGCGCCTGAAGAAAGGTCTGGAGTGCTAAGGGTCTTGCCTTTTTGCAATACCAGACCAAGTTTTGTTAACCAAAGGAGAACTTCAGATGAATTGGATGAAACCGATGATCGGTGTTGTATTTGCGATTGCATTGTTGGCGCTTGGTGGCTGTGAAACTTTCGACGATGGGGCATCGCACAGCGGCGGCGGAGGACACTCCCACTCGCATTAAATGGCGCCGAGAGAGAAGCAGCGGGAATGGAAGATGCTCCGGTCGTTGGACGGGAGCACTCCATGATCGCCGCAGTGTGACAAGAGAGGTAGAACATGAAACCACTGTTGGATAGGTCGTGGCGATGGCGCTGCGTGCTGGCAGGGATATTTTTTGCAGGTAGTGCCAGTGCGTTTGCCCAGACGATGCGGATTCCGAAACCGAGTCCTGGATTGATGCCGAACCCCGCACTGGGTAAGACGCTGTTCGCCCGCCAATGTGCAGCATGTCATGGCGCCGATCTGAAGGGCAGCGGCAAGGGACCGCCCCTGCTGCACAAGATCTACGAGCCGTCCCATCATAGTGATGCGGCGTTCCAGCTGGCGGCGAAGAATGGATCGCGTGCGCACCACTGGAACTTCGGGGATATGCCGCCTGTTCCCGGCATTTCCCCGGACGAGGTTGCGCATATCACTGCCTACGTGCGCGTCGAGCAACGAAAGGTCGGCATCCAGTAGTGGCCTGCGGATGATCCGAACCGGTTTACGATAAAACGCGATGAAGGTTGGCTTGGTTGTTCTCTTGACTGTCACTGTGTTGAGTGCCGGTTTGAGCGCGGCGCATGACGGGAGCGTCGAATGCGGAAGGGTTGATGGCGAACGGACAGACAAGGAAAGGCATGAAACTGCATCGAAGACGATCGTGCACCATGCCGTTGCCGTGGTCCATACGGTAAACAGGGACAACGGCACCGTCAGCGTGGTGCATGAGCCGGTGAAAGACTTGAACTGGCCGGCAATGACGAAAGCCTTCGTCGTCGAAGATAGAAGCCTGTTCGACAAGCTCGTCGTCGGGAAGAAGGTATGCCTCGAATTCGAGAAGCGGAAGACAGGTTATGTCATCACGGCGGTTAAATAGTGCAGCGTCTGGGCGGGCGAAACTTTGCGATCCGGCCTGGCGCCAGGCAGCCGGGGCTGAAGCAATGGAGGCGACGATGCAGATGAGCCGGGAAGTCGGCGGCAGGTAGCGAGGGCGGGATATCCATGTATTTCGGTAATCGCTGGGTGCCGATGGAGGTGATGGACACGATTATGCTCCTGTGGTTGATCGTGGTCCTTATCATTGGCGTTATCCTTTTTCGGCTGAAGTGCATGGATCGCGTTGCCCGGGTGAAGTTGGAACCGCCATCGAAAATGGGAAGAACAAAGAAAAAAAAGAAACGCAGGCGGTGAGCCGCCGCCCGCCTAGAATGCACATTTATTGGGAGGAGTGGAGATGCTGCAGAACGTCACAATCAAATCGCGCCTGGTTTTCGTACTCGGTTTTCTGTCGTTTCTGCTGATTCTAGGTGGCGTCATCGGCTTGACGAGCCTGTACTTCGCCAACGGATCGTTGAAGGACAATTACGAGAACCGGCTGGTGCCGATGGCGAAATTGGACCATGTGGTGTGGCTGATCGAACGAACCCGGCTGTCGATTGCCGAATCGATGCACGACGAATCGTCCGCCGTCAGCAAGGAAATGGATGACGTTGAGAAAACCGTCGCAGAAATCGACCACATGTGGAACACCTATCTTGCGATGGGCTTGAACGCGGAGGAAAGAAGGCTGGCAGAAGCGCTTATCTCCCGATACAAGCAGTTCGAATCGGAGGGGCTGAAACCGGCGATGGCAGCATTGCGCGCACAGGATGTCGACAGCGCGACGGTTCTGATGCGCGGGAGGATGAAGGAACTTACGATGCCGGTACGCGAGGGCATTAACGCGCTCATGCAATATCAGTTGGACACGGCGAAGAAGGAGTTTGAAAAGAACCAGTTCATCTACCGCATCGTTTTCATCAGCTGCAGCGCAGGTATCCTGTTCGGTGTATTGCTCTCCGCCATCATCGGTATCTGGCTGGTGCGGGGAATTTCGCGCCCGCTGGGCCAGGCTGTCCGCATTGCCAAAGGAGTCGCGGCCGGCGATCTCACGCAGCAGATCGAGGTGGCGTCTCATGATGAAACTGGCCAGCTGATGCAGGCGCTGAAGGACATGAATCAGAGCCTGGTGAACATCGTGAGTGAAGTGCGCTCCGGCGCCGACGCCATTGCCACCGCCTCCGGCCAGATCGCATCCGGCAACCTCGACTTGTCCGCTCGGACAGAGCAGCAGGCAAGCTCGCTCGAAGAGACAGCGTCTTCCATGGAGGAGCTGACATCGACCGTCAAGCAGAATGCGGAAAGTGCTTGCCAGGCAAGCCGGAGTATCGAGTCTGCCGCCGAAGTGGCGGTCAAAGGTGGCGCGGTGGTGGCGCGCGTCGTGGATACCATGGGTTCGATCAATGCATCGTCAAAAAAGATCGTCGACATTATCGGCGTGATCGACAGTATCGCGTTTCAGACGAATATCCTGGCGCTGAATGCGGCGGTGGAAGCGGCGCGCGCGGGCGAACAGGGCAAGGGATTTGCCGTAGTCGCTTCCGAGGTGCGCCATCTCGCCCAGCGTTCCGCCGCCGCCGCTGGGCAAATCAAGGATCTGATCGGCGACTCGGTCGAGAAAGTCGAGGACGGAGCCAGGCTGGTGGACGAAGCCGGCACGACCATGTCCGAAATCGTCGAAAGCGTCAAATGTGCCACCCACCTGATGAACGAGATCGCGACCGCCAGCCGCGAGCAGACGGCCGGTATCGAACAGGTCAATCAGGCGATCGGCCATATGGATGCCGTGACACAGCAAAATGCCGCGCTGGTGGAAGAGGCGGCCGCCGCTGCGGCATCGCTGGAGCAGCAGGCAGTCAAGCTGTCCGGCGTGGTCAGCGTGTTCAAGCTGGGCGGTGTCGGCAGCGCGCTGATGCTTCGTTGATTCAACATGCAGGAACTGTGTCACATCAACGTGCGTTGGCATTTATGCGATGTGCGACACCGCTCGACAGGGAGAAAGTATGAGGCTCGATGGCTTGCTCATGCCGGCGCTGGCGCGGATCATTCCGGCATCGCTGGCCGTCGGCACGGTTGCCGCCATGGCCGGCTACTGGCACGCGCAAACGACTGCCGAACAAGGCGACCTTAGAATGCTGGCAGCGGAAATACAGCGCGCAGTGCCATCGGATGTTCTCGCAGCGGACTCACAGGAGCTGAGCCGTTCGTTAGTCAAGGCGCTTGACATCATGGCAGGAGGGATGTTTGCCATTGTCGAGGCGTATTCGCCGCATGGGACAAAGATCGCCGCAGCCGTGCAGCCAGGCTTCGAACCGTTTGAGGAGCAGCTCGCCACGCTTTCGCACGCCGCACCGGACCGGATCGGCAACTACGATATCTCAACGCTGCTTGGCCAGCCCGTGATTCGTGTCTTTACGCCGCTGGTCGCCCGCGACGGCAAGGTCATCGGACATATCGAAGGCGTGCGCGTGGTCAGCGACGAGGAGTTGTCGGTATTCAGGCGCTCTGCACTTGAATCGGCCGCGATCGCGGCAGGCGCGGTACTGCTCTGCGCGCTGGTGCTGTCGCCGTTGCTGGCTCGTCTTGCCGTAAAAAGTCGTCAAACGGCGGTTTCGCTGCTGGAAACGCACGTCGGGATATTGGAAGCATTCGGGCGCGCTGCCGCCCAACGCGATTCGGATACCGGAACGCACAACTATCGGGTCAGCTGGATCGCCGCCCGCCTGGCCGAGGAAGTCAGTTTGCCGGCAACCCAGCTGCGCAGCCTGATTGCCGGCGCGTTCTTGCATGACATTGGCAAAATCGGCATCCCCGATGCCATCCTGTTGAAGCCGGGGAAGCTGAGCGAGCGGGAAATCATGATCATGCAGGGCCACGTCGAAATTGGCGCAAATATCACCGGCTGCATCGGCTTTTTGGGCAGTGCGCGGGACATCGTTATCGCGCACCATGAAAAATGGGATGGCTCGGGATATCCGAAGAAGCTTGCCGGCGAATTAATTCCGATCGGCGCCAGGATCTTCTGCATTGCTGACGTCTTTGACGCGCTGCGGGCAACGCGCCCTTACAAAGCGTCGTTTTCGTTCGAGGTGACCATGCAGATCATGCGCGAAGGTCGGGGTAAACATTTTGACCCCGCCTTGTTCGACGCGTTTGAAAGAATTGCGAGGGTGGTGGATGCGACCGTCAACGAGGCGACTGATGCTGCAGTGACCGAACTGGTCCATCAGATGGTGCGCAAGCATTTCTTCTCCAACGTCGATGGCGCCCTTGAGGATGTGTACTGTACGGCCGAACGTGCCGATGCATCCGTCGCGTGGTCCCATCACCTGACGGCAGCACTGCCCGCGGCGGCTGGAGGAAGGTCGCGGGCTTGATGCACTTGATGAAGAACGATCGGTTTTGTACGAATAAGGGAGCGAGACAGGCATGCAAATTCAGTTCTTGGAAGCGGCAGGCAATCGCGTGGGAGGGAGGCAGCTACGCTATACGATTCATTCCGAGTCGAACGGAGAGCTCGCGTATACGCGAACCTATACCGAGGCTCAGGCCAATGTGGTGCGGGTGCGGGCGGATTCCAATTGACGCCGGTTCTGTTTTCCATGCCGGGGAACGAGCAGCTTGCCGGGAAGCTCGGAAAACTGCTCGCCTGGGAAGTTGGTTCCTTAACCCTGCGCCGATTCCCCGATGGTGAGTCCTATGTCCGATTCCACACTGGGATAAAGGGGCGTGATATCGCATTCGTGTGCACCTTCGATCGCCCGGATGAAAAGGCAATGGCGTTGTATTTCGCCACCAGGATTGCGCGCGAGCAGGGAGCCAGCCGCATTGGTCTGGTCGTTCCCTATCTGGCCTATATGCGGCAGGATGTGATCTTCCATGAAGGAGAAGGGACCAGTTCGGTGTATTTTGCCAACTTTATCAGTTCATTCTCTGACTGGCTGGTAACTGTGGTTCCACACTTGCATCGACATCATGATTTGAGAGAACTCTATTCGATTCCAGCCAAGATGGTTCACGCCGCGCCTGAAATTTCGTACTGGATTTCCCGGAACGTGCAGCAACCGCTGGTGATCGGACCGGACTCGGAAAGCGAGCAATGGGTGGCCGAGGTGGCAAAGGGAGCAGGATGCCCGTATACCGTGCTGCAGAAGACACGGCATGGCGACCGCGACGTCGAGGTCTGGGTGCCCGATACCGCGCAATGGTCTGGCTACACGCCGGTTCTCGTGGATGATATTGCTTCAACAGCGCGCACAATGATAGCCGCAACAACGCATCTCCGCGCGACGGGGCTGTCACCGCCGATCTGCGTAGCGGTGCATCCGATCTTTGCCGGCGATGCCTATACCGCGTTGCAAGCTGCAGGCGTCGCAGGAATCGCTAGCTGCAACACGATTACGCACCAAACCAACGGAATTGATCTTAGCCGGCCCATCGCGGCAGCGGTACATCATCTGGCAACGCGCAGCCGACGCTGACACATTCAGGTGTATTGTCGAAAGTGGCACCGCCGCGCGGCGCACGCGACGATGGCAGGACAGGGTATCAAGCAGGCTTCATTAACCATGAGGAAACGGTCATGCGGAAATTTACCTTTGTGATGTTATTTGCATTTGCGGCATCCTTGAGCGGTTGTGGCTATAACGACTTGCAATCGCGCGACGAACAAATCAAGGCGAGCTGGTCCGAAGTGGTGAATCAGTATCAGCGCCGAGCCGATCTGGTGCCGAATCTGGTCAATACAGTCAAGGGATACGCAGCGCATGAGAAAGACGTGTTGACCCAGGTAACGCAGGCGCGTGCGCAAGCCAGTTCCATCCAAGTGACGCCGGAAGTGCTGAACGACCCGGTCGCCCTTGCCAAATTCCAGGCGGCACAGGGTGCTTTGTCGGGGGCACTGTCGCGACTGTTAGCGGTGAGTGAAAATTATCCGCAACTGAAAGCCGACGCCAATTTCCGTGACTTGCAGGCGCAGCTGGAAGGCACCGAAAATCGCATTACCGTGGCTCGCAACCGTTATATTACGGCGGTGCGGGATTACAACGTCACGGTGCGTTCATTCCCGGTCAATCTGACTGCGAACGTGTTCGGATTTCAAGTCAAACCCAACTTCACAGTCGATAACGAAAAGGCGATTTCTACCGCGCCCAGCGTGAATTTTGACGCTGCACCAAAGCCTGGAAAGTGAGTCAGCCATGGTCAGGCTACACGGGTTTATCGCGCTACTGGTGTTTACGCTGGCCGGCTTCGGACATGCAGCCGCCGACCTGGTTGCCGTACCGCCGTTAAGCGGGCGTATTGTCGATCTGAGCGCGACACTTAATGCCGATCAGGTGGCGCAACTCGACGCCGGTTTGCGTGCTTTTGAAGAACGCAAGGGTACGCAGATCGCCATCCTGATCGTACCGACGACGCAGCCGGAAGCGATCGAGCAGTATGCGATCCGAGTCGCGGAACAATGGAAGATCGGGCGCAAGAAAATCGACGATGGCGCGATTCTGGTCGTCGCCAAGAACGACCGGGCGTTGCGCATCGAAGTCGGTTATGGCCTCGAAGGCGTGCTGAACGATGCAACTTCAAAGCGCATCATCGAGGAA
This sequence comes from Herbaspirillum sp. ST 5-3, assembly GCF_004804275.1. Taxonomy (GTDB): domain Bacteria; phylum Pseudomonadota; class Gammaproteobacteria; order Burkholderiales; family Burkholderiaceae_D; genus Noviherbaspirillum. The sequence goes on from NZ_STGI01000007.1 coordinate 264,761, forward strand.
ATCATTGTTCCGCGCTTTAAAAGCGGAGATTTCTATGGTGGGATAGACGCCGGCGCGACCGCTATGATGCGCGTGATCGATGGTGAGCCGCTACCACCGCCTGTGTCAAAAGGGCGTGAGTCAGACGATCCGGAACAAATACTGCCAGTTGTTTTCGTGGTTGCGCTGGTGCTGGGTGGCGCGCTGCGCGCGCTCTTCGGGCGATTGCCGGCAGCAGCGCTGACCGGTGGCATCCTTGGTGTCGGCGCGTGGCTGCTGGCTGGTTTGGCCTCCGCTGCGATTGTCGCCGCAGCAATCGGATTCTTCCTGACACTGTTGGGCGGACGTATGGGCATGCTCGGCTGGTATGGCGGTCACGGCCATCACGGTGGCGGAGGGCGTAACGGTGGCTTTCGCGGCGGCGGCGGCGGTTTCGGCGGCGGCGGCGCATCGGGGAGGTGGTAGCGATGTCGTTCATCACTCGTTTGTTCCACCATGTTGCCGCCAGCTATTGGCAGCTCAGACGACAGTTTCCTGAGCGCTCGCTGGCGGCGATCAAGTCGACGATCGAGGAGGCGGAATCGCGGCATGGCGGCGAAATACGATTCGCTGTTGAGGCGGCGTTGCAGCCAGCACAAATTTTACGCGGCATGACGGCGCGAGAGCGTGCATTGGAAGTGTTTTCGCTCCTGCGCGTCTGGGATACCGAACACAATAACGGCGTACTGATTTACGTGTTGCTGGGAGACCGCGCAGTGGAAATCATCGCGGACCGGGGCATTCATGGGCGCAGCGGTGCTTGGGAATCGATTGCGCATGCCATGCAAGATGCATTCGGGCGGGGGAATTTCGAGTCGGGTTCGATCAATGGCGTCAGGGCGGTTGCACATGAACTGATCACGCATTACCCGGTGGAAGGCCCGAAACCGGACGAATTGCCCAATGACGTCGAGCTGCTGTAGGGGGGGGCGCCAGGCGCCCCCGATGGCGACAATGCATGTCAGCGGCTTGCCGCCGGCGTATACTCAAATTCCACGACGGGCGGATTGTGTGTCGGCACATTCAGCCTCGTTATTTTGACGGCGATGCGAAATGGGGCGCTACTCGACGGAAAATCGAAGAAATTTCCGTAGGTGACCGTCTGATTAATCTGCATGGGTTCGAGCCGTTTTTCCTGCGGTGCCATGCCAAGCGGGGTGACGGTTGCAACCACCGTCGCGTTGTCGATGTGCTGCCCTGTTTTTGCGTCCAATACCGAGACGACCAAATGTTGTGAGTCGGGGCCCGGCCTTTTACCGCCGTGCATCTTGGGGTCATGTACGTCCGCCCGTTTGGCAATCACTTCGGCCGGTACCACGCCATAGAAAACCTCCATTCCATCCACGGTCTTGCCCGGGCCGGCGGCACCGGCTGGTCCTTGAAGGGCAAAGATGCATGCCAGCGCAAGCAGTTGGCGTCGATTGAAAACATTCATGACAGCTCCATTTCCGGTCAAGGTTCATCATCCAGGCGCCGCGTTCCGCGCCATGCCATCATCACAGGCTGTTCATGCGCGCGCCTCGCGGGGAGGGAGCAACGGCGAGGGCTTCTGCTTTTCCCGATCGACGATCTCGCGCAATTCCGTCCCATCCATGATTTCCGTCTGTTCCAGTCGCGCGGCTATTGCAAGCAGCGTGTTTCGATGGGCATCCAATAGTTGGTGCACGCGCCTTTCCACGCCTTCGAGCAGATCGTGCATCTCGCGGTCCACTGCCACCGCCGTCTCCACGCTGTAGTCTGCACGGCTCGGCATACCTGGGGCAGAGAGGAAGGTGCCGCGCTCGGCGCTGAATGCAACCGGTCCGAGGCGTTCACTCATCCCGTATTCGAGCAGACTGCTGCGTGCCAGTTCGGTGGCTTTCTGAAGATCATCCGACGCTCCCGTTGATATTTCGTCAAACAGGATCCTTTCAGCGACGCGCCCGCCGAGCAAGACAGCAAGCCGATCCTGAATTTCGCTGCGTGTATAGAGGTGGCGGTCCTGCGCAGGAACCTGGACGGTAAAGCCAAGCGCTGCGACGCCGCGTGGAATGATCGATATTTTGCGGATGGGATCAGCATGCTCGACCAGTGTAGCTACCAATGCATGACCAGCCTCGTGGATCGCGACCCGATGCTTTTCGGCGGGCGTCATCAGGTTCGACTTCTTCTTCAATCCGGCGACGGTGCGGTCGATCGCTTCCTCGAAGTCGCTCATGTCGATTGCAGCCTTGCCGGAGCGCGCGGCCAGCAATGCCGCTTCGTTGGCAACATTGGCAAGATCGGCTCCTGCAAAACCCGGTGTGCGCGCTGCCAGCATCCTGAGATCGATATCCGGTGCGAGCACGAGACGAGCGGTATGCACGCGCAGAATCGCTTCCCGTCCTGCGACATCAGGGCGATCGACGATCACCTGGCGGTCGAAGCGACCGGCGCGCAGCAGTGCAGGATCGAGAATTTCCGGGCGGTTGGTTGCGGCCATCAGTACGACGCCGCTGTTCGGGTTGAATCCGTCCATTTCAGTCAATAACTGGTTGAGCGTCTGCTCCCGCTCCTCGTTGCTGCCGACCGGATTGACGCCGCGTGCACGGCCGAGTGCATCGAGTTCGTCAATAAAGATGATGCACTGTCCGGCGACAATTAGAAATTCCGGTGGCGACAATTAGATTTGCCGGTTGAGAGAGCTGGGCTGGAGACGGCCTGGCTCTTGTTTATCATGCAGCCCCCGAAGGGGGCTGCATGAAGAGAGACGGAGAAATCAGATTGTTGTTGGAAGAGCGACGTAAAGGAGCAAGCCAGAAACTGGCGGCCGCCAGGACCGGGATGAGCGAGCGTACTGCCCGCAAATATGAGCAGGCCGGGACCTTGCCGAGCCAGATGAAGAAGCCGCGCGTCCACCGCACCCGAACCAATCCATTTGACGCTGACTGGCCCTGGGTGGAAGCGCAATTGCAGCGTGATCCGGCGCTACAAACCAAGACGTTGTTTGCCTTGCTTTGCCAGGCGTACCCCGGGCGGTATCAAGAGAACCAGTTGCGCACGCTGCAGCGCCATGTGCAGGCATGGCGCGTGCGACATGGGCCGGAACAGGAAATCATGTTCCAGCAGGAGCATTTGCCAGGAAGGATGGCGCAGTCCGATTTCACCGTGATGAACTCGCTCGCGGTAACCATTGCCGGCGTGGCGTTTCCGCATCTGGTGTATCACCTGGTGCTCACCTACTCGAATGTCGAGGCCATCCGCATTTGTTTCTCTGAGAGCTTCGAAGCGCTGGCGGAAGGACTGGAGGCGTGCCTGTGGCAAATCGGCGGCGTGCCGCAGTGGCACCGGACCGACAATCTCTCGGCGGCGGTGCGCGACCTGGACCGGGAAGGCATGCACGAGTTCACGCAAAATTACCGTGCGTTGCTGGTCCACTATGGCATGCAGCCATCGGCCAATACCGCCGGTTGCGCTAACCAAAACGGCGATGTGGAACAGTCGCACTTCCGTTTCAAGACGGCGGTCGATCAGGCGCTGCGTGTACGGGGTAGCCGTGATTTCGGTGACCGCGCCGCCTACGAACGGTTTCTCACCGACCTGGTCCGCAGCCGGAACCTGACACGCAGCCAGCGGTTTGAGACTGAGCGTACAGCGCTGCGTCCGTTGCCGGTATCGCCTCTGGACTTCACCAGGGAATTGATGGTGCGGGTGTCGCGCTTTAGCCTGATTCGGGTGCTCAACAACCATTATTCCGTGCCATCGCGCCTGATCGGCGCGCGCGTCAAAGTGAGGGTGCGTTCGGAAACACTGGAACTGCATCACGGTTCGGCGCATGTACTGACCTTGCCAAGGCTGTCAGGTCGAAACCAGCGCCACATCGACTACCGCCACCTGATCTGGTCCCTGGTGCGCAAGCCCGGTGCCTTTGCCAGCTATTGTTATCGTGAAGAGCTGTTCCCTACGACGACCTTCCGCCGTGCCTATGACGCTCTGCTGGAAGGCAAGTCTGCGCGCGCCGACAAGGAATACTTACGCTTGTTGCATCTGGCTGCCAGCACGTCCGAAACCGAAGTCGAACTGGCCATTGGCCTGTTGCTTGACGAGGAGCGGTTGCCGATATTCGACGCCGTACGGGAACTGGTCGGGCAAACGAAACCCGACCCGACACCGGCGATTGGCAAGGCAACCATTGACCTGGCTAGTTACGACCAACTGATTCCGTCGAGGAGCCATCATGCTTAACCCGCGCGAGGAATTGTTGACGTTGCTGCGCACGCTGAACCTGTCGGCCATGGGCGAAGCCGTGGAAACGACCGCATTGCGCGCGGCGAAGGAAGGACTGACGCATGAAGCCTTCTTACTGGAGCTGGCGCGCATCGAACAGGCCGCCAAGGCCGGGCGACGCATTGAGCGCTTGCGCAAGCAGTCCGAATTATTGCCGGGGAAGACGTTTCGCAGTCTGGACCTGAACCGCTTCGATCCCGCCACACGGATGCAAATGGAGCGCCTGCAAGGCGGCACCTTCCTCAAGGACGCGATCAATGTCGTCGCCATTGGCCGCCCCGGTGCCGGCAAAAGCCATTTCGCCTGCGCCCTGGGACATGCACTGGTCGAACTCGGCTGCCCGGTGCTGTTCTCGCCGACCGCTGCACTGGTTCAGCGTCTTCTGGCCGCCAAGCGCGATCTGCGCCTGCCGCAGGAGTTGGCCAAACTGGATCGGTTTGAATGCCTCATCCTCGACGACATCGGCTATGTCCAGCATGACCGGGATGAGATGGAAGTGCTATTTACGCTGCTGGCAGAGCGCTATGAGCGAAAAAGTGTGGTGATCACGACCAACCTGGTGTTCTCGGAATGGGATCGCATCTTTAAGGACCCGATGACCACCATGGCCGCGATTGATCGCGTCGTTCACCACAGCGTCGTGCTGGACCTCATGGGTGTCGAGAGCTATCGCGCCAAGGTTGCGGCCACCAAAAAATCGGGCATCACCAAGACGGCGGTGTCTGCATAAGGGCGGCAATTTTAATTGTCGTTAACCGGCAAATCTAATTGACGTCAGACAATGCACGGTGCTTTCGCCTGTGCCTGTCCAAACAGATCGCGTACACGGGCAGCGCCGACACCGACAAACATTTCGACAAACTCGGATTCGGACAGGCTGAAAAACGGCACCTTTGCTTCGCCTGCCACGGCACGCGCCAGCAAGGTTTTTCCGGTTCCCGGCGGGCCGACCAGAAGAATCCCCTTGGGCAGGCGCCCGCCGAGGCGGGTGAATTGCTCCGGCGCGCGCAGGAACGCAACCACTTCCCGTAATTCCTCGACCGCTTCATCGATGCCGGCCACATGGCTGAAATCGAGCTTGATGTCGTCTTCCACGTACACGCGCGCCTTGCTTTTTCCGATTGACGTTAATCCATGCCCGGCCCCCCCCAGGCGATGAAACAGGAACTGCCAGAGGGCGACCATCACGAGCATCGGCAGCACCCATGACAGCAGATTGCTTAACAAGTTGGATTGCATCTCGCCACGGTAGGCAATTTGTGCGGCTTGCAGATCCTTCACAAGATCGGGGTCATCGACGCGCACAGTGGAAAACGTGTGTTTCGCCCCGGATGACTCCGTTGCCTTCGTCGCGGGCGCGTACTGCTTCATCGCATCTGCGGTGATCGTGCCGCGGATGCTGTCCTTGGTAATCGCTATGTCGGAAACCTGGCGTACCGCCGCCGCTTTCTTGAAGTCGCTGTACTTGAGTTCAATCTGATGCGTGGCGCTGATCCAGTCCTGCAGCCATATCAGCAATACAAAGCCCAGAACGAAGTACCAGATCGAAAACTGCAGGCGTTTATCCATATTGCACCACGGGCTGCCGGTATCATGAGTTTTCACTCTAACAATCTAGACAACGAGTTCCTTTGACCTGAGTCAAGCGATTCCGAGCGCGCTCGCATGCTGAAACATGTCGTATCAGGTCGTTTCTTTTCATCGTTGTCGTGAAAACGCAACGCGTTGAGTCCGCTTTGGCATGTTTTTTAAAACATTTTTACTGAGATCATGATTGTCAGCAATCAGGCGATAAAGACCTTTACCCTTTTCCTGTCCGCATCAAGCGGACGCATTACATAAATAAATTTTTTTTGGGGTAAAACAAATGAAAAAATCGCTCATCGCGCTCGCGGTATTGAGCTCACTTTCCGCGGCGGCTTTCGCTCAGACTAACGTCACCATTTACGGTGTGGCGGACGCCGGTATTGCATACGACAAGAACATTTCCGCCGCCGACAAAAGCACCTGGAAACTCCAGAGCGGCCAGCAGTCGACCAGCCGGTTGGGTTTCAAGGGAACGGAAGATCTCGGCGGCGGTCTGTCGGCGATATTCACCCTGGAAAACGGCTTCAACATTGATGATGGTTCGCTGGGCAACAATAACCGGTTGTTCGGCCGTCAAGCCTGGGTCGGCCTGAACGGCGACTTCGGCAACGTCAAGCTGGGCCGCCAGCAGACCGCGCTCTACAACTCCTTGCTTGCCGTCGACCCGTTCAGCGTCAACCTCGCCGGCAACGCGCAGAAAATCTTCGGCTACGGTTTGTATGCGGCGGATCCGCTAAGCCGGACGGACAACACGATCACGTATGCTACGCCGAACATTTCCGGCGTTACCGGTCTGCTGAGCTATGGATTCGGCGAGCAACCAGGCAGCATTTCGACGGGACGCAACGCCGCATTCGGCCTGAAGTATGAAAACGGCCCGCTCAACGTACAATTTGTTTACCAGGATGCACGCGACGCCACGCTGGCAGCCTCGGCCGCAGCGCTCGGAGTCGGTGTCACTGCGGATCTGCGCAGCACGTTCATCGGCGGCACATACGATCTGGGTGTGGCGAAGGCGCATCTCGCGTTTGCCGACAGCAAGGCGGATTCCGGCGCAGTCCAGACGAAAAATCGTAACTGGCTCCTCGGTGTCTCTGCTCCCATCGGCGCCGACACCCTCATGGCATCCTACGCCCGCAACGACGTCAGGGACATCGCCAACGGCGTCACGAGCCAGTACGCAATCGGCTACAGCCACCCGCTGTCCAAGCGGACCAATCTCTACACCTCGCTGGGCTACACCAAGAATGACAGCAATGTCCGCCTGAATGCCGCGGCCAATGGCGAGAACGGCACCCTGTTTAACGCTGGCGTGCGTCATACGTTCTGAACGAGCGCGTGCATGAGCGCGTAACATTGAGAACGGGTTCGATCGATTCGATGTAGCAGAGTCGATCGAACAGTTGCATCGCGCGACGCTTTGCCGGGTCGCCCGATGCGCACTGAGCGATGGCCCACAGCTACTCATCGCTCGGCTTCCAACTGGTCCTCCAGGATTACGCAATTGCAATCTTCCCGTCATGCTTCTGACAGCGGTGTTTTCATATCATGACCCTGCAGTTTGTGAAACTCACACAGGAGAATGATCATGTTGAAGAAAATTGCTGTCGTTATTGCAGGTGGCGTTGTTGCCGTGTCGGCTTTTGCCTGGGACGACGGTGGCATCGAGAAATCGATCGAGCTTAAAGACGGTTCCACGGTTCACGTCTTCAAGAACGGGAAAATGGGGATGGAAAACCCGTATGGCCTTGTCACGAGCATGGATGAAGGGCAGACCATGGTGACGAAGGACGGAAAGACGATTGTCATGAAAGGTAACGAAACAGCACGGCTCTCTCTCGCGCTGCGTCCCGAATATCGGGGCGGACAGTAAGTCGCCGCGCCCGCGCCGGCCGGTAGAGGCGATCATTTTCGGATGAGTCAACACCCTGACGCGTGTGCGCCGTATGAAAACGCCGGCTCGGCGCAGTAGAGCATCTGCCATGCTTCGAACCGCTGAGCCTCCTGTCTTTTGTCGAGCCAGGAGGCGTTCTTTCATTGGCGTCCCGACCATTTGTCGGACGGCTTTCGGCATATTCAGGATAGCGTCGAAGGAAAGCTGATCGACGTGTTCAGGCACGCTGGATTCACCGAAGTGACGTGGCGTGCATGCCCGGCAGTATTCCCCCCTGTGTCAGACAACGTGCCGCGCGCGCTCGCCAATTTCGACACCTGCGGCTTCATCAAGCTCGCGGCAGAGACCGAGTCGGGACGTTTGATCGGTGTTCCAGCCGTGATGCCAGAAGCGGGCGAAGTAATCCAGATGGTGGCGCTCGCCATTCTTGCGAGGATGAACATGCAGGAATTGGCGGAACAGTTGTTCCCGTATGTGACGATGGCCGAGGGGCTGAAACTGACGGCACAAACCTTCAACAAGCATGTGAAGCAGTTGTCTTGCTGCGCGGGATGAGGAAATGGAGGTGTTCGATGAGCGCCGGCACAGCATTTTGTCCAAAAATTTTTGGAAACCTGCCTAAAGCTTTTCGGCCGTTGTTGCTAATGTCGTTTGGCATGCTTCGACCTTGCGATTGGGTTCCGTGCGCTTCGTTTTCCGCGGCGCGAGGAGGGTGCGCGCCGGTGGTGCCGCTTATCCTGCGACCTTAGATGAAGGAGAAATAGGAGGATGGCGAACATGGACAGTCCGCCCACCAGCAGAAATATAGGCACCCAGTCAATGGGAAGCGCGCCGCCTGCATAAAACATGCATCAATCACCGGTTTGGAAAATGATCGTACGATTAATGGAGCAGTCCCTCTGGTCCAATGATATGGGCTGACACTCTGCCGCTACGCCGGAATTTCGAGGAACCGTCGTGTTCATGCATTAAGGACATACACCCTTAATGCATGGTGCTGCCGCTTCGGATCAGAATTTCGCTTCGGCGTAGAGCCAGAGCTTGTCTGTATCCACTGCAAAATCCTTCGCCCGGTAACTGCCGTACTTGACGCCAAGCAGATAGTTCTTTCCGATGGCCTTGGTCGCGACGAGGTCCCATTCGGTCCCATAGCGCGCGCTTCCGGCATCCGCGCGGAAGTCGTGGTAAATGGCTTCGAGCTTGACCCCTTGCAGAACGGTGCCTGCGGAGAGATAAGCATCCTTCAAGCCGTTGACTGGCGTGGTGAGGAACTGGTCAGTCCAGCCATTGAACGCGTGCAGCGTGGCAAGCGGCGTCTGGAAGGCTCTACGGCCATTGCCCCCCAATACTTCGTAACCCAGCTTGAATGTGGCGCTATCGACTGTAGCGCCGCCTTCCAACAGATAGTAGTTCAGGTTGAAGCTGGCAGGATTGTCGCGATAGTCGCTCTGGGAAGCATATTCAGCGGTGTAGAGGGCATTAACGGCACTGCCAATGGCGGAGCTGCCGCTAAACCGCAGCCCGTAGGTCTGGGCCGAGTCTGCCGGACGATCGACGAAATCGAGCAAATAGGCATAGCCCACGATTTCACCCGCGCCCAATCCCTTGTAATTCACGTTGAGCAAGGGTGCCTTCATCTTTAAATCGCCCACCGCGCTGCGATCACCAAATACACGGTTGACGTTATAGATGTAGCCAGCCGTAACTGTTGTATCGGGCAGCCACTGGTTGACAGCAGTGAACGCATCAAATGTCTGCTCGTTCTGGCGCCAGCCGACGTTTCCGATGAAACGGTGATTGTCGAGTACCAGGCGCTGGCGGCCGTACTTCAGCTTTGTGCCTGGCAGGCTGGTATAGGCCACATACGCTTGATTGATTTCCGTGAACTCCGGATCGGCAACTACCGAATAATTGGTCTTGCCGTTGATCGTGCTGTTGTATGCGGCGCCGCCGAGGGCGGTAAGGTGTTCCGCTTCTGCCATGACGCTGAGGCCTGCGTATTGTCCCGTCTCGTACCCCAGACGCAGGCGCACAGTCGAGGCAGTGGCGTTTTTGAGCGCATTCTGCTGGTCGACTGTCTCAAGACGGTATCGTGCATCGATTGACGTTTTTCCGCCGGTCAGCGCTTTGGTGATGTCGTCATCCGCATTTGCCCGTGCGGCCAACGCGAGTATGGCACAGCCCAAAGCTGCGCAAATTCGCGTGCGCGGCGGTCTGGTTTGTCGTTTCATTGGCGTTCTCCCTAAAATCGTGGCTGCGACTGATCTGTCGACACCTTAGCGGCGCTCCTTGCCGGATTGAACCGCCCCGAAACCGGGGCGGTTCAGATCATTTCTGTTGCGCTCGTGTGCTGTGGAGATAATAAGGAGTTGTTTCTTACAGAAAGATGACCGGCCGATTACTTGTCTACGGTCGAAGGGATAGGAGGGAACACAGGGGGCGCTAAGCTCGACTTTATCGTGCGACATGAAGTCGCGTAATTGATTGTTTTAGCCTGGTTTGTGCAGCGCTGGCAGGTCGAGGTGGCGTTTGAGGAAACACGCGCCCATCTGGGGATGGAAACGCAGCGGCAGTGGTCGCATCTGGCCATTGCCTGCACTACCCCGGTCATGTTGGCGCTCTATTCGATGGTGGTGTTGCTGGCCAAACTGTTGTTTGAGCAAGGCCCCATTCCCCTACGCGAGGCCGCCTGGTATAACAAGCAATGCCCACGTTCTCCGATACGCACGCATGGGTACGCCGCTATGTGTGGCGGGTACAGACTTTATCAATATGGGAAAAATCATCCGACACGATAGAAGTCCCGCGCGCCTTGTTTCAGCGCTTAGCCCGGATATTTCATCAACCATATGAACCGGCCGCGCCACGCCTGTGCACGGCGTGATGCTGCGGCAAGAAACGG
>NZ_STGI01000008.1 GCF_004804275.1 Herbaspirillum sp. ST 5-3
CCTGGCAGTAGGCATTCGCCGCGTCGCGCACCATGCGCTCTTCATTCGTCAGTTGCTGGTCCAGCAGCAGCGGGTCGCCCCAGTGGAACGCAGCTTTGGTGGTTTTTGAGGTCATTGTAGAGTCCTGATGTGAAGAGAAATCCCGGGGCAGATGCCTCCGATTCCTTATGCTGTGATCGGTTTGGTTGATACAAATTTCCCGCCATGAAAAACCAGAGCGGGCTTCGGCGACACATCGCAGCGCTCGACCTCGCCGACGAAAATGACGTGATCGCCTTCCGGGTAGCGGCTGCGGTTGTGGCATTCGAACCAGGCTGCAACCCCTTTCACAATCGGCAAGCCGGTGCGTGACAAGTCGAAGTCGACACCTTCGAAACGATTGTCGATGCGCATGGCAAACCGTTCCGCCAGACTTGCCTGATCGCCTGCAAGCACGTTGATGACGTAATGGGAATTCCCTGTGAATACCGGCAGGCTGCTTGCGCCTTGCGACAAGCTCCAGAGTACGAGCGGCGGGTCGAGTGAAACGGAATTGAACGAACTGGCGGTCAATCCGAGGAAGCTGCCGTCGGGCAGGCAAGTGGTAATGATCGTTACGCCTGTAGCGAACTGAGACAGTGCTTCTCGAAATTGGCGAGTTTCGAATTCCGGTGGGCCCGCGCTTGGAGACTGATGAGACATCTGAAAATCCAGGAAATTTTGCTCATTATGCCGAAAAAGAAGTTTTTATGGCGGGCAAGCAGTTCTCGGCTATTTGCGGCGGACCAGCGTCGATGGCGGCACTTGTTCGCGCAACAAGGATTGAAATGCTTTTGGCATCCACGGACGCGCCGCGAGCATGAAGCTGATCGAATATTTTTCCTCAAAGGGCAGCTTCGCATCTTCCTGGTGCCGTTGCGAGAATTCGCGCGCGACTTGCTTCATGCGATCAAGAAGCGCGGCAATCGATTGCTTCGACAGCATGACATTCACCAGTCGCATCAATTCATGGTCGCCGTCGAACTGCGATTCGAGATAATCGCCATAGGCTTGTTCCCGGAAATGCGTTTGAATCGGGCCGTTGGGGATCCAGCGAAAGGTGCGCGAAACGAGCATCTTCACGCGATTGTTGGGGAGAAGTTCGAGAAAACCGATCTTGTCCAGGCGGATCAGGTATTTGACAACCTCCGCTTCGGTCATTTGATAAATCTGTACGATCTGGGCAACCGTGAACTGATTGAGAATCGACACGGCGACGACAAACAGCCTGGTGTCGCCGATGATTTCCTTTTCCTGCGCATAGCTCAATTCCGAGATCAGCCTGGATTCATCGTGGGCGACCAGCGCCACGTCACGGAAATCGATCTGCGCGGCGTTGAGGATTTCATCCAGTCGCTGAAGCGTGAAATTCTTCTGTGAAAACATCCTTTTTACACTGGCTTCCGACATCCGAATACGTGCGGCTAGATCGGCATAGGTGATGCCGCGCGCTTTCAGTTCGCGCTTGAGAGCGTCGACGAGGGACGTTGCATGCAACATGATTTTTATCGGCTTGATAACAAAGTAGCAAAAATGATACACCAGCGCGATACGCGGCTCTCAAAGGGTGTAACTTGAAACACATGGCGATGCACGCAATGAGAAGACGCCATGCTTTGTTCGAATCGGTTATGCATCGCCGGCGGTTTGCGCTAAAGTCATGTCATAACGAACGGGAACAACGATGGCTACTGAAATCGCAACACTCGGCGGGGGATGCTTCTGGTGTCTCGAAGCCGTCTATCAGGAACTGAAGGGCGTGCAGCACGTGGAGTCCGGTTATGCGGGCGGTAACGTGCCCAACCCGACGTATGAGCAAGTGTGTGACGGCACCACTGGCCATGCCGAAGTTATCCGCGTGGAATTCGATCCTGCGGTGGTCAGCTATCGCGAGATCCTTGAGATTTTCTTCACCATCCACGATCCCACGACACCGAACCGGCAAGGCAATGACATCGGCACGCAATATCGCTCCGTCATCTTCTACCACACGCCCGAACAGCAGGAAACCGCGAAGCAGGTCATCGCCTGCATGGCAAGCGTGTGGGATGCGCCAATCGTGACCGAACTCAGTCCTGCACAGGAATATTACAAGGCGGAGGATTACCACCAGAATTATTTCCGTCAGCATCCCTTGCAAGGCTACTGCGCATTTATCGTTGCGCCCAAAGTCGCCAAATTCAGAAAGATTTTTGCCAACAAGATCAATGCGACCGATCATGCGAACGAGAGGGAAGGGAAGTGACCACCGTATTTTCGAAAATCATCCGCGGCGAGATCCCGAGCGTGAAGGTGTACGAGGACGAGTTAGTGTACGCATTCATGGATGCGGGCCAGGTGAATCCCGGGCATGTGCTGGTGGCGACGAAGAAGCCCTATGAGACGCTGATGGATGCGGATGAGGAATCAGCCGCTGCCATGATGCGCGCCGCGTGCAGAATTGCGAAAGCGGTCCAACAGGCTTTCCGGCCGGACGGCATCACGATCCTGCAGGCCAACAGGCCCGCCGGCTGGCAAACGGTGCCGCATCTGCATTTGCACGTGCTGCCGCGATTTCAGGATGACGGCGTCGAGCTGACCTGGCCGCGAAAGGAACCCGGGATCGACAAGCTGCGCGAGTACGCGGCGAAAATCCAGCTCGACTAGGTCACAACGATAGCCTTGGTGAGCACGCGTCAGTGGACGTACATGTACCGGCGTGACCACGGAAGCAAGGCGGGTTCACGGCCCGCCTTGGTGCAGACCACCTGATAGAGCGACACCCAATCCTGGGCAAATGCGTATGCGCATCCGGCCAGATAGACGCGCCAGATGCGAAAGCGCTTGTCGTCCACCAGGGGTTTGATGTCCGCTGCGTGTGTCTCGTAATTGTCGGCCCAGATGCCGCAGGTCCTGGCATAGTGGCGGCGCAGGTTTTCCACATCGTAGATTTCCAGCCCGCCTTCCTGCATCGTCGTGAGCACGGTGCCGATGTGTTCCAGCTCCCCATAGGGGAAAACATACTGTTCGATGAAATCGCCGCCGCCGTATGCCGTTGCCCCGTTCTTCGGATCGGTCGTGGTGATCCCGTGATTCATCACGATGCCGTCGTCTGCCAGCAATGAACAAATCTTGCCGAAGTACTCCGGCAAATGCTTGGCGCCGACGTGCTCGAACATGCCGACGCTCGTGATGCGATCGTATATCCCGCTCACATCGCGGTAGTCCTGGATACGAATTTCCACGCGGTCGGAAAGCCCCGCACGCTTCACTCTTTCGCGCGCGAGTTCGCACTGGTTCTGCGACAAGGTGATGCCGACGCATTTCGCGCCGAATTTCTGCGCCGCGCGCAGCACGAGCGCGCCCCAGCCGCAGCCGACGTCGAGCAGGGTATGGCCGGGACGTACCTGGATCTTGGCCAGGATGTGGTCGATCTTTTTCAGCTGCGCGGTCGTCAGGTCTTCGTCGCCGTTTTCAAAGTAGGCGCAGGAATAGACCAGGTTATCGTCCAGCCACTTGGTATAGAAGTCGTTGGAAACGTCATAGTGATAACGAATCGCGTCTTCGTCTTTCTTCTTGGTGTGGTGCAGGGAACGCACCACGCGGGCGAATTTGCCTTCCGGTTTCAAGGCGCGCGCGGCGAGTGCGCTGCCGACCGAAATGATTTCCTTGGCGCGCCCTTCCACCTCGATCTTGCCTTCGACATAGGCTTTGCCGAGGTTGAACAGCGACGGCGTCAGCAGATAACTCAGCGCCGAAATATGCGGCACTTTGACCGTGACCATGGAGGGGGATTGCGCACCGAAGTCGAGCTGCTGCCCGTTCCATAGCACCAGCCGCAACGGCAAGGCGGACTCGCCGCGAATACTGTCTACCCAGCTTCCCAGCTTCTTTTCCCAAAACACGATATGCCCTCCGCAATGACGGATTGATCGAGTGATGCGAGTCCGGGTAGCTGCGATTTAAATCAACTACGGCTGCAGCCTTTGCCGTTGCCAGCTTCCGTCAGCCTGCAAGGTGTACGCGATCCGGTCATGCAGGCGCGACGGGCGGCCCTGCCAGAACTCGATGTAATCCGGAACCAGCCTGAATCCGCCCCAATGCGCGGGCCGGGACGGATGATCCCCATACTGTTGTTCTACCTGGGTGACTTTTTCTTCCAGCGCTTCGCGGCTGTCGATCGGGCTGCTCTGCGCGGACGCAATGGCACCCAGGCGGCTTTTCAATGGACGGCTGTGAAAGTACGCATCGTTTTCTTCGTCGGATATGCGCTCGACGCGGCCCTCGATGCGAACCTGCCGCTCCAGTTCAATCCAGTAAAACAGCAATGCGCCATATTGGTTTTGCGTTAACTCATGTCCCTTGCGACTGCCGTAATTCGTGAAAAACGTGAAACCGCGCTGATCGAATTCCTTGATCAGCAGGATGCGCGAGGACGGCCTGCCGTTTTCCCCGACGGTGGAGACGCACATTGCGTTTGCTTCCGGCACCTGGGCGGCGATCGCCTCACTGAACCATTTCGAGAATTGCTCGATGGGATTGGGGAGGGCTTCCGCTTCCGACAGACTAGCGCGGCTGTATTCTTTTCGTAAATCTGCTATCGACATCATCTTTCCTGTTTGCTGTGTTCAACATCAAGGGCCATGTCCGGCGTGGAATTGTTTGATATGCAACTGCGGCCTTGGTTGCCCGCACGCCACGCACAATAAGGCCATTCTCTTCAACATAGCCTATCGCCGGCAATATGCCTTGTCTTGCATCAATTTTATCGAAATGGGAAGGAAAGCAGGGCTTTAAGGTGGTTTATTCGCGATAAACGGATTGCGGGTGGGCGGCGCTCTTGCGCCATGCGAGCGGAACACCGGCGCCGATCATGGCGCCCATGCTCCAGAATACCGCCGGCAATCCGATGGCGAGGCCGGCGCCGCCGAACATCAGCGGCAGGATAACCTGGCTGGCATTGCCGATCGTGACCCGTACGCCGACAGCCTCCGCCGCGCGACCGGCCGGAGCAGTATGGTGCAACAAGGCGAGCATGTTCGGCTGGCTGGAACCCACCGCCATGCCGAGAACCGCTGCCACCGCCATCAGCGCAAGAGGTTGCCGCATCAGCGGGAACAAGGCGTAGCAGAGCGCTGCCAGCATCAAGGCCGAAGCCAGTATTTGCCATTCTGACAGCCGACGCGAAATCCAGGGCATGGCAAGGCGCACCATGAAGGTGGCGGCGGAAAAGCAGCCGAGGATCAGGCCGATGGTCGATGCGCTGAAGCCTGAGCGCGCACCCTGGATAGGCAGCACGAAGGTGAACAGATCCCATGCCGACGAGAGCAGCGTGCCTACGAGGTAGATGTGCCGCATTTCGGTATTGCGCAGCAAGTCCAGCGCGCTGCCCGACGAAAAATCTTCCTTTTGTGAATGGAACGGGAGTTGTCGCAACCGACCAAAGGTGATCAGGGCCAGTGCGCCGAGCGCGACGCCGCAGAATGCCGTGTATGCGGTGCTGTAGCGGGCGTGGTCGATGATCAGTCCGGCAAGTACCGGACCGCAAAATCCGGAAATCGAAAAGCCCAGAGCGAGCCAGCTGAAGTTGGATGCGCGTTCTTCCGTCGTGCTGATTTCGCCGACGGTATGCTGGGATGCAACTTGCACCGCCATGAACCCGGTGCCGATGAGCACTGTCGCAAGATACAGGATTGGCAACCCGCTGATCACGCTCGGCAGCGCGCAACCGATGCCGATGGCGATGCAGCCGACGAGCATCGGCTTGATGATGCCGACGCGGTCGATCAGGCGGCCTGCCTGCACAGCGAACAACATCGGGAAGAGCGAGAACAGCGCGATCAGGGTGCCAACGGTGAATTCCGAAGCGTGCAAGGACAGTGCATACAGAGAGGTCGTGATGCGGGCACCGGCCAGCGCGGCATGCGCGGTCAATGACACAAGAATAAGTTGCAGCAGCGGCGCGGAGGGGAACACAGATCAACGATACAGGCCTGGAGGCCACAAATCCACAAAAAACATTCTAGAGGAAAATATAGTTCGTTGCCGTCCGTTAAAATGGCGAAATGAACGCCATTATTTCGCTTAATCCACCTCTTGATTCCTCCGGGGACGACATCGATTTCGATCGTCGTTTCGGAGGCATTGCGCGCTTGTACGGAGAGGCGGCGCTGTCGCGTTTTCGCGACGCGCATGTCTGTGTCGTGGGCGTCGGCGGCGTCGGATCCTGGATCGTCGAGGCGCTGGCGCGCAGCGCGATCGGGCGCATCACGATGATCGACCTCGATAACGTCGCCGAGTCGAATGTCAATCGCCAGATACACGCACTGAGCGATACGCTGGGCAAGGCCAAGGTCACTGCATTGGCTGAACGTATCGCGCAAATCAATCCGTATTGCGAAGTGACCGAGATCGAGGATTTCATCACTGCCGACAATCTCGATCAGATGATCGGCTCGCGCGCTTATGACTATGTCATCGACGCCATCGACAGCGTCAAGGCGAAGACCGCATTGATCGCATACTGCCGCGCCAAGGGGATACGGCTGATCACGATCGGCGGCGCGGGCGGGCAGATCGATCCGACCAGAATTGAAATCCGCGATCTCTCTCGCACCGAGCAGGAACCATTGCTGGCCAAGGTGCGCAAGCGCCTGCGTGCGCAGCACGGCTTCCCACGTGGCACAAAAAACAAGTTCGGAATCGATGCGGTATTTTCGACCGAGCCTTTGCGCTTTCCCGAGACCGGCGAAGCATGCGCTATCGACGAAGACGACAAGACTGGAGTGACCGGCTTGAACTGCGCGGGATTCGGTTCTGCCATGGTGGTGACGGCGAGCTTTGGCCTGGCCGCTGCGGCGCATGTCTTGCGCCGGCTGGCGGAAGAGGCCGTATCCTCGGACGGTCCCTAAGCGGCCTGGCTTGTTACGAAGCCGGCCGCCTGCTCATTTCGTCGCCACTTTCATCGGGCACCCAGCATGCCTCGTCCAGCGAGCGCGATGCAAGCACTTCGTAAACCGAACCCTCCGGCCTTGTTACCGACTGCACTAATGCGATCTGGCTCGCATGCCACTCGATCGGCGTAAACGCAAAATCGGGCGGCGGAGATGCGTCGCGTGCGAGCGTGATGTGCGGCTTGAACGGCTGACGCATGTCGCAGGAAATGTCATGCTCTTTCAGCGCGAGCGCCAGTTCCTGCGAGAGTGAGATCAGGGCATCCGGCGTCGTGTGCGTGCCGACCCAGGCAACGCGATTGCGCGGAAAATAGCCGACCCTGTCGAGGATCAGCGTCGACGACGGAGCGCGGAGATGCGTGATGATCTTCTTCGCCGCCGGCAGAATCGTCACGGGCTGTTGTCCCAGAAACGCAAGCGTCAGGTGAATATTGAGATAGGGAATCAGGCGCCCGCGCAGCGATGTCTGCAGTTGCATGAGCGCGGTGCGCGTGGCGTCGTCGGGCCAGAGCGCGAAGAACAGGCGCAGCGATTCCGTTGGCTTGGCATTCATCGTCATGTCGGCTCCCCTATGGCCTCCCGAGTCAGAAATTCGTTGTCATGGCATTCGCGAAGAGTTGTTTGTATGACAGGCAATTCGCCAAGGCGTTCGTCTCTTAACGGCTACAGCTTAATGACCACAGCTTAATGACATAGGGCAGCGCCGCGATCGGTGAAGCCATCTTTGTCGACCGGCAGGAATTCCCACTCATAACCCTGATTCTTCAGCACCAGCTTGAGCACGCCGTGTGACGAGTTATCGCTGACTTCGCTGTGGAATCTGCGAAAGCGCAGGGGCGTGAGCTTGGCGCCACCGGTGCCGACGACAAACTCGCGCATTCCGCGCTTGTCGTCCTGCTGCCCGTCGGCATCCTGGGGAGCGAAGCGTTCATAGTCATGATCATGCGCGGACAGCACCAAATCCGCACCGGCGGCTTGGAGCATGCGCCAGGCTTCTGTCATCTGGGCATTGTTTCCGTGGCCTCCCGAGCTGAACAGCGGGTGATGCCAGTAGGCCAGCGTGCAACGCGCCTTGTTCTTTTCCAGGTCGGATTTCAGCCATTCCATCTGCGCCTTGTGCTGCTCCGGCTTCAGATAACTGTTGAGCGAGATGACATGCCAGCTGCCGATGTCGGTGCTGTAATAACCATTGCGTGTCGGACCGGCCGCTGCGCCGAAATAGCTGTAATAGCCCACGGCGTTCGGCGTGTAGTACTCATGGTTGCCCGGAGCGGGAAAGGTGCGCTGCTTGAACTGTCCCCATGTCGGTTCGTAGCAATTGGTGAATTCGCCGAGCAGCCCGACCGGATAGGTATTGTCGCCCAGGGCGAGCACAGCCGCGTGTTCATCGCGCGCCAATCCGGGGATGATGAGCGCTGCGGTCTTGGCGGCGCCGCTGTCCTCCGGCTTGCGGTTCCGGCAATCGGCAATGTCGCCGGCGGCGTAGACGGCGACGCCGGTGTCGGACATGAGTGCGGTCTTCACCGCTTCCTCGTGCACGCCTTTATTGGATTGGCAGGCCGACAGAACCCCGATCAGCGCGACGACAAGAGCGATATTGCGGACAAATCGAGCATGGTTGAAAGCGATCATTGCGGGCACGGCATGGACTGTTGACGGGCTTCTATTGTAGAGGATCAGCAGCACGCCACGCAGAGACGCCTTCGCCATGGCGATCGTCAGGGTCGAAATGGATGCGAGGAGCGGTTGTTTCTAGAATTCATGCTCGTTGAACGCGCGCTTTGCTCTTTCCTCGGCCGCGGTCCATGCCTGTGCTTCCGTTGGAAATGTTCCTGCCGGGATATAGGTCTCCGCGATCTCCGGTTCGCGTGTCAGGCGAACATACACTTGTGCCTCATAGTTGCCATCGGGGAGTGCCAGCGCAAGGATGCGTGCAAGATGCTCTCCGCTTTGCAGTACCCGACCATTCGCAGGTGCGGCTTGCGGATCGCCGGGATGTCCCTCGACACTCTTTCCGTTCGGTTCATGCGCCTTCTTTCCGCCATTCGGATGGCTTGCCGCATCAGGATCGACCGAGCGTTGCTCGTGTTCCAGCTCTGTCTGCGCGGGCGATTTCTCGCCGCTGCCGATGTCCGCTTCATCCATGAAATGCCTGGGTTGTGATGCCATGCGATTCTCCTTCTTGCCGTCAGAGTAAGCATATGATGATGGCACAGGGAGATAGTTCTTCGCGCAACTGTCGGAGGGTCGCGGAATGCCGGCGACGAACCATCCGAGTGGCCGTTCGTCTAATTTTTATTTGGAGGCCATATGGGCAATTCGCAACGCGAGCCAGGCGAGCTCGGGAAGCCGGATCCGCAAGTCGTGCGTACCAAGGACAATCCTATCGGCATCGATGACATCGGTTTGCCTTCCGGCATTTCACCGGAAGATCTGCCGAAGCTTGAGGAAATCAGGCCCGACCCCGACAAGCTCAAGGACAAGTGATTGATTGCCCTGCATGGCGAATGAGGAAGGACGAAATATGGCGAACAAGCAAGAGTGCGACAAATATGCAGCGGAACTGATTCAGCGCTTCGAGGATTTCACCCGATGGGCGATCGCGCACTGGCCTAATCCGGAATCTCCCTTGCTCTCGTCGGACTTCAATGAGTCGCGGCGGGAAATCGGACGGCTGGCGGGGCCGAAGCTGGGCGAAGGAAGTGCGGACGACGGATCTGCCGGCAACAGGGAAACCACTCAGTACATCGACATGAACCCGATGCCTTGGCCCTGATGCCGGAGTCAGGCGTTTTGTTGAGTTGATTGCGAAGCAGCAAGTTTTTCCCGCGTTCCAATATTGATATTTCCGGAGATATCGAATTTGTTAACAGATGTTTCTTCACGGTTAACATAAAAGGCAAAATGCTACACTTCCGGCGTTTCAAAGGGGTCCAACCTTTGGTTGGTGTTGTTTATTCCATCGGCATTAATCGCTATACGAAGAAGAGGAAATCATGATCCAGAAATTGAAGCGCGGGTTTGTCTGGATGCTGCTGAGTGCATTCACGTTTGTCGGGTTTACCCAGACTGTGCAAGCGGCGATGATCGGTACCGATCAAGTGCTCGCTGCGAATGCGGCCCAGCAGAACAAGGAGCGCATCGCTGCGGCGCTCGATCGTCCCGAAGTAATGGCGCAACTTGAGAAAATGGGTGTCAACAAGAGTGACGCGCAGGCGCGTGTCGCCGCGCTTACCGATGCGGAAGCAGCCACGCTGGCGAACCAGATTGACACCCTGCCTGCCGGCGGTGATGTGGTCGGTGCGCTGGTTCTCATCTTCGTCGTGCTGCTCGTCACGGATATTCTTGGCCTGACCAAGGTGTTCCCGTTCACGCGCTCCAAGCGATAAATGCCGGTTGGCATGACGCATTCCTGGCGCGGGCTCCTGCCGGGAATGCTGATGGTGCTTGTGTTGCTGAGTGGTTGTGCGACGCAGACGCGATCGCTTCTGCAGTCCGCATCAACCACCCGGCTGCCGTCGAAAGTCGAGCTGGTCTCCACACCTTTCTTCCCGCAGGAACGCTACCAGTGCGGGCCGGCGGCTTTGGCAATGTCGCTTAATGCCGCGGGTATCTCCGCGACACCGGATGCGCTGGTGCCGCAGGTGTATGTGCCGCAGCGCGAAGGCAGCCTGCAGCCCGAAATGCTGGCTGCGGCGCGGCGCAACGGCGCGCTCAGCATGACCGTGCCTCCCACCATCGAAGCCTTGCTCACGGAGCTTTCCGCCGGCAATCCGGTCATCGTCTTGCAGAACCTGAGCTTGCCCTGGTTCCCGCTCTGGCACTACGCGGTGGCAATCGGATATGACCTGAACACCGGCGATATCGTCTTGCGATCAGGCACGACCGAGCGCGAGATCATGCCCTTGTCCACCTTCGAGCATACCTGGGCGCGCAGCGGCTATTGGGGCATGGTGGTGCTGCCTCCCGGCCGATTGCCGGCAACTGCGGACGAGCAGGCCGTCGTTGCAGCGACCGTGGCATTCGAAAAAAACGGCGACGCGGCTTTGGCACGCAAGGCGTATGACGCGGCGTTGAAGCGCTGGCCGCACAAGCTCACTTTGCAAATGGGATACGGCAACAGCGCGTACGCCGCAGGCGATCGTCAAGCCGCGGCGGCGGCATTCAGGACCGCCGCGCAGGAACATCCCGATAGCGCGCCGGCTTTCAATAATCTGGCATCCGTGCTTACCGAACTCGGCGAGTTCAAGGAAGCGCGCAAAGCGGCGGAAAACGCCGCCGCTCTAGGTGGGCCGTGGCGGGAAGCGGCGCAGGCAACCTTGCGCGCGATCGAGGACGGGGAGCGGAAAGCCGGACAATGAGTTATGCGCTATTTGCCGGCCGGAACGAATCACGAGAAATGCAATGCAAGAAACATTACTTCGTCCGAATTGCGTTTCTGTCCATGCAAAGCTTTTCCGGGCCACCGGCTTCGCAACGCTTGTCGATCAGAAGCCTGACCACCAGTGCGCCAACAATCCCGGCGATGAACAGAAGAATCATCAATTGAATGATGGTGATGCCTTTCATGCGATTCATTGTCTTGCCCCTTTTCCGAGGAAACGCGAATCTTGTCCTTCGATCCGAACCATGCAGATGGAACCGAACGTCTGCGGCGACCACAGAAACCTGAAGCAAGACCGTCGATTGGATGATTGGCTTCGGTTTACCCGGAATACTGTTCAGCTTTTACCAGGTTTTTCAACCAACAATAATACGCAACACTGCAAGTTGCGAGAATGATCAAAGGAGACGCACATGAATGTGCAAATGCTGGGTCCGGAATATTCTCTGACCCCTTCGCTGTATGAACACTTGCAACAAACCTTGCGCGCGGCCTTTGCCCGTGCGCGCAGCCATGTTGTGCGCATCGTCGTGCGGCTGGGCGATCTCAACGGCCCCGGTGGGGGACGTGACAAGGTATGCCAGCTCAACGTCACCATGGCCGGCCAGCCGGAAGTCGTGATTCGTGAAGTGCAGGAAGACATGTACTACGCAATCGATTGTGCGGTAAGACGCGCCGCGCATCGCGCGATGCGCTTGATGCAACGCAGACATGCGAGTCCGGCCAAGGGCGAGGACACAGCGCCAGTCTGATGTCAGAAGGCGGCTTTGGCGATCATGCCAAGTGCGACGACCGCGGATACGAAGGCAAAGGTTTTTTGCATCTGCGGTCCCGCCAGCCGATTTGCAGCCAGTCTGCCGGCGAACATGCCGGCAAGACCGCCGACAGAGAAGGGGAGCGCGACGCTCCAGTTCAAATGACCCGCGATCGCGCTCGAGGCCACTCCCATGGCCGATACGAGCGCGATGACGGCCAGCGAAGTCGATACGATGGATTTCATGTCGAGGTCGGTGTAGCGTTGCAGCGCGGGGACCATGACGAAGCCGCCACCCACTCCAAGCAATCCCGATAGCAAACCGGCAAGCGTTCCGGAAAGCGCAAGCGATCTTGCGCAGCGAGAGGTCCATATGAAGCGTCCGCTGGCCTGGTGGCGTACGCACGGGGGCGCAAGCTCCGGGTCCCGGCATTGCGAGGATGGCGATCCGCCGGCCTGCCGGAAGGTGCGGACGGCGACAAGCAGCATGACGATGGCGAACAGGACAGCAAGCCAGCGATTGTCGATGCGGCGCGCCAGCCAGAGACCAGGCGGGGAAAACACAATTCCGAATCCAGCCATCAGGAGTGCTGCCCGATAGCGAACCGTTCCCGTCTTGAGTCCAAGCGCCGCTCCCAGGGCGGCAGCCAGTCCGACGGCGACAAGCCCGATCGGCCCCGCATCGGCGACGCCAAGATGGGCACCGAACATCAGTAGCGGCACGGCAAGAATGCCGCCTCCTGCGCCGGTCAAGGCCAGGATCACACCGACAATCAGACCCAGCACCAGGCTAGTCATCGCTCCCCTTCGTCGACAGAACAGTCGCGCAGCATCAGCCCGCGAAGCGCCGGCGGACGAGGTCGCACAGTGCATAGACGGATTCGTCGGCGATCCGGTAGTACGCGATCGTACCGTGGCCCCGGCGCGCGACCAGCCCGTGCTTGCTCAAAATTGCCAGGTGCTGGGAGATGTTGGAGGAGGTGTAATCGCATAACTCCGCGAGTTCTCCGACATTGCGTTCGCCTTGACGGAGCAGGTTGAGGATGCACAGCCGAGCCGGCACCGACAGCACTTGAAAGTAGGCGGCGACCTGTCCTGTGGTTTCTCTCGGGAGTCCTTCCATCGCACATCCTTCATCGTCGCGCGCGAGGCGCAATGTCGATCTTGTTAAAATGCATTATTGCGTAAGTACTTAAGTAGTCACATAATACAGCAAAGCGGGCTGGCACCGCTTGAGCGATTTCGACGCAAGACATGACAACCGGAGAGAACCATGGCTCATATCGTAATTCTTGGTGCGGGAGTTGGCGGCATGCCCGCCGCGCACGAGCTTCGCAACATGCTGGACCGCAGCCACCGCATCACGGTGGTCAATGCCGTTGATTACTTTCAGTTTGTGCCATCGAATCCCTGGTTGAGTGTCGGCTGGCGGGACCGCAAGACGATCAGTTTTCCGATCCGCCCCTACCTCGAAAAGCGCGGCATTGCCTTCATTGCACAACCGGTCACGACCATTGATGCGGCCGGTAACGCCCTGGTGCTGGCCGATGGCAGCCGGCTCGATTACGACTATCTGGTCATCACGACGGGCCCCAAGCTGGCGTTCGACGAGGTGCCGGGTGCGGGGCCGGCGGCCAATACCCATTCGATCTGCGCCCTGGACCATGCCGAGCAGGCATTCGCCGACTACCAGCAGTTCCTGAAGGATCCCGGACCCGCGATCATCGGTGCGATGCCTGGCGCATCCTGTTTCGGCCCGGCCTACGAATTCTCATTCATCTTCAATGCCGACCTGCGCCGCCGGAAACTGCGCAACAAGGTGCCGATGACCTATGTCACCAGCGAACCGTATATCGGGCATCTCGGCCTGGGCGGCGTGGGTGACTCGAAGTCGATGCTCGAAAGCGAGTTGCGGCAGAACGATATCAAATGGATCACGAATGCGAAGGTGACGCGCGTCGAGCCGGGAAAAATGTTCGTCACCGAACTGGATGAACATGGCGGCGTCAAAAAGGAGCACGAGCTGCCCTTCAAGTTCAGCATGATGCTGCCGGCCTTCCGTGGCGTCGATGCCGTCGCGGGCGTCGAGGGATTATGCAATCCGCGCGGGTTCGTGCTGGTGGATGAGTACCAGCGCAGCAAGAAGTACCGGAATATTTTCGCCGCCGGCGTGTGCATCGCCATTCCACCGGTCGAGGCAACGCCCGTGCCGACCGGCGCGCCCAAGACCGGCTACATGATTGAAACCATGGTGACGGCGATTGTGCACAACATCGCCGCGGACCTTGCCGGCCAGCCGGCTACGGCGAAGGGAAGCTGGAACGCGATCTGTCTTGCCGACATGGGAGAAACGGGTGTCGCCTTCGTCGCGTTGCCGCAGATCCCGCCGCGCAACGTCGCGTGGATGAAAAAGGGAAAATGGGTGCATGTGGCGAAGGTCGCCTACGAAAAGTACTTCATGTACAAGATGAAGAACGGGACGTCCGAACCGATTTACGAAAAATACATCCTCAAGTCGCTCGGCATCGAGCGGCTTGAAAGTTGAATCTTTGGCAAAGGAACACAATGGGAATTTTGGAAAAGCTGTTTTCAATGGTTTCCGGCAGCGCGTCGGAACAATTGCCGGAACAGGCGATGTTGATCGACGTGCGGTCACCGGCGGAATTCGCTGCCGGGCATATCGACGGAGCCATTCCGCTGCCGCTGCCGGCCATGGCACAGGGAATCGACAAGATCGCACAAGACAAGGAAGCGCCGATCATCGTCTATTGTCAAAGCGGGGCACGCTCGGCTGCGGCTCGCCAGCAACTGATCAATCTGGGTTATCGGCAGGTGGTGAACGGCGGCGGCGTTTTCTCGCTGGCGCGGCGCATGAACCGTCGCATTCTCAGCTGACCGGTGCGGACGCACCGCCTGCGGAACTTGATTCAAATCATTTTTTTCCGATAGGCGGCGGGGTACGCTGCTTTGAATGGAGACCACCCCAGGACAGGTTCGCGACATGCCATTCCAATTTGACCAGACCCCGGACCACGAACAGCTGGAAACGGCTTCGCATTACTTCGAGCTGTTTGCAGAGCCGATACGCCTGAGAATCCTCAGTACGCTGCGCAACGGGGAACGTACGGTCAATGAAATCGCGGCACATATCAACGCGAAACAATCCAACGTCTCGCACAAGCTCAAGATGCTGCACCAGTCCAGGATCCTCGTGCGACGCAAGGAGGGCACGCAGGTTTTCTATAGCATTGGCGACCAGAACGCGATGACGCTCTGCCGCGACGTGTGTCGCAAGAAGGCCATCGGCTGGCGAAATGCGGGCGGCGGAGACTTCGAGACCTGTCGTCTGCCCGACCGGCGCTGCAGCATTGGCGGAGGCACCTGCCAGTGGGAGAAATCGCTGGCACTCGTGGCGAACGGACCCGCGACGCGGTACGAAAATCCGTAACCGGAACTGCGCGTCTGCGGAGGGTTACACCTGCGAAGGCAGCGGCTGGCCGGCGAGCACCGCGAAGTAGGCGGGAAACAGTTCGCGCCGGCGTGCGTGGGATTCGGTGATCCGCATGGTGTAGTAGCCGACCTGGTGGTAGTAGGTGATGCGTGCGCGGATCATCGCTTCCTTTTCCGAGAAGCCCAGCGCCGAAAAAATCCGCATGAGCACCTTCAGGCGGGCCGTATCGGCCGAGCGTACCGCGCGCGCCACTTCGGGAGCATTGCGTGCCCAGTCGCGCACCGCGCTGTCGAAATCGGGATCGAATTCCTTCTCGTCGAGCCAGATGCGCGTAAAGCGCGCAAGCTGCTGCAGCGCCGGCTCTTTGTCCTTGCCGATCACGCGCAAGAACGGCTCGGTGTTTTGCGAACGCCAGTGCTTGAGCAGCGCATCGAGCAAGGCCTGGCGGTCCGCAAAGTGCCAGTAGAAACTGCCGCGCGTGACGTTCAGGTCACGCGCGAGACGATCCACCTTGACGTCGGCCACGCCGTGACGTATCAGCGCGGCGCGCGCAGCAAGAATCCAGTCCTCAGCCGACAGGTTATCGGCCGTTTTGCTGCGCGCTTTCGTCATGTGTCGTCCTCACTTGTTGGAGATGGTTTCCAGCGGTTCGAACTTGCCGTTCCTGACCTGCGAAATGGTGACTGCCGCCGAGCGCAGGTCCCCCTTGCTGTCAAACGCGATCTGGCCCGTCACGCCCTTGAAGTTGAGCTTGTAAATCTGGGGCAGGTACTTCTTCGGATCCGCGGAGTTCGCCGCCTTCATGGCGTTGATCAATACGTTGGTCGCATCATAGCCATAAGGTGCGTACATGACAACCTTGCCGAACCTGGCATTGAATTTCTTCGTGAAGTCCGGGCCGCCGGGCATCTTCTCGATGGCCTGGCCGGAATCGCCGGAATAGGTGCCTTCCGCCGCGTCCTTGCCGGCCAGGCTCGCGAACGCATCGCTGGAGATCGAGGAGCCGAACAGCGGAATCTTCATGCCCATCTCGATCATCTGCTTCCTGAACGGACCTGCCTGCGCGTCGACGCCGCCGTAGAAGATCGCCTGCACATTCTTGCTCTTGATGTTCGTCAGGATCGTGTGGAAATCGGAAGCCTTGTCGCTGGTGTATTCGCGCGCCCCGACCTTGCCGCCGAGCCTGGTCACGGTCTTTGCCACCACGTCCGCCAGCCCCTGGCCGAACGCGGTACGATCGTCGACCACCGCCACGTTCTTCGCGCCCAGCTTGCCGACCATGTACTGCGCAATGGTCGCGCCGACCTGCTGGTCATCACCGATGACGCGGAACACCGTGCGGAAGTTCTGGCGGGTCAGAGTCGGGTTGGTGGCCGCCGGAGCGACCTGCGGGATTCCGGCGGCGTTATAGACCTTGGATGCCACGATAGTCGCGCCCGACGTCAGATGACCGACCACGCCAGCCACGCCTGCGTCGACGAAGCGATTGGCGACGGCAACCGCCTGCTTGGGATCCGCCTGGTCGTCTTCCGACAGCATCTCGAAGCGAACCGCCTCGCCGCCCAGCTTGACACCCTCGGCATTTGCCTCGTCGATCGCAAGCTTGACCGCGTTTTCGAAGTCCTTGCCATAGTGTGCGATGCCGCCGCTATAGGGGCCCGATACGCCGATCTTGACGACCTTTTCCGCGGACGCGGGCTGGCTGAAGGCGAAAGCGGATGCGCAAAGCGCAGCCAGCACGGTGATACGGCGCGAACGCGAAAAATTTTCTTGCTTCATAACGAGAGGCTCCTCCAGGTGTGATGTCAAAAACAATGCGGGTTGCAGGGCTCCCGCTCAGCCGGCTTGCCGGAAAACGACAGTACGTTCGCCGTTCAGAAGTACACGCCGTTGCGCATGCCAGCGAACTGCGCGCGACAGCACGACGTTTTCGATATCCTTGCCGATGCGCACGAACTCATCGGGCGCCAGACCGTGGTCTACGCGTACGGTTTCCTGCTCGATGATCGGGCCTTCGTCGAGGTCCGGCGTCACAT
Source organism: Herbaspirillum sp. ST 5-3 (assembly GCF_004804275.1). Lineage (GTDB taxonomy): Bacteria > Pseudomonadota > Gammaproteobacteria > Burkholderiales > Burkholderiaceae_D > Noviherbaspirillum. The sequence goes on from NZ_STGI01000008.1 coordinate 17,576, forward strand.
AATGCGCCGTGGCGCCGATTACCTTCACGCCGCGCGCATGCGCCTGGTGATAGGGCCTGGCTCCCTTGAAGCTCGGAAGGAAGGAGTGATGGATGTTGATACAACGTCCCTCAAGCGCGCGACACAGATCGTCCGACAGGATCTGCATGTAGCGCGCCAGCACTGTCAGCTCGGCCTTGTACTCGCGGATCGTTTCGAGCATGCGCATTTCCTGCGCGCGCTTGTCGCCGCCTTCCAGCGGCAAATGGACATAGGGAATGCCATACCATTCCACCAGCCGGCGCATTTCCTCGTGGTTGGAAACCACCGCGACGACATTGATCGGAAGCTCGCCGGAATGCCATTGATGCAGCAGGTTATTGAGGCAGTGGCCGTGCTTTGATACGGCGATGATGGTGCGCATCGCGTGCGATTCCGGCGTGATCTGGATCGTCATGCCGAAGCGCCCCGCCACCGCTTGCAGCGCCGCGTGGACCGCATCCATGCCGGCGAAGCCTTCGTCCTCGGCACGGAAGACCGTGCGCATGAAGAACAAGCCGGTATCCGGATCGCCGTAGTGCGAGGATTCGGTGATGAAGACCTTCTGACTGGACAGAGCCGTGGCGACGGCGGCAACAATGCCCGACTGGTCGGCGCAGCGGACCGTGAGTATGTAATGTTCGTTGGGATGTTTCATAACGATTTACAAGGCGTCGCAGGCATACGCCCACCAGTCGGCAAGATAGGGTTCCAGGGGGGCGTCGGCCAGAAGCAAGGCATTAGATTCCGAAATACGGAAGAGCATCGCAGCCACATCCGCCCAACGCAGGCGCGTGGCGTTGCCCGGCGCCGGCACTGCCGACACATCGGCCAGTCGTGCGAGCACGCCGGGCAGGGCGGCACCTTCCAGCCGCCATACGCCGACGGCTTCGCTCAGATCGATGGCGCAGCCCGCTTCCCTGTTGCCCGGTCGCAGTTCTGTCAGCAGCTTGTTCAAGCGCTTGGGGGAGGATGCCAGCGCGATCCGCTCTGTCCTGCTGCGCCAGATCAGCCATGGATCCGTACCGCTCCAGGCGCCATGCTGCTGCGGCCAGGCGGCGTTCAACGCAGCGGCGGCAGGCGCGGCGACGGCCTGTTCGTCAACCTTGAATACGCGTATCGTGGCCACGCCCCATCCGCTCAGTCGTGTCATGCTCGGGCGCATTGCATCAAGCTCCATTCAATCGTTCACCGGCCGGATCGTAAAACGGTGTCTCGACCACCTCCGCTTCCAGCCAGGCCCCCATGTGATGCAGCCGGATGCGTTCTCCCGTACGGCTGCGGCCGCGCCGCAACATTCCTAGCGCAACCGGTTCGCCGAGGATCGGACTGAAGTAACTCGACGTCACCCAGCCTTCGGTCTCGCAGGGCAGGGGAGCGGGCGCCACTTGCGCACCCACCGGCAGCCGCGTGCGCCGGTCCACCGGGCGCATGCCCACCAGCTGCATGCGATTGGCATCGCGTGAGGCAGGGCGCAGCAATGAGCGGCGCCCGACGAAGTTGGCGGCCTTTTTCTCGATGCCGCGGTCGAAGCCGACATCGGCAGGCTGCGTCGTGCCGTCAGTGTCTGCACCAACATGCAGATAAGCTTTTTCGGTGCGCAGGATCTGCAGCGCTTCGACGCCGTAAGCGGTGACATCGAACTGTTTTCCGACCTCCCACAATCGGTCGAGCAATTCCTGCGCGTACGACGGCGGCAGGTTGATCTCGTAACTCAGCTCGCCGCAAAAACTCGCGCGCAGAACGCGCAGCGGCACACCATCGATTTCAGTGCCTTGCATCGTCATGTGCTTCATGTGTGATGGCGCGAATTCCGCGGGAAAGCCAAGCTCCTGCAGCAGCTTCCATGCAAGCGGCCCGGCGACAGTGATGTTGGCCCATTGCCCGGTGACCGGAATGACGGCCACGCGCATGTCGACGAATTCGCATTGCAGCCATTCATCGAATGCCGCAGCGGTGCGCTCCACGCCGCCGCTGGTGGTGTTGACCCAGAAATGCTGTTCCGACAAGCGCACCACAATGCCGTCGTCGACAATCACGCCGTTCTCGTTCAGCAGCAAGCCGTAGCGTCCATGGCCGGGCTTGAGCGTGGACATGGTGCCGACATACATGAGGTCGAGGAAAGCGGCCGCATCCGGTCCCGCCACCTCGATTTTTCCAAGAGGAGAACCGTCGAACAAGCCTGCGCCGTGCCGTACAGCGAGTGCTTCGCGCAAGGCGGCCTGCTCGAGATTTTCTCCTTCTCGCGGATAGGCCGCCGGACGCATCCAGCCGCCGAATTCCTCGAACAGCGCGCCGCGCTGCTCATGCCAGGTACGTGCCTGCAACTGGCGTCGCGGCCGGTAGCGCTCGCCGCTGCGGCCGCCGACGACGGCGCCCATGGTGATCGGTTTGAAGGGCGGACGGAATTTGGTCGTGCCCACTTGCGCCGGTTCGCGCGCGGTATGCGCGCCCAGTCGCACCAGCGCATTGATATTGCTCGTCTTGCCCTGATCGGTGCCCATGCCGGTCGCCGTGTAGCGCTTGAGATGCTCGACCGAACGATAGTTCTCGCTCGCGGCAATTCGTATGTCATCGCTGCTGACATCGCTTTGCAAATCCACGAAGATCTTGCCTTTGCGCGCGCCTTTTTCCAGAGCAGCTGGCGCCGGATGGGTGTCTGCCAGACACGTTCCAACGCCGCCCACCGGCGCGGCCGGGATGCTGGCTCCGGCCAGCAGTGCGCGCACCGACTCTTCCGCGTGCATGCTTGCCGCTGCTTCGTCAAACACGCCGGCGCATGCGCCGACCGACGCGATGCCAGCAGGCGCGCCGTGCGGCACGAACATGGCGGATTCGTCCACCCAGCGCAGCTTGCCGCCCGCTTGCGAAAACAGGTTCACGTTCGGCGTGAGACCGCCTGCGCAGGCGATCGTGTCGGCGTCGATGCTGCGCACCTGTCCGCCGGCCAACAGCTGTGCGGAGTGCACCGACGACTTGCCTTCGACACCGACCACAAAGGCATCGTGCCAGTGCGGCACGCCTGCTGGAATGGCAGTATGCGCACCACGGCTTCCTTCGGGCCGCGTGTCGGCGATCCCCGCGACAGCGATGCCGGCGCGCAGCAAGGCGGCCGCCGTCGCATAGCCGCTATCGGCGTTGACCGCCAGCAGAACCCGCTTCCCGCAGGCCGCTGCATAATCGGATGCATAGCGCTGTACAGCGCCCGCAAGCATGACGCCCGGCCGATCGTTATCGGGAAACAGCATCGGCCGCTCAAAGGCGCCGGTCGCGAGCACGATATGTGAAGCGCGTATCTTCCAGACCCGTTCGCGCACGTCGCTGCCCTTCGGCAGCACCTCCAGTGCTGTCACAAAATGGTGGTCGTAAACGCCGAATGCCGTGGTGCGAACAAGCACCTGCACGCCGGCACGCGCGAGGTCTTCGCGCCATGACTCGGTATCCTGCTGCGTCGCCCAGCGCTGCCAGCCGCCCAGCGCCTTGTCCGATTCCAGCAGCACGGTGCCCGAACCGGCGGCAGCGGCCGTGCGCGCGGCTGCCACGCCACTGGCACCACCGCCGATCACCAGCACGTCGGTATCGATGCTGACTTCATCGTAGCGATCACGGTCGCGTCCCTGCGGCGCAATGCCAAGGCCTGCCATGTTGCGCACCTTCGGCTCGAACAGATGCCAGTTCGGCCACATGAAGGTCTTGTAATAGAAGCCTGGCGGCATGAAGCGAGCGAATTTCGCGGTTGCGGCCGAAAAGTCGAGGTCGACGCTTGGCCACGCGTTTCCGCAGTCTGCGATCAATCCGTCGAACAGCTCGACATCGGTAGCGCGCGTAACAGGCGTGCGATCGGCGCCCACGCCGACGTCAACGATGGCGCTCGGTTCTTCCGGGCCGCAGGTGAAGACGCCGCGCGGCCGGTGCAGCTTGTAGCTGCGTGCGATGGTGCGCACGCCGGATGCGATCAATGCCGACGCCAGCGTATCGCCTTCGAAACCCTGCAGCTTGCGTCCCGCAAATTGAAAATCGATGCGCCGCGCGGTGTTGATCAAGCCGGGCCGATCGGCCTTGAGGCGGTAGCCGCTCATTCCGCATCTCCATTCATCGGCAGATTCGGGCGCTTTGCGGTGATGTCATACACCGCGTGCACCTCGTGCGTGACCGTGTCGCGCAATACGTTGAACCATTGTCCGCAACCGAAGGTATGGCGCCAGCGTTCGGCATGGACGCCGCACGGATTGTCCCGAAAGAACAGGTACTCGCCCCAGGTTTCGTCGCTGACAGCGGAGGCGGGGCCGGGACGTGCGATGGCTGTCTGGCCGCCGCATTGAAATTCATTTTCTGGCCGCCCGCCGCAGCAGGGGCATGTGAGTTGCATCATGTCGGAGTCCTAATGGGCGATACCGGACGCTGCGGCTTCGTCGATCAGCCTGCCGGTGTAAAAGCGCTCAAGCTGGAACGGCTCGGCCAGCTCATGGCTGCGATCGGTGGCCAGCACATGGGCCAGCGTCCAGCCGCCGACCGGGATCGCCTTGAAGCCACCCGTGCCCCATCCGCAGTTGATGTAGAGGCCGCGCACCGGCGTCGGTCCGATGATGGGGCTGGAATCCTGCACCACGTCGACAATGCCTGCCCACTGGCGCATCAGGCGCAGCCGGCTGAACGAGGGGAACATTTCCAGGGTTGCGGCCAGCACTTGCTGGGTGACCGCGTAACTGCCGCGCTGTGCATAAGAAATGAAGTGGTCGATGCCGCCACCGATGACAAGTTCGCCCTTGTCGGACTGGCTCCAGTAGGCGCCCACGGCCGGTGACATGACCACAGTATCCAGTACCGGCTTGACCGGCTCGCTCACCATCGCCTGCAGTCCGTAGCTGGTCACCGGCAGGCGGAAACCGGCCATATCGGCGAGCAGGGTGCTGCTGCCCGCGACGGCGACGCCGACACGCTCGGTGCGCATCGTGCCACGGTTGGTCTTGACGCCGCTTATCTTCCCGTCCGACATGTCGAAACCGGTAACCGTGCAATTCTGGATGATGTCCACGCCAAGCGCCGAAGCCGCGCGCGCATAGCTCCACGCCACCGCGTCATGGCGAGCGGTGCCGGCGCGGCGCTGGATGAAACCGCCGAGAATCGGAAAGCGCGCCTGCGGACCGCCATCGGCGAGGCGCGGGCACAGTTCCATCACTTCATCGCGGGAAAGCAGGTCGGAGTCAATGCCGTTGAGCCGCATGGCATTCGCCCAGCGCGCCATGGAATCGAGGTCGTGCCGTGTGTGCGCGAGCGTCACCATGCCGCGCTGGCTGAACATGATGTTGAAATTGAGGTCGCGCGACATGGCTTCATAGAGCCGCACCGAGAATTCGTACAGCCGCGCGCTTTCGGGATAGAGATAGTTGGAACGAACGACCGTGGTATTGCGTCCGGTGTTGCCGCCGCCGATCCAGCCTTTTTCCAGAACGGCGATCCTGGTCATGCCATGGTTTTTCGCCAGGTAGTAAGCGGTCGCGAGTCCATGGCCACCGCCGCCGACGATGATCGCGTCGTACTGCGGCTTCGGCTCGGCGTCCAGCCATGCGGGAGTCCAGTCGGCGTTGTCACGCCAGCCTTCTCGCATCAAAGCCCATGCAGAATATTTCATTCAATGCAGTTTATCCGCGGCAATAATGAGTGTCAATACAGTGCTGTATGGTCACATTTGTCGTGCATGCCATGCAGCACTGTATGGATTGGAAATCGATCGCCATGGCATGCGGTGAAGTTCAATTGTGGTGAGATGCAACCCCAATCTCGTCAACACACCGTTCCCGCCGAGTACTACTTTCCCGCCAATTGTGCAATCTCATGGATCAATTGAAAGGCAGAAATGCCGATGCCCAGCGTCGCCGCAGAGGAGTACCATGTTCGTGCCCGGTGCGCTCGAAAACCCCCGGATCGATTGTTCGTGAGCGTGCCGCAGGGAAATGCGCCTTGCCTCAAGATCGTCATGCGGCGATCCGCCCGGGCCGAGGCGATGAAGGGGATTTATCGCATGAACATGACAGACGCCTTCTGTGCTCCGGCATGGGCGAAATGGCGTATTCAACCCGCCTCGAACCGGAAGTTCTCCTGCCGCCGAAAGACCATTTTCGGGGCCGCAGCCACTGCGCATGCGACAGATATCGACCAGACAATTCTTTAATCGAAAGGCGATGATGAAAACCGAGAACACATCAAAAGACGAGCAGTTGCGCGAAGCCGCACTTGACTATCACCGCAACCCCACGCACGGCAAGATACAAGTGGTCTCCACCAAGGCCTTGTCCAATCAGCGCGACCTGTCGCTGGCCTATTCGCCCGGCGTCGCCTTTGCCTGTGAAGAGATCGAGAAAGATCCGTCCAAGGCCGCCGAATACACCTCGCGCGGCAATCTGGTGGCGGTCGTGACCAATGGTACCGCCGTGCTCGGGCTGGGCCACATCGGTCCGCTTGCCGGCAAACCAGTCATGGAGGGAAAGGGCTGCCTGTTCAAGAAATTCGCCGGCGTCGATGTGTTCGACATCGAACTCGACGAACTTGATCCGGACAAGCTGGTCGATGCCATCGCGATGCTCGAGCCGACCGTGGGCGGCATCAACCTCGAAGACATCAAGGCGCCGGAATGCTTCTATATCGAGAAGAAGCTGCGCGAACGCATGAACATTCCTGTCTTCCATGACGACCAGCACGGCACCGCAATCATCTCCACCGCGGCCTTGCTGAATGCACTCAAGGTGGTGGGCAAGGACATCGGCAAGGTCAAGCTGGCGGTTTCCGGCGCGGGTGCTGCGGCGATTGCGTGCCTCGACACCATGGTGAGCCTCGGCGTGCGCCGCGAAAACGTCTATGTGGTCGATTCGCGCGGCGTGATCTACGCAGGCCGCGATGCCAGCATGGAAGCCAACAAGGCGCGCTATGCGCAGGACACAACAGCGCGCACTCTGGCGGATATCGTCAAGGGCGCCGACGTTTTCCTCGGCTGCTCCACCAGCGGGGTATTGACCGGCGAGATGGTCGCCACCATGGCGGACCGCCCGATCATCCTGGCACTGGCCAATCCGGAACCCGAGATTCGCCCGGAAGTCGCAAAGGCGGCACGCCCCGATTGCATCATCGCCACCGGCCGCTCGGATTACCCGAATCAGGTCAACAACGTGCTGTGCTTCCCCTACATCTTCCGCGGTGCGCTCGACTGCGGCGCCACGAAGATCACGGAGGAAATGAAGCTCGCCTGCGTGAAGGCCATCGCCGAACTGGCCGAAGCCGAAAGCAACGACGCCGTGGCCGCCGCCTATGCCGGCCAGGACCTGACCTTCGGCCCCGAATATGTGATTCCCAAGCCCTTCGATCAACGTCTCATCGAACGCATCGCACCGGCAGTTGCCAAGGCGGCGGCCGAGTCCGGCGTGGCCACGCGGCCGATCGCCAATCTGGACGCTTACCGCCAGCAGTTGAGCCAGCGCGTCTATCACACCGGGCTCATCATGCGTCCGGTGTTCAACACCGCGAAGATGTCGCCCAAGCGCGTCGCCTATGCCGAAGGCGAGGAAGAGCGCGTGCTGCGCGCGGTGCAGACGGTGGTCGACGAAGGACTGGCCAAGCCGATCCTGATCGGCCGCCCGCATGTGATCGACATGCGCATCCGGAAAGCGGGCCTGCGCCTGAAGGCCGGCGTTGATTTCGAGATCGTCAATCCCGAGGAAGACCCGCGCTACCGCACCTACCATGAAGCCTACCAGGCCCTGCGCGGACGTGACGGCATCACGCCCGACATGGCAAAGACCGCGCTGCGCCGCTCCAATACGCTGATCGGCACGATGCTGGTGCACATGGGCGATGCCGATGCGATGCTGTGCGGAACGGTAGGGCGTTTCGACGCTCACCTTGAGCACGTTCGCGATGTGATCGGTCTGGCGCCAGGCGCCGGCGTGTTTGCGACGATGAATGCCTTGACGCTGGAAAAGTACACGCTGTTCATCACCGACACCTACGTCAATGACGATCCCAATGCGGAGGAGCTTGCGGCCATCACGCAGCTGGCGGCGCGTGAAATAGTGCGTTTCGGCTTGCAGCCGAAAGTTGCGCTTTTGTCTCACTCGATGTTCGGCTCGTCCTCCCGTCCATCTGCGCGGAAGATGCGGGTCGCGCGCGAAATCCTGGCACGTGTCGCACCGGATCTGGAGGTGGAGGGTGAACTGCAAGGCGATGCGGCACTGTCGGAGGATGTGCGGCGTCACTTCCTGCCGAGTTCCACGCTGACGGGCAGCGCCAACCTGCTCGTCATGCCGACTCTGGACGCGGCCAACATTGCCTTCAACCTGCTCAAGATCACGGGCGGCTACGGGGTGACCGTGGGACCGATCCTGCTCGGTTCCGCCAAACCGGTGCACATACTCAACCCCGCTGCGACGACGCGCCGCATCGTCAACATGACGGCGCTGGCAGTCGCGGATGCGATTTCGTCGACGCAGGGTTCGGTAGTCTCTGCTACATAAGGCGCACTCGCAGTATCCCATGGCGACGCGCTCCGAATGCCGGCGTCGCCATGGCAGCTTCGCTCGTGAATGGCAAGGCAGCCGGCACGCCCGCATTGAGCAATCCGGGCGCTGCTATCTGTGTCCCGTCCTCCTGTCGACACTTTGAAGACGGTCGTTCCCTGTCCTGTATCAAACATTTCCGATCTGTACCTGTCAGTGGTCTTGGTGCTTGATCTGTCACAAGCAAGGCGAATCCGGCAGGCATAGTCTGAGCGGATATTGCCTGCCGGCGGAAAGGCACATGCAGTCGCGCTGCGGTGACGGATCACACATGCGCAAGGTAAGCAGATTCGCCGTCGCCGCATGGCAGGGGATTCAAGAATTGCATTTCGTACGATATGGCACGATGTGGAGCATGAAATGAAACATGTCACAGTCCTAGGCCTTCTGATGGCCGCGTTTTGCGCCGTACCTGCCGCCTCGCAGGCGCAGCAAATGGCATTTACCTCGATAAACGTCCACCTGAGGGCGGGACCGTCCAGGGATTATCCGGTTGTCGCAATACTCCCGGCGGGCCTCACGATATCCGTGCAGGGCTGTCTGGGTGACTACAGATGGTGTGATGTCGTGGCGGGCCCCAATCGCGGGTGGGTCTATGCGGGCAATATCATCTATCCCTATCAAGGCACGAACGTCCCAGTGCTTACGTACGGCCCGGTGATCGGCATCGGCATCATTACATTCAGTCTGGGCACCTACTGGGGTGAGCACTACCGTGGCCGCCCGTGGTATCCGCAGCGTCATCGCTGGATCGACCGGCCTCATCCCAACTACGCCCCCGGCGGCCATCCGCCGCGACCGAATCCGGGCTTCCGGCCGGATTCAAGACAGCATCCCTCGCCGGGGCGACGGCAGGACGATCATCGCGCACCGTCATCAAGGCAGGGACAGGAACGGAGCCGGCATCCCACGCAAGGCCAGGGCCCCGGCGGCGGGCACGGGCGCTGAAAACGCAATGACGCGCTCGCTGCCAGGCAATCAATGCTCCAATTCCAGCCGATCAAGAATACGAGATAGGGAATGCTTGATCCCGCACAATTGACACCAGTGATGCCGATGCACAGAATGTAAGCGTTCGCTACAGCGACACGGCTCACCCGGCTTCATGTGGCGGTGGGTGATTGGTTACTTGGTCGTGTCATCGATGACTTCTCCCGAAGTCATTGGTGACACGACCTAAGGCAGCTCACTCAAAAGGTGAGCTGATCCTTGCAGTATCCAGCGGAGGTTCCATGAAAAACGAAACATTGAAACCGGTTCCCGCACTGGTGGCGATTGCCATCACGCTGCTAATCTGGTTTGTCATTCCGGTTCCGCAAGGAGTCACTCCCAACGCATGGCATCTCCTGGCCATGTTCATCGGCACCATCGCTGCGATCATCGGCAAGGCAATGCCGATCGGCGCGCTTGCCATGATGGCGATCGCTCTGGTCGCAATCACCGGCGTGACCAACAGCAAGCCTGCAGCCGCCATCGCAGATGCGCTGAGCGGATTTTCGAATTCGCTGATCTGGCTGATCGGCATATCCATCATGATTTCGCGCGGGTTGATCAAGACCGGGCTCGGTGCGCGCATCGGCTACTACTTCATTGCCCTGTTTGGCCGCAAGACCATTGGCATCGGCTATGCGCTAAGCCTGTCCGAACTGATTCTCGCCCCCGTTACGCCGAGCAATACCGCGCGCGGCGGCGGCATCATGCATCCGATCATGAAGTCGATCGCCGGCAGTTTCGGCTCGTCGCCGGAGCAGGGGACCTCTGCGAAGATTGGGCGTTATCTTGCGCTCGTCAACTATCAGACCAATCCGATCACATCCGCCATGTTCATCACGGCGACCGCGCCCAACCCGCTGGTGGTGAAGTTGGTGGCGGAGGCAACCGGATCGAAGGTAACGCTCTCCTGGGGAACCTGGGCGTTCGCGATGCTGCTGCCCGGACTTGCCGCGATCTTGCTGATGCCGCTGGTGATTGCCTGGATCTATCCGCCGGAAATCAAGGACACGCCTGACGCGCGCAGCTTCGCCAATTTGAAATTGCGGGAACTGGGGCCAGTCAAGCACAGCGAGAAAATTCTGCTCGGCGTGTTCGCGTTTCTGCTGCTTCTGTGGGCAGGCGTGCCGGAGATGGCATTCGGCAAAGCCTATGGTGTCGATCCCACCACGGCTGCATTCGCGGGCCTGACTTTGCTGCTTCTCTCGGGCGTGCTCACCTGGGACGACATCCTGGCGGAAAAGAGCGCATGGGACACCGTCACCTGGTTCTCCGCGCTGGTCATGATGGCCAGCTTCCTTAACAAGCTCGGGGTCGTCTCCTGGCTTTCAAGCTCCCTCCAGACTGGAATTCTGCATCTCGGCCTGAACTGGATTGGAGCGATCGCCCTGTTGATCCTGGTGTACATGTATGCGCACTATTTCTTTGCCAGCACCACTGCGCACATCACCGCGATGTTCGGCGCGTTTTACGCCGCCGGGATCGCCCTGGGAGCGCCGCCGATGGCGTTCGCTCTCTTGCTGGCAGCCGTCTCATCGATCATGATGACGCTGACGCACTACGCCACGGGAACGTCGCCCATCATTTTCGGCTCGGGCTACACATCGCTCGGCCAATGGTGGCTTGCGGGATTGGCAATGAGCGTCGTCAATCTCGTCGTATGGGTCATCGTCGGCGGCATCTGGTGGAAGGTATTGGGTTATTGGTAAGCAGCGCGCCAACGGAGCGGGACTGTAGGGTAAAATTCAGCGGTCGCTTCCCCGTCCGTGCCTGCATGAGCCGTTTCCCACGATTTTTCGCCGCTTCACTGTCCGCGCTGTTCCTCGTCGGCTGCTCGGCGCCGCCGCCGCGCGCCAATATCGAAAGCGGCGAGTTCGTTTCCACGGACATGTATTCGCGGTCGCTGCCCGGCACGAATGTCTCGGCATGCGAGGCCGCCCGGCGCGCGCTTCTCAGCCAGGGTTACGTGATGCGCGACATGAACGCATCCCAGATCAACGCGCTCAAGAAATTCCAGCCCGCTGCCGACCGCCATGTGCAGGTTGAATTCCATGTCGTGTGCGAACCGAATGCCGACGGCAGCAATAGTGCGACGGTCTTCGCCAATGCGGTCCGCGACACCTACACGGTCAAGAAAAGCAGCAACTCGGCCAGCATCGGCGTTGGTGCCGTCGGGTCCCTGTCACTCCCGTTCGGCACCACCGACGACTCGCTGGTCAAGGTTGGCAGCGAAACAATCCAGGCGCGCAGCTTTTACGATCGCTTCTTCGAAATGGTCGAAGCGTATACCGACGAGAACCCGCCGGCAGCAGTCGGCCGCGTTCTGGACGACGAGCACAGTCGCTGATTGCGGCGCAACGCAGGCCGATGGCAATAGCGCCGCCGACAAACGTCATCCCGCGACGCTGATCGTCAATGCATCACCCGAGCGGAACCGGAACAAAGATCTTCGTATCCCCACGTTGAATCAGCAAGGCCACATGCTTGCCTTCCTTCGACAGCAAGTCCTGCAGCTGCTCCACCGATTTGACCGGCGTGCCGTTGACGGCAATGATCACATCGCCGCTTGCAACGCCGGCCCGCGCCGCGGCGCCAGTTACGCGCTCGATCATGACGCCCGACGCCAGATTGGCTTCATGCTTCTCTTCCGGCGACAGCGGGCGAACGGCCAGGCCCAGCTTGCCCTGCGGCCTGGCGCTGCTGTGGTCGTCCGATGCCAGCGAATCACTCGCTTCTGTTAACGTGGTCGACAATTCCACGGTCTTGCCCGCGCGCCAGACCTCAAGCTTGGCCGCATCACCGGGCTTGCCCATGCCGACGAGCGCAGGCAGGTCACCCGAGCGCGTAATGGCATGCCCGTTGTACTTCATGATCACATCGCCCGCCTTGATCCCCGCCTTCGCGGCCGCGCTGCCGGGCGCCACGCTCGACACCAGCGCGCCCTGCGGTTGCTGCAGTTTGAACGAATCGGCCAGCGTCTGGTTCAGTTCCTGGATCGTCACACCGAGACGTGCATGTGACACCTTGCCGTTCTTGACGATCTGGTCTTTCACATGCAGCGCGACGTTGATGGGGATGGCGAAGGACACGCCTTCATAGCCGCCGGTGCGGCTGTAAATTTGTGAATTGATGCCCACCACATTACCGTTGGCATCGAACAGCGGCCCTCCGGAATTGCCGGGATTCACCGCGACGTCCGTCTGAATGAAGGGGACGTAGGCATCGCCCGGCAGAGCGCGACCCTTGGCGCTGACAATGCCCGCCGTGGCGCTTTGCTCGAAGCCGAACGGCGATCCGATCGCCAGTACGTAATCGCCGACGCCGAGCCGCTCGGGATCGCCGAGCTTCACTACCGGCAAATCACGCGCATCGATCTTCAGGACGGCGACGTCGGTGGCCGGATCGCTGCCCAGCACCTTCGCCTTGTACTCGCGGCGGTCGTTCAGCTTCACGATGACTTCGTCGGCGTCGCGCACCACGTGTGCATTGGTCAGAATCAGGCCGTCCTTGCCGATAATGAATCCGGAGCCTTGTCCGCGCACAGGCATGTCGCCGCGCGGAGCCCGTCCGCCGAATCCTGGCATGCCACGGAAAAACTGGAAGAACGGATCGTCCGGAAGGCCATCGTCGTCCATGCCTTTCATGCCGGCCTTGGCGACGCCTTCGGTATTGATGCCGACCACCGCCGGGCCGAAGCGCTCGACGATGGCGCGATAATTCGGCGCCGTGATCGGTCCGATCGGGCCGTCGGGAACGGCTTGCGTTGCGACGGCGGGACTGACTTGTTCAGGCGTGTTCTTGTGCAGCCAGTTCGACGGATTCCAGTTCAGCGCATTCGCGGTCCCGGCCGCAATCACGCCGGCGGCCATCATGCTGAGTGTCAGGGATTTGATCTTCATTTTCGATTCCTTTTCCAAGTCTCGGGGGAACATCCACGCGACAAAGAGTAGAAAACGAAAATTAAGCGAGCATTAAGCCGAACGGCTACCGGGGAAAGACGACACGAACACTCAGGCCACCCGCCGAGGAACTCCCCAGGTCAATACTTGCGCCATGCTGATCGGCAATGTTCTTGACGATCGACAAGCCTAGCCCGCTTCCGGTCTGTCCGGCAGTATCGCCGCGATAGAAACGATCGAATACACGCTTGCGAACCGCCTCGGGAATGCCGGGTCCGGAGTCCTCGACCAGCAGCACGACGCGTTCCGCTTCTTCCGCAATGGCCACGCGTACCCATCCGCCTTCCGGCGTGTAACGCACCGCATTGTCGAGCAGGTTGCGGGCCAGTATGCGCAAGCCCGCCGCATCCGCCTGCAGGATCACCTTCTCGGGCGCCTCTTGCTCGATCCGGATCCCGTGCGCCTGCGCGAACATGAACACGTCCGCCAGGGCCTGGCGCATCAGTTCGGCAAGATCAATCGGTTGCAGCGAAGCGGCACGGTCATTGGGATCGGTCTGCGCGGCAGTCAGCAACTGCTCGATCAGATGCGTCGCCCGATCCACGCCTTCGTGCAATTTGGCGAGTGCCGCCTTTTTCTCGATGTCGTCGGAAGCGCGTTCAAGGAGCTGCAATTGCAATCTGACCGCGGTCAGCGGCGAGCGCAATTCGTGCGCGGCATCCGCGACGAAAGCATGCTGGCTCGCGAAGGCGCGCTGCAGCCGTTGCAACAGGGAGTTCAGCGCCTTGACCATGGGCGCGATTTCGTCCGGAAGGTCGGCCTCGCTCACTTGTTCCAGGCTGTGCGCATCGCGCTGTCCGACTTCGCGCGCAAGCCGGCGCAAGGGCAGGAGCGATCTGCCGACCAGCCACCATATCAACAGGGCCATCAAGGGCGCGAAGGCCAGCAGTGGCGCCAGGCTGCGCAGCGCTGCCGATGCCGCCAGGTCGCGCCGCAGATCGACCGGTTGCGCGACTTGAATGATGCGGTCGCGCGCCGCCAGACTGTACACACGCCAGAGGCGGTTGCCTGCGGCGACGTCGGTATAGCCGAGCATCGCGCGGGTGAACAGGGGATTGCCGGGATGCGACAAGTACAGCATGGTACCGTTGGCTGTCCATATCTGAATCACCACGTCCGGCAGATCTTCATCGAACCCGAAACTTGGCGACGGCACGACGCCCTGATCACGCAGCGAGAGCGCAATCTGCCGCAATTGGTAATCGAACAAGTCTTCGTTTTGCCTCAGTGCTTGCCGATAGGTCACCACGCCGATGACCAATGCCGTGAGAATGGCAGCCAGCAGAAGCAACACCGACAGGCGGGTGCGGATCGATTTCATGTTTTCGTCCCCGGTTTCGGTACGAAATAGCCGACCCCGCGTACATTCTGGATGAAGTCGCTGCCCAACTTGCGCCGCGCGCCATGGATGTGGACTTCGACGGTATTGCTTTCCACTTCCTCGCCCCATGCGTACATGCGTTCTTCCAGCTGCGCCCGCGACAGGATTGCGCCAGGGCGCAGCATCAACGCCTCGACCACCGCGTATTCGCGCGCCGACAACATCACCGGCCGGCCGTCACGCGTCACTTCGCGGGTCGCCGGATTCAGGCGCACCCCCATCACTTCGATTTCCGGCTCGGCATGCCCGGAACTGCGCCGCAATGCGGAACGGATGCGCGCACCCAGCTCGTCCATGTCGAACGGCTTGATCACGTAATCGTCGGCTCCCGCGTCCAGGCCCTTGATGCGCTCCCCGACGCCGTCGCGTGCGGTAATCACGATCACGGGAATCGTCTGCCTGCGTTGCCGAAGGCTTTGAAGCACGGCGATGCCATCCTTGTCCGGAAGTCCGAGATCAAGCAAGACCAGGTCGAAATGCTCGGCCGCCAGCGCGGCTTCAGCAGCGCGTCCGTCGCGGATCCACTCCACCGCATAGCCGTCCTGCCACAGCGAAGTGCGGACGGCATCGCCGATCATGGCGTCGTCTTCGACCAGGAGAATGCGCATGTTTTGCGTTAAGGCGTTGTCTGCCGGCTCAAACGGCAATATGTTTCAAGTAATTCGATGATTCGCGTATTGCGGAAGGCGTGCACGTGCCAGTCCGCCAATCGGGAAAAACATCGATAGTATGCCTCAGGAAAAAGGCGGCAGAGAGGTCGCGTCAATGCTCCGCGCGACACGAATCAAGCGAAGTGAATTCGCTGACGAATCACTTTTTTGAAAGAAGGAAGGAGGACTAAACCGGCACGGACACGGAGTGTCGCGCCTTTGGGGAGAACAAGTCTTTAAGTCTTGGGGTGGATATGGTCTGCAATATCCAGACCATTCCGAATGATGGTGGAGGCGGCGGGAATCGAACCCGCGTCCAAAGATCCTCTACAGCCAGTTCTACATGCGTAGTGCAGCCTATTGGTTTTAATCCTGATGACGCGGACGCACGCGCTTCACCAAGACGAGTCACCTATTTTTAACGTTACGCCAAGTAACCCGACGTAACGCGATTCCCTGTGAATGACTCTACTGCTGTTGCCAGCCCGCCCCAGGGACAAGACGGTGTAGAGCTAAGAAGTTATTAAGTTCCTAGTGGTTTACGCTGCGAGAGCGTAAGATTCATCGTTTGCATTTAAGCATTTCCGGTTGGATTTACGAGGTGACCAGCCCTCGGCATGCCCTGTACTGCTTCGCAACCCCTGTCGAAACCAGGTCGCCCCCAAAACAGCAACAAGTCTATTGTACTTCACTAGATGTGACCGAGCCGCTCGAATTCAAGGCCTGAGCGCGAATTAAATTCAGAAGATGCAAAGGCGAGTCCACCAGCGCGTCGGCATCCCAGGCCGTCGGCTCGACATGTCCGCAGTAGCCCCAGGCCGCCGCTATGGTTATCATGCCCGCCGCCCGGCCAGCCTGCATATCACGCAAGTCGTCGCCGACGTACCAGCAATCCTGCGGCGTCACGGCCAGCCGACGAGCGGCTTCGAGCAGTGGCTCCGGATGAGGTTTCGAGTGCGCGGTGGTATCGCCGGAAATCACGCACGAAGCCTGGTGCAAACCGATCCGAGGCACGAGCCGGTCGGTAAAGCGCGAGGCCTTGTTGGTGACGATGCCCCACGACAGTTTGCACTCTTGCAGGTTTGTCAGCAAGGCTTCAATTCCTTCGAACAAGCGGCTTTCCACTGCGATGAATGCTTCGTAGGTGTCAAGAAAGGCATCGCGCAATTCGTTGTAACCATCGTCCTCCGGTTTGATCCCGAAAGACGCGCCGATCAGACCGCGCGCGCCGGCTGAGGCAACCGGGCGCAGCAGGTCGAAAGGAGTGGGTGTCAATCCGCGTGCCGCACGTACACGATTCATTGCCGCAGCAAGGTCGGGTGCGGTGTCGGCGAGCGTGCCGTCCAGATCAAACAGGATGGCACGAGGAGAAGTTAATGACATGATACCGATATGAAGATGGCGGATTCCGTGCTCTGCACTATTGCAGACCAAGTGACTGTCAGGATAAAGCGTTTACGCCGGCTTCGAGCAGGCAACCAGATAATTGACGTCGGTATTCTGATTCAGGGAATACACCTGAGTCAGCGGGTTATACCCCATGCCCTTCAAACTTTCCAGCGTCAAACCCGCCTGCCGAATGAATTGCGCCAGTTCGGCCGGCGTGATGAATTTGGCATAGTCATGCGTCCCTTTCGGAAGCAGTCGCAGCAAGTACTCGGCCCCGATGACAGCAAACAGATAAGCTTTCGGGTTGCGGTTGATGGTCGAAAAAAACACATGGCCGCCTGGCTTGACAAGCGTGGCGCAGGCTTGAACGACAGCGGCAGGATCAGGGACGTGCTCAAGCATTTCCATGCAGGTGACGACGTCGTAGCTTCCCGGTTCACGCGCCGCGAGCTGTTCGGCGGAAATCATTTCATAGCGGACTTGCACGCCCGACTCGAGGCTATGCAGATCCGCAACCTTGAGGGCTTTTTCCGACAAGTCGATGCCGGTGACTTTGGCACCTTTTTTTGCCATTGATTCTGCCAGGATGCCTCCGCCGCAGCCGATATCGGCCACCGTCTTCCCGGCAAGCGGAGCGCGGGCATTGATCCACTCAAGACGGAGCGGATTGATTTCATGCAACGGGCGGAATTCGGATGTTGGGTCCCACCAACGATGGGCGAGATCGCTGAATTTTTGCAGTTCTAAAGGATCGGCATTCATAGTGCGAATGATAGCTGGAATAATGCTGCCTGTCGTGTCGCCGCAAGCGAATCGATCATGCGGCCATAAAAAAACCCCGCCGAAGCGGGGTTTCTCCTGATGCGAATCGATTATCGGGTACGAGTACCAACGACTTCGATTTCAACACGGCGGTTCTTGGCGCGGCCAGCGGAGGTCTTGTTGCTCGCAACCGGCTGTTTCTCGCCTTTGCCTTCAGTATAGACACGATTGGCTTCTACACCCTTGGACACCATGTATGCCTTCACAGCTTCGGCGCGACGCACGGACAGTTTCTGGTTGTAGCTGTCGGTACCGATCGAGTCGGTATGGCCAACTGCGATGACAACTTCCAGGTTCATGCCTTGGAGTTTGGAGGTCAGGTCGTCGAGTTTTGCCTTGCCATCAGGTTTCAGCACAGCCTTGTCAAAGTCGAAGAAGGTGTCAGCAGCAAACGTGACCTTTTCGGAAACCGGTGCGGGAGCGGGTGCGGGGGCGGGTGCCGGAGCAGGAGCCGGAGCGGCAGGTGCCGGAGCCGGAGCGGCTTTTGCGATTTCTCCGTCGCAGCCACCGACCGAATCGCCCGGGGTCCAGTAACCGGTATGCCAGCACTGGCCGAACCCGCTACGGGTGACGACGCCGCGGCTGTCTTGCAGATAGGCGCTGTTCGGAGTTTTTGCCTGGATATCTTGCTGAGCCGATGCAGAGAACGATACAACTGCGGACGCAGCAAAGATGAGTTTTGCTAATTTATTCATATTTTTCCTCTTGGTTGAGATATCCGCAGATTCACTGCGCAACTAATAACATTCTAGAACTTATACTACCACATGCTATTAAATCATCTTTTCGCAAGGTTGTTCACTTGCAATGCTCTTTAGCTAACTACATTTTGCCATAGGCGCGATACACAACGATTATTGCTAAGTCAACGATACAGCGTTTTTGATCGCACGTTGTATTTTCGCAACGCAATATGTAAAAACACTGGCGTTTTAAAAAATCCTTGCGGCTCGCGCAAGGATTTTTCTCAAGCGATTCTGTTATTTCGCAATGCCGCGTGCTTCGATTACTACCCGGCGGTTGGGCGCCAGGCACGCAATCAATTGTTTGCGGGGGAGTTTGTCGTCGCAGGCCTTGATTGACTGCGTCTTTCCCGCGCCCAAGGTGTCGATATTGCCGGTCACGCCTTTGCTTTTCAGGTAAGCCGCCACGGCATCCGCGCGTTTCTCCGACAGGCGCTGATTGTACGGATGCGATCCGAGGCGGTCCGTATGGCCGGTCACCAGTACGATTTCAACCTTGGCGCAGTTCGACAGTTTGGATAACACGTCGTTGTCGATGCGTGTTTTCGCCGCGCTGCTGAGCGCAGCCTTGTTGAACTCGAAGGTTTCGTCGCTGCTCAGCGTGACGGCAAAATCGCAGCGCTTGGGAGCGGCAGGCGCGGCAGGAGCTTGCGCAACCGGTGCCACAACGGCAGGCGCGGTTGGCTTGGCCACGGGAGGAGCGAGTTCGCCGTCGCAGCCGGCTACGGCATCGGCAGGTGTCCAATAGCCGGTCCTCCAGCAAAGACCGAACGGGCTGCGGGTGATGACGCCGCGGCTGTCCTGCAGATACGCACTTTTCTCCGGATTTGCTTTGATGTCTGAAGCGGTTTGGGCATGAGCGGCGAATGCGCTGATGCCGAGAGCGAGGCCAAGCGTGATTTTATTGAGCATGTTTTTTCACTAACGGTTATTTGTAGGAATGATATTTTTTTGCCGCTTGCAACAGTCAATTTAATCACATTTTTCAGAATTCCGCCCCTCTGCATTTCCATGCGTACTCTATAAGCCGCTTGCTCCGGAGGAGGACTCGGTCGCCGTGCTAAAATCCAATGTTTGGCATGCTGCGTTCACAAGCGATGCTGTTGCCAAGATATTCAGCCAACTTCTGCAGAGATAAGCCGACTCCCCAATGGATCAATTCGCTAAAGAGACAATCCCGATTTCCCTCGAAGAAGAGATGCGCAAGAGCTATCTCGATTACGCGATGAGCGTGATCGTCGGCCGTGCGCTGCCGGATGTGCGCGATGGCTTGAAGCCGGTGCACCGACGCGTTCTCTACGCAATGCATGAAACGAACAACGTATGGAACCGTCCATATGTGAAATGCGCGCGCGTGGTCGGTGAGGTCATGGGTAAGTACCACCCGCACGGCGACCAGGCGATCTATGACACCCTGGTGCGCATGGCGCAGGATTTCTCGCTGCGCTACACCCTGGTGGATGGGCAGGGAAACTTCGGATCGGTCGACGGCGACAATGCTGCGGCGATGCGTTACACCGAGTGCCGGCTCGACAAGATTTCCAGTGAAATTCTGGCTGACATCGAAAAGGAAACGGTCGATTTTGTTCCAAACTACGACGGCAAGGAGAAAGAGCCGTCCGTACTGCCGACCCGCATTCCCAATCTGCTGATCAATGGATCGTCCGGCATCGCCGTCGGCATGGCGACCAATATTCCGCCGCACAATATCTCGGAAGTGATCGATGGCGCGTTGCACGTGCTGCGCAATGCGGAATGCACGGTGGACGAACTGATCGAGATCATTCCCGCGCCCGACTTCCCGACGGCTGGCATCATCTACGGCGTATCCGGCGTGCGCGACGGCTATCGCACGGGGCGTGGCCGAGTGGTGATGCGCGCGAAGACGCACTTCGAAGAATTCGGCAAGGAAAATCGCACTGCGATCATCGTTGATGAATTGCCGTACCAGGTTAACAAGAAATCCCTCCTGGAACGCATCGCCGAACTGGTGCGCGACAAGAAGCTTGAAGGCATTTCCGACATTCGCGACGAATCCGACAAGTCAGGCATGCGCGTCGTGATCGAACTCAAGCGCGGTGAAGTTCCCGAAGTGGTGCTGAACAATCTGTACAAGCAAACCCAGTTGCAAGACACCTTCGGCATGAACATGGTCGCACTGGTCGACGGTCAGCCGAAGCTGCTGAACCTCAAGCAGATGCTCGAATGCTTCCTGTCGCATCGTCGCGAGGTGGTCACGCGCCGGACTGTATTCGAACTGCGCAAGGCACGCGAGCGCGGCCACGTATTGGAAGGTTTGGCAGTTGCGCTGGCGAACATCGACGACTTCATTGCCATCATCAAAGCCGCGCCGACGCCGCCGATTGCGAAATCGGAATTGATGGCGCGTGCATGGGATTCTTCGCTGGTGCGTGAAATGCTCGCGCGTACCGGCGCAGAGAATGCTGGCGGCATCGATGCATTCCGCCCCGAGAACCTGCCCAAGCATTACGGTATCCAGCCGGACGGACTGTACAAGCTGTCCGACGAACAAGCGCAGGAAATCCTGCAGATGCGCCTGCAGCGCCTTACCGGTCTGGAGCAGGACAAGATCGTCAATGAATACAAGGAAGTCATGGCGCAGATCGCCGACTTGCTGGATATTCTTGCCAAGCCCGAGCGCGTGACGGCAATCATTTCCGACGAGCTGACCGCCGCCAAGAACGAATACGGGGAAGGCGCGAAGGATGTGCGTCGTTCGCAAATCGAGCTGAATGCAACCGATCTCGAAACGGAAGATCTGATCGCGCCGCAGGACATGGTCGTGACCTTGTCGCATTCCGGCTATATGAAATCGCAGCCGGTGTCCGAATATCGCGCGCAAAAGCGCGGCGGTCGCGGCAAGCAGGCAATGGCAACCAAGGAAGACGACTGGATCGACCAGTTGTTCATCGCCAATACACACGACTACATCCTGTGCTTCTCCAACCGTGGCCGCCTGTACTGGCTGAAGGTGTGGGAAGTGCCGCAGGGCTCGCGCAATTCGCGCGGCAAGCCAATCGTCAACATGTTCCCGCTGCAGGACGGCGAGAAGATCACTGTCGTGCTGCCGTTGTCAGGCGAGAACCGCAGCTTCCCGGAAGACCACTATGTCTTCATGTCCACGAGCCTTGGCACGGTCAAGAAGACACCGCTGACCGAGTTCAGCAATCCGCGCAAGGCAGGAATTATCGCAGTGGATCTGGATGAGGGTGATTTCCTGATAGGCGCCGCGCTGACGGACGGCAAGCACGACGTGATGTTGTTCTCCGATTCCGGCAAGGCAGTACGTTTCGATGAGAACGACGTTCGCCCGATGGGGCGCACCGCGCGCGGCGTGCGCGGCATGAGCCTCGAGGAAGGCCAGCAAGTCATTGCATTGCTGGTGGCGGAAAACGAGCAGCAATCCGTACTGACGGCGACCGAAAACGGTTTCGGCAAGCGTACGCCGATTACCGAGTACACACGTCACGGTCGCGGCACCAAGGGCATGATCGCGATCCAGACAAGCGAGCGCAACGGCAAGGTTGTTGCAGCGACCCTGGTTGAACCCAGCGACGAAATCATGCTGATTACGACCGGCGGCGTACTGATTCGAACCCGCGTCGCAGAAATTCGCGAAATGGGGCGTGCGACGCAGGGCGTGACGCTCATTGCCGTGGAAGATGGCACCAAGCTGTCCGGCCTGCAGCGCATCGTCGAAACCGATGTCGAGGAAGAAAACGGCATTGCGAACGGTGCCGACAATGGCGCAACGGAGGAGCAATGACACGCGTCTATAACTTTTCCGCCGGCCCGGCCGTCCTTCCGCAGGAAGTGCTTCAGATAGCCGCGGACGAAATGCTCGACTGGCACGGCAGCGGCATGTCCGTCATGGAAATGAGCCACCGTGGCAAGGAGTTCATTTCGATCTACGAAGCCGCAGAGCGTGATGTGCGCGAACTGCTGGCAGTCCCTGCGAATTACAAGATTCTGTTCCTGCAGGGTGGCGGCATCGGTGAAAACGCCATCGTGCCGATGAACCTGCTAGGCATGAAGCCGCAGCCGGCGACCGTGGATTTCATTCATACCGGTTCATGGACGGGCAAGTCGATCAAGGAAGCGAAAAAATATTGCACGGTCAATGTCGCCGCTTCCTCCGAGAGCCAGAAGTTCACTGTCATCCCGCCGCGCGACAGCTGGAAGCTGACGAAGGATGCTGCGTATGTCCACATCTGCACCAATGAAACAATTGATGGCGTCGAGTACCAGTACACGCCGGATGTGGGCGACGTGCCGCTGGTCGCGGACATGTCGTCGCACATCTTGTCGCGCGTCGTCGATGTGTCACGATATGGCGTGATTTTCGGCGGTGCGCAAAAGAACATCGGGCCCGCGGGTCTGACCCTGGTAATCGTGCGCGAAGATCTGATCGGTCATGCATTAACGATTTGCCCATCGGCTTTCGACTGGAAGCTGGTCGCGGAAAACCATTCCATGTACAACACGCCGCCAACCTATGCGATCTACATAGCCGGGCTGGTGTTCCAGTGGCTCAAGAAGCAGGGCGGCGTTGCAGCGATGGAGCAACGCAATATTGCGAAGGCGGCGCTCTTGTATGACTATCTGGATTCAACCGATTTCTACATGAACAAGGTTGCGAAGGATTGTCGCTCACGCATGAACGTACCTTTCTTCCTGAAGGATGAATCGTTGAACGAGGCTTTCCTCGCGGGCGCGAAAGAGCGCAAACTGCTTCAGCTCAAGGGCCACAAGTCCGTAGGCGGCATGCGGGCATCAATCTACAATGCGATGCCGATCGAAGGCGTGCAGGCACTGGTCGACTACCTGAAAGAATTCGAAAAGAAGCATGGCTAGCCGGTTGACCCGGCTGCAAGCCGTCGCTCTTCGAAACCCTCCCTCCACAGGGAAGGCGAAACGACTACGGACAAATGAATACGGACGATAAACTTAAACCACTCCGCCAGCAGATCGACGCGATCGATGCACAGATCCTCGACTTGCTGAACCAGCGTGCGCGCGTGGCCCAGCAGGTCGGTCATGTCAAGGCTGAAACCAATGCCCCGGTGTTTCGCCCGGAACGCGAAGCGCAAGTCTTGCGCAAGGTCGGGGAGCGCAATCCCGGTCCGCTCGACAGTGGCGACGTGCAGAAGATCTTTCGCGAGATCATGTCGTCCTGCCGTGCACTGGAAAGGCGCGTCACCGTCGCCTATCTCGGCCCGGCCGGAACCTTCACCGAGCAAGCGGTGTACCAGCAATTCGGCCACGCCATCGAAGGCATCTCCTGCGTTTCGATTGACGAGATATTCCGCGCCGCCGAAGCCGGGACTGCCGACTTTGGCGTGGTTCCGATTGAAAATTCATCGGAAGGCGCAATCAACCGCACGCTCGATCTGCTGCTGCAGTCGACGCTGTCGATCAGCGGCGAACTTTCGATTCCGGTCCATCACAGCCTGATGACCAAGAGCGGTTCGATGGATGGCATCACGCGCATTTGCGCTCACTCCCAGGCGTTGGCGCAGTGCCAGGCGTGGCTCAATCAACACTACCCGAACATTCAGCGCCAGGCCGTTGCGTCCAATGGCGAAGCCGCTCGTATCGCAAGCGAAGATCCCACGGCAGCCGCCATCGCCGGTGAAGTCGCAGGTCAGCGCTACAACCTCGGCATTGTCCAGGCGCACGTCCAGGACGATCCGCATAACCGCACGCGTTTTGCCATCATTGGCCGTCTGCAGCCTGCCCCCAGCGGCAAGGATCAGACATCGCTTGTTTTTGCGGTGCCCAACAAGGCTGGTGCCGTCTACAACATGCTGGCGCCGCTCGCCAAGCATGGCGTATCGATGACCCGCTTTGAATCGCGCCCGGCACGCGTCGGCACCTGGGAATACTACTTCTACGTCGACGTCGAAGGGCACGTACAGGAAGAGAAGGTTGCCAAGGCACTGGCGGAAGTCAAACAGAACGCAGCCTTCTTCAAGTGGCTGGGTTCATATCCTTTCAGTTTGTAATCGAGAGGCAAGCCGGCCTGCGGAATTGCCAGCGAGCCGGATGCTGATCCTGTTTTTTGGGAATCAAAAATGTCTATCCAATTCGGTCCAGAATATGTCCGTGCGATCGCCCCGTATCAGGGCGGTAAACCGATCTCCGAGGTCGCGCGCGAATTCGGCCTCGACGAAGCCAAGATCATCAAGCTTGCCTCCAATGAAAACCCGTTGGGCATGCCGGAATCGGCAAAGCAGGCGATGCTTGAAGCCGTGTCGGATATCGGCCGCTATCCGGACTCGAATGGCTTTGAATTGAAACAGGTGATCACCACTCGATATGGTGTTCCGCAAGACTGGATCACGCTGGGCAACGGCAGCAACGACATTCTTGAACTCGCCGCGCATGCGTTCGTGCAGCCAGGGCAGTCCGTGGTCTACGCACAGTATTCCTTCGCGGTTTACGCACTGGCGACGCAGGGCGTGGGCGGCCGTGCAATCGTCGTGGCAGCGAAAAACTACGGCCATGACCTGAAGGCCATGGCCGAGGCGATTACCGAAGATACCAGGCTGGTATTCATCGCCAACCCCAACAATCCGACCGGCACCTTTCTTCCGGCGGCGGACATCGAAGCCTTCCTGAAGGCTGTGCCGAAGAACGTGGTTGTTGTCCTGGACGAAGCGTACAACGAGTACCTCGCACCAGAACTGCAGTATGAATCGACGGCTTGGGTCAAACAGTATCCGAACCTGCTGGTATCTCGCACCCTATCGAAGGCGTATGGGCTGGCCGGCTTGCGCGTCGGCTTCGGCATAGCGCAGCCTGCAGTCACGGATTTGCTGAATCGCATTCGCCAGCCATTCAATGTCAACTCGATGGCGCAAGCCGCGGCAGTGGCGGCATTGAATGACAGTGATTTCCTGAAGAAAAGCGCCAGGCTGAACGCGGAGGGCTATCGTCAACTGACCGAGGCATTCGACGCGCTGGGCCTCGAGTACGTGCCTTCCTTTGGCAACTTTGTGCTTGTCCGGGTGGGCAGTGAAGACAGCGCCGGCGCACGGATCAATCTCGCATTGCTCAAGCGCGGAATCATCGTCCGTCCGGTAGGCAATTACGGTCTGCCGCAATGGTTGCGTATTTCGATCGGCTTGCCGGACGAGAATGCCGCATTTATCGATGCGTTGAAGAAGGTACTGCCCTGACTCGTGTTGAATGAGCCGCTATTCCAGATGAAAAAAATTGCAATTTTCGGTGTCGGCCTGATTGGCGGGTCCTTTGCATTGGCGCTCAGAAAAGCAGGCGCGGTGCAGCATGTGGCCGGCGTCGGGCGTAGTCTTGCGCCGCTGATGCGCGCCAAGGAACTGGGCATCATCGACACGGCTTGTACTTCGGTCGAGGAGGCGGTCGCGGGCGCCGATCTCATCCTGGTTGCCGCGCCGGTGGCGCAGACGGAAGCAATTCTCGCTTCCATCGCACCCTGGCTGGAACCGGGCACGGTCGTGACCGATGCGGGCAGCACCAAGACCGACGTCGTCGCAGCGGCACGCAAGGCACTCGGAAAAAAAATTGCGCAGTTCGTTCCTGGGCATCCGATTGCTGGTCGTGAGCAAAACGGGCCGGATGCGGCGATTGTCGACTTGTATGTCGGCAAGAAGACAGTGATCACGGCCTTGCCGGAGAATACGGAGAGCGATATTGCTCGCGTCGCCGAAGCCTGGCAGCGCTGCGGATCGATCATCCACCGCTTGACGCCGCAGGAGCACGATCGCGTGTTCGCGGCAGTCAGTCACTTGCCGCATCTGCTTGCGTATGCCCTGGTCGACGACATCGCAAAGAAACCGCACGCAGACTTGCTGTTCCAATATGCAGCAAGCGGATTTCGCGACTTCACACGCATCGCCGGTTCATCGCCGGAAATGTGGCGCGATATTTCCCTGGCAAATCACACGGCCTTGCTCGGCGAACTGGACGCCTACATGGAGCGATTGAAGGAATTGCGCGGCTTGCTGGCCGAGCGCAATAGCAAGGGCATTGAAGCAGTGTATGCAAATGCACAGCATGCGCGGCAGAACTGGATTCGCACGATCGAGGCTGCCGAACAACAGAGTAAGCAAGGCGGCGATTAATGAAGCATTATCCTCACTATCTTGAATTGCAACCGGCGATGCATGCGCAAGGGGCTGTGCGTTTGCCCGGATCGAAGAGTATTTCCAATCGCACCCTGCTGCTTGCCGCACTGGCGCAAGGAACCACGCAGATTTTCGACCTGCTCGCCTCCGACGACACGCATGTGATGCTGATGGCCTTGCAAAAGCTGGGCGTGCAATGGGAGCAGGTCGGCGATACACGGCAGTATGTCGTGCATGGCGCTGGCGGTGCGTTCCCGGTGCACCAAGCGGATTTGTTCATGGGGAATGCCGGTACGGCCATTCGACCCTTGACGGCCGCTTTGGCGGTTATCGGGGGTGACTACAGCTTGCATGGCGTATCGCGCATGCACGAGCGTCCAATCGGTGACTTGGTCGACGCGCTCAACGCAGCCGGCACGCAGATCGAATATACCGGGCAAGCCGGTTTTCCGCCCTTGCATATCCGGCGCGGGCATATTCATACGCAGCGCATGCAGGTGAAGGGCAATGTTTCCAGCCAGTTTCTGACGGCCTTGCTGATGGCTGCGCCTTTGATGGCGACTGATCAGGCTGTCACCGTCGATGTCATTGGCGAACTGATTTCCAAGCCCTACATCGAAATCACGCTGAACCTGATGCGGCGTTTTGGCGTTACCGTCGAGCGCAATGGCTGGCAGTCTTTTACGATTCAGGCTGGGCAAAAATACGTCAGCCCGGGCGTGATCCATGTCGAAGGCGATGCCTCGTCCGCTTCCTATTTTCTCGCGGCCGGCGCCATTGCCGGCGGGCCAGTGCGAGTCGAAGGCGTCGGTCGCGACAGTATCCAGGGCGACGTGCGCTTTGTTGAGGCACTGGAACAAATGGGCGCGTCCATTTCCATGGGCGATAACTGGATCGAAGCGAAATCGAATGGTGTATTGAAAGCCATCGATGCCGATTTCAATCACATCCCGGATGCGGCGATGACGATTGCGGTGGCAGCCTTGTATGCCGACGGTCCGAGTACGCTGCGCAATATCGGCAGCTGGCGCGTGAAAGAAACCGACCGGATCGCTGCGATGGCAACCGAGTTGCGCAAGCTTGGCGCGGCCGTTGAAGAGGGCACCGATTATCTTCGCGTGACACCGCCGGCGGTGATTCAGTCTGCAGCCATCGATACCTATGACGACCATCGCATGGCGATGTGTTTCTCGCTTGCATCGCTGGATGGCGCGGCGCGTCGCGGAAACCGGATTCGCATCAACGATCCAAAATGTGTCGCGAAGACCTTCCCGGATTATTTCGATGCCTTTGCAAAAATCGCGCAGAACAACTTGTTCTGAACACCTTGCTGCACTGAAGGACTTGCAGCGGATTCCCGGTGTGGGCCCGCGCGTGGCTCAGGACCTTTTTGACCAGGGCTTTCGTCGCGTCGATGAATTGAGAGGACGCGATCCGCAGGCGCTGTATGAGCGGCAATGCGAGCTCGAAGGCCGGCATGTCGACCGTTGCTGGTTGTATGTCGCTCGCTGTGCAGTCTATTTCGCGCAAACAGCACGGCCCGATCCTGACAAATTGAAATGGTGGAACTGGAAAGATAAATAAGGGCCGTATTCGGCACGCTCTTTCTTCCGCTGAACATACTGACGTTTTTCTACTGTTTTTCTACTCCTGGACGATGCAGACACCTTCCATTCCGGTCATTGCGATAGACGGCCCCACAGCCTCAGGTAAAGGCACGGTCGCACACCGTGTGGCCTTGCAACTGGGTTTCCATTACCTCGATTCCGGCGCACTTTATCGGCTGACCGCCTTGTCTGTAATTCGTCACCAGGTATTGCTGACGGATGAGCACGCCCTTGCCAAGCTGGCCGAGAAGCTGCCGTGCAGGTTTTCCGGCGACCAGGTCTGGCTGGCCAACGAAAACGTGACTTCCGCAATCCGTGCCGAGGAAGTTGGCAATACGGCATCGAAAATCGCCGCTTTACCGACAGTCCGGCATGCTCTGGTCGGGCTGCAACTCGGGTTCCGGATGCCGCCAGGGCTGGTTGCCGATGGCCGGGATATGGGTACCGTTATTTTTCCTCACGCAACGCTCAAGGTATTCCTCACCGCAAGTGTTGAGGCGCGTGCAGAAAGACGATATAAGCAATTGATTGACAAGGGTTTTTCTGCTAACATGCAACACCTTCTCAAGGATTTGAGGGAGCGCGACGCGCGTGATTCGAATCGCGCAATCGCACCATTGAAACCAGCAGAAGGCGCACACATCTTGGATACGTCGCGTATGACCGCCGATGAGGCTGTCGAGCAGGTTCTGAGGTGGTATGCGGCAGTAAAAAAACATGCGTAAGCAGTAAATACGCGATTTGCAGTGCGATTGGTGCCCGGCTTGGCGCAAGGTCATGTCGGGTGTTGATAAACCTAACCCAGCAACTGGTCAATCTGGTCAAACAAGACACGATTCCCGCTGGAAAACTTTTCTTATTTATGTCTACTGCGCAACAACAACCTACCGGTTCCGAAAGCTTTGCAGCCCTGTTCGAGGAGTCCTTGTCCCGTCAGGACATGCGTTCCGGTGAAGTGATTTCGGCTGAAGTCGTTCGTGTCGACTACAACTTTGTCGTCGTCAACGCTGGCCTGAAATCGGAAGCATTCATTCCTATCGAAGAATTCAAGAACGACAACGGCGAACTCGAAGTCAATGTCGGTGACTTCATCACCGTTGCGATCGAGTCGCTGGAAAACGGCTTTGGCGACACCATTCTGTCGCGCGACAAGGCCAAGCGTCTCGCCTCGTGGCTCTCGCTCGAAAAAGCGATGGAGTCCGGCGAAATCGTGACCGGCACCGTCAACGGCAAGGTCAAGGGCGGTCTGACCGTTCTGACCAACGGCATTCGTGCATTCCTCCCGGGTTCGCTGGTTGATACCCGTCCGGTGAAGGACACCACGCCGTACGAAGGCAAGACCATGGAATTCAAGGTCATCAAGCTGGACCGCAAGCGCAACAACGTTGTGCTGTCCCGTCGCGCCGTCATCGAAGCATCGATGGGCGAAGAGCGCGCCAAGCTGATGGAAACCCTGAAGGAAGGTACTGTCGTCACCGGTATCGTCAAGAACATCACCGACTACGGTGCGTTCGTTGACCTCGGCGGCATCGACGGCCTGCTGCACATCACCGATCTGGCATGGCGTCGCGTGCGTCATCCGTCGGAAGTGCTGTCCGTTGGCCAGGAAATCACCGCCAAGGTCCTCAAGTACGATCAAGAGAAGAACCGCGTTTCGCTGGGCGTCAAGCAGCTGGGCGACGATCCGTGGACTGGTCTGTCCCGTCGTTATCCGCAGGGTACCCGTCTGTTCGGCAAGGTCACCAACCTGACCGACTACGGTGCATTCGTGGAAGTCGAGCAAGGCATCGAAGGCCTGGTCCACGTGTCCGAAATGGACTGGACCAACAAGAACGTTGCTCCGAACAAGGTTGTCCAGCTGGGCGACGAAGTCGAAGTCATGGTTCTGGAAATCGACGAAGAGCGTCGCCGCATCTCCCTCGGCATGAAGCAGTGCAAGCCGAATCCGTGGGAAGAGTTCGCGATGAACCACAAGAAGGGCGACAAGGTGAAGGGTGCGATCAAGTCGATCACCGACTTCGGCGTGTTCATCGGCCTGCCGGGCAACATCGACGGTCTGGTTCACTTGTCCGACCTGTCCTGGACCGAAGCTGGCGAAGAAGCCGTCCGCAAGTTCAAGAAGGGCGACGAACTGGAAGCAGTCGTGCTGGCCATCGACGTCGAGCGCGAGCGTGTTTCTCTGGGCGTCAAACAGCTGGAAGGCGATCCGTTCAACAACTTCGCTGCCATGAACGACAAGGGTGCAATCGTCTCCGGTACCGTCAAATCGGTCGAGCCGAAGGGCGCCGTGATCCAGTTGTCCGACGATGTCGAAGGCTATTTGCGTGCATCCGAAATCTCCCGCGACCGCGTGGAAGATGCAGGTACGCACCTGAAGGTCGGCGACAAGGTCGAAGCCATGATCATCAACATCGATCGCAAGGCACGCAGCATTCAGTTGTCGATCAAGGCCAAGGACAATGCGGATACGCAGGAAGCCATGCAGAAGATGTCGGCTGACTCGAGCGCAGCATCCGGCACGACCAGCCTGGGCGCTCTGCTGAAGGCGAAACTCGACAACAAGCAATAAGGTCAAGTCGATAAATGACAAAGTCGGAGCTGATTGCCCGTCTGGCTGAACGTTATCCGCAGCTGGTTGCAAAGGATGCGGATTACGCGGTGAAAACCATTCTCGATGCGATGGCCGATGCGTTGTCGAACGGTCAGCGCATCGAGATCCGTGGTTTCGGCAGCTTTGCGTTGAACAGCAGGCCGCCGCGCATCGGCCGCAACCCGAAGTCAGGGGACAAAGTGATGGTGCCCGAAAAGCGGGTGCCCCACTTCAAACCCGGCAAGGAATTGCGGGAACGGGTGGATGCCATGGTTGGGCAACCGATCAAGGAAGACTGAGTCACCAAGGCGACGCAAATCGCGGCAAGATAGGCGGGCTGTGAAGCGCTGGTACGCTGAGCTGTCCGTCGTCAAACCCCTGCACAAGGGAACAGCCAGATTTGAGTTGTATTGGTTATTTGCAAGAAATCAAAACGGCGTCCTCGGATGCCGTTTTTTTTCACGTACAATTTCAATTGTTTTGCCATTCAACATATTGGCCCCGGTGCCTGAAGACAATCATCAATAAGGACGTCGCAGTATGAAAATTCTTTTCAGAATCGTTGCTGCCATTCTCTTTATTGTTTTCTTCGGATTCGCTCTCAAGAATACTCAGGAAGTCGCATTGCGCTTCTTTTTCGACTACGAGATTCGTGGCCCGCTGGTCCTGTTGCTGCTCTCGTTTTTCGCGGGAGGCGCCGCGCTTGGCATTCTCGCGATGATTCCGACGCTGTTTCGCCACCGTCGTGACCTGTCCAAACACAAGAAAACGATTTCCGCCATGGAGCAGGAGCGGGAAGCGCAACGTCTTGCGCGGGTGCAGCCGCCGCAACCGGATAGCGTCAGCAAATAAACCCGAAACACGACAACAATTAAAAACGGCATGGAATTCGAAACCTGGTGGCTACTCGGCATCCCAATCTTCTTTGGCCTTGGCTGGATCGCGGCGCGCGTCGACATCAATCAGCTCGTCTCTGAATCGCGCAGCCTGCCGCGCGGGTATTTCAAAGGACTGAATTTTCTTTTGAACGAGCAGCCGGACAAGGCGATTGATGCCTTCATCGAGATTGTCAAGCTCGATCCTGAAACCATCGACCTGCATTTCGCGCTCGGCAATCTGTTCCGCCGTCGCGGCGAAATTGAACGCGCCATCCGCGTTCACCAGAATCTGCTGGCGCGCCCGGATCTTCCGCAGGAACACCAAGTGCATTCACAGTACGAACTCGGACAGGATTACCTGAAGGCCGGCCTGCTGGACCGCGCCGAAGAAACCTTCAACGGATTGGTGGATACGCAATATGGCGCCCAGGCGCGCCGGGCGCTGCTGGAGATCTATCAGCGGGAAAAGGAGTGGATGCGGGCCATCGACGCCGCCCGCGCCCTGCAGGAATCCGGTGCCGGTGCACGGCAGAAGGAGATCGCCCAATTCTATTGCGAAATGGCGCAGGATGAACTGGTGCATACCCATCCTGACGCGGCACTGGCAATGCTGGAGAAGGCGCTCGCGGCGGATCGAAACAACGTCCGTGCGGCCATTCTGATCGGAGATGTGCATCTGGCCAAGGGAGACACCGAAGCGGCCTTGCTGGCGTGGCGCAGGGTCGAGCAGCAGAGCGTGCCACACGTGGCACTGGTAGCGCAGCGCCTGATGGACGGCTATCGTGCTGTCGGCCGGTCGCAGGAAGGGCTCAATCTGTTGAAGAATTACCTCGCGGAAGCGCCTTCCATCGATCTGCTTGAAGT
Source organism: Herbaspirillum sp. ST 5-3 (assembly GCF_004804275.1). Lineage (GTDB taxonomy): Bacteria > Pseudomonadota > Gammaproteobacteria > Burkholderiales > Burkholderiaceae_D > Noviherbaspirillum. The sequence continues at coordinate 50,142 of NZ_STGI01000008.1, forward strand.
TGTATTCAAGGCCGTTCTGGAGCTCGATGGGGTCGATGCGGCCAATCAGCTCGTCAGCGACGAATTGCGGCGTACGCCGACCTTGCTCGGCCTGGACAAATTGCTCGAGGCGCGCCTGATGGAAGCGCCGCCTGAAGTTCGCCCGGAACTCTCGCTGGTCAAGAACCTCGTGCATGGATATACGCAGAAACTGGCGCGCTACCAATGCAGTCAGTGCGGGTTCAAGGCACGCCAGTTTTATTGGCAATGCCCCGGCTGCAGCCAATGGGAATCCTACCCTCCACGGCGGACCGAAGAGCTCAACGTGATGAATTAACCAAAGCCTACCCACTTAATCCGCCATCATGAAAATAACGATAATCGGCACAGGCTACGTCGGCCTGGTCACCGGAGCATGCCTGGCAGAGGTCGGCAACGATGTCTTCTGTCTGGACGTCGATCAGGCAAAGATAGATTTCCTTAACAGCGGCGGGATACCCATACACGAACCGGGATTGAGTGACATCGTCGCACGCAACCGTGCCGCACGCCGGCTGAGCTTTTCAAGCGATATCGCTGCCGGTGTGGAGCACGGTGAAATTCTCTTCATTGCCGTCGGCACGCCGCCGGATGAAGATGGGTCTGCCGATCTGAAGTACGTGCTGTCCGCGGCAAGTGATATTGGCAGGTACATGAACGGCTTCAAGGTCGTGGTCGATAAATCGACCGTACCGGTCGGGACGGCCGACCGCGTCCGCGCTGCCATTCAGGATCAATTGCGGGAACGGAACAGCAACGCTGCATTTTCGGTGGTGTCGAACCCCGAGTTCCTGAAAGAAGGGGCAGCAGTCGAAGACTTCATGCGCCCCGACCGTATCGTGATCGGTTGCGACAATACGTCGGAAGGCGATCGCGCGCGCCTGCTGATGAAGACCCTTTACATGCCATTCAACCGGAATCACGAGCGCACTTTCTGGATGGATGTGCGCTCGGCGGAATTCACGAAATATGCTGCCAATGCGATGCTGGCCACACGCATTTCATTCATGAACGAGATGGCCGATCTGGCCGATATGGTAGGCGTAGATATTGAAGCGGTTCGTCATGGGATTGGCTCGGACCCGCGCATTGGTTACAGTTTCCTGTATGCGGGATGCGGTTACGGCGGTTCGTGTTTTCCCAAGGACGTACAGGCGCTGGAACGTACCGCGCGCGAACACGGCCAGGATCTCCTGATCCTGCGCGCTGTTGAAGCGGTGAACAATCAGCAGAAGCAGGTGCTGGGCCAGAAGCTCATGCATCGCTTCGGTGAGAATTTGAACGGCAGGCATTTCGCGCTCTGGGGCCTGGCATTCAAACCCAATACCAATGACATGCGCGAAGCACCATCCAGAGTCCTGCTGCGGCAACTTGTCACCCGCGGGGCAACGGTGGCGGTCCATGATCCGATTGCCATGACGGAGGCGCAACGCGTTCTGGCGGTCGATTTTGCGGAGACGCCGGAATTGTTGGCGCGCATCCGGTTCAGCGATAGCCCGATGGATGCCTTGAAAGATGCCGACGCGTTGGCCATCGTCACGGAGTGGAAAGCATTTCGCAGCCCGGATTTCGCCCAGGTGAAGTCTCTTTTGAGAGCGCCGGTCATTTTCGACGGGCGCAATTTGTTCGACCCGCAAGTAATGGCGGATGCCGGAATCGAGTATTACGGGATTGGCCGTTCTGTGCGTAACGGATCGCAAGCAAGATGACTATTTCATTGAAGACGCCCCGCCTGCTGGTCGTGGGCGACGTGATGCTGGATCGTTACTGGTTCGGTGAAGTCAGCCGGATCTCCCCGGAAGCGCCGGTGCCGGTAGTGCGCGTGGAGCGACGCGAGGAGCGCCTGGGAGGCGCTGCCAACGTGGCGCGCAACGCGGTCGCGCTTGGTGCGCAAACGGCGCTGCTGGGTGTGGTCGGGCAGGATGAAGCCGGGGACGTGGTGCAGAAGCTGCTGACGGATCTCCATATCGACAGCTTCCTCAATCGCGACCCGGCCATTTCAACCATCATCAAGCTGCGGGTGATCGGCCGTCAGCAACAATTGCTGCGGATCGATTTCGAGCATCCCCCAACTGACACGGTATTGCGCAACAAACTGACGCAATACAACGCATTGCTGCCGCAATACGACGTCATCGTGCTATCCGATTATGCCAAGGGCAGTCTGGTCAACGTCGTTGAAATGATCGACGCGGCCAAGCGTCTGGGCAAGCGCATCCTGGTCGATCCCAAAGGGGACGACTTCGCACGCTACAAGGGCGCGTCCATCCTGACGCCGAATAAATCGGAGCTGCGCCAGGTCGTCGGCTCCTGGAAAAACGAAGACGAGCTGACGACGAAAGCGCAGCACCTGCGCGAGTCGCTCGATCTCGAGGCGCTGCTGCTGACGCGTTCTGAGGAGGGTATGAGTCTCTACACCGAGGGAAAAGCCATCCACATTCCAACCGTTGCGCGCGAAGTGTATGACGTCTCGGGTGCGGGCGATACGGTGATCGCGACCCTCGCGACCATGCTCGGCGCAGGCATGTCCATTGCCGAAGCGGTCGAAATTGCCAATCGGGCCGGCGGTATCGTGGTTGGCAAGCTTGGGACGGCAACGGTCACAAGAGAAGAGCTTTTCGGCTGAATCCGGTGTAATCGACAAAATTGATGTTTTTTTGTCAACCTTGTCTATTGTCAAATCGTTATTGTTTTTGAGGCAAGTTCTTGCTTCATTCTTTAACCTTTTCGACACAGGAGAAATACTCAAATGCTGAAAAAACTGCTTCTCGCCATCGCTACCCTGATCGTCACGACGGGCTTTGCATTCGCCCAGGTTGACGTCAACAAGGCCGATCAGGCAGCGCTCGACAGCGTCAAGGGCATTGGCCCGAAAATGTCCAAGAACATTCTCGATGAGCGCAAAAAAGGCGGTGAATTCAAGGACTGGGCTGATTTCGAGGGGCGGGTAAAAGGCGTCGGCGAAAAGAACGCGGTCAGGCTGTCAGACGCCGGTTTGACCGTGAACGGCCAATCGCTAGGGAAGAATACAGCCGGGGCCGGCAAGGATTCCGGCAACACGAAGGCGAGAGGGAAAAAGGACGCAAAGAAGGATTCGAAGAAAGACGAGCCAAAGAAGTAACAGTCGTCATCTGAACTGAAACCCCGCACTACGACAGGCGGGTTTTTTTTATGTGAACCCGACCTGCCCGCACCCAGGCAAGTGCGGATGCGCAGCGGCCCCGGCTGCACCAGCCCAGGAGTGACTTCTGGTAGTGCCAAACGTCGATCAGCGTCTGCGATTAAAATGACATCTTTACTGAAGCAGCCAATCCCACACACCATGCCTTATCTGACGATCGAAGACACAATCGGTAATACTCCCCTGGTACAGCTCAAGCGCATTCCCGGCGATGAGGCTGCGCGCCGCAACAATGTCATCCTCGGCAAACTGGAGGGTAATAATCCGGCGGGATCGGTCAAGGACCGTCCAGCGTTATCGATGATCAAGCACGCGGAGGAGCGCGGTGAAATCAAGCCGGGCGACACCTTGATCGAGGCCACCAGCGGCAATACCGGGATTGCACTGGCGATGGCCGCGGCACTGCGCGGCTACAAAATGGTGTTGCTGATGCCCGAGAATCTGAGCGAAGAGCGTCGTCAAAGCATGGCCGCATATGGCGCACACATTATCCTGACGCCAAAGACGGGCGGTATGGAATATGCACGCGACCTTGCGGAACAAATGCAAAAGGAAGGCAAGGGAATCATTCTTGACCAGTTTGGCAATCCCGACAATCCGCGGGCGCACTACGAGGGAACCGGACCAGAAATCTGGCGCGATACGGAAGGGCGCATTACGCATTTCGTCAGCGCAATGGGCACGACAGGCACCATCATGGGCGTGTCACACTTCTTGAAAGAAAAGAATCCGGATGTCCGTATCATCGGCGCGCAGCCTGAAGAAGGTTCGCAGATCCCGGGCATCAGAAAGTGGCCCGAGGCCTACATGCCAAAGATCTACGACAAGTCTCGCGTGGACCAGATCGAATATGTCAGCCAGGCAGCTGCGGAACGCATGGCGCACCGGATGGCGGTTGAAGAGGGAATCTTCTGCGGTATTTCAGCCGCAGGCGCCTGCGAGGTCGCGTGCCGCATCTCGGGCACAGTGGAAAACGCGACAATCGTATTCATTGTCTGCGACCGCGGCGATCGTTATCTCTCAACCGGCGTCTTCCCTGCCTGACAGGCTGGAGGCGGGGGAGGCCGGTTTCTTATTCGCGTTGCTCGCCCGGCGTTGCGGCGGCGAGCGGTTCCTTGGGTTTGAACTGCTTGTCGCTGATACGGAATTTATCGCGACGATCGCCCATGAGAATCCGCAACTCCTTGATGCTCAGATCGCTGACTTCGTGCATGCGAATCAGCAGCGAAGCGCCAACCGGAAGACGGCGATGGCGGATCTTGCTGATTACTGGTGGCGCAACTTCAAGTGCTCGCGAAAGCGCGGCATCATTCTTGAGGTTGAGCTTTTCAATCAGCGCATCCAATAGATTGTTGGGATCGTAATTGACCTGATCGGCTAGTCTTGTACTGTTCATAGCATTGCCTAATTGAGTAGTCATAGTCTCAATAATTCCACACTGCAAGATTATTGTACAGAAAAAAACAACAAGTGTTTAGACAAAGCATCAAGTTTGGACGGATTTTTGTTAAAAAAGCTGCAACATGTGCGTCTTTGCAACTTGACATGTCAAGAATACTTATTGTCTGTATGCAATCTAATAAAAAGATTTCAAAAAAGCAATGTTAAAAAACAGCTAAAATCGAACTGCTGTCAATCGTTTGCTCATCGGCAGTGTGGCAACGATGTGGTGCGAACAAGGGACTTCACTCCCTCTGATCGTCATATGATGGCGGATTGCGTAAATTCAATTGCATTTTAACCAAGCACCCCGGCTGCATTTTGATGCTCCGCAATTGCACTTTTCTATGGCTGAATTTCGTCGGGACGCCGGGAAACTTGTGTCTCGATGAGTGGTTGTGCCGGCGTTGGAACCGGCCATAAAGCATTAGTTCTTTTTCTTTTCGCCCGATTCTTGCGCTTCCGGTAATAGCCCTGTTGCGATATTCAATTGCTTCCAGCCTTCGTATCCAAGCCGTCGCATGGTTTCAATGTTCCTGCCGAATATTTCTTCTGCATCCGGAAATGCCGCAACCGCGCGATCGATGCTTTCTTCCCGCAAAAGATGAAGCATCGGGTAAGGGGAGCGGTTTGTGAAATTGCTGATGTCGTCCGGCTCGGCATCGGCAAACTGGTACTGTGGGTGAAAGCTTGCGATTTGAATCTTTCCGGCGAGACCCAGGCCCGCGACCGTCGCATCGGCAAGGTCGAGGAAATTGTTGTAGCTCAAAAAATCGGTCAGTGCCCAGGGATGAATAAGCAAGGTGGTATCGATGCTGTCGGGATCCGCGTCCTGCAAGGCCTGCAATTCTGCAATCAGGTCCAGGTGAAGTTCCTCTTCGCTTGTCGCCCGACTCACTGCGTAGCGGATCTGCTTCTTGATGTGAACACTCTTCGCGAACGGGCACAGGTTCAGCCCGATCACGACCTTTTCGAGCCATTGCATTGTCGCCTCGGTGACGTATCGGGCGGTTTCATCAGTATGGATTGTCATGGTCTTTAGACTAGCCTGAACGCACAAGCGGATCAATAGCGTCGTTCGTTCTCGTTTGCAGGGGGTGTTTGCTTCTTGCCGAAGTTGGCGTCTGTCCCCGCTTTACGGTACATTTGCCGGTCCACGCAACCCACGCAATCGAAGGCGGATGGTCGGCGAATGACCCCGCACGATTCACCCGGAAATCAACATGGCCCTCAAAGCAACCATCTTCAAGGCAGACCTTCAGATCTCGGACATGGATCGGCATTATTACGCCGGTCATGCGCTGACCATTGCGCGCCATCCGTCCGAAACCGACGAACGCATGATGATTCGCCTGCTGGCTTTCGCACTCAATGCACATGAAGCGCTTATTTTCGGCAAGGGTCTGAGCACTGACGATGAGCCGGACTTGTGGCAAAAGGATCTGACCGGTGCGATCGACTTGTGGATAGAAGTCGGTCTGCCGGACGAGAAACGCATCCTCAAGGCGTGCGGGCGCTCTTCGCGGGTGCTGGTCTACAGCTACAGCAGTACCAGCAACATCTGGTGGAACCAGATCGCGAACAAGGTCGATCGAGCGAAAAATCTCTCCGTGCTCAATGTGCCGGCCGAAGCCAGTCTCGCCTTGGCCAAACTCGCGCAGCGAACCATGCAACTGCAATGCACGATTCAGGAAGGACAAATCTGGATGAGCGGCGGCGAGGACACCGTGCAGCTTGAGCTGAACACGCTCAAGCCGCTGGCCGACGCCTCGTAGCCCGATCAGCCGCCGCGCGCCGTGCGCACTGCACGGCCGAGTTCGACGACGGACATCGCATAGAAGAAGCTGCGATTGTATTTGGTGATTGCAAAGAAATTTGTCGTCCCCAACCAGTACTCGGTGGGTTCTTCGCCGTTCTGCAGATCCACCAGGCCGAACTGCATGTCAGCCGGAGGTTCCTTGCCCGGCGTGACGCCGGCACCTTTCAACTCGTCGAGCGTGAATTTCGCTTCCAGCGGCTGTCCGATAAACATATCCCATGCGCGCCCGGGTTCGGTTTGGGAGACGATGGCCGGGAAGGCGATCGGCTCGCCGCGCTGCCAGCCATGCTCCACCAGGAAATGGGCGACACTGCCAATCGCATCCACTGGCGAGTTGCGCAGGTCCACCATGCCGTCGCCATCGAAGTCGACCGCAAATTTGCGTATGCTGCCAGGCATGAACTGCGGCAATCCGACGGCGCCGGCATAGGAACCGAGCAGCGAGAACGGATCGATATGCGAGTCGCGCGCAAACAGCAGAGTCTGCTCCAGCTCACTTCGGAAAAACTGCATCCGTGAAGACCGGTTCGATGTGGTCGGGTAATCGAAGGCGAGCGTGGTCAGCGCATCGAGAACCCGGAAGCTTCCGGTATTGCGGCCGTAAATGGTTTCCACGCCGATGATGCCGACGATGATCTCGGCTGGCACGCCATATTGCTCTTCCGCGCGGGCCAATGCATCGGCGTGTGCGTCCCAGAAGGCGACCCCGGCATTGATGCGGAGCGGTTCGATGAAGCGTGCGCGATAGGCATGCCAGTTCTTCGGCTTGCCCGGCGGCGCAGGTTTGATCAGTTGAATTGTGGTTTCGACATAGCGTGCTTTCTTGAACAGCGACTCCAATTCGGTGCGATCAAAGCCGTGCCGGTCCACCATCAGGTCGATGAATTCGGCGACATCTTTCCACTGTGTGAAGTTGGCAAATTCGCCGAGGTCATCGTCCGACTTGAGCGCAACCTTGTGGATCCTGGCATGCGCTGCTTTCTTTACTGTTCGCTTTGTCGTGTGTTTCGAGGAGGCGTTTGCATGGGCGGTCAATGCGAGCAACAAGCTTGCGAGCAGGACCGAGCGTTTGGTGGGTTTGACAATCATCGACATTCAGCTAACAAGGATTTGAGTTCGGAGAGCGCTGATGGGCGCAGCTGCCGCTGCACTCCATACCGCACTGTTTCATAGTGTTCCAGAAACCGGGCCAGTGCCGCCTTTTTTTCGGGTGGCAGCGGAGCGGCTGTCAGGCGGGCGCGATACGCGCGCGGTCCTTCGTAGGGATAGCGCGGCAAGCCTTGCCGCGCGAGCTTGCTGCAGAACTTCTGGTATAGCGCGTCGATCGGATCGCGCTTTTGCTGATGCAGCATCATGGGCAAGATCGCAATGGCAACTGCAGCAATGCCGAGCACAACCATGACGGTGATGACGACGGGCCAGGCGACATCGCCAAATCCGAGCGAACGGATGAAGCTCTTTTGCTTTTCGGGTGTGTAGTTCAATACCCATTGATTCCATGCATTGGTTACGGCATCCCAGTTTTGACGGAATTTCAGCAGCGGTGCAAGCAATTGGTTGTTGGTGCCATCGATCGTGATCAGTCCACCCAAAACGCGACGCGGGATCACACTCGAAAGATTGTGTTCGACCCGCTCAGGCGCGACTGCAGCAGTGGGATCGATGCGCACCCAGCCGCTTTTCTCCAGCCAAACTTCTGCCCATGCATGCGCATCCGACTGGCGTACGGTCAGGAATCCGTCAGACGGATTCATCTCGCCACCCTGGTAGCCGGTGACGACGCGCGCCGGGATGCCGAGTGCCCGCATGAGCACGACGAAGGCGCCCGAATAATGCTCGCAGAAACCGGCCCGCGTGGCAAACAGGAATTCATCGACGGAGTGTGTACCAAGTACCGGCGGTTCCAATGTGTACCTGAAGTTCTGCTCCCGGAAAAAACGCAACACCGCGTCGATCATCTCCACAGGATTGCTGGATTGGCTACGCAAGCGTGCTGCATATTCCAAGGTGCGCGGGTTGAAACCGTCCGGCAACTGCAGCCATTGCCGTAGGACAGCCGCGGATTCATTCGGTTGCAAATCAAAATCGGTATGCGAGACGAGGTCGTACCGCACACGACTGTTGATTGGATTTGTGGTCAGGATTTGCAGTTCGGGCGTGACGCCTGCGGGATTGTCGTCGATGATCGGCAGCGCCTGTGGCACTTCGAGTGCGAACAGCCAGCGATGACCATGCGGCTCAAGCGTCACCTGATAGCCAACCGGAGCTCCGCGTAGCCTGATATTGACACGGCGATTCGCGCCGGCGGCCTGCAGCGGGGTCCAGGTGCGTCCGTCATATCGTCCAAGGACGACGCCGCGCCAGTAGAGTTTTGAGTTGGCGGGCACCGCGTCCCTGAATTTCACACGAAACGCGATCTCGTCGGATAGCGCGAGCTTCGCGATATTCCCGGGCGCCATGGTCTCCGACAATCCGGTGCGTCCGGCCTGCGCGTCGCTGGGCAAGCCCCACAACGGACCCTGAATGCGAGGAAACAGCAGGAATAACACCAGGGTGAGCGGCCCGGCCAGCGCAAGAATCAAGGCGCCGAATTGAAAGCGCTTTTTCAGTGACGGAACGACACCCGTGTATTGAAACGACAACTGCGTGGTGAGCAGCGCGATCACGGCGAGGATGGTCATGAGCGCCGTGCCGATGGATTGCGAATTGAAGAAACTTGCCAGGACCAGAAAGAAGCTGAGGAAGAGTGCAACAAACAAATCGCGCTTGGCATGCATTTCCAGCAGCTTCAATGTGAGCAGCAATGTCAGCATGGCTACGCCGGGCTCGCGTCCGAAGAAGGATTTGAACGTGAGGTAGACGCCGCCCATTGCGAGCAGGGCAATCGAGACAAGCAACCAGTTCGAGGGCATGCGGTTACCGCGGAACGTGATCCAGCCACGCCAAATCAGGATCGTCAGGCAACTCGGAAACACCCAGCCCGGTAGGTGGCTTGCATGGGGCAGCAGTACAAGTGTGCAGGTGGCCAGCAGGAGCAGGGTATCCGCCTTGTCGCGCGACAAGGGACGGATGACGGGACGCTTGAGCGATTGGAGGGCCTTCATGGCGTTGTCTCAAACAAAGCCAGCGCGCGCAGACAGTTTTCCCGATGCGCTGGTCCCAATGCTGCCGGAAAATTGATATCGCCGAGGTGAAATGCATAGGCCAGGCCGCGCGCGTCCGCTTCGAGCACCCAGCGTGTCATGCGCGACAATTTTGCTTCGGTATCCATGTTGTGCGGCAGTTGCGCAAAATCGATCGCAATCTCACTTGCAGCACCGCCTTCGAAGTGCTTGGAGATCAGCGTTCCGCTTGCATCGGCGTCAATCCTGGCAATCTGCCGCCATGCAAGACGCTTCATTGAATCGCCGGCCTGATATCCACGGATGCCCGCAAAGTCGTCCTCCCCGGCCTGGCCCTGTCCGTCATTCTGTTCCATGGCAGCCAAGGGCAACGAAGGGCCATCATCTTCGGGGCGGGGATAGACCAGCGCTCTTGCATCCGGTTGCCAGTAACTCCATGCACGCAGCAAGCCGAGTGGAAAACGCGTCTGCAGACGCACGCGTGGTGCTTGCAGCCAGCCTCTTTGCTGTGCGATCGTCGACAGGGTGATATGCGTACTGGCGTTGGCGGCGATATCGGCCGCCTGCGCGAGATCGGGGCGATCATCGGCAATGAAATCCAGCCAGATTGCGTAACGGTCATACGTGCGGCGGTTGATCAGATGCAGTTCGAATTGCGCTGCTTCACCCGCAAACACGGCACTTGCATGACCGGCCGCCAGATGAAGATGCGCCAGATTGCGGAAGGTCAGATGCATATCGATCAGGCCGCAGCCGCCGAGCAAGAACGTGAGTGCGAAGCCGAGGCTCAGGTTGTAGTTTGCCGATCCGATGAAGAGGACGACCAGCATCACGCAAAACAGCAGGCCCGGGTGCGTGGGGACGATGAACACACGTCGCTGGTTGAGAAAAACCTCGCCATGCTCCGGGCCGTTGAGGCGATACAGCCACTTGCTGGCGCGCTTGCGGATGCCGTGCTCCAGCCTGCTGTACGGGGAAAGTTTCTTCTTCACACCGGAACGGTTTTCATCAATTGCAGTACAAGGTCGCGGCTGCCGAGTGCGGAACTGCCTGCCGATTTCAACGGGCGCAGGCGATGCGCAACAACCGGCACCAGGACCGCCTGCACGTCTTCGGGAATGACATGATTGCGGCCCTCCATTGCGGCCCAGGCACGCGATGCCTGCAGCAATGCAATCGTCGCACGCGGACTCATGCCTTCCGCAAACAGGCCGCTCTGTCGAGAAGCATGGGCAATCGCCTGCACATAATCGATCAATGCCGGTGCAACATGGATGTCTTTCAGCGCGGCTTGTGCGATCAACAATTCTTCAGGCTGCATGGCCGTCGGCAGGGATTTCAACAGTATTCTGCGGTCTTCGCCCATCAACAGGGCACGCTCAGCCGCCGCATCCGGGTACCCGAGAGACAAACACATCAGAAAGCGGTCCAGTTGCGATTCCGGCAGTTGGAAGGTGCCGATCTGATGTGTCGGGTTTTGCGTCGCGATCACAAAATACGGCTGCGGCAAGTCGCGCGTGATGCCATCCGCCGTGACTTGCCGTTCTTCCATGGCTTCCAGGAGGGCGGACTGGGTTTTGGGCGTGGCGCGGTTGATTTCATCGGCCAGCAGCACTTGCGTGAAGACCGGACCGGGGTGGAACACGAAGCCATTTTTTTCGCGGTCGTAGATCGAAATGCCGATGACATCCGCCGGCAGCAGGTCGCTGGTGAACTGCAATCGGCTGAATTTCAGGCCGAGCGAAATCGCCAATGCATGTGCCAGTGTTGTCTTGCCCACGCCCGGCACGTCCTCGATCAGCAAATGGCCGCCGGCCAGCAGGCAGACCAGCGACTGCCGGATTTGCAGGTCTTTTCCGACGACGATCTGGCTGACTTGTCTGGCGACGGCGTGGATTTTTGCGAACATGGATCTTCTGTAATCTGTGTGAAAGGGAAACGCGCTATGGTGAGGCCCTGTTGAGCAATCGCAAAGCCAGACTGACAACAAAAGACCTGTAATACATCATTTTCTTCGTTACACTATCAGAATCGATGTCATCGATATTTGCACAAATGTCGACGCCGCGTAGATTCTATTCGAGAACCCGACCGCACATTCAGCTTCACGCTTTTCCGAAATGACCACTGCCATCTACTCCCATCCCGATTGCAAACGCCATGAAATGGGGCAATGGCATCCGGAATGTCCGGCACGCCTGCAGGCGATCGAAGACCAGCTTATCGCAAGCCGCATCAACAGTTTGCTCGAGCATCGGGATGCGCCGAAGGTCGATGTTGCCGAAATCCGCCGCGTACACACCGCCGATGCGGTTGCCCGTGTGCAGCAAAACGTGGCGGCATTGGCTGATTCGGGCGGTGGATATTACCCGCTCGATGCCGATACCATGCTGAACGAGCATAGCTGGAATGCCGCCTTGCGCGCGGCCGGCGCGGCCGTGGCGGCAACCGATGCGGTGATAGCGGGAGAGCTGGACAATGCATTCTGTGCGATTCGCCCGCCAGGGCATCATGCGAGGCCGAGCGAGGCGATGGGTTTTTGCCTGTTCGACAATGTCGCGATTGCCGCAAAACATGCACTTGATGTGCGAGGCCTGCAGCGCGTGGCGATCGTTGACTTCGATGTACATCATGGCAACGGGACGGAAGAAGCCTTCCTCGACGATCCGCGCGTGATGATGGTCAGCTTTTTCCAGCATCCCTTCTATCCTTATTCCGAGCTTCGGCAGGACACGCCGCACATGGTCAACGTGCCCGTCCCGGCGTATTCCAAGGGCGATGTGGTGCGGCAATTGGTGACTGAAAAATGGTTGCCTGCCCTGCATGCCCACCGGCCGGAGATGATTTTCATTTCTGCAGGCTTCGATGCGCATCGCGAGGACGACATCGGGCAGATGGGGCTGGTGGAGGACGACTATGCCTGGATCACGCAACAGATTCTGGGCGTAGCGAAGCAGCATGCGCAGGGACGCATCGTCAGCTGCCTGGAAGGCGGCTACAACCTGTCCGCTCTTGCGCGCAGTGTCGTTGCGCACATCAAGGTGCTCGCCGAACTTGACTGACTTGCCAGCGTCGTATTGACGCGTGAACAAGGCAGGCACCGGGTAGAATAGCGGTTTGCCTCGTCCCAACAAAATCACGCATGTCCATACAATGGTTCCCCGGTCACATGAACGCCGCCCGCAAGAAGGCGGCGGAGTCCATGGAGAAGACCGACCTCGTTATCGAGGTGCTGGACGCGCGCCTGCCGCAAGCCAGTTGCAATCCCATGATCGAACAGCTGCGCAAGCAGCGCCAGCGCCCCTGCCTGAAGATCCTCAACAAGGCCGACCTTGCCGACCCTGTCGCCACCAAGGCTTGGCTTGAGTACTACAACGCCCAGAAAGACGTGAGCGCGGTTGCGCTGAGCTGCAAGAAACCGGCCGATGTGGCAAAGGTGCCGGGCTTTGCGCTGAAACTGGCGCCGCATCGTGGCACCGCACTCAAGCCGCTGCGCATGATGATCATGGGCATTCCGAATGTGGGCAAGTCGACCTTGATGAATGCCTTGCTCAAGAAGCGCGTGGCGGCCGTGGGTGACGAACCCGCCGTTACCAAGATGCAGCAGCGCCTGTATCTGGGCAATAACATGGTTCTGATCGACACACCCGGCATGTTGTGGCCGAAGATAGAACATCCAACGGACGGCCTGATGCTCGCGGCGAGTCATGCGGTTGGTGTCAACGCCGTGATCGAGGAGGAGGTGGCGACCTTCCTCGCCGACCAGTTGCTGACGCATTATCCGCAGCTCCTGACGGCGCGTTATGGATTTTCGATTGACGGCATGGACGGCGTTGCCGTGCTGGAAGGCGTGGCGAAGCGGCGTGCCTTTCGCGTCAAGGGTGGCGACCTGGATCTGGAAAAGGCTGCGCATACCCTGTTGCAGGACTATCGCAGCGGCGCGCTCGGCCGCATCAGCCTGGAGACGCCGCAGAGTCGCGCTGCTCTGCTGGCAAGTTACAAGCCGGAGCCATCGCTCGGCGAACAACAAGACAACGAGGAGGAGGGCGACGATGAGCAGTGAGATGCCTTATGTGATCCGATCCGTGCACGATGGCGTGGCGACGCTCACGCTCAATCGCGGCGAGAAGTTCAATCCGCTTTCGGAAGAAATGCTGGACGCATTGCAGGCGGAACTCGATGCGATCAAGAGCGATGACAGCATTCGCGTCCTTGTTCTCGCTGCGGCAGGCAAGGCCTTTTGCGCAGGACACGACCTCAAGCAGATGCGCGCGCAGCCTTCCGAAGAGTATTACAAAAAGCTGTTCAATCAGTGCAGCAAGGTCATGCTGACGATTCAACAGATGCCGCAGCCGGTGATTGCAAGGGTGCAGGGAATCGCGACGGCCGCAGGATGCCAGCTGGTCTCGATGTGCGATTTGGCGGTCGCGTCCAGCGATGCGAAATTCGCCGTATCGGGAGTGAATTACGGTTTGTTCTGTTCGACGCCATCGGTCGGCCTGTCACGCAATGTCTCGCGCAAGCACGCCATGGAAATGCTTCTGACCGGTGAATTCATCGATGCGGAAACAGCGCGCGACCGTGGCCTGGTCAATCGCGTGGTGCCTGCCGAACGACTCGATACCGAGGTCGGAAAACTGACCGCCAGCATTCTGGCCAAACCAGCCGTTGCGGTGGCGATGGGCAAGCAGCTTTTCTACAAACAGCTGGAGCTGGGAATTGGCGCGGCTTATCAGCTCGCCGGGCAAACGATGGCGTGCAACATGATGGATGACGCAGCGCTGGAGGGCGTGCAGGCATTCATAGAGAAGCGTGCACCAGGCTGGAAGAAATAAGCGGGTCTTGTAAAAAATCCCCTTGGCTGCGTCAATGCGGCCAAGGGGATTTTTTCATGCGGCCGTGCGAGCGGCCGAACGGTATCAATTATTTGTACACGCCCACAGCGAAGCCGTAGCCGTCGAACGGCTCGATATACGTGGTCTTCGATTCAATTTGTTTCGTCACAGGGTTAGGCCATTTGTAGTCGACCCAGCCGATTTTTTTCGACTTCGTGTGCGCGATCAGCTCCTGTGCGAAAAACTTTCCGTCGGCATCCTTCAGGTTCGTCAGATCTTTACCGATCAGCTTCTCATTCGCGCCATGCGCCATCATGATGCCGTTTGCGTCGAGTATGTACACATACATGTCGCGGTCAATGAACTGTCCAGTCTTGTTGCTCACCTCGGCAAAGGCTTTTTCCTTGCCATTGGCTTTGTAGAATGCGATCGCTTTATGCGCAAGCGCTACCGCTTCTTCCTTGGTGCCTTTATCGCCTGCGTTTGCGGCTGCAACAAGCCCGATGCTCAGGCATGCGCCGATGAAAAACCTCAAAACACTCTTCATTACCATCTCCGACAAGATTGATCTGTTGAACTGCGCCGATTAACCATGAGGCGACTCGGGTTTTGATTGGCGCAGTCACGACTCTAGCGGTTTTATTTCCATACAGCAAGAAATGAGTTCAGGTACGACCGGTTCTGGACGTTTCAAGGTTGCTTGCAAATCACACTTTCCGGTTACCCTTGCCAAGGGAGCAAGAAAAACAAAAAGCCCGCCGAAGCGGGCTTTTCTGCGACAGGAAATGTCGAAAGGCGAATTACATCATGCCTTCCATGCCACCCATACCGCCCATGCCACCCATACCGCCCATGCCACCAGCAGCCGGTTTCTCTTCAACCAGCTCGGCAACGGTGCAATCGGTGGTCAGCATCAGGCCGGCGATCGACGCTGCGTTTTGCAGAGCCGAACGGGTGACCTTGGCCGGATCCAGCACGCCCATTTCGACCATGTCGCCATAGGTGCCGTTGGCGGCGTTGTAACCGAAGTTACCCTTGCCTTCCATGACCTTGTTGACGACCACGGATGCTTCGTCACCGGCGTTGGTCACGATCATGCGCAGCGGCTCTTCCATTGCGCGCAGAACGATCTTGATGCCGGCTTCCTGATCCGGGTTGTCGCCCTTGATCGTCAGGTTTGCGCGAGCGCGCAGCAGTGCCACGCCGCCGCCAGGAACGATGCCTTCTTCAACGGCGGCACGGGTAGCGTGCAGCGCGTCTTCGACACGTGCCTTCTTCTCTTTCATTTCGACTTCGGTCGCAGCGCCAACCTTGATCACTGCAACGCCGCCTGCCAGCTTGGCAACGCGTTCCTGCAGCTTCTCGCGGTCGTAGTCGGAAGTCGCTTCTTCGATCTGAACGCGGATTTGCTTGACGCGTGCTTCGATCGCGGCAGCCTGGCCAGCGCCGTCGATAAGGGTGGTATTTTCCTTGCCGATTTCGATGCGCTTGGCTTGGCCGAGGTCGTTCAGCGTGGCCTTTTCCAGGGTCAGGCCGACTTCTTCAGCGATCACTTGACCGCCGGTCAGGATAGCGATGTCTTCCAGCATGGCCTTGCGACGGTCGCCAAAACCAGGAGCCTTGACTGCGCAGGTCTTCAGGATGCCGCGGATGTTGTTGACAACCAGGGTTGCCAGTGCTTCGCCTTCGATGTCTTCGGCGATGATCAGCAGCGGACGGCCAGCCTTGGCGACTTGCTCCAGTACCGGCAGCAGGTCACGGATGTTCGAGATCTTCTTGTCGAACAGCAGGACGAACGGGTTTTCCAGAACAGCAACTTGCTTTTCCGGATTGTTGATGAAGTACGGGGACAGGTAGCCGCGGTCGAACTGCATGCCTTCGACGATGTCGAGTTCGTCGTTCAGGGACTTGCCGTCTTCAACCGTGATCACGCCTTCCTTGCCGACTTTTTCCATTGCTTCAGCGATGCGGTCGCCGATGGATGCGTCGGAGTTCGCGGAGATCGCGCCGACTTGAGCGATTTCCTTGGATGTGGTGCAGGGTTTGGCGATCTTCTTCAGTTCGTCAACGGTAGCGTGAACAGCCTTGTCGATGCCGCGCTTCAGGTCCATCGGATTCATGCCGGCGGCAACGTACTTCATGCCTTCGCGAACGATCGCTTGTGCCAGCACGGTTGCCGTCGTGGTGCCGTCACCGGCGTTATCGGAGGTCTTGGAAGCGACTTCCTTGACCATTTGGGCGCCCATATTCATGAGCTTGTCTTTCAGTTCGATCTCTTTAGCGACCGAAACGCCGTCCTTGGTGACGGTCGGGGCGCCGAAGGAGCGCTCCAGCACAACATTGCGGCCTTTCGGGCCGAGGGTGACTTTAACAGCGTTGGCGAGGATGTTGACGCCTTCGACCATCTTGGCGCGGGCGGCATCGCCGAAGACTACTTCTTTTGCTGCCATGTTTGTAACTCCTTATTTATTGAACAGGTTCTGTATTATTTCTGGACGATTGCCATGATGTCTTCTTCGCGCATCACCAGCACCTCTTCGCCTTCGACCTTCACGGTCTGGCCGGAGTATTTGCCGAACAGCACGACGTCGCCGACTTTGACGTCCAGCGCGCGGACTTTGCCGTCTTCCAGAATCTTGCCGTTACCGACTGCGAGCACTTTGCCCTGATCCGGCTTTTCCGCAGCTGCTTCCGGAAGAACGATGCCGGACGCAGTCTTGGTTTCCTGGTCGAGGCGCTTGACGATGACGCGATCGTGCAATGGACGAAGGTTCATACAAACTCCTTAATTATCAATAAGTTATGGTTATTTGCGGCAGGTTTGCTGCAAGTTGCATTTATTTCACTGTGCAGCGAGACCGCACGGGAAAATCTGAAGCCAGGCGGAGTTGTTGTTAGCACTCTCCCCTAACGAGTGCTAAGTATATGGGCGGGTAATCCTTTTTTCAAGACCGTCCCGACGAAGGATTGTTCTTTACCTAATTTGCCTGCCCGCCAGTTTCGACAGAAGGCCTCGATCCAAAAAAGAAACCCCGCCGGCGAACCGACGGGGTTTCTCGTCAAAACGGGGGGGGCTGATTATTCAGGCCAGTGCGACCCTGACATCGATATTCCCGCGCGTTGCGTTGGAATAGGGGCAGACTTCATGTGCCTTGTTGACCAGCGTCTGGGCGGTTTCCTGGTCCATGCCTGGCAAGGCGACACGCAGATCCGCGGCCAAGCCGAAGCCGCCGTTGCCATTCGGGCCGATGCCGACTTCGGCAGTCACTGCGGCGTCAGCCGGCAAGGGGATCTTGGCGTGCATGGCGACGAATTTCATCGCGGAGAGGAAGCACGCCGAATAGCCGGCAGCGAACAATTGCTCCGGATTGGTGCCTTCGCCGCCCGGCCCGCCGAGTTCTTTCGGGGTGCTCAGCCGAGCGTCGAGTTTCTTGTCGCTGGAGACGGCGCGGCCATCGCGGCCGCCGGTTGCGGTGGCTTGTGCCTTGTACAGAATCTGCATGAGATGCTCCTTCTTCAAATAAAGGTGTTGGGACAACGTAATCGATCGGAACGCAGCATTAAGATAGCACGCAATTAAATTGTGTGCAATGCAAATGCGCGTTTGAGGCGGGAGTTGAAAGAATTGTGCTTTTGCTACGAGTCTGACTTGACCAGGTCGTTACGCAAGATGGAAAGCTGATTGCGAAGACGTGCGAGCGCTTCCGGGGATTGGCCGCTGGCGCACAACACTTGCTGGGGAATGCACTGTGCCTTCTTCTTGAGCGCGCGGCCTTCCTTGGTGAGCGTGATCCTGACCTGGCGTTCGTCCGATTCGTCGCGGGTACGTTCGATCAGCGAAGATGCTTCAAGGCGTTTCAACAGAGGGGTGAGCGTGCCGGAATCCAGAAACAGTTTTTCTCCAATGGATTTGACCAATACGTCGTCCTGTTGCCAAAGAACCAGCATCACCAGGTATTGCGGATAGGTAAGCCCAAGCTTGTCCAGAAAGGGCTTGTAGGTTTTTGTCATGGCCAGGGACGCAGAGTACAGTGCGAAGCAGAACTGGTTGTCCAATGCGAGGGGATCAAAGCTGTGCGCTTCGGGCGAGGTGGCGGATTTGGGCATGGTTTGCAGCTCTGACGTGGGATAATTACATTGCGCGTGACATATTTTTCTAATCCTATGCGAATTCCGAGAAGACTCCAAGTTGCGTGTAGCCTGATTGCGTTTGCCGGCAGCGTGATGGCGCAGCAATTGCCGATACCCGTCGCGGATGCCTTGCAGCGCGCGCAGATTCCCGAATCCGCAGCCGGAATCTATGTTCAGGAGGTCGGCGCAGGTCCGGTGTTGCTTGCCTCAAATGAAAAGACGCCGCTCAATCCGGCATCCACCATGAAGCTGGTGACCAGCGATGCCGCACTCGAAATGCTCGGGCCGACCTTTACCTGGAAGACCCAGGCTTATGCGACCGGCACGCAAGCCGGCGACGTGCTGCACGGCGACCTGATCATCAAGGGCAGCGGGGATCCCAAGCTGGTGCTGGAGAACTTCTGGTTGTTCTTGCGCCGCATACGCGCGAAGGGCATTCGCGAAATTCGCGGCAACCTCGTCCTGGATCGCAGCGCCTTCGAGAGCATGGAGTTCGACGCCGGTCAATTCGATGGCGACCCGATGAAACCGTACAACGTCGGGCCTGATGCCTTGTTGCTGAACTACAAGGCGCTGGCGTTTCGCTTCACGCCGGACGCGGCACGAGGTGTGGTCAATGTGACCATGGATCCGCCGCTCGCCGCCTATCCGCTGACCGCGCCGCACCTTGGAAATGGCGAGTGCGGCGACTGGCACGGCAAGCTGCGACCTGCAATCGACGGTTGGGGCGCACGTTTCTCCGGTATCTATTCCGCGTCTTGCGGCGAGAAAGTCTGGTATGTGCATCCCTATCAACTGACTCATACGCAATATTTTCATCTGGCGTTTCGACGCCTGTGGGCAGATCTGGGCGGCACCTTGAAAGGCGACGTGCAAAGCGGCGTCGTGCCGCCCAACGCGCGACTGGTCGCGGAATGGGAGTCAGCTTCCTTGTCCGAGGTGATTCGGGACATCAACAAGTACAGCAACAATGTGATGGCGCGCCAGTTGCTGCTCACGCTCGCAGCGAACGTACTGAATCTGCCGGCCAATGCCGAACGAGGCGCCGCCGTGGTTCGCACCTGGTTGAGCAACAAGGGGATCGATGCGCCGGAATTGAGTGTCGAGAACGGCTCCGGTCTGTCGCGCAACGAGCGCATCTCTGCGCTCACCATGGGCCGGATGCTCGAGTCCGCCTTTCAGTCCCCGACAATGCCCGAGTTCATGGCATCGCTGCCGCTGGCCGGCTTCGACGGCACCATGCGCCTGCGTCTCGTCAACCAGGCGGTCGCCGGCAAGGCGCATGTCAAGACGGGCATGCTGAATGAGGTGCGCAATATCGCTGGCTATGTGCTGGCTGCTTCAGGCAAGCGATATGTGGTTGTTTTCATGATCAATCATCCGAATTCGCTGCGCGGACAGGCAGCGCAGGATGCGCTGCTGCAGTGGGTGTACGAGCGCGGCTGAAACAGCATTTTCATGTCCGGACTTTGAACGTTGGTATGATGCGGTTTGTTAACAAATCAGCAACCACGGATCTGCGCCATGTCTGTCCTGCGAGCACCTCTTCTTTCCGCCCTGTTCGTCGTAGCTGCGGCTTCGATGTCCGCCGCTGCGCAACAAGGCGATACAGCGGGCACAAGTGCCAATTCTTCTTCAGCGCCGACGACTTCGGCTGAACCGCACTGGCAGGAAGGACCCTACGATCTCCCGCTGCTTGACCAGGCGATTCTCCGGCTGCCGAAAGGTTACGGCTATCTGGAGGGCGATGAGGCGCGCCAACTGATGCGCCAGTGGGGAAACCCGTACGTCGATGACGTGATTGGGTTGTTCGCCGGGCCGGGAGGCGACTGGTTCGTTTCGGTACGGTTCGAGAAAGCGGGTTATATCAAGGACGACGAAGCGAAGAACTGGAAAGCGGATGAACTGCTCCAGACGCTGAAACAAGGCGCACAAGAAATAAACAAGCGGCGTCGTGAACAAGGCTTGCCGGAAATGGAAGTCGTCGACTGGGTTGAGCAGCCGCACTATGACGCAGCGACACAGCGTCTGATCTGGGCGGTTTCGCTCAAGGACAAAGGGAGTCAGGCAGCGGAAGACCAGGGCATCAACTACAACACCTACGCCCTGGGCCGAGAAGGTTACTTTACCCTGAATCTGGTCACCGGTCTGAAGCAGATCGCGCAGAACAAGCTTCATGCATCGACCTTGCTTTCCGCACTCGAGTACAGGGAGGGCAAGGCTTACCGGGACTTCAATGAGGACATTGATACGGTGGCGGAGTACGGATTGACGGCACTCATTGCCGGCGTGGCCGCCAAAAAACTCGGACTGCTGGCGCTTGCCGGCGTCTTTATTGCGAAGTTCGCGAAACTTATTGTTCTCGCCGTCGTGGGCGGCCTTGCCCTGATCGGCAGATTATTCCGCAAGAAGAAGATCACTGTCGCTGACGCACAGCAGCCGGGAAATCACCTGAAAGGCTGACAGTGGGACATGCTCACAGCATCACCGGCTTGTCGGGCAACTGGTTGCGTGTCGAACCGTCATCGGGATAATGCGCTTCAAGCAGGGTATTCAATTGGTGCAAGGCCGTAATGACACTGTCATGGTACACACCGCGCGCAAAGCCTTCCGTCATCGTGCGGCAGATTGCCTGCCATTCCTTGGTCGGCACGACGCGGCCGACACCGCGGTCGGCAACGATCTCGACCTGGTGGTCGGCGAGATTGACGTAGACCAGAACGCCGCAATTTTCCTCGGTATCCCACACCCGATAATGGGAAAACAGTTCTCTTGCCCGTTCGCGCGGCGATGTGCCATTCAATACCGCTTGTGAATTCAGTGACGGTTCCACGACCATGCGCACTTCTGCGCGGTGGCGTCTTTCCCCGTCGGCAATCGATTGTTCGATGGCCTTCAGGGTTTCCTCCGGAAATGCACGGCGGCCGTCAGCGGTCGTGGTGCAGAGGTGCTTGATCAGGCGAGAAAATGTTTTCATCACCAATTCCCCGACGCGCCGCCACCGTCGCCACTTCCGCCACCCCCGGAAAACCCGCCGCCTCCGGAACCGCCGAAACCGCCTCCGCCAAAACCGCCGAAGCCGCCACGTCCGAACGCGTCGCCAAGGATGACGCCGGGCGCGGAACGTCCCCAGCCGCTCCGTTGATGGCCAAACCGGCGCGAGCGGGCGCGTGACAGCAACATGAACAGGATCATGAAGAAGAAAAACAGACCGAGCGAGAATGCGTCGGACTCTTCCTCCTGCGCTGCCTGTTTGGCCTGCGGCGCCGGGAACTGCTCCTTGTCCAGTAGGCTGGTGATGGCGGAAACGCCGGCCACCAGCCCGCCATAGAAATCGTTTTGCCGGAAGTGGGGCGCCATCACATCCTGCAGGATACGTTTTGACTGCGCGTCGGTGAGCGTCCCCTGCACACCTCTGCCGGCTTCGATGCGCATGCGGCGCAGGGCAGGTGGATTGTCCTTCGCGATCAGCAACAGCACGCCATCGTCGACGCCTTTGCGTCCCAGTTTCCACTCGTCGTAGACCCGGATGCTGTACTGCTCGATGGCCTCCGGTTCGGTCTTGCTGATCAACAGGACGGCGATCTGGCTGCCGGTGCGTTCCTCGTATTCCTTCAGCACATTCTCCAGCGTCGCGCGCTGAGTCGCCGTCAGCATGCCGGCCTTGTCCGTCACACGCGTTTGCAGAGGTGGGACAGGCACGAAGTCCTGCGCGCCTGCCGCGGCGACGGTCAGAGCAAGCAGCAAGCTGATCAGGGCGCGATAGAGCATCATCTGAGCCGGCGCCTACTTGCCGAAGTTAACGGCAGGCGCATTTGAAATCGCCTTCTCATTGTCAACCGTAAACGAGGGTTTGACTTCGTAGTGGAACATCATCGCAGTCAGGTTGGTCGGGAAGCTGCGCGCCAGCACGTTATATTCACGCACCGCCTGAATATACCGCTGACGTGCCACCGTGATGCGATTCTCGGTGCCTTCCAGTTGCGATTGCAGATCCCGGAAACTGGTGTCGGCCTTCAGGTTCGGGTAATTTTCGGATACCGCCATCAGGCGCGACAGGGCGCTCGACAGCTCGCCCTGCACCTGCTGGAATTTCTTGAACGCCTCCGGATTGTTCAATACATCCGGTGTGATCTGGAAGCTGGTCGCCGCCGCGCGAGCACGTGTCACGGCCTCCAGCGTATCCTTTTCATGCGAGGCGTAGCCCTTGACCGTATTGACCAGGTTCGGAATCAGATCGGCGCGGCGCTGATACTGGTTTACCACCTCGCCCCACGCTGCCTTGACGTGCTCGTCCTTTTCCTGAAATTCATTGTAGCCGCACGCACTCAGCATGGAAGCCAGCACGGCGATTGCCAGCCATCTGATCCAGGTTTTCATTGTGATTTCCTTTGTTGAATAGGGAAGTGGAACTTGCAGCTTCATTTATGGGCGATGGTGCCTGGTTTCAACAATACCGTGCTCATCGCTGCAAGGATCAGGGCCATTGCCGCGTAGTCCTGCCAATGCGGCGTTTCGCCGAGCAACCATGCACCGGAAAATACGCCGAGCACCGGGATCATCATCACCGACAGGCTGGATGCCACCGGCGGCAAGGCGCGGGCCAGTTTGTACCAGACAACATGCGCGAATCCGAAAATGATGATCGCGTTGTACAGGATCGCGCTTCCAGCTGCTGCATCCGGAATATGCCAGGCGCTGCTCTCGAACAGGGTTGCCGCCAGCGCCATGGCCGATGTAGTCAATGCAAGCATCCAGAACGTCAGCGAAATGGTCGGCATTTCCAGCTTCGACCGCTTGATCACGACGGTGCCGTAACCCCAGCCCGCTGCGGCGGTCAACGCAAGCAGCGTGCCGAGCGGATTGCCGGCCAGTGTCGTGAATTCGCTCGACAGCAGCAGCAAGGCGCCGGCGAGGGCGCAGCCAATGCCGATCCAGCCGCTACGCTTCGGTCGCTCCCCGAAAAATATCAGCGCGCACAGCACGGCCCATACTGGCATGGTGTAGCCGAGGATCGCAGCACGTCCGGACGACAGCATCTTGACCGACAGAATCATGAACACGTTCCAGATCAGCATGTTGGGTATCGCCAGCCTGATCACCTCCCTGACGTGGCCGCGCGGGATTGCGAGCGAAGCTCCTTGCATGCGCGCCGCCAGCCACAAGGTCGGCAAGCCGCCGATCATGCCGGCGGCACGGAAAGTCAATGGTGGAAAATCGCGCACGCCGAATTTCATGATGGGCCAGTTAATCCCCCAGCA
Source organism: Herbaspirillum sp. ST 5-3 (assembly GCF_004804275.1). Lineage (GTDB taxonomy): Bacteria > Pseudomonadota > Gammaproteobacteria > Burkholderiales > Burkholderiaceae_D > Noviherbaspirillum. The sequence goes on from NZ_STGI01000008.1 coordinate 73,949, forward strand.
CAGCGTCAGCAGGACAAGCAGGATCCAATCCTTGCGGGAAAGAGAAGTCATCCCGAAACGATAGCATGGCACGTTACAATGTGCACTGTTTGACATCTTTCGAGAAAAGCCGTGACCTTCATCAATAAATTGTCCGCCGCCTGGTCGGCCAACAACTCGCTTCTGTGTGTCGGCCTCGATCCGGATGTGACGAAGTTTCCCGCGCATCTGCAAGGACAGCCGCAGTCGATCTTCGCATTTTGCAAGGCAATTATCGACGCGACAGCCGACACCGCTTGCGCCTTCAAGCCGCAGATCGCCTACTTTGCCGCATTGCGTGCGGAAGACCAGCTGGAAGCGATCTGCGCTTACCTGCGCAAGACTTTTCCAGCAATCCCGATCGTGCTCGATGCCAAGCGCGGCGATATTGGCGCGACCGCCGAGCAGTATGCGCGCGAAGCGTTCGAGCGCTATGGTGCCGACGCGGTGACTGTCAATCCTTATATGGGGTTCGACTCGATTGCGCCGTATCTGGAATGGAAAGATCGCGGCGTCATTATTCTGTGCCGCACGTCCAACCCGGGCGGCTCGGATCTGCAATTTCTCAATGCGGATGGCAAGCCGATCTATCAGCATGTGGCGCAACTGGTCGCCGACAAGTGGAATACCAACGGCCAGTGCGGACTGGTGGTCGGAGCGACATTCCCGGACGAGTTGGCGCAGGTGCGCAGAATTGTTGGCGACATGCCCTTGCTGGTGCCGGGCATCGGCGCGCAGGGCGGCGATATCCAGGCGACGGTCAATGCCGGCAGGACGGCGAATGGCACCGGCATGATGATCAATTCTTCGCGTGCGATTCTGTACGCAAAGCGGGACGAGAAGACCGGCGAGGATTTTGCCCAGGCAGCGCGACGGGTAGCGCTGGAGACGCGGGACACGATCAATCGTTTCAGAGTCTGACTCGGTTCGGACCGGACATGGCATTCTTCATCGCTACGCCTTGAAGAATGCCAACATCTCCTGCAACAACAACTCCGGCACCTGCTCCGCGATGAAATGCCCGGATGGCAATGCCTTGCCAGTCACCGGTTTTTCGCATTTCACCTGCCAGTCCTCCAGGGGCTGGAAAAGCTGGCCGATTACGCCGTGCTCACCCCACAGTACATGCACCGGGCAAACGATCTTGCGCACGTCATGATCGCGGTCGTGTTCCAGGTCGATGGTGGCAGCGGCGCGGTAATCCTCGCACGCTGCATGAATTGCTTCCGGCCGGCAGAAGCAGCGCCGGTACTCCGCCATGGCGGCGGGGTCGATGAATTTCTCGCCGTTTGATCCCCATCCGCCGAGAATCGTCTCGAGCAGAAAAGGTGCGCTATTGCCGATCAGGGTTTCCGGCACCGGCGCGGGCTGGATCAGGAAGAACCAGTGGTAATACAAGGTCGCAAACTGCTTGTCGGTGGCCTCGTACATGGTGCGCGTGGGCGAGATGTCGAGAATCATCAGCTTCCGGACCGCCGGCGGATGGTCCAGCGCGAGGCGGTGTGCGACGCGCGCGCCACGATCATGGCCACACACATAAAATGACGTGAATCCAAGCGCCTGCATGACCTCGACCATGTCCTGCGCCATCGCGCGCTTGGAATAATTGCTGTGATCCGGTAAACCCGGCGGCATGGATGAATCGCCATAGCCGCGCAAGTCCGGCATCACTAGGGTGAACTGTCTTGCCAGCGTGTCCGCCACCTTGTGCCAGATGACATGGCTCTGAGGAAAACCGTGCAGCAGGAGCAGCGGTGGACCGCTGCCACCATGGCGCAGGTTGATGGTGACACCATTGACCTGCAGCTGATCATGGCGGAAGTGCTCCAGCATCAAGCGTGTTCCAGAAAGCGCATCAAGCCTTCGAGGGAATGCACGATGGTTTGCTGCCGCACTGCCTGACGATCGCCGGTAAACACCAGTCGCTCGGTAAACGTATGGTGTTCGAGCGCCCAGCCGAAACATACCGTTCCGACCGGTTTGCCGGGAACCGCACCGCCCGGGCCGGCGATGCCGGTGGTCGAGAGCGTCACATGTGCATTGCTGTTGGCCAGAGCGCCTTCGGCCATGGCGCCGGCAACCTCTTCGCTGACGGTGCCGAACTGGGCAATCAACGCGGCCGGCACATCAAGCAATTCCGTCTTGGAGGCGTTGGAGTAGGCAATGAAACCGCAATCGAACCATTCCGAAGAACCGGCAATTTCAGTGATGGCTTGAGCGACGCCGCCGCCGGTGCATGATTCTGCGGTTGCAAGCAGTAATCCTTTTGCCTGAAGTACGCGACCGACGCGCGCCGCCAGATCAATGATGTCACTCATGTTTTCTCCGTAATTTGTGCGTAGATAGCCGGTGAGTCGCGCGACAGAAAATCGGCATGAATCGCAAGCGGGGAATTTCCCGAGGCGGACGGGCTAACTTTACCACCACAGTTGCTGCTTAGGTGGTTTGAACCCGGGACGAGGGTCGATAAAACGCGGCCGCGTGCTCTCCTTGCGCAGATCCGTTTTGGCTTGCAAGGTCAAGAGCTTTACGTCGCCGGACGTGTGCGACATGATCTACATCAATAAGTTGTTGTTGATCCGACTCACAATGGCGTGGAACAGTGCGCTGCCGGATCGAGCGACCCGGCAGTGTGTTCATGGCGTGAAGTTTCGAGCTTGACGCGGCCCTTGCGGCCGCGTTTTTTTCGCCTGCGCTCAGATCGTGCGCCAGATCGCAAATAGCAGAAGCGTATAGAACGCCGCCACAATATCGTCCCACATCACGCCGAAGCCGCCCTTGAATCGGCGATCGAAATATGCAATCGGCGCCGGCTTTACCATGTCGAAAAAGCGAAACCACAGGAAGGCCCAGAATTGCGTGTTGAAGTTCGATGGCGTCAAGACCAGCAGCACCAGCCAGAACGCGATGATTTCATCCCACACCATGCTGCCGTGGTCTGCAATGCCGAGATCGCGCCCGGTGCGATGACAGGCCCAGATGCCGACAAAGAATCCAAGCGTCACGATGATCGCCCAATGCAAGGGCGTGAACCACGCCGGCCAGCGTGACGTCAGCACGCTGAAGGACAACCAGGCGAACAGTGTGCCGGAGGTCCCCGGAACAACCGGCGACAGGCCGCTGCCGAATCCTTGCGCCAGCAGATGCGCGGGATGCGACAGCATGAAACGTGAATTGGGTTTGGTGACGCAGGCGGATTGGCCCGATTCCAGTGTGGTCATGGGGATGCGAAATGGTCGAAGGAAGTCAGTTGCAGATCAAGCGCCGCGCCGCCTGCATCGACCAGCCGCAAGCCTGGCGCGGCGTCGATGGTCCCTACGCGCGTTACGGCTGTCGACGCTGCCTGTCCCGCGGCCAGTATGGCATCGCGCCTGGAGGCCGGCGCGGTAAAGCAGAGCTCGTAATCATCGCCGCCGGCAAGCGCAAAGCGGCGACGGATTTCGTTTGCTTGCCGCGACAGCATCGGGCCGACGGGAAGGGCATCCGCATCCAGCGTGGCGCCAAGCCCGGAGCGTTCCAGGATGTGGCCCAGATCGCCCGTCAAACCGTCCGAAACGTCGATGGCGGCATGCGCAATGCCGCGCAATGCAATGCCGAGCGCGACGCGCGGCGTCGGCGCGTGCATCCGGTTGCCGGCGGCTTCCAGCGCCGCGGGGTCGAGCTTGAGTTCATTGCGATAACCGGCAAGCGCCAGGCGTGCCTCACCCAGGCTGCCCGAGATCCAGATGTCATCACCCGGTTGCGCGGCGTCGCGACGCAAGGCTTGCCCGGTCGGGATCTCGCCAAACACGGTGATGCAGATATTGCGCGGTCCCTTGGTGGTGTCGCCGCCGATCAGTTCGCACCCGTGCTGATCCGCCAGTGCAAGCATGCCCGCGGAAAATGGCGCAAGCCATTCCGGCCGCGCATCCGGCAATGAGAGCGCCAGGGTGAACGCAATCGGCGTCGCGCCCATTGCGGCCAGATCGGAAAGATTGACTGCCAGACACTTGTGTCCAAGCATTGCGGGATCGGTGTCGGGAAAGAAATGGCGTCCCTCGACCAGCATATCGGTCGAGATCGCCAATTGCATGCCCGCCGACGGAGCGAGCAGCGCACAGTCATCGCCCACGCCGAGCGCGACGCGGTCGTGGCGACGCACGGGGCGGGTGAAGTACTGCGCAATCAGGTCGAATTCGGACAACATGACACGATTGTACCGAATGCGACCTCATTGCTGTGGCAGAACCGCCCGTTCCATCCTTGCAGCCAAGCTTCAGGCTGCGTCGGCGACCCTGCTGCCCAGTTCGGCAAGCAGGATTTGGCGAATGTTCGCTTCTTGCGGCGCGACGCCGAAGCCACACATCAAACCTTGTTCGTTATAGAAACGGCAGACAATTTGTTCGCCGTAGCTGGTTTCCTGCCATGAACCTTTGGCCATGCAGCGGACTGGCGGCGGAACCAGCGCCAGTGGAAATGACGGTGTTTTCACCATGACCGGGGCCGGCTTCAAATCGATCGCTGTCGGCTCGCCGGCCAGGGTCTTCGCGATTGCTCGCGCTGCCGACATCAGCGGCGCAATGTAGGGCAGCACGCGAGTGCTGCTGTGCCCGTCCGCATATTCCGCGCAATCGCCCAGCGCATAGACGCCGGGAGCGCTTGTCTGTCCATACTCATCCACGATAATGCCGCGTGCCGTCCCGAGACCGCCCGACTGTGCGAGGCGCAGATCCGGACGCAAGCCGACGGCGGACAACACGACATCGGTGTCGAAGGCGTCGCAGTTGGCGAGGGTGACGCGCAGGGCACCCTTTGTGCGGTCGACGCGAGCGGCAGTTGTTTCCAGCCGCATGTCGATACCGCGTGCGGCCAGCGCCGTAAGCAGCCCGCGCGCCAAGGAGGCTGGCGCCAAGGCGGCGAGCGGATGCGGATTCGGATCAACCAGCGTGACCCGATGTCCCGCGCCGGCCAAGTCATCGGCAAATTCGCAGCCGATCAGACCTGCGCCGAGAATCGTGACGCGCGCGCCATGCCCTGCATCGACAATCTTGCGACGGAATTGCTGATAGTCGTCGACGTGGTTCACGGACATGACCTGGTCGGCTGCATCGCCTTCGATGCTCAGGCGGATCGCTTGCGCGCCGACAGCGAGAACGAGTTTCTCGTACTCGAACACTCCTGCGCTCGTAACCACCGCCCTGGCTCCTGTATCGACCCTCTCGACGCGGGCGCCGGTCAGAATGGTCGCGCCGAGTTGCGCTGCCATCTGCGCCGCAGTTTGCGTGACCAGTTGCGCTGCCTCCTTGCCTTGTGCGAAGGCGTTCGACAGCATCGGTTTGGAATAGAAACCGCCGTCATCGGCGGTGACAAGAAGCAGGGAGGCGGTTTTGTCCAGCTTGCGAAATTCCCTTGCTACGGTATAGCCGGCCAGTCCGGTGCCAATGACGACAATGGGATTCATGTTTTTCCTCGATTGATCGGCATGCGTCTCAGATCTCGACCATCTCGAAATCCGCCTTCGCGACACCGCAGTCCGGGCAGGCCCAGTCCGCCGGAATGTCCTCCCACTTCGTACCCGGCGCGATGCCGTCTTCCGGGCGCCCGGCCGATTCGTCGTACACAAAACCGCAAACGATGCATTGGTAAGTTTTCATATTTTTTCCTCTCAAACAATGGATGTGATTTGTCGCGTCGGCGTTCCCGCGCTTATTTGGCGGTGTTGGCGAGCACCTTGCGGTAGTTGTTGGCGTGCCGCTCTTCGACCTTCGCCAATGCGGCAAAGCGCTTGGCAGCGATCTCCAGCGTGCGCCTGAAGTTATCCGCATGTTCCATCGACTCGGCGATCTGCTCGTCGAATTCCGCGACTGCTGCCTGGTTGCCTTCTTCCACCGCGAGATGGCGGAATTTTGGATACATCTCGGTGTACTCGTAGGTTTCGCCTTCGATCGCAATCTCAAGCGCCTTGGCGGGTGTCAGTTGCGCCTTCGGGTACAAGAGGTCGAGGTGGCCGAACGCGTGCATGACTTCTTGGTCGGCCGTTTCTTCGAAAATTTTGGCGACCTCGTCAGCGCCGGCTTCACGCGCCAGCTTTGCGAAGTAGCGGTACTTGATGTGAGCCATCGATTCGCCGGCAAATGCGGCTTCGAGGTTTTGAATCGTGACAGATGCTTGTTTTGCCATGGTTCGCTCCTGTTGAGTGTAGGCCGATTTATTCAATGCAATCGGTATGGAGCGAATAATAGCCACCAGCTATTAATAAATAAAATTGATTGTTTAAATGAATCTGATAGTTGAAAGGAGGGTCGACGCAATAAATTGCATTTTCGATAAACCTGGGGCGAATCTCGCCGCCACTAGGATAAATACGTATAAAACCGGGACATTCAGTCTGATAAAATCGTAAGCTTTCCGTAAGATAAAAAGGAAGGCCGCATCATGGAATCCTCGATTGACCGAAAAGAAGCGCTTCGTCAACAATTGCGCCAAGCGGCACTGGAATATCACGAGTTTCCCACTCCCGGAAAAATCAGCGTCACCCCCACCAAGCAGCTCACCAACCAGCGCGACCTCGCGCTTGCCTATTCCCCCGGCGTCGCCGCCGCCTGCGAAGAAATCGTCGCCGATCCGGTCAACGCCTTCAAATACACCGCCCGCGGCAACCTGGTTGCGGTGATCACGAACGGCACCGCCGTGCTCGGCCTCGGCCCGATCGGACCGCTGGCCGCCAAGCCGGTCATGGAAGGCAAGGGGGTGTTGTTCAAGAAGTTCGCCGGTATCGATGTGTTCGATATCGAGGTCAACGAACTGGATCCGGACAAGCTGTGCGACGTCATCGCCGCGCTGGAGCCAACCTTCGGCGGTATCAATCTGGAAGACATCAAGGCGCCCGAATGCTTTTACATCGAGCGCAAGTTGCGCGACCGGATGAAGATTCCCGTCTTCCACGATGATCAGCACGGCACCGCCATCATCGTCGGCGCAGCCATCCTGAATGGCCTCAAAGTGGTCGGCAAGAACATCAAGGAATGCAAGCTGGTCGTGTCCGGCGCCGGCGCTGCGGCACTGGCCTGCCTTGACCTCATCGTCGACCTCGGATTCCCGATCGAGAATATTTTCGTCACCGACCTGGCCGGCGTCGTCTACAAGGGCCGTGCCGAACTGATGGATCCGGACAAGGAACGCTTTGCGCAGGAAACCAGCGCGCGGACTTTGGCTGAGGTGATCCCGGGCGCCGATATCTTCCTCGGCCTGTCGGCCGGCGGCGTGCTCAAGCCGGAAATGGTCAAGGAAATGGCGGCCAAACCCTTGATCCTGGCGCTGGCCAATCCGACGCCGGAAATCCTGCCCGAGGAAGTCAAGGCCGTGCGTGACGATGCTGTCATTGCGACCGGGCGTTCGGACTATCCGAACCAGGTCAACAACGTGCTGTGCTTCCCGTACATCTTCCGTGGTGCGCTCGACTCCGGTGCGACGACCATCACGCGCCAGATGGAAATCGCCGCAGTCCATGCGATCGCCGATCTGGCCCAGGCCGAGCAATCGGACATCGTTGCCACTGCCTACGGCATCAGCAATCTGGCCTTCGGCCCCGAGTACGTCATTCCAAAACCCTTCGATCCGCGTCTGATGATGAAGATTGCGCCGGCCGTGGCAAAAGCGGCGGCGGACTCCGGTGTGGCGTCGCGTCCGATCCTGGACATGCAGGCCTATATCAGTAGTCTGCAGCAATTCGTCTACCGCAGCGGCACCTTCATGAAGCCGATCTTCCAGATCGCGAAGAAGGCACCGGCCGCGAAGAAGCGCATCGTCTTCGCCGAAGGCGAGGAGGAGCGCGTATTGCGCGCCGTGCAGGTGGTCATCGACGAGAATCTCGCGAAGCCGATCCTGGTCGGCCGGCCCGCCGTGCTGGCGCAGCGCATCGAGAAGTTCGGCCTGCGCATGCGCCCCGAGATCGATTTTGAAATGATCAACCCGGAATACGACGAGCGCTATCGCGAGTACTGGCAGGAATACCTGGCGATGACGCGTCGCAAGGGCGTCACCGAGCAATATGCGAAGCTGGAAATGCGTCGTCGCCACACGCTGATCGGCTCCATGGTCATCCACAAGGGGAACGCCGACGGCATGATCTGCGGCACCTTCGGCACCGTGCCGCTGCATCTGCATTACATCGATCAGGTGCTCGGCAAGCGCGAAGGCGTCAACGTCTATGCGGCGATGAATGCGCTGATCCTGCCTGACCGTCAGATCGTCCTGGTGGATACCCACGTCAACGAAAACCCGACGGCGGAACAGCTCGCGGAAATCACGATCCTGGCGGCGGAGGAAATGCGTCGCTTCGGTTTGCATCCGCGCGCCGCCTTGCTCTCGCATTCCAATTTCGGAAGCAGCAACAGCGAGTCCGCCAAAAAGATGCGGGCCGCGCTCGCCATCATTCGCGAAATGGCGCCGGATCTGGAAGTCGATGGCGAGATGCACGGTGACACCGCACTCGACTCGGCATTGCTGAAGACGATGATGCCCGACTCGCCGCTCACGCGCGAAGCCAATCTGCTGGTCCTGCCGAACATCGATGCCGCGAATATTTCCTACAACCTGCTCAAGACAGCGGCGGGCAACGGAATCGCGATCGGCCCGATCCTGCTCGGCTGCGCCAAGCCGGTTCATGTGCTGACACCGTCGTCCACGGTGCGTCGCATTGTGAACATGGCCGCGCTGTGCGTGATGGATGCGGTGGCGGATCGCTGATCTCACCGGAAGAACTGTGCTGTTCGCTCCCTCACGTGAGGGGTGAACGGCATATGTTAGCTAAGAAATCTGCTTGACCGGAACGAGCCCGGTTTGCACCAGCGGCGCAGCGCGGTCGCAATGCCCGGGTTGGTCGTCGAAGAAGATATGGGGTTTGAAGGCTGCCAGTACATCCGACTTGGCAACGCCGCCCATGAAGAAGGTTTCGTCAATTGCAACATTCCATGCGCGCAAAGTGCGAATCACCCGTTCGTGTGCCGGCGAAGATCGCGCAGTCACCAGCGCAGTTCGAATCGGCGCTGCCCTTCCATCGGTGGATTTGAAATTGTTCTGGATATAGGACAGCGCTTTCAGCAAGCGTGCAAATGGTCCTTCGGGCAAAGGCTTCATCGCATTTTCGCGCTCGTGATTCTCGAATGCTTCAATGCCTTGCGTCTGGAAAATCCGTTCCGACTCGTCCGAAAAAATCACTGCGTCGCCATCGAAGGCGATGCGGATCTGCTCCAGTTCCTCAAAGGCATTGTCCGGCTTCTGGTAGAGCAGGGCTGACGCCACGCCGGAATTGATCGCGGCCTGCACATCGTCTTCATGCAACGACAGGAACAGGCTGACGTTGAATGCACGCAGGTACGGAGAAAGCGGCGCGCCACCGGAAAGAACTGCGCGCGTGATGTCGAGGTCGTAATGTTTGATTGAATTAAAAATACGCATCGACGTCTCAGACGAGTTGCGCGACATGATGACGACTTCGACGAAACGCTGGTTGTGGACCAGCACGTTCAACTTGAGCAATGCGCGCACCAGTGCGAAACCCGCACCCAGTTTCAGGATCTCGTTTTCATTCTCGATCTGATGCTGCCGATAGGCATCCAGCCCTTGCGTGCGGAAAATTGCTTCTTCCGCTTCCAGGTCGAACAAGGCACGGGAAGAAATGCCGACGACGAGCAGGTTATCGAGTGAGACGGGCATGAATCACGCTATTTCAGACAGGAAGTTGATTTCGGATACAGGCAAGGAAAAGCGATATGGATCGTTGTGCCATCACAACTTGCTCAGTATAGAACGTTTATGCCGGTCATACTGAATCGATGTCGAACGCATTGGAGTGGCGGAAAGCCGTGAAAAGCGCCGCCCGAAATGAAAAACGCACCGCCGAGGGTGCGCTGATATTGTTGCAGGTCTTTGGTGCCGAGAGCCGGAATCGAACCGGCACGCTGTTTCCAGCGCGGGATTTTGAGTCCCGTGCGTCTACCTATTCCGCCATCTCGGCGACACACAAGCTAGTATTATCACCTATTTGCAGCGATCGAGCAACACACGGCGGCGCGATTACGTTGTCACACCAGAATCGAAAGGCGTATCATCGCCTACTTCGCTCAGTGAAAACCGCCAAGCACCGGTAATCCAACAACAATAATGAAGCCTGCCAAAATCCGCGAGATTGTCCTCGGCAAAGCACTTGATCCCATGAAAAGCGAGACGCGCCATTCCCTGGCGCTGGTCGCCTTTTTGGCATGGGTGGGACTGGGAGCCGACGGTTTGTCGTCCTCCGCTTACGGTCCGGAAGAAACCTTCCGCGCGCTCGGTGAGCACAGCCATCTTGGCCTGTATATGGCCTTGGCCACTGCGATTACCGTGTTCATCATCGCGCTCGCCTACAACCAGGTGATCGAACTGTTCCCGACTGGTGGCGGCGGCTATCGCGTGGCAACCCGACTGGTCGGTCCGTATCTCGGCTTGATTGCCGGATGCGCGCTGATTCTCGACTATGTATTGACGGTTTCAATTTCGGTTGCTGCAGGCGTCGAGGCGCTCGCATCGCTTCTGCCGCTCGGGTTCCAACCGTACAAGGTCTGGTCCGAGGCATTCTTCGTTGCGGTGCTGATTATTCTCAATCTGCGCGGCATGAAGGAAGCGATCCGCATTCTCTTGCCGATCTTCCTCGGCTTTGTCGTCACGCATTTCGCGCTGATTGTTTTCGGCATCTTTTCGCATGCGGCGCACTTGCCGGAGCTGGTGCCGAACACCTTGACGGAGACGAAGGCACTGGCAAGCAACATTGGCTGGATCAGTGTCGCCGGCATGCTATTGCTTGCATATTCGCAGGGCGGCGGTACTTATACGGGCCTGGAAGCCGTCTCCAACAACGTCAACATCCTGGCAGAACCTCGCGTGCATACGGGCAAGATGACCATGATTTACATGGCGCTATCGCTTGCATTCACTGCGAGCGGCATCATCCTCCTTTATTTGTTGTGGGACGCGAAACCGGTTGAGGGGCAGACGCTGAATGCTTCGACTTTCCGCGCCATCATCGCGAGTATCGGACTCAGCGATTGGACCAATAACATCGTTCTGACGCTCGTGCTTGCCTTTGAAGCAGGGCTCCTGTTCGTCGCCGCCAATACGGGCTTTCTTGGCGGCCCGGCGGTACTCTCCAACATGGCGGCGGATTCCTGGGTGCCGCATAAATTCCGCTATCTGTCCACGCGCCTTGTGACGCAGAACGGCATTCTGGTGATGGGCGTTGCCGCGCTGGCCATTCTGTTCTGGACCGGCGGCAGTGTTACCTTGCTGGTCGTTCTGTATTCGGTTTCGGTGTTCCTGACCTTTGCGATTTCTCTGTTTGGTCTGTGCCTGTATTGGTGGCAACACAAGGACCAGCGGTACTGGCTGCGCCGCTTCTTGTTATCGCTCATCGGATTTGTTATCTGTGCCGGCATCCTTCTGGTCCTGCTGGTCGAAAAGTTTACGGCTGGCGGCTGGGCGGCGGCGGTGATCATCGGTGCGATTGCAGGCCTGTGCATTTACATACGCAATCACTACCGCGATACCAAGGAAGCGATTCACTCAGTCGATCAGGTATTTGCGAACCAGCCCTTCGGCTCCCATGTCGGCCCGGTCGAACCGAATCCCCAGGACCAGACGGCAGTGTTCATCGTCGGCTCCTCGCGCGGCGGCGGCTTGCATGCATTGCTCTGGGTGCAGCGCATGTTCCCGGGACATTTCAAGAACTTCATCTTCGTCAATGCCCGCACCGTTGATGCGCATGCCTACGGCGGCGAGGGCGCGGTGGAGCATATGCGCGCCGAAGCGAATGCCACGCTCAAATACTTTGTCGATTTTTGCCATAGCCATGGCATGGCCTCCGCAGCATATCTTGGTTTCGGTACCGATGTCGTGGATGAGGTAACGAAGCTGTGCGAAACGATCAACAAGGAATATCCGAGTTCCATTTTCTTCACCAGCAAACTGGTCTTCGAACACGACAACTGGTTCACCCGGTTGTTGCACAACCAGGCGGCCCTCGCCATCCAACGACGCCTGCACTTTGAAAGCTTGCAGATGGTGATTTTGCCGATGAAAGTCTGATCAGCAAGCGCATCTCACCGAGATTGCAGTATCAATTAACCTGTTCAACTTTGCGTTGCACTTGTCGTAGATACCAGAGCAGGCCGGCACCGACAAGTGCCAATGCGGCGCTATTGCCCATCCAGAAGCCGGCTGCGCCCTGCAACACACGCGGGCTGATGCCGAACGGGTTCAGGCCCAGCACGTAGCCGCTTCCCAAACCGACACCCCAGAGCGCGACGGCATACATCAGCGTGGGAATGACGGCGACCTTGTATGCGCGCAATACGAATGCGGTAGTGACCTGGACCGCGTCGAACAACTGGTAGAAGGCGATGAATACATACAAGGGGAGCGCCGCCGCGATGACGGCTTCATTCGGTGTATAGGCCCGCACAATCGCTCCCCGTGCCAGCCACACAATGCATCCTATCGTCACCGACAGGACGGCGGCCAGGCGAATGCCGGCGTATCCGATGCGCCGCGCCGTGGATAAATCGCGAGCGCCGACCGACTGCGCAACCAGCGTTCCTGTCGCGTTTGCGATCGCCAGCGGGATCATGTACAGCACGGTGCCGAAATTGGCGGTGATCTGGTGCCCGGCTACCGCAATGTCTCCCAGGCGCGCAATGAACAAGGCCATGAAGGTGAATGCGGTCACTTCGATCAGATAACTCAGTCCCATCGGAATGCCGAGCTTGAGCAGTTCGCGCTGTGCGGTCCAAACCGGTCCGACAAGGCCGGTGCCGAACACGCCGAACAGCCGGTAGGATGGATTGACGCGCACGATGAGGCCACATATCAGAAACATCACCCAGACGGTGATTCCCGTTGCTACCGCACACCCTGGCCCGCCCAGAGCCGGGATGCCGAAGCCGCCGAAAATGAACAGGGCGTTAAGCGGTACCTTGAGCGCCAGCGCGCCGATCTGCAAGGCCATCACCATTTTCGGTCGGCCAATCGCGGTATTAAGCGAGGCATAGATACGAAAGCCCAGAGTGGCCGGCAGTGCCAGCGCGAGAATGCGCAGATAAAGCGATGCCTTGTCATTCAGCGCGCTGGAAGCATGAGCGAGCGACAGCAAGGGCTGCGGGAATAGCAAGGCAAGGCAGCCGATCACCGTCAGGAACAGCGCAAGCCAAATCCCTTGCTTGACTTCGGCGCCAATAGCCTTGAAGCGTTGCGCGCCGAACAACTGACCGATTACGGGCGAGAGCGCAGCAAGCACGCCATTCAAGCCGACAAAAATGCTGATGTAGATCGACGTACCGACAGCGAGGGCGGCGAGGTCGGTGGCCGAAAAGCGCGAAGTCATTGCAGTGTCGATGACTCCGTTGGCAATGACTGCCAGTTGCCCGATCAATAGTGGCCACGCCAGGGCACCGATGCGGCGAATGAAGGAGGGTCGATGAGCGTCTTGCAACGTCAGTTCACGCGTTGATAGAGACGGAATCGCTCGTCACGGTCGGACGGACGACGTCCATTCCACAACAACCGCCATGCATTGCTGGGCGGGTTCGTTGTTTTGGCATTCGGTTTTCTGCCGTTATTGTCTTGCAACAGCAGGTAATCGCAATGCGCGTTGTCGAACTGTGCAAAGGAAACGTGTCCGAAGTAAGCAAATGATGCGCGTTGTGCCGGACCAATATTCGTATCGATGCAGTACTGGCTTTGCGGAAGCTTCTCGGCAAGTTGCTTCGCCACGCCCGCATAGCTCTTGCCGTAATTGATCCATGGCATCCACAAGGTGGTCAACAGCAGCCAGCATAAGATCACGCCGCCGGAGGACAGCACGACTGCGCGCCATAGCACGGAAGGACGTCGCGATACGCGCCAGTGAACCAGGACGAACCAGCCGGCGGTGGCAAGGGTGGCAACCACACAAGCGATCAGGCTGAACTCGGGCTTGAATCCTGGCGCGAGCTTGAAGGCATTTCGCGCCAATTGCGCCGGCCAGCCGGTCTGCTTGGCTATCCAGCCGAGCCAGATGAAGCCAGCGCAAGTTGTCAGAGTCATGACCGAGAACCAGTCCACCGCATTGATCGCGCCGCGCTTCATGGTCGGCAAGCCGAATGCCGCAAGAATCGCCAGCGGCGGCAGCATTGGCAGCAAGATGCTTTCGTCCGAATGGCCACTGAACAGGATAAGTAAAATGGAAACGCCAAAGAAGCTCAGCGGCAAGGTGATATGTGGCGCCTGGTATTGTCTGCGCCAGGCGTATACCGCCCATCCGGCGAACGGCCAGGCCGGCCATGCGAACCAGATGCCGTTCTTGAAGAGATGCTTGATGTTGTCCCAGGACGGCAGGGCGAGCTGCTGGTAGTTCCAGAGCATCCATGCGTCATAGGGTGAACTGTTGAACGGGCGCACGATGCGGCAGGCGAGAATCCAGGAGCCAGCCACCATGACTGCGATCGGCAGGACAATCGCACACAATTTGAGCAGGAGCGAGCGCTCGCGCAGCGATGTCAGCATGAGCAGCCCGGCCCACAATGCAAGCGGAAGGACCCAGCCGCGCGCCAGCACCGACAGGCCGAGTGCAAGTCCAAGCAGTGCCGCAGCGCGCCATGTGCGCAGCTCGAACAGACGAGCGCTTGCGTAGAGTGAGAAGGCGATCAGCGATACCTGCAAGGCTTCTGCGCTGGTGCTATGGCTGTGGACCAGCAAGCCGAGGCAGCCGAGATAAATGAGCAACGCGCCATCGGCCAGTGTTCGGCCGTAATCGCTGGGTTCCGGCTGGCCTCCGAATGCGAGGCGCAGCGGCTGGGCCTCGGGCCGGCGGCCCAGCAGGTAGGTCGTGTACCAGACGGAAAGCGAGCCAAGCAGGAAGAAGCCCACTGTCGCAATGCGCGCCGCGCCTGCGTCGCCCAGCACGCTACCGAACAGCTTGATGCAGAAAGCGCCTATCCAGAACGCCAGCGGTCCCTTGTCGGCTGCAGGCAATCCTACGATATGCGGCCACAGCCAATCGTCGAGTCCACCGTGCGCCATGGTCCACATGATACCGAACCCGGCGGCATCATCGGTCTTCCATGGGTCGCGGCCTATCAGGCCGGGCAGTATGTAAAGCAGGCAGAGTGCGAACAGGACCCAGCGTGGAAGCGCATTCGTGGCGGCTGCGGGGAGGCGGACTGGCTTCATGTGGGGATGGTTGGCTTGTTCTTTGATGCGGCCGCGAAAAGCATAAAGGCGCGAAAATAGTCAAGAAGAGACCGAGCGTGTGTCTGATTCCGGATCCGACCGCAAGCTCGTTGAAACAAGGGTCTGATTTTTTCGCGTCTGATGTTTTCTGGACCGCCTTGCTTTTTCTAGGATTTTATTGAGCCCGGCGATATTGTGCCGCAAAAGTCGCCGCAAGACTGCGCGATAAAACAAAAAAGGCAGCCATGGCTGCCTTTTTGCTCAGTACGGCAAGGATCAGCCCGCGGTCTGGGTCTTGGAACCGCGATTGCCGAACTTCTGGCGGAATTTTTCCACGCGGCCGGCCGTGTCGACGATCTTGTGCTTGCCCGTAAAGAACGGATGCGATTCAGCGGTCACTTCCAGCTTCACCAGCGGATATTCCTTGCCTTCGAAGGTGATCTTTTCTTTGGTCTGGATGGTGGAACGCGTGACGAATTTGAAGTCGTTGGACATGTCCTGGAAAACGACTTCGCGATAATCGGGGTGAATGCCTTCTTTCATGTTTTTCCTCTGGAATGTTTTGGTAGCCAACCGGCACTTCGTCGGTCCTGTTGCTTCTTGACCCGATTGCCAATCACTTGCCGGGGGTGAAAACGGGAGATTGTACAATAAAATCATGGGTTTGCGAAGTTGCTTGTGCGACTCGCAAACGAAACGGACGCCTGCCCTGCAAGCGCCCGTTTTCGCCGTAGGGTGGAGCGATCAGCTTCCGCCGCGTCGCATCAGTTCGAAGAACTCGGCGTTGTTCTTGGTCGACTTCATCTTGTCGAGGATGAATTCCATTGCCTCGATCTCGTCCATGCCGTACAGGAGCTTGCGCAGGATCCAGATCTTTTGCAGCTGGTCCGGCTTGATCAGCAACTCCTCGCGGCGAGTGCCGGACTTGTTGAGGTTGATTGCCGGGTAGACGCGTTTCTCGGCCAGGCGGCGCTCGAGATGCACTTCCATGTTACCGGTGCCCTTGAATTCTTCGTAGATCACGTCGTCCATGCGGCTGCCGGTTTCGATCAGCGCGGTCGCGATGATGGTCAGCGAGCCGCCTTCCTCGACGTTGCGCGCCGCGCCGAAGAAGCGCTTCGGACGTTGCAGCGCATTGGCATCGACACCGCCGGTCAGCACCTTGCCGGAGGCGGGGATCACGGTGTTGTAGGCACGTGCCAGACGCGTGATCGAGTCCAGCAGAATCACCACGTCGCGCTTCATTTCGACTAGGCGCTTGGCTTTTTCCAGCACCATTTCGGCGACCTGCACGTGGCGTGTGGCCGGCTCGTCGAAGGTCGAAGCGACCACTTCGCCGCGCACCGAGCGCTGCATTTCGGTCACTTCTTCCGGGCGTTCGTCGATCAGCAGCACGATCAGCACGGTGTCCGGGTGATTGGTTGTGATGGCGTGCGCGATATGCTGCAGCATCACGGACTTGCCGGACTTCGGGGATGCCACCAGCAGGCCGCGCTGACCGCGTCCGATTGGCGCGATCATGTCGATGATGCGGCCGGTGATGTTTTCGTCGCCGCGCATTTCCCGCTCAAGGGTCATCACCTTGTTCGGATGCAGCGGTGTCAGATTTTCAAACAGGATGCGATGCTTGGATGCTTCCGGTGCTTCGCCGTTGACCTTGTCCACCTTCACCAATGCAAAGTAGCGCTCGCCGTCCTTCGGGGTGCGGACTTCGCCTTCGATGGAATCGCCGGTATGCAGGTTGAAACGGCGGATTTGCGAAGGCGAGATATAGATGTCGTCAGTGGACGCCATGTAGCTGGCGTCTGGCGAGCGCAGGAAGCCGAAGCCGTCGGGCAGGACTTCGAGTGCGCCGTCGCCGAAAATCTGTTCGCCGGCCTTCGCGCGCTTCTTCAGGATTGCGAACATCAATTCCTGTTTGCGCAGACGGGCCGCGTTGTCGATTTCAAGTCCGATCGCCATTTCCAGCAAGGCAGAGACGTGGAGCTGCTTAAGTTCAGATAAATGCATAGTGAGTGTCCCGAGATGGGAAAAGTCAGGTGGGGGAGGGAACTGCGAGGATGATCAAACGGGTAAAGTTAAAACGCGAAACAGGCGGTGCGGACGCACCGCCTCGTCGGCGTCAGATATTGCTGTCGATGAAGGACGTCAGCTGTCCTTTTGCCATTGCGCCGACTTTCTGTGCGGCGGGCACGCCGTTCTTGAACAGGATCAGCGTCGGAATGCCGCGGATGCCGAACTTGGCCGGAACCGCCTGATTGGCGTCGACGTCCATTTTCGCGATCTGCAGCTTGCCATCGTATTCTTTTGCCACTTCTTCGAGGATCGGGGCGATCATCTTGCAGGGGCCGCACCATTCGGCCCAGAAGTCGACCAGTACCGGCTTGTCGGATTTCAGAACGTCCGAATCGAAGGACGCATCAGTGATGTGTTTAATGTTTTCGCTCATGGTTTCCTCGATGTGAGGGTCTCTAAGATGTCAATTTATGCGCCTGCACGCCTGCTAATCTTACTCAATTTCCGTGAACAGCGTGTACGGGGTGGTAACAAGCAAGTGGAGACGTCATGCACGAGTTCAAGGATATTGAAGGGTGCTGCAAGACGTAATGCGGCGGGGTGTTGGGTAAATCATAACCGATTTTTACGAAAAGTGTAGAGACGCGTCTTAATTTTTGACCGACTCGCATAAAATGGCGAACACATTCGGGCGCATTGCTTGCGCTATCGTTTCCCCACCCGGCCCAAACTCTTAGCGAACCTTCATGCTGCTGCGCCCTTTGCTGATTCCGCCGTCCGCCGATTTCTGGCCCGTACTTGCGCACTCCTTGCTGGAAAACGGGCCCCTGGCAGACGCCGATCCGCAATTGCGCGATTTATCGAGCGTGCGGGTGGTGGTTCCGGGATTCGTGCATGCCCAACATCTGAAAGCGGCTTTGGCGGCATGCCTTGGCCGGCCTTTCATTCCGCCGCGGATCACCACCATGTCCGCCTGGCTTTCAATGCTGCCGCCAGAAGAGCATGAGGCAGTCGCGACACCCGGTAGCGAGCGCATGATGCTGCTGTACGCCGAACTACGGCAGCACGCGTGGCTGAAAAAGCTGTTTTCCGCAAGGCGCAATACTGATCTGCTGCCATTGGCGCAGATGCTGCTGACGCTGTTCGACGAATTGACGACCGCCTTGCTTCCTTCCATGCAACTGTCGCCCGATGCTGCCGAGGAGCGATGGCATGCAGCGCTGGAACAATTGCCGCTGCCTGCCCGCAACATCCTGTCGGACGAGGCGCAATTAGTGTGGTCATTGTGGAAAAGCCAGCTCGACGCCAGCGATGCGACAGCGGTCTGCTTTGCCCGCATGATGCGATTGGCGGCTGACGCCGACGCCCCCTTGATATGGATCAACTCCGAAGCGCCGGACAGCCTGCAAACGGCTTTCCTGAAAGCTTACGGGGACAAACAAACACTATTGCCCGTCCTGCCGGACTGGCGCGCCAACGCAGTTGCAAGCGTGTTTGCGAGTGCCTGGCCGGAGATATTGGACGAAGACGGTCGCGATTCGTTCCTCGCCCTCGGTGCGAGCGAAATCGTGACGCCGCGAGGGCTGGCGCTGTCGGAAGCCGACAGCCTGGAAGAGGAGGCGCGATGCGGCGCACAAACGGTGATCAACTGGCTGCAAGCAGGCAAGAGCCGCATTGCGATCATTGCCCAGGACCGCGTGGTCGCGCGACGGATCCGCGCCTTGCTGGAGCGCGCACATATTTTCGTCGCGGATGAAACGGGATGGAAGCTGTCCACGACGCGGACCGCTGCGGCAATTGCGGCTTTGCTCGATGTTGTCAGTACACGGGCGGAAACTGTCGCGCTGCTCGATTTGCTGAAGTCGCCTTTCCTGCTTCCCGACATGGCGGACAAGGCCGCGCGCGTGATGGAGATCGAACATGCGGTTCGACGTTTCAACGTGCTGGGCGGCTGGGATGCGGTACTGTCCGCACTGAGGGATGCGCCGCAGGCAAGGGAACTGCTGCAGCGGATTGCCGAGCAGGCCGGCCTGTTCAGCGGGCGAAGGACACTTGGAGAATGGGGCGAGGTGACCAGCGCTGCGCTCGAATCGCTAGGCATGCGCGACGCGCTGGCGGCCGATGCGGCCGGCTCCCAGGTGATTGCGCTGCTTGACATGCTGATGCAGGACTGTCAGGCAGTGACACATTCGTTCTCGTTCTCGGAATGGCGCGCATTTCTCAGCCTGCAGCTTGAATCGACGCCGTTCGTGTCGATCGAATCCGACCGGCGCGTCGTGATGCTGCATCTGAACGGCGCTCGACTTCGAAACTTCGATGCCGTGCTTATGGTGGGCGCGGACGCGGACCATTTGCCATCGGACTCGCAGGAAACCCTGTTTTTTGCCAATGCCGTCCGACGCGAACTTGGACTGGCGACGCGCGAGGTGCGGCAGCGCACGCAGTTGCGCGATTTCGCCGAGTTGTTAAGCGCGGCTCCTGAAGTGGTGTTGTCGTGGCAGTCGCAAAAGAACGGCGAGCCGAATGCGATCAGTAGCTGGATAGAGCGACTGCAACTGACGCTGGAGCGCGCTGGCGCTGACAAACTGCCGATGCATCGCGCCGAGATCGCGCCGCAAGAGCTGCGTTCCATGCCGCCCGTCATGCCTGCGCCGATCGCACCGCAGCTATTGCCGCGCAAGCTGTCCGCCAGCGGCTATAACAGTCTCGTGGCCTGCCCCTATCAGTTTTTCGCCACGCGCATGCTCGGTTTGAACGGGCTCGACGAATTGTCCGACATGCCGGAAAAGCGCGACTATGGCGACTGGCTGCATGCAATCTTGAAAACCTATCATGAAAGTGTGCGCGACCTGAACGTCGCTCCTGCCGAGCGTGAGAGCCTGCTGCGCGACATCACGGAAAAGGTATTTGCCGAAGCGCTTTCGCAGAGTGCGGCCGCGCTGGGCTATTACGCGCGATGGCAGAAAGTGATTCCCGCATATCTTGCCTGGGCCAACGAAAGGGAAGACCAGGGCTGGCGCTTCGTCGCAGGGGAAAAACGCTTCGACAAGATTCTGTCCTGGGACGGAGGACAGGTTACATTGCACGGCTATATCGACCGCATCGATGAAAACGGCGATGGAGAGCGTGCCGTGCTCGACTACAAGACCAAGCCGCTGCAGATTCTGCGCGACAAGATCAAGGAAGCCGAGGACCATCAATTGGCCTTCTATGGCATCTTGTCCGACTTGCCGGTATCCGCCGCGCATTTCGTCGCGTTGGAAATCACCAAGGACAAGACCGGCGATGCCGAGGCGAAGAACTACACCGATTGGCAACAGATGCTGGAGATGCAGATTGCCGCGAGCATAGGCGCGATAGCGCAGGGAGCGCCCTTGGCCGCATACGGCATCGAGCGTGTGTGCGTGTACTGCGAAGTGCGCGGGTTGTGCCGCAAGGGAGCGTGGTGATGCGCACGCAGACCGGTTCTCCACGCGCCTACGAAGCGAACGGCCAGGCGGTCGATGCGATGCAATTTACGCGGATTGCATGCAACCCCGCGCGCTCTGTTGTGGTAGAGGCTTGCGCCGGCAGTGGAAAGACATGGCTGCTGGTGGCGCGCATGCTGCGCCTGCTGCTGGCCGGAGCCGAGCCGTCGGAGCTGCTTGCGATCACCTTCACCCGAAAGGCCGCGCAGGAAATGCGCGAGCGCCTTTTGCAGTTGCTGCATGAACTCGCGCTGCAACCGGAGCACGCGGTACGCGACCTGTTATTGGAGCGCGGGATCGATGAGGCGGACCTGCCGCGCGTGCTGCCTGCTGCACGTGCCTTGTACGAGCGCGTACTCGCGAGTCCGCAGAGCCTTTCGATCGACACCTTCCATAGCTGGTTCGCACGCTTGATCCAGATTGCTCCGCTCGCATCCGGCGTGCCTCACGGCTATACGCTGACCGAGGCGACCGGCGAGCTGCTAATGGATGCGTACAGCCGATTCATGCAAGCGCTGAACGTGGACGATCAACGGGATGTGCGACAGGCGCTGATGTCGCTGTACGAAATGGTCGGCGACTGGAACGCCAGGCGTTTGCTTGATGCATTCGTCGACAAACGGGCGGAATGGTGGGCGATTACACAAGACGGCCAGCACGTGCCACTGGAATGGCTGCGTGAACTGTGCGGCGAGGATGGCATCGCCGACGCGAGGCTGTCGCTGTGGACTGACGGGAAACTGCAAGCGCGCGTCAGCAAGGTCGCATCGCTGCTCGGGCGCGGTACGGCGGTCAACCAGAAGCGCGCCACAGCGATCGAGAAGGCATTGAGCGCTGGCGCGAGCATCGAGACATTCGATGCGCTTTGTCACGAGTTCTTCGACAGCGATGGCGACGCGCGCAAGAATCAAAAGACCAAGGACCTCACCAAGGCGCTGGAACAAGAGCTGGGAATCGACGGCTGCAATGTCTTCGATGCGGAATTTGAAGCGATCGGCGAAGAGCTCAAACAGCTCCGCAAACGCAGCTTCGAGTGCCAGGTCTTGGCGCTGAATGAAGCGCTGTTCGCTGCGGGAAATGCTTATCTGGCCCATTACCAGGCGGTCAAGGCCGAGCAGCGCGTGTTCGATTTCGGCGACCTGGAATGGCATGCCTATCGCTTGCTGACCGACGAAGGCCATGCCGCCTATCTGCAGAGCCGCCTCGACTCGCGCTACCGGCATATCCTTCTGGACGAGTTCCAGG
Source organism: Herbaspirillum sp. ST 5-3 (assembly GCF_004804275.1). GTDB lineage: Bacteria > Pseudomonadota > Gammaproteobacteria > Burkholderiales > Burkholderiaceae_D > Noviherbaspirillum. Next base: position 95,914 of record NZ_STGI01000008.1, read on the forward strand.
ATACCAATCCGCTGCAATGGAGCATCGTGCGAGCTTGGCTGGCCGCTTACGGCGACGATGCGCAGAAGCCGAGCGTGTTCGTGGTGGGCGACCCCAAACAGTCGATCTACCGCTTTCGACGCGCCGAGCCGCGGGTTTTCATCGCCGCACGCGACATGCTTGCGCAGCTTGCCGCGGATGTGCTGCGTACCAACCGGACGCGCCGCAATGCGGCTGCCATTATCGAGATACTCAATGCGAGTTTCACCGCCAATCCGATTTTCTCGCCGCAGACAACACTTGGCGCACAAGGTGGCATGGTGTGGCGCCTGCCCCTGATCCGGGCAGCGGAGAATGAAGTGGCTGCGGTCACGACCTTCGCATTGCGCGATCCGCTAAGTACACCGCGACCCGAAGAAGATGACGAACGTCGCGTGGAAGAGGGGCGGGCAGTGGCGCGCGCAATCATCAATGCGATGCGCGAATTGACCGCAAATGGGACGCCGGCGAAGTGGTCCGACGTGATGCTTCTGGTGAAGAAGCGGACCTATCTGACTGCCTATGAAAGCGCATTGCGCGAAGCAGGCATTCCGTTTGTGTCGGGCAAGCGAGGTGGTCTGCTGGAGTCGCTGGAGGTGGCGGACCTGATCGCGCTCTTGAGTTTTCTGATCACGCCGGGCGACAACCGTGCGCTCGCGCATGTGCTGAAGTCACCGGTTTTCGGGGCAAGCGATGATGATCTGATTGCACTCGCCCAGCGCAGCGAGCCTGCCTGGTGGGAGCGCATGCAAGGCGCGGCGGACGCATCGCCGGCCATCCTGCGCGCCGTGCAGTTGCTGAGGCAATGGCTCGACGCGGCACCGCGCCTGCCGGTGCATGACCTGATCGACGTGATACTCCATCAGGGCGAACTGGTCGCGCGTTATGCGCAGGCTGCCCAACCGGTGGTCCGTGCGCAGGTGCTTGGCAATATCGAGGCCTTCACCGAACTGGCGCTGAACCTGGATTCCGGCCGCTATCCGAGCCTGCCGAAATTCATCGATGCATTGCGCTTGCTGAAGAAGGGAGCCGAAAGCGACGCGCCGGATGAAGCGGCCGTCGACGCCGCGGTGGACGCCGTTCGCATCCTGACCATTCACAGTGCAAAGGGGCTGGAAGCGCCGATCGTCGTCATGGTTGATACCAATCACAGCGAGCCTGCGCGCGACGACTGCGGCATTCTGTGCGACTGGCCGCAGGATGCGGACGCGCCGACGCATTTTTCCTGCTTCGGCCGCAGACAGGAACGCGGCGCCGCGCGCGATGCCCTGTTTGCGGCGGAAGAAGCATTCAAGCAGCAGGAAGACTGGAACCTCTTGTATGTCGGCATCACCCGCGCGAAGCATATCCTGATCGTCAGCGGCGTGGCAGGCGCCCGCGGCACGCTGGAGGACGGGGTAACCAAGGGTAGCTGGTACCACCGTCTGCAGAATGTGCCGACCACCGTGTTTGAAGCGGAAGTCGAGCTGGCTTCGGATGGCGTCGCCGGCAATGCGGAATTCTGCATTCCTGTTTTCAATCCGCCGCTTCTCGGCGAGCGCAAGGAGACGGCCGCGCCGCAAAGCATCGCAATTGATGAAGGCATCGCCTTGCACGCCTTGCTTGAACGATTGACGAATCTGCCGAGGTGGCCGATATGCGTGCCTGACGCGATACAGATTGCGCGCTGGTTGCGCTGCACATTGGCAATGGCCGTCACGGTGCGCGAACATGCCTTGCAAGTCTTGTCGAAGCCTGAGCTGGAGCGCTTCTTCAATCCAACGCACTTTCATTTTGCCCGTAATGAGATGGAGGTGATGACCGGGGATGAATTGCTGCGTTTTGACCGCGCCGTCGTTTGCCATGACGAAGTCTGGATTCTCGACTACAAGCGCGACCTGCTCGACAGCGAACGAATTCTTTATCGCCAGCAGTTATCGCGTTATCGACTCGCTGCGGCACAAGTCTTTCCGGGGAAGACGCTGAGGACGGCTTTGATTACTGCGGATGGAAAACTCTGGGAAATGGAGTGATGCCGGTGAGGACTGCGGGGCGGCCGTCCAGGTAAATTCCTTGTGGTAATGACTATCCGCAAGCCACACATTGTTCAAGCAGGCCAGTATGAAAAATGCCATGGAGACATGGCTTTTTTCATATCTGAAGAGCGCGCTGTTTGGTAGCCTAAAGTCTTGAAAAAATAAGAACCATCGCCACCTGTGGTTAAGCCTCGCGTTTCCGGGTGCCGCGCCAATATTTCTTATTTTTCTTGATAAACAAGATGTTGCAAACCATGCGTGTGGCTCGTTAAACAAAAAATCGAACGCAACGATTTTTTAAAAAAGCTACCAAATAGGTATTGATATTGTGGCGCGGTTTGTTTAGTATTTACTGTACTTATATACAGTGCTTGAGTTTGCTTACGCTAGCCTTCATCCGCGCTGACTATCCTGCCGCAAGTTCGCCTGCTGATTTTTCCCGGCCTGAAACAGACCTGAGCCACCGCGGAATGCGGGGAGCCTGCATTCGGGATTGTTGATATGAGAAGAAATGGATCGGGGCTGTATTTACGCGAACGAGGATGGCGCGGCCGAAGATGCTATATGCGTGAAACTCGCTTCAGTCGATGTTTCGTTCGCGATATTTTGCCTGCTGTCGCTTTGGTGCCTGAAGGCGCTGGCGCAGCAAATCAATCATCATTTCGCGCGCTTCCGTCGGTTGGGATCGGAATAGAGTGAGGGCCGTTTCGACGAACAGTTTTTCTTTTTCATCGACAGGCATATGGAGTGTGTCGTGCTCGCGATCCATCCAGCCATGCGGCAGCTCCAACTGCTCCTCGATCGAGCGGGCGATGTTGCTCCCGATGTTCTTGCGGTTGCATTTGATATGGCTGAGATAGCGGTCTGACAAATTCAACTTGTTCGCGAACAGCTTGAGCATGCCGCGTTGTGGAAGATCGGGGTGCTGGTCGATGAAATCGGCAAACAGTTTCTGAAAGTTTTTGTGTCTGATTTTTGCGCTGTCCATCGTCATATCGAATATTCCTTTGGTCGCAGCGTGATGTTTCGGGACCGGGTAGGAGCTGCATTTGCCTGAGCTGCTTGCCGCAAAACAGTGTAACTCAGGAAGTCGATTTTTTGTTGATCTAATACAACCAAATTGGAAGCATTTTTGCGTTGCATTGCGTTTTGCTCAAGCCTGGATGACCAGGCGCAATAGTGCCATGGTCAAACATTCATGCCGCCAGGTATGCATGCGAAGCAAGCGTAAAGCCGGCGGCTGATGGCCGGATTTTTATGGGAAAGAAGGAAATGCATTACCCACGATGGACAAACACGGACACGTACGCCACCGGTGCGTGCGAGGCGCCAAGCCGACTGCTGGTCGAAGCAATTGCACTGACGGCAGAGGTCTGTGGCCAGGCATTGTCTCCTGCTGCGGCCGAATTGTTGGCCGGCGATCTGAGCGATTTTGATGAAGCGGCAGTGCTGGCTGCTTTGTCGCGCTGTCGGAAGGAATTGCAGGGGCCCGTGAAGATTCCGGACATTCTCGCGCGCATCGACGATGGAAGGCCGGATGCGGATGAGGCATGGTCGATGATGCCGAGAAGCGAACTGAGTTCAGTGGTCTGGACGGATGAAATGGCCCAGGCATGGGGCGTTGCACTGCAATTGCTGAATGCGGGCGATGTCGGCGGTGCCCGCATGGCGTTTCGCGACACCTATGCGAAAGCGGTGCTCGATGCGCGACTGCGGCATGTGCCGCCGCACTGGGTACCGTCGCTGGGCAGCGATGTCGCTGGTCGCAGGCGCGTGCTGCTGGAGGCGGTGGAGAAGCGGCGCTTGTCCGCTGCGCATGTCGAACAGTTGTTACCGGAAGCCACTGTCACGACGGAGGCCAAAGAGATCATCGCGCGTCTGGAAATGAAAAGCTTGCACTGAGCTGAGCGACGGGAAAACGAAGCGAGTCAGTGCGTTTATTAAAGCAACCTTATTGGTCGCAGGAAAGATGAATCGAATCGATTCGTCGAGGATAGGAAATGGATTGCCACGCTGATGTTGATGACGGCGGACTGCAGTGGTATGCGCAACTTGGCCGTCTTGAGCAGTTTGAAAACGAGGACAAGGAAAGGAAGCGACTTATCATGAGTACATTTGAAATTCATCGTGCGACGAAACGCCGGGCCAAGCTGCGTCTTGGCATGTCGGGGCCCGCGGGCAGCGGCAAAACCTATTCCGCATTGCTGATCGCCAGCGGCCTGGGTGGCCGCATCGGCATGATCGACACCGAACATGGCAGCGGCGACTTGTACGCCGATCTGCTGCCGGAAGGCTACGACGTGCTGTCGTTGACGCCGCCGTACACGCCCAGCCGGTATATTGAAGCGATTCATGCGCTTGAGGATGCCGGTGTTTCCACGATCATCGTCGACAGTCTGACGCATGCATGGAGCGGCGAAGGTGGTTCGCTCGACCGTCAGGGCAAGATCGCCGACAAGTCGGGCAATAGCTGGCAGGCATGGCGGCAGGTGACGCCGGAGCATAACGCGCTGGTCGAGGCCTTGCTGCAAAGCCCTTGCCACATCATCGCAACCATGCGCGCAAAGACGGAATACGTGCAGGAGAAGGACGAGCGGACCGGCAAGCAGGTGGTGCGCAAAATCGGCCTGGCGCCGATCATGCGCGACGGCATCGAATACGAATTCACCACCTTCTTCGAACTCGACGTGCAGCACATGGCCTACGTCGGCAAGGACCGCACACGCTTGTTCGACAACATGATCTTCCGCCCTGAAATCGAGACCGGACACAAGCTTCTTGGCTGGCTGGATTCCGGAGAGGATTTCCCGATCATGCGCAAGACGATGCTCGCCGATCAAAAGAACGAGCTGATCGATTCCATCGACCATGCGCGTTCGCTGGATGAGCTGTTCAAGGCCTTCTCCACCGCCTATCGCGCCGCCAACGCCTTGTCCGATTCGGCTGCGTTGTCCGAACTGACCCAGGCAAAGGACAGGCGCAAGGCCGAGCTGGAAGAACATGAGGAAATGGGAGAGCCAGCATGAATCCGGTGTTTGAAGCCTTCGAACTCGCTGCGCAGTACAGGCAGCTTGCCGAATTGCTGGCCGATCGGCATGACGATGAGCAGGTGATCGCGGATACGCTGGAAAGCATTTCCGGACCGCTCGACGAGCAGCTGGAGAACCTGGCGAAAATGGTGCGCAACATCGAGTCCGCCGATCGCGGCGTGCAAGAGACCATTGCCGGCCTCGAAGCCCGGCATGCCGCCTTGCAGCGTGCTGCGGAGCGCGGTCGCAAACTGATTCTCGATGTCATGCGGATGGCGCAACGCGATCGAGCAACGACAGCGCTGTTCTCGATCGCAGTCAAGAAGAATCCGCCGGTGGTGGTCGTCGACTCTGCCGCCGAATTGCCCCCGACCTATCTGACCTATCACGAACCTCCGCCGCCGACGCCCAACAAGAAAGCGATCGCTGCGGCGCTGAAGGCCGGGATGCCGGTGCCGGGTGCCCACTGTGAGCAGGGTGTACGGCTAGAAATTCATTAGATCAATCCACATGGAGATTGTCATGGCTACACTGAACAAAGTGACTCTGATCGGATATCTCGGACACGATCCCGAAATGCGCACCACGATGGGCGGTGACGCGGTCGCGCATCTTGCGCTCGCCACCACCGAGACATGGAAGGACAAGGCCAGCGGCGAAAAGAAACAGGCGACGGAATGGCATCGCATCGTGCTGTATCGGAAGCTCGCCGAAATCGCCGGCCAGTATCTGAAAAAAGGATCGCACGTCTATGTCGAAGGGCGCTTGCAGACGCGCAAGTGGACCGGCAAGGATGATGTGGATCGTTACGTGACGGAGATCATTGCGGACGACATGCGCATGCTTGGCGCGCGGCCTTCCAACCATGAGTCCGACGAAGAAACGCATGTTGACGGCAAGGCGGCCACCACGTCGCAACAGGCACGGCCGCAGCCTGCGCGCTATGAATACGAGGATGACGCGATTCCATTCTAGGGTTAGAGCTTGCGGAAAAACTCGATCAGCTCCGGCGCATCCGAATAGGCGACGTTAAAGCGAAACCAGGGATAGGCGGGCTCGGATAGTTGAAAGAACTCGCCCGGCGCCAGCCAGATGCCTTTTTGCAGCGCTCGGTCTGCAATCTCCCGCGCGCTCATGTCCGGTCGATCGAGCCTGGCCCAATAGAACATGCCGCCGCGCGGCGCTGCAAACGGGATCAGGCCGACCTTTTCCAGTCTGGCGCCGATATGTGCCTGCGAGGTCATCAGCGATGCCGACAGGCGCTCCACATGCTTGCGGTGATGCCCTTCGGTCAGCACGGTATGTACCAGCCGTTCGGTGAGTTCGGAACTGGTCAGCGTCAGGGCCATCTTGGTGCGTGCCAGCTCGCGCGCAAGTTCAGGCCGGCATGCGGCAAATCCCATGCGCAGCGAAGGTGCGATGGTCTTCGAGAATCCACCGACATAAATCACGCGCTGCAGACCGTCCAGCGCAGCCAGCATGGGATCGGTCGGCTGCGCCAGCTCACGGTACAAGTCGTCTTCCACTACCCAGAAATTATGCCGCTCGGCGATCTGCAGCACGCGCATGGCACAAGCCGGCGTGTAAGAGGTGCCGGTCGGATTCTGCAGGATCGGATTGGTGAAAAACAGTTTCGGCCGGTGCTCGCGTGCCAATCGCTCCAGTGCGTCGATGTCCACGCCCGTCGGCAGGCGCGGCACGCCGATTACGTTCACGTCCGCCAGTCGCAGAATCGCCAGCAGATTGCAATAACCCGGATCTTCCATCAGCACCGTATCGCCGCGCTTGATCATGGTTCGCACGATCAGGTCGAGTGCCTGCGTCGCGCCGTGCGTCGTGACCACTTGATCGAGCGATACTTCCAGCGCCCAGCGGCCAAGAAACTGCGCAATGCTCTGCCGCAGGGGCACATAACCGTAGGGATGGCCGTACCCGACTTGCTGCGTCGCGGAGGCGCGTACCGCGCGTCGTTCGGCCAGGTGCAAACCTTCGGCGTCCAGCAATTTGTTCGGCAGCCAGCCACAGCCGGCCTTGATCGGCACCCGGTCGTCGGCGAATACTTCCGACAGCAGCCAGGCGGAATCGATCATCGGATTGGACGGGATGACCGGCCGCCCGGCGTTTCGTGCGGCATCCCGTTGTTGCACGAAGAAGCCGGCGCCGCGCCGGGCAAGGACGAGCCCGGTGGCGACCAGCCGTTCATACGCTTCGACGGTAGTGGAAATGCTGATGCCCTGCGCGGAGGCAAACTGGCGGACCGAGGGCAGACGCTCGCCCGTGCGCAGTTGGCCGCTCTCGATCATTCGGGCAAGCGCCGCAGATACCTGGTCGACGAGGCCGAGCTCGGAATCAGCATCCAGTGCCAGGTTGAAGTTCTCGGGTCGTTGTCGCGCCATGATTGCCTGTCTATGCACTGTCGGCAGTACAGTGCTCATGAATGGGCAGTACAGTTTTTCGGGTAAATGCGAAGTGTATCTAACAATGCGAATTGTAGCTGCAATAATGAGCTGCACAACCAACTAGATTACGGAATAGAGCAATGAGCCAACAGCCAGAGTCTCAAGACATGTCCGCCTACTGGATGCCCTTTACGGCAAACCGCGATTTCAAGGCGAGCCCGCGCCTGCTGGTGTCGGCGGAGGGCATGTATTACCGCGATGTCGCGGGCAATACAGTGCTCGACGGCACGGCCGGCTTGTGGTGCGTGCCGGTCGGACACGCGCAGCCGAAAATCGTCAAGGCGGTGCAGGAAATGATCGCCACGCTCGACTATGCGCCGTCTTTCCAGATGGGGCACCCGGCCGCATTCGAGCTGGCGGAGCGTTTGAAGCAATACACCGGCGGCCGTTTCAGCCAGGTGTTTTACACCAATTCAGGTTCGGAATCGGTTGATACCGCTCTCAAGATCGCGCTGGCCTACCATCGCGTGCGTGGCGATGGGTCGCGCACCCGTCTGATCGGGCGCGAGCGCGGCTATCATGGCGTCGGTTTCGGCGGCATGTCGGTCGGCGGTATCGCCGGCAATCGCAAATCCTTCGGACCCTTGCTGGTCGGTGTGGATCATCTGCCGCACACGCACAATCTGCAGGAAAACGCCTTCACCCGGGGTGAACCGGCGTGGGGCGCGCATCTTGCCGATGAACTGGAGCGCATCGTCGCCTTGCATGATGCCTCCAACATCGCCGCTGTGATCGTCGAGCCGGTGGCTGGATCGACCGGCGTGCTGATTCCGCCGAAGGGCTATCTCAAGCGCTTGCGCGAGATTTGCACCAAGCACGGCATCCTGCTGATTTTCGACGAAGTGATCACGGGCTTCGGACGCCTGACGACGCCGTTTGCCTTCGATTATTTCGATGTCGAACCGGACTTGGTGACAACCGCGAAAGGCCTGACCAATGGCGTGGTGCCGATGGGCGCAGTATTCGTCAAGCAGGCGATTCACGATGCGCTGATGGACGGACCTGCGGGCATCGAACTGTTCCATGGCTATACCTATTCCGGCCATCCGCTCGCCTGCGCAGCGGCGCTTGCCACGCTCGACGTATTCGCGGAGCAAAAGGTGCTGGAGAACGCCGGCAGCCTCGCAAGCTATTGGGAAGATGCGGTGCATTCGCTCAAGGGGCTGCCGAACGTCATCGACTTGCGCAATATCGGGCTGATCGCGGGTATCGAACTGGCGTCCATTCCCGGCAAGCCCGGCGCGCGTGCAATGAATGCATTCAAACGGGCTTTCGCCGAAGGCATCCTGATTCGCGTGACCGGCGACATCATCGCGCTGTCGCCGCCCCTGATCCTCGAAAAGAAGCACATCGACGAACTGTTCGGCAAGCTGGCCGACATCCTCAAGACGCTCGATTGACGCGAGCCGGTGGCCGGCTTCACGGTCGGCCGCCTTCCTGATCCGACGGCTCCGTTACGCATCCACTCTGGCCCTGCATACCACGGGCCTGTTTCCCTTCTCAAAGCAGTAATCCAGGCCATCATGCTCCCCGGAAAAGCGGAGGAAGGCAGTCTCGACCGCCATCCTGAACGCGGGCTGCCATGATTTCAGCGAAAAGACGGCAGAGAAGCGTTACGACATGGACGGCATGATCCGCAACAGGCTAGAATTCCTGCGCGCAAGCGTGATTGCAAAAAAACCAGAGACCGCGCGCCATTGCTTGCGAACCCATTGCCGATGCGGTTCAGCATGGCGGCATGCGCGGCATGTGCTGCATATGCAGAGAAGGCGGGATGGCGATGATTGAAGAGCGCCCGCATGTATCACGGTATTGACAACAAACACTTATCTTTCTGGAGAACTCATGAAAAAGCCGTCATCGTATGTGCGCCCATTGTTGGTTTTCGCTCTCGTCAGTGGCCTGAGCGCCTGCGGCGGCGGCAGCAGTTCTAGCAATGTCGCGCTGAGCGGAAGCATCACCGGATTGACGTCCGGATCGCTCACGCTGTCGGATGGCTACAGCACGGTTGCGATCGCCACCAATGCAGCCAGCTTCACCTTTCCCTATCGCGTCAACGTCGGCGCCGCCTATAACGTCACGGTTCAGGCGCAACCTGCCGACATCAGTTGCGCTGTCGCCAACGGCGCAGGCATCGCAGGTTCATCGGACATCAGCAATGTGCAGGTGACGTGCGCGCCGAATCACACCTTGGGAGGAACCATTACCGGCCTGACCGCAGGCGGCCTGGTGCTCGCCAATGGCAGCGATACCGTCAGCCCTGCGGCCAACGCCACGACTTTCGCTTTCCCGGTGAAGGTCGGTGGCGGCTTCGCCTACGGAGTCACCATCCTTACCCAACCGACTGGGAAGACCTGCACTGTCCAGAACGGCGCGGGATACATGGGTACAAGCGATGTGGTCAACGTGCAAGTCACTTGCTCCTGACAAAACCCGGCAGTTTCGACCTCAATGCATTCCTATACACAAACCAGATTTCCGGAGATTTTCATGCAGACATTCAGCGGGTATATTCGCGCGTTCCTTAGCCTGGCCGTGCTGGCCGGACTCGCCGCGTGCGGCGGCGGGCATTCGACAGTGGAGCTGGGCGGGAAAGTGACCGGCCTGACGCGCGACGGACTGGCGCTCGCGAATGGCAACAGCACCATCACGATTCCCGCCAATGCGACTTCCTACAAGTTTCCGGATGAGATCGACAATTTTGCGGACTACAACGTGACGATCCTGTCGCAACCTGTCGGCATTACCTGCAACCTGGTCAACGCCAAGGGCTCCGCCACCGGCATACCGATTACGTGGGTGAACGTCTCCTGCAGCCAGAATACCTATACGCTGGGTGGAACGATCACCGGGCTGACTGCCGGACCGCTCGTGCTTGTCAATGGCAGCGATACCGTGAGCATCAGCGCCAACAGCACTTCGTATGTCTTTCCGACAGCCGTTGCGCAGGGAGCCGTCTATGGGGTTGCGGTATTGACGCAGCCGCCGGGATTGACATGCAGCGTGACGAACGGAACGGCCGTGATGGGTTCGGGCAACGTGACAAACGTCCAGGTTAACTGCCAGTAATATCAGCGGCGATTTCTTCGCCGCTCCTTTCATTAGCGCGGATGGACGAAGTCCGCGCACGCGCTTCGCCCGGTGGAAAACGATAGAACTTCCGGCAGGAGCGCGTAGTCATAGTTTCATTACAGCTAGTTGTCGCTCTTGCAAGCGAGGCAGAGCGGTCATAGTGAATCGGCGCGCTTGCGGTTGCCTACCGATGTTGTTCGGCACCTGCGGCCATGCTCGCTCTTGAACAACAAATGCCACGTCTCTTCCATCGCGCAAGAGAAGGAGCGCAATCCCCGTCTCGGCAAAGGAAGGACGCTGGAGCAGTTCAAGGAGATCATGGCCGGCCTGAACCTGCCATATCCGAAGTTCATCGACCGTGCCGTTCCGGGTAACAGGCAGTGTGGCGTTTGCCCTGCCGATCTCCCGGACAAACTCGCCCGATACTGCGCAAGGATGACAGACAGCCAACAGGGGTAATCCTGCCGAAACTCGAAAGGAGTGGCCATGAATCGATTCAAGCAGCTTGAAGACAGCATCTTCATCGGCCCGCAACCGAGCGATCAAGATCTGAAGCAGGCAAGGCAACTCGGGATCAGGACCGTGATCGATTTCAGACTGCCGAATGAGACCGAAAAGCGAAATGAAACACTTGCGGCCGACAATGGATTGGACTACGTGAACATCCCGGTGAACAAGACAGATCTCTCGGAGGAGCAGATCAATGAACTGGATCGCGTCATGCGCGAGAAAGATGGTCCGTTTCTCATCCATTGCGCAAGCGGCGCGCGCGCTGCAATGCTGCTGAGCTTGAGCAAAGCGAAACGGCATGGTTGGACTGCGCAGCGCACCTTTGAAGAAGCGCGTGCAATGGGATTCGATCTGGAGAACTCGCCGGAATTTTCCGCGTTTGTCGCGGCGGTGGCGTCGGATGAGGCACGGTGACGCATCGGTCGATGCGCGAAATTGACAGACTGGTGAATATGGTGGAGCGGAGGAGGATCGAACTCCCGACCTTCGCATTGCGAACGCGACGCTCTCCCAGCTAAGCTACCGCCCCCATGGAACTTGATTCTATTGACTCGTGCTGTTTGATGCAAGGGGTCAACCGGATTTGCTTGATCAAAAACGTGGTTTCAGGTGTGTTTTCAAAAAACATCTACAAGTGATTGAATCTGTTGACGGAAATTCGTCCGGCCCACTATAGTGACGGGATGATTTCCGATTTTCATCAACTTTCCGAAAAAGTCACGCAGCTCGCCGAACTGGCGCAGTCCCTGCGACGGGAAAACGCCGACTTGCGGCTGACGATGGCTTCGCTCTCTGCGGAGAATGCCGAGCTGTCGAAGCGCATCGAGGAGGCGTATCACCGCGTATCCGCACTGTTGGCAAAGATTCCCGCACCCGACGAGCAGAATGAGGAGGCGGCATGATCCAGCTTGACGTGACGATCATGGGTACGCCATACCGCCTGGCGTGCAAGGAAGGTGAGGAAGCGACGCTGCAGCAGGCTGTCAATTATCTGAACGACCGGATGTGTGCGATTCGCGATGCCGGAAAGGTGAAGGGCAACGATCGCATCGCCGTGATGGCAGCGCTCGGCATCGCCGCGGAATTGCTCTCGACCAAGTCCGAGGAAGGCCCGTTCTCCGGCATGACGGTCTCGGAAGTGAAGCAGAAAATTGCAGCAATGCATACCGTGCTGGATGCTGCGCTTGCACCGCAAGAGAACCTTTTCTGATGCGCTGCGGCGCTCCGAAAGCGCCAGGAAATTTTTCCGCAAAGTCTTTGACATGCAGCGTGATTCGGGTACACTAAAGTCTCCTGCCGTGTTCGCGATTGCCATATATTCCTTGAACCATTTATGTGCATCGGTCGCGGAATTTTGTTCGATGGGCGTGCGCGTCGCTAGTCCGATGAACCCGAAATTGAACTAACTGCGACCACCTTGAACCGTAAGGTTCGGGATGCCGGCAAAGACGGCACAGGCGGGACTAATTCACGAGCGGCTGCATTCATGCAGCCGCTTTTTTTTTGTGCGCCATACTTGGATTGATGCAGGGGCGGCGTTGGTGCTCACTCCCTGATGGAGACATGATCGAATGCAGTATTGGCTGATGAAATCCGAACCGGATGAAGTGAGCATCGACGATGCGCTCGCGGCACCGAATCAGACCGTGGCATGGTTCGGTGTGCGCAACTACCAGGCACGCAATTTCATGCGCGATGCAATGCGCGCCGGTGACGGTGTCTTGTTCTATCACTCCAGTTGTGCGGAGCCGGGCATCGCAGGCATTGCCGAGGTCGCCAGTGCGCCCTATCCGGACGAGACCCAGTTCGACTCGAAAAGCAAATACTACGATCCCAAGTCCACGCGTGAAAACCCGCGCTGGATGATGGTTGACGTGCGCGCAATCAGGAAGACGCGGCTGCTGACGCTGGCCGACCTTCGCGCGCTTCCCGAGCTGGCCGACATGCAGGTCCTCAAGCGCGGCAATCGCCTCTCCATCACCCCGATAACGCCTTCCGAATGGCGGTGTATCATCCAGCATCTTTCATAATTTCAGGAAACATTCGGATGGACATCTCCCTGATCGCCGGGCTGCTGGTACTCGGCGCAGCTGTCGGATTCGCAGCGGGCCTGCTTGGGATCGGCGGCGGCATGCTGCTGGTGCCGTTCATGACCATGATTCTGACGGCGAAGCATTTCCCGCCAGAGCAGATTGTGCACATGGCGATCGCGACCTCGCTGGGTACCATCATGTTCACCTCGCTGTCGTCGGTGCGCGCGCATCATGGGCGCGGCGCCGTACTCTGGCCCGTGGTCAAGCTGCTTGCACCGGGCATCCTCATCGGTTCCTGGGTCGGTCCCTGGATCGGCGCGAAAATGAATTCAGCCGCGCTCGCCTTGTCCTTCGCGGTGTTCGTTGCGTTCTCCGCGACGCAAATGCTGCTGGATAAAAAGCCAGGGGGTTCGCGTGAATTGCCGAAAGCATCCGGCATGTTTGCGGCGGGCGGCGCGATTGGCGTCCTGGCGGGTTTGGTCGGCGCGGGTGGCGGCTTCGTGTCGGTACCCTTCATGACCTGGTGTAACGTCAAGATCCACAATGCTGTCGCGACCAGCGCCGCGCTGGGTTTTCCGATTGCACTGGCGGGCACCTTGTCCAACATTTACTTTGGCATGAAGGTGCCCGATCTGCCGCCCGGCGCGCTGGGCTTCATTTACCTGCCGGCCTTGCTCGTGATTTCGCTCGCCAGCGTGATGACCGCGCCGCTCGGCGCCAGGACCGCGCACAGCCTGCCGGTGAAAAGTCTGAAGAAGATTTTCGCCATCATGCTGTATCTGCTGGCCGGATACATGATGTACAAATCCTTCCGATGATCCCATGCCTGAGCGATTGCCTCAGGCATCCTTGAACTGTTCGCGCAGCACATTCTTCTGCACCTTGCCCATGGTGTTGCGCGGCAGATCCTGCAGGAAGAATACCCGCTTCGGTACCTTGAAATTGGCAATGCGCGACTTGAGGTACCCGATCACGTCGCCTTCGGAAACTGCCGCTCCGGGGCGTGTGACAATCACCGCGGTCACCGCTTCGCCAAAATCATGATGCGGCACGCCGACCACCGCTGATTCGGTCACGCCGTCCATCTCATCGATGAAAGATTCGATTTCCTTCGGATAGACGTTATAGCCGCCGGAGATGATCAGATCCTTGCTTCTGCCGACGATGGACAGGTATCCGTTTGCGTCGAACTTGCCGACATCCCCGGTTTTGAAATAACCGTCCGACGTGAATTCTTCAGCAGTCTTCTCCGGCATGCGCCAGTACCCCTTGAAGATGTTCGGTCCCTTTACCTGGATATCGCCGATCTCGTCTGTTGCGCACGGAGCACCGTCGCCTTTGACCACGCGTACCGACACGCCCGGCAAAGGCAGGCCGACGGTGCCGCCGACGCGTTTCCCGTCATACGGATTGGACACCAGCATCGTCGTTTCACTCATGCCGTAGCGTTCCAGGATGGTGTGGCCGGTGCGGGCGATGAATTCATTGAAGGTATCGGTCAGCAGCGGCGCCGAGCCGGATACAAACAACCGCATGTTCGCGCAGACGTTCTTGTCGAAGGCCGATTCCGCCAGCAGCCGCACGTAGTACGTCGGCACGCCCATGAACACGGTTGAGCGTGGCAGATGCCGCATTACTTCCGTGGCATCGAATTTCGGCAGAAAGATCATCTTGCTGCCATTGAGCAGCGCTCCATGCGATGCGACGAACAGGCCATGCACATGGAACAGGGGCAGCGCATGCAGCAGCACATCGCCCGGCTGCCAGTGCCAGTAGTCGTGCAGCACCTTCGCATTGGAAGCGAGATTGTCGTGCGTGAGCATCGCGCCCTTGCTGCGGCCGGTGGTGCCCGATGTGTACAGGATCGCGGCAAGCTCATCCGGACGGCGTTCGACAGTGTCGAAGCTGTTCGACTGCAGTGCCGCGCGCACCAGCAGCGAACCCTGACGATCGTCGCCCAGCGTGAAGACATGTTGCGTGCCGGCCTTGAAGGCGATCTTCGATACCCAGCCAAAGTTTTGCGGCGAACAGACCACGACGGCGGGTTCGGCATCGCCGATGAAATATTCGATCTCGGCCGCACGATAGGCGGTATTGAGCGGAAGATAAACATATCCCGCGCGGATCGTCGCCAGATAAAGGATGAGCGCCTCCGGCGATTTTTCCACCTGCACTGCGATGCGAGAGTCTTTCGGCAGGTTCAGGCTTGCCAGCAGGTTGGCGATTTTCGCGGTGGCGCGGTCCAGGTCACTCCACGAATAGAACAGTCCGTCGTGCGTTTCGATGCAGCAGGCGGTGCGGTCTTGCGGAAAACGGGATGCAAAGAGGGCGTACAGATTGGCGTTCATGGTGGCGATATTATTTCCCTGAAAATACCGGCTTGCGCTTGGCGAGAAAGGTTTGTACGCCTTCGCGGTAATCCTGCGAGGCGAGGAAAGCGAAGGATTCGCGCAATTCCTGATCGGTCAGCGGTTCCGGCTGCGCGGCAAGACGGTTCACCAAGCGCTTGTTCATGCGGGCAGCGAGCGGAGCCCCTTGCGCGATGCGCTTTGCAGTTCTGACAGCTTCAGCCGGAACGTCGTCGGCGACGCGGTGTATCAATCCTTTGTCCTTCGCTTCGGCTGCATCGAACACGCGGCCCTCAAGCAGGATTTCCAGCACTACCGCTTTTCCGACCAGTTGCAGCAGGTGTTGCAATTCTCCTGGGGCAAGCGGGAAGCCGAGGCGGTTGATCGGAATGCCGAAGCGTGCCGATGGCGCGGCGATGCGCAAGTCGCAGGCGCACGCAATCTCGAGCCCGCCACCTACGCAAATGCCTTCGATCGCGGCGATCGTCGGATGCTGGCAGTGCGAAATCGCGTGCAATGCTTGCGCGATAGTCTCGGTGTGATAGCGGATTCCCTGAGCCATGGTGTTGCGCACAGTGGAGAACTCTTCTACATCGGCGCCGGCCGCGAAATTGTGGTCGTCGCCGCGCACGATCACGCAGCGCAGCGACTCATCCTGCGACAGGACCGTGAATGCATGTGTCAGCGCGTTCCACATTGCGACGCTGATTGCGTTGAGTTTGCGCGGATTGGAAATGACGACGGTGGCAACGACGTCATTTTTTTCGATACGGATTTCCGACATTAGCTTCGATGTTTGCGATAAGTGACGATCAAGGCAATCACGCCGAATACGATCATCGGCAGGGACAGCATTTGTCCGGCGGATATCGTGATGCCTGCGAAACTGACTTCATAATCCGGGGTACGGAAATATTCGGTCGTGAAGCGCGCCAGGCCATACAGCCCGACGAACATCGCGCCGACGGCAAGCGGAGGCCGCGGTTTGCGCGCATAAATCCACAGGATGATGAACAGCAGCAGGCCGTCGACCAGAGCCTGGTAGATCGGCGACGGATGGCGCGGCAGATTGTCGACGTTCGGCCAGATCATTGCCCATGGCAGCGAGGGATCGGCGACGCGGCCGGGCAGTTCGGCATTGATGAAATTGCCGATGCGCCCTGCGGCATAACCAAGCGGCACCATCGGCGCGATGAAGTCGTACACGTCGATGATATGCTTGCCCGCCTTGCGCGCCCATAGGGACATGGCGATCAGTACGCCGAGAAATCCGCCATGGAAGGACATGCCTCCTTTCCAGATGGCGATGATTTCCAGCGGATGCGTGAAGTAATACTCGGGATGGTAAAACAGCACCTCGCCCAGTCGGCCGCCAAGGACGACGCCGAGCACGCCGTAGAACAGCATGTCATCCAGTTGCTCCGGTTTCCAGCCTGCGGCAGCCATGTGCGGCTGGCGGGCGCGAATGCGGCCGAGAACGAGGAACTGGATGAAACCGAACAAATACATCAGACCGTACCAGTGCACCTTGAGCGGGCCGATGGAGAATGCAATCGGGTCGGGAAGGGGATGGATCAGCATTTATCGTTTCTTTCGCAATAATTCGAGAAAAGTGCGCAGCACCGGTGACATGTTGTCGCGCCGCCAGGCAAGACCTGTTTCGATGGTAACGGTCTTGCCTGACAGCGGCTTGTATTCGACACCGGGACGCTTGAGGTTCGACACGGATTGTGGCACAAGCGCGATGCCCATGCCGGCTGAAACGAGCCCGACGATGGTTTGCATCTGAATCGCCTCCTGGCCGATATGCGGCGTCAGGCCGGCATCGCGAAAACAGCCGACGATCGCATCATGAAAAGCAGGGGCGATGCGTCTGGGGAAAATGATCAATGGCATGTCTGCCACCGCCTTGAGATTGACGACGCTCTTGCCGCGCAAGGACGTCAAACCCTTTGGGGCGGCCAGAACCAGCGGTTCGGACAGTACTGTCAGGTAGTCAAGCTCGGCTCTTGCCTTGTCGGGCAGCGGCGGTATCAGGAGCCCGGCATCGATACGGCCTTGCATCAGGTCTTCCAGTTGCACGTCGGTGGTCGCTTCCCGCAACTCGATATGCACTTGCGGATAGCGCTCGCGAAACTCCCGCAGCAAGGGCGGCAGGACGCTGTAATCGGCTGTCGACACGAAGGAAAGCGACAGCAGGCCCGACTCCCCGGATGCTGCGCGCCGCACCAGATCCGGCAGCGCGCCCGCCTGCTGCAGGATGCGTCGTGCTTCAGGCAGCAGGGCGAAGCCGGCAGGAGTCAGCGCAACGCTGCGCTTGGTGCGCACGAATAGTTGCGCGCCGAGAGCCGCTTCCAGCGACTGGATGGTCTGCGACAAAGGCGGCTGCGTCATGTGGAGGCGAGCGGCGGCCCGTCCGAAGTGGCTTTCTTCAGCCACCGCGACGAAATAGCGTAATTGCCGCAACTCAATATTCATATGCAATTCGTATTAATGAGCAATGAATCATATATTTGACACGCGGCTTTGCGCAAGGCACTCTAGGCGTTTGGCCTGATTCCGGCAGGAAGCAGGCGCCTGTGCGCAGACAAATTTCTGGAGACTGACCATGCCGCAATACCGTTCCCGTACTACCACCCACGGCCGCAACATGGCCGGCGCCCGCGCCTTGTGGCGTGCCACCGGCATGAAGGATAGCGATTTCACCAAGCCGATCATTGCCGTGGTCAATTCGTTCACGCAATTCGTACCGGGCCATGTGCACCTGAAGGATATGGGGCAGCTGGTCGCGCGCGAAATCGAAGCGGCCGGTGGCGTGGCGAAAGAATTCAATACCATCGCGGTGGATGACGGCATCGCCATGGGCCATGGCGGCATGCTGTATTCGCTGCCGTCTCGCGAACTGATTGCCGACTCGGTCGAGTACATGGTGAATGCGCACTGCGCCGACGCCATGGTCTGTATTTCCAACTGCGACAAGATCACCCCAGGCATGCTGATGGCCGCGATGCGTCTGAACATTCCGGTCGTGTTCGTCTCCGGCGGTCCGATGGAGGCGGGCAAGGTGATCGAGGCGCTGCACGGCAAGCAGGAAGGCATGCAGAAGATCATCAAGGTCGACCTGATCGACGCGATGATCCAGGCAGGCGACCCGACCGTCTCCGACGCGCAGGTGGCCGACATCGAGCGTTCCGCCTGTCCGACATGCGGTTCCTGCTCCGGCATGTTTACCGCCAATTCGATGAACTGCCTGACCGAAGCCTTGGGCCTGTCCCTGCCGGGCAACGGCACGACCGTCGCGACCCATGCGGACCGCAAGCAGTTGTTCCTGCGGGCCGGCAGCCTGGTGGTGGAACTGGCCAAGCGCTATTACGAGCAGGACGATGCTTCGATCCTGCCGCGCAGTATCGCAAGCAAGGCTGCGTTCGAAAACGCGATGGCTCTTGACGTGTCGATGGGCGGTTCGACCAACACCGTGCTGCACCTGCTGGCTGCTGCACAGGAAGCGGGTGTGGATTTCAGCATGGCTGACATCGACCGTATTTCACGCAAGGTGCCTTGCCTTTGCAAGGTCGCGCCGGCGACGCAGGACTATCACATTGAGGACGTGCATCGCGCCGGCGGCATTATCGGCATTCTCGGCGAGCTCAATCGTGCCGGCCTGCTTGATGCGAGCCTGCCGACCGTGCACAGCAAGACGCTGGGTGACGCGATTGCGGCCAACGACATCATGTTGAACCAGGACGACGCTGTGCGTCAGCGTTTCCTCGCTGCGCCCGGCGGCGTGCCGACGCAGCTTGCGTTCTCGCAGGACAAGCGTTACGACAAGCTCGACACGGATCGAGAGCATGGATGCATACGCGACAAGGCACATGCGTACTCGCAGGATGGCGGTCTTGCGGTCCTGTACGGCAACCTTGCCGAGAAGGGGTGCATAGTGAAGACTGCCGGCGTCGACGAAAGCATCTTGAAATTCACCGGCAAGGCGCGCGTGTTCGAAAGCCAGGATGCAGCGGTGGAAGGCATCCTTGGCGATGTCGTGAAGGAAGGCGATGTCGTCATCATTCGTTACGAAGGTCCGAAGGGCGGTCCAGGCATGCAGGAAATGCTATACCCGACTTCGTATATCAAGTCCAAGGGCCTGGGCAAGGCTTGCGCGCTGTTTACCGACGGCCGTTTCTCGGGCGGTTCGTCGGGCCTGGTGATCGGTCATGCATCGCCTGAAGCGGCGGAGGGCGGTGCGATCGGCCTTGTGAACGATGGCGATACCATCGAGATCGATATTCCGGAACGTCGCATTCACCTGAAGATCAGCGACGCCGAACTGGCGCAACGCCGGGCAGCCATGGAAGCCAAGGGCGACAAGGCATGGAAGCCGGAAAATCGGGAGCGGGTGGTGTCCCAGGCACTGCAGGCTTATGCGGCGATGGCCACGTCCGCCGACCGCGGAGCGGTGCGCGATTTGTCGCAGTTAAAGAAATAGTCGCGCTGTTGTATTGATGTGACAAGGGCGGCAACTTTGCCGCCCTTGTTCATTTGTAATTAATTCTTGAAGGTTTTCTTGACGCGTTCCTTGCGCGCTTTTTCCAGTTGCTCATGTGCCTTGCGCTTGTCCAGGCCAAGCATGCGCTCGATGAATTCGAACCAGACGAAGGCCACACCGAGCAGAGCAACAATCCACCACCACGAAAGATCCGCCACCAGCCCGAATTCGAAGTACTTCAGAATTGACAATAAAACAATGGCGATGATGATAGGCATGACTGCTCCGGGCTAGGCTTTCTGGCAGGATATTGTGAAACATTGTAACGGTCAATTCATGCTGTCAACCACGCGTTACAACTTGCCGTTTTTCACTGGAACAGGTAAGGTGCATGTCCAGTTCACCGGCAATTTGTCCGGATTTTTTCATGGAGAGAAAGTAATGAAAGCTTCATTGTTGGTTTTCCTGGCTGCAGGCGTACTGGTTTCCAATGCTGCGATGGCGAATGCCGATCTGGCGAAAGCGAAGAACTGCCTGGCTTGCCATGCAGTGGCAAACAAGGTGGTCGGCCCGGCATTCAAGGATGTCGCCGCCAAGTATGCAGGTCAGAAAGACGCAGAAGACAAGCTGACGCAAAAGGTCCTGAAGGGCGGCAGCGGCGTGTGGGGTGCAGTCCCGATGCCTGCAAACGCACAAGTGAACGAAGCGGAAGCGCGCACCCTGGTGAAGTGGGTGCTGTCGCAGAAATAATCCGGCAACGGATCACGAATGAAAAGCGCTCGCAAGGGCGCTTTTCTTTTTGGGGAATCGCTTTTGCGCTGCGCGACGTTCGTCGGATCAAATGGCAGCGCGCAGAAAAAAGCCCCGGCCGAGGCCAGGGCTTTTTGTCATGAAGGTGCCGCGAATTACTTCGTCACAGCCACCTGGACGCGCTTGCCACCCTTGTAGGTGTACAGCGTCAGGGTGCCGTCCTTGATATCGCCCTTGGAGTCAAATGCGATATTGCCGGTCACGCCCTTGTAGTTGATCTTCGCCAGCTCCGGCAGGTACTTCGCCGGTTCGGCCGAGCCGGCCTTTTTCATGGCTTCGACCATCACCATCACGGAGTCATAGACGTACGGTGCGTAGATCTGCACGTCGGTGCCGAACTTCTTCTTGTATGCGGCGCGGAAATCTTCCATGCCCTTCTTCTGTGCTTCTTCCACACCGCCTGCTTCGGCGCACACCACTTGGCCATCGCCCAGTGCGTCGCCGGCCAGTTGTGCCAGACCTTCGGAGCAGATGCCGTCGCCGCCCATGAACTTGGCGTTGATGCCCAGTGCCTTCATCTGGCGCAGCATGGGGCCGGCCACCGCGTCCATGCCACCGAAGAACACGGTGTCAGGATTCTTGGATTTGATCGCGGTCAGGATCGCGTTGAAGTCGGTTGCCTTGTCGTTCGTGTACTGCTGGGCCACGATTTCCGCGGCACCGCCCTTGGACTTGACGCCCTTGATGAATTCCTGCGCCACGCCCTGGCCGTAAGCGGTACGGTCATCGATCACCGCAATGCGCTTGGCCTTGTTGATCTGCACGGCATAACGGCCCAGCGTGCCGCCCAGCTGGCCGTCGTTGGCCACCACGCGGAAGGCGGTCTTGAAGCCTTGCTGCGTGTATTTCGGGTTGGTTGCGGACGGGGAGACTTGCGGAATGCCTGCGTCGAAGTAAATCTTGGAGGCCGGAATGGTGGTGCCGGAGTTGAGGTGGCCGATCACGCCGTTGACCTTGGCATCGACCAGCTTCTGCGCTGCTGCAGTACCCTGCTTCGGATCGGCGCCGTCGTCTTCGGCCAGCAGTTCGAACTTGGCCTTCTTGCCGCCGATGGTCACGCCCTTGGCGTTGAGCTCGTCGATGGCCATGCGCGCGCCGTTTTCATTGTCCTTGCCGAGGTGGGCGATGGCGCCGGAGATCGGGCCGACGTGGCCGATCTTGACGACCAGTTCCTGTGCCGATGCGGCACCTGCAAAGGCAAATGCAATCGCGCCGGCCAACGGAATCATTTTTGTTTTGAACTGCATAAAATATCCTCCTAAGGATTGAAAAAACACAGGGTTACTGCAACACTCACCTATTTGGAAGCTACCGAAACGTGGCGGCACGGGCGGGGTTTTTTCGGACTTCTCGTGACGCTTTTCAGAGCCTTGCTTCTATTCAGTTTTCTGAACAGGCAGACGGTACAACAGAAAAAACCGTTCGCAAAGAGTTTTTCTGTGGTTTTTTCCGACATTCTTCGATTTTTATATGCCTAAATTCCATGCACTCGACAAGGTTGACCGCAAGCTGTTGAACCTGCTGCAGAAGGATAATCAGATGCCGACCCGGACCCTGGCGGAGAAGGTACATATCTCCCAGCCGACCTGCCTGCGGCGGGTGCGCGATCTGCGAGAGGCGGGCATCATCAGTGCGGACGTGTCCATGGTGGATCCGTTTGCTCTCGGCTACGGCATGCTGGCTTTTCTCGAGGTGTCGCTCAACAATCAGTCGGATGAGCACATGCAGGAATTCGAGGCGCGCATGGCGAAGGAAACCGAGGTGATGCAGTGTTACTTCGTCTCGGGTGAGTACGATTATTTCCTCGTTGTGCACGTGATTGACATGGACGCCTACTATCAATTTGTCCGGAAGGTGATTTCCGGCTCAGGCAATGTCCGCCACTTTCAATCCCGCTTTCCGATGAAGCGCGCGAAATTCGCGACGCGCATCGCATTCGATGAAAAACTCGCCGAGATACAGGTGCGCGTTCCGAAGTAAGGCATTCGCCGCGAACGTCGAGAGGGCCGGAGGTTCCCGCACATCGAAGCGCGATCAGGCTTGCGCGGGGCGCGTATTCGGAATTCCGCCCTGTCTGCGATAGGGAATGCCGGTAAATGCAAAGTCCACGTCCGGTTTGCGACCGGAAATGATATCGGCGATGGCGCGCCCCGATCCGCAGCCCATGGTCCAGCCCAGTGTGCCGTGTCCGGTATTGAGGAACAGGTTGGCAAAGCGAGTCTTGCCGATATAGGGCACGTTCGACGGCGTTACCGGACGCAGACCCGCCCAGTAGGCGGGATGATCGTAATCGCAGGCATCCGGAAACAGTTCGCGCGTGCGCCGCGTGATGGCATCGCAGCGTGCCATATTCAATTCACGGGAGTAGCCGTTCATTTCCGCAGTGCCGGCAACACGCAGGCGGTTTCCGAGGCGGGAAATCACCAGTTTGTAGCCGTCATCGGTCAAGGATACGGTCGGTGCCGCATCCGGCCTGATGACGTCGTATGTCGCGGAGTAGCCTTTGCCAGGATAGATCATCAGATTGATGCCGAGAGGCTTGAGCAGGGGTGTCGAGAAGCTGCCCAGCGCCATGACGTAGGCATCGGCCCGCAGGACTTCGTACCTGCCATCCGGATTGATGACTTCGATGCCGCTGATTTTCGCGCCGGCGCCGCTGCCTTCCTTCAGCAGGCGCGTGACTGTGGTATTGAAGCGGAATTGCGCGCCGCTGGCGGCGGCCTTGTCGGCCAGGCTGCTGGTGAATTTGTAGACGTCGCCCGACTCATCCGTCGCGGTGTAGTCGCCGCCGACGATCCTGTTCCCTATCCTGGAAAGCGCCGGTTCGATCTTCACCACTTCCTCGGCGCTGATCGATTGGCGCGGACAACCGAACTCACGCATCAGCCTGGCGGCTTCCAGCGAATGCATGAATTCCGTGCGGTCGGTGTAGAAGTGCAGGATGCCGCGTGTCAGCTGGTCGTATTCGATGCCGGTTTCCGCACGCACCGCTTGCAGTGTCTGTCGGCTGTATTCGGCGATCGCGACGATCTGGCGCATGTTGTCGGCCACGCGCGCGGGTGTGCATTCGCGCAGGAAGCGCAGGCCCCACATCCACTGCAGCCATTCCGGCCGTAGGCGAAACAGCAGGGGGGCGTCTTCCTTGCCGAGCCACTTCAGGATCTTCAGGGGTGCAGAAGGATTGGCCCATGGCTCCGCGTGCGATACGGAAATCTGGCAGCCGTTGGCGAAGCTGGTTTCGCGTGCCACGCCAGCCTGGCGTTCGATGACCGTGACCTCATGGCCGGCTTTGTTGAGGAACCATGCGGATGCGGTGCCGATGATGCCGGAACCCAGTACGATGACCTTCATGACAGCGGATTCTCCAGTAGTGGTCGCAGATGATGGGAGGAGCGGAGTTGGAGTTGAATCTACCTCCGCATCACTGCCATCCTGTGTACGCCTTTCTGTGCAGCGTGCGCCATGCGCACGATCAAACTTGATGCGATTGAGCGCCGGCCCATGCCTTCAGGCCGGGCTGATTAAAGCGGTTTCTTCGCGGCCTGCAGCTTCGCAATTTCCTGGGTGACGGCGCGTGTAACGGCGTCCTTGATCGAGTGGTGCAAGCCGCCCTTGATTTCGTCCGCCAGTTTTCCAACGGCGGTTTGAAGTACATCTGCAAGGCTGTCGCGAACGCGTTGCTCCAGCACGAAGTCGACGCGCTCCAGCACCTGCACCAGGACACGCTCCCTGACTTCGCGTTCCAGTCGTTCCCATTGCTCTTCATCCAACACTGCGAGCGCTGGCGAGCCGAAGGCGGCGGTGTCATCTTTCTGTGCCGCTACGGATGGAGCCGGCGGGACAGCCGGCTTCGGTGCCGGGGCACTGCCCGGTGCCGGCGCCGGGATGATTTCTGTCAGGACCGGAATGCCGGCGTCCAGCGAGGAATTGCTCATGCCTTATCTGCCGTGAAATGCGTCAGCGGGTAGCCACGCTGCTGATAAAACCGGTAACGCTCGCGGCCGGCAGCGGTATCGTCCGGATCGCGGGAAATGATTTCAAACATGCGCTCGAAACGCGCGAAGTGTGTCGGTGTGCGGGACGACAGATTGACCAGGATCTGGTAGTGCGGTACTTCCGCCTGATCGTCAGCGGTGAGAACGATAGGGGTATTTGCCGCAAGCGGATCGGAAAGCGGCACATGCGGCAGGAACTCCAGCTCCGAAAATGACCAGAGCGCCTGGTCCAGCGCTGCCAGTTCGGCTTGATCGCCGGTCAGGAGCACGACCTGGCAATTCGCCGCACGCGCCTTGCGCACGAGGCGGCAGGTGTAGGCAAGCTTGTCCGGTACGTTGCTGTGAAAATCGATGCGAGTCATGATGACACTAGAACCGGAATCCCGGAGGTGCGTTGCCGATGGCCGGCGGCAGTTCGGTCGCCGATGGGTTCGCTGTCGATTTGTTGGCGCTCGCGGCATTCTGCGCCTTGCCGCCGGCCTGCTTCGGCGCGGGTGCCGCAGGTTCGGCCTGCGGATTGCGGTAGGAACTCGGCAACTTGCTGCTTTCTGGGTAACCTGCCACGGTCAGTGCACTGTTCCATGCACCAGGCTCGAAGCCGCGCTGCTTGTTGCGGCCGACGAAAAGCACTGGCACCTGTTCATCCTCTCCGGCGACCTGCCGAAAGCGCGCTGCGTCTTCCGCGGAGTTGACGGTTTTTTCGGAGAAGGGAACGCCGCGCGTGGTCAGCAGCTTGCGACCTTCATCGCATGGGCCGCAATTTCGTGTCGTGTACAGGGTCACCGGGTGGTTTTTCGTCGCTTCCGACAACTCGAACGGGAATCCCGCCGTGCTGACATTGCCGAGTGCGACGTCCTTGGTCTCCACGCGCGAAGCCGATGCCGGTGGCGCTACATCGCTGTAGGTCACCTTTCCGTCCGGTCCGACCCATTTGTACAGTTGTGCATGAGCGCTTGCGGCGACCAGCAAAAGCAGCGCCGTACACGATTGCAGCACACGATTCATTTCTTCTCCCTATTACTACGATGCCTACGATGTCATGCCGCTGTGGCGCAGCAAGGCATCGATGCTCGGTTCCCGTCCCCGGAATGCCTTGAACGACTCCAGCGCGGTGCGCGCGCCGCCTGCGCCGAGAATTTCTCGTTGAAATTTTCTGCCGGTCTCAATCGACAGGATATTGCCGCCGACGGCGCCGGCTTCTTCAAACGCGCCATAGGCGTCGGCCGACAGAACTTCTGCCCATTTGTAGCTATAGTATCCTGCCGCGTAGCCGCCGGCAAAGATGTGGCCGAAGGAATTCTGGAATCGGTTGAAATCGGGCGGAATCATTACTGCAACCCGGTGGCGCACTTCGTCCAGCACGTCCTTGGCGATCTTGCTGCCGTAGGGATCGTGGTCAAAATGCAAATGCATGTCGAACAATGCGAATTCGATCTGGCGCAGCATCTGCAGGCCGGACTGGAAGTTCTTCGCAGCGATCATCTTGTCGAACAATGCGCGCGGGAGCGGCTCTCCTGTCTCGGCATGGGCGGTCATGTGCTGCAGCACATCCCATTCCCAGCAAAAGTTTTCCATGAACTGCGACGGAAGTTCGACCGCATCCCACTCGACGCCGGAAATCCCGGATACGCCGAGCTCGTCCACTTGCGTAAGCAGATGGTGCAGACCATGGCCGGTTTCATGGAACAACGTGATCACTTCGTCATGCGTGAACAGCGCCGGCTTGACCTTGCCGTCGACCACGGCGGGTTCGGTGAAGTTGCAGGTCAGGTAGGCGACCGGGGTTTGCACACCGGATTTGGTCAGGCGACGGCCGCGTGCATCATCCATCCATGCACCGCCGCGCTTGCCATTGCGCGCATACAGGTCGAGATAGAACTGGCCGACGAGCTTGCCATCCTTCTCGATGCGGAAAAACTTCACGTCCTTGTGCCACGCTGTCGCGGTATCCGGTTTCAGGTCGACACCAAACAGCGTCTGGATCACGCGGAACAAGCCTTCGATCACCTTCGGCTCGGGGAAGTATTGCTTCACTTCCTGCTCGGAGAACGCGTAGCGCTGCTCGCGCAGTTTTTCGGATGCATAGGTGACATCCCAGGCTTCCAGCGTATCGAGGCCGAGTTCCTTCTTTGCGAACGTACGCAGTTCGGCCAGGTCGTTTTCCGCAAATGGGCGGGCACGCTTGGCGAGGTCTTCGAGGAAGCCGATCACTTGCTCCGGTGTTTCGGCCATCTTCGGCACCAGCGAGACTTCGGCAAAATTACTGAAGCCGAGCAGCTTGGCTTCCTCGTCGCGCAATTTCAGGATTTCGGCGATGTTCTGCGTGTTGTCCCATTCCGGATTGGCTCCGAGTTCGGATGCCTTGGTGACGTTGGCGCGGTAGATGGTCTCGCGCAGTTCGCGCTTGTCCGCGTATTGCAGGACCGGGAAGTAGGATGGGAAGTGCAGCGTGAACTTGAAGCCGGGCTTGCCATCCTTTTCCGCGGCGGCACGTGCTGCCTGTTTCACATCGTCGGGCAGGCCGGAGAGGTCTGATTCCTTGTCGATGAACAGCGCGTAATGATTGGTGGCGTCCAGCACGTTTTCCGAAAACTTCGTGGAGAGCGCCGCCTGCTTTTCCTGGATTTCCGCGAAGCGCACCTTCTTGTCGTCCGGCAGTTCCGCGCCGCCGAGGCGGAAGTCGCGCAAGGCGTTTTCGATGATCTTCTTGCGCGCCGGATTCAGCGTGGCGTATTCGCTGCTCGCCTTGAGCGCCTTGTACTTCTCGAACAGCGCGAGATTCTGTCCCAATTCGGTCCAGAACTCGGTGACCTTGGGCAGGTTCTCGTTGTAGGCCGCGCGCAACTCGGGCGTATCGACCACCGCGTTCAGGTGGCTGACGATACCCCATGCACGGCCGAGTTTTTCGGTTGCGTTGTCGAGCGGTTCGACGAAGTTATCCCATGTCACTTGCGGCATCGGCGCTTCGAGCTGTTTGACGACCGTACGGTTTTCATCGAGCAGCGCGGAAATGGCCGGGGTCACGTGTTCCGGCTTGACCGCGTCGAAGCGCGGCAGGTCGGAGAAGTCGAGCAGGGGATTCAAGGCGGAGTTCATCAGTTTATGTTCTTTCTGCGGCCTCAATGGTGTTAACGAGCAGCATCGTAATCGTCATCGGCCCGACACCGCCGGGCACCGGGGTGATGTAGCCCGCGACTTCCCTGGCATTGGCGAAGTCGACATCGCCGCACAACTTGCCGTTATCGTCGCGGTTCATGCCGACGTCGATTACGACTGCGCCGGGCTTGATCATGTCGGCGGTGACGATGTTGCGTTTGCCGGTGGCAACCACGAGGATGTCGGCCTGCCGCGTGTGATGGCCGAGATCCCGGGTCTTCGAATTGCAGATGGTGACCGTTGCGCCTGCCTGCAAGAGCAGCATTGCCTGCGGCTTGCCGACAATGTTGGAGGCCCCGACCACGACGGCGACTGCACCGCGCACCGGATAGTTGATCGACTCCAGCATTTTCATGACGCCATAGGGTGTGCAGGGGCGGAACAGCGGCTGGCCGGTCATCAGCAGGCCGGCATTGCTGATGTGGAAGCCATCCACGTCCTTTTCCGGCGCGATCGCTTCGATCACCTTATGAGCATTGATATGCGGCGGCAAAGGAAGTTGCACCAGGATGCCGTGGATCTTCGGATCACGATTCAGCGCGTCGATACGCGCCAGCAGCTTTTCTTCGCTCAGGTCGGCGTCGTACTTGTCCATCACCGAGTAAATGCCGTTGTCCTCGCAAGCTTTCACCTTGTTGCGGACATAGACTTGCGAGGCCGGGCTGTCGCCGACCAGAATCACCGCCAGGCCGGGTTGCTTGCCCCGGGCGGTGAGAGCCGCGGCGCGCTTGGCCACATCGGCGCGGATTTGTTGGGAGAGTTCGTTTCCGTTGATGAGTTGTGCAGGCATGGTTGTCGGGAGGATAAGTGCGGTTTAAATGGGAATTTAGGGAAATTTAGGGGAATTATAAGTCGCCGGCTTGTACAGGCCGTCATGAATCGTGTCCGATTTGCTGCAGTGCCGCAGTAAATTTCATATTATGAG
Source organism: Herbaspirillum sp. ST 5-3 (assembly GCF_004804275.1). Taxonomy (GTDB): domain Bacteria; phylum Pseudomonadota; class Gammaproteobacteria; order Burkholderiales; family Burkholderiaceae_D; genus Noviherbaspirillum. Next base: position 124,767 of record NZ_STGI01000008.1, read on the forward strand.
ATTTAGTATCACTATTTGAAAAGTTGAAAAAGTGCTGTTAGAATCTTTTCACGCGCACAAACGCGACAAAATCTTGTCAAAAAATTCCGGGACGTGATACCGGGCCCGGCAAGCCTTTTCAATCTAGGAGACGTAACATGTCCGCCCAGCTCGACCAAGTGTTGGCGCAAGCCGCCAACGACCCCGATGTAATGGAAACGCAAGAATGGCTTGATGCGCTGGAAGCTGTCATCGAGACCGAAGGTCCGGAACGCGCTCATTACCTGATGGAGCGCATGGTCGACCTGGCACGTCGGCGCGGCGCCTACATCCCGTTTTCCGCAAACACCGCCTACGTCAATACCATTCCCGCCCACCTCGGCGAGCACTGCCCGGGCAACCTTGAATACGAAGAACGCCTGCGCTCCTGGATGCGCTGGAATGCCATGGCAATGGTGGTCAAGGCGAACCGCGTTGACGGCGACCTCGGCGGCCATATTTCCAGCTTTGCATCACTGGCTAACATGCTGGGCATCGGCTTCAACCATTTCTGGCATGCACCGACGGAAGATCATGGCGGCGACTTGTTGTATATCCAGGGCCACTCGTCTCCCGGCATTTATGCGCGAGCCTTCCTCGAAGGCCGCCTGAGCGAGGAACAACTCCTCAATTTCCGGCGTGAAGTGGACGGCAAGGGGCTGTCTTCCTATCCCCATCCCAAATTGATGCCGGATTTCTGGCAATTCCCGACCGTATCGATGGGCCTTGGCCCGATCATGGCGATCTACCAGGCGCGTTTCCTGAAATACTTGCATGCACGTCAGATTGCGGATACCGCCAAGCGCAAGGTATGGGCATTCTGCGGCGACGGCGAAATGGATGAACCGGAATCGATGGGTGCGATCGGCATGGCTGGCCGGGAGAAGCTCGACAACCTGGTGTTCGTCGTCAATTGCAACCTGCAGCGCCTCGACGGCCCGGTGCGCGGCAACGGCAAGATCATCCAGGAACTGGAAGCCGATTTCCGCGGTGCCGGCTGGAACGTGATCAAGGTGATCTGGGGAAGCTACTGGGACGAGCTGCTGGCACGCGACAAGGAGGGCATCCTGCAACGCGTGATGATGGAAACCGTCGATGGCGAGTACCAGAACTACAAAGCCAAGGATGGTGCCTACGTACGCAAGCACTTCTTCGGCAAGCATCCGAAGCTGCTGGAAATGGTGTCGAAGATGTCGGACGACGATATCTGGCGCCTGAATCGCGGCGGGCACGATCCGCACAAGATTTACGCTGCATTCAAGCAAGCGCAGGAACACACCGGACAGCCGACCGTCATCCTGGCCAAGACCATCAAGGGTTTCGGCATGGGCAAATCGGGCGAGGCCCGCAATACCGCGCACCAGACCAAGAAGCTCGACGACGAGGCGATCCGCGAAATGCGCGACCGCTTCAACATCCCGGTTCCGGACGACAAATTGCCGGAAATTCCGTTCTTCAAGCCTTCCGACGACACGCCGGAAATGAAGTACCTGCACGAGCGCCGCAAGGCACTGGGCGGATACCTGCCGCAACGCCGCATGAAGGCCGATGAGACCTTGCCGGTGCCTGAATTGTCCACCTTCAAGGCGGTGCTCGATCCGACCGCGGAAGGACGCGAGATTTCCACCACGCAGGCCTTCGTGCGCATCATCACGTCCTTGTTGCGCGATGCCAACCTCGGCAAGCGCGTGGTGCCGATCCTGGTCGACGAAACCCGCACCTTCGGCATGGAAGGCCTGTTCCGCCAGATCGGTATCTTCAATCAGCAAGGCCAGTTGTACGAACCGGTCGACCGCGACCAGGTGATGTACTACCGCGAAGACAAGTCCGGCCAGATCCTGCAGGAAGGCATCAACGAAGCGGGCGGCATGAGTTCGTGGATCGCGGCAGCGACCTCGTATTCGACCAGCAACCGCATCATGATCCCGTTCTACATCTATTACTCGATGTTCGGCTTCCAGCGCTTTGGCGATCTGGCCTGGGCAGCGGGCGACATGCGTGCACGCGGCTTCATCCTCGGCGGTACCGCCGGCCGCACCACGCTGAACGGCGAAGGACTGCAGCACGAAGACGGCCACAGCCATGTTCTGGCATCGACGATTCCGAACTGCCTGCCGTACGATCCGACCTTCGCGCATGAAGTCGCCGTCATCATTCACGACGGCCTGAATCGCATGATGGAAAAGCAGGAAGATGTGTTCTATTACATCACCCTGATGAACGAAAACTATGCGCACCCGGGCATCCAGCCGGGCCAGGAAGAAAACATCCTCAAGGGCCTGTATCTGCTGCAGGAAGGCGACAAGAAAGCCAAGCAGCGCGTGCAACTGATGGGCTCCGGCACCATCCTGCGCGAGGTGATCGCGGCCGCCGACCTGCTGAAGAACGACTGGGGCGTTGCAGCCGATGTCTGGTCCGCGCCGTCCTTCACGCTGCTGGCGCGCGATGGACAGGATGTGGAACGCTGGAACATGCTGCACCCGGCCGAGCAACAGCGCGTGGCGCATGTGACGCAGTCCCTGCAAGGTACCAAGGGCCCGATCGTGGCGTCGAGCGATTACATGCGCACCTTCGCCGAACAGATTCGCGCATTCATGCCGAAGGGACGCACCTACAAGGTGTTGGGCACCGACGGCTTCGGGCGTTCCGACACGCGTGCCAAGCTGCGCGAGTTCTTTGAAGTCGATCGTCACTTCGTGACGGTTGCTGCGCTCAAGTCCCTGGCCGAAGAAGGTGCGGTGCCGGCAAGCATTGTTGCCGATGCCATTGCGAAGTACGGGATCAATCCGAACAAGCCGAACCCGGTGACGGTGTAACTCCAGTCAATAAGATCAACATTCCCTCCCTTTTCGGGGGGAGGGCCAGGGCGGGGTGGGTCATGTCTGACCGCAATTAACTCCCCGTCCCTGGTCCTTTCTTCCGAGAGGGGAAGGGAACAAACGGAGCTAAAGCTATGAGTATGGTGGAAGTCAAAGTCCCGGATATCGGCGATTTCAAGGAAGTGGAAGTCATTGAGCTGATGGTCAAGCCGGGCGACACAATCACGGTCGACCAGTCCCTGATCACGGTGGAATCTGACAAGGCCAGCATGGAGATCCCCTCCAGCCATGCGGGCATTGTGAAGGAATTGAAAGTCAAGATCGGCGACAAGGTGGCCGAGGGCACGCTGCTCTTGACGTTGGAAACGGAAGGGGCTGGCGCGCCTGCCCCGGCACCTGCGGTCGCGGCCGCTGCATCTGCGCCGGCCGCTGTAGCGTCGGCGCCTGCATCGCCACCGCCTGCGCCCAACCTGACGCTGGTCGAGTCCAAGCCGGTTCCCACCGCTGCGCTCGAACCGCGCGAAGAAAACGGGTTCAAGCCGCATGCATCGCCCTCGGTGCGCAAGTTCTCGCGCGAACTCGGCGTCGATCTGGTGCGCCTGAAAGGCACCGGACCGAAAGGCCGCATCCTGCACGAAGACGTGCAGAACTATGTGAAAGCCGTCATGGCGGGCCACGGCGAAACCGCCGTCGCGCCGGCAGGCAAGGGCGGCGGCATCGGGCTGGATTTGCTGCCGTGGCCGTCGCTGGACTTCTCCAAGTTCGGCGAGACCGAATTGCAGCCGCTATCGCGCATCAAGAAAATCAGTGGACCGAACCTGCATCGCAACTGGGTGATGATCCCGCACGTAACGCAGTTCGACGAAGCCGATGTCACCGAACTGGAAGAGTTCCGCAAGGATTCGAATGCCGCACTGGCGAAGTCCGGCGTTAAGCTGACCATGCTCGCCTTCGTGATCAAGGCCAGCGTGTCGGCGCTGAAGAAATTCCCCGCCTTCAATGCCTCGCTTGACGAGAAGGGCGAGAATCTGATCCTCAAGAAGTTCTACAACATCGGCTTCGCCGCCGACACACCGAACGGCCTCGTCGTGCCGGTGATCAAGAACGCCGACACGAAGAGCATTTCGCAAATTGCGCAGGAGATGGGCGAGCTGTCCGCGCAGGCGCGCGAAGGCAAGCTGAAACCGGCGGACATGCAAGGAGCGTCGTTCACGATCTCTTCGCTGGGCGGCATTGGCGGCACCGCATTCACGCCGATCATCAATGCACCGGAAGTCGCGATCCTCGGCCTGTCGAAATCGAGCATCAAGCCGGTGTGGGACGGCAAGCAGTTCGCGCCGCGCCTGATGCTGCCGCTGTCGCTGTCCTACGATCACCGTGTGATCGACGGCGCGATGGGTGCACGCTTCGCGGCCTATCTGGCGGAAGTGCTGGGCGACATGCGCAAGACATTGCTGTAATCCAATAAGCGGAAAGGAAGCTCCGGGACCGACGGAAAGTGAGAAAATTCATCTCTTTTCACTGAAGACTTCGGTGCTTCCTTTACTTGCTGGAGAACAACAATGACTACTTGCGTCGTCGTCAAAAAGAACAACGAAATCGCAATTGCATCCGATTCGCTCGTGACGTTCGGCGACACCCGTTTGTCGCATGCGTACGAAGTGAATGAAAAGATTCTCCAGGTCGGCGACTCCTACATCACGCTGGCCGGCACCGCGGCGCACTTTCCGGTCATGCGCAAGCTGATGACCGGCATGGGTGAGGAGTGCAGGCTGGCTGGCCGCGACGAAGTGTTCGAGACGTTTTCGAAGGTTCACGAAATACTCAAGGAAAAGTATTTCCTGAACACGAAGGAAGACGAAGACGACCCGTATGAGTCGTCGCAGATTACTGCGCTGATTGCCAATCCGCACGGGATCTTCGGCGTGTATTCGTATCGCGAGGTGTTCAGCTTCGACCGCTTCTGGGGAATCGGCAGCGGACGTAATTTCGCGCTGGGTGCAATGTATGCGGCGTATGACCGCGAGCACAACGCGCGCGAAATTGCGGAGATCGGTGTGCAGGCGGGTGCGGAGTTTGACAAGAGTACGTCGGGGCCATTCAGGATTTACAGTTTCCCGATGAAATGAATAACATGAATATTCCCTCCCTCTCGACGGGGGAAGGGAACAGACGGAGCTAAAGCCATGAGTTTGCAGGAAGTGAAGGTCCCGGACATCGGCGACTTTAAGGAAGTGGAAGTCATCGAGTTGCTGGTCAAGCCCGGCGACACTGTCAGCGTCGAGCAATCGCTGGTGACCGTCGAGTCGGACAAGGCCAGCATGGAAATTCCGTCGACGCATGCCGGCGTAGTCAAGGAGCTGAAGGTCAAAATCGGCGACAAGGTGTCCGAGGGCTCGCTGCTGCTTCTGATGGAAGCTGCAGCAAGCACACCTGCTTCCGCTCCGACGTCAGCCGCCGCACCCGCGCCGGCTGCACCTGTTCCTGCACCCGCCGCTTCAGCTCCAGCGCCTGCGCCAACTGCAGGCAGCTACGCCGGCAAGGTCGACATCGAATGCGACATGCTGGTGCTCGGCGCCGGACCCGGCGGCTACTCGGCGGCCTTCCGTTCCGCCGACCTCGGCATGGCGACAGTGCTGGTTGAGCGTTATTCGACACTGGGCGGCGTCTGCCTGAACGTCGGCTGCATTCCGTCCAAGGCACTGCTGCACGTTGCTGCGGTCATCGACGAGGCAGCCACGATGGCGGCACATGGCGTGACCTTCGGCGCGCCGCAGATCGATATCGACAAGCTGCGCGGCTACAAGGAAAAGGTCGTCAAGAAAATGACCACCGGCCTGGCAGGCATGGCCAAGTCGCGCAAGGTCAATGTGGTGCAGGGCATCGGCCAGTTCGTCAGCCCGAATCATATTGAAGTTACCGCTGCCGACGGAAGCAAGAAGACCGTGCAGTTCAAGCAGGCGATCATCGCGGCCGGATCTTCCGTTGTGAAATTGCCCTTCGTGCCGGAAGACCCGCGCATCGTCGATTCAACCGGCGCACTGGAATTGCGCCAGATCCCGAAGCGCATGCTCGTTATCGGCGGCGGCATCATCGGGCTGGAAATGGCAACCGTGTACTCGACACTCGGTGCGCGCATCGACGTGGTCGAGATGCTCGACGGACTGATGCAAGGCGCCGACCGCGACATGGTCAAGGTGTGGCAGAAGTTCAATGAAAAACGCTTCGACAAGGTCATGACCAGGACGAAGACGGTCGCGGTCGAAGCCTTGAAGGAAGGCATCAAGGTCAGCTTCGAAGGCGCGGATCCGTCAGTGACGGCACCGGAGCCGCAACTGTATGACATGGTGCTGGTGGCTGTTGGTCGCAGCCCGAACGGCAAGAAGATCGCCGCCGACAAGGCGGGCGTGGCGGTGACCGACCGTGGCTTCATCCAGGTCGATTCGCAGATGCGCACCAACGTGCCGCATATCTTCGCCATCGGCGACGTCATCGGCCAGCCGATGCTGGCACACAAGGCCGTGCACGAAGCGCACGTCGCCGCCGAAGCCGCCGCGGGACAGAAGTCGTATTTCGACGCGCGCGTGATTCCGTCGGTGGCGTATACCGATCCGGAAGTGGCATGGGTCGGCATTACCGAAGACGAAGCCAAGGCCAAGGGTATCAAGCTGGAGAAAGGCTTGTTCCCATGGGCGGCGAGCGGACGCGCCACAGCCAACGGGCGCGACGAAGGGTTCACCAAACTGCTGTTCGACGCCGAGACGCATCGCATTGTCGGCGGCGGCATCGTTGGCACGGATGCGGGCAACATGATCGGTGAAATCGCGCTGGCGATCGAAATGGGCGCTGATGCGGTCGATATCGGCAAAACGATTCATCCGCATCCGACGCTGGGCGAATCGATCGGCATGGCCGCGGAAGCCTTCGAAGGTGTGTGTACGGATTTGCCGCCGGCCAGGAAGAAATAGGCTATCGCTGCAGGCGATGTGTGAAAGGCGCCGGCGTCAGGTCCGGCGCCTTTTTTATTGCTCCTGCCGATGACTCTTCAACGAATCAGGGCTCGGCTTGCTGCAGCGGCAGATTTTCCATCTGGCTGAATGCCAGAACCGAAGCGCCGCCGCCTTCTTTTGCGCGGTACATCGCGTCGTCGGCGTTTTTCATGAGCTGTTCCAGATCCTCGCCGTGCTCCGGATACACAGCGACGCCGATGCTGGCGGAGATATGAACGGTGTGCGCGTCGAGCATGAAGGGCTGGTTGAGCGTGTCGAGAATCTTGTTCGCCACACCCACTGCATCGCCCTCGCACTCGACAATCGGCAGCAGCACGATGAATTCATCCCCGCCGACGCGCGCGACCGTGTCGGATTCGCGCAGGCTGTTGCGCAGGCGATGCGCAACTTGCTTCAGGAGCAGGTCGCCGACATCATGTCCGAGCGTATCGTTGACCGGCTTGAACTTGTCCAGATCGATGAACATCACCGCAACCCGATGCTTGTTACGGTCTGCAGCGGCGAGTGCGCGCTGCAGTCGATCGCGCAACAGCGCGCGGTTGGGCAGGTCGGTCAGGATGTCGAAATGGGCGAGATGATGCATCCGCTCTTCAGACTTCTTGCGTTCGATAATGTCATGGAACGCAACGACCGCGCCGGTCACTTTGCCATTGCGGATAATGGGCGTGGAACTGACCGATACCGGGAGCATGCTGCCGTCCTTGCGCCAGAACATTTCATCATGTCCGCGGAAACTCTGGCCGGACGACACAACCCGGGTGATATCGCACACTTCCTCCGGATATGCGGAGCCGTCGGCGCGCGTATGGTGGAACAGCAAGTGCGCGCGTTGACCCAGCAACTCCTCTTTCGACCAGCCGAGAAGTCGTTGCGCGGCAGGGTTGCTGAATACGATGACTCCTTGTCGGCCTGTCACGAAGACGCCTTCGCCGAGCGTCTCGGCAATTTCCCGCGAACGCGCCTCGCTTTCCTGCAAGGCCAGTTCCGCTTTCTTGCGTTCGGTGATGTCCTGGACGACACCGACCAGAATATGATTGCCGTTGATGCGGGTTGCGTTGATTGCCAGTTCAAGCGGGAATGTTGTGCCACTCTTGTGCAAGCCCGACAATTCCAGACTTCGCTTGCCGATGACCTTCGTCTCTCCCGTCTGCACATAGCGCCGCATGCCTTCGGTGTGCAAGGGGCGTAATTCCGGCGGAATCAGTGTCGTGATGTTGCCGCCGATGATTTCTTCGGGCGAATAGCCGAAAATGCGAGAGGCTGCGCGATTGAATGACTCGATCGTGCCGTTCTTGCTGATGGTGATGATGCCTTCGCCGACGGAATCGACGACGGTGCGGACATGCAGCTCGCGCTCCTTTGCGGTCTGCTCGGATGCGAGCAGCTTCGATACCAGCGGCTTGACTTCGGAACGCAGCATTATCGCGCCGCCTGCAACCAGGATCATCAGCAGCGGAAAATACCAGTTCAGCTGCTGCCGTATCGAATGATACAGCTCTGCCGCGTCCTGCTTGAGGACAATGCCGAGGCCGGTGTCGGTCAAGGGCGCGTAGGCGGCGATCACATCATGTCCGCGATAGTCCGGACCGATGAAAATGCCGCTGCGTCCCTCGAGCGCATGTCCCATGGCGGTCAGTTTTCCGAACGCGCCGACACGGGGGAACCAGTGGATCGTCGGATTGCGGCCCTGCGGAAAGCAGCGGATATCATCGCGTTCGCCAAAGCACACGCCCATCTCGCCAGTGGCGCCGAGACCTTCGATTTTCGCGAACTGCTCTGCGTTCAAGGGAAGCCTCTGCTCGAGCTCCAGTACACCGATGGTGCGTCCGTTGTCGAGGATGGCGGATCGGCTGCTGAGCAGGAGCGTGCCATCCCAGCGCAGCGTCACCGGCGGCGCCGATGACAATTCCTTCTCGATCGGCGGACGCCGCGAAATACGCCCGGCGCGAAGTATCTCGCGGTTGCCGGCGTCGTACACCGCGATACCGTTGAACCCTTCCGCAAGAAGGTTCCTGCTGATACGGTCCCGCGCATCGTCATTGCGGACGGTTGCGCCGGGCATGTTGGCGGCACGGACAAGCTGAATCAAATCCGCATGTCTCGTCACATCGTCTGCATGCCTGATGCTCTGGTCGACCTCGGCATGGAACAGGGAAATGTGATTTTTCAGGCGCGACTCGAGGTTGGAGCTCAACGTTCTCTGCAATACATCCTGCTGGATGCCGAAGCCGATGATGCCGGCCGTGAGCGCGGTGGCACTCATGATGGTCGCACTCATATAGCCGGTTTTCTCGTCATCCTTGAAAAAACGTTGCGTGCAGTACCAGTCGTCTCGCCGCCAGCTATCCCAGAGACCGATGGCAAGCGCAATCATGGCGACCGCCGCCTGGGCTGCCATGCGCACCACGCGAATTTCCGGGTAAATCAGATGCAGATCGAGCACGCGTCCGGCTACGCCGCCGATGCCAAGGATAAGGATGCTGAAGGTCGAGACCAGGATCACCGCACCTGCCGCCCTCGATCGCACGCGGGGCATCAAGACGATGACAAACCCCGCCAGCATGAATCCGACCGAGGTCACGGCCGGCAGCCGCCCCGGCCGGGGATTGAAGTCCTGCAGCCAGGAATGGAGAAAGGGAAAATCGATCAGCGGACTGGTATCGAAGACGCTCTCAAGCAGGCTGATCGATGCAATGGCGATGACTGTCCAGCCAATCGCGGTTTGCTTCCGCTCGCATTGCGGCAGCTTGAAAACGGGCAGTATCAGAGCGATCCCCGCCAGCACGAAGCACAGCGCAGAGTTGAATACCATGCCGGCAAAACCGGGACGGAATTGAACGATGGGTGTGATTTGCAGCACCCAGCCCAACATGATTTCCAGGCCAAGAACAATCAACGCAAGTGCCACCAAGGCCTGGATTGACTGGTTTTCTCTCATAGGCGCGGAAAGAGGTTTTCTTCAATTCAATTTACACGACTTTAGGTTGAAAGGCATGAATTACCTTCGCCTCTGAAACTGCGATGACGACAATGTGGCGCGGACCGGACACGTCGTGCGAACTGTTGCGAAACTGTTGTTAACTTTATATTGTTTTGAATCGACTCTTCGCCGAATACAAATCGCGTAAGGCACAGAGTCGCATCTCATTGCAGACATTTTTTCAGGCCAAAAACTGCGACGGCGAAGAATGATTTCTCTTCAAGCCAATCCCATTTTTGAGAGCGGGTCCGATTAACTTGACTCATGTCAACGGGATCCGTAGCGGTTACCGCGACGCAACAATAAGTGATAGTCTGAAGGTGAAATCTACCCACCGGCAACAACGGTCTGTAGGGTTCCGAACGGATAAATGTGTATCGGATTTTCTACCAGTGAGGAAATAAGATGGATACGTGGATGATCAATGGGGCTATGGTTCTGTTTGCTGTTCTGGTATCTACCGGCCTGTTCTTTTTCGTGGTTACCAGAGGGGCATTGCTGATGCGCGGGCTGTCTTCCGGCCCGCTGAGTGAAAAGGCGCATGTCTATCCGATCTATTCGAACATGGGCCTCATCAAGATGGTCGATTTTCAACCGATCATCTCGGCGATACTGCTGTTTCAGTATCCTCATCTGGTCTCGAAAATTGTTTCCGAACTCAATCAAATGGATCTGCGAAACAAGAAGATCCTGATTACCTCATGCGCGTTCGGCAACGTAATTCCTCGCGTGGTAAATGCAGCGGTTCAGAGAGGCGTTGAGCGCGTCCTGATCGCGGACATCATTCCCAATGAACTCGCGCATGCGAAAACCAAGCTGCGCAGTTTCGCCGAGAAAGTGGAGTTCATTGAAGACAATGCGGTTTCCATGAAGCGGGTCGACGGCGATGTTGCCGCCAACGTCATCTTCTTCCTGCTGCACGAATTGCCGCACCACTTGAAGGGGCAGGCGCTGAACGAGGCGGGACGCATGCTCGCACCTGGCGGCAAGCTCTTTCTTGCGGAATTCCACCGGCCTGAGCTGCCGATCCTGCGCCTGCTGAGCTGGACCTACTTCAAGGTCTTCGAGCCGCTTGGCCTGGCATTGTGGAGTACCCATGACCCGCTCAATTACCTGGAACAGACGGGTGGATGGAAGTGCGAACGCACCACCTACTTCTTCGGAAACTTCCAGATCATTACAGCAACCAAGCTGTAGTCTCTTCAGACCGAAGGCAGGACCGTCATGGATGTGGCGGTCCGTCTTTTTTCTCAGACTGTCATCTCAGATCATCGGGCGCCGCCCCGATACGCCCATCGTTTGTTCCAGTGCATGCGCAATCTGCAGCAGCGCGAACTCGCCCTGATGGCGCCCCACAATCTGCATTCCCACCGGCAGCCCGTCATCGGTAAAGCCGCAAGGCAGTGACAGCGCGGGATGCGCGGTCGCCGTCACCAGGTAACAGGATCGCATCCATTCAATGTAACTTCCCATTCGGATGCCTTCAATTTCAGTGACGTAGGGCTGTTCGATCGGAAAGGGCGGAACCTGGTTCACCGGCAGCACGATGAAATCGTAGTTCTGCATGAAGCGATGCATGCGCTGAAACAAAGAGGTGCGCAACTTGTTGGCGCGCGCGATTTGCGTCCCGTTCAGCTTTCGCCCCTCCTCGATGTTCCACACCACCGTGTCCTTGAGCACGCCGGGATGCCGGTCCATCACTGCGCCGAGACCGGACTCGAAGGCAAAGGCGCGCAGCGTCATGAACACTTCGTGGGCATCGCGAAAATCGGGGCAGGCGTTCTCGACCACGCAGCCGAGATCTTCGAAAGCACGGCGCTGCGCATCGATGGCGCGCACGACGCGCTTGTCCACCGGCAGGCCGCCCATGTCGGGACTCCACGCTATGCGAATGCCGTCGAAGTCGCGCGCGAGCGGTGCGCGAAAGCGCGATCCATCTTCCGCAATGGCGAGCGGATCGCGTGCATCCGGTCCGGCGATCACGGAAAGATACAGCGCGAGGTCGGCGACGGTGCGTGCCATCGGTCCGCTCACCGACAGACTGTCCCAGCCATTCAGGGCGGGGAACTGCGGCACGCGTCCGACCGAAGGGCGCAGTCCGACGACATTGCAGAAATTGGCAGGGCAACGCAGCGAACCGCCCATGTCCGTGCCGTCGGCCAGCGGAACCATGCCGGTCGCCAGTGCCACGGCCGAGCCGCCGCTTGAACCGCCGCAGGTCTTCGACAGGTCGTAGGGATTGCGCGTGGCGCCGAATACCGCGTTGAAGGTCTGTGAGCCGGCGCCGAATTCGGGTGTGTTGGTTTTGCCGATGCTGATGGCGCCTGCGCGCTGCTGGCGTTCGACGATCAGCGCGCTGCTGCTCGGAACGAGGTTTTCATGCACTTTGGAGCCGAAGGTGGTGCGCATGCTCTTGGTGAGCAGCAAGTCCTTGTGCGCCACCGGCAAGCCATGCAGCGGGCCCAATGGCTCGCCGCGCGCCTGCGCTTCGTCGGCGGCAGCGGCGCCAGACAAGGCTTGTTCCGCATGCAGCGTGACGATCGCATTCACCTTGGGATTGATGCTGTCGATGCGCGCCAGGTGGGCTTGCATCACTTCACGTGCGGACAGACGGCCTGCGTGGATTTCGGCGGCCATGTCCGTCGCACTCAGATAGCAGATGTCTTGCGTCATGTTTCGTATCCAATGGCGAATGCGAAGCTGCCTCGCGTGACGCCCAAGTCACTCAAGGAGGGAAGCCGCACAGACATCTGCCGGGTGCGATCGAATCAATGACCGAGCGACGTCAGCACTTCCGACAGCATCGCGATCATGTGATCGATTTCCTCTGTCGTGATGTTCAGCGAGGGCATGAAGCGCAGCAAGTCGGGGCGCGGCGAATTGATCAGCAGGCCGATCGGATTCAGGTCGCGCGCAGCTTCGACGATCTTCGGGCCGATGTCCTTGCCGAGCTTGAGCGCGCGCAGCAGCCCTTCGCCGCGTTCGCCGTCGAGGCTGTGCCTGACGCAGAGCTTGCGCAGCTCGGCGCCCAGATACTCGCCCTTGTCGCGCACCGCAGGCAGGAAGCCGGGTTTCAACAATTCGGTGAGAACGGCGATGCCCGCAGCCGTCATCACAGGATTGCCGTTGTAGGTGCCGCCCTGTTCGCCGGGCTCGAAGCATGCGATTTCCTCGCGCGCCAGCAATGCCGACAGCGGCACGCCGCCGCCGATGCCTTTCCCAAGCGTCATGATGTCCGGTTCGATATCCGACAACTGGTAGGCGAACAACTCGCCGGTGCGGCCCATGCCGGATTGCACTTCATCGACGATCAGCAGCAGGTTGTGCTGCCTGGTCAGCGCGCGGAGCGCTTGCATGAATTCGCGCGTGGCCGGAATGACACCGCTTTCGCCTTGCACCGGTTCCAGCATCACGGCGACGGTCTTGTCGGTGATCAGCTTCTCGACGCTGGCGAGGTCATTCAGTTCCGCCTTCGGGAAGCCCGGCACCTGCGGCGCGAACATGGTGTCCCAGCCGGTCTTTCCGCTGGCCGACATGGTGGCCAGTGTGCGACCGTGGAAACCGTGGTTGAAGGTAATGATTTCGTAGCGGTTTTCACGGGCGGCATTCTTGTTGAGCTTGCCCCATTTGCGCGCCAGCTTGATCGCGCCTTCGTTGGCCTCCGCGCCGCTGTTGGCGAAGAACACGCGGTCGAAGCAGGAGTGCTGGGTCAGCATTGAGGCCAGCACGATCGAGGGCTCGTTGTAGAAGGCAGGCGACGGATTGATCAGCTTGCCGACCTGGGCGGTAACCGCATCGACGACGCATTGCGGCGAATGGCCGAGGCAGTTGACCGCCCAGCCTTGCAGGTAGTCGAGGTAGCGCTTGCCGGTATGATCCGTCAGCCACATGCCGCGGCCCTCGGTAAACACCAGGTTTGGCCGGTTGGTGATTTTCATGAGGGCGTTGATGTCGTACTGGCTGAATTCCATGTCGGGGCTCCTGAATTCGAAAAAGGCAAATGGGGTGAGTCAAAAAAAAAGCCACAGGGCGGGCCTGTGGCTTAGTGAGCGCAAACGCTTACAGGCACGGCTTCCCTGGCTGAGGCAGCAGGGAACGGCGTCGCAATGGTTTGGCTGTCGTATTCATGAAATCAATATTAAGGTTTTTTGCGCAGTGCGTCAAAAACTATTTTCCGGCCAGGTCGGATGCCACATCGGCTTCCGAGGTGAAGGCATCGGCATAAAATTCCTCTTCCGGCAGCTTGCACTGCGACACGAAATCGCGCTTGGCAGAATCGACCATGACCGGGACGCCGCAGGCATACACCTGGTGGCTGGACAAGTCGGGCAGGTCTTCCATCACGGCACAGTGTACGAAGCCGGTGCGCCCGGTCCAGCCGTCTTCCGGCAGCGCGTCTGAAATCACCGGCACATACTTGAAGTTCGGCACCGTGCGCGCCCACTCCTCGCACAGGGCATGCATGTACAAGTCCTTCGGTCGGCGGCCGCCCCAGTACAGCACCATCGGGCGTTGCGTCTTCTTGTGAATCGCGTGCTCGATGATGGCCTTGATCGGCGCAAAGCCGGTGCCGGAGGCGAGCAGCACGATAGGCTTGTCGGAATCCTCGCGCAGGAAGAAGGTGCCAAGCGGTCCTTCAAAACGCAGGATGTCGCGCTCCTTCATGTTGTTGAATACATGATCCGTGAACAGGCCACCGTCCATGTGGCGGATGTGGACCGTGAGATGCTCGTCCTGGTGCGGCGCATTGGCCATGCTGTAGCTGCGGCGCTTGCCGTCTTTCAGCAGGAATTCGATGTACTGGCCGGCCTTGTATTGCAGGCGTTCGTTGGCTGGCAACTGCAGCGAGACCACCATCACGTCGTCGGCGACGCGGTCGAGCCTGGCGACGCGGGTCGGCAGTTTCTTGATCGGAAATTCGCCCGCGCCAAGCACCTCGCGCGCTTCGATCACGATGTCCGAATGCGGCGTCGCGCAGCAGAACAGCGAGAGGCCTTTTTCTTCCTCCGCCACCGGCAGGGCTTTTTCCTGATGCGCGCCATGCGTGACCGAGCCTTCGACCAGTTTACCTTTACAGGTGCCGCACGCACCGTTCTTGCAACCATAGGGCAAACCCACGCCGGCGCGGATCGCGGCAGTCAATACGGTTTCGCCTTCTTCACAGGTAAATTGCCGACCACTCGGCTGAACAGTAACTTGGAAAGTCATACAATCCTGATGATGAACAATAAAAAAATCGAACTGCCACGCGTGCTGATCGTCGGATGTGGCGATGTCGGGATGCGTCTCTTGCCCTTGTTGCGCGGACGTTTCCGCATCTTTGCAGTCACCAGCCAGGAGTCGCGCCGCGCTGAATTGCGCGCTGCCGGCGCGGTGCCGGTCATCGCCGACCTCGACCAGCCTGCAAGCCTTGCGCGTCTTGCGCGGCTCGCGTCCTGCATCGTGCATCTCGCACCACCTCAATCCGAGGGGATAAAGGACCGGCGCACGCGTCATTTGACCGCCATTTTACCCGACCATGCGACCCTGGTTTATGTGAGCACGACCGGCGTGTATGGCGACTGCGGCGGCGCGCTGGCGGATGAGACGCGTCCGGTTCATCCTCAAAATGCCCGCGCCAGGCGCAGGGTCGATGCGGAACGCGTCTTGCGTGCATGGGCGCGGCGCTCCGAATCGCGGCTCGCCATCCTGCGCGTGCCGGGAATTTATGCGGCGGACCGCTTGCCCGTCGAGCGTCTGCAGAAGGGCACGCCGGCACTGGCCGCCGAGGACGATGTGTATACCAATCACATCCACGCCGATGACCTCGCCCGCATCGTGGCGCGCGCCTTGTTCCGCGCACGTTCCTGCCGGGTGTATCACGCGGTGGACGACTCGGACATGAAGATGGCGGATTACTTCGACGCGGTCGCCGATGCGGCCGGATTGCCGAGGCCGCTGCGCCTGCCGCGAGAGAAATTGCAGGAAGCGGTCTCTCCGATGTTGCTGTCCTTCATGTCCGAATCGCGGCGGCTGTCCAATACGCGGATGAAGGCGGAACTCGGCGTCAGGCTGCGTTATCCGACTGTCAACGACGCGCTGAAGGAAATCTTCGGCCTGCCTTGATTTGCCTGCTTGACCTTCCCATCATGGTAAGGCCGATAATGCAGTCAATATGATGATCAAGGAGCAAGCATGAGCGCGCTTCCGCACGCCAAGCAATCCGATTCACAGGAATTTACCTTCAACGTCGAGGGAATGACCTGTGCGTCCTGTGTTGCACGAATTGAAAAAGTCCTGCGTGGCCTTCCCGGCGTTATCGATGCAAGCGTCAACCTGGGCACCGAGAGCGCGACGGTGCTTGCCGGTCGGGACGTCGGCTTCACCACATTGCAACAAGCTGTCGAGAAAGCCGGCTACAACGTGGCGCAGCAGGAAATCGATCTCGATGTCGAAGGCATGACCTGCGCGTCCTGCGTCGGGCGCGTGGAAAAGGCCCTGCGCAAGGTCAGCGGGGTCGTCGATGCGAGCGTAAACCTCGCCACTGAAAGCGCCCACGTCAGGGCCAGCGCGGCCTTGCCGGTGAATGCATTGACCGCCGCCATCGAAGCGGCCGGCTATCATGCACGCCCGCATCGCGCGGCAAGTGCCAGCGAGCAGGCGGCAAAACCCCATGACAAGCAATTGCTGCATGTTGTGTTCGCCGCGCTGCTGTCCTTGCCGCTGATCGTGCCCATGCTGCTCGACCTGTTCGGCCAGCACTGGATGCTGCCCGGCTGGGTGCAATTTGCCCTGGCGACACCGGTGCAGTTCTGGCTCGGTGCGCGTTTTTATCGTGCCGGATGGAAGGCGGTGAAGGCCGGGGCGGGCAACATGGACCTGCTGGTTGCGCTGGGCACAAGTGCTGCGTACGGCTTGAGCGTCTATCAATTGCTCGCGCACGGCGAAGACGGCATGGCACACCTGTACTTCGAAGCCTCGGCGGTGGTGATTACCCTGGTCCTGCTCGGCAAATGGCTGGAGGCGCGTGCCAAGCGCCAGACCACCGAAGCGATTCGAGCATTGCAGGTATTGCGCCCCGACCTTGCCCGCGTCCGGCGTGAGGGTGCGGACATCGATGTGGCCATTGAGCAGGTCGGACTGGGCGACATCGTCGTGGTGCGTCCCGGCGAGCGGGTCGCGGTTGACGGCATTGTCGTCGAGGGTATGAGTCACATTGACGAATCGCTGATCACCGGCGAGAGCCTGCCGGTAGCCAAGCAGGCCGGCGAGAAAGTGACCGGCGGTTCGATCAACGCAGAGGGTCTGCTGCTGGTGCGAACGGTCGCGGTTGGCGCGGAGACGACCCTGTCGCGCATCATCCGCCTGGTCGAGAGTGCACAGGCGGCGAAGGCGCCAATTCAACATCTGGTCGACAAGGTCAGTGCGGTCTTCGTCCCGATCGTGCTGCTGATTGCGCTGGCGACCATGATCGGCTGGTGGCTCTATGGCGGCGACATCGAACGGTCGATCATCAATGCGGTGGCCGTACTGGTGATCGCATGCCCCTGCGCGCTCGGGCTGGCAACGCCGGCAGCGATCATGGCAGGCACCGGCGTCGGCGCCAGGAACGGCATTCTGATCAAGGATGCCGAAGCGCTGGAAATTGCGCATTCTGTCACCACCGTCGTATTCGACAAGACGGGTACGCTGACAATCGGCAAACCTGCATTGACGCAAGCGGTCCCGAATGGGATCCAGGAGCATGAACTGCTCCGCCTCGCCGCGGCCGTCCAGCAGGGCAGCGAACATCCGTTGGCGCATGCAGTGGTGGATGCCGCGAAGGCAAAGGGCATTGATGCGCAAGCCGCCACTGAAGTCACCGCGCTTCCGGGACGCGGATTGGCAGCGATCGTGGACGGCCGCCAACTCAAGCTCGGCAGCACGCGTCTGATGCAGGAGCTTGGGATCGACTTGAGTCCGCTTGCCGAACGCGCATCCGAGCTTGAGGGAAAGGGCAACACGATTTCGTGGCTCGCAGAGGATGGAAGCAATCAATTGCTTGGCTTGCTGGCCTTTGGCGATCAGCTCAAACCCAGCGCGCAGCAAGCAGTCACGCGCTTGCATGCACTAGGCGCAAAAACCGTCATGCTGACCGGCGACAACAAGGGCAGTGCGGCAGCGGTCGGTGGTGCTCTCGGCATCGATCACATCGTTTCCGAAGTGCTTCCGGCGGACAAGGCTGACAAGGTCGCTGCCCTGAAGGGCAAGGGCCAGGTGGTCGCCATGGTCGGCGATGGTATCAACGATGCACCGGCACTCGCGGCAGCCGATGTCGGCATTGCGATGGCGACCGGCACCGATGTGGCCATGCACGCGGCCGGCATCACCCTGATGCGGGGCGATCCGGCGCTGGTGGCCGACGCGATCGACATTTCGCGTCGGACCTACAGCAAGATTCGCCAGAATCTCTTCTGGGCGTTTATCTACAACCTGATCGGGATTCCCTTGGCGGCATTCGGGCTGCTCAATCCGGTCGTCGCCGGCGCGGCCATGGCATTCAGCTCCGTCAGCGTGATCAGCAATGCGCTGCTGCTGCGCCGCTGGACGCCGGCCAACGCGAAGAGGGCATCATGAACATCGGACAGGCATCCAAGGCGTCCGGCGTATCGGCCAAGATGATTCGCTATTACGAGAGCATCCATCTGATCAAGGCCAGCCATCGCAGCGATTCCGGATACCGCACCTACGGCGACAGCGACGTGCACACGCTGCGCTTCATCCGGCGCGCGCGCTCCCTCGGGTTTTCACTGGAACAGATCAAGGATTTGCTGTCGCTGTGGCAGGATCCGCATCGTGCCAGCGCGGACGTGAAGGCGATTGCGCAAGAGCATGTTGCCCAGCTTCAGCAGCGCATACAGGAACTGACGGAGATGTGTGACACGATCAAGCATCTTGCGCATGCGTGTTCGGGAGACAGCAGGCCGGAATGCCCGATTCTGCAAGGCCTCGCGGCCTCAGCGGACGAGGAGCATCACTGCCATTGACGGTGATGAGGCAGGATGGGGGGGCAGGGAACTGCCCCATTTTTCAGGATGCGCTGCTTTGCAGCACAGGATATCCCGCTTCGCTCACTGCCGACTTGATGTCGTCCAGTTTCGCGGATGACGTGACGCGCACCTTCTGCGTCGCCAGATCCACTTCCACTTTTGCCGTGGAATCCACTGCCTGCACCGATTTGGTCACCGCATTGACGCAGTGGCCGCAGCTCATTCCTTCGACTTTCAGTTCGTACATGATGTTTGCTCCTGATGAATAAGAGATATCGATAGCGTAGAGCTTTCCAACGTGGGAAGGTCAAGTGCCATTCCGTTGTGCCGGTTCAAATTACTTTGTCCCGAACAAGCGATCTCCCGCATCGCCCAGGCCGGGAACGATGTACGCATGATCGTTCAGATGGGAATCGAGCGAGGCAACATACACCTTCACGTCCGGATGCGCCTGCTGGAATACCTGCACGCCTTCCGGTGCCGCGACCAGAGCAAGAAAGGTGATCTGCTGGTCGGACACGCCGCGCTTCTTCAGCACGTCGACAGCATGCACGGCGGAATTGCCCGTTGCCAGCATCGGATCGCAGAGGATGAAGTTGCGATCGGCCAGATCGGGCAGGCGTACCAGATATTCGACCGGACGATGCGTTTCCGGATCGCGGTAGACGCCGATATGGCCCACGCGCGCCGACGGCACCAGTTCCAGCAAGCCGTCGCTCATGCCGATACCGGCACGCAGCACCGGCACCACCACCAGTTTTTTTCCGGCGATGACGGGAGCGTCGATGCTCTGCAGGGGCGTCTCGATGCGCATTGTCGTCAGCGGTAGGTTGCGGGTGATTTCGTAGCCCATCAGCAGCGTGATCTCACGCAGCAGCTCGCGGAAGGTGCGGGTCGATGTCTCGCGATCGCGCATGTGGGTGAGCTTGTGCTGGATCAGCGGGTGATCGAGGATATAGAGATTCGGAAAGCGGGGATCTTGTTTCATGACAGTATTCGCAATATGAGAGCGTTCTTGGGGCAGCTCAGGCGGATTGGTGCGGCATTAGAAGCTAATTTAGCAGACAGCTGCGCGTCTCTTCCGCCGAATGAGTTGCGCGCCTGTACCCAACAGGGGATGCCATGCTTGGCGCCAACATATTAATGGTTTTCGGAGAGACGGGATTCATTATTTGGAATCCCGACATGCGGGTTTCCGCGGCAAGCCAAATTGCGTGCGAAGAATTTCTGACATACCGCTCGCACAACAGGACGGCAGGAGACTGCTGCATCAGACCGGGCTCGGGCCTGCGAATTCATCGGCAGGCAGTGTGCAGTTCGATTTCGTGAAGAGACAGTGCCGCCAGCGACAAAGGGGATGATCGTCGGGCCAGGCCTCGCTTATTTTCCTGCCTTCTCTTTGCTGCCTACCGATAGGCGTGATGCCAGAGAGAACGGCAGAACGCACACGTCGACAAGGATGGCCAGCGCGAACAAGGGGAGATAAAAGGGAATGAAAACGATCTTCACCGGAAGAGGATATTCGGGGGACTTGGCAGTGCTCTCTACGAAGCCTGAAAGTAGCTGTGTGCAAAGAAACATTACGCCTCCAAATGTGGACAGCCGGTAAGTAGTTGCGAGTATAACTTATTCCCCTATGTTGAAAATGGGTATTTTGGCAAAGGGTGGCTTGGGTCAATTTTTGGGAGGCAAGGCGCTGCAATCCTTGTCGGGATTGAAAACGGGCAGCCGGTGGAACGCTGGCCGGGCAAGTGCAAAAGCCATTCTGCAATCCGGCCTGCAAGCGTCTCGGAAAGCAAAAAGCCCAGTCACATGGACTGGGCTTTGCAATGGAATTCGTTGGTAGGCCGTGTAGGGATCGAACCTACGACCAACGGATTAAGAGTCCGCTGCTCTACCAGCTGAGCTAACGACCCAACGAGGACAAGATTATATCAATGGAGCGTGTTTCGGTCTACTCCCTGCCGTGAAAAAGTTCTCTTCGTGCATCAGGTCAAGGCCGCCGTCACCTTCAGCACTTCATCGGCCGTCGTGACGCCTTCCTTGATCTTGAGCGCGCCCGCCACCCGCAAAGGCTTCATGCCGTCCTTGATGCTTTGCTGTGTCAGCGCGTGGATATCGGTTTCCTGCTTGATCAGCTTGGTAAAGGGTTGCGTGATGGTCAACAGTTCATACAGGCCGGTGCGGCCGCGATAACCGGTTTGCCGGCATTCCGGGCAGCCGACCGGGCGATAGATCCTGGCCGGCTTGGGCAGCTTCCAGCCTTCGGTCAGTCCGTCCCACACTTCATCGGACAGTTCGCCGTCCGGCTTCTTGCATTCGACACACAGCGTACGCACCAGGCGCTGCGCCATGATGCCGATCAGGGTTGCTTCAAGCAGGTAATACGGGACGCCGAGTTCCAGCAGACGCATGACGGCCGAGGGCGCATCGTTGGTGTGCAGGGTGGACAGCACCAGGTGGCCGGTCAGTGCGGCCTGGATGGCCATTTCGGCGGTTTCGAGGTCGCGGATTTCGCCGACCATGATGATGTCGGGATCCTGCCGCATCAGCGCGCGCACGCCGTCGGCGAAGGACAGGTCGATGCCGTGCTGAACCTGCATCTGGTTGAAGGAACCTTCCACCATTTCGATCGGGTCTTCCACCGTGCAGACATTGACCTCGGATGTCGCCAGCGCCTTGAGCGTGGTGTACAAGGTGGTGGTCTTGCCGGAGCCGGTCGGCCCGGTTACGAGAATGATGCCGTGCGGGCGCGTGGTGAGGCCGTCCCAGCGCTTGGCATCGTCCGGAGGGAAGCCAAGTTCCGGCAGTGTCTTCACCACGACTTCCGGGTCGAAAATACGCATCACCAGTTTTTCGCCAAAGGCGGTCGGCATGGTGGACAGGCGCAATTCGATTTCCTGTCCGCCGGCCGTGCGGGTCTTGATGCGGCCGTCCTGAGGGCGGCGTTTTTCGATCACGTCCATGCGGCCGAGCAGCTTGATGCGGGCGGTCATTGCGATCATGACGGCGGCCGGGACCTGGTACACCTGGTGCAGCACGCCGTCGATGCGGAAGCGGATCGCGCCGAGGTCGCGCTTGGGTTCGAGGTGGATATCCGACGCGCGCTGTTCGAACGCGTACTGCCACAACCAGTCGACGATGTTGACGATGTGCTGGTCGTTGGCGTCGAGCTGCTTGTCGCTCTTGCCGAGCTCGACCAGTTGCTCGAAGTTGTTGCGCAGCGCGAGGTCGTGCGTGTTGGACTTGTTCGCGCCCTTGATCGATTTCGCGAGGGTGAAGAATTGCGCGGTGTACTGCGCGATGTCGAGCGGATTGGCGATGACCAGCTTGACGTTGCGGCGCGTGATCTTGGCGATTTCCGCTTCCCATTCGACGAGAAACGGCTCACAAGTCGCGATCACGACTTCCGTCATCGTCAATTCCACCGGCAGGATGTTGAAGCGCGTGGCATAGGTCGCCGACATGACATCCGCCACCTTGGTGAAGTCGATCTTGAGCGGATCGATGCGGTAGAACGGCAGCTTGACCTTGGCTGCCATCCATTCGCTCAGCCAGTCCAGCGTCAGCAGCTTGTGCGGCGGCAGCGCCGACTGCAACTTGCATTGCGCCACCGCGCTCAAGGGGTGCATCGCGATCGACGCATTCCTGAGCAGTGCCTGCGCCTGGTTGTAGGCGGTTTTCGCGGTCGGCTTTTCCACGATTCCGTCGGCGAGCAGCCAACTGAAGACCTGGTGCAGGTCGAGCGCCTTCGATGCCTTGTGCGGAGGAGATTCGTGCTGCTCGAGTCTGGCATTCATGGCGGTTACTCCTGGAAATATTTTCCTATCGTACCAATTGCCAGGCCTTAAGGCCATTTACCCAGGATTTTGTGGGCAATCGTGTGGCGTCGGTGATCTCGGCGGCCCGTTCGTAAAGTGCCGGAAAGTCAAGTTTCGGCGCCTTTTTGAAACCGATGGCGACCACATTGCCTTCATGCACGGGAGGCAGGCACATCACCTCGTCGAAGGCAAAGCGCATTGCCTTCAGGTTTTTCCCATAGCTAGGATGGTCGCCGAACAGGTTGACGGTCATGATGCCTTCCGGCGTCAGGCAGGCTTCGCAAGCCTGGTAGAACTCCGCGGTATCCAGTACCGGGCCCTTTACCGTGGCGTCATACAGGTCGGCCTGAATGACATCGATCTTGCCGTGATTGGCTTCATCCACCACGAAATCCATCGCGTCCATTTCGATGGTCGACAGGCGCTCGTCGTCGAGGGGCAGGCGGAACATGGAATGGCAGGCAATGATCACCGCCGGATTCAGCTCGACCGCGGTGACTTGCGCTTGCGGAAACTGGCGGTAGCAGAACTTGGTCAATGCACCCGTGCCGAGGCCGAGCTGGACGATATGCTGCGGTTCCCGGATGAACAGCATCCACGCCATCATTTGCTGGGCGTATTCCAGCTCGATCCAGTCGGGCTTGCGGATGCGCATTGCGCCCTGCACCCATTCGTTGCCGAAGTGCAGATAGACCACGCCGTTTTCTTCGGACAGCGTGATGGGGGCGAATTTGGGCTTGCGCGGCTTGGGGGCGGCTTTGGTTGTCGAACCTGCGCGCGGACCGTCTTTGCGGTTGGATTGCGCTTCGATGGACTTTCGTTTGATCAGCATGGGGAAGAAGGGTGA
Organism: Herbaspirillum sp. ST 5-3; assembly: GCF_004804275.1. Classification (GTDB taxonomy): domain Bacteria; phylum Pseudomonadota; class Gammaproteobacteria; order Burkholderiales; family Burkholderiaceae_D; genus Noviherbaspirillum. The sequence goes on from NZ_STGI01000008.1 coordinate 148,270, forward strand.
CAGCGAGTTTCCGTCATTCTACAGAATGATGTTGCTCCAAAGCGCCAGTTTCTGTTCGAAGGACAGCTGTGCATTGGCCGGCGAGGAGGAGGGCAGCAATCGTGTTTCGAAGCCGGCTGCCGCGAATTGGACCTCGTACCTGCCTGAGGTCTTGCCGTTGAAGCAAACCCTTTCCAGCGCAGGACATTGCTGTTTCAACATGACGAAGTCATTGGCTTGCGCGCGGCGAATGGCGGTATCGAGGCTGCCTTCGCGTTCGCAGGCGGCAATCACGTCCCACAGGCCGATGCGATGCGCGAGGAGTCGCTGCAGCCGTTGCGGATAAGGCAAGCTCACGAGTTCCTCGCCGAGCACGGCCGATAACAGGCGCCAGAACTGGTTACGCGGATGGGCGTAGTACTGTTGCGCCGCCAGCGAGGCCTCGCCGGGAAAACTGCCGAGGATCAGGATGCGGGTGGAGCGGTCGAGTACCGGCGGGAAGCCGGCGAGCAAGGCGGATGGTACGGTCATGCAGGCATTTTACTGCTGCACAAATCCTGCCGGCGCTCTAAGGCTTCAGTGCATTCCATGCCGCGTCCGCAAAAATTTCGCGGTAGGCCTTGATGTCCGTCTTGGCTCGTCCCGACAACCATAGGCGCGCATAGTCATGCGCCGGGCCGATGATGATTGATCCATAACATTCCATCGGCAGCTTTTTCAGCCCGCCGCTCTCGATATGCGGCTGGAACCAGCGCAGCACATTTGATATATGGCTGCGGGTGCGCGCTTCCAGTTCGGCTGCCATCTCGCTCTTGGCCAATACGCCCCGGTTGTACAGCACAAAGCGCGCCTTCTCCGGATGGGATGAAACCCAGTCGATGTAGGCATAGGCGATGGCTTTGACGCCGCCTTCCACGTTTTTCGCCGATGCCATCAGGCGCTGCTGGTATTCAGCGTGGCTGGCCAGCGCGTCGACATAGAGTGCGGCGGCAATACTTTCCTTGCTGCCGAAGTGGTGATACATGCTGCCGACGCTGGCTTGCGAGCGCTCCCGGATCATTTCGATTGTCGTTGCCTCGATGCCGTGTTCCGTAAAGCAGCTCAACGCTGCGTCCAGGATTTCCTGTTTTCTGCTTTTCTTTGCTGTCGTCATGGCGATTAGAGTCATTTGACTAGAATTATATTCTAGAATAATGTTCTAGTTGAGCTGTTTCAAGAGAACACCTTAGCCCAGGAAAACTGGTGCGGTAAAGCTATATCGACTAAAAGCCCGGCCCCTGGCCATATCAACCAAAGGAGACGACCATGAATCAAACATTAGGCATGTACCAAAAGATGGGAAATCAGGCGTTCAGCAAGGCGGTCACTGAATTTGCGCCGTACTTTGCCACCATCGATCCGACGTTTACCGAACTGCGTCCCGGCTTTGCGGAGGTTACTTTCGCCAATCGCCGCGCGGTGCACAACCATCTCGGTACCGTGCATGCGATCGCACTTTGCAATGCGGCCGAACTGGCGGCGGGCACCATGACAACGGTATCGATTCCCGACGGTCGCCAATGGATCCCGGTCGGCATGACGGTGCAATACCTTGCCAAGGCAAAGACCGATGTGCGGGTCGTCGCCGACGGGGAAAACGTGGCCTGGGAGCAGACAGGCAATGTTGAGGTGCCGGTCGACGCCTATGATACGGACGGGCGGCATGTCTTCACGGCCCGGATCATGATGAACCTGAAGTAAGTCGCGTTTCTGACTAATTCATACTTGGAGTTGACCATGGAACCGATCATTCTCAGCGCAAAGGATGGATTCAATCTTGCCGCTCACCGCTTCGCGCCGCCAGGGAGGGCCAAAGCAGTGATCGTGTTGCCGGCCGCGATGGGCGTGAAGCAGGAATTCTATTTCCCCTTTGCGCGCTTTCTCGCGCAGCAGGGTTTCGCCGTCCTGACCTTCGATTATCGCGGCGCCGGAGCGTCGGTGCCCGCGCGGTTCAGACACTCGCTGCGCGGTTTCAAGGCAGACCTGTTCGACTGGGCCGAGGACTACAACACCGCCGTGCGCGCAGCCAAGAAATGGCAGCGCGATATGCCGTTGCTGGTGATCGGCCACTCGCTCGGCGGCCAGTTGCCCGGCCTGCTGCCGGATAACCACCTGATCGACGGCATTATCACCGTCGCCGCCGGCAGCGGCTATTGGCGCGACAACGCGCCGCAGTTGAAGCGCTTCGTGTGGATCATGTGGTATTTCGCGGTGCCGGTGTACACGCGCTTGTTCGGCTATTTTCCCGGCAAGAAGCTGAAGAAGGTCGGCGATCTGCCGAAGGGCGTGATTTTCCAGTGGGCGCGGTGGTGCAAGAGCCCGCACTACGTGGTCGACGGCAAGGGCGCACCGATTCGGGCCGGCTTCGAGAACATTCGCGTTCCGCTTCTTTCCATCAGTTTTACCGACGATGAAATGATGAGCCGGCGCAGCATCGACAGCCTGCACGATTTTTACAGCAACGCGCCGGTCGAGCGTTGGCATATCGCGCCGCAAACCATACAGGCGAAGCGCATCGGTCACTTCGGTTTCTTCCGCCAGGAGTTTCAGTCGACATTGTGGAAGCAGGCACTGGAGTGGTTGGAGCAGCGTGCACGGCATACGGACTTCCGCAGCTCGCGTCTGGCATGACTGCGCGTAGCAAAGTGCGTTGAATCGTGCACTGAGCCATGCAGGATCTGCCCGAGCCCCAGGAGGAAGGAAGACTTCATGAAGCACTATTCTGTCGCAGAAATCGACATCACCGACCGGAATTGGGTTGCTGCCTATGTCAACGACGTCACGCCGCTGGTCGAGCGCTTTGGTGGCCGCTATCTGGCGCGCACGCCAAACGCCGAGAAGATCGAGGGGCAACGGAAGCCGCCCCAGATTTTCCTGATCATCGAATGGCCGTCGAGAGAGGCAGCGATGGCCTTCTATGAGAGCGATCAGTACCGGCCCTATCGCATGAGCCGTATGGCGGGAGCAAGCAGCGAATTTGCGCTGGTGAAGGGGGAGGACATCAACCGGCTGGCGCAGATGGGCGACGAGTCGCGATGAAAAAACGGGCTGCCGAAATCGGCAGCCCGTTGCCCTGGGATCTTGGCGAGACCTTAGCGGCCCGGCATATCCAACAGCATCTGATTCAAGCGCTTCACGAACCCTGCCGGGTCGTTCAGATTGCCGCCTTCCGCCAGCATCGCCTGATCGAACAGGATGTGCGACCAGTCGTCGAACTTCGCTTCCTCGTACTTCAAGCGCTGCACCAGCGGATGGTCGGGATTGATTTCGAGGATAGGCTTGTTCTCCGGCGCGTTCTGTCCCGCGGCCTTCAGCATGCGCAGCAGATTGCCGGACAGTTCATGCTCATCCGCGACCAGGCAGGCCGGCGAATCGGTCAGGCGGAAGGTGACGCGCACGTCTTTCGCCTTGTCGCCCAGCGCCGTCTTCATCTTTTCGACCAGTTCCTTGTACTGGTTCTCGGTTTCTTCGTGCTGCTTCTTCTCGGCCTCGTCTTCCAGCTTGCCGAGGTCCAGATCGCCCTTGGCCACCGACACCAGTTCCTTGCCTTCCACTTCATGCAGGAAGGACAGCATCCACTCGTCGACGCGATCCGTCATCAGCAGTACCTCGACGCCTTTCTTGCGGAAGATTTCGAGATGCGGACTGTTCTTCGCCGCCGCGTAGGATTCGGCGGTGATGTAGAAGATCTTGTCCTGGCCTTCCTTCATGCGGCCGATGTAGTCGGCGAAGGAGACGTTCTGCACGTCGCTGTCGTTGTGCGTGGAAGCGAAGCGCAGCAGCTTGGCGATGCGATCCTTGTTGGCCTGGTCTTCGCCGATGCCTTCCTTGAGCACCTGGCCGAATTCCTTCCAGAAAGTGGTGTACTTGTCCTTCTGTTCCTGGTCCTCGCTGTTGGCCAGTTCTTCCAGCAAACCGAGCACGCGCTTGGTCGACCCTTCGCGGATGACGCGGATGTCGCGCGACTCCTGCAGGATCTCGCGCGAGACGTTCAGCGGCAGGTCGGCCGAGTCGATCACGCCCTTGATGAAGCGCAGGTAGATCGGCATCAGCTGCTCGGCGTCGTCCATGATGAATACGCGCTTCACATACAGCTTGATGCCGCTGCGCTTGTTGCGGTCCCACAGGTCGAAGGGGGCGCGCTTCGGAATGTACAGCAGCTGGGTGTATTCGCTGCGGCCTTCGACGCGGTTGTGTGTATAGGCGAGCGGGCCTTCGAAATCGTGCGAGACGTGCTTGTAGAACTCTTCGTACTGCTCCGGCGTAATGTCGGATTTGCTGCGCGACCACAGGGCGCTGGCCTGGTTGACGGTTTCGAACTCGTCCTTGATGACGGTTTCCTTCTTCTCCTCGTCCCATTCCTCTTTCTGCATCAGGATGGGCAGGGAAATGTGGTCGGAATACTTGCGGATGATCGATTTCAATTTCCAGGACGACAGGAATTCGTCCTCGCCTTCGCGCAGATGCAGCGTGATGTCGGTGCCGCGCGACGGCTTGTCGATCGGCTCGACGCTGAAGTCGCCTTCGCCGGCCGATTCCCAGCGTACGCCCTGTGCGGCGGTGAGGCCGGCGCGGCGGGTTTCCACCGTGATCTTGTCGGCCACGATGAAGGCGGAATAGAAGCCGACACCGAACTGGCCGATCAGCGCCGCGTCCTTCTGCTGGTCGCCGGACAATTTCGAGAAAAATTCCTTGGTGCCCGACTTGGCGATGGTGCCGAGGTGTTCAATGGTTTCCTCGCGGCTCATGCCGATGCCGTTGTCGGAAATGGTGATGGTGCGCGCGGCCTTGTCGAAGGTGACTTTGATCTTCAGGTCCGGATCGTTTTCAAACAGGCTGGCGTTGTTCATTGCTTCGAAACGCAGCTTGTCCGTGGCGTCCGACGCGTTGGAGATCAATTCGCGCAGGAAAATTTCCTTGTTGGAGTACAAGGAGTGAATCATCAGTTGCAGCAGTTGCTTGACTTCTGCCTGAAAACCCAGGGTTTGCTTTTCGGTGACAGCCATTTTTTCCTCAAAAGTCGATGATGGAACGATAATTTTTTACCAATTATTGGGGCAGGTTGAAATATTTCAAGGCCCGCCGGGCAAGTTCAGCGTGTTGCCGATCGGAAGCGGACATTTCGATACAAATCTCTGACCGGCTGACAAGTGCCGGATACAAAAGGACGAGAATATTAGGCAAGTTTTGCGGATCGAAACAGACACATGCCTATACGCAAGTTCCAGGCGCAGCGATACCATGGTGTCCGTCCGCCGTATTTAAGGGAATTTCATGGATTCACAAGCAGAAAAACACCGGGCCGGATCGCCATCCAGGCGCGCCGGGCGGAAATCCTTCATCGGCGTGCTCCTTGCGCTGCTGGCACTGGCGGCACTGGGCTGGCTGGCATGGCACCTCACGCACCCGTCCGCGCAAGGCGGTGCGGGATCCGGCGGACGTCGCGGCGGGCCGCCGCCGACCACGGTGGGCGTGGCAAGCGCCGAACGGACCGACCTGCCGGTTACGGTCGAGGCGCTGGGCACGGTCATGGCGGCCGCCACCGCGACCGTCCGTCCGCAGGTGTCGGGCGTGTTGAAAGAAGTGCACTTCCACGAGGGGCAGATGGTAAAGGCCGGCCAGCTGCTGGCGCTGATCGACCCGCGCCAGTTCGAAATGACGCTGATGCAGGCAAGCGGGCAGCGCCAGCGCGACGAAGCGCAGCTGGAAAACGCGAAATTGGTGCTGGAGCGCTATCGCACGCTGCTCGGGCAGGATTCGATCGCGCGCCAGGACGTCGAGACTCAGGCCGCGCTGGTCAAGCAATTGGAAGGCACCGTCATCAGCGATCGCGCCAATGAAGGCACCGCCCGCCTTAACCTGGGCTATACCAGGGTGACGGCGCCGATCAGCGGTCGTGTCGGCTTGCGGGTGGTCGACATCGGCAACGTGGTCGGGCCGGGCGACGCCAACGGCATCGTCGTCATAACCCAGACCGAGCCGATCGATGTCGAATTCGCCGTGCCGCAGGACCGCATCGGGGAATTGCGTGCCCGCATCAACGAGGATGCAAAAATGCCCGTCACGGCACTCGACCGCACCCGCAGCGTGGCACTGGAAACCGGGCGCTTCCTCGCCATGGACAACCAGGTCGATGTACAGACCGGGACGGTGAAGGCCAAGGCACGCTTTGCCAACCGCGAACACAGCCTGTTTCCCAGCCAGTTCGTCAACGTGCGCCTGCTGGTGCGCCAGGTCGAGGGCGCGATCCTGGTACCGATCAATGCCCTGCGGCACGGCAACAGCGGCGATTACGTCTACGTGCTCAATTCCGCCGAGCGTACCGTCGCACAGCGCCCGGTGACGCGGGGAGCGGTCGCGGGCGACAAGGTGCAGATCGTCTCGGGCCTGAATGCCGGCGAGCAGGTCATTACCGAAGGCGCCGATCGTCTCAAGGATGGCGCCCATGTAAGTCTGCCGGGCGACCGGCCAGGCGGCGAGCGGGGCGGACGCCAGGGAGGGCAGGGAAGAAACCGCGCAGGCTCCGGCAATTCGTCCTCGCCCGCATCCGGCGAGCCGCGCAGCCGGCCAGGAGCGGCCGCGCGATGATCGATCCCCTGCCGTGCGCAGCGCCTTTCCGAACAAATTGACAGCATGAGTCCATCCCGTCCCTTTATCCTGCGGCCGGTTGCCACGTCGCTGCTGATGCTGGCCATCGTCCTGGCCGGCATCATCGGCTACAAATTCCTGCCGCTGTCGGCGCTGCCGCAGGTCGATTTCCCGACCATCCAGGTGCAGACACTGTATCCGGGCGGCAGTCCGGAAGTCATGAGCCGCAGCGTGACCGCGCCGCTGGAGCGCCAGTTCGGCCAGATGGCCGGCCTGCAGCGCATGAGTTCCACCAGTGCCGCCGGTGTTTCCATCATTACCCTGCAATTCGGGCTGGGTCAGACGCTGGATGTGGCCGAGCAGGAAGTGCAGGCCGCCATCAACGCATCCGGCTCCTTGCTGCCGGCCGACCTGCCCGCGCCGCCGGTCTACGCCAAGGTCAACCCGGCCGATGCGCCGGTGCTGACCCTGGCGATCACATCCGACACGCTGCCGCTGACCGAAGTGCAGAACCTCGTCAATACGCGCCTCGCGCTCAAGATCAGCCAGGTGTCCGGCGTCGGCCTCGTCACGCTCTCCGGCGGCCAGCGGCCGGCGGTGCGCATCCAGGCCGATACCCAGTTGCTCGCTTCCTACGGACTGGGCCTCGACAACCTGCGCACTGCGATCAGTGCCGCCAACGCCAACAGCGCGAAAGGCAGCCTGGACGGGCCAACCCGCGCCTTCTCGATCAATGCCAACGACCAGCTGCTGACCGTCGATGACTACAAGAATCTGATCGTTGCCTACCGCAACGGCGCACCGGTGCGGCTGTCGAGCGTTGCGCAAGTGGTCGACAGCGCGGAAAACGTCCGTCTGGCCGCGTGGTCGGGCCTGAAGCCGGCCATCATCCTGAACGTGCAGCGCCAGCCGGGCGCCAACGTGATTGCGACCGTGAATGCCATCAAGGCGCGCCTGCCTGAGCTGCAAGCCGGCCTGCCGGCCTCCTTGCGTGTCGACGTGCTGAGCGACCGTACCGCCGGCATTCGTGCCTCGGTCGAGCATGTGGAGATCGAGCTCATTCTCGCCGTCGTGCTGGTGGTGCTGGTCATCTTCGCCTTCCTGCATGACCTGCGCGCCACGGTGATCGCGAGCCTCGCGGTACCGATCTCGCTGATCGGCACCTGCGGCGCGATGTACCTGCTCGGCTACAGTTTGAACAACCTGAGCCTGATGGCGCTGACGATCGCGACCGGCTTCGTGGTGGACGATGCGATCGTGATGATCGAGAACATCGCGCGCTACGTGGAGCGCGGCGAAGCGCCGATGCAGGCGGCACTCAAAGGCGCGGCGCAGATCGGCTTCACCATCATTTCACTGACCGTGTCGCTGATCGCGGTGCTGATTCCGCTGCTCTTCATGGGCGACGTGGTGGGGCGGCTGTTCCGCGAGTTTGCGGTGACGCTGGCGATCACCATTCTGATCTCGGCGGTGGTGTCGCTGACCCTGGTGCCGATGATGTCGGCGCGCTGGTATTCCGGCCCGGAAAGCCGTCGTCACGGCCTCGGCGCGCGCATGCAAGCGGCCTTCGAACGCATCATCCATCGTTACGACACCGCGCTGCAATGGGTGCTGGAGCACCAGCCGCTCACGCTGCTGGTCGCGCTGGCAACGCTGGTGGTCACCGTGCTGCTGTATGTGCTGATCCCGAAGGGCCTGTTCCCCGTGCAGGACACCGGACAATTGCAGGCACGGGTCGAGGCCGCCGAAAACGTGTCCTTCGCGCGCATGTCCGAGCTCCAGCAGCAAGCAGCCAAGACCATTCTCGACGACCCCGATGTTGCCTCGCTCAGCTCGCTGGTCGGCGTCGATGCCGCCAGCAACACGATGCTGCATACCGGCAGCATGCTGATCAACCTCAAGCGCGGCCGCAGCGATCCTCAGCAGGAAACGATGGAGAGGCTGCGCGAGCGCGTCGGACGCATCGCCGGCCTAAAGCTGTACCTGCAGCCGACGCAGGATCTGACGATCGATGCGGAGACCGGGCCGACGCAATACCGCGTCTCGATGGAAGGCGCGGACAATGCCGCGGTCACGCAATGGGCCGGCCGGCTCGCGCAGCGCATGCGCGAAAGCGCCGAGCTGCGCAACGTGGTGTCCGACGCCGGCGTGACCGGCACGACTGCCAATATCAACATCGACCGCGATACCGCATCGCGCCTGTCGATCTCGGCCGCCACCATCGACGACGCGCTCTACAGCGCCTTCGGCCAGCGCATTATCTCGACCATCTTCACGCAAACCGACCAGTACCGCGTGATCCTCGAGGCGCGGCCCGACATCGCGACGCCAGGCTCGCTCGGCCAACTGCCGCTGCGCACCGGCTCCGGCAAGACCACGCCGCTCAATGCCGTGGCCAGCATCAGCGAGCAGAGCGCTCCCTTGCAGATCACGCACGTTGCGCAATACCCGGCCACCACCATCGGCTTCGACACTGCATCCGGCGCATCGCTGGGCCAGGCTGTCGATGCCATCCGGCAGGCTGCAAAAGACGTCAAGCTGCCGCCTTCAGTCAGCCTCACTTTCCTCGGCGCAGCCAGCGCTTACCAGGCGTCGCTGACCAACCAGCTCTGGCTGATCCTGGCGGCCGTGGTGTGCGTCTACATCGTGCTCGGCGTGCTGTATGAAAGCTACATTCACCCGCTCACGATCCTCTCGACGCTGCCCTCGGCCGGAGTGGGCGCATTGCTAGCGCTCATCATTGCCGGGCATGACCTCGGCGTGATCGGCATCATCGGCATCATCCTGCTGATCGGCATTGTGAAGAAGAACGCGATCATGATGATCGACTTCGCCATCGATGCCGAGCGCAACGAGGGCAGGTCGCCGCGCGAGGCGATTCACCAGGCGGCGCTGCTGCGCTTCCGGCCTATCCTGATGACAACGCTGGCCGCGCTGTTTGCCGCCTTGCCGCTGATGTTCGGCTGGGGCGACGGTGCAGAGCTGCGCCGGCCGCTGGGCCTGTCGATTTTCGGCGGCCTGATCGTGAGCCAGATGCTCACCCTGTTCACCACGCCGGTGATCTACCTTGGCTTCGACCGCCTCGGACGCCGCTGGTCGCGTCCGCGCGCCGAGGCAGCCGGAGACACGCAGTGAACCTGTCCTCGCCCTTCGTCCGCCGCCCGGTCGCCACGGTGCTGCTGACCATCGGCCTCGCGCTGGCGGGCATTGCCGCCTTCTTCGTGCTGCCGGTCTCGCCGCTGCCGCAAGTCGAGTTCCCGGCCATCTCGGTGAGCGCGCGGCTGCCCGGCGCCAGCCCGGAAACCATGGCGTCCAGCGTCGCGACGCCGTTGGAGCGAAGGCTCGGCGTCATCGCCGGCGTCAATGAAATGACGTCCAGCAGCGGCACCGGCTCGACCCGCATCAGCCTGCAATTCGACCTCAATCGCAAGATCGATTCCGCCGCGCGCGAAGTGCAGGCCGCGATCAATGCGGCACGCGTCGACCTGCCTGCGACGCTGCGCAGCAACCCGACCTATCGCAAGATCAATCCATCCGACGCGCCGGTGCTGATCCTCGCGCTGACTTCGCAGACACGCTCGCCCGGCCAGATCTATGAAGAAGTTTCGAACCTGGTGCAACAGAAGCTGGCGCAGGTGCCGGGAGTGGGCGATGTGGAGCTCGGCGGCGGCTCGCTGCCGGCGGTGCGGGTGGAACTGTTGCCGTTCGCGCTCAACCGCAACGGCATCAGCATGGAAGACGTGCGCGCGGCGATCCAGGCGAGCACCGCCAACCGGCCCAAGGGCTCAGTAGAAGGCGAGGGGCGACGGCTGCAGATTTATTCGCAGGCCGGCGCGGGCAGCCGCCGGCCCACTGCCGCGGATTATCGCGGCCTGGTCGTGGCCTGGCGCAATGGCGCGGCGGTGCGGCTGGCCGATGTGGCGCAAGTCATCGACAGCGTCGAGGATACGCATACGCTCGGCCTGTTCAACGGCCAGCCGGCGGTGATCGTGCTGATCACCCGCCAGCCGGGCGCCAACGTGATCGAAACGGTGGACAGCGTGCGCGCATTGCTGCCGACGCTGCAGGCGCAGTTGCCGCCGGATGTGCGCTTGCAGGTTGCGTCCGACCGCACCATCTCCGTTCGCGCCTCGCTCAAGGAAATCGAAATCACCTTGCTGATCGCGCTGGCGCTGGTAGTGCTGGTGGTCAGCGCCTTCCTGCGCAGCGCGCGCGCCACCATCATTCCCGCAGTGGCGACGGTGGTATCGCTGCTCGGCACCTTCGGCGTCATGTACCTGCTGGGTTTCAGTCTGAACAACCTGAGCCTGATGGCGCTTACGGTGGCGACCGGGTTCGTGGTGGACGATGCGATCGTGGTGCTGGAGAACACCGCACGCCACATCGAAGGCGGGATGGACCGCTTCCGCGCGGCACTGCTGGGCGCGCGTGAGGTCGGCTTCACCGTGCTCTCGATCAGCCTGTCGCTGGTGGCGGTCTTCATTCCCTTGCTGTTCATGGGCGGGCAGGTCGGGCGACTGTTCCGGGAATTCGCGGTGACGCTGTCGGCGGCGGTATTGATTTCCATGGTGATCTCGCTGACCACCACGCCGATGATGTGCGCGTGGCTGCTCAAGCCCCATGCCGGAGACAGACCGCAGGGCAGGATTGCGCGCTTTTTCGAGCGCGGCTTCGGTCACCTGCATCGTGGTTATGCGCACAGCCTGGAGTGGGCGCTGTATCACCGCTGGCTGATCCTGCTGATCCTGGCGGCAGTGATCGGGCTGAACGTGTATCTGTTCATTGCCGCGCCGAAGGGTTTCTTCCCGCAGCAGGATACCGGCCAGCTCAACGGCGGCCTGCGCGCGGACCGCAGCATTTCCTTTCAAGCGATGCAAGGCAAGCTGCGCCAACTGGTCAACATCATTCGCAAGGACCCCGCCGTCGATACGGTGGTTGGCTTCACCGGAGGCGGAAGGACGGGGGGTGGATTCATGTTCGTCAATCTGAAGCCGGCCTCGGAGCGCACGGACAGCGGGCAGGCGGTGATCGCGCGGCTGCGTCCGCAACTGGCGCGCGTCACCGGCGTCACCCTGTTCCTGAATCCGGTGCAGGATGTGCGCATGGGCGGACGGATGACCACGTCCACCTACCAGTACAGCCTGAAGAGCGACAACCGGGCCGATTTGCAGCGCTGGGCGACGCGCCTGGCCGACGCGATGAAGCAGCAGCCGGCGCTGATCGATGTCGATACCGACCAGGAGGAGTATGGCGTCGAAAGCTTCGTCGATGTCGACCGCGACAGTGCGGCGCGGCTCGGCATCAACTCGCGCGATGTCGACAATGCCTTGTACGACGCATTCGGCCAGCGCCAGGTCGCGACCATCTATGACGAGCTGAACCAGTATCACGTCATCATGGAGATCGCCCCGGAATATGCGCGCGGTCCGCAGGCGCTCGGCGATATTTACGTGCCCTCCAAGGCCAATGCTTCCGTTACAGCGCAGGTGAGTGCCGCAAACGGCAATGCGACTCCAGTGATCAATCCCGGTCTGCGCGATCAATCCAGCGGACAGGCGATCAGCACCGCGCCGTCCACCATGGTGCCGCTGTCCGCGTTTGCCCGCTTCTCCGAGCGTGCCACGCCCGGTTCGATCACGCACGAGGATGCCGAACTCGATACGACGATCTCCTTCAATCTCGCCGACGGCTACAAGCTCGGCGATGCGCAGCTGGCGATCCAGCAGGCCGAAGCGGATGTCGGCGTGCCGATCAATGTGCGCGGCAGCTTCCAGGGTACCGCGCGCAGTTTCCAGGAGTCGCAATCGCAGCAGCCCATGCTGATTGCGGCTGCGCTGATCGTGATCTACATCGTGCTCGGCATCCTGTATGAAAGCCTGGTGCATCCGATCACCGTGCTGTCGACGCTGCCGTCGGCCGGCGTGGGCGCAGTGCTGGCGCTGCTGATGTTCAACATGGAGTTTTCCATCATCGCGCTGATCGGCGTATTCCTACTGATCGGCATCGTGAAGAAAAACGCGATCCTGATCATCGACTTCGCGCTCGAAGCTGAGCGTGCGCGCGGCATCTCCTCGATCGAAGCGGTGCGCGAAGCCTGTCTGCTGCGCTTCCGGCCGATCCTGATGACGACGCTGGCGGCGGCGCTCGGCGCGCTGCCGCTGGCGATCGGATTCGGCGAAGGTGCAGAACTGCGCCGGCCTCTGGGCGTCGCCATCATTGGCGGGCTGATCGCCAGCCAGGTGCTGACGCTGCTGACCACGCCGGTCGTCTATCTGCTGCTCGACAAGCTGCGCCGCCGCAAACCCGACGAACGCCAACTGAGCCGGATCGCCAACGAGCCGTCGCCCGGCTCCGAACCAACTTGAAGTGATCGACCATGCCATCTTCTTTCCCGTCCTTGCGCCGCCGTACGCTTTGCCTGAGCCTGTTGCCACTCCTGCTTGGCGGCTGCGCGCTCAGCCCGGTGTATGAACGTCCGGCTACTCCGGCTCCCGCAGCATTCAAGGAAGCACAGGGCTGGGTCGCTGCCACGCCGTCCGACGCGCTCGACCGCGGCACATGGTGGACCTTGTTCAACGATCCGGTGCTCAACGAGCTGGAATCAGCAGTTGAAGTGTCGAATCAGAACATCGCCGCTGCCACCGCTGCGTATGCGCAGGCGCGCGCGTTGGTGCAGCAGCAGCGCGCGGCCTTGTTCCCGGTCGTTTCGCTGGACGCCGGCGCGACACGCTCCGGAAGCGGTGGCACCTCGAGCGCACCGTCTAGCGCACGCACGGCCAGCAGCCGCAGCGGCAACAATGTGCAAGTAAGTATCGGTGCAAGCTGGGAGCCCGACGTCTGGGGCCGCTTGCGCGGAGCAGCGAACAGCGCCAGCGCAAGCGCGCAGGCCAGCGCCGCCGATCTTGCGTCCGCCAGGCTGTCTGCGCAGGGGGAACTGGCGGCGAACTATTTTTCACTGCGTCTGGCCGATGCGCAGGGAGCCTTGTTGCGCGACACGATCGCCGGCTATGAGCGCGCATTGCAGATCGCGCGCAATCGCTATGCTGCCGGCGTCGCGACAAAGACGGATGTGCTGCAGGCAGAAACGCAGCTCGCCAATGCGCAGGCAGATGAAGCCGGCGTCACGCGCCAGCGTGCGGCGCTGGAGCATGCCATTGCCGTCCTGCTCGGCAAGGCACCGGCCGATTTTGCGCTCGCGCCAGCCGCATGGTCGGCCGTCGTGCCGCAGGTTCCGACTGGTGTGCCGTCCACGCTGCTGCAACGCCGGCCCGACATTGCCGCCGCCGAACGGCGCGTCGCGGCAGCCAACGAACAGATCGGCATTGCGCGGGCCGCCTACTTCCCGAATGTCGGACTGAACGCTTCCTACGGCTCGGCCGGCAGCCGCGTCGCGGACTTGTTCAGCGCAAGCACCACGGTCTGGTCGCTCGGATTGTCCGCCGCCCAGACCTTGTTCAATGCTGGCGCGACCGGCGCGCGCGTTGCGGGCGCGCAAGCCGCGCAGGAAGAGGCCGCGGCACGCTACCGGCAGACGGTGCTTGTCGCGTTCCAGGATGTGGAGAATCAGCTCTCGGCAGCCCAGGTGCTGGCCCGTCAGCAGGACTTGCGGCGGCAGGCATCGCAGGCTGCGGACGAGGCGGAACGACTGATGCTGAATCGCTATCGCGCGGGACAGGTTTCTTATTCGGAAGTGGTCAGCGCTCAAGCGACTGCCCTGAATTCGCGGCGTGCACTGGTGCAGGCACAGGCGGACCGGCAGACTGCCGCCATCGCACTGATCCAGGCACTGGGCGGCGGATGGCACGCCGAACCATGACAAAACGCGTTCAGGTGATCTCGCCGATATGCCGCTCAAGGATGCGCAGCACGCCGCCCTGCGCCATGTTCGCGACATTGATCCGCATGCGCGTGGAGGGCAGCTGGCTCGGTGAGAACAGGCTGCCGGGCGCCAGCAGGTAGCCTTCCTGCAATGCCTTTTCGGCCAGCACATTGGTGTCGCAGCCGGCATCCGCCCAGACGAACATTCCCGCCGGCGCCATGATGTCGACCTTCACGCCGATGCGCTCCATTTGCTTGATGGTCTTGTCGCGCACTGCGTCGAGCTTGCCGCGCAGGCGGTCGACGTGCTTGCGATAGTGGCCCTCGGACAGGATCTTGTACACGATGCGCTCGCCCAGGTCGGAGGTGGTCAGCGTCGTGAGCATCTTGCGGTCGGACAGGCGCTTGGCCATTTCCTCGGAGGTGGCGATGAAGCCGACGCGCAAATTGGCTGCGAGCGTCTTGGAAAAACCGCCAAGGTAGATCACGCGGTTCAACTGATCGAGTGCCGCGATGCGGGTTGCGGGCTGGACCGCGCTGCCGGGGTGCAGATCGCAGTAGATATCGTCTTCCACGATGGTGACGTCGTGCTGCTCGGCGATCTTCAGGATCTGGAAGGCTTTTGCCGCCGACAACGAGGTTGATGTCGGGTTGTGCAGCACCGAGTTGATCACATACAGCTTCGGCTTGTGCGCCGCCACCAGTTCGGCCAGCTTCGCGATATCGGGCCCGTCCGGCAGGCGCGGTACGCCGACCACCTTGGCGCCCAGCGTCGCGAACGAGCCGAACATCAGGAACCATGCCGGATCATCCACCAGGATGGTGTCGCACGGCTGGGTGAAGTGGCGCGCAATCAGGTCCAGCCCCTGCGTGATGCCGGAGGTCGTGACAATCTGATCCGGCATCGCAGCGATTTCCAGCTCGGCCAGCTTCAGCTGCAATTGCTGGCGCAGCGGCAGGAAGCCTTGCGGATTGCCATACTGCAGCAGCAGGTTCTGGTGTTGCCGGCTGATCGCGCGCAGCCCGTTGGCGATCAGCTCGCCATCCAGCCAGTCGCTCGGCAGCAGGCCGGAGCCCGGCATCTTCTCGGGAGGATGTTGGCGAAACATGTTGCGCACCAGCCAGACCACGTCCAGTTGTTGCGGCAGCGCGTCGATCGCGCGTGGACTGCTGCCCGTCACGGCCATCGGCGAGCGCTCCCGCACATAAAAGCCCGAACCCCGCCGCGACTCCAGATAGCCCTTCGCTACCAGGCGGTCATAGGCCTCGACCACCGTAAAGCGCGACACGCGGTGGGTCTCCGCGAATTGCCGGATCGAGGGCATGCGCGCGCCGCTGCGCAACAGTTTGTCATCGATGCGCGACTCGACGGAGCGCACGATCTGATCGACCAGCGATTCCCCCGCCTGGCGCGACAGCACTTGCGGCGCAGCGAGACTGAGTTCGGCGGGAGCTTTACGAGAGCGGGCTGTATTGGTCATTTTGCCGTGACAGTGATCAAATTTATTTGATTAACTGTACTGGTACTGTATCGGTGATGTCGATTAGGATAGTTCAACCACAAACAAACTGCAACCTCGACCATGACACATCAACTTCCCGACCGGAACGCGCTTGAAGCCGCCGCGCAAATCATCTATCGCGCGATGCCGCCCACGCCGCAATATGCCTGGCCGCTGCTGCGCGAAGCGCTTGGCACCGAGGTCTGGGTCAAGCATGAAAACCACACGCCGACCGGCGCCTTCAAGGTGCGCGGCGGGCTGGTGTACATGCACGAACTTGCCAGGCGCGCTCCGCAGGTCAAGGGCGTGATTTCCGCCACGCGCGGCAACCATGGTCAGTCGGTCGGCTTTGCGGTACGCCGCCAGGGACTGCAAGCGACGATTGTCGTTCCGCATGGGAACAGCAAGGAAAAGAATGCCGCCATGCGCGCGCTCGGCGTGAACCTGGTCGAACACGGCAAGGAGTTCCAGGAGAGTCGCGAGCATGCGGCGCGGCTCGCCGACGAGCAGCAACTGCACATGATTCCCTCATTCCACCATGACCTCGTGAGCGGCGTCGCAAGCTACTGGATGGAATTCCTGAGCGCGCAACCGGAGCTCGACACGATCTTCGTGCCGATCGGTCAGGGCTCCGGCATTTGCGCTGCTATTGCCGCCCGCAACGCATTGGGGCTCGGCACCCGGATCATCGGCGTGGTGTCGGCGCATGCGCTTGCCTACAAGCTGTCCTTCGATCAGAAGCGCAAGATCGAATCGCCGGTGACTGCGGTGATCGCCGACGGCATGGCCTGTCGTGTGCCGGACGAAGAGTCGCTCGCCATCATCATGAAGTACGCTGACGACGTCGTAGCCGTCACCGACGATGAAGTGGCCGCGGCCATGCGGCTGTACTACATCGCCACGCACAATGTCGCCGAAGGCGCCGGCGCCGCGCCGCTGGCCGCCGCCATGCAGATGAAGGATCGCCTGCGCGGCCGCAAGATCGGCGTGCCGCTATGCGGCGGCAATGTCGACCATGATCAGTTCGCACGGATCCTCGCTGCGGATTCCCTTTCCTGAGATGGAGATCGATGCATGAGTGCAGTCATCAGGCAGGAAAGCCGCGGCATGTGGCTCGGCACCATCGGCGTCGCGATTTTCAGTCTCACCCTGCCGTTCACCCGGATGGCGGTGGCGGAACTGAATCCCGTGCTGGTGGCACTCGGCCGCGCGGTCGTGGCTGCAATCGGTTCGGGCTTGCTGCTCTGGTGGCTGGGTGCGCCGCGTCCGACGCGCAGCCAACTGCGTGCGCTTGCCGTCATCTCGCTGGGCGTGGTGGTCGGCTTCCCCGTGCTTTCGTCGATTGCGATGCGTTACGTGCCAGCTTCGCATGGCGCGATCGTGATTGGCGTCTTGCCTCTGGCAACCGCCTTGTTCGGCGCATTGCGCTTCGGTGAGAGGCCATCCGTCGGATTCTGGATTGCAGCGATCGCGGGCAGCGTCCTCGTGATTGCCTTTGCATTGTGGCAAGGCGGGGGCACATTGCATGCCGCCGATTTCGCCCTGTTCGGCGCGGTGGTCGCGGCAGCGATGGGATATGCCGAAGGCGGCCGCCTGTCGCAAACCATGGGCGGACAGCAGGTGATTTCCTGGGCATTGCTGCTTTCCATGCCGATTCTGTTGCCGGTCACGGTCTGGCTCGGCTGGCGCTACGGCATCGATGCATCGCCGAAAGCCTGGCTAGGATTCGGTTATGTTTCCCTATTTTCGATGTTTATTGGGTTCTTCTTTTGGTATAAAGGTTTGGCGCTGGGCGGGATTGCGCGGGTCGGGCAGGTGCAATTGCTGCAACCTTTCCTGACGCTGATTGGCGCGGCACTCATTCTCGGCGAGAAGATGGATGCAAATACCGTCTTGTTCGCCATTGCCGTCGTTGCAGTCGTCGCCGTTGGACGCCGCATGACGATCAAGAGGTAAAATCATCCTCTTTTTACGCCTGTAACCGGCGCCAGCCACATTTATTCCTGGAGTGCATCTTGTCAGTCTACGAAAAACTCAAAGCCCTCAACATCGATCTGCCGGCTGTCGCTTCACCTGCGGCTGCCTATGTGATGTATGTGCAAACCGGCAACACGGTATTCATTTCCGGTCATATCGCAAAGAAAGACGGCAAGCCCTGGGTCGGCCAGCTCGGCAAGAACATGGGCACAGACGAAGGCAAGCAGGCCGCGCGGGCTGTCGCCGTCGATCTGATCGCCACCTTGCAGGCAGCCTGCGGCGGCGACCTCAATCGCGTCAAGCGCATCGTCAAGGTCATGAGCCTGGTGAATTCGACGGCTGATTTCACCGAGCAGCATCTGGTCACCAACGGCGCGTCCGAGCTGTTCGGCGAAGTATTCGGCGAGCAGGGCAGGCATGCGCGTTCCGCCTTCGGCGTCGCGCAGATTCCGCTCGGCGCGTGCGTCGAAATCGAGCTGATCGCAGAAGTCGCCTGAACCGCAACAACCACATCGCCCCTTTATTGACCGGCCCGCTCCATGGAAACCTATCATCCGCCCTCAGTCGTCTCGCTCGA
Source organism: Herbaspirillum sp. ST 5-3 (assembly GCF_004804275.1). Classification (GTDB taxonomy): domain Bacteria; phylum Pseudomonadota; class Gammaproteobacteria; order Burkholderiales; family Burkholderiaceae_D; genus Noviherbaspirillum. The sequence goes on from NZ_STGI01000008.1 coordinate 166,750, forward strand.
CCACATCCTTCCCGAAGAACCCTTGCTGATGATGGGCGCCGGACCGGTGCCCATTCCGCACAAGGTCGCCTACGCCAATTCGATCGTCATCAATCATCTCGGCGAGACGATGAACAAGGTAATCGAGCAGGTGAAGGAAATGGGTCGTTACGTTTTCCAGACCGCATCGACACATGTGCTCGGCGTCGCCGGCCCCGGCTCGGCGGCCATGGAAATGGCGATCTGCAATCTGGTCGCGCCGGGCAGCAAGGTGCTGGCTGTCTGCAACGGCTATTTCAGCCGCCGCATGGCCGAGATGGCAACACGCGTCGGCGCGGAAGTCACCGTCGTGACCGTGCCTGACAATGAAGCCGCCCAGCCGGACATCATCGAGCAACACCTGAAGCAGGGCGATTACCAGACACTCACGATCGTGCAGGGCGAGACCTCCAACACCGTCTTCAACCGCCATCTGGAAGCCATTGCGCGCCTCGCCAACTCGTACGGCTGCATGGTGATCGTCGATGCGGTGTGCACCCTGAGCACCATGCCGCTCGAGATGGACCGCTGGAAGGTGGACGCCGTGATCACCGGCGGGCAGAAGGGCCTGTCATCGATCCCCGGCGTTTCCCTGCTCGCGTTTTCGGAAAATGCATGGAAGCGCATTGAGGCGCGCGAGAAGCCGATTACGCACTGGTGCCTCGATGCGCTGCTGGCCGACAAATTCTGGAATCAGAAGTCCTATCACTACACCGCGCCGGTATCCGGCATCCTCGCGCTGCACGAGGCGCTGCGCCTGGTTTGCGATGAAACGCTGACGCGCCGTTTCCGCCGTCACGAACTCTGTTCCAAGGCCCTGCAGCGCGGCATCGAAGCCATGGGCCTGAAACTGCTTGTGCCGGAACCCGTGCGCCTGAATTCAGTCGTCGGCATCACTATTCCCGACGGCGTGTCGGCGGACGCGGTCAGAACCCATATGTCGCGCGTGCATCGCGTGGAAATTTCCGGCTCCTTCGGATTGAACATCGTGCGCATCGGACAAATGGGCGAACAGAGCCGCGCGCACAATCTGTTCAGGACGCTGCACGCGCTGGGATCGAGCATGCAATATGCGGGCGCGGTGCTCGACCTGCCGTCGGGCATTGCCGAACTCGAGAAAGGCCTTTCGGAAAAATTTTTCGTACGAGGCGCGGACGCACAAATCTAGAACCCGTGATCGCGGGACGCCGTTACAATCCGGTATTTTTACGGCATGTATCCGATGCCGTTTTTCGGCAGGTCGCCACAAGCGAACCTGAAAACAAGGCCAATGTGATGTGTACCACCATTCGCAATGCACCGCACATGCCGCCATCAACAAAGTGAGACAAGCAATGAAAATGGAAAATCCGACACCCATCCAGTGGCAATTCTCCGAGCGCGCACAACAACTGCAAAGCTCGGCCATCCGCGAAATCCTGAAGGTTACCGTGCGGCCGGAAATCATCTCCTTCGCGGGTGGATTGCCGTCCCCGGCGACTTTTCCGGTAGAGCGCATGCGCGCGGCATTCGACACGGTATTGTCGAAAGAGGGCAAGGTCGCACTGCAGTACGGCCCGACCGACGGCTATGCTCCATTGCGTGAATGGATTGCCAATTCACTGTCGGTGAATGGTGCAAAGATCGTCCCGGAACAGGTGTTGATGGTGTCGGGTTCGCAGCAAGGCCTCGATCTGCTGGCCAAGGTGCTGGTCGATGAGGGCAGCAAGCTGCTGGTCGAGACGCCGAGCTATCTGGGCGCGCTGCAGGCATTCTCCTTGTATCGTCCTCAATTTGTCTCGGTGGCGACTGATGATCACGGGCTCTTGCCGGACCAGGTGGCGAGCGTCGGGCAGGGCGCGCGCCTGTTGTATGCATTGCCGAATTTCCAGAACCCGACCGGCCGCACGCTCTCGGTCGATCGCCGACTTGCGCTCGTCGAAACCTGCGCGCGGCTCGGCCTGCCCTTGATCGAGGACGATCCCTACGGCGCGCTCTGCTATCGCGGCGAACCGCTGCCGAAGATGCTGACGATGAATCCCGATGGCGTGATCTACATGGGCTCCTTCTCCAAGGTGCTGACCCCCGGCATCCGCCTCGGCTATGTGGTGGCGCCGGTGCCCTTGATCCGCAAGCTGGAGCAGGCCAAGCAGGCGGCCGACCTGCACACTGCACAGTTGACGCAGATGGTGGTGCACGAAGTCGTGAAGGATGGTTTCCTCACCGACCACATTCCCACGATACGCAAGTTGTATTCGGATCAGTGCGACGCCATGCTGGCTGCGCTGACGGAGTTCTTCCCCTCGTCGGTGACATGGACCAAGCCGGAAGGCGGCATGTTCATCTGGGTCACGCTGCCCAAGCACATCGACAGCATGAAACTGCTGGATGAAGCGATTGCAGAGCATGTCGCGTTCGTTCCCGGTGCACCCTTCTACGCCAACGCGCCGCAGGCCAACACGCTGCGACTGAGCTTCGTCACCCCGCCTGAAAAAATTCGCGAAGGCGTGGCACGGCTTGGCAAATTGATTGCCGCGAAAATGTAAATTCGCGATCGATCGTCGCTACCGTTCGTTGAATCTCGCCGCAGTGAAGTAATTGCTGCGGCGTTCGCTGCACCTTCCTCGTTGACTTCCTTCTTTCCGTACAACTTTGTTTAGGCGGGAATACAACACCGGCTATTCTCGGCCGAGCCCCGGCCCTGCTTCAATTGCGGCTCTTTCTTCCCTTGTAGTAACATTCAAGTGACTTGCTTCCCGCACAAGTGCGCAACTGTGCACCGAGTTGCTTTGCGACTGTGAGTTGTGCATCCTTCCCGTCTCTCGACGGGGTACGTCGCAAGCCGTCAAGAAACAAGTCCGAATATGAATATCTCAGGCACAAACTCAAGTGAAACGCTTGTCGGAACCGCAAGCGACGACCAGCTTTTCGGCTACGACGGGAATGACTCGCTATATGGAATAAACGGCAACGATACGCTGAACGGCGGTGGCGGAAACGATGTCTTGTATGGCAGTTTTGGTAACGACTATCTGTACGACGACTCTGGTATCAACACATTGTATGGCGATGCAGGTGATGACAGGCTTGTGCTTGCCGGCACTGCGAGCGGCGCACTCAACGGTGGTGACGGAAACGACGAGCTCTACGGAGCGGGCGGCGATGACCTGCTGCAAGGAGGAAGTGGCGACGACTACCTGCAGGCAGGGGCCGGCAACGATACACTTGATGGCGGAACCGGCAACGATCTGCTCGCCGGTGGCTCCGGGAATGACACTTACCTCATTCGTGACCTGCACGCAGGTATTTACGACAGCGCGGGCACGGACAGTGGCGTTGTCTATGTGGATTTCTACAAGACCAATCCGGATGTAGAGAACTGGTCATGGGCATCGGGTGTGCAGCGTCTGCCATACTGGATCGACGCTTTGCTGCCTGGAGATGCTCCATGGTTCCAGCCACTGCTGGAGGGCAGCAAGACAATTTACTACGCCTTTCCGACATCGGCACCATCACAATTTTCGGCGGAAGACAAGAATGGGTTCACGCCGTTCAACGAGCAGCAAAAGGCATTTGCTAAACAGGCGCTGGCTTACATATCGAGCGTAATCGATCTGCATTTTGTCGAAACGACCGATGCGAGCGCGTTGAATACCATCGTTTTTGCAAATAACATCCAGAGCACTTCGGTCGGTTACGCGTACTATCCTTACGATGATTCGGCAGGCAGCGACGTCCTGCTGGATAACACGACGCCAGGGAATCTGGCGCCACAGGACGGTCAGTACTCCGCTTTAACCTTGATTCACGAGATTGGGCATGCCCTCGGCCTCAAGCACACCTTCTCCCATGTTTCGGCAGATGGTTCGTACGGTGAAGGTCCGTTTCTACCATCAGCGGAGGAAAGCACGCAGTGGTCTGTGATGAGCTATACCGATCGACCACAGGAATATCACCTGCATTATTCTTCCTTCGATATCGCCGCGCTTCAGTATCTGTACGGTCCGAGCACTGCCATTACAACAAACAATGTATTCACCCTGCGGACCGCCAGCGCCAATTTCTTTTGGGACGGCGGCGGCAGCGATACCATTGACGGTACGGCCATTGCTCAGCCCATTACGTTGTACCTTGAACCAGGCTATTGGGGCTATATCGGTTCGAAGGCCTCATTGATTTCATCCGCTGGCCAGATCACAGTGAATTTTGGTACTGTGATCGAAGATGCAAAGGGTGGAAGTGGAAACGACATCATCATCGGAAATTCGATTGGTAACCATCTCTGGGGTTCAGGTGGAAATGACAGTATTACAGGCGCAAGTGGTGATGATGTCATTGACGGTGGGACTGGTGCCGACGCCGCAGTTTACAACGGACTGCGAAGCAATTTCACTGTGGTCAGAACTGCTGCCGGATATGAAGTTATTGACCGGGCAGGCACCGAAGGAAGCGATTCCTTGCTTGGTGTCGAAACGGTTCAGTTTTCCAACATGTCTCTCGTCTTGGCAAGCGATTCCAGCGTCGGTCAGACTTTCACCGGATCTTTGTTGAACGACACAATTTTTGGCAGTGCGGGAGATGACAGCATATCGGGAAATTCGGGCAATGACCGTCTGATTGGACAAGGCGGAAATGACATCATGGATGGGGGGAGTGGCGTAGACTCCGCCACCTTCTCTGGCGCGCGAAGCAACTATGCGGTCAGCAAGAATGCTGGCGGGATCATAATTGGTGCCAATAGCGGCACACAGGAAACGGCGACACTGAGCAATATCGAGCGGATTATTTTCAGTGACACTGCAATGGCGTTCGATATCGATGGCAATGCTGGGAAGGCATACCGGCTCTACCAAGCGGCGTTTGACCGCGCGCCGGATCTGCCTGGCATCGGTTTCTGGATGAATGCGTTGGACGTTGGCGCCACCTTGCAGGGCGTAGCGAACGATTTCTACAGCTCGGCGGAATTCAAATCCTTGTATGGGCCTTCACCAACAAACGCCGACTTGCTTACCCACTACTATCAGAACGTACTCCACCGCGCGCCCGATGCGGGCGGGTATGCATGGTGGCTGGACAAGCTGGACCACCAGGAGGCGACACCGATTCAAGTGCTTGTCGACTTCAGCGAGAGCGCTGAAAACGTCGCACAGGTGATCGGCGTGATCCAGAACGGCATCGAATACACACCCTACGCCTGAACGGCAATACCGGCGACGCGCCGTTCAGCGCATCGCCGAGGCGTACTCCCTTATTTCACCGCCGCCAGCGCAGCCGGCTTGATCTTCGACTCCAGCGCCTTGCCCTTGCGGGCGCGCTTGCCGATATGATTTCCGAGCGATGAAGCGGACAGTGTGACTTCCTGTGCCTTGCCGCCACGGCCGATGCCGGACACGATCACGCCTTTCTGGCTGATCGCTTGTGCGGCGAGCAGCTTTTCATTTTTCTCCAGTTCCATCAGGATCACGCCGCGTCCGCCGCCGGACAGGGTCTTGATTTCATCAAGGCCGAAGACCAGCAGGCGCCCCTTCTCGGACAGGCAGGCAATGGCGCTGGCATCGGCGGCGACGATGCGCGGCGTCACCGGCTCATCGCCTTCATCCAGCGTCATGAATGCCTTGCCGGCCTTGACGCGGCTGACCATGTCGCCCGCCTTTGCAGTAAAGCCATAACCGGCAGTCGATGCGAGCATCAGCAGCGTATCCGACGGACCGGCGAAGTAATGCAGCAAACGCGTGCCGCTGGCCAGTTCGATCAGGCTCGTGAGCGGCACGCCATCGCCGCGCGCGCCCGGCAGGACAGAGACGGCGACAGAGTAGACGCGGCCGTTGGAACCGAACGCGAGCAGGTTATCCACCGTGCGGCATTCGAAGGTGCTGTAAAGGCTGTCGCCAGCCTTGAAAGTGAACTGTGCGGGGTCGTGGCCATGGCCGGTGCGTGCGCGCACCCAGCCGTTCTTCGAGACGACGACGGTGACCGGTTCGTCCTGCACCTTCTGCTCGAACACGGCGCGCTCGGCTTCCTCGATCAGCGTGCGGCGTGCGTCGCCGAACTGCTTTGCATCCGCTTCGATTTCCTTGATGACGAGACGCTTCATGGAAGACGGATTGTCGAGGAGATCATGCAAGCCGGTCTTCTCGTTGCGCAATTCGGCCAGTTCCTGCTGGATCTTGATCGCTTCAAGGCGCGCCAACTGACGTAGCCGGATTTCGAGGATGTCTTCCGCCTGCCGGTCGGACAGGTTGAATGCCTTCATCAGCGCGGGCTTCGGCTCATCCGATTCGCGGATGATCTTGATGACCTTGTCGATGTTCAGCAGGACAGCTTCGCGACCTTCGAGGATATGAATGCGGTCGTCGACCTTCTGCAGGCGGAATTGCGTCCTGCGGGTCATCGTGGCAAAGCGGAACTCGATCCACTCGCGCAGGATATGGCCCAGTCCCTTTTGACGCGGCCGGCCGTCGCCGCCGATCATCACCAGGTTGATCGAGGTGCCGGTCTCCAGCGAGGTATGGGCCAGCAGAATGTTCATGAATTCGGTCTGGTCCTGGTTCTTCGACTTGGGTTCGAATACCAGGCGCACCGGCGCATCTTTGCCCGATTCATCGCGCACGGTGTCGAGCACCGACAGGATCATCTGCTTCATCGTCAGTTGATCCGGCAGCAGCGACTTCTTGCCCAGCTTGACCTTCGGATTGGTCAACTCCTCGATTTCTTCCAGCACTTTTTGCGCAGAGGTGCCTGGCGGGAGTTCGGTGACCACCGCCTGCCACTGGCCGCGCGCAAGGTCTTCGATCTTCCAGCGAGCGCGCACCTTCAAGGTGCCTCGGCCATTCTCGTACATTTCCGCAATCGCGGAGGTCGGCGTAATGATTTGCCCGCCGCCGGGGAAATCAGGACCTGGAATGATTTCCATCAGCTCCGCATGCGTGATCTTCGGATTGCGGATCATCGCGACCGCAGCCTTGGCGACTTCAGTCAGGTTATGCGACGGGATTTCCGTGGCAAGACCCACTGCAATGCCCGATGCGCCGTTCAGCAGCACGAAGGGCAGGCGCGCCGGCAGCAGCTTCGGCTCCTCGGTCGATCCGTCGTAGTTCGGCTGGAAATCCACGGTGCCCATGTCGATTTCATCGAGCAGCAAGCGGGAAATCGGCGTCAGGCGCGCTTCCGTATAACGCATTGCCGCCGCACCGTCGCCGTCGCGCGAGCCGAAATTGCCTTGGCCGTCGATCAACGGATAACGTAGCGAGAAATCCTGTGCCATGCGCACCAGCGCGTCGTACACCGACTGGTCACCATGCGGATGCAATTTGCCCAGCACATCGCCGACCACTGCCGCGGACTTGCGCGGCTTGGCGGTCGAATTCAGGCCGAGCTCGTTCATCGCGTACAGGATGCGGCGCTGCACCGGTTTCTGGCCGTCGCATACATCGGGCAGGGCGCGGCCCTTGACCACCGAGATCGCGTAGTCGAGATAGGCGCGCTCGGCAAAGGTGGCAAGAGTCAGCGCTTCGCCGTCTCCGGACGGCATGTCTTCAAACAGGTTGGCTTGTTCAGTCATTGCGGTTGTGCGAATTATTCGAGTGTGGGCGCCGGCATGTTCCGGCGTCCGGGAATCGTCATGTGGATACGGCGGGTGGTCGTCGCATTGTCGGTGAGCGCGGCGATGGCAAGCGCCTGCGCCGCGGGCCGGTATAGCTGATAAAACTGTTTCACGATCTGCACGTAGCTGCGGGTTTCAGGGTACGGAGGAATCGCATTGTTGTACTTCTGCACCGCGCCTTCGCCCGCGTTATACGATGCGATCACCAGTTCCGGCCGGGACGGAAACAGCTTGTGCAAGTCGCGCAGGTAGCGTGCGCCGAGACGGATGTTGGTCTTCGGATCGGTCAGTTTCTGCTCAAGCGTTTTCTTTTTGTCGCCCTGCAGGCCATAGCGTTCCGCCGTCGCGGGCAGGATCTGCATCAGGCCAACGGCGCCCTTCGCCGACACGGCGTGCGTGTCGAAGCCGGACTCGGCAGCCATTACCGCCTTCAGCAGCGCGGAATCGATTTCGAATTCCTGGGCCGCCGCATTGAGCAGCGTCTCGTACTTTTGCAGATTCGGATGCCGCGACAGATATCCAAACAGCGGTGTTTGTTGCGAAGGCACAGCGGATGGCGCAAGTTGCGAGGAATCGAAAGAAGCGTTGCCGCGCAGGAAGAGCCGATAGCGCTCATCGATCTTCTCGGTCGAAAAATGCCCCGTGCCATTCGCGTCGATATAGCCATAGATATCGGCGTGCGCGAATGCGGACGCGATACCCAGACATAGCGCGGCGATGGCCTTTTTCAGTCGCATCGGATCAGATATCCGCTTCGGCTTCGTTGCCGTGTTCTTCCAGCCAGGCGCGCCGTGCGGCTGCCTCGCCTTTGCCCATCAGCATATTGAAGCGAGACTCCGATGCAGCGAGATCGAAGTCGCCCAGCGATACCGGCAGCAAGCGGCGTGTATCCGGATTCATCGTGGTTTCCCACAACTGTTCGGCATTCATTTCGCCCAGACCCTTGAAGCGTGAGATGGTCCATGCGCCATCCTTCACGCCGTCCTTGCGCAGCTTGTCTTCGATCGCCGTCAGTTCGCCATCGTCCAGCGCGTACAGCTTTTGCGCCTGCTTCTTGCCGCGCGCTGGCGCGTCGACCCGGAACAGCGGAGGGCGCGCAACGCAGATGTGCCCACGCGCGATCAGTTGCGGAAAGTGCTTGAAGAACAGGGTCAGCAGCAAGACCTGAATGTGCGAGCCGTCCACGTCCGCGTCGGACAGGATGCAAATCTTGCCGTAGCGCAGACCGGTCAGGTCCGGTGTGTCGTTCGGTCCGTGCGGATCGACGCCGATAGCCACCGCGATGTCATGAATTTCGTTGTTCGCAAACAGGCGGTCGCGTTCGGTCTCCCAGGAATTGAGCACCTTGCCGCGCAGGGGCAGGATGGCCTGGAATTCCTTGTCGCGGCCCATCTTGGCCGAACCGCCTGCCGAGTCGCCCTCGACCAGGAAGAGTTCGTTGCGGCTCACGTCATCCGATTCGCAATCGGTCAGCTTGCCCGGCAGAACCGCGACGCCGGAAGATTTCTTCTTTTCGACCTTCTGCGCCGAGCGCAGGCGGGATTGTGCCTGCTTGATTACTAGATCGGCCAGCTTCTTGCCATAGTCGACATGATGGTTCAACCACAATTCCAGCGCGGGCCGGGTGAAGGTCGCAATCAGGCGCACCGCGTCGCGCGAATTCAGTCGTTCCTTGATCTGGCCCTGGAACTGCGGATCAAGCACCTTGGCCGACAGCACGAAAGATACGCGTGCGAACACATCTTCCGGCAACAGCTTCACGCCCTTGGGCAGCATCGAATGCATTTCGACGAAGCTCTTCACCGCGCCGAACAAGCCTTCGCGCAGGCCGGCTTCGTGTGTGCCGCCGGCCGGTGTCGGAATCAGGTTGACGTAGGACTCGCGCACCACATTGCCTTCTTCCGTCCAGGCGACCACCCATGCCGCGCCTTCGCCTTCCGCGAAGCCATCGGTCTCGCCGCTCGCATATTGCTCACCTTCAAACAAAGGAATCAGCGGGTCGGCGTTGGAGGACTGCGCCAGCGATTCGACCAGATAACCGCGCAGGCCCTGATCATACTGCCAGGTTTGCGTGTCGCCGGTCTTGGCATTGGTGAGGGTCACCTTGACGCCGGGCAGAAGCACTGCCTTGGAACGCAGCAGCCGCTGCAATTCCGCGCCCGGAATGGCGGATGAGTCGAAGTATTTCGGATTCGGCCAGACCGTGACGCGCGTGCCGGTTCGCCGCTCGTCCTTCGACAGGGGGCGCGACTTCAGTTTTTCAATCACGTCACCATCGCCAAAGGTGAGCTTGTGCTCGCCGCCTTCACGCCAGACAGTGATTTCCAGGCGCGAGGATAGTGCATTGGTGACGGAGACGCCGACGCCATGCAGGCCGCCCGAAAAGGAATATGCGCCGCCCGATCCCTTGTCGAATTTGCCACCCGCGTGCAAGCGCGTGAACACGATTTCTACTGTCGGCACTTTTTCTTCCGGATGCAAGCCGACCGGGATGCCGCGTCCGTCGTCTTCGACGCTGACGCTGCCATCAGTATTGAGCGTCACCGAGACGTTCTTGCAAAAGCCGCCCAGCGCTTCGTCCGACGCGTTGTCGATCACTTCCTGGATGATATGCAGCGGATTCTCGGTGCGGGTGTACATGCCCGGGCGCTGCTTGACCGGCTCGAGTCCTTTCAGGACCCGGATGGACGATTCGCTGTAGTCGGATGCGGAGGATTTTCTAGTTGCCATTCAGATGAGGATGCCAAAAATGCTGTTATTGCTTGAGGGAATGTATTTAAACATAAGTCACAGCATTCTAATGAAAAATCAGAGCTGGCTGCGCGTGAACTAATGTGGGGGCAAAGACGCCACTTCCAATACGGACGGGAAAAGCCGCGAGGCGGGGTGCCGACCAGAGGCCGGCGAGCGACCCGATGTTGTAGTTTGGAAACTCTGGCCGAAGAATATGGCCGGTGCGGTGTTTGTCCTGCAATTAATGTAGTGCAACAGGGCAAAATCTTTATAAAATGAAAGCCCATGTCGTCCCATAATTTTCCCTTCGCCGTACGTCTGATCGGATTTTCCTTGCAGGAAATACTGGCATTCGAAAACGCCTTTGCAAACGAGGAAGGCAAGAACTACGGCTATTTTCGTCTCGAGGACGGCAACTTGCAGGATCCAGACCTGTATGTCGCCAATGCGGACGAATTGAAGGCATTGGTCAGCCTTGCCGACCTGCGACCGAGCGATGTCCGGCCGGCCCTGCTGATCGGCCGGCCAGGCGTGGAGCTGCCGTATGCGCGGATCGATCGTCCGTTCGAATGGCCGGTGCTGTTCGAAGCGCTCGACAATCTGGTCGAAAAGCGGGCCGACGCGCTGTCGCGACTGGAAGCATCCGATATCGTGACCGTGCCGGAACGCCGGCGGCGCGACCGTCTGGACCTGGATCTCACCGACCCCGCCGAATACGAAAAAATGCGCTCCAAGGTGCGCCGCGACGGGGTTGTACTGGTTGTCGATAAAAGTCCCGCGCTGCGCGACTACCTCTCCGACCTGCTGGCGCGCCAGCAGACGCGGGTGGTGTGGGTCAATGGCGAAGTCGAGGCGGTTGAATTGTGCAAGCAAGAGCCGATCTCGGCCGTACTCATTAATACTTCCACGCCCGGTATTGATCCTTACCGCCTGTCCTGGGCCATCAAGGAAAAGGACTCGCCGATCAAGATCGCGGTGATTTTCCTGGTCAGCAAACCCTTTGTTTACGACCTGCAGCAGGCGAATTACGTTGGCGCGGACGGCTTCCTCAACAAGCCGCTCGCCAGCCATCACTTGATCACTGCGCTGAGGAAATTTCTTCCGTTTCCGCGTTGATAGTTATTGGTCCACGGAGCACACGAAGGACACGGAAATATTCAAGGAAGACCAGGCCGCCGCATGTGACGCAGGGTACGGAGCATCGCCACAATCCGCAGCCTTGAATTCTTTCCGTGTCTTCCGTGCTTTCCGTGGACAATCCAGCTACTTGCTCAGCAGGCGCATTCCGCGTTCCAGCCCTTCGATCGTGACGGGGAACATCCGATTGTTCATCAGTTGCCGGACGATCGAGATCGACTGACGGTATTGCCATAAACCTTCCGGTTCCGGATTCAGCCAGATGAATTTCGGGAAGGTGCTGGTAAAACGCTGCAGCCATTCGGCGCCGGCTTCCTCGTTGTTGTATTCCACGGAGCCGCCCGGCTGCAGGATTTCATACGGGCTCATCGTCGCGTCGCCGACGAAAATCAGCTTGGTATCCGGCGTGTATTTGCGCAGGATGTCCCAGGTCGGAAAACGTTCCGCGTGACGGCGCCGATTGTTCTTCCACAAGTAGTCGTAAACGCAGTTATGGAAGTAGAAGAATTCCATGTTCTTGAATTCGGTTTTCGACGCCGAAAACAGTTCTTCAGTACGCGCGATATGGTCATCCATCGTGCCGCCCACATCCAGCAGCATCAGCACCTTGATGTTGTTCTTGCGCTCCGGCTGCATCTTGATGTCAAGATAGCCGGCATTGTTGGCGGTCGCACGTATCGTGTCGTCGAGCGCCAGTTCTTCGTCCGCACCTTCGCGCGCAAATTTGCGCAGGCGGCGCAGGGCGACCTTGATGTTGCGTGTGCCGAGTTCGCGCTCATCGTCGTAGTCCCGATAAGCACGCGCCTCCCAGACTTTCACCGCAGTGCGATTGCCGCCTTCGCCGCCGATCCGGATGCCTTCCGGGTTTTGTCCGCCATTGCCGAACGGCGAAGTGCCGCCGGTGCCGATCCATTTGTTGCCGCCTTCGTGGCGTTCCTTCTGCTCCTTCAGCAATTCCTTCAGCCGGTCCATCAGCTTGTCGTAACCGAACTTCTCGATTGCCGCGATCTGCTCGGGCGTGAGATCGCGCTCCATGCGCTTCTTCAGCCATTCGAGCGGGATGTCCGGATGCTTCTCGAAGATCGCATCGATGCCCTTGAAGTACAGTCCGAATGCCTTGTCGAACTTGTCGTAATGGGCTTCATCCTTGACCAGGGTGGTGCGCGACAGGAAGTAGAAATCGTCCAGCGACGGGCTGATGACGTTTTTCTGCATGGCTTCCAGCAGGATCAGGAATTCCTTGATCGACACCGGAATCTTCGCGTCTTTGAGGGTAAAGAAAAAATCGATCAACATGTCAGCCCTCCGGCTTCCAGTTTGTACAGCAGGTTTTTTTTCACGCCGGGCCACTCGTTCTGGATCACGCTGTAGACCACCGAATCGCGAATGCGCCCGTCGGGCATGATGATATGGTTGCGCAATACGCCGTCGCGCTTGGCGCCGAGCCGCTCGATCGCCGCCTGCGAACGCTTGTTGAACCAGTCGGTGCGGAACTCCACCGCAATGCAGCGCAGCTTTTCAAATGCATGCGCCAGCAGCATCAACTTGCACTCGGTATTGATGGCCGTGCGTTGCGCCCGTTGCGCGTACCAGGTGCCGCCTATTTCAAGGCGACGATTGTTTTCGTCGATATGCAGATAGCGTGTTCCGCCCACGATCCGGCCGCTCTCGTTGTCGCGCACCGCGAAGGCGAGCACCTCGCCTCGTTCTCGCTGCGCAAGCAATTGCTCGATATAGTCGCGCACGCCTTCCGGCCTTGGCACAGTCGTGAACCAGAGGTTCCACAGCTCGCCATCGGCAACGGCCAGCCTGATCTCTTCTTCGTGTTCCAGTGCCAGCGGTTCCAGCGTGGCATGCCGGCCGCTCAGCGTGACCGCATCGACAAAGGCCATGACTGCTATCCGATCAGCGATTCGTGCGCGACATGAAGACCAGGCGCTCGAACAGATGCACATCCTGTTCGTTCTTCAGCAGCGCGCCATGCAGCGGAGGCACGATGGTTTTCGTATCCTTGCTGCGCAGGGCTTCCGGAGGAATGTCCTCGGCCAGCAGCAATTTCAGCCAGTCCAGCAGCTCGGAGGTGGACGGTTTCTTCTTCAAGCCGGCCACTTCGCGAACTTCGTAGAAGGTTTGCAGCGCCTGCGCCAGCAGATCCTTTTTCAGTTGCGGGAAATGCACATCAACAATCTGCTGCATCGTGTCCTTGTCGGGGAAACGGATGTAATGGAAGAAGCACCGGCGCAGGAAGGCGTCCGGCAATTCCTTCTCGTTGTTCGATGTGATGATCACCAACGGGCGATTCTTCGCCTTCACCAGTTCGCGCGTTTCGTACACATAGAACTCCATGCGGTCGAGTTCGCGCAGCAGATCGTTCGGGAATTCAATGTCGGCCTTGTCGATCTCGTCGATCAGCAGCACCACTTGCTGCTCCGACGTGAATGCCTGCCACAACACACCCTTGACGATGTAGTTGTGAATATCCTTTACCCGCTCGTCGCCCAGCTGCGAGTCGCGCAGGCGCGATACCGCATCGTATTCATACAAGCCTTGCTGCGCCTTGGTCGTCGATTTGATATGCCACTGCAGCAGCGGCATGCCGAGCGCCGCGGCCACTTCCTCGGCCAGCATGGTCTTGCCGGTGCCGGGCTCACCCTTGATCAGCAATGGACGTTGCAGCGTCAATGCAGCATTGACTGCAAGTTTCAAATCGTTGGTTGCAACGTAATTTTGGGAACCTTCGAAGCGAGTTTCTTGTCGCATAGCGTTGTGTCATCAAGATGAAAATAAAAGCAAGTATAAGCGAGAAAGATAATCCAGGCTGGAACCGCAGCCACGCCTTTTTTCCCTGCATTTTAAGCACTCCATGAAAATTTCCCTGTTGAAGCTATGGGTGATGTGGCGACGTTTTCGCCGGACATCACCCCGTCATAATGAGCATCATCTGCAATACATTGCGCAGATCGAGGCACTGATGCGGCGCGCCAATCCATTCGCCGCGTGGACTGAACGCGCGAATTGGATGATCGATGTGGCCGATTGGCTCAGACGCGATCCGCCGCGATCGAACCTGGATACGCACGCGTGGAGACGCATCAAGCATCAACGCACGCGTTTCCTGCTCGACTGGCTGGACAGCCACCGCGAGGTAAGACGCGTGGTGCAGACGACTCTGCAAAAGACCTTGCGCGAAGCGGTCGGTCCGGAACTGTTCTGCGCCACGGGTTTGCCGCACGAACCGGCATTTTTTGGCGAACTGTCGGAACGCGTTGCCAAGGCGATGCTGCCAAAAGCGCCGTCGCGGCGTGACCTGTCCGCCTTGTTTACGGCGATGTTCCCGGACCCGTCCGATGCCGACTGGCTGATCGGACTGGACCACAAGACCCTGGCGCGCGTCTGGAAGCTCTGCGCCGACGACGGCATCGCGCACAACTTTGTTCAACAGATCGATGAAGCGCTGACCTACCTGGTATCGATGATCATCGCGGTCGGCATCAGCCCGGAATTCCGGCAGCGACTGGAGCCGCACGTACCCTTGAAGGCGACCCCGTTCATGGCCCTGCAGCGCGAACTGGAAAAATACCTGATGGCCGGAGCGAATGATGAAGCGGCATTGCGCAGCGTGCGCATGCTGGTCGCTGTATGTCAGGCGCAAACCGATCGCATCTACACGCATCTTGACGAATACGGCGTATCGGTCGGACTGGTTTATCGAGTCGAGCGGATGCGGGCGCAGCTCACGCGAATGGCGCGGCTGATCGACTTGCGCTCGGCACCGCCGGACGCGCAATTAACAGCGCCGGCGCAGGGGCTGCTGGTCGACCTGATCGAGGCGCATCACCGGCGCTCGTCGGTTCGAGGCCTGATTAGCCGCAGTTTTTCCCTGCTGGCACGCAAGATGGTCGAGCGCAATGCCGACCACGGCGAACAATATGTCGCGCGCGATCACGCCGAGTATTGGGCGATGTTCAAGGCTGCCTGCCGCGGCGGCGTGGTCAGCGTGTGTACCGTGCTGCTGAAGGCTGCGCTTCCCGCTGCCGGCGTTGCTCGTTTCTTCGAAGGTGTGTTCGCTTCACTGAACTATGCGGCTGGTTTTCTTGCAATTTCCGCGCTTGGTGGGACGCTGGCCGCCAGGCAGCCGGCGATTACCGCACCGACGCTCGCTTCAAAGATGCAGGCACTCGGCACTGCAGACGGCATGCGCAAGCTTCTCGGTGAAATCGCCGGCCTGTTGCGCGCGCAGGCGGCTGCGGTGTTCGGCAACGTGGTGTCCATCGCCCCTGCCATGACCGCGGTTTCCCTGCTGTTCTGGCTGGTCTCTGGAAGTACGATCATGCAGCCGGAAAAGGCCCATGCCAGCCTGCAGGGACTGTCGGTGTTTGGCGTCACGCCGGTATTTGCCGCCTTCACTGGCGTATTGCTCTGGCTATCAAGCCTGAGCGCCGGATTCGCCGACAACTGGTTCGCGCTGCGCAACATGCGTGAAGCGCTGGCGCATCATCGGCGCCTGGTTCACGCGCTCGGTCAGGTGAGGGCAGAGCGCCTGGCCAACTGGCTGGAGCGGCATGTGGCCGGCATTGTCGGCAATGTCTCTCTGGCGCTGCTATTGGGGATGTCGCCGGTACTGCTTCAATTCTTCGGCCTGCCGCTCGACGTGCGGCATGTGACGCTGGCGACGGGCACGCTTGCAGCCGCAGTCAGCAGTCTTGGCTGGAGTGCCGTGACCACGGCGGACTTCTGGCTGGCCGTCGGTGGCGTTACCCTGACCGGAATACTGAACATCGGCGTGGCTTTCGGCTGCGCATTGGGACTGGCTTTGCATGCGCGCGACGTGCCAATGCGGGTCAGGCGCGTGGCTTTTCGTGCAGTGCTGAAGCGCTTTTTCGGCTCACCGCGTTTCTTCCTGCTTCCCGAGAAGAGCGTGGCAAGCGTGACGGCGCTTCCAACGCCGCCAGCCCCGGTAGCTCCCG
Source organism: Herbaspirillum sp. ST 5-3 (assembly GCF_004804275.1). GTDB lineage: Bacteria > Pseudomonadota > Gammaproteobacteria > Burkholderiales > Burkholderiaceae_D > Noviherbaspirillum. The sequence goes on from NZ_STGI01000008.1 coordinate 183,187, forward strand.
CCGAAGCGGAGGAAGACCTCAGGCAATCCAAGAGCGGGCGCTCATGAATCAGGGGCGCCGTGGACGATCCGGCAATATCAATGTAGAATTAGGCGATTTGGTGCGTCGGAGCAACACCTACAAAACGCGCCAAAAGCCTATCCGTAAGTGCTTCGATCCGGTTTTCGCGGTCCGGATTTCTTGCGGATAAGTTTATGAATTTCGTATTAATTTATTCCCAGCTACCATGAAAAAACTATTTGCGTTCCTCGCGCTCGCAGGTGTTGCAAGCGTCGCCGCAGCCGCGGACGTCGTCGGTAATGCCAAGGCAGCAGAAAACAAGGTTGCAATGTGCATCGGATGTCACGGCATCCCGGGCTACAAGGCCTCATTCCCGGAGGTCTATCAGGTTCCGATGCTGGGCGGCCAGAACGCCAAGTACATCCAAAGCGCGCTCAACGCCTACAAGAAAGGCGATCGCAAGAACCCCAGCATGCGCGGCATCGCGGCCGGCCTGTCGGATCAGGATATCGCCGACGTCGCGGCTTATTACGCACAGCAGAAATAAGGGGACCCATGATGAAGAAGATTCTCGCAGGCGCGGCCGTACTGATGTCGTTTAACGCCTTTGCGGGCGGCCATATCGACGCCGGCAAGGCTGCCACGGAAAAATTCAACTGCGCCGCCTGCCATGGCAAGGATTTCAACTCGCCGGTCGATCCGAGCTATCCGAAACTGGCAGGTCAGCACCAGGATTACCTGGAGCATGCGCTGATCGCCTACCAGCGCGGCGCGGACGGCGCCAATGGACGCGGCAACGCGATCATGGGCGGACAAGCCAAGCAACTGTCGAAGGAGGATATCCAGAATATCGCCGCCTACCTGCACAGCTTGCCGGGCTCGCTGGTCTTGCGCAAGTAAGTCCGCGCACACCTGTTAAGCAAAAAGCCACGCTTGTCGTGGCTTTTTGTTTTCTGGAATGAGCAGCGTGCGGGAGCTCAATCCATCGGCAATCCGGCTCCCCGCAGGCGCGCGCGCAGCCGTTCCAGTTCGTCGAAGAGATCGGCCACCAATCCGGCCAATTCGGGATTGGCGTCGAAATTGCGCTCCAGTTCATAAAGGCGGCGCGTCCGCAGCAGGTCTTGTCCGGTGAAGAACCAGCGGCTCGGATCCTGCTCGCCCTGGGCAGCAAGCACGCCGGCCTGCACATGCTCGACGATCCATTCCCGGCTGACGGTACAACTCGCCGCGAGCTCGTCCACCGTGAGCCGGACATCCTCCATGAGCAGTCCAATCAGTTCTTGCGCCATCGTTCACACTCCCAATGCCTGACGTGGGTTGAACGCGAGTTCGCGTGCCATGGTTTGATAAAAGTCGCGCGCCTTTGGATTGTCGGCGGGTGGCACGACGACTTCCATCACAAGATAGAGGTCGCCCGGCGGCGCCCCCGGGATTCCGCGGCCCTTCAGGCGCAGTTTGCGGCCTGACTGCGATCCTTCGGGAATGCGTATCTCTACCGTGCCATCCGGAACTGGCGCCTTGACGCTTGCGCCCAAAGCCGCCTCCCAGGGCGCAATCGGCAGGCTTGCATAAACATCCCGTCCCTCGACGCGATAGCGCGAATGCGGATTGAAGTGCACTTCCAGGTACAGATCGCCCGCTTGCCCTCCGCCGGAGCCAGGCGCTCCTTGTCCAGCAAGACGGATGAGCTGGCCTTCGCGAACGCCCTTCGGAATGCGAACATCGAGCGTGTGTTCCGCCAGCATCACGCGGCCGTGCTGGTCCACGCGTGGTACGCGCAGTGACAATGTCCGCGAGGCACCGTGGTAGGCGTCTTCCAGGTCAAGCATGACCTTCGCATGATGATCTTCACCGCGAGCGTGGAAATGCGCACCGCCTGCACCGCGCATGCGGCCGCCGAACAACTCGGAAAAGAAGTCGCTGAAATCGGCACCTTCCGGGCCGGAAAAGCCTCGTCCGGAGAATTCGAAGCCGGCATCCCAGTCCGGTGGTGGACGGAATTCCTCTCCGGCATGATGGCGCTGCCCAAGCTGGTCATAGGCCACCCGTTTTTCGGGATCCGACAGCACCGCGAAAGCCTCGTTCAGCTCCTTCATGCGCGCTTCCGCATCCGGTTCCTTTGAAACGTCCGGATGGTATTTGCGCGCAAGACGGCGGAAAGATTTCTTGATCTCGTCCGCCGTCGCATCCCGGGCAACGCCCAGTGTCTGGTAGTAGTCCTTGAATTCCAAGCGGATTCTCCTTCTACTTTTGTTGCTTCGCCTGTTTCCATAATGGTGCCGGACCAGCCTCAAATCAAGGTATTGAATTCCTTTCATCGGTACATATGTTGATCATACCGGTCGACTGCCTGCGAAGTCGGCCATCTTTACGAAACCCGACATGACAGGAGGACGAAATGATGTATCGATCGATATTCCCTCGCGACGTGTTTGCCGAACTTGACCGGCTGCAACGTGAAATGCAGCAGGCGATTGAAACCGGTCCGAGTATCCGCGGTATCGGCCGAGGCGGTTTCCCGGCCCTGAACGTGGGCGGCACGCAGCAATCGGTGGAGTTGTACGCATTTGCGCCCGGGCTGGATCCGGCCAGCATCGAGGTCCAGCTGGAGCGCGGCGTACTGACGATTTCAGGCGAGCGTGCGGCTGATCTGCCTGGCGAAGACCAGAAGGCCGCGGTACACATCAACGAACGCTTTGCCGGACCTTTCCGGCGTGTGGTCAGTCTGCCGGAAGACGATGTCAATCCGAGCGGCGTCTCCGCGCAATACAAGGATGGCGTGCTTCACATCAGCGTCAAGCGCCGTGAATCGACGCAGCCGCGCCGTATTTCCATTCAGTAAGCAAGGAGGAAACATCATGAACGAGAACACGAATGTCACGAAAACGACGAACGGAAATGTCCGTTCCGAGGCGGCATTACTGCCTCCGGTCGATGTGATCGAAGACGCTTCCGGCATCACCTTGTTTGCCGATCTCCCGGGTGTGCCGAAGGAAAAGCTGAGCCTGCAGCTGGAAGCGGAAACGTTGACGATCGAAGGCGAAGTGGAGCTGAACGCACCAACGGAAATCGAATCGAGCCACGTTGAGGTAAGGCTTCCGCGTTATCGCCGCGTGTTTACCTTGTCGCGCGAACTGGACAGCGAAAAGGCATCGGCGGAATTCAAGAACGGCGTGCTCAAGTTGCGCATTCCGAAGGCCGAACATGCCCAGCCGCGCAAGATCGACATCAAGGTTGCTTGATTGACGGCCGTTGCGGCGGCAGTCTTTTGATTCAATGGAGGAAAGCGATGAGACTCGAAGAGATCAAGCAAGGCTGGTCGACTTTCTGGGATTCGGTCGCTGAAGGCTGGCAGCATCTGCGTCAATCGGCCTCCAGTGCGATTACCGGATTCAAGCCCAGCGCACAGACCAATCTTCCCGCCAAGAGCGATATCGACGATGCGTTTTTCATTCCTTCGATGGGCTGGTCGATGCTCGGCGGCGATGTGTTCGAAGACGACAAGCGCCTGGTTGTGCGCATTGAGGTGCCTGGCCTGGACAAGAACGACCTGGACATCGAAGTACAGGGAGATGCCCTGATCGTGCGAGGCGAAAAACGCTTCGAGCGGGAAGACACGGAAGGGCGGTATCGCGTGCTGCAATGCGCGTACGGCAGCTTCCGGCGTGTCGTCCCCCTGCATGCTCCTGTTCTGGCTGACCAGGCCAAGGCCAGTTACAAGAATGGCGTGTTGCGGGTGGAACTTCCCAAGATGGAAGAAGACAAACCGCAAAAGTGGACGGTGAAGGTCGATTGATAAACGTTTGCAGAGGGCGTTCCTGCGGGAGCGCCCTTGTTGCGCCGAGCTGTGCTCAGCGGCGCTTCACGCATTCGACATAAGCGACGCCATCCGGAGGCATACCGTTGCGCTGCGAATTCCAGATCATCTCGCCGAGGCATTCCATCATCTGGTGATGCGCCTCATGCTCGGAACCCAGCCTTTGCGCCAGCGACAGGAAGGCGGCGCGTATACCCTTGGGCTGGTCGATCGAGATCTGTTCGGCGATCGACAAATGCATCGCCAGATGCAGAAACGGATTGGTTTGCCCGCTCTCCACAGAGTAATCCTTCGCCAATGCCGCATCCACCTCGGCCAGCGCTTCCCAATATTCCTCGTGCTGCATGATCCAGTCGCGCGCGATGGCCTCCATGGGCGTCAGGATCTCATTGGCTCTGGCCTTGCGATAGCTTTCGCAAAAAAAGCGTCGAACGTCGTGCTGCGAAGGGTTAAACATCGTTCAGGAAAATGGAGCTGAGGAAAGCCGCATATTGTACCGGCACAAGCCCGGCAGCGCGGATTCCTATAACATGGGAAACATTCCTTGCATCACGAGCGCGAGGAAATCCGAACCATCAAAAATGGAACTCATCATGTTGAATGACACTGCACTCGATACTCTGTTCCGCACTGCGCGGACCCACAATGGCTGGCGCGACAAGCCGGTCTCCGACGAGCAATTGCGCCAGATTTACGATTTGATGAAATGGGGGCCGACCTCGGCCAACTGCAGCCCGGCACGGATCGTCTTCGTGAAGTCGCCGGAGGCGAAGGAAAAACTGCTGGCTTGCATGGACTCGGGAAACCTTGAAAAGACCAGGACGGCGCCCGTCACCGCGATCATCGGCATGGACATGGAGTTTTACGAAAAAATGCCGCAATTGTTTCCGCACAATCCAGGCGCACGTTCGTGGTTCGCGGGCAAACCGGAAGTGATCGCGAGCACTGCAATGCGCAATTCATCGTTGCAGGGTGCTTACCTTATCATGGCCGCACGGGCGGTCGGACTGGATTGCGCGCCGATGTCGGGCTTCGACGCGGCCAGGATCAATGAAGCCTTTTTCTCCGGCACCTCGATCAAGGCGAACTTCGTGTGCAGCCTGGGCTACGGCGACACAAGCAAGCTGCACCTCAGAGGACCGCGCCTCGCGTTCGAGGAAGCGTGCAGGATCGATTAAGGGAAGCTTGCAGTGTCGGTCTGCGCGGTCAAACGCCTTTCTCCGGCAAGGGCGTCTTGTCCTTGTACTCGCATAGATCGGCGATGAGGCAGTTCCAGCATTGCGGCTTGCGTGCAATGCAGATGTAGCGGCCATGCAGGATCAGCCAATGATGTGCGTCGTGCCGGAATTCTTCCGGCACGTATTTCAGCAGCTTTTGCTCGACTTCATCGACGTTCTTGCCCGGCGCGATGCCGGTGCGGTTGGATACCCGGAAGATATGCGTATCGACAGCAATGGTCGGCTCGCCGAACGCGGTATTGAGGACCACATTGGCGGTCTTGCGGCCTACGCCGGGCAGGGCCTGCAATGCTTCGCGCGAGCGCGGTACTTCGCCATGATGCTGTTCAAGCAGGATACGGCAGGTCTCGATCACATTCTTCGCCTTGGTGCGATACAGGCCGATGGTGCGAATGTATTCGGTCAGTCCCTCGACTCCCAGCGCGTGGATCTTCGCAGGCGTGTTGGCAACCGGGTATAGCCTGCGCGTGGCCTTGTTGACCGAGACGTCAGTCGCTTGCGCCGACAGGATCACGGAAATCAGCAGTTCGAACGGCGTCGTGAATTCCAGCTCCGTTGTCGGATGCGGATTCGCCTTGCGGAAACGTTTGAAAATCTCAAGGCGCTTTTCGGCGTTCATGATTTGTCTTTCGCTTCTTCGAGTTTGGCGTTGATTTCTTCGATCTGCTTCCTCACCGAGCGCGAGACATCACTTACGCCTATGGTGCCTGTCGCGCCTGCGGCCGGTGCGGCCATCTGCTCCTTCTTCTGGCGTGCACGTTCCATCGCCGCCTGAATGATCGCTTTCTTGCGCTCCTGTGCCGCTTTTTCATCCGGCGTCAGCGTCGATTCGGCTTCGACCGCCTTGAGTTTGGCTGCGGCCTTGGTAGCGAGGCGCGCATCGTTTTCTTCCTTGTCGCGCCGCAGGCGGAACACGTGGGTGTTGTGGCGCGCGCGTGCCGCGTCCGCCTGCACCTGAGACCATGCATCCCAGCCGGTTTTCCCTGGCGTGACATCGACCATCGCAATGCAGTCGACCGGGCAGGGCGCAACACACAGGTCGCAACCGGTGCAGAGGTCCGCCATGACGGTGTGCATCTGCTTGGCTGCGCCGATGATGGCGTCAACCGGACAGGCCTGGATGCAGAGTGTGCAGCCGATGCACAAGGATTCATCGATGACGGCGACCGGGCGCGGCCGTTCCACGCCATTGACGGAATTGAGTGGAATGACCGGCTTGCCCAGCAGTTTGGCGAGCCGGACGACGCCCTCGGCGCCGCCGGGAGGGCACTGGTTGTATCCCGCTGCGCCGCTCGCGACAGCCTCCGCGTAGGGACGACAGGCAGGATAGCCGCATTTGGTGCATTGCGTTTGCGGCAACAGGTCTTCGATCTGGTCGGCCAGCGATTTGGCGTTTGATGACACGGCAGGTTTTGCAGGAAATAAAAGCAGGATTATCCGACAAACCACGCAGGCTATAAATAAAAAAGCCGTTCGCCCGGTCGGGGAACGGCTTTCTCCTGCGAGGAAGTACTGATCAGGAATTCGTCTTGATGAATTCGCCGATCTTCGGGCAAATGATTTCGCGCCAGCGGCGGCCGGCGAAAATACCGTAGTGACCGCATTTTTCCGCAGTGAAGTGATGTTTTTTCGACTTCGGAATGCTGGAGCACAGATCATGCGCCGCCTGCGTCTGGCCGACGCCGGAAATATCGTCCAGTTCGCCCTCAATGGTCAGCAGCGCCACGTTCTTGATGTCCTGCGGACGCACCAGCTTGCCTTCGACTTCCCAGGTGCCGAGCGGCAGGCGGAACTCCTGGAACACGGTCTTGATGGTCTCGAGGTAGTACTCGGCCGGCATGTCGAGCACGGCGTTGTACTCGTCATAGAACTTGCGATGTTCTTCCGCCGACTCGTTGTCGCCCTCGCGCAGGTGCATGTAGAAGTCCCAGTGACTTTGTGCATGACGGCCCGGGTTCATCGCGATAAAGCCGGCATGCTGCAGGAAGCCCGGATAGACCTTGCGGCCGAAGCCGGGGTAATTCGGCGGCACGCTGTAGATCACCCGATTCTCGAACCAGGAATACGGACGCTTGGTTGCGAGGTCGTTGACTTCGGTCGGCGACTTGCGCGGGTCGATCGGGCCGCCCATCATGGTCATGGTCTTCGGCAACTTGGGATCGTTGGCGGTGGCCATCAGCGAAATCGCTGCGAGCACAGGCACGGTCGGTTGGCATACCGAGATCACGTGCAGATCCGGGCCGAGGCGACGGATAAAGTCCTGCACGTAGTAGATGTAGTCATGCAGGTGGAACGCGCCTTCGCTCGCCGGCACCATGCGCGCATCGGTCCAGTCAGTGATGTACACGTCATGATTCGACAGCAGGGCGCGCACGGTATCGCGCAACAGCGTCGAATGGTGGCCCGACAAGGGAGCGACCAGCAGCACGGTCGGCTGCTTCAGTTGTGCGACCTGCTTGTCGCTCATGTCCTTCTTGAAGTGAATCAGACGGCAGAAGGGTCTTTGTTCCGCGACTTCTTCAAACACGCCGACGGACTTGCCGTTGACGGGAACGGTCTTGATTCCGAACTCCGGCTTTTCGTAGTCCTTGCCGAGTCGGTACATTAATTCGTAGCCAGCCGCGATACGCTGCGCGAACGGCGTGTGGGCGAGCGGGGAAACCGGATTCGTGAACAGCTTGGCAGAAGCCTCCGCCCATTGAATGAGCGGATTCAGGAAAGTACGGTTCAGCTCGTGAAATTGGTAAAGCATAGTGGCCTCTTTCTAGTGGTACCAGTGGCGCTTGATTCTCCAGATAAACATCCGTTGCTGCAATGCATCATATGCAATTTTCGGAAATTTCCGCAAGAAAAATATTTCCGAAGTGTTGTCGAGTGTGACTGTTTTCGGCTTTCGGCTGTATTCCTGCCAATAAATCATGGTTCGAATTTGCAAATGAGAAACATCGCACAAACTCCATCTGTTTGTCACGAAGCGACTGTTGGCACACCTGTCGCATCGGCTGCAACGCTCTTTCCGTATATATGCATGCTCAACGAAAACAACAGGCTCTTGATCACTTTATGCCTTACTTAGGCGTTCCTGCGGGCGAATACGTTACAGATTCTTGAAGGTTTCCATCTGCGCGTGGCAGATATGCCGCACTTACCCGATTTCACCCTCACACGCGCATGCACCGAAATATCCGGGCAAAAGAATCGACATCACGCCCTTTTTGGGGCGCTCTCCAAAGTGTCGACCAGCGCAACAATGAGGCCACCGGAACAGGTTAAAACGCGCTTGCGAGAGCTGTTTGTCCGGTGTGTGAAAGCAGCGTGTTCTGCATAGAAAGCAAAGCATTAAGCGTGCCGGGCCATGCGGCGGCGAGAGAGCAGACGATAGCCTCTGCCGGAACTGTATGTGGAAGCGATGAATGAATCAGCCGAACGGAGCTGTGCGAATCTGCAATCGGGGAAGGGCAGGAGTCGGAGCGTGTAAAAATTACGTGGTGGAGCGTCGATGCACGCTCGCTGTCCCGAGGTGTTGAAATCTCTACGATCAGCGCGAGGAAAAGTTGCTGGTCGAAAAAAAGCCCCGGGCCGTTGCAGGTGCGGGGCTTTTTTGACGTCTTGTGGAGCGCTTAATCGAACACCGGGCTTTCCACGCCGAGAATCTTGTGCAACTTCGGCGAGGTCGTGGTGTACTGCATATGGATCTTCTTCTCCGGAAAGATGTACGGCGCAGCGCCGAACGCGGCCAGTGCGGCTTCGTGGAAGCCGGACAGGATGAGTTTTTTCTTGCCGGGATAGGTGTTGATATCGCCGACGGCGAAAATGCCCGGTACGCTGGTTTCAAACTTCTCGGTATCGACCTTCAACTGCTTGCGTTCGATCTCAAGGCCCCACTCGGCGATCGGACCGAGTTTCGGGGACAGGCCGAAGAAGACCAACAGGTCATCCAGCGGCAGGCGGCGGGTCACGCCATCGGCGCCGGTAACCTTGATCTCGGTGAGCTTGTCGTCTTTCGATTCGAAGCCGGTCACCTGGCCGACCAGGAATTGCATCTCAAAGTTTTCGCACAATTCCTTCATCTTTGCGACGGATGAAGGAGCAGCGCGGAATTCTTCGCGACGGTGCAGCAGGACGATCGATTCCGCCTTGCCGACGAGATCCAGCGTCCAGTCGAGTGCCGAATCGCCGCCACCGCAGATGACGAGGTTCTTGCCATGGAAACGGGACGGATCCCTGACACGGTAGAACAGTTGCTTGCCTTCGAACTGTTCGATGCCATCGACCTTGAGGGTGCGCGGCTGGAACGAGCCGACGCCGGCGGCAATGAAAATGGTCTTGGTGATGAAACGGGTGCCGGCCGAGGTTTCGAGGTTGAAGCGGCCGTCGTCGCGCTTTTCAACCAGGGTCACTTCCTGGTTCAAGTGGAAAGTCGGGCCGAACGGCTCGATCTGCTTGAGCAGGTTGTCGGTCAGCTCCTGACCCGTGCACATGGGCACAGCCGGAATGTCGTAGATGGGCTTGTCCGGATACAGCTCGACGCATTGTCCGCCGACTGCAGCCAGGGAATCGATCACATGCGCCTTGATCTCCAGCAGTCCCAGTTCAAATACCTGGAACAGGCCCACCGGCCCGGCGCCGACAATCACCGCATCGGTCTCGATCGGCCCTTTACCTGCCTTGTTCGAGGTATCGGGGACTTGGGTGGATGCGTTGATGCCGTTGCTGGTTTCCATACGACTATTCAGTTCCTGTTTCATTTCAAGGTTTCCACAAAATGCCGGCGCTCCTTTTCGACGGCGATCGGCTTGTGGGCTTTGCCCTGTTGTTATTCTGAGCCTGTCTGCTGCAAGCCCGGAACGGCAAACAGCTATTTGACCAGATGCTGCATCTTGTCCTTGACGTCCTTCCAGTCGTCGGCGTCCGGCAGCGGATCCTTCGTCTTGGTAATCGACGGCCACTTGCGGGCGAGCTCGGCATTGAGCTTGATGAATTGCTGCTGGTCTGCCGGCACATCTTCTTCAGCGAAGATGGCATTGACCGGGCATTCGGCTACGCATACGGCGCAGTCAATGCACTCATCGGGATCGATCGTGAGAAAGTTCGGGCCTTCGCGAAAGCAGTCTACCGGGCATACATCCACGCAGTCGGTGTAACGGCAGCGGATGCAGGATTCGGTCACAACGTGTGTCATAACAGTCCTATCTGTAAATTTTTTGAAACTGGTCTGATTTGAAGCCGGGGTGAAGGACGGGGACGATAGGGACATAACCATGCCCTGCACACACAACCCGCTGCAAAGCCTTGTATTTTAAGACAATCGGGTGTTTCTAACAAACCGAAGTTAGACAGAATACGAATAAGCAAATGTGACGAATTCGGGAAGCTACCAAGGCGAAAAGGGTTATTGGTTGCCTGCGGGGTCCTGTCCATCGCGCTTTTTTTTGCAGCTATGACAATTCCGCATCGTTTTATTTGTCGCAAGTCGGCAATCCTCCTACAAGATCGGCAGAAAACATGGACATCGAGACCTCCATACAGTTGAATTATTTGCTGTGGCCATTTGAAATTAAATCAAGCGGAAAGCGCACATGATGCCGGTGCGATTGGGGTAGACTCTGAAACCTGTCATCAAGGGGACATTCATGGACACTTCAGCAGCACGCAAAGCCATTTTCAGCCGTATTCGCCAGGCGCAGAATCGACCTGTCGAGCCGACACAAGCCGAGCGTGATGCCGTCCGCGACTACATCAACGCGCATTCGCAAGGTCCACGGCCGTCGATCGGCTCCGATCTGATCGAGCGATTCAAGCAGCAAGCGCTCCGCATGTCAGACACGGTTGATGAAGTGGTATCTCTCAATGAGGTGCCGGCCGCGGTCGCGCGCTATCTGGACAGTGTCGGCGTGGCGAAGCAGGCGATTGCATGGAAAACCCTCGACAGTTTTGCGTGGGGCGAGGCCGGGGTGCAGGTGGAATTTCGCGCGCCGCGCAACGAAGACCTGGTCGGCATCACCGGCGCCTTTTGCGCCGTCGCGGAAACGGGCAGCCTGATGGTGCTGTCCGGGCCTGACACCTATTCGTCTGCCAGCCTCTTGCCGGAGACGCATATTGCGATCGTCGCTGCATCCCGCATCGTCGGCGCCATGGAGGATGCATTTGCCCTGGCCCGCAACGAACACGGTGAATTGCCGCGTGCCGTCAACTTCATTTCCGGACCGTCCCGCACCGGCGATATCGAGCAGACCATCGTACTGGGCGCGCATGGTCCTTACCGCGTTCACGTCATCGTCGTTAGCGCCGCCTGACCGGCAAACCCGGCCGGCGTTCATCGCTGGCACGCAGGCCCGGTGACTTGCGGAACACAAGGCCGGTTTCAGGACCTCGGGGCAGAGTAGGCGCTGCGCTGGCCGCGTGTACGCGTTATTGCTGATTGCGCGCAAAGACATTCCCGCTAAAATTGTCATTTCTCAGAATAAATATTCCAATGATTCCAAGGAGACCGGTCTTGCGACATTTCACTGCATTGTCAGCCTTTTGCGTTCTGCTGCTTGCCCAGCTTGCCTGTCCGTCTGTCGCGTTCGCCGCAGGAGGGTTTACGGGGCCCGTCGTCGCGAACATTCCGATGGAATTCATCCTGTTCGCGGCTGTCCTGTTTTTCATCGCATTCGTGCATGTCAACACGATGGTGACAGCAGTGACGGGCGCGCTGGTCATTTCCGTCTACAAGATCGTGTTCTCGCCATTCAGCGAAGGCACTGGCGTCGGCGGGTTGGTGGCACACTTCGGGCATGAATGGGTCGTCCTCGGCAATCTGCTCGCATTGCTGTTGGGCTTTGCGCTTCTGGCCAAGCATTTCGAACGCAGCGAGATTCCCGCTGTTTTGCCCAACTACATGCCGGACGACTGGAAGGGCGGGTTCGTATTGCTGGTCCTCGTGTTTATCATTTCATCCTTCCTGGATAACATCGCGGCGGCCATGATCGGCGGTGCGGTCGCGCACACCGTCTTCCGCGGCAAGGTGCACATCGGTTACCTTGCGGGCATTGTCGCAGCGTCGAACGCCGGCGGAGCCGGCAGCGTGGTCGGCGACACGACCACCACAATGATGTGGATTGCCGGTGTTGCGCCAGCCGAAGTGTTTGAAGCCTATATCGCGGCGACCGTTGCCCTGCTGATCACCGCTATTCCGGCATCGCTGCAGCAGCATGCTTATTCGCCGATCACGAAGGATGCGCAGAAAGGCGCGCGCGTTGACTGGACTCGCGTGGCGATTGTTGCCTTCATTCTTGTTGCAGCGATCTGCGCCAACCTGTTGCTGAATTTGAAATTCAATGAATGGTCCGATGCGTTCCCATTCCTCGGCCTCGCGGTCTGGCTCGCGATCTTGCTGAGCGCGCCGCTGCGCCGCCCCGACTGGAACGAGTTGCCGGGTGCCTTGCGCGGCTCGATTTTTCTGTTGTCGCTGGTGTGGTGCGCATCGATGATGCCGGTTGAGAAACTGCCCGAAGCTTCCTGGATGAGCGCGTTGGCGCTGGGTTTCGTGTCCGCGGTGTTCGACAACATTCCCTTGACGGCATTGGCCTTGAAGCAAGGCGGTTTCGATTGGGGCTTCCTGGCATATGCCGTCGGCTTCGGCGGCTCGATGATCTGGTTCGGTTCGTCCGCGGGAGTTGCATTGTCCAACATGTACCCGGAAGCAAAATCGGTAACGCTCTGGCTCAAGCATGGCTGGCACGTTCTGGCTGCTTACGTGGTCGGTTTCTTTGTGCTGCTGACGGTATGGCATTGGCATCCGGGTTCGCAGTTGCGCGGCGCGGTGCAGCCGGCGCATGAGGCGAAGACGGTCTCGGCGCTGGGTGGTGGCACGACTGTGCAGGCAGCACCGGCCTCGGGAATCAAACAGTAAGACGGACTTGCCGGTACGCCGGCGAACAACGCGGCCGACGGATAAACCGATCGCCGCGTTGACTGGCTATGCTCCTCCGAATATCCTTAACAGGGTTTAATCAAGAGGATAGGGCATGGCCGATATCAACATCACCCACACGCATAAGTTACCCCACAAGAAAGCAAAAGCCGCAGCGCAAAAAGTGGCCGAACAATTGGCCGAGGAATACGACATGGCTTCCGAGTGGGAGGGCGACGTGTTGATCTTCAGGCGCACCGGGATCTCGGGATCGCTGACGATCTCCTCGCAGGAGGCGACAATCGAAATCCAGCTGGGATTTCTATTAAAGGCATTCGCGCCGGCGATCGAAGAAAAAGTTTCAGCGAAAATGAAGAAGGTCTTCAGCGGAAAGGCCTGACATCTCATGAGGCAGGCACGCACCTGTATCGCTCATCAAGCATCATTTGCGCGCTGGAGATCTCAACCCTTCAACTCCGCGATCAGGTCGATATACTGCTGCATCGCTTCTTCCTTCGACGTCCCCTTGAGTCCATCCCATGCATCGTACTTTGCTCGGCCGACCATGTCGGTAAAGCCGGGGCGCTTGCCTTCGACATCGCCCGTACTGGCCTGCTTGAACAAGGCGTAGATTTTCAACAGCGTCATGTTGTCCGGACGTTCGGGCAGATTTTTGGATTCGGCTACCGCCTTGTCGAAGAGGGCCTGCAGGCTCATCACGTTCTCCTTGTGGATGTAAATAAAACGGTGTTAGTGTCGTATCTCTTGCGTTATCTAAAAGCGCCGAGAGTGCGGAACAACATAACATAGAAAAATCTGCCAAAAAAGAAAAGCTCTAGAGGGGGTACTCGATGTTGTCTGAAGCTGTGCCGGCGCTGCGCCGGGAAAAGATGTCCACTGTCGATACCGCATGGTTGCGGATGGATTCGGACAGCAATCTGATGATGATTGTTGCGGTGCTGATGTTCGACAAGCCGATGGACACGCGCCGCTTCCGGGAAATCATTCAGACGCGCCTGCTTTCCTACAGCCGTTTTCGCAGCAAGGTCGTGCGCGACATGACCGGCGGTGCGTGGTGGGAGGAGCAGCGGGTCGATCTTGATCATCACATCCTGCACTACCGCTTGCGATCCGCAGGTGCGAACAACAAGGCATTGCTGGAGCAGATGGTGAGCCGGCTGTCGGCAACACCCCTCAGCCTCGCCAGGCCTTTGTGGCAGATGCATTTGATCGACAACTGCATTGGCGAGGACGGCAAGACCAGGCAGGCCATCGTCATTCGCATTCATCACTGCATTGCCGACGGAATTGCGTTGGTCGGTGTGTTGCTGTCGATGTTCGACCAGGCGCCGGATGCCGTCGACCGCCGTGCGCCAAAGAGCGCGGTCGCCCTTGATGAGGAAGACAATCCCTGGATGCATCTCATGCAGCCGGTGACCAAGAGCATGGTCACTGCGATCAACTTGTCGGCGAGCGTGTGGAGCAAATACATGTGGATGCTGGCCGATTCGAACAAGCTGATGGGCCGTCTGTCGGACATGGGCAACAAGGCCGGCCGCTTGACCATTGATGCGATCAAGCTTCTGGCCATGCCGGATGATTCCCGCACCCGCTTGAAAGGGAAACCGAAGGGAACCAAGCATGTCGCCTGGAGCGAGCCGGTGCCATTGAATGAGATCAAGGTGATCGGCAAGGCGCTTGGCGGATCGGTGAACGATATCCTGATGGCCAGCGTCGCCGGCGCGATCGGAGCGTATCTGCGTTCCAAGGGCGACTCTGTGCCGGGAAAAACCGATTTGCGCGCGATGGTGCCTGTGAACCTGCGCAAGGCAGGCGATGAGCATAAACTCGGCAACGCGTTCGGGTTGGTGCCGCTGGTTTTGCCGATCGGCATGGAAGATCCGATCGAGCGCCTGAACGAAGTACGGCGGCGCATGGATGAGCTGAAAGGCGGGTACCAGGCACTGGTCGCGATGGCGGTGCTCGGCGTATTGGGTGCGACGCCCAAGCAGATGCAAAACGAAATCCAGAATTATTTTGCGAAAAAAGCGACTGCAGTCATGAGCAATGTGCCTGGGCCGCAGACACCGCTATACCTTGCCGGCAGCCAGCTTGACCAGATCATGTTCTGGGTGCCGCAGTCGGGTGATATCGGCCTGGGCGTATCCATTCTGAGCTACAACGGATGCGTGCAGTTTGGCCTTGTTACCGACGATGCCATTGCGAGCGATCCGCATGCGATCATTCAACGGTTTGCGCCGGAATTCGAAAAGCTGGTGCTGCTTGCGTTGATGTCGGAATGGTAGCCCGCGCAACGGCAGGATTCTCCGCCGGCTAGTCCTCACTCGTACCGACGACGGCACTGCCGACGTTTACCGCTCCCTTGGCAACCGCGGTAGTCGCGCTGACTGCCGCGGATCCCGCCGTCACGCCGACGCTCACCGCGGTGCCGGCAATCGATGCCGCGGTGGTGGCGACGGTGATCACCGTACATCCGCTGACCAAAAGCAGAAGCGCTGCACAAGCGCCGCCGACAAGAAATTTTTTCGAATGCATGAACCCTGAATCCGGTGAGCGATCGCGCTGCGACCGCTATGTGGTGAAAGCTGTTTGTCACGTCGCTGGTAGCTACCGCATAGCCAGCCAGGCAATTCAGATGAGGCCAGCCTTCATTCCACCGGCTTCAGGACATTTAATGCTCTCGAGAAAGAGTCATTACACGCCCAAAAGTTCCACTTCGAAAATCAATGTTGCATTTGGCGGAATCACGCCGCCGGCGCCGCGCGCGCCATAACCGAGCGAGGAGGGGATGATCAGCTTGCGCACGCCGCCGACTTTCATGCCCTGAACGCCTTCGTCCCAACCCTTGATCACATGGCCGGCGCCGAGCGGAAAATCGAAGGGATCGTTGCGATCCTTGCTCGAGTCGAACTTGCGGCCTGCGCTGCCGTCGGGATTTTGCAACCATCCGGTGTAATGCACGGTGACGTGCTGGCCCGCCTTGGCTTCGTCGCCGGAGCCGATCGTGGTGTCTTCATATTGCAGGCCGGAGGCGGTCATGATGGTGGACATGGTTTTCCTTTGTTGTTTCGTTGAAAAGATAGAAATTCTAGCAGGTAGGATGCGTGCCAACGCCATAACAAGCAGGCGTAGGCAAGTGTTGCCGAATTCCATTGTCACGAGCCTCCGCCGCAGCGCTTTGACAGCATGGGCTGCATGGGATTCCGAGACGCGATGCCAGCGCCGGGCTCGGGTACTCGCTTGACGAAGGCTGCCTCGAAGCGGATCATCCACGCCGGCGCAATCATGCGTGACGAATGGGCGATGAATGAGCAGCGTCCGATTCTTGGGTTGAACTGACCTGCCGCGCATGTTGAACTTCGCAAAGAGAAAGGTTTCCTGATGCGTCCTGTATTGATTGCCTTCGGGCGAGCAGTATTGTCCCAACTGCATTTCCGCATGCTGTTGCTGACGGTGCTGCCATTTGTGTTGTCCGTCGTACTGTGGGGCGTGTTGCTGTGGCTCGGGTTGCAGCCCATGATCGATTGGCTGCACGCATACTTCGCCGATCATGGCGGCTTCAGTGTCGCGGGCGACGTGCTTGGCTGGTTCGGGCTGGGGGCCATCAAGACCGTTCTGGTTCCGCTGATTGCGATGTGGGTGCTGCTGCCGCTGATGATCCTGACAGCACTGATTTTCGTCGGAACGATGGCGATGCCGATGATCGTCCGGCATGTGGGGAACCGGCATTATCCGGATCTGGAGCGCCGCAGGGGTGGCAGCGTATGGGGCAGCGTCTGGATTGCGATCTCATCATTCATTGTGTTTGCCGTGTTATGGCTGATCACTTTGCCGCTGTCGATGTTTCCACCACTGACCTTCGTGGTGCAGCCTGCGCTCTGGGGATGGCTGACCTATCGCGTGATGGCCTACGACGCACTCGCCGAGCACGCGAGCGCGCAGGAATGCAAGGACCTCCTGTACATCCATCGATGGCCCTTGTTCGTGATCGGCGCAATCACCGGCGCGATGGGCGCGGCGCCGACCTTGCTGTGGCTGGGTGGTGCGCTGTCAGTCATCTTCTTCCCCGTGCTGGCCGCCGGCGCCATCTGGTTGTATGTACTGGTGTTCGTGTTTACCGGCTTGTGGTTCCAGTACTACTGTCTCGAAGCACTCGCGCAGTACCGCGCTCTGAAAGCGACGCGCGTCGACGCTTCGCAGCCGATCAAGGACATCAATTGAGGTAGTAGCGCGGAAGGAATGCGTCGCCTGAGGCATAATGCGATTTTGTCAATCGCATTCATTCCTATGGCTATCGGGCTCATCATCATCGGCGACGAAATCCTGTCCGGCAAAAGGACCGACAAACATTTTCCCAAAGTGGTCGAACTGCTGAATGCGCGCGGCCTGCAATTATCGTGGGCGGAATATGTCGGCGACGATCGGGAACGGATCACCTCGGTCCTTCAGCGTACCTTTTCAAGCAACGACATCGTGTTTTCCTGCGGTGGCATTGGAGCCACGCCGGACGACCATACGCGCCAATGCGCGGCAGCGGCGCTGGGCGTTCCGCTGGTGCTGCATCCGGAAGCAAAGGCGAGAATTCAGGAACGCATTGCGGACATGGCGCGTGAAGCGGGCAAGGAGCCTGATTTCAGCAAGCCGGACATGGCGCATCGTCTGAAGATGGGAGAGTTCCCGCAAGGCGCCGAAATCATTCCCAATCCATACAACAAGATTCCGGGATTCTCCGTACGTCATGGCGGCGGCGCACACTATTTCGTTCCAGGATTTCCGGAAATGGCCTGGCCGATGATCGAGTGGGTTCTCGAAACGCAGTACCCGCATCTGTTCCAGCGTGTGCCGCGGCTGGAGAAGGCGGTACTCGTTTACGAAATTGCGGAATCAACCTTGACGCCCTTGATGGAAACCATCGAGGCGGAATTCCCGCAGGTCAAAGTGTTCAGCCTGCCGAGCGTGGGCAGCGCCACCGTCCGCAGACATATTGAGCTCGGCGTGAAGGGCGAGCCGTTACAAGTCAATGCCGCATTTGAAAAGATGTTGAATGGCCTGGATGCATTCAAGGCCGAATATCAGCGCATCTGAGCAGCACGCTCGCGGCTGGCGTCGGCCGCGATGACGAACGACCGGTTCGGATAAAAAAATGCCTCGGAAAACCGAGGCATTCGAAGCGGTACCAGATTGGAGGAGGTGCGTGAGGTACCGAGGAGATCGCTGCTAAAACTGCAGATTCCCGGCATCGATCAATGACGCCGGGAATCGGGAATTACTTCTTGCTGGCGCGGGAAGCTGCCTTCGGAGCCGCTTGCGCAAACTGGCCGACGGCGTTGTTCAGGTTGGATTCCAGTACTTCCACGGCTTGTTTCGTGGACTTGCTCAGCTGCTCGTAGCCGGCGTTGGCATTGCCGATGGCGGACTTCAACAGGGAAACTGCGTTCTCCGTGCCGGCCGGGGCGTTCTTGGTCACTTCCTCAACCAGTTCAAGCATTTTGCGGCTGGTTTCGGCGATTTGCGCTTCGGTGGCCTTGTTGAACTCGGCCTGTACGCCGGAAGCGATGGTGGCCAGATGACGGCCGTAGGAAAGCGCTTTTTCCGCGTTCGGTTGTGCTTGTGCAGCAGCGACCGCGATCCACTCTTGCGGATCCTTGGCCGAGAGGAATTGCTTCGCTGCAGCACTGGATTCTTCCAGTGATGCGCGGGCGACGTTCAGATTCAGATCAAGCATTTTCTCGACACCCTCAAACGTCTTGTTGGTCAAGTTGGTGAGGAGCGCCAGCTGGGCTTCGAGGTTGGCTTTCGATGCGGCGGAAAATTGCTCGGGAATCGTGAACATGTTGATCTCCTTCGGGAAAAGGTTATTGGCCAGATAATTCTGCGATAGGCATCACAAGGTATTTTGTGCGACGCAACAATGCATATTTTACGGTCAAATCGTGTCGTGTCAACAAATATTGTTGCGTAGCACAAAAAAGATGGCATCCAGATCAAGAAATTGGAATGAGGCAACTTTTTCTTGGCGGTTTTGCAACGCCAGGCTTCTCGGTCGGGAAATTTGGTGCATGCTAAACTCGCTCCTCCACTTTACGTACACGTCAACTCGTGCAAGCCTTCTATAGCGATCATTTTGTCTTGCCGCTTCCCGAGGGCCATCGCTTCCCGATGCAGAAATACAGCATGGTGCGTGAAGCCGTGCTTGCCACCGTCCCTCAAATTGCGTTTCATGAGGCACCATTTACGAGCGACGGCGTGCTGGCGCTTGCGCATCATCCGTCCTACATAGAGCGCGTGTCGCGCGGCGAACTCACTCCGCCGGAGCAGAAAGCGATCGGTTTTCCCTGGTCCTCGCAGATGGTCGAGCGCTCACGCCGCTCCGCCGGCGCCACCATTGCAGCGTGCCGTGCAGCGCTGGAGTGCGGGGTGGCGGCCAACCTCGCGGGCGGGACGCATCATGCGTATTCCGATCACGGCGAGGGATTTTGCGTATTCAATGATGCGGCGATTGCCGCGCGCCTGATGCAGGCCGAACGACGCGTCCGGAAAGTCGCGATTGTCGATCTGGATGTCCATCAGGGAAATGGCACGGCTGCGATCCTGGCACAGGACGATTCGATATTCACCTTGTCGCTGCACGCGGAAAACAACTACCCGTTCAAGAAGGAGCGCAGCGATCTGGACGTTGCGCTGGCCGACGGAGTGGGCGATGCGGATTATCTGAGTGCGCTGCACGCCGCGCTCGACGGGATGTTTGCGCGCTTTTCACCGGAACTCCTGATCTATCTTGCCGGCGCGGATCCGCACGAAGGCGATCGCCTGGGCCGGCTCAAGCTCACGCTCGACGGCTTGGCCGCGCGCGACCACATGGTGCTCGATCGCGCGCGCGAACGAGACATCCCAGTCGCGCTTGCCATGGCCGGCGGCTATGGCAAGAACATCCAAGATACTGTCGCGGTACACGTGCAGACTATTGCCATCGCTTCTCACTACTCCTTTCGCAAGCCTGCGATTGCAACTCAATGACGACCGTATCCTCATCTTCCCGCATTCAGCAAAGCGTTCCGGCCCGATGGACCACGGCAATGCCTTTTCTCTTCGTGCTCATCTGGAGTACGGGCTTCACCGTCGCGAAATTCGGGCTGCCCTATGCGCCGCCGCTGACGTTTTTGTTGCTGCGTTTCGCCGGCGTGCTCGTGGTGCTGTTACCCATCGTATTGGTGATGCGCGCCCCGTGGCCGTTCGGGCGCATCTGGCGCATCGCAATCGCTGGCGTACTGGTGCAGGCGGGTTACCTGGCGGGGGTGTGGTGCGCAATCAAGCTCGGCATGCCCGCCGGCTTGTCTGCCTTGATCGTCGGCTTGCAACCGATTCTGACGGCGTTTGCGGCGCCGTTTATCGGTGAGTCCGTGCGGCGGCGTCAATGGATTGGGCTGATTTTTGGTCTGTGCGGTGTCGGGCTGGTTGTCGCCAACAAGATTTCGCTGGTGGGCCTGTCATGGCAGAGCATTGCGCTATGTGTGTTCGCCCTGCTGTCGATCACCATCGGCACGCTGTATCAGAAGCGCTATTGCGCGAGCTTCGATCTGCGTACCGGCACCATCATCCAGTTTGCGGCGTCGATTGTCGTCGTGCTGCCTTTTGCGATCGCATTCGAACACTTGACGCCGGCCCTGGAGACGGTGCAGTGGACGCCGCGTTTCATCGGGGCCTTGCTGTGGGCGGTTCTCGCGTTGTCGATCGGTGCGATCTTTCTGCTGTTTGCGCTGATTCGCAAGAGCGCCGCGACACAGGTGACAAGCTTGTTGTACTTGACTCCACCCACTACGGCAGTGATGGCGTGGGTCATGTTTGGGGAGGCATTCAGCGTTGTCGGCATGTTGGGCATGGCGCTGGCCGTTATCGGTGTGGCTTTGGTAGTGAGAAAGTGATTTATGCGACCGCAGGCAAAGAGTCGAAGCGACTTTAAATATTTTCATGCGATTACGACGCGCTGGATGGACAACGACGCGTACGGGCATGTCAATAACGTGGTGTATTACAGCTGGTTCGATACAGTCGTGAACCAGTTCTTGATTGTTAACAATGTGCTCGACATTGAACGCAGCCCGGTGATCGGACTGGTCATTGAAACACAATGCAATTACTTCGCATCAGTGGCGTTTCCTGAACGCGTGACCGCAGGATTGCGCGTCACGAAACTGGGCAAGTCGAGCGTGCGTTACGAGGTTGGCATTTTTCGCGAAGGCGAAGAGAGCGCTTCCGCGCAAGGTCATTTCGTCCATGTCTACGTTGACCGTGACTCGCGCAAGCCGAGTGCGATTCCGGACGACATGCGGAGTCTGTTGCAAACGATCGAAGTGTCGCAGCCATGATCGAGACGCCCGAGCAGAAAGTTGTGGATGCTGTC
This sequence comes from Herbaspirillum sp. ST 5-3, assembly GCF_004804275.1. Taxonomy (GTDB): domain Bacteria; phylum Pseudomonadota; class Gammaproteobacteria; order Burkholderiales; family Burkholderiaceae_D; genus Noviherbaspirillum. The sequence goes on from NZ_STGI01000008.1 coordinate 204,561, forward strand.
ATCGCTTCGCGCCGTTCGCTTCGCGCCTTTCTGCCCACGCCGGTAGCGCGTGAAGATGTCGAGGCCATTCTGGAAATCGCCGCCCGCGCACCTTCCGGCACCAATACCCAACCGTGGAAGGCGTATGTGTTGACCGGCGCCAGCAAGGAAAAGCTGTCTTTGGAAATACTGCGCGCGTATAACGACCCCGAGATCAGCCGGCAGCACACGGAGGAGTACAACTACTATCCGAACCGATGGACATCGCCTTTTCTCGAGCGTCGCCGAAAGGTGGGCTGGGATCTCTATTCGCTGCTCGGGATTACGCGTGAAAACAAGGCCGGCATGCATGCACAGCTAGGCCGCAATTACCGGTTTTTCGATGCACCAGTGGGCATCATCTTTGCCATCGATCGCATCATGGAGCAGGGTTCGTGGCTGGATTACGGGATGTTTCTGCAAAACGTCATGCTCGCCGCGCGCGCACGCGGCCTGGACACCTGTCCCCAAGCAGCGTTCGCGCAGTTCCATCGGATCATTCGCGACGTACTGCAAATGCCAGCAAATGAAATGGTGGTGTGCGGTATGTCTCTCGGGTTTGCGGACAACAGCAAGATCGAAAACACCCTGGTGACGGAACGCGTGCCTGTTTCGGGATTTGCGAAATTCATGGACTAGTTTTTCTTGAAGGCGCGACGGCGGCCGGACTGCGGACGACTCGACGATTGTTATCAATTAATCATGAGTTTTGAGGTGTCATTGCCCGAAGCCCGGAAACGGCTTTGCGTGTCCTCAAACGGCGATAAGAAAATTGTTTAATTTCCAGCGCTAACTCTCTAATTCACTTGCTGAATTTCATTATTTTGCTAGACTGCAAGATATAATCGTTTTGCAAGAATATGGGAGGAGTGCTGATGATCAAGTCCGCGCTAGGGATAGCCGTTTCTGTCGTTGCGTTGCTTGTTGCTGCCCCTGCAGCGCAGGCGGCGACCAGTTCCGCCACCAAGACATCATCAAAGAAGCACTCCGTCAAAAAGTCGCACGCAAGGTACAAAGCCGGGCACGCGCACCACGCAAGCGCCAGGACATCCTCCGGGAGTTCGAAAGCAGCCAAAACGGCCCACGGCAATCACAAATCCGGATACCAGCACGTTGCCTTCTCTCCGGCGCCTGAAGTTCATGCCGCACCGCCGGTGATGACAGCAGGCGACCTGGCCGGACTGAATCTGACGCACGATCCGCTTGCGCTCAGATCCAATGCAGCGGTCGTTATTGACCAGGCTACCTCACAAGTCTTGTTCGACAAGAATTCCGCAGTTGCACTTCCGATCGCATCGCTGACGAAACTCATGACCGCGACGATCGTGGTGGAAGCGCATCAGAACATGGATGAAGTGCTGGAAGTGACTTCGGACGACATCGACCGTGAAAGGAACAGCACTTCGCGCCTGCGAGTCGGCTCAAAGATGACGCGCTCGAACATGCTGCATATCGCACTCATGAGTTCTGAAAATCGTGCGGCGTCGGCCCTTGGACGAAACTATCCGGGCGGCCTGCCGGCTTTTGTTGCCGCGATGAATGCGAAAGCAAAAGCCTTGGGCATGAACGACACGCGTTATGTGGATTCGACCGGTTTGTCCAGCCAGAACGTGTCCAGCGCGCGTGATCTGTCCAGGCTGGTTGTTGCAGCCTATCAGCATCCGATCATTCGCGAGTATTCAACCGATACGCGTTATGTGGTCGATACCGGCGGACATCGCCAACTGCAATATATCAATTCGAATCGCCTGGTCATGAATCCGGGCTGGGAGATCGGCTTGCAAAAGACCGGCTATATTGCGGAAGCAGGGCGTTGCCTGCTTATGCAGACGACGGTCAATGGCCGCCGCGTGGTCATGGTGTTCCTCGATTCGAAGGGCAAGGACTCGCGTCTTGCCGACGCAGGTCGCGTACGCAGGTGGCTGGAAATCTCGAAGCCGCAAGCATTGACACCGGCAGCAGCGCATCAAGGCTGACGAGCGGTTTCGCATGAAAGATGACAGGTAGTTTCTGTCCTGCCGGCAATCGACATTGCATATTTCCCGGCTGCGCTCCTTGGCGCAGCCGTTTTTATTGTTCTATGCTACATTGGGGTTTGAACTGATCCACGGCATGTTTGCAAATCAGCATGCCGAAGCGACATGAAAGTTGGCGCGAGCGCGCGGAAATAGATGAACGGCTCGTATTAACAGTCCTGGAATGACGGCCTCGGGGACGGTGTGCAGCTTGACGTAGCTGATTGCCGACAAGACAGGGGCTTGCGTTCTTCAAAGAGTAATCCCGCCCATGTTTACGCCAAGAGTTCTGCTTGTTAACGATGACCCGGCCAATCTTCTCGCGCTGGAGAGCCTTTTATCAGGTCGCGGCGACTTTGAGGTCATTACCGCACGTTCCGGCGAAGAGGCATTGCGTTGGGTGCTCAGATACGACTTCGCAGTTATTCTGCTCGACGTCAGCATGCCGGGAATGGATGGCTTTGAAACCGCTGAAGCAATCCACTCCCATCCGCGTTCGGCATCCGTTCCAATCATTTTCGTCACGGCACATTTTGCTGACGAAATGCACCGTCTCAAGGGCTATCAGCGCGGGGCGGTCGATTATCTGTTCACGCCGATCATTCCGCAGATACTGCAAACCAAGGTGGCGGTTTTTGTCGATCTTGCGAAGAAGAACCTGCAATTGAAACGACAGACGCTGGAGCTCGAACGCTTGAATGCGACGCTGCAGGAACAGCGCAAGCAGGATCTCTTGCATATCAATGAGCGCAAGCAAGCCGAAGAAGCATTGCGTCAATCGCAGGAAGAATTGCGCCAGCTTGCCAGCTATCAGGAACGCATCAAGGAAGATGAGCGCAAGCGCATTGCACGCGAGATTCACGATGAACTGGGGCAGAACCTGCTTGCACTGCGTATCGACATCGCCATGCTGCATGCGCGCACCGGTTCGACTCACCCCAAGCTCAACCAGAAGGTGCATGCAGTGCTCGATCATATCGACGCCACCATGAAAGCCATGCGCGCGATCATCAACAACCTGCGGCCTACGGTGCTCGATCTCGGCTTGAGCGCGGCAATCGAGTGGCAGGTGAAGGAATTCCAGCGGCGCACCGGCATTAGCTGCGAACTGGTGATGTCGGAAAAAGAATTGATGGTCGATGACAATCGTGCGACCGCGCTGTTCCGCATCTTGCAGGAATCCCTGAATAACGTGTTCCGCCATGCCAGGGCAAGCAAGGCCACCATCGAGCTTCATACGCAGGATAACCGTCTGATCATGACCGTCGCTGATAACGGGGTCGGCATCTTCCCTGGATGCCGGAGAAAGGCCAACTCCTTCGGACTGGTTGGCATCAAGGAGCGTGTCAGCGCGCTGGGCGGCGAATTTGTGCTCGACACCGCGCAGGACAGAGGCACATCCATCAAGATTTCGATTCCGCTTGGAGGCGATGCGCCGGGAGCCGGACTGGATGGCGGTTTTGCCGAGGACGAGTATCCGTTCATGGAAAGGCGAGCTTCGGACGGTGTGAAACATATCGCAGCGTCGATCAAAGCACCGGCTACGTCCAGGCGCAGGAAAGAAAAAGAGTTTCCGGCCAAGCTAAATGAGCTGACCTGAGCGACTGCACGGCGACAGGACTTCATTCAGCACACTACGCATGGCGCGTTCGCTGTTCGCACAGGAGTTGCTAAATCCTCATCGCGTTTCCAACGCGCCAAGGCCGTTGGTTTGATATTTCTCAACAGTGATTCACATCCCCTTGAGAATGCGGATTTTAGCGATTGCTTACCTCTGATGTTTCGGAACACAATATTTTCCCTGTTTCTCTCGGGGAACTTTCGAAACCCGCATCTGATTGCGGCACATTCTTCGCCGCAATTTCGTTTAATCATCCCGAGTGCGCGACGTGCTTACGCCAAAAGTCCTTGTCGTCAATGACGATCCTGCCACCTTGTTGGCGCTGCAGTCCTTGCTCACGGACGCCGCGAATCGGGACGGCTACCAGACAGTGTGCGTTCATTCGGGCGAGGAAGCGCTGCGCGAGGTGTTGCAGCATGAATTTGCAGTCATCCTGCTGGACGTGAAGATGCCGGGCATGGACGGTTTTGAAACAGCGGAAGCGATTCATTCGCACCCGCGCTCGGCATCGGTCCCCATCATTTTTACGACGGCCTACTCGGGCGATGAATATCACCGCCTGAGGGCCTACCAGAGCGGCGCGGTCGATTATCTACTGGCCCCGGTCATTCCGCAGGTACTGCAAACCAAGGTGTCGGTGTTTGTCGAAATGGCGAAGACCCGGCTGGAATTGCAGTTCAAGACGCAGGCGCTTGAAATGCTGAATCGGGATCTGCGCGTGCAACAGGTGAGGGAACTCAAACGCATCAACGCCGCGCTGGAAGCCGAAGTCATCGAACGCAGGCGGGCGGAACAGCGCGCGCATGAACTCGCGACCCGCGACGCCCTGACGCGACTTCCGAACCGGCGCTCGCTGATCGAGCGCTTGACGCATGCGATTGCGCACGCTGCGCGTCATGGCGAATGCCTGGCATTGCTGTTTCTCGATCTCGACAAGTTCAAGGAAATCAACGATACGCTTGGCCACGAAGCGGGAGACGAATTGCTGATTCGGGCTGCCATCTCCATTACGTCCTGCCTGCGCGAATCCGACATGGTGGCACGCCTCGGTGGCGACGAGTTCGTGGTGTTGCTGGAAAGCTTGCCAGACGCTTCTCACGCCGGCCTTGTTGCGCAGAAAATTGCGCAGGAGATTACCGAGATACGGGAGATCGGAGAACACAGGATATCGGTTTCGACCAGTATCGGCATCGGTCTCTATCCGCGGGATGGAGACAATGCCCAGGCATTGCTGAAGAACGCAGACATAGCGATGTACAAGGCAAAGAAGAAGCAGCGCGGCAGCATTCGCTTTTTTCGCGATGAACTCAATGCCCGCAGCCTGCCTGAACACGACTAAAAGATTGTGCCAGAATCAAAAAATGGAGACGAACACATGGATTTGACAATGAGCCTGCACGATGAAGTGGACGCAAAGCTGTTGCTTGGCGTACTGACAGCGCTGAAGAAAGGCGATTTTACCGTTCGCCTGCCCTCCGATTGGACAGGACTCGCGGGCAAGATCGCCGATACGCTGAACGACATCATGGAAACCAACGAGCAGTTGACCGAGGAAATCACCGAGGTCAGTCGTGTCGTGGGGCGTGAGGGGCGGCTGACGCAACGGGCGGCTGTTCCTAGCGTGGCAGGCGGCTGGTCGACCATCGTCAAGTCCGTCAACACGTTGATCGATGACCTGGTGCGGCCGACAACCGAAATGGCGCGCGTGATCGGTGCTGTCGCGAAGGGCGACCTGTCACAGACCATGGCGCTGGATGTGGACGGACGCCCGCTCAAGGGGCAGTTCCTGCGCGCGGCCGCGACCGCCAATACGATGGTGGACCAGTTGTCGTCGTTTGCATCGGAAGTGACACGCGTGGCGCGCGAAGTGGGTACCGAGGGCAAGCTGGGCGGACAGGCGAACGTGCCGGGCGTGGCGGGTACGTGGAAAGACCTGACCGACTCGGTGAACTCGATGGCGGGCAACCTGACATCGCAGGTGCGCAACATCGCGGATGTGACGACGGCGGTAGCGAATGGCGACTTGTCGAAGAAGATTACGGTGGACGTGCGCGGCGAAATTCTGCAGCTGAAGGACACGATCAACACCATGGTGGACCAGTTGCGATCGTTCGCATCGGAAGTGACGCGCGTGGCGCGCGAAGTGGGTACGGAAGGCAAGCTGGGCGGCCAGGCCTATGTTCCCGGCGTGGGCGGCACATGGAAGGACTTGACCGATAACGTGAACTTCATGGCCTCGAACCTGACGGGTCAGGTGCGTAACATCGCGGAAGTGACGACGGCGGTGGCCAATGGCGATTTGTCAAAGAAGATTACCGCGGATGCAAAAGGCGAAATCCTGCAGCTCAAGGACACAATCAACGTGATGGTGGACCAGCTTTCCTCGTTTGCATCGGAAGTGACACGCGTGGCGCGCGAAGTGGGTACCGAGGGCAAGCTGGGCGGGCAGGCGCAGGTGAAAGGCGTGGCGGGTACGTGGAAAGACCTGACCGACTCGGTGAATTCGATGGCGGGTAACCTGACATCGCAGGTGCGCAATATCGCAGACGTGACGACGGCAGTGGCAACCGGCGACTTGTCGAAGAAGATCACGGTGGACGTGAAGGGCGAAATTCTCGAGTTGAAAAACACCATCAATACCATGGTGGACCAGCTTTCCTCCTTCGCGTCGGAAGTAACGCGCGTGGCGCGCGAAGTGGGCACCGAGGGCAAGCTGGGTGGACAGGCGCAGGTGAAGGGTGTGGGCGGTACGTGGAAGGATCTGACAGACAACGTGAACTTCATGGCCTCGAACCTGACAGGCCAGGTGCGGAACATCGCGGAAGTGACGACTGCAGTGGCGCGCGGCGATCTGTCGAAGAAGATCACCGTGGACGTGAAGGGCGAAATTCTCGAGCTGAAAGACACCATCAACGTGATGGTGGACCAGTTGTCGTCGTTCGCTTCGGAAGTGACGCGCGTGGCGCGCGAAGTGGGCACCGAGGGCAAGCTGGGTGGACAGGCGAACGTGCCGGGCGTGGCAGGCACCTGGAAGGATCTGACCGACTCGGTAAACTCGATGGCGGGCAACCTGACATCGCAGGTACGTAACATCGCGGACGTGACGACCGCAGTGGCGAACGGCGACTTGTCGAAAAAGATTACCGCCGACGCAAAGGGTGAAATTCTCGAACTGAAAAACACCATCAACGTGATGGTGGACCAGCTGAACTCCTTTGCATCTGAAGTGACGCGTGTGGCGCGCGAAGTGGGTACCGAGGGCAAGCTGGGCGGACAGGCGAACGTGCCGGGCGTGGCCGGCACCTGGAAGGATCTGACCGACTCGGTGAACTCGATGGCGGGCAACCTGACATCGCAAGTGCGTAACATCGCGGACGTGACAACCGCGGTGGCGAATGGCGACTTGTCGAAGAAGATCACCGTGGACGTGCGCGGCGAAATCTTTGAGCTGAAAAACACCATCAACGTGATGGTGGACCAGTTGAACTCCTTTGCTTCGGAAGTGACGCGCGTTGCGCGCGAAGTGGGCACCGAGGGCAAGCTGGGCGGACAGGCGCAGGTGAAGGGTGTGGGCGGCACGTGGAAGGATCTGACAGACAACGTGAACTTCATGGCCTCGAACCTGACAGGCCAGGTGCGTAACATCGCGGAAGTGACGACGGCGGTGGCGCGCGGCGATCTGTCGAAGAAGATCACCGTGGACGTGAAGGGGGAAATTCTCGAGCTGAAAAATACCATCAACGTGATGGTGGACCAGTTGTCGTCGTTCGCGTCGGAAGTGACACGCGTGGCGCGCGAAGTGGGCACCGAGGGCAAGCTGGGTGGACAGGCGAACGTGCCGGGTGTGGCCGGCACCTGGAAGGACCTGACCGACTCGGTGAACTCGATGGCGGGCAACCTGACATCGCAGGTACGCAACATCGCGGATGTGACGACGGCGGTAGCGAATGGCGACTTGTCGAAGAAGATCACGGTGGACGTGCGCGGCGAGATTCTGCAGTTGAAGGACACGATCAACACCATGGTGGATCAGTTGCGATCATTCGCGTCGGAAGTGACGCGCGTGGCGCGCGAAGTGGGCACCGAAGGCCGTCTCGGCGGCCAGGCGAATGTGCCTGGCGCGTCGGGTACGTGGAAAGACCTGACAGATAACGTGAACTTCATGGCCTCGAACCTGACGGGTCAGGTGCGTAACATCGCGGAAGTGACCACAGCGGTGGCGCGCGGTGATTTGTCGAAAAAGATCACCGTGGACGTGAAGGGCGAAATTCTCGAGCTGAAAGACACCATCAACGTGATGGTGGACCAGCTCTCGTCGTTCGCGTCGGAAGTGACACGCGTGGCGCGCGAAGTGGGCACCGAGGGCAAGCTGGGCGGACAGGCGCAGGTGGAGGGTGCAGCCGGCACCTGGAAGGACCTGACCGACAACGTGAACTTCATGGCGGCGAACCTGACCGCGCAGGTGCGCGGTATCGCCGGCGTGGTGACGGCGGTGGCGAACGGCGATCTGAAGAAGAAACTGACCGTGGCGGCCCGCGGCGAGATTGCGGCACTGGCCAACACCATCAATGAAATGACCGACACGCTGGCCGTGTTCGCCGACCAGGCGACCACGGTGGCGCGCGAAGTGGGCGTGGAAGGCAAACTCGGCGGCCAGGCATCGGTGCCGGGCGCCGCCGGTACCTGGAAGGACCTCACCGAAAACCTGAACCGGATGGCGGCGACTCTCACCACGCAGGTGCGTGCCATCGCGGAAGTGGCGACGGCGGTGACACGCGGTGACTTGTCGCGTTCCATCCAGGTGGAGGCGCGCGGCGAAGTGGCGGACCTGAAGGACAACATCAATGAGATGATCCGCAACCTGAAGGAAACCACGCAGAAGAACGCGCAGCAGGACTGGTTGAAGACCAACCTGGCGCGCTTTACCCGTCTGCTGCAGGGGCAGCGCGACCTGACGGCGGTGACGACGCTGATTCTTTCCGAGCTCGCGCCCTTGGTCTCCGCGCATCATGGCGTGTTCTACATGATGGACTCGCAGGACCACGATGAGCGCTTGCGCATGATCGCCAGCTACGGCTACCGTTCCAGCCGCAGGTTGCCGACTTCATTCCGGCGGGGCGAGGGACTGGTGGGACAGTGTGCGCTGGAAAAGCAGCGTATCTGGCTGACCAACGTTCCGCGCGACTACATCCAGGTATCGTCCGGCCTTGGCGCCGCGCCGCCGAACAATATCGTGGTGCTGCCCATCCTGTTCGAACAGCAGGTGAAAGCGGTCATTGAAATCGCATCGCTCGACCGCTTTACCGAAACGCATTTGTCTTTCCTCGATCAGTTGATGGAAACCATCGGCGTCGTGCTGAACACGATCGAAGCCAACAGTCGCACTGAAAGCCTGCTGATGCAGTCCCAGTCGCTGGCGCAGGAGCTGCAACAGACCAACCTGGAGCTGGCGGAAAAAGCGCGCTTGCTGTCCGAGCAGAACATCGAGGTGGAACGCAAGAACCGCGAAGTGGAACAGGCCAAGCTGGCGCTGGAGGAAAAGGCCACGCAGCTCGCCTTGTCGTCGAAGTACAAGTCCGAGTTCCTCGCCAACATGTCGCATGAATTGCGCACGCCGCTCAACAGCCTGCTGATCCTGGCGCAGCAGCTTTCCGACAACCCGGAAGGCAACCTGACCGAACGCCAGGTCGAGTTTGCCAAGACGATTTACGGTTCGGGTAGCGACCTGCTGACTCTGATCAACGACATCCTCGACTTGTCGAAGATCGAGTCGGGCACGGTGACGCTGGAAGTCAGCGAATACCGCTTCCGCACGCTGAGCGCTTACGTGGAGCGCACCTTCCGTCACATGGCCGAGGCCAAGCAGTTGAACTTCTCGGTCGAGCTGGCCGACAATTTGCCGACGGCGATGATGACCGATACCACGCGTCTGCAACAGATCCTGAAAAACCTGCTGTCGAACGCGTTCAAGTTCACCAGCCACGGCGAGGTATCGCTGCGCATCGGCATGGCCAACGGCGGTTGGTCGGCGGATCACCCGTATCTCAATCAGGCCGATGCCGTGCTTGCCTTCTCGGTGGCCGATACCGGCGTCGGCATCGCGGCCGACAAGCTGCAGCTGATTTTCGAAGCCTTCCAGCAAGCCGACGGCAGTACCGCGCGCAAGTACGGTGGCACCGGCCTCGGCCTTTCCATCAGCCGCGAGCTGGCGCGCTTGCTGGGCGGCGAGATCCGGGTGGAGAGCATGATCGGGGTGGGCAGTACCTTTACGCTGTTCCTCCCGCATAACCGCGCCGGCTTCGTCAATTATGACCAGTCCACGTCGCCTTCGCGCGTATCCGGCGTATCGCGCATGACGCAAGCGGCAGATGTGTCGGACGTCGACGAGTTGGATGTTTCCGCGGTGAATATCGATCCGCCGCGCCTGCCATACGAAGCTTCGCCGGACGACCGGGCTCTCATTGCGCCGGGCGATCCGTCGGTGCTGATCGTGGAGGACGACACGCGCTTTGCCGGCATATTGCTCGACCACGCGCGCGAGAAGAATTTCAAGGGCATCGTTACCCATCAAGGGGATTCCGCACTCACGCTTGCACGCGATTACCTGCCGGCGGCAATCTTGCTCGATATCGATTTGCCGGACATTGACGGCTTTACGGTGCTTGAGCGTCTCAAGCGCGATCCATCGACACGCCATATCCCGGTGCATGTATTGACCAACCTGAAGGAGCGTGAGCGCGTATTGCGACAGGGAGCGATCTCGTATCTGCACAAGCCGGTGAGCCTCGACAGACTGCAGGAAGAATTCACGCGCATTCAGCAATTCCTGATGCGCGGGAAGTCGAGCCTGCTGGTGGTGGAGGACGATGTGCTGCAGCAGGGCGCCATCGTCGATCTGATCGGCAGCAACGACGTGCACATCGTTGCCGTCGGAAGCGGCAAGGAAGCGCTCGACGCATTGCATTCCACGCACTTCGACTGCATGGTGCTGGATCTCACGCTGCCGGACATCAACGGCTTTGAACTGCTCGACAAGATCGGTGACGATGCCGCCTTGCGCGACCTGCCGGTCGTCGTCTACACCGCCAAGGATCTGACGCGCAAGGAGGTCACGCGCCTGAAGCGCATCGCCAAGACGATTGTGGTCAAGGATGCGCGTTCTCCCGAGCGCTTGCTGGATGAAACGGCCCTGTTCCTGCATCGTTCGCCGACCAGCCTGCCGGAGCTGCAACGCCGCATGCTGGAAGACATCCAGGTGGCCGATGGCGGTTTGGCCGGGCGCACGGTGCTGATCGTGGATGACGACTTGCGCAATATTTTCGCGCTGAGTTCGGTGCTGGAGCGTCAGCAGATGAAAGTGCTGTTCGCCGAGAACGGCAAGGATGGCATCGAAGTGCTGGAAAAGGATCCGAGCATTGAAATCGTCCTGATGGACATCATGATGCCGGAAATGGACGGATACGACACGATGCGCGTGATTCGTTCCATCCCCAAGTTCAAGTCGCTGCCGATCATTACCCTGACCGCGAAAGCGATGAAGGGCGACCGCGATAAATGCCTGGCTGCCGGCGCATCGGATTACATCACCAAGCCGGTAGACGTGGTGCAACTGCTGTCTCTGATGCGCGTATGGCTGCATCAGTAGAAGCCCTGGCGGCCCGCGTGGAGTCGATCGAGGATCTCGAGACGGACCTCTTGCTCGAAGGCGTTTTCCGACGCTTCGGGCACGACTTCCGAGGCTACCGGCGCGCGGCCCTTCAACGCAAATTGCACGCCCTGATGCAAAGGCTTGGCGTCCAGACTGTGTCTGCGCTCCAGGAGCGCGTGATGCATGAGGAGGGGGCGGCGGACAGCTTGCTGCGCGAACTGAGCGCGCGCTCTGCGGGCTTGCTCGACGATCCGGGCTATCTGCATGCATTGCGGGCAGCGCTGGTGCCTTTGCTCCGCTCGTGCGCTTCACCCAGAATATGGATCGCGGAATGCTTGTCCGCCGAGGATGCCTGCGCGCTGTCGGTTCTTCTGGCCGACGAAGATCTCCTGGAGAAGACGCAGATATTTGCGACGGCCGAAAACGAATCGCTGGTGCAGGAAGCGAGCAGCGGACGGTTCGCGATCAACCGCCTGGAGGAATATGCGGAGAGCTATCGCAAGAGCGGCGGCAAGTCGGACTTGCGCGGTTACTGTCGTGAAGAAGACGGGCAAGCCGTCTTCAGTGACACATTGCGCAGCAATATCACCTGGGCGCAGTATAGTCTTGCCACCAATGCGTCGTTCAATGAATTCCAGCTGATTATCTGCAGGCAGGCGCTGGCCGATTTTGGCACCATGTTGCGCGGTCGCGCGCTACAGCTCTTTTACGACAGCATGCCGCTGTTCGGAATCCTGAGTGTCGACGCGGATGGCGGGCTGGATGCCGCGCACTTGACGTCGCGCTACAAGGCGATCGCGCCGGAGCAGGGGCTTTATCGGCGTGTGGTCTGACTGACCGATGAAATACGGAGGCGAGGCTGGCTCCCCCCGGTTCTTTGTGGGCTTGTCAACAGCGCGAAGCGGGCTTCAGGCCGCCGCGCCTTCCGGTACGTAACCGAGTACGGCGGAAATCTGGTTCGCAGTGGTGATCAGATCTTCCACCCATTCTTCCTGCAGACGATCGGCCGGTGCGGAAATCGACAGGCCGGCAATCAGTTTGCCGGAGTCGTCATAGATGCCGGCTGCGATGCAGCGAACGCCGAGTTCCAGCTCCTCGTTGTCGCGCGCAAAACCGCGTGCACGCACGAGGCTCAATTCCCGTTCCAGTTTTGCAAGATCGGTAATCGAGTTCTTGTTATGACCGGCCAGGCCGGTGCGCGTCGCATAGGAGCGAACCAGCTTGGGGTCGTCGATCGACAGGAACAGCTTGCCGGTCGATGTCAGGTGCAGGGGAGCGCGGCCGCCGATCGCGCGAACCACCTGCATGCCCGAGCGTTCCGAAAAGGCGCGGTCGATGTACACGATTTCGTCGCCCTGTCGAACGGACAGATTGACCGTCTGATGCGTCTTGCGGTGCAGGGCGCGCATGAAATCGAGCGCCGCTTCGCGCACGTTCAGGCGGCTCTTGACGATGTTTCCCAGTTCCAGCAGTCGCATGCCGAGGCGATATGAACCGGCCTCGGCGCGATCGACAAAGCGTTTGACCACCAGGTCATTCAAAATGCGATGGGCGGTTGAGGGGTGCAACCCTGTGACGCTGGAGAGTTCCTTCAGGCTGACCGGATCCGGATACTGCGCGAGCGCATCCAGAAGCGAAATCATGCGCTCGATCACCTGGATCGAAATTTGACTGTTCTCGGATGGTTGTTCAGGTTTCATATCGGGCTTGGTGCGTTGCAATAAGATATCTTATACCACATTGTGAAAAAATGAAAAAGTCGTGCAAAAAATTTTGGGGACCAAGCTCGAATTTATTTCATCCGTATTCGTCGTTTATTTTCTTTCCGGTCACGTCATAATGAGAGCCATGCCAACCTGAGGAGACAGCGTCATGCGCGTCGGATTTTTTCATACTTGCCTGATTGACATGATGCGTCCGGAAATCGGTTTTTCGGTGCTCAAACTATTGGAAGCGGCCGGCTGTGAAGTCGTCGTGCCGGAATCGCAAACCTGCTGCGGCCAACCAGGCTACAGTTCGGGCGACCGCAAGGCCGCGCGCGCGCTGGCAGAGAAATTCGTCGAGGAGTTTGAACAATTCGACTATGTCGTTATTCCGTCAGGTTCCTGCGGAGGCAACGTCAAGGTGCACTATCTTGACCTGTTTTCGGACGATCCTGCCTGGCTGAAACGAATGCAGCGCCTGGCGCCGCGTGTTTATGAGCTGACCGATTTCCTGTGCAACGTTGTCAAGCTTGAAAAGCTTCCCGGCGAAGGCAAATGCAGCATCAAGGGCAAGGTGACCTATCACGATTCCTGTTGCGGCTTGCGCGAACTGGGTGTTGAAAAACAGCCGCGCGCGCTGCTCGAAAAGGTCGGCGTGGAAGTCACGGAAATGAAAGACCACCGTCAGTGCTGCGGCTTTGGCGGTTCCTTTGCCATCAAATACGGCAACATTTCCTCGGCCATCGTCGACGAGAAATGCGAAAACATCCATGAATCGGGTGCGGAAGCGGTAGTCCTGGGCGACCTTGGCTGCATGTTGAATATCGAAGGCCGACTGCGCCGCACCGGGGATGACAAAACGAAGGTGCTGCACGTCGCGCAAGTCCTGGCAGGAGACGCGTAATGCAGATTCAATCGATGCACTTCAAGGCCCGTGTCGGTGAAAAACTGGCCGACAAGCGCTTGCAGCAAAACCTGAAAAAACTTTCCACCAAATTCGTCACCGGGCGCGCATCCGCGATCACCGAACTCGATGACTTCGAAGGCACGCGCGATGCAGCCATCGAACGTCGCATGCGTGCCATCGAAAACCTCGACGTATGGCTGGAAACCTTCGAAACCGAGGCCACGCGCCGCGGAGCGACCGTGCTGTTCGCGGAGAGCGCGGAAGAGGCCTCGCGCCTGGTAGTCGAGATCGCAAAGAAGCACGGCGTCAAGAAGGCGACCAAGTCGAAGTCGATGGTGTCGGAAGAAATGGCGCTCAACCATGCGCTGGAAGCAGCCGGCGTGCAGGCGATTGAAACCGATCTCGGCGAATACATCCTGCAAATCAACAACAACGAAGCGCCGTCGCACATCATCGCGCCGGTCGTGCACAAGGACAAGGAAGAGATTTCCGACCTGTTTGCCCGCGTGCACAAGAGGCCGCGTCTGACCGACATCCCCGAGATGACGCGCGAGGCGCGGGAAATGCTGCGCCCGCAGTTTCTTTCGGCCGACATGGGCATCACCGGCGGCAATTTCCTGATTGCCGAAACTGGGTCGGTGGCGATTGTCACCAACGAAGGCAACGAGGGCATGTGCACCATCCTGCCGCCCAAGGTGCATGTGGTGGTCACCGGTATCGAAAAGGTGCTGCCGACGCTGGAAGATTTCGCGACCGTGATGCGTTTGTTGCCGCGCTCGGCAACCGGCCAGTCGATTTCGAACTATGTCTCGTTGCTGACCGGCCCGAAACGCGAAGGCGACGTCGACGGTCCGCAGCACATGTATTACGTCCTGGTCGATGGCGGCCGTACCGGACTGGTGGGCACCGAGTTCCAGGAAATGCTTCGCTGCATACGGTGCGGCGCCTGCATGAATCACTGCCCGGTGTATCAGAAAATCGGCGGGCACAGCTACGGCTGGGTGTATCCAGGGCCGATGGGCAGCGTGCTCACGCCTTCCTATGCGGGCATTGAAAACGCTCTCGACCTGCCGCAGGCATCCACGCTGTGCGGCGAATGCCATGTCGTCTGCCCTGTTAAAATCCCACTGCCCGATTTGCTGCGCAAGTTGCGTGAAAAGCAGGTCGACGAGCACTTGCGCCCCGGATCGGAGCGCCTCGGCTTGATGATCTGGGCCTTTGTCGCCAAGCGGCCGGCCTTGTATCGACTCGCAACCAGAATCGGTGTACGCTTCATGCGCTTCATGGCTGGCGGCAAGAAGACGATTTCGAAGCTTCCAGGTGCCAGCGGCTGGACCGATTACCGCGAGATGCCCGCGCCGTCCGGCAAGACATTCCGCGAGTTATATAAAGAACGAAGATGACAGGACATCACCAAACCAGCGAATTCAAGAGCAAGAGCGGCGTAAAGCGAATTTACGCCGCTCTTTTGTATTCGATGCATGGATTCAGGACCGCATGGCGAAGCGAGCACGCGTTCCGCCAGGAACTCATGCTCGTGGTTCCCGGTGTTGTGATTGCATTGCTGCTGCCGCTGCCGGCCTTGCAGAAGCTTGCCCTGATTGCCGTGCTGATCCTGGTGTTGATCGTTGAGTTGCTCAATTCGGCGATCGAGGCAGTGGTCGACCGCGTTTCATTCGAACATCATCCCTTGTCAAAGAACGCAAAGGACTTTGGCAGTGCGGCGGTGTTTCTTGCATTGGCGCTCGCCGGCGTGACGTGGGCGGTGATCGTGCTGCCCTTGTTTGCACGATAACAGGAGGAATACGGAATGGGACCATTCGCACTAACACCTGAAGCCTGTGAAACGGACCGACGACGCGCATGATTTTCGCCGCATCCTTCTTCGCAGTGATGCTCGCGGCTGTCGTTTCGGACAAGTTGCCGTCGTTCGTGCTGATCGCCTATTTCGCCATGAGCATGGCGACCTTTGTCGTGTATGCCGTCGACAAATCGGCGGCCCAGCGGAACCAGTGGCGCACCAGCGAGCGTACGCTCCACCTGTTCGGCCTGGCGGGCGGCTGGCCGGGCGCGATGATCGCGCAAGGCTTGTTCCGCCACAAATCGGCAAAGCGATCGTTCCGGAGCATTTTCTGGCTGACGGTCGTTCTCAATTGCGCCGCGCTCTCCATCTATCTCCTGCCCGATATCGCGGGCACGGCAAAGTTCCTCTTCAATACATTCTGAGGTGGAATGAACGCGGCGCGCGAGCTTCAGTGTTCGCTCGGTTCGCTCTTCTCGGATTCCGCTACACCCAGCTTCACACTGCCGTCGGGCTGTGGCACTTCAAGCGGCTTGACCTCCACCGGGGCAACGCCTTCTTCCTTGATGCCCAGCTTCTCGGCGGTTTTCGGCGACAGGTCGACGATGCGGCCATCCACATAGGGACCGCGATCGCGGATCTCGACGACGTCGCTCTTGCCGTTTTCCAGGTTGGTGACTTTCGCCTTGGTGCCTAGCGGCAGTGTCTTGCTGGCGGCCACATTCGATTGCGGATTCATCGGCGTGCCGTCGGCCATCTTTTTGCCGTGGAATTTCTTCGCGTAGTACGAGGCTTTGCCACGGCGTGCCTTGCCCGAATGGTCGATACTCGATTTCTTTGAAGCTTGTTTTGCCGCTGGCTTGGCGTCGGGTGAGGGCGTTTGCTGCGCGCTTGCGACGGTGCTGCAGAAAGAGAGCGCAGCCAAGGTAATCAACAATTTGTTCTTGTTTGCAAATCCCATTGCGTGTCTCCGAATACGTGTTGCCTGATTAAAGTGCATGAAAAAAACAAATGACGCGAATCCTCCGATCAACTTATGGAACGACATTCGTTCGACGCAGCTTATCAACCAAAAGTTTCTATTCATGCTCTGGTGCATTGCCGGGGCCGGTCGAACTTTCGCGTTCGCCTGTGTCCTAATGAATTGCACATTTCGCAGCGCACAATGCGCAGCGAGTGTGCCGGACAGCAAGGAGCAGCGATGAAGAATCCGTGGACCAAGAAGAATCCCTGGATGAGCATGTGGTTGAGCGGTGCCAACGCGATCGCCGGTTCGGCGCGCAGCCGTGCCACGGCCGAAGGCAAACGTCAGGCCGCAACCGTGATGAAGAAGAATGTCCAGCAGATTACCGATCTCTGGAGCGGTGCATGGCTTGCTTCGCCGCCGAAAAAGAAGAAGCGGCGCCGATGACGAAAGACGGTGCTATCGAAGGTTTTCTCACGTTAGGAGAGGTGACATGAAACGCACAGCATCGGCCGCATGGACTGGCGGCCTCAAGGATGGAAAAGGCAGCATCTCGACACAAAGCGGCATCTTGAAAGATACGCGCTACGGCTTCACGACGCGCTTCGAAAACGAGCCGGGCACCAATCCGGAAGAACTGATTGCAGCGGCCCATGCAGGTTGCTTCACAATGGCTTTGTCTGCGCAATTGGGTGAGGCCGGCATGACGGCGGAAAGCTTGCGCACGAGTGCCGAAGTGACGCTGGACAAAGTGGACGACGGGTTTGCAATCACCGCCATCCACCTGAACCTCACAGCGAAAATTCCCGGCGCTGACCCGAAGGCGTTTCAGGCAGCGGCCGACAGAGCCAAGGAGGGATGCCCGGTTTCCAAACTGCTCAACGCGAAGATAACGATGGACGCGAAGCTGGAAGCCTGAGCATTTCTCCTTGAGATAACAGGCCTTACTTTTTCGGCAAATTGCGCTCGATCCATTGCGCGAAGGACTGCAGGAATTTCTGCAGGAATTCGCGCGTCGAATCGTTCGTGATTTCGCCCTTGTCATCGAACAGTTTGGATGCGTTGCCGATGTAGGCTTCGGGCTGCTGCATCATCGGCACATCCAGAAACACCATGGATTGGCGCAAGTGCTGGTTGGCACCGAAGCCACCGATGGCACCGGGCGACAGGCTGATCACCGCTCCCGGCTTGCCGCTCCATGCACTTTGACCATAGGGGCGCGACGCGACGTCGATCGCGTTCTTCAATACGCCCGGCACCGAACGGTTGTATTCCGGCGTGACGAACAGCACCGCGTCCGCATCCTGCACCCGCTGCTTGAAGTCGCGCACGGTCTGCGGCGGATCGGCTTCAAAGTCCTGGCTGAACAGCGGCAGATTGCCGATCTCGACGATGTCGAGCTTGAGTCCGTCCGGCGCCATGGCGATCAGCGCATTGGCCAGCTTGCGATTCAGGGATTCCTTGCGCAGGCTGCCGACGAAAATGGCAACGTTCTTGCTGGTACTCATAGTGATCCTTTCGGTTTGAGACGGCTGGTTGACCTGACATACACATCAACATAGACAGCGCTCGGTCCGATTCGATCAGCGCCGGCATATTCAGCGCGCAGAACTATTTCATTTCAAAAAGTATCTGAACCGATGCGGGAATAATTTCGAAGGCATAATCTACGGAGAACAACAAATCGAAAGGAACTTCCATGTACAGGATCCAGGCAGGCGGCATATCGGAGGACATGGCGAAATTCTTGCTGCGGGTTTCGCTCGCAATCCTCATTCTTTTTCATGGCGTGTCAAAAATCCTGGGCGGGATAGGCCCGATCACAGGCATGGTGGCAAAGGTGGGCATGCCGCCGGCGCTGGGCTATCTGGTATTTATCGGAGAAGTGCTGGCGCCTGTGCTGGTGCTGGTCGGCGCATGGACGCGGCCGGCTGCATTCGTGATTGCAGTCAACATGGTTGTCGCGGTGCTGCTGGCGCACACGACGCAGTTTTTCACTTTGTCGAAGACGGGCGGCTGGGCGCTTGAACTGCAGGGCATGTACTTCATTGTCGCCATTGCCGTGATGCTGCTTGGCGGCGGCCGTTTCGGAGTCGGCGGAAAGTGGAATTGATCGGCCTGCGACATTTCTCGTCAGCAGGCCGTGTGAGTTCCCGGTAACAACATTGTTCTTCCTTGTAATAACAATGGAGGAACGTGCGGTCAATGATCGGTGATTGCGATCAGGGCCGCCTTGCAGCCTCAGACGAAAAACGCAATCACCCAGACCAGCACAATCAAGGCAACCGGCAAGAGATAGGCGGCGAAGGCCAGCAAGCGCCGGACCGAAATCCGCAATGCAAGCAGGCGCCAGCCGAGCAAGGCCGAAAAACCGCTTCCCGCCGTCAACAACAGGATACGCACGGGCGCCACCCATTCCAGCGACACTCTTTCGGCTTTCAGATGGCCCAGTGTCAGCATGGACAGCCCGAGGAATACGCTCATTCCGGCCACCGGCACCAAGCCCATTGCCAAGCGCCGCCAGGGTAGTGCAGGCAGGTTGGCAATGCGTGCTGCCAGCCAGATCAGTGCCAGCACAGCCGAGCCCAGGGCCAGACCGCCGCCGAGGATGTACGCGAGGATGCACAAGCCATCGAGCCAGGTAAAGACGTCATTGGCTTGCGGATAGTGTGTGAGCAACCACCACGGCGCATTGTCTTGCAGAAGCGCGAACGCATCATGTTCCACCAGCCAGGTTGCCGCGGCAGTTTTCATGTGCACGAACAGCCGGCTGGAAGACCATTGGAATGCCGACGTGGCAATCCCGAGCACGCCGAAAATGAGCGTCAACGCTTCGCCGTGGTTCACATCCTTGCTGCGCGTATTGAGGATCTCGCTGGCCGGATTGCGGACGGCAAGCTGCACCGCGCCGCGATAGTCGCTGCAACGCCCGCAGGCATGGCAAGCCGATGCGCTCTTCATGTGCCGGATGTCGATCAGTGGTGCGCAATCGACCATGGGCATGCGCTCTGTGTTGCGCTTCCATACTTCTTCATCGACACGGAAATGCAGCGGCGCGATTTTCGCGAGCAACGCAAAAACGCCATTGGCCGGACACAGGTAACGGCACCAGACACGCTTGCCCTTGCCATAGACGAAGCCGACCGCGACGGCCGCCACGGTCGAGCCACCCAATACAAGCAAGGCCGCTTGCGGATATTCGTAAACGCTGACCAGTTGGCCGTATATGGTCGTGCAAACGAAGGCGACGAAAGGCCAGCCGCCCCAGCGCATCCAGCGCGGGATCGGACGGCCGAGCCCATGCCGGCTCACCATTTCCGTCAGCGCTCCCTCCGGGCAGAACACGCCGCACCAGACGCGGCCCAGCAGCATGGTGCTCAGCATGACGAAGGGCCACCAGATGCCCCAGAACAGGAATTGCGCGAACAAGCGCAGGTTGTTGTAGATATGCGCGTCGTCCGGCGGGATCGGCATGAAAGCCGGTACGATCAGCAACAGCAGATAAAAGAACACAACGACCCATTGAATCGCGAGAATCACGCGCCGATTGCGCTGCATCGCGCTGCCGATTTTCGCGACCAGGCCGCGGCGGGCGGGGGCCGGCCGCGCGGCGCTTGCGCAGCCGCTTGAGACAGAAGGAATGTGCATGCGGATCAGTTCTTACTTGGCGATGATCCGGCCTTGTGCGGTGTCCGGATGAAACTCGCCGAAGAACTTGTAGGTTCCCGGCTTGAGCGGCTGGAAAATGAGAAAGCTGGAGGCGCCGGGTGCCAGCACTTTTTCCTTGTGCAGTTCAGCACTTTCAAACTCCTCCGCGCCCGGCCCTTCGTTCTTGATCAACAAGCGGAACTTGGTATTGGCCGGCACTTCCGTGGTTTCCGGAACGAAGTGCCCGTTGCGGATCACCAGACTGAAGGTCGGCAGGTCCGCGGCAAACGATGAGGCATGTGCGAGCAGGGCGATCAGGACCAGCAAGGAGCCGAAAAATCGGCGCGGAGAGAGAGACATTGCGTACCTCAGTAGTTGAGTTGGGCGCGCAGCCCGAGGACCTTGATGGCTTCGGCGGTACTGTCGCCGCCCGGATGCCCGATGTACTGGAGATTCGGCGACAGCTCGAACTGTTTGCTGATGCGATAGCGGTAATACAGTTCACCGACACGTTCCGCATTGCCGACGCTTGCAAAGCTCCGGTAATCCCGGCTTGTTCTCAGCCAACCGGCGGCCAGGCCCAACACGTCGCCGCCGCGGTTCCAGTACGACCCGTTCAATTCCGCGCCGAGCGTGAGAGCGCGATCGAAGCTCACGTTTCCTCGCATTTGATGACCGTAGCGACCAAACAGCGTGAAGCCGTCACCGACGCGCTGATCGGCGGAAATGCCCCAGCCGCTGTGCCGCTCGGTGTCGGTAACGTTGGCGTCGAAATGACTGGCGCGTGGATTGTTCCATGCATAGACACGGTAATTGCCGGGCAGGCCGCCGAACAGGCGCTGCTCCGTTTCCGCTTGCAGCATCACCACCGGCGAGGCAAGGCTGCGCTGATAGTTGGAGCCCTTGTCGCCCGCGCCGAACACAGCCATCGAGACGCGCCAGGTTTGCGGCTTTTGCGTGGCATTGACGTACGACAGGCGCAAGCCCGGCGTGAATCCGTTCGCATCCACGCCGATGTCGCCACCCGCGTCGAGCAGTGGGTTGTGCACGAAGGCCAGATTCATGAACTGGCGCGCTTCGTCGCCAGCGACTGCGTTCTGGTCAAAGAATCCGAACGGGTCCATCTTGCCGAACGTGACTTCCAGCGTTTCCTTCGACTGCGGCTTGAATCCGCCGAAGGGCAGGGGGATATTGGCCTGATACCAGGCTTCCGCCAGCAAGGCGACCGCGTCGTCATGACGCAGGCTGTCCAGCCGGAAGGCCGTTGCATTCGCCTTGGAGAACGTGGGCAGGTCGTTGAGACCGGCGCCTTGGCCGAGGCGGACATGGGCAAAGATCTTGTGTTCAATGTCGCCAATGGCCTCCAGCGGCAGTTCCACAGTGGCATCGGCGCGGTAGTTGAGCTGGCTGCCAAAGCCTGCGATACCCGACGGCCGTTGCGCTACCGTCGTCAGGCTGAGCCCGGCCGTCAGGCCGTCGAGCGCGCTGACCTTCTTCACCGTTGACTGCATGCCCTGTGCCTGCACCTCGACAGCCTTCAGGCGGCTGGTGAGCTCCGGTTCCTTTTCGCTGATGGTGTCGCTTTCCAGACCCATGGCGATGCCTTCCTGATGTTGCTCAAGCGCCTTCAGGCGTTTTTCCACCTCGGCTGCGGGGGCTTGCTGCGACTGCTTGCGGCTGTCGCGCAGCTCGCGTTCCAGTGCTGCATTGCGCTGTTCCAGGCGTTCCATGCGCTGGTTGAGCTTTTCAATCAGCTTGATCAATTCGGCTTGCGACTGCGGGGCCGCATGGACGCCGCCTGCGGCACAGATCAATGCGACCGCGACGGCCAGCGGCTTCAATTGGAAACGCAGGCCCATTTTCAGTAGCCGCCTTTCTTGCCGATTCCCACGTACGTGAAGTCATATTCCACGTCGAAGGGTTTGAACCATGGTCGCACGCCGGTGAGGCGGTCGGTATGGCGGCCGAAGTGCGCGTGCTGGTTTTCCGACGGCGGAAGAATGGTGTACTTGACGTGATACTTGCCGGGGCCAAACAGCTTGATGTTGTCGCCGTAATGCGGACCGTCGTTGGCGACCATGGGCATGAATTCGCCGCTCACCTTCTGGCTGGAGCCGCTCTTGCTCACTTCGTATTTCACGATCAGGTAGGGAATCCAGGAGCCTTCCTCGAATCCGTTTGGATTTCCGCCCAGCGCCTTGATATCCGCTTCGATATGAATGTCCGATTCCTCGGCCTTCTTCATCATGCCGTCCGGCTCCATTGCCACCGGCTGCAGGTACACGGCAGCAATCTCCATCCCGAAACGCTGTTGCGGCGAGCCGATCGGATACTCGACTGCATAGGCATTCAGCGCCGTTGCAGCGGCAAGTGTCAGGACGATGCGCTTGAGCGGCGCGGAGAGCGAGGCTGAAAACATGAGAACTCCTTCTTGTTCGAGAAATGTTGAGTAAATTGTTCACGTTAAATTTAATTACTGCGAATGATAACAGTTCTCATTTACGTTTCAAAGTGACTCAGAGGCTTTTTTGATGGCTAGAAGCGGAAAGAAGGAATTGTTGCGGAATGATAACGCGCGAATGCTAGCGGATGGACGACATGGCCGGCCGATCGTTGCCGAGGATAAGAAACGAGGGGAGAAGCGTGTCTTGCCGGAACAAGCAGGCGCACGCCGGACAAGTTTGAAGCCCGGTGCACTTGCACAGCATAGTGGACAAACACGGTGTGAAGGAAAGCCGCCGGCATGGATTGCGGCGGCTTGCAGGTTCTGGCGGGAAGTTACGGCATCAGCGGTCGCTTGGAAGACTGTTTCGCCTTGATTTCCTTGGCGGCTTTTTCCATCGCCGCGACGCGATAATTCGTGGCGGGATGCATTGCCGTATAGGCATTGAGAGTGGATGGCGGAAACTGGCTCGCCATCCGCTTCCAGAATGGCACGACCTGCGTGATGTCGTAGCCGGCGCGCGCCAGCATATAGAGCGACAGCTTGTCCGCCATGGCGTCCAGCTCTGCCGGCATCGGCTTGACGCCGGCCAGGCCGACCATGGTGCTCATGTCCGGATGGGCTCGCTGCAGGTTATCAATGATGCCGCCGACGGTAGCACTCATTTTCAAGCGAGTGGCGTGCGACAGGGCGTTATGCGCCATTTCTTTCGCCACGACATAGGCGAGTTCATCGTCGGAACGCACGGTATTCATCATGCCACGCGTGATCAGCACACGGTAGCCGTCGGAGTATGCCGCAACGTTATCGGCATTGCCGAGCTCGACGCCGAATGCGCAGGCATAGGTCAGGGGCACATTGAGGGCCAAGTTGGTGCCATCGCGCATGACGGTCAGCTTCACATTGGAACGATGCATGACGAGAGGTGCCAGCACCGCTGCGGCGTCGCGCTCGGCATTTTCACCTGCGGGCATGGCTTTGTCTTCGACGGCGACGAGGATATCCCCACGGCGTACACCGGCACTTGCAGCACCGCTGCCCGGCAGAACGCCCATCACCTGCAGGCGCTCATTCAAGCCGAGCGCCTTTTGCGCGGCATCGACGAACTCGGCCGAATAGGAGTATTTCGTTTTTGCGGTAAAGCCGAGGAGATTGCGCGCGTTGTTCTTGCAAAGCTCGGGATTGTTCACCAGTAGCGGCGCAGCGACGCGATACAAGCGATCCTGCAGCGAGATCAGCGACTGCAGCGCCTGCAACTCTGCCGGGCTGACAGGCTGCGTCGGCGCCTGCTTCGGCGCGCCGGAAGGGCTCTCCGGCTGCGAACCCGGCGGTGTGGAAACGGTGGTGGCGCAGGCTGTCAACAGGACCGCGGCAGAGAGCAGCAGCAAGCGGTTTCTTGTTACTGCACTTTTCAATCGTAGCGAAGCGAATCGCATCATGCCGGTCTCCATTCGATTAATGTTTCCCGGTACTGCCGAATCCTCCGGCGCCGCGTTCGCTGTCATCGAATTCCTCGACGACCTTGAAGCCGACCTGCAGGACAGGAACGATGACCAATTGCGCCAGGCGTTCCATCGGGTTGAGCGTGAACTCCGCCTGTCCGCGATTCCAGGTCGACACCATCAGTTGCCCTTGATAATCGGAATCGATCAGTCCGACCAGGTTCCCCAGCACGATACCGTGTTTGTGGCCCATGCCACTGCGTGGCAGGATCATCGCGGCGTACCGCGGATCCGCGATGTGGATGGCAAGGCCGGTCGGAATCAGGTGTGTTTCTCCCGGCTTGATCGTGAGCGGCGCGTCGATGCATGCGCGCAAATCCAGACCTGCGCTGCCTTGCGTCGCGTATGCCGGGAGTTGCTCTTTCATGCGGGGATCAAGAATTTTTACTGCGATGGTTTTCATGGACATTAAGGATAAAGTGAGACACCCGCAAGGCTGGACGGGGGTTACAAAAAGATACAGGTAAAGCCGAATCAGATGCGAACTGCGATTTCCGCGATGAGCTGGCGCGCCAGGTCCTGTTTGTCGGCGCGCGGCAGGCGCTTGTTCCCCTTTTCGTCGAACAGCACCAGCTCGTTTTCATCCTTGCCGAAGGTTTGATGACCGATGTTCCCGACCAGGAGTGGTACGCCTTTCTTCTTGCGCTTCTCTTCGCCGTAGCGCAGCAGATTTTCCGATTCGGCGGCGAAGCCCACGCAATACGGCTTGTTCGGCAAGGCGGCAACGGATGCGAGGATGTCCGGATTTTGCTCGAACTGGAGATGCGGTATATCGTCCTCGCCACTCTTCTTCAGCTTTTGTTCGCTGGCATTCGTCACGCGCCAGTCCGCCACGGCCGCGACCGCGATGAACACATCCTGTCCACTGACGTGCGACATGACGACGTCATGCATTTGCTGGGCGGTCTGCACGTTGATGCGATGCACGCCATACGGTGTCGGCAGCGTCGTTGGACCCGAAATCAGAGTCACCTCCGCGCCGGTTTCGCGTGCCGCGCGGGCGATCGCATAGCCCATCTTGCCGGAGGAAAGATTGGTGATTCCTCGTACCGGATCAATCGGTTCAAAGGTCGGGCCGGCGGTCAGCAAGACATGTTTTCCGGCGAGTACCTTGCGCTGGAAAGAGGCAACCACTTCCTCAAGCAGCTGCTCCGGCTCCAGCATGCGACCCATGCCGATTTCGCCGCATGCCTGCTCGCCCGCATCGGGGCCGAGAATGGCGATGCCGTCCGCCCTCAGTTGCGCAAGGTTGCGCTGCGTGGCGGCGTTCTGCCACATCTCGACGTTCATGGCCGGCGCCACCATCAGCGGCAAGGTCATGGGACGCGCGACGCACAATGTCGAGAGCAAATCGTTACATGCGCCATGCGCCAGCTTGAACATGAAATCGGCGGAGCAGGGCGCAATCACGATCGCATCCACGTCGCGACTGAGATCGATATGCGGCATGTTGTTGTCGATCCGGGCATCCCATTGGTCGGTATACACCGGATGGCCGGACAGCGCCTGCATGGTGACCGGGGTGATGAACTGCGCGGCGGCTTGTGTCATCACGACTTGCACCGAGGCGCCTGCCTTGGTCAGGCCGCGCGTGAATTCCGCGACCTTGTAGCAGGCAATGCCGCCGGTCATGCCGAGAACGATTCTTTTGCCAGCGAGATCCATGAGGCCTCCTGAAATGTCGTCGCAGGGTTGACTTGCAGGGTATCGCGAGTGCCGATTCCCCTCCGTTTGCCCCGCGTCTGCGGGACGCAAGGCCAAGCTTCACCGGCTGCAGGATTATCCAAAGCTCGGTAGTGTAGCAAAGAAGGGCGGCTTATTTCCCCACGCGCCGCAACTCGTCCAGCACGAACAAGGCCGCGCCGCCCACGATGGCCATGTCCGCCACATTGAATGCCGGCCAATGCCAGGTGCCGACATAGAAATCGAGGAAGTCGATCACGTGTCCGTAAACGACGCGGTCGATCAGGTTGCCGATCGCACCGCCGAGGATCAGCGCAAGCGCCCAGCAAAACATCCGCTGACCGGCATGGCGCTTGAGCAGATAGACGATGAAGATCACGGCGGCAATGGCAATGCCGGTGAAGACGTAGCGTTGCCAGCCTGCCTGGTTGGCGAGAAAGCTGAACGCCGCGCCCTTGTTATGCGCCAGGACCAGATTGAAGAAGGATGTCACTGGCCGTGATTCGCCAAAGACGAACAACCTGCTCATCACCACCTTGCTGATCTGGTCGATCAGAATAATGATGGCTGCAATGCCGAGCCAGGGCGTCAGGCTGGTGCTGGGGCTGGCAGACAGACTTTTGAAACTCTTTTGTTTGGCCATATCGACTCTGTATGAATGTCATCCTCGTGGGAGCGGAAGTGCGAAACCCGGCCATGCCGTCCGCGCCCCGCACGAGAATGAACAATGGGCTAAGCGAACTTCCTTGCCTCGCCGCCGCCGAACAAGTTGCTTGCGCAACGCCCGCAGATCCCCGGATGATCCGCATGCGAACCGACATCAGCGCGGTAGTGCCAGCAGCGTTCGCATTTCTGGTGCGTTGACGGCGTCACAATCACTCCTTCCTCGGCTTCGCTGGCAACCTGTGTCAGCTTTGCCTGCGACGTGATGAAGATGAACTTCAAGTCATCGCCGAGGCTGTTCAGCAGCGCATACTTGTCGCCGCTGGCCTTGATTTCCACTTCCGCCTGCAGCGATGAGCCGATGCCGCCCGCCACCCGAACTTCTTCCAGTTGCTTGGTCACATTTGCGCGCAAATCCCGCAGCGCGGCGAACTTGCTCAGCAACTCCGCGGCGCCCGCAACTTCCGGCAGTGCATAGTACACCTGCGTGAAGATGGTTTCGCCGCTTTCTTCAAAAGTGTCCTTGCCGGCGAATACGGACCACGCTTCTTCGGCGGTGAACGACAGCATCGGAGCCATCACGCGCAACAACGCATGCGTGATATGCCAGATCGCGGTCTGGGCGGAACGGCGCGCCTTCGAGCCTGTGCCGCAGGTGTACAGACGGTCCTTCAGGATATCGAGGTAGAAGCCGCCGAGGTCTTCCGAGCAGTACATTTGCAGCTTGGCGACGACCGGATGGAATTCGTAGACATCGAAATGCTGCAGGATCTCGGCCTGGAGTTCCGCCATGCGCGCAATCGCATAGCGATCGATTTCGAGCAATTCGGCAACCGGTACTGCATCCTTCTTTGAATCGAAATCGGAAGTGTTTGCCAACAGGAAGCGCAGTGTGTTGCGGATGCGGCGATAGGCTTCCACCACGCGCTTCAGGATTTCATCGGAAATCGACAGTTCGCCCGAGTAATCGGTTGATGCGACCCACAGACGCAGGATTTCCGCACCCAGCGTGTCCGACACCTTTTGCGGCGCGACCACGTTGCCTTTCGACTTGGACATCTTCTTGCCCTCGCCGTCGACCACGAAGCCGTGCGTGAGCAGCGCCTTGTAGGGCGGCTGTCCGTTCAGCATGGAGGACGTCAGCAGCGAGGAGTGGAACCAGCCGCGATGCTGATCCGAGCCTTCGAGATACAAGTCGGCCGGGAAATGCGATTGCGACGCGTGCGAGCCGCGCAAAACCGTCTGATGCGTGGAGCCGGAGTCGAACCAGACGTCGAGCGTGTCCTTGTTCTTCACGTAGACATCGGCATCTGCACCAAGCAGATCTTTCGGGTCGAGTGCCTGCCAGGCTTCGATCCCGTCCTTTTCGACCATCTTGGCAACGGCTTCCAGCAATTCCGGCGTGCGCGGATGCAGTTCGCCGGTTTCCTTGTGCACGAAGAAGGCCATCGGCACGCCCCACTGGCGCTGGCGCGACAAGGTCCAATCGGGCCGGTTGGCGATCATGCCATGCAGACGGGCCTGGCCCCAGCCGGGAAAGAAAGCGGTGGCTTCGATGCCGGCCAGCGCGGTTTCGCGCAAGGTCGGGCCGCCGGCCTTCGGCGCCACATCCATACCGGCAAACCATTGCGAGGTCGCGCGATAGATGATCGGCGTCTTGTGACGCCAGCAGTGCATGTAGCTGTGTTCGAACATCACGAGCTTGAACAGCGAACCGACTTCTTCCAGTTTTTCACAAATCGGCTTGGAAGCTTCCCAGATGGTCATGCCGCCGAAGAAGGGCAGCCAGGAGGCATACTTGCCGTCGCCCATCACCGGCTTCAGGATTTCATCATCGGTCATGCCGTGCGCCTTGCAGGACTGGAAGTCGTCCAGGCCGTAGGCCGGTGCCGAGTGGACAATGCCGGTACCTGTATCGAGCGTCACGTATTCGCCAACGTAGATCGGCGAATAGCGGTCATAACCCTTGTCGGCATTGGCGAACGGATGCTTGAACTTCAGCATCGACAGTGCCTCGCCGGAGGCGGTCGCAATGATCTTTCCTTCCAGGCCGTAGCGTTGCAGACAGGCGTTGACCAGTTCCACCGCGAGCAGCAGCAGGATGGTTTCGCCTTTGCGCTCGGTCTGCACCAGCGCATAGCGATGGTCGGGATGCACGTTCAGGGCCTGGTTGGCGGGAATGGTCCACGGCGTGGTGGTCCAGATCACTGCATAACCTTTTTCGGTGGGCAGCTTGTCGAGGCCGAAGGCGTGCGCGATCTTGTCGGGTTCGGCAAATGGAAAGCCGACGTCGATCGCCGGATCGCGCTTGTCCTGGTATTCGACTTCCGCTTCCGCCAGGGCCGAGCCGCAATCGAAGCACCAGTTGACCGGCTTCAGGCCGCGATAGACATAACCTTTTTCGAGAATCCCGCCGAGCACGCGGATTTCGTCTGCTTCGTTCCCGAAATCCATCGTCTTGTACGGACGATCCCATTCGCCGAGCACACCCAGGCGGATGAAGTCCTTCTTCTGCCGTTCAATCTGCTCGGTCGCGTAGGCGCGCGACTTGGCGAGCACTTCGGCAGTCGGCAAATGCTTGCCGTACTGTTTCTCGATCTGGATCTCGATCGGCATGCCATGGCAGTCCCAGCCCGGCACATATTGCGCATCGAAGCCTGCCATGTTGCGTGCCTTGACGATCATATCCTTCAGGATCTTGTTGACCGCGTGGCCGATATGGATGTCGCCGTTCGCATAGGGCGGACCGTCGTGCAGGATGAACTTGGGGCGGCCGGCGGAAGCCTCGCGGATGCGTTGATAGATCTTCTTGTCCTGCCACTCCTTCACCCACTTCGGCTCGCGCTTGGCGAGGTCGCCGCGCATCGGGAATGCGGTTTCGGTGAGGTTGACCGGATACTTGTTTTTTTGTTCGGACATGATGGTTTCAATCGTAAAAATTCGGTGGATCAAACAGGAAGATTCATGTTCGATCGTCAAATTCGGTCGGTGGCGGAAACAGCCTGCATCTCGCGTTCCTTGAAGAAGGCGCGCGCCTGCTGCGCGTCATTCTCAATCGCCGCCGTCAGTGTCGGCAAGTCGACATATTTCTCTTCGTCGCGCAGTTTCTTGAGGAATTCAATGTGCACCACTTTGCCGTAGCACGGTTGCGCATAGTCGAATACATAGGTTTCCAGCAGCACGCGTCCGCTGTCCTCCACGGTAGGCCGCACGCCGAGACTGGCGACGCCCGGCAAAGGCTGGTCGGCCAGGCCGCGCACCTGCACCACGAAGATGCCGGAGAGCGCCGGGCGTCGATGAGCAATACGGAGGTTCAGTGTCGGAAAGCCAATGGTGCGTCCCAGTTTCTTGCCGTGGATGACATGGCCCGAAATTGCGTAGGGATGACCGAGCAATTGGTCGGCGAGCGCGAAGTCGCTGTTGGCCAGCGCGGAGCGCACCGCGGAAGAGGAAATGCGCGTGCCGCCATTGGTGACAGTGGGCATGGCTTCGACATGGAATCCGTATTTCTTGCCGGCCTCCATCAGCATGGCGACATTGCCGGCGCGCTTGGCGCCGTAACAAAAATCTTCGCCGACCATCAGCCATTTCACGTGCAAACCTTGTACCAACACCTTTTCAACGAAGTCTTGCGGCGACATCGATGCGAAATGAGCGTTGAAATGCTCGACGATGACACGATCGATGCCGGCGTTCGAGAGCGCCTGCAATTTGTCGCGCAGATTGGCGATCCGGGCTGGCGCCTTGGCGATATCACCGGCGAGCAGCGCGAAAAATTCGCGTGGATGCGGCTCGAAAGTCATCACTGCGGCTTCGACATTGAGTGTAGTGGCCGCCTCGCGCACACGCGCCAGAAGCGCCTGGTGCCCGCGATGAACACCATCGAAGTTGCCGATGGTCAGCGCGCACGGCGCACGCGATGCAGCATTGGGAAGTCCGCGAAATACCTTCATGCAGGGCAGTCTAAAGAAACCGTCGAAAAACCTATGATTATAAGCGCTTTCCGCCGGTTTTCTTTGTTGCAAGGGCTTGATTTCAGAGCCGGAGCGGGTCCTGGCGGTAATACTGCGCCAACAAACGATAGATTTCGGGATAGTCCTCGGCCAGCGGCTCCGGCAGTACGAAAAACGCTTCCGAGGCGACCGCGAAAAATTCCGCCGGATGCCTTGCCGCATAGGGATCGAGCGGCAGGGCGCCGAGCAACTCATCGTAGAGCGCGGCATCGGCTTCGTCGGCGTCATCGAAATCGTCCGGGAGCTGGTCTTCCAGGGCATGAACGCGGCGTACGAAGTCGGCATATGCAGCGGAAAACGTCCTTTGCCAAAGGCGTGGATCGAGGCCTTCGTGACAGGCGGTGAGAAAGGGCGGACATCCGTTCGCGTGGCCGTCGCCCATATCGATCTTGTGTGCAAATTCGTGGATCACGACGTTGTATCCCGGTGCATCGCGCTCCTGCACGTCTTCCCAGGACAGCACGACGGCCCCGCCGGCATCGACGGCTTCACCGGAGGCTGGTTCATGCCATTCATGCACGACCCCGGCTTCGTCCATTTCGCTCTGCGGGATGATGAAGGCTGACGGGTAGATGATGATGCCGGCCATGTCGGCATACAGGTCGAGCGTGAGATTGAGAACCGGCAAACTGGCCTGAGCGGCAATATTTACCGCAATTTCGTCCGTCAGTTCAAATCCTGCTGCACCGGTGAATGTCTTTTTGCCAAGTAATGCCTCGGACAAGGCTTTAAGGCGCTCCAGCTCAAGCGGCGATAGTCGCTGCAAATAGGCAAGACGCATGACGCAGTCCTGCCAGAGCGGATCCGGAATCCGTGGTGTATCGCGACTGAAAAATTGACGGAGCCATTGCATATGGCCATTGTCGCGGAAATCAGCGCTTCACGACAATGGTGACGGACGTCCGCTTCCTTATTGGAGGTTACTGGAAGCGGCCCAGAAAATAATCCAGCAGCGCACTCATGTTTCCCAAGCCGCCTTGCGGAATATGTCCGGCAGGCGTCAGTCTGTCCACCAGATCCGGCAACATTTCACTCAGGCGGTTTGCGGTTTCATTTTCCGTCAGCCCGGTTTCCTCCGCGATCTGCTGCAGCTGACCTTCGCCCAGTGCCTGGTGCAATTGCTCGCCGGTGATCGGCACGTTCGGTCCGGATGCTATCCAGGAGTGGATGACATTTCCCAGTCCTGCTTCACTGAACCGCTCTACGAGTCCGTGCAGTCCGCCGGCCTGGCCATTGTTCGCAAGCAATGCGAGCGCCGCCTGCAATAGACGCGTTCTTGAATCCATCATCGGCAAGTGATTGTCGCCAAGCATTTCGAATGCTTTGTCGAGAATACCCATGGTGCATCTCCGCTTGAGTGGATAAAGCTGTCACCATAGAAGAAAGCACCGATTTACGGGTGGAAATCGGAACGTTGTTTGATTTCGGCTTAAATGCGCTCAGATTTCGCCCCAAACGGCGTTCAAGGCGGACAGTGCGGCCAGCCCGGCGGTTTCGGTCCGCAGCACGCGCGGCCCCATCGACAAGGGCAGCACGCCCTGGCTGATCGCCGCCGCCTCTTCCTGTTCCGTGAATCCGCCTTCGGGGCCGATCAGCAGTGCAACTGCTTGCGGAGGGTGATGGCGGGCCCAGTCCGACAGCGATTGCTCGCCACGCGGTGACAAGAGAATGCGGCGGTGCAAGTCCTGCTGTCCGATCCAGTCATTGAATTCGGCCGGTTCGCCCAGATTCGCAAGCCGGTTGCGGCCGCTTTGTTCAGAGGCGGCTGCAATGATGGCGTTCCAGTGTTCCAACTTTCTGGCTGTTCGTTCGGCAGACAAACGGACCACGCAGCGCCGCGCGGCGATCGGCTGGATAGCGGCGACGCCCAGTTCCACCGCCTTCTCGATGATCCAGTCCATTTTTGAACCTTCGGGCAAGGCTTGCGCCAAGGTGACTGCGTAGGGCAATTCGACATCGCGCGGTGTAAATGTTTTCACTTCCGCCATGGCGCGCTTTTTCTCGAGGATGACCAGGGTCGCGACGTATTCGCCGCCATCGCCGTTAAACAGTGTGATGGTGTCGCCGATCGCGAGCCGCAGCACATGGATGTGGTGCGAGATATGGTCGGGTAGAGTGATAACCGCACCAACGGTAAGGGGAAACGGGCAGAAAAAACGCGGCATAGGGGATCACTCGCTCCGGCTGCTTGCGGCAGTCTTGCCGAGCTCAAGCGATTTCCATGAAAGATCGACCGTTGTGTCAAAAGCGGCAATGGTCTTTCCCGTATTCGCCCTCATGCGGCATGACGCGGCGCGCGGGGTTTGGGGTGGGCGGTGAGCTGGCATGTCGTCCTTGTTAGCAAAAGTCAATCCCCGATTTTAATTCCGCGCGGTTCAGTCTGGTAAAATACCGGGCTTTGCACCTCTGGTTCCAAGCCGGACCGGAGTCAGCACCAAGACCCGCCACACACCTTGATTTGACATGACTTCCTCTCTCCCGACCGACAAGATGGCCAACGCAATCCGCGCCTTGGCAATGGACGCAGTACAGAAGGCGAACTCGGGCCATCCCGGCATGCCCATGGGCATGGCAGAAATCGCAGTCGCGCTGTGGACCCGGCACTATCGCCACAACCCGACCAATCCGCACTGGATCAATCGCGACCGTTTCATCGTCTCCAACGGCCATGGCTCCATGCTGCATTATGCGCTGCTGCACCTGACCGGTTATGACCTGCCGATGGAGGAGATCAAGAATTTCCGTCAACTGCATTCCAAGACCGCCGGCCATCCGGAAGTGCACGTGACGCCGGGCGTCGAGACCACCACCGGTCCGCTCGGTCAGGGACTGACCAACGCAGTCGGCATGGCGCTCGCGGAACGCCTGCTCGCCGCCGAATTCAACAAGCCTGGCTTCAACATCGTCGATCACCACACTTATACCTTTGTTGGCGATGGTTGCCTGATGGAGGGCATTTCGCATGAGGCGTGCTCGCTGGCAGGCGCCTTGCGCCTGAGCAAGCTGGTCGTGCTGTATGACGACAATGGTATTTCGATCGACGGTCATGTGGAAGGCTGGTTCATCGACGATACCCCGAAGCGCTTCGAAGCCTACAACTGGAATGTCATCCGCAACGTGGATGGCCACGACGTTGCCGCTGTGGACGCCGCCATTGCTGCCGCAAAGAAATCCGACAAGCCGACCCTGATCTGCTGCAAGACCGTGATCGGCAAAGGCAGCCCCAACAAGGCCGGCACACATGACGTGCACGGCGCCGCCTTGGGCGACAAGGAAATTGCCGCCACCCGCGCAGCGCTCGGCTGGGACTTCCAACCCTTCGAAATTCCCGCCGATGTCTATGCGGCATGGGATGCCAAGACGTCCGGCCAGAAGCTCGAAGGCGAGTGGAGCGAATTGTTCAAGGCCTATGACGAGCGCTACCCGCAGGAAGCGGGCGAGCTGTTGCGCCGTATGAAGGGCGAGTTGCCTGGCAAGTTGAATGATGCGATTGATGCGTATATCGCGGCATGCGTCGAGAAGAAGGAAAACATCGCGACCCGCAAGGCCAGCCAGAATGCCATCCAGGCACTGGCACCGGTACTGCCGGAATTCCTCGGCGGTTCGGCCGACCTGACCGGCTCCAACCTGACCAACTGGAAAGAATGCGTTCCGGTACGTGCCGACCACGCGGGCAATCACATCAACTACGGCGTTCGCGAATTCGGCATGAGCGCAGTCATGAATGGTATCGCCTTGCACGGCGGCTACATCCCGTTCGGCGGCACCTTCCTGACGTTCTCCGACTACAGCCGTAACGCGCTTCGCATGGCGGCGCTGATGAAGATTCGTTCGATTTTCGTATTTACGCACGACTCGATCGGCCTGGGCGAAGACGGTCCGACGCATCAGTCGGTCGAGCATGTGTCCAGCCTCCGTCTGATTCCGAACCTGGAGAACTGGCGTCCTTGCGACACGGTCGAATCTGCAATTGCATGGAAACATGCCGTCGCGCGCCGCCATGGCCCGACCACGCTGATTTTCTCGCGCCAGAACCTGCCGTACATGGAGCGCACGCCGGAGCAAATCCTTGCCATCAACCGTGGCGGCTATGTTTTGCGCGATGCGCCGGACGCCAGGGCCGTGCTGATCGCAACCGGCTCCGAAGTCGAGCTGGTGGTGAAGGCGGCTGACGAGCTGGCCAAACAGGGCACGCCGGTACGCGTGGTTTCCATGCCGTGCACGGATCTGTTCGACCGTCAGGATGCCGCCTACAAGCAAAGCGTCCTGCCGAAAGGCTTGCCGCGTGTTGCGGTGGAAGCCGGAGTTACGGATTTTTGGTACAAGTACGTCGGCCTGGAAGGCGCCGTGGTGGGTATCGACACCTTCGGCGAGTCCGCACCGGCGGGGGTTCTGTTCAAGCACTTCGGCTTCACGACTGAAAACGTGATCGCCAAAGTGAAATCGGTTTTAGCTTAATTACGTTCAGGAGAAAACCATGACCATTCGCGTCGCAATCAACGGCTACGGCCGCATCGGCCGCAACACCCTTCGTGCGCATTACGAAGGCGG
>NZ_STGI01000009.1 GCF_004804275.1 Herbaspirillum sp. ST 5-3
GCAAGCGTCGGCAAGACCGCCGTACATCCGGCCGTCGTCGGCGATGCAGTGCAAGTCGCCAGTGTCGGCAGCACCGCCGTGCAACCCGCCGTCGTCGGCGAGGCGGTGCAAGTCGCAAGCGTCGGCAAGACCGCCGTACATCCGGCCGTCGTCGGCGATGCAGTGCAAGTCGCCAGTGTCGGCAGCACCGCTGTGCAACCCGCCGTCGTCGGATCGGCCGTACATTGACTCAAGGTCGGAAGCACTGCACTGCAACCGGTGAGCGTTGGAGTGGCAATACATTGGCTCATGGTCGGCAGCACGACCGAACAGCCTGCCAGCGTCGGATCAGCCGTGCACTGGCTCAAGCTTGGCAGCACCACACTGCAGCCGGTCAGTGCGGGATCAGCGATACATTGGCTCATGGTCGGCAGTATCGCCGAGCAGCCCGATAGGTTCGGATTGGCCATGCAATCCGATAGCGTCGGGCCGGGCGGCGTATTCTGGTTGGGCATTTGCGTGATTGTCGAGCCAGCAACCGTACTGCCCGATGCGATATTGATGGCATCTCCGGCCACCAGCGTCACTGTACCTCCCGTTGAGACGGTCGCCCCGGCGGCTATGCTCAGCTTGTCGGTCGTCAGCCCGCTGGCGCCAGCCTCAAGCCGGATAGCACCCGAGGTCGACTGCACAGCGCCGTTGACGGTCAGCGGGCTGTGCGCTGTCAGCGTAATAGGTCCGCTTGCCGTAGACACGGTCTTTCCCGCCGTCACTGTCAGTGCGCCGTTGTTATTGATTGTGATTGCGCCGGCACCGCCTGCCGCGCTATGCACAACGTCGTCCAGTGTCAGCGGCAGCGAATTGGTGATTGCGATATCGCCGCTCGCCCCCGTATTCGTCGCGGCCAGCGTGCTCACGCTCGTTCCGAGCGTAATGCCGTTCGCAGCGGATGCAACGAGTACTCCACCGGCCACGTTCCCCGGCCCGCTGATCGCTCCCGCTGACGTCAGTTGTACGGTGCCCGTTCCGGCGTTGATGCCAGGCATGCTGTAGGTGTCACCCGCAACCGTGCCGCTTGCATTGAACACGGAAAGGTCTGCGCCGTTGGAAAAGGAGAAGCTGCCTCCGTCGGTCTTGCCTGCCAGATTCGTCACGGCGTTGCCGCTATTGGTAAGCGAAACCACGCCGGTACCGCGGGCGCGCACACCAAGATCCTGGACGTTGATCGCTGTGCCGCCGGCCTGGCTCACACCGCCGCCACTTAGCAAGCCGATTCGCGTCGTCGCTGCATTGCGATCGGTCGCAGTGTTGCCGCCGACCGTGATGCCAGCGACGTAAATATCGCCCGGCGGATTAACCGTATCCTCGGTGCCGATACCAACCATCGGCGTGACGAGCTTGTAGAGATTCGTGAGCGTCAGGCAGCCGCCGTTGAACGTGGCATTGCAGGATAAGGAGCCGACGGTGATCGGGCGGCCGGAAGAATAAGGACGTATCTGCACGCTGCTCGCAGTCACTGAATTGTTCAGCGTGATGCCGTCGGTTTTGAAACCCACCGCACCGGTTCCCGCGGCAATTGCCTGGCTGACGGTAACAGCAGCGTCCGCGACGCTCGTTTCGAGGTCGAGCGTTGTGTTGTTGGTATTGATGCCATTGATCGGGTTGCCTGCCACGCCGGTCAGCGACGCAATGTCGAGACTGGATGCCGTGCCGACCATCGATTTTCCGATACCGGCGCTGTTGGTATTCAGATTGACGGCGAGCTTGCCGAAATTGTTGTTGGTATTGAGCAGCTTGACGTCTCCGGCCGCTTCCAGCACCAGCCCGCCGCCGTTGGCCCAGACTGCATTCG
The DNA here is from genome assembly GCF_004804275.1 of Herbaspirillum sp. ST 5-3. Lineage (GTDB taxonomy): Bacteria > Pseudomonadota > Gammaproteobacteria > Burkholderiales > Burkholderiaceae_D > Noviherbaspirillum. The sequence continues at coordinate 1,832 of NZ_STGI01000009.1, forward strand.
GATGGGCGAAATCGCCATTGGAAATCGCCGCCTGCGAAATGCCGGCGGTATCGGATTTCAGTTTGATGGTGCCGGTATTCTGCGACACCGTGATGCCGCTTTGGGCATGCACCGTGTCGACCGCTATCTGGTTCAGCGAGCGGTATATGAAATCGCCGGTCGTCGCCGTGCCGGCGATGATGCCGACATTGTTCGACTCCGGCAGGTTGACGCTCGCGCCTTTCACGGAAAGGCTGCTCACGCTGTCGATTGTCGCTCCGACAGCTTGTGTGACATTGCCTGTTGCAACGAGATCGAGCACGGGCGCGCCCATGGTGGTGAGCGCACTCGAGACGTTGATGCCTGTGCCGCCAGCACCGGTGCTGTCAATGCGCAGGATCCCGGCATGAATCGCGCCGAGTTCGGCGGTGGAAAGCTCAAGCTTCGGATTGGTATCGACAGCGCTGCCGAGATCAATATCGCTGTCGCTGCTGAGCAGCACAAAACCGGTGCCGCTTCCGGAGTTGATCGTCGGCGTACCGCTGTCGACGAGATTCATCTTCTGCGCCGTCAGGAAAATCGGGCCGGCGGCCGTGATATTGCCGCTGTTCGTGAATTTACCGACCGGCGCCGATACCGTGATGTCGCCGGACGACGCAAGCGTATTGCTGTTCAGGATATCGCCTGTGGTCGCAGTCATTTGAAGCGACGAGGTGACGTTGATCGCGCCGCTATTCGTCAACGTCCCGTGTCCGGCGGTCAGAATTGCCTGGTTGCCGGAGAGCGTCGCGCTATTCGTCAGGCCGCCTGTGTCGCCGCTCAGGGACACCACGCCACCAGCGGTCACTTGCCCGCTATTGGACAGCGTATTGTTGGTCGATATCAGGGATACGTTGGTACCGGCATTGATCGCCGCGGTATTGCTGACCGTGCCGGAAGTCGAATACAAGCCGACAGCTCCGCTGACTGAGGTGAGCGCGCCTGTGTTGGAAACCGCACCGGACGCAGAGGAAATCGTCAGTGCGGAATCGGTCGTGATCTGAGCGTTGTTCGTCACCGTGCCCGAAGTCGATGCAATGCTGATCGCCGGCGCCTTGATGACATTGCCGCCGGCGGTCGTGACCGCGCCGTCCACGGATAGCAGGGACAGGCTGCCAGTCAGGTTACCGGGCGTCTTGAGATCCAGGGAACCTGCCGTATCCAGAGTGGTTGTGCCCGCTCCCTGTATCAGCAGCTGTCCGCTGGTGGCAACGTTCGCCAGCTCCGAAGTGCTCAGTTCGAGCAGGCCCGCAGTGGTATTGGCACTGTTGGCGCCGCTGCCGATCTTGATCGCTGACGCCGCGCTTGGCATCAGCGTCACATTGCCGGCGCCGGCATTGATCGCGCCTAGCATCTGGATATGGTCGGCGTTTATGTTAATGGCACCGCCACCACTGTTGATCTGCGTGACTGCTGCGATACCGATCTTCGCGTCGGGATTCGAGGAATAGAGAGAAATCGCGCCGCCGTTCGAGCTTATCTCCGGTGTGGACGATGCGTAGACGTTGATGCCGCTTAATCCATTCAGATAGATTGCCCCGTTAGTGCTGTTGATGGGAGCATGCACGTTCAGCGAATGTCCGACATTTGTCTCGATGGAGATGGCACCGCCGGAAGCGAGATTATTCACGCCATAGCCGACAGAGCCGATATCGGCGATCGATAAGTCTGTATTGCTGTTGCTGATCTTGATGTCACCGGAGGCGCTGTTGAATGCATTGAGCGAATTCACTTGCGTTTGCACGCTGCCACCGCCGCCGTCGGTGATGTCCGTTGTCGCAGACATTTTTAGCGCGTTCGCGACAAGGCTGGTGCCGCTGTAAACATGGATCGAACCTGCAGTCGACGTCAGGTTGATCTGGCCGGTGCCGGCGTTCAGAGTTCCGCCATCATCTTCGATATTACCGGCGGAGGTGACCGTGATATTGCCGCCTTGCGATGCAATCGGCCCGCTCCAGATATTGATCGTGTTGCCTGCAAGGTTGACAGCCCCGCCGTTCGACGAGATCGCATTATTGATGGTCAGTGCGCCTGTTCCGCTCGCAGGCCCGCCCGCATCGTTCGCGGACAAGGTAATCGCGCCGCCGTTGGTGGCAATACTGCCGTTGACGGTGAGGTTGTTTCCGGCCTGCGCCGTGAGGCTGACAGTATTCGCCGTGATGTTGACTGGATCGGTAAATGTGATGTCATGCGTTGCCTGCAATACCACATTGGCATTCGCAGCTGAGATGGTATCCGAACTGACCTTTGTCCCCCCCGGGGTGTCCGCAAACGCATCGAAGTCGGTCAATGTCGTGCTTCCGCCATTCGCAGTGGTCGTCACCTCGATGTCCGTCGGATCAAGAAGCCAGCTTCCGGCGCGCCCCATTGTCGCTCTGGTGTCGACGCGCGCATTCGCGACGTCAAGATAACTTCCCGATGTCTCGACAAGTCCGCCGTTGCCGCCCTTTTCACCCCCACGGGCACTGATTGCCCCATGCATGCGCGTCGCCTCGTCCGACCATACGATAACCTTCCCACCGTCACCGCTCCCTGTCGCATCGGCCCTGATTTCTGCGTCAATCCCTACATAAGTTCGCTTCGCATTGGGAACAGACGAATTGCTGCCATGATAGTCGCCGCCCACCAGGACAGTGCCGCCACCGGTCTTGCCGCTCGCATCGACACGCGCGCCGCCGGCCAGCCCGACCCGATCGCCAAGAACGTCGATCTCGCCACCGCGTCCCTCGCCGGTGGCCGTCGTCACGCTGCCCGTATCCAGAATGGTGTCGCGGCTCGCCTTGAACACGATCTTGCCGTTCTCGCCCACCACCGCGCTGTTGGCATTGACGATGCCGCGTTGATGAATCAGCGCGCCGTAGATGCCGGTCTTGCCGCCTTGCGCGATGATCTGGCCGAGGTTGATCGCTTCGTTCTCGGGTGCGCTGAGCACGACATGCAGAGCCGGGTTGGCACTGTCGACGAGTTGTACCGTATGGCCGGCTGCCAGCAGCACTTCACCCTTGGGCGACGTAATGATGCCGCTGTTTTCCACGTTCGGCGCAATCAGCAGCACCTGTCCGCCGCTTGGCGTGGTGATGGCGCCCTGGTTCTGAATCCGGCCGGCGGTGCTGCCCGCCTGGAAGTTCATGCGGCCCAGCAGAAAGTCTTCGTTACTGAGGTGCAGTGTGGACGCGATAAGGCCGTTGACGTCGACTTGCGCGCCCTGTCCGAACAGGATGCCATTCGGATTGATCAGAAATACCTTGCCGTTCGACTGCAGTGCGCCGAGGATCGCGGAGGGATCGCCGCCGGTCACGCGATTCAGCACGGCGCTGTCGGGATTTTGCTGGAGAAAACGGGTGAGCTCGCCCGGGTTGATCGAAAAATTCTGCCAGTTGATGATCGCGCCGGGCGTATTCGTGATGGACAGGGTGTTGCCCTGCGAGACGAAGCTCGCCTGGCCGTTGACGACTTGCGGGCCTAGCGGATTGGCGAGGATGTTACCGGCAAAACAACCGGCGATCAGCAGTGGCAGTGCGCGACGGCGCAGATTTGCTGCATGTCCTGCAGCACGATGTTGACGCTTCGTGATGTTCATGTTGTCCCCTGCTAATACGACAATGCGATCTTGACGTGCAGTCGCCTGTCGCCCTTGCTCCGTGTGTTCCCGGCGTCGATGACCTGGCCATAGTCCAGCTGCAGCGCCATGGTCTTGCCGGCGTTGAGCCGCAGGCCCAGCCCGGCGCTTCCGATCGAGACCGTCGCCGGTGCGATGCCGTTGTTTCTGAGTTGCGCCGTGTCGTAGAACGCCAGCATGCGGCATTGCGCCCACGCATCCTGACTGCCTGCACACAGTTCTGGTGTGTACACTTCGGCGCTTGCCATGTGGCCGATGTCGTTGGACGCATCGCGTTCAGTGAAGCCCCGCACCGAGCTGGCGCCGCCTGCGCCGAACTGTTCACCGGGGATGAGGACGTCGTTCGTGTATTGACCCGACAGGGACACGTGCAATTGCCAGGCCGCGGGCAATACCCGGCTGTAGTCGGCGCTGTAGCGCAATATGCGATAGGCGTCCTCGGCACCGGGGCGTGCAGCGTTGAAGTCGCTGCTGCCACCTTTGCCGCCGCCGGGGATATTGCGCAATGCCGTGAGGTTGAAGTTGACCGCGTTTTCCGCCCCGCTCCAGCTGCCGACGTAGGCAACGCTGAGCGGGTGGACCGTGACGTCGTTGCCCAGTTGCGCCCCCTGCAGCAACACGCTGTTATTGAAGGCCTTGTGGTCGATCCCGTAGATGAACCTGGAGTCGTAGTCACCCTTGCGTCGCAAAACCTGGTTGTAGCGCCCGCCGACGACCGTGCCGCGCCCGCTCACCTGCAGGTTGACGATACCGGCCAACACCGAGCCGGAATCGACATTCGAATAGCTGCCGAACAGATCGATCGAATCGCCCAAGGCATACAGGGGAATGTGATAACCCACGCCATACACGCCGATCTTGCTCGGATGCTCCAGCGTTGTCGTGTACTGCAGGCTCAGCACCTGGTCGCGATCGGCGATGTTGGCGTGCTGGTATTGCAGTGTCAGTTGCGATTCGCCGGTATTCTTGTTGCCGCTGTTGTCCAGGCTGGCCGAAAGTTTCCACGGCTTGTCGTCGGTTACCTTCAGCGTGGCGTCGATGTCCTCGTCGCCACTTTGCAATTGCAGCGCGGTTTTCTTGGCGGGATTTTCGTTGGCAAGTCTGAGGCTGGCCGACACCTGACCGATGTTTGGCGTCCGGCCTTCCACCAGGCCGGGCAGGCTGTTGCGAATATTGGCTTCGCTGAAATGCTGATTGCCTTCAACGCGGACCTTGCCGAGCCGGGTTTCCACCACCTGCAGCTTGACCACGCCCTGGTTGAGCTCCTGCTCTGGCAAGGCAACCTGTACTACATTGAAGCCGAGCCGGTGATATTCCGCTTCCAGCGCTTCCAGCGCCATCTGCACATGCCCGAAGTTGCGATCCTTGCCTGCGAAAGGTGCGACGGCACGTTCGACCGCCTGCGTGGTGAGCAAGGTATTGCCGCTGACCTCGAAACGCTTGATCTCGAAACGGCCGACCTCGTCCGGCGCATCCGCTGCCGCAACGGGAAACACCGATACGGCAAACGCCGCACCGACCAGCAGGCGCGAAACATGATTTCTCATAGGTGATCACTCTAGGGGGTGGTGCTGTATTTTTTATCGCCGCCGGGCTTCCCCGATATCGGCCTTTTCTGTTGATGAACTATAACGCATGACATTGATAGTTCTCAAAATTGTTGCTTTTTTTTCAGCAAAATTTCCGGGCATTTTGCTCACAGCGCACAACTCCGCAAATGCATCCGGAGCGATGGCGCTTTCAGTCGCGTCGCACGGGGTGAAAGCGGCATTCGCGTTGAACCGCGCCTGCCGTCGCAAGTCATATAAGCAACCGGCGGCTCATGGCCGTACCGTTTGGCTGTTTCCGGAACGATGGAAAGCGCAGACGGTGAATTGCGTCGGGTCATCCCGCGCGTTTTCGCTTGTCGCTCCATGAAGGGCCAGGGGATGAGGCTGATCAGCAAGTTCATTGCGCAGGTGGGCATCCGGCCGCGGCCCGATTGGGCCGCCGTCGGCACCTACCTCATGCGCTTCGTGATTGCAGCGGGCGCATATTTCCTCCTTGCCCGGCTCTCCGTGCATTTCGCTTTCCTTCCCGAGCTCACCAGCCCGTTCTGGCCGCCGTCCGCGATCGCTTTGTACGCCTGTCTTGCATGGGGCATGCGCTACGCGCCGGCGATTTGGTTCGGGTCGATGCTCAACACCTACGCCATCGGCGCGCCCTGGCCGGCCGCGTCCATCTTCGGCATCAGTTCCGCGCTGGAAGCCTGCATGGCGGCCTATCTTATCCAGCGTTTGTGCCGCAACCGCTCCGATTTCATCTACCGCGGACCGATCTTCCGTTTCATCGGCATCGCGTTGCTGAGCGCGATGATCGGTGCCTCGATCGGAACGATCGGCATCCGCATTGCCAGCCATCCCTCGACGTCCGCCCTGTTGCAAAGCTGGGTGACCTGGTGGCTGGGCGATGCAACCGGCATGATCATCGTGCTGCCGCTGCTGCTCGCATGGAACATCCGCGTCGGCGTCAATTGGCGCGCATCCAAAATTGCGGAAGCCGTCGCATTTTTGATCCTGTTACCAACTATTACTCAGTTCGTCTTTGGCGGATTTCTCGGACGCTGGCCGGTCGCTTATCTCTCCATTCCTTTTTTCCTGTGGGCCGCCTTCAGATTCAACCTGCCGACCGTCACCTGGACGACTGTCGTTGTATGCGCCATCGCCGTCTGGAACACTGCGAACGGGGACGGACCATTTGCAAGCGACGACCTGAACGCCTCGCTGCTGCTGCTCATGATTTATTTCAGCGTGGTCGCCACCATGAGCCTTGCTCTTGCCAGCGAGATTTATCAACGCAGCCTGGTTGAAACTGCGCTGCGCAAGGAACGTGATGGCATGGAGCAGCAGGTGCGCCAGCGCACCACGGATTTGCAGACGGAGATCGAGGAGCGCAAGCACTTCGAACAGGAACTTGCATCGCGCGAGCGCCAATTGGCCGAGGCACAGCGTGTGGCGCAGATCGGCAGCTGGAACTGGGACATCGAATCGGGCGTGGTGACCTGGTCGGACCAGCTTTACAGGATCTACGACGTGAGCAAGGAAAGCTTCATCGTCTCGCCGGCGAGCTGCCAGCCCCACATCCACAGCGACGACCTTGCCCCGTTGAAGCGTGTCATCGATCAATGCCTCGAAACCGGGCAGCCATTCAGCGTCGACTACCGCATCGTGCTGCAAGACGGATCGCTGCGCTATGTCACGGCGCGCGGCCAGGGCGACAGGAATGGCGGCAACCGCGTTGTGCGCATGTTCGGCACCGTGCAGGATGTCACCGATGCCAGGCTCGCCGAGTCCTCGCTGCGCGAAGCCGAAGAGCGCTATCGCAAGGTGGTCGAATTGTCGCCGGATGCCATTCTGGTCCAACAGGATGGCGTATTCGTCTTCGCCAACGGGGCCGCGATGACACTGCTGGGCGCAAGCAGCGCCAGCCAGATTGTCGGCAGGCCGCTGGCCGATTTCCTGCACGCCGATTTCCATGCCTTGAAGCAGGAGCGCATCGCGCGCTTGCAGGAAGGCGAAACCTTCTCATCGCTCGACGAAAAGTTCATCCGTCTGGACGGCACCTCAGTCGATGTCGAAGTCAATTCCTCGCCTTTTCTGAATCGAAGTCGCCGCGCATCGCTATTCATCATGCGAGACATAACAGAGCGCAAGAAAACCGCCGAGCAATTAGCCTATCTCGCGCATTACGATTCGCTCACCGGTTTGCCCAACCGCATGCTGTTTCACCAAAGGCTGGAGCATGCGCTCACCATCGCCGAGCGCCCCGGCCGATCGTTGGAGCTGCTGTTTCTCGATCTCGATCGCTTCAAGAATATCAACGACACGCTCGGCCACGGCGCGGGCGACCGCGTGCTGCAGGAAACCGCGTCCCGGCTCCAAGACATCCTGCGCGAATCGGACACGGTGGCCCGGCTCGGCGGCGACGAATTTGTGGTGCTGGTGGAAAACGTCGATGAGCCGCATCGCGGCGGCACCATCGCCGAGAAAATCCTGGCTGCCTTCGCCCCACCCTTTTTACACGAATCCACCCCGCTCAACATCACCACCAGCATCGGCATCAGCAGCTTTCCCGACGATGGCACCGACGCCGATACGCTGCTGAAAAATGCCGACGTCGCGATGTACCGCGCCAAGGAAATGGGACGCAACAATTTCTGCTATTACTCGCCCGAACTGAACCGCCATACCACCGAGCGTCTATCGCTCGAATACGCGCTCAGCCATGCGCTCGAACAAGGGCAACTCAGCTTGTACTACCAGCCTAAAGTTGATGTCGTCAGCAAGCTGATCACCGGTATGGAAGCGCTGCTGCGCTGGCGGCACCCCACGCTCGGCATGGTGCCGACGCATCAATTCATTCCGGTCGCCGAAGACACCGGCCTGATCAAGCCGCTCGGCTACTGGGCGATCCGCGCGGCATGCAAGCAAAACAAGCATTGGCAGGACACCAGCCCGGCGCGCCTGAAGGTTTCGGTGAATCTGTCCGCGCGCCAGCTTGCCGACGAAAAGCTGGTCGAAAACATCGCGGAAATACTGCGCGACACGGAACTCGATCCGCACTATCTGGAACTGGAAATTTCCGAAAGCGCGGTGATGGCCAATCCGGAAAAAGCAGTCAACATCCTCAATGCGCTGCGCGACATCGGCGTCAGCATCGTGATCGACGATTTCGGGATCGGCTATTCGTCGCTCGCCTATCTCAAGCAGTTTCCGATTCGCTCGGTCAAGATCGACCGCTCATTCATGCAAGGCATTCCCGCCAATCGTGACGATTCGGCTGTCGCCAGGGCCATCATCAGTCTCGCGCACGGCCTCGACTGCAGCGTGATTGCACAGGGCGCGGAGACGCAGCAGCAGTATGACTTCCTGCGCGAGCATGCATGCGACAGCGTGCAGGGTTTCTATTTCAGCGAGCCGATTCCTGCGGAGAGTTTCGCCGACCTGATCAAGGTGCAATCCAATCTGCACCTGCATTGAAAGCATACCGAACAGCTTCTCAGGCGCGCCGCCAGACGATCAGCCTGTTGTGCGCCGGCATTTCATAGTCCCGTTTCAATGCCAGTCCGTGCCCGGTTGCCATGCGATCGACTTCCTCGAAGTCGCGGATACCCATATGCTCTGCCTGCGCCTTCAGCGACGCATCGAAAACGGCATTGCTTTCGCTGGTGAATTGTCCGCCATAGTTGAAGGGGCCGTAGACGCAGGCCAGTCCGCCCGGGCGCAAGACGCGTGCGATGCCGGCAAACATCGCGCACACCTCCTCCCACGCCATGATGTGGCAGGTATTGGCGGTGAACACCGCGTCGTACTGCTCCTGCGGCCAATGGTCCGCCGAGGAGGTATCGAGTGTCAAGGGCGGCAGCACATTAGGCAGCCCGGCCTCGTTCATCCAGGCATGGATGCTCGCATGATTCTGCGGGAGATCGCTGGTCTGCCAGGTGACATGCGGCAGATGCGCGCCGAAATAGACTGCGTGCTGCCCGGTCCCGCTGCCGATTTCCAGCACGCGCGCTGGATGGGGCAGCAACTCGCTCAGCACCGCAAGAATAGGTTGGCTGTTACGCTCGCACGCGGCGGAGAATTGTTTAGTCATGGCAAATAGATGGCGTAGTAGGTCTGCAGTCCGTTCAACAAGGCATGTCTTCTCCGCTCGCATGTGAGACGCGAACGTGGCTTTTCGCGCTCAGCCGGCATCGTCCGTCGTCCCCAGCATCCGCGCCACCCGCGATCGCATTCGCTCCACATGCGACCCTTCCCAATATACCCGCGAACACCCCTGGCACTCGAAGAAGCGCTCATAAAACTCCCGGCTGTGCAGCGGCACGCGGTGCCCGACGACTTCCTTGTCGACCTGTTTCAGTTCGCCGCCGCAGGTGAGGCAGCGACTGAACGCGCGCGCGGATTGGGTGAGATCGTAGCGACTGATGACTTCCATGACCTGCGCGTCGCTGGACGTCGAATGCAGATAGCAGCCGCGCACGATTTCCTTCCTGATCAGCAGATCGCGATCGCGCGTGAGCACGATGCGGTCTTCGTCCGCGGCAACGCGTGCGACTTCCGCATCACTGTAGTCGTTGCGGTACAGGACATCAAAGCCGAGCATGCGCAGATTTTTCGCCAACTGGCCCAAGTGCGCATCGGCGATGAACCGGACCATGCCGTTGGTCGTCGGCCGCAGCCGAACAAGCGGCGTGACATCAATCGAGGAAAAGCTCGGGTAAACGCTGACATGTTCCCCGTCATGCAAGCGCCAGGAAAAATCCACTGATACACCGTCGACCAGGATGAGTTCAACCTCGGTATGCGGAACGCCGAGGACTTCGATCATGTGCTTGACGCTCGCATCGCGCGAGAGCGGGTAAGGAAAGGTTTGCTGCCGCTGCCATGGCGCCAGGAAGTCATTCAGTTCTGCATAGAAGCGAAAATGCGCGGTCGCCACGATGGTCGTTGCCTGCCTTACGATTTACCGTTGAGGATGCCGGCCCTGCCTTGCGCATGCCCCGGCGGTGCGCTCGGGGCGAAAGCGCCGCCGATGATTCCGAGAAAATCGAGCAGCGTATCGAACATGATGGTCATCAGGTAATACGCGTAATCCATGACGCACCTTGCATCCGATTCCATCTGCGTTGCGGCCAGCGAAACGAGATGCTGCGCATCCTTCGAGGTCGCCAGTTTCCGCGCCGCAAAATTCACCTGTTCCAGCGCGAGTCTCGCCAGATTCAGATGCAGATCGGCCATCTTTTTCACGCCGTCCATCGCCTTGTCCGCCAGCAGGCCACCGGACTCGATCTTTGCCTGGGCCGCTCTTGAAACCTGCTCTTGAATCGATTGCATGCACTCCTCCATGGAACGGCTGCATTTCATTCTATGTGAGGCTTGAGTGAAATCAAGGGAAGAAGCCCGCATGGTTTGCTTCAGTTCTGCCGCGCGGCCGAGATCGTTTGATGCGCATCAAGCTTACGCGCGCGCATGTCTGTTTTTCGTCTTTCGGCCGGTCTAAATGCAAGGCTTGTCATGCGCGATTTCGCCCGCGTCAACAAGGAATTCACCATGTCATATAAAACCATTCTGGTGCACGTCGATGAATCCACCCGCGCCAGCGAACGGATCAAGATCGCGTCGGCCATCGCGATGACCGAGAACGCTCACCTGATCGGCACCGCCATGACCGGCGCCTCCCGCTATCTGGTGCAGACCATGATGCTGGCGGATACGAATCCGAACCTGCGCACGCATCTCGACTTGTTGCGCGCACGTGCCGAGCGCGGCCTGGACGATTTCGAAAACTGTGTCCGGCGCCTCGGCCTGCCTTCGTTCGAGAAGCGCCTGGTGGACGACGAGGCGGGTGCAGGCGTTTGCCTGCAGGCGCGCTACGCGGACCTCGTCGTGATCGGACAAAACGATCCCGGCGAAGTGTCGCCGGTCGTGATGCCGGACTTCCCGCAATACGTGGTGCTCAATTCCGGCCGCCCGGTGCTCCTGGTGCCGTATGCCGGCCGCTTCGACAACATCGGCAATCACGTCCTTATTGCCTGGGACGCCAGCATGGCGGCAACGCGTGCCGTGAGCGGCGCCATTCCCTTGCTCAGGCGCGCGCAGGTGGTCGAGGTCGTCGTCTTCAATCCGCAACTGCAGCCGCAGGCGCATGGTGCAATGCCCGGCTCGGACCTGGCCTTGTACCTGGCCCGTCACGGCATCAAGGTCGAGGTGTCGCAACAGCAGACCGATCTGGAAATCGGGGATGCCTTGCTGTCGCAAGCTGCCGACATGGATATCGATCTCATCATCATGGGCGGCTACGGCCATGCCAGATTCCGGGAAATCCTGCTTGGCGGCGCAACCCGCGCGGTGCTGGAAACCATGACCGTGCCGGTCCTGATGTCGCATTGATTCCCGCAGGAAGCGCGGCACGACGCCGCAACGCCCTCGGCTTGACATTCCTCACTGCGCGTGCGGCGAATGGCGGGAAAGTAATCGCATTCCATTCTATTCAAGGCTAGGAATATCCTCATGGAAAACTTCGGCGGCATCGACGGCACACTGCTTGCCCGAATCCAGTTCGCATTCACGGTCAGCTTCCATATCGTCTTCCCCGCGTTCTCGATCGGCCTCTCGGCATTCATCGCCACGCTGGAAGTGTTGTGGCTGCGCCGGGGCGAAGCGCACTATCATCTGCTGGCCCGCTTCTGGACCAAGATCTTCGCCGTGTCGTTTGCGATGGGCGTGGTGTCGGGCATCGTGCTGACTTACCAGTTCGGCACCAACTGGAGCCGCTTCTCCGAGGTGGTCGGCAACGTCGTCGGGCCACTGATCGGCTACGAGGTGCTGACCGCGTTCTTCCTCGAGGCCAGCTTCCTTGGCGTGATGCTGTTCGGCTGGAATCGCGTGCCGCCCTGGCTGCATACGCTGGCTTCGATCATCGTTGCCTTCGGCACCGCGCTGTCGGGATTCTGGATTCTTTCGGCCAATAGCTGGATGCAGACACCGGCCGGCTTTGCCATGCGCGACGGGATCGCCTATCCGGTTGCATGGTCGCAGATCATCTTCAATCCGAGCTTCCCCTACCGCTTCGCGCACATGATGATCGCCACCTACCTCACCACGTCCCTGGTCGTGCTGGCGGCAGGCGCACGCTACATCCTCGCCGGCCGCTTCGAGCGTGAAGCGCGCACCATGGTGCGCATGGGACTGGGCATGGTCATTGTGCTTGCGCCGTTGCAGGTGCTCGTCGGCGACGTCCACGGCCTGAACACGCTCAAGCACCAACCGTCGAAAATTGCCGCCATCGAGGCGCATTGGGATGGCAGCAAGCCGGCCGGACTGGTGCTGTTCGCCTGGCCCGACATGCAAGCGGAACGCAACTTCGCGGAAGTCACGATTCCGAATGCCGGCAGCCTGATCCTCACGCATGATCCGCAAGGGCTCTTTCCGGGCTTGCTCGACTTCACGCCGGAGAACCGGCCACCGGTGGTGCCGGTCTTCTTTTCGTTTCGCTTGATGGTCGGGCTCGGCGTCCTGATGCTGTTAATCGGCGTGATCGGAGCCGTGCTGTGGCTGCGCAAGCGTCTGTTCATCACGCCGTGGTTCCTCAGACCGGTCGGTCGCTGCTGGCCGCTCGGATTCATCGCCATCATCGCCGGCTGGGTAGTGACCGAGTCCGGCCGCCAGCCGTGGGTGGCCTTCGGGATTCTGCGCACCGCGGACGCCACCTCGCCGGTGTCCGGCTCGACGGTAGCGATATCGCTTGCACTGTTCGTGCTGGTGTATTGCGTGGTGTTTTCGATCGGCATTGTGTACATCCACCGCATGCTGAGAAAAGGCCCGCAACCGGTGTCGCCCGGCCCGGAAGCCCTTCCCAACCGTCCGCTGTCGGCGGCACAGCACGGCGCAGGAGACACTCCATGAGCACACTCGAATACACGCTGCCGGTGATCTGGGCATTGGTGATTGGCCTGGCGGTTGCCCTCTATGTCGTGCTCGACGGCTTCGACCTCGGCATCGGCATCCTGTTTCCATTCTTTAAAACCGAAGCGCAGCGCGACCAAGCGATGAATACCGTCGCCCCTTTCTGGGATGGCAATGAAACCTGGCTGGTGATGGGCGGCGGCGGGTTGTGGGTCGCATTTCCCAAGGCGTATGCGGTGCTGATGCCGGCGGTGTATCTGCCTATCATCGTCATGCTGCTTGCGCTGATTTTCCGCGGCGTCGCTTTCGAGTTCCGCTGGATTGCGAAACCGCGCCATCGCAAGTGGGACCTGGCATTCGCTGCCGGTTCGACGCTGGCGGCATTCGCGCAAGGCGTGGTGCTGGGCGCCTTGCTGCAGGAAATCCATGTCGCGAACGGCCAGTTTGCCGGCGGCGCGCTCGACTGGCTCACGCCATTCAGCCTCATGTGCGGCGTTGCGCTGGTGGTTGGCTATGCGCTGCTCGGTGCGACCTGGCTGATGATGAAGGCCGGCGGCGAGGTCGAGCAGATTGCACGACGCGTCGGAATGCCGCTGCTGCTCGGCTTGCTCGCATTCATCGCCATCGTCAGCGTGTGGACGCCCTTGCAGATCGAGCGCATCGCGGAGCGCTGGTTCAGGCTTCCCGATTTCTATTGGCTGGCGCTGCTGCCGCTGGCGACGCTCCTGCTCGCCTGGCTTTGCTGGCGCGGCATCCAGAACAATCGCGCCATCTTGCCATTCGCATCGGCGGTCGGCCTGTTCATGCTCGCCTACGCCGGTCTGGTGATTTCCAACGCACCTTATCTGATACCGCCTTCCATCACGCTGTGGGATGCCGCCGCGCATCCGTCCTCGCAGGTTTTCCTGCTGATCGGCGCGGTCATCCTCCTGCCGATGATTATCGGCTACACGGTCTTCGTATTCTGGGTGTTCCGCGGCAAGGTGCAGCCGGGCGAGGGTTATCACTAAGGCCGCCGATAATAAAAACGGCTGCATGAAGCAGCCGTTTTTATTTCCGTTTATATCGTCACGCTGGCATCAAAACTCTTCCCAATCGCTTTCATCGCCGGAGCGCAGGCCGGCAATGCGCTTCGTGCCGCTGGCGGCCGGCGCCGCTTTCGCGGGCGCTTTCAGTGCCGTTTTCCTCGCAAGCGGAATCACGCTGCCCGCCGCCGCCTTCCGCGGTGCACTCGGTGCAGCAGGCGCAGCCGAAGCGACCTGCATGTTGCCGAGCTTGAACACGCTCACCACGTGCGCAAGATTGTCTGCCTGTTCATGCAGGGACTCGGCAGCAGCGGCCGCCTCTTCCACCAGTGCCGCATTTTGCTGTGTGCCTTCATCCATTTGCGCGATCGCCTTGTTCACCTGCTGAATGCCATCCGTCTGCTCTTTGCTCGCGGTCGAGATTTCGCTCATGATGTCGGTCACGCGCTTGACGCTGTCGACAATCTCCTGCATGGTCGCGCCCGCCTGATCGACCAGCTTGGCGCCCACCCCGACCTTCTCGACGGAATCGTCGATCAGGGCCTTGATTTCCTTCGCAGCCGCCGCCGAGCGTTGCGCCAGCTGCCGCACTTCGGTCGCCACCACGGCAAAACCCTTGCCTTGTTCACCCGCACGTGCCGCTTCCACCGCGGCGTTCAGCGCCAGGATATTGGTCTGGAATGCAATGCCGTCGATCACGCCGATGATGTCGGCGATCTTCTTGGCCGATTCGTTGATCGAGCCCATGGTATCGACCACCTGCGAGACCACCGCACCGCCCTTGACGGCGACTTCGGAGGCCGACATCGCGAGCTGGTTGGCCTGATAGGCGCTATCGGCATTCTGCTTGACCGTGCCGGTCAGTTGCTCCATCGAGGATGCGGTTTCTTCCAAGGCGCTCGCCTGCGTCTCGGTGCGCTCCGACAGATCGAGGTTGCCGGAAGCGATCTGGCTCGATGCGGTCGCGATGGTTTCCGTACCGCCGCGCACTTCGCTCACGATCCTGACCAGGCTTTCATTCATTTCCTTGAGCGCCTGCAGCAGCTGGCCGGTTTCATCGATGGTCGTGACGTCGATGCGCCTGGTCAAGTCGCCCGCGGCAACGCTGCGCGCGACATTGACCGCATCCGCCAGCGGCTTGGCGATCGCGCGCACCAGCCAGATGCAAATCACGGTAGCAAGAAGGACGGCGAAGGCCATGCCGCCGATACAGCTCACGCGCACCCAGAAGTAAATGGTCTGATTCTTTTCGTATTCTTTCTTTGCAGTGTCTTCCTGATAATGCATCAGCCTGCTGACGGCCTCGGACACCGGGAGGAACAATTCATTCATCGGCCCGCGCATGATGCGGCCGGCCCCCTGCACGTCGTTGGCGCGCAGCGCCGCCACCGCCGGCTTCAAGCCCTCGGCGACAAACTTGCCGCGGCTTGCGACGAACTTGTCGGCGAGTTCCTTTTCCTGGGGAGACATGGTGCTGGCCGTGCCGGCGACGAAGCTGTCCCACCGGGCATTGATCTCTGCAATGCGCTTGTCGACTGCATCCATTTCCTTGGCAACGGCTGCCGGTTCATCCGTCAACGCCTGCGCGATGGCAATCTGATTCCGGTCGATCAGGCGGACAATGTCGTCCAGTTGCTCCATTGGAACCAGGCGTTGCTTGAAATTGGTCTTGAGGCCTTCATTGGCCATATAGAGGCTGGAGAGGCCGATCACTGCGCCAATGATGCAATTCAGGGACAGAAAGGCGACCACAAAGATCAGACGTGACTTGATCGTGAGATTTCTGAGCATGTTGTACCTTCGGGCTGGATATATATTTCTGTCAAATGCAGACATTCGCGATGCGCCTGCAAGTTAAATCGGCCAAACATTTCCTTGGAAAAATATTGATTCCAATCAACTACAGAATATTAGCACCGAACAATTAAATCCATGACGCCAGTCAGGAAAATTTGATATGGAAGCATAAGTAAACGGCCTACAGATACTTTGTGGGGCCAATTTATGCGCTGCGGAAGCGCCGGGAAGCCGGCAACGCCAGTCCTCTCCTCCGCCCCGGCAGGCAAACAGCTGCCACGGCGGGCGTCGTTGCATGCGAACGACACCGGCCTTGTCAAAATTTGAATGAATGCGCGACGTCCCCGCGGCGGCGCCGGCCGCCTCAGAATGAAGCGGAGCGGGCGACCAGATAGAGGGTGGCGGCCAACGAGGAGACTGGCGAGGGTGATGAGCGATGAAGAGCGCAGCCGACCCACCCGGAAGGGCTGCGGACGGGTCGATTGCGTCAGCTCTTCCGCGTTCTGTTGCAGAAGGCAGAGCACGCCTCCTGGCTCCGCGCAGGAACCAGGAAGCGCATTTCTACCGACATCCGAGGGAATTTCCTGCGGAGTATCAGGATTTCGGCTCGGACGGAGTTTGATCCTCAGTGAAAGTGCGTAGGCTGACCTCCGCCAGCCGGGGCAACCTCGGTCGGCTTCGGTTTGCCTTGGGCGTCGCTCAGGCGGTACTTGGTGCGGCGATCGCCCATCAAATCGCGCAGTTCGCGAATGCTCATGCCGGTGGTCTCATGCATGCGGATCAGCAAGGATGCGCCGATCGGCAGTCTCCGGTGCCGGATCTTGCTGATGACCGGCGGGGCGACTTCGAGCATGCGCGAGAGGGCTGCATCGTTCTTCAAATTCATTTTTTCGAGCAGCGTGTCCAGCAATCGGTTCGGATCATAAGTTTCCTGCCCGGATAGCGCGTGTTCGGTCATGATTGGCTCCTGAAATATATAAAAAACATCGTACTTAGGTGTAACAAATGACACCTTGACCTCAATTAAGTTTCCCGCCGCATCAGAAATTGTTCACAAATTGTTACGATAGCCCTAGTCGAGGCCGGATTTCCGCCGAGCCAAGCCGTGTGTTGGCTTGCAGCAAGCATCGCTTGAGCTCTGCCACGGCGTGTCTGCCTCCCTGATCCGGCGAATTCTTCCCGGCGTCTTCCGCCGATGAAACTTGCCAGCCATGTTGTCTATCCATCATGCAAAGCAATAGTGGGCTGTTATTTGCGGCCTATCAACTTCCCGGTTCGTTCACTTTGCGCAACTCCGACTCTTTGCATCGCGCTGTATTGTTTTCAAAGCCGCTTGGAACATTTACAAGAAAGCATTGCCAAAACGTCGTGACCTCCATCTTTTAGCGCGCCCAGTCACGGGCACAGGATTTGCACCTCCCCTCGCAGCACCAAAGAAGCATTCTTTACTTGTGAAAAAGGAGATTGTCATGAATTGGGATACCGTTGCAGGCAACTGGACACAGTTCAAAGGCAAGTTGAAAGAGCGCTGGGGCAAGCTGACCGACGATGAACTGGACGTGATCAACGGACAGCGCGATCAGCTCGTCGGAAAAATCCAGGAGGCATACGGCATCGGCAAGGATGAGGCCGAGCAGCAAATCCAGGGATTCGAGCGCACCCTGCACTGAGCATTGCACGCATCGGTTCTGATGCGCGCGCCATGACGCTTCCCCTCACCCTGTAGCAAACCGACGATGCATGCATTCTTGCCTGTGCACTGGCAGGTGCTTCCAACGCATTGCACACCGCCCGGTCTTCCATCAATCCGGCCAATCAGGATTGGCGGGCTCGCAACCCGCCTCCCACCGACAAGGACCAGCAATATGGGATTCGATGAAAAGGACACCGTGGTGATCTGCGTTTCGCCGGGCATCAAAGGTAAGTGGGATGTGTCGGAAAAGGGTTTCGAAGAGCCACTCGCGTCATTTGATGATAAGGAGGATGCCTATGCGTATGCCACGGAATTGATGAAATCAAAGGAAAACGCCACCGTTCTGGTCGAAGACGAGGATGGCTTCTCGCTGCTCCCGATACAGGGACAGGGCAGCGATGCCGGAGACGAATTGAACCGGCCGGGCGATGGTTGATCGCACAGCGCACGTTCCTTGCATTGGGTAGATCCGGTGGCTTCATGTGTGTAATGGCTCATTCGCTCCGGCACTACTCGAGGCAGCGTGGCCGGGACAGTAACGTGGTGGTCAGGCGGGAGATGCTGTGGCATTCGGGGCTGAAGAAACGAATCGCAGCGAATCGCGCGGACAAGTCGGGGATGAACCATTCCATACGCAGCCATGTCTATGAAATAGCCAGTCTGTCAACTTACTTAGGAGGTAAAAATGAATTTCATTATCTGGATCGTCGTCGGCGGTATTCTCGGGTGGCTCGCCAGCCTGGTGATGCGTACGGATGCGCAACAGGGCTTGTTGCTCAACATCGTGGTCGGTATCGTCGGAGCGTTGCTTGGCGGTTGGCTGCTTGCGCCGCTATTCGGCACCGGCACCATCAATCAGAATGACTTCAGCATTTCATCGTTGCTGGTATCGTTCCTCGGCGCCGTTGTCTTGCTTGCCGTCGTCAATCTACTGCGTCGCGGCACGCCGCGCTGACGGATCGGCTGCATGAGCCTGGTTGGGTGTCGAATCTACAGTGCAGGACTTCATCCCTGCTGGAGTCCTGCACTACGACACCTGCTCCCCTCCTGAAATTTCCCGCCTGCTCCCCTCCAGCCACGCAACCGCGCTGCAACAGCTTCTTGCCGGTATCAATAATCCGCGCGGATCTCTACAATGAATCCCCTGGGTTGATCAACTTGTCGTGGAGCGATGGCATGCATTATTTTCTGTTCTATGAAGTCAGCGACGATTATCTCGAACGCCGAGGTACGTTCCGCGCGGAGCACTTGAAGCTCGCCTGGCAGGCACATGAACGCGGCGAACTGGTTCTCGCCGGCGCACTGGCCGATCCGGTGGATACCGGAGTCCTGCTGTTTAAAAGCGACTCGGCGGAGGCGGTCGAGCGATTCGCTGCAGCCGATCCTTATGTGCAACATGGCTTGGTGAAGCGATGGTCGATACGGCCCTGGACGACAGTCGTCGGCGACGACGCAACCACGCCGGTAAGACCAGACGCCTGATCGATTCGTCAGCCAGGCACTCTCTGCTTGCTGACCAGGCTGCTCAGACCGAGTCGTCCTTTTTCAGCCCGGCGTCGTCCGGAGGACAGTCGGGCTGCGCTGGAGGCTGTGCCGCGTTGTGCTGCATTCGGCGGTCCGGCGTATCGCGTTGGGTGGCCCGTCTCTCGGCCATGCGCCGCTCCCTGAACTTGTTCAGGTCGTAACTTGCCGCCTCAAAAAGGTTCTCCGGTCTTGTCGTCATGCGTTGTCCAGAATTGTTCATGTGGAGAGAAATCTGGCGCAAGTGTAGGCCGTTCAAGGCGGGCAAGCTTGATCTGCCGCAAACATCCTTTCCGTGCGTCAGCTCGCCCGACGGAAATGGGCGAGGCGCTCAAGGCACTTATCCATTTTGCCTGGGTCACATTGACTGGCTGTGCCCGTCTGGCTTGATTGGCCGGCATTCAGAAGGTTGGCGGAAGTATGGAGATCGACATGGCAAATACGCTCATCAGGGTATTCGACAGCTTCTCGAACGCCGAAAACGCACGGAACCAGTTGCTTGATGCCGGCTTCAGCGCCGACAGCGTGCAGCTCGTTTCCCGGGACGACGAAGCGGGCGCGATGCGGGGTAATTTCTCGGTAGGCAATGCACCTTCGACGCGCGGCGGCATCAGCGGATTGTTTTCCGCATCCTCCACCACGCCCAACGACAGCTTCGACCAGACCTACGCGCGCGACTACGCCAACCCGGAAAAGTACAGCAACTACCTGCTGACTGTCGATGCCACCGACGACGAGCAGCAGGCGCGCGCCGCCGATATCATGCGGCGCTTCGGTGCGTCCGAAATCCAGGACCGCAAGCCGGGACGCTAATGGAGCTTGACCGGCGGGGTCAGCTTGGCGCGGATCCAGTGCGCAAGCGTCTGCGCCGCCATCCGGATGAAGCCATGCAGCGCCATGACATGCCTCTGGTACATCAGGCTGTACAGCACACGCGCGGACCATCCTCCGACCAGCATTTCTCGCCCCCTCAGACCGCCGATCAGGACACCGACTGCGGCAAATGGCCCAAGCGATACAAGCGATCCATAATCCCGGTACTGAAAGCCGGGCAGTATGCCGTCCTGCTGCCGCGACAGCACCTCGGCGAGGAACACCGCCTGCTGGTGCGCAACCTGCGCGCGTGGCGGCAGCGCCGTGCCGTTGACCGGGCACACATAGCTGGAACAGTCGCCAAGCGCAAACACCTTCGGATCGCCGACCGTCTGCAGACTGGGACTCACCGAGATCTGCTTCAGCCGGTTGACCGGCAGCCGGAGCGACAAGCACAGGTCGGGCGCTTCCACGCCAGCCGCCCACAGCGTGATATCGGACGCATGCCGGACACCGGCCGTGTCATGCACCGCATCGGCATCGACGCGCGCCACCGTCGTTGACGTACACACTTCGATACCCAGCGCGCGCAAATACCTTGCCGCCCTCTTCGACAGCCGCGGGTTGAGTTGCGGCAGCAAGCGATCGCCTCGTTCGATGATACGTATGCGCACATCCTGCGCCGGATCAAGCGAATGCACCTTGTATTGGGCCAACGTGCGCACTGTGTGGCACAACTCCGCCGCCAATTCGATACCGGTAGCACCGCCACCGACGATCACGATATTCACGCTTGCATGCGCACCTTCCATTCCGCGGCTGCTGGCTTGCATGCAGCTTGCCAGAAAACGCCGGCGGAACAATTCCGCGTCGTGCACGCTATCGAGCGTGAGCGAATGCTCGGCGGCACCCGGGATGCCGAAGAAATTGGTAATGGCGCCGCAGGCAAGTACCAGCCTGTCGTAGCGCAAGCTGCGCTGCGGCAGCACTTGCATGCCATCATCGGCATGGTATGCGCCGATCTCGATGGTGCGCGTGCCGCGGTCCACGCGCTGCACTTCGCCGTGTATGAACTCGAACCCATGCTCCGCGGCCTGCGCGGAATATTCGACCTGATGCACTTGCGGATCAAGCTTGCCGGACGCCACGGTATGCAGCAGCGGTTTCCAGAAATGCGTCGGCCAACGGTCCACCAGAACGATCCTGGCCCGCGCGCTCCTGCCGACACTGTCGCCCAGACGGGTAGCAAGCTCAAGTCCGCCCGCGCCTCCTCCCACGATGACAATAGTTTCCATTTCGCGCCTCCAGACTGATTGAAAATTCGGGTCATGACGACCTCGGCGTCGTGACTGTTTGCTAGCCGTCGCGAGCCCTCCTTGCTCGATGCAAGGAGCGCGCGCGCGTGATCGGAACGCCGGGCACCGCCGGCCCCGGCATCGGACTGCACAGCAGGAGTTTGATCAGCCTGTCAGGCGGCCAGCTGGACCGGCACCGCCGGCTTGAAGGTGGCTGGGTTCACCCGGCGTCCATGACGCAAGGCACGCAAGGTATCGAAGTCGACGCAGGGCCCGCCACCTGACTGGGCCGGGTTTCCCGGCTTGATCCAGTGGCGCAATTCCTGCCATTGCGGACACCACACGTCCGCGCCGGAGATGCGCGCGATATCCTTCTCATACGGCCCGACCGCCATGGCCCAGATGCCCGCGCATTGCGCCGCACGCAGGCCGGGCGCGCCGGCATCGATGGCAATGCAAGCTTCCGCATCGACGCCCACGGTGCGCAATACCAGCTGGCACGGGCCATTGTCGCTTGAGCCGTTCAGATCGACGCCGCTGACCACGGCGGCAAACATGTTGGTTACCGCATTACCGAACGCGCGGTCCAGTAGCGCCGTGGCCGTTTGTGCCGGCATGTCGGTGACGACTGCCAGCTTGCATCCGCGCTGCAGCGCGTCCTCCATCAATGCGGCGCATGCGGAATTCAGCTCGGGTCGGCGCGCCAGCACGGCGTCGCGAAACAGCATGTTCTTTTCCTGCATCAGGCGAACCGCTTCCTTGCCCGCAACCGGCAGGCCCAGCTTGTCGATCAAGGCAGCTACCGCATTGGTCGCCCCCCAGATCCTGCTAGCCTGACGCAGTTGCGCCATGGACCAGCGCAAGCCCAGCCCGCAGCGCGCAAAGGCTTCGTTGCACGCGTCCAGATGCGCCGCCTCGGTTTCAAGGATGACGCCGTCCAGCCCGAGGATGAGTGCTTCGATTCCCATGTCAATTCGCCCGAATAAGTGATGCGCAAAGCAGCCTGAAAGCGATGCGCCAATATTGATCAATTCACTGTTAATATAAGCGCAAGCTATTGAAAAGAAAAATTAATTTTTCTAGTTATTTAATAAGGCAACACTTATGCATCACGCCAGTTTCAAGCAGTTGCAGGCCTTGCTCCTGGTGGCGCGCCATGAAAGCGTTTCACGCGCCGCGGAGGCATTGCACGTGACGCAACCTGCCGTATCGCTGCAATTGCGCATGCTGGAGGAAGCCGCCGGCACGCCCTTGACGCGCAAGGTCGGACGCGGCATCCAGCTGACAGCCGCGGGCGAAGTCATGGTTGAATTTGCGGAGCGCATCCTGCGCCTGTGGGAAGAAGCCACGGACGAGGTCGCCGCGCTCAAGGGCGTCATCAGCGGCACCTTGCGCATCGGCGCGATTACCACCGCGGAATACCTGTTGCCGCCGATGCTGGTCCGCTTCACCACCGAAAGGCCCGACGTGCGCATCAAGCTGCAGGTGGGAAACCGCAATGAAATTGTGGCCATGCTGAGCAAGCATGAAATCGACCTCGCGATCATGGGTACGCCGCCACGCGAACTGCGCACCAATGCCGCACGTTTTGCCCGTCACCCGATGGCATTCATTGCGAGCCCGGACCACCCGCTGATGAAAAAGAAGCTGGTATCGCTGGCCGACATCATGGACGCCAACCTGCTCGTCCGCGAGCGCGGTTCCGGCACGCGCACCACCATCGAACGCCTGTTCAAGGAGTCCGGCTATCCGCTACGCATCGGCTCGGAATTATCCAGCAATGAGGCAATCAAGCGCATGGTTGTCGCCAATCTGGGCGTGGCATTTCTCTCGGTGCATGCATGCACGCTGGAGTTCGAAGCCGGGCTGGTGAAGATGCTCCCCATGGCGGAAAACCCGGTGGAAGCCGATTGGTATGTCATGCATCTCAGCGACCAGCATATTCCCACCGTCGCCGCCGCATTCCAGGATTTTGTCATTGAAAACGGGCAGGAAGTCGTGCGCCGCCAGCTCGGTGCGTTTCTTCGTGAAACGGCGAAACTGCGACCTGCCAAAAAGGCGCGCTGATAGCGGATGCTACGCGAGCTTCACGCGTCCACCGGCGAGCTTGATTCTTCCAGAGGCAAGGAAATCGTGATGCGCGTGCCTTGCAGGGCGTTCCCGGCCTTTTCGCTTTCGAGCGCAATGTGCCCGCCATGCAAAGAAACGATGGTCTTGATAATCACCGACCCCAGTCCAAGCGATGCTCGCAAGTCGCCCTGACCCGCAAGCATGCGCCGGCTGCGGCGTTGCCCGAACGCTGCAATCGCCTCCGGGCTCATCCCCGGGCCGTCGTCCTCGACAAGGATCTCGACAAAACCGGCCCGTGTCCTTGTTCTCACCCGCACCACCGAGCGCGCATGTTTGATTGCGTTTTCCAATAGGTTGCGGAACAGCCGCGCGATCAGGTAAGCATCGCCAATGACCGTGCGCGATGCTGTTTTTTCCTGGCTAAGTGCGACATCAAAATCAATACCGCCAGCCGAACTCGATTCACCGCGCCCGCTGCTTCGCATGCTCTGGATCTCGTTGTTGACGACCGCATCGACATCGATCAGCTCCGCCGTATTCCGATAGCGCGGTTCGTCGATTTCCGCGATAAAGAACAAGTCGTCAACCAGTTTCCTGAAGTAGCCGAATTCGCTGGACACCACATTGAAGAATTCACGTCGCTCCGCATCTGACATGGCGTTGCCATGCGCGGCCAGTGTTTCGATCGCGGTCCGCAGGCTTGTCATCGGCGTGCGCAGGTCGTGTCCCAGTTCCTGTAACAGCTCGCGCCGTGCCCGCTCGGTGTCCTGAAGTCGCGTGACCAGGCGTCCGATCTCGTCAGCCATGCTGTTGAAGTCGTGCATCAGTCGGCCTATCGTATCGAGTCTGTCGACCTTGAATCGCGCAGCGAGATCACCCGATTCGATGCGCGCGATGACCTGCTTGACTTCGCGCGAGCGGCCGCGCAGGTAAAGCAGCACGAGTGAAAGTCCGAGGAAAATCGCGCCGATCACCGACACAACGAACAATATGCCAAGCGTCAGGAAAACGTGCCGCCCGGATTGCCCGGCGTTGCGCACAACGAGGTAAGTCGGTTCCGGAGCGTCGAGCCGCACAATGGCCGAAGCCGTCGTGCTGGAGAAGAAGCGTCCGCGCGTCAGGACATCATGCACCCGCGCCGGCCTGCCGAGTGCCAGAAGTTTTTGCGGCGGCGCAGCCGCGGTATTGCTGGCCAGGACCTGGCCGCTCGCGGACAAGACCCACACATCCAGCGCCAACGAAGGCGATTCGGAACGAAGGCTGTCGAGCCGGAGAATCGATGCCGGATACGGCGCTTCCTCGACGACACGGGCGATGAACAGATACATGCTGCGCTGGACATCGTCGCTTGCGTCGCCGGCGATCTCGCGAATCAATCGTGCATAGAGCAGGCTCAGCAGCAGCGCAAACACGACGCTGATGGCAAGAAAGCGCAGCCAGAGCGAGCGATTCATTCTTTTTCGATCCGGTAGCCAACGCCGTACACGGCAACGATGCGCACCCTTGCCCCCGCATCGCGGAGCTTCTTGCGAAGATGGCTCAGGTGCGAATCGATCGTACGGTCATACATCGCGCCGCCATCGTCGAGCATATCGAGCATCTGCTCACGCGTGACGATGTCACCCTGCGCACGAACCAGCAGCAGCAGGATGTCGAATTCCTTCTTCCCCAGTTGCAGGGGCGTTTCAGCGGCAGTCGCGACGCGCCTCTGCAAGTCAATGGTGACCAGGCCAAAACCGGCGGCATCCCGTTGCCTGCGGCCGCGCGCCAGAAGGCGATTCATGCGTGCCGTCAATTCCCGCACGCCGTAGGGTTTGCGAACATAGTCGTCCGCGCCGCCTTCAATGCCAGCAGCGGCAGTCGATTCATCGGTACGCGCCGAAAGCATCAGGATGGGAATGCTCTCGTCCTGCGCGCGCAACTGCCGGCAAAGATCGATTCCATTCCCATCCGGCAGGCCCACATCAAGCATCACCAGGTCAAACCGTCCGCCCGCGAGCGAACGCTCCGCGTCGCGTACGGTAGGCGCGACAGAAAGCTCAAATCCCTCATAGCGCAGGCTCATGGACAGCGTCCTGGCAATCAGTGGATCGTCTTCGACAAGCAGGACTAGGGTGGGTTGGTTCATTGCTCGTTTCGAAAATCGGTTCGGGAAGCGGTTTGACGAACGCCATCTTCCACAAAAATTACAGAATTGCGAAATAAAGTACACCACAGAGATTACACCAGAGGGCATGCGGGCAACCGCAACTTGCGGACCGTCAATTACCGACAAAGGAAACAATATGCAGAAATCATTATGGCTCGCGTGCGGCACGTCAATCGCTTCGAGCGTGCTGCTCTGCGCATGCGGCGGAGGTTCCAGCGCTGACACAGCATCGACGACAAGCACGGAAGCGACAAAGACAGAGGTGGTCAGGACAGCGCCTGCGAGCAAGATGGCAAGCGCTGTCAAGGCCGCAGAAAATGCCGCCTCGACTGACGCGCTCTGCGATCCGGCGAAGCTGGGCGATTATTATTGGGAGATCGGCGATGCTGACAGCGAGCTTCCCGTGGCCTCAGGAACGCGCGGAGGCGGCACGGTAACCGCCTCGACCCGGTTCAACATCGCGTCGGCATCCAAATTCGTGTTCGGCGCGTACGTGCTTGAAAAAAAGGGCATTGAGGAAGTCCGCAACAACCCGTCGCTGCATGATGGCCTGCGTTTCCTGTCCGGCTATTCCGACTTCAACGAAAACGATTGCATCGGCTCGCTGACCATCGGTGGCTGCTTCAAAGCCGGCAACGGGGGACATCCCCTCCTGCCCGACCCAAATACGAAAGGCCGCTTCTATTACAACGGCGGGCATGATCAGAAGCTGGCCGCAATCGACCTCGGCATGTATACCTTCACCGCCAAGCAACTGGATCAGGAATATCAATCGACACTTGGATTGGGTGCCGGCTTCAGCACCTCGACCTTCGCCCCGCTGGCTGGCGGCGGACTCATCGCCAGCGCATCCGACTTCGCGCAATTCCTGCGTAAAGTGATGCGTCAGCAATTAGTGATCGGTTCTCACCTGGGCGAAGATGCAGTCTGCGCCCAACCCGCAATCTGTCCGGATCAAGCGGTCTACGCTCCGCCTGCCTTGCAGAACGAACCATGGTCATACTCCTACAACCATTGGGTCGAATCCGAAACCGGCAATGGCACGGTCGATGCCTATTCCAGCCCCGGCAAGTTCGGTTTCTATCCCTGGATTTCGCCGGACCGCAAGTACTACGGCATTTTGTCCCGGCATAGCAGATTCGAGGCCGGGGCCGGTGGCGCCTCGGCGCGATGCGGGCGGCAGATCAGGAAGGCGTTTCTGGCCGCGCTGCAGGCGACTTCCTGACTGACTGACTGACTGACGGCGAAGGTTGAGGTGATACTCGACCTTCGCTGAAATGGTTCAGGAGCGTGCCTCGCGCCTTTTCGCTTCCTCGTCGTACAGTTCTTTCTTCGACAACTTGCCGACCGGCGTCTTCGGCAACTGCGCACGAATCTCCATCGCCTGCACCATCTCGTGCTTGCCGAGGCGGCGGCGCAGGAAGGCCTTCAGTTCATCGAGCGTAAAGGGCTCGGCGCCCTGCTTCAGCGTGATGAATGCCTTCGGCGCCTGTCCGCGGTATGAATCGGGGATGCCGATCACGCTGACTTCGGCGACGGACGGATGTTCGTAGATCGCTTCCTCTATATTGCGCGGATACACGTTGTACCCGCTGCACAGGATCATGTCCTTGGTGCGGTCCACGATGTACACGAAGCCGTCCTCGTCCATGTAGCCGACATCGCCGGTGCGAAAGTAGCCGTCCGGCGTCATCGATTCGGCGGTTGCCTTCGGATTTTTCCAATAACCCTTCATCACGTTCGCGCCCTTGATGCACATCTCGCCGCGTTCGCCGCGCGGCATTTCCACCGACGGGTCGTCAACGCTGACGAATTTGAGCAGGACACCGGTCGTCGGCATGCCACAGGAACCGACTTTCTGCATGCCGTAGACGGGCGTGAAGGTCCCGGTCGGCGACGTCTCGGTCATGCCCCAGCCCTCGACCAGACAACAGCCGGTCAGATGCTGGAAGCTCTGGTTCACTTCCATCGGCAATGGCGCGCCGCCGGAATTGCAGAACTTCAGGGAACTGAGATCGAATTTGCCGATTACGGGATAGTTGATGATCGCGGTGTACATGGTCGGCACACCGCAGAACACGGTGACCTTTTTCTCCGCCAGGTCCTTGACCACCGCATCCAGCTCGAAGCGGGTATGCAGGATGAGTTCTGCGCCGAGGCGCACGCCGAACAGCATGTTGACCGTCAGCGCATAGATGTGGAACGGCGGCAGCACCGCGAGAAGCCGCTCCTGGCCCTCGTTCAGCACTTTCGGCTCGCCACTCACCACCGCGTAAATCTGGCTGCAGGCGGTCGTCAGGTTGGCATGCGTGAGCATCGCACCCTTGGGCAGTCCGGTCGTGCCGCCGGTGTACTGCAATACCGCGATGTCTTCCTTCAGATCGCTCAGGGGATACGGCTGATACTTGCCATCGTTGTCGAGCAGTTGCGCAAAGCGGACATGTTCCTCGTTCACCGGCACATCGACCAGCTGGCCGCTCGTCTGCAGCTGCGCTCGCACCGCATCCGGATGCGAAGTCATTTCGGCGATATTGCCGACCACCAGCTTCTTCACGCGCGTGCTGCCCAGCAGCTTTGCCAGTTGCGGATAGAGCACGGCGAGATCGAGCGTGATGAGGATATCGGTTTCGCTATCCTCGACTTTATGCGCCAGCACTTTCTCCGCATCCAGCGGCGAGTAATTGACCACAACACCGCCCGCCTTCAATACCGCGAAAAAGCTGATGACGTAGTGCGGTGTGTTCGGCAGGTAGAGCCCGACATGCACGCCGGGTCTGACCCCGAGCTGCTGCAGTCCTTTTGCGGCGCGATCGACCAGCACGGCCAGTTCGCGATAGCTCGTCTTCCGTCCCATGAAATCGAGCGCCGGCCGGTCGGGCCATTTCGCGGCTGCATCGTCCAGCAATTGCTGCACCGGCATGATCGGCAATTCCGCATCCCAGTACACACCGGGCGGATAGGATTTGATCCAGGGGAAATGCTTGATGTCGCGTTTCATGCTTGCACAACCTCTTTTCTGTTTCTTGTTCTACCGCATCACTCGCCCGATCCCTTCGCTGAAGCGATCAGACCGCTGTCAATCCTCCATCGACCGCGAGTTGATGGCCAGTCACGAAGGACGCGCTATCCGAGCATAGCCAGAGCGCGGCATTGGCAATTTCCTCCGCTTCACCGAGACGCCCGATCGGATGCGCCTTCTGGATCATCTTTTCGCGCTTGGGCTCGCGCTCGATGGCACGATCCATCATCGGCGTGCGGATGATGCCCGGGCACACCGTATTGACGCGAATGCCGGTGCGCCCGTATTCGGCCGCCGCCGTCTTGGTCAATCCGACCACCGCGTGCTTGCTCGCTGCATAAATCGGCTGCAAGGGTGCGCCGACCAATCCCGCCACCGAGGCGGTATTGACGATGGCGCCGCCGCCCTGCTTGAGCATCTGGCGGATTTCGTACTTCATGCACAGCCACACGCCCTTGACGTTGACGTTCATCAGCTTGTCAAAGGTCGCCTCCTCGGCGTCGGCCAGGCGCACATGCTCGATTTCGATTCCGGCGTTGTTGAACGCGCAGTCGAGCCGGCCGAAGCTGGCCACAATCTTGTCGATCAAGGCTTCGACCTGCGCCGCCTGCGACACGTCGCATTTGACGAAGATCGCATTTCCGCCGGCCTGATTGATCATGCTCGCCGTCTGTTCGCCGCCGGCGGCGTCCACGTCCGATACCGCCACGCGCGCACCCTCGCGCGCAAAGGCCAGTGCCGCAGCGCGCCCGATGCCGCTTGCGCCGCCGGTGACCAGCACCGACTTGCCCGAAAAATTTTGTCCGCTCATTGATCTACTTTGATCTACTTGTCTCGTTCGTCCCAAACCCCGCAGGCAGGCGACAGACCAGCCGTCGCGACCGATCTGGCACCGCCCATTCTTCTTACTTGTACTTGCGCAGTTCCATCTTGCCGATCTGGTTGCGGTGCACTTCGTCCGGACCGTCCGCCAGGCGCAGCGTGCGTGCCTGCGCGTAGGAATAGGCCAGACCGAAGTCGTTCGACACCCCGGCGCCGCCATGCGCCTGAATGGCCCAGTCAATAACTTGGCAAGCCATGTTGGGTGCGGCCACCTTGATCATCGCGATTTCCTTGGCGGCGACCTTGTTGCCCACGGTGTCCATCATGTAGGCCGCATTCAGCACCAGGAAGCGCGCCTGATCGATCAGGATGCGGGCGTTCGCGATGCGCTCCAGCGTCACGGTCTGCTCGGCGATCGGCTTGCCGAAAGCGACGCGCTTCAGGCTGCGGCGGCACATGTCTTCCAGTGCGCGCTCGGCCAAACCGATGAGGCGCATGCAGTGATGGATGCGGCCCGGCCCGAGGCGACCCTGCGCGATTTCAAAACCGCGGCCCTCGCCGAGCAGAATGTTGGCTACCGGCACGCGGACGTTTTCGAAATGCACCTCGCCGTGGCCATGCGGCGCATCGTCGTAACCGAACACCGGCAAATGACGAACGATCTTCACGCCGGCGGTATCGCGCGGCACAACGATCATCGATTGCTGCTTGTGCTTCTCCGCGCTCGGGTCGGTCTTGCCCATGAAGATGAACACCTTGCAGCGCGGATCGTTGGCGCCCGACGACCACCATTTGCGGCCATTGATCACATACTCGTTCCCGTCGCGCACGATCGATGATTCGATGTTGGTCGCATCCGACGACGCTACCGCCGGCTCGGTCATTGCGAAGCAGGAACGAATCTTCCCTTCCAGCAGCGGCACCAGCCATTGCTGCTTCAATTCTTCGCTGGCATAGCGTTCCAGCGTTTCCATGTTGCCGGTGTCCGGCGCGGAGCAGTTGAACACCTCGGCAGACCACAAGGCGCGGCCCATGATTTCGCACAGGGGCGCATATTCGAGATTGGTGAGGCCGGCACCGCGATGGGACTCCGGCAGGAAAAGGTTCCACAGGCCCTGCGCCCGTGCTTTTTCCTTCAGTTCTTCAATGATCCGCGTGGGCACCCAGGCATTGCCCTTGGCACGGTTTTGCTCGATCTCGCCGAAGAAATTCGCCTCGTTCGGGTAGATGTGCTCATCCATGAAGGCGATCAGGCGTTTTTGCAGTTCCTTGACTTTGGGGCTGTATTCGAAGTCCATTTGTTGCTCCATGAAATTGTGCATGCATGCACGGACAGTTAAGTGCCAATCCTTGTTGAGGAGACAGGCTTTGCAGGACGGGCGAACCCGCCCTGCCGCCATCTTCTTTTTGCTGTCTCCTGCTTCTCTTCCTTCGTTAAACCTATCCGATCAGATAACCGCCATCGACATTGATGCAGGTGCCGGTGGTATAGCTCGCCGCATCGGATGCCAAGTACAGCACCGCTCCCGCCATTTCGTCCGGAGCCGCGATGCGGCGCATCGGCACATGCGGCAGCAGCTTGTTGAGCACTTCCGGGTTATGCATCAGCGCCGAAGCGAACTTGGTGTCGGTCGCGCCCGGCAGCAATGCGTTCACCCGCACTTTCGACGTGCCGCACTCCTTCGCGAATGCATGCGTCATCGAAATCACCGCCGCCTTCGTGATCGAATAAATGCCTTGCATGTCGCCGGGGATGACGCCGTTGACCGAGGCGACATTGATGATGCTGCCGCCGCCATTCCTGGCCATCAGCTTCGCGCCGATCGCCGAGCTGAAGAAATAGCCGCGGATATTGACGTCGACCGTCTTCTGGAACGATCCGAGGTCGGTATCGAGAATGTGGCCGAAATAGGGATTGGTCGCGGCATTGTTGACCAGAATGTCGAGGCGGCCATGCTTCTTTTCGATGGCTGCGAACATGGCTTCGATCTGCGCCATTTCGCCGATATGGCAGGCGATCGCTTCAGCCGATCCGCCTGCTTCGCGGATCGCGGCGACCACCGTCTCGCAGGCTTCCGCCTTGCGGCTGGAAACGATGACATGTGCGCCATAGGCGGCAAAGGTCTTGGCGATCGATTCGCCGATGCCGCGGCTGGCGCCGGTGACGAGTGCGATTTTTCCGCTGAGGTCGAACAGGTTTGCGTTTGTCATGTTAGCGATAAGTAATGGTATTCGGTTGGCCCAGCCATTCAAGGTGGGAATAATTATTGAGGTAGCTGAGAGTGACCCGACCCGGGCGGTACAGCAACTTGGTGACGCCGCAATTGACCAGCGACCAGTTCATCTCGGCCATTTGCCGGTCCGGCAGTTTGAGCAGATGCTGGCAGATCGCGGAAATCGTTCCGCCGGAGGTGAAAACGATGATGCTTTGCGATTTGTCCGCGCCTTCGAGCAGACGCTGCAGCGCATTCACGCAGCGTTGCTTGAACGCCGGCCACGGCTCGTCATAGTCGGCGTCGAATTCGCCGTCCATCCAGCGCGTCATGGCTGCCTCGAACATTTCCTGGAAGGCATGGCGCGCACTCGGGCCGGATGCCAGGAAGCGCTTGACGGCCTCCGGGTCTTCGAAGTCGGGACGATGGCGCACCATCACTTCATGATGGTTGTATTCGTCGAAGTCAGGATCCTGTTCCCATTCGGTTTCAACGCGCAGCGCCTTCGGCAGCGCCATCAGGCAGGCATCGGCGGTCTGCCGATGACGCTTCAGGCTGCCGGTGACAACGCGATCAAACTTCTGATGGGAATTGGCAAACCACTCGCCCAACAGGCGCGCCTGCTCGGCGCCGAGCTCTGACAACTGGTCGTAGTTCTTGCTGCCGAATGATGCTTGTCCGTGACGAACCAGGTAGATTTGCCCCATCGTACGCTTGCCTTCTCATGCGTTATCTGTTGTGGGAAGCATATCGCCAGGTATAGAATCGATCAAATGAATAGTTATTATCGAATCACATAAACGATATGCATATATCGCGCGTCGATCTGAACCTGTTTACGGTCTTTGAAGCCATCTACACCGAAGGCAGCGTCACCCGTGCCAGCCAGAAACTGAGCCTCACGCAGCCCGCCATCAGCCATGCCCTGAGTCGCCTGCGCCTGATGTTCGACGATCCACTGTTTGTCCGTCAGGGCCACAAAATGGTTTCAACGCCCTTGGCACGCAGCATGATCGAGCCAATTCGGCGCTCCTTGCGCGGGCTGGAGGTCACGCTCAATGGGCTGCATGCCTTCGATCCCGAGACCACCGGCAAGCGCTTCAATATTGCGCTGCGCGACGTGCTGGAGGCCACCATCCTGCCGCCGCTGATGCGACGCGTGCGACAAACCGCCCCGCTGGTGGACATTGCTGCCATGCAGGTCGAGCGGCGCGAACTGGAAACCGAACTGGCCACCGGCACGCTCGACGGCGCCATCGACGTCCTGCTGCCGCTGTCGAGCGACATCCTGCACACGCGGATCTACCAGGACTCGACGGTGGTCGTCGCGCGCAAGGGCCATCCGGCCATCGACGGCAAGCTGGACATCGACACCTACCTGAAACAAGACCACATCCTCGCCAGCTCGCGCCGGCGCGGCCCCGGACTGGAAGATTTCGAACTCAGCCGCTTCGGGCTGGAGCGGCATATTCGCCTGCGCTGCCAGCACTACTTCGCCGCCTGTCGCGTCGTCAGCCAGACCGACATGCTGCTCACCATGCCCGGCCGCTACGCGCAAATCGCCAACGAACAGTTCGGCAACCAGATCATCCCCTTTCCGCTGGAAGTGCCGGCCTTTGACGTTTTCCTGTACTGGCACGCGAACGTCGACAACGATCCGGCCAATCGCTGGTTTCGCGAGCAAGTCATTCTGTCGAGCCGAGACTGATTCTAGGTACTGGCAGGATGCGTCATCGCCGCAGGCCGCACCCAGCGGTCGAAGTCCTCCGGCGTCACATAGCCCAGCGCCATTGCGGCCTCTTTCAGGGTACTGCCCTCATGATGCGCACGCTTGGCGATTTGCGCCGCGCGGTCGTAGCCGATGTGCGGCGCCAATGCGGTGACCAGCATGAGCGAGCGCTCCATCAACTCGGCGATGCGGACACGATTGGCTTCGATGCCGCGCGCGCAATGCCGGTCGAAGCTGTCCATGCCGTCGGCCAGCAGGCGCACACTCTGCAGGAAATTGTGCGCGATCAGCGGCTTGTACACATTGAGTTCGAAATTGCCGGATGCGCCGCCGAAATTGATCGCGACGTCGTTGCCGAAGACCTGGCAGCACAGCATCGTCAGTGCTTCGCACTGCGTCGGGTTCACCTTGCCGGGCATGATGGAGCTGCCCGGCTCATTTTCCGGGATCGTGATTTCACCCAGCCCGGAGCGCGGACCGGAGGCCAGCCAGCGCACGTCATTCGCAATCTTCATCAGGGCCGCCGCCAAGGTCTTTAATGCGCCATGGCCCGACACCATGGCGTCGTGTGCCGCCAGCGCGGCGAACTTGTTGGCTGCGCTCCTGAACGGCAATCCCGTCGCGCGCGCCAACTCCGAGGCCACCCGCTCGCCGAATCCCGCAGGAGCATTCAATCCCGTGCCTACCGCAGTGCCGCCGATCGCCAGTTCGGACAAGGCCGGCAAGGCGCTGCTGATGGCCGCTGCCGCATGATCGAGCTGGGCTGCATAACCGGAAAACTCCTGGCCCAGCGTGAGCGGCGTCGCATCCTGCAAATGCGTGCGACCGATCTTGACCACGTCAGCGAAGGCCGCCGCCTTGGCATCCAGCGTCCCGCGCAATGCACGCAAGGCCGGCAGCAGCGCATTCGTCATGACGCTCACGGCGGCCACATGCATCGCCGTCGGAAAAACGTCGTTGGAGGATTGGCCGAGATTCACCTCGTCGTTCGGATGCACCAGCCTGCTTTCGCCACGCACACCGCCAAGCAGTTCGGACGCGCGATTGGCCAGCACCTCGTTCATGTTCATGTTGGTTTGCGTGCCGGATCCGGTTTGCCAGACGGAAAGCGGGAATTCCTCCCCACATCGCCCGTCGATGACCTCCGCCGCCGCCGCGATGATGGCGTTCGCCTTCTTTTCTTCGAGCTTGCCCAGGGAACGATTGACCAGCGCGCAGGCGCGCTTGACCTGCGCCAATGCCACGATCAGCGGAACCGGCATGCGCTCCGAGGAAATTCGAAAATGTTGCATTGAGCGCTGAGTTTGCGCTCCCCACAGCCGGTCAGCAGGCACCTCGATGGCGCCAAACGTGTCATGTTCCGTTCTCGTCGTTGCCATTGCGCACTCCGTTGTTGTTTGCCGTTTCGATCGTCGAACACTGGCAAGCGTTCCGGCTTGCCCTCACATTTCAACGTAGTGCATCAATGGCTGCCGATCAAGACCATTGAAGCAGGCACAGGCTAGCCGCGATCATTGAAAAAGGGATATTCAGCCGGGCGGGAGACGGCGAATGTCAGGCGCGGGCGCGCATGCGTTCGGCTTGAGCATCGCGCAACAGGGTGTGGTGATGAAACGCATCACGAATGATGTCGCGCAAGGTCTTGTCATTCCATGGACGAGTAAAGAATCGGAAGATTTCGCCGCGTTTGATGGCATCGATCGCTGCTTCTTCCTCTTCGTCGCAAGCCAGCAGGATGCGAATCGCATGCGGATGTCTTTCCTTCACCGCGTCCAGCAGGTCTGATCCGTTCCGGGCTGGCATGCCCTGCTCGCACAAGGTCACATGCACTTCATGCCGCGCCATCAACTCGAATGCCTCGTCTGCCGTGAACGCATGCAAAATCTGGTATCCGTCCTGCAGCAGCAAGCGACGCAATGTACGGACTACGTCCGGATCGCGATCAATGATCAGAAGCGTCCTGGTTTGCAAGCGCGGCGCGCCCTTTGCCGCCGAGTGGAACACGAGCATGTCGCGTTGAATGAGCTGCGCGCATTCCTGCGCAGGCAAGGGGTGGCTGAAGAAGAAACCCTGCACGAAATCGCAACCATGCCGCTGCAGGTAGGCGAGCTGAGCCTCGGTCTCGACACCCTCCGCAACCACCTTCAGGCGCAGGCTGTGTGCCAGCGAAATGATGGACAAGACGATCGCTGCATCGTCCGGATCGACCGTGATATCGCGCACAAAGGACTGGTCGATTTTCAGCAGGTCGATCGGGAATCGCTTGAGATAGGACAGGCTGGAGTAGCCGGTGCCGAAATCGTCGATCGACAGGTGCAGGCCAAGCGCCTTCAGCTTGCGCAGGATGCCGACCGCATGCTCGACGTCGCTCATCATCATGCTCTCGGTCAACTCCAGCTCCAGCAGTTGCGGCGCGATGCCGGTCTCCTCCAGGATTTCGCTGATTGTCGCCACCAGATCCTGCTGATAGAACTGGCGTGCCGACAGATTGACCGCCACCCGCACTTGCCCGCGTCCCGCGCGCTGCCATTCGACGCTCTGGCGACACGCGGTTCGCAGCACCCAGGTCCCGATCGGCAGGATCAAGCCCATCTCTTCGGCCAACTGGATGAATCGTACCGGCGGCACCATGCCCATCGACGGATGTCGCCAGCGGATCAGCGCTTCCATGCCGAGCACACGCCCCGTGGCCAGGTCTACTTGCGGCTGATAATGCAGTTCGAACTCTTCGCGTTCCAGCGCATTGCGCAGATCGCCCTCGATTCGCAAGCGCTCCATGGCCCGCTCATTCATGGTCGCAGTATAGAACTGGAAGTTGTTGCGTCCGATTTCCTTGGCGCGATACATCGCAATGCCGGCGTGCTTGATCAGTACGTCAGGATCGGTGCCGTCGTTCGGGCAAACCGCGATGCCGACACTGCATCCCATTACGAATTCATATCCCTCGATCATGATCGGCGGCGCAATCGCATCCATGATGCGCTGTACCACGGCCGGCGAGAGGTTGTCGTCGGCCCGCTCCGGCAGCACCAGCACGAATTCATCCGCCGACAAGCGCGCGATGGTATCGGTATCGCGCACCACTTCCTGCAATCGCTTGGCGACACATTTCAGGACCTCATCCCCGGCGCGATGGCCAAGGGTGTCGTTGACGAATTTGAAGCGGTCGAGATTGATGAACAGCACCCACGCCGGATTGCCGTAGCGCTCCGCATAGGCGATCGCAAGACGCAGGCGGTCATGCAGAAGATTGCGGTTGGCCAGACCGGTCAAGGTGTCGCAGTTGGCCTGGAATTCCAGCTCGGCCTGATAGCGTCTGGTCGCGGTGATGTCGTACAAAGCCACCACAAAATGCGTCACCTCTCCCGCTTCGTCGCGCACCGGAGCGAGATAGACGTCGCTCCAGAACATCTCGCCATCCTTGGTGTAATTGCGCAGGATGGTATGCACTTCGCGCTTTTCGCGCGCGGCGGCACGGAGTTCCTCGATTTCCGGCTGATCGCGGTCATGTGCCCAGAGCACCGCGGAACTGCGTCCGACGACATCGGCCGCGGAATAGCCCGTAATGCGCTCGAATGCCGGATTGATGTATTCGATCGGATACTCGGGCGGCACGGCACTGGTGATGATGATGGCATTGGCGCTGGCATCGATCGCGCGCTGCCGCAATCGCAGCCCCTCTTCCGCGCGGCGTCGCGCGGCAATGTCATCGACCAGCAATTCGTTGGCCAGCCGCAGTTCCCCGGTGCGCTGCTCAACCAGCTTGTGGACCCGCCGCGAACGCACGACGAGCGCTTGCACATAAGCGGCGAGCAGCAGGCTGACCAGCACGCCAGCCACCAGTCCGTACAAGGAACCGTTGTGCCGTGCGGAGAACAGCGTCGGACGTGCCGCTACGCTGATGCTCCAGACGCGGCCTGCAACCTCAAGATTGCGCACGATACTGTCAGGCTGGTCCATCACTACCCAGCGCGGCACCCATGGTGTCGCCGTATCGATCGATGCCGCCGCCCCCTGTCGATAGACCAGCAATCGTTCGTCGAGCGCGCCGCCGGCATACACGCTGATGTCGAGCGCGCGCGTATTCAGCAGGCCATCATCATTCAACAGCTTTTCGATGACACCGGAAGCATCGAACACCGCTGCAGTATCGCCGATAGCTGCGCGGCGTCGCGCGTCAACACTGCTCAGCGGCGCACCATGCTTGTAGACCGGCATCACCACCAGGAAGCCACGCCGCAACCCCTCCCCTTGCGCCAGTTGCAGAAGACCGGTGGATGCAGGCTTGCCCGAATCGATCGCATATTGCACGGCGTCTCGCAGCTGCTTGTTGGGCGAGACGTCCATGCCGAATGCCGCTTCATTGCCGCGCATGGGTTCGATGTAATCAACCACCAGATAGCGATCGCGCGGCTGTGCAGGAACCGGTTTGCCGCCCCGGAGCTGCGTCATCATGAATCCGGGAAATTGCGCCCGCATGCCGGCTTCATACGCCGCGCGCTCACCGCTGGCGATAAAACGATGAAAGTTGAAAGCCTGAACATAGGGGTAACGACCGAGCAGCGGCTGCGTATACTCGCGGAACTGCTCGCGGCTGACCTGCCCGAACGTTGCGAACAGCTGATTGATCACCCGCAGCACCTGAACCGCCTCGTCCAGTTGCTGTTGCACGCTCAGGATGCGCGCGTTGGCGTGCTGCTGGAAATCGAGCTCAATCTTGTCATGTTCCAGCCTGCGCAGGCCGAGGAACAGTGCCGAGGTGCAGGTCAGGCCAATCACCGTCGCCAGCACGGTGGCGATCGACAGATTGAATGACAGACGGCTGCGAAACATCCCGGCTCCGGTTGGTTTTGGAAACTCGACAGAAGAATAGCCGCCTGGACGTGCTTCTCCCTGCAATAGGGTAACTTATTTCTTATAGGAAATAAATGTCGTAATTGAAACAATTCCGGACGGCTGTCACCCTTCTCCAAATCGCTTTCAGTCCCGCGGGCGAAATACATCAATCCTGAGGCTGAAGCCGGGCATTACGATAGACTTTCCTTGTCAAATGACCATCTCCCATGACCGAGTACCGCTTAGTCGCCGTCTGGCACATTGCGGCGCCCTTGCAGCATGTCTTCGATACCATTTTCGACTCGCTCCAGTGGCCCGCCTGGTGGCCGGGCGCAGATGCTGTCGAGCACTGCGCTGAAGGCGACGCCAATGGAATCGGCAGCGTACGGCGCTATATCTGGAAAGGGAAACTGCCGTACCGGCTGCGCTTCGATGCCTGTGCGACCCGGATCGTACCGTTAAACGTACTCGAAGCCAGCGTGAGCGGCGATCTGGAAGGCATCGGCCGCTGGACCTTCTCTCATCATGACGACATCACTACCGTGCATTACGAATGGCATGTGCACACCACCAGGTTGTGGATGAATCTGGCCGCACCGGCCGTGCGCAGCGTGTTTGCAAGCAATCACCACGCACTCATGCAGCAAGGTGCCGAAGCGCTGGCCCGCAAGCTGGGCGCGCACCTGATCGACGCCACGTACCATGAATTGCCTCCCGCCGTGAAAAGCATACCCTCGCCGAAGATCAACTGGGCGGCCGCCGGCGCGGCCGGCATTGTCGCAGGAGGCATTGCGACAATCGTGCAAGTCACCTTGTGGTGGGTGGACTCCTACCCGCCGGTCGACTTGCTGCTGCGCGATACACGGCTCGCGGCGGCAATCGTGCTGGGCCCGACCATCCTCCCGCCGCCGGCCACTTTTGACTTGAGAATCATGCTGGTGGCAAGCGTAGTGCACCTCGCGCTCTCGCTTGTGTACGGATTGTTGTTGGCGCCATTTATTGAAAATCTGAGCCGATGGAGGTCTGCGCTTGCGGGCTGCCTGTCCGGGTTGTCGCTCTTCGCGATCAACATGTATGGATTTACCGCCTTGTTCCCCTGGTTTGAGGCTAGCCGCGACTGGATCACGGCTGCGGCACACGCGGTTTTCGGCATCACGGCCGCCTTGGCCTACAAACTGTGGCAAGACCGTTCGGCAACGCTCCGGGGAAAGCGATCGATCTGAACGCGTTCCCGGCTCGGTTTGGTGAAGTGGAATCGCGAAGGCAGTACGGGAGAAAAACAGAAAGAGAGGAAACTGGATAGTGCCGATCAGGCCAGCTTTTCATTCGTTTCGGGCAACAAGCATGCATCCACGATCTGCAGGTCGTTGTCTTTCGCGAAATCAACGACGAAGTGAAAAGCCAGCGGCTCGATTTCGCGCAAGGCTTCGTTGACGACCACGGATTTCACGCCGCCAAGCACGGTCGGCCGCACATAAGGCGAGTAGCGCAGATGGGCACCCGGCCCACCACTTCCCTCCGGGCGGAAACAGGACATCACACCGCACAAGCGTTCAGCCCAGTCACTCGGGCGAAACTGCCTGCCATCGCTGGTAACCCCTTGAATGAAAAACTCGCGGGCAACAATCTTGGGTTTAGTCGAATCTGCCATGTGCGCGGCTTGCCTTTATAGCGGTTGCTATTGTTCCGGCGTCGGTTGCTTCTGGTGCGGCAACCGGCTCCTTGCCATGCGCCATTATGCGGCGCAAAGCTTTCAGAATTCTTGCATATTATATCTTATAGAAGACTTGTTGCGAAACAAGATCCCATATTATGGGATGCCCCAGCAGGTGGGCAACCGTCGGTTGTCCGGTCGTGACTTCGTCGTTCGAAGTCTTTTCCGCCAAGCTCCTGTCCCTCGAAAAGGAACCATCCATTAGACCGTTGCCGGCCAGGATAATGCACTGCCGACGATGAGAGGTAGCAGCACTTTCGCGCAGCTGATAGGAATCAGCCCAGCCACACGGCGAAAGACAGCAACAGCAGGAGCAGCATCCACAGCAATAATGCCCTCCACACCAATCCGACCGTGCTTTGCAGCGCGCGCGCGGTTGCCTCCTCGCCCGGCAGGGCCTCCGGCTCGGCACTGGCGGAATCGACCGTGGCGGCATCGGCGACCGGAATATCGGCCGCGGTTTCATTCGCCGTTCCCAGGCGCAGGCCCATCGCACCGCCGCCGGCTGACAGAATGATACCGATGGCCTCGTCCTGCCAGCGATCGGCAAAATTGCGCCACGCGTACACCGCGTCTTCGAAATTGCCGACAATGGCAAACGCAATGGCCGTCAGACGCACGGGAATCCAGTCGATCCAGTAAAACGCCTTCGTCGCAAAACGGCCGAACGGCTCGTTCTTCAGGTGTTCTGGTTCGTTCCAGGCGCGCGCAAGATATTCGGCCACGCGATACATGATCGCCCCCGCCGGGCCAAGCGGCATGATGAACCAGAAAAACACGCCGAATACATTGCGATGGCTAGTGATCAACGCGTTCTCGACTGCAATGCGCGAAATCTCGCTCACACTCATGCCGGCTGTGTTCTGCCTGGTCCACTCGGCAAGCAGTGTGCGCGCCGTGGTCTCGTCGCCGCTATTGAGCGCTAGCTGAATCGAGGTGAAGTAATGGCTGTAATGGCGAAAGCCAAGCGTGAGATAGGCAATCAGCACATTCCATGCAAGCGCAAGAAGCGGGCTGATCCTTGCACACAACCAGTACACCAGCAAGGTCGGCACCATCAGGATCAGCATCGTCACGATCCAGGCCGTGCGCCCATGCCTCTCCTCACCGGCATTGAACGTCGCTTCCATGCGTGCCGCCAATTGCTTGCATGCGGCATACATCGGATTATCCGCGCGCAGCGGCTTGAGTTGCTCGAATAACAGCGCCAAGAGAATGGAGAAGAAGGTCATCAGCCTGCCTTGATAGTCATACAACCGATACGATAACGCAGCGCAACAAGGTAATCAAACGGGACCGCCGCAGCGAAGTCGCCGAGGCAACGCCATGCAGGTGGCTGCACGGAGGACAAATCCCTACGCCC
The DNA here is from genome assembly GCF_004804275.1 of Herbaspirillum sp. ST 5-3. Taxonomy (GTDB): domain Bacteria; phylum Pseudomonadota; class Gammaproteobacteria; order Burkholderiales; family Burkholderiaceae_D; genus Noviherbaspirillum. Next base: position 42,974 of record NZ_STGI01000009.1, read on the forward strand.
GCAAAAAATGGAACAAGTTCCTCAGCATGCCGGCGGTGGCACCCCAGATGAAAAAACGCTGGTATGGCATGGCATAAAAGACACGCCGTCCAAGCCCGTTTGGCAACTCAATCATGCGGCGTTGATGGTTCATGCCATCCATCAGAAAGGACAGCGGGACTTCGAAAATCTCCGCCACTTCAAACGGATCGGCCCGCAAATCAAAAGGCGGTCGCACCAGCGATACCACCGGCGTAACGCGGAAGCCGGTGCCCGTAATGTAATCCGGCAGGGTGCCAAGCACTTCGATATGACGCCGATGCAGGCCGACTTCCTCTTCCGTTTCGCGCAACGCGGTGTCGATAGTCGTCGTATCGGCCTCGTCCACCCGGCCGCCCGGCAGGCTGACCTGCCCGGCATGATCGTTGAGATGCGCGGTACGCTGCGTGAGCAGCATGGTGAAGCCCTCGTCGCGGGCGACCAGCGGCATGAGCACCGAAGCCGGTGTCGGCTCGCCGAGACCTTTGCGGATCAAAGGCTCTTCAAAGTTTTCAGGATTCCATGACGGCGGGCTGGCGAATCGTTCGCGCAGCCATGCCTCGGTCAGCCGCTCAGGCGCGACCGCCGGTTCGCCGGCGATCGAATCGACGGGAAGCGCTTCTGGATCGAAAATCAGTTTGGACAATGTATTGTTTCCTGGAACATGCAGTGGAGTGTTTATCGATTCTAACGTGAATACCGTTTGCCAAAGACTGGCCGGAAATGAAAAAAGGCACCCGCGGGTGCCTTTTTCCTGCAGTACGCGTCGATTACTCTGCGGCTTGCGCAGCAGCAGTACGACGATTCGGCAGCTTTTCCTTGATACGTGCCGACTTGCCCGAACGTTCACGCAGGTAGTACAGCTTCGCACGACGCACGTCACCGCGGCGCTTGACTTCGATCGAAGCGATCAGCGGCGAGTACAGCTGGAACGTACGCTCCACGCCTTCGCCGGAAGAAATCTTGCGGACGATGAAGTTGGAGTTCAGACCGCGATTGCGGCGTGCAATCACGACGCCTTCGTATGCCTGTGCACGCTTGCGGGTGCCTTCAACCACGTTGACGTTGACGACGACGGTGTCACCCGGTGCGAAGTCAGGGATGTTTTTGCCCAGGCGGGCGATTTCTTCTTGCTCGAGTTTCTGGATCAAGTCCATTTTTCAGCTCCTTGGACCATCATGCCGGCGCTTTCAACGTCGTTGCCCGGTAGAGGATGGGGTTTTACAAATACGGGAATGACCCCGCGCGATACAACAACTACAAACTGCTCAAAAACTTTTCATCGGCTCGCGTCAGCAATCCTGCTTCGCGCGCCTTTACGATCAAATCCGGCCGCTTTCTCGCGGTCGCCAGCAGCGCCTGTTCACGCCGCCACTTTTCAATCTCCGCATGGTGCCCGCCCATCAATACCGGCGGGACCGACACGCCTTCGTACACTTCCGGTCGCGTGTAATGCGGGCAATCGAGCAAGCCGTTGACGAAACTGTCCTCGACCGCCGACACATCGTCATTCAGCACGCCCGGCAACTGCCTGATAACGGCATCCATCAGTGCCATTGCCGGCAACTCACCGCCTGACAGAACGAAATCGCCGAGACTGATTTCCTCGTCGACACAGCGGTCCAGCAGACGCTGATCCACTGCCTCATACCGTCCGCACAACAAGATCAGGCCTGATTCGGTTGTGAACCTCATCACGCGGTCATGCGTGAGCGGCTTGCCTTGTGGCGACAGATACACTACCTGAGGTTTCGGCAAACCCTGTTGCAACTGACGGTCTTTCGCGGCCTCGATGGCGGCTTCCAGAGGTTTCGCCAGCATCACCATTCCAGGTCCGCCGCCATAAGGCCGGTCGTCAATGGTCCGGTAGTTGTCTGTCGTGAAATCACGCGGATTCCACAATGACAAGGCACATTTCTTTTGCTCAAACGCGCGCCGGGTGATGCCCGACTGCGTTATCGCGGCAAACATCTCGGGAAAGAGCGTGACGACATCAAATTGCATCTTCACCGATCCCTCAATTCCGGGCTAATAATCCAGCCCCCAGTCCACCGTTATCTTCCTTGCCGACTGATCGACCGTCTTGACGAACTGGTCGACAAACGGAATCAGATGTTCCTGCGGCTTGTCGCCACCAGGAGTCACCGGTTCAAGCACGCGCAAGATCGGATGCGCACCGTTGTCCATCAAGTCGGCAACCGTTCCCAGGCTCTCGCCTTGCAGGTTCTCGACTGACAGTCCGATCAGATCAATCCAGTAAAACTCGTCATCCGATAGCGGCGGGAAGTGGCTGCGCCGCACTTGCACGGCTGCACCCTTGAGCGCTTCGGCCGCATCGCGGTCCGCCACGCCCATCAACTGGGCGACTACATCTTCGCCGTGAATCTTGGCCTGCATCATATCGACGTCGCGCAGGGCAGGCTTGTCCAGCCACCACGTCTTTGCATGCAGCAGCGCATCGGCATCGCTCGAATAAGGCCGGATCCTGACCCAGCCCTTGATACCATAGGCGCCGGCCACATAGCCAACCAGCACCAGATCGTCAGGGATAGTCATCCCCGATGCAGCTTTAATCGACAAACTGAATTACGCAGCGGCTTTTTTGCCAGCTTCCTTGACGAGGCGAGCAACCGTCGGCGACAGTTGTGCGCCAACGCCTTGCCAGTGTGCCAGGCGGTCTTGCGCAATGCGGAAACCTTCATCATTGCCAGCGGCGATCGGGTTGTAGAAACCCAGGCGCTCGATAAAACGGCCATCGCGACGGTTGCGCGAATCGGTTGCAACGATGTTGTAGAAAGGACGCTTGGTGGCGCCGGCACGGGATAAACGAATAACGACCATAATGTGCTTCCAAAAATTGTTCGAAGACGGAAAAAGCCGGGAATTATAGCCTATTTTTCCCGGCTCCTGCAAGTTTAGTAATGGGACGCGAGGTGGTAGTCAATCTGCGATGGCGTTGCTTTGCAGACCTTCCTCATGCACACTACGCCTCGGTCGGGCGACCGTATCGGTATCGCCCGGTAGACAATCAATCATTTTAACAAGAATACAACGGCCAAGCGCGCAATCCGATGACCACACCCCATAAAAACAAGACACTCGCAGCCTTTTTCGCTTCGATTTTTGGCGGCCTCGGCGTGCACCGGTTTTATCTTTACGGGAAGAAAGACGTATGGGCATGGGTACATCTTGTCCTGTTTCCCTTATCTATTTTTGCCGGCTTTATTGAAGCCCTTGTGATCGGCTTGACGCCAGACGAAAAATGGGACGCGCTACATAATCGCGACTCCGGCCGGCAATCGGATTCGGGCTGGCCGCTTGCCATATTGCTTGTGCTGACCTTTGGCGGCGGCGCCATCGCCGTGATCGCGGCCATAGCCCGCACCTTCGATTTGCTGTTTACCGGCGGCGCCTATGGCTGATGGCACTCACGTCGTGCTCACCAGCCAAACTCCCCAGGAGGCCAGCAGAATTCCGGAGACGCGTGCCAGCCAGATTCCCCGCGGAATGACCTTTTCGGCAAGTACCAAGGCGCTCAACACGACGATCCAGGCCAGGTTCATCACGCCAACCACAAACAGCAAAGCCATCAAGAGCCAGCAGCAGCCAGTGCAATAAAGTCCGTGCGTAAAACCCATGCGCAGCGCTCCCCATCCACCGGGTCGCCAGCGCAGAATCAAGAAATCGAGCGGTGAGCGGCAATGCGCCAGACAGGCGAACTTCAACGAGCTCCACTGGTAAGTGCCGGCGAGAATCAATAAGGTTCCGGCCAGCGTCCGGTTGCTGGCAACCATTCCGGGAGAGATCAATGAAAGGTGGTGCAACCACCACTGTCCCGCAGTCGCCAGCAGACTGAAGCACGTCCATATCGTCAGATAGCCAAGCAGGAATGCCCATGTGGCCGACGCACTCCGGTGCTGCGCCCGATAGCGGCGATTCACCTTCTCGAACAACAGAACGACTGGCGTGACCGACGGCAGCATCATCGCCACCATCATGATCGCCCACATCGAAAACACCAGGAACAGGTCAGCCATACCCCACTCATCGAGGCTCGGCATGGCCATTTCGACGACATCCATGTGGCGCATCGCCCAGTCCTGGAAGATCAGGTACGCCCAGGACAGACCCGCGACGCCGCACAGGCCGGCAAGTAGCGGCGCGCGATCATGGTCATTCAGTTTCATGCAGCCAGGCCTGCCTGCGTATGTTCGACCTGCGCCAGCGAACTGTGCGTGTTTTTGTAGCTGAAACTGATTTCGCCGCTAGCTTCGAGTTCGGTCGACCTTGCAACTTCCATCTCTCGATATTCGAAGCCATCGGGCATCACCACCCTGACGCGTTGCTGCTCGCCGGTGGCGGGCACCGTCAAGGGCTCGGAAGACGCCTTCAGCAATTTTCCAGCCGTCAGACGCGCATGCCGCCCGTCCTTGTCGAATTCCCAGGTGAAGGGCACAAATTGCGGCGGATAGACAGTCGGACAAACCGCGGCGAGGATCTCAAACAGCGGTCCGCCGTTCTTGCCGCTCAATATCTCCAGCATTGCCGCGCGTTGTTCTTCGTTTGCGCGTTCGTCGATCAGTGGTTGCAGCCGCCCGTTCCCTTCGTGCAGCGCTCCCGGCCAGTGCGCGATACCGGCCCAGTACAGACCATCAAGCCGGACGTCGCCGAAATTTCCCTCGGTAATATGCATTCCGACGATGCCCTCGCAATACTTGTGCGGACTGGGAAATCCTTCCGTGTCGCAGGGGCAGGTCGCAAGGCAGTTGCAGTTCTTCAGGTATTCACCTTTCATTTTCCAGGTAGACATGACTTGCCCTCCTTTGCCTTGCTCCTATTGCGCGTGGCTTACCGGGCGCTCGATGGGCGGAGTGCCCTCCTTGAACAACTGCTTGATCTGCTGCCGCAGCTCGGGGGTGTCCTGGTGCTTGTGAACCGCGACCGCGTGCTGAACCGCTGCGTCCAGCAGCTCCTGATCGTTATCCGCGGCAATCGCGACGGAACAATTCATGTCGCTTGGGAATTCGCGACAGTCGATGTATTTGCGGGCCATGATGTTAGCCTCCGTGAATTGAAGAGTAATGTCACGAGGCAGATTTCCGATCAACTGCAGCGCGAGAATCTGCGCTCGACGGGACGACATGCGGCGATGTCGCCGCATGTCGATTTATAGGAAGGGAGAGAACGCGATTCAAGACACTTTCGTTCGCTACGAGCGAAAGTATCCTGCCAATTTGACAAAGATTGATTTAGATTGAAACGCTTGCCGTTTCCAGCAACTGACAACCGTCGATCTTCCAGCTGCTGTCGTCTTCTTGCTGCATCGAGAAGATCGCAACCCATACATGCCCGACACCGTCGGTGACGCGCACTACCTGGATGGCATCACCGTCGACGACTTCCGGCTTGGAAAATATCGCGCGCTGGTAGCGATAGATGGGGTTGTATTCTTCCTTGATAATGCGCAGGAAATTGTCCGGGCTGCCAATCAGCAGGCGCTTTTCCGGCGTTGCCAGTTCGAATGCGCTGACCGCATCGTCATTGGCCAATGCGTCCAGCTGCGACTGCACGACCTCATGAATCGCTATGGCATCCGCCGTAGTAATGTCACCGATCGCCTCTGCATTGCTCCAGCACGGCATGCTTAACCCGGCGAGCAGACTTGCCACTGCCAATATGCGTTTCATGATCGCCTCCGGATGAGACGCTGCACGTTATTGATTTAATATGGCAGATCCAAAAAAACGCCGAGAGTTCGCTTGTGGATGAAAAAAAGGCAGCCTGGCGGCTGCCTTTCTTGATGCGCATCGAACAGCTTAGAACTGCTCTTCTGCGAGAGCCAGTACGCCGGCGCTTCCTTCGATGATCGCCGTGCGATAACCGGACGCTTGCGCGAGGATGTGATCTGCGAAAAAGCGCGCGGTCGCAATCTTTGCCTGATAAAACCTGGCATCGCCTTCTCCTGCCTTGAGCTTGCGCTCGGCAACCAGGGCTGCGCGCGCCATCTGCCATCCGCCCAGCACCACGCCCGCCAGCTTGAGGTAGGGCACGCTGCCGGCAAATACGCCCTTGATGTCGGCCTTCATGTTGGTAACAACGTAGTCAACCACTTCTTCCAGCGCCTTGGAGCCGGCAGCGAGCTGCTTGCGGATTGCCAGCAGCTCGGCGGAGTTGGCAGCAGACAGTTCCTCTTCCGTTCTGCGGACCTGGGCGAGGATGCCCTTCGCCGTGGCGCCGCCGTCGCGTACGGTCTTGCGACCGACCAGGTCGTTGGCCTGGATCGCGGTCGTGCCTTCGTAGATGGTCAGAATGCGCGCATCGCGGTAGTACTGCGCTGCGCCGGTTTCCTCGATGAAGCCCATGCCGCCGTGCACCTGCACACCATTGGAAGCGACTTCGATCGACATTTCCGTGGACCAGCCTTTGACGACCGGCACCATGTACTCGTAGAAGGCCTGATTGGCCTTGCGTGTCGCATCATCCGCATGGTGATGCGCGACGTCATGCGCGGCGGCGGTCACATAGGACAATGCGCGTGCTGCTTCCGTATGTGCGCGCATCGACATCAGCATGCGGCGCACGTCCGGATGGTGAATGATGGACACCGGGCCGCTGGAGCCGGCCAGGTCGCGCGACTGAACACGGTCGCGTGCGTATTGCACCGCCTTCTGGTATGCGCGCTCGGAAACGCCGATGCCTTGCATGCCGACGGCAAAGCGCGCGGCATTCATCATGATGAACATGTATTCCAGGCCACGGTTTTCTTCGCCGACCAGGGTGCCAATGGCGCCGCCGTTATCACCGAATTGCAGCACTGCAGTCGGGCTGGCCTTGATGCCGAGCTTGTGCTCGATCGACACGCAATGCACATCATTGCGCGCACCGAGCGAACCGTCTGCATTGACCATGAACTTCGGCACGATGAACAGCGAAATACCCTTCACACCTTCCGGCGCATCCGGGGTACGAGCCAGCACGAGATGGACGATGTTTTCCGCCATGTCGTGCTCGCCGTAGGTAATGAAAATCTTGGTGCCGAAAATCTTGTAGGTGCCATCACCCTGCGGCACGGCGCGCGAACGCACCAATGCAAGATCGGAGCCTGCCTGCGGCTCGGTCAGGTTCATGGTGCCGGTCCATTTGCCGGAAATCAGGTTTGCGAGATAGATATTTTTCTGCTCGTCGCTGCCTGCGGTCATCAGTGCTTCGATCGCGCCGTCGGTCAGCAGCGGGCACAGCGCGAAGGACAGGTTTGCCGCGTTGAGCATCTCGATGCAGGGAGTGGCGACCAGCTTCGGCAGGCCTTGGCCGCCGAAGTCCACCGGGTGCTGCACGCCTTGCCATCCGGCTTCGCCGAAGGACTTGAAGGCTTCCTTGAAGCCCTTGGTGGTGGTGACCTTGTCGCCATCGTGCCAGAAGCTCGGCTCCTTGTCGCCCGCGACATTCAGCGGTGCAATCACTTCGCTGCAGAACTTGGCGTTTTCTTCCAGTACCGCTTCGACAGTTTCCGGGCTTGCATCTTCGCAGCCGGGCAATGCATTCACTTGGGGGAGACCTGCCAGTTCGTTCAAAACGAACAGCATGTCCTTCAGCGGGGCGACGTAGCTCATCTAAGACTCCAAAAAAAGGCAGGACTGCGGGAATTATTACGGAATGCAGGAAAATTTCCTGTCAACTCCGCGACAAACCCGGCAGGTCCTGCCCGGTATTTTCAACTATTGTTTTTCTTCAGGGCGAACACCTGCCCTGCTTGCTTGTTTAACCGAGTTCGGAAACCAGTTGCGGCACGATCTCGAACAGATCGCCCACGATGCCGTAATCGGCCACCGAGAAAATTGGCGCTTCCGCATCCTTGTTGATCGCGACGATGGTCTTCGAATCCTTCATGCCGGCCAGGTGCTGGATCGCGCCCGAGATACCGACGGCGATGTACAGCTGCGGAGCAACGATCTTGCCGGTCTGGCCAACTTGCCAGTCGTTCGGCACGAAACCGGCGTCGACCGCGGCGCGCGATGCGCCCATGGCGGCACCCAGCTTGTCGGCCAAGGGTTCCAGGATCTTGAAGTTCTCGCCCGAACCCATGCCGCGACCGCCGGAAACGACGACCTTGGCGGCAGTCAGTTCAGGGCGGTCGGACTTGGCCAGTTCGCGCGACAGGAAAGCTACCTTGCCGGTATCGGCAACCGGGGTCACCTGCTCTACCGCTGCATTGCCGCCCATGGCTGCCGCATCGAAGCCGGTAGTACGTGCCGTGATGACCTTGACCGGATCGGCCGATTGCACGGTGGCGATCGCGTTGCCGGCGTAAATCGGGCGCTCGAAGGTGTCGGGCGCGTCGACCTTGGTGATTTCGGAAATCTGGCCGACATCCAGCTTGGCAGCGACGCGCGGAGTGATATTCTTGCCGTAGGCGGTAGCCGGAGCGAGGATGTGCGAGTAGTTGCCTGCCAGCGCGAGCACTTGCTCGGCAATGTTTTCTGCCAGGCCGTTAGCCAGGTGCGGCGCATCGGCGACCAGCACCTTGGCGACGCCGGCGATCTTGGATGCGGCCTCGGCCGCAGCGCCGCAGTTGCCGCCGGCAACCAGGACGTGGACGTCGCCGCCGCATTGTGCAGCCGCGGTGACGGTGTTGAGGGTGCTTCCTTTCAACGAAGCATTGTCGTGTTCAGCAATGACGAGTGCTGTCATGATGGGTTCCTGATCTGAATTGAATTAAATGACTTTGGCTTCGTTCTTGAGCTTGTTGACCAGCTCGGCGACATCCTTGACGACGATGCCGGCGGAACGCTTGGGCGGCTCGGTCACTTTCACGGTCTTCAGACGCGGCGTCACGTCCACGCCGAGATCGGCCGGCTTGACGGTTTCCAGCGGCTTCTTCTTGGCCTTCATGATGTTCGGCAGCGTGACGTAGCGCGGCTCGTTCAGGCGCAGGTCGGTGGTGATGATCGCAGGCAGCGTCAGCGACAGGTTTTCCAGGCCGCCGTCGACTTCGCGCGTGACGTTGGCCTTGTCGCCGTCGATCACGATCTTGGAGGCAAAGGTGGCTTGCGGCCAGCCCAGCAGTGCTGCCAGCATCTGGCCAGTCTGGTTGCAGTCGTCGTCAATGGCTTGCTTGCCGAGGATGATCAGTTGCGGTTGCTCCTTGTCGGCCACGGCCTTGAGCAGTTTGGCAACGGCCAGCGGCTGCAGTTCGACATCGGTCTCGACCAGGATGCCGCGATCGGCGCCGATGGCCATGGCGGTACGCAGCGTTTCCTGTGCCTGAGTCACGCCGCAGGACACCGCGATGACTTCAGTCGCCTTGCCGGCTTCCTTGAGGCGGGTGGCTTCCTCGACGCCGATTTCATCGAAAGGGTTCATCGACATCTTGACATTGGCGGTGTCGACGCCCGAACCGTCGGATTTCACGCGGACCTTGACGTTGAAGTCCACCACGCGTTTGACTGGAACCAAAACTTTCATAGCTTTGCCTTTGTAAAGAAACAATTGACGTTAACGTAAACCAAACCGTGATTATAAGAGAGAACCAGAGAGCATGCTGAAATTTAGCACGACCGTTCTATTAATTGGTAGAGAGTATGCACTAAATCGCACTAAAAATCCAAAAAAGCTGATCTAGGATTGCTCGGCAGAAGGATTGGCGGCGCATGCCGCTTGCGTGCCTGTTCCGCCAGGAAGAATAGCGAAATCAATGCCGCCTGCCATGCGGCATATCAGACCTATTTGCGTTTCATGAAGAAGGTGAATTCTTTGTTGTTCTCGGCCTGGCCGACCAGCTCGTTGCCGGTTTGCCGGGCGAACGCCTGGAAATCGCGCACCGACCCTGGGTCCGTTGCAATGACGCGCAGTATTTCGCCGCTCGCCATTTCCGCCAACGCCTTTTTTGCCTTCAGAATCGGCAGTGGGCAATTCAAACCGCGTGCGTCGAGGTCTTTTTGAAATTCCATGATTTCCGGTCTACAGAATGGCTTAGATGCAGAAATTCTACTCCAATTGACCGCATTTTTGTGCGACGCAACAAGTAACCGGCAGCAAGATATCAGGAAGTGGTCGGCAAATCGATGAATTCGACGGGAAATCCGCGTGCGCGCAGCCAGTCGGCCATGGCATAACCGGTTCCGGCACGCCAGGGACGCAGCTTTTCGGGAGCGACCAGCCGATAGTCGACCAGTTCCTCGGAAAGGCGGATGTCGCCGGACGCTTTCACATGGTAGGCAATGATGAGTTCGTTCTTGCGGATGAATTCATACACGCCGATCAGCGTGACTTCATGCGCATCGAGATTGGTTTCTTCCTTCAGCTCGCGCATGACGCCCTGTTCGGGTGTTTCGCCGCGTTCCATGAAGCCCGTAATCAGCGCGAACATTTTTTCCGGCCAGGCGGCATTGCGCGCCAGCAGGATACGACCTTCTACCTCGACCAGCGCCGCCAGCACCGGGAGCGGATTGTCCCAGTGCGTCCAATGGCCGTCCGGGCAGGCAAGGCGAATCCTGCCGCCCTCGCCGGTGTCCGCGCGCTCGATCAGAGGCGCGGCGCACATCGGACAGTATTGGTAGGTCGTCATGCGCGTTGGCGAACCCAGTCGGTGACGCCTTCCAGCGCCTTGGGCAGGCCGCTGGGATCGGTGCCGCCGGCTTGCGCCATGTCGGGACGCCCGCCGCCCTTGCCGCCGACTTGCTGGGCGACGAAGTTGACCAGGTCGCCGGCTTTTACCCTGGAAGTGGCATCCTGCGTCACGCCAGCGATCAGGCTGACCTTGCCGTCCTTGACGGCGGCCAGCACGATGGCGGCGGTTTTCAGCTTGTCCTTCAGCTTGTCCATGGTCTCGCGCAGGACCGGAACATCGGCGCCGTTCAAAGTAGCCGCAAGAACCTTGATGCCGTTGATATCCACGGCCTTGGCCACCAGTTCGTCGCCCTGGCTGGAGGCCAGTTTCGACTTCAATGTCGAGAGTTCCTTTTCCAGCGACTTGACCTGGTCTTGCACTTGCACGATGCGCTGCGTCAGTTCTTCCGGCTGGACTTTCAGTGCGCCGGCCGCTTCATTGATGCGCGCGGCGAGGTTCTGCACGAATGCCAGCGCGGCTTCGCCGGTCACGGCTTCGACGCGACGGATGCCTGCCGCGACGCCGCCTTCGGACACGATCTTGAACAGGCCGATATCGCCAGTGCGCGTGACGTGCGTGCCGCCGCACAATTCCTTCGAGGAGCCGATGCCGAGCACGCGGACCTCGTCGCCGTACTTCTCGCCAAACAGCGCCATCGCGCCGTACTTGATGGCGTCGTCATAGCTCATCACGTGCGCCTGGGTCGCTTCATTGGCGAGGACCTCGCGGTTGACGAGCTCTTCCACGCGACGGATCTCGTCGGCGGTCAGCGGCGCGTTGTGGCTGAAGTCGAAGCGGGTTTTCTCCGGATCGACCAGCGAGCCTTTCTGCGCCACATGGCTGCCGAGGACTTCGCGCAAGGCCTTGTGCATCAGGTGGGTTGCGGAGTGGTTGCGCATGGTTTGCGCGCGCAGGCGGGTATTGACCTTGGCATTAAGCGTGTCGCCGACCAGCAGGCGGCCTTGCGTCAGCACGCCGTGATGGCCGAACACGTCAGCCTGGATCTTTTGCGTGTCCTTCACTTCGAAGGTGACGACCTGGTCGCCATACACGGATTCAAGCAAACCGGAGTCGCCCACCTGACCGCCGGATTCGGCGTAGAACGGCGTGGAATCGAGCACCACGATCGCGTGCTGGCCGGCGTTGACTTCATGGACGACAGCGCCGTCAACGTACAGTGCAACGACCTTGCTTTCGTGCGCGAGGGATTCGTAGCCGACGAAGCGCGTTTTCTCACCGCTGTACTCGATACCGGCTGCCATCTTGAACTTGCCGGCGGCGCGCGCCTGCTGCTTCTGGCGCTCCATCGCGGCTTCGAAGCCGGCCTGGTCAAGCTCGACATTGCGCTCGCGGCAGATATCCGCGGTCAGGTCGAGCGGGAAGCCGTAGGTGTCGTACAGCGTGAATGCGGTTTCGCCATCGAGGCGCGCGGCATCCTTCGCCAGCGCGGCTTCGAGGATCTTCATGCCGTGTTCGAGGGTTTCGCCGAAACGCTCTTCTTCCTGCTTGAGCACTTGCTCGACGCGCGACTGGACGGCGGGCAGTTCCGGATAGGCGGCGCCCATTTCCTTGACCAGATCCTTGACCAGCTTGTAGAAGAAGGGCTTGGTCTGGCCCAGCTTGTAGCCGTGGCGCAAGGCGCGGCGAACGATGCGGCGCAGCACATAGCCGCGGCCTTCATTGCCGGGGATCACGCCGTCCACGATCAGGAAGGAGCAGGCACGGATGTGGTCGGCGATCACCTTCAGGGAATTGTTGGTGAGGTCGCTGATATTGGTTTCACGCGCGGCAGCGGTGATCAGGTTCTGGAACAGGTCGATCTCGTAGTTGGAGTGCACATGCTGCAGCACGGCGGCGATACGCTCCAGGCCCATGCCGGTATCGACGCAGGGACGCGGCAGCGGGTGCATGACGCCCTGCTCGTCGCGGTTGAACTGCATGAACACCAGGTTCCAGATTTCGATGTAGCGGTCGCCGTCGGCGTCCGGCGATCCCGGCGGGCCGCCCCAGACTTCCGCGCCGTGGTCGTAGAAGATTTCCGAGCAGGGGCCGCAAGGGCCGGTGTCTGCCATCTGCCAGAAATTGTCGGAGGCGTAACGCGCGCCTTTGTTGTCGCCGATGCGCACGATGCGCTCCGCCGGCACGCCGACTTCCTTGGCCCAGATGTCATAGGCTTCGTCGTCTTCGTGATACACCGTGACCCACAGCTTTTCCTGCGGCAGGCCATACACCTTGGTCAGCAATTCCCATGCATAGTGGATCGCATCGCGCTTGAAGTAATCGCCGAACGAGAAATTGCCCAGCATTTCGAAGAAGGTGTGGTGGCGTGCGGTGTAGCCGACGTTTTCCAGGTCGTTGTGCTTGCCGCCGGCGCGCACGCTGCGCTGCGCGGTTGTCGCACGGGTGTAGGCACGCTTGTCCTGGCCAAGGAACACGTCCTTGAACTGCACCATGCCGGAGTTCGTGAACAGCAGCGTCGGGTCGTTGCCCGGTACCAGGCTGGACGAACGAACGATGGTGTGGCCCTTGGATTCGAAATACTTCAGGAATTTGTCGCGGATTTCAGACGAGTTCATGTTTGGCGAAAAGATGGGAATGCGTTGCAAACCGTTGATTATACGTGATATCCCTTCTTCATTGAGCGCCCTTCGCGGAACGAAAAAAGGCCCGCCGGAGCATGTCGGCGGGCCCGCGATGACAGTAAAACCCTATTGACAGTCGATCAACCGCGATGCTGGGCGTCATGCCGCTGCCGATGAATGCGGCCGGACTGGCGGTTTTCGGTGCGTTGCACCCTTGTCTGCTCGACGGATCCCACGTGGCCGTCGCGGCCGGCCTGGAATTCGCGCCGGTTCACACGTGCCTGGCCGCGTTCCATTCTTGCAGCTTCATGGTTGGTCAGGGAACCGTCCTTGATGCCGTTTTCGACACGTTGTTGCTGGTTGATATTGCGTTGCACGTCAGCCTGCATGCGCTTGCTGGAGGGCGAATCCGGATTGCCGGTCTGTGCGTCATGCTTTTGCGCGGCAATGTCGCGACTCGCGTCGTTTTGCAGGCGGCTGATGTTGCGCTTTTCCTGGGCACTCATGCTGCCGTCGCGCAATGCCTTCGCTTCGGCATGGTCGACGCGGGATTCTTCGCGTTCAAGGCGTGCCGCCTCGCGGGTGGTCAATTGGCCGGATTGCAGGCCGTTTTCAATCCGCTGCTGCTGGTTGACGTCGCGTTGCACCGAGGTGGCGGCGTTCTGCGCGAATACCGGTGCGGCAAGGAGTGTGGCCAGGAGAGCCGTGATCAGTTGTGTTTTTCTCATGTTGCTTTCCTTTCAGTGAAGTAGGTATGGGTGAAATGCCCATGCTGCCTTCAACGGCGGGCGCATACGGTTCGCCGACAGGCCAACTGTAATCTTTGTAACGGGAGGTAAGCGGATCAATCGACCGCAAAGTCCGCGCCGATCAGGTCGATGCGGTCGGTGCAGAACGCATCGACGCCCCATTGGAATATTTCACGCGCGCGTTCCGGAGTATTGACCGTATAACAGAACAAGCCAAAGCCTGCCTGCCTGATCGCGCGCGCATATCCGGGCGTGAGATTCTTGTGATTGGTGTGCAGCGCGATCGCATCCAGTGCGCGCAGCTTTTCGCGCCAATCGGCTGGAATGCGATCAACCAGATAGCCGCGCGGAATTTCGGGAGCGGCTGTTTTTGCCGCTACCAGTGCCTCGAACGAGAAGGATGAAAAAAGAGGCAGCGCAGCAGCGTTGCCTTTGGACATGCCGGTAGCGACCTCCTCGGCAAACAGCCGTCGGGTCAACTCCGCAACAAGCCGTCCGGTCTCGACCTCAAAACCGGGAACCGGCTTGATTTCAATATTCATCCAGATGCCATTTGACTTGCAGAAAGTCGCTACGTCCTCAAAGCTCGGCACCGGCTCGCCGGCGAATTGCGGGCCGAACCAGGAACCGGCATCCATTGCCGCCAGTTGTCGGGCGCTCGCTTCATTGACCGCGCCCTTGCCCGGCACGGTGCGGCCGAATTGCGGATCGTGCATCAGGACCGGAATGCTGTCGGACGACAACATCACGTCGAACTCGACGGCATGGAAACCATGCGCAAGTCCGCAGCGCATGGCTGCCAATGTGTTTTCGGGCGCGAGCTTTCCTCCGCCGCGATGCGCAATGATTTTCGGAAAAAACCACATGGCTTGATCTATATCTCGGAATGATCTTCAACCACACGTAGTCTAATGCCAATCGTTAATCCAAAGGCGAAACGGGTTTGGCCTGAGCCTTCCGGGCCGAAGTCGTCGCCATGCGCGCACATGTCCTCAGACAGCTCCTATCCGGCCCCGTTTGACACTGCGACCTTCATTTTCCCCGAGGAATGGCATGCGCTTTCCGATCTCTTGGGCGGAGCCGATACAGGGCTGCTGTTTCTGCGCGACGGCGTCATTCTTCATCTGAATGCGCAGCTCGCGCAGCAGATCGGATTCGATGAAAGCGAGCTTGCCGGACAACCGCTTGAAGCGCTTTTCCCTAGGAGCACGAACGCATCCCGACTCAGCGAGGAATGGCGCATTCCAGCCGGCAGCGCGCGCATCCAGCTCAACAGCAAGGCCGGAGCACCCATCGATTTTGACCTGATCGAAAACCGCATCGATACCCTGACGGATGCGCGTTGCACGATCTGGGTATTGAAGCCGGTCAAACCGGCGAGAAACGAAGCCGATGTGAGCGCGGCCGGGTATATGCAGGCCATCGTCGAACATCTGCCCGACCTGGTGTTGGTCTGCGATCGCGACAGCACGCTCAGCTTTGCCAATGCGGCGTTCGACAGAATCGTCGGCGATCGCGCCAGGCTGCTGCGCGACATGGTGCATCCGGACGATACGCCGAAGCTGCAAGCGGTACTTGAACAAGCGGCCGGCACCGATGAAAACACGTCGACGCCCTTTGCATTCCGGATCAGGCATGTCGACGGATCATGGCGCCACGTCGCCGGGCATGCGCGCAGCCTGCTGTCCCACCCCGAAATCGCCGGTCTGCTTCTCAATGCGCGCGACGTGACGGAAGAGGTGCAGCAACAGGACAGCATCGCGGCGGACAAGAAGCGGCAGTTGCATTACCTGAATCGCCTGTTCCGCATGGCCCAGCAGCCGCATGCCAACCTGGCATCGGCATTGAACGTGATCCTGAAGTCATCGGCCAAGGCACTCGGCACGCATCGCTGCGCCTATTGGGAAGTCAGCGACGATCCGGCTGCGACGCGCTGCATGATGGCGTATGACGATATCCGGCAGAATCTGGTCGATGAAGCGCCGGATGCGCGTTTCGCCGACAGTTTTCACGACATGCTGCAGGGTGTGGTGCGCAATGAGCGCCAGTTGGTGATCGCGGATGTCGATCAGGATCCGCGTGCGGCAATCCATTGCGAATACTTTCATTCGGTGTCGATCAAGGCCACGATGATGGCACCGGTGCGGCACGGGGACACGGTGTGCGGCGTGTTGATATTCACGCAGCTTGAGCAGCCACGCCAGTGGCGCAAGGATGAAGCCGAATTTGCCAACAACGTCGCCGGCCTGATCACGCTGATTTTCAATGAAGTGGAACGCGGCAAGGCGGAGGCGCAATTGCGTCATCTCGCGCATCACGACAGCCTGACCGGCTTGCCCAACCGGCATTTCCTGTTCGATCAGGCGGCGGACTTCTTTCCGAAACTCGCGGCCGACGCGAATTCCCTGGCTGCGTTCTTCATCGACATCGACGGCTTCAAGAACATCAACGATTCGCTTGGGCATGCCATGGGCGACGAGCTACTGAAGGCCGCCGCCATGCGTTTGAAAAACGTGGTACGCAAGGATGACATCCTAGTGCGGCTGGGCGGTGACGAGTTCATGCTGCTGGCGCGCAATCTGAACGACATGCGCATTGCCGACGACATCGCGATGCAGATCGTCGAGACCATGCGCAGCCCGTTTTCCCTGCAAGGGCGCGAGCTGCAGATTTCGGCCAGCGTCGGCATCGCGCTCTACCCTTCCGACGGCACCGATATCGAAACGCTGATGAAAAAAGCCGACATCGCGATGTACCACGCGAAATCTTCCGGGCGCGACCAGTACCAGATGTTCGCTCCGCGTCTGGGCGAAGCGCTGGTCAACCGTTCGACGCTGGAGATCGAATTGCGGCGCGCGATCGAGGAAGGCGAGCTGCAGCATTACTATCACCCGCAGGTCGACTTGCGCACCGGCGAGGTGCGTTGCGTCGAAGCCTTGCTGCGCTGGCGGCATCCGCAGCACGGCGTCCTGCTGCCATCGCATTTCCTGCCGATGGCCGAGCAGGCCGGCTTGATCCACCAGATCAGCGCATGGGTGATGAACGACGCTTGCGATCAGCTGAAGGAATGGAGCCGGCACGGTCTGAACGGCTTCAGCCTGGCGATCAATCTTTCCGCGAGCCAGTTGATGGACCGCGCGCTCCTGTCCGAACTGGAAAGCGCGCTCGAGCGAACCGGGGTGCCGAGCGATCGGCTGGAATGGGAAATCAAGGAAAGCACCGTCATGCAGCACAACACGATGGCGGCATCGATGTTGAATAGCATGAGCGATCTGCGGATCAGGTTGAGTATTGACGACTTCGGTACCGGATATTCGAACATGGCGTACTTGCGACGCTATCCGGTGCATAAGGTTAAAATCGATAGCAGCTTCGTCCAGGGCCTGCCGGCCGACGAGGACGAACGCGCCATTACCGATGCCATCATTTCGATGGCGCAGCCGCTCGGGCTGGACGTGGTGGCCGAGGGCGTCGAGACGCCGCAGCAGCTGGCGTATCTGCGCGAGCACGGCTGCGACATCGCCCAGGGATTTTTCTATACTCAACCCTTAACTGCAGAACAATTCGAAACATGGCTGGTTCGTCACTGAAGAAAGCACTTGGACATATTCGCGTACTGGACCTGACCCGCGTATTGGCGGGACCGTGGTGCGCCCAAAACCTGGCGGACCTCGGCGCCGACGTGATCAAGGTCGAACGCCCGGGCGCCGGCGACGATACCCGCCACTGGGGTCCTCCCTACCTGAAGGATGCGCAAGGCCACGACACCAGCGAGGCCGCCTACTATCTCGCGGCCAACCGCGGCAAGCGCTCGATCACGCTCGATATCGCCAGTCCGGAAGGACAGGACATCGTGCGCCAGCTGGCGCGCCAGTCGGATGTCGTGCTGGAGAACTACAAGGTCGGGCAATTGAAGAAGTACGGCCTCGACTACGAATCCCTGAAGCGCGAGAAGCCCGACCTGATCTATTGCTCGATCACCGGTTTCGGCCAGAACGGCCCTTACGCGCAGCGTGCCGGCTATGACTTCATTATCCAGGGCATGGGCGGCTTCATGTCGATTACCGGCGAGCGCGACGACCTGCCCGGCGGCGGTCCGCAGAAGGCCGGCGTGGCGATTGCCGACCTGATGACGGGCATGTATGCGACGATCGGCGTGATGGCCGCACTGACGCATCGCGACCGTACCGGCGAAGGCCAGTACATCGACATGGCGCTGCTCGATGTGCAGGTGGCGATGCTGGCCAACATGAACACCAATTATCTGGCCAGCGGCAATCCGCCGAAACGCTGGGGCAATGCGCATCCGAATATCGTGCCCTACCAGACCTTCGCGACCTCTGACGGACATATCATCGTCGCGGTCGGCAACGACGGCCAGTACCGCCGCTTTGTCGAGGCCGGCGAACGGCCCGAGCTGGCAGTGGACGAGCGCTTCGCCACCAATCCGATGCGCGTGCGTCACCGCGACACACTGGTGCCGATCCTGGCGGAGATGGTGAAAACCAGGACCAAGCAGCAATGGATCGATGCACTGGAAGCCGCCGGCGTGCCCTGCGGACCGATCAACAATCTGGATGAAGTGTTCGACAATCCGCAGGTGCAGGCGCGCGCAATGCGCGTCGATTTGCCGCATCCGACCGGCGGCGACGTCATGCTGGTCGGCAGCCCGATCAAGATGTCGGAAACGCCGCCGCGCTATGACATGCCGCCGCCGATGCTGGGGCAGCACACACAGGAAGTATTGGGTGAAATGCTCGGACAGAGCACGGAGCAGATCGCCGCCTTGCGGGAAAAGGGCGTGATCTGAACAACGAGCGACAGGTTTCCTCTCCCGCAGGCGGGAGAGGAATGGTGACGCCGACTAAAGAACGAAGCTCAGGTCCCTGACCAATGCCCCCGGCAGCACAGAACTCCCCGTGCTGCGCTGGCCGTAGGTATCGCTGTCGATCAGCAATTCCGTTTCGCAAGTCAGGCCGAGCAGCTTGTCGCCAAGGATGCGAAACAGCGAGTCGTCAAAGCGCATGACGTTCAGCGGCGCCTTGATCTTCCCGCCTTCGACCCAGAAGGTCGCAAAGCGCGTCATGCCGGTCAGGCGGCAGTTGGCGCGGTCGGAAAAATTCAGATACCAGAGATTGCTGATGTAAACGCCGGTGTTCAGTTCATCGAGCACGCGCGACACCGGCAATGTGCCGCCCTCCAGCCGCAGCGAGGATGCGGACTCGCTGCCATCCGCGCCATTGGTCTCTATCCCGTATTCCTTGGCAGTGCGCGGAGACACCAGGCTGCCAGCCAGGCGGCCATGGTCGAACAGCGCCACTTGCTCCGGCTTGATGAAGCCGTCGCCCTGAAACGCCGGGGCCAGGCCGCCCGCCGTATCCTCCATCAGGTTCACCATGGCATTCAGCGCAACACCTTCATCGCGCATGCGGCGCAAGGGGCTTTGGCGCGTACGCAGCGCCTTCTCGGAGATGCCGCCCCAGTTCAGCATGCCGATGATTTCGCTCAGCGCCGTCGGCGTGAGATAGGCGCGGTACTCGCCGGGCAGAATGGTGACCGGCTCACGCTGCAGGATATCGAGCTGTTCGAGCGCGTTGCGGAACTTCGCTTCGAAGGCGGCGCTTTCCCATGCGAAGCCTGCGCAGGTCGTCTTCACCGCCTTGTCGCGGCTCTGGTACAGGCTCCAGTCGAGATTGAAGCTGGCGGTTTCATGCCAGTTGCGCTGGCCGAATGCATTGGCGAATCCGCGATAGACCGGCCCGGCCGCGAGTATGCCGACCAGATCGTGTCCGCGCGCGGCGGTAAGCACTTCGTCCACCATTTCGGCGCTGTCGGGCAGTTGCGATGCGACGATGTGTTCGGTCGAATGCACCTCGGTGGCAATCAGGAGATGCGGATCTTCCGGCAGGTCCGGCAATTGATCGCGCAGCTTGTCGACCACGTCGGCGAGCTGTGCGCGGTCGGCAGCGAGATCGCCGGCCAATGACAACGTGACCTCGGCGTGCCGCAGGCCGTCGATCAGGTTGAGCGACAGGTAGATCTGGCGCACATGGCCGGGCTGGCGTATCGCGCTGCGGTTGAAGCGCACGAAGTCAGAAGCCTCGGCGGAGAACCAGCATTTGTATTGCTCGCCACCTCGGATGCAGGTATCGAGGAAGGCGGCGATGTCGTGGAAATACTGTCGCATCATTCGCCTCCGAACACGTCGATGTCGCCGAACAGGCAGGCTGGCGATGCATGGCCGACGCGAATCACCTGCGAGGGTTCGCCCTTGCCGCAGAACGGCGTTCCCATCACGTTGAAGGTGCTGCCGTCGCCGACGGCCTTGAGCGAGCGCCAGAAGGTGGCCGAGATGCCGCGGTAATTCGGATTCTTCACGATGCCCTTGAGTTCACCGTCTTCGATCAGTTGGCCGAATTCGCAGCCGAACTGGAACTTGTTGCGCGAATCGTCGATCGACCAGGAGACGTTGGTGTCCATCAGCACGCCGTACTCGACCGACTTGATCATGCTCTGCAGGCTGGTGTCGCCCGGCTCGATGTTGAGATTGGCCATGCGGTCGATCGGCGGACGGTTCCAGTTGCAGGCGCGCGCATTGGCCACGCCCTCGATGCCGGCGCGCGACTGCGAGATGGCGCCGCCGAGCGGCCGTTCGAGAATGCCGTTGCGGATCAGATGAGCGCGCTCGGCGGGGCTGCCTTCGTCGTCCCAGAGATAGCTGGCGAATTGCTCCGGGCGCTCCGGATCGTAGGTCACATTCAACAGTTCGGAGCCGTAGCGGTAATGGCCGAACATGTCGAGCGTGACGAAACTGGTACCGGCGAAATTGCGCTCGTCGCCGAGGATGCGATCAAGTTCGAGCGGATGGCCGATCGACTCGTGGATCTGCAGCATCATCTGCTCCGGCATCAGCAGCAGATCCATCGTGCCTTCCGGGCAGTTCGGCGCGGCCAGCAGTGCCAGCGCCTGTTCGGCCACGCGCTGCCCGGCGCCCTGAAATGCGGCATGCTCCAGTACTTCCAGCCCGCCTTGCCGGCAATAGCCGTTGTACTGTCCGCCGAGGCTACGCGTCTGCGTGTCGCTGCCATCGTGGGCGGTCACGGCGAGGTTGGGAATCAGGTACTGGAACTGCTGCGACGCTTCGGCACCATCGGCCGTCAGATAGAGCTGCGAGGTCGTCACGCGCCACAAGGAGGCATACCAGTCGACGACGCGCGCGTCGATGCGGCAGGCGTTCGATTCCTGCATGAGCAGGTCGATCAGCTCGCGGCGCGACAGGGATTCAGCGTGCGCGACCGTGCCGGCGTAGCTGCCGCGCGGATTCGGCATGAGGATTTTCGCGTAATCGACGACGGAGCGGCCGGCACTCGCGTCAGCCCAGCGGCGCGCGCGGTCCAGCGCATCCTTCAGGCCGGCGGCGCTCAGATCGCTGGTGGCGGCATAGCCGTAGCCGCCGCCGTGCACCACGGTCACCATCGCGCCGCGGTCGATACGTGTGCTGAGCGGCTGCAGGACATCCTGGCGCACCGTCATTTGTTCGCTGCTCTCTTCCACCAGGCGCAGCGAGCAGAAATCCACCGCGGGCGCGAGTTGCTGGAACAGGGTTCGGATCGAATCCGGCAAGGTTCACCTCTTCAAAACAGGGACAATCAAGAACAGTATGAGGACTGAATTTCCGGCAGATCGTTCATTGTCGGACGGCATTTTTTTATCGTGCAGGCAGCAAAAGCATTGTCGGTTATTCAATCAATGGCATCTTTACGGGATGACGTTTTCATTAAAGAAATCAATACCAGCGGCCGGATTGCCACGTAAAATGGCTCGGCTGCATTGCGTCACCGGTCAAATTCCAATGAAAGCCAAACGCCATGACGACATTCAAGTGGACCAACCCCTATCCTAGCGTGCGTGTTCCCTTGTTTGCCCGTAATGTCGTGGCAACTTCCCAACCGCTCGCGGCGCAGGCCGGATTGCGCATGCTGCTGCGAGGCGGCAATGCCGTCGACGCCGCCATCGCCGCCGCCGCCGCGCTCACCGTGGTCGAGCCGGTTTCCTGCGGACTCGGTGGCGATGCCTTCGCCATCCTGTGGGACGGCAGCCAGCTCCACGGCTTGAATTCTTCCGGCCCGGCCCCCGCCGCGTGGACGCCCGCCTATTTTGCAAGAAAACACAGCGGCAAAATTCCGCAGCGCGGCTGGGATGCGGTCACTGTGCCGGGCATGGTGGCGGCCTGGGTGGAGATGTCGGAGCGCTTCGGCAAACTGCCCTTCCTCGACCTGTTCGAACCGGCCGTCGACCTGGCCGAGCGCGGTTTCATGGTCTCGCCCATTGTCCAGCATAAATGGGCCGCGGCGATACCGCTCCTGAAGGACCAACCCGGATTCGCGCGCGCCTTCATGCCGCACCGGCGGGCGCCGAAAGTCGGCGAACAATTCGTGTTTGCGGACGCCGCCCACACGCTTACCCGCATCGGCGAGACGCATGGCGAAGCCTTTTATCGCGGCGAACTGGCCGAAGCCATGGTACAGCACGCGCATCTGCATGGCGGCGCCATGACGCTCGACGATCTCGACGGCTTCCGGCCGGAATGGGTGACGCCGATCCAGAAGGATTTTGCCGGTTACACCTTGCACGAAATCCCGCCCAACGGCCAGGGGATCGCCGCACTGATCGCGCTCGGCATCGTCGACAAGCTCGATATCAAGCGTTATCCGGTCGATTCCGCCGACAGCCATCATCTGATGATCGAGGCGATGAAGCTGGCCTTCGCCGACACCTACCGCTGGGTGGCCGACAGCCACGCGATGACCAAGGTCAGCGCCGAAGACATGCTGAACGATGCCTACCTCGGGGAACGCGCGAAGATGATCGACATGCGCCATGCGACCGATTTCAAGCATGGCACGCCGCCCAAGGGCGGCACGGTCTACCTCAGCGTGGCGGATGAGCAAGGCATGATGGTGAGTTTCATCCAGTCCAACTACATGGGTTTCGGCTCCGGCGTGGTGGTTCCGGAAACCGGCATCAGCCTGCAGAACCGCGGCTATGGCTTCAGTCTTGACCCGAAGCATCCGAACTGCGTCGCGCCGGGCAAGCGCCCCTTCCATACCATCATCCCCGGTTTCGTCACCAGGGACGGCGAGCCGCAAATGAGCTTCGGCGTCATGGGTGGCAACATGCAGCCGCAAGGCCATCTGCAGACCCTGGTGCGCATGCTGGCGTATGGCCAGCAGCCGCAGGCGGCCTGCGATGCCCCGCGCTGGCGGGTGACCAACAGTATGTCGGTTGACATCGAGCACACGATGCCGGCCGACGTCATCAATGAGCTGGCGGCACGCGGGCATCGCGTCGAAAGCGTTGCCGACAGTTATATGGATTTCGGCGCCGGCCAGTTCGTGTGGAAAACCGCAAATGGCTATATTGCCGCCAGCGATCCGCGACGGGACGGGCAGGCGGTCGGCTTCTGAACACCGTTTACTCCTGAAATTCCGAGCTTCACTCCTTCAAGGCGGCGCCTCGTCGCAGCGCGCTATCGTTTGCGCCGGCGCTTTCCCATAATGCCTCCAACAGTTCGATTTCTCAGGAGTGCATCATGGAATTTACGCCTGTCATCCTCATCCACGTGCTGACCGCCACCGGCGCCATCGCGATCGGCGGCCTCACCTTCACGCTGAAAAAGGGCACGCCCCTGCATCGCCTGTTCGGCCGGCTGTGGGTGGGCCTGATGCTGAGTGCGGCGCTGGTGTCCTTCGGCATCCAGAACAGCGGGCACTTTTCCTGGATCCACCTGCTTTCCATATTTACGCTGGTGTCGGTCAGCGCAGCCGTCTATGCCGCAGTGAAGGGACGCATCGATGTGCATCGGCGCGGCATGACGCATGCCTACATCGCGCTGCTGGTTGCGGGCGCATTCACCTTTCTGCCGCAACGCCGGCTCGGGCATCTGCTCTGGCAAGCCGTTGGCCTGACCTGAAACAGATTTTTCGAGGAGATCATCGTGCAAAATTCCAACGCCTATCGAGACGCCAAGCGCTCCGTTGAACGCAAGATCGGCTTGACCATCCATGCCGCCGTGTTCGTCGCCGTCAATACCGGTCTGTTCCTGCTGAACCTGTTCTTTCTGCCGGGCAGGTTGTGGGTGGTCTGGCCGCTGTTCGGCTGGGGAATCGGGTTACTATTCCATGCTTGCGCGGTCCTGCTCAAAGGATCGCACGCCGGCTGGAAACAACGCATGATTGAAAACGAACTGAAAAAGCACGCGCGATAGAAAATATGCTTCAGGCCAATCCGCCCCTCCGCCATCCCTACCCGCGCTTGCGCCGCTTTGCGGCCGACCTCGCGATCACGCAGGTATTCAATGTCATGATCGCGGTATTGATCACCTATGTCGTGCAGGCCGGCGATTCCTTTTTCGTCAACCTGGTGGTGTCGATATGCATTGGAACATTGACCGTCACCTTCATTGACAGCGTACGCCTGGCCCTGTGGAGCGAGGGCCGGCCGCCGAAACTGCCCTTCATCGTATTGATTATCCTGTCCTATCTTGCAGCCCAGTATCTGGGCTACAGGATGGCGTCGCTCCTGCTGGATATCCCGATGGCGGCCTTTGAAGCGGCACGGATGCGTCATGGCACAGGGATGATGATCGGCGGCGGCGCAACGTTCATGTTCATCATTTGGTTTTTCTGGAGCCGCGAGCGCATCGCCTACCTGACGGCGGCAAGCGAAGCGGAAAAAGCGCGCGCCGCCGCTATCGAAAAACAGGCGATGCAGGCGCAACTGCAAATGCTGCAGGCGCAGATCGAACCGCACATGCTGTTCAATACGCTGGCCAACCTGCAGGGACTGATCGCGGTCGATGCGCAGCGCGCGCAGCACATGCTCGACCAGCTGATTCAGTATCTGCGCGCCACGCTGTCGGCATCGCGTTCCGAAAAGACCACGCTGGCGCAGGAGTTTTCCCTGCTGGACGCCTACCTCGGACTGATGAAGGTGCGCATGGGTTCGCGGCTGTCGTATGCGCTCCATCTGTCGGAGGATCTGCGCGACACGATGGTGCCGCCGATGCTGCTGCAACCGCTGGTCGAAAACGCGATCAAGCATGGACTCGAACCCAAAGTGGATGGCGGCCATATCGACGTGAAAGCGGTGCGGGATGGCGAACGGCTGACGCTGACCGTCGCCGACACCGGCCTGGGCCTTAAAGCCGCTGCCCATTCATCCGGCACACGCGTGGGCGTGGCCAACATCCGCGAACGCCTGCAAGTGCTGTACGGCGAGCAGGCGGCTTTCTCATTGACTCCCAACACGCCGTCCGGCGTCATTGCGAACATCACACTTCCACTATGACGACACTCCGCGCCATCGTCGCAGAAGACGAACCCATTCTTGCCTACACGCTTGTGCAAACGCTGCAACGGCTCTGGCCGGAACTGCAGATCGGCAGCGTCGTGGAAAACGGTGCCGCCGCGGTGCAGGAAGCGCTGGCCCAGCGCCCCGATGTGCTCTTCCTCGACATCAAGATGCCCGGCAAGACCGGCCTGGAAGCCGCGCAGGAACTGGCCGAGGACTGGCCCGACGACCGGCCCTTCCCGCTCGTGGTGTTCGTCACCGCCTACGATGAATATGCCTTGCAGGCATTCGAGCAGGCCGCGGCCGACTATGTGCTGAAACCGATCAGCGATGCCCGCATGGAAAAGACTGTCGAACGTCTGAAAGCGCGGCTGGCGCAGCACCAGGAGCGCAGTCACGAACTGGAGCGCATCGTCGGCCAGCTGCGCGCGCTGGTGCCCTCCGCACCGGTCGAGTCCGAACGCCTGAGCATCATCCGCGCCGCGATCGGCAACCAGATCCGCATGATTCCGGTGGCCGACGTGGTGTATTTCGAGGCCACCGACAAATACGTGAATGTCGTGACGGCCGACAGCGAATCCCTGATCCGCACCAGCCTGAAGGAATTGCTGCCGCAGCTCGACGGCAACCAGTTCTGGCAAATCCATCGCGGCACCATCGTCAATGCCAATCACATCCAGGCGGCGATTCGCGATGACAGCGGCAAGCTGTCAGTCAAGCTGCGCGGACGCAGTGAAAGCCTCACTGTAAGCAGGGTTTTCGCGCACCTGTTCAAGCAGATGTAATTGCTTTGCATCAAGGATTGCCGACGTTTTTATCGTTAATATTGCCATGAAGCAATTTTTGCTTCATAACGATTGCTCGCGGTATCGAAACCTCGTCTCACTCCCTCGACAGATCAAGCCTGTCGTGCAGCCAGACAGAACCTCCCCTCGGTCGCAGAAAGCGTGTCGGGCAATCAACTTGACCACAGAAAGATGATTGCATGACCGCGCTCCTGAACCGACTTTTCCTCTGGCAGAAATTTGCGCTGCTTTCCCTGTTTGGCGTGATCCTGGTATCCGTGCCGCTCGCGCTATACATCCATGAATCGAACAAGGCCGTGACAGTCGCATCGACCGAAGCGCGCGGTATCCGTCCGGTGCGCAGCATGCTGAGCGTGGTCCGGCTGGTCCAGCAGCACCGCGGTCTTTCCGCGATGGTATTGAACGGCAACGACAGCGCGCAGGCGCAACGCAGCGCGAAGCAGGAAGAAGCCGACAAGGCCTTCGCGGAAATGGATGCGGCGGCGAGCAGGCTTGGCGACAGCACGGTCCTCTCTGCGTGGAATGAGGCCAGGGAGCGCTGGACGACACTGTCGGGAAAGGTTGCCAAGCGCAGCCTCAGCGGCAGCGACAGTTTTGCCGAACACACCGCCCTGATTGCCCAACTCTTGAAGATCAACGAACGCATCGTCGATCACTTCGGGCTCAGCCTCGATGCGGATGCCGACAGCCACTACCTGGTCGACGTGGCGCTCGTCCAGTCGCCGGCACTGATGGAAACCCTGGGCCGCATGCGCGCCCGCGGCTCCGCTGTGCTCACCGCGAAGGCATCGACACTGGAGGAACGCGCGGCAATGGCGGCGCTCATCGACAAGGCCAATGAGCGTTTGGATGGCATCAAGAGTTCGCTGGAAAAATCGATCGCGTCGAACCGCTCGATTCAGGAAAAACTGGCCACGGCATTGCAAGGCGCCGCGAGCAAAGGCAGCGAGGTATTGCAGCTGACCAGCGAACAGGTCGTGAAGCCGGAAGCGTTTGCCTACGCCGGTTCGGACTACTACACGAAGATGACCGCGGCCATCGATGAGCAAGTGCAGTTTTATGATGTTGCGATCGCCGCGCTCGACGACATCCTGCACCACCGCGCGTCAAGGCTCACGTTCACGACCTACGCCCTGATCGGTACCATTCTCGCGATTGCCCTGCTGGCGGGCGTCGTCGGCTACCTGATCATCCGCTCCATCAGCCTGCCGATACGCGAAGCGGTTGCCGTCGCAAAGCGGGTAGCATCGGGCGACCTGAGCACGCGCATCGAGGTCAAGTCGCGGAATGAAACAGGACAACTGCTGCAGGCATTGAAGGAAATGAACGTCGGCCTGGCGAACATCGTCACCCGGGTACGTTCGGGCACCGACACCATCGCCACCGCGTCATCCCAGATCGCCGCCGGCAACCTCGACCTGTCCTCGCGCACCGAGCAGCAGGCCAGCTCGCTGGAAGAAACCGCGTCGTCGATGGAAGAGCTCACCAGCACCGTCAAGCAGAACGCCGACAATGCGCGCCAGGCCAACCAGCTGGCGCAGTCCGCTTCGGACATCGCCGGCAAGGGCGGCGTCATGGTGGCGGATGTGGTCGCGACCATGGGCTCGATCAACGCGTCCTCAAAGAAGATCGTCGACATCATCGGCGTCATCGACAGCATCGCCTTCCAGACCAACATCCTCGCATTGAATGCCGCAGTCGAGGCAGCGCGCGCCGGTGAACAGGGACGCGGCTTCGCGGTCGTCGCCACCGAAGTCCGCAATCTCGCGCAACGCTCCGCCAGCGCCGCGAAGGAAATCAAGGTGCTGATCAACGACTCGGTCGATCAGGTCGGCATCGGCACCCGCCTGGTCAATCAGGCCGGCGACACGATGAATGACATCGTCACCAGCATCAAGCATGTTTCTGACATCATTGCGGAAATCACCGCCGCCAGCAACGAGCAAAGCACCGGCATTGAACACGTTAACGAAGCTATCGTGCAAATGGACCAGACCACGCAGCAGAATGCCGCACTGGTGGAAGAAGCCGCCGCGGCTGCGGACGCGTTACGGGATCAGGCGCACAGCCTGGCGCAGGTGGTTGGCATGTTCCGCCTGAGCGAGTCGCGGTTCGACGTTGTCCACAATGTCACGGACCTGCCTTCGCATGCGGAAGGGAATGCGCCTGCGACGCAGCGCGTAACGAGTCAGGCCGGCAATCGTCGCATCGGACATACCGCACCGGTGAAGCGCATCGCAGCCTGAACAGGTTCTTGGAATCAGTTGGCAACCTGCTGTAGCGCAAACACGGCCAGCGGCACCGAGGTCATAATGAGTGCCGACAGTACACGGAAGCGCGCGCAGTAGCCGCGCTGCTTGAACCAGAATATGAGCGCCAGCGCGCCGAATCCATACAGCAGCGTAAACAATGCCAATGCACCAAAGCCCATCGAATGCAGGGATCGCGTGGTGAACAACACACCGAACAGGGACGCGGTAATCACCGCCAGCAGCGCCGCCACGTTCGACAGGAAAACATAAAATCCGTTGCGCTGCTTTGCCTGCGCCTGCGCGATGAGCGCCTGGCGCTTCAGGCGCACATCGCGTTGCAGGAGAAATACCAGCAGCGGATCAATCTGCCGGTACTGCAAAAGACCCACGGAGGCAGCAGCCACCAGGTCGTCGCGTCTAATCGTCATGCATCGCTCCTCAATTATTGTTCTTACAGATCGATGTAGCGGCGGGCCGTGCGCGACGTAGTGCGTCGATCACCTGCAGGTGTCTTGCCGACAGGTTGCTAGCGAGCCGAACCGCCTGGACTATCCAAAAAACGCCGGACTGCCGTTCCCTCGGCATGCAATGGTGATGACGCTTGCATTGGTGGATTGAATCGCTCGCCGATGCGCGCCTCAGCCGGAAAGCGCGGAGTGCGCCGAGTGGTGCCGAGTGTGCATTGGCGAAGCCGGGAATAACGATGTTTTCGGGATGCCCCTCATGCGTATTGCCAAATCTTCTACGCTGCCTATTTAATAGGCTTTCGCATGGCGCCACGTAGATATACATCAAGCGCTATCGACCGAATTTCACAAGCTTTATGCGATGTCAAATAGAGGGATTCGATCAATTGAATCAGGGAACAAGTTCCTCGCGGCATTTTCTCAGGAACGTGCCTCCAGCAGCTCGCGCAACTGCGCCGGCAGCAAAGTACGCAGGCGCTGGGAAATCGCCGCCTCGCGCTTGCTCCACCACACGCCCGCTGCGATCAATGCAAAGCCCAGCAGCGTCAGCACGACCACGAATGCAAAGCTGTCCTTGAACAGGTTCCGCGACAAGTCGCCCAGCACGATGATAATGCCGAGAGCGCCGAACTCCGCGAACACACGCCGCCCGAGCACCGCGCCGACGAACACCAATCCGAAATTCACGGCCAGGTACACCAGCTTGTCCGCCAGACGCCCCGAACCCATCATTGACAGCGCGCCCCAGAACGTCAGCAGGCCGAACAGGTAAAGCCAGAACGCGTAATCCTTGTCGTGCCGCGAGCGCAGGTCGACAAAGAAGGCGATCAGCAGCATCACCAGCCCGTACACCAGCGAGATCACCTTGCGCAACTGCCACGCCGGGCCGCCGAATAGTTCGACACTGCCGCCGCCTCCCTGCAGCAACAAGGCCGGCACGATGTCCATCCCCATGTACCACAGGGTCACGGCGATCGGCATGGTCAGGAAGGGATAGCGGAAGCGCCATAGCAGCACGACGCCGACAGCCAGCGTGGAAAGCTCCATCAATATCCAGCGCCAGTCGATGTAGGTGTGATAGTCGCGATAATGTTCCGCAGTCGGCCCGTCGGCCCAGAAGCCCAGCACATGCTGCAAGGCAAAGACGGCCAGCGGCACGAGCGCAATCGTCAGCGTCGCGAAGATACCCGCCGGAATGCCGTGGCCGCGCTTTTCCAGCACGACCGCAGCACCGACCGCCACAAGCGCGTACAGCACCGACAGCACCAGCAGCGCACCCATGCCAAGCGCTTCCACCGCGAGCGTGGTGAACAGGGTAACGGCGCTGATCGCCAGCATGCCACCGAGGTAGTAAAGCACATGCGATCCGGAGAAGTGCGGCGTGGTGCTCTGCGCCTGCTGGTGACGTTGCAACAGAAAGGCCAGCAGGCCATCGATCTCCCTGGGATCGAGCACGCCTGCGTCCGCCGCGGCTTGCAGGTCTTCGCGTTTCAGCATCATGGTTCTCCAGCGCTTGTTGTTTCGCTAATGTAGCGCCATTTCATGCGATGCGGTGACGCAACGCAAGTCCTCCGGAAGTATGAGCTGAAGCTTTGCCGAACGATACGCAGGCGATCAGTTACGCTTGAGGCTTTCCACCTTGCTGATCGTGCCCTGCGCAGTGGCAACCAGTTTCTCGGATTCCGCATCGCGTGCAAAGATGTCGCAGCGGCACACCGCCTGGCTCTTGCCCGCGTAGATCACGCCGGCCCGCGCCACCAGCGAAGCGCCGACCGCAGGCCGCACATAATTGATCTTGAACTCCGCCGTCAGCACCGCCGGCCCGAGCGCCATGCCGCCGGCAAAGGTCAGCGCATTGTCGGCCAGATAGCTCAGCACGCCGCCATGAGCAAAACCATGCTGCTGCTTCAAATCGTCGCGCAGCGGCAGGCCGATCGACACATTGGTTCCGTCGATGTGCTCGATGTCCGCGCCGAGCAGCTTGGAGAACGGCTGGGAATTCAGGGAATGCTTCGCATGCTGCAAAAGTTCGTCCACAAGATCCTCCGAGAGTGTATGCTATTAAAAAGATAGCGCGCTATCAAAACGATAGCGACAAAGACGGTAAAGGTCAAGCAAGGCATGGCGACGAAAAAAATCATTGAACCGGGAAAACCCGTCCGCAATTCCAAATCGGGGCAAGCCATCATGGCGCTGCTCGATCTGCTTGGGCGGCGCTGGGCGTTGCGTATCCTGTGGGAACTGCGCAGCGGTGAGCGCCTCTCTTTCCGCGCCCTGCAGGAAAGCTGCCAGATCTCCTCCCCCAACGCGCTCAACACGCGGCTGAAGGAATTGCGTCACGCCGGCATCGTCGATCTCGAGGGTGAAGGCGGCTACGGCCTGACCGAATCCGGCCGTTCCCTGCTGACCGCCGTCGGTCCACTGGCGGCCTGGGCGGACGACTGGGCGCGCACCGTCGGCCGCGAGGACCTCGCCTGCTATACCCGTGCAAAGGACAGAAGCGCCTGAAGCAATGCCCCGGATCAAGCCGGCCAAACGCCGCGCCGCCGCCCCGCTACGGTAAAATGTCCTGTTAAGCCATTCAACGAGACAGCCTTTCCAGAATTCCCCATGAGCACCAATTCCAAGAACACTGCTGCCAGCGACAACAACGCGCCGTCCTCCAATTTCCTGCGCGCCCTGATCGAAGCCGACCTTGCCTCGGGCAAGCACGCCAACCGCACCGACCCCAACGGCAATCTGCTGCCCACGGTCGTGACCCGCTTCCCGCCCGAGCCCAACGGCTACCTGCACATCGGCCACGCCAAGTCGATCTGCCTCAACTTCGGCCTCGCGCGCGACTACGGCGGGCGCTGCACCATGCGCTTCGACGACACCAACCCGACCAAGGAAGAGCAGGAATACGTCGACACCATCCTCGACGCGGTCAAATGGCTGGGCTTCGACTGGAAGGACGCCAGCGGCGAACACCTCTACTTCGCCAGCGACTACTTCGACCAGATGTACATGATGGCCGAATACCTGATCAGCGCCGGCCACGCCTACGTCGACAGCCAGAGCGCCGAAGACATGGCGAAGAACCGCGGCAACTTCGGCGAACCCGGCAAGAACTCGCCCTTCCGCGACCGCCCCGCCGCCGAATCGCTCGACCTGTTCCGCCGCATGAAACTCGGCGAATTCAAGGATGGCGAACACATCCTGCGCGCCAAGATCGACATGGCCTCGCCCAACATGAACATGCGCGACCCCGCGATCTACCGCATCCGCCATGCGCATCATCACCGCACCGGCGACAAGTGGTGCATCTACCCGATGTACGACTACGCGCACCCGATCGAAGACGCCATCGAATACGTCACGCACTCCTTCTGCACGCTCGAATTCCAGGACCACCGCCCGTTCTACGACTGGGTGCTGGAGCGCCTCGCCGAAGGCGGCTTCTTCAAGAAACCGCTGCCCGAGCAAACCGAATTCGCGCGCCTCAACCTCACCTACGCCATCACCAGCAAAAGAAAACTCCTGCAACTGGTCGAGGAAAAAATCGTCGACGGCTGGGACGACCCGCGCATGCCCACCATCGTCGGCATCCGCCGCCGCGGCTACACGCCCGAATCCATCCAGCTCTTCGCCGAACGCATCGGCGTCGCCAAGTCCGACAGCTGGATCGACATGAGCACGCTCGAAGGCGCACTGCGCGACGACCTCGACGCCAAGGCCCCGCGCGCCGTAGCAGTCCTGAAGCCGCTCAAGCTCATCATCGACAACTTCCCGGACAGCCTGGTCGACGAATGCAAGGCCCCGATCCACCCGCATCACCCGGAACGTGGTCACCGCACTTTCCCGCTCACCAAGGAAGTGTGGATCGAGGAAGAAGACTTCATGGAAGTGCCGACCAAGGGCTACTTCCGCTTCTTCCCCGGCAACAAGGTGCGCCTGAAGTACGGCTACGTGGTCGAATGCACCGGCTGCGACAAGGACGCCAACGGCAAGGTCATCGCCGTGCACTGCAACTACTTCGCCGACTCCAAGAGCGGCACCGAAGGCAGCGCCAACTACAAGGTCAAGGGCACCATCCCCTGGGTCAGCGTGCAGCATGCACTGGAAGCGGAAGTGCGTTTGTACGACCGCCTGTTCAGCGACCCGCAGCCGGACGCGGGCGGCAAGGATTTCAAACTAGCCTTGAATCCGAATGCGAAGGAAGTGATTACCGCTTACCTGGAACAGGGCATGCGGCATGCGCTGCCGGATGAGAAGTTCCAGTTTGAGCGGCATGGGTATTTTGTGGCGGATCGGGTGGAGCACTCGGCGGGGAGGCCAGTGTTTAATCGGGTGGTTACGTTGAAGGATAGTTGGGGGAAGTAATAAATGACGGCAGCTATACAGGTCACCACATCACTTTGTCAGTAGATCGGCTTCATAGTCAGAAAGACTTACCATGCGAATCTTGAAATTTGAGGTAACGGGGCTCCTAAATCGAGACAATAATATTAGTGTTAGCCTTTCCGACGATTTAAATATCCTAACTGGAAGAAATGGTGCAGGCAAAACGAGTGTACTCAAGCTCCTCTGGTACATCGTAAGCGGGAACATCATCCTCGCACTTCGTGAAGTCCCCTTCAAAAAAGCGGCCTTAACCACAGATAGATATCTTTGCATCATACATCGCACTGGGCCGTCAACTTGCAAGATTGAATTGTCTCTCGCAAGTGGTCAGGCGTATCTCTTCGAAGACGAGTACGACCAAGGCGACGATTCAATGATCAATGCTGAAGATCAGGCAAACCCGCTACTTATCGAAAATGGCTCTTCGGTTTTTTTTCCTACATTTCGAAGAATCGAAGGCGGGTTCTCCCTTGACAGCCAAAGGTCAGGAAATGCATTGGCAAGAGCCGTACGAGCAAAGAGCGACGTAGAAGAGGCCTTACTTGTACTTTCCAGAAGATTGACGAACGAGCCACACGTCTTTGTCTCGTCAATCTCGACGGTAGATATTGTCACACTTCTTCTTCGCCAACATTCCGACCTTTCTGAGATTTACAACGCACTCCAACAAAATACCTCTCAGTCGATTATTCAGACTATCAAAGAATACAAACGAAGCGGCGAAGATGCAGACAAAATCGACTCGGCCCACAACGTGCTTGACAACATTCGCGATCGAATAGAAAGCATGGAGGGAGAGCGCGAGCGAATAATGCAACCAATTGAAGCAGTGCGGGAGCTGGTTGAGCGCCTTTTTAAACATACCGGAATTAAAATCGGAAACAGACTCAGCTTTGGCGACGCAGCGAATGCCGTAAATTCTGACGCCCTATCAGCCGGCGAGAAGCAAATGCTAAGCTTCATATGCTATAACGCGTTCTACAAGAACAGCGTCATATTTATCGATGAGCCTGAGCTGAGCTTGCACGTTGATTGGCAACGCCAGTTGTTCCCCATACTTCAAAAGCAACAGTCTTCAAATCAATTCATCATAGCAACGCACTCCCCCTTCATCTACAGCAAGTATCCTGACAAAGAAGTGAGCCTCGACTCCGACCGTGGAGACACGGAGGAATAGATGAAGCAAGGCTCTAAAGTAGAAATGACAATTGATGAGATCATTGCGACACTAGTTCACAGCTCACTACCAACACTCATAATCGAAGGAAGCGACGACGTAATTGTCTACCGAAGAATGGAAGATGTTTTCTCAGACATTGAACTTTCCGTAATGTCTGTTGGCGGGAGAGAAAACGTTCTGAAAATATTCCAGAGAATCGGGGATTTCAAAAGCCATAAAAAGATTGCATTCATTGCGGATCGCGATACGTGGTTGCACACCGGAGTCCCCGCTTCGTTCATTTCTGAGTGTATGTTTATTACCGATGGGTACTCCATTGAAAACGACATATATCGGGATGGTTCGTTAGAAAAACTGCTCACAAAGGAAGAAGAAGAGAAATTTCGCAACGAAATTGCTCAGTTCATTCGATGGTATGCATTGTCGCTTAGCCGCTTGCTTTCAGGTCAACCTTCATCCATCGATTTGTATCCTGGAATTATTCTTGACGATGTAGAGCAGTACGCGGTGCGCACGCAATTGGAGCTAGGGGAGATGTACCCCGAGGAATTGGTTACCACACTCATGCAAGACTACGCGAAATTGGTACGTGGTAAATCGCTATTTGCAGTACTAGGGAGACAAATTTCTTACAAAAGAAGAAGGCCACGTGTTCATCACGAAGCGCTTCTAGAAGTTCATTCTGCGGCACCTGGCCCCCTTTTGCAAAAACTATACATGTCCGTCGCTCAATTTTTTGGATGCGAGGCCCCCCCGATAACCTGACAATTTCAACGTAGATAATGGTGAACAGGTCAAAAAGTCTCAGCAAGCAAGCGTAGGGTCCGCTCCGCGCACAATTTCCCCTTCTGAATAGCAAGTAGGGTGCGCTCGGCGCACAAACTCCTTCAACGTATATATGGGGTCAGACTCGATAAAAATTTAAGTCGATTCTGAACCTCAAATTTTCATTGCTCGACGATGATCATCCAGCCCACGCCGAAACGGTCGGCGACCATGCCGAAGCACGGTGAATAGAAGGTTTTGGTCAACGGCATCTGTACCTTACCGCCGTCGGCCAGCGCCGCGAACAGGCGCTCGGCGTGCGCCGGATCGGTCGCCGACAGCGACAGCGAAAATCCCTGGAAGACTGGTTTTCCCGTGCAATAGCCGTCGGATGCCATGAGCGTCGTTTCGCCGATATTAAAGCTCGCGTGCATCACCTTTTCCGACGAGGCCTGCGGCCCGCAGGTGCTCTCCGGTTGCGGTTCAGGGTTGTCCTTGAAACGCATGAGCATCGTGACTTCGGCGCCGAGCGCCTTGCGGTAAAACTCGAGGGCTTCTTCGCAGCGTCCGTCAAAGAACAGATAGGGTTGGACTTGCATGATGTTCTCCTTGTGGGGGTATCGTTGATTTTGGGGTTCTGGCTTGTCGCGCACTCGCCCAGGCTACTGGCGCGTTGCGATTTGCGCGCGCAGGCGCTCTTCCTGCGCCCTGAGTTCGGGCGTAAATTCGGCGCCGAAATCTTCTGCCTCGAACACCGGGCGGATCTCGATTTCGGCCTCTCCGCCTATCATCGGATTGGGGCAGCGCCTGACCCATTCGACCGCCTCTTCCATCGATTTCACCTGCCACAGCCAGAAACCGGCGATCAGTTCCTTCGTTTCGGCAAAGGGGCCGTCGATCACGCTGCGCTTGTCGCCGGAGAAACGGACGCGCTTGCCCTTGGAACTGGGGTGCAGCCCCTCGCCTGCCAGCATGATCCCGGCCTTCACCAGCTCTTCGTTGAATTTGCCCATTTCGGCCAGCAGCTTTTCATCCGGCATCACGCCGGCTTCGGATTTCTTGTCGGCTTTGATCAGAATCATGACTCGCATTTCTATCGCTCCTGTTGATTGAGTTGACGGGAAGCGCGGTTTTCCACGCTCCTGACAGTACGACGAATGACATGCGATGAAATCGACATTCTGAGCAAAATTTTTTGAGGCGCCCCACTTCATCTGTTCGGTCCTGGCGACGCATCCTATGCAATGTGTTGGCTCATACCAAACAGAAGCTGCGGCAATTCGCTTCCAAGTGCGTTGATCAACTGGCAGCCGTCTTCAAATACCCTCGTTTTTTCAATGGCTTATCAGTCTTCCTGAACCAATCAGGCCGGCTGGCCCACTCCGTGCAATAGCCTCCTCGGGCGCAACACAATGCGCATTCACACAATCCGCCTTGGTAGGAAAAATTGCACATGAAATCGACCCTTTTCATCAAAAATCCAGAGCTGTGGAGTCCCCGGATCGGGGTCGCGCTGGTGAAGCCCGTATAACAAGTCAGGAGTCGTCATGGGCCATTCATCTACCGCCTTCACTTTTAAGATGGCAGCCGTATTGTTCGCACTTCTCACCGATACAGCCGTTGCTGCAGGAGATGCTGAGCGTGGTGCACGGGACTTCCGACCGTGTATGGCCTGCCATTCCGTCAATCTCGGTGAGCACTCGACGGGGCCAAGCTTGGCCAATTTGTGGAGCCGCAAAGCCGGAACGGCTGAAGGCTTCCCCCGCTACTCCGAGGCGCTGAAAGGCGCGGACGTCGTATGGAACGAGAGCAGCCTCGATAAGTGGCTCAGCAATCCACGAGGATTCATTCCCGGAACCAGCATGGCTTTTCAGGGAATCAAGGATGCACGGGAGCGCGCCGATCTCATCGCTTACCTGAAAGCGGTTTCCGAGAAAAAACGATAGCAAGCGTAGGGTGCGCTTCGCGCATCATTCTCCCCTCCACCGCCGTAATACTTTGCGCAACTGATTTTTCTCCGGACCGGTGCGCGTAGCGCACCCTGCCATTCTGTCAATGCCGAATTACCTATATATGGGGTCAGACTCGATTACGTAAGGCAGCGCCATGCATAGAGCAAAACAGTTTTTGCAGAATGATGTTTAAGTCTCATCAACCAAAAATAGTTTCGCGAAGCGCAGAGCTTGCTCCAGTCAGGTCTTGCAATCCAACACGCACGATTGCAAGCCTGGCCCCAATATGTCGACGGGGATGCCCCTTCCCCCCCTACCGATACCGAATTACCGAAGGGCGAACGTCAATGTGACGACCAGCGACACCTATGGATCCTACTCAAATTGGTAGGTAGTGCATTCTGATAGCCTCGTCTCCATTGCCAAGAAAAAGGAGAACATCGATGGACACCGCCTATCCGCAAACGAAATTCGGGATAACCGCACTGAGGGCTGCCGATTTAGCATCGAGAGGAGTTGCCCCGGCCGATGCGTGGCGATCAGCTGCGCTCAGCATTTTCCCCGACAGTCTTGCGAACCAAGTGAAGGGCTGCCCAAAGTCAGCATTTCTTGGGCTCGCGGAAGCCGGGCATATTGACGGCATCCTGCCAGGTAAGTACACGACTTCCGTAGATAATAAGCGCTATGCCGTAGACGCCTTGCGCCTGCTACAGGCTAATCCTGCTCTTGCGGATAAGCCAGATGAATTATGGCAACGCGTCCTAAAGGGTGACCATAAAAGGCACAACAATCAGATGAACGTCGTCATTGCCCTTTGGAAGGCACGAAAGTTCGTGTGCCAAAACAATTCAAAATAGCAAGCGTAGGGTGCGTCCCACGCACCATTTCCCCTCGCACCTCGTGATGCTTTCACACGACCGACGCTCTCTGGACCGGTGCGTGCTAACGAAACAGTGGAGGAATGGGGTCAGGTCTTGCAATCACACATCCGCTGACTTGCAAGACCTGACCCCATCTAGACCTCGTGGCCCCATCTAGACCTCGATCTACCGGTCCTTTGCCAGCGCCTTCTGGAAGGACGCGTCGTCAAACAACTCGCCGGCGAGCTTGCGGTAAAGCCCCTCGTATTGCCCCGCTGCCTGCGGGATGGCCACGACGCCGACGAAGGGCGAGTCCCACGCAGAACTGACGCTCACTTCGCGGTCGTACTTCACGGTGCCGGCGCGCGAGACGACAATGCGCGCGGCGAGCGAAGCCTTGCCTGCGCCAATGGAAGCGTCCACGTCGCTTTGCGTCAGCGTTCCCGAGATCACCGTCTTCGCGTCCGGGTCATACAGGCCTGCCGACTGGAGCTCTACCTTCAGGGTGTCGCCTAGGTAGTGCGCGAACGAGCCATTGCTCGGTGAGCCGAGACCGTTGCCGCGGATGCTGTGGCCCTTGTCGATGTCGGGCCTGGACGGGTCGGCAGCGAAGGTGCCGACGGCGGCCGGCGCCAGCTCCTTGCCCCGCAGCTTGACCGTGTTCTCGATGGTCGGCTTGGGCGGGCCCATCGTCATCTGCGCGCAGCCGGTAAGCTGCGCCGCTACAGTCCAGACGGCCGCGGCGAGGACAAGCCGGAAAACCTGTGTCATGTCACACCCCGCCTCAGTTGAACGCCGCATCGTGCGACAGGTCGCGCAGCGCGTTGCTCAGCACATCCTTCGTCATCGTGCGCACGGCCACTTCGAGGTTTTCTGACTTCACTGCGTTCACAGGCGCATTGGCGTTGCCCAGGACCGTATGGATGGCATGGCGGGCCGTTTTGGTCACGGGCTGAGTCTTGCCGGGAGCGAGGTAAGAGACGGTGCAGATGTAGCCGTCCGTGACCGCGCTGCCGGCCAGGCCGAAGGTCAAGCCGGTCACGAAGCCCTTGGAAGCCGCATCTTCGGTCAGCGGGACGTTATTGAGCGTGACGTTAAGGATGGCGTCGTCGGGCGAGGTCGAATCGATCGCGGAGAACATGCCGCTCGTCTTAACCTGTTCGGCTACGGTCTCCTTCAGGAAATCCGTGGCGCGCGCATTCGGCGCACCCTTGCTCTGGAATTCGAACACCAGCCGCACTGGCTTGGGCTGCGCGACCTTCTTCATCTCCGAAAGGGGAACGGCCTTGGTCGCCGTGTCGACGTACACGCTCGCGCATCCGGACAGCAAGACCGCGCCGGCCACGACACATGCGGACATGAGGCGCTGAAGGAAACAGAAACGGGATCGGGAATTTGAATTCAAGGACACGGTCTTCTCCACAGATGAAGGATGTTGGAAACGCCGCTCAAGGAACGGCCGTCGATGTTGCCATCGCGCCAGATCATACCTTCGTCTGGAAAGAGGCGGCTCCCATGATCATGGGAATCGGCACAGTGATATTAGTACGTGAACGGGGTCAGGTCTTGCAATCACACATCCGCTGGCCTGCAAGACCTGCTCCCATCTGGGCCTCCCTTGTCGCCGCCCATCCATGCGACAAGCGGCGTGACCCCGGTTTTCCTTTTCACGTTTCCTTGTCATCTTGCGGCTGCACGCGAGAGATCCTGTCAAGCCGGAATGCCGATACGCCGAGCAGAATCAGCCCAAGCACCCAGAACACCGGCTGCCCTTCAAACACGCCGAACACCAATAGACCAGTGCCGATCAAGATCCCGCTCTGAAATTGCGGAAATATCGCCTGGCCGAACCGCGCTAAACCAGTCGTTGATTGTCGATATCCCCACTCTTGTTCGTTTGGCTATTTCATATTTTTCCCGGCCGGGCGATCATCTGATGATTGAAGTCCATCAACCATCATCGCCCCATCCAATGACTGAATTCCGCTCTCACGATCAAGATGCGCCTGACCGCGCAGGCAGCGCCGGCGCCAGCCAGTTCGAAATGCTGTTGTTCCGCCTGGGCTGTGCGGATGCGGATTCACCGCCGGCCCTCTACGGCATCAACGTATTCAAGATCCGCGAAATCGCGCCGATGATGCCGATCACCGAGATGATCGGTACCATGCCGCACATGATGGGCGTGGTCAATTTGCGAGGCCAGGTCATTCCGGTCATTGACTTGCCGGCCGTCGTTGGCTGCAAGCCAAAAACCGGTTTGAACATTCTCCTCGTGACGGAATTTGCCCGTCATACGCAGGCGTTCGCCGTGGAAGCTGTGGAGGACATCGTACATCTCGACTGGAGCCAGGTGCTGGCCGCCGAGGCAAACGCGGGGAACAATGGGATGGTGACCAGCATTGCCCGCCTGGATGGCGAACAGACCTCGTCCAGGCTGGTGCAGGTGCTGGA
Organism: Herbaspirillum sp. ST 5-3; assembly: GCF_004804275.1. Lineage (GTDB taxonomy): Bacteria > Pseudomonadota > Gammaproteobacteria > Burkholderiales > Burkholderiaceae_D > Noviherbaspirillum. The sequence goes on from NZ_STGI01000009.1 coordinate 83,397, forward strand.
TGTGGAAGCCATCACGCGTAGCATGTCACCGCGCTCTGCTGATTCATCCAGGACAAAACTGACCGCGCTGCCGATCAAGCCCGGTGCGGCGATTCTTGCCGCGGACGATTCTGCGGTTGCCCGCACGCTGATCGAGGAAGAGCTGACCTCACTGGGCGCGTCGCTTGTCGTAGCCAGAACCGGACGCGAAGCATGGGAACAGCTCCTTGCGCTGACCAGGCAGGCGGAAGCGGAGAATTGCGCGATCGGTGACAAGGTGGCCCTGGTACTGACCGATCTGGAGATGCCGGAAATGGATGGTTTCACCCTGACGCGAAATATCAAGACGCATGCGAAATTGCAGTCGCTTCCTGTAGTGATCTATTCCTCGCTGACCGGAACGGCAACGGAAGCGCATGCGAAAAGCGTCGGTGCGGATGCTTATGTATCCAAGTTCCATATGGACGAGCTTGCGCACACATTGAATCAAGTGCTGCAGGAACGCTCGTCCTTGCCGGTGTAACGCGCTCCACATTGCGTGGATATTCCCGGCGGAAAGCGGTCAGCAGGGTCAGCGACGCGGAGAGAACTTTTCTGCCAGCTTCTGCAGCTTTTCCGCGCGCTCGTGCTGCGCTTTTTCTTCTTCCTCTTTTGCGCGCTTCTTCTGCGCGGCCACCTTGAAACGCTCGCGCAGCGTGTCCGAGGCGTGCTTGCGATGCGCCTCTTCCAGGTCGCCGGCCGGCGTGCCATCGAGATTGAAGCGACTCATCCCTTTCAACATACCCTTCAGGTATGGGGTGCTGTTCGTATGCAGGCTTAACGCGATCCGCGCCAGCTTTTTTTCAAGTTCCGGCATCGCCGCAAAAAGCTGCTTGTCGATGCCAATCGCAAGCGGCTTGTATTCGCCAATCACCGGAAAGCGTTTTTCGATGTCGCGAAGCAGGCGGCGCGCAGCCGGAAGCGAAGGTGTGCCGGAAGTGATGTCAGGAGATTCGGTATTCATTGCCACGTGAGTTCGGAAAAGGGCGCAACGCGGGAGGATACCACGTGACGCCATACCCATTGAGTCGCATTAGTCCTCGCGTGTCTCCGCCCATCCGTGCGACAAACGGTGTGCCCTGGTTTTCCCTTTCACGTTTCCTCGTCGTCTTCCGGCTGCACGCGAGAAATCCTGTTAAGCCGGAATGCCGATACGCCCAGCAGAATCAGCCCAAGCACCCAGAACACCGGCTTCCCTTCAAAAACGCCGAACACCAGCACACCGGCGCCGATCAGGATGCCGCTCTGAAATTGTTTCCGCAACTGCTCAAGTTTTACGCGTTTCATGCGGCGATTATGCGTCGGGTCCTGCAATCACACGTCCGCTGACGGAAACGCACCCGCAGTGCCGAAAAAGAACCATTCATCCCCCGTTGCAGCGCTTGCCTTGGGCAGGATGATGTGCCCGTCCTCCGGCGCGACGAGATCGCCTTTGGCGCCGCTTGCAATGGCTTCACCGCGCGCCACGCGATCGAAGTGCTGCCATGGCTTGCCGAAGGTGGCCTCCGCCTCCTTGTAGAAGACGCTTTTCATCCAGACGCAACGTTGCGATTCGGGCGCCACGCCTGCATCCAGCGAGCGTGCCGCTTCGCAATCGGGAGCGAGCATGTCCAAATGCGCCAGCGCGCGGAGAATGGCGCGATACCCGACGTCGGCCGCATCGGCGTTGTGGTGGTGGCCGCATTCCAGTGTCACCGCGAGCGCGCCGTTGGCACGCGCATACTCGGTCGTGCCCTGCGATTCCTTGTCGCCGCCCTTCCCGCCACTGCCGAACGCGGCGGCCCAGCCGCAGACGAAATCACGCACCCCAAGTGCGCGCGCAAAGTCGACCTCCTCCGGCCTTGATTGCGCCCCGCCGAGAAAAACGAAGGGGCCGCCATGCGAGGCGTAGGAATGCAGGTCCAGCAGAACGTCGGCGCGATCAAGAAAGCCGCAGACGACGGGGTCGAGATGATCCTCATAGTGCCGTTTCTCTTCCTTGGGGTAGAGATAGCGGTTCAGGTTGCGTTCGACGAAACGCGTTTTTTGCGCGTAGGCACGCGGATTGGCAACCGGCATCACTTGCAGGGTGCCGCGCTGCAGGGCAACGATGCCGCTGTCGAGATCGGACAACAGTCTTGTGATGGCGGCTGGCCCGCAGAATTCATTGCCGTGCACGCCGCCCATGACGGCGAGCGTCTTGCCGGGTGCAAGGGCGTGGTGAAAGACGGTTTTTACAGTCATGACATTTCGGAAACTGAGAGAGTGCGAACAGGAAGTCTCTCATGCCGTGCTGCAAAGCTCAATCAATAGAAAGGAACTGCGACGAAGCAGGAATCATCGAACAACAACGGGGAAGTGATGGTTCTAACAGCCTGCTAAGCATCACTCGGACGAAGAGACGAGCAAGGGTGCGCCCCGCGCACCCTTTTGCCAAACCCGCTCAAGACCGCCGTATCATCGCGTACGAATCTTGTTCCGCACCCAGGCGCCTGCTTCTTTCAAGTTGCTTGCCGCGAAATTGCCACCGGCGCACGCTCCTGATTTCCATGCCGCTCCGGTACGGAAGTCATCGGAATAGTTCCAGTTCGTCCAGCTGATCTGCTTCTGTGCCAGCAGATCAAGCCATTGCTGGGAGCTTGTGAAGTCATTGGCGCCGTCGCCGCTGGCTTGCTGGGTCCCGAACTCGGTGACGAATATCGGCAACACGTCTGCCGCGGCCGACAGCACATTGCGATAGCTGTCTTTATGGCTTGCGGCGTAGAAGTGGAACGTGTACATGATGTTGTCGGCACGTACCGGATTGTTGACCACCTCCATGTAGCTCGTCGCATTCCCGTTGTCCGAATAGCCGAACGTGTCCCAGCCAGGTGTGCCGACCAAAATCACCGCATCCGGATCATAGGCGCGAATCACGGGGATCAAGGCTTCGTGATATTGACGCACCATTGCCCAGGTTACGGGGCCTCCTTCACTGTTCGGCTCGTTCGCAATGTCGTAGATAATGTTTTTCTGATTGCCATACTTCTGCGCGATGTGTGTGAAGAAGGTCTTGGCGCGATCCAGGTTGTAGTTGGGATTGCCGGGATTGAGTTGATGCCAATCGACGATCGCATACATGCCCCGTTTGGTGACTTCATCGATGATCTTGTCGACCTGCGCGGTAAAGCCTGCGGGATCGGTTTCATAGCCACCTTCCTGGATGTACATCGAGATGCGCAAATGATCGGCCTTGAAGTCATTGGCCAAGGCATCCAGCGATGCCGGGCTGACGCATTTTCCGCTTCCGTTTTCTCCCCAGCCATACCACTGGATACCATGTGTGCTCATACCCCGTAACTGTATTGTCTGATTGCTTTGGTCGCACAATTTCGTGCCACAGACATGCAGCTGACCATGTTGCGCGACTGGTGTATCTCCAGGCGTCGGTGTCGGTGTCGGTGTCGGTGTCGGTGTCGGTGGTGGTGTTGGTGTTGGCGTCGGCGTCGGCGTCGGCGTTGGTGTTGGTGTCGGCGTTGGCGTCGGCGTCGGCGTTGGCGTTGGCGTCGGCGTCGGCGTCGGCGTCGGCGTCGGCGTCGGCGTCGGCATTGGTGCCGGTGACGACGCAGCGAAACAGGAGCCGAGGTCGGTCCAAGGCTGACCGCTGCCTGGTCCACCACTGTTATCTGACGGATTCTGTCCCTGGGTCCACCAATTTGCCTTGTAGTTCACACCATCGATGGCAACGGTCGCGCCATCCTGATAGATGGCATCGTGCTCCCATGCGGCATGGCACTGGGTGGTTGGCGCCTGTGTGCCGCTGCAGGAACCGATTTCGGTCCATGGTTTTCCGCTATACGGACCACCGTTGTTGGTCGATGGGTCCTGGCCGCGATTCCACCAGTTTGCAACATAGTTGACGCCGTTTTGCGACACGATCTGGCCATGGACGTACACGCTGGTCTGTTTCCAGGGCGCGAAGCAAACGTCTGTTGCTGACAAAAGCGCGGTTTGCATGGAAGGTGCTCGCACGTCGGCTGAACTGCCGCCACCACCGCATGATGCCAATATGCTGATGGACAATCCAAGTATCAGGCCCTTAATGATTATCCGATTCATGTTTCCACTCCGAAGATATTGGTTTTATGAGAAACACCGCCAGGCACGGCCTCGTGTGTTCCGTTTGCAGACATCAGTGGCGCAAAGACAGGTAGTTCTGTTTTTGCGGACGATTTCAAGACCGTTTCCGCTGCGCGCCACATATCGACAGATTCAACGCAAGGCGACAACGCGCCCCTCGTCCACGGCTCTGCGCATGTTGGGCGACTTGTACATCATCAGGGCCTTTCGTTTGATCCTCCGCTCGCGCCGTATCTGCCTGAGCCGAATCAACGCATGGCTGCGTGCTTCAACAATGTATGCAGCCTGTTGAACAAGGCTCCGGATTTGCCAGCGCAGTACTACGCGGCGTGCGAATCTGATCAGTTCTTCCATCTGCTCTCCATGGCAACACTGGCAATGCGCACTGGCCGAGGAACGATTCCTCGGCAGGTAAGGGACGTCGATCAGTGGCGAAACCCTGCCTGAGAGTTCCAAACCTCAACTCTTCCGGCACCTGGAAAAGATCCTTGTGTGAGGACAGGACGTATGGATGCGCTTGGCCGCTTGAATCGCCCGGAAGCGTATACCCGGACGACGGGGGCGATGACTTACTGAGAGACTGCTACTGGTATATGAGGCCGAGTTCGAATCGGCGTGCGCTCACGCAGGAAAACATGAGTGATTTGATGAAGGTCTTCAGGCATTTCAAGGACGAGGCCTCGTCCTAAGGCGAGCAGAACCGGTGGTCAGGATTGCGCTTGTTCACTCGTGGCGGTCGCACGGTGAACCGCATGAACGAAATCGGTGGTCAATCCGTGCCAATGCCGTGATTGCGCAAGCAAGCGCAGGGTGCGTTCCACGCACCATTTCTCCCTCGTGCGTCGTTATCGTTCCTCAGGAATGGCTTTCTCCGAACCGGTGTGCGGGCGCACCCACCACTGGATTGCCGCCGACGATGCGGATTATTTCGCCTGTATCCGATTCAGATAATCGACGAGGGCAAGAATCCGCTGGCGCACGAACAGCTCGGGATCGTAAGGCGTATCGAAGAAATATTCCGCGGCTTTTGCCTGGTAGTCGCGTCCCCAGATGGGCATGTCCGCCGTGCCATGGCTCTTGACGGGCTGGCGGCCGTCGATGATCGAGTACACGCGTTCCACAGGAAACACACCACCATTTTTCTTTGACAGCTGTGTCAGGTCCGGCGGTGTGCTCTTGAGGAAGTCGACATACGCACCACCTTTCCCGTCGGCACCATGACAACCGATGCAATTGTTTTCGTACTCCCGCTTGCCGAGGTCGATCTTGTCTGCCGCCGACACAACGGGAGCGCTTGCGCCGGCAATGGACATCAACACCCATGCTGCTACCGAATGCATCTTCATCTTGTTCTCCTTGGCTTGAACGACGACGATCGAACATGCCATTTATACGCCCGTGGCAGTCCTCGCCGGTTTGCGGGGAATCAAGGATCGAAGCGTAAATAGAGGAACATGCAACCTGACTTTCCCGATAGCGTTTTTTATTTCCGCATGCACCAAGAGGAACTTCGGGTAAATATATTTGGGGGAAGATTCTGAGCCTCCTCCTCAAATTTTTCTTGCAAACCGGCACGCGCGGCAAGGTCTTGCAATCCGACATTTGTATGACTGCAAGGCCTTGCTCAGTTTACATATTTGCTGCGACGACGCGTGAATAATCGCCGCTTGCGTCAGGCAGTGCTTGTCCATGTTGTCTCCAGTGCTGTTGAGACGTGCGAAGTTTTTTTCGGCGACAATGTCACACCGCGCGGAACAGAATCGTCTTGAGGATGTAGCCACAACCAGCGTATCAACTCAACATCTCCATCATTCACAGGAAAGAGAACCGTCATGAGCCATACCAACGCCCAACCCCGCCTGAACTTCGTCGAGCAGACGCCCGAACTGGTCAAGAAGCTCCAGGAATTCAGCATGGCCATCACCAACAGCGGACACATTGAGCCGGGGCTGTCCCATCTGGTGGATATCCGTGCCTCCCAAATGAACGGCTGCGCCTTCTGTCTTGACATGCATGTCAAGGAGGCCAAGCTGCACGGCGAGCGCGAACTGCGTCTGTACCACGTGGCAACCTGGCGCGAGTCGCCGCTGTTCACGCCCAAGGAACGCGCCGCGCTGGCCTTTACCGAGGCGCTGACCCAGATCGCGCCGACCGGCATATCAGACGAGCTCTATGCCGAACTGCGCGAGCAATTCAGCGAGAAGGAACTCTCAACGCTGACCTTCCGCGTGATGGGCATCAACGCCTGGAACCGCCTTAACGTGGCCTTCCGCACCCCGCCCGGCATACGCGACAAGGCACTCGGCTTGGACAAGGCCGGGCTTGTTTGAGCGGGCGAGCAAGCAGCCCGACCGGAGTTATCATCGAAGCTCCGTCAGCTACGTCGTCAACGGTAGAGGGCCGCGCTTCGGTAGCGCGTCACCACCTGCCAGTCGCTTTCATTCAAAGATATTCATGTCCCAAAACTCCTCGCCTGTCTCCAGCGCGGCATCGATACTTGCAGCACGCCGCAGGAATGCCGACCAGGGCCCTCGCCTGCCCGACTCATGCCGGCCACTGAACGTCGACACCGCGCTGGCGATCCAGTCAGGCGTCACCGAGCAGCTCGGCGTTGCGGTGCGCGCATGGAAATGCGGCACGCCTTCCGAGGATCGCATTGTCATGGCGCCGATTTACGCCGTGACCGTCCAGGGTGCAGTGGATTGCCCGGCAATCGTTCGCGCAAGGCATGTCCGTGTCGAACCGGAACTGGCGTTCATTCTCGGCAAGGACCTGCCTGCGCGCGATGCCGCCTATACACCGGCGGAGGTCGATGCGGCGATCGCAGAAACGCGTCTCGCACTGGAGCTGATCGATAGCCGTTACCGCGATCCTGCCGGCGCGTCTTTCGCGGAGAATCTTGCGGATGGCTTGCTCAATCAGGGACTGTTCATCGGCATGGCTGTCGATGGAGAAAAGGCGCGGACGGCTGCGACGTTGCCGATTCGCGTGACGCTTGAATCAGGGCATGAAGCATTGCTCGACGGTCGTCATCCGAACGCAGATCCGCGCGCGCCGCTGTACTGGCTGGCGGAATTCCTGCGCAGTAAGGGGTCTGGCTTGCAAGCGGGACAGGTGGTGATTACCGGCTCGTACGCTGGCAGTTTCGATCTGCCTGTCGGCCAGGAAGCAACTATCCGCTATGGCGAGCTCGGCGATTTGACGGTGCGTTTTTCGCAACGATGATCGACGCATCTCGCCTGGTCTGACATCAGGGCAATATCGCAATATAGATAGGGCAAACTCGATAAAGATTTGCGCTACATATGCGAACGGTGTCAGCAAGCGAAGCATGCGCTCCGAGCGCTATTTCACGCCAAGCTGAAGCTTCACTCGCTCCGAACCGATGTGCGCGGCACACACTACCCTTCTATCATTGCGAAGCAAGCGAAGGGAGAGCGTTGGCAACGGGACTGAACGGTTGGGCTGCAATTCGCACCAAGCTACCAGTCCCGTCCTATTGCCTAATGTCGCCAGCGGCGTAGTCGATTCTTGGTCCGGCACTATTCATTTCCAGTAAAAGCAAGCCGCGAATATTTCGAAGGCTTCTGCACTACGTACGTGCTGCTACGTACCACGCTTTACGTAGTTGCACGCTTGCCCGCCAAACCGGCATACCCAATACTTCCAGCGATCGCAGCGGCCCCTGCTGCGAATATCAATCAACACAACATTCAAGGAGGGATGACATGAAACTATTCAAGGCACTGGGATTCACCCTGCTGATGCTCGCTGCCGGCGTCACAGCCGCAGCCGAGCGCGCATCCGCCGACGAGGCGGTGGCCATGGTGAAAAAAGCCGTGGCTTACATGAAGGAAGTCGGCAAGGACAAGGCATTCGCTGAATTCGGCAATCCGTCCAACACGCAATTCCATGACCGTGACCTCTACATTTTCGTGTACGACATGAACGGCAACAACGTCGCCCATGGCAACAATCCCAAGATGGTCGGCAAGAATCTGCTCGAGATGAAGGACAACGATGGAAGGTACATCATCAAAAGCTTCATCGAAGTCTCGAAAGCCAAGGGCAAGGGCTGGGTCGATTACAAATGGCCCAATCCGATCACCAAGGCAGTCGAATCAAAATCGAGCTATGTCGAGAAGGTGGATGGCCTGATCGTTGGCGCGGGCATCTACAAGTAAGGGATCGCCGCAACAGCGGCCGCAGGATGTGCTCCGCGCACCATTTCCTCGCCCAACGTCCAGCACTCTCGCGTAAAAAAATCAATCACTAAACAGGTGCGCAGAGCGCACCTTACGTATTGTAGTGTACTACTTAAGGGCTACTGTTGACAGCGGTAGATCCCTTCTCACTGCATTCCTGCATTGACCGGAGCGCTGAGAAAAGCGGGGCAGGCTCTGCAATCGTGCATATGCCGGATTGCAGAACCTCGCCACCGATTGCCAGTAACGCTCTACCGTGTAACCTTGTCAATGGTGTAGTAGATCACTGGCCTTGCACTGTGAAAGAACAGTGCCGAGTCTTGAATTCACATTCAGCTTTAATTGCAAGACCTGACACCGCCCAACTCCACGCAGTACAGCTCTTCAAATCAATCGCTTGGCAGGTGTTCATTTTGAACAGCGATTTCGATTCACCACGGGGTTTCTCTTTTCAAGAAACAAGCCTCGCCAAATGCATCACGTAGATCCGCGGTAAAAATCCAATCTATTGGTTCGGAAACGGTGAGAGTTGTCCGTCTGTTCTTCCTGTGCGAAGGCGCCTGAGAAGAATAGTGCGCGACGGAACCGTTCTTCAGGCATGTGCCACACAAGGCACAGCGGCGATGGAAGCGCAATCGGTCTCACGCGCCTGACAAGCGAGAAGACTCCAGCTGCATGTTTGCACGCTTCAGCAGACCCGCATTCCAAGTTAGCGGAGAAAAAATGTCTATTCGAACCTTCAGAAAGTATATCGCCGCAATAGGAAGTGCCCTGTTGCTATCGAGTCTTGTTGCCTGTGGTGGCGGAGGAGCAGAAAGCGCGCGGGGCGACGATACATCGACATTGAATACATCGACATTCGCGGCGGAATCGACGGTGGTCCCGGCTACAGGCCTGTCGGGCGGCGCTCCCGCCAAGAGAGGCGTGGCGTATGGCGGGCATTCCGTCGCCGATATGAAGGCGCTCTCCAAGGGCGTCAGCTGGTGGTACAACTGGTCGCCCAGCCCGGAGGCCGGCGTCGCCGGATCGTACAAGTCCATCGGCGTGGAATTTGTCCCCATGATTTGGGGCGGGAACCCGGATGTGAACCAGCTGGCGGCGGCCATTCCCGATGGCGCGAAATACCTTCTGGGTTTCAACGAACCCAACTTCAAGGCGCAGGCCAACAAAACACCCTCCCAGGCCGCTTCGGCGTGGTGGGCAGTGGAAAAGGTCGCGCAAATCAAGGGTCTGCAAATCGGTGCGCCGGCCGTGAATTTTTGCGGGGATTGCGTCTACGAAAACGGTGTGACATTTACCGATCCCTTTGTTTATCTGGACGCTTTTTTTGCGGCCTGTCAGGGATGCCGGGTCGATTTTCTTCCGGTTCACTGGTACGCCTGCGATGTCGAGGCGCTCAAGTGGTACATCGGGCGCATGAAGAAGTACGGCAAGCCGATCTGGTTGACGGAATTTTCCTGCGGCGACAAGCCGCATGATCAGATTACGCTGGCGGTGCAGAAGAAATACATGACGGATGCGGTCAATTATCTGGAGAGCGAGCCGGCGGTCGCACGGTATTCCTGGTTCTCCGGAAGGGACCCGCAGATTCCCAATATCAATTTGCTGGGCGCAGACGGACAATTGACGGAGCTCGGGCAGCTGTATGTGTCGCTGCCCGGTGCAGCCGGTGCCGCGTCAACCGATTCAACGGAGGTCGAGATAAGGCCGATGCGCGCCATTGCCTCGACTGCCGAGAGTGACGCCCTGGGGCCGGAAAAAGCGATCGACAAGAATGTCGACACGAGGTGGTCGAGCGCTTTCAGCGATCAGCAGTGGATCTATTTCGACTTTGGCACGCCGGTCAATATCTCGCGCTTGCGCATCAACTGGGAACTGGCATACGGCAAGGATTATCAGATCCAGATGTCGAATGATGCATCCGCGTGGACCACCGTGAAAACCGTGACCGGCGGCACGGGCGGTGCCGATGAGATTGGCGGCCTCGCTGCCAACGGCAGGTACCTGCGCATCAACGGTATCAGGCGCGGCACAGGGTATGGTTACTCGATATTGGAAATCAATTTCTGGGCAAAGCAGGCAGCGTCAACAGTATCCGAAACATTGCTGAGTCCGGCATACGCCTTTGCTTCATCGGCCGAGAGTGACGACCTGGGACCCGACAAAGCGGTCGACAGGAATGGCGGGACGAGATGGTCGAGCGCTTTCAGCGATGAGCAATGGATCCTTTTCGATTTCGGCACGCCGGTCAATATCTCGCGCATGCGCATCAACTGGGAAGCCGCATACGGCAAGGACTACCAGATCCAGGTGTCGAACGATGCACAAGCATGGACAACCGTGAGAAACGTCACCGGCGGTACGGGCGGCGTTGAAGAGATCGGCGGGCTGGCGGCGAATGGCAGGTTCGTGCGCATCAATGGCACCAAGCGTGGCACGCCGTGGGGCTACTCCATGTTCGAAGTGGCATTCTGGGGAACGCCGGCATTTGTATCGGCATACGAAACATTGCTGAGTCCCAGAAATGCAGTCGCTTCATCATTCGAGAGCGGCAACCTGGGGGTCGACAAAGCGATCGACAAGAATCCCGGCACGAGATGGTCGAGCGCTTTCACCGATGATCAATGGATCTACTTCGATTTTGTTGCGCCGGTCAATATTTCACGGCTGCGCATCAACTGGGAAGCCGCATACGGCAAGGATTATCAGATTCAGATGTCGGACGATACGATTGCATGGACTACCGTGAAAACCGTCACCGGCGGTTTGGGCGGCGTCGAAGAAATCGGCGGGCTGAGCGCAAGAGGCAGGTTCTTGCGTATCAAGGGCGTCAAGCGCGGCTCACCGTATGGGTACTCGATGTACGAAATCACCTTCTGGGGAACCCAGTCATCGTCTCCAGTGCTAGAAAAAGGATTGATTCCGAGACAGGCGGTCGCTTCTTCATCAGAGAGTGGCGCCCTGGGGCCCGACAAAGCAATCGACAAGAACGCCGGCACGAGATGGTCGAGCACGTTCAGCGATCAGCAATGGATCTATTTCGATTTCGGTGCGCCAATCAATATTTCGCGGCTGCGCATCAACTGGGAAGCTGCGTACGGCAAGGATTATCAGATTCAGGTGTCGAACGATGCTTCCGCATGGACAACCGTGAAAACCATGACCGGCAGCCTTGGCGGCGTTGAAGAGATCGGCGGACTGGCCGCGAACGGCAGGTACGTGCGCATCAACGGCACCAAGCGCGGCTCGGGGTATGGTTACTCGATCTTCGAAGTCGCGTTCTGGGAAGCGGTCACCCCGTTTGTATGCGCTTCCGTCTCAGCACTACCGTGTACGCCATGAACGGCATCAAGGTCGGCCGTGGCAACAATCCCGGGATGCCTGGCAAGAATGTGCTCGGGATGAAACACAAGTAAGGAACCGGCACAACAGCAGCCAAAGGGTGCGCTCCGCGCACCCTTTTCTTTTCCGACGCGGCCGCACTCTCTCACAAAAAAGCATTCTCTGAACAGATGAGCATACCGAGAGGCAGTGCCCTGCCGCATGCTGCTTCAAAACACGTTTGTCCGACAAACATATTGCTGTCAGAAGATAGGACGCTCGTCTTAAATTAGATCAAAGTATCGCCCACGCAGACCCACACTATGTAGTGCGGTCGCATTGATCCACGCGCCCTCAGGTCGGTGCCATTCCGGCATCGGATTCAATCAGCAATAGGAAGAGGTGTGTCATGAAATCCACAAGAGTTCTTGGAGTCACGCTTGCTCTGCTCAGCAGTCTTGGCAGCTATACCACCGCGAATGCAACGAACGGAGCGAGCCAGTTCGCTGCACGCTTGTCGGGGTTCAATGAGGTCCCCTTGGCCATCCTGTCGCCTGGCACGGGCACCTTTGAACTGAGTCTCAATGCTGGCACGGCCAGTTACACGCTTTCCTATTCGGGCTTCACGACGCCGGTGACCGAAGCGCATATCCATTTCGGCAAAAAACATAATGCGGGCGGCCATCTCGTTTTCTTGTGCTCAAACCTCGGCAATGCCCCGGCAGGGACCCCTGCTTGTCCGCAATTCGAGGGAACGGTGAGCGGCACCATCACTGCCAGCCAGATCACAGGAATCGAGCCGCAGAATTTCCCGGCAGGCGATTTCGACGCGCTCGTGTCTGCGATCGTCTCGCACACAACGTATGCAAACGTGCACACGACGAAATTCCCGGCCGGGGAGGTTCGCGGTCAAATCCACAATACAAATCGGCGTGATTCTTCACCTGCACAGACGCCGCAATGATCACAGGAATAATCACGGGAACAATTGATGCGTAGGATGTGATTCGCTGGGCGGCACACGCATGCCCAGCCAATTCCGCTAACATGGCGCTTTTTGCCATTGTCAAAGCCATGAAGCGAGAGCAAATGCTAATGGAAGCGATTCTAGGAAAACTCCTGGACGCTCCGGAACCGCAGATCAACGTCGTTGGGATCGCCCAGCGCTTGAACGCGGAACAGTCAGTCATTCGCCACCACCTGCACCTGCTGCACGACAAGGGGTGGGTCACGGAATCGGAGAGCGGTTTCTGGCGATTAACCAATGCCGGCCATGATTATCTGGAGGGGACTCCGGAACAAGGCATTTCCCTGAAGTCTCTTGGGTAGATAGTTGCGGCATTACACGACTTGCGGCGTTACGCGACGTCATGCGGACATCACGACCGGCCCGCCCTTTTCCACGGCGCGCTGATAAGCCGGTCTTGCCTGCAGTTTCTTCTGGTAGGCAGTCAGTTTGGGCAAGTCCTTGCCGCGCGCACTGCGTGCCAATGCGGCTTCCACGGCAAAACTCATCTGGAAGTCGGCAATGGTGATCTGCTCGCCGGCAAACCAGGAATGCTTCGCCAAGTGATCCTCCATGAATGCGAGGGAAGTATTGACGTTCGGGTCAATCAGCTTGGCCTGCACCTGGGCGCACAACTGCCTGGCGATGGGGCGGACGAAGAACGGCATGGGCTGCGTCGGGATCGACATGAAGACCAGCTTCATCACGAGCCAGTTCATCAGTGAACCCTCCGCATAGTGCATCCAGAAGCGGCTCTGATAGTGCTCAGGCGTGCCGGTCTTCGGCTGCAGGCTGACGAGATCGCCTTTCGCCTTTGCGCCGTAACGCTCCACCAGATACTCGAGAATGGCGCCCGACTCGGCGACGGTCATGTCTCCATCGGTGATCACGGGCGATTTTCCCAAAGGATGGATTGCCTTGAGCGCGGCAGGAGCAAGGCGCGTCTTCTTGTCCCGCTTGTAGAAAACGATGTCGTAAGGGACGCCCAATTCCTCCAGCAGCCAGAGTATGCGTTGCGAGCGGGATGTTTCGAGGTGGTGAACGGTAATCATCGAATGGAGTGTTATGAAATTGGCAAAGCGCTAATTTACCATCGGACTGCGCATCGCGCGCAGCTCCGGGCGCAGGCAAGCACAGGGTAGCCTTCGCGCAACCTTACTCCTCCCCCATGATTTGCCCCGGTTTCAGCGGGCAAGAACCAGAACGATGAGTGTGACCGTGCAAATTCCAAGCGCCGCAAGCCCACCGAGCAGCAGGCGCACGCGTCCTTGCAGGGCACTGACTGCTTGAACGAGCTGCGAGTTTTGTTCTGCCAGCGCCTTGATCAGATCGGCCGACGAAATCAATTCCTGCTTGAGGTCGGATACCTCGTCTTCGAGCGACGCGACGCGCGACTCCATGCTCGTTGCGGCTGGCTGCGCACCCTTGGTGACCGCGTTCCACAGCTTTTTGGAGCCGTCGATAATCGAAGGCGCGTTACGAACGACATCGTCCCACGGGATCATTTTCAATGCTGTCAAATAATCTATTGCCATATACATCCCTCTGAGAAATCGTCGCCTCTCAACCTTAGCATAAGCTGTGCTGCATGAAAGGCCGCTTATTGCACGCTGATGCGCACCTGCCCTTCACAATTCACGTATCATTACGCCCCCTCTCGAGTCCGGAAGATTTTGATGATGAGCAACGCATGCGGTGTCGATTTCGGCACGTCCAACTCCACGGTGGGCTGGAGCCGGCCCGGACAGTCCGCGCTGCTGGCGCTGGAGGACGGCAAGGCAACCTTGCCGTCGGCGGTTTTTTTCAATGCGGAAGAGGATGCGGTCAGCTTTGGCCGCGCCGCGCTGGCGGATTACCTGGCGGGATACGAGGGACGCCTGATGCGCTCTCTGAAAAGCCTGCTGGGCACCAGCCTGATCGATGGCCAGACGGAGGTGCTGGGCCGTGCGGTGCCATTTCGCATGCTGCTGGCACAGTTCATCGCCGAGCTGAAACGACGCGCGGAATCGGCCGCGCAGCGCAGGTTCGAGCGCGCGGTATTCGGGCGTCCTGTCTATTTCATCGATGGCGATGCCGGCGCCGACCGGCTTGCGGAAAACACACTCAGGGAAATCGCACTGGAGGCCGGCTACCGGGAGGTGGCGTTCCAGTACGAGCCGATCGCCGCGGCCTTCGATTACGAATCACGCATCGATCGCGAACAGCTGGTGCTGATCGCCGACATCGGCGGCGGCACTTCGGATTTTTCATTGATACGGCTGGGGCCGCAGCGTGCCGGCCGACCGGAGCGCCGCGACGACATCCTGGCCAACGGCGGCGTGCATATCGGCGGCACCGATTTCGACAAGTATCTGAGCCTGTCCTGCGTGATGCCCTTGCTGGGCCTGGGCAGCCGGCTCAAAAGCAATAGCGAGGTACCGTCGAGCTATTACTTCAATCTCGCGACCTGGCACACCATCAACCTGGCTTACACGCAGCGGGCGGAGCGCGAATTGCAGGATATCCATCGGGATGCGGTCGAGCGCGACAAGATCGGCCGGCTGCTGGACCTGATCAGAGAGCGGGCGGGACACTGGCTGGCATTGCGCGTGGAAGAAGGGAAGATCGCCTTGTCGGAGTCCGGCACAGCCGAGCTTGCGCTCGAACGGCTGTCACCGCCGCAGACGCTGGCGCTGGACCGGGCACGTTTCGATACGGCGATCGATCACCTGACGACTACGGTGGAAAGTACGGTGGCCGCGTTGTTGCGCGATGCCGGCATTACGCCGCATGCGGTCGATACCGTGTTTTTCACCGGCGGTTCAAGCGGCGTGCCGCTGCTGCGCCAAAGGATCGCTGCTGCGGTGCCGCAGGCACGCCGCGTCGAAGGGGACTTGTTCGGAAGCATCGGCGCCGGGCTGGCACTGGATGCAGCAAGGAAATTTGGTTGAGGCTGTTCTTCGGTTCGGCGGGGAGCGCGGGTCGATAAGGCCAGGCGCAATTCAGAGCCTGGCCAAAATATCTAAGCCGTTCAGCCCAGCGTCGCGAGGTCGGCGTCGACCTTTTCGAGCGCTTCGTTGGTGATGAGGCCGCCGGAGAAATTGGCCACCATCTTCAGCGGAAAGCCGCGACCCATGGCGATTTGCGGGTGGGTGGAGATGCCGGGAAGATGCTTTTCGAGGATGGTCTTGCTTGCCTCGTTGTCGAGCAAATCACCGAGGCTTGTGTTGATGGAAAAAGACGACATGAATTACTCCTCCTGAAATTAAGGACAGCGGTGACGCGCTGTACGATTGATGACCCAGGAGGAAATAATATAGGGAGATGGACAGGTTTGCCCTCAAGCTTCGTCGAGACTTCCCTCTAAATTGCGGCAGTGCGTACGTCCTTGGGGCAAGCTGAACCTGCCCGGATTAACACAGGCCACGATTAATCTTCCCGATCGCGGCCGGCCGCCGTAAAGTCTCTCGCGTAAAGGACGGTGCGTCCAGCCCCATGCTATTTTGGCAGTCTTTCGAGAGTCATTACCGAACCTGGACTCGCCCCGCCGCCGGCGCCCCCCGTCGTCAAACCAAGAGACTTGACTTTTAATTCGGTAATCATGGTCAAGGTAGCCCCGGCAGGCAGGCTGACATTCTGATTCAACAATGGATTGAAGCCGGAAAACGAGACAACGGGCAGGACTGCGACTGGCCCGAACGGTGGGTCCGTGATAGATGTACCCGCCGCAGTGCTTCCCTGGTAGAAGACGGTTGTAGTCCCGGTGATGCTCAGCCCCTTCAAGTCCGGGACTTCAAGATTTTCCTGCGTCGGCTTGAACCCTAGCCCAGCCAATGAAACCTGCAAAGGTTCGCTGGTTTTATTGATGATGTCTGCCTTCTCCCGGATAGTTGATTCGCCGCTCCCCGGCGCTCCGCCATCGACGGCATAGACCACGCCTCCGGTTACCGTTCCTGCAGTCGCGCCCGTTCCATAACCGAGCATCGGGCCTTGTGCATGCATCTGGTTGGCGCCGACGTGAGAATCCGGATGAAGGTGGCCAATGTCGAGAAGAGTCGACGGCCCCGACGGATAGACCAGTATCCGGCGCCCGTCCACGGTCCACTCAAGCGTTCGTGGAAGCTGCACAGGGTCGCTGGGGACACCAAGATTGAATACCGGGTCATCTCTGTTGAATTTGAGGCTCGAATTGTCATCCGAGACCGTTACCGAATCAGCCCATGCAAGACAAGGACTGAACGTCAATGCCGCGCCAAGGACAAGGCCTAGGCTCACGTGTGAGTTCTTGAATTGCAATGCACCTGACTTTGTCGCCATGCGACGCCAGGTTGAAATAGCTTGTTTCATTTTGCAGACTCCTCGAATGTGGGGGTGGAGTTCGCGCAGGACGAAGATATGGGACGCTTCCCCTCGCATGGAGCGCTCGTCGGGCGCTCTGCGGAAGACGCTTTCCTTCCTCGCGCTACGCTTGGCAAGGTTTCATGCATAGGATGTGCCAAATTCAGGCCAGCGCGAGAAACTGGCACGCGTCTGCTCCGCATGGGGCCATATCAAGACGACTGTCTGTATTGATGCGGGAAGGATGTGCGTTGGGTGTTGCTCCGGACATGACATACCGCATGCCACTGGCGGGCTGCGCCCGACATATCACTGGCAAACAGGAGCACTCGTTTCCTGGACTGCATTCGTTGAATAACACCGGAGAAATGCACGCCATCCTTCGCCTCGCAGGCCGCGTCGACATACTCGCGAGACACCCGGCCTTGCTTCGTTTTGCGCCTCGTTCGGCGAACCTCAAACTCGTAGTACTAGCTGCTTAGCGGAACACTGAGATGGTAGCCGTTCTTTTCCCGGCGCCGGGCAATCGCATGCAGCATGTCCCATCCGGCTTCGAACGAGTCGACATGCGTGATCCTCCGTCCGCGAAGGTTGTTGTCTTTCCCCGCCCAGGACCGTATCACGCTCCAATGATCGAACAGGTCGCGGTCAAGGGCGATGCTATAGGTGCGGTTTTCTGAGGCGAAATCCAGGCGCACAGGATGGGGGATGGGTCTGGTTACCGCGTCCGATGGGTCAATCATTTCTTCAGCTTCTTGGCGGGTTGTTCTGTTACGTGCAGGTAGAAATTTTACGCAACAGCAACTCGTTGCAGTGAAAAATATGAAGAGTGCTCTCAAGAAAACATCGATTCTGCGACAAGGCCGCATGACGCTTTTCTTGTTGCCATTTCGCGCCGAGAAAGTAAGGTGATTGATGGGGGCACCACTCTGCGCCCTGCCGGGTCCGTCTGCACGCATTCATGCATGTGCGGATACCGAAGGCATTCCCTGGTCGTTCATGTGCCCACTCGCATTTCAGGAGGTGCAAGCATGCGTACCACTCTTATTTCTGCGTTATCGCTTCTGCTTTCGGGATGCGCCGCCATGACGACATCCGGTACCGAGGAAGCAGTTCTTTTTTCAGGCAAGCAGGCATCTGCGGAGAAAACTCAGCTGGTCTTGAAGCCCTACGATGACCTGCCGCTGTCGATCGAATTCGCCTGCCCGACCAGGCTTGCCACCATGATGACTTCCTACGTCGTTCCTTTGCCGCCCGTCATTCCGGTGGGATTTGTCAACAAACACGTCTCTTACCTCCACATCAAGATGCCGGAGGGTGCGGAAAGCGCGATTGCACGAACGCGCATTGTCACGCCGCAAGGGACTGCGATGCCGCTATCCGACGCACGGCAATCCGGTCGCAACCTGAACAAGGAAGGCATCCAGGAAGTGACTTACGCGCTCGACACGGACTGCGAGGCATTGGACGGCAGCGTGCTGGAAGTCGGCGGCTTTTCCTACAAGAACAAAGCCTATCCGGTTTCAGAGACGCGGCTGCAATTCGAGTCAAGGATCAAGGCCAGTGTCGCCTGGTGGCCGCCGGCTCTGTTCAATGGCGGGCGCCCGATCAGCGGCGGAAGCGACGCTGCGAAAACCGCTGCACAGTAGCGAATGTGCCGGCGGCGCTAGCCACTTAAGCTGTCATAGACCAGCATCAAGCCAGTCTCCCGCCGCCGTCCCACAATAAGGGAATCTCATGCCGTGCCAGGCACACGCATGTCGGACGCAACCACTGGCTGCAATATGGAGGTTCACCATGGACCAGGAAAACAGGAAATTCATCCAGAACATCATCGACAGCGGAAAGGACTTGACGCTGGCGACAATCCGGCAGGATGGCTACCCGCAGGCGACCACGGTCAGTTACGCCAGCGATGGCTTGACGATCTACGTGACGATAGGCAAGGAAAGCCAGAAGGCCAACAACATCCGTCATTGCGAAAAGGTGTCGCTGACCATCAATGCCGATTACCCGGACTGGAATCACATCAAGGGTTTGTCGATGGGCGCAACTGCCCGCATTCTGGATAAGCCGGATGACATCAAGCGCGCCACGGATTGCATGTTCAAGCGTTTTCCGCAGATGGCTGAATGGGCGCAGTCGAACGACACTTCGGATCTGGTGATGCTGGAGATCATGCCGAAGGTGATTTCCGTACTCGATTATGAAAAGGGCTTCGGGCACACCGAGCTTGTGACGATGTGAGGCGGTAGAAACCATAAGCCTCCACTTTCGCATCGCTGCTCGTCCTGAACCCTGACGGCGAAAAGGAAAAAGGGACCGCGTTCATGGAACGCAGTCCCTTTTTTGTCTGGTGCGGCTGGCAGGAATCGAACCCACGACCCCTTGGTTCGTAGCCAAGTACTCTATCCAGCTGAGCTACAGCCGCGAGGGGCGCAAGTGTAACACGCTCTTTGGTTTTATGGAACCCATGAGGCGCGAAGCTTGCCAGCGAAGGAAACCTGACTTGCGGCACTGTGCGCGTAGATCACAACCGGCATATCGTCATCTGATCAGGCGCGACAGCGCACATCCGCTTTGATACGTCTCAATCAGTCTTGCCAACGCTGACCTAGAGTGCATCGGCAAAGGGAGCAGAACATCAAGCAGGTGGATGGAGATGATGATGGACATTCAACAAAACAAGGAATTGGTTTCGCGCGGTTATCAGGCGTTCCAGAGCGGGAATATCGAGGAGTTGCTGCAACTGTTTGCAGACGACATCGAATGGATGGGCAACGATATCGATAATGTGCCGTTTTCGCGCGACTACCACGGCAAGCAGGACGTGGCGCAGTTCTTCGCGCAGTTGAACCAGGCACAGGAAGCACAGCGCTTCGAGCCGCGCGAAATGATTGCCGAAGGCGACAGGGTCGTTGTCACCGGTTATGCAAAATGGAATGTGCGGGCCACCGGGAAGAGTTACGAATACCCGTGGGTGCATCTCTTTACTCTCCGCGACGGGAAAGTGACGAGGTTCGAACAATTCTTCGACACGGCAGCCACCCGCGATGCCTACATGCCGGCGGGCATGACCTCGACGGCCGGCGCGGGTGAGGAAGCCGCTCCGCTGCATTGATTGCAGAAAGCGCAGGGCGGAAATCCTGAACGTCTTCCGCCCTGCAAAGCACTCCCCCTCTGTTCAATCATTGCGCGCCGGCATACCGGCGCGGGGATTCATTCGAGGTTCTTGTATATCGCATACAACTGCTCTTCTTCCCTTTGTATGCGCGAGACGAGCACGGGGCCGATGGCCTTGAGTTCCTTGATGAAGGCGGCGCGCTGTTCCAATTCAAGCAGCGCTTTCTCGGCGGCGTATTTGTCGAAGAAGCTGAACACGACCTTGCCGATGCCGCCCATTTCCTTTTTGAAGCTCAGGAACACGAACGCCAGTTCTTCCTCGCTGTGCAGCGCCTTGTTCAGATAGGCGTAGAGCTTCACACCCTCCTTGAGCAGATGGTCCGTCAAGGCACTGCGGAACTGCAACAGAAGCTCGGGGATCCTGCCCCATTGCTCTGCCGCGACGGCGCCGTCGATTCGTCCGTAGATCGCCAGCATGTGCTGGTGCTCCTCCTCGAGCTTGGCAATCAGGATGGGATCGTACTGGATCTGGAACTTGTCCGATGGCGCAGGAGCGCTTTGCTGCGGGTTCGCAATGATCGGTCTGATCGTGGCTGGCGGCGCTGCGGGGGAAGACGGCAGGAGTTGCGATGTGCCATGCCTTGGCGATTCGCCGTCCTTGTCGCGAAACAGATTCAACATTGCGTCAAGCATGATAGTCCCCCCTGTTCGATATTATTTATGTGAGCGCGACTTGCTTCCACGCCATCCGGCGCGGCTCAATCGCGCGAGGTAGAAACGGTGATCCTGTTGATGCTTGACGTGAATACTATCGCTGCGATTCCCGAATGGAACCTATACGAAGGTATGTGCGCAGTCTTCTGCCTTGCCGAATTGCGAGCGCCCACTTCGCTGCTGCAGGCCCGCTGCACGCTCTCCCCTGACCCTGGTCAAGGTTTTCCGATGTTGCGTAGCAGAGATGACACGTCGGCTCTATGCGCTTGCTGCGTTTCGTGGTTTTATTGATGCTGTACACATGACAGCGCCCTGCTGAACGGCGCAAGCGCATGTGACGCAACCCAAGAGCAAAGCATGGCAAGCGTCCTTATCCTGTACTCGACCGTTGATGGTCAGACCCTGAAAATCTGCCAGCGGCTGCAGCATCTTGTCGAACAGCAGGCACATTGCGCCAAGCTGGTCTCCGTCGACGAGGCGCAGGATGCGGATCTGAAACGATTCGACAAGATCGTGATCGGCGCGAGCATCCGCTACGGCAAGCATCGTCCGCAGGTATACGATTTCATCAATCGCAACCGTTCAATTCTGGAAAGCCGACCCAGCGCCTTTTTTTCGGTCAATGTGGTTGCACGCAAGCCGGCGAAGAACACACCGGAAACCAATCCCTATATCAGGCAGTTCCACAAGAAATCATCGTGGCGCCCCGCGGCACTGGGTGTTTTCGCGGGCAAGATCGATTATCCGAAATACGGCTTCCGGGACCGGCAGATCATCCGGCTCATCATGTGGATGACGAAAGGCCCGACCGACCCGAATGCCGTGGTCGAGTTTACCGACTGGGACGCGGTGGAAGCGTTCGGGCGTCGGCTCTGCGCGATGTAAGATCGCGAAGCCTGCCGCACGCGCGATCAGCCTATGCTGCCCGTAACCCCGCCCATTACTGGCAGTACGATGCCGGTAATGTACGCGGAGCATACCGGCGATGCCAGGAATACATAGGCGGGCGATACTTCTTCCGGCTGCGCGGGACGCTTCATGTCGGTGCTGGCGCCGAACTGAGCGATCTTTTCCGGCGGCTGGTCGGCCGGGTTTAGCGGCGTCCACACCGGCCCCGGCGCCACCGCATTGACGCGGATGCCGCGCGGGGCCAGATTGCTCGCCAGTGATTTCGTGAAAGCGTGGATCGCGCCCTTGGTGGCCGCATAATCGAGCAGCATCTCATGCCCGAACAGCCCGGTTTCGGAGCCGGTGTTGATGATCGCGGAGCCGTTTTTCAGGTGCGGCAGCGCTGCCCGCGCCATATGGAAATAGCCGTACAGGTTGGTGCGGATCGTCATGTCGAAATGCTCGTCGGTGATGTCTTCGAGCGACTTCGCGTGTTCCTGGAAGGCCGCGTTGTTGACCAGGACATCGAGTTTGCCGAAAGTGTCGATGGTGTGTCTGACCGCGCCGTTGCAAAAGCCCGAGTCGCGCACGTCGCCGGCGATCCGGAGGCAACGCCGCCCTTCATTTTCAATGCAGCGCTCGGTTTCCTTCGCATCATCGTGCTCGTTCAGATACAGCACGGCGACGTCGGCGCCTTCGCGTGCAAAGAGCACTGCCACTGCGCGGCCGATGCCGGAATCGGCGCCGGTCACGATAGCGACCATGTCCTGCAACTTGCCGCTGCCCTTGTATTGTTCTGCCATGAAGCGCGGTGCGGGATCGAGTTCCGATTCCATGCCGGGCTTTTGCAGATGTTGCCTGGGAAAAGGCGGCTCGGGTTGCCTGACCGCGCCGGCCTGGATGGCACCTTCCGCACTGCGTTGTTGGCTGGAAGTATTCCTGCTGTCGATGTCGTCGATCTCGCGCTGGATTTTTCGTTGCAGTTGAAGCACGTCTTCTGATGCACCTTGGGAAATCTTGTTCATCGCCATAAGCCTGTTCCTTTCCTCACTGGATCGCGTGCACGATGGAGGGCGCATGCCGGCGGGTTTGGCACGTCGGTGCCCTGTTCGTTGCGGCCGCCTGCAATCGGCATGGGAAGCGGCCGCAGTCAGATAGGCCGCGGCCGGTAGGAAAGGTTCAGCGGGGATTCAGGGTGAAGTCAGGGTGCACAAGGCACACCCGGTCGGGTCATTCCGCCAGCCAATCATGATGATGGCTGGCCCACTGTTTTGCTTTCGCGATGGCGATCCGGATTGCCTTGTCTTCGTCCATGCCCGCCGCGAGCAGGGCGTTGGCGATCTCGACTGCCTTGATGCGCACATTGTCGGGAAGGCGGGACATCGATTTTGGATAGTATTCTGATGACCAGGGCATTTTCCTGTCCTCCCTCTACGCTGAGCTGAACTAGCGTAGCGGCCATTCGAGAGGACAGGGATGATATGGCACAAGCTTGCTGACGACGCACGGTACATGGCGCTAACCCGCCTAATACATCATCCGTCCGCTGCGACTGATCATGCCGAGGTCCGTGTATTGCGATCCTGCCCGCTTGCCGTTGGAAAAATCGAGTTCGAAACCGCCGAATTCAAAACGGCCGGTGCGCGAGATCGACTCTTGCACAGCCTGGCCGTCCGGCGATCCCGCGGTGCGTTCGAGTGCGGCCACGGCCAGCCGCGCCGCGACATAGCCTTCCATCATGCTGGGCGAAGGAGGCACGGCCTTGTCGCCATAGTGCTGGTAATCGGCCAGGAAAGTCCTGCAAATCTGCAACTTGCAGCCGCTGGTCGGGTCCGGCATCACTTGTACCTGCCCGAAGCCGTGCGCATGCGCGAGACCGGCGGCCGCAATGATGCTCGCGGTATCGTTCACGGAAAGCGCGTAACGGAAGGCACTCAGCTTGGCGAGACCGAGTTGCCTGATAAAAGCCGCAGTGGGCTGGCCTGCGGTGCCGATGACGATGCCTTGCACGTTGGCTTGCTTGAGTTCGGCGATCGCCGCCGTCATGTCGGTGCTTCCGCGCGCGATCGTCAACCTTGTCGTCGATGCGAAGGGATATTTCGCGGCGGCCTTGTCAAAGGCGGAATAAATGAACTGGCCGAAGGGGTCGTCTTCATGGAGGATGGCCAGCTTGGTCAGTCCCAGCGTTGCATAGTGCTTGACGATGCGCTCGACTTCCTCCGCATAGCTGGCGCGGACATGGAAGACCCACGGGTTCACCGGCGTACGCAGGGAGTCGGCGCCGGTGTATGGCGCGATCAACGGCACATGGGCGCGTTCCAGGATGCCGGCCTTGAGCACCGCGCCGGTATTCGCCGTTCCCAGCACGCCAAGGATGAGGGCAGGCTTTTGCTCGGCAAGCACCTTCTCCAGCAGGCGAACCGTTTCCTCCGGCTTGTACTGGTCGTCACGGGTCACGAAACGGATCTTGCGGCCGCCGACACCGCCGGCCGCGTTCACCTTTGCAAACACCATTTCCGCGCCCGCCTTGAGGGCCGCGCCGAGCGGCGCGCGCGAAGCGGAATAGTCGGCGATCTGTGCCACGACGATCTCCGAGGCCTGGACCGCCTGAGCGAACAGACACATCAGCGCCACGCAGCAGTGCTTTATCCACATGCCCATCTCCTTCGTCAGCAGAAAACCATCAGGATTGACAGCCAGCCCTGATGGTAGATGGTCAAGGACGTCGAAGATGTGAAAAAAATTCAGGCATGCGGCCCTTGCGATTCATGTGTGCAGCGCAGCACACATCCCATCCGATCGCTGCACCCCGCGCTTCAGGCCATCTCAAAAAAGGCTCTTGGCCCAGTTGACGACACTGCCGATCACGACCATGGCCTTCAGCTTCCAGAGCGCGGTCGTGTCGCCAGGCTGCAAGGCTTCCGCACCGCAGCGGGGGTCGGAGCGCTGCAGGGCGCCGGTCATGGTGTGGTCGATCGGGATCGGTGCACAGCCATGGCCGCTCTCGCAGACGAAATCCCAGGGCTGGCGCGCCGGCGCGTGGCAGGCAAAGCAGTTCTTGCCGAAGCGGTTGTTGACCTCGGCAAAGCCGCGCTTGTGAATGCGCGATCCGTTCTTCGACACGTCGAGTTCAAAGAATTCCCAGTCGCCGGTCGCCGGGCTGAATCCCTTTTCCCGCTTCACCATCGCCTCGGTCGGCACCAGCTGAATCACCGATCCCTCCGGATAGATGGCGCCCTTGGGCGCGTTGGCGGCAGCGAGCGTGGCGTCGATATTGCCGCGCAGATTGTCCACGTAAAAATGCCGCACCGGCGTCATTTGCCGGATGCACTTAAAACTGCCGTCGTCGATCTTGATCGCGTTTGTTGTGGTGTCAAGCGCATTCGCCGGGCCGATTGCCGCCAGCGCCATGGCCGCACAGCATAGGCTCCGCATGATCGATCCCTTGCCTGCCCAATTTTCGTTCATTGTTCTTCTCCGCTTAGTCAATAGGTCTGTCGAATCTACCCAAAATCAAAAAATCCGTTTTCGATTTATAACAATTTAATTGTACACAATTTAAAATTGGCATGTAGCTTTTTTCCACGAGACATATTTGATCGCGCCTTGAAAGAACGTTGCCACCGGCAGCGAAGGCAAATCTTTCCCGTTCGCAACTATACTCATGAATGCCGCTGGGCAAAGTGAAGCGTCGCAAGACAGCTCCCGCAAATCCATGTCATCATGAAGGTAATTTCCACAGATAAAACCCGGCACGCCCACGCGTCACTCGTCAAGAGTGAACGAGGGCAAGACTCCCGCATTTCTGACGATCGACTGGATGCTTTCGACATGGACATGAAACCACCCGACACACTGCCAGACTTTGCAGGTCTTCTGCTCGACGCCGTATTCATGGTGGATGTCCGTGGGCGCGTTGTCTATGTCAATGCCGCGTGTGAACGCATCTTCGGCTACACGCCGGCAGAGATGATCGGCAAGACATTGATCGATTTCGTCTTGCCGGAAGACCGTGTGAGAACCTGGGAAGAAGCAATGCTGGTCATGGCCGGGCGCCCGAGGATAGGCTTTGAAAACCGCTATGTGCGCAAGGATGGCAGCATCGCCAGCATCATGTGGTCCGCCCGTTGGTCCAAGGACGATCAATTGAGGATTGGCGTCGCTCGCGACGTCACCGACAGAAAACGCGCCGAAGCCCTGCAAACGGCAACCTATGCCATTTCCGAAGCGGCTCACACGGCCGGCGATCTCGTCGGGCTGTACCGCGAAGTTCACCGGATCATCGCCAAGCTGGTGCCCGTGACGAGTTTTGCCGTCGCGATGTGGGATGAAGCGACCGGCCGGCTCAGCTTCCCTTACCAACTGGACATACAAGGCGACTCGGCGCTTGTACAGGACCCTGTCGCGCGCCGGCTTTGTGCCGACGTCATTCACGGCAGGCAACCGGCGCTGCTGCCCGAAGCCAGGCCGGGTTCCCGTGCCAGCGACGCCGCGTCGCATGACAACGGCGAATCCTGGCTGGGGGTACCGCTTGTCACCCAGAAAAATGTCATGGGTGTTTTGATCGTCAAGAGCCACCTGGGCACGTTCTACACGGAAAAAGACAAGGAGCTACTGCAGTTTGTCTCGACGCAAGTGGTGACAGCCATCGAACGCAGGCAATTGCATGATGAATTGCTGAGATTGGCGCAGTACGATGACCTGACCGGCCTGCCCAACCGGCGCGTATTTTACGATCGCCTGGAACATGTCCTCGCGCGGAAGCGGCGCGAGCGCGGCCGGGCGGCTGTGCTCTATCTCGACATGGATGACTTCAAGCAGATCAACGACTCGCTCGGACATGCGGCCGGCGACCTGGTGCTGCAGGAAGTCGCACGGCGGCTGAAACAGTGCGTGCGCGAGGAAGATACCGTTACGCGTCTGGGCGGAGACGAGTTCGTTGTGCTGCTGGAGAAAATTCAGTTGCCGGAAGACGCAGAGTCGATTGCGGAAAAGATACGTGCTGTTCTCGGTCAGCCGGCAAGCATCGCCGGAAAGGTTCTGCGGATGGTGCCGAGCGTGGGAATCGCGCTCTATCCCGATCATGGCAATCGGGGAGAGGAACTCCTGAAGCACGCCGACAATGCCATGTATGCGGCCAAAAAGAACAAGGCGGCCGCTCCAAAACAGGCGGATGCCGCCTGTCGTCCTCAAGAGCGCTGAAGCCCGAACCCGCGCGGCCAGGCGCCGTACAGGTCATTTTCCAGGAGTGCCGGCGCTTTCTTTGCCGCCGCCGACCGGCGCGATTTCCTGGCTGCTTCCGTCCACTTGCTTCGCCTGCCCTTCCGGCGCGACCTGACCGGTGCTGGTGGTGTCCTCGTTACCTTGCGCCGCGTCGCTTGCCTGCTCCGTGATCCGCTCCATTTCATCCAATCGAGAGTCGGGCATATCCGGCGTGTCTGGCGGATTCGACGTATTCGGCACGTCCTGCGGCGCCGACGTGCGCGGTGGTGGCGCATGCCTCGGCGGAGCAGGTTCAGGCTGGGGCTTTTCCCAGCCGAACAGCTCGTACACTTTTTCCTTCAGTGAGCCAAAGAAGGAGTCCGGCGGCGTCGGGAAGCGTGCGCTGGAATCGATCAGTTTCGCGCTCAGCGCATGCCGCGCGAAGTCGCCGACGATCGGTAATGCCGTATGCGCGCCCTGCCCCCAGCGGTTGCTGCGGATGGTGACGCGGGCGTCGTTGAAGCCGACCCATGCACCGGTCACGAGGCGCGGGTGCATCAGCATGAACCAGCCGTCCGTATTGTTTTGCGTGGTGCCGGTCTTGCCGGCGAGGTCGGGCCGCGAACCGAGCTGCCATCGAATGGCGCGACCGGTGCCCTGGTCGATCACGGCGCGCAGCATATCGGTCAGGTCGTGAGCCGTCTTTCCCGACAGGACGCGCTTGCTGTCGCTGCTGAAGGTATCGAGCACCTTGCCGTCCTTGTCGACGATGCGGCTGACCAGAATCGGTTTGCGCAGTTCTCCGCCGCTGGCGATGGTGCCGTAGGCGGTTGCCATTTCGAGCAAGCTGACCGGGCTGGTGCCCAGCGCCAGCGCAGGCACCGGATCGAGCGGACTTTGATCGACGCCCAGCCTGCGCGCAAAGCCGGCGACGCGGGCGGGGCCGACCTTCTGCATGACCTGCGCGGTGATGGTGTTCTTCGAGTAGGCAAGACCTTCGCGCAGTGTCATTTCCCGGCCGCTCGGTCCGGTCATGTCGGTGGGCCGCCATACGCTGCCCTTGCCCAAGTCGATTTCAACCTCGGTATCGGCAAAGCGTGTGTCGGGTGTCATGCCTGCTTCGAGTGCAGCACCGTACACGAAGGGCTTGAAGGTCGAACCCGGCTGGCGCTTGGCCTGCGCGACGTGGTCGTACTGATCGATGGCGAAATCGCGGCTGCCGACATAGGCCTTCACATGGCCATTGGACGGATCGAGCGCGACGAAACCGGTTTCCAGCCGCATCTTGTCCGCGCACAGCTCGGCCATGAAAGCGGAATCGGCCTTGAGCTGTTTCAGCGCGCGTTCGGGCGCCGTTCCCTCTTCGACCGCCTTGCGATAGGCATTCGATTCACGCACGAAGGCATCCAGCAGATCGCTTCTTGTTCGCCAGAGGTAACCGGACGGGTAGACCTGCCGGCGCATGCGCGGCGCACCTGCGGGACCGGTCGCCACCTGGCGCGCAGGGCCCACTCCCCATTCGGCATCGGACACCGACTGCAGCACTTGCAACTGGCGAGCCACTGCCTGTTCCGCATAGGACTGCATGCGCGAATCGACCGTCGACACCACCACCAGGCCGTCGGAATACAGGTTGTAGTCATGGCGATCGGCCCAGTCGATCAGCCACTTGCGCACCTGCGCGGCAAGATGGGGAGCGGCGCCGACCGGCTCAGGCTGGCGCGCGAAGTCGAGGCGGATCGGGCGCTTTTTCAGCTTTTCGAATTCGGTCTGGCTCAACGCGCCGCGCCGGGCCATCTGCGCCAGGACGACGTTGCGGCGCTCAAGCGCACGTTCGGGCCGGAGCACCGGGTTGTAGTAGCTGGTGCCCTTCAGCATGCCGACCAGGGTCGCGCTTTCGAGCACGTTCAGGTCCGCGGCGGACTTGTCGAAGTAGGTGCGCGCACCCATTTCGATACCGAAGGCGTTGTACAGGAAAGGCATCGTGTTCAGGTAGGTGAGCAGGATTTCCTTTTTCGAATAGGCGTATTCGATTTTCAGCGCGGTGATCAGCTCCTTGAGCTTGCGCGTGATGGAGCGCTCGCGTCCGATCTCTTCCGGATAGAGGTTGCGCGCGAGCTGCTGCGTGAGCGTGGAACCGCCTTCCGGCCGTCCCTGCAGAGTGCGCAGGATGCCGGCGGCGGTGCGCTTCAGGTCGACGCCGTGGTGTTCGTAGAATCGGTGGTCTTCGGTTGCGATCAGTGCATCGACCACGTGCGGGGAAATTTCATCCAGTTCGACCCACTCGCGGTTCATGCGCTTGAACACGGCCAGTTCCTTGCCATCGGCGGACATCAGGATGCTCGGCGTTTCTGCCTTGGCCTTGCGCAGGTCGGCAATGCCGGGCGTGAACGGAATCAGGATGATCGTGTAAATAAGCAGCAGAACGACGCCGATCGCGCCGCTCGCGATGGCCGATTTTGCCAAAGCGCCAACTCTGGCGGGCCAGCTCAGCGTGGGGTCGACGACCGATTTGAAATAGCCCGCAATACGTGTGGAGAGCCGCAACAGGCGTTCGCGCGGCGTGATGTCTGCTTCCAAAATAACTTCTTCCTACGATCTGGCGATCAGTGAATGGCAGGATGCGCTCTTGCCGAAGGGGAATTATTTTACCTCTTTCATGGTGCGGCCTCGACGTAGCAGAAACGCAAGCAGGCGCCGGGCGCGCTGTTTTGGCGCCAGCGGATATACTGCGAAGCTGTTTCCTCTTCAAGCGGCACGCCGCAGCACACCATGCCAATGACCTACGAACAATATCTGGATGAAGTCACCACGCTCCTGACGGAGATGTTCGACATGAGCGACGAAGACGCGATCAAGCATGTGATGCGCGCGCAGGCGGCGGATTTCTTTACCCTCCACGATGACCTGCCGGAGATGCGCACGCAGGAGCGCGCGGTGCAGGATGCGAAAACCATCTTCGAACAAAAAAACAAGTCGCGTCCCCATACGCCGCCCAAGCATTCGGGCAAGCGCAGGAAATGACAGACGGTGGCGGGGCGCCTGGAGAGAAGGTTCACGCCCCGGCGGGACGAATCACTGACGTTTCAACGCCTCTTTCTTCAGCTTCTTGGCGTCCTTTTTCTCCTTGGGCGTCTTGGCGGGTTCTTTCTTGGTCGTCTTCTTGGTGTCGTGGCTCTTGCTCATGATGTTTGCTCCCGGGTGATAAAAAACGAAAACCGTCTCGCCATTCAGAACTGCAATTCATTATAGGCTTGCATGCCGCGCCGGGAAGCTTGCGCAAGCGCTGCGCGAAAATAATGTTGTCCGCATGACCTCGAATCACGCAATGCAGACGCCTGTCGGGCCTGCTTTCGCCCTGACCGGACGGGATCTTGATACACTCCGGTACCCACACGAACCGCGGCAGGCTTCCTGTTCGCCCCACCCTTCCTTTCTCCGAGCCACGCCATCCCATGAAAACCCCGAAAAGACTCCAGCCGCTCGTTGACGAGGGGCTGGTCGACGAGGTCATCCGTCAGCTCATGAGCGGCAAGGAAGCCACCGTGTATGTGGTGCGCTGCGGCGACGAGATCCGTTGTGCAAAGGTCTACAAGGAGGCCAGCCAGCGCAGCTTCCGTCAGGCAGCCTCCTATCAGGAAGGCCGCAAGGTGCGGAACAGCCGGCAGGCACGTGCGATGGAGAAAGGCACGCGCTACGGACGCAAGATGCAGGAAGAGGTGTGGCAGAACGCCGAGGTGGACGCCTTGTATCGCCTTGCCGCGGCCGGGGTGCGGGTTCCCAGGCCGCATATCTGCTTTGAAGGCGTGCTGTTGATGGACCTGGTGACGGATGCCGGCGGCCATGTGGCGCCGCGTCTCAATGATGTTGAAATGACGGAAGAGCTCGCGCTCTCCTGCCACGCGTACCTGCTGCGGCAAGTGGTCCTGATGCTGTGCGCCGGCGTCATTCACGGCGACCTGTCCGAATACAACATCCTGGTCGACGCCGACGGTCCGGTCATCATCGATCTGCCGCAGGCGGTGGATGCGGCCGGCAACACCGAAGCCGGCCCCATGCTCGAGCGCGATGTCGCCAACCTCGCCACCTATTTCAGCCGGTTTGCGCCGCAGCTCGCGACGACGCAGTACGGCAAGGAAATCTGGGCCCTCTATGGCGCCGGCTTGCTGACGCCGGAGGCCGTGCTGACCGGTCGCGTTGCGGCCGACGACCGGCCGGCGGACGTGGGTGCCGTGATGCGGGAGATCGCACTTGCCCGCAAGGAGGAAGAGGAACGGCTGCGCCGCTTGCAGGAAGCGAACGAGCCTTCCCCTGTCGCATGGGCGTATCGCTAAACGAGATTTCTCAGGAACATGACATGGACGACAGTTTGACGAAGGATGAATTTGAAGCGCTTGCGCAGATTCGACGGGCAAAAAAGGGCGAACGGGTGAGCGCCTGCGTGGCAAGAAATGCCAAACGGCTCATCGGCTTGAAATATGTCTCGGGCGGAAAGGACGGCACGTATACGCTCACGGAACAAGGTCAGCAAACCTTGTTCGTCAAGCGCTGCATCGATGGACTTCGCTCCGTAGCGAATGCCGCGGCGGTGGCCGCCGCACCGGCAACGCTCGATGCGGATGTCGCCACTTTCCTGAGCAGGAAGGGATTGATCGCGCCGAATGCGGCGGACGGGTTCACGCTGACCGAACGCGGGCGAGAGTCGCTGGCGGATATCGATTCGAGGCAGAGCGGGAAGCCGTAGGGACGCTCCGCGCGCTTCATTCACACAGCGGCAGGGACAACGCCTGCAACACATCGCCGCGATCGTCCTGCACAAAGGCGGCAACACCAAGATTTTTCAGCGAGGCATTCAGGGGCAAGGCAATCGTGCGCATAAGTGCAACGCCCTCGCCCGCCGGCGGCACGGACACCGGTCCGAGCCATTCACGCACGACGTAATCATGTCGCAGCGTCACGCCGCCGTTCTCGCCAGCCTTCACCTGGGTCTGCAATCCGTTCTCGTACAGCGCAACGAAGAGGGTCGATGCCCGCCCGGATTTCGCCTGCACTTCGACCGGCAGCTTGCCTTGGCTCGGCCTGCCGAGTGCAATGTGGATATCGGCCTGCGCTCGCTGCGCGTTGATTCCTCTCACCGCATCCTGCACGCCGCGCTGCCAACCGCGGCTCTCGTGGCCGGCGACAAAAATCTCCGGCGTGTAGATGATGCGGCTACCGGCTTGCGCCGACAGCCAACGCTGCCGCTCGCTGAAGGCGCTCCGCGCGAAGGCATCCTTCCAGCCGATATAGTCCCAATAATCGACGTGCAGGGAAAGCGGCACAACCTGCTCGGGCGTCATGCTGCTGCGCAATCCGCTCACGAAGCGATCGGCCGGCGGGCAGCTGCTGCATCCCTCCGAGGTATAGAGTTCAAGCAGCGCGATGGTGTGGAGCGGGCTTTGCTTGCTGCAACCGGGGGCGATGGCGAGAGCGGACAGCGGCGCGGCGCACAGGGCCGCGAGGAACAGGGATTTCATGGCGCCTCCAAAGCATTGCTGACGATAGAACTGAGTCGCGTGAGGCAGACGGACATTACAAAAACATCCGACAAGTTATGGAGTATCTCTTAGCAGGC
The DNA here is from genome assembly GCF_004804275.1 of Herbaspirillum sp. ST 5-3. Lineage (GTDB taxonomy): Bacteria > Pseudomonadota > Gammaproteobacteria > Burkholderiales > Burkholderiaceae_D > Noviherbaspirillum. The sequence continues at coordinate 115,903 of NZ_STGI01000009.1, forward strand.
AGCTTTCCCTACGGTAAAATCACGTCGCCCCCCGCTTCAAGCGCAACAATGGCCGCGTAACCCGCATGCTCATTTACTTGTTCACGGTGTACAAGATTTTCCGCGACAGCCTCTACTACCAGCGGCTGCGAAACGCGCTTCTGCTGATGTTCGCGGTACACGTCCTTGGAACTATCGGCTACCTCGCCATCAGTGGCGGCAAGGCATCCGTCCTCGATGCGCTCTACATGGTTTTCATCACCGTCGCGACTATCGGGTACTCGGAAGTGATCGACATGTCGAACAGCCCCGCCGGCCGGGTATTCACGATGATCGTCGGTTTTACCGGTATCGGCACGCTGACCTATCTTTTTTCGGCGATTACCGCCTTCGTACTCGAAACCAACATCAATCATGCCTACAGGAGATTGCGCATGGAACGCACGATCGCCGCGCTGAGCGGACACTACATCGTCTGCGGCGTGGGCCGCGTTGGCAGCTATATTGCCGATGAACTGCTCAAGACCGAACGCAGTTTTGTCGTGGTCGATGTCAACGAGAAGACGGTGGAGGCCCATTGCGAACGGACTGGACACCAGATCTATCTGACCGGCGACGCCTCGGATGACGATGTTCTGTTGCGTGCCGGCGTGGAGCGTTGCCGCGGCGTGTTTGCCGTATCCGGCGATGACAGCAAGAATCTGGTGATCAGCCTGTCCGCGCGTCAGCTCAATCCGGCAGTACGCATCGTGGCCCGCGTGCATGATCCGCGCAATGCGGACAAGACGCGCCGTGCAGGCGCAGACGAAATCGTGTCGCCGGATTTTACCGGCGGCATGCGCCTGGCCTCGGCCATGCTGCGACCGCATGCGGTGAGCTTCATGGACATGATGCTGCGTACCGAGAACAATCTTCGCGTCGAGGAAGTGGTCGTTCCGAACGACTTCCGGCCATGCACGATTGCGGAGCTTGGACCAAATCCGGACTGGATGCTGGTCGCGATCCGTACCGGCGACAAGTGGGTCTTCAATCCCGGCCCGACTGCGCGTATCGAGCCCGGCCAGGCACTGATTTCGATTGTCAGCCCCGCCGGACGCCGCGCGCTGGAGGCAGCCGTCGGCGCCTCGGGCACCCTCGAGTCCGGATTTCCGCTTTGATGCCGGGAATCGGCGCTTGCGCGTGCTGTAAATGGACTGACGCATGAAGCTATAATCAGGCCAACTCTTTTCCACGAGGTAGGCCGTGCCCAAGCGTTTTTCCGTGTTACACCAATATCTTCTGCCCAAGCAGGCGCTGACCTCGCTCGCCGGGCGCGTTGCGCGTTCGCAAGACGAGCGCTTCACGCCGCAACTGATTCGCTGGTTCGCCAAACGCTACGACGTGAACATGGCGGAAGCGCTCAACCCGGACCTGGCGAGCTACACGAGCTTCAATGCGTTTTTCACGCGCGCACTGCGCGACGGTGCGCGTCCTCTGGCCGATACGGATTTCGTCTGTCCGGTCGATGGCGCGATCAGCCAGTGCGGCGCGATCGAGCACGACCAGATCATCCAGGCCAAAGGCCATCGCTATTCGACCACCGCGCTGGTGGGCGGCGACGGCAAGCTGGCCGAGCGGTTCGACCATGGCAGCTTCGCTACGCTCTACCTCAGCCCGCGCGATTACCACCGCATTCACATGCCCTGCGACGGCCGGCTGACACGCATGATTTATGTGCCGGGATCGCTGTTTTCGGTGAACCCGACGACCGCGCGCGGCGTGCCCGGATTGTTCGCGCGCAACGAGCGCGTGGTGTGCGTGTTCGACTCGGCCTTCGGCCCCTTCGTGCTGGTGCTGGTCGGCGCAACCATTGTGGGCAGCATGGCGACCGTGTGGCACGGCGTGGTGAATCCGCCACGCTCGCGCAAGGTGCGGGAGTGGCATTACACGGATCAGGAAATCGTGTTGAAGAAAGGCGAGGAGATGGGCCGATTCCTGCTTGGTTCCACCGTTGTGCTGCTGTTTCCGCGCGACGTGGTGGAGTTCAATCCCGAATGGGGACCGGGCCGGGCAATTCGCATGGGCGAGGCGATGGGGCGCAAACCCAAGACTTGAGGTTGCAACGCAGGCAGGCGATCGTCCTGCCTTCATCCTTCCTCTTCAGCACTGCATCACTAACATGTCGGGGAAACCTGATGACGCATCAATCCATTCTCCAGTTCTCCATGTCCGGCCGCGGCACCCGCAACATCACGGAAGCCGTGGCGAAAGTGGTGGCGGAGTCCGGCATCCGGACCGGCCTCGCACAAGTCTTCGTGCAGCACACCAGTTGCTCGCTGACGATCACGGAAAATGCCGATCCCGATGTGCGGCGCGATCTTGAAACCATTCTTGCGCGTCTCGCGCCCGATGGCGATCCCGCCTATCGCCATGATCTCGAAGGCGACGACGACATGGCTGCCCATGCGCGCAGCGTGCTTACCGATTCCGGCCTGACGATTCCCGTCGGCGCCGGCCGTCTGCTGCTGGGGACATGGCAAGGGATCTATCTTTGGGAACATCGCACCGGCGCGCAAATGCGCCGCGTCGTAGTCACCGTGCTGAGAGACTGAAAGCATCTGCGGCAAACGCGCCACGCCTTCACATCTTGATTTGGCATCCCGATTTGGGCCTGATATGATGAATTTCTTGCGAGCAACATCACTGCAAGAGCGGTTCATCACGGACTCCGGCCGCTGCCCAAACCGGAGTTTTTCATGAGGACAAGAGGGACGCCATGAATATCGAAGAAGCGCTGGTCAAAGACGGCGAGATGCGTGCGAAGCTTCTTGCGGCGATCGCCGGCAAGTATCAGCTCGACGCCAAAGCCGTCGCAAAGCTTGACGTCTGCATGCTCGGCAATTGGCTGCATGGCGAGGCGGAGCGCAAGTTTCCGTTCGTGAAGAGCTATCGCCCTTGCGTCGATGCGCACGCCGCCTTTCACGCGGAAGTGGAAAAGGTGGTGCGGCAGATCAATCTTGGCGAGTATGAGCAGGCCGAAGCCATGCTGGCCAGCGGCACGCCCTGCGCCAAGGCCTTCGTCGGTCTGGTGACCGCGCTCAAGCAGTTGAAGAAGGATGCGAAGCTGTAGAAAGGCTTCCTTCTATTTCACCGTCACCTTGTACAGCTTCTTCACATCGCGCACATAACGCCGCGTTTCCCTGAACGGCGGCACGCCCTTGTACTTGCGCACATTGCCCGGCCCCGAGTTGTATGCGGCGAGTGCTTCGTCGACGGTCGCGTGATTGGCGATCAGGTATTTCAGGTAGGCGGTTCCCGCATTGATATTGGTTTGCGGATCGTACAGACGCTTGCTGTTGTGCACCCCGACGAACCTCGCGGTTTCCGGCGTGATCTGCATCAGTCCGCGCGCATGCTTGACCGATCGCGCGCCCGGGTTGTATCCCGACTCTTTTTGAATCACCGCATGAATCAGGCTGGCCGGTACGCCGTACTGGCTGGAGGCGTTCAGCACCATCTGGTGATAAGGCTTTTCTTCACAGGCGTTGCACGCGGCGTTCGCCATGATCTGCTCGATGGTCAGGATGTAATCCGGTTCATCGAGCATATCGTTCAAGGGCGATGCACTGGCAACGCGCTTGTGTTTGCGCGGCAGCGGGTCAATGCCGAAGGTGGTCCATTCCAGCAGGATGTCGCGACTGGTGACGCGCATGCGGCGATGTTTCGCCGGGGCGGTACTGACATACGCCGTGTGTGTGACAGCTTGTTGTTCGGTATGCGCGGCAAGGAAATCCGGTGTGCCTGCGCAGGCGCAGAGCAAGAGTGCGGCGGATGCGGCAAGGACAACACTTTTCACATGGCATGCAGCGGCGGCGGATACCTTCTTTCGCGCAAGCGAGCGACCGTCGTTGGCGATCCGTCGTTGATGTAGATGATTGGCAGACATGTTTCCCTCACCGCTGTGCCACGCGGACGCGGCATGGAATCCCGACCATGTGCAAGCGAGAGAAGCGGCGGTGAGGGCGGAAAGCGGCGTGCAGCAGGAAGACGGCGGCGATCGGCGATCGCGCTCGGGAAGAAAGCATCCCCCGTGTCATTCGTTCTGGCAGCCCTGCTGTCTTAGGTTCAGCACCCTTAGACCAGAAGCTTTGCGTCCCCGCTTTTCAACGGGTTTGCCCATATCGGGACGATTACTGAGTTGTCTTGCGTGCGCGTGAAGCCGGGCATGCAAGGCAGGCGTTCAGTACGAGCATAGCGTCTTTGCTTGCCCGAGGGAAATCAATTACCACGATACGATATGAAAGCTTCAACTTCCGATGGTGATTCGTTGTGACGATGCTACCGAAGTTGGCTGCTTGGCATATCAAATTTGCATGTACAAGCGAGCGAAGCATCCAGTGGATCGCCTGCACAGCCGGATGTCAGCCGCACCCAGGTGTTCCGTGAAGGGTGATGAATGATCTTTCCGCGCAAGGTGAGGTAGTGAAGCGCGATCTCGACCACGCCACGGGATTCCGTGCCCGCGCCTGCAACGTCATACCAGGCCGAGCGGATTTCCTCGGCGGTCATGGGTTCGCGGCCGTCGCCGGTAAAGCTCGGACAGCTTGTTTCGATGTCGGCGCGTGCTGCGTCATCGGCGATTCGAACGGCCAGTTCAAGCGTATTGGCATAGGTCTCATCCAGCTGCATTTTTTCTCCTCTGTCACAGCGGCCAGTGCGGCACTTCCGCTGGCATCGCTGAAATTTTATCCCGGACAGGTGCATTTTAAACTACATGGGTTAAACTTATCTCGTGCGGTTGATGCTCCTGAAAAAGCATGTCGCACAATGGGCGCCATGCCTACCAGTGAAGAAAAAACAGCATTCTCCAAGCGGCTGAAGCTCGCTTTGCGCCGCAGTCCGGAAGCCGTGCGCGGCGCGACCGAACTTGCATTGCGCTTCAATCTACGGCACCTGGGAAGCGCAGTCTCTGCGCAGACCGCGCACAAGTGGCTGACCGGAAGAGCGATACCGACCAAGGAAAAGCTGGCAACCCTGGCCGCATGGCTGCAGGTCAGCGAACACTGGCTGCACTATGGGCCGCCAAGCGATGGAACATTGAGTGTGAGGGAAGACCCGGCGGAATATGAAGCGCCGCGGACCGGCAAGTCGTCCACGGCGGCGAAGAACGCGGGAAAACCCGCGCCCGATGCGCTCCTGCTCGCGCAAAAAATTCATGCCTTGCCACCACATCGCCGCTACCTGGTCGAGGAACTGGTGGCGCAACTTCTGGAAGCCGGCGAATGACGAACGAAGCAAGGCGGCGGCCAGAGCTCGTTATACTTCCACTGGCATCCTCCCGGAACCCTTATTCAGCAACAGACTGTTGACCCTGCATGGAAAACCTGGATACACTCGGCTCGCTGGGCCTGACACTTCCTTCGCCGGCCTACCTGATCGGTGCCATCCTTTTTGGCATCATCGGTTTCGCCGCGTATCGCTATGGCAAGAAAACCTCGCGCGGCACCACCAAGTGGATCGGCGTCGGGCTGATGCTCTATCCCTATGCGGTATCGCAGACATGGATGCTTTATCTGGTCGGCGTTGCCTTGTGCGCGGGCTTGTACTTCTATCGCGAGTAAGCGGAATTCCCGCCCTCACGCAAGTCAACCCGAGGGCGGGATGCTGACCAGTTCCTTGCGGATTTCGCGCAGCTTCTTTTTGATTCTCGCTGCGTTGTCATTGCCGATGCGCAGCATCAACTTGTGGCCCGCCGACAGCGATTCCAGTGCGGGATCTGCAAACTTGTAAAAAACATGCGGCTGAACCAGCGCGATCGGACCTTCGCTTTGCGGCGCATCCAGCAGATGGTCGATGACGGCGACGAGACGATCGTTAAAGTAGCCGTCGGGATAACCGAGGTCACGATAGGTTTGCTGAAAGAGCGGATACAACCTTGTGTAGGCGGCGACGAAAGTCCTGGCATCCACCATCTCGGCGAGGCGAATGAAGGGTATGTAGCGCGCAAAATTCTCCGGGGACATGGTGAGCGTTTCGCCCTCGCCCGCCGTGCGCAGCTTGCCGCCGATCGGCTTGGTCGGCATCAACTGCGCGGAGACCACCTTGCGCGGAAGATTGTCGATGGTCACCACGACGCGCCGTATCACTTCCTCAGGCTGGAAGAACTGGCGCGCCTTCTTGCCGAATACTTCGGTGAGCGCGTTCAAGGCCGCCGGGTCGCTCTGCGCGAGCGCGGGAAGCGGCTTCTCGGCCTTTTCAGGAACCGGATACTTGATCGCGGGCGCAGCGCTTGCAACGGGCGGGGCCGGCGCTGCAGCCGGCGGTTCGGCGGGCGCGATGGGCGGCGGCTGATAGGTCGGTCCTTGTCGCCAGAGGTAAACCGAAAATCCTGCCACGCCAAGCACGATGACGGCAAACAACCATCCCAGGGTTTTCTTCATCTATCGACTCCTCGCTCTGCAACAAACCTGCGATCACCTTACCTTCAATCTTCGCATCAGGTCGGAAAAGACGGTGCGCGACACGGAATCGCTTATGATGTCGCCGGACGCGGCGGCCGGATCGTCGTCGGCATACGCTTCTGCAAGATTTTTCCAGCCTTTGCTGGCGGCAAAGCGGCCGAATTCTTCCGGCGCCTCGAGCACGATCAGCTTGTCGTCCTGCAGGCCGAGATCGCCTGCGCCGAAGTCCGGGCCGACGTAGCCGAGGAAGCGCAGCCGTGACATGATCTGCTTGATCAGAAGCGCGTCCTCGTACAGAGGTTCGTCTTCCATTGACGAGACGAAATCGACGTAGACGTCGATAATTGCATAGCCTTCATCGAAGATCCGGATACCATGGAGGTCCCAGGCGCGGCCCGATGAATCGGTGACGCTGAATGGCCCGCTGAGTTGAATGAGGTTTTCACTGTCCATATTAGAACTCGTTTCACAAATAGGAGGGCTCGCGAAGGCGGTCTGGACGGATGCAGTGCAAGACGCGGCGCGACGCGCAGGGTGGCCCCCTGCGCTAGCGGACTCGGCGTCCCCTCTTACGCCGCAATGCGCCGTCCAGACCACCTTCCCGGAGGGTTCGCACCAGAATCGGCGTTGGACTGCGTTGTGCTCCTTGCGAATAGGCACCGCTATTCGACGCGTCGCACGCCTTGCCAGCACCGATTCTGGTGCGAACGCGAACCCTCCTATTTATGAAATGAGTTCTAGCCTACACCAAGCAAGCTAGCCTTACCTGACAATAGAAAATCATGCACAAAAGCAAACGCCCTGCCCTGAAAAAAACCGTTGAAGAAAATCAGGATGATGCGCTGGCGCACAAGCTGGCCTCGCTGGCGATCGAACTCGACGCGCGCAAGGATCGCGTTGCAAAAACCGATAACTCGAAAAACGACGAGGCCGATTTTCATCGGCTCATCCGGAAGTGCCTGCAACAAAAAAAGGACGAAGCCTTGCAGGAAGCAATCGATATCGCGGAAGAAAGCGATCGAGACGCCTGCCGGCTTCTGCGCGAGAACATCGAGGAAGCCTCGGAAAACGTGGTGTTCCGGCGCGAGGATGGCCGCGAGCTGGAGGTCAATGCCTTCGTCGTTCCGCTGTTCGCGCGCTCCGGCGGCGGCCTGCGCGCGGAGCAATGCTTTCAGGACGAGGAAGCATTCGATTTGCTGCGCACGAGTTTTCTGGAAGCGCAACTTGAAAGCCGCGATGCCAGCGTGGTGCTGGTCAGCCATGCCTACCATCCCGACGAGATTCGCGGGATTACCTACAGCCAGATCAATGCCATGGTGCGGGAAGCCTACGACTCCATGACGCGCAAGAAGGCGGTTGCGGCGCCGGCCATCGAGCAAAGCATGAGCGGCTGGCCGGAAAGTCATTTCGCGCCGGACGACGTGGCGGTCGAACTGCGATTCCTGCTTGGCTTCACGTTGAAGCGGATGGATGATCCGTTTTACCAGGTGCCCAAAAAAGAAGCAGCGGCCGATGCGTATTTCGAGACGCGCGCGAAACGCTTCCAGCAATGGGCGCAGCAGGTCGCGCCGCTGGTCAAGCGTTGCCTGGTCACCGACGGACGCGATGTCGAGATCGACTTCCTCTATCAGGATCTTTTCCATGGCGGGACCGCGCGCGGATTCGCCGAATACGACACGCTGCAAATGATGGCCGAGCTGCATCATGGCCTGGATGATCACGGCATCGATCCGGAGCATGCCCACGCGGTCGTCGGCCCGACCGACATCGATGGCGAAATGTTCGTGCGCGTGAACCTGCATGCGAACGCGGACGATGCGCTGCTCGTTTCATCGGAAAAAGCGATCGGCACGGCGGGTGACTGGATGAGCGAAGTCGAGGATGCCTGCGATGCGCTGACGACGATCGGCGTGAAGTCGGTGTCGCTCGCCATGAAGTACGATGCGGAGGGCAATGCGGTCGATGTGCGGCCGTATAAGCGCTAAGGACACGCGTTTTCAGCGCCGGGCAATTCTCCCTGACTGTGGGTAAAATGTCACACCATGCTTTCCAGACGGAAATGGCATGGGAAAAAACCACGAGAAGTGAATCGCCCGCAGCAGTTTCCGCAGACGGGCACGCGAGCACAGGGAATCGGAGACATGGCGCGTTTGGGCTGTTTATTGATGGCTGGCGGCTGGGTGAGATCCGCGGCGCGTGCAATGGCCTTGTGCGTGCTGCATGCGCTGATCCTGGGGGCCGCACCCACTGCCCTGGCGAGCGACGTGGCCGAGCTGTCCGCATCGGTCGACGAATATCCGCTTGGCCGCCATCTCCAGTTTCTGGAAGACCCTTCGGGCGCCCTGACCCTGCAGGATCTTTTGTCGGGCAGATTCGATCAAGGCTTCGCGCATAACCGGAGCGATTCGCCCAATTTCGGTTTTACCGATTCCTCCTACTGGTTCAGGATCGACCTGCTCAACCGCGAAACCATCGCGTCGGAATGGCTGCTGGAATTGCAGTATCCCCTGCTCGACTATGTCGACGTCCATTTGATCTACGCGGGGCCGGACAAGCGCGTCGTGTCGTATCGCGGCGGCGACAGGCTTCCGTTCTCGCAACGGCAGGTAAAACATCACAACATGGTGTTCAAGGTGCCCATGAAGGCAGGCGAAGCGGTGAGCCTGCTGATGCGCGTGCGCACCGACAGTTCGATGCAGGTGCCGATGACCTTGTGGCGCCCGCACGCCCTGCTCGAACGAGACCAGAAAGAGCATCTGGTGCAAGGCGCCTACTACGGCATCCTGATCGCGATGCTGCTGTTCAACCTGATGATCTATCTGTCGATACGCGACATCAACTATCTGTTCTATGTCGGCTATCTCGCCAGCATCCTGCTGTTCCAAAGCACGCTCAACGGCCTCGCGTTCGAATACCTGTGGCCGGACAATCCATGGTGGGGAAATGTCTCGACGCCTTTTTCCATCGGCCTGGTGTACACCGCGATCATGCAGTTTTCGCGCGAGTTTCTTCAGTTGCGAAAAAACCTGCCGCGGATGGATAAGGTGTTCAAGGTCTTCCTGTGGCTCTTCGTCATGGTGATGCTGGTCTCCTTTGCGTTGAACTACACCGTGGCGATCAAGATGGCGACCTTCCTGACGATGATTGCCACGGTGCTCCTCTTTTTCACCGGTTCGCTGTGCCTGAAGAACGGCGTACTCCACGCCAAATACTTCATGCTGGCGTGGACGGTCCTGCTGGTGTTTGTCTTTGTCTACACCCTGAAGACCTTCGGCATACTGCCGCACGTATTCATCACGGAATACGGACTGCAGATCGGCGCAGCGCTGGAAACCATCCTGCTGTCCTATGCGCTGGCACACCGCTTGCGATTGCTGCGGCTGGAGAATGAGAGCATTCAGCGCGGCATCACGGAAACGCTCGAGCGACGTGTCCGCGAACGGACATCCGAACTTGATCAGGCACTGAACAACCTGGCCGACGCCAACCGCAAGCTGACCGAGTTAAGCCATATCGACGGTCTCACCGGCGTCGGCAATCGCGCCTACTTCAACCAGGTCCTGTGCAATGAATGGCGGCGTTCGCTACGCGCCGGCGAGCCGGTCAGCCTGCTCCTGCTCGACATCGATCACTTCAAGAAGGTCAACGACACCTACGGCCATCTGGCCGGCGACATGTGCCTGAAACAGGTTGCGAACGCCATACGCGCCGTGCTGCAGCGCCCGGCAGATGGCGTGTTCCGCCTCGGCGGCGAGGAATTCGTCGTACTGCTGCCCGGGACCGATCCCCAAGGGGCGTTCCACGTGGCCGAACGCATACGGCAAGAAGTCGCGCGCGTCGAGGTCAGGTTCGAGGCGCACATCATCGCTGTCACGGTGAGCATCGGCGTCAATTCGGTTGTAGCGGACAGCGCTTCCGAAGAAGAGTCACTGATCCACGACGCGGACCTTGCGATGTACGAAGCGAAAAACAAGGGACGCAACTGCACCTGTCTGTTCAAGTCGTCGCAAGCGCCATCACTGATGCCCTCTGACCCGATCGGTCCGTGATCTCCGTTCCCTTGCCGCTCGCGTATCGCCCCTGCCTTCTTGCGAATAGTTGACGGATTTCGTCAAGCTTGAGCCGGGCGCACTCCCCGGATAAGGCGGAGTGCCATTCTGTTGAAATCCAATAACAGTTTGATATTCCTCAGTCGCATGAATTGCGTTAGAGGTACTCTGAAAACGGCCTTCTTCGTTCTGCACAGGTCCGGGCCCTCCGGGTCAATCCAATACGACGAATAACATAAGGAGAAGCTAGCATGAAACAGGGAACACCCATCCTCGCCCTCGTCATCAGCGCACTGATTTCCTATCCCGTCCTCGCACAAGACACCGCCAAGCCGAAGACTCGCGCTGAGGTCAAGGCGGAAACCGCAAAAGCCGCCAAGGCCGGTGAACTGAACAAGAACACCGAGTGCACGGACTCTCCTCGCTGCGACGCGGGAAAAACGCGCGCCGAAGTCAAGGCTGAAACCGCAAAAGCCGCCAAGACCGGCGAACTGAACAAGAACATTGAGTGCCCCGATGTGCCTCGAACCAAGGGCACCAGGACCCGTGCCGAGGTCAAGGCCGAAACTGCGCAAGCAGCCAAGGCTGGCGAGCTCAACAAGAACCTGGAATGCGCGGACATCCCTCCCAAGACCAAGGGCGCCAAGTAAGCTTGCACCGCAAGGCGATGCTTGTCCGAGACTGATGGCGAAGAAGCGATGTGCTTTTTCGCCCTGTCAGACGTACTGCTTCCTCGATACAGCTCGAACTCGTCGCGGATGACGGCCTTGCGCCTGCAGGGCGGCTGCGAACTTCAGCCAGGCGGCCACCTCGCCCGGCATTGCCGGCCTCCCCCGGGCCGCTCAGCGCCTCATTTTCCTCAAACACTCTTGCCGCCTCGGCCGGCACAAGATTTTCCGCGACCAGCCCACGCGTGCTGCGACACGACGTACAATGAAATTCCTCAAGCTGCTTTCGCACAGTAGTCGGCATGACAACACTCCCCTCCGGCATCGCGCCCTGGACGGAATTCCTGAGCGCCAAGGAAGTCCCGGTCCTGCGCCAGACCGCGCATTCCATCGCGCAAGCACACGAGCGCGCCGACCGCATCAATATCCGCGAAATTGCCGACATCGTTTTGCATGATCCGCTGATGACAGTGCGCCTGCTGCGCTTCAGCGCGCGCAATCGCGGGCGGCGCCAGCTGCAGGACATCTCGACCGTCGAGCACGCAGTGATGATGCTGGGCGTCGAACCCTTCTTTCACCACTTCTCGCAATTCGACATCGCCGAGGAACGTCTCGCGCAGCATCCGAAGGCACTGCTCGGCCTGCTGCATGTCATTCGACGCGCGCAGCGGGCGGCGCGTTACGCTGCGGATTGGGCAATGTGGCGCTGCGATCTGAACAGCGAGGAAGTGGCGGTTGCCGCCCTGCTGCACGACCTGGCCGAGATGCTGCTCTGGTGCTTCGCGCCGCAGCAGGCGATGGAGATTGCCGAGCTGCGCAGGACACATCCCGCAATGCGCAGCGCCGACGCGCAGCAAAGCGTGCTGCGGTTTTCGCTGCATGGCTTGCAGGAATCGCTCTGCCGGGCCTGGGAACTGCCTGAACTGTTGTTGAGCCTGATGGACGATGCGCACAGCGAGCGGCCGCGGGTCAAGAACGTCAAGCTCGCCGTCGACCTGGCGCGCCATTCGTCCCAGGGCTGGGACGATCCGGCGCTGCCGGATGATTTCCGTGCGATCGCCAGGCTGATGAATATCGACGAGGAGACCTTGAAGCTCAGGCTTGGTTTGAAGGGCTTGGGCGAGATGAACGAGCCACAAGCCCCTCCCTCGCCGCCCGGCTAGAACCCTGACCGGGCCACGCGTGCGTGCCGGCTCCAGGATTCACACCGGAATTCAGAAGTATTTCTTGACGACCTCGCCGAATGCATCTTCGACGGACTTGCCCTGCTTCATCAGCTGGGTGATCTCTTCAGTGTATTCGGAGATTCTCGGCGGCAGCGATTGCCGGTTATTCTTGAAGTATTCATAGCGCTGCGCGGCGAATTGTTCCTCCAGCTTGGCCGCACTGGTGCGCGTCCCGCCGCTGCCGGCGCGAACGACGCGCGACGTGCGCGACGCGGGGCGCGAACTGGCACCGATCCCGGAAATGGCAGCCTTGATCTGATCCACGGTGAAGATCGGCGTGGCGTTGACGCCGGTGAATTCATCGCCCTCGACGCGGAACAGGTGATGGTTGCGGTCGAAGGCCATTGTCTTGTCAAAGGTATTCACGACCTGATAGCTCGGCTCGGAACCGCCGCTGATGAGCGAAAACTGAACGCGATCGCCGTATTCGCCCATTTTCTCCAGGACGCCTTTGAGATATTCGACCGGAAGGGTGTCAAAGTTGCCGTTCCAGCGTTTGCTTCGTGATGTGACCAATGTAATGTGCCTCAAGAAAAGTTACTGATATGCATGTGCCTCGCCATTCGTGACGTGGGCGCAAAAAGGTATCGGGGGGCGCATTATCTCGCAACTTGCGGAAGATCGCTTTGATCTTGTCGTGACGGCCTTGCTCTTTCACCCTGAAAAGCCGATGCTTCGCGTCAATCCTTTTCGCAGCTCGCCCTCATGATGCCTCGCCGGGCGGACCGGAAGCATGTTGCGCGAAGGGCATGGCGAGCCGCAGGTCCTGCACAAAGCGCGCATACGCACCATCCCGAGCCTCGGGCGGCACGCGCAACAGGTAGGATGGGTGCACGGTGATGAGGATGTGCATTGCACCGCTGAACGCATTCAGCCTGCCGCGATTGACTTCGATCGGCGTGGCTCGTCCCAGCAAGGCGCGGGCGGCGGTGGCGCCCATGGCGACCACGAGTGCCGGCGCGACAAGTTCAAGTTCACGTTCCAGCCATTGATGGCAAGCGGCGATTTCGCTGTCGCCCGGCTTTTTGTGCAGGCGTCGCTTGCCGCGGGGTTCCCATTTGAAATGTTTCACTGCATTGGTGACGTACACCTGATCGCGGCGTATGCCTGCATCTTCCAGCGCACGATCGAGCAACTTTCCCGCCGGTCCGACAAAGGGATGGCCGATGCGGTCTTCCTGATCGCCGGGCTGCTCGCCGACCAGCATGATGGGCGCGTGCGCCGGCCCTTCGCCGAATACGGTCTGGGTTGCATTCGCCCACAAGGGGCAGTCCCTGCAGTGCTTCGCGGCTTCACGCACTTCCTGCAAGGTATCGGCATCGGGGGCTATGCGCGTTGCGTCTTGCGGCGGTACACGCCGGACGCGTTTTCTGACTGGCTGGTGGATGGCAGGCATCGTCTTCGCAAGCAGAAGAAGTTCACCCTATTGTGATTCCATGCTTGCAAAATCGTTCAGCGGCCGCGTCTGACCGGCGAATCTCTTTCGGCCGCCTTTCCGACTGCGGAAGATTTTCCTGCTTACTGCGTTGTAGCCGGCGGCGCTGCGCCGGTTGCCGTGGTCGGCACCGGCTGCGCGGTGCAGGCGAAGTTCGGCGCTCCACTGGTGGTCGCCGTGCTCGACTGTGCACAGAACACAACCAGCTTGCTCGCCGTATCAATGAACCATGCCGTGGCCGTGGGTGTGTTGGAGGCAATCGAGGAACCGGACGATCCGATCAAGGGGATGTAGGGAATCGAACTGGTACTGCCGGTGGTCGGTGCGGGCGTCTGCGCAAGTGCAAGGGATGCGGGTAGCACGAGTGTTGCGACAAGAATCGAAACGGATTTCATAAGCTGCTCCTGTGAAAAATGCGGGCCGGCCAGACGTTCCCTCCAGTATGGCGAGCCGCCCTCAAAGCGCAATGCGATGAGGGCAATTCAAGCCGTGAACACGAGCCTCAAGGACACATCCTTGGGCCGTCTCAACGGATCGTCGCAAGGACTGAACGGATCGCGCAGAGCGCAATCACTCCTCTCGATTGAGCCGCTTGCAACGAGGAGGAAAATCGGATGATCGTCGTACAAATTCACAGCGGCCTCGGCAACCAGTTGTTCATGTACGCCGCAGCGCGCGCCCTGGCGCACAAGCACAATACCTCCCTCTACCTGGATGTCGATACCGATTGCAGGGAGGGACGCAACTTCGGCGAATATGTCGGACATTCATTTCAGCTCGACAAATTCGATATCAAGGCCGATTACCCGGACATGTCCGCAGCCGTGCCAGCCGGACAGGCGTCGGGCATCGGCGCCTATAGTGCCATCAAGAGCCGCCTGCGCGACATCAAGATTCTCAAAAGCGCGGTAAGACTGCTGCGCGATCAGGGCGTGGACCTGTCGAAGCTGGCAATGAGACTATCCGGCACTCACAAGCGCATGTTCATGGAAGCGCGCGGCGATTGGCATTACAAGCCGCATTTTTTCGAATTGCCCGATGAGACGATCCTGCGAGGCTGCTTTCTTTCATATCGATATTTCGATTCGCTGCGCGATCAGATTGTGGACGAATTGAAGCTGAAAGAGCCTTTGTCGTCGCAGAGCAGGATCGTTGAAGAACGCATTCTGGCGTGCGAATCGGTCAGCCTGCATGTGCGTCGCGGCGACGTGGTCACCAACCCGGAATACAGGAGCTGGTACGAGGGCGTGGTCACCGATCAGTATTACCGGAATGCGATTGCCTACTTCGAGGAAAAACTGGCGCATCCCCACTTCTTTGTCTTTTCCGATGAAATCGAATGGGCTAAAGCGAATCTTCCGATACGCGGCAAGGTCAGCTACGTCGACCATAACGGCCCGGAGCGCGGCTACGAGGACCTGCACCTGATGAGCCGGTGCAAGCACAATGTGACGGCCGGATTCAGCTCGTTCAGCTGGTGGGCCGCGTACCTCAACAAGAATCCGGACAAGATCGTGGTCAGGACGCGGCGCATGAATGCGCTGGATCACCTGAATCATCCGGAGGATTTCTTTCCGGAGGGATGGGTGGTGGTGGATTCCTGAGGCGGTCGAACGACATCGCCGGACGATCTCTTGCGCTGCCGCAGCCGGTTCACGACTTGCGCGATGAAGCGCGCACCCGGTGCGTCGGAGCGCTCCGCATCATGCAGCAGCCACTGCTTGATCGCGAGAACGCGTCCGTCGATCGCCTTCCTGACGATGCGCTTGCCATGGGCGATTGCGTGTACCAGATTGCGGTAGATGTCGAGGTGTTGAATATCGTGGCGCTCCGCCAGCAGCCGGTACTTGTAGCCATACCTGCCTTGCAGTAAATGGAAGCGCTTGCCTCCCCGCGCAATGCCTTCGCAAATCGTGTGGTAGTAGCAGAGGATGCCGAGGCTGTAATCGTTGTACCGCGGATCGTGCGCGATCACGTGCATGAAGTAATTTTCACCGATACGAAAACCGATTGCGCCGGCACACACCTCCCCTTCGATGGTAGCGAGGCCAATGAGGCCGCACTGTTTCGCCAGCTGCACGATCCATCGCGTTTCCTCTTCGGTATAGCGTGGTTCGATGTTCTTGCTCTCCATTCTGATGCAACCCAGGCGGATGACGTCGCGGATGTCCTGTTCGCCGATGTCTTCTGCAACGCAAATGCGGTAGGCATAGGTCGGGAAATCGCGTTGCAAGGCACTGGTGTAGCGCTTGATGTTGCGCCGCATGTTCTTGCCGATGCGGGCATCGTAGTCCTGCGGCGTGGACGGCAAGTTGACGATCATGTCCTCGGTATGGTTCACCGCATGCCATGGATAAGTCAGGCTTCGGAGCACGGTCCGCACCCGGTTGAAGGTGACCCGTTTGACCGACCTGAACGTACCGAACATGTATGCCGCAAAGCGCCGGATTTCCTCTTCATCGAGTTGCACGAATTCGCTGATGACGGTAACTGCATTGCCCTCCACCCGGAACAGGAGAACGGTAACTGGTGCGCCATCCTTGCTGGCGACATAGGTACTTGCGCCATCGAGCTGCCCTGTCATTGCGAGGTACGAGGGCAGGCAGTAGAGATGGCCATGCAGGCGCACTATCTCGGCGCTGGCAAATGGCGGCACTTCCTTGTCGTAACAGGCGATGCTGAATTCCTCGGGCCGTGCCTGCTGCCCCGGAAAACGTTCATCGGTTTTCTTGCCGATGGATGGAGCACTGCTGAGCGTATTCATGAATGACGACCTCTCTTTCCCGGGCAACGATGGTTGAAGCGGGGCTATTCCTGCGTCGAGCGCCGCATGCGGCGGACTGCGCTACTGCCGTGGCAGGCTGTCGCCGATCCCATGCTCGCGGTGCAGCACGCGTGCTGCGGCATGCTTGGCATCCCGCATGCCGTTCACGAGATGGAATGCCAGGGTGGAGGCGATGCTCGTGTCGTCCTTGCGCCGCGCCTTGTTCAGGAGCCAGCTTCTGGCCGAGTAGTTGTATCCCTCGCGAGCAATCCGCAGCACCATCGGCAGATGGCGAAGCATCTGCATGCGCGTGCGATAAACCGCGAGGTGGTCGAGGTCGCGCTGTACGCCGAGCAGCCGGTACTTGTACTCGTATTGGCCCCAGAGGAAATGGTATTCGTTGCCCTGGCGCGCGATGCATTCGCAGATCGTCAGGTAGCAGCACAGGGTGCCGAGTCCGTACTCGTCATAGCAAGGGTCATGGGACAGCACCTGCAGGAAATAATTGTTCCCGAACCGATAATTGATGGTGCCGGCACAGACCCGGCCGTTGGCGGTGACGGCGCCGACGAAGCCGCGCAGTTTCAGCAGTGTAAGCATGCGGCGCTCTTCTTCGTCGTCGATGTACGAGGTCTTGTTCCTGCCGTGCATCCTTGCCTTGTTCAAGGCGATGATGGCGCGCACATCAGCCTCCTGGATCTCCTCGCCGACAAAGACCTGGAACCGGAACGACGGATAGTCGCGCTTGAACTTGTTGAGATACCGCTTGAGATAATTGCGCGTCGATTTTCCCAGGCGCGCCATGTATTCCTCGATCGACTGCGGCAGGCCGAGGACGATATCCTGCGTGGAGTGAAACTGCTGATGGGGAAACGAGAGTCGCCGGATGTCGGTGCGGATGACAGGAAAGGAGACCACGTTCACGTTCGGAAAGGCATCAAAGATGTGACGCACGAAGCGTTCGATCTCCTCCTCGGCTATCCACATCTGCTCGTTGAGAACGCAGGCCCTGTCCGCCTCGAGGCGGAATATCAGCGCGACCGAAGTCTTGCCGTTTCTGCTTGCCACATAGGTTCTTGTGTTTTCGGTAATGTGCCCATAAACCCTGAGTTGCAGGTAGGACGCATATCGGTGTTGATACAGCTCCTCCATGTCCGATTCGACGTGGGGTGGAATGGGGTTCTGGTACAGCGCGATGCTCGTGTTTTCCGAGTGCATGGTTTTCTCTCATTCTGAATAATGAGCGGTTGCCGAATACATCGACATGCCGGCATCCGCGACCCGCAAAAAACCCGGATGAATGGGACAAGGAGATACCGTGCCGCGCCTCTTGAGCACGCGGTCAGGAATTTGGGTTCGTCACGGGCCGTCGAATTCACACCAGATCCGCTCTTGTTGAGAGCGCTCAAATGAATTCCCCAGCCGATGCAGTCGATGCGGTCTCTTTGATGCATGAATGGCATCTGCACACGCGCGTCAGCGTCGATTGGGTAAATGTCCCGTCGCGTGGCCCCCATGTGGAGTACAATGTGGTATCTCAACGCAACAAACTACTTTCCGGGATCACATTCGTACCCGGAACCCCGTCAACCCACCGTTGGCATCTGGCCTGGCAACTCAGGCATGTCGACAATCGTTCAAGTCTGCGGCCGCGCCCTTGTGCAAAGACCGCATCACTGACACGCATCAAGCCCGCCCGCAGTCCGGGCGCGCCGCAAGAGAGAAATCGCATGAATCTGCGCGCAGGCCGCTCTCTCCTGCGCTGTGCGCACGCGCACGGTCAAGACTCAGCCCGCTGCCGACTGATGATTCGGCCGCCGCACCAACTTTGAATGGGAATTACACATGGCTAAAGAAGAACTGATTGAAATGAGTGGAAGCGTCGTTGAAGTCCTCCCGGATTCGCGTTTTCGCGTCAATCTGGATAACGGGCACCAGCTGGTCGCCTATACCTCCGGCAAGATGCGCAAGAATCACATCCGCATCCTGGCGGGCGACAAGGTCTCGCTCGAATTGTCTCCGTACGATCTGAGCAAGGGACGCATCACCTTCCGTCACATCGAGAATCGCGGCAGCGGCCCGTCCCGCCCGCAACATCGCCGGTATTGATCCGGCAAGGCAAAGATGACATCGCGTTGATCGCTTTGCATCCTTGCTGTCACAGCAATACTGCGCAGGCATCAGGCCCGGCACACGAACCCGTCCTGATGCTTTGAATTATTTTCGCGAAATCGAAAATAAGATTAGGTGAATCGCGCCAAGCCCTGTATATTGAGTCCTGCACTTCATCAAGTTGTCGTTCCTTCTGGTCCTCTTTCCCGTCTTGCTCTGCCTCAGAGCCATTCCTGTTTGAATACCTCAGTTGCATCTCTTGGTCGCAAGTGCTTATCGGGCTTCGTGCCCTTATGGGCTTCGTCCCTTATTTTTTTAGAGGTAATACATGAGTACTCTTACTGGCACAGTAAAATGGTTTAACGATTCCAAGGGCTTCGGCTTCATTACGCCGGACGGCGGTGGCGCGGATCTGTTCGCACACTTCCAGGACATCCAGTCTAGCGGCTTCAAGAGCCTGGCCGAAAACCAGCGCGTGTCGTTCGAACGCAGCACCGGCCCCAAGGGCGAAAAGGCGAGCAACATCCGCCCGGTCTGATCAGTTCAGATCACGCAGCATCAGAATTCACATGTTATCGGGCCGCCGCCATGCAGCGCCCGGTAATCGCAGGAAAATTCTTCTAAAGCCGCGGGCACCATGCAGATAGCATGGGCGCTCGGCGAGTTGAACCTTGTGTTGAATGGAAGCCCGCTTCGGCGGGCTTTTTTGCGTCTGTCTTTTTGCTTGCGACGAGCGATCAGCGGAAGAACTGCGGCAGGATCAGGAGCGGCGTGCCTGGTACGTTGGCGGCGACAAGGCGGCGCGCGACGCCGGTGATGGTGGCCTCGAAGGCGCGGAAGGTGGTCATCGGATCACTATCGATGCTCTTGAGTTTGCTTAACTTCGCAAGTGCATCATTGGAGATCACGCAGGCACGTTTGATCGAGTCGACGCACACGGTGAAGGCAACGCCGGCGCTGGTGAGCATGGGTTCTGTTGTGGTATGGGACATAAGTTTGACTCCTTACAATTTCTTGGTCGATAGTGCACGCGATTTGCCGCAATAGCAAACAAAACACGCGCAGCACAAGGGATTGGTCAAGCTGCTCCGCTGCAAGTTGCTGCCGCGAACGGAGCGCGACAGATGAGGCTGATAGCCAAGGCTTAATAGCATCCGTCGCTCGGCCGATGCATGGACCTCAGTTCGGAGGTCAGCGCCGAAAGATCGGGGAACAGCGTGAATTTCCTGATCCCAAGCGCAGTCAGTTCTTCAAAGAAGCACTGGATATCTTCGCTTCTGACAATCAATCTTCGCAGCCATTCATCGGCACCCTTGATCAGGTTGATAGGCGTCCGGCTGGAATGGATAGTGAACGCGCCTTGCTGTAGTTGAATGCGAGGATCGTGTTCGATCGCCATTGCGACGCCGACGGTATCGAGCTCGTCACGGTTCTTGAACGCCGGCACGACGAGCGGCTCGTACGACGACGCGTCCAGGGGAAAGATCAAGGGCTCGAAACCTTGCGACTCATTCAGCTTGCGTCCATCCAATGCCCATATGCAGGCATCGCGATCGATGCTCTGCCTCGGCGGGACATAATCCGGATGCACGGAAAAGAAGGCGGCGGTCAGGGGAGAGTAGGTCCAGTCCAGCAAACGCGTCGGCAAGCCGTAATGCTGCATCAACGCAAGCCATCCAGGATAATCGTCGCTCGACGGACAGGAGAAATGCCGGCTGCGTGCGCGCACGCGGAATTCATTGGTCAGGTAGCGCTCCTGTTGCGCTGTGTAGCCGCGATGCACGCTCGGCGCAAGATCCCAGCAGGCATCGGTCTGTCCGCGGAACAACCATTTCTCGATAGGCGCGAGGGCTCGCACTTCGCGCGAAAGATCTCCTATCGTCTTGATGGCAATTTCCGGGATCGGCATAAATCGATGCGACGTTCTGGCGGCTCCGTGAATGTTGACATCGTCAGGCGCGGCCGGGTTCACGCGGGCAAGAACTGATGTCTGGGAGTGCGTTTCGAACCGGCAAGGAAATTGGCGCTAGAATGCTGCGTTTCTCCACCTGCGCTATACACACCATGAACCTCGATAGCTTTCTCGGAAAACTCCAGGACGATCCATCTTCCGTCACCTTCGACGAGACGATGGCAGCGATCAACGCGGCCTATGATTTCACGCCGGCGACATTCACCAACGGCGAACTCAGGAACGAAGCCGGGCAGAATTCCGGTTCATGCAAGCTGTTTGCTTTCGCCATGCTCCATCACCTGTCGGAAGCGCAGACGCTTGCATGTTTCGGCGCCTACTACCGCGACGATGTGCTGAACAATCCGGCCGGGACCGATCACCAGAATATCCGCAATTTCATGAAAACCGGCTGGGCCGGCGTGAAGTTCGACAGCATGCCGCTGCAGGCAAAATAACTCACGCGCTGCTACCGCATGAATAAAGCCCGAAGGCGGTTGATGACAAGGCGCCTCCTTCCCATGCCTCGCTTGAGCTCATAGGTCTTCGTTGAACAACAGCTTCCACGTAGCCCTGTATGCGACGATCTCCCTCACTGACTCGGGCAAGCTGTCCAGCACAGCGCGCTGCATGCCCACCTTGTTCGAGAAGCTCCTCATAATGAACGGGTTGAGATCGAGCGCGGTCATGAAGCGCCAGGGATAATCGGCAATCAACTTCGCCCACTCCTGCTTGAGCTTGCGAGTGGAACGGTCCCAGTATTTCCCTGGGTATTCCCTGCTTGATGGATAAACGTGGTCCGGCGGGCCGGAGAACAAGTCAAAGTAGAGATTGGGATATTGTTTGATCAGCTTGCGGACATAGTCCGGCCCGTAAATCGTGTTGCGATCCTGATAGCGCATTTGCGCAAGATGACACCAGATCACCTTGGCCTTGGGATACTGCGCGAGCATTTTCTCCAATGGCGGCAGCAAGGCGTCCTCGATCTCAAGGTGAATCTGGAATGGGATCCCGCTTTCCGCCGAAAAACGGAAGAGTGCATGCCCGGCTGGGCTATCGATTGGAAAATCCTCGTCGCGCGCAAGATTGCCGCGTTCAATCTGATCGGGCGAGGGATAGTGGCGGAACTCGTATTCCCCCATCAGCGGATAGCCATCAATAGCGATGCGCTCCTTGGTAGTCTGCGCGAATCTCATGGGATCTCGCTTCCAGTCCGGCGGCAACCCGCCATCCCCCGTCGGAACATAGCGCCACGGATCGGCTGCCACCGCGTACCGGGCAGCATCGCTCCAGCCACGCCCCTTGGCCACGCCAGAAAATGCGATAAGCGCGACGCCTTCATCATCCATGCGATGCGCGAAACTCTGCATATCCAGGTCTTCGCCCAGGTTCGATTCGATATCGATGATCGGCATCACACCCTGTGCTCGCATCGCCGCGATGCGCTGCTTCCAGTTGTGCTTGAGCGTGGTCAGATTGAACGGGACTTCCGCTTTGTCGACGTCTGTCATGCGTGATGCGGTGGGAATGGGGCTGAAATCGCGAGCGATCGCTGACCAGGAAAACAGAATGCCGAAAAAAAGCAGTAGGGTTCGAATCAGGTGCATGGATGCTCCCCTTTCTCGTGCACTCTAGGCGTCATTCGGGGCGTAGCGGCATAACGTGGAGTTGAGGCGGTCTGCGCAGCTTTTCGCGCAGGCCGCCTCGAACGCAGAGTGAGAACTCATTTGCCGACTACTTGGCTGATGAGATCGACGGAATACACTGCCCCTAGCAATGCGCCTATGCCAACCGAAGCGACAGCAACAGAGAAGCAAGCCATTACGACGATACGAAGTGGCTGCTTTGCCGTGGCGTCATATGGCGGCTCGCCTTTGATGAGTACGTGAAAGTCCGGATATTTCCTTACAACGAACCCCTTAAGCCAGAAGGGAATGCCATACAGTAGGCCGACGGCACCAAATGCTGCAATGTAAATGGCAACTGTCTTAAGGTTAAGCCACACGAGACCAGCCGTAATTGCGAGAAGTGCGGCTAGGCCGATTATCAGGGCACCAGCGACGATTGCGGGCAGGAGCCGGAGAATGATGACTGCCAGGACTATGCCAAAGGCAACTTGCAGGATAAGCACTGCGGTCTCCTGAGTTCTAACGCGTAAGCTCACCTGCACCGCAGGTGACAGTGTGCAGCGACATGTTAGCTCCCCTCATGCGGCGGCTCTTCCACCGAAATGCCAACAGATGAAAGCTTCTCTTTAAGATTTTTGATTCTATATTCTGGAAAATTTCCCAGCCAAAGGCCAGCATCAGAGGTCAGATCCTTGCGCAGCGTCTCCAGCGATATGGCAGCGGCTTCTTTGCATTCTTCCCGAATTGGCTTCAACGCTGCAGCTGAGATTGGCTCAACCGCCTTTGCGACCAGAGCGGGGCTCGGCTCTATTGATGGAAATAGTGGCCGATTGACTGTTCCCTCTTCATGCCAGCCGCATACGCGGCATCGGAACGAAAACAACCCGCCGTGTTCGAGACACTCTACAACTGCGTGACATTTTGGACAGGCTGGTCTCATGAGAGCTAACTGGTTATACGGTAACGACTGTCCAATAAACACAGTACGGGGCTGATAAGTACATCACGTCGCTTCGCCGAAGGGCGCACCAGCGCTTGGTTTGCATGGACACTATTTATAAGCACAGTGCTAAATAAATGTGGAATACGTCAGTCGGCTGCCCGGCGATATCAGACATTAATTGGCCTATCGTGCCATGGAGGAATTATCAAAGCAATATCCATTTCACGGGATAGCTGTATGGTCGAAATTGGCCGCACGCAGAAGCCGTGAACATTGCCAAGCCCGTCCACTATCAGCCAAGCACCGGGCATTCGCCGGCAAAGGGTGTTGGCTATTTCGTACGATAGGGATCAGTTGCTTCGATGCTGACGCCCTGCGCCCGATGCCGCTTCAGGCACCGGGCTCCATCGACGTTACCATCGCGCTGCTGCTCGCCACAGCGACAATGCTTCAGCCTCGCGTCGCGCCTCGCGAATGGCTTCGGAAGAAGCGCAGCATTTCGCGCGAAGCATCCGGGCCCTTCGGGTCAGTGTATGAACCCTTGCTGCTTCCGCCTGACCACGCGTGTCCGGCTCCGTGCACGACCCAATGTTCAGCAACTGCCCTGCCCTCGCGGTCGAGGCGTATGCTTCTTGTGTACGTGCGTCCATTGGGCGCTGCACCTTTTTCCACCTTGTGTTCGGCCTGATGCGGTGCGCAGGATGGTGCGGTGCACTGCACCAGCACCTGGTCGCCATTGCCGGGATGCACCGTCGTATCACGGTCGCCATGGAACACGATGATGGGAATCGACTGTTCCAGCGGTGGCGGGACTGTGGCGCTGATGCCTTGCGGTCCCGCTTTGCCCTTGCCGCCTCGCATGCTTGCAAACGCGGATGGCAGATCGTGCGCCGCTCTGTAAGGCAAACCGGAGTGAACGCCGACTGCGGCATACAGTTCCGGATAGGTGGCGCCCATGATGGCGGCCATCGCACCGCCCGCGGACAGGCCGGCGACATAAACGCGAGCGGGATCGATGTTGTAGGTGCGGATGATCTCGCGCGTCATGTCGGCAATGATGGAGGGTTCGCCGCCGTCGCGCCGCTGGTCTTCCGGTTTGAACCAGTTCCAGCAATTGGATCCGTTGGCACCCTGCATTTGCGCCGGATAGACGACGAAGCAGTTGTTCTCTTCAGCCACCGTATTCATTCCGGTGCCGACCGCAAAATCGTCCGGATGCTGTTTGCAGCCGTGCAGCATGACAATCAGCGGCAAGGCCTCGCCGCCCTGTTCCCGGTAGCTGCTGGGGACATAGAGCTTGTAGGCACGCGTGCCGGCGCGATTGCTGCACGATCCGGACAGGTAGCGTCCCTTGCCGGCGAGGTCGATGTCAGGATCGATGTCCTGGACAGGTTGCAGGGCCGACATGCCTTTCCACTTGCCCTGCCCCATTTTGCGCAAGCGTGTCAGGACGTCTGCGGCCGGATTCGAGGCCGGATCCGGCTGGGCGGGCGCGGGATTGATGTCGCGCAGTTCCGGCTGCTGCGGCAGGAAAGCGGTCCAGTCCGCCTGCTGCGCGGTGGCGTCTGGTGCAGCGCCATGCAGCGCGCGCTGGATGGCGGCGGTTGCAGCCATCGGGCC
Source organism: Herbaspirillum sp. ST 5-3 (assembly GCF_004804275.1). Taxonomy (GTDB): domain Bacteria; phylum Pseudomonadota; class Gammaproteobacteria; order Burkholderiales; family Burkholderiaceae_D; genus Noviherbaspirillum. The sequence goes on from NZ_STGI01000009.1 coordinate 140,718, forward strand.
GGAGCTTCGTAATAGTTCGGTCGCTTCGCGCATTTGCGCGAGAAAGCCTTCATTGAGTTTCATGGAAATCGTTCCTTAAAAAATCCGTCCGGCCAAAGCGGCCTTGACGGCGGCGCTGGCATGCAAGGCACCCAGCACGGTCACAGAGTCGATGGTTGCCAGCGCCAGTTCGGGCGGGACATCCGCACCGATGCTGGCCAGGCCCAACACCTGTATTTGCAATTTCTGTCCTGCGGCGCGCACGGCCTCCAGATCCGCACGCGAGTAATGCTGCAGGCCGAGCACCAGGCTCTTGCGTGCGACGGTTTGCCTGATGACGTCGCCGTGTGTCTGCAGCTGATTGCGGATGGCTGTGCGGATCAGGTCGGTACGGTTGGAATAGAAGCCTTCCTGCACCAGCAGGTCGATTTGCCCCAGGTCGATCGGACCGAGATTGATCGTGATCTTTTCTGTCTCCGGTACCTTTTGCCGGACATCCTGGGTTGCTATTTCGCGGGTCATTTTCTCTCCGATTCCATCCTTGTACCATCCATTTACCATCCATTTACCATCCATATGGATGGAGTATAGGCGCTTGAGTCACCCTGTCAAGCGCGGATTTACGTGTTTTTTAATGCCAAAAAAGCAAGAATGCTGAATCGATATTGCCTGGCTGAAAGCGCAAGGTGAATTTGTGGACCTGCCGATCAGGCTTACGGCTTGTTGAGGGCGGTGACGAAGAAATCGATGAAGGCGCGTACCCGCGCAGGCAGGTTGCGTTGGGTCGGATAGAACACGAACAGGTCGGCCGGCGCCGGCTTGTATTCCTCCAGGACGAGCTGGAGACGGCCGCTTTGCAGGTACTTGGCCGCATCCCATTCCGAACGCAGCAGGATGCCGTGCCCGTCGAGCGCCCAGTTCAGCACCACGTCGCCGTCATTGCTCGACAGGGTGCCGCCAACCTTGACGGAATCGGTCTTGCGGCCGCGCGTCAGTCGCCAGATGCCGTGCGCTTCATCGTTCTGTCGGTGGATGATGCAGCGGTGCCGTGCAAGCTCTTCGGGCGTGCGCGGCGTGCCGTTTTTCTTCAGGTAGGACGGCGCGGCGCACAGGAAGCGGCGATTCGACATGAGCTTGCGCGCGGCCAGCCGTGCATCCGGCAGCTCGCCGAAACGGATGCCGAGGTCGAAGGCTTCCTCCACCAGATTGATGGGGCGATCGGTCAGTTGCAGTTGCACCTCGACATCGGGAAAGCGCTGCGCGAAGGCAGAGATGATGGGCGCAACCGTGGTGCGGCCGAAGCCGAGGGTGGCGTTCACGCGCAGCAAGCCCTTCGGCGCGCTGCGGCCGCCAGCCACCTGCTCTTCCATCTCGCGAATCTCGCCGAGGATCTTCGTTGCGTGCGCCAGATACAGCTCGCCTTCGGCAGTCAGGCTCAGGGTGCGCGTCGTGCGATTGACCAGACGCACGCCGAGCCGCTTTTCCATCTGGGCCAGGCGCTTGGTCGCGGCGGGCGGCGTGATGTCGAGTTCGCGCGCAGTGGCGGACAGGCTGGCTTTTTTGGCAAGCAACACGAAGAAGACGAGTTCGGAAGCGGTGTCGGCTTTCACTTCAATTCAATAATGGTGTGAATTGAAGTGAATTATAGAGCCGTCGCGGCGGCGTATCGTAACGATCTCCATCTTTCCTCATGCAAGGAGACGACCGTGAAAATCGTTGAAATCCGCGAAAAGACCATTCCCATCAGTTCGCCCATCCGCAATGCCTACATCGACTTCAGCAAGATGACGCTGAGCCTGGTCGCCGTCATCACCGACGTGCTGCGCGACGGCAAGCCGGTGGTCGGCTACGGCTTCAACTCGAACGGCCGCTACGGCCAGGGCAGCCTGATGCGCGAGCGCTTCATTCCGCGCATTCTCGCCGCAAAGCCGGAATCGCTGCTGAACGAGCAGGGCAACAACCTTGATCCGCACAAGATCTGGAATTGCATGTTCACGAACGAGAAGCCCGGCGGCCACGGCGAGCGCTCGGTGGCGATCGGCACCATCGACATGGCGGTCTGGGATGCGGTCGCGAAGATCGAGAACAAGCCGCTGTTCCGCCTGCTGGCCGAGCGCTACGGCGACGGCACGGTGGACAAGGACATCTTTGTCTATGCTGCGGGCGGTTACTACTATCCGGGCAAGAACGACGACGCGCTGAAGGACGAGATGCGCAGCTACCTCGACCGCGGTTACAACGTAGTGAAGATGAAAATCGGCGGCGCCTCGCTCGATGAAGACCTGCGTCGCATCGACGCCGCGCTGTCGGTGCTGCAGGACGGGCAGAAACTGTGCGTCGATGCCAACGGCCGCTTCGACATGGATACCGCGATCGCCTATGCGAAGGCGATGTCGCAATACGACCTGTTCTGGTACGAGGAAGCGGGCGATCCGCTCGACTTCGAATTGCAGGCGGTGCTGCGCAATTACTACGACAAGCCGATGGCCACCGGCGAAGACCTGTTCTCGATGCAGGATGCGCGCAACCTGATCCGCTACGGCGGCATGCGCCCGGACCGCGACTGGCTGCAATTCGATTGCGCCTTGAGCTATGGCCTGGTCGAATACCTGCGCACGCTCGAGATGCTGCGCCAGCACGGCTGGTCGCCGCTGCGCTGCATTCCGCATGGCGGGCATCAGATGTCGCTCAACATCGCTGCCGGCCTCGGGCTGGGCGGCAATGAATCCTATCCCGACCTGTTCCAGCCCTTCGGCGGCTTTCCCGATGGTGTCGAGGTGGTGAACGGTTATGTCACGATGCCGGAGCTGGTGGGCATCGGGTTTGAGGGCAAGGCGAACCTTTACAGCGAGATGCACGCGCTGAGCAGTTGATGATGTTCCGGCTGCGCGGTTTGTGGCCGAGGGCTTACTTCTTGGCAAAAAATTGTCTGTGCTCACGTTTATCGAGCCCTTCAGTCCGGCCATTCGAACGGCTTTGACTTGCGTCAACGAAACCCGCGCCTGCCGGTGCTTACTATCCCAGCATGTGGGCCAACAAACGATCTATCGCGATTTTTCTGGCAGTAGCCGTGCTCGCCGGAATGGCCTATTTTTTCTATGCGCAATCCAGCAAGCGCACGCTTCCCGACGGCCTGATCCAGGCCAACGGTCGCATCGAAGGCGACCATGTCATCGTTTCCCCGAAAATTGCCAACCGCATTGCCGATCTGCGCGTACGCGAAGGCGACACGGTGGTTGCAGGACAGATACTTGCCATGCTTGACGACTCGCAGGCGAATGCACGGGTGAAGCAACTGGAATCGGCAGTCCATGCCGCGCGCGCCCAGGTGGACGCGGCGAAAAGCGCCTACGCCGTGCTGAAGAAGGAAGTGCCGAATGCGATCGATATTGCCGGAGCCAACCTGTCGCGCGCACGCCATAGCGCGGCAAAGGCGCAAGCCTCGGCGCAGCAGGCGGCGCGCGAATCGGAGCGCGTGCGCATGCTGGTCGAGCGCCACTTCATCGATGCGCAACGCGCGGAGCAAGCCGACCTCGCCCTGACTGCAGCCCGGTCGGACGAGCACTCGGCGCAGGACGCGGTCCGGCAAGCGGACAAGCAACTGGCGGATGCGCGGCTGGGATGGGACAGGCTGCAGGCGAAAGCCGCCGAGATCGCCGCGCTGGAAGCACAGCTGGCGCAGGCGCAGGCAGCGCTGGAAGAAGCGCACAGCGTACTCGACGATCTGGCGATCAAGGCGCCGTCCGCCGGCGTTGTATTGACCCGCTTTCGCGACAAGGGGGAAGTGCTCGGCGCGGGCAGCCCTATCTTCGACATTGTCGACCTCGACAAGCTCTACCTCAACGTCTACGTGCCGGAAACCCTGATCGGCAAAGTGCGACTGAACCTGCCCGCACGCCTCTACACCGACACCTTTCCCGACACGCCTTTCGCGGCAACGGTCAAGACGATCTCGTCGCGCGCCGAGTTCACGCCCAAGGAAGTGCAGACGCAGGACGAACGCACCAAACTCACCTACGCGGTAAGACTGTACCTCGACAAGAATCCGGATCATCGTCTCACGCCGGGGCTGCCCGCCGATGCAGTCATACGATGGAAGGAAGGTGTGGAGTGGACCCGGCCGCGCTGGTAGACGTCGTCGACGTCGAAGGCTTTTCCAAGACCTACGGCAAGACCAGGGCCGCCGACGGCATCAGGCTGCATGTGCGGCGCGGCGAATTGTTCGGACTGATCGGCTCGGACGGCGCAGGCAAATCGAGCCTCATCAAGGCGATTGCCGGCGTGCAGACCTTCGACGCCGGCACGGTCACGGTGCTGGGCGTGAGCCTCGAATCCGAAGCCGCGTGCGAGAAGATCAAGGACCGCATCGGCCTGATGCCGCAGGGGCTGGGGCAGAACCTGTACGGCGAGCTGAGCGTCGAGGAGAACATCGATTTCTTTGCACGCCTGCGGCTGGTCGACGAACGCGTGCTGGCCGAGCGCAAGGCCACCCTGCTCGCGATGACGCGCCTGACGCGCTTCCGGGACCGTCCGATGAAAAACCTCTCGGGCGGCATGAAGCAAAAGCTCGGGCTGGTATGCACGCTGATGCACGAGCCGGATCTGATCATTCTCGACGAACCCACCACCGGCGTCGATCCGGTGTCGCGCCGCGACTTCTGGACGATCCTGTCGAAGCTGGTGCAGGAGCAAGGCATCACGGCCTTGATCTCGACGGCATACATGGATGAAGCAAGCCGCTTCCATCGCGTTGCGTTGATGCATGAGGGCAGGATTCTCGCCACTGGCGAACCGGATGCCTTGCACGAACAACTGCCGCAGGGAAGACTCTCGCCCGACGCGCCGCTGGAAGAGGTGTTCGTTGCGCTGATAGGCAAAGATTCCACCCTGCCGGCAACCACATCGGCCGCCGCGCCGCAAAAGGAAGCCGCCGGCATCAAAGCCATCGAAGCAAACGATCTCACCTGCGATTTCGGCGACTTTCGCGCCGTCGATCACGCGAATTTTTCCGTCGCGCCGGGCGAGATCTTCGGCCTGCTGGGTGCCAACGGCGCCGGCAAGACCACCGTCATCAAAATGCTCACCGGCATCCTGCGCCCGACCAGCGGCACCGGCTATGTCGCCGGCGTCAACATGCGTTCCGCGTCGCAAGGCATCAAGGAACGCATCGGCTACATGTCGCAGGCGTTTTCTCTGTACACCGACCTGAGCGTGGTCGAGAACATCCGCCTGTACGCCGGCATCTACGGCCTCGACCGAAAGCAGGCTGCCGCGCGCATGGAATGGGTGATGGAGATGGCCGGGCTGGGCGGCAATCGCGATACGCCGGCGGCCAGCCTGCCGATGGGCTTGCGGCAGCGGCTGGCGCTCGGCTGCGCGCTGCTGCATCGGCCGCAAGTACTGTTTCTCGACGAGCCGACATCCGGCGTCGATCCGATCGGGCGACGGCGTTTCTGGAACATCCTGTTCGATCTCGCGCGGCAGGAAGGCGTGGCCATCCTTATCACCACACATCACATGTCGGAGGCCGAATACTGTGACCGGCTGGCATTGATGCACGGCGGGCGCGTGATCGCCGATGCCGCTCCCGCCGAATTGAAGCGCGAGACGGAAGCGCAGGCAGGCGTCCTGCTGGAAATTTCCGCCCGCCCTTTGCAGCGCGCCTTGTCGCTGCTGAACGAAGCCGGATTCGCCAGGGCGACGCTGCATGGCAAGTACATCCATGTGTTCTCCCGCAATCCCGGAGAAGACAGCGGGCGCATTCGCGCGCTGCTGGCCGCACTGGACGAACATCCGGCAATCGAAGCGCAGCCCCTGTCCATCGAGGATGTCTTCGTGCATCGCATCACGCGTCTGGAGCAAGGCGACAACGGCGCGCGGCCGGAGGAGACGGCATGAACGTCCAGCGCGTCAGCACTCTGTTCATCAAGGAGTGGCGCGAGATCGTGCGCGACAAGGTGTTCTTCCTGCTCGCCTTCATCATGCCGGTCGCATGGATGGTCGTGTTCGGCTACGGCATGAACATGGACACGGTGAATGTGCCTTTCGCGGTGCTCGACCAGGACCAATCCGCCATGAGCCGCGAATATGCGAACCACTTCATCGACTCGCGCTATTTCTCGTTCAAGGGCTATCTGCGCGATCTGCATGAAGGCGACCGCTTGCTGAGGGCCGGCAAGCTGCGCGTGGTGATCGTTCTCCCGCCGCGCTTCGAGCAAGACCTGAAGGGCAGGAAATCAGTGGCGATCCAGACCATCCTCGACGGCACCTTTGCCTATCGCGTGCGCGGCATCGCCGGCTATGTGGATGCGATCAACCGCGACGCCAACAACGCCTTGCAGGTACAGCAACTGAGCGATCGCTTCGGCATGCCGCCGGCGCGCGCGCAGGTGATGGTGCAACCTGTCCATCTCGAAGTGCGCTACCTGTTCAACCAGGCATTGCACAGCATCTGGTCGGTTGCGCCCTCGCTGATCATGTTCACCATGATGGTCGCACCCGCGGTACTGACCTCGCTGTCGGTCGTGCGCGAAAAGGAAACCGGTTCGATTTACAACATCTACGCATCCACCGTCACCCGCGCGGAATACCTGCTCGGCAAGCTGCTGCCGAACATCCTGATTTCCACCGTGAACGCCGTAGTGCTCTGGCTCATCGCGACGCTGCATTTCGGCGCACCCTTCAAGGGCAGCATCCTGTTCTTCTTCCTCGCCTCGGTGGTCTACGTGTCCTGCACCTGCAGCATCGGCTTCCTGGTATCGACGCTGGTGCGCACGCAAGGCTCGGCGCTCCTGATCACGGTCATCCTCGCGATCGTCCCGGCGGTACAGTTCTCCGGCATGTTTACGCCGGTGGCTTTCCTGCCCACCAGTTCGCGCGTGCTGGCGCACCTCTTCCCGCCGGTGTATTACAACAACATTGTGCAAGGCGCCTTCCTGAAGGGAACCGGCTGGGCAATGCTGTGGACCGATGTGCTGTTCCTCGCGGCCTACGCGGCCGGCTTGCTGATCGCCTCCTACGCGGTCTTCAGAAAGCGCACGCCATCATGAGCGATCGAAGCGCCGCGGCCCGCCGCCCGCTCACGCTGTGGATACGGCGCGTGGCGGTGCTGACGCAAAAGGATCTGAAGCAGTTGCTGCGCGATATCCCGCTGCTGATTTTTGTCGTCTATGTGTTCACGCTCGACATCTACGTCGCGGGCGTCGGCATGACCGGCGATCTGCTGAATGCAAAACTGACCGTGCATGATGCCGACCACAGCCAGTCTTCGCGGGAGCTGAGCTATCGTTTCATGCTGCCGTATTTCGATTTCGCAGGTGAAGTCGCGCGTCCCGCGCATGGGCTGGACTTGCTGGACCGCGGCAAGACCATGATGGTGCTCGATATCCCGGCGCGCTTCGACGAGACACTGCGCAGCGGCCAGGAAACCGCGCGCCTGCAATTGCAGGTCGATGCCAGCAATGTGGCGCTCGGCTATCTGGCGCCGTCCTATGTCGAGCGCATCATCGGGTATTTCTCGCAGGACTACGCGCAGCGCGTGCGGATGTCGCCGATCTCCTCGGGCGATCCACCGCCGGCGATCGCGTCGATCGACAACCGCACGCGCGTCTTCTTCAATACCAATCTCAATGGCCACTGGTTCAACGCAGTCGGGCAATGGCTCACCATGATGACGGTGGTGGCGGTATTGCTGCCGGCGGCGGCCTTCGTCCGCGAGAAGGAACGCGGCACCATCGAGCAATTGCTGGTCTCGCCGGTGACGCCGTTCCAGGTGATGCTGTCGAAAGTGATTGCAACCACGCTGCTGGTCCTGCTCGGTTCCGCCGCCAGCATGTACGCGATCATGCAACCGCTGATCGGCGTGCCCTTCCGCGGCGACGCACTGCTGTTCTTTGCGCTCAACGCGCTGTACGTGTTCAATATTTCCGGATTGGGTTTGCTGATGGCCACCTTCGTGCGCAACCAGGCGCAGGTCGGCATGCTCACCATCCTGATCTCGGCGCCGATGACCATGCTGTCGGGTACCTGGACCGCGCCGGAATCGATGCCGCCCTGGCTGGCCGAGCTGGTGAACTGGTCACCGCTGCATCACTTCATCGAATGCTCCTACGGCATTATTTTTCGCGGCGCAGGGCTCGATGTATTGTGGCCTTCGGTGCTGGCGCTGATCGGTTTGGGCGGTGCCTTGTTTGGCATGTGCGTGTGGCGCTTCCGGCGGCAGTTCGGCTAGCCGCGACGTTCCGCTGGCCGCAACAGGACGCGGCTCGCGACCTCCATGTCAATCATCTTGCGGCGCAGGAAATCGGCTGCGGCTTTCGTTCCGAGGACTTCCTGCAGCGCGATGCCCTTCTCGACCACTTCAGCGGTCACAAAGTCGCTTCGACGCGAGAACGGCATGGCGCCGGGGGGCGCGTCGCAAGTTGTACGGATCAATGCATCCATCGGATTATTCCCATGACTGTGTGTCAGTGCATGCCGTGCAGGCATGAATGCGCATGTTAAGCCGTCTACGAGGCGGCCGGGCTGCCCCTGGAGGACAACTACTTGCCTTCGCGAGCCAGCGGAATCTGTTTTGAGCCTAGCGTGACTTCGCCGCCACGGCCGCCGACAACCAGTCGCGCTCATCCACCTCCGCAAGCTTCCTGAGGCAATCGATTTCCTTGTCCGACAATCCTTCCAGCACCTTGGGGTCCTCGATGTCGAGACGGCCGCGCCGGGCCAGGATGTCGATCTTGCTGAGGTAATCGCCCATCCAGAGAATTTTCCCGACCGGCGACAGCCTTGCGAGTTTTTCGTCGGCCTCCTGTTCTCGGATGGCGGTCATGACGGCGTCGGGGAAATGCCATTCGCGCCCGATGTTGCCGGTGAGTATGCGGCCCTGCGCGGCAAGCTCGTTGCAGAAGGTCGGCGATCCGATCGGCTGCCTGAGGTCCGATATCTTGTCGATGATGCGCAGCGAAACGGTCAGGCCGACGTTCTGCACCAGTCCGGCGAGGAAGGCGTCAAGCGGATCGGCGGACTCGTCCTGCGCCAGCATGTTGCAGGCGAATGCGCACTGCTCGGATTGCGCCCACAGGCGCGGCGCGAGATTTTTCGTGAATGCGCCGGAATTGAGATTGATGATGGGCCGGAACGCGACGCCGGAGATCAGCTGGCGCAGCCCGTTCTGGCCGAGCACCAGGATCGCATGGTCGATACCGTCGATCGGCGTGCCGGGACGGAAGGCGACGCTGTTGGCCAGGCGAAGTACTTCCGCGACCAGGACGACATCGTGCGAGATCCTGCGCGCCAGGTCGACACCGTCGAATTCGGGATTGCGCAGGCTTTGCAGCAATTGCGGAATCACGCCCGGCATGCGATGCACCATGTGGGCGCCGGAATCCTTCGAATTCACCACCTCCTGGAGTGCGGCGAGGATCGTATCCTCATTGCGGTTGGTGAAGATTTCAGTCTGGTCTTCGGATTCGAAGAGCCAGCTCGAAAACATGAAATCAACCTGGTAGCGCTGCATGGACGTCACATCGTCCGCGGCGAAACGGACGGTCCGTTTTTTCACCGCCGGAACAGCGATGGCCGCTGCTTGCGGCGCGGCAGCCTGTTTGCCAGAATCGGAGAAGAGACGTCGGATCCAGTCGATCATTGCGGTCGAAAAGTTGTCGTGTTGTACCGCCGGGGCGGCGCCGGCGTTGCCGTCATGCATCATTTAAACACGGTATGACGGCGGAGTCGACAACTAATGATCCGATCAGCACAACGGCCGTCTCACCGCAAGGAGACGGCCGTTGTCGAGCAAACCCGCACGGCGCTTGCCGAGTGCGGGAGCCGGTAACACGTCGGGCTTCAGGTTTCAGGCAACGGCAGCGTTACCCGGATAGCGCTGTGGCTGTCCTCAGGAAGCCCAGGTCGAGCGGAGACAGATATGATCTTCCGGCAGGGCGGAAAGGACATTGCCGCGTTGCAGAAAGCGCTGCTCGGTTTCCGCGTCCTGCAGGTGCAGCAATTGCGCCGCCATTACGTCATACACCGGAATCTCGCCGGCCGGGCGCACGCACAAGCGATACTTCACCTTGCCGTCATAGCGCAGCACGTCGATGTTGCCGATCAGGTCCACGCGAATGCGGTAACGTTCGCCGGTACTGCCGCCGATGACATGAAAATGCTTGTAATGCCGGAATTCCCGGCGTTGCTCCGGATTCAACTGCTTCAGCAACAGTGTGAGCGACCTGCGGTTCGCGCGCCGCTCGCACCGTATCACGTCGCGACGGGTGCGGTCGCTGTCCCGTTGCGCTTTTCGCATCCAGGACATGACGCGGTCGACGACGCGCCCCACGCTGCCGAGCATCTGCCATCCTCTGTTCGGTGCGGGCATCTCAGCCCCCTACCGTCCTCGGCACCATGACCAGCTCTTCCAGCGTCGGATCAAACTCCTTGACCACATGTTTCGTTTCCGCCTTCTGTTCGGAGCCGAAAGCGGAATAACCTTTTTCGAGCAAGCGGTCGAATGTCTCCTGCGCGGCCGCGATTTCTTTCGGATCGCCCATCTTCCACTTCAGTTCCTTATGGCCAGACGCATCCATAATGCTCATCTCGCCGATCCTCGATTCGAGTGCTTTTCCCATCATTTGCTCCTTGCCATCCGGGTTTGAAATACTCCCTTCCTGATCAGGCCGCCGACTTCTTCGTGCGTTGCTCTTCACGGCAAGCCTCGATGCGCGTCGTTCGCATCAAGCCGCCGCAGTGTGATATACCGCGGCGGGCATTCGCTTTGCAGCCTTTGTCCTCTGCATCACTTAAGGACACCAACGACACAAACAAGATCGCTTTGCCGCCCGAAGAAACTGTGATCTACATCAAGCGCGATGCATCTCGCACACCGCCTGCGCACATCCTCCAATGGATCATGTCTGCTTCGTCATCCTTCGACCATCTTTTTTTGCGCGCAGTTCTACAATCAGATAAATCAATGCCGCCATCGCCAGCGGAAGCAGATAGTAGACGGCGCGGTAAGTGAGCAAGGCCGCCAGCAGATCGCTCTTGGGATGGCGGTCGGACAGCAGCGCGACGAAGACGGTCTCCAACACGCCCAGCCCGGCAGGAATATGGGCGAGCACGCCTGCAATGGCAGCCACCAGCAAGGTGCCCAGCACCACGGGGAAGGCGATCTGCTGCCGCAGCAAGAAGAACAATATCGCCGCGATCAGGAGCCAGTTGACGCACGACATGCACAATTGCAAGAGCGCCAGCGGCAGCGATGGCAAGTTCAGCTCTTTTCCCCAGAACTCCCAGGTTCGCCGCCGCGCGAACGTGCACAACAATACATACGAGGCCGTGACGGCAAGGAGTACGATGCCGAGCGCCTGCAAGCCTGCGGCGCCGAGTCGCCATTCGTCGGGCAGCGCGAATGGCGGCCGTGCGAATACCGCACCGGACAGGAGGACATATCCGATCCAGTTGGTGAACATGCTCATCACTACCACGCGGGTGATAACGTCGGCATCGAGGCCGAAGCGCGAATAGAGTCGATAGCGAAAGGCAACACCGCCGACGATCGAGCCGATATTCAGATTGAATGCGTAGCTGACGAAGTTGACCATCATCACCTTGAGCACCGGCAAGCCATGGCCGGTGGCATGACGGCCCAGCAGATCGAAGCAACTGTAAAGCGCGAAACTGGCTGCGGACAGCAGCAATGCGAGCCATAGTTCCGAAGATGGACGGCTGCGCATGGCGCCGACGACTTCGTCCCATTCGACGGAACGGACCTGGTTCAGCAGCAGATAGCCGACGAGCAAGAAGAAGGCCAGCGTCAGCACGCGGGTCAGCCAGCGCCACCAGGGCCTTGCCGCAAACGACCGATTCTCCGCTTGCGCCTGGCCGCTCATAGATGCGCAGTCTCGTTCAGGTGTTCGGCGCCGTCGGGAAGCTTGGCGGGCGGCAAGGAAGTCAGTTTCGGCGCATGCGCGGGCAGACGTCCGGCCCACGCTGGGTAACGGCGCAGCAGATGAAACAGAACGAAGCTGCGCAACTTGGTCCATGCGCTCGGTTCCTGCAGGTCCTCGGCTTTGACCTGCTTGCAACTGGTCGCCATCAAGCGTTCCAGCGCACCGTTGAGCTGGCTGTTGAAGTCGCGGTCGCGGATCATGACATTGGCCTCCAGATTGAGCGCCAGGCTGAACGGATCGAGATTGCTGGAACCGACTGTCGACCATTCGTCGTCGACCAGCGCCACCTTGCCATGCAATGGCCGTTCGCAGTATTCGTAGATCCGCACGCCGCCACGCAGCAGGTGGCGGTACAACATTGCGGCGGCGGTCTGCACGATGGGCATGTCGGGTTTGCCCTGCAGGATCAGCGATACTTCGACCCCGCGCCGCGCCGCCTTGCGCAGATCCCGGAGGAAGGCATAGCCGGGAAAAAAGTAGGCGTTGGCGATCACGACGCGCCGTCGCGCCAGCCGGATCGCCAGCCGGTACTGGCGTTCGATGTCGTTTCGGTGTTCGCCGTTGTCGCGCCAGACAAAAACCGCGTCTGCATGACCGGCGGCCGGCAGTGCAGCGACGGCGGGTTGCACCTGGCGACGCCAGAACCAGCGCCGTCGCGCCTTGCCCTGCACCAGTGCAGCGAGCATGAAGGCATGAATGTGGGCCACGATCGGGCCTTCCATTTCGACCGCGTAGTCCTGCTTGGCTTCGGGGCCGAAATCGGCGAGATGATCGGCGGAATAGTTGATGCCGCCGGCAAATGCACGCTTGCCGTCCACCACCACCAGCTTGCGGTGCAGACGGCGAAAATAATTGACCCGTAAAAACGGACGCGGCGCGGGATCGAAAACATGCAAGCGCACCCCGGCTGCCGTCAGCGTCGAAACAAATTCCTCCGACAAGGCGGGCGAGCCGAATCCATCGATGGTGATGTCGACCTGTACGCCGTGTGATGCCGCGGCAAGCAAGGCCGCGTGCAAGGCCTTGCCGACCTTGTCCTCATACAGGATGAAGGTTTCGATCAGCACTTCCTGCCGGGCGGCAGCGATCGACTCGAAGACACGCGGGAAGAAATGCTCGCCATTTTCCAGCAAAGAAAACTTGTTGCCACCGATCCAGCTCAGGCTCACTCTCAGTCCCTCCACCCTGTGACGCGATGCACATCACGCGCGGTCGATCCGCCCGGACATGCCGGCATGAAAGCTTCAGGCGCAATTGCCTGGATTGCTTCGACATTGTCGATTTCACATCTCCCGAATGCACATTGGAATCTTCACAATCCCGTGTCTTTTTTACCTGCCTTTTACTTGCTGCCGTGCGGGGTCTCGCCCGAGCCGCTGCCCGATGACGCGCCTGAACTGACGGAGGCGCAATCATCGACGGACCGATCCGGTGACTTGAATATGGCGTAGCCGCTGCCGGTGCCGGAGCTGCCCCGATTTCTGTCCGCACTGCGTGCAATCGCCGAGGGGCAATCAGCCTTCTCGCCGGATGCCGAGGTCCCGGGCGTGCGCGAGCCGCCCGTGGAATCCGGCACGCCGGCCGAGGAACTGCCAAGATTGCTTCCGGAAGAGTTGCCGGTTGCGGCGCGCGGTGCATTCCGTGCCGCCGTGCTACCGGCACTGCCGGTGCCTGTCGCTGCATCACGCGATGAAGACGATTGGGATGAGACGACGCCGGCGGCTGTCAGCAATGCAACGAGAAGCGTTGCCGATGCGAGAGCCTTCATGTTTCCTCCACGAAGAAATGAAAAACAGACAAGCAGAGTTGCAAGTAACATGCCATTGGCAGCACGGAAAGCAGGTGTTATATGAACCTGTGATCGCTCGGGGGAAACGCGGGAGGGAATACTGCGGTGGTGTATCGGGAATGCAAAAGCCGGTTGCGACGATCCTGTTTAACGCGAAGGCAGGCCATGGCCGAAATGCGGCGCATGCCTGTCATGACGGCGCATTTGCAGGCGCGTCGCCAGCCAGGCAACGCCACTTGCGATCAGATGCAGGAACGCGCATGCGGCAATGACCGCGCACAGTGCTGCCTCAAGCTGCACGAACTGGCGCTTCAGTCCTTCCATCATGAATTGCTGCTCGCTCTGGAGCATCCACTGAAGCAGGCACCATGCGATCGTGAAAAAGACAACAATGATGGTCGCGATCCGGATGGACAAGACGTGACGGAAATGCCACTCCGCCAGTGGAATGTCTTGTTGTGCTTGCCGGAACATGATGCGATGCCGTCCTTTCTTCGCTGCGACTGACGCGCAATTTCACTGGAAATCATCTTCCCGCTTCCCGCAACATTTATCCACTTCATATTCTTCATAACCAATATGGATCTTGTGAATATCAGAAGAAGATGCACAAGGCTTGACTCTTACGTGACGTCAGGCTTTATCTTTTGCATACCGTCAGCAAAAGGAGAACACGATTGGAAACGACACCAGAAAACCTGATCCATTCCGGCCAGCCGAGCCAGACGGCCCTGGGAGTCGCCACCCTGCGCGCCGCCCATCAATTGCTCGACGAGCCGGTTATCTTCGATGACCGGCTGTCGCTGAGCATTCTTGGCGCGGAGGCTGAGGCGCGCTTGCGCGAAAACCCGTTTCAGTTCAACGACCCGTTTTCACTCGGCGTGCGTGCCTCCCTCGTTGCGCGCAGCCGGCTGGCCGAAGACGAGCTCTCGCGCGCGATCCAGGGCGGGGTCAGGCAGTACGTGGTGCTGGGCGCCGGGCTGGACACCTCCACACTGCGCCATGCCGACACTGCCGACGGACTGCAGATGTTCGAAGTCGATCATCCATCCACCCAGCGCTGGAAGCGCGCCATGCTGGAAGCAGCGGCCATCCCTCAGCCGGCGTCGATGCGTTTCGTGGGCGTCGACTTCGAGCGTGATGCCCTGAGCTCACGCCTGCAGAACGCCGGCTTCCGTCCCGATCAGCCGGCCTTCTTTGCATGGCTGGGTGTGACGGTCTATTTGCTGCCCGAGGCGGTTGTCGACACGCTGAAATTTGTCGGCGGCCTGCCGGCGGGTAGCGCGATCGTGTTCGATTATCGCGTCCAGCCATCGATGCTCGATCCCATGCAACGCGCAATCGGCGAGCGTCTTGCACGCTATGTCAGCGCGCAGGGCGAACCATGGAAATCTTCATTCGATCCGGCGGCGCTGCAGGAAACGCTACGCGGCCTTGGGTTCAAGAGTCTGCAGGATCTCGGGCCCGACGATCTGAATGCGCGCTACTTCACCGAACGAAAGGATGGATTGCGCGTCGGAGGCGGGTTTCGCTTGATGTGCGCGAAGGTGTAGGGCGATACAGGCAGTTCAGGCTGCGTCGGCCGCCTGTCGCAATCCCTGCTCGAATACTTCGACAGGTTGCCCGCCGCGGATCAGGAAGCGGTCATTGATGATGACCGCGGGCACGGAATGGATTCCTTGATCGAGATAGAACTGTTCCTGCTCCCGCGTCTCGTCGGTGTACTCGCCGCCGGCGAGAATGGCGCGCGCCCGCTCCGGGTCCAGCCCGGATTTTTCCGCCAGGCGCACCAGCACTTCATGGTCGCCGGGATTTTCGCCATCCGTAAAATAGGCTTTGAACAAGGCACGCTGAAGCGGCAATTGCCGCCCTTCGAGCTGCGCCCAGTAAAGCAGCCGATGCGCATCGAAGGTGTTGTAGATACGCCGGCGCTTGTCCATGCGGAAAGTGAAGCCCAGCGACTCCCCGCGCGCCCGGATCGCTTCCTGATTGCTTTCCATCTGTTCGGGGGAAGCGCCGTATTTTTCGGTCAGGTGCTCGACCACATCCTGGCCCTCGGGCGGCATGGCCGGATTGAGTTCGAATGGCTGGAAGTGCAGGTCGGCGCTCACTTCCTCGCCGAGACGCTGCAGCGCTTGGTCGAGCGACTGCAGGCCGATTGCGCACCAGGGACAGGAAACATCTGAAACAAAATCGATTTTCAGCCGCTTACTCATTGCGACTCATTGCGACTCATTGCGCGCGGCTTGCTGCGACCGTGTCTTTTTCGTCGACCTGGCCTTGCCGTTTGCGATAACGGCCTTCAGACGCTGCAGACGCGCGTACTCCTCGGGGTCGTTCTTGGCAAGCTGGCTCTCGCGCCACTTGTAAAAGATCGCCAGCCCGAGCATCGCCGCAGCGCCGACTGCCAGTTTCCCGCCATGCTCGCCGAGCAGGCTCGTCGTCTTTTCCGTACTCGCCGTCGGTGTCGTTGGTGGCGCAGCAGAAATCTGTCTCGACATATCCTCCGGCCGCGAGCCGAACAGGCCGGGCCTGGGCGACAGAGAATTCAGCATGGAAACTTGTTCGGGGGACATGGGAAACCTGCCTTTCCTATTCAATCCTGGCGATGACGACGCATTTATCGGATTAGTCCTTAAACCGCCCAACTGGTTCAGCGCGGTTCGCGCATTCTCCGACGAGACATTCACGTCGCCACGCGCCCTTTGCCTGGTGCAATAAGTGGACACGCCGCCATGGATCGAACTGAAATGTTGACGAGGCACAACGGGTACAAAATACGTGATCGACCTGTCCCGGTCCATGACCTTGCGCAACACTTATTCAATCGACGAAAGGCAGCTCCGAAGGGAAAAGGCAATGCGCCTCGTCCCTGCAGAAACAGGCCTTCCGCTTCACGCGCCTCAGATCAATACGTCCTGCAACAGCTTGCGCGCCACCGTATCGTTGTCGGTGCTGAGCGCGACAAAGCAAAACCCGTCCTGCCGCTGCAGCGTGCTGATGCCGCGCAGCGACAACTTCGCATCCTTCAGCTCGCGCGTCACGCGCGCAAGCGCGCCCGGCTGGTCGGCAATGCGGATCGTGATCAGGTCGTCGGAGACGGCATGCAGGCCCAGCTGATGCAGCAGGCGCATGGCATCGTCGGGACGATCGACGACGAGTTCCAGCACGGCGGAACTGTCCACCGTCTCGCCCTCGATCTTCTGGATGTTGATCTGCTTTTGCGCCAGCAGGTCGGCGATGTCGGCCATCACGCCGGGGCGGTCTTCCACAATCAGTTTGATCGATTTCATGCTTGTTCCTTCACGATATCGGCGATCAGCGCATCGATCAGCGCCATCTCGGTGCCGGGCGCGACAATCAGGTGGCTGACGTCCTGCGTCGCCAGCTGCCAGCGGTTCTTGATGGTCTCGCTGACTTTCGGGAAGACCACGGTCAGCGCATTCGCATTGCGCCAGGCGGGAATGCCCCTGCGGTTCATTTCGTCCACCGCATACTGCGCAAGTTCCTGGCAACGCGCCAGGCGTTTGCGCAAACCCTGCTCGCCCATCACCTTGACCGCGTACCACAGCAAGAGCGGCGTGAATGCATTGCGCGAACCGGTGATGGTGGTGTCCATGCTGCCGATGTAGCCGATGCTGCGGCCGATGCGGTCGACATTGCGCTTCCTGGCGATGACCACGCCGCATGGCATCGGCGCGCCGATGAACTTGTGGCCGCTCAGCGCAATCGAATCCGCGCCATCGGCGAAATCGAAGGCCGGCTTGGGATCGAGGAATTGCGCGAACGGGCCGCAGAAGGCCGCATCGCTGTGGATGTAATGCTCATGCACGACGAGATCCTTCAGGATGTCCTGTATCCGCCGGATGTCGTCCCTGGCCTCCTTCATCGTCGTGCCAATGTTGGCAAAGATGATGGCAGGCACGTCACGGTGCAGTCGAATGCTTTCCTTCAGGTCTTCATAATCGATCTCGCCGTTCTTCTGCGAGCGGATCATGATGTGCCGCAGCCCGAGGAAGTGCACGTTCTTGGCCACACTGTAATGCGTGTCCTCGGAAAAATACACGATCCCGCTCGGATACAGTTCACGCGCCAGATAGAGGCCGTAGAGATTGCCTTCCGTACCGCCATTGGTGACATAACCCCAGTAATCGTCTTTCGGCGCCTGGAACAGTGCAGCGAAAAAATCGATCACCTCGCGCTCCATCTCGCGCGTGCAGACGCGATACGTGCTGGCCTGGAACGGGTCGCCGATGTTATTGGAAGGGAATTGCAGGAACCGGTAGAGCGGCGCGTAATCGAAATCCCGCGCCACCGGGTAACCGAGGGAGTCCCGTGTGGCGTCCCGCATCGACTCGTAGAGCGCGTCGAGGCGAGCCTGATCGTGTGCTGCAAGCATGAATGACCTCATGTCTTCTGGGTGTGGAATGAGAGGCGCAGCCGAATGGGCCGGGCCTGCCGTGCCTGCACTCCGCCTGGGTAAGGCGGGAGCAACGCAGCCCGTATGATAATTGCTTATGAAAGCGTTTTGTGGCGCGGCGTCAATTATTTCAGTGACATCGGCGCGCAATTCCAGTGTATCTATGAACACACAAGTTGCTCTAAGCGCATGATATTTTTTTCAAACCCACCTATAATACGGCGCCCTGCTCTATTCGCTGCGCCGGGAACGTGAAAGCCCAAGCCTTCCTTCTCGCGCAGCCGCTGCTGACAGTTTTCCGAATTAACCAAGATTTTTATCCCGAAGAATTCACTCATGCGCGCGAGAGACCTCGCGGCGACGATTCGCCGCTCTCATGCCGAGATTTTGCCTGCCGGCCGTTTGCCGCAGAAATCATGCAACCTCGCGGCCTCCGCCACGTCTAAACGCGCCTAGTCTTGTAAACATTATTTACGCAATGACAAAACCGACTAAAACTCTGACATTGACTTCCAAAGCACCGCGCCCGACAACGGCACCGTCTGTTCGCACCGTGAGCCATCCGGTCGATCCGCTCCAGGAAGCGAACAAGGTGACGGTTGTCACGAAGCCGCGGCGCCTGGCGCCGGGCACCATCGGCGCGGCGGAACACAATGCCGGTGCCGTCCCGCCCTCGCCGCCAGCGGCCGAGCCGGCGGCGCCGAAAGAGCCAGTCGTCGTTCGCAAGGTCGTATCGAAGGTTCTCGGCAAACCGACAGTCAGCAAGCTGCAACAACCCGTTGTCACACCCGTGCCCGCTCCCGCCGCCGCGATCTCTGTCGCGCCGGCCGCTCAGGCAGAGGCCAAACCGGCTCCGGAAATCAAGGCGACGCACCCGACCGCCGGAGTCGCCGCACCGGCACCGGCTGAAATCGACACCAGCGCCTACGTCTTGCCGGAACAGAAAACGCCGGGCCGGCGCGGACGCCGGCCGTCGGAATTCGGCCAGGAGAACGATGAGATCGCGGCGCTGAACGCGGTCGAGCGCGCCGAGCTGAATGCCGCTGCACGTTCACTCAAGCAAGGCAAGCGGCCCGGCGCATTTGCGGCCGAAGCCTCCCTGAGCGAGGAAGAGCTGGAACAGCGCCGCAAGCAAATGGCCTCGCTGATCCGTATCGGCAAGGAGCGCGGCTTCCTGACGCACGCGGAGATCCACGACCACCTGCCCGACGATTCCACCGGCCAGGAGGCCATCGAGGGCCTGATCCTCAGCCTCGGCGACATGGGTATCGCGGTCTACGAGCAGGCGCCGGATGAGGAAACGCTGCTGCTGTCCGAAAACGTTACCACCGTCACCAACGACGATGACACGGAAGCCGCCGTCGTGACCGCGCTCACCAGCGTGGATGGCGATTACGGCCGCTCCACCGATCCGGTGCGCATGTACATGCGGGAAATGGCGACCGTTCCCTTGCTGACGCGTCAGGGCGAAATCGATATCGCGCGGCGCATTGAAGCCGGCTTCAAGGACATGATGCAGGCGATTTCCGCCTGCCCGATTGCAGTGGAAGAGCTGCTGGTGCAGGTTGAAC
The DNA here is from genome assembly GCF_004804275.1 of Herbaspirillum sp. ST 5-3. Taxonomy (GTDB): domain Bacteria; phylum Pseudomonadota; class Gammaproteobacteria; order Burkholderiales; family Burkholderiaceae_D; genus Noviherbaspirillum. Next base: position 160,419 of record NZ_STGI01000009.1, read on the forward strand.
GCGTCAGGAAAGACGAGATCAAGATCGACGAGGTGGTCGACGGGCTGGTGGACGCGGATGCCGCGGAGGACAGCGTGATCGTCGCCGCCGACGCGGACGAGGCCGACGAGGAAGGCCTGGACGACGACCTGGCGGATGAAGAAGACGCCGCCGAGGAAGGCAGCGCGGTGCGCATCGCGGATGAACAACTCGACCAGTTGCAGAAGAAGGCGCTGGAAAAATTTGCCGTGATTGCCGCGCAGTTCGACAAGATGCGCACCGCCGCCGAAAGCGACGGTCATGGTTCCGGCGCCTATCGCGTAGCGCAACAGGCGATTTCCGCCGAGCTGCTCGGCGTGCGGGTTGCCGCCAAGCTGGTGGAGAAACTGTGCGATACCGTGCGCGCCCAGATGGCCGAGGTCCGCACCAACGAACGGCAGATCCTCGACATCGCGGTGAACAAGTGCGGCATGCCGCGCGAGCATTTCATTCGCACATTCCCGGGCAATGAAACGCGCCTCGACTGGGCCGATGCCGAGTCGCAGAGCGGGCAGGCGTACGGCGCCGCATTGCGCCGCTACATTCCCGCGATACACGAGTTGCAGCAAAAGCTGATCGACCTGCAGACACGCGTCGGACTGCCGCTGCCAGAGCTGCGCAAGATCAACAAGCAGATGACGACCGGCGAGTCGCGCACGCGCCAGGCCAAGCGTGAAATGACCGAAGCAAACCTGCGTCTCGTGATCTCGATTGCGAAGAAGTACGTCAATCGCGGCCTGCAGTTCCTCGACCTGATCCAGGAAGGCAATATCGGTTTGCTGAAGGCGGTTGACAAGTTCGAATACCGTCGCGGCTACAAGTTTTCAACCTACGCGACATGGTGGATCCGCCAGGCGATCACGCGCGCGATCGCCGACCAGGCGCGCACCATCCGGGTGCCGGTGCACATGATCGAGTCGATCAACAAGATCAACCGCATCAGCCGCCAGATCCTGATGGAAACCGGTTCGGAACCCGACCCGGCCACGCTCGCGATGAAAATGGACATGCCGGAAAAGAAAATCCGCGAAATCCTCAAGATCGCGAAGGAACCGGTGTCGATGGACACGCCGATGGGCGACGATGGCGATTCCCATCTCGGCGATTTCATCGAGGACAGCATGACCCTCGCGCCGGCCGACGCCGCTGCGCTGGCTTCGATGCGCAACGTGATCAAGGATGTGCTCGACTCGCTGCCGCCGCGCGAGGCCAAGGTGCTGCGCATGCGCTATGGCATCGATACCGGCAATGATCTGACGCTGGAAGAAGTCGGCAAGCAATTCGACGTGACCCGCGAACGCATCCGTCAGATCGAATCGAAGGCAATGAACAAGCTGCGTCATCCGTCCCGCGCAGACCGCTTGAAGACCTTCCTGGAAAACAGCTGATGAGAAATGCTCCCCCGCGCCGGGGGGAGCATCTTGGGGCGCAATGCGCGAACGCGCGTGCCCTTATTTCTGCGCGACCGGGGCGGTGCCTGCCGCTGAAGTTGCCGGAGCGGCCTCGGCGGAGGCAACCGGTGCCGCCTGGACGACCGATTCTTCCATGATGACGGTAATCAAGGTCGGATAGTCATATGCCGCGCCCGATCCCGCATCGACTGCGGCGCCGATCACGCCACCAAAAAGAATATTGCCGAAGGCCATGGGCTTGGTGCTGGACTTGACGGCAGCCATGCCCGGCTTGAGACCTTCCTTCTCGCACTTCACGTTCAAGTCGTCATAGGCACGATGCACGGTGATGGTGCCCGGCGTGGTGACATAGAACTTGCCTTTGCCGTTGTCGAGCTGGCAGTTGGCGCCGGCGACCGCTTCCCCTTTGTAGCGGGTTTCCACTGACAACACCTGGTTCTGACCATTGACGATGGAAGCGCATCCGCTCAGCATCGACATACCTGCAATCACGATCCCCGTGATGGCCTTCTTTGTTATGAACATCTTGTTTTTCTCCCTGTTCGGCGGTGTGGCGCGCCGAATCACCTCGGAATCCTGTAATTCCAGGGGGCAATTAGACAGGAAAGCGGCCTGCCCCGCATACCATATCCATGGTATTCAGCAAGATCAGATTTTTCGATAGCGCAATTGGCGCACGGGAGAACGCGCATGCGCCGGTATCCGTGGTCAACGCAGCCAGTACCACTGCATGTATCGATCAAAATACAAGCCCTGCTGCATCAGATCAGCCCGCGTGCTGGAGCGGATGATGCATTGGCGCCATGATTCACTTCCCTGCGCAAAACCGTGTTCGACGCACGGCGGTCCGTACTCCTGCGACATCGCCAGCACCGGATCTTCGCGGTAAGCCGCTCTTTCCTGCGCGGTGCCGCAACCGGTGAGCAACACAACTACGGCACACAAGATGAATGATGCACGCATCGCGATCTCCTTATGTTGTTGGTGTTGATCGGGATGCGTGTCGTCATGATGGGCGCATGGCTGCATCCCACATTCAGGATAGGTGCGTACGGGAGAAATGCGAGGTCGATCGACGCGGCCGACTGTTCTTCGTCATCCGCGGCAGGAAGGTGTCGGGGCGCGATTGCGCGGGGTTGCGCGACAGCCCTGTTTTTCTTTCTTGTAGCACAATTTTCTGCACGTTTGTTGTCCCATGTCTTCATTTGGCTTCCGATGTCAATGCCTTGGCTTCGCAGGACAACCGGTTAGACCGAGCATTCGCGTCAACTATGGTGAAATCAATCCCGCCTCTTTTGCACAGCACGGCACACGCAAAGAGAGCACATAAAAAACAAAGAACACAAGTTCAACCATATTGGAGACAAACCATGTTGCCCGTTCGACTTCGCATTCCTTTGCCAGCCCCGCCTTTCCCTCCGGCAGAACGCGCGCAAGCGCGCTGAGATTCAGCAAGAGCCTATCCCGCCGGGGATCGCGCGCATCGCTTTCCCTGACGCCAACCTGTGTCGCGCCTCCTTGCGCGACGTCGCCATGTCGCGACCGTCCCGGTCCCTGACGGGATAGGACTTTTGTCATATCACGCAACAGCGAATATTCATACAAACCAAGGAGACCATGATGGCGTTTGCACGAAAGGCATGGAAGCAGACAGCACAATTCCTGGCAAGGGCGACAGTCGCGTTGTCCGCGTTACTCGCGGGCAGTGCGGCGGTTGCGGCCAATAACGATCCGATCGTACTGGTGCACGGATTTTTGGGATTCGGCCCCAATGAACTGCAGGGGACCAATTTCAAATACTGGGGCGGCTTCAACGATATCCAGGGCCATATGAGGAGCTACAACGGCACGCACGAGGTGTACACCGCCTCGGTCGGGCCGGTCAGTTCCAACTGGGACCGAGCAGTCGAGTTGTACTATCAGATCAAGGGCGGTTGCGCCGACTACGGCGCCAAGCGCACCGCGCAGTTCGCCGCCTACGGCAAGATCCAGAAGCCGGCGGGAAAATGCTGGGCGGCGGATCCGAACAACAACCCGAACCACTATCCGCTCGCCTTGTATCCGAGGTGGGATGCAACCCATCCTGTCCATTTCGTAGCACACAGCCAGGGCGGTCAAACGGTACGCACGCTGATCCAGTTGCTGGAGAACGGGTCGCCCAATGGCGATGAAGGCGGCGGCGCACTGTACACCGGCGGCAAGATCGGCTGGGTCAAGAGCGCAACCACCATCTCCACGCCGCATGACGGCACGACGCTGCGCGAGGTGGTGATCGATTACGTGCCCCATGTGGCGGAATGGGCGGGCAAGATCGTCGAGGTAGCCGGCCTGGGCGGCAGCAGCGCACTCTATGGCTTCGACCTGGAGCAGTATGGCCTGGCGCAAGGTCCTTCCGAGAGCCTGGGTGATTTTATCGATCGCACCAAAGGTGCGCCCTTCTGGTCGTTGAGCAATCACGATGCCGCGCAATGGGATCTCGGTCCGGATGGCGCCAAGCAGCTCAACAGCTGGGTGAAAACTTCGCCGAATGTGTATTACTTCTCGGTGGGCAGCAAGGCCACCGAACAAGGCAGCTTCTGCTGCAACGGCACCGACCGGCTGATCGCACCGTTCCAGAGCAGCAGCTACCAGTATGCGCGCGACGACATGATCTTCTTCACCAAGAACACCGCCGGCGAATGGGTCGTGCCCTCGTTGTTCACGCGCGGCATGGGCTCCTACACGCAAACCGATCCGAGCCGCGTGCTGATCGACAGCAGCTGGTTCCCCAATGACGGCGTGGTAAATACCATCAGCATGCGCGGCCCGAAAGGACAGAACCTGCGCAACTTCGACGGCACCCCGGTGCGCGGCGCATGGAATTACCTCGGGTACTACAATCAGTATGATCACTTCGATGTGATCGGCTGGCTGCGTTCGACCAGTGAGGTCTATCCGATCTACCACTATCTGACGAGCATCCTGTACGGCCTGTAATACCGCAAGTTCGAAACGATGCGGGGTCGCTGCGGCGGCTCCGCATCGCCTCAACCGCAACCTGCAACAGCTTCGGGAAGAGATGATGATGGGAATGCGAAGACCTCTTGTGTGGATGGCAGCCGCCGCCATCCTTCTTGCCGGTGCGTCATGGATGATGCGTGACCGGCCGGAGACGCCGAAGGCCGCTGTCGAGCCCGACCTTTTCCCCTTTCTGAAAGCCACCAACGGCATGGTCCCCGACAGCCCCGATGAAAACCGCGGCACGACCGCGCACGAGACGATGCGCCACGATTCCCCGCGCGACAACCTGCCCGGCCAGGCACAGGCGCAGCCGTCAAGCTTGCGCCAGCTGGCCGACGCGCAGCAGGCTGCGCGGGAATTGCGTGCGAAGGGGGCCAGCGATGACGAGATTTACCGGATGCGCGCCGAAGCCCTGTCAGCGGAAACGGCTGCCCGCCTCGCCGACATGGAACGTGCGGAGTCGATGTGGCAGGCGCGCGTCGATGCCTATCTTGCGGAGAGAAACGCCTTGTTTGGCGGGGACGCGCAGCAAGCGGCATTGCAGCAACTGCGCGATGCGCGCTTCAGTGCCGAAGAACAGAAACTGCTCGCGGCCTATGAACCGTCGCGGCTGCCGCAACTCATGCCGCCCGATCTGCCGGAAGCGAATCAGTAGTCGTAACCGAATGCCATGCCGCCGCCCCAGTTCAGGCTGCCGTCGGCACGCGCACCCGACACATAGGTTTGCGTCTTCCACGACCTGTCCAGTTTTTGCTTGAAGCAGGCTGTAAAGCTGCTCCGCCTTGGTATGGCGGCGAAGGGTTTGTCCTGGCAATCAAATGCGATGCCTTCGCCATCCACCGGAGCCATCTTGAGTGGCGAACCGGGATCGGAGGCGGCACGATCACGTGTGCGCAAGATTGGATCGAGCGTGGTCGCTGTGCCGAAACTGCCACCCGAAACGCTCCTGCCATCCCCCAGTCCGAAATGACGCTTGTCGCTCACGGCGCCGCCCAGCTTGAGAACGGGGTCGCGAAACAGGTTATAGGTCAGAATCCTTCGCTGCCGTTCCTTCTTGCTGCGCCTGTCTTTGTCACTCTTTGCAAGCGCATGCTTCCTGGCGGCCGGGACAGGCTTGGGCGGATGCTGTGGTTTGGCGGAGAGTCTGGACGGAGTCATTACCGGATGCGAGGTCGGCGCGATCGTCAGATCGGAGGCAAAAAGCAAGGCGCCCGGCCACGCGCCGAGAACGCATACCGCGATGAAAGCAGGAATAGGTCGTTTGCATAACATGGCCGCTCACCACATGGACGCTTGCGATCGAAAATATGCACGAAAAGTTGCAATTAGTCACCAAATTAACGTAGTTCCATCAACATTGCTGTAAAGAAACGTAACCGGATTTGGCCGCGCCGTGGATTTCTCCCTCCCTACGATGGTACTAAGTACCTGCTCATGAAAAACTGTGAGTGTCTGTGGCCCAAGTCGGCGCGCTACTGCGTTGCCCGCCCCTGGCAGTGCTCGCACTGCGTCGGGTCAGGCGCCTTGCATCGCATCCGACATGGACCACATCCATCTCACAGTTTTTCATGAGCAGGCACTTAGTTCTGCTATTGCGACCAGGAGCATGGCCGGCACTCGTAAAATATTGATCAAGTAGCCCGGTGCCCCCCCTCTGAGGTGCTCGTCCCAACGGCTGCACGTTGATCAGTGTTACCAAAATACGACATTCATCGCAATAAGCCTTAATAACCATATTTACAATGAGGGAAATTTCAGATAATGGCATTTAAATAGAATGCACTTCGACCGAGTTTTCATGGGAAATGAGAAGAACCTGGCAACACGACGCTCGCGTCTCGGCGTAACAATTGTCTTTCTGCTGTATGTCGTACTGGCGACGGCACTGATCTGGTATTCCGAAAAGGTACGCATCGAGCATGAGCGCGCTCGCGTCTCGTATCTGGCCGGCGAACGCGCCATCGCGATCCAATCCAACATCGAACAGGCAATGTCCTCGGCCTATGCACTTGGAAGCATGGTGGAACTGACCAAGGGCGATCTGAAGGAATTCGACCGGCTTGCGAACACGCTGCGCATGTTTTATCCCGGCATTTCGGCGCTGGAACTGGCGCCGGGCGGCGTCATCCAGCGCATCGCCCCGCTTGCGGGAAACGAAAAAGCCATCGGCCACAACTTGTTGACCGACCCTCTAAGAGAAAAGGAAGCCTTCCTCGCAAGGACTTCGCGCAAATTAACCCTCGCAGGACCGTTCCAGCTTCTGCAGGGTGGACTGGGCGCCGCCGGGCGCCTGCCGGTCTTCCTTCCTGACGAGAAAGGCGGCACGCAGTTCTGGGGATTCGTCGTCGTATTGATCCGCTTTCCGGAAACGCTCGCGCCGGCGCGGCTCTCGGAGCTGGTGGAGAGCGGTTACAACTACCAGATCTGGCGCGTGCATCCCGATACCGGGAAAAAGCACATCATCGACGCATCATCCAGTGAAGAACTACGCAAACCGGTGGAACGCACGGTCCAGGTACCGAACGCAACATGGACCCTGAGCGTCGCTCCCATGGATGGATGGATCGACACCACCACGCTTGCAATCAAGATTGCACTCGCAGTGTTCATTGCGGCGCTCGTCATCGTCATGACGGTGTCATGGCAAAAATCGCACCCCGCTTGAACGGTGCCGGATCCTTCGCGGCATGTCATTGCGGCATGCAAACGGCGTGACCTCCAAATTTATTTATTGCTCTTGAGAACCAAACTTTAAAAGAGGAAACTAAGCTGTCTTTGGAGGCCACATGCAAGATAACGACAGCAACAACATGAATGAGGCAAACGCAGTGATTCGCCTCATCAAAAAACTCGCCGGCTACCAGACCGTCGTCCCGGCCAGCGAACAGCGTGTGATGCGACGCGATCCCCGTCCGAGAACGATCGTCGAAGTCACCGAAGAACTGCTGCGCCAGCAAGGCAAATAGGCGCATCCAGGCGCATCCGCCCTACTTGCGAATGCCGATGGTGACCAGGTATTCGCGAGGCATGGCGATGCCGATCTCGGTTCTGAAGCGTTCATGGAAAGCAATGAAGTCCTGCTTCAGTTTTTCCGCCTGCCCCGGATCGAGCGTCGTCGCCAGCATCTTGATCGGCCCGAATCCGGTGGAAAACAGATCCCACACCGCCTGTCCGCTTTGCGCGTACAGAACCGATGTGCCTGATTCGAAGCGCAGATCAAAACTGTTGCCGAGCAGTTCCTGCAAACGCTCCTTGCGTCCCCATTCAAATGGCGATGGCGGCGCCGGCGACGCCGGTGGGGCCATGTAGGGTTTGACCATATTGAAGAAATCGCTAATCGAGCTGTCAGGCTTCCAGGTCGTCAGCGCGATGCGCCCGCCACTCTTGCAAACGCGGGACAGCTCATTGGCCGCCGCCTGTGGATTGCCGGAGAACATGACGCCGAAGGTGGATAGCACCGCATCGAAACTTCTGTTTTCGAAGGGAAGCGCTTCCGCATCGCCGATCTGGAATTCAATATCGAGCTGCGCGGCGCTGGCAAAGGCTCGCGCCGCCTCGATCAGGTCGCTCCCGAGATCGATGCCGGTGACGTGCGCGCCGTGCGCGGCAATCCGGCGTGCGGCCCAGCCCGTGCCGGTTGCGACATCCAGAATCTGCTCGCCGGCTTGCGGGGCAAGCCGAAGCACGCAATGCTCGATTGCATCGGCGATGGTCTGGCTGATCTTGTCATAATTCGACCCGCCGCTATCCCATACAGCGGCCGCCTTCAGATTATGCGGCTGGATAATATGCGTCTCCATGGTATCTCCGTCGTGATGTATGCGGCCGGAAAACGGCCATATACCAACATAGATCGCGAGATAGCACACCATTTGAGGAAGAGCAAAGCGCGTCCGGCAGCAAGTTCCATCAGCCGCTATACTTGCCCGTTATTGTTCGCTGTCACACGTTACGGTATATCGAGGAGAAACCACCATGTCCGTCACTTTGTACGCTGCATCGATTCCGGTATTCAAGCAAATGCTGAACAGCCTCGACGACATCCTTCGCAAAGCCGAAGCGCATGCGAACGAGAAAAAAATCGACCCGAATGCCTTGCTGCAAGCGCGGCTGTTTCCCGACATGTTTCCATTGATTCGCCAGGTACAACTCGCGAGCGACTTTGCGAAAGGCTCGGGCGCGCGCCTGGCCGGGGTGGATGTGCCTTCGTATGAAGACACTGAACAGAGCTTTGCCGATCTGCATGCCCGCATCGCAAAGACCCTGGCATTCATCGGCAGCCTGACGCCCGCCCAGATTGACGGCCGCGCAGAACAGGAGATCGTGATCCAGCCCGGAACGCCGAGGGAACGCAAGTTCGCGAACCAATCCGTGTACCTGCTGCACTATGGATTGCCGCAATTCTTCTTCCATGTCACGACTGCCTATGCACTCCTGCGCCACAACGGCGTGGAGATCGGCAAGCGCGACTTCGTGGGCAGCTATTAACGCAGAAGCAGCGTCGCCGAGACATAAAAAAACCTGCGAGCAATCGCAGGTTTTTTTATTGAAGCAAGGAACGCGTATCAGAGGCGCTCGATGATCGCCGCGATACCTTGGCCGCCGCCGATGCACATCGTGATCAGGCCGTAGCGCTTGTTGGTGCGAATCAGTTCATACAGGCACTTGATCGTGATGATCGCGCCGCTCGCGCCCAGCGGATGGCCCAGCGCAATCGCGCCACCGTTCGGATTGGTGCGCGCCGGGTCCAGGTCGAGGCCGCGGCACACGCCCAGCGACTGCGCGGCGAACGCTTCGTTCGATTCGATCACGTCCACGTCGTTCAGGCTCAGACCGGCGCGTTTGAGCGCAAGCTGCACCGCCGGAATCGGGCCCGTTCCCATGATGGACGGATCGACACCCGCCACCGCATAGGACACCAGGCGCGCCATCGGTTTCAGGCCGGCACGCGTGGCTGCGCCGGCTTCCATCAGCACGCAGGCGCCGGCGCCGTCGTTCAGGCCGGACGCATTGCCAGCCGTCACGGTGCCGCCTTCCTTCTTGAACGCGGGCTTGAGCTTGCCCAGCGATTCGAGCGTGGTGTCGGCCTTCGGATGTTCGTCCGTGTCGAACAGTACCGTGCCCTTGCGGCCCTTCACTTCGACCGGAACGATCTGCGACTTGAAATGGCCTGCTGCGATCGCTGCCAGCGCCTTCTTCTGGCTGTCCAGCGCGAAAGCATCCTGCTCTTCACGCGAGATGCCGAATTTCTCCGCGACGTTCTCGGCAGTGATCCCCATATGACCGGCGCCGAAGGGGTCGGACAGCGCGCCCACCATCATGTCGATCATCTTGAAATCGCCCATGCGCTGTCCCCAGCGCGCGGCCTGCGCCGTGTACGGTGCGCGGCTCATGGTTTCCACGCCGCCGCCGACCGCGATCTCGGTATCGCCGAGCTGAATCGCATTGGCCGCCGTCACGATCGCCTGCAAGCCCGATCCGCACAAGCGGTTCAGCGTCAATGCGGCCGATTCCTTGACCATGCCGGCATTGATGCCGACCACGCGCGAGACATACATGTCGCGCGGCTCGGTATGGATCACGTTGCCGAATACGATCTGGCCGGCTTGCGCCGCCTCGATACCGGCACGCGCAAAGGCTTCCTTGACCACCAGCGCGCCCAGGTCGCAGGCGGAAATATCCTTCAGTGCGCCGCCAAAGCTGCCGATCGCGGTACGTGCCGCGCCAACGATCACCACATCCTTCGTATTTGCCATTTTCAATCCTTGCTCAAATTGTTGGTGGAAATTCCTTCGTGCCCGCCAGCCGGTGCCGGGAGTCGTTTCGGCCCCGTATGCGGCAGTGCAACATATGAATGATACGCGATTCGCCAATTCCGGTTCTGTCACGTTCCGGACATTTCCGCCTGCAGCCTATCCGCCGGTCGCGCGGAACAGCTCGAGTGTGCGCTGGCGTGCCAGTGTCGCGCTCTCCTGATGAAAATCGCTGCGCCGGTCGGAATTGAATCCATGACCGGCGTCGTAGACATACACCTGCACCGCCGGATGCAAGGCGCGCACTTTCTCGACGCCGTCGAGTGGAATGCTTTGGTCATGCCTGCCGAAATGGAGAATGATCGGGCAGCGCGGCGTTTCGTTCGCCATCTGCGGAATCATGCTGCCATAGTAAGCTGATGCGGCGGCGAGCCCCTCGCAGCGACAGGCTGCGGCCCAGGTGACCGAACCGCCGTAGCAATAGCCGGTGATGAAGACCGGCCCCTTTTCTTTCAGCTGATCGATGCAGGTTTGCGTATCCGCAACCGACAGATCGAAGGGATGCGCTTCCCGCGCTATTTTGATGGCCATCTGCCGATCTTCGGGGCTGTAGCTTGCCTGCAGCCCCGGCGCTTCGCGATCGTAGAGGGCGGGCGCGAGCACCTCGTATCCCTCGGCGGCGTACGCGTCGCATTGTTCGCGGATATGCTCGGTGACGCCGAAGATTTCCTGGATCAATACAAGCCCGCCGCGCCGCTGGCCCTGCGCTGGAACGTGATAAACGCCCAGCGTCGCTCCATCGCTCATCGTCATTGAAATCATTTTTCCTGCGGAAGGCATGGCATCCCCTTTTCTCGCTTGCGTTGACAAGCATCGCAGTATAGCGACACTGCGGCGACACTGCGCCAGCCTGCACGGCAGATATCGCAGCGTCGCTGACTGCTACGCGCGGCGGATCAGTCGCAGCAGGAGGATGAGAACGATCGCGCCGACCGTCGCAACGATGATGCTGCCAAGAAGTCCGCCGCCGGCGGATACACCGAAGGTGCGGAACAGGTAGCCGCCGAGAAAGGAACCAACGATGCCGACGACGATATCACCGAGGACGCCGAAGCCGCCGCCCACAATGGCGCTGGCGAGCCAGCCGGCGATCAGGCCGATCAGAATGAACCACAGGAATTCCATGTTTTTCTCCTCAAGCAAGGATCAGGCAAGACGCAGATTGAACGACGCAAGCAATAACATAGAAGATGCAGTCAGAAAGCCGTTGACAGCTCTCAAGATGGCCGCAGGAAGATTGCCGGCCCTTGCGCATGCCGCGCAACATGATTGTCTCAGGCAACGTCTTTCGCGAACGCGCGCGAGGTGCGCGTTCGCCGCAGGCCGCCTGCGAGCCCCGTCACGCGCGCTATTGACAGGCGCCAGAACGCTGCCGGAAGCTCCTTGATGAAATCGCTCAAGGCCAGGGGATCGAAGGTCATGGCACGCAGCAAGCGTCCGCGTTCACTGGTATCGAAGGTCATTCGCTTCCAGCAGGAAGGACGGATCAGCGGATATCTCGTATAGGCCGTCCCCGAAGTCAGGTGCCGCACACCGCTCGTGCTATAGGCAGGCAGAATGACCTGCGCGGCAAAATTCAATCCGCACCACACCGAAGCGGTCAACGAGGCCCAGAAGCGTGGGTTCGATTCGATCAGATAAACCTTGCCGCTAGCGGTCTCGATACGCGCGTCGATGTGCATCACGCCGTGATAGTTGCTGGCCTGGCACAGCCTGGCAGCCATGGCTTCCAGCTCCCGGCTGGGTCGGAAGACGATGCTTGAATCGCCCGCTTGCTGAATCGCGAAGGCGGTAACCCTGCCGCCCAGCGCGAGCAGGCTGATATCGACATCGTCGCCCTCGATATACTGCTGAGCAACCAGCGGACCGTAGTCATACGCGTCGTTGCGCAGGACTGCCTGTTCGAAGTCAGCCTTGTCATGCACGATGTACACGCCGGTCGAGCCCGCCAGCCCGAGCGGCTTGAGCACGAACGGACTTCCGATGTCTTCAACCACTGCGTCGTAGTCCAGATCGGCCTTTGAAGGAACGAAACGCGTCTTCGGTACGGCCAAGTCATGCGACATGCAAAACTGGTGGAATTGCCACTTGTCATCGAACATATTCAGCGTGGCCAGCTCCGGAATCGGAGTCACCGGCAGCATGAGGCGTTCGCGCACCCGGCTGACGAGACGAATGGCGTCGCAGTCCACGGGAATCAGGATCACATGCGGCCGTTGCCTGACGATGCTGTTGACCAGGTCGACAAACAGATTGTCGTCCTTTCCCTCCAGGTCCACGGTAATCTGCCGCTTGCATAATGCCGACCAGCGAAGAATGCCGGTTTCCGGACCGCCAATCACAATGCATTTGGCATCGGTAAAACTGCGAATCGATTGCAAAACCGCCGACGTGACGCGTCTGCACTTTCCCAATACGATGAAATTGATCATGTTTTCCGCAGCCCAGTCTTGTTATCAAAAAATAGCTACCGCAAGTTAATGTACCTGCGGGCTGCCGGCGCCGATTGACGATCCGCAAGCTTGCTTGCGAGCGTCTTCCGGAGCCAAATGAATATTCGTCGCGATGACCTGAACCTGCAATCAGGAAACGACCTTGCGGCGCCCGGCGGGTTTCCGCCGGGTATTGCTACAATGTCCCGATCAAAGGACTGCAGTCGAGGGAGCCGGTTTCATTGCGAATTGATCTGCCCTGCTGCCCGGCTCCTGCCTGCGCCCGCGATTTCATGAGGAGACAAGCGTGAACACAACTGCACAAACCAGACTCGTCGTTGAAGGCCTCGCATTTGCCGAGGCGCCGCGCTGGCACGACGGCGCGCTGTGGTTCTCGGACTTTTACACGCACAAGGTCCATCGCATCGGCGCCGACGGCAAACTGGAGACGGTCGCCGACGTGGCCGGCCAGCCCTCCGGACTCGGATGGTTGCCGGATGGCCGGATGCTGGTGGTTTCGATGACGGACCGACGGCTGCTGCGGCAGGACAGCGATGGCTTGAAGGCGCTGGCCGATCTCGGCGCGTTTGCGCACTCGCATTGCAATGACATGGTTGTCGATCGCTACGGGCGCGCCTATGTCGGCAATTTCGGGTTCGACATGATGCACAAGGAACCGGTGCGTTCCACCGTGCTGATGCTGGTGGAACCCGACGGCAAGGCGCGCGTGGTGGCCGACGATTTGCTCTTCCCGAACGGCTGCGTCATCACGCCGGATGGCGCGACATTGATTGTTGCCGAGACATTCGGCAAGCGCCTGACGGCCTTCGATATCGCCGACGACGGATCGCTTTCAGGTCGGCGGGTATGGGCGGACTTGGGCGAGGCATCGCCGGATGGAATCTGCCTCGATGCGGAAGGAGCCGTCTGGGTGGCGTCGCCGCCAACCGCCGAATTCCTGCGCGTGCGGGAAGGCGGGGCCATCTGCGACAGGATCGGCGTCAACGGTCAGGCAATTGCCTGCGCGTTGGGCGATACGGACCGCCGCACCTTGTACATGGTCATTGGTCGCGTTTCGAAAGCGGAGCGCGCACTGGCCGAACGCAACGGCCGAATCGAGGCCATCCGCGTCGATGTGCCCGGCGCCGGATTGCCTTGACACAGTTCTTCGTTGTCGGTCACACCGGCGGCCTTGCTTCGGACCCTGCAGGCGCGTTCTGCTGCGAGCATCCAGCCGCGCCGACAACCGTCTGGCGTAATGCATCTGCGGGCATCGGCTGCCAGTCGATATGACAGGCGCGCATGCTGCCCCGGATCCCCGGCGTCATGGTGCAGGATTTGGAGAATGGCGTTTGCTCGACGGATGGCACCGGCAATGGCTTGGCTCCGTTTCGGCCCGGCGGCTGGCGATTCGCGCCGCTCGCCGGCGGCACCGCGGCCTGCACGCAAGCACAGGCAAGAATGGCGAGTACGGGCAGGGCTCTCATGGCATGCATCAACTCGGTTTGTACAAGTAGTAATTGGCCGCATTTTCGGAACGCTCCAGCGACATGGCGGGCAACACCGCGTGTGATGCCGCCGGCGCCATGATCGACTGGTAGGAAACACGACCGCCCTGGAGCTGCTTCGGCGAGCGGCCAAACCAGCGCTTGCATGCGCGGCAGAATGCGCTCGGATCGGAGAAGCCGAGCTGGAAGCTGAGCTTCTTCAGCGATACTTCACCCTTGCTGAGATATTGCTGCGCCATCTCGCGGCGGGTATCGTCGACCAGCTTGGTGAAGTTGGTGCCCTCCTCCGCCAGGCGGCGCTGCAAGGTGCGTTCGCTCATCATCAGCTGTTTTGCCACTTGCTCGCGTTGCGGTTCGCCATCGGGCAGCATATCGGCCAGCAATGCCTGCACCTTGGTGCTGAAGCTGTTGTTCGGCTGCGGCGCCTGCTCCAGCTTGGCCAGCATGCGCAAGGTCCAGTTGCGCTGCGACTGCGCCAGCTCGGCCAGCATGCGCAAGGCCCAGTCGGCCGCCATCGGAAACGCGGTCGGGATCGTTGCCGTCAGGTCCGCATCGTCAAACTCCATGCTGTTGACCGTTCCGCCGAAGCGCACCTCGCAACCGTACGCCTCCGCATACGCCTGTTCATTCTCGGGCGCAGGAAAGGCATAGGTGACCAGCACCGGCCGCACGTCTTCGCTGGTGGTGGCGGACTGCAGCGTGCGCAGCACCAGGCACCAGACGAAGTCGTAGTGCTGTTGTGGAACGCGACGCTGCCCGCCGGGCAATTGCAGGCTGACGCGCGTACGTCCGTCGAGGGCTTCGATGGTGCTGTGGACGGTCGGCGATACCAGCGGTGTATAGCGCACCAGATTCTCGATCGCGGTCTTGACATCGGGCGACGCACGCATGATGTGCCCCATCAAGCCGGATCGGTCCAGTGGTTGCGGTGACGCCACTTTCAGTCCAAGCAAGGGATCGCCCGACACCTGCACCACAAGATCCCACAAATGGCTGAGCTTGTCCGAGAGCGTGAGCGCATCGTCCGTCATGCACTCGCTCTCTTCCAGGCCGACCTGCCTGCACAAGGCGTCGATATCAAACCCGCGCGTCGCAAGACGGGACTTGATGCCACGTACCAAATCAATCGCCGACGAGTATGTCATGCTGCTTCTCCCACTGAAGATGCACTCCTCACACCAACAAGGCTTTGCGCCCCGCCATTCATGACGCAACCACGGAATCTCCCGGGCACGGCTCAGGGGATCGCGGCGGTACGCAGGCGTGTGCCGATGCGCTGGCGAAGTTCTTCCAGTTTCGGATCGACCTGCGAACGCGTTTCGGCGGCGAGTTTTTCTCCCAGCGCCTTTTGCATGTCGGGCACCATTTCCTCGAATTTGCGCTTCACCGGCGACTCGAAGATGGCGATGATCTGGCGCAGCTCATCCTCGCTGAATTTTTCGGCGAGCATGGGCACGATGGTGCTCGGCACCAGCTTGTGCGTCTTGTCGAGCACCATCGGCGTCGTGTCATCAAGGAACTTCTTCGCGTCTGCTGTGATGTCTTTCATTGCCGCGTCCTGCTTGTCCGGCGGTACCCGCCCTTGCAGCACGACGCGCGCTTGCGCCACCGCTTCCGCCACCGGGCGTTGCAGCATCGATTCGCCGAGTGCATCGACCTGCCACAACTGGAGCACCTTCTGCACGAGCTCCTTCTTGGCGGGTGGAATCGCGGTCTGGGCGCTGGCCGCGCTCACAGCAATCATGACGGTGATGGCAACAATGGATCTGATCATGGAAATACTCCTCTGAAAATCGGTCGCGCTCTGCACGCGACACTAGAAACGCTTGGTCAAACTGAAACCCAGATACCGGACGCGAATCCCGCCGGCCACATCCAATCCCGCATAGGGGTTGTAAACAATGTTGAAGAAATTGGTGCAGTTCATGTTGCAGCTGCTGCCGGCGGGCACGTTGTAATCGCCCTTCATGTAGCTGGCCGTCACGTTGATGTCGGTGTCCGGGTTGATCTTGTAATTGAAGCCCATGCTGTAGAGTTTCGTATCCGGCAGCGGCGCCACCAGGTCGAGCTTGTCGGCCGGGATCGAACTCTTGCGCGGCTCGTAGCCAAAGCGCAGCAGCAACTTGTCGGTGACCTGGGTCTGCAGGCCAAATCCCCAGTGCAGCACGCTCTTGTAGCCGCGCGGCAGACGCAGCTGCGTGGAGTCGTTGATGCCGAACATGCGCGCCACTTCGAGCAGCTTGATACTCTGGTCGAACTTGAGTGTCATCGCATCCCAGCTTCCCCAGTCGGTGTAATTCGCATCGACATTGAACTGCACGCGTTTGGTGGGCTTGAACTTGAAGCCGACCTGCATGTGCGCCGGGAAGGGAATGGTGGCGCTCATGTTGCCGCTCTGGACTTCGGGAACCGATTGCGGCATGCCCAGGGTCGCCGCGATGATCGGCCCCATCAGGCTGCTGTAGAGACCTTCGACGAAGCGCCGGATCATCGGATCGGTCTTGAATTCATAACGGCCGCTATAGCGGGTCTTGGATCCGCTCTGATACACCACGCCCAGCGCAAACCAGTCCTTCGGCTCCCACAGGATGCCGAGGTTGATGGTTGGATCGACCGGCGCGGTCATGTCGATCTTCATGTTGGCCGCGCGCTTGAACGGATTCAGGCGCCCTTCCTCGCCGCCGCTGCACAAGCCGGGGCCGAGCGTATCGAGCAGGTTGCCGCCGTCCTTCGGGCACCAGCCGTTCTGCAACTGGCCGGTGATGCCGATCAAGGTATTCGGCATGCGCATGTCGGTATTCAGCACGAAGGCCGCATGCGCCAGCGGCACCGCAACGCCCACGCTCAAGGTGTCCGACACCTTGTAGCCCACCGCGGGCGACGCCAGCACCATCCGTTGTATGTGCGTGACCTTGCCGTCGAAATTTCCCGGATCGTTCGGATCGGTCCGCGTGACGCTCATCGCCTGCGTCACATAGGTCGCCGTGCCGTAGGTAAAGGGCGAATCGGGTTTGTTGAACGAAAACCCCGGCCCGCCGGCGACCGCCGCCGGCAGGCGCGCGCCAAGCAGGCCGATGCCGGGAATATACAGCCGCTGCCTTTCCTCGCCGGTATGCGTGCCGTTTATCGGATCCTGCTTGAATCCGCCGATGTCGAAGTCGTCCGGCTGATGGAAGGACGCACTGGTGCGAATCGACGCCGCAAAGAAGCTGTGGGTGTGCTGCTCGCCCTTCAGGCGCGTCAGGCCCGCAGGATTGAAATGGATCGATTCAATGCCGGGCGGGTCTGCCGTCACCGCATTGCCGAGCGACATGGCGACGACACCGGTGACCAGATTTTCGGTAAGCGCCGCATGCGCTGCCGGCAGCCCGCCGGCGCCAAGCAGACAGACTGCAGTCATCAGCCCGGCGCGCGATCGGCGCCTTGTCACGCGAGTTTTCATCGCTATGCCACCTCGATCAGAACGACAACGGCATGCTCATGCCGAGGCTGAAGTTGGGAGAATCCGCCGTCAGGCCGATGCCGGCGGTGAAATTGAGCGTGGTCTTCGGCGAGACGCGATAGCCGAGACCAAGGCTCAAAACGCCCGCGGTCTGTGTCTTGGTGCGATAGACGCTGCCGTTATCGAAATGCAGCTTGGTGCCGCGCGAAATCGTTTCCTGGATCGAGACCGAAGTCGAGATGCCGTAGGACAGCGCATACGCAAAGCCCAGGCCGAAACCGATGCTCGCGCCCGGGTCGACGCGGTTAAGCACGAGGTTGCCGTCGCGCCGCTGCGACAGGTGCTTGGCTGCGGTGCTATAGGAAACGTTAAACGAACCGAACAAGGCCACCGGATCGACGATGTGGTTGACGTTCAGGCCGCCGGTCAGTGTCGCCACGCCGGAACCGGTAGCGAGACTCTGGTTGGGATCGACCTTGAAGGGGCTGCGGCCGGTCGGCAGGCGCAGGTTTGCGGTGAAGGTGGTGGACGGCTTGCCGCGGTGCGCTTCCCACGGCTGGAAGCGTGCGCCGATGCCGATGTCGCCCAGCGAGTGGGACAGGCCAGAGCTGGTCGGGCTTTCGGAATACTTGCTCACCAGCGGCAGGCTGAAGCTGCCGGTCAGGTTGTCGCGCAGGCCGTAGTCGACCGACAGCGTGTTGGTGATCGCATGCGAGCTGTCGTTCTCGATATTGAACAGCGTGAGCGTGCCGTCGCTGAAGTTGGCGTTGATCTTTTCCTGGCCGATGTAGGTGTAGTTCAGGTCGTAGGTTGCCTGGATCTTGCCGCGCTTGATCAGCGAGTACTGCTTGTCCACCGCGGTCAGGGTCTGCTTGAGCAAGGTGGTTTGGTCGGTATCGCCTTCCTTTTGCTTGAGCGCTTCGCGTGCCGCCGCCGTGCCGGGCGCGTCGCTCGCCGCCGAAGTCGACTCTTGCTGAGCATGCGCAGGCAACACCAATGCAGCGGCAATCAAGCCTAATAGCTTATGAATTTTCATGACAACAACTCCCTTAGAGATGGATGGTGTGGCGACGCCTGTCCTGCCTTATTGCCTGCGCAGGTACACCCCGCCGAAGCCCGAGTTGATAGCGCGTTCAAGCATGTGGGTATTGCCGAACGGCTGGAGGTTAGCGACATCCCGTACGCGGTCCGTGTCGATCACGCCCAGTTCCTGGTCGGACAGGGCGAGTTGAGCGACCGGCGGCCGGTCCTTGGGGGGATACAGGATGAAGAGGGTATTGCGGTCCCAGAGCGTTGCGAACTCATCGACCGAAAACACGATGTTGCCGGCCGAAGGGTCGGCAATGTAGACGAGCTCGCCGCGAATGCCGCGCAGCACGACGAAGTGCTTGGCGCCGGCGTAATCGATCGGCACGATGGCCGGATGGTCGAGCTCGCGCAAGTCCTTCACTTCGGCGCGGAAGCCCGCGCTGTTGATGCCGAGCGAGGCGACATAGCGCTTCATGTCGAGCAGGGAAAAGCCGCGACGCTCGATGATCTTTTCTTTCTCGCCGCGTTCCAGCATGCCTTCCATCGCCTGCTGTTCGGATACCTTCAATCCGAGGTGGTAATTGAGGATCGTCACCAGTGCTGCGGAGCCGCAGCTGTAGTCAAACGCCTGACGGACGATGTGGCGATACTTCAGTTCGGAAAACGGTTCGAGTGTGACCGATTCGGTGATGGGGCCGCCGCCGACGGCGGTGAGCGGCAATTCGAATTGCTCTTTGGGGCGATCGACGGGCTCGAAGCGGGATGTCGCTCCCGAACCCGCAATCAAAAAGGCGATGGCGCCAAGCGCAATCATGAACATGTGGCTGTCCCCTTCATGTCTTTTCCTCAAACGTGAATTGTGTCCGGCGTCGCGATGTGTCCCGCGCTCGACTTCGCTTCTGTTCGAACTGAATGGCCCGCAAATCTTGTTGTTTTGGGCACGTTGCGAAGTGGCTTTAATGTACGAGGGACTTGCTAACGCGAACTCATCCGATCGGACGAGATTGGATTGCGCGGCATCAAGCTGGCCGCATTTGCTTGCTTGATGGATGCAGATAGATTCTTGATGGAAATAGCAGTGTCATGCACGCGCGGTGCAGGGACGCCTCGCGCTGCAGATTGCGTTGCGAATTTGCGCAGTTGCGGCCGGAGTCGGTGCTCCGTGCCGCAAATATTTCTTTCGGTAAATTGGATGGGCTGCCGCGTCAGAACGCGTCGCGCTTGCTCAGGAAATGATGCAGAGCTTGCGCGCCAGCGAAATGGCTTCGGTACGATTGTGCGCGCCGAGCTTGATGTTGATGTTGCGCAAGTGTGTCTTGACGGTGGTGACGGAGACGAACAGCTTTTCGGCAATCACCTGATTGCCATAGCCTTGCGCGAGCAGCATCAACACGTCCAGTTCGCGGCCCGTCAGTTCATTTTCCAGCGCAGCATGCGCCTTGCCCTGTCCGCCGTCGCTATGCGAAGGGAGTGGCACTGCGAACATGGTTCCCTGCGAAGAACGAAGGATTCTCTCAACGAATGAACGCAGCGCGATGTTCTCGTTGTTCGAGACATCCTTCGTGCCCTCCAGCATCTCGCGGATCAATGCCAGCAGCGCCGGCCCTTCATCCTTGAAAACGCGCACGAAGCCTTCGGACATGGCGTCTTGCAGGGTTTCGCGTATCGCGCGCATTGCCGGGTTGCGTTGGCCGGCGAATGACAGCGCCAAGGCGTACAAGACCTTGACGCGCAATGCGTAGCGCAAGCGACCCCGGCTGTACGCGTCCTGCAAATGTTCCTTCAGCAAGGGCAGGACATGCGCCGCCTGGCCGCAATGCAATTGCAGACGCGCGCTGGCGAGCATCGGCGTTTCGATATCGTCCGCAATCATCTGCAGCTTGCGGCGTTGCCACGCGGGCGCGCAGCCGACCAAGGCCAGCAAGGCCTTGGCGGACTCGATGTTCTGATCGAGGATCGCCATGCGCGCCTGTTCCAGCCGAGCAATGTCCACCATGCGCGGCAGCATGCGCTCCATGCCAAGCTGTTCCAGCTCGAGCAAGGTCTGCAAGGCATCGTTCACATTGCCTTCGGAACGCAGGATGCGGGCATGGATGAGATGGCTGGCGATGAGCTGGTCGGGAATGCCCGCGTCCTTGACCAGAGGCAGGTATTGCTTCAACAGGCGCTTGGCTTCGTGCAGCGAATCCATCTCATACAACACTTCGGCAAGATAGACACTCGCAAAACCGCTGTCGCCGCCCTGCCGCAAATCCGGCGGGTTGGCGCCAAAGCCCATCAACGCGCCGGCGATCCGCAAACGCATCTGAGACTCGTCGCTGATCAAGGCCAGCAAACGCGCCACCGCAGCGCGCAAGTGACCTTGCGCCAGGTCCAGCATGCTGCGCACATAGCCTGCCACCGCGATACTGAACAAGGGTCCCACCGCCTGCTGCTCCTGCGTCGCCTGGTCCAGCAGCAGGCGCGCATCCTGAAAGCGCCCGATCGTAGCGTAGTAATACGCGCAGCCAATCATGAGCATGCTGCGCAAAAACGGTTCCTGTGCGGCACTGCCGAGAATGTGCGGATCGTCCCACATCGGCGCCGTCTCTTCGATGCGATCCATCATCACCAGGGTGAAGGTGCGCAACACGTTGTAGTTCGGATGCGGCAGCGGCGACACGCCGTCGGGATTGGTCACCGTTTCCAGCAGCGTGAGCGCTTCGGAACTCCGGTTGATATGAATCAGCGACCACGTATAGACCGACATCAGTTTTGGATGCCGCGCCAGGCTGGCGCGGTCCAGCACGTCGAACCAGCGCACCAGCAAGCGAACGCGCCCCTGCAGGAACAGCGACTCGGCATGCTTGTTGAGCAACTCCAGTACCAGCTCTTTATCGCGCGAGGCCATTGCATGATCGATGGCATGCGTTGCGCGCCCCTGCTCGATATACCAGTTCGCGGCGCGGCGGTGCAAGACGGGACAGAGCCCCGGGTACTGGCGTTCCAGCTGCGCCCGCAGGAAGCCCGCGAACAGGGGATGATAGGTGAACCAGTTGCGCCCTTCGTCCAGCGCGGTCATGAACATATTGGAACGCTCGACTTCCTGCAGCAACTCCTTGCTGTCGCTGCGACCGGTCACTGCATTGCAACTTTCGGCGGTGAATTTCTGCAGGATGCTGGTCTGCAAAATGAAGTCCTGCAGATGCTTCGGTTTCTGCGAGAGCACATCCTCGGCAAGATAGGAGGCGACCACCGTATTGGATCCGGAGAAGGTCCGGATGAAGCGCTTGGGATCCTCGTTATCTTCCAGTGCCAGCGAGGACAGCCACAGCGCGGCCGCCCATCCTCCGGTGACCTGATGCAGCTTTTCGACATCCTGGCTGTCAAGCTTCAGCCCGCGCTTCTCGCACAGGAACTGTCGCGTTTCCTCCAGCGTGAAGCGCAGCTGCCCCGCATCGATTTCCAGAAGCTGCTGACGCGCGCGCAAGCGTCCGAGACTGAGCGCGGTCTGCTCGCGCGAACCGATCACGATCTTTTGTTGCGGGCCGAGCAGTTCAATCAATTGCTGAACGACGGAAATCGCGGCCGGATTCTGCAGATGCTCGAACTCGTCGAGGATCAGCATGAATGGCAAGGGGGTCGACGCGACGGCCTCCATCAAATCGAAGCTGTCGCTGTCGCGTGCAAGCGACGTCTCACTCGGCGTCAATGCCGCCGCCAGCGCGGAAGGGATCTGATCCAGTTGCGCGAATGCCTGGCTCAGGCAAGTCATGAATCGGTCAAGGTCGTTGTCGCCCGCGTCGAGCGTCAGCCAGACGATCGCATATCCGACCGCAGTAAACAGATCGTGGATATCACGCAACAGTGTGGTCGTGCCGAATCCGGCCGGGGCCTGTACGAGAATCAGCTTTGCGCCTGCCGCCTGACGGATGCGCTCGGTAAGACGATCGCGCGCGACGAACGGCGCTCCCATCGCCGGTGGCCTGAATTTGGATGGCGGCGATCGGGGAACCGTGGGCTTTTCCCAAGGCGTAGTAGGTATTGCTGCCATTCAGATTACCCGAAGAAGTGGACGCTGCAACATGTCGAGCGATGCACGGTTGCGATTCCGTATAGCACTCAAATGACGCGAAGAAAAATAGGAGATTACATAAGATTGTCAGCAGACCAATAGAGGACTTCCTCTAATTACCGACCGGTCGTACTTTTTCTTGCACTGCACCACGCGCATGTCGGCGTACTCGTGCATGTCATTTCATTCCGGCGACGACGGTGGCTGAATCATGCAGCGATCGCATTTCATTTCGATGGGGAAATTTTTTTCTGCTTGGCTCTCGCGGCCAATGTTTTGGCTTCGGCGGTAAGGGCGCCGTACACCGTTTCCGCGTCGTGTTGCCCTACTATGAAGGCTCTTAGTATTGTTGAAATATTAAGAGCTGTACGGCGCTGGATTTCACGTCCGGATGGCAGTGCAAGTCGCCGACCGGGCAGCGCAAAAATGTTTCCACAAGAAACAGGGAGCCAGCGTTAGCGGCAAATGAAGAAAAAAACCTTTTGAATAAATTTTTTTATCGAATTGGAGACTATATATGAAACTGCAACTGATCAAGAAGACCGCAATTGCCGCTGCTCTGTCCGTATTCGCTGTGGCCGCTTCGGCCATGACCCCGATGCAAGATGACAGCCTGAGCCAAGTTTCCGGCCAGGACGGCGTGTCGATCGCTGCCAACCTGAACGTTGACATCGGTTCGTTCCAGTACACCAACACGACCGACAACAATGCAAACATCAACTTCAATCACATCAAGGCAAATGGTTTGATTGCAGCCACCATCGACGTGATCAGCGGCACCACCTTCGGTGCGATTCGCACCGCATCCGGTGTGAGCGGCGACTTCTTCAATCCGGCAAGCGACGTGGTCCAGATCGCTATTCCGGCTGCAACCCACGTGACGCTGCCGGCTCCGGCTCTGCTGAGCGTGTCGGTTGACAGCGTCACGATGGGTGGCAGCACTGCCTCCTTCGGCAAGATGGCAATGAACCAGATCGACCTGCGCGGCACCAGCGTCTGGATGTGGGCACACTAATCAGCAGCCGCTGGCAACAGCGACTGGCCTGATCTAGCGGCCTCCCCCCGGTGTCATGCCGGGGGTTTTCCAGCAGCGCTTTTCATCGATCCCGATGGTTGGCTAACGGATCGGTGAAGAGCGCGCTCCCGGCAAATCGCCTGGCGGCACTGCTCCGCCGGACACACCGACTGCTTCGCAATCATGAGCGTGAAACGATTTCCTCTTGTCTTGATGAGCGCAGCGCTCTCCACGCTGCTTTGCGCGGGTACCGCATCGGCGCAACTGCGCGCCATGTCCGAGCAAGAGATGTCGTCGACCCACGCCCAGGGATTATTGGTACTGAACAACAGCAGCTTCGACGGATTCGATTTCACCCGCATCGCACTGGGCGCGGACGTCACGCTGAACGCCAATTTCCGCAACATCCGCCTCGGCGAGTATAACTACGCAGCACGCAACGGCACGGGTGCCGACATCGACATGCCGCTGCTGCAGTTCGGCCGCAGCGACGGCACCTACGATCAGCGCCTGGTGCAGATCACCAATCCTTACCTTGAATTCATCTATCGCAATGTCGCGAATGCCGCCCAACGCGAGGTCGTCGGCATTCGCTTCGGTTTCGACGGCATCAAGGGCGACGTCGGCCTGACACTGAATACACTGAGCGGTTCGATGCTCGTTGACGGCGGCGCCGCCGGCATGCTGGACTCCAGCACCGCACCGGACGGCGGCAAGCGCTGGGACGGTAGTTGCACCGCACCTTGCCTCACGCTGGCGCAACTGGGCGGCGTTCGGGCCGGCGATGCAAACGGTCCCAGCCGCGACTTCTGGATGGCAGTACTCAAGACGCCCGTGCAATTCCAGCCGCCTGCGGGTCTCACTGCGCCGCAGGTCGCGCAAGCAGGCTTCTGGATGAACTGGCGCGACCGCCTCGCCGCCATCAATACGACCGGCACGCCGCCTCCCAACCTTCCGTATCCCCGTTGACGCATGCGTGCACTCGACCTGACCGCAATATCGGCCGGCCATGCTGTCGCCATGCTCTGCGGATTGATTTCGCTGTGCGGTGTGCCGGCATCGGCGAGCGCCGAGGGACTGCAGCCACTCAACGATGTGGCGCTGTCGTCGGTCACCGGCCGTGACGGGCTGAGTTTCGACCTGTCCAATTTCTCCTTGTCGGGCGACGCACGGTACACCTATTACGCGCCCTCGCCCTCGACGGCGAGCGCCTATATCGGCAGCCCGTATCTTTCGCGCTCGGACGATACCGCCAGCGAATTTGCGGATCCCTACCGGCTGGCGGTGGTAAAAGGCGCGCCCGGCATGGCCGATGTCATCAGCCTTTCCAATCCGCTCAACGCCAATGGCCTGAAGCGATGGCAGGCGGCGTTCGACTGGGGAGTCAACGCGGACGGCATTGCCTTCGAAGGCGGCAGCGCCGTGTTCAAGGATGCGGTGTTCTATGGCGGCGGCATGCAATGGACCACGCCGCAACGCGGCGAAGGAATCGCTTTCGGCCTCGCCCTGCGCGCAGATATCGGCAACATTCTGCTGCGTCCGCGCGGCCGGGACGACATCACCCAGACCGAACCCGCAAGCGTTGCCGAACAAATGAATATCCGCGGCGTGAAAATCGGCGCGGTCGACAGTAACGGCAATTTTCTGAATACACCCTGGCGCATCGCCGACGTGGCGACCCAGCCGGGCATCTTCAATGCGGTAACGGACGCCGGCGGCAATCCGCGCCTGCACGTCGGCATCGACTGGCCTGATGCAAGTGGCGCTGCATTGGGCGGCCTGCAGATCGACAACGTTTCCTTCCGCAGCGACATCACCGGCAACCTCGATCTCGGATCAAGCCGCATCGGCTCGATACAGATTCAGTACCTGGACATCAAGGTGAGACCCTGACATGCTCAAGACGCTGCTCGCCGCATTCCTCGCCGCCGGCGCAAGCGCCGCATTCGCGCAGGCACCCGTTCCGCTGGACGACGCCGAACTGTCGCAAGTCAGCGGCGCGGATGGAGTCGGCTTCGCCATTCACCTCTCGCTGAATGATCCGACCGTGCCCGACCCCGTCACCGACAGCCGCATCTCGATGGGTTTTACGGTCGACGGACAGACCAACTACATGGTCATCAAGAACCTGCGTGGCATTGTCGATATGGGGACGGTCACCATCAGCGTGCACAAGCGGACGGACGGCGGCGGTGATTATGTGGCGCTGGGATTGCCGGGATCCGTGAAGTACACCAACTTCGGCTACGAGTCGCTGAGCGTGCAGACCAACCCGCTGGCGCCCGTCACCGACAGCCTTGGCCGCACCAATCTCAACGGCTCCTTATCGATGACGGGAGAGCTCAGATTCTGGGCGAACTGAGCAAACGAAGCGAAGACAGGCGCTAATCCTTCTCGCGCGCCAGGGAAAGGAATTCGGTTCTGAGACCGAGATTGGTGCGCATCTCGCCGAGCAGCGCCGAGGTCACGGTTTCCTCGCCGGGGGTCTGGATGCCGCGACTCTCCATGCACATATGACGGCAGCGAATCACGACGCCGACCGACAAGGGCTGCACATGCGTCATCAAGGCTTCGGCGATCTGGATCGTGAGGCGCTCCTGGACTTGCAGCCGCTTGGAAAAACACTCCACCAGCCGGGTCAGCTTCGAGAGTCCGACGATTTTACCGTTCGGCGTGTAACCAACCGTCGCCGTCCCGAAGAACGGCGCCAGATGATGCTCGCAATGGCTGTACACCGGAATGCCACGCACCACGATCAGTTCATTGTATTGTTCCGCGCCGTCCTCGAACACCTTCAGGATTTCGGCCGGATCCTTGTCATAGCCCGATGTCCAGTCGCGCCATGCCTTGTCAACGCGCGCCGGCGTGTCGCGCAGTCCTTGCCGGCTCGGGTCTTCGCCCAGGTGACGCAGCAGGCGGCGCCAGTCTTTTTCGGAGAAATTGTTTTCATCCATTATGTGATCCCTTCGTTTCTGAAATAGAGTGCGGGTGGCATGCACGTCTTGCAACCAGCCGCTGCGCTCGAATGCTGCGTCCGCGTTGCGTGCAAGATCCGCCCTGCGCGCCGGCTGCACATTGATCCATGTGCCGTGCGGGCGCTCCATTCGCGGCTGAAAAAGCAGGCATTGCCACTCCTGTTGGGCGCATGATAGCACTCGCCGCGCCATCCCCCAGCGCAGCGCCATGACGCGTCAGGCCTCGTCCGACGGTGCATCCGTGAGCCGCGCCAGCACACCGTTGACGATGCGATCGCAGCGCGCGCCGTCGAAAGAAAATGCCTCTTCGAAGGCGAAGTCGATCTCGCGCGAGAGCGACTCGCGCAACAGCCCCCTGGCCCGGAAAAAGCGCGTACGCACCGTCGCTTCCGGAATACCGAGGCAGGCCGAAGTCTCCTCGACGCTCATCTCTTCCAGCGCACGCAGCATGAACACGGTGCGAAACGCCTCCGGCAATTCATCGATTTTCTTTTCGAGCAAGCGACGCGCCTCGGCGCGCAGCGCAGCGCGTTCCGGTTGTTCGGGGGTGGCTTCATTCATGTTTGCCTCTGCGGCCTCGCTATCCCATTCGATCTCGCCATCGAGGCTGATCACCTGCGCCCTGCGGCTGCGTTTGCGGGAACGCGCAATCGCTTCATTGACCACGATGCGCGTCAGCCATGTGGACAATTTCGCATCACCGCGAAATTGATTGATGCGTCGATACGCCAGCAGATAGGCGTCCTGCAGCACGTCCTCCGCTTCTGCGTCGTCCTTCAGCACGCTGCGCGCGGTGCGGTAGAGCACGCGGTTGTAGCGCCGCATCAGAAATTCGAATGCCTGCTGGTCGCCGCCTGCGATCCTGCTTGCGAGTTCGACATCGGAGATGTCCTTGTCGACGGTCGTCCTGATTGGCTGTGGCATGGCCCCTCTGCGTTTTTGTTGAGTTCAAGGCATTAGATGACGGCAATCCTCAGCGCGTTCCCGGATTGCAGGATTTCCGCAAAAAGCGACGCCCGCCAGGCGTTTCAGTACTTCCTGATCCTGAAATCGTGCTGCAGCACGATCCTCGTCGATCCGATCAGGCTGCTCAGACCAAGCACAAGCTGCGTCAGCGCTGTCCCCGGCATGGCCCATATCTGGCCCGGCGGCGCAAGCATGTTCGTTGCCGCAGAAATGACCGGGACGGCCCACTCGGCTTCGGGCGTCACATCGAGCAAGATATCGCCCTCGCCCGTGGTGTGCATGAAGATCTCGCCGCCGTGCCCGAGGCAAAAGCAGATGCCGTAGCCGGTCGCGTTGGTCTTTTCGATGGCGCGCTGGAGTTCCCGGTTGTAATTGTCAATCCAGGCTTCGACGTCGTAGGTCGTCTTCAGATCGATCCACGGACGCTGCGCAGTCTGCGCGTCCGTGGTCTTGTCGTTGGTGTGCATCGCGGTTCTCGCTGGGATATCAGGCTAGTTTCCCATATTGCGAGGCAGCGTGCTTGATGATGCAGCCGTTGAGCACGATGTCGCCAGCCGCTGCAGGCGAGGCGCGAAAGCGAATGAGTTGCGCTTCCGCCTTGCCGCGATTACTTGTGGCTGATGGACCAGTTGCCGCCCGTGCTCGGGCCGCCAGACCAGCTGCCGTTGGCGGCAACCGTCGAGGGGAACTGCCCGGTAAAGACCGCGCCGTTACTCGTCGTCCCGGAGCTGAAGCTGGCGACGCCCTGCGAGTTCACCGTGCCCGAGACCGAGAACGTTCCAGAGAGATTGCCGACGCAAGTTCCCGAAACCGATCCGCTGGTCGAAATGCTGATATTCGAGCATGTGCCGCTGTCGGAACCATTGAAGCTTCCGATCCACGAACCGGCAAACCGTGACGCCGACGGAATGCTGGACGACGAAGCGCTTGCGATATAGCTGTTGAGCTCGTAACGCGAGGAAGATACCGCGGCCTGGGTTGATGATCCTGCTGCCGTCGTCGCGTAATTCCATTCACACTTCACGCGCTTTCTCAAGGCGGCATCCCTCCAGCAAGTGTAGCTGGTGATGTTGATCGTCGGGTTGGACGGACTGGTCTGCTGCGTGGTGACCGTATACACCTCTTTGTAGGCATTGAAGGTTCCAGCAGGAACGGTGACCGATTCCATGCCCACGATCGACCCTTTGTTGTTGCCGGTCACGACGGTCGTACCGCAGGTTCGTGTCCAGTTGTTGTCCCAGCTCTGGCCGACAGCAAAGGGGGCGACACTGGCGGCATTCACGCCGGTGAATGTGCATGTGGGTGTGGAAGATCCGACACTGCCCGTGCTGGTGATGGCACCAGTCGTGGAAATGTTGGTGACGGAAGCAAGGAAACCGCTCGAATAGGTTTCGGTATACGAGACCGATCCATCGCTGTTAACAGCATTGTATTCGCGCGTCGTGAAATATGTTGTCGCAGTGCTGCTGGCGGCCGAGGTGTCCGTCCGGCTGTAGGTATAGGAATCGCCAGCCTTGGTCGGAATGCTTGTGACGGTTCCGGAACCGCCGGTCGTATTGCCCGAGGATGTGCCCGTCGAGGAGGCGCCGTTTGACGATGTGTTCGATGATGACGTGCTGGTCGACGATGTGCTGGTTGCAGCATCGCCACCTCCACCACATCCAAGAACGAGAGACGCCGTCAGCAAGCCGGCTATTACAGTTTTGATCATTGATTGTTCCCCTTCGAGCGATATGTTGATATTGAATTTCTCATGCGAATTTCGTTATTTATCTGATAACGAACGCCCGATTATTCTTGATAAATATCAACTTAACAAGCCATATTCAAGGTAATTTTGACGTATTGAAGCCGGGAAAACCGGGGTGGACAGCGCGCGGATCCCGGCTTCTCGGCCTTTCTGCCCGACGTCTGCCAGATACGGTTCAAACAGAAGTTATCAGTGCGGCAAGGACCTGTCATGCACGGGCAGTGAACTTTCAGATGTCCAATGGTCTTACATTCCAGTTCGACAATCACAATCAACGGCCCATGAACCCGATATCAGTCGACAACGTTGTCAGCGCTTATCGTTTCTACGCTCCCCATTACGATCGCCTGTTCGGCGCAGTGCTTGAACCGGGACGACGCGCACTGACACA
This sequence comes from Herbaspirillum sp. ST 5-3, assembly GCF_004804275.1. Lineage (GTDB taxonomy): Bacteria > Pseudomonadota > Gammaproteobacteria > Burkholderiales > Burkholderiaceae_D > Noviherbaspirillum. The sequence goes on from NZ_STGI01000009.1 coordinate 190,224, forward strand.
GGCCGTCTGCGCAGTGCGACCGGCGTCGATACTCGAGGTGGGCGTCGGCACCGGATTGACGCTCTCGCGCTACCCTGCCGGCTCCGCCGTGGTCGGCATCGACATCTCCGACGAAATGCTCGACATCGCGCGCGAGCGCGCGGCGAAACTTGCGGGCCGGAATATCCATCTGGCGGCCATGAATGCAGAAGCAATGGACTTTCCCGACGCCTGTTTTGACTGCGTGGCGATTCCTTACGTACTGTCGGTGACGCCGCATCCGGAACGCCTGGTCGCCGAAATCCGCCGCGTATGCCGCAAGGGCGGCACCATCCTGATTCTCAACCACTTCAGCGGCAGCCGCTTCTGGTGGTTCCTGGAACGCGCTGTACGCAAGCTCTCCAACAAGATCGGCTTCCGCTCCGACTTTTGTTATGACGAACAAATCCTCAAGTACAATTGGGAGATCCTGTCGGTGAAGAAAGTGAATTTCCTCGGTCTGTCGAGGCTGGTGGTCATTCGCAATTCCTGAACCCTGCTTCAGTTTCCGCAGGATGCATACCGCGCATGCACTGCGCGGCACATACTGTTTTTGCCAGGCATCTCCAACGATAATGAAGCGCATCACGGATGTCCTGTGGCATCGACTCACCGGCCTCATGCCGGGAGAATTGAATCAACCGAAACTCGCGTGGCTGGCGTTCTCGCGCGAGCACTCCCCCCTGCTGACACGCCGGCGTGCGATGCTGATCGTCAATCGCGTCCGACTCTTCGCCTTCCTGTTCGCGGTAGTGACTCCCTTATGGAGCGTGGTCGATTTCCTGGCATTTCCCTTTTCGCTCTGGCTCGGCCTGGCGCTGATGCGCGTTCTTGCATCGGTCGCATTTGCCGCCCTGCTCGCCTGGTTTCATCCGAGAGGCAATCTGCCCAACGCCCATCGGGCGCTGGCAATGCTGTTCTTCATTCCGACTGTCTTTTACATCGGTTCGCATACGCTGCTGGCAAGCTATCATTTGAGCGGATTTTCAGCAGCGATCAGCACGGGTTACGCTTTCCTGCCGTTCGTACTCCTTTCCGGGCTGTCGATCTTTCCGCTCACGCTTCTGGAAAACTTGTTGATCGCCAGTCCGATCCTCCTTGCGCAAGGCGTGTCCGTCTTTTTTGATCCAGCCGCGACAGGCTGGTCACCGTTCGCCGGCGCTTTTTGGCTGCTGGTGCTGATCACCGGGGTATCGATGCTGGCCGGCATCAGCCAGCTGGCATTCATGATCGCGCTGGTGCGCCAGGCCAATCGCGATCCGCTGACCGGCGTGTTTTCGCGCAAGAGCGGAGAGGAAATGCTGGACCTGCAATTCAATATCGCCAGCCGCGGCAATTCGCCCATGGCGGTTGCCTTCATTGACCTCGATCACTTCAAGAGCATCAACGACAGCTTCGGTCATGAAGCCGGGGATCAGGTTCTGATCGGCGTCACGGAGATCATCGGCGCCAACCTTCGTCGCGGCGACACGCTCGCCCGCTGGGGCGGGGAAGAATTTGTCGTGATCATGCCCAATACCGATCTGGCGCAAGCAGAGGCTGCAGTTGCGCGATTGCGGGCAATCGGTTTCGGCGTGCGCCCGGACAACCTGCGCATCACGGCCAGCATCGGAATTGCGGAGCGTATTGCCGATGCAAGCGCCGACTGGAAGGCGCTGGTCGAGATTGCCGACCAGCGCATGTATCGCGCAAAACATGGCGGCCGCGACCGCGTTGTCAGCACGGATGCATAAGGTTTAAAGGAGCGTCTTCGCCAGTGCCTCCAGCTGCACACGGTACTCCTGCTCATTGAGCTGTCTGCGCGCAACACCGCTTTCAAACGCGGCAGTAGCAATCAGGGGTGTGACGCCGGTCAGCAAGCGCTTGTCCAGCAAGGTCGGCACGATGTACTCCTTGCCAAATTGCTCGTCGTCGCGCGCCATTGCAGCCAGTGCAACAACACAGGCGCGCTTCATTGCCTGGTTGATGGTCGTCGCGGCGGAGTCGAGTGCGGCGCGGAACAGGTAGGGGAAGCACAAGGCATTGTTGATCTGGTTGGGATAGTCGGAGCGGCCGGTGGCGATGATCGCATCCGGCGCCACTTCCCGCACCAGTTCCGGCCGCAGCTCCGGCTCGGGATTGGCGAGCGTGAACACGATCGGCTTGGCAGCCATCTTTTGCACGTCCTCCTGCTTGAGCAGGCCGGGGCCCGACACGCCGAGGAAGACATCGGCCATGCCGATCACGTCGGAGAGGGTTCTGGCCGATGTCGCTTGTGCCCAGGCCCGCTTTTCTTCCGTCAGTTCACGCTCGGTGGTGAGAACGCCGCGGCTGTCGCAGACATAGACGTTTTCGCGGCGCACGCCGAGATCGATCAGCATGTCGAGACAGGCCATCGCCGCCGCACCGGCGCCGGAGCAGACGACCTTCACCTTGGAGACATCGCGCCCGGTCAGTTGCACCGCATTCAGGAAGCCGGCGCCGACCACGATCGCTGTACCGTGCTGGTCATCATGGAAAACCGGGATCGACAAACGTTCGCGCAGCCGGCGCTCGACGTAAAAGCATTCCGGCGCCTTGATGTCTTCCAGGTTGATGCCGCCAAAGGTCGGATGCAATGCGGCGACGATCTCGACCAGCTTTTCCGGGTCGGTTTCGTCGATCTCGATATCGAAGGAATCAATGCCCGCGAACTTCTTGAAGAGCACCGCCTTGCCTTCCATGACCGGCTTGCCGGCGAGCGCGCCGATGTCGCCCAGGCCCAGCACCGCGGTGCCGTTGGTAATGACGCCGACCAGGTTTCCCTTTGCGGTGTATTCATAGGCTTTGGCCGGATCCTTGTTGATTTCGACGCAAGGGACCGCGACGCCGGGCGAATAGGCCAATGCCAGGTCGGCCTGCGTGGCAACCGGCTTGGTGACCTGGATGGCGAGCTTGCCGCGTTGGCCGGCGGAGTGATATTGGAGTGCTTGTTTTTCCAGCGTATTCATGTTGTCGTTGTCAGTAAATGGTAATCGTCAGCAGTTCTTGTAAGAGAACGTTCGAAAGCCGCAACATGCGCCGCCATGCGCGGCACCGCGCCTGCCGGGATGCCGGCGACGCCACGGTTTTCGAACGGGCTCGTTGTATGTCAACGCATCTGTGGCCCGTCTGGTGCGGACTTCGGATTGCTTCACGATGTCGCAAGCGAACTCCAGCCCGACGGGTCTTGGAGTAAGCAAACGACATCCGCTCGCGCGCGGGCGCGAAGCAGAGACGCAACACTGGGGATCTCTCGTGCAAACGTTCTTGCCATCGTTTGCGGTGTGCACAAAGGCGGGTAGTCTTTGGCGTTCCGTAGGGAGGCAACATGTCGCAAAGTGCGTTGCGACATTTCCTGGTCTCTCCCGCTGATAGGGGAAAGGAGGTAAACAGCATTCTCCTGCGGGCACCGCTCAACTTGCTGATGGACGGGCCCGAAAGAGCGTATAGCCTAGCACACTATGGTCTGCATGGCATCGCTTTTGTGCAAAGACGACGCCCTTGCGCGCTCACCGAAATGCTTCGGCCAGAGACATGACACGCGGATGAATCGTGACGTTGAAGCGGGCAAAAACTTCTTCCATTTTTTTCAGATTGGCTTCGCGTTCGCCGTCGGTCCAGCCTTCAAAGATATCGGAGCCGGCTTTCTGGAAATGCAGGTCGACGATTTTCTTTCCGTCGTGATGCGTATAAGGCTTGGAAAGCACCTGCTTGAAACCCATCGACTCCACCGCTTCGATGAAACCGGCCGGCGGATCGCTGGCATCCACCGCGACGTAAATCATGTAGGTCTTTCCCGGTGGCTTGGCTGCAACATCCACTGCATACACACCCGGTGCAACCGGCGCCGAAGTACTCTTCAGAAATAGCATCCGCTTCCCTTTTTACTTTTATTCGACGCAGTCCGGACAGGCGACCCGCCACTCCTTCGAAATATGCCACTAATCGTTCCGATCAGCAATTATCGGATGCCACGCCTGTGTTATCGTAACAAGTCGACAATGTTTTCCGGAGCCAACGAACAATGTTCATCGGCCATTATTCCGCTGCCTTTGCGGCCAGGCGTGCCGCGCCCGCCGTGTCGCTGCCGGCGTATTTCATCGCATGCCAACTGGTCGACCTGTGCTGGAGCGTGCTGGTCCTTCTCGGCGTTGAAAAGCTGCGTGTGATACCGGGCTTTACCGCATCCAACGGACTGGATCTCTATTTCATGCCGTACACGCACAGTCTGGCGGCGGCAATCATCTGGTCGCTTGGCGCCGCCCTCCTGTTCTGGCTCTTCACCTCCTCGCTTGCGGCGCGCTTGCGCACGGCGGCGGTGGTCGGGATGGCGGTTGGCTCGCACTGGCTGCTTGACCTGCTGGTGCATGTTCCCGATCTGCCCCTGTGGTTCGATGATGTGAAAGTGGGCCTGGGATGGTGGAATTACCGCGCTTTCGCCTTGTTGCTGGAGCTGGCCTTGTTGTGGGCGGGCGTGCTGCTTTGCCTGGGGCGTATTGCGGAAAACCGCGCACGATATCTGGTGCTGGCCATCCTGATGAGCGCCATTCAGGTATCGAGTCTGATCTTGCAACCGGCACAAGCCGAGATGGTCGCACTCGAATTGCTGGCGACACACGCCGCCTTGGTTGGCGGCGCGTGGTGGGCGTGCAAGCGACCGGCCGCATCCGCGCTGCCGGAAGCCGCGTGAGCGCCATCACCCCTCATGCATCGGCCGGCTTCTTCGTCAGCACCAGCGCGCCGGCCACAAGCAGAATTGCAGCCGTGATCAAGGCCGGCGCAAAACCGCCATTGCCGCCGACGCTCGCCGAAATGGTCAAGGGCCCGGCAATCTGACCTGCTGCAAACGCTGATGTCATCGCAGCAAGCAGCACGGTGGCGTTGCGTCCCGCGATGCGCTTGGCCTCCTGCAAGGCTACCAGCGTAATCACCATGAAGGTGCCGCCGACGCACAGGGCGGCGGCGAAAATCGTCGGCAACCCCGGCCAGAGCGCCGGCAGTGCGATGCCGGCCGCCATGATGATATGGCTTGTCTTCCATATGTCGCGATTGCTCGCGTGCCTGAGCAGGATGGACACCGTCAGCGTGGACAGCGCCGCCGCGACACCGAATACCGGCCACGACCAGGCGAACAATGGTGAACCGTGCAGCGCATTTCTGGCCATCACGGGGAGAAACGTCGCCGGGATGATGTAGCCGAAACCGAAAATGCCGTAACAGCAGACCAGGCGTATGGCATCCGCCGTCCATGGATAGCGGCCATGTGCAGCAGCCTGCGCACTGCCCATCGGCACTTCATGCGGCGGGAAGAAACGCCAGCTCGCTGCCGTTGCCAGCAAGGACAGCAATCCGAGCGTCAACCATGCCTGGCCGGAATGCGCGGCAAGCCGAATCAGCACGATGCACAGCAGGCCCGCAGTCGCAATCCCGCTTCCGACGCCGGCAAATACCAGGCTGTTGAGAAACGGCCGCTGATAAGCCGCGAGCGTCTCCATGCACCATGCCGACACCGAAATCAGCACCCAGGCGCTCGCCACACCGGCCAGCAGACGCAGCAGCAGCCAGACCGCGAACGGCATGTGCCAGCCCATCGCGAGCGTGGTAATTCCAATTGCCAGCAACCCGGCGCGGATCGCCCGCTCCGGGCGAATGCGTATTGCCATCGCGCTCAAGGCGCCAAGCAGATAACCGATGTAATTGGAGGACGCCAGCAGCCCGCCATCGGAAATCGACAAGCCGGAATCCTGCAGCATCATCGGCAATATCGGCGTAAAGGCGAATCGCCCGATGCCCATCGCTACGGCTAGTGCGGCAAGCCCGGCCAGCGCTTTCGCAAGCGGTGAGGAAGTCATGCCAGGCGCGCGTGACTGAGCCGCAAGTGTGTTTTTTTCGTTGTGCATGACGCAAGTCTACCTTGGCCTTCCGGTTTGGAAAAATCAGCTGCGCGGAATTGCCGGCATGGCGCAGCGCCGATGCACACAAGCCGGTGGCGGGCGCACACTGCGACTGCCTCAATACTTCCTTCTGAACTCCGCTGCCAGGACTGCATCTCAAGATTATTCGCTGCGTCGCCGCTTCGCATGGTGTTCTTTCCGGCATATCGACGTTCATCAGTGTTCCGAAGGGAAAAATGCGCGTGGGCCTGACACGTACATTGATGTCATCGACCGGTCGCGTTGAACACCGTTCATCAACCGTTGCCGCCCTGCTTCGAAATGTGTGCATCTGCCCGACACGGTCAGGAGGCCCTCCATGAAATTCTTCAGCAACCGGTTCATTTCCCATGCATGTCTTGCCATCGCGGCAATTGCATTACTCTCCTGCGGTGGTGGTGGCGGCGACAGCGGGGTCACAACGAATACCTCCACGACGTCCGCCTCGATTCAGGCAGCGGAACGGGAGCTGGGCGATGCCTTCGCGGCCTCGCTGTCCGGCCCGCAAGAGACACCGCCCACAAACAGTGTCGCATTGGGATCGGGAACCCTGGTACTCAATGCGAGCACGCGCGAGATGACGGCGATCGTGACGACGACCGGCATTACCGGCACGGCCGCGCATATCCACCAGGGTCCGCCAGGCACAGCGGGCCCGATCGTTTTTCCACTGAGCGAGACCATTCCCGGCAGCGGAATATGGACCACGCACGCCACGCTGACGGATGACCAGGTGAACACGCTGCGATCAGGCAATTACTATTTCAATGTGCACAGTGCCGCATTTCCGAACGGGGAAATCCGCGGCCAGATCCTGTCGGAAGACCCCAACGCCAATCGGACCGCCAGCGTCAATACCGGCACTACGAGCACCAGCGCCAACGTCCCGGCCGCGCTTCCATCCATCGCGAATTTTCTTTCCGCCTTGCGCGGATCACAGGAAGTGCCGCCCAACGTCAGCAGCGCGCACGGTTCAGGGACGATCGTGATCGATCCGAACACGCGGCAAATGATCGCTGCGCTCACCACCACAGGTATCGCGGGAACCGCCGCGCATATTCATCAAGGCGCCCCCGGCATTGCCGGGCCGATCATCGTCTCGCTGGTTTCCGCCGGGCCGGGAAGCCCGGTCTGGCTGGCTCGCACAACGCTCACGACAGCCCAGTACGACGCGCTGCGTGCCGGCAACCTCTACTTCAATGTACATAGTGCAGCGTTTCCGGACGGAGAAATTCGCGGACAGATCGTACCGCAGCAGCACTTTATCGGACACCTGATTCAGGCGAGCAATACCGGCGACTTGAGCGGCCTCGCCAACCCGCTCAATATCGGTGGTACGGGCACATCCGGCAGTAGCGCCCTCACTCCCCCCAGCTTCGGGCCGACGGGAAGTACGACCGGGACCATCAGCATCCCGGGCGGCATGTCGGGAACAGGCACAGGGACGAGTACGGGGATGAGTTCGGGAGCAGGACTCGGGTTCTGAAGCGTGCAGGCTAGGCCTGCCACACGCCGTATCCGGCTTCGCGCAGGCCGATCGCGAGTTCGACTTCCATTTCGCGCGCGCCGCTGTAAGGCATGGGGTTATACATCTCGTACAGTTCGGGCAGCAGCCGCAGCCCGAATTCCTGCACGTAGCGGTTAGCCTGGATGCCGGCCTTGTGCTTGTCGAAACGCAGGTCCGGATTGAGTCCGGTCATGCCGACATACACGCAGGGTTTGCCCTCGATGTAGTCGGGATTGGATTTCCGGAAGCGCCCTTCGTACAGAACATCCTTCGAGAGTTCAACCACGTACACGTGATAGTGGTAGCGGCGTCCCATCGCTGTCCTCTGTCCGGAAAATCCCTGCGCGGCAAGCGATCACTTCTTCGGCATCATCTCGCCAACCGGCTTCACGGCGCCGCAATCGGAAGCCAGCCACTTGCCACTGGTCTCGTGATGCAGGTTGACGGGCTGTCCATGCATTGTTCCCTTGAAATCATAGGTCGACGTAAAGCTCTCGTTGCCCGAGAACGTACCTTTCGCCTTGCCCTCGCCCTTCATCTGCTGGCCATTGCAGACCACATCGACGCTGTAGGTATTGCCGCTGCGCTGATAATTCTTCGACTGGCAACCGGTGTCCTTCTGATTCATGGCGGGAGGCTGGTCGGCTTCGGCCATCTGCCTGGTGATGCACACCTTGGTTACCATTGCGCCATCCTGTATCTGCGGTACATTCACGCCCATCTTGCGCATCTGCTCCATCTGCTCGGGCGGCATCTTCGGCATGTTTTTCAGTTCATCCGACGTCATTTTCATTTCCCACAGGCCGGGCTTCATCTGGCCGGCAGCGAGTGCAGTAACGGAAACAGACAACATGGAACAGAGCAACAGCGAGGCAGTGAGTGTGCGCATGAGGTCTCCCGGAATGGTGAAAAAGAGGGTGAACACAGGATCGGGCGGATGCCCGCGTCGTGTATTGCATTCTATCAAAGCCGCATCGGAAGGCCTGGAATATGCTTGAGCGCAGCCCCTCGTTCATGCACTTGTGGTAGCCTTGCCCTTGTCATGTATACACAGTTTTTCAGGCTGAAACAGACGCCGTTCTCGATTTCGCCGGACCCGCGCTATCTGTTCATGAGCGAGCGCCATCGCGAGGCGCTTGCGCATCTGCTGTACGGCGTCGACGCCGGCGGCGGGATCGTGCTGCTGACCGGCGACATCGGCACCGGAAAGACCACCATCTGCCGCTGCTTCCTCGAACAGGCGCCGGGCAACTGCAACCTCGCCTATATCTTCAATCCCAAGCTGACCGTCATCGAGCTGCTGCAGGCGGTCTGCGAAGAATTCCATGTCGTGTGCCAACCGGGCGGTGGCGTCAAGGATTACATCGATGCGCTCAACCGCTTCCTGCTGTCGGCGCATGCCGAGCGCAGGAACAATGTACTGATCATCGATGAGGCGCAGAATCTTTCCCCCGACGTGCTCGAGCAGTTGCGTCTGCTGACCAACCTGGAGACCAACGAGCGCAAGCTGTTGCAGATTATCCTGATCGGCCAGCCGGAACTGCGCGCGATGCTGCTGCGTCCGGAGCTGGAGCAGTTGGCGCAACGCGTCATCGCGCACTACCACCTCTCGGCGCTGTCGGAACAGGAAACCGCCAGCTACATCCAGCACCGCCTCACGACCGCCGGCCTGACCGGCGCGGCGCCCTTCCAGCAGCCGCAGATGAAGCAGATCCACCGGCTCACGCTCGGCATTCCGCGACGCATCAACCTGTTGTGCGATCGGGCGATGCTTGGCGCGTACGCAAACGGTGCGCATGAAATCGATCGCGAGACCATCGAGCACGCATCCGGCGAGCTGTTCATCAATCAGGACAGCCAGACGCCCCGCAAGCGGCGGCACTGGAGCGCGGCAGCACTCGGCTTGCTCGCCGCTTTACTGGCTGGCGGCGCCGCATGGTCGCTAAGCGACGAATCGGTACTGAAAGAGGTGCGCGCCAGATGGTCCGCCCCGGCTGCCGACGAACGCGTCAAGCTGGTCGAGCACAAGGACGCGCCCGCTCCCGTCCCCGAAAAAATCGTGCAGCCCGCGGCCTCCGCCGCACCGCCGGTCGAAACCGAAAAAAACAGGGAGCCCATCATCTCGGTACAGGACGGTCGCATCCTCGCCGGACTGGGCAGCGAGCAGGATGCCGTACGCGAACTGTCGTCGCTGTGGAATGTGACGCTTGCGGGCGACGAGCCATGCGATACGGCCAGGGACAGCGGTTTGCGCTGCCATCGCAGCAACAGTGGATTCGCCGAGCTGAGGAAGCTGGACCGCCCCGCTGCCCTCAAGCTTTACGATGCCGAGAACAAGGTTTCCTACGCCTTGCTGACCAGCCTCGGCGACGCCGGAGCGAGCCTGCGGGTGGGCGACGCGGTACAGAATGTGACGCTGACCGAATTGACACGTCACTTCCGCGGCGAATTCATCACCTTGTGGCGTGCCCCGGAGGGCTTCGCCGGTACAGTGGGCCTCGGCCGCATCGGACCGGAGGTCGATTGGATCGCAACCCAGCTCGCCAAGGTCAACGACCTTGAAGCGCCGGCCGCCGGCCAGGCATTCGGACCGGCGATGCAGAATCAGGTACGCCTGTTCCAGCGCGCGCATGGCTTGTTCGTGGACGGCATTGCCGGTCCGGTGACGGTCATGTTCATCAATCGCATCGCCGGCATCGTCGAGCCGCACCTGCGTGAATATCCGGTATCGGGAGAGTAATCAATGTCGTATATTCTCGATGCGCTCAGAAGGGCCGAGGCGGAACGCCGGATCGGCGTATCGAATCCATCCTACTCGCCGTCCGTTCTCGCCGGACGCGGCGAACGCTCCGCCTCCCGCTGGCCGCGGCGATGGTGGATTGCACTGCCCGCCCTGGCCATTGCGGCCGCAGGCGGCGCGTGGTTTGGTGCGAGCCAGGAGAAGAAACCGGTTGCTGCTGCAACGGTCCCTGTCGTGCCAGCGCCGCAGGTGCAGATTGCAGAGAAAGCCCCAGCCTCCTCAGCCAAGACTGCTGCGTTCCCTGCGCCGGTTCCGAAGGAGGCCGCAGCGGAGCCGCCTGCATCGGCGAGGGAAAGCATTGCGCACAAGACGCCGGGCCGGAAGACGCATCCGAAGACTGTCGAATCAAGGCCCGCACCGGCACCCAAGGCGCCCGAAGAGCCGGCTGTCGCGACGCTGCGCGAGCTGCCGGCACAAATTCAAGGAGAGATCCCTTCGCTCACCATCGGCGGCTACATCTATTCCAGCAGCAAGGCGGACCGCACCGTCTTGATCAACAAGACGCTGCTGCATGAAGGCGACGAGGTCGTACCTGGGCTGCGCCTGGAGAAGCTGATGCCCAACGGGATGGTGCTGAACTACAAGGGATATCGCTACCGCGCGTCGTATTAAGCGCGCGGCGCTAGTTCAGCCGGACCGACGCCGGAAAAACATTTTTGCCCGTTACGCGGTGCTCGACGCTGGCCGCTTCCGCCGCCTCGTCGATGGCGCGCATCACTTCCTCCGGTACCAGATGATGAATCATATGACCCGCGCCTCGCGTCACATGCAAGGTGCTGTGCGGTATGTCCTGATGCAAGGCCTCCGAGTGCACGTGCATGTCTGCATGCTTGTCGCCGTCGCCCGCCATGATCACTACCGGCATCGCGAGTTCGCGATAGCGGTCATGCAATGAGTACGCTGCGGGAATCATCATCGCGGCATCGCCGGCGGATGCGCGCAGTTGCGATGGGCGCAGCGTCATCCATACCGGGAAGTCGGACGAGAACCGTTCCGGTATCGGCGCCGGGCTGAAGATGCGGCGCTTCATGGCCGGCCAGATCATGCGCCCGATCAGCGGGGAAATGGTATAGCGCAGCAGGTCGCCGATGATCGGTATCGCAGGCGGCGACAAAAGCGGCACATCCAGTCGCGCGGTCGGATAGTAATAGCCCGAGAGAAGGACAAGGCTTTTCACATAGTCGGGCGATTGCAATGCCAGCGCAATCGCAACCAGCGTTCCCCAGGAATGACCCAGCACGATAGGTCGCTCGATTCCCATCCGATGCAATGCAAAGTGCAGCAGTTCCGCCTGCGCCTGCGGCGTCCACACTGTCGTACGCGGACGCTCGCTGTAACCATAACCCGGACGGTCGAAGGCGATCACGCGATATTTCTTCGCTGCGAGATCGATCAGGCCGCTCAATTCAAAATCCTGAATCATGCTGCCGTCGCCATGCAGCAGGACGAGCGGCTGCCCCTCGCCGCGCTCCACGTAATGCAGGCGGATGCCTTCGACTTCGATGAATTTCCCCAAAGGCGGATTGTCGCGCTCCGCTTCGAGCGTGCGCTGGCGAACCACAAGTGCTGCCGCCGCAAGTGCGGCGCCGGCGGCGATCAACAAGGTATTGCGGCGCATGCCGGCATTTTCCGTGCGGCGACCGGTAAATCGTGTGACTTCCTGCTGCGAAGGGAAATTCATTCGTACACTCCAGGCGATGTTTGACGTCTCTGTTGGAAGGCGGCTTGCTGCATGAAGTTCAATATTGCTTTGTCCATCCTTGAATCTCTCTCTCGGGCAACATAGGCGGCAACTTGACATTAGATGTATATGCATTTATCTTGCATCCATCCTGTTTCTCTTCATCGCATGCCGTGAAACCTTTCAGAATGCCCTGCTACGCCGGCTCGATCCGCCAGGCCTCGCGCATCGTGACGCAGATGTACGACCAGACGCTCAAACCCTCCGGGGTCAAGATCACGCAGTTCGGCATTTTGCGTCTGTTGAGCGCGTGTCCCGGCCTGACGACCGGCTCGATGGCACAGGCCCTGGCCATGGACAGCACCACCTTGACGCGCACGCTGAAGATCATCGAAGAGAACAAGTGGATAGAGGCTCGTCCCGGTGAAGACCGCCGTGAACGTCACTGGAAGCTCACGCGCGCCGGCGAAGACCGCCTGCAGCAAGCGCTTCCGCTATGGAAGGAAGCGCAGAAGGAATTCGCACAGCTCGCGTCGGACGTAGATCTGGATGGATTGACGCGAGCGGTCTTTCATTTGGTTCAGAAAACCGCGGGCTGATTTTTTTTAGCGCTTTATGTGTATATACATATATTTATGAATAGGAGAAGGCAATGCACACTACAAATCTGGATGTCACCCAAGGAACGAATTTTTCCGGAGCACAGGTCGGCGCGCTGACAGACCTGCACAACTATCAGTTCTTTCATCCGCTGGGCAAGGGTCGCGGCTTTCCCGGCAAGCTGTTTCTCAAGGAAGCGCTGCGGATGACGAGCATGGAGGTATCATTGAACAAGCTGCCTGCAGGGCAGAGCGTTCCGTTTTATCATCAGCATCGCGAGCACGAGGAGTTGTACATTTTCCTCAAGGGTAGCGGACAGTTTCTGATCGACGATACGGTCATCGACGTACGTGAAGGCACCGTCATCCGCGTTGCGCCGGAAGGTGTGCGCACCTGGCGCAACCATTCGCAGGAAGACCTGTACTACATCGTCATTCAGGCCATGGCAGGCAGCATGCATGCCAACAACGTTGAAGACGGCGTCGTCAGCCCGGAAAAAGTGAGCTGGCCGGCCTGATGCGAAAGGTACGAAGGGGCCGGCAATCCGATCCGTCATTCACAATTTCCATTTGATGCAAAGGCATGAAATGCAACACTCGCAACACACCCAACACACTCTCAACGCCGAATCCTTCAACCACCGTGGAAAGAACTTCCTGCCGGGACTGCTCGGCATCGTCGTCACCGACGTCGGCAAGGAAACGCTCAACGCCGAATTGGCCGTCCAACCCACGCACCTTGCGCCAAACGGCTATCTGCACGCAGGCAGCGTCGTGACATTGGCCGACACCGCCTGTGGTTATGCGTGCATCGCCAATCTACCGGAAGGCGCGACGAGCTTTACCACGATTGAACTCAAGAGCAACTTTCTCGGCACCGCGCGCGAAGGCGTGATCGAGTGCGAAGCGAAAGCGGTCCATGCCGGACGCACTACCCAGGTGTGGGACGCACTCGTCAGGCACCGCGACACCGGCAAGCTGATCGCGACCTTTCGTTGCACGCAGATGATCCTGTGGCCGAAATAGCGTGCCTCGCTGCCTGTTTACCCTTTCAGGCGTCGTGAGCGCGCAATGAGCGACAGCTTTTCCTTGTTCGAAGGCAGCAGCGCACCGGAATCGATTCCGATGCCGGATGCGCAAGTGAGATTCATGCAGGCTTTCTATCGGCCGCCTGTTTCCGGCGAGCTGATGGATCTCCTGCTGCATGAAATTCTCTGGCAACAGGAAACCATCGTCTTGTGGGGCAAGGCGCATCTGCAACCGCGATTGTCGGCCTGGTATGGCGATGCCGGAAGCAGCTACGCCTACTCGGGCGTGCTGCTGAATCCGCATCCGTGGACCGACACCCTCCTGTGCATCAAGCAGGATATCGAACAGGCAACCGGACATCGGTTCAACAGCGTGCTGCTCAACCTGTACCGCAATGAACAGGACAGTGTCGGCTGGCACAGCGACGCCGAACCGGAGCTCGGCAGCATGCCAGTCATTGCCTCATTGAGCCTCGGGGAGACGCGCACATTCAGATTCCGCCACAAGACCAGGAAAGATCTGAAACCGGTATCGATTGCATTGACGGATGGGAGCCTGCTGCTGATGGAAGGCGCGACGCAAAGGTTCTGGCAACATGCCATCGTCAAGGAGCGCGACGCGCGCAAGGCAAGAATCAATCTGACGTTTCGCACGATTCTGCGCCAGAAATAAAAAAACGGCATGCATGCAATCATGCAGTGCCGTTCAAGCAAGCCGGCAAACAACTGGCAGCAACCGCCGTTTGCCGGGAAAAACCGATCTTTCGCTCAGTCGCGACCCGCCATCACCATCAATTCCTGCTGCAGGTTCGGCATGATCGCATCATACGGGCTTGCCAGACGATACAGGCGGAAAAGCGCCGTGTCTTCGCCGTTGATGTGCCGGGCCGATGCGGCAGCCTCATCAGCGGCTGTTTGCTTCCGCGCCGGCACGGCGAGCAATGCGGCGAGCAGCGCGCGAGCGGCACGTCCGACGTTCTGTGCGTAAGTGACACCGGCCTCCGCCGGGGCATGTGATCCAAATGTCAGCGCAGACATGATGTATTCCTCTTCAATAAAGTCTCTTGCTTAAAGGCAGTGTAGTGACGCAACAGTGATAAATCCAATTGCGATTGCCGATATCAGATATTGGGTCTGTGAATAGCCCTGTTGCCGGTTTCATGGCGCAAACGCCCCGAATTTCCATGGAACCAAGCATGGCAAATCCTTACTCAGGAAGAAGTGGAGAATTTATTTGCCGCAATATCTTGCAATGACTACTGCGATCTCTGCCGTGACTTAAAACCGTTTTCAAAACGTCAATCACGAAGCTTTTTTGCCAGAGAGAAGCCGTTATGCTTCGCAACCTGCTACATCTCGGTCAGCGCTCGCAGAATACACAGGCTGGCCAACTCCCCGGCCAGCGCGCCCCGAATGCACAAGCCGTTCAACTTCCCGATCAGCGCCAACGGGCTACCGAATCCGTCGCAACGCAACTACGCGCATCACAGGACAGGTATCAGCGTCGTGTCCTCGGCATGAACATGCCAGAGGCCATCAATCGGCATCACTTTTTGAACAAGCTTGACAAAGAATGGAAGGCAATACGGACGGACAACAAGTACGTGAAAGAGAAGTTTCCCCGGCAAACGTTTTCGGACGATCTGAAATCGGATCCGGAACATCTGGTCACCGCACACAAACAAGGCGTTCCCATCACCTTGTTGGGACTTGCCTTTCCTCATCGATTGGAAAACATCCTGCAAGATATTCATGATATTTCGAGCCGGTGCCAGAAGATCGACCTGTCATCGAAACTCAAGACCGTGCCAGCGGAAATCGGTAATTTTCCGGGCCTTAAACGGCTCGATCTCCGGAACAACAAACTCGACAAAATACCCCCTGAAATCGGCAACCTGAGAAGCCTTGAAGAACTCGATCTTGGCTCCAACGAGCTTGCCAGCATCCCCCCCGAATTCGGCAATTTAAAAAACCTACGCAAGCTCCGCCTTTCCGCCAACAATTTTTCGGACCTGCCTCCGGCTCTGGAGGAAATGACGCAACTGAAAGAGCTCAATATTGCCCATAACCAAATCACCGTTGTGTCCGACAGGTTCAGTACCTTGACCGGACTAAAAGTGCTTGATCTTATAGGCAGCCAAATCACTGACGCGTTCAAGGGAATCCGTAAGTTGAAGCAACTTGAAACGCTGAACCTTTCCTTTAACCGACTCACCACCGTTTCTGACGACATCGGCACATTGACCGGACTAAAAACGCTTCATCTTAGCGGTAACGAAATCACCGCCATGTCCAAAGAAATTGGCAATTTGACGGGTCTTCAAAATGTCACGCTCGCCAGCAACAAACTTACCGTCCTGCCTTCGGAATTCGGTAATTTGACGCAGCTCCAAAATGCCGATCTCGCCAACAATAAGCTCGAGGCCCTGCCTTCGGAATTTGGCAACTTGAAGCGGCTTCGATGGGCCGATTTTTCCTGGAACAAACTCTCCACCCTGTCACCGGATTTCGGCAATTTGAAGCAGCTTAGAGAGCTGAATCTTCGCGGCAATCAATTCAGGTCGTGGCCCGAGGGGCTGGGTCAGTTCCCGAAACTTGATCGTCTGGATTTGAGCGACAATAAAATCACGCAGGTTTCCGATGCACTTCTGACCTGCGGCGCCAAGCACATTGACTTGACTGGCAATCCGCTCTCCCCCGAAGCCATCGCCCATGCCATGCGTCGTGTCAAAGAGTTACGCCAGCAAGGCCGTGCCGCGCCGGAACTGCTTCTGCCTGAATACTTCGATCCTGATCAGATTGATCGCCTGCGAGATACGCACGACCGGCGTCTGCAGAAATTCCACAGAATTCAGTTCGATCAGCTTGTCGCGCAATTCCCAGACAAGTTACGCGGCAGCGAGGATCAACAGTTGGGCGATATCAGCGCCATTCAATCGCGACTGAACAAAGCATTAGGAACCTATGCTTCCGACCACCCCGACATCAAAGCCGCACGTGAGGTTGCCAACTCGATGTTTGATCAATCGTTCGGCTTGCGTAATGCTTATGCCAACGATTTCGCTTATGCCGAAGGCTTCAAATACTCACCCGGCCGCGTGCTGTCCTTTGTGATGCTGCATATCGAGCGGGTACGTGACAACGCCGCACCCGACAAGCAAGAGGAGGTGTTCAGCACTGGCATCAACACTCTCGCGACCCAATTGGCGGAAGCTCAGGAAAATGGTGTGAAGTATTGCGATGCGCGTCAGATCGAAGATACCATCAAGGTAATTTCTCTATTTAATGAAGAGGACGTTGCCATCAGCTACAGGCCACCGCAGTCCGAGATAAACGAAATCGTCTTTGACAAAGCCAAAATAAGCTTGCCGCAATTTATGGCCCAGCATCCTCATTTGCACGACGATGATGCGCGTCTGCAAGAGCACGACGACGATGCGCGTCTGCAAGAAGCCTTCTGCAAGCACTTGACGGAGATCATCCCTGCCGAGCACAAAGGCATTACTGCCAAGGACACCATGGACTATCTCAAAAAGGACCTCATCCCCTTTTGGCAGTACTTCAAGGAAAATGCCCTGGACACCGAGGAGAAGCCTGCCGCCACCACTTGACAAACGATTGAAAACGTAGCGGACGCAGAGTCAGGCGCCAACGCCGACGAGGATACTCTTGCAAGCTTTTTCGCTCGCCATTCCTGTTCACAAAATTTTTATGCGCCGCATCACTCAGCCTCTGCCGGCTTCACAAATTACGCATACCCGCGATCATCACGCGGCAGGAGATGCTCGCCTCTCCCGCGAGCAACCAGTGATTTTTCAGCGACGGACATTCCACATCGGCATGCCCGAAGCCATCAAACGGCACTACTTTTTGAATCAGCTTGAAAAAGACTGGAAAGCCATCGATGAAAACCGAGAGGCGTTTCCCAGGGAAATGCTTTCTGACTTGCTGAAATCGAACTGGACAACATTGACCACCGCCTACCGACATAGGCTTCCCATTGCGTGGCTGGCGAGATATGCCCCGGAATCGCTGCAGGACTGTCAAGGCGATGTGACGCTGCTACAAGTGCTCGATCTGAGTGGCAATCAACTCAGTACCGTGCCACGGGGCATCGAATATTTGGCAGAAGTTCGAGAGCTCAATCTCAATGGTAATCGACTTGCCGATCTGCCGCCTAATATCGGCGATCTGAAGGGGCTCCGGCGCCTCACTCTTTGGCGCAACCAGCTGATCACCCTGCCTGACGAGATCAAGGATCTGCCACTTCTTGAAAAGCTCGATCTCACTGACAACCATCTCACCACACTGCCCGACGGGCTGTGCCGCTTGCCGCATCTCCGCAGATTGGACCTGCACAAAAACTTCCTGTCTCCACAAACCATGCTTCAGTTCATCGGCGACTGGTGTGAAGCGGGAAAGCCATTGAACCGGCGCGGCGGCCTCTACATGGATTGCATTTCCGCCGACCTGAGAATCACTCTTTCGCAAAGCGATCTGAGCCAGGACGACATACCGGACAATTTCCAGTACTTGCGAGACGTTCGTCGTCTCGACTTGCGCGACAACCGCTTCACGCAAATTCCGGACACATTGCTCCGTGCAGGCGCTCGGGAAATCAATTTGCAAGGCAACCCGCTCCTGCCGGAAGCCATCGCCGATGCGAACCGTCGCGTCATTGACTTGCGCCAGCAAGGCCACGCTGTGCCGCAACTGATCCTGCCCGATTACGCTGAACAAGGCGTCAACGAACTCGATCAGCTGGCGAACACGAGGGCGCACAACTGGCGCCTGACCACTTTCTTCGGCAAGAGAATCGATCTGCTTGCCGCGCACTTCCCGCAAGATCTGCGCGGCACCATGGATCAACAGCGCGCACAGATCGGTGCCATTCAAACGAGACTGACCGAAGCGTTGACCACTTGTGCCAATGATCACCCCCACATCGACGAAGCAAGCGCGGTGGCCACATCGATGTTCAAAAAAGCGCTCGGCTTGAGAAAAGCATCGTTTAATGATTTCCACCACTCTCCCGGTCACGTGTTGTCCTACGTGGTGCTGCATATCGAGCGAGTGCGAGACAGCGTCCCTGCCGAGCGGCAGGATGCGGTATTCAACAAGGGAATACGCCTGCTCACCGATCATCTCGCCTTCGCACATGATTATTGCGATACGCGCCAGATCGAAGAAGTCATGACGGTGGTTTCGATCCCGTTTGATGCAGACGAAAAGAGCAGCCAGGGCTCCATCATCCCGGTCGCGCCGCTGTCCGAACAGGCGCGCGATGCCATTTATGGCGAAGCAAAAAAGTCCTTGCCGAAACTGCTCGCCGAGGATCCGGATCTGCGCCACGATGACAAACAACTGCAGAAGGCATTTCGCTTGCGCTTGAAGGAGTTAATTCAGGCCGAGCATAAAAACATACCTGCCTGGCAGACCGCAGCCTATATCGAGGAACACATCATTCCCAACTGGAAGGCCTTCAAGGAGAATGCCCTGAACGCCGAGGAAAAGCCCGCTGCCCTTGCTGGGGAAGCGTGAATCAGGAAGCGTACCGCCATACTTCTGTATAAATTGCCTCAGGCGCGTTCGATGCTAACTTCTGCTTCACAGCACGTCGTTTGGTTCGACAACGGGAATCGCGCCTTGCAGTCCTTATCCAATGCGAGCAAAGCCTTCCCGGGCTGAGCTTGGCCAGCGCCGGTTGCGAGGGAAACGCCCCGGAACCCGGAACGGCAATCGACGATGAAACGTCGATTCATTCACTGAAAGGATATCCATGTTGACTAATTGGATGACACATCGCATTAGCGCACGCCTCGGCGGACAATCCACCATGTTCGCTCCGCTGCGTTCCACACCATTTCGCTTCGCACTATCTGCAGTATGTGCCGCTGCTCTTGCCGCGTGTGGCGGCAGCGGCCCCGATTCCGGCGTCGCATCTTCTGATTCCACCGCATCATCGAAAACACTTACCGCCGTCCAGGTCTCTTCCACTACGACCAGTTCAAGCGCATGGACTCCTGCCGTGAACGACACATGGCAATGGCAGCTCCGCGGTCAAATCAATACCGGCTATGCGGTGAATGTTTACGACATCGACCTGTTCGATGCACCACAATCCACGATCGACTCGCTCAAGGCGCAGGGAAGACACGTGGTCTGCTACTTCTCGGCCGGCAGCTCCGAAAACTGGCGGCCTGATTTCAATCAGTTCCTCGCCAGCGACAAGGGCAACGCATTGTCGGGTTGGGCTGGTGAGCGCTGGCTGGATACGCGTTCGGCCAATGTGCGTCAGATCATGCAGAAGCGCCTGGACCTCGCCAAGGCAAAGGGTTGCGATGGCGTGGAGCCGGACAACGTCGACGGGTACACCAACGACCCCGGATTTCCGCTCAACGCGTCCACGCAACTGGACTACAACCGCTTCCTGGCTGCAGAAGCGCACGCACGCGGTCTGGTGGTTGCGTTGAAGAACGATGTCGAGCAGGTAGAAGAACTGGCCGCCTATTTCGACTTCGCCATCAATGAGCAGTGCCACCAGTATCAGGAATGCGACGTGTACACCGCGTTCACCGACCAGGGCAAACCGGTATTCAACGCGGAATACGCAAAGAAGTACCGGGACAATGTCAATGGCGCGCGGACCGGCCTGTGTCAGGCGGCACGATCCGCCGACATCCGGACCTTGGTATTGCCCTTGTATCTTGACGATAAATTCCGATATTCCTGCGATTGAAGCGGATCTTGCTCTCGTCCTGCAGTTTACGCCCGACCTGTTTGCGTGGCGTTCTGCCTATCGAAACAGGCACCGCTATTTGACGCGTCAAACGTCTTGCCAGCACCGATTCCGGCACGAACGCGAACCATCCTATTGATGAAACGAGTTCGTCACGTATCGAGATGGCCCGGATGGGCATGAAAGTGCCCATCCGTTTTTTAAATCAGAAGAAAATCGCCGCCGCCGGCCGACATTGATAGAATGTAGCCCGACTTGCACGACTCAACGCATGATGCAACCCAAGGCACGCGACAATCGATGAGCTACCTGGCGATCAAATACCTCCACATGACCTGCGCCGCGCTGAGCGGCCTCCTCTTCCTCGCACGCGGCATGCTGATGCTGGCAGACTCGCCGCTGCTGAACCGGCGTCCGCTGAAGATCCTGCCCCATGTGATCGACACCGTTCTGCTGACAAGCGCACTGACGATGGTGGTATGGAGCGGCCAGTACCCCTTCGTGCAGAACTGGCTTACCGCGAAGGTACTCGCCTTGATCGCCTACATTCTCGTCGGCTCCGTGGCCATCAAGCGCGGCAAGACCAAAGGCATCCGCACGGTGGCATTCGTCATTGCGCTGATGTTGTTCGGCTATATCGTGAAAGTGGCATTGACCCGGCAAGTGTGGTGGTAAGAGCCGGTTTTCGGAAAAGACAGCGAGCGAAATGACCTTGGAACCACACACCACTTTCGAAGCATCCGGATACGCGCTCAGCGATATCCAGCTATTCCAGGGAACGTCGCATCAACAAATCGCCGCCCTGCTGGCCGATTGTCCGGTGATACACCTGCAAGCCGGCCAGCCGGTGCAGGAATCGCGGGAGAAAGGCGCACGACTCTATATCGTGCTGAGCGGCGCGCTCAGTCTCACACATATGGACGCACACGCTGCTCCGGGCGATGCGGCGGCCACCAGGATTCTGCCCGGCGAATGCGTGGGCGAGCTGTCGGTGCTGGACGGCGAAGCCAGTTCCGACCACATCAGCACCCTGATGGACTCGGATTTGCTGGTCATTCCTGCCGATACGCTGTGGAAGCTGGTTGACGAGTCCAACGGCGTCGCGCGCAACCTGCTGCGTTTGCTGTCTTTCCGCATTCGCGCCGCCAACGCGCAACTGCGCCGACGCCAGAAGGTCGGCGAGTTCTATCGCCAGTTGTCGATGGTCGACGGCCTGACCGGTCTGCACAATCGCGCATGGCTCAACGACAACCTGCCGGCCATGGTCGAAAACGCACATGTCGTCAACAGCCCGCTGTCGCTGATCATGATCGATATCGATCACTTCAAGCAATTCAACGACGAACACGGCCATGTATCCGGCGATCACGCGCTGCAAGTTGCTGCGAAGGCGATCCGCTCCGGCCTGCGCCCGACCGATTTCGCCGCCCGCTTCGGCGGCGAGGAACTCATCGTCATTCTCCCTGCCGCCAATCAAAAAAGCGCCTTGCTGGTCGCCCAGCGGCTGCGCGACAGCGTACGACAAGCAGCCGTGTTCAGCGAATTGCGGAAACCCCTGCCGCACATCACCGCTTCATTCGGCGTCGCGATGCTGGAGCCCGGGCAGAATGCCGAGGCGCTGATTTCGTCCGCCGATGCAGCCTTGTACCGGGCGAAAGAGGATGGGCGGGACCGGGTGGCGATGTAGGGTTGGTCAAAACTGGTCTGGCATAGCCACGACTTGCAAGGTTATCAAGAATATAGCGACTTCCTGCCCGGTATAATGTCGGGTTCCGCTCGATCTGGATATCGCATCATGCTCCGCTCTCCCGAACTCCTCCTGCCCGCCGGTTCCCTGGCAAAAATGCACGCCGCCTTCGATTATGGCGCCGACGCCGTTTATGCCGGCCAGCCGCGCTACAGCCTGCGCGCCCGCAATAATGAATTCTCGTCGCTGGAGTCACTCGCCGCGGGTATCGGCGAAGCCCACGCGCGTGGCAAATTGTTCTTCGTCGCCAGCAACATCTTTGCGCACAACGCCAAGCTGAAGACCTACCTGCGCGACATGGAACCCGTGATCGCGATGAAGCCGGATGCCTTGATCATGGCCGACCCCGGCCTGATCATGATGGTGCGCGACAAATGGCCGGAAGTGCCGGTCCACCTGTCGGTACAGGCGAATGCGGTGAACTGGGCCGACGTGAAGTTCTGGCAGCGCATGGGTCTGACGCGCGTGATCCTGTCGCGCGAACTGTCGCTCGACGAAATCGAGGAAATCCGCCAGCAATGCCCGGACATGGAACTCGAAGTCTTCGTGCATGGTGCCTTGTGCATCGCCTACTCGGGACGCTGCCTGTTGTCCGGCTACTTCAATCATCGCGATCCCAACCAGGGCACTTGCACCAATTCCTGCCGCTGGGACTACAAGGTAATGAATGCCTCGGAAGATGCGAGCGGCGATATCGCCCGCGTACCAGTGGAAGCCATCCAGTTCAATTACCAGCAGGCGCTGGAAGAAGCGAACCAGTCCTTCGCCGCGCTGGGCGACACGCCGCGGCATCCGCTGGCCGACCGCCCCTACCTGATCGAGGAAGCCGGTCGTCCCGGCCAGTTGATGCCGATACTCGAAGACGAGCATGGCACCTACATCATGAATTCCAAGGACCTGCGCGCGGTCGAGCATGTCGAGCGCCTGGTGAAGATCGGCGTCGACTCGCTGAAGGTCGAAGGCCGCACCAAGTCCTTGTACTACGTCGCACGCACCGCGCAAGTCTATCGCCGCGCAATCGACGATGCGGTCGCGGGGCGGCCTTTCGACGAAAGCCTGCTTGGCGAATTGCAGGGCCTGGCCAACCGCGGCTATACCGATGGCTTCTACCAGCGCCACCATACGCAGGAATACCAGAACTACATGAGCGGCGTATCCGAAGTGCATCGCAGTCATTACGTGGGCGATGTGCAATCGGTCGTCGATGGCTGGGCGGAAGTTGAAGTAAAGAATCGTTTTTCGGTCGGCGATCGGCTCGAGATCATCCACCCTGCCGGCAATCAGGTCGTGACGCTTGCCGACATGCGCACGCAGGAAGGCGAACCACTACGTGTCGCCGCCGGCAGCGGACACCGTGTCCGCATACCGCTGGATGCACGCTACGAGAAGGCCTTGCTGGCACGCCTGCTTTGATCTTGCCCTGACGCACTTCGCGAAGTGCAGATCCCGCTGCTTGTTTGGCGCAAACCGTCTATGCTGAACAGATGTTTGCATAATGGAGACAAGGCATGAAGTGGGAAGGCAATCGCGAAAGCGAGAACGTGGAAGACCGTCGCGGCGCGGGCGGCTTCGGATTGGGCGGCCGCTCGGTCGGCCTGGGCACCATCGCGATCGCGGTGATCGCATCGTATTTCCTGGGCGTCAGCCCGATGACCATACTGAGCATCCTGACGGGCGGCCAGGGGCAGATTTCGACGGTCCAGCAAGCGCCGCAGCAATCCGCCGAGTCGGACCAGATGAAGAAATTCGTATCGACGGTTCTGGCCGATACCGAAGACACCTGGACCGAATTGTTCCGCGAGCAAGGCGCAAGCTACGTCGATCCGCACCTCGTCTTGTTCTCCGGCAGCACGCCGACTGCCTGCGGCACCGGCGTGTCGGCGACGGGACCGTTCTATTGTCCGGGCGATCAGAAAATCTACATCGACCTGAGCTTCTACCGGCTCATGCGCGAACGCTTTCGCGTCTCGGGCGAGTTCGCGCAGGCCTATGTGATCGCGCATGAAGTCGGTCACCATGTGCAGAACCTGATGGGTATCTCGGCCAAGGTCGAGAACACGCGGCGACGTGCTTCGGAAAGGCAGGCCAACGCGCTATCGGTACGGCTGGAACTGCAGGCCGATTGCTTTGCCGGCGTCTGGGCCAATCACGCGGACCGGACGCGCGACATCCTTGAAGCCGGCGATGTGGAAGCCGCGCTCAATGCCGCCAGCGCCATAGGCGACGATGCCTTGCAGCGTCAATCGCAAGGCGAAGTGGTGCCCGATTCATTCACGCACGGCAGCTCCGCGCAGCGGGTGCACTGGTTCAAGCGCGGCATCGAAACCGGGAAGGTCGGCGCCTGCAATACCTTCGAGGCGCGGCAGCTCTGATCCGTTACAATGCAGCCTCTTCTCGCCACGCAAGACCAACAAGGAAAAAGATGCAATCCCTCGAATTCAGCCTTCATGGCGACTACGTCGAACTCAACCAGCTGCTGAAACTGGTTGGCGTTTGCGACAGCGGCGGAGCCGGCAAGGCGATCGTCGCAGCCGGCGAGGTATCGGTGGACGGCAAGCTCGAATTGCGCAAGACCGCCAAGATCCGCGCAGGACAAGTCGTCACGCTGGGCGATGTGCGCATTCGCGTTGTTGCCGGCTGAACTTTTCCCGGCAGTCACAGTCAATACATGGTTATGCCTTCTTCGGCGCTCCGCCGGAGAATTTTCATTCCTTGCTGTGATCGGCGTTGTGCGTCGCCAGCACTTCATCGCGGAATGGCGACCTCATGTTGAACCACTACAGCAAACTGATTTTCATCGACCTCGAGACCACCGGGCCGAATCCCCTCTGCGACCGCATCACCGAGATCGGCATGGTCGAGGTCTCTGCCGCCGGCGTGCAGCGCTGGTCGACACTGGTGAATCCGGAAATGCCGATCCCGCCCTTCATCCAGCAACTAACCGGCATCAACGATGACATGGTGCGCGATGCGCCGACTATCGACATGGTGCGCGACGAGCTGGTACGGCGGCTGAGCGATGGTTTGTTCATCGCGCACAACGCGCGTTTCGACTACGGTTTTCTGCGCCATGCATTCAAGCGCTTCGACGCGAACTTGCGCTGCGAAGTGCTGTGCACGGTGAAGCTGTCGCGAAAATTGTTTCCCAACGAGATCAAGCACAGCCTGGACGCGCTGGTGGAGCGCCACAAACTGGCAGCGCACACCCGCCATCGCGCGCTGGCCGATGCCGACCTGCTATGGCAATTCTGGCGCAAGCTGGAAGCAACCCTGCCCGCCGAGATGCTGCTCGATTCCATTCAGCAGCTGCTGCATCGCCCCAACCTGCCCGCGCATCTCGATCCCGATCAGCTGGACGATCTGCCCGACGGCCCGGGCGTCTACGTGTTCTACGGCGAACATGACGTCCCGCTGCATGTCGGCAAGGCCGCGCATCTGCGCCAGCGCGTCCTGTCCCACTTTCATACCGACCATCCGTCGTACAAGGACATGCACCTGGCGCGCCAGGTCCGTCGGCTGGAATGGCATGAGACGGCGGGAGACGTCGGCGCGCAATTGCTGCACGCGCAGTTGAGCAAGGGCCTGCAACCGGTGCATGACTGCGGTCAGCGCCGCGAAACGGAGCTGTGTTCGTGGCAATTGCGCCCCGATGCGTCCGGCGCCTTGCGCCCGTTCCTCGTGTACGCACGCGATGTCGATTTCTGCAAGGCGCAAGGTTTGCACGGGCTGTTCACATCGCGCGAAAAGGCACAAACGGCCTTGCGTGCGCTGGCCGAGCAACACGGATTATGCCTGGCGATGCTCGGACTTGCGCATCGTCCGCAGCCCGGCCAGCCCTGTGCCGGGAGCCTTTCCCAACGCTGCATGCAGGAGTGCGTCGACAGGGGCCGGCCCGATCGACAGCAGGAACGCCTGCTGCAGGCGCTGTCTTCCATCCGCATCCAGTCTTGGCCCTATGGCGGTCCGGTTGCTATCGTAGAGGCCGGCGCCGATGGACGGCGTGATATGCACGTGGTCGATCACTGGAGCAGCCTCGGCACCGTGCATGAAGAACACGATGTGCAGCAGCTGCTGCTGGAAGCCGCTGCCCGCCCGGACTTCGATCTCGACAACTACAAGATCCTGTCGCGCGCACTGAAACTCGGCAAGGTGGAAGTGCGTCCGCTCCATTCCTCGCAAGCTGCGCGCGTCGCGCGATAAGTCCTACTTGCCGCGCGCCTTCGCCAGCTGCTTCTTCTGCCATTGCTCGGCCCACTGATGCAAAGGCATCAGCGACGCCAGCAACTGTCTCCCCTGCCCGCTCAAGGTATAGCCGCCCGGTTCTTCAAGCACAACGATGTCCGCGTCACGCAGTTCGCGCAGACGCTGGTTGAGCACCGTCGGCGACATGTCGTCGCAATGTTCGCGCAACGCGCGAAATGTCAGCGGCTCGTCGCGCAATTCCCACAGTATGCGCAACACCCAGCGCCGTCCGAGCAAATCGAGCAGCACCATGATCGGGCGACCAGTACGCGATCCGCGCACCGGCACTCCAGGTTTCGGTAAAGCCATCTCCCCTCCGCTACATAAACCGTAGCCGTATGCTACAGTAAACGTAGCTTTCCGTCCAGACGGATGCGCTTTCCATTCACCATCAGGAGAACATAATGAGTTTACTCCCCGCATCGCCACGCATTGCCCCGGCGGAAGCGCCGTACGATGCATCCATTGCAGACGCGTTCGCGCGCATCATGCCGCCCGGTCGTGAGCCCCTCAACCTGTTTCGGACGATGGCGCGCAATCCGCGCGTCCTTCAACGCATCTTTGCCGGAAGTCTGCTTGACCCAGGTACGCTATCCTTGCGCGAACGCGAGCTCGTGATTCTTCGCACTTGCGCGCGCTGCAACTCGGAATACGAGTGGGGCGTGCATGTCGCGTTTTTTGGGAAGCGTGCGGGATTGAGCAAGGAGCAGATTGCCGCGACACTTCCAGCCGCGGACAACAGCGACGCCTGGACTGACGGCGAGGCCTTGCTGATTCAACTGGCGGACCAATTGCACGATAGCGCCTGCATATCGGACATGCTGTGGGAACAACTGGCCGACAACTTCACGCCGGAGCAATTGCTGGAGCTGGTTGCGTTGATTGGCGCTTA
Organism: Herbaspirillum sp. ST 5-3; assembly: GCF_004804275.1. Taxonomy (GTDB): domain Bacteria; phylum Pseudomonadota; class Gammaproteobacteria; order Burkholderiales; family Burkholderiaceae_D; genus Noviherbaspirillum. The sequence continues at coordinate 217,410 of NZ_STGI01000009.1, forward strand.
CCACACGATCTCGTACATGACGAATGCCTTCCGCGTCGTACTCGAGCCGGATGCCGCGCGATTTGCGGCCATTGCATCGTAGACGAACGAACCGGTACGCCGGTATTCATCCGCGCCAAAGAAAAACGGGCCGCAATGCGGCCCGTTCCTCAAGGTTTGAAACGCGTCAGCGCATCAGCTCTTGGTGACCGCGGCAACTTGCGACAAGCTGTTCACGGCTGTCGTCATGTTCGACTCCATGACTTCGACTGCCTGCTTGGCGGTCTTGGTCAGTTGCTCGTAGCCGTTGCTGGCGGTGCCGATCGCTGTCTTGACGATGGTAACGAGGTTTTCGGAGCCGACCGGCGCCTTCTTTGCTGCTTCTTCAACCAGCTCGCTCATCTTGCGGCTGATTTGCGCAACCTGCGCTTCGGCAGCCTTGGTGAATTCAGCCTGGGCAGCGCCGGTGATGCTGGCGAAGTGGTTGCCGTAGGCGACCGCCTTTTCAAACTTCGGCGCGGCTTGCGAGCTGAGGATGGACAGGAATTCCTGCGGATCCTTCGCGGTCAGCATCTGGCGGGTTGCGGCGGAAGTTTCTTCCATCGACATACGAACCGTGGCGATATTCAGATTGACCAGTTTCTCGACGCTCTCGAGCGCCTTGTTGGTGAGGGAGGTGTACAGCGCGAGATTGGCTTCGAGGTTGGCTTTGGTTGCTACGGAAATCTGGTCTTGAATCGGAAACATGAAAACTCCTGAACGGTGGTGCAAACGAGCGGGTGGCGTGACGAAAAATGTTGTCAAACTTTGCTGCGAAGCAGCATCGACAATTCTAGAGATCGACCGCCGCAAGTACAAGCATCTTTTTGTGCGATGCAGAACTTTATTTCCCGATTCTGTACGTCCTGATAATGTTCGATGTCACCTGCATAATCCTTGGTCATGAAGACGCATTCTCTTCGTACCATTTCAATACGCATTGTTGAAAATCCGGCTAATATGAAATGAAAATTCCGTCGAAGTACAGTCGATTCGTCCACCCGGAAGTCATCGGAAACGAATTATCAGGGATAGGCAAAGATGGACAACGAAAATCCGCGCGCCCGCCTCTATTATCTGTTTGGCGCAAACAGCCCTCAGAAATCTTCATGGCTGGAACGCTTGCCGGCTGGTTTGTTTGCAATCTCGGTCGGCTTGTTCGGCTTGCTCGCAGCATGGCGCCGGGCAGCCGCTTACCGATGGGATTTCGCCGCAGATGTCAGTGAACTGCTGATCTGGCCGGTGACCGCCATCTGGGGCGCATCCCTGCTGCTGTACATCCTCAAGTGCAGGTTCTATCCGAAGGCGGTGATGCGCGAGTACAGGCATCCGGTACACGGATCGCTGCAAGCACTGATACCGCTGTCGATACTGCTGGCCGTCATCCAATTCAAGCAGCCCGGGCAGGACGTATGGCTGGTATTGACGCTGCTGGCGCTGGGCTTGAACCTGATCATCGCGCTACCCGTCGTCTCCGTGCTCGCCACGGGCCAGATGCCTTCCAATGCCGTCACACCCGCACTTTACCTGCCTGTCGTCGGCGGCGCGCTGATCGGCGGCATGACGCTGGGCGCGCTGCATTATCCGGGATGGGGCGCCCTGCTGTTCGGCACCGGGATATCGGGCTGGGCGCTGCTCGAAGCGCGCATTCTCAGCACCTTGTTTGAAGGCCCTATGCCGGAGGCGGTGCGCCCTACGATAGGCGTGGAACTGGCGCCGCCCACCATTGCAACCCTGACGGCAGCGACCATCTGGCCGGAGTTGCCGGGTGAAGCGCTGGCAATCGGATTGGGACTGTCGATCGGTCCTTTTGTCGGCGTGATGGTGCGCTATCACTGGTGGACCAAGGTTCCCTTCTCGATCGGCTTCTGGTCGTTCTCGTTTCCACTGGCAGCACTGGCCAGCGTGATGCTGGAAACCGTCCACCGCGGCGGCTGGCCGCTCTGGATCGGCATCCTGGCGCTGGTGCTGGCGTCGACGGTTATCGCATTCCTCAGCTTGCGCACCCTGATCCTGCTGGCACAAGGCAGGCTGTTCCCGAACCAGTAAAGCGGCACCGCGTCATTCCTCACTCCCTGCTCCCCTGCCGGCACCATCCGTCCATTGGGTGGTGCCGGCTCTCCTGAAAAAAATAATGGTGGTGTTGTAAGTAATCCGGATCTGGCGCGACTACTGTTCAGCCGGATCACCGGCTCTTTATATATCCGATCCATTTTTATTGATTGAAGGAGAGTTCCATGAACAAACGCCACGCCCTGCTCGCTACCGCCCTTGCCACCGTTTGCATCGCCGGTCTCGGCACCGCCCATGCCGCCGACAGCGACAAGGAGAAATGCTTCGGCATCGCCAAGGCCGGCCAGAACGATTGCGCCAGCGTTACCGGCACGCATTCTTGTGCGGGTCAGGCCAAGAAGGACAAGGATCCGACTGAATTCAAACTCGTCGCCAAAGGCACTTGCACCCAGATGGGCGGCAAGATGAGCGCGTCGAAGTAATATCAGTGCGGAGCCGCGCCATGCCGCATTCTGACCAATCATCGCTTGCACGGCTGGGTTTCGGAGTCGGCTTGCGGGCTCCGCACTACCGCGAATTTCTCGACAAGCGACCGAGGGTCGATTGGCTTGAGGCCCATACGGAAAATTATGTCGAGGCAGGCGGATGGGATGCGCATGTGCTGCAGCGCTTGCGCGAGGATTATCCGATTAGCCTGCATGGCGTCGGCATGGGTATCGGCTCGGCGCGCGGGTTTTCCGAACGCCATCTGGAGAAGGTGCGCGAGCTCGTTTTGCGCATTGAACCAGCGCTGGTATCCGAACATCTTTGCTGGGGCGCGGTGGACGACCGTCATTTGAACGATCTGCTGCCGATGCCATTGACGCGCGAAGCCTTGACGCTGATCTGCGAACGCGTCGATCGCATCCAGGAAGTGCTGGGAAGACAGATCCTGCTCGAAAACGTGTCGACCTATTTGCGCTACCGCGATGATGCGATGAGCGAGGCGGAATTCCTTGCAGCGGTCGCAGCGCGCACCGGGTGCGGCATTCTGCTCGACATCAATAATCTCTACGTCAATCTTTGCAATCACAATGAAGACCCGATCGCGGCGATGGCGTCGATCGCACCGGCCAGCGTGGTCGAAATGCATCTGGCGGGGCACCTCGTAACGCCCGATGCGGTCATCGATCATCACGGCGACCGTGTGGCGGATTCGGTATGGGATTTATATGAAAAGGCCGTACGACGCTTCGGCCGGGTAGCGACCCTGATCGAATGGGATACCGACATTCCTGCACTCGATGTGCTGCTCGATGAAGCGCAGCATGCGCGGCATATCGCGAACGCCGTACAGCAATGCATGGAAGCCGAAAGGATCGCGCTGTCGCAACAAGCATTTTCCAATGCGCTGTTGGACGCGAAGACCGAAGTACTGGTGCTGCCCCTGTTCAAGGGCGATGCGCAGCTTGCGGAACAGCGTCTTGCCCTGTATCGCGGCAACCTCACCGGCAACTGGGACAAGACATTGTCGTCCGCCTATCCGGTCCTGAAGACACTGGTCGGCGAGGAGTTCTTCACTGCCCTCGTGCGCGCCTATGGCAAGGCCTATCCCTCCAGAGTGGGCGACCTGAATCAGTTCGGTGCGGAGTTCCCGCACTTCCTCGAAACGTTTGCGCATGTGGCCGACTATCCGTATTTCCCGGACATGGCACGCCTGGAGTGGATGCTGCACCGCGCGCATTATGCGTCGAATGCGGATGCGATCGATCCGGGGAAGTTGATGCAACTGCAGCCCGAACAGCTCGATGGCGCGCGCTTCATCCTGCATCCGGCATGCCGGCTGTTCGCCTCGACCTGGGCCGTGGTTGAACTATGGCAGGCGCACCAAACAGACCTGGATGCGGAATTTCCGCGCGAGATTGCGCATGCCAGTCATGCGCTGATCGTGCGGCCGCAATGGAAGGCCGGTGTCTTGCCGCTGACGCAGGCCGAGCATGCCGCGCTGATGGCGCTGCAGCAAGGGCACGCATTGGGTACGGCGCTCGATGCGGCGCTTGCGGTGGATGCGGATTTCGACTTTGGCGCATATCTGCAGCAGTGCTTGCGGCATAAAGTGCTGGTCGATATCGAATTGAACGAACACACTGTGAAGGAGTGAGAGGATGGAATCGATTCTGCGATTGCACCGCGACGTGATCCGATACGATGCACGGATCACCGATTGGGCCGGCTCACTGCTGAGCCTGGCGATTCGGCTGTTCGTCGGCTGGCAGTTCTTCAAGGCCGGCATGGTGAAGGTCAGCGATTGGGACGCGACGCTTGCGCTGTTCCAGTATGAATATCACGTCCCGCTGCTGCCGCCCGCGCTGGCCGCATGGATGGGCGCATCGGGCGAACTGGTATTCCCGGTGCTGCTCGCGCTCGGCCTGCTGACGCGGCCCGCCGCGCTGGGCCTGTTTGTTGTCAATGCGATGGCAGTGCTGTCGTATCCGGCATTGTTCACATTTGAATGCCCGGCAGCGATCAATGACCACTTCTATTGGGGTGCGCTGCTGCTGGTGCTGGTTGGCTTTGGGGCGGGACGGATTTCGCTGGATGACTGGCTGTCGCGGAAATAGCAGCCCGGGCCGGGCTCGATGCCCGGCCGGCAGTGGTGACCGATCGAGATTACAGCGTCTCGGTACGCCTGTTCCCCCGTCGATCGGCGGAATGGGAAGAGACGCGGAATTCGAGGTTGGTGATGCCGACTGCTCCGGGCGGGCCGGCGACAAAACCGAAGCCTTGCTTCACCGGAAACAGGCAGTTGTCGCGCAGCATCAAATCGGTATGGCAGTTGGGCGTCGGGCTGTACAAGTGCGGCTTGATTTCATCCCAGACGGGCTCGGTGACCCAGCCGTAGAGATACAGCTGGTGCGGATACAGCGAGCTGTCGGATTCAATGTAGCCCTTCTGGTTCTTCTGCAGCGGCGGCTTGGACGGCAAACTGTTGGAGACGGACAGCTCGACCGATCCCTCGCCGATCGGGAAGGCTTCCTCGTTCTGGAAGGTCGCATACGCCAGCCGCAGATGCCATCGGCAGGTCAGGGTGATGTTCTTTTCCATGCCCACTTTTTCGGTGGCCATCGACAGGCCGTCGGCCACCGTCAGCTGCGTGCAGGTGACCTGCCCGATCAGCGTCGGTTCCAGCTTGCGGAATTCGTCGAGATTTTCGTGCAGATTCCAGAAAAACCACTTTACCCGCTCGCCCTCGCTCATCTCGGCCAGGTCGGAAATCGGCCGGGAGCCGTGAGATTCAATCATCCGCATCACTTCCTTGCGTGATTTTTCATGCGCGTCATCAATTTCGGTACCAAATCGCTGGATGTAATCGCTCCGCATAAAGCTCTCCAAGAGTCGCCTGCAAATAATTCAGTGTAGAACCCATTTCGCAAAAAAACAGGGGTGCGAGGCCCGCGCATACCGAATCACCGGCATGCGACGACACCGGCCTCTTGCGGGTAGATCATTTGTCCATGAAGTTAGTTCAGGAAGCGGCGGCGGATTTTGCGCGTATTTCGCGGAAAAGGGACGGATTTCGGGCGATACTCGGCGTTAGAACGCGATGCACGCCGGGGTAGTATGCAAGCTGGACATTCCTTATCAACTCAAAGAAAGAGCCCTATGCCGAGCCTCATTTACATAGCCGATCCGATGTGTTCCTGGTGCTACGGCTTCGGGCCTGAGCTCGCGGCGCTGCTGGAAGGCTTGCCCGGCATGCCGATCGAAATCGTGGTCGGCGGACTGCGGCCGTATGCGACGAAGCCGATGGATGCGTCATTGAAGGAATCGCTGCTGGAACACTGGCACAAGGTGGCCGACCAGACCGGCCTGCCGTTTTCCTACGACGGCTTGTCACGCGAAGGCTTTATCTATAACACCGAGCCGGCGTGCCGGGCAGTCGTCGCAGCGCGCATGCTGGCGCCGAAAGCGTCGCTGTTCGCGTTCCATGAAATCCAGCGCGCCTTCTATTCCGAAGGACAGGATGTGACGCAGGGCAAGGTTCTGGCATCGATTGTCGTCAAGGCCTTGAGCGAGTCCGGATTTCCGACGGATGAGGAGACCTTCCTGACAGTCTGGAATTCGGACGCCGCGATCACGGCCACGCGCGATGATTTCCTGCAGGCCGAACGCTGGGGCGTCAGCGGTTTTCCGACCCTGGTGCTGGAACGCGACGGACAACTGGATATGGTCACGGCCGGTTATGTCTCGATGCCGAAACTGATCGACTTGCTGCAGGAGATCGTGGACAAGAACCAGCCGCAGGCGGGCAGCCCGAGCTGATCGAAACTTCCTGCGGCAATAAAAAAACCCGGCGCCATTTTCGTGGCGCCGGGTTTTTTGCTGTTCGGCGTGCGGCCCCGGAGGGCCTTGCTTGCAGCTTGCTTCGCTGCTTACTTGGCAGCGGCTTTCTTGGCCTTGGCGTGCTTGACATGCTTGACGTGCTTGGCCTTCTTCGCCTTCTTGACCTTCTTGGCCGGCTTGGCTGCCGGTTCCGCCGGAGTCGCGGCAGCTGCCGGAGCAGCCGGCGTTGCGGGAGCAGCAGGAGTTTGTGCAAATGCGGTGCCTGCGGCAAACGCGGCGGCAATCAGGGCAGCGATCAGTTTTTTCATGTTACGTATCCTTGGAGTTGAATGTAGACAGACTCTACCCTTCCACTAACGCGCAGGCCGGAATTTTGTTGACTGGAAACGCGACATTTTCTGACGTTGACAGGCGCTCGCACCACAAAAAAGCGCGGATGAACCCAGGGGCCCATCCGCGCTCTTGACTGAACGCCAACTGTGACGCTTTTACCGGTCAATACATATGCTGGCCACCGTTGATGGCGATATTCGCGCCGGTCAGGAAAGCCGCTTCATCGGATGCCAGATAGGCAACCAGGCCCGCCACTTCCTCCGGCTTGCCGAGACGGCCCATCGGGATTTGCGGAATGATTTTACTGTCGAGCACCTCTTTGGGGATGGCCATCACCATCTTGGTGCCGATATAGCCCGGCGAGATGGTGTTGACCGTGACGCCCTTGCGCGCGACTTCCAGCGCCAGCGCCTTGGTGAAGCCGTGCATGCCGGCTTTCGCTGCCGAGTAGTTGGTCTGGCCGAACGCGCCCTTCTGGCCGTTGACGGAAGAAATGTTGATGATGCGGCCCCAGCCGCGGTCCGCCATGCCGTCGCATACCGGCTTGGTCATGTTGAAGACGGAATCGAGGTTGGTCCTGATCACCGCATCCCAATTGACCTTGTCCATCTTCTTGAACGTCATGTCGCGCGTGATGCCGGCATTATTGACCAGCACATCGACCGGACCGATTTCCTCGGTGATTTTCGTGATGCATGCCTGTGCCGAATCAAAGTCCGCGACGTCGCACGGATATGCACGGAAATTGAAGCCCTGCTGCTCCATCGAGCTCAGCCACTCCGCAGCCTTGGTGTTGCCGGGTGAATGGGTAGTGACAACCTGGTAACCGAGCGCAGCCATCTTGATACAGATTGCTTCGCCAAGACCTCCCATACCGCCTGTGACTAATGCGACTCTTGCCATGTTCGTTTCTCTCTATGTCGAATGCGATGAAAAAATCTGCCAACCATCGGGGAAACGGCATGCCAAGAGTGCTTCGGACGACGTCGCCGAATGCGGCTCACCAACCGTGCGCATCTCCCCTTTTTGCTCCGTGTCGCTTAACGCTCCACAGCCAATGCAACACCCATGCCACCGCCTATGCACAGGCTGGCAAGGCCGCGCTTGACGTCGCGGCGAATCATTTCGTGCAGCAGCGTGACGAGGATGCGGCAGCCCGATGCGCCGATCGGATGGCCGATCGCGATGGCGCCGCCGTTCACGTTGATCTTGCTGGTATCCCAGCCCATTTCCTTGTTGACGCCGAGCGCCTGCGCGGCGAACGCCTCGTTGATCTCCATGAGTTCGAGGTCCTGATGCGTCCAGCCGGCCTTCTTCAGGCACAGCTGCGTAGCCGGAACCGGGCCCATGCCCATGATGCTCGGATCAACGCCGGCGGAGGAATACGCCTTGATGCGCGCCATCGGCTTCAGGCCAAGCTCGTCGGCCTTCCTGGCCGACATCATGATGACGGCCGCTGCGCCGTCGTTGATGCCGGACGCGTTGCCGGCGGTGACGGTGCCATCCTTGGCAAAGGCGGGACGCAGGCTGGCCAGCGCATCGAGCGTGACGCCCGGCTTGATGAATTCATCGGTGTCGAAGGTGACTGTGCCCTTTTTCGACGCAATTTCGAAAGGAATGATTTCATCCTTGAACTTGCCGGCCTTCTGCGCGGCTTCCGCCTTGTTCTGCGACGCGACGGAAAACTCGTCCTGCTCCTGGCGCGAGATGCCGTACTTCTTCGCGACGTTCTCGGCGGTGATGCCCATGTGGTACTGGTTGTAGACGTCCCACAATCCGTCGACGATCATGGTATCGACCAGCTTGGCGTCGCCCATGCGGAAGCCATCGCGCGAGCCGTTCAGCACATGCGGGGAAGCGCTCATGTTTTCCTGGCCGCCGGCGATGACGATTTCCGCGTCGCCGCTCTTGATGGCCTGTGCCGCGAGGTGCGTTGCGCGCAGGCCGCTGCCGCACACCATATTGATCGTCATGCCCGGGACCATGTCAGGGAGACCGGCGCGGATCACCGCCTGCCGCGCAGGGTTCTGGCCCACGCCAGCGGTCAAGACCTGTCCCATGATCACCTCGCTCACCTGATCCGGAGCGATGCCGGTCTTTGCGAGCAGAGTCTTGATCACATGGGCACCGAGGTCCGAGGCAGCGACCTTGGCCAGGCTGCCGCCGAATTTCCCGACGGCGGTGCGGCCTGCGGCGACGATTACGACATCATTCATTTCAATCTCCCTGGAAACGACAAACAATACAGTGACGACTCGCCCAGACGCTACGCGGCGATGACTGGAACCGTTGAAAAATTAGCTTTCTATCATAACGTCCGGCACTGTCATCTCGTTTGATCTGACGCAATCGCGGCGCCGAGATAAAAGTACGAACGTACGTGCAACCCCAGCCAGGTGCGCCATCACAACCTGTGCGCACTATAGCAAGATTCAGCGCGGCATCCGAAAATCATGCCGGCGGAATGACGAGAATATGCCCTCGCAAAATGACGGGAGCATGAATGAGATGAAGAATGTTGAGTGCGAGGCGTGTCGTCAGCACTCTTGCAAATGTTCGCCGTCATGCATGTGTGCATGTGCGAGTTGCGGACGTGCCGGTGTCGATGATGGCAATGCGATGACGGCATTCGGCGCGGGCACCGCGTTCTCCACCTTGAAGATCGCGACTGCCTTGCCGAGCGTCATGGCCTGGTCCTGCATGCTGTGCGCAGCAGCGGCGGCTTGCTCGACGAGTGCGGCATTCTGCTGCGTCATTTCATCCATCTTCGCAATCGACCGGCTGACTTCTTCGATGTCGGCACTTTGCTCCGCGCTCGCGGCGGTAATCTCGCGCATGATGTTGGCGACGTGCATCACGGAGTTCACGATGTCATCCATGGTCTTGCCGGCCTGATCGACCAGCTTGCTGCCGGCATCGACTTTCTCGACCGAGTCGTGGATCAAGTCCTTGATCTCCTTCGCCGCACTCGCGGAACGCTGGGCAAGATTGCGCACTTCCGCGGCAACCACGGCAAATCCCCTGCCCTGCTCGCCGGCGCGTGCCGCTTCCACCGCGGCATTGAGCGCCAATATGTTGGTCTGGAAAGCGATGCCGTCGATCACGCCGATGATATCGACGATCCTGCGCGAGCTGTCCTTGATCGATCCCATGGTGCCGACGACTTCACCGACCACTTCGCCGCCTTTCACCGCGACATCTGATGCGGATACCACGAGACTATTTGCCTCTTTCGCATGCGCCGCATTCTGCTTGACTGCGGTAGTCAGTTGCGCCATGGAGTCGGCCGTTTCCTGCAAGGCGCCTGCCTGTATTTCAGTGCGAGAGGAAAGATCGGCATTGCCTGCGGCGATTTCGCGCGATGCGACGGTGATCGAATCAGTGCTGAGGCGCACGTCGCGCACGATCCTGTGCAGGCCGTCGTTCATGTCGCGCAGAGCAAGCAGCAGCTGGCTGACCTCATCCTTGCCGGAGACAGGGACTTGCGATGCCAGCTCGCCGGCGGCGACACGGCGCGCGACCTGCACCGCGTCATGCAAGGGAGAAGTGATGCTGCGCGTCGTCGCCCAGGCGAGAACGCCACCCGCTGCCAGTGCGATGGCGCCGATGGCAAACAGCACGTTCATCAACTGCTTGCCGGATTCCACCGTTGCATCGAGCACATGATGCGCCGCGGCCTGCTGGATGTCGACCAGCTGGTTGATATCGGCCAGCGCCTGCTGGTTGAGTGGATCGATACGGCTTGCGATCAGCTTGATGGCATCTTCGCTGTTGAATGCGCCGATCAGGCGGATGGCTTCCCTGAACGGCACATCGGTTTCCACATCGAGCCGCGTGATGTCGGCGAGGAGTTTCTTTTCCGTTTCGGTCAGCCCCAGCGCGATCAGCTTGTCACGCGCTTCGGCGAAGCGCTTGCGCAGCGCCTTGACCTTTTCCTCTTCGCGCTGCATGGCCGTGATGTCGGATTGCAGGCCGATGTTGCGCATCGCAATGCCGCCTTCCAGCAAGGCGCTCTTGATGCTTCCCGCCAGGCTGCTCTTGGCATTGCTGACTTCCAGCCCGGCGATCATCGCTTCACGGTTGCGTGTGCTGATCAGGTTGTCGGCGGCGAGGACCACGATCAGCATGGCGAGCATGATGCCAAAGCCGATGGCGAGCCGGGTACCGATGCGCAAGCTGCGAAAGTTCATGATTTCTCTCCCGGAACCCGAGGAAGGCTGCCGTGCAATTAGTGTTGGCGGTTAGTAGAGGAAACCGTATGCGTGCGCACTGTAACAGCACTACGCCAATACAAAACACCGAATATTTGCGGGAGAGCCGATCAATGTTCGGCAGGCAACGAGGGAATCAATCTGGACGTCCGCGCCCGCGCAAGGCGGGGCGGCGTCGGGGGATGGCGAGAGGGACGAAGGCTTTCGTCAGGTGCGTTTCAGGCGGTCGACCAGGTCGAGCAGGCGCGGCTTGACTTCGTTGAGCAGAAATTCCTTCGAAATCGTGAAGGCCGGGCCGCCGCAGTTGATGCTGAGGATGGACGACCCGTTGGCGGGACGGAAGGCGACTGCGATTGCGTTCACGTCCGGCTGCCAGTCGCCGAACGAAGTGCAGCAACCGATGGTCTTGTATTCCTCCAGGGAACGCATGACGCCTTCGCGAATGGCGGGCCACTTGGTCTCGTCGAATTCGCGTGCGCGTTCGAGGATCTCATTGCGTTCCGCGCTGGACGTTTCCGCCAGGTAGGCGCGGCCCATGGCGGTCAGCGCGATCGGGATGCGCGCGCCGACATCGAGACGCAGCGTCAGTGCAGCCTGGCTGCGGCAGTTTTCCACGTAGATCATGCTGAGGCGGTCGCGCATGCCCATGGACACCGTGGCATGCGAAAAATCGGCCAGCTCCTGCATGTAGGGGCGCGCGAACTGACGGATGTCGAGCTTGGACAGCATCGCGCTGCCGAGCGCGAGGCTTGCGGTGCCGAGGCGGTATTTGCCGATCTCGTCGACGTATTGCAGATAACCCAGCTTGGTCAGCGTGTAGGTCAGGCGCGAAACGGTCGACTTCGGCAGCTTGGTGCGCTCGGCAAGTTCCTGGTTGCCGAGCAGCTTTTCACCCGAGCGGAAGGACGACAGCACGTCCAGCCCGCGCGCGAGCGCGGTGACGAAGTGCCTGTCCTCCTTGGCATTGGATTTCTTCTCTGCCGGCACGTGATTTTCGCTCGATTGTTCCGCCATGGCTGTCTGGTCTTCCGGTGCGACCTCGTCCGCTGCGACAAGGAAATTCAAGGGCTGATTGTCGAATTGCTGCGGCATTATCCTAGCCTTCGAGCGCAAAGTACAGATCATGCAATTTTGCTACATCGACTTCCGACGCCGGTTTGTCCATCACGACGCGCCCGCTGCGCATCATGTAGACGCGGTCGGCCAGCTTCAGCGCCATGTGCGTATTCTGCTCGACCAGGACAATGGTGACGCCTTCCTGCTTGAGCTTGGCGAGGATGTTGAAAATTTCCTGCACGATCACCGGGGCCAGGCCCAGCGAAGGTTCGTCGATCAGCAACACGCGCGGTTCGGCCATCATGCCGCGCGCCATCGCGACCATCTGGGCTTCGCCGCCGGAGAGCGAGCCTGCAAGCTGCTTGCGGCGCTCCTTCAGGCGGGGAAACAGTTCATAGGCGCGCTCGATGTTGTTCGACATCGACGCCCGCTTCTGCTTCGGGAACGCGCCCATGATCAGGTTTTCCTCGACGCTCATGTCGCGAAACACGAGGCGGCCTTCGGGAACCAGCACTACACCCTGGTCCGCCATGTCCCAGGTCCGGTGCTGCGCCAGCGAGGCGCCGCGCAAGGTGATATCGCCCTGGCTCGGCGTCACCAGGCCCATGATGGTTTTCAGCAGAGTCGATTTGCCTGCACCATTGGGGCCGACGATGGAAGTCAGCTGCTTCTCGGCGAAGGACAGGTTGACGTCCCACAGTACGTTGATGGCGCCGTAACCGGCGCGCAGGTTGCGGATCTCAAGCATGGGCGTCTCCTGTATAGCTCTTGATGACTTCGGGGTCGCGGAATACAGCGTCCGGCGCGCCGTCGGCGATCACCTTGCCGAAATTGAGCACCACTACGCGGTCGCACAGCGTCGAGACGGTTTCGATGTCGTGTTCGATGATCAGGATGCCGATCTTGAATTTCTTGTGCAGGTCTTCCAGCTTGGCGGTGAAATAACGCTTGCCGGTGGTTTCCAGGCCGGCCAGCACTTCGTCAAGCAAAAGCAGTTTTGGTTCCGTTGCCAGGGCTTTCGCCACTTCCAGGCGCTTGAGTTCCTGCAGCGCGAGGCTGGTGGCGGCATCGCGTTCGGCTTGGGCCGAGAGATCCATGAATTCCAGGATCTCGTCGATGCGCTTTTGGTCCACCTTGCCGTTGCCGAAGCGTTGCGCAACGATCAGGTTTTCGCGCACTGTCAGTTCGTGCATCGGCTGCGGAATCTGGAAAGTGCGGCCGATGCCGATGCGCGCACGGGTGTGCAGCGGCTTTCCGCTGATTTCAGTCCCGTCGAAAGAGACGCTGCCGGAAGTCGGTTTGACCAGCCCGGAAATGGCATTGAACAAGGTGGTCTTGCCGGCGCCGTTGGGGCCGACCAGGCCGACCACCTGGTCGGAACCCATGGAGAAGCTCACATCCTTCAGTGCGACGAGGCCGCCGAACTGAATCGTGATCTTGTCGAGCTTAAGCATGCTGGCCTCCCGTATTGCGTTTCTTGAATACCGTGAGCAGGCCGTCGGGCGCGAACAGGATCATTGCGGCAAGCACGATGCCCAGCACGATCTGGTGACCGGACGACAGGACCGCCTTGAAGAACAACTGGTCGACCAGGTAGATCACGATCGCGCCGACCATCGGGCCGGTGATGGTGCGATAGCCGCCGAAGATCGCGGCGACGATGGGCAGCACGCTCCAGGAACTGTTGAACGCGTAGTCCGGCTCAAGGAAGTTGATGATGTGCGCGTTGAAGGCGCCGATGGTGCCGGTCATGAACGCCGACAGCAGCAGCATCCAGGACTTCAGCAACACGCTGTTGACACCGACCACGCGGGTCGCGTCTTCGCTGTCGTGCATGGCGCGCAATGCAATGCCGTAATGGCTCTTGCGCACCCAGGCATACACCACGCAGAACAACAGCACGATGGTCAGGCCCAGCAGGTAAGGACCGAGGCCGGTCAGGAAATCGGCCTGCACCAGGCTCGGCAAGCCCGGAATCGACGAGATGCCGGCCGAGCCGCCGGTGAGCGACGTGAACTCGGTGGCGAGGATCTTGAAGATGTGCGCATACGCAAGAATCGCCAGCGCGAAATACGGCCCCGACAGGCGCAGCGCGGGCAGCATGGCCAGCGATGCAATCGATGCGACCACGCCACCGGCCGGAATCGCCAGCAGCACCGGCAATCCCGCCTTCATGGTGAGCAGGGCCGAGGCATACGCACCCATGCCGAAGAAGGCCGCATGGCCGAAGCTGACCATGCCGCCGAGATTGCCGAGCAAGGCCCAGGGCACCGCGACGCCGGCCACGATGAGAGAGGACACCGTCAGGCTGAGGATATAGCTGTTGTCCTTCAGGAAGAACGGTACGACCAGATAGAGCAGAGCGATCGCCACCCAGATGAGTTTTTTCACTGATTTTTCCATTGCTTTATCCCCGCCGCTTCTTGGCGCCGAACAAGCCGTTCGGCATGATGAACAATACGATCAGGAACAGCAGCATGCCCGCCAGTTCCTGCAATGCGGAGCTGAGCAGCGTGACCGTCATCGCTTCGGTGATGCCGAGCAGGAAGGCGGCCAGTACCACGCCCGGCACCGAGCCGACACCGGCCAGCACCGTGATGATGAAGGCCTTGACTGTCAGCGAATGTCCGAGCGGCGGTGAAATCACGCTGCTCGAATAGATGGCGATACCGGCAATCGTCGCCAGCACGCCGGCCACGAGGAAGGACGCCAGTTCGACCTTGGATGGATTGATGCCCATCAGCTTGGCCGCGTCGCGATTGGATGACACGGCGCGCACCGCGCGGCCGTACCAGCTGCGCGACAGCCACCAGCCGAGCACGGCGGCCACGCCGATGCTGACGACGAAGAACAGCAGTTCGCTGAACATGCTGTACAGGCTGCCGATCTGCACTGCGTCTTGCATCATTGCATTGCCGGTGGAGCGGATATCGCTCGACCAGAACAGCAGGACGGCATTGGTGAGGATCATGCCGAGCGCGAATGTCAGCATGAGCGAATTCAGTTCGCGGTTGCGCTTGATGCGCGATACCAGGAAGTAGACGACGGCGGAACAGGCGCACACGATCACCAGCGCCAGCGGCAGCGACAGCATCGGATTGACGCCGAAGCGGCTTTCCACCGTATAGGCGATATAGGCGGCGAGCAGGACCAGTTCGCCATGCGCCAGATTGATGATGCGCATGGTGCCGAAGGCGAGCGTCAAGCCAAGCGCGATGAGCGCATAGACGCCGCCGACCAGCAGGCCGGAGTAGAGGGATTGCAGGATGAGTTCGGACATGATTTGTCTGGAAAACGGTTTGGGTCCGGCGCGCAGGCGTTCAATGCAGCATGCGCCGGTCACGCGTCGCGCGAGCATCCCCTCCCCCATGGAGGAAGCAGGATGCGCGCGATGTGAATCAGGTGTGTGCCCAGGTACGTGCTTGATTCAGCACGCCTGACCGATTTACCAAGGTACTGCCGGATACTTCAGCGGACCGGTGGCCTGATATGCCGGCGACACGATCACGATCTTGCCGTTCTGATGCTGCCCCATGCGATGCTGGAAGTTGGGGTTGTCGCCGTTGGCGTCGAACGTTACCTTGCCGATCAGCGTATCGCGGCTGGTCTTGCGCATTTCGTCCGGCAAGCCGCCCTTCTTCAGGGTGCCGTTGTCCGCGGCGCGAGCGATCGCTTCGAACAGCAGCGAAGCCTTCACATAACCGAACTGCGCGAGGTAATCGACGTCCTTGTTGAACATCTTCTTGTAGGTGTCGGCGAACTTCTTGCCTTCAGGCGTCTTGTATTCGACCGGGAACGG
Organism: Herbaspirillum sp. ST 5-3; assembly: GCF_004804275.1. GTDB lineage: Bacteria > Pseudomonadota > Gammaproteobacteria > Burkholderiales > Burkholderiaceae_D > Noviherbaspirillum. The sequence continues at coordinate 233,163 of NZ_STGI01000009.1, forward strand.
CAGCAGCGCCGTGCCGATCACGTTCGGCATCAGGTCGGGGAAATCGGATGCCATCTTGGAGGTGGCCAGCGACCAGACGCCGACGACCGATTTCACTTCCGGCTTGAGCACCTTGGCGGCGCGGATGATGCCGACGTAGTCGTTCTCATAGGCGCTCATCAGGAGTACGTCCGGCTTGTCCTGCAGCTTGATCTTGTTGATGATCGGCTTGAAGTCGGTGATGGCCGGATCAAACGCGTGCGTGGTGACCTTGAAGCCTTTGCCGCCGAGATCCTTTTCGATGCTCTTGGCCAGGTCGGTGGTCGCTTCCTTGGTGGAGTAGACAATCGACACCGATTTCGCTTTCATTTCCTGCAGCAGGTTTTCGATGGCAATCTCGTATCCGCGCGTATTGTTGATCCGGAAGAAGGTCTTGTAGCCGCGCTTGGTCAGGTCGTCGTTGACGCCGCCGGCGGTGATGTAGGTCAGGTTGTGACGGTTGGAGGCATCCGATGCCGGTCCGATGATGTTGGAGCCGTAGCCGCCGATCAAGGCGACCACGCCTTCCGAGGCGAGCTTCTCGACGGCGGCGACCGCTTTGGCCGGTGCCGACTCATCGTCGATGGTGACCATCTTGATGGTGTGCTTGCCGTTGCTCTTGTTGAAGATCTCGACTGCGGCCGCGATGCCTTCGTTGAAGCCTGCGCCGGAACGTGCCAGCGTGCCGGTCAAGGGCATGTGTGCGCCGACCTTGAACTCTTCTGCGCCTGCAGCGGCGACGAACATGGCGGCGCTGATGGCAACGCCCAATCTGGCGACACTGCTAAGTTGGAATTTCATGTCTCTTCCTCTCGTGTGAAAAACGCTTGTTTCAGGAATGCTGACGCCCGGCGGACGGACGTTGTACAGCGAGTTGCTGCAACTCTTTCTTCAGAACCTTGCCGGTCGCAGCGGCCGGCAAGTGATCGAGAACGACGATCTCCGAAGGAATCTTGTAGGGGGAAAGATTGGCTTTCAGGTGCGCGCGCAGCGCATCGAGCGTGAACGATCCGGTCTGCGATACCTCGATGAAAGCAACGACTTCTTCGTTGCCTTCGACCTCGCGTCCGACGACCGCGGATTGCACGACGTCGGGATGGGCGTTGAGCACCTGCTCGACTTCGACCGGGTAGACGTTGAAACCGGAACGGATGATCAATTCCTTGCTGCGGCCGGCGATGGTGATCGCGCCGTCCGCTTCACGGCGCGCGAGATCGCCCGTGCGCAGCCAGCCTTCCGGCGTGACGGTCTGCGCGGTCAGTTCCGGCGCGCGGTAGTAGCCCTTCATCACATTCGGCCCGCGCACCCACAGCTCGCCGACGCCCTCTTCGCTTTGCTCGGCGCCGTGCAACTGGATTTCGATGCCGGGAATGGCCGGGCCGACCGAGCAATCGCTGCGCGGATCGTCCAGGCGGGTCTGGCAAATGGAGGGCGAGGCTTCGGTCATGCCGTAGCCGTTGTGCAGCGTGATGCCGAAGGTTTTTTCAAAAGCCTGCTTGAGCGCCAGGGTCAGCGGCGCGCCGCCGGACTGGGCAACGCGCAAATGCGGCGCGTGCAGAGGCGTCCCGGTGTTTTCGCTCCATTCCAGCAGCTTGGCGTACATGGCCGGCGCGCCGTGCATCACCGTGATGCCCTGCTCCGCCAGTGCCGCTGCAAGCGCTTCCGGTTGATAGCGCGCGACCAGGCGCAATGCCGAGCCCCCAATCAATGCGGCGACCAGCAGCGATGACAGTCCGTACACATGCGACAGCGGCAATACACCGTAGATAACGTCGCTGGGAACGATGCGGCGCATCCTGCAGCTGTTGGCGCCGACAAACAAAAGGTTGGCGTGGGAGAGCATCACCGCCTTCGGCGCACCGGTCGTGCCGGAGGTATACACCATGGCCGCAACCTGATCGGCGGCTGCCTGTTCCACCGGCTCAGGGATGGCTTGCTCGTTCAACGGACCGAGCAAAAGACCGCCGATGCTGGGCCAGTCGACCGCCTGCGCGCCGCGCAGTTCGCCGTGCGCCTTCGCCTGTGGCGAGATGCTGCTGAAATACAAGGCGCGACGGGCGCCGGAATGGGACAGGAAGTTGTCGATTTCACGCGCGGACAGGCGCGCATTGACGGTCGCGGACCACGCATCGAGCCGGCTGACGGCCAGGATGCACACGGCGAGCGCCACGCAGTTTTCCCCGACCAGCAAGACCCGGTCGCCCGGGCGCACGCCGGCGTCGCGCAGGCGTTCCGCCACCGCTTCGACCACTCCACCCAGGGCGCCGTAGGTAATCGAGGACAGGTCGTCAACCAGCGCAAGCTTGTCGGCGCAGGTTTCGGTCCAGGGTGCAAACGCTTCGTGAATGCGGCGGGGCGTAGCAGCCGGGTGCACTGCTTGGGTCATTCCGTCTCCTTGTCTTATTTGCAAAGGGCCTCGATCGGGGCGAGCTTGCGCATGTCCGGCGAAGGGCGCAGACGGCGCACCGGTTTCAGGCCGGCCCCGAAATGTTTCCAAAGGTACTTCAGGGTGCAGATACTGGCATATCCAAAATGGAATTGCAACGATTTTTGCAGAATAAGGTGCTGCACTGCAGAACACTTGCGAAAAATGCAAAATGCGTATTTGCGCAAGAATGCCCTCTTCTTGCTGCCATCTTTAATGATCAACAGAGATAACAAATGAAATCTTGACAGCCCGGCGCAAAAAGCAATACAGTTCCATTTTAAATGATGTTCTTCTGCATTGCAGAACTATAGAAATTCCCTCAATACTCAGGAGCCTTCGCATGCAAACCGCCTTTCTACCCCCGCCCAACTCGCAGCAACTGGTGGTTGGTCTTGTCGGATGCGGGGTGATGGGAAGGGGCATTGCGCAGCTTGCCGCGCTCGCCGGCGCGCAAGTTCGCCTGTGCGACAGCCGCGAGGGCGCGGCAGGCACGGCCCGGCAGGAATTGCTGGCAACCTTTGGCAAGCTGAGCGAAAAAGGCAAGCTGGATCAGACGGCTGCCGCCGCGGCCGCTGACCGGCTGCAGGTTTGTGACCGGCTGGAAGACCTGGCCGGCTGCCATGTGATCGTCGAAGCGATCGTTGAAGACCTTGCCGTGAAGAAGGCCCTCTTCAGCAATCTGGAAAGCATCGCCGGGCCGGACGCGATCCTGGCGACCAACACCTCCTCGTTGCCGGTTACCGCCATTGCGGCCGGCCTTCAGCATCCGGAGCGCGTCGCCGGCTTCCATTTCTTCAACCCGGTTCCGCTGATGAAGATCGTCGAGGTCATCGGCGGTTTCCTGACCAGGCCGGAAATCACCGACTATCTGCTGGCCCTCGGCCGGCATTGGGGCCACAACGCCGTGCGCGCCAAGGATACGCCCGGCTTCATCGTCAACCATGCGGGTCGCGGTTATGGCACGGAAGGTTTGCGCGTGCTGGCCGAAGGCATCGCATCGGTGCCGGTGCTGGACAACATCCTGCGCGATACCGCCGGCTTCCGCCTCGGCCCCTGCGAACTGCTGGACCTGACCGGACTGGACGTCTCGCATCCGGTGATGGAATCGATCTACCACCAGTATTACGAAGAGCCGCGTTTCCGCCCGCAGGTGAATACGCGCCAGATGCTGACTGCCGGCGCGCTCGGCAAGAAAGTCGGCCACGGCTTTTATCGCTACGGCGCCGACGGCAAGAAAGAGGCGATTGCCGAGCCGGCGCAGGCCACGCAACTTCCGACCAGTGTCTGGCTCAGCCATGACCGCCCGGAACTGGCCGAACGCATCGCGGTGCTGATCTCCGCCGCCGGCATTCCCATCGAAACCTCCGCCCGCCCCAGCGACTCCGCCTTGTGCCTCGTCACGCCGCTGGGCGAGGATGCAACCACCTGCTGCGCGCGCGAGGATCTCGACGGCCGCCGCACGGTCGGTGTGGAAAGCCTGTTCGACGCCAGTCGCCGCCGCGTGGTCATGACCACGCCTGCCACCACTTCCGACTACCTCGCCATGGCCTGCGGCCTGTTCGGCGCTACCGGCGTCCCGGTCAGCGTGATCCGAGACAGCGCCGGCATGGTGACGCAGCGCGTAGTGGCGCACATCATCAATATCGCCTGCGAAATCGCGCAGCAGGACATTGCCGATCCGCTCGACATCGACCGCGCCGTCACGCTCGGCCTCGGTTATCCGCTCGGTCCCCTTGCCTGGGGCGACGCACTCGGCCCGACTACCGTACTTGCCATTCTCAAAAACCTCGAACAGCAAACCGGCGACCCGCGCTACCGTCCCAGCCCCTGGCTGCAGCGTCGCGCCTTGCTCGGCCTGTCGCTACTTCACAAGGAGATCTGATTCATGCTCGACGCCTATATCTACGATGGCTTGCGTACCCCGTTCGGCCGCCACGCCGGTGCGCTGGCGCCGGTGCGCCCCGATGACCTGGTCGCGGAAGTCATGCGCGCCCTTGTCGCGCGCAATCCGTGGAAGCCGGAACAGATCGAGGACGTGATTCTCGGCGATACCAACCAGGCGGGCGAAGACTCGCGCAACGTGGCGCGCAATGCACTGCTCGCCGCCGGCCTGCCATATTCCGTCCCGGGCCAAACCGTCAATCGCCTGTGCGCCAGCGGCCTGGCGGCCGTCATGGATGCGGCGCGCGCCATTACCTGCGGCGAGGGCGATCTCTATGTCGCCGGCGGTGTCGAAAGCATGAGCCGCGCACCTTTCGTGGTCGCCAAGTCGGAAGCTGCGTTCGGCCGCGACTTCAAGGTATTCGATTCGACCATCGGCGCACGCTTCCCGAATCCGAAGGTCACCAAGGAATACGGCGCGGACACCATGCCGGAAACCGGCGACAACGTGGCCAAGCAGTTCGGCATCAGCCGCGAGGAAGCGGACGCCTTCGCACTCGCCTCGCAAATGAAATATCACGCCGCGCTGCAGGATGGTTTCTTTTCCGGCGAGATTCATCCGATCAGCGTGCCGACCGGACGCAAAACGCCGCCGGTGCTGGTCGACAAGGATGAACATCCGCGTCCGGAAACCACCGCAGTCAGCCTGGAAAAGCTCAAGCCGCTGTTTGAAGGCGGCGTGGTCACCGCAGGCAATGCGTCGGGCATCAATGACGGTGCTGCCGCCCTGCTGATCGGCAGCCGAGCCGCTGGCGAACAAGTCGGCAAGGCGCCGATGGTGCGCATCTTGTCCGCCGCGGTGGCCGGCGTTGAGCCGCGCATCATGGGCATCGGCCCGGTCGATGCCATCCGCAAGGCGCTCGCGCGCGCCAACCTGTCGCTCACCGACATGGATGTCATCGAAATCAACGAAGCGTTTGCCAGCCAGGTGCTGAGCTGTCTCAAGCTGCTCGGCGTTTCCGGCACCGACTCGCGCGTCAATCCGAATGGCGGCGCGATTGCGCTTGGCCATCCGCTCGGCGCATCCGGCGCGCGTCTCGCACTGACGGCAAGCCGCGAACTCGCTCGTCGCAACGGCCGCTACGCGGTCGTCAGCCTGTGTATCGGCGTCGGCCAGGGTCTGGCAGTCGTCCTCGAAAGAATCTGAAACCGGAGCCATCAATGAAAAGCAAAGTGCAATTCCAATGGGACGACCCGCTGCTGCTGGACCAGCAACTGACGAATGAAGAGCGCATGGTGCGCGACGCGGCGAATGCCTACTGCCAGG